>NZ_CP071662.1:0-5566958 GCF_051132115.1 Pseudomonas sp. R1-6 | reverse complement strand
TGCCTTTTTCTCGAGAGATGTCGGTATTGATCATTAATTGCTCAAGCGGCGTATGCAAAAAACCGCCGGACGTGTTGTAGCACTGGACCGAATCACGGTGGGCTCCGAGCAGTCGCGCCAATGAGAGATTGGCCCGCTTCGCTTTCAGGTCCCAAAGCGCCACATCGAAGGCGCCAATGGCTTGGGTCGCCAGGCCGCTGCGGCCCACCGAAGCCCCGGCCCAGCACAGCTTGTCCCACAGTTTGGCGATATCGCTGGGATTCTCGCCTATCAGTCCAGGGGCAAGTTCCCGGGCGTGGGCAAACTGCCCGGGGCCGCCGGCGCGCTTGGAATAGCTGAATCCCAGGCCATGATGGCCATCCCTGGTCTGGATTTCGACGAACAGCATGGCGATCTCGGTCATCGGCTTTTGCCGACCGGTCAGCACCTTGGCGTCACTGATAGGATTGGCCAGCGGCAGGAAAACCGAAGCAACACGAATCCAGGCGATACGGTCATCATCGGCCGAGGGCGAGTGAGTCAGGTCTTGCATGTCGATCTCCGGGCGTATCGGTTCAGTTGCTGCCACGCTTGACGGCGTGGCAGCAGCGAGAGCGGATGGATGCGCTGGACTAGCTGCGCATCAACTCGATGGCGGCGCTTTTCTTTTGACGGATCACGGTAACCAGGTGCCAGGAAATCGAGGCGGCGGCCAAAATCAGGAAACCGGCCGAGATAGGGTTGGCGAGGAAGCCGCTGAAATTCCCATCGGACAACATCAGGCCCCGGCGCAGGTTGGTTTCCGCCATGGGACCGAGAATGAAGCCAATGATGAAAGGCGCGATCGGCAAACCGCTCTTGACGAATCCATAGCCCAGCAAGCCAAACAGCAGCACCGCCCAGACGTCGAAGATCCGACTGTTCAAGCCAAAGGCGCCGACGACGCAGAGCACCAGGATGATCGGCAACAGGATGTGCTTGGGCACCGCCAGCAATTTGATGAACATGCGCAGGCCATAGAACTCCAGCACCAGCATCATCACGGAAGCGAGGATCAGCGCGGCGAAGATCGTGTAGACCAACGGTGCCTGGCTGATGAATAGCAGGGGCCCGGGCTGGATCCCGTGGATCATGAAGCCACCCAGCATGACCGCTGTGGTGGTATCGCCGGGAATGCCAAGGGTCAGCAGCGGAATCATCGCCCCACCGATACCGGCGTTGTTTGCCGTTTCGCTGGCCACCACACCGTCGATCTTGCCTTTACCGAACTCTTCCGGGGTCTTGGAGCGTTTCTTGGCAACGATGTAAGAGACGATGTTCGACGTACCGGCACCGATGCCGGGCAGGATGCCAATACCCAGGCCGATCAGGGATGAACGGGTGGCATTGGGCAGCTGGCCGACGAATTCCTTCATCGAGAAACCAAAGCCTTTCACGCCTTTCATGCTGACGTGCTGCGGTTTGGCCCGGTGGCTCAGGCGTGCGCTTTCGGCGAACTTCAGCACTTCGGCAACCGCGAACATACCGATCATGACCGTGAGCATGGCAAAGCCGCCATTGAGACTCGGCAGATCAAAGGTAAAACGGCGGATGGCCTCGACCGGGGCGATCCCCACGGTGGAGAAGGCAAAGCCCAGGGCACCGGCAAACAACCCTTTGACCAAGGAGCCGGTGGACAGCGTAGCGATCAACGTCAGCGAGAAGATCGCAATGGAAAAATATTCGTGTGGGCCAAAGCTCAGCGCCAGATCAGCCAGGATCGGGGCGATGAACATCAGCGCGGCAATGCTGAAAATCGTGCCCAGGAACGAGAACACCACGCCAATCCCGAGGGCCTTTACGCCGTGGCCTTGTTTCATCAACGGCCAGCCATCGAACGTCGTCGCAATGGAGGCCGGCGTTCCCGGTATGTTGAGCAATATCGCCGATATCAACCCTCCCGAGGTGGCGCCGACGAACAGCGCGACCAGCAGGGCCAGGCCCGTGCCAGGCCCCATCGAATAAGTCAGTGGCAGACACAGCGCGATGGCCATGGTGGCTGATAGCCCGGGCACCGCACCGAAGACAATCCCCACCGCCACGCCGAGGAGGATGATGATGAAAACGTAGGGTGTGAGTATGGCCCCGAAGCCTTGTTGCATGAGTTCAATCATGGCCGTCCCCTAGAAATCCAATAAACCGACCGGCAGGAGCAAGTCGAAGCCATGGCGGAAGATGTAAAAGATCAACACCGACGAGACGACCGCGATCAGCCCGTATTGCAGGTGCTTGATTTTCTGTTCCGCAGGGGTCAGTACGATGAACTGGGCATAGAGATAAAGCACAGTCGTGATCACGAAACCCACCGGCTCCATCAGCGCTGTATACAGCAGCACCAACGCCAGGGATTTGAAGACCGTTGGGTAATCGATCGCCTCGGGTTTTTCCGCGGGTTCGGCACTTTTGTTCGGCAGCTTTCGCCAAGCCCACAATTGCAGCGCGCCCAACAGGCACAGCGACACGGCGAGCACCCAGGGCACAAACGCGGCATCGACCGTCCCGCGACGTGGCAGGTTCAAGGTCAACACCAGATAAGCCACGCCAGCGCCGAGCATGGCCAGGCCGGCGATCAGCTCGTTTCTTTTATAGGAATCCATACAGGCTCCTCTTGCTTGGAAGGACGGGGCGTCGGGTGCCTGCCAGCGCGGCGTGCACCCGAGCCGCTACGCAGATTATTTAGCCTTACGCATCTCGTCCTTGAACTGCATGAAGCTGTCGCGGGTTTTGTTCAACGTGGCAATGGCTTCTTCGGTGCCCTGGAAACTGACCGGCTGTTTGAACGACTTTTTCAGCTCTTCGGCGTATTCAGGTTCTTCGGTGATTTTTTTCATGGTTTCGGCCATTTTCTTGACGATGGCCGGGTCGGTGCCTTTCGGGAACGCGACAACGTAAGGCTTGTCCAGAACCAGGTCCACGCCTTGCTCCTTGAACGTCTTGACGTCACCCAGCAGCGCGTTGCGCTCGGCGTTGGGTTGGCCCAGGGCGGTCATCTTGCCGCTGGAAATGTAATCCTGGACCGAACCATAGCTGATGGCTCCCAGATCGATCCGCTTGCCCAGCAAGGCGACGATCTTTTCCGAGACGGTGCCGCTGTCCACCATTTTCAATTTCACGCCGGCGAGCTTTTCAAACATCAAGCCTTGCAGGTGGGAGAAGTTGCCCATCTCGGTGCCGTAGGTGATGGTGCCGGGCTTGGCCTTGGCTGTTTCAATCAGTTGGTCGAGGCTGTCGATGCCCGAGCTCTTGGCCGAGACGAACACCGCGCCTTTGTCGACGCCAGCGATGCAGGAGATATCAAACGCATCGAAACGGTCTTCGGACAGCCCCGCCACCTCATTGACGATCAACTGGCCGGTGTGGGTGAAAAGAATGGTGTTGCCATCGGGCGCCGCGCTCTTCACCGCATCGGCGGCGATGGTGCCGCCCCCGCCGGCCATGTTGGTGACCACCATGGTCTTGCCGGTGACCTTGGTGAAGTACTTGGCCATCATGCGTGCGTTGAAATCGGTGTCACCGCCAGCGTTGGCGATCACCACCACCTGTATCGGACGATTTGGCCAGTCGCTGGCATCGGCAGCGATCGCCGTCCCGGCAGTCAGGCTCAGGAAAGACGCGAGCAGTGAGGCATAGAGTTTTTTCTTCATTGTTGTTCTCCAAATACTGCCATTCAGTGTGAGGGGGAAACGGCTCGAGCAGCGCCTGCGGCCGGCGCTGATGCCTGGCGGGACGGACGAAGTCGATAAAGGGATGCGAGGGAGGAATCGGGTTGTGCTTGCAAGCAGGCGAAAGGGTTTTCAAGCGCCGACGCGAAGCGTGGCGGCAGCGCATCAGTGGCCGAGGCTGGCACGATGTGCAATGGATGGGCTGCAAGTGTGGAAACCATGACTGCGCCTTTCGTTTTTATTATTTTTTGATGTCATACGTTGTCGTACGACTGAATATCAACACCTATGCCCGGCATTGTCAACGCAGTTGTTCACTCGCCCATGAGGAAAGCGACAAACAGGAAAGGCGCGAATCAGAGGGCCCTCCGTAGCGCGTTTGCCCAAGGACGAGCCGGACCTTTTCCCAGCCCAAGAATAAACCCTTGGGTTTCAGGGGGTTAGTGCTCAAGCCTGGGGGCTTCTGATCGCTGGAAAAACTACTTGTGCCTGCATAACAAAGGGGATCCCAACCCTCCTGATTCGCGGCCGCTAGGAGTAGACGAGACATGGAACAAAAAAGATTTAAATCGCCCCCAGCAACCTCGGGATCGGTACAGCGCGACATTTCGGCCATTTGAGAACGAACTCACTGACGTTCGTTGAAGCAACTTTCCGCTGGTAATGACAGGGTCACGTCAGCAAGTTCCTTCACCATATAAACCGCCGATGCAGGGCAGAGCGCTGTGAATTCCTCGGAGTTGGAAATCACCTCCGGCGCTTGGGAGCGATCTCTGCGCTCGTATCCCCGAGCCTCGAAAAACTCGGGCGCCGTGTCGGTCAGAAGATGAAGGCTCAGGGCGCCATCGGCGGCAGCTATACCCTCAAGCGCTTGCAACAACAAAGTGCCAGCCCCAGATTTTCTCTGATTAGCCACGACGATGAGCGAGCGAAGAAGGCGCGCACCGCCGTTTCCTTCAATACCCCCGAAACCCAGCTCGGTTTCTCCACGGTGAAAGGAATAAAAGATTCGATTGGGCTGCAGAAGGTCCTGGGTTGGCAATCCCGCTGCGCTCAAATGAGCAGCCATCCCTTGGATTTGATCAGCATCAAGTAATCGCACGGAGATATCTGGGGGGTTCATCGCAGGCTCTGAAGGAGGTGATGGACGTTCAGTATAGGTTTCTAAACAAGGACACCTGCTGTGTTTGGGCGGAGCCTGGTGACCTAGGCCAGGCGGAATATCTGATTTACCGCATATTCGAATAAACGTATATTCCCGTTTTCAGATATGAGCCGTGCATTCCCCAGGAGGCCACATGCAGGAACCCCTGACACCCCTCGCCCTTTTCAAGTGTCTTGCTGACGAAACCCGAGCCCGGATGACCTTGCTGATTGCCCGTGAGGGCGAGCTTTGCGTTTGCGAGCTCACCTGCGCGCTGGACGTGAGTCAGCCGAAGATCTCCCGACACCTGGCACAACTGCGTGAAGCGGGAGTCCTCATGGACCGGCGCCAAGGTCAATGGGTTTATTACCGGCTACACCCGTCTCTGCCTGAATGGGTGGGCGTCATGCTCAAGGGTATTGTTGATGCGAACAAGGAATGGTTGAGCACCGATGCGCTGCGTCTCGCAGAAATGGGCGAGCGGCCGCAGAGCCTGACCGCCTGTGCCTGACCTTTTCTTCCGCTGACAGAGTAGTACTCATGCTGATCGCATTTCTGATTTTTCTGGTGACGATTGTTCTCGTCATCTGGCAACCAAAAGGTTTGGGTGTGGGTTGGAGCGCCGCTCTAGGGGCTCTCGTGGCGCTGCTGGCAGGTGTCGTGAGCGTGTCCGATATCCCCGTGGTGTGGCAGATCGTATGGAATGCGACTGCAACCTTCATCGCCGTCATTATCATCAGCCTGTTGCTGGATGAGGCGGGATTCTTCGAGTGGTCGGCGTTGCATGTGGCCCGTTGGGGCAACGGTAGCAGTCGTAAATTGTTCGCCTTCATCATCCTGCTGGGGGCGGCGGTATCGGCCCTGTTCGCCAATGACGGCGCGGCGCTGATTTTGACTCCGATCGTCATCGCGATGCTTTTGGCCCTGCGCTTTTCGCCGGCCGCTACGTTGGCGTTCGTCATGGCGGCGGGATTCATCGCTGATACCGCGAGCTTGCCTTTGGTCGTATCCAATCTGGTGAATATTGTTTCCGCTGATTATTTCAACATCGGCTTCAGCGAGTACGCTGCCGTCATGGTGCCGGTGAACTTGGTCAGCGTCGCAGCGACCCTGGTCATGCTGCTGTGGTTCTTTCGCAACGATTTGCCACGTACGTATGAGCTTGATCAGTTGAAGGCCCCCGAGGCGGCCATCCGCGACAAGGCGACGTTTATTGCAGGCTGGTGGGTACTGGGTTTGTTGCTGATCGGTTTCTTCGTTATCGAGCCGCTGGGCGTCCCGATAAGCGCCATAGCCGCCGTCTGCGCGTTTATTCTTTATCTGATCGCCGCCCGTGGGCACGTTATTTCGACTCGCAAGGTACTAAGAGAAGCACCTTGGCAGGTCGTAGTGTTTTCGCTGGGCATGTATCTCGTGGTCTATGGCATGCGTAACGCTGGCCTCACCGATTACCTGGCGCAAATTCTCAATGTCTTCGCTGGTTATGGCGTGTGGGGAGCGGCGTTTGGGACAGGGCTGCTGGCCGCAGGTCTTTCGTCGGTCATGAACAACATGCCCACTGTTTTGGTGGGGGCGCTGTCGATCCACTCCACAGAGGCTACCGGTGTCATCCGCGAGGCCATGGTCTACGCCAACGTCATCGGCTGCGACCTGGGACCGAAAATCACTCCTATCGGCAGCCTCGCCACCTTGTTGTGGCTGCATGTGCTGGCGCGCAAGAACATCGTCATCACCTGGGGCTATTACTTTCGCACCGGCATCGTCCTGACGTTGCCAATCCTGCTTGCCACCCTGGCCGCATTGGCCATCCGCCTGAGCTTTTGAACCGGAGATAGTTGATGAAAGTCTTGTTCATGTGCACCCACAACAGCTGCCGCAGCATTTTGTCCGAGGCGTTGTTCAATCACTTGGCACCCTCCGGTATGGAGGCTGTCAGTTCAGGCAGCTTTCCCAGCGGCAAGGTCAATGAACGGGCACTGAAGACACTGCAAGCCGCCGGTATTCCCACTGTCGGTCTTTCGAGCAAGGCGTCGGATGCCTTCGAAAGCGCCCCCCCCGATATCGTCATTACCGTGTGCGATCGCGCAGCCGGCGAGGCCTGCCCGATCTTCTTCGGCCCGTCACTCAAAGCCCATTGGGGCCTGGCCGATCCCTCTGCGTCAACGGGGAGCGAGGCGCAGATCGAGGAAGCCTTCCAAAACACTGTGGCGAAAATTGATGAAAGGGTACGCGCTTTCTTTGCGCTGCCTTTGCAACAAATGAGCCCGGATGAATTGAAAGGAGAGCTAGCCCGCATCGGCTCGCTCTAATCCTTGGATTAATGGAGACTGAAATGAACGACAACCTGCCGAATATTCAATCAGAGCTGATTGATCTCCCGTCGCTTGAGCGGCTGGAGCCCAAGGATCCTTCCACTCACAAACCGCGCATGCTCCTACTGTATGGATCCACCCGTCAGCGCTCATTCAGTCGTCTTCTTGTCCAGGAAGCAGCCCGCCTGTTGGAGGAACTCGGCGCCGAGGTCCACATTTTCGATCCGTCCGGGCTGCCGTTGCCGGATGACGCTCCCGACTCACATGAAAAGGTGCTTGAGCTTCGCAAGCTGATGCAATGGTCCGAAGGCCAGGTGTGGTGTTCACCTGAGCGCCACGGCTCGATGAGCGCCGTTTTCAAGGCACAGATCGACTGGGTACCACTGGCGATGGGGTCCGTGCGCCCAACCCAAGGCAAGACCCTGGCGGTGCTACAGGTCTGTGGCGGTTCGCAGTCCTTCAACGTAGTGAATCAGTTGCGAGTGTTAGGCCGCTGGATGCGCATGTTCACTATCCCTAACCAGTCTTCGGTACCCAAAGCCTTCCTGGAATTCGACGATGCCGGGCGTATGAAGCCCTCGTCCTTCTATGATCGGTTGGTCGATGTGATGGAAGAACTGATGAAGTTCACGCTGCTGCTGCGCGATCGCCAGGACTATTTGGTTGACCGCTACTCCGAGCGCAAGGAGTCGGCGGAGGAGCTTTCCAAACGGGTCAACCTTCGGTCCATTTGAGGTATCGAAACCATTATTGTGTTTGTGACATCCACCCGCGAAGCTGCTGAGCTCGATTGAGCCCAGCAGCCCGCCTGAAACTCATTCCACCGTCACAGACTTCGCCAAATTCCGCGGCTGGTCCACGTCGGTGCCCTTGAGCACCGCCACGTAGTACGACAGCAATTGCAGCGGGATGGTGTAGAGGATCGGCGACAGGATGTCGTGGATGTGCGGCATGTGTACCACATGGGTACCTTCGCCGTTGGTCATGCCAGCCTTCTCATCGGCGAAGACCACCAATTGGCCGCCACGGGCGCGTACTTCCTGCAGGTTCGACTTGAGCTTTTCCAGCAGCTCGTTGTTCGGCGCCACGGTGACCACCGGCATGTCGTTATCCACCAGGGCCAACGGGCCGTGCTTGAGTTCACCGGCCGGATACGCCTCGGCGTGAATATAGGAAATTTCCTTGAGCTTCAGGGCGCCTTCCATTGCCACCGGGAATTGCGCACCACGACCCAGGAACAAGGTGTGGTTCTTCTCGGCGAACAGCTCGGCGATTTTTTCCACGGTGCTATCCATCGCCAAGGCTTCACCCAGGCGAGCCGGCAAGCGACGCAGTTCCTCGACAAGCTTGGCTTCGACGCCCTCGCCCAGCGTGCCGCGCACCTGGCCCAGGGACAGCGTCAGCAACAGCAGGCCCACCAACTGCGTGGTGAATGCCTTGGTCGACGCCACGCCGATTTCCCGACCGGCCTGGGTCAGCAGGGTCAGATCAGACTCGCGCACCAGCGAGCTGATGCCGACGTTGCAGATCGCCAGGCTGGCGAGGAAGCCCAACTCCTTGGCGTTGCGCAGGGCAGCCAGGGTATCCGCGGTTTCGCCAGACTGGGAAATGGTCACGAACAGGGTGTCGGGCTGCACGACAACTTTGCGATAGCGGAACTCGCTGGCGACTTCGACCTGGCAGGGGATACCGGCCAGCTCTTCGAGCCAGTAACGCGCGACCATGCCGGCGTGATAGCTGGTGCCGCAGGCGACAATCTGCACGTTGCGCACCTTGGCGAACAGCTCGGCGGCTTGCGGACCGAAGGCCTGCACCAGCACTTGATCCTGGCTCAGACGGCCTTCGAGGGTGCGCTGCACCACGGCCGGTTGTTCATGGATTTCCTTGAGCATGTAATGCCGGAACTCGCCTTTATCGGCGGCTTCGGCGCCGTCGCGGTATTGCACCACCTCGCGCTCGACTTCCTTGCCGTCAAGGTCCCAGATCTGCACGCTGTCGCGGCGGATCTCGGCGATATCGCCTTCTTCCAGGTACATGAAGCGATCGGTGACCTGGCGCAGCGCCAGTTGATCGGAAGCCAGGAAGTTTTCCCCCAGGCCCAGGCCGATCACCAACGGGCTGCCACTGCGGGCCGCCACGAGGCGATCCGGTTGTTTGGCATTGATCACCGCCAGGCCATAAGCGCCATGGAGTTCCTTGACCGTGGCCTTGAGCGCTACGGTCAGGTCCACCAGGTCCTTGAGCTTGTGGGTGAGCAAATGGGCGATGACTTCGGTGTCGGTGTCCGAGGTGAACACATAGCCGAGTGCCTTGAGTTGTTCGCGCAAGGCCTCGTAGTTCTCGATGATGCCGTTGTGCACCACCGCCAGGTCGCCGGAGAAATGTGGGTGGGCGTTACGCTCGCACGGTGCGCCATGGGTGGCCCAGCGGGTATGGGCGATACCCAGGCGACCGATCAGCGGCTCAGCGTCCAGTGCCCGTTCCAACTCGCTGACTTTTCCCGGGCGCCGCACACGCTCAAGTTTTGCGTCTTGGGTGAATACCGCCACGCCGGCACTGTCGTAGCCGCGGTATTCAAGACGCTTGAGGCCTTCAAGCAGGATGGCCGTGATGTTGCGCTCAGCAACGGCGCCGACAATTCCACACATGTTATTTCTCCTGGCTGACAGGTGCGCAGATCAGATTGATGCCGCGGGCCTGAATCTGGTCGCGTGCCTCCACGGGCAGGCGATCATCGGTAATGAGGGTATGGACGCTGCTCCACGGCAGTTCCAGGTTGGGTATCTTGCGGCCGATCTTATCGGCCTCCACCATCACGATCACTTCGCGTGCAACCTCAGCCATCACACGGCTCAGGCCCAGCAGTTCGTTGAAAGTGGTGGTGCCGCGCGCCAGGTCGATGCCGTCGGCACCGATGAACAACTGGTCGAAGTCGTAGGAACGCAGCACTTGCTCGGCGACCTGGCCCTGGAAGGATTCCGAATGCGGGTCCCAGGTGCCACCGGTCATCAACAGCACCGGCTCGTGCTCCAGCTCGCTCAAGGCGCTGGCGACGTGCAGGGAATTGGTCATCACCACCAGCCCCGGCTGATTGCCGAGTTGAGGAATCATGGCCGCCGTGGTGCTGCCGCTGTCGATGATGATGCGCGCATGCTCGCGGATCCGCTTCACGGCGGCCCCGGCAATGGCGTGTTTGAACTTGGAGACACTCTGGGCGTTATCCGCCACCAGCTCCTGAGGCATTGGTACCGCGCCACCGTAACGACGCAACAGCAAGCCATTGGTCTCCAGGGCGGCGAGGTCCTTGCGAATCGTAACTTCGGAGGTTTCGAAGCGCTTGGCCAATTCGTCCACGCTGACCTCGCCCTGCTCCTGAAGCAGGACGAGGATATTGTGGCGACGTTGTGGTGTGTTGCGCTTGGACATGGCGGCCTAAGTTTCGATTCGAAAGATAACGTAAGCAATCAAAACCTATTGCAGCGATATCGTCAAGGCGCCAAGAGAAAAATTCAGAAATCGAGTGTGGCAGCTCACTCGCGATAGCGGTGGTTCAGTTAGAACGTTCTATCTGACAAACCGCTATCGCGAGCTAGCTCGCTCCCACCAAGGAGCATGTGTGGATATCTTCAGGGCTTCTTGATCTTTACCGGACGCTTCCAGCCGTCGATGTTGCGCTGGCGGGCGCGTGCCACGGCCAATTGGCCGTTATCCACATTCTGGGTAACGGTCGAACCAGCAGCCGTGGTCGCTCCACTGGAGATATCCACAGGCGCCACCAGTGAATTGTTGGAGCCAATGAAGACGTCTTCGCCCAGCACGGTTTTCCATTTGTTGGCGCCATCGTAGTTGCACGTAATGGTACCGGCGCCAATGTTGGTGCGGGCGCCGACTTCAGCGTCCCCCAAGTAGGTCAGGTGGCCCGCCTTCGCGCCCTCGCCCAGGTGGGCATTCTTCAGTTCGACGAAGTTACCCACATGGGCACGGGCTTCCAGCACAGTGCCCGGGCGCAGGCGGGCAAACGGACCCGCGTCGGAGCCTTCCCCCATCACCGCGCCTTCGAGGTGACTGTTCGCCTTGATCACCACACCCTTGCGCAGGGTGCTGTCCTTGATCACGCAGTTCGGGCCGATGACCACGTCATCTTCAATGATGACGTTGCCTTCGAGGATGACATTGATATCGATGACCACGTCGCGCCCCACGCTGACTTCACCGCGTACGTCAAAACGAGCCGGATCGCGCAGGGTCACGCCTTGAGCCATCAGGCGGCGGGCGGCGCGCAATTGATAGTGGCGCTCCAGCTCGGCCAGCTGCCGACGATCGTTGGCGCCCTGCACTTCCATGGCGTCCAGCGGCTGCTCGGTGGCGACGACCAGGCCATCGGCTACGGCCATGGCAATCACGTCGGTCAGGTAGTACTCGCCCTGGGCATTGTTGTTCGACAGACGACTCATCCAGTCGCCCAGGCGCTCGGCCGGCACGGCAAGAATCCCGGTGTTGCCCTCGGTAATCGCGCGCTGGGCTTCGTTGGCGTCTTTTTGCTCGACGATCGCTGTCACCTGGCCGTCGGCATTGCGCACAATGCGGCCGTAGCCGGTCGGATCATCCAGCTCGACGGTCAACAGGCCCAGTTGTTGTGGCGCGACTTGCTTGAGCAGACGTTGCAACGTGTCGACTTCAATCAGCGGCACATCGCCGTAGAGAATCAACACCGTATCGGCAGTAATGAATGGCACAGCCTGAGCCACGGCGTGGCCGGTACCCAGTTGTTTGTCCTGCAAGACGAAATTCAGGTCATCCGCCGCCAGGCGCTCACGCACCGCGTCGGCACCGTGACCGATCACCACATGGATACGCTGTGGATCAAGCTGTCGGGCGCTGTGGATAACATGGCCCAACATGGAATTGCCCGCGACCGGGTGCAAGACCTTGGGCAGCGCCGAACGCATGCGGGTGCCTTGACCGGCCGCGAGAATAACGATTTCGAGAGACATGACTGGCTACCAATCCTGGGTGGTCAGCGGCTGCGACCAAATGTTGAGTGTCGGGAAAAGAAAAAAGGGTAGCCGAGGCTACCCTTTTTAATCAATCGCACAGAAAGCTGACGGCTTAGCCGCCGAACTTCTTGCGGATCTGCTGGACGGTACGCAGCTGGGCTGCGGCCTCGGCCAGACGTGCAGCAGCAGAACCGTAGTCGAAGTCTGCGCCTTTTTCGTTCAGGGCCTTCTCGGCAGCCTTGACGGCTTCCTGAGCGGAGGCTTCGTCCAGGTCGGCAGCACGTTGCACGGTGTCGGCAAGGACCTTGACCATGTTCGGCTGAACCTCGAGGAAACCACCGGAGATGTAGAACACCTCCTTGTCCCCGCCCTGCTTGGTCAGAGTAATCGGACCTGGCTTCAAGCTGGTGATCAACGGTGCGTGACCCATGGTGATACCCAGATCACCCAGCTCACCGTGCGCAACCACAAACTCGACCAGACCGGAGAAGATTTCCCCTTCCGCACTGACGATATCGCAATGGACTGTCATAGCCATCTGATTGCCTCAACCTAAATTAGCGCCCGTTGCCGGGCGCCGGGATTACAGTTTCTTGGCTTTCTCGATCGCTTCTTCGATGCCGCCGACCATGTAGAACGCTTGTTCTGGCAGGTGGTCGTAGTCACCGTTGAGGATGCCTTTGAAGCCAGCAATGGTGTCTTTCAGGGAAACGTATTTACCCGATGCACCGGTGAAGACTTCAGCCACGAAGAACGGTTGCGACAAGAAGCGCTGGATCTTACGAGCGCGGGATACCAACTGCTTGTCGGTTTCCGACAGTTCGTCCATACCCAGGATCGCGATGATGTCCTTCAGCTCTTTGTAACGCTGCAGCACGTACTGAACGCCGCGAGCGGTGTCGTAGTGCTCCTGGCCGATCACGTTCGGGTCCAGCTGGCGCGAAGTCGAATCCAGTGGGTCTACCGCTGGGTAGATACCCAGGGAAGCGATGTCACGGGACAGAACGACGGTGGCGTCCAAGTGGGCGAAGGTGGTCGCTGGCGACGGGTCGGTCAAGTCGTCCGCTGGTACGTATACCGCTTGGATCGAGGTGATCGAACCTTGCTTGGTCGAAGTGATGCGCTCTTGCAGCACGCCCATCTCTTCAGCCAGGGTCGGCTGGTAACCTACTGCCGAAGGCATACGGCCCAGCAGTGCGGATACTTCGGTACCGGCCAGGGTGTAACGGTAGATGTTGTCGACGAACAGCAGAACGTCGTTACCTTCGTCACGGAACTTCTCGGCCATGGTCAGGCCGGTCAGGGCTACGCGCAGACGGTTTCCCGGCGGCTCGTTCATCTGGCCGTAGACCAGCGCCACCTTGTCCAGAACGTTGGAATCCTTCATCTCGTGGTAGAAGTCGTTACCCTCACGAGTACGCTCACCCACACCGGCGAACACGGAATAACCGCTGTGCTCGATGGCGATGTTACGGATCAGTTCCATCATGTTTACGGTCTTGCCCACACCGGCACCACCGAACAGACCGACTTTACCGCCCTTGGCGAACGGGCAGACCAGGTCGATAACCTTGATGCCTGTTTCCAGCAGCTCGTTGCCACCGGCCTGTTCAGCGAAGGATGGCGCAGGACGGTGAATGCCCCAACGCTCTTCGGTGTCGATCGGGCCAGCTTCGTCGATCGGGTTACCCAGTACGTCCATGATCCGGCCCAGAGTCGCTTTACCGACCGGTACGGAGATGGCTGCGCCAGTGTTGTTGACGTCCAGACCGCGCTTCAAGCCTTCGGTGGAGCCCATCGCAATGGTACGAACCACGCCGTCGCCCAGCTGCTGCTGAACTTCCAGGGTGGTTTCGGCGCCTTGAACCTTCAAGGCGTCGTAGATGCTCGGTACGCTGTCGCGTGGGAATTCCACGTCGATAACGGCGCCGATGATTTGAACGATACGTCCGCTACTCATAGCTGGATCCTCTGAATATTTGAACCGTTAAACCGCGGCAGCGCCGCCGACGATTTCCGAGATCTCTTGGGTGATCGCAGCCTGACGCGCCTTGTTGTAGATCAGCTGCAAATCGCTGATCAAATCACCGGCGTTGTCGGTAGCGTTCTTCATCGCGATCATCCGCGCCGCTTGTTCAGCTGCGTTGTTCTCGACCACCGCCTGATAGACCTGCGACTCCACGTAGCGGACCATCAAGCCGTCGAGCAGCTCCTTGGCATCCGGTTCGTAGAGATAGTCCCAGTGGTGCTTGAGTTCCTGTTCCGGGGTCGCCACCAGTGGAATCAACTGCTCCACGGTCGGCTGTTGCGTCATGGTGTTGATGAACTTGTTGGATACCACGGACAGGCGGTCGATCCGGCCTTCCAGGTAAGCATCCAGCATCACCTTGACGCTGCCGATCAAATCATTGATCGACGGTTCTTCACCCAGGTGGCTGATAGCAGCGACGACGTTACCGCCGAAGTTGCGGAAGAAAGCCGCACCCTTGCTACCGACCACGCACAGATCGATCTCGACGCCTTGTTCGCGGTTTACCGCCATGTCCTTGACCAGGGCCTTGAACAGGTTGGTGTTCAAGCCACCGCACAGACCACGGTCACTGCTCACCACAACGTAACCGACGCGCTTGATGGCGCGTTCGATCATGAACGGGTGACGGTATTCCGGGTTGGCGTTGGCCAGATGACCAATCACCTGGCGGATGCGCTCCGCATAAGGACGGCTAGCAGCCATGCGCATTTGTGCCTTGCGCATTTTGCTGACCGCCACTTTTTCCATGGCGCTGGTAATCTTTTGCGTGCTTTTGATGCTCGCAATCTTACTGCGAATCTCTTTTGCGCCTGCCATGTAACACCTATCAGGTTAGCAAGCGGGAGCCTTGCGGCTCCCGCTGCGGCTTACCAGGTTTGGGTGGCCTTGAACTTCTCGATGCCGGCTTTGAGGCCAGCGTCGATTTCGTCATTGAAGTCACCCTTCACGTTGATCTTGGCCATCAAATCGGCGTGATCGCGGTTGAAGAAAGCAATCAGCGCTTGTTCGAAGCTGCCGATCTTGGCGATTTCAATGTCAGTCAGGAACCCACGCTCAGCGGCATACAGCGACAGCGCCATGTCAGCGATCGACATCGGTGCGTATTGCTTCTGCTTCATCAGCTCGGTAACGCGCTGACCATGCTCAAGTTGCTTACGGGTCGCTTCGTCCAGGTCAGAAGCGAACTGGGCGAATGCCGCCAGTTCACGGTACTGGGCCAGGGCGGTACGGATACCACCGGACAGCTTCTTGATGATCTTGGTCTGAGCGGCACCACCCACACGGGATACCGAAACACCGGCGTTCACAGCAGGACGGATGCCCGAGTTGAACATGGCCGATTCCAGGAAGATCTGACCGTCGGTGATGGAAATCACGTTGGTCGGAACGAACGCGGAAACGTCGCCAGCCTGGGTTTCGATGATCGGCAGCGCGGTCAGGGAACCGGTCTTGCCAGTCACTGCGCCGTTGGTGAACTTCTCTACGTACTCTTCCGAAACGCGGGATGCGCGCTCCAGCAGACGGGAGTGGAGATAGAACACGTCGCCTGGGTAGGCTTCACGGCCTGGTGGACGGCGCAGCAGCAGGGAAATCTGGCGGTAGGCCACTGCTTGCTTGGACAGATCGTCATAAACGATCAGCGCGTCTTCACCGCGGTCGCGGAAGTATTCGCCCATGGTGCAACCGGAGTACGGTGCCAGGAACTGAAGGGCAGCCGATTCGGAGGCGCTGGCGGCAACGATGATGGTGTTGGCCAGTGCACCGTTTTCTTCCAGTTTGCGAACCACGTTGGCGATGGTCGATTGCTTCTGACCGATTGCTACGTAGACGCAGAAGATGCCGCTGTTTTTCTGGTTGATGATCGCGTCGATCGCCAGAGCGGTCTTACCGATCTGACGGTCACCGATGATCAGCTCACGCTGGCCACGGCCGACAGGGATCATGGCATCGACAGCCTTGTAGCCAGTCTGTACAGGCTGGTCTACCGACTTACGCCAGATCACGCCAGGAGCAACTTTCTCGACCGCGTCGGTCTCGGTGTTGTTCAGCGGACCTTTGCCGTCGACAGGGTTACCCAGTGCGTCGACAACGCGACCCAGCAGTTCCTTACCGACAGGAACCTCGAGGATGCGGCCGGTGCACTTGGCGCTCATGCCTTCAGCCAGAGTCGTGTACGCGCCCAGTACCACGGCACCTACAGAGTCTTGCTCCAGGTTGAGGGCCATACCGTAGACGCCGCCCGGAAACTCGATCATCTCGCCGTACATGACGTCGGCCAGACCGTGAATCCGCACGATGCCGTCAGATACGCTGACGACAGTGCCTTCGTTACGGGCTTGGGAGGTCACATCGAGCTTTTCGATGCGGCCCTTGATAATTTCACTTATTTCGGAAGGATTGAGTTGCTGCATTGCTCTGCTGCCCCTTCAAACTCAAGATTTCAATGCTTCGGCAAGTTTCGCGATTTTGCCGCGAATCGAGCCATCGATAACCAGGTCGCCGGCGCGGATTACAACGCCCCCTATCAGGGACTTGTCTTCCTCGACTTGCAGGCGCACTTCCCGGTTGAGTCGTGCACTGAGAACCTTGGCGAGTTTGTCTTGCTGTTCTTGGTTCAATGCAAAAGCACTGGTCACTTCCACGTCTACCGACTTCTCCTGCTCGGCCTTGTACAGGTCGAACAGTGCGGCGATCTCCGGCAGAAGCGGGAGACGGTCGTTTTCGGCAACGACGTGGATGAAATTCTGTGCCTTGGCATCGAACTTGTCGCCGCACACGTCAATGAACGTGGCGGCCTTTTCTGCGCTCGTCAGTCGCGGGGCCTTGAGCACGCGCTGCATGGTGTCGTCTTGCGACACCGCTGCTGCCAGGCCGAGCATGGCTGACCAATTGGCCAGTTGCTGGTGGGCCTGAGCGTGCTCGAAGGCCGCCTTAGCGTAAGGTCGGGCCAACGTGGTCAGTTCTGCCATGATCGCCCTCGCTTAGATTTCAGCAGCCAGTTGGTTTACCAGCTCTGCGTGCGCGTTTTGATCGATTGTGGCACCCAGGATCTTCGAAGCACCGCCAACGGCCAGGCTACCCACTTGGGCGCGCAGCGCGTCTTTGACACTGTTGAGTTCCTGTTCGATCTCGGCTTGAGCCTGAGCCTTCACACGGTCAGCTTCGACGCGAGCCTGTTCACGGGCTTCGTCGACAATCTGCGTACCGCGCTTCTTGGCTTGCTCGATGATTTCAGCTGCCTGAGCTTTCGCTTCGCGCAGTTGCTGACCCACTTTCTCATGGGCCAACTCCAGGTCGCGAGCTGCTCGGCTGGCAGCGTCCAGACCATCAGCGATCTTCTTTTGACGTTCGTGCAATGCCGCAATGACCGGAGGCCATACGAACTTCATGCAGAACAGTACAAAAATCAGGAACGCAACGGACTGGCCAATCAGGGTCGCATTAATGTTCACGCCAACACCTCGCAGTTACGTTGTCCATCACACCAAATTACCCGGAAAATCCGAGTAATCAGCCAGCGATCTGACCAACGAACGGGTTCGCAAAGGTGAAGAACAGCGCGATACCAACACCGATCATGGTTACGGCGTCGAGCAGACCGGCAACGATGAACATTTTGACTTGCAGCATTGGAACCATTTCTGGCTGACGCGCAGCGCCTTCCAGGAACTTGCCGCCCAACAGGCCGAAACCAATTGCGGTACCCAGTGCGCCCAGGCCGATCAACAGTGCAACAGCGATAGCGGTTAGACCAACTACAGTTTCCATCTTTCCTCCCGACTTTTACGTCGTATGGTTTAGGTTTTTTAGATTAAAGCGGTAAAACAAATCGTTTCATCGAGCCCGTTCGGGCCCCTTCCCTTTTGACCGGGAAGGACATCAGACTAGTCGAGACTGGCCTTAATGGTTTTCTTCGTGCGCCATCGACAGGTAGACGATGGTCAGCATCATGAAGATGAACGCCTGCAAGGTGATGATCAGGATGTGGAACACAGCCCACGCCCATTGCAGCACCACGCCCAGGCCGCTGAGCCAGAGCAGGCCGCTGCCGAACATCACAGCGATCAGGATGAACACCAGCTCGCCGGCATACATGTTGCCGAACAGACGCAGGGCCAGAGAGATTGGCTTGGCGATCAGGGTCACGAATTCCAGGAGGAAGTTCACCGGAATCAGCAGGGCCTGAACAAGGATGTTCTTGCTGCCGAACGGGTGCAGGGTCAGTTCGCCGATGAAGCCGCCGATGCCCTTGACCTTGATGCTGTAGAAAATGATCAGTGCGAAAACCGAGAACGCCATGCCCAGGGTCGCGTTCGGGTCGGTGGTCGACACGGCGCGGAACGGGATATGGGCATCGCCGGAGATCAGGATGGCCAGCTGAGGAATCCAGTCGACCGGTACCAGGTCGATGGCGTTCATCAGGAACACCCAGACGAAGATGGTCAGTGCCAGCGGTGCGATCACCGGGCTACGGCCATGGAAGCTGTCTTTCACGCTGCCATCGACGAATTCGACCAATACTTCAACGAAGTTCTGCAGTGCACCTGGCTGACCGGAAGTCGCTTTTTTCGCCGCCATGCGGAAAAGGAAAACGAAGATCAGACCCAACGCGACCGACCAGCCGAGGGTATCGACGTGGAAAGCCCAGAAGCCCATTTCCTTGGCTTCTGCTGCGGTGTGAGCAAAGCCCCAGCTGCCGTTAGGTAGCTGCCCGAAGGTCAGGTTCTGCAAGTGGTGCTGGATATAGCCCGAAGCGGTTGTTTCTGCCATGGTTGCCTCAAACGCCCTAAGGTCTCGAAAGTCTTGTTCTCATTAGCAGGGGAGCGAACCAACTGACCATCTGGGTCAGCAGGAACACGCCGAATACAGCCAGCGGCGCCAGTGGCTTCACACCTGCGAACGTCAGCGCAAACAGCACTGCCGTCAAAATCAGTTTCCCCGCCTCGCCGGCATAAAAAGACCGGACGATAGCCTGGGCTGCTCGGGCGCCGGAAAACCGAAATGCCCTGTGAGCGAAGTAAATATTGGGAAGCAAGGCTATCAGGCCTCCGCAAAGACCCGAGTATCCGGCGACGACTCCCTTCCATTGCCAAAGCGCCAACGCGGCGATCAATACAACGACGAACTGGGCCATCAACACCGGGAAAACTGCCAGACGATGGAACGGCAAGCGGTTTGGCGTGCGTGTTTCCATCGCTTTTGCTCTCCAATGGTCGGCTGCCTGAATTCAACAACTTGGCATAATTTGTGCCGACAAAATGCGCGCAGAGTATAGGGGCGGTTCTGCCCCTATTCAACCTTCAGGTAGTGATTTCCGACTGCGCGCTACAAGGGCAATTGTTTCAGCGAATGTGCGCAAGAACACCTTGCAGCTCATCGAGGGAGTTATAACCGATCACCAGCTGACCCTTGCCCTTCTTTCCATGGCGAATCTGCACGGCAGAGCCCAGGCGCTCGGCCAGGCGCTGCTCAAGACGAGCGATATCCGGATCGGGTTTTGGTGCTTCGACAGGCGCAGGTTTACCGCTCAGCCATTGACGAACCAGTGCCTCGGTTTGGCGCACGGTCAGGCCGCGTGCGACAACATGTCGCGCCCCTTCAACCTGTTGATTCTCCGGCAAACCGAGCAATGCCCGGGCATGTCCCATTTCCAGGTCGCCGTGGGACAACATGGTCTTGATGACCTCTGGCAACGCGATCAACCGCAGCAGGTTCGCCACTGTCACGCGAGACTTGCCCACCGCTTCGGCGACTTGTTGCTGGGTCAGCTGGAATTCCTGCTGCAAGCGCTGCAGGGCCACGGCTTCTTCGATAGGGTTGAGGTCTTCGCGCTGGATGTTCTCGATCAGCGCCATGGCGATTGCAGTCTCGTCCGGCACATCGCGGACCATCGCCGGAATGGTTTCCTGTCCGGCCTGCTGGCTGGCGCGCCAGCGGCGTTCGCCAGCGATGATCTCGAAACGCCCATCGGCAATCGGCCGCACCACGATCGGTTGCATCACCCCCTGCGTCTTGATCGACTGGGCCAGTTCCTCCAGCGCCTGCGGATCCATGTCCCGGCGCGGCTGGTATTTGCCACGCTGGATCAGGTCCAGGGGCAAATGCTGCAATTCACGGTGATCGGCCTGCACGGCCTGCTCTTCCAGCGAACTGACAGTCGGACCGCTGAGCAGCGCATCCAGTCCACGTCCGAGACCTCGTTTCTTGACGGCCATGGGGCTTCCTTAAGTTGGCTGGGCTGCAGCGATGCGTGGTTGACGACGTTGGCGGCGAACCATCTCGCCTGCCAGCGCCAGGTAAGCCAGCGCGCCGCGCGATTGTTTATCGTACGCCAGGGCCGGCATGCCGTAGCTCGGCGCTTCGGCCAGACGGATGTTGCGCGGGATGACCGTATCGTAGAGCTGCTCGCCGAAATGCTCCTTGAGCTGGGCAGAAACATCGTTCATCAGGCTCAGGCGCGGGTCGTACATGGTCCGCAACAGTCCCTCGACCTTTAGGTCCGGGTTTAGCAATTCAGCGATACGCTTGATGTTATCCACAAGGTCGCTCAACCCTTCAAGGGCGAAGTACTCGCACTGCATGGGGATAATCACCCCATCGGCGGCCACCAAGGCGTTGAGGGTCAACATCGACAGCGACGGTGGGCAGTCGATCAGGATGTAGTCGTAATTCTCGCGGACCGGCGCCAGCGCGCTGCGCAGGCGGCTTTCCTTCATCTGCATTTCCAACAGCACCACTTCGGCCGCCGTCAGGTCGCGGTTGGCCGGCAGCAGTTGATAACCGCCATGTTCGGAGAAGTGCATGGCCTGGCCCAGATCGCATTCGCCGATCAGGACGTCGTAGATGGAGTTTTCCAAGCCATGTTTATCCACACCGCTACCCATGGTGGCGTTGCCCTGTGGATCGAGGTCGATCAACAGCACCCGGCGCTTGGTGGCGACCAGGGATGCTGCGAGGTTGATGCAGGTGGTGGTCTTGCCCACACCACCTTTCTGGTTCGCTATTGCGAATACCTTAGCCATTCTTGCGTGTGTTCCCAATCATGCCGTGCGGCGCAGTATCAGCAGATGGCGTTGGCCTTGGCAACCGGGTACGGCCAAGGCGTGTTCGCTATCGAGGTGGAAGTCTGCCGGCAATGCTACCAGCTCATCGGCCGGATGAACGCCCTTCATTGCCAGCCAGCGCGTATTGGCGTCGCCAAGGTGGCGCGTCCAGTTGCTGAAGTTCTCCATGCTGCTGAAAGCCCTTGAGATGATTCCGTTGAAAGGCTTTTCAGGCTGGAAAGCTTCGACGCGGCTGTGGATAACCTGGAGGTTATCCAGTTTGAGTTCGAGTTTGACCTGGGTCAGGAAGCGGGTTTTCTTGCCGTTGCTGTCCAGGCAGGTCACTTGAGAATCCGGAAACAGGATCGCCAGCGGGATGCCCGGCATGCCACCGCCACTGCCAACGTCCAGCCACCGACCGTTCTCGACGAAGGACATCACACTCAGACTGTCGAGCAGATGCCGCGAAACCATCTCGTCGGGATCGCGTACCGCAGTCAGGTTGTAGGCCTTGTTCCACTTGATCAACAGCGCCAGATAGCCCAGCAGTTGCGCATGCTGGGCTTCGCTCAGGCTCACGCCGAGCTGGCGGGCACCTGTGGATAACTCTTCAGCGTGTTGCGAGGTGACCATCGAACTCAAGCGCTCTGCTCCAACTGGCGGCCCGCGCCGCGTTTTTTCAAATGAATCATCAACAGTGAAATGGCCGCCGGCGTGACGCCGGGAATGCGCGAGGCCTGGCCCAGGGTTTCTGGCCGCGTCGCACCGAGTTTGCTCTGGATCTCTTTCGACAATCCGGAGATGCCGGTGTAATCGATATCCACAGGCAATTTGGTGTCTTCGCTGGCGCGCAAGCGAGCGATTTCATCCTGCTGGCGGTCGATGTAACCGGCGTATTTGGTCTTGATTTCGACCTGTTCGGCGACTTGCGGATCCTCCGCACCTTGACCGGTCACTTCCACCAGCCCGGCGTAATCGATTTCCGGACGGCTCAACAAGTTGAGCAGGTTGTATTCGTGGGTCAACGGGGTACCGAACCGAGCTGCAATCGCATCGCCCTGTTCGGTGCCCGGGCGAACCCAGGTACTTTTCAGGCGCTGCTCTTCCAGCTCGATACTTTCGCGCTTCTTGCAGAACGCGGCCCAACGCACGTCATCCACCAAGCCCAGTTCACGCCCTTTTTCGGTCAGACGCAGATCGGCGTTGTCTTCACGCAGGATCAGGCGATATTCGGCGCGGGAGGTGAACATCCGATACGGTTCCTGAGTACCCAGGGTAATCAGGTCGTCCACCAGAACACCGATGTACGCCTCATCACGGCGCGGGCACCAGGCTTCCTTACCCTTGGCGAGCAGTGCGGCGTTGGCTCCGGCGAGCAAACCCTGGGCACCCGCTTCTTCGTAACCGGTGGTGCCGTTGATCTGTCCAGCGAAGAACAGACCGCCGATAACTTTGGTTTCCAGGCTGTACTTCAGATCGCGCGGATCGAAGTAGTCGTACTCGATCGCATAACCCGGACGCACGATGTGCGCGTTCTCCATGCCACGGATCGATTGCACGATCTGCAATTGCACGTCGAACGGCAGACTTGTGGATATCCCGTTCGGATACAGCTCATGGGTGGTCAAACCTTCCGGTTCGATGAACACCTGATGGCTTTCCTTGTCGGCAAAACGATGGATCTTGTCTTCGATCGACGGGCAATAGCGGGGGCCGACACCTTCGATTTCACCAGCAGCGGAATACATCGGCGAACGATCGAGGTTCGCCGCGATGATTTCGTGGGTGCGAGCGTTGGTATGGGTGATCCAGCAACTGACTTGCCGTGGATGCTGTTCTTTGTTGCCCTTGAACGACATCACCGGGATCGGCGTATCGCCAGGTTGCTCGGTCATCACCGAGAAATCCACCGACTTGCCGTCGATACGCGGTGGTGTACCGGTTTTCAACCGACCAACACGCAGCGGCAGTTCACGCAGGCGCTGGGCCAGGGCGATCGATGGAGGATCCCCAGCGCGACCGCCGGAAAAATTCTGCAAACCGATGTGGATAAGTCCGCCGAGGAAGGTCCCGGTGGTCAACACCACGGAATCGGCGAAGAAACGCAGACCCATTTGCGTGACGACACCGCGTACTTGGTCCTGCTCGACGATCAGGTCATCGGCTGCTTGTTGAAATATCCACAGGTTCGGCTGGTTTTCCAGGATTTCACGGACAGCGGCCTTGTACAGGACTCGATCGGCCTGGGCGCGGGTGGCGCGCACGGCTGGGCCCTTGCGGCTGTTCAACACGCGAAACTGAATGCCCCCTTTATCCGTGGCCATGGCCATCGCACCGCCAAGGGCGTCGATTTCCTTGACCAGGTGGCTCTTGCCGATGCCACCAATGGCGGGGTTGCAGCTCATGGCACCGAGGGTTTCCACGTTATGCGTCAGCAGCAGGGTTTTAGCGCCCATGCGTGCTGATGCAAGTGCTGCCTCGGTACCGGCATGACCGCCGCCGATGACGATCACTTCAAAACGGGAAGGGAAATCCACCACGCACCTCGTGCCTGCTTTATTCAGGTAATTCGGAAATAGATTCTGGCTTGGTTCCTGGGCGTTTTCGAACCAGGGTCGGCAAGTATAGGGACTTCCCTCTTCCTAAAGAACCCTCTGCACAAAATTTAACCAGCTGTGGAGAACTCGGGGTTAAAAAAATAAAAAAGAAAGAAATTTATAAAACCTTTGTTTTTATGTTTATTCTTAGTGACCGGCCTATCTGTGGATAACGTTCTGCATCCCTTGTTTTACAGCATGTACAGAGTTTCAAAACCCTGTGGCCATGTGCCCCGGAGCGCCTTGGATAACCGGTGTAAGCCTGTGGATTAATATGGTCGTTATCCACAGGCGCGGTTATATCCAGTTTTGAAGGAGCCTTATCAACCGACCTCAGTCGCAGTTATTCACAGGGCTTAATCCACAGAAAACAGCCGACAAGGGTCGCCGAAGCGTCCACAGGCAAGCCGCCATTAAGGGCAATCAGTTCAAAAAAAAGAGGAGGTAGCGGGTTTGTGTTGCGCTCGATAGGCTTTCGAGGACAAACCCGGCTGCAAAGACGTGATGTGGTTGCCGAGGAACGATAGGCCTGTGGCGAGGGAGCTTGCTCCCGCTGGGTAGCGAAGCGGCGCCCCAAAACCTGCCGAACGCGGAGTACCTGACACACCGCACCCGCCGGTTTACGACTACGTCGCAGCCGAACGGGAGCAAGCTCCCTCGCCACGGGTTTGTCGACAGCCCCAGCGGGGTTATTTACCGATGCAGAAGCTGGAAAAGATCCGCCCCAACAGATCATCAGAGCTGAAGGCGCCGGTAATTTCCCCGAGGAACTGTTGAGCCTGGCGAAGATCTTCTGCCAGCAGTTCTCCTGCCCCCGCCAAGGTCAATTGTGCGCGGCCGTGCTCCAAGGCCGCGCTGGCGTGGCGCAGTGCTTCGAGGTGTCTGCGCCTGGCGCTGAAGCTGCTCTCCGAGGTCTGTTCATAACCCATGCAAGCCTTGAGATGGTCGCGCAGCAATTCCAGCCCCTCGCCCGCTGATTTCGCGCTTAGGCTGATGGTCACGTGGCCGTCGTCGCTGACTTCGAGGGCAATCGCCTCCCCGGTCAGGTCAGCCTTGTTACGAATCAGCGTGACTTTCGCTGGATCCGGGCGAACATGGAGGAACTCAGGCCACAAGGCAAAGGGATCGTCCGCTTCCGGCGCAGTCGCGTCCACCACCAGCAATACACGGTCGGCTTCACTGATGGCCTTCAGGGCACGTTCAACACCAATTTTTTCGACCTGGTCATCGGTGTCGCGCAAACCAGCGGTGTCCACCACGTGCAGGGGCATTCCATCGATGTGGATATGTTCGCGCAGGATGTCTCGGGTGGTGCCGGCAATCTCGGTGACGATCGCTGCTTCGCGACCGGCTAAGGCGTTAAGCAGACTGGATTTGCCGGCGTTCGGCCGACCGGCAATCACCACTGTCATCCCGTCACGGAGCAAGGCACCCTGCCCAGCTTCACGCAGGACTGTGGATAATTCATCGCGGACCTTATCGAGCATGCTCAGCACGTGGCCATCGGCGAGAAAGTCGATTTCCTCTTCGGGGAAATCGATTGCGGCCTCGACGTAGATGCGTAGGCCGATCAGTTGCTCGGTGAGGTTATGCACACGCTGTGAAAATGCCCCTTGCAACGAGCGCAACGCATTACGTGCCGCTTGCGCGGAGCTCGCTTCGATGAGATCGGCAATGGCCTCGGCCTGGGCCAGGTCGAGTTTGTCGTTGAGGAATGCTCGTTCGCTGAATTCCCCCGGCCGCGCCAGGCGACAGCCCAGCTCGAGGCAACGCTGGAGCAACATGTCCAGGACAACCGGGCCGCCGTGGCCCTGCAGCTCCAACACATCTTCACCGGTGAATGAGTTAGGCCCCGGGAAATACAAGGCCAGCCCTTCATCGAGCACTTGCCGCTGCGAATCGAAGAACGGGCCGTAATGGGCAAACCTCGGCCTGAGTTCACGACCGCTGATCGCGTTGGCCGCGACACTGGCCAACGGCCCCGAAATACGGACGATGCCGACACCGCCGCGACCTTGAGCGGTGGCAACGGCGGCGATGGTTTCACGCGGTGCGCTCATAAACCGGTATCCAGACAAAAATGGCAGATAGCAAAACGCCCCACTAGGGGGCGTTTTGTGTGGTTATCCACAGAGCAAGTTACGCCTCGGCTTTTTTCGTAGCCGCTTCGATCTTACGCGTGATGTACCACTGCTGGGTGATCGACAGCACGTTGTTCACAACCCAGTACAGCACAAGACCCGCCGGGAACCACAGGAAGAAGAAGGTGAAGATGATTGGCATCATTTTCATGACCTTCGCCTGCATCGGGTCCGGAGGTGTCGGGTTCAGCTGCTGCTGGATGAACATGGTGGCGCCCATGATGATCGGCAGGATGAAGAACGGATCCTTGATCGACAGGTCCGTAATCCACAGCATGAACGGAGCCTGGCGCATCTCCACGCTTTCCAGCAAGACCCAGTAAAGCGCGAGGAACACAGGCATTTGTACAAGAATCGGCAAGCAACCACCCAGCGGGTTGATCTTCTCCTTCTTGTACAACTCCATCATGGCCTGAGACATTTTCTGCCGGTCATCGCCATGTTGTTCTTTCAGGGCGGCCAGTTTCGGCGCCACTGCACGCATCCGTGCCATCGATTTGTAGCTGGCAGCCGACAGCGGGAAGAAGATCCCCTTGATCAGCATGGTCAGGAAGATGATCGACCAACCCCAGTTGCCGACGATGCTGTGGATATGTTGCAGCAGCCAGAAGATTGGCTGGGCAATGAACCAAAGGAAGCCATAGTCAACAGTCAATTCCAGACCTGGGGACAACTCTTTCAGCACGGCCTGGCTTTTTGGACCGGCATACAGAACGGCGCTCGTTTCGACTTTTGCACCGGGCGCGGCAGTCAATGTCGGGCCGGTATAACCGATGATGAAGTTGCCTTTGCTGTCTTTACGCGTCTGGACGACGTTACTGTCGCCTTTTTGCGGGATCCACGCAGTTACAAAATAGTGCTGCAGCCAGGCAACCCAGCCACCTTGGACGGTTTCCTTGAGCTGAGCCTTGTCCATGTCCTTCATGGACACTTTCTTGTACGGTTCCGAACTTGTCCACAGGGCAGCGCCCAGGTAAGTCGCGGTGCCGGTGGCGGTGCTGGAGGATGGATCGTCGCTGGCATCACGCTTGAGTTGCGCGAACATCGCACCGGACCAAGGCTGGGCGCTCTGGTTGTCGATCAGATAAGAGACGGTTACGTCGTACATGCCACGTTTCACAGTGAAACGCTTGATGTAGTTGACGCCGTCCTTGCTGAACTTCAGGTCCACGACCAGTTGGTCCTGACCGTCAGCCAGTTGATAAGTCTTCTTCTCGGCAGAGTAGATCGGGCGACCGGCCGGGTTCGAATCCGGACCGTTGGTACCGATCAGGCCACTTTGGGCCAGATAGGTGCGCTCGTTACCGTTGTCGAACAACTGGAACGGAATTTCCGGATGATCCTGACGACGTGGGTACAGCGGCAGCTTCAGCTGCGCGACGTCACCACCTTGTGGGTCGATTGCCAGCTCGAGCACGTCCGTCTTGATCTGGATGAGATCTTTGCTTACAGCCACTGGGGCTTCGGCAGGAGCGCTGGTATCGCTTGCCGCGCGTGGGATGTCGTCATTGTTGGCAGCGTTGTTGCCAACTGGAGCATCCGGCAGGCTCGGTGCGGTATTGCTGGCTGCAACATTCTGAGTCGGCAGGGCAGCCTGGCCATAGTCCTGGTTCCATTTAAGGACCATGACGTAGGACACGATTGCCAGGGCGACGATCAGGATCGTGCGTTTGATATCCATGATTACTCGGCCATCGAAGAAGAACGGGAGGTAGGGATAGGCGGAACCGGGTCATAACCGCCGGGATTCCACGGATGACAGCGACCTAAACGACGAAAGGTCAGCCAGCCACCGCGCAGAAGGCCATGATTTTCTATGGCTTCATACGCGTAGCAAGAACAACTGGGGTAGAAACGACAGTGGCTGGCCATCAGGGGACTAATGGCGTAGCGATAAAACTGGATCGGAACGAGTGCCAGCTTACGCATCGGTACTGTCTACCCCTACAGTTTCGGTGTTGGCTGCTGGTGCTGGCTTGTTACGGGCCAGACGTTTCCAGAGCTTGCCGAAATGCTGAATCAATTCGGGGTTTTCTACGTCACCCAAACCTTTGCGCGCAACGATCACAATGTCCCACCCCACCAGTGAATCCTGATTCAGGCGAAACGATTCGCGCATCAAACGCTTGAGGCGATTGCGCTGAACGGAGAGCTTAACGCTCTTTTTCCCGATAACCAGCCCAAGTCGGGGGTGATCGAGATCGTTACTGCGCGCAAGGAGCAGGAGATTTTTCCCCGGAACCTTGCCGGTAGGGGAGTCAAAGACTGCCTTGAAATGCCGGGGGGTAAGCAGACGCTTTTCCCGACTGAAGTCCTGACTCACCTCCAGTGCCGGATTATCAAACTGCCAGACGCGCACGACCTTTGGCGCGACGACGCGACAGGACGGCACGACCATTCTTGGTAGCCATGCGAGCACGGAAACCGTGGGTACGAGCGCGTTTGATAGTGCTTGGTTGGAAAGTACGTTTCATGTCGTGTTACCTGGTTCGTCCACAACGGGCCGGAATGGCCCCCGTTTTAAGAGACCGGGGATTCTAGAGAAAGCAAGCCTCTAGGTCAATTTCCAACCAGCGTTTCCTTTAAATAGATGACCAGGCGCTTTTCGGCGGTTTCGTCACACAACGCTAGATATAGAAATAAAGAAGGAAAGTATTTAAAGCTTTTTTGTAGAGCTTATAAAAGCAAGGCCGGCGCCTAACTGTGGATAACCACTCCAAGGCCTTGTAATCCGCTATGTACAGAGAATGACAACTAGGCGGGAAAGCGGTGGCAAGCCTGTGCCGCGCTGTCGGATAAGCTGTGTGTGGAATGCCAGGTTATCCACAGGCCGGTTATCCACTGAGTTTCGCCCCCAGTTGTGCAACGGCTTCAGGCGCGGTTATCCACAGGGCTTATCCACCGACCGCCGGTCGCCTTTCGTTCGGTTTACGCATTGATAAATCATGGTCGATGAGCAAGCTGCGTGTGGATAAGTGCTCGTCTGCTCGCTACAATGGCCGCTTGTTTTTGCCTCACCGGCTTTCAACTTAGGGGATGTCCGTGTCAGTGGAACTTTGGCAGCAGTGCGTGGAGCTTTTGCGCGATGAGCTGCCTGCCCAACAATTCAACACTTGGATCCGTCCACTACAGGTCGAAGCCGAAGGCGACGAGTTGCGTGTCTATGCACCGAACCGTTTCGTCCTCGACTGGGTCAACGAAAAGTACCTGGGCCGGGTCATGGAACTGCTCGATGAGCATGGCAATGGCATGGCGCCTGCGTTGTCCTTATTAATAGGCAGCAAACGTAGCTCCGCCCCCCGCGCCGCGCCCAACGCGCCGCTGGCTGCTGCTGCGTCACAGGCCCAGCAGGCTGCGCCGGTACCGGTCAACAACCATGCCGCCCCAGCGCCCGCGCCAGCCCCGAGCAAGCGCAATGCACAAAAAGTGGCCGAGGTCAGTGAAGAGCCTTCCCGGGACAGCTTCGACCCGATGGCCGGGGCGAGCTCCCAGCAGGCGCCGGTGCGTACCGAACAACGCACCGTCCAGGTCGAAGGCGCGCTCAAGCACACCAGCTATCTGAACCGGACCTTTACCTTCGAGAATTTCGTTGAAGGTAAATCCAACCAATTGGCTCGCGCCGCGGCCTGGCAGGTGGCGGATAACCCCAAGCACGGCTACAACCCGCTCTTTCTTTATGGCGGCGTCGGCCTGGGTAAGACCCACTTGATGCATGCGGTGGGCAACCATCTATTAAAGAAGAACCCGAACGCCAAAGTTGTGTACTTGCATTCCGAGCGTTTCGTGGCCGATATGGTCAAGGCGTTGCAGCTCAATGCTATCAACGAGTTCAAGCGTTTCTACCGTTCGGTCGACGCCTTGCTGATCGACGACATTCAATTCTTCGCCCGCAAGGAACGTTCACAGGAAGAGTTCTTCCACACCTTCAACGCATTGCTTGAAGGCGGGCAGCAAGTCATTCTCACCAGCGACCGCTACCCGAAAGAGATCGAAGGCCTTGAGGAACGCCTCAAGTCGCGTTTCGGTTGGGGCCTGACGGTGGCCGTCGAGCCGCCTGAGCTGGAAACCCGGGTCGCGATCCTGATGAAGAAAGCCGATCAGGCCAAGGTCGAGCTTCCTCATGACGCCGCGTTCTTCATCGCCCAGCGTATTCGCTCGAACGTGCGTGAGCTTGAAGGTGCCCTCAAGCGGGTGATTGCCCATTCTCATTTCATGGGCCGGGATATCACCATCGAGCTGATCCGCGAGTCGTTGAAGGACCTGCTGGCGCTTCAGGACAAACTTGTGTCTGTGGATAACATTCAGCGTACCGTTGCTGAATACTACAAAATCAAGATTTCCGACCTGCTTTCGAAACGTCGTTCACGTTCGGTGGCTCGACCGCGACAGGTGGCCATGGCCTTGTCCAAGGAACTGACCAACCACAGCCTGCCGGAAATCGGCGACGTGTTTGGTGGACGCGACCACACCACGGTGCTGCACGCCTGCCGCAAGATCAACGAACTTAAGGAATCCGACGCGGACATCCGCGAGGACTACAAGAACCTGCTGCGTACATTGACCACTTGATGACCACCAGCGCAGCTTATTAAGGCAAGGGACTAGACCATGCATTTCACCATTCAACGCGAAGCCCTGTTGAAACCCCTGCAACTGGTCGCGGGCGTCGTCGAACGCCGCCAGACCTTGCCGGTACTTTCCAACGTGCTGCTGGTTGTCGAAGGCCAGCAATTGTCGCTGACCGGTACCGACCTGGAAGTCGAGCTGGTTGGTCGTGTCCAACTCGAAGAGCCGGCCGATCCGGGTTCCATCACCGTGCCTGCGCGTAAGCTGATGGATATCTGCAAGAGCCTGCCAAACGATGCGCTGATCGATATCAAGGTTGATGAGCAAAAGCTCGTCGTCAAGGCTGGTCGCAGCCGTTTCACTTTGTCGACCCTGCCGGCCAACGATTTCCCGACGGTCGAGGAAGGCCCGGGATCGCTGACTTGCAGCCTGGAGCAGAGCAAGCTGCGCCGCCTGATCGAGCGCACCAGTTTCGCCATGGCCCAGCAGGATGTGCGTTATTACCTCAACGGCATGCTGTTGGAAGTGTCTGCCGGGATCATCCGCGCCGTGGCTACCGACGGTCATCGCTTGGCGATGTGCTCGATGCAGGCTGATATCGGTCAGCCGGATCGCCATCAGGTAATCGTGCCGCGTAAGGGCATCTTGGAGCTGGCCCGTCTGCTGACCGAGCCGGACGGCAACGTCAGCATCGTGTTGGGCCAGCACCACATCCGCGCCACGACTGGCGAGTTCACTTTCACGTCGAAACTGGTGGACGGCAAGTTCCCCGATTACGAGCGTGTGCTGCCAAAAGGTGGTGACAAGCTGGTACTGGGCGATCGCCAAGCGCTGCGCGAAGCGTTCAGCCGTACCGCGATCCTCTCCAACGAAAAATACCGCGGCATTCGTTTGCAGTTGGCCAACGGGCAGCTGAAGATCCAGGCGAACAACCCCGAGCAGGAAGAAGCGGAAGAAGAAGTCGGCGTCGACTACAACGGCGGCTCACTGGAAATCGGTTTCAACGTCAGCTACCTGCTGGACGTGCTGGGCGTGATGACCACTGAGCAGGTGCGTCTGATCCTGTCCGACTCCAACAGCAGTGCGCTGGTGCAGGAGTCTGATAACGACGATTCGGCTTACGTTGTCATGCCGATGCGTCTGTAATCAGAATCAGCTAGATGTCCTTAAGTCGCGTCTCGGTCACCGCGGTGCGCAATCTGCACCCGGTGACCTTCTCCCCTTCCCCCCGCATCAATATTCTTTACGGCGCCAACGGCAGCGGCAAGACCAGCGTGCTGGAAGCCGTGCACCTGCTTGGGCTTGCCCGTTCGTTTCGCAGCACCCGTCTGTTGCCGGTCATTCAGTACGACCAACTGGCGTGTACGGTGTTTGGCCAAGTGGAACTGGCGGAAGGCGGCCATAGCGCCCTGGGGATCTCTCGGGACCGGCAAGGCGAGTTCCAGATCCGCATCGATGGCCAGAACGCGCGCAGTGCCGCGCAGTTGGCCGAAATCCTGCCGTTGCAGTTGATCAACCCGGACAGCTTCCGTTTGTTGGAAGGCGCCCCCAAGATCCGCCGACAGTTTCTGGACTGGGGCGTGTTCCACGTGGAACCGCGTTTCATGGCGACCTGGCAGCGCTTGCAGAAGGCGCTGCGCCAGCGAAACTCTTGGCTGCGACATGGTACACTTGACGCCGTTTCGCAAGCGGTTTGGGACAGGGAACTGTGTCAGGCCAGCGCCGAAATCGATGAATACCGCCGCGCTTATATAAAAGCCTTGAAACCGGTTTTCGAACAGACGTTGAGCGAACTCGTTGAGCTTGAGGGTCTGACGCTCAGCTATTACCGAGGCTGGGATAAGGACCGGGAATTGAGTGCCGTGCTGGCTGGCTCGCTGCAGCGCGATCAGCAGATGGGTCATACCCAGGCTGGACCTCAGCGCGCTGACCTGCGGCTTCGATTGGGCGCACATAATGCCGCGGACATCTTGTCCCGAGGGCAGCAGAAGTTGGTTGTGTGCGCCTTGCGTATCGCCCAAGGGCATCTGGTCAGCCAGGCCCGCCGCGGTCAGTGTATTTATCTGGTGGATGACTTGCCGTCCGAGCTGGACGAAGCCCACCGTCGGGCGTTATGCCGCTTGCTGGAAGACTTACGCTGCCAAGTGTTCATCACTTGTGTAGACCACGAATTATTGAGGGAAGGCTGGCAGACGGAAACGCCAGTCGCTCTGTTCCACGTGGAACAGGGCCGTATCACCCAGACCCACGACCATCGGGAGTGAAGGCATTGAGCGAAGAAAATACGTACGACTCAACGAGCATTAAAGTGCTGAAAGGCCTGGATGCCGTACGCAAACGTCCCGGTATGTACATTGGCGACACTGATGATGGTAGCGGCCTGCACCACATGGTGTTCGAGGTGGTCGACAACTCCATCGACGAAGCCCTCGCCGGCCATTGCGACGACATCAGCATCATCATCCACCCGGATGAGTCCATCACCGTTCGTGACAACGGCCGTGGCATCCCGGTGGACGTGCACAAAGAGGAAGGTGTTTCCGCTGCCGAGGTCATCATGACCGTCCTACACGCAGGCGGGAAATTCGACGATAACTCCTACAAGGTTTCCGGCGGTCTGCACGGCGTAGGTGTTTCGGTGGTGAACGCACTGTCCGAAGAACTGGTGCTGACCGTTCGCCGCAGCGGCAAGATCTGGGAACAGACTTATGTCCATGGCGTGCCCCAGGCACCGATGGCGATCGTTGGCGACAGCGAGACCACGGGCACCCAGATCCACTTCAAGGCTTCCAGCGAAACCTTCAAGAACATCCATTTCAGCTGGGACATCCTGGCCAAGCGGATTCGTGAACTGTCCTTCCTCAACTCCGGTGTCGGCATCGTCCTCAAGGACGAGCGCAGCGGCAAGGAAGAGCTGTTCAAGTATGAAGGCGGCCTGCGTGCGTTCGTTGAATACCTGAACACCAACAAGACTGCGGTCAACCAGGTGTTCCACTTCAATGTGCAGCGCGACGACGGCATCGGTGTGGAAATCGCCCTGCAGTGGAACGACAGCTTCAACGAGAACCTGTTGTGTTTCACCAACAATATCCCGCAGCGCGACGGTGGAACCCACCTGGTGGGCTTCCGTTCGGCGCTCACGCGTAACTTGAACAATTACATCGAACAGGAAGGCCTGGCGAAGAAGCATAAGGTCGCCACTACCGGTGACGATGCCCGTGAAGGCTTGACCGCGATCATTTCGGTCAAGGTGCCCGATCCGAAATTCAGCTCCCAGACGAAGGACAAGCTGGTGTCTTCCGAAGTGAAGACTGCGGTCGAACAGGAAATGGGGAAATACTTCTCTGACTTCCTGCTGGAGAACCCCAACGAAGCCAAGCTGGTGGTCGGCAAGATGATCGACGCCGCCCGCGCCCGTGAAGCGGCGCGCAAGGCTCGTGAGATGACTCGCCGCAAAGGCGCGCTGGACATCGCGGGCCTGCCGGGCAAACTGGCGGACTGCCAGGAAAAGGACCCTGCCCTGTCCGAGCTGTACCTCGTGGAAGGTGACTCTGCTGGTGGTTCCGCCAAGCAGGGTCGTAACCGTCGCACCCAGGCCATCCTGCCGTTGAAGGGCAAGATCCTCAACGTCGAGAAAGCGCGCTTCGACAAGATGATTTCCTCCCAGGAAGTCGGCACGCTTATCACCGCGCTGGGCTGTGGCATCGGCCGCGAAGAGTACAACATCGACAAGCTGCGCTATCACAACATCATCATCATGACCGACGCTGACGTTGACGGTTCGCACATCCGCACCCTGCTGCTGACGTTCTTCTTCCGTCAGTTGCCGGAGCTGATCGAGCGCGGCTACATCTATATCGCCCAACCACCGTTGTACAAGGTCAAGAAAGGCAAGCAAGAGCAATACATCAAAGACGACGACGCCATGGAAGAGTACATGACGCAGTCGGCCCTGGAAGACGCGAGCCTGCACCTGAACGAAGATGCGCCGGGCATTTCCGGTGAAGCCCTTGAGCGCCTGGTGAATGACTTCCGCCTGGTGATGAAGACCCTCAAGCGTCTGTCGCGTCTGTATCCGCAGGAACTGACCGAGCACTTCATCTACCTGCCGGCCGTAAGCCTGGAGCAACTGTCCGATCACGCTGCCATGCAGGATTGGCTGGCCCAGTATGAAGTCCGCCTGCGTACCGTGGAAAAATCCGGCCTGGTCTACAAGGCCAGCCTGCGTGAAGACCGTGAACGCAACGTATGGCTGCCTGAAGTCGAACTGATTTCCCACGGCCTGTCGAACTACGTCACCTTCAACCGCGACTTCTTCAGCAGCAACGACTACAAGACGGTCGTCTCTCTCGGCGCTCAGTTGAGCACGCTGCTAGACGAAGGGGCTTACATCCAGCGCGGTGAGCGCAAGAAGTCCGTGACTGAGTTCAAAGAAGCCCTTGAATGGCTGATGGCTGAAAGCACCAAGCGCCACACCATCCAGCGATACAAAGGGCTGGGCGAGATGAACCCGGACCAACTGTGGGAAACCACCATGGACCCGGGCTCGCGTCGCATGCTGAAAGTCACCATCGAAGACGCCATTGGCGCGGACCAGATCTTCAATACCCTGATGGGGGATGCGGTCGAGCCACGTCGTGACTTCATCGAGAGCAACGCATTGGCGGTATCCAACCTGGATTTCTGATCCGGGTTGTCGCTGCCCCAACGAAGAAGGCCAACGCGTATGCGTTGGCCTTTTTTTTTACGCTAACTCGCTTCGCAAGCCTCGCTGCCCGCCGCCACGCTCTCCAGACGATATCCATACCCATAGATAGTCAGCAACTGCCAGCCCCGATCCGCCGTCAGCCCTAGTTTGTTGCGCAAGCGGTAGATGTGGGTGTCGAGCGGACGGGACGAGGTCATTTCCTCGTGGGTCCAGAAGCGTTCATAAAAATACTCCCGGGACAGTGGCCGCCCGAGGTTGGCAAACAGGCAGCGAGCCAGGCGATATTCTCGTTCAGTCAGGCTGATGGGAATGCCAGCGCGGGTAACCGTGAGTTCCGCGTCGTCGAATTCGAGGTCGTTGAATACCAAGACATCACTGGTCGGTATGCGTTGCAGGTTATGACGGCGCAGTACTGCCGTAACCCGGGCCTTGAGTTCATTGGGACGGAATGGCTTGCTGACGTAGTCGTCGGCACCGGCATTAAGGGCTTGGACAATGTCGTGCTCGCCGTCACGGCTGGTGAGCATGATGGCAGCCGGTGGTGAGTCCATGTGCTCGCGTGTCCAGCGAAGCAAAGACAGTCCGCTGATATCCGGCAATTGCCAGTCGAGTATCAGCAGGTCGAATGTTTCGCGGCGCAGTTGGCGCAACAGATCTTCGCTTCGTTCGAAACTATGCAGTGTCCAGGCTTGCTCGCCCCTTCCGGGGATCTGTTGCAGTGTCTGTTCCACCCGGCGTAGTTCGGCCGGTTCGTCATCCAGTATGGCGACACGCATGGGACGCGATTCCTTGATCTTGAAAATACTGACATCCACAGGGGCGATGAAGGCAACTCAGCAGCTGACTTGTTTCACTCTCCTGTCGCAGGCTGAGACAATACCGGCTAGTGGCGACGAGGGAAAGGCAGCCGCATGCCACGATCGAGTCCGCTATAGTCTCGGGCTTGACGCTGAACGTATGACGCGCCAAGTCATGATCAATACCCCCCAGTCCATGTTCCGTCAGGTTACTTATGAGCAACCCGCTTCGCCATGAAAGTCGTGAACCCACCCAAGTCCAACGGTTGTTTCGTCGTTGGGTTCGCGAATGGTTGTGGATAAGTCTTCTCCTGTTACCAACGACCGCGTTGATGTCGTATTGCGTGCATTCGGATCGCGATGGGACGGTCGCCGCCTTGCTATCAACATGTCTGGTGGGCTGCGTCCTGGGTTCGCTGCTGTTGCGCCCGCGCTTTGCCCTGGGAACGACAGTGGCAGGCATGGCAGCGGCCCTACTCGTAAGCCTGTTGCTGGACGCGCAGGGTAGGTCGTGGTCGCCGGCACCTAGCCTGCTGGGCATGCTCGGCGGTTATCTGATCTGGAACTGGCGGCGCTTGAGCGTGGTGCTGGCTTATTTTGGTTGGGAGTTGGCACGCCTAGATGCGGAGCCGAAGGTATTCCCGGAGCGTCGTCGCGCGTCCTATATCGGCAGTGATGGTCTACAAGGACAAATCATGGCGTTGGAACAGGCCATGAATCGCACGCGGGACACGCGACGTTTTATTGCCGACGGCCTGGAGTATTTGCCGGTGGCGACGATGATCAGCGATCCGCAAGGCAACATACTGCTCGGCAATCGCAAGGCCCGTGAGTTGTTCGATCATGCCCTGGTGGGCGCGGATGTGCTGGAAGCACTGGCACGGCTGGGTTATCCCGCATTGGCGCACTCCCCTGCCCACCGATTGTCCACATTGCCGTTGGTAGAGTTTCGCGACATACGTGAACGCAGCCTGCGGCTGGAAAGAGCTGCGCTGCTGCCAGTTGATGGGGACGTCCCTATAGGTTGGCTGATGAGCCTGACGGACCTGAGCGCCGAGCGGGCGGCCGAAGAGCAGCGCAGTGTCATGCTCCGCTTCCTTTCCCATGACCTGCGCGCCCCCCACTCGGCCATCCTGGCGCTGCTCGATGTGCATCGGCATGACGCAGGGGCTGAAAACCCACTGTTCGACCAGATCGAGCGCCAGGTCCGTCGTGCCTTGGACCTGACTGACGGGTTCGTCCAATTGGCCAAGGCTGAATCAGACGCCTACCAGTTCCGGCCGACGCTGTTTGCAATGCTGGTCCTGGACGTCATGGACCAGGCATTACCCATCGCCCAGGCCAAGAACATCCATCTGCAATACCAACTGGATGATGACGAAGCGACAGTCAACGCCGATCAACCCCTGCTGACTCGCGCGCTCTTCAACTTGCTGGAAAACGCCATCAAATACAGCACGAGCGAAACCTGTATTTCACTGCATGTGCGATGTGCGGAGGGTTGGTTGACTTGCGATGTGGTTGACCAAGGCAAAGGCATCGATGCCGGGGAGCTGCCAGACCTGTTCATTCAGTATCGACGCTTTTCTTCAGCTCATGGCGTGGATGGCATTGGCCTGGGACTGTCCATGGTCAAGGCAGTCGTCGATCATCATGGCGGGGAGATTGAATGCCGTAGCGAAGTGGGGGAAGGGACAACCTTCAGCTTGCGGTTTCCGCTGTTGAGTTAAAAATCGCAGCTTCGACGAACACCGAAGCTGCGTTTCAAGAGCGCTATAAAAACTTATGCACCTTTTCCGCTGTTTTATGTGCTTAAGAAATATGCTTTAAAAACAAGGTATTAGGAAACAAAAGCAACTAAATTCAGCGAAACGGTACACAGGTTATCCACAGTTCTCAGACAGCGAGCGTGTCCGGCGTTGCCGGTGCGGCGGGGGCTGATGGTAGCGAACCCAAATCCCTTTGCGTCTGTTCGTTCCAGGCCTGGACGCGGTCGTTGAGCTCAGCGATTGCCCGGGGGCCGCTGCCCTCTGCATACATCGGTGCGCCGATGACCACGGTGATGGTTCCAGGCGTTCTGATCCAGCCCGTCTTTGGCCAGAATTTGCCGGCATTGTGTGCAATCGGCAGCACCGGCAGGCCTGCATTTACAGCCAACGCCGAACCGCTGCGGGAGAACTTTCCGATCGTCCCATAGGGCACGCGGGTGCCTTCGGGAAAAATGAGGACCCAGACGTTGTCCTTCAGCAGCTCATCGCCTTTTTGCGCCACTTGCTTGAGCGCAACCTTGGGGTTGTCGCGATCAATCGCGATCGGGCGCAGCATCGCCATGGCCCAGCCGAAGAACGGTACGAACAGCAGCTCGCGCTTGAGGACCTGGCTCAATGGCTCGAAATAGGCCGAGAGAAAGAAGGTTTCCCAAGTGCTCTGATGGTTGGACTGGATGACGCAAGGTCGGTCGGGCACGTTCTCGGCACCCTTCACTTCGTAACGAATGCCCAGGAACACCTTGCTTAGCCAAAGTGCGCAGCGGCACCAGTAGACGTTGATGAAGCGGTAGCGCGTCCTGAACGACATGAACGGTGCGACAAAAAAACTCAGCGTGCACCACAACAAGGAACTGGTGCCCAGCAGCAGGTAAAAGAGGAAGCTTCTGATGGCCTGCAGTATCGACATAGCGGCGTCTACCATGCGGGGAATGCCCGCCGTTCAAGCGCTTCCCGAACAATCCTTGATCAGGATGTCGGGGAGCCCAAGTTGTGGATAAGTTCAGCGGCAATCGCCGCCAGGTCGTCAAATATCAAGGTGCCCACCGGTAGGGTCTTGCCCAGAGTCTTCTCGCCTTTCCCGGTCTTTACTAAAACTGGCTGACAATCGACGGCCTTGGCCGCCTCCAGGTCACCGAGGCTGTCGCCAACGAACCATACGCCCGCCAGCGCAACGTCATAATGCGTGGCGATGGTTTTCAACATGCCGGGCTTGGGCTTGCGGCAATCGCAGCCCTCGTCCGGCCCGTGCGGACAATAAACGATCAGGCCGATTTCACCGCCCTGCTCGGCCACCAGCTCGCGCAAGCGCTCGTGCATGGCGTCCAGGACGGTTAGCTCGTAGTAACCGCGGGCAATGCCCGACTGGTTGGTGGCCACCGCCACCGTCCAGCCGGCCTTGCTCAACTGCGCAATGGCCTCGATGGAACCGGGGATCGGCAACCATTCCTCCACCGACTTGATGTAAGCATCGGAATCGTGATTGATCACGCCGTCCCGATCGAGAATCAGCAGTTTCAAGGCTTACCCCAGCAGCGAAATATCGGCAACACCAAGGAACAACCCGCGCAGACGCGCCAGCAGTGCATAGCGGTTGGCCCGTACGTTGGCGTCTTCAGCGTTGACCATTACCGCCTCAAAAAACGCATCCACCGGCTCGCGCAACGCTGCCAGGCGTGCCAGGGTTTCGCTGTACTGACGCGCCGCCGCCATCGGTTGGACCGCCTGGTCTGCCTGCTGGATCGCCGAATACAGGGAAAACTCGTTGGCGTTGTCGAAGTACTTGGCCTCGACGGTGGCCGCGATATTGCCTTCGGCTTTGCCCAGCAGGTTCGATACACGCTTGTTCACCGCCGCCAGCGCAGCGGCTTCCGGCAGTTTGCGGAACGCCTGCACCGCCTGTACGCGTTGATCGAAATCCAGGGCGGAGCCCGGCTTCAGGGCGCGCACCGACAGGTAGGTCGCGACGTCGACGCCTTCGTCTTCATAACGCGCACGCAGGCGGTCGAAGATGAATTCAAGCACCGCATCGGCCAGGCCGGCAGCCTTGACCTTGCTGCCGAACGCATTCACGGCGAAGGCCACGGCGTCGTTCAGGTCCAGGTCCAGCTGCTTGTCGATCAGGATGCGCAACACGCCCAGCGCCGCGCGACGCAGCGCGTACGGGTCCTTGCTGCCAGTGGGCAGCATGCCGATACCGAAGATCCCGACCAGGGTGTCGAGCTTGTCGGCGATCGCCACGGCCGCACCGGTCAAGGTGGTTGGCAACTCAGCGCCGGCACCGCGCGGCATGTACTGCTCGTTCAGGGCCAGTGCCACGTCTTGCGGCTCGCCATCGTTGAGGGCGTAGTAATAACCGGCGATGCCCTGCATCTCCGGAAACTCACCAACCATCTCGGTGGACAGGTCGCACTTGGAAAGAATGCCGGCACGGGCCGCGCGCTGGGCGTCACCGCCGATGCGTGGGGCAATGAATGCCGCCAGCCTGGAGACACGCTCGGCCTTGTCGTAGACGCTGCCGAGCTTTTCCTGGAAAACCACGTTCTGCAAACGCTGGTTGAAGCTTTCCAGGGATTGTTTCTTGTCTTGCTTGAAGAAGAACTCAGCGTCTGTCAGGCGCGGGCGAACCACTTTCTCGTTACCGGCGATGATCTGCTGCGGGTCCTTGCTTTCGATGTTGGCCACGGTGATGAAGCGAGGCAGCAGCTTGCCCTCCGCGTCCAGCAGGCAGAAGTACTTTTGGTTGTCCTGCATGGTGGTGATCAGTGCTTCCTGCGGCACTTCAAGGAAGCGTTCCTCGAACGAGCACACCAGCGGCACCGGCCATTCCACCAGCGCGGTCACTTCGTCCAGCAGGTTGGCCGGCACGATTGCCGTGCCTTCCTGGCTGGTCGCCAGCTCTTCGGTGCGCTTGCTGATCAGCTCGCGGCGCTCGTTGGCGTCGGCCAGCACATAGGCGGCGCGCAGGTCGGCCAGGTAGTTGGCCGGCGACGTGATGCGTACGCTCTGAGGATGATGGAAACGGTGACCACGGGAATCGCGACCGGCCTTCTGCGCCAGGATCGTGCAATCGATGACCTCGTCGCCGAGCAGCATCACCAGCCATTGGGTCGGACGCACGAACTCTTCCTTGCGCGCGGCCCAGCGCATGCGCTTGGGAATCGGCAGGTCGTTCAGGGAATCTTCGACAATGGTCGGCAACAGGCTGGCGGTCGGCTTGCCCTTGATGCTCTGGCTGTAGCGCAGCTTCGGACCGCTCTGGTCGATCTCGCTCAGGTCCACGCCGCACTTCTTGGCGAAGCCCAGGGCGGCCTGGGTCGGGTTGCCATCGGCATCGAACGCGGCCTGGCGTGGCGGGCCGTCGAGGTTGATGCTGCGGTCCGGCTGCTGGGTTTCCAGGGCGGTGATCAGCACGGCCAGGCGGCGCGGCGCGGCATAGACGTGTTTGGTTTCGAAGTTCAGGCCAGCGGCTTGCAGGCCTTTTTCGATGCCGGCCAGGAACGCATCGGCCAGGGTGTTCAGGGCTTTGGGTGGCAATTCTTCGGTGCCCAGTTCAACCAGAAAATCTTGAGCACTCATTGTGCAGCCTCCAGCTTAGCCAACACTTCATCACGCAGGTCCGGGGTCGCCATCGGGAAGCCCAGCTTGGCACGGGCCAGCAGGTAGGCTTGCGCAACGGAACGCGCCAGGGTGCGTACACGCAGGATGTATTGCTGGCGCGCGGTCACGGAAATCGCCCGGCGCGCATCCAGCAGGTTGAAGGTATGGGATGCCTTCAACACCATTTCATAGCTCGGCAGCGGCAGCGGCTGGTCCAGTTCGATCAGGCGCTTGGCTTCGCTTTCGTAGAAATCGAACAGTTCGAACAGCTTGTCGACATTGGCGTGTTCGAAGTTATAGGTCGACTGCTCCACTTCGTTCTGGTGGAACACGTCGCCATAGGTCACTTTGCCGAACGGGCCGTCGGCCCACACCAGGTCATAGACCGAATCCACGCCCTGCAGGTACATGGCCAGGCGCTCGAGACCATAGGTGATCTCGCCGGTGACCGGGTAGCACTCGATACCGCCCGCCTGCTGGAAGTAGGTGAACTGGGTCACTTCCATGCCGTTGAGCCAGACTTCCCAGCCCAGGCCCCAGGCGCCCAGGGTTGGCGATTCCCAGTTGTCTTCGACGAAACGAATGTCGTGCACCAACGGGTCGAGGCCCACGTGCTTGAGGGAGCCCAGGTACAGTTCCTGGAAGTTCTCCGGGTTCGGCTTCAGGACCACCTGGAACTGGTAGTAATGCTGCAGGCGGTTCGGGTTTTCGCCGTAGCGGCCGTCAGTCGGGCGGCGGCTGGGCTGCACATAAGCGGCGTTCCAGGTTTCCGGGCCGATGGCACGCAGAAACGTGGCAGTGTGGAAAGTGCCGGCGCCTACTTCCATATCGTAGGGCTGAAGTACCACGCAACCTTGCTCGGCCCAGTATTGCTGGAGGGCGAGGATCAAGTCTTGGAAGGTACGCACGGCTGGCGTAGGCTGGCTCACGAAATTCACCTGTTTCTTGGGCTGCGATTTAAAGAGCGGGAGTATACCCGATTCGTTCGTGCGCACGCCCCCTGGAGCCTTATGCCACGCTGCTTTTGGTGTTCCGAAGATCCGTTGTACATGGCTTATCACGATCAAGAGTGGGGCACGCCGCTGCGCGATGCGCAGGGTCTGTTCGAGTTGCTTTTGCTCGAAGGGTTCCAGGCAGGGCTGTCCTGGATCACTGTTTTGCGCAAACGCGAGCGCTACCGGCAAGTGTTGTACGGCTTCGATGTGCAACGAGTGGCGCAGATGAGCGACGCGGAAATCGATGAACTGATGCTCGACCCCGGCATCATCCGCAACCGTCTCAAGCTCAAGGCTGCACGCCGTAATGCCCAGGCCTGGCTGGCCCTGGAAGACCCGGTGGCATTCTTTTGGTCGTTCGTGGACGGCAAACCCATCGTCAACCATTTCAAGGACCGCACCGAAGTGCCAGCCATCACGCCTGAGGCGTTGGCGATGAGCAAAGGCCTGAAAAAACTCGGGTTCACCTTTGTCGGGCCGACTATTTGCTATGCGCTGATGCAGGCCTCGGGCATGGTCATGGACCACACCCAAGACTGCGACCGCTACGCCGAGTTGGTAAACGGCGGTTAGAATAGCCAGCTCGCAACACGCCCCATACATTCAGGAGTGACCTGTGGATAAGTTGAAAGGCGCCTTGCTGGTCGGCGCTCTGCGGTTGTTTGCGCTGCTGCCCTGGCGAGCGGTGCAGGCGGTAGGCTCGGCCATCGGCTGGCTCATGTGGAAATTTCCCAACCGTTCCCGCGATGTGGTGCGGATCAACCTCGCCAAATGCTTTCCCGAGATGGACCCCGCCGAGCGCGAACGCCTGGTGGGCCAGAGCCTCAAGGACATCGGCAAGTCTCTGACCGAAAGCGCCTGCGCCTGGATCTGGCCGGCCCAGCGCTCCATCGAACTGGTGCGCGAAGTCGAAGGCCTGGAGGTGCTGAAAGAAGCCCTGGCCTCGGGCAAGGGCGTGGTTGGCATCACCAGCCATCTGGGCAACTGGGAAGTGCTCAATCACTTCTATTGCAGCCAGTGCAAACCGATCATTTTCTACCGTCCGCCCAAGCTCAAGGCGGTGGACGAATTGCTGCAGAAGCAACGCGTGCAACTGGGCAACAAGGTCGCGGCGTCGACCAAGGAAGGCATCCTCAGCGTCATCAAGGAAGTGCGCAAGGGCGGCCAGGTGGGGATCCCCGCCGATCCGGAGCCGTCCGAATCCGCCGGCATCTTCGTGCCCTTCTTCGCCACCCAGGCCCTGACCAGCAAGTTCGTGCCGAACATGCTCGCCGGCGGCAAGGCGGTCGGCGTCTTCCTCCACGCCCTGCGCCTGCCGGACGGCTCCGGCTACAAAGTCATCCTCGAAGCCGCCCCCGACGCAATGTACAGCACCGACACCGAAACGTCCTGCGCCGCCATGAGCCAAGTGGTGGAGCGCTACGTGCGGGCCTACCCAAGCCAGTACATGTGGAGCATGAAACGCTTCAAGAAACGCCCGCCGGGCGAGGCGCGGTGGTACTGACGACCTGCTTTGGACGGCGCACCACGAAACCAACTGGCTACACCCTACTTTGTGGCGAGGGAGCTTGCTCCCGCTGGGCTGCGCAGCAGCCCCAATCTTTCCGCCAGACACCCCGCCCCAGCTTCAACGCCGACCCCACCGAGCAGAAAAACCCTCAGCGGCCGTCGTACCGGTTGATGGCTAAAAGCTACCATCGGATAATGCCTCTTCAAAAAAGCACATAAGGATTTGCTGTGAAGAAGCTCTACCTGGCTCTACCGCTCTGCGCGCTGCTGCTCCAAGGTTGCGGCGTAACCATGACCCGCTATGAACCCGATTTTCAGAACGTTCAGCAGCTCAGGAAAAATGAACCCATGCAGCCTCTGCGCGAAGCACAGGTGAATGCCGATTCGGGCCAGGGGTCGTTGATGGTGCGCTTGAACCCGATTTCCTCGCCCGAAGGCAGCGTTCCACTGCACATCCAGGCAGCGATCAACAATGAACTCCGTCAAGCTGGCCTGCTCGACGCCCGCGCTGACCGTCAGCTGCAGGTTCAATTGATCAAAAGCCAGCTCACCGCAGGTGTGGGTAGCGGCCACGGCGAATTGGCTGCACGGTTCACGTTGCGTAAAGGTGATCAGGTCTTGTACGAAACCACTAAAGATGTCCAGCGTGACTGGGACAGCAGTTTCTTCGGTGCGATCGCCATTCCGGCTGCCGCGAACAACTACAACCCGATGTTGCAGGATTTGCTAAAGAGCCTGTACAGCGATCCACAGTTCACTCAAGCATTGAAGTGAGCAAAAAAAGAGCCGCAATTGCGGCTCTTTTTTCTGAGTATCAGCCCCGTGGGATTTGGGTACCGACAGCTGAATATTTCATGCGGTTATTGTCGACCCAGTTCTTCAACAGCGCATTGACTTGCCGATTGAAAGTGTCGGTGACGGCAGCCTTGGGCGTGTTACCTGCCAACGGCAGGAACCAGATGCCCATCCACGTATTGATCGCATCGTGATTGCTGGCCTTGCCCAATGGTTGGCCATGCTCATCCAGCGTTTCCAGGCTCATGGTGTACTGGTCGGTTGCCAGCGCAGGAATGATGGTGAACGTAAAGCCGCTGATGAACGCCAAGACCATCTGCCCACCACCTGGCGCATGGTTGTAAACCTTCAATCGCAGACTGTAGTCGCCTGGTTGCTTCTGGAACTCGTCAAAGACCACGCGTCCGAATAGCCCTGATTCATCGAAAGTGCGTTTCAGCTCGGGCTTGAGCATGTCGCGAGCTTGCGGTACCTCAGTGGCCTTGGCATTGTCGGGGTCGCCCTGATAGAAATCGAAGTCGACATAGACGTTTGGCTTGTTCGAGTAACCCGCCATCGAAGGCATATCGACAGGTGCTACTTCATCTTTGGTGAAACTGGCGCATCCACTGAGACTCAAGGCCAAGGTGAGGCCTATGACTTTTGCAAATTGCATATCGACTTCCTTGCGTAAATTTCTACATGCCGCTCACGGAGAGGGCACGAATTCTAGCGAGATTTCCATGAAATCAAAAGGCCATCATTCGGGTGGGCTAGATAGGGTGTGAGGGGCTGTGTAAAGGGAACAGATTTATTTGTCGTTAAAATCGTCCAACCAATAGTACCGCACCCCCTGATTCACCCATCAAGGAGTCACGCTCATGAACATCGACTTCACCGGACGTCACGTCCTGGTCACCGGTTCCACCAGCGGTATCGGTTTCGCGACCGCCAAAGGCTTCCTGGAAGCCGGCGCCCATGTGGTCATCAACGGTCGCAGCGAGAGCAGCGTGGAGGATGCGTTGCAGCGGTTGGGTGATCTTTCCTCCAAGGCCACAGGCTTTGTGGGTGATCTCAGTAACGAGCGAGGTTGCCAGACACTCATCGCCAAGCACCCCAGCTTCGATATCGTCATCAACAACCTGGGCATTTTCAAACAGGAGGACTTCTTCGAGACGCCGGACAGCGAATGGCAGCGCTTCTTCGAAACCAACGTGATGTCCGGTGTGCGTGTTTCCAGGGCTTATGCACAGGGTATGGTCGAGCGCGGTTGGGGGCGGATTGTATTTGTCTCGTCGGAATCGGGCGTGAACATTCCCGCCGACATGATCCACTACGGCTTCACCAAAACCGCGCAACTGTCCATCGCTCGCGGCCTGGCCAAACGCCTCGCCGGCACGGGCGTGACGGTGAACTCAGTGTTGCCTGGGCCGACACTGTCCGAAGGCGTTGCCCAGATGCTCCAGGCAGACGTCGAGCGCAGCGGGGAAAGCCTGGAAAAGGTCGCGGCAGACTTCGTCAACGAGCATCGCAGCACCTCGATCATCCAGCGCGCGGCGCGCGTCGAGGAAGTCGCCAACATGATCATCTACGCCAGCTCGGAACAGGCCTCGGCTACCACCGGCGCGGCGTTGCGTGTGGATGGTGGCGTGGTGGATAGCATCGTTTAGGCTGCTCTGACACATTGCAAAAACGCCGCTTTCTCGTGAGAGATAAGCGGCGTTTCTGTTTTGGAAGTACATAGGTGGATTCGACCGTTTTTTAACGATGAACGGGTAGTTCAGCCCACTCTGTTTTCGATCAGTCGATCCGAACCACCTTCGGCTACGCGATTTTCGATCAGCCGATCCGAGCCCCCCTCAGCGAACGTGGGTTGAACAAAGGGAGTCGCGAACGCATTGCCGAGGGACAGAGCCAGAAGCGAGCCAACGAGTATTTTGCTAAGAGTGTTCATGTCCAGATCCTTTTATTCGTGGAGGAAGTGAGTTAGACGGTGACGTGCAAACGAACGTCGACGTTGCCGCGTGTCGCGTTGGAGTACGGGCAAACCTGGTGAGCCGCATCGACCAGCGCTTGAGCATCGGCTTGATCCAGGCCTGGCAGGCTGATGTGCAGGTCGATGTCCAGGCCGAAACCACCAGGGATCTGGCCAATGCCGACATGGGCCGTGATCGAAGCGTCAGCCGGAATGCTGCGTTTGCTTTGGCTGGCGACAAATTTCAGCGCGCCGATGAAGCAGGCCGAGTAACCCGCTGCGAACAATTGCTCGGGGTTGGTAGCTTCCCCTCCGGCGCCGCCCAAGGCTTTTGGAGTGGCCAGTTTCACGTCGAGAATTTTGTCGCTGGAAACAGCACGGCCATCACGGCCACCGGTGGAGGTTGCGACTGCGGTGTAAAGAACGTTCATGGTGTTTCCTCATTTGCTGATTGATTGGATCGATTTTTGTTTGCGCCAAATGTTTGCGCGCTAACCAGTGGCGTTAAAGTTAATGCATCAATAATTAGCGCGCAATGTAAATTTCAAAATATTTTCCTGCTTTTGGTTAACCCGTTGATATCTAGGAATATTTATTTTCAGCCGTCACAGTCGCGTCAGCACGTGCGCGCCGTGAGGGAATCGGAGGAAGGAGCCATTGGGGAAAGTCAAAAGGGCCAGCGCAATTGCAGGCCTTCGAAGAGAGGAACATCACAAGCCAATGATGGATTCTTGATCATGACCCGTAGAGCATGGACACCATCAAATTCCGACTGGTGATGCAAAGCCAATCCGGCTAAGCAACAGCCACTCGATTACGCCCCAGCGCTTTTGCCCGATACAGGGCCTTATCCGCATCGTTCATCAAGCTATGGAGATCCTTATTGCAGGCCTCCGTCGACGCGACGCCGAGGCTGGCTGATATGCCGTGAACAGGCTCGATCATCAAACCCGCAATGGCATCGATGAGCTGTTCTGCAATCTGGGTAGCGACCTCAATTGAAGTGTCTGGAAGCAGAATGGCGAACTCTTCCCCACCGAGCCGGCCATGTATATCCGTCGCCCGAAACGACGAACTGATCACCGTCCCCATCTCGCGTAAAACCTGATCCCCGACTTGGTGGCCGTAGGTGTCGTTGATGTGCTTGAAGTGATCCATATCCAGCATGACTGCGCACAACCCTAACCGGTTGCTCTTACATTCATCATAGAGCTGCTGGGCATGCTCAAAAAAAGCCCGCCGACTCTTCAGGCCGGTCAGTTCATCGGTTTGTGCGGCACGGGTGGAGATGCTGTTTGCCTGTTCCATCTCACGGGTGAGACGAAAGGCAATTTCCAGGGCTTGGGACATTTTGTGCGTGGCGCGAGCGGCAAATGCCGCGAACACCAAGATTGAAAGTGCCATGCCGACTTGAATCGGAGACGGTTGAAAGAGCAGCCAGACGGTGCACGGGAACAGCACCAGGCCAATGGAGGCCAGGGTCATATCGCGGTAAGCCGAATAGCAGGACACCGCACTGACAGACATGCCCACGGTAAACAGCATGACCAGCGCCTGGGACAACAGATCGTCCGCTGGCATCAGCATGAACGCACCACCGCCCCAGATGCTGGCGGATAGCACTAGCGTGACCCAGTACCTGCGCTCCCAGCGTTGTGGCGTACGCTCACTTTCGTCGCTGCGCAGATAGGCTATGAACATCGCGATACGCAACAGCGTCGATGCGGTCAGGATTAATAGCCACCAAGCGATAGTGCTGTGGTCAAACCGATCCCAACACAGCCAACTCAACATGATGGCAGCCAGGTAACTACCGAAAACCGCAGAAACAGACTGGCGAAACAGTTGCTGCAACCGATCTGTTCGAACCTGCTCGGCTATTACAAAATCCTGGCCATTGCGCAATCTTGGGCCATCCATTTGAACCACCTGATTATGACGCAGCGAAGAAGGCGATTGTGGCACCCTGCCATTAGCGCAAACAACTGAATTAAGCCCACAGCCCCAATTGCACCGAACTTAGTGGCGAGGATGCTTGCTTCCGCTGGGCCGTGACAGCGGCTCAACCTGCTAAAGAAAAAACCCGACGCTTCACGTCGGGTTTTTCGTGGCTACGACTGCAACCCGATGCGCTCAATGCTAGCGGATTACTCGACCTGCGACAGCTTCGCGTCGTCGCAACCGGCGGCACGGCATTCGCGCTCGATAGCCTTGAGTATGACGATACGCGCCTCAGTCTTCTCATTGGCACAGTCCAAGTAGAGCAGGCCATCGTTGGAACAGGCGTTGTCACGAGTCTTGATCCACTGGATCTGAGCGGCTTTCACTTTTTTCTTTTGATCCGGATTCAGCGCGCTCATCGTCTTCTTGTATTGATCATTGATGTCCTGATCTGACTGAACCATTTTCAGCGATGCGCAATAGGTTCTGTCATAGGCGTTTCTAGGATTATCGCAACTCATCGCAGACGCCGATGCCGATGCCGTTGCCAGCAATGCCCCAACCAACAAAGACTTGATCACTACTTCTCTCCCTGAATGCCCTCTATTGATTAGAGGTTGCGGCGCGAATTTATCATGAGGGTTTGTAAAACAATAAAAGTATTTGATTCAGCCATTTCTTTACCGAGCGGCAACCAGCTTGTTGTTTTAGCTCTTTATTCCAAGCATAAAAAAACGGGCCTGCATTCCCACGCAGCCCCGTTTTTTTGCTACCTGATCAGCTCAAAACGCCGGCAAAACCGCCCCTTTGTACTTCTCCAGAATGAATTTCTTCACTTCCGGCGTATGCAAAGCCGCCACCAGCTTCTTCATCGCCTCACTGTCCTTGTCGTCCGGACGGGCAACGAGGATGTTCACATAAGGCGAGTCGTTACCTTCAATCACCAACGCATCCTTGGAAGGATCAAGCTTGGCTTCCAACGCATAGTTGGTATTGATCAGAGCCAGATCCACCTGGGTCAGTACCCGCGGAATGGTCGCGGCTTCCAGCTCACGGAACTTCAGGTCCTTCGGGTTTTCAACGATGTCTTTGGTGGTCGACAGGATATTGTTCGAATCCTTCAACTTGATCACCCCAGCCTTCGCCAACAGCAACAGCGCACGGCCGCCGTTGGTGGCGTCGTTAGGAATCACCACGTTGGCGCCGCCTGGCAGTTCTTCCAGCTTTTTGTATTTGCTCGAATACGCGCCCAGTGGCTCCAGGTGCACACCCGCCACGCTCACCAAGTGCGTGCCCTTGGCTTTGTTGAACTCATCCAGGTACGGCTGGTGCTGGAAGAAGTTGGCGTCCAGGCGCTTTTCAGCCACCTGTACGTTCGGCTGGATGTAGTCGGTGAAGACTTTGACCTTGAGGTCCACGCCTTCCTTCGCCAACGCCGGTTTGACGAATTCGAGGATTTCCGCATGGGGGACCGGCGTGGCCGCGACGGTCAGGGTATCGGCGTGGGCAGAGAACGCTGCGGCGGCAGCGAAGGCAACCAGTAGTTTTTTCATTCAGCTAACTCCTTTTTAGGCGCCTGCTCTCGACGCCGCCAGCGAATGGCCGGCTCATGGTTTTATTGGCGCGAGGCCTTATTTTCTAGAGAAATGCACAACCAGTTTGTCGCCCACGGTTTGCAGAACCTGAACCAGCACCAGCAGCAACACCACGGTGACGACCATGACATCGGTCTGGAAACGCTGGTAACCGAAGCGGATCGCCAGGTCGCCCAGACCACCGGCGCCGACCACACCGGCCATGGCCGTGTAGGACACCAGCGTAATGGCTGTCACCGTAATCGCTGCAAAAATGCCCGGGCGGGCTTCCGGCAGCAAGGCGTTGACGATGATCTGCCGCGTGGTGGCGCCCATGGCCTGGGTCGCTTCGATGATGCCGCGATCCACTTCGCGCAGTGCCGTTTCCACCAGGCGAGCGAAGAACGGGGTGGCGCCGACCACCAACGGTGGGATCGCGCCGGCCACGCCCAGGGAGGTGCCGGTGATCAACACCGTGAACGGGATCATCACGATCAACAGGATGATGAATGGCAGCGAACGCAGGATGTTTACGACCAGCGACAGCAGCGCATAAACGCCGCGGGCTTCGAGCAACTGGCGCGGGCTGCACAGAAACAGCAACACGCCCAGGGGCAAGCCGAGCAGCACGGTGAACAGCAGCGAACCGAACAGCATCAGGAAGGTGTCGCCGGTGGCCAGCCAGATTTCCAGCCAGTCGATATTGGAGAAGAACGAACTCAACAGTTCCATTAGCGCAGCACCTCCATGTGGACATCGGCCGCGGTGAAGCGGGCGAACGCCGCCTCCATGTCACCGCCGGTGATGGCGAGGGTCAGTTGCCCGTAGGGGGTGTCTTTGATGCGGTCGATACGTCCCGCCAGGATGCTGTAGTCCACGCCGGTCTCCCGGGCGACGGTGCCGAGCAACGGCGCGTAGGTCGCATCGCCTTGGAACGTCAGACGCACGATGCGTCCTGGGACGTGGGCGAAATCGTCGCGCTGTTCGCTTTCGTCGATCTGCTCGTCTTCCTGGACGAAACGTTTGGTGGTCGGGTGCTTGGGGTGCAGGAACACGTCGGCAACCGGGCCTTGCTCGACGATTACGCCAGCGTCCATCACCGCCACTTGATCGCACACTCGGCGGATCACGTCCATTTCGTGGGTGATCAAAACGATAGTCAGCTTCAGCTCGCGGTTGATCTCCGCCAGCAATTGCAGCACCGAGGCGGTGGTCTGCGGGTCAAGGGCGCTGGTGGCCTCGTCGCAAAGCAGGATCTTGGGTTTGGTCGCCAGGGCACGGGCGATGCCGACGCGCTGCTTCTGGCCGCCGGACAATTGCGCCGGGTATTTGCGGGCATGGTCTGAAAGCCCTACCCGCGCCAGCAGCTCGGCGACGCGCCGGTCGATTTCGCTGCGGGACAATTCGCCCGCCAGCGTCAGCGGCAGCGCCACGTTGTCGGCGACAGTCTTGGATGCCAGCAGGTTGAAGTGCTGGAAGATCATCCCGACCTGTTGACGGAAACGGCGCAGGCCGCTGGCGTCCAGGGCGGTGACTTCTTCGCCATCGACGATGATCTTGCCGCCCGTGGAATCTTCCAGGCGATTGATCAGGCGCAGCAGAGTACTTTTTCCTGCTCCGGAATGGCCGATGAGGCCGAAGACCTGACCGTTCTCGATTGTCAGGCTGGTCGGATGCAGGGCGGGGATATCCCTACCGGCAACCCGGTAGGTTTTATGGACGTTTTGAAACTCGATCACGTAGCGAACCTTGTGGGGCGCGTTGAAAAAGGATCAGCGGTAAGCCGGGCGCGCATTTTAGCCTGTCCTTATAGGGGTTCTTAGCATTTATTTGAGATTGAACCAGCGAATTGGCAATAAGGCGATCAAAGGACATTAAAAAGGAACACAGCGAAACGGTACTGGTCACTCATTAGGCAACTCAAAACATGCCCAGGTACCGTGCCTGGCGCATCGAACTCATGGGTCCTGGCCACGGCGGGGATCGCAACGAGGAGTCACGCCTGATGAGCACTAAAAAGCCTGCCGCCCCTAGCCAACTGGCCGGGACCGATACCTTGGATCGCACCAACACCAACGCCAAGCTCGAAAGCCTGGAGCAGTTTCGCTCCGATGCCACGGAACAGGCGCTGCGCACAAACCAGGGCGTGAAAATCGCCGATAACCAGAACACCCTGCGTGCCGGCGCCCGTGGGCCATCGTTGCTGGAAGATTTCATCATGCGTGAGAAAATCACGCACTTTGACCATGAGCGGATCCCGGAGCGCATCGTCCATGCCCGCGGGACCGGTGCCCATGGCTACTTTCAGGCCTATGAATCACATGCGGCCCTGACCAAGGCTGGTTTCCTGCAAGACCCCAATAAAAAAACGCCTGTGTTCGTGCGTTTTTCCACCGTGCAGGGTCCACGCGGTTCCGGTGACACCGTACGGGACGTGCGCGGTTTTGCCGTGAAATTTTTCACCGACGAGGGCAACTTCGACCTGGTGGGCAACAACATGCCGGTATTTTTCATCCAGGACGCGGTGAAATTTCCAGATTTTGTCCACGCGGTGAAACCCGAGCCCCATAACGAAATCCCCACCGGTGGCTCGGCCCACGACACCTTTTGGGATTTTGTCTCATTGGTTCCGGAATCTGCTCACATGGTGATATGGGCCATGTCCGACAGGGCGATTCCAAAGAGCCTGCGCACGATGCAGGGTTTTGGCGTGCACACCTTCCGTATGATCAACGCTGAAGGGCGCAGCAGCTTCGTCAAGTTCCACTGGCGGCCCAAGGCGGGCACTTGTTCCCTGGTGTGGGACGAAGCCCAGAAGCTTGCAGGCAAGGACACCGATTATCACCGTCGCGATCTGTGGGAATCCATCGAGATGGGCGACTACCCCGAGTGGGAGTTCGGCGTTCAGATCGTTGCCGAGGAAGACGAGCATAAATTCGACTTCGACTTGCTCGACCCGACCAAGATCATCCCAGAAGAACTTGTGCCCATCACCCCGTTGGGCAAGATGGTACTGAACCGCAACCCGGACAACTTCTTCGCCGAGGTGGAGCAGATTGCGTTCTGCCCAGGACATATCGTGCCGGGCATCGACTTCACCAACGACCCATTGCTGCAAGGACGGCTGTTTTCATACACCGATACGCAGATCAGCCGACTCGGCGGCCCGAATTTTCATGAGCTGCCTATTAACCGCGCCATCACGCCCGTGCACAACGGCCAACGTGATGCGATGCACCGCACCACCATCGATAAAGGGCGCGCGTCCTACGAGCCGAACTCCATCGACGGTGGCTGGCCGAAGGAAACCCCGCCAGGTCCTCAAGATGGCGGTTTCGAAAGCTATCCGGAGCGTATCGACGCCCACAAGATCCGCCAGCGCAGCGATTCGTTCGGTGATCATTTCTCCCAGGCTCGGCTGTTCTACAAGAGCATGAGCGCCCACGAACAAGAGCACATTATCGCGGCCTATAGCTTCGAGCTGGGCAAGGTGGAGCGCGAGTTCATCAGGGCGAGGCAGGTAAACGAGATTCTCGCCAATATCGATCTGGAGTTGGCCGGGCGCGTTGCGAAAAACCTCGGCTTGCCGGCGCCCACCGCCTGTACGGTTGATGTTCCGACGCCTTCGTTGCAGCAGTCCCCGGCATTGAGCCAGGCGAACCTGCTGTCCGGCGACATCAAGACACGCAAGGTCGCGGTGTTGGTGGCGAATGGCGTCGACGGCGCGATCATCGATGCGCTCAAAAAGGCGCTGGAGGCAGAAGGCGCCCACGCGAAGATCCTTGGTCCGACGTCCGCTCCAGTGACGGCGGCCAACGGACAAACGCTGCCGGTGGATGCTTCGATGGAAGGCCTGCCGTCGATTGCCTTCGACGCGGTGTTTGTACCGGGTGGCGTGGAGTCGATCAAAGCCTTGAGTGCCGATGGAGTGGCGTTGCACTACCTGTTGGAAGCTTACAAACACCTCAAGGCCATTGCGCTGCATGGCGAAGCCCGGCAGTTGTTGATGTTGTTGAAGCTAGAGGCGGACGCAGGGTTGATTCCGGATGCTGACGCGAGCAAGTTCCAGGCGTTTTTTGACGCGATTGCTCAACATCGGGTTTGGGCGCGGGAGGCTAAGGCCAAGGCGGTTCCGGCCTAAAGGAAATTTGTTGTCCGCCGGGACGCTATCGCGAGCAAGCTCGCTCCCACGGGGGTTAGTAGTCGTTCACTAAACTCATGGGAAGCGAGCGTGCTACGGGCAGCGTTCCGACGAGGCTTTGTCAGGGCTTGCGCGGAGTTAGAACCAACTGCGCAGGCACGTTGCGTAAAATTTGCTTGCGCAGTTTCAGATCGAACCCAGGATCTAGCTTCTTGACTCGTTTGCTCAGCAATGTGGCCAACCAAGGGTAATCATCGGTGCGCGGCACCTGGATGCTGACATCACACTTGAAATTCACAATATCTGCGGCGATGGCGTCCAGTTGATGACGCATTTGCCGAATATCACCTAGATTCAACGCGACTGTCGTGCTGGGTGCGCTCGGATCGATCATTTTGGCGACCGGCTTGGCTTCGGCGGCCTTGAGATCGGCCTCGGCTTTTTCCAGGTCGGCTTTACGCGCTTCGGCAATCGCGCTGTTGACTTCGCCGGTAAGCGCCGGCGCCTTTGGCATCAGGGCGCGAGCTCGGCTAAGGGCCGTGGCGGCGGCATTTACATCGCCTTTCTGCAGATCGATCTGGCTACGGCGCAAGTACGCCTCGGCCAGTTGACGCTGGTAAGGCTCCAACGATGGGTCTTCCGGCGATTGAGCCTGCAACGTTGCCAATTGATCTTCGGCGGTGGCCAATTCATTGCCGGCCAGGCTCTGTTGCAGCTGCGCGAGGGCCGGACCCCGCGTATCAGGGGCTTGGGTGACCGGCGGCGTGCTCTGGCAGGCGCCCAGCAGGGAAAACGCGACAAGGAGCAGATAACGGGAGGCGAACGGCTTCATTCCTGCGACTCTCTATTTGCGCAAAAAGCGAGCAAGTCTACACCCCTCGACGGGGTAGGACAAAACTCAGCAGAAACAACGCCGCGGCGCTGACCACGATGGACGGGCCGGCCGGGGTGTCCTTGAACCATGAAAGTGCCAGCCCGCCACATACGGCGAGCATGCCCAGCAGGCTCGCGCCCAGGGCCATCTGCTCGGGCGAGCGAGCGTGACGCTGTGCCGCAGCCGCCGGAATGATCAGCAACGAAGTAATCAGCAACACACCGACGATCTTCATCGCCACCGCAATGACAACCGCGATCAACAGCATCAGCGCCAATCGCAGGCCCACCACGGGCAAACCTTCGACCCGCGCCAGCTCCTCATGGACCGTGACCGCCAGCAGCGGACGCCACAGCGCCACGAGCAACGCCAGTACCGCCGCGCTGCCGCCAAGGATCCAAGAGAGATCCGCCGGGCTGATCGCCAGCAGGTCACCGAACAGATAGGCCATCAGGTCGATACGGACGTCACGCATGAAGCTCAGCACCACCAATCCCAAGGACAGGGTGCTGGGGGCCAAGATGCCCAGCAACGTGTCGGACGCCAGCGGCTGGCGCTGTTGCAGGGTCACCAGCACCACCGCCAGCAACAGGCAGCCGACGGTAACGGCCACTGCGGGACTGACGTCCAGCAGGAAACCCAGGGCCACGCCCAAGAGCGCCGCATGGGACAAGGTGTCGCCAAAATATGCCATGCGCCGCCAGACCACGAACGAGCCCAGTGGACCAGCCACGAGCGCGAGGGCCAAGCCTGCAAGCAGGGCATACAACAGAAAATCAGCCATGCTTGCAGCCGTCTCCATGAACATGATTGGAAGCAGAAGGGGCGCTGACCACCGAACCGTGCAGGTCATGGGCATGGTCATGGTGGTGGTGATAAATCGCCAGGCTCTGTGCGTTCTTTCCGAACAATTCGACGAATGCTGGATCACCGCTGACTTGTTCGGGGTGGCCGGAGCAGCAAACGTGGCGGTTGAGGCACACCACTTGGTCGGTGGTGCTCATGACCAAATGAAGATCGTGGGAGACCATTAACACGCCGCAACCATGGCGGTCGCGCAGGCGGGTGATCAAGCTGTATAGCTCGGCCTGTCCCGCGACATCGACGCCTTGCACGGGCTCGTCGAGCACCAATAACTCCGGCTCGCGCAGCAGGGCCCGGGCCAGCAATACACGCTGCATCTCGCCCCCGGAAACACTTTGCACCGGACTGTCGATCACTTGCTCGGCGCCGACTTCCTTCAGCGCCGCCAAGGCTCGCTCGCGATCGACGCCTGGTACCAGGCGCAGGAAGCGCAGGACCGAAAGCGGCAAGGTCGGATCGACGTGGAGTTTTTGCGGCATGTAGCCGACGCGCAACTTGGGTTTGCGCCAGACGCTGCCGCTGTTTGGCTTGAGCAAACCCAGCACGGCGCGCACCAGGGTGGTCTTGCCGGCGCCGTTGGGGCCGATCAAGGTCACGATCTGCCCCGGTTCGACGCTTAAATGGATGTTGTCCAGCACGCTCTGCCCGGCGAACGTCACGGCCACCTGGTCGAGGCGGATCAACGCGTTGCTCATCAGGCCCCCTGGCAGCCGGAGCAGAGACCGACCACTTCGACGGTCTGGGTGTCGACCACGAAGCCGACCTCCCTGGCGCTGGCGATGATCGCGTCGCTGATGGACTTTTGTTCAAGCTCGATCGCCGCATGACATTCGCGACAGATCAGGAACTGGCCCTGGTGGGCATGCTCCGGGTGGTTGCAGCCGACGAAGGCATTCAGCGACGAGATGCGATGCACCAAGCCGTTTTCCAGCAGGAAGTCCAGCGCACGGTAGACGGTCGGCGGCGCGGCCCGTCGGCCGTCCTGCTCGCTGAGCACCGCGAGGATGTCATATGCACCCAGCGGCTTGTGGCTTTGCCAGACCAATTCCAGCACGCGCCGACGCAGGGCGGTCAGGCGCAACCCTTGGCGCGCGCAGATGGCGTCGGCCTCGGACAGTGCGCTGTGCACGCAGTGGGAGTGATCGTGGGGACGACTGGCAAGGGGTGTGATAGGCATGGGCAGCGACGAGTTTGGTGAGAGACGTTATTATGTTACCCGTTCTCGTCTCTCCGAGTGGTCATCGTGTCCCGAATTTTTTCGCTCTTTGTCGCTTTTGTCGCAAGTTTTCTGCTGATCGGCCCGGTCCAGGCGGACATCAAGGTACTCACCAGCATCAAGCCGCTGCAATTGATTGCCGCCGCGGTGCAGGACGGCGTGGCCGTTCCGCAGGTATTGCTACCGCCGGGGGCTTCGCCCCATCACTATGCGTTGCGGCCATCCGATGTACGCAAGGTGCAATCGGTGGATTTGCTCTACTGGATCGGCCCAGACATGGAAGGTTTCCTACCGCGTGTGCTGAATGGTCGTACCTTGCCTTCCATCGCGGTCCAGGACTTGCCGGGGCTCAAGTTGCGTCATTTCGCCGAGGACAGCGCGTCCCACGAGGATCATGACCATGATCAGGGCGATGACCACGATCACGACCACCGCCCCGGCACCGTGGATGCCCACCTGTGGCTTTCGCCGCATAATGCGCGGGTGATCGCCGCCAGGATGGCGGCTGACCTGAGCGCTGCGGATCCGGCGAACGCTGCCCGTTACCAAGGCAACCTCAAGGGCTTCAACCAGCGTCTCGATGCGTTGGATACACGCCTCAAGGCCCGCCTGGCCGGGGTCGCGGGCAAACCCTATTTTGTCTTCCACGAGGCGTTCGATTATTTCGAAGACACTTACGGCCTCAAGCACGCCGGTGTGTTCGCCGTGGCCGCCGAAGTGCAGCCCGGAGCCCAGCATGTGGCGGCGATGCGCACGCGCTTGCAAGCGGTAGGCAAGACCTGCGTCTTCAGCGAGCCGCCGTTGCGCCCGCGCCTGGCCGAAACCCTGGTGGCCGGGTTGCCGGTGAAACTGGCGGAGCTGGACGCACTGGGCGGCTACACCCCGGCGACGGCGCAAGGATATGAGCAGCTGTTGGAAAAGTTGGGCAATGATCTGGCGGGGTGTCTGGAGTCGTTGTAACCCCACTGCTCTAGTGGCGAGGGAGCTTGCTCCCGCTGGGCCGCGAAGCGGCCCTAAAAATCTTGCGGTCGCTGCGCAACCGAGCGGGAGCAAGCTCCCTCGCCACAAAAGCCTTCGCGCCGGCCTGCTGTTATAGGGCGAACGGCAACAACGCATGAACCGTCTGCCGCTGCGCCAAGCGCTGCTGGAACTCCATGGGATCGTGAATCAACACATCCTGCCCGGCAAACGATTCGGCGGCGATCAACCGCGACAACCAGAACCGCACGCACGCCACGCGCAGCATGGTCGGCCACAGCTGCGCCTCGGCGGCGGTGAACGGCCGTAGCGCGGCGTAGGCCCCCAGCAGTGCTCTTGCCCGGGGACCGTCGAGCACGCCGTCATCGTCCGAACACCAGTCATTCAAGGCGATGGCGACGTCATAAAGCATCGGCCCGGAGCAGGCGTTGTAGAAATCGATCAATCCGGTCAGGTGCGTGCCTTCGAACATCGCGTTGTCGCGGAACAGGTCCGCGTGGATGTTGGCGCGAGGCAGCGCGAGGATGCCGGCCTTTTGCAGCGAGATCTCGTCCAGCGCTGTTTCCAGCAGCCGACGGGCTTCGGCATCGAGGCGCGACAACAGCTTGGCACCCTCCTCCTGCATCCAGTCGAGGCCGCGATCGGTCTTGCGCTTGATCATTTTGTCGCGTGTCGCCAGGTGCAGGTGTGCGAGCAATTCGCCGACCTGCGCGCAATGCTGCGAATTGGCCTGCTTGATGTGCTTGCCGGCCAGGCGCGGTTGCAGCAGTGCCGGTTTGCCGGCCAGTTCACGCAACGCAACGCCGTCGGTGGTGCGCAGTGCGTAGGGCACCGGCAGGTTGGCGTCGTGCAGCACGTCCAGCAGCTCGATGAAGAACGGCATTTCCTGCACCGGGCCGCGCTCGACCAGGGTCAGGACGAATTCGCCCCGCTCAAGGCTGATGAAAAAATTGGTGTTTTCGCTGCCAGCGGCGATCCCCTGGAAGTCAAGCAGGCGGCCGAGCCCGTAAGGGGCGAGAAAGGTTTCCAGCTCGGGCCGAGCCAGGGGCGTGAACACAGACATGGTTAAAACTGCCAGTACGGGCGCTCTTCAGCGAGCGCCGGTTGAAGTCGAGAGCGGCATTACCACTCAAAGATTTTCCACGAAGGGATCAGCATATCCGGCTGGTCCGAGCGGATGAAATTTGCATCGGTGCCGTCGGCGCGTACCAGGAAATAAGGCTTGCCGTTCTTGGGCGTGACCTTGATCGCGTACAAAAAGCCGTTTTGCCGATATTCCTGGATGGTTTTATCGCCTTCGGTGCGGATGGTGACATCCGGGTCCGCCGAGGGAGCGTCATCCGCCGCCATGACGGCTATCGGGGTGAATGCAAACAAACCAGCGAGTAACAGGCGATTTAGTGTACGCATGATAACCTTGTCCCTTTGTCGTCAACGGTCCCGCTATTCTAGCCCCGGACCCGCCGAAAAGGTTGATCCTGCTCATGAGCCAAGCCCCCCTCGTCCTGGTGGACGGTTCTTCTTATCTGTACCGCGCCTTTCACGCGCTGCCACCGCTGACCACCTCCAAAGGCCTGCCGACCGGTGCGGTCAAGGGCGTGCTGAACATGCTCAAGAGCCTGCGCAAGCAGTATCCGGACAGCCCATTCGCGGTGGTATTCGACGCAAAGGGTGGGACATTTCGCGATGCGCTGTACGCTGAATATAAAGCCAACCGCCCAAGCATGCCCGACGACATGCGCGTGCAGATCGAACCGCTGCACGCCAGCGTCAAGGCCCTGGGTTTCCCACTGCTATGCGTGGACAACGTCGAAGCCGACGACGTGATCGGCACCCTGGCCCGTAGCAGTGCCGCCGCCGACCGGCCCGTGGTGATCTCCACTGGCGACAAGGACATGGCGCAACTGGTCGATGGGCACATTACCTTGGTCAATACGATGACCGGTAGTGCGCTGGACGTGGCTGGCGTGAAGGAGAAGTTTGGCGTCGCTCCAGAGCAGATCATCGATTACCTGGCGTTGATGGGCGATTCTTCCGACAACATCCCGGGCGTTCCGGGTATCGGACCGAAGACCGCGTCCGGCCTGTTGGTAGGCGTCAACGGCGGCCTGACCGAGCTGTATGCGCAACTGGACATCGTTGCCACGCTGCCGATTCGCGGCGCCAAGACGTTGGCTGCCAAGTTGGAAGAACACAAGGAAATGGCGTTTCTTTCCTACGAACTGGCGACCATCAAGACAGACGTGCCCCTGGATATCGGCCTTGACGACCTGCAGATGGGCTCGCCGGATCACGAAAAGCTCGCCGAGTTGTATACGCTGCTGGAATTCAAGAGCTGGTTCGAAGAGAACCAGCGCGACGCCAAGCGTGCCGGCCAGGATATCGTGGAAGTCAACGAAGAGCCGGCGGCGGGTATCGAGAAGAAGTACGAGGTCATCCTTGACCAGGCCAGCTTCGATGCGTGGCTGGCGAAGCTGGAGCAGGCGCCGCTGTTTTCCCTGGTGACACAAACCAATGGTGGGGATGCGCAGCACTCTCAACTGGTGGGGTTGTCGTTCTCCGTGGCCCCTTTCGAGGCGGCCTACATCCCGCTGACCCATTCCTACATGGGCGTGCCGGAGCAATTGGATCGCGACACAGTGCTCAAGGCGCTCAAGCCTTTGCTGGAAAATCCGCACAAGCTCAAAGTCGGTCAGCATGCCAAGTTCGAAACCAACATCCTGGCTAATTGCGCCATCGATGGCGACCAAAACAACGGCATCCTGGTGCAGGGCATCGTCTTCGACACCATGCTGGAGTCCTACGTACTGGATTCCACGGCGACCCGTCACGATATGGACAGCCTGGCGCTGAAATATCTGGGGCAGAGCAAGACCGATATCCAGGACATCGCCGGCAAAGGCGTCAAACAGCTGAGCTTCGACCAGATTTCACTTGAGCTGGCGGGCCCGTACGCGGCCGAAGACGCCGACGTGACCTTCCGCCTGCACCAGGCCTTGCAAGAAAAACTGGCCGTCACGCCAAGCCTGGGCAAGGTGCTCAACGAGATCGAAATGCCGTTGATGCCGGTCCTGGCGCGCATCGAGCGCCAAGGGGCGCTGGTGGATGCCAACCTGCTCGGCGTACAGAGTGTCGAGCTGGGTGACAAACTGGTGGCGCTGGAGCGTGAGGCGTTTGCCATTGCCGGTGAGGAATTCAACCTGGGCTCGCCCAAGCAATTGGGCGTGATCCTGTACGAAAAGCTCGGCTTGCCGGTGCTCAGCAAAACCGCCAAGGGCCAGGCATCGACCGCCGAAGCAGTGCTTGCCGAGCTGGCGGAGCAGGATTACCCGCTGCCCAAGGTGCTGATGCAGTACCGCTCGTTGAGCAAGCTCAAGAGCACCTACACCGATCGCCTGCCGGAGCAGATCAACAGCCGCACCGGACGCGTCCATACCAACTACCAGCAAGCCGTCGCCGCGACCGGGCGTTTGTCATCCATAGACCCGAACCTGCAGAACATTCCTATCCGCACCGCGGAAGGCCGTCGGATTCGTCAGGCATTCGTCGCGCCCAAAGGCTACAAGCTGTTGGCGGCGGACTACTCGCAGATCGAGCTGCGGATCATGGCGCACCTGGCTAAGGATGAAGGGCTGCTCCATGCCTTTCGCAACGACCTGGACGTGCACCGCGCCACTGCTGCCGAAGTGTTCGGCGTAGAGCTGGAGGCGGTGACCCATGATCAACGACGCAGCGCCAAGGCAATCAATTTCGGTTTGATCTACGGCATGAGCGCCTTCGGCCTGGCCAAGCAGATCGGTGTCGATCGCAAGCAGTCCCAGGCTTACATCGATCGCTACTTCACCCGTTATCCCGGTGTGTTGGAGTACATGGAGCGCACCCGCGCACAGGCCGCCGAACAAGGTTTCGTCGAAACCATTTTCGGACGCCGGTTGTACCTGCCGGACATCAACGCGAAAAACCCGGCCCTGCGCAAAGGCGCCGAGCGCACCGCCATCAACGCGCCGATGCAAGGCACGGCGGCCGACATCATCAAGAAAGCCATGGTTGCCGTGGATGGCTGGCTGAGCGCGTCAGGGCTGGATGCGAAAGTCATCCTGCAGGTCCACGACGAACTGGTGCTGGAAGTGCGTGAAGACTTGGTCGACCAGGTGAGTGTGGAAATCCGCCAGCACATGAGCGCCGCGGCTAAGTTGGACGTGCCGCTGCTGGTGGAAGTGGGCGTGGGCAATAACTGGGACGAGGCACACTGATTCCTCCGTGCTGAAACCTCCGAGCTCTTGTGGCGAGGGAGCTTGCTCCCGCTCGGCTGCGCAGCAGTCGTAAACCGGGCGATGCGGTCTACTGGAAAATGGACGGGCCTGCGGCGCAGGCCAGCGGGAGCAAGCTCCCTCGCCACAGGGGATTGGTGTAAGGATAGGGATATGGCCATCGCGAGCAAGCTCGCGATAGCGTCAGCCCAGGCAATCGATACCGCATTGAATCATCGCAAACCCAGGCGTGGCCTCGTTAGCTCTGAAATTTCCTACAGTTATTTCCAAAATAATCTGAACTAAAGTTGTGAATTACCACTCAGAGATTCTGAATGGCTGGTGAAGCCCTTCAATGCTCCTATGTTGTGTTAAGTGTTGGCAGATATCTGGACCCCGCCCTAGCGGTCCGGAACTTGGACCCCGAACTTCCCCCTCCCCATACGAAGTCCGGGGTTTTTTTTGCCTGCGATTTGGCTATTCAGCCGCCTCGCCGCCCTTGTCCGCCAGCTCCATCCAATCGGCCAATACCGTGTAGGCCTCTTCCAGCCCCATGCGCTTGGGGGCAGAGAACAACTGGATAGTAATCGTGTCGCCCCAACCCTTACGGATCTCCGATTGCACTTTGAGCAGGGTGTTCTTTGCCGCGCCGTAAGTGAGCTTGTCGGCCTTGGTCAGCACGATGTGCATCGGCATGCCGCTGGCAACGGCCCAATCGAGCATCAGCAGGTCGAAGTCGGTCATCGGATGGCGGATATCCATCATCAGAATCAGGCCTTTCAAACTCTCGCGGCTACCCAGGTAAGCTTCCAGGTGTCGTTGCCAGTGCTGCTTGAGCGGGATTGGCACCTTGGCATAACCGTAGCCCGGCAGGTCGACCAAACGGCGTTCATCGTCTAGCTTGAAGAAGTTCAAGAGCTGTGTGCGACCCGGGGTTTTCGAGGTGCGCGCCAGGCTTGCATGGGTCAGGGTGTTCAGCGCGCTGGACTTGCCAGCGTTGGAACGTCCGGCGAAAGCCACTTCGAAACCTTCGTCGTCAGGGCATTGATCGACTTTGGCAGCGCTGAGCATGAAGGTGGACTGTTGGCACAGGCCAAGGATGGGGTTCTTCAGTTGCATGGGATTTCCGATGTGGGCGGCGTCGGGAATGGACGCGGCAAGCTGTGTCGTTTCCGTTTCAGTGACGCCAGTATATAATGCCGCAGATTTTGTGTGCGCTTTGTCCCAGCGTAGGATGAAGCTCACGGGAGCGATAGAACTGAATTGCGCATCAGAACGCAGCTCGTTCCCAACCCTGAAAAGGTCGTTTTATGACGAAATGGCTGCTAGCTGCCGGTGTCTTGATGCCGCTTTACAGCGCTCAGGCTACACAGGATCCGGAAGCTGTGTACAACCGTGTTTGTGGTGCCTGTCATTCCGGCCAACTACCCATGGCGCCTCGCAAGGGTGACCAGGAAGCTTGGACGCCGAGGTTGGCGAAAGGTATGGGGACGCTGGTGCAACACGTGACCCAGGGTTTCAAGGCGATGCCGCCGCGTGGTTTGTGCATGGACTGCAGTGCCGAGGATTACCAAGCCATCATCCAGTGGATGAGCGAGTAAGCCCGGTCCATAACTCTTAACCCTTAGCCGTAGTTGGATTAGCTGATGAACAAACTGATCGTGAGTCTGCTGTTGACCTTGGGGATAACCGGCGTAGCCCACGCCGCTGGCGATGCCGCCGCCGGTCAGGCGAAAGCGGCCGTATGCGGGGCCTGCCACGGTCCGGATGGCAATAGCATGGCGCCCAACTTTCCAAAACTGGCGGGCCAGGGTGAGCGCTACCTGACCAAGCAGCTGAAGGAAATCAGGGATGGCAAGCGTGTCGTCCTGGAAATGACCGGCCTGCTGAACAACCTGAACGATCAGGATCTGGCGGACCTCGCGGCGTATTTCGCCAGCCAGAAGGGCAGCGTTGGCGCCGCCGATCCAAAACTAGTGGCTCGCGGCGAAGCGCTGTTCCGCGGTGGCAACCTGGAAAAAGGCCTCCCAGCCTGCACCGGGTGCCACTCCCCTGACGGCAAGGGCAATGCCGCTGCCGGTTTCCCACACCTGGGCGGCCAGCATGCCCAGTACATCACCAAGCAACTCACCGATTTCCGCAAGGAAGAAGGTGGTCGCGCCAACGATGGCGACGCGATGACCATGCGTACGATTGCTCGCAAGCTGAGCGACGAAGACATCGCGGCCGTTTCCAGCTACATCCAGGGCCTGCACTGAGGCCGTTGCAAGGGGGACATCTCTTGCAACGTTAACGCCCGATTAATCTATCGATGCAAACATCAAAAGGGTGGCTTTGGCCGCCCTTTTTTGTGGCCGCTGCCGTTACACTAGCGAAACTGAACCCGCCGGGCCCTGTCTGAAAAACACGCCTCGCGAGGCCACCTCATTTGTCCAGGAGTAAAGCATGCGTAATCTGATCATCAGCGCCGCGCTCGTCGCCGCCAGCCTGTTCGGCGTGACTGCCCAAGCAGCTGAAGCACCCGCCGCGCCTTATGTCGAATTGGCCAACCCGGTGCCGGTAGCAGTGCCTGGCAAGGTCGAGGTCGTGGAGCTGTTCTGGTACGGCTGCCCGCATTGCTACGCATTCGAGCCTGTGATCAATCCATGGGCTGAAAAGCTGCCTTCGGACGTGAATTTCGTGCGCATTCCCGCCATGTTCGGCGGCCCATGGGACGCTCACGGCCAGATGTTCCTGACCCTCGAGGCCATGGGCGTCGAGCATCAGGTTCACGCTGCGGTGTTCAACGCGATCCAGAAAGAAGGCAAGAAGCTCACCAAGAAAGAAGACATGGCTGAGTTCCTCGCAACCCAGGGCGTCGACAAGGATAAGTTCCTGGCCACGTTTGATTCCTTTGCTATTCAGGGACAGATCAAGAAGGCCCGTGAGCTGGCGAAGAAATACGAAATCACCGGCGTACCGACCATGGTCGTCAATGGCAAATACCGCTTTGACATCGGCTCCGCTGGCGGCGCGAACGAAGCGCTGCAACTGGCGGACACGCTGATCGCCAAAGAGCGAGCGGCCACCAAGGCTGCTGCCAACTAAGCCCGGCCCACGGCCATGGCCCGCTGGAGTACCGAGCGCATCGTTGGCCTGCACGAACCGCGGGTCAACGAGCACCATGTCGCCTCCACGGGCCTGCCGGCGGACAGCCGCCTGCGGTTGCTCAGTTTTAATATCCAGGTCGGCATCAGCACCGAGCGCTACCGGCACTACCTGACCCGGGGCTGGCAACATCTGCTACCCCATACGGGACGCGCCGGTAACCTGCAAAAGATAGGCGACCTGCTGAAAGACTTCGACCTGGTTGCCTTGCAGGAAGCCGATGGCGGAAGCCTGCGCTCCGGCTACATCAATCAAGTCGAACACCTTGCCCATCTTGGTGCGTTCCCCTACTGGTACCAACAACTCAATCGCAACCTCGGCCGGCTCGGCCAGCACAGCAACGGCGTGCTGAGTCGCCTGCGACCGTGGGCGATCGAAGACCATCCGCTACCAGGCCCCAAGGGGCGTGGAGCGATCCTGGCGCGCTTCGGCGAAGGTCCGGAGGCGCTGATTGTGGTGATGATGCACTTGGCTCTCGGGGCTCGCACCCGAACGATGCAGTTGGCCTACATTCGCGAACTGATCGGCGGCTACAAGCACCAGGTGCTGATGGGCGACATGAACACCCACGCCAATGACTTGCTCCAGACGTCGCCTCTGCGCGACCTTGGCCTGCTCGCCCCGCAGCTCGAAGCCACGTTTCCCAGCTGGCGCCCCCAGCGCTGCCTGGACCATATCCTGCTGAGCCCGACCTTGACCCTCGAACGCGTCGAAGTATTGGCCCAGCCCATTTCCGATCACCTGCCGGTCGCGGTCGAAATACGTCTGCCGGGTTCGCTCACGGCCGACGCATTCCCTGCGCTGAGTCCTTCCCCTTGCGGACCCGATGAATGAGCGACGACGCCGAACGCTGGAGAGAGAAGTACCTCAAGAGCATCGAACAACAGGAAAAGCTTGAGCGCCGCTGGGACGCTCGGCTCGACTTGCTGCGTCGAGGCCTGGTGCGCAGCACCTTGGCCGCCGAGGGTACCGACCGGGCCGTAGACCAGTGCATGAAAGAGATGCGCGAGGTGGTGCGCACCGACGACATGGACGCCGCCCTCGCCGCCTTGCTGCCGCGCCTGGAGAAAGCCGTACTCGATTCCGAACAGCGTCGCGAGACGCGTGTGGACCAAATGAGCGCCGCGTTGACCGCGTTGGTCGCCCAGTTGCAATCCTTGCCGCTGCCTAAGGAAGTCAGCCGGCCATTGAAGAAGTTCTCCAAGCAATTGGATGCCCGGGTCGGCCAGGCGCGGGAAATCCCATTATTGCTCAGCGAATTGAGCGGCTTGCAGGGCAAGGCGCTGAGCGCGCTGGAAACGCCGGATCAGCCGAGCCGGCCCGGTCTGCTGCAACGGCTGTTCGGTGGGCACGGTCACGATGAGGTGCCCGTCCAGCCCCAGCCGTCCGAGCCGACCCGGTCCAGCCCGACGCCTGAGACGGATGCCGCGGCGCTGGCGCCTGCGCAACCGGCAGTCGAGACGGTATCCATCGCACCTGCCCCCACCCCATTAGCGGAGCAAGACCACGCAGCCACCGTGCCAGAAACGGGGCCGGTCGCGGTAACGGAGCCGGCAGATGAACCGCAAGACGAGCCTGCACCGCAGCCCGAGCTGGAAGCCAGCACCCAGGTAGCCCAGGCCGCCGTCGAACCATCCCCGGTCCTCGCCGAGCACGCCGAACCCGGAACCGTGCTGGAAAACCCGGACGAGCTGGTGCCAGAGGCGTCAACGCAGCCGCTTGAGGAAATACCCCTTGCTGTCGAAGAGCCCGTCGAGCTCCCCGCATCGGTCGATCCCGATGAGGCTCATTACGCCCTGCCAGACTCGCCGGAACCCTCCTACAGCTCGGTCGCCAGGCATATCGAAGACACCCTGCTGGGCTTGCTTGGCGATCTGACGTTGCCCGAGCGTCATCGGCCCCAGGCGGAAGCCATGCGAGAGCGTTTGCGCAACGGTTTGAACTGGTATGAGTTGTTGCCGATCCTCGACGATCTGGCGGTGCTTATGTTGGCGATCACTGACAGCGGCCAGCACGAGTTTGAAGCTTATCTGCAACGACTCAACGATCGTCTGGAGTCATTCCAAAGCACGCTGCAAGCCGCCAGCGATGACCATGCCGACAATCTTTCGGCCTCCAGGGAAATGGACTCCCAGATCCGCGAGCAAGTGGATGGCCTGCAGAGCAGCATGCAGCAAGCCGATGACCTGGAAGGCCTCAAGCAAGTGCTGGAAAACCATTTGGAAGGGCTGCTGGGTACGATGGATGAACATCGCAAGCAGCGTGACCAGCGTGAGAAGGACGTTTCGATTCGCCTGAAAAGCCTGGCCGAGCGCGTTGCGTTGATGGAGCAGGACGCTCTGATCGTGCGCGAGAACCTGGAGGAGCAGCGGCAAAAGGCCTTGATCGATCCGCTGACCGGCCTGCCCAACCGCGCAGCCTGGAGCGAGCGTCTCGAACGGGAAGTCGACCAGTGGCAGCGGCACGGCAATAGCCTGTTGATCGCCATGCTCGACCTCGATCACTTCAAGCGGATCAATGACAACTACGGTCACTTGGCCGGCGACCGTGTACTCAAGCTCATTGCCTCGGTCCTGCGCAAGCGTATCCGCGGTAGTGACTTCATCGCCCGCTTTGGCGGCGAGGAGTTCGTCCTTCTGGTGCCAGACACGCCTCTCGCGGCCGGCGCAAAACTGGCCGAGGTATTGCGCGCGGCCATCGAGGCCTGTCCGTTTCATTTCAAGGGCGAGCCAGTGACAATCACGGTGTCGATGGGCATGACGGCCTTCAAGCCGGGGGAACGCAGCGAGCTGGTGCTCAAACGAGCCGATGAGGCGTTGTATCGGGCAAAAAATGCCGGGCGTAACCGAGTGGAGCTAGGCTGAGCAATTGTTCCATTTTATTAAGGGCATCGGATCATCCCTAGGTGATACGTTACACTGTTGCATTATCTTCCTGCGTGCATGTTCTTTGCCATGAAACTTATCCCGCTTCTTGCTTCGCTGCTCCTACTGGCCGGTTGTGCGAGCGGCCCCCGGCTCGATACCAGCCATCCATCGGTCAACCACGACAGCCGTGCCCAATACATCGTGGTGCACTACACCTCGGCTTCGCTTGAACGTTCGTTGTCCCTGCTGACCCACGGCGAAGTCAGCGCTCACTACCTGATAGGGGACGATAAGGACGCGACCATCTACAAGCTGGTGGACGAAAACCGGCGCGCCTGGCACGCCGGGGAAAGCGAGTGGCAAGGCCGGACCTGGCTCAACTCCAGCTCCATTGGGATCGAGATCGTCAATCCGGGCTATATCGACACGGCAACCGGCCGCCTCTGGTACCCCTACAGCGAAGCTCAGGTGCAATCGTTGATCGCCTTGCTCAAGGACATCACCCGGCGTAACGCGATCAACCCGGTCAATATCATTGGCCATAGCGACATTGCCCCCAACCGCAAGCTGGATCCCGGTCCGTTGTTTCCCTGGAAGCGACTCGCGCAGGCAGGCCTGGGCGTCTGGCCGGACGAGGGAGCGGTCGCGCGCCAGCAGGCTGCCTATGGCGATCAGTTGCCGGCCGCGAGTTGGTTCCAGGCCGAGCTGGCCCGCCTTGGCTACCCGACACCTCGCACCGGCGAATGGGATGTCGCCACCCACCAGGTACTGGCCGCCTTCCAGATGCGCTACCGGCCGGCCCGGTTCGATGGCTCGCCAGACGCGCAAAGCGCGGCGATTTTGCAGGTGCTCAATCAGACAAAATAATGACGCTCGTCTGACTAATCGAACCAAATCCAAAACAGAAGCTATAACTCATTGGTAACTTTCGGATTACTGATGATGACGGCTGCGCGCGAAACCCTGCAGAGCTGGCTCCATCGCCCTATTTTCCTGGCGATGACGGCGGCTGCCCTAAGTACCGTGTTGTTGCTGGCGGGCAGCCTGTTTGTCGTCATGCAACAGATCCAACAGCGTGAAAGCGATCAGATGAATGCCCAAGGCGAGCGTTTCCTGCAGCGCCTGGAACAACTTTTCGGCCAACTGCGCGAAAGCCTCGATGACCTGCAGGCACAACCGCTGCGTGGCTGTAACGACGACATGATCGCCACCTTGCAGCAGGTGAGTTTCAATTATCGCTTCGTCTACGAGGCGGCTTATATCGACAGCTCCGGCATGTGCTCCAGTCGTCCGCGCCAGAGCGCTTTGTCGCTGGCACGAGCGCCTGACTTGCGGGGCCCCGCCTACAGCTATTGGCTCAATACCACCACGGAGCCCGACGAGAACCGTGCTGCGTTGATGTTGGGGCGCGGAAATTTCCGAGTGGCAACGTCTCGCGGCCACCTGACCGATGTGGTCGACCTGCCGCCGGGCAGCAGCCTGCTCGTCGTCCTGGATGCTGGCGAGCGGGCCATTCCAGTCCTAGGCACCGAACAGCGCTGGCCACCGACGGAGCCGTGGCCACCGAAAAGCAAAAACGCTTTGCAAGTCACCAAGCATCGGTTGATCTACCGAATGCCGACCGATAACCCGGAATACCAATTGGTGCTGATTGCGCCCCGTAACGGCGTACGCATTCCGGCTAACGCCTGGTGGATGCTGCCTATCAGCCTGGTGCTGGGGCTGGGCATTGGTTTCCAAGTCTTTTTACTCGCGCGCCAGCGTCAGTCCATGGATGCCGAGTTGCACGGTGCTATCCGACGCGGCGAGTTGCAGGTGCTCTATCAACCGATCTTCGATCTGCACAGCCGCAACTGCGTAGGCGCCGAGGCCTTGCTGCGCTGGCGCCGGCCGGACGGCACCCTGACCAGCCCGGATCTGTTTATTCCGATGGCGGAGGACACCGGGCAGATCCGCCAGATCACCGATTTTGTCCTCCAGCGGTTGTTCGACCAGTTGGGCCAGCTGTTGCGGGCCAATCCGCACCTCTACATTTCCGTGAACCTGGCGGCCTGCGACGTGATGGTGCCGCGCATCGGCGATGTGATCGCCCGGCTGCTGGCGATGCATCGTGTGTCGGCGCACCAGATTGCCTTCGAAGTCACCGAGCGTGGCCTGGTCGACGTGCTCGTCGCTCGCGATAACCTGCAATCGTTGCGCGACGTAGGGCATCAGGTATTGATCGATGACTTCGGCACCGGCTATTGCAGCCTGGCTTACTTGCAGACACTGCCGGTGGATTGCCTGAAGATCGACAAGGCGTTCATCGACGCGCTGGGGCACGACGCCGCCAGCAGTGGCGTGGCCCCGCACATCATCCGCATGGCCCACGCGCTGGAGCTCAAGGTCATCGCCGAAGGCATCGAGCACGAGGCACAGGCGTCTTATTTGAGCAGCGAGGGCGTGAAGTTCGGTCAGGGATGGTTGTTTGCCCACGCGCTCAGCGCGGTGCAGCTCATCGAGTTGATCACTCGCGGTCGCCGTCTAGTCGGGCGACGCATGGATGATGAGGCGTGAAGCGCCCTCAGACCGTCAGGGCCATGTAGAACTGGGTGCCCTGCCCTGGCCTTGAGTACACGCCCATACGTCCTCCGTGAAGCTGGACGATCTCCTTGCACAGGGCCAGGCCGAGGCCGGCGCCGCCCTTTTTGCGCCCAACCTGGACGAAGGGTTCGAAGATCCGTCCTTGCTGGCCATAAGCAATCCCCTCGCCGTTATCTTCGACGCTGATGATTACCCGTTCGCCATGGCGTCGGGCTTGCAATCGGATCTGGCCGTCATCGTTGGTGTGGCGCATCGCGTTATCGATGAGGTTGTCCAGCACTCGGTCCAGTTGCGCCGCATCGGCATGCAGGCGCGGCAGCGGACCCTGGATCTCGACGAGTAATTCGATACCTTTCGCTTGCGCTTGTGCGGCAAAGCGCATCCTGGCGGCTTCCAACAGTTCTTCGATGGAGCATGGCGCCAGGGTGAGTTTCTGCAAGCCGTTCTGGTAGCGAGAGAAGTTGAGCAAGTCATTGATGAGCTGCATCAACCGCTGCATTTCCTCGTTGACGGTATTGAGTAGATCCGCTTCACGGGACTCTCGAGGAAAATGCATGCGCTCCTGCAGCAGTCCGAAGGCCATGTGCATGCCAGTCACGGGGGTGCGCAATTCGTGGGAGGCCCGCAGGACGAATTCACTGCGCACCCGTTCGAAGGCGCGTTGCTCGGTGACGTCATGCAGCACCATCACCGCGCCGAGAATCTGCCCTTGGGTATGGATGACCGGCGTGAGGCTGTAGGTCAGCACACGCGACTCGCCATCGACTTCGATGCTCAGGTCGTCCGGCGCCCGCTCTTGTGTGCCGCCGCGCATGACCAGCTGCAACTCGTCGTCCAGCTCGACCCGTCCAAGCGCTTCCCCGAGCCCTTGTCCCAGTCGCTCCTGGTCCCAGCCCAATTGGCGTTGCGCCACGGGGTTGAGATGCTCGAGCCGACCTTGGCGGTCAATCATCAACAAGCCATCGTCAATGCTGTCGAGTACCGCTTGCAGGCGTTGCTGGCCGGCGAGTAGCTCCTCCACATTGGTCGCCTGATGTTCGCGCAGCGCCTGGGCCATGATGCCGAAGCGCCGGCTCAGCAAGTTCAGCTCCGCCGCCGAGGAGATTGGCAGCGTCACTTCGAAATTGCCTTGACCTATATCGTCAGCCGCCGCGACCAACGCCTCGATCGGCGCGCCAAAGCGCCGGGCGATGCCATGGGCCGTCACGAAGCCGATGATCAGCACCGCCAGCCCCACCAGCCCCAGCAGGCCTGAAATCAATAGAGCACGTTCGCGGGCGCGGTCCTGGGTTTCGCTGATTTTGTTCAGGGCATGGCGATAGCCCTCGATCAAGCCTCCACGTAATACGTTGAACTTATCGGTGAGCGCCTGAATGTTGGCAAGATGTTTGGGTTGCTGCAGAGAAGCATCGAAAGCCGCGAGAAAGCTGATGTAGTCGGCTCTGGCGCGGCTGAAGCTGGTGGCGGGTTCGTCCGATCGCTGTTCCTGAGCGATGCCTTCGTCCAGCAACTCGAAATACTGGCGCTTGGACGCTTCCAGCGCCGCCAGGTTGGGGGTTTCGTCGAGCATGATCATCAACTGGTCGCCCAGTGTCTGACGGAGCTTGAGGCCCAGGTCCAGCAGCACGAAGTTGTCGCGAACGGATTGTTCTTGGGTGTTGGCCATCTGCATTACGCTGACCAGTCCCAGCAATAGCCCTAGCAGCGCCACTGTGATCAGCGCCGAAATGCTGAGGAACAACCGTGTGCGCAGCTTCATCGCCAGTTTCATAAGGTGCTGCTCACAGGTTGTATTGCTTGCGTTTGCGATACAGCGTGGACGCGTCGATGCCCAGGGTCTTGGCGGCCTGGTCAAGGGTGTCGGCAGTGGCGAGCACTGCACCGATGTGCGCCTTCTCCAGTTCGTCGAGACTCAGCGCGGCACCGATACGCGGAGCGTTGTTGATCGGTTGCTCGGCCATGCCCAAGTGACTGATTTCAACCTTCTCCTGAGGGCAGATGATGCTGGCGCGCTCGACCACGTTGCGCAGCTCGCGAATGTTGCCCGGCCAGCGGTAGCCTAGCAGCGCTTCGCGTGCCTCATCGCTGAAGCCCCGTGCCGGACGGGCGTATTCTTTGACGAAGCGCGCCAGGAAGCGATCGGCGAGGGTCAGGATGTCCTCGGCGCGTTCGCGCAGGGGTGGCAGGTGCAGGGTAATGACGTTCAGGCGGTACAAGAGGTCCTCGCGAAACCGTCCATCGCGCACCATGTCCTCCAGATTGAGGTTGGTGGCGGCGAGGATGCGGACGTCGGCACGTCGGGTCACCGGATCGCCAACCCGCTCGTATTCCTTGTCTTGGATGAAACGCAGCAATTTTGGCTGCAACGCGAGGGGAAAATCGCCAATTTCGTCTAGAAACAGCGTGCCGCCGTCCGCTTGGTTGACCCGCCCCAGCGTGCTTTCGCTGGCACCCGTGAACGCGCCGCGGCTGTGGCCGAACAACTCGCTTTCCATCAGCTCGGTGGTCAGCGATGGGCAGTTGATGGTGACGCAGGACTTCTTCGCGCGCTTGCTCCAGCCGTGGATCGCCCGCGCCAGTTCGCCTTTCCCGGTGCCGGACTCGCCGAGGATCAGGATATTGGCGTCCGTGCTGGCAACCTGCCGAGCGGTTTCGAGGACAACCTTCATCGCTGGGCTGTGGGAGTCCAGGCCGTCCTTAGGCTTACGCATTTCTCCTTCCAGGGCTTCGAGCCTGGCGGACAGTTGGCGTACCTCCAGTTGCTTGGCGGTCGCCAGCCGCAGTTGGTCCGGGCTGCAAGGCTTGACCAGATAATCGGCGGCGCCGGCCTGGATCGCATCGACGGCCGTGTCCACGGCGGAATGAGCTGTCACGATAACGACGCGCATCCAGGGTGCCTGGATTCGCATCTGTCCCAATACGTCGAGACCGTTGTCTTCGCCCAGGCGCAGATCCAGGAAGCACAAGTCGAATACCTGGCGTTGCAGCAAGGCTTCGGCCTGTGCGGCACTGTTGGCGGTAGCGACGCTATAGCCCTCGTCTTCCAGGCAATAACGGAAGGTACGCAGGATGGCGGACTCGTCGTCTACCAGCAGAATGCGGCCTTGATGCTCGGTGGCGGATTCCATCTTTCCTACGCTCCTTAATGAATGATGATGATTAGTGTCAGAAAAATCGGGCAAGTTGCATGGTCCATTCTGATCGAATATTACCCACCGAATCGGAATCTGTGGACCTCCTTCGTCTAAAAGACTGATTTTCGGCCAATTTTCAGCGCTGCCGGCGACAACGGTTCGGCTCGCTCATTCCGACATCCGTTTCCGACCCGCAATTCAAAAAAGAAATCGGCCGCAGACCTTTATCTCAATTCGTGCATAACGCACGACGCTCGCCAGGCCCATCGTGCAGGATGCGCTCCCGCGAATGGTTGCTGTCTTCCTAACTCTTTGATTTAAAAGGGTTTTATTGTCATAAAAAATCTGGCATGCCAGCTGCAATGTTCTGGTCAACGTGGCGCTGAGGGCGCCTCAACCAGATCACCGCTAGGGTGGGGAGGAGTTTCAGGATGAATCGTCAAGTTGCCGCCCAATTTCGCATTACCCGCCTGCATATCCAGCAGGGGCTGTGGGCTTTTGTCGCGTTGCTGGTCACGCTCGTGGCGGGTCAGCAATTGATGCTCTGGCATGAAAGCCAGAAGCCGGAAGCTCCACTGGTATCCACCTACCGTGCCCCGCAAACCCATTTCAGTGCCGCCAGTACGCTGGCGCAGGAATCCGCTTCGATGCGGATGATGGAAGTTGACCAGCCGCAGCCTCTCTCGGAAATGCCTCGTGAAGAGCGCTGGGTGTTCTGATTCGAACCGGTCGTCCGTTGCACCGGAACCATCATTGCCAGATTCGTTACTAAATAGAAAAGCGTAAGGAGAATCACCATGTTGAGCTGGGCTATTACCTTCCTGATTATTGCCATCATCGCCGCTGTATTGGGCTTCGGTGGTATCGCAGGCACCGCCACGGGCATCGCCAAGATTCTCTTTGTCGTGTTCCTGGTGATGTTCATCGCATCGTTCTTCTTTGGCCGTCGTGGCCGAGGCTGACATGAGCGTGGCTCTTAAAGGACTGGCCGCCGCCCTGCTGTTGGGCGGCAGTGCCATGGCAATGGCTGCCAACGACGGTCAAATGCGGGTCAACCAATTGCTGCAGTCGGACACGCAATATCGCGAGACTTGGCAGCAGGTCGTCAAGAAGGAAGAACGTCTGCCCGAATGGGTGATGAACCTGACGGGCGATGCAGAGCAAATGAACGCGGTCGAAGAGGACGGCGACAAGTATCTGGTCGGACCGTTGTGCGAGACTCAGGCCACTTGCAAGAGCAAACGCCTGTTCGTCGCTTTCAGCTTCGATAAAGACGAAGCTTATGCCCTGTTGGTGGAGGTGCCCGCAGGCCTTCCGGCCGATAAGTCGCCGACCCGTCACGCGGACTATCGTTTTCTTGGCAATCCCGATGAAGGTATGCAAGAACTGTTAATGGAACAGCTCAAGAAAGATCCTAACTGGTACTGATTTCTTGAAGCGGGAAGAGCAACGCTGCTTTTCTCTCTGCGAAGCCCGAGGAGGGCCGAAGCATGACCAGGGGGCTGGGACGTTCTGACCACACAGGGTCGGAGTGACCTACGGGCACAAGGGGTGCCTGCGAAAGGGCCGGGTCAGGTAAAAGCTGCGACGCAAGTTCGCGAAGTCGTGACGGCTTGGCGAACTTGCGTAGAGCTTATCCCCACGCTAGAGCGTCTCGCTGCTCTTGCGCCAATATCCGCCATCCGGCCGCGACACATTGTCCAGTTTGTTCCCCACGAGCTCGAACCGTTACCGTATATCGGAGAATGAGTGCCAGGGTTCTTGTCTCCGACCGGAGCTTCGACCCGCTCCATCCATCGTCTTTCCAAGCAATCCGAATAACGCCCGGCTACGCTGAAATGGCCGCATCACGGCACTTTTGCCTGCTCCAATGGCGTATTCGAACTGTTTGGGACGCACGTTTCGTTTTGTAAAACTCATGCCGATTCGGCATAGGGTAGGCGTTTACGGCATTAGACGATCCCCCCTTGCATCGCAATAGTTGCGCCTTTTTTCGCCTGCTGGTGAGCTGCCTTTGGCGCTCAGGGTGACCTTATACGGGGCAGCGGCATGGGTTCGAACCGCCGTCTGGCGGTCCGTTGATGCGGCTGTCCGAGTCAAACTGAAGTAAGGGTAATGATATGAAGAAGGCAAAACTAAGCCTCGCCTGGCAAATCCTCATCGGTCTGGTGCTCGGGATTGCAATCGGCGCGCTGCTCAACCATTTCAGTGCCGAAAAGGCCTGGTGGATCAGCAACGTGCTGCAACCGGCAGGCGATATCTTTATCCGTCTGATCAAGATGATCGTGATTCCCATCGTGATCTCCTCGCTGATCGTTGGCATCGCCGGCGTAGGCGACGCCAAGAAACTCGGGCGGATCGGCTTCAAGACCATCGTCTATTTCGAGATCGTGACCACCATCGCCATCGTCGTCGGCCTGCTCCTGGCGAATTTCTTCCAGCCGGGCAACGGCATCGACATGAGCACCCTGGGTACGGTGGATATCTCCAAGTACCAGGCCACGGCGGCCGAGGTCCAGCATGAGCATGCGTTTGTCCAGACGATCCTCAACCTGATCCCGTCGAACATTTTCGCGGCCGTCGCTCGCGGCGAAATGTTGCCGATCATCTTCTTCTCCGTCCTGTTCGGCCTTGGTTTGTCCAGCCTGCAATCGGACCTGCGCGATCCTCTGGTGAAGATGTTCCAGGGCGTGTCGGAGAGCATGTTCAAAGTCACCCACATGATCATGAAGTACGCGCCGATCGGTGTGTTCGCCCTGATCGCCGTGACGGTGGCCAACTTCGGTTTCGCTTCCCTGTTGCCGCTGGCGAAGCTGGTGATCCTGGTTTATGTCGCCATCGCCTTCTTCGCCTTCGTGGTGCTGGGCCTGATCGCTCGGGTGTTCGGCTTCTCGGTGATCAAGCTGATGCGCATCTTCAAGGATGAGCTGGTGCTGGCCTACTCCACCGCCAGTTCCGAAACGGTGTTGCCGCGGGTTATCGAAAAGATGGAAGCGTATGGGGCGCCAAAGGCTATCTGCAGTTTCGTAGTGCCTACCGGCTACTCGTTCAACCTCGACGGTTCGACGCTGTACCAGAGCATCGCCGCGATCTTCATCGCCCAGCTCTATGGCATCGACCTGTCCATCGGCCAGCAGTTGATGCTGGTATTGACCTTGATGGTGACCTCCAAGGGCATCGCTGGTGTGCCGGGCGTGTCCTTCGTGGTGCTGCTGGCCACACTGGGCAGCGTTGGCATTCCACTGGAAGGCCTGGCGTTCATCGCCGGTGTCGACCGCATCATGGACATGGCCCGTACGGCGCTGAACGTGATCGGCAACGCCTTGGCCGTGTTGGTCGTTTCCCGTTGGGAAGGCATGTACGACGATGCCAAGGGCCAGCGCTACTGGAATTCTTTGCCGCACTGGCGCAGCAAGGAGCCGTTGCCGGCAGGGGAAACTTCCAGCCGCTGAGGCATGCCTTAAGGCCCCATCGCGAGCAGGCTCGCTCTCACAGAGATCACTCAATCATTGTGGGAGCGAGCCTGCTCGCGATGGTGGCGGCACATGCAACATCAAGCCAACCAGACCCCGGAGAAATCCGGGGTTTGTCGTTTCGGCCAGCCCCGCTATCATTCGCCGCATCTTCCGGGGGACTTAACCGATGCTCAATGGCCTGTGGCTTGGCTTCTTTATCGTGGCAGCCGTGTCCGCACTGGCGCAGTGGCTGATTGGCGGCAACGCCGGGATCTTCGCCGCCATGGTGGAAAGCATCTTTGCCATGGCCAAGCTGTCGGTGGAAGTCATGGTCCTGCTGTTCGGCACCCTGACCCTTTGGCTGGGGTTCCTGCGCATCGCTGAAAAAGCCGGCATCGTCGACTGGCTCGCCAAGGCCCTCGGGCCGCTGTTTCTTCGTTTGATGCCGGAAGTCCCAGCCGGTCACCCGGCGATTGGCCTGATCACCCTCAATTTCGCGGCCAATGGCCTGGGCCTGGACAATGCCGCCACGCCCATCGGCCTCAAGGCCATGCGCGCCCTGCAGGACCTGAATCCCAGCCCGACCATCGCCAGCAATGCGCAGATTCTGTTTCTGGTGCTCAATGCATCGTCGCTGACCTTGCTGCCGGTGACCATCTTCATGTACCGCGCCCAGCAAGGCGCGCCGGACCCGACCCTGGTGTTCTTGCCGATCCTGCTCGCCACCAGTGCCTCGACCCTGATGGGGCTGCTGTCCGTGGCATTCATGCAGCGTCTGCGCCTGTGGGATCCGGTGGTCCTCGCCTACCTGGTCCCGGGCGCGCTGGCGCTGGGCGGCTTCATGGCGCTGCTGGCCACGCTTTCGGCCACGGCGCTGGCGGGGCTGTCCTCGATCCTCGGGAACCTGACTTTGTTTGGCTTGATCATCCTGTTCCTGGCGGTGGGCGCGCTGCGCAAGGTCAAGGTGTACGAAACCTTCGTTGAAGGCGCCAAGGAAGGGTTCGATGTTGCCAAGAACCTGCTGCCGTACCTGGTGGCGATGCTGTGTGCCGTCGGTGTGCTGCGGGCTTCCGGAGCGCTGGATTTCGGCCTGGACGGTATTCGGCACCTGGCCCAGTGGGCTGGCTGGGACACGCGTTTCGTCGATGCGTTGCCCACTGCCATGGTCAAGCCGTTTTCCGGCAGCGCCGCCCGGGCGATGCTGATCGAAACCATGAAGACCTCTGGGGTAGACAGCTTCCCTGCCCTGGTGGCGGCGACGATCCAGGGCAGCACCGAAACCACTTTCTATGTGCTGGCGGTCTATTTCGGCGCGGTGGGCATCCAGCGAGCGCGCCATGCGGTGGGGTGTGCCCTGCTGGCGGAGCTGGCCGGTGTGGTGGCGGCGATCGGGGTTTGTTACTGGTTCTTTGGCTGACTTGTGCAAGCGAGCCTGCTCGCGATAGGGCCTGACGAGCCCTTTATTCCGTCACCTTGAACCGCAGCACGCCGATCATCTGGCCATTCTCGGTCAGCACCCGCACTTGCCATTTGCCTGTCGGGTCGCCTGGGAAATTCTGCTTGTGGGTCCAGGCGCGATAGCCTTCCTTGCGCCCTCCGTGAATGTCCAAAGCGATGCGGTCCACTTCTTTGCCGTTGAATTGCCAGACATGATAGATCCGCTCGTCCAGGCCTCGCGGCGCATTGATGGCGGTGTAGGCGTACAGGCCATTGCTGCGAATCTGGGCGGCGCTGACTTCCTTGAGGCTGGCGCCAGGCGTGCGATCTTCCACTTGGGTGCTGATCGCTACCTCGGTCATCCAGAGCGTGGCGGGCGGTACCCAGGAGCGCAGCACCCAACCGGCGGCGCCAATGCCCAAGGTGATGCACAAGATGGCCAGGGCGTTGCGCACAGTACGGATCGGAAAGATCGAAGCCAGGCTCGGGAATGACAACAGCATGGCGATGCCCAGTGCCAGCTTGAAGCTCTGGTCGGTGGTCAGGTGCAGGATCACTGGCAGCGCGGTCAGCAACGCCGCGAACAGCGTCAGGGTGTGCAACGCCAGGAAAGCCCATCGCCGCGGCGCCAGCCATTTGTAATACAGGGGGTCGGTGATCGAGACCAATGCCGCCGCCGCGAGAAGGCCAGTGAAGATCAGTTGGCTGCTGTTCCAGGTGGTGGTGATGAAGAAAAACGGCAAGACAAAAAACAGGCTTTCCTGATGAATCATTTGCGTGGCGTAACGCAACAGCGGCTGGGGAATTTCCCGTTTGAAAATCCGTGTGAACAACCGGGTCAGGCTGTTCTCCAGCATCAGCCAGAGCCAGCTCACCAGCATCATGATGGCGATCCAGGTCGCCAGGCCTTGCTGGCGATCCACCAGCATGAAACTGCCGACCCCGGAAATGAAGCCGCCGAGCGCGATGACCCCTGGGTAGCGCTTCATCAGTTCGATAATGCGCTGGATTAAATGAGTCAGGTTCGGCATTCGGCAGGTTCACGCTAAGTCGTAGGAAAAATCCCTGACAGGGTACCACTGTGAATTCATTCCGGGTCCCGTCGATGCCTGCGCCGTATCAGCCAGGCCACCAGCCCCAGCAGAACCGCCACCAACCCGCCGAGTGTCCAGACAAGTTCGTCATCGCTGAGCAGCGGCTTCTCGATGCGCAAATAGCCTGGGTCCTTGAGCAGCTCACGCAGGGCCAGGTTGGCCTGTTCCAGGCTGACTGCCTGCAGGCGCTCGGCTGGGTTGGCGAAACGGCCGTCTTCGTAGTCGCCCAGGGCGCTCCAGTAATAGTCCGCCAGTGCGCTGTTGCCTTGGACGGCCCAGGACTGATGGGCAATGGCGGCACGCTTTATCCGCACGAAACTCTCGGGGTCCAGGCCGTCCCTCAACAACGTGTTGCGCAGCGTCTCGAGCGCGTGTTCGGCCTGGGGCAGGTCCTCGCGGGCCAGGTCGGCGTTGAGGCTCAGGAAACCGACGCCGCCGAAGACGTCCCGCTCCACCCACGGGCCATAGGACAGGCCGTCAGCCAGGCGCAGTTGCCGGTAGAGCGCCCAATCCAGGTAATCCTTGAGCAGGTCGAAGGTTTCATCATGTTGTTGCTCCAGCACCGGCTCCGGGAACAGCCAGTGAAGCTTGGCGCTGTCGCCGACCAGCCCACGAATCAGGTTGCGCTTGGTCACCGCGCTGTAGCGGATCTGCGCCAGCGGTTCATGGACGCTGGGTTCGACCGGTTCGAGCTCGCCGAAGGCTCGTTCCAGATAGGCCGGCAGCAGTCGATCGAGGTCACCTACGACGATCAACGTCATGTTATTGGGCGCGTACCAAGCCTTGCGCACCTGTTCCAGTTGGGCGACGGTAAAGCGTTCGACCTCGGCCCGTTCCGCACAACGCAAGCCCAGTTCCACGGCCAGTTGGTTGCTGGCTTTGTGGCCCAGGTCCTGGCGGTCGAGCCAGCGTTGCAGATGGGTGTAATGGCCGCCATCCTCGCGCTCTACCACCCGTTTGGCCGCTTCCAGATTCTTTGCGTCAATTCGGGTACGGGTCAGCAATGCCAGCAACAAGTCCAGGACTTTGCGTTGATTGCGCGCTGGCGCCTCGATGACAAACGTCGTGTCGGCGTTGCTGGTGAAGGCGTTCCATTCGCCACCCAGCGCCTGCATGCGCTCTTCCAGGCCGCCCTCGCCGGTATCGTCGACGCCGCTGAACAGCACATGTTCGAGCAGGTGTGGCAGTTCCTTGTCGGCGCAGCTGAAATCATCGAGGCCCACGCCGACCACCAACCGAATTGCCACATGTCCACGTTCCGTGCCGGGCTTGAGCAACAACTGCATGCCGTTGGGCAACGTATATCCCTCGACCTGGAAGCGATCCTGGGCAACGACGGGTAGGGAACCGAACAAAAGCAGGACGAGTAGCAGACAACGCATGGCGGGCTTCCTGGCGGCTTGTAAATCCATGGTCCGGGGACACACTTGTTGACTGGCCGAGACGCCAGTCGTTCAAGGCGAATGGGTGATGTCGGACATTTCGTCGGCGGACAGGGCGCCGATCTCGGATGTTTCCAGCACCACATAGGCGCTGCCGCAGAACAACGAATTCAAGCGCCGCATGTCGGCGATCAGTTCCAAGTGAAGGGAACTCGTCTCAAGGCTTTGCACGACTTTGCGCTGCAAGCGGCTGACATGGGCGTGGGCCATCCGTCGTTCCTGCGCGCGAAAGCGCCGTTTCTCGCGCAGCAATTGGCGAGCACTTTCCCGATCGGCACTGAGGAAGACCGACAATCCCAGGCGCAGGTTAGCGATCAGATGGCTGTGCAGCCCCGCCAACTCTTCCAGGCCCACGTCAGAGAACGAGCGGCGTTGGGAGGTCTTCTGCTGCTGGACCTTGCGCAACATGCGTTCGATGAGGTCACTGGCCAGTTTGAGGTTGATCGCCAGCTCGATGATTTCCGCCCAGCGGCGACTGTCCTGTTCACTGAGATCTTCACGAGGCATTTGCGCCATGTAGAGCTTGATGGCGCTGCACAGCGCTTCGACGTCATCGCTCATGCTGCGCAGTTGTTGAGTGATCGCCGTTTGCTCGCCTCGCAGGACGCCGAGCATGGCCTCGAGCATGTTTTCGATCAGATCACCAATGCGCAGGGTTTCCCGCGCGGCGTTCGCCAGCGCCAGGCTTGGTGTGGCGAGGGCGGCGGGGTCCAGGTGCCGTGACGTGGCTTTGCCATTGGCTTGCGGTCGTTCCGGCAGCAGCCAGGCACAGAGCCTGGCCATCGGTCCGACGCTGGGCAACAGCACCAGGCAACGCACGGTGTTATAGAGCAAATGAAAGCCAATGACGGTTTCCTGGGGGCTGAAATCCAGGCCGTCCAGCCAGCCCACCAGCGGGTCGAGTACCGGAATGATCAGCAGCAGGCCGATCAGCTTGTACAACAGGCTGCCCAGCGCCACCTGGCGTCCGGCGGCGTTCTGCATGCTGGTGCTGAGGAACGCCAGCACGCCGCTGCCGATATTGGCACCGATCACCAGGCCGATGGCGACTGGCAAGCTGATCACCGCAGCGCCGGCGAGGGTCGCGGTCAGCAAAACCGCCGCCAGGCTGGAATAGGAAATCATTGCGAACAGCGCACCCACCAAGGCATCGAGCAGGATGTCGCCGGTCAACGAGGCGAAAATCACCTTCACGCCTTGGGCCTGGGTGATCGGCGCGGCGGCTTCGACAATCAATTGCAGGGCCAGGATGATCAGGCCCAGGCCGATGGAGACCCGGCCCATCTGGCCGACGCGGGTCTGTTTGCGCGACAGGAAAAAAATCACTCCAAGGAAGATCAGCAGCGGCGACAGCCACGACAGGTCCAGGGTCAGCACCCGGGCCATCAATGCGGTGCCGACGTCCGCACCGAGCATGGTCGCCAGGGCAGGGGTCAATGCCATCAGGCCCTGGCCGACGAAGGAAGTGACGAGCATCGCCGTGGCATTGCTGCTCTGGACCATGGCCGTGACCATGATGCCGGCGATGAACGCCAGCCAGCGCCTGGACATGTTCTGGCCAATGACATGGCGCAGGTTCGAGCCGTAGACCCGCAAGATGCCGGTCCGGACGATATGCGTGCCCCAGATCAGCAAGGCCACGGCGGAAAGTAGATTCAGCAGGGTCAGCATGAGGAGCCCCCCGTTAGCGTCCCAGATGGACAAATTGACGGTGCCACATCGTTTTACTTCTTGTACTTAAGCTGTAGTTGCCGAATGGTCCGGGCGCCAGCATTGCACAGCTGAAGATGGGTTTGAAACAAAACTGTCATAAAACAGTTTCCTCGAAAACACCCCGCCCCCTGTAGGAGCGAGCCTGCTCGCGACGGCGGCAGCACATCCAACATCTTTGTTCCAGGCGATCGCTTTCGCGAGCAAGCTCGCTCCAACAGGTTTTGCATTCGAGCGTTTTTTGCAGGCATGAAAAAGGGGCTCACAAGAGCCCCTTCGTTTCACTGCCCTACATCTTTACTGACCCGGGACATCCTTGCGCAGTTTCACCGGATCCTGTTGCTTGCGCTTGCGAGCAATCGCTGTGCGCATCTTGATGTTGATCGCTTCCACCGCCAGCGAGAACGCCATGGCGAAGTAGACGTAGCCCTTGGGCACGTGCACGTCGAACGATTCGGCGATCAGCACGGTACCGACCACCAGCAGGAACGACAGCGCCAGCATCTTCAGCGACGGGTGCTTGTCGATGAACGTGCTGATGGTGCCCGAAGCCAGCATCATCACCAGGACGGCAACGATGATCGCCGCCACCATGACCGGTACATGGGAAACCATGCCCACGGCGGTGATGACCGAGTCCAGGGAGAACACGATGTCGATGATTGCGATCTGGATGATGGTGTAGATGAAGTTGCCACCCTTGACCGACGGCTCATCGCTGCTTTCTTCCTCGCCTTCCAGCGCGTGGTACATCTCCTGGGAGCTTTTCCACAGCAGGAACAAGCCACCGAAGAACAGGATCAGGTCACGACCGGAGATGCCCTGGCCGAACACTTCGAATAGATCGGCGGTCAGGCGCATGACCCAGGTGATCGACAGCAGCAACAGGATCCGAGTGATCATCGCCAGCGCCAGGCCGAAAATCCGGGTGCGCGCCTGCATGTGCTTGGGCATGCGGCTGACCAGGATCGAGATCATGATGATGTTATCGATGCCCAGGACAATTTCCAGGGCGGTCAGGGTAAAGAAGGCAACCCATATTTCCGGGTTGGTCAGCCATTCCATGTGAGTTCCTTTGAGCGAGTGTTAGGCCGCGCCGCGCCTTCGGTTGACCGATAGGGGCGACGCAGCGGGCATTGCTTTTATAGAGTGCTGAACAGCGGAAAAATCCCCATCAGCAAGGCGGCGAACATTATGCACAGGCAAACCAGTACTGCCCACTTCAAGGTGAAGCGCTGGTGATCGCCGAATTCGATACCGGCCAAGGCTACCAGCAGGTAAGTCGACGGAACCAGCGGGCTCAGCAGGTGGACGGGCTGGCCAACGATGGAGGCACGGGCCATTTCGACGCCAGTGATGCCGTAATGGCTGGCCGCTTCCGCCAGAACTGGTAACACCCCGTAATAAAATGCATCGTTCGACATGAAGAAAGTGAACGGCATGCTCACCAGCGCGGTGATGACCGCCAGGTACGGGCCGAGGAAGTCCGGGATGACCGCCAGCAGGCTCTTGGACATGGCGTCGACCATGCCGGTGCCGGACAGGATGCCGGTGAAGATCCCCGCCGCGAAAATCAGCCCGACCACCGCCAGGACGCTGCCGGCGTGGGCCGCGACGCGATCCTTCTGCTGCTGCAGGCACGGATAGTTGACGATCATCGCAATACTGAACGCCACCATGAACAGCACGGGCAGCGGCAACAGGCCGGCGATCAGGGTGCACATCAAGACCAGGGTCAGCGCGCCGTTGAACCAGATCAGCTTCGGACGGCGGGCGTCCGGGAACTGGGAAACGCTGATTTCGCTGTGGTCCATTTCGTCGCCCGCCAGGTGCAATTCACCCAGGCGCGCACGCTCGCGTTTGCCGTACATGTAGGCAATCGCCAGGATCGCCACGACGCCGGCCAACATGGCGGGAATCATCGGCACGAAGATGTCGGACGGATCCACATGCAGCGCACTGGCCGCCCGGGCGGTCGGGCCGCCCCAGGGGGTCATGTTCATCACGCCGCCGGCGAGGATGATCAGGCCAGCCATGATCCTTGGACTCATGCCGATGCGGCTGTAGAGCGGCAGCATCGCGGCCACGCAGATCATGTAAGTGGTCGCGCCGTCACCATCAAGGGAAACGACGAGCGCCAGAACGGCGGTACCGACCGAAACTTTCAACGGGTCGCCCTTGACCAGCTTGAGGATCTTGCGCACGGCCGGGTCGAACAGGCCGGAGTCGATCATCAGGGCGAAATAGAGAATCGCAAACATCAACATCACCCCGGTAGGGGCGAGCTTGGTGATGCCTTCGAGCATCATCGGGCCGATCTTCGGCGCAAAACCGCCGAACAGGGCGAACAGGATCGGGATGATGATCAAGGCGATCAGCGCGGAAAGGCGCTTGGTCATGATCAGGAACATGAACGTGATGACCATGGCAAAGCCAAGGAAAGTCAGCATGGGAAATACTCCAGGCGTGGCGCGGCGGGCAAAGGCGAACCGGTCAGGTCAGCGCAGGATGCAAAGCACGGGGCGGACGGATGGAGTGGGCGCAACGGGATGGGTAGCAGCGGACATCAGAATCACCATTGTTGTTGTTAAAAAGGCCGCACGAGCATCAGCAAGCTCGTTGTAGGCCACCGGTCTGTTGCCGGTAGGTGAGGCGATCCTAATCGCGCAAGCTTTCAGCAGCCTTTCGCAGGCCGACCGTATGACCAATGCATGAAGTTACTTTGTGGCGAGGGGATTTATTCCCGTTGGACTGCGAAGCAGGCCCAAAAGAGCAGACCTCATTCTTTTGAAATTTCGCAATGACAGGTTTCAGGGCCGCTCCGCGCCCAGCGGGGATAAATCCCCTCGCCACAAAAGCGATCAGCGTTTCACTTTGAAGGCTGAAAGATTCAAATACACGTGGGCGTGGTAGCCCTTGATCCGTTGCATCGGTCAATCCTTGATAAAGAGGCGAACCCTCTTGGTTTTCCGCGGGTCAGAGCCTTTACACGCGGGAAAAAAGGAACGCCAGCCATGAAAAACGCGGAAACCCCGGTTATCAAAGTGGTGCTTTATGGCGCCATGAGCAGCCTCGGCAGTGCGTTGATGGCTGAACTGCTGCGACGACAGCATGAAGTAATCGCCATTCTGGATGACCTTACCGCCCTGGCCCCACGCCCGGGACTGCGGGCCAAGACCGGCGATCTGTTCGACCCGGAGCGGGTCAAGCAAAGCGTCGCCGGTGTCAGCGCCGTCGTGTGCCTGTTGAACGCACCGGGATTGCCGATGAACAGCGAGCAGGTGGAGCGCACATTGATTCCCGGCCCGGTGGAGCAAGTCCTGGCGGTAGATGCGTTGATTGCCGGCATGCAAGCGGTGAACATTTCACGGTTGTTTTTGGTGGGTGACTTCGCGGTGCTCGACGAAGAACAAGCCGACGACGACTTGCAGCGCCATGCCGCCGAAGAAGTGCTTGATGCTCTGAAGAACAGCACGCTGCAGTGGACCCTGATCAACGCGCCTTATGCCGCGCCAGGCTTGGGCATCGAACACTTCAGCCAGGTCAGTACCAGTCTCGAGCCGGGCCTGGCCGAAACCCTGGAGCGGCTCAACCGCGTGGCCGTCGGCATCGCCGATGAGCTGCGCTTGAACCTGCATGTGGGCGAGCACGTCAGTTTTGTCACGGCCGTGTAGGCGTATCAAACGGCGATGGAAGGCAGCGGCAAGCCAGTGAGCGACTCGGCGCTGTTGGCCTGTTCTTCCATCAACCAATCCACGAACAACTTGATAAGAACACCGCGGCGCTTGCGCTGGGGCAAGACCACGTAATAACCCAGCCGGGACAGCACCGTTTGGGCGATCGGACGACACAACAATCCTTGGGCCAGCAAGTTATCCACAAGGTGTCGCCAGCCGATGGCGACGCCCTGGCCGCCGATCGCCGCCTGGATGAGCAGCGTGTAATTGTCGAAGCGCAACTGCCCGGGCGCTGGCGGCGAGTTGATGCCTAATTCGCGAAACACACCACTCCAGTCGAACCAGTTGCTGCTGTTGCCCGCGCGCAGGTGCAGCAACGGGAATTCCGCCAAGGCCTGGGCGGGCAAGGGCAGGGGACGTTCTCCGAGCAGCAGCGGACTGCACACAGGGAAAACTTCTTCGCTGAACAGCCAGCGACTTTCGCCTTGTTTGAAGCGACCATCGCCGAACAACACTGCAACGTCGATATCGGTACGGAGCATGTTGTGGTTGCGCTCGCTGGTCACCAAGCTCACATCTACCTGGGGATTGGCGGCGTGAAACCGATGCAGCCGAGGCATCAGCCAATAAGCGGCAAAGGCAAAGTCCGTCGCCACTTGCAGCACTTCGTGCTGGTGCTGGGCGGTGATCGCGTTCAGACCCGCATCGATGCTTTGCAAACCGGCCTGGACTTGCTCGAACAGCAGCGTGCCGGCTTCAGTCAGCTCGATGCCTCGATAGATGCGGTCAAACAGCCGCGTGCCCAGCTGTTCTTCCAACCGTTTGATCTGCTGGCTGATGGCCGGCTGCGTGGTGCCCAGCTCGATCGCGGCCGCGGTGAAGCTTTGCTGGCGAGCCGCTGATTCGAAGACACGGAACAGGTCCAGGGAGAGGTCACCCAAGGCTTCATACATAAGCTGTGCTTATCCTAGTCATTGTCTTGCATGGGCTTTACCCCAAAACTCAGGGGCTACATGCTCAATCGCAGCACTATCGCATAACTGCCTACTATGGAATGCCGCGAATACATGAAGCGCAAGAACATTCTTTTCATCATGGCCGATCAAATGGCCGCGCCAATGTTGCCGATCTATGGTCCGTCGCCCATCAAGCTGCCGAACCTGTCTCGCCTGGCCGACCAGGGCGTGGTGTTCGATGCCGCGTATTGCAACAGTCCGTTGTGCGCGCCGTCACGCTTTACCCTGGTGAGCGGCCAGTTGCCAAGCAAGATTGGCGCCTACGACAACGCGGCGGATTTCCCAGGGGACGTTCCGACGTATGCCCACTACCTGCGCCGCCTCGGCTACCGCACGGCGTTGTCTGGCAAGATGCATTTTTGCGGACCGGACCAGCTGCACGGCTACGAAGAACGTCTGACCAGTGACATCTATCCTGCCGACTACGGCTGGGCCGTGAATTGGGATGAGCCGGATATGCGGCCGAGCTGGTATCACAACATGTCATCGGTGTTGCAGGCCGGCCCGTGCGTGCGGACCAATCAGCTGGACTTCGATGAAGAGGTGGTGTTCAAGGCCCAGCAATACTTGTTCGACCACATCCGCGAGGACGGCGACCAGCCGTTTTGCCTAACGGTATCGATGACACACCCACACGATCCGTACACGATTCCCAAGGCATTTTGGGATTTGTATGACGACAACGAGATCCCACTGCCGCAAACCCCGGCGCAGGCTGAACTCGATCCGCATTCCCAGCGCCTGCTCAAGGTCTATGATCTTTGGGATAAGCCGCTGCCTGTGGATAAGATCCGCGATGCTCGTCGAGCGTATTTCGGGGCGTGCAGCTACATCGACAGCAATGTCGGCAAGTTGCTGCAAACCCTGGAGGACACCGGGCTGATCGACGACACCATCGTCGTCTTCTCCGGCGATCATGGGGATATGCTCGGCGAAAAGGGGCTGTGGTACAAAATGCACTGGTTCGAAATGGCCGCTCGGGTACCGTTGTTGATCAGTGCCCCGGGGCAGTTCGCCAATCGCCGTGTCGGTGCGGCTGTGTCCACCGCCGACCTGCTGCCGACCCTGGTTGAACTGGCCGGCGGTACGCTGGAGCCAGGTCTGCCACTGGACGGCCGTTCGCTGGTGCCGCATCTGCAAGGGCAGGGCGGACATGATGAGGTCTTCGGCGAATACATGGCTGAAGGCACGATCAGTCCGTTGATGATGATCCGTCGCGGCCCGTGGAAATTCATCTATAGCGAGGATGATCCATGCCTGCTGTTCGATCTACGCAACGATCCCAAGGAGCAGCAAGACCTCAGCCAATCGCCCGAACATCAGTCACTGTTTGCTGATTTTCTCGCCGAAGCGCGGGCCAAATGGGACATTCCGACGATTCATCAACAGGTACTCGCCAGCCAGCGACGTCGACGTTTCGTCGCCCATGCGCTGACCCTGGGCAAACTCAAGAGCTGGGATCACCAGCCGCTGGTGGACGCCAGCCAGCAGTACATGCGCAACCACATCGATCTGGACGATCTGGAGCGCAAGGCCCGTTATCCACAACCCTGCCAATAAACCAATAACGTAAGGGGAAGCACATGCAAAAGTTATCCACAGTACTGGCCGCCGGGCTGTTGGCGTTGAGCAGTGTTTCGGCGTGGGCCGAGCAAAGCTGCGAGACGGTCAAAATGGCTGACCCGGGCTGGAGCGACATCGCTGCGACCAACGCCATCACCGGTTTCCTGCTGGAAGGCATGGGTTACAAGCCCAAGGTCGATACGCTTGCCGTGCCGATTACGTTTGGCGGCCTGAAAGATGGTCAGGTCGATGTGTTCCTGGGTAACTGGATGCCGGCGCAGCAGGGCTTCTATGACAAATTCGTGGCCAACGGTGATGTTACGCAACTCGCCAAGAACCTTGATGGCACTGAATTCACCCTGGCGGTGCCCGATTATGTCTGGGACGCAGGCGTGCATAACTTTGCCGACCTGAACAAATTCGCGGACAAGTTCGACAAGAAGATCTACGGCATCGGGTCCGGTGCCCCGGCCAACCTTTCCCTGAAAGAAATCATCAAGACCAACGATTTCGGCATGGGCGAATGGAAGCTGGTGGAGTCCAGCGAACAGGCCATGTTGGCGGAAGTCTCCCGGGCGGTGAAAAAACAGAAGTTCGTGACCTTCCTCGGCTGGACCCCGCACCCGATGAACGTGCAGCTGAAGATGCACTACCTCAAGGGCGGCGAGAAATATTTCGGCGACACCGGCAGCGTGTACACCTTGACGCGCAAAGGTTATGCACAGGCCTGCCCGAACGTTGGCAAACTGCTGACCAACCTGAGCTTCACCCAGGAAATGGAAAACAGCATCATGGCTGAGGTGGTGACCAAGAAAGTCAGCAACGCCGACGCGGCCAAGGCCTGGATCAAGGCTAATCCAACGGTGCTGGATAAATGGCTGGATGGCGTGAAGACCGTTGACGGTAAGGACGCGCTGGCGGCGGTGAAGGCCAAGCTCTGACAGCTGCGCCGGGCTCTTGTGGCGAGGGAGCTTGCTCCCGCTCGGTCGCGCAGCGGCCGCAGAATCGGGCCTGCTGCGCAGTCCAGCGGGAGCAAGCTCCCTCGCCACGTTGGTTCACCTGATACTCTTGCGCCAAACCCCATTCTTGAGGCCCCATGGCAATCCCCACGCGCCATTCGCTGTTTCCATTCCTGAGCTGGCTACCCCGGCAGACGCGCGCCAGTGTCGGCCGTGACCTGGTTGTCGGCCTCAGCGGTGCGATTCTCGCGCTGCCGCAGTCCATTGCCTACGCCCTGATTGCCGGATTGCCACCCGAGTACGGACTGTATGCGGCGATCGTGCCGGTGCTGATCGCCTGCCTGTGGGGTTCGTCGTGGCATTTGATCTGCGGTCCTACGGCGGCGATCTCCATTGTCCTGTACGCCACGGTCAGTCCCCTGGCCGTTCCGGCAACCCAGGACTACATCACGCTGATCCTCTTGCTGACGGTCTTGGCGGGTATTTTCCAATGGCTGCTCGGGTTGTTGCGGTTCGGGGCGCTGGTCAATTTTGTCTCGCATTCGGTGGTGCTGGGTTTCACCTTGGGCGCAGCGGTGGTCATTGCCTTGGGGCAGCTGCCGAACCTGCTGGGCCTGGACCTGCCGAACGAAGCCACGGCGTTGAAAAGCTTGCTTATGTTGTTCAACCACATCGCAGCTGTGGATAAGCCTTCGCTGTTGTTGGGACTGGGCACCCTGGCGCTGGGCATTGTGCTCAAGCGCTTGCTGCCGCGCTGGCCAAGCCTGTTGATAACTTTGGTCATCAGCAGCCTGGTGGTCTGGGTGTGGCCGGCGATGTTCGGGCATGTGGCGTTGGTTAGCGCCTTTGTCGGGCGCCTGCCGCCGTTCACACCGCTGCCGCTGGACCTGGAATTGATCTTGCGCCTGCTGCCCGGTGCCGTGGCGGTGGGCATGCTCGGGCTGGTGACCAGTCTGTCCATTGCCCGGTCGCTGTCGGTCCGCTCCGGGCAGTTGCTCGATGCGAATCAGGAGGTGAGGGCGCAGGGTCTTTCCAATATTGTTGGAGGATTTTTCGCAGGATCGTTGTCAGCCGGTTCCTTCACTCGCTCGGGCCTCAGCTACGAGGCTGGGGCCTGTTCGCCCCTGGCCGGGATGTTTTCGGCATTGTGGGTAGCGCTGTTTGCCGTTGCCGGCGCGAAATTGATCGCGCACATTCCGATTCCCGCCATGGCCGGCAGCATCCTGCTGATCGCCTGGGGCCTGGTGGACCATCGCGGCATCCGGGCGTTGTACCGGGTGAGTCGCTCCGAATTCCTGGTCATGGGCCTGACCTGCCTGGCCACGCTGTTGCTGGAATTGCAAACCGCTATCTACGCCGGCGTACTCGCCTCGCTGTTTTTCTACCTCAAGCGCACCTCCCAGCCACGTGTATACCATAGCCGCGAAGGCGAGGCGGACATCTTGCGGGTGGGCGGCTCGATCTTTTTCGGCGCCAGTCATTATTTGCAGGTGCGTTTGCAGCGTATGCAGGCGCAACGGGTGGTGATCGACGCCCAGCAGATCAACTTCATCGATTATTCGGGCGTGGAAATGCTCCATCAGGAAGCCCGGCGGTTGCGCGGCCAGGGGCGTAGCCTGACCTTGCGTGGGGCAAGACCGCAGGTGGTGGAGGAACTGCTGAAACTGGAAGGAGCGCAGGCGTGCCCGATTCACTTCGAAGAATAGGACACAAGGCAGACATACTCAGTGGCGAGGGAGCTTGCTCCCGCTGGGCTGCAAAGCAGCCCTAGAGGGTCTGTCAGTCTTATAGCGCCAACTGACGACGCAACTCGGCCAGCACCGGCGCCGTATCCGGGCGTACCCCGCGCCACAGGTAGAACGCTTCGCCCGCCTGCTCGGCCAGCATGCCCAGGCCGTCCATCGCCACCGCCGCGCCATGTTCTCGGGCCCAGCGGCAGAAGGATGTCGGCTCCTTGCTGTACATCATGTCGTAGCAGAACGTCTGGCCCGGCTCGATCAGGCTTGCGGCAATCGGCGGTACATCGCCCGTCAGGCTGGCGGACGTGGCGTTGATGACCAGGTCTACCGGCTCCTTCAACCAATCAAAACCACTGGCCGAGACCGGGCCCAGGTCGGCGAACAGCTCAGCCAGCAACTCGGCTTTTTCCACCGTCCGATTGGCGATGATCACCGACGCCGGTGCTTCGGCCAGCAGCGGTTCCAAGGCGCCGCGCACCGCACCGCCGGCGCCGAGCAAGAGGATGCGCTTGCCCTTGAGGCTGAAACCGGCGTTGACGGTCAGGTCCCGCACCAGCCCCGCACCGTCGGTGTTGTCGCCCAAGAGGCGGCCGTCGACCAGTTTGCTCAAGGTGTTGACCGCCCCGGCGCGCTGCGCCCGGTCGGTCAAGCTGTCAGCCAGGCGGAAGGCGTCTTCCTTGAACGGCACGGTGACGTTCGCCCCACGGCCCTCGCGGAAAAATTCCCGGGCGCAACCGGCAAAATCCTCCAAGGGTGCCAGCAACGTGCTGTAGTCCAGCACCTGCCCGGTCTGCTCGGCAAACAGGCGATGGATCATTGGCGACTTGCTGTGGCCGATCGGGTTACCCATTACAACGTAGCGGTCCATTGATAATCCCCGTTCAGACCGTGGCCAGCCAATCGCGATCCTGCAGGAAGTACTCGGTCAGGCGAGCCTCTTCGCTGCCCGGTTCGGCTTTCCAGTCATAACTCCAGCGGACCTGCGGCGGCAGGGACATCAGGATCGACTCGGTACGCCCGCCCGATTGCAGGCCAAACAGCGTGCCTCGGTCATAGACCAGGTTGAATTCCACGTAGCGTCCACGGCGGAACTCCTGGAATTCCCGCTGCTTGGCCGTGAACTTGTCATCCTTGCGACGTCGCACGATTGGCAGGTACGCATCGATGTAGGCATCGCCAATGGCGCGCATGAAGGCGAAGCTGGTGTCGAAGTCCCACTCGTTCAGGTCATCGAAGAACAGGCCGCCGATGCCCCGGGGCTCGTTGCGGTGCTTGATGTGGAAGTAGCTGTCGCACCAGGCCTTGTAGCGCGAATAGATATCCGGGCCGAACGGTTCGCAGGCTTGCTGGGCAATGCGGTGCCAATGCACGCAATCTTCTTCCACGCCGTAATAAGGCGTCAGGTCGAAGCCACCGCCAAACCACCAGACCGGCTCCTCGCCTTCCTTTTCGGCGATGAAAAAGCGCACGTTGGCGTGGGACGTCGGCACATGGGGGTTGTGGGGGTGGATAACCAGTGACACGCCCAGGGCTTCGAAGCCGCGCCCGGCCAGCTCAGGCCGGTGGGCACTGGCTGACGGTGGGAGACCGCTGCCGAAGACGTGGGAAAAGTTGACGCCGCCCTTTTCGATCACCGTGCCGTTTTCGATCACTCGCGTACGACCGCCACCTCCGGCTGGCCGGGTCCAGGCGTCCTCGACGAAGCGAGTGCCACCGTCCTCGGTTTCCAGTGCCGCGCAGATGCGGTCTTGCAGGTCCAGCAGATAGGCTTTCACGGCCTCGGTGCGAGTAGTCATGACATCACCTTGATCAGGGCTACGCTGCTCGGCGTACAAGGCCGCCGGCAAAATGGGCGCACAGGATAACACCGCATCCGCCCACACCACAGTTGACGTGGATCAAGCTTAGGAGTCCGATAGCAGGCTTGGTAAAAGTCACACAATAAGGAGAAAGTGAAGATGGCCAAACGCATCCAGTTCAGTTCCCACGGCGGCCCAGACGTACTTGAGTTCGTGGATTACCAGCCCGCCGAGCTCGCTCCGCAACAGGTCCGCGTGAGCAACAAGGCCATCGGCCTGAACTTCATCGACACCTATTACCGCAGTGGCCTTTATCCGCCACCGGCCTTGCCGTCGGGGCTCGGTGCGGAGGGCGCGGGTGTGGTCGAGGCCGTTGGTTCGGACGTCACGCGTTTCAAGGTCGGTGACCGCGTCGCCTACGGCAGTGGTCCGCTGGGGGCGTACAGCGATGTCCACGTATTGCCCGAGGCCAATCTGGTCCACTTGCCCGAGGCCATCAGCTTCGAACAGGCTGCCGGGGTAATGCTCAAAGGCCTGACCGTGCAATACCTGCTGCGTCAGACTTACGAGCTCAAGGGCGGCGAGACTGTTCTGTTCCACGCCGCCGCCGGTGGCGTGGGCTCCTTGGCCTGCCAATGGGCCAAGGCTTTGGGCGTAAAACTGATCGGCACTGTCAGCTCGGCGGAAAAAGCCGCCATCGCCAGATCCCATGGCGCCTGGGAAGTCATCGACTACAGCAAGGAAAACGTCGTACAGCGCGTGCTGGAATTGACTGACGGCAAGAAAGTCCCAGTGGTGTACGACGGGGTTGGCAAAGACACTTGGCTGACGTCGTTGGATTGCACGGCGCCGCGTGGCCTGGTGGTGAGCTTCGGCAATGCTTCTGGTGCGGTGGACGGCGTGAACCTGGGGATTCTCTCGGCCAAGGGCTCGCTGTACGTCACCCGCCCGACCCTGGCGACCTACGCCAACAATGCCGAAAACCTGCAGCGCATGGCCGATGAGCTGTTCGGGATGATCGCCAGTGGCAAGCTCAGCGTGGATATCAATCAGCGATTCCCGCTGGCTGAAGCGGCCAAGGCGCATACCGAATTGTCGGCGCGGCGGACGACGGGGTCGACGATCCTCCTGCCCTGATCCAGTGGCCGCTAAAAGACCGGTGGGAGCGAGCTTGCTCGCGATAGCGGTGTATCAGTCAACATCTATGCTGACTGACCTGACGCCATCGCGAGCAAGCTCGCTCCCACAGTTGCTTTGTTCATAAATACTGCGTGAACACAAAACCCTGTGGGAGCGAGCCTGCTCGCGAAAGCGGTGTATCAGCCAACATCGATGCTGGCTGACCTGACGCCTTCGCGAGCAGGCTCGCTCCCACAGTTGATTGTGTGCTGACAATAAGTCAGTCCGGGCGCACCACCTTGCCCGTCGCCAAATCACGAATCACGCTCGGGTTCTTGCGCCCGCCCAGGTTACCGCCCAGCACCAGATCGAGCTGGCCGCGGAAATACTGTTCGACGCGGATGCGCGTGCGCGCCGCCGGCCGGCCTTGTGGGTTGGCCGACGTGGAGACCAGCGGGCCGATCAACGAGCACAAGTCACGGACGATAGGATGATCGCTGACCCGCAGCGCAACGGTGTCATGCACGCCGGTGATCCACTCCGGCAACAGATCCTGGTGCGGCACCAGCCAGGTATTGGGCCCCGGCCAGGTGCTGGCCATGCGGTCCATCCAGGTTTCGGGGAAGTCTTCGAACAGAAAGTCGAACTGGCGAATGTTGTCAGCCACGAGTATCAAGCCCTTGTCGGGCCTTCGGGACTTGATCGCCAACAGACGCTCCACCGCATCCTCGTTCCACGGATCGCAACCCAGGCCCCAGACCGCTTCGGTTGGATAGGCAATCACCGCCCCGGCGCGAATTTCTCGCGCGGCTTGTTGCACACGCCAACTGTTGACCATGAAACATTCTCCGCAACGCAAATAAGGCTGTGGGCAGTTTACCGATCTTCCCCATAAAACCTAGCGTGCGAACCAACGACCGTTGTCACAAATGGCGCGTCCCTCCATTTCCAGCTCGGTCAACGCCGCCAGCACCTTGGGCAGACCCCAGCCGCTGGCGTCGGCCAACGCCTCGCTGCTCAGCGGTGCGGCATGCAGCAGGCGCAGCAGCGGATGGGTCACGGGCACAGGCTCGGCGGCCAGCGGCAGCCGCTGCCAACCGCGCAATGCTTCGAGAATGTGCTCGACAGTTTCCACCAGCGCCGCCCCGTCGCGGATCAATTGGTGACAACCTCTGGCCCCAGGATGATGAATCGACCCTGGAATGGCATACACCTCGCGACCCTGTTCCGCCCCCAGCCGGGCGGTGATCAGCGAACCGCTCGCGACACTGGCTTCGACCACGAGCACGCCGAGGGATAAGCCGCTGATGATCCGGTTTCGACGCGGGAAGTTGCCGGCGTTGGGCGCTGCGTCCAGCGGAAACTCCGATATCACCGCGCTGCCCTGGGCAATCATTGCCTCCGCCAGCCGTCGATTGCGCTGTGGATAAAAATTTTCGAGGCCGGTGCCCAGCACGCCGATGGTTTGCCCGCCGACATCCAGTGCCGCTTGATGGGCAGCGGCGTCGATGCCCAAGGCCAGGCCGCTGGTAATGACAAAACCGGCGCCGGCCAGGCTTCGAGAAAACGCCGCCGCCGTATCCATGCCCGGGCGGGATGCCCGGCGACTGCCGACCATGGCCAGCTGCGGTTTTTCCAGGATCGAGGCGTCGCCCGCGACCATCAGCAGCGGGGGCGCGTCGCTGATCTGGGCGAGCAAAGCGGGGTAGTCAGGCTGGTCCCACATCAATAAATGCTGGGCCGGACCGTCTAGCCAGGCCAATGCGTGGGCGGCACCGTCGCGTATTTGCGGGGCGCGTCGGGCCTCGGCGCACGTGGCCGGCAACCCCAGCGCCCGCCATGCGCTGGCCGGTGCGCTGATGGCTTTGGACGCTGAGCCAAAAGCCTCCATCAGGGTCATGAAACGTTTAGGCCCCAGTTCCGGCAAGCGATGCAAGCGCAGACGGGCCTCCAGTTCCGCAGGCGGAACCGAAGCAGATTCAGGCAATGGCATGTGATCAATCCTTGATCGTTATAGCCCCGTTCAAGCGGGAACAAGCTGTGGATAACTCTGTTGGTAACTTGTGAGACACGTTACGGATTGCGCACCTTGTCGAGTATCGCCAGCGATCGCGAGGCGTACAGCACCAGGCCATAACTGAGTTTGTCGTAGGTGCGGAATACCATCAGCAGGCCGGCGCGTTCGTCCGGGATTTTCACCGCTGCACCGGTGATACGGTCACGCACGGTTTCGCCGGTCTTCATCACGGCCAGAACGTTGCCCTCAACCAGCCCGTCGCGCCGCCCCTTGTTCAGCGTCACCACGTCCATCGCGCCGATCTGCGTTACGCCACGGGGTACGTCGAGGATGAGCCCCTGGATGTCCGATTTCGGCGCGCTGGGCATGAAAGTCGAATTGATCGAGCGCTCTTCGCCGCTGAACAGGCGATCGCCCAGGCGTACCTCTTGCGTGGTCCGTCGCAGGGCCAGTGTCGTGACATCGCCTTCGGTGGCAACGATTTCACCGCTGCCGATGTCATCGGCATTGATGCCCAGAAACTCCTTGGTCTCGGGATCGGTGTAGACCTTACCCTGGCGGAAGATGCCATAGGCCGGCTGGCTCGTGTCGAAGTCGCCGCGGGCGAAGATCCGGTCGCCGGTGCCGCTGAGCACTCGTTCGGCGTCGCCTGCAACGACGTAGGGTGCCTTGTTGAAATCTTCCGCCGTGTCGACGATGCGGTTGCTCAGCAAAAAACTGTTAATGGCCTGCAGCGGGATGCTCGGGATCGCGTCAGCCACCGGTGAACTGCGAATGCGAGGCGACAGCTTGATGGTGCCGCGTGAGGTGCCGCGATTGAGGGTCAGGCGCGGCTGGCCGTTGATGTAGACCAGCGACAGGGTGTCGCCGGGGTAGATCAGGTTGGGGTTTTCGATCTGCGGGTTGGCCTGCCACAGCTCGGGCCATTTCCATGGTTCGCGCAGGTATTTGCCGGAAATGTCCCACAGCGTGTCCCCCGTCGCCACTGTGTATTGCTGGGGAAAACCTTCCCGAAGTTGCACTTGCCCGTGCGCGATACCGGCCGAAGCCAGGAGCAGCAGGGCGAGTAGTGATTTCCTCATGCGGTGAATCCCTTTATTATGTGCGTTCGCGTAAAACGCCAGAGCCCCCGTGGCTCGCTCTGTTTCAAGAGCAACGTTTTACAACGGTAGCCTGCATCCCAATACACGCCAGGCAAGCCACCCGACTTTACTTCACACGTGCATTTATCAAGCTTATGGCCATTTTGAACATTCTCGAATTTCCGGACCCGCGCCTGCGCACTATCGCCAAACCGGTGGCTGTAGTGGACGACGAAGTGCGTCAGCTGGTCGATGACATGTTTGAAACAATGTATGAGGCGCCAGGCATCGGCCTCGCCGCGACCCAGGTCAACGTGCACAAGCGTATCGTCGTCATGGACCTCTCCGAAGACCGCAGCGAGCCCCGGGTGTTCATCAACCCCGAGTTCGAAACGCTCACCGACGAGATGGAGCAGTACCAGGAAGGCTGCCTTTCGGTGCCGGGCTTCTACGAAAACGTCGACCGTCCGCAGAAGGTCAAGATCAAAGCCCTGGACCGCGACGGCCAGCCTTACGAGTTGATCGCCGAAGGCCTGCTGGCGGTGTGCATCCAGCATGAATGCGACCACCTCAACGGCAAGCTGTTCGTCGATTACCTGTCTAATCTCAAGCGTGACCGGATCAAGAAAAAACTGGAGAAGATCCATCGCCAGAACGCTTGATGCCCCTCTTCAAAGGCTTGCCGCGGCAAGCCTTTTTCTTTTTGCGACTGCTTTGTAACTGAGAGCTTCCCATGACTGAGCCACTGCGCATCGTCTTTGCCGGCACTCCCGAATTTGCCGCCGAACACCTCAAGGCCCTGCTGGCCAGCCCCCATGAAATCGTCGCGGTCTATACCCAGCCGGATCGTCCTGCCGGTCGCGGACAGAAACTGATGCCCAGCCCGGTCAAGCAGCTTGCCTTGGAGCACGGCTTGCAAGTCCTGCAACCGCCGACCCTGCGCGATGCCCAGGCCCAAGCAGAACTGGCGGCGCTGGAGCCGGATTTGATGGTGGTGGTTGCCTACGGCCTGATCCTGCCGCAAGTGGTGCTGGATATCCCGCGCTTGGGTTGCATAAACAGCCACGCCTCGCTGCTGCCGCGCTGGCGCGGTGCCGCGCCGATCCAGCGCGCCGTGCAGGCGGGCGATGCCGAGAGCGGCGTGACCGTCATGCGCATGGAAGCAGGCCTGGACACCGGGCCGATGCTGCTCAAGGTCAGCACCCCCATTGGCGCCGAAGACACCGGTGGCAGCCTGCACGACCGCCTCGCGCTGATCGGCCCGCCAGCAGTGGTCCAGGCCATTGCCGGCCTGGCCGCCGGCACGCTGGAAGGCGAAGTGCAGGATGACAGCCTCGCCACCTACGCGCACAAACTGAACAAGGACGAAGCCCGCATCGACTGGAGCCGCCCGGCCGTTGAGTTGGAACGCCTGGTGCGCGCCTTCAACCCTTGGCCGATCTGCCACAGCATCCTGAACGGCGAAGCCCTGAAAGTGCTGGCGGCCAGTTGCGCCGAAGGGAAGGGCGCACCGGGAGAAATCCTCAGTGCCAGCAAGGACGGCCTCGTTGTCGCGTGTGGCGATCAAGCATTGTGTCTGACACGTCTGCAATTGCCCGGCGGCAAGGCGCTGGGCTTCAGCGACTTGTTCAACAGCCGTCGTGAGAAATTTGCCGTCGGCACCGTCCTCGGCCAAGTGGCGGACGCTTCATGAACCCGCGTCTGGCCGCCGCCAAGGCACTTGCCGCGGTACTCAGCGGGAAAGCCTCGCTGAACAGTTCCCTGCCGACCCAACTGGACAAGGTCGAAGATCGCGATCGCGGCTTCACCCAGGACCTGGCGTTCGGCACCGCCCGTTGGCAACCGCGCCTCTCGGCCCTCGCGGCGAAGCTGTTGCAGAAACCGTTCAAGGCCGCCGATGCCGACGTCGAAGCGCTGCTGCTGGTGGGGCTCTATCAACTGCTCTACACCCGCGTCCCCGCCCACGCCGCCATCGGCGAAACCGTGGGCTGCGCCGACAAGCTGAAAAAGCCCTGGGCCAAGGCCCTGCTCAATGCCGTGCTGCGCCGCGCCCAACGGGAAAGCGAAACTCTGCTGGGTGAACTGGAACACGACCCGGTGGTGCGCACCGCCCACCCGCGCTGGTTGCAGAAATCCCTCAAGGCCTTCTGGCCCGAGCAATGGGAAGCCATCTGCGCGGCGAACAATGCCCACCCGCCGATGATCCTGCGGGTCAACCGTCGCCACCATACCCGCGATGCCTACCTTGCGTTGCTGGGCGAGGCGGGCATCCCGGCCATCCCGTGCCAGTACAGCCGCGACGGCATCGTCCTGGAAACCCCGGGCGATGTGCGTGCACTGCCGGGCTTCGCCGAGGGCTGGATCAGCGTCCAGGACGAAGCCGCGCAATTGGCCGCCGACCTGCTGGAGCTGGCGCCCGGCCAACGGGTGCTGGACGCCTGTTGCGCGCCGGGTGGCAAGACTTGTCACATCCTCGAGGCCGAGCCGAAACTGGCCGGCGTGGTGGCCGTGGACCTGGAAGCCAAGCGCCTGGTGCGAGTGAAGGAAAACCTTGAGCGCCTGGGCCTGGACGCCGAACTATTCGCCGCCGACGGTCGCGACACGGCTGCGTGGTGGGACGGCAAGCCGTTCCAGCGCATCCTGTTGGACGCGCCTTGCTCGGCCACCGGCGTGATCCGTCGCCATCCGGACATCAAGCTCACCCGGCAGCCGGACGACATTGCCGCATTGGCCGTGTTGCAAGGCGAACTGCTTGATGCCATGTGGTCGACCCTGGACGTGGGCGGCATGCTGCTCTACGCCACCTGCTCGACTTTGCCGACGGAAAACACCGAAGTGATCGAAGCATTCCTCGCTCGCACGCCGGGTGCCCGTGAGCTGGACATTGCCACCCAGGCTGGCATCAAGCAGCCCCATGGCCGGCAGTTGTTGGCCCAGGAAGGCGGGCACGACGGGTTCTATTACGCCAAGCTGATCAAAATCGCCGCCGCACGCGGTTAAAACCGATTCGATAGGAGTGACTGGATGAAAATCATCATCCTGGGTGCAGGGCAGGTTGGCGGTTCGCTGGCGGAACACCTCGCCAGCGAGGCCAACGACATCACCGTGGTCGACACCGACGGCGAACGCCTGCGCGACCTCGGCGACCGTCTCGACATTCGTACGGTACAAGGGCGCGGCTCCCTGCCGACGGTATTGCGCCAGGCCGGCGCCGACGACGCCGACATGCTGGTGGCGGTGACCAACAGCGACGAAACCAACATGGTCGCCTGCCAGGTCGCCCACACGTTGTTTCACACCCCGACCAAAATCGCCCGGGTTCGCGAAGGGGCCTACCTGACCCGCGCCGACCTGTTCGACAACGAAGCGATCCCGGTGGACGTGCTGATCAGCCCCGAGCAGGTGGTGACCAACTACATCAAGCGCCTGATCGAACACCCCGGCGCCCTGCAAGTGATCGATTTTGCCGAGAGCAAGGCGCAACTGGTGGCGGTCAAGGCCTACTACGGCGGACCGCTGGTGGGCCAGCAACTGCGCCAATTGCGCGAGCACATGCCCAATGTCGAGACCCGCGTGGCAGCGATTTTCCGCCGTGACCGGCCGATCCTGCCCCAGGGCGACACCGTGATCGAAGCCGATGACGAAGTCTTCTTCATCGCCGCCAAAGCGAATATTCGCGCGGTCATGAGCGAAATGCGCCGCCTCGACGAAAACTACAAACGCATCGTCATCGCCGGCGGCGGCCAGATCGGCGAACGCCTGGCCGAAGCCATCGAAAGCCGCTACCAGGTCAAGATCATCGAGATGAACCCGGCACGCTGCCGCTACCTCTCCGACACCCTCGACAGCACCGTGGTGCTGCAGGGCAGCGCCTCCGACCGCGACCTGCTGCTGGAAGAAAACATCGCCGACGCCGACATCTTCCTGGCCCTGACCAACGACGACGAAGCCAACATCATGTCCTCGCTCCTGGCCAAGCGCCTGGGGGCCAGGAAGGTCATGACCATCATCAACAACCCGGCCTACGTCGACCTGATCCAGGGCGGCGACATCGACATCGCCATCAGCCCGCAACTGGCAACCATCGGCACCTTGCTGGCCCACGTACGCCGCGGCGACATCGTCAGCGTCCACTCCCTGCGCCGCGGCGCGGCCGAAGCCATCGAAGCCATCGCCCACGGCGACGCCAAATCCAGCAAAGTCATCGGCAAAGCCATCCGCGACATCGGCCTACCGCCCGGCACCACCATCGGCGCCATCATCCGCGACGAAGAAGTGCTCATCGCCCACGACGACACCGTGATCCAGACCGGCGACCATGTGATCCTGTTCCTGGTGGATAAGAAGCACATTCGTGATGTGGAGAAGCTGTTCCATGTGGGGTTGAGCTTCTTCTGATCCAGGCTGTGCAGTGGCAGTCATGGCCTCATCGCGAGCAAGCTCGCTCCCACAAAGGCTCGCTGTCGTTCACAAATATTGTGATCGACCGAGATCCACTGTGGGAGCGAGCTTGCTCGCGACAGCTATCTAACTCCCAGCAGATCCATCACTGACACAACAGATAAGGACGCCCCATGCTCGACTCCCTGGAAAAAATGCTCGCCAAGGGCATGGACAACGCCCTCCTGCGCTTCGGCCTCGGCAAAGGCTACCTCGACCTAGGCGAATTCCCCCGCGCCGCCGAACACCTCCAACGCTGCGTCGAATTCGACCCCAAGTATTCGGCGGCGTGGAAACTACTGGGCAAGGCTCATCAGGGCCAAGGCGATGCTGCGGCGGCCCGGCAAGCCTGGGAACAAGGCCTGGAAGCCGCCCGCGCCCACGGTGACAAACAGGCTGAAAAAGAAATGGCTGTGTTCCTGAGGAAGCTGGATCGCCATTCCTGAATCCACACAAAACTGCTTTTGTGGCGAGGGAGCTTGCTCCCGCTTGACTGGGCTGGCGCTCCAGTGCGCAGCACTCACAAAAAAGCCTACCGCGTTCTCAATACCAGCCCATCAAGCAGCCAACACGATCTGTCTGGCTGCTTACTGACAGGCTTTCACCGCTTCAGCATCGGCCCCCAACGCACCCTCTCGATACTGATCACCAAGACCTGACCGGAGACATACATGTCCGAAATTACTCAATTGGTCATTGCCTTGGTGTTGTCCTTTCTGCTTGATCGATTCCTCAAACCGTATCTGCTGCGCAAGTGGCTAGGCGTGGTGTTGGTGGCGGCGGGTGTGGTTGGCTGCTTTGTGGCAGGTCAGACTCGTGTGTTGGGGTTTGATCTGGGGTTGCTGTCGGTTTTTGCCGTGGTGATAGGGATGGGATTGTTCATGAAGCGGCGGCGGTTTGAGGAGGTTAGCTGAGGGGGGATGGCGGATGGATTAATATCAGGTAATAAATCCGTTCCCTTAAGTGGTCCCTGTGTATGCGCATTGCAGTGTTGGCCCTGGTCCTCACGCTGTTCGGCTGCGCTAGCGCGTCGGACCCGCCGAGGGGCGAGGGTGGCGGTTGGCGGTCCTTCTATGTGGTGAATCATGGCCTGCATACTGGGTTGGTGATTGCACGCTCCGATCTGCTTCAAGTGCTTCCCGCACTGGTCGAAGCATTCAGCGAAGGCGACTTCGTTGAGTTCGGCTGGGGTGACGAGGATTTCTACCGAGCCCCACAAGCCACCTTGAGCCTCGCCCTGGGAGCCTTGTTCGGGTCGACGGCAACCGTGCTGCATGCGGTCAAGATTGACGGGGACCCGAGGCGGCGTTTCGCCGCAAGCGAGGTCATCGAGGTGCGGGTGACGGAGGACGGCTACCGACGACTGCTAGCGTTCGTGGCCGGGACCTTCACCCGCTCAGCGACGGGCACCTTGGTGGTGCTCGGGCCTGGCCTGTATGGAGAGAGCCGGTTCTACCAGGCCGAGGGTCACTATTCGCTGTTTTATACCTGCAATACCTGGGTCGCAGAGGCGCTGGCCGCGAGCAACTGCCCAATGTCGCCCGTAGCGGTGATTACGGCGGGGAACGTCATGTCGCAGTTGCGCCGAGCGACAGCGGTCGGCGCTTTTTGCGGGCTTGCTCCCACAGTGGGCGGCGTTGGGCTCGGTGTTCGGTTCGACACATCCCCCCTCGTGTGGAAGTGAGAGCAAATTTCCCCTTCCTGGTAGCCAGTCCCTGTGGCGATTAAGGCGCTTGATGCCGACAGAACCGCTTCCGGATCTTTATAGCAACATGCCCGTTGGTATGGATAATCTATCTGCGAATCATTAGCATTAGCGGCATTGGCCGTTTCCCCGCAGGTACTCACTCATGCTATTTCCATCTCGCCTTACGTTGCTCGCTGCGTGCTGCTCAGTCAGTTTTCTTGCCCAGGCGGCAGCGCCTATTGAATTGGGCGTGACCGACGTTACTGCCGATGCGATTAAAACCAATTCCAACACGCTATCGGCGCCCTATGCGGGGGGGCAGGTGGCGAGGGGAGGCCAGATGGGGGTGCTGGGCAATCAGGACAACATGGATGTCCCGTTCGTGATGACCAGTTACACCTCGCAGTTGATTGAAGATCAGCAAGCGGAAGACGTGGGTGATGTGCTGCTCAATGATCCGTCGGTGCGTCAGTCCTATGGGTTTGGTAACCAATCCCAAGTGTTCGTGATTCGAGGCCTGCCGCTTGCCAGCGACGACATTTCCTACAACGGGCTGTACGGCGTTTTACCGCGCCAAATTCTGTCGACGGATGCGATCGAGCGCGTCGAGGTGTTCAAGGGGCCCAACGCGTTCATCAACGGCGTCAGCCCGACGGGTTCGGGTCTTGGGGGCGGTGTCAATTTGCAGCCCAAGCGCGCGGAGGATGTCCCGACTCGTCGCTATACGCAGGACATCAGCACCGATGGCCGCATGGGCGAGCATTTGGATATCGGGCAGCGGTTCGGCGAGGACAATCGGTTTGGCGCCAGGTTGAACCTGAGCCAGCGCGAAGGTGAAACAGCGATCGACAACCAGGATCAGCGCACAAAGTTGTTCGTTGCTGGCTTGGACTATCGAGGTGATGACTTCCGCGTTTCCACCGATTTCGGGTACCAGAAACAGCGTATCAACGGACTGCGTAACTCTGTGAACATCGGCAACGCCACGCGCATTCCCACGGCTCCGGATGCGAGTCACAATTATGGACAGGACTGGACTTACTCCGAAACCGAAGACACCTTCGGCATGGTTCGTGGCGATTGGGACTTGAACGAAAACTGGACCGCCTACCTGGCTGGCGGTGTAAAGCACACCCGAGAAACTGGGGTATACGCCACACCGACGCTGGTCGGCAATAACGGTGTCGCGACGATCGGTGGCTCAGAAATTCCACACAACGAAGACAACACATCGTTTAGTGGCGGGCTGAACGGGCGCTTCAACACGGGACCTGTTTCCCACCAGGTTGCGATCGGCGGCTCAACGATCTGGACCGAGCAGGAAAACGCCTACACTTTCTATCGTCCCGTTACCGGCAACAGCAATCTCTACGACACCCCAACGCTACCCAAGCCGACCGCGGTGTCCAGCACCGGCGGTGAAATGGGCGATCCCGGGGTGACCGGCAAAACCCGCAACCGTAGCCTAGCGATTTCCGACACGTTGGGCTTGTTCGATGACAAATTGCTGGTCACTTATGGTGTCCGTCGTCAGCAGTTGCGTGTCGAAAACTATAAGTACGATGGCACCACCTCAAACGGTGTAGCCAATCCAGCAAACGACGGCAGCCGTAGCACGCTCTACGATGAAGCCGTTACCACGCCTGTCTACGGCATTGTCTACAAGCCTGTGGAGAGCGTGTCGCTCTACGCCAACCGAATCGAAGGCCTTGCAAAAGGGCCAGTGGCGTCCGGTTCAGGCATCACCAACCTGGGCCAAGCCTTTCCCCCGGGCCGCACAAAACAGTTGGAAGCGGGCATCAAGCTGGACATGCAAACCTTCGGTGCCAACGTGGGTGTTTTCCGTATCGAGAAACCTTCCGATGGCTACGTCGACAACGCGCAGAACCTCTATGTGCGTGACGGTGAGCAGGTCAACAAAGGGCTGGAGATCAGCGTATTCGGCGAGCCCATCGAAGGTCTCCGGTTGATGGCCGGCGGCACCCGAATGACGTCCGAACTCAAAAACACCGCTGGCGGTTTCAACGATGGCAACCACGCCATTGGCGTGCCAACGTTCCAGCTCAATGCCAGCGTGGATTGGGATGTCCCAGGCCTCGAAGGCGCCGCGCTCAGCGCGAGGATGTTGCGCACGGGCGGGCAGTACGCGGATCAGGCTAACAACTTGAGCTTGCCGACCTGGAACCGGTTCGACGCGGGCGCACGTTATAAGATGAAATTCGTAGAGAAAGACCTGACGTTGCGCGTCAATGTGGAAAACATTACCGACAAGAACTACTGGGCCTCGGCGAACGGCGGCTATCTTTCGCAGGGTGATCCGCGCTTGGTGAAGTTTTCGGGGACTATTGATTTCTGATCAGAAGCGGAACGTGGAGCGTCCCTGGCGACATCCATGGGAGCAAAGCTTGCTCGGATAGTGGAGACCAGCCAAACCTGTATCGACAGACCTGCCCCAATCGCGAGCAAGCTTTGCTCCCACAGATTTCGGCATTTCTTCAGGTAAACCGCATCGTCTGGTTTTGCGACTGCTGCGCTCGAGACGTCTGACCGGCCGAGCGGGAGCAAGCTCCCTCGCCACGGGCGGTGTCTGGGCTGGCGTCATCGCGAGCAGGCTCGCTCCCACAGGGGATTGAGGCTGTTGCAGATACCGTGTTCACCGCCGCCTGGTGTGGGAGCGAGCTTGCTCGCGAAGAGGGTGTCCACATTCAATATTGATGCAAGCTGACCCGCCGCTTTCGCGAGCAAGCCCGCTCCCACAGTACGTGGCGTTGGGCTGGATGTTCGGATCGACACTAACCCCTGTGGCGAGGGAGCTTGCTCCCGCTGGCCTGCGCAGCAGGCCCCTGCATTCCCTCAGGCAACCGCATCGTCCGGTTTTGCGGTCGCTGCGCAACCGAGCGGGAGCAAGCTCCCTCGCCACGGGGAGATGCATTATCAGGAAGCAAGTGGCCTCGCCTTGGCTTCATTTGCGCTTAAGCATCTCCGGCAACTGCGCCACCAATTTCTGATTATTCAACGGCGCCCGAATAAACCCGCGTTGCTTGCCGTCCGGTCCAATTACGGCAAGGTTGCCGCTGTGATCGACGGTGTAGTTGGGTTTGCTGGTGTCCGCCGGGATGAACGGGATGCTCACCGCATTCGCCAGTTTCTGCAGGTCTTCCACCGATGAAGCGGTCAAGCCTTTGAATTGCGGATCGAAGTAACCCAGGTATTGCTTGAGTTGCTTGGGGGTGTCGCGGTTCGGGTCGACGCTTACCAAAACGACCTGCAACTTGGCCACAGCCTCGGGCGGCAGTTCGCTTTTGATCTGGCGCAGTTGGGCGAGAGTGGTTGGGCAGATGTCCGGGCAGAAGGTGTAGCCGAAGAACAGCAGGCTCCACTTGTCTTTCAGCCCATCCATCGCCACGGGCTGGCCGTCCTGGTCGGTCATTTTCACGTCCGGCAGGTTGCGGCTTTGTGGCAGCAGGATGATGCCGGCGTCGATCAATGCGGTCGGGTCACCCTGGCCTTTGCTGGACAGCACCTTGTTGATGGTCAGGCCGAGGATCAGTGCGATCACGGCCGCGAGGATGAAGACGGTTTTCTGGGTTCGAGTCATAGGCTCAACAGTAAGTAGTGATCAACGAGCAGGGCGATGAACAGCAGGAACAAGTACCAGATAGAGTACTTGAACGTATTGATCGCCGCGTGCGGCCGACTGCCACGGTACAACACCACGGCCCATTGCAGAAACCGGGCACCCAGCACGAGCGCACAAACCAGGTAGATCAAGCCGCTCATCTGGATCACGAATGGCATCATGCTCACCGCCAGCAGCACCAAGGTGTACAGCAGGATGTGGATCTTGGTGTAGTGCTCGCCGTGGGTCACCGGCAGCATCGGAATGTCGGCCTTGGCGTATTCCTCCTTGCGATGAATCGCCAGGGCCCAGAAGTGCGGCGGTGTCCAGGCGAAGATGATCAACACCAGCAACAGCGGTTCGGCGCTGACGTGTCCGGTGGCCGCCACCCAGCCCAGCAGCGGCGGAGCGGCGCCGGCGAGGCCGCCGATGACGATGTTCTGCGGCGTTGCCCGCTTGAGGAAGCCGGTGTAGATCACGGCGTAACCGAGGAGCGAGGCGAGGGTCAGCCAGGCGGTCAGTGGGTTGGTAAAGATCAGCAACATGGCTTGCCCGGCGACGGCCAGCGCCAGGGCGAAAGTCAGTGCAGCGGCGGGCGAGACCCGCCCTTCGGCCAGCGGCCGCTTATGGGTGCGGGCCATCACCGCGTCGATACGCCGATCCACCACGTGGTTCACCGCGGCCGCGCCACCTGCGCACAGCGCGATGCCCAGGTTGCCGAATACAAGGACCGTCCACGGCACTCCGGCGCGGGTCGCGAGAAACATGCCGACCAGCGAGGTGATCAGCATCAATACCACCACTTTGGGCTTGGTCAGCTCCAGGTAATCGCGCCAGATCGCCTGGCTGTGGCGTTCACCGGTCAAGGTTGCCATGGCATCTCTCCTTTAATCGTAATGGGGGCGACGCCGTGTTCGGGCGGATTGAAGCGCCAGCGCAGCGGGGCGTGGTGCCGTACCCGGACCAGGCTGGTGCGGGCGTGATAATTGACCAGCACCAGGGTCAGCAGCAGGGCGGCGCCCCCGGCGTTGTGGGCCACGGCCACCGGCAGCGGCAGATGAAACACGACGTTGCTTATACCTAATGTAATTTGCGCGACCAGCGCGGTGAGGACCAGCCCCGCCAGTCGGGTCATGCCCACCGTCTTCAGTTGCCAAGCCAGCCCAAGCAGCACCACAGTCACCAGTAACGCGCCGATGCGATGGGTCACATGGATGGCGGTACGGGCGTCGCTGTCCAGTTGCCCGCCCAGGTAGTTCGGGCCGATGTGCTGGGTCAGGTGAAAGCCGTTGGCGAAATCGGCGGGCGGCATCCATTCACCATGGCAGGTGGGGAAGTCGATGCAGGCCACCGCGGCGTAGTTGGAACTGACCCAGCCGCCCAAGGCGATCTGGCCGATCACCAGCAGCAGCCCGGCCGTGGCCCAATGTTGCAGGCGCTTGGGCACGGTCAGCGCCGGCAACACGCCGGACAATCTCAGCGTGAGCAGAAACAGCAGGCTCAACGTCGCGAACCCGCCCAGCAGATGACCGGTGACCACTTGCGGCCAGAGCTTCAACGTCACGGTCCACATGCCGAACGCCGCTTGCGCGAACACAACGGCGAGGAGAAACAGTGGCAATTTCAATGGCAAGCCAGGGTGACGACGGTTCGTCCAGGCCCGGGCGGCCAGCGCGGCAATCATCAGCGCCAAGGCACCGGCGAAATACCGGTGGACCATCTCGTTCCAGCCTTTATGGGCCTCAACCGGGGCGTCGGGGAAATGCAATTCGGCATGGGCCAGTTGGGCTTCGCCCTTGGGTACGCTGATGAATCCGTAGCAACCTGGCCAGTCGGGGCAACCGAGGCCGGCGTGAGTCAGGCGGGTGTAGGCGCCTAACAGTACGACAATCAATGCCAGCAACGTGGCGAACAGCGCGAGGCGAAATCCAGGCTTGGCCATGTCGATGTCCTCATCCGATGTTCGACAGTTTCAGCAGGTGCCGCAGGTCGTTGAGCAAATCCTTGCCCTTGACCCGGGCGTCGTAGCGCAGCACCAGGTTGCTGTGGGGATCGATGATCCACAGCTGGGCGCCGCCGGAACCCTGGGCGCCTTTCTGATAGGCAGGCAGATCCAGTGGGTAGCGTTGCAGCTGGGGATATTCGCGCTGCAGCTGGGCGTCGTACTCGCTGTCCAGTGGTTGCGCGATGGCCAGGGCATGGCTGGCGCGGCCGGCTTCGCGGCCCAGGCCGATCTGCACTTGCCGGGCCAGGTAGACCAACTGACGGCAGTCCACCGAGCACTCTTGAGGGGCCGTCACCAGGATCTGCCAGCGCTGCTCGTCGGCCTGCACGCCGATGTCGGCGCGAGACTTGCCGTTGCCGATCAACTCGCCGTGGTAGCTGCGGCTATCGGGGACCCAGAACTGGAATTTGTACATGCCGGTGGCGAGGATCATCGGGCCGATCACGCCCAGCACAATCAACAGCAATTGCACGCGGCCCTTGCGGCGGCTGCGTGCATCGGGCGCTTCAGACGTGTTGGTTGGATTCATGGTGCTTCCCATGGTGTCTCCCTGCGTTGTGCCATCCGAGATAGAGGAAAAGGCCGAACAGCGCCGCCGCCATGGCGAACCACTGCACGGCATAGCCGAGGTGTTTTTCCGGACCCATGGCAACCACCGGCCAATCGGTCTGGTAGGCGCCGGGGCCGCTTTGTTGTCTTAGTTCGTAAGCGAAGCCGCCACGGTCCAGTTCTGCCCAGAGTTTCTGCGGCTCGATGGTGGTGACCAGCCGCGGCCACGGTGCGCTTGCCGGGTCGGCGTGAAGTTGGAACGTGGCGCCGGGTGCGACGTAGACCCAGGCTTGAAGGTCGACAGTCTGTTCAGGTGTGCTGAAGACTGGCGGGGTGCGGCGATCCGGCCAGGGCAGCCAGCCACGATTGACCAGCAGCCAAAGCCCGCTGGCGTGATCGAGGAACGGCTGCAGCAGTTCGACGCCCACCTTGCCGTCGTGCTGGCGGTTGTCCAGGAGCAGGCTGTGATCGGCGTCGAATTGGCCACGCAGGCTGACCGGACGAAAGGCCGGATCCGTCGTTTCCGAAAGCTCGACGCTGTCCATCGGCTTGGCCACGCGGCGCTCGGCATAAGTGTCCATGAGCACACGTTTCTGTTCGCCCCGGCTCATTTGCCAGAACCCCAGGCACACCATCACCGGCACCAGCACGGCCACCACGAGTGACGGCACGATGCCCGGCCGGAAGCCTTTCATGGCGCCGCCCTAAGGCTAATGAACGGGATAGCTATACTCACGTGCATCGCGTCCCCCCGGAGTGTTTCCAATGCTCAAAGCAGCCATCGCCCTGATGCTGATCGCCACGGTTGCCAGCCTGTTCAGCGGCTTGTTTTTTCTGGTCAAGGACCAAAGCGATTCCAATCGCCTGGTCATCGCCCTGGCAATTCGCGTGGCCTTGGCCGCTGTGACCGTCGGCTTGATTGCCTGGGGCTTTTTCAGCGGCCAGTTGGTGTCGCATGCTCCTTGGTAAAGAGTCGCCCTGATAACGGCTGCCTCAGAGTATGTAGACGAAGAAGAACAAGCCGATCCACACCACATCGACGAAGTGCCAGTACCAGCTCGCGGCCTCGAAGCCGAACTGATGCTCGTTGTCGAAGTGCCCCCGCATGATGCGCATCAGCATCACGAACAGGATGATCGTGCCGATGGTGACGTGGGCGCCGTGGAAACCGGTGAGCATGAAGAACGTCGCGCCGTAGATCCCCGAGCCCAACGTCAGGCCCAGCTCTTTATAGGCGTGGATGTATTCCTCGGCCTGGAAGCCCAGGAACGCGCAACCCAGCAGCACGGTGATCGCCAGCCACACCTTCAATGCGCCGCGATGGCCTTTTTTCAGGGCGTGGTGGGCGATGGTCACGGTGACGCTGGAACTGACCAGCAGGATGGTATTGAGCAGCGGCAAGCCCCAAGGGCTGATCACGTCCTTGGGCGGTGGGAAGAGTTTGGGATCCGGGTTGTTCAACAACGGCCAGACATATTCGAAGTTCGGCCACAGCATCTCCGACAAACCCTTGCTGCCTTCACCGGCCAGGCCGGGCGCCGACACCACCCGGACATAAAACAGCGCGCCGAAGAACGCGACGAAGAACATCACTTCGGAAAAGATGAACCAGCTCATGCCCCAGCGAAACGAGCGATCGAGCTGCGCGCTGTACAGCCCGGCGCGGCTTTCCTTGATGACGGCGCCAAACCAGCCGAACAACATGTAGGCCACCAACAGGCCGCCGACGAAAAAGATCAGCGGGCCGTTGGAGTCCGGGCGTGCCGCCTTCAGGTCGTTGAACCAGGTCGCCAGCCCATACACCGTGACGAACATCCCGACCGTGGCGATGATCGGCCATTTGCTCTGGGCCGGAACGTAATAGTGCTCATGAGTTGCCATTTATTGTTCTCCTTATCGGGCACGCTATCGGTCAGTGTTTAGAGCCACCGGAGGATGACGAGCAGTGATATCGAACAGCGTGTAGGACAGCGTCAGATGCTTCACTTCCTTGGGCATGTCCCGGTCGACGATGAAGCGCATGGGCATCTCGATGCGTTCGCCGGGTTGCAGCACTTGCTGGGTAAAACAAAAACATTCGGTCTTGTGGAAATACGCCGCCGCCGTGCTCGGCGAGATGCTCGGAACTGCCTGGGCGCTCATCGGCCGGTCGGTGGGATTGTGGGCGACGAACACCATTTCGTTCACTGCCCCCGGCTTGACCACCAATTGATCGCCCTTGGGGTAGAAATCCCAGACCATGTCCACCGCGTTGGTCGACAGGAACTGCACCCGCACCTGCCGTGATTCGTCCACCGTCTGCACGCCTTCGTACTGCCCACCGGTCTTGCCGTTGATGCCGAACGCCTTGCACATCACGTCGTAGATCGGCACCAGGGCAAACCCGAAGATGAACATGGCCACCACTACCAGCAGCAGGCGGGTGACCAGTTTCTTCAGTGAGATTGAATCAGCCATGGTTCCCGCTCCTCACCGAAAACCCTGTGGGAGCGAGCTTGCTCGCGATAGCAGCGACTCGGTGCGTCAGACACACCGCCATCGCGAGCAAGCTCGCTTCCACACAAGGCCCCGGTGTCATCTATTTCACTTCCGGCGGCGTAGTAAACGTGTGATACGGCGCCGGCGACGGCACGCTCCACTCCAGCCCTTCGGCGCCATCCCACGGCTTGGCCGGGGCTGGCTCGCCGCCGCGGATGGTCTTGATCACGATGAACAGGAAGAAGATCTGCGTGGTGCCGAACATGAACGCGCCGATGGACGAGACCATGTTGAAGTCGGCGAACTGCAGGTTGTAGTCGGGAATCCGCCGGGGCATGCCCGCCAGGCCCACGAAGTGCATCGGGAAGAACGCCATGTTCATGCCGATGAACGAGAGCCAGAAGTGCAGCTTGCCGAGGGTTTCGTCGTACATGTGGCCGGTCCATTTCGGCAGCCAGTAGTACGCCGAGGCGAAAATCCCGAAGATCGCGCCTGGCACCAGCACGTAGTGGAAATGCGCGACCACAAAGTAGGTGTCCTGGTACTGGAAGTCCGCCGGGGCGATGGCGAGCATGAGCCCGGAGAAGCCGCCGATGGAAAACAGGATCACGAACGCCACGGCGAACAGCATCGGCGTCTCGAAGGTCAGCGAGCCCTGCCACATGGTGCTGGCCCAGTTGAACACCTTCACCCCGGTGGGCACGGCGATCAACAGGGTCGCGTACATGAAGAACAACTCGCCCACCAGCGGGATGCCGACCACGAACATGTGGTGCGCCCAGACGATGAACGACAGGAACGCAATGGCGGCCGTGGCGTAGACCATCGAGGTGTAGCCGAACAATGGCTTGCGCGAGAACGCCGGGATGATCGAGCTGACGGCACCGAAGGCCGGCAGGATCATGATGTACACCTCGGGGTGGCCGAAGAACCAGAACACGTGCTGGAACAGCACCGGGTCACCGCCGCCGGCGGCGCTGAAGAAGCTGGTGCCGAAGTGGATGTCCATCAGCATCATCGTTACGCACCCGGCCAGCACCGGCATCACCGCGATCAACAGGAACGCGGTGATCAGCCAGGTCCAGACGAACAGCGGCATTTTCATCAGCGTCATGCCGGGGGCGCGCAGGTTGAGGATGGTGGCGACCACATTGATCGCGCCCATTATCGAGCTGATGCCCATCAGGTGGATGGCGAAGATGAAAAACGTCACGCTTTCCGGCGCATAGGTGGTGGACAGCGGCGCATAGAATGTCCAGCCGAAATTCGGCCCACCCCCCGGTGTGAACAGCGTCGAGACCAGCATCAGGAACGCCGCGGGCAACAGCCAGAAACTGAAGTTGTTCATGCGTGGCAGGGCCATGTCCGGCGCGCCGATCATCAGCGGCACCATCCAGTTGGCAAGGCCGACGAAGGCCGGCATCACCGCGCCGAAGACCATCACCAGGCCATGCATGGTGGTCATCTGGTTGAAGAACTCCGGCTGTACGATCTGCAAACCGGGCTGGAACAGCTCGGCGCGGATCACCATGGCGAACGAGCCGCCCAACAGGAACATGGAGAACGCGAACCACAGGTACAGCGTACCGATGTCCTTGTGGTTGGTGGTCAGCACCCAGCGCATCAGGCCCTTGGCGGGGCCGTGGGCGTGGTCGGCATGACCGTGGTCATCGATCACAGCACTCATGTCCTTTCTCCTTCGAACCAATGGGCTGGACGGCGCGGGGCAACGCGCCCCGACCGGTTGCGGGAACAGACGTCAGGCCGGCTCATTGGCTTTCTGCCTGTTTGAGTTCCAGCACTTCTTTGGGCGTGACCATGTCGCCCTTGTTGTTGCCCCAGGCGTTGCGTTCATAGGTCACGACCGCGGCGATATCGACTTCCGACAACTGCTTGCCGAACGCGGCCATAGCGGTGCCGGGCTTGCCATGGAAGACGATACTCAAGTGATCCTTGATTGGCCCGGTGGCGATTTTCGAGCCCTTGAGCGCCGGGAACATCGGCGGCAAGCCCTGGCCTTCGGCCTGGTGACATGACACGCATGTGGTGTGGTAGACCTTGTCGCCACGCTCGACGAGTTCTTCGCGCGTCCACTCCTTGCTGGTCAACTCTTTAAGCTGCGCGGCTTCGGCCTTGCGTTCGCCCAGCCATTTCTCGTAGTCGGGTTTGCTCTTGACCTCTACCACGATCGGCATGAAGCCATGGTCCTTGCCACACAGCTCGGCGCATTGGCCACGATAGATGCCGGGCTTGTCGACGCGGGTCCAGGCTTCGTTGACGAACCCTGGAATAGCGTCGCGCTTGACCGCGAAGGCCGGCACCCACCAGGAGTGGATCACGTCGGCGGAGGTCACTAGAAAGCGCACCTTGGCATCGACCGGCAGCACCAGCGGCTTGTCGACTTCCAGCAGGTAGTGCTCGCCCTTGGCGCTCTGGTTGTTGATCTGTTCGGCGGGGGTCGCCAGGTTGCTGAAGAACTCGACGTCCTGGCCCAGGTATTTGTAGTGCCACTTCCATTGATAGCCGGTGACCTGGATGTCGATCTCCGACTCGCTGGAGTCGTACATCTTGATCAGCGTGGCTGTGGCAGGGATCGCCATCAGCACCAGGATCAGGAAGGGCACGATGGTCCAGAGGATTTCGACGCGGGTGTTTTCGTGGAAGTGCGCGGCATTCTGGCCGGTTGAGCGGCGGTGCATCATCATCGACCAGAACATGGCGCCGAAGACGATGATGCCGATGACCACACAGATCCAGAAAATGGTCATGTGAAGGTCGAACACTGCATTGCTGATCTGTGTCGCTCCAGGCGCCATATTCACAGTCCAGGCCGCTTGCGCCTGACTGAAAATCGACCACAACAGGAGGCCCATCCATACGTGTGGATGTCGCGTCATTGCGGGTTCCCCTTATCGTTCTTGTTATCCCGTAGGCGTAACGCCTGCGGCAAGGGATCGGCTTTTCAGACTGCTTAATTGACTCGCCGCGCCTTGCTGCACATGCAATCGGGTGTCATCAGCTAACTCCATTCCAACCCGAGTATAGACAGCACCTGCAACCTCGCAACGCGACGGCGTAAATCGTTTGAAACAGCCGGGGCTTGCGCTAGAGCCCATGAATGGAGAAGGATGCGAACTGAGTGATGGCAAACCGATATAACGGCGACGTATCAGGGAAGGGGCGGTTATGAAAAATAGGTCTTAGGAGTCAATGCGCGCCAGCTAAGTTATGTCATTCCTATTTCATTGCCTGTTGTTTCCTGGAGTTGTCATGAACACCGCCGCATTGCGCGAGCAGATCCAAAAAGCCCTGCAACATGAGGCCGAGACCGGCCTGTTGAGCCGTCAGTTGACGGCGCAGTTACCAACGCTGCACCCCGCCATTCAGTTGCCGGATGCGAACGCCAATGACGTCCTGGCGAGATTTGTCGCCGCCTACATCAACGAAGTGCCTGACCTGCTGGATGCAGCCAATGTCGTTGCCAGGGAGGCGGGTATCGAGTCGCAAATCAAACCCGTACTGAAAATTGCCGAGCAGTACTTTCTCCAGCCACCGACCATCACGGCCGGGCATGTCGGGCTCAACAGCCTGCTCGACGAAGCCTATCTGGCGCACCGGTTCGTCGAAGAGGTGAACGACCTCTACATCAAGCATTTCGGCCAGCCGCTGATTCCGTTGGACATGACGGTCGCCAACCTGATCGCCCACCAATTGATCGGTGAGGCATTTGCCAACCAGCTCGATGAAGTGGTGCATCACACGTTCGATGAGATGCTCAACGACGAGACGTTTGCGTTGGAGTCGGTGGAAGCCTATCGCGAGAAGCTCAGCAGCCCGGAGACCGGCGCGGCCTGGAAGCGCTGGCCGTGCATGTCCCGTCGCTTGGGCGTGGGCCTGGAGCTGGATCAGCCGGCGGCTTGATCTATCGGGAACACATAACTCCCCTGTGGGAGCGAGCTTGCTCGCGATTGCATTGGGTCAGCCACAGTGTAGTGGACTGACACGCCGCCATCGCGAGCAAGCTCGCTCCCACATTGAGTTTGTGGTCTTCAAGAATTATCTGCCCTACACCCAGCTCCTTTGGGAGTGAGCTGTCAGGCAGAGGCTGCGCCAACCCCCACCGTCGTGCGCAATCGCCCTTCCAACCGGCGCTTGAGCCCGCGGGATTCAATCAGCAGCTTCGAACCCTTGCTGGCGTTCGCCCGGCCCCATTCTTCGAGCAACTCCAGGCACGAGTGATCGATGTAGCTCAGGTTATTGAGCGGCACATGCACCGTCGCGCCTTCGGGAATGGTACCCAGTACCTGGGTCAAGGCCGGAACCTTGAGGAAGGTTGCCGCACCCACCAATCGCAGTTCCATCTCGCCTTCCTGCGGCAGGTCGATCAGGCTGATTTTCAGGCGCGAAGCTTTCCAGGCCAGCTTCACCAGGGTCAGGCCGAAACCGACCAGTACACCGGTCAACAGGTCGGTGAAGATGATCGCCAGTGCCGTTGCGGCATAGGTGAACATGGGCATCCGCCCATAACGACCGAGGCTGCGGAACGCCTTGATGTCCACCAGCTTGAAACCGGTATAGACCAGCACACCCGCCAGGCTCGCCACCGGAATGCTTTGCAGCACGCTCGACAGCAACAGCACGAACAGCAGCAACCACAAGCCGTGGAAGATCGTCGACATCCGCGTGGTCGCGCCGGCCTGGACATTGGCCGAGCTGCGCACGATCACGCCGGTCATGGGCAAGGCGCCGAGCAGGCCGCAGAGCATGTTGCCGATACCTTGCGCCGATAATTCCCGGTCGAAATCCGCCCGTTCGCCGCTGTGCATGCGGTCCACGGCGGCCGCCGACAGCAGGGTTTCGGCGCTGGCGATGAAGGCGACCGCGAAGGCCGCGATCAGCAGCGTTGGATCGGCCAGGCTCAGCAGATCCGCCGGGCGCAGCCAGTCGATGGCTTCGGCCATGTTTTCCGGGACTTCCACGCGCTTGACCTGCAACGCCAGCAGCAGGCTCGCGACGGTTGCCAGGCCGACGCCCAGCAGCGCGCCAGGAATGAAGCGCAGGCTATGGGGCCGGAACTTTTCCCATAGCCACATCACCGCGATCGTCGAAAGGCCCAGCAAGCCGGCCTGCCAGCCGAACGACGGCAAGGCCTGGGCGACTGCCGCAGGGAATGCCGCCAGGTTGTCCAGGCCGGAAGGCTTGGGCGCTGCGTCGAGCATCACATGGACCTGGGACAATACGATCAGCACGCCGATACCGGCGAGCATGCCGTACACCACCGCAGGCGCGGTGACCCGGAACCAGCACCCGAGGCGAAAGCGTCCGGCCAACAGTTGCAGAAGGCCGGCCAACAACAGGATCGGCCCGAGCATGGCCACGCCATGCTGGCGCACCAGTTCGAAAACCAACACCGCCAACCCGGCGGCCGGACCGCTGACTTGCAGCTTGGAGCCCGCCAGAAAACCCACCACCAAACCACCGATGATCCCGGTAATCAGGCCCTTGGCCGGTGGCAGGCCTGATGCGATGGCAATGCCCATGCACAAGGGCAGCGCCACGAGGAATACAACCACCGAAGCCAACAGCTCCCGTGGCAGAACAGCTTTTAATTGAGCAGCACGCATGGCGACTCTCCCGAAGTTTCTTCAGGCATGGCGAGGCCCTACCGCCTCAATAGCGGTAAGGCTGAACCATACAAGGATGATTAGGAGTGGTTTTAGAAGCGCGCTTTGGGCGTCGCCACCGGTATCGGATGGCTGCCATCGAGCGGCAGGAAACAGCCCCGGTCCGCGTCAAAGGCTTTGATCTCGCTGGTCTCGATGTTGTACACCCAGCCATGGATGAACAACTGGCCGCTGGCCATGCGAGAAGCCACCGAGGGGTGCGTTCGCAAATGCTGCAACTGCGCGATCACGTTCTCTTCGGTGAGGACGGGCATGGTCTGCTTCTCGTCACCGCACGGGCAGTTGTCATGGACCATGGTCTTGGCGACTTCGGCGTGGCGCAGCCAGGCCTTGACCGTCGGCATTTTTTCCAAGGTATCGGGGTTGAGCACGGCACGCATGGCGCCGCAATCGGAGTGGCCGCAGACGATGATGTGCTGCACGCCGAGGGCGAGCACGGCGTATTCGATGGCGGTGGAAACGCCGCCGTTCATCTGGCCGTAAGGCGGAACGACGTTGCCGACGTTACGGGTCACGAACAGGTCGCCAGGAGAGCTATGGGTGATCAACTCGGGCACGATGCGCGAATCGGCGCAGGTGATGAACATCGCCCGGGGCTTCTGGGCGGTGGCGAGTTTCTTGAAGAGCTCTTCCTGCTGGGGAAAGATCTCGTGATGGAAATGCAAAAAGCCGTCAACAATGTGCTGCAGCGCTGCATCGGCGGTTTCCGCCTGGGGTTGGGCTGAAGCCGACGCAGCCAACGGCTGTTTATCCTTGTCACTCATGATTCATCCTCTTTGAGACGCCAGTGGCTGGTTAAAAAACATCCAGGTCGAAAGGCTCGACCCGTCAGTCACTCGATGAACAAGGTAGCGGCCGAAACTTAACTCAAACTGAATGGAAGGCTCTAGAACGCATATTACGAGGCGTAAACAAAGCGCCAGGGATGTTTGCGCCGCGCCATCTTCAAAGATCAATTTAAAGCGAACTGTATTTAAATCAATGACATCTGTCGCCCCGGCGGACAGAAGGCATCGCAATCAAGATCGTAACCGTCGCGTCGATCCATTCCCAATCGCTTAATCGTTTTAGCGAAACGCTGCGCCAGCAGATCGGCAAACGGGCCTTCGCCGCGCATCCGTACGCCAAATCGGCTGTCGTACAGCTCACCGCCGCGACTCTGGCGCACCAGGCTCAACACATGGGCGGCGCGCTGCGGGTAGTGCGCCTGCAACCACTCCTCGAACAGCGGCGCCACCTCCAGTGGCAGGCGCAACATGACATAGGCGGCGGTCTGCGCGCCGGCGGCATGGGCTTCGGCCAGCAGGCTTTCGATCTCGCTGTCGTTGATCATCGGAATCATTGGCGCACACAGTACCCCCACCTTGATACCCGCCTCGCGCATGACCCTTATGGCCCGAAGCCGTGCGCTGGGCGCGGCCGCGCGGGGTTCGAGAATGCGCTTGAGCTCATCGTCCAGCGTGGTGAGGCTGATCATCACGTGTACGAGGCGTTGCTGGGCCAGTTCGGTCAACAGGTCCAGGTCCCGCAGGATCAACGAGCCTTTGGTGACGATGGTCACCGGGTGCCGATGACGCAGCAACACCTCGAGAATCCGCCGGGTAATGCGTTGCTCGCGTTCGATCGGCTGGTAGGGGTCGGTGTTGGAACCCAGGGCGATCGGCGCGCACTGGTAGCCGCGCCGGGCCAATTGTTGCTCCAGCACGTCGGCGGCGTTGGTCTTGGCGATCAGCTTCGTTTCGAAATCGAGCCCGGGCGACATGTCCCAGTAGGCATGGCTGGGCCTGGCATAACAATAGATGCAACCGTGTTCGCAGCCTCGGTAGGGGTTGATCGAGCGATCGAAAGGGATGTCGGTGGAAGTGTTGCGGGTGATGATGGTCTTGGCGGTTTCGATGCGTACTTCGGTGCCCTGGGTTGGCGGTACTTCCTGGTACCAGCCATCATCCTCGGCCACCGAACGGCTTGGGGCGAAACGGTTATGCGGATTGGTGGCGGTGCCGCGGCCACGGGGCGGAAGAGGGACGGACATGGGCAATACTCCGAAAGCTGTATGTGCATACAGTATTCGTTGATTGCCATTGCGGCCAGTGCCATTGGGCGGGTTCTATGGATAAGCGAATCGCCTCAGCGCAACCCATAGTCCAGCACAATCCCCACGAAAATCGCCAATCCGGCCCAATGGTTGTGCAAGAACGCCTTGAAGCAGCGCATCCGATCCTTGCTGCGGGTGTACCAGAACTCCCAGGCGAAACACGCGGCAGCGGCCACCAGCCCCAGGTGAAACCAGCCACCGAGCTTGAATGTCGACCCGGCCAGCAACAGGCAGGCCAGGGCCAGGCCTTGCAGCGTGAGGATGATCACCCGGTCGGCATCGCCGAACAGGATCGCCGTGGATTTCACGCCTATTTTCAAATCATCGTCCCGGTCGGTCATGGCGTAATAGGTGTCGTAGCCCACCGTCCACAGCAGGTTGGCGATGTACAGCAACCAGGCGGCCGCCGGCAGATGGCCGGTTTCGGCGGTGAAGGCCATCGGCATGCCCCACGAAAACGCCGCGCCCAGCACCACTTGGGGGTAATAGGTATAGCGCTTCATGAACGGGTAGCTGAAGGCCAAAGCCAACCCGCCCAAGGACAACAGAATCGTCGGCGCATTGGTGCACAGCACCAGCAGGAAGCTCACGCTCATCAGCACCGCGAAGAACACCAGCGCTTCCCTGGAGCTGATCTTGCCGCTCACCAATGGACGCTGTTCGGTGCGCTTGACGTGGCCGTCCACCTTGCGGTCGGCCCAGTCGTTGATCACGCAGCCGCCGGCACGGGTCAGTACCACGCCGAGAATAAAAATCACGATGTTGGCCAGGGATGGCGAACCCTCACCGGCGATCCACAGCGCCCACAACGTCGGCCACAGCAGCAGATAAATACCGATGGGCTTGTCCATGCGCGTCAGTTGCACGAAGTCCCAGGCCCGCGGATTGAGGCGGTTCAAGGATTTGAGCAGTTGCACGTACATCAGCAATTCTCCGAATAGGCGCGGGCGACTGTCCACAGGCTCGGCAGAAACACCTCCGCCACCAGTACGCTCAACGTGCCGCGATCAAAACGTGAACGACGGCCCCACAACGCGGTGGCGCGAACCTCTGCCGGCAACCATTCGCTCGGGTAGTGGCAGACCTCGATCGCCCGACGCTGGAACGCCTGGTCACAAAACAGCAGCTCGCCCAACGAGCGGCTGCCCAGTTCGTCCATCTGCAAGCCGTCGCCCTGCAACGCGCTGCGCGCCGCCACGCTGCGGGCAAACACCCAAGGCTGGCCGTGGCCGCGCAGGTACACCTCGCGCACCCAGCCCTCGCTGCCCTCGGCCAGGTCCAGCGCGGCACACTCATCGGCGCGCAACGGCTGCCAGCCTTCGAACAGCGGCGTCACGCTGAAGTGATCGTCCGACAGGCCGGTCAGGCGCCGGGTCAGGGAGCCTTGGTCAAACAGCCACTCCATGACGCACGCATCCGGGCGGGGCGACAGCAGGTGTTGGGGCAGCCATTGGAGTGTAGGAAATATCGAATTTGTAGGCGGCACAGGGGTCTTGAATGGCAGCAAATGAGGCCGCGAGCTTACCATGCCGGTCGGCGATTTTGGCCGAGCCAACCCGCCGTCGCGCCGATGCCGCTTGCATCTGTCGCGACCGATCAGTACAAAACGGCCCTGAGCCGGAAAATACCGGCCAAGCCTGACATCTTGAGGAAGTATTGGAATGAAGAAGTGGCAATGTATTGTCTGTGGCCTGATCTACAACGAAGCTGACGGTTGGCCTGACGATGGCATCGCGCCCGGCACTCGCTGGGAAGACGTACCGCAAGACTGGCTGTGCCCGGACTGCGGCGTCGGCAAAATGGATTTCGAAATGATCGAAATCAACTGATCGTTTCACCAAACGGAGAGCAACATGAGCGCACCTGTCGTTATCGTCGGCACTGGCCTGGCCGGTTACAACCTGGCCCGGGAATTTCGCAAGCTCGACAGCGAAACCCCGTTGCTGCTGATAACCGCGGACGACGGCCGCTCCTACTCCAAGCCGATGCTCTCCACGGGCTTCGGCAAGAACAAAGACGCCGATGGCCTGAGCATGGCCGAGCCAGGCGCGATGGCCGAGCAACTGAATGCCGAGGTACGCACCCACACGCGCATCAGCGGCATCGACCCGGGCCACAAGCGCCTGTGGATCGGCGAAGAAGCAGTGAGCTATCGCGACTTGGTGCTGGCCTGGGGCGCTGAAACCGTGCGCGTGCCGGTGCAAGGCGACGCGGCGGACCTGATCTTCCCCATCAACGACCTGGAAGACTACGCCCGCTTTCGCGCCGCCGCCGCTGGCAAGCGCCGGGTGCTGCTGCTAGGCGCCGGCCTGATCGGCTGCGAATTTGCCAACGACCTGATCCTGGGTGGCTATGAAGTAGAACTGGTCGCCCCATGCGAGCAAGTCATGCCGACGCTGCTGCACCCGGCGGCCGCCGCAGCGGTACAGGCCGGGTTGGAAAGCCTTGGCGCGCGGTTCCACCTCGGCCCGGTGCTCAATCGCCTGCAACGGGTGGCCGACGGCTTGGAAGCGCACCTATCGGACGGCCAAGTGATCGCCTGCGACCTAGTGGTCTCGGCCATCGGTCTGCGCCCGCGCATCGACCTGGCGGCCGCCGCCGGCCTGGTGGTCAATCGCGGCGTCGTGGTGGATCGTCATCTGAAGACTTCCCACGCCAATATCTACGCCTTGGGCGACTGCGCCGAAGTCGATGGCTTGAACCTGCTCTACGTGATGCCGCTGATGAGTTGCGCCCGCGCCCTGGCCCAAACCCTGGCCGGCAACCCCACCGCCGTAGGCTACGGCGCCATGCCGATCACGGTGAAAACCCCGGTGTGCCCATTGGTGGTTTCGCCACCACCACGGGGTAGCGAAGGCGTGTGGAGCGTCGAAGGGCAAGGCGCCGACATCAAGGCCCTGTGCCGCGACGCCCAAGGCAATCTGCTGGGCTACGCCCTGACCGGTGCGGCGGTGATGGAAAAACTGGCGTTGAACAAGCAGCTTCCAGCCCTGCTGGCGTAAATACTGGCCGTTCTGTCACAAATAACCTGCTTTTGAGGGCACAAACCCCCGCCGGCCACTGGCGCCGGTTGCGGCCCCGTGCCATCCTCACTCCCGTCTGCCGCAGAGTAGAGCCTGCGGCGCCTTAGGGGGTGTTCCGAAGAGAACAGCCCGGACATAACAACAAAAAAACCGTCAAAGGGGCTTCATTCATGCGTAAACCAGAACTCGCTGCCGCCATCGCGGAAAAAGCAGACCTCACCAAAGAACAAGCCAACCGCGTCCTCAACGCCGTCCTCGAAGAAATCACCGGCGCCCTGCACCGCAAGGACAGCGTCACCCTGGTCGGCTTCGGCACCTTCCTGCAACGCCACCGCGGCGCCCGCACCGGCAAGAACCCACAAACCGGCGAGCCAGTGAAGATCAAGGCCAGCAACACCGTTGCGTTCAAGCCGGGCAAGTCCTTGAAGGACAGCGTTAACCCGTAATCGCGGCGAGTACCTCTGACGAGGGAAGGAAGCGGCAACAAAAAAGGCATACCGATGGTGATCGGTATGCCTTTTTTTGTGGCTGGTGGATTGAAATCGTTCGTTAAGCCAACCCATGAATCCGTGGCGAGGGAGCTTGCTCCCGCTCGGCTGCGAAGCAGTCGTCGCTTTTGGAGCTGCCTCACGCTGGAGCGCAGCCCGGCCCAGCGGGAGCAAGCACCCTAGCCACAGCGATTGTGGTTTGGCGGCTATCGGGGATCGACGTTATCCAATGCACGGTTAGCCAGCAACGAACTCAGCTCGATCAATTGCTGGATGCCCAATAGGACATGGCGGTTGGACCCTTCCATATCGAAAGCCAGTTCATTGACCATCGCATCAGCTGAAGCGAGGGTTTCGCTGAGGTTGACCAGCAGGCATTCGTTGTCGATATCTTTTACGACGGTGAATAACTGGCCGGGTTGGATGGTTTCTTTAGGTCTTGGTGATTTGGGCTTTAGATGAAAATCCAATGCTCGCTTAGCGGCATCGTCGAGTTTTTTGGCGTTAAGGCCGTCCAGATAAGGAGAGTTGGGATCTGCTTCTGGAGGGTTTGGAGTGATTTTGAACATAAGCTGGAATCCTTGAGTTAGGCCGCGACCTTTCCCTACTAAAAGAAGGGTGGCGGCTGTGCGCAGGTTAGTAGACCGGGGATTCCAGCATTGCCGGCGCGCCGAAGCGCCCTGCGCACAGTCACCATCAAGGACAGGAATTGAGATACCTGCTTGTTGAGGACTCATGCATCTTGCGGAAAAACCTCGGGCTACTAAACCCGACCACTGATGGGCAGTGGCAGGGAAAAGATAGAGCTCGGGAGCAAGGCGCACAAGCCGGCGAATTCTGGCGTAGTTGTAGGCAAAGGCGCAAGGCTGCGTAGCCGGATTGAGGCTCGTAGGTCAGCGATTAAACCTAGTGGCACTCCGTCGGGATTTGGCTAGGAAATCTGCTTCCGGGTGTCGACGATTGGATCAATTTTGAAACAAGTTAAGCCCCATTCGACCTATCAAAAATAAAAGTAGTACAAGAAAAAACTTTCTTATGAAACCACTCCCGTAGCGTAGCGCTAAAAAAACTCCAGTGAGCGATCCAGCGATATTGCACAGAGCAATAACGCCACCCACGGCCCACAAAACATTTCCAGACGGAACAAAAAATACTAGCGCTGCGGTAAAAGTAACCAAGTTGACCAGCTTTGCAGATGCAGATGCATTTAAAAAATCGAAGCCGAAATATTTGACAAATATGAAAAGCAATAGACTTCCGCTTCCAGGGCCAAAGACGCCGTCATAAAATCCGACCAAACCCCCGAACAACACTCCTAATAGAATCTCCCTGGTTCTGCATTGTTTTCCGGTGTTTACTAGGCCGAGATTTTTTTCTTTGAAAATATATGCGGTCATCGCTATTAAAATAAAAAAAACAACAAACTCCATTATTTTCTTAGGTACTACAGATACCGAAGCCGCCCCTAAAAAGGCACATACAAATGCCGAGGCCATCGTCGGAAGCATGAGCCTCCATATAATTTTTATTCTTTTCAAATAGCTAAATACTGAGGAAAGGTTACCCGCCAAAACCGCTACTTTATTAGTCCCGAAAATTGTGGCTAGACTTTGCTGAGGTAAAGCATGTAAAAGCGCGGGAAGCTGTACGAGGCCGCCACCACCCACTGCCGCATCTATCAACCCTCCGCAGAAAGCGAAAAAGCCCAGCACTATCAAAGCGAATTCATAATCCATTCGTACTACCCTTTCGGAGCTTCCTTTCATAAAACATCTTATTTGTTCGCTTAGTTTAAATGCCGGGGTGCATTTATAATTCGCCGATTAGCATGATGCTGGGCATAAGAAACCAATCGGCGCGCTCCTGGTTGGGGCATGTTTTTGTGTGGTCGAATATTATGTTCGGTGCTAAATCTTATAATTTGCAACTGAGGGGTTTACGGGGCTGAGGTTAAAGCGCGATGCATAGCTTCAAAAGATCGTCCTACTCGTTCGTTGTAATTGAGCATAATACCTTTCAATCGCCCAATTTTAAAATTTAGGCCTACTGTGCGTCCATACGACTGCGCAGCGGCCAAGGCATGCAAACCATGCTTATTCTCCACGTCGCCAGAATGTCCCATTATGTACGCTTTTGCGTTACGAAAATCCTTAGCGTTAGTGCTCAGCGAAGGATCAATGCTGAATAGCTTGTCCTCTATTTTCTGAGCAATGTAGTTATACTCCTGCCCATTCCAAAGTTCTGATGCGATGGATACCATCATTGCATCCATAATGGATTCTTCATGTTCGACTGAATTCAGCGCCGATTTGTGTTCGGCCAATCCAGTTGCATATAGAAACTTCGAAAAATCGTTACACTCTTCAACTTTATATTGGTTTTCAACCCATGTTTTTGCGCCAAAGGCTTTGGCCATGTAATCATACATACCATCATGTCCCTGATGGCCGAGCCCAAAATCATCTTTAACGACTTCATGCATATGTGCCAAGACGTTGTGATAACCAGCTTGTTTCTCGATAGGAACCGATATCGCATCTGCTGATAATCGCATGATAATTTTGCCTGATACTAAGCTGGTGGTTCTGTGAGTTTCGTTCCACCCGTTAAAAAATTTCATAACCGAGGAATCGGCTGTGGTTTTGCATAGGAAAGCGTTAAAGGCATTTTCCGTATGAAATTGAGCTTCCTTTGTAATGGGGTGGAAAAGTACTTCAAGCATCGCGCCCTGCAGATCCGCTATGTCCGTAATCTGCGCCTGTATAGGTTCCCTTCTATGATCGTCACATATAGCTCGTCCAGGTATTTTCAGGTTTTTTACATGCTTTGGCAGCGCCTCAATAAATATCTCACCAAAATCTCGCATGTACTTATGCTTATTTGCCTCAAAACGAATTTGCGATAATGCTGAGCTCATGGCAGTGTTTTTCTCCTTGAAAATTTACTAAATGATTCCTGATCTAAGCGTCCTGTATAAACCAGAATGTAAACATTAAACGACTTGCTCGTTCCCAACAACTGACTTATAGTGATTCTCTATTTCACTTTTAATGAGCATTAGCATGGAGCTTTCGCAGCTAATTATGTTCAAGGCTGTCGCCGATCAAGGTAGTATTATTCGCGCCTCCGAAGTGCTGCACTGTGTTCCGTCAAACATCACAAACCGAATAAAGCTTTTAGAAAAGGAGCTTGGGGTCTCGTTATTCATAAGGAAAGGTAGAGGACTAATCATTAGCCCTTCAGGGCGTTTATTTCTTGGCTATACTAATAAAATATTGTCGTTGTGTCAGGAAGCCCAGAGGGCTCTAAGCGCTGACTCAGAACCAACCGGAAGTTTAAAAATTGGTGCTATAGAGTCGTCCGCTACAGGTAGGCTTCCAAAATTGTTATCAAAATATCACTACACCTATCCTTCTGTGCAGATGCAATTTAGCACGGGGGAGTGGCCCAAACTATTAGATGATGTGGTTAATCATAAGCTGGATGGCGCAGTCATTGCTGTTACTCACCAGCATCCCGAGATTGATAGTATCGAAATTTATAAAGAGGAGCTTGTATTGATAGCTTCTCCAGCGACGGGGTTAATACATGAGCCAGCAAATTTGAACGGAATCAATATGTTTATGTGGCCAGAGGGGTGCCCTTATAGAAAGGCTTTGATAACGTGGTTGAATGCTCATGGTGTGGCTAGCTCCATAACCAGTATAGCCAGTTATGGAACCATTCTTGGTTGCGTGAGTTCGGGGGCTGGTGTTTCCTTAGTTCCGAGGGGGGTATTCGAGCAATTTAATCAGATCGGGAATATTCGAGGCTACGTTTTTGACGATTTACCCTCTGTACCTAATTTTTTTATTTGGAATAAGAATCTTGGGTTCCATAGTGCTAAGGACGCATTCGCGGCTTTATTAAGCGAAGAGCTGGGAGATTTATAGCTATTAACCAAAATTAATGGTCCGTTCGTTCGCAGTCAGGTTGGGGTGACGCCAGAGCCTTGAGCGCGTTTCGCGCTCTAGAGTCAACAACTGCCGAGTTTTTCCACGTCGCTAAAACGCCACTTAATACCGCCCTCACGCTTGAACAGCGCCCCAAATGATAAATGCCAAAGGGGACAGATTTATTTCTCCACATCCATTACACGCTGATAAGCCAGCGCACCCGGAACCCTTTCGACATGGCCGTGCTGCTCACCTTCAGAGTGTTGACTTCAGAGCGTTGCTGGTCGGCATTACGCACAACGCTGGCCTTTGATCCAGCGCGGCGAAACCTCAGCGCCGCGCAGTTGCGTGAGGTTTGGGCCGGTGGTTCGTTTTGGTGGTAGAGGGGCTGGTTGGTATTCCCGGAATATGTACTGGCTGTTGGGCCGCGATCGCGAGCAGGCTCGCTCCCACCGGGGGGCTTGGCTGGGTTGAGGTTTTGGGCGTGCTTGCGATCAGGGCTTGTTCGTTTGCCGTCAATTGGTTGAGGCCAGCGCCTTCAGCGCTGCCTTGCGCTCTACGGTTGGCAAGCGGCCGAGTTTTTCCACCGCGCTGTAAAACGCCAGCCAATCCTCGCCCTCACGCTTGAATAACGCCCCGAACGCCGGCACCCATTGGTCGTACAGGCCGAACGGCAATATTCGGGCGTTGTTCAGGGGCGCGTAGATCCAGGCGTCGTAGCGTTTGTCGCCGGCCCATTGGCTGTCGCGTAGGTGCGCGTAGTCGGCGCGCAGGCGTTCGAATTCCTCGGCTTTGCGTTGGCGCATCTGCTCGGTCGGTAGGGGTTGAGCGTAGAGGGTTTCCAGCCGTTGGCGGGTGTCGAGGATCAACTGGATGAACTGGTCGCGCTGGCGCAATCGGTTGCCGTTGTCCGGCGCCAGGCCGCGATGGGCGCGCCATTGGCGGGTGCCTTCCTGCTCGACGAAGGTGGCGAATGATTCGTTGAACTCCGTGTCGTCCTTCACGTAGACGCGTTGGTGCGCCAGTTCATGAAAGATCAGCGTCGCCAGGCGTTCGTCGCCCCAATGCAGCATCGAACTGAGGATCGGGTCGTCGAACCAGCCCAGCGTCGAGTAGGCCTCTACGCCGGCAATCGACACATCCATGCCTCGCAAACGCTGCAAAGCGGCCTCGCCCCGGGCGGCGCCCTGGCTGTAATAGCCCCGATACGCTACGCAACCGGCGATGGGAAAACAGTGGGTTAGCGGGGCCAGGGAAAACTCCGGGGTGGCGAAGACGTTCCAGACGACGAAGGGGCGGCCGATGTCCGCGTACAGGCGATAGCTCTGGTTGTCGGGCAGGTGCAGGTGTGTGCTGGCGAACGCGCGGGCCTCACGGGCCTGAGCCAGATGGGTGCGCAATCCGGAATCACGGGTGGGGTCGGCAATGACCCGGTCGATGGGCTCGCGTGCTTGCAGCAGTCGCCATTGTCCGCTGGCGAGCTGGCCGTAATAACCGACGCTTGTACAACCGTTGAGTAACAAAAGCAGGAAGGCCGGAAACAAAATCCTGAAAACACGGTCGAGTAACCGATGGCGTGAACGCTGCCTGATCAATTTTGGAATCACCCTGGGAAGTCTGCCTCAAGACTATCTCGCCTGCCCGGAGCTTCGCTATGCGCGTGTTGATGCTGACAAGTGGCCTGTTGCTGCTGACCGGCTGTGCCGGTTTGCCCGATCCAGATCCCTCCCAGGCGTGGATTGACCTAGGTAACCATCGGGACACGGCGTTGCAAGCGTTGGAAGTCGATGACAAGGCATCCATCGACCGGCGTTATTTCGAGGTTCAACCGGGTAGCCATGAGCTGACGGTGCGTTATCAATTTGCCGTGGAGCCGGGCAACATCGGGCCAGATGCCGAGCCGCTGTGGCGCGATTGCCGGTTGAACGTAAAATTCAAGGATTTCAACGCGGGCCAGCGCTATCAGTTGCAAGCCGGCAGTATCGGGTTCCGGCCGTGGGCCAAGCTTTACGACCAACAGCGCAACGTGGTGGGCCAAGGCACGCCGGCAGGCTGCCAGCAAAGCTGATTGGCGCTATGCTCGGGGCCTGACTTCAGGAAATCATCATGCGCCTATCCACGTTGTTTTTGGCTCTTGCGACATTGAGCGGATGCGCGACGAGCCCATTGCCCGAGATGGACCCGAACATGGCCTGGGTCGACTTCGCCACCCCTATGCCGGGCGGCAAGCTGCTGATGGCTGAAAGCCTGGATGGCCAGCGGCTGCGGGACGGACGCTTTTTTCAGGTTTCACCCGGTAGCCACGAACTCAAGGTGCGCTTCGACTTCGAGGTGTTCGGCGCGGGCGGTGGGCTGGGCATGATGAACGACCCGAAGGAACGGCTGTGCTATCTGATCGTGCGCTACGACCATTTCGAGGCCGGCCAGCGTTACCGCCTGGAGGCTCGTAATCTGGCGTACTCCCCCAGTGCCCGGCTCTATAACGCCAAGCGTGAAATCGTTGCCGAGGATCGACAGGCCAATTGTTTGATGTAGCGCTGCCTAGCGGTCGTTCTTCTGGTAGATGATTTTCTTGGTGCCGTTATCGCAACTGCCTACCACCATGTTCTGGTCGTGGACTTCGTCGTTGGTGACGATTTCCAAGGTGTATGAGGACACGTTTGCGGCCTGGATCTTGGCTTCGATCTCTGCTTTCAATTCTTCGCAGGGCTTGGGTGCCGCGAGGGCCGATGTGGTCAGTGCGCAACCGATGACTGCCAAGGCCAAACGTTTCATGCTCGAACTCCTCAATACAGCGCGCACGCCTGTGCGCTGAAACTGCAGACCTGCATTCGACCACAGTTGCCTTCGGGTAAATAGCGGGTAAACCATAGAAGACCGCGGCCTCGGGAGACCGCGACCTTCTCGGTTCGTCAATTCACCAGGGTCGCGTCCAGGGTGATGTCGGCGTTGAGCACCTTGGAAACCGGGCAACCTTCCTTGGCCTTGTTGCTCAGCTCTTCGAATTGCTGTTGGCTGGCGCCGGGAATCTTGGCTTTGAGAATCAGCTTGATCGCGGTGATCGCAAAGCCGCCGTCGACCTGGTCCAGGGTCACTTCGGCGTTGGTGTCGATGCTGTCGGCCTTGAGCCCGGCGTCGCCAAGGATCATCGAAAACGCCATGGAGAAGCAGCCCGCGTGGGCCGCGCCGATCAGTTCTTCAGGGTTGGTGCCCTTGCCGCCTTCAAAACGTGCCTTGAAACCATAGGGCGCTTCGCGCAACACGCCGGTTTCCGTGGAGATGGAGCCTATGCCGGTCTTCAGGTCACCTTCCCAGTGAGCCGATGCTTTCTTGACGATAGCCATGTGTGCCTCCTCATGATTCGGCGCGAGGGTTCGCGCCTGGGTATTTTTCAGTGCCAGGATTGTGAGGATAGACCGGCCGATAAAGTTCACCCGGTCGATTAGTCGACTAATTTAGTAGGAAAATTCTTCGCTACTATTGAAACTCGGGTATATGCCCACATTCATAGGACACACCTAGAGAAACGGCAGGCTTTCGCCTACAGAAAAGCTCGTACGCCGTTGGAGATGCCGGCCCATGAAACAGCTGTCCGAAGTTAAATTTTCAACCCTCGACCTTGTGCCCGTCCGCGCTGACGGCAATGCAGCCCAATCCCTGCGCAATTCCCTGGATTTGGCGCAGCACGTGGAAAAGTTTGGCTACACCCGTTTCTGGGTGGCGGAACACCACAATATGGACGGCATCGCCAGCTCCGCGACGGCGGTGCTGCTGGGCTACCTGGCGGGGGGGACGTCGACCATCCGCGTCGGCTCGGGCGGGGTGATGCTGCCCAACCACGCGCCGTTGGTGATCGCCGAACAGTTCGGCACCTTGGAAAGTCTGTTTCCGGGCCGGATCGACCTTGGGTTGGGACGCGCCCCCGGTTCCGACCAGATGACCGCGCGTGCACTACGCCGCGAACGCTCCGGCAGTGCTGATGATTTCCCTGATGACGTGGCCGAACTGATGCGCTATCTCGGCCCGCGTACCCCTGACCAACGCATCATCGCCATGCCCGGCACGGGAACGAATGTACCGGTGTGGCTGTTGGGTTCTAGCCTGTTCAGTGCGCAGTTGGCCGGGGAGCGCGGTTTGCCCTACGCGTTCGCCTCCCATTTCGCACCGCGGTTCATGCACGAGGCGATTCGTGTTTATCGCAATCACTTCCAACCATCGGCCGTACTCGACAAGCCGTACGTGATGCTCGGGGTGCCTTTGGTGGCGGCTGACACGGACGAGCAGGCCGATTACCTGGCGACGTCGGTGTACCAGCGGATCCTGGCATTGATGCGCGGCCAGAGCCTGGTGCAGCGCCCGCCGGTGGAAACCATGAATGGTCTATGGCTGCCCCATGAGAAGGAAGCGGTGGGGGATTTCCTTGGCCTGGCCATGATTGGCGGTCCTCAGAAGATCCGCGCCAGGTTGGAGGTGTTGGTCGAACAGACTCAGGCCGATGAGCTGATCTTCACCAGCGACCTCTATGAGCACGCCGACCGCCTGCACTCGTATGAACTGCTGGCACAGGTCATGAAAGGCTGAGTCGCGGCCAATAAAAAGCCGACGCGATGCGTCGGCTTTGATCTGAGCGCGTTATCAGCCGCGTATGTAGACGATTTCTTTCGAACCGCCCTCACAGGTGCCGACGACTTTTCCGTCACCCGCTGCACCTTTATCGACGATCTCCAGCGAATAACCCGACACGCCGTTGGTATCGAGCTTCGCTGCGATTTCGCTCTTCAACTCCTCGCATGGCTTGCCGGCCGCAAACGCAGTACCCGCAAGGCTCAGCAAACCCAGGGCCACCATCAACTTCTTCATCGCTCGCACTCCTCGGTCGGATCAGATAGGGAGGTTTCGTAAAGACGTGATGCGCCCAATAGCGCATCGCCATTCCCTATGGCACTCCGCCAGCGTGCAAGTTCAAAGAACTCAGCTGTTGGCGATCCGGAACCCAACCTTGATGGTCACCTGGAAGTGCGCGGCCCGGCCATTTTCGATGTGGCCCCGGGTTTCCGTAACTTCGAACCATTCCAAGTGCTTGAGGCTCTTGCTGGCCTCGGCCAGGGCATTGTTGATGGCGTCTTCAATGCTGGTGGGAGACGAACCGACCAGCTCGACTTTTTTGTACGTGTGGTGATCACTCATGACGTTCTCCTTGGTTGTCTTAAACAGCCTAGCAGCGATTTTTCGCCTTACATGTGGCGCCGTTTACGCTTGGAAAGTTCAGATTTAGTGCACTTTCCCAAACGGTCGCAGTCCCAATCCACACACGCTACTCAACCACTGCAGGAGAGAGCCACCATGGCCAGCACTTCGTTACGCAAAGCCTCGTTGCAAAGCATGGAAGCGGAGATCGAGAGTCTGCTCAAGTCGTTGGAAAGCCTGAAGGACGACGCGTCGGACGAGTCGCGTAGGACGCTCAAGTCGCTTAAGGCAAATGCCGAAAGCGCACTGAAACATTCTCGGCATCTGCTCAGCGATGCGTATGAAGAGGTGAAGGTGAAAACCCGCGAAACCGGGATCGCCACGCGCGACTACGCTCAGGAACATCCATGGACCACCGCTGGCGTTGCCGTTGGCGCACTGGGTCTGTTGGCCGCTTACTTGTTGTGCAAGCGCGGTAACTAGTTCGATGGGTTCAGCTCATGCCTGAGCCACTGCGCCAATTGCCGGGCGCGCCCGTCTGCGGCGCGCTTGGGCAACCATAGCGCCAGTCGTGCGGGGGTTTCACCGAACCCCCATGGCGCGACCAGGCGACCAGCCCGCAGGTCCTCGGTCACCAGGGGCTCGGGAGCGATCGCCACGCCAAGCCCGGCCACGGCCGCCTCCAGCAAATAATACAAATGCTCGAAACCTTGCCCCAATTTCAATGCCTGGGGTTCCAGGGCATTTTGCCGTGCCCAAGTGGGCCAGGCCTGGGGGCGTGAGGTGGTGTGCAACAGCGGTTCGCTCAGCAGCGCAGTGGCGGATGCATTGCGCAAGCGGGCAAAGCCCGCGTAGTGCGGGCTCATCACCGGCCCGATCCGCTCGCTGGCCAGTTCATACACATGCATGTCTGCCGGCCAGGGTGGTTCGGCGAATACCAGTAGGGCGTCCAGCCCTGGGCGCCTCGGGTCGAGGTCGCCCTCACCTGCGGACAGGTGCAGGCGCAAATCAGGCAAATCGGCATTGAGCCTGCCCAGGCGGGGGATGAACCAGCGCGCCAACAAGCTTCCCGAGCAGCCCAACACGAACGGGGCGTTCGCTGTGCTTTGGGTCAGCTCGGCGCAAACGGTGCGCAGGCGCTCGAACGCATCGGCGCTGGCGTCACGTAGGCGCAGTCCCGCATCTGTGAGTTTCAGGCCTCGCCCATCCTTGACGAACAGGCTGATCCCCAAGTGCTCTTCCAGCACTTTGAGTTGTCGACTAACCGCGCCGTGGGTGACGTGCAGCTGTTCCGCCGCCTGGCTTACGCTATTCAGGCGGGCAGTGGCCTCGAAGGCACGCAGGGCGTTGAGCGGTGGCAAATCTTGGCTCATGGTATTTGTGAGTTTTTCTGACAGGTTGCGGCGATCTTATCGGTTTTCAGAGCGATATGTCAGGGGTAGAGTGGGCTCATTGTTTTTCTACGCATTCGCCTGGAGCGCCCGATGACCCAGCCTACGACCCCTTTCAACCTGCGCAGCGGTCCCGATGCCAACGGCCTGTTTGGCGCGTTCGGCGGCCGTTATGTCGCGGAAACTCTGATGCCGCTGATCCTTGATCTGGCCCGTGAATACGAAACGGCAAAGGAAGATCCTGCGTTCATCGAGGAATTGGCCTACTTCCAACGGGACTATGTGGGTCGTCCAAGCCCGCTGTATTTCGCCGAGCGCCTGACGGAGTTCTGCGGCGGCGCGAAGATCTACCTCAAGCGTGAAGAACTGAATCACACGGGCGCGCACAAGATCAACAACTGCATCGGCCAGATCCTGCTGGCGCGGCGCATGGGCAAGAAACGCATCATCGCCGAGACCGGCGCCGGCATGCATGGGGTGGCCACTGCCACCGTGGCCGCTCGTTTTGGCCTGGACTGCGTAATCTATATGGGCACCACCGACATCGAGCGCCAGCAGGCCAACGTGTTTCGGATGAAGCTGCTTGGCGCCGAAGTCATCCCCGTGATCGCCGGTACCGGCACACTCAAGGATGCGATGAACGAGGCGCTGCGTGACTGGGTGACCAACGTCGACAGCACGTTTTACTTGATCGGCACTGTAGCCGGCCCGCACCCCTATCCAGAGATGGTCCGCGACTTCCAAGCCGTGATCGGCAAGGAAACCCGTGACCAGCTGCAAGCCCAGGAGGGTCGTCTGCCGGACAGCCTGGTGGCGTGCATCGGCGGTGGCTCCAATGCCATGGGCCTGTTCCACCCATTCCTCGATGACAAGAGCGTTGAAATCATTGGTGTCGAAGCGGCGGGCTACGGCATCGAGACCGGCAAGCATGCGGCGAGCCTGAACGGTGGGGTTCCAGGCGTGCTGCACGGTAATCGTACCTTCCTGTTGCAGGATGAGGACGGCCAGATCATCGACGCGCATTCGATCTCTGCTGGCCTCGACTACCCCGGCATTGGCCCTGAACACGCCTGGTTGCATGACATTGGCCGCGTCCAATACACCTCCGTCACCGATGCCGAAGCTTTGGAAGCGTTCCATAAATGCTGCCGCCTGGAAGGGATTATTCCTGCCTTGGAGAGTGCCCATGCCTTGGCTGAAGTGTTCAAGCGCGCACCAAACCTGCCCAAGGATCACCTGATGGTGGTCAACCTGTCCGGCCGTGGCGATAAAGACATGCAAACCGTGATGCACCACATGGAACAGTCCCAGCAGGAGAAACACTGATGAGCCGCCTGCAAACCCGTTTTGCCGAACTCAAACAACAGAACCGTGCCGCCCTGGTGACGTTTGTCACGGCTGGCGATCCGGGCTACGACACGTCGCTGGCGATCCTCAAGGGCCTGCCTGCCGCCGGCGCCGATGTTATTGAGTTGGGCATGCCGTTCACCGATCCGATGGCCGACGGCCCGGCAATCCAATTGGCGAACATTCGTGCCTTGGGCGCCCAGCAGAACCTGGCGAAAACCCTGCAGATGGTTCGGGAGTTCCGCAAGGACAATACCGAGACGCCGCTGGTGCTGATGGGGTACTTCAACCCGATCCATCGTTATGGCGTGCAGCGTTTCATCGGCGAAGCGCTGGATAGCGGTGTCGATGGCCTGATCGTCGTGGACATGCCACCCGAGCACAACAGCGAACTGTGCGAGCCGGCCCAGGCTGCCGGCCTGGATTTCATCCGTCTGACAACGCCAACCACCGATGATGTGCGTTTGCCGACCGTGCTCAACGGCAGCTCGGGGTTCGTTTATTACGTGTCGGTCGCGGGTGTGACCGGTGCCGGTGCCGCGACGCTGGAGCATGTAGAAGAAGCGGTGGCGCGTCTGCGTCGGCATACCGATCTGCCGATCAGCATTGGCTTCGGTATTCGCACCCCGGAACAGGCGGCAGCCATCGCCCGGTTGGCCGACGGCGTAGTGGTCGGCTCCGCGCTGATCGACCATATCGCCAGCGCCGATACGTCGGAACAGGCGATTGATGGTGTGTTGAGCTTGTGCGCGGCCTTGGCTGATGGTGTACGTAAGGCGCGTCTTGGCTGATTTGGCTCGCGCCAATGAAAAAGGGGTTCGGAACTGGGTTCCGAACCCCTTTTTGTTATCGCTTCAAGGCTTGGCAGTCACGGCAACTCCAACCCACCTGCGGCTTTGTGCAGCTTGCGCAGATGTTCGCCGATCTCCTTCACATTGGCCTCGCTCGCGGCGATTTCAGCAGCGCGGCTCGGTTCAAGCAATGCCCTGACTTCCTTATCCAGGTCGCCGGTCAGCGTTTGAAGCTGTTTCTGGCGCAGGCTGCTTTCCGATTCCAATCGCTGCCATTCGCTGGGTTGTGGCAATCCGTAGCCGCTGCTGCCCAGCAGTTCGGCTGGACGGCTCAGGAAGCCGCTATTGGCGAGAATCTGTTGTAACGTCGCGTTGGCTCTCTCCATGCCACCGTTTTGAAGCTCACGCGCGCCAAGGTAGCGCTGTTTGACTTCATCCTGGGCGAGCAGCAATTGCCGACGGAAACTGGCCTGTTCCAGCAATAGCAATGCCGCGCTGGTGCGCAGGTCGGCCTGTTCAAACCAAACGCGGCGTTCGGCAGCGTCCAGCGCGAGCCAGTCTTCGACGGTTTGTTGCCGTATCGGCAGGCGTTTTTTCAGAACGTCGAACATGGCTTGGTAGCGTTCGCGGAATGAGTCGAAGCGGTAACCCAGGCGCAAGGCTTCCTTGGGATCATCCAGCACACTGGTGTCGGCCAAGCCACGGCCCTTGAGCACTTCCAGCAGACCGTTGGGCATGATGCTGTCCAGGCCTTTGAGCTGTTCGTTATTACTGCCGCTGCGCAGCAGCTTCAAGCTTTCTACCGCGCAATTATTGGAGAGGAAGTAATAGTTGCCGTCATAGCTCCAATGCATTTCGGCGGCGTGTTCGACCGTTTCTTCGATTTCGGTGCGCGACAGCTTGAGGGGCACCGACGCCAGGCTGCGCAGTTCGGTCTTGGTGTACTCGTCGATGACCTGGGCCAACGGCAGTACGAACAGACGCGACGGGTATTTGCCTACCAGGCCATCCCAACTCGACAGTTGAACGTCGCCTACGAAGGCGCGGTACGACAGCACCAGGTGTTGGTCCAGATCCAATCGGCAATCTGGCCCACGTGGACGGCCCGGTGCGCATATCACCAGGCGGAGCATGCTATGGCCCCAACGGCTGACCCAGTTCTGGTTGGCTTCAGCCAACAGGTAGTCGATGGCATAGACGCGTTCCGGATCGACCTTGCCCAGTGGTGTCTTGGCAAAATCATTGCCGGCATTGAGAAAGGCGAACGACGTGGAGCAGGTGTCCTTGGCGGCGGGCGCCCAGCCAAAGTGCTCACGGTAATAGCGATACAGCGCGGGACGTCGGCAGGCGTAGCTTGGATCGAGGAGGAAATACTCCATATTGACCGCGACGAACTCCTTGGGACTGCTCGTCTCATAAAGGTCCGGGCTGCGGGCAACCTGACGGTTGTGCTGCTCGCGTTCGCCGCGACGGCCCACATACTGCGGCCAGCCGGCGAGATCCAGCAGGCGAGGATCATCGCTGAGCGTGAAGCGCCGGTCGTTCTGGCCCCTGCACTCATCCGTCATGCCGATCAGCCCGGCGCTGCTGTTACGCCGAGTACAGCGTTGGATCAGCACACGTTCGGCATTTGGCCAAAGGCGCGAGCGGTCATAGATATGAGTCAGTTCGTGCAGCACGGTAGCGAGCATTTCGCGCCGCACGGTGCCGTGGGGGCGCAAGGTCTTTTGCTTGGCGGCGCTGCCATCGGTGAGGCTGTCCAGCAGGTTCCGGTTCAAGTCCAACTGCGACACCAGTGAAGCCTGGCCGTAGGCGTTTGCGGGCATCCGATCGGTCCAGCCGACATCGATGCGCCGGTCAAGTCGCTCGATGAAGCGTGGCGGCAATGCCTGCATGGCTTCATCGAGCAGTGCCTGGCTGGCCTGTTGTTGTGCCGGGCTCAAGCCATCGCTATTGAGATGTAACTGGAGACCGGCCTGGGCTGTGCCGCTCAGAAGCAGCACAACCCCGGCAGTCAGCCAGGCGGCCAGCCGCCTCACAATGCGAGGATAGCTTCGGCGAGAACCTGGTCGCTGGCGTCGCGGGCTTCCGGTACGCGGGTACGCAATGTCTGGAAGGCCGCTTCGAGATGAGCGCCACGAATCTCGCCGTTGCTGGCGACGAAGCTGGCAGCGTCATCGTGAGCTTCGCGGACAATCTTTGAGTCACGAATGGATGTGGTGGTGTCAGAGGTGAAATCAATCGAACGCTGGGAGGCGCGAACGATGATGTTACTGGTGGCTACCAGGGTATGTGCCTGGGCCACATCGGCCAACACCAGCAGGCCAAGGGCGGCAGCAATCAGCGGGCTACGCATGGAACGACTCCGGAGAATTAAAGATAGTTATTGGACGAGAATTGCCTGTGCCAGTTCAAGGTCGCTGGCGTGAAGTTTCGGCTGGTTCCGGCGCAGGTAGTCCAGGGCCGACTCCAATTGCGCACCTCGGAATTGTCCTTCGCTGGCAATGAACGCGGCGGCGTCATCACGAGCGGCGACGACCCGTTTATTGTCGAAGGGTGCGGAGGTCACCAGGCTCGTAGCGTAGCCACTGGCGACCACTTGTTGGGTGGACACATCGAAGGCATGGGCCGGGACAGACCAGCAAAAAACTGTGAATAAACAGGCGCTGTAAAGTTTTGAGTAAAAACGCATGGGACTCGACGGTTGTTGGCGAGCTTGAAGGCTAGCGCAAACCTGCGGGCCAGGGCCAGCGCGGAAACATCGGAGCACCCTTGGGTGCCCAATGTTTCATGTTGCATCAGATTACCAGGATGGCCTGTGCAAGCTGCGCATCGGTGGCGTTGAGCTGCGGTGCCTGCTGGCGGATGTAATCCAATGCACTCTCCAGTTTCACACCGCGGATAGCGCCTTCGCTGGCCACGAAGCTGGCGGCGTCGTCACGTGCGGCTTGAACGATTTTATTGTCACGCAGTGATGAGGTTGCATCGGAGGTTACGTCGGACGTGGCCTTGAGGGCGCCGACAATGGAGTCGGTGGTGACGATGAAGCTGCTGGCGTTGGACTGAGCAGCTACGGCCAACAGCGCTACTGCGCTGAGCAGGCGAAGACGGGACATGATGGAGCTCCTTGTATATGAGGTGATACCGGTGCCTGTAGCTGGAAGGGGAGACACATGCTCGACTCGCTTCGCCACGGTTGCATCAATATTAGGACAGATCGCGTTTGCTTACAGCTTTGCAATGGTCCTTGGCTCGTCCCAAGGCAAGATAATCCCCATCCAACAAACTGTACTGGTGCCTGAATAGTTTTTTTATAACTGTTCTACTTCCCGGTCTCAGACCGGTTCAGGCTCGAAAACGACAAGACCCGTCGCGGTTTCCCACGACGGGTCTTGTTTATTCAATTCGGTGCTGGCGATGGACCCGATGGGTCAGGGCCAGCGACGCTGAATTAGCGCCAGAACGGCTTGCTCAGCTCTTCGTAGCGCTGTGCTTCGCTGATACCGGCATCTGCCAGCAGGCGCGAATCCAGACGGGCCAATTGATGGCGGCTGGCAATGCGGCGCTGCCACAACATCAGGTTAGCGATAACGCGAAGAGGCATAGAAGCCTGGTTTTTTTCAGCTTTGTCTTCGAAAAACAGCTCGGAACTGAGTGTACGTTCCATGGTTGACATCCTTCCGCTTGTGGCGGGATTAGGTAGTGGTTTAACTGGTGCCCATGATCCTCCCGTTTGGCCAGTCCCTGTAGATACAGTTCATCTGTATTGTAAGAGACCAGTTAACTGTTAAAAGGCGGTGTACTGGTCAATCTTGAGGCAACTGTATCTATCGGCACTAAATTGGTGCGTTATTCAGTGTCTGGCTGTGTTTTGTGGGATATGACTGTAAGAAATCACCGGTACAGAAGTACAGTTTCTGCAAAGAATCTGCCGAGCCCTTTGGATTTATAAAACTGTTTTAGTCCTAACGGTGATCCAGCTGTATCAAACCGCAAGCATGCGTCCGGTTGCTTCCAGGTTCATGTGCCAGCTGAGTGCGTCCCGCAAAATATGCGGCGTATGTCCGCCCAAGGCGCTTGCCGCCTGGAAGTACTCGTTCAATGCCTGGCGATAGGATGGATGCACGCAGTTTTCGATGATCGCCCGCGCCCGTTCGCGTGGCGCCAAGCCCCGCAAGTCAGCCAGTCCAATCTCGGTCACCAGGATGTCGACATCATGCTCGGTATGGTCCACATGGCTAACCATCGGAACGACGCTGGAAATGGCGCCGCCCTTGGCAATGGATTTGGTCACGAAAATAGCCAAGTGTGCGTTCCTGGCAAAATCCCCCGAACCCCCAATGCCATTCATCATTCGCGTGCCGCATACGTGAGTCGAGTTGACGTTGCCATACAGGTCGAATTCCAGCGCCGTGTTGATGCCGATGATGCCCAGGCGTCGCACTACCTCCGGATGGTTGGAGATCTCCTGCGGGCGCAGCACCAGTTTGTCCTTGTATTTCGCCAGATTTCCAAAGACATCCGTGTTGCGCCGAGCGGACAACGTAATGGAGCTGCCAGAGGCGAAACTCAGCTTGCCGGCGTCGATGAGGTCGAATGTGGAGTCCTGCAATACCTCGGAATACATGGTCAGTTCTTCAAACGGAGAGTCGATCAATCCGCACATCACTGCGTTGGCAATGCTGCCGATGCCGGCCTGCAGGGGGCCAAGCTTGTTGGTCATGCGCCCGGCCGCGACTTCTTGCTTGAAAAAGCTGATCAGATGGTCGGCGATGGCCTGGGTGTCGTCGTCCGGCGGCAAGACCGTCGAAGGGGAATCTGATTGTTGGGAGATGACAATGGCGGCGATTTTGTCCGGTGGGATCGGGATGGCGGTGCTGCCGATACGGTCGTCAACCTTCACCAGGGGGATCGGCAGGCGAGTTGGACGATAGCTGGGGATGTAAATGTCGTGCAGGCCTTCCAAATCTGGATTATGGGCTAGGTTGATCTCCACGATCACTTGCTTGGCGAAGATCGCAAAGCTGGCGGAGTTACCTACCGACGTGGTCGGCACGATATGACCTTGCTCGGTGATCGCCACCGCTTCGATCACGGCAATATCTGGCAACGTGAGCTGGGCGTTACGCATCTGTTCGACGGTTTCCGAAAGATGCTGGTCGATGAACATCACCTCGCCTGCATTGATGGCCTTGCGTAGGGTGCTGTCCACCTGGAAGGGCATCCGTCGTGCCAGTACGCCAGCTTCGGTGAGCTGCTTATCCAGATCGTTGCCCAGGCTTGCTCCGGTCATCAGGCTGATTTTCAGCGGCGTGACCTTGGCGCGTTCGGCCAGTGCGTGCGGCACGGCCTTCGCTTCTCCGGCGCGGGTAAAGCCGCTCATGCCGACGGTCATTCCGTCTTCAATGAGCAAGGCTGCCTCGGCAGCGCTCATCACTTTATTCAATAACGAAGGCAGGCGGATGCGATCACGGTACATGAATGGTTTCTCGGGCTGGAAGCTGGATGCGCAGTCTAGAGAATTCGCGCCGAGCCCGACCCGCTACAAAAGTCGCATTTGAGGCCTCTATTACGGGCGTTTCAGGCAAAACATCATTACCGGATCGGTAACGCTTTGCCCTGATACAAATCAAAACGCCCCGACAAGTCGGGGCGTTTTGATAAACAACTGACGCTTATTCCACTGCTTTGACCATGTCTTCGATGACCTTCTTGGCGTCGCCGAACACCATCATGGTCTTGTCGAGATAGAACAGCTCGTTGTCCAGGCCGGCATAACCGCTGGCCATCGAGCGCTTGTTGACGATGATGGTCTTGGCCTTGAACGCCTCGAGAATCGGCATGCCGGCAATCGGCGACTTCGGATCGTTCTTCGCCGCCGGGTTGACCACGTCGTTGGCGCCCAGCACCAACACCACGTCGGCCTGGCCGAACTCGGAGTTGATGTCTTCCATCTCGAATACCTGGTCGTAAGGCACTTCGGCCTCGGCCAGCAGGACGTTCATGTGGCCGGGCATACGACCGGCAACCGGGTGGATTGCGTATTTCACCGTCACGCCGTGGTGGGTCAGCTTCTCGGTCAGTTCTTTCAACGCGTGCTGCGCCCGGGCGACCGCCAAGCCGTAGCCTGGAACGATGATCACCGTATCGGCGTTGGTCAGCAGGAAAGTCGCGTCGTCAGCCGAGCCGGATTTCACTGGGCGGGCTTCTTTGGAGCCTGCCGGGCCAGCAGCATCTGCGGCGTTGCCGAAACCGCCGAGCAGTACGTTGAAGAACGAGCGGTTCATCGCCTTGCACATGATGTACGAGAGGATCGCGCCGCTCGAACCCACCAACGAGCCTGCAATAATCAGCATCGAGTTGTTCAGCGAGAAGCCGATGCCTGCTGCGGCCCAACCGGAATAGCTGTTGAGCATCGAGACCACCACCGGCATGTCCGCACCGCCGATCGGGATGATGATCAGCACGCCCAGGACAAACGCCAGGGCCAGCATCAAGGCGAATGCGCCGAGGTTGCCGGTGAACATGAAAGCCAGGCCCAAGCCCAGTGTGGCGAGGCCCAGGATCAGGTTGAGCTTGTGCTGACCGCCAAACTGCACCGGAGCGCCTTGGAACAGGCGGAACTTGTACTTGCCCGACAGCTTGCCGAAGGCGATCACCGAACCGGAGAACGTGATTGCGCCGATTGCCGCGCCAAGGAACAGCTCCAGACGGTTACCCGCCGGAATCGAATCCCCCAATTGCTTGACGATGCCCAGCGATTGCGGCTCGACGACAGCGGCGATGGCAATGAACACCGCCGCCAGGCCGATCATGCTGTGCATGAACGCCACCAGCTCCGGCATCTTGGTCATCTCGACACGCTTGGCCATGATCGAACCGGCGGTGCCGCCGATCAACAAGCCAACGATGACATAACCAATGCCGGCGGTCGCCAGCTCGGCTCCCAGTTTGTAGATAAGTCCGACGGTAGTAAGCACCGCCAATGCCATGCCGAGCATGCCGAACAGGTTGCCGCGACGGGAGGTGGTAGGGTGCGACAGGCCTTTGAGGGCTTGGATGAAGCAGATGGACGCGATCAGGTAGAGCGTCGTTACCAGGTTCATGCTCATTACTTGGGCGCCTCTTCTTTTACGGCTTTCGGGGCTTTTTTCTTGAACATCTCGAGCATGCGGCGCGTCACCAGGAAGCCACCGAACACGTTCACCGCAGCCAGGGCTACGGCGAGAGTACCCATGGTCTTGCCCAGAGGCGTTACGGTCAGGGCGGCGGCGAGCATCGCGCCGACGATCACGATGGCCGAAATGGCGTTGGTCACCGCCATCAGCGGCGTATGCAGCGCAGGCGTTACGTTCCAGACCACGTGGTAACCGACATAAATGGCCAGCACAAAGATGATCAGGTTGTAGATACCGGGGGAGATAAGCTCTTCCATTGTCTGAATCCCTGCTTAGGCGTTTTTGCGGATGACTTGGCCGTCGCGGCACATCAGGCACGCTGCGACGATGTCGTCTTCCAGGTTCACGTCGAACTGGCCTTCCTTGGTGAAGACCAGCTTCAGGAAGTCCAGCAGGTTACGGGCGTACAGCGCCGAGGCATCGGCCGCGACTTCGCCAGCCAGGTTGGTCGGGCCGACGATGGTGACGCCGTTCTCGACAACCACCTGGTCGGCCACGGTCAGCGGGCAATTGCCGCCCTGGGCTGCCGCGAGGTCGATGACCACCGAGCCGGGTTTCATTTGCGCGACGGTTTCGGCGCTTAGCAGCGTCGGTGCCTTGCGGCCCGGAATCAGTGCCGTGGTAATGACAATGTCAGCTTGTTTGGCGCGCTCGTGCACAGCCTGGGCCTGACGCTGCATCCAGCTGGCAGGCATGGGCCGGGCGTAACCTCCAACGCCGACGGCGCATTCACGCTCTTCGTCGGTTTCGTAAGGCACGTCGACGAACTTGGCGCCGAGGGATTCGATTTGTTCCTTTACCGCGGGCCGCACATCCGAAGCCTCGATCACAGCACCCAGGCGCTTGGCCGTGGCAATTGCCTGTAGCCCCGCCACACCGGCGCCAAGGATCAATACTCGCGCCGCTTTCACGGTGCCCGCCGCTGTCATCAGCATCGGCATGAAGCGTGGATAATGATGGGCGGCCAGCAGCACGGCCTTATACCCGGCAATGTTCGCTTGAGACGACAACACATCCAGGCTTTGGGCCCGGGACGTGCGTGGGGCGGCCTCAAGGGCGAATGCGGTAATGCCGCGCTCGGCCAGCTTGGTAATGGTCTCGTTATTGAACGGATTGAGCATGCCCACCAGAACGCTGCCGCTCTTGATCAGCCCCAGTTCGCTATCGCTGGGGGCGACCACCTTGAGGATCAGTTCGGCCCCGAACGCATCGCTGGCGCTGCCAATAGTTGCGCCCGCCGCTTCGTAAGCACTGTCGACCACGCTGGCCTTGATACCGGCGCCGCTTTGAACAGTAACCTTATGGCCTTGGCCGATGAGCTTCTTGATGGTTTCCGGGGTAGCAGCAACCCGTGTTTCACCCGTTTGGGTTTCGAGGGGAACACCAATGTGCACGTCAAATCTCCTGCGTGATCTTATTGAGTAAACCCAGGCACTTCGGATGGTGCGGCTGGGGCGGCCGATCAGCACGACCTCGCCTCTTCAGGCGGGGCGCGGCATTTTGCAGGCGAAAATTCTGCCCTTCAAGGGATTATGACGTGTGACGAAAAATTAACTACAAGTCACCCTGTGACTAAGTGTCGCAACCATCAGGTTCATTGCCCGTGAAGCCTTGTTCTTAAAGGGATAGGCGGGGAATCGTCTTACTTTTTACATTGCCAAGGTGAATACGTAGGCATGCGTTGGAGAATGTGGCTCAAAGCCACGTATTTAGCCGGTTGTGGGACGATTGTACTTCGTCCATAACAGTTTGGTTTTATGCGACATAAACTTATATCTGTAGCGATCCTAATAAACTGACTACGTAGTCAAGATCGTAATTTTGCATTGCTATTCAAGGAGATAGCCCTTGGCCTGGTTTACTAGCCAGTCGCGAAACGCCTGAAGCGAAGCAGATTTCACCTTTCGTTCGGGAATCATCAGGTAATACGCCTTGATGCTCGACAATGCATTGCGATTGGCGATTACCAAACGACCCTCCGCCAGTTCGCGCTGGATCAGAAAAGGCGGGATCAACGCGATTCCCATGTCATGCATGGCTGCTTGGGCCAACATCGAGAATAGTTCATAACGCGGGCCTGTCAGGTCCCGTGCAATGTTCAGCTCCTGCGAGCTGAACCATTGGCGCCATGCATAGGGGCGGGTGGTCTGCTGAAGCAGTGGCAATTCAGCAATAGCCTCCGGTGTCAGCGCCTTTCGGTTTCCCAGTAATGCCGGGCTGCATACCGGCATCGGGTTTTCGCCCATCAACTTGTGGGATTCGGTACCGGACCAATCGGCATCGCCGAAATAGATGGCGGCATCAAAATCGGTGTCGGCAAAGAGGAAAGGGCGTGTTCGGTTGGTCAGGTTGACCGTAACTTCGGGGTGCTGCTTTTGAAAATCCTTCAGCCGTGGCAACAACCATTGCGTACCGAATGTTGGCACTACCGCCAGCTCGATGACGTTCGCGCCGGTATGGCCCATGACTGACAGAGTGTCACGCTCGACCGCGTCCAGCTGCATGGCAATTCGACGACTGTAGGAAAGCCCTGCTTCGGTCAGCTTTACGCCGCGCCTGGAACGTCGAAAGAGTTCCACGCTCAGAAACTCTTCCAGGCTGGCAACCTGTCGGCATATCGCGCCCTGTGTGAGCGAAAGCTCTTGCGCGGCCTTGGTAAAGCTTTCATGGCGGGCCGCGGCCTCGAAGCTGACCAGGGCGGCGGTGCTGGGAATCTTGCGGCGCATGTACGGAGACCTCACTCATGAAGGGCGTAAACGGCCTTTTAGCCTTTTACGGAGTGAGAAATTAGCACAAGAGCATGCGGAATCCTCGTTTGCTCTCGTAGGAAACCGCGCCTAGGATCAATCCACAAATTTTCATCTCATTGGCGAGGTTTCTCATGGCCGGTAAAGCGAGCTTCAATTGGATCGACCCACTGTTGTTGGATCAGCAGCTCACAGAAGAAGAGCGAATGATTCGTGACACCGCCGAACAATTTGCCCAGCAGAAGCTCGCGCCTCGAGTGCTGGAAGCGTTCCGTCATGAAAAGACCGACCCGGCGATTTTTCGTGAAATGGGCGAAGTGGGCCTGCTGGGGGCGACCATTCCCGAGCAATACGGTGGCAGCGGATTGAACTATGTCAGCTATGGCCTTATTGCCAGGGAAGTGGAGCGCGTCGATTCCGGCTATCGCTCGATGATGAGCGTGCAATCCTCGCTGGTCATGGTGCCCATCAATGAATTCGGGACCGAGGCGCAAAAACAGAAATATTTACCGAAGCTGGCTTCGGGCGAATGGATCGGCTGTTTCGGCCTGACTGAGCCAAACCACGGTTCCGACCCGGGCGCGATGATTACTCGCGCGCGGAAAGTGGAAGGCGGCTACAGCTTGACGGGTAGCAAGATGTGGATCACCAACAGCCCGATCGCTGACGTGTTTGTCGTCTGGGGCAAAGACGACGCTGGCGATATCCGCGGCTTCGTCCTGGAAAAAGGCTGGAAAGGCCTGAGTGCGCCGGCTATTCACGGCAAGGTCGGGCTGCGCGCGTCGATTACTGGCGAAATCGTCATGGACAATGTATTCGTTCCGGAGGAGAACATCTTTCCAGACGTCCGAGGCCTGAAGGGGCCGTTTACTTGCCTGAACTCGGCACGCTATGGCATCTCCTGGGGGGCGTTGGGGGCCGCTGAGTTTTGCTGGCACACCGCCCGCCAGTACACGCTTGATCGGCAACAGTTCGGACGCCCGTTGGCGGCAAATCAGTTGATCCAGAAGAAGCTGGCCGACATGCAGACGGAAATCACCCTCGCGCTGCAAGGCTGCTTGCGTCTGGGGCGCATGAAAGACGAGGGCTCGGCTGCGGTGGAGATTACCTCGATCATGAAGCGTAATTCTTGCGGTAAATCTCTGGATATCGCGCGCATGGCCCGTGACATGTTGGGCGGCAACGGCATTTCCGACGAATTCGGCATTGCTCGTCACCTAGTGAACCTGGAAGTGGTGAATACCTACGAAGGCACCCATGATGTCCATGCGCTGATCCTGGGGCGCGCGCAAACCGGTATTCAGGCGTTCTATTAATAGGAGACCGGCGATGGGCGCGCTTTCGCATCTGAGGGTATTGGATTTATCAAGGGTCCTGGCCGGGCCTTGGGCTGGGCAGATCCTGGCGGACCTGGGCGCGGATGTCATCAAGGTCGAGCGCCCTGGCAATGGCGATGATACGCGTGCGTGGGGCCCGCCCTTCCTTAAGGACGCTTACGGCGAGAACACGACCGAGGCGGCTTATTACCTAGCGGCCAATCGCAACAAGCAATCGGTCACGATCGATTTTACTCGCCCCGAGGGCCAGAAGCTGATCCTAGAGCTAGCGGCGAAGTCCGACATTCTGATCGAAAACTTCAAGGTGGGTGGACTCGCTGCCTATGGCCTGGATTACGACTCGATAAAGGCTATCAATCCGCAGTTGATCTATTGTTCGATCACCGGTTTTGGCCAGACGGGGCCATATGCCAAGCGCGCCGGGTATGACTTCATGATCCAAGGGCTGGGAGGCTTGATGAGCCTTACCGGTCGACCGGAAGGGGAAGAGGGAGCTGGGCCGGTGAAAGTCGGTGTTGCATTGACGGATATTCTGACCGGCTTGTATTCGACCGCTGCCATCCTGGCGGCGTTGGCTCATCGCGACCATGCCGGCGGTGGGCAGCATATCGATATGGCTTTGCTGGATGTTCAGGTGGCATGCCTGGCCAACCAGGCAATGAATTACCTGACCACAGGCAGTGCGCCGAAGCGGTTGGGGAATGCGCATCCCAATATCGTGCCTTACCAGGATTTTCCCACAGCTGATGGTGACTTCATCCTTACGGTGGGTAACGACGGTCAATTTCGAAAATTCGCCGAGGTCGCCGGCCAACCGCAGTGGGCCGATGATCCCCGGTTCGCGACGAACAAGATGCGAGTGGCGAACCGGGCGGCACTGATCCCGTTGATTCGCCAGGCGACGGTATTCAAGACGACTTCCGAGTGGGTGGTTCAGTTGGAGCAAGCCGGAGTGCCGTGTGGCCCTATCAACGATTTGGCGCAGGTGTTTGCCGATCCTCAGGTGCAGGCTCGCGGGTTGGCGATCGAGTTGCCCCACCTGTTGGCCGGTACAGTGCCGCAAGTAGCCAGTCCTATTCGCTTGTCCGATACGCCGATTGAATATAGAAACGCGCCTCCCTCATTAGGCGAACATACGATGGAGGTGTTGCAGCGGGTACTGGGGCTGGATATTGCAGCGATAGCGACCTTGCGGGACTCCGGCGTCCTGTAGCCTCCCTTCTATATAGAAGGGCGCTTGCGGTCATTTGGGTATCTGATTGATAGAAAACAAAATAAAGGGTTGACGGCAAATTCTGGATGTCTATAATTCGCCCCACTTCCGGCGCAGTCGAAACGGAAAACTCCTTGAGTTTCAACGAGTTAACCAAGTTTCGGTAAGTGCTTCGCTTCAGTTCATCGAGGCGCGGAAGGAGTGGATAGGCCGGTTTGTTGGGCGCTATCGACGGTTCGATCCTCTCGGTCGAAAGCGGTAAAAAAGAGGTGTTGACAGCAGCGAGTAACGCTGTAGAATTCGCCTCCCGCTAACGAGAGATCGAAAGCGCAAGTGGTTGAAGTTGTTAAGGATTTCCAAGCGAAACTTTGAAAACTTCTTAAAATAACCGCTTGACAGATACACGGGGCGCTGTAGAATGCGCGCCTCGGTTGAGACGAAAGGCTCAACCCACCGCTCTTTAACAACTGAATCAAGCAATTCGTGTGGGTGCTTGTGGAGTCAGACTGCTAGTCAACAGATTATCAGCATCATAAGTTACTCCGCGAGAAATCAAAGATGTAACCAACGATTGCTGAGCCAAGTTTAGGGTTTTCTCAAAACCCAAAGATGTTTGAACTGAAGAGTTTGATCATGGCTCAGATTGAACGCTGGCGGCAGGCCTAACACATGCAAGTCGAGCGGCAGCACGGGTACTTGTACCTGGTGGCGAGCGGCGGACGGGTGAGTAATGCCTAGGAATCTGCCTGGTAGTGGGGGATAACGCTCGGAAACGGACGCTAATACCGCATACGTCCTACGGGAGAAAGCAGGGGACCTTCGGGCCTTGCGCTATCAGATGAGCCTAGGTCGGATTAGCTAGTTGGTGAGGTAATGGCTCACCAAGGCGACGATCCGTAACTGGTCTGAGAGGATGATCAGTCACACTGGAACTGAGACACGGTCCAGACTCCTACGGGAGGCAGCAGTGGGGAATATTGGACAATGGGCGAAAGCCTGATCCAGCCATGCCGCGTGTGTGAAGAAGGTCTTCGGATTGTAAAGCACTTTAAGTTGGGAGGAAGGGCATTAACCTAATACGTTAGTGTTTTGACGTTACCGACAGAATAAGCACCGGCTAACTCTGTGCCAGCAGCCGCGGTAATACAGAGGGTGCAAGCGTTAATCGGAATTACTGGGCGTAAAGCGCGCGTAGGTGGTTCGTTAAGTTGGATGTGAAATCCCCGGGCTCAACCTGGGAACTGCATTCAAAACTGTCGAGCTAGAGTATGGTAGAGGGTGGTGGAATTTCCTGTGTAGCGGTGAAATGCGTAGATATAGGAAGGAACACCAGTGGCGAAGGCGACCACCTGGACTGATACTGACACTGAGGTGCGAAAGCGTGGGGAGCAAACAGGATTAGATACCCTGGTAGTCCACGCCGTAAACGATGTCAACTAGCCGTTGGGAGCCTTGAGCTCTTAGTGGCGCAGCTAACGCATTAAGTTGACCGCCTGGGGAGTACGGCCGCAAGGTTAAAACTCAAATGAATTGACGGGGGCCCGCACAAGCGGTGGAGCATGTGGTTTAATTCGAAGCAACGCGAAGAACCTTACCAGGCCTTGACATCCAATGAACTTTCCAGAGATGGATTGGTGCCTTCGGGAGCATTGAGACAGGTGCTGCATGGCTGTCGTCAGCTCGTGTCGTGAGATGTTGGGTTAAGTCCCGTAACGAGCGCAACCCTTGTCCTTAGTTACCAGCACGTTATGGTGGGCACTCTAAGGAGACTGCCGGTGACAAACCGGAGGAAGGTGGGGATGACGTCAAGTCATCATGGCCCTTACGGCCTGGGCTACACACGTGCTACAATGGTCGGTACAGAGGGTTGCCAAGCCGCGAGGTGGAGCTAATCCCACAAAACCGATCGTAGTCCGGATCGCAGTCTGCAACTCGACTGCGTGAAGTCGGAATCGCTAGTAATCGCGAATCAGAATGTCGCGGTGAATACGTTCCCGGGCCTTGTACACACCGCCCGTCACACCATGGGAGTGGGTTGCACCAGAAGTAGCTAGTCTAACCTTCGGGGGGACGGTTACCACGGTGTGATTCATGACTGGGGTGAAGTCGTAACAAGGTAGCCGTAGGGGAACCTGCGGCTGGATCACCTCCTTAATCGACGACAGCAGCGGCTCCATGAGCTCCCACACGAATTGCTTGATTCATTGAAGAAGACGATTGGGTCTGTAGCTCAGTTGGTTAGAGCGCACCCCTGATAAGGGTGAGGTCGGCAGTTCGAATCTGCCCAGACCCACCAATTTCATGGTGTACCCTGTAGCGATACGGGGCCATAGCTCACCTGGGAGAGCGCCTGCCTTGCACGCAGGAGGTCAGCGGTTCGATCCCGCTTGGCTCCACCATTACAGATTGGTTCCAACGTTTAAAGCTTAGAAATGAGCATTCCATCCGCGGGATGATGAATGTTGATTTCTAGTCTTTTGATTAGATCGTTCTTTAAAAATTTGGGTATGTGATAGAAAGATAGACTGAACGTTACTTTCACTGGTAACGGATCAGGCTAAGGTAAAATTTGTGAGTGGCTCTTAGAGCCAGATCGAATTTTCGGCGAATGTCGTCTTCACAGTATAACCAGATTGCTTGGGGTTATATGGTCAAGTGAAGAAGCGCATACGGTGGATGCCTTGGCAGTCAGAGGCGATGAAAGACGTGGTAGCCTGCGAAAAGCTTCGGGGAGTCGGCAAACAGACTGTGATCCGGAGATGTCTGAATGGGGGAACCCAGCCATCATAAGATGGTTATCTTGTACTGAATACATAGGTGCAAGAAGCGAACCAGGGGAACTGAAACATCTAAGTACCCTGAGGAAAAGAAATCAACCGAGATTCCCTTAGTAGTGGCGAGCGAACGGGGACTAGCCCTTAAGCTTCTTTGATTTTAGCGGAACGCTCTGGAAAGTGCGGCCATAGTGGGTGATAGCCCTGTACGCGAAAGGATCTTAGAAGTGAAATCGAGTAGGACGGAGCACGAGAAACTTTGTCTGAATATGGGGGGACCATCCTCCAAGGCTAAATACTACTGACTGACCGATAGTGAACTAGTACCGTGAGGGAAAGGCGAAAAGAACCCCGGAGAGGGGAGTGAAATAGATCCTGAAACCGTATGCGTACAAGCAGTGGGAGCCCACTTTGTTGGGTGACTGCGTACCTTTTGTATAATGGGTCAGCGACTTATTTTCAGTGGCGAGCTTAACCGAATAGGGGAGGCGTAGCGAAAGCGAGTCTTAATAGGGCGTCTAGTCGCTGGGAATAGACCCGAAACCGGGCGATCTATCCATGGGCAGGTTGAAGGTTAGGTAACACTGACTGGAGGACCGAACCGACTACCGTTGAAAAGTTAGCGGATGACCTGTGGATCGGAGTGAAAGGCTAATCAAGCTCGGAGATAGCTGGTTCTCCTCGAAAGCTATTTAGGTAGCGCCTCATGTATCACTGTAGGGGGTAGAGCACTGTTTCGGCTAGGGGGTCATCCCGACTTACCAAACCGATGCAAACTCCGAATACCTACAAGTGCCGAGCATGGGAGACACACGGCGGGTGCTAACGTCCGTCGTGAAAAGGGAAACAACCCAGACCGTCAGCTAAGGTCCCAAAGTTATGGTTAAGTGGGAAACGATGTGGGAAGGCTTAGACAGCTAGGAGGTTGGCTTAGAAGCAGCCACCCTTTAAAGAAAGCGTAATAGCTCACTAGTCGAGTCGGCCTGCGCGGAAGATGTAACGGGGCTCAAACCATACACCGAAGCTACGGGTATCACGTAAGTGATGCGGTAGAGGAGCGTTCTGTAAGCCTGTGAAGGTGAGTTGAGAAGCTTGCTGGAGGTATCAGAAGTGCGAATGCTGACATGAGTAACGACAATGGGTGTGAAAAACACCCACGCCGAAAGACCAAGGTTTCCTGCGCAACGTTAATCGACGCAGGGTTAGTCGGTCCCTAAGGCGAGGCTGAAAAGCGTAGTCGATGGAAAACAGGTTAATATTCCTGTACTTCTGGTTATTGCGATGGAGGGACGGAGAAGGCTAGGCCAGCTTGGCGTTGGTTGTCCAAGTTTAAGGTGGTAGGCTGAGATCTTAGGTAAATCCGGGATCTTAAGGCCGAGAGCTGATGACGAGTTGCCCTTTGGGTGACGAAGTGGTTGATGCCATGCTTCCAAGAAAAGCTTCTAAGCTTCAGGTAACCAGGAACCGTACCCCAAACCGACACAGGTGGTTGGGTAGAGAATACCAAGGCGCTTGAGAGAACTCGGGTGAAGGAACTAGGCAAAATGGCACCGTAACTTCGGGAGAAGGTGCGCCGGTGAGGGTGAAGCACTTGCTGCGTAAGCCCACGCCGGTCGAAGATACCAGGCCGCTGCGACTGTTTATTAAAAACACAGCACTCTGCAAACACGAAAGTGGACGTATAGGGTGTGACGCCTGCCCGGTGCCGGAAGGTTAATTGATGGGGTTAGCTAACGCGAAGCTCTTGATCGAAGCCCCGGTAAACGGCGGCCGTAACTATAACGGTCCTAAGGTAGCGAAATTCCTTGTCGGGTAAGTTCCGACCTGCACGAATGGCGTAACGATGGCGGCGCTGTCTCCACCCGAGACTCAGTGAAATTGAAATCGCTGTGAAGATGCAGTGTATCCGCGGCTAGACGGAAAGACCCCGTGAACCTTTACTATAGCTTTGCACTGGACTTTGAATTTGCTTGTGTAGGATAGGTGGGAGGCTTTGAAGCGTGGACGCCAGTCTGCGTGGAGCCATCCTTGAAATACCACCCTGGCAACTTTGAGGTTCTAACTCAGGTCCGTTATCCGGATCGAGGACAGTGTATGGTGGGTAGTTTGACTGGGGCGGTCTCCTCCTAAAGAGTAACGGAGGAGTACGAAGGTGCGCTCAGACCGGTCGGAAATCGGTCGTAGAGTATAAAGGCAAAAGCGCGCTTGACTGCGAGACAGACACGTCGAGCAGGTACGAAAGTAGGTCTTAGTGATCCGGTGGTTCTGTATGGAAGGGCCATCGCTCAACGGATAAAAGGTACTCCGGGGATAACAGGCTGATACCGCCCAAGAGTTCATATCGACGGCGGTGTTTGGCACCTCGATGTCGGCTCATCACATCCTGGGGCTGAAGCCGGTCCCAAGGGTATGGCTGTTCGCCATTTAAAGTGGTACGCGAGCTGGGTTTAGAACGTCGTGAGACAGTTCGGTCCCTATCTGCCGTGGACGTTTGAGATTTGAGAGGGGCTGCTCCTAGTACGAGAGGACCGGAGTGGACGAACCTCTGGTGTTCCGGTTGTCACGCCAGTGGCATTGCCGGGTAGCTATGTTCGGAAAAGATAACCGCTGAAAGCATCTAAGCGGGAAACTTGCCTCAAGATGAGATCTCACTGGAGCCTTGAGCTCCCTGAAGGGCCGTCGAAGACTACGACGTTGATAGGCAGGGTGTGTAAGCGCTGTGAGGCGTTGAGCTAACCTGTACTAATTGCCCGTGAGGCTTGACCATATAACACCCAAGCAATTTGTAGACTCGAAAGAGGCCAGATTGCGGTGTTGTGAAGACGAAACGAACCGAAAGTTCGAGATACTCACAAAGCAACACGCTATCACATACCCATTCGCTGGAACGTGACCGTAAGGCACGCGCTGGCTACCGAATTTCTTGACGACCATAGAGCATTGGAACCACCTGATCCCATCCCGAACTCAGAAGTGAAACGATGCATCGCCGATGGTAGTGTGGGGTTTCCCCATGTGAGAGTAGGTCATCGTCAAGATTAAATTCCGAAACCCCTATCTGCTGATGCAGGTAGGGGTTTTGTTTTAGTAGAAGTCTTCGATTTTCACCGACACGTTGTTCCTGAACGGGTTGGTCACAGAATTTCTTGACGACCATAGAGCATTGGAACCACCTGATCCCATCCCGAACTCAGCAGTGAAACGATGCATCGCCGATGGTAGTGTGGGGTTTCCCCATGTGAGAGTAGGTCATCGTCAAGATTGAATTCCCAAAACCCCTGTCTGCACCGCAGACGGGGGTTTTGTCGTTTCAGAGCCGGTAATCGGATCATCTCCCTAATTGCTGGCGCACCCCGGCAAACCCCCAGTCCATTGCTATGCTTGGGTTGTTGGGCGTTTGCAACGAGAGCCCGCGATGTGACTGGTCATGGGGATTCGAATAATGAAAAACCCTTATGCTCCCGGCTTCTGGTGCGCTATTGCGGCGTTGGTACTGCTTTCGGCCACCTATTTCTATGGCGTCATGCTGACTCATCAGCTCGATAAAGCGCTGATTTTCCTTGATAGCGCGTCCGCGCTGATCGGTGTCATATCCATCGCAGTTGTCGCCTGGGCCTCGATGCAAGGCCAGCGCATCAAGAAAAAACAGCTCGAGCAAGGCAAGACCCTGGTGTTGATATGGGACACCAAGGTCGCGCTGCGTCGGGTCGAGACGGTGTTTGATCGCTATTTCTGGGGCAGCTATTGGCAGCCAGGTCGCACGTTCCAAGAGGTCATGGGAGAGCTCACGGGTACACCATTGGAAAAAAGTCTCGAAGCCTTGAAAATCCAATGCGCGGCCTTGGACGAGCAGATCGCGCAAGATGATTGGCACTGGCTCAACAACGCTCGTGAACTGTGCGATGTCGCCAATGCCATGGCTAGGGAACGTTACCAGTTGGATTTCTGTGATGGGCGTGCCGACTCGTCGAGTACGGCGGTGATCAATCGTGATTTCGAGGTACTGGTATACACCTGGACGGCACGGCTCAAGACATTTGATCACCAACTGGACGAGATCGAAGTCCAATATTCGTAGACCATTTCTCAAGAACACGCTTTTTCCCCTTTAAACATTGGGCTTGCTGGCGTGCCTGGTGCTAATCTCCTCCACCACTTTTGCCGCGTCGAGCCACAGCCCTTTGCGGGTCAAGGAAGACGGCGACTTTTTCAACCATGGAATACGATCGGGTCTCTCATGAATAAATCAGCAAGCGTACTTCTCGGAATCGTTGTGGTTATTGGCGCTATCAGTGCGGGCGGCGCCTGGTATACCGGGACGAAGCTTGAAGGAGTCTTGAATACAGCCATTGCCGACAGCAACAAGCAATTGCAAACGGCTTTGGCCGGGTCCAACGGTACCGCTTCGATCGAGCTGGTTTCCTTGGATCGTGGAACATTCAGCAGCACTGCGCATTACCGCCTCAAAGGTGAAGGCGAAATGTTTGGTGGCGAATCCGTTGAATTGCTGTTTGTTGATAACATCGAACACGGCCCGCTACCGGTTTCCCGGCTGATGACGCTCAAATGGTTGCCGGTCATGGCTACCAGCCACACCGAACTTGAGCGGACTCCGCTGACCGAAAAATGGTTTGTTGCCGCCAAGGATAAATCGCCGCTCAAAGGCGTTTTCAACCTCGGCTACGATCAGTCCACAAACGGTACATTCGAACTGCTCCCGCTGGATACCAAGCTGGACGAACAATCCCAGCTCATCTTTTCCGGCCTGAAAATCGACGTGGCAGCCAGCGCCCAAGCAGAGAAGATCAAGGCCGACGGTTATATGGACAGTTTCAAACTGACCACCGTCGCCGAAGATCAAACACCGGTGCAAATCGAGCTCAGCGGTCTGACATTGGCCAGCAACCTGACCAAGAGCACCTACGGCTACTACATGGGTGATAACACCCTGCTGCTGAGTAACAGCAAGACCAGTTTCGGCGAACAGAAATCAGTGCTGGGCCTGAAGAATTTCGAAATGAAGAACAACAGCTCCGAAAAGGGTACCAGCGCTTCGGGGCGTGCCGACTACAAGATCGGTGAGTTGTCTTTCAACGATAAGGTCATTGGTTCGGCGCAGATGGCGGTAAGCCTGAAGAACCTGGATATTCCCGCAACCATGTCGCTGATGCAGGTCTACCAAGCCAAACTGCAGCCATACGAAAAAGCTGCTGCCGAGGCCGCTGAAGCGGGCGAGCCAGCGCCAGAGCTGAATTTGACCGAGGCCGAAGAGGCGCAGGTCAAGGCCGATCTGGAGAAACTCCTGGCGGGCGCCCCACAAGTGGCCCTGGAGAACCTCTCGTTTAATACGGCTAACGGTGAAAGCCGCGCGAGCCTTGTCGTAGACCTGGCCAAGCCACAATCGATGGATCTGCCGCCGGATGAACTAGGCCGTCAATTGCTCGCCCTGCTGGATTTCAAAGTGAAGGTGTCCAAGCCGATGCTTGTGGACCTGCTGACCGTGCAGGCGCAGATGGAAGGCCAGACAGACGCCAAACTGATCGCCGACCAGGCCACTGCCACCAGCGATATGTTCAGCGCCATGGCTGTGGGTACGGAGCTGGCGAAGCTGGAAGGCAACGACGTGGTCACCAACTTGCACTACGCCAACAATCAAGTGGATTTCAACGGACAGAAAATGACCGTTGAACAATTCTCGGCATTTGTGATGAGTAAGTTGGGCGGCGGCGTCGGCGTTCAGTAATACCCCTAAAAGCTCCCCTCCAAAAAACCGGCCCGTGCCCTGCGCACGAGCCGGTTTTTTTTCTCTTTGAAAACTTCGGCGCTGAAATCTGCATGGATTCTGAAGAATTATGGCGTTCCGAAAAATCACCCTTCGCGCGATGCCAGACTTAGCCCGTTAGAGCTTGGCTGGGTTCCTTTGACCCGGCCTCCTGTTTGATGGGCAAGGGGGCACTGCGACCCGGCTGGCCATGTAAGGATGCTGACGAATGCCGCGTACTGTGGGTCCCTTTATTCGATTCGGTTTGCGCCCGTTGTTTCGCGTCGCGCTGTGCAGCCAGTTGTGCTTGCCGCTGGCGGCGTTTGCCGATGCCGCCTATGACCAAATGGTGCTTGATGCCCGTTCGGGCGATTACACGCCCGCACTGGCCGTGTTGCGCCAAGTTCCGGCGGGGCAGGCCAGTACCGCGCAAATCAGCGATCACTTGCAGATCGCCAGCTGGGCTGGTCTCGATGCCGAGGTGGTGAAGGTCTACGAAACCCAAGGCCGTAACCGCGACTTACCGGTCCAGGCGCTGACCGCAGCGGCCCGCTCCTATCGCAACCTCCAGCGTTGGGATCCGGCGATTGAGTTGTATCGTCGAGCCCTGGCCATCGAACCACGAAATGCGGACCTGCAACTGGGCCTGGCCCTGACCCAGGCCGACGCCGGCAAACCCGACGAAGCCGTCAGCCGTGCCAAGGTCCTGGTTGCCGCCAAGCCCGAAGATCCGATGCGCCGTTTGGCGTTGGGCTATGCACTGACGCGCGCTGACAATCCCCACGAAGCCCTGTTCCAATACGATCAAGCCTTCATCCGTGCCGGTAGCAACAAGCCTGAAGTCGCGCGCGAATACATTCATGCGCTGCAGCGTGCCAGGTTGCCTGAACCGGCGTTGCGCCTGGCCCGTCTTCAGCCTGGGCTGATCGACCGCGGCGTGCAGCGCCGGCTTGAAGGCGACGTGGCGGCTGAACGGGTGCGTCTGGCGGATATGGCCAGCCGCAGCGAAAAGGAGCGCTTTGTCATCGCTGACCGCGCGTTGGCCGATTACGACAAACTGCTCGCCACCTGGACGCCAGTGGCCGAGGCCCATGAGGACGTGCTGCGGTGGCGAATCGACCGCATGGGAGCCCTCAACGCCCGCGCTCGCCGGGCAGAGGTGATCGCCGAATACCAGAAGCTGGTCGCTGAAGGTATCAGCATTCCGACTTATGCCTTGCGCTGGGTGGCCTCTTCTTATCTTGAGCAACGTGAGCCGGAAATAGCCGTCGAGCTGTACCGCCGTGTACTGACCGCGCCGGATGCCGACCCTGCGGACCGTTTCGAAGACAGCACCGCGCTCTACTACGCCTTGCTGGAAAGCGAAAAGTCCGAAGAGGCCCGCGCGCTGGCCGAAGATCTGGCTAAATCACAGCCGTCTCGGGTGGAGCTCAAGGGATTGCCAATCGGCAACCCCAACGACGAGTGGATGGATGCGCAGATGCTTGCCGCTCAAGCAGGCACTTATGGCGCTGACCTGCCCTCCGCCGAAACGCGTCTGGAAAGTCTCATCTACCAAGCCCCTGGCCACATCGGCCTGCGCCTGGCCCAGGCCGACCTGTATCAAGCCCGTGACTGGCCGCGGCGTTCAGAAAGCCTGCTCAAGGAAATCGAGACCACGACACCGCGCAATCGCGACCTGGAAGTCGCCCAGGCTCGCGCGGCGATGGACCTGCAGGAATGGCGGCAGATGGACGCGCTTACCGACGACGTGGTCGCCCGTTATCCGGAGAATGCCCACGTCAAACGCCTGCAACGTCAGCGTGACGTTCATGACATGGCTGAATTGCGCATCGAAGCCTACACCGGCAAAAGCTACGGCGGTGGCAACGGCGATGCCGGCGCGGTGACGGGTAGCCGGGACTTTGGTATCGAAACGTTGCTCTACAGCCCGCCCATTGACGAAGACTGGCGGCTATTCGGCGGTGCCGGCTACGCCACTGGCGACTTTGAGGAAGGCACCGGCCATCATCGCTGGCAGCGCTTGGGCGTGGAGCGGCGTACCCGCGACATGACTCTGGAAGCGGAAGTCTCCAACCACTCGTACGGCTCCGGCGACAAGCAAGGCGCGCGCGTGGCCGTGGCCCGGGACATCAACGATCACTGGCAGTACGGCGGCAGCCTGGATTACCTCTCGGCCGAGACACCGTTGCGAGCTCTCAACAGCGGTATTCGCGCCAATGGCGGGAGCGGTTTCGTCCGCTGGCGCGCCAATGAAAGCCGCGAATGGCGGCTGGCTGTGAGCCCGTCCCATTTCAGCGACGGCAACAATCGCCTGGAGACCCTGCTGACCGGCCGCGAGGGCATCTACAGCGCCCCACGCCTGCAGGTGGAGCTGGGACTGGAAGTGGGTGCCAGCCGCAACAGCGGTTCCGAAGAAGTGCCGTACTTCAATCCGAAGTCGGACTTCAGCGTCATGCCGACCGTGAGCGCCAATCACGTGCTGTACCGCCGTTACGAAACCACTTGGAGCCAGCAATTCCAAGTCGGCGCCGGCACCTACAGCCAGCGCGACTACAACACCGGTGCCATGGGGTTGCTCGGCTACGGCCAACGCGTGCTCTGGAACGATGTGCTCGAAGCCGGGGCCGCGCTGAGCTGGCTCAACCGCCCTTACGACGGCGATCGTGAAAGCGATCTGCGCCTGCTTGTCGACCTCACCTACCGCTTCTAGAAGAGTTTGAAAATGCCCGTCATTTCGCGATTCATCCTTCTGCTGGGAGTCTTGCTGATCAGCGCTTGTGCCCAGCAAGCCCCGGCGTTCGCGCCACCTTCGCAACGGCCGGTCGCGGCGAACGATGCCCCGTGGCCGAAAAACCATGTGCTGGGTATTGCCTACCATGATGTCGAAGACCGCGACCCCGACCAGGGCCTGGTAGCCGTGCGCACTGAGCGCCTGATTGAACAGCTGGCCTGGCTGCGTGAAAACAATTACCAGGCGGTCACGGTCGACCAGATCATCGCTGCCCGCAACGGCGGACCGCAACTGCCGCCGCGTGCGGTGTTGCTGAGTTTCGACGATGGCTACTCAAGCTTCTATACGCGCGTCATGCCGATCTTGCGAGCCTACAACTGGCCGGCAATCCTGGCCCCGGTCGGCAGTTGGGTCGACACGCCGATGAACCAGAATGTGGATTTCGCCGGTGTGCCGCGCAAGCGTTCCGAGTTCCTCACGTGGGAGCAGATTCGCGAGATTTCGAAATCGGGCCTGGTGGAAATCGCGGCCCACACCGACGCCAACCACAAAGGCGTGCTCGCCAATCCCCAAGGAAACCAACAGCCGGCGGCAACTACCCGGCTCTATGATGCCGTGACCGGTCGGTATGAGAGCGAGGCCGATTTCCAGGCGCGTATGCGCAAAGACGTGGCGGCTATTTCAGACAAGATCCGCAAGGTGGTCGGCTACAGCCCGCGTGTCTGGGTGTGGCCTTACGGCGAGGCCGACGGCACCGCATTGCAAGTGATCGGCAGCCAGGGTTACCAGATGGCCCTGACCCTGGAAGATGGCCTCGACAGCCTCGATAACCTGATGAGTGGACCGCGCTTCCTGGTCGCATCCGATCCGGATGGTGCTCACTTCGCCGAAAGTATCGCTTCAGTGCAGACGATCGACCCGATGCGGGTGGTCCACGTCGACCTGGATTACGTCTACGATTCTGACCCCGTGCAGCAGGAGGCCAACGTCGGCAAACTGGTCCAGCGCATCTATGACCTGGGCGCCAACACCGTGTTCTTGCAAGCGTTCGCCGATCCAAAAGGCGATGGCCTGGTCCACTCGCTGTACTTTCCTAACCGCCACCTGCCGGTGCGCGCCGATCTGTTCGACCGCGTTGCATGGCAATTGCGCACCCGGGCCAACGTCAAGGTCTATGCCTGGATGCCGGTACTCAGTTTTGCCCTTGATTCGAAGTTGCCGCGCGTACAGCGCTGGGATCCGGAGACCGGCAAGACGGGCGTCGCCCCAGACCAATATGTACGCCTGTCGCCGTTCGACCCGAACGTGCGAAAGATCATCGGCGAGATCTACGAGGACATGGCGCGGATGAGCTCGGTGGACGGCGTTCTTTATCATGACGATGCCGTATTCTCCGACTTCGAGGACGCCGGTCCCGCCGCGATGAAAGTGTACGCCGCCCATGGCTTGCCGCAATCGATCGCTGCCCTGCGCGATGACCCTGCCGCCATGCAGCGTTGGACTCGCTTCAAGAGCCGCTACCTGATCGACTTCACCGCCGAGCTCACCGCCAAGGTCCGGGCGATACGTGGCCCGCAGGTGCGCACGGCGCGCAACATCTTTGCCGAACCGATGCTCAACCCGGAAAGCGAAGCCTGGTTCGCCCAGAACCTTGACGATTTCCTCGCCGCCTACGACTGGACGGCGCCGATGGCCATGCCCCTGATGGAAAAACAGACCCGCGAACAGTCGGGGCCCTGGCTGGAGCGATTGGTGGAAACCATCAAGGCTCGCCCCGGTGCACTCAAGCGCACGGTGTTCGAACTGCAAGCCCGTGATTGGCACAGCAAGCCAGTGGCAGACATCGAGGGCGAACAACTGGCCGACTGGATGGGGCGCCTCAAGCGCCAGGGCGTGACCAGTTTCGGCTACTACCCGGACAATTTCATCGAAGACCAGCCCGCCGTGAAAGCCGTGCGGCCGGCGCTCTCCAACAAGTGGAATCCTTGACATGCTTGACAGACTGCTCGCCGTCCTGGTGCTGGCGATCGTCCTTGGGGTGCCCCTGGGCCTGATCTTCCTGGTTACCGGGCAATTCCTGATGGACTTCGTGTTCTTCTACCCGCTGTTCATGTCCGGCCTGTGGATCGCTGGCGGCCTGTATTTCTGGCTGCACTGGGAGCGTCACTGGCCGTGGAAGGACGACACGTTGCCGCCGCCCCTGGCCGGCGAGCCGCTGATCAGCATCCTGGTCCCGTGCTTCAACGAAGGCGACAACGTTGCCGACACGATTCACGCAGCGCTGGGCCAGCATTATCCGAACATTGAAGTCATCGCCATCAACGACGGCTCCAAGGACAACACCGCCGAGGTGCTCGATCGACTGGCCGTCGAAGACCCGCGCTTGCGCGTGCTGCACCTGGCGGAAAACCAGGGCAAGGCCGTGGCCCTGCGTATGGGCGCCATCGCCGCACGCAGCGAATACCTGGTGTGTATCGACGGCGACGCGCTGTTGGCGCCCAACACCTGCGCCTACCTGGTAGCGCCGATGCTGGACAACGCCCGCCTTGGCGCGGTGACCGGCAACCCGCGCATCCGCACCCGTTCGACGTTGGTGGGCCGGGTCCAGGTCGGCGAGTTTTCCTCGATCATCGGTTTGATCAAGCGCACCCAGCGGGTTTTCGGGCGGATCTTTACCGTGTCCGGCGTAATCGTCGCGTTCCGTCGCACCGCCCTGCACCGGGTCGGCTACTGGAGCCCGGACATGATCACCGAGGACATCGACATCAGCTGGAAGCTGCAACTGGACCACTGGAGCATTTTCTACGAGCCACGCGCCCTGTGCTGGATCCTCATGCCCGAAACCTTGCGTGGCCTGTGGCGGCAGCGGCTGCGTTGGGCCCAGGGTGGCGCCGAGGTGCTGTTCAAGAACATCCGCGGCATCTGGCAATACCGTCACCGCTACCTGTGGCCGCTGCTGTTCGAATACTGCCTGTCCACCGGTTGGGCGTTCACCTTCCTGCTGTCAGTGATCTTCTGGGGAGCCGGTAAATTCGTCGAGATGCCAGCCGCCATCGCCGTGGACCACTTGATGCCGCCGGCTTTCACCGGCCTGTTGCTGGCGGTGGTGTGCCTGATGCAATTCGCGGTGAGCATTCTGATCGACCGTCGCTACGAAAAGGGCCTGTGGCACATCATGTTCTGGGTGGTCTGGTACCCGCTGGTGTTCTGGCTGATCAGCTTGTTCACCACGCTGGTGAGTTTCCCCAAGGTGCTGTTCGGACAGCATCAGAAACGCGCGCGCTGGATCAGCCCGGATCGCGGGATCAAACCGTTCGATGACGAAGAAGAGGAAGTGATCCGATGAAAATTATCAGGACCCGCCAGCGGCCTTTTCTGGTGATCATCGACGTGCTCTTTACGGTACTGGCGTGGGTTGGACTGTTGTACCTGCTGGTGAACGGTCTGTGGCCGCTGTTTGACAGCCACGCGGGCCCGCGTCTGGGCGGTTCATTGTTCGACACCCTGGGGACGTTGCAGATCTACGGCTGGATCGCGTTGGTCAACGCAATCATCCTGATCAGCTGGGCGCGCTATCAACAGCGCAAGAGCCGTAGCTTCGCCCAGCGTAGGCTGCCAAGGCCCGCAGTGGACGACCAGGGGCTGAGTGCCAGTTTCAAATTGACTGGCGAACGTCTGGAAACGCTGCGCCAGCCAGGTTCGAAGATCATCCATAACAATCAGGACGGCGATATCAGCCACGTCGTGCCGCATTTCCACTTGTTGGGCCCGGACTTGCAACCGCCGCCCCTGGCGCCGCTGGAGCGACCGCAGATCATTCATCTGCCGGCGGATCATTCGGCGTAAGCGCAGCGGTGCTGCTTCATTGTGGGAGCAAGCTCGCTCCCACAGGCTTTGTGGCGTCTGCAAAGACAAGTTACATCGAAAAATCCCGGACCAGCCGCCAAGCTTCATCCACAGGCAGCGGTTGTTTCATGCGCTGGGCCAGTGCCGCCATCGCCCGGCCTTCATCGCAGGCCACGACCGCCACGACCAGGCCGTCCTTGCCGAGCAGCGCGATAAAGGGCGGATGCTCGGGCGTGCCCTTGAATTGCACTTCGTCCCATTCCTCGGCATGGCCCAGATAGTCGTAGCGTTTGCCGAAGTGATAGGTCCAGAAGAACGGCACGTCCAGGTAATGTTCTTCACCACCGAGCATGTTCGTCGCGGCGATGCGGGCCTGTTGCTGGGCCAGCCGCCAATGTTCGATGCGCTGGGGCTGGCCGTTGAGGGGGAAGGTCGCGATATCACCCACGGCCCAGACGCCGTCGGCCACGCGCATGCCGTCGTCGACAATCAACGATTGGTCTTTCTCCCGTGGCAGGTTGGCGAACGGCTCCGTGGCCGGGCGCACGCCGACGCCGACGATGACCAGGTCCGCCTCAAAGCGTTGGCCGTTATCCAGCACCACGGCGTGTACTTTGCCCGTACCCTCGATCCGCGCTGCTTCGCCGTCGGTGTGATACACCACGCCATTGGCCCGGTGCCGAGCCAGGATCGCCTTGCCGATACTGTCGCCGAACTGCGCCGCGAACGGCACTGGGTGACGAGCCAGGACGGTGACGCTGAGTTCGCGTTTGCGCAGGGAGGAGGCGACCTCCATGGCAATGAAACTGTCGCCGATGATCACCGCTCGTTGCCCCGGCTGCGCATGTTCGAGAATCCGCCGTGTATCGGCCAAGGAGCGCAGCATCAGGACTTGCGGCAAGTCGATACCAGGCAGATCCAGCGTCTTGGGTTCGCCGCCAGTGGCAATCAACAGGGCGTCGTAAGCCAGTGATTGACCGTCGGCGAGGCGGATCTGACGCGCATTGACATCAAGGCCGGTCACTTGGCCGTGGCGCCGTTCGATGCGTTGTTGGCTGAAATAAGTTTCATCGCGCAGAGGCGGAGTTTCGTCCGCAGCCATGTCGCCAGCCAGTACGTATTTGCTTAACACCGTCCGGTCGTAGCCGGCCTCGGCCTCGCGGTCGATCAGCTGGATCTGGCCGCCGAAACCCTTCTCGCGCAACGCCGCCGCGCATGCCGTGCCCGCCGCGCCGGCGCCGACGATGACAAACGTGCGCGGGTCATCGGCGGGGGGGACTTTTTCGGCCGGCAGTGGTTGGTCATCGACCCAGACTTCCTCGCCTCGCACCTCGACGTGATAACGCTCCAGGCTGTCGAGGGCCGGCGGCTCGCACAGGGCGCCGTCTTCAGCGCGAAACGCGGCTTTGTGCCAGGGGCAGATCAGCCTTCCGTGGCATACGGCGCCCTTGGCCAAAGGCGCCCCGGCGTGCGGGCACTTGCCTTGGAACGCCCGCACTTGCCCTCCAGCCCGTAACAGCAGGATGGGCGCGTCGTTGAGGGTGACTTCGAGGCCGCGATCTTCTCGCACATCAGCGAGGCGGGCGACTTGATGCATGGGCATGGTCGTTCTCCGGCAGGCGTTTCCCGTTGGAGTCGAGGGATTGGAACGAGGTTCAGCGTAATTGTCACTGCAACCGGGGCGGCGCTGCGGCTATAGTTCGCAGGCCGTCGTTGGCCTGAACCGCATTCAAGGTGCCCGGTATGACCCGATTGACTTCCTTTTCCTCCTGGCTCGCGGCCGTCACCCTCGTGCTGTGCGCACAGGGAGTCCAGGCAGAAGAGCGTTTTACCCTGAGCATTCCCGGCGTGTCGGACGACCGCCTCTTCACCGCAGCGGCCGCCAGCGACGCCAACCAATGTGGCGGCAAGAATATCTCCCCGGCCCTGAGCTGGAATGCCGGCCCGCCTGGCACCCTCAGCTACGCCATCGTCATGCTCGACCCCGACGGCCAGCGTGGACAAGGCGTAGATCATTGGGTCCATTATGGAATCAAGGCCAGCACCCGACAGATTCCGACAGGCGCGGGCACCAAATCCACGCTTGAGGGCATGAGCGGCATCAACAGCAAAAACACCCACGGCTACATCGGACCGTGCCCGCCCGTGGGTGACAGCGCCCACCATTACCTGATCCAGATTTTCGCCCTGGACCTGCCGCCCGACGCCCTGCCTGCCGGCCTCACACGGGCCCAATTGATGGAAAAACTCAAGGGCCACGTCCTGCGCAACAGCAGCGTGGTGCGCCGCTATCACCGTTGACCGGGCCTCGGCTCCGGGCGAGCAACCATGCACCCGCGGGGTTGCCCGGCAGCCCCAATCGTCACGTAAGTTGGCATCGCGCGCTAAAAACGAGCACTATCGAGCCCCTGTTCATTCATGCCGGAGGATGGCGATGACGCAGAAAACCGACGGCATCGCCCGCCTCAAGAATTGCCCCACCAAGGGCGACGAAATACGCCGGGCCATCGCCCAGAGCCGCAAGGATTTCTTGCCAGCTGACGAGGCCGCGGACGCCGAGCCAGGCCAATCGTCGGTGCAGCCCGCGGACAAGGGGCCCGCTGCCTGAACCGTCGCCTTCTTCCAATTCTTTTTCAAACTTGCCTATGACTGCCACCACTCATTTGCCAGACGCCCGGTTCAACCGATCCGACTACAGGACCCTGGGCCTCGCCGCCCTTGGCGGTGCGCTGGAAATCTACGATTTCATCATTTTTGTCTTCTTCGCCCTGACCCTCAGCCAGCTGTTTTTCCCACCGGAAATGCCCGAGTGGCTGCGCTTGCTGCAAAGCTTCGGAATTTTCGCCACCGGCTACCTGGCACGGCCGTTGGGCGGGATTCTCATGGCGCACTTTGCCGATCGCCTGGGGCGCAAGCGGGTGTTCAGCCTGAGCATTCTCATGATGGCGTTGCCCTGCCTGCTCATCGGCGTGATGCCGACGTACGCGCAAATCGGTTATTTCGCCCCGTTGCTGTTGCTGGCGCTGCGTATCCTGCAAGGCGCGGCGGTCGGCGGGGAAGTGCCCAGCGCCTGGGTCTTCGTCGCTGAACATGCGCCACTGAAACATCGAGGTTATGCCTTGGGCTTTCTCCAGGCGGGCCTGACCTTCGGCTATCTGCTTGGCGCCCTGACCGCCACGGCGCTGGCGCGGATTTATACCCCGGCGGAAATCCTTGACTACGCGTGGCGCCTGCCATTCCTGCTGGGCGGGGTATTCGGTGTGATTGGCGTCTGGCTGCGCCGCTGGCTGAGCGAAACGCCGATCTTCATGGCGCTGCAAGCCAATCGCGAAGGCGCGGCGGAATTGCCGTTGCGCACGGTCCTGCGCGACCATCGCCACGCCTTGCTGCCCGCCGCGATTCTCACCTGCGTGCTGACCTCTGCTGTGGTGGTATTTGTGGTCATCACCCCGACCGTGATGCAGAAGAGCTTCGGCCTGACCCCTGGCCACACTTTCGCCCTGAGCAGCCTCGGCATCGTTTTCCTGAACATCGGCTGCGTCCTGGCCGGCCTCATCGTCGACCGCATCGGCGCCTGGCGCACGGTGATGCTGTATAGCCTGCTGCTGCCCGTGGGCATCGGCGTGCTCTTCGCCAGCCTGATCAGCGGCAGCGCGTGGCTGGGCCTGGCCTACGCTATCGCCGGCTTGGGTTGCGGCGTAGTCGGCGCGGTGCCTTCGGTGATGGTGAGCCTGTTTCCGGCAAAAATCCGTGTATCTGGCATCTCGTTTACCTACAACATCGCCTACGCGCTGTGGGCGAGCATCACGCCGTTGGTGCTGATTGCTTTGGTGCCGTGGAGTCCTTGGGTGTGCGTGGGGTACTGCGTAGTGATGGGCGCGCTGGGCGTCGGCGCGGCGGCTTATTTTCCGAAACGGCACACGAAGTCTGTCCAGCCCTCGCTGGTGTGCGAATCGTGAGTCAGCGGACAGTGTGCCGACTCAACGGTGCTCGCTTAAACCATTGCGATGGCACGGATCCGCGCCGAGTAACGTCGGTGGTGGACTGAAGGAAACCGTCGTGGCGGTAACCTGAGGTAAAATCGCAAAGGCATCAGGGGCTAAGGAGGGGCTGCGAGCAGTCAGGAAATTATTTCCAAGCGATTAACCCGAACCACGCAGGCCTTACGTCTGACCTTGTGAACGAATCATCCATCCACGAGGTTCAGCCCATGTCCCGCCCACTGTCTTTTATGCGTCCTGCCGCCCAGGGTTTTGCTGTCACCATGCTGGTGACGTTGGCCGGTTGTGGGTTGTCTTCGTCTCACGAAGCGGCCAAGTCAGCCGAGCCGGTGGCCGTGGCGCCCAGTGTTGTACCGCAAGGCGAGATCGCCGAAGCGCGCCAGTCGACGGCCAAGCGCATGCTCATGAAACCGGCACCAATGCCTGCCCCAAGCGTGGCGAACGATGCCGTCGCCGCGGGTTACCGCGCCGAGTCGCGCGAGCAGTACGAAAAGCTGCCGGACAATCCCATCCATAGCGTTGCCGAAACGCCGGTCTCGACCTTCAGCGTGGATGTCGATACCGGCAGCTATGCCAATGTGCGACGTCTGCTCAACCAAGGCAGCCTGCCGCCCGAGGGCGCCGTGCGCTTGGAGGAGATGGTCAACTACTTCTCTTACCATTACGCCTTGCCCACCGATGGTTCGCCGTTTGGCGTGACTACCGAAGTCGCGCCGTCGCCATGGAATCCTCATACCCGTCTGTTGCGCATCGGCATCAAGGCATCCGACCGCGCCGTGGCGGAGCTGGCCCCGGCCAATCTGGTGTTCCTGGTGGACGTGTCCGGTTCCATGGACCGTCGTGAAGGGCTGCCGCTGGTCAAAAGCACGTTGAAACTGCTGGTGGATCAATTGCGCGATCAGGACCGCGTATCGCTGGTGGTTTATGCCGGCGAATCCCGCGTGGTGCTCAAGCCCACTCCGGGCAGCGACAAAGTGAAGATCCGCAACGCCATCGATCAGATGAACGCTGGCGGTTCAACCGCGGGGGCCTCGGGCATCGAACTGGCCTATCAAATGGCCCGGGAAAGCTTCATCGACAAGGGCATCAACCGCATCCTGCTGGCCACCGACGGTGACTTCAACGTCGGCATCAGTGATTTCGACAGCCTCAAGCAGATGGCGGTGGATCAGCGTAAGAGCGGCGTATCCCTGACAACGCTAGGCTTTGGTGTGGATAACTACAACGAACACCTGATGGAGCAATTGGCTGACGCCGGCGATGGTAACTACGCCTACATCGATAACTTGCTCGAAGCCCGCAAGGTCCTGGTGGATCAGCTCAGTTCGACGCTTGCGGTAGTGGCGCGGGACGTGAAGTTGCAGGTGGAGTTCAACCCGGCCCAGGTCAGCGAATATCGCTTGCTGGGTTATGAAAACCGCGCATTGAAACGTGAGGATTTCAACAATGACAAAGTCGACGCGGGCGAGATTGGCGCAGGGCACACGGTGACGGCGTTGTACGAAGTTGTTCCGAAGGGGGAGAAAGGCTGGCTGGAGCCGCTGCGTTATGGCAACGCATCGAAGTCGGATGGCAAGGCCGGCGAACTGGCCATGTTACGTGTACGCTACAAACCGGCCGAGGGCGGCAACAGTCGCTTGATCGAGCATCCAATCGCCAGCGCGCAAAGCGAAAAACAACCCAGCGATGACCTGCGCTTCGCGGCGTCCGTGGCGGCCTTCGCCCAGCAACTCAAGGGCGATGGACGCTACACAGGCGCGATGAGCCTGAAGGACACCGCACAACTGGCGCGGTCGGCCCGTGGCGATGACCCGTTCGGGTTGCGCGCCGAGTTTGTGCAGTTGGTGGAGCTTGCGCAGAGCCTTGAACCTGCGGCCAAGCGCTGATCCCGAGCGCAACGGGGATCAAAAATGTGGGAGCGAGCAAGCTCGCTCCCACAGGGTTCCCTTGTTGTCTGCCAGGACTGTGTTGCAATGACCAGAAAGGAGTTCGTCACCGACATGCCCGCTGCGCTTGATTCACCCAGCGACGAATCGCTGCTGGCCCGCTACCGAAATGGCGACGGGGCTTGTTTCGAAGCCCTGTATGCCCGCCATCGCCAAGGGCTTTATCGGTTCCTCGTGTCCTTGAGCAACAAGGCCGAACTGGCCGAGGAAATCTTCCAGGACACCTGGCTCAGCCTGATTCGCAGCACGACCCAGCCACAAGGACGGGCGAGTTTTCGTACATGGCTGTTCCAGATTGCCCGCAACCGCTTGATTGACCACTGGCGCAAGCATGGCGTCCACAACCCGTTGCACGACAGTTATGACGAGCAACTGCATGTCCAGCCCGACGACACCGGCGGCCCCGAGCAACAACTGAGCCTGAGTCGCGACCAGGCGCGTCTCGACGCCGCGTTGCAGGCCTTGCCCGAGGATCAGCGGGAAGTCTTCCTCCTGCGCCTGCATGGCGACCTGGAACTGCCGCAGATCGCCGCACTGACCGGCGCCCCACTGGAAACGGTGAAAAGCCGCTTGCGTTACGCCCAACAGAAATTGCACCGGCTGTTGGCCGAGGAGGTACCCGCATGATCGACCCCAAACACGCTCCGGATGCAGACGACAAAATATTGATCGAGCATTTGCGTCAGCACGCCAGCGGCGAACCGCCGGCCTCGCTAGACGCCTTTATCCTGGCCACCGCCCGACGCGAAGCTCCGGCGCCCGTGCCAAGCCTGTGGCAGCGCTGGTTGCAAGCTTGTCAGCGGCCACGTTGGCAGATGGCATTCGCCACGGTCGCCGGTGTGGCGCTGATGATCGGCCTGGCGCTGCGCTCACCCCTGCCTCACGATGAGTTGGCCGCACCCGCGTCGATCGAGTTTTCTGCCGACCAGCAAAAGTCAGCCGTCGCCGCCGCAGCACCGCCGGCCATGCCCGCCCCGGCCCCGATCGCCCGCATGGCGCCCCAGGGCGAGCTGGCCCGAGCCCCGGCCAGCCCTGTGCAATTGTTGGCGGAAAAGCCAGCGACGAGAATGAGCAAATCCGCACCCGCGGCACTGCCATCGCTGGAGCAGGGCTTGATGGAAATCCTGCAATTGCGGCAGGCAGGAGATAGCAAGGCCGCTGATGAAAAACTGCTGGCGCTGCACAAACGTTTTCCCAAGGAGGACTTGCCGGCGCGGTTGGAGGCTTTGCGTGAGCGTTGAAGAGATGCCAGCTCCCTCGCCACAGGCAGCAAAAACAAAAAACCCGCACGGGGCGGGTTTTTTGAAGCTCGTAGACTGTCCGGGACAGGTCTAGCTTTTGGTATGGCGCACCAGGCGGGATTCGAACCCACGACCCCTGCCTTCGGAGGGCAGTACTCTATCCAGCTGAGCTACTGGTGCAACGCGGGCGCCATGATACTCATAAGCATGGCGGGCGTCCATGCTGCTGATTTGCCGTTTGTTTCTGCCTCGCTCGGCGGCTGTTGGCTACGCTGATCAGAAAAAACAGGCAAATGCGGCTTTTTCGTTCTTTTTTTCGAACAGCCTATTGTCCTGCAACCCCATCGGCCCTAGGATTCGTTTGAGATTTCAAACGCTCTTGTCTGGGTGCTGAACCGCACGTCTATGCTTATGTGCGTTATTTCTGTGCTTCAGCCCGGTGGATGATTTCCCTGACGGCAGCCCCTAAGGCGCCTTTCTACAACTCTAATTCGCTCCGCGCGCGCGCGGTGCTGTTAAGGAAAGCCGACATGCAGCTTAAAGACACCCAGTTGTTCCGCCAGCAAGCCTTTATCGATGGCGCTTGGGTCGATGCGGACAATGGTCAGACGATCAAGGTCACCAACCCGGCTACGGGCGAAGTGCTGGGCACTGTGCCAAAGATGGGCGCTGCCGAAACCCGTCGTGCGATCGAAGCCGCCGACAAGGCGCTGCCGGCCTGGCGTGCGTTGACCGCCAAGGAGCGCGCCAACAAGCTGCGTCGCTGGTACGAATTGCTGATTGAAAACCAGGACGATCTCGGTCGCCTGATGACCCTTGAACAGGGTAAGCCGCTGGCCGAAGCCAAGGGCGAAATCGCTTACGCCGCCTCCTTTATCGAATGGTTCGCCGAAGAAGCCAAGCGCATCTACGGTGACGTGATTCCCGGCCACCAGCCCGACAAACGCCTGATCGTGATCAAGCAACCGATCGGCGTGACCGCTGCCATTACTCCATGGAACTTCCCGGCTGCGATGATCACCCGCAAGGCCGGCCCGGCCCTGGCCGCCGGTTGTACCATGGTCATCAAGCCCGCTTCGCAAACCCCTTTCTCGGCCCTGGCCCTGGTTGAACTGGCGCACCGTGCCGGCATTCCGCAAGGCGTGCTGAGCGTGGTCACCGGCAGCGCAGGCGATATCGGCGGCGAGCTGACCAGCAACCCAATCGTGCGCAAGCTGTCTTTCACTGGCTCGACCGAGATCGGCCGCCAGTTGATGGCCGAATGTGCCAAGGACATCAAGAAGGTTTCCCTGGAACTGGGCGGCAACGCGCCATTCATCGTGTTTGACGACGCGGACCTGGATAAGGCTGTCGAGGGCGCGATCATTTCCAAATACCGTAACAACGGCCAGACCTGCGTCTGCGCCAACCGCCTGTACATCCAGGATTCGGTGTACGACGCGTTTGCCGAGAAACTCAAGGCAGCGGTCGCCAAGCTCAAGATCGGCAATGGCCTGGAAGACGGCACCACCACCGGCCCGTTGATCGACGAGAAAGCGGTCGCCAAGGTTCAGGAGCACATCGCCGATGCCGTTGGCAAAGGCGCGACCGTGCTGGCGGGCGGCAAGCAGATGGAAGGCAACTTCTTCGAGCCGACCATCCTGACCAACGTGCCGAAAACCGCCGCCGTGGCGAAGGAAGAAACCTTCGGCCCGCTGGCGCCGCTGTTCCGCTTCAAAGACGAAGCCGAAGTGATCGCGATGTCCAACGACACCGAGTTCGGCCTGGCCTCGTACTTCTATGCCCGCGATCTGGGCCGTGTGTTCCGTGTGGCCGAAGCCCTGGAATACGGAATGGTCGGCGTCAACACCGGGTTGATCTCCAATGAAGTCGCGCCGTTCGGCGGCATCAAAGCTTCGGGCCTGGGCCGTGAAGGCTCCAAGTACGGCATCGAGGACTACCTGGAAATCAAATACCTCTGCCTGGGTATCTGATCCCGCTTCAAGCGCGAAGGGCACGAGAGCGCTGCCCCTTTGCGCGTTTCACCCGTTCTGTTTCTTGTGGCCGGAACGCTGCGGCAGTCGATCATCGCATGCTGCCGCAGTTGTCTCCCCGCCATGTATTCCTTGAGACACGCCGCCCTGAGCTGCGAATGAGGACTGTAAATGAGCAAGACTAACGCTGACTTGATGGCCCGCCGTACCGCCGCTGTTCCCCGTGGCGTCGGCCAGATCCACCCGATCTTCGCCGAATCGGCAAAGAACGCTACCGTAACGGACGTTGAAGGTCGCGAATTCATCGACTTCGCAGGCGGCATCGCCGTGCTGAACACCGGCCACGTGCATCCAAAAATCATCGCCGCCGTGACCGAGCAGCTGAACAAGCTGACCCACACCTGTTTCCAGGTCCTAGCCTACGAGCCGTACGTGGAACTGTGCGAAAAAATCAACGCCAAGGTTCCTGGTGACTTCGCAAAGAAAACCTTGCTGGTCACCACTGGTTCCGAAGCGGTGGAAAATGCCGTGAAAATCGCCCGCGCCGCCACTGGCCGTGCCGGTGTGATCGCGTTCACCGGCGCTTACCACGGTCGTACCATGATGACCCTGGGCCTGACCGGTAAAGTCGTACCGTACTCGGCCGGCATGGGCCTGATGCCCGGCGGTATCTTCCGCGCGCTTTACCCGAACGAATTGCATGGTGTGAGCATCGACGACTCCATCGCCAGCATCGAGCGCATCTTCAAGAACGATGCCGAGCCACGCGACATTGCCGCCATCATCATCGAGCCGGTTCAGGGCGAGGGTGGTTTCTATGTGGCGCCGAAAGAGTTCATGAAGCGCCTGCGCGCCTTGTGCGACCAACACGGCATCCTGCTGATCGCTGACGAAGTGCAGACCGGTGCCGGCCGTACCGGGACTTTCTTCGCCATGGAGCAGATGGGCGTTGCCGCCGACCTGACTACCTTCGCCAAGTCCATCGCCGGCGGCTTCCCGTTGGCCGGTGTCTGTGGCAAGGCCGAATACATGGATGCCATTGCACCGGGCGGCCTGGGCGGCACCTACGCGGGTAGCCCGATTGCCTGTGCCGCCGCGCTGGCGGTGATGGAGGTGTTCGAAGAAGAACATCTGCTGGATCGCTGCAAGGCCGTTGGCGAGCGCTTGGTGACCGGCCTCAAGGCCATCCAGAAGAAGTACCCAGTCATTGGCGAAGTGCGTGCCCTGGGCGCGATGATTGCCGTGGAGCTGTTCGAAAATGGCGACACCCACAAGCCGAACGCCGCGGCAGTGGCCCAGGTGGTGGCCAAGGCCCGTGACAAGGGCCTGATTCTGCTGTCCTGCGGCACCTACGGCAACGTCCTGCGGGTGCTGGTGCCGCTGACCTCGCCGGACGAGCAGTTGGACAAAGGCCTGGCGATCATCGAAGAGTGCTTCTCCGAGCTCTGATTTTTACGAGCTCTGATTTTCACGAGCGCTGAGCTGTGCGCTGATCCACAAAAAAACCCGCTTCGGCGGGTTTTTTCATACCCCGAGGAAGGGGGCTGGTGTTGTTGAGCTGTCTGGAACGGCCGCGATTGTCTAAGGTGCATGTATTGCAAGGGAGTGATACGGCATGACGGCTGTGGATTTACCCGCTGGACCGCGCGTATTGATTGCCGAGGCCGATCCAGCGTCTAGAGAATTGCTGGAGCAAGCGGTGTCAGAGGTGCGTTGCGACGCCCGGGTGCAGACCTGTGGCGAAGGAAAGCAGGCGCTGGAGCTGCTGGCCCAAGACCCATACGACTTGGTCATTGCCGACTGGGAACTGCCGGGCGTCGATGGCTTGAGCATCTTGCGCGGTTTGCGTCAGCAGCGCCGCTCCCCCGTGTTGCCATTCATCCTGGTGAGCCAGCGCAACGACAGCGCCAGCGTGCGGGAGGTATTACCGCTGGCGCCGGCGGCGTACCTGACCAAACCCTTGAACCGGGAAAACCTGACCCAGCGCCTGCAAGGGCTGCTCTTGAGTGGTGAAGACACCTCCAATGCCGCGCCCATCCCAGGACCAGCGCTGACATTGGCGACTTTCCTGGAGCGTCGACGGGATCTGGCCGAAGGCGCGCCGTTGATGACCGATGTGCAAGTGGCGATCAAGCGTAGCCTCAATCCCGGTGGGCTGGATCTGAAACTGCTGGAAGATGAGATCCGCACCGACCCGCAGATCACCGCAGTGCTGATCGCCGCGGCCAACAGTGCTGCCCAGCACCAGGGCGGCGGCCCCGTACAGACCGTAGCCCAGGCGTTGCACCAGCTCGGTACCGGGCAAAGCATGAATCTGGTTCTCGGCCTGACGCTCAAGCGCTGTGCCCGGCTGAGTGTCCCTTGCCTGGCGGACTATGCCGAACGGTATTGGGAATTGTCGCTGCACACCGCCGAGTACGCCCGGACCATGGCCCGCCTGCTCGACTTGGATCAGGAGCGCTGCTATTGCGCCGGCCTGTTGCATCGCTTGGGCGACTTGGCGCTGTTGCGCTGTCTGGAAGAGTGGAAGCAAGCCGGTGGTGAGCTGGATGAGCCCGAGGAGGTCGGGGATTCGCTCGAAGCGTTCGGCGCTGGCTTCGGCTCGGCACTGCGCGCCCGCTGGCGGCTGCCGCTGGAGCTGCGGGAATTGATCGCAGCGGTCTATGGCTTGGGTGGCGGGGTCTATTCCCGCGAGGCGCTGGTGATGAACATGGCCGCGCAGCTGGCCCATCTGCCATCCCAGCAAGGCCTGGAAGAACTGGCTCGGGGCCGCACGGCGCGATTGTTGAAGATCGGGCTGCCGGAATTGATGCGGCTGCGCCGTCAGTAAAACCAGTGCTTAACCCCGTGGGAGCGAGGGGTGAAGTCTGATCAAACTGCGATGATGCGGTTCTTCCCCTGACGCTTGGCCTCGTACATGGCCGCGTCGGCCCGGGAGAACAGGCTGTCGAGGGTCTGGTCTTCGGCGGTGATACCGGTCAGGCCCTGGCTGACGGTGATGCCGAAGTTTTGCTCGCCACAGCGGAACGCCAGGCGTTGAATTTCCCGTTGCAGGCGTTCAGCGACCTGCAGCGCCATGTCCGGTGGGCAGCCTGGAAACACAGCGGCGAACTCTTCACCGCCGATCCGCCCGAACAAGTCACCGCGCCTGAGCACGCTGCGTCCGCTCTCGGCGATCTTCTGCAATACCGTATCGCCTTCTTGATGGCCGTAGGTATCGTTGATCAACTTGAAATCATCGATGTCGAGCAGCAGGAACGCCATGGGGGTGCCTTGCAACCGTGCCTGCTCAAATTCACGATGGGCGCATTCGAAGAAGTGGCGGCGGTTGCTGCTCTGGGTCAGTACGTCGGTGGTCGCCAGGCGCTGAAGTTCGCTTTCGAGCAGCTTTTTCTCGGTGATGTCTTCGGCAATGCCGACGACGATCACCGGTTGGCCCGGATCAGCCTGACGGTTGATGAAGCATTTGTCGCTGAGCCAACGAATCTGGCCATCTGCGGCGATGATCCGGTACTCGCGATCTTCGACGGCGCCTTTGACCAGCACTTCCGCCAGGCTGCGCTCGGCGTAGTCCAGGTCGTCCGGGTAGATGGCATCGCGCCATTCGTTGTAGTCGGCCAGCACCAGGCCCGCAGGCCGGCCGAAAATCCGCTCGTAAGCCGGGCTGACGTACAGTACTTGCCGGGTTTCCCAATTGAATGCCCACAGCACCGCGTTGACGCTGACCAACAGCGAACTGAACAGCTGCTCCCGCTCGCTCAGGCGCGCAACTTCGCCCTGGGCGTGCATCAGCGCCATGAGTGTCTGGGCCGCTTCGGGCCAATGCGGCTGGGATGAATCCTGTAGGTTCTTATCGACCATCGGCACAAATCTCAAGGAACGTGCATTGCTATGGATTTGCACGCGCTCACTCCAAAGCCCGCCAGGATGGCGAAGTGCTCTTGAGATATGGGATTGCTGGCGAAGTTCCTTTTCAGGCGACGAAGGGCGGGGGGATGACGGCTCCCAACCTGTGGCGAGGGGATTTATCCCCGTTGGGCTGCGCAGCAGCCCTGAAACCAGTTGCCTCGGTGTGTCAGAAATAACTACATCGCTGTCTTGGGGCTGCTGCGCAACCCAGCGGGGATGAATCCCCTCGCCACAACAACCTCCCCGCCGCGCACATCGGTGTCAGGCCGTGGCGGGGCGCAGCGAATAGGTCTTGAGCTGGTCGGCGAAGTCGCGCAGGGACTGGATGCCACTGGCTTCCGCTTCGTGGACCCATTCCTTGATGGCGGCGAGCATGTCGTGGCCGTTGCTGCTGGTCTTGACCCAGATCTGCTGCAAGGCCAGGCGTTTTTCGTAGATCACCTTCAGCGCCTGGCTATGCTCCAGCATGTTCTGGATACGCACATGGTGGCGGTCGTCCAACAGGCTGGTTTCCCGGGACAGCAGGCGTTTGGCCCGATGGAACTGATGGCGGACCGAGTGATCGACCTTTTCCAGTTCCTGCTTGACCAGCGGCGCGATGACCAGCCGGCGATACTGGGCCATGATCTGGAAACGGTTGTTGAGGATCGCCATGGCGGTGTCCATGTCCAGATGGCCCTTGCCTTCGACCCGGTGGGCAATCGGCGCGACCCGCTGAACCTTCGCCAGGCGCAGGAAGCTGAAGACCTTGATCCAGGCCCAGCCCAGGTCGAATTCCCATTTGCGCACCGACAGCTTGGCCGAGTTGGGGTAGGTGTGGTGGTTGTTGTGCAGTTCTTCGCCGCCGATGAGGATGCCCCATGGCACCAGGTTGGTCGCCGCGTCGCGGCACTCGAAGTTGCGATAGCCCACGGCATGCCCCAGGCCATTGACCACGCCAGCGGCCCAGACAGGAATCCACATCATCTGGATGGCCCAGATGGTGATGCCGATGGTGCCGAAAAGCAGCAGGTCGATGACGCCCATGATCGCTACGCCCAACAACGGGAAACGGCTATAGAGGTTGCGTTCGATCCAGTCGTCGGGGCAATTCTTGCCGTAGATGCGCAGGGTTTCCGGGTTTTGCGCCTCGGCGCGGTACAGCTCGGCGCCTTTGCGCAGCACCGTGGACAAGCCTTTGACGACCGGGCTGTGAGGGTCATCCTCGGTTTCGCATTTGGCGTGGTGCTTGCGGTGGATGGCCGTCCACTCGCGGGTGTTCTGCGCCGTGGTCAGCCACAGCCAGAAGCGGAAGAAATGTTTGAGACCGCCGTTCAGTTCCAGGGAACGGTGAGCCGAATAACGGTGCAGGTAGACCGTGACGCTGATGATCGTCACGTGGGTCATCAGCAGGGTGACTGCCACCAGCGACCAGGGCGACAAGCCAAGAAAACCTTCGTACCACATAGGCTGTAGGGCCCTCGATAAAAATAGAAACTGCCGTTGCATTATCACCAGCCCGAGGGAGAAAACCAGTCGGCCTTTCAGATAAGAGTGGCAGGATGTTTCTTACTTTATAATCCCCGCAAATTACAGGGACATGGACGGCCGCATGACCAACTCTCAACGCACCGCCATGCACGGGGCATTGATTTACCTTCTGCTATCCGTTGCCTGGCTGCAGCTGGTTGGTTATTTACTGAGCAGTTTCTTCGATGATTCCGCCGACCGGCTTCGCTGGCAACTGATCAACGGTTATGCCTGGGCGCTGGTCAGCGCCGTGCTGATTTTCATGGCTCGGGTGCGCATCGCGCGTGGTTTGCGCAGGGGCGAGGGCACTGTCGATCGTGAGCGATTGCGCCAGGCCGCCGCCGTCTTCGATTGCACCCGCGAAGGGGTCCTGGTCACGGACCGTCAAGGCCTGATCGTGCATGTCAACCCAGCGTTCATGGCGATCACCGGTTACGCCCGCGACGAGGTGCTGGGCCGTCAACCCAACCTGTTCAAGTCCGGCCGGCATGGCCCGGCGTTCTACCGGGAAATGTTCGCTTCGCTGTCCAGCCGTGGCGAATGGAGCGGCGAAATCTGGAACCGCCGCAAAAGCGGAGAGATTTATCCGCAATGGCAGACCATCCGTGCCGTTGTCGATGACGAGGGCGAAGTCAGTCAATACGTGGCGGTGTTTTCCGACATCAGTGCAATCAAGGATTCGGAGCATGAGCTGGCGCACCTGGCCCATCACGACCCGCTGACCGGCCTGCCCAATCGCCTGCTTTTTTGCGACCGCACCGAGCAAACCGTGGCTTCGGCGCAGCTTCACAAGCGTGGGTGCGCGCTGCTGCTGTTGGATCTCGACCACTTCAAGAACATCAACGATAGCCTCGGCCATGCCGTGGGAGATGAATTGCTCAAAAGCGTGGCCCAGCGCTTTCTCGGGTTGTTCGCGCCGGGCATCACCCTGGCCCGGCTAGGCGGCGATGAGTTCGCGGTGGTGGTGGAAAATTGTTCTCAGCCAGGGCAGGCGGCGGCCTTGGCCAGGCGCATCCTCGATGTATTGAAAGAGCCTTTGCAGCTCGGCGGACAGTCGCTGTTTATCAACGCCAGCATCGGTATCAGCCTGTTTCCCGGCGACGCTCTCAGTGCCGAGCAATTGCTGCGCAACGCCGATTCGGCACTGTTCAAGGCCAAGAGCAGTGGGCGCGATGGGTATGCCTTGTATACCGAAGAACTCACCACCCATGCCCAACAGCGGGTGGAGATCGGGTTCGAGCTGCGACGCGCGCTGCAGCAAGACGAACTGCGCGTGCATTACCAACCGGTACACGACCTGGCGACCAGCCGTCTGGTCGGGGTCGAGGCCCTGGTACGCTGGGAGCATCCCACGCGTGGGCTGGTGTCGCCGGCCGAGTTCATTCCCATCGCCGAGCGTACGGGGCTGATCGCCCAGATCGATGCCTGGGTCATGAAGCAGGCCTGTCGCCAGATGGGAGAGTGGCAGCAGGCCGGGGTGGTGCTGTCGTTCGTGGCGGTCAATGTCTCCAGCCGCCTGTTCGCACGTCGCGAATTGTATGAGCAAGTCGCCCGCGTGCTGCACGAGACTGGCCTTGACCCGGCCCTGCTCGAATTGGAAGTCACCGAAAGCGCAGTCATGGAAGACCCGGAAGTCGCGCTGGAACAAATGCACCGTTTGCGCGAATTAGGCGTGCGCCTGGCCATCGATGACTTCGGCACGGGTTATTCATCGCTGCTGCGACTCAAGCGTTTGCCGGTGCAGAAACTGAAGATCGACCAGGGGTTTGTCGCCGGGTTGCCCTGGGATGAAGATGACGCGGCGATCGTTCGCGTGATCATCGCCCTGGCTCACAGCATGGGCATGCAGGTGCATGCCGAGGGCATTGAACAACAGGAGCAAGCGGCGTTTCTGCTGGGCCAGGCGTGTGAGCTGGGGCAGGGATATTGGTTTGGCCGGCCGGTGGCTGCGTCGCAGTTGGATTGGGATCGGGCGCCTGTTGTTTGATCACCTGGCATTGCTGAGAGAACTGACGCCATCGCGAGCTTGCTCGCGTTGGCGTCAGTTCTGCTGGTATTGATCGATTTATTTGAACTTGATCAGTGCAGCTACAACGCCCATCCATGCCAGAGTAAAGGTTATCAACGTTCTATCAATGATGAGAAGACGTTTCAGATAGGGTGGGAAATGTTTGACATCAACAGGGTCCACATCCCCGATGCGGATATACGCATTCGAAAATATCACCATCCCGGCAATTTTACTGAGCAGTAAAAATCCTCCAAAACAGCCTCGATTCCGCCAAGCGGGGCCCCAAAGGTATATGAAACGGCTATTTTTCAAAGCGTCCATCATGGTGTCCAAATGATGGAGAATTAGATACAGACTGAACACCAAGCACGCAAGGTTCAAGGGGATCATAGCCAACACAATCCAATCAGACAGTGAAGAGTCCCAGAACTTCCCCAGCGTCATGGCAAAGCTATTTCGTACATAAGATCACCTATTTTTTCGCCTCCCATACTTCCAGCAGCTGTACCTGCCCAAGCACCAACGCCCACTACGGCCGCGACACAAATAACACCTCCAATACCAGTAGAGACACCAAGCGCCAAGCAAAGCGGCCCGCTGGCTGATAGACCTAAATTTCCACCCCAAGCACCGCCGAAAGTGGATAGGCCGAATTTTCCCCCTTCAGTGAACTTAACTTTCTCACAAGCCGCCTCAGAGCCTCCGTTACAAACTTCCTGTACCGCGAGCACTGAAGACACGCCACCAATCCCAATGCCGACATACCCACCCATCTGCATATATTTTGCGGCACGACTTATGCTCTCAACATGTGTCGCATACCCCGGTATCTGCCCCGGCGCGCCAGCCTTGTTCCAATGATGAACCAGACTGCGATTCGAAATACCAAGGGCGGTTTTCAGTTTGGGATGGTCACCCAGTGTCGTATGGCCGCGCAGGCGTGTAGAGTTCAGCAGGTGCGCATCCAGTTGGGCGAGCAGCAGCTTGCGTTCGGTAAAGAATTGCGCTGATTTGAGATGTCCGTGCTGGCGATAACTGTCCTGATGCAAGCGCTCCATGGCTTGCAGGGTGTCGCGCAGGCTGGTCAGGTGTTTTTCCATTACCACGGCGCTCACGCCCAGCCAAGTCGAGGTCTTGCCGGTGAAGCTGGCGATCTCGGCTGCGTGGCGGTGCATGAAGTCGGCTTGTTCGGCCGTCAGGTCTTCGAGCGCGGCATTCACCGTTTCCGCTGCCGCCATCACCTGTGCTTCTTCGCGGGTGCATTGCAAATTGGTTGGATCGCTCAGTACGATCATCGACCCCGCTTTGACCACATCGTGATGAGGGTTCAGCGTTCGAAATTTGCGTATCACCTGTGGATCGGGAGCCGGGAATAGCGTGGCTTCCAGCGCTTTGCGGGTCACGCTTTTAGAGACGACATAGAAACCCGGCTCCGGGGGTTCCATGCGGGTGAATGCCGCGAATGCCGGGTTGCTTGAAGGGGCAAAACCGGAGTGGCGCGACGCAGCGGGAACGGTGTTCGCGGGCTGTGAAACCGGTCCAGCGGCTCGGCCGGCTTGCGGTGCAGCGCCGGCTTTTCTGTACGTGGCCGAGAGTAGCGATGGAGTCAACTGAGCGTTACAAGGGCAACTGCTAACGCTGTCCAGCGAGCCGGCGTTACGCCGGCCGTTGCTGGTCATGCCTGATATCCCGCCCACAATCCGATAAGTCTTCCCGTCCTTGCCACAAGAAACCGGATCACCTTCACGGGCACGAGCGATACCATTCATTCTGTTGTGTCCGTCCCCATCCATGACCTTTCCGCCGCAGGTGGTCTGGTCACCGAGTCTAATGTAATAACCCTTGCCCATTAGATTTCCCCTCCATCGAGGCCACCCATAAAACGATGGGGGGCTGATCGGGTGCAATCCCTGCGGCAGGGCATTTGGGAAGAAGAGGAAAGCTCGTACAACGCAAGGTCACGCGTCCTACAAATCGACGGCCGCTCTGCTATCGCGAGCGCGCCTGCTCGCGATAGCGATGCTCAGTCTGCGTCAATACCTGCGCTAACCCTCGGCGCCAGTCGCCGCTATCCCCTTCGTCTCCAAATGATCCAACGCCCGCTCCACCAGCAACTGAACCCCATCGGCCATTCGACTGATCGCCAGGGCGACGCTGCGGCGTGATTCGTCGATGTCGTCGGCCAGGTCGGCGGCGATCGTACTGATGGACAGCAAGTCTTCGGAGGCGTTGGCGAGCAAGGTTTCGGTGTCGATGTGCGGGGAGACGATGAAGAGTTGGTCTTTGTCAGGTTCCGGCGGTGAGGCGGGGTGGGGCTTGAGGTAGTAATCGAGGGCGCGGTTGGTGGCGTCTTCGAGCCGTTGATTTTCGAGTTTTTCGACGCGGGATTTATGGCCGTTTTGCGGCGGATTCGGCGTAGGTTTGAACATGGGTAAGTTCCTAAAGAGAACCGCCCTGGATCGCTTGCACGCAATGAAGGGTGGCAGCTGTGTGCGAGTGTGCAAGACCGAGCAACCTTACCCAAAACTCGGCAGATCCGAAGACCTCCCGAACACAGCCGCCATAAAACACGGGCACGAATGCGCCACGAATGGCTAGAAGCATTAAGGGTTGGTGTTTTACTCGGACTTGCACGTCCGTGTCACCGTTTTTTGCGATGACGAAGAAAGGTTAGCGATGCATTTCCCCAGTGCCTAGTTCATCAACGCCACCACGGTTTGAAGGAAATCTCCGAGGGTTTGGCAGGGAAAAGGACCCACGATCAGATCCATCGCAGGACGCCAAATTAGAGTTGGTATTTTGGTTATATAAAAATTCTTAAATAGTCTTTTTAAGAATATCCCGCTTTATCTAGTATTGCTCCCACGCCGCAAGCAGTGCCGCCCACTGCCAGGCATTCATACAAGGAGCAGCAGCATGAGCGCATCCCTACGTAGCGTTGACGGCCAGGACGAAGCAACCATCTTGCGCGAGATCCAGAGCGCATTGCGTGACCTGCGCTTTGGCGCGGTGGAAATCACGGTGCACAACGCGCAGGTGGTCCAGATCGAGCGCAAGGAAAAATTCCGCCTGCAGCAACCGAGTCAGAAACCGAGTTAAAGGATCGCCGCCTACGGCAGCTCCGACCGGGGGGCTGTGGCGTGGGCGCTGTCGCAGGCGGCGATCCTTGCTGCAAGCCATCCGATTCCAGAAGCCATAAAAACCAGAATTCCAGGAGCTTTCACCATGTCGTCGATTCGCCGTTATGCCTTGGCCGCCCTGGCCAGCGCTGTTTTTGCAGGTTCCGCGGTTGCCAAGGATTACGAGCTGCTCAATGTGTCCTACGACCCGACCCGCGAGTTGTATCAAGAGTACAACGCCGAATTCGCCAGTTTCTGGAAGAAAGCGCATCCGGATGACACGGTGAAGATCCAACAGTCCCACGGCGGCTCGGGCAAGCAAGGCCGGGCGGTGATCGATGGTCTGCGCGCCGACGTGGTGACCCTGGCCTTGGCCGGCGACATCGACGAAATCGCCAAGCTGGGCAAATCCCTGCCAGCGGACTGGCAAACACGCCTGCCAGATGCCAGCACGCCTTACACCTCGACCATCGTGTTCCTGGTGCGCAAGGGCAACCCCAAGGGCATCAAGGATTGGGGCGACCTGATCAAGGATGACGTGTCGGTCATCACACCGAACCCGAAAACCTCCGGCGGCGCTCGCTGGAACTTCCTCGCCGCTTGGGCCTATGGCTTGAAAGCCAACGGTGGCGACGAGGCCAAGGCCAAGGAATATGTGCAAGCGCTGTTCAAGCACGTGCCGATCCTGGACACCGGCGCCCGCGGTTCGACTATCACGTTCGTCAACAACGGCCAGGGCGATGTGTTGCTGGCTTGGGAAAACGAAGCCTTCCTGGCGCTGAAAGAAGACGGTGGCGCCGACAAGTTCGATATCGTCGTGCCGTCGCTGTCGATCCTCGCCGAACCGCCGGTGGCGGTTGTGGACAAGAATGCCGAGAAAAAAGGTAATGCCGAGATCGCCCAGGCGTACCTCAAGCACCTGTACAGCCCGGCCGGCCAGGAAATTGCCGCGAAGAACTACTATCGCCCGCGTGACAAGGACGTGGCCGCCAAGTATTCCCGCCAGTTCCCGAAGGTGGAGCTGGTGACCATCGACAAGGACTTCGGCGGCTGGAAAACTGCCCAGCCGAAATTCTTCAACGATGGCGGTGTGTTCGACCAGATCTATCAGGCGCAGTAAGCTGGGCAGGCCTGAAGGGCTGATTGCTAGCTGAAGCCAGACACTGAATCTGTGGCGAGGGGATTTAGCGAAACGTCGCACCGCCCCGTTGGGGCGCGAAGCGGCCCTGAAGCTGGCATGCCGTTATGCTCAGGTGAATCGAGTCGACTGCTTTGGGGCTGCTTCGCAGCCCAACGGGGATAAATCCCCTCGCCACAGTTGTGCGTTCTCAACCAAGGACCTTTATGTCGCGTCGCATATCCCCCGTCATACCCGGCTTCGGGCTGACGCTGGGCTACACCCTGGTGTACCTCAGTCTGATTGTGCTCATACCCCTGGCGGCGATGTTCGTGCATGCCGCCCAACTCACCTGGGATCAGTTCTGGGCGATTATCTCGGCGCCGCGGGTGCTGGCTGCCTTGAAGCTCAGCTTCGGCACCGCGCTGTGTGCCGCGATCATCAACGGCATCATCGGCACGCTGCTGGCTTGGGTGCTGGTGCGCTACACCTTCCCCGGCCGCAAGGTCATCGATGCGATGATCGACCTGCCCTTCGCCCTGCCCACCGCCGTGGCCGGTATCGCGCTGACGGCGTTGTATGCGCCGACCGGCCTGGTTGGCCAGTTCGCCACCGACCTGGGTTTCAAGATCGCCTACACCCCGCTGGGCATTACCCTGGCGCTGACCTTCGTGACGCTGCCGTTCGTAGTGCGCACGGTGCAACCGGTGCTGGCCGACATTCCTCGTGAGGTCGAAGAGGCCGCTGCTTGCCTAGGGGCGAAGCCGTGGCAGGTGTTCCGCCACATCCTGATGCCGGCGCTGTTGCCGGCCTGGTTGACCGGGTTCGCCCTGGCTTTCGCCCGTGGCGTGGGCGAGTACGGCTCGGTGATTTTCATCGCCGGCAACATGCCGATGAAAACCGAGATCCTGCCGCTGCTGATCATGGTCAAGCTCGACCAATACGACTACACCGGCGCCACTTCCATCGGCGTGCTGATGCTGGTGGTTTCCTTCGTCCTGTTGCTGCTGATCAACTTGCTGCAGCGGCGCATCGAAACCCCATAAGGAGGCGCGAATCATGTCCCAATCGTCTATTTCCGCCGCTTCCACCAACGCCGCCCGTCGCGGCAGCGCGACGTCGCGGCGCGTGCTGATTGGCCTCGGCTGGCTGATCTTTGCGCTGTTTCTGCTGCTGCCGTTGTTCATCGTCGTGTCCCAGGGCTTGAAGTCCGGCCTTGGGACGTTCTTCGCGGCAATCTTTGAGCCTGACGCCTTATCGGCGCTCAAACTCACGGTGTTCGCGGTGTTGATTTCGGTGCCGCTGAACCTGGTGTTCGGCGTGAGCGCCGCGTGGTGCGTGAGTAAATATTCATTCCGTGGCAAGAGCATGCTGGTGACGCTGATCGACCTGCCGTTCTCGGTGTCGCCAGTGATCGCGGGCCTGGTCTACGTGCTCATGTTCGGCGCCCAGGGGCTTTTCGGGCCGTGGCTGTCGGATCACGACATCCAGATCGTGTTTGCGCTGCCGGGCATCGTCCTGGCGACGATTTTCGTCACGGTGCCGTTCGTGGCCCGTGAGCTGATCCCGCTGATGCAGGAACAAGGCACCCAGGAAGAAGAGGCCGCGCGCCTGCTCGGCGCCAATGGCTGGCAGATGTTCTGGCATGTCACCGTGCCGAACATCAAGTGGGGCCTGATCTATGGCGTGGTGCTGTGTACCGCCCGGGCCATGGGCGAGTTCGGCGCGGTGTCGGTGGTGTCCGGGCACATTCGGGGGGTGACCAACACCCTGCCGCTGCACGTCGAGATCCTCTACAACGAATACAACCACGTGGCCGCGTTCGCCGTGGCGAGCCTGTTGCTGATCCTGGCGCTCTTCATCCTGCTGCTCAAGCAGTGGAGCGAAAACCGAATCAACCGCCTGCGCGCCAGCGCCGCGGAGGAATAAGTCATGTCGATCGAAGTCCGTAACGTCAGCAAGAATTTCAACGCCTTCCGGGCCCTGGACGACATCAGCCTGGACATCCAGAGCGGTGAGCTGGTGGCGCTGCTCGGGCCATCGGGTTGCGGCAAGACCACCTTGCTGCGGATCATTGCCGGCCTCGAGACGCCGGACCAGGGCAACATCGTCTTCCATGGCGAGGACGTGTCCGGCCACGATGTGCGCGATCGTAACGTCGGGTTCGTGTTCCAGCACTACGCCTTGTTCCGCCACATGACCGTGTTCGACAACGTCGCGTTCGGCCTGCGCATGAAGCCCAAGGGCCAGCGCCCGAGCGAAAGCCAGATCGCGACCAAGGTCCACGAATTGCTGAACATGGTGCAACTGGACTGGCTCGCCGACCGCTACCCCGAGCAGCTGTCCGGCGGCCAGCGCCAGCGTATCGCGTTGGCCCGCGCCCTGGCGGTGGAGCCCAAGGTATTACTGCTGGACGAACCATTTGGCGCCCTCGACGCCAAGGTCCGCAAGGAACTGCGCCGCTGGCTGGCGCGGCTGCACGAGGACATCAACCTGACGTCGGTGTTCGTCACCCACGACCAGGAAGAAGCCATGGAAGTCGCCGATCGGATCGTGGTGATGAACAAGGGCGTGATCGAGCAGATCGGCTCGCCGGGCGACGTTTACGAAAACCCGGCCAGCGACTTCGTGTATCACTTCCTCGGGGATTCGAACCGCCTGCACTTGGGTGAGGACCGGCATGTGCTGTTCCGTCCTCACGAAGTCTCGCTGTCGCGCTCGGAACTGGAAGACCACCACGCCGCCGAGGTGCGCGACATTCGTCCACTGGGCGCCACCACGCGGGTGACCCTGAAAGTGGAAGGCCAGAGAGAGCTGATCGAGGCCGAAGTGGTGAAGGACCACGACAGCCTGGTGGGGTTGGCGAAGGGCGAAACGTTGTTCTTCAAGCCGAAGGTCTGGCAGAAAGTCTCCAACCTTTAAGATCAAAAACATCGCGAGCAAGCTCGCTCCCACAGGGATTTGTGTATGGCGCAGATCCAGTGTGGGAGCGAGCCTGCTCGCGAAAGCGCCCCGATCCGAATCTGAATAACCCCGCTGGGCCTTGCTTCGATTGGTTCTACTTTTAACCTTCCCCTGACCCAAACCCTACCTAGACTCTGACATGCCAGGAGGCAAGTGAGAGTCCATGACGGACCGGTGTTGTTGTCTCCTGGCGCCCTGATGCCAAGGAGAAAAAGCATGAGAATGGAAGTCAGTCGGCACGGCCCTTTCGGTTGTGCCTTGTTAAGCGTTCTGTTGAGTCCTTCTGCCAGCGCCGCCCCCACGTTGTCTCCCCAGATACCTTTCGATGTCACGGTGACCGAACCGGTTTCACTCTCCAGCCTGCAAGCCAATTTCGATGATTTGTCATGGCAGACCTTCATCGCTCTGAATTGGCCGGCCCTGGACAATGGCAACCCCAATACCGGCGTCACCATCGGAAAACAAGACGGGGCAACGGTTTGGGAAAGTTGGAAAGAGAGCTACCAGATTTTTCGTGCGAAAGGGCAGGCACCACTGCCTTGGAATGCGCCGGCGACCCTGCCTGAAGCGTGTAAGTCACTCAAGTCCGGCCGCCTGTTACAACAAATGGGCAAGGTGCCCGACGTGCTGGATGAATTTATCCAGCCCTTCGAGAGCGGTCCGCTGGTGGATCAGAACGGCGTGTATACGCGCAATGAAATCGTGGTCAACCAATCGATGTTCGACGGGATCGTAAACAACGGCCTGTACAGCATCGAAGGCCAGCAGCAGTTCTTCGCCGCGAACCCGAACAACACCGTGGCATTCAGCTGTGGTTCTACCAAGAGCCAGGAAGTCGGCGCGGTGATGGTGAAGGCGTCGTGGAAAGTGCTCGGTCCCAGCGACAAACGACAGGATTTCCATACGGTCGATGCCCTGGTCTACACGCCGGGCAATAGCGACCCGGGCAAAGGGCCGATCGTGGAGGAATCGTGCGTGTCCGAGCCGGTCGGGTTGGTGGGGTTGCACATGGTCCACAAAACCGCCAATGCGGCCCAGTGGGTCTGGTCGACTTTCGAGCACGTAAAAAACGTTCCTGAAAAAACCACGCCCGTCGGACAGCGCACGGGCCCTTATCTGTTCTACAACGCCGATAGCCAGAGCGCCATCAATCAGCCTCCGCCACGGCCGTGGAACCCGGCGGTCAAGGCGACGCCTTCGCAAATCGTGCGGGAAGTGCCACTGACCGAGGCGACCAAGACGCTCAACGCCTCCTATCAAGCGCTGTTGCGTACGGCCAATCCACAAAGTGTCTGGGCGAACTATCAGCTGATCAGCACCCAGTGGCCTTCAGACCCGCCGAAGGATTGCCAGGTATCGGCCGCCAACCCGCTGGGTAGCCCAGCGCCGTCGTTCCTGGCCAACGCCACGCTGGAAACCTATATCCAGGGCACCGTTCCCCAGGCGTCCTCCAGCTGCATGGCGTGTCACGGCAATGCGGCGACCCATGTCACCGAATCGCCGCGCACCAGTTTTGCGGACTTCACCTATTTGCTCGAACGCGCGCAGTCCACCAGTGGGCAAGGAGCCAAGCAATGAGTACCGATCTGGACAATTTTGTAGGCCTGTCGTCGGCCCTGATCGGCATTTCGACGGATCGTCTGGCGCCGCAGATCGACCCGGTCGGTCTGCCGCCGATCTTTCTCGATTACGTGACTGCGCGCATTTCTTCTGACGTGCTCAACGCGTTGCTCACTCAGTACGCCACCCTGGCGGCCGACCATGTACCGCCCGACCAGATTGCCGAGCAAATACTCAAATTCAATATGCAGCCGACGATTCCTGACACCGTGCTGGCTGCGCGTTCGATCATGAAACTCTGGTTGCTAGGCGTCTGGTACCAGCCTTTCGATACCTCGGATTTCAAGAAAGGCAGCTCGGAGGTGGTGGCCGACCAAGCCTACATCTACAGCTGGGCCTGGAAAATCGCCCAGGCTCATCCGATGGGCTACAGCGAATCGTTCTTCGGTTATTGGAACGGCACGCCGCCCAGTCTCAAGGATTTGACGGGAGTATCCGCCAACGGACAGCAAGGAGCGTCGTCATGAGTACCGAACAAGCAGAAGTGGTGATCGTTGGCGCCGGATTGGCCGGTAGCATCATTGCCTATCAATTGGGTATGGCGGGGGTGGAGGTGCTGGTGCTGGAGTCGGGGCCGGAAATTCCGGCCAACCGTTCGCAGTATCTGGAGCGCTTCTACACCTCGACGTTGAAAACCCCCGAGTCGCCCTATCCGCCGGTGACCAGCCTGGACCCGGCACGTGATCCTGCCACCCAGAATGCGCCGCGGGCCACTATCGCCGACCTGATCCTGGGCTGGAACCAGCCGAAGGTCAGCTATCTGGTGCAAAAGGGGCCACTGCCATTTACCAGCACCTATGAACGAGTAGGCGGCGGCACGACCTGGCATTGGGTCGGCACTTGCCTGCGCATGGTGCCGAACGATTTTCGCTTGAAATCCCTGTATCGCGTTGGTGTGGACTGGCCTATTGGCTATAACGATCTGCAAAGCGCCTACTGTCGCGCGGAGGCTGAGATTGGCGTGTCGGCCGACGTTGCCGACCAAGCCTACCTGGGCATGACCTTTCCCGAAGGCTATGCGTTCCCGATGCACAGTATTCCGTTGTCACTCGTCGATGGCAGCTTTGTCACCGCCGTCACGGGGCAGACGTTCGATAATTTGCCGCTGGTGGTCAGCCCGACGCCGGCCGGGCGCAACTCCCAACCTTATGCCGGTCGCCGGGTTTGCGCCGGCAATACCAACTGCACGCCGATCTGCCCGATCCAGGCCAAGTACGACGCCACTGTGACCATGAACAAGGCCCTGGCCACCGGCAAGGTGCGCGTGCTTTATCGAACCGTGGCCAGCAAAGTAACCGTTGGCCCCGACAGCAACATCAACGGTATCGAGTTCAAGCAATATCAATTGGGCGACGGCCCCGTCGTAGGAACCGGCGTGGCGCTCGGACAGCGCTATGTGATTGCCGCCCATGCAATCGAAACACCGAAACTGCTACTCAACTCCGCATCGACTGCTTGGCCCGCCGGCGTGGCCAACAGCAGCGGTCAGGTGGGCCGCAGCCTGGCTGACCATCCAATTTATCTGGCTTGGGGGCTGATGCCCGAGGGCAAGGCGATCTTTCCTTATCGGGGACCGCTATCGACGGCGGGCATCGAAAGCCTGCGCGACGGCGCCTTTCGCAGCGACCGCGCGGCCTGGCGTATCGAGATCGGCAACGAGGGCTGGAACTGGCCGGCCGGTGATCCCTACACCACCGTGGCCGACTTTATCGATGGGGTGAACAATGGCGGCGCCAACCCGGGTAATACGTTGGTGTCCGGAACGGCGCTGGTGAAGAAGCTCAACGACGTTTTTACCCGCCAGTTCCGGATCGGTTTCCTGGTTGAACAGGTTGAGGATCATCCCGATCAGGCTGACAGCTACATCGTGCCTTCGGCCGAATACAAGGATCGGCTCGGCATTCCACGGCCGGAAATCCATTACGACCTGTCGGAATACACCAAGAAAGGTTTCCAACAGGCGAAGGTGCTCGCCAGCCATATCATCAAGGACTTGCTTGGGGCGCAGGAATTGACGCAACCCATTGGACCTGGACTCTTCGATTATGAGGGGGTGCGGTACAGTTTCCAGGGTGCCGGTCACCTGATGGGGACCTACCGCATGGGCGACGACAAGACCAAATCGGTAGTGGATAAACACCAGCGCAGTTGGGACCACAAGAACCTGTTCCTGGTGGGCGATGGCGTCTTCCCAAGTACCGGCACCTCGAACCCGAGCCTGACAATCGCCGCGCTGTCGTTCCAGGCCGGGGATACGTTGGCCAATGACCTGCGGGCGGTGACGATGCAGGTTCAATCCAACAAGGCCTGGCAGGGCACCGGTGTGCAGCTCAACGCCCAGGTTCCGCGTGTGGTCCGCTATGTCAGCGGCCAGTGGTGCGCCAGCAAAGAGGGTGGGATGGTGGATGGAAACGGTGGCTCGCGGCACATCACCTATTCCAGCTATACGTTGCCCGGCGCGGCTGAAGGTGCGTTGATCGGCCGGGTGGGCGACGGCGGGACGCCGTTTCTGATTGGTGATCGGGCGCAGCTACCCGTGAATCAACAGGGGGAGCTGCAACTGTGCATCAACGATGACTTGACGAGACAGCATGGCGCCGGCCTGACCGACAATGTTGGCGCGCTGACGATTCGGGTCGAGTTCGGTTCGCTGTAACTTGAGCGGTGAAACCTAGCTACTGTGGGAGCGAGCTCGCTCCCACAGTGACGGGTATTTCACACCGTCGAACGTTGGTTGCGCAGGGCCACCGGACCTGCGCGCTCCTCAATGGCCTGCTTCAGATCGTTTCTGAGTCCCAGCAAAAAACCCGCCTCGACCACCACAAACAACGGCCCGACGATCAACCCGGTCAGGTCATCGACGAACGCCGGTTTGCGCCCTTCGTAGTAATGACCGACGAACTGAATCACCCAGCCCACCACGAACATGCCCAGGCCGCTGCCTAGCCACACCGTTGTGCTTTGCGCGGCGAGTACCTGGCCCAGCCAGATGGCTAGGCCCAGCAGCACCGTCATCAACACACCCAGGCGCAACTCCAGGCGCAGATAGAACCAGGCACTCGCCATCGCCACCAGCAGCGCCGGGGAAACCAGGACCGCGCCAACCGGCCATCCGGGCCGGGACAACAGCACCGCGACGGCGATGAAGATCAGCGGAATCCCGATGAAATGACTGACGATGTTACGCGGGTCGCGGTGGTAGGCCGCGTATTGACTGAGGTGATCGACGAGGCTTTTCATTGTTGTTCCTCCTGAGGTGATGCCTGCATGATGAACAGGTTTCACCAGGCGCTCTGTCAGCTAGCCGACACTTGTCCCGGAGTTTGCATGAATACCCATCCCTGGCACTCGCATTTGATGGTCGGTCACTGGTACAGCCATCTGCCTGCTGAGTTACAGCATAGCCTGCTGGACATGTCGCGAGTGCGTCGCCTGCCGCCCGGCCAGCGGCTGTTCCAGCGCGGCGATGCACCGTGCGGGCTGTACGCGGTGCTCGAAGGCGCGGTGCGTATCGGCGCGGTCAGCGAGCAGGGCAAGGAAGCGCTGCTGAGCGTGGTGGAGGCGCCGCATTGGTTCGGTGAAATCTGCCTGTTCGATGGACAACCGCGGACCCATGATGCGGTGGGCGTCGGCCAATGCACATTGCTGCATTTGCCACAGGCTGCGCTGTTGGCTTTTCTTGAAGCACAACCCGTTTATTGGCGTCATCTTGCCTTGTTGATGAGCCACAAACTGCGCCTGACCTTCATCAACCTTGAACACCTGAGCCTGATGCCCGCCCCGGCCCGCGTGGCCCACCGCTTGCTGATGATCGCCGAAGGCTACGGCGAAATCGAACCGGCGCGCCGGGTCTTGCCACTGCCCCAGGAGCAACTGGCGATGATGCTTTCCCTGTCGCGCCAGACCACCAACCAGATCCTCAAGGATTTGCAGGGGCAGGGCATTGTTCACCTCAGTTATGGTGAGATCGAAATCCTCGACATCGAACGGTTGCGAGCCCTGACCACAATCTGAAACCGACCTGGACCCTGTGGGAGCGAGCTTGCTCGCGAAGACGTCAGGTCAGTCGACATCGATAGTGACTGATACACCGCCATCGCGAGCAAGCTCGCTCCCACAGGGGCTTGGTGTTGTCGCAGCTATTGCGGTCACACCGCTTCCCATGTGGGAGCGAGCTTGCTCGCGATAGGGCCCGCCCCGGCGCTGAAAACATTCAGCGCAACCCATCCCGAAACTGTCCCGGCGTCATGCCTGTCCAACGCTTGAACGCGCGGCTGAAGCTGCTGGTGTCGGCAAAGCCGAGCAGGTAACTGACCTCACTCAGCGAGCACTGCGGATCGCGCAGATGCAGCAGCGCCAGATTCTCCCGGCATTCGTTGAGCAGCGCATCGAAGCGGCAGCCTTCGTCGGCCAGGTGTCGCTGCAGGCTGCGCAGGCTCAGATGCATGGTTTGGGCGATGCGTTCGGCGCTGGGTTCGCCTTCGGGCAGCTGGGCTTCGATGGCGGCGCGGACCTTGCGTTCCCAGGTCAGCGGCTGAAGCTGGGCGAGGGTGCGCTTGAGCACGGTTTCGTTGTGTTCGGCCAGCTCCGGGTTCGCGTCGTCCAGGTGGCTGTCGAAATCCAGGAGGTTGAATTCCAGGCAATCCTGGCCGGCGTCGAAATGCACCGGTGCCCGAAAAACCTTGTGCCATGGGCTCGGGTCCAGCGGTTCCGGGCGGCGCAGATAGACTGCCAGCGGTGCGTAGTCGCGACCCAGCCGGTTGCGGCAGGTGCGCACGTAGATCGCGGCAAACGCGTCGATGGCCTCGAAGGCGGGAGCGGGGCGTCCCGCCGGTACATCGAGGCTGAAGCGATAACGGTCTTCGCCGCGGCTCAGCTGCAAGGTCAGCGCATCGCTGACCACCGGGTGATACCGCACGATCCGCTCGAACACTTCACGCAAGCTGCCGCTGGCCACCAGGGCGTAGCCCAGTGCATGGAACGTGGTGGGGCTGACGAAGCGCGACACCCGCAAGCCGATCGCCGGATCGCCGCTGGCCTGCACCGCCAACGTCCACAGGCGCGTGGTGGCCGAGAGCGGGTAGCGGGCGTTCGGGTCGTCCATCAACACCGGGTCCAGGCCCGCCTTCACGCACAGGGCTTGGCTGTCCAGGCCCAGTGCATCGAGCTGTTTGCGCAGGGCGCGGGTCCAGCTGGCGAGGGAAGTGGGTTCGGTCATGACAATTGGCGCTTGCGGTCAACAGGTTGGCGTTTACGGCTACCACCCGATGGGACAACGCCCGGCAGGATGAGCACATCGTTAACAGAGGATGTAAGCCATGCACGGCACTTGCGCAAGCCCCGAGCGATTGAATGCACAACAGCGAGCCGCCCACATTCGCCAGGTTGTCCTGGGCCGAGGTGAGGAATTGCGTCGGCGCTACCCGATCCTGCAGCACCAGGACGCGCTGGGCGCAGGCATCCTGGCGTTCGCCCTGGCCGGGATGATCGGCTCGGCGCTGCTCTACATCAACGGTCACCTGGCCGGTTGGGCTTGCCTGCTGCTCAACGCGTTTTTCGCCTCGCTGACCCACGAGTTGGAACATGACCTGATCCACAGCATGTACTTCCGCAAGCAACGCGTGCCCCATAACGTGATGATGGGTCTGGTGTGGCTGGCGCGGCCCAGCACCATCAACCCATGGATCCGCCGTCATCTGCACCTCAACCACCACAAAGTATCCGGCAGCGAAGCGGACCTGGAAGAGCGGGCGATTACCAACGGTGAGCCGTGGGGATTGGCGCGTTTGCTGATGGTGGGTGACAACGTGATGTCGGCGTTCATCCGCCTCCTGCGAGCCAAGACCTGGGCGCACAAGCGCAGCATCCTCAAGCGTACGCTTAAGGTGTACTTCCCACTGGCACTGCTGCATTGGGGCGCCTGGTACGTGTTCCTTGGTTTTCATGGGGCCAACGCTGTGGCCGGGCTACTGGGCGCTTCCATCGACTGGTCGGCCAATACCCTGGCGACGATGCACATCATCGACATCGCCGCCGTGGTGATCATCGGCCCGAATGTGCTGCGCACCTTTTGCCTGCATTTCATCAGTTCGAACATGCATTACTACGGCGACATCGAGCCGGGCGATGTCATCCAGCAAACCCAAGTGTTGAACCCCTGGTGGCTGTGGCCGTTGCAGGCGTTCTGCTTCAACTTCGGCAGCAGCCATGGCATTCATCATTTCGTGGTGAAGGAGCCGTTCTACATCCGGCAGATGACGGTGCCGGTGGCTCATGAAGTGATGCGGGAGATGGGCGTGCGGTTCAACGATTTCGGCACGTTCGGGCGGGCGAATCGGTTTGCGGGTGAGGAAGGCGTTGTGAGGGAAGAGGCGAAGGCCGTTCAGGCCTGATCGCTCCTTTCATGAGCGAAGGTAAACCCGTGGCGAGGGAGCTTGCTCCCGCTGGGCTGCGTAGCAGCCCCAAAATCAGGGCCGCTATGCGACCCAGCGGGAGCAAGCTCCCTCGCCACGGGGAATGAATCAAGTCTGAAAGCAAGTCAGAACTGATAACTCACCGTAGCCGCCACATTGCGCTCTTCGCCCATGTAGCAGAAGTTCAGGCTGGCGCACGAGGCGACGTAGGTTTCGTTGGTCAGGTTGTTCGCGTTCAGGCGCACGTCCACGCCCTTCAAGCCGACCTTGCCCAGGTCGTACCCCACCGACGCATCGAACAACGTGTAGGACGGCACCTTCATGGTGTTCTCCGCATCGACCCAACTGTAGCCGACATAACGCACGCCGCCGCCCAGTCGCAAGCCATCGAGCGTGCCGCTGTCGAACTTGTAGTCCGCCCACACCGAGGCCATGTGGCGCGGGGCCTGGGTCGGTGAGTTGCCTTTGTTTTCGATGATGTTGGTCGGGGTGCTCAGCGTGCTGACCATCGACTTCGAATATTCGATGTCGGTGAAGGTGTAGCTGCCCAGCACTTTGAACTGCTCGGTCAACTGTACGTGCGCTTCCAGTTCCAGCCCTTGGGAACGAACGGCGCCGACGGCGCGATAGAAATTTTCCTGGGGCAGCTTGGTCGCGAGGTTTTCCTGATCGATGCGGAACAGCGAGGCGGTGTACAAATCATCGGTGCCTGGCGGTTGGTACTTCAAGCCCAGTTCCCACTGCTTGCCGTCGGTGGGCGCCAGTGGATTGCCAGCGCTGTCGGCGTAGGAGTTGGGGTTGAACGACTCCGAGTAGCTGATGTACGGGGCCAGGCCGTTGTCGAACAGATACAGCGCTCCGACGCGGCCGGTGAGCTTGGTGCGCTTGTCATTGATCTCGGTGCCTTCAGGGCGACCAGCTTCGGCGATGCGGTTTTCATCCGAGGTTTCGACCCAGTCCTGGCGCAGGCCCAGGGAGAAGCGCCACTTGTCCATTTCGATCAGGTCTTGCAGATAGACACCGGTTTGCTCCAGGCGTCGCACGTAGCTGGTCGCGCTGACGTTGGTGATCGCCGAGTTTCCGTAGACCGGGTCGAAGGCGTTGATCGGGGCGAGGCTGCCGCTGGTCCAGTCGACCACGGTCTTGCGCCGCTGGTAGTCCGCGCCCATCAGCACGGTGTGCTTGGTCGCGCCGGTGAAAAATTCGGCCTGCAGCATGTTGTCGACGATGAACGAATGCAGCTTTTCATCGGCGCCGGTGTAGTAACGGTTCAACTCGTTGCTGGTGGGGCTGGTCCAGCCGAAGGCATAGACCTGATTGTTGGTGACGTCGGAGTCCAGGTAGCGGAAGTTTTGCCGGGCGGTGAAGACATCGTTGAAACGGTGTTCGAATTGATAACCGAACGACTGCTGATCACGTTCGTAAACGTCGACGCCGGGCTCGCCTTCGAAGAAATTTTCCGAGATCCGCCGACCGTTGCGCGGGTGCAGTGCGCCGTCGGCCGGTACGCCGCCATGGTAGCCGCCGTCGGGTTCGTGCTGCAGGTAGGCTTGCAGGGTCAGCGAGGTGTCCTCGGTGAAGTCGATGCTGACGGTGGGCGCCAGGGTAAAGCGCTTTTCTTTGTTGTGATCGAACTGGGTATCGGAGGTGTCCGCCAGGCCGATCAGGCGATAGGCGATGCGTTTTTCATCGTCCACCGGCCCGCTGAAGTCGAAGCCCACGCCGCGCTGGCCCTGGGTGCCGACAGTGGCCTGGACCTGATGGTAGGCCTCATAAAGCGGCTTTTTGCTGGTGAGCGCCACCAGGCCGCCCGGAGAACTGCGGCCATACAGCACCGACGACGGGCCCTTGAGGATGTCGACGCGCTCGAGAAAGTACGGGTCGACCTGCATGGAACTGTAGGTGCCGCTGTCGCCCATGGACTTGAGGCCGTCGAGGTAGATGTTATCCACCGAGCCGTCGTTGAAGCCGCGCATGGCCACGTAATCGTAGCGATGGGTCGCACCGTAGGGGTTGGTCAGCACGCCGGGGGTGTAGCGCATCGCCTGGGATACGGTCTGCGCGCCCTGGTCGTCCATTTGCTCGCGCGTCACCACCGATACGCTTTGTGAAGTCTCTCGCAGGGCGGTACTGGTCTTGGTCGCGACTTGGCTGTGGGTGGCGTTGTAGCCCGCCATGCTGCCCAAGGCGTTACCCAGGGCGAAGCCCTTGACGTCAGTGGTCGGCAGCGCCAGTGCACTGTCCCCGGCCTGGGCCTGCAATACGTAGCCGCTGCCTTCCTGGCCGACCGCAATCAGCCCCGAACCGCTGAGCAACTGGTCCAAGGCCTGGTCCGCCGAGTAGTCACCTTTGAGCCCAGGCGACTGGCGGCCAGCGGTTTGCTCGGGGGTGCTCGCCAGGGTAATCCCGGCCTGGCGCGCGAACTGATTCAGCACCTCGTTCAACGGGCCTGCCGCGATGTTGTAGCTCTGACGGCTGGCCGTGACGCCGTCCTGCGCGGCGACAGCGAGCATCGGCACGGCGCTGACGCCCAGCGCGGTGCTCAGCAGTGCGGCGTGGACGGCTTGGCGCAAAGGGCTGGTTTGCGAGGAACAGCCGAAGGAGGTCTTGAGGGTTACGCGCTCAGTCATTTTGGGTTTCCGTTGGAGTCGCTGAAGGCAGATAAGCGTTGCTTACTGTCCTAGCCGGACGCCCTCGCAAAACCCGCCAAAAAAAATCAGGCCGCACGTTCCACCGTGACCCACCAGCGGGTTCGATAATGCAGCTGCACGGGCAGCGTGCGGGGGAGCACGGCGAGCATTTTGTCGATGTCATCCAGGCGGAAGACTCCGGACAAGCGCAGGTCCGCGGCCGAGGCGGCGCATCTCAGACAGCCCCGGCGGTAGCGGCCGACCTCGTTGAGGAAGTCTTCCAGGCGCATGTTGCGCGTCACGATCAAGCCGTCCGCCCAGGCGCCGGCGTCCATGTCCAGGGGCGGCGCCAGGGTCGCTGTCGATGAACTGACGAGGTAGCTTTGCCCTGCCTCCACGTGGATCGGCGCGCCCTCGCTGTTGCGATGTGAGCGAATGGCGACCCGGCCGCTGGTGACGCTCAGGCGCGTGCAGCCGCTGTCCTGGCGCACGACGAAGCGCCCTTCCAGTCCTTCGAACAGACCCTCGCGGCTTTTCACCAGCAGCGGGCGTCCTGGGTCTCGGCCACAGGTGACCATGATTTCGCCGCGGGTCAACGTGATCAGACGCTGGCTGGCGGTATAGTCGAGGTCGGCGGCGCTGCGGGTGTTGAGTTCAAGTCGTGTACCGTCCGGCAATTGGAAACCGCGTCGTTCGCCCGTGGCAGTGGCGAAGTCGGCACGCCACGGCTGCCAGCCTAGGTCCTTGCCCAGCCATGCGGCGGCGCCCACCACGGCGACGCCGGACAACAATTTCAGGGCCTGGCGTCGACCGAGGCGCTGGGCGCTGGCCTCCAGGGTGTCGAGGGCAATATGAGCACTGGGCACGGCGCGCAGGTTGGAGGTGAGTTCGCTGTGCAGCGATTGCACCCGTTGCCAAGCCAATTCGTGATCGTGATGGGCGATGCGCCAGGCGTCGCACTGTTGGCTAAGGATCGGATTGGCGGCATGGTTGCGCAGGCGCAGCAGCCAATGGATCGCTTGCTTGACCACCAGTTGCGAAGGACCTCGACCGCGCGATGGCGGGTCGATCGGCTCAATCTTCATAGCGCAGCACGTAGCAGTGATACAGCGCATCGGCGACGTACCGCTCCACCGACCGAAGCGAGATGCCCATTTGCTCGGCGATCTGCTTGTGGGTCATGCCGTCACACTGTGCAAGCAGGAACGCCCTGCGTACTTTCGGCTTGAGGCCGTCGAGCATGCGGGAAATGCCCTCCAGCAGTTCGAGGATCAGGGCTTGGGCTTCGGCACTTGGGATCTGGGCCTGCGGCAGATGCGCGATGGTTTCGAGGTAGGCGCGTTCGATTTCTTCCCGGCGCCAGTGATCGATCACCAAGCCCTGCGCGATGGTGCGCAGGAAGGCGCGCGGTGCCGTGAGTTCCAGGCGTTCGGTGCGTTGCAGCAGGCGCACGAAGGTGTCCTGGGCCAGGTCAGCCGCATCGGCGGCGTTGCCCAGTCGGTGGCGCAGCCATGTGTGGAGCCAGCCGTGATGGCTGCAATAAAGCGCCTGTACTGCTAACTGGGGGGAGGACATGAGCGCAATAGCCTGATATCACAAATGATAATAGGTCGCATTGTCATAAGCGTTCATCAAATTTGCAACCACCGTTCGACGCAGGCTGTGTGATGTTGGCAATCATCTCGTCGGACAATTGAACAAGGGCCTAATCTTTTCCACGGGTTGGCCGACAGAAGGGTATGCGTGCACCAAAATGGAGCGGATCCAATCTCCAGCTCTTGCGGCTACATGGAACTGCCAACCGGAATGCACCCCCATCCCCTGCATAAGAAGTCCCTCCATGAATCTTAAGTTCAGCCACAAAATCCTCTTGGCCGCCTCAGGTGTGGTGGTGTTGGCTTTTGCCCTGTTCACGCTCTACAACGATTACCTGCAACGCAATACCATCGGTCGCAGCCTGGAATCCTCCATCGAGCAATCCGGTGACCTGACGGCCAGCAGCATCCAGAACTGGATGAGCGGGCGGGTGCTGGTGTTGGAAAACCTGGCTCAGAACATTGCGCACCAAGGGGCGGGCGCCGATTTGCCAGGGCTCGTGGACCAGCCGGCGTTGACCTCGAACTTCCAGTTCACCTACGTGGGCCAGAACACCGGCGTGTTCACTCAGCGACCTGACGCGAAGATGCCCGACGGTTACGACCCGCGTCAGCGCCCTTGGTACAAACAGGCCGTGGCCGCCGATAAAACCATGCTGACCCCACCCTACGCGGCGGCAGTGGGCGGCCTGGTGGTGACCATTGCCCTGCCGGTCAAGCACAACGGTGAATTGTTGGGCGTGGTGGGCGGTGACCTGAGCCTGGAAACCCTCGTGAAAATCATCAACTCCGTGGACTTTGGCGGGATCGGTCATGCGTTTTTGGTCAGCGGCGACGGCCAGGTCATCGTCAGCCCAGACAAAGACCAGGTAATGAAAAACCTCAAGGACATCTACCCCGGCACCCCTGTGCGCATCGGCAAGGGCATCCAGGAAGTCGAGCTGAACGGGGAGGACCGCATCCTTTCGTTCACCCCGGTGGCAGGTTTGCCGGGCGCCGAGTGGTACATCGGCCTGTCGATCGACAAGGCCAAGGCCTACGCACCGCTGAGCCATTTCCGTACGTCTGCGTTGATTGCGATGTTCATTGCAGTGGCTGCGATTGCGTTGCTGCTGAGTCTGCTGATCCAGGTGTTGATGCGCCCGCTCACCACCATGGGCCGCGCCATGCAGGACATCGCCCAGGGTGAAGGCGACCTGACCCGGCGCCTCGTGGTGCAGGGCAAGGATGAATTCGCGGTATTGGGAGGGTCGTTCAACCAGTTCGTGGAACGTATCCACGCGTCGATCGCCGAAGTGTCTTCCGCCACGCGTCAGGTGCATGACCTGTCGCAACGGGTGATGACGTCTTCCAACGCCTCCCTGGTTGGATCGGATGAGCAGAGCGCGCGCACCAATAGCGTGGCCGCCGCGATCAATCAGTTGGGCGCCGCGACCCAGGAAATCGCCCGTAACGCCGCCGATGCCTCGCAACACGCCAGTGGCGCCAGCGAGCAAGCGGACGATGGTCGTCAGGTGGTGGAAAAAACCATCCAGGCGATGACCGAGCTGTCACAGAAAATCAGCCTGTCGTGCACCCAGATCGAAACCCTGAACGCCAGCACCGACAACATCGGGCACATCCTGGACGTGATCAAGGGCATCTCCCAGCAAACGAACTTGCTAGCCTTGAACGCCGCCATCGAAGCGGCCCGTGCCGGTGAAGCCGGACGTGGTTTTGCGGTGGTGGCCGATGAAGTGCGCAACCTGGCGCATCGCACCCAGGAGTCGGCTGAAGAGATTCACAAGATGATCACCTCGCTGCAAGTCGGCTCCCGTGAAGCGGTGACCACGATGAATGCGAGCCAGGCTTCCAGCGAGGAGAGCGTGGAAGTGGCGAACCAGGCCGGCTTGCGCTTGGTCAGCGTGACCCAGCGCATCGGCGAAATCGACGGCATGAACCAATCCGTGGCCGCCGCGACCGAGCAACAGACAGCCGTGGTGGAGACCCTCAACATGGACGTCACGCACATCAATACGTTGAACCAGCAAAGCGTCGCCAACCTCAACGAAACCCTGAAGGATTGCGATGCCTTGTCGCAGCAGGCCAATCGATTGAAGCAACTGGTGGACAGCTTCAAGATCTGACGGACCCGATCCCCCGTGGCGAGGGAGCTTGCTCCCGCTGGCCTGCGCAGCAGGCCCCTGCAAGCCTGCAGGCGGACCGCGTTGGCTGGCTTTACGCCTGCTGCGCAGCCGAGCGGGAGCAAGCTCCCTCGCCACGGGTGTGGGTTGTCTGGGCTGATGCCATCGCGAGCAGGCTCGCTCCCACAGGGTTTTTTGGTCAGGCGAACATCTTCACCACATTTCCCATCGCCTCATCGGCGAACCCTTGCAGAAAACCCCTGAACCCTTCCCGTGTGTGCACCTCGGTGTGGTCGGCGATGATGGTCCAGGTGGCGCGGCAGCGGCTGTCTCCCAGGGGCTCGACGCGCATCGCCGCCCAGAGGTTGTCGATGCCGAGGGTGTTGTAGATCAGCGTCCAGGTCATGTGCATGGCCTGGTCATCGCGGCTGTTGAGCTGCTCCACCACCAGGTTTTGTCCGTCGCGGAAGAATTTCTTGCGCAGCGAACGCACGCCGTCGCCAGTCATTTCGATGTATTCAAGGGCTGGAATAAAGCGGTTGAACCCGCCGAAGTCGCCCACCACTTCCCAGACGCGCGCGGCGTCGGCGGGCACTTGCACCGAGGTTTCGACATGGCAGGCTTGAGGGTTCTTGATCAGGGTGTCGGGTTGAAAAGCACTCATGGTCTTGCTCCTTGCGTGGGGTTGGGTTGCTTCAGATGAAATCGATGGCCTTGAGGTAATCAGCACCGCGGCGCAGCAGGGCCGGGGACTTTTCCGGGTAACGGGTGCCCATCTGCCTCACGCCGGACCGGGCGTTGTCATGGCGGATCAGGGAGATATCGCCGATGTCTTCTTCGAAGCCGTTGAGGTAGAAACCCAGTACGCCGAACAGCGCGTTGTCGGTATCGACCCGCGCCAGCTGCTGTTGCCAGTCAGCGACACTGACCAGCGCGAATTCCCGGCCACTGTCGCGGAACGACGCCACATAGGCGTCCCAGCTCAAGGGTTCGGGGTTGTGCAGGTTGAACACGGCCTGGTTGGGTTGGTAACGGCTGGCGTGGAAGGCGATGAAACGGGCCAGGAAGTCCACCGGCATCAGGTCGAAATTGAGCGACAGATCCGGCACCTGGCCGAGCTGGATCGATCCCTTGAGCATCAGCATCAAGCGGTTCTTGTGGGGCTGGCAGACCCCGGTCTGGCTGTTGAAGCTGATGTTGCCGGGACGGAACAGATTGACCCGGACGCCAAGGTCCCGGGCCCGTTGCAGAATCCGCTCGCCGACCCATTTGGACAGGTTGTAGCCATTCTTGATGTAGATCGGCGGTGTCCTTGCTGCTGGCTGCTCCAGCACCTGCCCATTAGCGTCCAGGGTGCTGGAGGCCGACAGCGTCGAGACGAAGTTGAAGATTTTCTTGCTGCGCCCTTCGCACAGCCGCAGGCATTCGAAGATGGGCTCGACGTTGTCCCGCGCCAGGGACTCGTAGTCGAGCACATGATTGACATGGGCGGCGTTGTGCACCAACGCGCCGAACGTGCTGTCGATCCGCTGGTAGGTGTCGTCCGGCAAGCCCAGTTGTGGCTGGGTGATGTCGGCGGCGTAGACGCTGACACGGCTCAGGTCCAGATGCTCCAGGCGATTTTCCCGCAGGGCCTGGGCGAACCGCTGGGCCGCGCTTTGCCCGCCGGATTCACGCACCAGGCACGCCACTTCCGTGGCCCCCCACGCCAGCAACGCTTCGACGATATGCACGCCGAGAAAACTGTTGGCGCCGGTCACGACCACTTTATGCACATCACCGCTCTGGCTGATGGGCAGTGAATCGAGGTTGAGTTCGGCTTCGGCGTCGATGAAAGCCTGGGGGCTCAGCGAGGATGCATCGCTCTGGTCGGGGGCATCAAGCAACTTCGCCAAGGTGATCAGCGTCGGTGCTTCGATGAAGCGGTTGATCGACAGGCTGCGACCAAACGTCTGCCTGAGACTCAACAGCAGCTGCGAAAGCAGGATCGAATGCCCGCCAAGGTTGAAAAAACTCTCGTCGGTGGCGATGTCCTCGGCTGGCAACTGCAGCAGCTCGGCCCATAGCTGTCGGAGCTGGGTTTGCAATGCATTTTGTGGCTGACGCCCTTGAGCTCCTGCCTGGACCGATCCCGCCGACGCCAGCAATGCCCGGCGATCGACCTTGCCGTTGCTGGTGTAAGGCAGGCTGGGCAGCTCTACATAGGCCGCCGGGTGCATGTAGCTCGGCAGCGAATCCTGCACATGCTGGCGCAAGGCGTTGAGGGCCGCGCCGGGTCGATCGTCCACGGGGTTCGCCAGGAACGCCAGGATCCGCCGGCGCTCGTCGACCCCCACCGCCACCTGGCGAAACACTTGGCTGTCGCGCAGGCAATGCTCGATCTCCTCGGGCTCGACCCGAAAGCCGCGGATCTTGACCTGGTTGTCGCGGCGGCCGCACAGCTCGATCCCGTCGTCGGTCCACTGGCCGATATCCCCCGTGCGATAGACCCGCAGCGCTTGCTCGTTGGGCAGCGTCAGGTCGAGATAACGGCTGCTGGTCAGCACTGGATCGTTCAGGTACCCCAGGCCGACTCCAGGCCCTGCGATGTACAGCTCGCCGGGTGTGCCCTGGGGCACCGGTTGCAAATGTTCGTCGAGGATGAGCACGCGGGCATTGCCGATGGGTATACCGAGGTTGCGGTTGTTATCGCCCACGGCGAATTGCCGCGTGGTGGCCAATACCGTGGTTTCCGTCGGGCCGTAGATATTGTGGAACCGGCACTGCGGCGCCAGTCGCTCGATCACGTACGGCTCGCAGACGTCCCCGCCAGTGATCAGGTGCGCCAGCCCCAATGACGCCTCCAGCGGCATGACGCTCAACAGCGCGGGCGGCAGGAAGGCATGGCTGACGCGCTGTTCACGCATCAACGACTCCAGTCGCTGCGGGTCGCGGCGCTGATCCTCGCTGGGCACCACCAGCAGTCCGCCTTGGATGAAGGTCGGCAAGATGTCCAGCAACGATGCGTCGAAGTTGATGGTGGAAAACTGCAACGCTCGGCTGTCGCGCCGCAGCTCGACATGATCTGCGTACCAGGCGCAAAAATGGCTGAGGTTACGGTGGCTGAGCAGGACCCCCTTGGGCTGGCCGGTGGTGCCGGAGGTGTAGATCGCCACGGCTGGTTCGTCGGCATCCACCACGCGGCGAATCGTCGAGGCCGGGAAGCCAGGCTTGGACGAAGACAGCCGATGGACATTCAGCATCGGCGTCGGGCTATCGCCCAGGTCGCTGTCGCCATCGTGCAATAAGAGATCGGCCTTGGCGTTGTCGAGGATGAATCGCCGGCGTTGCGCCGGGTGTTGCGGGTCCAGCGGCAGGTACACCGCCCCGCACCCCAGCACCGCAAGGATTGCCGCGTACAGCTGCGCGGATTTGGGCAGGCACACGGCAATCACCCGTGGATGATCGGTTGCTCTTCCCAGGCTTGCCGTTATGGCCTCCTGCAACCGCAACACCCAATTGCGCAAGGTCCTGTAGTCGATGAGCTGACCCTCGACCCACAGGGCAGGCTGCGATGCGTCGTCGAGCATGCGCTGCTCGATGCTGTGCATGACAGGCATTTTTGCAGCCGCCAGCAGCCAAGGTACGGCGGGCCGGTTAAGGCAGTGTTTGAAGGCCAGCGGCTCCAACGCATCGAGCCCATGCTCGGGTTGGTCGATGGGCTCGTGCGGGGCCGTCGGCCACTGATCGAAACCGTGCTCATCGCGTGACAGATGACTGACCAGCCGTGCGCCGTGCTCGACGATTGCGGTTATTGCCTGCTGGCGCAGCGACTGGCCGTTGCCGTCGCTCGGCGTGGTGATCACTTCGTGGACCAGCAGTCGCTGCGCTGCGTCACGGAAAAACACCACCGGCCGCGGCAATGCCTGGCCGGGCGCTTCCTGGAATGCCACGCGCAGCCGGAGCTGAACACCAGCCTCGATGGCCCCTGGCGCCGTACCATCGTCGATCAACAGGTCGATCGCGCGGTCGCCGGCCGGTGATTGTGGACCCACGACGGCGTGGCCGTGTCGTTCAAGTTCCCGGGCCAGTTCGGCCAGGGCCTGGCTGTGGCCAGACATTGCGATTTCGAGGCGTCTCATCGGAAGGTCCTCATGGGGTCAGGTAGTCGGCCAGGGCATCGCGCACGCAGGCTGACGCCAGCATCGAGCTGCCGCGGAAGAACCGCGTGATGTTGCCCACCAACGGGTGAAAACGGTTGATGGGATAAGCCAGCGCCCGGGCGTCTTCGCGCAGCGACTGGCGTGCCGATTCGTCGATCGGCAAATGGTTGATCAGCTCGAAATCGAACGCCTGCTGCAGGTCGCTCGCCAGGTAATCGGCGATGAAACCGGGCATCAGCCGCGCAATCGTCTCGCGGTCCTCTTCGGGCGCGGCGCGCCAGTAAATCTGTACCAGCCGCGTCCAGAAACCGGAGTGGCGTCCCTCATCCTGCAGGTGATCGGCCATGAGCCCCTTGATCGAGGCCTTGACCGAGTCGTCCCGGGCAAAGGCTGCCACTTCGTTGGTCACGGTGTTTTCGGCGATGGCGATGCAGACCAACTCCACGGCGCTGAGCAGATGCTCCGGTGTTCGCGCCAGCGTGGCCGGAATGGCACGGCTGAGCTCGATCTGCTGGGGCAACGGGATCGGTGCGATGCCGGTCATGTCGATGGTTTGCTGCATGAAGTCCATCGCCACCAGCGCGTGGTAATCCTCGTCCACCACCACGGTCATCGCGTCATAGCGACAGGCGAACGGAAACTCGATGCCAAAGCGGTTCTTGGCGATGCGCCGGGCGGTGTGATCCACCAGCTCGGTCTCGAAAATCACCACGTCGTTGATGAACTTGTAGAGACTCTGCACCAAGACAAAATCACGCAATTGCGGGCAATGGGTCAGGAAGGTCTGGCTGTGCACCATGGGTTGGCGGCTCATGGGAAAGATCAGCTTGTCGTCATCCTCGACCCGGCGCCGTGGCCGGGTACGGATCGTCGCCCGGCTTTCCCAGGCGTCGGCGAATGATTGGTATTGGATGGCGTTCATGGCGTCACCTGCGCAACCGGCTGGGCCATGCTCAGGCGCAGGCCATCCCACAAGGCTGCGCGGCTGTGGACGGCAGCGAGGGCAGCGGCGAGGACCTCGCGCTCGCGCTGCGGGTCGCCATCGATCAGCCGCGCCAGCAATTTTTCCGCCGCCGGGCCGTGGTCTTCGGAGTCCACCTCGATATGGCGTTGCAGGTAATAACGAAACGTCGGTGCCTGATCCAGGCCGATACCCCAGGCGTCCAGCATCCGCTGGAACATCTGCGGGATGACGCTTTCGCGACCATGCACGAACGCGGCGGCCACGCTGTGGGCCGGGGCGTGCAGGGCGGTGTGCAGGGTCTGGCGCACGAAGCGCGCTGCAGCCGGTTCTACCTCGACGCTGTCCAGCGCGGTTTCGGGGCTGACGCCTTCTTGCTGCAGGGCGATGAATTGTTCAATCGCCTGGGTGTCCGCGCCTACCTCGCGCATGGCGTCCAGATACAGTTCGAAATGGCTGCAATAACCGGCACCAGGACGGTCGTCGGATTCTTCTCCCAGGACGATTTCGTTGATCAGACGCGCGGCATGGGGGTCGGCGGGTGGCAGCCACGGCAGTTGGATGCAGGTCAGTTCCCTTTGCAGCCGCTTGGTCAGGGACATGAAGTCCCACACGGCGAAAACGTGGCTTTCCATAAAACGGCGCAACAGATCGATTGATGTTATTTCGGAAAAAACCGGGTGTTCACCAAGTTCGTGTTTTTTCAGAGATAGTTGTTCTTTGGTTGGCTGCATTGGAACGTCCTCATCAATATTGTTTGTCCGGAAAGTTGCTCGCCTGTTTTGTCGGGGCGAGCGAGTGCGCGAACCGGAATCCATGTTCACTTGGAACTTTTAACTGATACCTGCTTGTGGCTGTGTGGCTTGCTACAGGCGCATCCCATGGTGCCTGTGGGCGTCGAAAGCAACTCGACGAGTAAAAAATTAGTACAAGTTTCAAACGCTTCGCAAGTTATTTTTTTAATATTTAAAGTGGCGTTTTTATTGGGCGCGAAGAGGGTGGTTAAAACTTTGTTTATAAGTTTTATTGGCGCGAAGTTGCTCCTTCCGATTTATAGCGATCAGAGTCGAATGGTTCGAGTGAATGCCTCACTCGGAGCACTTCAGGGACAAAGGAAAGTAAGAAGTTGATGTTTTATGGGCGGGAACCCGGTCGGACCTCCAGGTCATCCCCGCCAGTTGGGCGGCGCTCCTTGCGTGATGGCTTCGATTCGCCTGGCTATTGCCGGACGCTGACTTCTTCAGGTCTGTTTTCGAACCGATAAACGCAAGAGTGAGCCCAAATCGACGGCAGTTCCATTGAACTGATGCAGCGACGCATCGCGGCCACGGTCAAGCCGCGCCCTGCTGGCAATCTCGGGTGTAGGAAGGATGTGTAAGAAAGTGCTACGCCGGCCAGGTGGCCGGCGCTGGGGATGGGGCTGCGGTCCGGCTATTGCTTCAGGTACAGGCGCATGGTGGCCGAGGCTTTCTCGAGGTGCTCTTCAAGCAGATGAACCGCTTGGTCGATGTCTTTGGCTACCGCCGCGGCGAGTATCGCGCGATGGTCACACTGGGTGAGCTCACCCAAACCCATGGTCGAAAGGTGAAAGCGCAGGAAACGTTCTTCTTCATTGAGCTCATGTTCAATCAGGTCCAACAGCTTGGCGTTGGGCGCCTTATGGTAAAGCGACATGTGGAATAGACGGTTGAGCTTGGCGATCTGCGCATAATCAACTTGGCCTTCCAATTGCTCGATGTATTCGGCGGCCATGGCCAGGTCATTGTCGTCTAGCAGGGGAATGGACAAGCGCAGGGCGAAGGCTTCGAGGACCGACCGCAAGGCGTAGGTTTCGACTGCATTGCTGGTAATCAGCGGGGCTACCACCGCGCCCTTGTGCTGGACCACGTTGAGCAATGACTGCGCTTCGAGCTGGCGCAACGCTTCGCGTACCGGCATGCGGCTGACACCGAACAGGTCTGCCAATTCCTGCTGGCGCAACGCTGTGCCGCTTGGCAGTCGCCCGTCGAGAATGGCTTCGCGCAAAGCGCTTTCAATGATTGCGCGGGCCTGGGCAGCGGGGATGGGCCCGTTGACCTGAATAGTGCTGAGTGGTTTGGGCTTCTGTGTCACGACAACACCTGACTGTAGTCACAATGATTGGATCCAAGGCAACATTAGTTACAGAATGCCCAGCCGTCAAAATCTCGCGGCCTCGGTTCCTGAACTAAAGTTTAGACTGCTTGCGGTGATTGCAACCTGCCATTGTTTTTTGCCGGTCCAGGCTGCACCATCCAACGAATTTTTCCAACGGCCCTTTTCGGACGTATTCCCTTGGCTGCACCTTCCCCGGTCCTCAGGTCCTTGCGCTGGCTGTGTTCGGCATTTTTGCTGGCAGGCCTGATGCTGGGCGGCCTGCGAGCCGACTGGGACTTTGCGCAGATAAGCCGGCGGGCGCAAGCGTTATATGGACCGCTGGGCGACGGGCAGCAGCGGATCGACGCGTGGCAGCAGTTGCTGGCAACCCAGAAGCAGATTCCTGAGCTTGCACAGCTCAAGGTGGTGAACCTGTTCTTCAACAAACAGGTGCGCTACGTGGAAGACCTCGATTTGTGGCGTGAGACCGATTATTGGGAAACCCCGATCCAGGCCCTGTGGAAGGGCGCGGGCGATTGCGAGGACTACGCCATCGCCAAGTATTTCAGCCTGCGCCATCTAGGGGTTTCCAGTGACAAGCTGCGCATCACCTACGTCAAGGCGTTGCGGCAGAACCGCGCGCACATGGTGCTGACGTATTACGCCACCCCCGATGCCATGCCACTGGTACTCGATAGCCTGATCGACGGCATCCAGCCGGCCAGCCAGCGAACCGACTTGCTGCCGGTCTACTCTTTCAATGCCGAAGGGCTGTGGCTGTCAGGCAAGGGCAACAAGAAAGTGGGCGACACCAAGCGCCTGTCCCGGTGGCAGGATGTGTTGAAGAAAATGCAGGCCGAAGGTTTCCCGGTCGAGACGACTAACTAGGAGCACGCGCTCAGATGTCTTTGTTCAAACAGCTGTTGATCGCTATCTGTCTGTTCCTGGTGGTTGCCTTCAGCGGCAGCTTCATGGTCAGCCTGGAGAGTTCGCGGACCCAGTACGTCAATCAGCTGCGTTCCCATGCCCAGGACGCGGCCACGGCGCTGGCGCTGTCGTTGACGCCGAACATCGACGACCCGGCGATGGTCGAGCTGATGGTCAGTTCGATCTTCGACAGCGGCTACTACGCCAGCATCCGCGTGGTCGACGTGACAAACGACAAGACCCTGGCCGAGCGCACCGGCACCCCGGATGCCGGCAATGTACCGCAGTGGTTTATCAAGCTCATCGGCCTTGAGCCGGCCGGCGGCGATGCGATTGTCAGCCGCGGTTGGGAACAGGCGGCGCGGGTCGAAGTGGTCAGCCACCCGATGTTCGCCCTCGCCAAGCTGTGGCAGAGCGCGCTGGGCAGTCTGGGCTGGTTGTTGCTGTGCGGCGCCGTGAGCGCGGTGCTGGGAGCCTTGCTGCTGCGTCGCCAGCTCAAGCCGCTGGACTACATGGTTCACCAGTCCCACGCCATCGCCCGACGTGAGTTTTTGAGCCTGCCGGAGCTGCCGCGCACACCTGAATTGCGGCGTGTGGTCCAGGCGATGAACCAGATGGTCGAGAAGCTCAAGGCGCTGTTCCAGGAACAGGCCGAGCGCAGTGAAAAACTGCGGGTGGAGTCCTATCAGGACAACCTCACGGGGCTGGCCAATCGACGGTACTTCGAGATGCAGTTGCATGCGCGGGTGAGCAACCCGGAACAGGCCAGTTCCGGTTATCTGTTGTTGTTGCGGGTCAAGGACCTCGCCGGTCTGAACCAGCGGCTGGGCGGGCAGCGCACCGATCAGTTGCTCAAAGCGGTGGGCGAGCAGTTGTCGCGTGAGTGCGCTCGCTACCCGGAAACCCATAACCTGGTGACGCGGATTCGCGGTGGGGAGTTCGCGGTGCTGGCACCCGGGCTGGTGCGCGAGGAGGCGCTGCAGCTGGCGCAGAATCTGGAAGGCGCGTTGGCGAGTTTGCACGCCACCGGCGCGACCGACGTGGCATCGGTGGCGTCCATCGGGCTCGCTCCGTTCGTTCATGGCGACTCGCCGCAGGCAGTGCTCCAGCTTGGCGACCAGGCACTGGCCCAGGCCGAAAGCCAGGGCGAACCGGGCTGGGCCTGCCTGGAGCATAGCGCTTCCGCCAGCGTGGGCGATGATCACCACGCCTGGCACCAACTGCTCGATCAGGCCCTGGGCAATCAACGCTTCGAACTGTACTTCCAGCCGGTGGTGGCGGCCCAGGACACCCAGGTCGTGCTGCACTACAAAGTGCTGTCGCGGCTGCTTGACGACCAAGGCCAGACCATCCCCGCCGGACGCTTCCTGCCTTGGCTGGAGCGCTTCGGCTGGACCGCGCGCCTGGACCGCTTGATGCTCGAACAGGTGCTCAAGCAGATGGCCGGGCACGAACAATCCCTGGCGCTCAACCTGTCCTCCGCGACCCTGGCCGATCCTCAGGCGTTGAACAAGGTCTTTGAAATCCTGCGGGCTCACTCCAGCCTCGGGCCGCGCCTGACCTTGGAGATTGGTGAAGAGCAACTGCCCGAGCAAGCGGTGTTGGAGCAGTTGACCCGGCAGTTGCGCGAGCTTGGTTTCTCCTTGAGCCTGCAGCGCTTTGGTGGGCGGTTCAGCATGATTGGCAACCTGTCGCGGCTGGGGTTGGCCTATCTGAAGATTGACGGTAGCTACATTCGTGCGATCGACCAGGAAAGTGACAAGCGTTTGTTCATCGAGGCCATCCAGCGTGCTGCTCACAGTATCGACCTGCCGTTGATCGCTGAGCGGGTGGAGACGGAAGGGGAGTTGGCGGTGATTCGTGAGATGGGGTTGTTTGGGGTGCAGGGGCAGTTGGTGGGTGAGCCTAAGCGTTGGGGGTGAGGATTGCTTGCTAGGTTTTTGGCCGAGTACATATCCGTTGCTGCGGTAACGGCGTCTGGCGGTTCCGCCCTTACGGCGGCTTACTTTTTTTCAGACGCCAAAAAAAGTAAGCAAAAAAGGCTTGGCCCCACCACTCGGTGCCTCGCCTAGGCTCGGCATGCCCTCACTCCGGCATTGCTCCGTGGGCCCGCCGCGAAGGGCCATCCATGGCCCAACGCGGCTATCCCGGCATCCATGCCGGGATACCCACTACGCAATGCCTGCGTTCGGCCATCGTGGTTAACGGGGCCTGGCAGATCAAAAGCAAAAGCAAAGCAAAGCGAAAGCGAAAGCGAGGCGGCGGTATGGCCGACCTGGGTCTCCTGGTCGTACTCCAATTGTGGGAGCGAGCGTGCTCGCGAAGGCGGAGGGTCAGTTTCCGCTGATGTTGAATGTGCTGGCCTCATCGCGAGCAAGCTCGCTCCCACAGGTTTTTGGGTTGTGTGCAAGGTTGTGAACACCTGCAAACCCATGTGGGAACGAGCCTGATCGCGATAGCGGTGGTTCATCTAAATAAGTGCCGAGATGCTCCTGCTCTTGCTTTGGATCTTGATCTTGATCTTGATCTGGAAGGGCCCGTTAACCACGATGGCCGAACGCAGGCATTGCGCAGTGGGTACCTCGGCATGGATGCCGAGGTAGCCGCGCTGGGCCATGGATGGCCCTTCGCGGCGGCCCACGGAGCAATGCCGGAGTGAGGGCACACCGAGCCTAGGCGAGGTGCCGAGTGGTGGGGCGGAGCGTTTTTGGTTACTTTTTTGGCGTCTGAAAAAAGTAACCCGCTGTAAGAGCGGAACCGCCAGCAGCCTTTACCGCAGCAACGGATATGCCCCGATAGCGGCTAGTCTGAGTTTGTCATCGAAAAAACGGTGACACTGGCGGCAAGCCGGTTAAAAGACGACGCGCAAGCGCTTTATGGCGGTTGTGGGTCGCGCCGGAGGAGCGGGCGATGGATCGGCTTGAAGTGCAAGCGCCAGCCTGACAGCCCCGTAATAAACCGAAGACCGCTATCGCGAGCAGGCTCGCTTGTATGTTTAGACTTGAAGGGGTGGGCAGGACTAAAAGCTCGATTCCGACTCTAGCCAGTACGGACCGTGGGAGACTTCTCATCCCGCCCTTTCTACCTAAAGCGCCGATAAGGAATTCATCGGTAAAACCGACGATAGAAGCAAGCCAGCGCTACGGTAGACCCCGACAAGCATCTAAACCCTAGCTCCGAGGATTCGAGATGACAATCCTTACCTCTCCAGCGGTTATCGGTATTGATGTCGCCAAGGCTGAAATTGTCGCTTATCGCGAGGATCTGAAAAGCATTCAAATCGTCGATAACAATCGTGAAGCCCTTGTCCGTTGGCTCAAAATGTTGCCAGCGCAAAGCTTGATTGCCTTGGAAGCCACCAGCTTTTATCACCTGGATACGGCTGAACTGGCCCATGGGATGGGGCACAGGGTTTATGTTGTGGATGCCTATCGTGTGGCCCATTACCGCGAAAGCATTGGGCAGCGGGCAAAAACCGACCCTTGTGATGCACGTTTGCTGGCGCGTTATCTGACGAATGAACAGCAACGGTTACGTGCCTGGACACCACCTTCAGATGCCTACAAAGTGCTAAGAAGCCTGCTACGCAAGCGTGCAGAACTGATCAAAGCTCGCGTCAGCCTCATGCTGAGCTGGTCGAGCGAACCGCTTCTGAAAGATATCCTGACCCAGCAACTGGACGCCTTCAAGCAAAGCGATCGGGCCATTCAGAAGTTATTGCGTGAAGCCAGCCAAGGGGCGGGGATTACTGAGAATATCAACCGCTGCAAAGCCATTGAGGGTGTGGGCGAACTGACGGCAACAAGCCTGGCGACCGCATTCATGCGAGGTGACTTCGCCAGCGGCGATGCGTTCATTGCCTTTTTAGGGATGGACCTGAGGCCAAAAGACTCCGGAAAAAAACACAGTCCCAGACACCTGAGCAAGAAAGGAGATGGCGAGCTGCGACGCTTGGCACACACCGCAGCAATGGCGGCTTGCCGGTCTCCAGTCTGGAAGCCTTACTACGAGTCCTGCTTGGCAAGAGGTTTCGCCAGAACCCAAGCGTTGGTGAGCCTCGCCCGTAAATTGTGTCGGGTGGCATTCGCCCTGATGAAAAACCAGAGCGAATATCGCTCTAATTCTATGCTGCAGGGTTCCCCTGCAACATAGAATCTCCCACACTGGATCTGTGTCGAGCCGGAATATAAAGGGTCAACACTGATCTACCGTGGGAGCGAGCCTGCTCGCGATAGCGTCAGCCCAGACACCAAAAAATTCGTGGCGAGGGAGCTTGCTCCCGCTCGGCTGCGCAGCAGTCGTAAAACCTGCCAACACGGTTTCGCATATAGACGGGCTGGGGCATGCTTCGCAGGCCAGCGGGAGCAAGCGCCCTCGCCACAGGTTCGGTGTGCTGCAGGCAATGGCGCCAGCCTTGGCGGCAGGCTAGATCAACCCCTTCTCATCGTCATCGATCAACCGACTCAACCCACCCAGCGCTTCACGGGCCTGGTTGCGGTCCATCAGCTTGGCCTGGGCCGCTGGTGGCAGGTCGGTGACGCGGATGACGCCTTTGCTGGTCAGCACCTGGATCAAGTCATCGAGTACCCGGATCATCTCCAGGTCGCTTTGTTTGAGTTGCTTGAGGCTGTTTTCTACCGCCTGGTTGGCGAACCAGTCCTGGATCTCATGGTTGTCGGCCGGCAAGGTCTCGGTGGCCTCGGCGTAAGCGGTGGCTTCCACGCGCACCAGCAGGCCTTGTGCATCGCGTTGCACATAAAACATCGGGCATCCCTCATGTATGAAGCGGCGTCATGCTGGGCAGCATAGGCCAACTGGGGGGAGTATGAACACTTATCCCATGGCGAGGGAGCCAGCTCCCTCTCCACAGGATGTGTGTCAGCCTCAGCTGTTGTTGTGATCGATCTTGATGGTCGGATCACTGCCGGCGATCAGCGAGTTCAGGTTGATGTTCGACCAGTTGTTGCCTTCCAGCTTGATCGTCACGTCTGGCGTCGCCGCCGCACCGTTGGCCGCGTTGAACTGGCCGGTGGTGCTGACTTGCAAGGAGGACACGCCATCGACCGTGCTGATTTTCAGGAAGTGATCGATGGTGCTGCCGGTTTCGCCCTGCAACAGGTCCCGCAGGTCGATCCGGTCACCGTCGCCGGCCTTGAAGTCCTTGATCACGTCATTGCCGGTGTCGCCGGCTTTCCAGACAAACGTGTCGCCGCCCAGACCACCGATCAGGGTGTCGTTGCCCGTGCCGCCAATCAGGGTATCGGCACCGCTGCCGCCGAGCAGGATGTCATTGCCTTTACCACCGTCCAGCAAGTCCTTGCCGCCCTGACCGAAGATGATGTCGTTGCCGGCACCGCCCAGCAGGGTGTCGTTGCCGTCATGTGCGCCGGACACATCGAACGCGGTGTAGTGTTCGGTGATGTACTGGTGCACGTTGCTGGTGGTGACCTTGCTGACGTCCGCGCCGCTTTGTTGGGCGACAAATGACTGGATGGCCTGGTAACCCTCGCCGGCGATGCCGTTGAAACTCACCAGGTCGCCGAACAGGATGTCGTTGCCGTCCGCGCCGTTGACCGTATCGGCTCCCGGCATCGTCGCTTCGGTGTGGCCGATGATCGAGTTGGCCAGGTCCTTGGGGTCGATGTTGGTTTGCGGCTTGCCGTCCGAGTCGTAGGGTGCGAGGTCGGACAGAGTGACGCCCTTGTTCAGGCCGATAGCCTCTACGCCCGATACCGAACTCAATAGCGCGAAGGCGCTCGCGGAGTTGCTGGTGGCGGCCGAGTCGGTACTGCTGCCGGTCCCGTCGCGGTACGACAGCTCATAGGTGCCGTCGCCTTGGGCGTGCAGCGTGCCCAGGTTCTCTTCGCTCCAGTAGCCGCCCCAGGACTTTTTCCAAGTTTGCAGCGTGACGTTGCCGGACTTGTCGACCTGAACACGGTGGGTGCTGTCCAGTGCGGCGCTGAACGTCTGCCCCAGCTTGTAATTGCTGGTGGTGATCAAGCTGTCGAGCTTCACGCCGTTGTAGATATCCGGGTTTGTGTCTTCGTCGCTCTGGTAGTAAGTCGGCTGGCCGTCGGTGATGAAGTACGTCAGGTTCTTCGCACCGGAGTTGCTCATGGCCTCGCTGCTCTTGAACCAGTTGGCGGTGGTCTTGAATACGTCTTCGTAGTTGGTACCACCACCGGAATCCATCGAGTCCAGGACGCTCTTGAGCAACGCCAACGCGTTCGGGTCCTTGAGGTTGACCGAAACGGTTTGGTTCACCTGGTTATCGAAGTCCGCCAGGAAAATATTCACCGTCCCGGAGTTGCTGCCCATGCTCTGCTTGAGCGTGTTGAACACCTGGGTCAGCGAGTTCTTCGCGGCGGTAACGGAAGACGAGCTCATGCTGCCGGAGCTGTCGACCATGAACGCGATGTTGTAGTTGACGCCCGGCACCACGGTCAGGCCGCCGATGTCGGCGACCACGATGTCGTTGCCGTCGGTGCCGGTGACGTTGTCACTGCCGGAAGTGGCTGTCGCAGCGTTGTAGACCGCCGGATGCACCGTTACCGGGATCTGTGCCGTGGTCGTCGCCGACCCGCCGAGGGTTTCGGTGGAGGTCGACGTCACTGTCAGGTTGATCTGGCCGTTGAAATAGGTCGGCGGCGTCAGGTTGAGGCTGCCCAGGTTCCAGCCGGTAACCGAGGCTTCGCCGTTGGCTCCCACGGTTGCGGTGTGACCCGCGCCGTCACTCAGGACGCTGCCTTCAGGCATGCCGCCGATCTTCACGCTCAAGCTTTCGGAACCGTCGGTGTCGGTCAGGGCGGTGGTGATCTTCGACAGGTTGACGCTGCCGCCTTCGGCGCCTTCGTTGAGCTTGAAGCCGTCGTAGTAGCCTTCGCCATTGGTGCCGTGCAGGTCGGAAACGGACACGCCAGCGTTCGTCAGGTCGGCGACGCCGGTATAGAGCGGTATGCCGGCGCTGCTCAGGTCCACGGGCGTGCTGCCGTTGACCGACAGGTTCACGTCATAGCTGCCCGGGCCGGTCTGGTTGTGGTGGTAGATGTCCAGGGTGTAGTAGCCGCTGGTGGTCGGGGTGAACGAACCATTGAGCTTGCCACCGGCGCCCCAGGTAATGCCCGCCACGTCCTTGCCACCAATGGTCACCAGCAGGCTGTCATCGCCGGTGCCGCTGAAGGTATAGATCTTGCCGGCTTCCAGGAAAATCAGCCCCGAGGTCTTCGACGCGGTGCCCGGATTGACGTTGCCGTCGTTCTGCACGTTGCTCACGTTGGTGCTGCTGTTCGGCGTGCCGGCGGCATCGATCACTGACTTGAGCGTGCCCGACGGCGCGCCGTTGCCATCGGTGCCCAGGCCCGACAGCCCGGTCCAGACTTCCTTGATCAGGCCGGTGGAGGTCACGTTGTTGCCGGCTACGTTGAGGGTCGGCGCGTCGGCGGTTGGCGTGATGTCGATCTTCACGGTGCCGGTGTTGCCCAGGGCCTGGCCGTCGGTTGGCTGGAATTTGATCTGCGCGTAGTCAGCCTGCTTGTTGCCCACGCCGCTGCCGCCATAACCATTGGCACCGGATTCGTTGGCATCCGGGGTGAAGCGCAACTTGCCGGCGTCGATGTCGGCCTTGGTGAAGGTCTGGTTGTTGGCAACGTTCTTCCAGGTCGCGCCATCCAGGTACTGCAACTTGCCATCGCCTGGCAACCCGGTGATTTTCACGCCCTGGCTGGCGGCGGAGCTGTCCACGTCGCTGACGCCGAAGGTCGACCAGCCGAGGACCAGCGAAGTGTCCTCGGTACCGGTCACCGAACCACCGGCGGCCACCGGTGCATCATTGACGCCGACCACGTTCACCGTGGTAGTGGCGGTGTTGGAGTAGCTGGCGCCGTCGGTCACCGTCACGGTGATGACGCGCGGTACGCTGCTCGGGTCTTCGCTGTTGTTGATGAAGCTGATGTTCTTGATCTGCTGCATATAATCGGCCAGCGTCGCATTGCCCGTCAGCGTCAGGACGACCTTGCCGTCGGTGCTGTTGGCGTTGATGCTGATGCCGTTGACGCTATTGCCCAGGTTCAGATGATCGCCAGGCTGACGGTTGGTCAGCACAATGGTGGCGCCGGTCAGCATGGTGCTGTCCGGGTCGGTGATCTTCAGGTCGGTATCGCCAATCGACACGCCTGGGCCGGTGGTGCCTTCGGTGAAGGTCACCTGGTAATCGGCACCGGTCTTGCCACTGGAGTTGTTGGCATCCAGGTCGAGCACCGGCGCCGCATCGTTGTCGATGATCGAGGTGCTGACACTGCCGTTGGTCCCGCTGACCGCCAGATGCTCGAAGTTACCGCCGGTGGCGGAGTCGATCTTGACCACGAAGTTTTCCGTGCCTTCGGTGATCTTGTCGTCCAGGGTTGCCACGTTGAAGTTGGCGCTGGTGGCATTGGCCGGGATCTTCACGGTGTAAACGCCCGTGAAGTCCGAGCCGTCGGCGGCAGTGCCGCTGTAGACGATCTTCACCGTCACCTCGGTTTGCGCCGGGTTCGTCAGGCTGACGGTATAGGTAGCCGCCTGGCCTTCGGTGACCGATGAGCTGCCGGTGATGCTGACAGTGGTGTTGTCGACGGTGTCGCCTACAGCAGTCGATGCGCCAGTCTTATCAACGACGATGGCTTCCAGATTGCCGCCGGATGCCGATTTGATCGACTCGGTAATGGACGGCGCACCGGTATAGACATCGTTACCGACCGCGACATTGAGCACGCCAGAGCTTGCGCCGGCTGCGATGGTGATTGTCTTACCGCTTTCGAGCGTGACCGTTACAGGACCATTTTGCGCGGTGACGGGTTTACCGTCGGCGCCCGTCAGGGTGGCGGTGTAGGTGATCGTACCGTTTTCGTTCACGGTCGGGTTGGCGGTCAAGGTCACGGTAGTGGTGTCGTTGACGTCGCTGACCACGGTGCTGACCGGCGCGGTGTTAGGTGCGATGGCTTCCAGGTTGCCGCCGGATGCCGAGGCAATTGATTCAGTAACCGTCGTTGGACCTTGGTAGACGTCGTTGCCGACCGCTACATCCAACACACCCGAGCTAGCACCGACTGCGATGGTGATCGTCTTACCGCTTTCGAGCGTCACGGTGACCGGACCATTCTGGGCAGTGACGGGTTTGCCATCGGCACCCGTCAGCGTGGCGGTGTAGGTGATCGTGCCGTTTTCATTCACGGTTGGGTTGGCGGTCAGCGTCACGGTGGTCGTGTCGTTAACGTCGCTGACGATAGTGCTGACCGGAGCGGTGTTCGGTGCGATGGCTTCTAGGTTGCCACCGGATGCCGAGGCAATCGATTCGGTAACCGTCGTTGGACCCTGGTAGACGTCGTTGCCAACCGCTACATCCAACACACCCGAGCTTGCGCCCGCTGCGATGGTGATGGTTTTACCACTGTCCAAGGTCACGGTAACCGGACCATTCTGGGCAGTGACCGGCTTTCCATCGGCACCCGTCAAGGTCGCGGTGTAAGTGATCGTGCCGTTTTCATTCACGGTCGGGTTAGCCGTCAGCGTCACGGTAGTGGTGTCGTTGACATCGCTGACCACAGTGCTGACTGGCGTCGTGTTCGGCGCGATGGCTTCGAGGTTGCCACCTGTTGCATCTTTGATCGACTCGGTGACGGTGGTTGGGCCTTGGTAGACGTCGTTGCCCACTGCCACATCCAACACACCCGAGCTTGCGCCGGCTGCGATGGTGATGGTTTTACCGCTTTCCAGCGTCACGGTAACCGGACCGTTCTGGGCAGTGACGGGTTTGCCATCGGCACCCGTCAGCGTGGCGGTGTAGGTGATCGTGCCGTTTTCATTCACGGTCGGGTTAGCCGTCAGCGTCACGGTAGTGGTGTCGTTGACATCGCTGACCACAGTGCTGACTGGCGTCGTGTTAGGTGCGATGGCTTCGAGGTTGCCACCTGTTGCCGAGGCAATCGATTCAGTAACCGTCGTAGGGCCTTGGTAGACGTCGTTGCCCACCGCCACATCCAACACACCCGAGCTTGCGCCCGCTGCGATGGTGATCGTCTTACCGCTTTCGAGCGTGACCGTTACAGGACCGTTCTGCGCAGTGACGGGTTTGCCATCGGCACCCGTCAGCGTGGCGGTATAAGTGATCGTGCCGTTTTCGTTCACGGTTGGGTTAGCGGTCAGCGTCACGGTAGTGGTGTCGTTGACATCGCTGACCACAGTGCTCACTGGAGTCGTGTTTGGCGCGATGGCTTCGAGATTGCCGCCGGATGCGTCTTTGATCGACTCGGTGACAGTGGTAGGGCCTTGGTACACGTCGTTGCCTACCGCTACATCCAATACGCCCGAGCTTGCGCCCGCTGCGATGGTGATGGTCTTACCGCTGTCCAAGGTCACGGTAACCGGACCATTTTGCGCGGTAACGGGCTTGCCATCGGCACCGGTCAGGGTAGCGGTGTAAGTGATCGTGCCGTTTTCATTCACGGTCGGGTTAGCAGTCAACGTCACGGTAGTGGTGTCGTTGACGTCGCTGACCACAGTACTGACTGGCGTGGTGTTAGGTGCGATGGCTTCGAGGTTGCCGCCGGATGCCGAGGCAATCGATTCGGTAACCGTCGTAGGGCCTTGGTAGACGTCGTTGCCTACCGCTACATCCAAGACACCAGAGCTCGCTCCGGTTGCGATGGTGATGGTTTTACCACTGTCCAAGGTCACGGTAACCGGACCATTTTGCGCAGTGACCGGCTTGCCATCGGCACCGGTCAGGGTGGCGGTGTAGGTGATCGTGCCGTTTTCGTTCACGGTTGGGTTAGCAGTCAAGGTCACGGTAGTGGTGTCGTTGACATCGCTGACCACGGTGCTCACTGGAGTCGTGTTTGGCGCGATGGCTTCCAGGTTGCCACCGGTTGCATCTTTGATCGACTCGGTGACGGTAGTTGGGCCTTGGTAGACGTCGTTGCCCACTGCCACATCCAACACGCCCGAGCTTGCGCCGGCTGCGATGGTGATGGTCTTACCGCTGTCCAAGGTCACGGTGACCGGACCGTTCTGCGCAGTGACTGGCTTGCCATCGGCACCGGTCAGGGTCGCGGTGTAAGTGATCGTGCCGTTTTCGTTCACGGTCGGGTTGGCGGTCAAGGTCACGGTAGTGGTGTCGTTGACGTCGCTGACCACGGTGCTGACTGGCGTCGTGTTCGGCGCGATGGCTTCGAGGTTGCCGCCGGATGCGTCTTTGATCGACTCGGTGACGGTGGTTGGACCTTGGTAGACGTCGTTGCCGACCGCCACATCCAACACACCCGAGCTTGCACCGGCTGCGATGGTGATCGTCTTGCCGCTTTCGAGCGTCACGGTAACCGGACCGTTCTGGGCAGTGACGGGTTTGCCATCGGCACCGGTCAGGGTAGCGGTGTAAGTGATCGTGCCGTTTTCGTTCACGGTCGGGTTAGCGGTCAGCGTCACGGTGGTGGTGTCGTTGACGTCGCTGACCACAGTGCTGACTGGCGTGTTGTTAGGCGCGATGACTTCCAGATTGCCACCGGATGCCGAGGCAATCGATTCGGTAACCGTCGTTGGACCTTGGTAGACGTCGTTGCCAACCGCTACATCCAACACACCCGAGCTTGCTCCGGCTGCGATAGTGATGGTTTTACCACTGTCCAAGGTCACGGTAACCGGACCATTTTGCGCAGTGACCGGCTTGCCATCGGCACCCGTCAGCGTGGCGGTATAAGTGATCGTGCCGTTTTCATTCACGGTTGGGTTAGCGGTCAAGGTCACGGTGGTCGTATCGTTGACATCGCTGACCACAGTGCTGACTGGCGTGGTGTTCGGTGCGATAGCTTCGAGGTTGCCGCCGGATGCCGAGGCAATCGATTCAGTAACCGTCGTTGGACCTTGGTAGACGTCGTTGCCGACCGCCACATCCAACACACCCGAGCTTGCACCGGCTGCGATGGTGATCGTCTTACCGCTTTCGAGCGTGACCGTTACAGGACCATTTTGCGCAGTGACCGGCTTGCCATCGGCACCGGTCAGGGTCGCGGTGTAAGTGATCGTGCCGTTTTCGTTCACGGTCGGGTTGGCGGTCAAGGTCACGGTAGTGGTGTCGTTGACGTCGCTGACCACGGTGCTGACTGGCGTCGTGTTCGGCGCGATGGCTTCGAGGTTGCCGCCGGATGCGTCTTTGATCGACTCGGTGACGGTGGTTGGACCTTGGTAGACGTCGTTGCCGACCGCCACATCCAACACACCCGAGCTTGCACCGGCTGCGATGGTGATGGTTTTACCGCTTTCCAGCGTCACGGTAACCGGACCGTTCTGAGCAGTGACGGGTTTGCCATCGGCACCCGTCAGCGTGGCGGTGTAAGTAATCGTGCCGTTTTCGTTCACGGTTGGGTTCGCGGTCAACGTCACGGTCGTCGTGTCGTTAACATCGCTGACCACAGTGCTGACTGGCGTGGTGTTCGGCGCGATGGCTTCGAGGTTGCCGCCGGATGCGTCTTTGATCGACTCGGTGATGGCGGTTGAACCTTGGTAGACGTCGTTGCCGACCGCCACATCCAACACACCCGAGCTTGCACCGGCTGCGATGATGATCGTCTTGCCGCTTTCGAGCGTGACCGTTACAGGACCATTCTGGGCAGTGACGGGTTTGCCATCGGCACCCGTCAGCGTGGCGGTGTAAGTGATCGTGCCGTTTTCGTTCACGGTTGGGTTAGCCGTCAGCGTCACGGTGGTCGTGTCGTTGACGTCGCTGACCACGGTGCTGACTGGCGTGGTGTTCGGTGCGATGGCTTCGAGGTTGCCGCCGGATGCGTCTTTGATCGACTCGGTGACGGTGGTTGGGCCTTGGTAGACGTCGTTGCCCACTGCCACATCCAACACACCCGAGCTTGCGCCGGCTGCGATGGTGATGGTTTTACCGCTTTCCAGCGTCACGGTAACCGGACCGTTCTGAGCAGTGACGGGCTTGCCATCGGCACCGGTCAGGGTGGCGGTGTAGGTGATCGTGCCGTTTTCATTCACGGTTGGGTTGGCGGTCAGCGTCACGGTGGTCGTGTCGTTAACGTCGCTGACGATAGTGCTGACCGGAGCGGTGTTAGGTGCGATGGCTTCCAGGTTGCCGCCGGATGCCGAGGCAATCGATTCAGTAACCGTCGTTGGACCTTGGTAGACGTCGTTGCCGACCGCCACATCCAACACACCCGAGCTTGCACCGGCTGCGATGGTGATGGTTTTACCGCTTTCCAGCGTCACGGTAACCGGACCGTTCTGGGCAGTGACCGGCTTGCCATCGGCACCCGTCAGCGTGGCGGTATAAGTGATCGTGCCGTTTTCGTTCACGGTCGGGTTAGCCGTCAGCGTCACGGTGGTCGTGTCGTTGACGTCGCTGACGATAGTGCTGACCGGAGCGGTGTTCGGTGCGATGGCTTCGAGGTTGCCGCCGGATGCCGAGGCAATCGATTCAGTAACCGTCGTTGGACCTTGGTAGACGTCGTTGCCGACCGCCACATCCAACACACCCGAGCTTGCACCGGCTGCGATGGTGATCGTCTTACCGCTTTCGAGCGTGACCGTTACAGGACCATTTTGCGCAGTGACCGGCTTGCCATCGGCACCCGTCAGCGTGGCGGTATAAGTGATCGTGCCGTTTTCGTTCACGGTTGGGTTAGCAGTCAAGGTCACGGTGGTGGTGTCGTTGACATCGCTGACCACGGTGCTGACTGGCGTCGTGTTCGGCGCGATGGCTTCGAGGTTGCCGCCGGATGCGTCTTTGATCGACTCGGTGACGGTGGTTGGACCTTGGTAGACGTCGTTGCCGACCGCCACATCCAACACACCCGAGCTTGCACCGGCTGCGATGGTGATGGTCTTGCCGCTTTCGAGCGTGACCGTTACAGGACCATTTTGCGCGGTAACGGGCTTGCCATCGGCACCGGTCAAGGTCGCGGTATAAATGATCGTGCCGTTTTCATTCACGGTCGGGTTAGCAGTCAACGTCACGGTGGTGGTGTCGTTGACGTCGCTGACCACGGTGCTGACTGGCGTCGTGTTCGGCGCGATGGCTTCGAGGTTGCCGCCGGATGCGTCTTTGATCGACTCGGTGACGGTGGTTGGACCTTGGTAGACGTCGTTGCCGACCGCCACATCCAACACACCCGAGCTTGCACCGGCTGCGATGGTGATCGTCTTGCCGCTTTCGAGCGTCACGGTAACCGGACCGTTCTGGGCAGTGACGGGTTTGCCATCGGCACCCGTCAGGGTGGCGGTATAAGTGATCGTGCCGTTTTCGTTCACGGTCGGGTTGGCGGTCAAGGTCACGGTAGTGGTGTCGTTGACATCGCTGACCACGGTGCTGACTGGCGTCGTGTTAGCCGCGATGGCTTCGAGGTTGCCACCGGTTGCATCTTTGATCGACTCGGTGACGGTAGTTGGGCCTTGGTAGACGTCGTTGCCGACCGCTACATCCAACACACCCGAGCTTGCGCCCGCTGCGATGGTGATGGTCTTGCCGCTGTCCAAGGTCACGGTAACCGGACCATTTTGCGCAGTGACCGGCTTGCCATCGGCACCGGTCAGGGTGGCGGTGTAAGTGATCGTGCCGTTTTCGTTCACGGTTGGGTTAGCGGTCAGCGTCACGGTGGTCGTGTCGTTAACGTCGCTGACCACGGTGCTGACTGGCGTCGTGTTCGGCGCGATGGCTTCCAGGTTGCCACCGGTTGCATCTTTGATCGACTCGGTGACAGTGGTAGGGCCTTGGTACACGTCGTTGCCGACCGCTACATCCAATACGCCCGAGCTTGCGCCCGCTGCGATGGTAATCGTCTTGCCGCTTTCGAGCGTGACCGTTACAGGACCATTTTGCGCGGTAACGGGCTTGCCATCGGCACCGGTCAAGGTCGCGGTGTAGGTGATCGTGCCGTTTTCGTTCACGGTTGGGTTAGCAGTCAAGGTCACGGTAGTGGTGTCGTTGACATCGCTGACCACAGTGCTGACTGGCGTGGTGTTCGGTGCGATGGCTTCGAGGTTGCCGCCGGATGCCGAGGCAATCGATTCAGTAACCGTCGTAGGGCCTTGGTAGACGTCGTTGCCTACCGCTACATCCAACACACCAGAGCTCGCTCCGGCTGCGATAGTGATGGTTTTACCACTGTCCAAGGTCACGGTAACCGGACCATTTTGCGCAGTGACTGGCTTGCCATCGGCACCCGTCAAGGTCGCAGTGTAAGTGATCGTGCCGTTTTCATTCACGGTCGGGTTAGCCGTCAGCGTCACGGTGGTCGTGTCGTTGACGTCGCTGACGATAGTGCTGACCGGAGCGGTGTTCGGTGCGATGGCTTCGAGGTTGCCGCCGGATGCCGAGGCAATCGATTCAGTAACCGTCGTTGGACCTTGGTAGACGTCGTTGCCGACCGCCACATCCAACACGCCCGAGCTTGCGCCGGCTGCGATGGTGATCGTCTTACCGCTTTCGAGCGTGACCGTTACAGGACCATTCTGGGCAGTGACGGGCTTGCCATCGGCGCCGGTCAGGGTCGCGGTATAAGTGATCGTGCCGTTTTCATTCATGGTCGGGTTAGCGGTCAAGGTCACGGTGGTCGTGTCGTTGACATCGCTGACCACAGTGCTGACTGGCGTGGTGTTCGGCGCGATGGCTTCGAGATTGCCACCGGTTGCATCTTTGATCGACTCGGTGACAGTGGTAGGGCCTTGGTACACGTCGTTGCCGACCGCTACATCCAACACACCCGAGCTTGCGCCCGCTGCGATGGTGATGGTCTTGCCGCTGTCCAAGGTCACGGTAACCGGACCATTTTGCGCAGTGACTGGCTTGCCATCGGCACCGGTCAGGGTCGCGGTGTAAGTGATCGTGCCGTTTTCGTTCACGGTCGGGTTAGCGGTCAGTGTCACGGTAGTGGTGTCGTTGACATCGCTGACCACAGTGCTCACTGGAGTCGTGTTTGGCGCGATGGCTTCGAGGTTGCCACCGGTTGCATCTTTGATCGACTCGGTGACGGTAGTTGGGCCTTGGTAGACGTCGTTGCCGACCGCTACATCCAACACACCCGAGCTTGCGCCCGCTGCGATGGTGATGGTCTTGCCGCTGTCCAAGGTCACGGTAACCGGACCATTTTGCGCAGTGACCGGCTTGCCATCGGCACCGGTCAAGGTCGCGGTGTAGGTGATCGTGCCGTTTTCGTTCACGGTTGGGTTAGCGGTCAGCGTCACGGTAGTGGTGTCGTTGACATCGCTGACCACAGTGCTCACTGGAGTCCTGTTCGGTGCGATGGCTTCGAGATTGCCGCCGGATGCCGAGGCAATCGATTCAGTAACCGTCGTTGGGCCTTGGTACACGTCGTTGCCTACCGCTACATCCAACACACCCGAGCTTGCACCGGCTGCGATAGTGATGGTTTTACCACTGTCCAAGGTCACGGTAACCGGACCATTCTGGGCAGTGACCGGCTTTCCATCGGCACCCGTCAGCGTGGCGGTGTAGGTGATCGTGCCGTTTTCATTCACGGTTGGGTTAGCGGTCAGCGTCACGGTAGTGGTGTCGTTGACATCGCTGACCACAGTGCTGACTGGCGTGGTGTTCGGTGCGATGGCTTCGAGGTTGCCGCCGGTTGCCGAGGCAATCGATTCAGTAACCGTCGTTGGACCTTGGTAGACGTCGTTGCCGACCGCTACATCCAACACACCCGAGCTCGCGCCGGCTGCGATAGTGATGGTTTTACCACTGTCCAAGGTCACGGTAACCGGACCATTTTGCGCGGTAACGGGCTTGCCATCGGCACCGGTCAGGGTAGCGGTGTAAGTGATCGTGCCGTTTTCATTCACGGTCGGGTTGGCGGTCAACGTCACGGTGGTGGTGTCAAGCGAATCAGTGATCGTCGTGACCGCAGGCGCCGTATTCGGAACCAGGTTCTCGAAGTTACCCCCAGTTGCGCCAGTAATGGTGGCGCTGACAGTACTGCCATTGTTGTAGACATCGTTCGGCGGGGTATCGACAGCGACGGTGCCGGTGGTCTGGCCGGCGGCAATGGTAATGACCGAGCCGTTGCTCAAGGTCACGGTCACTGGCGTCTGGGCCGGATTGGTCAGCGTGGCGGTGTAAGTGATCTGACCGCCTTCGGTAACGGTGTCGCCTGCGCTCAGGGTGACGGTGGTGGTGTCGACGGTGTCGGTGATCTGGGTAACGGCGGGCGTGGTGGGTACGGTCACGGCGATGCCGCTGCCGCCGGTGGTGCCGGTGACAGTCACGCTGATCTGGCTTGGGTCGTTATAGACCGTGTCGTTCGGCGCGAGCGGCACATTGACGCTGCCGGTCAGTTGTCCGGCTGGAATGACGATGACTGCACCGTTGGACAAGGTCACGGTCAGGTTGGTCAGCGGCGCCTGGGTGACGGTCGCGGTGTAGACCAGCACGCCGCCGGCCTCGGTCAGGGTCGGCGTGGCGCTCAGCGTCATGGTCGCATTGAGCACGGCGTTGGCGGTCGTATCGGCAGTGGTGTCACCACCCAGGATGTTGTCATCGGTGGCGGCAGCCGCGGCGAGTCCTTCCGTGGGAAAACCGATTGTCGGATCGACGCTGCCAGCCGTGGCATCCAGTACGACGAAGTTGTGGCCACCACCGGCCGCACCGCCCGTGCCAGCAGCGGTTGGGCCGGCAGCGGTGGCTTCCAGGGCGGTCGTCGGGTCGACGCCCGCGGCGATGGCTTGTTGCAGTTCGTCTACCGAGGGCGCGGCTTGGGCGGCGGCCTGTTCCAGATCAGTGGAGGAGTCCGCATCATTGGCGCTCCATTGGGTGTCCCGGCCCAGGTCCAGCGAGCGGCCATCGGCCAGCTCCAATGTGACGGCACCGGCAGGGCCGGTGTCCAACTGGTCGCCCACGTTAAGGCGGTCGCCTTCAATGAGTACGCGCCGAATACCCTCGGGGGATACGGCGAAAACCTGACCAACAATGCTTTTGACGACGGCAATAACACTGCTCATTGAAGACTCTCCGGGTACCACGTTCAGTAGACTTCCATGGACCCGACAGCCTCGTTGGCCGTAGCGGTCTGGACGTACATGCTCACTAAGGGAAAATGTTTTGACGCTTTAAATTTGACGGTTTATTGGCGGCAACTGCGGAAGGTTTTTGTTGCTGCCAAACTATTGACCTTCTGCCGGCCATCCTAAACAATCGCTTCTGTAATGTCACATTGATATTTAAGCGGCGACCTGTTCTTTCAGTGCGTGTTCCAACCCCTGTTTTGAACTTTCCGACATACGGTCATTCCGGTTGCCATCATCCGATGCAGCGCCACGTTTCGCTGTGATTCAAGACAAGCGTTTTCGGGATTTAACCAACCATGCGTTCGCATCTGCTCAAGGCTTTACCTTTCGCCCTCGCCGCCAGTTTCGTACAAGCACAAACCTTGCCGCAGGCCATGCAACAAGCATTGGATGTTCACCCGGAAATCCAGGCGGGCGTGAACAGTCGCCTGGCGGCGGACTATCAGCTCAAGGCTGCCAAGGGCGGCTACCTGCCTAGAGTGGACCTCGCAGCCGGGTACGGCCGTGAAGGCACCGACAGCGTGACCACCCGTTCGGGCACCAATAATCATTGGGAAACCTTGAACCGCAGCGAGTCGAGCCTGCGCCTGTCGCAAATGGTTTTTGACGGTTTTGCGACGTCCAGCGAAGTGGGGCGTCAACAAGCCAACGTCAATGCCCGTGCCTATTCCTTGCTCGACGCCTCTGAGCGCACTGGCTTGACGGTGGCCCAGGTGTACCTGGACGTGCTGACCCGTCGCGAATTCGTGCGCCTGGCCGAGGAAAACCTCAAAAGCCACGAACGCATCTTCGATCAGATCAAGCTGCGCACCTCCCGTGGCGTAGGCAGCGGCGCCGACCTGGACCAGGCCGAAGCGCGCATGGCCCAGGCCCGCAATAACCTCATCACCGAACAGACCAACCTGGCCGACGCCGAGACCAATTACCTCAGCGCCGTCGGCCAACTGCCGGATCAATTGGAGCGTCCCGCCGACTTTATGGCGCTGCTGCCGGCCAACCTCACCGAAGCCCGCGCCCAGATGCTAGACAACAGCCCGGTGCTGCGTTCGGCCGAAGCGGATATCGCCGCTGCCGAGCAGCAGTACGCGGCCGCCAAGTCGAGCTTCTATCCACGCTTCGATGCAGAGTTGGGTCGCACTGCCGACAATGACCTGGACGGCCAGAACGGCCACAACAATGAATGGCAAGCCATGCTGCGCATGCGCTTCAACCTGTACGCCGGTGGCAGTAACAAGGCCGACCTGGAATCCAAGTCCTACCTGTCCAACCAGGCGCTGGATATCCGCAACAACGCGCTGCGCCAGTTGAACGAAGAACTGGGCCTGGCCTGGAACGCGTTGAACAACGCCAACGCCCAAGTGCCGATCGCCCAGCAATACGTCGACCGCAGCGCCAACGTGCGCACGGCCTATCAGAAGCAGTTCAGCCTCGGCGAGCGTACCTTGCTCGACTTGCTCGACAGCGAAAACGAGTTGTTCAGCGCTTCCCGTCGCCTGGCGGAAATCAAGAACGTGCAGCTGTTCACCCAGTACCGGATCAAGGCAACCATGGGCCAGTTGCTGAAAAGCCAGGGTGTGGTCGCGCCGTTGGCATCGGTTGTGCAGAACGACGTGAAACCCAAGGTCCAGTTACCTGGGATGAATTGAGTCCTCCCACCCGTTTTTATCAGTCAGAGTGCCGAGCGTGGAATCAGAAGTCAGTCCAGTCGAACTAGTTCATGACCCGCGCACGCTGCACGACGACCCGTTGTTGGATGGTTTGCTGGCGCTTTGCATGCTGCATCAGAAGCCTGCCAGCGCGGCGATGCTCACCACCGGCCTGCCGTTGCCCAAGCAACGGCTGAGCGTCGAATTATTGTCGCGTGCGGCGGCCCGTGCCGGTCTGCAAGGCCGGGTGCTGCAGCGCAAGCTTGAACAAATCCCCGCCATTGCAATGCCGGCCCTGTTGCTGCTTAAGGAAGGCCGCAGCGCCGTGCTGCTGGGCTGGGCCGGGGACGGCCAGGCGCGCTTGCTGCTTAGCGAAAGCGAAGGCGGCGAAGTCACGGTGAGCCATGAGCTGCTTGCCGACGACTACAGCGGCAAAGTTTTTTTCGCCCAACCGCAGCATAAATTTGACGTCAACCACGGCACGCTCATTCCCCGCGCGCGTTCCTGGTTTCGCGATACGCTCAAGCGTTCCCGCTGGCTGTACGCCGACGCCATCGCCGCCAGCCTGTTGATCAACATCATCGCCATGGCCGCTCCGCTGTTCGTGATGAACGTCTACGATCGCGTGGTGCCGAACCAGGCCGAGTCGACGCTGTGGGTACTCGCCGTCGGGATCACCGGCGCCTATGTGTTCGACCTCATCCTGAAAATGCTGCGCAGCTTGTGCCTGGATTTGGCGGGCAAGAAAACCGACTTGATCATTTCGGCGACGCTGTTCGAGCGCATCGTCGGCATGGCCATGAAATACCGCCCTGCGCGGGTGGGCAGCTTTGCCCAGAATATTCATGAGTTTCAGAGCCTGCGGGATTTCCTTGCCTCGCTGACCCTCACCAGCCTGATCGACCTGCCGTTCACCCTGCTGATCTTCATGGTCATCGCGATCCTCGGTGGGCATCTGGTGTGGATTCCGGTGCTGGCGTTCCCGATTGCCTTGCTGATCGGTTATGCGTTGCAAAAGCCTCTGGTCGCGACCATGGAGCGCACCATGGCCCTGGGCGCCGAGCGTCAATCCAGCCTGATCGAAACCCTCGCCGGCCTGGATGCGGTGAAGGTCAACAACGCCGAGAGTGAGCGGCAATATCAGTGGGAACAAACCATCGGCACCCTGGGCCGTCTCGAACTGCGGGTGAAAATGCTGTCCGGCCTGGCGATGAACATCACCTTGCTGATCCAGCAACTGGCCGGGGTGATCATGATCGTCTTCGGTGTCTACCAGATTATCGCCGGCAACCTGAGCATGGGCGGGTTGATCGCTTGCTACATGCTCAGCGGTCGTGCCCTGAGCCCATTGGCGTCGCTGTCGGGCTTGTTGACCCGTTACCAGCAGGCGCGGGTGACCATGACGTCTGTCGATCAAATGATGGAGCTGCCCCAGGAACGCAATTTCGAAGAGCGTCCGCTTAGCCGCAAGGTCTTGCAGGGTGCAGTTGAATGCCGGCAGTTGAATTTCACCTACCCGAACCAGCAGACCCCCGCGTTGAAGAACATCAACCTGGTGATCAAGCCGGGCGAAAAGATCGGCATCATCGGCCGCAGTGGCTCGGGCAAAAGCTCGCTCGCCAAATTGCTGGTGGGTCTGTACCAGCCTGACGACGGCGCGTTGCTGGTGGACGGCGTGGACATTCGCCAGATCGACGTCAGCGAGCTGCGTTACAACATTGGCTATGTGCCCCAGGACATCCAGTTGTTGGCCGGCACCCTGCGCGACAACCTGACCTCCGGCGCCCGTTACGTCGAAGACGAATTGGTGCTCCAGGCTGCGGAACTGGCAGGCGTACACGAGTTCGCACGCCTGCATCCGCAAGGCTACGAGCTGCAAGTGGGCGAGCGGGGACAGAACCTGTCCGGCGGCCAGCGCCAGAACGTCGCCCTGGCTCGCGCGTTGCTACTCAATCCGCCCATCCTGTTGCTGGACGAACCTACCAGCGCCATGGACAACACCGGCGAAGAACGCTTGAAACAGCGCTTGGCCGCCGTGGTGGAAAACAAGACGGTGCTGTTGGTGACGCACCGGGCATCGCTGCTGTCGCTGGTGGATCGCCTGTTGGTGGTCGACCGAGGGCAGATCCTCGCCGACGGTCCCAAGGCCGCCGTGATGGAAGCGTTGAAAAAGGGGCAGATCAGTGTTGCTTAAATCAGGTTTGAAGGGCGCTGTGGGCCGCTATTTCAAGGGTTCCGACTCGCTGCATGGCCAACCGCTGCCCGAGGTCAACAAGGCACTGATCGAGGACGCCCCGCGAGTGGTGCGCCTGACGATCTGGGGCATCATCGGCTTCTTTGTGTTCTTGGTGCTGTGGGCCAACTTCGCTGAGATCGACGAAGTGACCAAGGGCGACGGCAAGGCAATCCCATCGTCCAAGATCCAGAAGATCCAGAACCTGGAAGGTGGCATCGTCGCTGAGCTGTTCATCAAGGAAGGGCAGATCGTCGAGGCTGGCGCGCCATTGATTCGCCTGGACGACACGCGGTTTGTCTCCAATGTCGGGGAAACCGAGGCCGATCGCCTGTCGATGCTGCTGCGGGTCGAGCGCCTGAGCGCCGAGGTTGAAGATAGACCGCTGAATTTTCCGGCCGATGTGCTCGAGGCCGTACCGGGCCAGGCCGCCAGCGAAGAGTCGTTGTACATCAGCCGTCGCCAGCAACTGCACGATGAGATCGGTGGCTTGCAGGAGCAGTTGATCCAGCGCCAGCAGGAGCTGCGCGAGTTCGTGTCCAAGCAGGCGCAGTACCGCTCCGGCCTGGCGCTGCAACGCCAGGAAATCAACATGTCCGAGCCGCTGGTGGCCCAAGGCGCGGTGTCGCCGGTGGAGGTGCTGCGGCTCAAGCGCGCCGAAGTCGAGACCCGCGGGCAACTGGACGCCACGACGCTGGCGATTCCTCGCGCCGAGTCGGCCATCAAGGAAGTGCAGCGCAAGATCGACGAGACCCGCGGTAAATTCCGCAGCGAAGCCTTGACCCAACTCAACGAAGCGCGCACCGACCTGAACAAGGCCCAGGCCACCGGCAAGGCCCTGGAAGACCGCGTGAGCCGGACTCTGGTGACGTCGCCGGTGCGCGGCATCGTCAACAAAATGCTGGTGAACACCATCGGTGGCGTGATCCAGCCGGGTAGCGACCTGGTGGAGATCGTGCCGCTGGACGACACCATCCTGGTGGAGGCGAAAATCCGTCCCCAGGACATCGCCTTCCTGCACCCCGGCCAGGACGCCACGGTGAAATTCACGGCTTACGACTACACCATCTATGGCGGGCTGAAAGCCAAGCTGGAACAGATCGGCGCCGACACCATCACCGATGAAGACAAGAAAAGCACTTACTACATCATCAAGCTGCGCACCGAGCGTAGCCACCTGGGCACGCCTGAAAAGCCGTTGCTGATCATCCCGGGCATGGTGGCGTCAGTGGACATCATCACCGGCAAGAAGACCGTGCTGAGCTACCTGCTCAAGCCGATCGTCAAAGCCCGGGCCGAGGCTTTGCACGAGCGGTAAATTAATCGAGCTGTGACTCGGTGCTTTTGTGGCGAGGGAGCTTGCTCCCGCTGGGTCGCGCAGCGGCCCCATAAAAAGCGACGAGCGCCGCGCACTCAAGCGGGAGCAAGCTCCCTCGCCACGGGCGTCGTTTCCAGACCGTCGGTTCGGCCATATGATTATGCGTTTTTAATATTTAAACTAACGCTCTTATATCTTTAGAGTCATCCCCCTGCGTACCTGCCGACCAATCGGCGCGCCGCACGACACAAACCAACACGGTAACGCCGTGAGTTTTGATCGATTGCGCGCCATCGAAGCGCGCCGTGCGTGGGAGTGATGTATGTCAGCCGTCTCTTTTTCTCCAGATTCAAATGCCGCGAACATCGCGCCGCAGTCGTTCGAGATCCGCCCATTCCCCGATGCCGTAGGCGCCGAGATTATCGGCCTGGACCTGTCCCGGCCCATCGACGACCAGGATTTCTCTCGCATCCACCGCGCCCACCTCGACTATCACGTGGTGGTGTTGCGCGACCAACGCATCACCCCCGAACAGCACATCGCCTTCAGCCGTCGTTTTGGCGTGCTGCAGATCCATGTGCTCAAGCAGTTCCTGCTGGCCGGGCATCCGGAAATCCTCATCGTTTCCAACATCATCGAAAACGGTCAATCCGTCGGCCTTGGGGACGCCGGCAAGTTCTGGCATTCGGACCTTTCCTATAAGCAATTGCCCAGCCTCGGCTCGATGCTCCATGCCCAGGAGCTGCCGAGCGAAGGCGGCGATACGCTATTCGCTGACATGCACAAGGCCTGGGACGGTTTGCCCGAAACGCTGCGGAAGGCGATCGAGGGCCGTTCGGCGGCGCATTCCTACACGGCGCGCTACAGCGAGACCAAATTCGAAGGCAACTGGCGCCCGACGTTGACGCCAGAGCAACTGGCCCAGGTGGCCGAAGTGGTGCATCCAATCGTCCGCACCCACCCGGAAACCGGGCGCAAAGCGTTGTTCGTCAGCGAGGGCTTCACCACCCGCATCGTTGGTTTGCCAGAGGATGAAAGCACCGCAATCCTGACGCAGCTGTATGCCCACAGCGTGCTGCCCCAGAACATCTATCGCCATCAATGGCAGCCCCACGACCTAGTGTTCTGGGACAACCGCTCGCTGATCCACTTGGCAGCCGGTTGCCCGAGCCATCTGCGTCGCAAGCTGTACCGCACCACCATCCAGGGCGACGCCCTTTCTGATCGGCTGCACAGCGCGCAAATTGCCCGGAGAATCACCATGTCCAAACCCATTGTTTTTGCACCGTTGGCCGCAGCTATCGGCCTGGGGCTCAGCCTGCTCGCCAGCAGCCTGATCGCGCCGGCCAGCGCCCACGCCGAAGGCGAGATTCGCATCGCCGAGCAGTTCGGCATCGTTTACTTGTTGTTGAACGTGGTTCGCGACCAGCAACTGATCGAGAAACACGGTAAGGAGGAGGGCATCGATATCAAGGTCGACTGGACCCAACTATCGGGCGGTGCGGCGGTCAACGATGCGTTGTTGTCGGGCTCCATCGACATTGCCGGGGCCGGTGTCGGGCCGTTGTTGACGGTCTGGGACCGCACCCGTGGCAAGCAGAACGTCAAGGCCGTGGCATCCTTGGGCAATTTCCCCTATTACCTGCTGAGCAACAACCCGACCGTCAAGACCATCGCTGACTTCACCGAGAAGGACCGCATCGCGGTGCCGGCGGTGGGCGTGTCGGTGCAATCGCGGTTCTTGCAACTGGCCGCCGCCAAGCAGTGGGGCGACAAGGATTTCAATCGTCTCGACAAGTACACCCTGGCCGTCCCGCACCCGGACGCCACGGCCGCGCTGATTGCCGGCGGCACCGAGTTGACCGGGCACTTTTCCAACCCGCCGTTCCAGGATCAGGCCCTGCAAAACCCCAACGTCCACGTCGTACTCAATTCCTATGACGTGCTCGGGCCGAACTCGCCCACCGTACTGTTCGCCACCGAAAAATTCCGTGATGAAAACCCGAAGACGTACAAGGCGTTCATCGAGGCCCTGACCGAGGCCGCCGAGTTTGCCCAGAATGACAAAGGCGCGGCGGCGGACACTTACCTGCGGGTGACAAAGGCCAAGATTGACCGCGCGACCTTGCTCAAGATCATCGAAAACCCCCAGATCGAATTCACCGTCACGCCGAAGAACACTTACCCATTGGCTGAGTTCCTCTACCGCGTCGGTGCGATCAAGAACAAACCGGCCTCCTGGGAAGATTATTTCTTCCAGGACGCAAAACCGTTGCAGGGGAGCTGATCGTCATGAACGCGCCATTGCAAGGCCACGCGGCCAGCAACGCCACCCGCACCGACACCGCGTTGCTGGCGGTGGACAACGTCAGCCTGGAATACCGCACCCCGCAGCGTGTGGTGCGGGCTACCCATCAAGTCAGTTTCGAAGTCGATCCGGCGGACCGTTTTGTACTGCTCGGCCCGTCCGGGTGCGGCAAGTCCACGCTGCTCAAGGCCATCGGCGGTTTCATCGCGCCGAGTGAAGGCGAGATCCGACTGCAAGGCCAAACCGTCAACGCGCCGGGTCCGGACCGGATCGTCGTGTTCCAGGAGTTCGACCAACTGCCGCCCTGGAAAACCGTCAAGCAGAACGTGATGTTCGCGCTGCTGGCGTCGGGCACGCTCAAGCGTCGCGAAGCCGAAGAGCGGGCGCTGCACTACCTCGACAAAGTGGGGCTGGCGGCGTTTGCCGATGCCTACCCCCACACCTTGTCGGGGGGCATGAAGGCCCGTGTCGCGATTGCCCGGGCGCTGGCGATGCAGCCGAAAATCCTGTTGATGGACGAACCCTTCGCCGCACTCGATGCCCTGACCCGGCGCAAAATGCAGGAAGAATTGTTGCTGCTCTGGGAGGAGGTGCGTTTCACCCTGCTGTTCGTCACTCACTCCATCGAGGAGGCGCTGGTGGTGGGCAATCGTATTCTGCTGTTGTCGCCGCACCCGGGACGGGTCCGGGCGGAAATCCACAGCCATCAATACGATCTGCACAGCCTTGGCGGCGTGGGTTTCCAGCACACGGCACGGCGGATTCATTCGTTGCTGTTCGAGCAAGGCCAGTCGCCGGAGGCCGAGCGTGAGCTGGGGTTTGCCGATATCCGTATCGCGTATTGAGGAAAGGGTTTGATGAGCCAGTTATTGCCAGTGCGCGAAGAATACGAAGTCGATCTGCAACCGCTGACCCACGTGCCGCTGGAGCGGGAGTTGCCCTTGGGCCAGCGCCTGTGGCAACAGGGTTGGCTGCGTAAAAGTGTGATTCTGATAGTGCTGGCGGTGCTGTGGGAGGGCGTGGCGCGTTACCAGAACAACGATTTGCTGCTGCCGAGCTTCCTGCAAACCGCCAACGCGTTGTACGACGGTTTGCTCAGCGGCGAGCTGCTGGGCAAGGTGTGGATTTCCCTGGTGGTGCTGCTCAAGGGTTATCTGCTGGGCATCATCCTGGCGTTTGGCTTGACCACTTTGGCGGTGTCGACGCAGTTGGGCCGCGACCTGCTTAGCACGTTGACGTCGATGTTCAATCCACTGCCAGCCATCGCCCTGTTGCCGTTGGCGCTGTTGTGGTTCGGCCTGGGACAGAACAGCCTGATTTTCGTGCTGGTGCATTCAGTGCTGTGGGCGCTGGCATTGAACATGTATGCGGGTTTTCTGGGCGTGTCCGAAACGCTGCGCATGGCCGGGCGCAACTACGGGCTCAAGGGCCTGCGCTTTGTGCTATTCATCCTCATCCCGGCCGCGTTGCCGTCGATCCTCGCCGGGTTGAAGATCGGCTGGGCCTTCGCCTGGCGCACCCTTATCGCTGCCGAACTGGTGTTCGGCGCCACGAGCGGCAAGGGCGGTTTGGGCTGGTACATCTTCCAGAACCGCAACGAGCTGTACACCGACAAGGTGTTTGCCGGTTTGGCGGTGGTGATCCTGATCGGGCTGCTCGTCGAGAACCTGGTGTTCGACAGTCTGGAGCGGGTGACGGTGAAGCGTTGGGGGATGCAGCGTTGAACCGTTCTGAAGTCATACTCCGAACCCGTGGCGAGGGAGCTCGCTCCCGCTCGGCTGCGCAGCAGTCGCAAAACCGGGCCATGCGGTTTGCCTGAAGGAATGTTGGGGGCCTGCTTCGCAGGCCAGCGGGAGCAAGCTCCCTCGCCACGGGTTTGGGGTTGTCTGGGCTGACGTCATCGCGAGCAGGCTTGCTCTCTCGTCACTGGGAGTGCGTTCAGTTCAGGGTTGTTCTCAATCCCCAGAAACGAAAAAACCGGCCGAAGCCGGTCACCCCAACGGCCAGAGAATTTAATCTCTGCGTACGGGGTTGAGTGGGGGCATCCTAAGTAGAAGAAAGTGTAAGGCCAACGCTATCAGTGCAGATATTACTCAACCCGTGGCGAGGGGATTTATCCCCGTTGGGGCGCGAAGCGGCCCTGAAAACAGTCATCTCGGTGTGTCAGGCTGTTGGTCTTCAACCATTTAGGTCTGCTGCGCAGCCCAACGGGGATAGATCCCCTCGCCACAGTGCGCGCATGACCAGCAGATTTCATCCTCTCACGGTTCCTCCTTGACGCCCTCCACCGCTGTCGTAGACTCCGCCCATCCGTCAGGGAGTAACGGTCATGCGACGTTTGTGCAGTTGGGTTGTGGGATTGGCCTTCATAACGTGCGGGGTTCAGGCGCAGACGCCGGCTTCCGACGATCCGTTGCTGGAGGGCAACATCTCCGCCAGTGCGTCGAGCAGCGAGGCGCGAGGAGTGCTTCGGGCGCGGGATCAAGCCGTGCTCGCCAGCGAGTTGGCCGGGCGGATTGTCGAGTTGCCGTTCAGTGAGGGTGAGTCGTTCAAGAAGGGCGACACCTTGGCGCGTTTCGATTGCTCGGCCTATCAGGCCCAGCTCAACGCGGCCCAGGCGGCGAGCCGGGGCGCCAGTGAAGAGCTGGCCCACAATCGGCAGCTCGCCGCGTTGAAATCCGTCGGGCGTTTCGAGGTGTCGCGGGCCGAGGCCCGGCTCAGCGAGGCCCAGGCGCAGTCCCAGGTTTATCAAGTGCAGGTCAAGCGCTGCAGCGTTATCGCGCCGTTCGACGGGCGGGTGGTGGCGCGCAAGGTCCAGCGTTATGAAAGCGTCGCGGCCGGAGCGCCGTTGCTGGACGTCGTGGACAACCGCACGCTGGAAATTCACCTGCTGATTCCCTCGCGTTGGATGGGCAAGCTCAAGCCCGGCCAGCCCTTTACCTTTGTTCCCGATGAAACTGGCCAGCCGCTGCAAGCGACGGTCAAGCGCCTGGGCGCGCGCATCGACGAGGGCAGCCAGACGCTGTTGCTGGTGGCGAGTGTTCCGGATGCCAGCGGCCTGCTGTCCGGTATGAGCGGCACGGCGCGCTTCTCGGAGTCGAAGTGAACGCGCCGGTTTCGGGCAGCGCCGAGCAAGTGTTTGCCCGCTTCCTCGACCTAGAGCGCCAGACGAGGGCCGCGCGTACGCCGGAGCAGCTGAGCTACAGCTTGGTCAACGATGGCCAGGCCCTGTTCGGCTTTCGTCATGCCGCGCTATTGATCGCCGGTAAAGTGCAAGCCGTGACCGGCGTCAGCGCCGTCGAGCCGAACGCGCCGTTCGTGGCGTTCGTCGAGCAAGCAGTCGCGCAATTGTTCAAAAAGGGGACGCTGGACAAGGCGCGGGTCATTGCCCCTGACGAGGTGAGCGAATCGGTCCAGGCGGATTGGCGAAGCCTGTCGGCCGGGCACGTGTTCTGGCTGCCATTGATCGATCATCAAGGCCAGGTTTTCGGTGGCTTGTGGCTGGCCCGCGACCTTCGCTGGACGGCGCCGGAACAAGTGCTGCTGTCGCAGCTGGGCGACACCTACAGCCATGCGTGGCTGGCGCTGCAACCTCGCAAGCCGTGGCGCCTGCGCTGGACGCGCAAACGCCAGGTCGCGTTGGTGGCGGTATTGCTGCTGGGCTTGCTGATCCCGGTGCGCCAGTCCGTATTGGCCCCGGCTGAAGTGGTGCCGTTGGGCGGGCAGGTGGTGGCGGCGCCGTTGGATGGCGTAATTGCCGAATTCCGGGTCAAGCCCAACCAGACCGTCAAAAGCGGGGACCTGTTGCTGCGCTTCGAAAGCACCACCCTCAAGGCCCAGGCCGATGTGGCCGAGCGCGCGTTGGGCGTGGCCGAGGCGGAGCTCAAGGCCAATTCCCAGCGCTCGTTTGCCGACGCCGAGTCCAGTTCGAAGATCGACTTGCTGGCGGCTCGCGTCGAGCAGAAACGCGCCGAGCGCGACTACGCCATGGAGTTGCTCAAGCGCAGCGAAGTCCGCGCCGAGCGTGACGGCATCGCGGTATTCGCCGACGCCGAGCGCTGGCTCGGCAAGCCCGTGCAGACCGGCGAGCGGCTGATGGAAATTGCCGATCCGAACCAGGCCGAGTTGCGTATCGAGTTGGCGGTGGGCGATGCGATTGCTCTGGAGCCGGGCGCGCAGGTGGCGTTGTTTCTCGACAGCGATCCGTTGCAACGGCACCTGGCCCGGCTTGAGCGTTCGGCCTACGAAGCGCAACCTACCGCCGCCGGACAGTTGGCCTATCGGTTGGATGCGCGATTCGATGCCACGGCGCCGCGCATCGGCCTGCGGGGCACGGCGAAGATTTTCGGCGATCGCGCGCCGCTGGCGTTGTACCTGTTGCGTCGGCCACTGGCAGGTCTGCGCCAGAGCGTGGGCTTGTAGCGTGGTCCTGCCGAGCTTGCGGGCCGATCTGCAACTGTCCGCGGCCGCCCCCGACCCGGACGGCTCACCCCAATGGACGCTGGCCGATCCGGTACGCGGCCGCTATTTCAAGTTGGGCGCGGCGGCCATGCGCATGCTGCGACACTGGTCCCTGGGCGATCCGGAACAAGTGCTGCAGGCGGCCAACCGCGAGCCGGGCCTGCCGCTCAATGACGAATCGCTGGAGCAGTTGCTGGGCTTCTTGCGCGGACATGACCTGATCAGCGCCATGGACCCGCAACAACGTGACAGCTATCAGTACAAGACGGCTTCCCAGCGCCAGAGCGTGTGGCAGATCCTGCTGCATCAATACCTGTTTTTCCGCATACCGCTGTGGCGTCCGGATGCGTTTCTCAATCGCGCCTGGCCTTGGCTCGCGCGGTTCGGCCCTGGCGTGCTGCGTTATGGAATACCGCTGACCCTGGGCCTGGGCATTTTCCTGGTGTCCAGGGACTGGCAGCGGTTTCTGGCGACCTTTCCACACCTGTTCAGCCTGGGGGGCGCGCTGGCATTCGGCGTGGCGTTGTTCTTCGCCAAGTTGTGCCACGAATTCGGTCACGCCTTCATGGCCAAGCGCGCCGGTTGCCGAGTGCAGAGTATGGGCGTGGCGTTCATGGTGCTGTTGCCGATGTTTTATACCGACGTCAGCGACGCCTGGCGGATCAGGGATCGACGGGCCCGGCTGTTGATCGGCGCGGGCGGCGTGCTCGCCGAATTGCTGCTGGCCTGCATCGCTTTGCTGGCCTGGTCGCTGCTGCCCGATGGCCCGGCGCGCACGGCGGCGTTCATGCTTGCCAGCGCCACCTGGATCACCACACTGATCATCAACCTCAATCCCTTCATGCGCTTCGACGGGTATTTCCTGCTCAGCGATTTCTGGGCGGTGGATAACCTCCAGGGCCGCGCATTCGCCTTGTGTCGCTGGCGTCTGCGCGAAGCCTTGTTCGGTTATGGCGCGGCGGCGCCGGAGCCATGGTCGCCGAAGATGCGCCGGCGCTTGTTGGTGTGGGGCTATGGCGCCTGGCTGTGGCGCGCGGCGTTGTTCCTCGGTATCGCCCTGGCGGTCTATCACCTGTTCTTCAAGGTGCTGGGCATTTTCCTGATGATGGTGGAATTGGTCTGGTTCATTTTCATGCCTATCGTGAGTGAAGGACGGCAATGGTGGAACCGCCGCGAGCAGGCTCATCGCCCTCGTGTGTTGCTGACTGGCTTGGTGCTGCTGGTGTTGCTGCTGGTCCTGCTGTTGCCTTGGCGCAGCGCGGTGGAGGTCCCGACCATGCTGGAAGCCGGCCGTGCCAGCGCCTTGCATGCGCCGGTGGCGGCGCGGGTCAAGCAGGTCAATGTCCATGACGGCCAGGTCGTGGCCCAGGGCGATGTGTTGATCGAGCTGGAGTCGCCGGACATGGCGTCGCGCCTGGCCATCGTGCGCCGGGAAATCCAGATCCAACAGTTGCAGATGCGCCGCCAGGCCGGCCGCAGCGAAACCGCCGCCGATGCCGGTATCGTCGAACAGCAACTGGCCGAAGCAGTGGCCGAATACCGGGGCCTGGTCGCTCAGCGTGAGCGCCTGTTGTTGCGCGCGCCCCACGCCGGACAAGTACGCGACCTGCTGACGGATCTGCAAGCCGGGCGCTGGCTGTCGCCCACCCAACCCCTGGCTCGAGTGGTGCAGGATGACTCACGCTTGCGCGGCTACCTCACCGAAGCCGAGCTCTGGAGGGTCGCGCCGGGTGCCACGGGACGGTTTATCGCTGACGATCCGATGCACGCCTCGATTGCGGTGCAGCTCAACGAAATCGACGCCAACGGCGTAGCCTGGGTCGAGCAACCGGCGTTGACGTCCGACCACCACGGCCCCATCGCCGTGCGCCGTGATTCGCAACAGCGAGCCGAGCCGGTGCAGGCGCAGTATGGGGTTCGCTTGAGCGCCCTCGACGGGACGCCCGCCCCGGCCCAGCCGTTGCGTGGCGTGGTGGTGTTGCAGGGGCAGGGTGAATCGGTATTGGGAGCGGCCTGGCGTCGGGTGGCGGCGTTGGGTGTCAGGGAAAGCGGGTTCTAGGAAGCGAGCATGGATTCAGTGGCGGCAGAGGGGTTGGTGGTGCGTCCATCACGGGTCAGCGATGGTCCGTTCTTGCAGGGCCTGTATCAGGCGGCGCGACCGGATCTGCAATGGATCGACGGCGAGCATGAGCAGGTGCAGCAAATCATCGCGCAACAGTTCCAGGTGCAGGAGCAAGGGCTGGGCGAGAACTTCCCCAACGCCATGCATTACGTCGTGGAAAAACTCGGCAGCGCCATCGGGGCCTTGAGTACGGATTTCGGCCCCAATGAAATTCGCGTGCTCTACCTGGCCTTCATTCCACAGGCCCGTGGGCAAGGTTATGGCCGAGCGGTATTGCAAGGGGTGCAGAAGGCGGCGCAACAGATCCGATGCCCAGTGGCGACCGTGGTCTGGGCCAGCAACCCCTACGCCCGCAAACATTACCTGGCGCTGGGTTTTGAGGTACAAGAGCGCAACCCGGCGGCAGAGCGATTGGTGTGGTATCCGAAAGGAAACTGAGCGGCGCTATTTGCGTGTGGGAGCGAGTCCCGTCAGTTGAACGCGATGTAGAAATAACCCACCGACGGATCCCGCCCCATCGGTGGTATTCGCGATACGAAAACCCCTTCGAGCCTTCCCAGTTCCGGCACCTCCAGTGCGCAGAGCCCATCGACGAAGTCTGTGCTTTGCAGGCTGTTGAACTCAACGCTGAACGGCATGCGTTCGCTGCTGGGCATTTTCGCCCTGGGTGCTTCGTCCAGGGTGTCGAAACGCACCGGCAGGCATCTGCCGTCAGGCAGGGTCAGGCTGCCGGTCTGGCCCAGCAGCGGTTGGAAATGGCGGCTATGAACCTGTTGCAGCATGTCGATGCTCCCAAAGGCCGGAAGGCCAAGGCCTTCCGGCGGATTGTCAGTTGCGGGATGGAAAATAACCTTGCAGCGCGATGCTGAAGTTGATGGCCAGGAACGGGTTCATGATTGCCATGGGCATGTTGCCGCCGGTGGGGGATACCGTGCCGCTCACGGTGGTGCTGACGCCTTGCAACGGCACTGGCGAAGCGCCCTGTTGATCCGAATAGATCGCCGCCGAACCGGGCCCGGTGCCCGAGGTTCCGATGAATGAATTGGTGGGCGTCGGCGTGTTCACCGGATTGCTGGCCGGGTTCGCCAGTTGCAAGGTGGTGGCGGCGGTAATGCCGGTCAATGCATGGGTGTGGTTGGGCAGGTTGTTCAGCGTTGCGGTGACGTTTTCCGTGCCGGCGACTTCGCCGATCACCCGGGGAGTCAGGCCCAGTCCGTCGCCTTGGCCGACGGGCATGCGGCCTTGGAGGTTGGGCAGCATGAAGGTGGTTTGTCCGTTGCCGCCGTACGTCACGCCGATCAAGGCGAACAAGGTCTGGTATTGGGCAAGGGACAGCGTCTGCCCATTGCACAGCGCCCAGTCCCTGGGTGCGAAGTTGAAGGCGAATGGCTGGATCGTGCCGATGAATACTTCCATAGATTCCTCATCCCTCAGGTTATTGGTCTGCGGGTGCCCGGCACAAAGAGGACAAGAGTGCGATCAGCCCGACTCCTTCGTTCCCTGGCCTGGTCACGCACGGCTGAGCGTAGACCGGGATGTCCGATTTTGCCGGACGGAGGGGGTGAAAAAAATTCCCGGTCCGCTTAACCGATTCACCTCTTCGACGCCTCGATACCGTCCATCCTTTTTACAGTTTTCTGCGCGCCTGATGGCAAAACACCACTAGGCGAAATTTTTTAAGTCGGCTACGCTTCGGCTACAAAGGGACTCAATACAAGGTGAAGGGATTGTCGCAGTTTCACTTTATTTCCGGTTTACCGCGCTCTGGCTCGACCCTGCTTTCTGCCATCCTGTTGCAGAATCCGCGCTTCCATGCCGGCATGACCAGCCCCGTCGGTACGCTGTTCAGCAGCGTCCTGCAGCAATGCAGCGCCGGCAGCGAATTCGGCTCGGTGATCGACACTGATCTGCGCCGTCGCCTGTTGCGTGGCCTCTTCGATTCCTACTACGCCGACAAGGCCGACAAACCGGTCATCTTCGACACCAACCGTCAATGGTGCGCCCGCTTGCCGGCCTTGCAGGACCTTTTCCCCCAGGCCAAGACCATCGCTTGCGTGCGCAACGTCGCCTGGATCCTCGATAGCCTGGAGCGGCTCTACCGCGCCAATCCCTTCGAGAACACCAAGCTGTTCAACGACGATGACGAGCGCAACACCGTCTACAGCCGTTGCGAAACCCTGGCCCAGCGCAATCGCCTGGTGGGGTTCGCCTGGACAGCGCTCAAGGAAGCCTATTACGGCGAGAACGCCGAGTCGTTGCTGATCGTTGACTACGACCTGTTGAGCCAGGCGCCCGAGCGGGTCATGCGGCTGGTCTACGAGTTCATCGGCGAGCCTTGGTTCGAGCACGATTTCAATCACTTGACCTACGACGCGCCGGCCTTCGACCAGGCCTTGGGCGTCGCCGGCCTGCACAAGGTCAAGCCCAAGGTTGCGCCGCAAGCCCGGCGGACCTTGCTGCCGCCGGATCTGTTCGAGAAGTATGCCGAGTTGTCGTTCTGGCGCGATGGCGCAGCCAGCGCGGCGAATGTCATTCGTATGAAAACCGACGCCGCGGTCAGCTGATCGCGGTTTTTTTTCATTGGCGTGTTGAATAAGTTCGAGTCCAGGTGATCGTCATGTGGTGGAGCAAAGGCAAATCGCGGGTAACCGAGAGCACGCAACCCCTGGCATCGCCAATGATCATGTCTCTGGAACCGCGAATGCTGTTCGACGGCGCGGTGGCGGCCACCGTGGCCGATGCGGCGCAATCGGACGCGCAACCGACTGCCGAGGCGGCCAAGACGCCCACAGCGGACCAGCCTTCCGACACCCATGTTCCCCAAGGCCAGGCCGATGCCACCGAGGCCGCCGTCCCGGGCAAGTCCGTGGTGTTCGTCGATTCACGGGTCAAGGACGCTGGCAGCCTGCTGCAAGGCGTGGCCCCCGGGACCGAGGTGGTGCAACTGGATGCCACCAAGGACGGCCTGCAACAGATCGCCGATTACCTGGACACGCACCAGGGCGTCAGCTCGGTGCAGATCATTGCCCACGGCAACGCCGGTGATTTGTGGCTGGGCAACAGCTACCTGTCGGCGGACAACGTCCAGGCCCGCGCCGAGGTGCTGGCGCAGATCGGCCAGGACATGAACGCCGGCGGCGATATCCTGATCTACGGCTGCTACACCGCCGAAGGCGACCGCGGCATGAGCCTGGTCAATTCGCTGGCGCAGCTCACCGGCCGAGACGTGGCCGCTTCCGACGACCGCACCGGCCTGGGCGGCGACTGGAACCTGGAAATCGCCACCGGCACCATCGAAAGCGCCAACGTGCTGTCGAGCAAGGCCATGAGCGAGTACCAATGGGGCCTGGCCACCTGGACCGCCACCAACAACCTCAACACCGGCGTCGGTTCCCTGCGTGTGGCCCTGGCCTCCGCACAGAACGGCGACATCGTCACGTTCAATAACACCATGACCGTCGGGCTGACGTCGGTGCTGGTGGTCAACAAGAACGTCACCATCGATGGCGATCTCAACAACGACAACGTTGCCGACGTGACCCTGGATGGCCAATACCGGACCCAGATCATCAACGTGACGGCCGGCACGACGGCAACCCTCGATGGGCTGGTGATCACTCGGGGCATGGCGGCGGGTAACGGCGGCAATGGCGGCGACGATGCGCTGGTGTCCAAGGGCGGTGGTATCTACAACGCCGGCACCCTGACCCTGCGCAACGTCACGGTCACCGCGAACGCCGCGTCTGGCGGTGGTGGTGGCGGTGGCGTGACGCCGCAATACGCCGGTGGTGGCGGTGGTGGCGGTGGTGCGGTCGGTAGCGGTATCGGTGGCAAGGGCGGCGATACGCTCAACGCCACGGGTTCCAATGGCTCGGCCGGGCAGGGTGGCGCGGGCGGCGGCTTCTTCAACATTGGCGGGCGTGGCGGTTCCACCACGGGTGGTGCGGGCGGTGCGGCCTATCCGGGTTACAGCACCGGTTCGGCCGGAGGCACGGCCAGCAGCGGTGGCTTGTCCATCGGTGGCGGTGGCGGTGGCGACGGTTATGACGACATCGGTGGGGCAGGTGGCGGCGCGGTCGGGGGTATCTATAACGATACCGGCGCGACCCTGCGCGTCATTGGCAACTCGGTTATCTCCAACAACGTCGGTGCCGGCGGTGGCGGTGGCGGTGGTGGCGCCGGTGGGGGTTACACGCAGGCGGGCGGTGCGGGTGGCGTTGGTGTTGGCGCCATCTGGAACAAAGGCACGATCCTGATCACCGCCGCCAACTTCGCGGCCCTGGCCGGCAACGTCGGCGGCAGTGGTGTGGGTGGGACGAGTGCCGGCAGCGCCGGCGTTTCACCGGCATCGGTGGCCAACGTCTACGGTGACGGCGGCACCATCAATACCAACTATGTACCGGATGAGACACCGCCTACCGCGACCGTCGTGGTGGCCAATACCAACCTGAACTCCGGTGGCACGACGACGGTGACCATCACCTTCTCCGAGGCCGTAACGGGCCTCACCGCGGCGGACCTGACGGTGCAGAACGGCACCGTTGGCCTCTTGAGCAGCGGCGACGGCGGCATCACCTGGACCGGCACCCTGACGGCGGCCAGCAACATCGCCGACACCACCAACATCATCACCCTGAACAATACCGGTGTGGCCGACCTGGCGGGCAATACCGGCGTGGGCACCACCGACTCGAACAATTACGTGGTCAACGACACCGTGGCGCCCACGGCGTCCATCGTGGTGAGCGACACGGCCCTCAGGATTGGCGAGACGTCGACGGTCACCATCACCTTCTCCGAGGCGGTCTCTGGCTTTACCACGGCCGACATGACTGTGGCCAATGGCTCGCTCAGCGGCCTGAGCACCAGCGACGGCGGTATCACCTGGACGGCCACGTTGACGCCGGACGCGGCGGTCACCGATACCTCCAATCTCGTTGTGTTGAATAACACCGGCGTGGCGGACCTCAATGGCAACGCCGGCGTGGGGACGACCAACTCCAACAATTACGCCATCGACACGCAACGCCCGACCGCCACCATCGTGGTCGCCGACACCGCGTTGAGCGCGGGCGAAACCTCGTTGGTGACCATCACCTTCAGCGAGGCGGTGAGCGGTTTCACCAGCGCCGACCTGACGGTCGCCAACGGTGCGGTCACCGGGTTGAGCAGCAGCGACGGCGGCATTACCTGGACCGCAACGCTGACGCCGAGCGCCAGTGTCACTGACACCAGCAACCTGATCACGCTGACCAACAGTGGCATTTCCGACCTGGCCGGCAACATCGGCAGCGGCACCACCGACTCGAACAACTACGCCATCGACACACAGCGCCCGACCGCCTCCATCGTGGTGGCCGATACCGCACTGAACATCGGTGAAACGTCCCAGGTGACGATTACCTTCAGCGAGCCCGTTACCGGCTTCACCTTGGCGGACCTGACGGTTGCCAACGGCTCGTTGAGTGGACTGAGCAGCAGCGATGGCGGCATCACCTGGACCGCGACGCTCACACCGAGCGCCACTATCAGCGACGCGACCAACCTGATTGTCCTGGCCAATACCGGTGTGTCGGACGCGGCGGGCAATGCCGGTAGCGGCACCACCAGCTCCAACAACTACGCCGTTGATACCCAGCGTCCCACCGCCAGCATCGTTGTCAGCGATACCTCGCTGAGCGTCGGCGAAACGTCTCTGGTGACCATCACCTTCAACGAAGCAGTGACAGGCTTTACCGCCGCTGACCTGACGGTCGCCAACGGCACGGTTATCGGCCTGAGCAGCGGCGACGGCGGCATCACCTGGACCGGGACGCTGACGCCAACCGCCAGCATCAGCGACACCAGCAACCTCATCACCCTGGCTAACTCCGGCGTCGCCGACGCGGCGGGCAACGCTGGCAGCGGCACCACCGACTCCAACAACTTCGCCATCGACACCGCGCGTCCGACCGCCACCATCGTGGTCGCCGACTCGGCCGTTGGCGCTGGCGAAACATCGGTGGTGACGATTACCTTCAGCGAAGCGGTGACCGGTTTCACCCTGGCCGACCTGAGCGTCACCAACGGCAGCCTGAGTGGCCTGAGCACCAGCGACAACATCACCTACACGGCGACGTTCACGCCATCGGCAGGCGTCACCGACACCACCAACCTGATCACCCTCAACAATACCGGCGTGGTGGATGGCGCAGGCAATACTGGCAGTGGCACCACCGATTCCAACAACTACGCCGTGGACACCCAGCGCCCGACCGCCACCATCGTGATCGCCGATACGGCGCTGAGCGTCGGCGAAACCTCCCTGGTGACCATCACCTTCTCCGAAGCGGTCAGCGGGTTCGATAATTCGGACCTGAGCGTGGCCAACGGCACGTTGAGCGCAGTGAGCAGCAGCGATGGCGGCATCACCTGGACCGCTACTTTCACGCCGGCCCTTGGGGTGAGCGACATCTCCAACATAATCGTCCTGAACAACACCGGCGTGGCGGACGGGGCCGGTAACAGCGGCACTGGCACCACCAGTTCCAACAATTACCAAGTCGATACCAACGTGCCGACAGCGACCGTCGTGATTGCCGATAGCACCCTCGGCATCGGCGAAACCACGACCGTGACCATCACCTTCAACTCGGCGGTGAGCGGTTTCGACAACAGTGACCTGACCGTCAGCAACGGCACCCTGAGCAATGTCGGCAGTGTCGACGGCGGTGTTACCTGGACAGCCACGTTCACGCCGAGCGTCAGCATTTCCGATACCACCAACGTAATCACCCTGGACAACACCGGCGTGATCAACGTGGCGGGCAACGCGGGTGTCGGCACCACCGACTCAAACAATTATGCGGTGGATACGGTGCGACCCACCGCGACCATTGTCGTGGCCGACACGGCAATCGGTGCCGGCGAGACGTCGCTGGTCACCATCACCTTTAGCGAGGCGGTGACCGCATTCACCGCCGCGGATCTGACGGTCGCCAACGGTACGATTTCCGGGCTGAGCAGCAGCGACGGCGGTATCACCTGGACCGCGACCCTTACGCCCACCAACGGGATCAACGACAGCAGCAACGTGATCTCCCTCAATAACGGCGGCATCATCGATCTGGCGGGCAATGGCAACGTCGGCGCGACCGTCTCCAACAACTACGCGCTCGATACCCAGCGCCCTACCGCCACTGTCGTGTTGAGTGATTCATCATTGAGGCCGGGCGAAACCGCCCAGGTGACCATAACGTTCAGCGAGGCGGTGAGCGGCTTCAGCAATGATGACCTGAGCGTTGCCAACGGCACCTTGAGCGCCGTGAGCAGCAGCGACGGCGGCCTGACCTGGACTGCCACGTTTACCCCGACCCTGGGCGTGAGCGACACCACCAACCTGATCGTCCTCGACAACACCGGTGTGAGCGATGGGGCCGGCAACACCGGTACCGGTACCACCAATTCGGCCAACTACGCCGTCGAGACCCGCGTGCCGACCGCCACCGTCGTGGTGGCCGATCCAGCGCTGAGCGTGGGCGAAACGTCACTGGTGACGATCACGTTCTCTGAAGCGGTGAGCGGTTTCGACAACAGCGACCTGACCGTCAGCAACGGGACGCTGAGCAATGTGTCCTCGACCGACGGCGGCGTCACCTGGACGGCAACGTTTACCCCGGCAAGCAACGTCACTGACACCAGCAACCTGATCAGCCTGGACACCAGCGGTGTGTCAAACGTGTCGGGCAATGACGGCGTCGGCATAGTCAATTCCAACAACTACGCGGTCGACACCGTGCGTCCGGGCGCCACCATCGTGGTGGGCGATACGTCCCTGGGCATTGGCCAGACCACGACAGTGACCATCAGCTTCACCGAGGCGGTGTCCGGTTTCGACTTGTCGGACCTCAGCGTCGCCAATGGCGTGCTGTCCAACCTCGCCAGCGTTGACGGCGGCCTGACCTGGACGGCGACCCTGACGCCGACGGCGGGTATCAACGACGCCACCAATTTGATCTTGCTGGATGCCAGTAACGTGCAGGACAGCGCCGGCAATGCCGGTGTCGGCATTGCCATCTCCGCCAACTACGCCCTCGACGCCACCCGGCCGACCGCGACCATCGTGGTGGCCAATCCGAGCCTGGGCGTGGGCCAGACGACCCAGGTCACGTTCACCTTCAGCGAGGCGGTGACGGATTTCGACCTGTCGGACCTGAGCGTCACCAACGGCGAACTGAGCAACCTGAGCAGCAACGACGGCGGCAAGACCTGGACAGCGACCTTCACTCCGTCGGTGAACCTCACCGACCCGAGCAACTTCATCGCCCTGGATACCAGCAACGTCAGCGATCTGTCGGGCAACGCCGGGTCAAGCGTGTCGGTGTCCAACAACTATGCGATCGACACCGTGGTGGCCAACGATGTGAAACCACCGCCAGAGTTCCTGATCTCGGATCCGGTCACGGCCATCCCGTCGTCCGAGGTGCCCTTGCAACCAATCATTTTCAACCCGCCAACCGGCGACTTGGGCTCGCCGCTGGGCTTCCCGCCGCTGTTCGAGCAACGGGACGTGGGCGGTGGTCTTCGGCCCATCGGGGATATCTTCATCAACCGTGGCGAGTTGGCGCCCAGCTATATCGCCCAGGTTTTCAGCAGTGACGCCGGCGGGGACGGCTCGGGCCAAGGGTTCCTGGGTTTTGGCGGCGGCGACGGCGGCGTGTTTGGCAGCAGCACGATTTCTAGTTTGTTCAACCAGGACACGGGTTCCGATGGCGAGTCGCTGGATGCCTTCGAGAACCGGTCGATAACGGGGGGCGATGCCTCCCAAGGCCTGCGCGGCGTGTTTGGCGCTCCGACCTTGGGCCAGCAGTTGCAGCAGCTCAAAGACACAGAACAACGCCAGGTGGACAGCCTCGCGACGGCTTTGAAACAGGTCGGCACCAGCCAAGCGCTGGCCTGAGAATTCCATAAAAAATACGGTAGCCAGGGGCAATCCAGGGATGAATAGAAGTCAGAAGTTATTCGGTGTGAGTTTGCTGGCGTTGGTGATCAGCGGTTGTGCGGTCACCAGCGAGCCGATCGATCGAAGCACCAGCGAACAGCGCGCCCGGAACGACCTGCAGAATATGTACAAGGACCAGGAGCCCCTCAGTGGTCCGTTGACGCTGCACCAGGCCATGGCCCGCGCGGTGAAGTACAACCTCGAAGGCCGCCTGAAAATCATGGAAGAGGCCTTGGCCAAGCGTCAGCTGGACCTCGCCAGCTTCGACATGCTGCCGCGCATGGCCCTCGATGCCGGTTATGTGGGGCGTAACAACGTCAGCGCCTCCAGCAGCCAGAGCGTGGAGACCGGCACCCAGTCCCTGGAACCGTCGACCTCCCAAGACCGCGACCGCGAAGTGGCGGACCTGACCATGGTCTGGAACGTGCTCGATTTTGGCGTCAGCTACATCAGCGCCAAGCAGGCCGGTGACCAAAGATTGATCGTGCAGGAACGCCGGCGCAAGGTGATCAATACCATCGTCCAGGATGTGCGCTCGGCCTACTGGCGAGCCATGGCCGCCGAACGTTTGCTCAAGCAGATCGACAGCCTGATGGCCCGGGTCGAGGCGGCGCGAGGCAACAGCCAGAGCATGAGCGAGCAGCGCATCGGCGACCCGGTGCAGGCCTTGGGTTACCAGCGCTCGCTGATACAGGCGACCCGTCAGTTGGAAGAACAGCGCCGGGCCTTGTCCCTGGCCAAGACCGAACTGGCGACCCTGATCAATCTGCCGTTGGGCACCGAGCTGACCCTGGCGACCCAGGATGAGTACGCCATCCCGGAACTCAAGGTCGATTTGGCTCGCCTCGAACAGGAAGCGCTGGCCAGCCGGCCGGAACTGCGCGAGCAGGACTACCAGACCCGCATCACTGCGGCGGAAACTCGCAAGGCCATGTTGCGCTTGCTGCCGGGGCTGGAATTTTCCGCCGGCGGGCATTACGACAGCAACTCGTTCCTGGTGGAGCAGGGCTGGGCCGACTACGGCGTCAAAGTCACCTGGAACCTGTTCAATGTCATCTCCGCTCCAGCGGCTATCGACGTGGCCAAGGCCGGTGAAGAAGTCGCGGCGGCACGGCGCCAGGCGATGTCGATCGCCGTGTTGGCGCAGCTGTACGTTGCCAACGCCAACTACCGCGAAGCGCTGCGCCAGTTCAAGACCAGCCAGGAGCTGTCGGACATCGATGGGCAAATAGTCGGTCAACTGCGTAGCCGTCACCAGGCTGCGGGTATTGGCGAACTGGACCTGATCCAAGGCGAGCTGAATACCTTGCAGGCGGACCTGCGGCGGGACCTGGCCTATGCCGACCTGCGCAACGCCTACGGACAAATCTTCGCCAGTGCCGGCCTCGACCCATTGCCGAACGAGGTGCAGTCCACCGAAGTGCAGTCGATTGCCACTGCGTTGGCCAATCGCGAAGCGGCCTGGGCGCAGGGCGATATCACGCTGCCGAAAACAGCCACGATGACTCAATAACCGGGCACAGCCATGACGCGCCCGGCGTTTTCCCGCCTGCCCGTCACGGTGAACCTGCCGTTGCTGTTGCAAGCGCTGGCAGCCATCAAGGACGAGCGTTGGCGAGGGCATTTCAACACTGCCTATCACAGCGGTGATTGGAGCGGCGTGGCGTTGATCTCGGCTGCCGATGCCTTGACCGAGCTGTCGCCCGGACACGGTAAGCCCGTGTACCGCGTGCCCTGGTCAGAGGATGGTCGCTGGCAAGAAGCATTGGCCGATTGGCCTCTGGATATCGTCTCGGCCCGCCTGCTGCGGTTGGGCCCGGGTGGTCTCATCCATGAGCATCGCGACTATGACCTGGGCGGTCCGGACGCCGACCTGCGCCTGCACGTTCCGCTGCTGAGCTCGCCGGGGGTTACGTTCTGGCTGGACGGGCAGATCATTGCGATGCAGGCGGGCGAATGTTGGTTTCTCGATCTGGCGCGTCCTCATCGCGTTGCCAATCAAGGCGACCAGGCGCGAATCCATCTGGTGCTCGATTGTCGCCCCGGGCCATGGTTGGACCAGCAGATAGCCGAGGGGCTGCGTAGTACACCCGAAGCCGTCGTTGGGCAAAGCGACCTGGCCCGTTTCCAGCATTGCGTGGAGGTCGATCCTCAGCTTGCCAGCGCATTGCAAGGCCTTCATGACCTGGACACTTTCGTTGAAACCGCGCTGACGCTTGGGGCGGAACAAGGGCTGCATTTCACCCGGGAGCAATTGCGGGCTGCCATGCGCCACGGTCGCCGACAATGGAGTGACCAGTGCAAGCCCTGAGGCTGGATGGCTGGTTGCCGATCCGCGTGTGGCAGGAGGCCGGTGAGTGGCGAGTCGATTGGTGCTGGTTCGGTGACCGACGACTGTCGCAGCCGTTCTTCGGCGATGCCGTGGAAGAAGCCCTGCGCTTGCCCTTCAACCTGGTGTTCCGCCGCCAGACACCCTTGGACGTCCTGGGCCAATGGCAGCGACAGAGCCCCGGCCTGGCGCCCAGCGCATTCATCTTCCATGCCTCCCGATGCGGCTCGACACTGATCAGCCAGATGCTCGCCCAACTGGATGACCACATCGTCATCTCGGAGCCGCCGCCCCTGGATGCGCTGCTGCGCAGTGATTTGCCGCCTGCCGGACGGCGCGTGGCGCTCAAAGGCTTGGTGTCGGCCTATGGGCAGCGCCGTCGAGGTGGGGAGCAACGGCTGGTGATCAAGCTCGACGCCTGGAACATCGGCGAATTGGCGCTGTTGCGCGAATGTTTTCCCGATACGCCTCGGCTGTTCCTGTACCGCGATCCGCTGGAAATTGCCGTCTCCCATCTGCGCCGCCCTGGCATGCACATGGTGCCGGGGTTGATCGGGGCGAGCGTGCTCGACGATGAATTACCCTTCGTCAGCCAGGAAGATTTCATCTCGCGTCGGGTGGGCCGTTTGTTGACGACAGGTCTGGAGCACTGCCAGGCGTTTGCCGCAATGGCGGTGGACTACACCGAACTGCCCGAGGCGATGACGGGAAGGCTGGCGGCGTTTTTCGGGCTTGATGATGAGCAACGCAGGCGAGTGTTCGCAAAAGTGGGGCAGCATGCCAAGCAGCCGGCGCAGGCGTTCACTGGCGACAGCGAGGACAAGCGCCGGGAGGCTTCGGCGCTGTTGCATGAGCGGGTCAGGTGTTACGCGCAGGCACCCTATGAAGCGTTGAGATCGTTGTAGTCCAGGCGATCCCGCTTCTGCGGTGAAGGTGCTTGCCACAAAGGGTTCAGCGTTCGCTTCAAAGGACTAGACTGCGAGAGTCCCCCAGTTGATCCTTTCATGCTCAGGAGTTTCGCATGGAAACCCCGATCCATAACCTTCCCGCGCTGTTCAAACAACTCGGCCTGCCCGACGACGCCGTCAGCATCGATCAATTCATCGCCAGCCACTCGCCGCTCAAGCCCGAATTGCATCTGGCCGACGCATTCTTCTGGAACGAGAGCCAGCGGCAATTGCTGCGTGATGAAATTCTCGAAGATGCCGATTGGGCGGTGGTGGTGGATCAGCTCGACGTGCTGCTGCGCAAGGGCCGAAGTGGTTGAGGCTTATGCTGCAATACTTGTGCTAGCGAGCTAATCAATCAGTGCCGATGCCAGACACAACAGATCGCGAGCAAGCGCGCTTCCCCATGGGCTGATCAGTTATGCTATTTAAGCCTTAATAAATAGCTTCTTATTCCTTAAGCAATGCAGCTCTCCTCCTTATACTCGTCCGCAAACAGATACGCAGGAGAGCCCCATGCGCAACGAATCGATTCGCTACCTGATTGTGCCGGGCTGGCAAGGATCGCCAGACAATCATTGGCAAACCCACTGGCAGGCCAGCCTGCCCAATAGCACCCGGGTCGAACAGGCTGACTGGTTGACGCCACGCCGAGAAGATTGGGTCGCCGCGCTGGCAGAAGCCATCGCCGCTGACAGCACGCCGGTGATTCTCATCGCGCACAGCCTGGGTTGCATCACGGTTGCCCATTGGGCTGCTACAGCTCCGGTGCAGCTGTTACGACAGGTGCGCGCCGCGTTGCTCGTGGCACCGGCGGATGTGGAGCGGCCGGCCTGCGCCCCGGCGTTGCGCAATTTCGCGCCGATCCCGACGAACCTGCTGCCATTCCCCAGCCAAGTGGTCAGTTCCGACAACGACGCGGCAGTCAGTGCCCCGCGCGCGCTGGAGCTTGCACGCAACTGGGGGGCCGAGGCCGGGATTCTGGCGGGGGCCGGGCATATCAACGTGAAATCCGGACATCAGCGTTGGGAGCAGGGTTTCGCTTATCTCTACCGCCTGCAAACGCGCATGGAGCATCACGCCCTGCGTCGTGCCTGAATTTTTAGTGCCCTCCGTCTCCCGGCGGTTTGGGCGGGAGCCTTCCATGACCCTGAACGAAACCTTTGGCCAGCCATTGCTGACCTTTCCCGACTCGGAAAAAAGCCCTCTGAGCATCCGCGCCAAGGCGCTGGTTTTCGTCGACCCACGTTCGCGGCAGTTACGCCAGGAGCTGGAGCGATTGGCACCGCGCTCGGTCTCGGTGTTGATCCGCGGCGAAACCGGCACCGGCAAGGAGCTGTTGGCCAGGCACATCCACCGCGAAAGCAATCGGGGCGGGTTGTTCGTTTCAGTCAATTGCGGCGCCATCAGCCCTACTTACGCCGATGCCGAGTTGTTTGGCTACGCCGCTGGCAGCCATAGCGGTTCGGCCAGCAGCCGGGCGGGGTGGTTCGGCTCGGCCAATGGCGGCACGCTTTACCTGGACGAGATTGGCGACTTGCCGTTGCCGATCCAGATCAAATTGCTGGCGGCCCTGGAGAACCATGAAGTCACTCGCGTTGGTGCGCACCAGCCCAGTCCGGTGGACGTACGCCTGGTCGCGGCCACCAGTATCGATCTGGCGCAAGCGGTGTCGGCTGGAAAATTCCATGATCGGCTCTACCACTACCTTTGCGAGGGTCAGCTTGAGCTGCCGGCCTTGCGCGAAAGAGTGGGCGACATCCTGTCCCTGTCCGAATACTTCTTGGGCATCTACAGCCAGCGGCTTGGTTTGACGGTGCCGCTGATCAGCGAAGCGGCGCAGCATGCCCTCGAACGGCACAGCTGGCCGGGCAATACACGCGAGTTGGAAAACGTCATTCACTTCGCATTGCTGGTGAGCACGGGAAACGAGATTTTGCCGGAGCATTTGAATCTGCCCTCCCGGCCATCGGCCCTGGGACTGATCGACGGCCAGGTGGCGCAGGTTATCGCCCAGGGCTCGGAAACCGAACGCCTGGCCCTCAAAGCGTGGCTCGTTCAATTGAGCCAAACGCTCTAGACCGGACCCGTTCAACTGCGGCGAAGGTGCTCGCTCCCTCGCCACCAAAATCTGCGGTTTTCGTATATGAGTAAAATGAATATGAACTTGAATAAAAGATATTGTTAAGGCATAAAAAATATCGGTATCTTGCGCATCACGCCAGCGATAGCACTTCGCTGGCACTTTACTTCTGGCCGTCGTCCATGACGCCTGTGATTTTCGATAAGGACACCGCATGAAAAAGGTTCTGTTGTTCACCGCATTGGCGGCAGCCCTCACCTCGGGCCTGGTCCAGGCCGCAGAGAAGCTGGTCGTCGCAGCCACCCCGGTACCCCACGCCGAAATCCTTGAGCTGATCAAGCCAGCCCTCGCCAAAGAAGGCGTGGACCTGGAGATCAAGGTTTTTACCGACTACGTTCAACCCAACGTACAGGTTGACCAAAAGCGCCTGGACGCCAACTACTTCCAGACCCTGCCGTACCTCAAGAGCTTCAACGAAGGCAAAGGCACTGATCTGGTAACCGTAATCGGCGTGCACGTCGAACCGTTTGGCGGCTACTCGAAAAAGGTCAAGAGCCTGGCTGAGCTGAAGGACGGCGCAACCATCGCCATCCCTAACGAAGGCAGCAACAGCGGCCGGGCCCTGATCCTGCTGCAGAAGGCTGGCCTGATCAAACTCAAGGATCCGAAAAACGCCTTGGCGACGCCGAAAGACATCGCCGAGAACCCGAAGAACTTCAAGTTCAAGGAATTGGAATCGGCCATGTTGCCGCGGGTGCTGGATCAGGTTGACCTGGACATGATCAACACCAACTACGCCTTGGAAGCAGGCCTGAACCCGGCCAAGGACGCTTTGGTTATCGAAGGTTCGGATTCGCCTTACGTTAACTTCCTGGTCGCCCGTCCGGACAACAAGGACAGCGACGCCATCCAGAAACTGGCCAAGGCCCTGACCAGCCCGGAAGTGAAGGCGTTCATCGAGAAGAAGTACAGCGGCGCGGTACTGCCGGCGTTCTGATTCGCGCGGTAAACCCTGTTACGGTTTCAAACGTCGACGGCTGATACAGCGTCGGCGTTTTTTATGCTCGAAAGATTGCTTGGGTCAGGGACAGGATTACCTGTGGCGAGGGAGCTTGCTCCCGCTCGGCTGCGCAGCAGTCGCAAAACCCGCTAATGCGATCTGCATTAAGGACGACTGGGGGCCTGCTACGCAGGCCAGCGGGAGCAAGCTCCCTCGCCACAAGATCAAAGGCGAAAATCAGGCCATTCTGGTCTTCAACGCCCGGCGCAACGCCACCAGCAATTTCAATATGTCCTGCGGTTCCAGTCGCTGCGGCACTTTTACTTCAGCCATGTTTTTCTTCCTTGTGTGTTCAGCCAGGAGTCTGGCCAAAAGCGGAGCATCCTTGGAGGGGCATTGCGAAAAAAAGAGCTTTCCTACAGCGAAGGAAAGTAGTCGCCTTCTTTTGCCACGGCAAATCGTAGGGTGGGTTTTCAGATGGATATAACCCTTGGCGCTCCCTTGCCACAGGGGGCGGCGGTTAATCCGGCCAGTGCCACGCCGGCTCATCCAGTGCCAGCTGCCCGACGATTCCCGTCTGCCCGAAATCTTTCTCCAGCACGATGCAATTGCAGTCCTCATCCTGTTCCAGCGCGGCAATCAGGCGCGAGGCGTGGGATACGACCCAGACCTGGCAACTGGCCGAAGCGCGGATGATCAAGCGCGCCAGGGCCGGCAACAGGTCGGGGTGCAGGCTGGTTTCCGGTTCGTTGAGCACCATCAGCGACGGCGGTCGCGGTGTGAGCAGCGCGGCCACGAGCAGCAGGTAGCGAAGGGTCCCGTCCGACAGTTCGGCGGCGGTCAGCGGCCGTAGCAGGCCGTGTTGCTGGAACGCGATGGCGAAACGTCCGCCTTGCAGCTTGTCGATCTGCAGATGGGCACCGGGGAACGCATCGCCGATGGCCCCATGCAACGCGTCGACGTCACCGATTTCAAGAATGGTCTGGAGGGCTGCGGCCAAATCGCGCCCATCGTGATGCAACACCGGTGTGCGTGTGCCCAGTTGCGGTTGGCGCACCGGGGCGTCGGCGTCGCTGCGAAAGTGATCATAGAAACGCCAGCGGCGGATGAATTCACGCATTTGCAGCACCTCCGGCGAAGCACGCAGGCTGCCGACCTGGTCGAACAGGCTATCGAAGGTCGGGGTGTGCTGGGACAGGACATCCCACGAACGGCCTTCGCGGGCACGGACCATCGGCCCGTTGCGGTCCACCAGCAGGCTGGCCGGTCGGAACACGGGGCCAGCCCAGATGCACTCGCGCTTGATTTCCGGGTCCAGTGAAAACGCCGATCGACTGGGCGCCGGCAGGCCGAGCGCGATCGAATAGCTGAAGTCTTCACCGGCGAATCCCAGGCGCAGGCGCTTGGTGCCCTGACGCACGACCGCCTGCACTGGCACTTCGCCGTTGCGCATGCGCCGGCTGATTTCTTCGGGGCCGGCCCAGAAGGTCGAATCCAGCCCGCCTTCACGGGCCAAGGCATTTACCACTCCGCCCTGTGCCGTCTCCGCCAACAGTCGCAAGGCCCTGTACAGATTGGATTTGCCGCTGCCGTTAGGGCCGGTGATCAAGTTCAACCGACCCAACGGGATGACCAATTTATTGATGGATCGGTAGTTGGCCACCGCCAATGTCTTGAGCATGCATATTTCCTTTGCGTGGTCGCAATCAAGTCTGCCCGATTGCCGTGCATTCGGTGAACCCTGTTCTAAGCTCAGAGTCGTATCGTCACTGGTACGTCGGTACAACGCAAAGGAGTCTGCATGACTGGTCCCGGAATCAAATTGATTGTTGGCTTGGGCGTGTGTGCGTTGTTGACGGGGTGCGGTGATAAGAAACCCGAGGAAAAAGCCTTGCCACGGGTGTTCATACAGCAAGCCACGCCCAGCGAATACGCGGCCTCCGTGACGCTGACCGGCGATGTCCAGGCCCGCGTTCAGGCCGACCTCTCGTTTCGCGTGAGCGGCAAGATCATCGAGCGCAAGGTTGACGTCGGTGACCGGGTCTCGGCCCGGCAAGTGTTGGCCAGGCTCGATCCTCGCGACTTGCAGACCAACGTCGACTCCGCCGAAGCCCAGGTGGCAGCCGAACAGGCGCGGGTCAAGCAGAGCGCCGCCGCCTTCGTGCGCCAGCAAAAGCTCTTGCCCAAAGGCTATACCAGCCAGAGTGAATACGACGCGGCCCAGGCTCAACTGCGCAGTAGCCAGAGCGCGCTGACGGCGGCCCAGGCACAACTGGCCAATGCTCGCGAACAGCTGAGCTACACCGCGCTGATCGCCGAGGCGCCTGGCATCATCACGGCACGCCAGGCGGAAGTCGGCCAGGTGGTCCAGGCCACCGAGCCGATCTTCAGCCTGGCCAGGGACGGTGAGCGTGACGCAGTGTTCAACATCTATGAATCTCTGCTGCGCGAACCGCCGTCGGACCCGGCTATCACCATCAGTCTGCTGGACAACCCTGCTATCAAGACCACCGGTACGGTGCGTGAGATCACCCCGGCGGTGTCCGCCGAGACCGGCACCGTGCAGGTCAAGGTCACGCTTCATGACTTGCCTGAAGGCATGCGCCTGGGATCCGTGGTCAGCGCCACGGCCAAGTCCGCCGGAAAGACGGCCGTGGAACTGCCCTGGTCGGCACTGACCAAGAACCTCAGCGAGCCCGCCGTGTGGCTGGTGGACGACGAGGGCAAGGCGCAACTGCATACGGTCACGGTCGGTCGTTACTTGACCGGCAAGGTCATCATCAGCGACGGGCTCAAGGGCGGCGAGAAGGTCATCATTGCCGGCGGGCAGCTGCTCCATCCTGGCGTGCGCGTCGAGATCGCCGAAAACAACCACGCCAAAGCCCCGACAGGAGCCCAGCCATGAAGCGCTTGTGGATGGTCTTGGCCGGCCTGCTGCTGGCCGCCTGTTCGAAGGAAGAGGCGCCGCCGGAGCCGGTGCGACCGGTGTTGTCCATCGAAGTCCGGGCTTTGGACCAACAGGCGCTGGGACGTTTCGCGGGGAATATCCAGGCGCGTTACGAGACCAACGTGGGGTTCCGGGTGCCGGGCCGCATTGCCAGCCGCAACGTCGATGTCGGCGCCGAGGTGAAGAAGGGCGACCTGCTCGCGACCCTCGATCCCACTGATCAGCAGAACCAATTGCGCGCCGCCCAAGGCGATCTCGCGCGGATCCAGGCGCAGTACATCAATGCCCAGGCCAACGCTCGCCGGCAGCAACAATTATTCGACCGAGGGGTCGGTGCCCAGGCGCAACTGGACATCGCCCAGACGGACCTGAAAACCACCGCCGCGTCCCTGGAGCAGGCCCGGGCCTCGGTGGAGCAAGCCCGCGATCAGCTCAACTACAGCGAGCTGCATACCGACCATGACGCTGTTGTCACGGCCTGGAATGCCGAGGCGGGGCAAGTGGTGACCGCCGGCCAGCAAGTAGTGACCCTGGCCCGGCCCGACGTGAAGGAAGCGGTGATCGACCTGCCCGCCGGGCTGGCCGAGCGCCTGCCCGAGGACGTGGTGTTCGAAGTCGCCGCGCAACTGGACCCGGCGACCCACACCACGGCCATCGTGCGCGAAATCGAGCCCCAGGCCCAGAGCGCCACCCGCACCCGTCGCGCGCGCCTGACGCTGACCGATACTCCACCGGGATTTCGCCTGGGCACGGCGATCAGCGTGACCCTTAGCTCGGCCATCGAGCCACGCATCGAACTGCCGCTCAGCGCCTTGCAAGAGGTTGATGGCAAGACGCGAATCTGGCTGATCAACCCGCAGGACCAGACGGTTTCGCCACGGGACGTGCAGGTGCTGGAACGGTCGGACGGCTCGGTGTTGGTGGCCAACGGCATCAAGCCCGGCGACCGCGTGGTCAGCGCTGGCGTGAACAGTCTCCAGCCGGGGCAAAAAGTGAAACTCGACGAGGAAGCACGATGAAAGGGCCTTTCAACTTATCGGAATGGGCCCTGCGGCATCAGTCGTTCGTGTGGTACCTGATGTTCGTCGCGTTGTTGATGGGCGTGTTTTCGTACCTGAACCTGGGCCGCGAAGAGGACCCCTCGTTCACCATCAAGACCATGGTCATCCAGACGCGCTGGCCTGGCGCGACCCAGGAAGAAACCCTCAAGCAGGTCACGGACCGCATCGAGAAAAAACTCGAAGAGCTCGACTCCCTCGATTATGTGAAGAGCTACACCCGACCCGGGGAATCGACGGTATTCGTCTATCTGCGCGATACCACTGGCGCCGAAGAGATTCCCGAGATCTGGTACCAGGTCCGCAAGAAGATCAACGACATTCGCGGCGATTTCCCGGAAGGCCTCCAAGGGCCGGGATTCAATGACGAGTTCGGTGACGTCTATGGCTCGGTGTACGCCTTCACCGGCGACGGCTTGTCGATGCGTCAGTTGCGCGACTACGTGGAGCAAGTACGTGCCGAGATCCGCGAGGTGCCTGGCCTGGGCAAGGTGGAAATGGTCGGCGAGCAGGACGAAGTGCTGTACCTGAATTTCTCCACCCGCAAACTCGCGGCGCTGGGAATCGACCAGCGCCAAGTGGTGCAGAGCCTGCAATCGCAGAACGCGGTGACCCCGGCCGGTGTGATCGACGCCGGGCCAGAGCGGATTTCCGTGCGCACCTCGGGCCAGTTCCAGTCGGAAAAGGACCTGGCCAACGTCAACCTGCGACTCAACGACCGTTTTTATCGACTGGCCGACATCGCCGATATCCGCCGTGGCTACGTCGACCCCGCCACACCGATGTTCCGCTTCAACGGCACGCCGGCCATTGGCTTGGCCATCGCCATGAAGAAGGGCGGCAACATCCAGGAATTCGGCAAGGCCCTGCATGCACGCATGAACGAACTGACCGCCGACCTTCCGGTGGGCGTCGGCGTGCACACGGTGTCGGACCAGGCCGAAGTGGTGGAGGAGGCCGTCGGCGGCTTCACCAGCGCGTTGTTCGAGGCGGTGATCATCGTGCTCGTCGTCAGTTTCATCAGCCTCGGCATCCGGGCGGGGCTGGTGGTGGCCTGCTCGATCCCGCTGGTGTTGGCGATGGTTTTTGTCTTCATGGAATACAGCGGCATCACCATGCAGCGGATCTCCCTCGGCGCGCTGATCATCGCCCTGGGCCTGCTGGTGGACGATGCAATGATCACCGTGGAGATGATGGTCACCCGCTTGGAGAAAGGCGACACCAAGGACCAGGCCGCCACCTTTGCCTATACCTCGACCGCCTTCCCCATGCTCACCGGGACCCTGGTGACCGTGGCCGGTTTCGTGCCCATCGGCCTGAACGCCAGTTCGGCGGGCGAATACACCTTCACCCTGTTCGCCGTGATTGCCGTGGCGATGCTGGTGTCATGGATCGTCGCGGTGCTGTTTGCGCCGGTGATCGGCGTGCACATCCTGAGCACCAACATCAAACCCCACAGCGCCGAGCCGGGGCGCATTGGTCGGGCCTTCAACGGTGGCCTGTTGTGGGCGATGCGCAATCGCTGGTGGGCCATTGGCATCACGGTGTTGCTGTTTGCGTTGGCGGTGTTCTGCATGCGCTTCGTGCAGAACCAGTTCTTCCCGTCCTCGGACCGCCCAGAGATCCTGGTGGACCTCAACCTGCCGCAGAACGCCTCGATGGACGAGACGCGCAAGGCGGTCGATCGCCTGGAAGCGACCCTCAAGGATGACCCGGACATCGCGCGCTGGAGTACTTACATCGGCGAAGGCGCGATTCGTTTCTATCTGCCGCTGGACCAACAGCTTCAAAATCCGTACTACGCGCAACTGGTGATCGTCAGCAAGGGCCTGGAGTCGCGCGCGGCCCTGACCGAACGTCTGCAGAAACGCCTGCGGGAGGATTTCGTCGGCATTGGCAGCTACGTGCAGGCCCTGGAAATGGGCCCGCCGGTGGGCCGTCCGATCCAGTATCGCGTCAGCGGCAAGGACATCGACCAGGTGCGCAAGCACGCCATCGAGCTGGCGACCGAGCTGGACAAGAACTCCCACATCGGCGAAATCATTTACGACTGGAACGAGCCAGGCAAAGTGCTGCGCATCGACATCGCCCAAGACAAGGCGCGGCAACTGGGCTTGTCTTCGGACGATGTCGCCCGGCTGATGAACAGCATCGTCAGCGGCTCGCCGGTGACCCAGGTCAACGACGATATCTACCTGATCGACGTGGTAGGGCGCGCCGAAGACGCCGAGCGCGGCTCGCCGGAAACCCTGCAGAATCTGCAGATCGTTACCCCGAGCGGCACGTCGATTCCATTGCTGGCCTTCGCCACGGTGCGTTACGAGCTGGAGCAGCCGCTGGTGTGGCGTCGCGACCGCAAGCCCACCATCACCATCAAGGCCGCCGTGCGCGATGAAATCCAGCCCACGGACCTGGTGCGGCAACTGCAACCGGACATCGACAAATTCGCCGCCAAATTGCCAGTGGGCTACAAGATCGCCACCGGCGGTACGGTGGAAGAAAGCAGCAAGGCCCAAGGGCCAATCGCCAGCGTTGTGCCGCTGATGCTGTTCTTGATGGCGACGTTCCTCATGATCCAGCTGCACAGCGTGCAGAAGCTGTTTCTGGTGGCGAGCGTCGCGCCGTTGGGCCTGATTGGCGTGGTGCTGGCGCTGGTGCCGACGGGCACGCCCATGGGCTTCGTGGCGATCCTCGGCATCCTCGCGCTGATCGGCATCATCATCCGTAACTCGGTGATCCTGGTGACCCAGATCGATGAGTATGAGCGTGACGGCTACGAGCCGTGGGACGCCGTGGTGGAAGCCACCGAGCATCGGCGCCGGCCGATCCTGCTGACAGCTGCCGCGGCGAGCCTGGGGATGATCCCGATTGCCCGGGAAGTGTTCTGGGGGCCGATGGCCTACGCGATGATCGGCGGCATCATCGTCGCCACGCTGCTGACGCTGCTGTTCCTGCCGGCGCTGTACGTGGCCTGGTACAAGATCCGTGAGCCGAAGCGTGATTGAGGCGGCCGAGTACTGTCAGATGTGGCGAGGGGATTTATCCCCGCTGGGCTGCACCGCAGCCCCAAAGAAAACAACCTCATTCAACCTGATACACCGGGTTTGCAGCCTTTTGGGGCTGCTTCGCAGCCCAGCGGGGATAAATCCCCTCGCCACAGGTCAGGTGTCTGGTCTCGGCAGCGCGCAATTTTTACTTGCGCAACAACCGCAACCCATTGAACACCACCAGCAGACTCACCCCCATGTCGGCAAACACCGCCATCCACATGGTCGCAAGCCCTGCAAAGGTCACCCCAAGGAAAATCGCCTTGATGACCAGCGCCAGGGCGATGTTCTGCTTGAGGATGCTCGAGGTCTGCCGCGACAGCCGGACGAATGCCGGAATCTTGCGCAGGTCATCGTCCATCAAGGCCACGTCGGCGGTCTCGATGGCCGTGTCGGTGCCGGCCGCCGCCATGGCGAAACCGATTTCCGAGCGGGCAAGCGCCGGGGCGTCGTTGATGCCGTCGCCGACCATGCCGACGCGGTGGCCTTGGGCGTAAAGACTTTCGATGGCGTGTAGCTTGTCCTCTGGCAGCAGGTCGCCACGGGCCTGATCCATGCCCACCTGCCTGGCGATCGCTTCGGCGGTGTGGGCATTGTCGCCGGTCAGCATCACCGTCTTGATACCCAGATCATGCAGTTGCCGGATGGCTTCTCGGCTGGAATCCTTGACGGTGTCAGCGACGGCAAACAGCGCCAAGGGTTTTGTGCTGTCGAGCAGCAGCACCACGGACTTGCCTTGTTTTTCCAGGGCGAAGAGCTTCTCTTCAAGCTCAGGGGAGCAGAGGCCAAGGTCTTCCACCAGGCGATGATTGCCCAGGTGATACGTCTGGCCACCGATGTCGCCACGGACGCCGCGCCCAGGGAGCGCCGCAAAGTTATCCACAGTCTGCTGCGGCTGGTTTTTATCCACAGCCGCCTCGGCAATCGCCTGGGATACCGGATGGTCTGAGCGCGCCGCGAGGCTGGCGGCCAGGGCCGGGACCGCCGTCTCCAGAGTCGGGTTCAGCAGTACGTAATCGGTCTGTACCGGTTTGCCATGGGTAATCGTGCCGGTCTTGTCCAAAGCCAGATAATCGAGTTTGTGGCCACCCTCAAGGTAAACGCCGCCCTTGACCAATATGCCTTTGCGCGCCGCAGCCGCCAGGCCACTGACGATGGTCACCGGGGTGGAAATCACCAACGCACAAGGGCAGGCCACCACCAGCAGGACCAGTGCGCGGTAGATCCAGTCGAACCAGCTCGCGTCCATGAGCAGCGGTGGGATGACCGCCATGGCCAGGGCCAGGGCAAACACCGCCGGGGTGTAGATTTTCGAGAATTGATCAACGAAACGCTGGGTCGGCGCCCGGGAACCCTGGGCTTGCTCCACGGCGTGAATGATCCGCGCCAGGGTGGACTGGTCGGCGACGGCGGTCACGGTGTATTCCAGTTCACCGGCCTGGTTGATCGTGCCGGCGAACACTTTGTCGCCCACGGATTTTTCCACCGGCAGGCTTTCACCGGTAATGGGTGCCTGATCGATGGTCGAGCGTCCAGCGACCACGTCACCGTCCAGCCCAACCCGCTCGCCAGGACGAACCCGCACCCTTGCGCCGAGGGCGATGGTTTTTACGTCCGCTACCTGCCACGTGCCGTCGGCCTGTTGCACCGTGGCTTGCTCCGGCGTCATTTGCATCAGGCCGCTGATGGCGTTGCGCGCCCGGTCGAGGGATTTCGCCTCGATCAGCTCGGCCACGGTAAACAGGAACATCACCATCGCCGCTTCCGGCCATTGGCCGATGAGCACGGCGCCGGTCACGGCAATGCTCATCAAGGCGTTGATGTTCAAGTTGAGGTTTTTCAGGGCAATCCAGCCCTTCTTGTAGGTGCCGAGGCCGCCGCTGAGAATCGACACCAGCGCGACCAGGGCAACCACCCAATCAGGCGCGGCACTGGTGAAATGGATCACCTCGGCAGCCAGTGCCGTGACGCCGGACAACGCCAGCGGCCACCAGGGCTTCGCTGGGGCAGGCAGGTTGGCGGTGGGTCTTTCCTGGCCATCGGACAACAGCTCCGCCTGCATTCCAAGGGACTCGATAGCCTTGACGATCGGGGCGTCGCTGGGCAGGTCATGGGTCACGCCCAATACCCGGTTGATCAGGTTGAATTCCAGCTGTTGCACGCCTTCGAGCTTGCCGAGTTTGTTCTGGATCAGCGTTTGCTCGGTGGGGCAATCCATGGCTTGGATGCGAAAGCTGCTCAGCCGCGCACCGTCCGTCGGTGTTTTGCCGAGGTTGACCACCGACGGTGCTGCTTTCGCAGCACAGCAGGAATGCCCGTGGCCGTGGCCGTGGTCGGGGTTATGAAGGTGAAGGGAATCGCTCATTGGGGACGTCCATGAAAAGTACCTGTTGCGCAGTAAAGACCCTGTAGCCACTATAGGGTCAAGCACCTATTTCGGAGGCTGCATCATGAAAATCGGAGAACTGGCGAGAATCACCGACTGCCAGGTGGAAACCATCCGCTACTACGAACGTGAGGGCCTGTTGCCGGAGCCGGCCCGCAGCGACGGCAATTACCGCGTCTACACCCAGGCCCATGCCGAGCGGCTGACGTTCATCCGCAACTGCCGCACCTTGGACATGACCCTGGAAGAAATCCGCAGCCTCCTGGCCCTGCGCGACAGCCCCCAGGACCAGTGCGAAAGCGTCAATGCACTGATCGACGAGCACATCCATCACGTCAAGGCCCGCATCGATGGCCTGATGGCGTTGCAGGCACAACTGATCGACCTGCGCCATCGCTGTGGCGAAGGGCCGGATCTGGACCAATGTGGGATTTTGCAGCGGCTGGAAGTCAGTGGCGCGGTGGCGCCGGATGTGGAGCATTCCCATGTAGGCAGGAGCCATGGGCATTGAGCGGCAAGGAAAACCAATGTGGGAGCGAGCCTGCTGGCGATAGCGGTGGATCAGTCACATAAGTATTGAATGTGAGGACGCTATCGCGAGCAGGCTCGCTCCCACAGGGAAGGGAGCTGTTTTTTAGACCGCCATCGGCGCGGTCATCGGCGCATGGTGCTGGTAGCCTTCCAGGGAAAAATCGCTCGGCTCCACCTGTTCCAGCCACTCCGGCTGGTACATGCCGGTCTTGGCAAATTCCGGTACACGCTCGGAAATCACCAGCTTGGGCATCGGGAACGGCTCGCGGGTGAGCTGTTCGTTGAGCATGTCCAGGTGGTTTTCGTAGACGTGGGCATCGCCGATGAAATAGGTGAACCAGCGCGGCGTGTAGCCGGTCAGGCGACCGATCAGGCTCAGCAGCGCGGCGCCCTCGGTGAGGTTGAATGGCGTGCCCAGGCCCAGGTCGTTGGAGCGGATGTAGAGGGTCAGGGAGATTTCCTTCGTCTCGACATTCGGGTGGAACTGGTAGAGCAGATGGCACGGCGGCAATGCCATTTCATCGAGCTGGGCGCAGTTCCAGCCGTGGAACAGGATGCGCCGGCTGCCCGGGTCCTTGATGATGGTGTCGACGCACTGGCGAACCTGGTCGATGGCTTTGTACAGCACCACGTAGGCCTGGCCGTTTTCTTCGCCCTCGGCGATCTGGCGGTAACCCTGGACGAGCGTCTGCTCGATGGCCGCCGGGTTGCTCAGGGGGATCTGTTTGTACGCCGGCCATTTGCGCCATTGCACGCCGTAGATCTCGCCCAGGTCGTCTTCGCCCTGGCGGAATGGGTTGGCCAGCCATTGGGCATTTTCGTTGGCGTTCTGGTCCCAGACCTTGCAGCCCAGGGCGCGGAACTCGGCGGCGTTGTTCACGCCACGGAGGAAACCGCACATCTCGCCGATGGCCGACTTGAAGGCCATCTTGCGGGTGGTGATGGCGGGAAAGCCTTCCTTCAGGTCATAGCGCAGCATGGCGCCAGGGAAGCTGATGGTGTTCACGCCGGTGCGGTTGGCTTGCTTGGTGCCGTTCTTGATGACGTGGGCCACCAGATCGAGATATTGCTTCATGGATTACCTGTGTCCTTGAACCCGAGGCCGTGCCCCGGGGTTCGAATTTTTAAACCTTGGCCACTGCAGCCGGCGCGCGACGATAGGCCAGCCAGATCAGCGCCAGACCGCCAATGATCATCGGCAGGCACAGCACCTGGCCCATGGTCAGCCAGTTCCACGCCAGATAGCCGAGCTGGGCGTCCGGGACGCGGACGAACTCGACGATGAAGCGAAAGATGCCATAGAACAGCGCGAACATGCCCGACACCGCCATGGTCGGTCGCGGCTTGCGCGAAAACAGCCAGAGAATCAGGAAGAGTGCCACGCCTTCGAGGGCGAATTGATAGAGCTGCGACGGGTGGCGCGGCAACTGCGACGGGTCACTGAACGGTGGGAAGACCATCGCCCACGGTACGTCGGTCGGCTTGCCCCACAGCTCGGCATTGATGAAGTTGCCGATGCGCCCGGCCCCCAGACCGATCGGTACCATCGGCGCGACGAAGTCCATCAGCTCGAAAAACGATTTGTTGTTGCGCTTGCCAAACCACAGCGCCGCCAGCATCACGCCGATGAACCCACCGTGGAATGACATGCCGCCCTTCCAGACTTCGAATATCAACGTCGGGTTGGCCAGATAGGCGCTCAGGTCGTAGAACAGGACGTAGCCCAGGCGTCCGCCGACGATCACCCCCATGGACAACCAGAACACCAGGTCGGAGAGCTTTTCCTTGTTCCAGGTCGGGTCGAAGCGGTTGAGCCGCCGCGACGCCAGCAGCCAGGCGCCACCGATACCGATCAGGTACATCAGGCCGTACCAGTGGATTTTCAGCGGACCGATGGCCAGGGCCACCGGATCGATCTGCGGGTAAGGCAGCATGGGCATTCCTCATGAACGTCAAAAATTCCCGGGCGACGCTGCCACCTCGGGATTAAGCCAGGATTGTGTCAGAGCAGGAAACTCAAGCCCACGCTGAACAGCAAGGCGGCGAACAGCCGCTTGAGCAAGCGCGGCGACAAACGGTGGGCCAACCTCGCGCCGACGCGAGCGAAGACCATGCTCGTCAGGGCGATGCCCAGCAGCGCCGGCAAATACACAAAACCGAGACTATGGGGTGGCAACAGTGGATCCTGCCACCCCAGAATCATGAAACTTAACGCACTGACCAGGGCGATGGGCAATCCACAGGCCGAAGAAGTCGCCACCGCTTGTTGCATCGGTACGCTGCGCCAGGTCAGGAACGGTACGGTCAGCGAACCGCCACCGATGCCAAAAATCGCCGAGGCCCAGCCGACCACCGTGCCGGCCAGGGACAAGCCAACCTTGCCCGGTACCGTGCGGCTGGCCTTTGGCTTGAAATCCCAGGCCAGTTGCGCGGCGACGAGCATGGCGAACACACCAATGATTTTTTGCAGGTGCGGACCGGAAATCGCTTCGGCGGTAATCGCGCCGAAACCGGCACCGATCAGGATCCCGACGGTCATCCAGGTAAAGATCTGCCAGCGTACGGCCCCTTTTCGATGATGCTCGCGCACGGCATTCACCGAAGTGAAGATGATCGACGCCAGGGAAGTGCCCACGGCCAGGTGCGTCAACACCTGCGGATCGAACCCCTGCAGGGTAAAACTGAACACCAACACCGGGACGATGATCATGCCGCCCCCCACGCCGAACAGCCCGGCCAGCACCCCGGCACAGGCGCCGAGCAGCAGATAGAGCACAAATTCCACCAGCGTTGCCTCGACCATCGCAAATAAGAGCGGCATGGTAACGGATCGAGGGGCCTGGGCTCCACTGAAGGCGATGGATGCGTCAGTGATGTATGGGTAGAGTGGTGGGGATGCGACGAATAGCCTTTGTGGCGAGGGAGCTTGCTCCCGCTGGTGGGCGACGCCCACCCAACGAGGTTTTTAGGGCTACTTCGTAGCCCAGCGGGAGCAAGCTCCCTCGCCGCAAAAGCGGTGTTGTTCAGCTTCATTCTTAACAGGACAACCTGATGTGCCTGATCGTATTTGCCTGGCGCCCTGGCCACGCCCAGCCGCTGATCGTCGCGGCCAACCGCGACGAGTTCTACGCGCGACCGACCTTGCCCCTGGCCCAGTGGCCCGACGCGCCCCATGTCCATGCCGGTCGTGACCTGGAGGCTGGCGGCACCTGGCTTGGCGTAGGTGCCGGTGCTCGCTTCGCGGCCCTGACCAACATCCGCGACCCCGGTCAGCTACCAGCATTCAAGTCTCGCGGCGAGCTGGTGGCGCGGTTCCTGATCGGGGATCTGTCGATCGCTGATTATCTAAGCGACGTGGTGCCGCGTGCCGGCGAGTACGGCGGCTTCAACCTGCTGCTTGGCGACGGCACGCAGCTGTGGCACTACAACGCACGCGATGCCCGACCTCAGCAGTTGGCTGAAGGGGTCTATGGCTTGTCGAACGCTGGGCTGAACACGCCTTGGCCCAAGTTGCTCAAGGCCCGGGCTGCGTTGAGTGAGGTATTGCATGACCCGCACCCCCAGGCCTTGCTGGCGCTGTTGAGCGATCCGCAACCGGCCCCAGTGGCCGAGTTGCCGGACACTGGTGTGGGGCTGGCGACGGAAATGCTGCTGTCGAGTGTCTTCATCGCCAGCCCGGCCTACGGGACGCGGGCGAGCACGGCGCTGATCGTCCATGCCGATGGAACGCGGCAGATGGTCGAGCGCAGTTTCGGGCCCCATGGGGGGCATTTGGGGGAGGTGGAATTAATTGTTTAATGCAGCACGGAACCTGTGGCGAGGGAGCTTGCTCCCGCTGGTGGGCGAAGCCCGCCCAAAAAAGGCTTTGGGGCTACTTCGTAGCCCAGCGGGAGCAAGCTCCCTCGCCACAGGTGCTCTTGCTCAGAGCGTCTTGCTCGAAGCCGGATTGATCATCCGCGCCAACCCAAGGTTCTTCAGCGCCAACTGCAAGGAGCTGTGGATCACCTGCGGATTGTCGATGGTCATCAGCTCCGCCAGCAGTTCCTGGGCCTTGCTGAGGTTGATCTGGCGCAGCATCCACTTCACTTTCGGCAGGTTGGTGGCGTTCATCGACAGGCTGTCGAAGCCCATCGCCATCAGCAGCACCGCCGCCGCCGGGTCGCCGGCCATTTCGCCGCAGATGCTCACCGGCTTGCCTTCTGCATGGGCATCACGGACCACGGTCTGCAGGGCCTGCAGCACCGCCGGGTGCAGGTAGTCGTACAGGTCGGCCACCCGAGGGTTGTTGCGGTCCACGGCCAGCAAATACTGGGTCAGGTCGTTGGAGCCTACCGACAGGAAGTCCACCTGCCGCGCCAGTTCCTTGGTCTGGTACACCGCCGCCGGAATTTCGATCATTACCCCGACGGGTGGCATCGGCACGTCGGTGCCTTCATCGCGCACTTCGCCCCAGGCCCGGTGAATCAGGTGCAGCGCTTCTTCCAGCTCATGGGTGCCGGAAATCATCGGCAACAGGATGCGCAGGTTGTTCAGGCCTTCGCTGGCCTTGAGCATCGCGCGGGCCTGGACCAGGAAGATTTCCGGGTGGTCGAGCGTCACGCGAATGCCGCGCCAGCCGAGGAAGGGGTTGTCTTCCTTGATCGGGAAATAGGACAGGGATTTGTCGCCGCCAATGTCCAGGCTGCGCATGGTCACCGGCTGCGGATGGAACGCCGACAGTTGCTCGCGGTAGATCGCCAGCTGTTCCTTTTCGCTGGGGAAGCGCTGGTTGATCATGAACGGCACTTCGGTGCGATACAGGCCCACGCCCTCGGCGCCACGTTTCTGCGCCCGGGCGACATCGGCCAGCAGGCCGGTATTGACCCACAGCGGCATGCGGTGGCCGTCGAGCGTCACGCACGGCAGGTCCTTCAGCGCATCGAGTCCCAGGGACAGTTGCTTTTCTTCTTCCACCACGTCGGCGAACTGCTTGCGCAGCACGTCGCTGGGGTTGGTGTAGACCTCGCCGTGGTAGCCGTCGACGATCATCTGGATGCCGTCGACTTTGGAGTACGGCAGGTCCACCACGCCCATGACCGTTGGGATGCCCATCGCCCGGGCCAGGATCGCCACGTGGGAGTTGCCCGAACCGAGCACCGAGACCAGGCCCGCCAGCTTGCCCTCCGGCACTTCGCCGAGCATCGCCGGGGTCAACTCCTCGCTCACCAGGATGGTGTTGTCGGGATAGACCAGGGTCTGCTGGCGCTCTTGCTGCAAATAAGCCAGCAGCCGCCGACCGAGGTCCTTGACGTCGGAGGCGCGTTCGCGCAGGTAGGCGTCGTCCATTAACTCGAAACGATTGACGTGGTCGGTCACCACCTGGCGCAACGCGCCCTGGGCCCATTGGCCGGTCTTGATGACCGTGGTGACTTCGCTGCCCAGGGACGCATCGTCAAGCATCATCAGGTAAACGTCGAACAGCGCGCGCTCTTCGGGGCGCAACTGCGTCGCCAGCTTGGCCGAAAGGGCACGCATGTCGGCCCGCACGCCTTCGATGGCGGTCTTGAACAAACCGAGCTCGGCGTCGATGTCGGCGATGGCCTTGTCAGGCACCACATCGAGATCGGCGGGCGGCAACATGACCACTGCGGTGCCCACCGCCGCGCCCGGGGAACCTGGCACGCCGACGAACTTGGCTTCCTGGATGCCCTTGCCCTGGCGGCCAAGGCCGCTGATCGAACCGGTGGCCTCGGCATGGGCGATAACCCCGGCCAGTTGCGCGCTCATGGTGACGAGGAAGGCTTCTTCACCCTCATCGAACTGGCGGCGCTCTTTCTGCTGGATGACCAACACGCCGACGACGCGGCGGTGGTGAATGATCGGCGCGCCGAGGAAAGACGCATAGCGCTCTTCACCCGTTTCCGCGAAGTAGCGGTAGCGCGGGTGGTCCGCGGCGTTTTCAAGGTTCAGGGGTTCTTCCCGCGTGCCGACCAGGCCGACCAGGCCTTCATTGGGCGCCATGCTGACCTTGCCGATGGAGCGCTTGTTCAAGCCCTCGGTGGCCATGAGCACAAAACGGTTGGTCTCGGGGTCAAGCAGGTAGACCGAGCAGACTTGGCTGCCCATGGCCTCTTTGACGCGCAATACAATAATGCCCAACGCCGCCTTGAGATCCTTGGCGGCGTTAACTTCCTGGACGATCTTGCGCAGCGTATTGAGCATGGCTCGGGGTCGAACTCCGTCGTCAGTCGCGCGTCAGCAGGCGCGGGGCAAGCTCTTTGAGAGCGCGTCGATACACCTCGCGCTTGAATGTCACCACCTGGCCCAACGGATACCAATAACTGACCCAGCGCCAGCCATCGAACTCCGGTTTACCGGTCAAATCCATCCGCACCCGCTGCTCATTGGAGATCAGGCGCAGGAGAAACCATTTCTGCTTCTGGCCGATGCACAGTGGTTGGCTGTGCGTCCTGACCAGGCGTTGCGGCAAACGATAGCGCAACCAGCCTCGGGTGCAGGCGAGTATTTCGACATCTTCGCGCTCCAGCCCGACTTCTTCATTCAACTCACGGTACAAAGCTTCTTCCGGCGTCTCCTGGGGGTTGATCCCACCCTGGGGAAACTGCCAGGCGTCTTGATTGATACGGCGTGCCCATAGCACCTGCCCAGCATCATTCGTAAGAATGATCCCCACATTGGGACGGAAACCATCGGGATCGATCACGGCAACAACCTCGCAAACGCATGTCGCCGCATTGTTCCACAAAGGTTGTGAAAGCAGCAACGAGACTGCCGAGCTTATGTGCACTCTTGTGAAAAGTACGTATTCTGGGCGCCTTTCTTCAGATATTTCAGCGAGTAACTGCAATGCGGCTGGCTTTATTCGACTTGGACAACACGCTGCTGGGCGGTGACAGCGATCACGCCTGGGGCGATTACCTGTGCGAACGCGGCTTCCTCGATGCCGTGAGCTACAAGGCACGCAACGATGAGTTCTACCAGGACTACCTGGCGGGTAAGCTCGACAACGCCGCGTACCTGAATTTTTGCCTGGAAATCCTGGGTCGTACCGAGATGGAAGTGCTGGCACAGTGGCACCTCGATTACATGCGCGACTGCATCGAACCTATCGTATTGCCCCAAGCGATCGCGCTGTTGAAGAAACACCGTGACGCCGGCGACAAACTGGTGATCATCACCGCCACCAATCGCTTCGTCACCGCGCCGATCGCCGAGCGACTCGGAGTAGAAACCCTGATCGCCACCGAATGCGAGATGATCGATGGCCGTTACAGTGGCCGCAGCACCGACATTCCCTGCTTTCGCGAGGGCAAGGTGACCCGGTTGAACCGTTGGCTGGAAGAGACTGGGTATTGCCTCGACGATAGCTACTTTTATAGCGATTCGATGAACGACTTGCCGCTGCTGGAAGCGGTGACGCATCCGGTGGCGGTCGACCCGGACCCGAACCTTCGGGCCGAGGCCCAGAAGCGTGGTTGGCCGGTCATCAGTCTGCGCGACTGATCTCACTGCCGCCCGCCGGGCAAACACCGGCGGGCCGCTTACGCGGGCTTGGCTACCATCAGGTAGAAAATCGCCATGAATGCCAGGAACGCCGGCCAGCCCAGCGCAAACCACCAGCGCATGTAGGTGGCGGCCTTGATTGGCATGGGTGTGCCGTCCCGCAAGGCTTGCTCGGCCATCTTGTGTACGCGGATCTGCAACCAGACCACCGGCAGCCAGCAGGCGCCCGCCAGGCAATAAAGGCCGATGCTCCACACCAACCAGCTCTGTTGCAATTGCCAGCCGGCGATGTGCATCAGGGCCAGTCCGCTCAGTGGCTGAAATACGGCGGTGGTGGCGGTGAATGCCCAATCGGCGAAAACCAGATGCTTGAAGGTGACGGCGATGACTTCAACCTTGCCGCTGCGCCAGGCCCGGAGCGCGTAGTAGGCAGACCCCGCGCCCAGGCCGAACAGGATGGTGGAAGACAGGATGTGCAGGGTCTTCAACAGCAGGTAGATGCTCATCGGCGGGGCTCAGTCCAAAGCAACCATAACGTCGCGACTACCAATACCAGATTCTTGGCGACAGCCGCAAAAGGGTCGAACCAATGGTGCGGCAGGATAAAGCTGATGCACAGCGTATAGCCGAGCATCAGACCCAACTGCAGCCGCAATGCCTGTTGGCGCCAGCGTTTGAACAGCATGCCCACGCCCAGCGCGCCATCAAGCAGCGCGCCGCTGACGACCGCAAGCTTGGCCCAGGCGCCGTACACGCCGGCTTCGGCCATGATGCGCAGGCCCCAGTCGAAGCCTGGGCCGAGGCATACCACGGCGGTTCCCAACCAGATGAGTGCGAGCACCGCCAGCATCAACGGGCGGATCGCCCGAAGGCTGCTCTGGGCGACGGCGGGCCACCCCTGCAAGCGGGTCTGTACGGGGGCGGCGTGATATCCGCAGATTGATGCGAGCACCTCGGGGTCGGCCAGGTTGTCCCGTTGTGCCAGGGCCACGCTTTGCCGGTTCAACGCTCGCCAGCCGAACCGGTCCCCCATCCGGCTGCCCACTTCGGTCAACAGCGCAGGCGCCTTGATGTAGCGTGCCGGCGCCCAGCCCTGCGCGGCTCGCAAATGATCGATGAGCCGGGCCAGCGTCATCGGCTGGGGTCCCACCAGCGGCACCACCACCGACTCGGTTGGCCATTGCCGCAGCAGGGCGAGCACCGCGCCCGTCAGGTCATCGACGTGCACGGGTTGGATGCGCGCCGTCAGATCCAGCAAGGGAATCAGTGGCCACGGTGAAAGGCCCTCCATCCAGCCACTGCTCGCGCCGCCTGGCCCCACCACCAACGAAGGCCGCAGCACAACCGATGGGATGTGGAGGCTGGACAGATATTCGTCAGCCCGTCCCTTGCTTGCCAGGAACGGCACGTCGGATTGAGCGCTCGCGCCCAGCGCGGAAATCTGCAAGATGCGAACGCCACGGCGTGCGGCCTGCTCGAACAACGCGCACGCGCCACGATCCTGGACCAGACTCAGCGCCTGGGCATCCACGCTGAGCAAGCCGGCCGCGTTGATCAGCAAATCAACGTCCGTAGGGAGGACGAAATGTGCCGGGTCGGCCGACAATACGCCGAGATCCAGCTGCCGCCATTCAACCCCAGGCGAACTCGGCGGCCCGGGTTCACGACGGGTCGCGATGATCGAGTGGCCGGCGCCGTGCAGCGCCCTCAGCAGGTGGCGTCCGATAAAGCCGCTGCCTCCCACCAGTAGGATTTTCATGACGTTCCTTGTCGGTTAGATCGGTTTGGCACCCATCAATGCGGCGATGGACAGGAAGCCGACGCCACCGATGATCGCCAATGCCAGGGTAAACCTGCCGCCGCCACCGTTGCCCATGCGCAGGCGGTTGAGCCGTGCCAGCAGCCAGAAAACGCAAAGCGCCGCCACGGTGTAGATCACGCTGGAACCCAGCAGCCAGGTTTGCCCCAGCGGCCAGCCCACCAGATGAACCAGCCACCAGCCGGTAAACGGCATGCTCAGCATGCACACCAGCATCGTGCCCCATGCCAGCAGCCAAGGGCGCCGCAGCGTGCAGCTTGGTGCCTCGCTGCGTTTGCGCCAGGCCACAACGGCTAGGCTTGCAGCGCAAGCCACAAGCAAGACCGTGGCCGCGACGTGCAGGATTTTCAAGGTCAGCAGAGTTTCCATGGGGTTTCCTTAGGCTGGTGTCCTTCAGCGTAGCCCTTCAGCCGAGAAACAGCTGATAGGCCGGGTTATCGCTTTCATCCCAGTACGGATAGCCGATTTCCTCCAGGGCGGCCGGCACCAGGTGGCGCTCATCGTGAGGCACTTGCAGCCCGGCGACCACGCGGCCATCCGCCGCGCCATGGTTTCGGTAGTGGAACATCGAGATGTTCCAGCGCCCGCCCAGTTTATTGAGGAAGTTGAACAGCGCCCCCGGGCGTTCCGGGAATTCGAAACGCAGGACCACTTCGTCGATGACGTGAGCGGCATGGCCGCCGACCATGTGGCGAATGTGCAACTTGGCCAGTTCATTGTCGGTCAGGTCCAGCACCGGGAAGCCTTGCTCGGTCAGGCTGGCAATCAGCTTGCTGCGCGGGTCGTTTTCCGGATGCGTCTGCACGCCTACGAAGATGTGCGCTTCGCTGCCGGTGTTGTAGCGGTAGTTGAATTCGGTGATCTGGCGTTTGCCGATGGCCTCGCAGAACGCCTTGAAGCTGCCCGGCTTCTCGGGGATGGTCACGGCGATGATCGCCTCGCGGCCCTCGCCCAGTTCGGCGCGCTCGGCCACGTGACGCAGTCGGTCGAAGTTGACGTTGGCGCCGGAATCGATGGCCACCAGCGTCTGGCCGCTGATGCTGCGTGTCTCGACATACTTCTTGATGCCGGCAACGCCCAAGGCGCCGGCAGGTTCGGTGATCGAGCGGGTATCGTCGTAGATATCCTTGATCGCTGCGCAGATCTCATCGGTACTGACGGTGATGACTTCATCCACGTAGTGCTTGCAGATATCGAAGGTGTGCTGGCCGATCTGTGCCACCGCCACGCCATCGGCGAACAGGCCCACGGTTGGCAGGACCACGCGTTCGCCAGCAGCCATGGCCGCTTGCAGGCAGTTCGAATCGTCCGGTTCGACGCCGATGATCTTGATCTCGGGGCGCAGGTATTTCACGTAGGCCGCGATGCCTGCGATCAGCCCGCCACCGCCCACCGGGACGAATATCGCGTCCAGGCGCCCCGGGTGCTGGCGCAGGATTTCCATCGCCACGGTGCCCTGCCCGGCAATGGTGTGAGGATCGTCATAGGGATGAATGTAGACGTAGCCTTTTTCGTCGACCAGTTTCAACGAATAGGCCAGGGCCTCGGGGAACGAATCGCCATGCAACACCACTTTGCCGCCCCGGGAGCGCACGCCCTCGACTTTGATTTCCGGCGTGGTCTTGGGCATGACGATGGTGGCCTTGACCCCCAACACCTTGGCGGCCAGCGCCAGGCCCTGGGCATGGTTGCCCGCCGAGGCCGTGACCACGCCACGGGCGCGCTCTTCGTCGGTGAGCTGGGTCAGCTTGTTGTAGGCCCCGCGAATCTTGAACGAGAACACCGGCTGCAAGTCTTCACGCTTGAGCCAGACCTCGTTGCCCAGCCGTTCGGAGAGCTGGCGGGCGGTCTGCAGCGGGGTTTCTACGGCAACGTCGTAAACGCGCGAGGTGAGGATCTTTTTGACGTACTGTTCAAGCATCGGAAAGCATCACTGAGCGGGTTGGGCAGGGCCAAGGAGTCTAACCCGGCTTTTGGCCGGGCGACCACACGAATTAAGGCACTTTGAGCGCAGGAACCCCCGTGGCGAGGGAGCTTGCTCCCGTTGGGTCGCGCAGCGGCCCCAGAAAAAGCGATGAGCGCTTCGCACTCAAGCGCGAGCTTGCTCCCTCGCCACGGTTTCTACGCCTATAATGCCGGCCTTTCGTTCTCTCTCGGCACCTTCGGAGCCCGCATGACCCAGGATCAACTCAAACAGGCCGTGGCCCAGGCCGCTGTCGACCTCATCCTCCCGAAACTGGATGACAAGAGCATCGTCGGGGTCGGCACCGGCTCTACCGCCAATTGCTTCATCGACGCCTTGGCGCAGCACAAAGGCGCGTTCGACGGCGCGGTCGCCAGCTCCGAAGCCACCGCGGCGCGCCTCAAGGGCCACGGGATCCCCGTGTACGAGCTCAACACCGTGAGCGACCTGGAGTTCTACATCGACGGCGCCGACGAAAGCGACGCGCACTTGAACCTGATCAAGGGCGGCGGTGCGGCCCTGACTCGCGAGAAGATCGTTGCGGCCGTCGCCAAGACGTTCATCTGCATCGCCGATGCCAGCAAACTGGTCCCGGTGCTCGGCGCGTTCCCGCTGCCGGTGGAAGTCATCCCGATGGCCCGCAGCCACGTTGCCCGGCAATTGGTGAAGCTGGGCGGCGATCCGGTGTATCGCGAAGGCGTGCTGACCGATAACGGCAACATCATCCTTGACGTGCATAACCTGCAGATCACCAATCCGGTTGAACTGGAAAGCCAGATCAACGCCATCGTCGGCGTAGTCACCAACGGCTTGTTCGCCGCTCGCCCGGCGGATGTGCTGTTGTTGGGGACTGCTGATGGCGTGAAGACCCTGCGGGCGGAATAATCCGGGCTGATTCAACAAACCCTAAGGGAGCGAGCTGGGTCAGGAGTGGTTCAAGGCTGCGGCTTCTTGAACACATAGAACAGATTCGGCTCGCTCACCACATACAGATTGCCATCGTCATCCATGGCCAAGCCTTCCGGTTGGGGAATGGTTTTCTCCAGTCCGTGGCGGCCCTTGCTCAACGACAGCGTGCTTAAGGGCCGACCATCGATATCCAACTCGATAATCAACCGCGACTCATCGGACAGCGCCAGCAGATGGCCGCTGCGTTCGTCGTATTGCAGGCTGGAGAGATCGCGCACGAACAGTCCTGCATCGCGCTTGGGGTTGTTGATTACGTGGACAGCGTAGGATTTTTCCGGATTGTGGTGGGGAAATCCGTGTACTTCATAAATCAGCATCGGGTCGCGTTCCTTGGCGACGAACAGCCGCTTGCCGATGGAGTCATAGGCCAGCCCTTCGAAACCCTTGTTGCCGCTCATGTGCACGCCGAGTGTCATTTGCTCGGCATCGGCCGCGTCCAGGAAGCGGGTGTCTTCTTTCAGGTGGATCTTGATCAGGCGCTGCTGACGTTCGTCGGTAATGACGTAGATGTTCTCGCTGATGAATTCCACCGCTTCCGGGTCGCCAAAGCCGACCAGGGCGATGCGTCGCAGAATCTTGCCGTCCAGTGACAGCTCGATCAGCTCGGCATTCTTGTTGGTGACGGTGAAGAGGCTTTTGCGGATCGGATCGAACGTCAGCGCGGAAACGTCGTCGTCCAGGCCTTCGATGACTTGGGCTTGTACCGTGATCTGGTATTGGTCCAGGGCAATGGCTTGCTCGCCAAGGGTGTGCCAGAGCGTATTGAAATTGAACCAGGCGCGCTCGAACAGACGCAGGTATTGCCCGGCTGCGATTAATCCAATCAGGGTAATCGACAGCAACAGCAGGATCAGGGGTCTTGGACGGGCAAGTCGGCGCATCGGGAGTGGGCTCGGATAAGAACAGGTGGTTGGAAATACCACGACTGCCTGAACTGAAGCTTAATGGCCGTCTGCCACGCCCTACAACGAAGGAAGAATTTCCCTACAGAGTTTTCGCAATCAGCGTTGTTTTTCGAAACGATAGAACAGGTTCGGCTCGCTGACCATATAAAGGTTGCCCGCTTCATCGACGGTGACGCCTTCGGCGCGGGGAACCGTATCTTTCAGTCCGTTGAAGCCTCCCAACAGCGTCATGAAGCTGACCTGTTCGCCTTCTGCATCCAGCTCCAGCAGTAGATGGGAGTCGGCTGACAGCAACAGCATATGTCCCGTACGAGGATCGATCGCCAGGGCGGACAGGTTGCGCAGGTCCAGCTCATCGCTGACATGGATCTGCTTGTCGCCCTTGAGCAATTGGCTGCCGTCACTTTTCCAGGTGAACAAGGCTGGCGGGCGCTCTTCGCCCAGCACCAGTTGTTGATTGCGCGGATCCCAGACGATCGCCTCGAACCCTTTGTTCTGGTTCTGTGACGCGCCAAGGTCGTATTGGGGAAAGTCCTTGCTGTTCAGCGTTTGGGTATTGGCATCGACCTGGACGATCGACAGGGTGTGGTTTCGCTCATCGGTAATGGCCAGCAGGCCATTTTCCATATAGGTCACGCCTTCGGGATTGTTCCAGCCCACCAATGGCATCTTGCGCAGCACGTCGCCTTGCAGGGTCAGCTCCGCCAGGAACGGATTCTTGCCCATGACCGCGAACAGCGTCTTGGTCTGCGGGTTGTAGGTGACGTCGGAAGCCTCGTCCTTTTCCATGCCAGGCAGGGGCTTGGCGTCGATCACGGCGCGATAGTCGGGCAACCAGATGCTTTCCTGGCGTTGGGCCGGGCTTTCGAAGCGTTCCGCCACCCAGAGCCGGCCCCGGTCATCCCAATGCATCGCGAACGCCAGGCCATAGGCAGCGATTGCGGCCAGCAGCAGCCAGGCATACCAGGGCAAGCCGAAGCGAGCACGGCGGACGGAGGTGGGCAGGGTTTGGGTCTTGGCCATCGAGGATGCGTTCCAGGAATTCGCGCGAGGGATCGGCAGGCTCAGATGCCGCAATCCCCGGAATTATCCGGATGGCATGTGAAAAAAACGGTAAATGCTGGACAAGGCTGCTCAAGAGCCCGGTGGGAGCGAGCTTGCTCGCGATAGCGGACGGTCAGCCAACTTAACTGTTGGATGTGATGACCTCATCGCGAGCAAGCATGCTCCCCCAGGAAATTGGAGGCGTGGCCGTTAGCGAACGCTGCTTTCGAAGCGGCTCGCCCCAGGCAGTTCCAGCACCAGTTCATCGCCAATGTTCAGCGGCCCGACGCCCGCCGGGGTGCCCGTGAGAATGACGTCTCCGGCCTGAAGCGAGAAGCAGCCGGCCATGTACTGGATCATCGGCACGATGGGGTTGAGCATCAGGCTGCTGTTGCCGTCCTGGCGGACTTCGCCGTTGATGGTCAGGCGAACGGGAATATCGGTCAGGTCGGCAAACGTGGCGTTCGAGACAAAGGGAGCGATCACTGCCGCGCCGTCGAAGGACTTGGCGACTTCCCATGGCAACCCCTTGGCCTTTAGTTCGGCCTGCTTGTCCCGCAGGGTCAGGTCCAGGGCCGGGGCGAAGCCGGAAATGGCGTCCAGTACTTCTTCAACGCTGGGCTTGGTGGACAGTGGCTTGCCGATCAGCACGGCGATTTCCGCTTCGTAGTGCACCGAGCCGCGGTCGGCGGGAATGCTGAAGCCGCCTTCCAACGGCACCACGCAGCTGCCTGGCTTGATGAACAGCAGAGGTTCGGTGGGCACCGGGTTATCCAGTTCCTTGGCGTGTTCGGCATAGTTGCGGCCGATGCACACTACTTTGCCCACCGGGAAATGAATACGCGTACCGTCGACATACTGGTGCTGATAGCTCATTACCGACTCCTGCCTTGAGATTTCATCAAGTGTTGTTATAGATCAAACCGCGAAAATCTTGCCCGGGTTCATGATGCCGTTCGGGTCGAACACCGACTTCACGGCTTTCATGTATTCGATTTCAACCGCAGAGCGACTGTACGTGAGGTAGTCGCGCTTGGTCATGCCCACGCCGTGTTCGGCGGAGATTGAACCGTTGTACTTCTCGACGGTTTCAAAGACCCATTTGTTCACCGTCGCGCATTTAGCGAAGAACTCATCCTTGCTCAGGTTTTCCGGCTTGAGGATATTCAGGTGCAGGTTGCCGTCGCCGATGTGGCCGAACCAGACTATTTCAAAGTCTGGGTAGTGTTCGCCGACAATCGCGTCGATCTCGCGCAAGAAGCTCGGGACTTTGGAGACGGTTACCGAAATATCGTTTTTGTACGGCGTCCAGTGGGAAATGGTCTCGGAGATGTACTCGCGCAGCTTCCACAGGTTTTGCAGTTGGGTTTCGCTCTGGCTCATTACGCCGTCCAGTACCCAGCCTTGTTCGACGCAGTGCTCGAAAGTCTCCAGGGCGTGGTTGGCGACTTCTTCGGTGGTGGCTTCGAATTCCAACAGGGCGTAGAAAGGGCAGTCGGTTTCGAACGGGGCCGGGACGTCACCACGGTCGAGGACCTTGGCCAGGGCCTTGTCGGAGAAAAATTCAAAGGCGGTCAGGTCCAGCTTGCCTTGGAATGCGTGCAGTACCGGCATGATCGAGTCGAAGTCCGGCGTGCCGAGCACCATGGCGGTGAGGTTTTTCGGCGCGCGGTCCAGGCGCATGGTGGCTTCGACCACGAAACCAAGGGTGCCCTCGGCGCCGATGAACAGCTGCCGCAAGTCATAGCCGGTGGCGTTCTTGATCAGGTCCTTGTTCAGTTCCAGCACGTCGCCCTTGCCCGTCACGACCTTCATGCCCGCCACCCAGTTGCGGGTCATGCCGTAGCGAATGACCTTGATCCCGCCAGCATTGGTGCCGATATTGCCGCCAATCTGGCTCGAACCTGCCGAAGCGAAGTCCACCGGATAGTAGAGCCCATGTTCTTCAGCCTTGTTCTGCAACTGTTCGGTGACCACGCCCGGCTGGCATACGGCGGTGCGGTCGGTCAGGTTCACATCGAGGATCTGGTTCATGTAGTCGAATGACACGACCACCTCGCCATTCGCCGCGACGGCGGCGGCGGAGAGGCCGGTACGCCCGCCCGATGGCACCAACGCGACTTTGTGCGCGTTGGCCCAGCGCACAATGGCCTGGACTTGTTCGGTGGTCTTTGGAAACACAATGGCGGTCGGTGCGGGCGCGTAATGCTTGGTCCAATCCTTGCCGTAAGCATTCAGGGAGTCGGCATCGGTCAAAACTTTGCCAGGCTCAACCAGGGTCTTCAGCTCATCTATCACGGCAGGATTGGTCATCGACAGAACTCTCGAACAATTCATGGTCATCCTGAGAACGCTTCACGTCGCAGGAATGGGTGTTTGCGGGGGGCATATGCTAGCATACCGACCCCGCAGCGTAGTGCCCAACGGCTGTTCTGCGGCGACGGCTGTCACGCCGGTCGGGCCAGCATGCGCTGTCCGATTCCCTGCCATTTTTCTCCGGGACACAGGTTTACGCAGATGAGCAAGACTTCTCTCGATAAGAGCAAGATCAAGTTCCTTCTTCTCGAAGGCGTCCACCAATCGGCTGTCGACGTCCTCAAGTCGGCGGGCTACACCAGCATCGAGTACATCACCAGTTCTCTGCCGGAAGCCCAGCTCAAGGAAAAGATCGCCGATGCTCACTTCATCGGTATTCGCTCCCGTACGCAACTGACTGAAGAGATCTTCGACCACGCCAAGAAACTGGTGGCGGTCGGCTGCTTCTGCATCGGCACCAACCAGGTGGACCTCAACGCGGCTCGCGAACGCGGTATCGCGGTATTCAATGCGCCGTATTCCAACACCCGTTCCGTTGCCGAACTGGTGCTGGCCGAGGCGATCCTGCTGTTGCGTGGCATCCCCGAGAAGAACGCTTCCTGCCACCGTGGCGGCTGGATCAAGAGCGCGGCCAATTCCTTCGAGATCCGCGGCAAGAAGCTGGGTATCGTCGGCTACGGCTCGATCGGTACTCAATTGTCGGTACTGGCTGAAGGCCTTGGCATGCAGGTGTTTTTCTACGACACCGTGACCAAGCTGCCGTTGGGCAACGCGACCCAGGTCAACGACTTGCACGAATTGCTGGGCATGTCCGACATCGTCACCTTGCACGTGCCGGAAACCCCAGCCACCCAGTGGATGATCGGTGAAAAGGAAATCCGCGCCATCAAGAAAGGCGGGATCCTGATCAACGCCGCTCGCGGCACCGTGGTCAAGCTCGACGCACTGGCCGAAGCGATCAAGGACAAGCACCTGATCGGCGCGGCGATCGATGTGTTCCCGGTGGAGCCTCGCTCCAACGACGACATCTTCGAAAGCCCGCTGCGAGGCCTGGACAACGTGATCCTGACCCCGCACATCGGCGGTTCCACCGCTGAAGCCCAGGCCAACATCGGTCTGGAAGTGGCTGAAAAACTGGTCAAGTACAGCGACAACGGTACCTCGGTATCGTCGGTGAACTTCCCGGAAGTGGCTTTGCCGGCCCACCCTGGCAAGCACCGCCTGCTGCACATCCACGAAAACATTCCGGGTGTGATGAGCGAGATCAACAAAGTCTTCGCGGAAAACGGCATCAACATTTCCGGTCAGTTCCTGCAGACCAACGAGAAAGTCGGCTACGTCGTGATCGACGTCGATGCCGAATACTCGGACCTGGCCCAAGAGAAGTTGCAGCACATCAACGGCACCATTCGTTGCCGCGTGCTGTTCTAAGCGGGCCTGGCTTGCAATGAAAACGGGAGCTCCGAAGGGGCTCCCGTTTTTCTGTCCGACACAATGGAACCCTGTGGGAGCGAGCCTGCTCGCGAAAGCGGTCTGTCAGGCGCATTTACTGATATGCCGCTTTCGCGAGCAGGCTCGCTCCCACAGTGGATACTGCATTTATCTTCTAAGTGCTGTGTTACTCGACGTTCACCGTGATCTTTTCGGACACGATCGACGGGTCGAACGGCATATGGCCGCTGTCGCCCAGGATCAATTGCAAGGTGTGTTTGCCCGGCGCCAGTTTGATCGTGGCTTCGGTTTGCGCCTTGCCAAAATGCATGTGGTGGGGGTCGGTCGGAATCGGCGTGCCCTCGGCAGGCAGATCATCGACATCGATCAGCAGGTGGTGATGGCCGGTGTTCTTGGTCACGTCGCCCGCCGGGGCAAGTGCGATGTTCTTGACGCCGAACTTGACCTTGAACTCTTGGCTGACGGTGGCACCGTCTTCAGGAGAAACGATGAATACTTCTGCACCTTTGGGCGCCGGGGTTGCCGCTGTCGCCAGCATCGAAGTTCCGAGCAACAAGCCGGCCAACGCCGCACGTGACATAAAACTTTTCATTTTTTACTCCAGTTTTCCCATAAATCCGTCGGGTCATGACAACTTCATGACTAATCGTTGTCGAAGCCTGCAACAACCATAGCAAAGCGAGCCTGAAACGAGCGTCGCTTGTATAAATACTAGGAGTGACCATGCGTTTCCTGCCTGGCCTGATCTGCCTGCTACCTCTGTTGAGCCCTCTGGCCCATGCGGAACTGATCGACGACGTCAACGACCGTGGCGAGTTGCGAATCGCCCTCGAGGCCAACACCGCGCCGTTCAATTTCAAGGAGGACGGCAAGCTCACCGGTTTCGAAGTGGAGCTGGGCGAAATGCTCGCGGGCGAGCTCGATGTACGCCCTGATTTTGTCGTCACCGATGCGGCGGATCTGTTGTCCGGCGTGGAAAGCGGCAAGTACGACGTCGCCATCAACCACATAGCAATGACCCCGGAGTTGGCGGAACGTTTCGATACCAGCGCTACTTATAGCCAACCGGATGCGCAATTGCTGGCAAGCAAGGATGAGGCGCAACGTCCTCTGGTCCTGGCGCAGTCTTTCCAGCCGGAAGAGAAAAAAAGCCCGGCGCCGAGCCTGGTGATACCGTTCCAGAAGGGCAATCCTGCGTTCAAGGCGAGCCTGGACAACGCCTTGGGGCGGATCAAGGACGATGGACGGCTGGAGCGGTTGTCGCAGAAGTGGTTGCTCAAGCAAGAGTGAATTTTGTGGTCAAACGCAATCGTTGTGGCAAGGGAGCTTGCTCCCGCTCGGCGGCGCAGCCGTCGTAGCGCGGTTGACGCGGCCTGTCGGGAAACCAGATTGACCGGGTTGGGGCCGCTTCGCGGCCCAGCGGGAGCAAGCTCCCTCGCCACAAGAGCTAGGCACAACCTCGTTACAGAGCCGCTTTCAAATCTTGCGCCATACGCTCGCCAACCAAGGCTGCTGTTCTCGCGGCAGCCCCGCCGGCCGGTAGTAATGCTCCAGCTCCACAAAACCCGCCTGCGTGAGCGACACGCGCCAGGCCGCGAGGTCGTGATACGCGCCAAAGCGTTGGCCGTTCCAGCCTTCCTGGTTTTCGCCCCGGGGGTTTGAGCTGAACAGCACGCCGCCGGGCTTGAGCGTGGCGTGCAATTGCTTGAGCACGCGCGGCAGCTCCTGCACAGGGATGTGGAACAGGACGGCGTTGGCGAAGATCCCGTCGAAACGCTCCGCCGGCAGATCGAGTTGCAGGAAATCCTGTTGCCACACCTCGCATCCGCTGTCCTGGCGGGCCATGCGCGCGAATTCGCTCGAACCGTCGAGGCCCACCGCGACATGGCCCATGGCCGTGAAGGTGCGAAGATCACGCCCAGGGCCGCAGCCGAAATCGAGGATATGGAACGGCGCCTGGCCTTGGATGTGTCGCAGCAGGGCGTCGATGTTCTGGCTGACGTCATGATCGCGGGTGCCTTCGCGAAAACTCTCCGCCACGGCGTTGTAATGGCCAAGGGTCGTGGCGGTGATGGACTGCAGATCGTCGGCGGTGTGTTTCATGGTCGCTGGCTTTGGATTGGGAGTGTTTGATGACTATACCGCAAGCTCGCTTCCCACAATGTTTCGCCTCTCAGCGCTTGTTCAGCCCCCGCGCCAACCGATCCCCGCCCAGTTGAATCATCGCCACCAATGCCACCAGCAACACGATCACCGTGAGCATGATCTGGCTGTCGAAACGCTGGTAACCGTAGCGGTAGGCAATGTCACCCAGGCCTCCGGCGCCGATCGCCCCGGCCATGGCCGATGAATTGATCATGGTCACCAGGGTGATGGTAAAGCCGCCGACGATGCCGGGCAGCGCTTCGGGTAGCAGCACATGCCAGACGATGTGCCAGCGCCGGCAACCCATGGCCTGGGCCGCTTCGATCAGGCCATGGTCAACTTCCCGCAAGCTGACTTCGGCGATACGCGCAAAAAACGGCGTGGCGGCAATCGTCAGCGGCACCACCGCGGCCCATACGCCATAGGTGGTGCCGACAATCAATCGGGTGAACGGAATCAGCGCCACCATGAGGATCAGGAAGGGGATCGAGCGGAACAAATTCACAAACCCGCCCAGGGCCTTGTTCAAGGCGGGCGCCTCATAGATGCCGCCCTTGCCGCTTGTGACCAGAATCACCGCCAGCGGAATGCCCGCCAGCAACGCGATCAGCGACGACACGCCAACCATGAGGAACGTGTCGATGAAGCCCTGCAGCAATCGGTCAAACCACATAACCCAACACCTCCACCCGTTGTGCCCAGTTGCCCGCACGTTGACGCAGTTCATCAGCGCCCCATGACGACCCGCTCACCGCCAGCAGCAACTGCCCCAGCCCGTGGCCTTGAATTCTTTCCAGGCCGCCGTGCAGCAGCCGTACCCGTCCACCCAGGGCACTGAACAGGGCCGCGAGGTCTGGTTCGTCGCCGCTGTGCCCCGTGAATTGCAGGCGCAGTACAGTGGCTGCGTCGGCGGAGGTCGGGTGGGGTTGCAAGCGGCTTTGCAGTTCGTCGGGCAGCGCGTGCTGCAACGGCGCCAGGAGCGTGCGGCTGACGGCATGCTGCGGGTTGCCGAAGACTTCCCAGACCGGCCCTTGTTCGACGATCCGTCCTTGTTCGAGCACCACCACCCGGTCGCAGACTTCGCGGATGACCGCCATTTCATGGGTGATCAGCACGATGGTCAGGCCCAGCCGCTGGTTGATCTCACGCAGCAAACCGAGGATCGATTGAGTCGTTTCCGGATCGAGCGCCGAGGTGGCCTCGTCGCACAACAGGATCTGCGGGTCATGGACCAGCGCCCGGGCAATCCCGACACGCTGCTTCTGACCGCCCGAGAGCTGCGCCGGATAGGCGCCGTGCTTACCTTGCAGGCCGACCAGTTCCAACAATTCGCGAACCTTGTGCAGACGTTGTTCCTTGGGCACGCCGGCAACCTTGAGCGGCAGCTCGACGTTCTGCCACACCGTCTTGGCCGACATCAGGTTGAAGTGCTGGAAGATCATGCCGATGCGCCGGCGCAGCTCCACGAGACGATCTGCATCGAACTCGCCGATGTCCACCTGATCGATCAGCACCCGTCCGCTGGTGGGTTGTTCGAGGCGGTTGATGGTGCGGATCAGCGAGGACTTGCCCGCGCCACTGCGGCCGATGATGCCAAAGACCTCGCCGCGCTGGATCGCCAGGTCGATGCCTTGCAGCGCGGCCACCGGGCCCTGGGTGCCAGGGTAGGTCTTGCCGAGGCCGATGAAGCGCACATGGGCACGGTTCAGTTCTGGATGCAGCTCGGTCTGGTCGGCGATGTGGGGCGCGGGGGCTTCATGGCGGAGTCGAGCGTTGACGGCACTCATGATCAGCCTTCCCAGCCGGCTTGGTAGAGCTTGCCATGCGCCTTGTCCAGGGCCGCGCGCACGGCAGGTGAGTGTTGGTAAATGTCGACGAACTTGATCAGCCTTGGATCGTTCTCGCTCTTGGGCTGGATCACGAACTGGATGACATATTCCTTGTGGTCGAGGCCGTCGAAGAGCAAGGCAGACGTCGCGTCGAAGGTGTTCGCGAGGCGAATGTAGGCTGGATAACCTTGTACCAGATCGGCGTCTTCATAGGCACGCACCAACTGCACGGCTTCGACTTGCAGGATCTTGAGCTTCTTTGGGTTGGCGATGATGTCGTCTTCGGTGGCCTTGTAGCCGACGCCCGGCTTGAGCTGGATCAGCCCGGCCTTGGCCAGCAATTGCAAACCGCGTCCGCTATTGATCGGATCGTTGGCAATGGCCACGCTGGCGCCTTCGGGCAGCTCGTCGAAGCTTTTGTACTTCTTCGAATAGAGGCCGACGTTGTTGATGATTCCCGGTGCGAACGGCACCAGGTCGAAACCGGCGGCGGCCTTGGCGTTCTCCAGGAACGGTATGTGCTGGAAATAATTCACGTCGATGTCGCCCGAAGCGAGGCTGACGTTAGGCGCAATCCAGTCGCTGAATTCCACCAGTTCGACTTTCAGGCCTTGTTTGCCGGCCTCTTCGACGGCGGCCTCCAAGGGAATGGCGAACGCAGCGGTGGTGCCGATTTTCAACGGGGCGTCGGCGGCGAACAATGCCGAGCTGAACAGGCCGAAAGCCAGGGCCAGGGTTCTGACTGGCAGAGTGAGGAAGTGCTTGGTCATGTCGGATATTCCAGTCATCGATTAATTGAGTGATGCGCCTTTGTGGCGAGGGAGCTTGCTCCCGCTGGGCTACGAAGTAGCCCCAAACTCTTTGGGCGGGCTTCGCCCATCAGCGGGAGCAAGCCCCCTCGCCACAGGATGAGTGCCGGTAGGTTGAGCCGGTATGTTGTTCGGGCAAATGAGCCCCCCCGTGAAACAGCTTTTCCCGCAACGTGCCATCGTCGTATTCGGTCTTGTACGACCCGCGTCCCTGCAGCTCGGGAATCACCAGGTCGATGAAGTCCAGGTAACTTTGCGGCGTGACGATGCGGGTCAGGTTGAAGCCGTCGAGGCCGGTTTCGGCGATCCAGGATTCCAGCTCATCGGCGACCTGTTCGGGCGAGCCGACCACCGTGATGTAGCGACCGCCCAAGGCGTGTTGCTCCAGCAATCTGCGTCGGGTCCAGTCGTTGTTTTGCAGGGTCTTGGTGGCGGACTGGATGGCGTTGCTCTTCACGTACTGGATCGGTTCGTCCAGTTCGTACTCGGCAAAATCAATGCCCGTCGAGGCGGAGAAATGCGCCACTCCGGCCTCGGCGCTGGCGTAGCCCAGGTACTCGGCATGCTTGGTCCAGGCCGCCGCTTCGGTTTCGCCGACGATCACGTTCAGGCCCATGAACACTTTGATGTCTTCGGCATGGCGCCCAGCCGCGAGGGCGCTGGCGCGGACCTTGTCCACCTGGACCTTGGTCGCCGGTTTGTTCTGGCCACTGATGAACACGCACTCCGCATGGCGCCCAGCGAACAGCAGGCCCCGCTCGGAGCTGCCCGCCTGGAACAGTACCGGCGTGCGCTGTGGCGAGGGCTCGCAGAGGTGATAACCCTCGATCTGATAGAACTCCCCCTGATGCTGGACCTTGTGCACTTTCTCTGGCCGGGCATAAATCCGCTGCTCGCGATCGTTGATGACCGCGTCGTCTTCCCAACTGCCTTCCCATAGCTTGTAGAGCACTTGCAGGTACTCGTCGGCCTGGTCGTAGCGCCGGTCGTGCTCGACCTGCGCGGTAAGGCCCATGGCCTTGGCGGCGCTGTCCAGGTAGCCGGTGACGATGTTCCAGCCAACCCGTCCGCGGCTCAGGTGGTCCAGGGTGCTCATGCGCCGGGCGAACAGGTACGGCGGTTCGTAGGTCAAGTTGGCGGTGAGGCCAAAGCCGAGGTTCTTCGTCACTGCGGCCATTGCCGATACCAGCAGCAACGGGTCGTTGACCGGCAGTTGAATCGATTCTTTCAGCGTGACGTCCACGGACTGCTGGTAAACGTCATAGACCCCGACGATATCGGCAATGAACAACCCGTCGAACAAACCTCGCTCCAGCAACTGGGCCAGCCCGGTCCAGTATTCAATGGTGTTGAACTGGGTCGAAGTGTCCTCTGGATGGGTCCACAGACCGTGGTTGATGTGCCCGATGCAGTTCATGTTGAACGCGTTGAGGAGGATTTTTTTCTTGCCGGCCGCCATCAGATTGTCCCCCGCAGCGGCGGTTTTTCATCGTTGAGGTAGAAGTTGCCGACCGCGTGATACTTCCAGCGCACCGGGTCGTGCAGGGTGTGCACTCGGGCGTTGCGCCAGTGGCGGTCGAGGCCATGCTCGGCCAGGGTCGCCTGGCTGCCGGCCAGTTCGAAGAGCGTGCTGCCGGCGGCGAGGGAAATTTCAGTGCTGAGGGCCCGGGCTTCGGCCACGGCGATCGAGGCCGCCGCCACCGTTTCTGCGTTCGTGTCGGCCTGGGCGCGGTCAAGAAATTCACCGGCGCGTTCCAGCAAGGCTTCGGCGGCATGCAGGCGAATGCTCAGGTGGCCGAAGCTTTTAAGAGTGTGCGGGTCCTGGGTGGCGACGTCGCTGGTGGCGTCGATCCACGGACGGGTTTTGCTGCGGACAAAATGCAGGGCGTCTTCATAGGCGGCGCGGGCGATGCCGGCGTCGATGGCGGCGTGGAGGATCTGCGCCAACGGGCCTACCGGCGTTGGGCGTTCGAAGGCGCTCTGGAAGGGCACGATGTCTTCGGCACTGACAAGGACATCCTCAAACACCACCGAGCCGCTGCCGGTGGTGCGCTGGCCGAAACCGCTCCAGTCGTCGATCACCGTCAGGCCCTTGCTGCTGCGCGGGACGAACGCCAATTGCTGCACGCCGTTTTCATCCACCACCGAGGTGGGGATGCGCTGGGCATAGATCGCCCCGGTGGCGTAGAACTTGCGGCCATTGATGCGATAGGCCTCGCCGTCGCGACGCAGTTGGGTGATGCGGTCATGGGCCGTCCTCGTCCCGAGTTCCGCCAGGGCATTGCCGAACCGCTGGCCGGCCAGCACCTCGGCGTACAGCCGTTGCTTCTGGGCCTCGCGGCCGTTAACCCGCAGCACTTCCAATGCATAGAAATGATTTTGCGGAATCTGGCCGAGCGAACCATCGGCCTGTGAGATCAGCGCGATGACCTTGGCCAGCGTGACGTTGGATACGCCCGCACCGCCGTAGGCCTTGGGCACGCTGATGCCCCAAAGGCCCGCGCGAGTGAACGCTTCCAGCTCCGCAAGAGGCAGACGCCGTTCGCGGTCGCGCAGGGCACTGTCGCGTTTGAAGTCATCAGCCAGGTCGCTGGCGACAATCAAGGCTTGTTCATCGCTGGTGATCACCGCGACGTGTTGGGAAAACGTCATGTGCTGCTCCAGAGTCGGGGTCGTCAAATCCAGGAGTGCCGGGCCGGCAAGGTGCCGTTCAGGCGGTAATCGCCGACCGCGTGGTATTTCCAGCGCACGGGGTCGTGCAGGGTGTGGACCCGTGCGTTGCGCCAGTGGCGATCAAGGTTGAATTCAGCGAGGGTGGCGCGGCTGCCGGCCAGCTCGAACAGTTTCTCGCTGGCGTGCAGGGCGATTTCGGTGGTCAGGACCTTGGCTTCGGCGACGGCTATCGAGGCGCGGGCGGCGGACTGTTCGGTGATCGGCGCGGCGTTGACCTGGTCAAGCACCTGCCCGGCCTTGCGCAGCAAAGCCTCGGCGGCGTGCAGTTCGATCTTCAGCTTGCCGACATCGGCGATGACATACAGATCGTCACTGGCCCGCTCGACGTTGGCGTCGATCCAGGGGCGCGAGCGTTTGCGCACGAAGTCGATGGCATCGTCGATGGCGCCGCGGGCGATGCCCAGGTCAATAGCGGCCTGGATCAGTTGCGAAAATGCTCCTTGCACGTTGGGCGTGTCGTTGATGCGCCAGTTGTCCAGTACCAGCTCGGCGTCGACCCGCACATCGTTCAGCAGCACCGTGCCACTGGCCGTGGTGCGCTGGCCGAAGCCCGACCAGTCATCAACGATCCGCAGGCCCGGTGTGCCGCGCCGCACGAACGCCAATACCTGGCGACCCTCCTCATTCAAGGCCTTGACGGCGACCCAATGGGCGAACAGCGCACCGGTGGAATAGAACTTCTGCCCGTTGATGACATAGCCGTCACCGTCGGCCGTGATCCGTGCCTTGAGTTCCAAGGTGTTGCGGGTGCCGCGCTCCGGTCCGGCATTGCCGATGCGCCAGCCTTCCAGCACGCTTTGGAGAAGCAATCTCTTCTGCCGCTCGGTGCCCGTGGCAAGAATCAGCTGGAGCACGCCGAACTGGTTTTGGGGAATCTGACCAAGGGCCGGATCGGCAGCGCAAATGATTGCAAACACCTCGGCGATCGTGACGCAGGAGACTTGCGGGCCACCGTAATCGCGGGGCACGGCAATGCTGCCGAGCCCGCTGCGGGTGAATTGCTCGATTTCCGACCAGGGCAGCTTGCGTTGCTGGTCGCGACGCGCAGCTTGCTGGCGCGCCAATTGCGCCAGTTCATGGGCAGCTTTGATTGCTTCGGCATCGGTGCGCAGCACCTGCGCCGGCAGCAATGGTGGGGCGATGTTTAGGTCGCTCTGGACCTTTGCCTGTGCCAGATCGGACATCACAGCCACTCCGTGGCTGCACGCAGTGCCTTGGCGCCCTGCATTGGGGTGATTGTGTTCCGTACCATACCCACCTCACATCTCAAGAAAACGCCGCGATGAAGCGGCGACCAAAATCAAGAATGTCCGGTGGTCCGGTTTATATACCCTAAACGCGTAGATATTATTTTTGAAATAACTTTTAGGAATAACCATAGGCTGGATGTGATACCGGCGTGGCCTGCCCAGATACGACCATGGAAGAGAAACGTCACGGCGCCCGGCGTCGCGGTTCAGCGGCCACGAGCAGGTCTGTCGGCGGATTCTTCAGATACGGGTTGGCGCAACCGATCTTCAACGTACGCGGCGGAGCCCAGCGGGAATTGTTGCCCACCCGGTCGATGATGCAATAGGTCACTTCCAGACGCAGGTCCTCGCCCGCTTCCATGATGACTTCCGGCGGAACCCAGACGTGGACCGGTTGGCCAACTTCACAAGGCTTGATCCTTGGCAGGTCCATGCGCACGTCGCCCCAACGCACGGTAATCGCATCGTCGGCGGCCATGTTCAGGTAGGGCTCGATCGTCACCGGCACGCCACGTCTGATCTGGTTCGGGTTCACGCCTTGGCGGCGGATGGTTTCCGGGATCCGCACCGGCGCCAGGCTCTGGTTTTCATCACCGGTCAAGGCCGACGGTTGGCCACCGGGGCAGTCCAGCTTGACCTGAACCTGTCGCGCCGCGGACAGCGCCGGTCCGCGTCCGATTTGCATGACGCGGTAGTGGACGCGGGAGGTCCCGTTGACGATGAAACTCTCCGGTACCCGCAGGCAAATGCTTGCGCGCAGGTCCGATTCTGTAAGCAGGCGGGAGCCGACGTAGCAGTTGTCCCAGAATAATTCGACCAGATCCCCCGGATCCATGCCGGGGTAGGGCGCTACATCGACCTCCAGGTGCGCGGCGCTGGTGATATTGATGCCGCTGCTGGCCAAGGTGGGCGCGGGCAACTCAGGGGTATGCGACGTACATGTCATGGGTGTTCTCCTTGATGTCTAAACGCACTACGTTCCGGAAATATCGAAGACGTGAATAATTGCCGCGTTACTTGGTTTTAGGATGCTCGTTGATTTTTTGTTGAAGATAAGTAAAGCGCTTCGCCTGTTTGCGTCTAGATAAAGGTTGGAGAGTTTCAGTGTCAATAGAAGCGCTTGCGCAAAAGTTGATAATGTCAGGCTTCAGAAATGTCCTACGCATTGCTGTTAAGAATACGTTGTTCTGGTCGTACTTTTCCTCGGGCGTTGGGGTTCGAGGCTTTGCAGAGTGCGGATAGGCTGATCTCAGTCGAGGCGCGACTGGATAACTTTCTAACTTGGCTGGATAAGTAAAGGCGGGAAGTTCACGTTTGGCTTTGAATGAGGGATGTTGCAAGTTGTCTTACTTCCATCCTTGGAAGTAACGACATTGTGCTGCTTTAGTGCGTGCCGTGTCCGGCTGAGAGGAACTTGCTGAGGAACTGTCGGGTACGCTCTTCTTTCGGTGCTTCAAACAATGCCTTGGCTTCGCCTTGTTCAACGATCACGCCTTTGTCGAAGAACACCACGCGGTTTGCCACATCCCGGGCGAAGCCCATCTCGTGGGTCACGATGACCATGGTGCGTTTTTCTTCGGCCAAGCCACGAATGGTTGCCAATACTTCACCCACCAGTTCCGGGTCGAGGGCCGAGGTGGGCTCGTCGAAGAGGATCACCGCCGGTTCCATCGCCAGCGCCCGGGCGATTGCCACGCGCTGTTGCTGGCCACCGGACAGGCGCCTTGGATAGGCGTTTTCCTTGCCGGCCAAGCCGACTTTCGCCAACAGTTTGCGACCCAGCGCTTCGGCGTCGGCACGGGGCGTCTTTTTCACCACGATCGGGCCTTCGGTGACGTTCTCCAGCGCGGTGCGGTGGGGGAACAGATTGAAGTTCTGGAACACGAAACCGACCTGCTGGCGCAAACGACGCACCAGGCCCTGCTGCTGGTTCAAAGGGCGACTGCCATCGATCTCGATGTCGCCGACCTTGATCCGACCGCTGCTGGGCTCTTCGAGGAAATTCAGGCAGCGCAGGAAGGTCGTCTTGCCCGAACCGCTGGGGCCGATGATCGCAACCACTTCGCCTTCTTCGATCTTCAAGTCGATGCCGTTGAGCACAACCTGGCCCTTGAACTGCTTTGTCAGTTTTTCCACGACAATCATGGGTCAGGACTCCTGGTCGTGCCGATTGACCCGAGCTTCCAATACGTTCTGCAAGTGCGAAAGCACGGTGGCGAGAACCCAGTAGATCAGCGCGGCGGCAAGATACATGGTGAAGATTTCGAAGGTACGGGCGGTGATCAATTGCGCCTGACGGAACAGCTCCGGCACCTGGATAGTCGCCGCCAGCGCGGTGTCCTTGACCAGGGAGATGAAGCTGTTGCCCAGCGGTGGCAGGGCCGTACGCGCGGCTTGCGGCAAAATGGCCCGACGCAGAGTCTGGGCACGGGTCATCCCGATGCTCGCCGCCGCTTCCCACTGGCCGCGCTCGATGGAGCTGATGGCGGCCCGCAGGATCTCACAGGCATAGGCCGCCATGTTCAGCGAGAAACCGATCAGCGCCGCTGGGAGCGGGTCCAGCTCGACCCCCAGCTGCGGCAACCCGTAGTAGATCAGGAATAACTGCACGAGCAACGGTGTGCCGCGAAAGAACGACACGTAGGCGCGGGCTATCCAGTTGACCACCTTGAGACGAGACAGGCGCATCAGCGCCAGGCCAAACCCCAGCAACAAGCCGAAGAACATCCCGCCCAGGCTGAGGATGACGGTGTAATACGCGCCCTTGAGCAGGAAGGGCGCGGAGTCCAACGCGAGTTGAAGAGCTGCTTCCATTATTGGGTGACGTCAGCGTTGAAATATTTTTCCGACAGTTTTTTCAGCGTGCCGTCGGCGCGCAGTTTTTCTATGGCTTTGTTCACGGCGGCCAACAACTCAGGCTCGCCTTTGCGCAGGGCGATACCGGCCTCCTGGCGAGAGAAGGCTTCGCCGGCGGCGGTCGTGTCCTTGGCTTTCTTGGCGTATTCCAGCGCGGCGAGGCGGTCGATCAGGATGGCGTCGATGCGGCCAACGCGCAGGTCCTGGAACTTGCTCGGGTCATCTTCGTAAGTGCGTACATCGGCGGTAGGCACGTTGGCCTTGACCCACTGTTCGTAGTTGGTGCCCAAGCCAACGCCGACTTTTTTACCGCCCAGGTCAGCGGCTTTCTTGATGTTCAGCTCGTCGGCTTTTTTGGTCAGGACCAGCGCTTGAATGCCGGAAACAGTGTACGGCTCCGAGAAGTCGTATTTCTTCTTGCGTTCTTCAGAAATGGTCACCTGATTGACCACAGCGTCCAGGCGCTTGGATTCCAGTGCCGCGAGGATGCCTGCCCATGGGGTGGTCTGCAGCTTGACCTTCACACCCAGCTCCTTGGCCAGGGCTTCGGAAAATTCCACTTCGAAACCGGTCAGCTTGCCGTCGGCGTCAACGAAGCTGAACGGTGGGTACGTGCCTTCCAGGCCGATCTTGATTTCACCAGCGTCCTTGATGTTTTGCAGTTGCTCACCGGCAACCGCTTGCCCCAGCAGGCCGGCGCCCAGTACCAGGCCCAGCGAACCCACCAGCAGGTTGCGACGTAATGCGGAAAAATTCATGACAAGCCCCTGTGTTTTCTTAGAAGACATCGTTTGGATGGAAAGGCGTCGCCGCGCTCCGAAAAGATTGCCACATCCTGCCTTAAAGCAGCCAAGACGTCTCGCGGCAAATGCGCCTGCGGCGAGACTATAGGGTGGCTTTTATAGGTTGGAAAATAATATTAAATCCTCCCTATATAACCACATGGATTGTTTTCTGGACCTCAAAACGCCGCGTTGTAGGCAAACAATGCCGGCGCACCACCGGTGTGAAGGAAGATGATCGGGCCCTCGTCGAAGCGGTCGCGACCAATGCCGTCGAGCAGGCCCGCCATGGCCTTGCCGGTGTAGACCGGGTCGAGCAAAAGCCCTTCCTGGCTCGCCAGTAGCTTGACCGCCGCCAGCGTGCCGGCGCTGGGTTCGCCGTAGCGGGGAGCAAAGTATTCATCCCACAGGTTCACTTTGAAGGCTTGCGGGACGGCGACATCCAACAGCTGCGCCGTGCGTTCGGCCAGGCCCTGGACCTTGGGGAATTGATCTTCTTCGCTACGGGAAACCGTCACGCCAATGACCGGAAGCGCGGGCAGGCTTTCGCTCAAGGCCAGCGCCAGGCCGCTGTGGGTTCCGGCACTGCCCGAGGCCAGCACGACGGCGGCGAAATCGATACCGGTGTCCTTGATCTGTTCGGCCAGCTCCAGCCCAGCACGGACATATCCCAGTGCGCCGAGGGCGTTCGAACCGCCAATCGGCACCAGGTAGGGTTTTTTCCCGTTGCTGCGCAGGCGGCCAGCGAGGGCCTGCAATTGTTCGTCGGCGTTATCCAGGTTATCCACCAATTCGACGTTCGCGTCGAACAGGTCAAGCAGCAGTCGATTGCCGTTACCCAGGTAATTGCTGTCGTCGGTGCCGATGGGGTTTTCCAGCAGCGCCACGCAACCCAGGCCCAGCCTGGCGGCCAAGGCAGCTGTCTGGCGGACATGGTTGGACTGGATCGCGCCCGCGGTGATGAGGGTGTCGGCACCTTGGGCCAACGCGTCGGCGCCCAGGTATTCAAGCTTGCGCAGCTTGTTGCCGCCCAGTGCCAAGGGCGTCAGGTCGTCGCGCTTGATGTAGACCTCGCGGCCGAGCCATTGGGAGAGGCGTTCAAGTTTTTCCAGCGGTGTCGGATGACCGAGCAGGTCGAGACGATGAAAGCGGGACAGCTGTTCTTTGATCATGAGTCCGTACTGGTTGTAGGCGATGTCGGACTATAGGCATGTGGATATTCGGGCGGCAACCAGCAATCTTCGACCCGGCGTGAATGGAGATGAAGAAGGGTTTGTAAGCTTCCACAGGGTTCGAGGCAACACTGAACGAATGCGCGCCAGGCAACGTCATACCCAGCCATAGGCTAGTGTATGAAACGTGCCATTTAGCCCGGCGATTAGTCTCTAGTTCCCTATTCATGTTTAACTTGAACGTTCATTCAAGTTAAACCATTGGTTTGCTGCCCGCTCACAACAGGAGGCTTGCCTTTGCCGAGTCCGTTTGTACACATCGCTGCTTCGCTTCGCGAGGTGCTCTGTCGATGAGCACTTCGTCCCTCCCACCCAGCGGCCTGGTCCGCATGAATCCGCCAGTGTTTTATTTCTCGGCGACCTTCATCCTGCTGTTCGGCCTGGTTGTCATCACGCTGCCCAAGCAGGCCGGCGCGTGGCTTCTGGCGGCCCAGAACTGGGCGGCCAACATGGTCGGTTGGTATTACTTGCTGGCGATGACCCTGTATCTGATTTTCGTGGTGGTCACTGCATTGTCCGGCTACGGCAAGATCAAGCTCGGAGCCGACCACGACGAACCCGAGTTCAGTTACCTGTCCTGGGCCGGCATGCTGTTCGCCGCCGGGATCAGCATCACGTTGTTCTTCTTTTGCGTTTCGGAGCCGCTGACCCATCTGGTCCAGCCCCCCCAAGGGGAGGCCGGCACCGCCGATGCGGCGCGCCAGGCCATGCAGATCCTTTTCCTGCACTGGGGCTTGCACGGCTGGGGCGTCTTTGCATTCGTCGGCATGGCCCTGGCGTACTTCGCCTATCGGCACAATTTGCCGTTGGCCTTGCGGTCGGCGTTGTACCCACTGATCGGCAAGCGCATCAATGGCCCGATCGGTTATGCAGTGGACGGCTTCGGCATCATCGCGACCGTGTTCGGCCTGGGCGCGGACATGGGGTTTGGAGTGCTGCACCTCAATTCCGGGCTGGATTACCTGTTCGGCATCGCCCACACGCAGTGGATCCAGGTTGGCCTGATCGTACTGATGATGGGGGCGGCAATCATCGTCGCCGTGGCGGGTGTCGATAAAGGTGTGCGGGTCATGTCCGACATCAACATGCTGCTGGCCTGCGCGCTGTTGCTGTTCGTGCTGTTTGCCGGGCCGACGCAGCACCTGCTCAACACGCTGATTCAGAATTTGGGGGACTACCTCGGCGCGCTGCCGATGAAAAGTTTCGACCTGTACGCCTACAACAAGCCCAGTGACTGGCTGGGCGGCTGGACCGTTTTCTACTGGGCGTGGTGGATCGCCTGGTCGCCGTTCGTGGGGCTGTTTATCGCACGGATTTCCCGTGGCCGTACGATCCGCGAATTCGTGTTTGGCGTGCTTTTGATTCCACTGGGTTTCACCCTGGCGTGGATGTCGATCTTCGGCAACAGTGCCCTCGACCAGGTACTGAACCATGGCATGAGTGCCTTGGGCATGTCCGCCCTGGAAAACCCGTCGATGAGCCTTTACCTGCTGCTGGAAACCTATCCGTGGAGCAAGACGGTGATCGCGGTCACGGTGTTTATCAGCTTCGTGTTTTTTGTCACGTCCGCCGATTCAGGCACCGTGGTGCTTTCGACGTTGTCTGCCAAGGGTGGCAGCCCCGATGAAGACGGGCCGAAATGGCTGCGTGTGTTCTGGGGAGCGATGACCGCCCTGGTGACCAGTGCCTTGCTGTTTTCCGGCAGCATCGATGCGCTCAAGTCAGCGGTGGTGCTGACGTCGTTGCCGTTCTCCATGATTCTTTTGCTGATGATGTGGGGGCTGCACAAGGCGTTCTATCTCGAATCCCAGAAGCAGATTGCGCAATTGCATTCCCTCGCGCCGGTGGCGGGGTCTCGCCGGGGCACGGGCGGCTGGCGCCAGCGTCTGAGCCAGGCGGTGCATTTCCCTTCCCGGGACGAGGTGTACCGTTTCCTGGACACCACGGTGCGCCCTGCCATTGAAGAAGTGAAAGCGGTGTTCGCTGAAAAAGGCCTGGCGGTGATGACCCAGCCAGACCCGGCCAACGACAGCGTCAGCCTGGAGATCGGCCACGGTGAGCAGCATCCGTTCATCTACCAGGTGCAGATGCGCGGCTACTTCACGCCGTCCTTCGCCCGGGGCGGCATGGGCTCCAAGCAAATCAACAACCGGCGTTACTACCGAGCCGAGGTGCACCTGAGCGAAGGCAGCCAGGATTACGACCTGGTGGGCTACTCCAAGGAGCAGGTCATCAACGACATCCTCGATCAGTACGAGCGGCACATGCAGTTCTTGCATCTGGTGCGCTGAGCTAAGCCCAAGGACGGCGTCAACGAGCTTAGGGTCTGGCACCACCGGCCCCATCGCGAGCAGGCTCGCTCCCACAGGTCAAGGATTCCCTTGTGGGAGCGAGCTTGCTCCGGGCGGCGATCCGACGAAAGTGGTTTGACTTGGGGTTCAGATCGCAGCCTCAGACCAGCCCACCATTGGCCCGCAGGATCTGCCCGTTCACCCAGTCGGCAGCCGGGCTGGCCAGGAAAGACACGATGCTGGCAATGTCTTCCGGCTGGCCGAGGCGCTCCAAGGGCGGCATCTTCGCGTAGTGCTGCACCTGCTCTTCGCTTTTTCCGTGCATGAACAGCTCGGTGGCGACCGGCCCCGGGGCCACGGCATTGACCGTGATCTGTCGACCGCGCAGTTCCTTGGCAAACACCTGGGTCAGCGACTCCACCGCGGCCTTGCTGGCTATGTACACCGAATACCCAGGCAGGTTCAGGCCCACGGTGCTGCTGGAAAAATTCACGATTCGGCCGCCGTCGTTCAGCCGGGTCGCGGCTTCGCGCAAGGTGTTGAACGTGCCCCGGGTATTGATTGCAAACGTGCGGTCGAACAGCTCATCGCTGTGCTGTGCCAAGGGCATGACCTGGAGGATGCCGGCGTTGTTGATCAACACATCGACCTTGCCCAGCTGTGCTTCGACTTCATCGAACATCCGGCTGACATCGGCGGCAACCGACACGTCGGCCTTCACCGCTATGGCCTGGTGACCGGCCTGGCGCAACTGCACGACCAGCCTGGAGGCTTCGGTGGCACTGCTGGCGAAGTTGACGGCGACGGCGAAACCGTCAGTGGCCAGTTGCTTGGCAATCTCAGCACCGATGCCGCGCGAGGCGCCGGTGACAATGGCAACTTTGGAGTTTGGAACAGTCATGGCAAGAATCCCCTGAGATGTCGTGGTAGGTTGAAGCCAGATTCACATGTTTACTCTTGGCGATAAATGCAAGAAAGTTGCCTTGACTGTTCAATATCTCTCAACAATCAGGGCGCAGGATTCCGATGGATCAGGTCAAGGCCATGCGGGTATTTGTCCGCATATACGAGCGCAGCAGTTTCACCCTGGCCGCTGAAGATTTGAGCATGCCCCGGGCGACGCTGACCCACACGCTCAATCAGTTCGAGGCCTGGTTGGGGGTGCGTTTGCTGGAGCGCAGCACCCGCAAGGTACGCCCGACCCTTGATGGCGAAGCCTATTACCCGCGATGCGTGCAGTTGCTGGCCGAGCTGGAGGAAGCCGAACTGGCGTTTCGCGGCGTGGCGCCCAAAGGCAAGCTGAGGGTGGACCTGCACGGAACCCAGGCGCGATATTTCGTGATCCCGGCGCTGCCGCAATTCATGGCTCGCTACCCCGAAATAGAATTGTTCATCAGCGAGGCGGATCGTTTCGTCGACCTGATTGCCGAAGGCGTTGATTGCGTCGTGCGTTCCGGCACGTTGGCGGATTCGTCATTGATTGGCCGGCGCGTCGCCAATCTTCGGCAGATCACTTGCGCCAGTCCTGCTTACCTTCGCCGGCACGGTGAGCCGAAAAGCCTCGCGGATCTGAAACATCACAAAGCGGTGAATTACGTCTCGCGCAGTACCGGCAAGCTGTATCCGTTCGAGTTCATGGTCGAGGGCGAACTCAAGGAAGTGCCGATAGGTGGCACGTTGTCAGTGTCCGGCGCGGAAATCTACGCCGCGTCGGCCATCGCCGGGATGGGCCTGATCCAATGCCCGCATTACCGGATGGAGGAGCCGATCCGGCAGGGTCTGATCCAGGAAGTCCTCGCCGCGACTCCACCACCTTCCATGCCAGTGTCGGTGCTCTATCCGCACAACCGACACATGTCGCCACGGGTGCGAGTATTCGTGGATTGGGTGGCCCAGGTGTTTGCGCAGGCGCGTTAAGGCTTGGCTATCGAGCCCTGTGGGCGCGAGCTTGCTCGCGATGAGGCCATACCTGTCGATGATTTGTTGGCAGATCCACCGCTATCGTCGGATCGCCGCCCGGAGCAGGCTCGCTCCACACCTGCCATGCGAACTTTGGGCCTGACCGATGCGTCTGTGAAATGTTAGCTTCTGCCATTCGCCGTCCGCACAGAGAGCCTTTTCGATGACCTACACCGCTGCGCAAAACCGCTACGAGTCCATTCCCTATCGCCGCGTCGGGCGCAGCGGGCTGGTGCTTCCGGCCCTGTCACTCGGCTTGTGGCACAACTTCGGCGACAGTACGCCGATCGATACTCAGCGAGCCTTGCTGCGCACGGCATTCGACCTGGGCATCAACCATTTCGACCTCGCCAACAACTACGGCCCGCCCTACGGCAGCGCCGAAATCAATTTCGGTCGGCTGTTGCGTGAAGATTTCAAGCAGTACCGCGATGAATTGATCATCTCCAGCAAGGCCGGCTGGGACATGTGGCCCGGCCCTTATGGACAGGGCGGCGGTTCGCGCAAATACGTGCTCGCCAGCCTCGACCAGAGCCTGCAACGCTTGGGCGTGGATTACGTGGACATTTTCTACTCCCACCGTTTCGATCCCGACACGCCACTGGAGGAAACAGCCAGCGCCCTCGCCACAGCCGTGCAACAGGGCAAGGCTTTGTACATAGGCATCTCTTCGTATTCGGGCGTGAAGACCCGGGAAATGGCCGCGCTGCTCAAGGAATGGAAAGTCCCGCTGCTGATCCACCAGCCGGCCTACAACCTGCTCAATCGCTGGGTGGAAAAAGACCTGCTGGACGCTACCGAGGAACTCGGCACTGGCGTCATCGCTTTCACGCCGCTGGCCCAGGGACTGCTGACCGACAAGTATCTCAAGGGCATTCCGGCCGATGCGCGGGTGAATCGCCCGGGCGGTGGCTCGTTGCAAGCGTCGCATCTGTCGGATGAAAATATCGCCCACGTCCGCGCCCTCAACGAAATCGCCCAGCGTCGCGGCCAAAGCCTGGCTCAAATGGCCCTGGCCTGGACGCTGCGCGATCCACGTGTCACCTCGGCCCTGATCGGCGCGAGCCGGCCGGAGCAGATCGTCGAGAACGTCGGGGCGTTGCAGAACCTCAACTTCAGCGCCGAAGAACTGGCCGAGATCGACCGGTTTGCCCAGGAGGGTGGGATTAACCTGTGGGAGAAGCCTTCGACAGCGGAGTAACACCGAACACCCCTGTGGCGAGGGAGCTTGCTCCCGCTGGGCCGCGAAGCGGCCGCAAACCCATTCAACGCTGCGTATCAGGAAAAGCAGTGGGACAGGTTTTGCGACTGCTGCGCAGTCGAGCGGGAGCAAGCTCCCTCGCCACGGGGATATGCGTTACCCCGGAAAACCATTCGGGCAAGGCACTCACCTGAAAAACGGCACATCCCCCAACACCGTCGCCCGGTGCATCACGCGCCGGGCGGGACGGTAGTCGTCCACGGCGAAATGCTGGGTCACGCGGTTATCCCAGAACGCCACGTCGTTGGCCTGCCAGCGCCAACGAACGGTGAACTCCGGTCGGGTGGCGTGGGCGAACAGCAGTTTCAGGATCGCCTCGCTTTCGGTTTCCGATAGCTCGTTGATTCGGGTGGTAAAGCCTTCGTTGACGAACAGCGAGCGGCGGCCGCTCACTGGATGAGTACGTATTACTGGATGGGACAACGACGGGTTCTTGCGCCGTGCTTCCTCCCAGCGCACCAGGTCTTCAGGCGAGTTGCCGAAGCGCTCCAGCGGAAATGAACGGGTGAAATCGTGGGTCGCTGTCAGACCTTCCAGCAAACTTTTCAACGGCGCCGACAAGGCTTCGTAGGCTGCAATGCCGCTGGCCCATAACGTGTCGCCGCCAAACGCCGGCAGCAGCTTGGCGCTGAGCACCGCGCCCAGGGCGGGTGTCGGCAAGAAGGTCACGTCGGTGTGCCACACCGCGTTATCGCGAACGTCGGTGACGGCGGTGTCGAGCACCAGCACTTCAGGCTGCTCCGGTATGTTGGGGTAGATCGGATGGATGTGCAGGTCACCGAAATACGCCGCGAAACGTGCCTGTTGCGGTGGTTCGATCGGCTGGTCGCGGAAAAACAGTACCTGATGTTCCAGCAATGCCTGCTCGACGAAATCCCGGTCTTGCGGACTCAGCGGTTGGCTGATGTCGATCCCGTTGATCTGCGCGCCGAGGGCAATGCTTAAAGGGGTAATGGTCGGGCGGCTCATTTTGATTCTCTCGGATGGGCGCCGAATGGTCGGCGTGGTCATTGCGTATCAGTGAGCCTGGCCGTGCCATGGCACCAGTTTGCGTTGCAGGGCGCGCAGGCCCATCTCTATGGCGAAGGCGATCACTGCGATCACCAGGATTCCCAGAACCACGACATCGGTGACCAGGAATTGCGCCGCCGACTGCACCATGAATCCCAGGCCGCTGGTGGCTGCGATCAGTTCAGCGGCGACCAGCGTCGACCACCCCACGCCCAGGCCGATGCGTATGCCGGTAAGAATGTCGGGCAAGGCGCTGGGTACGATCACATGACGAATCAATTGCCTCCGCGAGGCGCCCAGGGACTGCGCGGCGCGCAATCTGGCCGGGTCGACGGTGCGCACGCCGGTGGCCGTAGCGATGGCGATCGGGGCGAAGATCGCCAGGTAGATCAGCAGGACTTTCGACAGCTCGCCGATGCCGCACCAGATCACAATCAGCGGCAAGTAAGCCAGGGGAGGGATCGGCCGATAGAATTCGATCAGCGGATCGAGCACGCCACGGGCAATACGATTGGCGCCGATGGCGATGCCCACCGGCACCGCTGTCAGCACCGCGAACAACAGGCCCAGGCCAATCCGGCCGAGGCTTGCGCCCAGGTGTTGCCAGAGTGTCGAGTCCATGTAGCCGCTGGTTGCCAGCAGCCAACCCTTCTGCAGCACGGCGGAGGGCGGCGGCAGGAACAGCGGTTCGATCAGCCCGGTGGCGGTGATCGCCCACCAGAGAAACAGCAACACCACCAATGTCAGGCCGCTGATCCAGCGTGTGCTCAGCCTGCGTCGAGCGGGTGCGGCCGCGTGCGAATTCACGGCATCGCCGGCCACGGCTGGAATTTCATAGCTGCTCATGCGCGCTCCTGTTGTCGAGTGGCGCTGCGTTGGGAAAACACTCTGGCGAGCACGTGCTCGCGGGTCTCGATGAAGCGTGGATCGGACTTGATCGACCGGGCCGATTCGCCAGCGCCGTACCGGTGGCCGAAATCCAGGCTCAGCCGCTCGACGATCCGCCCGGGATCGGGCGCCAGCAAAATCAGATCGGTCGCCAGGAACACGGCTTCTTCGATGTCGTGGGTAATCAGGAACACCGGTTTGGCGGTGCGCTGCCAGACCTGCAGCAGCAGTTCCTGCATCTGCTCGCGGGTGAAGGCGTCCAGGGCTCCGAACGGTTCGTCCATCAACAGTACCCGTGGATCGGCCGCCAGCGCGCGGGCCAGGCCGACGCGTTGCTTCTGACCGCCAGACAGCTGCCAGACGCGACGCTTTTCGAACCCGGCCAGGTCCACCAAGGCAAGCATTTCCCGGGCGCGAGCCTCGCGTTTTTCTCTCGCGAGCCCGGCCAGTTCAAGGCCAAACCCGACGTTTGCCAGCACGTCCAGCCAAGGCAGCAACGCATCGTCCTGGAACACCACGCCACGTTCGGCGCCCGGGCCTGACACTGGCACGCCGTCCAAGGTGATTTGTCCGGCGCTGGGCTCGACGAACCCGGCAATCAGGTTCAGCAACGACGTCTTGCCACTGCCGGATGGCCCGAGGGCGACCAGCAACTGCTGTGGACCCAGGGTCAACGAAATATCCGCCAGTACCGGTTTCGTGGCGCCGGGGTACTGTGCGCTGATGCGCTCCAGCTGTAGCAAGGCCATCTCGGTGTCTCCTTTTTGATCAGCGAGTGATGTATTTGGCGCTGACGTACGGTGCGTAATCCGGCAGTACGGCTTCGACCTTGCCTTGCTCCTTGAGGAACGCGGCGGTGTTGGTTATCGCCTGGGTGGTTGGGGCGCCGAGGCTCAGCACCTGGTCTGCGGCCAGGGGGAATACGTTGCCTTGCAACAACAGCGGGATATCGCTGGCCTTGGCCCCGGATAGCTTCACCAGCTTGTCGATGTTGGACGCATCGGCCAGCCAGGCTTGTGGGTCCTTGCGGTATTGGGCGTAGGCATCCAGGGTGACTTTTGCGAAAGCCGTGACGATTTCAGGGTGCTGCTGGGCGAAGTCCTTGCGCACGATCCATGCGTCGAAGGTCGGTGCGCCAAATTGCGCCAGTTCCGCAGAGGTAATCAGCACCTTGCCGTTTTCCTTGGCCACGCCCAGGGCTGGGTCCCAGACGTAGGTGGCGTCGATGTCGCCGCGTTTCCACGCCGCGATGATGGCCGGTGGGGCGAGGTTGAGCACGGTGACTTTCGATGGGTCGATATTCCAGTGTTTCAGCGCGGCGAGCAGGCTGTAATGGCCGGTGGAAACAAACGGCACGGCGATCTTCTTGCCGATCAGGTCTTGCGGGGTCTTGATGCCGGAGCCGTCACGGGCCACCAAGGCTTCGGCGGCGCCGATCTGCGTCGCGATGAGGAATGTTTCTACTGGCACCTTACGAGTGATCGCGGCGGTCAGCGGGCTGGAGCCGAGGTAGCCGATCTGCACATCGCCCGAGGCGATGGCGGCGATGATATCGGCACCGTTGTCGAACTTGCGCCAGGCGATCTTGGCCTGGGTGGCTTTTTCATATGCGCCATCGGCTTGGGCGACTTTCGCCGGGTCCACGGTGGTCTGGTAGGCGACGGTCAGGTCGGTTGCCTGAGCGAAAAAACTCGCCGCGGCCACGGAGGCGGCTGCGAGAAGGCAAAGGGGGAAACTCAAAGACATGGTAAAGCTCCTCAACAAGCCGCCGGAGAGTCGGCGTTGGAGGAGACTAAATGATCTAAGAACTCTAAAATAAATAACTTTTTCGCATTAGCTTATCTGCGAAAAAGTCTATCGAGAAGCCACGAAACCCCTGTGGCAGGGAAGCAAGCTCCCTCGCCACAGAGTGTTCTTGCCAGCGGCGAATCAGTTACTGATCGCTAGAATGCTCGCCTGGTACGACCCCACGAACACGTCGAAATCACCCACTTCGTTCTGCTCCAACTCGGTTTGCTGGACCAGGGATCGCCGAGCATTTTCCTCGAAGGCAATTATTTCATCGGCCGACAGTGGCTCTGCGCGGAAAAACTCGGCGTGGGCCTTGCTCTGGCGCAGGGAGAACTGGGCGAAGCTTTCCTTGTGTTCGGCCATGGCCGCCAGTACCCGGGCGGATGGCGTGAGGGATGGGTCGCGGACTTTTGCCAGTTGGGCGTCCAGCGCCTGGCGGTGGTCATCACCACCTTGGCTTTGGTCGAGCAGTGCCGCCAGCGGGGCGATCTTGTCCAGTAATTCCAGGGCCCAGGCTTGCATGTCCACCGATTCACCCTGGCGCTGCAATTGCAAGCCTGGCTTGCGGCCTTCCTTGACCACCGTCAGGAAGTTGCTGGTGGCGTTGCTGCACTCGTTGTTTTCCAGTTGCGGGCTGTCGTCGAGGCCGCAATACAAGAGGAACGCATCGAGGAACCGCGATTCGGTCAGGTCGATGCCCATCGGCAAGAACGGGTTGATGTCCAGGCAACGTACTTCGACGTACTGGATGCCACGGGCCATCAGCGCCTGGATCGGTCGCTCCCCGGTGTAGGTCACGCGCTTGGGGCGGATGTTGGAGTAGTACTCGTTTTCGATCTGCAGGATGTTGGTGTTAAGTTGCACCCATTCGCCGTTCTGGTGAGTGCCAATCTCGACATACGGCGCATACGGCGTTGCCACAGCCTTGCGCAGGCTATCGGTGTAGCTTGCCAGGTCGTTGTAGCAAGGCGTCAGGCCGGCCTGGGCGTTGCTCTGGTAACCCAGGTCGCTCATGCGCAGGCTGGTGGCGTAGGGCAGGTACAAGGTGTCCGGGTCCAATTGTTCCAGCTGATGCGGTCGGCCACGCAGGAAACCGGCGTCGAGGGCCGGCGAGGCGCCGAACAGGTACATCAATAGCCAGCTGTAGCGCCGGAAATTGCGGATCAGGGCGATATAGGCCGACGACTGGAAATCCCGGTCGCTCAGATCGCTGGCTTCGTCCTGGCGCAGCAGGGGCCAGAGCTTTTCCGGCAGGGAAAAGTTGTAGTGGATCCCGGCGATGCATTGCATGGTCTTGCCGTAACGCAGGGCCAGACCCTTGCGATAGACATACTTGAGCCGACCGATGTTCGAGGTGCCGTAATAGGCGATCGGAATCTCCTCCTCAGCCGGCAGCGGACACGGCATCGAAGGGCTCCACAGGTATTCGTCGGCGAGCTTGCTGTAGACAAATCGGTGGATCCTGTCGAGGCTGCGCAGGGTATCAGCCGGGTTGGCCAGGGCCGGGGTGATGAATTCCAGCAGCGACTCGGAATAGTCGGTGGTGATCTGTTCGTTGGTCAGCGCCGAGCCCAGGGCTTGCGGGTGCGGCGTCTGCGCCAGGCGCCCGTTGTCGGTGACACGCAGGCATTCACGTTCGATACCGTGCAGGCACTGCTCGAGCAGGGAGAGGTTGGCGCGCTCGCCGAGCAGGGCCAGGCGGCGGTTTAAAAGGTCGCTCAAGTTGAATTCCTTCACGCGTCAGTCGCCCCAATATGGGGGTGGGCAAGACGGTCTACAAGGGTGAAGTTAAAACTGGCGTTTTCGCCTGGTTTACATACGGTCAAAGAAGATCGCCGCCGTCCCTCGTGGGAGCGAGCTTGCTCGCGATAGCGGTATATCAGTCAACTAAATGTGACAGGTCCATCGCCATCGCGAGCAAGCTCGCTCCCACAGGAAAGCCCGACACCGCATTCGTGGCGTCGAAATTAACTCAAATCGATGACCAGGAGCTATAGGACAGCGAACGTGCCTTGCGCTTTTGCGACCAGCTTGTCGCCTTGCATCACATCGGCCTCGACCACCAATGTGCGCCGGCCCGGGTGGATGACCCGGGCGGTGCACAACACCTCGCCGCCGGACACGGCGCGGATGTAGTTGATCTTGCACTCGATGGTCGCAGACTGCTGGTCGAAGCCATGGACACTGGAGCAGGCCAGGCCCATGGCGATGTCCACCAGGCTGAACAGCGCGCCACCGTGCAGCTTGCCGCCGCGATTCCGCAACTCGGGGGCCAGATCCAGGGTGACTTGCGCCACCCCGTCCCCAAGGCTGTGCAAACGGCAGCCGAGCAGCTTGAAAAACGCGCTCTCCACCAACCCGGCTGGCGCGTCCATCAGCGTTTCTTCAATTGCTTGGCGTTGGCGAACAGCGAGGCCATGGCGTTGTTCGCCGGGGCCGCCGTGGCGGTTTCCTTGCGGGGCGCGGTGTTCTGCGACTGGCGTGGGGCGGCGCCTGGGCGAGCACCGCGGGCACCGTCGACCTTCTCACCCGGCGTGTCACTCATGCGCATCGACAGGCCAACGCGTTTGCGCGGGATATCGACTTCCATGACCTTCACTTTTACCACGTCGCCGGCCTTCACGGCTTCGCGCGGGTCCTTGATGAATTTTTCCGACAGTGCCGAGATGTGTACCAGGCCGTCCTGGTGCACGCCGATATCAACGAACGCGCCGAAGTTGGTCACGTTGGTGACCACGCCTTCGAGGATCATGCCCGGTTGCAAGTCCTTGAGGTCTTCGACGCCTTCTTGGAATTCGGCGGTCTTGAATTCCGGACGCGGGTCGCGGCCCGGCTTCTCCAGCTCTTGCAGAATGTCGGTCACGGTGGGCAGGCCGAAGGTTTCGTCGGTGAATTTCTTCGGGTCCAGGCGCTTGAGGAACGCGGCGTCGCCGATCAGCGAGCGGATGTCGCGGTCGGTCTGGGCGGCGATGCGTTGGACCAGCGGATAGGCTTCCGGGTGGACCGCCGAGGAGTCGAGCGGGTTGTCGCCGTTCATGACGCGCAGGAAGCCGGCGGCTTGTTCGAAGGTTTTTTCACCCAGGCGCGGGACTTTCTTCAACGCGGCGCGGGTCTTGAACGCGCCATGTTCGTCACGGTGGGTGACAATGTTCTGCGCGAGTGTCGCGTTCAGGCCGGAAATCCGCGCCAGCAGTGCCACCGAAGCGGTGTTCACGTCCACTCCCACGGCGTTCACGCAATCCTCCACCACGGCGTCCAGGCCACGGGCCAGTTTCAGTTGGGACACGTCGTGCTGGTATTGACCGACACCGATGGATTTCGGATCGATCTTCACCAGTTCCGCCAGTGGGTCCTGCAGGCGACGGGCGATCGACACCGCGCCACGGATCGACACGTCCAGGTCCGGGAATTCCTTTGAAGCCAGCTCCGACGCCGAATAAACAGAAGCACCGGCTTCGGAGACCATGACCTTGGTCATTTTCATGGCCGGGTATTTCTTGATCAGTTCCGCTGCCAGCTTGTCGGTCTCGCGGCTGGCGGTGCCGTTGCCGATAGCGATCAGGTCCACCGAATGCTTGGCGCACAGGGCGGCGAGCACCGCGAGGGTCTGGTCCCATTTGTTGTGCGGCACGTGCGGGTAGACCGTGGCGTGGTCCAGCAACTTACCGGTTGAATCGACGACCGCTACCTTGCAACCGGTGCGCAGGCCCGGGTCCAGGCCCAGGGTGGCGCGGGGGCCGGCCGGCGCGGCCAACAGCAGGTCGTGCAGGTTGTGGGCGAATACGTTGATCGCCTCGGTCTCGGCGTTATCGCGCAACTCACCGAGCAAGTCGGTTTCCAGGTGGGTATAGAGCTTGACCTTCCAGGTCCAGCGCACCACCTCGGCCAGCCATTTGTCGGCGGCGCGGTTCTGGTTCTGGATGCCGAATTGCTGGGCGATCATGCCTTCGCACGGATGCATGGTGCCGGGCAGTTCTTCGCCAACCTTCAGCGCGGAGCTGAGAATGCCTTCGTTGCGGCCACGGAAAATCGCCAGGGCACGGTGGGACGGCATGCTCTTGAGCGGTTCGTCGTGCTCGAAGTAGTCGCGGAACTTGGCGCCTTCCTCCTCTTTGCCGGCGATGACGCGGGCACTGAGGGTCGCCTCCTGCTTGAGGAAGTTACGCAGCTTTTCCAGCAGGTTGGCGTCTTCGGCGAAACGCTCCATGAGGATGTACTTGGCGCCTTCCAGCGCGGCCTTTACGTCCGCCACGCCTTTTTCCGCATCGATAAAACGCGCGGCTTCGGTTTCCGGGGCGAGGGTCGGGTCGTTGAACAGGCCGTCGGCCAGCTCGCCGAGGCCGGCTTCCAGGGCGATCTGGCCCTTGGTGCGGCGCTTTTGCTTGTAGGGCAGGTACAAGTCTTCGAGGCGGGTCTTGGTGTCGGCCAGCTTGATGTCGCGTTCGAGTTGCGCGGTCAGCTTGCCCTGCTCCTGGATGCTCGCCAGGATGCTGATGCGCCGTTCGTCGAGTTCACGCAGGTAGCGCAGGCGCTCTTCCAGATGACGCAATTGAGTGTCATCGAGGCTGCCTGTCACTTCTTTCCGGTAACGGGCGATGAAAGGGACCGTGGAGCCTTCATCGAGTAGCGCGACGGCCGCTTCGACCTGTTGTGGGCGGACGCCGAGTTCCTCGGCGATGCGGCTGTTGATGCTGTCCATAAAACCACCTGACAAATTGTGAAATCAGGCTCGCCACCGCAGAAGCCGGGCTCGGCGAGACTGGTTGAGCGGCCTGGCGTGCGCCGCTGCCTGGGTCAAAAGGCTGCCTGTTGACCCGTGAAATCAAAAAAATGCTGCCTGGCCAGGGGGGAAAAGTGTTTCGCCGGTGTAACGATCCGGCCCTGTCCTGGCACAAAGGCCGCGCATTATAACCAGCGTTCCACCGTTAGGGTGCGTCGCGCCCGTGGGCTTGATCAGCGGATTGCTGGAGATAGGCGAAAAATCTGCTAACAATGCACACGGTACGCACAACGGCAGCTAGGCCATAATGCGCGCCGAGATCAAAGGAGCTTCCTATGAGCAGCACCGCACAAACTGCTGAAGGCGAAAAAATTCTGATTGTTGACGACGATCCAGGGCTGAGCAGCCTGCTGGAGCGCTTTTTCGTCAGCAAGGGTTACCGAGCCCGCACTGTACCGAACACGGAGCAAATGGACCGTCTGTTGGCCCGTGAGGTTTTCAACCTCGTCGTCCTCGACCTGATGCTGCCCGGTGAAGATGGCTTGACCGCCTGTCGTCGCCTGCGCGGCGCGAACAACCAGATCCCGATCATCATGCTGACCGCCAAGGGCGACGAGCTGAGCCGTATCAAGGGCCTTGAACTGGGCGCCGACGATTACCTGGCCAAGCCGTTCAATCCGGACGAGCTGATGGCGCGGGTCAAGGCGGTCTTGCGTCGCCAGTCGGCGCCGGTGCCGGGCGCGCCGGGCAGCGAAGACGAAAGCGTCACCTTCGGCGACTATGAACTGTCGCTGGCCACCCGCGAGCTCAAGCGCGGCGACGAGGTTCACATGCTCACCACCGGTGAGTTCGCGGTGCTCAAGGCCCTGGTGATGAACGCTCGCCAGCCGCTGACCCGAGACAAGCTGATGAATTTGGCCCGTGGCCGGGAATGGGATGCGCTGGAGCGTTCCATCGACGTGCAGATCTCCCGCTTGCGCCGGATGATCGAGCCCGATCCATCCAAGCCGCGTTATATCCAGACCGTCTGGGGCGTAGGCTACGTATTCGTGCCGGATGGCGCCGCCAGCAAGTGATCGGCGATTTGTAGGAGCGGGAAGCCTGGTTGATTGAAGTCTTTTCCAGGCGACTCGCGGTCCGTCATTGTGCGAGCATCGCTCGCTCCTGCAAGTGTGTAGCGGCTATTCATGAAAACCCCCGTTTGGTTCCCCCAGAGTTTCTTTTCCCGCACCCTCTGGCTGGTGCTCATCGTCGTGCTTTTTTCCAAGGCGCTGACGTTGGTCTACCTGCTGATGAACGAAGACGTGCTGGTGGACCGCCAATACAGTCACGGCGTTGCCTTGACATTGCGGGCCTACTGGGCGGCCGACGAAACCAATCGAGCAAAGATTGCCGAGGCGGCAACATTGATCCGGGTGGTCGGAGCCGGCGTGCCGGAAGGCGAGCAGCACTGGCCATACAGCGAGATCTATCAGCGGCAGATGCAGGCCGAGTTGGGCGCCGACACCGAGGTGCGATTGCGCATGCACTCGCCGCCGGCATTGTGGGTGCGCGCTCCAAGCCTTGGGGATGGTTGGCTGAAGGTTCCGCTGTACCCCCATCCATTGCGGGGCCAGAAGATCTGGAACGTACTGGGCTGGTTCCTGGCGATCGGCCTGCTTTCGACGGCTTCGGCGTGGATCTTCGTCAGCCAGCTCAACCAACCGCTCAAACGCCTCGTGTACGCCGCCCGGCAATTGGGCCAAGGGCGTAGTGTACGGTTGCCGATCAGCGATACGCCCAGCGAGATGACCGAGGTGTACCGCGCCTTCAACCAGATGGCCGAGGATGTCGAGCAGGCCGGACGCGAGCGTGAGCTGATGCTTGCAGGGGTCTCCCATGACTTGCGCACGCCCCTGACCCGGTTGCGGTTATCGCTGGAGTTGATGGGCGAGCACACCGACCTGACGGATGAAATGGTCCGCGATATCGAAGACATGGACGCGATTCTTGACCAGTTCCTGGCATTCATTCGCGACGGTCGTGATGAGTCGGTGGAAGAAGTCGATCTCAGCGACCTGGTTCGGGAGGTGGCTGCACCCTATAACCAGAACGAAGAGAAGGTCCACCTGCGCCTGGAGCCGATCCAGCCGTTCCCGCTACGTCGCGTATCGATGAAGCGCCTGCTGAACAACCTGATCGGCAACGCCCTGAACCATGCAGGCACCGGTGTGGAAGTGGCCGCCTACGTTTCGGGCGATACCAGCGCGCCCTACGTCGTTCTGAGCGTCATGGACCGAGGCGCCGGCATCGATCCGTCGGAATTGGAGGCCATTTTCAATCCGTTCACCCGAGGCGATCGCGCCCGGGGGGGAAAGGGCACGGGACTGGGCCTGGCGATCGTCAAGCGCATCGCCTCGATGCACGGCGGCAACGTCGAGCTGCGCAATCGCGTGGGCGGCGGACTGGAAGCGCGGGTGCGGCTGCCGTTGGGCTTGATGTTGCCTCGGGATGCGGTGTAGCGGAATCGCTCGGAAGGCGCAAAACCTGTGGGAGCGAGCTTGCTCGCGATGCGGTGGCTCAGCCAAATTTATGTTGGCTGACACACCGTCATCGCGAGCAAGCTCGCTCCCACAGTAATTTATAAATGGATTACCCCTTGCCCTTGGTCCGGGTCATGTTCGGCCCGCCATTCTTTTCCAAGTGCTCGATGATGATCCCTGCCACGTTCTTGCTGGTGGTGGTCTCGATGCCTTCCAGGCCTGGCGAGGAGTTGACTTCCATCACCAGCGGCCCGTGATTGGAGCGCAGGATGTCCACGCCAGCCACCGCCAGCCCCATGACCTTGGCTGCCCGCAGGGCGGTCATGCGCTCTTCCGGCGTGATCTTGATCAGGCTTGCGCTGCCGCCGCGATGCAGGTTGGAGCGAAACTCCCCTGGCTTGGCCTGGCGCTTCATCGACGCGATTACTTTGTCGCCGACCACGAAGCAACGAATGTCCGCGCCCCCGGCTTCCTTGATGTATTCCTGGACCATGATGTTCTGCTTCAGGCCCATGAATGCTTCGATCACCGACTCCGCCGCCGTTGCGGTTTCGCACAGCACCACGCCAATGCCCTGGGTACCCTCCAATACCTTGATAACCAGAGGCGCGCCATTGACCATGGCGATCAGGTCGGGAATGTCATCTGGAGAGTGGGCGAAGCCGGTCACGGGCAAGCCGATGCCACGCCGAGACAGCAGTTGGAGCGAGCGCAGCTTGTCTCGCGAGCGGGCAATCGCAACGGACTCATTGAGGGGATACACCCCCATCATTTCGAACTGGCGCAATACCGCGCAACCGTAGAAGGTCACCGACGCGCCGATACGCGGGATCACCGCATCGAAGCCTTCCAGCGGCTTGCCGCGGTAATGGATTTGCGGTTTGTGGCTGGCAATGTTCATGTAGGCGCGCAGGGTATCGATCACCACCATTTCATGGCCACGCTCGGTCCCGGCCTCGACCAGGCGGCGGGTGGAATACAGACGCGGGTTTCGCGACAGCACAGCGATCTTCATGCAACACCTGTGGCAGAGGTAGTGGATACCGGGAATGCCGGCTTGTCTTGAACGTATTTGATGCCTGGATTGACCACCAACTGGCCGTCGATCAAGGCCTTGGAACCCAGCAACAGGCGATAACGCATGGATTTGCGGCAGGCGAGGGTGAATTCGACCCGCCAGAACCGATCGCCCAACGCCAGCGTGGTGCTGATCACATAGCGGACCTGGGCGTGGCCGTTGGAGCTCTTGATGGTCTTGCGCGCCACCAAGGGTGCTTCGCAGCGGCGATGGCGCAGTTGCACGACGGTGCCGAGGTGCGCGGTGAAGCGCACCCATTTTTCGCCGTCACGCTCGAATGGCTCGATGTCGGTGGCGTGCAGGCTCGAGGTGCTGGCGCCGGTGTCGATTTTTGCCCGTAGCCCGGCGACTCCCAGATCAGGGAGCGCCACCCACTCGCGCAGACCGACAACGGTCAGATGGTCGAAAGTCTTCAATAAAAACAACCTGAAATTGGCGCATCGGATTGCGGGCCCCGCGAATCGCGGTATTCACGCAGAATAATCACAAAATGACGACAGTTATCTACGTACTTGTTTGCATGTGTAACCGATGCCGACGCATGCCATGCGGACAGGCGGTTCGGCGGGCATTCTATCCGTCGGGACGGATTCGTGCGCCCGACAAAAACGGTAGTACAGTTCCAGCCATAGGTTAGAAAGAGGAATCCAAGTGGCACAAAAAAGCGAAGAGGATGACAAGGTCCGTCTCGATAAATGGTTGTGGGCGGCACGATTCTATAAAACCCGTGCCTTGGCCAAGGCTGCCATTGAAAGCGGCAAGGTCCATCACCGGGGCGAACGATGCAAGCCTGGCAAAGAGCCACGTATCGGTGATGAATACGTCATTCGAACAGGCTTCGACGAAAAAACGGTGGTCGTCGAAGCTTTGTCCATCGTGCGTCGCGGCGCGCCGCAGGCTCAAACGCTATACCGCGAGACCGAAGCCAGCGTCGCCAAGCGCGAAGCGGCAGCCGCCCAACGCAAGGCTGGTGCCCTGGGTGTGAGCACCGATGGCAAGCCCAGCAAGAAACAACGGCGAGACCTGTTCAAGTTCCATGGTAGCAACAGCGAGTAAAGCATCGGCCACACCGGTAACCCGTGGCGAGGGAGCTTGTTCCCGCTGGGCTGCGTAGCGGCCCCAGAATCTTGCGGTCGCTACGCAACCGAGCGGGAGCAAGCCCTCGCCACAACAGCGCTGCACATGCAGATAGATGCTCAGTCTTCCCGCAAAGCAAAATCATGGCTTGCTTGGAACCCATCCTGAATGCCCATAAAATGCCAGCCATCCATTGCCATCACCTCAGAACCAGACTCCTATGACTGATTTACCGGATACCGACTACACCCAACGTTTCATCTTCGATGACAGCGACGCCCGTGGCGAGCTGGTAGCGTTGGAGCGTAGCTACGCCGAAGTCCTCGCCAAGCACCCCTATCCGGAGCCGGTCGCGCAGTTGCTCGGCGAGTTGATGGCCGCCGCGGCGCTGCTGGTGGGTACCTTGAAATTCGATGGCTTGTTGATTCTCCAGGCCCGCTCCGAAGGCCCGGTGCCATTGCTGATGATCGAGTGTTCGAGCGAGCGTGAGATCCGAGGCCTGGCCCGTTATCACGCCGAGCAGATCGCCCCCGACGCGACACTCGCCGACCTGATGCCCAATGGCGTTTTGGCCCTGACGGTCGACCCGAGCCATGGCAAGCGCTACCAAGGCATTGTCGATCTCGACGGCGCAACGCTGGCCGAGTGCTTCACCAACTACTTCGTCATGTCCCAGCAGACCAACACACGCTTCTGGCTGTACGCCGACGGGCGGCGTGCCCGTGGCCTGCTGTTGCAGCAATTGCCGGCCGACCGCATTCGTGATTCGGAAGAACGTGATGCCAGCTGGCAACACGTCACCGCTCTCGCCAGCACCTTGAGCGCCGATGAGCTGCTGAGCCTGGACAACGAAACCATCCTGCATCGCCTCTACCACGAAGAACAGGTTCGCCTGTTCGAAGGCCAGCCGTTACGCTTCAAATGCAGTTGCTCCCGTGAACGTTCCGGCAATGCGTTGGTCAGTCTGGGTCTGGAAGATGCGCAGCAATTGGTGATCGAGCATGGCGGCGCCATCGAAATCGATTGCCAGTTTTGCAATGAGCGCTACCTGTTCGATGCCGCGGACATCGCCCAATTGTTCGCCGGTGCGGGTGTCGACACACCGTCAGATACTCGTCACTAAATCGGTTCAGCGCAGGTAAATCTCCTGGCAAACGCCGGATTTACGCCGTACTGACGGGAGGGCCCTACTCTTTTTGGGCTTTTCTGGCATAATCCGGCCCACTTTTTTCGGGTAGTAGTGCGCGACTTCCTACTACAAAACGTTTGGAGCACTCGGCCACGGGCCGACGGGGAATCTCATGACGCAAGCCAATAACGCCGTGTACACCGATCTGAGTGTCGATGATCTGGTTAAAGAAGCCCTGAATCGCGGTGAAGGCGAGCTTGCCGATACTGGCGCGCTGGTTGTACGTACCGGTCATCGTACCGGTCGTTCGCCAGTGGACCGTTTCATTGTGGAAGAGCCAACCACCCAGCACGCCATTGCCTGGGGCCCGATCAACCGCAAGTTCCCGGCTGACAAGTTCGATGCCTTGTGGAACCGCGTCGCAGCCTACCTGGGCGAGCGCGAGCGTTTTGTCTCCCACGTGCATGTAGGTTCCGATCCTGCGCACTACCTGCCGGTCAAGATGACCACCGAGACTGCCTGGCACAACCTGTTCGGCCGCTGCCTGTTCATCAACCCCGAGCAATACAACGCCGGCGGCAAGGACGAATGGCAGATCCTCAACGCGCCGAACTTCGTCTGCGAGCCTGAGCGCGACGGCACCAACTCCGACGGTACCGTGATCATCAACTTCGCGGCCAAGAAAGTGCTGATTGCTGGCATGCGCTACGCCGGCGAGATGAAGAAAGCCCTGTTCTCCGTACAGAACTTCCTGCTGCCGGCCGCCGACGTGCTGCCGATGCACTGCGCCGCGAACATGGGCGAAGAGGGCGACGTGACCCTGTTCTTCGGCCTGTCGGGCACTGGCAAGACCACCCTGTCCGCCGATGAAAGCCGCTACCTGATCGGTGACGACGAGCACGGTTGGGGCGTGGGCGTGGTCTTCAACATCGAAGGCGGTTGCTATGCCAAGTGCATCGACCTGTCCGAGAAGAACGAGCCGGTCATCTGGAAAGCCATCCAGCACGGCGCCGTACTGGAAAACGTGGTCCTGGACCCGGTCACCAAGAAAGCCGACTATGCCGACGACAGCCTGACCCAGAACAGCCGCGCCGCCTACCCGCGTGAGCTGATCGAAAAACGCGCACCGAAAAACCTCGGTGGCGAGCCAAACGCCGTGATCTTCCTGACCTGCGACCTGACCGGCGTACTGCCACCTGTGTCGATCCTCAGCGAAGAACAAGCCGCCTACCACTTCCTGTCCGGCTACACCGCACTGGTGGGCTCGACCGAAATGGGTTCGGGCAGCGGCATCAAGTCGACTTTCTCCACCTGCTTCGGCGCGCCGTTCTTCCCGCGTCCAGCCGGTGAATACGCTGAGCTGCTGATCAAGCGCATCCGTGGTTTCGGCTCCAAGGTCTACCTGGTCAACACCGGCTGGACCGGCGGCGGCTACGGCGTCGGCAAGCGCTTCAACATCCCGACCACCCGTGCGGTGATCGCAGCGATCCAGAGCGGCGCGCTGATCGGTGCTGAAACCGAACACCTGGACATCATCAACCTGGACGTGCCGCTGGCCGTCCCAGGCGTCGAGACTGGCCTGTTGAACCCACGCAACACCTGGGCCGACAAGGCTGCCTACGACGAAGCGGCCAAGGCATTGGCCGGTCTGTTCATCGAAAACTTCAAGAAGTTCGAAGTGAGCGACGCGATCAAGGCGGCAGGTCCACAGCTGTAGGGCTTGCCGATACATGAGAAAGCCGCCCTTTAAGGGCGGCTTTTTTGTGGGTGACTATTTTTCTTCCAGCGCCTGTTTATCCCTGGAAAGTAGAGGGCGAAATCGTATCCCAACAAAAAGAAAAGTCTCACGTCAGTCTCGGAACCGTCTGGTGATCACTTCCTTGCTTACTCGGTAAGGTTCGCCGCGCCGCTTGTATTGAGCCGGCGCTGACCGAGCAAGGACGAAGCATGGCGAAAGGTAAAAGCGATATCCCTCAGGTCTGGGAGTACCGCGGTGGCGAAAGGCGCTACAGAGTCCTGCGGGACATGACCCCGGGCGAGCTGGCAAAAAGAGACGCCGATTTTAAAGCCCATGAGGACATGCTCGCTCGGCAAGAGGAATACATGAGCCAGCGGCTGGGCCAGACAAGCCAGAGGGATGCACCGAGCATCAAGGGCTGTGTGTTCGCCAAATCCTGCGAACTGCCCGATGCAATCATCGACTATCACAATCCAACCGGTTACATCCCGACGGAACTGCTGAGCGCCTATGGTGCGTTCAAATTGTTGGGCGGTCGGGAGGTTGACGCGTCAGGCTGCGTACCGCTGAAGACCATCAGCGGAGCGTTACCGGCGAGTTTTGGCACGCTCGCACTGGGTGGGACCGCTTTGGCCTCCCTTGGCGCTGGCGCGACCGTCACGGCACCCGTGGCGGCCGGCGCGCTGGTGGGGTTGGTTGGGCTGCTGATGCCCTCGAACCTGGGCGATGGTTCGCTGTACACCGAAGAGCAACTAAGGTCCCTTGAAAAAGCGCGCAGCCGGGTTCGCCTACATGTCGAAACCCAGGCCGACGGGACGCTGAAAGGGTATGGCTACAACACCCAGTCAAGACGCGACTGGGAGATGATCCCGGTGGTGACATTCCAGGCGCGTGGCGAGCAGCAAGTGGCAGATTTTGGCGATGGGGTCGAGTTGATCTGGACGCCGGCAGTGGACCCTTGCGCGACGTTGGGCATCCCAGCTTTGGAGGCTGCGCCACAGGCGCCGCGTATCTGGATCTTCCCGCCGACACCCATGGCGGACAGCATTATCGTCAATCCGATTTATCCACCGGAATACAAGGATTTCATTCTTGTGTTTCCGGTGGGGTCTGGGGTTTCGCCGATCTACGTCGTACTCAGTGTTCCTGGGGACCACAAGTATCATAAAGCTCCGGAGGTGCTGATCGCTTTTCCAGACGCATTGCGCGCTGATCGTAAAACTCGGGTCAAGGGTGGGGGCGCCCTAAGGAAACGCTGGAAGACCCTAAAAGGAATTATTTTGGAATGGGACTCTCAACACGGAACAGTCGAAATGTATACCAAGCGTGGACAACATCTCGGCGAGTACAGTCCGACCACGGGAGAGCAAACTAAACCCGCAGACAAAACCAGGAGTGTCGAGCCATGATTTATATGATTGAAGCTTTCGATCGGAAAACCGGATTCCTGGATTTTGAAGAAAAAATACCTGAAGGTCAGGAAGAACGTACAAAGCAGATCATGGGATGGGCTAACGAGCAGGAAGGCTGGGAGGGCTATAATCTAACGAGAGCCCAGCTTAGTAAGTTCGAGGAGATTTTAGGTAAAGAAATCTACCGTTCTAGCTGTATTTTTCAAATCACTTGTAATGACTATTGATAGGCCGACTTATGCGAGGTGCGACACCATGAATGATTACCCCGCTCGAAGTCCTAAGAACTCAAGGTACTAGGCTTTGTTCAAGGAAAGCGAGGTTGTATAGGTGAAATAAGGTTTGGGTGGTTCGATAAATCAGCAGGTCCCAGACGCCGCGAGCGGCGTTTCGCCTCCCGCTAGCATCGGGGGCACTTCGGGTAGCCTCATGCATCCACCCAGTAAGAGAAACATGATCAGGGCGGTGGGCAATGTCAGTTTGTACGACATGACTATCTTTCCTTCTTGAATTCCAAAGTAACGGGCGTCCTGCTCGTCTGGCACGGGGAATATTTCCCAGCATGACGGCGCACCTTAACGCGGCCAGGAAGCAGAGACGAGACATCAAAGAGCCCTGATTTGTATCGCCCTGTGGCAAAAGAAGAAGGCTTCCGGGTTGTATCATCCGGTATCGTTTTTCATCCCCTACCTTTGCTCGATACAAGCATGAGTAGCACACCGCCCGGCTTCTCTGCGGCATCAGTGTGCCGCTCTTCACCAAGCTGAAGGCCCGGACGATCCGGGGATTTGCCGCGCTGGAAGAGTAACCATACGCCGAGATTCGTCGGTGGACCCTGGCGCAACTCTGAGCTCCATCCATCCGCTGAATGCCCTCCATCACACGAATAAATTTCAAAAAATGTCGATGGCTGACTAAGGTGAAGCAGTCTTTGGATCGCCAACAAGAGAGCAAACATGAGCCAGACATCCTTCGATATCCAGCGCGCCGCCGTAGTCGGCGCAGGCACCATGGGGCGGGGCATCGTGATGTGCCTGGCCAACGCTGGCGTAACGGTGCAGTGGGTCGATAACAATCCACAAATGCTGGAGCAGGCGCTGGCCACGGTGGCCGATACCTACGCCCATAACGTCCGCCAGGGCCGACTCGAACAAAGCGAAGCCGACGCCAGGATCGCCCGTATTGCGCGGGCGCAGGACTACGCGGCGATCCGCAACGTGGACCTGGTCATTGAAGCGGTCTACGAGAACCTCGAACTCAAGCAGAAAATATTTCGCGAGCTGGACGGCATGCTCAAGCCCGAGGCAATCCTGGCAAGTAACACCTCGGCGCTGGATATCGATGCCATTGCCGCCGCCACGCGTCGGCCAACGCAAGTGCTGGGCCTGCACTTCTTCAGCCCGGCGCACATCATGAAGTTGTTGGAGATCGTGCGCGGCGCACAAACGTCCAAGGCTGTGCTGGACGCTGCCCTGGCGCTGGGCAAGCGCATGGGCAAGGTGAGCGTGGTGTCGGGCAATTGTCACGGCTTCATCGGCAACCGAATGCTTCACCCTTATGTGCTGGAGGCGCGCAAGATGCTGTTGGAGGGTGCGTTCCCCCATCAGGTGGATGCGGCGCTGCAGGGTTTTGGTTTCGCCATGGGACCGTTTCGAATGTACGACGTGGTCGGGATCGATCTGGAGTGGCGCGCCCGGGAGCTGGCGGGCCAAGGGCAGGATGCCCCCGAGGTGCAGGTGGACAACCGCTTGTGCGAGTTGGGTCGGTTCGGCCAGAAAAGTGGCAACGGTTATTACCACTATGAGCCGGGCAGCCGGCAGGCTGAACACGATGTAGAAGTCGATGCGCTGGTGCAGCGGGTCAGCGAGGACCTGGGTTTCCAGCGGCGTGACATCGACGCCGATGAGATCCTCGAACGCTGCTTGCTGGCGCTGGTCAACGAAGGTGCGAAGATTCTCCAGGAAGGCATTGCCGAGTCGTCCCACGATATCGACCTGGTGTATCTCAACGGCTATGGCTTCCCGGCTGACAAGGGCGGCCCGATGGCCTGGGCTGATCAGCAAGGCCTTGCGGACATCCATGCACGCTTGGTAGACCTTGAGACGAAGCAGGGGGATCAATGGAAGCCTGCTCGCCTGATCGGAGAGTTGGCGGCGCAAGGCAAGGGTTTCTCGCAGCGATAACCGACAGCCTGTCTTCCCCACAACACTGCACAACCAAGGACAAGAGATGCCCCAGCGCACCGAGTACTTTCATTTCCAGCCGGTGACTACGCGCTGGCACGACAACGATGTGTACGGTCACGTCAATAACGTCACCTACTACAGCTTTTTCGATACGGCGGTGAATACCTACCTGATCGAGGCCGGTGGACTGGATATCCATGACGGCGAAGTAGTGGGTTTCGTGGTGAGTTCAGCCTGCGACTATTTTGCATCGGTCGCATTTCCGGACCGGATCGAGATCGGCCTGCGGGTCGCCAAGCTGGGCAACAGTTCGGTGCAATACGAGCTGGCGGTGTTCAAGGAGAACGAGCAGGAGGCCTGCGCGGCGGGGCGCTTCGTGCATGTGTTCGTGGACCGGATGTCGAATCAGCCAGTGCCGATCCCGGGTCGGCTACGCGAGGCATTGGAACGATTGGTACCCTGAAACGAAAAATCGCAGCCTCCGGTCAGTCTCCCGAAGGCTGCGATCATCTAACGGTACGGGTCAAGCCGGCCGTCAATCGTCGTGATAGCGATGCTTGTGCTTGTGCTTGCGATGTCCGTAGGCATGACCGCGGCCCCGGTGGCCATCGCGGTAGTAGCGGCGATCGCTACGGCGACCTTCGTAACGGTCGTCATCGTCGTCCTTGCCCATGTAGTTACCCAGTGCGCCACCGGCGCCACCGCCCGCTGCGGCACCGATCAGGCTGCCCGTGGAGCCGCCCACGCTGCGGCCGACCACGTTACCGCCGGCTGCACCCAGTGCGCCGCCGATTGCCGCTTCGCCGCGGCTATGTTTGTCTGCGCCGACTGCGCTACCGCCCGCGCCGCCCAGGGCCGCGCCGATAGTGGAGCCGGTGTTGCCGCCCAGGGACTGGCCGACGACCGAACCCAAAACCCCGCCCAATGCGCCGCCTACACCTGCTTCGGCGGTACCGCCGGCAGACGCGACGCCACTGACCAGGCTAAGGGACAACAAGAGAATGGAGGAGAACTTCATAGAGGAGCCTCAAAGGGATGACGGCGCGATCCTGAGGCTGGCTTCGCTTGGTTACAATCGAAATCCGACGAGTAACACGACTTGTGCACAATTCGCTAAGTTACTGTTTTCATAGCGGAACTTAAGTAGATTTTGCCGGTCTTTAGCTACTTCAGACAGGCCGTTTTCATTGGAAAACGGCCTTTTTCATGGGCGTCTGAAAGTGCCCGGCAAGGCCAGTTCAACGCCAGGATTGACTCAAGCCGACTTGGCCATGATCAGCCCGTTCTCGCTCGCCGCTTCCAGACGGATCGCCACGAACTTCGAGGTCGGGGTGTGGCTGCCGTCACCGGTACTTTCCAAGGGCACCAGCGGGTTCACTTCCGGGTAGTAGGCGGCGGCCTGTCCGGCCGGGATGTCGAAGGCCAGCAAGGTAAACCCTTTGACCCGCCGCTCGCGTCCGTCGTCCCACAGCGAGACGATGTCGGCCTTTTGCCCGGGTTTGAAGCCCAGTCGGATGATGTCCGCTTCGTTGACAAACAGTACGTCACGCTGGCCTTTCACACCGCGATAGCGGTCATCGAGGCCGTAGATGGTGGTGTTGTACTGGTCGTGGGAGCGCATGGACTGCAGGATCAGGTCCGGCAATTGCCCTGTGGCTCGGGTCCGCTCGTGGAGCAGGTCGGTCGGCAACCGGTTGGGCTTGAAGTTGGCGCGGCCTGACGGTGTGTTCCAGCGACGGGCACCGGCACTGTTGCCCAGATAGAAGCCACCGGGATTCTTGAGTTTCTGGTTGAAGTCCTTGAAGCCGGGGATGGTCTCGGCGATCAGGTCGCGGATGCGGCTGTAATCGGCCACGAGCCAGTTCCAATCCACCGGACGGCTGCCCAGCGTGGCGGCAGCGATGCCGGCGATGATCCACGGCTCCGAACGCATCTGGTTCGACAACGGCTGCAATTGGCCATTGGAGGCGTGGACCATGCTGAACGAGTCTTCCACGGTCACGGCCTGGGAGCCTTCGGCTTGCAGGTCGATGTCGGTGCGACCGAGGCACGGCAGGATCAACGCATCTTTCCCGTGGGCCAGATGACTGCGGTTGAGCTTGGTGCTGATCTGTACGGTCAGGTCACAATTGCGCAGGGCCTGGAAGGTGCGGTGGCTATCGGGAGTAGCCTGGGCGAAGTTGCCGCCCAGGGCGATGAATACCTTGGCCCGGCCCTCGGCCATGGCGTGGATCGCCTCGACTACGTTATGGCCGTTTTCACGCGGCACCTTGAACTGGAAACGCCGCTCCAGCGCGTCGAGGAACGCAACGGGCGGACGCTCGTTGATGCCCATGGTCCGGTCGCCCTGCACATTACTGTGCCCTCGCACCGGGCAAAGCCCCGCGCCTGGCTTGCCGATGTTGCCACGCAGCATCATCAGGTTGGCGATTTCCTGGATGGTCGCGACGGAATGGCGGTGCTGGGTAATGCCCATCGCCCAGCACATGATCACGTTGCTGGCTTTGGCGTACATGCGCGCGGCCTGCTCGATCTCGGCCAGGGTCAGGCCGGATTGTTCGGCGATTTGTTCCCATGGGGTGTCATCGACGACCGCCAGGTATTCCAGGACATCGACGCTGTGTTCGTTGAGGAACCCATGGTCGAATACTGCGGGGCCGCCGCTGTTCTGTGCTTCACGCTCCCATTGCAGCAGGAACTTCGCCATGCCGCGCAGCACGGCCATGTCTCCGCCCAGGGCTGGACGGAAATACGCGGTATTGGTGGGTTTATCACCGTTGGTAAGCATTTCCAGCGGGTGTTGCGGATGCTGAAAGCGCTCCAGGCCACGCTCTTTCAGCGGGTTGATGCATACGACCTGGGCGCCGCGCTTCACGGCTTCGCGCAGCGGTTCGAGCATCCGTGGGTGGTTGGTGCCGGGGTTCTGGCCCCAGACGAAGATCGCGTCGGCATGCTCGAAGTCGTCAAATGTCACCGTGCCTTTGCCGACACCCACGCTCTGGGACAAGGCCACGCCGCTGGCTTCATGGCACATGTTCGAGCAGTCGGGGAAATTGTTGGTGCCGTACGCGCGCACGAACAGTTGATAGAGATAAGCTGCCTCGTTGCTGGCCCGGCCCGAGGTGTAGAACTCGGCCTCGTTCGGGTTGGACAACCCCTGCAGATGTTTTCCGATCAAGGCAAATGCCGCATCCCAGCTGATGGGCTTGTAGCGGTCGGTTTGCGCGTCGTATTGCATCGGCTCCGTCAGGCGCCCCTGGTATTCAAGCCAGTAGTCACTCTGCTCGAGCAATGACGTGACGCTGTGCTTGGCAAAAAAAGCGGCGTCGACACGACGTTTGGTCGCTTCCCAGTTCACCGCCTTGGCGCCGTTCTCACAGAACTTCACCATGCCGCTTTCTGGCGAATCACCCCAGGCGCAGCCAGGGCAATCAAAGCCGCCGTTCTGGTTGGTCTTGAGCATCATGCGGATGTTTTTCAGCGCGTTATCGCTGGTCAGCCAGGCCTGGGCAACGCTGATCAGCGCGCCCCAACCACCGGCTGGGCCCTTGTAGGGTTTGTAGCGCGGTGCGGGTTTCTGGTTGGCTTGTTGATAATTGCTCACGCTTGTTTCTCCATCGCAGGGCTGTAGACCCGCGGCGCACTTTTTTGCGGCAGGTGGATGAGGTTGAGGTTGTGTTGGCGGGCCCATTGCACGGCAAGGCCCGTGGGCGACGACAGGCTGACCAACGTCTGGATGCCGGCGCGCAGTACTTTCTGGATCAATTCGAGGCTGCAACGGCTGGTGACGATTGCCACGCCACCAGCCACCGGGATTTGCTGACGGATCAACGCGCCGATCAATTTATCGAGAGCGTTGTGCCGGCCAATGTCTTCGCGGCCCATCAGCAACTCGCCGTTGGCGTTCATGAACAATGCCGCATGGACGGCGCCACAGTGCTGGCCCAGGGGCTGGAACTGGCTGATGCGTTGACGCAGGCCATCGAGCCATTGCGCTGGTGGCAAGGGTGCCCCGGGCAGCGACTTGAGGTCGGGCAGCGCCTGTTCCACGGCTTCCACGCCACAGAGTCCGCAGCCACTGGTGCCGGCCATTTGGCGACGTTGCTCTTTGAGATTCCAGAAGGCGCGATTGGCGATGGTGACCTGGGCATATTGGGCCGAACCGGCGCCGCTCAGTTGCAAGTCGTAAATGTCCGCTGGATCCTCGATGATGCCGCTGCCCAGGCTGAACCCGACGATAAAATCCTCGAGATCGGTTGGCGTGACCAGCATCACCGCTTGGCTGATGCCGTTATAGGCAATGGCCAACGCCACTTCCTCGGCCAGCGCGGCGCTGGCCGATTCGAAGTGCTCCAGGTTGCAGTAGCGATAGCTCTGGCTGGCGGCTGGCGTGGAAGGTTCCACGTCAGGCACTGGACAGGCCTGAGGCTTGTCGTTCATGGGCATCACTGAAAGTAGGAATAGTGCTAAGACTAAATGCGGCAATCTGCCACGTCTAATCGCTATTACTGATCTTTCAATAGATGACGTCGATCAAGGAAAGGTTATTGATTTCTGGTAAAGGGCGAAACAAGCCTCCGCCAACGCCGAACGCGGAGCCCCGCGACGCATGATCAGCCCAAGCGGAACAAGGGTTTGGGCGTTTTCGATGGGCTGGATGCGCAAGTCCTCGGTCATGACGTTCAGTCCGCTGTCCAATGGGACCACCGCGCAGCACAATCCGCCATGCACCGCTTGCAGCAATTGATGCACGGCGTCGGTTTGCAGCAACGGTTGAGGTGCAAGGCCTCGGCTATGGAACGCGTGATCGATGGATTGGCGAAAATGCATGCCGCTGGTGAGCATGCCCAGGGGCAGTTCAACCAGTGATTCCCATCTCAGCGGTTCTTCGCCAAAAAAGAAAAACCGCTGGTCGTACAGCAGGCCCATGCGGGTGTGGCTGAAGGGCAAGGATTCGAAGCGCTCGTTATCCAGGCGTTCCATGTAGGAAATGCCCAGGTCGATGCGGTTGTTCGCCAATTGTTCGAGGATGCGCTCCGAACTCAAGGACGATAATTCGAAGCGCAGGCTCGGGTGCTCGGTGTGCAGGCGTTGCATCATCGACAGCGGGTCGAAATCCGACAGCGGCACCACGCCCAGGCGCAGCGTACCCACCAGGTTGCCACGGCAGGCCGCCGCTTCGGCCTGAAGCCCGTCATAGGCCGCCAGCACTGTGCGTGCCCAAGCCAGCACCCGTTCGCCTGGCGCGGTAAAACCCTCGAAACGCTGGCCGCGGTTGACCAACGGAAGGCCCAGCTCTTCTTCCAGGCTGCGCAAACGCATCGACAGGGTGGGTTGGGTGATGTGACAACGGGCGGCAGCCTGGCCGAAGTGGCGGGTTTCGTCGAGCGCGATGAGAAATTTCAGCTGCTTGATGTCCATCTTCACTCCTTGGCGCGGGAAGATTGGGATTCTAGCGCTTTGGGCGTGTTGGGGTCATTGGTCGGTTGGAAGGCGGGCTCGGTGGGCTTGGTCTAGGCTTTGCGTCTGGACATTCAATTCCAAGGAGCAAGCGCCATGAGTCTTTTTAGTTTTGTGAAGGAGGCGGGTGAGAGACTTATCGATCTCCTGACCCCCGGTAATGCCAATGCCGGTGAGCAATTGAAGGAGCACATCAATAAAGTCGGGCTGGGCAACCCCAATATCCAAGCGACCGTTGAAGGTGACAAAGTCATCGTGACCGGTGAAGTCTCGAGCCAGGAGGAAAAAGAAAAGGTCCTGTTGGCTGTGGGCAATATCCAAGGTGTCGGCAGTGTTGACGATCAGATCACCGTGACTGGGCCGGTAGCGCAGGCCGCACGTTTCGTAACCGTGAAGAAGGGTGACACGCTCAGCGCCATATCCAAGGCCGAGTACGGTGACGCCAACAAGTACAACAAGATCTTTGAAGCCAACAAGCCGATGCTTTCGCACCCAGACAAAATCTATCCGGGGCAGGTGCTGCGTATTCCGGAATAGACTGCCGCATTTGCGGCGCCTTCATCGCGAGCAGGCTCGCTCCCACAGAGGCTTTGGTTCGCGGCGAAACCATTGTGGGAGCGAGCTTGCTCGCGATGAAGGCAGCGCGGTTCAAAGCCCGGCAATCAAATCCCGATAATCCCCGACCGCTTCGAATTCCCCGGTATCCTTCGGCCCCTTGCGGCTGTCCGGTTCGCTGACCGCCAGCAGATGCGCGATGCCGAAATCACGGGCGCTGCGCAAGACCGGCAAGGTGTCGTCAATGAACAGGCTGCGAGTGGGGTCGAAGTCCAGGTCCGCTTGCAGGGCGTCCCAGAACTGCGGGTTTTCCTTGGGGAAACCGTAATCGTGGGAGCTGATCAAACGCTCGAAATACGGGGCGAGCTCGATACGCTCCAGCTTCAGCGACAGCGAGTCTCGATGGGCGTTAGTGATCATCACGACGCGTTTGCCGGCCCTTTGGATCGCTGCCAGGAACGTATCGGCGTCGGGGCGCAGGGCGATCAGGTGGGCGGTTTCCAGTTTCAATTCGCGCACCGGCAGCTTCAGCTCCGCGCTCCAGAAGTCCAGGCAGTACCACTGCAACTGGCCGGCGTTGCGCTCGAACAGCGGTTGCAGCTCCATCTCGGCCATCGCGCGGCTGACGCCATGCAGTTCGGCGTAGCGCTGAGGCAGGTGTTCCAGCCAGAAATGGTTGTCGTAATGCAGGTCCAGCAGGGTGCCGTCCATGTCCAGCAGGACCGTGTCGATCGCGTGCCAAGGCAACAAGGCCATAAAAACTTCTCCAGCGGTAATCGGATATCCGACACAAACAATCAGAATAGGCCGGGTATAGTAGCCCGCTATCGCCCAGGGAGCCGTTTATGCGCCAGAAACCCACCATACTCGACCGACGGATCGTCGCCACCAGCCGCCTGTTTTGCGTGGAAGAAATGAAGCTGCGTTTTTCCAATGGTGTGGAGCGCACTTACGAGCGATTGGCGGCCAAGAGCCCTGGCTACGGCGCGGTGATGATTGTCGCGATGCTCGATGCCGACCATGCCGTGCTGGTGGAAGAGTATTGTGGCGGTACCGACGCTTATGAGTGGTCATTGCCCAAGGGTTTGGTCGAGCCGGGCGAAGACGTGCTGGCGGCGGCCGAGCGCGAGCTCAAGGAAGAGGCCGGTTTTGGCGCGCGTCAGCTGGAACACCTGACGGAGCTGTCGTTGTCGCCTGGCTACATGAGCCAGAAGATCCAAGTGGTGCTGGCGACCGACCTGTATGAAGAGCGGCTGGAGGGCGACGAACCCGAGCCGATGCGAGTGGACAAGATCAACCTGGGCGAGCTCTCGGCCCTTGCACAGAATCCCCAATTCACCGAGGGACGGGCGCTGGCGGCGTTGTATCTGGCCCGCGACCTGCTGACCCAGCGTGGAGCCTACCTGCCATGATTCTTCCTCACGCGCTGATGGTCCCGGTGATCGAACTGGCGCTTCGGGCCGGCGCGGCAATCCTGCCGTTCTGGCGCGCCGATGTAGAAGTTGCGCACAAGGCGGATGAATCGCCTGTAACCGCCGCGGACATGGCCGCCCACGATGTCATCGTCGCTGGATTGACCGCGCTGGCGCCGGATATTCCGATCCTCTCAGAGGAGGACGCCGATATCGCGCAAAGCGTCCGCGCTACCTGGAAACGCTGGTGGCTGGTGGACCCGCTGGATGGAACCAAGGAATTCATCTCGGGCAGTGAAGAGTTCACCGTCAACATCGCCTTGGTCGAAGAAGGGCGGGTGGTGTTCGGCGTGGTCTCGATGCCCACCAATGGCCGTTTCTACGTCGGTGGCGTGGGGCTGGGGGCCTGGCGTGGCGAGAAAGGCGTCGAGCCTTCGCCGATCACGGTGCGTAACGCGCTAGCGCCTGGTGATGCCTTTACCGTGGTCGCCAGCCGGCGCCACACCAGTGCGGAGCAGGAGCGCCTGTTGGCCGGCTTGAGTGAGAGCCTCGGCGCCTTGCAACTGACCAACATCGGCAGTTCGCTGAAATTCTGCCTGTTGGCTGAAGGCGCCGCCGATTGTTACCCCCGTTTGGCGCCAACGTCTCAGTGGGACACCGCCGCCGCCCAGGGCGTACTCGAAGGAGCGGGCGGCGAGGTGCTGGACCTGAGCGGCGAACCGTTCCGCTATCCACCGCGCGAGTCGCTGTTGAATGCTTCGTTCCTGGCGCTGCCGGCGAAAGCGGCGTGGCGTGGGAAGCTGTTGGAGCTTGCCCGCTCTTGAACCAAGGCTGATTTCTGGCCGGATGCTTTTGTGAGAGCAAGCTCCCTCGCCACGTGAATCAACGATGATCAGCGGTGCAAAACGTATTGCCCTTCGAATTGCACCGCCACATTCTCGCTGTCGACGTTCAACACCCGCGTTTGTAATGCCAGCCGCGCCCGCCCGTAGCGCTTATAAGTCGCCACGAAACGTTTCCAGGTCTTTTCATCGGGCGCGTCGCAAATGACGGTTGCATCTCGGGTCACGGGCAGCGGATAGCTGATCTGCCCTTCCTGGATCACGATGTGTCCGTCTTCGACTCCCTCCTCGCGCAAGGCCAGGTGCAACCAGCCCCAGCCACCCAGCACCGCGCCGCAATACAGGCTCCCCCCGAACATGGTGCTCTTGTGGTTGACGTTGGCCTCGAGCGGCAGGAACAGACGCAGCTGGCGGGCCTGCCATTGGAGCACCTTCAGGCCCATGTCCCGGGTCAATGGGATGTCCCGGTGCAGGATCGTTTCCAGATAATGGCTGTCGCGGTTCATGCGGGCCCTCTTCTAACGGTGGGTGGCAGGACTCAATCGGAATCGTCGGCCTGGCCTGGGCTATTGTCGCCGAAGGCCAGCCCATGCTTGCGCAGCTTGTCGTGCAGGGTTTTGCGTGGAATGCCCAACGCTTCGGCAAGGCTGCGCACTGAACTGTGGGGCCGTGCCAGCTCGGCGGCAATGAGGGTTTTTTCGAAGTTCTCCACCTGCTCGCTCAAACCGCCGCTGACGGTTTGCACCGGGGCGCCTGGCTGGCCTTCCGGCGCGCTGTTATCCAGGGCCAGCTCCAGGCCCAGGGCGAAACGCTCGGCGGCGTTCTGCAATTCGCGTACGTTGCCCGGCCAGTCATGGCGCAACAACAGCGCCCGGTGGGCCGGTAGCAGTTCGTGGGGCGGCAGGCCATGACGGGCGCTGGCCTCATCGGCAAAATGCTGGAACAGCATCAGCACGTCCTCACCGCGCTCGCGCAACGGCGGTATGCGCAGCGGCGCGACATTCAGCCGGTAATACAAGTCGGCGCGAAAGCGGCCTTGATCGGCGGCCTGGCGCAGGTCTTCCTTGGTGGCGGCGACGATACGGATGTCCAGGGGGATCTGCTGATTGCCACCCAGTCGTTCCACCACCCGCTCTTGCAGCAGGCGAAGCAATTTGACCTGCACGTCCAGGCTCATGCTTTCGATTTCATCGAGAAACAACGTGCCGCCATTGGCGAATTCGAATTTGCCGATACGGCGCTTCTGCGCGCCAGTGAAGGCGCCGGGTTCGTGGCCGAACAGTTCGCTTTCAACCACTGACTCGGCCAAAGCGCCGGCGTTGATCGCCACGAACGGCCCGTTGCGTCGACTCGAAAGATCGTGCAGCGCGCGGGCGACCACTTCCTTGCCGGCGCCGGTTTCACCCAGGATCAACACGTCGGCGCGCGTCGCTGCCAAGGCACCGATCTGCTCGCGCAGGCGCAACATGGGCGACGATTGTCCTACCAGCCGGGCGCTGAGTTCATGGCGATCGCTGAGGGCCAGGCGCAGGCTGCGGTTATCCAGGACCAGGCGCCGCAAAGCCAGGGCCCGACGCACACTGTCGAGCAGATGATCGCTGGCAAAGGGTTTTTCGAGAAAGTCGTAGGCCCCGGCGCGCATTGCCTGCACGGCCAGCGGTACATCGCCATGGCCGGTAATCAGCAGCACTGGCAGGTCCGGGTCCTGGGCGTGCAGTTGGCCCAGCAGTTCCAGGCCGTCCATGCCGGGCATGCGGATATCGCTGACCACCACGCCTGGCCAATCCCTCGGCAGTTGCCCGGCCAGGCCGTTGGCCTCGCCCAGTGGCAGGATTTTCAGCCCAGCCAGGTCGAGGGTCTGGCTCAGGGCCTGACGCAGGTGGGGATCGTCGTCGATCAGCACCACCTCAATCTGGTTTTCGATGGTCATACACTACGGTCCTCGGACGGTTGCAGGCTCACCCCGGGCGCACCCGCCCGCAGCTTCAGGGTAATCAGGGCGCCGCCTTCCTTGTGGTTGGCGAACAACAATTCGCCGCCGAAGGCGCGCATCAGGGTGTCGCAGATTGCCAGCCCCAGGCCAAGGCCCTGGGTGCGAGTCTTGGTGGTATAGAACGGCTCGCCGGCGCGGCCGAGGGCTTCCATGCAGAAACCCGGGCCGTTATCGCGGATGTACAGGTTGACGCCGGTTTCGGTCGCCTGGGCACTGAGCCAGAGTCTACGCGGCGGACCTTTTTCAGTCAGGGCATCCAGGGCATTGGCCAGCAGGTTGCCCAGCACCTGGCGCAGGCGTGTTTCACCGGCCTCGACCCACAAGGTGGCGGCGGGCAGGTCACGGATCAACTCCACTTCCATGCTGCGCCGACGTTTGGCGAGCAAGGCAAGGGCATCGTCCAGCGCCGGTTGCAGCGCGACGCTTTCCGGGGCGTGGCGGTCGCGGCGCGCGAAGGCGCGCAGGTGAGCGATGATCGACGCCATGCGCCCGGTCAGTTCGTTGATCAGCTTGAGGTTGCCACGGGCGTCGTCGGTGCGTTGGTGATCGAGCAGTATTTCAGCGTTTTCGGCATAACTTCTGATCGCCGCCAACGGTTGGTTGAGTTCATGGCTGATGCTGGCCGACATGGTGCCGAGCGCCGACAACTTGCCGGCCTGCACCAAATCATCCTGGGCACGGACCAGTTCCTGCTGGGCGTGCTCGCGTTCCAGCACCTCTTGCTTGAGACGACGGTTGAGGCCCTCCAGGTCGCTGGTGCGTTCCGCGACGCGGCCCTCCAATTCATGACGGGCCTTGGCCTCGAAGGCGATTCTTTCCAGGTAGTGGCGCCTGCGCTGCATCATCAACCCGAGCAACAGCATCAAGACCAGCAATGCCGCGCCGCCGATGACGACCACCGTGCGCACCGGGCGGTCAATCAGGGTGCGCGGGGCCAGGATGCTCACATTCCAGCCGGTTTCTTCGATGGCCTGGGTCTGGGTCAGCCAGGCATTGGGGTCCAGGTTGAGCGGCTTGGGGTCACGAGTAGGGTAGGGTTGTATCGCGCTGATCGCCTTGCTTTCCGGATCGCTCAGGGGCCGCGTCGAGCGGAAGCGCCATTCCTGGCGCGAGGTGAGAATGACCACGCCGTTGTGGTCGGTCACCAAGAGCTGTTCGGGCGTTTTGCCCCATAGGCTTTCGGTGTGGTCCAGGTCCACCTTGACCACCAATACGCCGATGACTTTTTCGCGATCATGCACGGCGGCAGCGAAGAAATAACCGCGTTTGCCCGATGTGGTGCCCAGGCCGAAGAAACGTCCCAGGCGCCCGGCCATGGCCTCGATGTAATAAGGGCGAAAGGCGAAATTGCGACCGACGAAGCTGTCGTGCTTATCCCAATTAGACGCCGCCAGGGTCTTGCCCGTGGCGTCCATCAGGTACATGACCTCGGCGCCGGTCTGGGCGCTGATGTTTTTCAATAACCGGTTGGCATTGCCCTGGGTGACGCCATCGTCCGGTGTCGACAAGGCCGCGCGCAGGGCCGGCAGCTCGCCGAGTATCTGGGGCAGTACTTCGTAGCGGTGCAACGTCCCCAGCAGGTTGGCGACGTAGAGGTCGAGTGTCTGTCTGTTCTGCCCGGCCAGTTCGCTGCGGTAGTAGCGCTCGGCCAGATGCTCAAGCGGCCACAGCAACGGTGCCAGGCACAGCGCGAGCAACGCCAGGCTGCGCCAACGAGGTCTGCGGGGGAGGGTGGAGGTCATGGGAGTCTGCGCCTGGGGTTACAGGCGCATTATGCCTAGGCTTGCCCGGCAAGGCACTGCTGTAACGCGCTTCGCCAGTCTGGTTGGCTCACGCCCCACTCCCTGGCCAGCCGGGCGCAGTCCAGGCGCGAGTTCAACGGACGCGGCGCCGGGGTCGGGTATTCGCTCGATGCGATGGCTTCAAGCACGGCGCAGGATTTGTGCTGCTCGACCAGGTGTTCACCGATGGCTTGGGCGAATCCGAACCAGGATGTCTGGCCCTGGGCTGTCAGGTGATAGGTGCCCCAGGCGCCGCGTTGCCCAGCTTGCCAGCGCTCGATCAGCTTCGCGGTGCTCTCGGCGATTGTCCCCGCCCAGGTCGGTGCGCCGATCTGGTCCGAGACGACGCGCAGATGGGGCTTTTCCTGCAGCAGACGCTGCATGGTCAACAGGAAATTGCGTCCCGCGTTGGAATACACCCAACTGGTGCGCAGGATCAGATGCTCTCCGCCCGCCTGGCGGATGGCCTCTTCGCCCGCCAGCTTGCTGCGACCGTAGACACTCAGCGGGTTGGGCGCGTCGTCCTCGGTGTAGGGGGTGTGCTTGCGACCGTCGAAGACATAATCGGTGGAGTAGTGGATCAGCGGCACGCCCAGTTCGAGCGCCGCCTGGGCGAGCACGCCCGGTGCGATGGCATTGATGGCGAAGGCCTGCTGCGCCTCGCTCTCGGCCTGGTCGACCGCCGTATGGGCGGCGGCGTTGATGATCAGGTCGGGCCGCGCCGCCTCGATAGGCGCGCGCAGGTGATCGGGTCGGGCCATGTCGAGCTGGCTGCTGCCCAGCACCGTCAGTTCGCCGATGCCGGCCAGGCGCTTTTGAAGGGCTTGGGAGACCTGGCCGTTCCGGCCGATGATCAAGATGCGCGAGGAAGTACTCATGGGAACAGATCGGCCTCATGCAGGGCCTTGCCGGCCTGGTCCTTGGGCGACAGGATCGGTGCGCCTGGCAACTCCCAGTCAATCGCCAGGTCGGGGTCGTCCCAGCGAATGCAGCGCTCGGCTGACGGGGCATAGTAATCGGTGGTCTTGTAGAGAAAGTCCGCCGAGTCGCTCAGTACGACAAAACCGTGGGCAAATCCAGGGGGAATCCACAGCTGCCGATGGTTCTGTCCCGACAGGCGTACGCTGGTCCACTGGCCGAATGTCGGCGAGCTGCGGCGAATGTCCACCGCAACGTCGAGTACCTCGCCGGCGGTGACGCGCACGAGTTTCCCCTGGGTTTGTTCGATCTGGTAATGCAGGCCGCGCAGCACGCCCTTGGCCGAGCGCGAATGGTTGTCCTGGACGAACTGCACCGTGCGCCCCGTGGCTTCGGTGAATGCCTGGGCATTGAAACTTTCATAGAAGAAGCCGCGATCATCGCCGAAGACCTTCGGCTCGAGGATCAAGACTTCCGGCAGTCGCGAGGCGATAACATTCAACGTGTTTCTCCGGCAATCTTGAACAGGTATTGGCCGTAGCCGGTCTTGCCGAAGTAACTGGCACGCTCCAATACGTGCTCGCGGCTGACCCAGCCCTGTTGATAGGCGATTTCTTCCAGGCATGCGACCTTCAGGCCTTGGCGATGCTCAATGGTCTGAACGTATTGCGAGGCTTCCAGCAGGCTGTCATGGGTGCCGGTGTCCAGCCAGGCAAAGCCGCGGCCAAAGCGCTCGACATGCAAGTCCCCTCGTTGCAGATAGGCATTGTTGACGTCGGTAATCTCCAGTTCGCCTCGTTTGGACGGCTTGATGGCTTTGGCGATCTGTATGACGTCGTTGTCGTAGAAATACAGGCCGGTCACCGCATAGCTGGACTTGGGGGCGGCGGGTTTTTCTTCGATGGAGACGGCGCGTCCTTCGGGATCGAAGTCGATCACGCCGAAACGCTCGGGATCCTTGACCCAATAACCGAACACCGTCGCACCGCGTGGGCGGTTGACGGCGGTCTGCAATTGCTCGCCGAAATGTTGGCCATGAAAAATGTTGTCACCCAGGATCAGGCAGACCGGATCATTGCCGATGAACTGCTCGCCAATCAGGAAAGCCTGGGCCAGACCGTCGGGGGTCGGCTGCTCGGCGTAGCTGAAATGGACGCCGAACTGGGCGCCATCGCCCAGCAGATTTCGATATTGGGGCAGGTCCTGCGGGGTGGAGATGATCAGGATTTCCTTGATGCCGGCGAGCATCAGTACCGAGATCGGGTAATAGATCATCGGCTTGTCGTAGACCGGCAACAACTGCTTGGAAACCCCGAGGGTGATCGGATGCAGCCGCGTGCCGGAACCGCCGGCCAGAACAATGCCTTTCATCATGCAATCGTATCCTTGTTTTCGAGCGAGCCGAGGCGCTCGCCTTGATAGCTGCCATCCTGCACGCGCCGGCACCACAGCAGGTTCTCCAGATACCACTGCACGGTCTTGCGCAGCCCGGTCTCGAAGGTTTCCCGAGGGGTCCAGCCCAGCTCCCGTTCGATCTTGCCGGCGTCGATAGCGTAGCGCAGGTCATGCCCGGGACGATCCTTGACGAAGGTAATCAGGTCCGCATAGCGCTCGACGCCCTCGGGTTTGTGGGGCGCGAGTTCTTCGAGCAGCGCACAGATGTTGCGCACGACATCGATGTTCTTCTGCTCATTATGGCCACCAATGTTGTAAGTCTCGCCGACTACACCTTCCGTCACGACTTTGAGCAGCGCCCGGGCGTGGTCTTCGACGTAGAGCCAGTCGCGCACTTGCTGGCCGTCGCCATAGACAGGCAACGGCTTGCCCGCCAGCGCATTGAGGATGACCAGCGGGATCAGCTTCTCGGGGAAGTGGAACGGCCCGTAGTTGTTCGAGCAGTTGGTCAGCAGCACGGGCAAGCCGTAGGTGCGCTGCCAGGCCCGGACCAGGTGATCGGACGCTGCCTTGCTGGCTGAGTAAGGCGAGCTGGGGGCGTAGGCGGTGGTTTCGGTGAACAGGTCATCGACGCCGTGCAGGTCGCCATACACTTCGTCGGTGGAAATATGGTGGAAACGAAACGCCCGTTTCTGCGGTTCGGCCAGGGCCTGCCAATAGGCACGGGTTGCTTCGAGCAAGCTATAGGTGCCGACGATGTTGGTCTGGATGAAGTCCGCCGGACCGTCGATGGAGCGGTCCACATGGGATTCGGCGGCCAGGTGCATGATTGCGTCAGGTTTGAACCGCGCCAGCACCGCGCTGATCGTTGCTTGATCGACGATGTCCGCCTGCACGAATTCGTAGCGGCTGTCGTGATCAATGCTGCTCAGCGACTCCAGGTTGCCAGCGTAGGTCAGCTTGTCGAGGTTCAGGACCTGGTGTTCGGTATCAAGAATCAAATGCCGTATGAGAGCCGAGCCGATGAAGCCGGCACCGCCGGTGATGAGAATGCGCATCCGGTTAAGCCTTTTTTCGATAAGACGATACAGCGATGGAGCATAGCTTGTCGGCATGACGAGGAGCGTGCAAGCGAATCTCCCTTGGGAACGGGCCAAGGGAAGCAGGCTCACTACTTAATAAGAAGTGGGGGTTGCTAATCCTCCGACTCAATGGCGAGATAAGCATCCAAAACAAAACCACTCAGGGGTCGTTGTATGCCGCTCGCTACGTTGGTTCACCGTGCCAGTTTGCCAAGCCCACAGATCAGCGCCGAACAGGCGTTGGTGCTGCTGCGCTCGAATTACGGACTCAGCGGTGACCTGCGACCCCTCGGCAGCCATCAGGATCTCAATTACCGCGTCGACAGCGACCGCGGGCGGTTCGTATTGAAGATTTGCCACGGCAACTATGCCGTCCAGGAGCTCCAGGCCCAGCATGCCGCGCTCAAGGCGCTGGCCGGGCATGGCGCGGTAAAGGTGCCTGCGGTCATGGCGGCCAGCAATGGCAAGGACCTGTTGACGCTTGAGGTCGACGGGCAAACCGTTCACGTGCGGTTGCTGGAGTACATCGAGGGCCAGTCCCTGACCCAGCTCAAGCATCTTTCCCGCGACCTGGTGACGGGGCTGGGGCGCGTGTGTGCCGAGATGGACGTGGCCCTCGCTGCGTTCGATCATCCCGGCCTGGATCGCACATTGCAGTGGGACGCGCGTCATGCGCCGGCCTTGATCGATCATTTGCTGCCCGTCATCAAGGATGAACAACGACGCCGATTGATCGCCGAGGCGGCGCAACAGGCCGAACGGCGCTTGCAACCACTCAAGGAAAGCCTGCCGGTGCAAGCGATCCACATGGACATCACCGATGACAACGTGGTCTGGCAGCGGGACGCCCAGCGCCAATGGCAACTGCAAGGCGTCATCGATTTCGGTGACCTGATCCGCACCTGGCGTATCACCGATCTGTCGGTAACCTGCGCGGCCCTGCTGCATCACGCCGATGGGGACCCGTTTTTCATCCTGCCGGCGATCCGCGCCTACCACCGCGTCAATCCGTTGCAACGCGAAGAACTCATGGCGCTTTGGCCGTTGATTGTCGCCCGCGCCGCGGTGCTGGTGCTCAGCGGCGAGCAACAAGTGGCTATCGATCCGGGCAATGAATACTCCCGTGACAATCTTCAACATGAATGGGAGATCTTCGATGTTGCCCATTCAGTGCCGCTCGAGTTGATGGAGGCTGCGATTCTCACCGCCGCCGGCCACAGCCTGCCGCCTTTCGCCAACGAGGGTTTCGCGCCGTTGTTGCCGACATTGGTCGGGCGAGATTTCGCCCTGATCGACCTCGGCGTCCTGAGCCCGCATTTCGAGGCCGGCAATTGGGAGCAGGCGGGAATCGACCAGCGCCTGCTGAGCGAAGCGGCTGCGGTGCATGGATTGGCGGCCAGCCGCTACGGGCAATATCGGCTTTCACGCACCCGTCCGGACAGTGCCGTCGAGCCCGATACCTTTCCATTGCACGTGGAATTGCATGTGCCCCACGGTACGCCGTTGGCGTCGCCCTTCGCCGGGGTTGTGCACAAGGATGCCAATGGCTTGCTGCGGCTCGACGGCCCGCAACTGAGCTTGCATGTGTGGGGCGTGTCTTCGTCGCTGCGTTCCGGGGCCTCGTTGACCAAAGGCCAGGCACTTGGCGAAGTGGCTGGCCCTTTGCGGGTCCAACTGTGCCGAGGTGAACATCTGGCGCCGCCGCTGTTCTGTGCGCCGTCGAGGGCGCCGGCTTGGCAGGCGCTTTGCCCCTCGCCCGCGGCGTTGCTGGGGCTGGCTTGCGATGCTGAGCCGGAAATCGACCCCGAGGCGCTCCTGGCCCGTCGCGATGCGAGTTTCGCCCGGTCGCAAAAACACTACTACGTCGACCCGCCACGCATCGAGCGCGGCTGGCGCAATCACCTGATCGACATGCAGGGCCGCTCCTATCTGGACATGCTCAACAACGTCGCGGTGTTGGGGCACGGCCATCCGCGCATGGCGGCGGTTGCGGCCCGGCAGTGGTCGCTGCTCAATACCAACTCGCGCTTTCACTATGCGGCGATCGCCGAGTTTTCCGAGCGCCTGCTGGCGCTGGCACCGTCGAACATGGACCGGGTGTTTCTGGTCAACAGCGGCACCGAGGCCAATGACCTGGCGATCCGCCTGGCCTGGGCCTACAGCGGCGGGCGCGACATGCTCAGCGTGCTGGAGGCCTATCACGGATGGTCGGTGGCGGCGGACGCGGTCTCGACGTCCATCGCCGACAACCCCCAGGCCCTCAGCAGCCGTCCAGACTGGGTGCACCCGGTGACAGCGCCGAACACTTATCGCGGTGAATTCCGCGGGGTCGACAGTGCGCCAGACTACGTGCGCAGCGTCGAGCACAACCTGGCGAAAATCGCCGAGCAGAAACGCCAGCTCGCCGGTTTCATTTGCGAGCCTGTGTACGGAAACGCCGGCGGCATCGCATTGCCGCCGGGCTACCTGAAGCAGGTGTATGCCATGGTGCGCGAGCGTGGCGGTGTCTGCATCGCCGACGAGGTGCAGGTTGGCTACGGGCGCATGGGCGAGTTTTTCTGGGGCTTCGAAGAGCAAGGCGTGGTGCCGGATATCATCACCATGGCCAAGGGCATGGGCAACGGCCAGCCGCTGGGGGCAGTGATCACCCGCCGGGAGATCGCTGAGGCGCTGGAAGCCGAGGGGTATTTCTTCTCTTCCGCAGGCGGCAGTCCGGTCAGTTGCCAGATCGGCATGGCCGTGCTGGATGTCATGGAAGAAGAAAAGCTGTGGGAAAACGCCAGGGTGGTAGGAGGACATTTCAAGGCCCGCCTGGAGGCGTTGATCGACCGGTATCCGCTGGTCGGAGCGGTGCATGGTTCGGGGTTTTACCTGGGGGTGGAATTGATCCGCAACCGCGACACCCTCGAACCGGCCACTGAAGAAACAACGGCGCTGTGCGATCGTTTGCGCGAGCTGGGTATCTTCATGCAGCCGACCGGTGATTACCTCAACATTCTCAAGATCAAGCCGCCGATGGTCACCACGCGTCAAAGCGTGGATTTCTTCGTCGATATGCTGGCGAAGGTGTTGGAGGAGGGGTTGTAGCCAATCTGAAACGCCACGCTGTTCCCCTGTGGCAGCGAGCTTGCTCGCGATGACGGTTCCAGGCCGATAATTGTTTGACTGGTCTACCGCTATCGCGAGCAAGCTCGCTCCCACAAGTTTTTCCGGCGGTTATTTATCGATTTTTGTCGGCTCTAGAAGCATAGTTTCAAGGAAAATTGGCCTGATTCTATTTTAAAGTCGATTTTTATCGGCTATAAAGGCGGCTCTGTCCATCGCCCAGGAGATGATTCATGAGCCGTATCGTTACCGTAGCCGCTACTCAAATGGCCTGTTCCTGGGATCTTGAAGCCAATATCGAGACGGCCGAAAAGCTCGTTCGCCAGGCCGCTGCCCAAGGCGCGCAGGTTATCCTCCTCCAGGAACTGTTTGAGACGCCCTACTTCTGCCAGAAGCCGAACCCGGATTACCTGCAGTTGGCAACGCCGGTCGATGAGAACATCGCCATCAAGCACTTCCAGAAACTTGCCGAGGAGCTGCAGGTCGTGTTGCCTATCAGTTTTTTTGAACTGGCCGGCCGGGCGCGCTTCAACAGTATTGCCATCATTGATGCCGATGGACGGAACCTGGGCGTCTACCGCAAGAGCCATATCCCGGACGGTCCTGGCTATCATGAAAAGTATTATTTCAATCCTGGCGACACCGGTTTCAAAGTATGGGATACCCGCTACGCAAAGATTGGCGTAGGCATTTGCTGGGATCAGTGGTTCCCGGAATGCGCCCGCAGCATGGCGCTGCAAGGCGCGGAGATCCTGCTGTATCCGACCGCTATCGGCAGCGAGCCGCACGACAAGACCATCTCGTCGCGCGATCACTGGCAACGCGTGCAACAGGGTCATGCGGGCGCCAACCTGATGCCGCTGGTGGCCAGCAATCGCATCGGCAACGAAGAGCAGGATGGCTACGACATCACGTTCTACGGCTCGTCGTTCATTGCCGATCAGTTTGGCGAGAAGGTCCAGGAATTGGACGAAACCGAAGAAGGCGTGCTGGTGCATAGCTTCGACCTTGACGAGCTGGAACACATTCGCAGTGCCTGGGGCACTTTCCGTGATCGACGGCCGAACCTGTACGGCGCGATCAAAACCCTCGACGGCTCACTGGAGTCCTGATTGATGACAACTTTGCACAGCACTCCGCGCGCGGACGGTTTCCACATGCCCGCCGAATGGGCGACTCAGACTCAGGTCTGGATGATCTGGCCCGAGCGCCCGGACAACTGGCGCCTGGGCGGCAAGCCGGCGCAGGCTGCCCATGTCGCGGTCGCCAAGGCCATCGCCCGTTTCGAGCCGGTGACCGTTGCGGTGTCCGCTGCCCAGTATGAAAACGCCCGGGCGCGCCTCGATGTGCCGAATATTCGTTTGGTGGAAATGTCCAGCGATGACGCCTGGGTCCGGGATACCGGCCCGACGTTCGTCGTCAATGACAACGGCGAAGTTCGCGGCGTCGATTGGGATTTCAATGCCTGGGGCGGGTTCGACGGTGGGCTGTACTCGCCGTGGAATCGCGATTCACAAGTGGCCGGCAAGATTCTCGAAATCGAGCGCAGCCCGCGCTATCGCACCGAAGGTTTTGTACTCGAAGGCGGTTCGATTCACGTCGATGGCGAAGGCACGTTGATCACCACCGAAGAGTGCCTGCTCAACCGCAATCGCAACCCGCACATGAGCCGCGAGGACATCGAGGCGGTGCTCAGCGCCCAGTTGGCGGTAGACAAGATCATCTGGCTGCCGGACGGCCTGTTCAATGATGAAACCGATGGCCACGTGGATAACTTTTGCTGCTACGTGCGCCCTGGTGAAGTGCTGCTCGCCTGGACCGACGATCCGCAGGACCCCAATCATGCCCGCTGCCATGGGGCGATGGAGGTGCTGCGAAACAGCACCGACGCCAAGGGGCGCCCGTTCACAGTGCATAAAATGCCGATCCCCGGGCCGTTGTACGCCACCGAGGAAGAATGCTCGGGCGTTGACGCGGTGGAAGGATCCCAGGAGCGCAATCCGACTGTGCGCCTGGCCGGTTCCTACGTGAACTTCCTGATCGTCAACGGCGGCATCATTGCCCCGAGTTTCGATGACCCGCTGGACGGTCCGGCCAAGGACCTGCTGCAAAGCCTGTTTCCGGAGCATGAAGTGGTCATGGTACCGGGTCGGGAACTGTTACTGGGAGGCGGAAACATCCATTGCCTTACCCAACAGCAGCCGGCGCCGCGCATAAAATGAGTGGCGATGTAACAGCCGGGTGACACTCATCGCAGCGGCTCTATGCCGGTGTTTTTGGATCCATCCCGGCAAGCCCGCGTCCTGATTGGGGCGCGGGCTTTTTTGTGTCTGGCGGGCTACCAGCGCGATGACATTGGCATAGCTCTTGTATCGTTATTTCGGCAGTTCTGGGGCAGTGGAGCTGCGTTGTTTTGTCATAAACCTCGGATAGATTGGCCGCTCATCAACCAGGAGGGCGCTGGAATGAACATGATTAGCGAGCGCACATGCCATCCTTTGGCTGTAAATGGTGAGTCGCTTCAAGCCGTGGCGCAGTGGTTGAAATCCAACGGAACGCGTCAGATCAGGGAACCTGATCCGCGCCGGATGATCATGGAACGCTATCCCGCTGGCCTGTTCAGCGAGGCGGAGCTGGAAGCGTTGTGGGATGTGATGCAAGGATAGAATTCAACGGATTGATAAAAAGCGCTGACCGCGAGGGCAGCGCTTTTTTTATGAGCGACTGTTTACCCGCTCATGTAAACGGCTTGCTCACCATGGTGGCGTCTCAACCCACCCGACATCCGCTTGGACCGCATGCTTACTTGAATCCGTTTCCGGAAATTTTTTGCCTGATTTCAGAAGATTCACGAAATTGACACAGGCTTCCGGGCGCGACTAGGATTCGCCCACGCCTGTGGCTAACAGCCATGACTCTTAAATAATAAAAAGGCCCGACACGATGATTCGTGGGCGGGCCTTTTTATTATTTCCAGGAGCAAGAGTCCGAATAAAGAGCGCTAAAGCGCCATTCCGGTTGCCGGTTGCAGTGCGAATCAACCCGTACAAGGAAAATAATCATGTTGAACAAGCGCTTTACTTTGATAGCACTGGGGATATTGAGCAGCACACAAGCCATGGCCAACGACCAGGCTGAATCCAAGGGGTTCGTTGAAGACAGCAGCCTGAAAGTGCTGTTGCGCAACGCCTACATCAGTCGCGACTACAAGGACGGCAACCGGGACAAGGCCGAATGGGGCCAAGCGGCCATCGGTACGTTCTCGTCCGGCTTCACCCAAGGCACCGTGGGCGTAGGCGTGGACGCCTTCGGCCTGTACGCACTGCGCCTGGACGGCGGCAAGGGGCGCACCGGTGCGCAAGGCATCGACTTTTTCAAGAAGGGTGACAGTGGCAACGCCGCCGACGACCTGTCCAAGTTCGGTGCCGCGGTGAAGTTCCGGGTTTCCAACACGGTGCTGGCCTACGGTGACCAGATGCCGGCCCTGCCGGTGTTGAACTATGACAACTCGCGCCTGCTGCCGGAAAGCTACACCGGCACGCTGATCACCTCCAAGGAAATCAAAGGCCTTGAACTGAACGCAGGCCGCTTCACTGCCGAGTCGCGCAAGAGCGCCGAAGGTCGTGACAGTGGTGGTCTGAAGTCGATCAACGTGTTGGGCGGCAGCTATCAGTTCACCGAGCAGTTCAAGGCTTCGCTCTACGCCTCGGATGTCGAAGACGTCTTGAAGAAGCAATACGTGAATGCCAACTACGTGTTTCCATTGGCCAAGGATCAGTCCTTGACGCTGGACTTCAACGGTTATCGCACCAAGCTGGACAACAGCTACGTTCGCGAAAACAACGTCACCGGGGACGACAATAAGATCTGGAGCCTGGCGGCGACCTTCGCCACCGGCCCGCACAGCTTCACGCTCGCCCATCAGCGCAGCACCGGCGACAGCAACCTCGGCTACGCCTACGGTGGCTACCAGCGTGACCAGAACCGTGTCGGTGATGGCGGCAATACCATCTACCTGGCCAACTCGTACTGGTCGGACTTCAACGCCGAAGACGAGCGCAGCTGGCAATTGGGCTATGGCCTGGATTTCACCACCTTCGGTGTACCGGGCCTGACTTATAACGTGGCCTATGTGCGTGGCGATAACATCACCACCTCCACCAGCGAAGGCGGTACCGAGCGCGAGATCTTCAACCAGTTCAAGTACGTGGTCCAGGGCGGACCGGCCAAAGACTTGAGCGTGCGGTTGCGCAGCTCGTTCCTGCGCGTGTCGCAGAAGTCCAGTGAGTACAACGTCAGCGGTAATGAACTGCGGGTGTTCGTGGATTATCCGATCAATGTCTTTTGATCGTTGACTGCATCGCCCGCGTTTGATGAAAAACCCGATCTTTGGATCGGGTTTTTCTAAGTGCCTACCTTTATTCCAAGACCGTTTTCTGTTCAAGGCGCAGGACATCAAGCAGGGTTTGCTGTGGATTGGCTTCAGCGCCGATGAGCTTTGAAAAATAGCCCACCTTGCGCTTGAGAACACTCCTGGGCCATGCGCAATGGATATCAGGATGTTCTTCTTCGAGCCACTGCATCAGATTGTCGATCGGCGCAGACTGGTCCTGCTCGGCTAAAGCATCGAGTAACCCTTGCGGTACTTCCCACCATGGCCAATCCTGGACCATCGGCACCTTCCTCGGGCTTGCTTCCAGCGGTTTGCCATTGATCAAATATCGTTCGAACACCGGTAGCAAGGCTTGGGCGTCGTCTCCCAGGCCTTCAAGGATCGGATAGATGAAACGTCCATCCCAAAACCGGAAAAACACCTCGCGACCTTTCGGCATTTTCACTTGCGTCAGGCTGCGCAGATGCGCCAGCACCTCCTCCGGTTCACAACGGGAGACAGCAAGCCAGCCCCAATCGAGGGCGTCGGTTTCGGTAATCCATGGCAGGAACGTTGACTCGGGGGCGAGTTTCGTGACGTAGGGCATCACCGCATGCCAGGTGCAATAGGGCGTTTCGCTCCAGATAGGCAGGAGCGGATGGCTAGGTCCGCTCAGGCGATAGGTCCCCAGGGCGTCCGTATCGCTCGCCGCGCTAATGATCAGGTAAAGGTGTTCGTTTTCCCGCAGGGGCTGTTGGGCCAGCCAGGCGATGGGGTCGAGGGTCTTGAACGCCAGGGTCGTCATCCGGCTCTCCTTGCCAAGGGTATGGGGCCGGGCTTCACCCGGGGATGAGGCGCAGCAATCAAGGATCAAGCCAGATTCGGCGAGTGCCGCGTGGTTCGGTGTTTACGACGGATTTTCAATGGTTTGGAGGAGCGGAAGTCGAGAATGACGAGCAAAAGATGCCTAATTGATTGCGCACTGTTGTGCCATGACTTGCGCACCCTCGTGGCGTCGAAAGCTGTGGGCGGTCTTTCCCCGGAATGAGGGTTCTGCGATGCAATTTTCCCAACGTAAAGTCGTACTAATGAAACTTTTTGCACCGTTTCAAACATCGCTTGAAATGCTTCAAATACTTTTTCATGGACGCAAATCCTGCACCTAATAGATTAGTCCGCTCAATGTAGTGGAGACCTATGAAAAATGATCGTTTTGAACAGGGAAGTGGGCGAAGCGCTCAGACGTGACAAATACGTCAACGTCCGCGGTGGAGACTTCAATCTCTACGGTCATTTCGGCGATTTTGTCCGGCTGACCAAAAGCTGGGAAAATATGGAGCCCGACAGCTATTACGGCCAGGCCGAGTCAGGCATGCGTTTTCGCCGCTACAGCGATTTCGAATACAACCCCACGACTCGTGAACTCAAGCAGCTCGAACACCGAGCCTATGTCCAGTCCAAGGCCAACAACAGCTACGTGGGCGGATTGGAGCGGCACTTCCAGGATTTCTCCAACGAAGTGATCAATTCTCCGGTGATGCGCAGCCTGATCGACACAGACTTCGACGTGTACAAAAACGTCCTGCCCCAGGAATTGCATGACGAAATCTGGCAATGCCAGATCCATCAGATCCGCATCGAGATCAAGCCGGGCAAGCAATTGGAAATCACCCCGGAAGGCATCCATTGCGACGGCTATCCGTTCAGCGGCGTCCATTTCTGGGGCCGAAATAACGTGTCCGGTGCAGAAAGCCGTCTCTACAGCCCTCAGGAAGAACAACTGGCGGCAACCACTTACGAGGATATCCTCGATACGACATTCTTCCTCGATCGGGACATGCGCCATTATGTGACCCCGGCGCGCAATATCCACAGCCATGAAATGGCGTTCAGGCAGATTCTGGCGATCTCCTTCTCGCGGCCCGGGACCGCTTTTGACATTGTTCGCTGAGCAGCTCGAACCGATGGACGATTCGGTGCAGCAAGTCCTGTTGCGCCGAGCCATGGTCAGGGACGCGGAGCGACTGGAGCAGTTTTTCCGGGGTTTTGCCGAGGTGTCATTCTGCGAGTGGCAGGATGCGCGGTTCCTGCGCGGTGTGTTGTTGCAGGAAACCACCACCGCCTACATGGCGTTCGATGCGATGGGTGAAGTCGTCGGCGCGGTCATCGGCGGCATGCTGGGCACTCGAGGCACTATCAATCACCTGGCGGTCAGCCCGAGGCATCGTACCCAAGGCCTGGGCCAGCGTCTGGTGGAAGCGGCATCGGCGGATATGAAACGCGTGGGTGTACTGCGCATGTTTCTGTTCGTCGACGATGCCAACCTGGCTGGCAAGCGCTTCTGGGCCGCCCAGGGGTTCTGCGAGCCCCAGGGTGAAATCACTTTCGAGAGGGATTTATGAACAAGACTTCCAGCCAGCCGCTGGTGGTCGAACCACAAGCCTCGCGAACCTTCGCTGAAGCCAGTCCGGTAGTAGCGGGTTATTTCACGGTTTCGTTTGTGTTCGGCCTGATGGCGGTGAATGCTGGGCTGCCATTGTGGCTGCCAGTTGCGATGTGCCTGTTCGTCTACGCAGGCGCCTCGCAGTTCGCTGCGCTGGCGCTGATTTCCAGCGGTGCGTCGTTGACCACGATCGTGCTCACCACGTTCCTGATCAATGCGCGCCACATGCTCATGTCCGTCTATATGGCCAAGGCATTACGGGCGTTGGGGCTCAGTCGGTTCGAGCGCTGGTGCTACGCGGCGGGGCTTACGGACGAGTCGTTCGCCTTCCACAGCGTCAAGCTGGGTAGCGGGGCCCCGGTCAGCTTGCGCTACCTGATTGGCTTCAACCTTTTTTGCCATGCGTCCTGGGTATTGGGCGGCTTGTTGGGGGCCATCTGCGCGCAGTACGCAGCGCACCTGATCAAATATCAGCTCGATTACGCCCTGACAGCCATGATGCTCTACGTCCTGGTTTCGCTGTGCAATACGCGCAACAAACTGATTGCGGCTCTGGCGGCGGTCGTCTGCATGGGCGTGCTCAGCCTGGTGGGCAATTCACCGTTCAACGTATTCATCGCCACGTTTGTTGGCTGCGGGGTGGGCGTATGCCTGACCAAACGTTCCTGATCCTTGTCGTTGTGTTGATGATGGCCGTGACCTTCCTGCCGCGGGCCTTGCCATTGCAGGTCAATACGGAAAACTGGCCACCCTTCGTCGCCCGCGCGCTGGAATACCTGCCGGTAGCGATTGTCGCCGCCATCAGCCTGACTCCGTTGTTGATCAAGGATCAACAGATACAGATCGACCGCCCTGAGTTCTATGCTGCGATTCCGACACTGCTATGTGCGTATTTCAGCCGCAACCTGTTTCTCAGTGTGGCGGTGGGCACGGCGTCGTATATCGCGCTCGGTTCGTTCCTGTAGCGTCAGGTCTACCACATCGTGCAGCGCCTGGTCGCAAAGCTCGGGATTGTTAACCGCCAGGCGCACTTCCAGGAAGTCTTCGAAATCAGGGAAGATGGCCAAGCCGTTGCGCATCGCCGCGTCCCTGGAGACAAGCCCCAGGCCGTCGAGCTGGGTGATCAGCGACAAGGTCAGCGTTTCGCTGCAGGAATACACCATCCTCTGGCTGGGTCCGTATTCGCCGAGACCCGCGTCGAGAAAACGCAAGAAGCTGTGGGAATACGGGCATTCCTGCGCAGGGCGCACTTGGAATTTGTCGACGAGCAAGCCAAGGGAGTCATCCTGGTTACCGCAATGGGCCCCGACCACCTGCACTTGCACATCCGGCATCGGGATACTGGTGAAACCGCTTTGTTGGCCGATCAGGATTGCCAGGTCGAAATGCTCGTTCTTCAGCTTGCTCAGGTTCTCCATCGACTCGGCATAACTGAACTCCAGCTGGTATTCAGGAAAAACCGCGATCAGGCGATCGATCATGCGTCGATTGAAATCGGGCGTAAGCGTCGTGTTGAGCGCCACTTTAAGGCTCCGTTGCCTGGGGGCCTTGAGCGCCGCGACCTTTTCTTCGAGTTGCCGAGTGGCCGCCAAAACCTGATCCATGAAAGGCGTCAACTCAGAGCCTTGGGTCGTCAATGTCAGGCCTTTGTTCGAGCGACGAAACAACCGGAACCCGAACTGTTCCTCAACCTTGTTCAATTGCGCCGCCAATGCCTGCACCGTAAGGCACGACTGTTCCGCGGCGGCCGACAACGAGCCGGTCTGCATGATGCGCATGAGATTGCGTAAGGTTCTGCTATCCATGAGGTAATGCCCTCTGCTTAAGTGGGCTCGCTATTGTTGGGCACCTGGCCGGGTCTGGCGGTGCGATGCTGGCTATCATCAAGCACCTTGTCACGCTTGTCGCGGTTTTGTGGCGAAAAGCGCTGGCAGGCGATGATTGGAGCTTATGCGCGATTCTGGATTTTTGCTGGGGCGGCGTGTAGGCCAATTCAATTAACCCGGAATACGGGACGCATCGTGTAGAGAAGCTGACTTTATTACAGTCGCTGTTGTACGTTTTTGAATTAAAATTTAATATTTGTACGTATATGTACTAATCTTCAGAGATCAACCTGTAGCAAAGGAGCCAGACCTCATGGCGACCTCTTCGATTACCTTGAGTACCCAGCAACAATTGGACTCCCCGGATGCGGGTCGAGTCGCTTTGAAGTTTTTCTTCAATCTGATGGAGTTGTGGGGCTGCAGCGTCGAGCAGCAGCGCACCTTGTTGGGAAAAGTAGGAAACACGACCTTTTACAAGTACAAGCAGTTACCCGAAAACGTCAGGCTGCCGCGAGACACCCTTGAGCGCATCTCATACCTGATGGGTATCCATAAAGCCCTGAGCATCATTTTCAGCAACAGCCGCGACCGTGTGTATCAATGGGTCAGCAGCCCCAATGCTGCCGCGCCGTTCAACGGTCAGTCAGCGCTGTCGTACATGTTGGCCGGGCGGGTGGTGGATATTGCCGATGTGCGGCGGTACCTCGACGGAGTACGTGGTTGATGGCGCCGCCTCTGGCGGAACCGCAATGGAAACGGGCCTATCGGATCGTCAATAGCAGTTTCCCGCCGATCACCCTGTTTGAAGATGTGCTCGATCCGCAAGACCTCGCCACCGCCTATGCGTTAGAAGCTTTGACCAATGATCGGCTGATGGAAGAAGCCGGCGTGCTCTCCAGGGTTCGTCCTGAAGATCGCGTTTCGGGTCCTGGTTCGTCACCCGTGATGGCGGCATTTACCCATATCGGCAAAAGCAGCCGTTTCAGCGATGGCACGTTTGGCGTCTATTACGCTGCCAGCAGCCAGGAAGCGGCCATTGCCGAGACGTGTTACCACCAGGCTCGGTTCTTGGGGGCGACCAACGAGCCGGACCTGGAATTGACCATGCGTACCTATGTCAACCAGGTCGTCAGACCCCTGCACGACATTCGCCACGATTATCCGCATCTGCACAATCCAGACCCCACGGCCTATGGACCGTCCCAGGTATTTGCCCGGGAGTTGCGCGCAACCTTGTCCTGGGGGCTTTTGTATAACAGCGTCCGCCTGCCTGGTCACGAATGCATCGCCGCGTTCCGGCCGCCGGCGGTGTCGATTCCGGTGCAGGGCAAGCATATTCGTTATGTCTGGAGCGCCCAGAAGCGGGAGATTTCGTTTGTGTTTGAGGTAAATCAAGTGTGATAGATCATATCTTGAACTGCTGCACCGAAGCCTGCATCGAGCCTGCGGCATCGTTCAAATGATCTGCCGTTTTCGTCAAATCGTGGATCGAGCGGGTGTTTTCCCTAGACTGCTCGGCGATCGACTCCACCCGTTGGGCCATCTCATCGCTGGCTTTTGATTGCTCGGCGATGGTCTGAGAAATTTCCTCGACCACTTCGGCGGCATGCCGGGCGCCTGTGCGGATTTCACTGATGGAAACCCCGGCCTGCTGCGCCAGGTTCACGCCTTCGTCCACTCGGCTCACACAGGCCTGCATGTTCGCCACCGCATCTCGTGCGCTTGATTGGATGCGCTCGATCATCGCGGTGATTTCCTGGGTGGATTGCGTCGTGCGCGCCGCCAGGTTGCGTACCTCGTCGGCCACCACCGCAAAGCCGCGGCCCGCCTCGCCGGCGCGAGCGGCCTCGATGGCTGCGTTGAGGGCCAGCAGATTGGTCTGTTCGGCGATGCTCTTGATCACCTGGATAATGGAATGGATGTCCTCGGACGATGCATCCAGCGCGGTGATTTTGCTGGACGACTGGGCGACCACTTCGGCGATCCGATTCATCCCTTCCACTACGCCAAGGATCACCTGCCCACCGCTGCTCGCCAGTTGTTCTGACTGCGCCGAAATGGTCCGCGCACTGTCGGCGTGTTGATGGATCTGGCTTATGTTCGCCATCATTTGCTCCATGCTCGCCGCCATGCTGGTGGCGCTCTGGGCCTGCTGGTCGGCACTGGAGACAATCTGCCGCGCCGTATCGCCCAGATTCCGTGATGTGCCGTGCAACTCATCGCTCTGACCGCGAATGGTGGCGATCATCTGCCGCAGGTTGGCCTGCATTTGCTCTATCACCGCCTGCAATTGCCCCAGTTCGTCATTTCCATGAGCGCCCATTGAGCGCTGCAGGTCACCTTGGGAAATGGCCTGGGTATTGAGAATGATTTTATTCAGCGGCGTGAGCACAGCCTTGAGCAGGCTCCACGACAACAACGCCAACGCCACACACGTGGCCAGTAAGGTGATGATCAACCAGCGCTCGGAGGTGTTGATGCTCTGATCTTGAAACTCGCGAGAGGAATGCGCCTGGCTCTCGATCAGTTCACTGACCGCCTCGTTGCGCTCCTCCAGGGCAGAAAATGCCTTGTCGAATTCAATGCGCAACGCCCGGCCATCCTGAGCGCCGCTCAGCGCCTTGCCAATCACTTGCTTCGCTGAGGCAATATAGGCCTCGGCCTGAGGCTTGAGCTCGGAAATGGTCTGGGAAATAGTACCAGGCAACCGCGCCTCGGCGTTTTCGGCAATGACCTTGCGCATCCGCTGTGAATGCTCATCAAACGCCTCGTTTACTTCCTTTGCGCCTTCGGCATCTCCCGGCGCCACTAGCAAGGCAGCCAACACATCGCCACGTATGGCGTCGTGCATCATGTCCGCCTCCATGTGCTTGCGCATGGCGGAAATACTGGTCTCGTTCTGCGCCAAGGCCTCGGTCATGGCGTGATAGCCCCACAATCCGATCCCGCCGAGCAGCAACGCAAAGGAAAGACTGACCAACCCCGAGCCTATGACTTTGGTGCGGATCTTCATCGCTAACTGCTCCTGGAGCGAGATGTCTGGGCAAGTGTAGTCAAGCGCCAGCAGAGTCTTGGGACGACGGCTCATACCAGAAGCTATCGGCGGGAGAAATGATTGGATGAGCCGGTGGTGAGAGAGCTTGCTCCCGTTGGGCTGCGAAGCCGTCCTTCTTTCCCGCAGTGAGCCGGAAGCAGGCATTTCAGGAAAAGGTCAGGGCGCCCTTCGCGACGATCTCGTCCCATGGCGTAGGGGTAGGAAACAGTTCGTTCAGAAAACCCACGAACGCCTTGACGTTCGGGCTTCCCCGACGGCTCTCCGGCCACAAAGCGGTAATGGAGGAACGGTCGACGGCAAATTGTGGAAACAATGGCGTCAGTTCTCCCCGGGCGACATAGGGTGCGGCAACATAAGTGGGTGAGATGCCGATGCCACCGCCAGCGGCGAGCACCGCAGCCACCGCATCGCTGGCGCACGCTGTCTCCAGGCCCGATCGATACGCCTATCTTCAGCAAAGCCTTGGGTGAGGGGCGCGATGCGTACGTTCGCGCATGGGAGCAGGTGCTGCCGCTGCATCGCGTGGGCACTGCCGCTGAAGCAGGCGCGGCTACGGTTTTCCTGATGACTAACACGTTCATGAACGGCGCCACGCTGAACATCGATGGCGGTGCGCGGTTGGTCTGACCCAAACCCGTGGCGAGGGAGATTGCTCCCGCTGGGCTGCAAGCAGCCCCTCTTTATCCGCTCAAGCCAATGCTGCCCCATCCAGCGAGCAGCATTGGCCCGCTACCCTTAAACCGGATGACTCCCCGGCGCCTCCAGCACCTTCACCACATCATCAATGACGGCCTTGCTCATATCCTGCAAATAATACGAAGCCCAGGCATACCGATCCGTGCCGCGAATCATCGCCGCTTCCTCGGCGAGGACTTTGGCGACGTGGAGAAGGTCGGAAGCGTGGGATAGGGCTTCGTCAATGGGGATGCCGCTGTTGACGCGGAATAGCGGGGGGTCGGAGTGGTAGGAGAAGGGGGTTAGGCCTGGGGTTTTGAGGTCTTTGGGATGTGTCATTGCGCGCCTCCGTTCGCCAATTGGCGGCGGGTGGCTGGCAACGTGATAAAGCGAGACTGCAGCAGATCCTCGTTTTGTATGTGCGGATCTGCCGAAAACATCCCATAGTTTTAGCGCATAAAAAAAACCGCACGATTTGAGCATGCCGACCAGGTCAACCTAGGCTTGGCGGGTATTTGACAGCCATTTTAGGTTGCTGGAAAAGGTCGCCAACGTCCCGATAAAAGTATTTGTAACCCTGGATTGGAGATGAATGAGTTCTGGGGCTTGCCGGACTCAAGCTTTTCCTTCACTGTAAAGACTAACGTCATTACAGCGAGGACTATCTCATGGCTTCCATCAACGTTCGTATCGACGACGACCTCAAGGCGCGTGCATACCGTGAGCTGGAAAAACTCGGCGTCACCCCTTCTGAGCTGATGCGCCAAGCTCTGCAGTACGTAGCGGAGCGCGGCCAGTTGCCGTTCAAGCCCGTCCTGATGACCGAGGACGATGAAGCCCTGATCGCAACGGTGCGCGAGCGACTCGCAGCCCCGCAGCGGGTTAAGGTTTCGCTAGATGACCTATAACCTCGAATTCGATGCACGGGCGCTAAAGGAATGGCAAAAGCTAGGGAATACCGTCCGTGAGCAGCTCAAAAAGAAGCTCACGACGATCCTGGCCAATCCGCGCATCGAAGCAAACCGACTGCATGCCTTTCCTGATTGCTACAAGATTAAGCTGCGGAGCAGCGGTTATCGGCTGGTTTATCAGGTGATTGATCATGAGGTCGTGGTGTTTGTCGTGGCCGTCGAGAAACGTGAACGAGATCAGGTTTATCGGAAAGCGGCTGAGCGATTAGGTGGTTGAGTTGTCGGTGAGTTGATGGCCTCATCGCGAGCAAGCTTGCTCCCGCAGATTTTTCAGGAATGGACACCCAGAAACAACAAAGCCCCCGCATTTCTGCGAGGGCTTTGTTTTGTATGGTGCCGGCACCAGGAGTCGAACCCGGGACCTACTGATTACAAGTCAGTTGCTCTACCAACTGAGCTATACCGGCGTGTGGGCGACGATTATAGCGATTGGGAAGGTTCTGTAAACCCCTGAATTCTGACTATTTTTAGACGAGCTGCAGTTCTGGTGGATGTGGCGCCGCTGGGCGGGGCGCGAGGGGCCTGGTAGCGTGCGGTTGCCTGACTCGAATCGAGGCAAGCCAAAGCACTTGATGCCTGAGCGCAAAAGACGCCAGACCCAACCTTTATGCTGGTTTGCTCAAACGCTTATGCACAATCGAAAGGACGCTGCGAGGGATATCTTTCTGTTTTGTGACCGCTTTCCCGTTTGCTCGCAAGCTGCTGTTTTCATGGTTTTTTATCCATGTGAACAAAAAATGACCAGCTGAGATTCAGCCCGGAAATCGCGGTTTTCTTGGATCCTGGTTTAATTCATCAACAGAGTTATCCACAGGCTGTTTCGCCTCATTAACGTTCTGCCAGCAACAGCAGGTTGCGCGGTGTCAGAGGTGTCTCGCAGAAGGTGCCAAGGCGGACGTTGTAGCCTTTTTGAGTAAGGAAAAGCGCCCGGTCCAAGACCAGCCAAAGCTCCAGGGGGCGGCGGAAGAGGCTTCGCACCAATTCCAGATTACGCACTTCGGCCAAACGCTGATGGCCAGCGGCTTCCAGGGCAGCCCAGTCAGGAGTGCCGACTGTGGATAAGTTTTTCAGCGCCGCCAGGTCGGTGCAGTACTGGGCGAAGGATTTTTCCAGCCAGACGCTGGGCAAGGAGGGCGTGGGTAGGTAGTCGTCGTGCCCTCTGATTTGTCGTTGCAGCAGGTCGAAGCCCAGGCGCCAGGCCATGGATTGGTCCCGTTGTCTTCTTACGCGGGCGCCTGCGGTGACGGTCTCGGTCTGCGGCAGGCTGAGATCGTCGAGCGACAGTTGTAGGGCAGAGCCTTTTGCGGCGTCGGACAGCGGCTGATATTCCGAGGTGCTGATGCGGTTGTAGCAGCACGGCGCGATAGCCAATTGTGCGCAGCCAGCGGCGCTGGCCAGACGCATCAGCCGCACATGCAAGTCGCCGCAAGCGTGCAGAGCCACCGGGGTGTGTCCGGGGCGCAGCGCCTGATTTGCGTCTGCCGCCAATACGTCTTGTTGCGAGTGCGTGGCGGGCAGGTGATGGCGTTGGCTCAGCAACTGGCCGCTGGCGACCAAGGCGGGGTCGTGTTCCAGGCAGGTCAGTTGTTGTCCATCCTGCAACAGGCGCCGGCCAAGGTGGCCTTTACCGGCGCACCAATCGAGCCAATGGATCGGTGGGGTGGTGAAGCGCAGGCGGCTGGCAAAGGCTTCTATCTGCTGCCATTTGCGCCCGGGTACGTCGACGTTGAGGCGATGGCTGGGAGCTTCGAGCGAGTTGGCCGGCAATTCAGCCACGGCGCTCAATGCCCGGGAGAGAGCAGCCAGTTCCGGGAATGGCGCTGGCGCGCTCTCAATCAACCATGGTTGATGATGGTCGTTTTCCGCTGCGTCCAGCGAACGCTCGCGTAGCCATCGGGCCAATTCCGGGTGGGAAGTTTCCCAAGGCAATTGCAGATGCGTGAAGGGCCGAGGCTTCCATAGTGACTGGTGCGTTGTAAGAAACGCATCCAGCGCGGTGAAACGGGTGAGCAATGCTTCACCCGTCAGCACTTGGCTGTCAGCGCCCTTGGCAGGCATCGACGCGAAGCCAGCGTTCAAGCTGCTTGAAGCCTTGCACCAGTACGAAGGACATCAGCAGGTAGAACATGCCGGCCGCGAAGAAAATCTCCACTGGCATGTAGGTCCTGGCAATGATGGTGCGCGCCATGCCGGTGAGTTCCAGCAGGGTCACCGTGCTTGCCAGGGCGCTGGCCTTGAGCATCAGGATCACTTCGTTGCTGTAGGCGGGCAAGCCGATGCGCGCGGCCCGGGGCAGCATGATGTAGAACAGCGCCTTGGGCCGCGACATGCCCAAGGCTCGTGCGGCTTCGATTTCGCCGCGGGGAATGGCCTGGATGGCGCCGCGCAGGATCTCGGCGATGTAGGCGGCGGTGTGCAGGGTCATGGTGGCCGTGGCGCACCAGAACGGGTCCCGCAGATACGGCCACAGCGCGCTGCTGCGCACGGCATCGAACTGTGCCAGGCCGTAATAGACCAGGAACAACTGGACCAGCAGTGGCGTACCACGGAAAAAGAAGATGTAGGCGTAGGGAAACGCCCGCACGTACCACAGCCGCGATGAACGGGCGATGCCCAATGGGATCGCCAGCAGCAAGCCGGCGATCACCGCGATGGCCACCAGCTCCAGTGTAAGCGTGGCGCCCTGGGCCAGTTTCGGCAGCCATTTGATGATGACTTCCCAGTTCATTGGGTGCTCCTGGCAAAGCCGCGGGCGGCGCGTTTTTCCAGCAGGTGCATGCCGATCATGGCGAGCACCGTCAGGCCCAGATACATAAGCGCTGCGACCATATAGAAAGTGAACGGTTGCTTGGAAATGGTCACGCCGATTTGCGCGTGGCGCATGATTTCTTCCAGGCCGATCACCGAAACCAGTGCGGTATCCTTCATGAGGATCATGAACAGATTGCCCAGGCCGGGCAGGGCGATGCGCCACATCTGCGGCAGGATCAATCGGGTGAAGATCCGCCATTTCGACAGGCCAAGCGCCACGCCGGCTTCACGGTGCCCCTTGGGTATCGCCAGGATCGCACCGCGAAATACTTCGGTGGCGTAGGCGCCAAAGCATAGGCCGAGGGCGATGACGCCGGCGGCGAAGGCATTGAGGGCTAGGTCGGGATTGCCGAAATATTCGCCCAAGGCACGCATCAGGTTGACGGTACCGAAGTAGATCAACAGCACCCAGAGCAATTCCGGAATGCCGCGGACCAGTGTCGAATAGGTGCCGCCAAGCCATTGCAACGGCTTGTACGGGGAGGTCTTGGCCAAGGCGCCGAGCAGGCCGAGCACCAGCCCCAGGCAGAGAGCCGAAAGGGCCAGCTTGACGGTCATCAGCGCGCCGGCGGCAAGCGCCGGGCCGAATCCGTAGAGGTCGATCATCATGGGCGTGTGTTCATATCGCGGCAGGCTTTGCTAAGGGCCGGCGCTACTGGGTAGCAACGCCGGCCAGGCACGTCAGTATCAATAGATGCTGAACGGGAAGTACTTGTCGTTGATCTTTTTATAGGTGCCGTCGGCAACGATTTCCTTCAGCGCGGCATTCAGTTTGTTGCGCAGTTCATCATTACCCTTGCGCACTGCAATGGCGATCTTGTCGCCTTCCACCACTGGGTCGCCCTTGAACTCATAGGCACGGCCGGCGTCGGTTTTCAGCCAGTCGTAGTTCACGTATTTGTCCGCCAGGATCCCGTCAACGCGGCCGGAGGTCAGGTCCAGATAGGCGTTTTCCTGGGTATCGTAGAGTTTCAGTTCGACGCCTTCCATGTTGTCTTCCATCCAGGTACCAGCCAGGGTGGAACGCTGGGCTCCGATGACCTTGCCCTTGAGGGAATCTTTATCGACTTTGAACTCGACGTTTTTCGGCGCAATGAACTGCAGCTTGTTGGAGTAGTACGGGTCGGTGAAATCAACGGCCTGCTTGCGCTCTTCGTTGATCGACAACGAAGAAATCAGGAAATCGAACTTTTGGGCCATCAAGGCCGGAATGATGCCGTCCCAGTCGGAAGTGACCACTTCACATTCAACTTTCATCTTGGCGCACAGCGCGTCGCCGATGTCTTTATCGAAGCCTACGACCTGGCCGCTGGCATCCTTGTTATTGAACGGCGGATAGGCCGCCTCGATGCCCATTTTCAGTTTGTCGGCCGCCATGACGTTGGCCGAGAAGACCAGGCTGGCGGCAGCAGCCAAAAAGAATTTCCTGTAGGTCTGCATAGGTACTGCTCCGTTAGCGGTTGCTGGACATGAATTGTTTGCAGCGCGCCGAAAGCGGGTTTTCGAAGACCTGCTGCGGCGACCCTTGCTCCTCGATCAGCCCTTGGTGAAGGAACACGACTTCGCTCGATACCTGGCGGGCGAAGCCCATCTCGTGGGTTACGAGCAGCATGGTACGACCTTCTTCGGCGAGGGCGCGGATCACGCTTAGTACTTCCTGGACCATTTCCGGGTCAAGGGCAGAAGTCGGCTCGTCGAACAGAATGACTTTAGGTTGCATCGCCAATGTGCGGGCGATGGCGGCACGTTGTTGCTGGCCGCCGGACAGTTCGGCAGGGTAGGCGTGGCGCTTGTCAGCAATGCCGACCTTGGCCAGCAAGGCTTCGGCCACTTCCACGGCTTCGGCCTTGCTCTGGCCCAGCACGCGGCGCGGGGCTTCGATGATGTTGTCGAGCACGCTCATGTGCGGCCAGAGATTAAAGTTTTGAAATACAAAACCAATCTTGCTGCGCATGCGATTGATCTGTTTGCCATCGGCGGCAATCAGCTCACCGTTTTTGGCAGCCTTGAGCTTGAGCTCCTCGCCTGCGACCAGAATCTGACCCTGGTTGGGATTCTCCAGCAGATTGATGCAACGCAAAAACGTGGACTTGCCGGAGCCGGAGGAACCCAGGATCGAGATCACGTCACCGTCGCGAGCGGTCAGCGAGACGCCTTTGAGCACCTCCAGCTTTGCGTAGCGTTTGTGCAAGTTGCGGATTTCAAGCGCGGGCGTGGCCTGGGCCATGTGCGGTCCTCATGATTTGTGCTCCCTTGCTATTGGCAGCCTTCCTGGCGAGGCGGCCAAGCTAGCATGCGTCCGAATGACAGCCAACAGCGCTTCGGATGGTAGACCGATGATGAGTGACAGGTTGTCGCATCGGCGCAGCAGACTGTCGCGCCATCAACAACCGAACGGCTGTTTGAACCCTGTCCATCGGCGATTTGCCCGGGGAGTCGCGTAAAAAAAGGCGCGATGGTGCCAGCTTTGGGCGGGGGTGGGAAGGGTTAACCGGATGAGCGTTGTCTATTCCGTTTGGCATTCGGCTCAACTTCCAATCGATCTGAACATGGGTGTTCATAAAACGATCAAACGAGGTGGTGTTCCCTATCAGGAGTTGTGGTCATGAAATTGCTATATTGCCCCATCGTTCTGGGTGCGCTGCTTTTTCCCATCATGCTCAACGCCACCAACCTCGCGCCCATCGACAACGCAGGCGTCCAGGTCCAGCCCATGCAACAGAACGGTATCAGCTACCTGTCCGGCGGTATCGGCGAGGACGAAGCCCGGGCCATCGAACAGGCCCAGGGCTACAACCTGCACATGACTTTTGCGATCGGCCCGGAGGGCAAATACGTCCCGGATGTGGAGGTGACCGTGCGAAGCTCAACGGGACAGACATTGCTGACGCTCAGCGACGCAGGCCCGTTGGTGTATGTACAACTGCCGCCGGGCAGTTACAGCTTGATAGCGACGCGTAACGGCGAGGAGCGTCGCGACACCGCCAAAGTAAGCAGCGGAGCCGCGCGCAAGCTAGTGTTCCATTGGAACAGCAGCGAGTAGCCGAGAGCTTACTCGCTGGCGGGCTCTTCCATGGATTGGCGATAACGGTCCAGCGCCTCGCTGAAGTCCTTGATGAATTCCGGCGTGCTGAGCCAGCGCTGGGCGGCCTCGCGGTCCATGTCGTCGGCCCACATGCGGTAGTCCACCAGCATATCGGCGGCCAGGTTGGTGGCGGCCATGCCCTCGTTTTCCGCGTTCTTGAGGTCCAGCAGGCCCGGACGCTCGATGATCATTTCGCTAACGTCGGCAAGCAGCGTGTCGAGCATCTGGCTGCGGCTGACGGCCTCGGCTTCACGCAACTTGGCGAATAGCTCCAGCACATAGACCGGCGGCTGGGCAGTGGCGTGAGCCGGATCGCCGTACATCGGGATGGATTTGCGCCCGGTCATACGGATTTGCTTGGCTTTGTCTTTGGCGCGCTTGGCGCGTTTCTGCTGTTTGTTCAGTGAGGCCATTGGGCTTCGGTTTCCAGTTCGTTAGGGGGCGGTGGCCGGCTCAATCGACTTTCGGCACGGTGAAGCGGAATTCGCTGCCTTTGCCTGGCTGGCTTTCGGCCTGCAGTTTACCGCCATGAGCCTGGACAATCCCCTTGGAAATATAAAGGCCGAGGCCGGTGCCGTTCGGGTTGCCGTCCTTGGTGGTCCAGTAACGGTCGAAAACATGAGGCAGTTGTTCTGGCGCGATGCCCTCACCAGTGTCGCGGACACTGAATACGATCTCATCGCCCACCGACATTGCGCTGATACCTACGCTACCTTTCTGCGGCGTGAACTTGATGGCATTGCCAATCAGATTGGACAGCACCTGGAACAATCGCTCCGGGTCCGCGTTGATCCTGAGGTTGGGTTCGGCGTGGAAAGAGATATCGATGGCCTTGGCAGAGGCCAGCGGCGTCAGTAATGAACACGCGTCTTCGAATATCTGGCTCACGTCCATCGGCTTGGGGTGGATGGTGTAGCGGCCGGCGTCGATTCGCGAGGTGTCGAGAAGGTCCTCCAGGAGCGAATTCATACGGCTGGCGGCCTGCTGCATGGTATCGATGGCCGAGGAAATTCGCTTCGAGCTATGGGAGCCATCGGAGCTGAAAGCCTTTTGCATCATGCCGCACAGCATGGAAATGACCGTCATCGGGTTGCGCAAATCATGGGACACGACTGCAACCAACTCATCCCGGGCCTGCACCGCCTGGCGCTCCTTGCGAACTTGCCGTGCCAAGTCGTTTTCCAGGGCCGAGCGCCGCAGGTCGTTGGCGGCGAATACATCGCCATGGCTCCATTTGGTACTGATGCCCCCCATTTCGACTTTCCAGATTTCGAACGACGTCCTCGGGCGTAAGCGTAGTCCGGTGGCGCTTTGCTCCAGGTCGAGGGGTTTTTGAGGGTCACCGCTCCAATTGATGGTTTGCTTGACCTCGGGGCGGAACCACAGCACGCCATTTTCCACGGGCTTGGGCAGGTGAATCGCCAGCACACCGCTCGCAACCTCCGGATAAGCCTTGGCCGGCGCGAAAATTTCGCCCAGGTTATGGTGAGCAAAAACCGGTTGGTCGGTTTCCATTATCCATTTGTGCAATTCACGAATCTGCTCCGGTTCCGGGCACTGTCCGTGGCGATGCAGCTTGTTGTCCTCGATGATCGCAACGCCATTGGCCCCGGTGAGTTCCATCAGACGCTGTGGGTCGTGGGACAGACTGTCAAAGACGTTTTCGCTGGATTCGGCCATGAGAGTGGCAAGCGCCCCGAGGTCTTCGAGCTTGGCGTCCCGTTGCCCTGCCAGTTCAAGAGCCTCCATCGCACTGATCTGCAGTGAGAGGATCTGGCCGATCGTCTGGCAGGCCATGCGCATTTGGTGGGGAACATGCAGCGGCTGGCGGTTGCCGCAGCTGATCAATCCCCATAATTGCTCGCCTTTCATCAGCGAGATGCTCATGGATGACAACACGCCCATGTTCTTCATGTATTGACGGTGAATCGGCGAGACGCTGCGCAGCGTGGAAAAGCTCAAGTCCAGTGGCGCCTGCGTATCGGGGCGCAGCTCGGGTATCAGCGGTACCGGCGTGTAGTCGGCGTTGGGGATGATGCGCAACCAGTTGGTGCGATACAGCTCGCGAGCCTGTTCCGGAATGTCCGATGCTGGGAAAAACAGGCCCTTGTAGAGCTCCATCGAAGGCGCGCTGGCCTCGGCAATGACTTGCCCGTGGCCTCCTTCCTCGAAACGATAAATCAGGACGCGGTCGTATCCGGTCATGGCCTGGATCTCCCGCACGCTGATTTCGTACAGGGCCTGGAGCGTTTTCGCGCTTTGCAGACGCTGCAGCATGCGGCCCAGGTTGGCCTCGCCATTGACGCCCTCGGGGCGGTAGTCGGTCAGGTGCTGTTCCAGTTCGACAATCAAGGCGCCCTGATGGCGGTGGATCAGGGCGTCGAAGCGCTGCTGGTTCACTACGATGTCGAGCGGAACGTTGTCTCTTTCAGTTTCGGTGCGGAAAGCTTCCAGAAGGGTTGCGGCCTGTTCCTGCCCAAACAGTGCATCCAGGGGCAGACCGAGAAGCTCTTGAGGATCATACCCTGTCAGTTGTTGCGCGTTTGCGCTGACCTGGCGGATCACGAAATCAGGCTCGGACAGCATCAGCAATACGCCGTGAGGCTGGATGGCCCCGGGGAAGCGGATCGGTTCGTCTGCGCAATTGGCCAGCAATTCTTCGAAGGCTTCTTGGTTTTCCGGTTTCATAACAGAACCTCCTGACTGGCCAGCCAGCGTTCAAAACAGATGAATGTCGCCTTGGCAGCGCGTGTGGCTTCGAGCATCTGGTCGTCGCCAAGGTTCCGGTCACCTAGATACTGAAGAAAATCCTTCCAGCGCCGGCCGGTAAGTTCTCCATAAACGTCGAGGAAAGCGGCACCGCTGGATGAATCGAGACCTAACTGTTCGGCCACCCTGCGTCGCAGGATCTGTCCGCCTAATGTTGCGCCTTCCAGCACATAGGAAACGCCGAGGGCGGCGGCCGGAGAATCAATCTGCGGCAGGAGTTGGCAGACGGGTAGCGAGTCAATCGCCATTTCGTCCAGACCCAGCGCCATGAGATCCGCTCGTAGCACCGGCAGCTTGATGCGTAGGGATTGGTCCAGCCCCGTCGGCGTCAGCGCGAGAATATGGAGGCGACGTTCCAGTGGCTCATAAAAACCGTGGTATGCCGCTATCAAGCGCCGGTACAGGCCTAGATCCAGTTGCTCCGAGAAAAACGGCAAGCGTTTCTCAAGGGCAATGTGCAGTTCAGCGGTTTCAGTCCGCAATGCCTGGATCAGGGAGGGCGGAGGGGCGGACGGTGCAGGCATGCAGAATGAAGCTCTTTGAGTGGAGCGTTGCAGAAAAAAACGCATCAATCTTACACAGGTTTATTGGGTGGGCGATCGTCAATAGCCCGCTTTATTGTTCGGGCGGCATGGCCGGTCTGTCGCTCCTGGTATTGGCCGGCGAAGAGGTGTTCATTACCTTCACGGCGGGTGTCCAGCCGTTGGGCGTATCCACGATAGGCTACGCCGTAAAATCAGGCTTGGCCTTGGCTCAGTGCTTGGGATGCGGCCACATAGTCGGCTTGGAATTGCTTGCTTTCCACCCAATCCAGCGCGGTCTGCTCATCGACACCCGTGGTCAGGCGACGGTACTCGATCAATGCAGTGATGATGAAGTCGGTGGCCTCTTCTTCGCCTTCCTGTTCCAACACGAGCGCCAGTAGCGGATGTGCCAGGAATGCTTCGCACATGGCTTTCTGGCTGACCTTTTCGGCGGCGCTCATGAGTCGGAACAGATCCGACAAGTCCACGGTTTCCAAGTCGATGCGTTCATCGTTCGGGTCAAGGAAATCGTTTGGCGCAGCAGCACGCTGAATGCGGTTGTTCTTGGCTTTCGCCTTCGCGCGCTGGCTGCGTTTGTGCTGTTTGTTCGCCGATGACATGGTCGGATTCCTGATGGATAAGACGATCTATCCTACAGCTTCGACGCGGACGCTTCGAATCTCAATCGACTATGAAGAGCGTGGCCCCTGATGAAGTCGAAGACCGATGGGGCTCGGCCTGGTCCGCCACCTGGTAGCTCATGCCTGGCTTGAGCAAAAATTGCCGGCCATCTTCGAGTTCGGTATCGAGCTCGCCCTTTAGGCAAAACAGGATATGGCCCTTGGTGCACCAATGGTCGGCCAGGTAACCGGCGGTGTATTCCACCATCCGTACCCGAATGCTCCCGAACTGCCGCGTTCGCCAAAAGCGGTTCCGGTAATGCCCTTATGCTCGGTGGGCTCGATGGTGGACCAATCGGTGGTGCCGAAGGGGATGCCAGTGATGTCCATTTCGACTCGCTTGCTGGAGGGGAGCGGACGAATGTAGCTGAGTCGATAGGGCGGCGGAAGAAAAATCCGGGCAATAAAAAACCCCGATCAATTTCTTGATCGGGGTTTTCGGTATTTGGTGCCCAGAGACGGAATCGAACCGCCGACACGGGGATTTTCAATCCCCTGCTCTACCGACTGAGCTATCTGGGCAACGGGGCGCATTAAACGGGTTTTTCAGGGGGGCGTCAAGCGAGTTATCAAAAAATATTTAATTATTACCGTCGCTTACGATTCGCCCCCGCTCTGGAAGGCTTATTCGGACGGCGGCACGTAGCCTTCGGCCTTGGCGTATTCTTCGCCGGAAAAGAACTTCTCCATCTCGCCTTGAAGGTATTTGCGATCTTCGGCGTTCATCATGTTCAGGCGTTTTTCGTTGATCAGCAGGGTCTGGTGTTTCTGCCAATCGCCCCAGGCCTTGGCCGAGACGTTGTCGTAGATGTCCTGGCCTTTGGCGCCCGGGAACGGCGCGCGTTCCAGGCCTTCCAGTTCTTCTTTGTACTTGCGGCACATGATGGTGCGGGTCATTGCAACTCTCCTGCATTCAATACGGCGGCCGCGCGTTCGAGCAAGGTTTTGACCGGGGCGGCAAGGCCCAGGCGCGGCGGGGTGGCGAGGTTATACCAGAGCCAGTCGGCCTCGGCCACGTGGTGGCCGGTTTCCCGGACCCGGACCAGCCAGGGTTCGATTGCCAACTGGAAGTGGCTGAAGGTGTGTATCAGGTCCGGCATTGACTGTTGCTGGCCCAGCTCCAGGGAATGTTGCAAGGCCAGGTGCTGCAGATCATCCAGGCCATCGAGTTCCGGCAGACTCCACAAGCCGCCCCATAAGCCGGTGGATGGGCGACGGTAAAGCAAGATGGCGCCCTCGCGATTGGCCAGCATGGGCATCAAGGTGCGCTTCTTGGGCACTTCCTTGCGTGGTTTGGGAATCGGGTAGCGGGTTTCCAGGCCCAGCATGTGCGCCTCGCAGCCTTTTTTGAGCGGACACAACAGGCAACTGGGCTTGCTGCGGGTACACAGCGTGGCCCCCAGGTCCATCATCGCCTGGGTGTAAGCGTTGACGCGGTCTTGCGGCGTGAAGCGCTCGGCGGTGGCCCATAGCTGTTTCGCAACCTTGGGTTCGCCCGGGTAGCCTTCCTGGGCGGTGAAACGCGCCAGCACCCGCTTGACGTTGCCATCGAGGATCGGCGCCCGCAGGTCCATGCTGATGCTGGCGATGGCGCCAGCGGTGGACAGGCCGATCCCCGGCAGTTCGGTGAGCTTTTCCACATCCCGGGGGAATTCCCCGGCGTATTGCTCCACGACGATTTTCGCTGTTTTCTGCAGATTGCGTGCACGGGTGTAGTAGCCCAATCCGGTCCACAGATGCAGCACTTCATCCTCCGGCGCGTCGGCGAGAGCCTGGACCGTTGGCAGGGCGGCCATGAACCGGTCGAAGTAATTGAGCACGGTGCTGACCTGGGTCTGCTGCAGCATGATTTCCGAGACCCACACCCGATAAGGCGTGATGCCCTGTTGCCAGGGCAGGTCGTGGCGTCCATGGCGGTCGAACCAATCCAGTACCGCGGCGGAAAACTGCTCGGATGTCATCGCTTGAACAGCCCCTTGAGCGCGTCTTTGAGCTCAGGGCTGACTTTGTCGCCCAGCTTCTCGTCAATCTTGTCGCCGAGGCGGTCTCCGGCCAGTTTCGCCGCGACCTTGCCCAGCCCATCGTTGTCCAGGCGGCAGGCTTTGGCACCCAACTCCAGCGGGCCGCGGCAGCGCAACGGCCACTCGACGTCGACGTAGCGTTCGTTGACCTGGCAGGCAGGGTCGGGCATGTCGCTCTTGTCGCCTTCGACGATCACGCCGACGCGGTAGTCCATGCCCAGCACGCGCAGGTCGATGTCGCCGTTGCCGTTGACGGTCATGCCGGGAATGCGGACTTTCAGGTCTGGGTTGTGGGCAACGCCGTTGGTGAAAGTGAGGTTGCCGTTGAGCTGCTGGAACGGCGTGTCCTTGCCGCGAGGTTCGCCAGTGAGTGACTTGCGGTTCAGCGTGGCGATGCCTTTGCACAGTTGCTGTTCAAGATTGGCATTGAGCAATACGCCATCGTTGATGACGAAACCGGCCGTGCCATTAAGGCTATCGATCAGGGCTTTTTGGCTGTTGCCGTTGGCGGTGATCGCGCTGTTGAGCGTGACCAGACCCTTGACCGGCGGATTCTTGCCTTGGCTTTCGATGATTTTCTCGGCCGGCACCCGGTTGATGCGGGTTTGCAGGCTCAACTGTGGCGTAGGCTGCCGTACGTCCAGGGTGCCCTTGGTTTCAAAGTTGCCGCTGTACAAGTCGCCGCGCAGGTTCTCCAGAGTCAACAGGCCACCCAGGCCGGTCGCTTTGAGCGCGGCGTTCTGGATCGGCAGTTTGTCGAGGGTCAGTTGGCCGAAGGTCAGGTCGGCATCGATGTCCAGCTTGCTCAGGCGCTCCACCGGAAACAGCCGATCATTGCTCCAGGCGCCTTGGGTTGGAGCGCTTGGCAGGGGTGTGCTGCCGGCGCCGGCCATGGCACTGGCCTCGGTGTTGCTGACTTCGGCCTCGCGGGCTGCCTTGGAGCTGTCGGCTTCGGCGGACTTTGGCGGCAGGTAGCGGTCGACGTTGAACGTATCGGCCTTGAGCTGCACGCGCAGGGCCTGTTTGGCAAAGTCTTCCACAGCGATACGGCCGCTGAAACTGCTGTCGTCGACCTTCAAATTGATGTCGTTGAGTTCGACACTGTTCGGCGTGCCGGCAATGCGGCTCGCCAGTTCGACCTTGCTCAGGCTGCCCTCAGCCATGGCTGGCAGTTTTTGGCCAACGCTGTCGACAAACTTTGCCAAGTCGAATTGGGCAATCGAAATGCCGCCATTCAGTTGTGGCGCCTTGTCGAGGTCGTTGACCTTCAACTCGCCCAGTGCACGCAGTTGGTTGAGGGAAAGCTTGATCCCGGTCCACTCGGCGACGTTTGCCGCTTTATCCAGGGAAAGTTGCCCTTGGGCCGCGAAACTCACGGTCTTGCCCTGCAAGGGATCGCCGGTGGCTTCGCCGGACAGCTTCAGGTCTTCGAACCGATAGCGCTGCAACGCGCGCTCGAAGCGCAGTTCGCCAGTGACCTCGGTGCGCACGCGGACGGCCGGCTGGTTGCTCGACAGGAACGCCGTGAGGGTAACCGGGATGTTGGTAGCGTCATGGATCGGGCCGGTGCTCAACTGGATGCTTTCGGCACTGAACTGCTTGCCGGTCTGCTCGTCGGTGTATTCCACGCGGGCGTTGTTCACGGTCAGGCTGTCGATGTCCAACCGTGTTGGCTGGGCCGGCTTTTCTGCCGGTGCGCTGGCCGGCGGGGTGGATTGTTCGATGGGCGTTGGTGCTTCCTGGGTGGATGCGGAGGTGGGCGCCTTGCCAATATCTTCCCAGTTGCCGTGGCCGCTCTTGTCACGGTTCAGGCGTAGGTTCAGGCCTTCGACCCGGACATCGCTCATCTGCACTTCGCGGCGCAGCAGCGGCATCACCCGGACAGACAGCCCGAGCATCTGAAGGTCGGCGAAAGGTTGGGTTGGGTTGGCCAGGGTGGCGACACTGGCTTCGTGCAGTTCCAGACCCAGCCATGGGAACAGGCTCCAACCGATGTCCCCATTGAGTGTCAGCTCGATGTGGGCTTTGTCGCGGGCTATCTGGCGGATCTCTTCTTTATAGTCGTTGGGATCGAAGAGGTGGGTCAGGGCAAAGCCCAGGGCCACAATGATCAGCAACAGCCCGAGAAGTACCAGACCCAGGATTTTGCCGAACGCTTTCATGGGCGAATCCTTATAGGTTGAGTTCAAATTTTGCCAGGGAGTATAACGTCCCGGGTCGGTGGAGCGATGAGGGATCGATTTTTCGAGCTGCCGTTACCCGGCCAGACACGGCCCCGTGGCGAGGGAGCTTGCTCCCGCTGGGCTGCGAAGCGGCCCAAAACCAGGCGAATCGGTATGCCAGGCGCGCCGTGGATTCAGTTTTTGGGGAGCTACGCTCCCAGCGGGAGCAAGCTCCCTCGCCACAGGGGAGCTATTCGACATCCAGAGGTAATTTCAATTTCGCCGCCAATGCCTGGGCTTCCAGATGCCCGGCAGGCGCCTGAAGTCGCAGCTCGGCGTTGCCTTGCTCAGCCATCCTCCGGGCTTCGCTCACCAGCCGTTCCGCCACGCCCCGGCGGCGAGTGACGTTTCGCACGCATAGGTGGGACAAGCGCCAGACGTTCTGGTGCCGTTGCAGTCGTGCTGCACCGAGCAGGCGATCGTTGAAGCGTGCCGCGATCAACGAGCCTTCCTCGAGACATTTCTCTATGAGTCGCGCGGCGTCGCTGAACGGCTCGAACAGCCAGACCGGCGCGTCCCGATAGATTTTCTGCAGATCCTGCTCGTCCTGACGAGTGGCTTCATTCAGGTGCTCGACAACGATGGGCATGGAAATTCCTGAAAAATAAACGAATTGCCCCCTACAGAAAGTCAGCAGAGGCGCGATAAGACGAGTGAGAGAAAAAAGGTGATAGCACTTTGGTTTTTCTGTCACGAGCAAATGTTAACCTTTGTCGGTTCGTCCGTCCTTCTGCGACGTGATGTCGCACTAAAATGGAGCTTCACCACAGAATACAGTCATGCCTGCGTGCAAGAAGGCTGAGGGTGAGGTGTGGCTGGCGAACCATTCCAATAACTGGGGGATACACAATGAGCACGAGCATCACGGCGGACGGCATCGCCGACCAGCCTGCGTTCCTCTCCAAGGAACGTATCATCGCCAAGCCCGGATTCAACCGGTGGCTGGTTCCACCGGCCGCGCTGGCCATCCACCTCTGCATCGGCATGGCCTATGGCTTCTCGGTGTTCTGGTTGCCACTGTCCAAGGCCTTGGGTATCACCAAGCCTGTCGCCTGTGCACCGGATATGAGCTTTATCTCGCAAGTCTTTTCGTCCCAATGTGACTGGCCGATCTCCATGCTCGGCTGGATCTACACCCTGTTCTTCATCTTCCTGGGCTGCTCGGCAGCCATCTGGGGCGGCTGGCTGGAACACGCCGGGCCACGCAAGGCCGGCGTTGTTTCGGCATTGTGCTGGTGCGGTGGCCTGCTGATTTCCGCGCTGGGTATCTATACCCACCAGATCTGGCTGATGTGGGTCGGTTCCGGTGTGATCGGCGGCATTGGCCTGGGCCTGGGCTATATCTCGCCAGTCTCGACGCTGATCAAATGGTTCCCGGACAAGCGCGGCATGGCGACCGGCATGGCGATCATGGGCTTTGGTGGCGGTGCGATGGTCGGTGCTCCACTGGCTGCGGCGCTGATGAGCCATTTCGCTACGCCGACCGAGGTGGGTGTCTGGCAGAGCTTCCTGGTGATGGCCGCGATCTACTTCGTGTTCATGATCGGTGGCGCCTTGTCGTACCGCGTTCCGCCAACCGGTTGGAAGCCTGAAGGCTGGACCCCGGCACCGAAGAAAGCCGCGAACGCGATGATCACTCATCGTCACGTTCACGTGAACGTTGCCTGGAAAACCCCGCAGTTCCGCCTGGTATGGCTGGTGCTGTGCCTGAACGTATCCGCCGGTATCGGCATCCTGGGCATGGCTTCGCCACTGCTGCAGGAAGTGTTTGGCGGCAAACTGCTGGGCAACGACCTGCCTTTCGGTCAGCTGGACGCCGTGCAACTGGGCCAGATCGCTGCCATTGCGGCCGGTTTCACCGGTCTGTTGAGCCTGTTCAACATCGGTGGCCGGTTCTTCTGGGCGTCCTTCTCGGACTACCTGGGCCGTAAAAACACCTATTTCGTGTTCTTCGCATTGGGTGTTGCCCTGTACGCGTTGATCCCGAATCTGGGTCACTTGGGCAGTATCGCGCTGTTCGTGGCGGCGTTCTGCATCATCCTGTCGATGTACGGCGGCGGTTTCGCAACCGTGCCGGCCTACCTGGCGGACCTGTTCGGTACGCAGATGGTTGGCGCGATCCACGGTCGTCTGCTGACGGCGTGGGCGGCGGCAGGCGTGCTGGGCCCGGTTCTGGTGAACTACTTGCGTGAATATCAGCTGAGCATCGGCGTCGAGCGTGCCGCGGCCTATGACATCACCTTGTACATCCTGGCCGGCCTGCTGGTGCTGGGTTTCCTGTGTAACCTGATGGTCCGTCCGGTCGCCGACAAGTACTTCATGACCGACGCCGAACTGGCCGCTGAACAGGCGCTGGGCCATGACAAGGGCGCCGACAGCACCACTTCGCTGGAATGGAAAGCCGCGCCGGGCACCAAGCCTTTGGCAATCGCCGCCTGGCTGGTGGTGGGCATTCCGTTGGCGTGGGGCGTGTGGGTGACCCTGCAGAAGACGGCGGTGTTGTTCCGTTAAGACCGTTGCCCTGATCATCAGGTCAGGGCAGCCCTTGTGGGAGCGAGCTTGCTCGCGATAGCGGTGGGTCAGCGGACAGTAATGTCGGCTGACACGCCTCATCGCGAGCAAGCTCGCTCCCACAGTCGTTTTGGCTGGTGGATAAGACTTGTATGCACATGTCTATCGCCGACAGCCCGGGTTTCAACCCGTCAGTGATGTCACCTCTTTTGTTTCTGTTTGCCGCTCGCGCCCCTATAATGGCTGCCTTTTTCGCCCAATGATTTTGCGGAGCTGGTGATGGCCGAACGTAAGGCGTCTGTCGAGCGCGACACTCTGGAAACCCAGATCAAAGCCTCGATCAACCTGGATGGCACCGGAAAGGCCCGGTTTGATATCGGCGTGCCTTTTCTTGAGCACATGCTGGACCAGATCGCCCGTCACGGGCTGATCGACCTGGACATCGTCAGCAAGGGCGACCTGCATATCGACGACCACCACACGGTGGAAGACGTCGGTATCACCTTGGGGCAGGCCTTTACCCAGGCCATCGGCGACAAAAAAGGCATCCGTCGCTACGGCCATGCCTACGTGCCGCTCGATGAAGCGCTGTCGCGCGTGGTCATCGACTTCTCCGGCCGCCCTGGCCTGCAAATGCATGTGCCGTACACCCGTGCCACCGTCGGCGGCTTCGACGTTGACCTGTTCCAGGAATTCTTCCAGGGCTTCGTCAACCACGCCAACGTGACCCTGCACATCGACAACCTGCGCGGGCACAACACCCATCACCAGATCGAAACCGTGTTCAAGGCCTTTGGCCGCGCGCTGCGCATGGCGGTGGAGCTCGATGACCGCATGGCCGGCCAGATGCCTTCCACCAAGGGCGTGCTGTAATGCAGACGGTCGCGGTTATCGATTACGGCATGGGCAACCTGCACTCGGTGGCCAAGGCCCTCGAGCACGTGGGCGCCGGCAAGGTGTTGATCACCAGCGATGCCGATGTGATTCGCGAAGCCGACCGCGTGGTGTTCCCCGGTGTCGGCGCGATTCGTGATTGCATGGCCGAGATTCGTCGCCTGGGCTTCGACAAGCTGGTGCACGAAGTCAGCCAGGACCGGCCGTTCCTCGGCATCTGCGTGGGCATGCAGGCTTTGCTCGATCGCAGCGAAGAGAACGACGGCGTCGATTGCATTTCGCTGTTCCCCGGCCAGGTAAAGTTTTTCGGCAAGGGCCTGCATGAGGGTGGCGAACATCTGAAAGTCCCGCACATGGGCTGGAACGAAGTGAAGCAGGCGGTCGATCATCCCCTGTGGCACAACATCCCGGACCTGGCGCGCTTCTACTTCGTGCACAGCTACTACATCGCCGCCGGCAACGCGCGGCAGGTGGTGGGCAGCGGTCACTATGGCGTCGATTTCGCCGCGGCCCTGGCCGATGGTTCGCGCTTCGCCGTGCAGTTCCATCCGGAGAAGAGCCATACCCATGGCCTGCAACTGTTGCAGAACTTCGCCGCATGGGACGGACGCTGGTAATGGCACGCAAGAAACCGCCGATCCTCACCCTCACGCCTGAGCAGGAAAGTGAAGCGAACCGCAAGATCCAGCGGTTCATGGAGGAACGTTTCGAGCTGGACCTTGGCTCGTTCGAAGCGGCGGAAATTCTTGACCTGTTTACCCGCGAAATTGCTCCGCACTATTACAACAGGGCGATTTTCGATGTGCAGGCGCACCTTAAAGAAAGGTTCGAAAGCATTGAAAGCGACTTGTGGGCGCTCGAGAAAAACTGATTCCCGAGCCAAGCTGAATACTCGTATTTAAGGGTTTGCCAGATGCTGATTATCCCCGCTATCGATCTCAAGGACGGCGCTTGCGTACGTCTGCGCCAGGGCCGCATGGAAGACTCCACGGTGTTTTCCGATGACCCGGTGAGCATGGCCGCCAAGTGGGTGGAGGGCGGCTGCCGTCGCCTGCATCTGGTTGACCTGAACGGTGCTTTCGAAGGCCAGCCGGTCAATGGCGAAGTGGTCACGGCCATCGCCAAGCGCTATCCGAACCTGCCGATCCAGATCGGTGGCGGCATCCGCTCGCTGGAAACTATCGAGCACTACGTCAAGGCTGGCGTGAGCTACGTGATCATCGGCACCAAGGCCGTGAAAGACCCGGCTTTCGTCGCTGAAGCCTGTCGCGCGTTCCCTGGCAAAATCATCGTTGGCCTGGATGCCAAAGACGGTTTCGTCGCCACCGATGGCTGGGCTGAAATCAGCTCCGTGCAGGTCATCGATCTGGCCAAGCAGTTTGAAGCCGACGGCGTGTCCTCGATCGTTTATACCGACATCGCCAAAGACGGCATGATGCAGGGCTGCAACGTACCGTTCACCGCTGCGCTGGCCGCTGCCACCAAGATCCCGGTGATCGCTTCCGGTGGCATTCATAATCTGGGTGACATCAAGTCGCTGCTCGACGCCAAGGCGCCGGGCATTATCGGCGCAATCACCGGGCGTGCGATCTATGAGGGCACCCTCGACGTCGCTGAAGCGCAAGCTTTCTGCGATTCCTACAAAGGCTGAGGACTGACCATGGCGCTGGCCAAACGCATCATCCCTTGCCTGGACGTGGACAACGGCCGGGTGGTCAAGGGCGTCAAATTCGAGAACATCCGTGACGCCGGCGACCCGGTGGAAATTGCTCGCCGCTACGACGAGCAGGGTGCCGATGAGATTACCTTCCTTGACATCACGGCCAGTGTCGATGGCCGCGATACCACACTGCATACCGTCGAGCGCATGGCCAGCCAGGTGTTCATCCCGCTGACCGTGGGCGGCGGCGTGCGCTCCGTTCAGGACATCCGCAACCTGCTCAATGCCGGGGCGGACAAGGTGTCGATCAACACCGCGGCGGTGTTCAACCCCGAATTTGTCGGTGAAGCAGCGCAGCACTTCGGCTCGCAGTGCATTGTCGTGGCCATCGATGCGAAGAAGGTTTCCGCCCCCGGCGAAACCCCGCGCTGGGAAATCTTCACCCATGGTGGGCGCAAACCCACGGGTCTGGACGCTGTTGAATGGGCAAAGAAAATGGAAGCCCTGGGCGCCGGTGAGATCCTGCTGACCAGCATGGACCAGGACGGCATGAAAAACGGCTTCGACCTGGGCGTCACCCGCGCCATCAGCGATGCACTGGGCATTCCAGTCATCGCTTCCGGCGGTGTCGGCAACCTGCAGCACTTGGCTGACGGCATCCTCGAAGGTCACGCCAGCGCGGTATTGGCGGCGAGTATCTTCCACTTCGGCGAGTACACCGTGCCGGAGGCCAAAGCTTATATGGCGCAGCGCGGTATCTGCATTCGATAGGTTTCTTCATCGAAAACAGCCCGGTGCCTGTCAGAGTGTCGGGCTGGTCTCCTGCCGGCTTGTGGCAGGACTTAGCAAGTCTTCCCTGGGCTTGGATTCCTGATTCATTTTGTCGTAAGCGATGCTGCAGAATTTCTGCGGCAGTTCTTCGTTTTCGAACAAATAACCTCTCTGGTCATAGGGTTCGTACTCTTGCGCTTCAGTGCAGTCTGTCGTTTCCGGCGGGCCGAACTTGATGGCGTAGGTATGGTATTGATCCTCGGATTGTTCCAGTGCGACTCCGATGCCCGCGTAGATCGACAGATTTGGCTGGGCTGTCGGAGCGCCGTCCAGGATTTCTACCGGCAGCGAAAGGGTAGTGAGTGGCTCTGCCGGTCCCGAGGAGTCAACACCAATAATGCATAGGAAATAGACGCCTGGCTGAGTGCCGATATCAGTGTCTATAAACGCGTCGACCGAGCTGATTGGATCGCTATAGTTTTGGCCGTTTTCGCAGTGCTTTGCGGTACGAACCGTCTTGTGGCGATAAAAGGCAGTGCTGATCTTGAAGCGGTAGTTCCAAGTCGGGATTGCTATGGTCCCGTCAGGCTGTTTTACAAGACGCTGATACCGCGCCGGGCTGTTTTTTTCCAGGTCAACGGAAAATGACGGGTAAAGCGCGCAAGATGCCGTCACGTCCTTTACCAGATGGCCTTGCACGAAGCACCCGTTGAGAAAAGCCGTCGAAGTTCCATAGTGGTTGTCGGGGACTGGTTTATAGCCACTGTTGGTGCGCATACAAGGCACATGCCATTCGCATGGGGTGAAGCCCTCAGGTGTGGCACTGGTGTTCAGCACACCGACAATCTCGTTGGTGTAACGATCAAGGATGGGGCCTCCTTCACTGCCTCCCGCCAGATCCGAGCATTGATTCATTATGTTGTTTCGCCAGACAAACTGACCTTTGATGACCTCGTCGGCAGATTGCAATGTGCACGCGGCCATGCGCAGTGTGTTCTTTGGAAAACCCAACGAGGCTCCTACCGTCAACACATCGGTTCCATCAGTCGGCTGTCCCTGGGCCAATTTCAATGGTTTTATACCGGCCCTGATGAGTTCCTGAAGGCTGACGTTCAGCTCGATGATAGAAAGATTGGTGCCATGCATACTCCGCCATGCCACTTTTTTTACCGGGTAGATCTGGAATAACAGGGTGTCAGCGAAGTAACTGAAATAGATGTGGCCGCTTATGGGGGTGTCCGTCATGTTGCTTTCGTCGATTTGCCTCGTACAGAGACCCGTGGTGACCACATAGGCGGGGGTTGGTCCGGCCACAGTGGAATCCTGAGTATCGAGCAGTGTGGCGGTGCAATAACTGTCGGTATACAGCCGACCGATGCCTCGCCAATAGTCATATTTGCCATCCGCATTTTCCAAGACCCTGGACGCTGCGAAGTTTTGCAGGCCATCACCATAGTCCTTGCTGTGAGCAATACCTTGCAAAGCCGACACGCACAGCACGGCCATTAAGGGAAATAAGATCGATCTCATAAAACGCTGCCTCTGATTAAATGAATAGAAACCGGTCAGGCCGGTGTTTCAATTAACCAGAGCGCGCCCGTTGGCTGGCGGTAACTAATTACCTCACCCTTGAAGGCTGGAACCTCTAGCCTGAAAGGTTGAGCCGGCGGCAAGTAACGACCGTAGACATGATTGCGGCCCTGAGGCACTCTTGGCTCGCCATGGATCTTCGGTAGTCAGACATGTTCAGACGTTTGGTTTTCTTTCTTGCCGGCACCGTGCTGTTGTTCATCAATGGGGCGCAGGCTCAAGAACATCGCGATGTCGGCGTGGTATTGCTGACGGAAAATTTCCCGCCATACAACATGGCCAAGAACGGCAAGAACTTCGCCCAGGACGAAAACATCCATGGCATCGCCGTGGACATCGTGCGCGAGATCTTCAAGCGCGCCGACATTACTTACAGCCTGACATTGCGCTTTCCTTGGGAACGAATCTACAAGCTCGCCCTGGAGAAACCCGGCTACGGGGTGTTCGTCACGGCGCGGTTGCCGGAGCGCGAGAAACTCTTCAAATGGGTCGGCCCTATCGGCCCGGACGACTGGGTCATGCTAGCCAAGGCAGACAGCAAAATTGCCCTAGACTCGCTTGAGCAGGCGCGTGAATACAAGATTGGCGCCTACAAGGGCGACGCTATTGCCGAGACATTGGCCAAGCAAGGACTCAAGCCTGTCGTCGTGTTGCGCGATCAGGACAACGCCAGGAAACTGATCAGTGGCCAGATCGATCTGTGGGCCACCGGAGACCCGGCCGGGCGTTACCTGGCGCGGCAGGAAGGAGTGAGCGACCTCAAGACCGTGCTGCGATTCAACAGTGCCGAGCTGTACCTGGCGTTGAACAAGGATGTGCCGGACGATGTGGTTGCCCGACTCCAAGCGGCCCTGGACGAACTGCGCAAGGACGGTACGGTGGACGCGATCATGGCGCGGTATCTCTAAGCACTTCACCCGCCGCGCGGCCGCCATCGCGAGCAGGCTCGCTCCCACAATGGTTCTGCATCGGGCACAAGAGTTGTGTTCACCGCAGATCCCCTGTGGGAGAGAACTTGCTCGCGATGGCGGCGACGCGGTTACCGTCGCTACCGATAAACCCCATCTTTCCCATGCCCGGCCATTGCTCGGTTGCTGCGCAGGCTGATCATCGATTTGATGTCGATCCATTCGATGCCCTGAGCCTTGAGCTTGGGTAGTTCGCGTTCGAGTACCGCCAGGGTCTGTGGGTAGGGGTGGCCGATCATCACGGCCGAGCCCTGCCGGCGGGCCAGGTCGATGGCGGTCTGGAGCTGATGGGCGATGGCTGCTTCGGTGCGCTCGTCATCCAGGAACACATCCCGCGACACGCTGGCGAGGCCGATTTTCTGGGCCTCGGCGCCGGCGACCGTCTGGGCGCTGGTGCGGCTGTCGACGAAAAACTTGTGCCGCTGTTGCAGGTTCGCCATCAACCACGCCATGGCCCTGGGTTGGGCGGTCATGCGGCTACCCATGTGGTTGTTGACGCCGCTGGTATAGGGCACTGCGGCAAACGCGGCGTCCAGGCGCTTGCCCAGTTCTTCGACACCCAGTTCCGGATGCCAGGCGAACGGCCCGTTGGCCGGGTCCATGGGCATGTGGAGCATGACCAGTTTGCCGGCGCGATGGGCTTCGCGGGCAAGTTCGGCGGCATGGGGTGTGTCGGGCATGATCGCAGCGGTGACGGGCCCAGGGAGGGCCAGTACCCGGAGATCCCGAGGCAGGTTTTGCCCCAGGTCGTCGATGATCAGGCTCAGGTACGCCTTATGCGGCGAAGAAGGTGTAGCGGGCGCCGCGTTAACGGCTCCCGCCAGCAGGCACAGCAGGACGAAGGTAAACCGCCGGAACATCTCAGCGGCCGGAAGTGATGTTCAACCCCTTGAGCAAGCTCAAGGCCTGGGCCAACTGATAGTCGTCGTCCTGCGGCATTGGCTTGGCCTTGGCACCGGAACCGGTCGGCTTGTCGGCGCCGCCGTTGCCATTGCCCAAGTGACCTTGCAGGTCGGCTTCCTTGAAGTACTCGCTGTCCGCCTCGCTGGTGATCTTGGCCTTGCGCACTTCGATGTCCGGAACGATGCCCTGGGCCTGGATGGAGCGGCCGTTAGGGGTGAAGTACAGCGCGGTGGTGATCTTCAAGGCTCGATCGTTGTTCAGCGGCAACACGGTCTGCACCGAGCCCTTGCCAAAACTGGTGGTGCCCATGACCACGCCGCGTTTCTGGTCCTGCAGGGCGCCGGCGACGATTTCCGAGGCCGAGGCACTGCCGCCGTTGATCAGCACCACCAATGGCACGGCTTCGCTCAGGTCGTTGCCAGTGGCTGAGAAGCGCAGCTCGGAATTGGCAATGCGCCCCTTGGTGTAGACGATCAGGCCCTTGGTGATGAAGTGATCCACCACCTCGACGGCCGATTGCAGTACGCCGCCGGGGTTGTTGCGCAGGTCCAGAACCAGCCCGTTGAGCTTCTTGCCGTTGTCCTTGCGCAACTTGGCCAGGGCCTTGGCGACTTCTTCGCCTGTCTTGACTTGGAACTGCGTGATGCGGATGTAGCCGTAGCCCGACTCCAACAACTGGCTCTTCACGCTCCTGACCTGGATGACCGCTCGCGTGAGGGTCACGTCGAATGGCGTGCCGCCGTCGCGCACCAGCGTCAGGGTGATTTTCTGGCCGATCTTGCCGCGCATCTTGTCTACGGCTTCGGTCATGCTCTGGCCGCGTGTCGGCTGGCCGTTGATCTTGACGATGAAGTCACCGGCCTGGATGCCGGCCTTGGAAGCGGGCGTATCGTCGATTGGCGAGACGACTTTGACGAAGCCGTCTTCGCTGCCGACCTCGATACCCAGGCCGCCGAACTCGCCACTGGTGCTTTCCTGCAACTCGGCAAAATCCTCCGGCCCCAGGTAGGCCGAGTGCGGGTCAAGGTTGCTGAGCATGCCTTTGATGGCGTTTTCCAGCAGCTGTTTGTCATCCACGGGCTCGACGTAGGCAGCCTTGATCCGGTCCATGACCTCGGCGAAGGTGCGCAGTTCGTCCAGCGGCAGCGGAGCCTTGGTGGTCGCGGCGGTGGCGGCGGGTGCCGACGGGGCCGGTTCGGCGGCGAAGGCCAGGGGCGCGCCGATCACAAGGGCGATCGTCAGGGCCAGCGAGGTGAGGCGGGACAAATGCAGCATGTCGAACGAACTCCTTAATAGGATGGGCGCGCTTATCCTTGCGCACGACACCATTGGGCCGGGTCGCTGGGGCGACCCTGCTGACGAATAGCGAAATACAGTGCTGGCGTATCCTGCCCGCCACTGTTGCCGACCGTGGAGATGGACTCGCCGGCCTTGACCACATCGCCCGCGGCCTTGAGCAGCGTCTGGTTGTGGCCGTACAGGCTCAAATAACCGTTGCCGTGGTCGAGAATCACCAACAGGCCGGCGCCGCGCAGCCAATCGGCAAACACCACGCGCCCGCCATGCACGGCGTGCACCTGGCTACCGGCGGAGGCGCTGATCATCACGCCGTCCCACTTGGTGCGGGTATCGTCGCCGCGGGTTTCACCGAAGCGCGCAAGCAATCGACCATTGACCGGCCATGGAAGTTTTCCCCGGGCCGAACCAAAAGCACCGCCGAAGGTTTCTCCGCCGCTGGAAACCAGCGTGCCGGGGCTCGATTTTGCAGGTTTGCGCGGCGCGTCGCCGGCGTCCGCGTCGGCCTGGGCTTCACGTAAACGCTTTTTTTCGGCCTCCTGCTGGGCGATCAGCGCTTTCTGGCGCGCTTCTTCAGCCTCTCGGGCCTGGCGGGCCAGTGTTTCCTCGATCGTCTTCAAGACGTTGGCCAGTTCGGCCTGGTCTTGCTCGCGGGCCTTGAGCTTGCTGTCGCGGGCTTTCACATCGTCATTGAGTTTGGCCAGGGCAACCTGGCGCTCCTTGCGGACTTTCTCGAGTTCTTCGCGCTGGGTGTCGAGACTGCTTTTCTGGACCAGCAACTGGGCTTGCTGCAACTCGATGTCTTTTTCGACATTGGCCAGTTGGCGCAGGGTTTCGTTGAAATTCTTGAGCTGTTCCAGGCGTGCCTGGCTCAGGTAGTCGTAATAAGTGAGGGTGCGGGCGAATTTCTCGGGGTTCTGCTGGTTGAGGAGCAGCTTGAGGTATTCCTGGCGACCGTTCTGGTAGGCCGCTCGGGCCTGGATCGCGATCAGCTTTTGCTGTTCAGTGCGTGCGCTCTGGAGTTTTTTTTTCTCTCCATCGAGCCGTTGCAGCTCGGATTCGCTTTTCTTCAGCTCTTTCTGCAGGGCCTCGACCTGCTTCTCCAGCTTGCCCATCTCGGTCTCGGTGCCGCGCAAGTCTTTCTGCACACTGGATTTTTCTTCCTGCAGCTTGCCCAGCAGTTTCTTCAGCTCGGCGATGTCCTGGCGCGTGGCTTCCAACTGCTGTTGGGTTTGCGCGCGCTCGTCGGCGAAGGCCGGTTGGAGCAGGCAGGTCAGGGCAAGGGCTATCAGGACGCGGAGCATAGAGGCGGGTGGCACCAGGGAAAGGGACGGCCTAGTATGCCCGCCCCACGCTGCAAAAAAAACGCCCATTTAGGGCTGTGTGATAACTGGCCGAAAAAACACCAAACCCCAATGTGGGAGCGAGCTTGCTGTGGCGAGGGAGCTTGCTCCCGCTGGGCTGCGAAGCAGCCCCTCGACAGTAGATCAGGCCAGAAGCCTTTGCGATGGCTGCGCCATCGAGCGGGAGCAAGCTCCCTCGCCACACAAGCTGTGCTCAAACCTGCGACGCTTCGTCAGACCAGGATCGAAGTCCCGGTCATCTCCGCCGGTTTCTCCATGCCCAGCAACATCAGCATGGTTGGTGCCACGTCAGCCAGCACGCCGCCGTCGCGGACCTTGAAGTCGCGCTTGCCGACATAAATGAACGGCACCGGCTCGGTGGTGTGGGCGGTATGGGCCTGGCCGGTGGACTCATCGGACATTTGCTCGACATTGCCATGGTCCGCCGTGATCAGGGCTTCGCCGCCGACTTTTTCCAAGGCGTCGACGATGCGACCCACGCAGGTGTCCAAGCATTCAACGGCCTTGACCGCCGCCTCGAACACGCCGCTATGGCCCACCATGTCGCCGTTGGCGTAGTTGACCACGATTACGTCGTAGCGCTGGTTCTCGATGGCATCGACGATGCGGTCGGTCACTTCCGGCGCGCTCATTTCCGGCTGCAGGTCATAGGTGGCGACTTTCGGCGAGGGGATCAGGATGCGTTCTTCGCCCGGGAAGGGTTCTTCACGGCCACCGGAGAAGAAGAACGTCACGTGGGCGTACTTTTCGGTTTCGGCGATGCGCAGCTGGGTCTTGCCGTTTTTCGCCAAGTAGTCGCCCAGCACGTTGTCCAGGCTGCCGGCGGCAAAGGCGGATGGCGCGGGAATGCTGGCGGCGTATTGAGTCAGCATCACGAAGCCGGCCAGTTTCGGCTGGCGGGCGCGCTCGAATTCCTTGAAATCATCTTCGACAAATACGCGGGTCAGTTCGCGGGCACGGTCGGCACGGAAGTTCATGAACACCACGGCGTCGCCGTCTTCGACTTTTACCGGCTCGCCGAGGGTGGTGGCCTTGACGAACTCGTCGCTTTCGCCGCGTTCATAAGCCGCTTGCAGACCCTCTTGCGCGGTGGCGGCATGGAATTCGGCATTGCCGTCGACGATCAGGTTGTAGGCCTGGGCGACGCGGTCCCAGCGATTGTCACGGTCCATGGCGAAATAACGGCCGATCAGGCTGGCTATCCGGCCCTTGCCCAACGCCTTGAAGGTGTCGTCCAGTACTTTGATCGACGACTCGGCGCTCTTGGGCGGCGTGTCGCGGCCATCGAGGAAGGCGTGCAGGTAGATGTTCTTGGCGCCGCGCTTGGCAGCGAGTTCGGCCATGGCGACCAGGTGGTCCTGGTGGCTGTGCACGCCGCCGTCCGACAGCAGGCCCATGAAGTGCACGGCCTTGCCAGCGGCCACTGCTTTGTCCACGGCGGCGCAGATGGTGGGGTTTTCGAAGAAGTCGCCGTCGCGGATCGACTTGGTCACGCGGGTGAAGTCCTGGTAAACCACGCGGCCCGCGCCGAGGTTCATGTGGCCGACCTCGGAGTTGCCCATCTGTCCGTCCGGCAGGCCGACGTCCATGCCGCTGCCGGAGATCAAGCCGTTCGGCACGGTGGCCCACAGGCGATCGAGCACAGGCTTCCTGGCCGCGTATACGGCGTTGGATTCGTGGCTGTCACTGTGACCGAAGCCGTCCAGAATCATCAGGACCAAAGGTTTAGGCGTGGTAGTCATGGAATCCACTCGTGGCTGGTTAAAAGAAGACGATGGAAAAGGGACGGGCAGTTTAAAGGTAAGTTCCGGTGCCGTCACCGCCGGGCGGGGTTTGGCCGGCCTTGCGTGCTGTGTATACTGGCCGACATTTTAACGCCCTGGAACCTCCTTCGATGGTTGCTCACCTGATTGAATTTGCCACTAACCACTACATTCTCGTCGGTATCTTCGTCGTACTGCTGGCTTTGCTGGTTGCCCACACGATGCAGGGCGGCGGTCGCAGCCTGAGCACTGGCGAGCTGACCGCGCTGGTCAACAAGGACGCCGGCGTCGTGGTCGATATTCGTCCGAGCAAGGACTACGCCGCCGGTCACATTGTCGGCGCGCTGAACATCCCTCAGGACAAACTGGTCGCACGCGTAGGCGAACTGGAAAAGCACAAGGCCAAGACGGTAATCCTGGTCGACGCCCAAGGCCAGCAGGCCGGGACCCTCGCCCGCGAACTGATGAAATCCGGCTTCACCGCCGCCAAACTGTCCGGTGGCGTTGCAAGCTGGAAAGCCGACAATCTGCCCCTGGTGAAGTGACATGCCCCACGTTGTTGTCTATTCCAGCGATTACTGCCCCTATTGCTCCCGAGCCAAGCACTTGCTCCAAAGCAAAGGCGTGGCTTTCGAAGAGATCAAGGTCGACGGCAAGCCGCAACTGCGCGCCGAAATGACCCAGAAGGCCGGGCGTACTTCCGTGCCGCAGATCTGGATCGGCGGCACTCACGTGGGCGGTTGCGATGACCTGTATGCCTTGGAGCGCGCCGGCAAGCTTGACGCGCTGCTCAAGGCTTGAATTCCTTATCAATAGAACTGAAGTAAGAAGGATCTGCGATGACTGACCAACAGAACACTGCTGCCACTGAAGAAGAAGCCGCACCGCAATTCTCCTTGCAGCGCATCTATGTCCGTGACCTGTCCTTCGAGGCCCCGAAAAGCCCGGCGATCTTTCGTCAGCAGTGGGAGCCGAGCGTGGCCCTGGACCTGAACACCCGTCAGAAAGCCCTGGAAGAGGATTTCCACGAAGTGGTGCTGACCCTGTCCGTGACCGTGAAAAACGGTGACGAAGTGGCGTTCATTGCCGAAGTCCAGCAAGCCGGTATCTTCCTGATCAAGAACCTCGACGCCGCTTCGATGAGCCACACCCTGGGCGCCTTCTGCCCGAACATCCTGTTCCCTTACGCTCGCGAAACCCTGGACAGCCTGGTGACCCGCGGTTCGTTCCCGGCCCTGATGCTGGCTCCGGTGAACTTCGATGCTCTGTACGCACAAGAGCTGCAGCGCATGCAAGAGGAAGGCGGCGCGACCGTTCAGTAATCCGTTCCATAGCCAGGCACAAAACCTGTGGGAGCGAGCCTGCTCGCGAAAGCGGTATGTCAGTCAGCAGTGAGTTGACAGATACACCGCTATCGCGAGCAGGCTCGCTCCCACAGGGGTTTCTGGCCCGGGATTGTCAATCTTGTTACCGGAAGCCGTTCTGCCGCCACGCCTCGTAAACCGCCACTGCCACGGTGTTGGACAGGTTCAGGCTGCGGCAGCCTTCGCGCATCGGCAGGCGCAGGCGCTGTTCCGCCGGCAGGGCGTCGAGCACATCGGCCGGCAGGCCGCGACTTTCGGGGCCGAACAGAAACGCATCACCGGCAACGAAACTGGCGTCATGAAACGGCCGTGAACCCTTGGTGGTGAACGCGAACAGACGTGGGTGCCCCAGGCTTTCCAGGCAACTGGCGAGGTCGGCGTGCCGCTGCAAAGTGGCATACTCGTGATAATCGAGGCCCGCGCGGCGCAGACGCTTGTCGTCCATCTCGAAGCCCAGCGGTTCGATCAAATGCAAGTGGCAGCCGCTGTTGGCGCACAGCCTGATGACGTTGCCGGTATTGGGCGGTATTTCCGGTTGAAAAAGGATGACGTGAAACATGCACGGCTCCGCAGATAAAGATGAGCGGCATTCTACGCCGCAAACCGACCGACGTTCGAAGCTATTGCCTCGGGTGCTGGGCTCGCTGGCGATCTTCGGCATGATGGTCGGGCTGATGATCGGCCGTCTGACCACGCCTGACCCCAGTGCGCTGCAACAGATCGAGGCGGGCGATGGGGTGTTGGTAGCCTGGTTCAACAATGAACCCAAGCTCCACGGGGAAATCGTCGACGGCTCCGTGGCGCTGTTGTTCCAGGCCGAAGGTCGACCGCAGAAGGGCCAGCTCAAGCTCAACGGCAAGGACGTGAATTGGCGGGTGCGGTTGAGTGACAAGGGGTTGTTGCTGATGCTGGTGGCGGCGCGTCCGTTGCGAGGGGAATGGGCCGGCAGCGAAGTCGATGACCGCTGGCGGCTGGAGATCCGTCTCCAAGAGCAATAAAAGAGGGAATCCCCGGCCTGCCTGTACCAAGGTTCCCAAAACGGGAGGGCTCGCGCTTGGCGCAGAGCCCTGGGTGTAAAGAAGGGAAACCTTGACCTGCCTGTATCAAGGCCCCCAAAACAGCGGGCTCGAGAGCCCGGTATAAAAGAGGGGAATCCCCGGCCTGCCTGTACCAAGGTCCCCAAAACTGGGTAGTGACCTAGCTATTGCAGGGGGCGTGCCAGTTTTAAACGGCTTGTCACAAAAACACTGCTGTGAATGAGCAAAGCCCCGTATTCCGGGGCTTTGGCTTTTGTGTGGGCTGGTTTTCCTAGCATGGTCCACCGGCTTTTGGCTTGTTACAGTGGGGCAATTGCAGCCCGCAGTGCATTGAAGCGGTGCACAAAACCTTTAAAAGCATCGCGAGCAGGCTGCTCTCACAGTAGCTCTGTGTCGTTCCCAAAACCTGTGGGAGCGAGCCTGCTCGCGATTGGGCCTTCAAATCCAGTGAAGGATCAAAGGCTGATCAACCCTCATCTCCCTCATCGTCATCCCCACCATCGACCTTCATCCCCAATTCCTTGATCTTGCGGGTCAAGGTATTGCGGCCCCAGCCCAGCAGCACGGCGGCGTCGCGGCGGCGGCCGGCGGTGTGCTTGAGGGCGGTCTCGATCATGATGCGTTCGAAGCTCGGCACGGCGCTGTCCAGCAGGCTCGATTGGCCGCGGGCCAACGCCTGGTCGGCCCACTGGCGCAGGGCCTGTTCCCAATTGGTCACCGGCGCCGAATCTTGTGGCAGGCTCAACAGCTCGGGTGGCAGGTCGCTGATATGCACTTCGCGCCCCGAAGCCATTACCGTGATCCAGCGGCAAGTGTTCTCCAATTGGCGCACGTTGCCGGGCCATGGCAGGTTCTTGAGGTATTCCTCGGTTTCGCTCTTGAGCAGCTTGGGCTCCACGGCCAGTTCCTGAGCGGCACGGCCCAGGAAATGCCGGGCCAGGGTCGGGATGTCTTCGCGGCGGTCGGCCAGGCGCGGTATGTGGATGCGGATCACGTTCAGGCGATGGAACAAGTCTTCCCGGAATTTACCGGCGTGGACCAGGGTTTCCAGGTTCTGGTGGGTCGCGGCGATGATCCGCACATCCACTTTGACCGGCGTATGGCCGCCTACGCGATAGAACTCACCGTCCGCCAATACCCGAAGCAGGCGGGTCTGGGTGTCGGCCGGCATGTCGCCGATTTCGTCAAGGAACAAGGTGCCGCCATCGGCCTGTTCGAAGCGTCCGCGTCGAAGGTTGGCCGCGCCGGTAAACGCACCTTTTTCATGGCCGAACAGCTCGGATTCCATCAGATCCTTGGGAATCGCCGCCATGTTCAAAGCAATGAATGGCGACGCCGCCCGGGGACTGTGACGGTGGAGGGCATGGGCAACCAATTCCTTGCCAGTGCCCGACTCGCCGTTGATCAGCACGGTGATGTTGGAATGGCTCAGGCGGCCGATGGCGCGAAACACTTCCTGCATCGCCGGCGCTTCGCCGATGATTTCCGGGGTGCGGGCCAGGGCTGGCACTTCTTCCAGGCCTTGTTGTTCCTGGGCATGCTGGTTGGCGCGCTTGACCAGGGACACGGCTTCGTCGACGTCGAACGGCTTGGGCAGGTATTCGAACGCACCGCCCTGGTAGGACGCGACGGCGCTGTCCAGGTCGGAATGAGCGGTCATGATGATCACCGGCAGCCGCGGATGCTGCTCGCGAATCCTCGCCAGCAGGTCCAGGCCACTGGCGCCGGGCATGCGGATGTCGGAGATGATGACGTCCGGCTGCTGACGGGCCAGGCGGCTCATCACCCCATCGGCGCTGTCGAAGCTCTGGGTGGTCATGCCTTCCTGTTGCAAGGCTTTTTCCAGGACCCAGCGGATAGAACGGTCGTCATCGACGATCCACACGGTTTCACTACGGCTCATGTCGATGTGGCTCCTTGTTCCAGTGGCAGGAAGATCGAGAAAGTGGTGTGGCCAGGGTGGCTTTCACATTCGATCAAGCCCTGATGCTGACTGATGATGTTCTGGGTGATGGACAGCCCCAGCCCGGTACCGTCCGGGCGGCCGCTGACCATGGGAAAGAAGATGGTTTCCTGCAGCTCGGCAGGGATCCCCGGGCCGTTGTCGATGATTTCGATCTTGGTCACCAGGCGATGACGCACATGGCCGATGGTGAACTGGCGCATGGCGCGGGTGCGAAGGCTGATGCGGCCCAGGCGCAGCTCGTTCTGGCTGCTGATGGCCTGCATGGCGTTGCGCACGATGTTCAGCACGGCCTGGATCATCTGCTCGCGGTCGATCAGGACGTCGGGGATGCTCGGGTCGTAGTCGCGCACCAACGTGATGCAGCCCTGGCTTTCCGCTTCGACCAGGCTGCTGACGCGCTCCAGCACTTCGTGGACGTTGCACATCGCCAGGGACGGAAGCTTGTTCGAGCCGAGCATGCGGTCCACCAGGTTCCGCAGGCGGTCGGCTTCTTCGATGATGACGTTGGTGTAGTCCTTGAGGCTTTCTTCCGGCAGCTCACGCGCGAGCAACTGCGCCGCGCCACGTATGCCGCCAAGCGGATTCTTGATCTCGTGGGCGAGGCCGCGCACCAGCATCTTGCTGGTTTCCTGCTTGGACAATTGCGCCTCTTCCTTGGTGATGCGCAGCAGGCGATCACGGGGATGGACTTCCAGCAACAGGAGGGTGGCGTGGTTGTTCAGGATAGGCGTTACCGCGTAGTCGACGGTCAGGGTCTGCCCGGTCAGGGCGGTAAGCATGGCTTCGCGCTTGGTGAATGGGTGGGCCTGCTCGACGGCCTGGCGCAGGGAGTTGAGCGCTTCGGCGGATTCGGTAAACAGTTCGCTGATGAACTGCCCATGGCTGCGCTGGCCACTGACAGCCAAGAGCATCTCCGCCGCCGGGTTCATGTACTCAAGGCGCAGTTCGGCGTCGAGCAGGATGGTCGCGGTGGTGAGATTGTCGAGCAGCAAGCGGTGTAGTGCGTCGCTAATGGTCATCAGGACCTCTTTTAAAGCGTAGCAATTGGAGGCAAGCCCTCAAATTGCGCGCGCGATTAATGCGCTGATACCAGGAAAATGCAAAAACCAAACCAAGGCTCCGAAAAGAAGCGTTTAAAGCCTCAATCAGCCTTTGTGCGCTCGTTTACGCGGCGTTCTGCCAGCGCTTTCGGGTAGTTTCGAACCAAAATGGGTTGGGATCTGGGTAGGGCGTGCGGAGCCTGCACCAATATGGTGCTCCATCTCCAGGGGCATTAGAAGAACGGCAGGATGCTGCTTTCTTCTTCCTTGGGCTTGTCGGCGAGCGGGCATTCGGGACGTTGGCCGTAATCGGCCTTTGTACAAGGTTTGACGCGGCGCTTCTGTGCCAGGGACATGCGCTGCATGTGGAAGGGTTGGTTGGCGGTGCGTTCGACGATGCGGTCTTGCTCATCGAGGATTTCAACCGCCAGTTGATGGCTGCCACGGTCGATATTCTTCAACGCGAATACCGGGCTGGGCCCTGCGGCGCCGGTGGGTTTGCCATCCAGCAGCAGGCGGTAGCGATGGCCTTTCTGCAGGCCGGGTTCGCTGGTAGCGGTGACGATCAACTCCCCGGCGGTGCTGCGTATCGTGGCGTCCGGTTCGGGAATCAGCAGCCGGAGCATCTCGTAACGAAACAATGGTTCGGGTCGCGGTTCCTCCGGTGGCGCCGTTGAGGTTGTACCCGGGGGCGGCGCCTGCATCCGGTTGCCCGGTGATAGCTGCAGTTTCTTGGCATTGCCGGGGCGGGGCTGGTCGGTGAAGACACGATTGCCCTGGGCGTCGATGTAGGTATAGACCTGCGCCAGGCCCGGCGATGCGCTCAACAGCAGGGCTGCGGCGAGTAACCAGCGGCTCAAGGAACGTGTACCCGCTGCACGGTGAAGGTGACGGTTTCGCTCTGCTGCACCAGGCGCTCGCCGTCGATGACCTGGACTGCGAGGCTGTGCTCGCCGCGATCGATGTTCATCAATTGCAGTCGTGGCACATTGCTAGGCTGGCCATAGGGCTGGCCGTCCAGCAGCAACCTGAACAGATGGGGGCTTTGCAGGCGCGGTTGTGTCCGAACGCCGACGGTGAAGGTGCCATTGTTGGCGCGCAGGGCCTCATCGGTGGGAATGTCGGTCAGTTCCAGCAGGTCGTAGGCGTTGCGCGGCGCGTCGTTGTTTTGCGCAGGTGCGGGCGTTTCCGGGGTGGTCGGAGCCTGGGTTTCAACGCTGTTGAGCGGCGGCAACTCCACCGCCTGGGCCGGCACGCCGTCGGGCGGCTGGTTGCTGTAGGCGGTGTTGCCGTTGGCGTCGGTGTATTTGTAGATCTGCGCGGCGGCGGGCAGCGTCAGCAGCAACAAAAAGAAGATTGAGAAACCACGACCCATGGAAAAATTGACCGAAAACAAGAGGTGATAGTTGCAGCATAGGTCACGGTGGGCGGTTGGCCAAAGTGTTGCGCCCAGCCCAGAGCCCGCCTCATCGCGAGCAAGCTCGCTCCCACAGGGAAAGGGGGTGTGGCCTCAGGGTTTTGTGGATATACACAGTCCGCCGGTTGCCCGGATCAGGGCCAGCCGGTGCACCGGGTGCTGTTTGTTGTGGTGGGTGGCCTGGGCCAGCCATTGCGGGCACTGTGGATCGGTGCGGTAGGGCGCGAAGTCGGCCAGTTGTTGCAGCAGGCGTTTTTGCAGGCGGTCGAGTTTAGGGCGGATCTCGCCTACCAGGTCCGGGCGCGGCAGGTCTGGCGCCTTGCCGTCCAGGGCCCAGTCGGACAAGTTGATGTATTGGACCAGTTTGTTGGCTTCTATCTGGGCGGCGAAAAACGCCTCCACCGTCTCGCCGTTCAGCTTGTAGGTGGGCGCCTGGGCCACGGCGGCGGCAATGACTTCGCGCTCGCGCGGACGGTCCTCTACGGGTTTGCCACTGTCCTATTTGCTCAATGCCACTTGATCTGCGATCAGCAGGCGTTCGCCGATGGCATTGAGCAACGGCGTCAGGGCGTCGGGGGCGTTGCTGGCCTCGGCTGTGGAACACAGCAGTGCGGCAGACAGGGCGAGGCAAATCTTCAAGCGGGAAGTCATTGGCGATCTCGTCTTGTAAGGGAAGCGGCGCACCATCATGCACGCATCCTGCGCCCATAAAAAAGGCCTCCCGAAGGAGGCCTCTCTTTAGTTCACGCCGTGCGTGGCGGCGCTTACTGGATCAGCAGCTGTAGTACAGCTCGTATTCCAGTGGGTGTACGAAGGTGCGAACCTTGATTTCTTCTTCGCTTTTCAGTGCGATGTAAGCGTCGATGAAGTCATCGCTGAATACGCCGCCCTTGGTCAGGAACGCACGGCCCTTGTCCAGCTCTTCCAGGGCTTCTTTCAGGCTGCCACAAACCTGTGGGATTTCCTTGGCCTCTTCAGGCGGCAGGTCATACAGGTTTTTGTCAGCGGCATCGCCAGGGTGGATCTTGTTCTGGATACCGTCCAGGCCGGCCATCATCAGTGCAGCGAAGGCCAGGTATGGGTTGGCAGCCGGATCCGGGAAGCGCGCTTCGATACGGCGGGCTTTCGGGCTGTTAACGTAAGGGATACGGATCGAGGCGGAACGGTTGCGAGCCGAGTAGGCCAGCATGACCGGGGCTTCGAAGCCTGGTACCAGACGCTTGTAGGAGTTGGTCGACGGGTTGGTGAAGCCGTTCAGGGCCTTACCGTGCTTGATGATGCCACCGATGAAGTACAGGGCAGTGTCCGACAGACCGGCATAACCTTCGCCAGCGAAGGTGTTCTTGCCGTCCTTGGAGATCGACATGTGCACGTGCATGCCCGAACCGTTGTCGCCGTACAGAGGCTTCGGCATGAAGGTCGCGGTGCGGCCGTAGGCGTCGGCAACGTTGTGTACGCAGTACTTCAGGGTCTGGACTTCGTCAGCCTTCTTCACCAGTGTGTTGAATTTCACACCGATTTCGTTCTGGCCGGCAGTTGCCACTTCGTGGTGGTGAACTTCGACGGTCTGGCCCATTTCTTCCAGTGCGTTGCACATGGAGGTACGGATTTCGTGGTCGAAGTCGAACGGTGGAACCGGGAAGTAGCCGCCTTTGATACCTGGACGGTGGCCTTTGTTGCCGCCTTCCACGTCCTGGTCGGACATCCACGAACCTTGTTCGGAGAAGATCTTGAACATGGAGCCGGAGATATCGGACTTGAACTTGACCGAGTCAAAGATGAAGAACTCAGGCTCTGGACCGAAGAAAGCGGTGTCGCCGATACCGGTGGACTTCAGGTATTCCTCGGCGCGGTGGGCAATGGCGCGTGGGTCGCGGTCATAGCCTTGCATGGTCGAAGGTTCGATGATGTCGCAGACCAGGATCAGGGTCGGCTCTTCGGTGAACGGGTCCAGGACGGCGGTTTCGTCGTCCGGCATCAGGATCATGTCGGAGGCTTCGATGCCTTTCCAGCCGGAGATGGAAGAACCGTCGAACATCTTGCCGATTTCGAAGAATTCGTCGTCCAGCGCATCACGGGCCGGCATGGTCACGTGATGTTGAGTGCCTTTGGTGTCAGTGAAGCGCAGATCAATCCACTTGACGTCATGATCTTTGATGAGTTGAACCGACTTCGACATATGTCCTCCGGGTGGCTTCGGGCGGGTAGTGGAGTGCCCTTAGATATGGGTGATGCCGGCGCGAATACTCTGCCAAGGCAACCTGCCTCACAAGGGAGCAAATTGCATGCCAGTGCCCCACCATGGGTTTTTTGCACCAAATCCACGCTTTTACAGGCGCAAATCAAAGATTGTCAGACAATAACGCACTGCAATGTGGCGCCGTCATTCGATAATGACCCGTTTTGGTGCATGAAAAACCATCTGCACATAAACTGGTTAAACCTTGAGCAATTTCCGCTATAATCCGCGCCCCCCTTTTTCGGCTGGCCGTTCGCGCGCTGTTTTCATGAAACTAATCGTAAAAGTCTTCCCCGAGATCACCATCAAGAGCCGCCCGGTACGGATGCGTTTCATCCGCCAGTTGGCCAAGAACATCCGTGCCGTGCTCCGTGACCTGGACCCGGCCGTGGTGGTGAACGGCGTGTGGGACAACCTCGAACTGGAAACCCGCGTCAGCGAACCCAAGCTGCTGAAGGAAATGACCGAGCGCCTGAGCTGCATGCCGGGCATCGCGCATTTCCTGCAAGTTGACGAGTACCCGCTGGGGGACTTCGACGATATCCTTGCCAAGTGCATGCTCCATTATGGTGATGCACTGGCCGGCAAGATCTTTTCGGTCCGCTGCAAGCGCGCCGGCAAGCACCCGTTCAGTTCCATGGACGTGGAACGTTATGTCGGCAGCCAATTGCGCCGGCAGTGCGGCGCCGCCGGGATCTCGCTGAAAGACCCGCAAGTTGAAGTGCGCATCGAAATTCGCGACCAGCGGTTGTTCGTGATCCACAGCCAGCACGACAGCATCGGCGGTTACCCGTTGGGGTCACTGGAGCAAACGCTGGTGCTGATGTCCGGTGGCTTCGATTCCACCGTCGCCGCTTACCAGATCATGCGTCGCGGCCTGATGAGCCATTTCTGCTTCTTCAACCTCGGCGGGCGCGCCCATGAGCTGGGCGTGATGGAAGTGGCGCACTTCATCTGGAAGAAGTACGGCAGCTCCCAGCGCGTGTTATTTGTGAGCGTGCCGTTCGAAGAAGTCCTGGGCGAGATTCTCGGCAAAGTCGATAACAGTCATATGGGCGTCATTTTGAAGCGTATGATGTTGCGTGCCGCGACGAGCATCGCCGACCGCCTGCACATCGACGCGCTGGTGACCGGCGAGGCGATTTCCCAGGTATCGAGCCAGACGCTGCCGAACCTGTCGGTGATCGACTGCGTGACCGAGAAACTCGTGCTGCGCCCGCTGATCGCCAGCCACAAGCAGGACATCATCGACACGGCGAACGAGATCGGCACCGCCGATTTCGCCCGGCACATGCCCGAGTACTGCGGGGTCATCTCGGTCAATCCGAAGACGGCGGCCAAGCGCGGGCGCGTGGAGCACGAAGAGAAAGAATTCGACATGGCGGTACTCGAGCGCGCGATCGAGAACGCCAGGCTGGTACCGATCGATCGGGTCATCGACGAATTGGGCCAGGACATCCAGATTGAAGAAGTCGGCGAAGCGCTGGCCGGTCAGATCATCATCGACATCCGTCACCCGGACGATGCTGAGGACGACCCGCTGAGTATCGCCGGCGTCGAGGTACAAACGATGCCGTTCTATGCAGTGAACGCGCGTTTCAAGGAACTGGACCCTACTCGCCAGTACCTGCTGTATTGCGACAAAGGCGTGATGAGTCGCCTGCATGCTCACCATTTGCTCAGTGAGGGGCATGCCAATGTGCGCGTTTATCGACCGAGCTAAGTGCCCGGGGCTGTTTGCCTGTGGCCTGCGTCACCGGCCCCCCGACGCCGCCGACACGCTGTAACTGTCGGACTCTACTGTAAATCGCTGCCACGACCTGTCAGCACACCGAATCCTCTGATCGAGATACACAAGTGATCGAAAATCTACGCAACATCGCCATCATTGCTCACGTTGACCATGGTAAGACCACCCTGGTAGACAAACTCTTGCGTCAATCCGGCACCCTGGAGCGCAACGAGCTCAACGACGAGCGCGTGATGGACTCCAACGACCAGGAAAAAGAGCGCGGTATTACCATCCTGGCGAAAAACACCGCCATCAACTGGAACGGCTACCACATCAACATCGTGGACACCCCGGGCCACGCCGACTTCGGTGGCGAAGTAGAGCGCGTGATGTCGATGGTCGACTCCGTGCTGCTGCTGGTTGACGCCCAGGACGGCCCTATGCCGCAAACCCGTTTCGTGACCAAGAAGGCCTTCGAAGCCGGCCTGCGTCCGATCGTGTGCATCAACAAGGTTGACCGTCCAGGCGCGCGTCCGGACTGGGTTCTGGATCAGATCTTCGACCTGTTCGACAACCTGGGCGCCACCGAAGAACAGCTGGACTTCAAAGTCGTCTACGCCTCGGCCCTGAACGGCATTGCCGGTCTGGACCACACCGACATGGCTGAAGACATGACCCCGCTGTACCAGTCGATCGTCGACAACGTACCTGCACCGGCCGTTGACCGTGACGGTCCGTTCCAGATGCAGATCTCGGCACTGGACTACAACAGCTTCCTGGGTGTGATCGGTGTTGGCCGTATCGCCCGTGGTCGCGTCAAGCCGAACACCCCGGTCGTGGCTATCGGCGCAGACGGCAAGCGCCGCAACGGTCGTATCCTGAAGCTGATGGGTCACCATGGCCTGCACCGCGTTGACGTCGAAGAAGCTGCCGCCGGCGACATCGTCTGCATCAGCGGTATGGACTCGCTGTTCATCTCCGACACCCTGTGCCACCCGGACACCGTTGAAGCGATGAAGCCGTTGACCGTCGACGAGCCGACCGTTTCCATGACCTTCCAGGTCAACGACTCGCCATTCTGCGGTAAAGAAGGCAAGTTCGTGACGTCCCGTAACATCAAGGAACGTCTGGACAAAGAGCTGCTGTACAACGTTGCACTGCGCGTTGAAGAAGGCGACTCGGCTGATAAGTTCAAGGTTTCCGGCCGTGGCGAACTGCACCTTTCGGTACTGATCGAAACCATGCGTCGTGAAGGCTTCGAAATGGCTGTAGGCCGTCCGGAAGTGATCATCCGTCTGGTTGACGGTGTGAAGCACGAACCGTTCGAAAACGTCACCATCGACCTGCCGGAAGAATCCCAGGGCAAGGTGATGGAAGAGATGGGCCTGCGTAAGGGCGACCTGACCAACATGGTGCCGGATGGCAAAGGCCGTGTACGTCTGGAATACAACATCCCTGCTCGCGGTCTGATCGGTTTCCGTAACCAGTTCCTGACCCTGACCAACGGTGCTGGCATCCTGACCTCGATCTTCGACCGTTACGACGTGATGAAGTCGGGCGACATGTCCGGCCGTCAGAATGGCGTTCTGGTTTCGGTTGAAACCGGTAAGGCACTGACCTACTCCCTGGAAACCCTCCAGGCGCGTGGCAAGCTGTTCGTCGAGCACGGCCAGGAAATCTACGGCGGCCAGATCGTTGGTCTGAACAGCCGTGACAACGACCTGGGCGTGAACCCTACCAAGGGCAAGAAGCTCGACAACATGCGTGCTTCGGGTAAAGACGAAACCATCGCCCTGGTTCCACCTGTTCGCTTCACTCTGGAACAGGCCCTGGAATTCATCCAGGATGACGAGCTGTGCGAAGTGACGCCTAAGTCGATCCGCCTGCGCAAGAAGATCCTGGACGAAAGCGAGCGTACTCGCGCCGCCAAGAAAGCCAAGGCCTGATTTAGCCCAGGCTGAATGAAAAACGCCCCCGGTTGTGAGACCGGGGGCGTTTTTTTTGTGCCTGGGATTTATGTGGCGCCTTCCAGGGACCCTTCGCGAGCAAGCTCGCTCCCACAGGGGAGCTCTATTCGGCGCAAATTTTGCGTCAGGCACAGATTCCTTGTGGGAGCGAGCTTGCTCGCGATAGCGGTAGGCCAGTCACCGCTAAACCATCAGTCGATCAAAACCGATCCAACGTCCGAGGATTGCGCTCGCGCTCCACTTCCTTGGGCTTGTACGCGCAATAACCCGGCCGTGGCCCGACCCGTGGATGGTTGCGGCAGGTGTCCGGGCGCTTCTCGTAGATGGTGCACAGCCGGCTCTTTCGGTCCAGGTACAGGCAATCGTTGTTGCTCATGCGTTGCAACGTGAAGATTTCCGATTTCTGGTTGTAGCGCTCGACGATCCCTTCCTTTTGCAGGCGCTTGGCGATGTTCTTCGGCGGGTCGCCCAGTTCGAACTCATCGACGATGCCAATCCGGATCAGATCCTTGATCTTCACCTCCACCGGCAGCGTGCAGCAGCTCGACACGCAGGAACCGCACATCGGGGCGGAGTACTTGGCCCAGGTATCGAGTCGGTCGATCTCCGCGGCGGCGATCAGGTTGGGCTTCATCATCGGTGTGTACCAGCATGCATCAGGGCGCGCGATCATACCGGGACTGGTGAAATTTTGAACGACCATCTGCCGGTTTTTTTTGCGTCCCGACAAAACCCGCCCTTACCGGCACGGCCCCTGCATTCATTCGTCCATCGGCAATTCCTTGGCGACGATTCTCCGGCGCCGACGGAAAAACCACCGAACCAAGAGCCTTTACCGTCTGTCAGACCGACTAGGCTCAGACAATTCCATGCTCGTTCGAGGTCTCATCAATGACTCAAGAACCACTTGTTCGCGAAGCTGAGGTTGCGGCATTTCGCGACGCTGTGTTGACCAAACTCACTTATGCCGTCGGCAAGGATCCCGATCATGCGTTTGATCACGATTGGTTCGAAGCCATCGCCCTTGCCGCCCGCGACCACATGGTCGAACACTGGATGGACCACACGCGGCAGATCTACCGCAAGGGCCAGAAGCGTGTCTATTACCTCTCCCTGGAATTCCTCATCGGCCGCCTGCTCTACGACAGCCTGAGCAACCTCGGCCTGCTGGACACCGCCCGCGAAGCGCTGACCGAGCTGGGTGTCGACCTGGAACGCATTCGCCTGCTGGAGCCCGACGCGGCCCTGGGCAACGGCGGCCTTGGCCGTCTGGCGGCGTGCTTCATGGAAAGCATGTCGACACTGGGTATCGCCGGTCATGGCTACGGTATTCGTTACGAACACGGCTTGTTCCGCCAGGCGATTGTCGATGGCTGGCAACAGGAGCAGACCGAGCACTGGCTGGATTTCGGCAACCCCTGGGAGTTCGAGCGGCCTGAAGTCGTCTACCCAATCGGCTTTGGCGGCAGCGTCGAAACCGTCACCGACGAAACCGGCAAGACTCGCCAGGTGTGGTCCCCGGCCGAAACCGTGCGGGCCATCGCCTATGACACGCCGGTGGTCGGCTGGCGTGGCGCCAGCGTCAACACCTTGCGCTTGTGGCGCGCCCGGGCCATGGAAGAGCTGCACCTGGAGCGCTTCAATGCCGGCGACCACCTCGGCGCCGTAGCCGAAGTGGCCCGGGCCGAAAGTATTTCCCGCGTGCTGTATCCGGCCGACAGCACCGAGGCCGGCCAGGAGCTGCGCCTGCGCCAGGAGTACTTCTTTGTCGCCGCTTCGCTGCAGGACTTGCTGCGTCGTCATCGCAACATGCACACCTCGGTGCTGACCCTGGGCGATCACGCGGCGATCCAGCTCAACGACACGCACCCGTCCATTGCCGTGGCCGAGCTGATGCGCCAATTGGTGGACGTCTACGATGTGGCGTGGGACGCGGCCTGGCAGATCACCCAGGACACACTGTCCTACACCAACCACACGTTGCTGCCTGAGGCCCTGGAAACCTGGCCGGTAGGGTTGATGGAGCGCATGCTGCCTCGGCACATGCAGATCATCTACCTGATCAACGCCCAGCACATCGATTCGCTGCGGGCCAAGGGCGTGCATGATTTCGACGTGCTGCGCTCGGTGTCGCTGATCGAGGAAGACAACGGTCGCCGGGTGCGCATGGGCAACCTGGCGTTCCTCGGCTCCCACAGCGTCAACGGCGTGTCCGGGTTGCACACCCAGTTGATGCGCAGCACGGTGTTCTCCGAGCTGCACAAGCTCTATCCAGAGCGAATCAACAACAAGACGAACGGCATCACTTTCCGCCGCTGGCTGTTCCAGGCCAACGCCGAATTGACCTCGATGATGGTCGACGCGCTGGGGCCTGGCGTGCTCGACAACCCCGAGGAACGGCTGATCGAGCTGGAACCGTTCGCCGACAAGCCGGCGTTCCGCAAGCAGTTCGCCGAGCAGCGGCTGCACAGCAAGAAAGCCTTGGCCTACTTGATTCACGAGCGCCTAGGCATCGCCGTCAACCCGGCGGCGATGTTCGACGTGCAGGTCAAGCGCATCCACGAGTACAAACGCCAGTTGCTCAACCTGCTGCACACCGTGGCGCTGTACCAGGCGATTCGTGCCGAGCCGGAAGTGGACTGGGTACCGCGGGTGAAGATCTTCGCCGGCAAGGCCGCCGCCAGTTACCACCAGGCCAAGCTGATCATCAAGCTGACCAACGACATCGCCCGGGTGGTGAACAACGACCCGACCGTGCGCGGTCTGCTCAAAGTGGTTTTCCTGCCCAATTACAACGTCAGCCTGGCCGAAAGCATCATTCCGGCGGCGGACTTGTCGGAGCAGATTTCCACCGCCGGTTTCGAGGCGTCGGGCACCAGTAATATGAAGTTCGGCCTCAACGGCGCGCTGACCATCGGCACCATGGATGGCGCTAACGTGGAGATGCACGAGCGCGTCGGCGATGAGCACATGTTCATCTTCGGCCTGACCGCCGAGCAGGTGGAAGCGCGCAAGCGCAACGGTGAGTTCAGCGCCGCGCCGGACATCGCCGCCTCCCATCGCCTCAACGATGTGTTGCAGGCGATTCGGGGCGGGGTGTTTTCCCCGGACGATCCGATGCGCTACACCGGATTGGTGGATTCGCTGGTGGACTACGACCGCTTCCTGGTTTGCGCCGATTTCGATGCCTACTGGAACGCCCAGGTGAAGGTCGAAGAGAAGTGGCACGACTCCAAGCAATGGTGGCGCTCGGCGGTGCTCAACACCGCGCGCATGGGCTGGTTCTCCTCGGACCGGACCATTCGCGAATACGCCACCGATATCTGGAAAGCGCTGGAATAACGCATGCGAGAAATGTGAGCGAAGCCCAACGACGGTTGGGCTTCGTCGATATACTAAGCGCCTGATTCGCCGGGTTGTGAAGCCGGATTCAGTACTGGAAACGCCAATGATCCACTGTGGGAGCGAGCTTGCTCGCGATAGCGGCATGTCAGGCAAGATCACTGTCGCCTGAAACGACGCCATCGCGAGCAAGCTCGCTCCCACAGGGTTTTGGGGTTTCCACTAGACTGATCCAGGCACCGAATCCTCCCGGTCATGCCCGCTACGGGCCGCTTAGGGATATCGACCATATGCAATGGATTTTGACACTGTTGGGCCTGGCACTCGGCTGGGTGGTGGACGAGTCGTTCGCCGATGCGCTGATAGGCGCGTTGGTCGGGCTCGGCATCGCCCAGTCGTTTCGACTGGGGCGCTTGGGTATCCAGGCGGCCAAGCAGCAGATCCTGTTGCAAGAGGCCCAGCAGAGTCTGCTCACCTTGGAAGCGCGGCTGGCGGTGCTCGAACGCGGCAAGGCCGCCCAGCCGAGTGACCCGGCGCCGGCGGCCGAGGCCGTCGCGCCCCAGGCTCCAAAACCCGAGACCCGCACCGAGCCGGAGCTGGTCTGGGAACTGCCGCCAGACCTCGAACCCATCTCAGTCATGAGCACCCAGGCCAACCAGCCGTTGCCTGATGAAATCTGGAGCCCTGCGCCGGCCGCTTCCAGCCGTCCCTCCAATCGTGACTTTGCGCCGTTGCCCCTTGAATCGACGTCGCCTGCGCCTGCGGTTCCCCGTGGCCCGAATCTGTTCGATCGCGCCATCACCGCCGCGCGCAACTGGCTGTTCGGCGGTAATACCGTGTTGCGGGTCGGGGTGGTGTTGTTGTTCCTCGGTCTGGCATTCCTGCTGCGCTACGCCACCGAAGGCATGGTGGTGCCGATCGAATTGCGCTATGCCGGCGTCGCGGCCAGCGCGCTGGGCCTGTTGGGCCTGGGCTGGTGGTTGCGCCAACGTAACAACAGTTATGCATTGATGCTCCAAGGCACGGGCATTGCGGTGCTGTACCTGACCGTGTTTGCCGCCATGCGCCTGCATCCATTGCTCGATTCCAAGGCAGCGCTGGCCTTGCTGGTGGCGGTCACGGTGTTCTCGGCGATCCTGGCGGTCACCCAGAATGCCATGGGCCTGGCGGCGGCCGCGGCGCTGGGCGGGTTTGCCGCGCCGATCCTCACCTCCACCGGTAGTGGCAACCACGTCGGGCTGTTCAGCTATTTCATCCTGCTCAACGCCGGCATCCTCGCGATTGCCTGGTTCAAAGCCTGGCGCCTACTCAACCTGATTGGCTTTGTTGGTACTTTCGGCATTGGTTTCGCCTGGGGTTTGCGTTCCTATACGCCGGAATTGTTGTGGAGCACCGAACCGTTCCTCATTGTGTTTTTTCTGATGTATTTGGTGATCGGCTTGCTGTTCACCCGGCGCAAGCTGATGGAAATGAGCGATGGACCCGACGATGACAGCCGCGATGCGATGTTGCGCTGGTCGGCCCGCAAGGGTGACTACGTCGATGGCAGCATGCTGTTCGGCCCTCCGTTGGTAGGCTTCGGTTTGCAGTTCGCGTTGGTCCAGCACCTGGAATTCGCCGCAGCGTTCAGTGCTTTGGCCCTGGGCATGATCTACATGGGTCTGGCCCGCGTATTGATGGGCGGTCGCGCCGTGTTGCTGGCTGAAACCTGCCTCGCCCTGGGCGTGATTTTCAGCAGTCTGGCGATTCCGCTCGGCCTCGATGCCCGTTGGACTGCCGCGGCATGGGCGGTGGAGGGCGCCGGCATCTTCTGGCTGGGCCTGCGCCAACAACGGCCCTTCGCGCGAGTCTTTGCCCTGTTGCTGCAATTGGGTTCGGCGCTGGCCTTCGTCAGCGAATTGCATTCAGGTGAAGGCAGCCTGCTGGAAGGTTCGTGGCTGGGTGCGTTGATGCTCGGTGGTGCCTTGCTGTTCAGCTTCTATCAGTTGCGCAAGGCAGAGCCTGACCATATCGCGAGCTGGGAGCGCCAGGGCCAACCCGTGCTGGCGGTGCTGGGCCTAGGCTTCCTTTATTTGCTGGCTCCGCTGTTCTTCTCCACCCACGGCACCGCCATCGCCTGGGCATTGGCCGGCCTGGCGACGCTGTTCGTTGGCCTGCGCCTGCAATCACGTAGCTTCTTGTTCACGGCGTTCGCCGTGCAACTGCTGGGCGGTGCGTTGTTCCTGGTGCGCCTGCAAGGTGCGGACGGGGATTCGACAGCCGTGTTCAGCGCTGGCTGGAGCGGTTTGCTCAGTGCTTCGCTGATTGGCCTGGCATTGATCGGCGGCATGCTGCTGGCGGCGCGCGACGACATGGTGCGCAACGATGTGCGGTTGCTGCGTGGCTTGTCGGTGGTGTTGCTGGCGGGACTGGTGCTGATCAATCTCGCGGTGCTCTTCGTCCTGCCTTGGCAAACGGCGAGCGGCGTGTGGGCGGCCAGCGGCCTGTTGATCATCTGGTTGAGCCTGTACCTGAAGCAGCGGGTGAGTTTTGTCTTTGGCTTGCTGCTGCAATTGCTGGGCGGTGCGGCGTTCCTCACTGCGGGGCCGGCGCTGTTGGGGGCGCTCGATGCCGAGGATCTTCGTCCGCTGGCCCACAGCGGTTTCTGGACACCATTGGTTCTGGGACTGGCGGCGCTGGTGGGTGCATGGCGGCTGCAACGGGCGCATTCGGCGAAGGAGCTCGACGCCTTGAGTTTGCGGCGCCTGTCCGAGCTGTTACTGATTTGGGGTGCCGGTTGGTGGGCGCTGGCATGGGTCAGCGAAGTGCTGCGCTTTGCCCCGGCCAACCTGCAAGGCAGCTTGTTGCTGATGGTGGCGGCGGCCAGCGTGGCGGTGTGGAGCGTCTTGTCGCTGCGTTTGAAATGGCCGGCGCTGGGGCCGTTGGGCACCTTGCTGATCCCGGCGGCGGGCTGTGTGCTGGTGGCGACCGGGCACAGCCGTTACCACCCGGCGGCGGATTTCGGTTGGCTGGCCTGGCTTGCGGTGTTCGCCGTGCATTTCATGTCCTTGAAACGGCTCGCGCCGATACTGCCGGCCCAGGCGCGCAGTACAGCTCATGTGCTCGGCTGCTGGCTGCTGATGACGGTGTTGATGCTGGAGCTGCGTTACGGCCTGCTGTTGCTGTCTGAGCAATACAACGCCTGGCGCTGGTTGGCCTGGGCGATCCTGCCGAGCCTTTACCTGGTGCTGGTGTCAACGCCGCGCACCTTGCCCTGGCCGGTATCGGCTCAACCGCGCGAATACCGCGTCTACGCGGCGGCACCGATGGCGCTGTTGATGCTCGGTTGGTTCTGGCTGACCAACACCTTCAGTGACGGCAACTCTGAGCCACTGCCCTATGTGCCGTTGCTCAATCCCTTGGAGCTTGGCCTGCTGTTCGCCTTGTTCGGTATTTACGTGTGGGCCCTCAACGCCGTGGAGCAGTCGACAAACCGTTGGAGTCGCGTCGGGCATATCGCTCAGTTGACCGCCGGTGTGTCGCTGTTTGCGTTCTTCACTGCCGTGGTGATGCGCTGTGCGCACCAGTGGATGGGGGTTGCGTACGAACTGGATGCGTTGCTTGAATCCATGTTCGTGCAGGCCGGTCTGTCCATCGTCTGGACCTTGATTGCCTTGGGCCTGATGATCGGCGGTCACCTGCGCCATCGCCGTGAGGTGTGGCTGATCGGCGCCGCGTTGATTGCTGTCGTCGTGGCCAAGCTGTTCTTCGTCGAATTGAGTAACCGTGGCGGTCTGGCGCGGATCGTGTCGTTTATCGGCGTGGGCGTGTTGTTGCTGGTGGTCGGCTATTTTGCGCCGCTGCCACCGAAACGTCCGGAGCCGGCCGCCGATGCCGAGCCGCCGATGCCTGTCAGTGAGGGAGTGTCGTCTTGAGTCGCAAGTTGAGTCGAATCGGGTTGGGCGTGGTCGGGCTGTGGGCAGCCTTGTCGGCGACGGCGCAGGAGCAACCGCAGGATTTTGCCCATCAGGTGCCGTTGGCCTTGAGCGGCGAGGGGCCGTGGTATCGCTTGCCGTTACCGTTGGACGTCCAGTTGCAGGCGCGGCAAACCGACCTCAGTGACCTGCGGGTCTTCAACGCCGCCGGGCAGGCCCAGGCCTATGCGTTGTTGCGCGAGTCGGCTCAGAGCCGGGAGAATCGCACCCTCACCGATGTGAAGTGGTTCCCGTTGTACAACGCCGCGGACGACAGCGAGCGCGCGCCCAGCGTGCGGGTGCAATCGAACGCCAACGGCACGTTGGTGCAAGTGCAGCCGTCCAGCCGACTCGAAGCGGGGGAAGAAGAACTGCGCGGCTGGCTGCTCGATGCCAGCGCAATCAAGGCACCGTTGCAGCAGTTGATTCTCGACTGGACCAGCGAGCGCGACGGCTTCCAGCGCTTCACCATCGAAGCCAGCGATGACTTGCAGCATTGGCAGGCCTGGGGGGAAGGGCAGGTCGCCCGGCTGACATTTGCCGATGAGCGGGTCGAGCAGCACGAAGTGAACCTGCCCGGGCAATCGGCGCGGTACTTGCGGTTGCTGTGGGATTCTCCGTCCTCGGCGCCGGTGCTGACCTCAGCCCAACTGCAAAGCGCCAGCCGCGAAAGCCTGCCGCTGCCGTTGGTCTGGTCGCAACCGCTTGCCGGCAACACGACGAAGGCCGGTGAATACACATGGCAGTTGCCGATGGGGCTGGACATCGAGCAGGTGCAGGTGGAGCTCAGCCAGGCCAACAGCCTGGCGCCGGTGACCCTGGCCGGTCGCCGTGAAAGCAGCCATCCGTGGCAGCCGATGGGCGGTGGCTTGCTCTATCGCCTGACCCAGAACGGTCAGGACGTGCAGCAAAACCAGCTGCAGTTGTCCGGCCAGACCGTTCAACAATTGAAGCTGACGGTGGATGAGCGCGGTGGCGGTCTGGGCACCGAAGCGCCTGCGCTGCGTTTTGCCGTGCGGGCGACCCAGGTGGTGTTCCTGGCACGGGGCGAAGGGCCATACCAACTGGCACTGGGCAGCGCGACGGTAAAGGCGGCCAACTTGCCGTTGACCACGCTGATTCCGGATTACAAACCGTCACGCCTGGCGGCGCTGGGTGCGGCGAAGGTGAACGGAACCACTACGTCGACGCCAACGGTTGAAGCGGTGCCTGCGGTCGTTGACACCAACTGGAAGAAAATGGGCTTGTGGGCGGTGTTGCTGCTGAGCGTGCTGTTCCTCGCGGCGATGGCGTTCAGCCTGTTGCGCAAGCCGCCGGTCAAGAACTGAGGTGTGTTCATCGTCGGATCGCCGCCCGGAGCAAGCTCGCTCCCACAATAGACCGCATTCGTTAGAGCAACTCGGTCAACTTGTGGAAGCGAGCTTGGTCGCGATGGCGCCTTGTCAATCAACATAAATACCCAAGCGGGCCCCACCCCGTGAACTCAATCCTCCATATCCCGTCTCATAGGAGGAATTAAGTCCCGACTCGCGCTAAACTGCGCGGGTTTTCCGCCCCCTATTCTTCGGAGCCGTCCATGTCCCGCGTTACCTTGAGTCGCTATTTGATTGAGCAGACCCGCAGCAACAATACCCCTGCCGATCTGCGCTTTTTGATCGAAGTGGTGGCGCGTGCATGCAAGGAGATCAGCCACGCCGTGTCCAAGGGCGCGCTGGGCGGTGTCCTGGGCAGCATGGGCACCGAAAACGTGCAGGGCGAAGTGCAGAAGAAGCTCGACGTGCTCTCCAACGAAATCCTGCTGGAAGCCAACGAGTGGGGCGGTCACCTGGCCGGCATGGCGTCCGAGGAAATGGACAATGCCTACCAGATCCCGGGCAAATACCCGAAAGGCGCCTACCTGCTGGTATTCGACCCGTTGGACGGCTCGTCGAACATCGACATCAATGCGCCGGTCGGCACAATCTTCTCGGTACTGCGTTGCCCGAACGAATACCTGAGCCAGAACGAAGCCTTGAATGAAAAGGCCTTCCTGCAGCCGGGCACCGAGCAAGTCGCCGCCGGTTACGCCATCTACGGTCCTCAGACCATGCTGGTGCTGACCCTGGGCGACGGTGTGAAAGGCTTCACCCTGGACCGCGAGATGGGCAGTTTCGTCCTGACCCACGAAGACATCACCATTCCTGAAACCACCCAGGAATTCGCCATCAACATGTCCAACCAGCGTCACTGGGAAGCTCCGGTACAACGCTACGTCAGCGAGTTGCTGGCAGGTGAAGAAGGCCCGCTGAAAAAGAACTACAACATGCGCTGGGTGGCCGCGATGGTTGCCGATGTACACCGCATCCTGACCCGAGGCGGTCTGTTCATGTACCCGCGCGACAGCCGCGAGCCGTCCAAGCCGGGCAAGCTGCGCCTGATGTACGAAGCCAACCCGATGTCGTTCCTGGTAGAGCAGGCGGGTGGCGCTTCCACCGACGGTCGCCAGCGCATCCTCGACATCAAGCCTGAGGGCCTGCACCAGCGAGTTGCGGTATTCCTCGGTTCGAAAGAAGAAGTGGCACGCGCCACGGCTTACCACAAGGAGTAAACCATGACCGGGCCTTGGCAGCCGTTGCTCGATTGGTGGTTTGGCACAGCCCAAACGCCGGACGAAATAGCGGCTGACAAGGGCAAGCTGTGGTTTGGCAAAGGCCATGATCGCCAGGCGCAAGAGCGCTTCGGCGAACAGGTCGAGCAAGCACTGGCCGGCGGATTGACCGATTGGGCGCAACGCCCGGAAGGTTGGCTGGCCCTGGTGCTGCTACTGGATCAGCTCCCGCGTATGATCTTTCGCAACACGCCCAAAAGCTTTTCCGGCGACTTGCGTGCCCAAGCGTTGGTGGCCCAAGGCCTGGCGGCAGGTTTCGACCAGCAACTGCGGCCAATCCAGCGTGTCTTCATCTACCTCGTCCTCGAACATTGCGAAAACCTCGCGGTGCAGAACGAAGCCGTGTCGCGGTTCGTCAAACTGGTCCGGGAGCAACCCGAGGCGCAGCGCGCGGTGTTCGAAGACAACCTGGATTATGCCGAACGGCATCAGAAGATCATTGCCCGGTTCGGACGTTTTCCCCATCGCAATGCGGTGTTGGGGCGTGAGTCCACGGCTGAGGAAGTGGAATTCTTGAGCAGGCCTGGGTCCAGGTTCTGAATTTTTTGCGAGGCTGATGCCGCTATTGTCGGATCGCCGCCCGGAGCAAGCTCGCTCCGGGCGGCGATTCGACGATGGGGCCCTTCCAGGCGTTAGATCCGGAAACTGCCCACCAACTGCTTCAACCGCGCCGCCTGCTGTTCCAGGTCGGAACAGGCTCGCAAGGTGGCTTGCAGGTTTTCCACGCCTTCCTGGTTCAGCGTGTTGATTTCATTGATGTCGACGTTGATCGATTCCACCACGGCGGTCTGTTCTTCGGTGGCGGTGGCCACGGATTGGTTCATGCCGTCGATCTCGCCGATGCGCTGGGTCACGCTGCCCAGTCGTTCGCCGGCCTGGTTTGCGATGCCGACGCTGCTTTCGCTCTGGCGCTGGCTATCGGTCATGGTCAGCACCGCTTCCCGCGCGCCGACTTGCAACTCTTCGATCATCTTCTGCACTTGCTGCGCAGAATCCTGGGTGCGGTGGGCCAGGTTGCGCACCTCGTCGGCGACGACCGCGAAGCCGCGACCGGCTTCACCGGCCCGGGCCGCTTCGATGGCGGCGTTCAGGGCAAGCAGGTTGGTCTGCTGGGAAATGCTGGTGATCACTTCGAGAATCTGGCCGATGTTCACCGTGTTGCTGTTCAGGGTTTCGATGTTGCCGCAAGAATCGCTGATCTTGGCTGACAGCTGTTGCATCGCCGTGATGGTTTTATCCACCACTTGCTGGCCATCTTCGGCCAGGTTGCGGGCCTCGCTGGAGTGCTGCGAGGCGAGGGCGGCATTCTGGGCAATTTCCTGGGCGGCGGCGCCAAGCTGGTTGATGGCCGCGGCCACGCTGCTGGTGCGCGAGGCTTGCTGGTCGGAGTTGTACATCGACGAATTGGAGGCGCTGACGACACGCAGGGCGACTTCATTGACCTGGCCCGTTGCGGAAGCCACTTCGCGAATCGAAGCGTGGATACGCTCGACGAAACGGTTGAACGAAGTGCCCAGCGCGCCGAATTCATCATGGCCGTGGATGGTCAGGCGGCGGGTCAGGTCGCCTTCGCCTTCGGCGATGTCATGCATGGCGCGGCCCATGATCAGCAGCGGTTGCATCAATACACGGATGAGCATGCTCAGCAGGGCGATGATGAACACCACGGCAATGACCATGGCAATCAGGGCCGAGGTGCGGAACTCGCTGAGCATCGCCAGCGCCGCGCTCTTGTCGAGTACCAGCGCCACGTACCAGTCGGCGCCGGGTACGCCGGCGACTCGGGTAAAGGAAATGAACTGGGTCTTGCCGTCGAGCTCGACTTCCTTCATGCCCGGGCTGACTTGCGGCGCACCGTTGGGATAGGCCTCGGCGAGGGTCTTGAGCACGCGCTTGCTGTCAGGGTGGACGAGGATCTTGCCATCGGCGCTGACGATGAACGCATGACCATGTCCGCCGAAGTTCAGCGAGTTGATGATGGCGCTGACGCTGGTCAGGTCGATGTCCGCCCCCGCCACGCCGATCATCTGGTTCTGGCGCTGTACCGGCGTGGCAACGGTGATCACAAGCTTGCCCGAAGACGCGGCGATGTAGGGTTCGGTGACGACGGTCTGTTGGGCGCTGTTGGCGGCCTTGTACCAGCCACGGGCGCGCGGGTCGTAGTCGGCGGCGCGATTGCCGGCCGGCACCGAAAACATTACGCCGTCGGTGCCGCCAAAATAGCTGAGCTGAAAATTGCCGGTGTAGGCAGGCAGGCCCACCGCGCGTTTCAGGCTGTCGGCACTGCTGCCATCGATGGCGATTTGCTGGGCCAGCGATTGCAGCAGTTGGATCCGGCCTTCGACCCACGTCTGGATATTGCGGCTGGTCAGGCTGCCGAGTTCCTGCATGGAGGTCTCGGTGCTGGAATACAGACTTTGTCGTTGGCGGTAATCGTTGAACAGGATGAAACAGGCGAATGCGACGGCCACCACAAGGGCGGCAGCCAACAGGATTTTGTGGCTGAATTTCATGTTTCTGGTCATTAAGAACGCTACCGCGGAGGGACGGGTCAAAAAGGGGTGTCAATTTGCCATAACACAGGATTTTACGCTGTTACTTTTTATCGGCCCGCAGGCGCGGCGCATCAGGCGTCGATGGACTCATCCCGACGAAAGGCACGACGGCGTCACAGTTCGATTGTTTCACCCGTCGATTACCCTCGGGACAACCAATAAATACTGGGGGCGTCGGGGAACCAGATAGGGGTTTTCTCTTCTAAGGTTCAGGTTGGCACCCTGCCACCTCCCTTCCGCTCCAGGAGTTACACCATGTCGCTGCGATCTATCGCCCTGCTGTTCATGTGCGTCGTATTGACCGCATGCAGCAAGGTCAACCAGGAAAACTACTCGAAGCTGTCGGCGGGCATGCCCAAGGCCGAAGTCGAGACGTTGCTGGGGAAGCCGACTGACTGTTCGGGCGCGCTCGGCATGTCCAGCTGCACCTGGGGCGACCAGAAAAGCTTTATCAGCGTGCAGTACGCCGGTGACAAAGTGTTGATGTTTTCCGGCCAAGGCCTGAAGTAACCTGAAGTAAACCGGGGCCAAGCGCCCACGGGAGAAAAAAATAATGATGCGGTTAGTTTTTGTGCTTTTGGCTGGCCTGGTATTGGCCGGCTGTGCCACTTCTGGCGTAGACCCGTTGGCGCCCAAGACCGTCAACAGTGTCAATCTCAAGCGTTACCAAGGGACCTGGTACGAGCTGGCCCGCCTACCGATGTATTTCCAGCGCAACTGCGCGCAATCCGAAGCCCATTACACACTCAAGCCCGACGGCAACGTGGATGTGTTCAACCGCTGCCTGACTTCCGATTGGAAGTGGGAAGAAGCCCGGGGCACCGCTTACCCGCAGGTGCCAGGCAAGACCGACAAGCTCTGGGTCGAATTCGACACTTGGTTCTCGCGGATCCTGCCGGGTGTGGCGAAGGGAGAATATTGGGTCTTGTATGTCAGCGATGACTACAAGACCGCCATCGTTGGCGATCCGAGCCGGCGTTACATGTGGTTGCTGTCGCGCACGCCAACGGTCAATGTCGATGTGCGCGAAGAACTGCTGAGCAAGGCGCGCCAGCAGGGCTACGACACGACGCGGTTGGTCTGGCGTGCGTCGGACCGGCAGATGGCCAAGACTTCGGACTGATGTAGTAAAACACCTGTGGGAGCGAGCTTGCTCGCGATGAGGCCTTTACCGTCAACATAGATGTTGATGGAAAATCCGCTATCGCGAGCAAGCTCGCTCCCACATTGAATTGTCGTCAGCCCAGCAGTTCGCGCAGCACCCGGGTAAACGCTCGGGCGCTTTCTTCTTCGCCGGCATGACGGCCGTCGCGAACCTGCCATTTTCCGCCGACCATCACATCGCGCACCTGGCGATCGCCGCCCGCAAACAGCCAACGATTGAGAATGCCGTCACCGGTCGCCGTGGCCAGGTAAGGATCATTGCCATCGAGCACCAGCCAGTCGGCGCGCTTGCCGACTTCCAATGCGCCGATCGGTTGGCCCAACGCCTGGGCGCCACCGTCCAGTGCGGCGTCATACAGGGTACGCCCGACCATCGGCTGATCCGTTCGGTACAACCGGTTGCGGCGCTGGTCCCGCAGCCGTTGGCCGTATTCCAGCCAGCGTAATTCCTCCACGACGCTCAACGACACATGGCTGTCAGAGCCGATGCCCATCCGCCCGCCTTGGGCTAGGAAATCCACGGCCGGAAAAATTCCGTCACCCAGATTGGCTTCCGTGGTCAGGCACAGACCGGCAATTGCCCGGCTCTTGGCCATCAGGCTGACTTCCTGTGGATTGGCGTGGGTGGCATGAACCAGGCACCAGCGTTGATCCACCTCGGCATTTTCATACAGCCATTGCAGCGGACGCACGCCGCTCCAGCTCAAGCAGTCGTCAACCTCCTTTTGCTGTTCGGCGATGTGGATATGCACGGGGCAATCGCGGTCGCTGGCGGCCAGCACATCGTGGATCTGCCCGGGTGTCACGGCGCGCAGCGAGTGGAAGCACAGGCCCAACGCCTGGGACGGTTGCCCGGCCAGGATCGGCTGCAAGCGTGACTGAAGCTTCAGGTAGTTTTCGGTGCTGTTGATGAACCGGCGCTGCCCGTCGTTGGGCTCTTGGCCGCCAAAACCGGAATGGCTGTAAAGCACCGGCAGCAGCGTCAAGCCAATGCCCACGTCACCGGCGGCCTGGCTGATACGCAAGGCCAGTTCGGCCGGATCGGCGTAATGTCTGCCGTCGGTGTCATGGTGTACGTAATGGAATTCGGCAACCGAGGTGTAGCCGGCCTTGAGCATTTCGATGTAAAGCTGCCGTGCGATGACGCCGAGCTGGTCGGGGCTGATTTTGCCGACGAGGCGGTACATCAAGTCGCGCCATGTCCAGAAACTGTCATTGGGATTGCCCGCCACTTCCGCCAGCCCGGCCATGGCCCGCTGGAACGCATGGGAATGCAGGTTCGGCATGCCCGGGAGCAGGGGACCGCCGAGCCGTTCGGCGCCGTTTGCGTGGGAATCGGCCTGGACATGGGTCAAGACGCCCTCGGCGTTGACCTCGAGGCGTACATCATTGGCCCATCCATCAGGCAGCAGCGCACGCTCGGCAAAGAAGGCGGACATCGGTTGAACCTCGTTGTGTGTAATTTGTATATACATATACAGACGTTTGCCTGCCCGGTAAACTCCGGCAAGCTAGTCATCAACATTCGCAGAACAGGAATACGCCGTGCCGACTCCGCCTGCCAAACCGCCGCTGGCCGCAACCATGGGTGACAGTCCGGCGCCCTTGTACGCCCGCGTCAAACAAATGATCACCCAGCAGATCGACAGTGGAAACTGGCCGCCCCATTACCGTGTGCCATCGGAAAGCGAACTGGTCAGCCAGTTGGGCTTCAGCCGCATGACCATCAACCGGGCCCTGCGGGAAATGACCGCTGATGGCCTGCTGGTGCGCATGCAAGGCGTCGGCACGTTCGTCGCCGAGCCCAAGAGCCAGTCCGCACTGTTCGAAGTGCATAACATTGCGGATGAAATCGCCTCCCGTGGTCATCGCCATACGTGCAAGGTCATCACCCTGGAAGAAGAGGCCGCCGGTTCCGAGCGGGCGCTGGCCCTGGACATGCGCGAAGGCCAGAAGGTATTCCATTCGTTGATCGTGCATTTCGAAAACGACATTCCTGTGCAAATCGAGGACCGTTTCGTCAACGCGCTGGTGGCGCCTGATTACCTCAAGCAGGACTTCACTCAACAAACGCCTTATGCCTACCTGAACCAGGTTGCGCCGCTGACCGAAGGTGAGCATGTGGTCGAGGCGATCCTGGCGGAGCCGAGTGAATGCAAGCTGTTGCAGATCGAGCGGGGCGAGCCGTGCCTGTTGATCCGTCGTCGTACCTGGTCAGGTCGCCAGCCGGTGACCGCCGCACGCCTGATCCATCCGGGCTCGCGTCACAGTCTGGAAGGGCGTTTCCACAAATGAGCCAATTGAAGGTTTTACGCGCAGCGGATTACCCGCGCATGCCGTGGAAAAACGGCGGTGGCAGCACCGAGGAAATCACCCGCGATGCCGGCACCGGCCTGGAAGGTTTCGGCTGGCGCCTGTCCATTGCCGATATCGGTGAATCGGGTGGTTTTTCCACCTTCGCTGGCTACGAACGGATCATCACGGTCTTGCAAGGTGGCGGCATGACGCTGACTGTCGATGACCACGCCACGCGGCCGCTGCATTCGCTGGATCCCTTTGCCTTCAGCGGCGAGAGCCAAGTGCAGTGCACGCTGCTGGAGGGGCCGATTCGCGACTTCAACCTGATCTACGCGCCGCAGCGTTACCGCGCGCGGCTGCAATGGCTGGGCGGCCAGCAGCGTTTTTTCAGCGAGGCGGGAACGGTATTGGTGTTCAGTGCCGCTCCGACGCTGAGGGTCAAGATGGATGAAACTGTCGAGGCACTGGGGCTTTATGACTGCCTGCAACTGAGCGGTAACGCTGGGCTGCTGGACATTACTACCCACGGCCAATGTTGCGTGATCGAGTTGACGGCCCACTAAGGTGCCGCGCCACAAAAGGTGTGTTCGTTGTTCCTTCTGGCGCACCAACTTGTTACCGAACGCCCCAGCGTGGCGCAATACCACGCTTTTATGCCCTTCTGATTGCTTCCCAAAAACCTCCTCCAAAAATTTCATGCAGCTTGGCGGCCCTTCTATTACGAGGCTTCTCGCCGATTCTTCAATTTTTCTTGATTAGCCCTTCAACAAGTTGGCCGCTTGATTGCATATGCTTGTACATACAAGTAAAGACGTATGCGTATGAGTCCTCTGCATTCAACGCTACGTTCGCTTAATCGCTGCCCACTGCCCGGGCTGGTCTGGATTGATCGTTGAGGAGTTTTTGCTGTGACCGACGCTACCCGCAAACCTGAAAAATACCGTGACGTTGAAATCCGTGCCCCTCGCGGTAACACGCTGACCGCCAAGAGCTGGCTGACCGAAGCGCCGCTGCGCATGCTGATGAACAACCTCGACCCGGAAGTGGCCGAGAACCCCAAGGAGCTGGTGGTCTACGGTGGCATCGGGCGCGCGGCGCGCAACTGGGAGTGCTATGACAAGATCGTCGAAAGCCTCACCCATCTGAATGACGATGAAACCCTGCTGGTGCAGTCCGGCAAGCCGGTGGGCGTGTTCAAGACCCACAGCAATGCCCCGCGCGTACTGATCGCCAATTCCAACCTGGTGCCGCACTGGGCCAGTTGGGAGCACTTCAACGAGCTCGACGCCAAGGGCCTGGCCATGTACGGCCAGATGACCGCCGGCAGCTGGATCTACATTGGCAGCCAGGGCATCGTACAAGGCACGTATGAAACCTTCGTCGAGGCCGGCCGCCAGCATTATGACTCCAACCTCAAGGGCCGCTGGGTCCTGACCGCCGGCCTCGGCGGCATGGGCGGCGCGCAACCGTTGGCCGCGACTTTGGCCGGTGCGTGCTCGCTGAACATCGAGTGCCAGCAGGTGAGTATCGATTTCCGCCTGAAAACCGGTTACGTCGACGAACAAGCCAAGGATCTGGACGACGCCCTGGCGCGCATCGAGAAATACACCGCCGAAGGCAAGGCGATTTCCATCGCACTGTGTGGGAACGCGGCTGAAATCCTGCCAGAAATGGTCCGTCGTGGTGTGCGCCCGGACATGGTCACAGACCAGACCAGCGCCCACGACCCACTCAATGGTTACTTGCCTGCCGGCTGGACCTGGGACGAATACCGTGCCCGCGCCAAGACTGAACCCGCCGCCGTGGTAAAAGCCGCCAAGCAATCGATGGCCGTCCACGTCAAAGCGATGCTCGAATTCCAGAAAATGGGCGTGCCGACCTTCGACTACGGCAACAACATCCGTCAGATGGCCCAGGAAGAAGGCGTGGAAAACGCATTCGACTTCCCGGGTTTCGTCCCGGCCTACATCCGTCCTCTGTTCTGCCGCGGCATTGGCCCGTTCCGTTGGGCGGCGTTGTCCGGTGACCCGCAGGACATCTACAAGACCGACGCCAAGGTCAAGGAACTGATCCCCGACGACGCCCACCTGCACAACTGGTTGGACATGGCTCGCGAGCGCATCAGCTTCCAAGGCTTGCCGGCGCGGATCTGCTGGGTTGGCCTGGGCCAACGCGCCAAGTTGGGCCTGGCGTTCAACGAGATGGTCCGCAGCGGCGAGTTGTCGGCGCCGATCGTCATCGGCCGCGACCACCTGGACTCCGGTTCCGTGGCCAGCCCGAACCGCGAAACCGAATCCATGCAGGACGGTTCCGACGCCGTTTCCGACTGGCCGCTGCTCAACGCCTTGCTCAACACCGCCAGCGGCGCGACCTGGGTTTCGCTGCACCACGGCGGCGGCGTCGGCATGGGCTTCTCCCAGCACTCGGGCATGGTGATTGTCTGCGATGGCACCGACGAAGCGGCCGAACGGATTGCTCGCGTACTGCACAACGACCCGGGCACTGGCGTGATGCGCCACGCCGACGCCGGTTACCAGATCGCGATCGATTGCGCGAAGGAGCAGGGGCTCAACCTGCCGATGATCACTGGCAAGTAAGTGCAAAAACTGTGGGAGCGAGCCTGCTCGCGATGGCGGCCTGTCAGCCGACGCATGTATCGAATGTGTCGGCCTCATCGCGAGCAGGCTCGCTCCCACAAATAAGAGCATCGTTCGAACCAGAACAATCCACAGAGGTTGAACCATGGCTGTCACCAGCACACGCGATAGCAGCAAGCCGTTGATCGAGAAGCGCTCGATCGACTACATCCCGGAAGGGGAAAGACACGGTCATCTGTTTAGCCAGTTCACCCTCTGGATGGGGGCCAATCTGCAGATCACCGCCATTGTCACCGGTGCGTTGGCGGTGGTGTTGGGGGGTGATGTGTTCTGGTCGTTGATCGGTTTGCTGATCGGCCAGTTGCTCGGCGGTGGTGTCATGGCGTTGCACGCCGCCCAAGGGCCAAAGCTCGGGCTGCCGCAGATGATCTCCAGCCGGGTGCAGTTTGGTGTATATGGCGCGGCCATCCCGATCCTGCTGGTGTGCCTGATGTACCTGGGTTTCACCGCAACGGGCACCGTGCTATCCGGCCAGGCGCTGGGCCAGTTGTTTGGCGTCAGCGACAGTGTCGGCATCCTCATTTTCGCCAGTGTCATCGTGTTGGTCACGGTGCTTGGTTATCGGGTGATTCACTGGATCGGCCGTGTCGCCAGCATCATCGGTGTGATCGCCTTCGTTTACCTGTTCGCTCGCCTGATCAGCCATACGGATGTGGGCGCACTCCTGCAGATCCGCCACTTCAGTTGGAGCAGTTTCCTGCTTGCGGTGTCGCTCGCGGCCTCCTGGCAGATCGCCTTCGGCCCCTACGTCGCAGACTACTCGCGTTACCTGCCGAGCAAGACGTCCTCGGTGAAAACCTTCTTTGCCGCAGGCGCAGGTTCAGTCATCGGCGCGCAGGTGGCGATGATCCTCGGTGTGTTTGCCGCCGCCTCGGCCAACGGGCAGTTCGCCGGCCACGAAGTGGCCTACATCGTTGGCCTGGGTGGCACCGGCGCCACCGCCGCGCTGCTGTATTTCAGCATCGCGTTCGGCAAGGTCACCATTTCCACGCTGAACTCCTACGGCAGCTTCATGTGCATTGCGACCATCATCAGCGGTTTCCGTGGTCACCTGAACGTAACGCGGGTGCAACGCCTGGTGTTCGTGCTGTTCATTGTCGGCGCCGCGACCCTGATCGCGCTGCTCGGCCAGCACTCGTTCCTCGGTGCGTTCAAGTCCTTCATCCTGTTCCTGCTGGCGTTCTTTACGCCTTGGAGCGCGATCAACCTGGTGGACTACTACTGCATAACCCGTGAGCGCTATGACGTGCCGGCACTCGCCGATCCGAACGGTCGCTACGGTCGTTGGAACGCACTGGGTATCAGCGTCTACGTCTTCGGCGTACTGGTCCAGTTGCCGTTCATCGCCACCAAGTTCTATACCGGTCCGCTGGTGGAAGCCATGGGCGGTGTGGATATCTCGTGGATCATCGGCTTGGTGGTTCCGGCGGTGCTGTACTACGTCATCGCTAGAAAATGGCACAGCGCCGTACCCGATCAATTGATCCTGCCGGTCGAGCAGGACGCGGTTGACGCACAACCGAGCAGGGCGGGCCGCATCCAAGCGGTCTGATGGGACGTTGACAGGGCTGGATGCCTCTTGACTGCCGTAAGCCAATCCAACTGATTAGGAGCGTCACATAATGAAATCGAACAAGACCCTGCTGACCACATTGCTGTCCATGGGCCTGCTGGCCAGTGCCGGCGCCACGCAAGCGGCAGGCTGGTGCGAGTCGGGCAAACCGGTGAAGTTCGCCGGCCTGAACTGGGAAAGCGGCATGCTGCTGACCGACGTGATGCAAGTGGTGCTGGACAAGGGTTACGGCTGCAAGACCGATAGCCTGCCTGGTAACTCCATCACCATGGAAAACGCCCTGAGCAGCAACGACATCCAGGTGTTCGCCGAAGAGTGGGTCGGCCGCAGCGAAGTGTGGAACAAGGCCGAGAAGGCCGGCAAGGTGGTGGGCGTCGGTGCGCCGGTGGTGGGGGCCATCGAAGGCTGGTACGTGCCACGCTACGTGATCGAAGGCGATGCCAAGCGCAAGCTGGAAGCCAAGGCGCCAGGCCTGAAGAACATCGCCGACCTGGGCCAGTACGCCGCCGTGTTCAAGGATCCTGAGGAACCGTCCAAGGGTCGCTTCTACAACTGCCCGGCCGGCTGGACCTGCGAGCTGGACAACAGCGAAATGCTGAAGAGCTACGGCCTGGAAAAGACTTATACCAACTTCCGTCCGGGCACCGGCCCTGCGCTGGATGCAGCGGTGCTGTCGAGCTACAAGCGTGGCGAGCCGATCCTGTTCTACTACTGGTCGCCGACGCCGCTGATGGGCCAGGTGGACCTGGTGAAACTGGAAGAAAAACTGGGCGTGGATAAAAGCGTGAGCATCAAGGTCGGCCTGTCCAAGACCTTCCACGACGAAGCCCCGGAGCTGGTGGCTGTGCTGGAAAAGGTCAACCTGCCGATCGATATCCTGAACCAGAACCTCGGGCGCATGGCCAAAGAGCGGATCGAGTCGCCGAAGCTGGCGAAGATCTTCCTGAAGGAACATCCTGAAGTCTGGCATGCCTGGGTCAGCGAAGACGCAGCCAAGAAAATCGACGCGGCTCTGTAGGTCGAATATTTCCCGGTCAGCCAGAGGGCGGGCCGGGACGTTCACCGCATCCACCTGATCGAGAGTCTCTTATGTTTCCCGAAAGCTTTACCTTCTCCATCGCCGACTGGGTCAACGGTTGGGTCGACGCCCTGGTGACCAACTATGGCGATGTGTTCCGGCAGATCTCCGACACGTTGCTGTGGGCCATCGTCAGCCTTGAAGGCCTGCTGCGCATGGCACCCTGGTGGCTGATGCTGGCCATCGTCGGCGGTGTTGCCTGGCACGCCACCCGCAAGGTAGTCGCCACGGCGGTGATCGTCGGCCTGCTGTTCCTGGTGGGTGCGGTGGGCCTGTGGGACAAACTGATGCAGACCCTCGCGCTGATGCTGGTGGCGACGCTGATCTCGGTGATGATCGGCATCCCGCTGGGCATTCTCTCGGCGCGCAGCAACCGCCTTCGTTCGGTGCTGATGCCGTTGCTGGACATCATGCAGACGATGCCCAGCTTCGTGTACCTCATTCCAGTGTTGATGCTGTTTGGCCTGGGCAAGGTCCCGGCGATTTTCGCCACGGTGATCTATGCCGCGCCACCGTTGATTCGCCTCACCGACCTGGGCATCCGCCAGGTGGACGGTGAAGTCATGGAGGCCATCAACGCCTTTGGCGCCAATCGCTGGCAACAGCTGTTCGGCGTGCAGCTGCCCCTGGCCCTGCCGAGCATCATGGCCGGGATCAACCAGACCACCATGATGGCCCTGTCGATGGTGGTCATCGCCTCGATGATCGGCGCCCGTGGCCTGGGTGAAGACGTGCTGGTGGGCATCCAGACCCTCAACGTCGGGCGCGGCCTGGAAGCGGGGCTGGCCATCGTGATTCTCGCCGTGGTCATCGACCGCATTACCCAGGCCTATGGTCGTCCGCGGCACGAGGTGAGCAAATGAGCAACGAAGTCATCAGCAAGATCGAAGTCAAAAATGTCTTCAAGATTTTCGGCAACCGCTCCAAGGAAGCCCTGGCGCTGATCCGCCAGAACAAGACCAAGGACCAGGTGCTGGCCGAGACCGGCTGCGTGGTCGGCGTGAACGACCTGTCGCTGAGCATCGGCACCGGCGAGATCTTCGTGATCATGGGCCTGTCGGGCTCCGGAAAATCCACCCTGGTGCGCCATTTCAACCGGCTGATCGACCCAACCAGCGGCGCCATCCTGGTGGACGGCGAGGACATCCTGCAGCTGGACATGGACGCCCTGCGCGAATTTCGTCGGCACAAGATCAGCATGGTCTTCCAGAGCTTCGGCCTGCTTCCCCACAAGAGCGTGTTGGACAACGTCGCCTATGGCTTGAAAGTGCGCGGCGAAAGCAAGCAGGCGTGCGCCGAGCGCGCGCTGCACTGGATCAACACCGTCGGCCTGAAAGGCTACGAGAACAAATACCCGCACCAGCTCTCCGGCGGCATGCGCCAGCGCGTCGGCCTGGCCCGAGCCTTGGCGGCCGATACCGACATCATCCTCATGGACGAAGCCTTCAGCGCCCTCGACCCGCTGATCCGCGCGGAAATGCAGGACCAGTTGCTGGAGCTGCAAAAGACCCTGCACAAGACCATCGTTTTCATCACCCACGACCTCGACGAGGCCGTGCGCATCGGCAACCGCATTGCGATCCTCAAGGACGGCAAGCTGATTCAGGTCGGCACGCCGAGAGAGATCCTGCACTCGCCGGCGGATGAGTATGTCGATCGGTTCGTGCAGCGCCGGGCTGCGGTGGTGTAAGGCTGATGTGGCCGGCGGACAGCTATTTTTGGCTGAAAGGCTGTTGTGGCGAGGGAGCTTGCTCCCGCTGGGCTGCGTAGCAGACCCAAAAGAGGCGGCCCCTACGCGCTGGAGCGCCAGCCCGGCCGGGCGGGAGCAAGCTCCCTCGCCCCGGGAGTGATGCCCTCAGCCCAAGAGACAGCGCACTGAGAATTTGGAATGAGGTTTGAGATGTCCCAGGCTGAAAAAATCATCATCACCGGCGCCCCCCTGCGCTGGCAGGACGTGGTCGCCGTCGCCCGCTTCGGCGCTACGCTCGAGCTGTCGGCCCAGGTCTGGGCGCGGATCGACAATGCCCAGGCCATCGTCCAGCGCATCGTCGAAAGCGGCGAGCGTGCCTATGGCGTCAACACCGGCCTGGGCGCCTTGTGCAATGTCTCGCTCCAGGACGAACAGCTCAGCCAATTGTCGCGCAACACCCTGCTCAGCCACGCCTGTGGCGTCGGCCCGGCACTCGCCGACGAGCAGACCCGGGCGATTCTCTGCGCCGCTATCCACAACTACAGCCAAGGCAAGTCCGGTATCCATCGCCGGGTGGTCGAGGCATTACTGGCGTTGCTCAATCGCGGCATTACGCCACAAGTGCCGTCCCAGGGCTCAGTGGGCTACTTGACCCACATGGCCCACATCGGTATCGCGCTGTTGGGCGTTGGGCAAGTCAGCTATCGCGGGCAGATCGTTCCGGCGCAACAGGCCTTGGCCGCAGAAGGCCTGCAGCCGGTGCAGTTGGGAGCGAAGGACGGTTTGTGCCTGGTCAACGGCACGCCGTGCATGACCGGGCTCAGTTGCCTGGCCCTGGCCGATGCCACGCGGCTGGTGCAATGGGCCGACGTGATCGGTGCCATGAGCTTCGAGGCCCAGCGCGGGCAGATTGCCGCGTTCGATGCCGAGATCATCGCCCTCAAGCCACACCCGGGCATGCAACAGGTTGGTGCGAATCTGCGCGCGTTGCTCGATGGCAGCGAAGTCATTGCTTCGAGCCTGGGTATCCGCACCCAGGATGCCTTGAGCATCCGCTCGATTCCCCAGGTTCACGGCGCCGCTCGCGATCAGTTGGAGCATGCACGGCAACAGATCGAAACCGAGCTCAACGCCGTCACCGATAACCCAATGCTGCTGGGTACGCCGGAGAGTTTCCGGGTCATGTCCCAGGCCAATCCCCACGGCCAGTCGGTGGCGTTGGCGGCGGACCTGCTGGCGATTGCCATGGCCGAGATCGGTTCGATCGCCGAGCGTCGCCTCGACCGCCTGATCAATCCTCACGTCAGCGGCTTGCCGGCATTTTTGGTTGCCAACCCGGGCGTGAACTCGGGAATGATGATCGTGCAATACGTTGCCGCGTCGCTGTGCGCGGAGAACAAGCAACTGGCGCAACCGGCGGTGCTGGACAATTTCGTCACCTCCGGGTTGCAGGAAGACCATTTGAGCATGGGCACCAACGCGGCCTTGAAGCTGCACCGGGCGCTGGAAAACTGCACGCAGATCCTCGCCATCGAGTACCTGCTGGCGGCCCAGGCCTTCGAGTTTCTCAAGGCGCAGCGCTTCGGCGCCGGCACCGACATCGCCTGGAAACTGCTGCGCGAGCGCGTTCCGGCCTACGACCAGGACCGCTGGCTGGCGCCGGACATCGCCAGTGCCGCCGGGCTGCTCAGCGACCCGCACCTCCTGAAAAACGTATTACCGAATTTGAATTGATCAAAAAAGCGCCAGCGTGCCAAGGCACCTATAGCCCCTAGGCATCGCCCAAAAAGCGAAGGTGACGGATAACGGAGCATTCCGGAGCGACTGGCGAATGAAAAAACAAAACTCTCAAAAGGAGCAATAAATGACTGCCTTAAACCTGATTCCCGGCCAATTGAGCCTGGCTCAATTGCGCGACATCTACCAGCAACCGGTCACCCTGAGCCTTGATGCCAGTGCGTCGGCGCAGATCGAAGCCAGCGTTGCGTGCGTGGAACAGATTCTTGCCGAGAACCGCACCGCCTATGGCATCAACACCGGTTTCGGCCTGCTGGCCTCGACTCGCATCGCAAGCGAGGACCTGGAAAACCTGCAGCGTTCCCTGGTGCTGTCCCATGCCGCCGGTGTGGGCGAGCCGATCAGCGATGCGCTGGTGCGGTTGGTCATGGTGCTCAAGGTCAACAGCCTGAGCCGAGGTTTCTCGGGCATTCGTCGGCAGGTGATCGATGCGCTGATCGCGCTGATCAACGCCGAGGTTTATCCACACATTCCGTTGAAAGGTTCGGTGGGCGCATCCGGTGACCTGGCACCGCTGGCCCACATGTCCCTGGTGCTGCTGGGCGAAGGCAAGGCCCGCTACAAGGGCGAATGGCTGCCGGCCGTCGACGCCTTGAAAGTTGCTGGCCTCGCGCCGCTGACCCTGGCCGCGAAGGAAGGCTTGGCGCTGCTCAACGGCACCCAGGTCTCCACCGCGTTTGCCTTGCGCGGCCTTTTCGAAGGCGAAGACCTGTTCGCTGGCGCCCTGGCCCTGGGTAGCCTCACTGTCGAAGCGGTGCTCGGTTCGCGTTCGCCATTCGATGCGCGCATCCATGCGGCTCGCGGCCAGAAAGGCCAGATCGATGCCGCCGCGGCCTATCGAGACCTGCTGGGCGAGCGCAGCGAAGTTTCCGATTCGCACCAGAACTGTGACAAGGTCCAGGACCCGTACTCCCTGCGTTGCCAACCGCAAGTGATGGGCGCCTGCCTGACCCAGTTCCGCCAGGCTGCCGAGGTGCTGGTGATCGAGGCCAACGCCGTGTCGGATAACCCGCTGGTGTTCGCCGCCGAGGGCGATGTGATTTCCGGTGGCAACTTCCACGCCGAACCGGTGGCGATGGCGGCGGACAACATGGCCCTGGCGATTGCCGAAATTGGCTCCCTGAGCGAGCGACGCATTTCGCTGATGATGGACAAGCACATGTCGCAGCTGCCGCCGTTTTTGGTGGCCAATGGCGGTGTGAACTCCGGGTTCATGATTGCCCAGGTGACAGCGGCGGCGCTGGCGAGTGAAAACAAAGCGCTGTCCCATCCTCATTCGGTGGATAGCCTGCCGACCTCGGCCAACCAGGAAGACCACGTCTCCATGGCCCCGGCCGCTGGCAAGCGCCTGTGGGAAATGGCCGAGAACACCCGCGGGATCCTGGCGGTGGAATGGCTGGCGGCGTGCCAAGGGCTGGACCTGCGCGGCGGTTTGAAGACCTCCGCCAAGCTGGAACAGGCCCGGGGTCTGTTGCGTGCAGAAGTGCCGTTCTATGAGAAGGACCGATTCTTTGCCCCGGATATCAATGCAGCGAGTGAATTGTTGGCGAGTCGCTGCCTGAACGAGCTGGTCACGGCGCAGTTTTTGCCGAGTCTGTAAGGGCCTCATCGCGAGCAAGCTCGCTCCCACAGGGGTAGGGGTTGAACATTCATTTGGGTACACCCTGACCCTTGTTGGAGCGAGCCTGCTCGCGATTCGATTTTGAACGCGACGAGGAAACCGGGATGAAAACCCTCTGGCAAAACTGCCACGCCGCCACCATGGCCCAGGGCGTCTACTCGATCATAGAAGACGCCGCCATCGTCACCCAGGGCGAGCACATTCAATGGATCGGCCCCCGTGCCGAACTGCCGATGGGCGACTATCCGGCGGTCAACGACCTCAAGGGCGCCTGGGTCACGCCGGGGCTGATCGACTGCCACACCCACACGGTGTTTGGCGGCAACCGCAGCGGTGAATTCGAACAGCGCCTGCAAGGCGTCAGCTACACCGAAATAGCGGCGGCCGGTGGTGGCATCGCCAGCACCGTGCGCGCCACCCGCGCCGCCAGTGAGGACGAGCTGTTCGCCAGCGCCGCCAGGCGCCTGAAGAGCCTGATGCGCGATGGCGTGACCACGGTGGAAATCAAGTCCGGCTACGGCCTGGACCTGGCCAGCGAGCGCAAGATCCTGCGCGTCATCCGCCGCCTCGGTGCCGAGCTTCCGGTCAGTGTGCGCAGCACGTGCCTGGCGGCCCACGCCTTGCCGCCGGAATACCAGGATCGCGCCGATGACTACATCGAGCACATCTGCGCTGAAATGCTGCCCGCGTTGGCGGCTGAAGGGCTGGTGGACGCCGTTGACGCTTTTTGCGAGTACCTGGCCTTTTCCCCGGCGCAGGTCGAGCGGGTGTTTATCACCGCGCAGCAATTGGGCCTGCCGGTGAAGCTGCACGCTGAACAATTGTCGTCGCTCAATGGCTCCAGCCTGGCGGCGCGCTACCAGGCGCTGTCGGCCGATCACCTGGAGTTCATGACCGAGGACGACGCCAAGGCCATGGCCGCGTCCGGCACCGTGGCGGTGTTGTTGCCAGGGGCGTTTTATTTCCTGCGTGAAACCCAGCTGCCGCCCATGGATGCCCTGCGCAAGCACGGCGTGAAAATCGCCGTGGCCAGCGACCTCAACCCCGGCACCTCGCCGGCATTGTCGTTGCGCTTGATGTTGAACATGGCGTGCACCTGTTTGCGTATGACCCCGGAAGAAGCCCTGGCTGGGGCGACGATCCACGCGGCTCAAGCCTTGGGCATGGCCGGGACCCATGGTTCGCTGGAAGCGGGCAAGGTAGCGGACTTTGTCGCCTGGGACATTGATCGCCCCGCTGACCTGTCCTATTGGCTCGGTGGCGAGCTGGAAAAACGCGTCGTGCGTCACGGCGTGGAAATCGATTGAGGAGAACGGTTGTGGAGAAGGTCCTGAATTTCAAGCAAGGGCGCGTGCCGCTGTTGATCAGCATGCCTCATGCCGGCCTGCGCCTGACCCCGGCGGTACAGGCCGGATTGATCCCGCAAGCCCAAAGCCTGCCGGACACCGATTGGCACATTCCGCGGCTCTATGAGTTTGCCGATGAGCTTGGCGCCAGCACCCTGGCCGCCGAATACTCACGGTTCGTCGTTGACCTGAACCGGCCCTCCGATGACAAACCGATGTACGTCGGTGCCACCACCGGCTTGTACCCGGCGACGCTGTTCGATGGCGTGCCGTTGTTTCGTGAAGGTCTGGAGCCATCCGCCGAAGAGCGGGCGACGTACCTGCAACAGGTCTGGATGCCCTATCACCAAGCGCTGCAGCAAGAACTGGCGCGGCTCAAGACCGAGTTCGGCTATGCCTTGCTGTTCGATGCCCACTCGATCCGCTCGGTGATCCCGCACCTGTTCGACGGCAAGCTGCCGGATTTCAACCTGGGCACCTTCAACGGCGCCAGTTGCAAACCGACGCTGGCGAGCGAACTCGAAGGCATTTGCGCCCGCCATGATCAGTTCACCCACGTGCTGAACGGGCGTTTCAAGGGCGGGCACATCACCCGTCACTACGGCAACCCGGCCCAGGACATCCATGCGGTGCAACTGGAGCTATGCCAGAGCACCTACATGGAAGAGTTCGAACCGTTCAACTATCGGCCCGACCTGGCGGCGCCGACCCAGGTGGTGCTCAGGGAATTGCTCGAAGGTTTCCTGGCGTGGGGGCGGCAGGCCTACAAGAAATAAAGACCTACCCAATACCTGTGGCGAGGGGATTTATCCCCGCTGGGTCGCGAAGCGGCCCCAAAAATAGATGATCCACACGGATTTAGAATTTTGGGACTGCTACGCAGTCCAGCGGGGATAAATCCCCTCGCCACAGGTTTATGGGCGCTGACTCCCTGGAATGGGGACTGTCGCCACCGTGCAAAACCAAGTCGCCACAGTTCACCTTCGCCCCCTCGACGCTGCGTAATGTTCCAGGCACGGTGCATCTAGACGCCGACCTACAACAATCCACTGCCGCACGAGACCCACGCGATGAAAAGACTGTCCAAACGCTGTCTATCGTTCCTCTGCGGTACCGTTCTACTAAGCTCCGGCGCGATGGCCGCCGAGCCTGCGTCTTGCCAGATCGTGCGCATGGGCGTGGTCAATTGGACCGACGTGATCGCCACCAGCGGCATGGCCGATGTGTTGCTCACCGGCCTTGGCTACGAAAGCAAGCAGACCAGCGCCGTGCAACAGATCATCTTCGCCGGCATCCGCGACAAGCGACTCGATATCTTCCTGGGCTATTGGAAACCGGCGATGGACAAGAACATCGCCCCGTTCCTGGCGGCCAACCAAGTGAAGGTCTTGGACAAACCTAGCCTGGCCGACGCCCAGGCCACGCTCGCCGTGCCCGATTACGTGGCGGCGGCAGGGCTCAAGAGCTTTGCCGATATCGCCCGGTTCAAGGATGAGCTCGGCGGCAAGATTTACGGCATCGAGCCGGGCAGTGGCGCCAACACCACCATCAAGACCATGATCGAGACCAATCACTTTGGCCTCAAGGATTTCAAACTGATCGAATCCGGCGAGGCGGGGATGTTGGCGGCGGTGCAACGGGCGGTGAATCGCAAGGAGTTCGTGGTCTTCGTTGGCTGGACCCCGCACCCGATGAACATCAACATGAACATCGCCTACCTGACGGGCAGCGAAGACGTGTATGGCCCGAACGAAGGTGCCGCGACTGTCTCCACCGTGACCGCGCCGGACTACGCCCAGCGTTGCCCCAACGTCCAGCGGCTGCTGGAAAACCTGACGTTTACCGCTGCCCAGGAAAGTCAGCTGATGGTGCCGATCATGGAGCGCAAGACTCCCCAGGACGTCGCAAGGCAATGGCTGCGCGAGCACCCCGAGGATCTGCAGCGTTGGCTGGCCGGCGTGACCAGCTTCGACGGCACGGATGGAATTGCAGCGGTGCAGGCGAGTCTCAAGAACTGATGCAAGCTCCTGGACATTGAGAACCCCGTGGCCTACCCACTTTCCCAGGCAATGACTGCCTTCATCGACAAGACCCTGAGCTTCACGAGCCCGGACGACAGCCTCGCCGGCTCGCGCGAGGCCTACAGCCAGATGTGTCGGGCGTTCACCCCGTCGCGCCCGTCAACGCTTGCGGTCGAGGACCTGCAATTGGCTGGCGTGGCCATCCGCGCCTATCACGCGCGCGTCGCGCCACCATTGGCCGGCTGGCCGTGCATCCTTTACCTGCACGGTGGTGGTTGGGTGGTAGGGGACCTGGATTCCCATGACTTCATTTGCATGGAGCTGGCTGAAAGCCTTGGTGTGCTGGTCGTGGCGGTGGACTACCGGCTCGCCCCGGAGCATCCCTATCCGGCCGGTTTCGAAGACTGCCTCGCGGTGTGGCATCACTTGGCAGACGTCCCATTCGCCATTGATCCACGACGCAAAGCGCTGGCTGGCGACAGCGCTGGAGGCAATCTCGCCGCCGCGTTGTGCCTGGCCCTGCGTGATGCAGGCCAGCCTCAGCCGCGAACCCAAGTGCTGATTTACCCGGCGCTAGGCGGCCCCGCGCATTTGCCGTCGCGCCAGGAGTGTTTCGACGCACCTCTCTTGAGCAGCAGCGACCTGCAACGCTACGACGCCATGTACCTGCACGGTGCCGCCCCCACGCCCTACGCCGCCCCGTTGCTTGCCGACGATCTGAGCGGTTTGGCGCCTGCCTTTGTCGCCGTCGCGCAATGGGACCCCCTGCGTGATGACGGCGTTCTTTATCACGAGCGATTGAATGTCGCAGGGGGCGTGTCGGTCTTGTATCGGGGGGAAGGGCTGGTCCACGGTTGCCTGCGCGCACGTGGCCTGGTGCCAGAGGTCGATCAGATGTATCGCACACTGCTGGCATACCTGGCTGACACGCTTTGACTGTGCGGGGGCATGCTCATTGAGGTGATTCGGGTTTATGATGCCGGACGGCAGACTAAATAGAAGTCCCCACAGGGATGACTCGACCCCTTACGGAGCGCGCAATGCAGACTTTGTACCCGCAGATCAAACCCCATGCCCGGCACGATCTGGCTGTCGATGACACCCACACGCTCTACGTCGATGAAAGCGGCTCGCCAGAAGGCCTGCCGGTGGTGTTCATTCATGGTGGCCCGGGGGCCGGTTGCGATGCGCAAAGCCGCCGCTACTTCGATCCGAACCTGTATCGCATCGTCACGTTCGACCAGCGCGGTTGTGGTCGTTCCACGCCTCACGCCAGCCTGGAAAACAACACCACCTGGGATCTGGTCGAGGACCTGGAGCGCATCCGCAAACACCTGGGCATCGAGAAGTGGGTGCTGTTCGGCGGCTCCTGGGGGTCAACGTTGGCCCTGGCCTACGCCCAGACCCATCCGGAGCGGGTGCATGGCTTGATCTTGCGTGGGATCTTTCTCTGCCGTCCCCAGGAAATCGAGTGGTTCTACCAGGCCGGCGCCAGCCGCCTGTTTCCGGATTACTGGCAGGACTACATCGCGCCGATCCCACTGGATGAGCGCGACGACCTGCTCAGCGCCTTTCACAAGCGCCTGACCGGTAACGACCAGATCGCCCAGATGCACGCGGCCAAGGCCTGGTCGACGTGGGAGGGCCGTACCGCGACCCTGCGCCCGAACCCGCTGGTGGTCGACCGCTTCTCCGAGCCACAGCGCGCGCTGTCGATTGCCCGGATCGAATGCCACTACTTCACCAACAATGCATTTCTTGAACCCAACCAGTTGATTCGCGACATGGGCAAGATCGCCCATTTGCCCGGCGTCATCGTGCATGGCCGCTACGATGTGATCTGCCCACTGGACAACGCCTGGGAGCTGCACCAGAACTGGCCCAACAGCGAGTTGCAGGTGATTCGCGACGCCGGCCATGCAGCCTCGGAGCCAGGGATCACCGATGCGCTGGTGCGCGCGGCCGCGCAAATGGCCCGACGCCTGCTTGATCTGCCGCCCGAAGAAGCATGAAAGGGTTGCTGCAACGGGTTCGCGGCGCCCGGGTAGAAGTCGCGGGGGAAATTGTCGGTGCGGTGGACCATGGTTTGCTGGTGCTGGTGGCTGTCGAGCCCGGGGATACCCCTGCCCACGCCGACAAACTCCTGCATAAGCTGCTTAACTACCGGGTGTTCAGCGACGCCGACGGGAAGATGAACCTGTCCCTGGTGGATGTGCAGGGCGGTTTGCTGTTGGTGTCGCAATTCACCCTGGCGGCGGACACCAGGAGCGGCTTGCGCCCGAGTTTTTCGACCGCCGCGCCTCCCGCTCTCGGTGAAGAGTTGTTCGACTATTTGCTCAGCCAGGCGAAACAGGTGCATGGCACCGTGGCATCAGGTAGATTCGGCGCCGACATGCAAGTGCATCTGGTCAATGATGGCCCGGTAACCTTTCTGTTACAGGCCTGAAAGCGTTTGAAACATCTTTTCGGTCCGGTTTCGAGGCAAAACAGGATGTTTTCTCGATAAATACTTTGCTAGCCCTGATGCGTTGTCACGCGGCCTACTAGATAATCGCGCGCTACGGGGGACCAGCGTTCGCTGGTCCATTTGACTTAGGTAGAGACTTGTCCTGAACCGTTTGGGGAATCATTTTGCCCCGTCGGAGTCGGAACAATGCTCGCCAACTTGGCAAGAGTGGTCCGCAGGAACGGTTTTTCAGCGCCGTTACCGTGTAGATACTTTATCTGGCCGTTGGTTTTTTGATCAGTTTTCGGCGAGGGTTGCTCGTGATTGTTAGTCCCTGTAATGCACCAAAAATGACTGCCAAACGGTTTAGAAACGCTCTGGTAGCGGGCTCGGCCCTGTTGTGCCTGTTTGGCGCCGGCCAACTGTGGGCATTCAGCCTGGATGATGTATCGGCGAAGGCACAAGAACTGGCCGGGCAGAAGTTCGAAGCCCCGCGCAGCAATTTGCCGAATGAATTCCGCGAAATGAAGTTCGCCGATTATCAGAAAATTCGTTTCCGCACTGAAAAAGCTGAATGGGCCGACCAGAAGACGCCGTTCCGGCTGTCGTTCTATCACCAGGGCATGCACTTCGACACGCCGGTGAAAATCAATGAGATCACCGCGACCACCGTCGATGAGATCAAATATGACCCGGCGCGCTTCGATTTCGGTGACGTCAAGTTCGATCCCAAGGCGACCGAACAGCTGGGCTACGCGGGATTCCGTGTGCTGTACCCGATCAACAAGGCCGACAAGCAAGACGAGATCATGACCATGCTGGGCGCGAGCTACTTCCGCGTCATCGGCAAAGGCCAGGTTTACGGCTTATCCGCGCGTGGCATGGCCATCGACACCGCACTGCCGTCGGGTGAAGAGTTCCCACGCTTTCGCGAATTCTGGATCCAGCGCCCGAAACCGACCGACAAGCATCTGGTGATCTTCGCCTTGCTGGATTCGCCACGGGCTACCGGCGCCTATCGCCTGACGCTGCGTCCAGGCACCGACACCGTGGTCGACGTGAAATCGCGCGTATTCCTGCGTGATCGCGTCAACAAGCTGGGCATCGCCCCGTTGACCAGCATGTTCCTGTTCGGCGCCAACCAGCCGTCCAAAGTGCTGAACTACCGTCGCGAGCTCCACGACTCCAGCGGCCTGTCCATTCATGCCGGCAACGGCGAGTGGATCTGGCGTGCCTTGAACAACCCGAAACACCTGGCCGTGAGCAGCTTCTCGGTGGAAAACCCGCGTGGTTTCGGCTTGCTGCAACGTGGCCGTGACTTCAGCCACTACGAGGACCTGGACGACCGTTACGACAAGCGTCCAAGCGCCTGGATCGAGCCGAAAGGCGATTGGGGCAAGGGCACCGTGAACCTGGTCGAGATCCCGACTGCCGATGAAACCAACGACAACATCGTTGCGTTCTGGAGCCCGGAAAAGCTGCCTGAGCCAGGCCAGCCTCTGGACTTCGCCTATCGCCTGCACTGGACCCTCGATGAAGCCAGCCTGCACTCGCCAGACAGCGCCTGGGTCAAGCAGACCCTGCGTTCCACCGGCGACGTCAAACAGTCCAACCTGATCCGCCAGCCGGATGGCAGCGTGGCCTACCTGGTCGATTTTGAAGGCCCGTCCCTGCAAGCCCTGCCGGAAAACGCAGAGGTGCGTAGCCAGGTGAGCGTCGGCGACAACGCCGAGATCGTTGAAAACAGCGTGCGCTACAACCCGGAAACCAAGGGCTGGCGCTTGACGCTGCGCCTGAAGATCAAGGACCCGAGCAAGGCCACCGAAATGCGTGCCGCCCTGGTCCGGCCGCTTGTGCCGGTCGAACTGCCGGCCGCCTCGCATTCCGTGACCACCTTGGCCAAGGCCGACAAGGTTGCCAAGCAGCAGAGCGAGAAAGAAAAAACCAACGAGCAAGCCAACGAGCAAAAAGAAGCCAAGGCCGTCAAGGCGTCCACCGCCGCCGCCGAGCCGACCCCAACCCCGCAGGAACCGGAACAGACTGAGCAAGTCCTGACCGAGACCTGGAGCTATCAGTTGCCTGCCGATGAGTAATACTCCCGTACAACCAGAATCTCTTCGCGAGTATCTGGCCCATTTGCCGATGACCGACGAGCAGCGCGCCGAGCTGGCGGGCTGCAAGTCCTTCAGCGAATTGCATGAACGCCTGGCTTCGCCGACATTCGATGCACCCACCGAGGCGGCCCAAGCCTCGGTAGGCCGTCGCCTGACGCTGAGCACCGCCGAGGAACTCGAAGACGCCGAAATGCTGGCGCTCGATTCCAGTGGTCGGGTGTGCTTGAAAGCAACGCCGCCGATTCGCCGGACCAAGGTCGTGCCGGAGCCATGGCGTACCAATATCCTGGTGCGTGCATGGCGCCGCCTGACCGGTCGCACCAACCCGCCGAAGCCGCCCAAGGACGAGCGCGTTTTGCCGCACGCTCGCTGGCGCACCGTGGGGTCGATCCGTCGTTATATCCTGCTGATACTGATGCTCGGCCAGACCATCGTCGCCGGCTGGTACATGAAAGGCATCATGCCGTACCAGGGCTGGTCGCTGGTGGACCTGGACGAAGTGCTGCACCAGCCGTTGTTGCAAACGGCCACGCAAGTGCTGCCGTATGCGCTGCAAACCAGCATCCTGATCATGTTCGGGATCCTGTTCTGCTGGGTGTCGGCCGGTTTCTGGACAGCGCTGATGGGCTTTCTCGAACTGCTCACCGGTCATGACAAGTACCGTATCTCCGGTGCCAGCGCCGGCAACGAGCCGATTCCGAAAGACGCTCGCACCGCGCTGGTGATGCCGATCTGTAACGAGGACGTGCCACGGGTATTCGCCGGGCTGCGCGCCACCTTCGAATCCGTCGCGGCCACCGGTGACCTGGATCGCTTCGACTTCTTCGTGCTCAGCGACAGTAACGAGACCGATATCTGCGTCGCCGAACAGCAAGCCTGGCTGGATGTCTGCCGGGAAGCCGGCGGCTTCGGCAAGATCTTCTATCGCCGTCGCCGTCGCCGCGTGAAGCGCAAGAGCGGCAACCTCGACGACTTCTGCCGTCGTTGGGGCAGTGACTACAAGTACATGGTCGTGCTCGATGCAGACTCCGTGATGAGCGGCGAATGCCTGACCAGCCTGGTGCGTCTGATGGAAGCCACGCCGGACGCCGGCATCATCCAGACCGCGCCAAAAGCCTCGGGCATGGACACGCTGTATGCACGCATGCAGCAGTTCGCCACCCGCGTCTATGGTCCACTGTTCACCGCCGGCCTGCACTTCTGGCAGTTGGGTGAGTCGCACTATTGGGGCCACAACGCCATCATCCGCATGAAGCCGTTCATCGACCACTGCGCCCTGGCGCCGTTGCCGGGTAAAGGGGCGTTCTCGGGTGCGATCCTTTCCCACGACTTCGTTGAAGCGGCGCTGATGCGCCGCGCCGGTTGGGGCGTGTGGATTGCCTATGACTTGCCAGGCAGCTACGAGGAGTTGCCGCCGAACCTGCTGGACGAACTCAAGCGTGACCGTCGCTGGTGCCACGGCAACCTGATGAACTTCCGGCTGTTCCTGGTCAAGGGCATGCACCCGGTGCACCGCGCGGTATTCCTGACGGGCGTGATGTCCTACCTGTCGGCGCCGCTGTGGTTTTTCTTCCTGGTGCTGTCCACCGCGCTATTGGCCGTGAACACGCTGATGGAGCCGCAATACTTCCTGGAGCCGCGCCAGCTATATCCGCTCTGGCCGCAATGGCACCCGGAGAAGGCCATCGCCCTGTTCTCGACCACCATCGTGCTGCTGTTCCTGCCCAAGCTCTTGAGTATCGTGCTGATCTGGGCAAAAGGCGCGAAAGAGTTCGGTGGCAAGTTCAAGGTCACGATGTCGATGCTGCTGGAGATGCTGTTCTCCATGTTGCTGGCGCCGGTGCGCATGATCTTTCATACCCGCTTCGTCCTTGCCGCTTTCCTGGGCTGGGCCGCGACCTGGAACTCGCCCAAGCGTGACGACGACTCCACGCCATGGAGCGAAGCCATCAAGCGCCACGGCCCGCAGACCTTGCTGGGCTTCTTCTGGGCACTGCTGGTGATCTGGCTGAACCCAAGCTTCCTGTGGTGGCTCGTGCCGATCGTCGGCTCGCTGATGTTGTCGATCCCGGTCTCGGTGATTTCCAGTCGCGTGGGCCTGGGCTTGAAGTCCCGTGATGAAAGCCTGTTCCTGATCCCCGAGGAATACGCACCGCCTCAGGAGCTGCTGTCGACTGACCAGTACACCCACGAAAACCGTTGGCACGCGCTGAACGACGGCTTCATCCGGGCGGTGGTCGATCCGCAACAGAATGCCTTGGCGTGTGCATTGGCGACTTCCCGTCACGGCCAGGCCGAACCGATTGAATGGCTACGGGTCGAACGCGTCCGTCACGCACTGAAGGCTGGCCCGGCCGGTCTCAGCAATGCCGAGCGACTGGCGCTGCTGAGCGACCCGGTGGCCTTGTCCCGCCTGCATGAGCAGGTCTGGAACGAGGCGCATCCCGAATGGCTGGCGGCATGGCGTGAGTCGGTCAAGGCCGATCCGCATGCACCGTTGCTGCCGCTTCAGCCGGTTAGCGTACAGCCTCAGTTGGCCTGATAAACAAAAAGCCCCGCTTCTGAAAGGAAGCGGGGCTTTTTGTTGGGCGCAAACTCAGTTTTTCCAGCAGCCCGCCCCCACAATTGCCTTGCTGTGTACATGACTGCTGCGGCGTTGAAGATCAAATGTGGGAGCGAGCCTGCTCGCGATGAGGTCGGCACGTTCGACATCTTCACTGGCCGTGACACCGCTATCGCGAGCAGGCTCGCTCCCACAATGGGTTTGTGGTGTACACGGCTGCTGCGGCGCTGAAGATCAAATGTGGGAGCGAGCCTGCTCGCGATGAGGCCGGCACGTTCAACATCTCCACTGGCCGTGACACCGCTATCGCGAGCAGGCTCGCTCCCACAATGGGTTTGCGGTGTACGTGAGAGCTGCGGCGCTGAAGATTGAATGTGGGAGCGAGCTTGCTCGCGATGGGGCCGGCACGTTCGACATCTCCACTGGCCGTGACACCGCTATCGCGAGCAGGCTCGCTCCGGATTTGCGGTGTAGGTGAGAGCTGCGGCGTTGAAGATCAAATGTGGGAGCGAGCCTGCTCGCGATGAGGCCGGCACGTTCGACATCTCTACTAGCCGTGACACCGCCATCGCGAGCAGGCTCGCTCCCACAATGGGTTTGCGGTGTAGGTGAGAGCTGCGGCGCTGAAGATCAAATGTGGGAGCGAGCCTGCTCGCGATGAGGCCGGCATATTCAACATCTCCACTGGCCGTGACCCCGCCATCGCGAGCAGGCTCGCTCCCACAATGGATTTGCGGTGTACGTGAGAGCTGCGGCGCTGAAGATCAAATGTGGGAGCGAGCTTGCTCGCGATGAGGCCGGCACGTTCGACATCTTCACTGGCCGTGACACCGCTATCGCGAGCAGGCTCGCTCCCACAATGGGTTTGCGGTGTACGTGAGAGCTGCGGCGCTGAAGATCAAATGTGGGAGCGAGCCTGCTCGCGATGAGGCCGGCATATTCAACATCTCCACTGGCCGTGACACCGCTATCGCGAGCAGGCTCGCTCCCACAATGGATTTGCGGTGTACGTGAGAGCTGCGGCGCTGAAGATCAAATGTGGGAGCGAGCTTGCTCGCGATGAGGCCGGCACGTTCGACATCTTCACTGGCCGTGACACCGCTATCGCGAGCAGGCTCGCTCCCACAGTGGATTTGCGGTGTAGGTGAGAGCTGCGGCGTTGAAGATCAAATGTGGGAGCGAGCTTGCTCGCGATGAGGCCGGCACGTTCAACATCTTTATCGGCCGTGACACCGCTATCGCGAGCAGGCTCGCTCCTACAGTGGGTTTGCGGTGTACGTGAGAGCTGCGGCGCTGAAGATTGAATGTGGGAGCGAGCCTGCTCGCGATGAGGCCGGCACGTTCAACATCTTTATCGGCCGTGACACCGCTATCGCGAGCAGGCTCGCTCCCACAATGGGTTTGCGGTGTACGTGAGAGCTGCGGCGCTGAAGATCAAATGTGGGAGCGAGCTTGCTCGCGATGAGGCCGGCACATTCGATATCTTCTTTCGCGCGCAAGCCCTCTAGTCCAAGTTAAACCCTGAACCGCCCCACCAACGTTTGCAAGTGAACCCCCAGCCGCGCCAGTTCAGCGCTCGAAGCTGCGGTTTCCTCGCTGGACGACGCTGTCTGCTCCGACACATCACGCACATTCAGCACGCTGCGGTTGATCTCCTCAGCGACGGCGCTTTGCTGTTCGGCAGCCGCGGCGATCTGTTGGTTCATCGACTGGATCGCCGACACCGTGCGCGTGATGTTCTCCAGTGAGCCCCCGGCGCGGCGGGTCAGTTCGACGCTGCTGTCGGTCAGGCTGCGGCTGTTGTCCATGATGGTCGCGACCTGTTCGGTACCGTTTTGCAAACCGACGATCAGCTCTTCGATTTCTTCGGTGGATTTCTGGGTGCGTTGGGCCAGGCTGCGAACCTCGTCAGCCACCACGGCGAAGCCTCGCCCGGCTTCACCAGCACGGGCTGCCTCGATGGCTGCGTTGAGGGCCAGCAGGTTGGTTTGCTGGGCCACGGACTTGATCACGTCCAGGACGCTGCCGATCTTGTCGCTTTCACGCTTCAGATCGCCCATGGCAGCGGTGGAGTTGCCCACCTCTTTAGCCAGGCGCTCGATCTGAGCGATGGCTTCGCCAACCACCTTGTCGCCTTCACGGGCCTGTTGGTCGGCTGCGACGGCGGCCTCGGAAGCTTCCTCGGCGTTGCGGGCCACTTCCTGCACCGTGGCGGTCATCTCATGCATGGCCGTGGCAACCTGATCGGTTTCCACTTTTTGACTGTTGACCCCGGCGCTTGTCTGCTCGGTCACGGCGGAGAGTTGGTCAGCGGCGCTGGCAATCTGGGTGACGCCTTCACCGATGCCACCGATCAGCTGCCGCAAGCCCACGGTCATGCGTTGCATGGCCCGTTGCAGTTGGCCGAGTTCGTCGCGGCGGTCAGACGTGAGGTTGTGGGTGAGGTCGCCTGCGGCGACGCGTTCCGCCACCTTCAGCGTCTCATCCAGCGGGCCGACAATCTGGCGGGTAATGACCAGGGCAGCGACCACGCCAAACAACAGGGCCAGGGCGGCGGCTGCGATCAGGACGGTCTTGGCTTGAGCGGTGTCGTGGTCGCGCACGGCGGTCTGGGACACGGTGAGTTTCTGGCTGGAATCGATCAATACCTGGCCTTGCTCGATCATGCGCTGCAGCGCAGCGCCGTTGTCGAGCTGGGAATCACGAAACTGGCTGACCGCCGCTCGATAGACATTCATCGAGTCGCTGGCCTGCTGAAGTTTGTCGGCGTGCTCCTCGGGCAACTGGGCTGGCAAGCGTGCCAGCAGTTTCAGGACATCGGTGATTGCGTCGATGGCCGGTTGCTGGGCCTCGCTTTTGCCGCTGTAGGTGTAGCCGCGAACCTGATAGCGCGCCTGTTGGATCGCCTTGCTTAGGGTCACTATGTTGTTGAACTGGGCAATATCGCCGCCTTGCAGCAGCGATTTTTCTACCTCGGCGACGCGGGCCACGGTGTTGTCGGCGCTGGCGCCCAGTTTGCTGCGGGCATCTTCGCGGCTGACGGTGGCGCTGGTCATCAGCTCGAAAGCACTTCTGTATTCGGCGACGGCGGCCAATTGCTGGTCGACCAGCGCAACGTCCGCCGGCCGTTCAATCAACTCGCGAGCAGTCTTCAGCCCGGCTTCGAGTTTGCCGAGCAGGTCGTTGACCTGTTGCGGCCCTTTCTCGCCTCGGGTGTTGTTGTAGTCGGTGCTGGCCAGGTTCAGGTCCTTGCTCAAGTCATTGAGACTGGCAATGAACCCCAGCTTGTCGCCCCGGCTGATGACATTGCCCAGGCCGGACCAACCGGTGAATGCAATCATCAAGGTGAGGAACAGCACGAGGCCGAAGCCCGCGCCGAGTTTGCGATTGACGCTTACATTTCCCAGACCCTGGGCAAGCCACCGGAACATGCTGATACTCCCTTGGAGCGTTTATATTGGTTTTATGGGGACTGTATCGGCGGCTTTGGTGGGTTCTGTAGGCGTTTGCCGAGATTTCGTGGCGAGGTGTCTGTCAGCGTGTTGCAGGGGTCAGAACAACCGCGCCAGCAGGGCAGTGACGGCGGTCTCGACCCGCAGGATCCGGTCGCCCAGCTGCACCGGCTGCAAGCCGGCCTTGCCCAGCAGGTCGATCTCGTAAGGAATCCAGCCACCTTCCGGGCCGATTGCCAGGGTCACCGGTTCCGTCAGTGCCCGGGGGCAAGGCGGATGATTGCCGGGGTGGCCGACCAACCCGAGGGTGCCATCGACGATGGCCGGCAGGCGATCCTCGACGAAGGGCTTGAAGCGCTTTTCGATGACGATCTCAGGCAGCACGCTGTCCCGGGCCTGCTCGAGGCCCAGGATCAATTGCTCGCGAATGGCTTCGGGCTCCAGGAATGGCGTCTGCCAGAAGCTTTTCTCCACGCGGTAACTGTTGACCAGTACCACACGCGGCACGCCCATGGTCGCCACGGTCTGGAACACTCGCCTGAGCATCTTCGGCCGCGGCAATGCCAGTACCAGCGTCAGCGGCAATTTGGCAGGCGGTGGCTGGTCGAGGGTCACTTGCAGTTCGGCCTCGCGAGGGTCCAGGCGCAGCACCTGGGCGGAGCCCACCAAGCCGTCGATGCGGCCGACCCGCAGGCTGTCGCCGACAATACAGCGATGGACTTCCTGCATATGGGTCAACCGACGGTCGCTCAGGACGACGCGGTCAGGCCCGATGAAATCGGCCTCTTCGAGCAGCAGCAGGTTCACGCTTGGGTCGCTGGCGGCTGGTCGTTGTGATCATCGACGGGCTGGTCCTCAGGCTCTTCCCGGCGCTTGCGCACCAGGCCGCCGAACAGGATGCCGATTTCAAACAGCAGCCACATCGGTACCGCCAGCAAGGTCTGGGAGAAGATGTCCGGTGGTGTGAGGATCATGCCGACCACAAAGCAGCCGATGATCACGTACGGGCGGATCTTCTTCAGGTAGGCGACATCGACCACGCCGATCCACACCAGCAGCACCACCGCCACGGGGATCTCGAACGCCACGCCGAAGGCGAAGAACAGCGTCATGACGAAATCCAGGTAGCTGGTGATGTCGGTCATCATTTCCACGCCCGCCGGGGTGGCGGCGGCGAAGAATTTGAAAATCAGCGGGAACACGAAGAAGTAGGCGAAGGCCATGCCCGTGTAGAACAGCAGGATGCTCGACACCAGCAGCGGCACGGCGATGCGTTTTTCGTGCTTGTACAGGCCCGGTGCGATGAAGCCCCAGATCTGATGCAGGATCACCGGGATCGCCAGGAACAGCGAGACCATCATCGTCAACTTCAGCGGCGTCAGGAACGGCGACGACACGTCGGTGGCGATCATCGTCGCACCCACCGGCAGGTACTCGCGCAGCGGCGTGGAGACGAAGGTGTAGATCTGCTGGGTGAAGGCAAACAGCCCGGCGAAGATAACGAAAACCGCCGCGACGCAACGCAGCAGGCGGGTGCGCAACTCGGTGAGGTGCGATACCAGCGGCATTGGCTGGTCGTTTTCAGGGATATCGCTCATGGGGCTCGCGGCGGCAAAGTGGGATCGTGGGGAGTCGGTGTCGTCGCAGGCGCCGGATCGACCGGTTTAACCGGTTCAGCCACCGCTGGCGAGGCTTCGACAGCCGGTGCCTGGGGTGCGGTCGTCGGCTCGGCCACAGGCTGGACCGGCGTCGGCTCCTGCTGGGTCGGCGTGAAGATTTTTCGCGCTTCCTGTTCCAGCGACAGGATGTGTTCGTTGTGCAGTTGCCGACGGATGTCGTCGGCACCGATTTCACGTTCAACTTCCTGTTTGATCGCATTGAAGCTGCGCTTCAGGCGGCCGATCCACAGGCCGGCGGTACGCGCAGCGCCCGGCAGGCGCTCGGGACCCAGCACCAGCAGGGCAACGAGGCCGACGAGCAGCAGTTCAGTGAAGCTGATCCCAAACATTAGTCAGTGCTCACGAGTCTTTGCGGGTTGGCTCTTCGACTTTCTGGGCCTGCACGTCGATGGTGTTCGGTGCATTCACAGGCTGTGTGGCCTGCGGGTGGACCGGTTGGGCCGGTGGCACGGGTTGAGCCTGGTTGGTCGTGGTGTCGGCCGGTTTCTCGTCATCGTTCATGGCCTTGCGAAAACCCTTGATCGACTCACCGACATCGGTGCCGAGGTTCTTCAATTTCTTGGTGCCGAACACCAGCACCACGACCACCAGAATGACGACCCAGTGTTTCCAATCAAAAATACCCATGTGGTTATTCCTCTCAAGAATTGATCAGGCGGATGGGCGCGAGGCTTTCTCGACGTGCCCGGACAGACCGAAGCGACGGTCCAGTTCATCCAGTACGGCCTGGGGATGCTGCCCCAGCTGGGCCAGCATCACCAGGCTGTGAAACCAAAGGTCGGCGGTCTCGTAGATCACGTCGCTGCAGTCTCCGCTGACGGCGGCGTCCTTGGCGGCGATGATGGTCTCGACCGATTCTTCGCCGACCTTTTCCAGAATCTTGTTCAAGCCCTTGTGGTACAGGCTGGCGACATAGGAGCTGTCGGCCGCTGCGCCCTTGCGCTCTTCCAGCACCTGGGCCAGGCGGGTCAGGGTGTCACTCATGGGTATGTCCTGAATAGATGGCATGCGGGTCCTTGAGCACCGGGTCGACGGTTTTCCAGTCGCCGTTCTCGAAGACTCGATAGAAGCAGCTTTGACGGCCGGTGTGGCAGGCAATTTCTCCGACCTGCTCGACCATCAGGATGATGACGTCACCGTCGCAATCCAGGCGCATCTCATGCAGGTGCTGCACATGCCCGGACTCTTCGCCCTTGCGCCACAGCTTGCCACGGGAACGTGACCAATAGATGGCGCGATTCTCGGCAGCGGTCAGCGCCAGTGCCTCGCGGTTCATCCAGGCCATCATCAACACGCGCCCGGTCTTGTGATCCTGGGCGATGGCCGGCACCAGGCCGTCGGCGTCCCATTTGATCTCGTCCTGCCAGTTTTTCATCTTTGGTCCTGACGGCAGCTTCAAGCTTCCAGCTGCAAGTAAAAGCGATTCTGTGTAGGGGTTGAGTGATAGGTCCAACCGTTTGAGCTCGCGGCTTGCAGCTTATCGCTTGCAGCTGTTTCGTGCTATCGGCGAACGACCAGATACAAACCAACGGCCACCATGACGCCGGCGGGCCAATGGCCCAGTTGGCTCAACGGCCCACCGGCCGCCAGCACCGCGCCGCCACCCAGGTGGGCCGCGCCGAGCAAACGCAGGAACCAGTCGTCCCGACGGCGTTTCCATGGTGGAGCGGGGTCGTTGGCGTGGGGTTGGGACATGCGTTCGAGCAGGTCGCGGGTCATGTTGGCCAGATGCGGGAGCTGTTCGAATTGGCTCTGGACGTTGCCCAGCAAGGCTTTCGGGCTCATTCGCTCGCGCATCCAGCGCTCGAGGAAGGGCTGGGCGGTGTTCCAAAGGTCCAGGTCCGGGTACAGCTGGCGACCGAGGCCTTCGATGTTCAACAGCGTTTTTTGCAGCAGTACCAGCTGCGGCTGAACTTCCATGTTGAAGCGTCGCGCGGTCTGGAACAGGCGCATCAGGACCTGGCCGAAGGAAATATCCTTTAATGGTTTTTCAAAGATCGGCTCGCACACAGTGCGTATCGCCGCTTCGAATTCGTTGAGCTTGGTTTCGGCGGGCACCCAGCCCGAGTCGATGTGCAACTGCGCGACGCGGCGATAATCGCGCTTGAAGAAGGCGAACAGGTTGCGGGCCAGGTAGTCCTGGTCCTCGGGGGTGAGGCTGCCGACGATGCCGCAGTCGATCGCAATGTACTGCGGGCTCCACGGCTGCACCGTACTGACGAAAATGTTGCCTGGGTGCATGTCGGCGTGGAAGAAACTGTCGCGAAACACCTGGGTGAAGAAAATTTCCACACCGCGCTCGGCAAGCAGTTTCATGTCGGTGCGCTGGTCGGCCAGGGTCGCCAGGTCGGTGACCTGGATGCCGTAGATGCGCTCCATCACCAAGACTTTCGGCCGGCACCAGTCCCAATAGACTTGCGGCACATAGAGCAGCGGCGAGCCTTCGAAGTTGCGACGCAGTTGGCTTGCGTTGGCGGCCTCGCGCAGCAGGTCGAGTTCGTCGTAGATGGTCTTTTCGTAATCCTGGACGACGTCCACCGGGTGTAGCAGGCGCGCGTCGGCAGACAACCGCTCGGCGGCGCGGGCAAGAATGAACAGCCACGCCAGGTCCTGGGCGATGATCGGCTTCAGGCCAGGACGAATCACCTTGACCACCACTTCTTCACCCGTCTTGAGCTGGGCGGCGTGGACCTGGGCGACCGACGCCGAGGCCAGGGGCTCGACATCGAAGCGACTGAAGACCTCGCTGATCTTCTTGCCCAATTGCCCTTCGATCAGCGCCACCGATAACTTCGAGTCGAACGGCGGCACGCGGTCTTGCAGGAGCATCAGCTCATCGGCGATGTCTTCGGGCAGCAGGTCGCGACGGGTCGAGAGGATCTGCCCGAACTTGATGAAGATTGGCCCCAGGTCCTGCAAGGCCAGGCGCAAGCGTGCGCCGCGAGTCAGGTCCAGGGTACGCCGGGGGAACCAGCGCCATGGCAACACAAAGCGCAGCGCCAGGAGGAACCAGGGCAGCGGCAAGGCGAACAGCAGGTCATCGAGGCGGTAGCGGATCACGACGCGCTGGATGCGCAACAGACGGCGGACGGCAAGCAGCTTCATGCGTTATCGCTTGGATTCAAGGGATCGGGAAAGGCGCTCGAAACGCGCCTCGAGACGTTCCAGGTCAAGCTTGACCTGGTCCAGTTCATCAAAACGGGCCTGGGCCTCGCGTTGGCCCACGAGGGTACGCGATTCTTCGGCCAGGTATTCACTCAGATTCTGTCCCAAGCTGGCAAAGCCCTGGCGGTACCAGCGGCTGCGGCTGCGCAGGTGACCGCTGAGCAATTGGGTCGCCACCGGACCGATCCAGCGGGACATTTCGTATTCCCAGTCCAGCTCCAGGTCCTGAAGGATCGCCGCCAGCTCCAGCAGCACACCGCTGTCGCCGTCGAGCTCGACGTCCGGGCCGTGCAGCACGGCGGTCTTGTTCTTGCTCAGCGCTAGCTCCAGCAGGCTCGATGCCGGGGCTCGCAGCGTGCAATCAGCTTCGGCTTCCCAATGGGCGGCGAGCATCAGGCCTTCATCGCTGGGCAGGATAAACAGTTGCAATGCCGGGTTGCGGCAGTCGACAGCGATCACCTTGCCACTCAAGCGCGCCAGGCGCACCGGCGCCGTACTGTCCAGGCGCAGGACTCGGTTGATCCCGAGTTCCACGCTGGCGAGCAGGCCGGTGAGCAACATCAGGGCTTGATACCGCGGTGTAGGGCGACGATGCCTGAAGTCATGTTGTGATAGGTCACCCGGTCGAAACCGGCCTCGACCATCATCGACTTCAGTGTTTCCTGGTCCGGATGCATGCGGATCGATTCGGCCAGGTAGCGATAGCTTTCCGCATCGTTGGTGATCAGCTTGCCCATCAGCGGCATGAAGGCGAACGAATAGGCGTCATAGGCCTTGGACATCAGCGCATTGGTCGGCTTGGAGAATTCCAGCACCAGCAACCGGCCACCAGGCTTGAGCACGCGCAACATCGAGCGCAGGGCGTCTTCCTTGTGGGTCACGTTGCGCAGGCCGAAGGCGATCGTCACGCAGTCGAAGTGGTTATCCGGGAAAGGCAGCTTTTCGGCATCGGCCTGGACGAACTCGACGTTGCCGGCCACACCCAGGTCCAGCAGGCGGTCGCGGCCTACCTTGAGCATGGACTCGTTGATGTCGGCGAGCACCACGTGGCCGGTCGGGCCGACGATGTGGGAGAACTTCCTGGTCAGGTCGCCCGTGCCACCGGCGATATCCAGCACGCGGTTGCCGCTGCGCACGCCCGACAGCTCGATCGCGAAACGCTTCCAGAGACGATGCATGCCGCCCGAAAGCAAGTCGTTCATCAAGTCATACTTGGCCGCCACCGAGTGGAAAACCTCAGCGACTTTTTCCGCCTTCTGGCTTTCCGGCACGTTCTTGAAGCCGAAGTGAGTGGTGGGTTCGGCATCGCTGCCTTTGCGCTGATCAGTCATATCGCTGTCACCAAAAAAGAATGCGGGACATTCTAATCCCGGTGGAAGGCTTTGTCTTGGCAAGGCTGCAGGTAAGATGAACCATCGCCCGGACGTTTTGACGCAGGCAGGGTCTGAACGTTCAGGCAAGTCTCGATCAAGCAGGAGTTATCAGATGGCCCGTATAACGGTTGAACGTGAACATGGCTTGGGCAAGGAAGCGGCCCGTGAAAAGGCTGAGAAGTTGGCGCAGAAACTGTCCGACAGCTATGGCCTGGAGCCCACGTGGGAAGGCGACACGCTGAAGCTCAAGCGCTCCGGGGTCAAGGGCGAAGTGCATGTAGGCGAGGATTCGATTCGCGTCGATGTGGAGTTGGGCATGTTGATGTCGGCCATGAGCGGCACGATCAAGGGGGAAATCGAAAAGGCGCTGGATAAGGCGTTGGCTTGATTGATTGGAAACGCGCAAAACTTAAGTTGAGCAAAATCTCCTGTGGGAGCGAGCCTGCTCGCGAAAGCGGTGTGCCATTCAATACTGATGTCGCTGATACCCTGCATTCGCGAGCAGGCTCGCTCCCACATTGGAAATCAGATGTCTCGGGATTTGTGTCGGTTGTTAGGGTGCCGTTTCTAATTATTGCCACTACTTTGTGCCTGAGCCCGTCCGTGTGCGGGCAGTTCCTCAAACCTTTTTCGAGTGAGGTGCACCATGGCCAAAGTTATCCTGAAGAAAAAAGCGGACGTTGAATCTTCCACGCTGAGCGACGTGAAAACGTATGCGCGCAAGATCTGGCTAGCGGGCCTGGGCGCCTATACAAAGGTCGGCCAGGAAGGCAGCGAGTACTTCCAGGAGTTGGTAAAGGCTGGCGAAGTAGTTGAAACCAAAGGCAAAAAGAAGATTGCCGGGAAACTTGAAGCGGCCAATAGCGAACTGATCGAAGCCAAGTCCGAGGTCAATACGTTCAAGGCCAGGGTCGAAGTTCAACTCGACAAAGTCGAGAAAGTATTCGACGCGCGTGTTGCAAGTGCCTTGAATCGTATCGGCATTCCGTCTAAACATGACGTTGAGGCACTCTCTGCTAAGCTCGATGAGCTGACGGCATTGCTCGAACGTGTCGCGCGTAAACATTAAGGAGAACGGGATGGCTGGCAAAAAAATCACCGAAAAAGAAGGCAGCTCGTGGGCCGGGAAGATTGAAAAGTACTCCCGCAAAATCTGGCTTGCTGGTTTAGGCGTGTACTCGAAGATCGACACTGACGGCAGCAAACTCTTCGAGTCCCTGGTAAAGGACGGCGAGAAAGCCGAAAAACTCACCAAGACGGCAGTCGGCAAGCAAGTCGACGCAGCCAAGGACTCTGCCGAGTCCGCCAAGTCGCGCATCAGCGGCGCGAAGGACCGTGCGTTGGGCACATGGGGTGAGCTGGAAGGGGCTTTTGACAAGCGCCTGAACAGCGCGATCTCCCGTCTGGGCGTGCCCAGCCGCAATGAAGTCAAGGAACTGCACAACAAGGTCGACACCCTGACCAGGCAGATCGAAAAACTCACCGGGGCCAAGGTCACACCGGTTGCGACCAAGGCTACGGCAACCAAGACGGCGTCGGCCAAGCCTGCGGCGAAGGCGGCGGCCAAGCCACTGGTCAAGGCTGCGGCCAAGCCTGTGGCAAAAGTGGCGGCCAAGCCTGCGGCCAAAACCGCAGCGGCCAAACCAGCTGCGAAGGCAGCGGCCAAGCCGGTAGCAACCAAGGCTGCGGCTAAACCCGCAGCTAAACCGGCGGCCAAGACCGCGGCAGCCAAACCGGCTACCGCCAAACCGGCAGCCAAGCCAGCGGCAAAAGCGGCGGCCAAACCTGCGGCCAAGGCAGCAGCGAAACCCGCAGCGGCCAAGAAGCCGGCCGTGAAGAAACCGGCTGCACCAAAATCGGCTGCACCGAAGGCGCCAACCGCCGCCGCCAAACCGGCAACAGCTCCGGTGAGCACGGCGAACTCCGCCTCGGCTCCAACCCCGGTGGCCACGCCAACATCTACGCCGACTCCATCGACGCCTCCCACCCAGTCCTGATCTACAGAGCTGAAAAAACGCCCGGCCTGTAATGGCCGGGTTTTTTTTGCGCCATAGAACCCTACTGTGGGAGCGCGCTTGCTCGCGATGGCGGTGTGCCGGTACACATTGTCGTTGAATGTGCCGCAGCCATCGCGAGCAGGCTCGCTCCCACAATGGGTATGCCGCTGCCACTGCCGTTCGTTATTCGTGCTCTTCCAGATACCGCAACGCCATTTGCTCGGTGGCGACCTTGATCGCCGGCGGCAGGTGTGGCGCCACCAGCATCATGACCTGATAGACCACCAGGCGAACGTCGCCTTCGCGATCCAGGATCCGCTGATAGTCCAGGGAAAACAGCAGGGTCATGGTGACCTGTTCCACCAGTTGCCCCAACGCCTGGGTGTCGCTGACCAACAACCCCTGGGCCTTGAGTTGCGCCAGCAATGAGGCCAGGGTTCGCTTCAGCGCGTTGAGCAACTGGCGAATGCCCTTGGCCAGTTTCGGCAGGCGCCCGGCCAGGTTCGACAGGTCCTGGAACAAGAACCGGTACTGAGCGAGGCGTTCAACGATCAGGTGCAGGAACAGCCAATAGTCCTCCGGCGCCAGCTGTGCATCGGCAGGTGGGTCCAACAGTGGCGCCAGCTCGGCCCGGAATCGCTCGAACAATCCGAGTATCAGCGGTTCCTTGCCGTGGAAGTGGTAATAGAGGTTGCCGGGGCTGATGCCCATTTCGTTGGCGACTTCCATGGTGGAAACGTTCGGCTCGCCCTTTTCGTTGAATAACTGCAGGGCACATTCAAGGATACGGTCGCGGGTCTTCATCCGGTCTTCTTTATGGTGAGTCGTGCCACGGTCCGCGATGCGGCCGTGGTGAGGCCTTCAGCGCACCCGTACATAGTTTCCGGGCGCGGCTTCCAGAGGCGGATATTTGCTGTTGCCCAGCGCCATGACCGTTTCGCGCTGTTCGCCGGAGCGTTCCTGGATCCAGCCCAGCCACTGGGGCCACCAACTCCCCTCGACGTGCTTGGCGTCGTAGTACCAAGCCCTGGGGTCGCCGCTCAGCTTCGGGTTCTCGATGTAGTTGGCCTTGGGGTTGCCCGGCGGGTTGAGAATGCTCTGCACGTGACCGCTGTTGGACAGCACGAAACGGCGGTCGCCCCCCAGCAGCAGCGTCGAGCGGTACACCGCGTCCCATGGGGTGATGTGGTCGTTGATGCCCGCCACGCTGAAGCTGTCCACCGTGACTTTTTGCAAATCGATCGGCGTGCCGCACACCTCCAGCGCGCCCGGGCGGGTCAGCGGGTTGTGCTTGAAAAAGTCCAGCAGATCGCCGTGGTACGCCGCCGGAAGCCGAGTGCAGTCGTTGTTCCAGTACAGGATGTCGAACGCCGGCGGCTCCTTGCCCAGCAAGTAGTTATTGACGAAATAACTCCATATCAGGTCGTTGGGGCGCATCCAGGCGAATACGCGGGCCATGTCGCGCCCGTCGAGAATGCCTCGCTGGTAGGAGCGACGCTTGGCGGCTTCGAGAGTCTGTTCGTCGATGAACAACGTTGCCGGGCTTTCCATCTCGCTGTCCAGCAGGCTGACCAGGTACGTCGCACTGGCGACCCGGCGCAGCTGGCGCTTGGCCTGCAAATGGCCTTGCAAGGCGGCGATGGTCATGCCGCCGGCGCAGGCGCCCAACAGGTTGACTTCCCGTGCGCCGGTGATCGCCCGGCAGACGTTCATGGCTTCTTGCGTCGCCTCGACATAGCTGGACAGGCCCCATTCACGATGGCGAACGTCGGGGTTGCGCCAACTGATGATGAAGACCTGCAAGCCGTTTTTCAGGGCGTATTGGACGAGGCTATTTGAGGGGCTGAGGTCGAAGATGTAGAACTTGTTGATCTGCGGCGGCACGATCAGCACTGGCGTGGCGAATTGCTTTTCGCTCATCGGTTTGTACTGGATCAGTTCCAGCAGCTCGTTGCGAAACACCACCGCACCGGGTGTGGTTGCCAGGGTCTTGCCGACTTCGAAAGCCTGGGGCGTGACCTGCCGGGGCAGCCCATCGTTGTGCAGCAGGTCGTCCACCAGGTGGCTGATGCCACGAATCAGGCTGGTGCCGCCGGAGTTGAACAGTTCCTTGATCGCCAGCGGATTGAGCAACGTATTGGAGGGCGACACCGCGTCGTTGAGCAGGGAGAAGGTGAAATGGGCACGGGCGCGATCGTCCTCGCTCATGTCGCTTTCGTCGATCCAGCTCCTGACCTGCTTTTGCCAGCTCAGGTAGGCTTGCAGGCTACGACGATAGAATGGATTGAGCTGCCAGGTGGGGTCGGCGAAGCGCTTGTCGTTGGGGTTGGTGGGGTGCAGCGTTTCGCCCAGCAGCACGCGCCCCAGTTGACTGCCCAGCCGCAACGCATGCCGGGCGCTGTGCACCGGATTGCGCAAGCCATGAGCGGCGACGTTGCGCAAGGTAGAAAGCAGGTCCCTGCCGCGCAGGCCGGTGACCGCGCTCTGTGCATTGATGAAACTGGCAGGGGCGGGCATGGAACCCTTCGCCGGTTTGTCGCGCATGAGTCAACTCCTTCGTCATCAGGCTAAAAACAAACACACCGAACCAGACAACATAGACGCTGTTTCGGGTAGTTGCGTGATCCGGCGTCCTGCCAGGCGCAATGGGCGGTGTCAGCCGCCACCCAGCGGTGCGGGATGTGGGTGCATGACCGCGCGCTGACGTTCTTCCTCCAGGAATTTCATGATGATCGGTGCCACGGCCTCGGCCCGGGTGATCAGGAACAGATGGCCGTCATCGATGATGTGCAACTGAGAATTGGGAATGCGCCAGGCCAGCATGCGCATGTTGATCAGGGGAATCAGCGGGTCGTCGTCTCCGGCCAGGATCAGGGTTGGCTGGTGGATCTTGTGCAGCCAGTGGATGCTGGTCCAGCCAAGGCCCGCGAAAAGCTGCCAGTAATAACCGAGCTTGCCGGCCGAACGCACCTTGGCCGCGTGACGGGCCGCCAGGCTTGGGTCGCGGCGGAACGAGCCGCCGTAGATCAATGGAGCGATGCGCATGACATGTGACGGCTGCACGTAGCGCCGGGGGCTGGCCATCATCCACAGCACCTTCGGCTTGCCGGGCACCATGACCGCGCCGGCGGCCGTGGCGGCGAGCACCAGCTTCTTGCAGCGCTCCGGATAGTCGTGGGCGAACTGCTGCGCCAGGGCGCCGCCCCAGGACACGCCGATCACGTTCACCTGCCCGTAGTCCAGGTAATCGAGCATCCGCGCGGTGAGCTTGGCCAGGCCGGGAAAGCGATACGGCCGGCTCGGTGTAGACGAACCGCCGACCCCGGGCACATCGAAGGCGATCACTTCCAGGTCCGGGTCCAGGGCCTCGATGAATGGGAAGACCAGCTCCAGGTTGGCGCCGATGCCGTTGAAAATCAGCAGCGGGGTCAAATGGGGCTTGCCGGGACGTACCGCGGTGCGCAAGGTCTGGCCATCCAGGTCGACGGTACGGAAGATGTACGGTTGCGGCATGCTTCAAGCCCTGGAGTTAAAAAAGCAGAATGGCAGCTTCAAGCTTCAAGCTTCAAGCTTCAAGCCTCAAGTTAAGGCGCTTGTAGCTCGAAGCTCACAGCTATCTTTCATGCACGTAAGTGCCCGGCGCCGCCTCACCGGCCACGTAGGTCTTGTTACCCAGCACCGAGGGCGCTTTCTTCAGCTTGCCCGAGCGCTCGGCCTGCCAGGCTTGCCAGTGCAGCCACCAGGAGTCGGTGTGCTTGGTGGAGTTTTCCATCCAGTCCTCGGCCTTGGCCGGCATGTCCTCGCTGGTCATGTAGCGCGACTTGGGGTTGCCCGGCGGGTTGAGGATGCTCTGGATGTGGCCGCTGCTCGACAACACGAAATCAACCTTGCCGCCAAACAGCTGCGCCGACTTGTAGCAGGACTTCCACGGCGTGATGTGGTCGTTGGTGCCGGCCAGGGAAAAGATGTCGGCAGTGACCTGCTTGAGGTCGATCGGCGTACCGCATACTTCCAGTGCATTGGGGCGGGTCAGCGGGTTGTTCTTGAACATCTCGATGAGGTCGCCATGGAACGCCGCCGGCAGTCGCGTGGTGTCGTTGTTCCAGAAGAGAATGTCGAACACCGGTGGTTCGTTGCCCAGCAGGTAGTTGTTGACCCAGTAATTCCAGATCAGGTCGTTGGGACGCATCCAGGCGAAGACCTTGGCCATGTCGCGGCCTTCCAGTACGCCGGCCTGGTAGGAATGGCGCTTGGCCGCTTCCAGGGTCTGCTCGTCGACGAACAGGGCCACGTCGGTGTCCAGGGTCGTGTCCAGCACACTCACCAGCAGCGTCAGGGCATTGACCTTCTTCTCGCCGAGCGCGGCGTAATGGCCCAGCAGCGCGGTGCAGGTGATGCCGCCCGAGCAGGCGCCCAGCATGTTGACGTCCTTGCTGCCGGTGATGGCCGTGACAACGTCCACCGCTTCCTTGAGCGCTTCGATATAAGTCGACAGGCCCCACTCGCGCTGCGCCTTGGTGGGGTTGCGCCAACTGATGATGAATGTCTGCACGTTGCTGCGCAGGCAGAAGCGCGCCAGGCTCTTATCCGGGCTCAGGTCGAATACATAGAACTTGTTGATTTGCGGCGGGACCACCAGCAGCGGCCGCTCATGCACCTGCTCGGTGATGGGGCGGTACTGGATCAGCTCCAGCACATCGTTGCGAAACACCACGGCGCCTTCCGTCACGCCCAGGCTCTTGCCGACTTCGAAGGCGCCCATGTCGACCTGGCTCGGCATACCGCCGTTGTGTACCAAGTCTTTTGCCAGGTGGGACAAACCGTCGAGCAGGCTCTTGCCGCCGGTTTCGAAGAAGCGCTTGACCGCCGCCGGGTTGGCCGCCGAGTTGGTCGGGGCCATCGCCTCGGTCATCAGGTTGATCACGAAATGCCCGCGGCTGATGTCCTGGGGCGAGAGGCTGCTGTCGTCGATCCAGGCGTGCAGCTCCTTGCGCCACGCCAGGTAGGTTTGCAGGTAGCGTTTGTAGAGCGGGTTCTGGCTCCAGGCCGGATCGGCGAAACGACGGTCGTCGCTGGTGGGCTGCAACTCGGACTTGCCGAACAGGACCTTCCTCAGCTCAGCGCCGAAATGGGCCACATGCTTGACGCTGTGAAGGGGTTGTCTGATGGTCTGGGTCAGCACCATCCGGGCAGAGGCCAGCAGGTCCTTCCTGCGCAAGCCGACGACGGGATTCAAGCCCAGGGTGTTTTCCGAGGCTTGGTATTTCAACTCATCGTTGTTCTTGTTGCTCATCTACGACGCTCCATTGTCCTTCAGACGAGTACCGGGGCCGTGCCGTGAAGCCGCAAGGCCAATACCAGGTACGCTGCTCGGGGTGACCATTAATTCCGCATCGAGGGCAATGAGGAAACGTGTGCCAGGAACTCGCCGGTTCCTTTGCAGGGAACTTGCCAGCTCCATTGGTTACCCGAGTTTAATTTTTTTCGCAAGCAGGCCAGTCATTGACGATGCTGCGCAGGCATTCAAGCAGATGAGTCTAGAAAATTCGCCCTAAAGCGCCAGCCCGTGAGCTAGAGCATCAGCTTGACGACGGACTCGTTCGGATCGCGGGTTTTTCCGGCGGCCTTGAGCTCGGCGAGATAATCGTTCCACAGGACTTCCTGGCGCACTGCCAACTGATACAGGTAGTCCCAGGTGAACAATCCGCTGTCATGGCCGTCGTCGAAGGTCAATTTCAGTGCGTACTGGCCGGCCGGTTCAACCTTGGTCAGGCCGACGCCGAGCTTGCCGTATTGCAGGATGGGCTTGCCGTGGCCCTGGACCTCGGCGGAGGGCGAGTGCACCCGCAGGAATTCCGCTGACAGGTGGTACTCCTCGTCTGGCGCGTACTTGAGCGTCAGGGTCTTGGAGGCTTTGTGCAGGTTGATGGCGGTGGGGAGTTTGGTCATGGCCTATGATCCGTCTCTGAAGGACGCGTTGATCTGCAAAACGACGCGGTTCATGTGGGAGCGAGCTTGCTCGCGATAGCGGTTTGACAGTCAATACATGGATTGAATGTTGTGCCGCCATCGCGAGCAAGCTCGCTCCCACAGGTCCGGGGAAACCTGTCGGTGGCTTACAGGATATAGCGCGACAGGTCTTCGTTCTGCGCCAACTCACCCAGGTGGCTGTTGACGTACTCGGCGTCGATGCGGATCGGCGCTTCGTTGTGGGCGCTGGCCAGGTCGCCGGCGCTGAACGAGACTTCCTCGAGCAGACGCTCAAGCAGCGTGTGCAGGCGGCGGGCACCGATGTTCTCGGTCTTTTCGTTGACCTGCCAGGCGATCTGCGCCAGGCGCTTGATGCCTTCGGGCGCGAACTCGATGTTCAGGCCTTCGGTCTTGAGCAGCGCGCAGTATTGCTCGGTCAGCGACGCATGGGGCTCGCTCAGGATGCGTTCGAAATCTTCCGGCGACAGCGCCTTGAGTTCGACACGAATCGGCAAGCGGCCCTGCAACTCAGGAACCAGGTCGCTCGGCTTGCTCAGGTGGAACGCGCCGGAAGCGATGAACAGGATGTGGTCGGTCTTGACCATGCCCAGCTTGGTATTGACCGTGCAGCCTTCGATCAGCGGCAGCAGGTCGCGTTGCACGCCTTCGCGGGACACATCGGCGCCGCCGACATTGCCGCGCTTGGCGACCTTGTCGATCTCGTCGATGAACACGATGCCATGCTGCTCGACCGCTTCCAGGGCCTTGGCCTTCAATTCTTCTTCGTTGACCAGGCGGCTGGCCTCTTCATCGCGCACCAGCTTCAGCGCTTCCTTGACCTTGAGCTTGCGGCTTTTCTTCTTGCCCTTGCCCATGTTGGCGAACAGGCTCTGCAGCTGGTTGGTCATCTCTTCCATGCCCGGCGGCGCGGAGATGTCGACACCGGCCATCTCGGCCACTTCGATCTCGATCTCCTTGTCGTCCAGCTGGCCTTCGCGCAGGCGCTTGCGGAACAGTTGGCGGGTGTTGGAATCCTGGGTCGCGGCGGAGTCGGCGTTAAAGCCCATGCGCGCAGGCGGCAGAAGCGCATCGAGGATGCGTTCTTCGGCGGCGTCTTCGGCGCGATGGCGAACCTTGGTGATTTCCTGCTCACGCAGCAGCTTGATAGCGGCATCGGCCAGGTCGCGAATGATCGACTCGACGTCGCGGCCCACGTAGCCCACCTCGGTGAACTTGGTGGCCTCGACCTTGATGAATGGCGCATTGGCGAGCTTGGCCAGGCGACGGGCGATCTCGGTCTTGCCGACACCGGTCGGGCCGATCATCAGGATGTTCTTGGGTGTTACTTCGACGCGCAGTTCTTCAGGCAACTGCATCCGGCGCCAGCGGTTGCGCAGGGCAATGGCGACGGCGCGCTTGGCATCGTCCTGGCCGATGATATGGCGATTGAGTTCGTGGACGATTTCGCGGGGAGTCATGGACATAATAATTGGCGGTCCTCAAGCGGAAGTCTGGGCCTGGATGGGCTCACTCCGCGAGGTCCTGCTCCTCAATGGTCTGGGTGTGGTTGGTGAAGACACAGATGTCGCCGGCAATGCCAAGGGCTGTCTCAACGATTTCCCGGGCCGACAGGTCGGTTTTTTTCAACAGGGCGCTGGCGGCGGCCTGGGCGTAGGCGCCACCGGAACCCATGGCGATCAAGCCGTCTTCAGGCTCAACGACGTCACCGTTGCCGGTGATGATCAGCGAGGCATCCTTGTTGGCGACCGCGAGCATCGCTTCGAGGCGGCTCAGGGAGCGGTCGGTACGCCATTCCTTCGCCAGCTCGACGGCGGCGCGGATCAGGTGGCCCTGGTGTTTTTCAAGCTGGCCTTCAAAACGTTCGAACAGGGTGAAGGCATCGGCGGTGGCCCCGGCGAAACCGGCGATGACCTGGCCGTGGTACAGGCGGCGGACTTTCTTCGCGTTGCCTTTCATCACGGTGTTGCCCAGTGAAACCTGGCCGTCGCCGCCCATGACGACTTTGCCGTGACGGCGGACTGAAACGATGGTGGTCAAGGGAAGAGTCTCCACGCAGCGGGGCGAAAATGCCCGGATGGAACTCATATGGGGGTGGCGTGGGGTTTTTCAACTGCAAGGGCGCGGAGGGGATGAGTGGTCCCTCGCTGTTTTTGGCAGAGGACTTCTTTGTGGTGAGGGAGCTTGCTCCTGCTGGACCGCGCAGTGGTCCCAAGCTTTTAGGGCTGCTACGCAGCCCAGCGGGAGCAAGCTCCCTCGCCACGAAAAGCCTCGCAGCCATAAATGCCTTCGTTGGAATCAGCGGCTCTGGCGTTGTTGTAACAACAGGTTGCTGAAGCCGCTGCCGGCCAGTTGTTTCTGGGCCTTGGTCAGCTCTTCCCGATTGCTGAACGGGCCAACCAGTACCCGGTACCAGGTTTCGTCCTTCACCGTGCCGGATTCCACCGACACCGACTGGCCCAGCAAAATGATCTGTGCCCGGACCTTGTCGGCATCGGCTTCCTTGCGGAACGAGCCGGCTTGCAAGAAGAACTTCGTCACTGGCGCAGCCTTTTGTACGGGCGGCGCGGGTGGCGGCGTGATGCCGGCCAGGGCCGCCTGGGCGCGGGCGGTGTCGATCTTGGCGGCTTCGGCCGGGGTCACCGGTGTGGCCGGCACCTGAGGCACTTGTGGTGTCGGCAGGGTTTTCTCCGGCACGGCATCGGGCGGCACGATGACTTCCGATTCCGGCAGCAGGGTATAGAAGTCGTACTTCGGCTTCACCGGTTGCGTCGGGCTCGGCGGGGTCTTGTTGGCCTCGGCGATCCGCGTGGCTTTCTGCTGCTCTTGCCGCACGCGCTTGACGTCATCGCCCTGGCCCGGCTCTAGCTTCATCAGAAAGACAATGAAAGCGCCGACGGTCAGGCCGATGGCCATCCACAACCAGCCCGGAATCGGCTTTTTGGCCGGGGGCTGGTAACGACTGGCGCCGCGTTTGGGTGCAGGTTTTTTCTTGGCGGCCAACTTACATGCGCTCCAGGGTTTCCAGGCCCAGCAGTTCCAGGCCTTGCTTGAGCGTACGTCCGGTCAGCGCGGCGAGGCGCAAGCGGCTCTGCATTTGTGCCGGGGTGTCGGCGCTGAGGATCGGGCAGTTCTCATAGAAGCTGGAGAACAGGCCAGCGACGTCGTACAGGTAGGCACACAAAGTATGCGGTGTACCTTTGTCGGCGACGTTGTTCAGCACCTCGCCGAACTGGGCCAGCCTGGCCGCGAGTTCCTGCTCGTGGGCGGCCTCGAGGACAATCTGACCCTCCACTTCGTCGAAGCGTTTGCCGAGCTTGCGGAACACCCCCGCCACGCGGGTGTAGGCGTACAACAGATACGGCGCGGTGTTGCCTTCGAAGTTGAGCATCAGGTCGAAGTTGAAGCTGTAGTCGCTGGTGCGGTGTTTCGACAGGTCGGCGTACTTCACCGCGTCGATGCCGACGACCTTGGCAATGTTGCGCAGTTCGTCTTCGGCCAGGTCCGGGTTCTTGCCCTTGACCAAGGTGTAAGCGCGGTCCTGGGCTTCGGTCAGCAGGTCGATCAATTTTACGGTGCCGCCGTCGCGGGTCTTGAATGGGCGGCCGTCGGCGCCGTTCATGGTGCCGAAGCCCATGTGCTCCATTTCCATCGGGTGGGTCACGAAGCCAGCCAGGCGCGCCACTTCGAACACTTGCTGGAAGTGCAGGGCTTGGCGCTGGTCGACGAAATACAACACCCGATCGGCCTTGAGCACGCCGTTGCGGTAGCGTACGGCCGCCAGGTCGGTGGTGGCATAGAGGTAGCCGCCGTCGGCTTTGACGATGATCACCGGCAGGGGCTCGCCATCGGCGGTCTTGAACTGCTCCAGGAACACGCACTGGGCGCCGTTGCTTTCTACCAGCATGCCCTTGGCGCGAAGGTCGTTGACCACGTTGACCAAGTCATCGTTGTAGGCGCTCTCGCCCATCACGTCGGCCATGGTCAGCTTGACGTTCAGCAGCTCGTAGATTTTCTGGCAGTGGGACAGGGAGATGTCCTTGAACTTGGTCCACAGCGCCAGGCACTCGGCATCGCCGGCCTGCAGCTTGACCACCAGGCCACGGGCGCGGTCGGCGAATTCGGGCGATTCGTCGAAGCGTTGCTTGGCGGCGCGGTAGAAGTTTTCCAGGTCCGACAGCTCGTCGCTGGTGATGGGGTTTTCTTGCAGATAGGCCATCAGCATGCCGAACTGCGTGCCCCAGTCGCCGACGTGGTTCTGGCGGATCACGGTGTCGCCGAGAAACTCCAGCACGCGCGCCACGCCGTCGCCAATGATGGTCGAGCGCAGGTGGCCGACGTGCATTTCCTTGGCGAGGTTAGGGGCCGAGAGGTCGACTACGGTGCGCTGCAATGGCCCGGCCTTGCGTACGCCAAGGCGCGCGTCGGCCAGGGCCGCGTCGAGACGCGAGGCCAGGGCCTGGGTGTTCTGGAAGAAATTGATAAAGCCTGGGCCGGCGATATCGGCCTTGCTGACGTTCTCGTCGGCCGGCAGCGCTGCGATGATCTTTTCCGCCAGGTCGCGAGGCTTCATGCCGGCCGGCTTGGCGAGCATCATCGCGATGTTGCTGGCGAAGTCGCCGTGGGTCTTGTCGCGGGTGTTCTCGACCTGAATCGCCGGCGACAGGCCTTCTGGCAGCACACCTTCAGTGACGAGTTGGGTGATGGCTTGCTGGATGAGCTGGCGAATGGTGTCTTTCATGGTCTTCTCTTTCAACCGCAGGCGCGGCGGCGCTTCGATGCGCTGGTGGAAAAACTGGGCATTATCCGTGGCGCGGGCGAGCTTGCCAACTGTAGCGGGTTGGTTGGGGATGTGTGGTGGTTGTTCGGACGCCTTCGCGAGCCGGCTCGCTCCCACATTGAAATGAGGTTTCCGTGGGAGCGAGCCTGCTCGCGAAGGCGGCGTCTGGGTCAGTACAAATCCACCGGATCCACATCCAGCGACCAGCGCACCGCCCGCCCGCTGGGCATCTGTTCGAGCACCAGCAACCAGGCATTCAACAGCCGATGCAGCGGCGCCCGGGCATTGGCCTGCAATAAGAGCTGGGCACGATAGCGCCCGGCGCGTCGTTCCATCGGCGCTGGCACCGGGCCCAAGAGTTCGATGCCGGTGAGGTTCTGTTCCGCCAACAAACGCTCCGCCTCGCTGCACGCTTCATCCAGAAAACCTTCCGCCTGCCCCGGTTTGTGAGCCTCGGCCCGCAACAGCGCCAGGTGGGCGAACGGTGGCAGCCCGGCGCCTCGGCGTTCGCTCAACGCCTGCTCGGCGAAGGCAAAATAGCCTTGCTCGGTCAGTTGTATCAGCAACGGATGATCCGCCAGGTGGGTCTGGATGATCACTTTGCCTGGCTCTTCGGCGCGCCCGGCGCGGCCTGCGACCTGGACGATCAGCTGCGCCATGCGCTCGCTGGCGCGGAAATCGCCGGAAAACAGCCCGCCATCGGCATCCAGGATCGACACCAGCGTGACGCGGGGGAAGTGATGCCCCTTGGCGAGCATCTGCGTGCCCACCAGGATGCAGGGCTGGCCCTTTTGGATGGTGGCGAACAGATTGTTCATCGCATCCTTTCGGGAAGTGCTGTCGCGATCCACGCGTAGCACCGGATAGTCGGGAAACAAAATGCCCAGCCGCTCTTCGGCGCGCTCGGTGCCGGCGCCCACGGGACGCAAGTCGACTTTCCCGCATTGCGGGCAGTTCCTCGGCACACGCTCGGAGTGCCCGCAGTGGTGGCAGCGCAGTTCGCCGTAGCGTTGATGGACGGTCATTCGTGCATCACAGCGCTCGCAACCGGACATCCAGCCGCAATCATGGCACAGCAGGGTCGGGGCGAACCCCCTGCGGTTGAGGAAGACCAGGACCTGTTGCCCGGCTGCCAGGGTCTGGCCGATGGCTTGCTGCATCGGTCCGGAAATGCCGCTGTCCAGTGGACGACTTTTCACATCCAGGCGCAGGAAGCGTGGTTGCTTGGCGCCGCCGGCTCGTTCGTTGAGGCGCAGCAGGCCGTAGCGACCGGTGTAGGCGTTGTGCAGGCTTTCCAGCGAGGGCGTGGCCGAGCCAAGGACGATGGGAATGTTTTCCTGACGGGCGCGCACCAGCGCCAGATCTCGCGCGTGATAGCGCAGGCCTTCCTGCTGTTTATAAGAACCGTCGTGCTCTTCGTCGATGATGATCAGGCCGGGATTTTTCATCGGTGTGAACAGCGCCGAGCGGGTGCCGATGATGATATCTGCCTCGCCGTCCCGGGCGGCGAGCCAGGCTTCCAGTCGCTCGCGATCGTTGACCGCCGAGTGCACCAGGGCGATTCGCGCATTGAAGCGTTGTTCGAAGCGCGCCAGGGTTTGTGGGCCGAGGTTGATCTCCGGGATCAGCACCAGGGCTTGTTTGCCGGCTTCGAGGGTCTGGCGGATCAGTTGCAGGTAGACCTCGGTCTTGCCGCTGCCGGTGACGCCCGCCAACAGAAAGGCGTGGTAGCTGTCGAAGCCCGCGCGAATGGCCTCGCAAGCGGCCCGTTGCTCAGCGTTGAGTGGCAGTTCCGGCTGGGCCAGCCAGTGTTCATGGCGTGCGCTCGGAGCATGCCGGCGGACTTCCACCTGGACCAGGTCCTTGGCCAACAACAGGTCGAGGCTGTCCTTACTGAGCATCAACTTGCTCAATAACGGGTGCGCCACGCCATGGGGATGCTGGGCCAGGGTCGCCAGGGCTTCGCGCTGGCGCGGTGCGCGGGCAATACGCGGATCGTCCAGCGAGGCGCCCGGTGCCGCCGACCAGAACCGCTCCTGGCGCGCCTCGGCCGGTTCGCCCTGGCGCAACAGCGCCGGCAGGGCCCAACTCAGGGTGTCACCCAGGCTGTGCTGATAATACTGGGCGGTCCACAGGCATAATTTGAGCAGCGTCGCCGGCAGCGGTGGCGTCGCATCGAGTAGGGCCAGGGCTGGCTTGAGCTTATCGACCGGCACTTCGCTTTGATCGCTGACTTCCACCAGGATGCCGATCATTTCCCGCCGGCCGAACGGCACGCGCAGACGCATGCCCGGTTGCAACTGGGCACGCGGCACTCCAGCCGGGGCGCGGTAATCGAACAGGCGGCGCAGGGGCGATGGCAAGGCGAGGCGCAGGATGGCGTCGGGCACGCGGGGATCTCGGTAAACGGACAAATTCGCAAGTCAATGTGGGAGCGAGCTTGCTCGCGATGGCGGCCTGTCAGTCAACATGCATGTGGCAGATCCACCGCTATCGCGAGCAAGCTTGCTCCCACAGGGGTGTGGTGGGGGCGAGCCTAGCAGACGGTTGGTACAAGGCATAGCTTGCGTGAACGACGATGTCTGGTAGAATCCGCGGCCTAATTACGTGCGGTATTCAACAATAGTGTTGGGTGGCGGCACGCTAGCCTGAGGAAAACACCATGAAAACCGATATCCATCCAGACTACCCAGTTGTTGCAGTCACCTGCAGCTGCGGCAACAAGTTCGAAACCCGTTCGACCTACGGCAAAGCCCTGGCGATCGACGTTTGCAACGAATGCCACCCGTTCTACACCGGTAAGCAAAAGACTCTGGATACCGGCGGTCGCGTTCAGAAGTTCGCCGATCGTTTCGGTGCTTTCGGCAAAGTTACTCCGAAAGCCTGAGGCTAATCATTTTGGAAAGTCTTTCGGGCTATTCCAGACTGATGAAAAAGGCGTCCCTTGCGGGCGCCTTTTTTGTGTCCGCGATTTGGCTTTGTGGTGCTCAGGCGTCCTGCCCTTCGCCGGGTGAGCTGCCCGAAGTGGCCGTTCAGCGGGTCGTGGACGGCGACACCGTTTACCTTGAGGACGGTCGTCGCATCCGCATGATCGGCCTCAACAGCCCGGAGCTGGGCAAGCGCGGGCGTGCAGACGAACCGTTCGCCGTGGCGGCGCACCAGCGACTCGAGGCCTTGGTGGCCGCCAGCGCCGGCCGGGTCAAGGTATTGCCGGGTCGGGACGACCGCGATGATTACGGGCGCACGCTTGCTCATGTCTACGACCGCCAGGGCCGAAACCTGGAAGAACAGTTGATTGCCGAGGGGCTGGGTTTCCTGGTGGCAGTCGCGCCGAACGTTGAGTTGGTGGAGTGTCAGCAGGCGGCGGAACGCCAGGCGCGGCAAGCAAGGCTCGGGATCTGGAAGAAATCCCCTGTCACGCGAGCCGAGCAAATCAAGGCGCCCGGCTTTGCGTTGGTCAGCGGCCGTGTAGACAGCGTGCAACGCAATCGCGGCGGTATCTGGATCGAACTGCAAGGCGCGGTTGTCCTGCACATCGCTCCCAACCTGCAGCGCAATTTCGATGCGTCGATGTTGAAACGCCTGCAAGGCCGGACAGTCGAGGCGCGCGGTTGGGTCATCGATCGCTCTCGACGTGGAGCTACCAAGCAGGGGCAGGCGCGATGGATGTTGCCGCTGACCGATCCGGCAATGTTGCAGCCGGTGCTCTGAGAAAATAATTGTAGACATTTCTCTGCTCGATTGTATGCATCAAGCCCTTGTGTTTCGCTGCTCTTGGCCCAAAGTCGTAGGGCAGGGCGCTTGACAGGAGTGACTGGTCAGTCTTGTAGGGACTTTGCGAGGCGCGTATCCTCGGCGGTCCGTCTGTCCAACACAGTAAAAAGCGGAATGCCCACATGTCTGATCTGAAAACTGCCGCTCTCGAATATCACGCTAATCCTCGTCCAGGAAAGCTGAGTGTCGAGCTCACCAAGGCCACCGCTACTGCCCGCGACTTGTCGCTGGCCTACAGCCCCGGCGTAGCCGAACCAGTGCGTGAAATCGCTCGCGACCCTGAGCTGGCCTACAAATACACCGGCAAGGGCAACCTGGTTGCAGTCATTTCCGATGGCACCGCGATTCTCGGCCTGGGTGACCTCGGCCCGCTGGCTTCCAAGCCAGTCATGGAAGGCAAGGGAGTCCTGTTCAAGCGCTTCGCCGGCATCGATGTGTTCGACATCGAAGTCGATTCCGAAAGCCCGCAAGCCTTCATCGACACCGTCAAGCGCATCTCCATCACCTTCGGCGGCATCAACCTGGAAGACATCAAGGCACCTGAGTGCTTCGAGATCGAGCGCGCCCTGATCGAACAGTGCGACATCCCGGTTTTCCATGATGACCAGCACGGTACTGCGATCGTGACCGCAGCCGGCATGATCAACGCCCTGGAAATCGCTGGCAAAACCCTGCCGGAAGCCAAGATCGTCTGCCTGGGCGCGGGCGCTGCGGCCATCTCCTGCATGAAATTGCTGGTGAGCATGGGCGCCAAGATCGAAAACATTTTCATGATCGACCGTACCGGCGTGATCCACTCCGGCCGTGACGACCTGAACCAATACAAGGCCGTGTTCGCCCACGCGACCGACAAGCGCTCCCTGGCGGACGCGCTGGACGGTGCGGACGTGTTTGTCGGCCTGTCGGGCCCGAACCTGCTGACCCCGGAAAACCTGCTGCGCATGGCGCCGAACCCAATCGTGTTTGCCTGCTCGAACCCGGACCCGGAGATCTCCCCGGAGCTGGCTCACGCGACTCGCAGCGACGTGATCATGGCCACTGGCCGTTCGGACTACCCGAACCAGGTCAACAACGTGCTGGGCTTCCCGTTCATCTTCCGTGGTGCCCTAGACGTTCGCGCCAAGCGCATCAACGAAGAAATGAAAGTCGCGGCCGCCAACGCCCTGCGCGAACTGGCCAAGCTGCCGGTGCCTCAGGAAGTGTGCGACGCCTACGGCGGCATCAAGCTGGAATTCGGTCGTGAGTACATCATCCCGAAACCCATGGACGCCCGCCTGATCACCCTGATCTCCGACGCCGTGGCCAAGGCCGCCATCGAGACGGGCGTGGCCACGCTGCCGTACCCGAAGAACTACCCGCTCAAGAGCGTGGATGACGTGTTCAACGGCTAAGTCGTTGTAGCGCTTCAACAAAAAGCCCAGGCTCTATGATGAGTCGGGGCTTTTTTGTGCGTGCCGGTTTTGTATGGCCACCAAAAATCCCTCTGTGGGAGCGAGCTTGCTCGCGATGACGATTTTCAATTAAACCGAGGTCTCCCAAGCCCAGCGCTTGAACCCCAATCCAACCCCTGTGGCGAGGGAGCTTGCTCCCGCTCGGCTGCGCAGCAGTCGCAAGCCGGGCAATGCGGTCGGTCTATAAACATGCAGGGCCTGCTGCGCAGGCCAGCGGGAGCAAGCTCCCTCACCACGGGTTTTGGGTGGCCTGGGCTGCCGCCATCGCGAGCAAGCTCGCTCCCACATTGGTTCGGTGTTGGACATTGATTGTGCGACCGCTACAAATCCCCCTGTGGGAGCGAGCTTGCTCGCGATGACGATCTTCAATTCACCCCAGGCCTCTCAGCCCAACGCTCAAGTCTCAATCCAACCCTGTGGCGAGGGAGCTTGCTCCCGCTCGGCTGCGCAGCCGTCGCAAACCGGGCAATGCGGTCGGTCTATAGGCATGCAGGGGCCTGCTGCGCAGGCCAGCGGGAGCAAGCTCCCTCGCCACGGGTTTTGGGTTGCCTGGGCCGCCGCCATCGCGAGCAAGCTCGGCTCCCACAGGGAGGTGGGGTCGGTCAGAACAGATCGATCGGCGCCGCCTCGTCTGCCGGCAACGGGCTGCCCGGCGCTACGCCGTTGCCCAGCTCGTTGACCGACGGCGGGGTGTCTTCGCTCTTGAACAGTTCGAAGTACGCACCCGGCGTACCTGGCGTGGCCGCGCGGCCGCTGACCGGGTCGACTCGCAGGCTGAGGATGCCTTCCGGTTCAGGCTGGGTGTGGGGCGGCTTGTCCTTGAGGGCGGCGCCCATGTAGCTCATCCAGATCGGCAGCGCCACGGTGCCACCGAACTCTCGCCGACCCAGGCTTTCGGGCTGGTCGAAACCGGTCCAGACGGTGGTCACGTAATCGGCGTTATAGCCGGAGAACCAGGCGTCCTTGGATTCGTTGGTGGTACCGGTCTTGCCCGCCAGGTCGGTGCGGCCCAAGGCGAGGGCTCGACGGCCGGTGCCGAGCTTGATCACGTCCTGCAGCATGCTGTTGAGAATGTAGGTGGTGCGTCCGTCAACGATGCGTTCGGCGATTGCCGGCGCTTGTGGTACGGCAGGGGCGGTGGTGGCTTCGCCGCCTGTTGCGTTCACCGTGAAGGTCTCAGTGGCAGGCGCGGCGACGCCGTTGCTGGCCTCTTCGCCCGTGGGGACCCGTGGCGGGTTGGCAAGGAACAGCGTTTCGCCGTTGCGGCTTTCTATCTTATCGATGATATACGGAGTGATCTTGTACCCGCCGTTGGCAAATGTGCTCCAGCCCGTGGCGATCTCCATCGGCGTCAGCGTCGCGGTGCCCAGGGCCAGGGACAGGTTGCGCGGCAAGTCCTGCTTGTTGAAGCCGAACTTGCTGATGTAGTCGATGGTGCGGTCCACGCCCAGGGCCTGCAGCAGGCGAATCGATACAAGGTTGCGGGACTTGTACAAGGCTTCGCGCAGGCGAATCGGGCCAAGGAAGGTATTGGTGTCGTTCTTGGGGCGCCAGACCTTGTCCAGGTATTCGTCGACAAAGACGATCGGCGCATCGTTCACCAGGCTGGCGGCGGTGTAGCCGTTATCCAGCGCGGCGCTATAGACGAATGGCTTGAAGCTCGAACCCGGCTGGCGCTTGGCCTGCAAGGCACGGTTGTAGTTGCTCTGCTCGAATGCGAAGCCACCCACCAGCGAACGGATCGCGCCGTTTTGCGGGTCCAGGGAAACCAGCGCGCCCTGGGCGGCCGGGATCTGGCTGAACTTGAGGGAATTGTCCGGCTGGCGCTGCACCCGGACGAGGTCGCCGACCTGCGCCACGTCCGATGGCTGGCGAGGATTGGCCCCCATGCTGTTGGTATTGAGGAACGGACGGGCCCATTTCATGGTGTCCCATGCCACGTGCTCTTCCGAATCGCCATTGCGTGTCAGGACCTTGATGCCGTCCTTGTCCACCTGGGTGACGATCGCCGGTTCCAGGCTGCTGATGGTGCGTTGCTTGGTCAATTCCTGGGCCCAGGCTTCCTTGGTCTTGCCTGGCAGGCGCGATTCAGGGCCCCGGTAGCCATGGCGCTGGTCATAGGTCATCAAGCCTTCGTGCAGCGCGGTATTGGCCATTTCCTGCAGATCGCTCGGCACCGTGGTGGTGACGCGGAAACCTTCGGTGTAGGCGTCGCTGCCATAGCGACCGACCATCTCGGCACGGGCCATCTCGGCGATGTACGGGGCGTTCACTTCTGGAGTCGGGACGTGGTAGCTGGCGTTCAGCGGCTCATTGACCGCGGCGGTGTAGTCCGCTTCGCTGATCTTGCCGAGCTTGTACATGCGCCCCAGGATCCAGTCGCGACGTTCCTTGCTGCGCGCCGGATTGGCCAGCGGATTGAAGCGCGACGGCGCCTTGGGCAGGCCGGCGATCATCGCCATCTGCGCCAGGCTCACATCGCGGATCGACTTGCCGTAATACACCTGGGCTGCCGCCTCGATGCCGTAGGCGCGGTTGCCCAGGTAAATCTTGTTCACGTACAGCTCGAGGATCTCGTCCTTGGTCAGCTGCCGCTCGATTTGCAGGGCGAGGAGGATCTCGGTGGTCTTGCGCGAGAAGCTGCGCTCGCTGGTCAGGAAGAAGTTCTTCGCCACCTGCATGGTGATGGTGCTGCCACCGGACTGGATGTGGCCGCTCTTGATCAGCTGGCTGGCGGCGCGCATCAGGCTGCCGGGATCGACGCCGTAGTGGTTGGCGAAATTGTCGTCTTCAGCACTTAGTAACGCATTGATGAAATTGGGCGGAATGTCGGCGAAACGGATCGGCGTGCGGCGCATTTCACCAAATTCGGCGATCAACTTGTTGTCGCTGCTGTACACCCGCAGGGGAATCTGCAACTGAATACTTCTCAGCGCCTCCACGGACGGCAATCCCGGACTAAGGTAAAGAAACGCACCGCTCAGGCCCAAGAGCAGTCCGCAGAAAACGGCGACGATGGACCATCCGAAAAATTTCAGCAGACGAATCAAGGCTTTTGGATATCCAGGCAAAGAATGAAAAGGCGCCAGGTGCAGGGAAGAACCCGTGCTTGCAACAAAGCGAAAAAAAACGCTGGGCATTATAAGCATTTTTTTTCGTCGGGAACGCCATCCGGACGTTCGTCGGACCGGGGGGATTGAACGCAACGCTTATTAGAGAGTCCGTAACTCACGGATAGTCATAGGGAATTGGTAGTGCTACGACTCTTCAATAAAAAAGCCCATGCGCTTCTGGGAATCGACATCAGCTCGACGTCGGTGAAGCTGCTCGAATTGAGTCGCCAGGGTGATCGTTATCGCGTCGAGTCGTATGCGGTCGAGCCTCTGCCGGCCAATGCCGTGATCGAAAAGAACATTGCCGAGCTCGAAGGCGTGGGGCAGGCGCTGTCGCGGGTGCTCGCCAAGGCCAGGACGCCCTTGCGCAACGTGGCGGTGGCTGTCGCGGGTTCGGCGGTCATCACCAAGACCATCGAGATGGATGCCGGGCTGTCCGATGACGAAATGGAAAACCAGCTCAAGATCGAAGCCGACCAGTACATTCCTTACCCCCTGGATGAGGTAGCGATCGATTTCGAAGTTATTGGCGTTTCGCCCCGCAGCACCGAGCGGGTCGAGGTGCTGCTGGCCGCGTGTCGCAAGGAAAATGTCGAGGTCCGCGAGGCCGCGCTGGCGCTCGCTGGGTTGACGGCCCGCGTGGTCGACGTGGAGGCCTACGCGCTGGAGCGTGCCTTTGGTCTGCTCGCGACCCAGTTGGCGGCGACTCAGGAGCGGTTGACGGTGGCGGTCGTCGACATCGGTGCCACGATGACCACCCTCAGCGTGTTGCACAACGGGCGCATCATCTATACCCGCGAGCAGTTGTTCGGTGGCCGCCAACTGACCGAGGAAATCCAGCGCCGCTACGGCCTGACGCCGGAGCAGGCCGGCCTGGCAAAAAAGCAGGGTGGGTTGCCGGACGACTATCTCAGCGAGGTGCTGCAGCCGTTTCGCGAAGCATTGGTCCAGCAGGTATCGCGCTCGCTGCAATTTTTCTTTGCCTCCGGCCAGTACAGCGCGGTCGATCACATCCTGTTGGCCGGCGGCACGGCTTCGGTGGCGGGGCTGGATCGGCTGATCGAGCAGCGCCTGGGCACACCCACCCAGGTGGCCAATCCGTTCGCCAACATGGCCCTGAGCAGCAAGGTCAACGCGGGCGCCCTGGCCAGTGACGCGCCCGCGCTGATGATCGCCTGCGGGTTGGCCCTCAGGAGTTTCGACTGATGGCGCGGATCAACCTTCTACCCTGGCGCGAAGAGCTGCGCGAAGAGCGCCGCAAACGCTTTCTGCTGGCATTGGTCGGCGCGCTGGTCGGTGCGGTGGGCCTGACCTTGATCGCGGTGCAATATCTGAACAGTGCCATCGACTATCAAACAGCGCGCAACAGCCACCTGCGCGAGCAGATTGCCGTCCTGGACGAGCGCATCGAGCAGATCAGCGAGTTGAAGGCACGGCGGCAACAATTGCTGGAGCGCATGCGCATCATCCAGGACCTGCAGGGCAATCGGCCGGTCAGCGCGCGGATTTTCGATCAGTTGGCGCGGACCCTGCCCGACGGTGTGTATTTCACTGACGTCAAGATGGAAGAGGGCACCTTGTCCATCACAGGGGCCGCGGAGTCGAACAACCGCGTCTCTGACCTGATGCGCAACCTGGACTCATCGGACTTGTTCGATGCTCCGAGCCTGACGGAAGTGAAGGCTACTACCGCGGGCCAGCTCGACCAGGCGAACGTCTTTAAGCTGACGGTTCGCCAGACCCGCCCGGCCGATGCGGAGGACGCCCAATGAAGCCTGGAGAATGGCTGGACGCACTGCGCAAGATCGACCTCAGCGACTTGGACACCAACAATATTGGTTCGTGGCCGGCACCGATCAAATGGCTGGCTGGCATTGTGCTGGTGATGCTGGTTCTGGGGCTGGGCTATAAATTCGCCTTGAGTGACCTGCAGACTCAGTTGCAGCAAGTGCAGGAAGAGGAGAACACCCTCAAGGCGCAATTTGCGGGCAAGGCTCACATGGCGGCGAACCTGGAGCGCTACACCGAGCAGATGAAGCAGATGGAGACCTCGTTCGGCGTGTTGCTGCGGCAGTTGCCCAGCGACACCGAAGTGCCAGGCCTGTTGGAAGACATCACCCGCACCGGCCTGGGCAGTGGCCTGGAGTTCGAGGAAATCAAACTGCTGCCGGAAGTCACCCAGCCGTTCTACATCGAGCTGCCGATCCAGATCACCGTGACGGGCGGCTACCATGACCTGGCGACATTCGTCAGCGGCGTGGCCGGGTTGCCGCGAATCGTGACTCTGCACGACTTCGAGATCGCCCCGATGGAGCCCGAGGAGGGGACGAAGCTGCGCATGAGCATCCAGGCCAAGACCTACCGGTACAACGAGCAGGAGGCGCAGCCATGATGTCGGCCTGGCGTATGAGCCTGCTGGCCGGGTTGGTCGCGTTGGCCGGCTGTAACAGCGACGACGGCTTCAGTGACCTGGATGCCTACATGAACGAGGTGCGCCTGCGCCCACCTGGCAAGATCGAGCCAACGCCGACCTTCAAGCCCAACGAAACCTTCACCTACAGCGCCGCGAACCTGCGCAGCCCTTTCTCCAGGCAAGTGCGCATGGACCAGGCGGGTCGGCCGCAGGGCTCGCGCAACGTGCGGCCCGATCCCAACCGGGTCAAGCAGTACCTGGAAGGCTTTAATATCGAGCAGTTCGAGATGGTCGGGACGATCTCCAATGCCAGCGGTTCCTTTGCACTGGTACGAGGCGCGGGCGGCGTACATCGGCTGAAGGTGGGGGACTACCTGGGACGCAATGATGGGCGGGTCGTCGCGATCAGCGCCACGCAGGTCGATGTGGTCGAAATCGTTCCCGATGGCGAGGGCGCCTGGCTGGAGCGGCCGCGGACCATTCCTTTGAAAGAGCACTCATAGTGGAATTCGAACAATGAACAGGATTTTTCCAGCCCTCGGTATTTCGCTATGGATAGCGCTGTTGTCACCGATGGTACAGGGGGCCAGCCTGAAGACGCTCGATGTCGCGGCGTTGCCGGGGGACCGTGTCGAGCTGAAGCTCAGCTTCGATGGTCCGCCGCCCCCACCTCGGGGCTATACCACCGAACAACCGGCGCGAATCGCGCTGGACCTGCCCGGCGTGACCAATCGATTGGCCAGCAAAAGCCATGACCTGGGCGGCGGCAACGCACGCAGCGCCACCGTGGTCGAGGCGGGGGACCGCACGCGGCTGATCATCGGCCTTACCCAGCTGGCGCCCTATGACACGCGGATCGAGGGCAACAACCTCTTCGTAGTGGTTGGCAAGGGCGCGACCGCCAGGGCCGCGGCGCAGGCACCGCGCCCTGCCGGAGCCGTACCGTCCCTCACCAGGGCCAGCGCTCCGGCAGGCAAGGCCATCCGGGGCGTGGACTTCCAGCGTGGGACCCAAGGGGAAGGCAATGTGGTCATTGACTTGTCCGACCCTTCCATTGCGCCTGATATCCAGGAGCGCGAAGGCAGGATCATCCTCGACTTCCCCAGGACCCAGTTGCCCGAACCCCTGCGGGTGCGCCTGGACGTCAAGGATTTCGCCACCCCGGTGCAGTTCGTCAATGCCAGCGCGGGTTCCGCCCGCGCCACCATCAGCATCGAACCCAGCGGCACCTTCGACTACTCGACCTACCAGACCGACAACAAGCTGACCGTGAGCGTCCGGCCAATGACGGTCGAAGACTTGCAGAAACGCAACAGCGACCGTGCCGCCTACAACGGGGAAAAGCTGTCACTCAACTTCCAGGACATTGAAGTGCGCTCGGTGCTGCAGTTGATCGCCGACTTCACCAACCTGAACCTGGTGGCCAGCGACACCGTGCAAGGCGGTATCACCCTGCGGTTGCAGAACGTGCCGTGGGACCAGGCGCTGGATCTGGTGCTCAAGACCAAGGGGCTCGACAAGCGCAAGGTCGGTAATGTCCTGTTGGTGGCGCCCGCCGACGAGATTGCGGCACGCGAGCGCCAGGAGCTTGAATCCCAGAAGCAGATTGCCGACCTGGCACCGCTGCGGCGTGAGCTGCTGCAGGTCAACTATGCCAAGGCGGCCGACATCGCCAAACTGTTCCAGTCGGTCACCAGTGCCGAGGCGAAGGCCGACGAGCGGGGCACGATCACGGTCGATGAACGCACCAACAACATCATCGCCTACCAGACCCAGGACCGGCTCGACGAGCTGCGCCGGATCGTCGCGCAACTGGACATACCCGTGCGTCAAGTGATGATCGAGGCGCGAATCGTCGAGGCCAACGTCGATTACGACAAGAGCCTGGGCGTGCGCTGGGGGGGCTCGATACAGAACAAGGGCAACTGGAATTCTTCCGGCGTCACCACGGGAGACTCCACGACCATCGGCACGCCGGGCAGTACCGGCACCAACCAACCATTCGTCGACCTCGGGGCTTCAGGCAACACCTCAGGGATTGGTATCGCGTTCATCACGGACAACGTGCTGCTGGACCTGGAACTGACCGCCATGGAAAAAACCGGCAACGGCGAAATTGTTTCCCAGCCCAAGGTGGTGACCTCCGACAAGGAGACCGCGAAAATCCTCAAGGGCACGGAAATTCCCTACCAGGAAGCCAGCTCCAGCGGCGCCACCTCGGTGTCGTTCAAGGAAGCATCGTTGTCGCTGGAGGTCACGCCGCAGATCACCCCGGACAACCGCATCATCATGGAAGTCAAGGTCACCAAGGATGAGCCGGATTATCTGAACAAAGTGCAGGATGTCCCGCCGATCAAGAAGAATGAGGTCAACGCCAAGGTGCTGGTCAATGACGGCGAGACCATTGTTATTGGTGGCGTTTTCTCAAATACTCAGAGCAAGGTTGTAGATAAGGTGCCATTTCTTGGCGATGTGCCGTATCTTGGCCGCCTTTTCCGGCGTGATGTAGTCTCGGAGAAAAAATCCGAGCTGCTGGTGTTTCTCACTCCGCGTATCATGAACAACCAGGCGATTGCTGTGAGTCGTTGATTCTGTGCGAAATTTGATTCTTGTTGGGCCGATGGGGGCTGGAAAAAGCACCATCGGTCGTTTGCTGGCCAAAGAGCTGCGCCTGCCATTCAAAGATTCCGACAAGGAAATTGAATTGCGCACGGGTGCCAATATCCCATGGATCTTCGATAAGGAAGGCGAGCCGGGCTTTCGGGACCGCGAGCAGGCGATGATTGCCGAGCTGTGCGATTTTGAAGGCGTGGTGTTGGCCACCGGCGGCGGCGCGGTCATGCGCGAAGCCAATCGTCGGGCGCTGCATGCCGGAGGGCGAGTGGTCTATCTGCATGCTTCCGTCGAACAGCAGGTTGGCCGTACCGCCCGCGATCGCAACCGGCCGCTGCTGCGTACGGCCGACCCGGCCAAGACCTTACGGGACCTGCTGGAAGTGCGTGACCCTCTGTATCGGGAAATCGCCGACCTGGTCATCGAAACCGACGAGCGGCCGCCACGGATGGTGGTACTGGAAATCCTCGATCGCCTGCAACAATTGCCCCCCCGTTAATGCGCGGCGCGAAATGCGCTATCCTCGGCGTCCCGCCTTGGCCCGTCTGGGGCGTGGCGGATGGCCATTAACTGGCGCCACAGCGGGCACCGTGTAATTTCGTCAATGCAGGCAGGACGCCTGATTTCATCTTCACTGTGGGGACACATGCAGACACTTAAGGTCGACCTGGGCGAGCGCAGCTACCCGATTCATATTGGCGAAGGCTTGCTGGACCAGCCCGAATTGCTGGCGCCGCACATCGCCGGGCGGCAAGTCGCGATCATCTCCAACGAAACCGTCGGCCCTTTGTATCTGGAACGCCTGGCACGCAGTCTGTCTGCCTATTCGGTCATTTCCGTCGTGTTGCCCGACGGCGAGGCCTTCAAGAACTGGGAAACCCTGCAACTGATTTTCGACGGCCTGCTGACTGCCCGGCATGACCGCCGCACCACCGTGGTTGCCTTGGGTGGCGGTGTGATCGGCGACATGGCCGGTTTTGCGGCGGCTTGCTATCAGCGCGGTGTCGATTTCATCCAGATCCCCACTACGCTGCTTTCCCAGGTCGACTCGTCGGTAGGTGGCAAGACCGGCATCAATCATCCGCTGGGCAAGAACATGGTGGGCGCGTTCTACCAGCCCAACGTGGTGCTGATCGACACGGCAACGCTCAAGACCCTGCCGCCCCGTGAGTTGTCCGCGGGCTTGGCCGAGGTCATCAAGTACGGACTGATCTGCGACGAGCCTTTCCTCGGCTGGCTCGAAGACAACGTCGACCGCCTGCGCGCGCTGGACCAGGCGGCGCTGACTTACGCCATCGAGCGCTCCTGTGCCGCCAAGGCCGCGGTGGTCGGCGCCGATGAACGTGAATCGGGCGTGCGCGCCACGCTGAACCTGGGCCATACCTTCGGCCATGCCATTGAAACCCACATGGGCTATGGCGTCTGGCTGCATGGCGAGGCGGTTGCCGCGGGTACGGTCATGGCCCTGGAAATGTCCATGCGCCTGGGCTGGATCAGCGAGCAGGAGCGTGATCGTGGGATCCGTCTGTTCCAGCGTGCCGGGCTGCCGGTGGTGCCGCCCGAGGAAATGAGCGAGGCGGATTTCCTTGAACACATGGCAATCGACAAGAAAGTGATCGACGGTCGTCTGCGTCTGGTGCTGCTGCGCCGCATGGGCGAAGCGGTGGTGACCGACGATTATCCGAAAGAGGTTCTACAGGCCACGCTGGGAGCGGACTACCGCGCCCTGGCTCAGCTTAAAGGTTAAAAAGATTCCGATGACTAGTTTGCATGCCGACGAGGCTTTCCTCGGCCATTTCCAGTTGAGTCACGACCCTTTCGCCCCACGGGTCCCGGGTTTCAAATTCTTTCCCGCCCAGCGCAAGCCGGTGCTGGGCCAGTTGCATCATCTGGCACGCTACAGCCAGTTGCTGTTGGTCGTCACCGGCCCCCAGGGCAGCGGCAAGACCTTGCTGCGCCAGGCCCTGGTGGCCAGCACCAACAAACAGTCGGTGCAAAGCGTCGTGATATCGGCCCGTGGTGCCGGCGACGCAGCTGGCGTGCTGCGTCAGGTCGCCCAGGCACTGAATGTCGAGCAGGCGGAAATCGGCGCGATTCTCGGCCAGATCGTGCAACTGGCGTTGACGGGGCAGGAAGTCTATCTGCTGGTGGACGATGCCGAGCAACTCGACGAATCCGCCCTGGAAGCCCTGTTGGCCCTGGCTGCCGGCGCGCCGGAGGGTCGTCCTCATGTGTTCCTGTTTGGCGAGTCGTCGTTGATCGCTGAACTCGAGCAACTGGACCTTGAGGAAGAGCGTTTCCACGTTATCGAACTGGCGCCCTACACCGAGGAAGAAACCCGTGAATATCTGGCCCAGCGTCTCGAAGGCGCCGGCCGGGGTATCGAACTTTTCACCGCGGATCAGATCTCTGAGATTCACGAAAGCTCCGACGGCTGGCCAGGGAATATCAACCAGGTAGCCCGAGATGCTCTGATCGAAATCATGATCGCCAGCCGCTCAGCGGTGAAGCGTCCAAGTATGGGGTTCAACATGCCGAAGAAACACGTATTGGCGATTTCCGCCGTGGTCGTGGTCGCGGTGGCTGCCGCCTGGCTGATGCCGGGTCGCAGCAAAGCACCGACCACCGGCGCACCTGCCAACGAACAGGCACAGCTGCCTCTCGGTCAGGGCACGCCACAACCCAACGGCGGTGCCCCGGCGGTGGAATTCGCCGGCAATACCCAGCCAATGCCACTGCCGCTGGTCGGCCAGTCGCAGCCGGTCATGCGCGGTCCGTTGGCTGAAGCCGCCGGTGGAATCACCGAGGGTGACGACGGAGCGCCGCCTCCGATCGAAGACACCAGCGACGTGCCACCTACTGTGACCACCACCGCGCCGCCTGCGGGCGTACCGGCCGGCCCTGCGCCGACGCCATCGCCGGCTCCGGCCGCCAAGCCGACCCCTGCGCCTACTCAGGTCGCCACCGCCAAGCCTGCTCCTGCACCTGCGCCAGCGGCCAAACCGGCGGCGCCAGCACCCGCGGCCAAGCCTGCTGCCCCGGCCAAGGCCGCGGGCGGTAGCTGGTACGCCGGTCAGGCTCCGGGCAACTATGTGGTGCAGATCCTTGGCACCAGCTCTGAAACCGCCGCGCAGAACTTCGTCAAGGAGCAAGGCGGCGAGTACCGTTATTTCAAGAAAGTACTCAACGGCAAGCCGCTGTATGTCATCACTTATGGCAGCTTTGCCAACCGTGACGCAGCCGTTTCCGCCATCAAGGCCTTGCCAGCGAAGGTTCAGGCTGGTAAACCTTGGCCTCGCACTGTCGCCAGCGTCCAACAGGAACTGGCAGCAACTCGCTGATGATTCGGCGGCCTTACCCAGGCCGCCTCTCCCGGCAACCTCAAAATTTCCGCAAGGGCGGGCGGCCTTTCAGGCCGCGCGCCTTGTGGTGTCTGCGTCACAGTAGTGTTTGAGTCGTAGCGGTCGAACCCAAAAAAGTTTTGACTAGCACAGCATATAGCTTTAAACCTTTCACAAATGCGACATGGATTTGCGACAGTTCGTCGTCAAATTTGTGGGCCTCTGTGTCGGTGTGTACAATGACCTCCCTTTTGCCCCCGCAAAGCTGGCGTACGTTCGGCGCGGTATGCAACTGGTTGAATTGAAAAGAAATTTGCCTCGCTAAGAGGCAGCCTGGTGAGAAAGTGTCTATGAAAGCAGGTCTGTACCAACCAGATGAATTCAAGGATAACTGCGGTTTCGGCCTGATAGCCCATATGCAGGGCGAGCCCAGTCATACCCTTTTGCAAACGGCCATTGAGGCCCTGACCTGCATGACCCACCGTGGTGGGATCAACGCCGACGGCAAGACCGGTGACGGTTGTGGCTTGCTGATTCAAAAGCCAGACGAGTTCCTGCGTGCCATTGCCCAGGAAACGTTTGGCGTGACTCTGCCCAAGCAGTACGCCGTGGGCATGGTGTTTTTCAATCAGGACCCGGTCAAGGCCCAGGCCGCTCGCGAGAACATGAACCGCGAGATCCTGGCCGCCGGCCTGCAACTCGTCGGCTGGCGCAAAGTGCCGATCGACTCCAGCGTCCTCGGCCGCCTGGCCCTCGAGCGCCTGCCGCTGATCGAACAGGTGTTCATTGCCGGTGAAGGCCTGAGCGACCAGGAAATGGCGATCAAGCTGTTCAGCTCCCGTCGTCGTTCGTCCGTGGCCAACGCCGCCGACACCGATCACTACATCTGCAGCTTTTCCCACAAGACCATTATCTATAAGGGCCTGATGATGCCGGCGGACCTCACCGCCTTCTATCCGGACCTGAGCGACGAGCGCCTGAAAACCGCGATCTGCGTGTTTCACCAGCGCTTCTCCACCAACACCCTGCCGAAATGGCCACTGGCCCAGCCATTCCGCTTCCTCGCCCACAACGGCGAGATCAACACCATCACCGGCAACCGCAACTGGGCCCTGGCCCGTCGCACCAAGTTCGCCAACGATTTGATGCCGGACCTCGAAGAGCTTGGCCCGCTGGTCAACCGCGTCGGTTCGGACTCCTCGAGCATGGACAACATGCTGGAGCTGATGGTCACCGGCGGCATCGACCTGTTCCGTGGCGTGCGCATGCTCGTGCCGCCTGCCTGGCAGAACGTCGAGACCATGGACCCGGACCTGCGGGCCTTCTACGAATACAACTCCATGCACATGGAGCCGTGGGACGGCCCGGCCGGTATCGTCATGACCGACGGTCGCTATGCGGTGTGCCTGCTGGACCGTAACGGCCTGCGCCCGGCGCGCTGGGTCACCACGACCAATGGTTTCATCACCCTGGCCTCGGAAATCGGTGTCTGGAACTACCAGCCCGAAGACGTCATCGCCAAAGGCCGCGTAGGCCCTGGGCAGATCTTTGCCGTGGACACCGAGACCGGCCAGATCCTCGACACCGACGCCATCGACAACCGTCTCAAGTCCCGTCATCCATACAAGCAATGGCTGCGCAAGAATGCCCTGCGCATTCAGGCGACCATGGAAGACAACGACCACGGTTCGGCCTTTTATGACGTCGACCAGCTCAAGCAGTACATGAAGATGTACCAGGTGACGTTCGAAGAACGTGACCAGGTGCTTCGTCCGCTGGGCGAGCAGGGCTACGAAGCGGTCGGCTCCATGGGCGACGACACGCCGATGGCGGTACTGTCCCAGCGCGTGCGCACGCCGTACGACTACTTCCGCCAGCAGTTCGCCCAGGTGACCAACCCGCCGATCGACCCGCTGCGCGAAGCGATCGTGATGTCCCTGGAAATCTGCCTGGGCGCCGAGCGCAACATTTTCCAGGAATCGCCAGAGCATGCCTCGCGGGTGATCCTCAGCTCGCCGGTCATTTCGCCGGCCAAGTGGCGCTCGTTGACCAACCTCGAACGCCCTGGCTTCGAGCGTCAGGTCATCGACCTGAACTATGACGAAAGCGTCGGCCTGGAAGCAGCGATCCGCAACATCGCCGACCAGGCTGAAGAAGCCGCGCGCGCCGGCCGTACCCAGATCGTGCTGACCGACCGTCACATCGCCCCGGGCAAGCTGCCGATCCACGCCTCCCTGGCCACTGGCGCGGTGCACCATCGCCTGACCGAGAAAGGCCTGCGCTGCGATTCCAACATCCTGGTGGAAACCGCTACCGCACGTGACCCGCATCACTTTGCGGTGCTGATCGGCTTCGGCGCTTCGGCGGTCTATCCGTTCCTGGCCTACGAAGTGCTGGGCGACCTGATCCGTACCGGTGAAGTGCTGGGCGACCTCTACGAGGTATTCAAGAACTACCGCAAAGGCATCACCAAGGGCCTGCTCAAGATCCTGTCGAAGATGGGCATCTCGACCATCGCTTCGTACCGTGGCGCGCAATTGTTCGAAGCCATCGGTCTCTCGGAAGAAGTTTGCGAACTGAGCTTCCGTGGCGTACCGAGCCGCATCAAGGGTGCGCGTTTCGTCGATATCGAAGCCGAGCAGAAAGCCCTGGCGGCCGAAGCCTGGAGCCCGCGCAAGCCGATCCAGCAAGGCGGCCTGTTGAAGTTCGTCCACGGTGGCGAATACCACGCCTACAACCCGGACGTGGTCAACACCCTGCAAGCGGCCGTGCAACAAGGCGACTACAGCAAGTTCAAGGAATACACCGCGCTGGTGGACAACCGTCCGGTGTCGATGATCCGCGACCTGCTCAAGGTCAAGACCCTCGACACGCCGCTGGACATCAGTGAAGTGGAACCGCTGGAATCGGTGCTCAAGCGCTTCGATTCGGCCGGTATCTCCCTGGGCGCGTTGTCCCCGGAAGCCCACGAAGCCCTGGCCGAAGCCATGAACCGCCTCGGTGCGCGTTCCAACTCCGGTGAAGGTGGTGAAGACCCGGCGCGCTACGGCACCATCAAGAGTTCGAAAATCAAGCAAGTGGCGACCGGCCGCTTCGGCGTTACGCCGGAATACCTGGTCAACGCCGAAGTGCTGCAGATCAAGGTTGCCCAAGGCGCCAAGCCCGGCGAAGGCGGCCAACTGCCTGGTGGCAAGGTCAACGGCCTTATCGCCAAGCTGCGTTATGCGGTGCCTGGTGTGACCCTGATCTCGCCACCGCCGCACCATGACATCTACTCGATCGAAGACTTGTCGCAACTGATCTTCGACCTCAAGCAGGTGAACCCGAAGGCCCTGGTCTCGGTGAAACTGGTGGCGGAAGCGGGCGTTGGCACCATTGCCGCCGGCGTGGCGAAAGCCTATGCCGACCTGATCACCATCTCCGGCTATGACGGCGGCACCGGCGCATCGCCGCTGACTTCCATCAAATACGCTGGCGCGCCGTGGGAACTGGGCCTGGCCGAAACCCACCAGACCCTGCGCGGCAACGATTTGCGCGGCAAGGTCCGGGTGCAGACCGACGGTGGCCTGAAGACCGGCCTGGACGTGATCAAGGCCGCCATCCTCGGCGCCGAGAGCTTCGGTTTCGGCACCGCGCCGATGATCGCCCTGGGCTGCAAATACCTGCGCATCTGCCACCTGAACAACTGCGCCACCGGCGTGGCGACCCAGAACGACAAGCTGCGCAAGGACCACTACATCGGTACCGTCGACATGGTGGTGAATTTCTTCACCTACGTGGCCGAAGAGACCCGCGAGTGGCTGGCAAAGCTGGGCGTACGTTCGCTGGAAGAGCTGATCGGCCGTACCGATCTGCTGGAAGTGATCGAGGGCCAGACCGCCAAGCAGCATCACTTGGACCTGACCCCGTTGCTGGGCAGTGATCTGATTCCGGCGGACAAGCCACAGTTCTGCCATGTCGATCGCAACCCGCCGTTCGACAAGGGTGAGCTGGCCGAGAAGATGGTCGACATGGCCGCTGCGGCGATCAACGACCTGAGCGGTGCCGAATTCGAACTGGACATCTGCAACTGCGACCGTTCCATCGGCGCGCGGATCTCCGGGGAAATCGCTCGCAAACACGGCAACCAGGGCATGGCCCATGCGCCGATCACCTTCCGCTTCACGGGCACGGCCGGGCAAAGCTTCGGCGTCTGGAACGCTGGCGGCCTGAACATGTACCTGGAAGGTGATGCAAACGACTACGTGGGCAAGGGCATGACCGGTGGCAAGCTGGTCATCGTTCCGCCCAAGGGCAGCGTCTACAAGACCCAGGACAGTGCGATCATCGGCAACACCTGCCTGTACGGCGCCACGGGCGGCAAGTTGTTTGCCGCCGGCACCGCAGGCGAGCGTTTCGCCGTGCGTAACTCCGGCGCCCACACCGTGGTGGAAGGCACCGGGGATCACTGCTGCGAGTACATGACCGGTGGTTTCGTCTGCGTATTGGGCAAGACCGGTTACAACTTCGGCTCTGGCATGACCGGCGGTTTCGCCTACGTGCTTGACCAGGACAACACGTTCGTTGACCGGGTCAATCACGAACTGGTGGAAATCCAGCGCATCAGCGGCGAGGCGATGGAAGCCTACCGTAGCCACCTGCAACGCGTGCTGAACGAGTACGTTGAGGAAACCAACAGCGAGTGGGGTCGTGAACTCGCCGAGAACCTCGATGACTACGTGCGTCGTTTCTGGCTGGTCAAGCCGAAGGCGGCCAACCTGAAATCGTTGCTTTCCAGCACCCGTGCCAACCCGCAGTGATATGCGCCTGAAGAGTTTGATGAGGTTTTAACAATGGCTGAACGTCTGAATAACGACTTCCAGTTCATCGATGTCGGGCGCAAGGATCCGAAGAAGAAACTGTTGCGTCAACGCAAGAAAGAGTTCGTGGAAATCTACGAGCCTTTCAAACCCCAGCAGTCGGCCGACCAGGCCCACCGTTGCCTGGGTTGTGGTAACCCGTACTGCGAATGGAAGTGCCCGGTGCACAACTTCATTCCCAACTGGCTGAAGTTGGTGGCTGAGGGCAACATCCTCCAGGCCGCCGAGCTGTCCCACCAGACCAACACCCTGCCGGAAGTCTGCGGCCGGGTGTGCCCGCAGGATCGTCTGTGCGAAGGTGCCTGCACCCTCAACGACGGTTTCGGCGCGGTGACCATCGGTTCGGTGGAGAAGTACATCACCGATACCGCGTTTGCCATGGGCTGGCGCCCGGACATGTCCAAGGTCAAGCCGACCGGCAAGCGCGTGGCGATCATCGGCGCGGGCCCGGCGGGCCTTGGCTGTGCCGACGTGTTGGTACGTGGCGGCGTGACCCCGGTGGTGTTCGACAAAAACCCAGAAATTGGTGGCCTGCTGACCTTCGGCATCCCCGAGTTCAAGCTGGAAAAGACCGTGCTGAGCAATCGTCGCGAAGTCTTCACCGGCATGGGCATCGAGTTCCGCCTGAACACCGAGGTGGGCAAGGACGTGACCATGGAGCAACTGCTCGAAGAGTACGATGCGGTCTTCATGGGCATGGGCACCTACACCTACATGAAGGGCGGTTTTGCCGGTGAGGACCTGCCGGGCGTCTACGACGCGCTGGACTTCCTGATCGCCAACGTCAACCGCAACCTGGGCTTTGAAAAGTCGCCGGAAGATTTCGTCGACATGAAGGGCAAGAAGGTCGTGGTGCTCGGCGGTGGCGACACGGCGATGGACTGCAACCGCACGTCGATTCGCCAGGGCGCCAAGTCGGTGACCTGCGCCTATCGTCGTGACGAAGCGAACATGCCAGGCTCGCGCAAAGAGGTGAAGAACGCCAAGGAAGAAGGCGTGAAGTTCCTCTACAACCGCCAGCCGATCGCCATTGTCGGTGAGGACAAGGTCGAAGGCGTGAAGGTGGTCGAGACCCGTCTCGGCGAGCCGGACGCCCGCGGTCGCCGCAGCCCCGAGCCGATCCCCGGTTCCGAAGAGATCATCCCGGCGGACGCCGTGGTCATCGCCTTCGGCTTCCGCCCGAGCCCGGCGCCATGGTTCGAGCAGTTCAGCATCCAGACCGACAGCCAGGGCCGCGTCGTTGCCCCGGAGCAGGGTCAGTACAAGCACCAGACCAGCAACCCGAAGATCTTCGCCGGCGGCGACATGGTCCGGGGTTCCGACCTGGTGGTGACGGCGATCTTCGAAGGCCGCAATGCGGCGGAAGGGATCCTGGATTACCTGCAAGTCTGAGCCGCGTCCAGACCTGAAATGGGGTAACCCTGTGGGAGCGAGCTTGCTCGCGATGGCGGTAGATCAGTCGCCAGATGCGTTGGCTGACATGCCGCCATCGCGAGCAAGTCGGGGCGCCGAATCGTCGCTCCCACAGTTGTTTGTGGTGTTTTGGAAGACTGCGTTGCCCCGATAGATAAAAGGCACGGCTCTTGCCGTGCCTTTTACGTCGCGCTCTGAGAAAATGCCCGCACTTTTTTTCCGGATGCCGACATGACTGCCCTGAAGAACGACCGCTTCCTTCGCGCCCTGCTCAAGCAACCCGTAGACGTCACACCTGTGTGGATGATGCGTCAGGCCGGTCGCTATTTGCCGGAGTACCGCGCCAGCCGCGCCAAGGCCGGTGACTTCATGAGCCTGTGCATGAATCCGCAGTTCGCCTGCGAAGTCACGATGCAGCCGCTGGACCGCTACCCGCAACTGGACGCGGCGATCCTGTTTTCCGACATCCTCACCATCCCCGACGCCATGGGCCAAGGCCTGTACTTTGAAACCGGCGAAGGCCCGCGCTTCAAGAAAGTCGTCAGCACCCTGGCCGACATCGAGGCCCTGCCGATCCCCGATCCGCAGAAGGACCTGGGCTACGTCATGGACGCGGTCAGCACCATCCGCCGTGAACTCAACGGTCGCGTCCCGTTGATCGGCTTTTCGGGCAGCCCTTGGACGCTGGCGACGTACATGGTCGAAGGCGGCTCGTCGAAGGATTTCCGCAAGACCAAGGCGATGCTCTACGACAATCCGCAAGCCATGCATCTGCTGTTGGACAAGCTGGCGCAGTCGGTCACGTCGTACCTCAACGGCCAGATCATGGCCGGTGCCCAGGCGGTGCAGATCTTCGATACGTGGGGCGGCAACCTGTCGGCGGCGGCGTACCAGGAGTTCTCCCTGGCCTACATGCGCAAGATCGTCAGCGGCCTGATCCGCGAGCACGAAGGTCGCAAGGTCCCGGTGATCCTGTTCACCAAGAATGGTGGGCTGTGGTTGGAGAGTATCGCCGATGCCGGCGCCGATGCCTTGGGCCTGGACTGGACCTGCGACATCGGCAACGCCCGCCAGCGTGTCGGTCACAAGGTCGCGCTGCAAGGCAACATGGACCCGACCGTGCTGTATGCCAAGCCTGAAGCCATCCGTGCCGAAGTCGGACGCATCCTCGCCAGCTATGGCAAGGGCAGTGGCCACGTGTTCAATCTCGGCCACGGCATCACGCCGGAAGTCGACCCGGAACACGCCGGCGCTTTCCTGCGCGCGGTGCATGAGTTGTCGGGCCAATATCACGACTGATTTCAGCCCTGTCCTACCCGCCTGTCCGGCCCCTACCGGACGGGCTTTTTTATGTCTGGCTGTTTATGTGTTGCTCATTTCCCGGCAGCAGCGGCAGTTTCGCCAGTTTCACCGCCACTAACAATGCAATCACCAGCAACGTCCCGATGAACACGCCGACACCGTTCCAGCCTCCCAGGTGCCACGCCACGCCGCCCGCGGTGCCCGCGACGCTGGAGCCGGCGTAGTAGCTGAACAGATAAAGCGACGACGCCTGCCCCTTCGCCTTGAGGGCGCGACGGCCAATCCAGCTGCTGGCGACCGAGTGCGCCCCGAAGAAACCGAAGGTGAACACCAGCATGCCGATGATCACCAGCCATAGCGGTGTGAACAAGGTCAGGACGAGGCCCGCCAACATCAGGGCGATGGTCGCCCAGAGCATCTTGCGACGCCCGAGCTTGTCGGCCATGGCGCCCACCTTCGCCGAGCTGTAGATGCCGGAGAGGTACACCACTGAAAGCAGCCCGACGAATGCCTGGTCCAGGTGATAAGGCGCGGCCAGCAGGCGGTAGCCAATGTAGTTGAACAGCGTCACGAACGCACCCATCAACACGAAGGCTTCAAGAAACAGCAGCGGCAGGCCGGCGTCGCGAAAGTGCATGATGAAACCGTCCAGCAGACTGCGTGGATGCAGCGACCGGGGGCGGAAATTGCGCGATTCAGGAAGAATCCGCCAAAACACCGCCGCCGCGATCAGGGCCAGGCCGCCGATTACCAGCATTGCGGTGTGCCAGCTGACGAAGTCGATCAACACGCCGGCGATCAGGCGCCCGCTCATGCCGCCAATCGCGTTGCCGGCGATATACAGCCCCATTGCCAGGCCGATGTGCTTGGGATGAATTTCTTCGCTCAGGTACGTCATCGCCACCGCGGCCAAGCCACTGAGCGACAACCCCACCAAGGCGCGCAGGACAAGGACGCCTTGCCAAGTGGGCATCATGGCACTGGCGATTGTGCAGAGCGCCGCGGCAAACAGCGCCGCCACCATGACCGATTTACGACCGATACGGTCGGAAATCGGGCCGGTGATCAACAGGCCGATGGCAAGCAGGCCGGTCGCCACCGACAGGATCAAGCTGCTCTGGGCGGCGTTGATTGAAAACTCCAGGGACAGCAGCGGCATCATCGGCTGCACGCAATACAGCAGGGCGAACGTCGCGAAGCCGCCACAGAACAAGGCGAGCACCGTACGCATGAACATCGGCGTGCCTTTTTCAATGAAGATGTCTTTGAGTTCGGCGCCGACGTTCTCCTCTGTGCGAGACGGGGCTTCATGGGCCAGTGGAGCGGTAGCAGTTTTCACGGTGGACCTCGGGAGCACGACCAGGCAGGCGTTGAAAAAAGCATATAGCCGGCTAATGTTTCTATCCAATATATTATTCGACCTGTTTAAGACGTTTTGCGACCTATTGGATTGCCCATGGAATTGCGCCACCTGCGTTACTTCATCGCCGTTGCCGAAGAATTGCATTTCGGCCGCGCCGCGCTGGCCCTGGGCATCTCTCAACCGCCCTTGAGCCAGCAGATCCAGGCGCTGGAAGAAGAAATCGGCGCGCGGTTGTTCGAGCGCACCAATCGTCGGGTCGAACTGAGCGAGGCCGGGCGGCTGTTCCTGGAAGAAGCCAGACGCGTGCTGGCGCAAGTCGACAAGGCGGCCGACGTAGCGCGCCGTGCCCAATTGGGAGAATTGGGCGAGCTGAAAATCGGTTTCACGTCCTCGGCACCGTTCAATTCGACCATTCCCCAAGCGATCTTCAACTTTCGCCAACGCTTCCCGGCCGTCCACCTCAACCTGCGAGAGATGAGTAGCACCCAAGTTTCCGATGCGTTGGTGGATGAAACCATCGAGGTGGGCATCATGCGGCCGTTGCCGTTGCCCGATTCACTGGTGGAAATCGAGCTCAGCCGCGAGCCCTTGGTGGCCGTGCTTGGCGCCAAGCACCCGCTTGCCCAGGGCAGCGACGAAGGCTTGTACCTGTCGGCGCTGGCCCACGAGCCTTTCGTATTTTTCCCACGAAGCTACGGCAGCGGCCTTTACGCCCAGCTATTGAATCTGGCCCGCGACGCCGGTTTCAGTCCGCACTTCGCCCAGGAAGCAGGGGAGGCCATGACCATCATCGGCCTGGTGGCGGCTGGCCTCGGGGTCTCGGTTTTGCCGGCGTCTTACCAACGCATGCGTATCGACGGCGTGGTCTATCGGCCGCTGCTAGACCCGGCGGCGGTTTCGGCGGTGTGGCTGGTTCAGCGCAAGGACCAGCGTTCGCCGATGGCCGCGGCGTTTGTGGCGTTGTTGACCGACGGAGCGGATTCACCCGGATCCTAGGCTCTGTACGCAATGTATCCGCCGTCCACGGGCTGACCTGGCGCTCTTGCTCAATCCCCCCAGACCGTAGCGTTTCGGGTCGCGTGATAGTCGTAAAAACCTTGGAGAGTCCAGGTATCGCCGTGACGTTCGAACGCGGCGCGCCATGCGCCTCTTCCTCCGCCAAAACCCAACTGGGCCATGTCGTACCAGTAATATCGGTTGATTTTTTTTGTGGTGATCCTGCCGGCACGGAGGTCATCCATGATCTCCATGACTTTCACCCTGGCGGTTCCCGGGAAATTGTCATATGACATCTGCGCCTCAGCCAATGGGCTGATCGTCACCGTGTACCTGGGAATAACGGTGGGAGCCTGCGGCGTGATAGCGGCTGGAGCAGAAGCGGAGGACTGTCCGGTGACCTTGTTGGAGGCGGCTTGGGTGACCAGCTCGATATCGAAAGGGCTGTAGTTTTCAAGGGTTCTGGTGAAATTGTTGATGTCTTCTTCAGTGGTGAAAAATGCGCTTCGCTGGGTCTTGCCTCGGTTGACGATAATGTAGGGGATCTTGAAATTCCTGATCTCGGTGAGTAACCCGGGTCTGTGTCGACGGGCCCTTTCTTTCCTGAATTCGTCGATGATCTTGGCCTGATACTCCGGCGAATCCAGGTACGCTTGCCTTGCGGCCGCCACAGCTGGCCCGTCCCCGGTAAACATCGTGTCCAACTTGGCGTCCATGGAGTTTTCCACGTACTTCACCGTGTCGGTAATATCCTTGGCTAACCCTGTCCCTGCACATCCCTATAGAGGCTGCGCCCCTCGGGCAGCAGCCCCTTGCCATCGAAGCCTTTGAGCTGGAACGGCTTTAGCTGCGGGTCCGGCATGCGAGGCAGCGATGCCAAGGCCGGATGGGCCTTGCCCCGACGCCGTGTCGCGCGGGCCATGATCAAGTCTTGCCCGCCCTCGGCCAGCACCTCACCCAGCCCACGGATGAAATCGCTCGTCCACTGGCCGACGCTGCCGTCTTCATCCTGTATCGCCGAGACGGCGGCACCGCCTGCCAGGGTCGGCAAGATCGCTCGTCCCAATATCCCACCCAAGCGGCCCACCGGAACCATGGACATAGCCCCGGTCAACAGGGCTACACCGTTGCGACGCCCTTCCCGAGCCGCTGCGCTGTCGCGTTCGGCGTTGCTCACTGTCAGGGTCCGTACCGTTTTGAGGACATGGGTTATCTGCGTTTCATGCAACGCCTTCAACAGGTCTCCCTCGACCACGGGCGAAGTGACTTTGAAGGCGAAATCGTTTCGAGTCCTGTCCCTTGTCCATTTGAAAACCGATTGCGTGACCTTTTTTATTTTCGCTTGGACGGTCAGGTCATCTTCTGCCGGCAACATGCCTGCGACCTGAGCGGCTTGCTCCGGCAACGGAAGATGGGAGATCAGCCAGCGGGTCATCTCCGGGGTGGCCGTGAGGGTCTGCGCCAACGCTGTTTGCAACGCCCGTCCGCTGCCTGATGCATCCACGTCCCTGAAGGTTTTTCCGTCCGGCGCACCCGGCGTATACAAGGTCAACGAAGGACGGCTGGCGAATGACTTCACTCCGAACGCAAGCAGGTCCTTCAACACGCTGTCGCCCCAATGCAATTGCCGGACGACCACTTCATGCCCGTTGACCTTGCCACGTTCCGCCGATCCAGGGCGGTCCAGTGCCGCCAGGACCAGCTTCAAGCCGGTGTTGTCCTTGTCGTGTCGCAGGTCTCCAGAGATATGGGCCGCCCACACCTGGGCCCGCATGTGCTTTGCTTTCACACCCATCCATTGAGTCTGTCGCTCCCGTGCCTTGCGTTGCAGCACAGCCGGAAGGCGCGCACCCACGTCGGCCCGCTCGATGACATCGACAATCTGTGCAAAGCTCAACGGGCCAAAGACGGTGTGGTGGGCTGCCTGGCGCTCATCATCCGTCAGGTTGGACATCGCCCAGTCCGTCAGCAAGCGCGTGTCGTCCTGGAACGCTTTGGCACTGCCCATTGAGACCCCAGACCCGAACGGTGAATGGCCCGTCGGCGCGTGCGGATCAAGTGTCTCTTTTCGGATACTCAAGGTTATGTCGTCAGGATCTGCCGCTGGGTACTTCGCTTTGATGAAGCCGGCCAGCAGTGTGCGAGCCTGGTCCCGAATGGCCTGCGCAGTGCCCATTGAAACCGGGTCCGGCGGCGCCGCCATATCGGTGAGGGTTTCTTGTAAGGCCTGCGTCGCCTGCCACCACGCCAGACGGTCGCTGCCGATGATATGGGTGCTGGCGTGCAGCCAATGATGCAGGCTCTTGAGCTTCAGCCGAAACTCACGTTCGTCCAGGGCGCCTGCCAGATCCAATCGCATTCCAAGGTCCGCTGCGGCGTCCAGCCGATGCATCCAACCGGAGATGTTTTCCCCGTCGACAACATCGCTCGACAAGGCATCGCGGATGGCGGCTTTTTGCGTTGTCCGCACGTCCGTGACCAGACGCGTCAGGAAGTTGTGCTCCAAGGGCACGAGTTCCACCTCATCTGCGGTGCTGTCGCCTATGAAGGAGATCTTCAGTTGCTTTGAATCTTCGTAGACCTCCAACGGCCTACCGGGACGGTACAGCACGGCACCGCCCCAATCCACGTCCGCGTCATGTCGCGACAGGACAGCGGCGCTGGTTACCGGAACGGACAATCCCCAATCATTGAAAGCGGCGATCAGGCTGTACACCCCGGGCCTGGTACCCTCCGCCAGCTGGCTACGAGACGCCGCGTCCGGCGCCGACAGCGAATCCATTATCGCCTTATGCATCGGCGGGCTCAGCGTTTTGTCATGCAGATGAAGGTTCGCCAGTGCCGTGAGTTGCGCAGCGAGTTCGTTCGCCAACCAGTCACTGACGTTTCGTCCCTGGCTGAACGCGGCCGGCGTATCCCAGAAGTCATCCAGCGCTGTCATGAGCAGCTGTTCATAAGCGACTGGCGTGGTACCGAGCAGTCGCTGGAATTGTTTTTTCGCCGCGGGACTGTTCAGGGCGGTGGGCACTCGCTTGGAGCCGTCCATTTCCACGACTATTTCAAGGCTGTCCAGATCAGCAAAGCTATCTCTGATATCTACCTGGCCGGCAATGGCGCGCCAGAAAAAATGTTCAAGGCCGGCAATATCTTCTTTTTTTGTCTGGAGCTCTGCCCGTTGGGTTCACGTTCCGATTGAGAGAGCCGGGCCTTCTGCGATGTGCGCACGAAAAGCTGATCGACCGCCATATCGCCCGCGACGGTGGGGAAGGTTCGCTTGAACCAATATTCCAAGTGTTGCCTGGTGACCCGGCAAGGACGTGGCGCGGCCTCGCTCAGGTTTATCATTTGCCGCTGCGAGGCGCTGACCTGGCGTGTCGATTCGGCACTGGGATCGCTGGCGCCATTGCCCTGTGGGATGTTGGGCTGGGGCGGTGAGTCGTTATCCAACATGGGCTCTTCCTGGGAAAGTTTCGGAAGAGGCAAGCTATTGGAGAACGCCGACGCAGGAGCGGTAAATAAATACCGCACGATGGGAAGGGCGACGGTGCAGTCGTCAACTTCGGGTTACGAATTTCGGGGATGTGGATATTCCTTTTATTGCAGGAATGCCAGAATTGCGTCGCGAGTAGCTTGCGGTTGCTCTTCAAGGAGCCAGTGCCCGGTATTTTTCAATATCAGCGAGTGTGGTTGTGCGGCAATGCAAGCGGCCTGCTCGGTCAGCGTCCGCCCCCGGGAATGATCGCCGCCGATGGTGAGTACCGGACCCGTCAGCTTGTTCCTGGAAAACTCCAGGTTGTCCTTGGCGTCATGTTCCACCCAGGCTGAGTAAAGTTTGAATGCGGCCTCCATTCGGCCAGGCCGGGCGTAGTCCGTTACCAGGGCCTGGCGCACTTCATCCGGCACTTTGTCGTTGCCTTCGAAGACAAAGTCATCGAAGAACATGTCCAGGTAGGTTCTTTCCTGCCCCTTGATCAAGGTGATAGCTGTTTTGCCAAAAAACCGGAAATGCCATTTGCTCGCGATGCCGGTTGACGGGTCGCCGTTGTAGGCACTTTCCCAGCCGGGAATACCGGGAAGGAATCCGTCCATCAATATCAGGTGCTTGGTGTCATCTGGATAAAGCGCGGCGTAGGCGTAGGCAATGATCAACCCCATATCGTGGCCAATGATATCGACTTGCTTGAGCTTCAGATGCATCACCAATTCGTGCAGGTCATGGGCCAGGTTTTTCTTGTCATACCCAGCGCTGGAAATATCCGTTTCACCCGCGCCGCGATAGTCAGGAACGATGGGGGTAAAACCCGCCCGCACCAACGGCCCGATCAACGGCTCCCAGTTGCGCCAACTGCCCGGAAACCCATGCACCAGCAGGACCGGCTGCTCACCATCGCCGCAGATCACATAGTGCAGGCATATTCCATTCACATGTGCGTAAGCGTGCGTCAGCTTCACATCGTCAACCACCACGTTCTGTTCCCCGGCCGTGGTTGCGCTGTGGGGTGAGGAAGACGTGGAGACGACGCCCGACCAGGTTATCGTGTCCATCAGTTTCTTATCCATCGGCGGGCCGTAGTTGTTAGAGATCAACATACGAGTGGTGGCTCGAAGGGCGAACAGCCGGCCGAACGTTGACCTAAAACATCCTTGGGGTTGAGGAATGTTTTTCGTGTTTCGAGTCTGGAACCGCTTTGAAGCTTTTGGATACTGTCAGAGTTGACAGGTCCGACGGGCGGTGAATTCATGGCGAGATTTGGATTTTTGGCTGGTGGTCGGGAACGTGACCCTAGCGCGAGGTTCAAGGGTTTTGTTGTGGGAAGTTTCGGAAATTATGTACTCCGGTTTCTGATCTTCGGCAGGCCCGGTGCGAATGTGTCGGAGAAGGAGTTTGAAAGGGGGGCCAGTTAGTCTGCTGGGGGCCGCTGCGCAGCCCAGCGGGAGCAAGCTCCCTCGCCACAAGGGCGCGTCTGGGTAGAGGCCTGTGGGAGCGAGCTTGCTCGCGATGACGTCAGTAGATCCGGCATCACCGGTACTGATTCACCGCTAAGCTCGCTGCCACAGTGGATTTAGCTATGTAAGCCCCAAATCCTGACTACTGCACCTTCGCCAGATCCCCTTTCAACGCAACCCCGGCCATGATTGCCCCAGCGTGGCATTCATAGGTCGTGGGGTCCTTGCGCTCGTTGCGCTTGTAGAAGCTGACGATGTTGGTGACGGCGTTGGCGCCCGCGTTTTTCGCGGCCTCGTGCAGGCTGATCAGGGCTGATTGCAGTACCCATTCGCAGGCCGCTTCGTCGGACTTGTTGAACGCGTTGGTTTTCTTGTTGGTGACCGCTCCCGGGCTGACCACGGATACGTTGCCGGCCGGTTTGTGGCCGGCCAGGTAGAACTTCACGCTGCCGTCGATCTTGCCGGTGCGGATGGCTTCGGCGACCACTTTGTCGAATGGCAGGTACAACGCGGTATCACGGGCCTGGCTGAGGCTTGGCAAGGCGCCGAGCAACAGGGCGGCGGTTACAGCGATTTTCTTCAACGGCATCATGGTCTCCTTGACCAGAGGATTGATGGGAATCAATGCCAGCGACGGAAAATCAGCGAGGTATTGACCCCGCCGAAGGCAAAATTGTTATTCATCACGTATTCGTTGCTCATCGCGCGAAACTCACTGCGCAAGTAGTCGAGTGTGCCGCATTCGGGGTCGACTTCATCGAGGTTGAGCGTGTGTACATACAGGTCGCGGTTGAGCATCTCGATGCTGAACCAGGACTCCAGCGCACCGCAGGCGCCCAGGGTGTGGCCCAAAAAGCTTTTTTGCGAGCTGATGGGCATGTGTTCGCCGAACAGGCTGCTGGTGGCCAGGGTCTCGGCGACGTCGCCCTGCTCGGTGGCCGTGCCGTGCCCGTTGACGTAGCCAATGGCGGACGGTTCGAGGCCGGCATCCTCCAGGGCCAGTTCCATGGCCCGGCGCATGGTGCTCAACTCGGGACGGGTGGCGTGCTGGCCGTCGGCGTTGCTGCCAAAGCCGACGATTTCGGCATGGATCCGTGCGCCACGGGCCAACGCATGTTCCAGTTCTTCGAGCACCAGCATGCCGGCGCCTTCGCCGATCACCAGGCCATCGCGGCCCTTGTCGTAGGGGCGCGGGCTGGTCTGCGGGGCATCGTTTTTCAGGCTGGTGGCGTAGAGCGCATCGAAGACCATCGCTTCGGTCGGGCACAGTTCTTCCGCGCCGCCGGCGAGCATCAGCGGCAAGCGGCCGAACTTGATTGCCTCGTAGGCATAGCCGATGCCGTGGCTGCCGCTGGTGCAGGCACTGGACGTTGGGATCAACCGTCCGGTCAGGCCGAAGAAGATGCTGATGTTGGCCGCCGTGGTGTGGGGCATCATCCGCACATAGGAGTTGGCGTTCAGCCCTTCGGCCACGCTGTTGAGCAGCATGTTGCCGAAGGCCTTGATCTCATCGGTGCTGCCGGTGGACGAGCCGCAGGACACGCCCATGCGCCCGTCCTTGATCGACGGGTCGCCCAGCAGGCCAGCGTCGGCCAGGGCCTGCTCAGCCGAGGCCACCGCCAGGCGTGAGACCCGGCCCATGCTGCGCAACTGCTTGCGCGTCCAATGGGCCGGGACCTGGAAATCGTCGATGGGCCCGGCCAGGCGAGTGTTCAGTTCGGTGAAACGGTCCCACTCATCCATGCGCCGGATGCCGCTGCGGTTGGCGGCGAAGTTGGCGGCGATGGTCTCCCAGTCGCTGCCGATGGAGGTGATGCCGGCCATGCCGGTGACGACGACGCGCTTCATCAGCACAAGCCTCCGTTGACGGCCAGGACTTGCCGAGTGATGTATCCAGCTTCGGCGGACATCAGGAAGTTCACCGCGCCGGCGACTTCTTCCGGGGTGCCCATGCGCTGGGCGGGGATCATCTTCATCAATTCTTCCACGGGTACGTTTTCATCGAGCATGGCGGTGTCGATCAACCCCGGCGCGACGCAGTTGACCGTGATCTTGCGCTTGCCCAGTTCGATGGCCAACGCCTTGGCCGCGCCGATCAAGCCGGCTTTCGAGGCGCTGTAGTTGACCTGGCCACGGTTGCCGATCAGGCCGGACACTGACGTGATACAGACAATTCGTCCCGCGGCGCGGCGCCGGATCATCGGCATCATCACCGGGTGCAGCACGTTATAGAAACCGTCGAGGTTGGTGCGCAGCACGCTGTCCCAGTCGTCTTCGCTGAGGGCCACAAAGGCGCCGTCGCGGGTCAGGCCGGCGTTGAGCACTACGCCGTAATAGGCGCCGTGGGTTTCGACGTCGGCTTCGAGGGCCGCCTTGCAGGCGGCGCGGTCGGACACGTCGAATTGCAGGACGCGGGCGTTGCGGCCCAGGGCTTGGATGTCTGCCAGGACCGCTTCGGCTTCGGCGCGGCCGCTGCGGCAATGCAAGACGATATCGTGCCCGGCCTGGGCCAGGCGCAAGGCGATGGCGCGGCCGATGCCACGGCTGGAGCCGGTGACCAGTACGGATTCAGTCATGGCTGGGTTCCTGTTGCGGAAGTTTCATTGAGGTACTGGGCAGCATGGGGCGGACGAAATACGTTCAGTCGCGCCGTGGCATGGATGCCCGGCGCGTGGATGTGGCATTCGAACACACCCATGCCGTTGTCGTCTTCCAGGGAGCGCACGCCATGGATGGCCAGTTCAGTGTCGAGAGGGAAATGCTCGACGTTGCATTCGAACTTGCGGGTCCCGAGCAAAAAGCCCAGCTCCACTGCATCGCCGCGCTGGCGAGCGTGGCAACCGGCGAACGCCGCGACGCTCTGGGCCATCAATTCGATGCCGACCCAGGCCGGCAGCGCGCCGTCTTCACGGTTGAACAAGCCGCCGGGCTTGACCGTAGCGAGTGCATGGATCTGTTCGTCATCGAAGGACACGACCCGGTCGATGAGAATCATGTCGCCCGCATGGGGCATCAATTCGGCGAGCGGCCAGTCGATCATTGGGCGTCTCCGATAATGAGGCTGACGTTGTTGCCGCCGAAGGCAAACGAGTTGCTCATCAGGCGTCGGGGGAAGGTCGGGTTCAGGCGGGCACGGCTATCTATCCAGTCCAGCGCCGGCAGCTCGGGGTCCGCCTGGCCGTCCCAAAGGTGGGGTGGCAAGGCCTGGGCGACGTTGTCAGGGCTCAGGGTCAGCCAGCAGAAAGCCGCTTCCAACGCGCCCGCCGCCCCAAGCGTGTGGCCAGTCATGGGCTTGGTGGACGAGCAGGGCACGCCCGCCGGAAACAATCCAGCCACCGCATGGCTTTCCATGGCGTCGTTATGTTGCGTGGCGGTGCCGTGCAGGTTCAGGTAGTCGATCTGGCTGGCGTCCAGGCCGGCACAGCGCAGGGCTTTTTCCATCGCCTGGCGGGCGCCGCGACCGCTGGGTTCCGGCGCGGAAATGTGGTGCGCGTCAGAACTGGCGCCATCCCCGAGCAGGGCGATCGAATGGCCGTCGCCTGGCGTCTTGCTCATGAGAAACAGCACAGCCGCCTCGCCAATGTTGATACCGCTGCGGTTCACCGAAAACGGGTTGCAGCGCTCGTTCGACACCGCTTCCAGCGCAGAGAAACCGTTCAAGGTCAGCTTGCACAAACTGTCCACGCCACCGCACAGCACCGCATCGCACAAGCCCAGGTCCAGGAGGCGACGGGCGCTCATCAAGGCCCGCGCGCTGGAGGTGCAGGCGGTGGAGATCACATAGGAGGGCCCGCTCAAGCCAAGCCAGTCGGAAAGGAAATTGGCCGGCGCGCTGAGTTCCTGTTGCTGGTAATCGTAGCCTTCGGGGAACCGCTGCTCGCGCAGGTAATGGGCAATGCCCTGGCTGGCCTCGTCGATGCCCGAGGTGCTGGTGCCCAGAACGATACCGATGCGCGCGGGGCCGTACGCCTCGATGGCCTGATCGATGTCGGCACGAATCTGCAACCCGGCTTCGAGCAGCAGTTGATTGTTGCGGCTGCGTTGCGCCGCCAGTGCCCCGGGAATGGGGGCCAGTTCTCCCCTTACCGCAGCCACCGGCAATGCCCGCTCGGCCACCCAGCCGGCTTCGACGCGCACGCCCGAGCAATCGCCGGCAAACAGGTTGCGCGCGACGTTTTGTTTGTCCCGGCCCAAGGAGCAGATGACCCCGAGGGCGTTCAGATAAGCGGTCATGGTGCGCTCTCGGTCAGCGGTGTGATGCGGTAGTGCGGGCCTTGGGGCAGGCGCAGCTCAAAATCCAGGGGCCGTTTGTAGCGCACCTGCCAACGCGCATCGAGGGCTCGTTCGACACCGTGTTGCCGGGCGACGGGGTAGCGATCGGCAAGCTCGGTTTCCGGGGTCAAGGCGAACAATAGCGCAGCGAACAATTCCCGCGCCTCGGCATTGGGCGGCAGCAGACCGTCGGCTTGCCATTGGTTGTCCACCAGGCGCTGGCGCGCCAGGGGAATGCCCAGCGGGTCCATCATCGACCAGCGTATGCCGGTGTTTTCACGCTGGATCACCAACAGCCAATCCTGGCGCTGGCCGTCCAGTTGCCGCTCGATGTGCAATTGCAGTGGCAGCGCCAGGGTTGGCATGCGCTCGGGCAGCGGCGCGTGGCTGGCGCAGGCACAGAGCAGCAGCAGGCAACCGATCAACAGGCAGCGGATCATGTGGCGGTCCCTTCGAGCGGCTTGCGTGCCACCACGTTGACCAAGGTTTCTTCGCGCTCGCCGAACGGCTTGGGCCGGCGCAGGCCCCAACGCTCCAGGAGGCCAAAGTCCTTGGCGCGGCTCCACCACAGGTACGGATAGGACACGTTGCGGTCCTCGAACTGGAAGCCTTGGTTGCGGATCATCGCCAAGTATTGCGCGGCGCTTTTCTGCACGTGCATGGGATGGCGGAACAGCCAGCGGATCACCCAGGTATCGATGTAGGCTTCGGTGGATTCGGCAAACAGCAGGTAGCCGCCGGGCTTGAGCACCCGATAGAACTCGGCGAGGGCTTTTTCCTGCTCCACCAGGTGGTGAAAGGTCTGGTGGCAGAACAGCAGGTCGACGCTGGCATCGGGCACGGCCAAGGTCGCGCAATCGCTGCCGATCAGTTCCACGGCCATGCCCTGGCGAGCGGCTTCTTGGGCGCTCAGGTCCAGGCTGTGGGGGTCGGCGTCCACGCCAATCAGGCGTTGCGGCGCGAATGCCTGGCGCAGGTACTGGAACGACTTGCCCTGGCCGCAACCGGCATCCAGCAGCACCGGATTGGAAGGCGGCGCGGTATTGAACAGACCGCGCAGATCCTCGACCGCCACGCGCAGCACATGATGCTGCCAGGTGTGGCTGCGCAGGAACCAGAAGCCGAAGCGGGTTTCTTGGACGTAGTTATCGCTCAGGTAGCTCATGGTTGTTTGCTCATGGCGCTGGGCTCGCGCAGATTTCCGAGAGCACGCGCAGGCGCCGCTTGGGTTCGCTGACGAACGGGTTGCGTTGATCCCAGGCATAGCCGGCGAGGATCGAACTGATCATCCGGCGGATGTCGGCGGAGCCTTCGGTGTAGTAGATCACGTCCTGGAACGTGCCGGCATACCAGCCTTCGACGTAGCAGCGGAACGTGTCGACGCCGCGTTTCAGTGGCTCGGCGAATTCGCCCTGCCAATCCACCTGCTCGCCTTGCAACTGACGATGCAGCACGCCGGCGGCCATGCTCGCCGAGCGCATGGCGATGGTCACGCCGGAAGAAAACACCGGATCGAGGAATTCCGCGGCGTTGCCCAGCAGGGCAAAGCCAGGGCCGTGCAGGGTCTTCACGTTGGCCGAGTAGCCACCGATGGTCCGCGCCGGAGTGTCCCACGCAGCATTGGCCAGCACGCCGGACAGGCTTGGGGTCTCGTCGATAAAGCCGCGCAGGCAGGCATCGAGGTCATTGGTGCGGCCCGCGAAATGTTCCGCTGCCGCGACCACGCCCACCGAGCAACGCCCATCGCTGAAGGGGATGGTCCAGAACCACACGTCGCGTTTCGTCGGATGGGTGGTGATGAGGATCTTCTCGCGGTCGAATACCGGGCTGTCGATGCGGTCCTCGATGTGAGTGAACACGGCCTGGCGCACCGGGAAATTGGACGGCGCCTCAAGGTCCAGCAGGCGCGGCAGGACCCGGCCATAGCCGCTGGCGTCAAGGACGAAATCCGCCTCGACCCGGTACTCGCTGCCATCCTCGCGCTGCACGCCCAGTTGCGGCCTGGCGAGGCTGAAATCAACGTTGGCAATGGCCTGGCCGTAGCGAATTTCCACCCCTTGCAGGGCCGCCTGGTCGGCCAGCAACTTGTCGAAGTCGGCGCGCTGGACCTGGAACGTAGTGGGCTTGCCCTCGCTGAAAGTGTCGCCGAAATCGAAGGCGCTGTAGCGCTCGCCCCAGGCGAATGCAGCGCCGTTCTTGCGCTGGAACCCAGCGGCATTGACCGCGTCGAGCATGCCGGCTTCTTCGACAAAATCCAGACAGTGGGACAACAGGCTCTCGCCGATGGAGAACCGCGGGAAATGCTGGCGCTCGATGACCAGCACATCATGCCCCTTGCGCTTGAGCAGCGCGGCGGCGATGGCGCCGGAAGGGCCTGCGCCAATGATGACGACCTGTCGACGTTCCATTTCAACTGTTGACACTGGGGCTCCTGGCCGGGACGGCATGCGAAGGAATACGGTGAAAACCGGCCAGGGCCGGCAGCAAAGTCGCGATCAAACCCATCAGCATCAGCGCGAAGTACAGCGCGTGGCTGATGAGTTGTTGTTGCAGCAGCAGATTGAGGAAGACGATTTCACTCAAGCCGCGAATATTCAGCAAGATACTTTCCCGCACGCGGCTGGCGCCGGCGAAGGACGCCCCGGCCCAGCCGAGCCCAAGCCAGTTGCCCAGCAGTTTGCTGGCAATGGGCAACAGCAGCAACGCCCCCAGCTGGGCCCAGCCGAGGCTGTCCATCACGCTGTGCACGTTGATCTGCACGATACCGAACGTCAGGATCAACGGGATGGCCAGGTAGGTCTGCAACCTGTTCATCCACTCGGCGCCGAGGGGCAATACCAGCGGCACCTTGAGCGCGGCCATGCACAGCAGGTAGCCGATGCCGACGATGAGCGCATTGAGTCGGTAATGTTCGGCCACCACCAGCAGGGCGAAGAACAGGCCGCTGTGCAGCAACGGTTGGCGCAGGCCCACCAATCGCAGCAGCATCGGCAGGCAGGCACCGGCCAGCGGCAGCAACAGGTTGCCCAGGTGCAGGCTGCCCTGGGCCAGGGCGAACAGGCTCCAGCAGATCAGGTCGATCAGGATGGCCGTCTGTACCAATCGGCGAGTGGCGGCGGGCGGGTAGGCGATATGGCGCAGGTACAGGTACAGCACCGGTATCGCCGTGATCGCGAACAGCAGCCCCACCGCCAGCGAGCTGATCCAGGGCTGGGGTGGCAGCAGCCAGAACGCGGTCGCCAAGCCACAGGCAAACGGTACGCCAAAGCTTGGCAGGGCAATCTTCACGCTCTGGCGGTCCAGGCGCAGGTCGATCACATCGCTGAGGATATGCCCCAGCAACAGGGCGAAGGCGAGGCTGTAGAGATTCTTCAACCACACGGGCGAAACCAGTTGCGCACCGCTGAGGTGCCATCCCGGCTCGATCCAGCCATACATCAACAAGGGCAGGCCGAACGTCGCCAGCAGCAATTGGCTGACGATGGGGATCAGCCCGAAGCGTCGCCCGGCCAGCGTCGCCATGGCGAACAGCGCCAGGGCCATGACCCAGAACAGCGCCGTCATCATTGGACCGGCTCCGCAGTGCTGGGCCCATGGGGTTGGCGCCCGGCCCACGGTGCAAGCAGGAAGCTGAACGCCAATCCGAGGCTTACCGCCAGACCGAAATTACTCACCGCCGGTGTGCTGGAAAGCGCCAGCAGGCCGAACGACAGCCAGGTGGTGATCGCCGCCAGCAGCGTACCCAGCAGGCTCACGGCGGCTCCGCCAATCTGCTCACGCATCAGGATCGCGTAGTCGACGCCGATGGCGGTCACCAGCAACAGGCCGAACAGGCTGAACAGCGTCAGCGGCTGTCCCAGCCAGCCGAGGCTCGCCAGGCTGCACAGCGCGGCCAGGAGCGGCAGGGCGACAACGCGCAACGCGCCGCCAGCCCCGAACGGCCAGATCAGCACCAGGACGATCAGCACGCAGGAGGCCAGTTTCAATTCGGCGGCGCTGACCTGCGTGGCGGCAAAGACGCGATTGAGGTCACCCAGGCGATCGACCAATTGCACGCCGGGCAAGTCAACCGCCTGCACCCGCAGCAACGCGGCATCGTTCAAGCCTTGCAGGCTGACCACCGCCGCCACGCCCTGCGCTGTCGGGCCGAGCCAGAGGGTGCGATAGGGTTCTGCGAGCGGGCCGGTCAGCGCGGCGTCGATGTCGGTCACTGGCAGGGCCTGCAATTGCTGCAACTGCGCTTGCAACGCGGCAACCGGCACGCCGACGTCCAGCAATGGCTGCCAGAACGCCGGCAACCGGGCCAGGGCCTCACGGATTTTTTGTTGCTCGGCGGGCGGGCTGACCAGTTGATTGAGGGACAGGTAGCCCTGGAGTTTTTCCAGGCCGATCAACTGGTCCAGCCGCTCGTTGAGGGCGGTCTGGCGCTCCAGCAGTTGCGCTTGGTCGTCGGCACGGATCAGGAAAAATTGGCTGGTGGGCTGGAAACCGGTGATGCGAGCCACATCGCGGGCTTCGTCGGTCAGGTGCTGGGGCGTGCCGATCCACTGGCGGATGTCGTTCTTGCTGCTCAGTTGCCATAGGCCACCGCCACAGAAGGCCAACAGCAACGCCAACAGGACGGGTGTGCGCACCCGGGCCAGCAGCGCTTCTCGGCACTGGAGCATGGCTTCGCACACCCGCAGCGGCCACTGTGCGGGGCGCAAGTCCGCCCGCTTGAGCAACGCCGGCAACAGGCAGACCGCCGTCAGGTAGGCGCCGACCAGGCCTGCGGCGGAGAAGATCGCGATCTGGGTCAGGGCCGGGAAAGGTGTCCAGGCCAGTGCGAGGTAGCCGATGCAGGTGGTCGCCAGGCTCAGGCTCAGGCCCGGCAGGGTCAAGCGCAGCGCCGGCCAGCTGCGCCACGGCTTGAGGCTCCAGCTCTTGGACAGATAATGCAGTGGGTAATCCACGGCGACGCCGATCAAGCTCGAACCCAAGACCAGGGTCATCACGTGCATGCGACCGAACACCGCCACGCAGGCCACCGCGCCGAACAACATGCCCACCAGCACCGGCACGAACGCCAGCCACACGGCAAAGCGGCGGAAGGCCAGCAACAACAACAACAGGATGCCCACCGTTGCGCCGCCGCCGACCCAAGTGATTTCCCGCGAGGCCTGTTGCTGTCCGCTGGCGGCGTAAAGCAGGCCGCTGGCCGCCAAAAGATTGCCCTGGGCCTGGCTCGCGTGCTCGCGGCTGCGTTGCAGCAGATCGGCCACTTGCAGGGGCAGGTTCATGTCGAAGGCATTGCCCTGGGTGCGCGCCCGCAACATGACCCAATGCTTGCCGTCGGCTTCGGCAACCAGCGCACCGCTGCCGACGTCCAGCTCGATGGCGCCGCGCTGGGGCTGGCTGTTCTGGATGCGCCCGGTCAGGCCTAGCCAGTCGTCCTGGCTCGGCACCAGGCTGAAGCCACTGAACGGGTCGAACAGCGCTTGCACCCGTTGCTGGATAAAGGCCTCGGGCTGGTCGATCAACTGTTGCCGATCAGTTGCCGACAGCATGGCCAGCCGGCCGTCGAGCAATTGCCTGCGCAGCGCAGGCAGGTCGGCTTCAAGCGTCCACTGGACCTTGTCGAACAGGCCGCTGGCCTGCCATTGCTCGCCCAGGCTGCGGGCCAGGGCGATGGCTTGCTGGCGGTCGGCGTGGCCGACGAGCACCAACACTTCGCGGTTCAGTGGTTCCTGCATGCGTTGTTCAGCGATCAGCTCCAGCGCATCCGGCGATGTGCCCGGCACCAGTTCCATCAGGTTCGCCGACAACGGCGCACCGTTGCGCCATTGCCAACCGGCGAGCGCCAGCACTGCCAGCAGCAGGATCAAGAACAGCCACGGCAGCCTCCGTTCACTCGGCAAGGTCATGTTGCTCCGCTTCGCTCAAGGGTTGCGTGCTGGTGCTCTCGCGCATAAGCAGGACGGTACTGTCGCCTTGGGCTTCCAGCAGTTCAATGCGCTGGACCAATTGGCCGCCGTCAATGTTGATCTGGTTGAAGACCTGCTTGAGCAGCGCCGAGCGTGGGGTCAGGGTGAGTCTCCATTGTTGCGGCTCCCCCGACAGGTTCAGCTCAAAGTCACGCTGCAAGCCACTGCTGTCGCCCTGCAACACCGCCAGGAACAACCGGTTCTGCTGGGCGCCGGCGCTTTTGTTCGGCAGTATCTGCCAGGTGCTGCCGTCCCGCCGGGCTATGCCTTTGGCGGTGATGCGATAGTCCTGTTGCAGCGGCGTTTGCAGCAGCCACAGCAGACCCTGGTTTTTCGCCAGCACGAAGCGGCCCTTGCTGACGAGGGGCTGGGGCAGGGCGCGCAGGTGTTTTTCCTGGATGAACTGGCCGTGGATCACGTCCGGGCGCGCCAGTTGATCGCTCAATTGCTGCAGGTCGAACGCCTGGGCCAGCGGCGACAGGCTGCACAGCAGCAGCCAGGTGAGCAGGCGCTTCATGACAGTTTCCTCTCGACCGCTTCGACAAACACCCGAGGCGAGGCCAGCAGCATCTCGCGAGTGGCCATGTCCACGGCCACTTGCACGGAACTGGCGCGGGTGAAGCGTTCGCCGGTTGCGGCGTCACTGATCAGGTAGTTGATCTTCAGCCGGTTTTCCCACTCCACCAGACTGGCGCGCACGGTCAGGGTCTGGCCGAACACGGCACCGCGTACGTAGCGCAACTGCAGGTCGATCACCGGCCACGCATGCCCCGATTCGAGCATGTCGTTGTAGTTGTGGCCGATCAGGTCGAGCAGGGCACAGCGGGCCACTTCCAGGTATTTGACGTAGTGGCCGTGCCAGACCACGTTCATCGAGTCGACGTCAAAAAACGGCACCACGATCTGGGTGTCGACGTGCAGAACGCCTTGGCTACGCATGCAGCCTCCAGTGTTGTTCGGCAATGCGTTGCAGGCACAGGCGCAGTTCGCCTTCCAGGGCGCGGTCTTCAATGACCGGCGGGAAATCCTCGGTCAGTTGCTCGTGCATCGTGGCCAGGGCCGGTGGCAGCGGTCGTGCGTCTTCGGCGCGGCTGCGCAACCAGACGCCCTGGTTGGCGGCCAACAAGGTGGCGGCGGCGACCTGTTCGGTCAGCTCCAGCACGCGGATCGCGTCTCGGGCAGCGATGGTGCCCATGCTCACCTTGTCTTGGTTGTGGCACTCGGTAGAGCGCGAGAACACGCTGGCCGGCATCGTGTTTTTCAGGGCTTCGGCGGTCCAGGCGCTGGTGCCGATCTGCACGGCCTTGAAGCCGTGGTTGAGCATCGCCCGCTCGGCGCTGGCGCCGGACAGGTTGCTAGGCAGGCCATGGTTGTATCGCTCGTCCACCAGCAGGGCGAGCTGGCGATCCAGCAGATCGGCGACGTTGGCCACCAGATTCTTCAGGCTGTCCATGGCGAAGGCGATGTGCCCACCGTAGAAGTGCCCGCCGTGGAGCACGCGCTCGGCTTCGGCGTCGATGATCGGATTGTCGTTGGCGCTGTTGAGTTCGGTTTCGATGAACCCGCGCAGCCAGCCCAGGCTGTCGGCCAATACCCCGAGCACATGCGGGGCGCAGCGCAGGGAGTAGCGATCTTGCAGACGATGCAACGGCGCGGTCGGGGCGTCGATGGCCAGGTCCTTGCGCAGCCACGCGGCGACTTGCATCTGCCCCGGGTGCGGCTTGGCGGCGAAGAGGCGTTCATCGAAGTGTTCCGGATTGCCTTGCAGGGCGACCACGTTCAGCGCGGTGATGCGGGTCGCCAGTTGCAGCAGGTAGTCGGCGCGGGCAAAGGCCAGGCAGGCCAGGCCGGTCATCACGGCGGTGCCGTTCATCAGCGCCAAGGCTTCCTTGGGCCGCAGCACCAGCGGCGTCCAGCCCAGCTCGCGGTGCACGTCGGCGGCCAGGCGGCGTTCGCCACGGAACATGACTTCCCGTTCACCGGATAACGTAGCGGCGACGTAGGACAGCGGAGTCAAATCGCCACTGGCGCCCACCGAGCCTTCCTCCGGGATCAGCGGCAGGATGTCGTGTTCAAGAAACGCCTGGAGGCGCTCCAACAGCTCCACGCGCACCCCCGACACACCGTGGCACAGCGACTGCAAACGGGCCGCCAGCACGGCACGAGTGGCTTGGGCATCGAGCAGTTTGCCCAGGCCGCAGCCGTGGAAGGTGTAAAGGTGACGGGGCAGGGCCTCGACGTGGTGCAACGGCACGGCCACCACGCAAGAGTCGCCGTAGCCGGTGGTCACGCCATAGATGACGCCTTCCTTGTCCAGCAGGGAATCGAGGAACTGCGCACCCTTGGCAATGCGCTGGCGGAACGTCGGATCATCCTGCAATTGCGTCGGCGCCTGACGGTTGGCCAGGGCCAGCACATCTTCAATGCGCAGGGGGCGTTCGCCGAAGGTTACCGGCTCAAGAGTGGGCATCGTCATCGGTCTTCCAGAAAGGGTAAAAGTTGAACCACTGTTGTGGCCCCTGGAGGCAGTATTGCGCCAGGCGTTCGGCGTACAAGCCGGCCCAATGGGCAATCACGTGGTCGCGTTCGTTGCGCTTCCACACCACGGCATCGGCGAACGGTTCGAGGGTGACGCGATAGTGTCCTTCGTGCTTGAGACACATCAGCAGGTTGACCGGGCATTTCAGCAGGCCGGCCAACAGCCAGGGGCCTTGCGGGAATGCCGCCGGATAACCCATGAAGTCCACCGTCACGCTGCGCCCGCCATGCAGCGGTACGCGATCGCCAGCGATCGCCAGCCACTCGCCGCGCTCCAGGCGTTCGCTCAGTTGCAGCATGATCACCGGGTTTAGCTCGCTGACCTGGATCAGCCGCAAGTGCGTGGCGCCGGCTTCGCCCAGCAAGCGATTGAATTGCTCGGCGTGCTTGGTATGCACCAGCACGTTCATGGTGACCTTTTCACCCAGTTCGGCCAGGGCTCGGCACATTTCCAGGTTGCCCAGGTGTGCGCCGACCAACATCTGCCCTCGCGTGTCGCGCAAATGGTTGCGCAGCAGCGCCGGGTCGACGATTTCGATCTGCTCGATGCTTAGCTTGCCGTTCCAGACGTCGAGCTTGTCCAGCAGGGAGTCGGCGAAGGCCATGAATTGCCCAAAGACTCGACGGTGGGTCGGGCGCAACTCGGGGCGGCCGCTCCAGTCGGCGAGGCGCTGCTGATACTGCCAGGCCGCCTGCCGGGCGCTGCGACCAAAAACGAAGAAGTACAGGACGATGCCGTACAGCACCGGTGTCAGCAGCCGACGGCCCAACACCTTGGCGGCAAACGCGGTGAGTTTCATCAGCCAGAAACTACCGCGCTCCTGGCGATCCGCCCAGTGCTGTTGGTCAGTGTTCATGGGCGCCACCGTTGCCAGAGAATCACCGGCAAGCGCACCAGCATGCCGAAGAACAGCCGGGTGTGCATGCGAGAAATCAGCACATTGTCGTGGAACAGGCGAAAGTGCGAGACCCCGTCCAGAGGGTAATGGACCCGCGTGCGCAGCCAGCGCATCGGCTGGTTGCGCCAGGACAGGCGCACGAGGATGTCCGAGTCGAAATCCATGCGCTTGCCGATGTTTGCCGAGTCGATCAGTGCCAGGGTCGGTGCCAGGGGATAGACCCGGAAACCGCACATCGAATCGCGGATCTGCAGGGACAGGCTGTTGATCCAGACCATTACGTGGGTCAGGTAGCGTGCGTAAAGGCGGCCTTTCGGCACGCTGGCGTCGTACAGGGGGTAACCGCAGATCAGCGCGTCGGGATGAGCGCTGGATTGTTCGATGAAGGTGCGTACGTCGCCTAGGTCGTGCTGCCCGTCGGCGTCGACCTGCAAGGCGTGACTGAAACCCAGGCGCGCGGCCTCCCGCAGCCCGGTCATCACCGCGCCGCCCTTGCCCTGATTGACGGCCAGCCGCACCAGGTGAACCCGTTCGTTTTCAGCCAATTGTTCGAGCACCGCCGCGCAAGCCGCGCTACTGGCATCGTCCACCAGCACGCAGGGCAAGCCGTTGCCGAGCAATGCCTGGACCACCGTTGCGATGGCGGTTTCGTGGTTGTAGACCGGGATGACGGCGCAGGGGTTATGCATGGGCTCTGCACCTGTGCCAAAGGAATTCTTTGTGGCGGGGGAGCTTGCTCCCGCTCGGTTGCGTAGCAACCGCAAAAAAAGCGAGGGCGGCTGCGCCGCAAGCGTCGCACCGACCCTGCGGGAGCAAGCTCCCTCGCCACAGTGTTCTATGCAGGTGCCTAGGCATTGTTTTCCCCCAACACAATCCGCCCACTCGAACAGGCCGCCGTGTCATTGCGGTAAGCGAAGTACAACTTGCCGCGCTCACGATCGAAGCGCAGGTGCAGCTGGATTTCATCACCGGGTCGCACCAGTTGCTGGAATTTCAGCACCTCCATGCCGACGAACCGGGGCGGCAAGTCCAGCAATCGACGGCCCAGGTTCAAGGCCCAATCGACTTGCACCACCCCCGGAAGGACGGGCGCGGTGGGAAAATGGCCGCTGAAGTATGCAAGGTCGGGGGGCACCGCCAGGCGCAGGCTCCATTCGCCGTCGGTTTCAATTTGCTCAAGCATCTCAGGGGCTTTTGGACGCGGCGCCATCAACACGGCTTCGACTTCGGCCTGGGGCAGCTTGCCCTGAGCGTTTAACGGCAGTTGCCGCAGCCAGCGCCAGCGCCGGGGCAGCGCCAAGGTTTCACAGTGCCCGCTCAAGTGCTGGCGCAGGGCTTGGGTCACGGCCCGCCGGCCCAGATTGCGCAGGGCCAGCAAGCCGGCTTCGCTGAGCGCCAGCAGGGCACCGAGGGAGGCTCGGTTCTCCTGCACGACGCCCAGCCGTGCATCGCTGACCCATTCGTGGGCCGTCAACGCCTGTTCCAGCATGGGCAGCGAGATGCGCTTTTCTTCGAGCTTGACGATGCGGTCCAAGCGGCCTAGCAATTGGAAGCGCCCATCCGCCGCGATCCGCGCCGCGTCGGCGGTGTGTTCCACATGACCGGCCGGCAAATAAGGCGAGGCAATCAGCAAGGCGCCGTCACTGTCCTGGCTCAGCTCGACACCGGCGAACGGTTGCCACAAGTCGCCGCCCTGGCGCCAGGCAATGCCGCCGGTTTCCGAGCTGCCGAAAATTTCCGTCGGCCATTGTCCCAGGCGTTGTTCGAGACTCTGGGCCGCGTCGGCAGGCAAGGCGCCCCCAGAGGAAAACACTCGGCGCACGCTGCCCAAGGCTGGCCAGTCGAGGTTATCGCCCATGCGCTTGAGCAGCGCCGGGCTCGCGACCCAGGCAAACGCCGGATGCTCGCGACTGGCGCGCTGCATATCCTCCGGGAAGGCCAGTTGCCGACGAACGAAGGTGCGCCCGGCGCACAGCGGCCACAGCACCCGGAACAGCAAGCCGTAGATATGCTGGGCGGCGACGCTGCCAATCATGCAGGCGTCCGGGCCAAGGTCGGCGCCCCACAACTGCTCCAGCGCCTGGACTTCATTGCTCAGCTGGCGCAGGGTTTTTTCGATGCGTTTGGGCTCGCCACTGGAACCGGAGGTGCACAGGGCCAGCCAGCATTGATCGAGATCCAGCTCAGCGGCTTCCAGCGGAGTCTGTCGCAGGTCATTGGGTTGGGTGTCGCCGGGCAGGTCGGTCAGCCACAAGTCGACATCGGCCGACCAGCGCTGGCGGGTCTGCGGTTGCAGGTCAGCGGGCAGCAGCACGCGCGCGCCGGCGCGCCAGGCGCCGAGCAGGGCAACCGCCAGGTCCGCTGCATCATCCAGATGCACGGCCAGGCGCCGGATGCCCCGGGCTTGCAATCCGGCGGCCAGGCTGAGCGCGTCTGTGCGCAGTTGCGCGTGGTCCAGTCCCGGCCCGACCGCTACCGCGCGGCCTGGCTGGGCCTCGAGCAGTATCTGCTCAAGTGTTATCCAATTCATGGGCGGCCTCTTACCCGTTGTCGTATGAGCCATTCAATGGCAAACAGCAGCCCCATCAATCCGTAGGAAATCAGGCCGGTGTACAACATCCACCAGCTCAGCGGCGCCCAAAGGGTCAGGGCGGCGGCGAGCAAACCGTTACACAGGAAAAACACACTCCAGGCCACCGTGACCTGGCGGGTATAAACCACCGCCTTGGCCGGCAACCGTGGTTCGCGCAGGCGGGCCAGACGCTCGATGATCGGCGGGCCGTACTTCAGGCTCAGCGTGAACAGCGCGAGCATGAACGCGCTGATCAACACCGGATACCAGCGCAGCAAGAGCGGGCTGTCGAATACCGCGAGCAACACGCAAAAAAAGATCGCCGTGACCGCCATCCAGCGTTTGCCGGGCCCGGCCTTGCCGAGGAGCGCCCGGGCCAGCCACAGGCAGCCCAATAGAAGCCCGAACTGCCAGGGGGCGAAGTGCTCCATGCCGAAATACACCGCAAAAGGGTATAGCAGGCCCGCCAGCAGCAGGCCGAGGCCAATCAGCCGGCTCATGCGGCCGGCTGGACCAGTCGATAGACCGCCTCGACTACATCGTTGACGGTGCGCACCGATTTGAATTCTTCAGCGGCGATTTTCTTGCCGGTCTGGCGCTTGATGTGGTCGATCAGGTCGACTGCATCGATGCTGTCGATTTCCAGATCCTGATACAGGTTCGACTCCAGCGTTACACGCTCAGGGTCCAGCTCGAAGAGCTCGACCAGGGCATTGCGCAGGGTGTTGAAAATATCGTCACGAGTTTGCATGGTCTGTCTCAGGCGCTTTTTGCAGTGACGAAGGCCGCAAGGCTTGCCACGTTGCTGAAATGGTTACGGGTGTCCTTGGCATCGGCGTCGATCTTGATGCCATATTTTTTCTGGATCGCCAGGCCAAGCTCCAAGGCATCCACCGAGTCCAGGCCCAGGCCGTCGCCGAACAGGATCTGATCGTCGCCGATGTCGTCGATACCGATGTCCTCCAGGCCGAGGGCCTCGATGATCAGTTGTTTGATGTCACGGTGCAGATCGCTCATCTTCGGCGAGCTCCTTGATGAAATAGTGATGCAAATAATCGTTGAGCCGGCGTGAAGCCTGTGGCGCGGGGCCCAGCGCGGCGAAAGCCTGTGGGTCTATATCGGCACCGACGCGAAAACTGAAGTGCACGCGGCGCAGGGGGATGCGGTACCAGGGCTCGGCCTTGGTCAAGGTCGTGGGGCTGACCTTGATCGTCACCGGTGTGAGGATTTTCGCACCCCGCAGGGCAATGGCGGCGGCGCCTCGATGAAAGGCCGGCGCTTGGCCCGGCTGGGTGCGCGTGCCTTCGGGAAAGACAATCAGGCATTGGCCATCCTGCAGGGCGTTGCTGGCGGCATCGAGCATGTCCATGCTGCCGTCGTTGCTGATGTATTGGGTCGAACGCAGTGGGCCACGGGTGAAAGGGTTGTCCCACAGGCTTTGCTTGACCACGCAGTTGGCGTCGCGCACCAGCCCGATCAGGAACACCACGTCGATCAGCGACGGGTGGTTGGCGATGATCATCTGCCCCGGGCGGCCGAGTTTCTCCGCGCCATCGATCTGATAGGTGAGCACACCGGTGCGGGCCATGAATCGAATGAAGAACCAGAACAGGCGCCCGACTGTTCTACGGGCTCGCTGCCGATGGGTCTGCGAGTCGCCGGGCAGCGCGTTGAGCAACGGAAACACCAGCAACCGCAGGCACAGCCCACCCAGCCCGAAGAGAGCGAAGCTTGCGGCGGTCGCGAACAAGCGCCAGTAGTAGGCGTCGCGATGTTTACCGGTCACCGGTTGCGTTGCCAGGTCCATAGACGATTCTTCCAGGCATGTTGGCAGGTGAGTTGGTTGCCCAGCAGCGTACGCAACAGATCCAGGGCATGGGGCCAGTCGCTGACCGGCAGCGGGGCCGGCGGATTGGCTAATTGCAGTTGCCAGTCGTCGCCACGGGTCAGCAACAGCCCCACTGCGTAGGGAAACGGTACGTCGTCGACCCAAGGCGCGTAGACGCTGGGCGGTTGCTCTTCGGTGATGACCAGCAACACCGCTGGCGTGCCCTCGTCGAGCAAGGCGGCGGCCTCCAGCATGCCGTGTTCAAGGCCATCGCCCGTCGCGGCCAGGGCCGTCATCTCGCTGGTTTCGCCGCGCATGATCGACCACAAGCCAATCACCGCGTTGTGCACCGACAGGCTGAACTGGGTAGGAGACAGCGGTTGATCCCCGGCCAGGTCCTTGAGAATCTCAAAAGTGCGCGGGGTTTCGCCATGGCGGGAAATAAAGACCAACGGTAGGTCCGGTCGCCCCTCGGCCAGCGGCCAGGCGACACTGAAGGCCATGCGGGCCAGGCGGCTGAGGCGTCGGCGTTGCATGGCTGGCAGGAACGACACGTCAGGGGCCGCATCGCTGACGGGCGGCACGACCGGTTGTCGGCTCCATGCCTGCCAATCGTCCACGCTTTCGAGCCCAGGGGCCCACGCGCGCCATTGGGCGATATTGAAATTGATCACAGACTCATCCCACCCCTGCGGGCTTTTATTGTCACGGTTCAGTGGTTTGACCCGCGTCCAACCCTGCATGGCCTTGCGACCCAAGTGGCGCGCATTATCCCGGTGCGGTTGGCTTGTAGCAAATACTGGTTACATTTCGTCCAGGCAAAATCATCAAGGAACCAGACCCAACACGGGACCGCCATTGTGACGGTTAAAAAGTGATTGTCTGTCAGGCGCTTCCTTCATATACAGGCGAATTGACGCTCGGTTGTCTGAAAAAGCCACCGACGCCGTAATCCGATCATGGGGAAGGTAGCGAAGCGGTGTGTTGCGCTACTACACTCGGGAATCTTTGATACACGGAGGTTTTGTCATGCGGCGTGTGGTGTTCAATCAGAAAGGTGGCGTAGGCAAGTCCAGCATCGCCTGTAATCTGGCGGCGGTCAGCGCCAGCGAGGGGTATCGCACGCTATTGGTCGACCTGGATGCGCAGGCCAACTCCACTCAATACCTGACCGGCTTGACCGGCGATGACATTCCCGTGGGCATCGCGGATTTCTTCAAGCAGACCCTGTCGTCGGGGCCTTTCTCGAAAAAGAACAGGGTCGATATCTACGAAACGCCCTTCGACAACCTGCACGTCATCACGGCCACCGCAGAACTGACCGATCTGCAGCCCAAGCTCGAGGCAAAACACAAGATCAACAAGCTACGCAAGCTGCTCGAAGAGCTGGACGAGGATTACGACCGGATCTATCTGGATACTCCGCCGGCCCTCAACTTCTACGCGGTTTCAGCGTTGATCGCGGCAGATCGGGTATTGATTCCTTTCGACTGTGACAGTTTCTCCCGCCAGGCACTGTATGGCCTGCTGTCGGAAATCGCCGAGCTCAAGGACGATCACAATGAAGAACTGGAAATCGAAGGCATTGTCGTCAACCAGTTCCAGGCCCGCGCCAGCCTGCCCCAGCAGATACTCGACGAATTGATCGCCGAAGGCTTGCCGGTGCTGCCCGTTTACCTGAGCAGCTCCGTGCGCATGCGTGAGTCTCACCAGGCGAGCCTGCCACTGATCCACCTGGACCCACGGCATAAACTGACCCAGCAGTTCGTGGAGTTGCATGGGTTGCTGGAAAACGCCTGATTCAAATCCCCTGGCCGCGTAGCCAGCTCATCAACTGCGGCAAGGGGAACGCGCCGCTTTGGCGTGCTACTTCTCGGCCGTCCTTGAACAGGATCAGGCTGGGTATCGAGCGAATCCCCAACTGCGCTGACAATTGTTGATTGGCTTCGCTGTCGAGCTTGGCCAACCGGCACTTGCCGGCCAGCTGCGCGGCGGCCTGTTCGAACACTGGCGCGAAGGATTTGCACGGGCCGCACCAATCCGCCCAGACATCTATCAATAACGGCAGGTCGCCCTTGATCTGGCTGGCGTAGTCGCCTTGCTTGAGTTCGAAGGGTTTGCTCGATAACACCTGGGCCTTGCAGCGCCCGCACTTGGGCTGGTCGCCCAGGCGTTCGGCGGGTATGCGGTTGAGCCCGTTGCAATGGGGGCACGGGATGAGCATCGGGTCGTCTCCTGGAATTTGGTTACTCAGGTTGGACACTATATAGAACCAACACAAAAACCTGTGGGAGTGAGCCTGCTCGCGATGACGGTGTGCAGTCAGGAATCCTGGACTGGCAGACCGCTATCGCGAGCAGGCTCGCTCCCACAGGGTATCGGTGTTGCTGATTATTTGGCCTGGGTCAGCGTGTTGTAGCTGGTCATCAGGTTGCGGTAATCCGGGATGTGGTTGGAGAACAGGGTCGCCAGGCCTTCCACGTCGTTGCGCCAGTCGCGGTGCAGTTCACAGGCCAGGCCGAACCAGGTCATCAATTGCGCACCCGAGGAGGACATGCGGTCCCAGGCCGATTGGCGGGTCAGTTCGTTGAACGTGCCGGAGGCATCGGTGACCACGAACACATCGAAACCTTCGGCCAGCGCGGACAGTGCTGGGAAAGCTACGCAAACTTCAGTCACTACGCCGGCGATGATCAGTTGCTTCTTGCCGGTGGCCTTGATTGCCTTGACGAAGTCTTCGTTGTCCCAGGCGTTGATCTGGCCAGGGCGGGCAATGTACGGCGCGTCCGGGAACAGTGCCTTGAGCTCGGGTACCAGCGGGCCGTTGGGGCCGGTTTCGAAGCTTGTGGTCAGGATGGTCGGCAGTTCGAAGTACTTGGCCAGGTCCGCCAGGGCCAGCACGTTGTTCTTGAAACGGTCCGGGTCGATGTCGCGTACCAGCGACAGCAGGCCAGCCTGGTGGTCCACCAGCAGAACGGCGGCGTTATCTTTGTCGAGACGGTTGTAGGAAGTGGTCATGGCGTAGCCCTCATTAAGTTTTGGTTGCCGAAGGTTCGGCGTGATTAAGGTTTTTAATGTCGGTACAGCGTTTATTCGGGATTCATCTGGCCGAAGCGCCGGCTTCAATCCGTATTGCGTTTCGATGTGTGTAGATTAAAACTGGCACCTTTGACGCGCTAGACTGCAAAAATCAGCCTTAGCGTTCTATTTGGAGAACGATCATCGAAGACCTCAACACGCTGTACTACTTCACCCAGGTGGTTGAGCACCGTGGATTCGCCGCAGCGGGCCGAGCGCTGGACATACCCAAGTCAAAGCTCAGCCGGCGTATCGCCCAGTTGGAAGAGCGGCTAGGGGTGCGCTTGCTCCATCGCACCAGCCGGCATTGCACGTTGACGGAGATCGGCCAGGCCTATTACCAGCGCTGCCTGGCGATGCGTGTCGAGGCCGAGAGCGCCGCCGAGGTGATCGAGCGCAACCGCTCCGAGCCCCAGGGCCTGGTGCGCATCAGTTGCCCGACGGCGCTGCTCAACAGCTGGGTCGGGCCGATGCTGACCCGCTACATGCTCAAATATCCGCGGGTGGAGTTGTTCATCGAGAGCACCAACCGCCGAGTCGACCTGATCCACGAGGGGTTCGATATAGCGCTGCGGGTGCGCTTTCCGCCGCTGGAAAACACCGACATGGTCATGAAGGTACTGAGCAACAGCACCCAATGCCTGGTGGGCAGCCCTGCATTTGTAGAGCGATTGTCTTCGCCGGCTTCACCGGCGGACCTTAACGGCCTGCCCAGCGTGCATTGGGGCGGTGCGCAACGGGAGTATCAGTGGGAGTTGTTCGGGCCGGACGGCACCCGAGCGTTGATCCGACATGAGCCGCGCATGGTCACCGATGACCTGCTGGCCCTGCGGCACGCGGTGCTGGCTGGCATTGGTGTCGCCCACCTGCCGACCGTGGTGGTGCGCGAAGACATCGCCGCCGGGCGTCTGGTGGAGTTGGTCCCCGGCTGGACGCCGAAATGCGGGATCGTTCATGCAATCTTTGCGTCGCGGCGTGGGTTGCTACCGTCGGTGCGCACGTTGATCGATTTCCTGGCCGAGGAATTCAGCCACAGTGATATGGCTTAGTGCATAGGCCTCGGGTTGCCATTCATCAGGTGCGCCGCACTGACGGCGCGCCGTGCCCTCAAAACCATACCTGTTCACAACCAGGAGGTCCCATGAGCACCCCTCAAGACCCAACCACCCCCAAGACACTGGACAACCCCAACGATGATGGCTTCGTCCTGGGCACCGCTGGCCGCGACGAAGACCCCAACGCCGCCCCGGCCTATGCCGTTGACAGTCGTCACGATCGGGACGAATTGACCCCGGAAGACGCGCATGGAATGCCCGGCTATCCGGAGGAAAAACCGGCAGCGCCGGCTGGGGAAGAGCCAGAATCAGGCATCGAGACGCCCGAACAGGGGAACGATAAGGCGGGATGAGCAGGCTGCGTTGACCTTCGCCCAGCCAATCTTTCACCCGTGGCGAGGGAGCTTGCTCCCGCTCGGCGGCGCAGCCGTCGTAAAACCGGTTGACGCGGTCAGTCTGAAAAAGCGCGTCAGTCCATTCTGGGGCCGCTTCGCAGCCCAGCGGGAGCAAGCTCCCTCGCCACGGGTATTGATGCGTTGTGAGCGCGTTACGACGAGCAACTGATCTCCAGATGCTTGCCCCATTCCGGCGGCCGCTCGGCGTAGCTGCCCATCCCCGATTGTTCTTCAAAAGGATTGCTCAGCACGCTGTGCAGGCGGCGGACTTCTTCGTAATCGCCTGACTCGGCGGCGTCGATGGCTTTCTGGGCCAGGTAGTTGCGCAGCACGTAGAGCGGATTGACGGCGTGCATGCGAACGCGGCGCTGGTCCTGGTCGACCGGGCCCTCGCGGTTGACGCGGGCGACGTACAGCTCGGCCCAGGCATCGAAACCCTTGAGATCGACGAAGTCGTCGCGCAAGGCGGCAACGGCTTGTTCCGGAGCCTGGTCGCCCAGCCGGCGGAAGAACAGGCTGTAGTCGACGCCGCTGTTCTGCATCAGTTGCAGCAGGCGCTCCACCAGTTTCTGGTCCTCTTCTTCGGCGACGGTCAGGCCGAGGCGGCGGCGCATCAGGTCCAGGTAGTGGGCCTGGTACAGGGGAAGGTACAAGCCAAGGGTCTCGCGCAGGGCATCGACGCTGATAAAAGGCGTCAGGGCTTGGGCGAGGGCGCTGAGGTTCCACTGGCCGATGGGCACCTGGTTGCTGAACGAGTAACGGCCCTGGTCATCGGAATGGTTGCAGATGAAGTTGGCGTCGAAGTCATCGAGGAAGGCGAACGGCCCGAAATCGAAGGTGATGCCCAGGATCGACATGTTGTCTGTGTTCATCACGCCATGGCAGAAACCATAGGCCTGCCATTTCGCAATCAGTTCGGCGTTGCGCTCGACGATCTCGCGGTACATCGCCAGGTAGGGCTCGGGCTGCTCCCGGCATTGCGGAAAATGCAGGTTCAGCACGTGCTCGGCCAAGGCGGCATGCAGCTCCGGCTTCTTGGTGTAGTAGAAATATTCGAAGTGTCCGAAGCGCACATGGCTGGGGGCCAGGCGCAGCACCATGGCGGCGCGCTCCTGCTTTTCGCGCCACACCGGGGTGTCGGAGCCGATCACGCACAACGCGCGGGTGGTGGGGATGCCCAAGGCGTGCAGGGCCTCGGAGGCGAGGAATTCGCGAATCGAAGAGCGCAGCACCGCGCGCCCATCGCCCATCCGGGAGAACGGCGTCTGGCCGGCGCCCTTGAGGTGCAGGTCCCAGTGCTCGCCGGCCTCGTTGTACACCTCGCCCAGCAGCAACCCGCGGCCGTCGCCCAGTTGCGGGTTGTAGTGACCGAATTGATGCCCTGAGTACACCATCGCCCGGGGCTCGGTTTCGGCCCACAGCTTGTGGCCGCCAAAGATCTCGGCGAACAGCGGTGTCTCGGCTTCTGCCGGCTCCAGGTCCAGCAGCGCCATGGCCGCCGGGCTGGCAACCACCAGCCGCGGGTTGTCGATGGGCTCGGGCAGCACATGGGCCGAGAAACCGTCGCCCAGGCGGGCGAAGCGGTTATCGAAGGTCAGCGTTTCCAGCGTTTTCATGGCCGTCTCCGACGGGCCGCCCGCAGGCAACCCGCTGTCAGTCGAGGGTGCCTTGCGGAGGCTCGGGCATCGGCTTGATGCTGGCGACCGTTGAAGGCACGGGCGTGATGGTCTTTTTGTCAGGCTCGGCAGGCACCAGCTTGTATTCCTGGCCTTGCAGGTTCTTCAAGTAGATTTCCATCTGCCGGAAGGAGATGTTGATGTGCTCCTTCTTGAATTCCCGGTTGATGAACCGGTTGATCTCGTCCAGCACCGGGTTTCGATCACCGAGGTCGCGCACGTGCATGCGCAGCTCATGGTCCAGGGTGCTTTCACCGAAGTTCAGGAAGTACACGATCGGCTCCGGTTCCTTCAGCACGCGGGGGTTATCGCGAGCGGCCTTGAGCAGCAATTCGCGCACCCGGTCCAGGTCCGAGCCGTAGTCCACGCCCAATTTCAGGGTCACCCGGGTGACGGTGTCGGTCAACGACCAGTTGATCAACTGCCCGGTGATGAACGTCTTGTTCGGGACGATGATGTCCTTGCGGTCGAAATCGGTGATGGTGGTCGCGCGAATGCGGATCTTGCTCACGGTGCCCGACAGGTTACCGATGGTGATGGTGTCGCCGATGCGCACCGGGCGCTCGAACAGGATCATGATGCCGGAGATGAAGTTGGCGAAGATCTCTTGCATGCCGAAGCCCAAGCCTACCGACAGCGCCGCCACCAGCCATTGCAGCTTGTCCCAGCTCACACCCAGGGTGGACAGCGTCGTGACGAAGCCGACGCCGGCGATCACGTAGGACAGCAAGGTCGTGGTGGCATACGCGCTGCCCTGGGCCAGGTTCAGCTTCGACAGCACGAACACTTCCAACAGGCCCGGCAGGTTGCGGGCCAACGCGAAGGTGATACCGATGATGATCAGTGCCCCAAGCATGTCGCCGATGCTGATGGGCACCATGCTCATGTTGGCGCCGGTGCCGCTGGTGTATTCGTAGAGGGTGATGTTGTCCAGGTAGGAGAACACACTGATCAGGTCCGACCAGACCCAGTACAGCGCGGCCATGAAACCGCCCAGCAGGGCCAGGCGGATCAGGCGCAGGGACTGTTCGTTGACCTTTTCGATGTCCAGGGTCGGTTCCTCGACCACCGCTTCGCCGTCGCCGACCTCCTTGGCCGCCTGGCGCTTGGCCAGGGCACGCTGGTAGGCCAGGCGCCGCGCCGCGACCGAGAGGCCACGCACGAAGGTGGCCTCGATCACCAGCCAGAACATCAGTAGGTACAGCGTGTTGATCAAGCGGTCGCTGAGTTTCAGCGCGGTGTAGTAGTAGCCGAAGCAGACGGCGACGAACAGCGCGATCGGCAATGCGGTGAACAGCACGCCGACGGCCTTGCGGAACAGCGATGTGTTCTTGTGCGTCGGACTGCTGAGCAACAGCCGGCTGAGCAGCCAGGCCATCGAGGCGTAGCAGGTCAGCACCACCGGCATGCCGAGCACGTCATCGGCCAGGGCTGACGGCTGCAACTCCGCCACGGCCACCACGGCCACCAAGGCCAATACCACCAGCCCGAGCCGACGGATCCAGCCCTGGAGAAATTCGACCTGGGGTTTTTCCCAGCGGAAATGCAGCTCGGCAACGCCGCCTGGCGAGAGGATTCGATAGGCTGTGTAAAACACCAGCCAGGCCTGCCCGATCTGTAGCAAGGCCGCGCCGAGGTTGGTGTTCTGGCCGCGGGCGTCGATCTGCAAGGCGTAGCCGCACAAGGCAAGCGCCAGCGCCACCGGCATGGCCAAAAGGATGTTGATCAGAATCGCCTGGGGTGTGTGCCACTGGCTGTCGCGCTTGAAGTGGCCGACATCCTGGTGAACCTTGTTCAGGCGCGCATAAAGATTCTTGCGGCGCCACAGCAGCGCGCCGATCAACAGCGCCAGGGGCAGGAACAGCAGCGGCCGCTGGGTCAGGCCGTCAGCCAGTTCGCTGAGGCTCGAAGCCCAGGGCAGCGAATCGACTTGTTTTTCCAGGCGGGCCGGCACGCCACGCATCCACTCGAAATCCAGCGGTTTGTTGCTGGGAATCCAGAACATCTGTTCTTCAAGGGTGGCCCGCAGATTCTGTGCGGTGCTGAGCAGTTGTTTCTGGTTGAGCTGCAGCGTGATGGACTCGTTGAGCACCGCGCTCAATTCACGGTTCAGGCGGTCCAGCAGGTCGACCCGGGTCAGGGCCAGTTCAAGCAGGGTCTTGCGCAGCTGTGGGGTGACCTGCTCGGAGGGCTGGGACGCCAGCAGGTTGTCGACGTAGGCTGCGGGATTGTTCAGCAATTCACGTTGCTGGCTGACTTCGAACTGATACAGGCGGATGTCGGCGATCTGGTCGGCCAGGTTCTGGTCCAGCTTCAGGCGCGGCAAGGTCTGGCGCTGCTTGTAAAGAATCTTGGAGAGCAGCAGGCTGCCCTTGAGCACGCTGATCTGCTCGTCCAGGGCGGCATCGGTCTGGGTGACACTGTCCAGCAGTTGCTTGGTCTGCAGGTTCTGCTGGGTGACCTCGTTGAGGCGGTCGGTGCTCTTGAGCAGATAATCGGAAAGCTTGAGGTTGGCCGTGCTTTCGGTCGCCAGCAGGCTGCTGCCGCCGGCTTTCTGCGCTTCGATGGATTGCTGCGTCACCGTTTCCTGGGACTGGGCCAGGCGTTTCTGGTTGATCAGGTTCTGCAGGTCCTGGATTTCCCGCTCCATGCGGTCGATCTTTTCCGAAAGCAGATCGTGCTGGCTATTGCCCAGGTCTTGCAGTTGGCTGTTGCCGGCCAGCTCCTGGCGGCGCAGTGGAATCAGCGCGTTGAGGGCCGCCAGTTCCGCATTGAGCTGGTCGCGCTGCTCGGCGCTCAGCGCCTTGCCCGCATCCCGTCCGGCCTTGAGGATGGCGTTGATCTGCTGGATTCGGGTCTGGCTGGCGGAGATTTCCGCCTGGGCGCGCTCGGGGCGGGTCTGGGCGGTGATGACCAGGCTGTTGGCGTCGGCCAGGGCCTTTTGCAGATCGCTCTGCTGGGTAGAGCGTTCCGTCAGCATTTGCTCTAGCTGGGGAATCGGCAGGTTGGCGTAGCGTTGCGCCACCGGCACCACATTGGTGCCCTTGAGCCGCGCCAGTTCGCGCTGGTTCTCGATGTTCTGTTTGGGCGCGTTGGCCAGTTGCTGCTTGAGGGCGAGCAGTTTCTGTTCGTAGTCGGCCTTGTTGGTCAGCTGGGTCAGGGTGTTTTGCAACACGGCCTGCAAGGCTTTCTGGTCGGCTTCCGGGAGCTTGCGGTCGGCGATTTTGTCCAGGCTGGCCTGGACCGAGGTGCTGGTCGGCGGCTCAGCGGCCTGGACCGTGCAGATGGAAAGACCCAGGCCGAGCAGGGCGATGGCGAATAAGGAGCGCAGGGTAGGCATAGAGACCGGTCAAGCAAATGAGAGTGGGAGCAGTTTAGAGGAACAAGCCGGGACCCGGGCGACTTCCTTCGGGGAATCTGACGCCCACTTTGCCAATCTTGTTCCCGTCCATGGCCGCGACGGTCCACAGGGTGTTGTTCCAATCCACCTGGTCGCCAACCACGGGTGCACCGCCGACTTTCTGGGCAATGAAACGGCCCAGGGTCATGTCCGGATCGATGCCGTCCAGCTTCAACCCATACAGCGTGGCAACCGCGGCCAGCTGGGCGTCTCCTTCGAGTACGAAGTCGCCGAAGAAGCGCAAATCCAGGCCCCGTTGCGGTGCCTGGCTGAACAGTTTTCCAAGGGCTGGCAAATCATGTTCATGGCCGATCACGCAGAGCAAATCGTCCACTTCCAGCACCGTACTACCCGACGGATGGAGCAATTGCTGGCCCCGAAACAGGGCCGCGATGCGCGTTCCGTCGGGCATTTTCAAGTCCCGTAGAGGCGAACCGATGCACCACTTTTCCGCACCGAGGCGGTAGATAAACAGTTCCCACTCGCTTGTCACATGTACTTCCAGCGCCGCCCGGGAAATGGGCAGCGGTTCTGGCGGGACGGTCACGTGCAGCAGCTTGGCGACCCAGGGCAGGCTGGTGCCTTGTACCAGCAGTGACACCAGCACGATAAAGAACGCGAGGTTGAAATAGAGCTGCGCGTGAGGCAGGCCGGCCATCAGCGGGAACACCGCGAGAATGATCGGTACGGCGCCCCGCAGGCCGACCCAGGAAATGAAAGCCTTTTCGCGACCATGAAACGCCTTGAACGGCAACAGCCCGACCATGACCGACAGCGGGCGCGCGATCAGGATCATCCACAACGCCAGGCCCATGGCGGGCAAGGCGATGGGCAGCAGGTCATGGGGCGTGACCAATAGCCCCAGCACGAGGAACATGCCGATCTGGGCGAGCCAGGCCATGCCGTCGAGCATGTGCAGGATGCCGTGGCGGCTGCGCACCGGGCGATTACCCAGGACCAGGCCGCACAAGTACACCGCCAGGAAGCCGCTGCCGTGCAGGGCGTTGGTCAGGGCGAACACCGCGAGGCCGCCGCTGATGACCAGGATCGGGTAGAGGCCGTTGGCCAGGTTGATGCGGTTGACCAGCTGCAGCATCAACCATCCGCCGCCCAGGCCGATCACCGCGCCGATGCCGAACTCGCGCACCAGATGCCCGAGCAGGCTCCAATGCAGCCCGGTCTCACCGCTGGCAAGCATGCCGATCAGGGTCACGGTGAGGAACACCGCCATGGGGTCGTTGCTGCCGGACTCGATTTCCAGGGTGGCGCTGACCCGCTCGTTCAGGCCTTTGCCACCGAGCAACGAGAACACCGCAGCGGCGTCGGTAGAGCCAACAATCGCGCCGATCAGCAAGCCTTGGATCAGGTTCAGGTTGAACAACCACGCGGCGGCCATGCCGGTCAGCCCGGTGGTGATCAACACGCCCACAGTGGCCAGCGACAACGCCGGCCACAGTGCCACGCGAAAGCTCGAGACCCGCGTGCGCAACCCACCGTCCAGCAGGATCACCGCCAACGCGAGGTTGCCCACCAGATACGCCGTGGCGTAGTTATCGAAAAGAATACCGGCGCCGTCGACCCCGGCGAGCATGCCCACGGCGAGGATGATCACCAGGATCGGGATGCCCAGGCGCGACGAAAGAGAACTCACCAGAATGCTCGCACCCACCAGCAACGCGCCGATCAAGAACAGGCTGTTGATGGTCGTCGCGGTCAAAGGCAGTACTCCGAAAAACTGAGGGCGGGCACAAACTGACCATGCAGTCTGCGTGCCAGCGATTCTAACCTGTTGAAATGTGATGCTGTCAAAAAAGGTTGGGGGACCGATAGGCATCGGCTCCCTTGAGCGGAAACATTGTGGCGAGGGAGCAAGCTCCCTCGCCACAAAAGCCAAGCGGAGGATTGCTCACGGTCTGTGAGCAGTCATCGTCACGTGGGTTAAAGGCTGAACCGCCCAACCATGCTGTTCAAATCCACCGCCAGGCGCGACAGTTCGGCGCTGGCGGCACTGGTCTGATTCGCACCGGTGGCCGTCTGCACCGACAGGTCGCGGATGTTCACCAGGTTGCGGTCCACTTCGCGGGCCACCTGGGCCTGTTCTTCGGCGGCGCTGGCGATCACCAGGTTGCGTTCGTTGATCTCGACGATGGCGGTGTTGATGGTGTCGAGGGACATGCCGGCGCCGCGGGCGATGTTCAGTGTCGATTCGGCGCGTTCGGTGCTGTTGCGCATCGAGTCCACGGCCTGTTCGGTGCCGCTCTGGATGCTGCCGATCATGCGTTCGATCTCGCTGGTCGACTGCTGGGTGCGGTGGGCCAAGGCGCGGACTTCGTCGGCGACCACGGCGAAACCACGACCGGCTTCACCGGCACGGGCAGCTTCGATGGCGGCGTTCAGGGCCAGCAGGTTGGTCTGGTCGGCCAGACCGCGGATCACGTCGAGCACCTTGCCGATGTCTCGCGACTCATCGGCCAGGTTGCCGATCAGCGTGGCGGTGCTCTGGACGTCGGCGCTCATGCGCTCGATGGCACCGACGGTTTCCTGCACCAGGTCGCGGCCGTCGCCCGCTGAAGTCGTGGCGTTCCTGGACGCTTCCGAGGTGCTGACCGCGTTGCGGGCAACTTCTTCAACGGCGCTGGTCATCTCGTTGACCGCGGTGGCGGCTTGTTCGATTTCGTTGTTCTGCTGGGTCAGCCCACGGGCGCTTTCGTCGGTGACGCTGTTGAGCTCTTCGGCGGCGGAGGCCAATTGCGTGGCCGAGCCAGAGATCCGTTGCAGGGTGTCGCGCAGTTTTTCCTGCATGGTCGACATCGCCCGCAGCAGTCGGCCAGCCTCGTCGCTGCCGTCAACGGTGATCGGCCGGGTCAGGTTGCCCTTGGCGATTTCTTCGGCGGCATCCAACGCGTTGGCGATCGGCTTGGTGATGCTGTTGGTCAGCAGCCAGGCGAACAGCAGGGTCAGGCCGGTGGCGATGGCCAGAAGGGTGACGACCCAGATGAAGGCTGTGGAATATTGCTGTGCCGCGTTTTTGTTGAATGCTTCCGCTTGCTGGTTGTTCATGTCCGACAGGCGAGCGAGCGCTGCGTTGATAGCGTCGGAGTTGCTCGTCAACTCAGCGTTGAGCAGCGCTTGCAGTTCGTTGAGCTGATTGTTGCGCGACAGGGTTTTCATCCGCTCTTCGAGCTGACGGTACTGATTGAGCAGCTGCGTGAGTTGCTCATACGCGGCCCGTTCTTCAGGCGCACTGATGAGTTTCTCATAAGACATCTGGGCGGCGCGGACCTGCTGGTTGCGTTGCTCGAACAGGTCCAGCGTTTTTTGCTGGGTATCCGCTTCGCGGTTGATCAGCAGGCGATAGGACAACACGCGCAGGCGCAGGGTGAGCTGGGTGACGTCATTCAGTGCTTTGATACTGGGCACGCTGTTCTGAGCGATGTTTTCGCCGGACACGCGAATCTTGCTCATCTGGCTCAAGGCAAACACGCCGAGGGCCAGCATCAGGGCGCCGATCAGGGCAAACCCCAGGAACGCCCGCGGCGCGATGTTCATATTACGTAGGGACATGGAAGTTACCGTGAAGAAGCGCGTCCGTGCGGGGCTGTGACTGGTTTCAATGACTTATCGGTCTTGCGACTGAAGTCTTGAGGGCGCTGCGTGCTTTTGTCGCACTCCACCGGCAACGGCGCGACGAAGGGTCGGAACCAGATTCCTTGTTCGCAGTCTCTACAGCTCGCCAGTGGTGCGCCGCTGTTCTCTGAGTCGTGGCGTTGACGATGACTTTTCTTTATCGTACGCGCCCCTTGAAAAACCCTGGAAATCAATATGTTGGAAACATCCCTCAGCCAGCTGGAGCAATTGGTCAACGACCTGGTGCAACAGAACCGTCACCTCGCCGGCCTGAATGAAACCCTGGGCGCCGAACTGGCGAAGGCCAAGGATGAAAACGAAAGCCTGCAACTGAGCCTGATGGAGCAGGAAGAACTCCACGGCACCACCACCGCCCGGATCCAGGCGCTGATCGAGCGCGCCAGCACCGCAACGGCCAGCGCATGAGTCAACGTGTCGATGGGGTGACAGTCGTCTCGATTCTCGGGGAGGACTATTCGATCAAGGCGCCGGCCGGGCAGGAGCAAGCGTTGCTGGACGCTGCTTCGATGCTCAAGGCGGCCCTGGCCGATACCAAGCGTAAATACCCGACCTTGATCGGTGATCGCCTGCTGGTATTGGCGGCCATGAATTTGTGTTCGCAACAAATCGAAATGCAGAAGCAGCATCGGGCGGAACTCGACCGTTACCAGGAGCAGGTCAGCGCCACGGTCGAAGTGATCTCCAAGACGATTCAGCAGGCCTGAGGCCACGGTCCGGCTTATAAGCGGCGTTGTCCGCACTTAAGTCATCGCGAGCAGGCTCGCTCCCACATGGGGGCTAAGTGAACATGAAACTGCGTTCACCGCCGATCATTGGGGGAGCGAGCCTGCTCGCGATTGGATGTCAGCCGCGCTACAGGCGCTGGCTCAGAACCATTCATCCCGCATTCCCAGGCAGGTGTCATCCCGCGCTTCGAGCAGCGTCAGCTCATGCTGGCAACCCGGCACTTCCCAGGTCAGGAAGTAGCGCGCCGCTTGCAGCTTGCCTTGATAGAAGTCGACGTCCGTCGCGGTCCCCTTGGCCAAGCCCTCCTCGGCACGAATCGCCTGTTCCAGCCAGCGCCAGCCGATCACCATGTGCCCAAACACTTTTAGGTACAGCGCCGAATTGGCCAGGCTATCGTTGACCTTGCCTTGGGCCAGGTCGGTCAGCAGGCCGAGGGTGACTGTTTGCAGGCGTGCCACCAAGGCTTCCAACGGCTGACGCAAGGGTGTCAGCGATTCGTACGCTTGGGCGCGCTCAGTGGTGTCGGCCACCAGGCGGATCAATTGCTTGAGCCCGGCACCGCCGTTCTGCGCCAGTTTGCGTCCCAGCAAGTCCAGGGACTGGATACCGTGGGTGCCCTCATGGATGGGATTCAGGCGGTTGTCGCGATAATACTGCTCAACTGGGTATTCGCGGGTGTAACCATGGCCGCCGAGAATCTGGATGGCCAGCTCGTTGGCCTTCAGGCAGAACTCCGAGGGCCACGACTTGACGATGGGCGTGAGCAAGTCCAGCAACTCATGGGCGCGCCGACGCTCGGCTTCGCTTTCCAGCGTGGTGGTGTCGTCGAACAGGCGCGCCGCGTACAGGCCCAGGTCGAACGAACCTTCCACGTAGGCCTTTTGGGTCAGCAGCATGCGGCGCACGTCGGCGTGCTGGATGATCGCCACAGGGGCGGTGGTCGGGTCCTTGCTGTCAGGCACGCGGCCCTGCGGGCGCTGGCGGGCATATTCAAGGGAATACAGGTAGCCGGCGTAACCCAGCATCACCGCCCCCATGCCGACACCGATGCGAGCCTCGTTCATCATCTGGAACATATAACTCAGGCCGTGGTGCGGTTTTCCTACGAGATAACCCACGCATTCGCCGTTGTCGCCGAAGTTCAGCGCCGTGGACGTGGTGCCGCGCCAGCCCATCTTGTGAAACAGACCGGCCAGCAGCACGTCGTTACGCTGGCCGAGGCTGCCATCATCGTTGACCAGGAACTTCGGCACGATAAACAGCGAAATACCCTTCACGCCCGGCGGCGCATCCGGCAGTTTCGCCAAGACCATGTGCACGATGTTTTCCGACAACGGATGGTCGCCGCCGGAAATGAAAATCTTGTTGCCCTTGAGCCGATAGGTACCGTCGGACGCCGGCTCCGCGCGTGTACGAATATCCGACAACGATGAACCCGCATGGGGCTCGGTCAGGGCCATGGTGCCGAAGAAGCGACCATCGATCATCGGTTGCAGAAAGCGCTGTTTCTGATCATCGCTGCCGAAGCTTTCGATCAGGTTCGCCGCGCCCATGGTCAGGAAGGGGTAAGAGGTCGACGCGGCATTGGCCGACTGGAAATGCGCGAAACAGGCCTGGGACAGCAACGTCGGCAGTTGCATGCCACCGGCCTCGAAACTGCGTGCGGCATTGAGGAAACCGGCCTCCAGAAAGGCATCCACCGCCGGCTTCACTTCGGGAATCAGGATCGCCTCGCCGTTCTCGTAGCGCGGTTCGTTTTCATCATTCTTGCGGTTGTGAGGCGCGAAAAATTTCTCGGCGATGCTGCGGGCCGTGCCGAGGGCGGCGTCGAAGGTTTCGCGATTGTGCTCGGCAAACCGCTCGCGCTGGGTCAGGCCTTCGGCATCAAGGACTTCATACAGCTCGAAAGCCAGATTGCGGGAACTGAGCAGCGTCTCGGACATGGCGGCCTACCTTTTCTTGGGATGGGCCGAGTCTAGGTCTGGGAATGGAGGCTGAACAGGATGATTGATTTGGGTGATGGAGCAGAAGGGGCGACGCTAATCAAAAAATGTGGGAGCGAGCCTGCTCGCGATAGCGGTGGGTCAGTCAGAAATGATTTCAACTAGCACACCGCTATCGCGAGCAAGCTCGCTCCCACAGGGATTTCGACGACCAGGCACCTATTGCAGATGCCTGGTTTGCAGCGTTTAACCGATGGTCATCAGGCTGGCGTTACCACCCGCCGCGGCGGTGTTGACGCTCAGTGCCCGTTCGATGACCAGGCGCTCCAGCGCGATGTTGGTTTCGCCTTGGGACAAGCCATGCACGCCGACGATGGCACCGGCTCGCTTGGCCACTTGCTGGCAGACACCGCGCAGTTGATCCGAATCGCCGTGATGCAGGACGGCGTCGAACAGCACGTCGTCCTTGGTCCAGTCGGCAACGCGCTGGATGCGCGCCTGGATTTCCTTCGGCAAGCGTGCGAACACGGCCTTGCTGGTGTCGGACTCCGGCCACACGGCCGAGCCGCCGACGGCCAGTACGGCTGCCAGTTGTGTAAGCAAGTCGCCTTCCACATCCGCCAGGCACAGCACGTGCTCGCGGGGCAGGATGGCGTAGCTGTTACGTTCGCCTGTCGGGCCGGTGAGCTGGCGGGTGATGCCGCTTTGCGACTGGGCGGCGAACTGCACGCACAGGGCGCTCAGTTCGGCAAGCTTCTGGCTGTCGGCCCAGGTTTGCAGGGCGGTCAGCGGCTTGCTCATGGCGTCGCGCAGGCGCAGGTCTGGCGCGGCCAGGGCGTCGCCACGTACGAAGGATTGCTGGATCGCATCGGTAGGACGGGTCGACAGCAGGCGGTACAAGTACAGCGGGCCGCCGGCCTTCGGACCGGTGCCCGACAAGCCTTCGCCGCCGAACGGCTGCACACCGACCACCGCACCGACGATGTTGCGGTTCACGTAGACGTTGCCGGCATGAACGTTGTCGATCACCTTGGCGATGGTCTCGTCGATTCGGGTGTGCACGCCCAGCGTCAGGCCGTAGCCGGAGGCGTTGATCTGGTTGATCAACTGGTCCAGCTCCTTGCGCTTGTAGCGAACCACGTGCAGCACGGGGCCGAAGATCTCCCGTTGTAGCTCATCGAAGCTTTCCAGCTCGATCAGCGTCGGCATCACGAAGGTGCCGCGCTTGCATTCGTCGCTGTCGGCAATCGCCATCTGGTACACAGTGCGACCTTTATCGCGCATGGCCTGGATGTGCTTCTCGATACCAGCCTTGGCTTCGGCGTCGATCACCGGGCCAATGTCCACCGACAGACGCTCCGGGTTGCCGAGGCGCGATTCGGCCATGGCGCCCTTGAGCATTTCGATGACGCGGTCGGCGGAATCTTCCTGCAGGCACAGCACGCGCAGGGCCGAGCAACGCTGGCCGGCGCTGTCGAAGGCCGAAGACACCACATCGATGACCACTTGTTCGGTCAGCGCCGAGGAGTCGACGATCATAGCGTTCTGGCCGCCGGTCTCGGCGATCAGTGGGATCGGACGGCCCTGGTTGTCCAGGCGCCCGGCGATGTTGCGCTGCAACAGGCGGGCGACTTCAGTAGAGCCGGTGAACATCACGCCTTTGACGCGATCGTCACCCACCAGGCGGGCGCCGACGGTTTCACCGCGGCCCGGCAGCAATTGCAGGACGCCTTCCGGAATACCGGCTTCCAGCAACAGGCGTACAGCCTGGGCCGCTACCAGCGGGGTCTGCTCGGCGGGCTTGGCCAGTACCGGGTTGCCGGCGGCCAATGCGGCGGCGACCTGGCCGCTGAAGATTGCCAGCGGGAAGTTCCACGGGCTGATGCAGACCACTGGACCCAGTGGGCGGTGGGCATCGTTGGTGAAATCGTTGCGGGCCTGCACCGCGTAGTAACGCAGGAAGTCCACGGCTTCGCGTACTTCGGCGATGGCGTTGGCGAAGGTCTTGCCGGCTTCACGGGCCAGCAGGCCCATCAGCGGCTGGATCTCGGCTTCCATCAGGTCGGCGGCGCGCTCGAGGATGGCGGCGCGTTCGGCCGGTGGCGTCGCCTGCCAGATTGGCGCGGCGTTGAGGGCGCATTGGATGGCGTTGTCGACGTCTTCGACGGTGGCTTCCTGGACGTGACCGACCACATCGCGATGATCGGCCGGGTTCAGCACCGGCGCCGGCGCTTCTTCGCTGGCGGCGCAACCGAGCATCGGCGCGGCTTTCCAGTTGTTGTGAGCAGTAGCCAGCAGGGCGCAGGACAACGAGGCCAGGCGATGTTCGTTGGCCAGGTCGATGCCGCTGGAGTTGGCGCGTTCGCTGCCGTACAGGTCGCGTGGCAGCGGGATGCGTGGATGCGGCAGGCCAAAACCGCCTTCCAGGGTAGCCATCTGCTCAATGCTTGCCACCGGATCGGCCACCAATTCCTGAATGGAAATGGACTGGTCGGCGATGCGGTTGACGAACGAGGTGTTGGCGCCGTTTTCCAGCAAGCGACGCACCAGGTAGGCCAACAGCGTTTCGTGGGTGCCAACCGGAGCGTACACGCGGCACGGACGGTTCAGCTTGCCTTCGGAGACTTTACCTACAACTTGCTCGTACAACGGTTCACCCATGCCGTGCAGGCACTGGAACTCGTACTGGCCCGGGTAATAGTTCTGACCGGCGATGTGGTAGATGGCCGACAGGGTATGGGCGTTGTGCGTGGCAAATTGCGGGTAAATGACTTCTGGCACCGACAGCAATTTGCGTGCGCAAGCAATGTAGGAAACGTCGGTGTAAACCTTGCGGGTGTACACCGGATAGCCCTCCAGGCCTTCGACCTGGGCGCGCTTGATCTCGCTGTCCCAGTACGCGCCTTTTACCAGGCGGATCATCAGGCGGTGACGGCTGCGACGGGCGAGGTCGATCACATAGTCGATTACGTATGGGCAACGCTTCTGGTACGCCTGGATCACAAAGCCGATGCCGTTCCAGCCGGTCAATTGCGGCTCGAAGCACAGGCGCTCGAGCAGGTCCAGGGACAGTTCGAGGCGGTCGGCCTCTTCGGCGTCGATGTTGAGGCCGATGTCGTATTGCTTGGCCAGCAGAGTCAGCGACAGCAGGCGCGGGTACAGCTCGTCCATCACCCGCTCGTACTGGGCGCGGCTGTAGCGCGGGTGCAGGGCCGAGAGCTTGATGGAGATGCCCGGGCCTTCATAAATCCCACGGCCATGAGACGCTTTGCCGATGGAATGGATAGCCTGTTCGTACGAGGCCAGGTACTTCTGGGCGTCATGCTCGGTGAGTGCGGCTTCACCCAGCATGTCGTAGGAATAGCGGAAACCCTTGGATTCGAACTTGCTGGCGTTGGCCAGGGCTTCGGCAATGGTTTCGCCGGTGACGAACTGCTCGCCCATCAGGCGCATGGCCATGTCGACGCCCTTGCGGATCATCGGCTCGCCGCTCTTGCCGATGATGCGGCTCAGGGACGAGGTCAGGCCCGCTTCGTTATGGGTGGCGACCAGTTTGCCGGTCAGCAGCAGGCCCCAGGTAGCGGCGTTGACGAACAGCGACGGGCTGTTGCCCAGGTGCGGCTGCCAGTTGCCGGTGCTGATCTTGTCGCGGATCAGCGCGTCGCGAGTGCCCTTGTCCGGGATACGCAGCAGCGCTTCGGCGAGGCACATCAGTGCCACGCCTTCCTGGGACGACAGGGAAAATTCCTGCAGCAAGCCCTGAACAATACCGGCACGACCGCCGGCACTCTTCTGGTTACGCAGCTTCTCAGCAATAGAAGCCGCCAGCTTGTTGGTGGCTTCGGCCATTTCGGCCGGCAGGCGCGCTTGCTCGATCAGCATCGGCACCACTTCCGGCTCTGGGCGACGGTAAGCGGCGGTGATGGAGGCACGCAGGACCGATTGCGGCAGGATGCTCTCGGCGAATTCCAGGAAGCATTGATGAGCGTGGTCCGCTTGGACTTCGCCGGCATCGTCATTGTCGGCGCGGCTTGAACCGTTCAGCTCGGTCAGGGTTGCACCACCCTCGAGTTTCTCCAGGTAATTGAAAATTGCCTGCTTGATCAGCCAGTGCGGCGTGCGATCAATCGAAGTCGCGGCCGCCTTGAGACGTTCGCGGGTCGGGTCGTCGAGTTTGACCCCAAGGGTGGTGGTAGCCATATTTTTATCCTCATGTTTGCCACGTACCGCGTGGCATCAGCTGGCGGCAAGATTAGCTGCGAGCCGGGGGAGGTGCAACCGGGTGCAACCGGTTTTTTGTCGAAATTATGAGCAGTTCATCCGGATGGTCTGTAGTCCCTTTCATGAGGGCACCTGTTTGGTGCGAAAAATCTTGCAAAAGCTTCCTTCGATGCACCAATAACGGGCAATAACTGCCATCCGTACGATTATTCCGACTGGGTGCAACTTATTTGAACGAAACTGGTTGCACCTTATTTGGATTGTTGAATAGCATTCGCGGCCAAGGTGCAACCGGTTCTGGGTACAAAAACCGGGTCGAGCTGCATCGGCTGATGGCTTTCCTGGGGAAACATCAGTCATAAATTCGCGGGTCCACAAAACGTCCGCACAACGTTCGCGTTGTCGACGCTTTCAACTGCCACCGCACCATAAAAACAAAGCCAGGGCGTAACTCATGAGTGTTAGCAATCCCACCCTGATCACCTTCGTGATCTATATCGCAGCCATGGTCCTGATCGGCCTGATGGCTTATCGCTCCACCAACAACCTTTCCGACTACATCCTGGGCGGTCGCAGCCTGGGCAGTGTTGTGACGGCGCTTTCTGCCGGCGCTTCCGACATGAGCGGCTGGTTGTTGATGGGCTTGCCCGGTGCAATCTACATGTCCGGCCTGTCGGAGAGCTGGATCGCCATCGGCCTGATCATCGGTGCCTACCTGAACTGGCTGTTCGTGGCCGGTCGCCTGCGGGTCCAGACCGAGCACAATGGCGATGCGTTGACGCTGCCGGATTATTTCTCCAGCCGTTTTGAAGACACCAGTGGCTTGCTGCGGATCATCTCTGCGGTGGTGATCCTCGTGTTCTTCACCATCTATTGCGCTTCCGGCATCGTGGCCGGTGCACGCTTGTTCGAAAGCACCTTTGGCATGTCCTACGAGACGGCGCTGTGGGCCGGTGCTGCCGCGACCATCGCCTACACCTTCATCGGTGGTTTCCTGGCGGTCAGCTGGACCGATACCGTACAAGCCACGCTGATGATCTTCGCGCTGATCCTGACGCCGATCATCGTGCTGCTGGCCACGGGCGGCGTGGATACCACCTTCCTGGCGATCGAAGCGAAAGACACGACTTCGTTCGACATGCTGAAAAACACCACCTTCATCGGGATCATCTCGCTGATGGGCTGGGGCCTGGGCTACTTCGGCCAGCCGCACATCCTGGCGCGCTTCATGGCGGCGGATTCGGTCAAGTCGATCGCCAAGGCGCGTCGCATCTCCATGGCCTGGATGATCCTGTGCCTGGGTGGCACCGTTGCCGTTGGCTTCTTCGGTATCGCGTACTTCTCGGCTAACCCAGAGGTGGCCGGTCCAGTGACCGAAAACCCTGAGCGTGTATTCATCGAGCTGGCGAAAATCCTGTTCAACCCATGGGTTGCCGGTGTACTGCTGTCGGCCATCCTCGCGGCAGTCATGAGCACTCTGAGCTGCCAGTTGCTGGTGTGCTCCAGCGCCCTGACCGAAGACTTCTACAAGACTTTCCTGCGCAAGAGCGCTTCCCAGGTAGAGCTGGTCTGGGTCGGCCGTGCCATGGTGCTGCTGGTGGCCCTGATCGCCATCGCCCTGGCCGCGAATCCGGAAAACCGCGTTCTGGGCCTGGTGAGCTACGCCTGGGCCGGTTTCGGTGCCGCCTTCGGTCCGGTGGTCCTGATCTCCGTGGTCTGGAAGAACATGACTCGCAACGGCGCCTTGGCCGGTATCTTGGTCGGTGCGATCACCGTGGTGGTCTGGAAGCATTTCGAGCTGCTGGGTCTGTACGAAATCATTCCGGGCTTCATTTTCGCCAGCCTGGCCATCTACTTCGTCAGCAAGATGGGCACGCCTACCACCGGCATGCTGCAGCGCTTCGAAGCGGCTGAGAAAGATTTCCGCTTGAACCAGTAAGGCTTTGGCGAGCCTGCAATGGCTCGCTCAAAACAGTAAAAAAACGGCCCGCCTCCATTGGAGCGGGCCGTTTTTTATGGCTGAGGGTCCAAGGTGTCGGGCTGGTTGAGAAAAATCAGTACGCCCAGCAGCGCCATGTAGAACCTGAACGCGGCATCCTGGCCATTCCAGATCTCGGATTGCCACATCAGGAACCACTCGCCGCCAACAACCATGAAGCCGAAAAACCAGACGAAGAATCCGACCGTCAGCCCAACGATGGGCCATTTTTTTGCCCGATTGAAAGCCAGGCCATCCGCCCTGCGTGCCCGCCAGAGTGTCAGCCCGCCATAGGCCAGCAGCACGGTGGTGATTGCTTCGCCGAGGATGATCAGCCCATAAGCCCCGTGCCACATCCAGGGCTTGTCAATGGCCCGATATCGGGCGGCGTTGTTGGGAAAGGTGGTGTCCATGCTCAGCACATGCTGGACGAAATTGAAGTTGGAGCTGTAGTCCGTGACGTTGTTGAACACGGTCAGGAAGGCGAAGGCGGCAAGCGCCAGGATCATGGCGATTTTTGTATAGCGGAGGGTCATGGTTGCGTCCTTGGCTTTTACGACCAAACGACGTTATCACGCCTTTGCGCGATAGAAGGCCGGTCGCTGTGTAAGAAGCAGCTGATTACTTTGTACGAAGGCTTTCAGGATCGCGGTGTATGGATTGTCCATCGGAAAATGCAGCGTGCCTTGCAGCTTTTTGACTCTTGGGTGTAGGGGAAATCTGTTTTTCCTGACAATGGATCAACACTGCCAGTGGCTCGTGCAGAATGGCCCGTCTCATTCAGCAGAGGCACATCGGATGTTCGCGCCTGCCAATTCACCACGTTTCACGCTGGCGTTCGACAGCGGGCCAAATGACCTCAAGGTGCTTGAGTTCAAGGGCAAGGAAGCCATCAGCCAACCCTATTGCTTTGATCTGGAGCTGGTCAGCGATCGGCCCGACCTGGTGCTGGAGGACCTTCTGCATCGCCAGGCTTACCTGGGTTTCGATCACCGCGGCGGTGGGATACATGGCCAGGTCTACAGCGTGGCCCAAGGCGACTCGGGCAAGCGCCTGACCCGTTACCAGATCACCCTCGTGCCACGCCTGGCGTACTTGCGCCACCGCATCAACCGGCGAATTTTCCAGCATCTGAGTGTGCCCGCTATCGTTGGCCTCGTCCTGAAGGATCACGGCATCCTGGCCGATGCATGCCAGTTCAGTCTGGGTGGGCAATACCCCGAGCGTGAATATTGCGTGCAGTACGGTGAAAGCGATCTGGACTTCATCGAGCGGCTATGTGCCGAGGTCGGCATCCATTACCACTTCCAGCACAGCCCTGACGGGCATCTGCTGGTGTTTGGCGACGACCAGACGATGTTCAAGCGTTTACCCGAGTCGACACTATACCTGCCGGGCAGCGGGATGGCTGGCGCTGCGCCGGCCATCAAGCGCTTGGCGGTACGGCACCAGGCGCGAACCACTGCGGTGACGCTACGCGACTATGACTTCCGCAAGCCTGGCCTGCTGCTGCAAGCCGGTCTCGGTGGGCAAGCGCCAGCTTCGCTTGAAGATTATCAATATCCCGGCCAATTCATCGACCGTGCCGATGGTAGCCACCTGGCCCGACGTTCCCTCGAGCGACACGGCGCGGAGCACCTTTTGGCGGAGGGCAGCAGTGACGACAGCGCTTTCGCCAGCGGACATTTCATGCGCATCGAGGAGCATCCCCGCCCGCAATGGAATGATCTCTGGCTGTTGACGCAGGTCGATCACCGTGGCCGGCAGCCGCAAGTGCTGGAAGAGAACGCTTCGGTCGGCCCGGGTGAATTCCAGGGCTACGGCAATACCTTCCTGGCGACGCCCTGGGACGTTTTTTTCCGTCCGCCTTTGCAGCACAAGAAGCCGTCGATCAGTGGCTACCAGTCAGCGGTAGTGACCGGACCGGTGGGCAGCGAGATCCATTGCGATGAGTTCGGGCGGGTCAAGGTGCAACTGGTCTGGGATCGCGACGGTGCAGGTGATGAGCATTCCAGCTGCTGGCTGCGCGTGGCCACCGGCTGGGCGCACGATCGTTACGGCAGTGTGATGGTTCCTCGGGTCGGCATGGAAGTGCTGGTCGGGTTCATGGACGGCGACGTCGATAAACCGCTGGTGGTCGGTTGCCTGCCGAACGGCGCCAACCCGCTGCCGCTCGACCTGCCGGCCGACAAGACCCGCAGTATCCTGCGCAGCCAGAGCAGCCCCGGTGGTGGCGGCTACAACGAATTGCGCATCGAAGACCGCAAGGGCGCCGAGGAGATCTACCTTCGAGCCCAGCGCAACTGGACCCAGCATGTGCTGCATGACCAGCGCGTGCAGGTCGATCATGAGCGCAGCATCTTCGTTGCCGGCTTGTCCCGGCACGAACTCAAGGACGGCGAGCAGCGCATCACCCGGGGGCGACGGCAGGTTGAAGTTCGCCAGGACGATCACCTGATGGTGGCGGGCGACCGGCATATCCGCGTCGCCAACCAGGCCCTGAGCGCTGCTGGGCGGTTTCATGTCAGCGCCGGCCAACAGATCGTGCTGGAGGGCGGCGCCACTGCGACCATCCAGGCCGGCGGGCACTGGATCAACATCGGACCGGGCGGAATCTTCAGCAGCGTACCCATCCAGGTCGGCGGCGCGCCGATGGTGGCGATGGGCGCCGAACCCGTTGCAGCGGGCGCTCCGGATAAACTTGCCGCCGCGCTGGCGCCACCGCTGTCATTGGCGCAAATACTCAGTTTGAAAAGTCCTGCGCCGTTCTGTGAGGAGTGCGAACGCTGCAATGGGGGTTCCTGTGCCGTGCCGTTGGCTGCGCTTGGGAGATAAGTTCAGAGATGCGCAGTGCAGCGTGAGCAAGCTCCCTCGCTACGGGGCGCTGTTCGTCCACTCGGCCGCCAACCCTGACGTTGGGCGCGCTTCGAGGTAAACTCGTCGCCCTTCGCAGGAGCCGCCATGAATTATCGCCACGCCTTCCACGCCGGCAATCACGCCGATGTGTTCAAACACCTGACCTTGACCCGCCTCATCGCCTTGATGTCGCGCAAGGAGCAGCCCTTCGCCTACCTTGATACCCACGCAGGCATCGGGCTTTACGACTTGCAGGGCGACCAGGCCAGCCGTACCGGTGAATACCTGGAAGGCATCGCACGGTTGTGGGACCAGGACGACCTGCCGCCCCTGACCGCCGATTATATGAAGGTGCTGCGCGAGATGAACCCGGACGGCCAGTTGCGCTATTACCCGGGCTCGCCGGAGTTGGCACGGCGACTGACCCGACCGCAGGACCGAGTATTGCTCAACGAGAAGCATCCGGAGGACGGCGTGCTGCTCAAGGACAACATGAAGGGCGACCGTCGCGTGGCGGTCCACTTGGGCGAAGGCTGGCATGTTCCTCGTGCGTTGTTGCCGGTGGCAGAGAAGCGCGCTCTGATGTTGATCGATCCGCCGTTCGAACAGCTGGATGAGATGCAGCGTTGCGCCGCGTCGCTCAAGGAAGCCGTCAGTCGGATGCGCCAGACCGTGGCGGCGATCTGGTACCCGGTAAAGGACCAGCGCATGTTGCGTCGTTTCTACCAGGACTTGGCCGGCACGGGCGCGCCTAAATTGTTGCGGGTGGAATTGCTGGTGCACCCGCTGGCCACGCCCAACAGCCTGAACGGCTCGGGCCTGGCCATTGCCAACCCGCCGTGGGGGCTTGAGGAGGAACTGCGCGAGCTGCTGCCGTGGTTGTCCAGGAAACTTGGGCAGACCCAGGGTGGGTGGCAGATGGATTGGTTGATTGCTGAAAGCTGATCGCTGAGCCGATGCATTCAGGTCGTCAGGCAGGACGCCTTCGCGAGCAAGCCCGCTCCCACATGGGGTGTCGAGGTGTGCGCGACATCTGTGTCCGCCCCGGGCCCCTGTGGGAGCGAGCTTGCTCGCGATGGCGGCGGCACATCCAACATCACCGCCCCAGATCCACCGCTATCGCGAGCAAGCTCGCTCCCACATGGGGATCTGAGGCGTACGCAAGAGTTATGTACGCCACCGGACCTGTGGGAGCGAGCTGGCTCCGGGCGGCGATCCGACGAAGCTTTTCAGGGCCCGACCGTCAGATCGGGCAGGTCACGCCCGTGCCGCCAATCCCGCAATAGCCTTCAGGGTTCTTCGCCAGGTATTGCTGGTGATACGCCTCGGCAAAGTAAAACGTCGGCGCTTCGTCGATTTCGGTGGTGATTTCCCCCAGCCCGGCCTTGCCCAGCTCAGCCTGGAACACTTCCTTGCTCTTCTTCGCCGCTTCCAGTTGCTCGGGCGTGGTGCAGTAGATCACTGAGCGGTACTGGGTGCCGATGTCGTTGCCCTGGCGCATGCCCTGGGTCGGGTTGTGCAATTCCCAGAACATCTTCAGCAAGTCGTCATAGCTGACTTTTTCCGGCTCGTAGACCACCAGCACGACTTCGCTGTGGCCGGTCAGGCCCGAGCAGACTTCTTCATACGTCGGGTTTGGCGTAAAGCCGCCCGCATAACCCACCGCCGTGCTGACGACGCCTTCACGTTGCCAGAACCTGCGCTCCGCGCCCCAGAAGCAGCCGAGGCCGAAGATGGCGAAGTCCACATTGGTGACGAATGGGCCCAACAGCGGCGCGTCGAGGACAAAGTGTTTTTCCGGCACGGCCATTGGGGTTTCACGGCCAGGGAGAGCTTGATCGGGAGTAGGAAGCACGTTTTTGTTCACCAGGATTTCCGAGCGCAAGACCATCATCAGTCCTCTCAGTCAGATTGAGTTGAGCGAAATAGACCGTCAGTGTGCCTCAGAAAAGCCGCTGCAAGCTATAAGCGGCTGTCAGACCAGCGGACCGCGCGGGTAGCGCTTGAGCTTCTCGACGAGCTCTGCGCCGGGGATCGGCCGGTCGAAGAGGTAGCCTTGGCCGACGTCACAGCGGTGGCGCCGCAGGAAGGCGAGCTGCTGGGCGGTCTCGATGCCTTCGGCCACGACCTTGAGCTTCAGATTGTGGGCCATGGCAATCACCGCGGAGGTGATCTCCATGTCGTCCTGGTTGTCCGGGATTTCATGGATAAAGCTGCGATCGATCTTGATGATGTCGATCGGGAATTTCTTCAGGTAGCTCAGGGATGAATAACCGGTGCCGAAGTCATCCATCGCCAGGGTCAGGCCCAGGCGCTTGAGCTGGTCGAGTTGCAGGTGGGTGTCTTCGGTGGCTTCGAGCAGCAGGCCTTCGGTCAGTTCAAGTTCCAGCAGCCGCGCGGGCAATTGTTCTTCCTTGAGGATGCTGGCGATCGAGGCCACCAGGTCCGGGTCGGAAAACTGCTTGGGCGACAGGTTGATCGCCACTTGCAGATTGCCCAGGCCAGCCGCGGTCAGCTGTTTGCTCATGCGGCAGGCCTGGCGGGCGATCCATTTGCCGATGGGGATGATCAGGCCGGTTTCCTCGGCCACGCTGATGAACTGGTCAGGACGGATCATGCCTTTTTCCGGATGATTCCAGCGCAGCAGCGCTTCCATGCCCAGCAAGCGACCGCTGCGCAGACACAGCTTGGGCTGGTAGAACACGTCCAGTTCGTTCTGGGTCAAGGCGCGTCGAAGGTTGTTTTCCACGAACAGCTTGTAGCTGGCCTCGGCGTTCAGCGCCTCGGTGAACACCTGGACCTGGTGCTTGCCGTTGGCCTTGGCCTTGTGCAGGGCGAGGCCGGCGTTGCGCATGAGGGTCTGCGGGTCGCGGCCATGCAAAGGCGCGCAGGCCAGGCCCACGGAGCCGGTCACGCTGATCAACTGGTTATCGACGAACATCGGCTTGTCGAGCGTCATCAGCAGCTGGCTGGCGATCTGTTGGCCGGCCTCAAGGTCGGTGTCGTCCAGCAGCACCGCAAATTCGTTACTGGCGAAGCGCGCCAGGCTGCCGCTGGAGCTCAGGCTATTGCGCAGGCGCCGGGCCAGGCTGATCAGCAGTTTGTCGCCGGTCTGATGGCCGAGGCTGTCGTTGATGCGCTTGAAGTTGTCGATGTCCACCAGCAGCAGGCTAATGGGCGAATTGCTGTCGCGGGCGAAGCGTTCATCCAGGTTGCGGATAAAAGCCGGACGGTTGCCCAGATTGGTCAGGTTGTCGGTGTACGCCAGGCGTTCGATGCGCTGCTGGGCCAGTTTGGTCTGGGTGATGTCTTCGTAGATGCCGATGTAGTGGGTCAGCTCGCGGTTGTCGCCATAGACCTTGGAGATCGACAACTGGCCCCAGTAGGGTTCGAGGTTCTTGCGTCGGCTCTTGAATTCGCCCTGCCAGCTGTTGCTCTGGGCCAGGGCCGATGGCGCATCGAACAGCAGTTCGCTGAGGTTCTCCAGGGCCGGCAGTTCCGAGAGGCGCTGGCCGTGGACTTCTTCGGTGGTGTACTGGGTGATGGCGGTGAAGCTTGGGTTGACGTACTCCACCACACCGTCGCAATTGACCAGCAGGAACGCGTTGGCGCTCTGTTCCACGGCGCGCTGGAACAGGTGCAGGGCGCTGGTGGCGGTGCGGCGGTTGTGGTTGTTGATGACCTGGGCGAATTGGTCGGCCAGTTCGCCGGCGAAGGCGATTTCGTCCGACTGCCAGGCGCGGGTCGCGCCTACTTGCTCCAGGCAGAGCACCCCGACGACTTGCCCGTCGATACGGATGCTGGCGTCGAGGATGGCATTGACGTCCCGGGCCCGGAGGTTCTCGGCCAATTCCCGCGTGCGAGGGTCGCGCATCGCGTTATGGGCATCGATGGCGCGGCAGGTCTGCAACGCTTCCATGTAGTCTGGAAATTCGCTGGCGTTGATCACCTTTGGCAGGAAATGTTCCTGGGAGGCGCGATTATAGGCGGAGATCGGTACCAGCTTGCCGTCCTCCAGATTCCAGATGCTCGCGCAATCGATCTGGTAGATGTCACACGCGCTGCGCGTAATCAGCTCGGCGGCTTCTTGCAGGGATTTGTTGGCGCTGTAGCGCTGGCGAGTCAACAACAGGATCAGGTCTTGCTGGGCGCGGACCCGGTCCAGGTGCTGGAGTTGCTCCTGCTGCGCGCGTTGATTCAATTCCAGGGCGATCTGGAGCCTGGAGTTCTGGGTTTCCAGGTCCACGGCCGGCATGGATGGCCCGTCCTGCAGCAGGTCGTCCACCACCATCAGATAGCCGCGCAGCAGATGGCGATTGTGCTGCCTGTAGGCTTCACCGGTCTCCAGCAGGTTCATCGGCCCTTTGGCGGTGTGCAGTGTGTAGCGGATCAGATAGTGGGACGCCTGGGCCAACTGCTGTTGGATCGCGTCATGCAACTGATAGCGCGCTTCAGGCTCCATCAGGCTGGCGAAGGGAGAGCTGACCAGCGAGCAAAGCTCAACGGCCGGCAGGCCGAAGTAGCGTTCGCAGTTTGGATCGAGGAACAGCAACGCCCAGCTTGCTTCATTCAGCCGTTCGAAACGCAGCATACCGAGCCGCGAGGGCACCGGTAACTGCGTCACTACCTCGGCCGCCATACGACTGGCGGCATCGGGTTGGCTTTTCATGGGGAGACTCGCTTCGAAAATGCTGATCGCGCCGGGCTGACGCCCTCGTTATTACGGATTGCCGCAAGGTTGCATCATTGCGGCACTGGCTGACAAGAGACATGAAGGCCAAGTGCTATAAACCTTTTATCGGCCGACGAGGGGATTTCTCCAGTTGTCGGCCGATCAGAGGTGTTCCCTGGGCTACGCAAGCTCAGCGCAACGGTATGTCGACGACCTCCAATGGGTCTCCGTCACGGTCATGAAACGTCACTTGAACGCTCTGGGCCGTGACTTTCAGCTGGGCAAAGTTGTCCTGGCTGATCACCTTGCCGGTCAGCTCGTATTGATACTCACCGCTTGGAGCCCGAGCCATGGGTTTGCCGGGAATAAAAGTCGAGGCATTGGCGTAAGGCAACAGCCTGCTGTTGCAAAATGGCGACGAGACGACTGTGTGGATTTGGAAGTCAGGATCCTGGCTGTGGGTCAGCATGCTCGTCAGGGAACCGTGCACGTCACCAGAGACGAAGATCACATTCTTGATCCGATGGCTGCGGATGGTTTCAAGCAAGCGTAGCCGTTGCTCTGGAAACGCTTGCCAGGCATCCCCTGCGTTGAATTTGCGGTCGGGGTAGAACATGACACCGGTGACGACGAATTTGACCCGGTAGGGGCTGTCGATCAGCCATGTCAGCAGCGAATGTTCCTGTTCTTCATCCAGGATGCGCCGGTTGTTTGCCGACAGGTTGCGTCGAGTCCGGCTGTCGGTAACGAACCATCCTGTATTGCCATGGGCAAATGTATACCAGTAGCGAGTGAGTGCCCTTAACGTGCCGTCATCCAGAAGTTCATGGGCCGGGCTGTGACTGGCTTGATAAAGCTCGTAAGTATCAAGAGCGTTTGTATAGAGAGTTTCGTCTTGGTGATTCTTCTTGGCGGGCCAGTTGTCCTTTATTTCATGATCGTCGAGCATCATGTAAGTCGGCACGCTGGACATCAGTTTTTTAATATGGGGTTGGGAAAAGGCAGTTCGGTACTTGAATAACATGTCCTTGAGGTTGCGGTCCGGCGCAATGAAATTCAGGTCGTCGAGATACACTTGGTCGCCGGTCATCACTACTGCGCTGATGGGTGGGTTGGCTCGCTCCACGATTCGGTTGATACCCGCGAATGTGCGATCCCCCCGTTCCGGTGTCGCCGGGACACCCGCGATAATGCGCAGGTATCGACACGAGCCGACGATATAGCTGCGTGGGGCGTCGGTCTCGCTAGAGGGCGTGCGCAACTGGTAAATCTCCTTGGGCCACTGCAGCGGCAGCTCCAGTATGGTCTCTGGAGTGTGCGCCGGGCTCAATGTGCTTTTCCAGCCGGCCTGGTATTCATAGAAGGTGTCGGGCTCAAGGCCTTTCAATACGATGACACCGGCTAAGTCGCGATAAGAAACCAGTCGGATGAACTGTCCCCTGGACCAGGCCGTGTCGCCTTTTCGGCGGTAGCGGATACCGGCGAATAAAGGATTGTCGGTGTTCCCATCGCCTCGTAGAAAGATACGAGCGTGGTGGGTTGTCGTGTGGCCAATAATAGGGCCAACCGTTGGCTTTAACATGTTCGAATCCATTCGAAGTTTATATTTTCGTCAGCGCCAAAGTTGTTGGGCGCGTTGGATTCATGCTAAAGCCGCAAGCAGGTTAAATATCGGTAGGGCAGGGGGCGGTAGTTGTGGGCAACGACTACCAGAGCAAGTAGTCTTTTATGCGCAAGGGGGTAGGAAAAACCGTTAGTGAAATACGGTTTTAGCCCGAGCAAAAAAAGCCCCGCCAAACGGGCGGGGTTGAGGTACGAGCGTGGCGCTCGGAAAACAGCAGTCAAACGGCCCTCCGCAAGGGAGGGCCGTTCGGTATTACAGCAGGATGGTGCGGATGTCGCCCAGCAGGTCACTCAAGCGCTTGGTGAAGCGCGCTGCGGCGGCGCCGTTGATCACGCGGTGATCGTAGGACAGCGACAGTGGCAGCATCAGCTTCGGCTGGAAGGCTTTACCGTCCCAGACTGGCTGGATGGTGGCCTTGGAAACACCCAGGATCGCCACTTCCGGCGCGTTGACGATCGGCGTGAAGCCGGTGCCGCCAATGTGGCCGAGGCTGGAGATGGTGAAGCAGGCGCCCTGCATGTCGTCGGCGGTGAGCTTCTTGTTCCGGGCTTTTTCGGCCAGGGCAGCGGCTTCGCCAGCCAGTTGCAGAAGGCTCTTCTGGTCGACGTTGCGGATGACCGGTACCAGCAGGCCTTCCGGGGTGTCGACGGCAAAGCCGATGTGCACGTATTTCTTGCGGATCACAGCCTTGCCGCTTGGGGCCAGGGAGCTGTTGAAGTCCGGCAGTTCCTTGAGCAGGTGCGCGCAGGCCTTGAGCAGCAGCGGCAAGACCGTCAGTTTCACGCCGGCCTTTTCCGCCACGGCTTTCTGCGCAACGCGGAAAGCTTCCAGCTCGGTGATGTCAGCCTGGTCGAACTGAGTCACGTGCGGGATGTTCAGCCAGCTGCGGTGTAGGCTCGACGCGCCGATCTGCATCAGGCGAGTCATGGCCACTTCTTCGGTTTCGCCGAAGCGGCTGAAGTCCACCGCCGGGATCGGCGGGATGCCCGCGCCGCCGGTGGCGCCTTCGGCCGGTGCGTTCTTGGCCTTCTGCATCATGGCCTTGACGTAGGCTTGCACGTCTTCCTTGAGCACACGACCGTGAGGGCCGCTCGGGCCTACGGCGGACAGCTCGACACCGAACTCACGGGCCAGCTGACGCACCGCAGGGCCAGCGTGCACCTTGGCACCGCTAGGCGCAGGCGCCGCGGCGACAGGGGCAGGAGCCGCTTCGGCCTTGGCGGCGGGGGCGGCGGCTGGCGCTGGCGCTGGGGCGGCTTCGGCCTTGGCGGCAGGCGCAGCAGCCGGGGCTGGCGCGGCAGGCGCCGAGGCACCGGCCACTTTCAGCTTCAGGATCAGGTCACCGGTGCCGACTTCGTCTTCCAGCTTGATCTCGACGCTTTCCACCACACCGGCGGCCGGCGATGGGATTTCCATGCTGGCCTTGTCGGATTCCAGGGTGATCAGCGACTGGTCGGCTTCGACGGTGTCGCCGGCCTTGACCAGTACTTCGATGATCTTGGCCTTGCCCGACGAACCGATGTCCGGGACATGGATGTCCTGAACGGTGGCGGCGGCAGGCGCAGCGGCCGGAGCTGGAGCTGGAGCTGGAGCCGCTTCGGGAGCGGGCGCAGCGGCAGGCTTTTCAGCCGCCGCCGGGGCAGCAGCAGGGGCGGCCGCTTCAGGCGCCGCGGCGGCGCCCTCGACTTCCAGCTCCAGCAACTCGTCGCCTTCCTTCAGGCGATCGCCCAGCTTCACTTTCAGGCTCTTGATGACACCGGCTTTCGGCGCAGGCACTTCCATGCTGGCCTTGTCCGATTCAAGCGTCAGGATGCTCTGGTCGGCTTCGATGCGGTCGCCGACCTTCACAAACAGTTCAATTACTTCACCTTCACCGCTGCCGATGTCAGGTACGCGAATGAGTTCGCTCACGAAAATTCTCCTCAGCAGTCCAGTGGGTTGCGTTTTTCCGGATCGATGCCGAACTTGGCGATGGCTTCGGCCACCACTTTAGGTTCGATATCGCCGCGGTCAGCCAGGGCTTCCAAGGCTGCCAACACAACGAACTTACGGTCGACTTCGAAGAAGTGACGCAGCTTCTTGCGGCTGTCGCTACGGCCGAAACCGTCGGTGCCCAGCACTTTGAATTCCTTGGAAGGGACCCACTGGCGGATCTGTTCGGCGAACAGCTTCATGTAGTCGGTAGAGGCGATGACCGGACCTTTGCGGCCGTTCAGGCACTCTTCGACGTAGCTCAGCTTTGGCTTCTGGCCAGGGTGCAGGCGGTTGCTGCGCTCCACGGCCAGGCCGTCGCGACGCAGTTCGTTGAAGCTGGTGACGCTCCAGACGTCGGCGCCGACGTTGAACTCTTCACGCAGGATCTTCGCCGCTTCACGCACTTCGCGCAGGATGGTGCCGGAGCCCATCAGCTGGACGTGGTGCGCCGCTTCGCGGGTGTCTTCTTCGAGCAGGTACATGCCCTTGACGATGCCTGCCTCGACACCGGCCGGCATGGCTGGCTGCTGGTAGGACTCGTTCATCACGGTGATGTAGTAGAAGACGTCCTGTTGCTCTTCGGTCATCTTCTTCATGCCGTCCTGGATGATCACCGCCAGCTCGTAGCCGTAGGTCGGATCATAGGTGCGGCAGTTCGGGATGGTCCCGGCCAGCATGTGGCTGTGGCCGTCTTCGTGCTGCAGGCCTTCACCGTTGAGGGTGGTCCGGCCGGCGGTGCCGCCGATCAGGAAGCCACGGGTACGGCTGTCGCCAGCGGCCCAGGCCAGGTCGCCGATACGCTGGAAGCCGAACATCGAGTAGAAGATGTAGAACGGCAGCATCGGCTGGTTGTGGCTGGAATACGAAGTACCGGCGGCAATGAAGGAGCTCATGGCGCCCGCTTCGTTGATGCCTTCCTCGAGGATCTGGCCCTTCTTGTCTTCCTTGTAGAACATCACCTGGTCTTTATCGACTGGCTCGTAGAGCTGGCCGACGGACGAGTAGATGCCCAACTGGCGGAACATGCCTTCCATGCCGAAGGTACGGGCCTCGTCCGGGATGATCGGGACGATGCGCGAGCCGATTTCCTTGTCCTTGACCAGTTGCGCCAGGATCCGCACGAAAGCCATGGTGGTGGAGATTTCGCGGTCGCCCGAGCCGTCCAGGATGGCCTTGAGGGTATCGAGTGGCGGCGTCGGGATGCTGAAGCTCTTGGCGCGACGCTGCGGCACGAAACCACCCAGGGCGGCGCGGCGCTCGGCCAGGTAACGGGCTTCGGCGCTGCCTTCTTCCGGCTTGAAGAACGGCAGGTTTTCCAGTTCGCTGTCCTTGACCGGGATGTCGAAGCGGTCACGGAACAGCTTCAGGCTCTCGACGTCGACCTTCTTGGTGTTGTGCGCGGTGTTCTTCGCTTCGCCGGCACCGGTGCCATAACCCTTGATGGTCTTGGCCAGGATGACGGTCGGTTGCTCTTTGTGATTGACCGCCTGATGGTACGCCGCGTAGACCTTGTACGGGTCGTGGCCGCCACGGTTGAGCTTCCAGATCTCGTCGTCGGACAGGTCGGCAACCATCGCCTTGAGTTCAGGCGAGTTGAAGAAGTGCTCACGGACGAACGCGCCGTCCTTGGCCTTGTAGTTCTGGTACTCGCCGTCGATGACTTCGTCCATGCGGCGTTGCAGGATGCCGTCGACGTCCTTGGCCAGCAGTGGGTCCCAGAAACGGCCCCAGATGACTTTGTTGACGTTCCACTGGGCACCACGGAACACGCCTTCGAGTTCCTGGATGATCTTGGCGTTGCCGCGAACCGGGCCGTCGAGGCGCTGCAGGTTGCAGTTGATGACGAAGATCAGGTTGTCCAGCTTCTCGCGGCCGGCCAGGGAGATCGCACCCAGGGATTCCGGCTCGTCGCACTCACCGTCACCCATGAAGCACCAGACTTTCTGCTTGCCTGGCTGGATGAAGCCACGGGCTTCGAGATACTTCATGAAGCGCGCCTGGTAGATCGCCTGGATCGGGCCCAGGCCCATGGAAACGGTCGGGAACTGCCAGAAATCAGGCATCAGCCAAGGGTGCGGGTACGAGGACAGGCCGTTGCCGTCCACTTCCTGGCGGAAGTTGTTCATTTGGTCTTCGGTGATGCGGCCTTCCATGAACGCACGGGCGTAGACGCCTGGCGATGCGTGACCCTGGAAGTAGATCAGGTCGCCGCCATGTTCGTCGGTCGGGGCCTGGAAGAAGTAGTTGAAGCCGATGTCATACAGCGTCGCACTGGAGGCGAAGCTAGAGATGTGACCGCCCAGGTCAGAATCTTTCAGGTTGGTACGCATGACCATGGCCAACGCGTTCCAGCGCACCAGCGAGCGAATGCGGCGTTCCATGAACAGGTCGCCAGGCATGCGTGCTTCGTGGGTGACAGGGATCGTGTTGCGGTATGGCGTGGTGATGGCGTAGGGCAGTTGCGAACCGCTGCGGGTTGCGAGTTCACCCATACGGGTCATCAGATAATGAGCACGGTCTTCGCCTTCTTTGTCGAGAACCGATTCCAGGGCGTCCAGCCATTCCTGGGTTTCGACGGGATCGAGGTCTTGCATGGCTTGCTCCAGGGCGGAAAGGCTACCAGAATCGGTTGCCTGAGTTTGCGACTGGCCTTGTGGGCAGACGATATAAATTCTTGGATTGCCGAAGGTTGTCTCGGCGGCGTGTAGTTTTACTACAAATCGTTGGCCGTTTCAGCCTTTCGAATGTATAGACGAGTAGTAAAACTACACATGAGCGGCTTATGGCCCCTCGTTTCGTTGTGAGAATAATCGTTACTGTTGGTCATTAGCCAACTCGAACAGGTAAAAACTTGATGCCGGCTGCCAATAAAACCAGAAAATCAGCTATTTATCATCTTTGTTCGACAGTCGATCAGGTAGTGGCATTCGAAAAAATACTACATCCAGCCTTTCCCGCGCCGATCAAGGATAGACCATGAGCCTGCCCTCGCTTGCCGAAATACCGGCGATTCTCCAGTCATTGGTCAGTCGGGCCGAGCAGTCGTTCCGCGCGGCGGTCGCCACTCTGGACGACGACCATGGGCTCTCTGCCTGGACGCCGCAGCGCTGGGCCGAGTTCAATCGCGTCGTCGCGGCCAGCGACTTTGTCATCGAGCAAAGTGTACGAGACCCGTCGATGCTATTGGAGCTGGTGCACAGCGGCGAGCTGGACCGCAGCCTGGCCCCCGGTGAAATGTGCGCGCAGATCGGCGCCGCCGTCCAGGCCGCCGAAACCGAAGATGAGTTGGGTCGCGTGCTGCGTCGCCAGCGCACCCGCCAGCAGGTGCGCATCATTTGGCGTGACCTGACCCGCCAGGCGGACCTGGTCCAGACCTGTCGCGATCTCTCGGACATGGCCGACACCTGCATCGACCAGGCCTATCGATGGTTGTACCAACGCCTGAGCCAGCAATTGGGGATACCCACCGGCCGGCGCAGTGGCGAGCCGCAGCAGATGGTCATCCTAGGCATGGGCAAGCTAGGCGCCGTCGAGCTGAACCTGTCGTCGGACATCGACCTTATCTTCGCCTATCCCGAAGGCGGCGAAACCGTCGGCGCGAAGCGGCCGCTGGATAACCAGGAATTTTTCATCCGCCTTGGCCAGCGCCTGATCAAGGCCCTCGATCCGATGACCGTCGATGGCTTTGTATTTCGTGTCGACATGCGTCTGCGTCCCTATGGCTCGGCCGGCGCGCTGGTGCTGAGCTTCAATGCCCTGGAGCAGTATTACCAGGACCAGGGGCGCGACTGGGAACGCTACGCGATGATCAAGGCGCGGGTGGTGGCGGGCGACCAGGTGGCCGGCGCGCAACTGCTCGACATGCTGCGCCCGTTCGTCTATCGCCGTTACCTGGATTTTTCCGCCATCGAAGCGTTGCGCACCATGAAGCAGTTGATCCAGCAGGAGGTGCGGCGCAAGGGCATGGCCGACAACATCAAGCTGGGTTCGGGCGGCATCCGCGAGGTGGAATTCATCGCCCAGGCGTTCCAGTTGATCCATGGCGGTCGCGACCTGAGCTTGCAGCAACGACCGTTGTTGAAGGTGCTTGGCACATTGGAGGGCCAGGGCTACCTGCCGTCCAAGGTGATCGACGAGTTGCGCCAGGGTTATGAGTTCCTGCGTTACACCGAACATGCGATCCAGGCCATTGCCGACCGCCAGACGCAGATGCTGCCGGACACTGCGCAGGATCAGGCGCGCATTGCGTTCATGCTGGGCTTCGCCGACTGGTCGGCGTTCCATGAACAGCTGATGCATTGGCGTGGGCGCGTGGCATGGCATTTCGGCCAGGTCATCGCCGATCCGGACGAAGAAGAGGGCAGCGAAGGCGAAGTCGCGGTGGGTGGAGAATGGCTGCCGCTGTGGGAAGACAGCCAGGATGAGGAAGCGGCGTGTCGCCAGTTGGAGGCGGGCGGTTTCACCGATGCGTCCAAGGCGCTGAGGGCCTTGGCTGCCTTGCGCGCCAGCCCGCAATTGCGCGCGATGCAACGTTTGGGGCGCGAGCGCCTGGATGCATTCATTCCGCGCCTGTTGGCTCAGGCGGTGGAGCACGCCAATCCGGACCTGGTGCTGGAACGGGTATTGCCATTGGTTGAAGCCGTGGCCCGCCGTTCGGCTTATCTGGTGCTGCTGACCGAGAACCCTGGCGCGTTGCGGCGTTTGCTGACGTTGTGTGCGGCGAGCCCATGGATTGCCGAGCAGATCACCCGTTTTCCGCTGTTGCTCGATGAATTGCTCAACGAAGGCCGTTTGTTCAAGCCGCCGTTGGCGCCTGAGCTGGCGGCGGAATTGCGCGAGCGGCTGACGCGCATCCCCGAGGACGATCTCGAACAACAGATGGAAGCCTTGCGGCATTTCAAACTGGCCCACCGCCTGCGCGTCGCTGCCTCGGAAATCGCCGGCAGCCTGCCGTTGATGAAAGTCAGCGACTACCTGACGTGGCTGGCCGAAGCCATCCTCGAGCAGGTGCTGGCCCTGGCCTGGCGCCAGACAGTCGCCAAGCATGGCGTACCGTTGCGCACCGATGGGAGCCCGTGCGATCCGGGGTTCATCATTGTCGGTTATGGGAAAGTCGGTGGCCTGGAATTGGGGCATGGTTCCGACCTGGACCTGGTGTTCATCCACGATGGCGACCCGCAGGCTGAAACCGACGGCCCGAAACCCATCGACGGCGCTCAATTCTTCACCCGGCTTGGCCAGCGGATCATTCACTTGTTGACGGCCCAGACGAACTCCGGGCAGTTGTATGAAGTGGACATGCGTCTGCGGCCGTCCGGGGCGTCGGGCTTGCTGGTCAGTTCCCTGGGGGCGTTTGCCCGCTATCAGGAAAACGAAGCCTGGACCTGGGAGCATCAGGCGTTGGTGCGTGCGCGAGTGCTGGTGGGCAGCCAGGACGTCGGCCAGGCGTTCGAAAAAGTCCGCGCCCAGGTGTTGGGACGCACCCGTGATTTGCCGACGCTGCGCCAGGAAGTCAGCGAGATGCGCGCCAAGATGCGCGACAACCTTGGCAGCAAGGCCACCGCCGCCGGGACCGCGCCGAATGCCTTCGAAGCCACGGCGCCCTTTGACCTCAAGCAGGACGCCGGAGGTATCGTCGATATTGAATTTATGGTGCAATACGCGGCCCTGGCCTGGTCCGAGGCGTACCCTTCACTGGTGCGCTACACCGATAACATCCGCATCCTGGACGGATTGCAGGAGGTCGGATTGATGCCTGCCGAGGATGCCACGCTGTTGCGCGAAGCCTACAAGGCCTACCGCTCCGCCGCCCACCGCCAGGCCTTGCAGAAAGACACTGGGGTGATAGCAGGCGACCAGTTCGTGGATGAGCGTCGACAGGTGATGCGGATCTGGCGAGAGCTGGGGCTGAGTTGAAGGATTGAATGTAGGAGCGAGCCTGCTCGCGATAGCGGTGTGTCAGGCGACATCGACGTTGGATGTGCTGGCCCCATCGCGAGCAGGCTCGCTCCCACAGTTGATTGGCGGTGCCGCACGGTATTGGATACTTGTGCGCAACCCCTGTGGGAGCGAGCCTGCTCGCGATAGCGGTGGGTCAGGCGACATCGACGGTGGATGTGCTGGCCCCATCGCGAGCAGGCTCGCTCCCACAGTTGATTGGCGGTGCTGCACGGTATTGGATACTTGTGCGCAACCCCTGTGGGAGCGAGCCTGCTCGCGATAGCGGTGGGTCAGGCGACATCGACGTTGGATGTGCTGGCCCCATCGCGAGCAAGCTCGCTCCCACAGTTGATTGGCGGTGCTGCACGGTATTGGATACTTGTGCGCAACCCTTGTGGGAGCGAGCTTGCTCGCGATAGCGGTAGGTCAGGCGACATCGACGTTGGATGTGCTGCCCCATCGCGAGCAAGCTCGCTCCCACAGTTGATTGGCGGTGCCGCACGGTATTGGATACTTACGCGGAACCCCTGTGGGAGCGAGCCTGCTCGCGATAGCGGTAGGTCAGACAACATCGACGTTGGATGTGCTGGCCCCATCGCGAGCAAGCTCGCTCCCACAGTTGATTGGCGGTGCTGCACGGTATTGGATACTTATGCGGAACCCCTGTGGGAGCGAGCCTGCTCGCGATAGCGGTAGGTCAGACAACATCGACGTTGGATGTGCTGGCCCCATCGCGAGCGGGCTCGCTCCCACAGTTGATTGGCGGTGTCGCACGGTATTGGATACTTGTGCGCAACCCTGTGGGAGCGAGCCTGCTCGCGATAGCGGTAGGTCAGGCGACATCGATGTTGGATGTGCTGGCCCCATCGCGAGCAAGCTCGCTCCCACAGTTGATTGGCGGTGCCGCACGGTATTGGATACTTGTGCGCAACCCCTGTGGGAGCGAGCCTGCTCGCGATAGCGGTGGGTCAGGCGACATCGATGTTGGATGTGCTGGCCCCATCGCGAGCAAGCTCGCTCCCACAGTTGATTGGCGGTGTGTTGTAGATTAAGGCCACAGGCAACGACCTAAGCCACAGTGATTCTCGAGGCGGGGAGGCGTAGGCCTCCCCGTATCGTTTTTGGAAAGCACATGAATATTCTGATCGTTGGGCCCAGTTGGGTCGGTGACATGGTGATGGCCCAGACACTGTTCCAGTGTCTGAAGCTGCGTCATCCGCAGTGCGAAATCGACGTTCTGGCCCCTGAATGGAGTCGTCCGATCCTTGAGCGCATGCCCGAGGTGCGCAAGGCCTTGAGCTTTCCGCTCGGCCATGGCGTGCTGGAGCTGGCGACTCGCCGGCGCATCGGCAAATCCCTGGTCGGCCACTACGACCAGGCGATCCTGTTGCCCAATTCGCTGAAATCGGCGCTGGTGCCGTTCTTTGCCGGCATTCCCAAGCGCACAGGCTGGCGCGGCGAGTTTCGCTATGGCTTGCTCAATGACGTGCGCACGCTGGACAAAGATCGTTATCCATTGATGATCGAGCGCTTCATGGCCCTGGCCTACGAGCCGGGGGCCGAATTGCCCAAGCCGTATCCGCGGCCGAGCCTGCAAATCGATCCGGTAACGCGCGAAACGGCCCTGGCCAAGTTCGGTCTGACCCTGGATCGCCCGGTATTGGCCCTGTGCCCGGGCGCCGAGTTCGGTGAGTCCAAGCGCTGGCCGGCGGAGCATTACGCCCAGGTTGCCGAGGCGAAGATCCGTGAAGGCTGGCAAGTCTGGCTGTTCGGTTCGAAAAACGATCACTCGGTGGGCGAAGACATCCGTTCGCGGCTGATTCCGGGCCTGCGGGAAGAGTCGGTCAACCTCAGCGGCGACACGTCCCTGGCCGAGGCGATTGACCTGTTATCCTGCGCCGATTCGGTGGTGTCCAATGACTCCGGCTTGATGCACGTCGCGGCCGCGCTGAACCGTCCGTTGGTGGCGGTCTACGGCTCGACTTCGCCGGGTTTTACTCCGCCGTTGGCCGATCAGGTCGAAGTCGTGCGCCTGGGCATCGAGTGCAGTCCATGCTTCGACCGTACCTGCCGCTTCGGCCATTACAACTGCCTGCGCCAGCTGATGCCGCCGGCGGTGAACGAGGCCCTGGAGCGTTTGCAGGGCACTCCCGTGGAGGTCCGGTAACTTGCGGGTATTGTTGATCAAGACCTCTTCGCTGGGGGATGTGGTCCACACGTTGCCAGCGCTGACCGATGCGACGCGGGCAATTCCTGGCATCACATTCGACTGGGTGGTGGAAGAGGGTTTCGCCGAAATCCCTACCTGGCATCCGGCCGTGGGCAAGGTCATCCCGGTGGCGATCCGGCGCTGGCGCAAGAACCTCTGGCAAACCCTCAAAAGCGGTGAATGGCGACGCTTCAAGCAGAGCATTCGCGCCGAAAAATATGATTTGGTGATCGATGCCCAAGGCCTGCTGAAAAGTGCCTGGCTGACCCGCTACGTCAAGGCGCCGGTGGCTGGGCTGGATAAGGATTCGGCGCGTGAACCGCTCGCGGCGCGCTTCTATTCGCGTCGCCTGGCGGTCGCTCGTGGTCAGCATGCGGTGGAGCGTGTACGTCAACTGTTCGCCTTGGCGCTGGGCTATGACTTGCCGCAAACCCAGGGCAGCTATGGCCTGGACATCGACCGACTGGTTGAATTGCCGCGCCCATACACCTACGTGGTGTTCCTGCATGGCACGACGTGGGAATCCAAACATTGGCCTGAGCTCTACTGGCGTCAGCTCACCGAGCGCATGGGGCAATTCGGCGTGGTGGTGAAACTGCCGTGGGGCAACCCAGCCGAGAAGGCCAGGGCCGAGCGCATCGCCAACGGGCTGCGCAATGCCTTGGTGCTGCCGAAATTGAACCTGGGCGGCATGGGCAAGGTGCTCGCCGGTGCCCAGGCCTGCGTGGCCGTGGATACGGGCCTCGGGCATCTGGCCGCCGCTCTGGATGTGCCGACCATCTCGCTGCTCGGTCCGACCAATCCCGTGCTGACCGGCGCCTATGGCAAGGGCCAGATTCATCTCGCCAGTGATTTTCCTTGCGCGCCGTGCATGCAGAAACAATGCACTTACCCACCGACCGCCGAAGATGCCCGGCGGTTCGACCTGAAACGCGAGCAGCCCCTGTGCTTCACGCGTCTGAATCCCGAGCGTGTTGCCAGCCACCTGAGCACGTTATTGGCTGAGGAGCCGCGCTGATGCAATTGGCTTTTGTCCTTTACAAATATTTCCCCTTCGGCGGCCTGCAGCGTGACTTCATGCGCATCGCCTTGGAGTGTCAGCGACGCGGTCACCAGATCCGCGTCTACACGCTGATTTGGGAAGGTGACGTCCCGCCCGGCTTCGAAGTGCTGGTGGCGCCGGTCAAGGCGCTGTTCAATCACCGCCGCAACGAGAAACTCAGCGCGTGGATGGAGGCCGACCTGGCCAAGCGCCCGGTGGACCGGTTGATCGGCTTCAACAAAATGCCCGGCCTGGACGTGTACTACGCCGCCGACGGCTGCTTCGAAGACAAGGCGCAGAACCTGCGCAATTCGCTGTACCGACGCTGGGGGCGCTACCGGCATTTCGCCGAGTACGAGCGGGCCGTGTTCGCCAAGGACGCCAAGACCGAAGTCCTGATGATTTCCGAAGTCCAGCAGCCGCTGTTCATCAAGCACTACGACACGCCGCTGGAGCGCTTTCACCTGCTGCCGCCGGGCATTGCCCACGATCGTCGTCGGCCCGCCGATGCCGATGAGATCAGGGCGGCGTTCCGAGCCGAATTCGAGCTGGCCGACGACGATTTGTTGTTGGTGCAGATCGGCTCCGGGTTCAAGACCAAGGGCGTCGACCGCAGCCTCAAGGCCCTGGCCGCGCTGCCCACGCAATTGAAAAAACGCACTCGGCTGTTTGTAATCGGCCAGGACGACCCCAAGGTATTCCAGATGCAGAGCGCTGCGCTGGGTCTGGGCGATAATGTGCGGTTCCTCAAGGGTCGCAGCGATATCCCGCGTTTCCTGCTCGGTGCCGACCTGTTAATCCACCCGGCCTACAACGAAAACACCGGCACGGTACTGCTCGAAGCGCTGGTGGCCGGGTTGCCGGTGCTGGTCAGCGCGGTGTGCGGGTACGCTCACTACATCGCCGAGGCCGACAGCGGCCTGGTGCTGGATGAGCCGTTCGAACAGGCGCAGTTGACCGAATATCTGAGCCGGATGCTTAGTGATCCGCAAGCGAGGGCGGCCTGGAGCCGCAATGGTCTGGCCTTCGCCGAGACGGCCGACCTCTACAGCATGCCGCAGCACGCGGCCGATGTGATATTGGCGGAGCACGCTTAATGAAATTGATGCTGGCCGAACCGTTCAAGAGCCTTTGGGCCGGGCGCGATGCGTTCGTCGAAGTCGAAGCGCTCCAGGGCGAGGTCTACCGTGAGCTCGAAGCCCGGCGCACCCTGCGCACGGAGGTAGAGGGTCGTGGTTTTTTCGTGAAGATCCATCGTGGCATCGGCTGGGGCGAGATTTTCAAGAACCTGCTCACCGCCAAGCTGCCGGTGCTGGGCGCGGGCCAGGAATGGAAGGCCATCCAACGGCTGCAGGAAGTCGGCGTGCCAACCATGACCGCCGTTGCCTATGGAGAGAAGGGCAACAATCCGGCGGACCAGCATTCCTTTATTGTTACCGAGGAGCTGGCGCCTACCATAAGCCTTGAAGACTTCAGCCTCGACTGGGTCAAGCAGCCTCCGCAGCCCCGGCTAAAGCGAGCACTGATCGCCGAAGTGGCGCGCATGACCGGCATGATGCACCGCGCTGGGGTCAACCATCGCGACTGCTACATCTGCCACTTCCTGCTGCACACCGACAAACCGGTGACGCCCAAGGATTTCAAACTCTCGGTGATCGACCTGCACCGCGCCCAGACCCGTCCGGCTATCACCACGCGCTGGCGTAACAAAGACTTGGCGGCGCTGTATTTCTCCGCGCTGGACATTGGCTTGACCCGGCGCGACAAGCTGCGTTTTCTCAAGGGCTATTTCCAGCAGCCGCTGCGCCAGATCCTGGCGCAAGAGGCTGCGTTGCTGGCCTGGCTCGAAGGCAAGGCCAAGAAACTGTATGAGCGCAAACAGCGGTACGGGGATGCGCTCTGATGTCGGGTTGGAATTTGGAACCCGCCTACGCTGAGCTGGCACAGGATTTCGGCAGCCTCGACGCGGTGTTCGCCCTCCAGGGCGAGCGCCTGACCCGCGATCCACTGTCAGAGGTGATCCGCGTACAGCGCAACGGCGTGAATTATTACGTCAAGCGCTATACCGGCGCCGGCAAGGGCTTGCGTCGTTATCTGGGCAAGCCACGGGTCAAGTCGGAATGGCAGAACCTCAAGCGTTTCGCCAAGTGGGGAATTCCCACAGCGGAAATTGTCGCCTGGGGGCTGGAACGACGGGGTGCGGCCTATGATCGCGGCGCGATGATCACCCGCGAATTGCCGCGCACCGAAGACCTTTCAGCCCTGGCCGAGCGGCACGATTCGCGGCTCGACGATCGCGCCTGGGTCGATGGCGTGAGCCGGCAGCTCGCCGGTTATACCCGGACCATGCACGATCACCGTTTCACCCATAACGACTTGAAATGGCGCAACCTGCTGATCGACGACCGGGCGCGTCTGTTCCTGATCGACTGCCCGAACGGTGACTTCTGGCGCGGCTTCTGGCTCAAGTACCGGATCACCAAAGACCTGGCATGCCTGGACAAAGTCGCCAAATATCATTTGTCGGCCACCCAGCGCCTGCGTTTTTACCTGCAATATCGCCAGCGCGACCGGCTCGATGCGTGCGACAAGAAACGTATTCGCCACGTGGTGAGATTTTTCGAGGGGCGTGAATGACCGATTTCCTGGCCGCCGAAGACCGGGCCTTGCTGGAGCGCCATGGCCTGGACAGCTTCGAAGCCCTCTGGTTGCGCAAGCTGGACGCAGTGGACGAGCCCAATACGGCGGGCGATGGCTGGAGCAGTGTGTTCCGGCTGGAGCTCGAGGGGCAGGGTTATTACCTCAAGCGCCAGAGCAATTACCTGACCCGGACGCTATCGCACCCTTTTGGCGAACCCAGTTTTTCCCGGGAGTTTCGCAACATCAGCCGGTATCGCCAGTTGGGTATCCCAGCGTTGCAAGCGGTCTTCTACGGGCGGCGGAAAGTGGACGGCGAGGTTCGGGCGATTCTGTTGACCCGCGCCTTGGACGGCTGGGATGACCTGGATTCGCTCCTGGAGCGCTGGCCGTCCCTGACGACCGTGCAACGCACCACCATCGTTCAGGCCTGTGGTCACCTGGCGCGGCGACTGCACGACATGCATCAGGTGCATGGCTGTTTCTATCCCAAGCATATTTTTCTGCAGGCCACTGCCGGCGGTCACCAGGCACAGTTGATCGACCTGGAAAAGACCCGTCCGCTGCTGTTCGGGCAGCGTGACCGGGTCAAGGACCTGGAGCCGTTGCTGCGCCGGGCCCGGGCCTGGAGTGAAGAGGATGTGCGTCAGCTGCTGTCTACCTATCTGGACCAACCGCTTGACGGTGCGCTGGTCGATCGATGGTTGGCCCGCCTGAGCGCTCGACGCACTCATAAGGAGACCCGCTGATGCATTTGTCGGAATTGAAAGGCGCTGGCCGCAGCCCAAGCCTGCCCCTGAGCCTGGAGCTGGCGGATGCCGCTGGCCCGGCGCAATTGCAACTGTTGTCACTGTTGCGGGTGCTGCCTGGGCAGCGTTACGTCGGCGCCGGTATCTGGCGCGGCCGGCCGGTGCTGGCCAAGTTACTGGTGGGCAGCAAGGCGCCGCGGCATTTCCAACGAGAGCTGCAAGGTGTTCGCCTCCTCGCGGAACAGGGGCTGACGACCCCATTGCTGCTGGCCGATGGCTTAAAAGAAGGCGAGGGTGGCTGGCTGCTGTTCGAGCTGCTGGAAGGCGCCGAGAGTCTTGGCGATGCCTGGAAGCAGGTCGAACATCTCCCCATGCTGGCGGACGAACAAACGGCGGTGCTGGCCGAGGCGCTGGGCGCTATTGCGCAGCTGCACGGCAAGGGCCTGTGGCAAGAAGATCTGCACCTGGACAATCTGCTGCGCCATGGCGACAAGCTCTATCTCATCGACGGGGCCGGCATTCGCGCCGAAACCCCCGGCCAGCCATTGTCGCGGCAAAAGGTCTTGGAAAACCTGGGGGTGTTTTTCGCCCAGCTTCCAAAATCCATCAAGCCGTTCAATGAAGAGTTGCTGGTGCATTACCTGTTGAGTAACGCCGAACACGCCCTGCCGATGGAAGCGCTGCAAAAACAGATCGACAAGGTCCACGCCTGGCGGCTGAAAGATTTCCTTGAAAAGGTCGGGCGCGAATGCAGCTTGTTCAGCGTGCAGCGCGGGCCGTTCGGCCTGCGGGCTATTCGTCGCGATGAAGAAACGGCCATGGTCCCGGTGCTGGAGCATGCCGATGCGTTGCTTGACCAGGGTCACTTGTACAAGACCGGTGGTGCCGCCAGTGTCGGTAAGGTCGAGTCGAACGGTCGCACCCTGGTAATCAAACGCTACAACATCAAGGGCTTCGCCCACTGGCTCAAGCGCTTCTGGCGCCCGAGCCGAGCCTGGCATTCCTGGCGCGAAGGCCATCGGCTGGCCTTCCTCGGCATCGCCACGCCCAAGCCACTGGCGTTGCTGGAGAAGCGTTTCCTGTGGTTGCGTCGTGGCGCCTATCTGGTCACTGAACACCTGTCTGGCCCGGACATCATCGAACGCTTCGCCCCGCATGTGGAAAGCGGCGAAGCTCCTGAGTCCGAGCTGTTGGCGCTGGATCGCTTGTTCGCCGACCTGATCCGCGAGCGCATCAGCCACGGGGACTTCAAAGGACACAACCTGTTCTGGCAAGACGACCGCTGGGCATTGATCGACCTTGATTCCATGTGCCAACACCGGACCCAGGCCAGCTTCGCCCAAGCCTACGCCCGGGATCGCGCACGGTTCATGCGTAATTGGCCTGAGGGAAGTGCGCTGTATCGGGTGATCGATCAGCGGTTGCCGAAGGCAGTCGATAACACGTCGGCTATCGTGTAACCGCTCACCGTGGCGAGGGAGCTTGCTCCCGCTGGGCTGCGCAGCAGCCCCGACGCCATTCAAAGCGCAGTACCAGGAAAAAACGATTCGCAGTTCCTGTGACGGCTGCGCCGCCGAGCGGGAGCAAGCTCCCTCGCCACGGACCGTGTAAACCCTACGACTCCGCTAGAGGCTTAAGATCGCTTTTAAGCTATAATCCCGCCCTTTAGCTGCCCCGTACCCTTGATGCGTGGCACATCATTTTTTCGCGGCGCTTGTCGCCCGTATGCAGACATAAGAGGCTAGACCCCTGTGGCATTGACGATTCTTGGCCTGTCCGGCGCCCTTAGCCATGATCCTTCCGCAGCGCTGTACATCGACGGCAAGCTGATCGCGGCGGCCGAGGAAGAGCGCTTCGTACGCGATAAACATGCAAAGAACCGCATGCCCTACGAGTCGGCGAAGTTCTGCCTGGAGCAAGCCGGCATCAAGCCGTCTGACGTTGACGTGGTGGCGATCCCCTTTGCCCCGATCAGCCTGTTCGGCGAAGCGCGCTGGCACTACGCCAAGCGCTACTGGTACGCCCCGGACCGTGCCCTCGATGCGATTCTGATGGGCAATCGTCGCTACAAACGTTATCGCCGCAAGATCGTCTGGTGCCTGGAACAACTGGGTTTCGACCCGAAAAAAATCAAGATCGAGCCGGTTGAGCACCACCTGGCCCATGCCTCCAGTGCCTATCACTGCTCGGGTTTCCAGGAAAAAACCGCCATCCTCGGCATCGACGGCAAGGGCGAATACGCCACGACCTTCTTCGGCTATGGCGAAAACGGCAAGATCCACAAGATCAAGGAATTCTACGACCCGGACTCCCTGGGTGGCCTGTACGGCGCGATCACCGAGTTCCTCGGCTTCGAGATGCTCGATGGCGAATTCAAGGTCATGGGCATGGCGCCCTACGGCGACGCCAGCAAATATGATTTCTCGCGCCTGGCCTCGTTCGAAAACGGCCAATTGGTGATCAATACCGATTACGCCAACGTGATCGGCCTGCGCCGCTATAAAGAGAAAGGCAAGGGTTTCTACTTCTCGCCAAAGCTGATCGAGTGGCTCGGTCCGAAACGCGAAGGCGACATCGCCGACGAGCCGTACATTCACTACGCGGCCAGCATGCAAGCGCTGTTCGAGAAGCTTGCGCTGCAAATGATCGATCACTACCTGGGCGACGTGCTCAAGGAAACCGGCAAGCTGGCGTTCGCCGGCGGCTGCGCATTGAACGTCAAACTGAACCAGAAAATCATCGCCCGCGATGACGTCAAGGAGCTGTTCGTGCAACCGGCTTCCGGCGACGCCGGTACGGCGGTGGGCGCGGCGGCTTATGTGTCCCACGCCCGTGGCGTGCCGGTGGAGAAGATGGAACACGTCTACCTCGGCCCAGCCTATAGCAACGAAGATGTGATCGCCGCCTGCGCCCGTCACCCGAGCAAGCCGGCGTGGCGCAAGATCGACAACACCCCTGAGCGCATCGCCAAGATCATGGTCGACGGCAACCCGGTGGCCTGGTTCCAGGGCCGCATGGAGTTTGGCCCGCGGGCCTTGGGCGGTCGCTCGATCATCGGTTGCCCAAGCGCCAGCGGCGTGGCCGACCGCATCAACGAACAGATCAAGTTCCGTGAACGCTGGAGGCCTTTCTGCCCGTCGATGCTCGACACCGTTGCGCCGCAGATGATCAAGGTCGACCACCCGGCACCGTTCATGACCTTCACGTTCGAAGTGGCTGAGGAATGGAAAACCCGCGTGCCGGAAGTGGTCCATGAAGACGGCACCTCCCGGGCCCAAGTGCTCAAGCGTGAATACAACCCGCGTTACTACGACATGATGAAAGCCCTGGAAGTCCTGACCGGCAATGGCGTGTCGCTGAACACCTCACTCAACCGTCGCGGCGAACCCATGATCTGCTCGCCCACCGACGCGCTGAACATGTTCTATGGTTCCGACCTGCAATACCTGATCATGGAGGACATCCTGGTGGTCAAGGACGGCGTGGACGCTTATGACACGCTCGGCTGAGCGACATGTGCTGCAGTTCTGCCACGGTTATGACGGGCCGTTCCTGGACTGCGCCCGTCAGTACGCCAGTCTGTTCGCCGGAACCGGTTATCGTGTGACCACGGTGTTTCTCACCGGCTCGGCGGACGCCGAGGTTGCCGCTGCCTGTGCCTCGGACGAGGTGTTGTTCATGGAGTACAGCTCCAGTGCCATTCGCGGCCTGAAGCTGGGTGCCATCGGCGATCTGCGCAAGATCGCCGCCTCGCGCAATTTCAGTTTCTGCATCGCGCACCGGTTCAAGCCGATCTACATCGCCCTGCTCGGCACTGGGTTGCCGGTGATCGGCGTGCACCATGCCTTTGGCGATTATCAACGGCGTACCCGCCGGTTGTTCGCCCAGGTTTTTCGCAAGCGCCTGAGCTTGCTCGGGGTGTCCGACGCCGTGCGCGACGACATGCGTCGCTGCCTGCCAAAATGGCCGGTCGGCAGGATCCAGACCCTCTACAACCGTATCGATCTGGAGGCCTTGCAGGCCAGCCAGGTTTCCCGGGAGCAGGCGCGACAAACCCTTGGGCTGGAAGCGAACGCCTGGATTGTCGGCAACGTCGGACGCCTGCATCCGGACAAGGACCAGGCCACCCTGCTTCGCGGTTTTGGCGCTGCGCTGGCGTACCTGCCAAGCCACAGCCAACTGGCGATTCTGGGCAAGGGGCGCCTGGAACAGGACCTCAAGGCTCTGGCGCGAGAGTTGGGCATTGCCGACCGCGTGCTGTTTCTCGGCCAGGTGCCAGAGGCCCGTCGTTATTTCCGTGCCTTCGACGCGTTTGCGCTGAGCTCCGATCACGAGCCGTTCGGCATGGTGCTGCTCGAAGCCATGGCTGCCGGCGTGCCGTTGCTGGCCACGGCCTGCGGTGGCGCAAAGGAGGTCGTCGAGGGCGTCGGTATCCTGTTCCCGCTTGGTGACGCCGAGCACATGGCCCAAGGTCTGCAACACCTGGCTGCGATGGACGAATTGCAGCGGCGCCAATGCGCCGAGCTGATGCTGGAGCGCTTGCGCGAACGTTTTTCCGATCGCGCCGTACGCGAGGCATTCTGGCGCTTGCCCCAAGTGACTGAACTGGCGCCGAGGAACTGATGCTCAACCGATTCCAAGGCTGGCGAGAGCGCGGCTGGACCACCACGGATGCCTCGAGTTACGCCCAGGCGTGGCAACGTTTTGGCGGCAGTGTGGCGACACACCCCCTGGTCGTGGAGCGCCTGGCCGCCCTGGCTGGGATTCCCGTGCGTTACCTGGCATTCGAGCAGGGCGGCGAGCTGAAGGCGGCAATTCCGACCTGGGGCCGCGATCTGGCGCTGTCGAAGGACGTGCTCAAGCGCAGCGGAAAAAAAGGCCTGTTCGACCTGGGCAATGCCGAGTTGATCCTGCCGGCCGCGCCCGACACCCAGGCACCGTTGCGTCATCGAGGACGGTATCTGTCGGCGCTCAATGAAGGTCGCTTCAGCGGTTTGAAACTGCAGAAAGAGCAGCTGGCCATGGCTCGCCTGCCGGAAGAACTGTCCAAGAAGTTCCGCTACAACCAGCGCCGTGAATTGCGTCTTCTGGAGGAAGCCGGCGGGCAGGTGCGGCCGGTCGGCGAGTTCTCCAGTACCGAGTTGGCGTCGATCTACTGTGATCTTTTCCAGCGTCGCTGGGGTTTTCCCGCCACCGGTGCCGAGCGCATGGGCGAGGTGGTCGAGCTGCTGCGCGAGCTGCTGATCGGCTCGGTGATTTTTCTCAACGATGCGCCCATCGCCATCCAACTGGTCTATCGCGTCGAAGCGCCTGAATGGATCAGCGTCGAATACATCAATGGCGGCGTCGACCCGCAAACTCGCGAATTCAGCCCGGGCAGCGTTTTGAGCTTCCTCAATACGCAAGGCGCCTGGGAGCACGCCCGGGCCGCTGGCAAGCCGTTGCGGTTTTCCTTTGGCCGGGCGGATCGCGAATACAAGGATCGCTGGTGCAACCCCGTGCCGGTATTCAGCGTATGAACCCGCCGATGAATCGAAAACAACAACTGCTCAAGCGCCATCGTCGCAACAAGCGCGTGGGGCTGTTGTGCGCCCTTGTCGTATTGGGGCTGATAGGCGTTTGGGTGGCCTGGTGGCTGCCGCTGGTGCTGGCGCTGTTGGGCTGGGTAGCCCACGAGGCGTGGTTCGCCGATCATCTGTTCTATTCGCCCAAGGATGACTACCAGTACGATTTTCCCCCCTTCACGCAGCAACCGAAGGTTCACCTCAATGCAGGGCGACTGCGCCTGGATGAAGGTGTGATTCTCGATGACGGCGCGACTCTGGTCCTGGCCTTGCGGATCAAAAGCACCTGGCTGGGGCGTTTCTTCGATCCGAGCGTCGAGTTGTCGGGCGGTGAAGCGGCGGACCGACAAACATTCGAGCGTGGAGTCAACGGCCTGCGCTACCTCAACCTCAGCGAGCAGGGCGCGGTGCTGTCCCGGGGTGAATTGCGCTTGCGCGGACGCTTTTGTCGCTTGTCGGGCGAGCCGATGCTGTGGTCGTTTGCGCCGATGGAGCTACAGCGTCCGCGGCTGATGGTTATCGCGCCCCACGCCGACGATGCGGAACTGGCCGCTTACGGACTCTACAGCCAGGCCGAAGAGGCCTGGATCGTCACCCTGACGGCCGGGGAAATCGAAGCACAACATTACCAGCGCATGGGCCTGGGACGTGCCGAAGCTGCGCGGCTCAAGGGCCGATTGCGCGCCTGGGACAGCCTCGCCGTGCCGCGTTGGGCCGGTGTGCCGCAGGAACACTGCGTGCAACTGGGGTATTTCTGCCTGCAACTGGCGGCGATGCAAGCCGCGCCCGGCCAACCCCAGGGCTCCCGCGAGGCGGATCTGAGCGATACCCGGCTGTTTCGCCAACTGAACCCGTTTGCCTTGCCCGGCGATGCAGACGGTGCGCCGACCTGGAACAACCTGCTGGCGGACTTGCGCGAAGTGCTGCTCAAGGCGCGTCCCGAAGTGATTGTGCTGCCTCACCCGACGCTCGATCCGCATCCCGATCATCTTTGTGCCCACCAGGCTGTCTTGCAGGCGCTGGAAGGACTGGAGTGGCAGCCCTCCGTGCTGCTGGGATACGCCAACCACCTGCACGACAACGATCGTTGGCCCATGGGTGATACCGGCATGGGCGTCGTGTTGCCGCCCCATTTCGACCCGGCCCGGCCGATGCATCCGTTCAGCCTGGGCCTGACCCTGGCCGGGCAACGTGACAAGGCCATGGCGCTGGGCATGATGCATGACCTGCAGCCGCCTGCTCCGTTCAAGCGTCGATTGCGTCGTGGTATCCAGCGTCTGTTGGCCGGGCGCCGGGAGTCGCCCTATGGCGAGAATGAATTCTTTCGCAAGGCTGTACGCCGTCATGAACTGTTCTGGCGGCTTTAAGGGCCCAGGGGGCTACAAGGCCTCCGGTTATCTATCAAGTCGTTCGGTGCCGCAAGGAAGACGATGAAAGTTCTGTTTCTGGTGCAGAAAGAACAACGGGCCATCCTGGATCGGCTCTATGAAGGTGTCGCCGCCCATTGCGAGTGCGACCTGCGCTGGCTCGACAGCCAGGAGCAACGCAACCTGCGAGGCTACTTCCGGAGACACGTGGACGTCTCCCGCTACGACCGGATTGTATTTTTCCTGCGCTTCAAGCAGGAAATCCGCCAGGCGGGGTTCATCCGCACGATCCCCAACCTGGTGATCCTGGAGCATGATGCCTACCAGAACTACATCCCGTGCAAATACACCGGCAAGTTCAGCGCTCATTACCGACGCCTGCCGTGGGTGCGGGTCATCAGCTCCGGGTTCATGGTGACCGAACGCTTGCGTGCCGAAGGGTTCGATGCGGTTTTCGTACCCAAGGGCTATGATCAATCGCTGTTGCAAGACCAGCAGCGCGAGCGGGACATCGAGCTGGCGTTTGTCGGCAGTACCAACAGCGTCGCCTATAGCGGGCGCAAGGCATTGCTGGACGAGCTGGCGCGCGTCGAGCCGCTGGTCGTCACCCGTACCAAGTCCGGCGAAGAGTATTGCGAAACTCTCAATCGGATCCGCTTCTTCGTCAGTGCCGATGTGGGCATGGGCGAGTACATGATCAAGAATTTCGAGGCGATGGCCTGCGGTTGTGTGCTGCTGGCCTATGATCAAGGCGCCGAGGAAGCGCGGGCGCTGGGGTTGCAGGACATGCATAACGTGGTGTTGTATCGGGACATCCCGCAACTTCAGGAAAAACTTTCCCGGCTGCGCGCCGAGCCCGAACTGGCGCAAAGTATCGCCCGCAACGGCCACAGGCTGGCATTGGAGCAGTTCAGCTTCGCGCGTATCGGACAAAAAATCGTGGAAGCGCTGGAACCTCCGCTGCGACCGCGCGAACCGTTGAGTCTGCTAGAGTCCTTGCGCCAGAAACTGGGTATTTAACAAAAACCGCGATGCCATCCAACGACCTGGGTGGCATTTGACTAAATGGTATTTCAGTGCAGTTTTCCGACGATAGTGACATCACCCTGGTGGTCACCAGTTGCGGCCGGCTCGACCTGCTCAAGCGGACGCTCGAGAGTTTCGACCGTTTCAATACTGCGCCTATCCGCGAAGTGTTCATTACCGAAGATGCGGGCGACGATGGGGTGCATGAGGTCCTTCCTGCCCATTGGAAGGCGCACTGCACGGTTTTCATCAATCGGCCGAAGCTGGGGCAGCTGGCGTCGATCGATCTGGCCTACGGACACGTCAAGACAGCGTATATCTTCCACTGCGAGGATGACTGGGAGTTCTACCGCCCGGGGTTCGTGGAGGACTCTCTGACGGTCCTGCAACTGCGGCCCGAGATTCTCCAGGTATGGCTGCGCAATTATGTCTACGACCTGTGTGTCCACAGTCCCTACATTCGCTTGGGCGAGCGTCAGCTGATCGGCGGCGTGCCGTGCTATCCACTGATATCCGACAAGCCTGAATGGCAGAGTTTTTCCCTCAACCCTGGCCTGCGCCGTTTGAAGGAATACCAGTTGTGCGCCCCGTTTGCCGGTTTTGGTGGCGAAAAGGCCCTGTCGCTTCGTTACGCTCAACTGAACTTGACCGCGGTCACCCTTGAAGGGGATGCTGTTTTACACACCGGATTCGGTGTCCATGTCGAAGTCCCTGTCGAACGCCAGCGCAAGGCGCGTCGCAGGCGCCGTGAGCAAATCAAGCTCTTTCTGATCCTTTTGCTCGGAGTCTGTGTTGGCTGGCTTATCAATTATTGAGTTTCTCGAAGCACGAGTTCGGGTCCGCGATCAAAGGTTTGCTGCTCGATGAGCATTATTAATGTTATGTGGGCAGGCGGTTCGCCATTCGCTTCGGTGCATAAGGTCCATCGCCAGATACTTTCACAAATCGACCCGGCGATGCCTATCAGGACATGGCTCTTGCAGGGCTCGGAATCTGCGTGCCTGGAGGGCGTGGGTCCGGCGCGTGAATGGAACCTGACCTCGGCGAAACTCAAGGGGCGGCACTTCTGGCGCCTGTTCAGGCCCTGGATGCACAGCCGTTTTCGCCAGGCGCTGCTCGACAGCGCTGCCCAAGTGGTCCTGCTCGACGGCCTCGGTGTGGCTCGTACCCTGTTGCCAGTATTGAAGGACATGCCGCACATCCATGTGGTGGTGATATTCCACGGGGCGACACGGCTCAATGCCGTGGGCCGGGATCTGCTGCGCGGCTTTGCGCCCTCGCGCCTGGCCCTGGCTGCGGTGTCGCAGACATTGGCGGCATCGCTGCAGGAAGCGCTGGGGTTGCCGGTCACTGCGTTGCGCAGTGCATTCGATCCGGCCGGATTCCAGACCTGCCTCCTGCCACGTGAAGAGGCTCGTGCCCGGATGCACTTGCCTTTGGCGGGCCCCCGCATATTCGGCGCCGTGGGGCGGCTGGTGGACAAGAAGGGCTTCGCCAGTTTGCTCGATGCCTTTGCCCTGGCGGCTGTCGCGCAGCCTGACTGGCGCCTGGTGATCGTCGGCGAAGGGCCTGCACGGGAAGCACTGCAGGCGCGCATCGACCAGCCGGACCTGGTCGACAAGGTATTGCTTGCCGGGCATCTGGAAGACGTGGCGAAGCTCTATAGAGCGTTCGACTGGGTGCTGGTCCCCTCCTTTGAAGAGGGCCTTGGCCTGATTCTTCAGGAGGCGATCCTGGCCGGCGTTCCGGTGCTGGCCAGTGACCTGGCGGTGTTCCGCGAACAGCTGGCCGATGCCGGTTGGTATGCGCCTGCCGGCGATGAGAGTGCCTGGGGCGAGGCGATCACGCGGGCTTCAGAGGCTTCGGCCGAAGCCGTCGCGGCGGCGCAATACCAGGCATTGGCGCCGGACGAGGCATGGTCGGGTTTCTGCCGGACCGCCCGGGAATTGATCTCAGGCAGGCAGTAGGGCGTTTTCCAGCGCTTGCATCGGAAAGCTCCCGTTCAGGTTTTCCCGCGCAATATAACGAGCGAAATGCTGCAAGTTGCGGCGCGCCAGATAGCGCGGCAATGGCGAGCGCAGGAAGCGCATGTCGGCGACATCGATCAGCCCCAGGGTGTTTTCCGGAGTGACGACGATATTGCCCAAGTGCAACGAGCGAAAATAGACACCACGGGCGTGGAGGCTGCGGATCAGTTCGATCAGGTCCGGGAGGCGCTGTTGCCAGCTGAAGCTCTCCTGATTCGACAATTGGCGCAGGGTTTTTCCCGGAAGCGGCCGATACAGTACGGCGGTCATGCCGGGCTTTTGCAGTTTGTAGTAGGCAAGCACTTCGAGAGTCGGTACGCCGAGTTCTTGCAAGCGGGCCGCGTTTTTGATGAATCGCGTCGAATAGGGCCTCAACAGGGCCGACGAAAATAGCCGCTTGCGGCGAAACAGTTTGAGGATGTTTCCATCCTGCAACAGATAGACTTTTGGGCCGTAGCTGTCGGCCTCCAGAATGCTGGCGCCTTCAATCAATTGATTCAAAGCGGCTTGGGGAAGCCGTGAGGATTGCATCGTAGGGAAACCTTGTTGAAAGAACCGGTGCCGTGGCGGGCCATGATGCCCAAAAGTTTTTGTTTTAACCATGCCGGTTTGGCTGGTACATCGATTAGGAGCTTTGGATGCAAGCAACACGTTGGGCGCAGGTATGGATGGCCTTTGGCTTGTCATGGTTTTTGCTGGCGATCGCACTGGCACCCGCCAACAAGGTTTATCAACAAGGAATGATCGCATTCGTCTGGTTGCCCGCGATCCTGTTCGCCTGGCCCGCGCGGCACAGGCTGGTGGAGTTATGGCGCGCCCAGCGCTTGATCTACACGGCGTTGCTGGCATTGATGGCGTGGGCATTGATCACCCTGTTCTGGGCCGAGTCGCCGGAGCCCGTGCGCGAAGCCAAGCGGTTGTTGTACATCCTGATATTCCTGATGTTCTTCCCGATTTTCGCTGACGGTCGACCTGAGCGGGTGATCCGTATCATGCAGTGGGGCGGTGTTGGGCTAGCCCTGACGGCCTTGATGGCAATGATTCATTTCTATGGCATCGAGAACCAGCGCTGGGTGGCGCGTCTCGAGGGGCTGGGCGAGTTGTCCCATCCGATCCTGGGTGGCTACGTGATTGGCCTCGCGGCGATCTGGATGCTGCATTGGGTGCCGCGTCGTATCGGGCTGCAAGCTGTGTGTGCCGTGGCCTTGGCTCTGCTGGGCTTGTTCGTGGTCATGAGCCAGAGTCGCGGCGCGGCCCTGGCCTTGTTGCTCAGCGTACTGGCCATGCCGCTTTACTGCCGGGACTCGCGTACTCGTTTGATTGCCGCCGCGGCGCTGGTGCTGGCGATGGTGACTTTCTGGTTGCTGGAACCCTTGGTGATGGCCCGCGGAGCTTCCTATCGTCCGGAAATTTTTGCGTCCAGCCTGCAGATTATTTCCGAGCATCCCTGGGGGGGGCTGGGATTGGCAGGCGACTACCGGGTTCCTGTCGGTGGCCGTTTGTTCGACCACTCGCATAACCTGTTCACCCACGTTGCCATTCAGTTGGGCCTGCCCGGAATGTTGATATGGTGCGTGGTCTGGTTCGCGGTGCTGCGCGAGGCCTGGCGTGCCCGTGACACCCTGCTGGGCCGAGGCGTGCTGGGCATGTGGGTGTTTTCGTTCCTGGCGATGCAGTTCGACGCGGCGAGCCTGACGGGCACCCCGCGCGCCGAGTGGTTCATCACTTGGCTGCCGGTCGGCATGGCCAGCCTTTTGACCTGGGCGCGGGCCAATCCCGATGGCTGTGATAAAATCCCGCGCTCTTCCTAACCAGTGAGCTCGACGATGAGTGACGCACCGCCTAAAGCGGAACAGGATTCCAGCCTGAAAATCTATTTCCGGCTGCTGGGATACGTCAAACCCTACTTGGGCATTTTCCTGCTGAGTATCGTGGGCTTCGTGATATTTGCGTCCACCCAGCCCATGCTGGCCGGGATACTCAAATATTTTGTCGACGGGTTGAGCAATCCCGATGCGGTACTGTTTCCCAGCGTGCCGTATCTCAAGGATTTGAAGCTGCTGATGGCCGTGCCGCTGCTGATCATCCTGATCGCTGCCTGGCAGGGCCTGGGGTCGTTCCTAGGCAACTATTACCTGGCCAAGGTCTCGCTGGGGCTGGTGCATGATCTGCGGGTCGAGTTGTTCAACAAGCTGCTGGTCCTGCCCAACCGCTATTTCGACACCCACAATTCCGGTCATCTGATTTCCCGGATCACCTTCAACGTGACCATGGTCACCGGTGCTGCCACGGACGCCATCAAGGTGGTGATTCGCGAAGGCCTCACCGTGGTGTTCCTCTTCGCTTACCTTGTGTGGATGAACTGGAAACTGACCTTGGTGATGCTGGCGATCCTGCCATTGATTGCAGTGATGGTCAGCAGCACCAGCAAGAAATTCCGCAAACAAAGCAAAAAGATCCAGGTGGCCATGGGCGACGTGACCCACGTCGCCTCTGAGACCATCCAGGGTTATCGGGTGGTGCGCAGCTTCGGTGGCGAGGCCTATGAAGAGCAGCGTTTTGCCAGCGCCAGCCAAGGCAATACCGACAAACAACTGCGCATGACCCGCACCGGCGCGGTCTACACGCCGATGCTGCAATTGGTGATTTACACCGCCATGGCCGCGCTGATGTTCCTGGTACTGTTCCTGCGCGGTGACGCGACAGCGGGCGATCTGGTGGCCTACATCACCGCGGCGGGCCTGCTGCCCAAGCCGATTCGCCAACTCTCGGAAGTCAGCTCCACGATCCAGAAGGGCGTGGCGGGCGCCGAAAGCATCTTCGAGCAATTGGACGTCGAGCCCGAAGTGGATAAAGGCACGGTCGAGCAGGAGCGCGTGAGCGGCCGTCTCGATGTGCGCAACCTGAGCTTTACCTACCCGGGCGCCGATCGGGAAGTGCTCAAGGACATCAGCTTCACCGCTGACCCTGGGCAGATGATCGCCCTGGTAGGGCGGTCGGGCAGCGGCAAGTCGACCCTGGCCAGCCTGATCCCGCGTTTCTATCACCACGAAGTCGGCCAGATCCTGCTCGATGACGTGGAAATCGAAGATTATCGACTGCGCAACCTGCGCCGGCATGTGGCCCAGGTGACCCAGCACGTCACGTTGTTCAACGATACGGTGGCCAACAATATCGCCTACGGCGACCTGGCCGGCGCGCCGCGGGCCGACATCGAAAAAGCCGCCCAGGACGCCTACGCGATGGACTTCATCGCGCAGCTTCCCCACGGCCTGGACACCGAGGTCGGCGAAAACGGCGTGCTGTTGTCCGGTGGCCAGCGCCAACGGCTGGCGATTGCCCGGGCGTTGTTGAAAAACGCGCCGCTGTTGATCCTCGATGAGGCCACCTCGGCACTGGACACCGAGTCCGAGCGGCATATCCAGGCCGCGCTGGACCAGGTCATGAAAGGCCGTACGACCCTGGTCATCGCGCATCGGCTGTCGACCATCGAAAAGGCCGACATGATCCTGGTCATGGATCAGGGGCGCATCGTCGAACGCGGCACCCATGGCGAACTGCTCGCGCAAAATGGCTATTACGCGCGTCTTCATGCCATGGGCCTGGATGTTCCCACCCAGGACATCGCCTGAATACGAGGCCAAGGCTATGCTCTGGTGCATGACGACGATGGAATGCTCGACATGGATGAGACAACAAGGGCATCAAAGCAACAATCGCAGGCTCAGCCGGGCGCGCTGACACTTTCGCCCTCGGACCGGGCGGCCATCAAGATCCAGCGGCCTCGCTGTTTCTGGTTGACCGGGCTGTCGGGGGCTGGAAAGTCGACCTTGGCCAATGCCCTGGAAGTTCGCCTTCACCAGCAAGGCCTGCATACCGCTTTGCTGGACGGCGACAACCTGCGCAGGGGGCTTTGCAGTGACCTTGGGATGGATGCCGGCTCCCGAAAGGAAAACGTGCGGCGAATAGCCGAAGTGGCGCGCTTGATGGTCGAAGCAGGGCTGATTGTCATCGTCGCGGCGATTTCGCCGTTTCGGGCCGATCGAGACGCGGCACGACTGCTCTTTTCCCAAAATGACTTCATCGAAGTCTACGTCAGTACGCCGTTCGACGTGTGTGCCGAGCGCGACCCCAAGGGGCTGTACCGCGAAGCCCTAGCCGGGCGGATCAAGCATTTCACCGGTCTCGATAGTCCTTACGAGGCGCCGCTGGCGGCCGAATGCGAAATCGATACCAGCGAGATGGAGCTGGCCCAGGCCTGCGCGCAGATGATGGCATTGCTGTGTGAAAACAATGAAAGCGCGGCTTGATACTTCCGGTCACCGCCATGGACGAGCCTCCCCCAACCCTGTGCTAATATCGCGCCCCTGTTCATTTTGTATGTGGGATGTTCCATGAAGTTGTCCATGCCGCGATTCGATCAAGCCCCTGTATTGGTGGTCGGCGATGTCATGCTCGACCGCTATTGGCATGGCGGTACATCACGGATTTCCCCCGAGGCGCCGGTACCGGTGGTCAGGGTCGAGCACATCGAGGACCGTCCCGGCGGTGCCGCCAACGTTGCCCTGAACATCGCCGCCCTCGGCGCCCCGGCTTCCCTGGTCGGCGTGACCGGCGACGATGAAGCGGCAGAGAGCCTGGCCAACAGCCTGGAAGGCGCTGGCGTGCGGGCGATCTTCCAGCGCATCGCGCACCAGCCGACCATCGTCAAGCTGCGGGTCATCAGTCGTCACCAGCAACTGCTGCGCATCGACTTCGAAGAACCGTTCGCCACCGACCCGCTGTCCCTGGGCGCCGAGGTCGACAACCTGCTCGACGGTATCAAGGTCTTGGTGTTGTCGGACTACGGCAAGGGCGCGTTGAAGAACCATCAAGTGCTGATCCAGGCTGCCCGTGCCCGCGGTATTCCCGTGCTGGCCGACCCCAAGGGCAAGGATTTTTCCATCTACCGTGGCGCGAGCCTGATTACCCCTAACCTCAGCGAGTTCGAAGCCATCGTCGGTGGTTGCGCCGATGAGCACGAACTGGTGAGCAAGGGCGCACAGCTGATGCACGACCTGGATCTTGGGGCGTTGCTGGTTACCCGCGGCGAGCACGGCATGACCCTGCTGCGTCCCGATCATCCGGCCCTGCATCTTCCGGCCCGTGCCCGCGAAGTATTTGACGTGACGGGCGCCGGTGACACGGTGATCTCCACCCTGGCCGCGGCGATTGCCGCCGGCGAGGAACTGCCCCACGCGGTTGCCCTGGCGAACCTGGCGGCGGGCATTGTCGTCGGCAAGCTGGGTACGGCGGCGATCAGCGCCCCGGAACTGCGGCGCGCGATCCAGCGCGAAGAGGGATCGGAGCGCGGTGTGCTGGGGCTGGAGCAACTATTGCTGGCTGTCGATGACGCGCGCGCCCATAAAGAGAAAATCGTTTTCACCAACGGTTGTTTCGACATTCTCCATGCTGGCCATGTGACCTACCTCGAGCAGGCCCGGGCCCAGGGTGATCGCTTGATCGTCGCGGTCAATGACGATGCTTCCGTGAGCCGCTTGAAAGGGCCGGGCCGGCCGATCAACAGCGTCGACCGCCGCATGGCGGTCCTGGCCGGCCTTGGCGCGGTGGATTGGGTTATCAGCTTCAGCGAAGGCACGCCGGAAAACCTGTTGCGCCAGGTCAAGCCGGATGTGCTGGTCAAGGGCGGCGACTACGGTATCGACCAGGTCGTGGGTGCCGACATCGTTTCCGCCTATGGGGGCACGGTGAAGGTGCTGGGGCTGGTGGAAAACAGCTCGACGACGGCGATTGTGGAAAAGATCCGCAATAACTGATTTATCTGACAAAGCGCAGCACTTGTGGGTGCGAGCACGCTCGCTCCCACAAGGGTTCGTTGTCCGGTCAGAAAAATCGGCGTCAGGCCTAACGAGCCACCTTGCTCGGGACGATTTTCTTGAGCAGCTGCCGCGCCTTGCCCTTGAGCCGGGTCAGCCCGGACTCCTTGCCCGGTGGCGTCAGCCCTTGCTGGCGTAGCCAGTCCTTCCAGCGAATCCGCTCGTCACGCACCAGCCAACCGTCCTGCCGGGCGAAGCTCTCCGCCAGGTATAAGCCACGGGTGCTGGCCGCAAGCAGCTGATCTTTCTTCAACGTATACAGTTCGGGCAGCGGTTGTCCGTCCTGCAGCGGCATCAGGTAAAGATCGGGTCGCTTGCGGTCCAGGCGCGCCACCAATTGATCGCCCTCCAGACGCTCATCGACATGAAACAGGCTCAGTGACTTGGCTTCCTTGGGCACGTCCAGGCGCAAGTCATAAATCAATTGCAGGGAGGCCGTCGGCAGATGCACGTAGGCCCGTGGTCGTTCGATCAGTTGCAGATTGGCGCAGCGCACCGGCCGGGCCGAGCCGGACAGCGGAGCCAGGCGAAACGGCAAGGCTTCGCGATAATGCAGTGCGCTCGAATAAGGCGCCGGGAGCCAGGTGTCGTTGAAGCGCCCGCCGAGCCAACCTTCAGGTGTTTCCAAAAGGCATTCTTCGGCTATTTCGTTGATGGCGGTAAGCAGCGGCAGGTTCAGCTCATGGGCCGGGACATAGCCGGAGATCAGCTTGAGCACCACGTCGCCGCGATCCTGCCGACGCTGACGCACCAATACCCAATACTCGCGGTTCTGCCAGTGCAGGGTCAGGCGCACCGAGACGCCCAGGTTCGCAAGCTCCAGGGAGAAACGCTCGGCATCGTCCACAGCCACGGGACGCCGCCGCTGCAAGGTCTGGGCAAAATTGAGCGGCATTCCCACGCTCTGGTAAGTCAGGCCTTCGGGAGTCGCTTCGACGGAAAGGGGCAGAGTCTTGAAGTTACTTGGATTTTTTCTGATGAGCGTACGCGGCATGTCGGCTCCTTCCTTAAGGCCGCGTAGGGCGGCGTCAGTTTCTGCGTAGGACCTTGGCTACGGTCGCAACGTTGTGGGCGAGGTGCAGCGGATTGATGGTGCCGACAATAGCACTGGCAACCCCGGGATGCTCAAACAACAGTTCAAAGCTGGCGCGAACCGGGTCCTCACCGGGGCTCAGGCAGGCATGACCGCTGGCCAGGGCTTTTTTCACCAGGATCGCCTTGCCGTGCTCGGCCGCGTACTCAATGACCGCCTTTTCGCTTCGTTCGTTCAGATTGTAGGTGACCATCGCGCAATCACCTTGCTCCAGGGCTTTCAAGCCACCGTCGACGGTCTTGCCAGAGAATCCGAAGCCGCCGATCTTGCCCTCGCGCTTGAGCGCCGCCAGGGTCGGGTAGACCTCGCTGTCGTCGAGGATCGCCAGGTCATTGCCGTCCGAATGCACCAGTACCAGGTCGATGTAGTCCGTTTCCAGGCGCTGGAGGCTGCGCTCAACCGAGAGCCGCGTATGAGCAGCGCTGAAGTCATGACGGGACTGGCCATCGCTGAATTCCTCGCCGACTTTGCTGACGATCACCCAGTCGTGACGCTGGCCGCGCAACAGCGGCCCGAGGCGTTCCTCGCTGCGGCCATAGGCAGGCGCGGTGTCGATCAGGTTGATGCCCAGGTCGCGCGCCAGCTTGAGCAGCATGCGCGCTTCGGTGTCATCCGGAATCTGGAAACCGCTGGGGTACTTGACGCCCTGGTCGCGGCCCAGCTTGACCGTGCCCAGGCCCAGGGGCGAAACCAACGGGCCGTTTTTGCCCAGCGGGCGACGCAGATCGTGGAGTGTCGGCTGGCTCATGGCAGCAGTTGCTCCCAGGCGGGAACGCCCATGGGCGGCTTGGGCAGGTCCGGCAGCGGGGCGGTATGGCTGGGCTGGATACCATCGCGTTGCAGCGCGGCGATCACCCGGTCGGAGAAGTCCGGGGCCAAGGCGAGCTTGGTCGGCCAGCCCACCAGCAGGCGACCCTGTTCGGCGACAAAGGCGTTATCCGGGCGGGTCAGGCCCGATTGCAGCGGCTCGGCGCGGGCGACCCGCAACGTGGCCCATTGTGCGGTGCTCAGGTCGATCCACGGCAGCAACTGGCCGAGCTCTTTCTGGGCGACGGCGATCTGCGCAGCGGGCTCGCGGGCGACGGCATCCCCCTCGGCAAGATCGCCTCCCAGGTACCAGACCCATTGGCCATCGGCGGCCGGATGGGTGGTCACAGTCACCCGGGGCTTCGGCCCGCCACCCAGGCAATGGGCGTAAAGCGGCTTGAGGCTGGGGCCCTTCGCCAGGACCATGTGCAACGGCCGGGTCTGCATGGCCGGCTGGTCGAGGCCCAGGGCGCGGAGCAGGTCGGCGGTGCCGCCGCCGGCACTGAGGACGATGCGCTGGGCGCGGATTTCGCGACCGTCGACCTTCAGCCCGACAAGTTGGCCTTCCTCGTGCAGCGGTTCGACCTGCTGCCCGGCCAGCAGGCTGTCGCCGGCCAGGTCTGCCAGGCGCGCGATCAGGCTGGGAACATCCACCACCAACTCGGCCAGGCGGTAGACCTTGCCTTTGAAACGCTTGTCTTGCAGGGCTGGCGGCAGTTGCTCGCCCTTGACCTGGTCGACGCGCCCGCGCACGGCCTTGCTGGCGAAAAAGCTCGTGAGGTTGCCGGCCAGGGTGCCTGGGGACCAGAGGTAATGGGCGTCGGACAACATGCGTACCCCCGACAGGTCCAGCTCACCGTCGCCCTTGAGGGCCTCGCGCCAACGGCGCGGCATGTCGGCAATGGCTTCCGAGGCGCCAGTCAGGGCTCCGTGCAACGCATACTTGGCGCCGCCATGGATGATGCCCTGGGATTTGACGCTCTGCCCGCCGCCAAGGCTGGCGCTTTCCACCAGCACGGTTGAAAACCCCTGGCGGCGCAAGCGCGCATTCAGCCAGAGGCCGGCGACTCCGGCGCCGACAATGAGGATGTCGGTGGAAATAACGGATGGCATGCAGCGACCTCGGAGGAAATTAAGCGGCAAGTTTCAAGCTTCGAGCTGCAAGTTACAAGCGAGAGGGTATCGCTTGTGCTTGCAGCTTGAGGCTTGGAGCTGCGCTGCTTCAATGTCCTGCAGTCTTGGAAAACAACTGGATCACCACCACCCCCAACACAATCAACGCCATCCCCAGCATCGCCGGCACGTCCAGTTTCTGCCCATAGATAAACAGCGCCGCGACGCTGACCATCACGATCCCCAAGCCGGCCCAGACCGCGTAGGCCACCCCCACTGGAACGGTGCGCACCACCAGCGTCAGCATCCAGAACGCAGTGCCATAGCCGGCGATGACCAACAACAAGGGCAGGGGCGTGCTCAAGCCCTTGATCGCTTTCATCGATACGGTGGCGATCACTTCGGCGCAGATGGCGATGGCGAGGTAGTAATAGGCGTTCATGAGCGATTCCTCTCGGGTCGTTGCGTCGTTCGATGGGCCCATTCTAGGGAATGGCCAAATGGGGTAAAGTCATTACCTATCTGCGATAGAGATAGGTTGAGCGATGAATGTTCAATGGAATCTGGAGCAATTGCGACTGTTCGTCGGTGTCGCCGAGAAGCGGTCGTTTTCCGCGGTGGCCCGGGATCAGCGCAAGGCTCAGTCGGCTGTCAGCAGTGCGATTGCACTGCTGGAAGAGGACCTGGGTGTGAGCCTGTTCGAGCGCAGCAGTGGTCGCCAGCCCAGACTCACCGATGCGGGCGTGGCGCTGCTTGAGGAGGCCCGGGAAGTGTTACGCCAATGCGAACGCCTCAACGGCCGGGCCTTGGCCCTGATGCGCGGGCAGGAGGCATCGCTACGCCTGGCCCAGGACGAGGCCATGCCCTATCAGCCCGTTATCGACAGCCTGGCGGCGCTGGCCGAACGGTTTCCCACCCTAGAAGTGCAACTGGCCAGCGCCGCCCAGGGCGATGTGGCGCGCAAGCTGGTGGAGCGTCGCGCCGATCTCGGGTTGTTGTTTTATCACGATCAGATTCCCGAGGCGCTGGAGCGCCGGGTATTGGGTAGCGTCGAGATGGTCACGGTGTGCGGCCGGGGGCATCCCTTGGCGAGCCATGATTACGTGACCTGCCTGGAGATGGCCCGGCACCGGCAATTGCTGATGGCGACCCAATCCAGCGTCTATCCCGGCAGCGAGCAGGCCAGCCCGCAAGTCTGGCGGGCCGACAGCTTCTACGTGCTGGCCGAGTGGTTGAGAAGTGGGCTGGGCTGGGCCTGGCTGCCGCGGCACGTCGTGCAGTACCCGGCGTACCTGGGGGACATGGTCGAGCTCAACAGTGAATGGACCCCGCCAGCCCTGGTGGTGGAGTTGGTCTGGCGCCGCGACGAACCCCTGGGCCCGGCGGCCCGTTGGCTGGCGGAACGTTTTGCCGTGCAGTTGCAGGCGCTCGGCTGAAAAACCGATAAACTCCGCCGCCATGAACAGAACTCTCTATAGCGCATTGTTTTATCTGGGGCTGCCACTGGTGGCGATTCGGCTGTGGCTGCGGGCTCGCAAGGCACCGGCGTATGCGCGGCGTATCGGCGAGCGTTTCTCGTGGGGCTTGCCGACGATGGCGCCGGGCGGCATCTGGGTCCACGCGGTGTCAGTGGGCGAGAGCATTGCCGCTGCGCCGATGATTCGCGCGTTGTTGCAACGCTACCCACAACTGCCGATCACGGTGACGTGCATGACGCCCACCGGTTCGGAGCGGATCAAGGCGTTGTTCGCCGATGAGCCGCGCATCCAGCATTGCTACCTGCCTTATGACCTGCCGTGCGCGGCCAAGCGTTTTCTCGACGAGGTCCGGCCGAAACTGGCGGTGATCATGGAAACCGAACTGTGGCCCAACCACATCCATCAATGCGCCCTGCGCGGTATCCCCGTGGCGTTGGCCAACGCGCGGCTGTCGGAGCGCTCGGCGCGCGGTTATGCCCGTTTTCCCAAGCTGACCCGGCCGATGCTTGCTGAGATGGGCCTGTTTGCCGTGCAGACCGAAGCCGAGGCAGAGCGCTTTCGTCAACTCGGTGCCAGGGCGGAAACCGTTGAAGTGACCGGCTCCATCAAGTTCGACCTGACCATCGACCCGCAACTGCTGGAAAGCGCCAGTGCCTTGCGCCGTCAATGGCAAGCGGTGGAGCGACCGGTGTGGATCGCCGCCAGTACCCATGAGGGTGAGGACGAAGTGGTGCTGGCCGCCCATCGTCGGTTGCTCGACAGCTACCCGGATGCGTTGCTGATTTTGGTGCCGCGTCATCCGGAACGGTTCGATGCGGTGGCGCAACTGTGCGAGCGTGAAGGCTTCGCCACGGTCCGGCGCTCCAGTGCCCGACCGGTCGACGCACAAACTTCGGTGCTGCTGGGCGACACCATGGGTGAACTGTTGTTTCTCTATGCCTTGGCTGACAGTGCGTTTGTCGGCGGCAGTCTGGTACCCAACGGCGGGCACAACCTGCTGGAGCCGGCGGCGCTGGCAAAACCGGTGCTCAGCGGGCCGCACCTGTTCAACTTCCTTGAAATTGCCGCCCAACTGCGCGCGGCCGGAGCCTTGGCGGAAGTGGAAGATGCCCACGGCCTGGCCCTGGCCGTGCAGCGTCTGTTCGAACTGCCCCGGGATGCCCAGCGCATGGCCGAGTCGGGGTTGGCGGTGATGCGTCGCAACCAGGGCGCGTTGCAGCGGTTGTTGGATGGGTTGGGGCGCTTGCTCGACTGAGCTCTGTGGCGAGGGAGCTTGCTCCCGCTCGGCTGCGAAGCAGTCGTAGGATCAGCGCTGCGGTTCTGGCCGGCAGAGCGCGGCGACTGGTTTTGGGCCTGCTTCGCAGGCCAGCGGGAGCAAGCTCCCTCGCCACAGGGGATTTGTCGCAGCTGTACTACTGCGCCGGCCGCGAGCGCAACTGTTGTGCCGCCGCTTGTGCCAGGTCTGGCGGCAGGAAGTCCTTGTCCGGGTTGTAGTCGGGCTTGAGGTAGCGGGACAGGGCTTGCAGGTCTTCCGGGCTCAAGGTCCCGGCGGCTTGCTTGAGGCGCAGGTTGTCCAGGATGTAGTCATAGCGGGCGTTATTGTAGTCGCGCACCGAGGTGTACAGCTGGCGCTGGGCGTCGAGTACATCGACGATGTTGCGAGTGCCCACCTGGTAGCCGATCTCCGTGGCGTCCACCGCGCTCTGGTTCGAGATGATCGACTGGCGCCGGGCCTGGACCTGCTCCACATCGGTGTTCACCGCGCGATGCAGGTTGCGGGTGTTTTCCACCACCTGCCGGCGCAGGCCTTCGCGCTGCTGCTCGGTCTGGGTGAGTTGCGAGTAGGACTCGCGAACCTGGGAGCTGGTCAGCCCGCCGCTGTAGATCGGAATGCTCAATTGCAGGCCAATGGTGCGTTGCTCGGCGTCGCCACCGTAGCGCTGGCCGGTGGGGCTTGGGTTGGTGAAGCCGAGGCCGTCGTTGTCACCTTTGCGGTACTGGGCGATTGCATCGAGGGTCGGCGCGTGGCCGGCCTTGCGCTGGCGAACGGTGTCTTCGGCGGCATCGACGGCATAGTTGCTGGCCAGCAGGTTGAGGTTCTGCCTGGCGGCGGTGTCGACCCAGGCCTTGGCGTCGTTGGGCGCCGGCGGCAGGATCGGCAGGGTATGAACGACGCCCTGGATCGAATTGTACTGGCGGTTGGTCAGGGTGATCAGCGCTTCGAAGGCATCTTCGACTTGACGCTGGGCGATGATCCGATTGGCCCGGGCGGTGTCGTAGCTGGCCTGGGATTGCAGCACGTCGGTCTTGTCCGACAGGCCGACGTCGAAACGTTCGTTGGACTGGTCGAGCTGACGCTTGAACGCGGCTTCCTCGGCCTTGGTCGAGGCCAGGTTGTCCTGGCTGCGCAGCACGTTGAAATAGGCTTCAGCGCTTTGCAGGATCAGGTTCTGCTCGGTAGCGGACAGCTGCAGCGATGCTTGTTCATTGACCGATTTGGCCGCTTGCAGCTGGAACCAGCGGTCGGCGCGGAAGATCGGCTGCGACAAGGTGGCCTGGTAAACCGTTGAGCTGCGGTTGGCGGTCATCGCCGGTTGGTCGAGCTCGGTACGGGTGTTGTTCAGGTCGGCGCCGGCCGACAGGTTGGGCAGCAGCCCGGCGCGTGCCTGGGGCACCACTTCCTTCTGAGCACCATACTGGGCACGAGCGGCGGCCAGGTCGGCGTTGTTGTCCACCGCTTCCTGGTACACGCTGACCAGATCGGTCTTGGTGGATAAAGGCGCTTCGGCGGCCCAGGCCATTCCATTGGACGCACAAGACACGGCCAGGGCCAGTGAGAGTTTGCGCAGCATGAGGCGATCCCTTACGTTCAAATTGAATGCGCATAACAGGCGCGCGGCGTAGCGAGTGTAGTTGTGCGTACGCACGGCAACAATCCTGTATTTGCGCCATTCATCACGGCTTTTGCCCAGGCGATGGCGTTCTGCGCCGGTTGTGTCTAGACTGGCCGGGTTCTTGTCGGGGTGCCTTGCTATGAGGCTGAGATCGAATAATTTCGGATCCCGTTGAACCTGATCAGGTTAGCGCCTGCGTAGGGAACAAGATTTCTCGTCACCCGGCGAGTCCTCTTGTGCTTCGTCCGGGATGTTGTTCGACAATCGATTTCCGATGTTCGAACAGGCTCGAGCAGCAAGCACAGCGTCCGCACTGTCGTGCAGGGGCGCGTCCATTCGTTACAGGTTCGCTCCGACAAAAATCCACTGCCTGGATGTGTGTCTGGAGAGCCCGTGATGACGACAAAATCAAAAAACGCGACCAACCTCAGTGAATCGGCCCAGGTCGATCAGCAATCGGTTCAGCCCTTTACCCGCTCGCAAAAAATCTACGTCCAGGGCAGCCGCCCGGATATCCGCGTGCCCATGCGCGAAATCAGCCTCGACGTGACCCCCACCGACTTCGGCGGCGAAATCAACGCGCCGGTAGTGGTCTACGACACCTCGGGCCCCTACACCGACCCGAATGTGGTTATCGACGTGCGCAAAGGCCTGGCCGACGTGCGTTCGCCTTGGATCGAAGCCCGTGGCGACACCGAGCGCCTGGCGGGCCTGAGTTCCAACTTCGGCCAGGAGCGCCTGGCCGACCCCGAGCTGACCCAACTGCGCTTCGCCCACGTGAACAACCCGCGTCGCGCCAAGCCGGGCGCCAACGTCAGCCAGATGCACTATGCGCGCAAAGGCATCATCACCGCCGAGATGGAATACGTCGCCATCCGCGAGAACATGAAGCTGGAAGTGGCCCGCGCCGCCGGCCTGCTTGACCAGCAACACGCCGGCCACAGCTTCGGCGCCAGCGTGCCGAAGGTCATTACCCCGGAGTTCGTGCGGGACGAAATCGCCCGTGGTCGCGCGATCATCCCAGCCAACATCAACCACACTGAACTGGAACCGATGATCATCGGCCGTAACTTCCTGGTGAAGATCAACGGCAACATCGGCAACAGTGCCCTGGGTTCGTCCATCGAAGAAGAAGTGGCGAAGCTGACCTGGGGCATCCGCTGGGGTTCGGACACGGTCATGGACCTGTCCACCGGCAAGCACATCCATGAAACCCGCGAATGGATCATCCGCAATTCGCCCGTGCCCATCGGCACCGTGCCAATCTACCAGGCCCTGGAAAAGGTCGGCGGCGTGGCCGAAGACCTGACCTGGGAACTGTTCCGCGACACGCTGATCGAGCAGGCCGAGCAGGGCGTCGACTACTTCACCATCCACGCGGGCGTGTTGCTGCGCTATGTGCCGATGACCGCCAAGCGCGTCACCGGTATCGTCAGCCGTGGCGGTTCGATCATGGCCAAGTGGTGCCTGGCGCACCACAAGGAAAACTTCCTCTACACCCATTTCGAAGACATCTGTGAAATCATGAAGGCCTACGACGTCAGCTTCTCGCTGGGCGATGGCCTGCGTCCGGGCTCGATTGCCGACGCCAACGATGAAGCGCAGTTCGGCGAGCTGGAAACCCTTGGCGAGCTGACCAAGATCGCCTGGAAGCACGACGTGCAGTGCATGATCGAAGGCCCCGGCCATGTGCCGATGCAGTTGATCAAAGAGAACATGGACAAGCAGCTCGAGTGCTGCGACGAGGCGCCGTTCTACACCCTCGGCCCGCTGACCACCGACATCGCGCCGGGCTACGACCACATCACCTCCGGTATCGGTGCGGCGATGATCGGCTGGTTCGGTTGCGCCATGCTTTGCTACGTCACGCCGAAGGAGCACCTCGGCTTGCCGAACAAGGATGACGTGAAGACCGGGATCATCACGTACAAGATCGCCGCCCACGCCGCCGACCTTGCCAAGGGCCACCCGGGCGCGCAGATCCGCGACAACGCCTTGAGCAAGGCGCGTTTCGAGTTCCGCTGGGAAGACCAGTTCAACCTCGGCCTGGACCCGGACACCGCCCGTTCGTACCACGATGAAACCCTGCCGAAGGACTCGGCCAAGGTGGCGCATTTCTGCTCGATGTGCGGGCCGAAATTCTGCTCGATGAAAATCACCCAGGAAGTGCGTGAGTACGCGGCGAACCAGCGCATTGAAGCGGTGGACGTCGAAGTCGCCCAGGGGATGGCCGAGCAGGCGGAGCGGTTCAAGCAGGAAGGTAGTCAGCTTTACAAGAAAGTGTGATTTGAGCTGGGGGCGGTGGTGACTTTACTGCCGCCTTCGCGAGCAGGCTCGCTCCCACAGTGGAACTCGGTCGTTCACAAAACTTGTGTTCACCGCAGGTCCATTGTGGGAGCGAGCCTGCTCGCGAAAGCCATCACCAGAACAACAAAATATCCCTCTGAGATAACAACCCTTGAATATCCAACCCAGCACCTACTCCCCAGACGCTGCCGTACCTTTGGACAAACGCGTCTTCGGCGCTCGCGATCTGTTTTCTTTGTGGTTCTCTCTCGGCATCGGCCTGATGGTCTTGCAGGTCGGCGCCCTGCTCGCGCCGGGCCTGGGCCTGAGCGGTTCGTTGCTGGCGATTTTCCTCGGCACGCTGGTGGGCGTCCTGCTGCTGGCGGCGGTCGGGGTGATCGGCAGCGACACTGGCCTGTCGGCCATGGCCGCGCTCAAGCTCAGCCTTGGCGGCAAGGGCGCGAGCGTGCCGGCGGTATTGAACCTGCTGCAGCTGATCGGTTGGGGGTCGTTCGAAATCATCGTCATGCGCGACGCCGCCAGCCTGCTCGGCGCCCGGGCCTTCAGCGAAGGCAGCCTGGGCTCCAACCCACTGCTGTGGACGCTGTTCTTCGGCGCCCTGGCGACCCTGCTTGCCGTCAGCGGGCCGCTGACCTTTGTGCGTAAGGTCCTGCGTAAATGGGGCATCTGGCTGCTGTTGGCCGCGTGCATCTGGCTGACTTGGAACCTGTTCGCCAAGGCTGACCTGGCGGCACTCTGGGCCCAGGCGGGCGACGGCTCGATGCCGCTGGCGGTGGGGTTCGATATCGCCATCGCGATGCCGTTGTCGTGGTTGCCGCTGATCGCCGATTACTCGCGTTTCGGCAAGCGCGCCAAAAACGTCTTCGGCGGTACGGCCGTGGGCTTTTTCATCGGTAACTTCTGGCTGATGAGCCTGGGCGTGGCCTACACCCTGGCGTTCGCGCCGAGCGGCGAAGTCAACGCATTGCTGCTGGCCCTGGCCGGCGCCGGACTGGGCATCCCACTGCTGCTGATTCTGTTGGACGAGTCGGAAAACGCCTTCGCCGACATCCACTCGGCGGCGGTGTCCAGCGGCATGCTGTCAGGGTTGAAAGTCGAGCACCTGGCCTTGGCGATTGGCGTCATCTGCACCTTGATCGCCTGCTTCGCGCCGTTGGCGCAGTATCAGAACTTCCTGTTGCTGATCGGCTCGGTGTTCGCGCCGCTGTTCGGCGTGGTGCTGGTGGACCACTTCATCCTGCGCAAGCGCAGCAGCCAAGTGGTGTCAGCCGCGTTGCGCTGGCCGGCCCTGTTGGCCTGGTTGGGTGGGGTGAGCACTTATCACCTGCTGGCCAACTTCTACCCGGACATCGGTGCAACCCTGCCATCGTTGATCCTGGCAGGGTTGCTGCAACTGTTGCTGGGCCGGGCCTTCAGCTACGGCCGGGAAACAGCTCGGGCTTGAGGATGCCGTTGAGGCGTGGGTAGGCGATCTTCAATTCGATGTGGCCCAGGGCGTACGGCGCGATGGTGCTCACTTCGTACTTGAGGATCACCCCGCCGTAGGTCAGCGCGATGTGTGGGGTTTTCTGAAAGGACCACTGTTTCAGGAACTCGGGTTCCTGATCCAGCTTGGTACTGATCAGCCAGCTGTTGTGAGCCACTTGCGCGGCTTTCCAAAAGGCTTCCTCCTGGCCCGGCAGCAGCATGTCCGACAGCGTCAGCACTTTGTGCTGCTGGCGCGAATAGTTGATGAAACCGCGACCCGGCGTGCCATGGGCGCCGCCAGTGTCCAGATAGCTGGACAATTCGATAATCACCAAGCCGTCATGCTGCTCGCGTACCTTGGCCTGCAAATAGCTGCTGTTGCGCGGTGCGGCGCTGCGCAGGAACTGCTCGCGATAGGCGGCCAGCGTCGGAGCCGCAGGGGCGTCCGGGCTGGTGCGGGTCATTTGCAACAGGCGTTTTTCGATGATGCCGTCCAGGGCCGGCTCGGCGGGAAAGCGCAGGGTGTCGATGTTCACCAGCGGGCAGTCGGCACTGGCGCAACCGGGCTGCAATTGCTCCGACGCATCGCGAGTCGTCTCCAGGGGCGCTCGGTAATTGGGTTGGAAGAGGCTTTGGCAAGCACCCAGGGTCAGGGCGATGGCGGCCAGGGAAGCGATTCTAAAAAGCGACATGGGCGTCCTTCGTGGAACAGGGAAAGGCAAAAAGTTACCCGCTTCGACTGTCGGCAGGGCAATCAGTTCGCCACTAAGCTCATTAGAGTAATTTTAAAGGCAGCCGTCTATCCCGATGACCGGAAAGGGGCTGCATCAAACGGTACGGGCGCGTTAGGATGGCGCGAAGCCGAGGTTGGAACCTCGTACTGGATCACCGCACACGAGGATTGTCATGACTGATTTCGCCAACGCCACACCGAGCGCCGTGGAGATCGTCAAGCGCGAAAATTGCTTCAAGGGTTTCTACAAACTTGATCGCGTGCACCTGCGCCACGAATTGTTCGCCGGTGGCATGAGTCGCGAAATCAGCCGCGAGCTGTTCGTTCGCCATGACGCGGTGTGCGTGCTGCCCTACGACCCACAGCGCGATGAGGTGGTGCTTATCGAACAGTTCCGCGTCGGTGCCATGGGCAAGACTGCCAATCCCTGGCTGGTGGAACTGGTGGCCGGCCTGATCGACAAGGACGAGCAGCCGGAAGAAGTTGCTCATCGTGAGGCGCAGGAGGAAGCTGGGCTTGTCTTCGCCGCGCTCTGGCCGATGACTCAATATTTTCCATCGCCGGGCGGCAGTGACGAGTACGTGCATCTTTTTTTGGGGCGTTGCGACAGCTCGGGGGCGGGCGGCCTGCATGGCCTGCTGGAAGAGGCTGAAGATATCCGCGTGAAGGCCTGGGCTTTTGAAGATGCCCTTCAAGCGGTGCGCGACGGGCGAATTTGCAACGCGGCCAGCATCATTGCCTTGCAATGGCTGGCCTTGAACCGTGATGAAGTGAGGGGGCTATGGTCCTGAACAAGTTGCGCGATCGTTATCGCGTCGATCTGGTGGGGTTGCAGGCCGCCTGCGAGGCCAACTACGCCCGCCTGATGCGCTTGTTGCCGGACATGCGCAACGATCCGGCACCGCGCCGCATCGCCGTCACCCACGGCGACCAGATGCTGGGTGTATTGGCCCTGGAAGTGCTGCAAACCTGTCCTTACACCACTACTTTGCAGGTGCGCCAGGAACACAGCTTGCCCTGGCTGCCGGTGCCGCAGTTGGAAGTGCAGGTCTATCACGATGCGCGCATGGCCGAAGTCGTCAGCGCCGAACATGCACGACGCTTTCGCGGCATCTATCCTTATCCCAATGCGTCGATGCACCAGCCAGATGAAAAAGCCCAGTTGAACCTGTTCCTGGGGGAATGGCTGAGTCATTGCCTGGCGCTGGGCCACGAGTTCGAAGTCGTACGGTAGTTGTGAACCGGTTCCGGTTCGCGGGTTTCCCCTTTCGATCATCCCCCAGCATAATTGCCGCTTCATGCAACGGCGTGATTGCGCCTGGGAGAGAGCGATTTGCCGAGCGTATCCAGCTTGACCACGGCCGATGCGGTGCTGTTGGTCCAACTGTCTGACAGCCATTTGTTCGCCGATGCCGATGCATCGTTGCTGGGCATGAACACCCGTGACAGCTTGCGGTCGGTCATCGATTTGGTGCTCAAGCAACAGCCGGCCATCGACCTGATGCTCGCCACCGGCGACCTGTCCCAGGACGGCACGTTGCAATCCTACGAGTCGTTTCGACAACTGACAGCGCGTATCGATGCGCCGACGCGGTGGATTCCCGGCAACCATGATGAGCCGCAGGTGATGCTTGAGGCGGCGGTCAGGAGTACGTTGCTCGATCCGGTGGTGGACATCGGAAACTGGCGGGTAACGATGCTCGATTCCGCCGTGCCAGGTTCGGTGCCGGGCTTCTTGGCCGAGGAGCAATTGATTCTGTTGGCCAATGCCTTGAGCGAAGCGCCGGAGCGGCATCATCTGGTGTGTCTGCACCACCATCCGGTGTCGATTGGGTGCGCGTGGATGGAACCGATCGGGTTGCGTAATCCCGAGGCTTTGTTTGCGGTACTGGATCGCTTTCCCCAGGTGCGAGCGGTGTTGTGGGGGCATGTGCATCAGGAGATTGACGAGGTGCGCGAGGGGGTTCGTTTGTTGGCTTCGCCTTCGACCTGTATTCAATTCGAACCGGGCAGCGAGGATTTTGCGGTGGGCTCGCAGGCGCCGGGGTATCGGTGGTTGCGGCTATTGCCGGACGGGCGGTTGGAGACGGGGGTAGAGCGGGTGGTTGGGTTTGCTTTCACTCCGGACTATGGCTCCAACGGATATTGAGGACGAGGCGGCCTGACAGCCTGCCCATTTCTCACTGCTGTACTCCGATCCAATTGTGGGAGCGAGCCTGCTCGCGATGGCGGCTTGACAGTCGGCCTTGTTGACCGGGTACATATCCATTTCTGCGGTAATAGCGGCTTATGGTTCCGCCCTTACGGCGGCTCACTTTTTTTCAAACGCCAAAAAAAGTAAGCAAAAAAGGCTTGGCCCCACCACTCGGTGCCTCGCCAAGGCTCGGCATGCCCTCACTCCGGCATTGCTCCGTGGGCCCGCCGCGAAGGACCATCCATGGTCCAGCGCGGCTATCCCGGCATCCATGCCGGGATGCCCACTCCACAATGCCTGCGTTCGGCCATCGTGGTTAACGGGGCCCCTAGATCAAAAGCCAAGCCGAGGCGGCCTTAGGGCCGACCTGGCTCTCGGTGGGACCGCGTTTCCCCTGTGGGAGCGAGCCTGCTCGCGAAGACGGCGGCACATACAACATGGATGCAAGCTGACCCACCTCCATCGCGAGCAAGCTCGGCTCCCACAGGGATCGGCGGTGGACACTGATCTTATAAACGACCCGAAACCTGTGTGGGAGCGAGCTTGCTCGCGATGGCGGCCTGACAGTCGGCCTTGTTGACCGGGTACATATCCATTTCTGCGGTAATAGCGGCTTATGGTTCCGCCCTTACGGCGGCTCACTTTTTTTCAAACGCCAAAAAAGTAAGCAAAAAAGGCTTGGCCCCACCACTCGGTGCCTCGCCAAGGCTCGGCATGCCCTCACTCCGGCATTGCTCCGTGGGCCCGCCGCGAAGGACCATCCATGGTCCAGCGCGGCTATCCCGGCATCCATGCCGGGATGCCCACTCCACAATGCCTGCGTTCGGCCATCGTGGTTAACGGGGCCCCTAGATCAAAAGCCAAGCCGAGGCGGCCTTAGGGCCGACCTGGCTCTCGGTGGGACCGCGTTCCCCCTGTGGGAGCGAGCCTGCTCGCGAAGACGGCGGCACATACAACATGGATGCAAGCTGACCCACCGCCATCGCGAGCAAGCTCGGCTCCCACTGCAATCGGCGGTGGACACTGATCTTATAAACGACCAAAAACCTTCGTCGAGCCGAGACTATGAGGATTCAAGGCTGACAAAGCCCTCGCCACTAAGGCGAAGTGTTATCGAAATCACCCCAAACCCCCACAAACTCCCTGTAAACTCCGGCCTTTGCCCAGCACCCAGGGAGTCGGCAATGTCGGGTTCGATCCTTTATATCCATGGCTTCAACAGCGCCCCGGCGTCGACCAAAGCCTGTCAATTGGTCGACGTGATGGCTCGCCTTGGCCTCAGCGACCAATTGCGGGTGCCTGCCTTGCATCACCACCCTCGCCAAGCGATGGAGCAGATGGAGCAGGCGATTGCAGAACTGGGCCGGCCGCTGCTGGTCGGCAGCTCGCTCGGCGGCTACTATGCGACTCACTTGGCCGAGCGCCACGGGCTCAAGGCCCTGTTGGTCAATCCTGCCGTGAGCCCGCATCGGATGTTCGACGGGTACCTGGGAACGCAGAAGAATTTGTACACCGACGAAACCTGGGAGTTGACCCACGACCACGTCACGGCCCTGGCCGAGCTGGAAGTGCCGGCGCCCCGGGATCCGCAGCGCTTTCAGGTATGGTTGCAAACCGGTGACGAAACGCTGGATTATCGCCACGCCCAGCAATATTACCGGGCCTGTGCCTTGCGCATCCAGGCCGGCGGTGACCACAGTTTTCAGGGGTTTGCCCGACAGTTGCCGGCGTTGTTGAGTTTTGCCGGCATTGGCGCCGATTTGTATCAGGCGATCGACTTCACGTCGCTGTGAGCCATCGCCCCCTTTTTCATTGAACACTGACGACGAGACCCCATGGCCACTCCCAGCGCTAGCTCTTATAACGCAGACGCCATCGAAGTCCTCTCGGGCCTCGACCCGGTGCGCAAGCGCCCCGGCATGTACACCGACACCAGTCGGCCGAACCACCTCGCCCAGGAAGTCATCGACAACAGCGTCGACGAAGCCTTGGCTGGGCATGCGAAGTCGGTGCAGGTCATCCTGCACGCCGATCACTCGCTGGAAGTCAGCGATGACGGTCGCGGCATGCCTGTGGACATTCACCCTGAAGAGGGCGTGTCGGGCGTCGAGCTGATCCTCACCAAGCTCCACGCCGGCGGCAAGTTTTCCAACAAGAACTACCAGTTCTCCGGCGGTCTGCACGGGGTGGGTATTTCCGTGGTCAACGCCTTGTCGACCCAGGTGCGGGTGCGGGTCAAGCGTGATGGCAACGAATACCAGATGACCTTCGCCGATGGCTATAAGGCCACCGAGCTGGAAGTGGTCGGCACTGTCGGTAAGCGCAACACCGGGACCAGCGTGTATTTCGCCCCGGACCCGAAGTATTTCGATTCGCCGAAGTTCTCCGTCACCCGCCTCAAGCACGTGCTCAAGGCCAAGGCTGTCTTGTGCCCGGGGCTGTTGGTCAGTTTCGAAGACAAGGCCACCGGCGAGAAGGTCGAATGGCATTACGAGGACGGCCTGCGTTCCTACCTGGTGGACGCGGTCAACGGTTTCGAATGCCTGCCCACCGAGCCGTTCTGCGGCAGCTTGGCCGGTAACAAGGAAGCCGTGGATTGGGCGTTGTTGTGGCTGCCCGAAGGTGGCGAAAGCGTTCAGGAAAGTTACGTCAACCTGATTCCGACGGCCCAGGGCGGCACGCACGTCAACGGCTTGCGCCAAGGCTTGCTCGACGCGATGCGCGAGTTCTGCGAGTTCCGCAACTTGCTGCCCCGTGGCGTGAAGCTGGCGCCGGAAGACGTCTGGGAGCGCATCGCCTTCGTCCTGTCGATGAAGATGCAGGAGCCGCAATTCTCCGGCCAGACCAAGGAACGCCTGTCGTCCCGTGAGGCGGCGGCCTTTGTTTCCGGCGTGGTCAAGGACGCGTTCAGCCTCTGGCTCAACGCCAACCCGGAAACCGGCCTGGCCCTGGCGGAGCTGGCGATCAACAACGCCGGCCGTCGTCTCAAGGCCAGCAAGAAAGTCGAGCGCAAGCGCATCACCCAAGGACCGGCGTTGCCGGGCAAGCTCGCCGATTGCGCCGGGCAGGATCCGATGCGCTCCGAGTTGTTCCTGGTGGAAGGTGACTCCGCCGGTGGTTCGGCCAAGCAGGCACGGGACAAGGAGTTCCAGGCGATCCTGCCGCTGCGGGGCAAGATCCTCAACACCTGGGAAGTGGACGGCAGCGAAGTGCTGGCCAGCCAGGAAGTGCATAACATCGCGGTGGCCATTGGCGTCGACCCCGGCGCCGAGGACATGAGCCAGCTGCGCTACGGCAAGATCTGCATCCTTGCCGACGCCGACTCTGACGGCCTCCACATCGCCACGTTGCTCTGCGCCTTGTTCGTCCAGCATTTCCGCCCGCTGGTGGATGCTGGCCACGTCTATGTGGCGATGCCGCCGCTGTACCGCATCGACTTGGGCAAGGAAATCTACTACGCCCTGGACGAAGCGGAGCGCGACGGCATTCTCGACCGCCTGGTCGCCGAGAAGAAACGCGGCAAGCCGCAGGTCACCCGATTCAAAGGCCTGGGCGAGATGAACCCGCCGCAGCTGCGTGAAACCACCATGGACCCGAACACCCGTCGCCTGGTGCAGTTGACCCTGGACGACTTCGCGGCAACGTCGGAAATCATGGACATGCTGCTGGCGAAAAAACGTGCAGGCGACCGCAAGACCTGGCTCGAATCCAAGGGTGACCTGGCTGAGGTTCTGGCCTGATGCGCAAGGGTTTCGCCCTGGCGCTGTTGCTGTGGGCGGGGGGGGTAGTGGCCGAGCCGGCGCCGGAGCTCACGTTGTTGTCCGAGCATGTCGTCGAAGGCATGCGCGGCGGCAATTTGTCTGGGCTGGCCCTGTGTGGCAACGAAATGTGGACTGTGTCCGATCGCGACGATGACCGGATCTATCGCCTCCAGCCGGTCGATGCGCCAGTCTGGGCGGCCGAAGTGGTCGAGATCAAGGTGCCGATGGTGCCGGACAGCGGTTTGCCGTGGGGCTTGAGGTCCCGCACATGGGCGGCGTCGTTCCTGCGCGGTGGCGAATTGGATTTCGAAGGCATCAGTTGCGACAGCGCAGGCAATCGCTATGTGGTCAGCGAGTCCCATGCCGCCGTCCTGCAAATCCCGCCGACAGGCGCTGCATCGTGGTTGAAAATCGCCCCGACGATGATTCGTCAAGCCCGGGGCAGTGGCATGTTGTTGCATTTCAATTCGCTGTTCGAAGGCCTTGCGGTCAACCCGGCCGGGGATCACATCTGGCTGGCGGCCGAGCGTGAACGGCGCGGCCTGCTGTTGATCAAGCGCCAGCAAACTGTCTGGGACTGCGACGGCAATTGTGTGTTGCTTAGCGAAGCGGGGCAGCAGATGCAGCCGCCTCAATTCCCCAAGGCCAAGGCGGTTTCACGGGATTTTGCCGATCTGTCATTGTTCAACGGCAAGCTGTTTACCCTGGAGCGCAACGCCTTCCAGATATGCCGGCGGGATGCGCGGACGGCCGAGGTCGAGCGCTGCTGGTCGTTCGCAGCCGAGGCCTTGCAGGACGCTCGTCGTTTTTCCCAGCCCTACGGACTGGCCGAAGCGCTGGTGGTGGACGCCACCGGCGCGTGGATTGGCCTGGACAACAACGATGGAGCCCGTGCCGATGGCGAGCGGCGGCCGGTGATCTGGCGCTTCGCCGCGCCGGACAGCGGCTGGGGCGCCTCGCCATGACCCGGCAATCGCCGGGCACCAGCGCCCTCCAAGCATTTGAATTTATCCTGCGCGACGGCAATGCGCCGTTGCGCCAGACAACGAACTGATGAGGCCCGCATGAGCGATATTCTTGCAGACAGCTTGGACGGCGTAGAACGCCGGTCGCTGGCTGACTTCACCGAAAACGCCTACCTCAATTACTCCATGTACGTGATCATGGACCGCGCCTTGCCGCACATCGGCGATGGCCTGAAACCGGTTCAACGGCGGATCGTCTACGCCATGAGCGAATTGGGGCTGGATGCTGACTCCAAGCACAAGAAATCGGCCCGTACCGTCGGTGACGTGCTCGGTAAGTTCCACCCCCACGGCGACTCGGCCTGCTACGAAGCGATGGTGCTGATGGCTCAGCCGTTCAGCTATCGCTACACGCTGGTGGACGGGCAGGGCAACTGGGGTGCGCCGGATGATCCCAAGTCCTTCGCGGCCATGCGCTACACCGAGGCGCGGTTGTCGCGCTATTCCGAGGTGCTGCTCAGCGAACTGGGCCAGGGCACCGCGGACTGGGGCCCTAACTTCGACGGCACCCTCGACGAACCCCTGGTGTTACCGGCGCGTTTACCGAATATCCTCCTCAACGGCACCACCGGCATCGCCGTCGGCATGGCCACCGACGTGCCCCCGCATAACCTGCGGGAAGTGGCCACTGCGTGCGTGCGTTTGCTGGACGAGCCGAAGGCCACGGTGGAGCAGCTCTGCGAGCATATCCAGGGGCCGGATTATCCGACCGAAGCGGAAATCATCACGCCCCGCGCCGATCTGCTGAAAATCTATGAAACCGGTCGTGGTTCGGTGCGCATGCGGGCCGTTTATCACATCGAAGACGGCGACATCATCGTCACGGCGCTGCCCCATCAGGTCTCCGGGGCCAAGGTGTTGGAGCAGATTGCCGCGATGATGCAGGCAAAACCGTCGAAAGCGCCCCAGGTGGCCGACCTGCGTGACGAATCCGACCACGAGAACCCATGCCGCATCGTGATCATCCCGGTCAACAGCCGGGTCGACCACGAAGCACTGATGCAGCACCTGTTCGCCAGCACGGACCTGGAGTCCAGCTACCGGGTCAACATCAATATCATCGGCCTGGACGGCAAGCCGCAGCTCAAGAACCTGCGGGCGTTGCTGGTGGAGTGGCTCGAATTCCGGGTCAAGACCGTGCGCCGGCGCCTGCAATTCCGCCTGGACAAGGTCGAGCGCCGCCTCCACCTGTTGGACGGTTTGCTGATTGCCTACCTCAACCTGGACGAAGTGATCCACATCATCCGGACCGAGGAGCACCCCAAGGCCAAGCTGATCGAGCGTTTTGCGCTGAGCGAAATCCAGGCCGACTACATCCTCGACACTCGCCTGCGCCAGTTGGCGCGCCTGGAAGAGATGAAGCTGCGTGCCGAGCAGGACGAACTGCTCAAGGAGCAAGCCAAGCTGCAAGCCTTGCTGGGCAGCGAAGCCAAGCTCAAGAAGCTGGTGCGCACCGAGCTGCTGAAGGACGCCGAAACCTACGGCGACGACCGTCGCTCGCCGATCGTCGAGCGCGCCGAAGCCAAGGCGTTGAGCGAGCACGACCTGCTGCCGAACGAGAAGGTTACCGTCGTGCTCTCTGAAAAAGGCTGGGTGCGCTCGGCCAAGGGGCATGATATTGACGCCGCCGGGCTTTCCTACAAGGCCGGGGATGGCTTCAAGGCCTTGGCGCCGGGGCGTTCGAACCAGTTTGCGGTGTTCATCGACTCCACCGGGCGTAGTTATTCGGTCCCGGCCCACACCTTGCCATCGGCCCGTGGACAGGGCGAACCGCTGACCGGTCGTCTGACGCCACCACCGGGTGCAACTTTTGAATGTGTGCTGATGCCTGATGATGACGGGCTGTACGTTATCGCGTCGGACGCCGGGTACGGGTTCGTCGTCAAGGGTGAGGATCTGCAAGCCAAGAACAAGGCGGGCAAGGCGCTGTTGAGCCTGCCGAACAACGCCAAAGTCATCGCGCCTCGCCCAGTCATCGACCGCGAGAGCAATTGGCTGGCGTCGGTGACGACAGAGGGCCGGTTGCTGGTGTTCAAGATCAGCGATCTGCCACAGCTCGGTAAAGGCAAGGGCAACAAGATTATCGGTATTTCCGGCGAACGGGTGGCGAGTCGCGAGGAATATGTCACGGATATTGCAGTGATACCGGAGGGTGCCACGCTTGTGCTGCAGGCTGGAAAGCGTACGCTTTCATTGAAAGCGGACGATCTTGAGCATTACAAAGGTGAACGTGGTCGGCGGGGCAACAAGCTTCCGAGAGGTTTTCAGCGGGTGGATGCACTGCTCGTCGAAAACCTCAATTGAGCGTGCTAGAGGGCTCGGTCCGCGATTAAAAGCCGCGGATCGGTGCTTTGGCGCTGGAGTCGGGACGCATATTCACGGATGATAGGCCCTTTCAAGCGCCGGCGTGGCCGAGCGTTCTTCAATAATGACCGAGTATTTTTCACTGTGGTAAGCCTTGTGGCCGCCACCTGGACGAGACGATGACTGCTCTGCGCCTTCCTATTTTGTGGCTCGCCGGCCTGCTTGGCCTGGCGGGCTGCAGCATGAACCAGCCGGTGTCGCTGTACCAACTGGACAGCGGTACCCCGGCCCAACCTGCACAAAGCACGGGCATGGCCGTACTGCTTGGCCCGGTTCTGATCGCTGACTACCTGCAGCGTGAAACCTTGTTGCAACGTCAACCGGACGGCAGCCTGCAAGCCGCCACCGATGGTCGTTGGGCCGGCAGCCTGTCTTCGGACATCGATCAATTATTGCTGCGTCAGGTGGCCGGACACCTGGACAGCCAGCGCGTGGTACTGGCCCCCGCTACCCAGGGGTTCACTCCGGACGTACAGGTCTTGTTGTCGATTACCCGTCTGGACTCAGGCAAATCCCAACCTGCGGTACTGGATGCCCAGTGGCGGCTGATCGATCGTCGCGGCACGGTTCGCGAAAACCGTATCGTGCACCTGCAGGAGCAGCATGCAGGTACCACCGCGGCGCAGGTCCAGGCTCAAGGCGTGCTTTTGCAGCGCCTGGCCGAGCAACTGTCCGTGTCGCTCAAGCCCCTGGCCAACCAACCCCCTATCGCGGAAGTCCCGCGCAAGGCGGCGCCCGCTCCGGCCAAGCCGGTGGAAAAGGAAAAGGACAAGATTCCCATGGCTCTGCCGATTCGTACGGACATGGAAGTGTTCCGGTTCTGACGATTTGATGACTGCCAGACAAAGCCCGCGTTGATGCGGGCTTTGTTGTTTCTGCCGGTTGGAATATCTGGTGTCTGTGCTGGCCTCATCGCGAGCAAGCTCGCTCCCACAGGGGACCTACGGTCGTATGAAGATCCCTGTGGGAGCGAGCTTGCTCGCGATAGGGCCAGCGAAGGCAACAAAAAACCCGCAGACGATTACTCATCTGCGGGTTTTATTATTTCAGGGCCGAGACCTCAGGCCTGACGCTCATGCATGCGCGCCAGTTGCCGCTCCAGCATCGATGGATATGGCTCCATCAATCGTTCCACACAGCAAGCGCCTTCCGGGCTGGCGATGGGGCGGATGCGGGTGCGTTGGCGGATCAGGGCGTCATCGTTGATCTTGCGCTCCACCAGCAACAAGTTGCGGCTGTGCTGGGAGAGGGCCAATGCGTCCTGGGCGGTTTCGGTGAGCAGCAGGTCGATCTGGCTCAGGCCGAACAGGCCGTCGCCCAAGGTCAAGCCCAACTGCAATTGCAGGGTGATGCCGCTGTCGGCGACTTCGATTTGCAATTGATGACCCAGCGCGCGCAGCAGTTCACCGCAGCAAATGGCGTTGGTCAGGTAGTCGTCGCCGCTGTCTTCGGCATGGAAGAGCATCAGCGTACTGCCGTCATTGAGGGTATGCAGTTCGCCTTGATAAAGCGATGCGGCTTGGTCAAGGCAGTCGCGATAGCGTTCGAGCAGCTCCTTCAGGCGCGCCTGGGGCAGGCGGCGCAGCTGATCCTGGGCACCCAGTTGAACGGCCAGCACAGCGCTGTGCTGGGGCACGTTCGAGGCGGGGCGGGCAGCCGGTTGAGGAGCGCCGGTCACCGCGTCGTCGCGCAAATCGGCAAAGGCGTCGTCGTCTTCCTCGTCTTCGACCGTGCGCACCACATGGCGCGGCGCAGGGCGGGAGGCGGGCATCGGTGCGCTTTCGTCAAAGCCCGGGTCACGCAGGTTGCGCACCTCGAAGCCCGGCTCGGCATCGTCCTCGTCGACGTAGTCGATGTCTTCAGGCTCCGGCACCGGCTCAGGTTCCGGCGCGAAGCTGGCGTGAAGTTGCCGGGCCAGGTCGCCGATCTCATCCTGGCGCTGGGTCGCCGGCGTGTGTTCATCGATGTCCCGCAGCCAGACGCGCAATTGCAGCAGCGGCGTGGAGATGTGCCGTCCCAGGCGCAGGCTCAAGGCCAGGGCAAGCGCCAGCAGGATCGCGCTGAGGATGCCCATGCTTTGCAGGCTGATGGTCATCGGTTGTTGGAACTGGTCCATGTCCAGGCTGATGCGCAGTTGCCCGGCCGTCACATCCTGGAAAGTGATCTTGCTCTGGTACATGCCGCCGGTCTCGCCCAGCAGGCCAGGTTTAGGGCGCTGGCCGGCCTCCGCGAGGATGCGGTTGTCCACGCTGTAGATGGCGGCGTGGGCGACCAGTTTGTTCTTGGTCAGGTTGTTGAGCAGCACGTTGAGGCTGAGGATGTCGTTGGACACCAGCAACTCGGTGGCAGAGGTGGCGGTCTGGGTGGTCAGGCTTTCACCCAGGGCGTCCGCCTGCTCATGCATGGCCTGCTTGAATTGCAGGCCCATCACGCAGGCATAGATGACCAGGGCCAGGGCGACCAGGATCACGTTATGGCTGGCGATGCGCAATGCAATCGGCACGCGGCGATGGCGCAATGCACGGAAGATCAGCAGGAAGAAGTTGTCGGTTTTGACTGGCGTGGGCCGGTTCACTGAGCTCGGCTCTTTGTCCGTGAAATTGACGCGCAGTATAGCGACAGGCCCATGGCCGGCAAAGCACTGGCGGTGCCCGATGGTCACTGAATGTGGGTAGAATGCGGTTTTTTTCCACCTGCGGGGGTGCGCCTTGCGCGAAATCGTCCTGATAAACATCACTGGCAGCGACCGTCCGGGTCTGACTGCGGCCATTACCGGCGTTCTGGCCCAGGGTGGTGTGACCATTCTCGACATCGGTCAGGCGGTGATCCATGACACGCTGTCGTTCGGCATCCTGGTTGAAATTCCGGACGCCGAACAAAGCAAGTCGGTGCTCAAGGACATCCTGTTCACGGCCTACAAGCTTGACCAGCAGGTGCGTTTCACCCCGGTATCCGAAGCTGATTACCAGCATTGGGTAGCCGGCCAGGGCAAGAAGCGCCACATCGTGACGCTGTTGACCCGCAAGGTGACCGCCGAGCAGTTGCAACGGGTCAGTTCGATCACCGCCCAATACGGGCTGAACATCGACCATATCGACCGACTCTCCGGGCGTATGCCGCTCGATACTCCGGCTGACCAGGGCAAGGGCTGCATCGAGTTTTCCGTGCGCGGCGAACCGGCCGATCCCCAGGCGCTGCGGGCCGAATTCCTCAGCGTGGCCCAGGAGCTGAACGTCGACATCGCGTTCCAGGAAGATTCGCTGTTCCGCCGCAACCGTCGCCTGGCGGTGTTCGACATGGATTCGACGTTGATCGAAGCCGAAGTCATCGACGAATTGGCCAAGGCGGCTGGCGTGGGCGATAAGGTCTCGGCGATCACCGAGCGGGCCATGGCCGGCGAGCTGGATTTTCGTGCCAGTTTCAAAGAACGCCTGGCGCTGCTCAAGGGCCTGGACGTCAGCGTGCTCGATTCCATCGGCGCCTCACTGCGGCTGACGGAGGGCGCCGAAACCCTGTTCGCCGAACTCAAGCGCCTGGGCTACAAAACCGCCATCCTGTCCGGCGGCTTCACCTATTTCGCCAAGCAGTTGCAGGCCAAGCTCGGCATCGACTACGTGTTCGCCAATGAACTGGAAGTGGTGGACGGCAAGGTCACCGGCGTGGCCGTCGAGCCGATCGTCGATGCCCAGCGCAAGGCGGACCTGCTGCGCGAATTGGCCGAAAAAGAAGGCCTTCGCCTGGAGCAGACCATTGCCGTGGGCGACGGAGCCAACGACCTGCCGATGCTGGCCATCGCCGGCCTGGGCGTGGCGTTTCGGGCCAAGCCGTTGGTCAAGCAATCGGCCCGGCAGGCGATTTCGACCTTGGGGTTGGATGGGGTGTTGTACCTGTTGGGCTTCCGGGATCGCGACGGGCAGGTTTGAGCAATTCGCCGATCGTTGGATTTCGCATACCCGTGGCGAGGGAGCTTGCTCCCGCTGGCCTGCGCAGCAGGCCCAATACGGCCCACCTGAAACGCCTGGGTGTCAGGTTTCGGGGCCGCTTTGCGGCCCAGCGGGAGCAAGCTCCCTCGCCACGGAATAGTTGTTGTTCCTTAGAGCGACTTCCACAACGAATCGAAATCCCCCTCTTGCGTGCCGTCACCCCCGTTCGCCGCTGATTCGTCCTGGCGATAAGCGAACTGGTTGAAACTGTGGGTGCTGGTCACTCGTCGATCGAGCCCAGCGCGCCGTTCCTCGCCATTGGTGTTGATCAACACCTGCTGGCCTTCCTGGAAAGGCAGGCGCGGGGCGATTACGGTGGGGGGCAAGTCGATGGCGCTGATCTCCGGAAGCAGCAGCCCGCGCAGATAGTGCCCTTGCTCGTTTTGCTCTCGAAGCAATTGCAGGCCGCACGGCTGGGCATGGGGCGCGACCAGTTCGATCCCCATCTGCATGGCGCCATTGCGCACCTGGCGAATCCAGCGCACCACGGCGATGCTCCAGCTCTGGTCGTTGGCGTCCCGGATACCCACCATTTCCCCAGCCTGTAGTTGTTCCGGCACCTCCTTCGGCCAGCCAAGGCAGTAACCTCCCGGGCTGTGGTTGATGATCGGCAAGTCGTAGGTGGGGAAATGGTGCTGGTTGTCGGAGCTTGCGGCGTCATCATCGGCCGGATTGACCGGGTATTCGATTTCTTCGTAGGGCAAAAGCTCACTGTCACCGCTGGGCGCTGCGTCGAAGGCTTGGTCCCAGGTATCGTTTTTCCGGGTGGGCGACGCCTCGAAGCGGGCCTTGCGGGTGGCCGGGTTCTTCAGGATTTCACTGAATGAGCGTTCGCCGCCAAGGTAATAATGCAAGGCGCTCATGCCCACGCACAGGGTCAGTGTGCCGTTGCCCTCGGTGCGCTGGAAACTGCGCTCGGCAGCTTCGCCCCAGGCGGCTTGCAGATGATGCAAGGTGTCGGCGCTCATGCCGGCCGGTACCGTCAACGTCGACTCGACCGGTTGCGCCAAGTGGGTGGTAATGGCACGCACCAGCGGCTGTGGGTCGAAACCCAGCAGCGTGGGTTGCTGTTCCGCCCGGAATTTCGAGCGGTAGCGCGGACCGACATCCAGCTGCGGCGCGACCGCGAACAGGCTGGAGGCGGTCACGGCCGGGTCCAGCTTGACCCCTTGGCTCCAGGGTTCGAGCACTTCGGCCAATCGGGCAATCTGGCTCTGGCGCAATTGGTTGCTGCGCGAGGCGCCCAGCAATAGCGCGACGACGTAGGTTTGCTCGACGTTCAGTTGGTGAACCTGGCTGGCCAGTTCATCGCTGACGGCCAGGTGCTGCAGTTTATGCTGGCAAGCGATCCGGTACAGCTGATGCAGATCGAGCCAGAGCCCCTCGGGCACAGGGCTGTACAACTGGCTGGAGCGTAGCAACGTGCTATTGAGCGCGTGGACTGCCCGTTGCGCTGCGGTAGCCAGCAGGCGCGCCCGGTCCTTGGAAAATTTCGACGAGATACGCCCGACGATCTGTTTGTAGCCCATCGCCAGGTGGGCTTGCAGGGCCTGGCACAGGTTGACGATCTTGCGCGATCGCTCATCCAGCACGATGGCCTGCTGCAGGAAGTGCCGCTCAAGGTGCTTGCAGACGTAATAAACCTCTGGTCGCAGCAGCTCCAGCAGTTGCAGGCGATTATCGCTGGGGGTCAGCAGTTGGTTCAGCTCGCCGAGTGCCTGGTACAGCAGGCGAGCGGTTTCGCCGATGTTGGCCTTGGGCAGGTTGGCGATCCAACGCTTGAGGTCGCGTGGCGCGGCATCGCAGAAAGACAGGCGCGACTGGGTCGGTGTCAAGACGCGCAGTAGCTGGAGAGGGCTGGTCTCATTCATGCCGTGGACGGGCTCCGGCGGGAAATGAAAAGGATGTTTCCAACTCTAGCAGCTGTAGGCGAAAGAGGTGCTCTGTGATTGTCGGATACCCAGTGGGAGCGAGCTTGCTCCCACTGGGTGAGTTTTTGGGTCAGGCGTTCGGCAGTGCCAGGGCCTGGCCCATCTGCACCGGCGAGCCCGCCACGAGGTCTTCGGCCCATTTCACCTGGTCTGGTCCAAACAGCACGATAGCGGTCGAACCCAACTTGAAGCGGCCCAGTTCGGCGCCTTTTTCCAGGTGGATCGGCGCGCGAGCGGCCTCATCGTAGCGGAAAGTCTTCAATTCGCGCTTGGGCGGTGTCACCAGGCCGGCCCAGACGGTTTCGATGGAGGCGACGATCATCGCGCCCACCAGCACCACGGCCATCGGCCCGCGCTCGGTGTCGAAAATGCACGCGACGCGTTCGTTGCGGGCGAACAGCTCCGGGACGTTTTCGGCGGTGGTCTGGTTGACCGAGAAAATCCGTCCTGGGATGTAGACCATTTCCCGCAGGGTGCCGGCCAGCGGCATGTGTACGCGGTGGTAGTCCTTGGGCGACAGGTAGATGGTGGCGAAGTCGCCGCCCATGAATGGCGCCGCGTTGGCCGCATCCCCGCCCAGCAGTTCCAGCACGCTGAAACTATGGCCCTTGGCCTGGAACACCCGGCCATGCTCGATCGGGCCGAGTTGGCTGACGGCGCCGTCGGCGGGGCTGAGGATCGCGCCGGGCGTTTCGTCCAGGGGACGAGCACCGTCTTTCAATGCGCGGGTGAAAAACGCGTTGAAGTGTTCATAGGCGGTGAGGTCTTCCACCAGCGCCTGGGACATGTCCACCTGGTAACGCTTGGCGAACCAGGCCGTGAAGGCGTTCTTGAACCAGCGAACGCGACACTCGGCGATGCAGCCGGCCAGCCGCGACAGCAGGTGGTGCGGCAGCAGGTATTGGGAGAGGATGAACAAGCGGTTTTTCATTAACTGTCCTTAAATCTTCAAAGCTCGATGGGCGTGTCGGGATGATTGCCCCATTCGCCCCATGAACCGGCATAGCCCTTGACCCGCGGATAACCGAGCGCCTTGGCCACCAGATAGGTGAAGCCAGAGCGGTGGTGGGTCTGGCAGTGGGTGATGACTTCTTTATCGGGCGTGATGCCCAGCTGTTCGAGAATCTGCGGCATGTCCTTGCGGATGCGCAGGCTGCGCGCAGGATCCATGCCGGCCGTCCATTCGAAATTGACCGCGCCGGGGATGTGTCCGCCCCGGGCCGCCACGACTTTTTCACCGGAATATTCCAGCGGGCCGCGTGCATCCCAGATCGCCAGGTCTTTCGAGCCAAGACGGCTTTGCAGGTACTCGCGAGTGGCGGTGGGTTCGTCGTGCAGCACCAGGCTGACATCGCCGGCGGCCGGCGCCGGGGTGTCGATCGACACCGGCAGGCCCTGGTCCAGCCAGGACAACAGGCCGCCGTCGAGATAGTGGTAATTGGAGTGCCCGATCACGTCGAGCAGCCAGATAAAACGCCCGGCCCAGCCGCCGCCTTCGTCGTCATACACCACATAGACCGCGCCAGGGTTATGCCCGAGTTCGCCGAACAGCGTTTCCAGGTCGGCCTTCGCCGGCAACAGTCCCGGCGCCGGGGGCTGGCCCAGTTGCGTGCGTTTGGGATCGACGAAGCGCGCGCCAGGAATATGGCCGGTGCTGTAGCGCGCCGCGCTGGTCAGGTCCACCAGAATCAGATTGGGAGCATCGAGGCGCGGCAAGAGCTCGTTGGGCTCGATTACCAGCGGCAAGCCAGAGAAGTCAGGCATGTGAGGTCTCCTGGGGCGCAAAGGGAAAGGATTGTAGCAAGTTCAGCGGCCACGGTTGGTAAAGCTGTGCAGGGCCCTTTCGATGCATTGCACGGTTTTGCCGAAAGCCTGAACGGACACGTCCGAGAACGGACCGCCACCCTGGTCCGCGACCACTAGCATGATCACCCGTCCATTACACGTCAGTGAGCGCAACAGCAGGTGCTCGCCCCGGAACAGGGCGCGAAGGCCCGGAGGCAGCAAGGCGGAGAACTGGGCGTTGTTCTCTGGAGTCAGGCGAACCTGGGCCTGTTGAGCCAGTAGCCGCTGCAAGACCTTGCTTTGGCTGATGGAGAAGCTCATCGCCGCCGCTTCCTTGGGCAGGCCGGCGGTCTGATGCACACGAACGCTGGTCTGGCTGCGATCGGGCATTAAAATCATCACCCGGCGCATGCCGCACGCCACCAGGGTATCTCGCGCCGAAGTGGTCAGGTGCATGGCGTTGCTGAAAGGGCTCGGTTCCACCAGCAGCGCGGCGCATTGCTTGCGCCATTGGGACAGGTCCTGGGCGCTGGGCGGGGCGGCGGGCAACAAGCCGGGATGCACGCGGCGGCTGCCCGGGGGCCAGATCAGTGCCACGGCGGGGTGCCAGAGGTCCGGCATGGTGTGCTGGCGAGCACTGTTGGCGGCTTGTTGGTGCAGTTGCTGCTGAAGTTCGTCCATCGGCATCTGCAGATACAGGCTGGTGAGGTATTGCCAGCGAGCGCTGTGCGGGCTTTCCCAGGCCTCTTGCGCCGACAGTGCCAGACCATTGGCCAGCAGCACTGTATTGGCGGGTTGATTGAGCCAGCGCCGCAGCGTTGGGTCGTCGTCCAGGCGATTCTGCTGGCGTAGCGGATGTTCGCTGTCGCGGGCGATGCGCAGCACTTTCATCAGTTCGCGGCGTTCATTCAGCAGCAGGCGATAGCCTTGCGCCACCCAGATGGGCAGGCGCCACGCCTCCACCAACGCGAGGCAGATGTTCAGCAGGCTGACGCCGAACAGTTCGCGCTCGACCTGTCTGGCCGGCTGGCGTTTATGGACGACCCGCAGCTCCCATTCCGCCAGCAGGCGTGGATGGGTCAGGGCCAAGGGCCAGAGCGGCGACAGAAACAACAGGCTGCCCCAGTGGATGTCCTGCCACAGCCGCGCCAGGCGGCTGGCGAAAAAACCATTGGCCTGTTGTGTGGCGTGCTGGCTGATCAATTGCAACTGGCGCAGGGCGACCGGTATCTGGTGCGCCGGTAGCGAAGGCAGGCGCGCGAGCAATTCCTCGGTGCGCTTGAGGCCGAGGCGGTTGATCGCCACTTCGAGGTTTTCAGCCGGCTCCGCCAGGCTGCCGTGGGTGTGATGGTTGGCTTCGCGGATGACGCTCAGGGCCAGCGCGGGGCTGTCCTGCATCAATTCGGCGATGTCGCGCAACGAGCGGCGGCTGTCGGAAATGGCCTTGCAGACCAGATCATGACTGGCCTGGGGCACCGGCAAATGGACGCCTTCGAGCAGCTTTACCCAGCCTTCGATCGTGGTCGGTCTTGGAGTTGGAACGTTCGTTTCGTTAGCCATGGTTGGACGTGATCTTCGCATGAGGTATCTACGCCCGGAACGGGGCAAATTGGCTTTTCGCCGGAACTGGCTATAGTCTGGCGCAGTTTTGCCGATAAGTAGAAGAAGAGATTTTTCAGCTTCCGAATATGACCTTGAACCCGACTTAAATAAGTACTTTCTATCTATGGCTAAAATTATCGGCATCATTGTCGTGTTCGCGAGCGTGCTCGGCGGATACGTGCTTTCCCATGGCAAGATCGCTGCGCTGATCCAACCGTTCGAGGTGATGATCATCGGCGGTGCGGCTCTTGGCGCATTCCTCCAGGCGAACCCTGGCTATATGACCATGCATGTGCTCAAGAAATCCTTGAGCATGTTCGGCTCGCGCTTCAGCCACACCTTCTATCTTGAGGTGCTGGGGCTGGTCTACGAGATCCTCAACAAGAGTCGCCGCGAAGGCATGATGGCGATCGAGGGCGACATCGAAGACGCCGCCGCCAGCCCGATCTTCGCCAAGTACCCTTCGGTGCTGAAAGACGAGCGCATGACCGCGTTCATCTGCGATTACCTGCGCATCATGTCGTCCGGCAACATGGCGCCCCATGAGCTGGAAGGCTTGTTCGACATGGAGCTGTACAGCCTCAAGGAAGACCTGGAGCACCCATCCCACGCAGTCAACGGCATCGCCGACGGCATGCCCGGCTTCGGTATCGTTGCGGCGGTATTGGGTATCGTGGTGACCATGGCGTCCCTGGGTGAAGGCGACCAGGCTTCCATCGGCCTGCACGTGGGTGCGGCACTGGTGGGTACCTTCTTCGGTATTTTGGCCGCGTACGGTTTCTTCGGCCCGCTGGCCCACTCCCTGGCCCATGACGCCAAGGAAGAACTCAATGTCTATGAAGCCATCAAGGCTTCCCTGGTGGCCTCGGCCTCGGGCATGCCACCGTCCCTGGCGGTGGAGTTCGGCCGCAAGGTCCTGTATCCGGCGCACCGTCCAAGCTTTGCCGAGCTGGAACAAGCGGTTCGCGGTCGATAGTGCTCTGCTTTGCAGATACGTTCCTTTTTTGGCGAGTGACTGTTGCTGCCAGACAAGGCGCCGCGACGAGTCATAGCCCGCTATGGCGAGGAGCGGCAACACAGTATGGCAGCAACAGGCACCGTCAAAATGGAACAGTATTTGTGAAGCAGAGCACTCGTTATGGAGAATAACCAACCGATCATCGTTAAGCGCGTCAAGCGTATAGCTGGCGGGCATCACGGCGGCGCCTGGAAAATCGCTTTCGCTGACTTTGCCACGGCGATGATGGCGTTCTTCCTGGTGCTGTGGCTGCTGTCCACGGCGACGCCGGAACAGAAGATCGCGATCGCCGGTTACTTCAAGGACCCGGTGGGTTTTTCCGAGAGCGGCACGCCGTACATCATCGATCTGGGCGGCTCGCCTGTCCTGGCACCGGAAAATACCCTCAACCCCGAGGTCAAATCCCAGCCCCAGCCCGACAAGGCGACCGTCGACGCCAATGAGGCCGAGGGCATGGCCGAGCAGGTCGAGCGCGAGCGCCTGGAATTGCTCCTGCAAGAGTTGCAGAACAAGGTCGAAGAAAATCCCGAATTGCAGAAGTTCAAGGACCAGATCCTGTTCGAGATTACGCCGAACGGCCTGCGCATCCAGATCATGGACGCCGATAACCGGCCGATGTTCGACTCTGGCAGCGCGCGGCTCAAGCCGTATTTCGAAGACATCCTGCTGGCCATGGCCGACACCATCAAGGCGGTGCCGAACAAGATCAGTATCAGCGGCCATACCGATGCCAAACCGTACGTGGGCAAAGGCGATTTCGGTAACTGGGAACTCTCGGCCAACCGCGCCAACGCGGCACGTCGCGCCCTGGTGGCGGGCAGCTATCCGGATGAGCAAGTGGCGCGGGTGGTCGGTTATGCGTCTTCGGCACTGTTCGATCGCCAAGACCCCTTCAATCCGGTCAACCGGCGTATCGATATCGTGGTGTTGACCAAGAAGGCCCAAAAAGCCATCGAGGGTTCACAAGCAGACGATTCGGTGCCCGATTCGGTGCCCGGTTCGGCCCAAGGCGAGGGCGCGCCAGGTGAAGTGTCGGTGCCACCGGCCGCGCCAGGTGCAGCGGTCGATCCGAACGCCTTGCCGGCGGACCAGCAGCCGGTGCCGGCCCACGAGTTGCGCGAACGCCTGAACCTGTTCGACGACGCCGCACCGAAACCGGCCGAGCCGCCGGCGCAGTGATCCACAAAAAAGCCGACATCATTGTCGGCTTTTTTGTGGGTATCGGTTTACCTGAGACTCGTCACCATAGTGACCAACAGTCAGTAACTGCTCTCCGGCAGGCTGGCAATGATCGAGCGGTAACTGTTCATCCGTTGCTGGTGCACGCGGCCTTCTTCCAGTGCCTTGAGCAAGGCGCACCCGGGTTCGCGATCATGCTTGCAGTCGCGGAAGCGGCAGGTGCCGATCAGCTCGTTGAATTCGATGAAGCCGGCTTCGACATCCGCCCGGCTGACGTGGCCCAGGCCGAATTCGCGGATGCCCGGCGAGTCGATCAGTTCGCCGCCGCCGGGAAAGTGGAACAGCCGCGCGGTGGTTGTGGTGTGCGTGCCCTGGCCGGACAGCTCGGACAACGGCCCGACGCGGGTCTCGACCTCCGGCAGCAGGCTGTTGACCAACGAAGACTTGCCGACGCCGGACTGGCCGACGAACACGCTGATGCGTCCGTCCAGTTGCCGCTGCAATTGTTCCATGCCGTTGCCGTGATGGGCCGAGACCTCCAACACTGGGTAACCCAGGTCCCGATAGACCGACAGCAGTGCATTCAGCGCCGGGGCGTTGTGCTCATCGATCAGGTCGAACTTGTTGAGCAGCAGCAGCGGACGGATGCCGGCGTGTTCGGCCGCTACCAGGTAACGGTCGATCAGGTTGGCGTGGGGCTCGGGCAACGGAGCGAACACGATGACGATCATGTCGACGTTGGCGGCCACTGGCTTGAGTTGGCCCCGGCTGTCGGGACGGCACAGCTCGGTGTGCCGGGGCAGTTGCGCGACGATCACGCCGATGCCCTGGTTGCCGGCACGCCAGACCACTTGGTCGCCGGTCACCAGCGCTGGCAGGTTGGCGCGCAGGTGGCAGCGGAACACCTGGCCGGCCAGTTCGCCTTCCCGGGCCTCGACCTCGACCTGCACACCGAAGTGAGCGATCACCAGGCCGGTCTGCTCGGGGCCCAGGTCACCGCCTTCCAAGGCTTCGACAGCGCTGGATTCGCGCTTGGCGGCACGGGCGGCACGCTCGCCCTGGATCTTTTCGATGCGCCAGTTCTGACGACGATTGAGTTGGCGTTTGGCCATGGGTGTTCCGTATGAAGAAATACATCGATTGGTTTAAAACGGCGGCGAGTTTAGCACGCCCAAGGGGCTGCCTAAGCTAAACTGCGCAGCTAGCCGAGGAGCTCCCCCATGCAAAACCTGCAAAACCCGCAGAACCTGATCTGGATCGACCTGGAAATGACCGGTCTGAACCCTGACACCGACGTCATCATCGAAATGGCCACCATCGTCACCGACAGCGATCTCAATACCTTGGCCGAAGGGCCGGTGATCGCAATCCATCACAGTGACGAGATCCTGGCCGGCATGGACGAGTGGAACACCCGCCAACACGGCGGCTCGGGCCTGACCCAACGGGTGCGCGAGAGCAAGATCAGCATGGCCGAGGCTGAAGCCCAGACCATCGCTTTCCTCGAGCAATGGGTGCCGAGGGGCAAGTCGCCGATCTGCGGCAACAGCATCTGCCAGGACCGTCGCTTCCTGTACACCCACATGAAATCCCTGGAAAGCTATTTCCATTACCGCAACCTTGACGTCTCCACGCTCAAGGAACTAGCCGCTCGCTGGGCTCCCGAAGTGCGCGACAGTTTCCAGAAAGGCAGTACGCACCTGGCCCTGGACGACATCCGCGAATCCATCGCCGAGCTGAAGCATTACCGCAAGCACTTCATCAAGTTCTGAGCCAACCCCAAGCGATTGGCGGGCAAGCTTTTGTGGCGAGGGGATTTATCCCCGTTGGGCTGCGGAGCAGCCCCTTGACCTGATGTCTGGTTGTGTCAGGCCGGTCGGTGTTGGTTGTATTTGGGGCTGCTTTGCAGCCCAGCGGGGATAAATCCCCTCGCCACGCTCCGGCAGCCGGCGGATCTTGCCCTCTTTTGGTGCTCGCCAAAACTGGCTAGACTGCGCGCCTTCCCGCAAGGACCGCCACCATGTTGCTGATGCTGTATCTGATCGCCATTACCGCCGAAGCCATGACCGGCGCGCTATCCGCCGGGCGGCGTGGCATGGACTGGTTTGGTGTGGTGCTGATCGCCTGCATCACGGCGCTGGGTGGTGGCTCGGTGCGCGACGTGTTGCTCGGTCACTACCCGCTCACATGGGTCAAGCATCCGGAATACCTGGTGCTCACCACTGCGGCTGCGATGCTCACGGTGTTCCTGGCGCGCTGGATGCGTCACCTGCGCTCGCTATTTTTGGTGCTCGATGCCGTGGGGTTGGTGGCATTCACGCTGATTGGCTGCATGACTGCGCTGGAAATGGGCCATGGCATGTTGGTCGCCTCGGTGAGCGGCGTGATCACGGGGGTATTTGGCGGCATCCTGCGGGATATCTTCTGTAACGATATTCCGCTGATCTTCCGTCGCGAGCTCTACGCCAGCGTCTCGTTTGCCGCCGCGTGGTGCTATTTGTTATGCGTCTACCTGCAATTGCCCAGCGAGCAGTCGATCCTCATCACATTGTTTGGCGGTTTTCTGCTGCGGCTCCTGGCGATTCGTTTTCACTGGGAAATGCCTAAGTTCGTCTATAACGACGAAGTCTGACGCGTGGCGTGCTGGCGCAGCGCCCATTCCACGTGTTCGCGCACCAGTTCCGACGGATAATCGCGCCGCGCCTCCAGCGCTTGCAGCACGGGAATCGTTGACGGCGCGTTGCCCAGGCCCACCGCCAGATTGCGCAGCCAACGTTCGTACCCAGCACGGCGCAACGGTGAACCTTCGGTACTGCTGAGGAATTTTTCCTCGTCCCACATGAACAGCTCCGCCAGCCCGGCGTTGTCCAGGTTGTGCCGTGGCTTGAAGTCGCTTTCGCCGGATGGCCGGGCGAAGCGGTTCCACGGACAAACGATCTGGCAGTCATCGCAACCGAACACCCGGTTGCCGATCAAGGGCCGCAGATCCTCCGGAATGGCGTTCTTCAACTCGATAGTGAGGTATGAAATGCACCGTCGGGCATCCAGTACATAAGGGCCGACGAAGGCATTGGTCGGACAGATGTCCAGGCAAGCGGTGCATTTCCCACAATGCTCGGTGCCGTGGGGCGGGTCCACCGGCAACGGCAGGTCGACAAAAAGCTCGCTGAGGAAAAAATAACTGCCGGCCTTGCGGTTCAGGACCAGGGTGTTCTTGCCGATCCAACCCAGGCCGGCCTGTTCGGCAATGGCTTTTTCCAGCACCGGCGCGCTGTCGACGAAGGCGCGATAGCCGAAGGGGCCGATGGCCTCTTGGATTTTTTCCGCCAGTTGCTGCACGCGCTTACGGATCAATTTGTGGTAATCGCGGCCCAACGCATAACGCGAAACGTAGGCTTTTTCCGGTTCGCCAAGTAACTGGGCCATTTGGGTGTCGCCCGCCAGGTAATCCATGCGCAGCGACACCACCCGCAGCGTGCCGGGCACCAGTTCTTCAGGGTGCGAGCGTTTGCTGCCATGGGCGCCCATGTAGTCCATTTCGCCGTGGTAGCCGGCCTCAAGCCAGCGTTGCAGATGTTGTTCATGCTCGGCCAGGTCCAGGCCGCTGATGCCGACCTGCTGGAAGCCCAGCTCGCGGCCCCATTCCTTGATGGATTGGGCGAGGGTGGCAAGGTCTGTGGGAATGGCAGGCATGAGGCGAGAGAAACCGGAGCTGAGATGCGTATAATTCTGCCAGACATCGGAGCCCGAAGACGCATGCCGCAGACTAAAGATGATTTTCCCGACGCGCTGTACAGCGCCGCGCAGGTCCGGGCCTTGGATGCACAGCTGATCGCGGCAGGCACCAGCGGCTTCGAACTGATGCAGCGTGCCGCCCGCGCCACGTGGCGAGCAATCGTGCGACGTTGGCCGCAAAGCACTGAATTGACCGTGCTGGCCGGGCATGGCAACAACGCCGGCGATGGCTACCTGGTCGCTGCCCTGGCTCGCCGAGCCGGCTGGTCGGTACGGGTCCTGGCCGTGGGCGAGCCCCGGCGCCTGTTGGGTGATGCCGCCAATGCCCATGCAGAGGCCGTGGCCGTGGGTGTGCCGGTGGAGCCTTGGACGGACGATAGCGAGCTGCGGGGAGTGCTGCTCGACGCGCTGCTCGGCACCGGGACCACCGGCGAAGTGCGCGAGCCTTATATCCGGGCGATCGATACGGTCAATGTCAGCGGTTTGCCGGTCGCGGCGGTGGATATACCGTCGGGGCTGTGTGCGGACACCGGCCGAGTGCTCGGGACCGCCGTGGCGGCTGACCTGACCGTGACGTTCATCGGCTTGAAGCTTGGCTTGTTCACCGGGGATGCGGCGGATCGAGTCGGTGAGTTGGTGTTCAACGACCTGCACGCCGACCCTGACATTGTTGAGTCGGCGCCTTCCAGTGCCCGCCTGCTCCTGCCTGTTAATCTGCCGCGCCTGACGCCTCGCCCGCCCACGTCCCACAAAGGCAAGTTCGGTCACGTGCTGTTGATCGGCGGCGACCGGGGTTTCGGCGGCGCGATCCAGATGAGCGCCGAAAGTGCGCTGCGCTGCGGCGCGGGCATGGTTTCGATGGCCACCCGCAGCGAGCACGTCGCCTCGGCGCTGGTCCGTTTGCCTGAGGTGATGGTGCAGGGCACTCATTCGGCCAATCAATTGATGGACTTGCTCAAGCAGGCCAACGTCCTGGTGGTCGGCCCGGGCTTGGGCCAGGCTGCCTGGGGACGCAGCCTGCTGTCGGCGGCGGCCAATGCTGCGCTGCCCCAGGTGTGGGACGCCGATGCCCTGAATCTGTTGAGCCTTGGCGCGGTCAGCCTGCCCGAACATTGCGTCATTACCCCGCATCCGGGCGAGGCAGCGCGATTGCTGGGGATATCCACGGCTCAGGTGCAGGCCGACCGCTCGGCGGCGGCCCACGCGTTGAGCCAGAAATACACAGCTACCGTGATCCTCAAGGGGGCCGGCAGCTTGATCGCCAGCCCGGACGGCCGCCTGGCGGTTTGTACCCAAGGCCACCCGGCCATGGCCACCGCCGGCCTGGGGGATGTGCTCGCCGGGGTCGTCGGCGCGTTGTTGGCCCAGGGGCTGGAAGCGTTCGAGGCCGCATGCCTGGCGGTCTGGCTGCATGCCAGCGCGGGCGTCCAGTGCGGTCGCTCGGGCCGGGGATTGGCGGCGACCGATCTGATCCCGGCCATTCGTCAGTTGTTGGAGGAGCATTCACCGTGTCTGAAGTAACCCTGTACGTGCCGGACGAACAAGCCATGACACAATTTGGCGCGCGTATCGCGCAAATCACCGCAGGGCATGGCTTGATCTTTCTCGAGGGCGACCTCGGCGCGGGAAAAACCACCTTGTCCCGTGGCATCATCCGTGGTCTCGGGCACGTCGGCTCAGTCAAGAGCCCTACTTTCACCCTGGTCGAGCCCTACGAGATCGGCGACATCCGGGCGTTTCATTTCGATCTGTATCGGCTGGTCGATCCCGAAGAGCTGGAGTTCCTCGGCATCCGTGATTACTTCGAAGATGACGCCTTGTGCCTGATCGAATGGCCCCAGAAAGGTGCAGGCTTTTTGCCAAAGCCGGACCTGACCATTACCATTGGCGCGCAGAATGGCGGGCGTTCGCTGAAACTGACACCGCAAGGCTCGCGTGGCGAGTCGTGGTGTGCCGCCTTGGCTTTGGAAATTAATTAAATGATGGGGTTTGGTATGCGCTTTCGCGCGGTGGTTGCTGTCGTAGGACTGTTGCTTACGGCACTGGCCGTCGATGCTGTGGCTGAGACAAAGGTCAACAGCGTTCGCCTCTGGCGGGCGCCGGACAATACCCGGCTGGTGTTCGACCTGACAGGCCCGGTGCAGCACAGCGTATTCACCCTGACCGCCCCGGATCGCCTGGTGATCGACATCAATGGCGCGTCCTTGGGCGCGCCGCTGAACGTGCCCACCGCCAACACTCCGATTACCGCCATGCGCTCGGCCCAGCGTACGCCGACCGACCTGCGGGTGGTCGTCGACCTGAAACAAGCGGTGACCCCGAAGAGCTTCACCCTGGCGCCCAACGCCCAGTACGGCAACCGGCTGGTGGTGGACCTGTTCGATAACCCGGCCGATGCCGCGCCGACACCGCCGCCGCCGACCAAAGTCGCCACGGTGCCCGCCGTGCCGGTCACGCCCACTGAACCCGCGATCAAGCTGCCACCGGCCCCGGCCGGCAAACGCGACATCATTGTGGTTATCGACGCCGGCCACGGTGGCGAAGACCCTGGCGCCTCGGGTTCGCGCGGGCAGCGTGAGAAGGACGTGGTGCTGTCCATCGCCCGCGAACTGCAACGCCAAGTCAACGGCATGAAAGGCTTCCGCGCCGAACTGACCCGCACGGGCGACTATTTCATTCCCCTGCGCGGACGCACGGAAATCGCCCGCAAGAAGGGCGCGGACCTGTTCGTCTCGATCCATGCCGACGCCGCACCCTCCAAGGCTGCATTTGGCGCCTCGGTATTTGCCTTGTCCGACCGTGGTGCCACTTCCGAGACCGCCCGCTGGCTGGCCGACAGTGAAAACCGTTCCGACCTGATCGGCGGTGCTGGCAACGTCAGCCTCGACGACAAGGACCGGATGCTCGCCGGTGTGTTGCTGGACTTGTCGATGACCGCCTCGTTGACCTCCAGCCTGAACGTCGGCCAAAAAGTGCTGAGCAACATCGGCCGCGTCACGCCATTGCACAAGCAGCGGGTCGAGCAGGCCGGGTTCATGGTGCTCAAGTCGCCGGACATCCCGTCGATCCTGGTGGAAACCGGGTTCATTTCCAACGCCAACGAAGCCTCTAAGCTGTCGTCGTCAAGCCACCAGCAGGCCTTGGCCCGATCCATCAGCAGTGGCGTGCGGCAGTTCTTCCAGCAGAATCCACCGCCCGGCACCTACATCGCCTGGCTGCGCGATTCGGGCAAGATCGCCCAGGGCCCGCGCGACCATCGAGTCAACCCGGGCGAAACCCTGGCGATGATCGCCGTGCGCTATCAGGTGTCGCCCGCGACCTTGCGCAGCGCCAACAATCTGCAAAGTGACGAGCTGAAGATCGGGCAGACCCTGACCATTCCTGGCAACGAAGTGGCGGCCAAGCAATGAGCGATGACGTGATCGACAGCACCGCCCGCATCGAACTGCTCAGCCCTCGGCTGGCGAACCAGATCGCCGCCGGCGAAGTGGTCGAGCGCCCCGCGTCGGTCATCAAGGAGCTGCTGGAAAACAGTCTCGACTCCGGGGCCAAGCGCATTGACGTCGATGTCGAGCAGGGCGGGGTCAAGCTGTTGCGGGTGCGCGACGACGGTCGCGGCATTCCCGCCGATGACCTGCCGCTGGCCCTGGCGCGTCACGCGACCAGCAAGATTCGTGACCTGGAAGACCTCGAACGGGTCATGAGCCTGGGGTTTCGTGGCGAGGCGCTGGCGTCCATCAGTTCGGTGTCACGCCTGACGCTCACGTCCCGCACCCGAAACGCCGATCAGGCCTGGCAGGTCGAGACCGAAGGCCGCGACATGGCTTCCCATGTGCAACCCGCCGCTCATCCGGTGGGCACGTCGGTTGAAGTACGGGACTTGTTCTTCAATACTCCGGCCCGGCGCAAGTTCCTCAAGGCCGAGAAAACCGAATTCGATCATTTGCAGGAAGTCATCAAGCGCCTGGCCCTGGCACGGTTTGACGTGGCGTTTCACCTGCGCCACAACGGCAAGACCATCCTCAGCCTGCACGAGGCCAACGATGATGCGGCTCGCGCCCGGCGTGTGGGCGCGGTGTGTGGCGCGGGTTTTCTGGAGCAGGCCTTGCCCATCGAGGTGGAGCGCAATGGCTTGCACCTGTGGGGTTGGGTCGGCTTGCCGACGTTTTCCCGCAGCCAGGCGGACCTGCAATATTTCTACGTGAACGGCCGTGCGGTGCGCGACAAATTGGTGGCCCATGCGGTGCGCCAGGCCTACCGCGATGTGCTGTTCAACGGTCGGCATCCCACCTTCGTGCTGTTCTTCGAAGTCGACCCATCGGTGGTGGACGTCAACGTCCACCCGACCAAGCACGAAGTGCGTTTCCGTGATGGACGCATGGTCCACGATTTCCTCTATGGCACGTTGCATCGAGCCCTGGGCGATGTTCGGCCGGAAGATCAGTTGGCGGCCCCGGCGGCCGTGGCCGGCATGGTCCGGCCGACCGGGCTGGAGGCCGGCGAGTTTGGCCCCCAGGGGGAAATGCGCCTGGCGGCCCATGCCCTGCTGGAGCAACCCCAGCCCCAACCAGCCTACAACACAGGCGGAAGCGGCGCTGGGAGCGGTTATCAGTATCAATACACGCCGCGCCCACAATCCAATGTGCCGGCAGCCGAGGCCCAGGCCGCGTATCGCGAGTTCTTCAAGCCTCTGCCTGAAACCGCTGCGGCGACATTGCCCGACGGTCAGGGAGATATACCGCCGTTGGGTTATGCCCTGGCCCAGCTAAAAGGCATCTACATCCTTTCCGAAAACGCCCAGGGCCTGGTCCTGGTGGATATGCACGCCGCTCACGAGCGGATCATGTACGAGCGATTGAAGATCGCCATGGCCAGCGAAGGCTTGAGCGGCCAACCGTTGTTGGTTCCCGAATCCCTGGCCGTCAGCCAGCGCGAAGCCGATTGCGCTGAAGAGCACATGAGCTGGTTCCAGCGCCTGGGCTTCGAGCTACAGCGCCTGGGCCCGGAAACCCTGGCGATCCGGCAGATCCCGGCCTTGTTGAAACAGGCCGAGGCCAATCGCCTGGTCAGCGACGTGCTGGCGGACCTGATGGAATATGGCACCAGCGACCGGATCCAGGCGCACTTGAACGAATTGCTCGGCACCATGGCCTGCCACGGCGCGATCCGCGCCAACCGGCGCCTGGCCTTGCCGGAAATGAACGGCCTGTTGCGGGACATGGAAAACACCGAACGCAGCGGTCAATGCAACCATGGCCGGCCGACCTGGACCCAACTGGGCCTGGACGACCTGGACAAACTGTTCCTGCGCGGTCGTTGATGAGCCAGTTGCCACCCGCGATTTTCCTGATGGGGCCGACGGCCGCCGGCAAGACCGACCTGGCCATCGAACTGACCAAGGTCTTGCCCTGCGAGTTGATCAGCGTCGATTCGGCGCTGGTCTACCGGGGCATGGACATCGGCACCGCCAAACCGTCGAAAGCGTTGCTGGCTGAATATCCCCATCGGCTGATCGACATCCTCGACCCGGCCGAAGCCTATTCGGCGGCTGATTTTCGGCGTGATGCGCTCCAGGCCATGGCCGAGATCACTGCGCGAGGCAAGATTCCGCTGCTGGTGGGCGGTACGATGCTGTACTACAAAGCCCTGGTCGATGGCCTGGCGGACATGCCGGCGGCCGATCCCGAGGTGCGCGCGCAGATCGAAGAAGAGGCTGCGCGCCTTGGCTGGCAAGCGCTTCACGAACAATTGGCGGTGATCGATCCTGAATCGGCGGCGCGCATTCACCCCAACGACCCGCAGCGGCTCAGCCGGGCCCTGGAGGTTTATCGGGTGAGCGGCCAGAGCATGACGGCCCTGCGGCAGCGACAATCTGCGCAAAGTACTGAAGCAGCCGCTTCGGGACTGCAACAATTGCCCTATACTGTCGCGAATCTGGCCATCGCTCCGGCGAACCGGCAAGTGCTGCATCGGCGAATTGAACAAAGATTCACATTAATGTTGGAACAGGGATTCATAGACGAGGTCGTAGCCCTGCGTGAGCGAAGTGACCTGCATGCCGGGTTGCCGTCTATACGTGCGGTGGGTTATCGACAAGTCTGGGACTACCTGGACGGCAAGCTGACGTCAGCCGAGATGCGCGAGCGTGGAATCATTGCCACGCGCCAATTGGCGAAACGCCAGTTCACCTGGCTGCGCAGCTGGACTGACTTGCATTGGCTTGACAGCCTTGATTGCGACAATCTGCCACGCGCCTTGAAATACCTCGGGACCATCTCCATATTGAGCTGAGTCCTTGCAATTGCCGTCTATCCTTGGGGGTGTGACGGCCCAAGCCATCTGAATTCCGATTTTTATAATTGATCCTTAAAGGAGTGCGGCACATGTCAAAAGGGCATTCGCTACAAGACCCTTACTTGAACACTTTACGTAAAGAGAAAGTTGGGGTGTCCATCTATCTGGTCAACGGGATCAAACTGCAAGGCACGATCGAGTCGTTCGACCAGTTCGTCATCCTGCTGAAGAACACCGTCAGCCAGATGGTCTACAAACACGCTATCTCGACAGTGGTGCCGGTTCGTCCGATTCGTCTGCCTAGCGCAACCGAATCCGAAGGCGGTGACGCTGAGCCGGGTAACGCTTGATAGGAGCCTCCTTTGTTCTTTGAGCGCCACGGTGGTGGTGAGCGGACCATTCTCGTTCACTTGGAAGGACAGGACCCTGAGGCGCGCGAAGATCCGCAGGAGTTTCAGGAATTGGCAATTTCGGCCGGCGCCGAGACCGTCGCGTTTTTCAACGTGCCGCGTCATCGGCCAACCGCCAAATTCCTGATCGGCAGTGGCAAGGTCGAGGAGTTGCGCGACCTGGTCAAAGCCGAGCACATCGATCTGGTGATTTTCAATCACATCCTCACGCCCAGTCAGGAACGCAACCTCGAACGTGTCTTCGAGTGCCGCGTGATCGACCGCACCGGGCTGATTCTCGATATCTTCGCCCAACGCGCGCGTACCCATGAAGGCAAGCTCCAGGTCGAACTGGCCCAGCTTGAGCACATGAGCACGCGGCTGGTCCGCGGCTGGACTCACCTTGAGCGCCAAAAAGGCGGTATCGGCCTGCGGGGCCCAGGTGAAACCCAGCTCGAAACCGACCGGCGCCTGCTGCGGGTTCGCCTGCGCCAGATCAAAGGGCGGCTGGAGAAAGTCCGCAGCCAGCGCGAGCAATCGCGGCGCGGCCGCAAGCGGGCCGACATCCCGACGGTTTCACTGGTGGGTTATACCAACGCCGGCAAATCGACCCTGTTCAACAACGTCACCCAATCCGATGTCTATGCCGCCGACCAGTTGTTCGCCACGCTCGACCCGACCTTGCGTCGGCTCGACCTGAGCGACCTCGGGCCCATCGTGCTGGCCGATACCGTGGGTTTCATCCGGCATTTGCCGCATAAGCTGGTCGAGGCTTTCCGGGCTACGCTCGAAGAGTCGAGCAACTCCGACCTGCTGCTGCACGTGATCGATGCCGCCGAACCGGACCGGATGCTGCAGATCGAACAGGTCATGGTGGTGCTGGGAGAGATCGGGGCCCAGGACTTGCCGATCCTCGAGGTATACAACAAACTCGATTTGCTCGAAGGCGTGGAGCCGCAGATCCAGCGCGATGCCGACGGAAAGCCGCAGCGGGTCTGGCTTTCGGCCCGTGATGGCAGTGGCCTGGACCTGCTCAAGCAGGCCGTGGCGGAACTGCTGGGCGATGACCTGTTTGTGGGCACCTTGAAGCTGCCGCAGCGTTTTGCCCGGCTGCGTGCGCAGTTTTTCGAGTTGGGGGCGGTGCAGAAAGAAGAACACGACGAAGAAGGCATCTGCCTGCTGGCCGTTCGCCTGCCTCGGTCGGAACTGAACCGGCTGGTCAGTCGCGAAGGGCTCCAGCCGATGGAATTCATCGAGCAACACACTTTGCAATAAAAGCCTGAGAAAGCTGTGTCAGGCATTCTGTAGCATTGGCCGGCGCGCCGTGGGTGCGTCTTTGCTTTATCAGATGGAGAGCGCTATGGCTTGGAATGAGCCGGGTGGCAACTCGAATAACCAGGATCCCTGGGGCGGCAAGCGTCGTAACAACGGCGACCGCAAGGGACCACCGGATCTCGACGAGGCCTTCCGCAAGCTGCAGGACAGCCTGAACGGTTTGTTCGGTGGTGGTAGGAAACGCGGTGACGATGGCGGCAGCCGTCCGGGCAAGGGCGGCGGTTTCGGCCTGCTCGGCATCGGCCTTGTCGTGCTCGCGGCTGTCTGGCTGTACAGCGCGGTGTATGTCGTGGACGAGCAGGAGCAGGCCGTGGTGCTGCGCTTCGGCAAATACTACGAAACCGTCGGCCCGGGCCTGAACATCTATTTCCCGCCGATCGACCAGAAGTACATGGAAAACGTCACGCGCGAGCGTGCCTACTCCAAGCAGGGCCAGATGCTGACCGAAGACGAGAACATCGTCGAAGTGCCGCTGACCGTGCAGTACAAGATCACCAACCTGCAGGACTTCGTGCTCAACGTCGACCAGCCGGAGATCAGCCTGCAACACGCGACTGAAAGCGCCCTGCGCCACGTGGTGGGTTCCACCGCCATGGACCAGGTGCTGACCGAAGGTCGTGAGCTGATGGCCAGCGAAATCAAGGAGCGCCTGCAACGGTTCCTCGATACCTATCGCACCGGTATCACGGTCACCCAGGTCAACGTCCAGAGCGCAGCGGCACCGCGCGAAGTGCAGGAAGCCTTTGACGACGTGATCCGCGCCCGTGAGGACGAGCAACGCTCGCGCAACCAGGCCGAAACCTATGCCAACGGCGTTGTACCGGAAGCCCGTGGTCAGGCCCAGCGCATCATCGAAGATGCCAACGGTTATCGCGACGAAGTGGTTTCCCGCGCCAAGGGTGAGGCTGATCGCTTCACCAAACTGGTAGCCGAGTATCGCAAGGCGCCTGAAGTCACGCGCCAGCGCCTGTACCTGGACACCATGCAGGAAGTCTTCAGCAACACCAGCAAGGTCCTCGTGACCGGCAACAAGGACGGCCAGAGCAATCTGCTGTACCTGCCGCTGGACAAGATGGTCGAGAGTGGTCGCAACACCGGCACACCGCCAACCGGCGCGGCGGCAGCCGCCAGCAATGAAGCCAATGCCCGCGCGGCGGCGGACCTGCAGCAACAGCAAGCACGTACCAGGGAGAGTCGCTGATGAGCAATAAATCGCTGATCGCCCTTATTGTCGGCGTCGTCGTGGCGATCGCTGCCTGGAACTGCTTCTATATCGTGGCTCAGACCGAGCGCGCGGTGTTGCTGCAATTCGGTCGCGTGGTCCAGGCTGATGTCCAGCCAGGGCTGCATGTGAAGGTGCCGTACGTTAACAAGGTGCGCAAGTTCGATGCGCGCTTGATGACGTTGGACGCACCGACGCAGCGCTTCCTGACGCTGGAAAAGAAAGCCGTGATGGTCGATGCCTACGCCAAGTGGCGCGTGAAGGATGCCGAGCGCTTCTACACCGCGACCTCTGGTCTCAAGCAGATCGCCGACGAACGTTTGTCCCGTCGCCTGGAGTCGGGCCTGCGTGACCAGTTCGGTAAACGTACCCTGCACGAAGTGGTGTCCGGTGAGCGCGACGCGCTCATGGCAGACATCACCCGCTCGCTGAACGCGATGGCGGAAAAAGAGCTGGGTATCGAAGTGGTCGACGTGCGTGTCAAGGCCATCGACCTGCCGAAGGAAGTGAACCGCAGCGTGTTCGAGCGCATGAGCACCGAACGTGAGCGTGAAGCCCGCGAGCACCGCGCAAAGGGTAACGAGCTGGCCGAGGGCATCCGTGCCGACGCCGATCGTCAACGCCGCGTGCTGCTGGCCGAAGCCTATCGTGAATCGGAAGAGGTCCGTGGTGATGGTGATGCCCAGGCCGCTGCGATCTACGCCAAGGCCTATGGCCAGGACCAGGAGTTCTACGCGTTCTACCGTAGCCTGCGTGCCTACCGTGAAAGCTTCGCGAACAAATCCGACGTCATGGTCCTGGACCCAAGCAGTGACTTTTTCCATTACCTGGAAAAGGCCAAGCCTTGATGCGACGTTGACCTGAAGCACTCCGCCCGGCGGCTAAAACGTCGGGCGGGGTGATCCTTTGGGAAAACGTGTGTATGATGCGGCAGCCGGGAAATTCCCGGCTTTTTTGCGTCTGCGCGTTCGATTGTGGTTTATACGGTGCAGGCGTCGGGTTGAATGACCCGACAGGTTTTTCGAGGAAAGTGCTTGGCGAGGCCGATCCAGGGCCATTCGTCACGTCGCCCTTGCGCGTTGTTTGCGGTTTTTCGCATGACGCGGGCATTTTCTGCTTCACTCAAGGCCAGCCCGAAAGCTGGCCGCCCGGACCATAGGGGAATGGCGTAATGGCAACGGTAGACCGCTGGCTGCTGCCAGATGGCATCGAAGAAGTACTGCCACCGGAAGCCGCGCGTATCGAAGTAGCGCGTCGGCAGGTGTTGGATCTGTTCCAGAGTTGGGGTTACGAGTTCGTCGTTACCCCGCATATCGAGTACCTGGAATCCCTGCTGACCGGTGCGGGCCAGGACCTGGATTTGCGCACCTTCAAGGTTATCGACCCGCAATCGGGCCGGCAGATGGGCTTTCGGGCCGACATCACGCCACAAGTGGCACGCATCGATGCCCACACCTTGCGCCGCGAAGGCCCGAGCCGTCTGTGCTACGCCGGCAGTGTCCTGCATGCCCAGCCGCGTGCCTTGTCGTCTTCGCGCAGCCCGATCCAGTTGGGCGCCGAACTTTATGGCGACGCCAGCCCAGTCAGTGACGTGGAAGTCATCAGCCTGATGTTGGCCATGCTGCAACTGGCCGACGTGCCGGATGTCCACATGGACCTGGGCCATGTCGGCATCTACCGTGGCCTGGCCCGTGCGGCCGGTTTGTCCGGTGAAGTGGAGCAGCGGTTGTTCGACGCCTTGCAGCGCAAGGCCATCGATGAAGTCATCAGCCTGACCGAAGGGCTGCCGAGCGACCTGTCCGGCATGTTGCGGGCATTGGTGGATCTTTGCGGCGGCCGTGAAGTGCTGGGCGCGGCCCGCGAACGCTTGGCCGGCGCGCCGGCACCGGTGTTGGCGGCGCTGGACGACCTGTTGGCGATTGCCGAGCGTCTGTCGGTGCGTTTCCCTGAGTTGCCGCTGTATTTCGACCTGGGTGAGCTGCGCGGCTATCACTATCACACTGGCGTGGTGTTCGCAGTGTTTGTACCGGGCGTTGGCCAGTCCATCGCCCAGGGCGGTCGCTACGACGACATCGGCGCCGACTTCGGTCGCGCCCGTCCGGCGACCGGCTTCTCTACCGATTTGAAAACCCTGGTGACCCTGGGGCGTGCTGAAATCGAGTTACCGTCCGGCGGTATCTGGATGCCTGACAGTACGGATGCGGCACTCTGGCAGATGGTCTGCCAGTTGCGCAGTGAGGGTCAGCGTGTCGTCCAGGCCTTGCCTGGGCAACCTTTGGCCGCCGCCCGTGAAGCGGACTGCGACCGGCAATTGATTCAGCAGAACGGGCTTTGGCAAGTATTGCCGCTGGCTTCTTGAGTTTTCCTGCCGGCCTGGAGCCGGCACCAAGTTTGCGCGAATGAGGACAAGTGTTATGGGTAAGAATGTCGTAGTCCTGGGCACCCAGTGGGGTGATGAGGGCAAAGGCAAGATCGTTGATCTGCTGACCGAACATGCTGCCGCCGTAGTGCGCTACCAAGGTGGCCACAACGCCGGTCACACCCTGGTGATCGACGGTGAAAAAACCGTTCTGCACCTGATTCCATCGGGCGTGCTGCGCGAAGGCGTGCAGTGCTTGATCGGCAACGGTGTGGTGGTGGCGCCCGACGCCCTGCTGCGGGAAATCATCAAGCTGGAAGAGAAAGGCGTACCGGTGCGCGAGCGCCTGCGCATCAGCCCGTCCTGCCCGCTGATCCTGTCCTATCACGTTGCGCTGGACCAGGCCCGTGAAAAGGCCCGTGGCGAGCTGAAAATCGGCACCACCGGCCGCGGCATCGGCCCGGCCTATGAAGACAAGGTGGCCCGTCGTGGCCTGCGTATCGGTGACCTCTTCCACCGTGAGCGTTTCGCCGCCAAGCTGGGCGAGTTGCTGGATTACCACAACTTCGTGCTGGTCAATTACTACAAAGAGCCGGCCATCGACTTCCAGAAGACCCTGGACGAGTGCATGGAATACGCCGAGTTGCTCAAGCCGATGATGCTCGACGTCACCGCCGAGCTGCACGAGCTGCGCCGCGCCGATAAGGACATCATGTTCGAAGGTGCCCAGGGCTCGCTGCTGGACATCGACCACGGCACCTATCCGTACGTTACCAGCTCCAACACCACCGCTGGCGGCATCGCCACCGGTTCGGGTTTTGGCCCGATGTACCTGGACTACATCCTGGGCATCACCAAGGCCTACACCACCCGCGTCGGTTCGGGGCCGTTCCCGACTGAGCTGTTCGACGACGTCGGTGCGTTCCTGGCCAAGCGTGGCCACGAGTTCGGTGCAACCACCGGTCGTGCCCGTCGTTGCGGCTGGTTCGACGCCGTCATCCTGCGTCGCGCCATCGACGTCAACAGCATCTCGGGCCTTTGCCTGACCAAGCTGGACGTGTTGGACGGCCTGGAAACCATCAACATCTGCGTGGGTTACAAGAACCAGGACGGCGCTGTCATCGACGCACCGACCGACGCCGACAGCTACATCGGCCTGGAGCCGGTTTACGAGCAGATGCCAGGCTGGACCGAGTCCACCGTGGGTGCCAAGACCCTGGAAGAGCTGCCAGTGGCCGCGCGCAACTACATCAAGCGCGTCGAAGAGTTGGTCGGCGCGCCGATCGACATTATTTCGACGGGGCCGGACCGCAACGAAACCATCGTTCTGCGTCATCCATTTGCCTGATAAGTCGTTGATGTAACAAGCAAAGGGCTCCGTATGGAGCCCTTTGTCGTTTCTGCCTGTCGGGCGGCATGACACTTGCTACGCATCTCCATTAAGGCACCGCTTCCAGGCGTGCCATCAAATTAATGGCGTTTGGTAGAGGGATTTCACGTGTCGGCCGTTCTCTCACTGTTACAAAGCCGTTTGCTGCGGCCTGTTTTCGTTACCCTCGGTATCGCCCTTTTGGTGCAGGTGCTGGTGGCCGTTGCGCTGACCCGAAGCACGGTCACCGCGCTTGAGTCCGACCTGGGCGTGCGCCTGGGCGTTGACAGCCAGAAACTGGCGGGTGAGTTGGAGCAGGCTGGGCGAGAAGTCACCTCCAGCCTGGACAGCTTGTCCACCAGTACCCGCCAGCGATTGACCGCGGGGTTGTCTTCCCGTCTGAAGGAAGAGCAGGCTCAACTGCGTGCGACCCTGGAAAAAGACCTGAGGGATTCCGCCAATGATATGGCGCAGCTTCTGGCCTCGGTCGCGCCCCGGGCAATGTGGGACAGCGACGTGCCCACCCTGTCCGAATTCGCCCGTCGGGCCCAGCGCAATCCCAATGTACTGTTCGTCATCTATGACGACGCCGCAGGGGAACACCTGACTCGCTACCTGAACCGGGAAAATCCGATCAACAAGGCCCTGCTGGAAAAGGGCAAGGGCGATCGGGCGTTGGATAAAGTATTGGATGCGGCGAAGAACGATCCATCGGTTTATTACCTCGAAGCGTCGATCAACCCCAATGGCGTCGAGATCGGCAAGGTGCTGATGGGCGTTTCCACCGCCTCGGTGGAAACCGACCTCAAGGCGCTCGACCAGCGCTTCTCCGCGCTGATTGCCAGCAGCGATCAATTGGTGGGCGACAGCCTCAAGGGCGCGGCTGCCGACAGTGCCGCAGCCATGCGTGGCCGCCTGGGCTCGGCGCAGGCCACCGCCACCGATATGCAGACCAATACCGCCGTCACGGTTCAAGAAGCCGCAGAGACCTTGCGTTGGCGCATCGGCCTGGGCCTGGCGTTGGTAGGGTTGGGCGTGTTGGTGTTGTTGGCCGTGGTGCTGGGGCGTCGGGTGGTCAATCGCTTGAAGTTGTTGATCGCCGCGATGAACGATCTGGCGGCGGGCGAGGGTGACCTGACCAAGCGCGTGCAAATCAACAGCAAAGACGAAATCGGCGACATGGCTTCGGCGGTCAACCGCTTTGTGGATAAATTGCAACCCATCGTGCGCGAGGCGGGCGATGTGGCCCAGCGTACCGGTCAGGAGATCGGCGCGATGACCCTGCGCAACTCGGGCGCCGACGCGGCGGCCGGCATGCAGCGCGATGAAGTGGCCGAGAGCCTGCGTGCGCTGTCGCAGATGGCCGATGAGGCTCAATCGGAAAGCCAGGCGATGCAGGCGGCCTTGCAACAGGTAGCGGAGATCCGTCAGGCCACCGATGAAACCACCCGCACGTCAGCCAAGGTCGGCGGCTTGATCGAAGCGTTGGCCGGGCAGGTCGACACGGGGGCGAAAGTCATCGAACGGCTGGCCCAGCAGAGCGAGCAGATCGAAGTCGTGTTGACGGTGATCCATGGTATTGCCGAGCAAACCAACCTGTTGGCCCTGAACGCGGCCATCGAGGCGGCGCGCGCCGGGGAGACCGGACGCGGCTTCGCGGTGGTTGCGGATGAAGTGCGGGCGCTGGCAAGCAAGACCCAGAGCTCGACGGGCGATATCCAGGCGCACATCGTGGCCTTGCAACAAGGCGCGCGCGAAGCCGTGGCGGCCATCGGCCAAGCGGGACGGCAGGCCAATGAAGGTCTGTCAGTGTTGCGTGACAGCGCGCGGCTGCAGCAGTCGGTGCAGGCGTCGGTCGAGCAGGTTCACGCGGCCATCGGCTTGGCGACTCAAGCAGCCGCGCATCAAGCCCAGGGCGCGCAAGCGGTACGCGGCCGGGTTGAGACCATCCACGCCCAGGCCGAGAAGGCTGCCCAGGCGGTGGTCGAGACCACGGCCAGCGGCAAGGTGCTGGATAAACTAGCGGCGCAGTTGAAGGCCAGCCTGGGTCAGTTCAGGGCTTGATTCGAGGTTGTGGCGGGCCCTCCGCGAGCGGGCTCGCTCCCACAGGTTTCTTGCCGTTTACAAAACGGGTGTCCACACCAACTTTGTGGGAGCGAGCCTGCTTGCGAAAGCGGACTCAGCGACTCAGATACATCCGCGTCGTCAGCAAATAGACTGGCAACCCCGACACCAGAATCAACAGCGCCGCATAGGGCGCCGCCGCTGCGAATTCCACATTCGACGTATGTGCCCAGACCGCCGTCGCCAACGTATTGAGTCCGGTCGGGCTCAGCAACAGCGTCGCGGTCAATTCCTTCATCGCATCCAGGAACACCAGGGCGAACGCCGCGCCCAGGGCCGGGAAGATGATCGGCAGGGTCACCCGACAAAACGCACCGAGCGACGAAGCCCCCAACGTCCGCGCCGCTTCTTCCAGTTGTGGGGCGGCCTTGTTCAGCGCCGTACGCACCGGTGCTTGGGCCAGCGGCAGGAACAGCAGCGCATAGGCAATCAGCAGCAGGCCGGAAGTCTGGTACAGCGCGGGCACGTAGTGCAGCGCGAAATACACCAGGCTCAGGGCGATGACCAGGCCCGGCAGCGCGTGCAGCAAGTAGGGCAGGCGCTCGGCCCAAATCGCCAGCCGCCCCTTGTGGCGCACCACCAGCAGGCCCACCGGTACCGCCAATACGAGGCAGAGGGCGGCGCCGCCCAGCGAAAGCGCCAGGGACGACAGCAGCGCTTCGCCGATCTCGCCCGCCGGGAACGCCGCGGAAGTGCCCACGGCCAGCCAATACGCCAGCATTCCCAGCGGGATACCGCTGCCGATGATCGCCAACGCCAGGCAATACAGTTGACCGCTAAGCATCCACCGGCCCAGGCGTACTTGTTCGGCCTGGCGTGCCGCGCCTTGCCCGGTGCGCACATGGCGCCCCTTGCCGCGCACCCGCAGTTCCAGCCACAACAGGACCAGGCACAGCGTCAGCAATACCGCCGACAACATGGCGGCATTGGCGTTACTGAATTCCAGCTCGAATTGTTGATAGATGGCTGTGGTGAAGGTCTGCAGCCCGATGATTGACAGTGCGCCGAACTCCACCAGCATGTGCAGGGCAATCAGCAACGAACCGGCCAGCAGCGAAGGCCAGAGCAGCGGGAGCGTGACGCGAAAGAACACGCCCCAGCGATTTTGCCCCAGGGTGCGGGCAGACTCTTCGAGGGACGGGTCGAGGTTGCGCAGCGTTGCGGCCACGGGGAGGAAAATCAGTGGGTATTTGGACAGGGTCATCACCAGGATCGCCCCGCCCAATCCCTCGAATTGCGCACTGAGGGATACCCAGGTGAAGCTGCTGACAAACGCCGGCACGGCGAACGGCAGGCACAAGACAACGCCCCAGATACGACGCCCCGGCAGGTTGCTGCGTTCCAGCAGCCAGGCCAGGGACAGGCCGACGATGCCGCAGGCCAGCGTGACGCCGGCCATCAACGCCAAGGTGTTGCGCAGCAAGCCGAATACATAGGGCCGCCACAACAGATGCAGTGCCTCGGTCCAGCCGGCCTGCCAGGTCTTGGTGACGACGTAGAGCAGTGGCAGCAGGCTCAGCAAAACGAGCAGCAGCACGGGCAGCAGCAACCCGATCGAGGGGCGCTTGCGCCGGGGCACGTAGACCCCGGCTGGAGGAGAGGCGCTCAGCGACGACGTCATCAGTTCAAGCCGACTTCACGTTCCAGCTCCAATGCTTCTTCGGCGTTACCCAGGTCGGCGGGCGTCACTTTTGGCGGCTCCAGTTCATTGAACGGCTTGAGGCCGCGATCCGACGTCATGCCCTTGTGCAGAGGATATTCGGCGGACGTCTGGGTAATCACCCGCTGCCCCTCCTCGCTGGCCATATAGGCAAGCAACTGTTGGGCCTCCTTGGGGTGTTTGCTGGATTTCAGTGCCGCGGCGCTGGAGACGGTGACCAGGCCACCGGCATCGCCGCCAGTGAAGTAATGCAGCTTGGAATCCAGCTGTCCCTTCTCCCGCTGCAGGGCGAACCAGTAGTAATTGTTCACCAGGACCGTCGCCACTTCACCGTTCTCCACGGCTTTGAGGGCGACCATGTTGTTGCTGTAGACCTTGCCGAACGCACGTAGCCCGGTGAGCCATTCTTCGGCGGCTTCCTTGCCGTGCAATTTGATGATCGCAACGGCTTGTTCCTGGAATGCGCCGCTGGTCGGTACGAAGCCGACCTTGCCTTGCCATTGTGGCTGGGCGAAATCGAGGACGGTTTTCGGGAGGTCCTTTTCATCGATCAGTTTGGGGTTATAGGCAACCACGCGAACGCGAGCGGTCACGCCCATCCAGGAGCCGTTGCTGGCGACATAATCCTTGGGAAGCACGTTGAGGGTCGCATCGTCGATCTTCGCCAGCAGACCTTGTTCACCAAGTTTGTTCAGCGGCGGCGATTCCTCGGTATAGATCACATCGGCCGGGGAGCGGTCGCCTTCCTCGACGACTTGGCTGGCGAGCTGGTTGCTGCTGCCCTTGCGAACGTTGACGTGGATACCAGTCTTGGCTTCGAAGGCCTTGGCCAGTTCATCGCCGACTTCTTTGTGTTGGCCGTTATAGAGTGTCAGTTCAATTTTGTCGGCGGCTTGGGTGAGGGGTGTTGCGAGGGTCAGGCCGAGCAGGGTGCAGGTCAGGGCGCGGCGCAGGGTGGTTCGAAACATCATTCGCGGGGTTCCTCACTGTCGTGTAGCAAAAACTTGTAACAATGATAAACGATATTGTTTCTCATGTGCGTTGTGGCGAGGGAGTTTTCGGGTGCCGGAAACGCAAAAACCCGCTTTCGCGGGTTTCTGTGAGGTTCAAGGCGTATAACCTTGAAGCTTGAATTTGGTGCCCAGAAGAAGACTCGAACTTCCACGACCTTGCGGTCACCAGCACCTGAAGCTGGCGTGTCTACCAATTTCACCATCTGGGCAGCATCTGCAGCGTTGCCGCTGTTGATGTGGCGCACTATACGGAGCGCGTTTTGATCTGTAAACCCCTGTTTTTATTTTGATAATTGCCAAACACATTCCAGGGGCCTGAAACGCAAAAACCCGCTTTCGCGGGTTTTTGTGAGGCTGGCAGGCCGTTGACCTGCTGCTCGAAATTGGTGCCCAGAAGAAGACTCGAACTTCCACGACCTTGCGGTCACCAGCACCTGAAGCTGGCGTGTCTACCAATTTCACCATCTGGGCAATATCGGCAACGTGAGTGCGTCGTCGATGGCGCGCACTATACGGAGCGTGTTTTTAACTGTAAACCCCCAGGAACAAAAAAAACGCTAAATTTCACGAGCGGTGCAATCAGGGGCTTCAAAGGCCTGTCGAAAGACTTTAGAAAAGGCATCTGCTGCTTGAAATTTCCCGTTTCATTACGCCTATGCCAAACTAACCCGCATATAGACAAGGTGAAAACTCTCTAATGGCCGATTGGCAGTCCCTCGATCCCGAGGCCGCTCGTGAAGCGGAAAAATATGAAAACCCTATTCCTAGCCGCGAACTGATCCTGGCGCATCTCGCCGATCGGGGTTCGCCTGCTAGCCGTGAGCAGCTGGTCGAAGAGTTCGGCCTGACCACCGAGGACCAGCTCGAAGCCCTGCGCCGCCGTCTGCGTGCCATGGAGCGCGATGCTCAACTGATCTACACCCGGCGTGGCACTTATGCTCCGGTCGACAAGCTCGACCTGATCCTGGGCCGTATCGCCGGTCACCGCGACGGTTTCGGTTTCCTGATCCCCGACGATGGCAGCGACGATCTGTTCATGAGCCCGGCGCAGATGCGCCTGGTGTTCGATGGCGACCGTGCGCTGGCCCGGGTGTCCGGCCTGGACCGGCGCGGGCGCCGTGAAGGCGTGATCGTCGAAGTGGTGTCCCGTGCGCACGAAACCATCGTGGGGCGTTATTTCGAGGAAGGTGGCATCGGCTTCGTCGTCGCCGACAACCCGAAGATCCAGCAGGAAGTGCTGGTCACCCCAGGTCGCAACGCCAACGCGCAGATCGGGCAGTTCGTCGAGGTGAAGATCACTCACTGGCCTACCCCGCGCTTTCAGCCTCAGGGCGATGTGGTGGAAGTGGTCGGCAACTACATGGCGCCGGGCATGGAAATCGACGTTGCCCTGCGCACCTACGACATTCCTCACGTCTGGCCTGAAGCGGTCCTGAAAGAGGCCGCCAAGCTCAAGCCGGAAGTCGAAGAGAAGGACAAGGAAAAGCGCATCGACCTGCGTCACCTGCCGTTCGTCACCATCGACGGTGAAGACGCCCGGGACTTCGACGATGCGGTCTACTGCGAAGCCCGGCCCGGCAAGTTGCGCCTGTTCTCCGGCGGCTGGAAGTTGTACGTGGCCATTGCCGACGTTTCCAGCTACGTGAAGCTCGGCTCGGCGCTGGACGCTGAAGCCCAGGTGCGCGGCAACTCGGTGTATTTCCCCGAGCGCGTCGTGCCGATGTTGCCAGAGCAACTGTCCAACGGCTTGTGCTCGCTCAACCCCCATGTCGATCGCCTGGCCATGGTTTGCGAGATGACCATCTCCAAAGCCGGCGAGATGACTGACTACTGCTTTTATGAAGCCGTGATCCATTCCCACGCGCGCCTGACCTACAACAAGGTTAGCGCGATGCTGGAAACGCCGAAGCTGGCCGAGTCGCGCAAGCTTCGTGGTGAATACACGGATGTGCTGCCGCACCTCAAGCAGCTCTATTCGCTGTACAAGGTATTGCTGGCGGCGCGTCACGTACGGGGCGCGATCGATTTCGAAACCCAGGAAACCCGGATTATCTTCGGTACCGAGCGCAAGATCGCCGAAATCCGGCCGACCGTGCGCAACGATGCCCACAAGCTGATCGAGGAATGCATGCTGGCGGCCAACGTCGCTACCGCCGAGTTCCTGAAGAAGCATGAAATCCCTGCCTTGTACCGGGTCCACGACGGCCCGCCGCCGGAGCGCCTGGAAAAATTGCGGGCCTTCCTCGGTGAGCTTGGCTTGTCCCTGCACAAAGGCAAGGAAGGTCCGACGCCGAAGGATTACCAAGCCCTGCTGGCGAGTATCAAGGATCGTCCGGACTTCCACCTGATCCAGACTGTGATGCTGCGTTCTTTGAGCCAAGCGGTGTACAGCGCCGATAACCAGGGCCACTTCGGCCTCAACTACGAGGCGTACACCCACTTCACGTCGCCGATCCGTCGCTATCCCGATCTGCTCACGCACCGGGCCATCCGCAGCGTGATCCATTCGAAGATGAACACCCCGCACGTCAAGCGTGCCGGTGCGATGACCATTCCGAAGGCGCGTATCTACCCGTACGACGAAGCGGCTCTGGAGCAACTCGGCGAGCAGTGCTCGATGAGTGAGCGGCGCGCCGACGAAGCGACTCGCGACGTGGTGAACTGGCTCAAGTGCGAGTACATGAAGGATCGCGTTGGCGAGTCGTTCCCGGGCGTGATCACCGCCGTGACCGGGTTTGGCCTGTTCGTCGAGTTGACCGATATCTACGTCGAAGGCCTGGTGCATGTCACCGCGCTGCCGGGTGACTACTACCACTTCGACCCTGTGCATCACCGCCTGGCCGGCGAACGCACCGGCCGCAGCTTCCGTCTTGGCGATACCGTCGAAGTACGGGTGATGCGCGTCGACCTGGATGAACGCAAGATCGACTTCGAGATGGCGGAAAAAACCATCAGCGCACCGATCGGCCGCAAGAAGCGTGGCGCCGAAACCACAGCGCCTGCCGCCAAGACCGCCGCCGAGCCCGCACCGTCCAAATCCGGACGTCGCGGTCCGGCCAAGGAAAAGGCCGGCGAAGCCTATCGTCCGAGCGATGCGGCGGCGAAAAACGCCGAATTGCGTAAGAGTCGCGAAATGAAACAGGCCTTGCTGGCCGAAGCCAAGAGCGGCGGTAAAGCGGCGTCCGGGGGCAAGGCCGGCCGGTCGGCTCCGGAGAAGGCGAGCAGCAAGCCGAGCAAACACCGTAAAGGCCCGCCGAAAGCAGGCTCGGCCCCTGCCAAGAGTGGCGGGGCGCGTAAACCCAAGGCCAAATCATGAGTCAGTTGGAAAAAATCTACGGCGTGCATGCCGTGGAGGCGTTGTTGCGTCACCACCCCAAGCGGGTCAAGCAGATCTGGTTGGCGGAAGGTCGTAGCGACCCGCGGGTCCAGACCTTGGTCGAGCTGGCCGGCGAAAACCGCGTTGCGGTCGGTCAGGCCGAGCGGCGCGAGATGGACGCCTGGGTCGAAGGGGTGCATCAAGGCGTCGTGGCCGAGGTCAGCCCGAGTCAGGTATGGGGCGAGGCGATGCTCGACGAGCTGCTCGATCGCACCGAAGGCGCGCCGTTGTTGCTGGTACTGGATGGCGTGACCGACCCGCACAACCTCGGCGCCTGCCTGCGTTCGGCGGACGCCGCCGGTGCGTTGGCGGTGATCGTGCCCAAGGACAAGTCCGCGACATTGACGCCGGTCGTGCGCAAGGTCGCTTGTGGCGCTGCGGAAGTTATCCCGTTGGTGGCAGTGACCAACCTGGCGCGCACCCTGGAAAAGCTCCAGCAGCGCGGCTTGTGGGTTGTCGGCACGGCGGGCGAGGCCGAGGTCAGTATTTATGACCAGGACTTGACCGGCCCTACCATCCTGATCATGGGCGCCGAAGGAAAGGGCATGCGCCGTCTGACCCGCGAGCATTGCGATTACCTGGTCAAGCTGCCGATGGCCGGCAGCGTCAGCAGCCTCAATGTCTCGGTCGCCACCGGTGTGTGCCTGTTCGAGGCCCAGCGCCAGCGTGGAGCCAAGTCGGCCGCCAAAAAGCCCTGATCCAGACGCGGTCAAAATGTGGGAGCGAGCTTGCTCGCGATGACGGTGTATCAGTGACGGAAATGTCGACTGACACGGCGCTATCGCGAGCAAGCTCGCTCCCACAGTGTTTTGTGTAGGGCCAGGAACGGCGCTGTTCAAATAATCACCAATTGCCTTGCGCCGCCCTCGGCCCTTCTCTACAATTGCGCCCCTTGCTGTGATGGCAGGCACTTATGTGTCTAGCGTCCTCAAGTCCATAAGTGTCATTCACTCCTTGTCTGACCGTTTTTGAGCGGCAGGCTACAACCCGTAAGGAGCATTCATGCGTCATTACGAAATCATCTTTTTGGTCCACCCGGATCAAAGCGAGCAAGTCGGCGGCATGGTTGAGCGTTACACCAAGCTGATCGAAGAAGACGGCGGCAAAATCCACCGTCTGGAAGATTGGGGCCGTCGTCAACTGGCCTACGCAATCAACAATGTTCACAAGGCTCACTACGTGATGCTGAACGTTGAGTGCACCGGCAAGGCCCTGGCCGAGCTGGAAGACAACTTCCGCTACAACGATGCAGTGATCCGTAACCTGGTCATCCGTCGCGAAGAAGCCATCACTGGCCAATCCGAGATGCTCAAGGCTGAAGAAAACCGCAGTGAGCGCCGTGAGCGTCGCGACCGTCCTGAGCATTCTGACAGCGCCGAAGGCGATGACAGCGATAGCGACAGCGACAACAGCGATAACGCTGACGAGTAATCCACGGACCTTTTAAGGAGCCAATCACATGGCACGTTTCTTCCGTCGTCGTAAATTCTGCCGCTTCACCGCTGAAGACGTGAAAGAGATCGATTACAAAGATCTCAACACTCTGAAAGCCTACGTATCCGAGACCGGCAAAATCGTTCCAAGCCGTATCACCGGTACCAAAGCTCGTTATCAGCGTCAGCTGGCCACCGCTATCAAGCGCGCCCGCTTCCTGGCCCTGCTGGCCTACACCGACAGCCACGGCCGCTGAGACCGGGCAGTCGACAAGTAGTAAGGGATTGAATGCATGCGCGCCTTAGCTGACTTCATCATGCGGGGACGTATGCAGGCCACTCTGGTAGTGGCTGGATGTGCGGCATTGCCGTTGTTGTACTGGTTGGGTGCTGCCGCCGGGAGTCTTGTACTCCTGCGGCGCGGATTGAGGGACGCCTTGGGCGTTCTTGCTCTGGGACTTCTGCCAGCCTTGCTCTGGTGGATGTATTCCGCGGACCCGCGTGCAGTCATGGTGCTGCTGGGGTCTTCGGCGCTGGCGTTGGTGTTGCGCGCCAGCGAATCCTGGAACCGCGTGCTGCTGGTCAGCATAGCGATAGGTGTGGTGTTTTCAGTGGTGCTCGGGGTGGCTTTTGCGCCCCAGATCGAGATGCTGTCGCAGGCTTTGATAAAAATCCTGCCCGAGGCACTCGGTGATCTCTACCAACGGATGTCGGTAGAAGAGCAGGCGCGTTTCGCGTCCCTGATCGCCCCCGTCCTGACCGGACTGATTGCGGCCTTGTTGCAGATCGTCAGTGTGCTGAGCCTGGTTATCGGGCGCTACTGGCAGGCGTTGTTGTACAACCCGGGTGGTTTTGGTCGCGAGTTTCGCGCCATCCGTTTCCCGCTTGGGCTGGCGATGTTGCTGTTGGCGGGCATGCTTCTGGGGCCGAACTTCGGTCCGCAGATGGCAATGCTCACGCCGTTGTGCAGTGTACCGCTGGTCTTTGCCGCCCTGTCCCTGATTCACGGGCTGGTGGCGCAAAAGCGACTGGCCAGATTCTGGCTGGTGGGGTTGTACGTCACGTTGCTGCTGTTCATGCAGCTGATCTATCCGTTGCTGGTGGTCCTGGCCATCGTCGACAGCCTGATTGATTTTCGCGGTCGTATGGCGCCGAAAGACGCCGACAACGCGAACGGTGAAGGTTAAAAGTTAGAGGATTTTCACATGCAACTGATCCTTCTGGAAAAAATCGCCAACCTGGGCAACCTGGGCGACAAAGTAAACGTTAAGGCCGGCTACGGTCGTAACTACCTGCTGCCTTTCGGCAAGGCCACCGCTGCGACCGCTGCCAACCTGGCTGCGTTCGAAGAGCGTCGCGCCGAGCTGGAAAAAGCCGCCGCAGACCGTAAGGCATCGGCTGAAAGCCGTGCTGCCCAACTGGCCGAGCTGGAAGTGACCATCACTGCCACCGCTGGCGACGAAGGCAAGCTGTTCGGTTCGATCGGTACTCACGACATCGCTGACGCACTGACCGCCTCCGGCGTTGAAGTTGCGAAAAGCGAAGTTCGTCTGCCGAACGGCACCATCCGCAACGTAGGCGAATTCGACGTAGCCGTGCACCTGCACGCCGAAGTTGAAGCCACCGTACGCGTTGTCGTGGTAGCAGCCTAAGCAACACCTGTCGGCTGGCACCCTCGGGTGCTTGCCGGTAACATCGGGCACGATCCTGTCTACAGGTCGTGCCCTTTGTCTTTCTGCAATTGCTGAATTTCATAACCAGACGTGGCCATGAACGAAATCACCGCCCCCGAGCAATATGATCTGCAAACCGCTGCCCTGAAGGTGCCTCCGCATTCCATCGAGGCCGAACAGGCCGTGCTCGGTGGCCTGATGCTGGACAACAACGCCTGGGAGCGTGTGCTCGATCAAGTTTCCGACGGCGATTTCTACCGGCATGACCACCGCCTGATTTTCCGCGCGATCGCCAGGCTGGCCGACCAGAACATGCCGATCGACGTCGTGACCCTGGCCGAGCAATTGGACAAGGAAGGGCAGACGTCCCAAGTCGGCGGCCTCGGTTACCTGGGCGAACTGGCGAAAAACACACCGTCGGTCGCCAATATCAAGGCGTACGCACAGATCGTGCGCGAGCGGGCAACCTTGCGTCAGCTGATCGGCATCAGCACCGAGATCGCTGACAGCGCGTTCAACCCGGAAGGACGCACCGCCGCCGAGATCCTCGACGAAGCCGAGCGGCAGATCTTCCAGATCGCCGAGGCACGACCGAAAACCGGCGGCCCGGTGAGCGTCAACGACCTGTTGACCAAGGCCATCGACCGCATCGACACCTTGTTCAACACCGACAACGCCATTACCGGTTTGTCCACTGGCTACACCGACCTCGACGAGAAGACCAGCGGCCTGCAGCCATCCGACCTGATCATCGTCGCCGGCCGTCCGTCCATGGGTAAGACGACCTTTGCGATGAACCTGGTGGAAAACGCCGTGCTGCGCAGCGACAAAGCGGTGCTGGTGTACTCCCTCGAGATGCCAGGCGAATCGCTGATCATGCGTATGCTCTCGTCCCTGGGGCGTATCGACCAGACCAAGGTCCGTTCCGGCCAGCTGGAAGACGACGATTGGCCGCGCCTGACCTCGGCGGTCAACCTGCTCAACGACCGCAAGCTGTTCATCGACGACACGGCGGGGATCAGCCCATCGGAAATGCGCGCCCGGACCCGCCGCCTGGTGCGTGAGCACGGCGACATCGCGCTGATCATGATCGACTACCTGCAATTGATGCAGATCCCCGGGTCCAGCGGTGACAACCGGACCAACGAGATTTCCGAGATCTCCCGTTCCCTCAAGGCCCTGGCCAAGGAATTCAACTGCCCGGTGGTGGCCCTGTCCCAGTTGAACCGCTCGCTGGAACAGCGTCCGAACAAACGCCCGGTGAACTCCGACTTGCGGGAATCCGGAGCGATCGAGCAGGACGCCGACGTGATCATGTTCGTCTACCGTGACGAGGTGTATCACCCCGAGACCGAGCACAAGGGTATCGCCGAAATCATCATCGGCAAGCAGCGGAACGGCCCGATCGGCTTTGTTCGCCTGGCCTTCATCGGCAAATACACACGCTTCGAGAACCTGGCGCCGGGTAGCTACAATTTTGATGATGATGAGTAAGTTCTTCGTCGCCTGATCCGCCCCTATCGCGAGCGGGCTCGCTCCCACCCTGGAATGCATTCCTCTGTGGGAGCGAGCCTGCTCGCGATAGGAGCGCCACCAATTTCCGACCATAGCCGTCGGAATTGGTTATTTTTTGTGCTATATTCCGCGCCCGCGATTTTTCATCCTTTATACCGGTCATCGACATGCAAGCAGCCAAGCCGTTATTTGACTATCCCAAGTACTGGGCCGAATGTTTCGGCCCGGCGCCGTTCCTGCCCATGAGCAGGGAGGAGATGGATCAGCTCGGCTGGGATTCGTGCGACATCATCATCGTGACCGGTGATGCCTACGTCGATCACCCGTCGTTTGGCATGGCGATCATTGGTCGTTTGCTGGAAGCCCAGGGCTTTCGTGTCGGTATCATTGCGCAGCCGAACTGGCAGTCCAAAGACGATTTCATGAAGCTCGGCGAGCCCAATCTGTTTTTCGGTGTCGCGGCCGGCAACATGGACTCGATGATCAACCGCTACACCGCCGACAAGAAAATCCGTTCCGATGACGCCTACACCCCAGGTGGCCTGGCGGGCAAGCGGCCGGACCGTGCGAGTCTGGTCTATAGCCAGCGCTGCAAGGAAGCCTATAAGCACGTACCCATCGTGCTGGGCGGTATCGAAGCGTCCCTGCGTCGCATTGCTCACTACGATTATTGGCAGGACCGGGTGCGCAACTCGATCCTGATCGACGCCTGCGCCGACATCCTGCTCTACGGCAACGCCGAGCGAGCGATCGTCGAAGTCGCCCAGCGCCTGTCCTACGGCCACAAGATCGAAGACATCACCGATGTGCGCGGCACCGCCTTCATCCGCCGTGACACGCCGCAAGGCTGGTATGAAGTCGATTCCACGCGCATCGACCGTCCGGGCAAGATCGACAAGATCATCAACCCGTACGTGAATACCCAGGACACCGCTGCTTGCGCCATTGAGCAAGAGAAGGGGCCGGTTGAGGACCCGAGCGAAGCCAAGGTCGTGCAGATCCTGGCGAGCCCGAAGATGACCCGCGACAAGACCGTGATCCGCCTGCCGTCGGTGGAAAAGGTCCGTGGCGACGCGGTGCTCTACGCCCACGCCAACCGTGTGTTGCACCTGGAAACCAACCCGGGGAACGCCCGTGCGCTGGTGCAGAAGCACGGCGAAGTCGACGTCTGGTTCAACCCGCCGCCCATTCCGATGACCACCGAAGAAATGGATTACGTGTTTGGCATGCCTTACGCACGTGTTCCTCATCCAGCGTACGGCAAGGAGAAAATCCCGGCCTACGAGATGATCCGTTTCTCGGTGAACATCATGCGCGGCTGCTTTGGTGGCTGCACCTTCTGCTCGATCACCGAGCACGAAGGGCGGATTATCCAGAACCGTTCCGAAGAGTCGATCATTCGCGAGATCGAAGAGATCCGCGACAAGGTTCCAGGCTTCACCGGTGTCATCTCCGACCTCGGCGGCCCGACCGCGAACATGTACCGCATCGCCTGCAAGAGCCCGGAAATCGAATCGGCGTGCCGCAAGCCGTCCTGCGTGTTCCCCGGCATCTGCCCGAACCTGAACACCGACCATTCTTCGCTGATCCAGCTGTACCGCAGCGCCCGGGCCTTGCCTGGGGTGAAGAAGATCCTGATTGCCTCCGGCCTGCGTTACGACCTGGCGGTCGAGTCGCCGGAATACGTCAAGGAGCTGGTGACGCACCACGTCGGCGGTTACCTGAAGATCGCCCCGGAGCATACCGAGGAAGGCCCGCTCAACCAGATGATGAAGCCGGGCATTGGCAGCTATGACAAGTTCAAGCGGATGTTCGAGAAGTACACCAAGGAAGCGGGGAAAGAGCAGTACCTGATTCCGTACTTCATTGCCGCCCACCCAGGCACCACCGACGAAGACATGATGAACCTGGCGCTGTGGCTCAAGGGCAACGGCTTCCGCGCCGACCAGGTGCAGGCGTTCTATCCGTCGCCGATGGCCACGGCCACCGCCATGTATCACTCGGGCAAGAACCCGTTGCGCAAGGTGACCTACAAGAGCGACGCGGTGACCATCGTCAAGAGCGAGGACCAGCGCCGTCTGCACAAGGCCTTCCTGCGCTATCACGACCCGAAAGGCTGGCCGATGCTGCGCGAGGCGCTGACCCGCATGGGCCGCGCCGACCTGATCGGGCCGGGCAAGCATCAGTTGATCCCGCTGCATCAGCCCTCGACCGACAGCTACCAGAGCGCTCGTCGCAAGAACTCGACGCCGGCTGGCAGCCACAAAGTGGGCAAGGAAACCACGAAGATCCTGACCCAGCACACCGGCCTGCCTCCGCGCGCCAGTGATGGCGGCAATGCCTGGGACAAGCGCGAGCAGGCCAAGGCCGCCGCGTTCGCCCGCAACCAGAAGGCCGCCAAGGAGCGCAAGGACGCGGCCAAGGGCAAGGGGCCCAAGCCGGCGCGCAAGCCTGTCGTGCCGCGCTGATCATCCGCCACCTCGTAAAACGCCAGCTTAAATGCTGGCGTTTTGCTTTCTAGCGGGCGTGCTGGCTGTTTGTTATCGTGGCGACCGCCAACGGCGTGACGGCGGATGCATAGCTTTTTGTGGCGAAGGAGCTTGCTCCCGCTGGGCTGCGAAGCGGCCCAATCCCATGCAATGTTCCCAGGCAGACCGTGCCGGCCGGTTTACGACGGCTTCGCCGCCGAGCGGGAGCAAGCTCCCTCGCCACAGGGGTTCTGTGTGGAAAGAATTAAATCCATCGATTTTCAAGGACGATTCATATGAGCAGCGCTACAACGGGCATCGGCATGGACCTGAACTTCTCCCAGTTCATGGCCCGCAAACGCATTGAAAGCCAAGTCAACCTGCCACGTCTGTTCGCCGCCATCGATGCCGACCCCAACATTGCCGGGGCGGGCGTGGTGTACATCGATTCCGAGTACAACGTAGTGACGCTGCGCGAATTCAAGCCGATTTGCAGCATCGCGCCCAAGCGAATCATCTTGCGCGAGGCCAAGAAGTACATCGCCCCGCAGCAATTCATCGATCAGGTAAAAAGCAGCCCGCGTGAGTCAAAGCTCGGGACTGAGTCGATGAATGCCGGTTTTTCCTGTGTCGCCGCTGTCATCGGTTGGGTGGTGGTATTCAGTGGGAGCGTCGCTGTGCCGTTTACGGCGGGGGCCAGTGCCTTTGTCGTTGCGCTGGGCGCCGCTGCCGCGACGGCCAGTACCGCGCAATGCGTCATAGGCGGGATGCGGGTGGCGAATGAGTTGACCAATCCTACTGGCAACGATGAGATGAACGACGCCGATTGGTACAACATCGTAAGCCCCATTCTTGACGGTGTTTCCCTTGTCGGCGTCGGTGGCTCGGCTCTCACGACTGTTCGGCTGCTAAAGGCCAGCAAAGCAGCGGGTACCGGGAAGAGCTGGTATCAGTTGCTCAAAGGCCTGAGTCGTCAGGAGCGCAGCAAACTGACAAAGGAGTTGTTGACCCTGAAAGATCCGAGTCTTACCGCCAAGCTGCTTAAGCTGCAGCAACGAGCGGGCGCCTTGCCCAAGCGTTATTCCTCCGCTGAAATCAGGCATGCCACGCTGACTCAGATAAAGGATTCTCTCGGCGGCGCTTTGGGGATCATCGGCAGTTATACCGGTGATGGCGCCGTGAAGACTGTTGCCGTCGGGCTGTATGAGGAGTTCACGGAATGATCGGCGGCGGATCACTGAGGCAGTTCCTCGCCCGTTATTTTCCGGTGTTCATGGGGGCGATCTTTCTGGGCTGCTTTTCCGGGTCTACGCTGCTCGTTTTGTGCGCAGGTACTTATTGGCGTGCCTTGGAGCCTTCCGTCAGGAGCAACTACGTTGGTCTCGGCACTTTGGCTCTAGTGAGTGTCCTGGTCTTGGGCAATCTCATGATCGCACGCGGGCGCGCCTGGGCGATCTGGTGCGTGGCGGGTTATTTCCTCGCTTGCCTGGCGGCGGTGCTGCCGACGTTCGCTTATGGACCGCACCAAGGTGTTTACGTGTTTGCGGTGCTGTTGCCGCTACTGGGACTATTGCTGCTCAATAGCAAACGCCACCGGGAAATGCGCAGCGAACTCATCGAAATCCGTCACCAACGCGAACGCATCATCCAGTCCGCCAAGGCCTCGCGCCCGCGCCGCTGAGTCGATTCGCTACCCTCTGCGCCGCATTTATGTGCGGCCTTCGCAGATCAATACAGGCATCGCGCGGTTTTAGTGCTCTACTGCCCTGAGTAGAGGTTGAAAGTGTCCGGCCTGCCTGCATGGCATAAGTCTTGCGCCGCTTTCGATAACGCCCAGGCTCCGCAGGAGGCACGCCGTGTCGATCCATGTCGCTTTGCACCATGTCACACACTATCGCTACGAGCGCGCTGTCGAACTCGGTCCACAGATCGTTCGCCTGCGTCCGGCGGCCCATAGCCGCACGCGCATTCTTTCGTACGCGCTGAAGGTTTCCCCCGATCAGCATTTCATCAATTGGCAGCAGGATCCCCAGGGCAATTACCTCGCGCGGCTGGTGTTCCCGGAAAAGACAGATGAGCTGCGGGTGGAGGTCGATCTGGTCGCCGAGATGGCGGTGTTCAATCCGTTCGATTTTTTCCTCGAGCCTTACGCCGAGAAAATCCCGTTCACCTATGCGGCTGACGAAAAACACGAGCTGATGCCCTACCTGGAAAAGCTTCCGCTGACGCCGAAATTCAAGGCGTATCTGGACAGCGTCGACCGCACGCCGTTGCCAGCGGTGGACTTTCTGGTGGCGCTCAACCAGCGCCTGAGCGAAGACATCAACTACCTGATCCGCATGGAGCCGGGCGTGCAGACGCCGGAGCATACGTTGGAGCACGCGTCCGGCTCCTGTCGCGACTCGGCCTGGCTGCTGGTGCAGCTGTTGCGTCACTTGGGCCTGGCGGCGCGTTTTGTCTCCGGTTACCTGATCCAGCTGACCGCCGATGTGAAAAGCCTCGACGGCCCGTCCGGTACGGAAGTGGATTTCACCGACCTGCATGCCTGGTGCGAAGTGTACCTGCCCGGCGCCGGATGGATCGGCCTCGATGCCACGTCCGGGTTGTTCGCCGGCGAAGGGCATATCCCGTTGGCGTGTAGTCCTGATCCGTCCTCGGCGGCGCCCATCAGTGGCCTGGTGGAACCGTGCGAGTGTGAGTTCAGCCACGAGATGTCCGTCGAGCGAATCTGGGAAGCGCCACGGGTCACCAAACCCTACACCGAAGAACAATGGCTGGCGATCCAGGCGTTGGGTCGACAGATCGATGCGGACCTGCAGGAAGGTGACGTGCGCCTGACCATGGGCGGTGAGCCGACCTTCGTTTCCATCGATGACCCGGACGGCGCCGAGTGGAACACCGCGGCGCTTGGACCGGACAAGCGCCGCCTCAGCGCCGAATTGTTCCAGCGCATGCGCGAACATTACGCGCCGCAGGGGCTGGTGCATTTCGGCCAGGGAAAGTGGTACCCCGGCGAGCAATTGCCGCGTTGGTCGCTCAACTGCTATTGGCGGCGTGACGGGGTGCCGATCTGGCACGACAGCGCGTTGATTGCCGACGAGAAAAAAGACTACGGCGCCGATGGCGAATTGGCTGGGCGTTTTCTGGCGAGTGTCGCTGAACGCTTGAAAATTCCCACGCAATTCGTATTTCCCGCCTACGAGGATAATTTCCATTATCTCTGGCGCGAAGGCTCGTTGCCTTCGAACGTGACGGCTGAGGATTCCCGTCTGGAAGACCCGTTGGAGCGGGCGCGATTGCGCAAGGTCTTCAGCCAGGGGCTGGGCAAGGTGATCGGTCAGGTCCTGCCGCTGGCACGCACCGCCAAGGGCGACCAATGGCAAAGCGGGCGCTGGTACCTGCGCGACGATCAATGCCGGCTGGTGCCGGGGGATTCGCCACTGGGCTACCGCCTGCCGCTGGCGTCTCAGCCGTGGGTGACGGCGGCCGAATATCCGTTCATCCACCCCACCGACCCGAACCAGGATTTGCCCGAGCTACCCGACACCGAGCAGTTGAAGCATCACGGCGAGCCGGCGCTGGAACAGGAGCGCGTGCCAAAGGTCGACGACTCGGCCGATTGGCTGACCCGCACCGCCTTCTGTGCCGAGGCCAGGGAAGGGCGGCTGTACCTGTTCATGCCACCGCTGGAGCGGGTCGAGGATTACCTGGAACTGGTCAGCGCCATCGAAGCGACGGCGCAGGAACTGGGTTGCCCTGTTTTGTTGGAGGGCTACGAGCCACCGAGCGATCCGCGCCTGAGCAATTTTCGTATCACGCCAGACCCAGGTGTCATCGAGGTCAACGTGCAGCCTTCGGCAACTTGGGAAGAATTGGTCGAGCGCACCGAGTTTCTTTACGAGCAAGCGCGACTGAACCGGCTGACCACCGAGAAATTCCTGATCGATGGCCGGCACACCGGCACCGGTGGCGGTAACCATTTCGTACTGGGCGGCGCGACACCGGCAGATTCACCGTTCCTGCGGCGCCCGGACTTGCTGCGCAGCCTGATCAGCTACTGGCACAACCACCCGTCATTGTCCTACCTGTTTTCCGGATTGTTCATCGGCCCGACATCCCAGGCACCGCGCGTGGACGAGGCGCGCAACGATGCGTTGTATGAGCTGGAAATAGCCTTCGCGCAAATGCCACAGCCCGGCGACGAATGCCCGCCGTGGTTGGTGGATCGGCTGCTGCGCAACCTGCTGATCGACGTCACCGGCAACACCCATCGCGCCGAGTTTTGCATCGACAAGCTCTATTCGCCGGACGGCGCCACCGGACGGCTCGGCTTGCTGGAGCTGCGCGCTTTCGAAATGCCGCCCCACGCGCGCATGAGCCTGACTCAGCAATTGCTGTTGCGGGCGTTGGTGGCGCGGTTCTGGCGCGAGCCCTATGCACCGGCCAAACTGGCGCGCTGGGGCACCGAGCTGCATGATCGTTTCCTGCTGCCGCACTTCATCGAGCAGGATTTTGCCGAGGTCATCGAAGAGTTGAATGGCGCCGGCTACCCGCTGCGTGCCGAGTGGTTCGCCGCGCACCTGGAGTTTCGCTTTCCCAAAGTGGGCGACTACGCAGTCAACGGTGTCGAGCTGCAGTTGCGCCAGGCGCTGGAGCCTTGGCATGTGCTGGGGGAAGAGGGCTCGGCGGGCGGCACGGTGCGTTATGTGGACTCGTCCCTGGAGCGGTTGCAGATCAAGCTTACGGGGCTGGCGCCACAACGTTACCTGCTGACCTGCAATGGCGTGCCGGTGCCGTTGCAGCCCACCGGCCGGGTGGGGGAGTTTGTCGCCGGGGTACGTTTCCGTGCGTGGCAACCGTTCAACTGCTTGCAGCCGACCATCCCGGTCCATGCGCCGTTGGTCTTCGATGTGCTCGACACCTGGATGCAGCGCTCCCTGGGCGGCTGCCAATACCACGTGGCGCATCCGGGCGGGCGCAACTATGACAGCCTGCCTGTCAACGCCAACGAAGCGGAGAGCCGGCGGATGGCGCGATTCTTCCGTATCGGACATACGCCCGGAAAATTGCCGATACCCAGCCTGGCGGTGGATGACGAGTTTCCCTTCACGCTCGATCTGCGACGCTTTCACCGGACCTCAAAAAGCTAGCTGGACCTTCTGGCGGGGGGATAAATCCCCTCGCCACGATTGCACTCTGAAAACCCAGGTCGGATCCAACACAAACACACCTATCCGGGCGTCATGCGCTTGCGCTAGTCTCACCTATCATCGCTGTCCTGCCGAGCTTTCCATGCCTGACCTGCTTGACCGTTACCCGCTGACGACGGGGACCTATCACGAACTGCTGGACGGCAGCGGCGCGGTGCGTGCGCACTGGCAACGGCTGTTCGACCAGTTGCAGCGCAGCACGCCGGGCCAATTGGTCCAGCGCCAGGCACTGCTGGCAAGGCAGATCCAGGAAAACGGTGTCACCTATAACGTCTATGCCGACCCTAAGGGCGCCGACCGGCCGTGGGAGCTGGACCTTCTGCCCCACGTCATCGACGCCCAGGAATGGAAGCTGTTGTCGGCCGGCATTGCCCAGCGCGCGCGTTTGCTCAATGCGGTACTGGCCGACCTGTACGGACCGCAGCGGCTGATCAGTGAAGGGCTGCTGCCAGCGGAGCTGGTCTTCGGACACAACAATTTCCTCTGGCCTTGCCAGGGCATCGCTCCGCCGGACGGTGATTTCCTGCACTTGTATGCCGTGGATCTGGCGCGTGCGCCCGACGGCCGCTGGTGGGTCACCGCCGATCGGACCCAGGCGCCCTCAGGGGCGGGTTATGCGCTGGAAAACCGCATGATCGTCTCTCGTGCCTTTCCCGATCTCTATCGCGACCTGAAGGTGCGGCATCTGTCCGGTTTCTTCCGCACCTTGCAGGAAACCCTGGCGCGACAGGCCCCCAGCGATGGCGAGCCGCCGCTGGTGGTATTGCTCACGCCGGGACGATTCAACGAAAGCTATTTCGAACATCTCTACCTGGCGCGCCAACTCGGCTATCCCCTTGTGGAGGGGGGTGACCTGACCGTTCGGGACGCCACGGTGTACCTCAAGACCCTCAGCGGCCTGCGCCGGGTTCACGCGATCATGCGTCGGCTCGACGACGATTTCTGCGACCCCCTGGAGTTACGCACCGATTCGGCCCTTGGCGTACCCGGATTGTTGGACGCGGTGCGCCAGGGCCGGGTATTGGTGGCCAATGCCCTGGGCAGTGGCGTGCTGGAGTCGCCAGGTCTGCTGGGCTTCCTGCCGCGGATCAACCAGTATCTGTTCGGCGAAGAACTGCTGCTGCCCTCCATCGCCACCTGGTGGTGCGGCGAGCCGCCGGTGCTGGCCCAGGCGCTGGAGAAATTGCCCCAGTTGTTGATCAAGCCGGCGTTTCCTTCCCAGAGTTTCGCACCGGTGTTCGGCCGCGATCTGAACGAGGAGCAGCGCGGCCAGCTGGCGGCGCGCATGCAGGCGCGGCCCTATGCGTATGTCGCCCAAGAGTTGGCGCAACTGTCCCAGGCTCCGGTGTGGCAGGCCGAACACGGTCAGCTCCAGCCCCGGGCGATCGGCATGCGCGTGTATGCCGTAGCGGGAAAAGACGATTATCGGGTCTTGTCCGGCGGCCTGGCCCGAGTGGCCGCCGAGGCCGATGCCGAAGTGGTATCGATGCAGCGCGGCGGTGCCAGCAAGGACACCTGGGTGCTTGGAGAGCAGGCACCCGGCGGCGAGCAATGGAAGGCCCAGCGTACCGTGGGTGTTCACGACCTGGTGCGGCGTGATCCGTACCTGCCCTCCCGGGTGGTGGAAAACCTGTTCTGGTTCGGTCGCTACTGCGAGCGTTGCGATGACAGTGCGCGTCTTTTGCGGATCATGTTGGCGCGGTACGTCGATGGCGATGACCCCCAGGCCTTGCAATCGGCGGTGTCTCTGGGCGAAAGCCTGATGTTGTTGCCTGAGGAGGGGGCATTGCCCGAGCGCTTGCTGGCTGCAGTCCTGGGGGATGACTGGTCGTTCAGCCTGCGCTCCAACCTGCAGCGCTTGCAGTGGGCGGCCTCGCAGGTGCGCGGCAAGCTGTCGCGGGAGAACTGGCAGGCACTGGTGGAGTTGCAGCGGGAAGCCATGGAGCTGGAAACCAGCGAGCCGGATTTCGGCGAGCTGTTGGATTTCCTCAACCGCCTGGTGATGTCCCTGGCCGCATTGTCGGGGTTCGCCCTGGACGACATGACGCGCGACGAGGGTTGGCGTTTTCTCATGATCGGCCGACGCCTGGAGCGCTTGCAATTTCTCAGCAGCAGCCTGGCGGCGTTCCTGCGGGGCGAGGCGGTATTCGATCAGGCCGGGCTGGAATGGTTGTTGGAATTGGGCAACAGCAGTATCACGTACCGCTCGCGCTACCTGGCGGTGGCGCAGTTGATTCCGGTGCTCGACCTGTTGTTGCTGGACGAACAGAACCCCCATGCGGTGCTTTTCCAATTGAAACTGGTGGCGCGCACCCTCAAGCGCTTGAACGATGATTTTGCCGCGCCGAGAGAAACCGCCCTGCCGGAGTTGGTGGCGCGCCTTTCGCGGTTCGACTTGCGGTGCCTGGAGAATCCGCTGTTCGGTGAGTCCAGCTTGCGCGCGGCGGTCGATGGCCTGGCCGATCTGTTACAGGAAGTCGCCGACGTCAGCGCCCAAGTCTCCGATCGCCTGGCCTTGCGACACTTCGCCCACGTTGACGATGTCAGCCAACGCACGGTATCCGTCTGATGAGTGCCCGTTACCAGATCCTCCACGACACCCATTATCACTACGACAGCCCGGTGTCCCTCGCGCAGCAACTGGCTCATCTATGGCCGAGACACTGCGAATGGCAGCGCTGTACCGGGCAACAGCTGTCCATCAGCCCGGAGCCGACGACCCGCCGTGACGAACACGATGTATTCGGCAACCCGCTGACCCGCCTGGCTTTCGAGCGGCCTCACGATGAGCTGCTGGTCAACGCCCGGCTGAGCGTCGAGGTGCTCGCGCGGCCCGCGCTGGATTTCAACCTGTCGCCGGCCTGGGAGTCGACCGGTAACGCCTTGACCTACAGCGGCCGGCCCCTGACGGCACAATGGATGGACGCGTGCCGCTACCGTTTCGAATCACCCTACGTGCATCTCAAGCGCAGCTTCGTCGAGTTTTCCGAGAGCTGTTTCCCGGCCGGCCGACCGTTGATGGTCGGTGTGCGGGCGCTGATGGAAAAAATCTTCGAGGAGTTCACCTTCGATGCCGAGGCCACCCAGGTCGCGACACCGCTGGTAGAAGTGCTGGAGCGACGCCGGGGTGTCTGTCAGGATTTCGCCCATCTGATGTTGGCCTGCGTGCGTTCCCGCGGGTTGGCGGCGCGGTATGTCAGTGGCTACCTGCTGACCCAGCCACCGCCCGGCCAGGCCCGGCTGATCGGGGCCGATGCGTCACACGCCTGGGTCTCGGTGTTCTGCCCGGTGCTGGGCTGGGTGGACTTCGACCCGACCAACAACGTGCAGCCGGCGCTGGAACACATCACCTTGGCCTGGGGGCGGGATTTTTCCGATGTGTCGCCGCTGCGCGGGGTGATCCTGGGGGGCGGTACCCATGATCCGGATGTTCGGGTGACGGTGATGCCGCTGGAGTCATAAGAAGATCCATCGTGGGAGCGAGCCTTCTCGCCAAAGCGGCGGTTCAGCCAGCATGGAAGGGCCAGGCAAACCGTCATCGCGAGCAAGCTCGCTTCCACAGGGCATCGGCGGAACGCTGAATTCAGGCGTTGGGTGCCTGGTCTTTCGGCACGTCCACATCGTGTTCTGCCGCCACGTCGCCGTCGCTGTCCGGGTTCAGGGCCGCTTCTTCAGCCGAAGCCTTCTTGCGCTGGAGCTTTTCCTCTTTCTTCTGCTCCTTGGCCAGGTCTCTTTGACGTTTGGCGAAGGAATAATTGGGTTTAGCCATGGGCGATCCTCTGGGGTCGAAGGTGAGGTTGAGCGGCGCGTATTCTGCCCTGTATCGGGACCGAGCCGTTAGCTTGGTTTTTGTTCGGCCCACTTTGGCTGCACGGACGGTTGCCATTCGTCCAGCGCATCGAGCAGTGTGTGCGCAGATTCGCTTACCTGCAGCATGTCACGATGCGGCGCGCGGACGAAGCCTTCGCCGACGATATGATCGAGGAAGCCGGTGAGCTTGCTGTAGAAACCGTTCACTTCCAGCAGCCCCAGCGGCTTGCCGTGATAACCGAGCTGACCCCAGGTCCAGACTTCGAACAGTTCCTCCAGGGTGCCGAGCCCGCCGGGCAAGGCGATGAAGGCGTCGCTGAGCTCAGCCATGCGGGCCTTGCGCGCATGCATGCCGTCTACCACTTCAAGGCGCGTCAGGCCGCTGTGACCGATTTCCTTGTCTTTCAAACTTTGCGGGATGATGCCAATCACTTCGCCGCCAGCGGCGAGGGCTGCATCGGCAACGACACCCATAAGACCGACCGCGCCACCGCCGTAGACCAAGGTGAGTTTTCGTTCGGCCAAAGCACGGCCCAGGGCCCGGGCCGCTTCCAGATAGGCCGGGTGGCTGCCGGTGCTGGCGCCGCAAAATACACAAACAGACGCTATGGACATGCTTCACTCCGCGATTCGATGACCGGACCAGAGTAAAGCCTGCCCTTTGTTGCGCAAAGAATTAAACCTCGCGGCGAGGTTTTTCATAGGTGCCACTGGCACCGCAGGCGTAGGCGGCGAGCAAGCTGCATAACAGGCTGTTGAGGTTCATGACCAGCACTCCAGGGTTGATGGGACAGATCTTAGAGGTGCGTCATACTTCTGGCCGGTTGATTCTGTCCATCAGGCTGATAGTCTTAAGTTGTATACAATCTTTGACTCAGGTCATAGGAACTTGCCAGAAAATCAGGCAGTCTTCCCCTCTGACGGATTTCGTTAACCATGCTTTGGAGATTCATGATGTTCGCCAAACTTGTAGCAGTATCCCTGTTGACGCTGGCCAGCAGCCAACTGATGGCAGCGGAGTGCAAGACCACCATCGATTCCACCGACCAGATGACCTTCAGCACCAAGGCCATCGAAATCGATAAGAGCTGCAAGACGTTCACCGTTGAGCTGACTCACTCGGGTAACCTGCCGAAAAACGTGATGGGTCATAACTGGGTGCTGAGCAAAGAGGCCGACATGCAGCCGATCGCCACCGATGGCCTGGGCGCCGGTATCGACAAGAACTATCTCAAGGAGGGTGACGCCCGCGTTATCGCACACACCAAGGTTATCGGCGCCAAGGAAACCGACTCGGTGACTTTCGATGTCTCTAAGCTGGACGCTGCCGAGAAGTACGGTTTCTTCTGCTCGTTCCCGGGCCACATCTCGATGATGAAAGGCACGGTTACCCTGAAGTAACAAATTTCAGGCAGAAAAAAGCGCCCCCGTGCAGGGCGCTTTTTTTATACCAGGCAAATAACCTTTGTGGGAGCGAGCTTGCTCCTACATGATGCTGTCCACCAAATGGTGGTCAAGGAGCGTACGGCATCACTCGCTTGTGCTCGGTCTTGCGGTAGGTGTCGCAGATAATCTTCGCCGCTTCTTCGCGAATCGGTTGGCCATGCAGGAACGCGTCGATCTCGGCATAGGTCACGCCGTGGGCCGCTTCGTCCGGCTTGCCAGGCGACAGGTCTTCCAGGTCGGCGGTGGGGACTTTTTCCACCAGCGATTCCGGCGCGCCAAAGTCGCGGGCGATGGCCCGGACCTGGTTTTTCACCAGCCCGCTCAGCGGCGCCAGGTCGCAGGCGCCGTCACCGAACTTGGTGAAGAACCCCATCACCGCTTCGGCCGCATGATCGGTGCCGATCACCATGCCCTGTTCGGCGCCGGCGATGGTGTATTGCGCCACCATGCGCATCCGCGCCTTGGTATTGCCCAACACGAAATCCCGCGAGCCCGGCGCCTTGCCCTCAAACGCGAGGACTTCCTTGGCCAATGCCTTGACCGCCGGGCCGATATTGACGGTATGGCGCTCGTCAGGCTCGATGAAATCGACACAGGCCTGGGCTTCGTGTTCGTCGAACTGGGTCTCGTACGGTAAGCGCACGGCAACGAACTTGTACGCCGCATTGCCGGTTTTTTCCCGCAACTCGCGCACGGCACGCTGGGCCAACAGGCCGGCGGTCAACGAGTCGACCCCGCCGCTGATGCCCAGTATCAGGCTCTTGAGCCCGGAGTTGACGAGGCAGTCCTGGATGAAGCTCACCCGACGAGCGATTTCGGCCTTGAGGGCGGCGTCATCGGCAAATGGCGGTTGGACCTTGAGCTGTTCAGCAATCTCACGCTGTACGGCTTGCATGAATTCACTCCTTGCTTGATGTGCCAGAAAGGGCGGCAGGTACTTGGAAAACATGTCGCATATAGGCGACGAAATTCGGGTCCTTGCAGTGGGTCTTACCGGGCTCGTCTGAAATCTTGGCCACGGGTTGCCCGTCACAACTGATCATTTTAAGCACGATGCTCATGGGCTCCACGCCTGGAATGTCACAGGTCAGGTTGGTCCCGATACCAAAGCTCACATTAATGCGACCACGCAAGGCGCGGAAAATCTCCAGGCATTTTGGCAATGTCAGGCTGTCGGAGAACACCAGGGTCTTGCTCATCGGGTCGATACCCAGCTTGTGATAGTGGGCAATGGCTTTCTCGGCCCAGATGACCGGGTCACCCGAATCATGGCGCAAGCCGTCAAACAGCTTGGCGAAGAACAGATCGAAATCCTTGAGGAAGGCGTCCATGGTGATGCAGTCGGTCAGCGCGATGCCCAGCAGCCCTCGGTATTCGCGCACCCAGCAGTCGAGCGCGGCGATCTGACTGTCGATCAGCCTTGGGCCCAGTTGCTGGTGAGCCATGATCCACTCATGGGCCATGGTGCCCAAGGGTTTCATGTCCAGTTCACGGGACAGATGCACGTTGCTGGTGCCGACGAAGCGTCCCGGGAAGTCGTGCTTGAGCACGTTGACCACTTCTTCCTGGGTTCGGTAGGAGAACCGACGGCGGGTGCCGAAATCGGCCACTTGCAGTTCGGACAATTCCTCGGCACTGGCATTGGCGTTCAGCCAGTCGAACTTGCGATAAAGCTGTTCCCGCGCCTGTTCCAGAACGATTTCACGGTAGCGATAGCGGTTGCGCACTTCGCTGACAATGGCCAGCAAAGGCACTTCGAACAGGATGACGTGCAGCCATGGCCCGCGCAGGCGGATAAACAGCTCGCCGTTTTCGATGCCCGTGTGCACATAGCGCAGGTTGAAACGGAACAGGCCCAGAAAGCGCAGGAAGTCCGGTTTCAAGAAGCAGATGCGTTCGAGAAAACCCAACTGGTCGGCGCTCAGGCTCAGCTCGGCCAAGCGTTCGATCTGGAAGCGGATCTCCGCCAGGTAGGGCCGCAGGTCTTCGCTGTTTCGGCAGCGGAACTCCCACTCCACTTCGACGTTGGGGTAGTTATGCAGCACCGCCTGCATCATCGTCAGCTTGTAGAAGTCGGTGTCGAGCAGGTTCTGCACGATGCGATCGGCAAATACACTCTCGCTCATAACGTGAATCTCCAGACAGGTGGCTGCGGCGGGCAGCGGCGTACGGCAGTTCGTAGTGAAAGGGCTAGTGGCGCATAACCGTGGTGGGTTTTGCCAGTGTTTTTTGCCTCACACGCCTTCGTGGCGAGGAGCCCTCTTATTGTTGCGCAATATCAGCACCGTCGATCTGCTCCAACATCCACTCCACGAACATCCGCACCTTGGGCACTTCCGCCGAATGTTCCGGATAAGCCAGATAATAGGCATTGGTGCTGGGCATCGCATGCTGCCAGGGAATGACCAGCTTGCCGTCGGCCAGTTCTTCTTCCACCAGAAACCTGGGCAGCAGGGCCACGCCGCAGCCGACCTGGGCTGCGCGGATGCACATATAGAAGGTTTCGAAGCGCGGCCCGTGGTAGCTGTGTTCGGTGTGATAACCCAGGTCTTCGAACCAGTCGTGCCAAGCCTGTGGGCGCGAGGCGTTTTGCAGCAGGACCAGATCGGTCAGTTGCGTCGGGTCGGTGAAAGGCTGGTCCGGCAGGCTGCCCGGCGCGCAGACTGGCACCAGTTCTTCGCCGAACAGTTTCAAGGATTCAGTTCCGGGTCGTGAGGCTTGGCCAAAATAGAACGCCAGGTCACTGCGACCTTGCTGTAGGTCATCGGCCTCTTGCTCGCTGCACAGGTCCAGATGAATGCTGGGATGGCGCAGGCGCCAGCCCTTGAGCCGTGGGACCAGCCAGCGCGCGCCGAACGTTGGTGGCGTAGACACGCGCAGGACTTCGGTGTCACCACCGTAGGAACGCAGGTAATGAGTGGACATCTCAACTTGGGTGAGGATTTTTCGTACTTCTCCCAGGTACAAATCCCCTGCGGGAGTCAATTGCAGGCGTCGACGCACGCGACGGAACAGCAAGTGCTGGAGCAACTCTTCCAACTGCGCGACCTGTTTGCTGACGGCGCTCTGGGTCAGGTTCAATTCTTCGGCGGCGCGGGTGAAGCTCAGGTGACGGGTCACTGCTTCGAAGCACTGCAGCGCGGTGATCGACGGCAAATAGCGTTTATTGAGCATGATGGAGCCTTATTTTTTGTCGCTCTGCTTTTGTGCTGAAGAGTCTGCTTCAGTGGCAGCATGAATAAACGGAATGATATCTCGCTTAAAGGTCGTTTGTTGGCAAGTCTCGGGCCAGCTACAACTACAGGTCTGATCAGCCGTGTTCGTCCGGCTGCCAACCCATTGTCTTTCGCTTGAGGAATTTACCCATGGTTGCTGCATTGCTTGATCGTCTGGGTGTCGACCCGGCCTTGTACCAGAACGGCACACAGCCAGTGCATTCGCCCATCGATGGCAGTCGCATCGGCGCGGTGAACTGGGAAGGCGCCGCCGAGGTCGAGCAGCAGGTCAGCCGGGCCGAGCATGCCTTTGACCTGTGGCGCAAGGTGCCGGCCCCCCGTCGTGGCGAGCTGGTGCGCCAGTTCGGCGATCTGTTGCGTGAATACAAGGCCGACCTCGGTGAACTGGTGTCCTGGGAAGCCGGCAAAATCACCCAGGAAGGCCTGGGCGAAGTGCAAGAGATGATCGACATCTGCGATTTCGCCGTCGGCCTGTCCCGCCAGCTTTACGGCCTGACCATCGCGTCGGAGCGCCCCGGCCATCACATGCGTGAGACCTGGCACCCGCTGGGCGTGGTCGGCGTAATCAGCGCCTTCAACTTCCCTGTTGCAGTCTGGGCCTGGAACACCACGTTGGCCCTGGTCTGCGGCAACCCGGTGATCTGGAAGCCTTCGGAAAAGACTCCGCTGACCGCCCTGGCGTGCCAGGCCTTGTTCGAGCGCGTACTGAAGAACTTCAGCGACGCGCCACCGTACCTGAGCCAGGTGATCATCGGCGGTCGCGATGCCGGCGAAGCCTTGGTGGACGACCCGCGCGTGGCGTTGATCAGCGCCACCGGCAGCACCCGCATGGGGCGTGAAGTGGCGCCGAAAGTCGCGGCGCGCTTCGCCCGCAGCATTCTCGAATTGGGCGGTAACAACGCCATGATTCTGGCCCCGAGCGCCGACCTGGACATGGCGGTGCGCGCGATCCTGTTCAGCGCCGTCGGCACCGCCGGCCAGCGCTGCACTACCTTGCGCCGGCTGATCGCCCATGAGTCGGTGAAGGAAGAAATCGTCACCCGGCTCAAGGCTGCTTACTCGAAAGTGCGCATCGGTCATCCGTTGGAAGGCAATCTGGTGGGCCCGCTGATCGACAAGCAAAGCTTCGAGAACATGCAGGACGCACTGGAGCAGGCCCTGAGCGAAGGCGGGCGGGTGTTTGGCGGCAAGCGCCAGCTCGAAGACCAGTTCCCGAATGCCTATTACGTTTCGCCCGCCATCGTCGAGATGCCGGAGCAAAGCGACGTGGTGCGCCATGAAACGTTCGCACCGATCCTTTATGTGGTCGGCTACAAGGATTTCGCTGAAGCGCTGGACTTGAACAACTCCGTGCCCCAGGGCCTGTCCTCCTGCATTTTCACCACCGACGTGCGTGAAGCCGAGCAATTCATGTCGGCGGTGGGCAGCGACTGCGGCATCGCCAACGTCAACATCGGCCCGAGCGGCGCGGAAATCGGCGGCGCCTTCGGTGGCGAAAAGGAAACCGGCGGCGGTCGCGAATCCGGCTCCGATGCATGGCGCGCCTACATGCGCCGTCAGACAAACACCGTGAATTACTCGTTGGAGTTGCCGTTGGCGCAGGGGATTACGTTCGACTGAGAACCGGTCAAGTGTCCCTGTAGGAGCGAGTCTGCTCGCGATAGCGGTGTGCCAATCACTTCTGATGTGACTGATTCGCCGCCATCGCGAGCAGGCTTGCTCCTACATTGAATTGTGTGTTTGTTGGGTTTCTGTTGGAGTCTGGCAATGCCGTTACGCGAAGAATGTCTGTGGGAAAAACTGACGCCGCAAAGGCCTGAAAACACTGCGCTCACTGGCGAGATCATGGTGGATGTCTGCATCATTGGCGCAGGTTTTACCGGCCTGTCGGCGGCGGTGCATTTGCTGGAGCAAGGCAAGCGTGTCGCGGTGCTTGAAGCTCATCGGGCCGGGCATGGCGGATCGGGGCGTAACGTTGGGCTGGTGAATGCCGGCCTGTGGATCCCGCCGGACGAGATCGAGGCTGGGTTTGGCGCGGCAGTGGGCAGCCAGCTCAACCGTATGCTGGGCGCCGCGCCGGCGTTGGTGTTCAGCCTTGTCGACAAGTACGCCATCGATTGCCAGCTGCGCCGCGAAGGCACCTTGCACATGGCCCATAACGCCCGGGGCGAGGCGGACCTGCGCAGCCGCGAGGAACAATGGAAGCGCCGTGGCGCGCCGGTTGAGCTGCTCACCGGCCAAGCCTGTGTCGATGCCACCGGCACCGACAAGATCGCCGCGGCGTTGCTCGATCGCCGGGCCGGCACGCTCAATCCGATGGCCTATGCCAGTGGATTGGCCAAAGCCGCCAAGGATCTTGGCGCCCAGATGTTCGACCATTCGCCGGTGACGCGGTTGGAGCGCCAAGGCCAGCGTTGGTCGGTTCAGACCGCCCAGGGCTCGGTGCTGGCCGAGCAAGTCGTGATCGCCTCCAACGCCTATACCGAGGGCGACTGGACCGAATTGCGGCGCAATTTTTTCCCCGGTTATTACTACCAGGTGGCCTCGGTCCCGCTGGACGACGAGGCGGCCCGACGCATCCTGCCGGGCGGGCAGGGCTCTTGGGATACCCGCCAGGTGTTGAGCAGCATTCGCCGGGACAAGGACGGTCGCCTGCTGCTGGGCAGCCTGGGCAATGGTAACCGCAAGCCAGCCTGGTTCCTCAAGGCCTGGGCTGACCGGGTGCAGCAGCACTATTTCCCTTACCTGAAGCCGGTGGAATGGGAATGCACCTGGACCGGTTGCATCGCTTTCACGCCTGATCATTTGATGCGTCTGTTCGAACCGGCCCCCGGCCTGGTGGCAGTGACCGGTTACAACGGGCGGGGCGTGACCACCGGCACTGTGGTGGGCAAGGCATTTGCCGATTACCTGTGCCACGGCGATGCCAAGGCGCTGCCGATCCCCTTCGCGCCGATGCAGCCTTTGGCGGGTGTCGGCCTGCGCAGCTGTCTGTATGAAGCGGGCTTTTCGCTGTACCACGCGGGCCAGTGCTTGCGCATCGTCATCTGATTGTTGAAAAGTGTTTCGGATGGCGGCGTTTTTTAGTTCAACGTCTAGCCTGTTATGGTGCGGGTTGTAGCAGCCGCGCACCGACAGTGTGCAGTTCGGTGACGTAGGTTGTTACACAGTGGTTGCACGCCGTTTCATGTGGCGGTTGCAATGATGGCTCATGGAGGGTTTTACCTACTTTTAAATCAGGTTGCACCTCGTGCGGTTTAGACGGTTGCACGCCCTGTGAAAAAGGGCCCGAAACAGTCGAAATAACAATAAAGCAGCGACTTTTTTAAGAATAAAAAACCGATGGCACGGCCCTTGCTCTGAGCTTTTCAGTGAAGTGAAGTCGCAGTGCCAACTAAAAAAAACCTTGGAGCACCACCTCATGTCCCAGACGTTTTACAAGAAAGGCTTTCTGGCCCTCGCAGTGGCAACTGCGCTGGGTGTTTCTGCGTTTGCTCAAGCTGATGTGAAATTCGGTGTGGCGGGGCCGATGACCGGTGCCAACGCTGCGTTTGGCGAGCAATACATGAAAGGTGCGCAGGCAGCGGCCGATGTCATCAACAAAGCGGGTGGCGTCAACGGCGAGAAAATCGTACTGGTAGCCGGCGACGACGCCTGCGAACCCAAGCAAGCCGTGGCCGTGGCCAACCGTCTGGTTGACCAGGACAAAGTGATCGGCGTGGTTGGGCACTTTTGCTCGTCCAACACCATCCCGGCTTCCGAGGTCTATGACGAAGCCGGCGTCATCGCCATGACCCCCGGTTCGACCAACCCGGCCGTGACCGAGCGTGGCCTGAGCGCGATGTTCCGCATGTGCGGTCGTGACGACCAGCAAGGCATCGTGGCCGGCGACTACATCGTCGATGTCCTCAAGGGCAAGAAAGTCGTCGTGCTGCACGACAAGGACACCTACGGCCAAGGCCTGGCGGATGCCACCAAGGCACAACTGGCCAAGCGTGGTGTGACCCCGGTGTTGTACGAAGGCCTGACCCGTGGTGAAAAAGACTTCAGCGCCGTGGTCACCAAGATCCGTTCGGCCGGTGCCGACGTGGTCTACTTCGGCGGCCTGCACCCGGAAGCCGGCCCGCTGGTTCGCCAGTTGCGCGAGCAAGGCCTCAAGGACGTGAAATTCATGTCCGATGACGGCATCGTCACCGACGAACTGGTCACCACCGCTGGCGGCGCGCAATACGTCGATGGCGTGTACATGACCTTTGGCGCCGACCCACGCCTGCTGCCCGACAGCAAGGCCGTAGTGGACGCTTTCCGTGCTCAGGGCGTCGAGCCTGAAGGCTACACGTTGTACGCCTATGCGTCGGTCCAGGCCTTGGCCGCCGGCTTCAACGGCGCCAAGTCCAACAAGGGCGAAGACGCTGCCAAGTGGCTGAAAGCCAACCCGGTGAAAACCGTCATGGGCGAAAAAACCTGGGATTCCAAGGGTGACCTGAAAGTCTCCGACTACGTGGTCTACCAGTGGGACAAGGATGGCAAATACCACCAGTTGGAAAAACAGAAGTAATTTGAAGGGATGACTAGCCTGTGGCGAGGGAGCAAGCTCCCTCGCCACGGAGACTGTGCTCACCCTGTCCTGATTGGCATTAGCCAACGGCCCGTCTGTTTTTTTCTACGAGCCGCACATTTTTGGGCGCTGGGCTTCGAACCCGTCGTCGCGTCCCCGGGATGTGCTGTCTCACTGCGTGAGATTGCGTTATGGATGGTATTTTCCTGCAGCAACTGATCAATGGCCTGACCCTCGGGTCGGTCTATGGTCTGATCGCCATCGGCTACACAATGGTCTACGGCATCATCGGCATGATCAACTTCGCCCACGGCGAGGTTTACATGATTTCCGCTTACCTCGCGGCAATCAGTCTGGCTCTGCTGGCTTACTTCGGTATCGAATCCTTTCCGCTGATGATCCTTGGCACCCTTGTGTTCACGGTCGTGGTCACCGGGGTCTACGGCTGGGTCATCGAACGCGTCGCCTACAAACCCCTGCGCAACTCAACCCGGCTGGCACCGCTGATCAGTGCCATCGGCATTTCGCTGATCCTGCAAAACTATGCACAGATCAGCCAGGGCGCCCGTCAACAGGGTGTTCCGACACTGCTTGAAGGCGCCATGCGCGTCGACATCGGTACCGGTTTCGTGCAGCTCACCTACACCAAGATCTTCATTCTGATCGCCGCGTTCGCCGGCATGGCGCTGCTGACCTACATCATCAAGTACACCAAGCTCGGACGCATGTGCCGCGCCACCCAGCAAGACCGCAAGATGGCCTCGATCCTGGGGATCAACACCGACCGGGTGATTTCCTACGTGTTCATCATCGGTGCAGCCATGGCGGCCCTGGCCGGTGTGCTGATCACCATGAACTACGGCACCTTCGACTTCTATGCCGGCTTCATCATCGGCATCAAGGCGTTCACCGCGGCGGTACTCGGCGGCATCGGCTCCCTGCCTGGGGCGATGCTCGGCGGGATCATCCTCGGGATTTCCGAGTCGCTGTTCTCCGGTCTGATCAACTCCGACTACAAAGACGTGTTCAGTTTCTCGCTGCTGGTGCTGATTCTGATCTTCCGTCCCCAAGGCCTGTTGGGTCGCCCACTCGTGGCGAAGGTGTAAGTATGTCTGCTGCCAATAAACCGCTTGATATCAAACAGAGCGTCATCGACGCGATCCTGGCCGGCCTGATCTCGCTGATTGTGTTCGGGCCGATCGTCGGCGTGGTGCTCGATGGCTACAGTTTCAACCTGCAGCCGGCCCGCGTCGGCTGGCTGGTGGCGATCGTGATGGTCGGGCGCTTTGCCCTGAGCCTGTTCCTGCAAACCCCCAAGGGACTCAAGATTCTCCAGGGTTTCGAGAGCACCGGGTCCGGCGTGCATGTGCTGCCTCCGGACTACAAGTCGCGCCTGCGCTGGATCATCCCGGCGCTGATCGTGATCGCCATCGTGTTTCCATTCTTCGCCAACAAGTACGTGCTGACGGTGGTCATCCTCGGGCTGATCTACGTGCTGCTGGGCCTGGGCCTGAACATCGTGGTCGGCCTGGCCGGGCTGCTCGACCTGGGTTATGTGGCGTTTTACGCCATCGGTGCCTATGGGCTGGCGCTGGGCTACCAATACCTGGGGCTGGGTTTCTGGACCGTGTTGCCGCTGGCCGCCATCGCTGCGGCGATGGCGGGGTGCATATTGGGCTTCCCGGTGTTGCGAATGCACGGCGACTACCTGGCCATCGTGACCCTGGGGTTTGGCGAAATCATCCGGTTGGTGCTCAACAACTGGCTGTCGTTCACTGGCGGACCGAATGGCATGCCGGTGCCTTCCCCGACCTTCATGGGCCTGGAATTTGGCAGGCGAGCGAAGGACGGTGGGGTGCCGTTCCATGAGTTCTTCGGCATCGACTACAACCCCAACGTCAAATTCCTGTTCATTTACATCGTGCTGTTCATCACCGTCCTGTTGGTGCTGTATATCAAGCATCGCCTGACCCGCATGCCGGTCGGTCGCGCCTGGGAAGCCTTGCGCGAAGATGAAATTGCCTGCCGCTCCATGGGCCTGAACCATGTGCTGGTCAAGCTCTCGGCCTTCACCATCGGTGCCTCCACCGCGGGCCTGGCGGGTGTGTTTTTCGCCAGCTATCAGGGCTTCGTCAACCCATCCTCGTTCACCTTCTTCGAGTCGGCGCTGATTCTGGCCATCGTCGTGCTGGGTGGCATGGGATCGACGGTGGGTGTGGTGATCGCGGCATTCGTGCTCACCGTGGCACCGGAGCTTCTGCGCAGTTTCTCTGAATACCGGGTGCTGCTGTTCGGCGTGTTGATGGTGCTGATGATGATCTGGCGCCCGCGCGGCCTGATTCGTATCAGCCGTACCGGCGTGACGCCGCGCAAGGGGGTAGCGCCATGAGCGAAGTCGTACTCAAAGTCGAAAACCTGATGATGCAGTTTGGTGGCATCAAAGCCCTCAGCGACGTGAGCCTGCAGGTCGAGCGCAATTCGATCTTCGCCCTGATCGGCCCCAACGGCGCGGGCAAGACCACCGTGTTCAACTGCCTGACCGGCTTCTACAAGGCCTCGGGCGGCAAGATCGAACTCAACGTACGCGGCGAACAGACCAACGTGATCAAGTTGTTGGGCGAAGCGTTTCGTCCTACTGATTTTGTCTCGCCGAAATCCTTCGCCAGCCGGCTGTACTACAAGATGTTCGGCGGCACGCACCTGGTGAACCGCGCCGGCCTGGCGCGCACCTTCCAGAACATTCGCCTGTTCAAGGAAATGTCGGTACTGGAAAACCTGCTGGTGGCCCAGCACATGTGGGTCAACCGCAGCCTGATCGCGGGCATCCTCAACACCAAGGGCTATCGCAAAGCTGAAAGCGACGCCCTGGACCATGCCTTCTATTGGCTGGAAGTGGTGGACTTGGTGGATTGCGCCAACCGCCTGGCCGGCGAGCTTTCCTACGGCCAGCAGCGCCGCCTGGAAATCGCCCGGGCCATGTGCACGCGTCCGCAGATCATCTGCCTCGACGAACCGGCCGCCGGCCTCAACCCCCAGGAAACCGAAGCGCTGAGCGCAATGATTCGGCTGCTGCGCGACGAGCATGATTTGACCGTGGTGCTGATCGAACACGACATGGGCATGGTGATGAGTATTTCCGACCACATCGTGGTGCTGGACCACGGCAACGTGATCGCCGAGGGTGGTCCCGAGGCGATTCGCAACGATCCGAAGGTGATCGCGGCCTACCTGGGCGCCGACGAAGAGGAGCTGGTATGAGTGGACCTATCCTCGAACTCAAGGAACTGGACGTATTTTACGGGCCGATCCAGGCCCTGAAGAAAGTCTCGATGCACATTGGTGAAGGCGAAACCGTGAGCTTGATCGGCTCCAACGGCGCGGGCAAATCCACGCTGCTGATGTCGATCTTCGGCCAGCCCCGCGCTGCGGGCGGGCAGATCATCTACCAAGGCGTGGACATCACCCACAAGTCGTCGCACTACATCGCCTCCAACGGTATCGCCCAATCGCCGGAAGGACGGCGGGTATTCCCGGACATGACCGTCGAGGAAAACCTGCTGATGGGCACCATCCCCATTGGCGACAAATATGCCAGCGAAGACATGCAGCGCATGTTCGAGTTGTTTCCCCGGCTCAAGGAGCGGCGCAACCAGCGGGCCATGACCATGTCCGGCGGCGAGCAACAAATGCTCGCCATTGCCCGGGCACTGATGAGCCGGCCGAAGTTGTTGCTGCTCGATGAGCCGAGCCTGGGGCTGGCGCCAATCGTGGTGAAACAGATCTTCGCCACCCTGCGTGAATTGGCTTCCACCGGGATGACTATTTTCCTGGTGGAACAGAACGCCAACCACGCGCTCAAGTTGTCGGACCGGGCCTATGTCATGGTCAACGGCGAAATCCGCCTGACCGGTACCGGCAAGGAACTGCTCGCCAACGAAGAGGTGCGTAACGCGTATCTCGGCGGCCATTGAGGCGGCGGCTGCAACAAAAAAACCGGCGAGTGATCGCCGGTTTTTTTATCTCTCCAAAACGCCACCAACCCCTGTGGGAGCGAGCCTGCTCGCGAAGGCAGTGGATCAGGCGACATTCATGTATCTGATACGCCGCCTTCGCGAGCAGGCTCGCTCCCACAGTGAAATTTGTAGGGCTTCAGCAATTGTGGACAACAATCCTGACCCTCTGTGAAACCGCGACATAAAGTCGCCGCAAACAGTTGTTTTGTCACGGTTTTGACTTGTCCCCGTTTGCTGTGGAACTGGCTGTGGGTAACGTGGGAGTAGCTGGCTGTAAGCCTTTGAATACGTGCCTTTCAGGCTTGTGATCGTTTTTTGATCAGGCATTTTTGGTTAAAGGGGAGCGGCTGTTGTCAACAGTTTTATGTGGGTGGAAATGGGCTCGAAAGTCTGGGGGCAAGCCTGTGGATAAGTCTGTGACTAAACTCTGGAAAGACGGCGCTCAGCGGCGTGATTGCTGGCTTGGAGCCATCGCGACATCAAGCGCCGCCTTATAGCAGATAACCTGATCTGCACAACCTGACTTGCCAGGTCAAGCGAAAAAATATTCCAAAACCCGCGCAAAGCCTTGTGCACAAAGGGTTACCGGTTTTTCACTTGCCCCCGTTTATTGTGGACCTACCTGTGGATAAGGTGCGGGCAACCCGCTGCGGCCCTTGCTGGACAAGGCCTGACGGTCATTGTTTGTTTTTTGAGCAATCGCAGGATTAAAGCGTTGATCAAGCCTTGCCCCTGGCGGGCCAGCCCGGGCATGCTGTGGGCCGATTTCCATTCAATGGCTGTTTGAAGCCCAAGCAAGGAGAACACGATGTCTGACACCCTGTTTATCACTGGCGCGACGTCCGGTTTTGGTGAAGCCTGTGCCCGTCGTTTCGCCGAGGCCGGTTGGAAGCTGGTGCTGTCCGGCCGTCGTGAAGAACGCCTCGATGCCCTTTGTGCCGAGCTGTCGAAGCAGACCGAGGTCCATGGCCTGGTGCTGGATGTGCGTGATCGCAAGGCCATGGAAGAAGCCATCGGCAACCTTCCGCCATCCTTTGCCACGCTGCGCGGGCTGATCAACAATGCCGGCCTGGCCTTGGGCGTCGATCCGGCGCCCAAGTGCGACCTTGATGATTGGGACACCATGGTCGACACCAATGTGAAAGGTCTGATCTACAGCACGCGCCTGCTGCTGCCGCGCCTGATCGCCCATGGTCGTGGCGCTGGCATCATCAACTTGGGTTCCATTGCCGGTAATTACCCGTATCCAGGCAGCCATGTTTATGGCGCGAGCAAGGCGTTCGTCAAACAGTTCTCCCTGAACCTGCGTTGCGACTTGCAAGGCACGGGTGTGCGGGTGAGCAACATCGAGCCGGGGCTGTGCGAGAGCGAGTTCTCGCTGGTGCGTTTTGGTGGCGACCAGGCGCGCTACGACGCGACCTACGCCGGCGCCGAGCCGATCCAACCGCAGGACATCGCCGACACCATTTTCTGGGTGCTCAACACCCCGGCGCACATCAACATCAACAGCCTCGAACTGATGCCGGTGAGCCAGACCTGGGCCGGGTTCGCCATCGAACGCAACAAGGCCTGACCGCTGGCCTTATTGAGCTGGAATTGATGAGCTCTTGTGGCGAGGGTGCAAGCTCCCTCGCCACGAAAAGTGTTACGCCAGGTAGTGGGCCAGACCGCGGTAGCAGGTCAGAAGATGATAAGGGGTGGTCGAAGGCATGTCCCGGCGGCTGACGATGCCGTCGGCGTCAAGACATTCATTCCAGCCCCGGGGATGCAGGAAATGCTGCTGCAGCGCTTGCAGTTGACGCAGCAAGGCATTGTCGCTTCCCGGGCGCAACGTCAATGCCCGCAGGTATTCCGCTTGGGCCCAGATGCGTTGAGTGGCGTCGCGTGGGGTCGATTGCGGCGCCAGGCTCAGCATCGCGCGTACCGCGCTGGAGTCCGGATCGACACCTTGTCGCTCGGTAAAACCAAAGCTGTGCTCTAGCGCCGTGTGCAGCTTGCCACCACGCAACAAGGGCGATGAGGCCAGCAGGAAATACCATTCGAATTGATGGCCTGGCTCGAACCAGTTATCCACAGCCTTGAGTGGTTTCTCCATCATGGCCTTCTGTTCCGGGTCCACGAAGTGCCGGTACATCCCATCGCAAAGGCTCAGCAACGCCTGGCGCACGGTGGCATCGTCGCGAACCGAGAGGGTTGCCAGGAACGCTTCGGCCAGGTGCATCAGCGGATTCTGCAACGGGCCGGATTGGCAGGTCGACCAGTCACGCCCCAGGCTGGCTTCGTAGAGACCGTCCCCGGTGGCGAAGCGCCGGCTGATCACTTCCAGCGCGGCGTTCAACGTCGATTCCACCAACGGCTCGCGAACCTTGCCCCAGTAATGGGCGCAGGCGAACAGGATAAACGCGTGGGTATAAAGGTCTTTGCCCGTGTCCAGCGGCGCGCCCTGCGGGTCGATGCTGTAGAACCAGCCGCCATGTTCGGCGTCGTGGAAATGCCGCTGCAATGAGCGGAACAATGCGGCGGCGCGCTCCTCGGCCTGCGGCACCTCACCGATCAGGCTGGCGAACACATACAGCTGCCGCGCACAGGCCATGGCCCGGTAACGCTGGGGCGGCAGCGGCTGGTGCTGGCTGTCGAGGGATTCATAGGGCAACGCCAGTTCGGCATTCCAGCCCGGGCCCTGCCACATCGGCACGATCACGTCGTGAAAATGCTGGCGCACCGTGGCGAACAGGGCGGTCAATTCAGGCTGGGGAGCGGGGCGGGAAGCATCAGGCATTGGCGGACGTCGTCACGGCGGGGGCGAATGCGCGACATGGTAGCAGAGTGACCGACTCCAGAGAGATGACGCCTGTAAGTCCGTCATCGCGAGCAAGCTCGCTCCCACAGGGCGGGGCGTACACCGATCAAAGTGGGGGAGCGAGCTTGCTCGCGATGAGGGCCGGCTGGGCGCTAGAGAATCAACCCGCCAACAGCCAAACCCCGGCCGCCGCCGAAGCCGCCCCAGCCAACCGCACCAATGGCGCCGCCGCTCGCGGCAACACCCGCACCAGCGCAAAACCTGCGCCGTGCAACGCCGCTGTCGCTGCGACAAAGCCTACGGCGTAAGCCCAGGGGCTGGACATGTCCGGCAGCTCCAAGCCATGGGCCACGCCATGGAACAGCGCAAACACCGCAGTCGCAGCGACAGCCAGGCCCAGCGGTGGACGCACGGCCAGTGCCACCGCCAGGCCCAGGGCGAGTACCGAGGCGGCGATCCCGCTTTCCAACGCCGGAAGGTGCAGGCCTTCAAAACCCAGCACGCCGCCAAGCAGCATTGCGCCGACGAAGGTACACGGCAGTGCCCAGCGCGCAGCGCCTTGTTGTTGGGCGGCCCACAAACCGACCGCGAGCATCGCCAGCAAATGATCGAGCCCGCCGATCGGGTGGCCCAGCCCGGCGATCAGGCCATTATCGCCGTGGCCGGGGTGGGCGAAGGCCAGCGCCGGGGTCAATAGCAGGGCGAGGGCGCCGCAGATACGTTTGCATGTCATGGAGAAGCTTCCTTGTTGAAATGGGAAAGATCACGCGGCCGTCAACAGGCCTTGGCGCTCGATGAAGGCGATGATGTCGTCCAGGCCCTGGCCGGTCTTCTGGTTGCTGAAGACGAACGGCTTGCCGTTGCGCATCCGCTGGGTATCGCTGTTCATCATTTCCAGGGACGCGCCGACCAGTGGCGCAAGGTCGATTTTGTTGATCACCAGCAAATCGGACTTGCAGATACCCGGCCCGCCTTTGCGCGGCAGCTTGTCGCCCGCCGAAACGTCGATGACGTAGATGGTCAGGTCTGACAGTTCGGGGCTGAAGGTAGCCGACAGGTTGTCACCGCCGGACTCCACCAGGATCAGGTCCAGGCCTGGGAAACGCCGGTTCAACTGGTCCACTGCTTCCAGATTGATCGACGCGTCTTCACGGATCGCCGTGTGTGGGCAGCCGCCGGTTTCGACGCCAATGATCCGTTCCGGCGCCAGGGCTTCGTTGCGCACCAGGAAGTCGGCGTCCTCGCGGGTATAGATGTCGTTGGTGACCACCGCGAGGTTGTAGCGCTCGCGCAGGGCCAGGCACAGGGCAAGCGTGAGCGCGGTCTTGCCGGAGCCCACCGGGCCGCCGATACCCACGCGCAGAGGTTGTGTGTTCATATGTGTCTCCTAGGAACGAAACAGGCGGCTGTACTGGCGCTCATGAGCCATGCACGCCAGGGACAGGCCAAACGCGGCGCTGCCGTAATGATCGGGATCGATGTTCGAGGCGATGTGCTGGGCTTGTTGAAGCACCGGCAGCAACTCGCTCGTCAGACGCTGGGCGGCTTGTTGACCCAGGGGCAGGGTTTTCATCAGCACCGCCAATTGGTTTTCCAGCCAGCTCCACAACCACGCGGCGAGGGCGTCCTGCGGGCCGATGTTCCAGGCGCGCGCCGCCAAGGCCCAGCCCAGCGCCAGGTGGGGTTCGCCGCGCTGCTGCAGAAAGTTCCGGGCCGCACTGTCGAGTTCCGGCAGGCCGGCGAGCAGCTGCTGCAACGAGTAACCCATCTGCCGGCTTTCCTGAAACAGCTCGCGGGTTTCCCGGCTGGCGCGGTGTTGCTCGCAAAGTTGCCGCAGCCCGTCCCAATCGTCAGCCGCGGCGGCTGTGCAATGGGCCAGCAGCAGAGGCGCTTCGAAGCGCGCCAGGTTCAGCAGCATTTGGTCGCTGAGCCATTGGCGTGCGTCGTCGGGCGTCCGAACCTGGCCGTTATCCACCGCCATTTCCAATCCCTGGGAATAGCTGTAGCCGCCAATCGGCAGTTGTGGACTGGCCAGGCGCAGCAGCGCCCAGGCCGGGTTCATGTGCGCACACCAAACTGGTGCAGGCGCGGCGCGTAGTTGAAATCTTCATCGCCGTGCCGGGAATGATGGTGGCCGCCGCCGTAGGCGCCGTGTTCTGGCTGGAATGGGGCTTCGATGGATTCGGCGGTGGCGCCCAACTGTTCGAGCATCGCCTTGAGCACGTAGTCATCCAGCAAGCGCAGCCAGCCATCGCCTACTTGCAGGGCCACGTGGCGATTACCCAAGTGGTAGGCCGCGCGGGTCAGCTCGAACGCATTGGCGCAGGTGACATGCAGCAACTGCTCGGGACGCGCGCAGACACGCACGATGCGCCCGTCCTCGGCCTGCAGGCATTCGCCGTCGCACAGCGGTGGCTGGCCTCGTTCGAGGAACAGCCCCACGTCCTCGCCTTCGGCACTGAAACAGCGCAGGCGGCTTTTGCTGCGTGCGTCGAAGGTCAGGTGCAACTCGGCGTCCCAGCCTGGTTGTGTGTCGATTCTGCGGTGAATCACCAGCATCGGAGTGCTTCCAGCAATGAACATTGCTGTGTTTAGAGCAAGGGGCTTGCCAATCGAAGATGGTGTAGGAAATACCTGGGGATGGCGTTTCAGGATGGGGCGGATTGCGTGTCGTTATGGTGCGCTTGGTGGTGTTGCGCACCATTTTGTAGCTTGCACGGCGCACTGTGGAAGCGAGCTTGCTCGCGATAGCGGTAGACCAGCCGACATCAGTGTTGCCTGACCTGCCCCCATCGCGAGCAAGCTCGCTCCCACACGAAAGCGCTGCCTGGTTCAAGCCTGACAGTGCCTTTCTGCCATATGATTTGCTGACCATCGCGATCAGCGTTGATCACAAGGCACAGGTCGAGCTATGGAACAGGAAGACTAAGCGAGACCAAACTTAACGAGCATGGCAAGAGCAATCATTACCGATAGAAGTGCGATAACACACCACTGCAGTGCTACTAGCTTGCGCTTAAGGCTCGCGGGAAAACTATTTATGTCTTCGACATTAAGTCCGCCTCTTTTGAGGTAGAAATTGGGAAAGGTGATGAGTCCGGAAATACCGCCTACCAGCATCAATTTTCCCCAAGGACCACCATGGCGCAGTGATGCGATCGTCGTGACGGCTGAACAATTTTTCAAGTGATCCAATATTAGGTCTATTTTTTTGTAAGCCAAGTACAGACACATTCCAATCCAAATGAAAATTCCTCCCAAATCAATTATCCCGACGACCATAAATAATTTTTCAGAGACGCTCACAGTCATTGGGCAGCCTCATAGATAAGTTCGCCTGTTTTTTCACCCAGTATTCCTCCAAGGACACCCCCCGCAAGCGACCCCGTTCCGACCACCAGAAGACCGCACCCCACCATTGCCAACCCTCCTGTCGGCACACTTAACCCGATACAGATCGCTCCAACCACAGGCCCAGTCAGGGCGGCGCCTGCTGCTACACCACCTGCCACGCCACCAGCGAAGCTGCCAGTCTCAGCGAACTTAACTTTCTTACAAGCCTGCGCACTGTCTGCCGTGCAAACATCCTGGACCTTCATATACGAAGCTCCACCACCAATAATCGGGCCAACCCACCCCCCGTACTTGATGATTTTGGCCGCTTTGGAGACACCCTCAATATGTGTCGCATAACCTGGAATCTGACCTGCGCCACCAGCCTTGGTCCAACGGTGGACCAAACTGCGACTGGAGATGCCCAAGGCGCTTTTCAAGTTTGGATGATCTGGAAGCCCGGTGCCCTTTCGCGTCAGGGTGGTCAGATGAGTGTCGAGCCTAGAGAGCAGTTGTTTGCGCTCTGCAAAAAAATCCGACGACCGTAAGTGCCCATCGCGCCGGAAAGTACGTTGATGCAACGCCTCGATATCCCGCAGAACGGTTTTAACGTCCTCCAGATTTTTGGCGAAGATGGCCTCACCAACACCGATGGCAGTCGAGCCTTGGGCGAAGAAGGTCTCGATTTCATCTCGATGCCGGGCCATGAAGTCGGCCTCGTCCGCGCTTAGCGGCTCAAGGGCATCGTTGATCCATATTGCTGTTTCCATCAACAGCGCCTCTTCGCGGGTGCATTGATGATTGTTCGGATCGCTCAGCACGATCATCGAACCGGCCTTGACCACATCGCGATTAGGATTGAGCGCGCGGAATTTGCGCATCACCGCCGGGTCGGGTGATTGGAACAGCATCGCCTCCAGCGCTTCGCGGGTCACGCTTCTGGGCACAACGTAGAAGCCCGGTTCCAGGGGTTCTACGCGGGTGGATGTGCGGGGCGGCGGGCTGATTGACGGGGCGAGAAACGATTGGCGTGAAGCACTTGGTGCGTGGGTCGCGGTCGCGGGCTGAGGAGCCGGCTGAGCGGCTCGGTTGGCTTGCGGTGCAGAATTCGCACCTTCATAGGTGGCCCAGGATACCGAGGGGATCAGTTGCGCTTTGCAGGGGCAGGTACTGTGACTATCCAACGTGCCGGCCATTCGCTTGCCATGGCTGACCATGTGCGCTATACCGCCCCTGATCTGATAGATTTTTCCGTCCTTTCCACACGAAACCCGGTCCCCTTCGCGGGCGTGCAGCAGGCCGAACATATTGACCCTGCCATCGCCATCCAGCACTTCACCACCACACGTGGTCTTGTCGCCCCGGCCAATGAAATAGCCTCTGTTCATTGGGTGTTCTCCTTCATTTCATTGCGGCGCGCAAGGCGGCCCACGGCTGGCTCTACCGTGGGTAAAAAATCTTCTGCGTTCATTTTCATGGCTCCTATACAAGTCCGTCTTACGCAAGGGCGCGTTGACAGTTCTCGGAAGCGATGAATAAGACGATGAGCCGCTGATTGAGCGCAATTCCGGCGCGGGTGGCATTTGCAGCGAATAGGAAAGTTCGCAGGCTCGGATGCGCCTTTTCCTACATCGCGGAACATCTGTCCCGTGGTTTTTCGGGAGGCGGTGTGTCAGGTAAGCAACCAGGGGACTGAGACTCCGCCATCGCGAGCAAGCGCCTTCCCACTAAGGAAACATCAGGCGCTATTCGGTACTGCCCAATCCACGCCAATGCTTGAGGCCAATGAAGATGAACCGCAGTTGCTGGGTAATCTTCGCCTGGGGCGTGAGGTGCTCGGGCAGGGCTTCGGCGGGCGGGTCGATGATGTCCGGCAAGGTGGCGAAGACACTCTTGACGATGAGATCGGCCATTACGTTGAGCCCGGCGAGGTCCAGGTGCTGGAGTTTCGGCATCAGCGCCAGGTCGGCGGCCAGGTCCGAGCTGATGTCTTCACGCAGCCTCGCGATGGCTTGTCGGACCGGCTGCGATCCACCGTATTGCTCGCGAGCCAGGAACAGGAACTGGGATCGGTTGGCATGAACCACGTCGAGAAAAATCCGCACTGACGCGTCGATGATGCCGCCCATGACGAACTCGTTGTGACGTACCAGTCGTATGGTTTCGCGAAAGGTCTGGCCGACTTCGCTGACGAGCGCCAGGCCCAATTGGTCCATGTCCTGGAAGTGTCGGTAGAACCCGGTCGGTACGATGCCTGCCGTCTTGGCCACTTCACGCAGGCTCAGGCTGCCGAACCCCCTGCCACATTCCATCAAGTGGCGGGCTGCGTCCATCAGGGCGTTTCGGGTCTGTTGTTTCTGTTCGGCGCGGGGCAGCATCGCAGGACTGACTTCCGAGTCATGGGAGCGACGCACTCTAGCAAATCGGCTTTGCCGTCGTCGAACGGTAGGAGGTAATCGGGGAAAACGAGGTGCTGGAAAATCAAAAGCCCGATTCAAGGAATCGGGCTTTTTTCATAACCACCATGGGCTCAGCTCACTTCGCCGCGGCGTTTGATGACGCGATCGCCGCCGTCCGCAGCAAGGAGTTGGCCTTGTGGAGTGCGACCGGAACCATCGGCAGCCAAGGTCTGGCCTTGTGGAGTGCGGTCGGAACCATCGGCAGCCAGGGTCTGGCCTTGTGGAGTGCGGTCGGAACCGTCAGCGGCCAGGGATTCGCCCAGTGGGGTGCGGTCGGAACCGTCAGCGGCCAGGGATTCGCCCAGTGGAGTACGGTCGGAACCATCGGCAGCCAAGGTCTGGCCTTGTGGAGTACGGTCGGAGCCATCGGCAGCCAAGGTCTGGCCTTGTGGTGTACGGTCCGAGCCACCTTCAACCAGGCCTTTTTCTTCCAGGCGGTCACGGCCACCTTCGGCGACGGTTTGGCTGTAGATAGAGTGGCTGTCCTTGACCTGTGGAGTGGCTTGTTCGGAAGCTGGCAGGGCGAAAGCGGTAGAGGCCAGCAGTGAAAGGGAAAGGCTCATCAGTATTTGGCGTTTCATGATCGTTGCTCCTCGGGAGGGCTGAAAAGTGGGTACGAGGGCAATGCTACTCTCGATAAGTCGATATAAAAGTTCATAAAGACAATGGTAATAATCAACAGAATTGATTGTTCCGCGCAAAGGCTCTAGAACGGGGGTCTCAGGGCAGCAGTTTTGCCCTGAAGTGGGTAGTTTGTACTCACTCGCGCCCCGCAGATGTGCGGGGGCGGTAACAGGTAGCTGTCGAGTCGGTCAGGTTCGTGCGTGTTTTTTTAGTGCCGTTCGTCACCCTTGGTGGTAAACCTGTTGGCCGTTTTGCCTGTCCAACGATCATCGCAACGAGCCGGCTACAGGTTCGTGCTGCCCCAGACGTCGCGGTCCGGACGTCCATCTGCCTCAGGAGCCTTGTGCATGACGCGCACCTCAAAAATCTTCGCCTGGGGCTTTGCCTGCCTCGTTGTCCTGCTGACCGTGCTGGTGCTGTTCATCGCGTTCTTCGATTGGAACCGCATCAAGCCTGCGCTCAATGCCAAGGTTTCCGAAGAGCTGCATCGCCCATTCGCAATCAATGGCAACCTGGCGGTGATCTGGCGGCGCGAACCCGGCGAGGGCGGCTGGCGGGCATGGCTGCCATGGCCGCATGTGGTCGCCGAAGAGCTGACCCTGGGCAACCCTGATTGGTCGAAGCTCCCGCAGATGGTCACGCTCAAGCGCGTCGAGTTGCGTATCTCGCCCCTGGCGTTGCTGGCGCGGCGGGTGGCCATCCCGCGTATCGACCTGACCGGCCCCGACGCCAGCCTGCAGCGCCTGGCCGATGGACGGGCCAATTGGACTTTCCAGTTCGATCCAAAGGACCCGGACGCCGAACCGTCCAGTTGGGTGGTGGACATCGGCGCCATCGGTTTTGACAAGGGGCATGTCACGCTCGACGACCAGACGCTAAAGACCCGGCTCGACGTGCTGGTCGACCCTTTGGGCAAGCCCATTCCCTTCAGTGATATCGTCGGGGAAAAAACCGCGAAAAGAACCCGGGAACAGGGCTCGTCACCACAAGACTATGCCTTTGCCTTCAAGGTCGACGGGCAATATCACGGGCAGGGTCTCAGCGGATCCGGCAAGGTCGGCGGCCTGCTGGCGTTGCAGGATGCGGCACAACCTTTTCCATTGCAGGCCCAGGCGAAGATCGCCGACACCCGCGTCGAACTGGCCGGCACCCTGACCGACCCAAAGAACCTCGGCGCCCTTGACCTGCGTTTGAAACTGTCCGGCAACAGCCTGGCCAATCTTTACCCGCTGACGGGCGTGACCCTGCCGGATTCGCCACCGTATTCCACGGACGGCCGATTGATCGCCAAGCTCCACGAGCCGGACGGCGCACAGTTTCGCTACGAGGCGTTCAACGGCAAGATTGGCGACAGTGACATCCACGGTAACCTGGCCTATGTCGCCAGCCAGCCCCGGCCGAAACTCAGCGGTGCGCTGGTGTCCGACCAGTTGTTGTTCAGTGATTTGGCGCCGTTGATCGGCGCAGACTCCAATGCCGAACAAAAAGCCCGTGGCGGCGCCAGCAAACAACCGTCCGACAAGGTGTTGCCGGTGGAGGAGTTCCGCACCGAACGCTGGAGTGCGATGGACGCCGACGTGGAGTTCACCGGCAAGCGTATCGTTCACAGCGAGCAGTTGCCGTTCACCGATCTCTACACGCACCTGGTGCTCAACGACGGCCAACTGAGCCTGGAGCCCCTGCGCTTTGGCGTCGCCGGTGGCCGGCTCGATGCGCAGATCCGCCTCAACGGCCACACCCAGCCCCTCGAAGGCCAGGCGAAATTGACTGCGCGGGGCTTCAAGCTCAAGCAGTTGTTCCCGGGATTCGAGCCAATGAAGACCAGTTTTGGTGAACTCAATGGCGACGCGGATATTTCCGGGCGCGGCAATTCGGTGGCGGCGTTGCTGGGCACCTCCAATGGCACCCTGAAGATGCTCATCAACGACGGCGCCATCAGCCGCGAGCTGATGGAACTGGCGGGGCTCAACGTCGGCAATTACGTGGTGGGAAAAATCTTTGGCGACAAGGAAGTGAAGATCAACTGCGCAGCGGCTGACTTCGATATCAAGACCGGCCTGGCGACCACGCGCCTGTTCGTGTTCGACACCGAGAACGCGATTATCTATATCGACGGTACGGCGAACATGGCCACCGAACAACTGGACCTGACCGTCACGCCCGAGTCCAAGGGCTGGCGGTTGATTTCTCTACGCTCGCCGCTGTACGTGCGGGGCACGTTTGCCAACCCTGCCGCCGGCGTCAAGGCTGTGCCACTGATGTTGCGCGGTGCCGGGATGGTTGCCCTGGGTGTCATCGCCGCACCGGCGGCGGGGCTGTTGGCCCTGGTCGCGCCCAGCGGTGGCGAGCCGAACCAGTGCGCGCCGTTGCTTGAGCAGATGAAGGCGGGCAAGGCGCCGGTCACGGTCAAGCCTACCCGGTAGCCGAGTAGTGACGCTACCGGCCTCACCGCGAGCAGGCTCGCTCCAACCTTCGATCGAGTTTCTTCAAAAGAAGAACGCGATCCCCTGTGGGAGCGAGCCTGCTCGCGAAAGGCGTATCAGAGATCGGCCAGGATATCGGCCATGTCATCAGCGTGCTCTTCTTCCTGGGCCAGGATGTCTTCGAAGATGCGCCGAGTGGTTGGGTCTTTTTCGCCGATGTATTGGACGATTTCCCGATAGCTGTCGATGGCGATACGTTCGGCGACCAAGTCTTCGAACACCATTTCCTTGAGCGTATTGCCTGCCACGTACTGGGCGTGGGAATGCCGGGTCAACAGGTCGGGGTTGAATTCCGGTTCGCCACCCAGTTGCACGATGCGTTCGGCGAGCCTGTCGGCGTGCTCGGATTCCTGGTTGGCGTGTTCCAGAAACTCACTCGCCGCGACACCGGCCTTCAGGCCGGTGGCCATGAAATAGTGACGCTTGTAGCGCAGTGTGCAGACCAGTTCGGTGGCCAATGCTTCGTTGAGCAGGCGGATGATTTCCTGTCGATCGGCGTTGTAGCCTTCGGTGACCGCGCCGTTCTGGACGTTCTGGCGCGCACGTTCGCGCAGGGTCGTGACGTCGGATAAGTGCATGTCGCTCATCTCGTTCTCCTGGAGGCTGATCCGGTTAGGCGTCACGCTCTGCTGGCGCGATCGCTCTAGTTCTGAGTGATGCGATCCTGGAAAAGTTTTACCGGATTTTTCAAGGCGTGTCCGGACAAGCGTGCTTCCTCCTCCACCCATTGGAAAAAAGCCCGCACGGGCGGGTGCCGCTCTCGTCCCGGCACGCAAAGCGCACTGTAGCCGGCACCGCTGACTTGGACCTTGGGGCGATAACCCACCAGCAACCCGCTGGCGACGCTTTGCGAAGCGAGGATATTGCTCGCCAATACCAGGCCCTGGCCGGCGATGGCCGCTTGCAGGGCGTAGTGCTCTTCATCGTATTCACGCATGCAAGGTTGCCGGGTCATCCAGCTTTCCCCCGCCTGGGCGCACCAGGCGTCCCAACCGTGGGCGTACAGCTTGGCGTTATGCCAGCGCACGCTGATCAGTGTCGGCGGCTGCCGGGTGGCCAGCGCGACTTGTTCCGGCGAGCCATACACGCCGAAGCTCTCTTCGAACAGGCACATGCCATAGAGGTTCGAGTAGGCGTCCAGGCTGTAGCGCACCACCAGATCGACGCTGGCGTCCTGAAGCAAGTCGATGACTTCGCAATGGGTGTCCAGGCGTACGTTGATGTTCGGATGGCGCGCGTAAAACCGCCCCAGGCGCGGCACCAGCCACAGGGCGGCAAACGCCGCCGTGGTGGATATCGTCAGGTGCGTGGTGCTGCGTTGCGGGCGCAGGCTGTCGACGCTTTGTGCAACTTCCAGCAATGCCCCGTGCAAGCTGTGGAACAGCCGCTGTCCCGCGTCGGTGAGGCGTACCCGGCGCGGCAAGCGTTCGAACAACTGCGCCCCCAGCCAGGTTTCCAGGGAGCGGATCTGGTGGGAAATCGCTGTCGGGGTGACCGCCAGCTCTTCGGCCGCCGCCTTGAAACTGAGCAGGCGTGCAGCCGCCTCGAAGGCTCGCAAGGCATTGAGGGGCAGGGTGGCAAACATTGGAAATCTCCGTATGGATGAAAACAACTCATCCGGATGAACTAACGCTCATTTGCGATCAAGGGCGACCGGGCTCCAATCTTAAAGCCACAGGCCGTTCCGATTGTAGTCGCATTAGAAGGAGTTACAGATGAGCAGCATTCTTGTCGTACAAGGTAGCCCACGCGGTGAGCGTTCCCATTCCCGACGTCTGACGGAGGCATTCATAGCGGCGTGGCAGGCCGCCAATCCACTTTGCCAACCGACTCGCCGCGAGGTGGGCCGCACCGTCATCCCTGCGGTCAACGAAGCCTTTATTGCGGCGGCGTTTTACTCCGAGCCCCAGGCGCGGCCATTGACCATGCAGGCCGACCTGGCGCTGAGCGATGCGCTGGTTGCCGAACTGCAAGCCCACGATCGCTTGGTAATCTCGGCACCCATGCACAATTTTGGCGTGCCCAGCGGCGTGAAAGCCTGGGTCGACCAGATCGTACGCATCGGCGTGACATTCAACCACAGCCTCGACAACGGTGTTTCCCAGTACGAGCCGCTGGTGTCGGGCAAAAAGGCGCTGATCGTGACCAGCCGAGGTGATTTCGGCTTCGGCCCCGGTGGTCAATTGGAGGCCATGAACCACGCCGACACCTGGCTGCGGGCGGTGCTGGGCTTCATCGGTATCAACGACGTGACGGTGGTGGCGGCCGAAGGCGAAGAGTCGGCCGAGCACAGCTTCGCGCGTTCCTATGCCGAGGCCGAGCAGCGCTTGCTGGCGCTCGCCCGAACCTTTTGAGGACCTGGGTCTTGCCGCGATCGGGCTGAAGTGCCTCGGGTGTCATAGACTGGTCATCATCGGTACTGATGCTGACCACCTCTTGATCGCAAGGATGTCGCCATGTCGCAACGCTGTGCCACTCGCTACCCCTTGGTGCTGGTCCCGGGCATGCTCGGTTTCATTCGCCTGGTGTTGTATCCGTACTGGTATGGCATCGCAGAGGCATTGCGCCGGGGCGGGGCCGTGGTGATTCCTGTGAAGGTCTCGCCCTTGCATTCATCCGAGGTTCGCGGCGAGCAGCTGTTGGCCCGGATTGAGGAAGTGCTGCGGCAAACCGGCGCGCAAAAGGTCAACCTGATCGGCCACAGCCAGGGCGCCCTCACTGCCCGCTACGCCGCGGCCAAACGCCCGGACCTGGTGGCGTCGGTCTCTTCGGTGGCCGGCACCAACCACGGTTCCGAGCTAGCCGATTACCTGCAAACCCATTACCCGGCCGACAGCGCCAAGGGCCGGGTGCTCAGTGCCTTGCTGCGGCTGATCAACGCGATCATGAGCCTGCTGGACACCGGTTATCACGGGCCACGGCTGCCAGCCGACCTGAAGGCATCCCATGCTTCGCTCACCACTGCCGGGGTGGCGCTGTTCAACGAACGTTATCCACAGGGGCTGCCCCAAACCTGGGGCGGACACGGGCCGGAAGAGGTCAATGGCGTGCGTTACTACTCCTGGTCGGGGACGTTGCAGCCGGGCAAGACCGACAAGGGTCGCAACTTCTTCGATGGCACCAATCGAAGCTGCCGGTTGTTCGCCCGCACCTTCGTGCGCGAAGCCGGGCAGAGCGACGGCATGGTCGGGCGCTACAGTTCGCACCTGGGCACGGTGATCCGGGATGACTACCCGCTGGATCATTTCGACATCGTCAATCAGTCGCTGGGGCTGGTGGGCAGGGGGGCGGAGCCGATCCGGTTGTTTGTCGAGCATGCCGAGCGGTTGAAGGCGGCAGGCTTGTAGGACGCAGGGCGTCGCGCGTTATCGTTCGTTGCCGACATGCTCCAGACACTGGTAGTTCATGCTCGGGAAATCGAACAGATGAAGGTGTAACAGGCTTTGTCTACACTGCACCCCATCGCCACACCCTCGTGCGGCAACCAGGAGAAACACCATGAAGATGCTCCGTGTCCCTTTGTTGATGATGGGTTTGCTGCTGTGTTCCCAGGGGTTCGCCGCCACGGCCCAACAAACCAAGATGACCACCTGCAACGCCGACGCCACCGCCAAGGCCCTCAAGGGTGACGAACGCAAGGCCTTCATGAGCAACTGCCTCAAGGCGACCCCACAGGACCGCATGAAAAGCTGCAATGCCACTGCCACCGAGCAGGCGTTGAAGGGTGACGCTCGCAAGGCGTTCATGAGTGAGTGCCTGAAGAAAAAATAAGCGCCGGATCATCTGAGCCCTGGGCCAAATCGGCCGATACAATCCCTAGTGCTGCCAGCGGATCGCTGGCAGACTGCCGATCCTTTCATGCCGTTTTGTCCTGGGGCTGTATGCCAACGTTTTCTCAGCGTCATGTGTTGTTGGTGATCAGTTGGGTGATCATTTTTGGTGGGCTGTTGCTGGTGTTGCCGCTGCGCCTGTTGCCGAGCCTGTTGGCCGGGTTGCTGGTGTTCGAGCTGGTCAACATGCTCACTCCGCAGTTGCAACGATTGATCGAAGGCCGGCGTGCCCGCTGGTTGGCGGTGGCATTGCTCGGCACGTTGGTGGTCAGTGTGCTGACCCTGATCTTTGCCGGCGCCTTCAGTTTCCTGCTGCACGAAGCGGAAAATCCCGGGGCCTCCCTGGACAAGTTCATGACCGTGGTCGATCGCGCCCGTGGGCAACTGCCGCCGTTCATCGATGCCTACCTGCCGGCCAGCGCCGCCGAGTTCCGGGTGGCGATCGGTGATTGGGTGAGCAAGCACTTGAGCGACCTGCAGCTGGTGGGCAAGGACGCGGCCCACATGTTCGTGACGCTGTTGATCGGCATGGTGCTCGGCGCCATCGTCGCCCTGCAACGCATCCCCGACCTGACCAAGCGCAAGCCCCTGGCCGCTGCGCTGTTCGATCGCCTGAACCTGCTGGTCAAGGCCTTTCGCAACATCGTCTTCGCCCAGATCAAGATTTCCCTGCTCAATACGTTCTTCACCGGGATTTTCCTGGCGGTGGTGCTGCCGCTGTTCGGCATCCAGCTACCCCTGACCAAGACCCTGATCGTGATGACGTTCCTGCTGGGGCTGTTGCCGGTGATCGGCAACCTGATGTCCAACACCCTGATCACTGTGGTCGCCCTGTCATTGTCGATCTGGGTGGCGGTGGCCGCGCTGGGTTACCTGATCGTGATCCACAAGCTCGAATACTTCCTCAACGCCCGTATCGTCGGCGGACAGATCAGCGCCAAGTCGTGGGAATTGCTCATGGCGATGCTGGTGTTCGAAGCGGCATTCGGCCTGCCGGGGGTGGTGGCGGGGCCTATCTACTATGCGTATCTCAAGAGCGAGTTGAAGCAGGTGGGGATGGTTTGATCCGACCGTTGTATCGATTGATCTACCGCTTTCGCGAGCAGGCTCGCTCCCACAGTTCGATCGCATTCGGTCAAACTGTGGGAGCGAGCCTGCTCGCGAAGGGGGCGCCTCGGTCCTGAATCAGGCCTGACTCCCATACCGCTTCATCGCCTCGATCGCCAATCCACTGCCGATACTGCCAAAGATATTGCCTTCCACATGCCGCGCCTGGGGAAGCATCGCCGAGACGCTGTTGCGCAGCGCCGGGATGCCGCTGGAGCCGCCGGTGAAGAACACCGTATCGACCTGATCAACCCGCACGTTGGCATCGTTGAGCAACTGCGTGACGCTGCCGCGTACCCGCTCAAGCAAGCCGTCGATGGCCGACTCGAACAAGGCCCGGCTCAGATCGACGCTCAGGCCCGGCTCGATCCGGTCCAGGGCCACGTGGCGCTGGTCGGCGTGGGTCAGGTGAATCTTGGTTTCTTCCACTTCCATCGCCAGCCAATGCCCGGCGCGCTGTTCGATCAGCTTGAACAGCCGGTCGATGCCCGCGGTGTCTTCGATGTCGTAGCGCATGCTGCCCAGGGCCAGGGTGGATTTCTGCGAATACACCGCGTTGATCGTGTGCCAGGTCGCCAGGTTCATGTGGTGGCTGGTGGGCATGTAGGCGCCGCTTTTCATGCGGCTGCCGTAGCCGAAAAGCGGCATCAGGCCTTGCAGGCTGAGTTGCTTGTCGAAGTCGGTGCCGCCGATGTGCACGCCACCGGTCGCCAGGATGTCGGCGTGACGGTTATCGTGGGCACGACGCTCGGGCGACAGGCGCACCAGGGAGAAGTCCGACGTACCCCCGCCGATGTCGACGATCAGCACCAGCTCTTCTTTCTCGATGGTCGATTCATAGTCGAAAGCCGCCGCGATGGGTTCGTACTGGAACGACACTTCCTTGAAACCGATGGCCCGTGCCACATCGACCAAGGTGTTCTCGGCTTCCTGGTCGGCCATTTCGTCGTCATCGACAAAAAACACCGGGCGGCCCAGTACCACTTCTTCGAATTCTCGACCGGCGGTGGCTTCGGCGCGTTTCTTCAACTGGCCGATGAACAGCCCCAGCAGGTCCTTGAACGGCATCGCCGTGCCCAGCACGCTGGTGTCGTGCTTGATCAGCTTGGAACCCAGCAGGCTCTTGAGCGAACGCATCAGCCGGCCTTCGTAGCCTTCCAGGTATTCGTGCAGCGCCAGGCGACCGTACACCGGGCGGCGCTCTTCCTGATTGAAAAAGACCACCGAGGGCAAGGTGATCTTGTCGTCCTCCAGCGCGATCAACGTTTCCATGCCGGGGCGCAGCCAGCCGACAGTGGAGTTGGACGTGCCGAAGTCGATGCCGCAGGCACGGGCCGGGGATGCGTTTTTCATGTCTTTCAGATTCCGGTCGAAAAAACGGCCGCGCAGTGTATGCCAGTGCGGCGCGGATTCGAAGGCCGGTTATCCGCTAATTCGCAAACACGGGCCTTGAAAGACGACGTCACACCCCCAAACTTGCTGGCATGAGCCTGGCAGCCATCGGGCGGACACAAGAACCGCCACCCGCTGCCGATAAATTTCTGATGCGCCGCCCGGTCCCAATCTTGAGGCTGGTCAACCCGCTGTCCGGTCATCCGGGCATGCCGTGCGTGGCGGTGCGACATCGATAACGGATGGTGATGCTTAAGATGGACTTCAAAGACTATTACAAGATCCTGGGTGTCGAGCCGACGGCCGACGATGCCACGATCAAGGCTGCCTATCGAAAGTTGGCGCGCAAGTACCACCCGGACGTGAGCAAAGAGAAGGACGCCGAAACCAAGTTCAAGGACGTCTCCGAAGCCTATGAGGCGTTGAAAAGCGCCGACAAGCGTGCCGAGTACGACGACCTGCGCCGTTATGGTCAGCACGGACAGCCATTCCAGGGACCGCCGGGTTGGCAGAGCCGTGGCGGTTTTGGTGGCCAGGATACGGGTGACTTCTCGGACTTCTTCAGTTCGATCTTTGGCAATCGCGGGCCGGGTTTCGGTGGCCGTCAATCGGGTCGCAGCGCCGGCCGTCGGGGGCAAGACGTGGAAATGGAATTACCGATCTTCCTGGAAGAAACCCTGTCGAACGAGTCGAAGAAGGTCAGTTTCCAGGTGCCGCAATACAACGCGGCGGGCCAGCACGTGAGCAATACCAGCAAGAGCCTGAACGTGAAGATCCCGCTGGGCGTGACCGATGGCGAGCGCATCCGCCTCAAGGGCCAGGGCGCGCCCGGCATCGGCGGTGGCGCCAATGGCGACTTGTACCTGACCATTCGTTTCGCCCCGCACCCCAAGTTCGACGTCGAAGGCCAGGACCTGATCATCACCTTGCCCCTGGCGCCGTGGGAATTGGCCCTGGGGACCGAGGTGGCGGTGCCGACCCTCACCGGCAAGATCAACCTCAAGGTGCCGGCCGGCAGCCAGAACGGCCAGCGCATGCGCGCCAAGGGCCACGGCTTGCGCAACAAGGCCGGCGAGCGCGGCTACCTGTTCGTACAGCTCAAGGCCGTGATGCCCAAGGCCAGCGATGAATCGGTCAAGGCGTTATGGGCCGAGTTGGCGAAGAAAGCTGCGTTCGATCCTCGGGAGCACTTCTGACCGGCAATCACAGGCCTGGCAACGCACGCCGTGGCGAGGGAGCTTGCTCCCGCTGGGCTGCGAAGCAGCCCCAAAACCATTCGACACGGTGCGCCAGGAAAAACCGGTAGGCAGGTTTTACGACTGCTGCGCAGCCGAGCGGGAGCAAGCTCCCTCGCCACAAAACCGGGTTTTCACAATCCTGGCTAGACTCGACAGTTGAAGCATTGGGAGAAGCAGACCATGAACGACCCGATCATCGAACTGAACCTGATGGAATTCTGTGAAGCCGCTGCGTTGGCGGATGTCCACGTGATTGAAATCGTCGAGCACGGCATCCTCGAGCCCCACGGCGCGGCCCCGACCGATTGGCGTTTCACCGATTACGAACTGGTCCTGGCCCGCCGGGCCGCCAAGCTGCGCCGTGAGTTGGAACTGGAGTGGGAAGGTGTCGCGCTGGCGCTGGATCTGTTGGAGGAGGTCCAGCAGTTGCGATCCGAGAACCGTCGGCTGCGCCAGCAACTGGGCCGTTGGGTGGAGTAGGCACGCGCGGGGTCCCTGGCGGAAAAAACGATAAATAGTTACCGCACTCGTCAGTGACGCGCTGGGTAGGCTCGGGTTTTCCACCATCAAGGATGATCCGAATGCCATTACCTATTTCTGCCGTTAGCGACCCCGGCATGACGCCGCTGCCTGAAAATCGCGGCGTCCATGTCGACCTGCTCAGGCAGCGCGTTCCCGATTGGTACATCGGGGCCGTCATGCGGCGCCAGCAGGCGTTGAGCGACCACGACCTGAAACTCCCGGCCTGGTACCCCAAGACCTCCCACGAAACCCGGACCCGCCTCAAGGACCAGCATGCGCGCTACCGCGCCAGCCTGAACCTGATCGACAACAGCTTGGGCCGCATCGAGGATATCCGCGCCTTTGCCAAGCCGTTGCTGACCCAGGCCATCCAGCAGGAATTCAAGCGAACCCTGGATGTGGAGAAGGTTTATTACGCCCGCCAGTACGCAAGCAAGACACGCAAGGACCTGGGCAGCACGCTGCTTCACCGCCTGACGGGCGAGGCCTGGGATACCTACGAGTACCGAGGTGCTTCGCTGCTGGAAACGGCACTGGCGAACTTCGAACCCGACGAAGAGCAAAAGCTCGATTGCGATGGCTGCCATGTCATCACCGCCACGGCGCTGACCGCCAGCGGTACGCCTGCGCCTACGCTGGAGGCCGTTCGGGCGGGGGCGTTGCCAATCGCTCCGCACGCCTTTGCCAGACTATGCCGCAAGCTGGACCTGGGGCGCCGCTACCAGCAGCACATTCGCGCCATCGCTCGACCCGCTGACGAAGACGCCCGCCGCCGTCTGGACCAGCAAATGCGCGACCACCACCGTCAGTCGTTGGCGCTGAGTGTCGAAGTCGCCTGGGCCAAGGCCGACATCAGCCGTGACACGTACCTGATGCTGCGGCAAGTGGTCGGCGATCAGGACGGCGCCATGCTCGACGGGCGACCGGTGACGTTCACTTCGCTGAAAATCTTCGACACCGAACTGGTCGGCCCGGTACTGATGGGGCCCGACCGGGAAAATACCCGGCGCCTGGAGCGTGTGGTGGCGTATCTACCGGGCGATCCCGAGCATCCTCTCAAGGAGTATCCGTCCAGCACCGAATTCATGGTGGAACTGCGTCGGCGCCTCCATGGCATCGCCTACCGACAGTTTTTCAGCCGTTTCGTACCGCTGAGTCAGCAAGGGCATTTTTTCAAGCAGTTCGACCAGTTGTACCAACCCTCTCCCGAGGCCGATACCCAATCGGACTATCCGCTCAAGCCCTCGTTGAAGAATTTGCGCATGGCCGCATCGCCCATCACCGGCTCGCTGTGGGAAGCCTTGCGCCGCGAGCAATTGCAGAAAATCGAGATGGACGCGCGAACGGTGGCGGTGCCCACCGCCGATGAAGACAAAGCCGCCCGCCTGGCGCGCCTGGAGAGTTGGACGAACACGGTGATCGACGTGCTTAACCAATTGGCATTCGTGGTGCCTGCGTTGGGGCCACTGATGCTGACCGTGGCGGCCGTGCAGATGTTCGAAGAAGCGTTCGAAGGTATCGAGGCGTTCGAGCAAGGGGAAACCCAGGAGATGTGGGCGCACTTTTCCAGCGTGGCGCTCAATATCGCGTTTATCGTCGCAGGCGCCAAAGTGTTGCCGAAGATCCAGGCATCGGCCACGGTGGATCGGTTGGAAGCGGTTGAACGGGCCAGCGGGGAGTCGCGACTCTGGAAGCCTGATCTCACGCGGTACCGCAGTCCTTTGCGCCCACTCGCCGGCGCCGTCCCGGACAGTCTAGGGCTGTACGAGGTCAGTGGCCGCAAGGTCCTGCCATTGGACGGGCACCACTACGAAGTACAACAGGACCCGATTACCCACCGCTATCGCATCCGTCACCCTTCCCGGCCGGATGCCGTTGCAAAAAGCGCCACGACTTCACCCGCTTCGAAACACGGCGAGCACGACGATCTGCTCAGAAGTCGCATTTCCTCCTGCTACATGAAAGCCACCGCGCAGCGCCAGAAGGCGCTGAGCGATCATGACCTGGAGCTTCCAGACTGGTACGTGAAGACAACCCACCAGACCAGGGCCAACCTAAAAAGCATTCACGAGCGATACTGCGCAATTTTCAACCAGGTCGACTACGCGCTGGGCAAGGTCCAGGACATACGGACCTTCGCCGAACCCTTGCTCAGCCAGGCCATCCAGACAACCTTCAGGCGTACGCTCAATGTCCGGGAGGTTTATTTTGCCCGCAAGTTCGCGGTCAAGACGCGTACCGACTTGGGCATCAACTTGCTCCATCGACTGACGGGCGAGGGCTACGACACTTACCAATACCGGGGCGGTTCGTTATTGGACGTCGCGCTGGCGAATTTTGAACCCGAAGAAGAACACAAACTCGATTGCGATGACTGCCATCTCATCACCACCACGCCGGTGTCCGCCGATGGCACCTTGAGTCATACCCTGGAATCCGTGCGCGCGGGAGCATTGCCCATTGCCCCCGAGGCGTTCATCAAGCTATGCCGCAAGCTCGACCTGGGACGCAAGTATCGGGAACACCTCACGACGATCCTGGAACCGAACGACCGCCAGGCCCGCGAACGGTTGGATGAACAGTTGCGCGAGCATCACAAGCAACTCCTCACGATCAGTACCGAGATCGCCCACGCCAAGGCGGACATCCGGCAGGACACCTACCGAATGTTGCAGCGGGTAGTGGGTGGGCAGCCCTCGGCCGAGCTGGACGGCCGCGCGGTGATGTGTCGAAAGACCCGCGGGTCAAGCTGATCCAATCCCGTTTTCCTTCGGTTCCGGCGGCCGCCATCGAGCAGATAATGGCCCACGCCAGTCCCGGCGAAACCCGGCAAATGGCCGGATGGGATTACACCGATGCGACCCAGACCAAACCCATCCCGCTGCGCATCGCCGAAGAGCTGCGTCACTTCCAGCGGGCGATCCGCTTGAACCGGGCCTACGAAGGGTTATACCAAGAGAGCCTGGCCACGGCGGATACACCCCGCCTGGCGCTGGCGACCCTCAAGACCCTGGCGGGTTGGAGCGATACGGTACGCATCGAACTGAGGGAGGATTTCACCTCGGGCAGATTGATCGACAGTGTCGGGCCGTCGGACTCGACGCAGGTCAAGATCGTGGTCAAGCGTGACGATCTCTATCAAGCCCATGACGACAGCGGCAACGACCTGAGCAGCGAGGGCAGCCTCTATGCGGCCTTGCAGCACGCGCTGCCGGATGCCGAACGCCAGGCCATGGGCCGCCCCTCGATTCATCATGGCGCGTTGCTGAAGACGGCTATCGGCGCGGCGCCGGTGAGGCGGGGTTCATTGGCAAAGGTCTTGAAGATGCCGGCAGTCAAACCGTTGCTCGTGTCGCCAATGCGCCTGGCCTCGGGCAGATACGGCTATCCATTGGGCGGGCCGCTGGAATGGCTGCGCCTGGGCCGGTCGCCTGAAAGACGGGTGCGAGAGTTGTTTCCCGATTATTCGTCCCAGGAAGCCCGGGTCTTCGTGCGGGAACTGGGCGACAGAGCGACCGTGGAGATCGGTCGCCTTGAAACCGAGTACCGTACGTTGCGCGACGAGCTGGACCGTTGGGTCGCTTCCACCGAGACGGATGAAGGGAACGACGACTTAGCGGCGTCATGGCGACGAGTCAAGCAAAACACCGCCGATCGTATCCGTAGATGTTGGAGGCGCCAGTCCCGGGCCATCATCGTGGTCGACGGCCGGCGTGTCGGGTATGAGCTTGATCTGAGCTGGATGCATATGAGGTCGTTGCCGCAACTGTCGGCTGATTTCAGCCACGTGACCTTCCTGAAACTTAATAACATGGGTTTGTCGCAACAAGCCTGCAACGGTTTCCTCACGCGTTTTCCTGCCGTTCGTTGGCTGGACATGAGCCATAACAACCTGACCGAAGTGCCGGAGGCGTTGGCGGCAATGCCCCGTCTGAGCAACCTCACGCTGGCATCGAACCAGATCGGCCTGACGCCGCGTGGCGTTGAGATCCTGGCCGGCCTGCCCGCCATGGAATTCCTTACCCTCAACGACAATCCACTGGGTCGTTTGCCGGACTTCAGCGCCATGCCGGCCCTGACGGAGCTGTCGCTTCGAAACATCAGGATCGACACTTGGCCCACGGGCCTGCTGGAACAGCCGCTGGAGGAACTGGACTTGCGCGCCAACCAACTGACCGAAGTGCCGGCACACGTGATCGATCCGCCCGCCGACCAGGCCCACGCCATGGCCCGGCTCAATGGCGTGACCTTTATCCAGGGCAATCCGATGGACGAGGCGACCAGGCAGCGCTTGCGTGAGTATTGGGCGAATCTTCATCAGGCCCATCCCGAATGGACCGCCCCGCGAATGCAAGGAACACTCCAGCTGGCGGCCAACGCTCCGGTGGGTGGGCGCACAGGTGTGCGGCCATGGTTGCGTGATCTGCCGCCTGAACAACAGCAGGATAGAAAAGACCTGTGGCGAAGCCTCCAGGCGGAGCCGCAATCCGGGGAGTTCTTTCAGCTATTGAGTCGATTGATCGGGTCCTACCAGGACACCGAGAACTATTCGGACCTGCAGGCCCGCGTCTGGCAAATGCTGGAGGCTGCCCGGGATTCCACTGACTTGCGTCGTGAGCTTTTTGAATTGGCTGGAGAGCCGGCCTGTGAAGATCGTGCTTCGTTGTCGTTCAGCAATCTGGAAATCAAATTGATGATCCACAACGCCAAGGCGTTGCCGGTGGAAGGGGATGAGGCTGCCACGCTGATTCGCCTGGCCAAGGGATTGTTCCGGCTGGATGAAGTGGAGCGTATAGCGCTGCGGGACATCCAGGGGCGTCGTGCTGCCATCAATGCTCGTGAAGAACTCACCGCCGCGCAAAAGACCGAGTTGATCAGGCAGATCGAGGAAGTCGAGGTCCGGTTGGCCTATCGTGCGGGGCTCCGGGACCGGCTGGAATTGCCGGGGCAACCGAAAGGTGGACGCTTCACCAGCCTGGGCAACGTCTCCAGCGCCATGCTTGATGCCGCGGCCGCCGAGGTGTTGTCCCTGGACGACTCGCCCGAACAAATGCAGTCACTGGTGGGCCGTGATTTCTGGATCGACTATTTGAAGCAGCAACACGCGGCAGACTTCCAGGCATTGACCGACGCCCTCACTGAGGATCTGCTGGCGCTGGATGAGCAGAAAGCGGACGGAACCCTGGAGGAAGCGGACTACAACAGTCGAACCGAGGCGCTGGACTTGCAGCAAAGGTTCAAGGAAGCGGAGCTGATCCAGTCGTTGACCCAGGATGAACTGGATTCGCCCCAGGAGAGTACAGACCTGTAAGGCGAACCGGCGGCGAGGGCACTTGCCTTCTCGCCGCCGGCTCTGTTCAGAACAGGAAATAGCGCTGCGCCATCGGCAACACGTCGGCCGGTTCACACCACAGCAGCACGCCGTCGGCCTTGACCTGATAGGTCTGCGGGTCGACGTTGATACTAGGCAGGTAGTCGTTGTGGATCAGGTCTGTCTTCTGCACGTCGCGGCAGCCTTTGACCACGGCGATTCTTTTCTTGAGCCCAAGCTGTTCCGGCAGCCCGGCCTCGGCGGCGGCCTGGCTGATGAACGTCAGGCTGGTGGCGTGTCGCGAGCCGCCGTAGCTGGCGAACATCGGCCGGTAATGCACCGGCTGCGGCGTCGGGATCGAGGCGTTGGCGTCCCCCATCAGGCTGGCGGCAATCGCTCCGCCCTTGAGAATGAGCGTCGGCTTGACGCCGAAGAATGCCGGGCGCCACAGCACCAGGTCGGCCCACTTGCCCACTTCGATGGAGCCCACTTCATGGCTGATGCCGTGGGTAATCGCCGGGTTGATGGTGTACTTGGCGATGTAGCGCTTGATGCGGAAGTTGTCGTTGCCTTCGCCGTCGCCGGGCAGGGCGCCGCGTTGCTTTTTCATCTTGTCGGCGGTCTGCCAGGTGCGCGTGATCACTTCGCCAACGCGGCCCATGGCCTGGCTGTCGGAGCTGATCATGGAGAAGGCGCCGAGGTCGTGGAGGATGTCTTCGGCGGCGATGGTCTCGCGTCGGATACGGCTTTCGGCGAACGCCACGTCCTCGGCAATGCTCGGGTCCAGGTGGTGGCAGACCATCAGCATGTCCAAGTGTTCGTCGATGGTGTTGCGGGTGAACGGCCGGGTCGGGTTGGTGGAGCTGGGCAGCACGTTGGGGAAACCGCAGGCCTTGATGATGTCCGGCGCGTGACCGCCACCGGCGCCTTCGGTGTGGTAGGTGTGGATGGTGCGGCCCTTGAACGCGGCCAGGGTGGTCTCGACGAAACCGGACTCGTTGAGGGTGTCGGTGTGGATCGCGACCTGCACGTCGTACTGGTCGGCCACGCTGAGGCAGTTGTCGATGGCCGCCGGGGTGGTGCCCCAGTCTTCGTGCAGCTTCAGACCGATGGCCCCGGCCTTGACCTGTTCGACCAGCGGCTCCGGCAGGCTGGCGTTGCCCTTGCCGGTGAAACCCATGTTCATCGGGAAGGCATCGGCGGCCTGTAGCATGCGCGCCAGGTGCCACGGCCCGGAGGTGCAGGTGGTGGCGTTGGTTCCGGTGGCCGGGCCCGTGCCGCCGCCGATCATGGTGGTGACGCCGCTCATCAAGGCTTCTTCGATCTGCTGCGGGCAGATGAAGTGGATGTGGGTGTCGATGCCACCAGCGGTGAGGATCATGCCTTCGCCGGCAATCACTTCGGTGCTGGCGCCGATGGCGATGGTGACGTCGGGCTGGATGTCCGGGTTGCCGGCCTTGCCGATCGCCGCGATGCGTCCCTCCTTGAGGCCGACATCGGCCTTGACGATGCCCCAGTGGTCGATGATCAGCGCGTTGGTGATCAGCGTGTCGACGACCTCGGCAGCCAACAGCTGGCTCTGGCCCATGCCATCGCGAATCACCTTGCCGCCGCCGAATTTCACCTCTTCGCCGTAGGTGGTGAAATCCTTTTCCACCTCGATCCACAGCTCGGTGTCGGCCAGGCGGACCTTGTCGCCGACGGTGGGGCCGAACATGTCGGCGTAGGCTTGTCTCGAAATCTTCATGTGCTCGCCTTGAGACTCAATTAATAGTAAGGCCGTTCGCTGCGCTCACTTTTCGCGAGCAGGCTCGCTCCCACAATTGATCGCATTCCCTTGTGGGAGCGAGCCTGCTCGCGAAGGGGCCAACGCAAATGCCGTGACCTAAAGGTCGCCCATGATCCGCCCGGCAAACCCGAACACCCGGCGATGCCCGGCCAGGTCCACCAGTTCCACCTCTCGGCTCTGACCCGGCTCGAAGCGCACGGCGGTGCCGGCCGGGATGTTCAGGCGCATGCCACGGCTGGCGGCGCGGTCGAAGGCCAGGGCGTCGTTGGTCTCGAAAAAATGAAAATGCGACCCGACCTGGATCGGCCGGTCGCCGCTGTTGGCGACCTTCAGCGTCACGGTGCGGCGGCCGGCGTTGAGCTCGATATCGCCGGGCTGAACCTGGTATTGGCCTGGAATCATTGCGGTTGTCCCAAAGTCTTGTAGTAGATGGCGGTCGGGGTGTAGGTCCCGTCCGGGCTCTGGCAGTAGTCGGGCAGTTCTCCGACGCGGGTGTAGCCCATGGCGCGGTAGAACGCCTCGGCTTCGGAACCGGCCTCGGTGTCGAGGTACAGCAGCCCACGCTTGTGCTGACGGGCGCCGAGCTCCAGGGCGCTCATCAATTGCTGGCCCAGGCCCCTGCGACGAGCGTCGCCGCGCACCAGCAGTTTTTGTACTTCGGCACGGTTGAGGCCGTTGGGCTTCTGGCACAGGGCGAGCTGGACGCTGGCCTGTACCTGTTCATCCTTGACCACCACCCACAACAGCAGGTGACCCTGATTGAGGCTGGCCTGGACTTCGTCGAAATAAGCCCTGGCCTGGACGGCATCCAGGTCGGCCATGAACCCCACGCTGGCGCCATGACCCACGGCGTCGAGCAACAGGTCGACCAGGCCCTGGCGATAATGCGCAAAGCTTTCAGCGTGGATTCGACGCAACTGGGCGGCGTTCATTCGGTATTACTCCTTGTCCATGGCGGGCGGTGGCGCCCCGGGGTCGAGGACCAACTGCATGAAGGTCAGGTCCAGCCAACGGCCGAACTTGGTGCCCACCTGGGGCATCTGCCCGGTGGTGACGAAACCCGCCCGCTCATGGAGGCGAATCGACGCCGCGTTGCCGCTCTCGATAGCGGCGACCATGACGTGCTTGCCGCAGGCCCGGGCGCGCTCGATCAGGTCGCTCATCAGCACAGGGCCAAGGCCCTTGCCGCGCTGGTCCCGGCAGACGTACACCGAATGCTCGACGGTGTGGCGGAAGCCGTCGAACGGCCGCCAGTCGCCGAACGAGGCATACCCAAGCACGTTGTCCTCGGCATCGATGACCACCCGTACCGGGTAGCCCTGGGAGCGCCGGGCACTGAACCAGGCCTGGCGATTGTCCAGGTCCACGGGCTGCTCGTTCCAGATCGCCGTGGTGTTGAGCACGGCATCGTTGTAGATGTCGCGGATCGCCGGCAGGTCGCGGTGCTGGGCGTCTCGGATCTGATAAGTCATGCCGTTGCCTCAGACGATGGGTTGGTGGACGGTGACCAGTTTGGTGCCGTCGGGAAACGTCGCTTCTACCTGGATTTCCGGGATCATTTGCGGGATGCCTTCCATCACCTGCTCGCGGCTCAGCAGGGTGGTGCCGTAGTGCATGAGCTCGGCCACGGTCTGGCCGTCGCGGGCGCCTTCGAGCAACGCGGCGGAAATGTAGGCCATGGCCTCTGGGTAATTGAGCTTCAAGCCCCGGGCCAGTCGCCGCTCGGCGACGAGGCCGGCGGTGAAGATCAGCAGCTTGTCTTTTTCGCGTGGGGTCAGGTCCATGTGCAATCCATAAGGGCAGATAAAAATTTTGCAGTAGACACATTCCACTGTGGGAGCGAGCCTGCTCGCGAAAGCGGTGTGTCAGTCAACAATCATGTTGGATGTTCTATTGCTTTCGCGAGCAGGCTCGCTCCCACAGAGGAAATAACTAAGTACTCCAGATTCTTGGTGGCACGGCTTCTTTTCCAAGCAGTGCAGGCCTGAGCAAGCGCCACAATTCAATCAACCACCCCCGCGCCATAAGCGCCTCGCTCGCCAGGCAACGGGCCACGACCAGGCCGGGCAGTTGGGTCAGGTCGCCACGCACGGCATGGTCCAGGGAGCGGCAGCGCTCCAGCAGCTCGCTGTCGATCTCGCCGGTCACCAGCAAGGTGGCAAACACCGGGTCGCCGCCCAGGCCGATGGGGGAGTCGAGCAACCCATCGCCACCGGCGATGCGCTGACGCTCGTGCCAGAGCAACTGGCCGTCGCGGCGGATGTCCAGCCACGACTGAAAGTGTCCCACGTCGAACCGCTCGCCGCTGGCCGGCCGACCGAGGGCAACGATGTCCCAGTAGAACAAGCGGGCGTCGCCTTGCAGATCGATGTTCGTGCTGAGTTCGGCCTGGGCCGCGCTGAAGACGATGGTTTCCTGAGGGAGCCATTCCAGGGTCGCGCCGGGGGCCACGCTCAGGCTCAGTTGCTGGTACGCCGGGCCGGCGGCGCGGTACCACTTGGCCGCGCCGGGGCTGGTCAATTGCGCCCAGGCGCCCTGGCCGACCTGGGCCGAAATGTCCAACCGATCCCCACCGGCAATGCCGCCGGGCGGGTGGACGATGATGTGCTGACACACCTCGGGACCTTCGGCGTACAAGTGCTTCTGCACCCGCAACGGGCCTTTGTGCCGGCGCTGGACCGGGCGCGTGCAATCACCGAATCGGGCATAGCCCAAGTCCAGCTCGGCGTGCCAGCTGGGGGTGAACAGGGCGGATGGCGATACAGGTAGATTCATGTTTTTCTGATTGTCGTCGGGACGCTACAGACTAGATCGTAACCAATCCGCGCACACCCTCGGCTTCCATATTTTCTCCACGGCCCTGCTGCACGATCTCGCCCCGGGACATCACCAGGTACTGATCAGCCAGCTCGGCGGCGAAGTCGTAGAACTGCTCCACCAGCAAAATCGCCATGTCGCCCCGGGCCGCGAGTTTCTTGATCACCGCGCCGATTTCCTTGATCACCGACGGCTGGATGCCTTCGGTGGGCTCGTCGAGAATCAGCAGTCGCGGCCGGCTGGCCAGGGCCCGGCCGATGGCGAGCTGCTGTTGCTGGCCGCCGGACAGGTCGCCACCCCGGCGTTGTTTCATCTGCAGCAGCACCGGGAACAATTCGTAGATGAAGGCCGGTACTTCCTTGGCTTCTGAGCCCGGAAAGCGCGACAGGCCCATCAGCAGGTTTTCTTCCACCGTCAGCCGCCCGAAAATTTCCCGGCCCTGCGGCACATAGGCGATGCCGGCGTGGACCCGCTGATGCGGCTTGAACGTGGTGATGGCCTTGCCTTCCCAATTCACCACGCCTTCCTTGGCCGGCAGCAGGCCCATCAAGCATTTGAGCAGGGTGGTCTTGCCCACGCCGTTGCGACCGAGAAGGCACGTCACCTCGCCGACCTTCACGTCGAACGACAGGCCGCGCAGGATGTGGCTTCCGCCATAGTATTGGTGCAGCTTGTCGACTTGCAGCATGTCTTGAATCCCCTTGTGTCCCTTGTGGGAGCGAGCCTGCTCGCGAATGCGGTGTGTCAGTCACAGTTATCCCGACTGATACCCCGCATTCGCGAGCAGGCTCGCTCCCACAGGGAACAGCATGTTTCGATCTAGCGACCGAGGTAAACCTCGATCACCCGCTCATCGGCCTGCACCTGTTCCAGCGACCCTTCGGCCAGCACGCTGCCCTGGTGCAGCACGGTGACGTGGTCGGCAATCGCGCCGACGAAGCCCATGTCGTGCTCCACCACCATCAGCGAATGCTTGCCCGCCAGGGATTTGAACAGCTCGGCGGTGAAGTCGGTCTCGGCGTCGGTCATGCCCGCCACCGGCTCGTCGAGGAGCAGCAGTTGCGGGTCCTGCACCAGCAGCATGCCGATCTCCAGGAACTGCTTCTGGCCGTGGGACAACAGCCCGGCGGCGCGGTTGACGGAGGTGGTGAGGCGAATTGTCTCGAGCACTTCGCTGATGCGGTCGCGTTGCTCGCCGGTCAGTTTTGCCCGCAGGCTGGCCCACACCGATTTGTCGGTCTTGAGGGCCAGCTCCAGGTTTTCGAACACGCTCAGGGCTTCGAACACCGTCGGCTTCTGGAACTTGCGCCCGATGCCGGCCTGGGCAATCTCGACTTCGCTCATGGTCGTCAGGTCGAGGGTTTCGCCGAACCAGGCCTTGCCGTGGCTGGGACGGGTCTTGCCGGTGATGACGTCCATCAGCGTGGTCTTGCCGGCGCCGTTGGGGCCGATGATGCAGCGCAGTTCGCCGACGCCGATGTACAGGTTCAGGTCGTTCAGCGCCTTGAAACCGTCGAAGCTGACGCTGATGTCTTCCAGGGTCAGGATGGTGCCGTGGCGGGTGTTCAGGCCCACGCCGGCGGCCCGGCCGAGGCCGATGGCGTCGCGGCTGCTGCCTTGGTCCCGATTGGCATCGAGAGGGGGTTCAATAATCGGTTCGAGCATGAAATCCGCTGTCGGTGTGATTTTCATTGTTCGCCCCTTTTCTTCAACAGCCCGATAACGCCTTTGGGTAGATACAAGGTCACGACGATGAACAGGGCTCCGAGGAAGAACAGCCAATATTCCGGAAACGCCACGGTGAACCAGCTCTTCATGCCGTTGACCACGCCGGCGCCCAGCAACGGCCCGATCAGCGTGCCGCGCCCGCCGAGGGCCACCCACACGGCGGCCTCGATGGAGTTGGTCGGCGACATTTCGCTGGGGTTGATGATCCCCACCTGCGGCACGTACAGCGCCCCGGCCAGGCCACACAACACCGCGCTCAACACCCAGACGAACAGCTTGAAGCCTCGGGGATCGTAGCCGCAGAACATCAGGCGGTTTTCCGCGTCGCGCAGGGCGGTCAGCACCCGGCCGAACTTGCTGCGAGCCAGGCGCCAGCCGATGAACAGGCTCGCCACCAACAGCAGCACTGTGGCAAAAAACAGCACCGCGCGGGTGCCCGGCTCGGTGATGCCAAAGCCCAGGATCGAACGGAAATTGGTGAAGCCGTTGTTGCCGCCAAACCCGGTCTCGTTGCGGAAAAACAGCAACATCCCGGCGAAGGTCAGGGCCTGGGTCATGATCGAGAAGTACACGCCCTTGATCCGCGAGCGGAAGGCGAAGAAACCGAACACCAGCGCCAGCAAGCCCGGCGCCAGCACCACCAGGCACATCGCCCAGAGGAAGCTGTCGGTGCCGGCCCAGTACCAGGGCAGCTCGGTCCACGACAGGAACGTCATGAACGCCGGCACGCCATCGCCGGCGGCCTGGCGCATCAGGTACATGCCCATGGCGTAGCCGCCCAGCGCGAAGAACAGGCCGTGGCCCAGGGAGAGCAAGCCGGCGTAGCCCCAGACCAGGTCCAGCGCCAGGGCGACAATGGCGTAGCAGAGGATCTTGCCCACCAGGGTCAGGGTGTATGCCGAGACATGCAGCGGGTTATCCACCGCCAACAGCGACAACACTGGCAGGCTCAGCAGCACGGCGAGGATCACCGCGCCGACGGCGAGGGTGACTTTGGGTCCGGCCTTTTGCGTGGCCGTAAGCATCAGGGGCTGGTTCATCAGTCGATTACCCGTCCTTTAAGCGCGAAGAGGCCTTGCGGACGCTTCTGGATAAACAGAATGATCAGCGCGAGGATCAGGATCTTGCCGAGCACTGCGCCGATCTGCGGTTCGAGGATCTTGTTGGCGATGCCCAGGCCGAACGCGGCGAACACACTGCCGGCCAACTGGCCGACGCCGCCGAGCACTACCACCAGGAACGAGTCGATGATGTAGCTCTGGCCCAGGTCCGGGCCGACGTTGCCGATCTGGCTCAGGGCAACGCCACCGAGCCCGGCGATGCCCGAGCCGAGACCGAAGGCGAGCATGTCCACCCGCCCGGTGGGCACGCCGCAGCACGCGGCCATGTTGCGGTTCTGGGTCACGGCGCGCACGTTCAGGCCCAGGCGCGTCTTGTTCAGCAGCAACCAGGTCAGCACCACCACGAACAGCGCGAAAGCAATAATCACGATGCGGTTGTACGGCAGCACCAGGTTCGGCAGCACCTGGATCCCGCCCGACAGCCAGGCCGGGTTGGCGACTTCCACGTTCTGCGCGCCGAACACCAGGCGCACCAGCTGGATCAGCATCAGGCTGATGCCCCAGGTGGCGAGCAGGGTTTCCAGGGGCCGTCCGTAGAGGTGGCGGATCACCGTGCGTTCCAGGGCCATGCCGATGGCGGCGGTGATGAAAAACGCCACCGGCAAGGCGATCAGCGGATAGAACTCGATGGCGTTCGGGGCGAAGCGCTGGAACAGCATCTGCACCACATAAGTGGAATAGGCGCCGAGCATGAGCATCTCGCCGTGGGCCATGTTGATTACCCCCAGCAAGCCAAAGGTGATCGCCAGGCCAAGGGCGGCCAGCAGCAGGATCGAGCCCAGGGACATGCCGCTGAACGCCTGGCCCAGCAGCTCGCCGATCAGGAGTTTGCGCTTGACCTGGCCGAGGCTGGTTTCGGCGGCGGTGCGCACGGCGGCATCGGTTTCGACACCGGGTTCGAGCAGGTTTTCGAGGCGAGTGCGGGCCAGCGGGTCGCCGGTTTCCCCCAGCAGTCGCACGGCCGCCAGGCGCACGGCGGGGTTGGTGTCCACCAGTTGCAAATTCGCCAGGGCCAGGCTCAGGGCGGCGTGGACATCTTCGTCCTGCTCGCCGGCCAGTTGCCGATCAAGGAACGCCAGTTGCGCCGGGCGGGCGCTTTTTTGCAGCTGTTGCGCGGCAGCCAGGCGCACGCCGGCATCGACGGCGAGCAGTTGATGGCTGGCCAGGGCGGTTTCGATCAGCCCTCGCAAGCGGTTGTTCAGGCGCAGGGTCTTGGGTTGGCCATCGACGGTCAACTGGCCTTGCTGCAAGGCGTTGATCAGTTCGACACGCTCAGGCTCCGGCTGCGTGGCCCAGGTTTCCAGGAGCTTGGCCTGCTGGGGCGGGTTGGCGGCGACGAAGTCTTCGGCGTCGCCGGCATGGGCGCCCAGTGGCAACAGCAGGGCCAGGGCGAGGATGAGGCGGTAAAGGGCGGTGGGCATATGCTAGGCCTTGCGCAAACTTCTTTCTTTGTGGGAGCCAGCTTGCTCGCGATAGCGGTGTGTCAGTCACATGTCTTCTGGCTGATCCGCCGCTATCGCGAGCAGGCTCGCTCCCACAAGGGGTGTGTGTCGGCCCGGGGATCAGGGCCGACTCCCATGGGCTCAGTTGCTCTTCACCGCGTAGTCAGGCTTCTTGTCGTTGCCGGCGATGAACGGGCTCCACGGTTGCGCGCGGATCGGCCCTTCGGTCTGCCAGACCACGTTGAACTGACCGTCGGCCTGGATCTCGCCGATCATCACGGGCTTGTGCAGGTGATGGTTGGTCTTGTCCATGGTCAGGGTGTAGCCCGACGGTGCGGCAAAGGTCTGGCCGGCCAGGGCTTCGCGGACTTTGTCGACGTCGGTGGACTTGGCTTTTTCCACCGCATGGGCCCACATGTGAATGCCGACGTAGGTGGCTTCCATCGGGTCGTTGGTCACGGCTTTGTCGGCACCGGGCAAGTTCTTGGCCTTGGCGTAGGCTTTCCAGGAGTCGACGAACTTCTTGTTCGCCGGGTTATCCACGGACTCGAAGTAGTTCCACGCCGCCAGGTTGCCGATCAAGGGTTTGGTGTCGATGCCGCGCAGTTCTTCCTCGCCCACCGAGAACGCCACGACCGGTACGTCGGTGGCCTTCAGGCCCTGGTTCGCCAGCTCCTTGTAGAACGGCACGTTGGAGTCGCCGTTGACGGTGGAAATCACGGCAGTCTTGCCGCCGGCCGAGAATTTTTTGATGTTGGCCACGATGGTCTGGTAATCGCTGTGGCCGAATGGGGTGTAGACCTCTTCGATGTCCTTGTCCGCCACGCCTTTGGAGTGCAGGAACGAGCGCAGGATCTTGTTGGTGGTGCGCGGGTAGACGTAGTCGGTGCCCAGCAGGAAGTAGCGCTTGGCGCTGCCGCCTTCTTCGCTCATCAGGTATTCCACCGCCGGAATCGCCTGCTGGTTCGGCGCCGCGCCGGTGTAGAAGACGTTCGGCGACATTTCTTCGCCTTCGTATTGCACAGGGTAGAACAGCAGGCCATTGAGCTCTTCGAACACCGGCAACACGGATTTACGCGACACCGAGGTCCAGCAGCCGAACACCACGGCGACCTTGTCCTGGGTCAGCAATTGCCGGCCCTTTTCGGCGAACAGCGGCCAGTTCGACGCCGGGTCCACGACCACCGCTTCGAGCTTCTTGCCGTTGACCCCACCCTTGGCGTTGATCTCGTCGATGGTCATCAACGCCATGTCCTTGAGGGACGTCTCGGAGATCGCCATGGTCCCGGACAGCGAATGCAGGATGCCAACCTTGATGGTCTCGGCGGCCTGGACGGTCCAGGTCATGCCCATCGCGGCAATGCTTGCCGAGAGTGTAAAAGCCTTGATCAAGCTACGACGCTTCATTGTGCGATCTCCGTGGACTTATGATTTTTAAGGGCAGATGCAAACGCTGGAAGCGCTTTTGCAAGGGGTGTGCCCAGTTGGAGAAAGGCGTTGAAACGCGGGGATGGCGGCGAGGCAGGAAAATGACAATGCACCATCAGTGACCGTATCGCGGGTGTTGGTGCAATGTGCCGCTCCGCATTGGGGCGTGGATTGGGGTTGACTCAAGGTGAAATTTTCATCTGCCCGACTATGCTGACGCTTCTGCCATTCTGAAGTAGGGGAATCCGTTTGAATGACGCTGGCGTTGCGAACCATTTTCTTTTGGACGAGACGGCTGTTTTTGACGTGCTGCCTGAAGTCAGACGGGCCGAGCATCCCCGATGGATGCATGTGACGCATTTGAGGGAAGGACGGTATTCGCTGATTCTCACCGCTGGTGAACGCCTTCGAAGTAGCACGCTGAGGGTGTCTTCTGATTCAAGGTTATACGTTCGCTTTTCGGCTGCCCTGCCCAGCATCAGTTTGGATGGGCTCACCTGTGCCTTTGTTTTTTTGGATGATGGGGCCCAAGCCGAATGTCCACTTGGCATGTTTCATTTTGGAGGAGGGCCTACGCCGTCGGAATGCAGGACGGTAACGCTGGATCTGGCTTGGTTGGCCGGCAAACGTGGCCGTCTCTTGATAGAGTGCGGGCCAGGTGCGCAGAACGATCCTACCGCCGACTGGCTAGCGATATCTGACTTGTGCATCGCCAGGGAGGGGGAGATGAAGGCCCTTCTGGCGAAGACACATCATTCAATGCGCATGAAAAACGAGATAGCGCATTTCAGTAGCGTCTACCGGAACGAGTTCTACTCCAAAGTGCAGGAACAACAGCGTGCTAATGCAATGGGCGTTGCTCGCAACGTGCGCCGATTGGATGGAATGGCCCCTGCGCCAGAGCGTGGTGCGCAGGCTGATGTTGTGATCCTCGAACCGTTCGAAGGTGAGGCAGCCTACTCCTATGCGACTCGTCTCCTGAGGGCGAATGTCCCGCAAACTCCGCCTGATTTCCAAGCGAGGCTGCGCCAGAAAGTCAGGGATCATGGGGAAATAAAAGTCTTGTCGATCTGTAGTGGCGCCGCGCGGATAGAGGCGGGCCTGTCGGCGGCTATTCCCGAAGGGGTGCAGTGGTCGCTGTTGGATATCAATGAGGACCTGCTGCAGATCGCTGCACAGCAGTTTCCGCCAGGCATCAGCCTCGACTTGATCGTGGCGGATGCGAACAACCTGGTGCCTACCGGTGAGCAGTGGGATGTCATTATTTGTGTTTCGGCATTGCATCATTTGGTAGAGCTGGAAAAGGTCATGTTCTTTATCTCCCGCAGTTTGAAAAATGACGGCGAGTTCTGGAGTGTCGGGGAGGCGGTGGGACGTAATGGCAATCGCTTGTGGCCCGACGCGATAGTCGCTGCTGATGCGGCGTTCTCAGCCTTGCCGGCGCGTTATCGGTTAAATGCCGATACCCAGGTCGTCGATTCAGTCATTCCAGACAAGGACCACTCGATTGGGTGTTTCGAGGGGATTCGAAGCGAGGACATTACCGCGCTGCTTGAACGCTGGCTCAAGCCTGTGGATGTTTACCGTACCAACTGCTTCCTCTGGCGAATGGTCAATCTGGCCTACAGTGGAAATTTCAATCTTGAACAAGCGCAAGATCGGGCGCTGGTCATTGATATGGTCCGAGCGGAGCTTGAGCATTTTCGTCATGGAGGGCTGGGGACCGAGCTGTTCGGCGTGTACAAAAAGAAGCATCTTTTCAACGACGGCGCATCAAGCCAATGAAGAAAAGCCCGCCGATGGCCGCGGTAGCGACCCCAATCGGCAAATCCTCCGGCGCGATCAGCGTGCGGGCCGCCACGTCCACCCACACCAGGAACAGGCTGCCGAGCAGCACGCAGGCAGGCAACAACCGACGGTGCTCGGCGCCCACCAGGCGCCTGGCGATGTGCGGCACCATCAACCCGACAAAGCCGATCGAGCCGCTGATGGACACCAGCACGCCGGTCATCAAGGACGCGATCAGGAAAATCCACAGCCGCACCTTCGCCGCGTTCAGGCCCAGGGTCACGGCGGTCTGCTCGCCGGCCATCAGCGCGTTCAAGGGCCGGGCCATGCCCAGCAGCAACACTAGCCCCAACAGCACGCTGGCGGCAGGCACGGCCAGCAGTTCCCAGCGCGCCAGGCCCAGGCCACCGAGCATCCAGAACATCACCGCCGAACTGGCGCGATGATCACCGAGGAATAACAGCAGGTTGGCCGCCGCCATCATCACGAAGGACACCGCCACGCCACACAGCAATAGCCGATCGCTCTCCAGACGACCCTGGCGGGCAGCGATGGCCAGCACCAGCAACATGCTCAGCAATGCACCGATGAACGCGGCGAGGGGCAGGGTCAGCAGGCCGATGATTTCACCGACATGCAACACCACGATCACCGCACCCAGGGTCGCGCCGGAGGTGACGCCTAGCAGATGCGGATCGGCCAGTGGGTTGCGCGTGACCGCTTGCAGCACCGCGCCGATCAACGCCAGCCCCGCGCCCACCAGGGCTCCGAGCAGCAGGCGCGGGACGCGTATCAGCCAGACGATATGTTCCTGGCCGGGCGTCCAATACACCTCGCCGACACCGAAGGCCTTGTGCAGCAACAGGTCCCAGACCACCGCCACCGGCACCCGCGCCGGCCCGAAGCCCAGGGACACCACGCACGACACCAGTAACAGCGCGCCGAGAATCATCAGCAGGGCGGCGTAGCGACGATCGTTCATTGGCCGTGGAAACCCCGCGCCAGGGTTTGCACCGCCAGCACGTTATCGATGCCCGGGGTGGCCTGCACGTAGGGGATCACGATGAAGCGCCGGTGCTTGATCGCATCCACCGATTGCAGGGCCGGGTTCGCCAGCAAGAACTGCTGCTTCTGCTCGGCACTGACTTCGCCATAGTCGACGATCACGATGACCTGGGGGTTGCGCTCCACCACGTTCTCCCAGTTCACCCGGGTCCAACTGGTTTCCACGTCATCGAGGATGTTGCGTCCGCCGGCAGCGTCGATCAGGGCCTGGGGCATGCCCAGGCGCCCAGAGGTCATGGCGCGATCTTCGCCGCTGTCATACAGGAACACGCGCGGTCTTTGGGTTGGAAGATGCTTGCGCACCTCGGCCACCTGGGCCTGCATCGTGGCGATCAGCGCATCGGCGCGGTCCTGCACGTCGAAAATTTTCCCCAGGTTGCGCAGGTCGTTGTAGGTGTCTTCTAGGGAAGCCGGCGGACGTTTCATCACGAAGGCGCAGGATTCGGTCAACTCGTACACGTTGATGCCCAGTGGTTGCAGGGTTTGCGGGGTCAGGTCGCCGCCCACGCGCATGCCGTAGTCCCAGCCGGCGAAGAAGAAATCGACGTTGGCATCGAGCAGGGTTTCCACCGAGGGGTATTTGGCGGCCAGTTCCGGCAGGCCTTCGAGGATCTTCGCCATCTCGGGTGTCACCGATTTCCAACCGCTGATGCCGCTGTAGCCGACCATGCGCGGCTTGAGGCCCAAAGCGAGCATCATCTGCGTCATGTTGATGTCATGGCTGACGGCGTGGCGAGGGGCCTCGTTGAACATCACCTGGCGATTGCAGCTCTGGATCGTCAAGGGGTAGCGGGTGGCTTCGGCCAGGGCATGGGCACTGCCCAGCAGCAGGGGTAGCAACAGCAGTAAGCGCAAGGTCATGGTTGGGTTATCCAAGTGATTCGTGGGTAGCCGGACAGGGGATGTTCGTCCACCAGGGCTTCGACGCCGAACACCTCGCGCAACAGCTCGGCGGTGAGGACATCCCTGGGCGTGCCGCTGGCGAAAATGCGTCCATGTTCGATCACGTACAGGCGATCGCAGAAGGCGGCCGCCAGGTTGAGGTCGTGGAGGCTGGCGAGGGTGCCGATGCCCAGCCCCTTGATCAGCTGCAGCAATTGCAACTGATAGTGGGGGTCGAGGTGGTTGGTCGGTTCGTCGAGGATCAACAACTGCGGTTGTTGGGCCAGGGCGCGAGCAAGGATCACCCGCTGTTTTTCCCCGCCCGACAACGTGGCGAAGGCATGATCGCCAAAGCCTTCGAGCCCCGCCGATTCCAACGCCTGGAGCACCCATCTGCGGTCTTCTTCGTTGTCGCCGTCGAACAGGCCCTTGTGGGGCGTGCGGCCCATGGCGACCACTTCTTCCACGGTCAGGCCGAAGGCGTCGGGAAACTCTTGCAGCACCACGGCGATGCGCTGTGCGCACCAGCGCGAGGATTGTTGCCAGAGGTTGTGATGCTCGAGTCTGACCTCCCCCTGTTCCGGCCGGCTGAAGCGATAGGCGCAGCGCAACAGGCTGGTCTTGCCGCTGCCATTGGGGCCGATCAATCCGACAAACTCCCCGGCCGCCACCTGCAACGTGGCGTCACGCAGCTGGAACTGGTGATGGCAATGGCCATGGCCCAGGGGCGTCCAGGCGAGATTGGAAAGGGTCAGGGAGGTCATGCGTTCACTCAAGTTATTGGCTCGCAACCCCAGTCCATTGTGGGAGCGAGCCTGCTCGCGATCGCGGTGGGTCAGCCGATTAAGATGCGACTGACCGATTGCGATCGCGAGCAGGCTCGCTCCTACAGGGGAAGGTATTCATCCTTTGGGAAGCGGGCGCGATTGTAGAGGTTTCGCGCCGCTTTTCGTTAACGCGCGGTCTTCAGCTTGAAGATGAGACGATCTCAGGTTGACGATTCAAGCGTGTGACGAGCCGGTCCAGCAACCACACCACCACCAGCGAAACCCCCACCAGCGGGAACACCACCGCCAGGGCCAGCATGATGAACACCCCGGTCTTCCACGTCGGCAGGTCGTGGCGCAGCGGCGGGACGCCGAACTTGCCCAGAGGCCGGCGCTTCCACCAGATCACCACGCCGCTCACGGCGCTGAGCAGGATCATCAGGCAAACCAGCAGCACAAGGATCTGGTTCAGCGGGCCGAACATCTTGCCTTCGTGCAGCATCACGCCGGTTTCGGTGGCGCGGGCCACGACGCTGTAATGTTCCCAGCGCACATCGGCCAGGACCTTGCCGGTGTATTGGTCCACGTGCAGAGTCGCGTCGTTGCGCGGGTCATCGGCGAACACGGCGATGGTGAACACGCCCGAGGCGGTCGTTGGGAAGGTGATGCTGTAGCCGGGCTCGACCTGGCGTTCGGCGGCGATGTCCTGCACCGCCTGCAGGCTGACGGTTGGCGCGGCGGGGCCTTCGTGCATGCCGCCGTGGGCCATGTGTTCGGCATGGTCGCCGGACATCGGCATCGGCGTGTTCTCCATGGCCCATGGCACGGTCTGGCGGTGAGCGTTGTTGAGGCTGCCGGCTTCGACGTCGGACTTGGGCACGTCATTCCACATCGCCGCCGGGAAGCGGTTCCAGAGGTCCGCGTATTGCTTGCCCCAGAAGCCGGTCCAGGTCATGCCGCTGAGCAACATCACCAGCAGGAACGCGGCGCCCCAGAAGCCGACGACGACGTGCAGGTCACGCCAGAACACCCGCCCGCGCGCGCTCCAGCGCGGCCAGAGGACGCCGGCCGACGACTGCCCGCGCGGCCACCACAGGTACAGGCCGGAAACCACCAGCACCACGCCCCAGCCGGCGGCCATTTCCACCAAGCGGTCACCCACCGTGCCGATCAGCAACTCGCCGTGGATCGCCCTGGCCATGGCTTGCAGATTGTTTTTTGCATCCTGCTCGCCGAGTACGTTGCCACGGAAGGGGTCGATGAAGACGTTCAGCTCGTGGCCCTTGTCGATCACCACGAATTGCGCGCTGCGTTCGGCGCTGACCGGTGGCAGGTACTGCGTGACCTGGCCTTCGGGGTAGGCCTGGCGGACCTGCTTGAGCAGATCGTCGGCTGCCAGGGTGTGATGCCCGGCCGGTACGTTCAACAGGTTGCCGTACATCAATGGGTCGAGTTGCGGCTTGAACAGGTAAATGATGCCGGTCAGGGCCAGCATGACCATGAACGGCGCCACGAACAGCCCGGCATAAAAATGCCAGCGCCAGGCCAGGTTGTAGAAGTTCGGTTTCGGTAGGCTCATTGCAAAGCGCTCCGCAGGGCAAATTCGGTTCTTCAAATGGGGGCTGAACGATGCAATCCATGTGGGAGCGAGCCTGCTCGCGAAAGCGGACCAGCCAACAATGATGTGAATGACACATCACTTTCGCGAGCAGGCTCGCTCCCACAGTTTTTTATGTTTGCTTCGGCCAAGCTGTCAGGCGCTCATACCCGCATGCAGGACAGCCTTGGGCTGTCCCGCATGCGGGTGAGCAAGCGTCAGGCTTACGCGTCGAGGGGCGGTGCGCGGGTGCGGGCGCCAGGGAAGAGCGCCGGTCGGGCATGGCCCAGGCGCGGGAAAGGGCTCGTGTAGGTGCGGGTAAACGGTGTGGCGAAGACGGTGAACGTGTGGCCGCCAGGCAACGCGGGGCAGTTGAACAGCAGGCTGCAATAACCGCATTTCTCCCACAGCGCATGATGGTCGCTCTGGGGCGGGCAATCGTCATCTGCTGGCGCTTCGTGCGCCGACATGTCCATGCCCATCTCCATGTCCATGCCTATGGATACAGGCGTGGACATGGACATGCGCTGATCCATCGGCATCGACTGGGAAACCAGCGGGCCGATAAATATCATCAGCATGGCGAACAGGCTGATCCAGCTACCGCGGGTCAGGCTCAATGGCTGACGGCGGTGCATGGAAAGGCTGGCGCGACGAAGTTGCATGGGCGGCTATGTCTATTGGGCGTGCATGTGCGTTTGGGTGCCGTCGGGGGCTTTTTTCTGCACCGTGACGTTCACCGTGACATCCCCGGCCTTTTCGAAATGCAAGGTCATGGGGAAACGTTTGCCGTCGCTGAGCAGGCTACGGTCCTTCAGGTCCAGCAGCATCACGTGGTACGCCATCGGTGCGAAGGTCACCGTTGCGCCTGGAGCGATAACTATGCCGTCCACCGGTTGCATTTTCATCAAGTCGTTTTGCATCACATGTTCATGGAGCTCGGCCTTGCCGGCGATGGGTGAGTCGACACTGAGCAGTTTATCCTCGGACCTGCCGCTGTTGTGGATAATGAAGTAGCCGGCGACGGTCGGCGCATTGGGCGGCAATTCCTGGGACCACGGGTGGGCGATCTCAAGCTCCCCGGCCTTGTACTGGTGAGCTTGGGCGAAGCCAACGGGAAGCAGCAGGGCGACCAGCAGGATGAGTCTGTTCAACATGGCAATTCTCCGGAACGATTCAGGGCGCAGGTGGGTGCGGAAGAATCAGGCCAGAGGCGAGGCGCGGGGATTTAGACTGGGCCATTGTTGGCGTGGCGTGGGGCTGTCGAGCTTCGAATGGACGACATTGCGATGGGCCAGTTGCGCATCCAGATACAACTGCGGGGCGTGCCCGGCAATCGCCACCAACGGCGCCGGGCCTGAGCAGCACCAGCAATGCTGCATGGTCGAGTGAGGATCCTGTCGCGGCGTTCCCTGTTCGAACTTACCCAGGGAAATCGCCACCATTTTTGTTCCGCCGGAAGAGCAGAAACTGCCCCAGAGCAATTGTTCGGTTGGCGTGTCGGCGGTCGTACCGCTGCCATTGGAAAGCGGCATGGCGAGCATGTTGAACAGCACTGCGAAGCAGGCGATCCAGGCAAATGCAAGCCGTTGTCGGGACATGGGGCAATCCGCTCGGTTGGGCGATCAGGTGGCCGGTATTTAGCCTGATCGGGAGGCAGAAGTAAAAAAGCCACGTGCGGTGTAGGGTCGCAGGGCTTGTGAGTAACAGTAGCAAAATATTTTCAGATGAGTGGTACTGACAGGACAGGCTTGTAGGACTGTGCAGGTTTCTGTCAGGCCAACTGCCGCAGCCCCTGCAACACCTCATCCGCCGTCCCAAACTCCCGATCCACCTCCGGCAACATTGGCCGCTTCAGTACCAATACCGGCACTCCTCGCTCCCGCGCCACGTCCAGCTTCGGTTCAGTCGCGGTGCTGCCGCTGTTCTTGCTCACCAGCACATCGATCCGCCGCCGTTCGAACAGCTCACGCTCGCCCTCGATATGAAACGGCCCCCGGGCTCCAATCACTTCGCAGCGCTCATTGCCGGGGTAAACGTCCAACGCCCTCAAGGTCCAGAATTGCTCTGGCGGGATTTCATGCATGTGTTGCAGCGGCTCTCGGCCAAGGGTGAACAGAGGCCGGTGGAAGGGGCGCAGGGCCTGGATCAGTTCGGCCCAGTCGGCGACTTCGCGCCAGTCATCGCCGGCCCGGGGCAGCCAGGCCGGACGGCGCAGGGCCCAGCAGGGGATGGCACAGGCGTGGGCCGCATGGGCGGCGTTGTGGCTGATTTGGGCGGCGTAGGGGTGAGTTGCATCCAACAGCACGTCGATGCCCTCGGCGCGGATGAATTGCGCCAATCCTGCGGCGCCGCCATAGCCGCCGACGCGCACCTGGCAGGTCAGGTCGGTGGGGATGCGGCCGATGCCGGCCAAGCTGTAGATGTGCTGGGGGCCAAGCGTGCGGGCGATGGCCAGGGCTTCGGTGACGCCACCGAGGAGCAGGATGCGTTTCATTTCAAGGCTCTTCATGACAAGGCTCCGGCGTGACCGACAATCCCACCCTGGCGGTCGATGGCGAAGACTTCGACTTGGACCTGGGCCGGCACCACGCTGCGGGCGAAGGCCAGCGCGTGCTCGCACACCGCATCGCCGAGGGCGATGCCGGCGGCGCTGGCCATTGCCAGGGCTTGCTGGCTGGTATTGGCTTGCCGGATGCCCTGTTGCAAAACCTCATCGGCGCCGAGGGCGGCGGCCCATTCGGCCAGTTGTGGCAGGTCGATGCTCGAATGGCGGCTGTGCAGGTCCATGTGGCCGGCGGCAAGTTTGCTGATCTTGCCAAAGCCGCCGCAGAGGCTGAGCTTTTCCACCGGTACCTTGCGCACATGCTTGAGCACGGCGCCGACGAAATCGCCCATTTCGATCAGGGCGATTTCCGGCAGGTTATAGACCCGGCGCATGGTGTCTTCGCTGGCGTTGCCGGTGCAGGCGGCGATGTGCAGGTAGCCGTTGGTTTTCGCCACATCGATGCCTTGGTGGATCGAGGCGATGTAGGCCGCGCAGGAAAAGGGCCGGACGATGCCGCTGGTGCCAAGGATCGACAGACCGCCGAGAATGCCCAGTCGCGGGTTCATGGTTTTCAGCGCCAAGGCTTCGCCACCCTCGACATTGACCGTGACTTCGAAACCACCGGCGTAGCCGCTTTCCTCGGCCAGCCGGCCCAGGTGATCGTTGATCATCTGGCGTGGCACCGGGTTGATTGCCGGCTCACCGACGCCCAGCACCAGCCCCGGTCGCGTCACCGTGCCCACGCCGCGACCGGCGACGAAGCGCACGCCGGGTTCGGCTACCAAGCGCACTTGGGAAAACAGCAGGGCGCCGTGGGTCACGTCCGGGTCATCGCCAGCGTCCTTGATCGTCCCGGCCTCGGCGCCTTGCTCGGTCAATCGGCAGAACTCCAGGCGCATCTGCACCTGCTTGCCCTTGGGCAAGACGATTTCCACGGCGTCGGCCTCGGTGCCGCGCAACAACAAGCGGGCCGCCGCCAGGCTGGTGGCGGTGGCGCAACTGCCGGTGGTCAGGCCGCTACGCAGGGGGGCGGGTTGTTCGGCGGTTTCGTCACGCATCGAGGGGCTTCGTCAGGTCCAGCAAGGTAATCGGCAGCGCCTGGCGCCAGGTGTCGAACTCACCCAACGGCTGCGCCTGGGCAATGTGGATGCGAGTCAGCTCACCGCCATGGCGTTCGCGCCAGCCCATGAGGGTCATTTCGCTCTGCAGGGTCACGGCGTTGGCGACGAGCCGCCCGCCGGGCTTGAGGTGGGCCCAGCAGGTGTCAAGTACGCCTTCGCGGGTGACGCCGCCGCCGATGAACACCGCGTCCGGCCGCTCCAGGTTTTCCAACGCTTGCGGGGCGCTGCCGCGAATCAATTGCAGGCCCGGCACGCCGAGAGTGTCGCGGTTGCGTTCGATCAAGCCTTGGCGGCCCTCGTCGGCTTCGATGGCCAGGGCCCGGCAACTGGGGTGGGTGCGCATCCATTCGATGCCGATGGAGCCGCTCCCGGCACCGACATCCCACAGCAATTCACCGGGCGTGGGGGCGAGGCGGGCGAGGGTGATGGCGCGCACGTCGCGCTTGGTCAATTGGCCGTCATGTTCGAACGCGGTGTCCGGCAAACCGGCCAGGCGTGACAGGCGCTGTGTCGATGGTTCGGCCCGGCATTCGATGGCGATCAGGTTCAGGTCGCCGACGGTTTCATCGGACCATTGCGCGGCGCAACCGTCGATCCGGCGTTCTGCCGCACCGCCGAGATGCTCCAGCACAGTCATGGCGCTCGGGCCGAAGCCGCGCTCGCGCAGCAACGTCGCCACGGCGCCGGGGCTGTGGCGATCATTGCTCAGCAGCAACAGCCTGACGCCTGTGGATAAATACCCATTGAGCACCGCCAGGGGGCGCGCCACCAGCGACAGCGTGACCACGTCCTGCAGCGGCCAGCCCATGCGCGCCGCCGCCAGCGAACAAGAGGACGGCGCGGGGATGACCAGCATCTGATCACCCGGCACTTGTTTCGCCAGGCTGGCGCCCACGCCATAGAACATCGGATCGCCGCTGGCCAGCACGCACACTGCTTCGCCCTTTCGAGCCAGCAGCGGCTCCAGGGAGAACGGGCTGGGCCATAGCTCCCTTTCGCCGCGAATACACAGTGGCAACAGTTCCAACTGACGAGCGCTGCCCAGAATCCGCGGCGCCCGCAGCAATGCATGGCGAGCCGTTCGGCCCAGGCCCTTGAAGCCATCTTCACCGATGCCCACTACGGTCAGCCAGGGGGTCATCTCTGTTCCTCGAATAAATGGGGTTGTTCGGCGCACTGGTTGCGTCCGCGAACCGGGCCGCCATCATACCGCGCCTGGCGGATCAGGCGTGGACCATCCCTTGTGGGAGCGAGCCTGCTCGCGATGCCGGCGTCACATTCAACACTCATTTTTTCAGGCACACCGCTATCGCGAGCAAGCTCGCTCCCACAGTGGGATTTGTGATGGATACAGGATTTGTGTATGCACGATCGGCAATCCGACCAGCAAGCTTTTCATGACCCCAGGCAAAGCAGGCATAATGGCGGCCTTTCGCCGATGCGGCGCTCCTACTTGCCGGTTATAACTTGAACGAACGTCCGTCCCGCCACGTCATACGCCCCTCGGGTTGCCCCGGGTTGCTGCGTGTCGTCCAGGCGCTGGACGGTGGGATCTGTCGGATCAAGCTCGATGGCGGTTCGATCCAGGCGGACCAGGCCGAGGCCGTGGCATTGGTGGCCGAGCGGTTCGCCGGCGGTGTGATCGAGGCGACCAACCGAGCCAACCTGCAAGTTCGTGGGATCGGCCCCGAGCGCGACGCGCTAATCGAGTCTTTGCTGGCTGCTGGGCTTGGCCCTCGCAATCCGGCCGGCGATGACGTGCGCAATCTCATGCTCAGCCCCTCGGCCGGCATCGATCGGCGGATGCTCATCGACACTCGCCCATTGGCCGAACAGATCCTCACTACGTTGCAAACCCACGAACGTTTCCATGAACTGTCGGCCAAGTTCGCCGTGCAACTGGACGGTGCAGAAGCACTGGCGATGTTGGAACATCACCACGACCTATGGTTGTCGGCGTTGGTACGCGATGGTGAGCCCTGGCTGGCCTTCGGCTTCGCTGGCGTCCCGCTGGACGAGCCGGCGGGACGGGTACCCCTGGCCCAAGGGCACGCCTTGGTGGTGGCGGTACTTGAGCTGTTCCTCGACCTGGCCCGCCCCGACCAGAACCGCATGCGTGAGTTGCTGGCTGAATTCTCCGCGGATGAATTCGTCACGCTTTTGGCCCGCCGGGTACCGCTGCAACCCTGCCCGGATTGGCGGCGGGTTGCTTCGACCGATGGCCTGCACATCGGTATTCATCCCCAGCATGACGATGGCGTTTTCGTTGGCGCCGTGGTTCCCCTGGGCCGGCTCGATGCCGCCATGCTGCGCGGCGCGGCGCGGCTGGCGCGGGAGAAGGGCGACGGCAGCCTTCGTTTCACCCCTTGGCAAAGCCTGTTGCTGCCTAACGTTCGCGCCGATAACGCCGCCGGTGTACTGGCGCGGCTTCAGGCGCTGGGCCTGTTGGTTTCGGGCGATCAGCCCCTGGCGCAGCTCATCGCGTGCACCGGGTCCAGTGGCTGCGCCAAGGCCATGGCCGACACCAAGGCCGACGCTCACCAATTGGCGGAGCGGCTGCACCGCCGTGGCCAGGCGCTGAACATTCATTTGTCCGGTTGCCCGCGTTCCTGCGCGGCGGCCCATATCGCGCCTGCCACTTTGCTAGCGGTCGCCCCCGGTCGTTATGACCTGTATTTTCGCGATGCGACGCTGCCGGGTTTCGGCGCGTTGCAGGCGCACAATCTGACTATCGAAGCGCTCGACCACTGGCTCGACGCTCATCCCCGGAGCCCCCTTGATGCTTGATTACATCCGCGACGGTCAGGAGATCTATCGCAACTCCTTCGCGATCATCCGCGCCGAGGCCAACCTGGCGCGCATACCGGCCGATCTGGAAAAACTCGCGGTGCGGGTGATCCACGCTTGCGGCATGGTCGAGGCGGTCGATGGCCTGCAGTTTTCCGAGGGCGCGGGCACGGCCGGTCGCCAGGCGCTGGCGGCCGGCGCGCCGATCCTGTGCGACGCGCGGATGGTTTCCGAGGGCGTGACGCGGGCTCGCCTGCCGGCCAACAATCCGGTGATCTGCACCTTGCGTGACGAGCGCGTGCCGGCGTTGGCCCTGGACCTGGGCAACACCCGCTCGGCGGCGGCCCTTGAGCTGTGGCGCCCACACCTGGAAGGCAGCGTCGTGGTCATCGGCAATGCTCCAACGGCACTCTTCTACCTGCTGGAAATGCTCGACGCCGGGGCGCCAAAACCGGCCCTGATCCTCGGCTTTCCGGTGGGGTTTGTCGGCGCCGCCGAATCCAAGGCGGCGCTGGCGGCCAACAGCCGGGGCGTGCCGTTCGTGATCATGCAAGGGCGGCTCGGCGGCAGCGCCATGGCCGCAGCCGCCGTCAACGCCCTCGCCACGGAGGTGGAATGATGCAGCAGCCAGGACGCCTGATCGGCCTCGGCGTAGGGCCCGGTGACCCCGAACTGATCACAGTCAAAGCCTTGCGCCTGCTGCGCGAATCGCCCGTGGTGGCGTACTTCGTCGCCAAGGGCAAGAAGGGCAACGCTTTCGGCATCATCGAGGCCCATTTGCAGGACGCGCAAACGTTGCTGCCGCTGGTCTATCCAGTCACCACCGAGGTGCTGCCAGCGCCGCTGTCCTATGAAGAGGTGATCGCCGACTTCTACGACACCGCCGCCGAACAGTTGGCCGTACACCTGGATGCTGGTCGCGACGTGGCGGTCATCTGCGAGGGCGACCCGTTCTTCTACGGCTCCTACATGTACCTGCACGATCGGCTGGCCGAGCGTTATGTCGCCGAAGTCATCCCCGGCGTATGCTCGATGCTCGGTGGTGCCTCGGTGCTCGGCGCGCCGCTGGTCTATCGCAACCAGAGCTTGTCGGTGCTTTCGGGGGTATTGCCCCACGTGGAACTCAAGCGCCGGCTGGCCGACGCCGACGCGGCGGTCATCATGAAGCTGGGACGCAACTTCCCCAAGGTTCGGCAGGTGTTGCAGGAGCTGGGTCTGGATGGGCGGGCGTTGTATGTGGAGCGAGCTACCATGGCCAACCAGAAAATCGTCCCGCTGGATGAAGTCGAGCCGATGTCCTCGCCGTATTTCTCGCTGATCATCGTCCCTGGCGAACGGTGGCAGGGATGACGGCAAAAGCTCCTGCCATTGTCATTCTCGGCACCGGCAGCCTGGCAACGGCCCGGCGAATCCAGCAGCGTTATCCCGAGGCTTTGATCCATGGGCTGGCGGGCCGGGTCGAGGGCAGCGATCGGCCATACGCCGAGTTTGGCGCGACGTTGCGCCAGCTCTATCAGGAGGATTCGCCGATCATCGCGCTATGCGCGGCTGGCATTGTCATCCGCACGCTGGCGCCGCTGTTGCTGGAGAAGGGCGTCGAGCCGCCGGTGCTCGCCGTGGCCGAGGATGGCAGCGCCGTGGTGCCGTTACTGGGCGGCCTGGGGGGCGTGAACGTCATGGCCCGCGAGATTGCCGGGGCGCTCCAAGTCGCGCCGGCCATCACCACCAGCGGCGAATTGCGTTTCGGCACATGCCTGCTTAATCCGCCAGGCGGCTACAGCCTTGGCGACCTGGAGCAAGGCAAGCGCTTCGTGTCCGACCTGTTGGCCGGTGAGCCGGTGCGGATCGAGGGCTCGGCGCCGTGGCTGGACCAGGCGCAGTTGCCACAGGATGCACAGGCGCGGCTGGCGATTCGTGTCGACAGTGCCGCGGGCGTGCCGGCGGCGGATGAGTTGCGCATCTATCCGCGCAACGTCGTGGTCGCGGTGAGCGCCGGCGCGTCAGACGATTCCACCGCCATTGTCCAAGCGCTGGCCCAGGCGGGGCTTGCAGTGCAGTCACTGGCCTGCCTGTTGGCGGCGGACAGCGACATGGCGCGCCCGCAATTGCAGCAAGCCGCTTCGGCCTTGGGCGTACCGCTGCGATTCGCCGCGCCCGACGGCAGCGTCGCGCAGTGGCTGGCCGGTGCCTTGGGGCAGCCGGTATCGATTCAGACCACGGGCAATATCGCCATTGCCGTGGCCGCACAACCCGTCGATCCGCAACGGATCGGCCGCGCGCGCGGACGTCTGGCGGTGATCGGTCTTGGCCCTGGCGCGGCCGAGCTGATGGTGCCGGCCGTGCGCGCCGAACTTGACCGCGCCACCGACGTGCTGGGGTATGAAACCTATGTGCGCATGGCCGGCCCTTTCCGTGCCGACCAGGTGCAGCATTGCACCGACAATCGTGAAGAGATGCAGCGCGCCCGGCACGCCTTTGAGCTGGCTGCCCAGGGGCGATCGGTGGTGGTGGTGTCTTCGGGTGACCCTGGCGTATTCGCCATGGCGGCGGCGGTGCTCGAAGCGTTGCATGAATCCAGTGACCCGGGCTGGCATAACGTCGACTTGCAAATCCTGCCGGGCGTGTCGGCCTCCCTGGCCACCGCCGCCCAGGCCGGCGCGCCGCTGGGGCACGATTTCTGCGTGATGTCGCTGTCGGACAATCTCAAGCCCTGGTCGATTATCGAGAAGCGCCTGGCCCTGGCGGCGGAAGCCGACCTGGCCCTGGCGTTCTACAATCCGATTTCCCGTTCTCGCCCATGGCAACTGGGCCGTGCGCTTGAGATCGTGGCAGAACACCGCGCACCGGATACTCCGGTGGTCTTGGGGCGCGACATAGGCCGTCCCGGCCAGACATTGCGTGTTACGACACTGGGGCAGTTGACCCCGGAGCAGGTCGACATGCGCACGATGGTGCTTGTGGGTTCTTCCACGACCTGTGTCTTCCCTCGTGCCGAGGGTGGGAACTGGGTCTACACCCCACGGTGGTACGGCGATAAACCGCTCTGAAAAAATCTGGCGGCCCGTTCGGGTCGCTGTCTTTAAGTTACCCTCCTTTTTTAGTCTCGACCGATTCGTTGAGGCGAGTTAGTTCAGATTAGTTGTCAGGTCTTGTTTGACGGTGTTCTGCTGTCTCGCGGTGAAGTGTAACTTTTTAATGGTTTTATCTTGAATGATGATTGACGCAGCGACTGGTTGAGGTTCGCCCGGGTGACGGTTATGTTTGTGCCGTAAAATGTGAACTGCTCTATTGGTTTTTAAAAGTATGCACGAGTGCAGGGAAGTGCTCGATTAAAACAATGCCCGCCCCGTCGGGCTGTTATATCAAATGGAATTGCCGTTTTATGAAACGATTCAAGGATTCACCCGTGAGGGATTACGCCACTTTCGACAAGTTGGTGGCGCGCGATGCGCTAGAGCGAATATTGACGCCTTATACAGGTACCGAAGGATACGACGCAGCGCTTAGATACTATGACAGCTGTGTCAAAACGCGAGATACGCCTGAAATGCTGACGCCTTTGGCGTTGCTGAAAAGAACCTTGGAGTCGCTTCAGGGGCAAAGCAGGCGTAGGCGTGCGTCAGAATCGTCTTCGGACCCGGCCAGCGAGGATATGGGCCTGAGGCGTAGTCACCGCAGGGTAGAAAGTTACGAAACGCGCCTGTCCAACCGTATTGAGTTAATGAAACAACCCGTCAGCGAAGTGCCACGAAAACTGCATTTTGTTTGGCTTGGCGGAGGCTTGGGCGATATTCAGCTGGATTACCTTCGCCTGTGGAAACAGGTAATGCCCAAAGATTTCACCGTGAATGTCTGGCATGACCCGGATGGGCTATTGGTACACGAAACTACGCGAATTATCGTTGAGGCGGCGAAGGCTGATACATGGGGTGGCGAAGAGCAGTCGGCGGCGTCTGGCGATGATCTGGCCACTCGCTACGAGATGAGAGTGACGGCGTTGAAGCGCCAGATGTCAATGCACATTGACCGAGCTATCAAACGGGGTAAGCGTGCGGACGAAGCACGCATAGACTTGTTGGTTCGCGGATATGAACGCGATGAAAGTGTTCTGCGCGCACTGAAGAATAAGAACGCTCAAGTCATGCACGGTTTGAGCGACGAAGGCATGCAACTGCGCGACGTCCGTGAGCTTCAGGCTTTCCCTCGTCTGGGGGAATTTTATCATCGTGAAATGTCCTTGCGCGGTAACCTCGCGGCAGCCTCGGACATTGTGCGGATGCTGGTGGTGCATGACGAAGGTGGTATCTACAGCGATGTGGACTTCTTGCCGCCCTTTGTCCAAGGCGTGGCGGGCGTTGATATCAACCGTCTGGAGAAGCAACCACGGCTGGGCGCGTTGCAGTTGTTGCTCAACAATAATCCCGATTGGATGCCGGGTCGCCAGGCGCTGGCCGATCGATACAAGGACTACACTGCCGCCATCCCTGAAGAGCATCGCGGGGCGTTGGAACAATTTGCAAAAACTACCCCGTCGTTGAAGCAAGTGTTTGCTCCGTTCACGGATGGCAGCGCGCGTGCCGACAGTTTGCGCCTGGCCCAAATCGAAGGGGGGGAATCCAATGCCTTGATTATCAGCCATCCGGGGTCGGCTGCGGTCAATGCCATTATCGAGCGCTTCGAGATTCATCATCAGGCACTGCTCGCTGTTGAGCGCGAAGCCCGCAAAAATAATATCGATTTCCATGAGGCCAATCGCATCTTGAATCTTGCGGAGCGAGTCCTCAAGGTTGAATTCGATATCGTCGAAGAAAAGGTCAGCATTGAAGATAGCCATGCCTTGAGGCTTCGCGTGGCAATAATGGACTATTTCAGTGACGGTTTACGTCCCCAGGCCCAGGGTTCGATATTCCTGACGGGGCCGGGCGCTGTGCGGGCGGGGCTGATGGAGTATGGGAGCAGGTTTCTCACGCCACATGGGGCTCAAGCGCTACGCAAATCCATTCGGTTGAAGACGGGCTTCAACAACAATACGGAGGAAGAGCAGGACCATTCATGGAAGGAAAACACCGAAGACATGGACGCCTGGTTCGCAGCCGAAAAAGCTCGCTGGACCGAAGGCCGGATGCAAGCCCGCTACACCGCGAACCTGGCGGAACTGCTCAAGCCGTACAGTATCGAGTTCGAGGAAGGCTGGCCGTTGATCGAGGGGCGCCATGTGCTCTCCACCGACGTGCTACAGCCACTCGCCGATGAGTTGGGTGAGCCCTTCATCACCGCGATGAGTCAGGGCCACACCGGTGAGGTGGTATTCGATGAGGTCATTCCCCTGGGGTTCGATGACCGCCAATCCATTCGTGCCCAAAGCAACGGAAAACTCATGCCAGCGCCACCGCGCGAACAGCGGGTGCAACCGTTATCCATTGGGCAACTCTTGAACGAGATGGCTGGCGGGCACCTTGACGTTCTCCAGTTGGGACCGCTGCAACGCCTTCAGATTGGGGCATTGATCGGTTTGAAGAGGCTGGACAATGCCAGTTTCGACGCGGCTCGCCCGCAGTTGGAAAACCTGCTCAATGATTTCAAGAAACCCGGAACCCTGAACCGTTACACAGCAATCGAGCGCGCGTTATATGCGCATCAGGCCCCGGCGTTCCTGGCAGGGATTGAAAGTGCGGTGAACGGTGCTCCCCGGCATGACGAAACCGCGTTGGGGCTGAGGAGGTCCCTGCTCGAAAAGCCGTTGACGTTACGTCAGTGGGGTCAATACGTAGAGCGCGTCCAGCAAGCGGCGATGCATGAATACCGGAGCCAGATAGTCAGGCGGTTGAACACTGTTCTGTTTGCCGTTGACCCGAACGCTTTCAGGTCCGTACCACAGGACCTACTGTTCCAGGGCCCGGGTGATCGCGTAGCTGGGCGTTGCTACCCATTGTCCCTGGCCATGGCGGCTGCTTTTTCTCAGGGGGCGGATGCCATTCGGACCCTGTGTAATCGATTCGAGCTGGCGATCGCGGCATCTGACGAGGGGGACTCGCCTGATTTCATGAGCAGCCTGGAATCGTTGCGTGAGATGAAAGTGGACAACGTGGGTAATGTCCTCGAACGCGCTGATCTGGGTGAGGTCGTGCATATTCTGCAGAGCAAGACGGCCAGTACATTGATGCTCAATTCAGATAATCACGTCATGCTTGCCGCAAAGACTGTCGAAGGCGGACACGAAACCTACCACTTCTACGATCCGAATTTTGGCGTGTTCGATTATCAGGACGCCACGGGTTTTACGAAGGCGCTGGAAGAGTTTTTTATCACCCAGGGGATGGCCGCCCAGTACGGCGCATATGGCGAAGAGACTCGTCCTTCGTTTGACTTGATCGAGCTGGATGGTAGCCGGGTGGCAAAGGAGGTATTACCCAATACGGTACGGGTTTCGCAGTTGTTGCTACCCGACGCCTTACGAGGCCAGTCGCAACGCTCTGTCAGGACGCGGATCGCCAGCGCCCGGGGACAATCGCTCCAGGACAATCCGCGACTTGGCAGTTGCTTGCTGGCCTTGGATGGCCATTGGTGGGCGCAACAGATCGCTGACGCGACAACGCGTTTGCAACAGACGAGTGAGTCTGCCTCAAGCCTCGTACCGCTGTTCGACACTCTGGAGGGTGATCCGGACGGGACGTACCGGATAACCATGGTCGATCCGGCCGATCCAGGGCATCCGGTACAGATCAAGACCGATGACCATCGTCTCCTGCGCATAAAAAACCACCTTTCGGAACGTTTCTCGACGTTGGCCAACCAGCCCACCGCCACGGACGATGCCCATGCGGTGGGCGGCGTTCATACGTTGAACGCCGGTTTCGCCATCCAGGCGTTGATGAACGCGCTGAGGGGACGGGAAGGGGCCGACCGTCCCCTCACCCTGGCGGTGCGATTGCATGCCTATGTCAATTACGCGCAAATGGCCCATGGCACTGTGGCCGACGTCGCCGGGCTGGTCGGCCTGGTTCGCAAAGCGTTGGATGAGGAGAAACTGATCGCTAGCACCGTCGCGCCGGTGGTCAAGGCCTCCGTGGGCGCCACTGTGAGCGAAGCGACGGGGGGGGTGCTGCAACTGGCGAATGTCGGGTTCGACATCTACCAATTAGCGACCGCGCATAACGATGTTGAACGCGCTCAGTTTGGCACCCAACTGGCTTTCGATTCGGGCGGCCTTGCATTATCGGCGGGAGCCCTGATGGCTGGCGCCACGACCGGGGCGTTCCTCGGCAGCGCTTCCGTGTTGCTGGCGGGGCTGGGCGTCGGAGTCGCCGCACTGGCCCAAGGGTTTGCCATTATTGCCGAGGAAGCCAAGCAGGTCGGGTTGTTTTTCGATGAGGTGGCAAAGGCCCATTTGAACGCCTATCGGCTCGATGCGGCTCATGGCGCCTGGAAGCCACGCCCGTCGCTGATCATCGACGCCGTGAATCTGGCCGATGGAACCCTGAACCTTGGCAGTCCCACGCTGTATCCCTTGTACGATCATTTTGGCGTGCCATCGTTTTCGACCGACCGCGGCCAGCCGATCTATATCCGCGGGGAACTGGACTTGCCGTCTCGAGTCAGCTTCACGCCGCCCCCCGGCCAAGCCATCGTCTTGCCGTGCATTCCGCAGACCTGTTACCGCTACGAATACAAGGCTTTGCCCTTTGCGAACTGGCGCCATGACACCGGTTTCGACACGGCGCGACGCCTGGAGAAAAGAAAGGCGAACGGCGAATGGCTGTTCCTTTTTTCCTTCTATTCGTTTCCCAGTGACTACATCCTCCATCGTCTTTTCGAGCCGGACTACAGTTCAACCACGATCGATGTAGTGCTGGATGATACCGATCGTTCGCTGGTGATCCCCGAGCTTCCGCCGATCTGGCACAAATTGATCACTTATCGCATCCAGGGCGCCGGCAAGCGGTGTGCGGTGCTGATCAACCCCGGTGTGAAGCTGGCTCTCGGTACAACGCAATCAGGTCATTCGACCTGGATACTGGACGCTCCCTGGGCCGAGGAAAGCGATATCAAGTTTCCATCCACGGAACGTCTGTCCATTGGTGACGTTGAGGTGACATTCACTGCAACTGGACGCCATGAGGTTTTGTTGCGGACCGCCCAAGGAAAAGTGTTCCAGGTAGACCGAGGCTCTCGCCAGCTCAATGTTGTCCTGGAGGTGGTGCCGGAGTGCCAGGGCCAGCAGGCACTGCAGGAACATTTCAAGGCCTTGAACCAACAGCACCGGCTGACGGCACCGTACACGCCGGTTCGTCAATACCTGATTCCGTTCGAAGACCCGAAACCCCCGCGACACGTTACGGCTTGGTACGACTCGAAAGAGGACCGTTTCCTCTACATCCGCGATGAAATCATAGGTGACGAACCGACATCGCTTGGGGCGGTGGTAAATGGTTATGCCTGGTTCTATGACCCGAAGGATGTGAGGATCTGGCAAGTCGACGCTAAGACAGGGCTGTTGAGCCGACACTATTGGTTGTGGGGTTCAATAAGCGTAAAGGCGGCGATCAAGAGTGTCGAGGCAGACGCACAGGGGATCATCCATATCGTGCAGCAGATTACCCGCAAGGATCGCAGCATCGATGTTCTGGCTTACGTCATCCAGGATGAGAGACTGCTGCTGACTTCGATCACACGAGGTTTGGACCCCCATCTGGAAGCACTTCTGGGGAGCAGCGAAACCCTTCGCGACTGGTCGCTAGTGCTTGCGGATGGTTTTGAATATTCGTCAACGTTTGGAGGGATGCACACTTTCGAAACTGTCACCTGGCAACCGGCGCCCTTTGTATCGATCTGCTGGAAGCTGAACGATGCAGACAGGGATATGGCGTGGGTGCGCTGGGGCGATAACCTGATCATTCGTCCCGTGCCGCCACCCAAGCACTACCGCGGCTGGCGTGACACGATCAAGGACGGGACCGAGCTGACCCTGTTGAGCCTGGCAGACGAAATCGATGCATTCATGATTTTCGACCGCAAATACCGGACGGTGTGTCGTCGGCAGCGCACCCTTGTCGATGGCAAGGCAGTTTGGTCCGATAAATGGCGGCAGAGAGGGTTCGTCGAGGATTTTGTTGCCATGGACAACGGATACGCGGCCATGAGGACCGACGGCTTGTTCTTCAACCTGACCCGCCAGGGAGACTTTGGGTTTGGGGGCATAAACGAACATTGGTTCAAGGCGCCGCCGCAGAAACAACAGCATTGGTGGCCTGCCCTGGAGTCACTCGCCCGCAAGCAAAACACAGATCGTTTCGACCTTCTGGGGCTGGTGGCGCACGACGGCAAGACGAGGTTGTACGCCTGGTATATCGACAACAGGCTGCTGCTGGCTAAACCGGAGCACGCGACCGTCCTTCGTCTTTTGAACGTCACCCCGGATGGCGAGGCGGCCTGGTTGTTCGATATGTCCAATGGCGAGGTCCTTCGCCAGGCCCTGATCGATCATGAACAGGTGGAGCGCGCGTTCGGTCAAGGTTCGCAGTTGCTCCAGGCTGACGTGTTGGCTCCTGCGAAACGTGAGTGGGCGCCCTGGAAGTTCGTCAACCTGACGGTCGACGGACCGGGATTGCGTGGTGTCACCGAGGAGGGCCTGGTGATCATGCTGCGAGATCCTGGACACGCTTTGCTCACCGGAGTCACCCGTGAGTGGGTGGTCACCCAGGGCGGGCGAGAGCAAGAAGCGCTTGAGCGATTGGCGAGGTCCGTCTCCCATAGCGCCCTGTTGACGGTGGAAGTGCCTGATGGCCTGGCGTGGTTCGTCGCCGATACCGGGCGCATGATCCGCGTGCCCAGGGTTGCCTTCGCGCAGGGGTTCGAGGTGCTTGGAACCCAGCACCAGACCAACGTATTACTTCGCGAAAACAAGGATGGGAAACTGCTGACATACCCCCGCGAAGGGGATGCGGGACCGCTCAGCTATGTTCAGCGTGAGGGCGAGGTGCTGGTTGTCCAGAGCGCCGAAACGAAGGTTGATGATCTGCCCGCGCTGCTTCCAGACGATGTCACAACCTTGGTCCTGCGCATGGGCGAAGGTGCGGTGACTTACCGACTTCCACCGTCCATCTGGTGGCAAGTCCAGTCGGTCATCCTTGACTGCCGGCCTTCGTTGCCCGACAAGGCAACCGTTCCCGGCACGTTGGTCTGGGACCTCAAGGAGCCTGAGCAACTACAGTTGAGCATTGTCGATGAACACCTGGTGATTTTTGATCCGAACAGCGGACGCAGTGTGATTTGTCGTGAGGTGTTTGCCACCGATGTCAGCTTGCGTGGCAATGTGCGGTTCAGTTTCGACGGGGCTCGTTACTATTCCGTTTCGACATGGGTGACGCAGGTGGGCGCTTTGTCGGGTAGCCTGAGCATCACGCTAAAGGAGTTACTGGAAACATCGGCGGCGAGGGAAGTCGATTTGGCGGGTTGATCCCTGGCTAAATCGAGCGGTAAGAAGAAGGGCTGCGGATGTGATCCATTAGCAGCCCTTTTTAATGGACGCTCAACGGATAGCGCCCCCTTGAGTTCCGTTACTGGCCGCTTATGCGGCTATTGCTTCGTAGGGCAAATCGTCTCATGAGTTGCTCGTCAAGTTTCTTCCGGATTGATTCCCTTCGTGTGTCCAGCCTGCTTCTGTCAAGTCTCAAGTACGCTTTGCGTTGGATCACTCGGGCAGTGCGGTTTTCCCAGTTCCAGAACAAAAAACTGCTTCTTTTTACATTTACGCTCAGTTCGAGCTTAAACAGAGCGATATGCAGGTTGCCTTGTGAGTCGTATCGAGCCGGGGCGATTTGAAATGACTCGCCCTGGAGCGTTTCCGTATCGAACGATAACAGGGCAGGACTGTTGGCCTTGAAGGTGTCCAATGTATCGATCATCGCATTCGCTTGCCGTGAATCACGCATGGCGTCGGCGCTTCGTACCAGGAACTCTGCCACGGAACCGGATAAAGAGTGTTGTGTGCTTTCGAAGATAGACCCGTCATAAAGCCCCCAGCCGAGAAAATTCAGTGTGTTGACATATTCGCCAAACCAATCGCGGGGGTTGGCGTGACGGAGATAGCCGAGGTCGGCCGATAGGGTGGCTATATTGGTGCAGTCTGCAATGTCGTCGTGGTCCTGTAGGGAAAGTGCCCCGATATATGAGAACAGATTCGGGCCCGTTACGAGTCCGGTTAATGTTTTGTCGGCCATGACAAAAATTTCCTTCATTAGAGAGGGTGGATTAGTTGAAGGGCTACTATCGCAGAGTGTTTATAAAGGTAGGAATGATAGTTGTCGTCTAAATATGTTTTTTGGCGGTGGTAGGGTGGTGCGACATATATCGTATCTGCTTTTGGGTTGTGAGTTTGGTTGTGCGTGGTTTAGATTGTTTTTTGTCCGCAGGAGCGGTCAGTCATTAAATAAGGAAAGTAGTATGGAAAAGTTTGATAGTGTCGTTAGCGTTGCGCAAAGTTTGGAGTTGGTGAGTGCTCGCATCAATAGGCGGAAGGCGTTGGTTGATACCGGGCGGCGTACGCGCAGGTCCGTTATGCAGACAGTGCAGGATAATCCCAACAGGGAAATGGATGCCTTGATGCTCGGGGATGCACTTTTGGGTTATGGCAATAATATGTCGCTCAATAACATGGCGATCATGGAGAACCTGATCACCATGTCAATCATGGAGGCCAACTATGAAGTGCCTGGCGGCAAGAATACTCATGGCTGGTATGAGGCTTTCATTCGATGCTTGCAGGATCTTGGCTGCTTTGTGGCCGATGACGGCTACTCGCGCTATTCCGAGAATTCGCTACAGGTGGATATGGACAATGTCATCAGCGACATCGTCAAAGGAGTTATCGATGGCGTGAAAGCCAGCCTACCGGCGGCAACGGTACTTGGTGCGGTGGTCAGTACGACAATTGATGGTTTGAAGCAGGACAAGGAGACCATTGACCTATTCAACACCCAAGTCAAATCCGCCGATGGTGCGCGCCTGTCTGTCCTTCCTTGTGAGCAGTTACCCAACGGTATTCTCATCGCATCCTCCAGTTCGATAAAACAGACCGGCTCCTCAAGTAACGGTGGCGTTCTTTTCGTGAACTGGCGTGCGTCGGCACGGGATATCTTCCGGGGCAAATCGTTCGTGACCTTCAATCCGGAACGTTACGAGGCACTCAGGAACGATATTGAAGGGTATTTGGGCAAGCATCGCAGGGAAGTTCTGAGTAAACGCTTCAGCCGCCGCAAGAGCAGCTAATTCCTCTCTCGGCCAAGGTCACGGCACCAGATAGCCTCTCACCCCGGTGAAAATGATCTGGGCCGCCAGCGCACAGACAAACAACCCCATCAGCCGGCTGACAATCTGCAAGCCCTGGTCGCCGAGGATTCGCTCGATGCGGCTGGACAGGTACAGCACCACGCCGACGGTGAAGCTGGCCAGGGCGATGCTGATGATCGCCATGAGCTTGTCGTCCCAGTGCGGCTGGCTTACGCCCATCACCAGCAGGGCGCCGATGGTGCCGGGGCCGACGGTCAACGGAATGGTCAGCGGGACGATGGTCACGTCCTGCTGAACATTATCGGTTTGTACCGCCGATTTGCCCTGGGCCATGCCCAAGGCCGAAATGAACAAGACGCTGCCAGCGCCGATACGGAACGCATCCACCGTGATGCCGAACACGCTGAAGATCACCCTGCCAAACAAATACAGCAACACGCTGGAAACCAGCGTTGCGGTCGCGACTTTCCAGGCCAGGCGACGCTGTTCCTTGCGGGAATAGCCGCGTGTCAGGCTGATAAAACACGACAGCACGAAAAAGGGGCTGTAGAGCACCAACATTTTCAGGTAAACGCTGAACAGCACATGGAGCATGGTCAAGGCTCGTGACAGAGGAAGACGACGGGAGTCTATCAGGCGATTTGACGCCTGTCGGCTCAGGACGTATGCGCTGTATTGTTTTGCTGATCGCGCTGGGCCACCCAGTGTTCGATCAGCTCACGCAACTGCGACAGTTCCACCGGCTTGGCCATGTGCCCGTCCATGCCCGCCTGGCGAGCGCGCTCCTTGTGTTCGGCGAGGATATGCGCGGTGAGCGCCACCACTGGCGTGCGGGTGCGCTGGTTTCCGACTTCCCAGGCGCGTAGCTGTTGGGTGGCGGAGAACCCATCGAGAATGGGCATTTCACAGTCCATCAGCACCAGGTCGTAGCGTTGCTCTTTCATCGCCTTGAGCGCTTCTTCGCCGTTGCTGGCGGTGTCGGGTTGCAGATTGAGCTTGCCGAGCATGCCGCGAATGACCTTGGTGGAGATGGTGTTGTCTTCTGCCACCAGGATGCGGAAATCGCTGGGGACCTTCACTGGGAGTGGCAGACCGGCGTTGACCGGGACATTCGGCGCCTGGCCTTTATTACGCTGGTTCAGTTCGTCCGCCAGGGTGGTCTTGAGCGTGTAACCTGCCACGGGTTTGGCGAGGATGCGCTTGACGCCGCTGTTGCGCGCCACGATCTTGCTGGGCGCGTTGCTGATGCCGGTCAGCATGATCAGCAGGATATCGTGGTTGAGGCTTGGGTCTTCCTTGATCTTGGCGGCCAGTTGCATGCCGGTCATGCCAGGCATGTTCTGGTCCAGCAGCACCACGTCGAAGTAGTCGCGCAGGTGCGCCTTGGTGCGCAGCAGCGCGAGGGCTTCCTTGCCCGACGGTACGGCGCTGACGTTCAGGCCCCAAGCGCTGCATTGCTGCACGAGCACCTTGCGGCAGGTGTCGTTGTCATCGACCACCAAGACCCGCGCGCCCTGTAGCGGGCCATCGAGGTCGGCGGTCGGATGTTCCAGGCGGTCTGGGTCCAGCGGCAAGGTCAGCCACAAGGTGCTGCCTTGGCTGCTGCCACTCTTGATGCCGAATTCGCCATTCATCAGCATGATCAACTGGCGAGCGATGACCAGCCCCAGGTTGCCGCCCAGGCGCGTGGCCGATAGGACGTTCTTGCTGTGCAGCTCGGCATGCATCAGCGTTTCGCGTTCTTCCGCATCCATGGGCGAGCCGCTGTCCTGTACCGCGATTCGCAGGCGCGGTTGACTGCTGCGCTCGTCGAGGGCGACAACGATCAGGACCTCGCCTTCATCGGTTTTCTTCAAGGCATTTTCCAGCAGGCTCAACAGCGCCTGACGCAGCCGCGTCGGATCGCCGCTGATGACCCGAGGCACCTGGGGCTGGATGAAGCTGATCAGCTCGACATTCTGCTGTTCGGCCTTGGCGCGGAAGATGCTCAGGCAGTCCTCGATCAGTGCATTGAGATCGAACTGCACGTCATCCAGCTCGATTTGCCCGGATTCGAGACGGGAAATGTCGAGAATTTCGTTGATCAGGGTAAGCAGTTCATTGCCGGCGCTGTGGATCGTCTGCACGTAGTCGCGCTGTTTGACGGAGAGCGGCGTGCCCAGCAACAGCTCGGTCATGCCCAGCACGCCATTCATCGGTGTGCGGATCTCGTGGCTGATCTTGGCCAGGAACTCGGCCTTGGCGTTGATCTCGGCATTGCTCGCCGCCAGGTCGCGGCTCAGGCTGAAACGGTTTTCATTGATCGATCGCTGGCGTTCGCCCAACGCGACGCTCATCAGCAGGCCGCTGACGCAGATAATGACCAGCAAGGTGACGATCAGCCCTTGGGGCGCGACTTCGGTCAGCCCTTGCAGGGCTGGAAGAATGATCAGCGTACCCAGGTTGAACACCACCATGGCGGCGACGAAAAGCCGCGCCGGGCGGTAGCCCTTCTGCCAGTGCCAGGCGCTGACGAACAGCATGCTCAGGCCGGCCAGGGCCACCAGCGCATAAGTCATGATATTGAGGGGCAGCGTGTTGACGAATAACAGCAACAGGCTGCAGAGCATGATGAAGACAATTTCGCCCAGCAGCAGCCGGTCCAATGGATGCGGTCCCAGTGGGGCGAAATAACGATAGGCGAACATCAAGCCGCAGGGCGCGGTCAGCAACAAGGCCAGATAGGCACCCGGCGTCTGGATCGCCGGCCAGTCAGGCAGCCAGGCCCCAGCGAGGTTCAGCAGCAGTACCAGGCTGAGCATCAGCAGCCCTTCGCAGGCGGCCAGCCACAGGCAACTGCGCGATCGGGTATAAGCGTAGCGGGTGAGGTTGTGCAGGATCAGCATGGCGATACAGCCGAACAACAGCCCATAGACCAGCGTCTGGTTCTGGTTGGCCGCCGCCAGGACCGCCGGCTGCAACGTGACATAGGGGCGCAGTTCGTAGCGCGATGCCAGTCTCAGGTAGACGTCCAGCGATTTATCGCTGCGCGGCAAGGGCAGCATGAAATCGCTGCTGGGCACCGTAGGTTCGGTATGCGGCATGGCGTTGCCGGTGACTTGTTGGCTGACCAGAGTGTCGCCATCCAGCACATAAAGATTCAGGCGCGACAGATCGGGCGCGAAGACTCGCAGGATCTGTTCATGCCTGTCGGGGGAAAGCCGGAAGCGCAGCCACAGGGCTCCCCCCGGCTCGGCTGCCTTGAGGTGATCCAGGTCAATGGGGCTGAACTGGTTGGTATAGCGGGCAGAGCGGATGTCGCTCAGCTTCAGGTCGCCCTGTTCGTCGAGCAATACCGCCCAGCCGCTGCCGGGCGCGGCCTGTGCCGGGAGCACGCAGAGCAGCGTCAGCAGGGTAACGGTCAAGCTTATGGCAATCCTGAGCCAGCGCACGGCGAAATCCCTTCGTAGGTTGATGCCAGATGATAACTATGCGCGGCGCCCGAGCAGACAGGCAAGAGCCCTGGACCCTTGCCTGTCTGAATGACCGGATTATTCCAGGTTTTCGCCACGCTCGCGTGCAATGGCACGGTAGCCAATGTCCTTGCGGTAGAAACAGCCTTCCCAATCAATCTGCGCGGCAAGCTTGTAGGCTTGCTGCTGAGCGGCGTCGACGCTGGCACCCATGGCAGTGGCGCACAACACTCGACCACCAGCCGTCACGACCTGGCCGTCCTTCAATGCCGTACCTGCGTGGAAAACCTTACCTTCCAACTGGGCGGCGGCTTCCAGGCCCTTGATGGCGCTGCCCTTGGCGTAGTCGCCCGGGTAACCACCGGCCGCCAGCACGATGCCAACGCTCGGACGTGGATCCCATTGGGCTTCAACCTTGTCCAGCGCTTGGGCCAGAGCGGCCTCGACCAGCAGCACCAGGCTCGATTGCAGGCGCAGCATGACCGGCTGGGTCTCAGGATCGCCGAAACGGCAGTTGAATTCGATGACTTTTGGGTTACCAGCCTTGTCGATCATCAGGCCAGCATAGAGGAAACCGGTGTAGACGTTGCCTTCCTCGGCCATGCCACGCACGGTTGGCCAGATGACCTGGTCCATCACGCGCTGGTGAACGTCGGCGGTGACCACTGGCGCGGGGGAGTAGGCACCCATGCCGCCGGTGTTCGGGCCGCTGTCGCCATCGCCGACGCGCTTGTGGTCCTGGCTGGTGGCCATGGGCAGGACGTTCTTGCCATCGACCATGACGATGAAGCTGGCTTCCTCGCCGTCGAGGAATTCTTCGATTACCACACGGGAACCGGCGTCACCGAAGGCGTTGCCAGCGAGCATGTCGCGTACGGCTTCTTCGGCCTCGCTCAGGGTCATGGCCACGATCACGCCTTTACCAGCGGCCAGGCCATCGGCCTTGATCACGATCGGTGCGCCTTTTTCGCGCAGGTAAGCCAATGCCGGTTCGATTTCGGTGAAGTTCTGGTAGTCGGCAGTTGGGATCTTGTGGCGCGCCAGGAAATCCTTGGTGAACGCTTTCGAACCTTCCAGCTGCGCGGCGCCGGCAGTCGGGCCGAAGCAGTCCAGGCCACGGGAGCGGAACAGATCGACTACACCGGCAACCAGTGGTACTTCCGGACCGACGATGGTCAGCGAGACATTTTTCTCGGCGAAATCGGCCAGTTGCTCCAGGGCCAGCACGTCGATGGCGACGTTCTCGCACTTGGCTTCGATGGCGGTGCCGGCATTGCCCGGAGCGACAAAGACCTTCTGCACGCGCGGATCCTGAGCCACTTTCCAGGCCAGGGCGTGTTCACGGCCACCGCTGCCAATGATCAAAACATTCATTTCAAAAAACCTCGATGACGCTGATTCGGTTTGGAGCCTAAGGCGTTTTTACGCCGTAGGAGGCTGCAATGAAGTCGGTAGATGCAAGGCGGAGTCGACCTTGATGAGCGGAGTTGCCTTATGGCAATGAGCATCATCGAGGTCGGCTCCAACGCAGCAGATGCCGACTTCAGTGCGGCCGTTCTCTTGTTAGTGGCGGAAGTGGCGCATGCCTGTGAATACCATTGCAATCCCTGCCTCGTCGGCGGCAGCAATCACTTCTGCATCACGCATCGAACCACCCGGCTGGATCACCGCGGTGATGCCGACCTTGGCCGCATTGTCGATGCCATCACGGAACGGGAAGAACGCATCGGAGGCCATGACCGCGCCCTGGACCTGCAAACCAGCGTGTTCAGCCTTGATGGCGGCGATGCGAGCCGAGTTCACGCGGCTCATCTGACCGGCGCCGACGCCGATAGTCTGGCGGTTCTTGGCGTAGACGATAGCGTTGGATTTGACGTACTTGGCGACTTTCCAGGCGAAGATCAGGTCGTTGATTTCCTGCTCGCTCGGGGCGCGCTGGGTCACGACCTTCAGGTCTTCACTGCCGATCATGCCGATATCGCGGCTCTGGACCAGCAGGCCGCCGTTGACGCGCTTGTAGTCCCAGGCTGGCGCCCGGTCGGCCGACCATTGGCCGCAGGCCAGCAGGCGCACGTTGGCCTTGGCGGCAACAATAGCGCGGGCTTCTTCGCTGACGGAGGGGGCAATGATCACCTCGACGAACTGGCGCTCGACGATGGCCTTGGCGGTCTCGGCGTCCAGTTCACGGTTGAAGGCGATGATGCCGCCGAAGGCCGACTCGGTGTCGGTGGCGTAGGCCAGCTCGTAGGCCTGGCGGATGCCGCCCTCGGCGTCCGGGCTCACCGCCACGCCGCACGGGTTGGCGTGCTTGACGATTACGCAGGCTGGCTTGACGAAGCTCTTCACGCATTCCAGCGCGGCGTCGGTATCGGCTACGTTGTTGAAGGAAAGTTCCTTGCCTTGCAACTGGGTGGCGGTGGCGATGCCGACTTCGGCAGGCTTGGCTTCCACGTAGAACGCCGCGCTCTGGTGCGGGTTCTCGCCGTAGCGCATTTCCTGGGCCTTGACGAATTGGGTGTTGAAGGTGCGCGGGAATTCGCTGCGGCCTTCGGTGCCCAGGGTTTCGGCCGCCTGGTTCACGGTGCCCATGTAGTTGGCGATCATGCCGTCGTAGGCCGCGGTGTGTTCGAAGGCCTTGAGCATCAGGTCGAAACGCTGGGCGTAGGTCAGGCCACCGGCCTTGAGATTTTCCAGCACGCTGGCGTAGTCGCTGGCGTTGACCACGATCGCCACGTCTTTATGGTTCTTGGCCGCCGAGCGGACCATGGTCGGGCCGCCGATGTCGATGTTCTCGATGGCGGTCGGCAGGTCGCAGCCGGGCTTGTTGATGGTGGCTTCGAACGGGTAGAGGTTGACCGCTACCAGGTCGATCGGCTTGATGCCGTGTTCGTTCATGATGGCGTCGTCGATGCCGCGACGGCCCAGGATCCCGCCGTGGATTTTAGGGTGCAGGGTCTTGACGCGACCGTCCATCATTTCCGCGAAACCGGTGTAGTCAGCGACTTCCACCGCGGCGACGCCGTTATCCTGCAGCAACTTGAAGGTCCCGCCGGTGGAGAGGATCTCGACGCCCAACTGTTGCAGCTCGCGGGCGAATTCAAGGATCCCGGTCTTGTCGGAGACGCTGATCAAGGCGCGGCGGATCGGCAGGCGGGTGGTCTGGTCGGTCATTTCAGGTTCCATCAAAAGCAAGGGAAGTCAGCAAAAAAGGCGACCGTTTTTTACGCGGGCGCCTTTCTGGTTTGATTGAATGCTTAAAGTAGATCGTACTGCTTGAGTTTCTTGCGCAGGGTTCCGCGATTCAAGCCCAGCAGCTCGCTGGCCTTGGTCTGGTTGCCCTTGACGTAGTTCATCACGCTTTCGAGCAGAGGCGCCTCGACTTCGGAGAGCACCAGGTTGTACACATCCGTGACGGCAGCGCCCTCAAGGTGGGCGAAATAATTGTGCAGCGCCTTCTCGACGCTCCCGCGAAGGGTCTGGCCTTCTTCGCTGGGCGTATTGAGGTGCTGTTTCAAATTCACGTTGTCGCTCACGGGTGCTGTTCCACTCACTAAAGTCTCGGTCATCATCGTCATGCGGCCACCCCTTCGTCCCCTGTCAGGCTCTTGTAACGTTCGGCGAAAAACGCCTGAACGTCGGCGCATTGTGCTTGCGTACCATCCAAACGATTGAAACGGGCGCGAAACTCCCTGGCGCCCGGCAGGGTTGCGAGATACCAGCCCACATGCTTGCGAGCGATGCGTACGCCCATGACTTCTCCGTAGAAGGCATGCAGCGCGGCCAGATGCTCTAGCAGAATACGTTCCACCTCGGACAACTGCGGCGCAGCGAGCTTTTCTCCCGTGCGCAGGTAATGTTCGATTTCACGAAAAATCCATGGCCGCCCCTGGGCGGCCCGGCCGATCAACAGGCCGTCGGCACCGGTCGCGTCCAGCACGTACCGGGCCTTCTCGGGCGAGTCGACATCGCCATTGGCGAAGACCGGAATGGACACCGCCTGCTTGATCGCGGCTATGGTGTCGTACTCGGCTTCGCCGGTGTACAGGTCGGCACGGGTGCGGCCATGGACCGCAAGCGCCGTGATACCTGCCTGTTCGGCGATCTTCGCCACCGTCAGGCCGTTCTTGTTCTCCCGGTCCCATCCGGTGCGGATCTTCAGGGTCACCGGCACATCGACCGCGGCGACAACCGCCTGCAGGATCTCGGTGACCAGCGCTTCGTCTTTCAACAGTGCCGAGCCTGCGGCCTTGTTGCAGACCTTCTTCGCCGGGCAGCCCATGTTGATGTCGATAATCTGCGCCCCCAGCTCTACGTTGGCTCGGGCCGCTTCCGCCAACATCTGTGCATCACCACCGGCGATCTGTACCGAGCGCGGCTCGGGATCACCTTCGTGGATCATGCGCAGGCGCGATTTGCGGGTGTTCCACAAACTCATGTCGCTGGTGACCATTTCCGAAACCACGAGTCCTGCGCCCAATCGTTTGCACAACTGACGGAAGGGCTGGTCGGTGACGCCCGCCATAGGGGCCAGGACCAGACCGTTCTGCAATGTATATGGGCCGATGCGTACCGCCGACATAGGAGTTCCCTGAAGTGGGGCCGGATCATGAGACTTCGAAAAAGGGTTGGCATGATACCCGCTCTCGATGACTGGATAAAGGTCGAATTGGATAAAATCTGAACAGCTATTCCGTTATCGCCAGCGGTTTGGTCCGGGTCGGGCGAGTCAGAATGCCGTCGTCAATCGATCGACCCTGCAGCCTTCATTCGGGCGAATGGAAGCTCAGGCTGTAGTTCACCGCCTTCGGTCCCGGATCGAGGATGTCCAGGGCGATATGGATCGGCGTCTGCGGCGGCATTTCCCCCCGGCCTTCGAGATCTCCGCCCAAATACTCACCTGGCTTGAAACGGCGACTGGCGATCAGGTGGCCGTTGAGGTCGGCAAAGCGCAGCTCCAGCAGTGGGAAGGGCTGGGAGAAGGGCGCGCGGTTGTAGATGATCGCATCCACCACCAGGGCTGCGCTGAACTCTGGATGGCTGCGCACCACCAGGTTGCTGCTCTTGATCTTGGCGATGTCGACCTTGGAGGGGACGTCGCAGCCGATGGCCGGGCAGATTTGCAGGAACCACGGGCGGTACTGGTCCTGGCGAGCCAATTCCTCGAAGTGATAGGCGATGTACTGACCGCCCAGGGCTGCGGCGGCGAGCAGCACCAGCAAACCCCAAAGCAAGCGCCGGCCCCAGGGCGAGCGGCGTTTGCGCCAATCCAGTTGCAGCGGGTCGTCGTCCAGGTCCTGGAGGGCTTCGGCGCGTATGCCGGGCTCCTGGCGATCACGTTTCTTGCGCGGTGTCACCAGCGGCTCCGGCTCGTCGTCCAGGTCGTCCGTGGCGGACAGTCGCTCCAGGTGCTCGTCGGTCTCCTCGTCCGGCGCCAGGCTCAGCGGGGCGACGGGCTCATCGTCCGGTTCCAGCGGCTCGAGGGCCAGGGACAAGGATGGCTCGGTTCGCGGCGGGCGGGCCGGTTCATGGGGTTCGAACGGTTCGAGAGGGGGCTGGATGGCGGTCTCGGCGCGCTCGGCGGTGGATTCGCTGTACAGGCTGTCAGCCCAGGGCTCCTGGTCGCTCGAAGGATGCTCGCGCAGTGCGCTCAGGTTGTCTTCGCGGCGCCGTCCGAAGGTGTCGGGTGCGCGTTTGTCGCGCCGTTCCAGGCGAGCCAGTTCCTTGTCCAGGTCATCGAGATCCAGTTCGGCGGCAGTCCATTGTTTCTGGCTGATCGCCCGTGGCGCTTCGACCACGGGTTTTGCCGGGGAAGCTGGAGCAGTAGCGACGTCCTTGGTGGCGCGTTGCTCCAGCAATTGCTTCGCGGCATTGAACACTTGCAGGCACGAGCCGCAACGAACCACCCCGCGTGCCACGCTCAATTGAGCATGGCTGACGCGAAAACTGGTGTGGCAATGCGGGCACTGAGTGACGAAGCTGTCGGTCATGCGGCAATCCGGTCGATACAGGCGGTCATTCTAGCGCCGACGTCCAGTGATGCGCACCCAGCCATCGCGATTGGCGATCGGGTCCAGGTTGAAATCCGCGGCATAAGCGGCAGCGACTTCTTCACCCTGTTCGGCGAGGATGCCCGACAATGCCAGGCGTCCGCCCGGTTTGACCAGGCTCGACAATTGCGGCGCCAGGGACACCAGCGGGCCGGCAAGAATGTTCGCCACCAGCACGTCGGCCTGTACTTTCGGCAGATCCTCGGGCAAGTACAGCGGGAACAGCGCTTCGTCGATGTTGTTGCGCCCGGCGTTGTCGCGGGAGGCTTCCAGGGCCTGGACATCGATGTCGGTGCCGACCGCTTCCTTGGCTCCCAGCAGCAGGGCGGCGATGGCCAGGATCCCCGAGCCGCAGCCGAAGTCGAGCACATTGCAGCCGTCCAGGTCCTGGCCGTCGAGCCATTCCAGGCACAGCGCGGTGGTGGGATGAGTGCCAGTACCGAAGGCCAGGCCCGGGTCCAGCAGCAGGTTCACCGCGTCCGGTTCCGGCGCTGCATGCCAGCTCGGCACGATCCACAGGCGCTGGCCGAAACGCATGGGTTGGAAGTTGTCCATCCAACTGCGTTCCCAATCCTGGTCTTCAATCACTTCGCTGTGATGTTCGGGCAACGGGCCGCCGGTGAGCAGCTCCAAATGGGCGAGCACGCTGGCCGCCTCGGTGCCGCCCTCGAACAGCGCCAGCAGGTGGGTGTGGGACCACAGCGGGGTGGTGTTGAGCTCAGGCTCGAAGATCGGCTGGTCTTCGGCGTCCATGAAAGTCACCGATACGGCACCTACTTCAAGAAAGGCGTCTTCGTAGGTTTCGGCTTGTTCCGGGCTGATGGCCAGGCGTACTTGCAGCCAAGGCATGGCGGGCACCTTTGAAAAATCGATAGGGGGCAGCAGGAGGCTGCAAAGGCGCGCAGTGTACGCCAGGTCGCTCCCAAAGTGGATAAGCGAGGCCTGGACGGGCCCGGTTGGTGTTTCGATATATATATGTATGACATTGGCCTGCCGCAGGGCGGATAAGGTGCGCATCCACACAACAGGGAAGGATGTGCATGGACGACATGGCCGAGTGGCAACAAGACAGGGATGGCGCGACGTCGTTATCTGACCGGAAAGAGGCATCTGCCCAGGCGATTCTGGAAAAGCTGACGGGCTGGCAGACTGTTATCGAGGCAAAGATGCAGGCCCAGAATACTTTTCTGGAGGAGCTGGAAGTTTATCTGCTGGTCGGGCTGCGTACCCATTATCGTCATGGCAACATCGATTCAGACTTTATTGGCACGCTGCTCGACGCGGTGTTGCAACGCAAGATCGACCCGTCGCCCGCGGTTTATGACGAGCATCAGGATGCGCCTTATCGCTGGGAAGGGGGGGCTGACCTGGGGTTCTCGGCTGAACGTCGGGATATCCTCGAGCAGGTCCTCGAAGGGACCGCTTCGACCATCCTCAACCATTACGAGGACTATCTTCGGCGCCATTGGAAAATGGCCGGACACGATGCTGCGCTCGAAAGCATCCTCCAGGAAAAACTCAACGAGCATGTGGCGGCAATCGACGCCATCCTTCAACCGCAAAGGTTGGTTGGGTTGGATGTCGAGCAACTGCGCGCAAGGATAGAGGAGCTGCAACAATCCTGGCGCCACATGGGGAAAGCGAATGCGCTGGCGACCCCTCGGGAGCGACGGGCATTGGACGCGATAATGCGTGCGCAATTGCCTGATTGGCTACGGGGGTTGGGTGCAGCCGACCGTAAACGGTTGGAGGCGTTGAGCGAACATGCTGGGCAAACCCAGGCAATGGTCGATGAATTGCTCGACGGCTTGGGCTCCCTGGAAGCGTTCGCTCGGCGCCAGGCCCAAGGCTACATCAGGCGCGAGCTGGACATGGAAGTCGAACCTGACTGGGTTCGCGTGCAGCTGCAGTGGCGAGCGGTCATTGGCCAGCCTGTGCGAACCTATAACCTGAGTGAACTGGTGGCGGCGGGGCCGGTCAGGCCCGATGCGGTGACGGTGCGCCTGGTGGAGAATGGCGGCATGCTGCGCAACGAGCCCCTTGCCTCGGTATTCGTGGGGCAGATGTTGTCGAGCCTGGACGCACCTGCCGGTTACTTTTCTGCATTGTCGAGTCGGTACAACCGCGCGGACCTCAAGGACGCCCTGCTCGATTGGTTCATGGCGCGATTGCGACACAGCGCATTTGTCGCGCGGTGCGCGGGCCTAGTCACGGTGTCCAGCCACGATGAGCTCTACACTTTGCTGAACAGCTCATTTGCTGGACAAGGCGTGGGTGGATTGCAGGTTACCAATGTCGAACTGCCCAATTCGTTCCGATGCGCCGATCTGCTGCTGTTCTACCACGACGATGCACAGGGACAAGTCAGCGCCCCCCTGCTGTATGCCCCTGGTAAGCCCGATGGGCAGGAGTGGATCGCCCTGCCTTCGCTTCGGGCCGTGAGCGCCGAGATCGGTAGCTGGATTGCGAGCGAAACGGGTCGTGAATACCTGTTGCAGCAGATCTCCCCGGTTGAACGTGACAGCGCTCGGGAATATTTTGTCGGCGTGAGGCAAAAGCCGACCACATGGGATTTGAGCAGGGACCCCAGAGGGACGCAAAAAGGGCTCAGGCATTGTCTTGAGCAGGCTGTCCTGACAGGGCTGAACCACAATCTGCAGCAGGTGGAGTGGCACGACTCGCCTCGCTGGTACTCGGCCTTGCCACTTGAATCGCGGCGAAGCATCAGTGGCTTGAAACAAGAGTCCCTGGTCCATCAGCAGGTCTTCGATGAGCAGTTGGCTGGTTATGAACTTTTTGTCGACTTTGCCAAGCGTACCGTCACGCAAGCGATTGCTCCGTATATGCGCAGCAAGGGCGTACGAGAACCGGTGGATCCGGAAACGGTTCTTATCGACTACTTCCCGGGGCTGGGAAGTGACAGGAGGGTAGCCAGCCTGCTGGAACTCGCGATTTATGGGTACGACGACAACGCTGGGATAGACAACCCGAAACAAGGTGTGCGCTCGTCCGTTGGGCAGGATTTGGGCCAGGTCCGCAGCGCCGACCTGGCGCTTTATGTTCGTGGGGCCTACCTGGGCGAAAAATACACCAAGGAAATCCGTGCCAGGTTTCTCGATGCCAATGACCCGCAATACCAGAAGCGTCGCGATGCCTGTCGCTACATGCTGCTGGCGAAGATGGATCGCGACCTACGTATCGCGTATGGCCGGTCAGTGTTGAGCACCGACGCGTTCAACTGGCTCACGCGGCAAGTCACGTTGCTGAGCGACAGGAGACCGGCTGGCGGCCCCATCTATCCAGCGACGGCGGTCACGCGTGAAGGTGTGTTCAAGTTTACGGTCAACGGTCATGTCGTGTTGGGCGTCTACGTTTTCGCCTACTTCGAACCGAAGGGCTCCTACTGGCTGTACACGCCCGATGCCCCGGACGGCATCCGTTTTCGCAACTACCTGGCCTTCACCGGGCGCACCGCGGCGCAACTGCACGATTATGTCGTGGAGCGGGTGGCATTGATCGCGCGCGGTTCCGTCGAACAATCGTTGCGGGCATTGGGGGCAGGTACCACGCGCGTCGATACCCTGCGTGAATTCAGCCGTGTGGTCGATATCGACGCTGAGTTCGATGCCTGTATCGAGCGGGCTATCGCCGACGTGGAAGATGTCACCACCCGTCGTGCAGAGGCCATCACGCAGCAGATTCAGAAAGGGCTGCTCTTTGCGGCTGCGCCGGTGTGCATGGTCTTCCCGCCGTTTGCCCTGCTGTTGGATATCGTATTTATCGGCCTCAGCTCCAAGCAGGCAATCGAGGCGCATAGGCAGGGCGATACCCAGGAGGCTCTCGAGCATTGGCTGGAGGTTTCCTGGGGCGCGCTGCTGGCGGTGCCAGGGGTGACCGGCATGGCTGCATTGCTGCGCCGTTCGGTGATGAGTCTCAAGCGTGCGGCCAAGCCGTTGTCGTTGTCGGCGCAACGTCTGAAAGGCGCTGCGGTATCCGCTGTGAACAAGGATACCGGGCCGCTGGTCCAGCCCATCCGTTTGAAGCCAAGGCAGGCGGTCGACGCAACGCCTGAAAATCTGCAATGGGTGAGCGAGGAGGGGATTTTCTACGGCACCTACCGCAGTCCGCCCAGCGCATCGCAGCCACGAAGTACCTATTACATACGCAGCCGGGGCCGGTACTTCCAGGTAAAGGAGGACGCTTACTTTGGCGGTCTATGCCTGGTGGATGCCAGTCGTCCCGGCGCGCTATACAACATGCCCATACGCAGGATGACGAATGGCAAGTGGACGCATAACAGCGTTGGCTTGAGAGGGGGTAATGATGGCGTGCGTAACCTGGGGCGAGTCGACGATCTACGGGAGGCGTTCCCGGGGCGCGTCGATCCTGACGTGACAAGAGGCGCGTTGCAGGGCGAGGCCGTAGTAGCACGCTTCAATGAGGCGACGGCTGACGGGTATCTGTTCTCGCTCAACGCCCAGACATGCGTGATCGCTTCGTTATATAACCCCGTTACCCGAGTGGGGGCGGTCATTCATTTCGATCACAATATTGGCAGGCTCATAGAGGAAGGTGTCGAGGCTCTGTTGCGGCGCCTTGGCGGATCCGCAAAGGATATCCGCGTCACGCTTGTAGGTGGGGACTGGTTGACGGGTCTGGACATTGGCGAGCCGGTCAGGACCGTGATGCGGCGCAAAGGTCTTGAGCCAACCTGGGACTTCTGGTCGTATTCTTCCTGCTTCGGTAATACCTATGGTGTATCGCTGAACCTCAAGAGCGGCATCACTACGGTCTTCAAGATGTCGCAGACCCAAGTCGAGCGTTATTACGTCCCAGTGCTGTCACGGGCCAAGTACAGTACCGATCCGGTATCGATACGTGCGCGTAGATTCATGACGCGCACGCGCAGCGAACCTTTGATGGCAAACGCCAACGGTGCCGTCCGCACCCGCCAGGGCAGGCCGGCGACAACGGCGCAACTTGCGATGAACAGGTTCTCGATGGTGAGCCTGAACTGAGTGGGTCTTCTAGCCCGACGATGGGCAAAAAAAGACCCCGGGCCAAACGGACCGGGGTCTTTTCACATCCCTTGGAGCATCAGTGCTGGTTGCCCAGCTTGTGTTCCAGGTAATGAATGTTGACGCCACCCTCACAGAAACCCTCGTCGCGGACGAGATCGCGGTGCAGCGGGATGTTGGTCTTGATCCCGTCCACCACGATTTCATCCAGCGCATTGCGCATGCGCGCCATGGCTTCTTCACGGGTCGCCCCGTAGGTGATCAGCTTGCCGATCAGCGAGTCGTAGTTCGGCGGAACCGCATAACCGCTGTACAGGTGCGAATCGACGCGAACGCCGTTGCCACCTGGTGCGTGGAAATGCTTGACCGTGCCTGGGCTCGGCATGAAGGTCTTCGGATCTTCAGCGTTGATCCGGCACTCCAGCGAGTGGCCGCGAATAACGACGTCATCCTGAGTGAACGACAGCTTGTTGCCGGCGGCGATGCTGAGCATCTCCTTGACGATGTCGATACCGGTGACCATCTCCGAAACCGGGTGCTCCACCTGAACACGGGTGTTCATTTCGATGAAGTAGAAACGACCGTTTTCGTACAGGAACTCGAAGGTGCCGGCGCCACGGTAGCCGATGTCGATGCAAGCCTTGACGCAGCGAGCCAGGACTTCCTGGCGAGCCTGCTCGTCGATGCCCGGTGCCGGTGCCTCTTCGAGGACCTTCTGGTGACGACGCTGCAGCGAGCAATCGCGGTCGCCCAGATGGATGGCCTGGCCCTGGCCGTCGGACAGAACTTGCACTTCGACGTGGCGTGGGTTGGTCAGGAATTTTTCCAGATAGACCATCGGGTTGCCGAACGCCGCGCCTGCTTCGGAGCGGGTCAGTTTTGCCGAGGAAATCAGGTCTTCTTCCTTGTGAACCACGCGCATGCCGCGACCACCGCCGCCGCCGGCGGCTTTGATGATCACCGGGTAGCCGACTTCGCGGCCGATGCGCAAAGCGGTTTCTTCGTCTTCAGGCAGCGGGCCGTCGGAACCCGGAACGGTGGGTACGCCTGCGGCGATCATGGCGTGCTTCGCGGAAACCTTGTCGCCCATCAGGCGGATGGTCTCGGCTTTCGGGCCGATGAAGGCAAAACCGGAGTTTTCGACCTGTTCGGCGAAGTCGGCGTTTTCCGCCAGGAAGCCGTAGCCAGGGTGAATGGCGGTGGCGCCGGTCACTTCGGCGGCGGCGATAATCGCCGGGATGTGCAGGTAAGAGTGCGCAGCCGACGCGGGACCGATGCAGACGGATTCGTCCGCCAGGCCCAGGTGCATCAGTTCTTTGTCGGCCTTGGAGTAAACGGCGACGGTCTTGATGCCCATCTCTTTGCAGGCACGCAGAATCCGCAGGGCGATCTCACCGCGGTTAGCGATCAGAACTTTTTCCAACTTCGCAGTCATCAAAGGCTCTCCGCGGTTCAAACGATGGTGAACAGCGGTTGGTCGTACTCAACCGGCTGGCCGTCTTCAACGAGGATGGCTTCGATCACACCGCTGGTTTCAGCTTCGATGTGGTTCATCATCTTCATGGCTTCGACGATGCACAGGGTGTCGCCTTTCTTCACGGTCTGGCCAACTTCAACGAAGGAAGGCGAGGTTGGGGAAGACTTGCGATAGAACGTGCCCACCATTGGCGAGCGGGCAACGGTGCCGTTCAGCGCTGGCGCGGCAGGTGCGGCTGGCGCTGCGGCGGCGGCCGGAGCTGCTGCGGGAGCAGGCGCAGCGGCTGGAGCCTGCATCGGTGCAGGTGCGTAGAACTGCTGGGCCGGGGTCTTGCTGTGACGGCTGATGCGTACGGACTCTTCGCCTTCCTTGATCTCGAGCTCGTCGATGCCGGACTCTTCCAGCAACTCGATCAGTTTCTTAACTTTACGGATATCCATGAATCATCAACTCCCAAGGGTCGGTCAGGGGCGTTTAACGCTTGTTGTTCAAGCTGTTGCCTGTTTTTCAAGCTGCTCTAGGGCGGCCTCCAGGGCCAGTCGGTAACCGCTGGCGCCAAGGCCGCAGATCACTCCCACCGCTACATCGGAGAAGTAGGAGTGATGGCGGAAAGGTTCGCGTTTGTGCACGTTGGACAAATGCACTTCGATGAATGGGATGCTCACCGCCAGCAGCGCGTCACGTAATGCGACGCTTGTATGTGTAAAAGCTGCTGGATTGATCAAAATGAAGTCCACGCCTTCGCCACGCGCGGCATGGATGCGGTCGATCAACTCGTATTCGGCATTGCTTTGCAGATAAAGCAAATGATGGCCGGCGTCCCGGGCCCGCTGTTCCAGGTCCTGGTTGATCTGGGCTAGCGTCACGGCGCCATAAACGCCCGGTTCACGGGTGCCAAGCAGGTTCAGGTTGGGTCCGTGCAGGACCAATAGGGTCGCCATCTGCTGTTCCTTGTTATCTGTGAGCAGGTGTCAGAACCCGGAGACTATGCCGCAAAGCCTTTATGACTGTCCAGTTCTCGGCAATAGCCAGCACGTTGACCGATGTTTACGCGAAGTTTTTGACTGACCTTCATCATCCGGTCATTCGGTTGAACTGACCCACCGCTATCGCGAGCAGGCTCGCTCCCACAGGGGGATGTGCGGTGAGCATCTTCCTTGGGCCATACCCAATAAATGTGGGAGCGAGCCTGCTCGCGATGACGCCGGCACATTCAATACCCATGCAAACTGAGCCACCGCTATTGCGAGCAGGCTCTCTTCCACAATGGGTTTGTGGTGTTTGCTGAGGTCATACCCGAAATGCCTGGACTGCGGTGTGCAACCGCCCGCCGAGCACCAGGAGGTTGTCGCCTTGCTCGCGACCCTGGCCGATGCGCAGCAGGTTATCCCCACCCAGTTGGTGAATGCGCTCGCTGTGGTCGCGGATTTCGCTGACAGCGCCGCTTTGCTGGGCCGTGACATCGGCGATTCGCACGGCGGTATCGGCGATGGTCTGGATGGCTGCGACGATTTCATCCAAGGCGCCGTCAGCCGCCTGGGCCTGGCTGGCGGTGGCCTCGGCGTGTTCAACCTGGGCGCGCATGCCATCCACTGATTGGCGCGCGGCCAGTTGCAAGCGGGCGATCAGCGCCTGGATTTCCGAGGTGGCGCCAGCGGTGCGTTGGGCCAGGGAACGGACTTCTTCAGCCACCACCGCAAAGCCCCGGCCCATTTCCCCGGCGCGGGCGGCTTCGATGGCGGCGTTGAGGGCAAGCAGGTTGGTCTGGTCGGCAATCGAGCGAATGACCGTCAATACGCCACCAATGGTTGCCGACTCCTCGGCCAGCTGTTCGATCATTTGCGCATTGCCTTGCACCTCGCCTACCAACGCATGGAGGCCGGCGAGACTCAAGCCGATGACTTGCTGGCCATGTTCCACGGCGTTACCGGCGCTGCGACTGGCCTGCGCGGCCTGGCTGGCATCGCCAGCCACTTGCTGGATGGTCGCCTCCAATTCGCCGAGCGAATCACGGATCAATGCGGTGTCGCCGGCCTGGTCCTCGGCGCCACTGTGCAGTTCGCCGCTCAACTCGGCCAAGGCACGGCTACTGCCAGCGACCTGTTCGGCGTTCATCCGAATGGTGCCCACCAGGTCCACCAGATAAGCGCGCAGGCGATTGAGGGACGCCTCGATGTCTTGCATTTCACGGTTGCTGGCGCCCATGTGGATGCCCCGGCTGAAGTCGCCTTCGGCCCAGGTGGACAAGGCCGGCGCCAGGTGCGTCAAGGTGCGGGCCAGGCGCCGTTGCAAGGTGTCGATGAGCAGCGCAATCAGCAGGATCAAGCCGATCATCACGCCCTGGATCAAGCGAACCTCCCTCTGAATCTGCCCATGCTGGGCACGTACCGCCGGTTCCAGGGTGTCGATGGCCGTCTGTGCATCAGCGATTTTCAGGTGGGTGGCGCGGCTCAGTTCGGTGCGCTTTTGGATCAGCTCCCGAGTGCGGGTCAATTCCGCAGGGTAGCGGCCGAGCAGGCTGTTGAGCTCACGCTTGAGACCGATGCCGGCGTCCTCGCTGACAGTTTTTTCCTGGGTTTGCAGGCCCATCAGCGCGGCGAAGTCATCGCTACCCGATTCGCTGCTGGCGGTTACGCCCAGCAGAGGCAGGCTCTCGAGGCGTTCTGCTTGCACACGGATGCCTGCCAGTTCCCGCTCGACATCGGCGGCCAGTTCGCTGCGACCGCTGCTGACCAATTTGTCACGGGTGAGGGACAACCGACCCAGGTGCTGTGAAGCGGCGAACAATGGAGGTGAGTAGGCCGGGGCGCCACTTGCGTACTGAGCGAGTCGATCGAGACTGGCGCTCAGTTCCCGTTCGGCCTGCAACAGCAGGGCCTGAGGGTCGCCGGCCAGCTTGCCGGCGGCCAGCAGGTCGGTCCTGCTGAAGTTGTCGAGGTTGGACAGGCTTGGGCGCAGGGTCTTGGCCAGGTCCGGTGGGAACTGGTCCAGCTCCTTTTGCAGGCTTTCCAATGCTTGGGTAGCCGCGCTGAGGCGCAGGGCGTCGCCGCTGGCCAGGTAGTCCTCGATGTTGCGCGCCACTTCGCTCTGGAACTGCCGCGACAGGCCGAGGTAGCGTTCCATCAACAGGTAGGGTCGCTCCAAGGCAATCTGCGACCACCAAAGGGTCGCGCCAAGGCCAAGGCATACGGCAACTAAGAGAAGGGTGTTGAGATTGGTCAGCAGCTTCAGGCGCATCAAGGGTCTACCGGGGGCAGAATCGAAGTGCCTGAAGTTATTGCGTTTGCGTTACACGTTTATGACCGAATCAGTGGAATCCGATGAAAAGGTGGCACTTTGCTTTGATTGTCTGGCGCTCTGTACCCGGTTGCGTCCGGCATGCTTGGCGCGGTACAGCGCTTCGTCCGCCTGGCTGGCCATCATCAGGCTGTCGGACGCTTCGCTCATTTCCACCACGCCGGCGCTGAAGGTGCACCACAGGTCCTGGGGTTGGGCCGGGTAATGGATTTCGGCGAAGCGTTGGCGGATTTCGTCCAGCACCTGACAGGCTGCATCAATATCGGTGTCGGGCATGACGATCGCGAACTCTTCGCCGCCATAGCGCCCGATGAAATCGGTCTTGCGCAGGCGCTGCTTGAGAAACAGCGCCAGGCTCTTGATCACTCGGTCCCCCATGGGGTGGCCGTGGCTGTCATTGACCCGCTTGAAATGATCGATGTCCAGCATGGCGAAACTCAAGGGCTTGCCTTCGCGGCGGGCGCGAAAACTGCAGTCCTCGAGCAATTGCAGGATATGGGTGTGGTTGTAGAGGCCGGTGAGGCTGTCGCGCACCATTCGCGCCTTGAGATTGCGCGCCCGGGCCGCGCGGTTGCGCACGGTGGTGATCAGGTGCCGGGGTTTGATCGGCTTGGTCAGGAAGTCGTCGCCGCCTTCGCTCATGGCGTCGAGCTGCTTATCCAGGTCGTCTTCGGCGGACAGGTAAATGATCGGCACGCTGACATAACGGTCGTTGTGGCGAATTACCTTGGCCAGTTCCGTGCCGGTGCAAGCGGGCATGTACATATCGAGAATGATCAGGTCGGGCTGGAAGTCCGCCAGCTCGGCCATTGCCTGGATCGGCTCGATCAACGTCCGGGTGATGATGCCGGCGCTGTTCAGCAGCCGTTCGGTGTGCAAGGCCTGGGCGCGGGAGTCATCGATGATCAGCACTTTATAGGGCTCGTACTGGGCGACGCAGGTCAGCACTTCGATTTTTTCCAGCAGGCTCGACGCCTCGAGCGTGCCGGTTAGAAATTCCTGGCCGCCGGCGCGCACCGCCGCCAGGCGGGTGGGCGTATCGGTTTCAAGCAGGCTGAAAAAGAGCAGCGGGATGGCCTGGTCGAGGCCTTCCTGGGCTTGGGCCGCCAACGTCAGGCCCACGCCAGGGCCGCTGAAATCCACGTCCATGACGATCGCCGCGGGCAGGCGCTCGACCATCGCGGAGCGGAACGCGGCGATACTGTTCAACGCATGGGCGCTGAGGCCAAAGAATTCCAACTGCTTGGCCAGCCGTTCCGCGCGGTCATGGTCTTGCAGCATCACGTAGATGGGCTTGCGCAGCGGCGGCAGGAAGGTCTGCTCGAGTTGATCGCCGTGGCGCAGGCCGGTGCGGGACAGGCGTTGCATCAAACGGTTGATGTCGCTGATCAACTGGCTGCTCAGGCGGCCGCGATTGGCATCCACCGCTTGCAGCGACTGGCTGATGCCGTGGGCAAGCTGGCAATGCTCGGGCTGTTCGAAACGCTCGGCAAAGCGCAGCAGGCGCAGATTGGCTTCGCTGAGCTCAGACAGGTCGTTACTCGACCACTCGCTGCGTTGCAGGCGCTGCCATATCTCAAGGATCTGGCGAGCCTGATGAATTACCCGCTGGGCAAAGTGGTGCTTGAGGCGCTCACGGCTGGGGTCTTCTGACTCGGTCATATCCTGACTACTAGTTAGGGGGCATGCTGAGGTCGACTGGTGGCTCTATGCTAGCACCTCTTTTCCCTTACATGAGTGTCGTACGTCAATAAACTGCCAAGAGATGCGATTCAGTTTTCGACCGCACGGTCTTCGATTGGCGGCCTGTCATGCACCGGGGTCCGAGAATAAAGGCTTTCGGGGCTTTTTTGGACTGTTTGTCCAGTTGCTTCGTTGGGTGCGCAAGCACGATTCGATTCGCTGATATCGAGTCAGCTCGCTACCAAATCATGACTGGCAGGGTTAAGGGAAACCCTTAGGAGGCTCCTGGTCTGGTGACGGTAATTGTCCTATAAGCCCAACGACGGATGCTGGCCAAGGCACGTTGATGTAAGGTTGTGGTCGAACCGTGAACTCAAGTGATTGAAGGAACATCGCCATGCTGGACTGGAAAAACCGCGCGGGCAGCGCGCCTGAACGCGCCGCCGAGCCGAAATCGGACACCCGCAGCTACCTGGGCGGGCTGTTTTTCAGCCGGGCACTGGCCACGCTCATTGGTTTGTATCTGCTGGTGACCATTGCGGTGGGTTGGTATTGGAGCCAGGAGCCGGCGCTGTTTCCCGTGCAGCAGAACGCCCAGGCGGCGGCCGAGAAGGACGGCAGGCAAATGGTGGTCGGCTACACCACCGTCGAAACCCTCAAGACCGTGGCCGGAACCTTGCTGACCAAGCAGGGTGGCTACATTTCCAATGACCGCTTCCCGCCGGGCCTGTGGATGGACAACATGCCGAGTTGGGAATACGGCGTGCTGGTGCAGGTTCGCGACCTGAGCCGCGCCTTGCGCAAGGATTTCGCCCGCTCGCAGTCACAGTCCGCCGAAGATGCGGACCTCGCCAAGGCCGAGCCGCGCTTCAACTTCGACAACCGCAGCTGGGTGCTGCCCTCCAGTGAGTCGGAGTACCAGGAAGGCATCAATTCCTTGAGTCGTTACCAGGCGCGCCTCTCCGATCCAGGCCAGAAGAGCGCATTGTTCTATGCCCGCGCCGACAACCTGAACAACTGGCTGGGCGATGTCGGCACTCGCCTGGGGTCGTTGTCCCAGCGGCTGTCCGCCAGCGTCGGCCGGGTCAAGCTCAACACGTCGCTGAAAACCGAAATCCCCGCGCCCGGCCAAGTGCCGCAGGTCGACGAAGAAGTGGTTGAAACCCCATGGCTGCAAATCGATAACGTGTTCTACGAAGCCCGTGGTCAGGCCTGGGCGCTGTCTCATTTGCTGCGCGCCATCGAGGTGGACTTCGCCGACGTGTTGGCCAAGAAGAACGCCACGGTCAGCGTGCGGCAGATCATTCGTGAGCTGGAAGCCTCGCAAGAGCCGGTCTGGAGCCCGATGATCCTCAATGGCAGCGGTTTCGGTGTATTGGCGAACCACTCGCTGGTCATGGCCAACTATATTTCCCGCGCCAATGCGGCGGTCATCGACCTGCGTCAGTTGCTGAACCAGGGCTGATCGATGGACGAAAGCACCCGGGAGGCGGCTCACCGAGCGGCTTCGGATGCCGAGCTCATCGCTTGGGTCGACGAGCATGACAACCTGCTCGGCAGCCTGGTGCGCTCGGATCTGCGCGAGCGCGGCCTGATCGGGCGGGGCACCTATATCATGTTGTTCAATTCGGCCGGGGAGTTGTGTGTCCATCGGCGGACGCTGAGCAAAGCCATCTATCCCGGTTACTGGGATGTCGCGGCCGGCGGCATGGTGCAGGCGCACGAGAGCTACGCCGAGTCGGCGGCCCGCGAGCTTGCCGAAGAGCTCGGTGTCAGCGGCGTGGAGCTGGTCGCCCACGACCATTTCTATTTCGAAGACACCGGCAGCCGCCTGTGGTGCTCGGCGTTCTCGGCCGTGTGGGATGGTCCGTTGGTGCTGCAGCCCGAAGAAGTGCTGGAGGCGCGTTTTCTGCCCGTCGAGCAGGTGCTCGATGAAATCCGCCACAAGCCTTATTGCCCGGACTCCCTGGCGGCTCTTGGGCGCTATTTGCGCGCCTGCGAAGCCGGTGTCGCAAAGAAGCTCTAAATTGGCGCCGATTGGCCCTTAGCAAGTCGCCTTTTTGCCGTTACACTGCGCGACTTTTCAAGCTTGGCCGACATCGTTCGGCCCAGTTGCGCTGCCCCTGCCTGAGTGGGGCTTCGCGGTCGAGGCTTTCGCCCCTTGACCAGTCTTTGTCCTCCGAAGAGGATTGCCGGTGGCCAAAAAAGCCGCATCCTTCGCCGCCCTGGGTGGCCTGGTATTTTCTACCGACGCCGGTCGTCATTGCCCCGATTGCCGCCAACCGGTGGATGCCTGCATCTGCAAACAGACAATCATCCCCGAAGGGGACGGTATCGCTCGCGTGCGCCGCGAAAGCAAAGGTCGCGGCGGCAAGACGGTGACGACCATTACCGGTGTGCCGCTGGCCGAAGACGCCCTCAAAGAACTGGCGACGACGTTGAAAAAACGCTGTGGCACGGGTGGCGCGTTGAAGGACGGCGTCATCGAGATCCAGGGCGATCACGTCGAGCTGCTGTTGGCGGAACTCACCAAACACGGTTTCAAGGCAAAGAAATCCGGCGGCTAGCAGCCTCTGTGAAGACCACCCCGGCTTGATCCGAACCCCGGTTCGGGGTCGCCCACATGGTTTTCACAGAGCCTGTTCTGAACGGGTTCTAAACTCAGCGCTGCGGGCAGGGTCTACCGTGCTTACAGGCAAATCGTCATTTCCATTCTCTACACTGCGCCAGCCTGCGACCGGGTGGGTGCATTTTGACTTCTTTATAGGGGACTTCGATGTCCGTACGACGCACACGCAAAGACGATGGCAGCCAATGGACAGTTGCGGACAGCCGCAGTGTTTACGGGATTCGCCATTGGGGGGCCGGGTATTTCGCGATCAATGAAGCCGGTCGCGTCGAAGTCCGTCCGAACGGCCCCGACAGTTCGCCCATCGATTTGTACGAGCAAGTCGACCAGTTGCGCCAGAGCGGCCTTTCGCTGCCCTTGCTGGTGCGCTTCCCCGATATCCTGCAAGACCGGGTGCGTCAGCTCACCGGCGCGTTCGACAGCAACATCGCGCGCCTGGAATACCAGAGCCAGTACACCGCGCTTTACCCCATCAAGGTGAACCAGCAGGAAGCGGTGATCGAAAACATTATCGCGACACAGAACGTGTCGATCGGCCTGGAAGCCGGCTCCAAGCCCGAGCTGCTGGCGGTGCTGGCCCTGGCGCCGAAGGGCGGGACCATCGTCTGCAACGGCTACAAGGACCGCGAGTTCATCCGCCTGGCGCTGATGGGCCAGAAGCTGGGCCATAACGTTTTCATCGTGATCGAGAAAGAATCCGAAGTCGGCCTGGTGATCGAAGAAGCCGCGTCGCTCAAGGTCAAGCCACAGGTCGGCCTGCGGGTTCGCCTGTCGTCCCTGGCGTCGAGCAAGTGGGCCGACACCGGTGGCGAAAAATCCAAGTTCGGCTTGTCGGCCGCGCAGCTGTTGTCGGTGGTCGAGCGCTTCCGTGGCGCGGGCCTGGACCAGGGCATCCGCCTGCTGCACTTCCACATGGGTTCGCAGATCGCCAACCTGGCGGACTACCAGCATGGCTTCAAGGAAGCGATCCGTTATTACGGCGAGCTGCGCAACCTTGGGCTGCCGGTGGATCACATCGACGTCGGCGGCGGCCTGGGCGTGGACTACGACGGCACGCACTCGCGCAACGCCAGCTCCATCAACTACGACATGGACGATTACGCCGGTGTCGTGGTGGGCATGCTCAAGGAGTTCTGCGATGCCCAGAGCCTGCCGCATCCGCACATCTTTTCCGAAAGCGGTCGTTCGCTGACCGCGCACCACGCCATGTTGGTGGTGCAAGTGACCGACGTCGAGAAACACCACGATGACGTCCCGGTCATCGAGAACAAGGAAAGCCTGCCGGAAACCGTGCAGTGGCTGGTGGACCTGCTGGGCCCGACCGATATCGAGATGGTCACCGAGACTTACTGGCGAGCCACCCATTACATGAGTGACGTGGCAGCCCAATACGCCGATGGCAAGCTGACCCTGGCGGAAAAAGCTTTGGCCGAGCAGTGCTACTTCGCGGTGTGCCGTCGCCTGCACAATTCGCTGAAGGCCCGCCAGCGTTCGCACCGCCAGGTGTTGGACGAGCTCAACGACAAGCTGGCCGACAAGTACATCTGCAACTTCTCCGTCTTCCAGAGCCTGCCGGACACTTGGGCGATCGGCCAGGTATTGCCGATCCTGCCGCTGCATCGCCTCGACGAAGAGCCACTGCGCCGTGCCGTGCTGCAAGACCTGACCTGCGACTCCGATGGCAAGATCAAGCAGTACGTCGACGAGCAGAGCATCGAGACCAGCCTGCCGGTCCACTCGCTCAATCCAGGCGAGGACTATTTGTTGGGTATTTTCCTGGTGGGTGCCTACCAGGAAATCCTGGGTGACATGCACAACCTGTTTGGTGACACCGACTCGGTGAACATCTACCAGAACGCCGATGGCAGCGTGTACCACGCCGGTATCGAAACCCACGACACCATCGAAGACATGTTGCGCTATGTGCACCTGTCGCCGGAGGAGTTGATGACTCACTACCGTGACAAGTGCGCCAGCGCCCGGATCACGGCGGCCGAGCGCACTCAGTTCCTGGATGCGCTGCGACTGGGGCTGACGCGTTCGTCCTACCTTTCTTCCTGACGGTGGCCCCTTGCGGGGCCGCTGTTGCAGGCTAGAGCGATTCATCGTGGCGAGCTTCCTCGCCACGTTGTTTCTGCATTGCAAACCCGTGCGCCGCGTTTATCGGCCTATTGATGCCGTTTAGCTGACGGCGTCCTAATTTCATGTAGTCCCTTTCCTAAATAGTCCTTGAGCCCTCTACTCGTCCTCTGCTGTCGGCGAGAATGCCCGGTCGCCCCTCCTGTAGAGAAAACGCCGATGTCCGATCCAGCCTGCGAGCTACCTTTTCGTCTGGAGATAGCCGGTCTGTCCGAACCTTTCGTCGTCGTAGCCTTAACAGGCAATGAAGCCATCAGCGAACCCTTCGTTTTCGAAGTGGAGCTGTCGGTCAGCGACATGGCCCTGGACATGGCCGGGTTGCTGTACCGCAACGTCTGGCTGAGCTTCGGAACCAAGGATCAAGGCATCCACGGGCGACTTCACGAAATCGTCCACCGCCATGGCGAGAGCTGCCGGGTACGCATCGGGCCGAAGCTGGCGAGCCTTGCGCAGCGTTTCAGTCAACGGGTCTTCAATGCCTGCTCGGTGCCACAGATCATCCGCCAGGTCCTGGGCGGGCATGGTATCAACGGCCGCAGCCTGTGCCTGGATCTGAGCAACGCTTATCCTTCGTTGGATCTGTATACCCAGTACCGCGAATCCGACCTGCATTTCCTACAACGGATGTGCGCCCAGGCGGGTATCCACTTTCATTTCGATCACACCCGGGACGGGCAATGCCTGGTTTTTGCGGATACGGCGGGCAACGTTCCGACGATGGACAAGGCTTTGTACAGTGTTGAAGGGCGGGCCCGCGCAGTGCGTGCGTTCACGGTGAAGGCGGATATCCACGGAGCGTTGGTCGCCCAGGGCCGTAGCGATCTGACGCACTTGCACGCCGGCCAGATCCTGTCGCTGAAGGGCCATCCTCATGGAAAGTGGAACCAGGGCTGGTTATTGACGCAGGTTGAACACCACGGTCATGCGGGCGGTTATGGCAATCTTTTCCAGGCCATTCCCTGGGGGATGCCCTTCTTGGTGGACAGGGCGCCGGACAAGCCTGTCATGGTGAGCAGGCAACGCGGCTGGGTCGTGGAAGTGGATGAGCCGCGAGTGGCCGGGCGAGTGGCGGTGCAGTTCGACTGGGCCTATCAGGGAGAGGGCGCCATCCCCAGTCATTGCTGGCTGCCCTTGGCACCCGAGCTTGCGGCGCGTGGCGTGGGGACGATTGCCGAGGGCACCGAGGTTCTGGTGAGTTTTATCGAGGGCGACCCGGACCGTCCCCTGGTCAGCGCATTCCTGGGTGGCGCCCCCGGCGCGCAGTCAACGCAGGCGCCTTCTCCCACCGCGCCTGCCGGGGAAATTCCCGGGGCTTCTGGAGTCGATTCATCCTTGTTGTCCGCAATCAAGGATGGTGAGCCACTGGTCTTGCTGTGCCTTTTGCCAGGCGGGGGGCGTTTCAGCCCTTGTGCGCAGCCGGTATGTACCTGTCGCATGGTGATGGGACAGGGCGCGGGCGCGGCGCCATGAATGTGGCCACGTTGCCGGGTCCCGCTCCCCAATGGCTGCTGTTAGACGTTCCGGACGCGCCCGAGGCCGCACAGCGCCTGAAGGAGCAGTTTGCCGAGGTGCCGCGTTTTGCCCTGTTCGAGGGAACCGAGTTCGACGGAGCGAGATCACACGGCCCGCTGTTGGTGGATCTTAGGCAATCGCCTGCGCTGGCCAGCCTGTGCCATCTGGACGCTCGATCCTGGCCCGGGTTGCTGTTGGTGACCTCGACGCCAGCCGAGTCCTTGCTGGTACATTTGCGGCGCATGCTGACGGTGACGCTGGGCCTGCATTACAAGGCCTTCCTGAGTTATTACAACCCGCACACCGCCAGCTATTTCTTCGATGCCTGCGATCCCCGGGAGCTCAGTTGCTGGCTGGGACCGATCAGCCTGTTGCGCTGGTTCGGTGGCACCTGGTCCGATCGGACGATGGGGTGCCAGGGGTGGCAACAGCTCTCCAATCCCAGGCTTGCGGTGCCTGCGCTGGAAAACGAGCATGGCCTCAGCGACAGGCAACAGGTCAAATTGCAGGAGTGCTTCCTGGAACGTCACGTCTGGCGATGGTCTCGCTCCACCGGCCATGACTATTGGGTGCTCTGGGACTACGTGCAACAGGGGCGCAAGCTGGGGTTCAGCGAGCAGGCCGTTCTCGACGGCTGGTTATGGCTGCGCTTGCAATACCCCGATGCCGAGCCCGTGCCGGGGCTGCCTGGTGGTTCCCAGCGAGAACGTCTCGATCATTTGCGACGCCTCTGGCAAGGCAAACAGGGCTGAACATCATCGAGTTTCGGCATCGACCCAGCCGCCCCGACGGTGCAAGAGCCAGGCGACCGTCCCGAGCGTCAGGCTGCGCACCGTCATGAACAACAGGAAGGTGATCCACAGTCCGTGGTTGCCGAGTCCTTGCAGCGCCCAGGCCAGCGGCAACACCAGCAACAGGGTCAGGAGCATGCCGTTGCGCATTTCCCGGGCGCGGGTGGCGCCGATGAATAGGCCATCGAGCAGATAGCTCCACACGGCAATCAATGGCAGCGTTGCCAGGTAAGGCAGGTAGCGGTAAGCGGTGTCGCGCACGTCGGCAATGTCGGTCTGCATGTCGATGAACAAATGTCCGGCCAGCAGAAACAGCAGTGCGAACCCGACGCTCGCGATCAAGGACCAACCGCAGGCGACCACCAGCGAACGGCGCAGGGCCAGGCGGTCGCGAGCGCCAATGGCGTGGCCGCATAGCGCTTCCACCGCATGGGCCAGGCCATCCAGGGCATGGGCGGTAAGCAGCAGGCCATTGAGCAGCAGCGCATTGGCCGCCACCGTCGCGTCCCCCAGCCGCGCGCCTTGCACGGTGATCAGGAAAAACACCGATTGCAGCACCAGGCTGCGGATGAAAATGTCCCGGTTTACCGCCAGCAGCGGTCGCCAGCTCTGCCACAGGCTCAGGGCGGCCCAGGCGATCCGCCCTGGCCAGGCGCGCAGCGTCCTTCGGGCCAGGGCCAGGCCCACCAGCGCGCCCGCCCACTCGGCGATGACCGAGGCGCGTGCCGAACCCGTCACGCCCCAATCCAGGCCGATCACGAACCACAGGTTCAAGGCGATGTTCACCAGGTTGGTGACCAACAGGATCGTCAACGGTGCGCGGGCGTTCTGGGCGCCAAGGAACCAGCCCACCAGCGCGTAACTGGCCAGCGCCGCCGGCAAGCCGAAAAGCCGGGTGTGGAAGAAATCCCGGGTCAATTGGTCGAGCTCGGCCGAGGGCTGCATGAAGTGCAATGCCACGTCGCTCAACGGAACCCCGACCGCCCCGAGCACCACCGACAGCCCCAACGCCAGCAAGAGTCCTTGCAGCAAGACCTGCCGCAGCGCAGCGCCATCGCCACGCCCGGCTGCCTGGGCGGCGAACCCGGTTGAGCCCATGCGCAGGAACCCCATGGCCCAGGCCAGCACCGTGTACAGACTCGCCCCGACCGCCACCGCGCCCAACTGATGGGCATGGGGCAAGTGGCCGATGACGGTACTGTCCACCAGTGCTACCAGCGGTACGGATATATTCGAGAGAATCATTGGCGCGGCCAGCGCCCATACCCGACGGTGGGTGAGGCGGTCGCGCCAGTCGGCGATCAGGTTGGACATGGTGGCTCCTTGATGGAGCGCGATTGTAGCGTTATCGCAGCGTTCGTTCCTGATGTCGCCCTGTTTGTCTTCAGTGGATGATCCAGCTCAGCAACCACAACCCCAATACCAGCCAGATAATGCCCATGACAATCGAGGCCCGCATAAAGGCGCGGATCGCCGAATACAGCAGCATCAGCCCGAGGATCAGTGCGACGATGCTGATGATCGAGGTGTCCATGCCAAGCGTGCGGGACAGGCCATCGACAAAATTGCCACCGGCATTGGCCAAGGTGTTGAACAGCCCGCTGAGCAGGTCGACGATGAAACGGATCACCGAACCGAGCGCCTGGCCGAGCCATTCGAAGAAACTTTCTACCTGCATGTTTGCATCCTGATGGAGAGGAATCGGAATCGAGCCGTCGGCTCCTGACTGTAGGAGTTGTGGCGGCTGCGATCGTTCGATTATGGAGCAATTCACCGCTTCGTACCGAGACGCTTGCCTTCCCTCGTCATCGCCCCGAAGCTATGCGCATTCAGGAGAACCCGATGAACCTTGTTGAACTGACCGAACGCCTGCATGCCATTCGTGACCGTAACGATTGGCGGCAATTCCACAGCCCGAAGAACCTCGCCATGGCCGCCAGCGTCGAGATGGCCGAGCTGGTCGAGATTTTCCAATGGCTGACCGAGGACCAGTCGCGCCAGCTGCCCGCGGATAAACTGGCCCACGCCGGGCAGGAAGTCGGTGACATTGTGTTGTACCTGTTGCTGCTGTGCAGCGAGTTGGGCTTGGATATGAACGCCGTGGTGCGCGGCAAATTGGCCGACAGCGAGCGGCGGTTCGCCCCATGAGTGACCGTCATTTCGACCAGCTCGCCACGCGTTTCGCGGAAAAAATATACGGCGGGGCCAAGGGGGCGATCCGCCTGGCGGTGCTCCAGGCCGATTTGCTTGAAGCCTTGCCTGACCGCCCGTTGCGTATTCTGGATGTTGGCGCGGGCCTGGGGCACATGTCACTGTGGCTGGCCGAGCGTGGTCACCAGGTCACCTTGGCTGAACCGGCCGAGCCCATGCTTGAGGGTGCCCGTCAGCGGTTTGCCGAGGCCGGCCAGGACGCAACGTTCATTCAGGCGCCGTGGCAGGACCTGCTCGGCCAGCTCACCGAACCGTACGATCTGGTGCTGTGTCACGCGGTGCTGGAGTGGCTGGCCGAGCCCCACGCGATCCTGCCGGTTCTGCATCAACTGACGGCGTCTGGCGGCTGGTTGTCGTTGGCGTTCTACAACCGCGACGCGCTGGTTTATCGAAACTTGCTCAAAGGGCATTTCCGCAAGTTGCGCAAAAACGACCTGGCCGGTGAAAAACAGAGCCTGACCCCGCAACAACCCCTTGATCCTCGCGAATTGGCGGCGCAACTTGAAGACCTGTGGCAGGTCGAAATTCAAAGTGGCGTGCGGGTTTTTCATGACTACATGCCGGTGCAATTCCAGGGCCGCGTAGAACTCGCGCAATTGCTGGAAATGGAACTGGCCCACCGGCGCCACCCAGCGTTTGCCGGGTTGGGACGCTACCTGCATTGGGTCTGTCGTCCCCTCTGATCCGAAAGAGCAGTCGGAGAGCGAAATGAAAGGTCGTTCAGGATTATTGGTGTTATGCCTCGGGCTGGCAGCCTGCCAGAGCGACAATCCGTATGTCGCGACTTCCAATCCGTTGCCGCCGGCGCCGCCCGAGGCCGCCAAAGTGTTCGATCGCAGCGCCTATCCGGCGCCGCCCCGTGACTATGGCCGCTATCGCAGTTGGGCCTGGCTCAACGGTCGGTTGCCGCCGGGTACTGCCTGGGCGGATTCGGCCCAGGTGGCCGAAGCGGTAAGCGCAGCGTTGGACCAACGCGGGCTGCGTCCGCTGCATGACAACCGCCCGGCGGACCTCTTCGTCAGTGCCGACCTGCGCCTGGAAACCCGGCTGCGGCAGGTCCGGGACGACTATAACGCGGGCTATTACGGCGGCTACAACCGCTACGGGCCGGGTTATGGCATGTACAACACCATTCCCGTAGTGCGCACCTATCAGGAGCAGGTCGTGGTGGTTCGGGTCGATCTGTTCGACGCCCGCAATGGCCAGCCCGTGTGGAGCGCCAGCGCCGAGACCAGCCAGCGCGGCAATCAGAGCGAGCGCACCGATGCCATTCGTGACGCGGTGGAAAAGGCCATGTCGGCCTATCCTCCCAGTTGATTCAAACAACGGAGAAAAACCATGTTTCGCCGTCTTGTCCCGCTTGCCCTTGCCCTGTTGCTCAGCGCCTGCGCTTCCAACCAGGTCAATCATGATTTCGACACCAGCCGCGACTTCGCGGCCTACCGCAGCTGGAGCTGGAAGGAGCCGGCGTTGCAATATCGCCCGGACGATCCGCGCATCAAGAGCGACCTGACCGAACAGCGCATCCGCCAGGCGGTCGCCGATCAACTCGACCAGCGTGGCCTGCGTCCGGCTTCGGGCGGCGCGCGGGGCGATGTGCAGGTCCAGGCCTACCTGATCGTCGAGGATCGCCAGCAACAGGTGACGACCAACTATGGCGGCGGTTGGGGCGGCCCATGGAATGGTTATTGGGGCGGACCGATGTACAACGAAACCCGTAACCTCAGCTACAAGGTCGCCACCGTGCAGATCGACCTGCTCGACGGCAAGGATGGCAAGCTCGTCTGGCGTGGCAGCGACGAGCAATTGCTCAGTGATTCACCCAACCCGATGGATCGCAGCGCGAAGGTGCGCGAGACGGTGGGGCGGATCCTGTCCAACTACCCACCGCGTTGATTGGTTGACCCATAGGTTGGGTGGAAATACTTTCAAGCAACCGGCTGCCAAATTCCCAGCATATGCTCCAGCTCACCAGCCCCCACCAATCGCAATTGCCCGCTGGAACCGGCCGCGCTCGCCAACAATGTCACCTCGCTGGGCAGGCGCACTGGCTTCTTGAACGTTACGTCGATTTCGATATTGGCTTCGGGCAAATGATCATCGAGCGCCGCCAACGTCCTTGCCTTGTTCCACAGACCATGGGCGATGGCAGTGGGGAAGCCGAACAACCGGGCGCTGGCGCCGCTCAGGTGGATCGGGTTGTAGTCGCCTGACACCTTGGCGTATTGCCGGCCAATATCCACGGGTGCGGTCCAGCGTGTCACTTGCGTCAACTCGGGGCTGTCCTCGGATGAGTCCTCGGCCAATGCGCCGTCAAGCTGGACGCCTTTGCAGAGCATCTGGCTTTGGGCCTGCCACAAGGGGCCCAGCTGATCTTCGATACGGGTCACCAGATCGAATACCGCCCCCTTGGCATGAGGCTGCAGGTTCTCGACGTTGACGCTCGCCCGCACCTGGCTGACACCGCCCATGGGCCGCAGCACGCGGATGCGGTTGTTCAGGTGGATCAAGCCCAGCAATGGGAACGGGAAATCCCGGGCGGTCAGCAATTGCATCTGCAAGGCGAACGCCAGCACGTGTGGATAGGTCGGCGGCAATAGTCCGCTTTCGCTGAAACCACACACTTTGCGATAGGCCGCCAGGTTCTTTTGGTCGACCTGGATCACTTGGCGCAGCCCGACGTCAGGCAGGACCGTGCCGGTGATCTTGCGGCGAGTCGCGGCCTTGGCGTAGAGCCCTGACATCGAAGGGGCGGTGTTTATTTCCTGCCATTGGATCGTCATGGTCACGCCCCCAACAAGCTTTGCCCGCACACGCGTAGCGCCTGCCCGGTTACGGCGCCGGTGCCTGGTTGTGCCAGCCAGGCCACGGCTTCGGCGACGTCCTGGGGCAAGCCGCCCTGGCCCAGCGAACTCATGCGGCGCCCGGCTTCACGCAGGGCGAAGGGAATGTCGGCGGTCATGCGTGTCTCGATAAAGCCCGGTGCCACCGCGTTGATGCTGATTCCCCGCGCCTCCAGGCCAGGCGCCCAGGCTTGGGCGAGGCCGATCAGCCCGGCCTTGCTCGCGGCATAGTTGGTCTGGCCGCGATTGCCGGCGATGCCGCTGATGGAGGCAAGCAACACGATCCGGCCATTGTCCCGCAGGGTGCCGCTGTCGAGCAGGGCCTTGGTCAGCACCTGCGGCGCGTTGAGGTTGACCGCCAGCACCGCGTCCCAGAACTCGGGCGTCATGTTGGCGAGGGTCTTGTCCCGGGTGATGCCGGCGTTGTGCACCACGATGTCGACGCCGTCGGGCAGGTGTTCGATCAACTGCGCGGCGGCATCTTCGGCGCAGATGTCCAGCGTCACGCTGCGCCCACTCAGGCGCGCGGCCAGGGCGTCCAGGTCAGCCTTGGCTTGCGGGACATCGAGCAGGATCACATCGGCGCCGTCACGGGCCAGGGTTTCGGCGATGGACGCGCCGATGCCACGGGCGGCGCCGGTTACCAGCGCCTTGAGCCCTGTGAGCGGTCGCGTCCAATCCTGGACCTGGGTCTGGCAGGCCTTGAGGCGGATAACCTGCCCGGAAACGTAGGCACTCTTGGGCGACAGGAAAAACCGCAGGGCCCCCTCCAACTGCGCTTCGGCGCCGTCACCGACATAAAGCAACTGCAGCGTCCCGCCATGGCGCAATTCCTTGGCCAGGGAGCGGCTGAAGCCTTCCAGCGCCCGTTGCGCACTGGCGGCAAACGGGTCATCGAGGCTTTCCGGGGCGCGACCGAGGATGACGACATGGGCGCTGTGGTCGAGGTTTTTCATGAGGGGCTGGAAGAATTCGCGCAACTGCTTGAGCTGCTCGACCTGCACCAGATGGCTGGCGTCGTACACCACCGCCTTGATTTTCGGGCCGTGGCCGGGGATCCATTCGGTCGCCAGCGTCGGTTCGCCACCGTAGATTAAAATCGCGTCGGTCAAGCGCTTGGCGAACGTGGCGACCTGTTCGGTCAGGGGGCCACCGCCCAACAGCAAGGCGCCCTCGATAGGCCGCAGCCGCCCGGCCTGCCAGCGTTCCAGGCGCACCGGCGAGGGCAAGCCCAGAGCGCCAACCAGACGCAGGCCAATGGGCGAGTTGGCGAAGCCTATGTAACGGTCTGACATGGAACACACTCCGGCTGATGAGGTTCCAAGTGTGGACCATGTTTGGCAATTGGTCGTTCGATCGCCCGGATAAAGCCTAAGCTTGTGGCTGGGCACGTTACCGCAGGCCAATTTCACACATTCGCGCATACAGGGGAGTTCTTCATGGCACAGCTACGCCGCGTCGCGATCATCGGTGGTAACCGCATTCCGTTCGCCCGCTCCAACGGGCCCTATGCCACCGCCAGCAACCAGGCGATGCTGACGGCTGCGCTCGAAGGTTTGATCGAGCGCTACAACCTGCACGGTGCTCACATCGGGGAAATGGCCGCGGGGGCGGTGCTCAAGTTTTCCCGGGACATGAACCTGACTCGCGAATGCGTGCTCGGCTCACGGCTGGCACCCAGCACCCCGGCCTATGACGTGCAACAGGCGTGCGGCACGGGGCTTGAGACCGTGCTGCTGGTGGCGAACAAAATCGCCCTGGGCCAGATCGACAGCGCCATCGCCGGCGGCGTGGACACTACCTCCGACGCGCCCATCGGCGTCAATGAGGGGCTGCGCAGGATCCTGCTGCAAGCCAATCGCTCCAAGACCACCGCCGATAAGATCAAGGCTTTTCTGCAACTGCGTCCCCAACACTTGGTTCCCGATCTGCCGCGCATCAACGAACCGCGCACGGGCCTGAGCATGGGCGAACATTGCGAGTTGATGGCGCAGACCTGGCAGATTCCCCGAGACGAGCAGGACCGTCTGGCCCTGGAAAGTCATCAGAAAATGGCCGCTTCCTATGCCGAAGGCTGGCATAACGATTTGATGACGCCGTTCCTGGGCCTGACCCGCGACAACAACCTGCGCCCGGACCTGACCCTGGACAAGCTCGCGTCCCTCAAGCCGGCCTTTGAAAAAAGCGCCAAGGGCACGCTGACCGCAGGCAATTCCACGCCGCTGACCGATGGTGCCTCGCTGGTATTGTTGGGCAGCGAAGAGTGGGCGAACGCCCGCGGACTGCCAATCCTGGCCTACCTGCGTGACGGTGAAACGGCAGCGGTGGATTTCGTCAACGGCGCTGAAGGCCTGCTGATGGCGCCGGTCTATGCGGTGCCGCGCTTGTTGGCACGCAACGGCCTGACGTTGCAGGATTTCGACTACTACGAAATCCACGAGGCGTTCGCGGCCCAGGTCTTGTGTACGTTGAAGGCCTGGGAGGACCCGGATTACTGCAGATCCCGGCTGGGCCTCGACACGCCGCTGGGCGCCCTCGACCGCAGCCGATTGAATGTGAAAGGCAGCTCATTGGCCGCCGGGCATCCATTCGCCGCGACTGGCGGCCGTATCGTCGCCAACCTGGCCAAACTGCTGGACGCGGCCGGGAAGGGCCGGGGCCTGATTTCCATCTGCGCGGCGGCCGGCCAAGGTGTGACGGCGATCATCGAGCGCTGACCATCGCCTCGCGCGTGGGCGCAACCTGGGCTCGCTGGCGGCTGGCGTAGCGTTCGGCGAGGATCGAACAGACGATCAGTTGCATGGGGTGATAGATCATGATCGGCAGCAGGATCAGCCCCAGGCCGGGATCGGTGCCGAAGATCAACGCCGCCATCGGCACCCCGGCGGCCAGGGATTTTTTGCTCGCGCAGAACACTGCAGCGATTTCATCGGCGTTGCTGAACCGCAGAGCGCGGGCGGTGCGGGTGGTCATCCACAGGATAATGGCCAGCAGTACGGCGCTGCCGAGCACCGCGCTGACAAGCACGCCATTGCCTTGTTGTCGCCAGATCCCGGAAACCATCGAATTGCAGAACGCGGCGTACACCAGCAGCAGGATGACCAATTTGTCGATGATGCTGGTATAGCGCTTGTATCGGGCGAAGAAACCGGCCAGCCAGCGCCGCAGGAATTGCCCAAGCACCAATGGCAGCAGCAACATCAGGCACAGATCGAGAAGGGTCGAGCCCAGGTCGATGCCACCGGCACCGCTGCCGACCACCAGGCTGACCAGCAGTGGCGTCAGGAAAATCCCGAGCACGCTGGACAGGCTGGCGTTGAGAATCGCCGCCGGCACGTTGCCGCCCGCGCTGCCTGTGAGGGCCACCGACGAGGAGATGGTCGAGGGCAGGGCGCACAGGTAAAAGAACCCCAGCATCAATAGCGACGGCACATGGCTGCCCAATGACCAATCACCGATCAGCCAGATCAAGGGAAACACGACGAAGGTAAAACCCTGCACCATCAAATGCAGCCGGACGTTCTTCAAGCCGTGGCGGACCTGCTCCCCGGACAAGTTGATCCCATGGAGGAAAAACACCACGAAGATGCCGATGTTGACCACCCAATCCGCATGCATCGCGCCGCCCGTGGCGCCGAATCCGGGAAAGAAATACGCCAACAACGTGGCAAGCAACATGCCGCACAGGAACCAGTCGGTCACCAGGCGTTTAAGGTGTCTTAGGATGTGCATAGGGCGCCGCAAGTTGTATGAGAAGTCGACTTAGCCTAACGTCGGCCTGAACAGTCGTCTTGCGATATAAGGCCAATCAATGCCGACTAACGGACAGCAGCAGCTTGAACGGCGCATTCCCGATCTGACGGAACTGCCTCGGCCACTTTATGCTCGGGTCGAAAGCCTGGATGCGGGTTCATGGACCCAGGCACATCGACACGATTGGGTGCAGTTTTCCTATGCCATCAGCGGTGTGCTGGGCGTTCATACCGCCGAGGGCAGTTTCTTCGCGCCGCCGCAACGGGGCATCTGGATCCCGGCCGACCTCGAACATCACGTCGTGACATCCACCCGTGCGGAAATGCGCAGCCTTTATGTGCATCGCCAGGCTTGCCCGTGGGCCGATGGGCGTTGCCGGGTGCTGGAGGTCACGCCCTTGGCGCGAGAGCTGATCAAGGTCTTCTGCCAATTTCCCGCCGCCTACCCGCAAGGCGATACTCAGGAGTCGCGGCTGGTGCAAGTGCTGCTGGACCAGTTGGCGGCATTGCCGGAAGTGGGTTTTTCCCTGCCGCTGCCACGGCATGCCCGCCTGCTGGAGCTGTGCAACGAGTTGATCGAACAGCCCGAATCCTGCGTCACCCTGCAAGCCTGGGCCGAGCGACTGGGCACATCCGAAAAGACCCTGACCCGTTTGTTTCTACGTGAAACCGGCCTCAACTTTCGCGCGTGGCGCCAACGCATGCGGCTGTTGTCCTCCTTGGGGTCGCTGGAGAAAGGCGACAGTGTGACCAGCGCGGCGCTGTCTTGCGGATATGAGTCGACGTCCGCTTTCATCGCGGCATTCAAGGGATTGTTCGGTTTCACCCCGGGCGAACTGTTCACGCATTGAGCCCTTGTCAGTTCTTGTCGCAAATACTTGCTTATCCAATGACCTGCGACGGGCCGGGTCTCGGCTATGATCTTGCGCGGTTGATCTGATCCGGCACAGTGTGTGCATTCAGGGTTCATAGGTCGGAACCCCTCCCCGTGAAGGGAGGATTGCCGTATAACGACCTGTCATTCGCGTGTTTGGTAATAAAGGACCCAGAATAAAAGCTGATGAAGACTCCAAAACGCATTGAACCCCTGATCGAGGACGGTCTGGTCGACGAGGTGCTGCGCCCACTCATGAGTGGCAAAGAAGCAGCTGTTTATGTGGTGCGCTGCGGCAATGAGCTGCGTTGCGCCAAGGTCTACAAGGAGGCGAACAAGCGAAGTTTTCGCCAGGCGGCCGAATACCAGGAAGGTCGCAAGGTCCGTAACAGTCGTCAGGCCCGTGCCATGGCAAAAGGTTCGAAGTTCGGGCGCAAGGAAACTGAAGACGCTTGGCAGAACGCCGAAGTGGCTGCGTTGTTCCGGTTGGCCAACGCCGGTGTGCGAGTGCCCAAGCCGTACGACTTCCTTGAAGGCGTGCTGCTGATGGAACTGGTGGCCGACGAGTATGGCGATGCCGCGCCACGCCTGAACGATGTCGTGCTGGAGCCGGACCAGGCACGCGAATATCACGCCTATCTGATTTCTCAGATCGTACTGATGCTGTGTACCGGCCTGGTGCACGGCGACCTGTCGGAGTTCAACGTGCTGCTCACGCCGACAGGCCCGGTCATCATCGATCTGCCGCAAGCGGTGGACGCCGCTGGCAACAACCACGCCTTCAGCATGTTGGAGCGGGATGTCGGCAACATGGCGTCCTACTTCGGCCGTTTCGCTCCGGAGCTGAAACGCACCCGGTACGCCAAGGAAATGTGGGCGCTTTATGAAGCCGGCACGTTGCACCCGGGCAGTGTGTTGACCGGTGAGTTCGACGAGCCCGAAGAGCTGGCGGATGTTGGCGGGATCATGCGCGAGATCGAGGCCGCGCGCCTGGACGAAGAACGACGCCAAGCTGTGCGCGCCGCCGACGATGCGCCGCCAGGCAAGACCGAGGAGCCGCCTCCGCCTTGGATGCAGTGATCGGTTGTCCCAGAAACCCGGCCCAGGCCGGGTTTTTTATTTGTGTTCGGTATAGGGCATCACTTCTTGCAACACCCCGATTCCAGCTCCTTGAGGATAGGGCAGTCGGGCCGGTGATCGCCCTGGCAGTGTTCCACCAAGTCCTGGAGGGTATCGCGCAGCTCCGCGAGTTCACGGATTTTCTGGTTCAGTTCATCGATGTGTTGCTTGGCCAGGGTCTTCACGTCGGCACTGGCACGTTGGCGGTCCTGCCACAGCGTCAACAGTTTGCCGACTTCTTCCAGGGAAAACCCCAGGTCCCGGGAGCGCTTGATGAACGCCAGCGTGTGCAAATCATCGGTGCTGTAGATCCGGTAGCCGCTGTCCGTGCGATGGGCCGCCTTGAGCAAGCCGATGGATTCGTAATACCGGATCATCTTCGCGCTAAGGCCACTCTGGCGGGCCGCTTGGCCGATGTTCATCGCTTGTCCTCCAGATCTGCGGGTGTCCAGAACTTCAACAGCAATGCATTGCTGACCACGCTGACGCTCGACAGCGCCATGGCTGCGCCGGCCAGCACCGGGTTGAGCAAGCCGAACGCGGCCAGGGGAATCCCGACCAGGTTATAGACGAAGGCCCAGAACAGGTTCTGGCGGATCTTTGCGTAGGTCTTGCGGCTGATATCCAGCGCCGCCGGCACCAGGCGAGGGTCGCCGCGCATCAGCGTGATGCCGGCGGCGTGCATCGCCACGTCGGTGCCGCCGCCCATGGCGATGCCAATGTCGGCTGCGGCCAGGGCCGGGGCGTCATTGATACCGTCGCCAACCATCGCCACCACCGAATGGCCCCTCAGTCGCTCGACGATGGCGGATTTGTCGGCCGGCAATACTTCGGCGTGGACGTTGTTGATTCCCAGCGCCTGGGCCACAACCCGAGCGCTGCCTCGGTTATCGCCGGTGAGCAGATGGAGGGTGATATGACGCTGGTTCAAGGCCTCCACCGCCGCCAAGGCGCCCGGCTTGAGTGTGTCGCCGAAGGCAAACAGGCCGAGGACGCGAGGTGTCGAGCCTTGATCGATCAGCCAGGACAACGTCCGACCTTCGGTTTCCCAGGCCTGCGCCGCCTCGGCCAGCGAGTCGGGGTCTGGACCGAGCTCTTCCAGCAAACGCCGATTGCCCAGCGCCAGTCGGCGCCCGTCGAGGCTGCCGGCGATGCCGCGCCCTGTAAGCGACTGGCTATCGCTGATGTCCGGTACGTTCAAGCCGCGCTCGGCGCAGGCGTCCAGCACTGCTTCGGCCAGCGGATGCTCGCTGCCCCGTTGCAGGGCGCCGGCCATTGTCAGCAGCGCATTTTCTTCACCTTCGAGCGCCGCCAAGTGAGCAATGCGCGGCGCGCCGGACGTCAAGGTTCCGGTTTTGTCGAACACCACTGTGTCCACGTCATGGGCGCGCTCCAGCGCCTCGGCGTCCTTGATCAAGATGCCGTGGCGCGCGGCGACGCCGGTGCCGGCCATGATCGCTGTCGGCGTCGCCAGGCCCAGGGCACAGGGGCAGGCGATCACCAGCACGGCGACGGCGTTGATCAGTGCTGTCTCCAGCGGCGCTCCGTAGAGCCACCAGCCCGCCAATGTCGCAAGGGCCAAAAGCAACACAACCGGCACGAAGACCTGGCTGACTCTGTCCACCAGCTTCTGGATGGGGGCCTTGGCCGCCTGGGCGTCTTCCACCAGGCGAATGATGCGCGCCAGGACCGTCTCTGCGCCAAGGGCCTGGGTGCGCACCAGCAAACGACCTTCGCCATTGATCGCGCCACCGGTGACCTTGTCACCGGGTTGCTTGGGCACGGGCAGGCTTTCGCCACTGATCAGTGCCTCGTCGGCATGGCTCTGGCCTTCGATCACTTCGCCGTCCACCGGGAATCGCTCGCCAGGCTTGACCAACACCCAGTCATTCAAGCGCAGCGCGTTGATGGCAACGTCCCGTTCCTCGCCGTCGATCACCTGGACAGCCCGCTCCGGTCGCAGGGCTTCGAGGGCGCGGATGGCGCTGGCGGTTTGTCGTTTGGCACGGCTTTCCAAATATTTGCCGAGCAATACCAGGGCAATCACCACGGCCGAGGCCTCGAAGTACAAGTGCGGCATGCTCCCGGGCTGGGCAATCGCCCATTCGTAGAGGCTCAGGCCATAACCGGCGCTGGTGCCCAGGGCGACCAATAGGTCCATATTCCCGGCCCCGGCGCGGACAGCTTTAAAAGCCGCGACGTAGAAACGTGCACCGAAGATGAATTGGACGGGCGTCGCCAACGCGAACTGCAGCCAGGCTGGCAGCATCCAGCTCACGCCGAAGGGCTGCAACATCATCGGCAATACCAAGGGCAGGGACAGCAGAATTGCCAGTATCAGTGCCAGCCGCTCGCGGTTCAGTCGATCGCCCTGGTTTTTTCGCGGTTGTTCCACCTCCCAGACACTGGCGTCATAGCCGGCGCGCTTGACCGCTTCGAGGAGCGTTTGCGGGTCGATCTGGCCCAGCAATTCGAGGTGAGCCCGCTCATTGGCCAAGTTCACGCTGGCGCGATGCACGCCGGCGACTTTGCTCAATGCTCGCTCGACCCGTGCAACGCACGAGGCGCAGGTCATGCCTTCGATGCTCAATTCCAGGGTCTGCACGGGAACGCCGTAACCTGCTTGTTCGACTGCCTCCATCAAGGCGGGCAGGCTTCCTTCTGGCGCCTGGACCCGCGCCTGTTCCGTCGCCAGGTTGACGCTGACGGCACTGGCGCCGGTCACCTTGCGCAACGCTCGCTCGACTCGCCCGGCGCAGCTGGCGCAGGTCATGCCGCAGATCGGCAGATCGAAAATAGTGGGTTCAGGCATGGGGCAGGCTCCCTGTAGTGGACGACCACAGGATCAACCTTGCCATGTTGGCAAGGTCAAGCGCCAATGCAAAAGCTTGCACGTTGCACTGTGGGAGCAAGTTCGCTCCCCCATGTTAGGGGCAACGTCAGTATCCGAGGTCAGCCTGCTTGAGGTACATGCCTTCCCCATTCGCTGCGATTCGGTATTTCAGAATGTCGCCGGCCTTGAGCGTGATGTCCTGCGATCCCGGAGCGAGCATGCCCGGGGCGCAACCCGCGGCCTGGCCAGGCAGCAGTTTCAGGCGCAAGGAAAACCGACCGGGCGGCAGATTGAAGGAGGTGCTTTGCTCTTGGAATAGCCTGGCCGAGAGCTGATCCTCGATGTAGATGCCGATTTCGCAACTGGTCGGCACTTCCAGGCGCTCACGAGAAATGATCAGCACACCATAGTCTTCGCCAACAGCCGATGCCTGGGGGGCCACTGCTGAAAGACCGAGCATGCAAAACAGGCTGAACGCTGACCAGCGCATGGCTGAACCTCCGGTATGAAATCCTGATAGGTGCAGCTTGGCCGAGCAGGACGCCGATTGCCAGCCCGGCAGTTTTTGCCAAAACTTGACCTTGCCATGATGGCAAGCTTGAAACTGTGGGCAATTCCAATCCCAAGGAGTCATTTCATGCAAATCTTCAATGTTCGAGGAATGTCTTGCGGTCATTGCGTAAAGGCCGTTACCCAGGCTGTGCAGGCTCAGGATCCAACCGCGCAGGTGCAAGTGGATCTGGGGGCTGGGACCGTCCAGGTCCAAAGCACGTTGCCGCAGAAGACGGTGATCGATGCGATAAGGGAGGAGGGCTACGAAGCCAGTCCCGCCTGAGATTCTGAATCGTTAGCGACCTATCGGAATGTTCAAGAGCGCTCAGCCCGGCTAAACTGTCGGGCTGCCGACTGACGCTGATCTGGACGCCTGATGAACCTCCGTACCATTCTGATTCTTGGCGCCTTGAGCGCTTTCGGTCCCTTAGCGATCGATTTTTATCTGCCGGCGTTCCCGGCGATGGCAATCGCTTTCGGCACCGATGAAAAACATATCCAACTGACCTTGGCGGCTTATTTCCTCGGGCTGTCCCTCGGCCAACTGGCCTACGGGCCGGTGGCGGATCGCTTCGGACGGCGTATCCCGCTGCTGGCGGGGGTCGGCTTGTTCACCGTGGCATCCCTGGCCTGCGCCTACGCGCCAAGCCTCGAATGGCTGATCGGGGCCCGCTTCGTGCAGGCTTTGGGCGGATGCGCGGGAATGGTGATTTCCCGGGCGGTGGTCAGCGACAAATGCGACGCAGTGGGCTCGGCCAAGGTGTTTTCGCAGTTGATGCTGGTAATGGGCCTGGCGCCGATCCTCGCGCCGATGCTCGGCGGCCTGCTGGTGAACGTTTACGGTTGGCAATCCATTTTCATTGGGTTGACGTTGTTCAGTGCGCTTGCGGCGACGGCGGTTGCCTTGTGGTTGCCGGAAAGCCTGCCTGAGCATGTGCCACGGCAACCGTTGTCCGGGGCATTGCGCCAATACGGTCGCCTTCTCAAGGACTCTGTTTTCCTTGGTCATGCCTTGACAGGCGGCATCGCGATTGCCGGGATGTTTGCCTACATCGCCGGTTCGCCGTTCGTTTTCATCAAGCTCTATGGCGTGCCCGCTGAGCACTTCGGCTGGCTGTTTGGTACCAACGCGGCGGGCTTCATCCTGGTGGCGCAAGTCAATGCCAGGCTGTTGTCCAAACGCGGTCCGGCCTTCCTGCTGGCCCGCGCGGTCTGGGTCTATTGGATTGCCGGGCTGAGTTTGTTGGCCATCAGCGCCTTCCAGCCGGAGCGGCTATGGCCGTTGTTGATCCCGCTCTTTATCTGCATCGCCAGTCTGGGTTGCATCATCCCCAATGCGTCGGCTTGCGCCATGAACGGGCAGGGTGCCCGGGCGGGGAGCGCCTCGGCCATGTTGGGATGCCTGCAGTTTTCCGTCGCCGCGGGTGCCGCCGCGTTGGTGGCAGCGCTACATGACGGCACGGCGGTGCCGATGGCGATCGTCATCAGCCTTTGCGGATTGTTGGTGGTCGGCGCGGCAATGCTGACCCGTCGTCTGCAAAACGCTTTGGCGCTTGCCCAGGCGAGTCAGCGAAGCTGATTCAACCGGCCGCGCGCTGCTGATGTTCGGGAAAGTGATGGGGCGCTCGAATGCGCGCTTGCAGGGTGTTCGCGAAAGCCTGGGCTTCGGCTTCGGAGCGAAAGGTCACGACATGCTGGTCAAGGCGCACTTGCCATTGGGATTTTGCCACCTCTTTTATCAGGATCTTCATTGCTGACCTCCTCGTGTAAAAGATTGCGTTGCAAAGGCCTCGAGTGTAGACCCGATTGCGAGCGCAGTTGTGACAACGGTCAATTGTCGGACTGACGGTGCAGGCTTTTGTGGCGAGGGAGCAAGCTCCCTCGCCACGGGCGACGGCCCGGCATCAGAATCCTTCAAGCACGATCTTACCCTTGGCCTTCCCACTTTCAAGCAATGCGTGGGCTCGGCGCAGGTTCTCTGCATTGATGACGCCGAAATGTTCGCCCACCGTTGTTTTCAAGGTGCCGGCGTCGATCAATCCCGCCACGCGATTGAGCAGCTTGTGCTGTTCAAGCATGTCGGCTGTCTCGAACAGGGAACGGGTGTACATGAACTCCCAATGCAAGGACAGGCTCTTGCGCTTGAGCTTGGTCACGTCCAGGGATTTCGGGTCGTCGATGAGGGCCAGCTTGCCTTGGGGCGCCAAGGCTTCGACCAATTGATCCAGGTGCTGGTCGGTCTGGGTCAGGCTGGCCACGTGGGTCACTTGAGCCTGGCCTGCCTGCTTGAGGACTTCGCTCAGCGGCTGGCTGTGATCGACCACCAGGTCGGCACCCAGGTCACGCACCCAATCCACTGTCTGCGGTCGGGACGCGGTACCGATGACCTTGAGGCCGGTGAGCTGGCTGGCCAGTTGCGTCAGGATCGAACCCACGCCCCCGGCGGCGCCGACAATCAGCAGGGTCTGGCCCTGGTCATCCTGGCCTTCTTTTATCTGCAGCCGGTCGAACAGTAGTTCCCAGGCGGTGATCGCCGTGAGCGGCAGCGCGGCGGCTTCGGCGAAACCGAGGGTCTTGGGCATGTGGCCGACGATACGCTCATCCACCACATGCATTTCGCTGTTGCCACCGGCCCTGGCGATGGATCCGGCGTAGAACACCTTGTCACCAGCCTTGAACAGCGTGACTTCGCTGCCCACGGCCTTGACGACTCCAGCCACGTCCCAGCCCAATACCTTGCCGGCACCGCCTTCTGGCTGCACGTTCTGGCGAACCTTGGTATCGACGGGGTTGACCGAGATGGCCTTGACTTCCACCAGCAAGTCTTTCGGGCCGGCAACCGGCTCCGGCAGCTCGACGTCTTGCAGCGCGCGAGGATCGCTGATGGGCAGTGATTGGTAATAGGCGATGGCTTTCATGAAGCGGCTCCGTAAGCAGGGACGATGGCGCCCATGTTTGGCGATTTGGGGGCGGGGTAAAAGCGGCTAAACCAACAGGCTCTTTCAGTGTTTTTTTGATAATGACCATTAGTCGCGGGCAAATAGAGATTTTTCCCTCACGCACAATCGCCTCCAAAGGTTTCTGGAGGACAGGAAACCTTGATCCGCACGCTTATACTAGCGGCCGCCTGTGTCAGCGTTGAAACGGGCACGACGGCAAGCGAAGTCCGCACGGGCATGCCGGTCTTCCAGGCGGTCAGCCGCTTTGGGCGGCACCTTCTTACGGGTCAATATGCCCCAAAGCAGTAGACAGACGATTCAACAGGGAGTGAATACATGGAACATGCACCTTGCATCAGCCAGATTGCCACGCTGCTGGCCGACCCAAAGCGTAGCGCGATGATGTGGGCGTTGATGGATGGTACGGCCCGACAGGCCGATGAATTGGCTTTGCTGGCCGGGCTTTCGCCCTCTTCGGCCAACGCCCACCTGGGGCGGTTATCCACGGGCGGTCTGTTGAAAGTCGAAGTCCGCGGCCGCAAGCGTTTTTTTCGCCTGGCGGCCCCCGAGATCGGTGCCGCCGTCGAGGCGTTGGCGAGTGCAACCCTTGCCAGCACGCCGCGACAGGTTCCAGAAGTTTTCAAACGCGGCCTCATGCCAACCAAGGCGCCGACGGCACCGGCTTCGCTGATGCGCGCCAGGCTTTGCGATGATCATCTGGGCGGTACCCTGGCGGCGGATCTGTATCAGCGATTGTTGGATGCCGGATGGCTTGAACAGGTTGAGCAGCGGGTAATCGTCACGCACAAGGGCGCGAACCAGTTGGCCGGGCGTGGCCTGTTCATCCAGGCACTGGCTCATCGCAACGCGCGCATTGCCTGCCCCTGCCCTGATTGGAGTGAGCGGCGCCCGCACTTGGGTGGCGCGCTGGGGGCTGCGTTGCTGCAGTTGTTCATGCAATCGGGTTGGCTAAGCCTTCCAAATGACTCGAGGGCCCTGCAGGTGACCACCCTCGGCCAGCAGGAAATCCATCGGTTCGCCAGGCAGGACACCTTGGAAATGGCGCTCTAGGGCTGTCGGCAGGTCGCTATCAGCAATAGTCGCCTGTGAGGTTCGCGCACACTCGGTCTGGGGTTCTTTCGGATTGGGGAATGCAATGGACACTCACGTTTACAGTGCCGCGGAACGACTGGAGCGATTGCCGATCAGCGGCTATCACCGGGTCATATTCATCATCATCGCCTTGGCGTTTTTCTTCGACTCCATGGACCTGGCCATGATGACGTTCTTGCTGGGGTCGATCAAAACCGAGTTCGGCCTGAGTTCGGCCCAGGCAGGGTTGCTGGCCAGCTCGAGCTTTTTTGGCATGGTGGTGGGCGCCTCGCTGTCGGGCATGTTGGCCGATCGATTTGGACGAAAGCCGGTGTTCCAGTGGAGCATCGTACTGTGGGGGGTGGCCAGTTACCTGTGTTCCACCGCCCAGGACATCGAGACATTGACGTTGTTTCGTGTCCTGTTGGGCGTCGGCATGGGCATGGAGTTTCCAATCGCCCAGTCGATGCTTTCGGAGCTTATTCCAGCGAAGCGCCGTGGACGCTACATCGCCTTGATGGACGGCTTCTGGCCGCTGGGCTTTGTGGCGGCGGGCGTGTTGTCGTATTTCCTCCTGCCGGTGATCGGCTGGCGTGACATTTTCCTGGTATTGGCGGTGCCGGCGGTCTTCGTCCTGGTGATTCGTTTTTTCATTCCCGAATCGCCGCGTTGGCTGGAGCAGGCTGGCCGGGGCGATGAAGCGGATGCCGTGCTCAAGCGGATCGAAGACAAAGTCCGCGCCTCGCTGGGCACGCACGATTTGCCCGAGCCCATTCGCCTGCCGAGGCTGGCGACCGTGCCTGGCAACTTTTTCTCGGCTTTGGCGCAGATTTGGTCACCGTTGTATCGCCAACGCACGGTGATGATCTGGAGCGTCTGGTTCTTTGCCCTGCTCGGGTTCTACGGGCTGACGTCCTGGCTCAGCGCCTTGTTGCAGCAATCGGGTTTTGCGGTGACGCAGTCGGTCTACTACACGGTTCTGATTTCTCTGGGCGGGATCCCCGGTTTCCTGATGGCGGCCTGGCTGGTGGAACGTTGGGGGCGCAAGCCGGTGTGCATCATCACGCTGCTGGGCGGCGGGGTCATGGCATTTCTGTATGGCCAGAGCGCGGTGTTCGGCGGCAACGTCGGCCTGCTGATAAGCACCGGACTGTTGATGCAGTTCTTCCTGTTCGGCATGTGGGCGGTGCTTTACACCTATACACCGGAGCTTTACCCCACCTCGGCGAGAGCCACGGGATCGGGCTTTGCCTCGGCGGTCGGACGCATCGGTTCGCTGCTTGGCCCCTTGGTAACAGGGTTGGTATTTCCGATCACCGGGCAAGGCGGTGTGTTTGCCCTGGGCGCGCTGTGCTTTGCGGTGGCGGCGGGTGTGGTCTGGTTGTACGGAATGGAGACGCGGGGCAAGACGCTGGAGGAGTTGAGCGAAGCGAATGTCGCTGACTGAACACAGTCTCCTGTGGGAGCGAGCTTGCTCGCGATAGCGCCGGGTCAGCCAACATCAATGTTGAATGATCGACCGCCATCGCGAGCAAGCTCGCTTCCACAGGCGTTGAGACCTGCTTAAGGTTTTACCAGTCGCGCATCCAGGCTGTTTTGCGCCAAGCGCTTGGCCTGGTCTTGAGTCATGCCCAAATGCGTATGCAGCGCATGGAAGTTTTCGGTGACGTAGCCGCCGAAATACGCCGGGTCATCGGAGTTCACCGTTACCTTCACGCCGCGTTCGAGCATATCGAGGATGTTGTGCTGCGACATGTCGTCGAACACGCAGAGCTTGGTGTTGGACAACGGGCACACCGTCAGCGGGATTTGCTCGTCGATGATTCGCTGCATCAGCCGTTCATCTTCGATTGCCCGAACGCCGTGGTCGATGCGCTGGATCTTCAGCAGGTCCAAGGCTTCCCAGATGTACTCGGGCGGACCTTCCTCGCCAGCGTGGGCGACGGTCAGGAAACCTTCGTTTCGCGCGCGGTCGAACACCCGCTGGAATTTGCTTGGTGGATGGCCCATCTCCGAGCTGTCGAGGCCGACGGCCACGAACGCGTCACGGAAAGGCAGCGCCTGGTCGAGGGTCTGCTCGGCCTGTTCTTCGCTCAGGTGGCGCAGGAAACTCAGGATCAGGCCGCTGGTGATGCCCAGTTGCTGTTCGCCGTCCTTGAGGGCGGCGGCGATGCCGTTGAGCACCACTTCGAATGGAATGCCGCGATCGGTGTGGGTCTGGGGATCGAAGAACGGTTCGGTGTGGATCACGTTCTGCGCCTTGCAACGCAGCAGGTAGGCCCAGGTCAGGTCATAGAAATCCTGGGAGGTGCGCAGCACGTCGGCGCCCTGGTAGTACAGGTCGAGAAATTCCTGCAGGTTGTTGAAGGCGTAGGCCTGGCGCAGGGTGTCAACGTCGTTCCATGGCAAGGCGATCTTGTTGCGTTCGGCCAGGGCAAACAGCAACTCGGGCTCCAGCGAGCCTTCCAGGTGCAGGTGCAGTTCAGCCTTGGGCAAGGCGTTCAGCCAGTCGTACATGTCTTTTTCTCATCAGCGAATCGATGGCGGGCATTCTACAGGGGTAGGCGCCGATGTCTGGTAAAACCTGACCGGGTGATCCACTGCGCAGCGCTCCATCCGCACGAAACGTTCCCGGCCTGCCACAGTCTAGTAGCTCATGACCCGTCCATTGCCAGGCCCACGATGCTCTCGTTGATCAAGCAAGAAAAACTGCTGTTGTTGGCCCTGCTCGCCGCCTTCGTCGCCTACCCGCTGGAACATTGGTTTCTGGGCAGCGGGCAGGCCGTGGCGCTGGCGAGTGGGTTGGTGCTGATCGGTTTTATTGTTTCTGCGTCCATGCGCGTTGCTCATCACGCGGAACTGTTGGCGGAAAAGGTTGGCGATCCCTACGGCACCATGATCCTGACCTTGTCGGCGGTGCTGGTGGAAGTCGTGATCCTGGCGATCATGATGAGTAACGAGGCATCACCCACCCTGGTACGAGACACGATTTATTCTGCGGTCATGCTCGACATCAACGGCATTCTCGGGCTCGCGGCTTTGATGGGGGGGCTCAAGCATGGCGAGCAGGTCTATAACGATGACTCGGCGCGCACCTACAGCGTGATGATTCTCACCGCCATGGGCGTGTCGATGGTGGTGCCGGAGTTCATCCCACAGGAAAACTGGAAACATTATTCGGCGTTCACCATCGGCGCGATGGTCGTGTTGTATACCTTGTTCCTACGGATGCAGGTGGGACCCCACAGCTATTTTTTCAGCTACAGCTACCCGCAAAAGCGCCGCAGGAAAGAGCCCGTGGAAACCGAGCCGAAACCCATCAGCCTGGCATTTTCCATCGGCGCATTGGTGTTTGGCGTAGTGGTAATCGGTGCGCTGGCAGAAGTCATGTCCAAAGCCATCGACCTGGGGCTGGAGGGCTCCGGCGCGCCGCCGGTGGTCACGGCAATCCTGGTGGCGGCCATCTCCGCTGCGCCGGAGATCCTCACGGCCCTGCGCGCAGCCCTGGCCAATCGCATGCAGTCGGTGGTCAACATCGCGCTGGGGGCGTCGTTGTCCACCGTGATCCTGACCGTGCCGGTGATGGAAGCGATGGCGCTCTACACCGGGCAACCTTTCCAGATGGCGATGACGCCGGTGCAGACGGTGATGATTTTCATCACCCTGATCGTCAGCGCCATCAACCTCAACGATGGCGAAACCAACGCCATCGAGGGGATGACCCATTTTGTGTTGTTTGCGACGTTTGTGATGTTGTCGTTGCTGGGCCTTTAGCTTGTCAGAGTCCTTGTAGGAAGCGAGCAAACTCGCTCCCACATTCGTCCTTTGATTGGGTCACGATGCAGCAATCAGCTCCCGCGCGGCCTGGCTGTGATCGGCAATCAACCCTTTCAGGTCGAGGCCTTCGATCAGTCCGTCGATCACACGCCACTCGCCTGCAACCATCACTCGATCCGCCCGATCGGCACCGCACAGCAGCAGTGCCGAGATCGGGTCGTGGCTGCCGGAAAAGCGCAACTCATCAAGTTTGAATAACGCCAGGTCAGCCTGCTTGCCCACCGCCAGTTCACCGATGTCGCTGCGCCCCAGCAATTGCGCCGAACCCCGGGTCGCCCAGCCCAGTACCCGTTCCGGTGTGATCGCTTGTGCGCCGTAGCGCAGGCGCTGGATGTAGAGCGCTTGGCGGGCTTCCAGGATCATGTTCGAGGCATCGTTGGAGGCTGAGCCGTCAACCCCCAGGCCCAGCGGGGCGCCGGCGGCAGTGAGTTCAAGCGTCGGACAGATCCCCGAGGCCAGGCGCATGTTCGAGCTGGGGCAATGACAGATACCGGTGCCGGCGGCGCCGAGACGGACGATTTCGTCCGGATTGAAATGAATGCCATGGGCCAGCCAAGTGCGCGGGCCCAGCCAGCCGACGCTGTCCAGGTAATCGACGGTGCGCAGGCCGAAGCGTTGCAGGCAGAAATCTTCTTCGTCGAGGGTTTCGGCCAGGTGCGTGTGCAGGCGTACGTCGAGTTTTTCCGCGAGTTCGGCGCTGGCGCTCATGATCTCGGGCGTGACTGAAAACGGCGAGCACGGCGCCAAGGCAATCTGGATCTGCGCGCCATCGCCTCGTTGGTGATAGCGGGCAATCAATCGCTGGCTGTCGTCGAGAATCACCTGGCCCTGCTGGACGGTCTGTTGCGGCGGCAAGCCACCGTCGGCTTCGCCCAGGCTCATGGAACCGCGAGTCAGCATTGCGCGCATGCCCAGCTCGCGAACGCTTTGAACCTGCACATCGATCGCATTTTCCAGGCCTTGCGGGAACAGATAATGATGATCGGCCGCCGTCGTGCAGCCTGACAGCAGCAGTTCAGCCAGCGCCACCTTGCTTGCCAGGGCGAGTTTTTCTGGCGTCAGTCGTGCCCATACGGGGTAGAGGGTTTTCAACCAAGGGAATAGCGGCTGGTTGACCACCGGTGCCCAGGCGCGGGTGAGGGTCTGATAGAAGTGGTGATGAGTGTTGATCAGCCCAGGCAGGATTACATGATCGCGGGCGTCAAAGACTAGGTCGCAGGGCTGGCGAGGTTGCTGGCCGAGGCCCAGCAGTTCGACGATCGCACCGTCCTGCAGGACGAGACCGCCACGGGCATCGAGGCCGTTGGCCGTGAAGACGGCGAGGGGATTTTTTAACCAGGTACGGGTCGCAGGCATGATGGCCGGCTCCTCTGAAAGTGGGTTCAGGTTAGCCAGCTCAGTGATACCCTGTCTGCTGATCCAGGGGCGCCATGGGAGGGCGCGGGTCGGAGTTTACTCAGGTTGTTCGGCACATATCCAGTACCCGGCGACGTAATGGGTGGCGTTTACCAGGGAATCGTCTCGCCCCTGTAATTGACGAAGTGATGCCCGCCCTTGCCGGTGAAGGCATTGACCTGGTCGATCAGCCCACGGGTACTGGTCGGGACGTCTATCTCGGCACCTTCACCGCCCATGTCGGTCTTCACCCAGCCCGGATGCAGGGACAGTACGGTCAGCGACTGCTCGCCCAATTGACTGACGAAACTGTTGGTCATTGAGTTGAGGGCGGCTTTGCTTGCCTTGTACAACGCCAGTTCCGGCGCGTCGGGCATGGTCACGCTGCCCAGTACGGAGCTCATGAAAGCCAGCACGCCGCTACGTTCGCGAATCTGCCCGACGAAGCGCTGGGCCAGATTGATCGGTGCCACTGCGTTGGTGAAGAACAATTGGCCCACCTCCGCCAGCGTTGCGCCGCCAGGGTTCTGATTGGCCGGGCCCTTTACGCCGGCGTTGACGAACAGCAGGTCGAAGATTTCGCCCTTGAGTTGCTGGCTCAAGGCGATGACGGCTTGCTGGTCGTCCATGTCGAGCCTTTCGATTCGCACCGGACCCAGCGCTTTCAAGGCGTCCGCGTGCTGCGGGTTGCGCACGGTAGCAGTGACGTTCCAGCCGTCGCTGAGCAACGTCTTTACCAAACCCAGGCCCAAGCCCCTGGAAGCACCGATGATCAATGCATTTTTCGCCGAATTCATGAAGGCATCCTTGAAAGAAAAGGCCATGGATTTAATGGACAACGTTGCCCGAGCCGTTGTTTCAACTCGTGACGCAACGCGTCGGGTTTGTATCACCGTATCGATTGATTAAAAATTGATCAAGCGGCTGCGGTCCATGCCGTTACTGAGGCTGCTGGACCCATGAACGGGTTATCCACAGCTTGTTCCACAGTAATTGTGCGCAAGCTCCAAGGTCGGGAATAAGCCCCGTGCGGCTTTCTTCTAAAGGTGATAAAGCGCCGCAAGTGTTTGTTTTGCTGACGGATCTCTGAAGTCTGGATGCCCCTGTACGAAAAATGTACAAATCCCCGAAAGCCGCATGACAGAAGGGTTACAGCGTGGTACGCCCAGGTTATCCACAAGCGGGTGCACAGCGCGTGTGGGCAAATCCGCGTTTTGCCGTCACACGGCGGTCTCACGCTCCAGGCGTATGTGCCCGCGACTCAGGTCGGCCAGCCGTGCCTGCAGCGTTTCAATGTGTTCTTCGCCCACCGCCAATTGAAGCTCTACACCATCGGCGGTGAAATGCTCGGCGTTCACCAAACCCCCGCATTCGGTTGTGCGCAGTTTCACCAGAGCCAGTTCCGCGAACCCGCAAACGCAGCGCAGCCCCACGCGGCTGATCAATTCAATCTTCTCGGCGTTTTGCAGGCATTTGTTTGCACCGCCGCCGTACGCCCGCGCCAACCCACCGGTCCCCAGCTGGATTCCGCCGTACCAGCGGATCACGAGCACCACCACCTGATCGCAGGCTTGGGCCTGGATGGCTGCCAGGATCGGACGTCCGGCGGTACCGCCTGGTTCGCCATCGTCGCTGCTGCGGTACTGGTTGCCGAATTTCCAGGCCCAACAATTGTGCGTGGCGGCCACGTCGCTGTGCTGTTCGATAAAGGCCTGGGCCTCGGCAGGGCTGTTGATGGCGGCGGCAAGGGTAATGAAACGGCTTTTGCGGATTTCTTCACGGTACTCACAAAAGCCGGCGAGGGTATAAGGCATGTAGTCCTAGGATCTGTATGAGAGGTCAGGTGTCAGGCCGCAGCCTTTTAGAATGATACGGATCAAGTTGTCGCCAGCGTCGATCATGTCTTGCTTGGTCAGCTTGCTGCGACCGGTCACGCGGCAGATCTGGGTAGCAAAGTCGGCATAATGCTGGGTGCTGCCCCATAGCAGGAAGATGAGATGCACCGGATCGACCGGGTCCATTTTTCCTGCATCGATCCAAGCCTGGAAAACAGCCGCTCGGCCCTTGAACCAGGCCTGATAGTCCTGGTTGAAATATTCGCTCAGGCACTCGCCGCCACTGATCACTTCCATGGCGAAGATCCGCGATGCCTGAGGTTGGCGCCGCGAGAACTCCATCTTGGCGCGGATGTAGCGGGTCAATGCCTGCGCCGGATCGTCTTCGGCCGTCAGGGAATTGAACGTGCTGTCCCATAACTCGATGATGTTGCTCAATACCGCCACGTAGAGCCCGAGCTTATTGGTGAAATAGTAGTGCAGGTTGGCCTTGGGCAATCCAGCCTTCAAGGCAATCGTATTCATGCTGGTGCCCTTGAAACCGTGACGGGCGAACTCATCCTCGGCGGCCCTGAGGATGGTCTCTTCGTTCTGTTGACGAATGCGGCCGGTAGGCTTGCCGCCATGGGCGGGAACTTCAAAAGTCATGGACGTTTCCGGGCTGGGTCTGTGGGTGCGGGCAAATGCGTTCATAGCGCACCGGCGCGGATCAGACAAGTGCTGCGGCTATAAAAGCGGCACGTTGAAGAAATTCAGCGTGTTGCAGCGAGATTTTCGAGGAAACTTTCCAGCACCAAATGAGGGCGACGTCCCTTGCGCGTGACTGATGCCAGGCTCAGGTCGTAGAAACGCGCGAAGGGTTTGAGCGCGCGTAGGCGACCTTGTTGTACCCAGAGATTGGCGTAGTGATCTGGTAGATAACCGATATAACGACCCGTGAGAATCAGAAACGCCATGCCTTCGCGGTCCGATGCGCTGGCCGTGCAGTTCAGTGCCTGGTAATGGGCCTGGATGTCGGCCGGCAAGCGAAAGGTTGGCGCGATGGCGTCCTGGGTATTGAGGCGAGCGTCTTCGAGTTGCTGGTCGTCCACGTAAAACAGTGGATGACCGACCGCGCAATACAGCAGCGAGCGTTCGCTGTAGAGCGGTTGGTATTCAAGACCCGAAAGGGCGCTGGCCTGGGGGACCACGCCGACGTGAAGGCGACCGTCGAGTACGCCTTGCTCGACTTCGTTGGGTGCGATCATGCGAATCTGGATTTGCACGTCTGGCCCGCGTTCTTTCAACTGGGCCAAGGCGTGGGTGATACGCATATGCGGCAGGGTGACAAGGTTGTCCGTCAGGCCAATGATCAATTCGCCGCGTAAATGTTGATGGAGGCCGTTGACCTCGGTACGGAAACTTTCCAGCGCACTTAATAGTTGCAGCGCCGATTGATAGACCTCGCGGCCTTCTTCAGTCAGGGAAAAGCCCGCGCGGCCACGCTGGCACAAGCGCAGCCCTAGGCGTTGTTCAAGATCATTCATCTGCTGGCTGATAGCCGAGCGGCCGATCCCGAGGACCGTTTCGGCGGCAGAAAAACCACCGCATTCCACCACGCTGCGGAAAATGCGCAGCAAGCGGATATCGAAGTCGCTGACCTGGGCCAGCGGATCGGAACGACGCATGCTCATAGTTTAGTAATCCGCTGACTGAAGGTTAGAAAAGCTGGGTTTCACCGACTTTATCGCCGTGGCAACGTAGTCGCAAGAACGCTCCTGATTTCATACCGTTTATGTCTTGCGAGGTTTTGTCGATGAACATGCCCGAACACGCTGTCGGTTCCCTGGCCAGCCAGCTCAAGCTGGACGCTCATTGGATGCCTTATACGGCCAATCGCAATTTCCAACGCGACCCTCGCCTGATCGTCGCCGCCGAAGGTAGCTGGCTGACCGATGACAAGGGACGCAAGGTCTACGATTCGCTGTCGGGATTGTGGACATGCGGCGCCGGGCACACCCGCAAGGAGATCCAGGAAGCGGTCGCCAAGCAACTGGGCACGCTCGATTACTCGCCGGGATTCCAGTACGGACATCCGCTGTCGTTCCAATTGGCGGAAAAGATCACCAACCTGACCCCGGGCAACCTCAACCATGTGTTCTTCACCGACTCAGGTTCCGAGTGCGCCGATACCGCAGTGAAGATGGTTCGCGCTTATTGGCGCCTCAAGGGGCAGGCCACCAAGACCAAGATGATCGGTCGTGCCCGCGGTTATCACGGTGTGAATATTGCCGGCACCAGCCTGGGCGGGGTCAGCGGCAACCGCAAATTGTTCGGCCAAGCCATGATAGATGTTGATCATTTGCCCCATACCTTGCTGGCCAGTAACGCCTATTCCCGCGGCATGCCCAAGGAGGGCGGGATCGCCTTGGCCGATGAGCTGTTGAAGTTGATCGAGCTGCACGACGCTTCCAATATCGCCGCTGTGTTTGTCGAGCCAATGGCTGGGTCCGCCGGTGTGCTGGTGCCGCCAGAGGGATACCTGAAGCGTCTGCGGGAAATCTGCGACCAGCACAACATCTTGCTGGTGTTCGACGAAGTGATCACCGGGTTCGGTCGTACCGGCGCGATGTTTGGTGCCGACAGCTTTGGCGTGACGCCGGACGTGATGTGCATCGCCAAGCAAGTCACCAACGGTGCAATTCCGATGGGGGCGGTCATTGCCAGCAGCGAAATCTACCAGACGTTCATGAGCCAGCCGACGCCTGAATATGCCGTGGAATTTCCCCATGGCTATACGTACTCGGCGCACCCAGTGGCGTGCGCGGCGGGACTGGCGGCGTTGGACCTGCTGCAAAAAGAGAATCTGGTGCAGGGTGTGGCCGAGGTGGCGCCGCATTTCGAGACCGCATTGCATGGCTTGAAAGGCTCGAAAAACGTTATCGATATTCGCAACTTTGGCTTGGCCGGGGCGATCCAGATCGCCCCCCGTGACGGTGACGCTATCGTGCGTCCTTTCGAGGCGGGAATGGCACTGTGGAAGGCTGGGTTCTATGTGCGCTTTGGCGGCGATACCTTGCAGTTCGGGCCGACGTTCAACAGCAAGCCGCAGGACCTGGATCGCCTGTTCGACGCAGTTGGTGAAGTGCTGAACAAGATCGACTGATTTCTTCTATATAGAGTGACGCTCGTTAATGGGCGTCTGGTGATCAATTTCCTGGAGTCCCCATGAGCCTCATCCCGCATTTGATCAATGGCGAACTGTTGAGCGATAACGCCCGTACAGCCGATGTGTTCAACCCGTCCACCGGCCAGGCAATCCATCAAGTACCGCTGGCGGATCGCGCAACTGTCCAGCAGGCGATCGATGGCGCCAAGGCCGCTTTCCCGGCCTGGCGCAACACGCCGGCGGCGAAGCGCGCCCAAGTAATGTTCCGTTTCAAGCAATTGCTGGAGCAGAACGAGTCGCGCATCGCCCAGTTGATCAGCGAAGAACACGGCAAGACCCTGGAAGACGCGGCGGGGGAACTCAAGCGGGGTATCGAAAACGTTGAGTTTGCCTGTGCGGCGCCGGAAATCCTGAAGGGCGAATACAGTCGCAATGTAGGGCCGAATATTGATGCTTGGTCAGATTTCCAGCCTTTAGGTGTCGTGGCGGGTATCACGCCGTTCAATTTCCCGGCAATGGTGCCGTTGTGGATGTACCCGCTGGCTATCGTCTGTGGGAATTGTTTCATTCTCAAGCCGTCGGAGCGCGATCCGAGTTCGACACTGCTGATCGCCCAGCTTTTGCTAGAAGCCGGTTTGCCCAAGGGTGTATTGAGCGTAGTCCATGGCGACAAGGCGGCGGTGGATGCTTTGATCGAGGCGCCGGAGGTGAAAGCGCTGAGTTTTGTCGGGTCGACACCGATCGCTGAATACATCTATGCCGAAGGTACTCGTCGAGGTAAGCGCGTCCAGGCGCTGGGTGGTGCGAAGAACCATGCGGTGCTGATGCCGGATGCAGATCTGGACAACGCAGTCAGCGCCTTGATGGGTGCGGCGTACGGTTCGTGCGGTGAGCGCTGCATGGCAATTTCGGTGGCGGTATGTGTCGGCGATCAAGTAGCTGATGCCCTGGTGGCCAAGTTGGTGCCGCAGGTCAAGGCACTGAAGATCGGTGCGGGGACTTCTTGCGGACTGGACATGGGGCCGCTTGTTACCGGGCAGCACCGCGACAAGGTCAGTGGGTATATAGAGGAGGGCGTGTCGGCGGGGGCATCATTGATTGTCGATGGTCGTGGCTTGAGCGTTGCGGGGCACGAGGAAGGCTTTTTCCTGGGCGGTTGCCTGTTTGATCGCGTGACGTCTGAGATGCGCATCTACAAGGAAGAAATCTTCGGGCCGGTGCTGTGTATCGTCCGGGTCAACAGCTTGGAAGAGGCGATGCAACTGATCAACGATCACGAATATGGCAACGGCACCTGCATCTTTACCCGTGACGGCGAAGCGGCGCGGTTGTTTTGCGATGAGATTGAAGTTGGCATGGTTGGCGTCAATGTTCCATTGCCAGTGCCTGTCGCCTATCACAGCTTCGGTGGCTGGAAGCGTTCACTTTTTGGTGACTTGCATGCCTATGGTCCGGACGGGGTGCGTTTTTATACCCGTCGCAAGGCCATTACCCAACGCTGGCCGCAGCGTGCCAGCCATGAGGCTTCGCAGTTTGCATTTCCCAGTTTGTAACCTGTAAGTGAAGAGGCCGGCGCCCCTGGGCGTCGGCCTCTGTATTTCCGGGGTTTCTGACTGATATGACAGAATTATGAAAATAAAGGGTTGACGGCAAATTCTGGATGTCTATAATTCGCCCCACTTCCGGCGCAGTCGAAACGGAAAACTCCTTGAGTTTCAATGAGTTAACCAAGTTTCGGTAAGTGCTTCGCTTCAGTTCATCGAGGCGCGGAAGGAGTGGGTAGGCCGGTTTGTTGGGCGCTATCGACGGTTCGATCTTCTCGGTCGAAAGCGGTAAAAAAGAGGTGTTGACAGCAGCGAGTAACGCTGTAGAATTCGCCTCCCGCTAACGAGAGATCGGAAGCGCAAGTGGTTGAAGTTGTTAAGGATTTCCAAGCGAAACTTTGAAAACTTCTTAAAATAACCGCTTGACAGATACACGGGGCGCTGTAGAATGCGCGCCTCGGTTGAGACGAAAGGCTCAACCCACCGCTCTTTAACAACTGAATCAAGCAATTCGTGTGGGTGCTTGTGGAGTCAGACTGCTAGTCAACAGATTATCAGCATCACAAGTTACTCCGCGAGAAATCAAAGATGTAACCAACGATTGCTGAGCCAAGTTTAGGGTTTCTCAAAACCCAAAGATGTTTGAACTGAAGAGTTTGATCATGGCTCAGATTGAACGCTGGCGGCAGGCCTAACACATGCAAGTCGAGCGGCAGCACGGGTACTTGTACCTGGTGGCGAGCGGCGGACGGGTGAGTAATGCCTAGGAATCTGCCTGGTAGTGGGGGATAACGCTCGGAAACGGACGCTAATACCGCATACGTCCTACGGGAGAAAGCAGGGGACCTTCGGGCCTTGCGCTATCAGATGAGCCTAGGTCGGATTAGCTAGTTGGTGAGGTAATGGCTCACCAAGGCGACGATCCGTAACTGGTCTGAGAGGATGATCAGTCACACTGGAACTGAGACACGGTCCAGACTCCTACGGGAGGCAGCAGTGGGGAATATTGGACAATGGGCGAAAGCCTGATCCAGCCATGCCGCGTGTGTGAAGAAGGTCTTCGGATTGTAAAGCACTTTAAGTTGGGAGGAAGGGCATTAACCTAATACGTTAGTGTTTTGACGTTACCGACAGAATAAGCACCGGCTAACTCTGTGCCAGCAGCCGCGGTAATACAGAGGGTGCAAGCGTTAATCGGAATTACTGGGCGTAAAGCGCGCGTAGGTGGTTCGTTAAGTTGGATGTGAAATCCCCGGGCTCAACCTGGGAACTGCATTCAAAACTGTCGAGCTAGAGTATGGTAGAGGGTGGTGGAATTTCCTGTGTAGCGGTGAAATGCGTAGATATAGGAAGGAACACCAGTGGCGAAGGCGACCACCTGGACTGATACTGACACTGAGGTGCGAAAGCGTGGGGAGCAAACAGGATTAGATACCCTGGTAGTCCACGCCGTAAACGATGTCAACTAGCCGTTGGGAGCCTTGAGCTCTTAGTGGCGCAGCTAACGCATTAAGTTGACCGCCTGGGGAGTACGGCCGCAAGGTTAAAACTCAAATGAATTGACGGGGGCCCGCACAAGCGGTGGAGCATGTGGTTTAATTCGAAGCAACGCGAAGAACCTTACCAGGCCTTGACATCCAATGAACTTTCCAGAGATGGATTGGTGCCTTCGGGAGCATTGAGACAGGTGCTGCATGGCTGTCGTCAGCTCGTGTCGTGAGATGTTGGGTTAAGTCCCGTAACGAGCGCAACCCTTGTCCTTAGTTACCAGCACGTTATGGTGGGCACTCTAAGGAGACTGCCGGTGACAAACCGGAGGAAGGTGGGGATGACGTCAAGTCATCATGGCCCTTACGGCCTGGGCTACACACGTGCTACAATGGTCGGTACAGAGGGTTGCCAAGCCGCGAGGTGGAGCTAATCCCACAAAACCGATCGTAGTCCGGATCGCAGTCTGCAACTCGACTGCGTGAAGTCGGAATCGCTAGTAATCGCGAATCAGAATGTCGCGGTGAATACGTTCCCGGGCCTTGTACACACCGCCCGTCACACCATGGGAGTGGGTTGCACCAGAAGTAGCTAGTCTAACCTTCGGGGGGACGGTTACCACGGTGTGATTCATGACTGGGGTGAAGTCGTAACAAGGTAGCCGTAGGGGAACCTGCGGCTGGATCACCTCCTTAATCGACGACAGCAGCGGCTCCATGAGCTCCCACACGAATTGCTTGATTCATTGAAGAAGACGATTGGGTCTGTAGCTCAGTTGGTTAGAGCGCACCCCTGATAAGGGTGAGGTCGGCAGTTCGAATCTGCCCAGACCCACCAATTTCATGGTGTACCCTGTAGCGATACGGGGCCATAGCTCAGCTGGGAGAGCGCCTGCCTTGCACGCAGGAGGTCAGCGGTTCGATCCCGCTTGGCTCCACCATTACAGATTGGTTCCAACGTTTAAAGCTTAGAAATGAGCATTCCATCCGCGGGATGATGAATGTTGATTTCTAGTCTTTTGATTAGATCGTTCTTTAAAAATTTGGGTATGTGATAGAAAGATAGACTGAACGTTACTTTCACTGGTAACGGATCAGGCTAAGGTAAAATTTGTGAGTGGCTCTTAGAGCCAGATCGAATTTTCGGCGAATGTCGTCTTCACAGTATAACCAGATTGCTTGGGGTTATATGGTCAAGTGAAGAAGCGCATACGGTGGATGCCTTGGCAGTCAGAGGCGATGAAAGACGTGGTAGCCTGCGAAAAGCTTCGGGGAGTCGGCAAACAGACTGTGATCCGGAGATGTCTGAATGGGGGAACCCAGCCATCATAAGATGGTTATCTTGTACTGAATACATAGGTGCAAGAAGCGAACCAGGGGAACTGAAACATCTAAGTACCCTGAGGAAAAGAAATCAACCGAGATTCCCTTAGTAGTGGCGAGCGAACGGGGACTAGCCCTTAAGCTTCTTTGATTTTAGCGGAACGCTCTGGAAAGTGCGGCCATAGTGGGTGATAGCCCTGTACGCGAAAGGATCTTAGAAGTGAAATCGAGTAGGACGGAGCACGAGAAACTTTGTCTGAATATGGGGGGACCATCCTCCAAGGCTAAATACTACTGACTGACCGATAGTGAACTAGTACCGTGAGGGAAAGGCGAAAAGAACCCCGGAGAGGGGAGTGAAATAGATCCTGAAACCGTATGCGTACAAGCAGTGGGAGCCCACTTTGTTGGGTGACTGCGTACCTTTTGTATAATGGGTCAGCGACTTATTTTCAGTGGCGAGCTTAACCGAATAGGGGAGGCGTAGCGAAAGCGAGTCTTAATAGGGCGTCTAGTCGCTGGGAATAGACCCGAAACCGGGCGATCTATCCATGGGCAGGTTGAAGGTTAGGTAACACTGACTGGAGGACCGAACCGACTACCGTTGAAAAGTTAGCGGATGACCTGTGGATCGGAGTGAAAGGCTAATCAAGCTCGGAGATAGCTGGTTCTCCTCGAAAGCTATTTAGGTAGCGCCTCATGTATCACTGTAGGGGGTAGAGCACTGTTTCGGCTAGGGGGTCATCCCGACTTACCAAACCGATGCAAACTCCGAATACCTACAAGTGCCGAGCATGGGAGACACACGGCGGGTGCTAACGTCCGTCGTGAAAAGGGAAACAACCCAGACCGTCAGCTAAGGTCCCAAAGTTATGGTTAAGTGGGAAACGATGTGGGAAGGCTTAGACAGCTAGGAGGTTGGCTTAGAAGCAGCCACCCTTTAAAGAAAGCGTAATAGCTCACTAGTCGAGTCGGCCTGCGCGGAAGATGTAACGGGGCTCAAACCATACACCGAAGCTACGGGTATCACGTAAGTGATGCGGTAGAGGAGCGTTCTGTAAGCCTGTGAAGGTGAGTTGAGAAGCTTGCTGGAGGTATCAGAAGTGCGAATGCTGACATGAGTAACGACAATGGGTGTGAAAAACACCCACGCCGAAAGACCAAGGTTTCCTGCGCAACGTTAATCGACGCAGGGTTAGTCGGTCCCTAAGGCGAGGCTGAAAAGCGTAGTCGATGGAAAACAGGTTAATATTCCTGTACTTCTGGTTATTGCGATGGAGGGACGGAGAAGGCTAGGCCAGCTTGGCGTTGGTTGTCCAAGTTTAAGGTGGTAGGCTGAGATCTTAGGTAAATCCGGGATCTTAAGGCCGAGAGCTGATGACGAGTTGCCCTTTGGGTGACGAAGTGGTTGATGCCATGCTTCCAAGAAAAGCTTCTAAGCTTCAGGTAACCAGGAACCGTACCCCAAACCGACACAGGTGGTTGGGTAGAGAATACCAAGGCGCTTGAGAGAACTCGGGTGAAGGAACTAGGCAAAATGGCACCGTAACTTCGGGAGAAGGTGCGCCGGTGAGGGTGAAGCACTTGCTGCGTAAGCCCACGCCGGTCGAAGATACCAGGCCGCTGCGACTGTTTATTAAAAACACAGCACTCTGCAAACACGAAAGTGGACGTATAGGGTGTGACGCCTGCCCGGTGCCGGAAGGTTAATTGATGGGGTTAGCTAACGCGAAGCTCTTGATCGAAGCCCCGGTAAACGGCGGCCGTAACTATAACGGTCCTAAGGTAGCGAAATTCCTTGTCGGGTAAGTTCCGACCTGCACGAATGGCGTAACGATGGCGGCGCTGTCTCCACCCGAGACTCAGTGAAATTGAAATCGCTGTGAAGATGCAGTGTATCCGCGGCTAGACGGAAAGACCCCGTGAACCTTTACTATAGCTTTGCACTGGACTTTGAATTTGCTTGTGTAGGATAGGTGGGAGGCTTTGAAGCGTGGACGCCAGTCTGCGTGGAGCCATCCTTGAAATACCACCCTGGCAACTTTGAGGTTCTAACTCAGGTCCGTTATCCGGATCGAGGACAGTGTATGGTGGGTAGTTTGACTGGGGCGGTCTCCTCCTAAAGAGTAACGGAGGAGTACGAAGGTGCGCTCAGACCGGTCGGAAATCGGTCGTAGAGTATAAAGGCAAAAGCGCGCTTGACTGCGAGACAGACACGTCGAGCAGGTACGAAAGTAGGTCTTAGTGATCCGGTGGTTCTGTATGGAAGGGCCATCGCTCAACGGATAAAAGGTACTCCGGGGATAACAGGCTGATACCGCCCAAGAGTTCATATCGACGGCGGTGTTTGGCACCTCGATGTCGGCTCATCACATCCTGGGGCTGAAGCCGGTCCCAAGGGTATGGCTGTTCGCCATTTAAAGTGGTACGCGAGCTGGGTTTAGAACGTCGTGAGACAGTTCGGTCCCTATCTGCCGTGGACGTTTGAGATTTGAGAGGGGCTGCTCCTAGTACGAGAGGACCGGAGTGGACGAACCTCTGGTGTTCCGGTTGTCACGCCAGTGGCATTGCCGGGTAGCTATGTTCGGAAAAGATAACCGCTGAAAGCATCTAAGCGGGAAACTTGCCTCAAGATGAGATCTCACTGGAGCCTTGAGCTCCCTGAAGGGCCGTCGAAGACTACGACGTTGATAGGCAGGGTGTGTAAGCGCTGTGAGGCGTTGAGCTAACCTGTACTAATTGCCCGTGAGGCTTGACCATATAACACCCAAGCAATTTGTAGACTCGAAAGAGGCCAGATTGCGGTGTTGTGAAGACGAAACGAACCGAAAGTTCGAGATACTCACAAAACAACACGCTATCACATACCCATTCGCTGGAACGTGACCGCAAGGCACGCGCTGGCTACCGAATTTCTTGACGACCATAGAGCATTGGAACCACCTGATCCCATCCCGAACTCAGAAGTGAAACGATGCATCGCCGATGGTAGTGTGGGGTTTCCCCATGTGAGAGTAGGTCATCGTCAAGATTAAATTCCGAAACCCCTATCTGCTGATGCAGGTAGGGGTTTTGTTTTGCCCGCAGGAAAGTTCTTACGATAAGCGCGGACAGCTCCCGGCTGCCACAGCCCACCGACAGTGCTAAGGTTCTGCCCTAGCTTTTGCACTTTTCAAGGATGCCTTTATGCCGGACGCGACGTCCCTCAGCCCTGCTTTCATGGTGGTCCATGGGAATCGCCTTGATGAGTTGCGCAGCCTGGTTATCAGCCTGATGCGACGCTATCCGCTAGGCCCTCTTGAAAATGAAATCGCCCTCGTTCAAAGCAACGGCATCGCCCAATGGCTGAAGCTGGCACTGGCTGAAGATCCTGAAGACGATGACAGTGGCGGCTGCGGAATTGCGGCTGCCATCGAGGTGCAGCTGCCCGGCAGTTTCATGTGGCAGCTCTATCGAATGGTGCTTGGCCGTGATGAAATTCCGGCTAAATCCTTACTGGATAAGGCGCCGCTCACATGGAGGCTGATGCGTCTCCTGCCGCAGCTAATTGAACAGCCTCATTTCGAACCGTTGCGACGTTTCCTGTCTGACGACACTGATTTACGTAAGCGCTACCAATTGTCCGAGCGTCTGGCTGATCTTTTCGACCAGTATCAGGTGTACCGAGCCGACTGGCTTGAAGATTGGGCGCAGGGACGGCACCAGACAAGGAGCGTGCGTGGTGAAACAAAGCCGCTCGCGCCGGCAAATTGCTGGCAAGCGGAGCTGTGGCGAGCGCTGCTGTTGGATGTGGGTGAAGAGGGCATGGCTCAAAGCCGTGCCGGCGTTCACCAGCGCTATCTTGAGCGAATCAATCACCTTGAAGCCGCTCCCGAAGGCCTACCGGCTCGCGTAATCGTGTTCGGTATTTCTTCACTGCCAGCCCAAGCGCTTGAGGCCCTGGCCGGTCTTTCACGGTTCAGCCAGGTTTTACTGTGTGTTCACAACCCCTGTCGTTACCATTGGGCGGACATCGTCGCCGACAAGGACCTGCTTCGTCACCAATACAAACGGCAGGCACGAAAAAGCGGCATGCCAAATGTCCTGGATTCGCAGACTTTGCATCAGCATGCACATCCGCTGTTGGCTGCCTGGGGAAAGCAAGGGCGCGACTACATCAACCTTCTCGACAGCTACGATGATCCGAACACCTATCGCTCGGTATTTCGCGAAGGGCGTATCGATCTGTTCAGCGACGGTAATCCCACGACCCTTCTTAGTCAGTTGCAGGACGATATCCTGGAATTGCGCCCCTTGGATGAAACCCGGCAACACTGGCCTTCAGTCGATACGCAACAAGACGAGTCGATCCGTTTCCATGTGGCCCACAGTGCCCAGCGTGAAGTTGAGATCCTTCATGATCAATTGCTTGCGCACTTCAGCAAGGATTCGTCCCTGCGTCCCCGGGATATCATTGTCATGGTCCCGGATATCGACAGTTATGCGCCGCATATCCGCGCCGTGTTTGGCCAGCTTGATCGGGGTGACCCTCGTTTCATCCCCTTCACCCTGACAGATCAGGGCCAGCGTGGCCGTGACCCTTTGCTCATCGCCGTCGAGCATTTGCTCAGGCTCCCGGATAGTCGGTTTCCGGTCAGCGAGATTCTCGATCTGCTGGACGTGCCAGCGTTGCGCGAGCGGTTTGGCATCAATGAGGCCGACTTGCCGACACTGCACCGCTGGATTGAGGGAGCAGGCATTCGCTGGGGGATGAATGCCCGACATCGCGCCAGTTTGGGTTTGCCCGCAGAGCTTGAGCAGAACAGCTGGCGTTTCGGCCTGCGTCGCATGTTGCTGGGGTATGCGGTTGGCGATTCAGAGGCTTACGAGGGCATCGAGCCCTATGACGAAATCGGTGGCCTCGATGCGGCTTTGATCGGTCCGCTGGTGGCTTTGCTGGATGCGCTGGAAGTTGCTCACCGGGAGCTGAGCCAGCCAACCTCTCCCAAGGAATGGGGGGCGCGTCTGCATGGCTTGATGCAATTGTTCTTCCTGGCAAGCAACGAGCACGACGATTATCTGCTGGCCCAACTCGAGGACCTGCGTGAAACCTGGCTGGAAACCTGCGATTCGGTCGGGCTGGAGGATGAGCTTCCTTTGACGGTTGTCAGGGAAGCCTGGCTGACCGGACTGGATCAGGGGAAGTTGTCCCAACGTTTCCTCGCCGGAGCGGTCAATTTTTGTACGTTGATGCCGATGCGAGCGATACCCTTCAAGCTGGTTTGTTTGCTGGGAATGAATGACGGCGACTATCCACGAGCTCAGCCACCGCTGGATTTCGATCTCATGGGCAGCGATTACCGCCCAGGCGATCGTTCCCGGCGCGAGGACGATCGGTACCTACTGTTGGAAGCGCTGCTTTCTGCCCGGGAAAAGCTCTACATCAGTTGGGTCGGTCGCAGTATTCGTGACAACAGCGATCGGCCGGCATCGGTCTTGATCGGCCAGTTGCGTGATCATCTTGCCAGTGGGTGGCGGTTGGCAAATGGTGATGAGGGTCTACTCGAGGCGTTGACTCAGGAGCATCCTTTGCAGCCGTTCAGCGCCCGGTACTTTTATCAGGGTGACGGGCTGTTCAGCTATGCCGGTGAATGGCGTTCGCTTCACGAGGCCCAAGAACACGGCGCGCTGCCTGCAATGTTGGAGCCCTATGCCCAGGAAGAGCCATTGGGGATCGCTCAGTTGCAGGATTTTCTGCGCAATCCTGTTCGTCATTTCTTCAGCCAGCGACTCAAGGTGTTCTTCGAGGCTTTCGAAGCCCCCCTGGCCGATGACGAACCTTTCGTTCTCGATGCCCTGCAGCGCTACAGCTTGAGCGACAGCCTGCTCGAGGCCGCCCTTGTTCGCCTCGACCAATCGGACCTGGCGTTGGCGGCGCACGCCAAGCGATTACAGAACAGTGGCCTGCTGCCCATGGCGGGTTTCGGTGAAAGCCTGCAGCGCGAGTTGATCGAGCCGTTGCCTGACCTGCTCCAGCGCTACCAGCAGCTCCTGTCTTCATGGCCCACTCCACTGACCAGCGCCGTCCCCGTCAGCCTTCGTATACACGATGTCAGCGTAGAAGGATGGCTCAGCGGCCTGCATCAGCGAGGCGATGGCTCGGTCCTCGCCATTACCGCTATCCCCAACAGCATCGGATCTACCAAGACCCGCAAATGGCATCGACTGATACGGGTCTGGGTCAACCATCTTGTAGCCTGCGCCAGTGGGCTTTCGATGACTACGGCATTGGTCGCCAGTGATGACAGCTTGCTGCTCGCCCCTTTTGACGAAACCGTAGCGCGCCAGGTGCTTGGCGACCTGCTGCAAGCCTGGCAGGCTGGTATGCGCCAACCCTTGCCAATCGCGGTGAAAACCGCATTCGCCTGGCTCGGCCAAAGCGAACCGGAGAAAGCCCTGGCGGCGGCTCGCAAAGCCTACGAAGGTGACGGGCTGACGTTTGAGGGGGAGCGCCGGGAAAGCCCTGCCCTGGCACGGCAATACCCCGACTTCAATGCGCTGGTCGCTGACGAAACATTTCCCGACTGGTGTGATGCGCTTTATCGGCCGCTACTCGAAGCGCCTTGGCGCTCACTGGTGAGCGAGGACGTACATCCATGAGCCGGAAAACTCCCTTGGCCCTGGCCTTCCCGCTACGTGGCAGTCAATTGATCGAGGCCAGTGCCGGTACCGGGAAAACCTTTACCATTTCGGCGTTGTATTTGCGCCTGGTGTTAGGGCATGGCGACCCGCAGACGCGGTTTGACCGCGAGCTGCTTCCTCCCCAGATTCTGGTAGTGACCTTCACCGATGCCGCGACCAAGGAACTGCGGGAGCGTATCCGTACGCGCCTGGCGGAAGCGGCGCGTTTTTTTCGCGATGAGATTCCCGCCCCGGACTCGTTGATTGCCTCGTTGCGTGATGAGTTCGGGGAAGGGCAATGGGCAGCCTGCGCGAACCGGCTCGATATAGCCGCGCAATGGATGGACGAAGCGGCCGTTTCGACTATCCATAGCTGGTGTCAGCGAATGCTTCGCGAGCATGCCTTCGACAGTGGCAGCCTGTTTACGCAAACCCTGGAAACCGATCACAGCGAGTTGCTCGCAGAGGTGCTGCGCGACTACTGGCGGCTGTTCTGCTATTCGATGCAAGGTGAAGCGCTGCACTGGGTGCGGGCTCACTGGGGCGGGCCTGCCGCCCTGCTGCCCCGGGTAAGGGGTTTGTTTTCCAGTTCTCGAGGTGAGGCGCAGGGGATCGAGCCGGCCGAGCTGATCGTCGCATCCCTTCAGGAACGCAGCGCGGCATTGCTCGACCTCAAGGCTCCTTGGCGACAATGGGCCGTGGAGTTGTTGGAAATCTGCCAGCAGGGCGTTGCCAATAAAAGCGTCGACGGACGCAAGATGCAGGCTCGCTATTTCGAACCCTGGTTCCAGAAGATCACGGCCTGGGTCGAGGACGAAAGTCTCGAGCTGCTGGACATTGGCACCGGCTTCACACGGCTGACGCCCGAGGGCATGGCCGAGGCCTGGAAAGGCGATGTGCCCAGTCATCCCGGGCTGGATGCGATGTCGGGACTCAAGGCCAGCCTGGACGCCCTGCCTACCCCGGACGCGGCGGTGTTGCAGCATGCCGCGCAATGGGTCGGGACACGCTTCGAAGCGGAGAAACGGCGCCGGGCTGAAATGGGTTTCGACGACATGCTGCTGCGCCTGGACGCGGCGTTGCAGGCTGAAGGCGGGGAGCGGCTGGCTAGCCTGATTCGCGAGCAGTTCCCAGTGGCGCTGATCGATGAATTCCAGGACACCGATCCGATCCAGTACCGAATCTTCGAAAGCATCTATCGCATTGAAGACAACAATCCGCAAAGCGGGCTGTTCCTGATCGGTGATCCGAAGCAGGCCATTTATGCGTTTCGCGGCGCCGATATCTATACCTACCTGCGCGCCAGGGAAGCCACCGCTGGCCGGTTGCATACGCTGGGGACAAACTTCCGCTCCAGCCATGCCATGGTCGGCGCGGTGAATCAGGTTTTCCAACATGCCGAGGCGCGTCAGCAGGGGCGAGGGGCTTTCCTGTTCCGCGAGCCATCGGGTGAGAATCCCGTGCCGTTCCTGCCCGTCGAGTCCCAAGGGCGCAAAGAGAGCTTGCGGGTTTCGGGACAGACTGTCGCTGCCCTTAATGTTTGGCACCTGGTCTCTGACCAGCCAGTTTCCGGAGCGGTGTATCGGCAGCAGATGGCTGCAGCCTGCGCCAGCGAAATCACTGCGCTGCTCAACGGCGGACAGTCGGGGCGCGATGGCTTTTTCCATGATGGGGAAATGCTTCGTGGTCTTCTGCCGGCCGACATCGCCATTCTCGTGCGCGATGGCAAGGAAGCGCAGGCCGTGCGCGGCGAGTTGTCCGCACGAGGCGTGCGCAGTGTCTATCTATCAGACAAGGACTCGGTATTTGCTTCCCAGGAAGCAAGGGATTTGCTGACCTGGCTCAAGGCATGTGCCGAGCCGGATGTGGAGCGACTGCTGCGCACAGCCCTGGCCAGCACTACGTTGAACCTGCCGCTCACAGAGCTTGAGCGCCTGAACCAGGATGAGTTGGCGTGGGAAAGCCGTGTGATGCAGTTCCGGGGCTATCGGATGGTCTGGCGCGCGCAAGGTGTGCTGCCGATGCTGAGGCGCTTGTTGCACGACTTCAAATTGCCTCAGTCCCTGATGGCACGTGATGACGGCGAGCGGGTGCTGACCAACCTGCTGCACCTTTGTGAGTTGTTGCAGCAGGCCGCCGTCGAGCTGGATGGCGAGCAAGCCATGATTCGTTACCTGGCCGAGCATCTGGCCATGACCGGGCAGGCGGGAGAAGAGCAGATCCTTCGCCTCGAAAGCGACGAGCAGTTGGTCAAGGTAGTGACGATCCATAAGTCCAAGGGACTCGAATACCCCCTGGTGTTCCTCCCGTTCATATGCTCGACGAAGCCGGTGGATGGCAGTCGACTTCCGCTGCATTACCACGATGAGCGCGGCCTGGCGCAGATCAGTCTCGCCCCGACCCCGGAATTGATCGCCAAGGCCGATGACGAGCGTCTGGCAGAGGACCTGCGTCTTTTGTACGTGGCACTTACCCGTGCCCAGCACGCCTGCTGGCTGGGTGTCGCCGATCTCAAGCGCGGCAGTAATAACCGCTCGATTCTACATTTGTCTGCCCTGGGCTATCTGTTGGGTGGTGGTGCGCCGTTGAACGAGTCGGTAGAGCTCAGACGTTGGTTGGAAGACCTGCGGCAAGGCAGCCAGGCGGTGAGCTGCCTGGATATGCCCCAGCCCAGCGACGAGCACTACCGACCCGCACGCAACGACGCGGTATTGCTTGAACCCTTGATTCCGTTGCGCAAAGCCAGCGAGAACTGGTGGATTGCTTCCTACAGTGCGTTGCGTTTCGGCGACAGCCTCAACGTGGGCGGTGACACCGCACCGGAAAATCCCCAAGCCCAGAAACTGTTCGATGATGAGCGACTCGACCCAGACGCCCCGCGGGAAGTTGCGGCTGCGGGCGGTGACATCCACCGTTTTCCACGTGGCCCCAACCCCGGTACCTTCCTGCATGGGCTCCTGGAGTGGGCTGCCGGCGAAGGATTCCCGACGGCGCCAGCTATCATTGAGGATGCCATTGCCCGACGCTGCAACCGCCGGGGTTGGAATGGCTGGATCAAAACCCTTGGCGACTGGTTGTTGCACCTGATCAAAACGCCTCTGTGTATTGGCGGCGGCCAAGCGCCGGTGGTGCTGGGAGACTTGACCCGGTTCCAAGTGGAAATGGAATTCTGGTTCGCCAGCCACAAGGTCGATGTGCTCAAGCTCGATGATCTGGTTTGCCGATTCACCCATGACGGCGTGGCTCGTGTCGCTGCGGAACCGGTATTGCTCAATGGCATGTTCAAGGGTTTCATAGACCTGACCTTCGAGCACGACGGTCGATATTATGTGGCCGATTACAAGTCCAACTGGCTGGGATTGGACGACGCCGCCTACACCATACAGGCCATGGAGCAATCGATCCTGGATAACCGCTACGACTTGCAATACGTGCTGTACTTGTTGGCCTTGCACCGCCAGCTCAAGGCGCGCTTGCCCCACTATGACTACGACAAGCATGTCGGCGGCGCGCTGTATATATTCCTTCGTGGCACACGCGCTGCCAGCCAGGGTGTCTACTTCACCAAGCCTGCGCGCGCCTTGATAGAGCAACTGGATCGCCTGTTCCAAGGAATGCCCGAGCCCAAGGCGGAGCCGGCTTGGGTGCAGGGAGAACTGTTATGAGTCGTTCTTTTGCGGACCTGCTTCCCAAGAATTCCGACGACGAGAGCCTGGTGGATTTGGCGCCCTTGAGCGACGTGGACGACCTGTTGCTGCTGCTGACTCGCTGGGTGGAGCGCGGTTGGCTGCGAGCCTTGGACAGGGCATTCGTAGCTTTCCTCCATGAACTGTGCCCAGAAGACGACCCGCTGGTGTTGCTTGCCGCGGCCCTTGCCAGCCATCAATTGGGGCACGGGCATGTCTGCCTGGATCTGTTCGAAACACTCAAGGAGCCGGATTTTGCGTTGTCCTTGCCACCGGAGGGAGACCTGCAGCCCGGCGTGATGCTATTGCCGTCGCAGGTTTTGCAGACACTCGATGGTGCCGACTGGTGCAAAGTACTGGCTTCCAGCCCGCTGGTCGCCCTGGCAGGCGACGAGCGTGAGCAGGCACGACAACGGCCGCTGGTACTCGCCGGAAAACGTCTTTATCTGCGCCGCTACTGGGGCTACGAGCGACGAATCGACGATGCGTTGCGTCAACGGCTGGCCGACCACGGAGCGGTGCCTGATGACTTGGATGAGCGCCTGGCCGGGCTGTTTGGTCCGGCCAGCGCGACGGGGCCGGTCGACTGGCAGAAACTGGCCTGCGCGCTCGCGACCCGAAGCGCGTTCAGTATCGTCACGGGTGGCCCCGGCACCGGCAAGACCACCACGGTCGTGCGTCTGCTCGCCTTGTTGCAGGCACCCGCTGTCGAAGCAGGTAAGCCGCTGCGCATTCGTCTGGCCGCGCCCACCGGCAAGGCGGCGGCACGCCTGACCGAGTCCATCAGCCAACAGGTTCGCACGCTGGACGTCACCGATGCCGTGCGTGAACGCATTCCCTGCGAAGTCACTACGGTCCATCGCCTGCTGGGCAGTCGTCCCGGTACCCGTCATTTTCGTCATCATGCAGGCAATCGCCTGCCACTGGATGTGCTGGTCATCGATGAGGCTTCGATGATTGATCTGGAGATGATGGCCAATCTGTTGGATGCGCTGCCGTCCCATGCGCGTTTGGTATTGCTGGGGGACAAGGACCAGTTGGCTTCGGTCGAAGCCGGCGCGGTGCTTGGCGATTTGTGCCGCGATGCCGAAGAGGGTTGGTATAGCCCACAGACTCTGGCGTGGCTCGAATCCGTCAGCGGCGAAAACCTGATGACCAGTGACCTGAAGCAGGACCTCGAAGGTACTCACCCCCTCGCCCAGCAAGTGGTCATGCTCAGGCATTCCCGGCGTTTCGGCGAGGGCAGTGGGATTGGCCAGTTGGCCCGCCTGGTCAATGGACAACAGCCGGAGCAGGCGCGGAACCTATTGCACAAGGGCCAATACCCCGATCTGTCCACGTTGGCGTTGAAAGGCGAACACGATACTGCGCTGGAACGTTTGCTGCTGGATGGCCAAGCCTCCGGGCCGCAGGGATATCGGCATTATCTGAGCGTCTTGCGGCAACGGCGTCCGGCGGCCTCCCGCCCGCTGGAAGACGATTGCTGGAATGATTGGGCTCGGGAGGTCTTGTCGGCGTTTGACGAATTCCAGTTGCTTTGCGCGGTGCGCAGAGGCCCGTGGGGTGTCGAAGGGTTGAACCAACGGATCACTGCCGCGCTGCTCAAGGCGCGGCTGATCGACAATGACCAGCTTTGGTATGAGGGGCGTCCGGTATTGATGACGCGCAATGATTACGGGTTGGGATTGATGAATGGCGATATCGGCATTGCCCTCAGGTTGCCTGAGCGTGACGGACCGGATGCCGGAAAACAGGTGCTGCGGGTTGCATTTCCTCGTAACGACGGCCGAGGTGGCGTGCGTTTTGTGCTGCCCAGCCGATTGAACGATGTGGAAACCGTATACGCCATGACCGTGCATAAATCCCAAGGCTCGGAGTTCACTCACACGGCGTTGATCCTTCCGGATGCACTGAATCCTGTACTGACCAAGGAATTGGTGTACACCGCTATCACCCGGGCCAAACAATGGTTCAGTCTGATAGAGCCACGCGCGGGAATTTTCGAAGAGGCGGTGCAACGCAAGGTCAAGCGCTTGAGCGGCTTGATGTTGGAATGGGAGTAAGGTGACGCAATGATCGGTTTTGGTGTGCCAGTGCGTTGCTTGCGCTAATGCCTGTTTTTTGTCGGAGCTCTTTGTAGGACACTGTCTCGCTGGCTTTTTGACACTGTGCTATCGTTCCGGCTCTTATCTACAACAAGAGATCATTCATGACGGCGGTGGGACGGGAGGCGGTGCGCAGCAAGGATTGCAGGCATTATTTGCTTGCCTTTCTCTTGTGGCTGCTGTCGCCTGCGGTCATTGCCCAGGACCCGCCGGCTGTTACTCGAGCCGACCAGCGAGCCGAGGCGGTCACCCAGGTTGTATTAGGCATTCTCAGTTATGCGCGGTGGCCGGTCGAGCCAACGCAACTGCAACTGTGTATCGTCGGCCCCACCCAATATACCGATGACCTCGTCAAAGGCACCACCCAGGCGACCGGTCGCCCCGTGACCGTGCAGCGTGTGCTGGCTGATTATCCGAGCATCACCGCTGACTGCAACGCCGTCTATATCGGCAATCTGAGCACTGCTGAACGCTCCCGTCTGTTTGCTTCGCTGATTGGCCAACCTGTGTTGAGCATCAGCGAGGGCGGGGATGAATGCACCGTGGGCAGTCTGTTTTGCCTGCGGGTCGGTGATGAGCAAGTGTCGTTCGAGGTCAATCTCGACTCGGTCGCCCGTAGTGGCGTGCGCATCCATCCCAGTGTCCTCCAACTATCACGCCGCAGGCCTGCCGCCCCATGAGTTCGTCAAAACCACGAATTCGTCCCACGTTGGGGTCGGTCATCGGTCGCGGTCATTTGATCGTCGCGCTGGTGGCGATCGCCATGGCCAGTGTTTCCCTTACATTGCTGGGCGTGCTTGCCTTGCGTGTCTACGCCGATCACAACCTGCACCTCATCGCCCGTTCGATCAACTACACCGTGGAAGCGGCAGTGGTGTTCGATGACGAGGCCGCCGCCACCGAAGCGCTGGCCTTGATCGCCACCACCGAAGAGGTGGCCGATGCGCAGGTATTCAACGAGCAGGGCCGCTTGTTAGCGCGCTGGCAGCGGCCGGAGACCGGACTTCTTTCAGAGCTGGAAATGCACATCGCCAAGGCGTTCCTGGAAAAACCCATCAGCCTTCCCATCGTCCACCAAGGGCAAAATATCGGCAGGATCCTGCTGGCGGGGCATGGCGGCAGTCTGTTGCGTTTTCTGCTCAGCGGCCTGGCGGGAATCATTGTGTGTACGGCGGTCAGTGCCTGGGTCGCGCTGTATCTGGCGCGACGTCAGTTGCGGGCGATCACTGGACCGTTGCGCAGCTTGGCTGAGGTCGCCCACGCCGCACGCTGCGAGCGAGCCCTGGACCGAAGGGTTCCGCCGGCCGACATCGCCGAGCTGGATAACCTGGGAAATGACTTCAATGGATTGCTCGCTGAGCTCGAGTCCTGGCAGACCCACCTGCAAAGTGAAAACGAGACCTTGGCTCACCAGGCCAGCCACGACAGCCTGACCGGGTTGCCGAACCGGGCATTTTTCGAAGGTCGATTGATCCGCGCCTTGCGCAATGCCAGCAAGCTCGACGAGCAAGTGGCCGTCCTGTATCTGGACAGCGATCGCTTCAAAGGCATCAATGACAACTTCGGCCACGCCGCCGGCGACGCGGTGTTGACTGCCGTCGCGACCCGGGTGCGGGCTCAGTTACGAGAAGATGACCTTGTGGCACGCCTGGGCGGCGACGAATTCGCGGTGCTGCTGACGCCGTTGCACAAGATCGAGGATGCCGAGCGAATCGCCGAAAAAATCATCGCCAGCATGGAAATGCCGATCCAGTTGCCAGGTAATGCCTCGGTGTTGACCTCCCTCAGTATCGGCATTGCCGTTTACCCCGAGCATGGGGCAACGCCCGGTGCGCTGCTCAGCGCCGCCGATGCGGCGATGTACCAGGCCAAACGCCTCGCCCGAGGCGGTCAACACACGGCGGGTGCGGAGCACCCGGTCGCGGAACTTCAAACCAGGAGCTGAATGCATGCTTTCGAATGCTCGTTTTTCTCTGCTGCGGTTCGCAGCATTTTTATTGATCACCGTATTTACCCTCGCTGGGTGTCAGACCGCCCCGCAAAAGGGCCTGACCCCAGCGCAAATCGCCGTCCTCAAGGAGCAGGGTTTCAAGTTGACGGAGGAGGGCTGGGCCTTCGGCCTCTCAGGCAAAGTGCTGTTTGGCAGCGATGTGGAAACCCTCAATCCAGCCAGCACCGAAATTGTCGAGCGCATTGGCAAGGCGCTGCTGGGCGCGGGTATCGAGCGAGTTCGCATCGATGGTCACACCGACGCATCAGGCTCCCAAGCCTATAACGAACAACTGTCGATACGTCGGGCCGACAGCGTCGGTAAAGTATTGATCGGCGTGGGCATGCGCGAAGAGAACGTCCAGTCGCGCGGCCTCGGCAGCAGCCAGCCCGTCGCGTCCAATGACACTGCCAGCGGTCGCACCGAAAACCGCCGCGTTGCCATCGTGGTCATCGCCGATTAGTCGGCAAAAACCATCTCCCGGCTGTTGCCCATCAGCAATGGCCGGTTCTGCTCAGTCACGTCTCTGATGTAGTCCCATAACAATGTAATCCGCTTGAGCTTCCTCAAGTCCTCCCGGCAGTACATCCAGAACTGCCGCGTAACGGTGATTTCGTCTGGCAGCACCGGCAACAGGCGTGAGTCCTGGGCCGCGAGGAAGCACGGCAGGATTGCCAGCGACCGACCTTGCTGCGCAGCGACGAACTGCGCGATCACGCTGGTGCTGCGCAGATGTGCGTGCGCGCCGGGCAAGACATTGGCCAGGTACAGCAGCTCGGAGCTGAATGCCAGGTCGTCGACATAACTGATGAACGAATGCTTGCCCAGATCCGCCGGATGGTGGATGGGCGGATGGTTGTCCAGGTAGTGCTGGGTTGCGTAGAGCTGCAGCCGGTAATCACACAGCTTGCAGCAGACATACGGGCCATGTTCAGGGCGCTCGAGGGCGATGACAATGTCGGCTTCGCGCTTGGAGAGGCTGATGAAGTGCGGCAGCGGCAGGATGTCCACTGAAATCGCCGGGTACGCATCGACGAAGTGGCTCAATTGCGGCGTGATGAAAAAGCTGCCGAAGCCTTCGGTGCAACCCATGCGCACATGGCCGGACAGCGCGACGCCGGAGCCAGACACCTGTTCGCAAGCCATGTGCAGCGTACTTTCGATCGATTCGGCGTAGCCCAGCAACCGCTGGCCTTCGGCCGTCAGGACAAAACCATTGGTCCGGGATTTTTCGAACAGCAGCGTGCCCAATGAAGCTTCCAGCGAGCTGATGCGTCGCGACACGGTGGTGTAGTCGACCGCCAGGCGCTTGGCGGCTGTGCTGGCCTTGCGGGTACGGGCCACTTCGAGGAAAAACTTGAGGTCGTCCCAGTTCAGCGAACCGAGGGAGGTGATGTTTTTTTGCATGATGGACCGGTTTTTATGTGCGTTCTTATTAGAAGTTTGCACATCTATACTCCATAAACCGTCTCATCACCAAGCGTGCTCGTGCGTCTTGGTCTTAGCTGAACCAGCGCTCTCTATATAAGAACAATCCCGGAGGCCAGCATGAACGTTTCCCTCACGCCCAGCGACACTGCCCTGCATACCGTCAAACTGTTGATCGATGGCGAGTGGGTTGAATCCCGATCCAACGAATGGCACGACATCGTCAACCCGGCTACCCAACAGGTGCTGGCGAAGGTCCCGTTTGCCACGGCCTCGGAAGTCGATGCAGCCATCGCCGCTGCCCAGCGTGCCTTCCAGACCTGGAAACTGACGCCCATCGGTGCGCGGATGCGCATCATGCTCAAGCTCCAGGCCCTGATTCGCGAGCATTCCAAGCGCATCGCCGCGGTGCTGAGCGCCGAACAAGGCAAGACCATCGCGGATGCCGAAGGCGATATTTTCCGTGGCCTTGAAGTGGTCGAGCACGCTTGTTCCATCGGCACCCTGCAGATGGGCGAGTTCGCCGAGAACGTCGCCGGGGGCGTGGACACCTACACACTGCGCCAGCCGATCGGGGTATGCGCGGGTATCACGCCGTTCAACTTTCCGGCGATGATCCCGTTGTGGATGTTCCCGATGGCCATCGCCTGCGGCAATACATTCGTGCTCAAGCCGTCCGAACAGGATCCGTTGTCGACCATGCTGCTGGTGGAACTGGCCATCGAGGCCGGCGTACCGGCAGGCGTTCTCAATGTGGTGCACGGCGGCAAGGACGTGGTGGATGCGCTTTGTACCCACAAGGACATCAAGGCCGTTTCCTTCGTCGGCTCCACAGCGGTAGGCACCCACGTCTATGACTTGGCGGGCCGTCATGGCAAGCGCGTGCAATCGATGATGGGCGCCAAGAACCATGCGGTGGTGTTGCCCGATGCCAATCGCGAGCAAACCCTCAACGCCCTGGTCGGCGCCGGTTTCGGCGCGGCGGGCCAGCGTTGCATGGCCACCTCCGTCGTGGTGATGGTGGGCGCGGCCAAGCAATGGTTGCCGGAGCTGAAGGCGCTGGCGCAGAAGCTCAAGGTCAACGCAGGCAGCGAGCCGGGCACTGATGTCGGCCCGGTGATTTCCAAGCGAGCCAAGGCGCGGATCCTTGAATTGATCGAAAGCGGCGTGAAGGAAGGCGCGAAGCTGGAGCTCGACGGACGGGAAATCAGCGTGCCGGGTTTCGAGGAAGGTAACTTTGTCGGCCCGACCCTGTTTTCCGGTGTGACCACCGACATGCGCATCTACACCGAAGAAATCTTCGGCCCGGTGCTGGTGGTGCTGGAAGTCGACACCCTGGATCAGGCCATTGCCCTGGTCAACGCCAACCCATTCGGCAACGGCACCGGCCTGTTCACCCAGAGCGGAGCGGCGGCGCGCAAGTTCCAGAGCGAAATCGACGTCGGCCAAGTGGGCATCAACATTCCGATCCCGGTGCCGGTACCGTTCTTCAGCTTCACCGGTTCCCGTGGTTCGAAGCTTGGCGACCTTGGCCCTTACGGCAAACAGGTGGTGCAGTTCTACACTCAGACCAAGACCGTTACCGCGCGTTGGTTCGATGACGACAGCGTCAATGACGGTGTAAACACCACCATCAATCTGCGTTAAGGAGCCGGACATGAACATCGCATTTATCGGCCTGGGTAACATGGGCGCCCCCATGGCGCGCAACCTGCTCAAGGCCGGCCATTCGCTGAACCTGTTCGACCTGAACCAGACGGTGCTGGCCGAACTGGCGGCGCTGGGCGGCACGATCAGCGCCTCGCCCCGCGATGCGGCCCAGGGGGCGGCGCTGGTGATTACCATGCTGCCGGCCGCCGCCCATGTACGCAGTGTCTGGCTGGGTGAGGACGGCGTGCTCGCCGGCATCGCCGCTGGTACGCCGGCCGTTGATTGCAGCACCATCGATCCGCAGACCGCTCGTGACGTGGCGGCCGCCGCTGCGAAGCAAGGAGTGGCGATGGCCGATGCGCCCGTCTCGGGCGGTACTGGCGGCGCGGCGGCGGGCACGTTGACCTTCATGGTTGGGGCTACGGACGAGCTGTTCGCCACCCTGCAACCGGTGCTGGCGCAAATGGGCCGCAACATCGTGCACTGCGGCGAAGTCGGCACCGGGCAGATCGCCAAGATCTGCAACAACCTGCTGCTGGGGATTTCCATGGTGGGTGTCAGCGAGGCCATGGCGCTGGGCGATGCCTTGGGGATCGACACCCAGGTGCTGGCCGGCATCATCAACAGCTCGACCGGGCGGTGCTGGAGTTCGGATACCTACAACCCATGGCCGGGCGTGATCGAAACGGCACCAGCGGCGCGCGGTTATACCGGCGGTTTCGGCGCGGACTTGATGCTCAAGGACTTGGGCCTGGCCACCGAAGCCGCGCGCCAAGCCCGTCAGCCGGTGATATTGGGCGCGGTGGCGCAGCAGCTATATCAGGCGATGAGCCAGCGGGGCGAGGGCGGCCAGGATTTCTCGGCGATTGTTAACAGCTATCGCAAGCCGCAGTAAAACTTGAGGCGCTCTGAAGTTTTTGTGGCGAGGGGATAAATCACCTCGCCACAGGGTAGTGCATTCTGGAAGTTATTTGCCGAGCGACCGCGTCGGGTGGTCTCTCGGCTTTTTTACGTCAGGCAAACACGAAATACTTACGCACGGTCTCGACCACTTCCCAAGTGCCTTTCATGCCCGGCTCGACGACAAAGATGTCACCGGCGCGCAGATGGATCGGCGCCATGCCGTCCGGGGTGATCACGCAATAGCCTTCCTGGAAATGGCAGTACTCCCACTTCACATAGTCCACACGCCATTTGCCGGGCGTGCAAATCCAGGTGCCCATGATCTTGCTGCCGTCTTCGCTGGTGTAAGCATTGAGGTTGACGGTGTGCGGATCGCCTTCGAGTTTTTCCCATTTGCAGGCATCGAGTACGGGCAGCGGATGGGTGTCGCGCAGGACGGTGATGGGGGCGGTCATGTGAGCTCCGAAAAGGGGCAAAAAAGAAGCTGCACCCTAGCGCGGAGCAGGACTGGGCAGATGCCTGTGCTCGACACCGGGCTGTCCAGAAGCGCGCATTATTCGGCCAAATGCTGAGCCAGGGCTTTGGCATAGGGCGGCAAACCTTCGAAGTTACGGGCGCAGAGCAGCAGCGCTCGACGGGTCCAGGTCTCTTGCAACGGGACGCACCGATACGCGCGCTCGGACGGTCGCCGGTCGATGGCAGCCTTTGGCACGATAGCGATGCCAGCGCCATGGGCCACCATGCGAATCACCCCATCGAAACTGTCGGCGCGAATGCGGATCTGCATGCGTGAGCCGATGTGCAGGGCCTGTTCTTCCAAGTGGATCGCCAAGGCGCTGGAGGCGTTCAGGCCGATATAGTCGTGATTGAGGGTCTCGCTGAAACGCACGGCTCGGCCGTCAGCCAGCGAATGTCCGGTCGGTAGGATCAATACCAGCGGGTCGTCGCGAAATGGCCAGGCCTGAAGGTCATCGGTGTTCACCGCGTCAGAAACGATACCCAGGTCCGCTGTGCCCTGGCGCAGCGCATGGGTGATCCGGGAGCTGGGCAACTCCTGCAGGTCGATGTCGAGATTGGGATGGGCCTTGAGAAAACCGGCGAGCAATTCGGGCAGGTACTCGGTCATGGCGCTGGTGTTGCAGAGCAGCCGCACCCGGCCTTTCGCGCCTCGGGCGTATTCGGCCAGATCTTGCTGGAGGCGTTCGGCATGTTGCAGCAGGATCCGCGCATGTTCGGCCAGCGCCTTGCCGGCCGGCGTCGGGGTGATGCCGCGTCGCCCGCGTTCAAGCAGGTCGATGCCCAGGGACGCCTCCAGGGCACGGATTCGCGCACTGGCCGCAGCCAGGGACAAATGGCTGCGGGCCGCGCCGGCGGTGATGTTGCCAGCGTCGAGGACGTTCAGGTAGAGGCGCAGGTCGGTGAAGTCGAGGTGCATGGCCGGGGATCCTGTCTCAGTGTTGCGGTGCCGGGTTTATCGTCATCGCGAGCAAGCTCGCTCCCACAGTTTCGAATGCAATCCATTGTGGGAGCGAGCTTGCTCGCGATGGCGCCAGTAGCATCGCCAAAGTTACCAGCCTCTTGCAGGAAGAGAGGCACCCTCAGTATATGGCACATTTCAAAACCAAGGCCCGGGGCGCACGATAGCCCTATGGACACACTCTTCGCTTTCTACCAGAACCTCGGTCCGGCCCTTTCGCTGCTGGTCATTGGCACCTTCCTGCTGGCCGGTACCGTCAAGGGGGTGATCGGTCTCGGCCTGCCGACCATCGCCATGGGCTTGCTCGGGCTGGCTATGGCCCCGATGCAGGCTGCAGCGCTGTTGATCATTCCGGCGACACTGACCAATGTCTGGCAGTTGACGTTTGGCGGGCATTTGCGCGCGCTCATACGGCGGCTGTGGCCGCTGCTGCTGGCGATTTTCATCGGCACCGGATTCGGTACGTTGTGGATCGGCATGGTGGGCGGGGCATGGGCAATAAAGGGACTGGGCGCCGCGCTGATGGTTTACGCGTTGAGCGGCTTGTTTCTACCGACGTTGCGGGTCGGTGTCGGGCAAGAAGGCTGGCTTGCTCCGCTTTGCGGCTTGCTCACCGGTGTGATCACTTCGGCCACTGGCGTGTTCGTGATTCCAGCGGTGCCTTATCTCCAGGCGTTGGGCTTGAACCGAGATGAGCTGGTCCAAGCCCTGGGCTTGTCATTTACCGTTTCAACATTGGCCTTGGCGGCCGGGCTGTTGTGGCGAGGCGCCTTGGGCGGCGGCGAGTTGAGCGCGTCGCTGCTGGCGCTGATACCGGCGTTGCTGGGGATGTGGTTGGGGCAATGGTTGCGCCAGCGGCTCAGCGCCGTGCTGTTCAAGCGGGTGTTTTTCATCGGCCTCGGTGTGCTCGGCGGCCATCTTTTGATCAGCGGTTAGCCGAAGAGGGGCTGAGCATGTCGACGCGACGAATCTCGAAGTCTCGTTCCAGGTAATCCATACGCTGTTCGAAAAATTGCTTCATATGCGGCAGGTTCGAGTGCACATCCAGATCGGCCTGGGATGCCCAGATTTCATAGAAGATGAATAACGTCGGGTCCTGCTGGTCCCGCAACATGTGGTACTCGATGCAGCCGGGCTCGGCCCGACTCGGTTCGACGTAAGCGCGGAACAAGGCTTCGAAGGCTTCGGCTTTTTCCGGTCGGGTCTTGGCATGCAGGATGAAACCGTGCAATTCACTCATCAGGGCTCGGGCTCCAGGATTAAAGGACTGTAAGAGTTTAAGGCAACAATCGGGCGGCGATTCGTGCGTATGGATCAAAACAGTTTTGCCGTTCGGGTGCTTATTCCACGCGAGTCTCATCGGTACTCTGCCGCCATCTTTTTAATCTTCCAGTGAGCGACGGCCCAGCGGCCACGCCTGGAATCGATGAGGCTTGCAATGAAAAAAGTCCTGTTGCTCAACGGCGGTAAGCAATTCGCCCATTCCGACGGTCGCTACAACGCCACCCTTCACGACACCGCGCTCAGCGTCCTGGACCGAGGCGGCCTTGATGTGAAAACCACCTTCATCGATGGTGGCTACGACATCAAGGAAGAAGTCGCCAAGTTTCTCTGGGCCGACGTAATCATTTATCAGATGCCCGGCTGGTGGATGGGCGCTCCGTGGACCGTGAAGAAATACATCGACGAAGTCTTTACCGAAGGCCACGGTAGCCTCTATGCCAGTGACGGCCGGACTCGTTCCGATGCGTCGCAAAAATACGGCAGCGGTGGTTTGGTACAGGGCAAGCAATACATGTTGTCGCTGACCTGGAACGCCCCGCAGCAAGCCTTCGACGACCCGACGGATTTCTTCGAAGCCAAGGGCGTGGACGCGGTGTATTTCCCGTTCCACAAGGCCAATCAATTCCTGGGCATGACCGCTCTGCCGACCTTCCTGTGCGTGGACGTGATGAAGCGCCCGAACATCGAAGAAGATGTGGCGCGGTATGAGCGGCATCTGATCGAGGTGTTCGGCCTTTCGCGGTAATCGGGCTACTATCGGGACTTGCCTGAAAGCGAGAGGACACCTGTGAAAGCCAGATCCGACGAGTTGCAGATCTTCGTCTGCGTGATCGAATGCGGGTCGATCTCCGCCGCCGCCGAGCAAGTCGGGCAGACGCCCTCGGCGGTCAGTCGCACCTTGTCGCGCCTGGAAGCCAAGCTCGACACCACGTTGATCAACCGCACCACGCGGCGCATGGACCTGACTGAGGAGGGCAAGTACTTCTTCGAGCAGGCCAAGGGCATTCTCGACCAGATGGATGAGCTGGAAGAGCGGTTGTCGTCTCGCCATAAGACCCCCGCCGGGCGCTTGCGGATCAACGCGGCATCGCCGTTCATGCTCCACGCCATCGTCCCCCACATCGAAGAGTTCCGCACGCTGTATCCGGATATCCAGCTGGAGCTCAACAGCAACGACTTGATCATCGATTTGCTCGAACAAAGCACGGACGTCGCCATTCGTATCGGTACGCTCACGGATTCGACGCTCCATGCCCGCTCACTGGGTTGCAGCCCGTTGCACATTCTTGCCAGTCCGGCTTACTTGAAGCGGCGGGGGACGCCCTCAAGCGTTGCCGAACTGGCGGAACATTCGCTTTTGGGGTTTGCCCAGAACGACGGGCTCAACCAGTGGCCACTGCGTCACATCCACGGCGATCGCTGGCCGATCCAGCCGGCCATCAGTGCGTCCAGCGGCGAAACGGTGCGTCACCTGGCGCTGCAAGGGCAGGGCATTGCCTGCCTCTCGGACTTCATGACCCGGGACGACATCCGCGCCGGTCGCCTCAAGGTGTTGCTCGCCGATGCCAACAGCGGTTATCGCCAGCCGATCAATGCGGTGTACTACCGCAACTCCCAACTGGCCCTGCGCATCCAGTGCTTCCTGGACTTCATTCAAGGCAAGCTCGCCGGGTACGCTTCGAGTCCCAAGAGAGCCGACCAGATCGTTAATTAAAGCGTGGAACCTGTGGGAGCGAGCTTGCTCGCGATGGCCCCGGGTCAGTCAGCATTGATATGGCTGGCCCAACGCTGTCGCGAGCAAGCTCGCTCCCACAAATTTTGTGCCGGGGGTCCTGTCAATCGTGGTGCACATCCGCGCGCTTGAGCATCTGCTTGCAACGCTCGGACAGATGAAACACCCGCAGGTGCTTGCCGGCCTTGCTGTAGCGCTCGCGCAGGGTCATCAGCGCGGCGATGGCCGAGTAGTCGACGAAGCTCAGGTGACGACAGTCAAGGGTAACGAGATCAGGGTCGTTGGCCGGGTCGAACTGGTTGAGAAACGGCGTCGTCGAGGCGAAGAACAAGGTGCCGTGCACGCGATAGAGCTTGCTGCCGTCCGCTTCCAGTTGCGCGTCGGCATACAGCTCCCGGGCTTGTTGCCAGGCGAAGTTGAGCGCCGCGATGATAATCCCGCAGAGCACGGCGACGGCCAGGTCGGTGAATACCGTGATGACGGTCACCGCGATGATCACCAGCACATCGTTCGCCGGTACCTTGTTGACCACTCGCAACGAGGCCCAGGCGAATGTCTGCTGCGACACCACGAACATCACGCCCACCAGCGCCGCCAGCGGAATGCGCTCGATCAGCGGCGACAGGAACAACACGAACAGCAACACCATCACCCCGGCCACGACGCCCGATATCCGCCCGCGCCCGCCCGAGCTGAGGTTGATCATCGTCTGGCCGATCATGGCGCAACCGCCCATGCCGCCGAACAACCCGGAGGCCATGTTGGCCGCGCCCAGCGCCACGCATTCACGGTCAGGATAACCGCGGCTCTCGGTGATTTCGTCGGTCAGGTTCAGGGTCAGCAGGGTTTCCAACAAGCCTACCATCGCCATGATGACGGCGTAGGGCGCGACGATCAGCAGGGTTTCGAGATTCCAGGGAATGTCCGGCAGGGCGAAAACCGGCAAGCCGCCTGCAATGTGCGCCATGTCGCCCAGCGTCCGGGTAGGCAAGCCAAGCAGATAGACCGCCAGGCCAACGCCGAGGATCGCCACCAGGGCCGGCGGCACGCTGCGGGTCAGGCGCGGCAGCAGGTAGACGATGGCCATCGTCAGCGCCACCAGGCCGACCATCAGGTAGAGCGGGGGGCCACTGAGCCAGGCGCCGTCGCGCTTGAAATGCTCCAGTTGCGCCAAAGCGATGACAATTGCCAGGCCATTGACGAACCCCAGCATCACCGGATGCGGCACCATGCGCACCAGCTTGCCCAGTCGCAGCAGCCCAAACGCCATCATGATCAAACCGCCCAGCAGCACGGTCGCCAACAGGTATTGCACGCCGTGCTGTACCACCAGCGCGACGATCACCACCGCCATCGACCCCGCCGCGCCCGACACCATCCCGGGCCGACCACCGAACAACGCGGTCAGCGTGCAAATGATGAACGCGCCGTACAGCCCCATCAGTGGGTTGAGGTGGGCCACCAGGGCGAAGGCGATGCATTCGGGGAGCAAGGCGAAAGAAGTCGTGAGGCCGGCGAGGGCGTCGGCGCGAAGGCGTGCTGGTTTCATGGTTTACCTGACTGGGCGCCGGTGGACGGTCGGCTGCCGGGGAAGCGGTGTGAAGACAGGTGCGGATGGTACGGAATTGAGTGCAGGGCGGCCAGTCGTCTGTGGGCGATGAAAATCTTGCGCTGAATTTTCATCGTCGCCCTGTCGCGATGTCCATCAGCGACATTTTTTGTCTGTGCGCGAAAATTATTTTCAGTGGGTTTGAAGATTTCCCGTCGAAATGATTTATGACTTTCACAACACATCGACGTGACCCCATCGAGGAGTAACGCATGGCACCTGCTTTCGGTTATTGGCTATTGGTCTACGCGGCCATTGCCATCATTGCATTGATCGTCCTGATTGCGCGCTACCGGCTCAATCCGTTCATCGTGATTACTCTGGTTTCCATCGGCCTGGCGTTGCTGGCCGGGATGCCGCCCTCGGGTGTGGTGGGGGCGTACGAGGCGGGTGTCGGCAAGACGCTGGGGCACATCGCGCTGGTGGTGGCCCTTGGCACGATGCTCGGCAAGATGATGGCCGAGTCCGGCGGCGCGGAGCGGATGGCGCAGACGTTGATCGAACGATTCGGCGAGCGCAATGCCCATTGGGCAATGGTCTGCATCGCATTCCTGGTCGGTTTGCCGCTGTTTTTCGAAGTCGGTTTTGTGCTGTTGGTGCCTATCGCCTTTACCATCGCCCGACGCGTGGGCGTGTCGATTTTGATGGTGGGGCTACCCATGGTCGCCGGGCTTTCGGTGGTCCATGCGCTGGTGCCGCCGCACCCGGCGGCGATGCTGGCGGTGCAGGCGTTCCAGGCGTCGGTGGGGCAGACCTTGCTGTACGCGATCCTGGTCGGCATTCCCACTGCGATCATCGCCGGACCTCTGTACGCCAAGTTCATCGTACCGCGCATCCAACTGCCCGCTGAAAACCCGCTGGAGCGCCAATTTCTCGATCGGGAGCCACGGGCCAATCTGCCTGGCTTCGGCATAACGCTGGGGACGATTCTGTTGCCGGTGATCCTGATGCTGATTGGCGGCTGGGCCAACCTGATCTCCACGCCGGGGAGCGGTTTCAATCAGTTCCTGTTGTTTATCGGCAACTCGGTGATCGCCCTGCTGCTGGCGACCATCCTCAGCTTTTGGACCCTCGGCCTCGCCCAAGGCTTCAGCCGCGAATCGATCCTCAGGTTCACCAACGAATGCCTGGCGCCGACGGCCAGCATCACCTTGCTGGTGGGGGCGGGCGGTGGTTTGAACAGGATTTTGGTGGATGCCGGGGTCACTCAGCAAATCGTCGGCCTGGCCCAGGAGTTTCAATTGTCGCCTCTGGTGATGGGGTGGCTGTTCGCCGCATTGATGCGTGTTGCAACGGGGTCGGCCACGGTGGCGATGACGACGGCGTCGGGCATTGTCGCGCCCGTGGCGATTGGCCTGGGTTATCCCCATCCCGAGTTACTGGTGCTGGCGACCGGAGCTGGGTCGGTTATCTTTTCCCACGTCAATGACGGCGGCTTCTGGCTGATCAAGGAATACTTCAATATGACCGTCACGCAAACGTTCAAGACCTGGACCGTGCTCGAGACATTGATATCCCTGGTCGCGTTCGCCTTGACCCTTGGGCTTGCCCGCGTGCTCTGACCGCCATTGCAAGGAACCGTCATGGACATCCTCTACCAGATCCGCTCCCGTCAGGATTCTTTCAGCGCCGGCGAAGGAAGAATCGCCCGGCTGATGCTCGACGACGTAGGATTTGCCGCCTCCGCCAGCCTGGAAGAGTTGGCCCAGCGCGCGGAGGTCAGCAGCGCCACGCTGTCGCGCTTTGCCCGTACCGTCGGTTGCCGCGATCTGCGAGACCTGCGCCTGCAGCTGGCCCAGGCCAGTGGCGTCGGCAGTCGCTTCCTCGACCCCGCCGGCGCGCCCGAGCAATCGGCGTTTTATGGACAGATCGTTGGGGACATCGAAACGACGTTGCGTCAGCACTTGGCAGCGTTCGAAGAGCCGCAGTTCGGCGATGCGGTACGGATGATCGGCAAGGCACGAATGGTCCATGCGTTCGGCCTCGGTGGCTGGTCGGCGCTGTGTGGCGAAGAATTACAGGTGCGCCTGGTGCGTTTCGGCTACTCGATCGCCGCCTGCCGCGACCCGGTGATGATGCGCATCACGGCCACTTCGCTGAGCGATCAACACTTGGTCATTGCCTGTTCACTGACTGGTATCACGCCAGAGTTGTTGAGCGCGGTTGAACTGGCCCGCAGCTACGGTGCTCCGATCCTGGCCATCACCCGTGCCGACTCGCCACTGGCCCGCCTGGCCGACGTGGTGCTGCCGCTGCAAGGCGCCGAAACCTCGTTCATCTACAAACCCACGGCGGCGCGCTACGGCATGCTGCTGGCCATCGATGTGCTCGCCACTGAACTGGCGCTGGCTCATCCGCAAGACAATCAAGAGCGCCTGCGGCGGGTCAAGCTTGCCCTGGACGATTACCGTGGCGGCGACGATCGCCTGCCGCTGGGAGACTGACATGCTGTACGACACACTCATCCGCAACGCCTTGGTGATCGATGGTCACGACAAGCCTGGCTATAACGCCGACGTGGCGATTCGCGCGGGTCGCATCGAGCGCATCGGCGATCTGGGCGACACCCGGGCGGTTGACGAAATCGACGCCGCTGGCCGCGTGCTGGCGCCAGGATTCATCGACGTGCACACCCACGACGACACGGTGGTTATCCGCCAACCGCAAATGCTGCCCAAGCTCAGCCAGGGCGTGACCACGGTGATCGTCGGCAACTGCGGCATCAGCGCGTCGCCGGTTCGCCTTCAGGGCGATCCGCCGGACCCGATGAACCTGCTCGGCACCGCCCAGGCGTTTGCCTACCCACGCTTCGCTGATTATCGTTCGGCGGTGGAGGCGGCGACACCAGCGGTCAACGTAGCCGCCTTGGTCGGGCACACGGCGCTGCGCAGCAATCATCTGGACGACTTGTTGCGCACCGCCAGCGCAGGAGAAATCGCCGCCATGCGTCAGCAACTGCGTGAAAGCCTGGAGGACGGTGCGCTGGGCCTGTCCACCGGCCTGGCCTATGCCAACGCGTTCTGCGCATCCACTGACGAGGTCATGCAATTGACCGAAGAGTTGGCAGCGTTCGGCGCGGTCTACACCACCCATCTGCGCAGCGAATTCGAGCCGGTGCTGGAAGCCATGGACGAGGCGTTCCAGATCGGTCGTCATGCCCAGAGCCCGGTCATTATTTCCCACCTCAAATGTGCCGGCGCCGGTAACTGGGGACGTAGTCCACAGGTGCTCGCGGCGTTGGAAAACGCGGCGAAAACCCACCCAGTTGGTTGTGACTGCTATCCCTATGCGGCGAGCTCTTCGACACTGGACCTCAAACAGGTGACCGATGCCCATCGCATCACCATCACCTGGTCGACACCGCATCCGCCCATGGGCGGTCGAGACCTGGCAGACATCGCCGCCGAATGGGACGTGTCGCTCCTGGAAGCGGCGAGTCGCCTACAGCCGGCAGGTGCGGTGTATTACGGCATGGATGAAAGCGATGTGAGACGAATCCTCGCGCACCCTTTGTCCATGGTCGGCTCTGATGGCCTGCCCGAAGACCCCTTTCCGCACCCACGGCTGTGGGGCGCTTTCCCTCGAGTCTTGGGACATTTCAGTCGAGACATCGGGCTTTTTCCGCTGCATACCGCCGTCCACAAGATGACAGGGCTTTCAGCCGCGCGCTTCGGCCTGAAGGAGCGGGGCGAAATACGTGAAGGACATTGGGCGGACCTGGTGTTGTTCAATCCACAGACCATCCGCGACGTCGCGGACTTCAACGAACCGCAACGGGCGGCGGAAGGCATTGACGGCGTGTGGGTCAACGGCGTCCTGAGTTATTGCAAAGGGCAAGCGAATGGCAAAAGAGAAGGACGTTTCCTGGCGCGTGAAGGCGACCTGCGCCACGGATTTCACTGCTCCCGATAGCATTCAAAGGCAAGCAGTTGCATTAATTGACGCCACAATAATGGCACTACGACACTAAAGAAGCCCAATCACAGGCCGAAGCATTGGAGTCAACCCATCTAAACTGGGTCTTTTCAGCCAGGGAGCAACCCATGAGCTTCGGTAAAACCACTCCGATCCTGCGGATCTTCGATGAAACCAAGGCGTTGGCGTTCTATGTCGACTTCCTGGGCTTTACCGTCGACTGGCAACACCGCTTCGGTGACGACTTTCCGTTGTACCTGCAAGTCTCCCGTGGTGACTGCGTGCTGCACCTGTCCGAGCACCATGGCGATTGCACGCCGGGCTCGGCGTTGCGAATCGAGACTGATGAACTGGAAGTCTTCCAGCAGCAATTGATCGCCAAGCAATATCGCTACGCCCATCCACAGATCCAGGCCATGCCGTGGGGTAGCCAGGACATGACCGTGATGGATCCGTTTGGGAATCGGTTGGTCTTTACGAACGCGATCAGTGTGTAACGGCGGCTGGACAATTCGACGACTCGTCGACTAATCTTGCAGTCAATGATTTCATTGATTGCGGTGGCGTTATGGCTAGTATCACGATTCGAAATCTAGATGATCAAATAAAAGAGCAACTGCGTATCGCTGCGGCTCACAATGGTCATTCAATGGAGGAAGAGGCTCGTCTTATCCTGGGGCGCGCACTGGCCACGGTTAATTCTGCGGGAGGATTGGGAAGTCGTATTCGAAACAGGTTCCGGGCCCTGGGGGGCGTTGAGCTTGACCTACCGTCCCGTGACGAAAAAGCAAAGGCGTTGGATTTCTCTGAATGATAATCCTCGATACCAATGTGATTTCCGAATTCATGCGCGTTGAGCCGGATACAAAAGTTCTGACTTGGGTCGATTCACAGCCAGCGATGGATCTGGTCATCTGCGCTATCACGGTAGCGGAAATTCTTCATGGTATAGCCAGGCTGCCCTTCGGCAAGCGAAAGCAGAAGCTCGAATCCCATGCGATGGCAATTTTTGAAGAGGATTTTGCAGGCAGAATTTTATCTTTTGATGCCCATGCGGCTGTTGAGTACGCAACGCTTGTTGCGTCGTGTGAGGCCAAGGGTAAGGCGGCGGGTATGGCCGATGCGCAAATTGCGGCTATTTGCCGGTCTCACGGCGCGCCGATTGCCACACGCAACATAAGAGACTTCGAGTTTCCGGGGATTGAGGTGATCAACCCCTGGAACGCTTGAGCTGCATCGGTAGGCAAGACGCCCGTTTCCATTGGAAGCGGGCGTTTGCGTAATCAAACCCTGAAATGACTGACCATCTGCTGCAACTGACCGCCCAACCGCGCCAGTTCAACACTGGACGCTGCGGTCTCTTCGCTGGCGGCGGCGGTTTGTTCGGAGACATCGCGCACGTTGATGATGCTGCGGCTGATCTCTTCGGCCACGGCGCTCTGTTGCTCGGCGGCGGCCGCGATCTGCTGGTTCATCGACTGGATGTTCGACACCGTGCGGGTGATGTTCTCCAGTGACACGCCGGCCTTGCGGGTCAGTGCCACGCTGCTGTCGGTGAGGTTGCGGCTGTTGTTCATCACGGCGGCCACTTGCTGGGTGCCGTTCTGCAGGCCGGCCACCAGGCCTTCGATTTCCTCGGTGGATTTCTGCGTGCGTTGGGCCAGGCCACGGACTTCGTCGGCGACGACTGCGAAGCCACGACCGGCTTCACCGGCGCGGGCCGCTTCGATGGCGGCGTTGAGCGCCAGCAAGTTGGTCTGCTCGGCGACGGCCTTGATGACGTCCATCACCGCGCCGATCTTGTCGCTTTCCTGCTGCAGAACGGTCATCGCATCGGTAGAGCGCACCACTTCACTGGCCAGGCGTTCGATCTGAGCGATGGCTTCGTTGACCACCTGGTCGCCATCACGGGCTTCGCCGTCGGCGGCGGCCGCGGCTTGGGACGCTTCTTCGGCGTTGCGGGCGACTTCCTGGACCGTGGCGGTCATCTCATGCATGGCGGTCGCGACCTGGTCGGTCTCGACTTTCTGGCTGTTGACCCCGGCGCTGGTCTGCTCGGTGACGGCCGACAGCTCTTCGGCGGCGCTGGCGATCTGCGTCACGCCATCGCGGATGCCGCTGATGAGGTCGCGCAAGGTCACGCCCATGCGGGCGATGCCTTGTTGCAAGACGCCGAGTTCATCGCGACGGGTAACGATAACGTTCTGCGACAGGTCGCCGCCGGCGATGCGCTCTACCACGGCGAGCGTTTCACGCAGCGGGCGAGTGATCTGGCGAGTGATGACCACGGCGGCAATGACGCCCACCAATAGGGCCAGCAAGGTGCTGACCAGTTGCAGCGTGCGGGCTTGGGCGCTTTCGTCGTCGCGACGGTCGAGTTGGATCTGGTACAGCTGCTCGCTCAGGGAGACGATGGCCGCGCCTTGGTCAGTCATTTCCTTGCGTGCCTGTACAACATCGGCCGTGGCCAATTTGAAAGCCTGTACGGCGCTGCGGTATTGGACCAGGGTCGACTCAAGCTGGCGCAGCTCACCTTGGCGGGTACTGGCGAAGTATTCATCGAGCGGCTTGAGCGACGCGATGGCGGCATCCAGTTGGGCGAAGGCCTTGCGTTCGGTATCGGCGTTGGGGTTGGCGGTATAGCCGCGCACTTCATAACGAGCCAGCATGAACGCCTGCTTGGTCTGGGTAATGGCCTGGAACTGCTCAAAGCGTTCATCGCTGAGGGCCATCTGCTTGACGTCCGAATCGATTGCTTCGATCAGCTTGTAGGCCGTCTCGGCGTTTGCGCCCATGACCTCACGGGCGGTGTTGCCGGTACGGTAGGCGCTGCGCATTTTGTTCAGCGACACTTGATAGGCGTTGATGGTCGCATTCTGCTCTTTGAGCAGTTTGACGTTTGCAGGGCTTTTGAAACTGTTGAGCAGCGCGTTCTGCTGCGCCAGGAAACCATCAAGGGTGGTCTGTACATTTTGCGCGGCGGTCTCGTCGCCGTTGGTCAGCATGTATTGCAGGCGCGTGACGCGCAGCTTGGTCAGGCCAGCGTTGAGCTGGGTGATATCGCTCATCCAGTTGCTGCGGTCAATCAAGCCACCCAGGCTGGTCCAACTGGTCAGGGCCAGGAGACAAGTCAGTACCAGCACCAGGCCGAAGCCCAGGCCCAGTTTCATGTTGACGCTAATGTTGCCAAACCAGCTATTCATCAAATTCCTCCAGGAACGTTGCGCTGCTTGATCGTCGGTTGGCTGGAAGATTGTTGTTGTTAAGAGCCAGCAAAAACGTTTAACGGAGCTGTATCGGCGGCTGGTCCTGAATCTGAAAGTTTTTTTGTCGGGATGAGGAATGACAGGCAAAAAAAAGCCCGCGGGAGAGCGGGCTAAAACCTTAGTTTCTTGAATGAGCGAGGGGACTGTAACGGATCACATGAAGACCCGGGGTGAAGAAAAATTCATTCGATGCGGCTACGTATGTCCCGAGTGCCGGTGGACGATCCGCACCTGAAGTCTTCTACCGTCAAGTCCCCTTTTGTCTTTCCCTGTTGTCAAAATTCCTGTTGAGTCGGACGGAGCACGATTTCGTTGATGTCCACATCGTTCGGCTGCTCGATCGCGAAAGCGATGGCACGAGCCACCGAGGCAGCCGGGATTGCTTTCTTGTAGAAGTCCAGCACGGTGTCTTTGGCTGTGCCGAAGGTGCTGTGCTTGAGGTCGCTGTCCACCGCGCCGGGTGCGATGGACGTCACGCGAACCTTGTCGCCTACTTCCTGGCGCAAGCCTTCGGAAATGGCGCTGACGGCGAACTTCGTTCCCGAGTACACCGTTCCACCGGGTGCAAAGACTTTCACTCCAGCCACGGAGCTCAGGTTGATGATGTGTCCGCTTTCCTGCGCGAGGAAACGTGGCAGCGCCGCTGCGATACCGTAGAGCGTGCCCTTGAGGTTGACGTCGATCATGGCGTCCCATTCATCGGTGTTGACCTCTGCCATGGGGCGAATCGGCATCAGTCCGGCGTTGTTGATCAGCACGTCGAGCTTGCCGAAGTCGGTCACGACCGCGGCGACCACGGCCTCGACCTGGCGTTTGTCGGTGACGTCGAGGGTGTAGGCTTTGGCCGCGCCACCCTGGCGAGCGATCCCGGCCACCACGGCCTCCAGTTTGTCAGTCCGCCGTGCGGCCACTGCCACCTTGGCGCCGCGTGCGGCCAGCAGGCGAGCGACTTCGGCGCCGATGCCGGTGCTGCCGCCGGTGATCAGGACGACTTTGCCTTCGATTCCTTCGTTCATGCCAATACCTCTTCTTTTACGTCAGATGTGGAGGGGCTGTACCGCGGGTAGTCGGTGAACCCTTGCTCGTTGCCGCCATACAGCCCAGCGGCGTTCAGAGTGTTCAGCGGCCAGCCATTGGCGATGCGCTCAGGCAAGTCGGGGTTGGCAATGAAGGGACGACCGAACGCAACCAGGTCGGCCAGGCCCGCTTCGACCAGGCGTGCCGCGCGATCCGCGGTGTACAAACCGGCATAGATGATGCGACCGCTGAACGTGCGTCTGACCTCGCGACGAAACGCGTCGGGCAGGTCCGGCGCATTCGGCCAGTCGGCTTCGGCGATCGAGAGGTAGCCTACGCCTGCTTGCTCAAGCACCTTGATGGCCTCGATGTAGGTCTGGTGCGGGTCTTCTTCGACAAAGCCGATGTACACCCGGTCTTCGTCGGTGCTGGTGAACAGCGGCGTGAAGCGCACCCCGACGCGTTCGGGCCCGACCACGGCGCTGACGGCTTGCACCACTTCGCGCAAGAAGCGCAGGCGGTTGTGCAGCGAGCCGCCGTATTCATCGGTGCGCTGGTTAGCATGGGTCGAGATGAACTGATTGACCAGATAGCCATTGGCCGAGTGGATTTCAATGCCATCGAAGCCGGCGCTCAGGGCATTGCGTGCGGCCTGGGCATAGAGTTCGACAAGCGTCTTGATCTCGGCGACGCTCAATTCCCGAGGCATGGACGGCTCCACCAGAGTACCGGTGCCAGGGCCGGTTTCGATGAAGGCCTTGGCCTTTTGCGCCTGGATCGGCGACGGCGCGATGGGGGCGGCGTTGTTGGGCTGCAGTGCGTTGTGGGACACCCGGCCAACGTGCCAAAGCTGGGCGAAAATCACCCCGCCCTTGGCATGCACGGCGTCGGTCACGGTGCGCCAGCCATCGATCTGCGCCTGGCTGTAGATGCCTGGCGTCCAGGCATAACCTTTGCCCCGAGGCTCGATCTGGGTGCCTTCGCTGACGATCAGGCCGGCGCTGGCCCGTTGTTGGTAGTAGCGAGCCATCAGGGCCGTGGGAATGTCGCCGGGCTGTCCGCTGCGTTGGCGGGTGAGTGGCGGCATGACGATGCGGTTCTTCAGCGTGATGGAGCCCAACGAGGTGGGCTCGAACAACGAGCGATGTTCCATGATTCGATTCCTTGTCGCGTCAATGTCGGGTTGGCTTACAAACCACCGAGGCTGAGGTATTTGAGGTTGAGGTATTCATCCAGGCCGTGAGTCGAGCCCTCGCGGCCGATACCGCTATCCTTGACCCCGCCGAAGGGCGCTTCGACGGTGGTGATGACCCCGGCGTTGATGCCGATCATGCCGCTCTGCAAGGCGCGGGAGACGCGGAAGGTGCGCGCCAGGTCGCGGGTGAAGAAGTACGCGGCCAGGCCGAACTCGGAGGCGTTGGCGGCGTCGATGCCTTCTTGTTCGGTGCTGAAGCGGAACAGCGCGGCCACGGGGCCGAAGGTCTCTTCCTGGGCGATGAGCATGTCGGCTGTGGCGTCAGCGATCACGGTGGGCTCATAAAACGTCGCGCCGAGCGCATGGCGTTTGCCACCCAGCAATACGCGACCGCCTTTGGCTTGGGCGTCTCGCACGTGCGCATCGACCTTGCTGACGGCGGCCTGGTTGATCAGCGGGCCTTGCTCGACGCCCTCATCGAAGCCGTTGCCGATTTTCAGCTGCCGGACCCGTGCCGTCAGGCGCTTAGCGAACTCGTCATAGATACCGTCCTGGACATAGAAGCGGTTGGTGCATACGCAGGTCTGGCCACTGTTGCGAAATTTTCCGGCGATGGCATTTTCGACGGCTAGGTCGAGGTCGGCGTCGTCGAAAATGATGGTCGGTGCGTTGCCGCCCAACTCCATCGACAATTTCTTCATGCTGTCGGCGGATTGCTTGTACAGCAACTTGCCGACGCGGGTGGAACCGGTGAAGGTGATCTTGCGCACCAACGGGTTGGCGGACAGTTCGCCGCCCACCGCGGCACCGTCGCCTGTGACGACATTGACCACACCGGCGGGGATGCCCGCTTGCTGCGCCAACACACCATAGAGCAGGCCGGAGAACGGCGTGAATTCGGATGGTTTGATGACGATGGTGCAGCCGGCCGCCAGCGCCGGAGCGACTTTGCGCGAGAGCATGGAGAAGGGGAAGTTCCACGGCGAGATCGCTCCCACCACGCCGACGGGCTCGCGGGTGACCAGGATCTGCCGGTCTTTCCAAGGCGAGGGAATGATCTCGCCATTGATGCGCCGCGCCTCTTCGGCAAACCACTGAATGTAGTCGGCGCCCAGTTTCATTTCGTTGCGCGCTTCGGCCAGCGGCTTGCCTTGTTCGAGCGTCAGCATGCTGGCGAGGATGTCGAGGTTGTCGCGTACCAACTGCGCCATGCGATTGAGCAGAATGGCGCGCTCTGCCGCGGTGGTCAGTGACCAGGATGCGAACGCTGCCTGTGCGGCGTCGATGGCGCGGCGTGTTTCAACAGCGCCGCTCCAAGGGATCTGGCCGATCTGGCTCTCGGTGGCTGGGTCGTTTACCGCGAAGTGGCTGGCGTCATCCGCTGCCACCCACAGGCCGTCGATATAGTTGGCTTCTTTCAGCCAGCCAGCGTCTTTGATCTGCTGCAAGTTGAACGCAGTCATGGGTGTCTCCAGGAATGTGAGGGCTTTTGCCGATGGCGTCGGGGGATGTCGTAGAGTGCGGGAGACCTGCGGCGTCTCCCGCCCAAGGCTTGATCAGGCGTTGTTCAGCAGCTCTGTCAGGACCTTCGCGGCTTCGCTGGACGAGCCGGGGTTCTGGCCGGTGATCAGCAGGCCGTCGCGAACCACGTAGGAGGCCCAGTCCGGGCCTTTCGAGTACAGGCCGCCGTTGGCCTTGAGCATGTCCTCGACCAGGAAGGGCACGACGTGGGTCAGGCCGACTGCCTCTTCTTCGGAATTGGTGAAACCGGCAACTTGCTTGCCTTCGACCAAGGGTGTGCCGTCAGCCTTCTTTACATGGCGCAGGACGCCCGGGGCATGGCACACCAAGGCAGCGGGCTTGCCGGCGGCGATGAAGGACTCGATCAACTGGATCGAGACCGGGTCTTCTGCCAGATCCCACAGCGGGCCGTGGCCGCCTGGGTAGAAAACCGCATCGAAATCGGCAGGCGATACGCTGTCCAGGCGCACGGTGTTGGCGAGCAGCGCGGTGGCTACGGCATCGGTTTCGAAGCGGCGGGTCAGGTCAGTCTGGAAGGACGGCTCGTTGCTCTTCGGGTCGAGCGGCGGCTGGCCGCCCGCTGGGGACGCCAGGACGATCTCGGCGTTGGCGCCCAGGAAGGTGTAATAAGGCGCCGCCAGCTCTTCGAGCCAAAAACCGGTTTTGCGGCCGGTATCGCCAAGGGTGTCGTGTGAGGTCAGAACCATGAGAATTTTCATTTGTGCTTCCTTTTTTCAGTTGGGTCGTGAGGTCACGACAAATCGTAAAATTAGACCGGTCGTCTAGCATGTGGGCAGCGAACGATCATTGGTTGACTGGCTAAGGCTGTAGTTCTTTGTTCCCAGAGGTGAACGTGTTGCTACGGTATTTCAAATTAGACCGGTCGTCTAGTAACTTTTCGAAATTTTTTACGGGTGCTGTTCAGGGGCTGCAAGTGAGCGTAGGGAGAATCGTAGAAACGTCGGGGAAAAAGCGGCGAGGGATGACGCGAGCAGTGCAACGCCGTGACGGGCGCTACACCGCTCATGCCGGTGTATCAGGACAGGTTGAGAAGCTGGCGAGTCGTGGACATCGCCGTCTCGAAGGGTTGGACGCTCTTGGTGATCTTCACCATGACGCTAGCGCCGACCCAAAGTTGATAGAGGCTCTGCGCAACCTCGTGGGGAGTACCGCTGATGGACAATGAGCCCTCGGCCAAGCCGGACTCGATCCCACTCGCCAGGCGATCGATGATTCCTGACGTACCGCGGTTAAGCACTGCACGCATGGCCTCGGAAAGGTCAGCGACTTCCACGCCCAGCTTCACCGCCAGGCACTTGCCCTGGCAATCATGAAAGGACTGGGTGTCCTGCCAGATGCGGAAATAGTCCAGCAGACGCTGCGCCATCGTCAGGCCCGGCTGGGCGAGGGTCCGGTCGATATCGTCGAGATAAGTCTCGAAATAGTTCTCAAGCAGGGCCTCGCCAAACGCGTCCTTGGAGCCAAAGTAGTGATAGAACGAGCCCTTCGGCACACCGGCAGTCGCCAGGATCTCGTTCAGACCCACCGCGGTATAACCTTTGGCGGCCATGATTCTTTGGCCCACATCAAGGATGCCTTGGCGGACGTCGGATGTTTCGCGGATCTTTAGAGTATTCATGGGGGCGATGCTAATCGTTTCTAGTCGATCGGTCTACTAGTAGGAGATGAATGCCGCTGCTTCGTGGGTTATGAAATGGCAGGCACAAAAAAGACGCCTTTTGGGCGTCTTTTTTGTTGGGCTGCGCCAGGGTCGGCGCGCCTGATAAGGCAAGTGACGATGCCAGCTGCCCGATACCCGGAAACAGGAACTCAGGTGTTTTGAGGCATTTCGCCTCTCGACAGGCGTGCATTGATGTCATCGATCACTGCCGGCAACTCGGCGATGGTGTCGATCAAGTAGTGCGGGCGCGAACCCTCGAACATGCGACCGATGCGGTTGCGCTCCTGATCCAGCTTATCCCCAGGCATGCTCTTGTATTGCTCGTAGGTCATCCCTAGAGCATTGCCCGAGCAGGTCAGTGCGACCGTCCACATGCCGGCGCTGCGACCTTCCAAAATGCCTGGCCAGGTGTCATCGACTTTCACACAGGCCGCGACATCACTGATACCCAGTGCGATGACGTTGGCCAGGGACTGTGCCGGATAAGGGCGGCCATTGGGCACTTCATCGGTGGCCACGACGTGATCAGGTTCATAACCGTTGCGGCGAGCCAGCTCCACAACTTTCTCCATCACCACCGCCGGGTAGCCCGAGCAGGTGCCGATCTTCAAACCCTTATCACGCAACACCGTGATGGCCTCCAGCGCGCCCGGAATCAATGCCGAATGAAGGCCGATCTTGTCGATCTGCAGCGGCATGAAGCGCTCATAAATCGCCGTGACGTCCGCATCCGTAGGCGTACGGCCAAATTTTGCGCGGTAGCGCTCGGCAACCGCGGGCATGTCGCACAGGGTTCGGATGTGATCCCACTTGCCCATCCCCATCGGACCGCGTGCCTCTTCAAGGGACACCTCGACCCCGAACTCGCCGAACGCTTCGACAAAGATCTGCGTAGGCGCGAAGGAGCCAAAGTCAACGACGGTACCTGCCCAGTCGAGAATGGCCGCTTGCAGTTGTGTCGGTTGGTTGTAGTTCATGGTGCATCTCCAAATGACGAGTGAAAAAGTCCTGCCCCCCCATTGAATGGGCAGGCTGAGTGATGAAATCGATGGCATTCAGGTCGGTGGCGGTGTGCAGTTTTCGAACAGCTCGACAATCATTGGTCGGTTACGACGAATGCCCAGGCAGCACAGGTGATATTCGATGTGAAACGGATGATCGACAAAGGTGACCGGCCGGGTACCGGGTGTTTCCGCGTATTCCACCGCCGAGACGAAACCGATACCTATGCCCTGAGCGATGGCATGCACGATCGCTTCGCGGCTGTTGAGCTGCATGGCGCAGTCGAGCTCGATGCCGGCTCGATGACAGGCCTCTTCCACCAACTGCCGGGTGCGTGAAGCCTGCTCGCGCAAAACCACTCGCTCGCCGCGAATCTGTTCGATCCGAACCTGTTCCAGTCCTGCCCATGGATGATCCTCGCGGACCACGCCGACAATCGGGTAACGCCGATATAACTGTGTGTGCAGGCGATGATCGAACTCCGAGAGCGCCAGGATCGCCACATCGATGTCGAAGTTGTAAAGCCGATCCAGTGTTTCCCGTTCAGAGGAAAAAGAGGTTTCCAACTCCACATCCGGGTACTGCTGCATCAACGCATACGTCAGGCTCATGGCGATGGGCGGCGAAACTGCGCCGAGCCTCAACAAACCTGCCTTTCGTTGGCGGAAGCTCTGCAGCAATTGCACAGCTTCATCCTCCTGACCGAACAGGCCCTGGGTGATCGCATAGAGTTGGCGACCGGCAGCCGTCATCTCGATGGAACGCCCGCGACGATGGAAGAGCTCGACGGAGAACATGTTCTCCAACGCGCTCACCTGCTCGCTGACAGTCGGCTGTCCCACGCTCAGATACTCAGCAGCAAGCGTGAAGCTGCCATTGCGAGCGACTGCGTGAAAGGAGCGAAGCCATTTGTGGTACTGATACATGGCGATTACCGATTTCGTGAGTTCCGCTGGTTAAGCCTAGGTCAGCGCCGTACGAACAATGCGACCATTGCACTGCAGATACAGGCAGAAGCGACGACTACGAATATCAATGACGTGTTGCCCGTGCTGTCCAGCATGCTGCCGATCAATGGCTCAGCCAGGCCGGCGAACAGGTAAGAGGAGAAATTCATGATGCCGGTGGCGGTGCCTGCGCGCTTGGCGCCAACCAGATCGGGGCACAGCGCCCAGAAGCTGGAGGCGGGGCCGTAGACGAAAAAACCGCAGAGGAACAGGGCGATCAAGCCGACGGTGCTATGTGCCGGCAGGCTCCACATCCATAGGCTGGTGGCTGCGCCGAGGAACATGTACAACATGATGGCCAGGTAGCGCTTGGAGCCGAATAACTTGTCGGACACCCAACCGTTGCTGAGCGCACCTACCGCCATGCCAACCGGCAGCGCGACGGTGATCCATTTCGGATCGATCCAGCTGTCGCCGCTTTTCCAGTCGGCACCCAGGAAATGCACCGGCACCCAGACGATCAAGCCATACCGCGCCGCATTCTGAAACCCGAGAGAAACGGCGGCGATGATCAGACGCGTATTCTTCAGGACTGCTTTGTAGCGCTGAGCCGAGGTCTCGACTTCATCCGAGGCTTCTTGTCCCTTGTCATCGGCGTTTGCCACGCCGGTGTCGGTAAGCGGCTCGAACCCCATGTCCTGTGGGCGCTCCCGGGCGATGAAGTAAAACAGGATACCGCCGGCCAGCATGAGCAACACTGGCAGACGGAAAATCCAGCGCCATTCGAGCTCTAACACTTCCAGCACGACCACCGATGTGACATAGGACAGAATCGAGGCACAACCTGCCGCGAACACGTAGAACCCATATACCTTGCCGCGCTCCGACACTCCCCACCAATTGGACAGCAGACGGCTACCTGGCGCCCAGCCAAGCGCCTGAAAGTAGCCATTGACGCCCCACGGTAGGATGAGGCTGACGATGCCGCTGGCGAAGCTGGTCACCCAATTGGCGGCGCAGGAGAGGACAGCCCCCAGCGTCATGATGCGGCGCCCGCCGAACTTGTCCGCCAGGTTTCCATTGATAGCTTGGCCGATGGCGTAAGCCCACAGCATCGCCGCAGAAACCCAGCCCAGGGTCTCCTTGCTCAGGCCGAACTCAGCCTGCATGCCGGGAATTGCGAAGCCGAACGTTTGCCGACCGGTGTAGAAAAACAGGTAGCAGAACATCGCCGCCAGCAGCATTCGCCACTGAGCCAAGCGAAAGGATGGGGCTGCGGACACAGCGAGACCAGACAGAGCATGCTCACGATTCATCATGTTTTCCTTTTTGTTACGCCTTCAACCAGGTGGTCGAAGAGCGGCACTCTTATTCGGTGCAACAGGAAATAGGCGGCCTAATCAGTCGCCCTCGTTTGGGTAAGCGACGTATCAGGCAGCCCGCGAGCCGATGAAATTCTTGCCGCGGGCGCCCTGCATGGCAGAAAGGATCATCTCCTGCGCCTCGACCTCCGTCACCCCGTAGTCGGTGAACTCGGTCTTCACGTCCAGGTGATGGAGAAAGCTGCGCAAGCGCTCCTGGGCCTCGGCCAGGTCAGTTCCAAAGACACGCTGTAGCGTCTGGTCCCGAGCGGCGTCGCGGCCCCACGCCAGCCCCAGTACGTGTGGCAGCGTAAAGGAGCAGGCGATGCCGTGCGGCAAGCCATGACGCAGCGTCATCTCGTAGGAAATGGAATGGGCCAGCGCGGTCTTGGTGTTGGAAAATGCCAGGCCCGCTTTCAGGGCTGCCAACGCCATTCGCGAACGAAGCTCGCGGCTGGACAGGTCCTGGCGCAAGCGAGGCAGGCAGTCCAGGATGTCTTCGATGGCAGAGGTCGCAAAAGTGTCGGAGATCGGGTTGGCGTTGACGTTCCAGATCGACTCCAGCGCATGTGACAGGGCATCAAGGCCGGTGGATACCGTCACACCTGCCGGCACAGTGAGCATCAGGTCCGGGTCAATGATCGCCGCTTTGGGCCAGGTGCACTCCAGATGCAGCGAGTACTTCTTTTGCTGGCCTGAATCCCAGATCGTTGCCCATGGCGTCACTTCGCTGCCAGTACCGGCTGTTGTAGGTGCTGCAATGAGCGCCTTGCAGCGCGCCGGCGTGAAGGGCTTGCCACTGCCCAGCAAAGTCAGCAGTTCATCGAAACGCCCTGATGCCGTACCGACGATCAGAGCCTTGGCGGTATCGATCGCACTGCCCCCTCCCACCGCCAACACGGTTTCACAACCTCCGGCCTGCGCCCAGAAACGCTCGTAAGTGGCGCTCAACTGCGAGACATCCGGGTTGGGCTGCACATCTTCCACGATATGAATAAGACGCTCACCCAGCAGCGCCTGGATCTTATCGATCACGCCCAGGCCACGGGCTTCCGGGAAAGTCACCAAGGCGACCGTCTGGCCCTCGGTGAGTGCAGTGATCTGGCTCAAGCTACCGCCGCCAAAATAAGTGGCGACCGGATTATGGAAGTGGGCAGGCATGACGTTCCCCTTGTTATTTGAAGGTGCGGCCATGTTCGCTGGCGCATTACATGAGCTCAAATCGATTGATACGAGTTCTGCATCGGCCAGGCCGATACTGCCAGGCGTTGAATGGGTGTGCGTGACCACTGGGATACTCCGCTGGATCAAGTCGGGTAAAAGGGGCGTGATCGCCGGCTGAAACGCGGCGACGAGCGTGATGGGCTAGTGTCTGCCGCCCTGCTGAATCGAGGCTCGCAAGCGGTTCGAAACCATGTCGGCGGCGATTACCATCACCGTGATCACAATGATGCAGGTGGCAGTCTCCTGGTATTTGAACAGCTTGATGCTGCTCACCAGCTCGAATCCGAGACCACCAGCACCGACCATGCCCAGCACGGTCGCCGAGCGCAGGTTGACCTCGAAGCGATAGAGGATCACGGCGATCCAGGCTGTAATGACTTGCGGTATGACCCCGAACACAATCACCTGCAGCGGTCGCGCGCCCGTGGCTCGAAGTGCTTCCAGAGGGCCCTGATCAATCTCTTCGATGCTCTCGGCGAAAAACTTGCCGAGCATGCCAATGCCATGGACGGCAAGCGCCAGTACGCCGGGAAAGGGTCCCAAGCCCACAGCGGAGACAAAGACCAGCGCGAGGATCAGCTCGTTGATACTGCGAATGACGTTGAGCGCTTGTCGGGTTCCTTGATACAGCCAGCGGTTGCTTTGCAGATTACGTGCAGCGAGAAAGGCCAGCGGCACGGCGAAGAGGATACCCAGGAGCGTGCCCCAGATTGCGATCTGCAAGGTCTCCAGAGCCGGCGCTATCAACTTGGGCAAGATATCCAGGTTGGGTGGCACTGACCGAGACAGGAAATCGCCGATTTGCGGAAGGCCGGCCGCCAACTCCCCCCAACTGAGCTGAGCGCCATTGGCACTCCAGTGCAAAACGACCATCAATATCAATACCAGCGAGGCTGTTGAAGCCCAGCCGCGAAGGCTGTCCGGCGTTTTAACCATCCAGCGGTAATTTTCAGTGCGCATGTCAGCCTCCCAAGCTATTGCTGTAACGCAGCGGCGAGGAGCATTCAATGTCCGTCGCATTGTCATCCGCGCCTGTCGCTGGATAGATACGATTCAGCGTGGGTTGATCGAGACCGCTCGCGTCACCGTCATAAACGAGGCGACCATGGGCAAGGCCGATGATTCGGTCGCCAAACTCTCTTGCGAAATCGACTTGGTGCAGGTTGCACACCACGGTAATGCCGAGCTCGCGACTGGCATCACGCAGGTACTGCATGACCAGCCGCGCCGTCTTTGGATCAAGACTGGCAACGGGCTCGTCAGCGAGAATTACCTTGGGTTGCTGGGCGAGTGCGCGTGCGATCCCGACCCTTTGCATTTGCCCACCCGACAGCGAGTCAGTGCGCGCGTCAGCTTTGTGCAGCAGCTCTACTCGGCGCAGGCATTGTTGCGCTAATTCCACGTCGGCTCGACTGAACAGCTGGAGTACCGAGGCCAGTGTCGACAGCGATCCCAGGCGTCCAGTGAGTACGTTTTTCAACACCGAAAGGCGCGGTACCACATTGTGATGCTGGAAGATCATCGCCACCTGACGACGCAGGGCGCGCTCGTCACGTGACTGCATTGCGTCGACCCCAGCGATGTGAAGCTCGCCACCATCTGCCTGGGCCAGCCGATTCATGCAACGCAGCAGCGTGGATTTTCCAGCACCTGATTGCCCAAGCACGACGACGAACTCACCGGCTCCGATCTGCAGGTCGATGCCTCTGAGCACGGGGTTGTCCCCGTAGTGCTTGGTGAGTTGATGAACCCTGATCATTTCATTTTGCTCAGGTCGAGATCGAGTACCTTGGCGGTCTCTCGGACCACGTCGTACGCGCCGTCGCGGGTGGGTTGAAAACCGTTGAGCATGCCCTGATCGCCCCAGGGGATATCCTTGACCTCGGCCAGTGCAGCCGCCAGCTTCTGCTTCAGCGCCGGATCCAGATCCTTGCGCCACACCATCGGTGACTCGGGAATATCCGACGAGCTCCAGACGACGCGCAACTCGTCCGGCTTGACTTCACCCTGCGTCGTGGCGGTCGCCAGAATGCGGTCAGCCACAGCGGCAGCGTCCACCTTGCCGTTGGCCACGGCCAGGATGCTCGCATCGTGCGAGCCAGAAAAAATCACGCGGGAAAACAGCTTGTCCGGCTGATAACCAGCCTTCTCGATACCGGCTTTGGGAAAGAGGTGACCGGACGTCGAACTTGGATCGACGAAAGCGAACGTATGACCCTTCAAGTCGGCCAGCGACTTCAGGCCGCTGTCGGAGCGGGCCACGATCAGGCTGCGATAGGCACTTTTGCCGGTTTTTTTAGTGACTGCCACGGCGAACGCTTCCACGTCGGCCACCTGGCTGGCAAGCACGTAGGAAAATGGCCCAAGGTAAGCAACATCCAGCTTCTTGGAGCGCAACGCCTCGATGACACCGTTGTAGTCGGTGGCCACGAACGGCTTGACGGGCATGCCCAACTTCGCCTGCAACTGGTCGAGCACCTGTTGGCTGCTCTCGATCATCGATTGAGAATCTTCGGATGGAATCAGGCCGATCCTCAGCGCCGTCTCGGCAGATACTTCACTGCTGATCAGCAGCGGTAGGGACACACTGGCAGCGCAAAACAGCTTACGAAGAATTTTCATGGCATATCCGAGTCGTGGTTGGGTATGCCGCTTACCTTATTTTTGTAATGTGACCGTCATGCCATCGATTCAATATTGGTTTACACGAAAAAGTATTGAGGGAGTCTATGGATGTCGAACAGTAAGCTGCGCGCGTTTCTGGCTGTGGCCCGTCAGGGAAGCTTCAGCGCGGGGGCACGATCACTTGGGCTTAGCCAACCGACGGTCACCACGCAGATACAGGCCTTGGAGCGCTTGCATAACCTGGAGTTGTTCCACCGCCGTGGGCGCCGCGCCGAGCTGTCGACGGTTGGCCGCCAACTGTTGCCTATCGCTCAGCAGTTGATGGCCCTTGAAGCCGAAGCGCATGGCTTATTGCGTGACTCCGGGACAATGGTCAGGGGACAGTTGCGACTGGGGGCGGTTGGCCCGTTTCACGTCATCGAAATGGTCGATGCTTATCGTCGCGAGTTCCCCCAGGTAGAGCTGTCGATCCGGGTGGGCAACTCGGCCTCGGTGTTGGCGGACTTGGAAAACTACGTGACAGACATCGGAGTCCTCGCAGGCCTGCATGAAGATCCGTCGTTCCACTCCACGCTCTATGCCCGGCACCGGGTAATCGTGTTTGCTCATCACCAGCATCCGCTGGCACAGCGCGATGTCGTACGCCTGGAAGAACTACAGGGGCAGCCGATGTTACGCCGCGAGCAAGGCTCAACGACACGCCTGGCATTTGAGCGGGCGCTGGCCGAACGGGACGTGACGCCGCGTATGGTCATGGAGATCGGTAGTCGAGAGGCACTACGGGAAGCAGTCGCCAGGGGCATCGGCCTGGGTGTTGTATCCGAGGCCGAGTACATCCCAGGTGCAAACCTCAAAGCCATTCGTATCGAAGGGGATCCGGTGCATACAGAGACGTACCTTTACTGCCTCGCCGAACGCCGCAGCCAGGTCATCGAGACGTTCCTGGCCTGTGCAAACCAGGCCCGGCTCAAACGTCCGGACGGAGCTCAGTGACTCGTCACCTGAGGCGGATAGTTGGTGAATGCACATCTGGGGATACTTGCCTTGGGAAATGTGACACCCGGAGGCAGGTTGGCTTCCGGGTGTCTGGCTGCAGCATCGCTTATCGCAACTCGACAAGGGTTTTATCTGCTGAACAGATCCTTGTGTAAGGTCACGAACGCTTGAACAGTCATCGGTGGCTGTCCCGTGATTTCGCCAATAATGGAATCCTCACCGGCGAACACACCCTGCTGGTAGTCCTTGGCAACTTCCAGCAGATGCTGAATGAGGAAAGGCTGTAAGCCGTCGCTCTGCAACTCCTGGCGGTACTGATCCAGTGTTATCGCCACGTATTTGATGTCACGACCCAATACTCTGCCGACTTCGTCAGCTACGGCCTGTTGGTTCAGTTCCACCGGACCGTACAACGGGTACGTCCTGCCCTTGTGGGGCTGCGGGTTTTCCAGGATGGCAGCGATCAGCCGAGCCTGATCCTCTGCTGCGATCGGCGCGTGACGACCTGAACCAAACGGCAGGCGAATCTCGCTGTGTTCAACAATGTGTTTTCGCCAGTGCGGGTAGATCAGCCATTGTGCAAAGTAAGTGGGCCGCAAGTGGGTCATATCCAGGCCCGACCAGTCAAACACTCGCTCGGCTGTGTAGTGGTTGAGGGCTGCGTGACTCTTGGCCACGCGACGTGCCGAAACTTGAGACATGTTTACAACTGACTCTACCCCGGCTTCTCTAGCAGCGAGAGCGAAGTGGGCAGTCGCTTCAATCAAGCCAGGTGCGATTGGGTAAACGAAATAAGCTCGCTTGATGCCTTCAAGCGCTGCTCGAACTGCGTTCAAGTCCAGCAGGTCTGCGACCACAACATCGGCACCCAGTTGGCGCAATCTGTCCGCTCGTTCATCGTTCGTGCGGACCAGCGCACGTACCGCGTATTTTTTCTCACGCAATATCTCAACGGTTCTCCTGCCGGTAAAACCGCTGGCGCCGGTAATGAGGATAGTGGGGCTCGTCATCGTTTTCTCTCTCTTAGGTTCCAACCGAATATGTCGCTGGAAATTATTATCACCGTAATATAATTAGATTATGAGAATAATCATTGTCAACGAATAATTCAGCTCGAGGAAATCAGCGGTACCTTAGGGGGGAGGTGGCGTTGTTGCAGGAGGCGAAAATCAAGACATGGCGCTGAACGATTATTTTCGCAACGACGGCGCAGATTCAAACGCCTGCAAACCCAGCCTCACTGCGGGCCGGGTTTCTATCAACGCCAGCCAGCGTGTCATACGGGGCAGTTTTTCCCAGTCAACTTGGCCGTGCACCGATCTTGCAAACGTAAACGCCGAAATATCGGCCATTGAGAAGAAGTCGCCCGCCATGTACTCGCCTTCAAGGAAAGCTTCCGCCATCAGCAGGTGCTCCAGCGCTCTTCGATCCAGTGGCGCAGAGGCGTCTTGTTGCCCTGTCTGGCGCAGGAAAAAAGCGCTGTGGCTAGGAGCGATAACATCCGTAACGAAGAAATAAAACCGGTCATAAACCCTATATCGTTGAGCGCTCGGTCTTTCGGGCGACAGCCGACCAGGCGCCTGCTCGTCAGCGTATTGAATAATTGCGTTCGATTGATTGATGACTAGGGCGGGGGAAACGCTGTGATCGGCGAACGTCGGAACCTTACCTAACGGGTTAAGCGCCAGATATTCCGGGGCACGCTGATCGCCCGAGCGCAGATCAAGGCACCTTGGGGTAAATTCTATGCTCGCTTCAGCAAGGGCGATCGCAGCTCGAATACTGTTTCCCGTTGACGCGCCGTAGAGTTCTCGTGTTTCGGACATAACTTTCCAGCCTCGTAAATTAGGTTTGCGAATGCCGCGAACACGGGCGATCTGGGGCCGTTGCGACAGTTTTACTGACCTTTATGAGTTTCGTTGGCACCGCGCAAGTCTCGGTGTCTCAATATTTGTACTTGACTGGTGTGTATATGCACATATTATGGGCGTCATGAAAAGCCCCCATGACGCCGACCTTTGTCATTGTCTCGCCGCAAGACGCCATGCGCGTCTGCTCACCCGCCTCTACGACCGGCATCTGGCTGCTGCGAGCCTCACTGTCTCGCAATTTTCCGTTCTTGCACTGATCAATGAACATCCCGGGATCATGATCGCCGAACTGGCGGAGGTGATGGTCATGGAACGAACCACGTTGGTTCGGGCATTGAAGCCGCTGCAGAGCGAAGGTTATGTCGCTAGCCATGCCGAAGGGCCGCGATCTGCCATCAGACTCTCACTGTCAGCGCAAGGACGAGCGAAGTTCAAGGAGGCTGAACCTCATTGGAAAGCTGCGCAGCTTGAGCGTGAGGATCAAATCGGTGAGGCCGCAGCTGTGCAGATTCGTAACTCGCTTCTTGAGCAAACCGGTGGCAAATGAAATTTTTTTTGCGCGTCAGATGTGCAACTGCACATATAATTTCCTACCTGAAATGAGGAAGTACTCATGAAAGCTTTTCCGAGAATTTCGTCCCAGAGTGGCGTCGATACAGCGCAGCGAATCAGCGCGATCGACTTCGTGAACAGGGTCAATTGGTGGTTTGAGACTTGGGATGTTGAGGCCATGGTCGATGCATTTCTACCGGACGCCGTCGCCTACCACTTCCATGGCACCATTCGTGGGCACGATGAGATCCGACAGTTTTTCGAGAAGGACTACCCATACCTGATCCCAGGGGTCAGCCGACACGCTACCAATCACATCGTTGATGTCGATGAGGATGGAGTAATGGTGCGATATCAGAATTTGCTTGTGCGCTACGCCACGCCAGCGTTGGCAGCGATGCTGGGAGATGGGCGGGCCATTGATAGTCCCGGTGATTTGCCAGGCATCTGGCTGTACTCGCCCATGATGGATCGCTTGCGTCGAACTGAACACGGCTGGAAAATCTTCGAACGATTCATAGGCGGTTCAACCATCAACACAGAGCTCAACCCACCGACAACTGATCCTGCTGAACTTGCCGCGTATATGCCTCAGCTAAAGCAAGCGTAACAATCATCGTCGAACTGGAGATGATGCCGGCGTCGTTAGTCACCTGATCGATTTTCATTGCGGTACCTGCAGCGATTGCTCGCGTCGCTGCAGGTATGGCGCCTCAATCAAGGCGTGTCGACAAAACAGCGAACCTTAAGGCAATAGACCTGCCGAGCGATACGTCTCGATTGTCTTGTCAAAAACGCTAATGTCATCACGCCCCCGAGCGATCAACTGAGCTCCTTCCACCGCCGCATAGATCGCCAGTGCCTGATGTTGTCGTTCCTCGAGGCTCAACTGTGGCCGGCAAACAGACAACACTTCCGTCAACCAGCGCACATTCAGTTCGGTAAAGCCGTCGACCTCTGTCCTCACCTCGGGTGGTAAGTCATCGTATTCGGCAGCCATGATCCCGCACAGGCACATGCGATTGTCATTGACCAGTGCCATGCGAAATACGTCGGTGTAACCCTTCATCCACACATTCAGATCTTCGGAATGGGCGCGTAGACCATCAAGGTACTCAAGACCATCCTCGGTGTAACGTTTGGCCAAAGCCGCACCCAAGTCACCTTTGGTAGGGAAGTGGTAGTGAATGCTCGCGCTCTTGATGCCGACCTCTTTGGCCAGTTCACGAAAGCTCAAGCCGTTGTAGCCTCGGGTCTGCACCATTTTTCGGGCAGCCGCCATGATCATTTCTCGCGTATCCGTCGTCACAACTTTACCTTTCTATCGATAGATAGACGTTGACAGTGAAAATACTCTTGCAGTAGCTTATACCTATCGATAGGTAGATAGATAGTGTGGAGCTCGTATGAAGATTTTTGATATTCCTGGTTTTCCTAACCCACTGCGCATTCGTATCGTTCTGGCCGAAAAAGGCCTGGGCTCGCAAATAGAGTTCATCAAGATCGACCTGCCCGCAGCGGAACACAAGCAACCCGCGTTCCTGGCGATCAACCCTCTGGGGACCGTCCCAGTTCTGCAATTGGATGACGGCACCAACATTTCCGAATGTACCGCAATCACCGAGTATCTGGACAATCTGGACGGCAACCCGATTCTCACCGGCAAGACGCCGAAGGAAAAGGCCATTATCCACATGATGCAAAAGCGCGCGGAGTCCGAACTGGCGGATCCGGTCGGGTTTTACTTCCACCACGCCACGCCGGGGCTCGGTGCCGCACTTCAGCCATACAAGAGTCCTGAATGGGAAGGTCGTATCGAATGGGGTAACCGTCAACGCAACAAAGCGGTGGCTGGGATGCACTACTTCGATCAGGTGTTGCGTAGCCAGCCCTATATCGCTGGCGAGCATTTTTCCATGGCCGACATCACGGTATTTGCCGGGCTTATTTTCGCCGGTTTCGCGAGTATTGCCATTCCCGATCAATGCAGCGCGCTGTTGGCATGGCAGACAAACGTGCAGCAACGTCCAAGTGTAAAAAATCCGGCCTGATCCTGCTCCGTCCCGACCGGCAATCAGTCAGGACGGACCCTAAACCAACTCGTCTTTGTCAGGTATTTCTACATGACCGTTCTCAACACCCGATGGGCGTTGCGCCATACCCTGGCCATCGTCGCGCTGACGGCTACGTGCTCGACACTGACCGTTCAGGCAAGCACCACCCCCGCAGACAAAGCTGCTCAAAGCTACACCCATCAAACCGCTCCTACGCGGTTCATCGAAGTCGACGGCGTGCGCCTGGCATATCGTCGCTTCGGCAAACCCAGTGGCGTGCCACTGGTATTTCTCCAGCATTTCGTTGGCAACCTGGACAGCTGGGATCCTAAAGTCATCGACGGTTTTGCCCGTGATCGGGAAATTATCCTCTTCGATAATGCCGGCGTCGCCAGTTCCGGCGGTGAAGTGCCGAGCACTATCGAAGGCATGGCCAAATATGCCGCCGGCCTGCTCCAGGCACTGAACGTGAAAAAGGCTGACTTGCTGGGCTTTTCCATGGGCAGTCTGATCGCACAGCAAGTGACGCTTGATCATCCGAACCTCGTACGTCGCCTGATTCTGGTCGGCTCATCACCTCGCGGTGGCGTTGGTATGGAATCGCTGACGCCGGAATTCCAGGGCTATCTGGCAAAAAAACGAGCCGTACCGGATGAACTGCTGCTGGACGTTTTCTTTACCCAGACCGCTGAAAGCCAGGCCGCCGGACATGAGTTCCTTACCCGTCTGCGCTCACGTAAGGTCAATCGCGATGTCGATGTCGATAGCAAGACTGCACCCGCACAAGCAGCCGCCATCGCGGCCTGGGGAGTACCGGCCGACAACGCCGATGATTATCTGAAAGGCATCAAGCAACCGACGTTAATAGTCGCCGGTAGCCATGACATTGTCTTCTATACGGCCAATGACGTGACCTTGCAGCAGACTTTGCCCAACGCCCAACTGGTGATCTACCCGGATTCAAACCATGGCGCGATCTATCAATACCCGAATCTGTTTTTGAGACACGCCACGTTGTTTCTCAATGGGGTGAAATAGTCGAAACAATGCGGTGGCGATTTGCTCGGCAGCACATACCGCGCCTCCGATCAGCCTCCAAGTCAGGCCTGCGTTCACAGATCTGACGTGCTAAGAATCCAGGATCTCAGATGATGAAAGCGATTCAGTTCCGTAGCTTCGGCGGGCCCGAAGTACTCGATTACGTCGACTTGCCAACGCCCGCGCCGGGGGCCGGAGAGGTGTTGATAGACACCTCTGCGATCGGGGTGAATTTTCCAGATATTCGTGAGCGGTTGGGCATGTATAACCGGCCCGAAACACGCGTTGGAGGTGTCACGCTGCCGCATGTCGCCGGACTTCAGCTCGTCGGACGCGTTTCGCAAAGAGGGGAGGGCGTTGACCCTGGCATTGTCGGGCGCAAGGTCATGGCCTTGATGCCTAAAGGCGCATACGCACAACAGGCTATTGCTCGTGCTGACATGCTGGTAACGCTGGATGAGTCAGCAAACGACGTCGCCATGGCGGGTTTACCTTGTCAGGGAGTGACTGCGTTTCTAGCTCTACGCACATGCGCGCATTTACAGTCTGGTGAAAGCGTTTTGATTCAAGGCGCCGCCGGGGGGGTTGGCAGTCTGGCTGTGCAGATTGCTAAAGCCATGGGCGCAAAGACGGTTTTCGGTACGGCCAGCACTGAAAGTCGACGCGCATTCGTGCGCGGTCTCGGGGCCGACTATGCCATTAGCTACGACACTCCTCAGTGGCCGGAACGCGTGCTTGAGCTGACCGAGGGGCGTGGAGTTGATGTGATCCTCGAAACCATCGGCAGCGAGGTATTCGATCAGAACTTTGAGTGTCTCGCCATGCTGGGACGTTGTGTGGTGGTGGGCTCCACGCGGGGGCCAGGCAAGGCGTTGCCGCCTCGTCGGTTGATGGCCAAAGCGCAAACCTTGGCCGGCATGTACCTGCCGGCATTCTTCCAGCGCCCAACATTGATTCGCGAGGCTTTGCAGTTCCTCGCTGATGGCGTTACAGATGGATTGATCAGACCAGTCATCGGCGCGACGTTACCCTTGAGCGAAACGGGGCTGGCGCACGCGTTATTGGAGCGAAGGGAAGTTCAAGGCGTCATTGTGCTGGACCCGAACCTCTAATATTGGAATGTCGACTCCCCCGAATTTTCTTGTGGGCTGGGGCGCGAGAACGTCCGGGACGGCCATGCGACGTCAGCTGATATTTAATATCGATTCATCACTGTCGCTGGCAAGGAATGTTTTATCGGGAGGGCCGGCGTTCCTCATAAACCAACCACTCTGCTACTTCATGGTTTTGCGCCGTCTTCGCACATGTTTCGCGGCCTGAGAACGCTCGCGCAACAGAACCGTCCTCGCTCTGTATCAAACCTTGTCCGTCGTACAGGCGATAGGGCTTGTCCCAGGCTTTGCGTTGCGGCAGTTGGTGTCTTTCAGGGGCATTGGGGGCACATCCTCTCCGAGCGAGCTGATGAGCGTTTTATGCCCCATAGATGCCCCGTCAACCGTGGGATGTCCTGGGACTAGGTGGGAAAACGCGGGCAATAAAAAAGCCGTAAAGCTTTGATTTCTATAGGCTTTACGGCTTTTTCGGGTCTTCCTGGGAAGACAAAATGGTGGGCCGGGGTAATTTGAATCGGCTTGGTAAGCCATTGATTTTCAGAATTAATATCTGTTTCCAATTTTTAATTGGAATACCAATTGGAATACCAATTGGAATACAGCACTCCACTTGACCACCCGTTTGCATTCGATCTGACCAGCGATTGCATCGGAGTTGACCAGCATGCTTCGTAACCATGATAGGCAGAGAACTGCCCGAAGCGGTCATCCCGGTGGCATGCATGGTGTGAGATTACGACGTCTATTTTCCGAACTTCGCCCGGTTCGTCCCCAGTGATGCGTTTGGTCATCTGGGACCGGGTGCAGTCTTTAGGTCCCCGTCGCGTCATAGTGCTCCTTGATCAATAGCAACATCTGCGCCTGGTGCCGGTCGATAGCAGGCGCATCCCATTCCATCTCGGCCTTGCCCTTGAAGTCTTCTCGCTTCTTACCGACGCGCTGGTTGCTATAGGACAAGTTTTCGCTAGGACTCAGCAGCACCAGATTGCCAAAGCTGTCGAGGTGAACCTTAGCCAACTCAACGCCGAACTCCTCCCACTGGGGATGGACATGCTCCACAGAGTTCTTCGAGGTGATTTGGTAGGCTGCCAGCTTGGACGCGTCAAAGAAACCGAAACGGCTGCGCTCTCGCCAGAGAATGTATTCCAGTTTCTGAAACCAGCAATGCTCGAGGCTAGGTGAAAACAAACGGGCGATGCGCGCACGGAACGCGGCCAGCGAGAGTCGCTAACGTCGATAACATTTTCCTGGGCGGCGCTGCCTGACGTTCAGGCCCATCTTCCAGTATCCGACTTTGGGTATTGAGTAAGTAGGCTTGTGGTTAGCATTTAAACGACACATAACTGAAAAATAAAAATTTTTATATTCTCAAATTTGATCTGGCTTTCTCATCTATACGTATTTTTTGTGGAGCTTTTTTGCACGACATTTGGCCGGCTCTTTTTACGGCACTGGCCTCTGCTTCCGAGGCGTTGATCTTATGTCTGCTACCAGCGCCATCGTTTTTTGACTTCATGTGTCGTCGCTTCTGCTCTGGAGCGGGTGAATAACGGGCTCATTCGGTTTTACCCGACCTAACCAGGCTTAACCCATGCATGCAGGTCTGAACCCGTGTAAACTCGATTAAATTTCCTATACAGCAAGTAGGATTCGCTATGGACGACCGCTGGCTCTCCGTCGATGAAATCGCCGAATATCTGGGTGTAGCCAAAGACACCATCTACACCTGGGTGACCTCCAAAGGTATGCCTGGGCACAAGGTTGGTCGCTTCTGGAAATTCAAAAAGGATGATGTGGACGCCTGGGTGCGAGAGGGCGGTGCCGCTGCCAGTAGTGACGACTTTGACAACAAGGAGCCGCGTAATGCCTGAGCAGCGCTCCATACAGGACAGCAATAATATGAGCGACTTTGATCAAGAACTCCAAGTGCCAGAGCGCATGCTCGAAGAGGGTAAGGTTTTTGACTACATCACTGGCAACCCAGTGAAAGACAGCGACAAAGAAAAGGTTCGACAGCGCATTTCTCGCGCCATCATCCATGAGTACGGCATCGCCGCTGAAGACATGGAGCCTGACTTCAAAATCAAGGTGCTGGGGAAGAATCGCAAGCTTGATATCGCGATCTTCAAGCCTGGCCGGGCGCATACGGTAGATAACCTCTGCCGAGCTGTAGTAGTGGACAAAGAACCGAAGGTCGGCACCAAAGGTGCGTACCGTATGCGTGACCCAGAAGAGGCGAGTAAAGAGTTTGAGCTGTTGGAAGCCGTCATGGCTGAAGTCGATAGTTGCGAATACAGCCTGTGGACGAATGGCCTGGAGTTTTTCTTTTTCAAGAAGGAAGTCACCCGCTTCGACACTAAATTCAAATCCATCGGCGACTGGCCATTGGGTGATGACACATTCAGTGTTGAGGGTCGCTCTACGGGACGTATGCGTCGCGCGGATCCAGTGATGCTGCGCACCGCTTTCCGTCGTTGCCATAACTACATTCATGGCAACGAGGGCATGCCCAAGGACGCCGCTTTTTGGCAGTTTCTATATCTAATCTTCTGCAAAATGTATGACGAACAGCAGCCCAATGAAGCACGAGGATTCTATGTAGGTCCATATGAACCCTTTGATCCCGAAGGTCAGAAATCCATCCGTCTACGGATCAAGCCACTTTTTGAAAGAGTGAAAAAGAAGTACGACGGCCTGTTCAAGGGCAATGAAGAAATCACGTTGTCCGATCGTGCCTTGGCCTTCATCGTCTCGGAGTTGGCCCGCTACGACTTCGGTCGCACCGATGTCGATGCCAAAGGCGCGGCTTATCAAGAGATCGTTGGCACCAACCTACGTGGAGATCGTGGCCAATACTTCACGCCGCGGGGAGCCATCAGCCTCGTGGTTAAGATGCTCGCACCCAAAGAGCACGAGCGCGTGTTCGATTCGTCCTGCGGTACCGGGGGCTTCCTGGTTGAGACTTTGAACTATCTGAGCAAAGTCTTCCACGAAGAAAAACATATCAAGGTAGGTGATGAGGACACTGAAGAGTTCATATCCATCCGTGATCGCCTGGCCAATTTTGCAGCCAAGAACCTTTTCGGTGCTGACTTCGACCCTTTCCTGGTGCGAGCTGCTCAAATGAACGTGATGATGGCCGGCAACTCGCTAGGACACCTCTATCACATGAACTCGCTGGAGTTCCCGTTGGGGCATCTGCCCGGCGTTCAGGCTGCAGAAGAAGCTATCCGGCTTGGCACGATTGATGTACTGATGACCAACCCGCCGTTCGGTTCAGACATTCCTGTCACTGAGAAAACAATTCTGGAACAGTACGAGCTGGCTCGTCGCTGGGAGCGGCAAGGCGATGGTTATGTGATGACAAATACCATCAAACCAGCGGTGTCGCCCGAGGTTTTGTTCGTCGAGCGCTGCGTGAAGTGGCTCAAACCGGGTGGTCGAGCGGGCATTGTCTTGCCCGATGGTATCTTGGGTAACCCAGGTGACGAGTACATCCGCTACTGGATTCTTCGCCACTGCTGGGTACTGGCTAGCGTCGATCTTCCGGTGGAATCGTTTATCGTCGAGGCCAACGTTAACATACTCACTAGCCTGCTTTTCCTCAAGCGCAAGCCTGATGAAGTCATTCAGGCAGAAGACCTGGGGCAGATTCAGGACTACCCCGTGTTCATGGCAGTGGCCGACAAGGTAGGCTTCGACCGGCGTGGTAATACGCTATATAAGCGTCAACCGGACGGTGAAGAGATCCTTGTGGATGTGAGCCATGAAGAGAAGGTGCGCATTGGTGGTGGTCTGCAAGTACGCACGCTCCATCGCAAAGAGCGCATCCTTGATGACGACCTGCCCGAGATTGCCAAGGCTTACGCCGAGTTCCGTGCCAAATACCCGGAGCCTAGCTAATGATCACGCGACTTGAAGCAGCACATTATCGCTCTTTTGAATACCTTGGGGCAGATACGCTTCGCTACAGTGGCGATAAGTCCCTGTGTCAGCGCTTCGCCGACAACCACTGGTGGCCCATTTTTGCTGCCAAGCCGGCCCGATCAAAGGAGGCGGCAGAGTGGGTATCGAGGCAGGCTCGCCGGCCGCGCTCTTCTGCGAACTATCAAGCGCTAGCGGAGCACATCTCGATCAGAGACTGCACGGATACTGCATTTGTCGAGATGCATACCGCGTTTTTTGCGTGGTTCCCCGTGGAGGTGGCTACATGAATTTTGCCTCTTTTAAGAATGCACGGATTGTTCGGTCAAGCTGGTTGGAAGAAGGCGGCCGACGGCTGGATTGCAATCCGTATATGTCGGGGGCGCTGGAAGCTCGGGAAATGCTGCGCCGCTTGAGTTTCCGCAAGGATGCCTTGCACACCCTTACATCTGGTCACGAGGGAGGCATTTATAACGGACCTATTTTCGCACGGCTGTGGGTTGATGAACCTAAGTTCGGTGTTCCGTTTTTGAGTGGTAGTGACGTACTTGCTGCTGATCTATCTGCGCTCCCCCTGCTAAAAAGCGCTTACGCAAAGTCCTCGAAGCTGGCGCATCTAGAAGTGCAGGAAGGCATGACGCTGATTACATGCTCGGGCACGATTGGTCGAATGTCCTACGTGCGTCCAGACATGGCTGGTATGTGGTCATCACAGCACATCATGAAAGTTGTCCCGGACCCGGCACGCATCCCTCCTGGCTACCTCTTCGCTTTCCTTTCAAGCCGCTATGGCGTGCCACTGGTTGTTTCCGGTACTTACGGTGCGATCATTCAACACATTGAGCCTCAACACATCGTGGATATTGAGGTTCCACGATTGGGGGCTGATCTAGAGGCAGTGATTGACCGCCTAATTAATGCTGCAGCTAATCTACGATCAGCGTTCCAGCGTGGAATCAATCAAGCGACGAGCAAGTTACTTGCATATGCTGGTGTTGAAGACTGCCAACCGCATAAGTGGCATGCGCTTCCGCCACAGACTGCTTTCTCTGCATCAGTTTCTTTCTCCCGAGCATTGCGTGCTGCAAATTACTCACCCAGAGTTCGTATGCTCCTTCGGAAAATCGAAGAAGCAGGATCAATTCCTCTCGGGGCCATCTGCAAAGAAGGGCAGCTCAGCACTGGCGCACGATTCAAGCGGATCGATTGTGCCCCTAGTGAAGGAGTGCGTCTTGTCGGCCAAAAGCAAGCATTTTGGATGCAGCCAGAGGGACGATGGATTTCGCCGCGACATGCCCCGCGTGGAATTTTTGCGGCGGACGAGTCAGTGTTCATCGCGTCGAGCGGGACGTTGGGTGAAAACGAAGTGTATTGCCGTCCCATTTTGGTCACGGGACGTTGGCTGGAGTTTGCCTATTCGCAGCACTTCCTCCGTGTTGTATCCGGTGACAGTAGGTTCTCTGGCGCATACTTGTTTGCATATCTTCGTAGCGAGCTTGCCTTTCGTGCATTGAGGTCGATGAGTACAGGAAGCAAGCAGCAAGAAATTCACTTCGACTTTGTTTCAAGAATGCCGGTCCCGCTCTTGACTGCATCTAAGCGCTCTGAAATCGAAACACTTGTGAGAGCTGCATTCAGAGATCGTGATCAGGCTGATGCTCTTGAAGCTGAAGCAGTTCAAAAGATTGAGGCGGCAATCGGGGGGAACAACTGAAATGGCGAAAGTGATCCCAGTAGGTCTGCCCGTTAACGATGCAGAACGCAGCGCTATCGCTTACCTGCGGGATCGCTTACCGGACAACTACGTCCTGTTGCACAACTTCGAAATCGAGCGCCAGGGTGAGCGCTTCGAAATCGACATTGCTCTGCTGACGCCGCACGCGCTGTACTTGATCGATGTGAAGGGCACGCGCGGCACCATCGATGTGTACGGAAACAAGTGGTATCCCGAGGGGCGTGCGCCATACCCGTCGCCACTGGGTAAGTTGCGCGGACATGCGCGTACAGTCAAGGGCCTGGTAACTCAGGCCCATCCAGGGCGGAATGAGCTGAACGACATCTATGTGGATGCAGCCATCTTGCTCACTGCGTCGGATGCGCACCTGATTGACCGCGAGCAGCTGGATTCAGACCGCGTGGTGAAATTGAAGGACGCCGAGCGCTATTTCAAAGATGCCACACGCATTCCCGCGCGCTTTTCGAAGAACATCCTGCAGCAGCAAGGGTTGATACTGCATGCTTTGAAGGTGGTTAAACCCGCCTCTGCCGTGCAGCGCTTCGGCCACTGGGAGGTGAAGGAAAAGCTCGGCGCAGCGCAGGCCTACAGCGAATTCCGTGCAGAGAACGCCTTTGCGGGAGGCACGGCCCGTCTGCGGGTGTATCAAGCGGACCCTTACCAGCCTGAAGATGTGCGTGAGGCTCAGGTTCATCGCATTGCCAATGCCTATCGGGCGCTATCCAAATTACCACTACATCCCAACATTGTTGCCGCGCGGGACTTCTTCCCGAGCGACGATGACAGGTCCTTCATCCTGATCCTGGACGATGCGCCCGGCCAAGCGCTGACTGTACACATGGCACGGCCGCAGTTGGCACTGACCTTAGACCAGAAATGGCGTGTTGCCAAAGACCTGCTGGCAGCCCTAGCACATGCTCATCAACATGGTGTGGTACATCGCAACCTTACGCCTGGCGCGATTCTGATCGGCCAAGACGGCACCACCCGTATTACGGACTTCGATTTCGCGAAGCCGGGTGAGAACCGCAGCTTGAGCATTGCTGCAGACATCGTTGATTTGGTCGAGAAGGCTTATGTCGCGCCAGAGGCATTCCGCGAGCCGGGTGCAGCGTCTAGCGCGTCGGACATCTTCTCGGCTGGCGTCATCATTTATGAACTGTTCACTGGAGAGCGCCCGTTTGCGGGCGAGCCGACCGCAGTGTGGGATCGTGTAGGTGAGTTCCTGAGCAAGCCATCTGCGCTGCGGCTGGAGTTGAATGACGCTTTCGATGTTTGGCTGCAAAGTCTGTGCGCGTTTGACGAGCATAAGCGGCCACCAGCCCCCAACGCTCTGGCGGCATTGAATGCCTTGCTGCAGCCTGCGGCACTACAAGTAGCGGTCCCCCTTGAGGTGTCTGACTTTGAGCCCAATCAGGTGTCTGATGACCAAGCCGACTACCTAAACCTGCCTGCGGGCTACAGGCTGACCCGCAAGTTCATCATCGAGAAGAAGCTGGGGCGTGGCAGTTTCGGCGTGGTCTACAAGGTTATCGACACGCTAGGCGATGTGGCGCGCACAGTAAAACTCATCGTCAGCGACCGCCACTCGACTCTGGATCGCCTGAAGCAGGAGTACCGTCACCTGGTGCACATCCCTGAGCATCCACACGTAGTACGCGTGCTGGACGCGGATGTGATCCCTGGTCGTGACATTCCCTTCTTGGTGTTCGAGTACGTTGAAGGCTCTGACGTTGGCGACATGATTCAGGAGCGCCTGCTGTCGCCCGAGGACGTCCTGGAGCTGGGCAAACAGGTGATAGAAGGCTTGGTGCATTTGCATGCCAATGGCTTCCATCATTGCGACATCAAACCGCGGAATCTGCTGTGGACGCAGAAGGGCGCGAAAATCATCGACTTCAATGTGTCGGTGCGGGCTGATGATAAGGAGTCGCGAGGAGGCGGTTCGCGTCGTTATCTGCCACCTGACTTCGACCCAGAGGTCATCCCGTATAACGGGGAGCGCGCAGACCGCGACCTCTATGCCATGGGGCTGACGTTGTATGAGGCGCTGACCTCGCGGTATCCCTGGGATACGACAGAGCCGCCCATCAACAAGCCTGCGCCAGACCCGCGTGAGTTGTCGGGGTTCTCTGACCTTGCTCCAGAGCTTGTGAGCGTGGTGCTGAAGGCCATCGCCCCACGTCGTGCGGAGCGCTTTGCCACAGCCACAGATTTCCGTGGTGCCCTGGCCGAGGTGCGCCACGCGCGGCGCATCCAAACCGTGAGCTTGGCTACGATGGCAGCCGGCAGCAGCCAAGGGGTGTTGGCCAAGTCCGCGCCTAACAGCAATGCCTTCGTTTCGCACCTGCTTACACTCTACAGCCAAAGCCACCGCAGCAATGCCGGCACGCGGGGCATGGATGCACTGGGATTTTCAGCCTATGTGGATACCGCCTTGGATCGGGCGCTGTTGCCAGCGGTCCTGTCAGGCGAGTTCCGCTTAGTGCTGATCTCTGGCAACGCGGGCGATGGAAAAACGGCCTTCTTGCAGCGCTTGGAGAAGGAAGTTGAAGTCCTTGGAGGATCTGCCAATCGCGGGTTGCCCAATGGCAGCGAGCTGGCATTGGGCGGCAAGCGTTACTTAATCAACTACGACGGCAGCCAGGACGAAGGCAACAAGGACAACAACCAGGTGTTGTTGGATTTCTTGTCACCCTTCAAGGGTAGCGATGCAAGAACCTGGACGCCGAAAGAAACTCGCCTTATTGCAATCAATGAAGGCCGCTTGGTGGACTTCCTTGCGACGCATGAGCAAGACTTTTCTGAGTTGACGGCGCTGGTTCGGCGGGCGTTCTCGTCGGGTGAAACTGAGTCTGGCGTCGCGGTGGTGAACCTGAACTTGCGCAGCGTAGTTGCAGACGCCGAAGGGGGCTCGATTCTGGAACGCACGATGCAGAGTATCGTGCAGCCCAAGAACTGGTCAGCCTGCGAAAGCTGCGACCTGAAGAACAGCTGCTATGCCTTGCATAACGCACGCAGTTTCCAGGATGAGATTGCTGGCCCACGTTTGCTAGAGCGGCTCAAGACCCTTTACACCATGGCTCACTTGCGTGGTCGTTTGCATATCACGATGCGTGACCTGCGTTCGGCGCTGTCGTTCATGCTGATCGGGAACCGTGATTGTGGCGAGATTCATGCGCTGTATATGGCCGGAAAGCATGACGAAGTGGCGCGCAGCTATTACTTCAACAGCTGGATGGGCGGTGGGCAGCCTACTTCGGATCGATTGCTCACCTTGCTGGGCGAACTCGATGTGGGCAAGCAGGAAGACCCACGCTTTGACAGAGGGCTCGACTTTGTGCAGCCGGATGACCGGGCACTGTTCCGTTTTGAGCGGCGGGGGCAATTCGATTTCGAGGTGCTGAAGCGTCTGTTCGGTGATCTACCTCGTGGATGGGCCGACGTGTCCGTTCGGCAGCGCGCACGCAAGCACCGAGAGTATGTGACGATGGCCCGGCGCAAGCACTTTTTCGAGCGCCGCGACGCGAGCTGGGAAAAGATGCTGCCGTACCGCTCGGCCAAGCGCATGGTTGAAATCGTTCGTGGCGAAACCTCGATTGATGCACTGATAAGCGAAATTCTGCATGCCATCAACCGCGGCGAGGGGTTGCAACGACCGGAGCGCTTGGGGACGAGCTTGGCGCTGCAATTACGTCAGGTTGAGCACGGTACGGTTCGCAGCTATCGGCTTTTTCCCGCGGAGGGTTTTGACCTGCAGGTGCAAGACTTTGCCACCAACGCGCGTTTCGTCGAGCACCTGCCGACGGGCGTACTGCTGAAGTTTCAGGGCCAGGGTTTCGGTGCCATCTCCAGTGAGTTGATCATCAATCTCGATGTTTTCGAGATGCTGGTTCGTCTGAATGAAGGCTACCGGCCCAGTGTCGAAGAGATGCAGGGCTTTTATCTGTGTCTGGGTGTGTTCAAGAACAGCCTAAATGCACAGCCCTATCGGGAGATTTTGCTGACCACGACGGGGCATGACTTCTACCGCTTGGCTCGCCATGACGACGGCCGGGTGGAGATGCGCTTGTTGCAGGGGGCAGCAACCAGTGAGCACAGAGCAGAGGCCTTAGCACAAGGCTTCAGGGGGAACTGATGGCATTGCAAAAAAAGGACAGGGAGTTCCGCCTCCCGAAAGTCAGCTACCTCGATTTCAAGACCATCGAGATGGACCGCGTGCTCACGGGCTTGTTTGAACGCTTGGAACATGGCGGCTATCCGAGCGTGTTTCGCGACAAACGCGAACTGACAGTGGACAAGTTCGTGGACGACATTCTCGAAGCCGGCGACCGTTTCTTGGGGTTCGCTCAGCACCGAGACATGGTGCAGCGCTGGGTTGAAACCCACCTCATGGACATCGTTAATCGTGGCAAGAAAAATGCTGCGGTGGCTGGCCCACGTCCCCTGCATGGTTACACTTACCGCTTCCGTAACCCCAAACATTCACGTGACTACGGTGCTGCCCAGCACCTGTACCAAATGCTGCACCACGCCCGGCATCTTTCGGGGCACAAGGCCATCGAGCACCTGAAGGGCTTCTTCTTTGACGGCTTCGATAAACTCACGCGAGAGCTGAACGATAAGGCGCTGACGGACATTGAGACGTCCACGCTTTTGCACTTCCTATCTCAGCGCAAAGACACGGCGGATACCCGTGCCGGTGGAGAGCGCTTCGCGCCGGTGTGTATTGGATCGGCTGACTTGATGGCTGAGGACATTCAGCGACTGCTTTTCTACAAGCAATACATGCCGCGCTCGGTGATGGTGGAGTACCTGAAGGTGCTGCTATCGTTTCACTTGGCGCTCTATCACCTGCGCTTGCTGAAGCTCCTGCCTGCCTGGCAAAAATTGGAGGGTGCGAATTCGTTGTGCGCTGAGTCAGCGTGTCCGATGAAACCCCGTGAGCAGCGCGAACCACAGGGTGACTGCCCGTACAAACTGGGGATGTTTGTTGACCTCTCGGGCAACGCCAACTCAGCAACCGCTGGGCTCGCTGAGCGTAGTGCCGATGGTTTTTACCGGCGAATCCCGAGTTTTATTCGCGCGTACTTTGTTGCGAAGAAGCTAGACGAGTTCTCTGAGCACCTTGTGCGGCGTGGCAAATTGATCCGTCCGTTGAATTCGGTGTTCTCTGTTGGCGAACTGTATGGCCTTCAAGCAGAGCCATTCGCTGAGGAACGAGATAAGTTCTTCGGTGAGCGTTTGTCGGGGCTTTTGGAGTCGCTGTCAGAGGGCGAATCCGGACTGGATGCCGAGGTTGAAGCCATCACTAAGATGGGGCTCTCGGATTTTGAGACCTATATCGAAATTCTTGTCGCTCTCCGCGGTGCTTTTCACAGGAAATACATCATCGAGTCGCTAGACGCTACGATGTTGAAGAACAAGTCGGGAGCACTGCTGGCTCAAACGCGTGCGCGAAATGCCCCTCGTCGATTTTCTCTTGAGAGCCGTTTGCTGGAGGTGCTGCTGCAAATTGCGGTGCTGCGTCCAGGGGGGGATCGGGGCTACTTCACTGGCGAGATGCGGATAGATGATCTGCTGTCTTTTCTACGTGAACGCTACGGTCTCTACATTGATCAGTTGCCGCCCGGTGAAGGGTTCGCAACGCCCACCATCGATGAGCGAAAAGCCCTACGAAGCAACGTTCAGGCATTTACTGGACGCCTGCGCGAGATTGGCTTCTACCGCGACTTGTCCGATGCCTATGTAACCCAGACGGTTGTACCGCGCTACACGATTGCAGAACGAACAGAAGGGGGGCGCACATGAGTCTGGGCCTGCGTGAACTTACCAGCCAAGAACTGAACGTGGCGCTTGAGTCCGTCTTGCTGCCGAGGCTTTTCAAGGTCTTGGCCGCCCGTGATCTTGGGCATTGCATGCGTGTCACGGACCTGGATCGTGAGCTGATGATCCGATTGGCTGGGGGGCTGCGTGCGGTCGTTCCTTCTGCCAATGTGGTTGTGCTAGCGGACGACGCTCTGCGTGCCCAAGCACCGGAGTTGGCCGTGACGAGTACCAAGCTCGTTGAACTGCGCAACCCGTTGCCCAACGACGAGCTAAGGCCCCCGCTGCTGGTCTTTGTGCCAAATGATCTGCGTGCTTCTGCCGAGGATTCGTTCGGTGTTGCGACGTTTGAAGATGTGTCGATTGATGGTGCCTACGCCGAGCTGAATGCACAGCTGATCACGCAGATTCCGGCCAACCTTCGGGTTGCTGTCGAAGCTTGTTTGGGTGAGCTGCGCCGGAGCGATTCGCGCTGGCGATATGCCGACGATGCCGCAGTGGTTCGCTACCTGCTCACATGCCAAGTCAACGGCTTTGACCCAGATGCTATGGGGGCGGCGCTGTTCGAGCTCGCCCTCGTGCCGGATTTCGAATTGTTCCAGCAGGCGGAACGTGCCCCTGCGCGGGTGGCTCGCAACCGCGAATGCGTCGAGCAAGTCACATGGTCAACTAAAACGGAGCGCGTGCGCGCCCTTGAGCTGGGCTTGCTCGATCCAGTTTTCTGCAAGCAGCTTGGTGAGTTCTTTTCGAGGATTGGTGTTGCCAATCCGAGGGAGTGGACCCAATTAATCGTCCGCGATCGGGTCAATTGGCCCCTTGCGTTCAACAAGTGGCTGTTTGAGGACGGGGGCGTCAATCCGGATGCCATTTTCATCGGCGATGTTGAGCTGCCAGATTTGCCGGTGGTGAAGGACGACAATGAAGACCCCCGTCTGGCCGAGCTGATCGGCCACCGGGTGTTGCCTATCTCGAAGACGGGCCTCAAAAAGTTCAGTGTATCCTTCAGGGTCGATCCTGTTCCGTCCAGGGTGGAGGGCTTGTCTCGATTCGTGGCTGAGGTGGTGTCGCGCGACAATGGCCCAACAGGCTTGCGCCGCCGCAAGGCCGCGTGGACCAAGGGCACGGATTCTGGGGTGATCGCATTTTCGTCAATTGGCAAGATCGACTGGGAAGAGGGTTGGCACTTTGTTCGTGTATACGGGGAGACTGAAGACGGTGACCGTATTCCGCTTGCTGACGGCGGGGGCAATCCTATTCGCTTCAACAGCGATGCCTCCGAGACCCTTGCCCAAGCCAATGAGAGCGATCTCTTTTATGTGGTCACCGACGAAGAAGTAGAGGTTGAGCCTCCACAGCGAGCTGTGCCGCGCGAGCCAAGCTTGATGCATGCGCTGCTGCGCGCGCGCTTTGCTGCTGTAACTCAGGATCGAGACCCGAGTTCTATCTCGATCACGGGATGCGCTTGGGTGGAGCGAAGCAGCAAAACTGCAGCCAGTGGCGAGACCCTGGAGGTTCGGCTGGGAAAAGAAGGGAAAGCGAATGTCTTGGTGTCTGCCGTCTTGGCCGGCCTGGAACGCGCATTTCTTGGCGACCCGGATGGCCTCAATCGATTGAGGCTGTCGATCAACGCGTCCGGCGCTGCCACGCGATCAACGATCTCTTTCAAATGGCCGACCTCGGATGAAGCAGCGAGGTTTCGGGAGTCTCGGGCAACCCTATTTGGTGCAGTCTTGCAAGGCGATCGGCGCTTGATGATGCAGGCCAGTGACCTTCTGAGCCTGCAAGAGCCCGCTCAGAACTATGCGGCAGCCTACCTGGCTTGGATTGATGCTGTGTTGGTTCGATGTGGCTCAACAGATGCCGTCATTGCACGCTTGGCTTTTGAAGAGTTGCGTTGCGCCCTCACCATTGATTCAGTTGCCTTGGTCCTGGAGGACTATCAGGGTAGGCGGCGTGACGCCGTTCTTCTGGGCCCGACGCATCCTCTTCGTGCCAACTGGCATGTCGCCTGGAGCCAGCTGGGGCAGCGTTGGATGGAGCGCAGCCAGGCGAGTGGCCGTGAGTATGTGGTGCCGACTCGAGACGCTGTTCTCAATCAGCTTTCGCCTGCAGCATTTCCACCTGTATTGCCTTTCGGTGAGGAGCTTGGACGCACGGCGCTGGCTGTGGATAACATCAACCCATTCTGGTCGCTGTACGCGGCGACCGACGAAGAAGACCCGCGTGGTTTGGTTGGCGAGGTGTGCGCTGCACTGGGGTTGCCCGAGCCAGCAATTGGCGGTGCGACCATCGATAGCACCTACTTGGCGGCTCGGGTGCAGCGTTATCTGATCCAGCACCCGTATGTTGAGACGCTGACGATCAACGCGTTCAATTCGGGACGGGCGACGGCTTTGGCTGAAGTGCTACTTGCACTGCAGCGTCATTCCGAATTTGCCGATCTTCGGTACGACATTAGGCTGTTCGTGCCCGATCCGGCGGCTCCTTCAACGGGAGAGGCGCTGCTGGAACTGCTGGCCCCTGATTCGGGAACTAGCGCGAAGGAGGCGGACGCATTCTCCACGCCGACTGACAGTCACCTGCACCCCAAGTTGCGATTGGCGATCCGCGCCATCAAGGAGTTCCGCGACGAGCCTGATTTGCATGCCGCGCATTTGTCATTTTTGTTTGATTTGTTTCCGGCTGAGGAAATTCGTGCTGTAGACGTTCGGGACTCGGATGACTCTTCCTTCGTCCATGGACTTGTCCAGCCCTTCGAGGTGGATTACCTGGAAGATGAGCAATCCATCACTTGGCTTCGTCGCCCGCTGCATGGGGTGGCACGGCCGATTGAGGGGGCTGAGGCCTTGTCAGATCTGATGGGAGGCATCTCACGTGCGTTTTCGGTTGCCGTGGCGACCATTGCGCGTAGCCAGTATTTACCACATGCACGGCCGGTGGTGGCGTTGAGCTTGTCTGCCGACGAGCGCGCGATGCTCCATCAGGTGCATGAGGTTAGCGATTGGGTGCTCACTATTGATCGGAACCTGGGCATCGAGTTTTTTGACCATCGACGGCACCCAACTCGCCCTGACTATCTGATTGATCACTCGCCTGACATGGCAAATGCGATGGGCCATCGGCTGGCAATCACCTCCCGCTCAGTGGCAGAGCTTGAGTCATTGTTGGTGCCAATCTTGGGCGAATACGGCCTCCCAAATTCAGGCAGTCATGCCCTGGTGATGCTAGATCAGCTTCGCTCGCTATCTGGCCGGTTGGCCCTGAAGCTATTGTCGTCGTCTTCGCAAAGAGCGGAGGCGATGGGGCTCGCCCTTTCACGGTTGTTTCTTGAACATCAAGGTGTGTTTCAGAACCAGGTTGTTGTGCCCCTGGATGCTCACCTAGAGCTGTACAAGGCTATTCGTCAGAACGCCGAGGAAATGGGCGACGAGGTCAGTTTCCGGCGAACTGATCTTGCACTTTTCGACCTTGATCCAATGAGCCGTGTCGTGACCTGCAGGCTGGTCGAGGTGAAGTGCTACAGCCAGGTTGGGGATGTGGCCGCATATGCGCAGTTAAAGGCATCCATTGCTGACCAGATCGCGCAGACGGAGCACGTTCTCGCCCACCACTTCGACCCTAAGTTGGCAGAAGTGGATCGTCCGGATCGCCCTATCAAAAACCGCGACCTTGCAGCTTTGCTGGGATTTTATTTGGACCGCTCGGAACGTTATGGCGTTGTCTTGCCTGAAGCTGCAGAAGAGGCGCACTTCTTCTTGCGTCGCTTGGATGAGCGGTCTTACACACTGCAGTTCACGCGAAGCGCTGTGGTATTCGACTTCAGCAAACCGGGCACGGAACCGGCTGAGCATGAGAACGGCATCGAGTTCTACCGCATCGGCAGCGACCTGATTCGCCAATTGGTCGAAGCAGCAGTGATCGACACCGAGACCATCGCGAGCTTGCCGAGTGTTCGATCCACCGATACGGCGCGCGAGGTGACCCAAGAATTGCTACGTCGCAGGACTTTGGCACCAGCTGTCCCGACCTTTGAGACCGCTGCTTTCTTGAGTCCGCCTCGTGATAGAACTCTGGCATGGGACGACAGGCCACGAATTTCGTACAGCCCATCAAATTTCACGCCTGCAGCGCAGGTGCGGGAACCAGAGCCGGCCGTGATGGTGGTCTCAGAGGCGATAGAACCGCGTCAGCCGCCGAACACAATGCCAGAGGCGAAGCAACCTGCCATCGCTGACTCCAAGCCTGCGCTTGTGCCAGACGAAGATAAGGTGGCGACGCCCATGGTCACCGAAGCCCCAGTTGCTTCGTCTAAAGTTGCTCAGCCAATCAATGGCCGGGTCGCCTACGACATCATGCTTGGCACGACCGGATCAACGCCTCAGTACGGGTTGCTCGGAGAAGTATCTGGGCGCAAGGTTGCACTAGATCTGAACCAGACCCACACCATCAGCCTATTCGGTGTTCAAGGGGGCGGGAAGAGTTATACCTTGGGCAGTGTTGCGGAGATGGCCTCGTTGCCAATCCCAGGCATAAACTGTCTACCAGAACCGCTGTCCACGGTGATCTTCCATTACAGCCCGACGATGGACTATAAGCCCGAGTTTACGTCGATGGTAGGTGCCAATAGCGTTGAGGATCAGGTCCGAGCGCTGAAGGAGGTGTACGGCGCAGAGCCGAAAGCTCTGACTGATGTTTTGCTGCTTGTACCCGCAGACAAAATTGAAGAGCGGCGTGCGGAGTATCCGGACATTGAGGTGTTGCCGCTGCAGTTCTCCGCATCGGAATTGAAGGCCTCGCACTGGAAGTTTCTGATGGGGGCCGTGGGCAATCAGGCCACCTACATTCGTCAGATCATGCGCATCATGAAGTCCATGCGCGATGACATAACTCTGGAAGGGTTACGAGCCGGTGTCGAAGCGTCGTCAATCCCGGAGCATCTGAAGGAACTGGCCAGAATGCGTCTGGAGCTGGCTGCCGAGTTCATCAACGATTCGGCCTCGCTTACCGAAGTGGTCAAGCCTGGTCGCTTAATCATCGTGGACCTTCGAGATGAGTACATAGAGAAGGACCAGGCTCTTGGGCTCTTCGTCGTACTCTTGCAGCTGTTTGCAGAAGCGCGAATCGAGGGGCGTAGCTTCAACAAGCTGGTGGTGTTCGATGAGGCCCACAAGTATATCGAAAGCCCAGACCTTGTTGCGGGGCTTATCGAAGTTGTACGCGAAATGCGCCATAAGGGCGTGAGCATTATGGTGGCGAGTCAAGATCCACCATCTGTTCCTGTCAGCCTGATAGAGCTATCCACCCAGATCATAATGCACAAATTCAACTCACCCGCCTGGCTAAAGCACATTCAGAAAGCCAACGCCGCATTGGCCAACTTGACTCCCGAGCGCATGGCTCTGCTCAAGGCCGGCGAGGCTTACGTCTGGTCAAGCAAGGCCACTGACGAGTCGTTCTCAAAGGGTGCCGTAAAGCTTAGATGTCGGCCACGAGTGACTGAACACGGCGGAGCAACCAGGGTCGCGGTTAAAAGCTCGTGATATATGCATCACGAGCAGACTCAATTACAGCTAGCAGAGGAAAGAAAAAAGCGTTGTAAGCGCAATGCCCGCACCGCATAAGACTTGCACTACAAGGTACCTGAGGTCTGAGGTACACCTAATTTTTCTAGACACATATGACAGACTACATCTGGCCGACGGCTTTGCTTTTCCCGCCAAACCCTTCGTTCAAGCGATCTTTGATCGCGCTGATCGGAGGGTTCACTCGCTTTTTTTCGAAGCCACCACGTACCACCATTTCATATCTGATTAACGCCACGCCGACTTTTACTGCCGGTAATTACCCTCGATATCTATCGAGGGCCGCGCAGTTGGACGTCAGAGCTGAGCTTGTCGTAAGGCTACGGTTGAAGAGATGGCGACAGCGGCGACACCGGCGACACTGCACGTAGAACGTAGCCTGGAGCATGGCGACAAAAGTGGCGACAGTCGCCACTTCTTGCGCGTTTTGGCCGTGATGCTTGACCGCCTTTTCGAGTCGGTATAAAAATTGGCGCACGGATCGCTGTCGTTGACAGCACCAGCCCAGGTAGCCAGAACCTTTAAGGCTAAGCCACTTATGTGGTGGTTCTTCCGAAGTGCGATTAGCGTCCGGCGGCTCGCACGGTCACTCCCGAAGAGTGATGGATGCCTACTCGACTGATCTGCCCACTGTGGCAGACGATGGACCTTCCTCGCTGCGCTGCAGCTACCTCACCTCTCGGCACACTTCGCTGCGCCAATCAGTGCCCGTCTCTTTCTCCTTGAAAGAGACGGGCGCTCGTACCACTGCTGCAAGTCACGTCGTACAAGGCATTGCCGCAACTCTCCTCGTGACAATCGGCCTGACAAATCCGATTCGTCGCCATCCGCAATAACACAGGCACCGGTGCCGCAGCCTAAGGAAAGGCTGCACCTGACTGACAGTCAGACATGCCCCAGGTGTCGATGTTGTTGCCTTCTCCCATTCAGGATCTTCAGGTGCCGAACTCGTCAGTCGGCACAGCCTCCACCCGCCCGTGTCTTTGGATACGTCAAGGAGGTCAGGTTCATGGGGTCATGCCCTCGCTCCCGGTCGTAAGGAGCCGCACGTTCCGCGTCAGTGAACACCTCACAGGCCGCAGGGGCCTTGATCCCTGATAACACTCAACAGCCGTGGCGGGACTACGTGAGGACAACCAGCAATGATCGAGGAGAGGGCCCATGCAGCAGTTAGATCCGAAGCTTGATCTACCACGACCACCTCGACCGCTGATTGAGTCGAATCCCGTGGCCCAGCCTTATCCGGTGCAGGCACTGGGTGGGATTCTTGGGCCTGCAGTCGAACGCATGGCTGAGGTCATCGGGGTGCCCCAGGCATTGGCTGCACAATCGGTGCTGGCTGCTTCGGCGCTGGCCACTCAAGGTCATGCGGGCTTACAGCTCGATGGGAGAAATTATCCGCTGTCGCTGTATCTGATCACCGTCGCCGCATCCGGCGATCGCAAAACGGCGGCAGATCGATTTGCATTGCTGCCCGCACGGCAATGGGAGCGTGAGCAGTGGCAGCGCTATCGCGAACAACTCGCCCGGTACCGTGTCGCGCAGCGACAGGCGCAGCGTATCAACCCTGGCGATCCCAACCCCACAAACGGCGTACCGCTTGAAGCGGAGCCCTCTGCACCTAGGCTGATCACCACGGATCCGACTATCGAGGCCCTGATCAAGGGACTCTGCCATGACTTACCGAGCATGGGCCTGTTCTGTGACGAAGGAGGGCAGTTCCTCGGTAGCAGCACCATGAGTAGGGATAACCGTTTGAAGGCGGTCACAACCTTGTCGTCACTCTGGGACGGTAGCCCGATAGATCGCGCGCGCTCCATGGTTGGTGAAAGCTTGCGAGCCTACGACCGGCGCTTGAGCCTGCATCTGATGCTGCAACCATATTTAGCCATGCAATTACTCAGTGACCCGTTGCTGCAAGGGCAAGGCATTCTCGGCCGCTGCCTGATGACCTGGCCCACCAGTCTAGCCGGGCAACGTAGCTACCAAGCTGTCGACTTGTCCAAAGACGCCGCCCTCAAGCGCTATCATCACCGCCTTTCGGCTCTGTTTTATCAGCCTTGGTCACTTTCTGCTGACGGAGCCTTGCAGCTGTCAAAGCTGAGCCTCAGTCCGCTGGCGCGTCGTCGCTGGATTGATTTGCATGATGCTATCGAAGCTCAGTTGGGGGAGTTTGGCGAACTGGCCAGCGTACGGCCCAGCGGATCAAAGGCCGCCGATAACCTGCTGCGCGTCGCCGGCATTCTTGCAGTCTTGGAGGAGAGCAGCGTCGTGGAGGTCGACCATATCCAACGGGCCTCCGCTTTAGTCGGCTACTACCTCACTGAGATCCAGCGCCTGACTGAGCAGGAGCCAGTGTGTCGAGTAAAAGAAGAGGCAGACCGGCTGCTGCGATGGCTACAGGTCAAAGATTGGAAGCGTTTCAGTATTCGTGAATTGAACCGCAACGGTCCCCGCTTTGCCCGCAAGAGCAGTCGTCACGCCGCCAAGCTGCTGGTTGAGTTGATTGATCATCAGTGGTTGATCACCGATGGCCACACCTTCGAGGTGCGCCATGTTTAATCTTGATGAAGCGCTGCGCAACCATCTGGCTCAGCGTCAAAAGGAGCCTAAAGCGCGATTTGTCGCCGCTACTGTCGCCACTTTGTCGCCACGCTCAAAACCAAGCAGGACGAGGGTTGTCGCCGCTGTCGCCAGTGTCGCCACCACCCATAAAGCTATCGCCTCTACGACAGCCATTATTCAACGGTTGAAAGAGGAGGGTGCGCATCTTTACGTCACCGACAACACGCTGTGTTTTCGCCCGACTGATTGGGCCCAGTTCGCTATTGTGAATGCACACTGGCGAGCCCTTTTTTATGAGCTCGCGGCAGTCGATCAGGAGCAGGAAAATGGCTCGGGTCGATAAGCGAGCGGGTCGTAATTTTGGCTTTGGTCGCCAGCTCAGCTATGCCGGACCGCAAGCACTGAAAGATCTATTTGGCGATGGCCATTTTGCTACCGTCAAAGCCCATAGCGATCGGTGGCAGGCCTTCGTGAATTGGTGTCGATCCGATGAAGGTCCGGGACTCAATGACGCGCGACAGATCGACCGTGAGATCCTCATGCGGTACGCCACGTATGTGCGTGAGCAGGTTGATCAGGGCAACATCGGCATTGCCACCGCGCAGAACCGACTGTCCAGCGTGAACCGAACGATGGCCGCGCTGCGCGGTGATCAGTACGTCAAAATCCCGAGTCCGAGTAAGGCGCTGGGCTTGCAGCGCTCAAGCGTGCGTAGTGAGGCTCCGCAAGGCCAAGACCGTGCGCAGGTTAAGTTGATCGCACGGGCGCTGTCAGATCGTCAGCAATCGAGGGTGAGTGCCATTGTGCTCCTAGCCCGGGAGACAGGCATGCGCCTGCGCGAAGCGATCTTGGCGGACTTGCCACGACTGCAAGGAGAGGCTCAGCGACTGGGAAAGATCAATATCCAGGACGGCACTAAGGGCGGCCGATCCGGCGCGTCCGCACCACGTTGGATTACGATCACGGATCAAATCCGTGGCGCCTTGGATAGGGCCTGGGAGGCTTCACCCAGTCGCAGTCGGAACCTGTTGGCACCCAATGAGAGCTACAAAGAGTTTATACAGTCAGTTGTGCGACCGGCACGGGACATCTTGCATGAGCATGGATTGAAAGGCTTTCATGAGCTGCGGGCGGCTTACGCCTGTGAGCGCTATGAGCAACTGACCGGCTTCCCCGCACCCGTCAATGGCGGTCGTGGTCATCGAGAGGATCGAGAGCTCGATCAACGTGCACGCGAGCAGATCAGTCATGAGTTGGGACATAACCGCATCGATGTGGTGAGTGCCTACATCGGAGGCCGGCGATGACGGCCGAGTTCGACATAGCGTTGTTCCTGCACCCCGTGCTCAAAGGTGCACATGCCACGCAGCAGCGGCACATCAGGCAAGCAGAAAGGATGCACGAGGTGATTCGTGAACGCTGGGGTTGCGCGACTCCCTGGTCCTGGAGAGAAAAGCACGTGAGATGGTTTTTGGAGCACTATTTGCGATGCTCAGCTCCAGCTACCATCTACTACTACGAGTTAACAGCAGGGTTGATCCGCCGTAGAAAGGCAAAAATCGTGGTTGCCTGATAGACCTTTAAGCGTGAGCCCCTGAGTGTGGGAATGCGGAGCCTTCCCATACTCAGGGGCTTGGCTTAAGAAAGCGCTGGCAAGCTCCACTACACGGATGGCATGAACTGTCGCCGTGATGTCAGCGTATCGGCACCACCTTGCGGTCCCTGGTTTGATTGATGGCCGACGCTGACAGGCTGCCGGTAGCCGCTTTTTGGATATGTTCACTCCACCAGGCCATCATCGGGCGCCGACGCTCGATGTAATCCGCCCGGTTGTAGGCGCTCCGAACTTCGTCCTTGTCGACATGCGCCAGCGCGACTTCGATCAGTTCCGGATCCCATCCATGCTCGTTCAGGATTGTGCTGGCCATGGAGCGCATGCCGTGGCTGACCAAGCGGTCCTGGAAGCCCATCCGTTTCAACGCCATGTTGGCTGTTTGGCTATTCGCGTGGGTGCGCGGGTTTCTATCTGACGGGAAAACATATTCCCTGTGGCCGCTATGGGGCTTAAGCGTATCCAATAACGAGAGTGCATGTTCGGTCAGCGGTATTGTGTGCGGACGACGCTTTTTCATTCGCTCCGGAGGGATGGTCCAAATGCGTTTGTCGAAGTCGATGTCTGCCCATCGGGTTGTCGCCGCTTCGACAGGGCGGGTCATAGTGTGTAGCTGCCATTCGATCAGGCAGCGTGTGGTCCGTTTGATGCTGGCGTTCGCGATTTCCATCATGAGCTCCGGAAGCTCGTCAGGTGGTAGCGCGGCCATATTCTCTTTCTTAGGTTTCTTGAACACCGCTCGAATGCCACTGAGAGGGTTGGCAAAGATCATTCCGGAGTTGACCCCGTAGGTCATGATTTCGTTAAGGCGCTGACTCACTCGCTTAACCGTCTCGAGGCTGCCCTTGGCCTCAATCGGCCGAAGGAGCTTGATGACCATCGGGGCATTCACTTCTGATAACGGCGTTGATTTCATGCTCGGAAATACATGCAGCGTGAGTGAGCGCCAGATGTCTTCGGCATACGCTGGGGTGACGGAATCTTTCTTCAATTCGAACCACGCGGTGGCTACGTTCTCGAACGTATGTTCCGTTTCCGCTCGTTTGGCTTCCTGCAGTTCATTACGCTGAGCTTTGGGGTCGATGCCCTGTGCAAGCAGCTCTCTGGCCTCAACGGTTTTCTTCCTGGCTTGCGCAAGAGAAACCTCGGGATAGGAGCCGAGAGCCATGTTGATTCGGTTCTTGGTTACTGGATGCCGGTAGTTGAAATTCCACTGCATCGAGCGATTGACCCTGACTCGCAGCTGGAGCCCGTCGCCATCCGTGAGGACGTAATCCTTGTCTTTCGGTTTGACCGCCTTGAGCTGGCGGTCGGAGAGGCGGGTGGTTTGAGCGCACATGAGAAGTACTCCATGACACCTTTTGGTATTCCCAAGATTAGCGCCGGGGAGTCGGGAATACCATTGGGAATACCAAATCGCCTGGAACTCTACAAACCTCGAAAGCCCCCAATAGCCCTGAAAGCCCCGTATTTACTGGATTTCAGGCACAAAAAAAGACGTCCGTGGACGTCTTTAGATGTTGAAGTGGTGGAGCCGGGGGGATTTGAACCCCCGTCCGCCAGTACTCCGCTGTCGGTACTACATGCTTAGCCGTGTCTATTGAGTTAACCCGCAGCGACCCGACGGGCAGGGTGCTTTGGGCGAGTTGTGTAAGTTTTAGCCGCTTCGTCCACAACGTACTGCACGGCGATTCCGTTCTATATGACAATCACTTTGGGTTTACGGACATCCCCTGGTGATTGCTGGACCCGAAGGTACCAGAAGGGAAGGGCTAAGGCTGCTTACGCAGCGAGAGCGTATTCCCCGTAGGTTTCGTCATTGGCAACTATAGGAAGTTGCAACAGTGGATTTACGAGTTCTGTTACCAACTCGGCATGCACCTAAAGTTTCGCAACCGGCGTCGAATCCTAAACGGCCCCGAACCTGGCACTCCGTGAATCTCTGGAGCGACAGGCCTGCGTAGTGTACGCCAATCGAGCGAGCAGGCCAACCCGAAGGTTGGCCTGCTCATCGATCACTTGTTGGTGCCGTCAGAGGTTTTTCTGATTTCCAGGATGGTCCGATCGGTTTCGGCGACACAATCGTCAACTTTCCCTTCAGCCTTGAGCGCCTTTGCCTTCGCCACGCTGGTTTCCACACGGCCCTGTAAGTCGGGTGAAGACTGATACTGCGTCTTGGCGTTCTCGATGGTTTGGATATTGGTGTCACACTGGCTGTCCGGCTTACTTGCTGCGAACGAACCGGTTGCCAACATTGAGGCGGTAACGAACAGACCTAACAGTGCAGAACGCTTCATATCTATCTCCTTGAACTGAGGATCCAGACTTGGCTGGCCGTCAGGACGGATGACCGAATGGAGGGAAAGCCCCGATCTTCGGGGCTTGTTCTGTGGACTACCGTCTCGCTCAAGGGTTCTATTTTTCTTCACGTCACCCTGGCACGGGTCACTCGATCAACCAGGTAGACCAGGCCGTGGTAGTCGATTGCGCCATGCTGCGTAAGACCGATCTCACAGGTCCGGCTGGTGGAAATTCCCTCGCTGCAATGCTGTACCGCGTCCTTCAAGGTGCGTAATGAGTGGGCGTTCAGTTCCGGCGTGGTGAAACCTTTGTCACCGGCAAAACCGCAGCAATGGATGCCTTCAGGTATGACCACGTTTTTGCTGCACCTGCGCGCCAGGTCGATCAACGCCTGGCTTTCACCGAGGTGTTGGGTGCTACAGGTGACATGCACTGCGATAGGCGCCTCCTGTGGCATGAAGTCGAGGCGATCCATCAAGTGCGTGCGAATGAAGCGCACCGGGTCGTAGAGATCCAGGCGTACGTCGCCCAAGTCCTGGACCAGGCGCAGGGTGCAAGGGCTGGTGTCGCAGTAGATCGGGTCGAGCCCGCCCCGGCTGGCCTGCAGCAACGCGCCGATCAGTTCCTGGCGTTTCTGCTCGGCTTGGTCGGCGTAACCTTTGGACGCAAAGGGCTGGCCGCAGCAAAGGCTGTCCACATTGTCCGGGACGACAACTTGATAGCCGGCCTTTTCCAATAGCCCACGAGTCTTGTCATGCAGCGACATTTGTTCCTTGTCCCCTGCCGCAGGTCCCATGACTCGCGACACGCAGGCCGCCAGATAAACCACTCTGGGTCGTTCGTCCGACACGGCGGGACTGAATCGAATGGCCCTTTCCGGCTGCGGCATGGCGTGGGTCCACTGTGGGACCTGGCCTTTGGACAAGCGTGTCAGTCCTGCGGACAAACGCGCCAGCCTCGGCGCCCCCAAGAGCATCCGCGCACCATTGGCAACATGCAGGGTAAAGCGCGCCCCTTGCAATGCGGTTGTGAAATTACTCGCAAGCCAGTCGGCGGTTTTCGTACGCGTCGCGTCGCGTCCGCGGAGCTTTTTTACCAGTTCGCCGGTATTGATGCCTACAGGGCAGCGTTGGGCGCACAGCCCGGTGGCGGCGCAGGTGTCGATGCCCTGGTATTGATAGGCCGCTTCGAGCTGCGAAGTGTCCATGCCATCGCGTTTTTTCGCCTGTATGTCCCGCCAGATCACGATGCGCTGGCGCGGGCTCAGGGTCAGGTCCTTGGACGGACACACTGGCTCGCAGAAGCCGCATTCGATGCACTTGTCCACAATCTCATCGGCGGCTGGCAAGGGTTTGAGGTGCTTGAGATGAATCTGTGGGTCCTCGCTGAGCACCACATCCGGGTTGAGAATGCCGTTGGGGTCGAGCAGGCGTTTGAGTTGCCACATCAATTGATAGGCATCGCTGCCCCATTCCAGCTCGACGAACGGCGCCATGTTGCGGCCGGTGCCGTGCTCGGCTTTCAGTGAGCCGCCAAACTCCACCGCCACCAGGTGCGCCACGTCATCCATGAACGCCTGGTACCGTGCGACTTCTTCGGTATTGTTGAAGCCCTGGGTGAAGACGAAGTGCAGATTGCCCTCCAGCGCGTGTCCGAAAAGGATCGCTTCGTCGTAGTGATGTTTGTCGAACAGCGCGATCAGGCGATTCACCCCGATAGCCAGTTGTTCGACCGGGAAGGTCACGTCTTCAATGATCACAGTGGTCCCGGTCTTGCGAACCGCGCCCACGGCGGGGAAGGTGTCCTTGCGGATCGCCCAGAGGCGAGCGTTTTCCCGTGGGTCTTCGGTGAAGTCGACCTGCTTTTCCACCGGGAAGCTGGCCAATGAGGCCATGATCCGTGCCAGCTGTTCTTGCAGCAGCGATGACGAAGCCGCGCGGGATTCGATCAGCAGGGCGCAGGCATTGTTCGACAAATGCTGTACGAAATCCGGCATGCCGGGTTTGTCCTGTACCGAGCGCAGGCTGCGGCGGTCCAGCAGCTCGACGGCGGAAACCGGCTGGCTTTTCAAAACGGTGACGGCGTTGCAGCAGGTTTCCACGTCCGGGAATACGATCAGCGCTGACGCTTTGTTCGGGTGATCGATGACGGTGTTGTAGGTCACCGCGCTGATGAAGCCGAGGGTGCCTTCGGAGCCCACCAGCAGGTGGCTCAAGATATCCACAGGCTCGTCGAAATCCACCAAGGCGTTGAGCGACAGGCCGGTGGTATTTTTCAGACGGTATTTGTGGCGAATTCGGGCGGCCAGTTCCGTGTTGGCGCGGGTCTCGCGGCCGAGGGTCGCCAGTCTTTCCAACAGTTCACCGTGGCTCGTCCGGAAGGCCGCCACGCTGGCGGCGTCTTCGGTGTCCAGGCGCGTGCCGTCGGCCAGGACCAGGCGGATGCCGGCCAGGGTGTGATAGGTATTCTGTGCGGTGCCGCAGCACATGCCGCTGGCGTTGTTGGCGACGATGCCGCCGATCTTGCAGGCATTGATCGACGCTGGGTCCGGGCCGATCTTGCGCCCGAACGGGGCGAGCCAGGCGTTGGCCTGGGCGCCGATCACGCCGGGTTGCAAACGAATCTGCGTGCCCTGCTGGCGAATCTCGCGACCGTTCCAGTTATCCCCCAACACAATCAGCACCGAGTCGCTGATGGCCTGGCCGGACAGGCTGGTACCGGCCGCGCGGAAGGTGACGGGAACGCGATCACGCTGGGCCAGTTTCAGCAGGGCAATCACCTCGTCTTCGGATTCGACGCGTACCACCAGTTTCGGAACCAGCCGATAGAAACTGGCGTCGGTGCCGAACGCCAAGGTCGATAGCGGGTCGTCGAAACGTCGCTGCTGCGGGATCAGCTGTAGGACATCGCGCAGGAAAGGGGCCGGAAGTGTCATTGGTCCTCCAGAATCAGCACCACCAGATCCTTCGGGCCATGGGCGCCATACGCCAGGACTTGCTCGATGTCAGCGGTTTTCGACGGACCCGATACCAGCAGGGCGTTGGTGGGCATGCCCTGGGCCCACTCGAATTCCTGTTGCACTTCATAGAAGTTGTCGCGGATCTCGCTGGCCTTGAGCAAGGCGAAATGCACCGGTGGGACGAGGCTCATCAGTCGCGGTTCTTCCCGCGTCGGCCACAAAATAAGGCTGCCGGTCGCGGCGATGGCACCCAGGGTGCCGGTCAGGCTGGCGGGGGTTTCGTTGAACAGTTCGGCTTTCCATTCTTCCACAGGCCGATCGTAGGATTTGAGAGCAGGCAGGTCCGGATTGTTCGCCCAGAACTGTGCGATTTTTTGCCCGTGAGGCGTCGTCGGGGCGATCAGCAGGCTCGGCAGTTGGCGGTCCCGCAGCAGTTGCGCCAGCAGCGCCGGCCATATGTCACCAGAGGTCAGGTGGATCTCGGTGTGTACCGCCTCCATCAGCTTGCGCAATTGCGGGATGCGTTCTTCGGGTGCGTAGCGGTAGGTCTGCGTCACAAATTCGACGTCATAGTTGTCGGCAACCGGAGTTGTGCCTGTGAGGCTTTTACGCAGTTTGGCGAGGATATTTTCCTTGGCGCTCATCGGCGGTCTCCCTGCGGGCTCAGGTGGTCGCGGGCCAGGTCATGCAGCGAGCGGGCGGCGGGTTTCGGGGCGCTGTGGTTCTGGGTCCAAGGCCCGACGTTCCGCGGTGTCAGGGCGCGCAGGCGCGTGGCGAAGAACGCGAACAACCGGTACAGCCGTGGCGAGCTGTTGAGCCGGGCCCAGGCATTCCAGATGAACCGTTCCTTGCCCGAGTATTTGCTGCCCTGGCCGCGCATCACCGGGTTAGGGCTATCCGGTGCCTTGACGTTTTCCTCTCGCAGCCGCCGCAACAGGGCCGGGATCGGAATCTTCACCGGACACACTTCGCCACAGGCGCCGCACAACGAGGAGGCGCTTGGGTGATCCGGCACCTTCGCCAAGCCGACCATGTGCGGCGTGATGATTTTTCCGATAGGCCCCGGGTAGACCTCACCGTAGGCATGCCCGCCAATTCGGGTGTAGACCGGGCAATGATTCATACAGGCGCCGCAGCGGATGCAATTCAGGGTCTGGCGTAGTTCGCTGTCGGCAAATGCCTGGCTGCGACCGTTATCCAGCAAGACCAGGTGGACTTCCTGAGGCCCGTCCAACTCATCGGCCTTGCGTGGCCCGGAGATCATGTTGACGTAGGTGGTGATCGGCTGGCCCAGGGCCGAGCGGGTCAGCAGCGAAAGCAGCGGAACGACGTCCCGCAGGTTTTCCACGACTTTTTCGATGCCGGTCACGGCAATGTGCACCGGCGGCACCGTAGTGGACATCCGCCCGTTGCCTTCGTTTTCCACCAGCAGCAGCGTGCCGGTTTCGGCGACGGCAAAGTTGACGCCCGAAACGCCGATGTCGGCTTCGAAAAATTTCTGCCGCAAGACCTTGCGACCGATCTGAATGAGTTGGTCAACGTCCTTGGTGTATTCCACGCCAAGTTTGTCGTGGAACAAGGACGCGACCTGACCGGCATTCTTGTGGATCGCCGGCATAATGATGTGGGAAGGCTTCTCGTGGTCGAGCTGGACGATGTATTCCCCCATGTCGGATTCGAGACACTCAATGTCCCGAGCCTCGAGGAAATGGTTCATCTCCATCTCTTCGCTGACCATCGATTTGCCCTTGATCACTTGCCGCGCCTCGTGAGCGCGGATGATCGAAAGAACGATGCCGTTGGCTTCGTCCACCGTTTCCGCCCAGTGCACTTTCACACCGTTGCGGGTCAGGTTGCTTTCAAGTTGCTCGAGCAGGTCGGGCAGCTTGGATAACGCGCGGGCCCGGACAGCGTTGCCGAGCACTCGCAAATGTTCTCTTTCGTGGGCATCGCTGAAAGACGTTGCCCGTTTTGTCATCAGTGAATCCATCGCGCTGCGAAAGTTGTTTCGCAGTTGCGTGTCGTCCAGCGCCTTGTGGGCGCGGGCGCGAAAATCTTCCTGCACCTCAACGGTCGGAATCAGCGTCGGCGTGCTCATGCGGCACCTCCGGTTCGCTGCCAGAGGAAGCTTGCCAAGTGTTGGCCGCGCAACGCTTCCTGCTGTTTTTCCAAGGCGCCGTTGATGTTCATCAAGCACCCGCAGTCGGCGCTGACGACCTGGTGCGCGCCGGATTCCTTCAGCGCTAGGGTCTTGTCGGCCACCATCGCGCCGGAAATATCCGGCATGCGAACGCTGAACGTCCCACCAAAACCACAGCATTCACTCTCATGGCTGTGGTCGACTCGCTCCACATTGCGCAGCTGCGCCAACAACGCACGGCCATGCAGGTGGGTGTTCATTTCCCGTCGTGCCGAGCAGGACGTATGCAGCGCCACCTTCACTGGCGTGCCACTGTCGTTCAATTGCACCTTGCAAACGAACAGCAGGAACTCCGCCAATTCGTAGGTCCTGGCGGCCAGCGCCTGGACCTGCTTGAGCATTTGCGGCTCGTCCTTGAACAGGTCGGCGTAATGCTCGCGCAGCATGCCGGCACATGAGCCCGACGGCACGACCACCGGGTAATCCTCGGCGAATAACGCCAATTGCGCCCGCGCCACTGTCCGCGCCTGTTCGGTGTAACCCGACGTGTAGGCCGGTTGCCCACAGCAGGTCTGGCCCTGTGGGTAGTCCACCCGGATTCCTTCGCGCTCGAGGAGATGAATCGCATCCATCCCGGCTTCGGGGTAGAACAGGTCGACCACGCATGTCCCGAAGAGGTAGACCCGAGCAGGTTTCTCGCTGGGGTACTGCCGGGGCTCGGGCAATGGCGGGGCGACACGGGTCGCGTTCGGCACGGCGTTATAAAAAAGCTCGCTCATCAGGCGTGTCTCCGGGTGGTCCCGGTTATCCGTCTGCTGAGGCTGCTGAATATAGAGGGGAAATCTTTCAGCAGCCTTGCAGACCCGGTTGTGAATAGCGGACGACGATTACGGTTCGGCGTCGGTTTTTTCAGTGCTTCGTGTAGTACTCAGTGAACCAGCATGCCGGTGAACCAGTAGGCCTGAGCCAGCGTGATCAGGCCAACGATCGTTGCAAAGAATAGGCTGTGTTTCAGGGTGAAACGGAACAGATCGGATTCTTTGCCAACCAGCCCGGTCGCTGCGCACGCCACGGCGATCGATTGTGGCGAAATCATCTTGCCGGTCACGCCGCCGCTGGTATTGGCCGCCACCAGCAAGGTGTCGTTGACGCCGATCTGGTGCGCGGTGGTCGCTTGCAGCGAACCGAACAGCGCGTTGGACGAGGTATCGGAGCCGGTCAGGAACACGCCCAGCCAACCGAGGAACGGCGAGAAGAACGGGAACGCTGCGCCAGTGCCAGCCAATACCAGGGCCATGGTCGACGACATCCCCGAGAAATTGGTGACGAAGGCGAAGGCCAGCACCATGCCGATGGACAGGATCGGCCAGCGCAACTCAAAAAGCGTCTCTTTAAAAGTGGTAAGACCAGTTCTGAAATCGATTTTCAACACCAGCATCGAGATCAACGCGGAAAAGAAAATCGCTGTGCCGGTCGCCGAAATCGGATCGAGCTTGAACACCGCCGGGATGGCGGTCGGGTTGACCACGATTGGCGCGGACTTGATCACCAACTGGTCCAGGTGCGGGATCGCGAAGTTGAACACCCAACCGTACATCGAGCCGCCAGGGGCGAACATTGCCTTGAATGGCTTCAGCGTCCAGATCGTCACCAGCACGGTGAGGATCAGAAAAGGCGACCACGCCTTGATGATTTCTCCCAGGCTGTAGGGCGACACCACGGTGCTGCGAGGCTGGCCGAAACCACCGGCGCTGGCGGTGATGGCTGCGCTGGACGTTGCGCCGGCGATCTGGGCGCCTGCGGTGCGCTTGGGCTGCCAGATTTTCAGGAACAACGTCAGCGAGACCAGGCTGGCCAGGGCCGAGGTGATGTCTGGCAGTTCCGGGCCGATGAAGTTCGAGGTGAGGTACTGAGTGATGGCGAAACTCAAGCCCGCCACCAGTGCCGCCGGCCAGGTTTCTCGCACGCCGCGCAGGCCATCCATCATGAATACCAGCCAGAACGGCACGAACAGCGACAGCAATGGCAGCTGTCGGCCGGTCATGGCGCCGATCTTGAACGCATCGATGCCGGTGACTTGGCCTGCCACGATTATCGGGATGCCCAGCGCGCCGAATGCCACCGGGGCGGTATTGGCGATCAGGCACAGGCCCGCGGCATAGAGTGGGTTGAAGCCCAGGCCCACCAGCAATGCGGCGGTAATCGCGACGGGCGCGCCGAAGCCGGCGGCACCTTCCAGAAAGGCGCCAAAACAGAAGCCGATCAGCAGCACCTGAAGGCGCTGGTCGTCGGTGATCGACAGCACCGAGCTGCGGATCACTTCGAACTGGCCGCTCTTGACGGTCAGCTTGTAGAGAAATACCGCGGCAACGATGATCCAGGCGATAGGCCACAACCCATACGCAAAACCATAACCCGCCGCCGCGAACGCCATGTCCGCCGGCATCTGGAATGCAAAAATCGCGACCGCGATCGCCAGCGCCAGGGTGATGCTGCCGGCCACGTGCCCCTTGAGGCGAAACACCGCCAGGGCAAGGAAGAAAAATACGATTGGAATGACGGCCGCGAGTGCGGACAGGCCTAGGCTGCCGAGCGGACTGTAAAGCTGTTGCCAGGTTTGCATATTGGGTGAGCCCCTAATTGTTTTTGGTCAGGCACTGGTCAGCGGCTTTGGACAATTGGTAATACCAATTTACAAGCGCTGTCGGCTAGGGTAAAAGCCTTGGTTGTCATGTGTCAATTTGTCGCCCGGAAACTTTCGTCGCATAACACCCAGCCGATGGCATCCGCCCCGTCGGCATCCGTGGTTTTTGATAGGTGTGGAAGGGGCTCGGATGGGCGAGAATAGAGAGCCCGGCGAGCTGTCGGGTCCGTGGAGAGTCGAGTTATGGGGTTTGATCAGATTCGTCAGCGCCGTTTGTCTGACGATATTGTCGAGCGGCTTGAAGGCATGATCCTTGAGGGCACGTTGAAATCCGGCGAGCGGTTGCCGGCCGAGCGGACCCTGGCCGAGCAGTTCGGCGTGTCACGTCCTTCGTTGCGTGAAGCGATCCAGAAACTGACGGCCAAGGGCTTGCTGATCAGTCGCCAGGGCGGCGGCAACTATGTTGTGGAGTCGCTGGGCTCGACGTTCAGTGATCCGCTGCTGCACCTCTTGGAAAGCAACCCCGAAGCGCAGCGCGACTTGCTTGAGTTCCGGCATACCCTGGAAGCGTCCTGCGCTTATTACGCAGCACTTCGGGCCACGGAGGTTGATCGGGAGCGGCTGACGACAGCCTTTGAAGCGTTGCAGGATTGTTATTCGCGCCACGAGGACGTGAGCCGCGCAGAGGAGGGCGCGGCAGATGCGCGTTTTCACCTGGCGATCGCCGAGGCCAGCCATAACGCTGTCTTACTGCATACGATCCGTGGATTGTTCGACCTGCTCAAGCGCAATGTGGTGACCAATATCGGCGGCATGTACAAGCAGCGCAGCGAGACGCGCGACATGCTGATCAGCCAGCATCGGGAGCTTTATCAAGCCATCATGGACGGGCACGCCGAGTTGGCGCGGGAAGTGTCCAGCCGACACATCTTGTACGTGCAGGAAGTCTTGGAAGAGGTGCGTCAGGAAGTGCAGCGGGTGGCGCGAGCGGAGCGGCGCAAGGGCATCTGATCGAGCTTGCGGACCTTTTGGGAGCGAGCTTGCTCGCGATAGCGGTCTATTTGACACATCTACAGTCGATGTGACGACGCTATCGCAATCAAGCACGCACCCACGGTCGCTCCGGGCTGGCTACTCTTCCTTGCCCTTGTTGCGCACCGCACGTTGCAATTCGCGACCGGCATCGCGCTCGCGTTCGGTATCACGCTTGTCGTATTCCTTCTTGCCCTTGCCCAGCGCGATCTCGCACTTGATCAAGTGCTTGCTCCAGTACAGCGATGTACAGACGCAGGCATAACCCTTCTGCTGCACGGAAGCGAAGAGCTTCTCCAGCTCGCGCTTGTTGAGCAGCAGCTTGCGCGAGCGCACAGGGTCGGCGATGACGTGGGTGCTGGCGGTGGTCAGCGGCGTGATATGACTGCCCAGCAGCCATGCTTCGCCGTCCTTGAGCAAGACATAACTGTCGACCAGTTGCGCCTTGCCGGCACGCAAGCTCTTTACTTCCCAACCGGCCAGGACCATGCCAGCCTCGAAACGTTGTTCGATGAAGTAATCGTGTCGCGCCTTTTTGTTTTGCGCGATGGTCCCTGTGGGGTGTTTCTTCTGTTTAGCCATAGGGGCGGCATTATAGGCAGTTGCGTGCGTGTCGGCTACGGTGAACCTGTGTGCTTGAGCAGGTTGCATGAATCCCGGACAATGCGGCCTCTTTTTTGAACGCTTGGGCGTGATCACGATGTCGACAGACAAGGTTTCTGTCCACGGCAGTTGGGCTAGCCGCTGGGTCTTCATATTCGCCGCGACCGGTTCGGCCGTCGGGCTGGGTAGTATCTGGAAGTTTCCGTACATGGTCGGTGTCTATGGCGGCGGCGCCTTCGTGCTGATGTTCCTGGCGTGCATCGCGCTGATCGGTGCGCCGGTGATGTTGGCTGAGACGCTGATCGGTCGTCGCGCCCGGCAAAGTCCGGCCAATGCCCTGAAAGTGCTGGCGGTGGAGGCGGGGCATTCGTCGAAGTGGTCCTGGGGCGCATTCGCCGGGATGATCACGGCGCTGCTGATCCTGTCGTTCTATAGCGTGGTCGGTGGCTGGTCGCTGGACTACATCATCGACATGGGGCGCGGCGACTTCCAGAACGCAACGCCCGATCAGGTTGGCGCCTACTTTGGGAGCGTGATCGCCGATCCCTGGAGGCTGACGCTCTGGCACACGCTGTTCATGGTGCTTTCCGCCGTCGTGATTGCCCGTGGTGTCGTCGCGGGCCTTGAGCGCAGCCTGCGAATCATGATGCCGCTGCTGTTCGTGATGATCCTGGTGCTGCTGGGCTACAGCATGACCACGGGGCACTTCATGGAGGGCGTGCATTTCATGTTCGATTTCCAGCCGGAAAAAGTCATGGATGGACTGTTGCCGGCCATGGGGCACGCTTTTTTCTCCCTGAGCGTGGGGGTCGGTTCGATCATGATCTACGGCGCCTACATGCCCAAGAGCGCCTCTCTCACCAAGACAGTCGTCGGCGTTGCGCTGCTGGACACCTTCGTGTCGTTGTTGGCTGGGGTGGCATTGTTTCCCATTGTGTTCGCTGCTGGCCTGAACCCTAGCGAGGGGCCGGGGCTGATGTTCGTCAGCCTGCCATTTGCCTTCGGCAGCATGGCGTTCGGCCAAGTGATGGGCGTGGTGTTTTTTGTCCTGGTGGCGATTGCCGCCTGGAGTTCGGCCATTTCCTTGCTCGAGCCGATGGTGGCTTATCTGGTTGAGCGGACTCGCCTCAGTCGTGCCTGGGTGACTTTCTGGCTGGCTTTCACTTGCTGGTTCGTGGGGCTGGGTACGGTTTTTTCCTTCAATATATGGAAGCAGGCAAAGTTTTTCGTGAACGAAGGCCACCTGTTCCACCTCTATCAGTGGGGAGCAACCGGAGGGCTGGATTTCTTCGGTGTGATTGATTTCTTCACGTCGCGGATCATGTTGCCCTTGGGCGGTTTGTGTTTCGTGGTGTTTGCAGGGTGGATCATGGGGCGTGAAGCCGTGCGCGATGAGCTGTCGCTACGCAGTCCTGTATTGTTCGCCTTGAGTCTGTTCTTGATGCGCTATGTGGCGCCCATTGGCATTCTTGTAGTGTTTGCCACCCAGCTGTGGAAGTGACGCTTACATGACGACACATATTCAACGCTCGGCCCTCCTGCCCTATCCGGCCCAGGCGCTGTACGACTTGGTCAACGACGTGGCGAGTTACCCGCAATTCCTGCCCTGGTGCTCGTCCGCCGAGGTGCTCGAAAGCTCCGAAACCCATATGCGCGCGAGCCTCAATGTCGCCAAGGGCGGGTTGAGCCAGCACTTTGTCACTCGTAACACCTTGGTGCCGGGCCAGTCCATCGAGATGAACCTTGAGGAAGGGCCTTTCAATCAGCTCCATGGCGTCTGGGTGTTCAAGGCGCTGGGTGAGAAAGCCTGCAAGATCAGCCTGGACCTGTCGTTCGATTACGCCGGGCCGCTGGTGCGGGCGACGTTAGGCCCGTTGTTCAATCAGGCGGCCAACACCCTGGTCGACGCTTTTTGCCAGCGTGCCAAGCAGAATGCCGAGCTCAAGCGTTGATTGAGATAGAAGTGGTGTATGCCGGTGTCGATCGTCAGGTATTGCGACGATTCGCCGTCAAGGAAGGGACATCTGTTCGTGCTGCCCTGATGTCGTCGGGTATCGCTGCGGATTTTCCGGAGCTGGATTTGACGACGAGTCCGATCGGGATTTTTGGTCGGGTGGTCGCAGATCCGGACCGGCAGCTGGTGCAGCCAGCCGACCGGCTTGAGATTTACCGGCCATTGTTGGCTGACCCCAAGGAAATTCGTCGCCTGCGGGCGGCCAAGGCAGCCCAGGCTCGTCGAACTGAATAAAAAACTGGCTTGTATTGCAGGCAATAAAAAACCCGGCATGCCGGGTTTTTTATTGTCGCGATTTATTGCGGCGAGGTATCCAGAGGTTCTGGCGTCGGGACAGGTACGGTCTCGACGTTGTCCACGTCCTTCTGGATCTGATCCAGCAGCGAACCTGGCTTGGCCGGTTTTTCCGGTTTCGGCTGTTCGGTGTTCTGGGTCGGGTCGGTGACCGTGGTGCCGCTATCCTTGCCCATGATGGCCTCGTCGCGGCTCACGCCGGGCATGAAATCTCCCGACAAGCTGACGAGTTGATCATTGGCATTGAAAATAACGCTGATGCGTTCCTGCTGCCGCTCGCCGCCGCCTGGCTGCAAGCTGTACAGGTAATCCCAGCGATCGGCATGAAACGTGTCGGTCAACAGAGGGTTGCCCATGATAAACCGTACTTGCCGGCGGGTCATTCCCGGGCGTAACTGGTCTATCATGTCCTGCGTGACGACATTGCCCTGCTGGATGTCGATTTTGTAAACCCCGGGGAATGAACAACCGGCGAGTGCGAGCAGTCCCACGAAGGTGAAACTGGTTAGCAAGAGCTTGGTGTTTTGCATCGGTGGGCGACTTCCACTATCTTGGCTGGGACAACGTAAACACCGATCATACCCGCATTAAGAGAAGCTGCGAAGCAGCATCGCGAGAAAGCTGACCATGGTTGAAAATAGCGAACTACGCAAAGCCGGCCTCAAAGTGACCCTGCCAAGGGTCAAGATTCTGCAAATGCTCGACTCTGCCGAGCAGCGCCACATGAGTGCCGAAGACGTCTATAAGGCGCTCATGGAAGCTGGCGAGGATGTCGGTCTGGCCACGGTCTACCGTGTCCTGACTCAATTCGAAGCTGCCGGGCTGGTCGCTCGTCATAACTTCGATGGCGGTCATGCTGTCTTTGAATTGGCTGACGGGGAGCACCATGACCATATGGTGGATGTTGAGACCCGTGAAGTCATCGAATTCATCAGCCCTGAAATCGAGCAACTGCAAAAGGCTATTGCTGAGGAGTATGGCTTCGAGCTGATCGATCACCATCTCGTCCTGCATGTGCGCAAGCGCAAATAAGCTTGTGACGTGGGCTCAGGCCCTCAGAACAAAAGAAGGCGACCCTCGGGTCGCCTTCTTTTTTTCAACGGCCTATGTCAGGTTTTCGCCGCAACCACCATTTTTTTAGCGTGGGCCAAGGATTCCTTGGTCAGGTCTATTCCCCCGAGCATCCGAGCGACTTCTTCCACGCGTTCATTTTTGTTGAGTTTGGACACTGCGGTACGAGTGGCGTCTTCGCCGCGCACCTTGTGGACAAATAGATGTTGGTGTCCCTGGGCGGCAACCTGGGGCAGGTGAGTGACCGTCAGGACCTGTCCACGCTCGCCCAATCTGCGCAGCAACTGGCCGACAATTTCCGCCGTAGGGCCGCCAATGCCGACATCCACCTCGTCGAACACCAGCGTTGGCACCCGCGATGTCTGCGCTGTGATCACCTGGATGGCCAGGCTGATACGCGACAGCTCGCCGCCGGAAGCCACTTTTGCCAATGCTTTAAGGGGTTGCCCGGGGTTGGCGCTGACCAGCAGTTCCACTTGCTCCAGCCCGTTAGGCTGAAGATCATCACCGCCGTTAGGGTGCAGTTCGATGGTGAATCGGCCCCCTGGCATGCCCAGGCGCTGGATCTCCTGTTCTACCGCGCTCGCCAAGCCCGTCGCGGCTTGTCGGCGCAATTCGCTGAGCTCCTTGGCCTTTTCCTGGTAATGGCGCGCAAAGGACGCCAGTTCATCCCCGAGCCGCTCGATGGATTCATCATTGGCGTTCAGGCTTTCCAGTTCCTCCAGCAGCCGTTGCTGCAATTCGACGACATCGGTTGGCTGGACGCGATGCTTGCGGGCCAGCGTATAGATAGTGTCCAGGCGCTCTTCCAGAAACTGGAGGCGTGCCGGGTCGGCGTCGAAATGATCAAGGAAGCGGTTCAACTCCCCGACGGCTTCTTCGACCTGGATCTGGGCGCTGGTCAGCAGGTTGCTCGCTTCGCCCAGGGCTCCCACGGCATTGCTGACGCTGGAAAGTCGGTTGATGCTTGCGGTCAGCGCACTGAGCACATTGCCGGAATCACTTTCGCTGCATTGCTCGACCACTTGCCGACAGACACCGAGGAGTGCCTCGGCATTGGTCAGGTTCTTGTGCTCCTGCTCAAGTTCCTCCAGCTCGTTTTCGCCCAGGGCCAGGTTTTCCAGCTCTTCAAGCTGGTAGCTCAACAGTTGGTGGCGGGCCCGTTGTTCATCGCCTGAGTTGGAAAGTCGATCCAGTTCCTGCCGGGTCTGTCGCCAGCGTTGGGCGGCCAATTGAACCTGGCGGGCCAGGTCGGTGGCACCCGCGTACTCGTCGAGCAAGCGACGATGTGTGTCGGTCTTGAGCAGCGATTGGTGTTCATGCTGGCTGTGAATATCGATCAGCAGTTCGCCGAGTGCCTTGAGGTCGCCGAGGGGGCAAGGGGTGCCGTTGATATAGCCTCGGGAGCGGCCTTCGGCGGTGATGACCCGGCGCAGGATGCACAGCCCATCGGTGTCCAGGTCGCGCTCGGCCAGCCAGGCGCTGGCTTCGGGGATGTCGACGAGGTCGAATGTCGCCAGGATGTCGGCCTTTTCCGCACCGGGACGTACCACGCCGCTGTCAGCGCGGTCGCCAAGTGTCAGTCCCAGGGCGTCGAGCATGATCGATTTGCCGGCACCGGTTTCACCGGTAATCACGCTCATGCCTCGATCGAGTTCGAGGTCGAGATGTTCGACGATGGCGTAGTTGTGTACGGACAGGTGCACCAGCATAAGGCCGCTCCCAGGCATTAGGTCTGGTTATTTATACAGTGTTTTGTTTCGCGCTGACAATGCCTGCGCTTAGCTCGATTTGCTTGGACCAACCGATTCCTTAGTGCTGCGAGGAATGACTATGCTGCTGCCTTTTGTAGGGTTAATTCGTCAGATGGCCCTTGAAGCTGGAAAACCCGGCCCCATATACCGGGGCAGAAGCGCGAGTCGAGCTCGCGGACGAAATTGAAAGGAGAAATCTATGGCTGACGAACAGACGCAGGACACCCAAAATCTAGACGCCAATCAGGCTCCCCAGGATTCGGGTGAAGACCTGGCGGCACGTGTACAAGTGCTCGAAGAGCAACTGGCCGGTGCGCAGGATCAGGCGTTGCGTGTAGCAGCCGATCTGCAGAACGTCCGCCGTCGTGCCGAGCAGGATGTGGAAAAGGCTCATAAATTCGCCCTGGAACGTTTTGCTGGCGACCTGCTGCCGATCATCGACAGCCTGGAGCGGGGTCTGGAGCTGTCCAACCCGGACGACGAGAACATCCGTCCAATGCGTGAAGGCATCGAGCTGACCCTGAAAATGTTCCAGGACACGCTCAAGCGTTACCAGCTTGAAGCGATCGATCCTCACGGTGAACCCTTCAACGCCGAGCACCATCAGGCCATGGCGATGCAGGAAAGTGCAGACGTCGAGCCAAACAGCGTGCTGAAAGTGTTCCAGAAAGGCTATCTGCTCAACGGTCGTCTGCTGCGCCCGGCCATGGTTGTGGTCAGCAAGGCGCCAGCGCCGGTTTCGCCTTCTATTGATGAGCAGGCTTGAAATCGGGCGAAACGGCCCCATTAAGAAGTCAAGCGTTTAAGTGCTACCGCAGTTAACCACCAATGCTGCGGCAACAAAATCCAAGTTCCGGGAGAGTCAAGATGGGCAAAATTATCGGTATCGACCTGGGGACCACCAACTCGTGCGTCTCCGTGCTGGAAAACGGCAAGGCCAAGGTTATTGAAAACGCTGAAGGCGCGCGCACCACGCCGTCGATCATCGCGTACGCCAACGATGGCGAAATCCTGGTGGGTCAGTCCGCCAAGCGTCAGGCTGTGACCAATCCGCATAACACCTTGTACGCGGTGAAGCGTCTGATCGGTCGCAAGTTCGACGAAGAAGTCGTTCAGAAAGACATCAAGATGGTGCCTTACAAGATCGCCAAGGCTGACAACGGCGACGCCTGGGTTGAAGTGAACGGCCAGAAAATGGCGCCGCCACAGATCTCGGCTGAAATCCTGAAGAAAATGAAGAAAACCGCCGAAGATTACCTCGGCGAAGCAGTGACTGAGGCGGTTATCACTGTCCCTGCTTACTTCAACGACAGCCAGCGTCAGGCGACCAAAGACGCCGGCCGCATCGCGGGCCTGGACGTAAAACGCATCATCAACGAACCAACCGCGGCCGCTCTGGCCTACGGCATGGACAAGGCCAAGGGCGATCACACCGTGATCGTTTACGACCTGGGTGGCGGTACCTTCGACGTTTCCGTGATCGAGATCGCTGAAGTCGACGGCGAGCACCAGTTCGAAGTGCTGGCGACCAACGGCGACACGTTCCTCGGTGGTGAAGACTTCGACATCCGCCTGATCGACTACCTCGTCGATGAGTTCAAGAAAGAAAGCGGCATGAACCTCAAGGGTGACCCGCTGGCCATGCAGCGCCTCAAAGAAGCCGCTGAAAAAGCCAAGATCGAACTGTCCTCGAGCCAGTCGACCGACGTCAACCTGCCGTACATCACCGCAGACGCCACCGGTCCGAAGCACCTGAACGTGAAGATTTCCCGCGCCAAGCTCGAAGCGCTGGTTGAAGACCTGGTTCAGCGCACCATCGAGCCTTGCCGCATTGCGATGAAAGACGCCGGTATCGACGTGGGTTCGATCAACGACGTGATCCTGGTCGGCGGCCAGACCCGTATGCCGCTGGTGCAGAAGCTGGTAACCGATTTCTTCGGTAAGGAAGCTCGTAAGGATGTGAACCCTGACGAAGCCGTTGCCATGGGTGCTGCCATCCAGGGCGCCGTTCTGGCCGGTGACGTGAAGGACGTTCTGCTGCTCGACGTCAGCCCGCTGACCCTGGGTATCGAAACCATGGGCGGCGTGATGACTGCGCTGATCGAGAAAAACACCACGATTCCTACCAAGAAATCCCAGGTGTTCTCGACTGCCGATGACAACCAGAGCGCCGTGACCATCCACGTGCTGCAAGGCGAGCGCAAGCAAGCCGCCCAGAACAAGTCGTTGGGCAAGTTCGACCTGGCCGAGATTCCACCGGCTCCACGTGGCGTGCCACAGATCGAAGTGACCTTCGACATCGACGCCAACGGCATCCTGCACGTCGGCGCGAAAGACAAGGCCACCGGCAAGACCCAGTCGATCGTGATCAAGGCCAACTCCGGCCTGTCCGAAGAAGAAATTCAGCAGATGGTTCGCGACGCTGAAGTCAACGCCGAGGAAGACCGCAAGTTCGAAGAGCTGGCAAGCGCGCGTAACCAGGGCGATGCCTTGGTGCACTCGACTCGCAAGATGATCGCCGACGCCGGTGACAAAGTGACCGCCGAAGAAAAAACGGCGATCGAAGCGGCTGTAGTTGCCCTTGAAGCTGCCGTCAAAGGCGACGACAAGGCGGCCATCGAAGCGAAGATCGAAGAGTTGTCGAAAGTCTCCGCGCCAGTGGCTCAGAAGATGTATGCCGAGCAGGCCCAGCCCGCTGAAGGCGCAGCGCCGCAAGGCGAGTCGGCCGAGAAAACCGACGATGTCGTCGACGCTGAGTTCGAAGAAGTGAAAGACAACAAGTAATCGCTTGTTGGTCGGCCGGTTGACTGCTTTTGTGCGGTGGCTGGTAGGATGTCGCCGCGCGGGAGCTTGCTCCCGCGTTGGCGTGTCTGGAGGCAGCGAATTTTTGCAGCATGCGACAAAGCTCGGGTGCTGACGGTGGGTTCGGGAATGCTCCTGCTTTCCGGGCGATATGCACCGAGACCAGGATCGTTGAATCGACGTGAGTTGGGTTCGGGCCTGTATGGAGGCCCAACGAGTTTGGCGAGGTTCAGGAGAGGTTTGCCGAACGTCCTATAAGAGTGCAAAGACTAATGGCAAAACGTGATTTTTACGAAGTATTGGGTGTTGAGCGGGGGGCCAGCGAAGCAGAGCTGAAGAAGGCCTATCGTCGCCTGGCGATGAAACACCACCCGGACCGTAATCCCGGCGACAAGGCTTCGGAAGAGATGTTCAAGGAGGCCAACGAGGCCTATGAAGTCCTGTCCGATTCCAGCAAACGCGCGGCTTACGACCAGTACGGCCATGCCGGTGTCGATCCTAGCATGGGTGGCGGCGGTGCCGGTTTCGGCGGACAGAACTTCTCCGATATTTTCGGCGATGTGTTCAGTGATTTCTTCGGTGGCGGCCGTGGCGGTGCCCGTGGTGGCGCCCAGCGAGGCAGTGACCTGCGCTACACGCTGGAGCTGAGCCTCGAGGAGGCGGTGCGGGGGACCACGGTCAATATCCGTGTTCCGACGCTGGTCAATTGCAAGCCATGCGACGGCTCGGGTGCCAAGAAGGGTTCCTCGCCAGTCACGTGCCCTACCTGTGGCGGTATCGGCCAGGTTCGCATGCAGCAAGGCTTCTTCTCGGTCCAGCAGACCTGTCCGCGCTGCCATGGCCAAGGCAAGATCATTTCCGATCCGTGCGATGCCTGCCATGGCGAAGGGCGTGTCGAAGAGTACAAGACGCTGTCGGTGAAAGTGCCGGCCGGTGTCGACACGGGCGACCGTATCCGCCTGTCTGGCGAAGGCGAGGCAGGTGCCCAGGGTGGTCCGACTGGCGATTTGTATGTGGTCATCAACGTGCGCGAACACGCGATCTTCCAGCGTGACGGCAAGCACTTGTTCTGCGAAGTGCCTATCAGCTTCGTCGATGCGGCGCTGGGTGGCGAGCTGGAAATCCCGACCCTCGATGGTCGCGTCAAGCTGAAGATCCCTGAGGGGACGCAAACCGGCAAGCAATTCCGGATTCGCGGCAAGGGCGTGGCGCCGGTGCGTGGCGGTGGTGCGGGTGACCTGATGTGCCGCGTTGCGGTAGAAACACCGGTCAACCTGAGCCGGCGTCAGCGGGAACTGTTGGAAGAGTTCCGCAGCTCGCTGGCGGATGACAATAGCCACTCCCCAAAAACCACTGGCTGGTTCGAAGGCGTGAAGCGCTTCTTCGGCGACCTGTAAGGAGTGGGCATGCGACGTATTGCTGTGATGGGCGCCGCGGGGCGCATGGGCAAGGCGCTGGTCGAAGCGGTGCAGCAACGCTCGCCGCTTTCGGGCCTGACCGCTGCCATCGTGAGGCCCGACAGTACGCTGGTAGGCGCCGATGCTGGCGAGTTGGCCTCGCTTGGGCGTATCGGCGTGCCAATGTCCGGTGGGCTGGAAAAGGTGCTCGACGAGTTTGACGTCCTGATCGATTTCACCCTTCCGGAAGTGATGCTCAAGAACCTTGCCATCTGCCGCAAGGCTGGCAAGGCCATGGTGATCGGCACGACCGGCCTGGATGCCGCGCAAAAGCAATTGCTGGCCGAGGCAGGCAACGACATCCCGATTGTGTTTGCGGCGAACTTCAGCGTCGGCGTTAACCTGTCGCTGAAGTTGCTGGACTTGACTGCTCGAGTGTTGGGCGACGATGCGGATATCGAAATCATCGAGGCACATCACCGGCACAAGATCGATGCGCCTTCGGGCACCGCGTTGCGCATGGGTGAAGTGATTGCCGATGCGCTGGGTCGCGATTTGCAGGAAGTGGCCGTGTACGGGCGCCAGGGGCATACCGGTGCTCGGGACAGAGACACCATCGGTTTCGCGACCGTGCGTGGCGGCGATGTGGTGGGTGATCACACCGTGCTGTTCGCGACTGAGGGCGAGCGTTTGGAAATTACCCACAAGGCATCGAGCCGGATGACCTTCGCCAAGGGCGCTGTGCGTGCCGCGCTTTGGTTGGATGGTCGTGAGCCTGGTTTGTACGACATGCAGGATGTTCTCGACCTGCGTTGATGTCTCTGAAGACGGGGTTCAGGTTATACTGAGCCCCGTTTTACGCCGCTTCGCGACGACCTGTCGCATTCCCCTGCCTTTCAGGCTCATTAGCGGTGGACCAAAAAAGCCTTTTTCTGTAAGCTACAGCTTTAGTGTGTCCACTAAAAGCGCGCAGAATAATTCAGTGAACAAGCGGGGTGACGTGTCCATACGTCACTCCGCTTTTTTACAACCTGCGATCGCCCTTTCAGGCTTTATTTACGGGAGGTCTTCTTGACTAAGCCAGCCATACTCGCCCTTGCTGATGGCAGCATTTTTCGCGGCGAAGCCATTGGAGCCGACGGTCAGACCGTTGGTGAGGTGGTGTTCAACACCGCAATGACCGGCTATCAGGAAATTCTTACCGATCCTTCCTACGCCCAACAAATCGTTACCTTGACCTATCCGCACATCGGCAACACTGGCACCACGCCGGAAGACGCTGAGTCCGATCGTGTCTGGTCCGCTGGCCTGGTCATCCGCGACTTGCCGCTGGTAGCGAGCAACTGGCGTAACACGATGTCCCTCTCCGACTACCTAAAAGCCAACAATGTCGTGGCGATTGCCGGTATCGATACCCGCCGCCTGACCCGCATCCTTCGGGAAAAAGGCGCGCAGAACGGCTGCATCATGGCCGGCGACAACATTTCCGAAGAGGCGGCCATCGCCGCCGCCCAGGGGTTTCCAGGCCTCAAGGGCATGGACCTGGCGAAGGTCGTCAGCACCCAGAAGCAGTATGAGTGGCGCTCCTCGGTCTGGGATCTGAAAACCGACAGCCACGCGACGATCGAAGCCTCCGAGCTGCCGTACCACGTGGTCGCGTACGACTACGGCGTCAAGTTGAACATCCTGCGCATGCTGGTCGCACGTGGCTGCCGCGTGACGGTAGTGCCAGCACAAACCCCGGCGGCTGACGTCCTGGCGCTCAAGCCCGATGGCGTGTTCCTGTCCAACGGCCCGGGTGACCCGGAGCCTTGCGACTACGCCATCCAGGCGATCAAGGATGTGCTGGAAACCGAGATTCCGGTATTCGGTATCTGCCTCGGTCACCAATTGCTTGCCCTGGCCTCGGGTGCCAAGACCGTCAAAATGGGTCATGGCCATCATGGTGCAAACCACCCGGTCCAGGACCTGGACACCGGCGTCGTCATGATCACCAGCCAGAACCACGGTTTTGCCGTCGACGAAGCGACCCTGCCGGCCAACGTGCGCGCGATTCACAAGTCGCTGTTCGACGGCACGCTGCAAGGTATCGAGCGTACCGACAAGAGCGCGTTCAGCTTCCAGGGCCACCCAGAAGCGAGCCCGGGCCCGAACGACGTGGCGCCGCTGTTCGATCGCTTCATCAACGAGATGGCCAAGCGACGCTGACCGCGTGAAGCCCGAGGGCGGCCCCGAAAACGGCGGCCCCCTCGGGCGCTTCAAAGATTGTTCGACGGCCTAGCCGACTGACCTGCGGATTTGAGTGACAAACCCATGCCAAAACGTACAGACATAAAAAGCATCCTGATTCTCGGCGCTGGCCCGATCGTGATCGGCCAGGCGTGCGAATTCGACTACTCCGGCGCCCAGGCCTGCAAAGCCCTGCGCGAAGAGGGCTATCGCGTCATCCTGGTGAACTCCAACCCGGCCACCATCATGACCGACCCGGCCATGGCTGACGCCACCTACATCGAACCGATCAAATGGCAAACCGTTGCCAAGATCATCGAGAAGGAGCGCCCGGACGCTCTGCTGCCTACCATGGGCGGCCAGACCGCGCTGAACTGCGCCCTTGAGCTGGAGCGCGAAGGCGTCCTGGAGAAATTCGGTGTGGAAATGATCGGCGCCAACGCCGACACCATCGACAAGGCCGAGGACCGTTCGCGTTTCGACAAGGCGATGAAATCCATCGGCCTGGACTGTCCGCGCTCGGGTATCGCCCACAGCATGGAAGAAGCCAACGCGGTCCTGGAGCGCCTTGGTTTCCCGTGCATCATCCGTCCGTCCTTCACCATGGGCGGCACCGGTGGTGGCATCGCCTACAACCGTGAAGAATTCGAAGAAATCTGCGCCCGTGGTCTTGATTTGTCGCCGACCAAGGAATTGCTGATCGACGAATCCCTGATCGGTTGGAAAGAATATGAAATGGAAGTTGTCCGTGACAAAAAGGACAACTGCATCATCGTCTGCTCCATCGAGAACTTCGACCCGATGGGTGTGCACACCGGTGACTCGATCACCGTTGCGCCGGCCCAGACCCTGACGGACAAGGAATACCAGATCCTGCGTAACGCCTCCCTGGCGGTATTGCGCGAGATCGGCGTGGAAACCGGCGGTTCCAACGTCCAGTTCGGCATCTGCCCGAACACTGGTCGCATGGTGGTCATCGAGATGAACCCGCGGGTGTCCCGTTCCTCGGCGTTGGCCTCCAAGGCCACCGGTTTCCCGATCGCCAAGGTCGCCGCCAAGCTAGCCGTGGGCTACACCCTGGACGAGCTGTCGAACGACATCACCGGCGGCAAGACACCGGCGTCCTTCGAGCCGTCCATCGACTACGTCGTGACCAAGCTGCCACGCTTCGCCTTCGAGAAGTTCGCCAAGGCTGACGCTCGCCTGACCACTCAGATGAAGTCGGTCGGTGAAGTCATGGCCATCGGCCGGACCTTCCAGGAATCCCTGCAGAAAGCCCTTCGCGGCCTGGAAGTGGGTGTTTGCGGCCTCGATCCGAAGCTGGACCTGAGCAACCCGGAAAGCATGAGCGAGCTCAAGCGCGAGCTGACCGTGCCGGGCGCCGAGCGTATCTGGTACGTGGCCGATGCCTTCCGCGCCGGCATGACGGTCGAACAGATTTTCGGCATGAACATGATCGATCCTTGGTTCCTGGTGCAGATCGAAGATCTGATCAAGGAAGAAGAGAAGGTCAAGACCCTGGGCATGTCCAGCATTGACCGCGACACGATGCTGCGCCTCAAACGCAAAGGCTTCTCCGACCAGCGCCTCGCCAAGTTGCTGGGCGTGACCGACAAGAGCCTTCGCGCCCATCGTCACAAGCTGGAGGTTTTCCCGGTCTACAAGCGCGTCGACACCTGCGCCGCTGAGTTCGCCACCGATACCGCCTACCTGTACTCCACGTACGAAGAAGAGTGCGAAGCCGCGCCGTCGAGCCGTGACAAGATCATGATCCTGGGTGGCGGCCCCAACCGGATCGGCCAGGGCATTGAATTCGACTACTGCTGTGTACACGCGGCACTGGCCCTGCGCGACGACGGTTACGAGACCATCATGGTCAACTGCAACCCGGAAACCGTGTCCACTGATTACGACACGTCCGATCGTCTGTACTTCGAGCCTGTCACCCTGGAAGACGTGCTGGAAATCGTCCGCGTCGAGAAGCCAAAGGGCGTGATCGTCCAGTACGGCGGCCAGACCCCGCTGAAACTGGCTCGCGCCCTTGAAGCCGCTGGCGTGCCGATCATCGGTACCAGCCCGGATGCCATCGACCGCGCGGAAGACCGCGAGCGCTTCCAGCAGATGGTCGAGCGCCTGAACCTGCGCCAGCCGCCAAACGCCACCGTGCGCAGCGAAGACGAAGCCATTCGCGCCGCCGCGAAGATCGGCTACCCGTTGGTTGTTCGTCCGTCCTATGTACTGGGCGGTCGCGCGATGGAAATCGTCTACCAAGAAGACGAACTCAAGCGTTACCTGCGCGAAGCGGTCCAGGTGTCCAACGACAGCCCGGTATTGCTTGACCACTTCCTCAACTGCGCCATCGAGATGGACGTGGATGCGGTCAGCGACGGCAAGGATGTGGTGATCGGCGCGATCATGCAGCACATCGAACAGGCCGGTGTTCACTCCGGTGACTCCGCTTGCTCGTTGCCACCTTACTCGCTGCCGGCGCACATCCAGGACGAGATGCGCGAACAGGTCAAGAAAATGGCCTTGGAGCTGGGCGTCATCGGCCTGATGAACGTGCAACTGGCCCTGCAGGGCGAAGACATCTATGTCATCGAAGTCAACCCGCGCGCTTCCCGGACCGTGCCGTTCGTTTCCAAGTGCATCGGTGTTTCCCTGGCAATGATCGCTGCACGGGTCATGGCTGGCAAAACCCTGCAAGAGCTGGGCTTTACCAAGGAAATCATCCCGAACTTCTACAGCGTGAAAGAAGCGGTGTTCCCGTTCGCCAAGTTCCCGGGTGTTGACCCGATCCTCGGCCCGGAAATGAAATCCACCGGTGAAGTCATGGGCGTGGGCGATACTTTCGGTGAGGCTTTCGCCAAGGCCCAGATGGGCGCCAGCGAAGTGTTGCCGACGGGTGGCACGGCGTTCATCAGCGTGCGTGATGACGACAAGCCACTGGTTGCAGGCGTGGCCCGTGATCTGATCAACTTGGGCTTCGAAGTGGTCGCCACTGCCGGTACTGCCAAGCTGATCGAAGCAGCAGGCCTGAAAGTGCGCCGCGTGAACAAGGTGACCGAGGGCCGTCCGCACGTGGTCGACATGATCAAAAATGACGAAGTCACGCTGATCATCAACACCACCGAAGGTCGCCAGTCGATCGCTGATTCCTATTCCATTCGTCGCAATGCGCTGCAGCATAAGATCTACTGCACCACGACCATTGCTGCCGGCGAAGCGATCTGCGAAGCGCTCAAGTTCGGCCCTGAGAAGACCGTACGTCGCTTGCAGGATCTACATGCAGGATTGAAGGCATGAGCATAACCAAGTACCCCATGACCGTTCAGGGCGCTCGCGCCCTGGAAGAAGAGCACGCTCACCTGACCAAGGTCGAGCGTCCTCGCTTGAGCCAGGCCATCGGTGAGGCCCGTGAGCTGGGCGACCTGAAGGAAAACGCCGAATACCACGCTGCCCGTGAAGAGCAGGGCATGGTCGAGGCGCGTATCCGTGACATCGAAGGCCGTATGCAGAACGCGGTGATTATCGATGTCACCACGATCCCGCACACTGGCAAAGTGATTTTCGGCACCACCGTGGAAATCGCCAACGTCGAGACTGATGAAAGCGTCACTTACCAGATCGTTGGCGAGGACGAGGCGGACATCAAGCTCGGCAAGATTTCAGTCGGTTCCCCTATCGCCCGTGCCTTGATTGCCAAGGAAGAGGGTGACGTGGTTGCCGTGAAGACGCCTGGCGGTGTCATCGAGTATGAGATTGTCGAAGTCCGTCATATCTGAACGAAGGCGCCCGCTGCGAGCGGGCGCCATGATCTGGCAGCTCGCCCAGATGTTGTGGGTGGGCGGCGTCTGGTTGCTGCACATCGGTCTGCTGCCGGTACTGGGCAAAATTGGCCTGGCGCCGCTGCTTATCGATGAAATCGCGAGCATGCTGACGGCGCTGCTGGTGGGATTTTCCGCAGCGTGCGTGCTGTTTCAGGCACTGGTGTTGGTTCAGGCTGAGGGTTTTGTCAGTCTATGGCGCGACATTCGTGGGCAATTGCTGCTCATGTCGTTGTACGCATGCGGGATGTTCCTGGCGGTGCGTCTCGGTTGGCCAAGTGCAACGCAGTGGCAGGTATTCAGTTATCTGATACTGGGCTTTTCCGGATTGGTGCTAGTGTTGCAACCGGTTCCCGGCTGGAGCGGCAGGGTGTGCGAAGCACACCCTTGACCCTTTGGTATCACTTGAAGCGGTGAACGTTCGACAATTGCTTGTTGACGCTGAAGTTCTTGCGGTAAATCAGCGCCATCTTGCCGATGACCTGCACGAGGTCTGCCTTTCCGACTTTACACAGTTCGGCAACGGCAGCCAGGCGGGCTTCGCGGTCGAGGATGTTGAGCTTGATCTTGATCAGCTCGTGATCGCCCAAGGCGCGTTCCAGTTCGGCGAGCACACCCTCAGTCAAACCGTTGTCAGCCACAGTCAAAACCGGTTTCAGATGGTGGCCAATGGATTTGTATTGTTTCTTCTGCTCTTGAGTGAGCGGCATAATCTGACCCCTGCGTCTGATCTTGTAAAAAGCGGCGGCCAGTTTACCCGAGCGAGTCCGGGACCGCCCAGTTAATCACGACGCGATTTATTTTTTAGAGGTGGCCCGTGGCCCGTTCCAAGACTAGCCAGAACTGGCTCAAAGAACATTTCAACGACCCTTACGTCAAAATGGCGCAAAAAGACGGCTATCGTTCGCGCGCCAGCTATAAATTGCTGGAGATCCAGGAAAAAGATCGCCTGATTCGTCCTGGCATGACCGTGATCGATCTCGGCGCAGCGCCGGGAGGCTGGTCGCAAGTAACCAGTCGTCTGATTGGCGGCCAGGGGCGGCTGATCGCTTCCGATATCCTGGAAATGGACGGCATCCCCGATGTCACCTTCATCCAGGGCGACTTCACGGAAGACGCGGTGTTGGCGAAAATCCTGGAGGCCGTCGGAAATACCGAAGTCGACCTTGTGATTTCCGATATGGCCCCCAATATGAGTGGATTAGCGGCTGTCGACATGCCTCGTGCGATGTTTCTGAGCGAGCTGGCCCTGGATCTGGCTGGGCGGGTTCTGCGTCCGGGTGGTGATTTCCTGATCAAGGTTTTCCAGGGTGAGGGCTTCGATGAGTACCATAAGGGTATCCGCAAGCTGTTCGACAAAGTGCAGATGCGCAAGCCGTTGTCGTCCCGTGACCGTTCTCGCGAGCAGTACCTGCTGGCGCGTGGGTTCCGCGGGATTGAAGGCGCTGCCAGTGATGAGCGTCTTTGATCAGGGGCGATAGTTTTTTTTGTCTCGCCTTGAAAATGGCAGGTAACGAAAATTACGCGAGTCAAAGTTTCACAAAGGGTTACAGACGGCGCCTGCCAAGTCGCAGGTAATGTAGTAAGTTAGGCCGGTGAATATCATGCGAAGCGCGCGCCAGTAGCGGAGCTTGCTTCAGAGGGTAGTTAATTGAACGATATGGCAAAGAATCTGATCCTGTGGTTGATCATCGCTGCTGTCCTTGTGACCGTGATGAACAACTTCTCCAGCCCTAACGAGCCGCAGACCCTCAACTATTCCGACTTCCTCCAGCAGGTCAAGGAAGGCAAGGTCGAGCGCGTAGCCGTTGATGGCTATGTGATTACCGGCAAGCGCGCCGACGGCGACACTTTCAAGACCATTCGTCCGGCTATCCAGGACAACGGCCTGATCGGCGACCTGGTGGACAATCATGTCGTGATCGAAGGCAAGCAGCCCGAGCAGCAAAGCATCTGGACCCAGCTTCTGGTCGCCAGCTTCCCTATCCTTGTGATCATTGCGGTGTTCATGTTCTTCATGCGCCAGATGCAGGGTGGAGCCGGAGGCAAGGGCGGGCCGATGAGCTTCGGCAAGAGCAAGGCTCGGCTGTTGTCCGAAGATCAGGTCAAGACCACCCTTGCCGACGTCGCGGGTTGCGATGAGGCGAAGGAAGAAGTGGGTGAGCTGGTCGAGTTCCTGCGCGATCCGGGCAAATTCCAACGCCTGGGTGGCCGCATCCCACGTGGTGTGCTGATGGTTGGCCCGCCGGGTACAGGTAAAACGCTGTTGGCCAAGGCGATTGCCGGCGAAGCGAAAGTACCGTTCTTCACGATTTCCGGCTCCGACTTTGTCGAAATGTTCGTCGGCGTGGGCGCCAGCCGTGTTCGTGACATGTTCGAACAAGCCAAGAAACACGCCCCGTGCATCATCTTCATCGACGAAATCGACGCGGTCGGTCGTCACCGTGGTGCTGGTATGGGTGGTGGTCACGACGAACGTGAGCAAACCCTCAACCAGTTGCTGGTGGAGATGGACGGATTTGAAATGAACGACGGCATCATCGTGATTGCCGCCACCAACCGTCCTGACGTGCTTGACCCCGCGCTGTTGCGTCCAGGTCGTTTCGACCGCCAAGTCGTGGTGGGGCTGCCAGACATCCGCGGTCGCGAGCAGATCCTGAAGGTCCACATGCGCAAGGTGCCAATGGGTGACGATGTCGCTCCAGCGGTCATCGCCCGCGGTACGCCGGGTTTCTCCGGTGCGGATCTGGCGAACCTGGTAAACGAAGCGTCGTTGTTCGCGGCCCGTTCCGGCAAGCGCGTCGTTGAAATGAAAGAGTTCGAATTGGCCAAGGACAAGATCATGATGGGCGCCGAGCGCAAATCGATGGTCATGTCGGAAAAAGAAAAGCAGAACACGGCTTACCACGAAGCGGGTCACGCTATCGTCGGTCGAGTGGTGCCTGAGCATGATCCGGTTTACAAGGTTTCGATCATCCCGCGCGGTCGCGCGCTGGGTGTGACGATGTTCCTGCCGGAAGAAGACCGCTACAGCCTCTCCAAGCGTGCCTTGATCAGCCAGATATGTTCGCTGTACGGCGGTCGTATCGCTGAAGAGATGACGTTGGGTTTCGATGGCGTGACGACTGGTGCGTCAAACGACATCATGCGTGCCAGCCAGATTGCGCGAAACATGGTGACCAAGTGGGGCTTGTCCGAGAAGCTCGGGCCGCTGATGTATGCCGAGGAAGAAGGCGAAGTGTTCCTTGGCCGCGGTGGCGGTGGTCAACATGCTAGCTTCTCCGGTGAGACTGCCAAGCTGATTGACACTGAAGTTCGCAGCATCATCGACCACTGCTACGGCACGGCGAAGCAGATCCTCACGGACAATCGCGACAAGCTGGATGCGATGGCTGATGCCTTGATGAAATATGAAACCATCGATGCCGAGCAGATCGACGACATCATGGCAGGCCGCACGCCACGTGAGCCTCGGGATTGGTCCGGTGGCACGGGTGCCTCAGGTACGCCTCCGGCGGTGCAGGGCGAGCGCCCGGAAACACCCATCGGCGGCCCGGCTGCCGACGTTTAAGGCTTGAAATGACTTCTGTTCAGTCCTCGACCCGGTTGCCTTGCGGCAACCGGGTTCTTGATTTGGCCCATGTGCATGTCATGGGCATCCTCAATGTCACTCCTGATTCCTTTTCCGATGGTGGGCGCTTCAGTCAGCTTGACGCTGCGTTGCGACATGCGCAGGCCATGGTCTGCGCTGGCGCGACGTTGATCGATGTTGGCGGAGAGTCCACTCGTCCCGGTGCGCGGGCGGTTTCGCCTACGGAAGAGCTGGAGCGAGTGGCGCCGATTGTCGAGCGCATCCATCGCGAGCTCGATGTCGTCATCTCAGTCGATACGTCCACGCCGGCAGTCATGCGGGAGGCGGCGCGCTTGGGGGCGGGGCTTATCAACGATGTTCGCTCCTTGCGTCGAGATGGCGCTCTGGATGCGGCCGCCGCCACGGGCCTGCCGGTTTGTCTGATGCATATGCTGGGCGAGCCTGGAACCATGCAGGACGACCCGCATTATGACGACGTGACCAAGGAGGTGGGCGAGTTCCTGGCGGAGCGCATGAACCAGTGCGCTGCCGTGGGCATTCCCGCCGAGCGCATTATCCTTGACCCTGGATTCGGTTTTGCGAAGACAGTGGCCCACAATCTAAGCCTGTTCAAACATATGGAAGCCTTGCATGCCCTTGGGCGACCCTTGTTGGTTGGGGTTTCGCGAAAGAGCATGATAGGCAACGCCCTGGGGCGTCCGGTAGGAGAGCGCCTCTATGGAGGTCTCGCCCTGGCGGCCCTGGCCATTACGAAAGGCGCGCGTATATTACGGGTGCATGATGTGATCGAAACAATGGATGTCGTGCGGATGATCGCCGCGGTGGATTCAGCCGAATAAGAATGATGGAGCACTTATGAGCAAAAAATACTTTGGCACCGACGGTATCCGTGGTCGGGTCGGCGAATACCCCATTACCCCCGATTTCATGCTCAAGCTTGGCTGGGCTGCCGGCATGGCGTTCCGAAAGATGGGGGCCTGCAAGGTCCTGGTCGGAAAGGACACGCGCATATCCGGCTACATGTTCGAATCGGCCCTTGAGGCCGGCCTGACCTCCGCTGGTGCCGATGTCATGCTGCTCGGGCCGATGCCTACACCTGCCATCGCCTACCTGACGCGTACATTCCAGGCGCAGGCTGGCATTGTGATCAGTGCGTCGCATAACCCTCATGACGACAACGGCATTAAATTCTTCTCCGGCAAGGGCACCAAGCTGCCGGACGAAATCGAACTGATGATTGAAGAGTTGCTGGACGCGCCCATGACGGTGGTCGAGTCGAGCAAGATCGGCAAGGTATCCCGGATCAACGACGCATCGGGCCGCTACATCGAATTCTGCAAAGGCAGTGTTCCAACCGGTACCAGTTTTTCGGGGCTGAAGATCGTTGTCGATTGTGCCCATGGAGCAACCTACAAAGTCGCACCGAGCGTTTTTCGAGAGCTGGGCGCCGAGGTGGTGGTGCTTTCAGCCCAGCCTAACGGGCTGAACATCAACCATAACTGCGGTTCGACCCACACCGAGGCATTGCAGGCGGCTGTACTGGCTGAGCATGCGGATCTCGGTATCGCCTTTGACGGTGATGGCGACCGAGTGCTGATGGTCGACCACACCGGTACGGTTGTCGACGGTGATGAGCTGCTGTTCATTATTGCTCGTGATTTGCACGGTCGGGGCAAGCTGCAAGGTGGTGTTGTCGGGACATTGATGAGCAACCTCGGACTTGAGCTGGCCCTGGCTGACCTGGATATTCCCTTCGTGCGCGCCAATGTGGGCGACCGCTACGTTATTTCCGAGCTGCTGGAGCGCAGTTGGGTGATTGGTGGCGAGAACTCGGGACACATCGTTTGCTTCGACCATACCACCACCGGTGATGCGATCATTGCCGCGTTGCAGGTGCTGATGGCGCTCAAGGCGCGCAACGAAGGGCTCGCCCAGTCGCGCCAGGCGTTGCGCAAGTGTCCGCAGGTATTGATCAACGTACGTTTCGGTGGCGGTGTGAATCCACTCGAACACACGATGGTCAAGCAAGCCAGCGAGCGAGTGACCCAGGCGATGGCTGGGCGCGGAAGGGTATTGTTGCGCAAGTCAGGGACAGAGCCTTTGGTGCGTGTAATGGTCGAAGGCGAGGATGAAGCACAGGTCCGTGGTTATGCCGAAGAGTTGGCAAAAGTCGTTACTGAAGTTTCTGCCTGAATTCGGCTTGCCAGTCATGAAACGGTTGGGTAACATCTGCGCCCACTTTGACCGACGAGGTACAGCATGCGTCGCCCTATGGTAGCTGGTAACTGGAAGATGCACGGTACCCGCGCCAGCGTCGCTGAGCTGATCAAAGGCCTTCGTAGTCTGGCCTTGCCAAGCGGTGTTGATGTCGCGGTATTCCCGCCTTGCCTGTATATCAACCAAGTGGTTGATGGCTTGAAAGGTAAGTCGATTTCGATCGGTGCGCAGAACTCTGCGGTGGAATCGATGCAAGGCGCGTTGACCGGTGAGATTGCACCGAGCCAGCTCGTTGATGCAGGTTGTTCGCTGGTTCTGGTAGGGCACTCCGAGCGCCGCATGATCATGGGCGAGCAGGATAAAGCCCTGATCCGCAAGTTTGCTGCGGCCCAGGCCTGTGGCCTTGTTCCGGTGCTGTGCGTAGGGGAGACTCTGGAACAGCGTGAATCCGGGCAGACGCTTGAAGTGGTAGGGCGCCAACTGGGTAGCATTATCGAGGACCTGGGTGTCGGAGCCTTTGCCAAGGCGGTCATCGCTTACGAGCCTGTCTGGGCCATTGGCACCGGACTGACGGCTTCGCCGCAGCAGGCGCAGGATGTGCACGCCGCCATCCGCGCGCAGCTGGCGGCAGAAAATTCTGAAGTGGCACGAGGTGTGCGGCTTCTATACGGCGGCAGCGTGAAGGCGGCCAATGCGGTCGAACTGTTCGGCATGCCGGATATCGATGGGGGGCTCATTGGTGGAGCGTCCCTGAATGCAGATGAGTTCGGTGCGATCTGTCGCGCCGCGGGAAACTGAAAAAATGCTGGAAACAGTCGTAGTCGTTTTTCATCTGCTGGGCGCGCTGGGTGTTGTCGCTCTCGTATTGCTGCAGCAGGGTAAAGGTGCGGATGCTGGTGCGTCTTTTGGTGCAGGTGCTTCAAATACTGTATTCGGAAGCCAAGGTTCCTCTACCTTTCTTAGTAAGTTTACTGCTATACTCGCCGCCGGTTTCTTCATAACCAGCTTAGGGTTAGGTTACTTTGCTAAAGAGAAGGCTCATGAGCTGACTCAGGTAGGTTTGCCAAACCCAGCGGTGTTGGAAGCGCCAAAGCAACAACCGGTTTCTGATGATGTCCCGGTGCTTCAAGAGCAAAAGTCGGCCAACTCGGCGACTGACGTGCCTCCAGCTCAAGAGCAGAAGTAAGAAAGTTTCAAACGCTGTATTGCCGAGGTGGTGGAATTGGTAGACACGCAACCTTGAGGTGGTTGTGCCCATAGGGTGTAGGGGTTCGAGTCCCCTTCTCGGTACCAATTATCAGGAGAGCCCGCTATTGCGGGCTTTCTTGTAGGTGGAAGGGTTACATTGACCCTATAAGGGATCGGTCGTATACTTCCGCCCCAGCTTTGTCGCGGGATGGAGCAGCCTGGTAGCTCGTCGGGCTCATAACCCGAAGGTCGTCGGTTCAAATCCGGCTCCCGCAACCAGTTTCAGGGCCCCTTCCAAGGGGCTTTTTGTTAGCTGGACACTTTACAACGCCGCTGTTCAACGGCGTTTCAAGGATGGGCGTTTCGCCCATTTTTTATTTTGCACAGCATGCACTACATGCACGAGGGGGTTCAGGTGTCGAGCAAGCTAGAAGAGTTGCAGGCCTTGTTGGCCCCGGTGGTCGTGGCCCTAGGCTATGAATGCTGGGGTATTGAGTTTTCGGCTCAAGGTCGCCACTCAATGTTGCGCGTTTATATTGATAAAGAAGGCGGTGTGCTGGTGGACGATTGCGCCATTGTCAGCCGTCAGATCAGCGGTGTGCTGGATGTTGAAGATCCAATCACATCCGAATACACCCTTGAAGTTTCCTCGCCTGGCATGGAGCGCCCTCTGTTCACCCTTGAGCAGTTCGCTTTGTTTGCCGGTGAACAAGTGAAAATCAGGCTGCGCTCGCCTTTCGAAGGTCGACGCAACTTCCAAGGCCTTCTACGCGGTGTAGAAGAGCAGGACGTCGTGGTTCAAGTAGACGAACACGAATTCCTGTTGCCGATCGATATGATCGACAAGGCCAACATTATTCCCAGTTTTGACTGATACGTGCCAGATACTGCGGATCCCGCGGATCCAATGGCTTGCGAAAGGCGAGGCGTACGATGAGCAAAGAAGTACTGCTGGTTGTTGAGTCGGTATCCAATGAAAAGGGCGTACCGGCTAACGTTATTTTTGAAGCGCTGGAGCTGGCCCTGGCCACTGCTACCAAGAAGCGGTTCGAAGACGAAGTTGATCTGCGTGTGGAAATCAATCGCCACACCGGTGCCTACGAGACTTTCCGTCGCTGGACGGTAGTCGAGGAAGAGGACCTGGACGATCCGGCTATCGAAACCTGGCCGAGCAAGGTCGCGGAAACGCACCCGGGCGCCAAGGTCGGCGATGTCGTCGAAGAAAAAATCGAATCCATCGAGTTCGGTCGCATCGCTGCACAGACTGCCAAGCAGGTCATTGTGCAGAAAGTTCGCGAAGCCGAGCGCGCACAAGTTGTTGACGCTTATCGCGAGCGCCTGGGAGAAATCATCTCCGGCACCGTGAAAAAAGTGACACGCGACAACGTGATCGTCGACCTGGGCAACAACGCCGAAGCGTTGCTGGCCCGTGAAGACATCATTTCTCGCGAAACCTTCCGGGTCGGCGTGCGTTTGCGCGCGCTGCTCAAGGAAATCCGCACCGAGAACCGGGGCCCGCAGCTGATCCTGTCGCGTACCGCGCCGGAAATGCTGATCGAGCTGTTCCGCATCGAAGTGCCGGAAATTGCTGAAGGTCTGATCGAAGTCATGGCCGCGTCCCGTGATCCGGGTTCGCGCGCCAAGATCGCGGTCCGCTCCAAGGACAAGCGCATCGACCCGCAAGGTGCCTGCATCGGCATGCGTGGTTCGCGTGTCCAGGCCGTATCCGGCGAGTTGGGCGGCGAGCGTGTGGACATCGTCCTCTGGGACGACAACCCGGCTCAGTTCGTGATCAATGCCATGTCGCCTGCTGAAGTGGCGGCAATTATCGTCGACGAAGATGCCCACGCCATGGACATCGCCGTTGGCGCAGACAATCTCGCTCAGGCCATCGGTCGCGGTGGTCAGAACGTGCGTCTGGCCAGCCAATTGACTGGCTGGACCCTGAACGTGATGACCGAATCGGACATCCAGGCTAAGCAGCAAGCTGAAACCGGCGACATCCTGCGCAACTTCATCGAAGAGCTTGAAGTCGATGAAGAGCTGGCGCAGGTGCTGGTGGATGAGGGCTTTACCAGCCTGGAAGAGATTGCCTACGTACCGGTGGAAGAAATGCTCAACATCGACGGCTTTGACGAGGAAATCGTCAACGAGCTTCGCGCTCGGGCCAAGGATCGTTTGTTGACCAAAGCCATCGCTACTGAGGAAAAGCTGGCAGACGCCCATCCGGCCGAAGACCTGCTCTCGCTTGAGGGCATGGACAAGGATTTGGCGATGGAACTGGCGGTGCGCGGCGTAATTACCCGCGAAGACCTGGCCGAGCAGTCTATTGACGACCTGCTCGACATCGACGGCATTGACGATGATCGTGCCGGCAAGTTGATCATGGCCGCCCGAGCCCACTGGTTCGAGTAATTAGGCGCGGCCTGAGGAGAGAAGTGCATGACGCAAGTCACGGTGAAACAACTGGCCGATGAGGTCAAAACACCGGTAGAGCGCCTGTTGCAGCAGATGCGTGAGGCAGGTCTGCCGCACACCGCCGCCGAGGAACATGTGACCGACAGTGAGAAGCAGTCCCTGCTGACTCACTTGAAGAGCAGTCACAAGGCGAAAGTGGAAGAACCGCGCAAGATCACACTGCAGCGTAAAACCACCAGCACCCTGCGTGTTGCCGGTAGCAAAAGCATCAGCGTTGAAGTACGCAAGAAGAAAGTCTTCGTACAGCGCAGCCCGGAAGAAATCGAAGCCGAGCGCAAACGCGAACTGGAAGAACGTCGTGCAGTGGAAAATGCTGCTCGCCAGAAGGCTGAAGAAGAAGCCAAGCGTCGCGCTGAAGAAGAAGCGCGTCGCCAGCCTGCTGCTGCGCAACCCGCTCCAGTCGAAGCTGTCGAGGCTGCGGCCCCGGTAGCCGAGCCTGTGCGTGAAGCCGCACCGGTCGCGGCACCAGCGCCGGCTCCGGCCGACACTCGCAAGCGCGATGAGCAGCGTCGTCCCGACAAGCCACGTGCCGACGACAACCGTCGTGGCGGTAACGATGGCGAGCGCAAGAATGCTCCTCATCGTGCTTCGGTCAAGGAAAAGGCGCCGGCTCCACGCGTTGCGCCTCGTACTACCGACGAAGAAAGCGATGGCTTCCGTCGCGGCGGTCGCGGCAAGGCCAAGCTGAAGAAACGCAACGCCCACGGTTTCCAGAGCCCTACCGGCCCTGTCGTGCGCGAAGTGAAGATCGGCGAGACCATCACTGTGGGCGACCTGGCCCAGCAGATGTCGGTCAAGGCTGCTGAAATCATCAAGTTCATGTTCAAGCTGGGTACCCCGGCCACCATCAACCAGGTACTGGATCAGGAAACTGCCCAGCTGGTCGCCGAAGAACTGGGCCACAAAGTGACCCTGGTCAGCGACACCGCCCTGGAAGATTCCCTGGCCGAGTCGCTGAAGTTCGAAGGCGAAGCGGTCGCCCGTGCGCCGGTCGTGACCGTCATGGGTCACGTTGACCATGGTAAGACGTCGCTGCTCGACTACATTCGTCGCGCCAAGGTTGCGGCGGGCGAGGCTGGCGGTATTACCCAGCACATCGGCGCCTACCACGTTGAAACCGACCGCGGCATGGTGACGTTCCTCGACACCCCGGGTCACGCCGCGTTTACCGCGATGCGTGCCCGTGGTGCCAAGGCCACCGACATCGTGATCCTGGTGGTCGCGGCGGACGACGGCGTCATGCCGCAAACCATCGAAGCTGTTCAGCATGCCCAGGCAGCTGGCGTGCCGCTGGTGGTTGCAGTGAACAAGATCGACAAGCCGGGCGCTGATCTCGATCGCATCCGCAGCGAACTGTCGGTTCACGGCGTGACCTCTGAAGAGTGGGGTGGCGACACTCCATTCGTCCCGGTTTCCGCGAAGATGGGTACTGGCGTCGACGAACTGCTCGAAGCCGTCCTGTTGCAGGCCGAGGTTCTGGAATTGACCGCTACGCCTTCGGCTCCAGGCCGTGGCGTGGTGGTTGAATCGCGCCTCGACAAGGGCCGCGGCCCGGTGGCGACCGTACTCGTCCAGGACGGTACCCTGCGCCAAGGCGACATGGTGCTGGTCGGTTCGAACTATGGCCGCGTGCGCGCCATGCTCGACGAGAACGGCAAGCCAATCAAGGAAGCCGGTCCGGCTATCCCGGTCGAGATCCTCGGCCTGGACGGTACTCCGGACGCTGGCGACGAAATGAGCGTTGTGGCTGACGAGAAGAAAGCCCGTGAAGTCGCGCTGTTCCGTCAAGGCAAGTTCCGCGAAGTCAAGCTGGCCCGTGCTCACGCCGGCAAGCTGGAGAACATCTTCGAGAACATGGGCCAGGAAGAGAAGAAGACGCTCAACATCGTCCTCAAATCCGACGTCCGTGGCTCGCTGGAAGCTTTGCAGGGCGCTCTGAACGGCCTGGGTAACGACGAAGTGCAAGTGCGCGTGGTCGGTGGCGGTGTCGGTGGTATCACCGAATCCGACGCCAACCTGGCACTCGCCTCCAACGCTGTACTGTTTGGCTTCAACGTGCGTGCCGATGCCGGTGCTCGCAAGATCGTCGAGCAGGAAGGCCTGGACATGCGTTACTACAACGTGATCTACGACATCATCGAAGACGTCAAGAAAGCGTTGACCGGTATGTTGGGCAGCGACGTGCGGGAGAACATCCTGGGCGTGGCCGAAGTTCGCGATGTGTTCCGTTCGCCGAAGTTCGGTGCGATCGCCGGTTGCATGGTGATCGAAGGTGTCGTTCACCGTAACCGTCCTATCCGTGTATTGCGTGAAGACATCGTTATCTTCGAAGGCGAGCTGGAATCCCTGCGCCGCTTCAAGGATGACGCTTCCGAAGTGCGTGCCGGCATGGAGTGCGGTATTGGCGTCAAGAGCTACAACGACGTCAAGGTTGGCGACAAGATCGAAGTCTTCGAGAAGGTCCAGGTTGCTCGCAGCCTCTGACTCGCGCACTTCAAGAGCCGCATCGGGCAGCCGCATGAACATGCGCTGCCGTGCAGGCGGACTCTAAACGCAACGCCCGGTCTGGCTTTTGCCAGGCCGGGCGTTTGCCGCTTTCAGACCTCGCGGGTTTCACCGTGGGGCAGTAACAGGTAACAAGACATGGCAAAAGAATACAGCCGTACCCAACGAATCGGCGATCAGATGCAGCGCGAGCTGGCCCAACTGATCCGTCGCGAAGTCAAGGACCCGCGCGTCGGCCTGGTCACCATTACCGCAGTGGAAGTCAGCCGTGACGTCGGTCATGCCAAGATTTTCATCACCGTGATGGGCCAGGACAGCGCCGAAGAAATCGCCCAGAGCATCAAGGTGCTCAACTCGGCCGCCGGCTTCCTGCGCATGCAGTTGGCCCGGGAGATGAAGCTGCGCAGCGTTCCGCAGTTGCACTTCCACTACGACGAAAGCGTCGTGCGAGGCGCGCATCTGTCAGCGCTGATCGAGCGCGCCGTGGCTGAAGACAGCCAGCACCCGGCTGCGGCTGAACCCGAAGACACCAAGGAGTAACCGGTGGCTCAGGTCAAACGTATCCGTCGTAACGTCAGCGGTATCATCCTGCTCGACAAACCGTTGGGATTCACCTCCAACGCAGCCCTGCAGAAGGTTCGCTGGTTGCTCAACGCCGAGAAGGCTGGCCACACCGGTAGTCTCGATCCGCTGGCTACTGGCGTGCTGCCCCTGTGTTTCGGCGAGGCGACCAAGTTCTCCCAGTACCTGCTCGATTCCGACAAGGGTTATGAAACCCTGGCGCAGTTGGGCAAGACCACCACCACGGCGGACGCCGAAGGTGAGGTTTTGCTGGAACGCCCGGTGACCGTTGGTCAGACGGATATCGAGGCGGTCTTGCCGAAATTTCGCGGGCAAATCAGTCAGATACCGCCGATGTACTCTGCCCTCAAGCGCGATGGACAGCCGTTGTACAAACTGGCCCGTGCAGGTGAAGTAGTGGAGCGTGAACCGCGTTCTGTTACTATTGCGCGCTTGGAATTGCTGGCCTTTGACGGTAATACTGCACGGCTAGCCGTGGATTGCAGCAAAGGCACCTATATCCGTACCCTGGTGGAGGATATCGGCGAGCAACTCGGCTGTGGCGCGTACGTGGCAGAATTGCGACGGACCCAGGCCGGGCCTTTCACCTTGGCCCAGACGGTCACATTGGAAGAGCTCGAAGCCGTGCATGCCGAAGGCGGGAATGAAGCGGTCGACCGTTTCCTGATGCCGTCGGACAGCGGTTTGCTCGACTGGCCGCTGCTGCAGTTCTCTGAGCACAGTGCGTTCTACTGGCTCAACGGCCAGCCAGTACGTGCCCCGGATGCGCCGAAGTTCGGCATGGTTCGGGTACAGGATCACAATGGTCGCTTCATCGGTATCGGTGAAGTGAGCGAAGACGGGCGCATTGCGCCACGTCGATTGATTCGGTCGGAATGACCGGAACCAGCCTGCGTAACAACAGGCTGGCGAGTGTGGCTGTTAACAGGCACGGTCACTACTCATTTATAGATACAGGGATTTGTCCCTGGCCTGTTGAAGCTGTTTCATTGAAACAGTTTCCTGACTAAAAGGATTGCCTCATGGCTCTCGACGTTCAAGAAAAAGCTCAAATCGTAGCTGACTACCAGCAAGCTGTTGGTGACACTGGTTCGCCAGAAGTGCAAGTTGCACTGCTGACCGCCAACATCAACAAACTGCAAGGTCACTTCAAGGCCAACGGTAAAGATCACCACTCCCGTCGTGGTCTGATCCGCATGGTAAACCAGCGCCGTAAGCTGCTGGACTACCTGAAAGGCAAGGACGTGAGCCGTTACAGCGCTCTGATCGCTCGCCTGGGTCTGCGTCGCTAATCAGCGATTGCGCTAGAGGTTGGTGGTCTGTCGTACGTCAGGGGTTTCCCTTTGGCGCATGGCAGGCTCCCAGCCTCAAGTTTTATCTGGATGCACGTTTTACCCTGGACAGTCGCCGGGCCGATTCCCGTCATTGCCCAAGAATTTCGCAAGAAGACAAGTTCCCCCAAGAGCCACAAAGAAGGTAGGACACCGTGAACCCGGTAATCAAAAAATTCCAGTTCGGTCAGTCGACCGTTACCCTCGAGACCGGCCGTATCGCCCGTCAGGCCTCCGGCGCAGTGCTGGTCACCGTTGACGACGACGTCAGCGTATTGGTGACCGTTGTCGGCGCCAAGCAAGCCGATCCAGGCAAGGGCTTCTTCCCTCTGTCTGTCCACTACCAGGAAAAGACTTACGCAGCCGGTAAGATCCCTGGCGGTTTCTTCAAGCGCGAAGGCCGTCCTTCCGAGAAAGAAACCCTGACTTCCCGACTGATCGACCGTCCGATCCGTCCGCTTTTCCCAGAAGGCTTCATGAACGAAGTGCAGGTCGTCTGCACCGTCGTGTCCACCAGCAAGAAGACCGATCCGGACATCGCTGCGATGATCGGTACCTCGGCTGCCCTGGCCATCTCCGGCATTCCTTTCGATGGCCCGATCGGCGCTGCCCGCGTCGCCTTCCACGAAAGCACCGGCTACCTGCTGAACCCGACCTACGAGCAGTTGAAGGCATCGAGCCTGGACATGGTCGTGGCCGGTACTTCCGAAGCCGTGCTGATGGTTGAATCCGAAGCCAAAGAACTGACCGAAGACCAGATGCTGGGCGCCGTGCTGTTCGCCCACGACGAGTTCCAAGTGGTGATCAACGCCGTCAAGGAACTGGCCGCCGAAGCCGCCAAGCCAACCTGGACCTGGGCGCCACAGCCAGAAGCCACCGAGCTGCTGGGCGCGATCCGTGCCGAGTTCGGCGACGCGATTTCCCAGGCCTACACCATCACCATCAAGGCCGACCGTTATGCGCGTCTGGGCGAGCTGCGTGACCAGGTCGTCGCCAAGTTCTCCGGCGAAGAAGGCCAGCCATCGGCCAGCGACGTGAAGGCTGCGTTCGGTGAAATCGAATACCGCACCGTTCGCGAAAACATCGTCAACGGCAAGCCGCGTATCGATGGTCGCGACACCCGCACCGTACGTCCGCTGAACATCGAAGTCGGCGTTCTGCCGAAGACCCACGGTTCGGCACTGTTCACCCGTGGCGAGACCCAGGCACTGGTCGTTGCAACACTGGGCACCGCCCGTGACGCGCAACTGCTGGACACCCTGGAAGGCGAAAAGAAAGACCCGTTCATGCTGCACTACAACTTCCCTCCGTTCTCGGTGGGCGAGTGTGGTCGCATGGGTGGCGCCGGTCGTCGCGAAATCGGCCACGGCCGTCTGGCCCGTCGTTCGGTCCAGGCCATGCTGCCAGCCGCTGACGTGTTCCCGTACACCATCCGCGTGGTATCGGAAATCACCGAATCCAACGGCTCGAGCTCGATGGCTTCGGTCTGCGGCGCTTCCCTGGCCCTGATGGACGCTGGTGTGCCGATGAAGGCTCCGGTTGCCGGCATCGCCATGGGTCTGGTTAAAGAAGGCGAGAAGTTCGCTGTCCTGACCGACATCCTGGGTGACGAAGACCACCTGGGCGACATGGACTTCAAAGTGGCCGGTACCGCCAAAGGCGTCACCGCACTGCAGATGGACATCAAGATCAAAGGCATCACCGAAGAGATCATGGAAATCGCCCTGGGCCAAGCCCTGGAAGCGCGCCTGAACATCCTCGGCCAGATGAACCAGATCATCGGTCAGTCCCGCACCGAGCTGTCGGAAAACGCTCCGACCATGATCGCGATGAAAATCGACACCGACAAAATCCGTGATGTCATCGGTAAAGGCGGCGCGACCATCCGTGCGATCTGTGAAGAAACCAAGGCCTCGATCGACATCGAAGACGACGGTTCGATCAAGATTTTCGGCGAAACCAAGGAAGCGGCGGAAGCAGCACGCCAGCGCGTCCTGGGCATCACCGCCGAAGCCGAGATCGGCAAGATCTACGTCGGCAAGGTTGAGCGCATCGTCGACTTCGGCGCGTTCGTCAACATCCTGCCGGGCAAGGACGGCCTGGTTCACATCTCCATGCTGAGCGATGCTCGTGTCGAGAAAGTGACCGACATCCTGAAAGAAGGCCAGGAAGTGGAAGTGCTGGTACTGGACGTGGACAACCGCGGCCGTATCAAGCTGTCCATCAAGGACGTCGCGGCAGCCAAGGCATCGGGCGTTTAATCACTCCCTCGCTTAGCCGCTGAACAAGCAAACGCCCCGACTGGTTCGGGGCGTTTTGCTGTGCGCGCAAAAATCATTTTTGCCGCGGGTTGCCTGCCCTCTGGCTCAATGCTAGGTTTAGCCCCACGCCCGTGTAGCTCAGTCGGTAGAGCAGCGCACTCGTAACGCGAAGGTCGCAGGTTCGATTCCTGTCTCGGGCAAAGTCACACTTGTTTTCAGATGATCCCCCGAATGGTTCTGAAGGCCAGGTAAACCGGGCTTCCAACGGCTTCCTGCGTCAGAGAGATCCTTGATGATCCAGATCCATCTTCCATTCCCAGATCAGCGAGAACGCCATGACCGTCAAAGAATTGAGTCAAGAAGCCAGACACCAAGAAGCCCTGGAAAAGTACTTGAACGAAACGCCGCAGCTGCGGGATGAGATCAAGGACCTACCCGCCGATGATCAGAAAGACCAGATCCAATGGGCGTTCGAAGACGAGGCCGAAGCCCAGGGGCTGCAGCCTTGGGAGTTGACACTCAAATACACCAGCACGCCTGAAGAGTTCGAGGCGCAGCGCCTTGCCTTGCACAAGGAGGCTGCCGAGGTGTTGGGTGTGGAATGGGATGAATACTGCGAGATGAACAATCTGGTGGTCTGAAGAAAACGCCAGCCTTTTGAGGCTGGCGTTTTTCGTTGTCAGAGGCTCAAGCGCATCGACAAATCCACGGCCTTCACATCCTTGGTCATCGCACCGATAGAGATGTAATCCACTCCGGTCTCGGCAATCGGGCGCAACGTGCTCTCGTTGATGCCGCCGCTGGCTTCCAGCTTGGCCTTGCCGCCGTTCAGACGCACCGCTTCGCGCATGTCGTCCAGGCTCAGTTCGTCGAGCATGATGATGTCGGCACCTGCCGCCAGCGCTTCTTTCAATTCCGCCAGGCTTTCGACTTCGACTTCCACCGGTTTACCCGGTGCGATCTGCTGGGCGGCGCTGATGGCCTGGGCAATCCCGCCGCAAGCGGCAATGTGGTTTTCCTTGATCAGGAACGCGTCGTACAGGCCGATGCGGTGGTTGTGACAGCCACCGCAGGTCACGGCGTACTTCTGGGCCAGACGTAGCCCAGGCAACGTTTTGCGAGTGTCCAGCAGCTTGACCTGGGTATCGGCGACGAAGTCGGCCAGGTAGCGAGCCCGGGTGGCAACGCCCGATAGCAACTGCAGGAAATTCAGCGCGCTGCGTTCGCCCGTCAGCAGTGAGCGGGCCGGGCCTTCGAGGTGGAACAGGGCTTGGTCAGGGCTCACGCGGTCGCCGTCATGTACTTGCCAATGCACCGCGACACGTGGGTCCAACTGCCGGAACACCGCATCCACCCAAGCCGTGCCGCTGATGATCGCTGCTTCACGGGTGATGATGGTGGCCTTGGCCAGGCGTTCGGCGGGGATCAGTTGCGCGGTGATGTCGCCGCTGCCGATGTCTTCCAACAGCGCGCGGCGCACATTGGCTTCGATTTCGGCGGTCAGGTCGGCGAGATGTAGATTCGGCATAACAGGCTCCACGAACAAAGTGGCCGGATTATATCCGCTTGGCACCTGTTGGCTTGCATTTGGTCGCGTCCACGCAACATTTACCCGAAATGCCGGTCATTTATTGCGATCTCTTTGAGCCTGTTCACAGAGTCCTCTGGTGTGGCGGGCTCTTTTTACCGGATAATCCGCCTTTCGTTTGACGTCATGAGTTTGACGTCGCGAGCCGAAGAATGCCGTTTCAGGAGTCCAGGATGCATAACGACGGGAATGTAGTGCCTTTGCATAAAGTGCCTACCGACCAGGCGAATCGTTCGCCGCTCGCCCGGCTGCCGGTCATTCTGCTCCAGGTTCGCGACAAGGCCGCGCAGCAGTTGCGCGTGGGTCTGCAGGGCTTGTTCGATAACGCCGATGACACGCTGTTCGAAATGGCCGACCGGGCGCGCAATGATCTCGAGCAGAACCTCTACTTCGAAGCCATGCGCGACTTGCGTTTGAAACGCAAAAGCATCGAGCGTGAATTCATCGAACAGTTTTTCGAGGCTTTTGTCAGTCTCGCCCAGTACGACCTTACCCAGGCGACCCTGGCACCCGTGGTGGGCGCCATACCGGCCCAGCCAAACCATGACGAGCTGGAGCGCCGCCTGGCGGTGGAAACCATGGTCGCCCGAGTGATCAGCCGCGACGGCGTGTCGCTCGACCAACTCACGGCGCGGCTCAGTGTGTTGCTGGACCGGCCATTGACGAACCAGTTGAACCCGTTAAGCCCAGGTTTATTGTGCGGGCATTTCCTTCAGGCTGGACGCAACCTGGGCGTGGGGATCAAGGTCAAGCTGATCCTGCTCAAGCTGTTCGAGCGTTATGTGCTCAGCGAATGCGACCAGTTCTATGCGCAGGCCAATCAATTGCTCGCCGCGACGGGCGTCTTGCCGGACCTCAAGATCTCACCGTCGCGACGGGCATCGGATCGTGTCGAGGAAGTCGCCCAACCCAACGTCGATGGCGCCGCCAGGCCAAGGGCCGATGACGTCGACGACAGCGTCCAGGAGGTCTTCGCCGCGTTGCAGAAATTGCTGGTGCAGGTACGCGGCAGCGTCGCGCCAACCTTGGAAGCCAGCGCCCCAGCCCAGCCGATTTCGAAACGGGACCTGCTGCGATTGTTGTCTCATTTGCAGCAGTACGTTCCCTCGCCCACGGTGCAGGACGAGTTCGACCTGCGCAGCCAGCTCGAACAGTTGCTGACGCGTGTCAGCGTCAAGAGTGGCAAGTCCCGGGTCGTCGACGGCGCCGACGAAGACGTGATCAACCTGATCGCGATGATGTTCGAGTTCATTCTCGACGACCAGAACCTGCCGGACTCCCTCAAGGCGCTGATCGGTCGACTGCAGATTCCGATGCTCAAGGTCGCGGTACAGGACAAGAGTTTCTTCAGCCGAGGCAATCATCCGGCCCGCCGGCTGCTCAACGAAATTGCTGCCGCCGCGATGGGCTGGGGCGATTGCGACGATCATCAGCGCGACAGTCTTTACCTGCGCATCGAGCAAGTCGTGCAGCGTTTGTTGAACGACTTTGTCGACGACCCGGCGATATTTTCCGAAGTGCTGGCGGACTTCCTGGCGTTCACCAGCGATGAACGTCGTCGCAGCGAACTGCTGGAGCAACGCATTCGCGACGCTGAAGAAGGGCGGGCCAAGGCCGAACTGGCCCGACAGCGGGTCGAAGGGGCGCTGAACCACATCATGCTGGGCAAGGTCTTGCCCCAGGCTGTGGTGGATTTCGTCCAGCAGGCGTGGAGCCAGGTGTTGTTGCTGACCGGCTTCAAACATGGCGAGCAATCAGCTGAATGGCAGGCCGACGTGCTGACCCTCGAGCAGTTGGTGTGGAGCGTCCAGCATCACGAAGAACCCGACGCCGGCCTGCGCTTGCTGGCGATGGTGCCGGAGCTGCTCAAGGCCCTGCGCGACGGCTTGAGCCGTTCGGCGTTCGATCCGTTCGCCACCAGCGAATTCTTCAGCGAACTGGAAGTGCTGCATGTCCAGGCTCTCCAACGACTGGGCCAGGCAACGGAGCAGGCACAGCCGGCGGATTCGCCGGTGCTGGTCGAGGTGGTGGAGCCCATCGTCCTGCGGGCTGCGCCGGTAACCGCGACGGACGAACCGACCGTACGCTTGCCTGCCGATGACGTGGGCCTGCTCCAGGTCGATCAACTGCGCCTGGGAAGTTGGGTCGAGTTCCAGGAAGACGAAGACAACAACCTTCGTTGCAAACTCGCGGCGATTATCCAGGCCACTGGCAAGTATGTCTTCGTCAACCGTACCGGCCTCAAGGTCCTTGAGCACAGCCGCACCAGCCTGGCCTTGGAGTTCCGCCGTGGGGCGGCGCGGTTGCTGGACGATACCCTGTTGTTCGACAGGGCGCTGGAATCCGTGCTGGGCAACCTGCGCCAGCTCAATCGCGGCAAGTGATCGCGCAGCCGGGGCCGATCGCGGCATACTGACGGCCTTCACCGTCTCATCGAAGGAACCTGTATGCAGCTGGACTCCGCGAGCGGTTGGTGCGATGGCGTGCGTCATTGCCCTTCGCCCAACTTCAATGCGCGCCCCGAGGGCGAGATCTCCCTGCTGGTCATCCACAACATCAGCTTGCCACCGGCACAGTTCGCCACGGGCAAAGTGCAGGAATTTTTCCAGAATCGCCTGGATGTCACGGAACATCCCTATTTTGCGGGTATCGCGGACCTGCGCGTGTCCGCGCATTTTCTAATCGAACGTGACGGCACCGTGACCCAGTTTGTCTCTTGTCTTGATCGTGCCTGGCACGCTGGTGTTTCGTGTTTCGAAGGGCGGGAGACGTGTAACGATTTTTCCATAGGCATCGAGCTTGAAGGCACCGATGACCTGCCGTTCACCGACGGGCAATATGTCGCCTTGGTGGACTTGACCCGGCAGCTGCAAAAAGCGTTTTCGGCGATCACGGTGCAGCGCATCTGCGGGCACAGCGACATCGCGCCGGGACGCAAGACCGATCCGGGGCCGGCATTCGACTGGGCGCGCTACCGCGCGGCCCTGACAGAAGGGGAAGGACAATGAGTTTTCTGGTGTTGCTGCTGGCGGTCTGGATCGAGAAGTTCTCGGCCTTGCGCCAGCGGGTCCAGCGTGACGGCGGCTGGCTGGGCGAGCTGAACAAACTCGAGGCGAGTCCGCGCTGGGGCAACCGGCCCTGGCTGGTGCTGGTGGTGATGGTTCTGCTGCCGGTTTCGCTGCTGGCGTTGCTACTCTGGGTGTTGGAGCCGGTGGCCTATGGTTTGCTGGCGCTGCCGATTCACCTGTTGGTGGTGATCTACAGCCTGGGGCGCGGCGATCTGTTGGCTGATCTCGGGCCGTTTCGCGATGCCTGGCGACGTGAAGACCTGCAAGCGGCCACCCACGTGGCCAAGCGTGACCTGAACATCGATGCCGATGACGGTGAGCAGTTGCTCGAACGGGTCCAGGGGCATTTGCTATGGCAGGCTTACCAGAGTTTTTTCGCGGTGATCTTCTGGTACTTCCTGCTGGGACCGGTGGCCGCCCTGAGTTATCGATTGTTGGCGTTGGCCGCCGAGCACAGCCAAAACCCGGGTGTGGCCGAGCGTGCAGCGCAACTGCGCCACGCCTTCGACTGGGTACCGGTGCGATTGCTGGCGGCGAGCTTCGCCCTGGTGGGCAACTTCGTCGCGGTCAGTCGGGTCATGCTGCATGAACTGTTGAACTGGAACATCAGCGCCGCCGACCTCATCGACAAAGTCGGCTTGGTCGCCGGCGAGATTCCCACGCCGGTCGCCGGGCCGGACGGCATCAACAGCCTGGATCGACTTTGGGAATTGCTGCTGCGCGCTGCGTTGCTCTGGTATGCCGGGTTCGCATTATGGACGGTGTTGGCCTGATCGAACCCAGCAAGTTCGTAACGCTAAGCTGTCGTGGCGAGGGAGCTTGCTCCCGCTCGGCTGCGCAGCAGTCGTAAACCAGGATAAAAACGATCCCCTCTGCGCAAACCCCACGGGGCCTGCCGCACAGGCCAGCGGGAGCGAGCTCCCTCGCCACTGGATCGTGTGCCCTCGTTAACCTTAAGTTACAAATCTCCCCGCCGAATTAGGCTATACAGGAACAGCGTCCGAATAGTGGCTTTGTGCTGTCTGCGTGCGCAGCTCATAACAATAAAAACTACCGGGAGACTTCCCTTGTGAAGAGTTTGCTCTGGCCCGCCGTCGCCCTGATGAATCGCCTTAGCTTCGGCATGAAGTTCAGCCTGATCAGTGTCCTGTTCCTGCTGCCGATGTTGGTGACCAATTTCTTTCTGGTGCGTGATTCCTACCGCGAGTTCCAGGGCACGCAAGTGGAGCTGCAAAGCCTGGATTTGCTGGGCAGCAGCCTGGCGCTGCGGCGTGACCTGGAGACGCTGAACGACCTGGTGCAGATCAATGCCAGCCTGGGCCAGTCGGGCAAGGCCGGCGACGTGGACGCGAAGATCGCCGCGCTCGAGCACAAGGTGCTCGCCCGGTTGCAAGGCATGACGGCCATGGCGATGGAGCCCGAGCACGTCAGTGCCTTCGATACCAAGCGCGACGAAATGATCGCCGCTTTCAAGGCCCAACAAGCCGAAAGCTCGCTGCAGAGCAAAAGCGCGTTGATCGGCACTCTGCTCAACAATGCACAAATATTCGGCCAGATCATCGCCAGTCAGGCCGGCCTGAGCCGTGACAACCAGGCCGACATCCGCCAGCTCAGCGAGCTGATCGTCGGCCTGACGCCCAGGGTCACTCAGATTTTGGGCGAGGGCCGTGCCTTGGGCGCTTCTTCGTTGGGGTTGGGTTTCCTCAATTCCGCGTCGAGTACCCGGTTCGATGAGTTGCTGGTGCAGATCGAGAAGCTCCAGGGCGAATATGAGCTGAAACTGCAGGACGCGCTGGGCTCGAGCAAGGCGGTCGGACAAGCGCTCGCCGATCAGGCCGGTGGCAGCAAGAGCACCCTCAAGCAAGCGGCCGAGCTGATTGAAAACCAGGTTGTCATGGCGGACACCCTCGATGCGCCATGGCCGGCATTCTTCGATCAGGTCAGCGGCCTGATGGAGCAGACCTATCGGTTGAACGAGGCGACGTTGGGCTTTCTCGGTGTGCAATTGCAGCACCGCCTGGAGCAGAACCGCAGCCACATGGTGCTACAGGCGGTGGCGCTCGCAGCGGTGTTCCTGTTGATTTTCTATCTGTACGCCGGTTTCTACGCCTCGACACGCACGACGCTCAAGCACCTGGGGGCGATGATGGACAAAGTCGCGGCGGGGGATATGACGGTCAGTTTCGTCGCCCGCAGCAAGGATGAGCTGGGCGAGTTGGGCGAGGTGTTCAATGGCACCGTGGCGAAGATCCATGACTTGATCGAACAGGTCGGCCACACCGTCGCCGAGGTCGAGCGCCAGGCCGGGCAGGTGGAAACGGTATCGGCCCAGAGCAACCAGGCCGTGGCCGGCCAGCGCAGCCAGATCGAACTGGTCGCCACGGCGATGAACCAGATGTCCGCCACTGCCCAGGAAGTCGCCCGCAGCGCTGCGGCGGCGGTCAGCAGCGCCCATAGCGTGAATGATGAAACCCTCAGTGGACGAGGCTTGGTGGAATCCCAGCAGGGCAGCATCGCCCGGCTCGCCAGCGAAATCGACCAGTCGGTGCAGGTGATCAATCAACTGGCGACCGACAGCCAGGCCATCAGCCGCGTCCTCGATGTGATCAAGAGCATTGCCGAGCAAACCAACCTGCTGGCCCTCAACGCCGCTATCGAAGCCGCCCGGGCTGGCGAGCAAGGGCGCGGATTCGCGGTGGTGGCCGACGAGGTGCGAACCCTGGCCAAGCGGACCCAGCAGTCGACCGAAGAAATCGAAGCGATGATCAGCCGCCTGCACGGCGGCGTCGGCGCCGCCGTCAAGGCGATGGGCACCAGCCATGAAATGGCCAGCGGCACGGTTGGCCAGTCGGAGAAGGTCCAGCAGGCGCTGGAAAACATTCTTGGCGCCGTTGGCATGATCGTCGACCAGAACCAGCAGATCGCCGCTGCGGTGGAGCAGCAGACCGCCGTCGCCCATGACATCGACCAGAACATCGTCGAGATCAACCGCGCCGGCGAACGCACCGCCGAAGGGGCTCACCAGACCGAAGACGCCAGCCGCGAACTGTCCTCCCAGGTGGTGCGGCTCAAGCAACTGATCAATGCGTTTCGGGTGTGATCTCCTGCCTCACCACAGGCCCAATGTGGGAGCGAGCCTGTGTGGGAGCGAGCTTGCTCGCGATGGCGGAGTGTCAGCCAATGAAAGGTTGCCTGGATCACCGCTATCGCGAGCAAGCTCGCTCCCACAAGGATCACCATTGGAATAGCTGCCGGGCGTTTGCCGTGCTGGCCTCGGCCAGTTGTTCAGGCGTCACCGCCATGATGCCCGCCAACGCCTCGCAAATCGCTGGCAAATGCGCCGGGCTGTTGCGTTGCCCGGGAAACATCGACGGCGCCATGTCCGGTGAGTCCGTCTCCAGCACCACCGCATCCAGCGGCAGTTTCGGCAGCACCCGGTGCATGCGCAGGGCCTGGGGCCACGTGGCCGCGCCGCCGAGGCCGAGCTTGAAACCGAGCTTGATGTATTCGCGAGCCTCTTCGAAGCTGCCGGCAAAGGCATGGATGATGCCCGCACGGGCCGGGCAGATGCGTTTGAGCGTCGCGATCACGGCGGCGTGGCTGCGACGTACATGGATCAGCGCCGGCAGTTCGAAATCCCGGGCCAGTTCCAGCTGCGCCTCGAACAGCGTTTGCTGGCGATCGCGGTCCAGGGTCTGGACGTAATAGTCCAGGCCGATTTCCCCCACCGCGCACAACTGCCGATGCCCGGCCAGGCGCTCCAGCCATTCGCGTAACTGCGCCAGGTCTTCGCCGCGATGCTCGTCGAGAAACACCGGGTGCAGGCCCAGCGCGGCATGCAGGTGCGGGTCGCTTTGGACCAGGTCCCAGACGCGCTGCCAGTTGTCCCGATATACGCCCAGCACCACTATTTCCCGGACACCCAAGGCGCGGCTTTCGGCCAGCAGCGCCGGGCGATCCGCGTCGAAATCCGGGAAGTCCAGATGAGTGTGCGTGTCGATCAACTGCATATCCGCACCCTGAACCTCAGCCCTGGTGAATGCGCTGCTTGAACGTGCGCGCAATCGCCTGGACACCGGGTTGATAGACATCGTTTTCGATGGCCGCCAGCGCCAGTTCCAAGGCTTTGTCGGCGATCAGTTGATGCTGCTGGGACATGGCGTTGACCGGCAGCGGCAGGAAATCCAACAGTTGCGTGTCGCCAAAGGTGCCCAGGCGCAGGGGACGCGCCTTGAGCGGAAAATCATGCAGGGCATCGAACACCCCTTGCAGCAGCACATAAGAGGAGGTGATCAGCGCATCGGGGAGATGGCCCAGGCGCGCGAGCATGTCGTCCATCAACTGACGACCGCATTCACGGCTGAACGACTCGCCGTGCTCGATCAGCACCTGGCCTTCGAACCCGGCCAGCGCCTCGCGGAAACCGGCGGTCCGCTCCTGGCTGATGCTCAGTTCGGGGCGGGCGCTGATCAGCGCGATCTGCCGTGGATTCGTTTCCAGCAGGCTTCGAGTCAGTTGCAGGCTGGCCTGGCGGTCGTCGCTGATTACCGAGCAGAACTGCGCCGGTTCCATCACCCGGTCGATGGCGATGATCGGGATGCCCTTGGCCTGCAATTGGCGGTAGCTATCGTCTTCGGCGGGCAGGCAACTGGCAACGATCAGCGCATCGCAGCGTCGGGCGCGGAACAGTTGCAGCAACTGGCGCTCGCTATCAGGCGCATCATCGGAGCTGGCGATCAGCAACTGGTAACCTCGGGCGCGGGCACCTTGTTCCAGCAGCTTGGCGATACGCGCGTAACTGGGGTTCTCCAGGTCGGGCAGGATGAACCCCAACGTGCGGGTATGCCGGCTGCGCAGTCCGGCGGCCTGTGGGTTGGGCGTGAAGCCATGCTCTTGGACCACCGCCCGCACCCGTTCGACGGTCGCGTTGCTGATGCGTTGCTGTTCGGCCTTGCCGTTGATGACGTAGCTGGCGGTGGTCACGGACACACCGGCGAGCTGGGCGATATCACTGAGTTTCAACCCGGTTTTCCTTGTTTTTTCGAGTTTGCCCCGACAATGAAGGCTCATCCTACCCGATTCGGATCGATGGTCACCCCCGGACGCTTTCGACAAGTTGCACTTCAAGGATGAGAGATTATCGAGTAACGTGCCAATCTTTCTAGATTAAACGTTTCAGCAAGCGTATTTTCAGGGCTTCAGGATTTTCGGTCGCACTGCCGCGATACCGCCGCAAGCCGTTTGCAACGCTAAGCTGATTCATTCAAAACAATACCTGGCGCCAACCGGACGCCAAAAAGGAGAAAGCATGCTCGAGCTCACTCTAGAGCAGATATCCATGGCCCAGGTGGCTGTGGATAAAGACGCCGCGCTGCAACTGCTCGCTGACAAACTGGTGGCCGATGGCCTGGTAGCCGAGGGTTATCTTGCCGGATTGCAGGCCCGCGAGGCCCAGGGCTCGACCTTTCTTGGCCAAGGTATTGCCATCCCCCACGGTACTCCGCAGACCCGCGACCTGGTGTATTCCACCGGCGTGCGCTTGCTTCAATTTCCCGAAGGCGTGGACTGGGGCGACGGCCAGATCGTTTACCTGGCGATCGGCATCGCCGCCAAGTCCGACGAACACCTGCGCTTGCTGCAACTGCTGACCCGCGCCCTCGGCGAGACCGATCTGGGCCAGGCATTGCGTCGCGCCGGCAGCGCCGAAGCCTTGCTGAAACTGCTGCAAGGCGCGCCGCAGGAACTGGCGCTGGATGCGCAGATGATCGGCCTCGGCGTGTCGGCCGACGATTTCGAAGAACTGGTGTGGCGCGGCGCCCGTTTGTTACGCCAGGCCGATTGCGTGAGCAACGGCTTCGCCGGCGTGCTGCAGCAGGTCGAAGCGTTGCCTCTCGGCGATGGGCTCTGGTGGCTGCACAGCGAACAGACCGTCAAGCGCCCGGGCCTGGCCTTCGTCACGCCCGACAAACCCATTCGTTATCTGGGCCAACCCCTGAGCGGGTTGTTCTGCCTGGCCAGCCTCGGCGAGGCCCACCAGGCGTTGCTGGAAAGGCTTTGCGCATTGCTGATCGAAGGTCGCGGCCACGAATTGGGCCGCGCTACCAGCAGCCGCAAGGTCCTGGAAGTGCTGGGGGGCGAACTGCCCGCCGACTGGCCCAGCGCGCGCATCGGCCTGGCGAATGCCCACGGCCTGCACGCGCGCCCGGCGAAAATCCTTGCCCAGCTGGCGAAAAGTTTCGAAGGCGAGATCCGCGTGCGCATCGTCGACGGCCAGGACAGCGCCGTATCGGTGAAGAGTCTGAGCAAACTGCTGAGTCTGGGCGCCCGTCGCGGTCAGGTCCTGGAGTTCATTGCCGAACCCAGCATTGCCGCCGACGCGTTGCCGGCGTTGCTCGCAGCCGTCGAAGAAGGTCTCGGCGAAGAGGTCGAACCGCTGCCGCCACCGAGCGCGCCGCGAGAAACCACCATTGCCGAAGTTGCCACCGTGCTGCTCGCGCCGGAATCCGGCAGCCTGATCCAGGCCGTCGCCGCCGCGCCGGGCATTGCCATCGGTCCGGCGCATATCCAAGTGCAGCAAGACATCGATTATCCACTGCGTGGCGAGTCTCCGGCGATCGAGCGCGAGCGTCTACAAAACGCCCTAGGCCAGGTACGTCGGGACATCGAGGGCTTGATCGAGCGCGCCAAGGCCAAGGCCATCCGCGAGATTTTCATCACCCACCAGGAAATGCTCGACGACCCGGAACTGACCGACGAAGTCGACACCCGCCTGAAGCTGGGCGAGAGCGCGCAAGCGGCGTGGATGGGCGTGATCGAAGCCGCCGCGAAGGAACAGGAAGCCCTGCAGGATGCCTTGCTTGCCGAGCGCGCCGCCGATCTGCGGGATGTTGGCCGTCGGGTGCTGGCGCAGTTGTGCGGCATCGAGACCCCGGCTGAACCGGATCAACCCTACATCCTGGTGATGGACGAAGTCGGCCCCTCCGACGTCGCGCGCCTGGACCCGGCCCGCGTGGCGGGGATCCTCACCGCACGCGGCGGCGCCACCGCCCACAGTGCCATTGTCGCCCGCGCCCTGGGCATTCCGGCCTTGGTGGGCGCAGGCGCGGCGGTGTTGCTGTTGGCGCCGGGCACGTCCTTGCTGCTGGACGGGCAGCGTGGTCGGCTGCATGTCGACCCGGACGCTGCGACCCTGCAACGGGCCGCTGAAGAGCGCGACACCCGTGAGCAGCGTCTGAAAATCGCCGCCGAACAGCGCCACCAACCGGCGCTGACCCGCGACGGTCATGCCGTTGAAGTATTCGCCAACATCGGCGAAAGCGCCGGCGTCACCAGCGCGGTGGAGCAGGGCGCCGAAGGCATCGGCCTGTTGCGCACCGAGCTTATCTTCATGGCCCACACCGAGGCCCCGGACGAAGCGACCCAGGAAGCCGAATACCGCAAGGTGCTCGATGGTTTGGCCGGTCGGCCGCTGGTGGTGCGCACCCTCGACGTCGGCGGCGACAAGCCGTTGCCTTATTGGCCGATCGCGAAGGAAGAAAACCCCTTCCTCGGCGTGCGCGGCATCCGCCTGACCTTGCAGCGCCCCCACGTCATGGAAGCGCAACTGCGCGCCCTGTTGCGCTCGGCGGACAACCGTCCGCTGCGGATCATGTTCCCCATGGTCGGCAGCATCGACGAGTGGCGCCAGGCCCGGGACATGACCGAGCGTCTGCGTCGGGAGATCCCCGTGGCGGATTTGCAATTGGGCATCATGATCGAAGTGCCGTCCGCCGCGCTGCTGGCGCCGGTACTCGCCAAGGAAGTCGATTTCTTCAGCGTCGGCACCAACGACCTGACGCAATACACCCTGGCGATCGACCGTGGTCACCCGACCCTGTCGGCCCAGGCCGACGGCTTGCACCCGGCGGTATTGCAACTGATCGACATCACCGTGCGCGCCGCCCATGCCCATGGCAAATGGGTCGGTGTGTGCGGCGAGCTGGCGGCCGATCCGCTGGCGGTGCCGGTGTTGGTGGGCCTGGGCGTGGACGAGTTGAGTGTCTCGGCCCGCAGCATCGCGGAGGTCAAGGCACGAGTCCGCGAATTGAGCCTGGCACAAGTACAAACCTTGGCCCAAGCGGCATTGGCCGTGGGCAGCGCCGATAACGTGCGCGCATTAGTGGAGGCGTTGTAATGGCGAAGATTCTTACCCTGACCCTTAACCCGGCGCTCGACCTCACGGTGGAGTTGGCGCGCCTGGAACCGGGCCAGGTCAACCGCAGCGACGCCATGCACGCCCACGCCGCCGGCAAGGGCGTGAACGTGGCGCAGGTGCTGGCGGACCTCGGCCACACCCTGACCGTCAGTGGTTTCCTGGGTGAAGACAACGCCCAAGTGTTCGAGACGCTGTTTATCCAGCGTGGCTTCGTCGACGCTTTTATTCGCGTCCCCGGCGAAACCCGCAGCAACATCAAGCTGGCCGAACAGGACGGACGCATCACTGACCTCAACGGTCCTGGCCCGATGGTCGATGAAGCCGCGCAACAAGCGTTGCTGGAACGTCTCGAGCAGATAGCCCCAGGCCACGATGCCGTAGTGGTTGCCGGCAGCATGCCCCGAGGCGTCAGTGCGCAATGGTTGCAGGCGCTGATCATGCGGCTCAAACAGCTCGGCCTGAATGTCGCCCTCGACACCAGCGGCGAAGCGTTGCGCGTCGCCCTGGCGGCGGGGCCATGGCTGATCAAGCCCAATACCGAGGAGCTGGCCGATGCGCTGGGTTGCGACGTGGTGACCGAGGTCGCCCAGGCACAAGCGGCTCAGCGGTTGCATGCCCAAGGCGTGGAACATGTGGTGATTTCCCACGGCGCCGACGGTGTGAATTGGTTCAGCGTTGGTTCGGCCCTGCATGCCTCGCCGCCCAAGGTCACTGTCGCCAGCACCGTGGGCGCCGGCGATTCGCTGTTGGCCGGCATGCTGCATGGATTGCTCGCTGCCCACGCACCGGAGCAGACCCTGCGCACCGCCACGGCCATCGCCGCCATGGCGGTCACCCAGATCGGGTTCGGCATCCACGACACCGCGTTGCTGGCGTCGCTTGAACAGGGCGTGCGCGTGCGCCCCCTGACAGAACAATAAGAGGGTTCGCAAGATGAAATTAGCCATTGTGACGGCTTGCCCGAACGGCATGGTCACCAGCGTGTTGTGCGCCCGCCTGCTGGATGCGGCGGCCCAGCGCCAAGGTTGGAGCACCAGTGTCGAAGTCCATGACGCGGCCCACCCGGAACGCCAGTTGTCGGCGGCGACCCTCGAAGCGGCCGAATGGGTATTGCTGGTTGCCAGCGGCCCGGTGGACCTGTCGCGATTCGTTGGCAAGCGGGTGTTTCGCAGCACCCCGGCCCTCGCCCTGCAGGACGTTGACGCGGTGCTACGTCGCGGCGCCGAAGAGGCCCAAGTGCTGGGCGAGGCCGAGGTGCTCGCCGAAGAACCTGCGCCATCGACCGAACGCGCCCCGCGCCTGGTGGCCATCACCGCGTGCCCGACCGGCGTCGCCCATACCTTCATGGCCGCTGAAGCCTTGCAACAGGCAGCGGCACGCTTGGGTTATGACCTGAAGATCGAAACCCAGGGCTCGGTGGGCGCCCGCAACCCGCTGAGCCCCGAGGCGATTGCCGAGGCCGATGTGGTGTTGCTGGCGACCGATATCGAGGTCGCCACCGAGCGTTTCGCCGGTAAGAAAATCTATCGCTGCGGCACCGGCATTGCGTTGAAACAAGCCGAAGCCACGCTGAAAAAAGCCTTGGCCGAAGGCGTCCAGGAAAGCGCAGCGAGTGGTGCTTCCACGGGCCCGGCGAAGGCGGAAAAAAGCGGTGTCTATAAACACTTGCTGACGGGTGTTTCGTTCATGCTGCCGATGGTGGTAGCGGGTGGCTTGATGATCGCTTTGTCGTTCGTGTTCGGCATCGAGGCCTTCAAGGAACCTGGCACTCTCGCAGCGGCGCTGATGCAGATTGGCGGCGACACCGCATTCAAATTGATGGTGCCGCTGCTGGCGGGCTACATCGCCTATTCGATTGCTGACCGACCTGGCCTGGCGCCAGGGATGATCGGCGGGATGCTGGCCAGCACCCTGGGCGCTGGATTCATCGGCGGGATCATCGCCGGTTTCCTCGCCGGGTATGCGGCCAAGGCGATCAACCGTTACGCGCGCCTGCCCCAGAGCCTTGAAGCGCTCAAGCCGATCCTGATCATTCCGTTGCTGGCGAGCCTGTTCACCGGCCTGGTGATGATCTACATCGTCGGCAAACCGGTGGCGGGCATGCTTGAGGGTCTGACCCATTTCCTCGACAGCATGGGCACCACCAACGCGCTTTTGCTGGGCGTGCTGCTGGGGGCGATGATGTGCGTGGACCTCGGTGGGCCGATCAACAAAGCCGCCTACGCGTTTTCCGTGGGACTGCTGGCTTCGCAAAGTTATGCACCCATGGCCGCGACCATGGCCGCCGGCATGGTGCCGCCGATTGGGCTGGGCATCGCCACGTTCATAGCCCGCCGCAAGTTCGCCAAGACCGAGCGTGAGGCCGGTAAGGCAGCGCTGGTGCTGGGGCTGTGCTTCATCTCCGAAGGCGCGATCCCGTTCGCGGCCAAGGATCCACTGCGGGTGATCCCGGCCAGCATTGCCGGCGGCGCGCTGACCGGTGCGCTGTCGATGTACTTCGGCTGCAAACTCATGGCGCCTCACGGCGGGCTGTTCGTGATGCTGATCCCCAACGCCATCAACCACGCGCTTTTGTACCTGCTGGCGATCGTGGCGGGGAGTTTGGTGACGGCAGTGGCGTATGCGCTGCTCAAGCGACCGGAAGTGGTGGAAATGGCGTTGGAGCCGGCGAAGGCCTGATCGCTTTTGAGACAGTAACTTTCCCCTTGTGGGAGCGAGCCTGCTCGCGAATGCGGTGTGTCAGTCGATGAGTTTGTTGTCTGACACACCGCTTCGCGAGCAGGCTCGCTCCCACAAAGGTCATTGATGTCCGTAAAATCCCTGTCACACCCACTTCACACAGCCATGCTTAAGTTTTCCCATTTGGGGAGAACACCATGAGCGAATTCGACCTGGGCCGCCGCCGTGTGATGCAAGTCGTTGGCGCGGGCTTGTTGCTGCCCGGGCTGGCCCCGGCCGTGATCGCTTCGGTCAAGGACCGGCCCGTGTTGACCGAAGGTGTGCAGTCGGGCGACTTGCAAGGTGATCGCGCGATGATCTGGAGCCGCAGCGACCGCCCGGCGAGGATGGTGGTGGAGTGGGACACCCGCAGTCAGTTCCCCAACCCCCGGCGCTTCGTCTCGGCGCTGGCCGATAGCCGCAGCGATTTCACCGCTCGGGTCGAGCTCACCGGCTTGCCACCCGACCAGGCGATTTTCTACCGCGTGCATTTCGAAGACGCCCAGAGCGGTGTGGCCAGCGAGCCGTGGCTCGGCCACCTGCGCAGCGTGCCGCAGTTCAAGCGCAACATCCGTTTTGTCTGGAGCGGCGACACCGTCGGCCAGGGCTTTGGTATCAATCCGGACATCGGCGGCATGCGCATCTATGAGGCCATGCGCCTGCGCCTGCCGGATTTCTTCATCCACAGCGGCGACACCATCTACGCCGACGGCCCGGTGCCGGCGCAGATCACCACAGAGGGCGGGCGCATCTGGCGCAACCTGACCACCGAAGCCAAGAGCAAGGTCGCCGAGACCCTGGATGAATATCGCGGTAACTACCGCTACAACCTGATGGATGAAAACGTCCGCCGTTTCAACGCCGAAGTGCCGCAGATCTGGCAGTGGGACGATCACGAAGTGGTCAACAACTGGTCGCCGGGCAAGCAATTGGACGAGCGCTACCAGACCAAGGATATCCACAGCCTGGTCGGTCGTGCGCGACAGGCCTGGTTGGAATACGCGCCGATGCGCCTGCAGAAGGCCGATGGGGGAGGGCGCATCTACCGCAAGCTCGGTTACGGGCCGATGCTGGATGTGTTTGTGCTGGACATGCGCAGCTATCGCCAAGCCAATGACGCGAACCTCGGTGCGGCCAAACCGTTCCTCGGGCGGGAGCAGTTGGACTGGCTCAAGCGCGAATTGAAGCAATCCGGTGCCCAGTGGAAAGTCATCGCTGCTGACATGCCCATCGGCCTGGGCGTGCCGGATGGCGAGGTCAGCCCCGGCGTTGCGCGTTGGGAAGCGGTCGCCAACGGTGACCCGGGCGAGGCCCAGGGGCGCGAAGTCGAGATCGCCGAATTGCTCGGTTATCTGCGCAAGCATCAGGTGCGCAACTACGTCTGGCTCACCGCCGATGTCCACTATTGCGCCGCCCACCACTACCACCCCGAACACGCCGCGTTCCAGGATTTCGAACCCTTCTGGGAGTTCGTCGCCGGCCCATTGAACGCCGGCAGCTTCGGGCCCAATCCCTTGGACAAGACCTTCGGCCCTGAAGTGGTGTTCCAGAAAGCCCCTCCGGCCCAGAACACCTCGCCGTTTGCCGGCTATCAGTTCTTTGGCGAGGTGAACATCGACGGGCAGAGCGGGGAGATGAGCGTGGTGCTGCGGGACCTGGAAGGGCTGGCGGTGTTCGAGAAGAAGTTGCAGCCGGTGTGAATCAGAGGCCACTACAGACCCCATGTGGGAGCGAGCCTGCTCGCGAAAGCGGTGTGCCAGGCAACACTTGTGCAAACTGACACACCGCTTTCGCGAGCAGGCTCGCTCCCACAGGGTTGATGTTGGGTGTCCAGGATCAGTACACATCCCGCCGATACCGCCCTTGCTCGATCAGCTTCTCCACTTCCTCACGCCCCAGCACTAGGTTGAGCACGTGATCCACCCCTGACGCCATGCCTTGCAGGCTGCCGCAGACATAGATCACCGCGCCGTCGGCCAGCCATTGCTTGAGCAATGGCGCCGATTCCAGCAGGCGATCCTGGACGTAGATTTTCTTGTCCTGGTCTCGGGAGAAGGCCAGGTCCAGTCGCTCCAGGTCGCCGGAGGTGACCCATTCCTGAAGCTCATCGCGACAATGGAAATCGTGTTCGCGGTTGCGTTCGCCAAACAGCAGCCAGTTGCGTTGCATGCCCTCGGCAACACGGGCCTTGAGCAAGCTGCGCAGGCCGGCCAGGCCGGTTCCGTTGCCCAGCAGGATCATCGGCACGCCTTGGGGTGGCAAGTGAAAGCTGCTGTTGCGTCTTACCCGCAAGCTGATTGGGCTGCCCAGCGGCGCATGTTCGGTCAGCCAGCCGGAGCCGACGCCCAGGCTGCCATCGGCGCGGCGCTCCTGGCGCACGATCAGTTCCAGCACGCCATCGGCGGGGATCGATGCGATGGAGTATTCGCGCATGCCCAGCGGTGCCAACGCCTCCACCAGTGCCTGGGCGTGCAGGCCGACCAGGTGGGCGCGGTTTTCCGGCAACTGGCGTGTCGCCAGGGCTTGTTCGAGTGTCTGCTGCAAGCCGTCGACGTGTACCCGAGCAATACCGGCGATGCCCAGCCCATCGAGGAAATGTTCAATGGCCCATGGATCATTGCGCGGCAGGATTTCCACCAGGTCACCGGCCAGCCAACTGCTCGGCCCCGGTGCGGTGAGGCCCAGCAGGTATACGCCAGACCCGCAGCTGTCGGGGTTGAGCAGGGTGCGTTGGTTCAACGTCCAATGCTCGAAACTCGGCGCCTGCCAGGCGTCCGCCGGGGCCTGGCCGGTGAGTTCCGCCAGCTGTTGTTGCCAGTGGCGCAAGGCGTAAGGATCGCCGCTGTCCACTTCCACCGGCGCGAACAGTGTCTTGCCGCCGTGTTCCGCCAGCCAGGCATGCAGGCGGCGGGCGAAGCCGCAGAAGTTTTCATATTGGCGGTCGCCCAGGCCCAGCACCGAATATTGCAAGCGTTCCAGGCTCAGCGGCTGGCCCAACACCTTGCGCTCGAAACCCCGGACACTGTCGGGGCCTTCGCCATCGCCAAAGGTACTGACCACGAACAAGGCGCGAGTGGAGCTGTTCAAATCCTGCTCGCTGACGCCGGCCAATGGCCGGACCTTCACCGGCAGGCCGGCGGCCTGGAGCTGGCCGGCGGTCTGCCAGGCCAGTTGCTCGGCGAAACCGCTCTGGCTGGCGAAACCGATCAGCCACGCCGGGGCGTCACCAGGGGTTTGGGTCAGCGCCTGGCGAGCCTTTTGGACCTGGCGCTTCTTGCGTCGACGATCGAGATACAACAGCCAGCCAGTGATGAAAAACAGCGGCATGGCCAGCGCGGCGACGGTCACCAGGATCCGGCCGACCAGGCCGAAGTAGCTGCCGACATGCAGGGCGTAGATGCTGGTCAGCAATTGCGCCTTGAAGCTTTTGTCGCTGTAGCGGCTGTGACGGCTGACGACGCCGGTGGCCGGGTCGAGGATAAGCTGGTTCAGCGCCCGGTCATGGGGGGAGTTTTTCAGCAGGTAGAACACGGTCGCCGGTTGTCCCGCTACCGGCGGCATGCGCACGTTATAGGCGGACAGGTCGGGGCCGGCGGCGCTGTAGATGCTGCTCCACATGGCGCGGTAGTCGGCGATCGGCGCCGGGCCACCGGGTGCGGGGCCGCGCTTGCGCACGCGCTCATCCTTGGGCGAATCGGAAAGCAGGCGGGTTACGCCTTTGTTGTACCACTCGTAGGACCAGGTCAGCCCGGTCAAGGCGGCCAGCAGGTAGAACACCAGGCACCAAGTGCCCGCGACGGAGTGCAGGTCCCAATTGAAACTGCGGCCTTTTTTCGCCCAATCGAGGGTCAGCCAGGCGCGCCAGTTTTTCCATTGGCGCGGCCAGCGCAAGTAAAGCCCGGACAAGCAGAAAAACACCAGGATCAGCGTGCACGCGCCGGTAATCTGCCGGCCTACGTCGTCCAGGGTGAGGACGCGGTGCAGACGGAGCATCAGACCAAAGAAGTCCTGCCCCACCACATCCCCCATGAATTGCGCGTTGTAGGGATTGAAGTAGCGCATCGGGCCACGCTTTTCCCCGGGCGGGGCGGTGAAAACCGCCCGTGCGGCGTTGCCGCTGTCGGTCTCTACCCAGAGCATGCTGACGGTCTTGCCGGACGCGGCTTCGATCTGTTCCACCAGTTCGGCAGGCGGCAATACGCCGGCCGGTTGCTTTTCAACCGTCAGCACCTGTGGGTTCAGCGCGCGCAGGATCTCGTCCTGAAACGACACCAACGCACCGGTAATGCCCATCAATGCCAGGACCAGCCCGGCACTGATGCCAAAGAACCAGTGCAACTGGAACAGGGTTTTCTTCAACACGTCGCCCGCCTTGTTCGTTCAATACTGTTTGTCACGGCGTGCATTATGCCGTGTGTTATCGAGAACCATTCATAAACACACCTGAAAGCCCCGATCATTTGCATGAGCGGGGCTTTTTGCCCGGTGCCGGTCAGTGATGGCTGGGCGCAGTCCTGTGGGAGCGAGCTAGCCACCACAGGTCCATTGCCTGACCATCGGCATCGGTTTTTTTCACTTTTAGAAGTGGAAATTGGTACTCAACAACGCGGTGCGCCCGGCCGCTTGGTTGGCGAAGTGGGTCGAGAAAGCCTTGTCGTAGTAAGTCTCGTCCGTCAGGTTCTGCACGTTGAGTTGCAGGTCCAGGTTTTTGCTGACCTTGTAGCTGGCCATGGCGTCGTAACGCACGTAGGAGTCGACCATCGTAGTATTCGCCACGCTGCCAAATACATCGTCCACATAAAAGGCACCGCCACCGATGGTCAGCTTTGGCGTGAGGGCATAGGTGGTCCAGACGCTGGCGCTGTTCTTCGGTGTGTTGGGCAATTGATTGCCATCGGTAACACTCAACGGCCCGCCATCGACCTGTTCGCTGTCCAGGTAGCTATAGCCGGCGAATACTTGCCACTTTTCCGTGAGCTTGCCGCTGGCTGACAGTTCGAGGCCGTCGACGCGAGTCTTGCCGGCGTTTTCATAGGTGGTGGTGTCGACCTGGACCCGGGCGTTTTCCTTCTCGGTGCGGAAGATCGCGGCCGTCAGTGACAGGCGACTGTCGAGCAAGTCCCACTTGGTGCCGATTTCGTAGTTCTTGGTGGTTTCCGGCTCCATGTCGCTGGCGAGCAGGTTGCCGCTGCGGTCCGGCGTGCCACCCAGCGGGTTGCCTTCCTGACCTTCACCGACCGTGTTGCCCGGCGGCGTGGCCGAGGTGGCGTAGGACGCATAGATGCTGCCGTTGTCCGCAGGTTTCCAGACCAGGCCGAACTGGCCGGTAACGAACTCGCTGGTGTCATCACCCTTGGAAGTGGTGGTGCCGGCGGCATTGTAGGTTTTGTATTTCGTGTCGAAGTGGTCGTAACGCAAGCCCATGTTCACCAGCCATTGCGGTGACAGCTCCAAAGTGTCGAACACATAAAGCGCACGGGTGACGCTGGTGGTGTCGGTGCCGGCGTAGTTGCGGGAAATCGCGCCGTTCCAGGGATCGTTCGGGTTTGGATTGGACAGCGACGTGCAGTTGTTCCCGCTTGGCGAGCCGACTGTCGCCGGGGTGCAGTTGGTGTTCGCGGCGGCGGTGCCCGGCACGGTGTCGGTGTTGACGTTGTACGAGGATTTCTCGCCGGTTTCGCGGCTCAGTTCGACGCCTGTGGAGAAGCTGTTCTTGAATCCTGCGACGTAAAAATCGCCAAACAGATCGGTCTGGTTGGTGGTGGTGTCGACATTGCTGACGCGAGTGTTGGCCCGGCGCCAGACCGTACCATTGTTGACGTTGCCCTTGCTGTCGTCGGGCTGGGTCAGGATGTAGTCCTGCATGCTGGAGCCGTGGCGCAGGGTGTTCTTGACCGTCAGTGCATCGCTCAGGTCGTGCTCGATGGCGATGGTCGCCGTGTCGACGCGAGTCTTGCGGAAGTCGCGGTCGGTGAGGCCGTAGAAGTTACTGCTGTCACCGCCGGCGTAGGGCTTGTCGGGGTTGGCCTTGGTGCGATCGGCCGTACGACCCGAGGCGGGCACGGTGTAGGGAATGCCCGAATCCGGCAGGTCGTTGCTTTCCAGGTGGTAGTAATCGAGGTTGACCCGGGTATCGGTGCCCAGGCCGAACGCCAGCGATGGCGCGACGCCCCAGCGGTCGTAGTTGACCTTGTCACGACCGGCGACGTTGCTTTCATGGCTCATCAGGTTGAGACGGCCGGCGGCGCTGTCGCTGAACTGGTAATTGCCGTCCAGTGTGTAGCGCTGGGTCTGGTCCGAACCCCAGGTGAAACCGCCGTCGAAGGAGTCGCCCAGATGCGCTTTCTTGCTCACCAGGTTGATGGTGCCGCCGGCGGCGCCACGGCCACCGATGGCGGAGTTGGGGCCCTTGCTGACCTCGATGGACTCGACCGCGAAGATCTCCCGGCTCTGGGAACCGGTGTCACGCACGTTATCCAGGTAAGTGTCGCCCTGGGCATCGAAGCCACGGATGAAGGGGCGGTCGCCCTGGGGGTTGCCGCCTTCACCCGCGCCGAAAGTAATGCCGGGCACGGTGCGCAGCGCGTCTTGCATGTTGAGCGCGCCGGTGTCCTTGAGCACTTGCTGGGGGATGACCGTCACCGAGCGTGGCGTGTCGACCAGCGGCGCGGTGTATTTCGAGGACGAGGCTTTCTCGACCTGATAGGACGTCGTGTCCTGGGCTTCGCCGGTGATACTGGTGGCATCCAGGGAAATGGCATTGCGCGGGGCTTTTTCTTCGGTATTTTCTGCCGCCTGGGCCATCTGCGCCACGGAGGTAGCACTGAGCGCGACGCCGATGGCGGAAGCCAGTAAACGAGGTGAATGGGCCGGTGATTGTAGTTGTTGACGCGACATGAACAGTGCCTTCCCCAAGGTTTGAGGCCGCGGAATATAGGGGAAACAGGTATTTGTATCAATTGCGAAATATTGCTATTTGAGAGGAATTTACATTCTTTACAATTTGCCCTTACGGTTTCCGTCGAGTGGTGCGTTGTGCGGGGTTGTGCACAGCCAATAAGAATCACTACCATTGGCGCCCCTCTATCCACAGGTCCGAATGCCATGTTGTTGCACATCCCCGGTGTGTTTAGCGCCGAAGAAGCGCAGCGTATTCGTGAAGCGCTGGAGCAGGCCGAATGGGAGGACGGCAAGGTCACCGCCGGTTATCAATCGGCCAAGGCCAAGCACAACCTGCAACTGCCCGAGGGCCATCCCCTGGCCAAGGAGATCGGCGCGGCCATGCTTGAACGGCTGTGGAAAAACCCGTTGTTCATGTCGGCGGCCCTGCCGCACAAGGTGTTCCCGCCATTGGTGAACTGCTACAGCGCTGGCGGCAGCTTCGATTTCCATATCGACAATGCCGTGCGCCAGCCCAAGGGCAGTGCCGAGCGGGTGCGCACCGACCTGTCGGCGACGCTATTTTTCAGCGACCCGCAGGACTACGACGGCGGTGAGCTGGAAATCCAGGACACCTACGGCACCCAGCGGGTCAAGCTGCCGGCCGGCGACATGGTGTTGTATCCGGGGACCAGCCTGCACAAGGTCAACGCCGTCACCCGGGGCGCGCGCTACGCCTCGTTTTTCTGGACACAAAGCCTGGTGCGCGAAGACAGCCAGCGGGCGCTGCTGTTCGAGATGGACGGCGCGATCCAGCAATTGACCCGGGACGTACCCGACCACCCTTCGTTGATCCGCCTGACCGGCACCTATCACAACCTGTTGCGCCGCTGGGTCGAGGTGTAAGTGGCGGATTTTCGTCTGCGCCGAGAAGAGGTGCTCGACGGCGAAAGCCTCAAAGCCATGCTCAAGGACAGCCCGGCGCGCGCGGCCCAGGCGATTCTCATCGCTGCTGGCGCTGGCGTGCTGGAGGCCCAGGCGTTGCTTGGGCAAATTCTGTTGGATGGCCAGGGCATCGAACAGGACAAACCCCTGGCCCTGCGCTGGTTCGACATCGCCGCCCAACGCGGGCACTTGATGGCGCGCAACATGCTGGGCCGTTGCCATGAGCATGGTTGGGGCTGTGTTGCCGATCCTGCAGTCGCTGCCGCCCATTATCGACAGGCCGCCGAGGCAGGGCTGGATTGGGCGATGTACAACTACGCCAACCTGTTGGCGACCGGGCGTGGGGTTACTGAAGATCAGCCGCAGGCGTTGGCCCTGTACCGCCGCGCCGCAGAATTGGGCCACGCCAAGTCAATGAACCTGCTGGGGCGTTATCTGGAGGACGGGCGCTGTTGCCCGGCGGATCCAGTTGCGGCGGCCGAGTGGTATCGGCGTTCGGCCGAAGCTGGAGATTTCCGAGGCCAGTTCAGCCATGCGGCGGTGCTGGCGCAAGAAGGTCGCATCGACGAGTCCCTGACTTGGCTGCGCGAGGCGCTGGCGGGTGGAAATGTGAGTTTCCTTCGCGTGAGCAGTGAGGCGTTGCGGGATGCTCTGCATCCGGAAGTTCGTGCCATGGCTTGTGCTTATCGGCAGCGGCTTTTTCAAATAACGGGCAGCGACAACTCATAACTAGGCCTGCCGCCAGCCCTATGTCTTTCTAAATAGTGTTGTTGTCCATAAACATATTTCGAGTTTTATAACTTCAGGATTTGTCGGGTCGACAGTTTTGCGCTTCGGCGCGCTCGGCTGTCTTGTTTGTTAATACTTGAGGTGTTGTGGCGTGTTGCAGATATATCCTAGAGTCTTTTTGCGCGCTTTTATAAGTGTGCGCAATAACACTGGATAGTCTAATGACAGGAAGTTAAAGATGGAAATCGAGTTGGATGACAGGATAGTCAAGGCGGCCGCGGAGGCGCCTGAGGTGTTTGTGAAAGCGTCTTTCGGTGAGGGCGGAGGAAATAACAGGCAACCGGGAATACAGCTAACCAAGGAACAGATCATTAGCCTGAAAAAATATGAAGTGCTGGGTTTATCGCTTCCTGTTCGTTTACAAGATGTGGAAGTGTATTTGAATTATGGCGCGGGTGACGTGGGCGGACCGGGGCTCAAGGCGGTTGACTTTCAGAGGACATTCGCCATCACGTATGATCATGCCAAACGTTGGTCACCTTTGCGTGAGCGTATCATGCAGACGGGCAATCAACTGAGCAACTTCTCGGATACATTCACCAAATACGGCAAGCGAATAATTGCTGTGTATGAGTATCTTGACGCTTCGGACTATTTGAAGAAGCATAAAATCAAAACAGTCGAAGAGTATTTCGAGCTTATGCGCACGCTGCCCGATCTCCCGGACCTGACGGTAGAAAAGGGGGACATTGAGGAGATACAAGGTTTTCTTAAGGAGATGTTGTTCGAAGTCCAAAAAAATCATAAGAATGCCGAAGGAGTGAGGCTCGAGCTTGATAAGTTTGGCATCGATATGCGCGAGACCGTGCTGCCGGCGGTCAAGTTGCGATTGAAAGCTGTCAGCGACAATACCTATAAGCAGGATATTGAAGTCATTCAGAAAGAAATTGATCAGCGTGCCGCTAGTATTGACGAGCTTAATCAGCAGTATGCCGATATGGTTAAAGAGGCGATTCGCGCCGCCGCGACCTTGAATATCGGCGGATTGATAATGGGTATCTATCAGGGCGTCAAGGCTGAAGAGTTGCGCAAAGAACGAAATCGGTTAAAGAACGAACAGGATGGCGATATTCAGAAGCTGTCGAGTAAAAGTCAGACGCTAGCTTCATTGAATCGTGTGCGAGGGGATCTTCAAAACCTAAGTGCTGTAACGATTGAGGCGGAGGCGGCGACGCGCAACCTCATGTTGGTGTGGAACTCGCTAAGCAACTTTATAGAATCGTCATCGGAACATGTCGAAAAAATAGAAAACGCCGTCAGGCTGAGAATGTTCATTACCCAGATCGAGCTGGTGGTTTCGCCTTGGGAGAATGAGATTCAACACCGTTCCGATGCGCTGCTGGCGATTTTTGATGAGGCCGAGAAGGAATATCAGGCCGGTAACTTAATTAAACCAAGGATGGCGAGAATGTCCTATATGTCGAATGAATCGTATTACCCACAACTGAATGTCAGTGCATTGTTAGGCTCTAACGAGGGCATGCAGAGCTCTAGGACGCAGGCGCAGTTACTTTTAGAGTTTCACAATTATTTGCCCGATGTGGTAGCAACAATGACGGGTTTGGCATCCGTAGCAAATGTCGAGACGGCAGAACTTCGCAAACGCGCGCAGACGACAATTTTCAATCTGGAGCAAACGGCAAAAAAACTTGAAACCTATAAAGCTAAAATGGACCGATTTGATGAGGAAGATAAGGAGGATTTTCGCTCGGAGATTGAATTTGAAGTTGATAAGTTAAATAAATTGATCAGTCTAGAGGCCAAGGAATTGGGTGGAATCCAGCTGAGCCTGAGCACTCACTATGACAGGTCGGCATCGAAAGAATGGGTGCTTGTACTGGAACAAGATCGAGCCTATGCAGAGGAGCAAAAAGCTAATGCGCAAGCCAAGCGTATCGAGCTGGATGAGCAGGCCAAGTCAGTTTCCGAAGCGATAGAGACGATCAGGAAAAATGGCGTCGAAAAATTTGGCCAGGAGGCGCAGCTGACAGTGGAAAACTTGGCGGCGATGGGAATGGCGCCACCTCAGGTACAAGTCGCACTGCTGGCGATGGACACACTGAAAAAACTGGTCGCTGGTATTGGCGAAACGATTTCCTATCTGAGTATGGTTGCTGGTTACAACACGCTCAAGGAAAGAGTCCGTCAGCTGCGTATCGATATTGACGTGCAAGACAAGGACATCGCCGTCATACGAGGGAAAATAGAGTTGGTCAAAAGCCTGGATAGCTTGGATGGTTTTCGCTTGGACTATGTCAAGGAGTTCGCAAACATCGCTGGCGCCTATGAGAGGTTCGCAAAGGTTTTTGCTCGTGAAGAATCGCCGTCTATTGAAGAAGATATCCAGAAGGTTCTCTCCACTGTTCCCGGCGTTATTCAATATCTGCGCCCCCTTTCCGGCCAATGGCTGATTTGAGGTGGTTTCGGCGTGAGCCAAGAATGTTAATTGATAGAACGTTGGCGGCCCGATAGGCCGCCATCATCAAGGCATATCATGAACTCATTACAAAGTGGTTTTACCGAGACTCAGCGCAGGACTCTAGATCGCCGCATATATTTTCTCGATACGCTGCGCTCGGTCTTTGACAAGATTCCGGTCGTCTTGGAGCGACGTCGCATAGCCGGCCATCAGCCTGCTACGTTGGCTATGGATACACGTTTGAACAATGCGTACTTCCATGCGGAGTATCTTTCGGCATTGGAGCAAGACGTTAATGCAATCAGGGTGTCCTGCGGCGCCCATACGGAGGAACTGAGATCTTTCACCCAGGAGGCGCTGGATATCACGGCGCAGAGCTCAAGGCGGCAGCTGCTCGCCGACCTGGATTTTCGACAGTTCAGTTTTTCCCGTTCCGAGCGCTGGACGATAAGGCCACCGAAGAACATCGGGGACCTGGTCCATGAGTTTTACGCTCGCTTCATTACCGTCAGGAGCTCAATCAGACAGCTGGCGTTCAAGTTCACCGAGCTGAACAATGAGTCGTTTGGTGTGAACGCGGTATTTACCAGCGCCATGGATCAACGGTCCTGCCATTGTCATGCCCAACCGACGCTAGGGCAGGCGTTGTTCCAAGAGGTCGATACCACACCGCCCTGGGACATTGTTTATTCCTCCCCGGATGCCTCGGTCAGGGCTGCGGAGTACAAGGCTGATATCGCATCCTTGTCCGGTGCTTTCGTCAATTTGAATTCACACATGAGCTTGCTGGCCCAAGCGCTGTTCCAGCGGATGCACAGCGTAGTGGAGGAACTCGACCGAGCGATTCCCTCGCGTACCTTGGGAGAGCTGAATTTGAAATTGGATACGGCGATAACGACGCTCGACCATTGCTTGACTGAGTTGAAGGATTTTGAAACCTGGCTGCGAAAATAAAAAAAGGTCCATGATTGCATGGACCTTCTCTTTAGCCGTCGGGGTTACACGTAAAACGACTTCAACGGCGGAAACCCATTGAACTCCACCGCGCTGTAGCTGGTAGTATAGGCGCCGGTCGACAACCAATACAGGCGATCACCGATTGCCAGGTTCAACGGCAAGCCGTACTTGTAGTTCTCATACATGATGTCGGCGCTGTCACAGGTCGGGCCGGCGATCACTACTTCTTCCATCTCGCCTTTTTTCTCGGTCCAGATCGGGAACTTGATGGCTTCGTCCATGGTTTCGATCAGGCCGGAGAACTTGCCCACGTCCGTGTACACCCAGCGCTCGACGGCGGTACGGGACTTGCGCGCCACCAGCACCACTTCGCTGACCAGGATACCGGCGTTTGCAATCAACGAACGGCCCGGCTCCAGGATGATTTCCGGCAGGTCGTCACCGAAGTCTTCCTTGAGGAAACGGATGATTTCCTCGGCGTAGGTTTCCAGGCTGTTGGTACGAGTGATGTAGTTGGCCGGGAAGCCGCCGCCCATGTTGATCAGCTTCAAGACGATGCCGTCTTCTTCCTTCAGGCGCTCGAAGATCACCTTGACCTTGGCGATAGCCGCGTCCCAGACGCTGATGTCGCGCTGTTGCGAGCCAACGTGGAACGAGATGCCGTACGGCACCAGGCCCAGGTCGCGGGCGAGGATCAGCAGGTCCATGGCCATGTCGGTCTGGCAGCCGAACTTGCGCGACAATGGCCAGTCAGCGGTGGTCGAGCCTTCAGTGAGGATCCGCACATACACCTTGGAGCCCGGCGCGGCCTTGGCGATGTTGCGCAGGTCGGCTTCGGAGTCAGTGGCGTACAGGCGCACGCCCTTGTCGTAGAAATAGCGGATGTCTCGGGATTTCTTGATGGTGTTGCCGTAGCTGATCTGCTCCGGGCCGACGCCACGGCTCAGGACCTTGTCCAGCTCGTAGATCGAGGCGATGTCGAAGTTCGAGCCTTTTTCCTTGAGCAGGTCGATGATTTCCACCGCCGGGTTGGCCTTGACCGCATAGTAGACCTTGGCGAATTCGAAACCGGCGCGCAGGTCGTCATAGGCCTGGGCGATCATCGCGGTGTCGATCACCACGAACGGGGTTTCCTGCTTGTCGGCGAACGCCTTCATTTTCTGAAAGGTTTCGCGCGCGAAATAATCTTCGACCTGGATCGACATACTTGGGACTCCTACTGGCAAACATCAGAATCAATGGGTTTGAGGGCAAGCTGCCCCCGCGAACGTCCTCCGTATCCCCACTTTGGTTCGCCTACTTCCCAAGGCATGTCGCCGAAAGCAAAAAGGCCATGGGACGCTTGATTCCCTTGGCCTTGCTGTCTCGTCGTCAGTACTTGAGCCGGATGGATCGTTTCCAGCATGGACGTTCGGCGCGAACTTTAGGGCGTGAGGGACCTGAGATCAACTAAAAATGTCGCGTTTTTGCACGCATCCGTCGTGCGGTCCGCGACAGCTCATGATGTAACCGACCTGCGTGACAGATTGACGTTCCCCTCGATCGGTTTCGAGCTTGCTCTATATGGCTTTTGCCTTTGTGGCGAGGGAGCTTGCTCCCGCTGGGGCGCGCAGCGGCCCCAAAGAAGCGATGAGCGCTTCGCACTGGAGCGCCAGCCCGGTCAAGCGGGAGCAAGCTCCCTCGCCACAAAAGCAGCCACAAAAGCCAGCTAAAGGCTGCGGTGATCGATCAGGAGGACGCAGCCTCCGCCGGCGAAACAATACTGGTCTTGCCCCCACGGGACTTGCCGGAGCTCAGGTACTCGGCAATCGATTCCTGCGTCACTTCGCCGAGGAACACCCGCTCGGCGTCCATCACCGGCAGCCACGAGCGATTGAACTCGTACATGCGTGACAACAGGATCCGCAGATGTTCGTCGTAGGCGGCGGTGGCATTGAATTCCCGCAGGTATTGGCCGCAGGTTCCGGTCTGACGGTACAGGTCGCGGCGTCTTACATACCCCAGGGCCTTATTCTCGGCACAGGTGACCACCACGTAGCGCCGGTCATGTTCGTCCATCAGTTCCAACGCCTCGGCCACCGGGGTTTCGGGGCTGACCGAGGGGGCGTTGTCCGCCGCGTCTTCGGCCTTGACCAGCAACAGCCGCTTGAGCGTGCTGTCCTGACCGACGAAATTGCTGACGAACTCATCGGCGGGATGTGCCAGCAGCGTGTCCGGGTGATCGCACTGGATCAATTTACCGGCGCGGAAGATCGCGATCTTGTCCCCCAGCTTGATGGCCTCGTCGATGTCGTGGCTGACCATGATCACGGTCTTGTTCAATGCCCGCTGCATCTCGAAGAACTCATTCTGGATCATCTCGCGGTTGATCGGGTCGACCGCGCCGAAGGGCTCGTCCATCAGCAACAGCGGCGCATCGGCCGCCAGGGCGCGGATGACGCCGATCCGTTGTTGCTGGCCGCCGGACAATTCGCGCGGGTATCGGTGCAGGTATTGCTTGGGTTCAAGCTTGATCATGCTCATCAATTCGCGGGCGCGGTCGTGGCATTTCTGCTTGTCCCAGCCCAGCAGGCGTGGGACGACGGTGATGTTTTCCTCAATGGTCATGTTCGGGAACAGACCGATCTGCTGGATCACGTAGCCAATATTGCGGCGCAGGGTCACCTCGTCCAGGCCGGTGGTGTCTTCGCCATTGATCAAGACCTTGCCCGAGGTCGGCGGGATCAGTCGGTTGATCATTTTCAGCGTGGTGCTCTTGCCACAGCCCGACGGCCCGAGGAACACGCAGATCTCGCCTTCGTTGACGGTCAGGTTCACCGAGTCCACGGCTTTCACATCCTTGCCGTTGCTCTTGAAGGTTTTGCTGAGGTTTTGTAATTCGATCATTTCAGTAATCCTTTCGGAGTCAACGAGCGTTGCAGCCATTGCAAAAGCAGGTCGGCGAAGATGGCCAGGAGGCTGACCAGCAAGGCGCCGACGATCAGCATCGACATATCGCTGCGGCTGATGGAAGCGAGGATGAGCACGCCCAGGCCACCGGCGCCGATGGTGGCGGCGATGGTCATGACGCCGATGTTCATGACAACGGCGGTGCGCACGCCAGCCAGGATCACCGGCACGGCGATGGGCAGTTCGACCATGCGCAGGCGCTGGCCGAAGGTCATGCCGATGCCGCGGGCGGCTTCGCGAATACCGGGTTCGACCCCGGTCAGGGCCAGGTAGGTGTTGCGCATGATCGGCAACAGTGAATAAAGAAACACCGCGGTGATCGCCGGCATCGGCCCCAGGCCTTGGCCGAACTTGGAATAGAACGGCAGCAGCAGCCCGAACAGGGCAATCGACGGAATCGTCAGCAGCACCGTGGCGCTGGCCTGCAACGGGCCGGCGAGCGCCGGGAAACGGGTCATGAAAATGCCCAGCGGCACGCCGATCACGATTGCCAGGGTCACGGCGATGCCCACCAGGGTGATGTGCTGCAAGGTCAGGTGCAGCACCAGCGGCCAGTCCAGATGGGAAAAGGCGTCAAGAAAATCCATGGCTTTTCCTCCAGGTCATTGGGTTGAGAGCAGCGAATGCTGACGCAGGAAATCGGCGGCAACGGCGGAAGGGCTTTCATGATCCACGTCCACGCGGGCATTGAGCTGGCGCATGGTTTCGTCGTCGAACAGTTCGGCCAGGGGCTTGAGTTGCGCGGCCAGTTGAGGGTGCGCGTCAAGGAATGCCTGGCGTACCACCGGCGCGGCGGTGTAGTCGGGGAAGTAATGCTTGTCGTCTTCCAGCAGCTTCAGTTTGAAGGCATTCAGGCGCCCGTCGGTGGTGTACACCAAACCGGCGAAAACCTGGCTGTTGCGCAGCGCCGTGTAGACCAGGCCCGCGTCCATCTGGCGGATGTTCCTGCGGGTCAGGTTCATACCGTACTGCTTGACCATGCCGGCCAGGCCGTCGGAACGGTTGGCGAACTCGGTGTCCAGGGCAACCAGATGGTTCTCGTCGGCCTCGGCCTGCAACACCGTGTTCAACTGGCTGATGGAGTTGATCTGCGGGTACTTCTTCGCGACTTTTTCAGGAAGGGCCAAGGCGTAGGTGTTGCTGAATTTCGACGGAGCAAGCCAGACCAGGCCTTTTTTCGCGTCGAGTTCTTTCACTCGAGCGTAGGATTGGGCGCTGTCGAGTTTTTCGGTGACATGGTTGTAGGCCGCCAACGACACGCCGGTGTACTCCCAAAGCAAATCCAATTGCCCGGATTCCTGGGCGCTACGGGCCAGGTTGCTTCCCAGGCCGCCGGTGACTTGCGCGTCGTAACCTTTGTCACGCAGGTATTGCGCGGTGATTTCCGCCAGCAATGTCTGCTCGGTGAATACCCGGGCGCCGAGGCGGATCAGCGGTTTTTCAGCGGCTTGGGCAAACCCTGCGAACAGCAGCAGGCAGCCCAGAATCAAGCTCATCTTCTTCATAACGTTTCCTTTATCCAGCCAGGCTCAGGACGGTCGTAGACCGCGTTCCAGCCAGAGGCGGCTGGCCAGTGTCACCAGCCCGTCGAGCAGCAAAGCGAGCAGGGCGGTGCAGGCTGCGCCGAGCAGCAATTGCGGCTGGTTGTTCAAGGCGATGCCGGGGAAGATCAGGCTGCCAAGGCTGTTGGCGCCGATCAGGAACGCCAGGGGCGCGGTGCCGACGTTGATCGCCAGGGCCACGCGCACCCCGCCGACTATGATTGGCACGGCGTTGGGCAATTCGACTTTCCACAACACCTGGCGCGCAGTCATGCCGATGCCGATAGCGGCTTCCTTGAGGGAACCTTGAACGTTTTTCAGGCCTTCATAGGTGTTGCGCACGATGGGCAATAGTGAGGCGAGGAAGAGGGCGAAGATGGCGGGCCCGTTGCCGATGCCCAGGACGCCTAGGGCGATGGCCAATACGGCCAGGGGGGGCACGGTGTTGCCGATGTTGAACACTTGCATGAAGCGTTCGGCACGCCCGACCATGCCGGGGCGGCTGAGGAGTATGCCGGCTGGGATGCCGACTATCAGGGCCGCCAACATGGATGCCAATACAAGCATCAGGTGCGCTTGCAGGTAAAACAGCAGATCGTCGCGGTAGCGTTGGATCGTATCGATGCCAATCCAGTGGACCAACAGGGCCAGGAGTGCGACGACGAACGCAGCCCCTGTCAGCCCTTTGCCATAGCGGATAGCCACAGGCGGACTCCTTTTTCTTTTAGTCGGCGCACGCTTTGCTCGGGCGGCAAACCATCATGGGATGCCGGGAAAACGTTCGCGAGAAGCAGCTCTTTTCGAGGCGGGTCAAAGGACCGTCGAAGCGAGCCATGGGCGCAGCCTCGTCAGGCTAACTTGCTGATTTCGCAGGCCCCGACGGTTGCTCATATCAGGGTTGTGGACGGCTCCACGCGGCAAAAGGTTCCCATGCTGGGCAGCATTTGGCCACCCTCGATGTGCTCAACGGTTCGGTTCCTGGCCCAAGTTGAGCTATAATCGCCGCCCTTTTTTGAATCACCTGCCAGGCGATTTCCCATGACCAAACAGGCCGCCGAAGTCGCGAAACGCCGCACTTTCGCCATTATTTCCCACCCCGATGCCGGTAAGACCACCATCACCGAAAAGCTCTTGCTGATGGGCAAGGCGATTGCGGTGGCCGGCACGGTGAAATCCCGCAAGTCCGACCGCCATGCCACCTCTGACTGGATGGAGATGGAAAAGCAGCGGGGTATCTCCATTACCACGTCGGTCATGCAGTTCCCGTATCGCGATCACATGATCAACCTGCTCGACACCCCGGGCCACGAAGACTTCTCGGAAGACACCTACCGCACCCTGACCGCGGTGGACTCGGCCTTGATGGTTCTCGACGGCGGTAAGGGCGTCGAGCCACGGACCATCGCGCTGATGGACGTCTGCCGTCTGCGTGACACGCCGATCGTGAGCTTTATCAACAAACTCGACCGCGACATCCGCGACCCGATCGAATTGCTCGACGAGATCGAAGCCGTCCTCAAGATCAAGGCCGCGCCGATCACCTGGCCGATCGGTTGCTATCGCGACTTCAAGGGCGTGTACCACCTGGCCGACGACTACATCATCGTCTACACCCCAGGCCACGGCCATGAACGCACCGAAACCAAGATCATCCAGAAGCTCGACTCCGACGAAGCCCGCGCGCACCTGGGCGATGAGTACGAGCGTTTCGTCGAGCAACTGGAGCTGGTGCAGGGCGCCTGCCATGAGTTCAACCAACAGGAATTCATCGATGGGCAACTGACCCCGGTCTTCTTCGGGACCGCCCTGGGCAACTTCGGCGTCGACCATGTGCTCGACGCCGTGGTCGACTGGGCCCCGCGCCCGCTGCCGCGCGTTGCCAACGAGCGCACCGTGGAGCCGGTGGAAGAGAAGTTCGCAGGCTTCGTGTTCAAGATCCAGGCGAACATGGACCCCAAGCACCGCGACCGCATTGCCTTCATGCGTATCTGCTCCGGCAAATACGAAAAAGGCATGAAGATGCGCCACGTGCGCACCGGCAAGGACGTGCGTATCGGCGATGCCTTGACCTTCTTCTCCTCGGAACGCGAGCAACTGGAAGAAGCCTTCGCCGGTGACATCATCGGCTTGCACAACCACGGCACCATCCAGATCGGCGACACCTTCACCGAAGGCGAAGCCCTGGGCTTCACCGGCATCCCGCACTTCGCCCCGGAACTGTTCCGCCGCGTGCGCCTGAAGGACCCGCTCAAGTCCAAGCAGTTGCGCCAAGGTTTGCAGCAATTGGCCGAAGAAGGCGCCACCCAGGTGTTCTTCCCGGAGCGCAGCAACGACATCATCCTCGGCGCCGTCGGTGTGCTGCAGTTCGACGTCGTCGCCAGCCGCCTGAAAGAGGAATACAAGGTCGAGTGCTCCTACGAGCCGATCACCGTTTACTCCGCCCGTTGGGTCGAATGCGGCGATAAGAAAAAGCTCGAAGAGTTTTCCAACAAGGCCGTGGAAAACCTTGCGCTGGATGGTGGTGGGCATTTGACCTACCTGGCGCCAACACGGGTCAACCTGGCGCTGATGGAAGAGCGCTGGCCGGATGTGAAATTCCGCGCGACGCGGGAGCATCACTAAGCAGTAAGCGTTTAAAGCCAAAAGCTGTGGGAGCGAGCCTGCTCGCGAAAGCGATAGGTCAGCTTGCCTGGATGTTGGTTGTGCCGGCCTCTTCGCGGGCAAGCCCGCTCCCACAATGGTCTTGTGTCAGATCCTCGATCTCCCGGTCATCCATAGCCCCTGTGGGAGCGAGCCTGCTCGCGAAAGCGGTGGGTCAGGCTGCCTGGATGTTGGATGTGCCGACCTCTTCGCGAGCAGGCTCGCTCCCACACTGGATCTTCAGTGGGCATAAAATTTGTGTCCGGCACTGTTTCCTCTGTGGGAGCAAAGCTTGCTCGCGATAGCGGTGGGTCAGCCTGCCTGGATGTTGGGTGTGCCGGCCTCTTCGCGGGCAAGCCCGCTCCCACAATGGTCTTGTGTCAGATCCTCGATCTCCCGGTCATCCATAGCCCCTGTGGGAGCGAGCCTGCTCGCGAAAGCGGTGGGTCAGGCTGCCTGGATGTTGGATGTGCCGACCTCTTCGCGAGCAGGCTCGCTCCCACACTGGATCTTCAGTGCTAAGAAAATTATGCTCTGCACAGAACCCTCTTTGGGAGCGGGCTTGCTCGCGAAAACGGTGGGTCAGCTTGCCTGGAAGTGGGATGTGCCGGCCTCTTCGCGAGCAGGCTCGCTCCCACACTGGATCTTCAGTGGGCATAAAATTTGTGTCCGGCACTGTTTCCTCTGTGGAAGCAAAGCTTGCTCGCGATAGCGGTGGGTCAGCTTGTCTGGATGTTGGATGTGCCGACCTCTTCGCGAGCAGGCTCGCTCCCACACTGGGTTTTGGGTGTTAGTTGGTTTTGAAATAAGGCTTATTCGAAACCATTCTGTCGTGCGGGGGCATTTCTGGCGGTTCGGTGGCGTCTTATCTGGTGAACCGGGCAGTTCAGAACTAGATTTTCTTGAGCGCCGTCGGGCCCCGGCTTTATCCGGAAAAAGAAGGAATTGGTCATGACTAAGCTGCTACGCATGATGTTTTTGCTCAAGGTGTTGGTGATGCTGTCCCTCGGTTCAACGGTTGCCTGGGCTGAGTGCGATGAGCATGAAAAACATGCATCAAGCGGATCGGTGGCGCAGGGTGAGTTGATGCTTGCCGCGACCGGTGCGGATGCAGGCGATCCGGACGATGGCGAGGATGATGATGGTTCGCCAATCGATACGCCGGATGATGATGAGGATCCGGAAGGCGATAGCCAGACGTAGATTTTTGACCTGAAGAAAACCCCTCCAGCCCCAACTGAGACTTAGTTGGGGCTGGAGGGGTTTTTTGTTTACTACTTGCTAATAACTTAGGCTGTCTACTGTCATCTTTGACAGTAGACAGCCCTATCCCGACGCGCATAGATTCGGCTCGACAAACGCTTCACATGTAATGTCAATACAGGGAGACGATCGTGGAGTCGTTATATTTTGCTGCCACACTTAACGTCTTAAGTGCGCTTATTCTTTGGGCCAGATATTCCTATGCCAAGCCGTCGGCATATTTGTGGAGTGGTCTCTGGATAACGAGTTTCATATCGAGTCTCATCTCAGTCGCCGTCGTTACAGGAGAGATGGAGGGGGCGTTGTTTTCTTTGCTAGGCGGAGTAGCTTTAGGGTTTCTAGTTCGTTTTTATATTCCAATTATCAGTCTGTTTGGTGTCGGGCTGCTGGTGGCTAGGTTTACTGTGCCTGCGGCTATCCTGATTTTTGTAAATCAAAAAATTCAGCAAGTGGAGTTGGGGATTTTACTTTGGGGTTGTATCTATGTTATTCAGCTTATTTGTCTGCTCATCGCGGTATATTATATGCTTTGCAGAGTGCTTGAAGACTTGCCGAGATTTACCATCAATTTTCCGAAGCGTGATGCTGCGCTGCAAAAAATAAGTATGGCCGATGGGCGGTGGAATCCGTTGATTTCCATACATGTTCCTTGTTATGCGGAACCTCCGGCTTTGGTTATTGCCACCCTAAGTGCAGTGGCGAACCTTGAGTATGATAATTTTGAGGTGTTGGTTGTTGACAATAACACAAAAGATCCTGAGCTTTGGAAGCCGGTTGAAAAATTCTGTACAAAACTAGGGCAACGATTTTGTTTTTTTCATGTCGATCCTCTCGCTGGTGCAAAGGCGGGCGCCATAAATTTTGCGCTACGTCACTCGAACGTCGACGCAGAAATTGTTTTGATTATCGATGCGGATTATATAGTGGACCCTGCGTTCATAAGGCGATATATCGCACTTTTTGAAGATGAAAAAACGGGGTTCGTGCAGACCAGTCATGACTATCGGGAGTGGCGGGGTAATCCGTTTTTATCTGGCGTTTATCATCACTATTTAATTGGCCATAAAACAGTACATCCTGCCTTGAACGAATACGGTGCCGGTTACCTGGTGGGTACGGTGTGTATGGTTAGGCGTCATTTGATTGAAGAACTCGGCGGGTGGGCAGAATGGGCGCTTACCGAGGATCTGGAGCTGGCCATGAGAATTATGGCTAAGGGATATACAGGGCATGTATTCAGCGACACATGGGGCAAAGGGCTTATACCAGAAACTCTGGACGGGATAAAAAAACAACAGTTTCGTTGGTGGGCGGGAGCCACCCAGGAGTTCAGGGTGAATTGGCGTCGATACCTTGGGCTGACTAACGAAAAAATGACGGTGGCTCAAAGAAGCTTGAGATTGTATACGACCTTTAAAGATTGTATCGGTGCGTGTGCATTTTTGGTGGATATATCTTTTTTTCTCATTTGCGTCTTTCTGGTGTCGAGTTCGCAGGTATTGCAAATACCCCATGGTTTCTTGGGTTTGATTGGGGCGGCAGTGGTTGTAAAATTTCTTGAAATATGGATCGGCGTCAGAGAACTGGGGAGCAACGAAGTGCGTGATTATTTCATGACATTGATGCTCAAAGGTGCCCTGAGATGGGTGGGTGTGAAGGCGTTCATTTTACCTTTATTTAAACTCCAGATTTCGTGGGTTAGAACGAATAAGTTCAAACAATCCGGAAATTTTCTGCGAGGGGTTAAGTCGTCTTCGGTCGAAATTTTGATAGGGCTCATTTATCTCCTGTGTGCTCTGTTTCTCGTGCCTTTTGCACATTTCGTAGAGTTTGACCTCGTGGCGTTGGTGTCCATCTGGTTTTTTATTCAAGGCGGATCGTTCTTCTGTACGCTAGTCATGGCAATCGTTAGTGAGAGCGCATTGGATCAGGAGCGACTGGAATTAGCCAAGGTGACTGATAGCGAGGTGTGAGGATCTAGCGCTTGGCGCTAAGTTGACGCGCGGCTTGTGGGGGCGAGCTTGCTCGCGATGGCGGCGTTTTTCAAGGTAGTGGTTCAGCTTGCATGGACGGGCTGCCGGCCTTGTAGTCGAGGCGCCTACAAATGCCGGCCAGCCCTTTTGATGTGCGGCGAGTTGCTAGCGTGGATCGGCGATATCCAGCGCCCGATTCGCCAGTAGCTCACTCACCTCTGTCACTTGCAGGATCCCCATCGCAACATGCCGGCGAGAACCCTCAAGATCGAACGCCAAGTCGCTGATCATGGCGTTGGCGGAGGCCAGGTTTTCGCTGAGGTTGGCGAGCAGGCTTTCAGTATCGATGCTCTCGACGACAGTGAAGAGCTGCGCTGCTGACGGGGCTTTCTTGGCTTTGGCCTGTTCCGGCTTCAAATAATAATCGAGCGCCCGCTCAGTGGCTTCGTGGAATTTTTCCGGGTCGAGGCTTGAGTAGGACGAGGTGGGGTCTGATTCTGGTGGGTTGGGTGTGGCTTTGAACATGATGACGCTCCTATGGGGAATGGGAGCCGCCAAGACCTATCGCTAAACAGGATGGTGGCGACTGCACGCAGGTTAGCGAACCGGACATAGGCACCCGGTAGACCCGAAGGTCTCCTACATACAGCCGCCATAACATTGTTGCGAGTTTGGACGCCGCAATGATGCATGGTTGCTTATGTGCCTAAGGTTCGGGTCGCTAAACCCGACCGCTGATTTTCAGCGACCCGGTAACCATAAGGTCCCGCCCCAAGGCGCACAAGCGGGCGGATTCTGGCTTAGTTGTAGGCAAAGGCGCAAGGCAACGTAGCCTCGGGACTAGGGCTCCGTGTTACTGGGTATTTGTCTGTAAGGCTCGATGCCTGCGGTTAAAGGGCCCAGGTTCTTAACACCAATCTCGGGCCAACCTGTGGTAGCAAAGCTTGCTCGCGACAGCGGTGGTCAGCCGGCATCTTTTCAGGATGTGCCGGCGTCATCGCGAGCAGGCTCGCTCCCACATTGGTTTTGTGCCCGCCCTTGATCTCCAAGCCACCCACACTGTTTTTGTGCAACTTCTCCATTCTTGATCACCCAAACCCAGGCAATGGGAAACGGCGATCAGCACCTTTTGTAATAAGGGTTATTCGAAACTTGTCTTTACGACGGCGGCATTTCTAGCTGTTTCGGGGCGTCCTATCTTGTGTGCTACTTTGTTCAAAATTAGCTTCCCTTAAGCGCCATCGGGCTCTGCTGTATCCGGATAAAGAAGGAATTGGGCTATGAATAAGCTGCTGCGCATGATGTTTTTGCTGAAAGTTTTGGTGGTGCTTTCCCTCGGCTCAACGGCTGCGTGGGCCGAGTGCGACGAGCATGAGAAACACGCCTCGAGCGGTTCGGTGGTGCAAGGCGAGATGATGCTGGCCGCGACCGATGCGGACGCAGGCGATCCGGACGATGGCGAGGATGATGATGGTTCGCCAATCGATACACCGGATAGCGATGAAGATGCAGAGGGCGATAGCCAGACGTAGATATCCGACATAAAAAACCTCCAGCCCTGGTCGGACTGGAGGTTTTTTTATTGCCCGTGGCGAGGGAGCTTGCTCCCGCTGGGGCGCGTAGCGGCCCTTTTTGGGACTGCTGCGCAGTCCAGCGGGAGCAAGCTCCCTCGCCACAAGTGCTTTTCTGCCTTAAGTGCTTTGCTGCCTTTTAGCCTTTTAGTCTCACGCCGCGCCGTCGAGGAACCGCTCGGCGTAGTGACACGCCACCAACCGGTTATCCAACGGCCGCAACGCCGGCTCTTCGGTCTTGCAGCGCTCGGTCGCGTACGGGCAGCGCTTGTGGAAGGCGCAGCCGGACGGCGGGTTCAACGGATTGGGCAGTTCGCCGACGATCTTGATCTTCGGCTTGTTCGGGTCCGGATGGATGGTCGGGGTGGCCGACAGCAGCGCCTGGGTGTATGGGTGCAGCGGGCGGCTGTAGATCGACTCGTTGGGGCCCATTTCCACTGGGCGGCCGAGGTACATTACCATCACGTCGTCAGCGACGTGCTGGACCACCGCCAGGTTGTGGGAAATGAACACGTAGGCGGTGTTGAATTCCTGTTGCAGGTCCATGAACAGGTTCAGCACCTGGGCCTGGATCGATACGTCCAGCGCCGAGGTCGGTTCGTCCGCCACCAGCACCTTGGGTTGCAGCATCATGGCGCGGGCCAGGGCGATGCGCTGGCGCTGGCCGCCGGAGAACATGTGCGGGTAGCGCTGGTAATGCTCGGGACGCAAGCCCACCTGCTTCATCATCGCCTGGACTTTCTCACGCCGCTCGGTGGCCGACAGGTTGGTGTTGATCAGCAACGGCTCGGCCAGTTGATCACCGATTTTCTGCCGCGGGTTGAGGGACGCATACGGGCTCTGAAACACCATCTGCACGTCTTTACGCAGTTGCTTGCGTTCGGCCTTGTTGGCGCCGGCCACTTCCTGACCGGCGATTTTCAAGGAGCCCGCGGACGGCTCTTCGATCAGCGTCAGGGCCCGGGCGAGGGTGGATTTGCCGCAACCGGATTCGCCCACCACGGCCAGGGTCTTGCCGGCCTCCAGTTCGAACGACACCCCGTTGAGGGCGCGCACAGTCGCATGGCCCTTGAACATGCCACGGGACACTTCGTAATGACGGGTCAGGTCACGGGCGGTAAGTACGACGGCCATCACGCCACCTCCTGGTTCAACGGGTAGAAGCAGCGGGCGAGGCTGTTGGTTTTCGGATCGAGGGCAGGGCGCTCCTGGCGACAGTTGTCGCGCACATACGGGCAGCGCGGCGACAGCAGGCAGCCTTGCGGACGGTCATAGCGACCGGGAACGATACCCGGCAAGGTCGCCAGGCGCTCGGCGCCCATGCTGTGTTCTGGAATCGCCGCCAGCAGCGCTTCGCTGTATGGGTGGGCGGGAATGTCGAACAACTGAGGCACCTTGCCCACTTCCACGGCCTGGCCGGCGTACATCACGCACACGCGCTGGGCGGTTTCAGCCACGACGGCGAGGTCGTGGGTGATCAGCACCAGGCCCATGTTCTGCTCTTTTTGCAGGGCCAGCAGCAGGTCCATGATCTGCGCCTGGATGGTCACGTCCAGGGCGGTGGTCGGTTCATCGGCAATCAACAACTTCGGCTCGCCGGCAATCGCCATGGCAATCGCCACGCGCTGGCTCATGCCGCCGGACAGTTGGTGCGGGTACGCGTCCATGCGGCTCGCGGCGCCGGGAATTTCGACTTTTTCCAGCAGTTCGATGGCGCGCTTGCGGGCGGCTTTGCCGGACATCTTCAGGTGCAGGCGCAGCACTTCTTCGATCTGGAAACCGACGGTGTAGCTGGGATTGAGCGCGGTCATCGGGTCCTGGAACACCATCGCCAGGTCCTTGCCGACGATCTGCCGACGCTGGCGGTTGCTCAGCTTGAGCATGTTCTTGCCGTCGAAGTTCAGCGCGTCGGCGGTGACGATGCCGGGGTGCTCGATCAGGCCCATCAGCGCCATCATGGTCACGGATTTACCCGAGCCCGATTCGCCGACGATCGCCAGGACTTCGCCTTTGTCCACGCTCAGGTCCAGGCCGTCAACCACCGGCACGGCGGTGGCGTCGCCGAAGCGGACGTTGAGATTCTTGATTTCTAGCAGTGACATGGGAATCTCCTCAGGCGGCATTTTTGAGTTTAGGGTCCAGCGCATCGCGCAGCCCGTCGCCCATCAGGTTGATTGCCAGCACGCTGAGCAAAATGGTCAAGCCAGGCAGGCTCACGACCCACCAGGCGCGTTCGATGTAGTCGCGGGCCGAGGCCAGCATGGTGCCCCATTCAGGGGTTGGCGGCTGCACGCCGAGGCCGAGGAAGCCCAGGGCGGCGGCGTCGAGGATCGCCGAGGAAAAGCTCAGCGTCGCCTGGACGATCAGCGGTGCCATGCAGTTGGGCAGCACGGTGATGAACATCAGGCGCGGCAGGCCGGCACCGGCCAGGCGGGCGGCGGTCACGTAGTCGCGGTTCAGTTCGCCCATCACGGCGGCGCGGGTCAGGCGCACGTAGGATGGCAGCGAGACGATGGCGATGGCGATCACGGTGTTGATCAGGCCTGGGCCGAGGATGGCGACGATCGCCACGGCCAGCAGCAAGGACGGCAGGGCGAGCATGATGTCCATCAGACGCATGATGGTCGGGCCGAGGATGCGCGGGAAGAACCCGGCGAACAGCCCCAGCAGGATGCCCGGGATCAACGACATCACCACCGACGACAAGCCGATCAGCAGCGACAGGCGCGAGCCCTGAATCAGGCGCGACAGCAGGTCGCGGCCCAGTTCGTCGGTGCCCAGCAGGAATTGCATCTGCCCACCTTCCAGCCAGGCCGGTGGCGTCAGCAGGAAGTCACGGTATTGCTCGCTCGGGTCATGAGGCGCGACCCACGGAGCGAAGATCGCGCAGAACACGATCAGGATCATGAACATCAGCCCGGCGACGGCGCCCTTGTTGCGGGAAAACGCTTGCCAGAATTCTTTGTAAGGGGACGGGTACAGCAGGCTTTGATCGACTGCTACCGCGGTAGTTGGAGTACTCATGGTCTTGATCTCAGCGCTGGTGACGGATACGTGGGTTGGCAAAGCCGTAGAGGATGTCCACGACGAAGTTGACCAGAATCACCAGGCAGGCGATTAACAGGATGCCGTTCTGCACCACGGGATAGTCCCGGGCGCCGATGGCTTCGATCAACCACTTGCCGATGCCCGGCCAGGAGAAGATCGTTTCGGTCAGGACCGCACCGGCCAGCAGCGTGCCGACTTGCAGGCCGACCACGGTCAGCACCGGGATCAGCGCGTTGCGCAGGCCATGCACGAACACCACGCGCGACGGCGACAGGCCCTTGGCCTTGGCGGTGCGGATGTAGTCTTCGCGCAGCACTTCGAGCATCGAAGAGCGGGTCATGCGGGCGATCACCGCCAGCGGAATGGTGCCCAGCACGATCGCCGGCAGGATCAGGTGATGCAGCGCATCGAGGAACGCGCCTGGCTCGTCGGCCAGCAGCGTGTCGATCAGCATGAAGCCGGTTTTCGGCTCGATGTCGTAGAGCAGGTCGATCCGCCCCGACACCGGCGTCCAGCCAAGGGACACCGAGAAGAACATGATCAGGATCAGGCCCCACCAGAAGATCGGCATCGAGTATCCCGCGAGGGAGACGCCCATCACCCCATGGTCGAACAGGGATCCTCGCTTGAGTGCCGCGATCACCCCAGCCAGCAGGCCCAGGATACCGGCGAACAACAGGGCGGCCATGGACAGTTCCAGGGTCGCGGGGAACAGGGAGCTGAACTCGGTCCATACGCTTTCACGGGTACGCAGCGATTCGCCGAGATCGCCCTGGGCCAGTTTGCCGATGTAGTCCAGGTATTGGGCATACAGCGGTTTGTTGAGGCCAAGGCGTTCCATTGCCTGTGCATGCATTTCGGGATCGACCCGACGTTCGCCCATCATCACTTCCACGGGGTCGCCGGGGATCATGCGAATCAACGCGAAGGTCAGCAAGGTGATGCCGAAGAACGTGGGGATCAATAATCCCAGTCGGCGGGCAATAAAACTAAACATCTTCAGGTGTACCTCATCAGCCGGTTAGGCGTGCCCTTCGAGGCTTGGGGTCAAGCGTCGAAGGGCGTTTTCTTATCTACTTCACCTGGGTGGTGGCGAAGTTGTTGGTGGTGAGCGGGCTAATCACGTAGCCCTCTACGTTCTTGCGCATTGCCGTGAACATGCGGGTGTGGGCCATGCTGATCCATGGCTGGTCCTGGTTGAAGATCACCTGGGCCTGTTCATAGAGCCTGGCGCGCTCCTCGGGGTTCACTGTGGCGCGTGCCTGGTCGAGCAGCGCCTGGAATTTCTCGTTGCACCAGCGCGCGTAGTTTTCGCCGTTCTTGGCGGCTTCGCAACTGAGCATAGGCGTCAGGAAGTTATCCGGGTCGCCGTTGTCGCCCGCCCATCCGGCGGACACCATGTCGTGCTCGCCGTTTTTCGCGCGCTTGAGCATTTCGCCCCACTCCATCACGCGGATGTCGACCTTGATCCCGACTTTCGCCAGGTCGGCCTGCATCATTTGCGCGCCGAGCATCGGGTTGGGGTTGGTCGGGCCGCCGCCGTTGCGGGTGAACAAGGTAAACACGGTGCCTTCCGGCACGCCGGCTTCCTTGAGCAACTGGCGGGCCTTGTCGAGGTCGCGGGTCGGGTTCTTCAGTTCGTGATTGAAGCCCAGCAGTGTCGGCGGGTACGGGTTAACCGCCACGGTGGCGTTGCCCTTGCCGAACAGGGCGTTGACGTAGGCTTCCTTGTCGAAGGCCAGGTCGATGGCCTTGCGTACACGCACGTCGCTCATGTACTTCTTGCTGGTGTTCAGCGCGGTGTAGGAAACGGTCATCGCGTCCAGCTCGGTGACCTTCAGGTTCGGGTCTTTCTTGATGCTGGGGATGTCATCGGGTTTTGGGTACAGCGCGATCTGACATTCGTTGGTCTTGAGTTTCTGCATGCGCACGTTGTTGTCGGTGGCGATGGCCAATACCAGCGCATCGGCCGGTGGCTTGCCACGGAAGTAGTCCGGGTTGGCCTTGAAGCGAACCTGGGCATCCTTGCTGTAGCGCTGGAACACGAATGGGCCGGTGCCGATCGGCTTGCTGTTGAGGTCGCCGGCCTTGTTGGCCTTGAGCAACTGGTCGGCGTATTCAGCCGGGTAGATCGAAGAGAACGCCATGGCGATGTCGGCCAGGAACGGCGCTTCGCGGCGGGTCAAGGTGAACTTGACCGTGTGCTCGTCGACTTTCTCGACGTTTTTCAGCAGCTCCTTGAAGCCCATGCTTTCAAAGTACGGGAAGCCCACGCTCGACAGTTTATGCCACGGATGATTCGGGTCCAGCTGGCGCTGAAAGCTCCAGACCACGTCGTCGGCGTTCATGTCGCGGGTCGGCTTGAAGTAATCGGTGGTGTGGAACTTGACGCCCTTGCGCAGGTGGAAGGTGTACGTCAGGCCATCGTCGCTGATGTCCCAGGATTCGGCCAAAGCCGGAATCACTTCGGTGGTGCCGGGCTTGAAATCAGCCAGGCGATTGAAAATGGTTTCCGCCACGGCATCGGCGGTGACTGCAGTCGTGTACTGGACCATGTCGAAGCCTTCCGGACTGGCTTCTGTGCAAACCACAAGGGGTTTGGCCGTGGCGCCAACGGCGACACTCAGCAGCGCGGCGGCGATGGCGGCGCGTAGGGGGTTCATGTTCATCGTCAATCCTCTGCAATCGGGTAATTGGCAAAAGACCGGGCGGGCGACCTTTTGAGTCGACCGCCCGGTGGCAGTTTAGAGAATGTTGAACGGGATGGTGGTGACCAGACGGAATTCGTTGATGCTGCCGTCGGCCTGGTTCTCGCTGGCGCGGTGAGCGGTGTAGGTCGCACGAATCGCGGTGGCCTTCAACGGACCGCTCTGCACGGCGTAGGAAGCACCGATGCCGTACTCGTAGTGATGTTCACCGTCCATGGCCTGGACGCCGTCGTAACCCTTGCCAACTACGCCTTTGTTACCGGTGTAGTGAGTGCCATCGATACCCCAGCCGCGGGCTTGGTAGACGTTGAACTTCAGGCCCGGCACGCCGTACTCGGCCATGTTCAAGCCATAGGCGATCTGGAAGGATTTCTCGTTCGGGCCGTTGAAGTCCGACAGCAGAGAGTTGGCCAGGTAGATGCCGTTGGTTTCGTGCAGGTAGTCGAAGTACTCGTCGCCATTGATTTCCTGGTACGAGAAGGTCACGGTATGAGCCTGGTGAGTCAGGCCGAACGACAGCGAGTAGGTATCGTTGTCGATATCGCCCAGCAGGGCAGAACCCGAATCGACGGTCTTGTAGTAGTTCAGGCCAGTGGTCAGGCTCAGTACCGAGCTGTCGCCAAGCACGTGGCTGGCGCCGAAGTAGTACTGGTTCCACAGGTCTTCGGCCTGGGTACCCCACAGGCTGGTGGTCAGGCTGGCGAGCGGCTGGTAAGTGATACCGGCGGTATTTACATGGTCGGCTTCAGCCGAGGAGTTACCGTATTCGGAGCGGAACTTGCGCTGGCTCTGTTCGGTACGAGGCGAGTTGCGATCGAAGGTGCCGATATCGAAAGACAGGTTCTCCAGCTCTTCGCTGTGCAGGCTCACACCTTCGAAGCTCGAAGGCAGGGCACGGTTGCCGATCACATCGACCATCGGGCTGCTGAAATTCTGGCGACCTGCAGTCAGGGTAGTGTTCGAAACACGGGCCTTGACGTTGGCCAGGCCCAGCTTGCTCCACTGGTCGACAGCATCGCCGCCACTCTCAGTCAGGGTACGGTTGTTTCCGCGGCCGCCTCGTCCTGGCTCTGGAGCGCCACCATTGGCCGATGCCAGATTCTTGCGGTCGCGCTCCAGCGCGATAGCGTTGTAGGCAGCCACTTCGGTACTGAAGCCAACAGTGCCCTCGGTGAAGCCCGAGTTGTACTTGATGATGGTGCCTTGCATCCAGTTGATGCGGCGATCAGTTGGAGCCAGGGCGCCGTTCTTCTGATACGAGAATTTTGCGCCACGCTTGAGTTGTTCGTTGGAGTACCAGTTACGGGTACTGCCCTCAAGCTTTTGCCCTTCAATAAAGCCCTTGGCTTCGGATTGAGCGCTGCTGGTCTTGACCGTCACCGGCGTAACAGCCTGGCTCTGGGACTCTGCATAGGCCGTCGCGGTGATGCTGCTGATGGCCAAGGCCAGTATCGCGGTGCTGCTCAGTTTCATCGGTAACGCTCCTTTTTCTTTCTTTTTTATGCCGTTCTTTTTTGGTGATACGGCTATTTGGTTTACAGCTCATTTGCAGCGTGCAAACGTTTGCCTGGCGCCGGATCGGCGAATTACGGCAAGACGTCTGCGTGAGGGCTTCCAGAGAAGCCCTCGCTGTGCGGCGATACGGTTATGGGTTCAGGCTGACGCCCGAGAAGACGTTGCGACCGAAGGGGCTGACTTTGAACCCTTCGACTTTGGCGCTCAGCGGCTGGTTGACCGTCGAGTGGGCAACAGGGGTGATCGGCACTTGCTGCTTGAGCAACTGCTGGGCCTGTTTGTAGAGCACGGTGCGCTTTTCGCGGTCGGTGACGATCTTGGCCTGCTTGATCAGCTTGTCGTAATCCTGGTCACACCACATGGAGTAGTTGTTGCCACCAATGGCGTCACAGCTGTACAGCGTGCCCAGCCAGTTGTCCGGGTCACCGTTGTCGCCGGTCCAGCCGATCAGGCTGATGTCGTGCTCGCCGTTCTTGGTGCGCTTGATGTACTCGCCCCATTCATAGCTGACGATCTTCACTTTCAGGCCGATCTTCGCCCAGTCGGCCTGGAGCATCTCGGCCATCAGCTTGGCGTTGGGGTTGTACGGGCGTTGCACGGGCATGGCCCAGAGGGTGATTTCGGTGCCTTCCTTGACTCCGGCGGCCTTGAGCAGCTCTTTGGCTTTTTCCGGGTTGTAAGGCGTGTCCTTGATGGTCTCGTCGTAGGACCATTGGGTCGGTGGCATGGCGTTCTGCGCCAGTTGCCCCGCGCCCTGGTACACCGCGTTGAGAATCCCTTGCTTGTTCACCGCCATGTCCAGCGCACGGCGCACTTCGACCTGGTCGAAGGGTTTGTGGCGAGTGTTATAAGCGATGTAGCCGAGGTTGAAGCCGGGCTTCTCGATCAACTGCAGCTTGGGATCGTTCTTCAAGGCGGGCACGTCGGCCGGGCGCGGATGCAGGGTGACCTGGCATTCGTTGGCCTTGAGTTTCTGCACCCGCACCGACGCATCGGTGTTGATGGAGAAGATCAGGTTTTTCAGCTTCACCCGCTCCGGTGCCCAGTACTTGTCGTTGGCGACGTAGCGAATGTTGGAGTCTTTCTGGTAGCTCTTGAACTCGAACGGCCCGGTGCCGATCGGCTTTTGGTTGATATCGCTCGGCTTGCCGCCCTTGAGCAACTGGTCGGCGTATTCAGCCGACAGGATCGAGGCGAAGCTCATAGCGATGTTCTGGATGAACGCTGCGTCGACGCTGTTCAGCGTCATGACTACCGTCAGCGGCCCGGTCTTTTCTACCTTGGCGATGTTCTTGTTCAGGCTCATGCCGTTGAAGTACGGGAACTCAGTGGGGTAGGCCTTGCGGAACGGATGCTGCGGGTCAAGCATGCGGTTGAAGGTGAACAGCACGTCGTCGGCGTTGAAATCCCGGGTCGGCTTGAAGTAATCGGTGGTATGAAACTTCACCCCTTCGCGCAGGTGGAAGGTGTACTTCAAGCCGTCTTCGGAAATGTCCCAGCTTGTTGCCAGGCCCGGGACGACATTGGTCGCGCCTTTTTCAAACTCGGCCAGGCGGTTGTACAGCGGCTCGGCGGCGTCGTTATCAGTGGCGGTGGTGTATTGCGCGGTGTCGAAACCGGCGGGGCTGCCTTCGGAACAGAACACCAGGCTGCCGCCGGCGGCCTGGGCTGCGGATGTGGCGGCCAGCAGGCCGGTGCCCAGCAATGCGGATAAAACCAAGGTATGGCGCATGACGCTCCCTCTCTCGTTCGGGGTGTTTGTCAGCGAACCGGCGTCCTTCTTCGGGGACAGGTCCGGGGCACTGGGCTCATTCCATTGCGTAAAACAGCGATGCCACAGCATTAGCAAACCGGTAGCCCGACGGTATGAGTCGTGGGCGAGGCGGTAAATGCGTAACGCCTGAAAGACATGTGGGAAAAGGCGATGCCCTCTCGGCTACCGCTGTGTGCGGTGCTTCCAAAGGCAGGCGGTTTCCTTGGGTCTTGGCGGATAGCACAACGGCGACGTTGAAGCGCCGCCGTTGCCTATCGTTATTTGCTGACGCTGACGCCGTAGAAGGAGTTCAAGCCAAATGGGCTGATCTTGAAGTCCTGCACGTTGGCGCGCATGGGTTGATACACCGTCGAGTGAGCGATAGGTGTCATCGGCACAGCATCCTTGAGGACGTGTTGTGCCTGTTTGTAGAGGTCGGTGCGCTTGGCCTGGTCGGTGGTGCGCTTGGCTTCTTTCACGAGGCCGTCGAACTTCTTGTCACACCATTTGGAAAAGTTGTTGCCTTGCAGCGAGTCGCAGCCGAACAGCACGTTTAGCCAGTTGTCCGGGTCACCGTTGTCGCCGCTCCAGCCAATGATCATGGCCTGGTTTTCGCCACCTTTGGAACGCTTGATGTATTCGCCCCATTCGTAGCTGGTGATCTTGACCTTCAGACCGATCTTGGACCAGTCATTCTGCAGCATTTCCGCCATCAGTTTGGCGTTCGGGTTGTACGGACGCTGAACCGGCATGGCCCACAGAACGATCTCTGTGCCTTCCTTGACGCCGGCTTCCTTGAGCAGCGCCTTGGCTTTCTCTGGGTCGTATTTGGCATCTTTGATGGTGGTGTCGTAGGACCACTGGGTCGGTGGCATGGCGTTGACCGCCAGCTGGCCCGCTCCTTGGTACACAGAGTCGATGATCTGTTGCTTGTTCACAGCCATGTCCAAGGCTTGACGAACTCGCAGGTCAGCCAGTGGGTTGGGCTTGTCGTCGCCTTTGACTTTGTCCATCACGTTGTAAGCTACATAACCCAGGTTGAAACCCGCCTGGTCAGGCATCTTCAGCGCTTTGTCGTCCTTCAGGGCCTGGAGGTCGGCCGGGCGTGGGAAGAGAGTGATCTGGCACTCGTTCTTCTTCAACTTCTGGATACGCACCGACGGGTCGGTGGTGATGGCGAAGATCAGGTTGTCGATCTTCACGTCTTCAGGCTTCCAGTATTCCTTGTTGCCTGTGTAGCGGATGTTGGAATCTTTCTGGTAGCTCTTGAACACGAACGGGCCGGTGCCGACCGGCTTCTGGTTGATGTCCGGGGCCTTGCCTTCCTTGAGCAGTTGAGCGCCATATTCGGCGGACTGGATCGAGGCGAAGCTCATGGCCATGTTCTGGATGAACGCGGCGTCGACATCTTTGAGGGTGAACTTGACGGTGTGGTCGTCGACTTTATCGATCTTGGTGATGTTGGTGTCCATCCCCATGTCGGTGAAGTACGGGAATTCGGTTGGGTACGCCTTACGGAACGGGTCGTCCTTGTTGATCATCCGATTGAACGTGAACAGCACGTCGTCGGCATTGAATTCACGGGTCGGCTTGAAATACGGGGTGGTGTGGAACTTGACGCCTTCACGCAGGTGGAACGTATAGGTGAGGCCGTCTTCGGAGATGTCCCACTTGGTGGCCAGGCCAGGAATCACGGCGGTGCCGCCGCGCTCAAACTGGGTCAGGCGGTTGAACATGGTTTCTGCAGAGGCATCGAAGTCGGTTCCGGTGGTGTACTGACCGGGGTCGAAACCGGCCGGGCTGCCTTCGGAGCAGAACACCAGGTTAGTCGCGGCGGAAGCGAAAGGAGCGCTGGCTAACAAGCCTGCACCGACTAAAAACGGAATGACCGCGTGTTTAAGCATGTTGGCCTCATGATTTGTTGTCATTTTTGGATTTGAGGGCGACCTCGTGAGTCGTCCTGCGGATACTTATGCAGGCCCCATACCCAATGCAAGATCTAGAGCGGTTTCAACTCTGAAACAGTGGCACGAACGTACCTTAATGTCGCATCTTTGTAACTTTTGACGCATTTGATCGTTTGCGCAGGTTTTTTTGGGGCAAAAGGCGCCCGCTGGCGGTGCAGCGCAGGGCTGCGATGCACCGCCATGGAGCGGGTTTTACTTGTTCAAACCCACGCCATAGAAGGGTGTAAGGCCAAACGGGCTGAGTTTGAAATCCACCACTTCCTTGCGTATCGGCTGGAACACCGTTGAGTTGGCAATGGGTGTGATGGGCACCTGCTGCTTGAGGATTTTCTGCGCCTGCTGGTACAGCTCGATCCGTTTTTGCCGGTCGGTCGCGACCTTGGCCTGCTGGATCAACCGGTCATAGGCCGGGTCGCACCACTTGGCGTAGTTGCTGCCCTTGACCGCCGCGCAGCTATAAAGCACGCCGAGCCAGTTGTCCGGATCACCGTTGTCGCCGGTCCAGCCATAGATCATTGCGTCATGCTCGCCGTTCTTGGCGCGCTTGATGTATTCGCCCCATTCGTAGCTGACGATGTTGGCCTTGATACCAATCTTGGCCCAATCCTGCTGGATCATTTGCGCCGACATCCGCGCGTTGGGGTTGGAGGCGCGCTGCACCGTCATCGCCCATAAATCAATGGTTGTACCGGGCGCAACCCCGGCTTCCTTGAGGAGCGCCTTGGCCTTGGTCACGTCATGGGGCGCGTCCTGGATCGCAGGGTCGAACGACCATTGGGCCGGTGGCAAGGCGTTTTGCGCCAGTTGCCCGGCGCTCTGGTACACCGCTTTGATGATCGCTGGCTTGTCGATGGCCATGTCCAGCGCCTGACGGACCTTGAGCTGGTCCAGAGGCGGGTGCGTCACGTTGTAGGCCAGGAAGCCCAGGTTGAAGCCGGGCTGCTTGAGCACCTGCAGGTTCGGGTCTTGCTCCATCACTTCGATATCGGCCGGGCGCGGATAACCGCTGACCTGGCATTCGCCACGCTTGAGCTTTTGCAGGCGCACGGCGGCGTCCGGGGTGATGGAAAAAATCAGGTTGTCGAGCTTCACGTCCTCGGGTTTCCAGTACGCGGTGTTGGCGACGTAGCGGATCTGCGAATCCTTCTGGTAGCGCTTGAACACGAACGGCCCGGTGCCGACGGGTTTCTGGTTGAGGTCGCCGGCTTTGCCTTCTTTCAACAATTGCGCGGCGTATTCGGCCGATTGCACCGAGGCAAAACTCATCGCCAAATTTTGCACGAACGCGGCGTCGACGTTATTGAGGTTGAAGCGGACGGTGTGCTCGTCGACCTTCTCGACGCTCTTGATCGTGGTGTTCAGGCCCATGTCGGTGAAGTACGGCGATTCGGTGGGGTAGGCCTGGCGGAACGGGTGTTGTGAGTCGAGCAGACGCTGGAAGGTGAACAACACGTCGTCGGCGTTGAAGTCGCGGCTCGGGGTGAAGAACTCGGTGGTATGAAATTTCACACCCTCGCGCAGGTGGAAGGTGTAGGCCAGGCCATCGGCGGATACGTCCCAGCTTGACGCCAACCCGGGCTCGACCTCGGTGCCGCCGCGCTTGAACTGGGTGAGGCGGTTGAACACGGTTTCGGCCGAGGCATCGAAGTCGGTGCCGCTGGTGTATTGGCTGGGGTCGAACCCGGCGGGGCTGGCTTCGGAGCAGTAGACCAGGGTGGTGGCGGCTTGGGCCAATGGGGCGCTGCTGATCAGGGCCAGCGCGAGCAGGAGGGGCTTGAAGGTGGTTCTGTCCATGAAATCCCTTGGGGGCGGTGAGGTTTTCAGGAGAGTAGCGTTGCGGGTGGGGGTGGTGGAAATATCGAAAAGTGAGGGGGACCGTGGGGTTTGGGTATAGCGTTTCTCCCGGGTCGTACACCTGTCAGGTCTGTGGGAGCAAAGCTGAACTGGTAGTCGACCTGGCTCTCCCGGTCATACCCAATCCATTTGTGGGAGCGAGCCTGCTCGCGAAGGCGGCCTTGTAGCCTGCCTATCTTTTCACGGATGTACCCGATCAGTTGTGGGTGGGTTTGTTCGCGAAGGTACCCTGAAGGCCCAGGTGTGAAGGCTGTACATTTCATGCCTGAGAAAAACATTTTGACTTTTCAAGGAGGCCTAATCTTTCGCTGTCCACGTTCCATAAAACGTGGACAGTTCTCCCGTGCTGCTTTTGGAAATGTCAAAACTATTGTGCGACTCCGTTCCGAGAAGACCCCAGCAGAGGTCGAAGCAATATGCCTATGTCCCGCCGACCACCAAACCTGTGGCGAGGGAGCTTGCTCCCGCTGGGCTGCGAAGCGGCCCTAACAGCAGCGACTCCATCCATCTGATCCACCGAGGTGTCAGGTTTGGGGCCGCTGCGCAGCCCAGCGGGAGCAAGCTCCCTAGCCACGGAGTTTTTGTCGCTCGGCTTCGGTGGTTCAGTCAGTAAAATTAACTGAACCACCGCCGATCATCACTGCATCAACACCTCAACAACCCCATCCGCCGTCATCGTCACTTTGCTGGTGCCTGCTTCCACTTCCGGCGTGACCGACTCGGCATCCATGGACGCCGCTTTCATCATCATCTGCGGGCGCATGTACGGTTGTGGATAACCGTTGGTGTTGAAGTTCAGGTTGACGATTTTGTAACCCTTGCCGCCCAAGGCTTCGGTGGCGAGTTGGGCGCGGGCCTTGAAGGCGTTGACGGCGTCCTTGAGCAGGGCGTCTTCGCTGGTCTGGCGGGTGGCGGTGGCGATGGCGAAGTCCATGCCGGCCATTTTCATGTCGGTGAGCAATTCACCGGTGAGTTTGGACAGGGCGGCGAAGTCGGCGCTTTCCAGGCGCAGCTCGGCGCGTTCGCGCCAGCCGGTGATCTTCTGGCCCTTGTTATCGTAGACCGGGTAGCTGTTGCGGCTGCCTTGGCGCAAGTTGATGTCCTTGACCTGCTTGGCCTGGCCAATGGCTTTGTTCAGTGTGGTGCTGACGGTGGCCGCGAGTTTGGCCGGGTCGGTGTTCTGTTCCTCGGTGTAGAGGGTGACGATCATCAGGTCGCGGGCCACTTCCTGGCTGGCTTCGGCGCGCAGGGAAATCTGGTTGTAATGAAGCTCATCGGCGGCCAAGGCCGGCAGGCTGGCGACGGTGCCGAGGCTGAGGGCGAGCAGGGCGGCGGGGCGACTGAACGTGTGCATGAAAGCTCCTTGGGATGATGCGCAGGGGTAGGTTCCGGGCCTGCGTGAACGATAAGACTCTAGCGTTTATGGTGCGGTTCGCACAGTTACAACTTCTATACAGATTGCGGCCCAGTGGCTTTTCGTGGCGAGGGAGCTTGCTCCCGCTCGGCTGCGCAGCAGTCGTAATCTTTTGGGCCTGCTGCGCCCGAAGCGTCGGACCGGTCCAGCGGGAGCAAGCTCCCTCGCCACAGGGGGCTATGTAGCGTCCAAAGCTGTGGCGCTTTGCCGCATATCCGCCGCTGCAAGCCCTGCCTTGGTTATACTCCGTGCGATCCGCCTGGAGCGCTCATCAGGAGAGCTCATGCTCGCCCCTTTGCAAATGACTTCCGCTTCGCGCCAGAACCTATGGCGCCTGACGTTTATCCGCATTCTGGTCCTCGCAGCCCAGGCCGGCTCGGTGGGGCTTGCCTATTGGTTCGACCTGCTGCCGCTACCTTGGCTGCAACTGGCAATCACGCTGGTCTTTTCCAGCGTACTTTGCGCGTTGACTGCGATTCGCCTGCGCACCTCATGGCCAGTGACCGAACTTGAATATGCTGTGCAACTGGCCTGCGACCTGTTTATCCACAGCGCGCTGCTGTATTTCTCCGGCGGCTCCACCAATCCTTTCGTCTCTTATTACCTGGTGCCGCTGACCATCGCCGCCGTGACACTGCCGTGGCGTTTTTCGCTGATCCTGTCCGGCATCGCCCTGGCGCTGTACACCTTGTTGCTGGCGCGCTTCTATCCGCTGGAAACCTTCCCCATCGCCCGGGAAAACCTGCAGATCTACGGCATGTGGCTGAGCTTCGCCCTGGCGGCTGCGGTCATCACCTTTTTTGCCGCGCGCATGGCCGAAGAATTGCGTCGCCAGGAAGAGTTGCGGGCGATCCGTCGTGAAGAAGGCCTGCGGGACGAGCAACTGCTGGCCGTGGCGACCCAGGCCGCCGGCGCTGCCCATGAACTGGGCACGCCGCTGGCGACCATGAGCGTGCTGCTCAAGGAAATGCGCCAGGACCATAAAGACCCGGCGTTGCAAGAAGACCTCAGTGTGCTGCAAGACCAGGTCAAGCTCTGCAAGGAAACCCTGCAATACCTGGTGCGCGCCGCCGAGGCCAACCGCCGGCTGGACATCGACATGCAGGCGGTCACGTTCTGGCTCGACGATGCCCTGAACCGTTGGCACCTGATGCGCCCCGAAGCCAGTTATCGCTTCCAGTGCCTGGGCAAGGGCACGGTGCCGCGCATGGCGCCGCCGCCGGACTTGACCCAGGCCTTGCTGAACCTGCTGAACAATGCCGCCGACGCCTGCCCGGAAAACTTGGAAGTGGTGCTGGACTGGGACGCCTATGAACTGACGATCTGTATTCGCGATCACGGCGCCGGTGTGCCGCTGGCGATTGCCGAGCAGATCGGCAAACCGTTTTTCACCACCAAGGGCAAGGGTTTCGGCCTGGGCCTGTTTTTGAGCAAGGCCAGCGTGACACGCGCCGGCGGCTCGGTGAAACTCTACCCCCATGAGGAAGGCGGTACGCTCACCGAGCTGCGCCTGCCCCATGCCGACCGAGGAGACGAATATGAGTGACGAGATCCAAGTCGACGGCGAAGAACTGCCGCACCTGCTGCTGGTGGATGACGACGCCACCTTTACCCGCGTCATGGCCCGGGCCATGTCCCGTCGCGGTTTTCGGGTCAGCACCGCCGGTTCCGCCGAAGAGGGCCTGACCATCGCCCAGGCCGACCTGCCGGACTACGCCGCCCTCGACCTGAAAATGGACGGCGACTCCGGCCTGGTGCTGCTGCCCAAGCTGCTGGAGCTGGACCCGGAGATGCGCGTGGTGATCCTCACCGGTTATTCGAGCATTGCCACCGCGGTCGAGGCCATCAAGCGCGGCGCGTGCAACTACCTGTGCAAACCGGCGGATGCCGACGATGTGCTGGCGGCGCTGCTGTCCGAGCACGCCGACCTCGATACCCTGGTGCCGGAAAACCCCATGTCGGTGGATCGCCTGCAATGGGAACACATCCAGCGGGTGCTGACTGAGCACGAAGGCAATATTTCCGCCACGGCTCGTGCCTTGGGCATGCACCGGCGGACCTTGCAGCGCAAATTGCAGAAGCGTCCGGTGCGTCGCTGAACCTGCGCTGAACGAATGCTGTCCCTCTCGCGACAGATCGGGCCGTTGCTCTATCATCGGCCCGAGTTATTCCTTTATTGAGCCTTAACCATGAATCAGAACGCTGAATATTCCGCGGTCAATGACGCGGTGCGCGGCCATTTTTTGCGCCGTGTCTGGCAGATGACCACGCCATACTGGCGCAGTGAGGAGAAGGGCAAGGCCTGGACGCTATTGATCGCCGTGATCGCGCTGTCGTTGTTCAGCGTGGCGATTTCGGTGTGGGTCAACAGTTGGTACAGGGATTTCTACAACGCCCTGCAAGAAAAGGACACCGTGGCATTCTGGCGGTTGATCCTGTACTTCTGCGGCATCGCGGCGGTAGCGATCCTGGGGGCGGTGTACCGCTTGTACCTCACGCAAATGCTCACCATCCGCTGGCGGGCCTGGCTCACCGAGCAGCATTTCGCCCGCTGGCTCAACAACAAGAACTACTACCGGCTGGAGCAGGGTGGCTACACGGACAACCCCGACCAGCGGATCTCCGAAGACCTCAACAGTTTTACCAGCAACACGCTGGAGCTGGGCCTGGGGCTGCTTCGCACGGTGGTCAGCCTGGTGTCGTTCTCGATTATCCTGTGGGGCGTGTCTGGCAGCATCGAGGTGTTCGGCTACACCATCCCTGGCTATATGTTCTGGTGCGCGTTGGTCTATGCGGCGGTGGGCAGTTGGCTGACGCACCTGATCGGCCGTCGCCTGATCGGTCTGAACAACAACCAGCAGCGCTTCGAAGCCGACCTGCGTTTCTCCATGGTGCGGGTGCGCGAGAACGCCGAGAGCATCGCGCTCTATGGCGGCGAGCCTAATGAGAATCATCGCTTGAGTGGTCGTTTCGGCCTGGTCTGGCACAACTTCTGGGACATCATGCGGGTGTCCAAGCGCCTGACATTCTTTACGTCCGGCTACGGCCAGATCGCAATCATTTTCCCATTCATCGTCGCCGCGCCGCGTTATTTCGCGGGCAAGATCCAACTGGGCGAACTCATGCAGATCAACTCGGCGTTCGGTAATGTGCAGGAGAATTTCAGTTGGTTCATTACCGCCTACGCCAACCTCGCCGCGTGGCGCGCCACCTGCGACCGTCTGCTGAGTTTCCGCCAGGCGATGAGCGACAACGAAGAGCGCGTGCCGGCCATTGATGTACAGAGCCAGGGCAACGAGCTGAAGGTCCACGATCTCGGGCTGGACCTGAACGATGGTCGGCATCTGCTGACCCATGGCGAACTGAGCGTGGAGCCGGGCGAGCGGGTGATGCTCAGTGGTCGCTCCGGCAGCGGCAAGTCAACGTTGCTGCGGGCGATGGGGCATCTGTGGCCTGCGGGGCATGGCAGCATTCTCCTGCCCTCGGCGCGTTATCTGTTCCTGCCGCAAAAGCCCTACTTGCCGATTGGCAGCCTGCGGGAAGTGCTGAGTTACCCACAGGCCGGCGATGTCTACCCCAACGAACGTTATGCACAGGTGCTCGAAACCTGTCGCCTGCCGCACCTGGTGGCGCGGTTGGATGAAAGCAACCACTGGCAGCGCATGCTCTCGCCCGGCGAGCAACAACGCCTGGCCTTTGCCCGGGCGTTGCTTTACGCGCCACTGTGGTTGTACATGGACGAAGCGACTTCGGCGATGGATGAAGAAGACGAGGCGACGTTGTACCAGGCGCTGATCGACCAGTTGCCAGGCCTGAGCATTGTCAGTGTCGGGCACCGAAGCAGCTTGAAACGTTTCCATCCGCGACATGTGCGTATCGAAAATGGCCAACTGGTGGAGCAGGCCGTGACCGCTTGATCGTCATTGTCGAACGCTGTTGTGGCGAGGGGATTTATCCCCGCTGGGCGCGAAGCGCCCCTTTCAAATCAACGGTCTCGATATTGAGTCTGCCAATAGACCAAGGGGCTGCTACGCAGCCCAGCGGGGATAAATCCCCTCGCCACAGCGATGCATGGCAGTAACCTTTGAAAAGGCCCACCAGTGAGCACGGTGATCGTACAACCACGTTGCGCTATGATGCATACTTAGCCGCCTGTCAGATAGAGACACACCATGGAAAACCCGATCAACGTCCCACGCCTTCCCCGCAAGCGCCGCAGCCTGGCGCAGGAGCTGGTGACGGTGCTGACCGAGCAGATTCGCGACGGCCTGCTCAAGCGTGGCGATAAGTTGCCCACCGAGTCGGCGATCATGGAGGCCCATGGCGTCAGCCGCACGGTGGTGCGCGAGGCAATTTCCCGTTTGCAGGCGGCCGGCCAGGTTGAAACCCGCCATGGCATCGGCACCTTCGTGCTGGACACGCCCAGCCCGAGCGGCTTTCGCATCGACCCGGCGACGGTGGTCACGCTGCGCGATGTGCTGGCGATCCTGGAGTTGCGCATCAGCCTGGAAGTGGAATCCGCCGGGCTCGCGGCGCAGCGCCGCAGCGATGAGCAACTGTCGGCGATGCGGGCGGCGCTCGATGCCTTGAACGAAAGCGCGGCCCACGCCAGCGACGCGGTGGCCTCGGACTTCGCCTTCCACCTGGAAATCGCCCTGTCCACCGGCAACCGCTACTTCACCGACATCATGACCCACTTGGGCACCAGCATCATCCCGCGCACCCGGCTGAACTCGGCGCGCCTGGCCCATGACGACCAACAGCACTACATGGATCGACTGAGTCGCGAGCACGAGGAAATCTACGAGGCCATCGCTCGCCAGGATTCCGATGCGGCCCGTGCGGCCATGCGCTTGCATTTGACTAACAGTCGTGAGCGGCTGCGCCAGGCCCATGAAGAGGCGCAGGCGCAGGGCTGAAAGTCGCTCACTGCTCGGGCGCCGAGGATGCTGTTGTGGCGAGGGAGCTTGCTCCCGCTGGGCTGCGAAGCGGCCCCCTCAGCTCTTTGAGCGATCCGTCCTTCTACAGGTTGGCGACTGCTTCGCAGTCGAACGGGAGCAAGCTCCCTCGCCACAGGGTAGTGGTGTCCAGCTTTACGTCTGTGCACCGTTCGATAAAGAGTAGATGCGCAGTCCTACGCCTTGATCCGCAACATTAGCGGGTCGGATTTGTCATCCCCGCCGCTCTCATAGGTCACTTCGTAACGAAGCTCAACCGATTCGCCTTCGAAAGCTTCCAAGTCGGCGCGAGTTAGATCCACTTTCACATTCGTGCATGGGGTACCTTCCTCGCCATCGGTCAAAGGTGTAAACGCTCCTACAGGACGCGTTAGAGTCAGAGTCAGCGTGGCGTTCGAGTACTTGTGGAAATCTGCATCCGGAATTTTCACGGTTAACATCTCTGTCTTTGACAGGTTGATCGTCACTGCGTCTTTGTCTGGAAATTCCTCGAGCGTGGGCTTTGCATACGTCCTCATGATGTCACTCCTGTGAGGCAGCCCTGATCGTCACGTACGGGCGACTCACTTACAGTTTATGAAAAGGATCACGGCCGAGCTTTGCACGGCCATGCCTGGGTTATGCCCCCATGCCGCAACGGCGCCTACTGGCAGAGTTGACAGTGGCGACAAGCGGTTCCGGTTCTCAGTCCACAAGTTTCACTCGTCTCCCATCACACCCAAAGCCCCGTTCTACAAGGCTTCCCGCCAAACACCCGTTGCCCGCTTCCCGACAAAAGACGAAATACAGTTGACGCCCACATTTTAAGTTGTACGATGACCTACAACTTCACATGAAGCTGAACCATTTCCACAACACAACATTTGCGTCCAGGGTGTTCGAATAATGAATCCACAAGAACTGAAGTCCATCCTCTCGTCGGGCCTGCTGTCGTTCCCGGTTACCGATTTCACTGCCAATGGCGATTTCAATCGCGACAGCTACATCAAGCGCCTCGAGTGGCTGGCCCCGTACGGCGCCTCTGCATTGTTCGCGGCGGGCGGCACCGGTGAATTCTTCTCCCTGGCCGCCAGTGAGTATTCGCAAGTCATCAAGACTGCCGTCGATACCTGCGCCACCAGCGTGCCAATCCTCGCCGGCGTCGGCGGTGCCACCCGCCAGGCTATCGAATACGCTCAGGAAGCTGAGCGCCTGGGCGCCAAGGGTCTGTTGCTGCTGCCGCACTACCTGACCGAAGCCAGCCAGGACGGCGTTGCCGCCCACGTTGAAGCCGTGTGCAAATCGGTGAAGATCGGCGTGGTGGTGTACAACCGCAACGTCTGCCGCCTGAACGCGACCCAGCTGGAACAACTGGCCGAGCGCTGCCCGAACCTGATCGGCTACAAGGACGGCCTGGGCGACATCGAACTGATGGTGTCGATCCGTCGTCGCCTCGGCGACCGTTTCAGCTACCTGGGCGGCCTGCCGACCGCTGAAGTCTACGCCGCGGCCTACAAGGCCCTGGGCGTGCCGGTCTACTCCTCGGCGGTGTTCAACTTCATCCCGAAAACCGCGATGGACTTCTACCACGCCATTGCCCGCGAAGATCACGAGACTGTCGGCAAGATCATCGACGACTTCTTCCTGCCATACCTGGACATCCGCAACCGCAAGGCGGGTTACGCGGTGAGCATCGTCAAGGCCGGCGCGAAGATCGTTGGTTATGACGCGGGCCCAGTGCGCACGCCGCTGACCGACCTGCTGCCAGAAGAGTACGAAGCCCTGGCCGCGCTGATCGACAAGCAAGGCAAGCAGTAACAGACCCGACAAGGCCGCTGAGCAATCAGCGGCTTTTTGCGTAAGGCTTGATCGTTTCCACGTGCGCGTGGAAACGCAGCCAGGGACGCCCTGCGTTCCTAGACAGCTTTTGTGAGAGGAGAAGCTCCGTGGCAGATGCAAAGCGTTTCGATAACTACATCAACGGTGAGTGGGTGGCCGGTGCTGACTATTGCACCAACATCAACCCGTCTGACTTGTCCGACGTCATCGGTGAATATGCCAAGGCTGACGCAGCGCAAGTCAACGCCGCCATCGAAGCCGCCCGTGCCGCGTTCCCGGCCTGGTCGACCTCGGGCATCCAGGCCCGTCACGATGCGCTGGACAAAGTCGGCAGCGAAATTCTCGCCCGTCGCGAAGAGCTTGGCCAACTGCTGGCCCGGGAAGAGGGTAAGACCCTGCCCGAAGCCATCGGCGAAGTAACCCGCGCCGGCAACATTTTCAAATTCTTCGCCGGTGAATGCCTGCGCCTGTCGGGCGACTACGTGCCGTCGGTGCGCCCGGGCGTCAACGTCGAAGTGACCCGCGAAGCCCTCGGCGTGGTTGGTCTGATCACTCCGTGGAACTTCCCGATCGCCATCCCTGCGTGGAAAATTGCCCCGGCCCTGGCCTACGGCAACTGCGTGGTGATCAAGCCCGCCGAGCTGGTGCCGGGCTGCGCCTGGGCCCTGGCCGAGATCATTTCCCGTGCCGGTTTCCCGGCCGGTGCGTTCAACCTGGTGATGGGCAGCGGCCGTGTGGTCGGTGACATTCTGGTCAACAGCCCGAAAGTCGATGGCATCAGCTTCACCGGTTCCGTGGGCGTCGGCCGGCAGATCGCGGTCAACTGCGTGGCGCGCCAAGCCAAGGTCCAGCTGGAAATGGGCGGCAAGAACCCGCAGATCATCCTCGACGACGCCGACCTCAAGCAGGCGGTCGAATTGGCGGTGCAGAGCGCGTTCTACTCCACCGGCCAGCGTTGCACGGCATCGAGCCGACTGATCGTCACTGCCGGTATCCACGACAAGTTCGTTGCCGCCATGGCCGAGCGCATGCAATCGATCAAGGTCGGTCACGCGCTGAAGGCTGGCACCGACATCGGCCCGGTCGTTTCCGAAGCCCAGCTCAACCAGGACTTGAAGTACATCGACATCGGCCAGAGCGAAGGTGCGCGGCTGGTCAGCGGTGGTGGTGTAGTGACTTGCGACACCGAAGGTTACTTTCTGGCGCCGACCCTGTTCGCCGACAGCGAGGCTTCGATGCGCATCAGCCGCGAAGAGATCTTCGGCCCGGTGGCCAACGTCGTGCGCGTGGCTGACTACGAGGCGGCGCTGGCGATGGCCAACGACACCGAGTTCGGCTTGTCGGCCGGTATCGCCACCACGTCGTTGAAGTACGCCAACCACTTCAAGCGCCACTCCCAAGCAGGCATGGTGATGGTCAACCTGCCGACCGCCGGCGTGGATTACCATGTTCCGTTCGGTGGGCGCAAAGGTTCGTCCTACGGTTCGCGCGAGCAAGGTCGCTACGCGCAAGAGTTCTACACCGTGGTGAAGACCTCCTATATCGGCTCGTAATACGCAAGACCGGTCGGCGCCGGGCTCTGGCGCCGACCGTACAATTTGATTTCCCGCATAAAAATAAATAGTGGAAGTAGATTACATGCAAGAGACCAAGCCGACGCACGTCCGCTATTTGATCCTGCTCATGCTGTTTTTGGTGACGACGATCAACTATGCCGACCGCGCCACCATCGCCATCGCTGGTTCCAGCCTGCAAAAAGACCTCGGCATCGACGCCGTCACCCTCGGTTACATCTTCTCCGCTTTCGGCTGGGCCTACGTGGCCGGGCAGATTCCTGGCGGCTGGCTGCTCGACCGTTTCGGGTCGAAGAAAATCTATGCACTGAGCATTTTCACTTGGTCGCTGTTCACCGTGCTCCAGGGTTACGTCGGTGAGTTCGGCATGTCCACGGCGGTGGTTGCGCTGTTCATGCTGCGCTTTCTGGTCGGGTTGGCCGAAGCGCCTTCTTTCCCCGGCAACGCCCGTATCGTCGCGGCCTGGTTTCCCACCGCCGAACGTGGCACCGCCTCGGCGATCTTCAACTCGGCGCAGTATTTCGCCACCGTATTGTTCGCGCCGCTGATGGGCTGGATCGTCTACCGCTTCGGCTGGCAGCACGTGTTCATCGTCATGGGCGTGATCGGCATCGTGTTCTCGCTCGTCTGGCTGAAGGTCATCTACAGCCCGCGCCAACACCCGATGATCAACGAGGCCGAGTTCAACCACATCGCTTCCAATGGCGCGATGGTCGACATGGACCAGGACAAGGGCAAGGAAAAGAAAGCCGACGGTCCGAAGTGGGATTACATTCGCCAACTGCTGACCAACCGCATGATGCTCGGCGTGTACCTGGGCCAGTACTGCATCAACGGCATCACCTATTTCTTCCTGACCTGGTTCCCGGTGTACCTGGTGCAGGAGCGCGGCATGACCATCCTCAAGGCCGGTTTCATCGCGTCCTTGCCGGCCATTTGCGGTTTCATTGGTGGCGTCCTCGGCGGGGTGATTTCCGACTACCTGCTGCGCAAGGGCCATTCGCTGACCTTCGCCCGCAAGGCACCAATCATCGCCGGGCTGCTGGTGTCCAGCAGCATCGTGGCGTGCAACTACGTCGATATCGAATGGATGGTGGTGGGCTTCATGGCCCTGGCATTCTTCGGCAAGGGCGTGGGCGCATTGGGTTGGGCCGTGGTGTCCGACACGTCGCCAAAACAGATCGCCGGCTTGAGCGGTGGCCTGTTCAACACCTTCGGCAACCTGGCGTCGATCACCACGCCAATCGTCATCGGCTACATCATCAGCGCCACCGGTTCGTTCAAGTGGGCCCTGGTGTTCGTCGGTTGCAATGCGTTGGTGGCGGTGTTCAGCTATCTGGTCATCGTGGGCCCGATCAAGCGTGTGGTGCTCAAGGAGCCCACGGCCAGGGAAGCCGACCTATCCAGCCTGTCTGAAGCCAAATCCTGAGGAATGGCGTCCATGAATCTGATTGAACATGCCGATTCGCCCCGTTACATCCGCCTGCACGAGCGGGACAACGTGGTGATTGTTGTCAACGACCAGGGCGTACCCGCCGGGACCGAGTTCCCGGACGGCCTGGTCACCGTGGACTTCGTGCCACAGAGCCACAAGGTCACCCTGGTGGACATTCCCGAGGGTGGCGAGGTGATTCGCTACGGCCAGGTCATTGGCTACGCGCTGCAACCGATCCCTCGTGGCAGCTGGGTCAAGGAAGACCAATTGCGCATGCCCACCGCGCCACCCTTGGACAGCCTGCCGCTGTCCACCGATGTGCCGGCGGCGGATGCGCCACTGGAAGGCTACACCTTCGAGGGCTACCGCAACGCCGACGGCACCGTCGGCACGCGCAACATCCTGGGCATCACCACCACGGTGCAGTGCGTCACCGGGGTGCTTGACCATGCGGTCAAGCGCATCAAGGAAAAGCTGCTGCCCAAGTACCCGAACGTCGATGACGTGGTGGCGCTGACCCACAGTTATGGCTGCGGCGTGGCGATCACCGCCACCGACGCCTACATCCCGATCCGCACCGTGCGCAACCTGGCGCGCAACCCGAACCTGGGTGGCGAGGCGCTGGTGATCAGCCTGGGCTGCGAGAAATTGCAGGCCGGGCAGGTGATGCACGAAGGCGATAGCTCGGTGGACCTCAGCGAGCCATGGTTGTATCGCTTGCAGGATTCCAGCCACGGCTTTACCGAGATGATCGAGCAGATCATGGAGTTGGCCGAGACTCGCCTGAAGAAACTCGACCAGCGTCGCCGCGAAACCGTGCCCGCCTCGGAGCTGATCCTGGGCATGCAGTGCGGCGGCAGCGATGCGTTCTCCGGCATCACCGCCAACCCGGCCCTGGGCTACGCCTCGGACCTGTTGCTGCGGGCCGGTGCGACGGTGATGTTCTCTGAAGTCACCGAAGTGCGCGATGCGATCTACCTGCTGACCTCCCGGGCGCAAACCCAGGAAGTCGCCCAGGAACTGGTGCGCGAAATGGACTGGTACGACCGTTACCTGGCCAAGGGCGAGGCCGATCGCAGCGCCAACACCACGCCGGGCAACAAGAAGGGTGGGTTGTCGAACATCGTCGAGAAGTCCTTGGGCTCGATCGTCAAATCCGGAAGCAGCGCAATCAGCGGCGTGCTTGGCCCGGGTGAGCGCTTCAAGCAAAAGGGCCTGATCTTCTGCGCCACGCCGGCCAGCGACTTTGTCTGCGGCACACTGCAACTGGCGGCGGGGATGAACCTGCACGTGTTCACTACCGGTCGGGGCACCCCGTACGGCTTGGCCATGGCGCCGGTGGTGAAGGTCTCGACCCGTACCGAACTGGCCCAGCGCTGGCCGGACCTGATCGACATCGACGCCGGCCGCATCGCCACCGGACGCGCGACCATCGAAGAGTTGGGCTGGGAGCTGTTCCACTACTACCTGGACGTGGCCAGCGGCAAGAAACAGACCTGGGCCGAGCGGCACAAGTTGTTCAACGACATTACCTTGTTCAACCCGGCGCCGATTACCTGATCCGGCGCTGATCGCGAGCAGGCTCGCTCCCACAGGGATGTGGGGGTGAATGTGGATTCTGTTATCGCTGGAGATCCAATGTGGGAGCGAGCCTGCTCGCGAAGAGGCTCGACCAGACGCCAACGTCGTGAGTGGCTTATCATTAGCCACCTAACGACACCTCCTTCTCAAGGTCCTCGGCATGCTGGCAATTTTCCTCGAAACCCTGAACGTCACCGCGCCGGTGTTCGCCATGCTGTTTCTGGGGACGCTGCTCAAGCGCATCGGCTGGATCAACGACAACTTCATCCACATCGCCTCGTCGCTGGTGTTCAACGTCACCATGCCGGCGCTGTTGTTCCTTGGCATTCTGCACGCTGATTTGCACGCGGCTTTGCAGCCAGACCTGCTGATCTATTTCTCGATTGCCACCCTGGTGAGTTTCGCCATGGCCTGGGGCTGGGCGATCTGGCGTTGCCCGCGGGAGGATCGCGGGATCTACACCCAGGGCGCGTTTCGTGGCAACAACGGCGTGATCGGCCTGGCATTGGCCGCGAGCATGTATGGCGACTATGGGATTTCCCTGGGGGCGATTCTGGCGGCGCTGGTGATCCTGTTCTACAACACCCTGTCGACCATCGTGCTGGCGGTCTACAGCCCGGTGATCAAGTCCGACCCCTGGAGCATCTGCAAGAGCGTGATCAGCAACCCGCTGATCATCAGCGTGCTTGCCGCCGCGCCGTTCGCCTATTGGCAGATCGGCCTGCCGAACTGGTTCGAGACGTCGGCCAAGTATCTGTCCCAAATGACCTTGCCCCTGGCGCTGATCTGCATCGGCGGCACGCTGTCCCTGGCGGCCTTGCGCAAGAGCGGCAAGATGGCCCTGAGTTCGAGCCTGGTGAAGATGGTCGGCTTGCCGTTGGTGACTACTCTGGGCGCATGGTTGTGGGGTTTTCGCGGGGCGGAACTGGGGATCCTGTTTCTGTACTTCGGCAGCCCCACCGCCGCCGCCAGCTACGTCATGGCCCGCGCCGCGAATGGCAACCACGAGCTGGCGGCGGCGATCATCGTCATCACCACCTTGATGGCGGCGATTACCACCAACCTGGGGATCTTTGTGTTGCAGTGGGGTGGGTGGATCTAGCTTCAGGTTTGCAGCGTTCTTTCGATCCTTTCGCGAGCAGGCTCGCTCCCACAGGGGATTCTTGGTGGGCACAAATCTGGTGTTCACCACCGGCCAAATGTGGGAGCGAGCCTGCTCGCGAAGGCGGTCGCCCGATCACCCAGGTTTCTGGTAACTATCGATCACTTCCTGCGCCGCCCGAAACGCATCGATCGCCGCTGGCACGCCCGCGTACACCGCGCAATGCAGCAACGCTTCGCGAATTTCTTCTACCGTGCAGCCATTGTTCAGCGCGCCACGCACGTGGCCCTTGAGTTCCTGCGGGCACTTGAGCGCGGTGAGGGCGGCGAGGATGATCAGGCTGCGGGTCTTCAGCGGCAGGCCTTCGCGGCTCCAGACGCTGCCCCAGGCATGTTCGTTCACGAAATCCTGCAGCGGCTGGGTGAATTCGGTGGCGTTGCCCAGGGCGCGGTCGACGAACGCATCGCCCATCACTTTGCGACGCATATCGAGGCCGGTCTTTGGATTGTCGGTCATGGCAAATCCCTCTTGTGGTGTTGGCGGCGCCAGGCGCGCAAGGAAGTGAACAGCAGAAACGCGAGCAGGGCCGGCAGCACGTAGAACAACATCAGTCGTTCTAGCTGGCCGGCCAATGGCATGCCGGTGGTGAACGACACCACGTGCAGCCCGTACGCCGTGTACAAGCCCAGGAACAGCAGCCCTTCGGCACGGGTGACGCGATAGCCGGAATAGAACACCGGCAGGCACAGCACCGCGACGCCAAGCATCACCGGCAGGTCGAAGGCCAGGGCATTGGGCGAGACCGAGAGCGGAGAAGGCGCGGCGAGGGCGGTCACGCCCAATACACCCAGAAGGTTGAACAGGTTGCTGCCGATTACGTTGCCTACCGCGATGTCCCGTTGACCCCGAAGGGCGGCGATCAACGAAGTGGCTAGCTCCGGCAGCGAGGTGCTCACGGCAACGATGGTCAGGCCGATGATGCGCTCGGACAACCCCAGGTCGGTCGCCACTTCCACCGCCGCGCCCAACAACAGGTGCCCGGCGAAGACCAGCATCGCCAGGCCCGAAACGATCATCACCAGGCTCTTGGGCCACGAACCATGGGCAACTGCGCCTCCCAGCGGATGCGGTCGCGCGGAGTGCCGGGACTGGCGCAGCAACAGGCCCAGGTACACCGCCAGGGCTACCAGCAGCAGGACGCCGTCGAGTCGGGTCAGTTCTTCGTTCCAGGCCAGCACGAACACCAGCAGGCTGGCGCCGATCATCAGCGGGATGTCCAAGCGCACCAATTGACGCGAGACGCGCAGCGGAATGATCAGCGCCGACAGCCCGAGGGTGACGAGGATGTTGAAGGTACTGCTGCCGATCACACTCCCCACGGCGATGTCAGCGTTCTGTGCCAGGGTCGCTTGCAGGCTGACAGCCATTTGCGGTGCGCTGCTGCCGAATGCGACGACGGTCAGGCCGATAATCAGCGGCCGCACCTGCAAGCGTGCCGCCAGCCCCACGGCGGCACGCACCAGCAACTCGGCGCCGGCGACCAGCAACAGCAGGGCGCCACACAGTTCGATCAGGCTGAGCAGCGGTAAAGCATTGATCAGGGAAATGGCCGGGCTCCGTCTATCAGTCGTCGAGGGCTTGCACACGCACACGCGCGGTACCGCTGCGCAGCATGCCCAATTGTTCGGCCGCGGCGCGGGACACATCGATCAGGCGCCCACGGGTATACGGGCCACGATCGTTGATACGGACCACAACGCTGTCGTTGTTTTTCAGGTTGGTGACTTTCACCCGGGTGCCGAATGGCAACTGGCGATGCGCGGCGGTCAGGCCGTGCTGGTCGAAGCGCTCGCCGCTGGCGGTACGCTTGCCATGGTGCCTGGAGCCGTAATAGGAGGCGACGCCGGTCTGGTCGTAGCCGTGTGGATCGACCGTCCCGCTCTGGCTGGCGCAACCGGCCAGCAGGGACAGCAGGGCGCAGGCGCCGAGGAGACGCTTCATCTGAGAGGTTCCAAATACAAATGTGGGAGCGAGCTTGCTCGCGATGGGGCCATCACATTCAACATCTAGGTTGACTGTCATACCGCTATCGCGAGCAAGCCCGGTCCCACAGGGGGTTGAGCCAGATTCAAAGACTGGCTCCATGGCAATCAGCCCTCGAGCTTGCTTTTCAGCAGTTCGTTGACTTGCTGAGGGTTGGCCTTGCCCTTGGAAGCTTTCATGGCCTGGCCGACGAAGAAGCCGAACATCTTGCCGCGCTTGGCTTCGTCCGCCGCACGGTATTGCTCGACCTGCTCGGCGTTGGCCGCGAGCACTTCATCGAGCACGGCGCTGATCGCACCGGTGTCGGTGACCTGCTTCAAGCCGCGCTTGTCGATGATTTCGTCTGCGCTGCCCTCACCATTGGCCATGGCTTCGAATACCATTTTGGCGATCTTGCCGGAGATGGTGTTGTCCTTGATCCGCAACAGCATGCCGCCCAGTTGCTCGGCCGACACCGGCGACTCGTCGATTTCCAGGCCCTGCTTGTTCAACAGGCTGCCCAACTCGACCATCACCCAGTTGGCCGCCAGCTTGGCGTCGCCGCCGATGCTCACGACTTTCTCGAAGTAGTCGGCCTGTTCGCGGCTGGTGGCCAGGACATTGGCGTCATAGCTCGACAGCCCGAACTGCGCCTGGAAGCGCTCGCGTTTCTGTGGCGGCAGTTCCGGCAGGGTGGCGCGTACTTCATCGAGGAACGAATGCTCGATGACCACCGGCAGCAGGTCCGGGTCGGGGAAGTAACGGTAGTCGTTGGCTTCTTCCTTGCTGCGCATCGGACGGGTCTCGTCCTTGTTCGGGTCGTACAGGCGGGTCTGCTGGATGACCTTGCCGCCGTCCTCGATCAGTTCGATCTGGCGTTGGATCTCGCTGTTGATCGCCTTTTCGATGAAGCGGAACGAGTTGACGTTCTTGATCTCGCAGCGGGTGCCGAACTCGGCCTGGCCTTTCGGACGGATCGACACGTTGCAGTCGCAGCGCAGCGAGCCTTCGGCCATGTTGCCGTCGCAGATGCCCAGGTAGCGCACCAGTGCGTGGATCGCCTTGACGTAGGCCACGGCTTCCTTGGCGCTGCGCATGTCCGGCTCTGAGACGATTTCCAGCAGCGGCGTGCCGGCGCGGTTCAGGTCGATGCCGGTAGCACCGTTGAATTCTTCGTGCAGGCTCTTGCCGGCGTCTTCTTCCAGGTGCGCGCGGGTGATACCGACGCGCTTGACCGTGCCGTCTTCCAGGGCGATGTCCAGGTGGCCCTTGCCGACGATCGGCAGCTCCATCTGGCTGATCTGGTAGCCCTTGGGCAGGTCCGGGTAGAAGTAGTTCTTGCGGGCGAACACGTTGTGCTGGCCGATCTCGGCGTCAATCGCCAGGCCAAACATCACCGCCATGCGCACCGCTTCGGCGTTGAGCACCGGCAATACGCCGGGCATGCCCAGGTCAACCAGGCTGGCCTGGGTGTTGGGCTCGGAACCGAAGGTGGTCGAGCTACCGGAAAAGATTTTCGACCGGGTGGTGAGCTGGGTATGAATCTCCAGCCCGATCACGACTTCCCATTGCATGTGTTTCTCCTCAGAAGTCTTATCAGGGGATTTTGAAACGTCGCGAGCGAAGGTAAGGCAAGGCGAAAACTGGCGAGAAAGCGGAGTTGACTTTAGTCAATGAGCATTTCGAGCCAGTTTTCAACGCAGCATTACCGAGCGCAGCAGTTTCAAAACCCCTGAGGGGTGCGGGTGTGCCAGTCAGTGTTTAACTGGTACTGGTGCGCCACGTTGAGCAGGCGGCCTTCCTGGAAATACGGCGCGAGCAACTGCACGCCCACCGGCAGGCCATCGACGAAGCCGGCCGGCATGGACAGGCCCGGCAAGCCGGCGAGGTTGGCGGTGATGGTGTAGACGTCTTCCAGGTACTCGGCGACCGGGTCGCTGTTCTTGGCGCCGAGCTTCCAGGCCGGGTTCGGCGTGGTTGGGCCGAGGATGATATCGACCTCGTTGAAGGCGGCCATGAAGTCGTTCTTTACCAGGCGGCGGATTTTCTGCGCCTTTAGGTAGTAGGCATCGTAGTAGCCGGCGGACAGCGCGTAGGCGCCAACCATGATCCGGCGCTGCACTTCGGCGCCGAAGCCTTCGCCACGGGAGCGCTTGTACAGGTCGACCAGATTTTGCGGGTTCTCGCAGCGATAGCCGAAGCGCACGCCGTCGAAGCGCGACAGGTTCGAGGACGCTTCCGCCGGGGCGATCACGTAATACGCAGGGATCGCGTGCTGCATGTTCGGCAGGCTGATTTGCTTGATGACCGCGCCGAGCTTTTCCAGCTCCTTGATGCTGTTTTGAATCAGATCGGCGATGCGCGGGTCGAGGCCGGCGCCGAAATATTCCTTCGGCACGCCGATGCGCAGGCCTTGCAGCGAACCGTTGAGGCTGGCGCTGTAGTCCGGCACCGGTTCATCGATGCTGGTGGAATCGTTCGGGTCGAAGCCGGCCATGCCTTGGAGCAGGATCGCGCAGTCTTCGGCGGTGCGGGCCAGCGGGCCACCCTGGTCGAGGCTGGAGGCGTAGGCAATCATGCCCCAGCGCGAGACGCGGCCGTAGGTCGGTTTCAGGCCGGTGAGGTTGGTGAACGCAGCTGGCTGGCGAATCGAGCCACCGGTGTCGGTGGCGGTGGCGGCCGGCAACAGGCGCGCGGCCACGGCGGCGGCGGAACCACCGGACGAGCCGCCCGGTACGTGTTCAAGGTTCCACGGGTTTTTCACCGCGCCGTAATGGCTCGACTCGTTGGCCGAGCCCATGGCGAACTCGTCCATGTTGGTCTTGCCCAGGGTCACGGTGCCGGCGGCGGCCAGCTTGGCGACCACGGTGGCATCGTACGGGGCCTTGAAATTGTCGAGCATCTTCGAGCCGCAGCTGGTGCGGATGCCCTGTGTGCAAAACAGGTCCTTGTGGGCAATCGGCGCGCCAAGCAAGGGGCCGTTCTCACCCTTGGCGCGACGGGCGTCGGCGGCCTTGGCCTGGCTCAGGGCCAGTTCTTCGGTGAGGCTGATGAAGCTGTTGAGCTGCGGATCGAGCTGGGCGATGCGCGCCAGCAGGGCCTTGGTCAGCTCTTCGGAGGAAAACTTTTTGTCGGCGAGTCCGCGGGCGATCTCGGCCAGGGTCATCTGATGCATGAGAGGCTCTTTCCCTTTAGTCGATGACTTTCGGAACCAGGTACAGGCCGTTTTCGACCGCTGGCGCGATGGACTGGTAGGCCTCGCGGTTATTGGACTCGGTGACGACGTCGGCGCGCAGGCGCTGGCTGGCTTCCAGTGGGTGGGCCAGCGGCTCGATACCATCGGTATCGACCGCCTGCATTTCGTCGACCAGCCCGAGGATGCTGTTCAGGGCAGAAGTGATGTGTGGAAGATCGGCTTCATTGAGGCCCAGGCAGGCCAGATGAGCGATTTTTTCCACGTCGGAGCGTTCAAGCGCCATGGGATTCTCCAGTGGAAAACAAAACGGACGCAGTCTGTCCGTGTGTTAGATTGTCGGAACACTACCGCATTTCTACGGCGCTACGGCCGCGATTGTAGGGTTTGGTGCACAGAAAAGCGGCCAATTTAACATATTGGCGCCTTGCCCAAAATCCCTGTCGTTGTTAGAGTTTGCCGCACTTTTTTACCCACGCGTTGCCTAGGGTCCCTTTCCCATGTTCAAGAAACTGCGTGGCATGTTTTCCAGCGATCTCTCCATCGACCTGGGCACTGCCAACACCCTTATTTACGTGCGCGAGCGCGGTATCGTCCTGAATGAACCCTCGGTCGTGGCCATCCGCACCCACGGTAACCAGAAAAGTGTCGTGGCTGTCGGTACGGAAGCCAAGCGCATGCTGGGCCGTACACCGGGCAACATTGCAGCCATTCGCCCCATGAAGGACGGCGTGATCGCCGACTTCAGCGTCTGCGAAAAGATGCTGCAGTACTTCATCAACAAGGTTCACGAAAACAGTTTTCTGCAGCCCAGCCCTCGTGTGCTGATCTGCGTGCCCTGCAAGTCCACCCAGGTGGAGCGTCGCGCCATCCGTGAATCGGCCCTGGGTGCCGGTGCTCGCGAAGTATTCCTGATTGAAGAGCCAATGGCCGCAGCCATCGGTGCCGGCCTGCCGGTGGAAGAAGCCCGTGGTTCGATGGTCGTCGATATCGGTGGTGGTACCACTGAAATCGCCTTGATCTCCCTCAACGGTGTGGTCTACGCCGAATCCGTGCGTGTGGGCGGCGACCGTTTCGACGAAGCGATCATCACCTACGTACGTCGCAACTACGGCAGCCTGATCGGCGAATCCACCGCCGAGCGCATCAAGCAGGAAATCGGCACGGCCTACCCGGGCGGTGAAGTGCGCGAAGTCGATGTTCGCGGTCGCAACCTGGCCGAAGGCGTTCCACGCGCGTTCACGCTCAACTCCAACGAAGTGCTCGAAGCGCTGCAAGAGTCGCTGGCAACCATCGTCCAGGCCGTCAAGAGCGCCCTGGAGCAATCGCCGCCGGAGCTGGCCTCGGACATCGCCGAGCGCGGCCTGGTGCTGACCGGTGGTGGCGCGCTGTTGCGTGACCTCGACAAACTGCTGGCCCAGGAAACCGGCCTGCCGGTGATCGTTGCCGAAGACCCGCTGACGTGCGTTGCCCGCGGTGGTGGCCGTGCGCTGGAAATGATGGACAAGCACACCATGGATCTGCTCTCCAGCGAATAAATCTGGCGCAGTGGTCTATGTTGTTTGCGCTCGGGCGGCACTTTGCAGTGCTGCCCGTTGGCGTTTAATTCGTATCCAGGCCGGTTCGATACCGTATGAATAAAGACAACGTTTGCCTGGGAGGAGCGGCTTATTAAACCGCTTTTTGCCAAAGGCCCCTCATTGGGTGTACGCCTGCTGGTGTTGACCGTGCTGTCGGTTGCGCTGATGGTGGTGGATGCCCGCTTCACGCTGCTCAAGCCAGTGCGCAGCCAGATGTCGCTGGTGTTGATGGAGTCCTACTGGATCACCGACCTGCCGCAACGGTTGTGGCAGGGTGTGGCCAGCCAGTTTGGCAGCCGGACCGAACTGGTCGCCGAGAACGAAAAACTCAAGACTGAAAACCTGCTGCTGCAGGGGCGCATGCAGAAGCTGGCGGCCCTCACCGAACAGAACGTGCGGCTGCGCGAGTTGCTCAACTCCTCGGCGCTGGTCAATGAGAAAGTCGAAGTGGCCGAGCTGATCGGCATGGACCCGAACCCGTTCACCCACCGCATCATTATCAACAAGGGCGAGCGCGACGGTGTGGTCCTCGGCCAGCCGGTGCTCGATGCCCGTGGCCTGATGGGGCAGGTGGTGGAACTGATGCCCTATACGTCTCGTGTGCTGTTGCTGACCGATACCACCCACAGTATCCCGGTGCAGGTCAATCGCAACGGCTTGCGGGCAATCGCAAGCGGCACCGGCAACCCCGAGCGCCTCGAACTTCGCCATGTGGCCGATACCGCCGACATCAAGGAAGGCGACCTGCTGGTCAGTTCCGGCCTCGGCCAGCGGTTTCCGGCTGGTTATCCCGTGGCGACGGTCAAGGAAGTCATTCATGACTCTGGCCAGCCGTTCGCGATCGTGCGGGCGGTGCCGACGGCTGCGTTGAACCGCAGCCGCTACCTGCTGCTGGTATTCAGCGACAACCGCACGCCTGAAGAGCGCGCCAACGATGCCGCCGTGGCCCAGGAGGCCCAAGACCAGCAGAGCGGCGAATCGCCTGCTCCGGCCACACCTGCACCCGCGCCCGCACCTGTACCAGCCACTGTGCCCAAGCCCCAGGCTGCGACGGCCCCGGCAACAACAGCTCCGGCCGCACACGCCGCGGCTCCCGCCCGCCCGGCCGCAGCCCAGCAGCCGGCGGTCCAACCCGCCCGGCCCGCGACCAAGCCACCGGCCCCAGCGCCTGCCGCCACGCCCGCCACCAGGGGAGCACGCGAAGAATGAGCAGTACTCGATCCGGTAATGGCTGGATGGTCTGGCTGACCTTTGCCATCGGCCTGTTGCTCAGCGTTTCCCCGCTGCCGCAGTTCATGGAGATCCTGCGCCCGCTGTGGCTGGCCTTGCTGCTGGCCTTCTGGGCCCTGGCCTTGCCGCACAAGGTCGGCATGGTCACGGCCTGGTGCCTGGGGCTGGCCGAAGATGTGCTCTATGGCACGTTGCTGGGTCAGAACGCGCTGATCCTGACCTTGATCACATTCCTGGTGCTGTCGTTGCAACAACGCCTGCGCATGTTCCCGATGTGGCAACAGTGCTTGGTGATCCTGGTGATCTTCGGCTTGGCGCAACTGGTGCAATTATGGCTCAGCGCCTTGACCGGTAATCGCCAGCCGACCCTGGCGCTGGTCTTGCCGGCCCTGGTCAGCGCATTGCTGTGGCCGTGGATAAGTTTCGGTTTGCGCGGCTTGCGGCTGCGTTTCAAAATCAACTGATTCGGTCAGGATATCTACACTTTTTTGATGACTTACATCCCTGTGGCGAGGGAGCTCCCTCGCCACAAAAGCCGGTCGCCATAAGGGAGATGTCTTGATGAAACCGCTTTACCTCGCCTCAGGGTCGCCGCGCCGGCGTGAATTGCTCACGCAGATCGGGGTGCCATTTACCGCCATCGGTGCGGACATCGACGAAACTCCCCACGATCACGAAACCCCATCGGCCTATGTAGAGCGCTTGGCGCGTGGCAAGGCCGATGCTGGACGACGTGCCCTATCAAATGACATCGATGGCTGCGTGCTCGGCGCGGACACCGCCGTGGTGCTGGATGGACGAATTCTCGGCAAGCCTCAGGATCAGGCCGACGCCGTGTCGATGCTCATGGGCCTGTCCGGGCGCGATCATGAGGTATTGACTGCCATTGCCGTGCTGGATGCCGAACGCTGCGAATCCCGGGTGGTTCGCAGCCGCGTGCGCTTTCGCCTGATCACGGAACAGGAAGCGCTCGCCTATTGGGCCAGCGGCGAACCGCGAGACAAGGCCGGCAGCTATGGTATCCAAGGGCTGGGCGCGGTGTTCGTCGCCGGGCTTGAGGGCAGTTATTCGGCCGTGGTCGGCCTGCCGCTCTGCGAAACCGCAGAATTGCTCGGCGATTTCGGCATACCCTGTTGGCAAACCTTGAGCGCGCGTTGAGCGCCGTCTGACTAGATGCGGCCATAATCGTGAATATGCCTGAACGAGACCCTGCCATGAGTGAAGAGATTCTGATCAACATCACGCCGATGGAGTCGCGCGTGGCGGTGGTTGAAAACGGTGTCCTGCAAGAAGTTCACGTCGAGCGCACGCAAAAGCGTGGCATCGTCGGCAATATTTACAAGGGCAAGGTGGTGCGGGTTTTGCCGGGCATGCAGGCAGCCTTCGTTGACATCGGCCTGGATCGCGCGGCGTTCATCCACGCCTCGGAAATTTCCATGCGCGAAGGGCCAGCGGTGGAAAGCATCAGTGCGCTGGTCCATGAGGGCCAGAGCCTGGTGGTGCAGGTCACCAAGGACCCCATCGGCTCCAAGGGCGCGCGCCTGACCACCCAGCTGTCGATTCCGTCGCGCTACCTGGTGTACATGCCGCGCACCGCCCACGTCGGCATATCCCTGAAGATCGAAGACGAAGCCGAGCGTGAGCGCCTCAAAAAAGTGGTCAGTGACTGCGTGGAAAAAGAAGGCATCAAGGAAGCCGGCGGCTTCATCCTGCGTACGGCCGCCGAAGGCGCCGGGGCCGATGAGATCCTCATGGATATCCGCTACCTGCGCAGGCTCTGGGACCAGATCGCCGCGCAGATCAAGACCATCGCCACTCCCAGCGTGATCTACGAAGATCTGGGCCTGGCGTTGCGAACCCTGCGTGACCTGGTCAGCCCGAAGATCGAGAAGATCCGCATCGATTCCCGGGAAACCTTCCAGAAAACCACCCAGTTCGTCGCCGAGCTGATGCCGGAAATCGCCGACCGCCTGGAGCACTACCCTGGCGAGCGGCCGATTTTCGACCTGTACGGCGTCGAAGATGAGATCCAGCGCGCCCTTGAACGCAAGGTGCCGCTCAAGTCCGGCGGTTACCTGGTGGTCGATCCGGCCGAGGCGATGAGCACCATCGACGTCAACACCGGTGCCTTTGTCGGCCATCGCAATCTCGAGGAAACCATCTTCAAGACCAATCTTGAAGCGGCCACGGCCATTGCCCGGCAATTGCGCCTGCGCAACCTCGGCGGGATCATCATCATCGATTTCATCGACATGGAAGACGAAGAGCACCAGCGCCAGGTGCTGCGCACCCTGGAAAAACAGCTGGAGCGCGATCACGCCAAGACCAACATCATCGGCATCACCGAACTGGGCCTGGTGCAGATGACCCGCAAGCGCACCCGCGAAAGTCTTGAACAAGTGCTGTGCGAACCATGCAGCAGTTGCCAGGGCCGGGGCAAGCTCAAGACCCCGGAAACCGTGTGTTACGAAATCTTCCGGGAAATCCTCCGGGAAGCGCGCGCCTACCAGGCCACTGGCTATAGAGTGTTGGCGAACCAGAAAGTGGTGGACCGGTTGCTCGATGAAGAGTCGGGCAACGTCGCGGAGCTGGAAACCTTTATCGGCCGCACGATCCGTTTCCAGGTGGAGACCATGTATTCGCAGGAACAATACGACGTGGTGTTGCTCTGACGTGGCATGCGCAGTGGCGAGGCCGCGGCGAGAATGCCTTTGCCAAGGGGGGCTGCTGACATGGAGCGTCTGACACGCCTGTTGGGCACATTGACACGCTGGGGGCTTGGCCTGTGTGCGCTGCTGCTGGTCGTGCTGGCCTTGTACGTGAGCCTCGGCCGGGAGTTGGTCCCGCTGGTGGCTGAATACCGTAGCGAGGTCGAGGCCCGTGCCGGCGAAGCGCTCGGCATGCCGGTGCACGTCGGTAGCCTCGAAGGCGGCTGGAACGCCCTGGCCCCCATCTTCGCCGCGCGCGATGTAGTGGTCGGCGACGGCCCCAATGCCCTGCACCTGGATCATGTGCGCGCCGTGCCCGCGGTGTGGGACAGCCTGGTGGCCCGCCAGGTGCGCATCGCCCATCTGGAAATCAGCGGCCTGAAGATCAGCCTCAAGGAAGGCGCCGACGGGAAATGGGCCCTGGAAGGCCTGCCAGTACGGGACGACCAGCCACTCGATCCGCAGCAACTGTTGAACCGCATGCAAATGGTCTCGAAGCTGTCGGTGCTCGACAGCCAAGTCACGTTGCAGCCACTGGACCATCCGCCCCTGAGCCTCACCTACGTTGGCTTGAGCCTGCGCACCGGTATCTCCCGCCAACGCCTGGACGCTCGGCTGACCCTGCCCGACGGCCAGCCCGTGGCGATCAACCTGCGTACCCGCATCCGCGCCAGCGATTGGAAAAATGGCGTGGCCGATGCCTACCTGAGCCTGCCGCAAAGCGATTGGTCCCAATGGCTGCCTAAACGCCTGACCCGGCAATGGAATTTTTCCGAAATCAAGGCGGGGGGCGAGTTCTGGCTCAGCTGGGGCGCGGGCACGGTGCAAAGCGCGGCCGTGCGCTTGAACGCGCCGCAGCTCCAGGGCGCCTATGCCGACCGCAAGCCCGTGCAGATCCATAACCTGGCCCTCAACGGCTATTTCCAGCGCAGCAGCCAAGGATTTATCGCAACCTTCGACACTCTGGCGATGAGCCTGGGTGACACCCGCTGGGAGTCGCGCCTGCAGCTGCAGCAGACCGACGCCTCCGACAAGGCCGAGGAACGCTGGCACGTGCAGGCCGATCGTCTCGACTTGACGCCGCTCACGCCGCTACTCAATGCCCTGGCGCCATTGCCGGAAGGCGTCGCCACCGCCATCGACCGACTCAAGGTGACCGGTGGCTTGCGCAACGTCTTGCTCGACTACCGGCCACACAATACCGGTGATCAAAAAGTCAGCTTCGCCACCAACCTCGACACGGTGGGTTTCAACGCCTATCACGGGGCCCCGGCGGCACGTAATGTTTCGGGCAGCCTGAGCGGCGACCTCGGCGGCGGCGAACTGCGCATGGACAGCAAGGATTTCTCCCTGCACCTGGACCCGATCTTCGCCAAACCCTGGCAGTACTTGCAGGCCAACGCACGGCTGACCTGGAAGTTGGACAAGCAAGGGTTCACCTTGATCGCGCCTTACCTGAAGGTGCTGGGTGAGGAGGGCCGGATTGCCGGGGATTTCCTGATTCGCCTGCATTTCGATCACAGCCAGGAAGATTACATGGACCTGCGGGTCGGCCTGGTGGACGGTGATGGGCGCTACACCGGCAAGTACCTGCCGGCCGTTCTCAGTCCTGCGCTGGACGAGTGGCTGCGCACCGCAATTGTCAAAGGCGCGGTGGATGAGGGCTTCTTTCAGTATCAAGGCTCGCTGAACAAAGGCGCCGAGGATGCGGCTCGCAGCATCAGCCTGTTTTTCAAGGTGCATGACGCTGAGCTGGCGTTCCAGCCCGGCTGGCCTTCGGTCAGTAAGGTCAGCGGCGATGTGTTTGTCGAGGACAGCGGCGTACGCATCTTCGCCAGCCAGGGGCAACTGCTGGGTACCCAGGTAAAAGACGTTTCGGTGAACATTCCCCACGTGCCGACCGGGCAAAACTCTCATTTGCTGCTCGACGGTGGGTTTGCCGGAGGGCTCGGCGACGGGTTGAAGATCCTCCAGACCGCGCCCATCGGCACGGCCGAAACATTCGCCGGCTGGGAAGGCGAGGGCGACCTGCGCGGCAGCGTAAAGCTCGATATCCCGCTCGTGAAAAGCGAGCAACCGAAGATCCTCGTGGATTTCTCAACGGACAAGGCTCGGCTCAAACTCAGCGAGCCGGCCTTGGAATTGACTCAGCTCAAGGGGGATTTCCGCTTCGACAGCAGCAAGGGGCTGAGCGGCAAGAACATTGCGGCCCGGGCATTCGACCGACCCGTGACCGCGCAGATATTCGCCGAGGGCCGCACCGGCGCGCTCAATACGCGTGTCACGGCGTCCGGACGGGTTGAGGTGAAGAAACTCACCGACTGGCTGAGCGTGACCCAGCCGTTGCCCGTCTCCGGCGTGATTCCTTACCAGTTGCAAGTGATCCTGGACGGCGCCGACAGCCAGCTGTCGATCAATTCCAATCTCAAAGGCGTCGCGGTGGATCTGCCGGCGCCCTTCGGCATGGCGGCTGATGCCGAGCGCGACACCGTGTTCCGTATGACATTGCAGGGGCCGGAGCGGCGTTACTGGGCCAATTACGGCGACCTGGCCAGCTTCACTTATGCCGCCCCGAGCGGAAAAACGGCCGATGGCCGTGGCGAATTGCTCCTGGGCGGGGGCGATGCAGTGCTGCCGGGAGCGAAGGGGCTGCGCCTGCGAGGCACGCTATCGGAGCTGGACGTGGGTCCCTGGCAGGATCTGTTGGGCAAATACGCCGGCCAGGACCCGGGCGGCAGCGCCCGGCAAGTGCTCAGCGGTGTCGACCTGAAAGTGGGCAAACTCACGGCGATGGGCACGACGCTGGACCAGGCATCGGTGCAACTGGACCGCAAGCCGGACGCCTGGGCCATGCGGCTCGACAGCCAGCAGGCCAAGGGCAGCGTCAACGTGCCGGACGCAAAGGCCGCCCCCATCGGTATCAAGCTGGACTACGTGCGCCTGCCCGCTGCCGACCCGACGGTGCAGGCCGACGAAAACGCCCCGGATCCGCTGGCTTCGGTTGATCCGAGCAAGATACCGGCCCTGGATATCGCCATCGACCAGTTGTTCCAAGGGCCTGATCTGATCGGCGCCTGGTCGTTGAAGGTGCGTCCAACCGGTAAAGGTATTGCGTTGAACGATCTGGACATGGGCCTCAAGGGCATGGTCCTCAATGGCAATGGCGCTTGGGAAGGTGCGCCAGGCTCGACCAGCAGTTGGTACAAGGGGCGGATCAAGGGCAAGAACCTGGCCGATGTGCTGAAAGGCTGGGGATTCGCCCCCAGCGTGACCAGCCAGGAGTTTCGCCTGGACGTTGACGGCCGTTGGCCTGGTTCGCCCGCCTGGGTGGCCACCAAGCGCTTCTCCGGAAGTCTCGATGCGTCGCTTACCAAGGGGCAGTTCGTCGAGGTCGAAGGCAGCGCGCAGGCGTTGCGGGTATTCGGCCTGTTGAACTTCAACTCCATCGGCCGCCGCCTGCGCCTGGATTTCTCCGACCTGTTTGGCAAGGGGCTGAGCTATGACCGGGTCAAGGGCTTGCTGGTGGCGAGCAATGGCGTCTATGTAACGCGTGAGCCCATCGCCTTGACGGGACCTTCGAGCAACCTGGAACTGAACGGAACGCTGGACATGGTCACTGACCGGGTCGACGCCAAGCTGCTGGTGACGTTGCCGGTGACCAACAACCTGCCCATCGCCGCGCTGATTGTCGGCGCCCCGGCGGTGGGTGGGGCATTGTTTTTGATCGACAAACTGATCGGTGACCGCGTAGCGCGTTTTGCCAGCGTAAGATACGACGTCAAGGGGCCGTGGAAAGAGCCGAAGATCAGCTTCGACAAGCCGTTCTGACGAGTAACGCTAGCCCTTGTGGGAGCGAGCAAGCTCGCTCCCACAAGGGAATGATGCACGAAATGAGGGAGGCAGCATGCCAGTCGCCGTGATTCAAATGGTCAGCCAAAGCGATGTCCTCGCCAACCTGGCCCGCGCCCGTGTGCTGTTGGAACAGGCAGCGGCTGGCGGTGCGAGGCTGGCGGTGCTGCCGGAAAACTTCGCCGCCATGGGGCGGCGGGACGTTGCCGACATCGGTCGCGCCGAAGCCTTTGGTCAGGGACCGATCCTGCCTTGGTTGAAACAGGTCGCTCGCGACCTCAGGTTATGGATTGTCGCCGGCACGCTGCCATTACCGCCGGAGGACGAGCCCGAAGCCAGGGCTCATGCCTGTTCGTTGCTGGTGGACGACCAGGGCCAGATCGTGGCGCGTTACGACAAGCTGCATCTGTTTGACGTGGACGTGGCGGACAATCGTGGGCGCTACCGCGAATCCGATGACTATGCTTATGGTCGCAACGTGGTGGTCGCCGATACTCCCGTGGGCCGGGTGGGCCTGACGGTCTGTTACGACTTGCGTTTTCCGGAGCTCTACAGCGAGTTGCGAGCGGCCGGGGCTGAGTTGATCACCGCGCCTTCGGCCTTTACAGCAGTAACCGGCGCCGCCCATTGGGACGTATTGATTCGCGCCCGAGCCATCGAGACCCAGTGCTACCTGCTGGCGGCAGCCCAAGGCGGGACGCATCCGGGGCCAAGGGAAACCTTCGGCCACGCTGCAATTATCGACCCATGGGGGCGGGTGCTGGCGCAACAGGATCAAGGCGAGGCGGTGCTGCTGGCCGAGCGCGACAGCAGCGAACAGGCGTCCATCCGGGCGCGCATGCCGGTGGCGAGCCATCGGCGCTTTTTCTCGCAGGGCGCCCGACAGCGACCTGCCCAAGACGACGAATTCAAGGCGTAAAACATATGAGCGGGTTGTTGTCCTCAGTCAGTGAACACCTTTTAGCCCCCGGTGGCGTGACCCTCGAAAGCCTGCAAGGCGTGCTGGGTGACCTGGCCGGCCCGGGCATCGATGCCGCCGACCTGTATTTCCAGGGGCAGATTTCCGAGTCCTGGTCGTTGGAAGACGGCATTGTCAAGGAAGGCAGTTTCAACCTTGACCAGGGCGTCGGCGTACGGGCCCAGTCCGGTGAAAAGACCGGTTTTGCCTACAGCAACGCCATCACCCTCGAAGCCCTCGGCGCCGCGGCCCGTGCCGCTCGTTCGATCTCGCGCGCCGGGCAAAACGGCACGGTCCAGGCGTTCAGCAGCCAGGACGTGGCGCAGCTGTATGCGCCGGATAATCCATTGGAGGTCATGAGTCGCGCCGAGAAAGTCGAGCTGCTCAAACGCATCGACGTTGCCACTCGCGCCCTCGACCCACGGATCCAGCAGGTGTCGGTGAGCATGGCGGGCGTCTGGGAGCGAATCCTGGTGGCATCCACCGATGGTGGCCTGGCGGCGGACGTCCGGCCCCTGGTGCGGTTCAATGTCAGCGTGATCGTCGAGCAGAACGGCCGGCGTGAGCGCGGCGGTCATGGCGGCGGCGGGCGCACCGACTATCGTTATTTCCTCAGCGAAGACCGCGCCATGGGCTACGCCCGCGAAGCCCTGCGCCAGGCGCTGGTCAATCTGGAAGCGATTCCGGCCCCGGCCGGCACGTTGCCGGTGGTGCTGGGCTCCGGCTGGTCCGGCGTGCTGCTGCATGAAGCGGTCGGCCACGGCCTGGAAGGCGATTTCAACCGCAAGGGCAGCTCTGCCTACAGTGGTCGCATGGGTGAAATGGTCGCCTCGAAACTCTGCACGATTGTCGACGACGGTACATTGGCCGGGCGTCGGGGCTCCCTGAGCGTCGATGACGAAGGCACCCCGACCGAGTGCACCACCTTGATCGAAAACGGCGTGCTCAAGGGCTACATGCAGGACAAGCTCAATGCTCGCCTGATGGGCGTCGCTCGCACCGGCAACGGTCGTCGCGAATCCTACGCGCACCTTCCGATGCCGCGCATGACCAATACCTACATGCTGGGCGGCCAGAGCGATCCGGCGGAAATCATCGCCTCGGTGAAAAAAGGCATCTATTGCGCCAACCTCGGCGGTGGCCAGGTGGACATCACCAGCGGCAAATTCGTGTTTTCCACCAGCGAGGCCTACCTCATTGAAGACGGCAAGATCACCGCGCCGGTCAAGGGCGCGACCCTGATCGGCAACGGGCCGGAGGCGATGAGCAAAGTGTCGATGGTCGGTAATGACCTGTCGCTGGACAGTGGCGTGGGCACGTGTGGCAAAGACGGCCAGTCGGTGCCGGTGGGTGTCGGCCAGCCGACCTTGAAGATCGATGCGATCACCGTGGGTGGCACGGGCGCATGAAAGTCGTCGAGGGCTTGGGTGAGTCATCGTGGCGAGGGAGCTTGCTCCCGCTGGGCTACGCAGCAGCCCCGATGCGGTCGCTACGCACTGGAGCGCAAGCCCGGCCGAGCGGGAGCAAGCTCCCTCGCCACTGTAACAATCACCCTTGGAGGGAAGTGAAGCGGGTGGCGATCAGCGCAGGCCGCGTTGAGTCTCGTCCAGCTCACGGATGTATTTGAAGATTTTACGGCTCGAGGCCGGCGGCTTGTTGTGCGCCAGTTCGTGCTGGGCCTGACGGATCAGGGAGCGCAATTGCTGGCGATCGGCCTCCGGGTAGTCGATGACGAATTTTTCCAAGGTGCCGTCATCGCCAGCGATCAAGCGATCACGCCAGCGTTCCAGGTTGTGGAAGCGCTCGTTGTACTGCCGGGTGGAGGCATCGAGCTGGTCTAGCAAAACCAGGATCGCGTCAGTGTCCTGGTCGCGCATCAGTTTGCCGATGAACTGCAGGTGCCGTTTACGCGCGATATTCGCGGTGTGCTTGGGGGCATCGGCCAGGGCCCGGCGCAAGGCGTCGGTCAATGGCAGTTTGGCCAGCAAGTCAGGCTTGAGTGTTGTCAGGCGCTCGCCGAGGTCAACCAGAGCATGCAGCTCGCGTTTGACCTGGGATTTGCTTTTTTCACCCTCGTAGAGGGAGTCGTCGTAAGAATCAACCATGGTGGCAGTCCGCAAAGAAACGCCGCCATGATAACCAGTCGGGGGCCGCTTGTCCGGCCCGGTCGCTAGAAGGCCAAGGGTTTGTACGAAAAACAGCGCAGGCAGTTTGCGTGCAAACCCGATACCGAAAGCAGAATTTGAGTGGAGAACACCATGAGTGCAGTTCAGAGCGTCGGTCCGCAGGCATTGCCGGCACTGCAGGAGCAAGTCGAGCAGATTCTCGCCGAAGCCAAGCGACAAGGTGCCAGCGCCTGTGAGGTGGCGGTATCGCTGGAGCAGGGATTGTCGACTTCGGTGCGCCAGCGCGAAGTGGAAACCGTTGAGTTCAATCGGGATCAGGGTTTCGGCATTACCTTGTACGTAGGCCAGCGCAAGGGATCGGCCAGCACTTCGGCCAGCGGGCCCGACGCCATTCGCGAAACGGTGGCCGCGGCGCTGGCGATCGCCAAGCACACGTCCGAGGATGACGCCTCGGGGTTGGCCGATGCCGCCCTTATGTGCAAGGAACTGAAGGATTTCGATCTGTTCCACGCCTGGGACATCACGCCCGAGCAAGCCATCGAACAGGCGCTGCGCTGTGAGGCGGCGGCATTCGATGCCGACCGCCGGATCAAGAATGCCGACGGTACGACGCTCAATACGCACCAGGGTTGCCGGGTTTATGGCAACAGCCATGGCTTCATCGGCGGTTACGCTTCGACCCGTCACAGCCTCAGTTGTGTGATGATCGCCGAGGCGGACGGGCAGATGCAGCGCGACTACTGGTATGACGTCAGTCGCCAGGGCACGTTGCTGGCGGACCCGGTGAGCATCGGCCAGAAAGCCGCACAACGGGCAGCCAGCCGCTTGGGCGCGCGGCCGGTGCCGACCTGTGAGGTGCCGGTGCTGTTTTCTGCCGAGCTGGCCGGTGGTCTGTTTGGCAGCTTCCTGTCGGCGGTGTCTGGCGGCAACTTGTACCGCAAGTCGTCGTTCCTGGAAGGCGCGCTGGGGCAGAAGCTGTTCCCGGAGTGGATGACCATTGATGAGCGTCCGCACCTGATGCAGGCCATGGGCAGCTCGGCATTCGACGGCGATGGCCTGGCCACTTACGCCAAGCCGTTCGTGGAAAACGGCGAGCTGGTGTCCTACATCCTTGGTACCTATTCGGGCCGCAAACTCGGCATGCCGAGCACCGCCAACGCTGGCGGTGTGCATAACCTTTTCGTTACCCATGGCGAAGAAGACCAGGCGGCATTGCTTCGGCGCATGGGCCGGGGGCTGTTGGTAACGGAGTTGATGGGCCATGGGCTGAACATGGTGACCGGGGATTATTCCCGTGGCGCGGCGGGTTTCTGGGTCGAGAATGGCGAGATCCAGTTCCCGGTTCAGGAAGTCACCATCGCCGGAAACATGCGTGACATGTTCAAGCAGATCGTGGCGGTGGGGAATGATTTGGAGCTGCGCAGCAACATCCGCACGGGCTCGGTGTTGATCGAGCGGATGACCGTGGCGGGTAGCTGATACTCAAGGCCACAAAAAAAGGCTCGTCATTCATGTGGATGACGCGCCTTTTTTGTGTCGATTAGAGCTCATGGCAAGTCCGTTTTTGTGGCGAGGGAGCTTGTTCCGCTGAGCCGCGCAGCGGCCCCAACATCTTGCGGCCGCTGCGCACTGGAGCGCCAGCCCGGCCGAGCGGGAGCAAGCTCCCTTGCCACGAAATGGCCTTGGGTCCGGAGGAGTTATTCCCCCTCGTCGAAATAGTTGTTGATCAGCGTCACCAAGGCATCCATCGCCTCCTGGGCCTGTTCGCCCTCGGTGCTCAAGTGGATCTTGGTGCCCTTGCCAGCGGCGAGCATCATCATCGCCATGATGCTTTTACCATCGACGGTACTCTCAGGCGTGCGCCCGACCCGGATCGTGGTCTCAGGAAACTGACCCGCCACACCTACGAATTTCGCCGACGCTCGGGCATGCAAACCCAGCTTGTTGATGATTTCAATTTCACGAGCAGGCATCGCGGTGTGAATCCTTTAGCTGAGGTCGCGGTGGCGAACCTGGACGTTCTTCAGGGATTGTTGCAGGAGCTGACCCAGGCGTTCGGTCAGGTAGACGGAGCGGTGATGGCCACCCGTACAGCCAATGGCGATCGTGACGTAGGCGCGGTTGCTAGCGGCAAAGCGGGGCAGCCATTTAAGCAGGTAGCTGGAAATGTCCTGGTACATCTCTTCGACATCCGGCTGGGCAGCCAAGTAGTCGATTACCGGTTGGTCCAGCCCGGACTGCTCGCGCAGTTCCGGTTTCCAATAAGGGTTGGGCAAGCAGCGGACATCGAACACCAGGTCGGCATCTACGGGCATTCCGCGTTTGAAACCGAACGATTCGACGAGAAAGGCCGTACCCGGTTCTGGCTGGTTCAGCAGGCGCAACTTGAGGGTGTCGCGCAGTTGATACAGGTTCAGGTTCGTGGTGTTGAGCTTGAGGTCCGCCAGGTCCGCGATGGGCCCGAGCAGTTGGCTTTCGTCATGGATCGCTTCGGCCAGGGAGCGGCTCGCATTGCTCAGTGGATGGCGCCGGCGAGTTTCGGAGAAACGCTTGAGCAAGGTTTCTTCGTCGGCATCCAGGTAGAGCACATCGCATTGGATATGGCGGCTGCGCACTTCCTCGAGCAGTTCGGGGAAGCGCGACAAGTGGCTGGGCAGGTTACGGGCATCGACCGACACGGCGACCAGCGGTTGCGCCAGTTCGGTGTGGATCAGGGCGCGCTCGGCCAACTCCGGGAGCAGGCCTGCCGGCAAGTTGTCGATGCAGTAGTAGCCGCTGTCCTCGAGCACATTGAGGGCGGTACTTTTACCGGAGCCGGAGCGGCCACTGACGATGATCATGCGCATGTTTAATGACCGTTCTGCTCGTCCAGGACAACCTGATACAAAGCGTCGTTACCCGTTGCGCTGCGCAGTCTTTCGCGCACTTCCTTGCGGTCCAGCATGCTGGCGATCTGGCGCAGCAGCTCAAGGTGCGCATCGGTCGCCGCTTCCGGAACCAGCAATACGAACAGCAGGTCGACCGGGGCGCCGTCGATGGCGTCGAAATCTATGGGCGCTTCAAGGTGCAGTAGCGCGCTGATGGGCGACGTACAGCCTTTGAGGCGGCAATGTGGAATGGCGATGCCGTTGCCAAAACCGGTGGAGCCTAGTTTTTCACGGGCGATAAGGGCCTCGAAGACGTCCTGCATTTCCAGATCCGGCACTTCGCGGTGGATCAGGTTGGCAATTTGTTCGAGGGCTTTCTTCTTACTGCCACCCGGCGCGTTCACCTGGGAACGGCCGGGGGTCAGGATGGTTTCTAGTCGGATCATGGATTGGGGGGGTTAACGACCGGTTGCGCCCTGGAGGAGGCTCTGGGTCTTTTCCTTATGCTTTTTGAGTTGGCGATCCAGCTTGTCGGTCAGCAGGTCAATCGCGGCATACATGTCATCATGCTCCGCATTGGCAACCACTTCTCCGCCGGGAATATGCAGTGTGGCTTCGATCTTCTGCTTCAGCTTTTCGACGTTCAGAATGACTTGCACGTTGGTGATTTTGTCGAAATGCCTCTCCAATCGGTCGAGTTTTTCGCCGATGTAGGTGCGCAGGGGTTCGGTCACTTCCAGTTGGTGTCCACTGATGTTGACTTGCATACAGCTTCTCCTTCGTTGCCAGTGCATAAAGCGGCAGGCTGGGTGCCTGCCACTGGAACGCTGTGGCGTGGCCTGTTACATCAACCGCTTGCGTTCGCTCGAAGGTGCGATCCCCAGGGATTCGCGGTATTTGGCGACGGTACGGCGGGCCACCTGAATGCCTTGTGCCTCCAGTAAACCAGCGATCTTGCTGTCACTCAACGGCTTTTTCTGATTTTCCGCAGCGACCAGTTTTTTGATGATCGCGCGGATGGCCGTGGACGAGCATTCGCCGCCTTCGGAGGTGCTGACGTGGCTGGAGAAAAAGTATTTCAATTCATAGATACCCCGAGGGGTATGCATGAATTTCTGGGTGGTCACCCGTGAAATCGTCGATTCGTGCATGCCCACCGCCTCGGCAATGTCATGCAGGACCAATGGCTTCATCGCTTCGTCGCCATATTCCAGGAAGCCGCGCTGATGCTCGACGATCTGGGTGGCGACTTTCATCAGGGTTTCGTTGCGGCTCTGCAGGCTCTTGATGAACCAGCGCGCTTCCTGCAACTGGTTGCGCATGAAGGTGTTGTCGGCGCTGGTGTCGGCGCGTTTGACGAAACCCGCGTACTGGGCGTTGACGCGCAGCTTGGGCATCGACTCCTGGTTGAGCTCCACCAGCCAGCGATCGTTGTGCTTGCGCACGATTACGTCGGGGACGACGTATTCGGGCTCGGTGGATTCGATCTGTGAGCCAGGACGCGGGTTGAGGCTTTGCACCAGCTCGATGACCTGGCGCAGTTCATCTTCCTTGAGCTTCATGCGACGCATCAGTTGGCTGTAGTCGCGTCCGCCCAAAAGGTCGATGTAATCGGTCACCAGGCGCTTGGCTTCGGCCAGCCACGGGGTTTTGGCGGGCAATTGGCGCAGCTGCAGCAACAGGCATTCGCCCAGGTTGCGAGCACCGATGCCGGCGGGTTCGAACTGCTGGATGCGATGCAAGACGGCTTCGATCTCGTCCAGCTCGATGTCGAGCTCGGGGTCGAAGGCTTCGAGGATTTCTTCCAGCGTCTCGTCCAGGTAACCCTGGTTGTTGATGCAATCGATCAGGGTCACGGCGATCAGGCGATCGGTATCGGACATCGGCGCCAGGTTCAATTGCCAGAGCAGATGACTCTGCAAGCTCTCGCCGGCGGACGTGCGGGTAGTGAAATCCCATTCGTCGTCATCGCCGCTCGGCAGGCTGCTGGCGCTGGTCTGATAGACGTCTTCCCAAGCCGTGTCCACGGGCAGGTCGTTGGGAATGCGCTCGTTCCATTCGCCATCCTCAAGGTTGTCCACCGTGGGGGCGGCTTCCTGTTGGTAGGTTGGTTCCTGGATTTCCGGGGTGGTTTTCTGCTCGACATTGTCGGCCAGTGGATCGGTGTTGTCGAAGTCGTCGCCCTCTTCCTGGCGTTCGAGCATCGGATTGGATTCCAGGGCCTCTTGGATTTCCTGTTGCAGGTCCAGGGTCGACAATTGGAGCAGGCGGATGGCCTGTTGCAGCTGCGGTGTCATCGTCAGCTGCTGGCCCATTCTCAAGACTAGCGATGGTTTCATGGCAGGGGCTTAACACCTTATTTGCCGGCGCACATGCGCCATCCACTACAGGGCGCCGGAGCGCCAAACTTAAGCAAATTATATGCCTGAAACTGAAGTGTTTGCCTAGGGGGCGTCTTCAATTAATTGAGAGTGCCCCACGGGTCGTCATCGGACATTCGGCGCCACCCAGGCCTTCGCCTGAGGCTTCGTGGCTTAAAGGCGGAACTCGTGGCCCAGATACACTTCCTTGACCAGCTCGTTGGCCAGGATGGTGGCCGAGTCGCCCTCGGCGATCAACTGGCCGTCGTTGACGATATAGGCGGTCTCGCAGATGTCCAGTGTCTCGCGCACGTTGTGGTCGGTGATCAGCACGCCGATCCCCTTGGCCTTGAGATGATGGATGATCTGCTTGATGTCGCCCACCGAAATCGGGTCTACGCCGGCGAAGGGTTCGTCGAGCAGAATGAATTTCGGCGCGGTAGCCAGGGCGCGGGCAATTTCCACGCGACGACGTTCGCCGCCGGACAGGCTCATGCCCAGGTTGTCGCGAATGTGGCTGATATGGAATTCCTGCAGCAGGCTCTCCAATTCCTGGCGGCGGCCGGCCTTGTCGAGCTCCTTGCGGGTCTCGAGGATGGCCATGATGTTGTCGGCCACCGACAGTTTACGGAAGATCGACGCTTCTTGCGGCAGATAACCGATACCGGCCTTCGCCCGGCCGTGCATCGGCTGGTGGCTGACATCCAGGTCGTCGATAAGTACGCGGCCCTGGTCGGCCTGAACCAGCCCGACGATCATGTAGAAACAGGTTGTCTTGCCCGCGCCGTTGGGGCCGAGCAAGCCAACGATCTGGCCGCTGTCGATGGACAGGCTGACATCGCGCACAACCTGGCGGCTCTTGTAGCTCTTGGCCAGGTGCTGGGCTTTCAGAGTTGCCATTACTGCGCCTTCTGCTCGTCGGTTTTCTTTTTCGGCTGGATCACCATGTCGATCCGCGGACGCTGTTCGGTCACCTTGCTGCCAGTGGCACGGCCGGCGCTGGCCAGCTTCTTGACCGTGTCGTAGACGATCTTCTCGCCTTGGGTCACGTTGTTGTCCTTGTCGACGACCTTGGCGCGGTCGATCAATACAACGCGGTCCTGGGCGGCGTGATACTGGATGGTGACCCCGTAACCCTGCACAGGCTTGGTGTCGCCTGCGGTCTGCAACTGTTCGAAGTACGCCAGGTTGCCCACGGATGTGACTACGTCGATATCGCCGGACTGGGTGCGGGTGATGGTGACGGTATTGCCGGTCACCTTCATCGAGCCCTGGGTAATGATCACGTCACCCTTATAGGTGGCGACACCGTTCTTGTCGTCCAGTTGCGCGTCGTCGGCCTGGATGCGGATAGGCTGGTCGCGGTCGTTGGGAAGGGCCCAGGCGCTCGCGCTTCCCAGTGCAGCGCCCAGACTGAGCAAAATAGGGAGGGTTTTAGCGAGCTTCATACTGTCCTCTTACTTTCGATAGCAGGTGTATCCTGCTTTCCTTCAAATACGCCTTCATTCCCACGCCGGTCGACACGCCGCCAGCGCCGTCGATTCTAACGGGTTGCTCGGTCTGCGCATATTCTCGCTGCGGGAAGACCGTCATGCGACTGCTGGTGATGATGGTCGTACGGTTCTTTTCATCGGTCCGGGCGATGCGCACCGAGTCGATCAGTTCGACTTCGGTGCCGCCGGGATTGACCTCGGCCCGTTCGCTCTGCACGTGCCATGGAAATTCGGTACCCCGGAACATGTTCAGGTCCGGTTTGGTCACCAGCGTGACGTCGCTGGCCTTTACATGATCGACCTTTTCGGCCGTCATCTCGTACTGCACCTTTCCGTCCGGCAGGTATTGCAGGGTATGCGTATTGGTCGCATACCAGTCGATGTCATTTTCCTCGACCTTGGCCGCGGGTTGGTCAAGGAAGCGTTCCGGGCTGATGTTCCAATAGCCCACCGCAGCGAAAATCGCGGCGATGCAGCTGAACACCAGAATGGTGCGAATCTTCTTGCTTAGCATAAATGGCTCACAAGTATGCGGCGTTGGCCGCTTCGAGGTGGCCCTGGGCACGCAGGATCAGTTCACAGAATTCACGGGCTGCACCTTCGCCGCCCCTTGCCGTGGTGACGCCATGGGCGTGCTCGCGCACGAACGCCGCTGCGTTGGCCACTGCCATGCCCAGGCCGACCCGACGGATGACCGGCAGGTCCGGCAGATCGTCGCCCAGGTAGGCGACCTGTTCATAGCTTAGATTGAGTTGGCCAAGGAGCTCGTCCAGAACCACCAGTTTGTCTTCGCGGCCCTGGTAAAGGTGGGGGATGCCCAGGTTCTTCGCCCGCCGTTCGACCACCGGGGTCTTGCGGCCGCTGATGATGGCCGTTTGCACGCCCGAGGCCATCAGCATCTTGATGCCTTGGCCGTCGAGTGTGTTGAAGGTCTTGAATTCGCTGCCGTCTTCGAGGAAATAAAGGCGGCCGTCGGTGAGTACACCGTCGACGTCGAATACGGCGAGCTTGATGGTCTTGCCCCGTTGCAGCAGGTCGGTCGTCATTACATTACTCCAGCACGCAGCAGGTCGGACAGGTTGAAGGCGCCGATCGGGCGGTCTTCGTCATCCACTACCACCAGTGCGTTTATCCTGTGGTCTTCCATGATTTTAAGGGCTTCGGCGGCCAGCATGTCGGCGCGGGCGGTCTTGCCGTGCAGCGTCATGACTTCGTCGATGGTTGCGTTGCGAATGTCGATCGCGCGGTCGAGGGTGCGGCGCAGGTCGCCGTCTGTGAAAATCCCGGCGAGCTTGCCGTCGGCTTCGAGGATCACGGTCATGCCCAGGCCCTTGCGGGTCATTTCCATCAGCGCATCTTTGAGCAGCGTGCCGCGTTGCACCTGCGGCAGCTCTTCTCCGGCGTGCATCACGTTTTCGACTTTCAGCAACAGGCGACGGCCCAGCGCGCCACCGGGATGGGAAAAGGCGAAATCCTCGGCCGTGAAGCCCCGGGCTTCCAGCAGGGCCACGGCCAGGGCATCGCCCATGACCAGTGCCGCGGTGGTGGAGGAGGTCGGGGCCAGGTTCAGCGGGCAGGCTTCGTGCTCGACATGGACATTGAGGTTCACCTCGGCGGCCTTGGCCAACGGGGAGTCCGGGTTGCCGGTGATGCTGATCATCTGGATGCCCAGGCGCTTGATCAGCGGCAGCAACGTGAGGATTTCATTGGTCGAGCCGGAGTTGGACAGGGCCAGGATGACGTCGTCCCGGGTAATCATGCCCATGTCGCCGTGGCTGGCTTCGGCCGGGTGGACAAAAAATGCCGTCGTGCCCGTGCTCGCCAGGGTGGCGGCGATCTTGTTGCCGATGTGGCCGGACTTACCCATGCCGACCACGACCACGCGGCCCTTGCTGGCCAGAATCATCTCGCAGGCACGTACGAAATCAGCGTCGATGTGGGCCAGTAAGCCTTGTACGGCTTCGAGCTCGAGGCGGATGGTACGTTGTGCCGATTGAATCAGGTCGCTGGATTGGCTCATGTCAGATCGTATAGCCCGATGAAAAGGCGGCGATTATAGCGGTAATGAACGATTCCCTCACGTTAGTTCGTCACGCTTTGTTCGAACGGTTGCAAGGCTGGACATAAAATGTGGTGTTTTACCTTAAGCCAGGCTTAACGGGCGGGGGGTTGGCCTTGGGCGCCTGACGCTTGCAGTGATATAGTTCGCCGCCGGTTCGTGTGCCCGGCGGTACCGGCATTTGTCGGCTGGCCTGGGCATACGGATATGAGGCTGCATCGCAAGGAGTTTAGATGAGTGCCGACAACGCCTACGCGGTCGAGCTGAAGGGACTGTCCTTCAAGCGAGGGACGCGCAGCATTTTCAATGACATCGATATTCGCATCCCGCGCGGCAAGGTGACCGGCATCATGGGGCCTTCCGGGTGCGGAAAGACCACGCTGCTGCGGCTGATGGGGGCACAACTGCGCCCTAGCGCCGGCGAAGTCTGGGTCAATGGCCAGAACCTTCCAAAGTTGTCGCGCAGCGATCTGTTCGATGCGCGCAAGCATATGGGGGTGCTGTTCCAGAGCGGCGCGCTGTTTACCGACCTCGATGTGTTCGAGAACGTGGCGTTTCCCCTGCGGGTCCATACCGAACTGCCGGACGAAATGATCCGCGACATCGTTTTGCTCAAGCTGCAGGCCGTCGGGCTGCGCGGGGCCCTGGATTTGATGCCGGATGAACTGTCCGGTGGCATGAAGCGTCGCGTGGCGTTGGCGCGGGCCATCGCCCTCGATCCAAAAATCCTCATGTACGACGAGCCCTTTGTTGGCCAGGACCCCATTGCCATGGGCGTGCTCGTGCGGTTGATCCGCCTGCTCAATGACGCCCTGGGCATCACCAGCATCGTGGTGTCCCACGACCTGGCCGAAACCGCGAGCATCGCCGACTACATCTATGTCGTTGGCGATGGCCAGGTGCTGGGGCAGGGTACGCCCAAGGAATTGAAGGATTCGGACAACCCACGCATTCGCCAATTCATGAAAGGTGACCCGGACGGTCCGGTGGCGTTTCATTTTCCGGCCACGGATTACCGTACCGATCTGCTGGGGAAGCGCTGATGCGCAAGAAATCATTAATAGAAAGAATTCGCCTGTTCGGCCGTTCCGGCATCGACGTGCTGGCCGTGCTGGGGCGTTCCACGCTGTTCCTGATGCACGCACTGCTCGGACGCAATTCGACCGGAGGCGGTTTTGGCCTGCTGGTCAAGCAATTGCATTCGGTGGGGGTGATGTCCCTGGTGATCATCGTCGTCTCGGGCATCTTCATTGGCATGGTACTGGCGCTCCAGGGCTTCAGCATCCTGTCCAGTTATGGATCGGAGCAAGCGGTCGGGCAAATGGTCGCGCTGACTTTGTTGCGCGAGCTCGGGCCCGTGGTGACGGCGCTGCTGTTCGCTGGGCGTGCCGGGTCGGCGTTGACCGCTGAAATCGGCAACATGAAGTCCACCGAGCAGTTGTCCAGCCTGGAAATGATTGGTGTCGATCCGCTCAAGTACATCATTGCCCCGCGCCTGTGGGCCGGCTTCATCTCGCTGCCGGTGCTGGCGATGATCTTCAGTGTCGTGGGGATCTGGGGAGGCTCCTGGGTGGCCGTCGATTGGCTGGGGGTCTATGAAGGTTCCTACTGGTCCAACATGCAGAACAGCGTCGACTTTCTCGACGATGTGCTCAACGGTGTGATCAAGAGTGCCGTATTCGCTTTCGTGGTCACCTGGATCGCCGTGTTCCAAGGTTATGACTGTGAGCCCACGTCAGAGGGGATCAGCCGTGCCACAACCAAGACCGTGGTCTATGCCTCGTTGGCCGTCCTGGGCCTTGACTTTATTCTGACCGCCTTGATGTTTGGAGATTTCTGATGCAAAACCGCACCCTGGAAATCGGTGTCGGCCTTTTCTTGCTGGCTGGCATCCTGGCTTTGCTGCTGCTGGCCCTGCGAGTCAGTGGACTGGCGCCGACCGCGAGCACCGATACTTATAAACTTTATGCTTATTTTGACAATATCGCCGGTTTGACGGTCAGAGCCAAGGTAACCATGGCCGGTGTCACCATCGGCAAGGTCACGGCAATCGATCTGGACCGCGACAGTTTCACCGGTCGGGTGACGCTGCAACTGGAAAAGCGGGTGGATAACCTGCCGACTGACTCCACTGCATCGATTCTCACGGCTGGGCTGTTGGGCGAGAAATACATCGGTATCAGCGTGGGTGGGGAAGATGCCTTGCTCAAGGACGGTGGGACCATCCACGATACACAGTCGTCCCTGGTGCTCGAGGACCTGATCGGTAAATTCCTGCTCAATACCGTGAACAAAGACGCCAAATGAGGAGCTATTGAATGATCTCTATCCTGCGACGCAGCCTGCTGGTCTTGCTGGCGGCCCTGCCGCTGATGGGCAATGCCGTGGCGGCGCCTTCGGCGCACGACATCATCAAGACCACCACGGATCAACTTCTGGCGGATCTCTCTGCCAATAAGGAAAAGTACAAGCAGGACCCGGGTGCGTTCTATGAATCCCTGAACCGTATCGTCGGGCCGGTCGTGGATGCCGATGGCATTTCCAAGAGCATCATGACCGTCAAATACTCGCGCAAGGCTACGCCCGAGCAGATGACCCGCTTTCAGGAAAACTTCAAGCGCAGCCTGTTCCAGTTCTATGGCAACGCCTTGCTCGAGTACAACAACCAGGGCATCACGGTCGATCCGGCCAAGGATGAGTCAGGTGATCGCACCAGCGTCGGCATGACGGTCAAGGGCAATAACGGCGCCGTATATCCGGTGTCCTACACGCTCGAGAAAATCAGCGGCGAGTGGAAAGTACGCAACGTGATCATCAACGGCATCAACATCGGCAAGTTGTTCCGCGATCAGTTCGCCGATGCGATGCAGCGCAACGGCAACGACCTGAACAAGACCATCGACGGTTGGGCGGGTGAAGTCGCCAAGGCGAAGGAAGTTGCCGAAGATGCCCAAGAGAAGCAGCAACAATGAATGCGTCGGTGAGTGAGTCGGCCGTTCGCCTGGGCGAGTCTGGCGAGTTGCTGCTCAGTGGCGTGCTGGATTACCGCACCGGCCCGGGTTTGCGCAAGCAGGGCCAGGCGTTGATCCAATCCGCCAAGGCCGCCGAGTTGGTCATTGACTGCTCGGCGGTGGAGAAGTCCAGCAGCGTCGGTCTGTCCCTCCTGCTGTGCTTCATGCGCGACGCCAAGGCCGCCGGCAAGACGTGGAGCATCCGTGGGATGCCTGAGGACATGCGCGAAATAGCCCAGGTCAGCGAATTGACCGAGCTGTTGGAGCACCCCTGATTCACAACTTCGTAAAAGCCCCCCGTCAGAGTCCTGCTTCGCGGGGTTCGCAGGCGCGGGGCTTTTTTGTATGATGTGCGACCCGTGCGCACAGGGCGCCGATTGAGGTTGAGCATGCAGGCTGTAGAAGTGAAGAGCTTCCTTGAAGGAAAGCTGCTTGGTACGCAGGTGGAAGTTGAAGGCGAAGGCTGCAATTTCCAGCTGAACGTGATCAGCGATGAACTGGCGGCGTTGAGCCCGGTGAAGCGTCAGCAGAGCATCTATGCCCATTTGAACCCATGGATCGCCGATGGCAGCATCCACGCGGTCACTATGAAATTTTTCAGCCGCGCGGCCTGGGCCGAGCGCACCTGAGCCCAAGGGCGTCGAGATTCTTATGGATAAATTGATTATTACCGGCGGCGTTCGCCTCGATGGCGAAATCCGTATTTCCGGAGCAAAGAACTCCGCGCTGCCGATCCTGGCCGCGACGCTGCTGTGCGATGGCCCTGTGACCGTGGCCAACCTGCCGCACCTGCACGACATCACCACGATGATCGAGCTGTTCGGCCGCATGGGCATCGAACCTGTGATCGACGAGAAACTCGCCGTCGAAATCGACCCACGTACCATCAAGACCCTGGTCGCGCCGTACGAACTGGTCAAGACCATGCGTGCCTCGATCCTGGTGCTCGGCCCGATGGTCGCCCGTTTCGGTGAAGCCGAAGTGGCGCTCCCTGGCGGTTGCGCCATCGGTTCGCGTCCAGTGGACCTGCACATCCGTGGCCTGGAGGCCATGGGCGCGGTGATCGATGTCGAGGGCGGCTACATCAAGGCCAAGGCCCCTGAAGGCGGCCTGCGTGGCGCGCATTTCTTCTTCGACACCGTCAGCGTGACCGGGACCGAGAACATCATGATGGCCGCCGCATTGGCCAAGGGCCGCAGCGTGCTGCAAAACGCCGCTCGCGAGCCCGAGGTGGTGGACCTGGCGAACTTCCTGATCGCCATGGGCGCCAAGATCAGCGGCGCTGGCACCGACACCATCACCATCGATGGCGTCGAGCGCCTGCACTCGGCCACTTACAAAGTGATGCCGGACCGTATTGAAACGGGCACCTACCTGGTTGCCGCCGCCGTCACCGGTGGCCGCGTCAAGGTCAAGGACACCGATCCGACCATCCTTGAAGCTGTGCTGGAAAAACTCAAGGAAGCTGGCGCCGAAGTCACCTGCGGCGAAGACTGGATCGAAGTGAACATGCACGGCAAGCGGCCGAAAGCCGTCAACGTGCGGACCGCTCCCTACCCAGCGTTCCCGACCGACATGCAGGCGCAGTTCATCTCCCTCAACGCCATTGCCGAAGGCACGGGCGCGGTGATCGAGACGATCTTCGAAAACCGCTTCATGCACGTCTATGAGCTGCACCGCATGGGCGCCAAGATCCAGGTCGAAGGCAACACCGCCATCGTCACCGGCGCCGAGAAACTCAAGGGCGCGCCGGTCATGGCAACCGACCTGCGGGCCTCGGCCAGCCTGGTGATCTCGGCCCTGATCGCCGAGGGCGATACCTTGATCGACCGCATCTACCACATCGACCGTGGCTACGAGTGCATCGAAGAGAAACTGCAGATGCTCGGCGCCAAGATCCGTCGCGTGCCGGGCTAGTTCCGGCTGCATGGCACAAGGATGTGCCAGGATTTCGTTTCAAAATCGAGGGTGGTTGCGCCCTCGATGTATGTCCGGCGCCGCTTGCGACCGGGCATGAGTACCTTGATTAGGACTGACGTTTCCCATGTTGACCATCGCACTGTCCAAGGGCCGCATCCTTGACGACACCCTGCCGCTTCTGGCTGAAGCGGGCATTGTGCCGACCGAGAATCCGGACAAGAGCCGCAAGCTGATCATCCCCACGACCCAGGCCGACGTGCGCTTGTTGATCGTGCGCGCCACCGATGTGCCGACGTACGTGGAGCATGGCGCCGCCGACCTGGGCGTTGCCGGCAAGGACGTACTGATGGAATACGGCGGCCAGGGTTTGTACGAGCCGCTGGACCTGCGCATCGCTCGCTGCAAGCTGATGACCGCTGGCAAGGTCGGCGCGCCCGAGCCCAAAGGGCGCCTGCGGGTCGCGACCAAGTTCGTCAACGTTGCCAAGCGCTACTACGCCGAACAAGGCCGCCAGGTCGACATCATCAAACTCTACGGCTCGATGGAGCTGGCGCCGTTGATCGGCCTGGCGGACAAGATCATCGACGTGGTCGACACGGGCAACACCCTGCGCGCCAACGGCCTGGAACCCCAGGATTTCATCGCCGACATCACCTCCCGGCTGATCGTCAACAAGGCTTCGATGAAAATGCAGCACGCCCGTATCCAGGCTTTGATCGATACCCTGCGCAAGGCAGTGGAATCGCGACACCGCGGCTGATTCACCTGCGCGACCTTGAGTCGCGCCCGTCTATCCGCGTCATAGCCAATTTTCTCAGGTGCCCCCGCGAATGGACTGGTAGCTTAGGGCGCCTGAGCATTTGCCATTAATGAGGCCCTCGCTATGACCGCTCCCACCTCGATTCGCCGACTCAACGCTGCCGACCCGGATTTCGCACATCATCTGGATCATCTGCTGAGCTGGGAGAGTGTGTCCGACGACTCGGTCAACCAGCGGGTGCTGGGCATCATCAAGGCCGTGCGCGAGCGTGGCGACGATGCCTTGGTGGAATTCACACAGAAGTTCGACGGCCTGCAAGTGGCGTCGATGGCCGACCTGATCCTGCCGCGCGAGCGTCTGGAACTGGCTTTGACCCGAATCACCGTGGCCCAGCGCGAAGCCTTGGAAAAAGCCGCGTCCCGGGTACGCAGTTATCACGAGCGGCAGAAACAGGATTCGTGGAGTTACACCGAGGCCGACGGCACGGTGCTGGGCCAGAAGGTCACGCCGCTGGACCGCGCCGGCTTGTACGTGCCGGGTGGCAAAGCGTCCTATCCGTCCTCAGTGCTGATGAACGCGATCCCGGCCAAGGTCGCCGGCGTGACTGAAGTGGTCATGGTTGTCCCGACCCCGCGCGGCGAAATCAACGAACTGGTGCTGGCTGCCGCCTGCATTGCCGGCGTGGACCGGGTGTTCACCATCGGCGGTGCCCAGGCCGTGGCCGCGTTGGCCTATGGCACGCAAAGCGTGCCGCGGGTCGACAAGGTGGTCGGTCCGGGCAACATCTATGTCGCCACTGCCAAGCGCCACGTGTTTGGTCAGGTCGGCATCGACATGATTGCTGGCCCTTCGGAAATCCTCGTGGTGTGCGACGGTCAGACCGATCCGGACTGGATCGCCATGGACCTGTTTTCCCAGGCCGAGCATGACGAAGATGCCCAGGCCATCCTTGTCAGCCCGGACACCGAATTTCTCGACAAAGTGGCCGCCAGCATCGACAAGTTGCTGCCGACCATGGACCGCGCCGAGATCATCAACACCTCCATCAATGGCCGTGGTGCCCTGATCAAGGTCGATGACATGGAACAGGCCATCGAAGTCGCCAACCGCATCGCGCCGGAGCACTTGGAACTGTCGGTTGCCGATCCCCAGGCTTGGCTGCCGAAGATCCGCCATGCCGGCGCGATCTTCATGGGCCGTCACACCTCCGAGGCGCTGGGCGACTATTGCGCCGGACCGAACCATGTACTGCCGACCTCCGGCACCGCGCGCTTCTCGTCGCCGCTGGGGGTTTATGACTTCCAGAAACGCTCCTCGATCATTTTCTGCTCGGAGCAGGGCGCGTCCGAACTGGGCAAGACCGCGTCGGTGCTGGCCCGTGGCGAATCGCTGAGCGCTCACGCCCGCAGCGCCGAATACCGCATCAAAGACGAACAGAAGGGGAACTGAAATGAGTAGATTCTGGAGCCCGTTCGTCAAGGACCTGGTGCCGTATGTGCCAGGCGAACAGCCGAAGCTGACCCGCCTGGTCAAGCTCAACACCAACGAGAATCCCTATGGCCCATCGCCCAAGGCCCTCGCGGCGATGCAGACCGAACTCAATGACAACCTGCGCCTGTATCCGGACCCCAATAGCGATTTGCTGAAAAGCGCCGTCGCCCGGTATTACGGTGTGCAAACCAACCAAGTGTTCCTGGGTAACGGTTCGGACGAGGTGCTGGCGCACATCTTCCACGGTCTGCTTCAGCACAACCAACCGGTGTTGTTCCCGGACATCAGCTACAGCTTCTACCCGGTCTATTGCGGGCTGTACGGCATCGAGTTCGACGCGGTGCCGCTGGATGAACAGTTCCGGATCGACCCGACGGATTACGCCAAGCCGAACGGCGGGATCATCTTCCCCAACCCGAACGCGCCGACCGGCTGCCTGCTGGCGCTTGACGCGGTCGAGCAGATCCTCAAGGGCAGCCCGGATTCGGTGGTGGTCGTCGACGAGGCTTACATCGACTTTGGTGGCGAAACGGCCATCAGCCTGGTGGATCGGTATCCGAACCTGCTGGTCACGCAGACGCTGTCCAAGTCTCGCTCGTTGGCGGGATTGCGAGTGGGCCTGGCGGTGGGGCATCCGGATCTGATCGAAGCGTTGGAGCGGATCAAGAACAGCTTCAACTCCTATCCGTTGGATCGTCTGGCAAATGTCGGTGGCGCGGCGGCGTTCGACGATCGCGAGTATTTCGACCGAACCTGCCGGTTGGTGCTCGAGCACCGCGAGTGGGTGGTGGCCAAACTGGAGGCCAGGGGCTTTGAAGTGCTGCCATCGGCGGCCAATTTCATTTTCGCTCGTCACCCCCGGTACGACGCAGCGGGGTTGGCGGCGAAACTGCGTGAGCAGGGCGTGATCGTGCGGCACTTCAAGCAGGAGCGCATCGCGCAGTTCCTGCGGATCAGCATCGGTACGCCGGAGCAGAACCAGGCGCTGATCGACGGCCTAGGCGAGCTCTAAAGCCCTGCATGGATCCTGTGGGAGCGGGCTTGCTCGCGAAGGCTGTGTGTCAGTTAACGCCTGGATGACTGACCCAACGCCATCGCGAGCAAGCTCGCTCCCACATTGATTTCAGGGCGTCCTAACGATCAGCGACACTGAAATCCTTTGTGGGAGCGAGCTTGCTCGCGATAGTGGCCAGATCAGCTCCCACAATTTCAGCGCTTACTCGTGATGCGGCTCGCCAAGGAACGTCAGCGACGTAAACACGCCGCGCGTCGCGACATCCTTATTGTCCTTGAGTGGGATTTCCATCTGCGCGGCAATGACATTCAACCCTTCATTACGTACCGGTACCTTGGCCCGTCCCTCGGCGTCGGTTTGCGTGGTGATAGTACCTGGCGCGCTGCGATAGTCGCCTACCAGTTTCACGCCAGCGGCAGGTTTGCCATCGATCAGCACTCGCACCGGCAAAGGCTGGCCGGGGCCGACGGTCAGTGGGTCGACTTCCGGTACGATGACGAACTTGATCTGATCCAGTTTCGGCAGCTTCGCTCCCGGCTCATAGATCGCCAGGCTGTACTTGAAGGTCTGGGTCGATTCGATCGCCCCGGGGACCTTGCTGCGGCCTTCGTTGATCCACTTCTTGTCGGCGGTCTGTGACCACATGCCGTTGTCCAGGGCGACGGCCAGCACGGCCGGCGGCTTGAGGGGTTGCAGGCGAGCGTGGTCCGGCAGGCGCTCCACGGTGACGGGGATCATGTTGCCGCCCAGGTCGTAGGCCCAGGCGCCACTGATTTTCTTCGCCTTGAAGGCGTTGTCCTCGGCGCCGTGACCGTAGATCACTTCGATGTTGCCGCGTCGCTGTTCTGTCCACAGGCCATGGGCCGAAGCCTGGGTGGCCAGGAGCAGGCCGAGCAGGGTGAAGGTCTTGGGGTATTTCATGCTGACTTCCTTATAGATCGAGGGTGAGGCTGACAGTGAAGTTGCGTGGATCACCGGGCGTGACCCAGTAATTGCTGTAGGAGCGTTCGTAGTATTTTTCGTCGAAAATGTTGTTCAGGTTCAGGCCCCGAGGTCGAACATCCCCCGTCCTTCAAGTTGAGTAATGCTGTCGTGCCAATTGTTGTCTCGCTCGCGGTAACGACGGTTCACCGTGTGGCCGTCGGCATTCAACGGGCGCGCTTCGGAAGCGAATCCCCAGAGTTCACCCTGCTTGTAATGGCTGGCCAGGTGCATGGCGTCCAGTTCCAGGGGCTGGATTTCTTTGGCAAAAGCCGGATCGCCGAGCAACCCCAGGGTGAGGCTGGCAACGGAAATCCGTTTCAGAGATGACATGTTATGTTGTTCCAATTTTTAGCATTGAAACAATATAACACTACTAATGAGAATTTATGCTATCTGTAATTTCAGGTGTGGTTGTGGTCGCTGGATATCGAGAAGATGTGGCGAGGGGATAAATCCCCTCGCCAAGTAATCTCGCCAAAGTGGCGTGCTTACTGTTCTTCTTTAAGCACCACCGGCGCGGGTGGCGGGCGCAGGCCAATCTCAGCCGTGAGCTTGAGTTCCTTGCCGTTGCGCATGACCTGAATCGTGACCTTGTCGGTGGGTTTGATCCGCGCCACCTGGTTCATCGAGCGCCGGCCATCGCCGGCCGGTTCGCCGTCGATGCTCAGGATGACATCACCCAATTGCAGGCCTGCCTTCTGCGCCGGACCGTCGCGGAAGATGCCCGCCACCACGATGCCGGGTCGCCCGGACAAGCCGAACGACTCCGCCAGTTCCTGGGTCAGCGGTTGGACCTCGATGCCCAGCCAGCCACGAATCACCTGGCCGTGTTCGATGATGGACTTCATTACCTCCATGGCCAGCTTCACCGGAATGGCAAAACCGATGCCCTGGCTGCCACCGGATTTGGAAAAGATCGCCGTGTTGATCCCGGTGAGATTGCCGTTGGCATCCACCAGGGCGCCACCGGAGTTGCCAGGGTTGATGGCAGCGTCTGTCTGAATGAAGTCTTCGTAGTTGTTCAGGCCCAGTTGGTTTCGGCCGGTGGCGCTGATGATGCCCATGGTCACGGTCTGGCCAACGCCGAACGGGTTGCCGATTGCCAGGGTCACGTCGCCGATGCGGATGCTGTCGGAACGGCCGATGGTGATCGCGGGGAGGTTCTTCAGATCGATCTTCAGTACCGCGAGGTCGGTTTCCGGATCGCTGCCGATCACCCGGGCCAGGGTTTCACGGCCGTCCTTGAGTGCTACCACGATCTGGTCGGCACCGCTGGTGACGTGGTTGTTGGTCAGGATATAACCTTCCGGGCTCATGATCACACCCGAGCCCAGGCTCGACTCCATGCGCTTCTGCTTGGGCGAGTTGTCGCCGAAAAAACGCCGGAATTGCGGGTCTTCAAACAGCGGGTGGTTGGGCTTGTTGATGACTTTGGTGGTGTACAGGTTCACCACCGCCGGCGCCGCCAGGGTGACCGCGTCGGCATAGGACACCGGCCCCTGCTGCGGCGCCTTGGCTTGGGGCGCTTGTTGCAGGTTGACGTCGAGGCTTGGCAGCCCGACCCATTCCGGGTAGCGCTGGATAATCAATAAAGCGACAAGCACGCCGGCCAACAGCGGCCAGCCGGAAAAACGCAGCGCCTTGAACATTAAGCACGTCCTACAAAGGTTGCAGGCGGGATGGGACCGCCCATAATGTCGCGCATTATACGAGGCCGCGCGCGCCTCTGGACGGGATATTTAGGAGTCTTTTCATGGCCGTCGCCCTGAACACCCTGGTAGAAGAAGCGGACCGTTACCTGGCAAGCAGCCGGATCGCCGATTATTGCCCCAACGGCTTGCAGGTCGAAGGCGCCCCGCAGGTGATGCGTATCGTCAGCGGCGTGACGGCCAGCCAGGCGTTGCTCGATGCTGCCGTGGAGGCCGAGGCCGACCTGGTCCTGGTGCATCACGGCTATTTCTGGAAGGGCGAGAATCCCTGCATCACCGGGATGAAGCAGCGGCGCCTGAGAACCTTGCTCAAGCACGATATCAGCCTGCTGGCCTATCACTTGCCCCTGGACTTGCATGCCGAAGTCGGCAACAACGTACAACTTGCCCGACAACTGGACATCACCGTCGAAGGGCCGCTGGATCCGGATAATCCAAAGATCGTCGGCCTCGTGGGTTCTCTGTCCGAACCGATGACGCCTCGGGATTTCGCCCGCAAGGTCCAGGAAGTCATGGGCCGCGAGCCGTTGCTGATAGAAGGGGAACAGATGATCCGCCGAGTCGGCTGGTGTACCGGTGGCGGCCAGGGATACATCGACCAGGCGGTACTGGCCGGCGTCGATCTGTACCTCAGTGGCGAGGCGTCCGAGCAGACCTTCCACAGCGCGCGGGAAAACGGCATCAGCTTCATCGCCGCCGGGCATCATGCGACCGAGCGCTACGGCGTCCAGGCGCTGGGCGACTACCTGGCGCGGCGTTTTGCGCTGGAACACATCTTCATCGACTGCCCGAATCCGATCTGACTGCCTATAAACGCTGTGGGCGCTTATCCCTGTGGGAGCGAGCTTGCTCGCCCCTACAGAAAAGCAAATGCGAGGCCCGAACCACCGGGCATATCCATATGCTGTTTCGATCTAGTTGGCGCCCTGATTAGAAGAGGTCGCTGTGCTAGGATTCCCCGCTCGAACACGGCCCGCTGGCCGTTCATAAGAAAGCTTTCGTGAGTAGCCATGGTCGACAAACTGACGCATCTGAAACAGCTGGAGGCGGAAAGCATCCACATCATCCGCGAGGTGGCCGCCGAGTTCGATAACCCGGTGATGCTGTACTCCATCGGTAAAGACTCCGCCGTGATGCTGCACCTGGCACGCAAGGCGTTCTTCCCCGGCAAGCTGCCGTTTCCGGTGATGCACGTCGACACCCGGTGGAAATTCCAGGAAATGTACAAGTTCCGCGACCGCATGGTCGAAGAACTCGGCTTGGACCTGATCACCCATATCAACCCGGACGGCGTGGCGCAGAACATCAACCCGTTTACCCACGGCAGCGCCAAGCACACCGACATCATGAAGACCGAGGGCCTGAAACAGGCGCTCGACAAGCATGGTTTCGACGCAGCCTTCGGTGGCGCCCGTCGTGATGAAGAGAAGTCCCGCGCCAAGGAGCGCGTCTACTCGTTCCGCGACAGCAAGCACCGCTGGGACCCGAAGAACCAGCGCCCGGAGCTGTGGAACGTCTACAACGGCAAGGTCAACAAAGGCGAGTCGATCCGCGTCTTCCCATTGTCGAACTGGACCGAGCTGGACATCTGGCAGTACATCTACCTCGAAGGCATCCCGATCGTGCCGCTGTACTTCGCCGCCGAGCGTGAAGTGATCGAGAAGAACGGCACGCTGATCATGATCGATGACGAGCGCATCCTCGAGCACCTGTCCGACGAAGACAAAGCCCGAATCGTCAAGAAGAAAGTACGTTTCCGTACCCTTGGCTGCTACCCGTTGACGGGCGCGGTGGAGTCCGAGGCCGAGAGCCTGACGGACATCATCCAGGAAATGCTCCTGACGCGAACTTCCGAGCGCCAGGGCCGGGTCATCGACCACGATGGCGCAGGCTCGATGGAAGATAAAAAACGTCAGGGTTATTTCTAAGGGGTTGTCATGTCGCACGCATCTGATTTGATCAGCGAGGACATCCTCGCCTACCTGGGCCAGCACGAGCGTAAAGAGCTGCTGCGCTTTTTGACCTGCGGTAACGTCGATGACGGCAAGAGCACCCTGATCGGGCGCCTGCTGCACGACTCCAAGATGATCTATGAAGATCACCTGGAAGCCATTACCCGTGATTCGAAGAAAGTCGGCACCACCGGTGACGATATCGACCTGGCGTTGCTGGTCGATGGTCTGCAGGCCGAGCGCGAGCAAGGCATCACCATTGATGTCGCCTACCGCTATTTCTCCACCGCCAAGCGCAAATTCATCATCGCCGACACCCCCGGCCATGAGCAGTACACCCGCAACATGGCCACCGGTGCTTCCACCTGTGACCTGGCGATCATCCTGGTAGATGCCCGCTACGGCGTGCAGACCCAGACCCGTCGCCACAGCTTCATCGCCTCGTTGCTAGGCATCAAGCACATCGTCGTGGCCATCAACAAGATGGACCTCAAGGACTTCGACCAGGGCGTGTTCGAGTCGATCAAGGCCGACTACCTCAAGTTCGCCGAAGGCTTGAAGATGAAGCCCACCAGCATGCACTTCGTGCCGATGTCGGCCCTCAAGGGCGACAACGTGGTGAACAAGTCCGAGCGCTCGCCGTGGTACACCGGCCAGTCGCTGATGGAAATCCTCGAGACCGTGGAAGTGGCGGGCGATCGCAACTTCACCGACCTGCGTTTCCCGGTGCAGTACGTCAACCGTCCGAACCTGAACTTCCGCGGTTTCGCCGGCACCCTCGCCAGCGGCATCGTGCACAAGGGCGACGAAGTGGTGGTGCTGCCTTCCGGCAAGAGCAGCCGCGTGAAATCCATCGTCACCTTCGAAGGCGAGCTGGAGCACGCCGGCCCGGGTCAGGCTGTCACGCTGACCATGGAAGACGAGATTGATATCTCCCGTGGCGACCTGCTGGTGCATGCCGACAATGTCCCGCCGGTCACCGACAGCTTCGAAGCGATGCTGGTGTGGATGGCCGAGGAGCCGATGCTCCCGGGCAAGAAATATGACATCAAGCGCGCCACGAGCTACGTGCCCGGTTCGATTGCCAGCATCGTCAACAAAGTCGATGTGAACACCCTCGAGGAAGGTCCGGCCAGCGCGTTGCAACTCAACGAAATCGGCAAGGTGAAGATCGCCCTGGATGCGCCGATCGCCTTGGACGGTTACGAGAGCAACCGCACCACTGGCGCGTTCATCGTCATCGACCGTCTGACCAACGGCACCGTGGGCGCGGGCATGATCGTGGCCCAGCCGCTGGCCCACGGCAGCAGCACGCACCACGGCAAACTGGCCCATGTGTCGGTGGAAGAACGTACCCAGCGCTTCGGCCAGCAGCCGGCCACGGTGCTGTTCAGCGGCCTGTCGGGCGCGGGCAAGAGCACGTTGGCCTATGCGGTGGAGCGCAAGCTGTTCGACATGGGCCGTGCGGTGTTTGTACTCGATGGCCAGAACCTGCGCCACGACCTGAACAAGGGGCTGCCGCAAGACCGTGCCGGACGTACCGAGAACTGGCGTCGCGCGGCTCACGTCGCCCGTCAGTTCAACGAAGCCGGCCTGCTGACCCTGGCTGCGTTCGTCGCGCCGAGTGCCGAAGGCCGTGAACAGGCCAAGGACTTGATCGGCCGCGAGCGCCTGGTGACCGTCTACGTCCAGGCCTCGCCAACGGTATGTGCCCAGCGTGATCCACAAGGGCTGTACGCGGCTGCCGGCGATAACATTCCGGGCGAGTCGTTCCCATACGACGTGCCGCTGGATGCCGACCTGGTGATCGACACCCAGTCGCTGACGTTGGAAGAAAGCGTCAAGCAAGTGCTGGATCTGCTGCGCAAGCGTGGCGCGATCTAAGGGAAACAGCTGCAAGCGGCAAGTAAAAGCCCGCCGATGAGTGATCATCGGCGGGCTTTTTTGTTGTCTGGAGGGACGCCATCGCGAGCAAGCTCGCTCCCACAGGTATTTGCCTCAGCAGTGACCATTGTGGGAGCGAGCTTGCTCGCGATGAGGCCGGTGCAGCCACCTCAAGACTTGTTGGGATATTCCCGATGCATCTGCTCAAGCAGCGCATCCTTGTCCTGCCACAGCTGGTTGATCCAACCCTGGAACTCCAGGCGATACTCCCCGTCCTGGTCGTAGCTTTTGCCAATGAACTGCGGCGGTATCTTCAGCTCCTGGAAGTGCACCACCACCTCGCCAACGTTGCCGCAGAGCAAATCCCAATACCCCGGGCGGCCGCCCGGATAATGAATCGTCACGTTGATGATCGACTCCAATTGTTCGCCCATCGCATCGAGCACAAACGCGATGCCGCCGGCCTTGGGCTTGAGTAGGTAGCGAAACGGTGATTGCTGCTGGGCATGCTTGCTTTCGGTGAAGCGCGTGCCCTCAACGAAATTGAAAATACCCACCGGGTTGTTGCGGAATTTCGCACAGGTGCTGCGGGTGGTTTCCAGGTCCTTGCCTTTCTTTTCCGGATGTTTTTCCAGGTAAGCCTTGGAGTAACGCTTCATGAACGGGAAGCCCAGTGCCCACCAGGCCAGGCCAATCACCGGCACCCAGATCAGCTCTTGCTTGAGGAAAAACTTCAACGGTCGGATGCGTCGGTTCAGCACGTACTGCAACACCATGATGTCGACCCAGCTTTGATGATTGCTGGTGACCAGATATGAGTGTTGGTAGTCCAGGCCTTCCAGCCCGCTGATATGCCAGCGGGTACGGCGCAACAGGTTCATCCAGGCCTTGTTGTTGCTGATCCAGGCTTCGTGGATATGGCTCATCAGCCAGTCGGTAAAACGCTGGACAGCGGGGAAGGGCAGCAACAGTTTGAAGATCGCCACGATGAACAGCGGCGTGCAGCAGGCGATGGTGTTCAACGCCAACAGCAGCGAGGCGATCACGCCCCGTACAGGGGGAGGCAGGAAATCCAGCATTTAAATATCCAGAGGTCGGTTGGCGGCTTGAATCGCGGTCAAGGCGATGGTGTAGACGATGTCATCGACCTGGGCACCACGCGGCAAGTCATTCACGGGCTTGCGCAGACCTTGCAGCATTGGCCCGAGGCTGACGCAATCGGCGCTGCGCTGCACGGCCTTGTGGGTGGTATTGCCGGTATTGAGGTCCGGGAAAATGAACACGGTGGCCCGACCTGCGACCTGGCTGTTGGGCGCCAGTTGCCGTGCCACGGCTTCGTTGGCGGCGGCATCGTATTGCAGCGGGCCGTCGATCAACAGCCCCTGTTGCGCCTCATGGGCCAGCAGCGTTGCTTCGCGGACCTTTTCCACTTCTTCGCCGCTGGCCGACTCACCGCTGGAATAGCTGAGCATCGCGACCCGTGGCGTGATGCCGAACGCCGCGGCGGAGTCGGCGCTTTGCAAGGCGATCTCGGCCAGTTCCGCAGCGCTTGGGTGCGGGTTCATCACGCAATCGCCATACACCAGCACTTCCTCGGGAAACAGCATGAAGAATACCGACGACACGAGCGAACAGCCCGGCGCGGTCTTGATCAATTGCAACGCCGGGCGGATGGTGTTGGCGGTGGAGTGGATGACGCCGGAGACGAGCCCGTCCACTTCATCCAGCGCCAGCATCATGGTGCCGATCACCACGGTGTCTTCCAGTTGCTGCTCGGCCATGGGAGCGTTCAGGCTTTTGCTCTTGCGCAGCCGCACCATGGGCTCGACGTAACGCTCGCGAATCACATCCGGGTCGAGAATCTCCAGCCCCGGCGGCAGTTCGATACCCTGGGCGCGGGCCACGGCCTCGACGTCGGCCGGTTTTGCCAGCAACACGCAGCGGGCGATGCCCCGCGCCTGGCAAATGGCGGCGGCTTGCACTGTCAGCGGTTCGCTGCCTTCCGGCAATACGATGCGTTTGTTGGCAGCCTGGGCGCGCTGGATCAGTTGATAGCGGAACACCGCCGGTGACAGGCGCATCTCCCGTGGCGTGCCGCAGCGCTGGTGCAGCCATCGGGCGTCCAGGTGGCTGGCGACAAAATCGGTGATTATTTCCGCGCGTTCGCGGTCATCGATGGGGATTTCCTTGTTCAAGCCGTTGAGCAGATTGGCGGTGTCGTACGAGCCGGTGCTCACCGACAGCACTGGCAACCCGGCCTGCAACGCACCGCGGCAAAGGTCCATGATGCGTGGATCGGGCAGGGTGTCGCTGGTCAGCAGCAGGCCGGCCAGCGGTACGCCGTTGATCGCCGCCAGGCTCACGGCGAGGATGATGTCGTCGCGATCGCCAGGGGTCACCACCAGTACGCCGGGCTTGAGCAGTTCCACGGTGTTGCGCATGGTGCGGGCGCAAATGATGATGTTGCTCATGCGCCGCGTTTCGTAGTCGCCGGCATTGAGCACCTGCGCGCCCATCAGGTCGGCCACGTCGCGGGTACGCGGGGCGTTGAGCTCGGGGCGAAACGGGATGCAGCCGAGCAGGCGGAAGTCGCCGCTGCGCAGCAACGGCGAATGTTCCTTCAGGCGCGCGGTGAACGCCTCCATGCTTTCGTCGGTGCGAACCTTGTTCAAGATCACGCCGAGGACTTTCGGGTCCTTGGGGCCGCCAAACAGTTGTGCCTGCAACTCGACGCGACCGGAAAGCTCCGTCAGCACTTCGTTTTCCGGCGCCGACACCAGGATCACTTCGGCGTCCAGGCTCTTGGCCAGGTGCAGGTTGACCCGGGCGGCGTAGCTCGCGCTGCGGGTCGGGACCATGCCCTCGACGACCAGTACGTCCTTGCCGACGGCGGCCTGCTGATAGAGGGTGATGATTTCTTCCAGCAGCTCATCGAGCTGGCCATCGCCGAGCATGCGCTCCACATGAGCCAGGCCCAGCGGTTGCGGCGGTTTGAGGCCGTGGGTGCGGGCCACCAGTTCGGTGGAGCGTTCCGGGCCGGTATCGCCAGGATGAGGCTGGGCAATGGGTTTGAAAAAGCCGACTTTGAGCCCGGCCCGTTCCAGGGTACGCACCAGCCCGAGGCTGATGGAGGTCAGGCCCACGCCAAAATCGGTGGGTGCGATAAAAAAAGTTTGCATGCGGATTCTCTAAGGGTGCATGGCCAGTGCCCTGTATTTGCGAAACAGGGCACCAGGGCGCGACCTATGACTGGTCATCTACCCACAATTCAGTCGCCAAGGTTATCGCTAACCGGGCCTTGAGCGCACCAGCCGCAAGCAAAGGGCTGGCCGATTTTTTCAATACGTTGCGCCGGGTCCAGTACCCAGGCCCGGGATTGCCACGGTGGCTGGTGGCGCAGGTGCTGGGTGTGGCCGCAAGACAGCTCGACGACCCAGTGTCCGTCCTCATCCTGGCGGAAACCCGTGACCGTTGGTCTGTTCGAGCTAGCCCGTTTGTCCGGGTTCCGTTCGCTTTCGGGCAAATCCTTGTTTAGACTTGTCCGTTCTTCATTCTTATGCAAAAGGTCTCGCCCCATGCTGATCGCCGCCAATAAGGCTGTCTCCATCGACTATACCCTGACCAACGACGCTGGTGAGGTCATCGACAGCTCTGCCGGCGGCGCTCCGCTGGTCTACCTGCATGGTGCAGGCAACATCATCCAGGGCCTGGAAAAAGCCCTCGAAGGCAAAACCACCGGCGACGAGCTGAACGTGACCGTCGAGCCGGAAGACGCCTACGGCGAGTACTCCGCCGAACTGGTCAGCACCCTGAGCCGCAGCATGTTCGAAGGTGTGGATGAGCTGGAAGTCGGCATGCAGTTCCACGCTTCGGCGCCGGATGGCCAGATGCAGATCGTCACCATTCGCGACCTGGACGGCGATGACGTCACCGTTGACGGCAACCACCCGTTGGCCGGCCAGCGCTTGAACTTCCAAGTCAAGATCGTCGATATCCGTGACGCCAGCCAGGAAGAAGTTGCCCATGGCCACGTCCATGGCGAAGGCGGCCATCACCACTGATTCCTGCGTACGTTCAAGGAACCAGTGAACTGGAAAGGCGCCATACGGCGCCTTTTTAGTCGCTTGCTGTTAGCATCACCCATGGCTGTATCGAAAAGATCTGCAAACCTGGAGTTTCGTCATGAGTGCTTTCCACGACCTTAAACTGACAACCCTGGATGGTCAGGAGCTTCCTCTGGCACCGTTCAAAGGGCAAGTCGTGCTGGTGGTCAACGTTGCCTCCAAATGTGGCCTGACGCCTCAATACGCGGCGCTGGAAAATCTCTACCAGCGGTACAAGGACAAGGGCTTCAGTGTGCTGGGCCTGCCCTGCAACCAGTTCGCCGGACAAGAGCCTGGAACCGAGCAGCAAATCCAGGAATTCTGCAGCCTCAACTATGGCGTGACGTTCCCGCTGTCCAGCAAGCTGGAAGTGAACGGTCACGAACGTCATCAGCTCTATCGTCTGCTGGCGGGCGAGGGCGCCGAGTTCCCAGGAGACATCACCTGGAACTTCGAAAAATTCCTGCTCGGCAAGGACGGCCGGGTGCTGGCGCGTTTCTCGCCGCGCACGCCGCCCGATGATCCTGCGGTGATCCAGGCGATCGAAAAAGCCCTGAGCTAAACCGTCAGGCGAACCTTTGTGGCGAGAGGATACATCCCCTCGCCACGTATTGCGGACCTCAAAACAAAAGCGTTCTCTCGGCTCCCTTCTGATCCTTAATCACTCCAATCAATAGTGCTACCCATCACTGCTTCGGCTCCATATTATCGTCGTCATATATGAACCGTGACCGATCCCGTGGAGTGCCCCATGCCTGTACAAGCCCTGTTCAAACCCTTTCAGCTCGGCACGTTCCAGCTGCCGACCCGGGTCGTGATGGCGCCGATGACCCGTTCCTTTTCGCCGGGCGGCGTACCGAACAGCAAGGTGATCGAGTACTACCGTCGTCGCGCGGCGGCCGGGGTTGGCCTGATCATCACCGAGGGCACGACGGTCGGTCACAAGGCGTCCAATGGCTACCCGAACGTACCGCATTTCTACGGTGACGCCGCGCTGGCGGGTTGGAAGAAAGTAGTCGATGCGGTGCACGCCGAAGGCGGCAAGATCGTTCCGCAACTGTGGCACGTAGGCAATGTCCGACGCCTCGGTACCGAGCCGGACGGCGCCGTACCAGGCTATGGCCCGACTGAAAAGCTCAAGGATGGCCAGGTCGTGGTTCACGGCATGAGCCAGGCAGACATCGACGAAGTCATCGCCGCCTTCGCCCAAGCGGCAAAAGATGCCAAGGGTATCGGCATGGACGGCGTCGAGATCCACGGCGCCCACGGCTATCTGGTGGATCAGTTTTTCTGGGAAGGCAGCAACCAGCGCACGGACGGTTACGGCGGCGACCTGGCCAACCGTTCGCGCTTCGCCATCGAGCTGATCCGCGCCGTGCGCGCTGCGGTGGGCGAAGATTTTCCGATCATTTTCCGATTTTCTCAATGGAAGCAGCAGGACTACATTGCGCGCCTGGTGCAGACGCCTGAGGCGCTGGAAGCGTTCCTCAAGCCGTTGGCCGATGCCGGCGTGGATATTTTCCATTGCTCCACGCGTCGGTTCTGGGAGCCTGAGTTCGACGGTTCGGACCTGAACCTGGCCGGCTGGACCCGCAAGCTCACCGGCAAGCCAACGATTACCGTCGGCAGCGTCGGCCTGGACGGCGAGTTCCTGCAGTTCATGGTCAATACCGACAAGGTTGCCCAACCGGCCAGCCTGGAAAACCTGCTGGAGCGCCTGAACAAGGAAGAGTTCGACCTGGTGGCGGTGGGCCGTGCTCTGCTGGTGGATCCCGACTGGGCGCAGAAAGTGCGTGACGGGCGTGAGCAGGACATCCTGCCGTTCAGTCGCGAGGCGTTGATGACCTTGGTGTAAGCGGCGTCTGCCTTCGCGAGCAGGCTCGCGATGGCTGCCTCGGCATCATCGGATAATCAACGCACAGTCGGCGCAGCAGGCAGCACCTGCTCGCCGACACAAGCGCTTCGCAATAACGCCTCGAACTGCTCGATCACCGCCCCCCAGCCCTGGCGGCTGGCATGCTGGCGCGCGTTGAGCCTCACGCAACGCAAGGCCTCTGGCTCTTCCAGCAGCCAACGGGCCGCGTCGCAAAATGCCTCTTCATCCCCAGGCATCGCCAATACGCCGTTATAGCCATGACGGATGTGCTGCGCCGCCGCGGCCTGGTCGTAGGCCACCACGCCCAGCCCGGATGCCAGTGCTTCCAGCACAACGTTGCCGAAGGTTTCGGTCAGGCTCGGAAAGACAAACACATCCCCGGACGCGTAATGGGCGGCCAGCGCTTCGCCACGTTGCGCCCCGCAGAATATCGCCTCGGGCAGTTGTTGCTCGAGAGCGAGCCGCTGTGGGCCGTCTCCAACGATCACCAGTTTGATTTGCCGTGTCGCAAAAGCACTGCGCAGGGTGTCGAAACTGCGTTTGAGCAGCGCCAGGTTTTTCTCCGGCGCCAGGCGTCCCACATGAAGCACCGCGATAGCGTCATCATCCAGGCCCCAGCTCTTGCGCAAGGCGGCTGAGCGTTTGGCCGGATGAAACAAATGGCTATCCACGCCACGGGACAACAATGCCACGCGTTCGAAATGCCGGCGTTCCAGTTCCAGGCGCTGGCTGACGCTGGGCACCAGCGTCAGGCTTGAGCGGTTATGGAACCAGCGCAAGTAATGCGTGAGCCCACGGCTCAGCAGGCCGAGGCCGTATTGCTGGGTGTATTGCTGGAAGTTGGTATGGAAGCCACTGACCACCGAAATACCCAGGCGCCGCGCGGCACGCAACGCAGACAAGCCCAGCGGCCCTTCGGTGGCGATATACAACACGTCCGGGCGATGACGCTTCCAGCGCCGCAACAGCTTGTGCATCGAAGCCTGTCCCCACTGCAAACCCGGATACCCCGGCAATGGCCAGCCCCGGCACAGCAGCAATTGGTCATCACTGGTCAGACCCAGGTCTCCCGCCTGGCGAGGGCGAATCAGTTCTACCCGATGCCCGCGGGCGCGCAAACCGTCATGAAGACGACCCAGGGTATTGGCTACGCCATTGATTTCCGGCGCAAAGGTTTCGGTGACGAGCGTAACGTGCAGGAGTGTGGTCATGGCCCCAGTGTCGACCGGGGCCGTTTCGCCAGTGTGACGTCAGGATGACGGATTCGTGACCGGGTCAGCCCTGACGCGCCAGCGCCGTCTCGGCGCCTTGCTCCCGCACCCAGAACAACGTCGCCCCGGCCACCGCCGCCGGCATCATCAGAATGTTCACGAAGGGAATCAGCAGCACCAGGTACACGCTGCCGCCAAAACCCAGGCTCTGCCAGCGCTTTTCCCGCAGCCAGGCGAGCATTTCGTTCCAGCCCAGCTTATGGTTGTCCGCCGGGTAGTCGATGTACTGGATGGCCATCATCCAGATCCCGAACAGCAACCACAGTGGCGCGGCCACCAGATTGACCACCGGGATGAACGACAGCATGAACAGCCCCAGGGCCCGGGGCAGAAAATAACCGAGCTTGCGCGCCTCTCGAGCCAGGGTGCGCGGGACCATGGCGACCAACTCGCCCCAACTGAACGCTGGGAAATCATCCGTGCCGCGCACTACCACTTCGACCTTCTCGGCGAGAAAACCGTTGAAAGGCGCCGCGATGATGTTGGCAAGCATGGTGAAAGTGAAAAATACCATCAGCACCACAAGGACGACGAACAGAGGCCACAGGACATAGCTCAGGAAACTCAGCCAATCCGGCAGCGACGGCATCAGCGTGTCGACCCACAGGCTGAACTGGTGGCCGGCGAGGTAGATCAGCCCGACGAACAGCACCAGGTTGACAGCCAGCGGCAGCAGAACAAAAAGGCGCAGGCTGGGGCTCAGGACCAATTTGAGCCCTTCGCGCAAATATTGCGGGCCGGACAGGACGGGGGCGGGCATAGGTGGCTCCAAGGGTAGTGGACGCGCCCGACCTTACCGACTTTGCCTTGTGCGGGAAAGTCGCGACACGGCGTGTAACAAAGGTTTAGCGCAGGTTTGTCGCTATCGGCGGCGTCGCGGCGGATAGAGCTCACCTATGAGCTGGATTGTTAAACCGTATTTCCTTAATCTTCGGTCCCTCGATACGCTGCACCCATTCTTTTTACAGGACTGTCGAACCCAAGCCTTCCCCAAGTGCATCAACAGTCTTTTTTTATTCGCGCCGCTCAGCCGGCGTTCCGGGCCGCAGGGTCCGGTCAACAGGAGCAGGTCATGTCTGAAGTCCGTCATTCGCGTGTGATTATTCTCGGTTCCGGCCCTGCCGGTTACAGCGCCGCGGTTTATGCGGCACGTGCCAACCTCAAGCCGTTGCTGATCACCGGCATGCAAGCCGGCGGTCAATTGACCACCACCACCGAAGTCGACAACTGGCCAGGCGACGTCCACGGCCTGACCGGCCCGGCCTTGATGGAGCGCATGAAAGAACACGCCGAGCGCTTCGAGACCGAGATCGTCTTCGACCACATCAATGCCGTGGATTTCGCCGCCAAGCCATACACCTTGACCGGCGACAGCGCGACCTACACTTGCGATGCCCTGATCATCGCCACCGGCGCCAGCGCTCGTTACCTGGGCCTGCCGTCGGAAGAAACGTTCATGGGCAAAGGCGTTTCGGCCTGCGCTACCTGCGACGGTTTCTTCTACCGCAACAAACCCGTGGCGGTGGTCGGCGGCGGCAACACCGCGGTCGAGGAAGCGCTGTACCTGGCCAACATCGCCAGCACGGTCACCCTGGTTCACCGTCGCGAAACCTTCCGCGCCGAGAAGATTTTGATCGACAAGCTCAACGCCCGCGTCGCCGAAGGCAAGATCATCCTCAAGCTCAACGCGACCCTGGACGAAGTGTTGGGTGACAACATGGGCGTGACCGGCGCGCGCTTGAAGAACAACGATGGCAGCTTCGAAGAAATCAAGGTTGACGGCGTATTCATCGCCATCGGCCACACGCCGAATACTTCGTTGTTCGAAGGCCAGCTGGAGCTCAAGGACGGCTACCTGGTCGTCAAGGGTGGCCGCGACGGCAACGCTACCGCCACCAGCGTCGAAGGTATCTTCGCCGCCGGCGACGTGGCCGACCACGTCTACCGCCAGGCCATCACCTCGGCTGGCGCTGGTTGCATGGCGGCTCTGGACACCGAACGTTACCTGGACGGCCTGCAGAACGTTTCGTTCTGATTCATCGGGCATTAAAAAAACCGGCTTCGGCCGGTTTTTTTGTGCTTGGTGTTTAACGCAACTTCATGGGCGGTTTCTGTGGGAGCGAGCTTGCTCGCGATGGCGTCAGACCAGTCAATGTCGGTGCTGGCTGATATACCGCGATCGCGAGCAGGCTCGCTCCCACAAGGTTATGTGTGGTCAGGAAAACCTAGATCAGGCCAGTTCCGCCAGGCACGCCTCCAGGATGTCCAAGCCCTCTTCCAGCACCGCCGCTTCGGTCGTCAACGGCGCCAGCAGCCGGATGATGTGCCGCGATTTACCACTGGGCATCAGCAGCAGGCCCGACTCACGTGCCAGGGCCAGCAGTTGTGTCAGTAGTGCCGGGGCCGGGGTGCCATCGGCGTGGGCCAGTTCGATCCCGCGCATGGCGCCGACGCCGGTCAGGCGGCCCAGGTACGGCGACAGCCCACGGCGGCGCCACGACTCGTAGCGGCTGACGATCGCTTCTTCCTGTTGTGCGCCCCATGCGTGGAGATTGGCGTCAGTCATTTCATCCAGCGTTGCCAGCGCGGCGGCGCAGGCGATGGGGTTGCCAGAATAGGTCCCACCGAGCCCACCCTTTGGCAGGTTATCCATCAGCGACTTGCGCCCTACCACCGCCCCCAGAGGGACACCGCCAGCGATGCTTTTGCCCAGCAGGATCAGGTCCGGGTCGATCCCCAGTCGCGAGAACGCGAAGCGCTGGCCGGTGCGGCCGAAACCGGACTGGATCTCATCGACGATCAGCACGATGCCCTTGTCGTCGCAGAACTGCCGCAACGCCTGGGCGAACGCCACGTCCATCGCCAGGAAACCGGCTTCGCCCTGCACCGGCTCGACGATGAAACAGGCCACGTCGTTTACATCGATCTCGACGCTGAACAGCCTGTCCATGGCTTTCAGCGCTTCGGCGCACGTCACGCCATTGTCGTGGCTGGGGTAGGGCAGGTGATAGACCGGTCCGGGCAGTACGCCGACTTTCTGTTTGTACGGCGCGACCTTGCCGTTGAGATTGAGGGTGGCGAGGGTTCGCCCATGGAAGCCGCCGTCGAAAGCAATCACGGCAGTGCGTCCCGTGGCGCCGCGCACGATCTTCAAGGCATTTTCAGCCGCTTCGGCGCCGCTGTTGGTCAGCATGCCGCTCACCGGATAACCGACCGGGATGAATGCGGCCAGGCGCTCCATCAATTGGACGTAAGGCGCGTGGGGCGCGGCATTGAAGGCGTAGTGCGTCAGGCGGGTGGCTTGCTCGCGGATCGCCTCGACGATGCGAGGATGACAATGGCCCAGATTCAACACGCCAATGCCACCCACGAAATCAATATAGCGCTTGGCGTCGCAATCCCAGACCTCGGCATTTTTCCCGTGGCTGAGACTGACGGGGTGAACGAAGGAAATCGATTGGCTGATGCTGTCGCGGCTCATGGATGACGGCTCGGAAGAAGAAAGGATTTGCCTTATCTAAGCCGCGAGAAGCAGTGCCCGGCAAACGAAATAAAGTCGCCGGGTCAATCATAAAAGTCGGGATGTGGTGAGGTGCCATTTAACTTGAGACGTATTCCCCGTAGCGAGGGAACAAGCTCCCTCGCTACGACAGCGGGTGAATCAGCGGCGTTGCAATGGCTGGGCTTCGAACTTCACCCCCGCCAACCCGTGGGCTATCAGCGCGCGGATATTGCCGTGGTCGCTGCCTTCGGGCGTGTTCAGTACCGAACGGTAGTGCTCGCCGAATGCCAGGAGCGCCTCTTTGTCGCTCAAGCCTTCAAGCAGTGCCAGGCCCAACGTCTTGCAGGAGCCTTCGTTCTGCCCGGCCGCGTTCTTCACGCCACCGTTGTCGAAGGCCTGGGGCTGGTAGTCGTAGCCTTCGGCAATGAACGCCAGGGTGTCGGCAAAGACATGCTCACCGCTCTCGAGGCTGGCGCGGAAAGTGTTCAGGTCAAGCATCGGGGTTTCCTTTGGCAAACGCCGCTTGCTGCTCGGCATTGGCTTCTTTCTGGTATTGGGCTTTCCATTCGGCATAGGGCATGCCGTAGACAACTTCGCGCGCATCATCGAGGCTGACCTCGACCTGGCGCTCATCGGCGGCGGCCTTGTACCACTTGGACAGGCAGTTGCGGCAGAAACCGGCGAGGTTCATCAGGTCGATGTTCTGCACATCCTTGCGGCTGTCGAGGTGGGCAACCAGCCGGCGGAAAGCGGCGGCTTCAAGTTCGAGGCGTTGTTGGTCGTTCATGAGGGTCTCTGCGAGACAGCTTCAAGCGGCGAGCTTCAAGCTGCTAGTTGGTTTGCGGCGTTCAGGCTTGAAGGTTACAGCTTGAGACTGTTGGCGGCTACGGAGTAGCCCTGCTTGCTGCGAGCGTGATCGATACGGACTCGGCGAAGCGCAACGCGTGTGGCTTGTCGACTTCGACCTCGGCGTACAGCACCGACTCGTTCGCCATGACCAGGTCCAGCAACTCCTGGGTGAGGCGTTCGAGCAGGGCGAAGCGATTGTTTTCCACATGGGCAATGACTGCCTTGGTAATGGTGCGGTAGTTCAGGGCGTGGTCGATGTCGTTGTCGCGCACGGCCTCTTGAGCCGCGTAGAGGATGGTCAGGTTGATCAGCACATCCTGCTTGTTGAGGATTTCATCCTCATTGATGCCGATGAACGTACGCAGGCGCAGGTCCTTGACCTTGATACGCGCCATGGCGGGTTGAAGTTGAGGCATTTATTGGCTCCGTCGAATCAATTGCAGAAACTCCTGACGCGTGGTGCTGGATTCGCGAAAGGCACCGAGCATCACCGAGGTGTTCATGGTCGAGTTCTGTTTTTCCACACCGCGCATCATCATGCACATGTGTTGGGCTTCGATCACCACCGCAACGCCGGCAGCCTGGGTGACCTCCTGCACGGCGTCGGCAATTTGCCGGGTGAGATTCTCCTGGATTTGCAGGCGGCGGGCGAACATGTCCACCAGCCGGGCGACCTTCGACAGCCCCAGGACCTTGCCCGTTGGAATATAAGCCACATGGGCCTTGCCGATGAAGGGCAGCAGGTGATGTTCGCACAGTGAATAAAGCTCGATGTCGGCGACGATCACCATTTCATCGCTGTCGGAAGCAAACAGAGCGCCGTTGACGATCTGCTCGACGCTTTGCTCGTAGCCATGACACAGGTACTGCATGGCCTTGGCCGCGCGCACCGGAGTATCCAGCAGGCCTTCGCGCTCCGGGTCTTCGCCCAGGCCGATCAGGATCTCACGGTAATGCTGGGGCGAAAGCGCCATGGATACTTCCTCGAGCCGTGACTATTTGATGTGCCGCCCGCCATTTACCGTCAGGGTCGTGCCGGTGACATATGAGTTATCCAGCAGATAACGCAAACTCTGGTACATGACTTCGCTGCCGGGCTCGATACCCAGCGCGGACTTGGCCAGGGCCTTGGCACGATAGGTTGGGTCGTCGCCGGGATTGAACAGTAGCAGGGCCGGGGCGATACCGTTGACTTTGATGGCCGGTGCATACTTCGCCGCAAATGACAGTGTCAGACTTTCGAGGCCGGCCTTGGTGGCGCAATAGGCGATGTGCTTGCTGCTGCCTTTGCGTGTCACGTCATCGCTGATGTGCACGATATCCGCTGGGACCGAACGACGCAGAAGCTCGGCGCAATGCAGGTTGATCAAGTAAGGCGCGAGCATATGGACGCCAAACATGGCGTTGAACGCGGTGGCTTCGCTATCCGGCGTCTCTGCCAGCCAGGCCGAGGCGTTGTGCACGATGGCTCGCAACTGGTCGGTGTGCTGCTTGAGCAGATCGATGAACGCCAGGATTCCCGGTTCGCTGGCAAGATCGGCAAACAGCACCGTGGCCCCCAGGTCCCGCAGCGTCTGCACGCCCGGGCGTTCGGTGCGGTAAGTGGCTATGACCGGCTGCCCGTCCTCCAATAAACGTCGGGCGCAGTGCAGGCCGACGCGTTGGGCTGCGCCGGTGATCAGGATCGGGGCGGTGGACATGGGACGGTTCGGCTCGGTTCGCGGCACAAGCAAAAACTATAACAGCGACGGCCGGCGCCTCCTATGCGTAAAGACGAATCCAGCGCTGGGGCGCTGTCAGGGGGTTAACGATTTCGAGACCGGTTCCCTTGACCGGGGACCCAGACATTTTGTTTCGCTTTGTAACGAGGGCTATGGGAAAAACGCCCCGTGGGCGTTGGGCTGCGCCTGGTAGCAGGGTGCGCGAGCATTGTTCCTTTCGAGCAATAAACAACGAATCCGCAGGGCGGACGTGTTTGTCCTTGTCAGCCTATGGCAGGAAAGGGGTAAACTGGGATCCAATTTTCCAGCTGGGAAATCCAGGCAAATGAGCGCGATAGTCGAGGAAAACCACCCTTCTCAGGCATCTGTCGCTTCGACCCGCGAGGATTTGCTTCCGATTCGGGAAGTCGCCCGGTTGACGGGGGTCAACCCGGTGACCTTGCGTGCATGGGAGCGTCGCTACGGCCTGATCCAGCCCACACGCACCGAAAGCGGGCATCGCTTGTATTCTTTGATCGATATCGAAAAGGTGCGGAGCATTCTCGCCTGGATCGAGCGCGGGGTCGCCGTGAGCAAGGTGGGTAAGATCCTTGCGAAAACCGAATCGGTACGGCCAGTCTCCAAGTTTATTTCACCCGATCTGGTTCGTGCCGATTACAGCGATTGGCAGCAGCAGGTGTCGGATGCGGTCGGCAATTTTGACGACATCGAACTGGATCGTGTCTACGGAAAGATTTTCTCGAGTTACGCCGAGCCCGTGGTATTCCAGGACATTCTGATGCCGCTCTGGCGAGACCTGCTGCATCGCCAGCATGAGTTCGGGCATACCAGCGAATGGCTGTTCTTCGACGGTTTCCTGCGTTCGCGGGTCATGCACCGTCTCTTGCTCAAGCGTGAGGCAACCTCGCGGCGAGTGCTGGTCAGTGCCGTTGCTGGTCAATGCCGGGAGTTGGAGTTGCTGGTAACAGCGCTGTTCGTTTCCAAGGCAGAGGTGGGCGTGCGGGTCATGCCCGTCGGGCAGCCCTTTGATGAACTGACGCTGGTTTGCCAGAAGATCCGGCCGTTGGCGTTGGTGCTGGTCTCCAATCATGCACCGGCCGCCGAATTGCCCAGGCGGCTGACCAAATTGGCGATGGGCCTGGATTGTCCCCTGTTGCTGGCCGGCGAAGCCTCCGATCTGGCACAGGAAAGCCTGGCGGGATCGCCGATCGCTTGTCTGGGAAATGAGGGTTCGGTGATGGGGCAGCGCTTGCATCAGTTCCTGGCGGGTAACCTGGATACGTGAACCGCGTTTAGAAGTGCATCGCCGGATGGGTCAGGCGGTGCTGTTGCAGGATGTATTGGCGCAGGCGCTCGGTTTCGTCCTGGTCATGCTGGGCCAGGTGATAGGCATACATGCCTTGCTCTGTTTCCCGTTCGAAAGTCCCGCGAAGAGAAATCCTTTCATAGCCAGACGGGCTGAACCACAGGGCAAATTGCTTGGGCGGCTTGGTGCGATTGCGTATTTCCAGCAATACGCCTTTGCAAGAGACCTCGTGCACCCATAAGGGCCCTGGCTGGCCCTTGGCGTTCTCCAGGGCGACCGGCTCATCGAGCGTCAAGCGCCACGGGCGCACCTTCGGCCCCTCTTCATAGATGCTCGGCACACCCAGGCGAAGGTGCATCGCGTGGAATTCATCTTCGACGAGTTGTAACGGAAAGGTCATCTGTTGATTTTCGAAATTGGCCTGCAGCGTGACCTGTTCGTTCGCCGCCAGGCGTGTCAGCAGATCACGGATCTGCGAACCACCGTTTACCAGCAAGCTCGACGTTACATCCCGCTCGTTCAACTGCGGGTTGTGCTGCATGGTCCGGATGAAATCCAGCTCATCCTGGGTGAGAAGGGCGTCGCGCTGCATAAGGTGCTCGAAAAAAATTACTTTCACCGGTGATTGTAGTGACTGACCGCTAATTCGCGGTTTTGTTTTCGCCATTCGTCGCATGGAGGCGCGCGACGGTTTCCCGTGCTTCAGCCAACTCCGCTTCCAGTTGGGTAATGCGCTGTTGAGCCTTCACTTGGGCCGTTACGTCTTTTTGCACACCGACGAAATAGGTGTGGCCGTCAGCCTCGTTTTTCACCGTGGACAGCGACAACTCGTTCCAGAACGGTGTGCCGTCCTTACGGTAGTTGCGCAGGATCTGCCGGCAGGAGCCGCCTTGCTTCAACGTCGTGCGAATGAATTCGAGGGAAGGCTGGTCGCGATCACCCGACTGCAAAAAACGGCAGTCCTGGTAGAGGATTTCGTCACTGCTATAGCCAGTCAGCCGCTCGAATGCAGGGTTCACGTAGATCAGTATGTTGTCTTCGCCTTCCTTCTCGGCGATGACGATCCCGTCGTTCGAAGCGTTGATCACCAATTGCATCAGATGAGCGTTGATCATGAAACCTTCCCTGTTGAGCAGCCGAATAAACGCTTTATAAAAAAGAACGTCGAGCGATATCTATTTGCCATTATCTGGTGTTGAGAGTCAATCGCAGCTTTTACCCGCAGCCTGTTACTATTCCGGTCTTCTATTCAGCTTCAGGATCAGATTGATGAAAGTCGCGATTCTTTCCGGCTCCGTATACGGCACGGCCGAAGAAGTTGCCCGCCACGCCGAAACAATGTTGCGTGATGCCGATTTCGAAACCTTCCTTAATCCGCGGGCAACCTTGGCGGATATCCTGTCCTTCGGACCACAAGCGTTGCTGGCCGTAACGTCGACAACGGGCATGGGTGAGCTGCCGGACAACCTGATGCCGCTGTACTCAATGATTCGCGACCAGTTGCCCGCATCGTTCCGCGGCTTGCCTGGCGCTGTCATCGGCCTGGGTGATGCCAGTTATGGCGACACGTTCTGCGGCGGCGGCGAGCAGATGTGTGAATTGTTCGCCGAGCTGGGCGTGCAGCAAGTACTGCCTATGTTGCGCTTGGATGCCAGTGAAAGCGTTACGCCTGAGTCGGATGCCGAACCCTGGCTGAAGGAGTTGATCGGCAAATTGAAGCCGGCCTGATGTGACCCGCTCGGCCAGTAAGCTGGCTGCCAATGCAACTACCGCCCTCGCTGGAGCTGACTAGACTGGTTTTCTTGTTCACGAAGAAGTGGACGTTTTCTTATAACAAGAAGCCAGAGAGAGGTCATAGCCGTGAGCGTAGCGTCCCTTCAATCGGCAGCCGGCATCAAGGATCAGGTCAGTGCAGCCGAATGGCAAACCCGAGTCGATCTAGCGGCCTGTTATCGGCTGATCGCGCTGCATGGCTGGGACGACCTGATCTTCACCCATGTCTCTGCGAAGGTGCCTGGCACGGAAGAGTTTCTGATCAATCCGTACGGCTTGATGTTCCAGGAAATCACCGCCTCGAACCTGGTCAAGATCGATCAGGCTGGCAACAAGCTGATGGACAGCCCCTACGAGATCAACCCCGCGGGCTATACCATCCACAGCGCGATTCACGAGGTGCGGCACGACGTGGCGTGTGTGCTGCACACCCACACCGCCGCCGGCGTCGCGGTGTCGGCGCAGAAGCAAGGAGTGCTCCCGATCAGCCAGCAGTCGTTGTTCGTACTGTCGAGCCTGGCGTACCACCCTTATGAAGGGGTGGCTTTGAGTCCTGAGGAAAAAGTCCGCCTGCAAGCTGACCTCGGTGAGAACAACTTCCTGATGTTGCACAACCATGGCCTGCTGACCTGCGGCGGGACGATTGCCGATACGTTCCTGATGATGTTCATTTTCCAGCGAGCCTGCGAAATCCAGGTCCTTGCCCAGACCGGCGGCGCCGAGCTGATTGCCATCGAGCCGCAGGTGCTGGCCGGTGCCCGTGCGATGGTGGCCGGCGTGACCAAGAGCGGCCAGGGCATGGGAGGCGCGTTGGCCTGGCCGGCGCTCCTGCGCAAACTCGACCTGCAAGATCCGAGTTATAAGAGCTGATGCCCATGGTCCAGATCCCCTTGCGTATCTGGCGCCAGCGCGGCCAGACGTTCATGTTTCGTGGCCACGCTATCCGTTACTGGACTGCGGGGCACGGCGAGCCATTGCTGCTAATCCACGGGTTCCCTACCGCAAGCTGGGATTGGCACTACCTTTGGCAGCCGCTGGCACAACGTTATCGGGTGATTGCCTGCGACATGCTCGGTTTTGGTGACTCCGCCAAGCCAGTGGACCATGTCTACAGCCTGCTCGAACAGGCCGATCTGCAACAGGCACTGCTGGCCCACCTGAATGTGACGCAAGCGATCCATATACTGGCCCATGACTACGGCGACAGTGTGGCGCAGGAGCTCATCGCCCGGCATGGCGAGGCACGCGCCAATGTCGCCAGTTGCACCTTTCTCAATGGTGGTTTATTCCCGGAGACCCATCGTCCGGTGCTGATGCAAAAACTGTTGCTCAGCCCTCTGGGTTGGCTGATTGGCCGGGCGTTTTCCAGGGATGGCCTGGTCAAGAGTTTCCGACGGATCTTCGGCCCTTGGACTGCTCCCACCGAGAGTGAACTGGATGATTACTGGAGCCTGGTCGAAACCCATCGCGGGCCACGGATCATGCACAAACTCATTGCCTATATCCCGGAGCGGCGCGTGCAGCGTGATCGCTGGGTCAACGCGATGCTGCGCGGCGAGGTGCCCATGCGGGTGATCGATGGGGCGTTCGATCCCATTTCCGGCGCGCATATGGTGGCGCGCTACCAAGCCCTGGTTCCCAACGCCGACACAGTGTTATTGCCCGATATTGGTCACTACCCCCACACCGAGGCGCCCGTACAGGTGCTCAAGCATTACCTCGCGTTTCGTGAAGCCATCGCTGCGCCTTCCCGGCAACTGGCGTGTTCCTGACGCTTGCCTTCAGGGCGACGTAGCGCAACCGGGGCATCATCCCTGCACCTTATCGGCTGCTATTCACTTTCTCCCTTGTTGATTGTGACTGGTCGGCTTGTACAGGAGACTCGTGGCAATGTCCTATCGGCCTGTTGGAGTTCTGCCCATGAATGATTCTGTGCGCTTCGAAGATAAAGTCGTGATCGTCACCGGAGCCGGTGGCGGCCTGGGTCGCGCCCATGCGCTGTTGTTCGCCAGGCATGGCGCAAAAGTGCTGGTCAACGATCTTGGCGGTTCGGCGCAGGGGGAGGGAGCCAACGCTTCGGCGGCGGATCGGGTGGTCAGTGAAATTCGTGAAGCCGGCGGCGTTGCCGAAGCCAATCACGATTCGGTTACCGATGGCGACAAGCTAGTACAGAACGCCCTCGACGTGTTCGGCAGGGTTGATGTTGTCGTCAACAACGCCGGTATCCTGCGAGACAAGACTTTTCACAAAATGGACGATGCCGATTGGGACCTGGTGTATCGCGTTCATGTCGAAGGCGCTTACAAAGTCACTCGTGCGGCCTGGCCGCATTTGCGCGAGCAGAATTATGGCCGGGTAATCTTCACGGCTTCCACGTCTGGCATCTACGGCAACTTTGGCCAGTCCAATTACGGCATGGCCAAGCTTGGTCTCTATGGCCTGACTCGCACCCTGGCCATCGAAGGTCGCAAGAACAACATCCTGGTCAATGCCATCGCTCCCACCGGCGGCACCCGCATGACCGAAGGCCTGATCCCGCCGCAAGTGTTCGAGCAACTCAAGCCTGAACTGGTCAGCCCACTGGTGGTGTACCTGGCCAGTGAAGCCTGTCAGGAAACCTCCGGATTGTTCGAAGTGGGCGGCGGCTGGATGGGCAAGGTGCGCTGGGAGCGCAGCCTCGGCGCGGGGTTCGACCCGCGCGAAGGTTTCTCGCCGCAAGACGTCGCCGCCCACTGGCAGCAGATCTGCGACTTCCAGGATGCTGTTCACCCGAATGACAACCTCGAAGCCTTGAAAGAGATGATGGCTAACCTGCAGCGTTACGCCGTTTAAACCCATCGCCCGGACCGGTTGCCGTCAGCAGCGGTGACCGGTTCAGGGGAAGTATTTCTTCACCAGGGCAGCCAGGTTCGCGGCGGTCTCGATGTCCATCACACCGTCATACTTGGCCGGGCGGAAGTGCAGTTGGAAGGCGCGTACGAGTCGTTGAAAGCCTACGGTTGTGGTGGCCGCCGACGTGTCATAGCCATACCTCCTGAATAATCCCAGCAATTGTTCGCGAAGCGGGATTCCCTGGGTTTGGTATGCCTGCATGTAAGTTTTCTGGGTGCAATCGTCAAACCAAGCCCCAATTCCCTTGAGATACAGCGCGCGCCAAGGAAACATCGGGCCCGGGTCGCTTTTTCGCCCCGCAGCGATGTCCGAATGCGCCACCACGTTGACCGGGCTGATGTCCGGATATCGCTTGAGAATGTCGGATGCCAAATACTCGATGGCCTCGATTTGCTGGGCCTTATAGGGCGGAAAGGTAAATTGGCCTTGGTTGTCGGTGGCCAGGTTGACAATTTCAACGCCAATCGAAGTGTCATTCAAATTGCTGCGGTTGCCCCAACTGCTCACACCGGCATGCCAGGCCCGCTGGTTTTCGTCTACAAGGTTGAAGATCTGTGGCTCTTTGAAGCCAGCCTTCAAGTAAGTGGGGTCGGCAAAGTCGGGGATAAGGTAATGAGCACTGACCGAAGGACCGGTCAGTGCGGTGATGGAAGAGGCGAAGTTGCCGGCTGTGTAATGGAAGACCAGAAAACGAATGCGGCTATTAAAACCTTTTCTTGAGCGATAACTTGTATTGTTTATCTGCATATCAATAATCCACTGATGAAAATCGAAGCGAAGTGCTGCGATTGACTTCAGCGTAACAGTGAAATTTTTATGTGCGCGTAGTTGGGTTCTCGGTTTGTTGTAGGAACTGGCGCTAGGTGCTTGAGGATTTTTTAATGGCAGTGAGAGTTAGATAGGTAGGAAGAATTTGAATGGCCGAAATAGCTATTCCTGGCGGTCCCGTCGCGAAATTGATAATGGCTAATTAAATAAACTCGGCAGCTGAGGGATTACCTAAGTGTTGTAGGAATCGAGAAGTTTTTATCGAGAAAAATAACCTACAAATAAAAAAGGCCGCTGCAAAAGCAGCGGCCTAAGCATGACGTTGGAAAGGAGCTACAAATCAACGTCAGTTGTACACGGGGACGATGGATTGATGCGCAATCCATCCGAATGACGGTGCGTCAGGCGCGGGGGACGCCAGGCGACTTGTGCTTGCGGGCCCGTTGTCCTGCAAGCCCGGCCAGCATAGTAGGCGCAGGCTGTAGGAAACAGTCCGGTTACGGACATGCACTGTTGCAGTGCGCGCAACAGTTGCGGGCACCATGTTGGTCATGCGCGGCATTGATGACCCATCATCCAGTCCGTTCATGCTTGCCGCATAAGCCGTTCCCGCACGGGCAGTAATCCTTTTGGGGTACAGCGCGAATACCCCCTTGGTGCGCTTATCGCCCAATGCCGGCGGCAGTAGGGTGAAGGCTCTGTCACTCACCGGGGAAGACGCATGACAACAATAACAATGCGCGCCATCTTCAAGCCGCAGGCGCTGGCCGTCGCGGTGGCCTTGGGTTGCTGTGCCCAGGCGCAGGCCGTTTCTTTCAACATTGGCGAGATCGAGGGGCAGTTCGACTCCTCTCTGTCCGTCGGCGCGAGCTGGGGCATGCGCGATGCCGACAAGGATCTGGTCGGTACGGTCAACGGGGGGAGGGGGCAATCCTCCACCGGTGACGATGGGCGACTTAACTTCAAGAAAGGCGAGACCTTCTCGAAAATCTTCAAGGGCTTGCACGACCTGGAACTCAAGTACGGCGACACCGGTGTGTTCGTGCGCGGCAAGTACTGGTACGACTTCGAACTCAAGGACGAAAACCGGGAGTTCAAGGACATCAGCGACAGCAATCGCAAAGAAGGCGCCAAGTCATCGGGCGCGCAGATTCTCGATGCCTTTGTCTATCACAACTATTCCATCGCCGATTTGCCCGGCACCGTGCGCGCCGGCAGGCAGGTGGTCAGCTGGGGTGAAAGTACCTTCATCGGTAACTCCATCAACAGCATCAACCCGGTGGACGTGTCTGCGTTCCGTCGTCCGGGCGCGGAGATCAAGGAAGGCTTGATCCCGGTGAACATGCTGTTTGCTTCCCAGGGCTTGACGGACAAGCTCACTGTCGAAGGTTTCTACCAGATAGAGTGGGACCAGACGGTCGTCGATAACTGCGGTACGTTCTTCGGCAACGATGTGGTGGCGGATGGATGCACCAGTGGGTACACCGTAGCCAGCCCGGCTATTGCGCCGTTCGTACCGCTGACCGAGGCATTTGGCCAGGGCATCCAGGTGACCAGCGAAGGGGTTGTGATTCCCCGCGGCGGTGACCGCGATGCGCGGGATTCCGGCCAGTGGGGGACGGCGTTGCGCTGGCTCGGCGATGATACCGAGTACGGCCTGTATTTCATGAATTACCACAGTCGTACGCCTACCGTGGGCACCACTACGGCAGGCCTTTCTACACTGGCAGTGCTAGCGAACGATGATCCGGGTGGCATGCTCGCCATCGCTGAGGGGCTGGCACCGGGCACCGGCGCGGCACAAGCCCTGGCACAAAGCGTAATGCTCGGACGCGGTGGCTACTATCTTGAATATCCGGAAGATATCCGCTTGTACGGCGCAAGCTTCTCCACCACGCTGCCTACAGGCACCGCGTGGACTGGCGAAATCAGCTATCGCCCCAACGCACCGGTGCAGGTCAATACCAACGACCTGACCCTGGCACTCCTCAACCCGATCGCCGGTGGCGCCGCGTCCCCCATCGCCACCTCGCCGGGCGCCGACAACACCGGCTACCGCCGCAAGGAAGTCACCCAGCTCCAGAGCACCCTGACCCACTTCTTCGACCAGGTATTGGGCGCCGATCGCCTGACCGTGGTAGGCGAGGCGGCGGTCGTGCATGTCGGTGGTCTCGAGTCGAAAGACGAGCTGCGTTACGGCCGCGACTCGGTCTATGGCCAGTACGGCTTCAACGGTGACACCGATGGATTCGTCACGTCGACGTCCTGGGGCTACCGCGCTCGGGCGATTCTCGACTACTCCAACGTCATCGGCGGGGTCAACTTCAAGCCCAACGTGTCCTGGTCCCACGATGTGGCCGGCTATGGGCCCAACGGCCTGTTCAACGAAGGCGCCAAGGCCGTCAGCGTCGGCGTCGATGCCGATTACCGCAATACCTACACCGCCAGTCTGAGTTACACCGACTTCTTCGGCGGCGATTACAACGTTCTCGAAGACCGCGACTTCCTCGCGCTGAGCTTCGGCGTGAACTTCTGATCTGGCTGACAAGGAAAACCCAATGCGCAAGACGATCCTGCAATGCGGTGCCCTGGCCCTGAGCCTGCTGGCCGTGAACGTGATGGCGGCGGTCTCGCCGGAGGAAGCGAACAAGCTGGGCACCAGCCTTACGCCTCTGGGCGCGGAGAAGGCCGGCAACGCTGACGGCTCGATCCCGGCCTGGACCGGCGGCATTCCGAAAAACGCTGGCGCCGTGGACAGCAAAGGCTTCCTGGCCGATCCGTTCGCCAATGAAAAACCACTGTTCACCATCACCGCCGCGACCGTGGACAAATACAAGGACAAGCTGTCCGACGGCCAGGTCGCGATGTTCAAGCGCTACCCGGAAACCTACAAGATCCCGGTCTACCCGACACATCGCAGTGTCGGCCTGCCGCCGGAGATCTATGAGGCGGCCAAGCGCAGCGCGCTCAATGTGAACGCCATCAACGACGGCAACGGCCTGGCCAACTTCACCGGCAACCGGTATTACGCGTTTCCGATCCCGAAAAACGGCGTGGAAGTGCTGTGGAACCACATCACCCGGTACCACGGCGGTAACCTGCGGCGCGTCATCACCCAGGCCACGCCACAGACCAACGGTAGCTTCACGCCGATCCGCTTCGAAGAAGAGATCGCCGTGCCGTTCCTGATCAAGGACGCCGACCCGGAAAAAGCCAGCAACGTGTTGACCTACTTCAAGCAGGAGGTCACGGCGCCGGCGCGCCTGGCCGGTAACGTGCTGCTGGTACACGAGACGCTCGACCAGGTGAAGGAACCGCGCCTGGCGTGGATATACAACGCCGGCCAGCGCCGGGTGCGACGTGCCCCGCAGGTGGCCTATGACGGCCCGGGGACGGCCGCCGACGGCTTGCGCACCTCCGACAACTTCGACCTGTTCTCCGGCGCGCCGGACCGCTACGACTGGAAGCTGATCGGCAAGAAGGAAATGTACATCCCGTACAACAGCTACAAGCTCGATTCGCCAAGCCTCAAATACGATGACGTGATCAAGGCCGGCCACATCAACCAGGACCTGACCCGCTACGAATTGCACCGGGTGTGGGAAGTGGTCGGGACGGTCAAGCCCAGCGAGCGGCATATCTACGCCAAGCGTCACATGTACATCGACGAGGACAGCTGGCAAGCGGCGCTGGTGGACCATTACGACGGTCGCGGCCAGTTGTGGCGCGTGGCAGAGGGGCATGCGCAGTTCTACTACGACCATCAGAACCCGGGCTACACCCTTGAGGCGCTCTACGACATCATCGCCGGCCGCTACATCGCGCTGGGCATGAAGAACGAAGAGAAACACGCCTACGTATATGGGTTCGAGGCTCGGGCGGCTGACTATACCCCGGCGGCGTTGCGTTCGAGTGGGGTCCGGTAAGCCTACTGGCGGGACAGCGAAAGGAAGACCGGCAACCGAGTTGCCGGTCTTTTTTTTATGGCCGCCAATCAGCGCGCTGAATACTTCTCCTAAGGTGGTCGACACCGGTCTAGGGTGAAGGAACAACAATAAAAGGGACCTCGCAATGACCGCCATGACCCCGTGTCCGGACCGTCCAGGGCTGCTGCCTCGCCTGTCTTCGACACACGTGCCGCGCAGGTCGTTGAGCGAGCCCCTGTTGGCTTCCGAGGCGCGGGTAAAACTGCTTTGCGCACCGGCGGGAAGTGGCAAGAGCGCATTGTTCGCCGAGTGTTTCCTGCAAGCGCCCGCGGGGTGCCGCTTGCATTGGCTACCCTTGGCGGGCGCGGTGATGGACGCCGCGCAACTGTGCGAATGCCTGGCGCAAGCCCTCGGGCTGCCGGTGACGGATGAGACAAGCCTGTTGGCTCATCTGGCGCGTTTGCAAATCCCGACGTGGCTGTTCCTGGACGATTATTGCCGCACGCCCAATCCTGAGCTGGACCTGTTGCTTGACCGTTTGTTGAGCACCAGCAGCCCGGCATTACACCTGTGGTTGAATGGACGCCGTCGTCCCCATTGCAACTGGCCACGCTTGTTGCTCGATGACGAATTGTATGAAGTCGACGCCCCGGCCCTCGCGTTTTCTTGCGACGATGTCCAGCAACTGCTGGTGCATCTGCCCGGCCCGCTGGCAGCGCGCACGGCCCGGGAAGTGATACAGCGTAGCGGCGGCTGGTGTGCCGGCGTGCGCATCACTTTGCTCGAACGCTGTGAATGGGCACGCCGGCACGCAACGCCGGGGCGGCCCGGCACTTTGCTGGATTACCTTGAATACGAACTGTTCGGTACGTTGACCCCGGAGTTGGCCCAGGCCTGGCGCGTGCTGGCGCACCTGCCGCGCTTCAACGGGCAGCTTTGCGCCCATCTGTTCGGCGATACGGTGGGCGCCGAATGCCTTCCGTTGCTGCTGGACCTGGGATGCTTTATCGAACCCTGGGAGCAGTCATCGGACTGGCTGCGGATTTTCCCGCCCCTGGCGCGATTGGTGCGTGAGGAGCCCTGGCCACAAGGCCGCTCCTGGCATCGACGAGCCTGCCAGTGGTTTGCGGCCGAGCAGGACTGGCCGATGGCATTCGAACAGGCCATGCAAGCCGGGGAATTCGAGACCGCCGTCAGTCTCCTGCAACACTTGCATTTCGAACATGTCCTGCAAGGCAGCAATGCCCAATTGCTGCTAGCCCTGCATGATCAGCAGGGCGAAGCGCTGTCGCTCGGAACCGCGCAATCGGTCGGGGTGATCACGACCGCCTTGCTCTTCGCCGGACGCTTCGACCAGGCTGAAGGCTGTATCGAACAGCTGACCAGGTTCCTGCCCCAACCCCTGGCTTGTCAGCAGCGAGAGCTGATTGCCCGCTGGCAGGTCTTGCGTGGTTGGTTGTTGCACTTGCGCGGAGACGGCGAACAGGCGCGCGAACATTTTTTCCAGGCCCAGGCCGGCCTGGACCCGGAGGCTTGGGCCCTCAAGGTGCTGTGCCTGATTGGCCAGACACAACAGGCGCTGCTTCAAGGTGAATTGGCGCTGGCGCAGGCGATCAATCGCCAGGCGCTATGTGTCGCGCGCGCCGGGGGCTCGCTGGTGTTCGAAGGGCTATTGGAGTTGGACCACGCGCAAATCCTGGAGCAGCGCGGCTCGCCTCACCGGGCCGACCATTTGTTGGGCGCTGTTCAGGCGTTGCTCGATAAACCAGGGCAGGATTTCTCTGCGTTGCTGGGACGTATCGCTTTGCGGCGGGGACGCCTGGCGTTGCGCATGGGGCTTGAGGAGCAGGCTGGCGAGCATTTTCAGGAAGGGCTCGAAGCCGGCTTGCGCAGCCAGGACAAGCAAGTGCTCTATGGCTTTCTCGGCAAGGCAAGCCTGGCCGCCAACCAGGGCGACTATGGCGAAGCCTTCATGCAGCTTCGCGACGCCGAACGGATCATGCAACAGCGGCACATTCCCGAGACGGTATACCGTGGCGTACTGCTGCAAGTCAGCTGTCAATTCTGGCTGCAGCAGGGGCGCCCGGAACTGGCCCATGAAGTCTTGACCCGAGTGTTGCGGCATTTTCGCGGACCGCAGGCCAAGCACGCGCCGCCAGCGACCCTGGAGTTGATTCCGCGCCTCGAATACTTGCTGGTGCTGACCGAAGTCTATCTGCACCGGGCGCAGGATCCGCAGGCTCGGCTCCGGGAAATGATCGCCCAGGCGCAACGTTGCGAAATGCATGGGTTGGAGACCGAACTGGTACTGGTATTGGCGGAAGTCGTCTGGCTGTCGGCCGATCGCTCCCAGGCGCGTGCTCTCATGCAAGAAGGGCTTGAGCGGGTTGCCTGCTGGCGGGCGCAACAAGCCTTGCGCGAGCTGTGCCTGCGTCAACCGGATCTGGTGCGCGCCGCCCAATCCGGTGAACAACTCGAACCGCCACCCACGGTGCCCGAGGAAACCGTGCTCAGCCACCGTGAGTTGGAAGTGCTCGAGTTAATTGCACAGGGTTATTCTAACCAACAGATCGCCGAACAACTGTTCATCTCATTGCACACAGTAAAAACCCATTCGCGTCGCATCCACAGCAAGTTGGGCGTGCAACGACGTACACAAGCTGTCGCCAAAGCCAAGGTCTTGGGCGTGATGAGTTAAATAAGGAACTTACGCCCGCTTACATATCATCGGGGAAAGGTCGAGGCGTGTTGGTGTATAAGTTCCGGGCTGAAGTTGGTTCGACTGAAGTTCAGCTGCCCCGGCACTGTAACGAGTGTCGTCAATTCAAGAATCGAACGGGAAGTTTGATTCGATACAGAACAAGGAAGTTTTATGTACGCTCCATTGTTTGTTTCACATTCGCAAAGGCTTGTCGCCCTCAAGAAAACGCGAGTGGACTTCGCTGTGCAGGTGCTATTGGGAGAGGCCCTGGAAGGGCTGGAAGTCAATCCCCACAACAGTTATTTGAACACGCTGACTGATGTTTCTGGCGCCGAGGTGGTTTCTTCCGTCACCTTGTTTGATGAAGCGCTGGCTTGCGTTGAAAAACAACTTGCCCCTCACTACACCCAAGGTGTTAGTGACGTCTTCAGCAAGCGTTATTCTTTCGCCGCTGAGGATCGGATCAAGGGATTGGACGTGATCGGCTTTGAGAGGATCGTCATCGATATCGTCTCCAGCCTGACTGACGGTCCGTCGATGGATCTATCCCGGCCTGGCCTGAAGTCACTCGCCGTTGCGGACCTTGAGTCGATCCTGAAGGACCACCTGCCAGGCATCGACCTGAATGAAACCTATGTCACCGGTTTTGCGCCCGACGGTCTTGGCGGCCGGGTGATAACCTCATCGCAGAAGTTGGCGGACTATCTCTTGGCTCACTTCGATGATGACAATATTCCCTTTCATGCCAAGGGCGACCATCAGGCCGTGTACACGGTGGCCTTCAGCGGGGAAGCCAGGCACGCTCATCCGCAGCTGACCACTGGCCACCTCAACGACCTACTGATCCGGATCGTGCCGCACTTGCTGGGCTGATCCCGGGGCGCCCTCGTAGCCCATTCGCCAGCTTACGGCCCGGGTCGCCGCCAACAGGCGCTGCGCCGCCGGGCCGTTCTCATCGGCGTGGAACAGCGATGTCGGGCCGACAATCGTGATCACCGCCGCGACGTCGCCCATGGCGTTGAACACGGGTGCGGACAACGCATCCACTCCGGGCATCAGCAAACCATGCACATGATGCAGGCCACGATTGCGGATGTGTTCGCACAGCGTTGCATAGGCCTGCTCGTCGGCCAGGGCATGGCCGTGGGTGGCGCGTACTTCCTGGTCGCGCAACTCGATGGTCTCGCGCTCCGGCAGATAGGCGCTGAAAACCAGCCCGGTGGATGAGCTGAGCAAAGGGAGTACCGAGCCCAGTTGCGTCACCACGGTCACGGCCCGCACGGCGGGCTCGATTCGCACCACCGTTGCGCCGTGGTTACCCCATACCGCCAGGAAACAGGTTTCGTTCAAGTCATCGCGCAATTCGGCCAAGGGCAGGGCGGCCACCTGCAATACATCCATGCCATTCAACGCCGCCAAGCCCACGCGCAAGGCCTCGCGACCCAGGCCGTAGTGATTGGTGGCTGTGTTCTGTTCGGCAAATCCGCTGGCGATCAACGCCTGAAGATAACGATGGACCTTGCTGGCGGGCATTTGCACGTGTTCGGCCAGGCGCGACAGCGACGTGGACGGCGACAGCTCGGCCAAGGCCTTGAGGATATCGGTGCCGACCTCAGCGGAGCGGACTTTCTGTTTACCGTTGCCGGGCGGGTTTTCCATGGAGGTTCGGGTCCGTAGGGCGAATGGGCGTCTTTATAGCTTGACGGTCGTCGCCGAGCAAATTACGTTGTGCGTAATTTGATTACGATAAAAACAACCCGGTACGCCTCAAGTTTTTCATTGAGTGACGGGCCGCATCTCAGGAGGCTCCATGAACCTCGATTCCACGCCGTCGGACGTGCTTTATCAGTCTGGCTTCGGTAACGAATTTTCCAGCGAAGCGCTGCCTGGCGCCTTGCCGGTTGGCCAGAACTCGCCGCAAAAAGCGCCGTACGGGCTGTATGCCGAATTGTTTTCCGGTACCGCCTTCACCATGGCCCGCAGCGAAGCGCGGCGAACCTGGATGTACCGCATCCGGCCATCGGCCAACCATCCGGCCTTTACCAGGTTGGAACATCAGCTGGCCGGCGGCCCGCTGGGCGAGGTCACGCCGAATCGCCTGCGCTGGAGCCCCCTCGAAATTCCCGGCGAACCGACCGATTTCATCGACGGCCTGGTGCGCATGGCCGCCAACGCTGGCGCGGACAAACCGGCTGGCATCAGTATTTATCACTACCGGGCCAACCGTTCCATGGAGCGGGTTTTCTTCAATGCCGACGGCGAATGGCTGGTCGTGCCGCAATCAGGGCGGTTGCGGATTGCCACCGAGTTGGGCGTGCTGGAACTGGCGCCCTTGGAAATCGCCGTGTTGCCCCGTGGCTTGAAATTCCGCATCGAATTGCTCGACGCCCAGGCTCGCGGTTATATCGCCGAAAACCATGGTGCGCCGTTGCGCCTGCCGGACCTGGGGCCCATCGGCAGCAATGGCCTGGCTAACCCGAGGGATTTCCTGTCGCCGGTCGCTCAATACGAAAATCTCGCCCAACCCACTACGTTGATCCAGAAATTTCTCGGGGAGCTGTGGACCTGCGAACTGGACCATTCGCCGTTGGACGTGGTGGCCTGGCATGGCAACAACGTGCCATATAAATATGATCTACGCCGTTTCAACACTATCGGCACGGTCAGCTTCGACCATCCGGACCCGTCGATTTTTACCGTGCTGACGTCGCCCACCAGCGTCCATGGCCTGGCAAATCTCGATTTCGTGATTTTCCCGCCGCGCTGGATGGTGGCCGAGAATACCTTCCGTCCACCTTGGTTCCACCGCAATCTGATGAATGAATTCATGGGGCTGATCCAGGGCGCCTACGATGCCAAGGCTGAAGGTTTCCTGCCGGGAGGCGCGTCGCTGCACAGCTGCATGAGCGCCCATGGTCCCGACGGCGAAACTTGCACCAAGGCCATCAATGCCGAACTCAAACCGGCAAAAATCGACAACACCATGGCGTTCATGTTCGAGACCAGCCAAGTGCTGCGCCCGAGCCGTTTCGCCTTGGACTGCCCACAATTGCAAACGGACTACGATGCCTGCTGGGCCTCGTTGCCGGTCACCTTTGACCCGACCCGGAGATAATCCATGACTCAAGTTTCATCCGCCCGTAGCTGGGTCGACTCCGCCAACGGCCATGCCGACTTTCCCTTGCAGAACTTGCCGCTGGGTATTTTCAGTCCGGCTGGCGAATCCCCGCGCAGCGGCGTTGCCATCGGCGATCGGATTTTCGACTTGCAGGCGGCGCTGCAAGCAGGCCTGTTCGACGGCGCTGCGGGCGAAGCCATCCGGGCGATGGGAGACGGCCAGTTGAATGCGTTCTTCGACCTCGGCCGTGGCGCCCGCGTTGCCTTGCGTGAACAGTTGCTGGAGTTGCTGCGCGAGGGCAGCCCTCGGCGGGACGAGATCGTGGCCCAGGGTGAAAAGCTGCTGCCACTGGCAGCGAACTGCCAGATGCACCTGCCGGCGAAAATCAACGACTACACGGATTTCTACGTCGGCATTGAGCACGCGCAAAATGTCGGCAAGCTATTCCGGCCGGACAATCCGCTGCTGCCTAACTACAAATACGTTCCCATCGGTTACCACGGACGTGCCTCGACGGTCCGGCCGTCGGGCACCGATGTACGCCGCCCGAAGGGCCAGACCTTGCCGGCTGGGCAGGCCGAGCCAACGTTCGGCCCCTGCGCGCGGTTGGACTACGAGCTGGAACTGGGGATCTGGATCGGCAAAGGCAACGCCCTTGGCGAGCCGATCGCCATCGGCGAGGCGGCCGAGCACATTGCCGGTTTCTGCCTGCTCAACGATTGGTCGGCCAGGGATATCCAGGCCTGGGAATACCAACCGCTGGGGCCGTTCCTGTCGAAGAGCTTCCTGACCAGTGTCTCGCCATGGGTCGTGACCGCCGAAGCCCTCGAACCGTTCCGCCGTCCGCAGCCAACGCGTCCGGAGGGCGATCCGCAACCGTTGCCGTACTTGCTGGACAAACGTGACCAGGCCGAAGGGGCGTTCGACATCGAGTTGGAAGTGCTGCTGCTGACCGAAGCCATGCGTGAGCAGAAGCTGCCGGCTCATCGACTGACCCTGAGCAATACCCAATACATGTACTGGACGGTGGCGCAAATGGTTGCGCACCACAGCGTCAACGGCTGCCAGTTGCAAGCGGGCGATCTGTTTGGCTCGGGTACGCTGTCGGGACCGCAAAGCGGTCAGTTTGGCAGCCTGCTGGAAATCACCGAGGGCGGGAAGAAGCCGATCGAACTGGCATCTGGCGAAGTCCGCAAGTTCCTGGAAGATGGCGATGAAATCATCCTGCGCGCCCGTTGCAGCCGCGAGGGCGTCGCGTCCATCGGCTTCGGCGAGTGCCGCGGCAAGATCCTGTCGGCACGGTGAGGCATGGGAATGGAGCTCTATACGTATTACCGTTCCACTTCGTCCTACCGGGTGCGTATTGCCTTGGCGCTCAAGGGCCTGGATTACCAGGCCCTGCCCGTCAACCTGATCGCCGCGCCGGGGGGCGAGCATCGCCAGCCGGCGTACCTGGCAATCAATCCACAGGGGCGGGTACCGGCGCTGCGCACCGATGAGGGGGCGCTGCTGGTGCAATCGCCGGCCATCATCGAATACCTGGAGGAACGTTATCCACAGGTGCCGCTGTTCAGCGGCGACCTTGCGACCCGCGCCCATGAACGTGGCGTCGCGGCGCTGATCGGTTGCGATATCCATCCCCTGCACAACGTCAGCGTGCTCAACAAGCTGCGCAAATGGGGACACGATGAAACGCAGGTGACTGAGTGGATCGCGGACTGGATCAGCCAGGGGCTGACGGCGGTGGAGCAATTGATTGGTGACAACGGCTACTGTTTCGGCGAATTGCCTGGCGTGGCGGATGTGTACCTGATCCCGCAGCTGTACGCCGCCGAGCGGTTCAATGTTTCATTGCAAGCCTACCCGCGGATCCGCCGTATCGCGGCGTTGGCGGCTGGGCATGAGGCCTTTAAACGTGCGCATCCGGCGAACCAGCCCGATACCCCTGCCTGATTTGGCATAAGGCGGCCTATCGCCGTCGCGAGCAAGCTCGCTCCCACACAGGGCACGCCAGACCCAAGCCCTTCGTGGGAGCTCGCTATGGCGATACAACAATCATCAAGATTCAAAAAGCCCGTTCAATGCACAATCGAATTGGGCGGCAGATGCCCCAGTCGCTCGGTCAAGCGCAGCCGTTGAATTGGATCTTCACTGAGCATCAAGGCATGCTCAAGGTCAAAACGTTCGGCGTTGGGGCAGTCGAGCCGTTGATAGAGGCTGGCGCGCGCCAGGTAGTCGGCGGCGTTGGCGTTGCCCATTTCCAAGACGCGTTCGGCGTCGATCAGTGCCGCAATGTAATCATCATTGGCCAGATGCAATTGCCGCAGGTTGCGCGACAACCGTTGCAGCATTTGCATCGGCTCGGCATTGATCAGATGTTCAGCCTTGAGCTGCAGGTTCGGGCCATATTGGCGTTGCAGTAATTCCCGGCAATCGTTGGGGTACAACCGACGGCCACCGCATGGGTCGAGCAGATGATCGGCGCCGGGCACCCGCAACAGGAAATGGCCGGGAAAGTTGACGCCCGCCAGCGGGATTTCCAAGCCGCGAGCCAGTTCCAAGGCTATCAGGCCCAGGGCTAGCGGCTGGCCGTGCTTGCGCGCCAGGACCTTGTCCAGCAACGCCGCGCGAGGGCGTAGCGGGGCGGAGTCGTCCTGTGCGAAACCCAGGTCATTGAGGCGTCGAAGCAACGGTTGGCCCAGTTCGCTGGCCGGCAGCATGGGCAGGCCATGGCTGACGTGCCGTTGCAGCTCCTGAAACACCTGCAGCAACGCCGGTACGTCCACTTCTCGATCGTGTTCGGCGGCAATCCATAGCGCGGCTTCGAACAACGCCGGTGGGGAACGGTGCAGACAGTCAAAAAAAGCTTGGCGCGGCTTCATCACAGTCTCCGGACTATGCCTCGTTTTAGCTCTGCCGTGGCTTTTCGTCCAGTCTCGCAAATACGCAGTAACAGGTTATGCCTAAAAAGCTGCGCGACACTTGGGCTTATTCCGGCGTGCTCCAGCAAATTTCGACCGCGCGCCTATACTGGCGAAACAGACAAAAGTGATTCGGGAGCCTGTCGATGTTTGCTCTCATGCAAAGCTCCCGCCTTGAATCGCTGCACTTGAGCGTAGACCCGGCAACCGGGTTGAAGGCGGTGATTGCCATTCATTGCAGCCGTCCGGGGCCTGCCCTGGGTGGCTGTCGTTATCTTTCCTACCCCGACGACGAAAGTGCCGTGGCGGATGCAGTGCGCCTGGCCCAAGGCATGAGCTATAAAGCCGCCTTGGCTGGTTTGCCCGTGGGTGGGGGAGTGGCGGTCATCATGCGTCCGGCGCATGTCGACAGCCGGGCCGCACTGTTCGAAGCCTTCGGGCGCTGCATCGAGCAGTTGGACGGACGCTACATCACCGCCATCGACAGCGGTACGTCCGTGGCCGACATGGATTGTATTGCCCAGCAGACCCGTCATGTCACCAGCACCACCGCCGCGGGAGACCCGGCGCCCCACGCGGCGATGGGCGTTTTCGCCGGCATCCGTGCCACGGCCATGGCCCGCCTGGGCAGCGATAACCTGGAGAGCCTGCGGGTTGCCATCCAGGGCCTGGGCAATGTCGGTTATGCCCTGGCCGAACAACTGCACGCAGCGGGCGCGGAATTGCTGGTCAGCGACATCGATCCCGGCAAGGTCCAATTGGCAATGGAACAATTGGGCGCCCATCCCATTGCCAACGATGCCTTGCTCAGTACCCCTTGCGACATCCTGGCGCCCTGCGGTCTCGGCGGCGTGTTGAACAGCCACAGCGTGGCGCAACTGCGCTGCTCGGCGGTGGCGGGCTCGGCTCATAATCAATTGAGCAATCTGCAAGTCGCTGATCAGCTGGAAAGGCGCGGGATCCTTTATGCCCCGGACTACGTCATCAACTCAGGCGGCCTGATCTACGTCGCCCTGAAGCACCGCGGTGAAGAATTGCCAACCATCACCGCGCACCTGTCGAAGATCGGTGCGCGGCTCACGGAAGTCTACGCCCACGCCCAGGCGGAAAAACGCTCGCCGGCCCGAGTGGCCGACGAATTGGCGGAGCGTTTGTTGTACCGATAAAAAAAGATCGCAGCCTTCGACAGCGTGTGCAGGGAATATCTAATGCACGCGCTGCCGAAGGCTGCGATCTGTTGGTTCATTCGTCCGACGGATTGAGCAATTCGGACAGGGCGTCCGGCTGGCTCTTGAATGCCTTGGCGAATACATCGCGATTCTTCGCCATGTAGATTCCTGCTTCCTCCACCTGTTGCTCGCTCAGCGATGGAACGGCTTTTTGCAACACCTCGGCCAGCAATTCGGCGAGCTCCAGCATTTTGTCATGACGGTCAGCTTCGGCTTTATCCATGAACAAGCGCTCCAGATCTCGGCTGCTGCGGTATACCACTTCGACGGCCATTCACCACCTCACATGCCTTCACATTGGTTTGTCTGTGTGACTACTGTATTTATATACAGGGCAAAGAATAAGCGAATCCTTTCCCTTTGGGTAGTGGCTTTTTAATGTAGACCGGTTTCCAGACTTGTCGCGCACGCCATGTTGGTGCTCGGCGTGGCCGATTCAGGTCAGCACGTGTCGAATACCAGCCCATCGCCATCTCATCTCTGACAATGGCCTTTTTTCTGCATGCAGAAAACCGTCACGTCCATCCCGCATCATCCGGTCGAGTCGACCTAAGGAAAACTACATCGTGAAAATCAACTGGGCCGAGAACCTGCGCCAGAACGTGCATCAACTGGCCGAATCCCTGGGCAACCTGTTCGTCGAGACGTTCCATTACCTGGCGTTGTTCGCCATCGGTGCGGTGACCGCCTGGGCGGCGGTGATGGAGTTTATGCAGATGATCGAGGTGGGGCACATCAAGATCGACGATATCTTGCTGTTGTTCATCTATCTGGAACTGGGGGCAATGGTCGGGATTTACTTCAAGACCAACCACATGCCGGTGCGTTTCCTGATCTACGTGGCAATCACCGCGCTGACGCGGCTGTTGATTTCCAACGTCTCCCACCACAGCCCGCCGGACCTGGGAATCATCTACCTGTGCGGCGGCATTTTGTTGCTGGCGTTTGCGATTCTGGTGGTGCGCTACGCCTCGTCGCAGTTTCCGTCGGTAAAGATCGAACATCCGCACCGCAAGATCGGTGCGGGTTCCAGCGAGCATTCGGAGGTTGAGAAAGGCGAGATCTAAACGCCGACAGCGGAGGGTGCCGGGCCTTGTGATTGCGGTGGTGGCACCTTGATGTTGTCGCCACCGGTCATGGCCTCGAGAATCGCTACGGCGCTATGGCCCTGTTCGATGGCAATGCCGAACTGGATGCTTTGCACCAGGCGTCGAAGCCGTTCCGGATCGTTGCGTTGCTGGGCGCTGATCATGCGCTTGGCGACGATGCGCCCGCCCTTGGACAGGGTCAGCATGATGCTGCCATCCAGGCCCTGGATGCTCAAGTTGATTTGGTATTGCGGCGCGAAGGCGTCCGTAATGATCTGAAAAGGATTGTCCATGATGCGTCACCGCCTGATTGAACGTGCAGTTGTTGACCGGCCTTGATCGGGATTAGTTCGCAACACCGGACCGTCGGCCATTCCATGTTCGTGTTCATCCAGCAATCGAGGGGCCGGGCGGGCGATGGATCGGTAGATCCCTGCCGGCGGCAGCTCCGCCATGAAGTTTGCAAGGCGCATGCCGGAATAACTTCGGACCAATGAGCCGGGGGGCGGGCGGGCGAATGCTCTGCGATGCAGGTCTGGGCGTAGCCCTTTTCAGGGCAACGAGGGGCGGATGTTCCCTTGCGGTGCAGGCTAAAGAGAGGATTGTCGGGAGGGATGCGTGGCGAGGCAACTCCCGACATTAACAGCGCTTCTGGCGATTGTCCGGCTTTATTTGCAAATGAATATTTATCTTTTTTTGGGGCTTGAATTGTTCCGCTGCCAGCCCGACTCTGTATTCAAGGGGCCGTTGCGCTAACGTCGATGGGCCCCTGGCGAGCTAGCCGAAATAAGGGATGAACTATGCAAATCCAAGTCAACAGCGATAACCATATTCAAAGCAGCATCCGACTGGAGGAGTGGGTACGTACTACCATTGAAAGCACGCTCGAACGTTACGAAGAAGACCTGACACGGGTCGAGGTTCATTTGGGGGATGAGAACGGCGACAAGCCTGGTCCCCACGATTTGCGATGCCAGCTTGAGGCCCGGCCAAAAGGCCATCAGCCAATTTCGGTGACACACAAGGCTGAATCGCTGGAACTTGCCATCGAAGGTGCTGCCACCAAGCTGGAACATAAGCTGGAGCATCTGTTCGGAAAATTGCGCGGCAAGCGTGGCGCCAGCAATGGCCAGACAGAATCGATTGCCCTGGCCGATGCAATGCTGGAGGAAGAATTCCTGGAAAACGAACGAGCCGCGCTCAACGGCTGATCCTTCCGTCTATCGAGACGTCTGACTGAAAACGGGCCTGCAATCGCAGGCCCGTTTACGTTCAGCGCAAAAATGCCTGCCGATATTCTCCGGGCGTCGCGCCCAGGGACTGGCGAAAGCGATTGGCGAAATGACTCGCGCTGGCGAATCCGCAGGCCAGCGCCACGTCGCCCAACGGCTGTGGGGTGGTGCGCAGCAGGTGTCGCGCCCGTGAAAGGCGCCGCGCCAGCAGATACTGATGGGGCGGGAGCCCGAAGCTCTCGCGAAACATCCTGGCGAAATGGTATTCGGACAAGGCACACAGGGCTGCCAGTTGCCCAAGGCTGACGGCCTCGCCCAGATGACTGTCGATGTAGTCCACCAGCAGACGCCGTTGATGAGGCGCCAACCCTCCCTTCAAGCGCAGCCCCTGGCGCGGGCTGACCTGGCTGAGCAGCAGATGACCGAGCAGGTCGTGGGCCAGGCTGGTGCAGAGCAGGCGTTCGGCGGGCTCTTCCCAGTTCAGGCTGATCAACTGATGAAAGCGCCGCGCTTGCTGTGGGTCGTCAAGGAAGGTCGCCTCGTGCAACTGCACCTGCCGGGGTTCGCGGTCGAGCAAAGTGACGCAACCGACGGCAAATTGTTCGGAACTGAAATACAGATGGGCAAGACGGATATCGCCATTGATGACCCACGCCGACTCATGCCCGGCCGGCAAGACGCAGAGCTTGCCCGGCGCCCCGGTGGTATCGGGCCGCTCGCGACGAAACGTACCGGTGCCACCGGCGATGTAGCATGACAGGGTATGGTGAGTCGGCGCCTCGTAATCCCGGGCGTCGTGATGATTGCTCCACAAGGCAGCCGCCATGCCGTCACCGAGCTCGGCGCTGTGCTCGAGGCGAGCATTGGGCGAGCTGTTGAGGGCTTGGAAGACTTGTAGGGTTTGCAGCGTGGCCATGATCGGTTCTCCAACGCTTGCATCCTACTCTGTCGAAAGCCCGGTGCCAGCCCGTCACCGGTAAAAACCGCAAGTTTGCGCAAGCGCGGGGCAGGTGTCGGCATGACACTGGAGGCCAATGCCAGGAGTTACCACCATGAACCTTTCGTTGTATCTGCTCACCGTGCTCATATGGGGCACTACCTGGATCGCCCTGAAGTTGCAGCTAGGCGTCGTTGCCATCCCTGTGTCGATTGTCTACCGCTTCGGTCTTGCAGCGCTGATCCTGTTTGTAATGCTGTTGCTCAGCCGGCGCCTGCAAGTGATGAACCGGCGCGGCCACCTGATTTGCGTTGCGCAGGGGCTGTGCCTGTTCTGCGTCAACTTCATGTGTTTCCTCACCGCGAGCCAGTGGATTCCCAGTGGGCTGATCGCCGTGGTGTTCTCCACCGCAACCCTCTGGAACGCTCTGAATGCCCGGGTGTTCTTCGGCCAGCGGATCGCCCGTAATGTCTTGCTGGGCGGAGCCTTGGGATTGTTGGGGTTGGGGCTGCTGTTCTGGCCGGAACTGGCTGGCCACAGCGCAAGCCCGCAGACGTTGTTAGGGTTGGGGTTGGCGCTGCTGGGCACCTTGTGTTTCTCGGCGGGCAACATGCTTTCGAGCCTGCAACAGAAGGCCGGCCTCAAGCCGTTGACCACCAATGCATGGGGCATGGCGTATGGGGCGACGATGCTGGCGGTATGGTGCCTGTTCAACGGCATACCATTCGACATGGAATGGAACGTGCGATATGTCGGCTCGCTGCTGTACCTGGTGATCCCGGGCTCGGTCATCGGTTTTACCGCCTACCTGACCTTGGTCGGCCGCATGGGGCCAGAGCGAGCAGCGTATTGCACGGTCCTGTTCCCGGTGGTGGCGCTGAACGTCTCGGCATTCGCCGAAGGCTATCAATGGACGGCGCCAGCGCTGGTTGGGCTGCTGTTCGTGATGCTGGGCAATGTGCTGGTGTTTCGCAAAGTGCGCCCGGTCGCTATGAAGGTTGCCTTGGGTGCCCGCTGAGCGGGCAAGGATGCAGGCCCGCTGGGGCGGGCCTGGGAGTGTGTTTATTTCCAGACTTGCGGGTTGACCAGGTTCGCCGGTCGATCGCCCATCAAGGCGCTGCGCAAGTTTTCCACAGCGAGATTGGCCATGGCCTCGCGGGTTTCGTGAGTGGCCGAGCCGATATGGGGCAAAGTCACCGCATTCTTCAACTGGAACAGCGGCGAAGCGGCCAGTGGCTCTTTTTCATAGACATCCAGCCCGGCGCCGCGAATGCGGTTGTTCTGCAAGGCTTCGATCAACGCCGGCTCGTCCACCACGGGGCCCCGGGAGATGTTGACCAGGATAGCGCTCGGTTTCATCAGGGCCAGCTCGCGTTGGCCTATCAGGTGACGGGTCTTCTCGCTCAAGGGCACCACGAGGCAGACGAAGTCCGCTTCGGCCAGCAACTGGTCCAGGGAGCGGAATTGTGCGCCCAGCTGATTTTCCAGATCAACCTTGCGGCTGTTCCCGCTGTACAGGATTGGCATGTTGAAGCCCATTCGACCACGCCGGGCGATGGCCGCGCCAATGTTGCCCATGCCGACGATGCCCAGAGTCTTGCCGTGCACATCGCTGCCGAACAGCTGCGGCCCGACTGACGCCTGCCACTGTCCGGCCTTGGTCCAGGCGTCCAGTTCAGCGACGCGGCGGGCGCTGCTCATCAGCAGGGCGAAGGCCAGGTCGGCCGTGCTTTCAGTGAGCACGTCGGGGGTATTGGTGAGCATGATCCCGCGTTCGTTGAAATACGCCAGGTCATAATTGTCGTAACCCACCGACACGCTGGAAACCACTTCCAGTTTCGTCGCGTTCTGCAGTTGCTCGCGGCCAAGCTTGCGACCGACACCGATCAGTCCGTGGACGTGGGGCAGGGCTTCGTTGAACTGCGCGTTGATGTCGCCGTTCGATGGGTTGGGCACGATCACGTCGAAGTCCTGTCGCAGGCGCTCGATCATGGGAGGCGTGATACGGCTGAAGGCAAGTACGGTTTTTTTCATCGTGCAAGGCTCTCTGCATGGGATACCAAGCACGCTAACATTCTTGGCGCGGGTTAGGCGAGAGGCGGGGAGTAATCGCAGCAGCGCAAGTCCTTTATGGGGGCGAGCTTGCTCGCGATAGCGGTGCATCAGGCACCGGGAGCTTGGCAAAGATATCGCCATCGCGAGCAAGCTCGCTCCCACTGGTAGTCTCTACGAAATCAGGCGGCCCGCAGGGAAATGAAGGCGTAATTGGCCGGTGCCTCGGTGACCACGCTTGCGCCACTGGCCGTGACCTGGCTGGCGATATCATCTCCCGACAAGTGGAACTGCCACTCGGCTTGCTGCTCCAGTGGCTGCAAACGGGCCTGGTCGATAGCCGCGGCAAAGGCCGCCATGTCCGGCAGATACGCGGTAAACCCGTCGCCTTTCAGCGCAGTGGTGTGGATGCCCAGGGACGCGCATATGCGCGCCTTGGTGCCGATTTCGTCACGATCGGCCTGGCGTGAACGAGCGATCAGCCCGGCCAGTTCCTGGTCAACCAGCTCCCCACCGATGATTAACTTCGGGCCCGTTTCCCACGACTCCGGCGGGCAATCCTTGGCGGCGGGATTGAGCGGGATATGCGGGTTGATTTCCATGGGATAGATACGACACACCAGGGGGCGGCGTTCGTAGATACGGCAAAGATTGTCAGCGTCCAGGTTATGGCAGGGGCCAGCGTTATAAGCGGCGAAGGTGATCGCCACCAGGGCTTCGCTCGTGCCACTGCGCACGACGGTGGAACGGCGTTCGGCATGTTCGCGTTGAGCCACCGGCAAGCCGAGGCCATTGGGCAGGAAGGCCTCGGCCAGGACGATCACCTGGCCGCCATCATTGGCCCACATCCGCGCCTCGTCGAGGGTCAGGGGGACGTGGTGACCGGTGCAGCATTTACCACACCCTACACAGGAAAACGTTGTGTTCATTGACTGACCGAATGGGAAAGGCTGGAAGGCGTCGGAAAAACGCCGGCTGAGCCCTGCGTAGCAAATTATGCGCCAGTCACCGGGCAGGACCGACCGGACGGATCGAGTCCCATTCGGTCACGACCGCGGTCTTGGTTTTCTTGCGGTAAAGGCACAGCTCGGTGCCAGTGGCGCCGTTCATGTGTTTCTGAGGATACTGGCCTTGCAGCAACAGCGCGGTGTAGCCGATCCGGTCGTCGAATTGAGCGGCGGTGCCGACCGGTTCGGCGTTCTTCAATCCACTGGCCTTGACGCAGCTGGCGAGCACTTTTTTGTCGTAGGCGGCCCAGGCATCGGAGCTCGATGCATGAACCTGCGAAGACACCGCGGCCAGGGCGAGAAGAATCAGGGTAGGGGCTTTCATCAGGAAAATCCTTGTACTGGGATGCCAAAACAAGAGTATGCCTGAGGTTGCAAGAGAGGGCTGTTATCGAGGCTGATCGCGGTCTCGTTGTGCCTAAAAGCGACAACGAAACCTGCGATCGGCGCCGGTGAAATCAACGACCTTGTTCGGCAACGGCCTTGGCCGCCGTGATCAGGCACTTGGTCAGTTCGGGCGAAGAGAACTTGGTGAGTACGCCGTTGGCGCCGGCCAGCCGGGCTTTTTCGCTGTTCATCGCGCTGTCGAGCGACGTGTGCAGCAGCACGTAGATATGCGCGAAATCGGGCGTTTCGCGCAGGGTCCGGGTGAGGGCGTAGCCATCCATCTCCGACATCTCGATGTCCGAAACGATCAGGTTGATCTCCTGTGCGGTGCCTTGCAGTTCCAGCAGGCAGTCAATGGCTTCCTTGGCGCTGCGTGCGGTGTGGCATTGCAGGCCCAGGTTGCGCAGGGTATGCACCGATTGTTGCAGCGCGACCTGGCTGTCGTCGACCACCAGAATTCGAGCATCGCCGAGCACTTCGGCGTCTTCCATGCTCAGCTCGGTCGGCGCTGTCTCGATTTGCGCCGGGGCGATGCCGTGGATGACTTTTTCGATATCCAACACCTGCACCAAGGTGCCATCCACCGAGGTCACGCCGGTAATGAACGCCCGTACGCCGCCAGAGCCGTAGGGCGGTGGCTTGATGTCTGTCGTCAGGCAATGGACGATCTTGCTCACCGCCTGTACGTGCAGCCCTTGTTTGGAGCGGCTGACGTCCGTCACGATCAGACAGCCGCCGTCCGGGTCTTCGAGCGGCCGCTCGCCAATGGCACGGCTCAGGTCGATCACCGACAACGATGCCCCGCGCAGCGTGGCGATGCCTTTGACGTGCGGATGCGACTCCGGCAGCTTGGTCAGGGGCGGGCAGGGAATGATTTCACTGACCTTGAGCAGGTTGATCGCCATCAGCTTGCCGCTGCGCAAGGTAAAGAGCAGAAGCGAAAGAGAATCTGCGCGGGCTTTGTTGGAGGACATAAAAACCTTCTGTTGAAAAGGTGGGGCGAGCGCGAACATCGCCAAGACAGCTTTTGATAACGGGTTATCGACGTGTTGAGGGCAGGCTTTAGGGCGAAAGCCATAGATGGCCGATTACCAGGGCGGGCGTGTCGCTACTTCAAGCCCAGCCGCTTCGCCATTCGTCCCAGATTGGCCCGGTCCAGGCCCAGCTCACGGGCCGCGCTGGCCCAGTTATGCTGATGGCGTTCCAGGCAGGCGTTGATCATCTGCCGCTGGTAGTTCTCCGTGGCCTGGCGTAAATCCCCCGTCACCGGCACCGTGCAAGTGGATGCCGGGCGGGCGGTAGGAAGGTCTTCCGGCGCGGCATGGGGCAAGTCAAGGTCATTGGCGCTCAAGCTGAGGATTTTCGGTCGTACCGGATGGTTGCCTAATGCTTTCAACGCGCTGCGACCGATCAGGTGTTCCAGCTCGCGCACGTTGCCAGGCCAATCGTAGGCCAGGAGTGCGGCTTGGGCGTCGCTGGTCAAGCGCAGGCTGCCCAGGCCCATGCGTGAACGGTTCTGCTCGAGGAAAAAACCGGCAAGAAGCAGCACGTCGCGTCCGCGGTCGCGCAGCGCGGGCACCTGTAGCGGGTACACACTCAGTCGATGATAGAAATCGGCCCGGTAACGGCCGTTGCGCACTTCTTCGGCGAGGTCGCGATTGGTGGCCGCGATCAGACGCACGTCGACGCGGTGTTCCTTGTCCGAGCCCAGGCGCTGCAACTGCCCACTTTGCAGGACGCGCAATAATTTTGCCTGGACAGTCAAGGACAGCTCGCCCACCTCATCGAGGAACAACGTGCCGCCATCGGCCAGTTCGAACTTGCCCCGACGGTCGTTGGTGGCACCGGTGAAAGCACCGCGTACATGGCCAAACAGCTCGCTCTCCACCAAGGTATCCGGAAGGGCGGCGCAATTGAGGCTGATCATCGGCTGGTCGGCACGGTTAGAGGCGGCGTGAATGGCTTGGGCGACCAATTCCTTGCCGACCCCGGTTTCGCCGGTGATCAGCACCGTCAGGTCGCTGCCACCCACGAGCTTGATTTCCTCCACCAGGCGTTTGTGGGCCTTGCTTTGGCCGACCATGTCGCGATGCTGCTGGCCGCTCGCCTGACGATAGACCTCGGCGCGGTGATGCTCGTCTTCAGCCTTCAAGGCCAGCCGCTCGATACGTTCGGCAGCGCTGACCGTGGCCGCGGCGAGGCTGGCGAAGGCTTGCAAGGCGCTCAGGTCGATAGGCTCAAAGCGTTCCGGGTCCAGCGAGTCCAGCGTCAGCAAGCCCCACGGCTGCTCATCGACGAACAGCGGGCAACCCATGCAGTCATGCACTTCCAGATGCTCGTCCAAGCCTTCGACCAGCCCATCGTAAGGGTCGGGCAGGTCGCTGTCGGTGGCAAAGCGAGTGGGTAGCGGATTGCCTAACAATGCCTCGAAGCGGGGGTGTTCGCTGATGCGGAACCGGCGCCCCAGCGTATCGGTACTCAAGCCATCCACCGCCAGCGGCACGAGGCAATCCCCATCCAGGCGCAACAGCGCGGCGGCATCGCACGGCAGCAGGGCGCGCAGGGCGCCGAGCAAGCGGCGGTAGCGCTCGCCCTCCGGCAGCTCGCGGGAGAGGTCTGCCACCAGTGGCAGCAGTGACGTTAGCAGGGAGGTCGCGGTCATAATGACTCCATCTGGTCGTAATGACTATAAACGCTGCCGTGTCTTTATGACTATTTTGTTTTCAACTTACTGAAAAACAAGCATAAATTTTCTGGCATGGAATGTGATAAGCAAGATATCAGTTATCTATGTCACGTGAGGGGTTTACCCATGCTGAGTCAAGAACAGCGCGCCATCATTCGTTCCACCGTTCCGTTGCTCGAGAGCGGCGGGGAAGCGCTCATCACTCATTTCTACCGCATGATGTTGTCCGAATATCCACAAGTGCGCCCACTGTTCAATCAGGCTCACCAAGCCAGCGGCGACCAGCCTCGGGCGCTGGCCAATGGCGTGCTGATGTACGCCCGGCATATCGATCAGCTCGACCAACTGGGCGACCTGGTGGCGAAAATCGTCAATAAGCATGTCGCCTTGCAGATTCAACCCGAGCATTACCCGATTGTCGGCGCCTGCCTGCTGCGGGCGATTGCCGAGGTGCTGGGCGAAGAAATCGCCACGCCTGAAGTGATTTCGGCATGGGGCGCCGCCTATAACCAATTGGCCGATATCCTGATCGGTGCCGAAGCAGGCCTGTATGACCAGAAGGCCGCGGCACCGGGTGGCTGGCGCGGTGAGCGGGCGTTTATCCTGGTCGACAAGGTACAGGAGAGCGCGGAAATCACTTCGTTCTACTTCGAGCCGGCAGACAAGGGGCCCATCCTGCAAGCGGAGCCAGGCCAGTACATCGGCATGAAGCTGCTCCTGGATGGCGAGGAAGTACGCCGCAACTATTCCTTGTCGGCGCTTGCTGACAATGGCCGGTACCGCATCAGCGTCAAGCGCGAGGCGGGTGGCCGGGTGTCCAACTACCTGCACGACCATTTCCCGGTCGGCAGCGGCATTCAGCTGTTTCCGCCGTCCGGAGACTTCTACCTCACCGACAGCGACAAGCCTTTGGTGCTGATCAGCGGGGGCGTTGGCATCACTCCGACCCTGGCGATGTTGCAGGCGGCATTGCAAACCGAACGCCCGGTGCATTTCATCCATTGCGCGCGCAACGGCCGTGTACATGCCTTCCGCGACTGGATCGACGACCTGGCCGGGCGGCATCCGCAACTCAAGCGCTTCTATTGCTACGACGAGCATGACGGCACGAGCCCTGCGGCTGACAAGGTGGGGCTGTTGAGCCAGGATCAACTGGCGCAATGGCTGCCGGAACAGCGTGACCTGGACGTCTATTTCCTTGGACCGAAAGGTTTCATGGCGGCGATCAAGCGCCATCTCAAGGCCTTGGGCGTGCCGGCGGAGCAAAGCCGCTACGAGTTCTTCGGGCCGGCGGCGGCTTTGGAATAGCCTTTATCGCGAGCAAGCTCGCTCCCATAGGGAATTTGTGGCGCGCACAAAATTGTGTCGCCGCGATGAACATTGTGGGAGCGAGCCTGCTCGCGATAGCGGTAGCTCTGCCGACGCGCCATTGGAATTAATCCGCGCTTAACCCCCTTCCTGTTTATTCCCTCGATGCTGCCGGCTGCCGCTCGTTCACTATCTGCGTGTAGACTTCGGCCATCCGACAACGCGCCGGGCACAGTCATGCGGCGCGTCGATCCATGCAGATGAAGGGAAACGCAATGAGTGAACAAATGATGCGCCTGGGCCGTGAGCGGCGCTACCTGGTGTTGCTGGGGGTGATCTGCCTCGCACTGATCGGCGGCGCGCTGTATATGCAGGTCGTGCTGGGTGAGGCGCCATGCCCACTGTGCATCCTGCAACGCTATGCGTTGTTGCTGATCGCCCTCTTTGCCTTCATCGGTGCGGCCATGCGCACCCGCCGCAGCCTGACGATTTTCGAAGGGTTGGTCGTGCTGTGTGCGTTGGCCGGCGCGGGCGTGGCGGGGCATCACGTCTACACGCAGTTCTTTCCGGCGGTCAGTTGTGGCGTCGACGTCTTGCAGCCGATTGTCGATGACCTGCCACTGGCGAAGATCTTCCCGCTGGGTTTTCAGGTTGATGGTTTCTGCTCCACGCCGTATCCCCCTGTCCTGGGATTGTCGCTGGCGCAGTGGGCGTTGGTGGCATTCGTGTTGACCGCCGTGCTGGTGCCCTTGTTGGTGTCCCGTAATCGCAAAGCCCTACGCTAGAGTCGATCTGCACAGACGCCCCGGTTTTTTCACCAAGACCCGGGGCGTTTTTCATTTCGGCGCCGTCTGGGACCCGCCTTGATCCGAAGCAAGAATGCCCTGCGACGATGTGCGACACGTTGTCACACATCGTGCCTCTGCGTTCCTTTCAAACGGTGAATTGACGCTGCAACCTGTAACAAAAAAACGGCCTGTTATCCTCCCCGACCGCAATATTGTCATCTTCCAAGCAGGCATTTTTAACAGCGAAGCGCCGTGACGCCTAGGCCCCGTAAAACGGGCGCTGACGGGTCATGCAAGCCCGGCGAAAACGTACGCAGCTGTCTAAATCGGGCGTAGTAGCCTTACGTTTTTTGGGGTTCTTGTTGAGAATGTATTTCGATAACATGCTGGCCCGTTGCAATATCGGCGATAGATTGTTGCCGGATCGGATAAAAATTATTTCGGGTTAAGACATGGTCTCCAACGCCGCAGCTCACTACAATCGCCCGCACCGATTTTCCGACCCGGCTCAGGCTTGAGCACGAGAGTGGTCGAAGGGCGCCAGCGCCCCATGCGACCCCAGGTGTCGGTGCCTCCAACTACCCGCACCAAATGGAATTGGGCTTGAGAACTAGGCCTTTGACCAACGAATAAGAACTCACTGCTGGCCCGGGATGTGTCGAACAGCCGCTGACGTTCGACGGGCAGCCCTTATTCAATCCAAGAAAATGCCAACCCTTGGCAGGGTGAAGTGTTGGCGATCAAAACCCAACTGCATTGCGCAAGCTGCTTTAGAGGTCGTGAGATGAGTAAAAACAGGTACCCCCGATTACTAGGCTTGTTGCCGCTGCTCGGCACGTTGCTGCTGGGAGGCTGCAACATGACCCTGCTCGATCCCAAGGGCCAGGTCGGCCTGGATGAACGAAACCTGATCATCACCGCCACGCTGCTGATGTTGCTGGTCGTTGTGCCGGTTATCGTCATGACGTTCTTGTTCGCCTGGAAATACCGCGCGTCCAACACCAGTGCCACCTACACCCCGAAATGGTCCCACTCGACCAAGATCGAAGTCGCGGTGTGGACCATTCCGGTATTGATCATCATTGCCCTGGGTTACATCACCTACAAGTCGACCCACGCACTGGACCCGTACCGTCCGCTGGATTCCGACGTCGAGCCAATCACCATTGAAGTGGTCTCGATGGACTGGAAGTGGCTGTTCATCTATCCGGAACAAGGTATCGCCACGGTCAACAAGATCGTGTTCCCGGCCCACACGCCGATCAACTTCAAGGTCACCTCCGACACCGTGATGAACTCGTTCTTCATCCCGGGCCTGGGCGGCCAGATCTACGCGATGGCCGGCATGCAGACCAAGCTGCACCTGATCGCCAACCAGAACACCGAACTTGAAGGTATCTCCGCCAACTACAGCGGCGCGGGTTTCACCGGCATGAAGTTCAAGGCGACCGCCACCACCCAGGAAGAATTCGACGCCTGGGTAAACGAAGTGAAGAAGGCACCTAAACAGCTTGAAAAAGCTGAATACGAAGCCCTTTCCAAGCCGAGCCAGAACAACCCAGTCGAACTCTACTCGTCGGTCACGCCGAACCTGTTCCAGACCATCATCGATAAGTATGAAGGGATGAATCCGGGCAAGCCGATGCATCACGAGAAGAAAGAGAAGGAAGTGGCCCACAACATGGAAGGGATGGACATGAGCTCGCATTCAGCTGCCGGGGCAGAGGAGTAAACGATGTTTGGTAAATTAAGTTGGGAAGCGATCCCGTTCCACGAGCCGATTGTCATGGTGACCCTCGCCATCATCGGGCTCGGTGGCCTGGCGCTGTTTGCGGGTATCACTTATTTCAAGAAGTGGACGTACCTGTGGACTGAATGGTTGACCTCGGTCGACCACAAGAAGATCGGCGTGATGTACATCATCGTCGCCATGGTCATGTTGCTGCGCGGTTTTGCCGACGCGATCATGATGCGTACCCAGTTGGCCATGGCCACCGAGGGCTCGCCCGGCTACCTGCCGCCTGAACACTATGACCAGATCTTCACCGCCCACGGTGTGATCATGATCATTTTCATGGCGATGCCATTCTTCACCGGCCTGATGAACCTCGCAGTGCCGCTGCAGATCGGCGCCCGTGACGTTGCCTATCCGTTCCTGAACTCCTTGAGCTTCTGGCTGCTGGTTTCCGGCGTCGTGCTGATCAACGTTTCCCTGGGTGTCGGCGAATTCGCCAAGACCGGTTGGGTTGCCTATCCGCCGTTGTCGGGGCTGCAATACAGTCCGGGCGTGGGGGTGGACTACTACATCTGGGCGCTACAGCTATCCGGGTTGGGGACAACGCTGACAGGGGTCAACTTCCTGGCCACCGTGCTGAAGATGCGTACCCCTGGCATGAAGCTGATGGACATGCCGATCTTCACCTGGACCTGCACCTGGGCCAACGTGCTGATCGTCGCTTCGTTCCCGATCCTCACCGCTACACTGGCTCTGCTGACGCTTGACCGCTACATGGATTTCCACATTTTCACCAATGAACTGGGTGGAAATCCGATGATGTACGTCAACCTGTTCTGGGCTTGGGGTCACCCTGAGGTGTACATCCTGATCCTGCCGGCGTTCGGTATCTTCTCCGAAGTCATCTCGACCTTCTCCGGCAAGAAACTGTTTGGCCACCACTCGATGATCTACGCTTCGGGCGCGATCTCGGTACTGGGCTTCATGGTCTGGCTGCACCACTTCTTCACCATGGGTTCGGGTGCAAGCGTCAACGCCTTCTTCGGCCTGGCGACCATGCTGATCTCGATCCCGACGGGTGTGAAGCTGTTCAACTGGCTGTTCACCATCTACCAGGGCCGCCTGCGTTTCACCAGCCATGTGCTGTGGACTCTGGGCTTCATGGTGACCTTCGCCATCGGCGGTATGACCGGCGTACTGCTGGCCATTCCGGGTGCTGACTTTGTGCTGCACAACAGCCTGTTCGTGATCGCGCACTTCCATAACGTGATCATCGGCGGCGCCGTGTTCGGCTACATCGCGGGCTTTGCATTCTATTTCCCGAAAGCGTTCGGCTTCAAGCTGCACGAAGGCTGGGGCAAGGCAGCGTTCTGGTTCTGGATCTCGGGCTTCTTCGTCGCGTTCATGCCGCTCTATGCATTGGGCTTCATGGGCATGACCCGTCGTCTGAACGCCACCACCAACCCTGAGTGGGTGCCGTACCTGTACGTCGCCATGTTCGGCGCGGTGATGATTGCCGTGGGTATCGCCTGCCAGCTGATCCAGTTGTACGTCAGCGTGCGTGACCGCAAGAAGCCGGAAAACATGTGCGAACACGGTGACCCATGGAATGCCCATACCCTGGAATGGTCGACTTCTTCGCCACCGCCGTTCTACAACTTTGCCGTGCTGCCGAAAGCGGACGTCATCGACCCGTTCACCGAAGCCAAGGAAAACGGCACCGCGTACCAGGCTCCGGCCAAGTACTCGCCGATCCACATGCCCAACAACACCGCCACCGGTGTGGTCATGGGCGGGCTGTTGACCGTGTTCGGTTTCGCGATGATCTGGCACATCTGGTGGCTGGCCATCGCCAGCCTGGTCGGCACCGTGGTGTATTTCGCCATCCATGCCGCCCGTGACGATCAGGGCTACATGGTGCCGGTGGATGTCATCGAACGCATCGAAGCCGAGCAGCACAAGCGTCTGGTCGCGGCCGGGAAAGTCCCTGCCACCGCCACCCGTGTTGAAACCTCGTTGGAACAGGCTTAAACCATGTCGAACTTAGTGACCAATGTTGGACACGCCCATGGTCATGACCATGGGCACGATGACCATCACCACGACTCGGGCGAGATGACCGTATTCGGTTTCTGGCTCTACCTGATGACCGACTGCATTCTGTTTGCGTCGATCTTCGCGGTGTACGCGGTGCTGGTTAACAACGTCGCCGGTGGCCCGTCGGGCCACGACATCTTCGAACTGCCTTATGTACTGGGCGAAACCGCGCTGCTGCTGTTCAGTTCGATCACCTACGGCTTCGCCATGCTGGCGTTGTACAAGGGCAAGAAAACCCAGGTCCTGGGCTGGTTGGCGATGACCTTCCTGCTGGGCGCCGGCTTTATCGCCATGGAGATCAATGAGTTCCATATCCTGATCGCCGAAGGCTACGGCCCGAGCCGCAGCGGTTTCCTGTCCGGGTTCTTCACCCTGGTCGGCACCCACGGTCTGCACGTGACCAGCGGTCTGATCTGGATGGCGATCATGATGTACCAGGTCCAGAAAAACGGCCTGACCGCCACCAACAAGACGCGCCTGAGCTGCCTGAGCCTGTTCTGGCACTTCCTGGACGTGGTGTGGATCTGCGTATTCACCGTTGTTTATCTGATGGGGACCCTGTAAATGGCTAACGCTCATTCCCATGATGGCCACGACGCCGGCCACGGCAGCGTCAAGTCCTACGCCATCGGTTTCATCCTGTCGGTGATCCTGACCGTCATTCCGTTCGGCCTGGTGATGTACCCATCGCTGCCCAAGAGCCTGACGCTTTGGATCATTCTGATCTTCGCCGTGGTCCAAGTATTGGTCCACCTGGTGTACTTCCTGCACCTGGACCGTTCGGCCGCCCAGCGTAACAACGTGATTGCGTTTGTCTTCGCTGCGCTGGTGATCGTACTGCTGGTCGGCTTGTCGCTGTGGATCATGTTCAGCATCCACACCAACATGATGGCGCACTGAGGAAAGTCCGGATGTCACTGAAGCACTTTATCCAAATCACCAAGCCGGGGATCATTTTCGGTAACGTGCTTTCTGTGGCGGGCGGGTTTTTCCTGGCCTCGAAGGGGCATGTCGATCTGGCCATCTTCCTGGCGGCGATGATCGGCACTTCCCTGGTGGTGGCGTCCGGTTGCGTGTTCAACAACTGCATCGACCGTGACATCGACATCAAGATGGAACGCACCAAGAACCGGGCGCTGGTCCAAGGCCTGATTCCGGTGCAACTGGCCCTGGCGTTTGCCACGGTGCTGGGTGTGGCCGGCGTGGCGCTGCTGTACTGGGTCGCCAACCCGCTGGCGGCGTTATTCGCGGTGATCGGCTTTGTCATCTACGTCGGCCTCTACAGCCTGTACCTCAAGCGCAAGTCGGTTCACGGCACGCTGGTGGGCAGTCTGTCGGGGGCGATGCCGCCGGTGATCGGTTATGTCGCGGTCAGCAACAGCTTCGACATGGCGGCGGTGACGCTGCTGGTGATGTTCAGCCTGTGGCAGATGCCGCATTCCTATGCCATCGCGATCTTCCGCTTCAATGATTACCTGGCGGCCTCGATTCCGGTATTGCCGGTCAAGCGCGGTATCCAGGTGGCCAAGAAACACATCCTGCTCTACATCCTGGCCTTCCTCGTGGCGACCTTGATGCTGACCTTCAGCGGCTACGCCGGCATGAGCTACCTCGCCGTCGCCGCTGCCATGGGCATGTACTGGCTGTACATGGCCTGGACCGGCTACAAGGCGGTGGATGACACGGTCTGGGCACGCAAGCTGTTCGTGTTCTCGATCTTCACCATCACTGCCCTGAGCGTGATGATGTCCCTGGATTTCAAGGTGCCGAGTGAGTTGTTGCTGACTTACGCGCGTTAAGCGACAGAGGCAGTAAAAAAAGCCCCGCCTTCGAGAGAAGCGCGGGGCTTTTTTTCGAAATGGGTCATGGCGACCCGCTGTCATTCGTCGCAATAGATTCTGGCTTGTTGATCTATACGCGATTTGCCTATAGTTTCTGCCATGCGAACCCTATTTTTTGAAACAACTACGTTCACGTCCACGGTCGGGTACCTTATGAAAAAACGTGATCTGTTTGCCGAGATGATGCACGGCGTCGATGAGATGGCCGCTCACCGCGAGGGAAAGATTACCCTTCGTCAGATATCGATCGACGACAAACCGGTTCCTGAGATTTCAGCCCAGGAAATCGTGGCTCTGCGCGACAGGCTCCATATGTCCCAAGCCGTGTTCGCCAAGAGCATCAGGACCAGTCCGGGCACCCTTAGAAACTGGGAGCAGCAGAAATCCAAACCTAATGCCCAGGCAGCTTTGTTGATCAAATTGGTCGAGAAGTTTCCGGATATGGTCGAGCGGCTTGGCGCTGTTTGATCCGCTCATAGCCGTGGGAAAGCCCCGCCTTCGAGAGAAGTGCGGGGCTTTTTCTTGGGTGTTACTTGGGACTTCTGTGGGAGCGAGCCTGCTCGCGAATGCGCCCGTTCAGCCAACATCACCTCAAATGATCCACCACATTCGCGAGCAGGCTCGCTCCCACAAGGGACTCGACTCGACGCGGGTTTATTTTATTGCTGGGCGATGCTGTAGCCGTCGAATGCCTTTTGCTGTTGCAGGGCGGTGACGATGCTTTTGCGGGTGACCGGTTGTTCGGTGCCGTCATTGTCCAGGAAGGTCTCGCTTTCCAGCTCGGCTTCGTCGCCTTCACCAACAAAGCTGAAACCCAGGAACTCGAAGGCCTCGCGGTCGACGTTCGGCTTGGAGCGCGGGGTGCGCAGGGGCAGGGTGACGCTGATGCCGTCCTTGCTAATGACGAACACCTCGGCTTCCTTCTTGGGCCGCGAGGCCTTGCCTTTGCTACCGCTTGGGTTGCTGATCGCCTGGTGGGTCTGGTTCAGCACTTTCAAGGCCAGGCCGTAGACCAGTTCCTGGAAATCCGCATCATCCTTGTAGCTGGAGAGAATGCGGCTGATGGGGAAGCGGCTGCTCAGGTCTTCCAAAGCAGCAAAATCCGCAGCTTCGGCGTCCTTGAGTTGCTTGAGCTGGCCCATCAGTTCGTAGGCCTTGTCGTCATCGAACGCGTCGTGAGCCTGGCGGATGGCGGTGCGCAGTTCGCGGATCTGGTCGCTTTCGCGGTTCGACTGGAACGCATCCAGGACCATCTCGCTGATGGTTTTGGCCTGGGGCAGATGCTGTGAAAGATTGATGGAGTTTTCGTATTCCGCTTTGGACGACAGGGTGATTACGGATTCAGCGGTATTGGAATCGGACATTGAAATTTCACTACTTCTGTTAGCGGGATATGGCGAGAAAGGGGTTGAGCTTTTTTCCGGCCGCCTAATCTATTGGACGCGGGCGGTGTTGTCACGGTCGGACCGGTCGCCGGTACGCATTTCATCCGCGCAACAGCGCCATCAACCGCAACGCGTCCGGGGTCGCTGCGCCGCTGGCCGTGTTATCGAATATGCACCAGGTCGGTGTGTCCGGGGCGGCTTTCAAGGCTTGGGCGATTTGCTTGAGCCGGACATCATCGTAAGGGGTGTAATAAATCTTCGGCGAGCCGTGCATACGGTAATAACGAATGCCGGGCCACCCCGCCGGTTGGTCGCCCCCCGGCAGCGGCGAGGGATCGGCGGCCACGCGACCGATTCGCTGGGTCTGCAGCATCGCCATGGCGGGTGGTGCGAGCCAGCTCGGGTGTCGAGGTTCAAGCACCGCATCGCCTTGGTAACGATCACGCAAAACCTTGAAGAAGGTCTCGGCCTGGGCGTCGTCAAAGGCCAGCGAAGGTGGCAGTTGAATCAGCAGGCAGCCGAGTTTTTCCCCCAGTTGCGAGCACTGCCCGAGGAATTCTTCCACAAGCCCCTCGCAATCGACCAAGCGTCGTTCGTGAGTGATCTGCTTTGGCATTTTCACCGAGAAGCGAAATTCTGCGGCCACGCTGTCCGCCCATTTTGCATACGTGGCGGGGCGGTGCGGGCGATAGAACGAACTGTTGATCTCCACGGCTGGAAAGCGTGCGCTGTAGCGCTGCAGATGGGTGCCTTCATCGGGAAAGGACGGCCATTGCGCCCTGGGCAATGACCAGCCCGCGCAGCCCAGGAAAAGGATTGAAGAGCGTGAGAGTCGAGTTGCCAATGCGGGAGGCCTGATTGCGGGGACAAAGCTATGACCGCAACAAACGCCTCATGGATTCATTCTTCGCAAGCAGAGGTCAGTCGCATATCACGTTCTTGCCGGCCATCTTCGAGCGATACAGCGCCTGGTCCGCCCGATCCATCAATACCTCTTGGGTTTCGTCTTCGATCCGCTGCACCACACCAAAACTCATGGTGATCTGGAAATCCCCTACCGGGAGCAGGTCGGACAGGCCGCGGCGTATGGTTTCGGCCATCAAGACCGCATCGGCCAAGGATGTATTTGGCAAAATCATGATGAATTCATCGCCACCCCAACGCACCAACAGGTCGCTGTCGCGCTCACAACGCTTGACCGCCTGCACCACTTGCACCAGCGCCGCATCACCGAATGCATGGCCGTATCGATCGTTGATGTCCTTGAAATCGTCGATGTCCATGGCGATCAGCGACAACGGTTCGCGAAAGCGCTGGGCGCGTTCGCAAGCCTGAGGCAGCGTCTGCTCCAGGCGATACCGATTAGCGACCAGGGTCAATGCGTCGGTTTCGGCGAGCCTGCGGTTTTCGTCGAGTTGGATCTGCAATTGATGGTTGACCCGCGACAACTCACGGGTGCGCTCTTCGATGACCGCTTCCAGGGATTTGTTGCGCCGTTCAAGTTGCTCGAACAGACGCTTCTTGTCGTCGATGCTGCGATGGGCGCCGATCATTCGGGCCACGCTGCCGTCGGGGTTGCGAGCGATGACGTAGCCGCGGTCTTCGATCCAGATATACGAGCCGTCATGCGTGCGACAGCGGTATTCGGCTTGGTATTTTGCCGAGCGTTGTTGAAGGTAGTCATCGAACAGTGACATCACCTGGGGGTAATCCTGCGGATGGATCACGCTCTCCCAAGTCAACACGGTGTTGCTCAGCGAATGAGGCGAGTAGCCGAGCATGGTGTACCAACCGGGGTTGCGATAAACGAACCCGGTATTGGCGTTCCAGTCCCAGATGCCATCGCTGACCAGTTCCATGATGGTGTGCAGCACGCTTTCGTCCAGATCGGACAAATCGAACCGCAGCAAATCGATCTTCGAGGCGTCGTCCATCATTGTTCCCTCAATCAGCCCTGATATCAAAATGCTCTCCGAGGGTGAAGAGTAGCCGATGGGCTTAGGGGTCACTAGGGGTGACATGGTGCATCTGAAGTAGCGCCTTAAGGCTACAAATCAAGAAGTAGCCTTTTCAGGCTACTGGTCGGCGATCAACTTTAATGCATTCATGACGAGCAGCCCTGTTCCTATGCTCAAGGTAAAGCTGAGTAGGGTGCCTAATAATACGTATTCGCTGATGGACCGTACTTTGGCATTCTGGATTTCATTGAAGCGAAGGATGCTTTTTGCGGTGAGAAGAAAACCGACGGCCTCCCATTGCTCCAGCAAGACAAATGTCAATATGAGTAATCGCTCCAGATAGCCGATCAATGTCCCTGCGTTGGTCAAGGAGCCTACAGTGTCGATCTCTTTAATCCATGGACTGAGTACTGTGCCAATCAATGCTGAAGCGGGTCGTAGCATCGCGAGATAGGCGAGGCCAACCGTAAGATTTGTCGTGGTCATTAGTTTTGCCAGAGCGCCTTGAACACTCGCAGCACTGCTGTCAGAGAGCAGGCAGATCGTGGCCAGGCTGGCAACTAGAACAGTTTGTCGGGCAAGCAGAGCCCATAGCGGTGATTTGGTAGGGTCATGAATAAAGATGAGGGTAATCAGTTTGGCGGTTGCCATCAACAATCCGGCTTTAGTGGCTAAAGCACCGGTTTGCCCCGCCAGTATCAGCAGCAGGGAAAAAACTGCGAAATAGATACCTAGCATGATCAGGTTGCAGGCGATTTGTCGGGTACGGCTGGCGGAGGTTTTTGATGTGAAATAACCAGATATCCAGAAGTCCAGAAGCAGATGCGCGAATAACAGGATTACGAGCAATCTTGACGATTCAATCACTGCCCAGCTCCTTGATCCACCGGCTGGTGCTTGCCAGGTATTTGTCCAGTAAACGCGCTTGGGCGCGCTGCAGAGCTTTGTTGATGGTGACCCGGGACTTGCCTAGGCTGTGGGCGATGGTTTGTTGGTTGGTTTCCTCTATCAGGTGCAGCGCATAGGTCTGGGCTTCGACCACTGTCCATTCCTCCAGTACGGCTGCAACGAACTCTGTTACCAATCCTGCGCGCTCTTGGAATTCCTGGTGATTGCAGAACACGGCCAGCGTATTTTTTTTCATGCTATCGAGCCCTTGGCCGGAAAGGACGAAAGCTTCACCATAGGTTTGCGATTTGCGTGCCGAGCCAATGCCCACGGCGATGCGCGCATCCCAACGCTCGCCTTCGGGGCTGGCCTCGATCAAGGCGGCTCGCAAGGCGATGGCACAGTGGAAAGCTTGTTCGGGCTGGCTCATCAAAAGTTGAAAACCGTCACCTCTAAAAATGTCCGCTTTCGCTTGGTAGCGTTTTTCCTGCTGTCCCAACACCTTTTCCAGGCGTGCGATGTACGCAAGGGTATTCCCTGCGCTCTGCGAGTGAATCAGGTCACCGGTCAATACCGCTTCTGGCTTCATTGATTGAATGTGCTCAGTCGTTAGAATCTAAAAAGTAGCCTTTAAAAGCTACTTCTACAATAGTAGCCTTAAAAGGCAAATTTCTCTATCCGACGGGCCTCGCCCAGTACTCCAGGGCAAACTCGACAAAACTGCGCAGCTTCGGCAAACGGTAGCGATCCTGGGCGTACATCAGGCTCATCGGGCGATGAGGCAGTTGATAGTCCTGGAGCAGCGCCACCAGATGCCCTTCCTGCAGATCCTTTGCCACCAGCGCGTCGGGCAGCATTACCACGCCCATGCCGGCGAGCGCGGCACGGTGCAGGCCCGAAGAGCTATTGATCAGCATCGGGCCGGTCACCGGGATTTTGATTTCGCCTTCCGGGCCGTTGATTGGCCAGTGTTCCTGGGCGAAGCGCCATTCATCGCCGGCGGAATAGGCAAACGACAGGCAATCATGGTGTCGCAAATCGTCGGGCTTGCGCGGTGTGCCTCGCCGAGCGAGGTAAACGGGAGACGCGCAGATGGTCAGGGTGTAGTCCACCAAGGGGCGGGCGATCAGCTTCGGATCGGGGAGCCCCAGTCGGATGGCGACATCGAAGCCATGGTCGAGCAGATCGAGGCGCTGGTTGGTCAGTACCACATCGAGCTTGACCTGTGGGTAGCGCTGGCTGAACTCGGCCAGTGCTGGCGCCAGGCGCTCCGTGCCGAAGGTCAGCGGCGCGGTGATGCGCAAGGTGCCGGTGGGGTCGCCTTGGGTCTGTTCCGCCAGGCGCTCTGAGTCGGCGACCAGCCCGAGCACCTCCAGGCAACGTTGGTAATAGGCTGAGCCGAATTCCGTCAAGCGTTGACGACGAGTCGTACGATTGATCAGGCGCACGCCGAGGCGTTGTTCCAGCGCACGAAGATGATTTCCTACCATGGTGGTGGACATTTCGCACGCCAGGGCTGCCGCTGTCAGGCTGCCCGTCTCCACGACTTTTACGTAAACAGTCATTGCCTGGAACAAGTCCATTATCAAGCTCGGCTTATAAATGATTGAAGTGAAGCAGCGTTTATCCATCGAGGGTGGCTAACCATACTGGAAAAAACCACCCGATGGAGCTAGATGTCATGACCGCCGCTTGCCTGATGAGCACTTACCAACCTCTGGCACTGAGTTTCACCCATGGCCTGGGGACCCGCCTGTGGGACCAGGACGGCCGCGAGTACCTCGATGCGGTGGCGGGTGTGGCGGTGACCAACGTCGGGCACTCCCATCCCCGGCTGGTGGCGGCTATCAGTGAGCAGGCCGGCCTGTTGCTGCACACCTCCAACCTGTACAGCATCGACTGGCAACAACGGTTGGCCGGCAAACTCACGCAGTTGTCGGGAATGGACCGGGCATTTTTCAACAACTCCGGAGCCGAGGCCAACGAAACCGCACTGAAACTGGCGCGTCTGCACGGCTGGCACAAAGGCGTCGAGCAGCCGCTGGTGGTGGTCATGGACAACGCCTTCCATGGGCGCACGCTGGGCACGATGTCCGCCAGCGACGGCCCATCGGTGCGGCTGGGATTCAATCGGTTGCCGGGGGATTTCATCAAGGTGCCGTTTGGCGATCTCGCGGCGTTGGAAAAAATCCAGCAGACCCATGGCGAGCGTATCGTCGCGATTCTGGTGGAGCCGATCCAAGGGGAAAGTGGCGTGCAAGTCGCGCCGCCGGGTTACCTGCGGGCGCTGCGGGACCTGTGCAGCCGGCGCGCCTGGTTGCTGATGCTCGACGAGATCCAGACCGGCATCGGCCGCACCGGCCAATGGTTTGCGTTCCAGCACGAAGGCATCGTGCCGGACGTCATGACTCTTGCCAAAGGCTTGGGCAATGGCGTCCCCATCGGTGCCTGCCTGGCCCGGGGCAAAGCCGCCGAGCTGTTCACGCCCGGCAGTCATGGGAGTACGTTTGGCGGCAATCCCCTGGCCTGCCGTGTGGGTTGCACGGTGCTGGACATCATTGAGGAGCAAGGCCTGGTGGTGAACGCCGGGCGTCAGGGCGCACAGTTGCTCAGCCGGTTGCGGGCTGAGTTGGCGGATAACCCGAACGTGTTGGAGGTCCGAGGCCAAGGGTTGATGATCGGCATCGAACTCAAGCAACCGGTCCGTGACCTGACCCTTCGTGCTGCCCGGGACCATGGCCTGCTGATCAACGTCACCCGGGGCAAGACCATCCGTCTGTTGCCGCCGCTGACGATTGACGGGCGGGAAGTGGAGATGATCGCCAGGGGTGTGAGCCGCAGCCTTGCGCAGGAGTGAATGCTCAAGGTCGGGCGATGGCGGGTGTTGTTCAGTCAGGGCGAAACGCAGCGCAACGGGACGGAATTTTTAACGATTGCCGCGTTCCAACGCCCGCCAGAGTCGATTGCCTACACTTTGGCAACCAGACTGAAAATCCCAGGAGCATCTTCATGTTCACCTCGCGTCGCTTGATCGTTGTCGCTACCGCCGTGGCCCTGTTGTCCGGCTGTGCGTCGCCCAACCCCTATGACAATCAGGGCCAGGCCTCTACCGACTCGTCGGGCATGAGCAAAACCGCCAAGTACGGTGGCCTCGGTGCGCTGGCCGGGGCACTGGCCGGTGCGGCCATCGGTCACGATAACCGGGGCAAGGGTGCGTTGATCGGCGCTGCGGTGGTTGGCGCCTCGGCGGCCGGCTACGGCTACTACGCCGACCAGCAGGAGAAGAAGCTGCGTGCGAGCATGGCCAATACCGGCGTTGAGGTGCAGCGCCAGGGCGACCAGATCAAGCTGATCATGCCGGGCAACATCACCTTCGCCACCGACTCGGCGAACATCGCCTCCAGTTTCTACCAGCCGCTGAACAACCTGGCCAACTCCCTCAAGGAATTCAACCAGAACCAGATCGAAATCGTCGGCTACACCGACAGTACTGGCAGCCGTCAGCACAACATGGACCTGTCCCAGCGCCGCGCCCAGAGCGTGGCGACCTACCTGACGTCCCAGGGCGTGAGCGGTGCCAACCTCTCGGCCCGTGGCGCCGGCCCGGACAACCCGGTGGCGAGCAACAGCGACGTCAACGGCCGTGCGCAGAACCGTCGCGTCGAGGTCAACCTCAAGGCTATTCCGGGGCAGCAGTACCAGGCGCCGGAGCAGCAGGGACAGACTTACCAGCAGTATCCTTGATCGCTGGGCTGTAAACGAAAGGGGGACCCCGAAAATGGGGTCCCTCTTTTTTTGCGACTGGCGTTTGGGCTTTTGTGGCGAGGGAGCTTGCTCCCGCTGGGCTGCGAAGCAGTCCTGAGATCATTCGCCTTGATTCTCCTGACACACCGTGTTCGCTGATTTGGGCCTGCTGCGCAGTCCAGCGGGAGCAAGCTCCCTCGCCACGGAGGTGTTCGCTTGAGTAATTAGGGGTCAATTCGCCTCTTTCACCGCACTCAAGAACGCACACGTACGTTCCTGCTGCGGGTTTTCGAAAATCTGCGCCGGGGTGCCCTGTTCGTGAATCTGGCCCTTGTAGAAGAAGCACACCCGGTCTGCGAACTCCCGGGCAAAGCCCATCTGGTGAGTCACCATCAGCATCGTCAGGTTGTGTTCGGCGCCGAGTTTGCGGATAACGTTCAAGACTTCGCCGCACAGCTCCGGATCCAGCGCAGAGGTCACTTCGTCAAACAGCATCACCTTGGGCCGCATCGCCAGCGCCCGGGCGATCGCTACCCGCTGTTGCTGGCCGCCAGACAGCTGCGACGGGTAATGGTCTAGCTTGTTGCCCAGGCCCACCAGCTCCAGCAGGTCGGCGGCACGCTCGCGGGCTTCTTTCGGGTTCATGCCCAGCACTTGCACGGGCGCCTCGATGACGTTCTGCAGCGCGGTCATGTGGGGAAACAGGTTGAAGCTCTGGAATACCATGCCGATCTTGCCGCGCACCCGGCGGATGTGTCGGTCGTTCGCGGGCACCAGCACGCCGTTGCGGTTGGGCATGTGGGTCAGCGAATCATCCTCGATGCGGATCTGGCCCTGGTCGATACCCTCCAGGGTCATCAACACCCGCAACAGCGTCGATTTGCCGGAACCACTGGGGCCGATGATCGCGACTTTTTCACCGGGCGCGACATCCAGGTTCAAATGGTCGAGCACTGTGAAGCTGCCGTAGCTTTTGGTCACGTCCTGGAAACTCACAATTGGCCGGGACGGTGTCGGGACGTTCATGGCCGGGGCCTCCTGCTGCGATGCCAGCGTGCTGCGCCGGGACAGATCGGTGGGCGTGGACAGAGGTAAAGTCATTAGCGTAGCTCCATGCGCGTTTCAAGGCGCCGTACCAGATAAGCCAAGGCGAGGCTCAGGGCGAGGAAGAACAGGCCGACCAGGGTGATCGGTTCCAGGTAGCGGAAGTGCTCGGAGCCGATATTCTTGGCCTGCTGCATGATTTCCACCACGGTGATCGCCGATAGCACCGGCGTGTCCTTGAGCATTGCCACCAGGTAGTTGCCCAGCGGCGGCACGATGGGGCGCAATGCCTGGGGCAGGATGATGTTGCGGTACGCGTCGTATGGCGCGATGTTCAATGCTGTCACCGCTTCCCACTGCGCCCGAGGCACCGCGTCGAGGCCGCTGCGATAGACCTCGGCAATGTAGCAGGCGTAGTGCAGGCCGATGCCCACGATGCCAACCTGCATGGCCGTCAGGCTCAGGCCGTAGTTGGGCAGCACGTAGTAGAGGAAGTACACCTGGATCAGCAACGGCGTGCTGCGGATGAATTCGATCACCGCCGTGGCCGGCCACGACAGCCAGAATCGGCGGCTGCGCCGGCCAATCGCAAGGAACAGCCCCAGCACGATTGCAATCACAAAGCCGATCAAGGTGATGCCCACGGTGTTGAGGGAGGCGCGCAGCAGGTCCGGGAGGATTTGCGCGGCGTAAGACCAGTCGAACAGTGTCATGACAGACCTCCACGCATCCGGCCCCGGCTCAGCCGCCGCTCGATGTTGCGCATGCCGAAGTTGATGGCCTGGGCGAGGATGAAATACATCACCAGCGCCAGGCTGAAGATCTCCAGGGTCTGGAACGTTGCCTGATCCAACTGGCGCGCCCGGAAACTCAGGTCCGACAAGGTGATCAGCGATACCAGCGACGTGTTCTTCAGCAACTCGATCAACAAATTGGTGCCGGGTGGAATGGCCGCCAGCAACGCCTGGGGCAGGATGATTCGCTTGAAGCGCGTGAAACCGCTGAAGTTCAGCGCCGTGCAGGCCTCGTATTGGCCCTTGGCGACTGAGCTGATGGCGCCGCGCATCACCTCGGCCCCGTACGCGCCAATGTGCAGGCCCAGGCCGACAATCGCCACGGCGTAGGGGCTCAGCTCGATGTTGAACGGCGGCAGCGGCAGCACGAAGAACAGCCAGAACAATTGCACCAGCAGCGACGTGCCTCGGAACACTTCGATGTAGGTGATGGAAAACCAGCGCAACGCGCGCCACGGCGACAGCCGTCCGAGGGCTGCGAGTACCGCCGCGACAATCGCCAGCAGCGAGCCGAAGAAAGTCACCTGGAGTGTGACCCAGGCCCCTTGAATCAATAACGGAAGTAATTCGCCCATGGTTCAACCCGATGTCCGATGAAGCAGGGAACAGGCATCACGCACCGCGCGTCATGCCCGTTTCGGCGTGCCATTAGGGCTGAGCGCAGAGCTCGGCCGCGGTCTTGCTGGTGACGTTGGATTTGTCGAAACCGAACGGCGCGACGGCCTTGAGGTGTTCTTCCGACCCGAGCCATTTTTTCAGCTCGGCGTTGACCGCGTCGCGCAGGTCCTTGTCTTCGGGACGGAAGGCCAGGGCGCCATAGCCGATGTGGGACGGGTCGTCCTTGAATTCAGTCATCGCCTCGACCTTGTCACCGCCCTTGGCGGCCAGGCCTTTCATGGTCAGTTGGGTGCCGACAGCGGCGTCGGCGCGACCGGCGCGTACGGCTTGCAATTGCGCGGTGGTGTCGGGCACCTGGAGAATCTGTTCATCCTTGACCCCGGAATCACGAGCGTACGCCAGGTTCACCGTGCCGGCCATGATTGCCAGCTTCACATCCGGTTGCTTGGCGATGTCTTCATAACTGTGAAGTTTTTTCGGGTTGCCCTTGGCCACCAGCAAGGCATCGGGCAGCTGGTATTGCGGATCGGTGAACAACACTTGCTTGCAGCGTGCCGGGGTGATGTACATGCCGGCGGCAATCACATCGAAGCGACCCGCGCGCAGCCCAGGGATCAGCGAGCCCCATTCGGTGAGCACGCCATTGACCTGCTTGATGCCCATCCTGGCGAAAATGATCTTGGCGATCTCCGGCGACTCACCCGTGACGGTGCCGTCGGTTTCGGTGAAGGCAAACGGGGTTTCGTTGGCGTAGCCGATGCGGATGCTGCTGTCGCTTTTGATGGTGTCCAGGGTGGCCGCCTGGACGCTGCTGGCCAGGCCCAACGCGGCACAGGTCAACAAGATCCGACGCAAGGGTGCGTAGGTGCCGGGAAGAAAATTGCTCATCGATAAAATCTCCTGTTTCTTGTGGATCCGCCAGCGGACGGTTCTGTGTTAGGAGGCAGTGTGACAAGAGCAAAGCGTACGGCGGCGGATCCGGGCGAGGCCTGGAATCGGTAGCGGCGCCGGTACAGGTCGATCCGGCTTTTTGTCGGGGTAATGAACCCGCCTGGACGATGACCTTGGACCGAGCATACAAAAGCCCCGGCGCGGATTGTATTGCACTAGGACAATTGCTTTGGCGCGATGGCCGCGCAATGCTGTGCGCACCCGTTCTCACGCCGGTCGCAGCCGTTATGGATAAATGGAAGTCAGCCCTGGACCTCGCCCGCAGCGGTGAATCCAAATACAAGATCCTGGTGCAGGCGATCGCCGATGACATCGAACAGGGCGCCTTGGCCAACGACCAGCGCCTGCCGCCGCAACGGCAGGTAGCCGACGCCATGGGCATCAGCGTGCAGACCGTCACCAATGCCTACAAAGAATTGGAGCGCCAAGGGCTGGTACGTTGCGAAGTAGGGCGCGGCAGTTTCGTCTCGCGGCGCATGAGCGACCGGGTCGCCACTTACATACTCGACAGCCCCGAGCGGGCGCTGGTGGATTTTTCCATCACGCGCATTCTCCACACCCGCGAGCACGACCAGTTCTGGCGCGACACCTGCGCCGAGCTGAGCACCGAAGAAGACCAGCCCTGGATCCATGCGTTTCGTCCGATAGCCGGTTTTGAATCCCATCGCGAAGCGGCGGTGCAATGGATCGGGCGCCAAGGCCTGAAGGTCGATCGCAACGATGTGCTGATCACCAATGGCGCCGCCCATGGCATTTTTCTCGCCCTGGCATCCCTCGCCGGGCCCGACGATGTGGTGCTCTGCGAAGGGCTGACCGACCACGGCGTGATCGGCAACTCCCAGGTGCTGGGCTTTACCCTCAAGGGTCTGGACACTGACCGCCATGGCATCGATCCCGAACACTTCGAGGACATGTGCAGCAACGAGCGCATCACCGCCCTGGTGTGCACGCCAAACTTGAACAACCCCACCACCAGCCTGATGCCCGACGCCCGCCGCCGGGAAATCGCCGAGATCGCCCGACGGTTTGGCGTGCATATCATCGAAGACGATGTGTACGGTCCGCTGCTGGACGAACGCCGCGCGCCGCCCATCAGCCACTACCTGCCGGAGCTGTCGTTCTATTGCACGAGCATGACCAAGTCCGTGCTCACGGGGTTGCGGATCGGTTATCTGGTGGTGCCCAAGCGCCTGGCGCTGCGCACCGAAAGCATTCTGCGCGTCAACAGTTGGATGGCCACGCCGATGGTCTCGGAAATCGCCGCCCGCTGGATCCGCGACGGCCGCGCCGATTCGCTGCTGCATCTTCAACGGCGCCTGTTGGCCGGACGCCAGGCGATGGTCACCGAATACATGGGTGAGCATGTATTGGCCCAGCATCCTCATGCCTTGAATGCCTGGATCGGCATCCCGCCGCACTGGGAAGTGGACAGCCTGGTGCGGGCGTTGCGCCACAAGCACATCGCCGTCACGTCCCCCGATCCGTTCACCGTACGCGGCACCCCCAGGCCGCGCGCGGTGCGGGTGTGCGTCGGCGCCGAATGCAGCGATGAAGAAATGCGCCATGCGTTGATCGGCATGCGGGAGATCTTCAATCAATATCCGCAGATTCATGATTTTTGATGGGCAAGCGGTGGGCTTACCCCAAAGTTGCAGGTGCCTTTGTGGCGAGGGAGCTTGCTCCCGCTCGGCTGCGAAGCAGTCGTAAAAACAGTTAAACGCCTGCAGGTGCGTCTGGTTGAAAGGAGTTGGGTCTGCTGCGCAGACCAGCGGGAGCAAGCTCCCTCGCCACAGGGAGCGAGGTGTTCTTTGAGGATTGTGGTCATCTCTTTTGGTCGATAGTGAATGCAAACTAAATTGCCCTAGTACATTCATCACCACAATCCTGCCCTCTTAGACTGCGCCCAACACATCTGCTCGGGACGCGGTCATGACAGGGTTGCAGCTTCAGGACATCTACCTCGCTCGCCAGCGCATCGAGTCGCAGGTCAGGCGCACGCCCATGGAGCATTCCCCTAGCCTGTCGCGACTAATGGGCGTGCCCGTATACCTCAAGCTGGAATCCCTGCAGATCACCGGCAGCTTCAAGCTGCGTGGCGCGAGCAATGCGGTGGCGCAGCTCAGCGTCGAGCAGAAGGCGCGCGGCGTGGTCACGGCGTCGACTGGCAATCACGGCCGGGCGCTGGCGCACGCCGCGTCGCAACAAGGCGTGCGGGCGATTGTCTGCCTGTCTCACCTGGTGCCATCCAACAAGGTGCAAGCGATTCGAGACCTCGGCGCCGAGGTCTGCATCGTCGGCCAGTCCCAGGACGATGCCCAGCGCGAAGCCGAGCGCATCGCGAACGAGCAGGGCGCGACCTTCCTGCCGCCCTTCGATCACCCGGCGATCATCGCCGGCCAAGGCACCCTCGGCCTGGAAATCCTGGAACAGCAACCGGACGTGGCCCAGGTCCTCGTTCCGTTGTCCGGCGGCGGTCTGTTCGCCGGCGTTGCCCTGGCCCTCAAAAGCGCCAATCCAGCGATCCAGGTCCACGGCATCAGCATGGCCCGAGGCGCGGCGATGCACGCCAGCCTTGCCGCTGGGCAGCCCGTGGATGTCGAAGAACTGCCGACCCTGGCCGATTCCCTCGGCGGCGGTATCGGGCTGGACAACCGCTACACCTTCGCCATGACCCGGCAGTTGATCGATGACCTGCACCTGCTCTCGGAAGCGTCCATCGCCCATGCCATCCGCCACGCCTATCACCATGAACGCCTGGTGCTCGAAGGCGCCGCGGTGGTGGGCATCGCGGCGCTGCTCGACGGCCTGGTCGAGCCGCGTGGACCCATTGTCCTGGTGGTCAGCGGGCGCAACGTCGACACCGAACAACATGCCCGCGTCATCGCTGGCGCCAACGCCTGATCCCCTTTAACGGAGCCTGCCATGAGTAAAGTCACCCTATTGAGCGAAGCCGACCTGCGCAGCTGCGTGGCCCTCGACCTGGCCAGTGTCGACGCCGTCGAGCAGGCTTTTGTGCTGCTGGCTACCGCCGCCGTGGCGATGCCGCCGATCCTGCGGCTGGACATTCCCGAGCACAACGGCGAGGTGGATGTGAAGACCGCTTACCTGCCAGGCCTTGAACGCTTCGCCATCAAGGTCAGCCCGGGCTTTTTCGACAACCCCAAGCTCGGCCTGCCCAGCCTGAACGGCATGATGATGCTGCTTTCGGCGCGCACCGGCCTGCTGGAAGCGCTGCTGTTGGACAACGGTTACCTCACCGCCGTCCGTACGGCGGCGGCTGGGGCGGTGGCGGCGCGTTGTCTGTCCCGCGAGGACAGCCGCAGCGTGGCGCTGATCGGTGCGGGTGAACAGGCGGCGTTGCAGCTTCAGGCGTTGCGGCTGGTGAGGCCCATCGACGAGGTGCGGATCTGGGCGCGTGATGCACAAAAAGCCCAGGCGTTCGGCCTTGCGCTGGCGCGTGACACCGGGCTTGCCGTCACGCCGTGCGACGCCATTGACGCCGCCCTGGAAGGCGTGGACATCGCCATCACCTGCACCCCCAGTCGCGAGCCGTTGATCGAAGCCCGTCATTTGCATCCCGGCCTGCACATCACAGCGATGGGCTCGGACGCCGAACACAAAAACGAAATCTCCCCGCAAGCGTTGGCGGCCGTCGATTGCTATGTCGCCGATCGCCTGAGCCAGACCCGCGTGCTCGGCGAGCTGCACCACGCCTTGGCCGCCGGCACCGTTCGCGATGAGCTGGCGTTGACGGAGCTGGGACAAGTGCTGGCGGGGCAACGGCTGGGGCGCTCCGATGCCGCGCAAGTGACGCTGTGCGATCTCACCGGCACCGGCGCCCAGGACACCGCCATCGCCAACCTGGCGTTCGAGCGGGCGCGGGTGGCGGGCAAGGGCTTTGCGTTCGGTCGCTAGATCATTTTGTTCATGAGTCATTCAACAGAGGGCAGGTGGATGTCAGAGATAGTCGTCAATCTTCCGTTCCAGCGGGAGGAATACGCCCAGCGCCTGGCAAAGGTTCGCGCGGCCATGCAGGCCCAAGGTCTGGAGCTGTTGCTGGTCACCGATCCGTCGAACATGGCCTGGCTCACCGGCTATGACGGTTGGTCGTTCTATGTGCATCAGTGCGTGCTGCTGGCGCTGGACGGCGAGCCCGTGTGGTTCGGTCGCGGCCAGGATGCCAACGGTGCCAGGCGCACGGTGTTCATGCAGGCCGACAACATCGTCGGCTACCCGGACATCTACGTGCAGTCCCGCGAGCGCCACCCCATGGACTATCTGTCCCGCGAGGTGATCATCGCCCGTGGCTGGGGCGCCCTGAACATCGGCGTGGAGATGGACAACTACTACTTCAGCGCCGCCGCCTACCTGTCCCTGCAAAAACATCTGCCCGACGCGACGCTGGTGGATGCGGCGGGGTTGGTGAACTGGCAGCGCGCCGTCAAGTCGCCCCAGGAAATCGCCTACATGCGCATCGCCGCGCGCATCGTCGAGAACATGCATGGGCGGATCCTGGAACGGATCGAGCCGGGCATGCGCAAGAACGAACTGGTGGCCGAGATCTACAGCAGCGGCATCCTCGGTGCCGACGGCCATGGCGGCGACTACCCGGCCATCGTGCCGCTGCTGCCCACCGGCGCCGACGCCAGCGCGCCGCACCTGACCTGGGACGATTCGCCGTTCGAAAAGGGCGCCGGCACCTTCTTTGAAATCGCCGGTTGCTACAAGCGTTACCACTGCCCGCTGTCGCGCACCATTTACCTGGGCAAGCCGCCGCAACATTTCCTCGACGGTGAAAAAGCCGTGGTCGAGGGCATCGCCGCCGGCCTGGACGCAGCCAAGCCGGGCAACACCACGGGCGACATCGCCGTGGCGTTTTTCAAGGTGCTGGAGAAGTTTGGCATCCACAAGGACAGCCGTTGCGGCTACCCCATCGGCATCAGTTATCCGCCGGATTGGGGCGAGCGCACCATGAGCCTGCGTCCCGGCGACAACAGCGTGTTGCAACCGGGCATGACGTTTCACTTCATGCCCGGGCTGTGGATGGATGATTGGGGCCTGGAGATCACCGAGAGCATCCTGATCACCGAGACTGGCGTCGAGACGCTGTGCAATGTGCCTCGTCAATTGTTCGTGAAGGATTGACCCATGACTGAATTGCCGATCAACCCCATTAGCGCCACGGTGGATTTCACCCGCAAAGGCGTGCAACACGGCTTCCTCAAGCTGCCGTATTCCCGGGACGATTCGGCCTGGGGCGCGGTGATGATTCCCATCACCGTGATCCAGCGCGGCAGCGGCCCGACCGCGCTGCTCAGTGGTGGCAACCACGGCGATGAATACGAAGGCCCGGTGGCCCTGAGCAAACTGGCCCAGCAATTGACCGCCGATGAAATCAGCGGACGCGTGATCATCGTGCCGTTCATGAACACCCCGGCGTTCCATGCCGGGCGCCGGACTTCGCCCATCGACAAGGGCAACCTCAACCGCAGCTTTCCCGGGAGGCCAGACGGCACCGTCACGGAAAAAATCGCCGACTACTTCAACCGCACCTTGCTGCCCCTGGCCGACATTGTCCTGGACATTCATTCCGGTGGCCGGACCCTGGATTTCCTGCCATTCGCCGCCTGCCACGTTTTGCCGGACAAACAGCAACAGGCCCGCTGCGAGGCCGGGATGCTGGCCTTCAACGCGCCGTATTGCATGCGCATGCTGGAGCTGGACGCAGGGTCGATGTACGACACCGCCGCCGAGTCTCAGGGCAAGGTGTTCGTCACCACCGAGCTGGGCGGCGGCGGTTCGTCCACCGCCCGCAGCGTGGCGATTGCCGAGCGTGGGGTGCGCAACGTGCTGATCCACGCCGGCATCCTGCGGGGCTCTATCGAGTTACAGCCGTCGTTGGTGCTCGACATGCCGGACGCCAGTTGTTTCATCGCCAGCGAGCACAACGGTTTGCTGGAGATGTGCCGCGACCTCGGTGAAAACGTGAGCAGAGGCGAGGTGGTGGCGCGCATCCATGACACCACCCGCAGCGGCGTCGCCCCGGTCGAATACCGCGCCGCCCGCAGCGGCCTGCTCGCGGCCCGGCATTTTCCCGGGCTGGTGCAGTGTGGCGATACGTTGGTGGTGATTGCGGATGTATTGGCGTGATGCACCTCAACTGACACACACACTGCGGCGAGGGAGCTTGCTCCCGCTCGGCTGCGAAGCAGTCGTCGCTTTTTGATCTGAGCGATTACGAAGCTGCTATTGGGGCCGCTGCGCGGCCCAGCGGGAGCAAGCTCCCTCGCCACAGGGACGGTGTGAAATTTGAATTGTCTGGAGAGCCCTGTCCAATGCACAAGCTCGATCGCTACGACTTGAAGATCCTGCAAATCCTCGCCGACGACGGACGGATCACCAAGTCGAGCCTGGCCGAAGCCATCAACCTGTCGGTGACGCCGGCCTGGGAGCGGGTGCGCAAGTTGGAAGCGGCGGGCCTGATCGTTGGCTATCGGGCGCAGATCGACTGGGGCGCGGTGTTCAAGCGTCAACAAGTGTTGGTGGAGATCACCCTGGCCCGGCACACCGCCCAGGACATGCGTCGTTTCGAACAGCGCATGGTCGCCGCGCCCGAAGTGGCGTTCTGTTATGCCACCGGCGGCGGGGTGGATTACCTGGCAATGATCCAGGCGCCCGACGTCGATGCCTATCAACGTTTCGTCGACCAATTGCTGCTCGAAGACCTTGGCATCGAACGCTACTTCACCTACATCGTCACCAAGACCATCAAGACCGCCGGTGCGTTGCCTGCGGAGCTGGCATCGCCCTCCTGAGCACCGCAGAAACCACTTTACGCCCTGTTCTTTCCAGAAAGAAACCAAGGTCTGACGCTGCTCAAACACCCGAAAACCCAAGCGTCGCTGCCCTAGCATGGGTTCACGCACACGCTCTGGAGTGAACGCCATGCCTTACCAACATCCGCTGTTGTTCAAAGCGCTTTGCTACGTCGACGGCCATTGGGTCCACAGCGACAGCGGCCACAGCGTCGCCGTCCACAACCCGGCCAACCGCACGGTCGTCGGCCATGTGCCGATGCTCGACCCGCCGCAGATCGTCGCGGCGGTGGACGCGGCGCATCGCGCATTCCCAGCGTGGCGCGAACAGGGCCTGGATAGCCGTGGCGCGTTGCTGCGGCGGTGGGCGCAGTTGATCACCGAGCACCGCGAGGATCTGGCGCGCATCCTGAGCCTGGAGCAGGGCAAGCCGTTGGCCGAGTCCCGCGGCGAAATCGCCTATGCCGCCAGCTTTATCCCTTGGTTCGCCGAAGAAGCCCGACGCCTCTACGGCCAGAACATCCCCAGCCATATCCCCAACGCGCACCTGGGCACGATCAAGGAACCGGTGGGCGTCTGCGCGCTGCTCACGCCGTGGAACTTCCCCTCGGCAATGATCACCCGCAAGGCCGCCGCCGCGCTGGCTGCCGGTTGCACGGTGGTGATCAAACCGGCCCACGAAACCCCGTATTCAGCCCTGGCCCTGGCCCAACTGGCCGAAGAGGCCGGCTTTCCCGCCGGAGTTTTCAACGTGGTGTTGGGCGAGCCGCAAATGGTCATGGAGACCTTGGTCAAGGACCGCCGCGTACGCTCGGTGAGTTTTACCGGCTCGACCCGGGTCGGCAAACTGGTGCTGCAAGCGGCGGCCCATGATGTGAAGAAAGTCGCGTTGGAGCTGGGCGGCAACGCGCCGTTCATTGTCTGCGCCGATGCCGACCTGACGCTGGCGGTGAAAGTTGCCGTCGAGGCGAAATTCCAGACGTCGGGCCAGGATTGTTGCGCGGCCAACCGGATCATGGTGCAGCGCCCGGTCTACCAGGCATTTCTCACTCGCTTCGCCGCAGCGGTGCGCGCCTTGCGGGTCGGGCCGGCCATGGTCGATCAGCAGGAACAGGAGGTGGACGTCGGTCCTTTGATGCATCAGGCCGCGTTCGATGCGACCTCCGATCGTGTGGCCGACGCCCTGGCGTTGGGGGCTCAACGCCTGGTGGGTGGCGAGGCCCATGCCTTGGGCGGGTTGTTCTACCAACCCACCGTGCTGGCCGATGTCACGCCGCAGATGCGCATCTACCGTGAAGAAAACTTCGCGCCGATCGCCGGGGTGCTGCCGTTCGACACCTTGGACGAAGCCATCGAAATGGCCAACGACACCGAGTACGGACTGGCCGCCTATATTTGCTCCAACCGCCTGGATGTCATTTACCCACTGATCCGCCGTCTCGACCACGCCATGGTTGCGGTCAACGGCGTCAAGTTCACCGGCCACCCGATCCCCTTCGGTGGCATGAAAGCCTCGGGCCTCGGTCGCGAGGGTGGCAGCGAGGGCTTCGAGCCCTTTGTCGAAACCAAATACTTTTGCCTGCACCATCAAGGCCAGTTCCCAGGAGAGTCCGCATGAGCCAAGAACTCAACACGCTGTTCGAACAAGACCGTGCGCATTTCATGCACCCGTCAACCCACGCCCATGACCATGCCAGCGGCGCGCTCAAGGGGCGGATCATCAAGAGCGCGTCGGGCATCCGCATTCGCGATCATGAAGGCCGCGAGTTCATCGATGCCTTTGCCGGCCTCTACTGCGTGAATATCGGCTACGGGCGTACCGAAGTGGCCGATGCCATCTACAAGCAGGCCAAGGAACTGGCCTATTACCACACCTATGTCGGCCATTCGAGCGAGGCGATCATCGAGCTGTCCAGCCGCATCATGGACTGGGCGCCGGAGGGGATGAAGAAGGTTTATTACGGCTTGTCCGGCTCCGATGCCAATGAAACCCAGATCAAACTGGTGCGTTATTACAACAACGTGCTGGGCCGGCCCCAAAAGAAGAAAATCATTTCCCGCGACCGTGGCTACCATGGCTCGGGCATCATGACCGGCAGCCTGACCGGGTTGCCCGCCTTTCACCAACATTTCGACCTGCCGGCGGAGGGCATCAAGCACACCGTTTGCCCGCATTGGTATCGCAAGGCCCCGGCGGGGATGGACGAAGCGACGTTCGTGCGTTATTGCGCCGATGAACTGGAAAAAATGATCCTCGCCGAAGGCCCCGACACCGTGGCGGCACTCATCGGCGAACCGCTGATGGGCACTGGCGGCATCATTGTCCCGCCCGCCGGTTACTGGGAGGCGATCCAGGCCGTACTGAAAAAATACGACGTGCTGTTGATTGCCGACGAGGTGGTTTGCGCGTTCGGTCGCCTGGGTTCGAAGATGGGCAGCCAGCGCTACGGCATGAAGCCGGACCTGATCACTACGGCCAAGGGGCTGACCAGTGCTTATGCACCGTTGTCGGCGGTGATCATCGGCGATAAGGTCTGGAGCGTGATTGAAAAAGCCTCCCAGGCCGAAGGCGCCATGGGCCATGGCTGGACGTACTCCGGGCATCCGATCTGCGCGGCGGCGGCGTTGGCCAACCTCGACATCCTCGAACGGGAAAACCTCACGGCCAACGCCGAGAATGTTGGCGGCTACTTGAACCGTCGGTTGCGTGAAACGCTGGAAGGTCATCCGCTGGTGGGGGAGGTTCGCGGCGACGGCATGCTGGCCGCGGTGGAGTTCATGGCCGACCGCGAACAGCGCACGGCGTTCGACCCGGCCCTCAAGGTAGGCCCCAAGGTATCGGCGGCCTGCCTGGAGCGCGGCATGATCGCCCGCGCCATGCCCCACGGCGACATCCTGGGTTTCGCCCCGCCATTGATCCTGACTCGCGAGGATGCGGACCTGATCGTCGACATCACCAAAGCGGCTATCGATCAGGTGGCGGAAGAAGTGTTGCCTTAACTGAGATGCCTCAGGGCACCAAGCCCCGTGGCGAGGGAGCTTGCTCCCGCTGGGCTGCGAAGCGGCCCTATAGCAGCGAACTCGATTTTCCTGGCACACCGAGTTGCCTGGTTTGGGGCCGCTTCGCGACCCAGCGGGAGCAAGCTCCCTCGCCACAGGGGAATCAAATGGCAGTGAGGAGATAGAACCCAAAAAAAGCCCGCCCGATCTGTGATCGGGCGGGCTTTTTGGTGTCGCTTGGGCTTACTTCTTCAAACCGTAATGCTCATCGAGCATCCCGGGCGAATTCGGGGCCTTTGGGGCGTAGTCCCGTGGCGGTTCCTGGATCCCTTTCGGTGGGGTCAGGCGTTCCCGTGGGCTCTGCGTCGCATCGGCTTGCAGGGCGGCGAGCAGGCGCTGGCGGGTCTGTTCGTCAAGGGCCAGGCGGTTGGCGCCCTCGGACAGATGATCCTGGACTTCCTGGTAGCTCTGGGTGAGTTTTTTCACCAGGGAGGCGGTGCTGTTGAAGTGAGTGACCACTTCATTCTGATAACTGTCGAAACGTTCCTGGATGTCGTCCAGCTGACGTTGGGTGCTGTTGGGCACCGCGTTGGGCAGCAGGCGGGCAATCAGGAAACCAATGGCGACACCGGCAACCAGGGCAAGAGTCGGCAACAGCCAAACTAAGAGCGAGTGTTCCACGAGTCCTTCCTCTATAAACGGCTTTGCTTTACGTTAACGGCTCGGACCTGCGCTGTATACCGCGAAGAACATCGCAATCATGCCAGGCACAGACTTTTAGCTAGACGAGTCGACCCTATTCGGGGTCACGGAGTTCTTTCCTTGCTTATGCGCGAAACCCCTGTAGTCATCGATGGCCCGGTGGGCCAACTGGAAGCCTTGTACCTGGACAGCGAGGCTCCCCGCGGCCTGGCGCTGATCTGCCACCCGAACCCGGTACAGGGCGGGACCATGCTCAACAAAGTGGTGTCGACCCTGCAACGCACCGCTCGGGATGCCGGCCTGGTTACGTTGCGTTTCAATTATCGTGGCGTCGGCGCCAGTGCCGGCAGTCATGACATGGGTACCGGCGAAGTGGATGACGCCCAGGCCGCAGCCGCCTGGCTGCTGGAAAAACACCCCGGCCTGCCGCTGACCCTGTTCGGTTTCTCTTTCGGCGGCTTCGTTGCCGCGACCCTCGGCGGGCGCCTGGAAGCCCAGGGTCAATCCCTCAAGCACCTGTTCATGGTTGCCCCGGCGGTGATGCGCCTGAACGAGCAATCGCCTTTGCCGAAGGGGGGAGAGTTGACCGTGATCCAGCCGGAAACCGACGAAGTGGTGGATCCGCAACTGGTTTACACCTGGTCCGAGGCGCTCGAACGCCCCCATGAGCTGCTGAAAGTGGCAGAATGCGGACACTTTTTCCATGGCAAGCTGACCGATCTCAAGGATCTGCTCTTGCCGCGCCTCTCGAATTGACAGCAGTCTGACAAGCGATAATCCATGACGACGCGTACCCGTATCCTGACTGGCATCACCACTACTGGCACCCCGCATCTGGGCAACTATGCCGGCGCCATCCGTCCGGCGATCCTCGCCAGCCGCGACAGCAATGCCGATTCGTTCTACTTCCTGGCTGACTATCACGCCCTGATCAAGTGCGATGACCCGATGCGCATCCAGCGCTCGCGCCTGGAAATCGCCGCCACCTGGCTGGCCGGTGGCCTGGATGTGGACCGCGTGACGTTTTATCGCCAGTCTGACATTCCCGAAATTCCGGAGCTGACCTGGCTGCTGACCTGCGTCGCCGCCAAGGGCCTGCTTAACCGTGCCCACGCCTATAAGGCGTCGGTGGACAAGAACGTCGAGGCCGGCGAAGACCCGGACGCCGGCATCACCATGGGGCTGTACAGCTACCCGGTGTTGATGGCGGCTGACATCCTGATGTTCAACGCTCACAAGGTGCCGGTCGGTCGCGACCAGATCCAGCACGTGGAAATGGCCCGCGACATCGGCCAGCGCTTCAACCACCTGTTCGGCAAGGGCAAGGAGTTCTTCACCATGCCCGAGGCACTGATCGAGGAAAGCGTCGCCACGTTGCCGGGGCTCGATGGCCGCAAGATGTCCAAGAGCTATGACAACACCATCCCGTTGTTCAGCAGCGCCAAGGACATGAAGGATGCGATCTCGCGGATCGTCACTGACTCCCGCGCGCCAGGCGAAGCCAAGGATCCGGACAACTCGCATTTGTTCACCTTGTTCCAAGCGTTCGCCACTGCCGAACAGTCCGCCGAGTTCCGTAGCGAGCTGCTGCAGGGCCTGGGTTGGGGCGAAGCCAAGAATCGTCTGTTCCAGTTGCTCGACAGCGAGCTGGGCGAAGCGCGCGAGCGTTATCACCAGTTCATCGAGCGCCCATCGGACCTCGAAGACATCCTGCAACTGGGCGCGAGCAAGGCCCGGGCCGTGGCGACACCGTTCCTCAACGAGCTGCGGGAGGCCGTCGGCCTGCGCTCCTTCGTCAGCCAGGTCCAAGTGGCGACCCAGACCAAAAAGAAAGCAGCCAAGGCAGCGCGTTTCGTCAGCTTCCGCGACGAGGACGGGAGTTTCCGCTTCCGCCTGCTTTCCGCCGATGGCGAGCAACTGTTGCTCTCCAACAACTTTGCCGACGGCAAGACAGCGGGGCAGGTGACCAAGCAGTTGCAGTCCGGCCAACCCTTGGACGTACGCAGTGACGACTTGGGTTTCGGTGTCTGGCTCGACGGTGCATGCGTGGCCCAGAGCCCGGCGTTCGCCGACAGCACCGCTCGGGATGCGGCCATCGACGCGTTGCGCGTGGCCCTGACGCCTGCCCAGGACTAAGCGAAGACGTCACCCGACCATCGGCCCGAATAAGGGCCGATTGCCATTCTTCTGGGCCATCGCTACAGTGACGGCCCGTTTTTGTTGCCTTGCTAACGAATATGACGCCCCTAGAACGATATCAAGCTGATCTGAAACGCCCGGAATTCTTTCACGACGCAGCCCAGGAAACGGCCGTGCGGCACTTGCAGCGCCTGTACGACGACCTGATCGCCGCGTCGAACAACAAGCCGGGCTTGTTGGGCAAACTGTTCGGCAAGAAAGACCAGGCGCCGGTCAAGGGCCTGTATTTCTGGGGCGGCGTCGGCCGTGGCAAGACTTACCTGGTGGACACCTTCTTCGAAGCGCTGCCGTTCAAGGAAAAGACGCGGACGCACTTCCACCGCTTCATGAAGCGCGTGCACGAAGAAATGAAAACCCTGGGCGGCGAAAAGAACCCGCTGACCATCATCGCCAAGCGCTTCGCCGCCGAAACCCGGGTGATCTGCTTCGATGAATTCTTCGTCTCCGACATCACCGATGCCATGATCCTGGGCACGCTGATGGAAGAGCTGTTCAAGAACGGCGTGACCCTGGTCGCCACCTCGAACATCGTGCCCGATGGCCTCTACAAGGACGGCCTGCAACGGGCGCGTTTCCTGCCGGCCATCAAGCTGATCAAAGAACACACCGAAGTTGTCAACGTCGACAGCGGCGTGGACTATCGCCTGCGTCACCTCGAGCAAGCGGAGCTGTTCCATTTCCCGCTGGATGCCGCCGCCGAAGAGAGCCTGCGCAAGAGCTTCCGCGCCCTCACGCCGGAATGCACCCAGGCGGTCGAGAACGATGTGCTGATCATCGAGAATCGCGAAATCCGCGCCATCCGCACCTGTGACGACGTGGCCTGGTTCGACTTCCGCGAATTGTGCGACGGCCCTCGCAGCCAGAACGATTACATCGAGCTGGGCAAGATCTTCCACGCTGTGTTGCTCAGCGGCGTCGAGCAGATGAGCGTCACCACTGATGACATCGCTCGGCGTTTCATCAACATGGTTGACGAGTTCTACGACCGCAACGTGAAGCTGATCATCTCGGCCGAAGTCGAACTCAAGGACCTGTACACGGGCGGGCGCCTGACGTTCGAGTTCCAGCGGACCCTGAGTCGCTTGCTGGAGATGCAGTCCCACGAATTCCTGTCGCGGGCGCATAAGCCTTAAGAGATCGGAAAATCAAAAAAGGCCTGCCATTGCAGGCCTTTTTATTTGCTGGTTCCCCACTTAACCCCTGTGGGAGCGAGCTTGCTCGCGATGGCGATGTGTGAGTCAACATCCATGCTGCTGATCCACCGCCATCGCGAGCAAGCTCGCTCCCACAATGGATTTTTGCCCGGTACTTGGGCTACGCCGCCTGCTGAAACTGCTGCCGATACTGGTTCGGCGACAGGTCGGTGTGTTGCCGGAACAGTCGCGCAAAAAAGCTCGCGTCGTCGTAACCCACTTCATAACTGATGGTCTTGATGCTCTTTCGACTGCCGGACAGCAGGCCCTTGGCGGTTTCGATCCGCAACCGTTGCAGGTAATGCAGGGGCTTGTCGCCCGTGGCGGTCTGGAAGCGACGCATGAAATTGCGGATGCTCATGCCGTGCTCGCGGGCGACGTCCTCGAAGCGGAACTTGTCGGCGAAGTGCTCTTCGAGCCACTGCTGGATCTGCAGGATGATCACATCCTGATGCAGCTTCTGCCCGCCGAAGCCGATCCGTCCTGGTGAATAGCTACGTTGCACTTCATAGAGAATGTCCCGCGCCACGGCTTGGGCGACGTTGGCGCCGCAGAAGCGCTCAATCAAATAGATATACAGATCACATGCCGACGTGGTGCCACCTGCGCAGAACAGATTGTCCGCGTCGGTCAAATGCTTGTCCTGGTTCAAGTGGACCTGGGGGAAACGTTCCTTGAAGGCATTGAAAAAGCGCCAATAAGTGGTGGCCTCCTTACCGTCGAGAAGCCCAGCCTCGGCCAGCCAGAAGACCCCGGTGGCTTCGCCGCAGAGCACCGCGCCGCGCGCGTGTTGTCCGCGCAGCCACGGCAGGACTTGTGGGTAACGTTGGCTGAGGGTTGCGAAATCATCCCAGAAGGCCGGCAGGATGATGACGTCGGTGTTTTCCAGGCCGCCGTCCACCGGCATGATCACATCGCTGAAGCTGTTCACCGGTTGGCCATCGGGACTGACCAGGCGGGTTTCAAACGCCGGCGTCAGGCCGTGGCCCAATTGTTTGCCATAGCGCAGGCTGGCCAGGTGGAAAAAATCCTTGGCTTGCATGAGGGTGGAAGCGAAAACCCGGTCGATGGCCAGGATGCTGACGCGCCGCAAGGGCGTGGAGACGTGCATGGACATAATTCATCTTTATTTTTATAGGGGATAGTGGTCATCAAACGGCTGGATCGTCTTATTTTTTGGCGCAAGTGTCCAGTGTCCCGTTGTGCGCGGCAGGCTTAGGCTCTGTCGGATAAGCCATCCAACAATAACCAAAGGTGCGCCATGATCCCCAGAACCCTGTTCAGTCCCGAGCACGAATTGTTTCGCGACAGCGTACGAACTTTCCTAGAAAAAGAAGCCGTGCCGTACCACAGCCAGTGGGAAAAACAGGGGCATATCGATCGTGAACTCTGGAACAAGGCAGGGGAGGCGGGGATGTTGTGCTCGCACCTTCCGGAGGCCTACGGTGGGCTGGAAGCGGATTTTCTCTACAGCGCGGTGGTGATCGAGGAAATCGGTCGCCTGGGGCTGACCGGGATCGGTTTCTCGTTGCACTCCGATATCGTTGCGCCGTACATCCTTCATTACGGCAGCGAGGCGTTGAAGCATAAATATCTGCCGAAACTGGTATCCGGCGAAATGGTGACCGCCATTGCCATGACCGAGCCGGGCGCGGGCTCCGACTTGCAAGGGGTGAAGACCACCGCGGTGTTGGACGGCGATGAATACGTCATCAACGGCTCCAAGACATTCATCACCAACGGCTTCCTTGCGGACCTGGTCATCGTAGTCGCCAAGACCGACCCGAAGGCTGGCGCCAAGGGCACCAGCCTGTTCCTGGTGGAAGCGGGGACGCCCGGCTTCGAGAAAGGCAAGCGCCTGGAAAAAGTCGGAATGAAAGCCCAGGACACGTCCGAATTATTCTTCCAGGACGTGCGGGTGCCGAAGGAGAACCTGTTGGGGCAGGCGGGTATGGGGTTCGCCTACCTGATGCAGGAACTGCCGCAGGAGCGCCTGACCGTCGCCATTGGTGGCCTCGCCTCGGCCGAAGCGGCGCTGCAATGGACACTGGACTACACCCGCGACCGCAAGGCATTCGGCAAGTCCATTGCCGACTTTCAGAACACCCGCTTCAAACTCGCCGAAATGGCCACCGAAATCCAGATTGGCCGGGTCTTTGTCGACCGTTGCCTGGAGCTTCACCTGCAAGGCAAGCTCGACGTGCCGACGGCGGCGATGGCCAAGTACTGGGGCACCGATCTGCAATGCAAAGTGCTGGACGAATGCGTACAGCTGCATGGCGGTTACGGTTTCATGTGGGAATACCCGGTTGCCCGGGCATGGGCGGATGCGCGAGTGCAGCGGATCTATGCCGGGACCAATGAGATCATGAAGGAGATCATTGCGCGGTCGCTTTGATAAGGGGGTGGCCTTGAGTCCGCTATCGCGAGCAGGCTCGCTCCCACAGGTGTTTGTGTCGCTCGCGATCTAGCGGTCGAACATAAAGCCAGTGTGGGAGCGAGCCTGCTCGCGATGGGGCCTATGAGTCAATCAAGGCGCCGGGTTCGGCTGATCCTTGTGAATCGCCTCGATCCCCGCCAGCACTTCATCCGACAGCTTCAAGTCGAAGCTGGCGATGTTGCTGTCCAGTTGCTCCAGCGTGGTGGCGCCGATGATGTTGCTGGTGACGAATGGCTGTTGGGTGACGAACGCCAGCGCCATCTGCGCCGGGTCCAGGCCGTGCTCACGGGCCAGGGCCACATAGCGGCTGCACGCGGCTTCCGACTGCGGATTGAAGTAACGCATGAAGCGGCTGTACAGCGTCAGGCGGCCTTTGGCGGGGCGCGCGCCGTTTTCATATTTCCCCGACAGGAAGCCGAACGCCAGCGGTGAATAAGCGAGCAGGCCGCACTGTTCGCGGATGGCAACCTCGGCCAGGCCGATTTCAAAGCTGCGGTTGAGCAGGTTGTACGGGTTCTGGATCGACACGGCGCGCGGCCAGCCACGGGCCTCGGCCAAAGCGAGGAATTTCATGGTGCCCCACGGCGTCTCGTTGGACAGGCCGATGTGGCGGATCTTGCCGGCCCGGACCTGCTCGTCGAGGGCTTCGAGGGTTTCCTCCAGGGGCGTGAAGTCTTCGTCGGCCTTGTGGGTGTAGCCCAGTTGGCCAAAGAAATTGGTGCTGCGTTCCGGCCAGTGGAGTTGGTAAAGGTCGATCCAGTCGGTCTGCAGGCGCTTGAGGCTGGCGTCCAGTGCTTCGACGATGTGGCGGCGGTTGTGCTTGAGGTTCTTGTCGCGAATGTAGTCGATGGTGTTGCCTGGGCCGGCGATCTTGCTCGCCAGGATCCAGTCGGCGCGGTCGCCACGGCTCTTGAAGTAGTTGCCGATGTAGCGCTCGGTAGTCGCGTAGGTGTCGGCCTTGGGCGGCACGGGGTACATTTCGGCAGTGTCGATGAAATTGATGCCGGCACCCTTGGCGCGTTCGATTTGGGCGAATGCCTCGGCCTCGCTGTTCTGCTCACCCCAGGTCATGGTGCCGAGGCACAGGGCGCTGACATTCAGATCGGTACGGCCTAGCTTGCGATAGTCCATCGGGGACTCCTTGGGCAAAACAATCATAAAAGCAGGTTGAAATATTTTTCGCAATCTGCATAATTGCGCACCTCTTTCTGCAGTGGAAGTGATGCGCCGCCGCCGAAGAATCTTGCCGTTGAACGGACGCGCCGACCCGAGCCCCCGAAAGCGTCTGTATCCGGCTGCCTTTGACTTGTCAAAGTACGCACTATTCAGTAAGATCCGCCGTCTAATTTACAGGGCGGCCCCTGAGGCTATAAAGAATGAAAACTTTTACTGCTAAACCGGAAACAGTAAAGCGCGACTGGTTTGTCGTCGACGCTGCTGGTCAGACCCTGGGTCGTCTGGCCACCGAAATCGCGAGCCGTCTGCGTGGCAAGCACAAGCCTGAGTACACCCCTCACGTTGACACCGGCGACTACATTGTCGTAATCAACGCCGAGCAAGTACGTGTTACTGGCGCTAAAACCACTGACAAAATGTACTACTCCCACTCCGGTTTTCCTGGCGGCATCAAGTCGATCAACTTTGAAAAGCTGATCGCCAAAGCCCCTGAGCGCGTGATCGAGACCGCGGTTAAAGGCATGCTGCCTAAGAACCCGCTGGGTCGCGACATGTATCGTAAGCTGAAGGTTTATGCGGGCGCTGCTCACCCTCATACTGCTCAGCAGCCCCAAGAACTGAAGTTTTAACGGAATAGTTCATTATGTCGGCGACTCAAAATTACGGCACTGGCCGTCGCAAGACTGCAACCGCACGCGTTTTCCTGCGTCCGGGCACTGGTAACATCTCCATCAACAACCGCTCCCTGGATAACTTCTTCGGCCGCGAAACTGCCCGCATGGTAGTTCGTCAGCCGCTGGAACTGACCGAGACCGTCGAAAAATTCGACATCTACGTCACCGTTATCGGTGGTGGTGTAAGTGGCCAGGCTGGCGCAATCCGCCACGGCATCACTCGCGCCCTGATGGATTACGACGAAACTCTGCGCAGCGCCCTGCGTAAAGCTGGCTTCGTAACTCGCGATGCTCGCGAAGTTGAACGTAAGAAAGTCGGTCTGCGTAAAGCGCGTAAGCGTCCGCAGTACTCGAAGCGTTAATTTCGCTTCCGCGTTCAAAAGGCGCCCAGTTCCTCACGGAGCTGGGCGTTTTTTTATGTGCGAAATAAATGCTCTGTGACAACTTGCCACATTCGTAGAGCCCCTATACTACAAGGCTTGGCGGTTTAGCCGCTTGGTAATTACCTTGTCAGAATTGGGGGTTTTCATTACCATTCGGCAAAATTTTTATAAGTTCAGATTTTTACTTAGTAGACGCCTGATTTAACAGGCCACAAAGCTGATGGGAGAGGACTGAATGAGCAATGACGGCGTGAATGCAGGCCGGCGTCGCTTCCTGGTAGCAGCCACATCCGTGGTGGGTGCTGCAGGAGCGGTGGGGGCTGCGGTCCCGTTCGTGGGGTCATGGTTTCCCAGCGCCAAGGCGAAAGCCGCAGGTGCACCGGTGAAAGTGAATGTCAGCAAGATCGAGCCAGGCCAGCAGATGATTGCTGAATGGCGCGGTCAGCCGGTGTTCATCGTCCGCCGTACAGAGGAAATCCTGGGGAATCTGAAAAAGATCGAGGGCCAGCTCTCCGACCCCTCCTCCAAGAACTCGGTCCAACCGGAATACGTCAACCCTGAAACGCGCTCGATCAAGCCGGAAGTCCTGCTGCTGATCGGGATCTGCACGCACCTGGGTTGCTCGCCAACGTTCCGTCCCGAAGTGGCCCCTGCCGACCTGGGTAAAGACTGGGTCGGTGGTTATTTCTGCCCATGCCACGGCTCCCACTATGACCTGGCCGGTCGCGTCTACAAATCGCAGCCCGCACCCCTGAACCTGCCAGTTCCCCCGCATTCCTATGAGTCGGACGACATCATTGTCGTTGGCGTCGATACGGAGAAAGCGTGATGAGCAAATTAATGGACTGGTTTGATGCGCGCTTTCCCGCGACCAAAATGTGGGAAGACCATCTCAGCAAGTATTACGCTCCGAAGAACTTCAACTTCTTCTACTTCTTTGGCTCCTTGGCGTTGCTCGTCCTGGTCAACCAGATCGTCACCGGCGTCTGGCTGACGATGAGCTACACCCCCTCGGCAGAAGAGGCGTTCGCCTCCGTTGAATACATCATGCGCGACGTCGAGTACGGCTCGATCCTGCGCCTGCTGCACTCCACCGGCGCTTCGGCGTTCTTTATCGTCGTTTACCTGCATATGTTCCGTGGCCTGCTTTACGGTTCATACCAGAAGCCGCGCGAACTGGTGTGGGTCTTCGGCATGCTGATCTACCTGGCGCTGATGGCTGAAGCCTTCATGGGCTACCTGCTGCCGTGGGGCCAGATGTCCTACTGGGGTGCCCAGGTGATCATCTCGCTGTTCGGTGCGATCCCGGTCATCGGCGATGACCTGACCCAGTGGATCCGCGGTGACTACCTGATCTCGGGCATCACCTTGAACCGCTTCTTCGCTTTGCATGTGGTTGCCCTGCCGATCGTGATCCTCGGCCTGGTAGTGCTGCACATCCTGGCGCTGCACGAAGTGGGCTCGAACAACCCGGACGGCGTGGACATCAAGAAGCACAAGGACGAAAACGGCGTACCGCTGGATGGCATCGCCTTCCACCCGTACTACACCGTGAAAGACATCGTCGGCGTGGTGGTCTTCCTGTTCATCTTCTGCTCCATCGTGTTCTTCTTCCCGGAAATGGGCGGTTACTTCCTCGAGAAGCCGAACTTCGAACAGGCCAACGCCTTCAAGACCCCCGAGCACATTGCTCCGGTCTGGTACTTCACGCCGTTCTACGCAATTTTGCGGGCTGTTCCTGACAAGCTGCTGGGCGTCATCGCCATGGGCGCCGCCATTGCCGTGCTGTTCGTCCTGCCGTGGCTGGACCGCAGCCCCGTCAAGTCGATGCGTTACAAAGGCTGGCTGAGCAAGATCTGGCTCTGGGTGTTCTGCATTTCGTTCGTGATCCTGGGCGTGCTGGGCGTACTGGCGCCGACACCGGGCCGGACGCTGTTGTCGCAGGTCTGCACATTCCTGTACTTCGCCTACTTCATTCTGATGCCTTTCTACACCAGGCTCGAGAAGACCAAACCGGTTCCGGAAAGGGTGACTGGCTGATGAAAAAACTATTTGCTGTACTGATTCTTGCTGCCATGCCAGCACTGTCCTTTGCGGCTGAACACGGTGGTCCGGAATTGGAAAAAGTCGACATCGACGTTTCCGACAAGGCGGCCATGCAGGACGGCGCTCGTACGTTCGCCAACTATTGCATGGGCTGCCACAGCGCCAAATTCCAGCGTTACGAGCGCGTGGCCGATGACTTGGGCATCCCCCACGAGCTGATGCTCGAAAAGCTTGTGTTCACTGGCGCCAAGCTGGGCGATCACATGAATATCGGCATGCAGCCTGCGGACGCCAAGTCATGGTTTGGCGCCGCGCCGCCGGACTTGACCCTGGTGGCCCGCGTGCGGGGTACCGATTGGCTCTACGGCTACCTGCGCTCGTTCTACGAAGATCCTGCGCGCCCATTGGGTTGGAACAACAAGGTCTTCCCGAACGTCGGGATGCCGAACGTACTGGTCGGCTTGCAAGGTCGCCAAGTGGTAGGCTGCAAGCAGGTCCAGATCGTCGAGGACGGCAAGAAGCAATATGATCCGCTGACCGGCACGGCTTTGACTCATGAGGCCTGCGACCAGCTGACCATCGTGCCAAACTCTGGCACTCTGACGCCTGAGCAGTTTGATGAGAAGGTCAAGAACCTGGTGACCTTCCTGGCCTACTCGGCCAACCCGGTGAAGCTGGAGCATCAGCGCATCGGTACGTATGTATTGCTGTACCTGGCGTTCTTCTTCGTATTCGCTTATCTGCTCAAGCGTGAATACTGGAAAGACGTGCATTGATAAAGCTGTAAGCCGTTGCTGTTAATCGTGCGCGCCCAAGGGCGTCTCTGAAGGTGTAACGAGCCTGGTCGGCCAGGTGGTTACGGGAGACGTCCTCTGGGCGCGCTCGTTTTTCCGTTTTTCGATAATTTCAACAAGCGAGGAGGATCGCCATGGGCGTGACCAATCGGTTGGCCTGTTACTCCGACCCCGCCGACCACTATTCCCACCGGGTACGCATCGTACTGGCCGAGAAGGGTGTCAGCGCCGAGATCATTTACGTTGAAGCGGGCCGTCAGCCGCCGAAGTTGATCGAGGTAAACCCTTACGGCAGCCTGCCAACGCTGGTCGATCGTGACCTGGCCTTGTGGGAGTCGACCGTGGTGATGGAGTACCTGGATGAGCGTTATCCGCATCCGCCTTTGCTGCCGGTATACCCCGTCGCGCGTGCCAACAGTCGCTTGCTCATCCATCGCATCCAGCGTGACTGGTGCGGGTTGGTGGATCTGATCCTGGATCAGCGAACCAAGGAACCGGCGCGGGTCGTGGCGCGTAAAGAACTGCGCGAAAGCCTGACGGGCGTGTCGCCGCTGTTTGTCGACAAGCCGTTTTTCCTCAGCGAGGAACAAAGTCTGGTGGATTGCTGCCTATTGCCCATACTCTGGCGTTTGCCGATCCTGGGTATCGAACTGCCGCGGCCCGCCAAGCCGCTGCTTGATTATATGGAGCGCCAATTTGCGCGTGAGGCTTTCCAGGCGAGTCTGTCTGCTGCCGAACGTGACATGCGCTAAGGCTTAGGGAGCCGCTATGAACTCCAGTCGACCTTATTTGGTCCGCGCGCTCTATGAGTGGATTGTGGACAACGATTGCACCCCGCACATGCTGGTCAATGCCGAGTATCCCTCGGTCCAGGTGCCGCAGGGTTTTGCCAATGACGGGCAGATTGTATTGAACGTATCGCCGGCCGCTGTGCGTCATCTGCACATGGATAATGATGCGGTCAGCTTCGAAGGGCGTTTTGGCGGCGTGCCGCACACGCTGTACGTGCCGATTGCTTCGATCCTGGGGATTTATGCCCGGGAAAATGGCCAGGGCATGGTATTCGAGCTGGAAGTGCCGCTGGAGGGCGAAGAAGAATTCGAGGCGGACGATGATATGCCGCCACCGGATGACGAACCGCCGCGGCCTAGCGGGCGGCCGAGCTTGAAGGTGGTGAAATAACTGGCGGAAGCTGTCTGCCGGTTGTTTGAACGAATGCCTGTATCGCTGGATACGGGCATTTTTTTTGGTTTTGGTGCCTATCCGTTTTTGCGTTGAGGTCATGCACGCTGAAGATTGTCCTCGAACGATGCACAAAAAAACGGCGCTTTCCCTCCAAGGAAAAGCGCCGTTCTTGTAACTTACTTGTTCAGTCGATGTACTCGAACAACTTAACGATCTTCTGCACCCCAGACACACCCTGAACCAGGTTGGTCGCCTGCGCAGCCTCCTGCTTGGTCAGCAGCCCCAGCAGATAGACAATCCCGTTCTCGGTCACGACCTTGATGCGCGACCCTGGAATGCTGGCGTCGGTCAGCATCTGCGTCTTGATCTTGGTCGTCAGCCAGGCATCGTTCTGGCGCGCCAGCAGGGAAGAGGGCTGCAAGACCTGCAATTCGTTATGCACGGTCTTGACCCGCTGCACGGCGCTGGCCTCCTGCTCGGCCTTGGCCTTGAGGTCGGCCCGTGGCGTCTGGCCGGCCAGCAGCACGACGCCGTTGAAGCTGGTGACGACGATGTGCGAATTGTTGTCCAGGTCCGGGTCGGCCTTGGCGATGTTCACGCCGACTTTGGTTTCGATCAGGGAGTCATCGATCTTGCTGCCGAAGGTGCGGGTGCCGCGGTCATCTTCGATCGGCTTTTCCCGGCTGGCGTTAACCACCGATGTGCAGCCGCTGATGCCGAGGCACAGGGTCAGGGCCAGAAGGCCTAGGCGATTAGGGGTCATTCTTCACTCCCGAACAGTTGGCTGTCGATCAAGTCGCAAAGGCAATGGATCGCCAGCAGGTGGACTTCCTGAATACGTGCGGTGACATTGGCCGGTACGCGAATCTCGACGTCTTCGGGCAAGAGCAAGGATGCCATGCCGCCGCCGTCGCGACCGGTCAATGCTACGACAATCATTTCGCGATCATGTGCGGCCTGGATCGCTTGAATAATATTGGCCGAGTTACCGCTGGTGGAGATCGCCAGAAGCACATCGCCGGGTTGGCCGAGGGCGCGGATCTGCTTGGAGAACACTTCGTTGTAGCTGTAATCGTTGGCGATCGAGGTGATCGTCGAGCTGTCGGTCGTCAATGCGATGGCCGGCAGGCTCGGGCGTTCGCGTTCGAAGCGGTTGAGCAGCTCCGATGAGAAGTGCTGGGCATCGCCGGCCGAACCGCCGTTGCCACACGAGAGCATCTTGCCTTCGTTGAGCAAGGCGTTGACCATCACTTGGCTGGCTTGCTCGATGTGCGGTGCAAGTACGTCCATCGCCTGTTGCTTGGTGTCGATACTGGCCTGAAAAAGCTGGCGGATTCGCGATTGCATGTCCATCTGTGTGACCTTAAGTAGCGCGACTTATCGGCACAAGCATGTGCGGCGCGCAAAGCAAAGAGCAAAAAAGTTGAATGAAGGTGTCCGGCCAGGCTGGGCGTTCAACTGTCGAAGGCGTTCTGCAGCCAGTTCAACTGGTCGGCGTTGCTGTCGATGGCGACCACGTCGAAGCGGCAGGGGTAATCGGCCCAGCGAGACTCGCGTTGCAGAAAGTACTGCGCGGCGAAAATCAGTTTCTGGCGCTTGCGCTCGTCGATGCTCTCGATCGCGCCGCCCCATTGGGTATTTTTTCTGTAGCGGACTTCGACGAATACTACTGTATCGCCGTCAAGCATGACCAGATCCAGCTCGCCGCGTTTACACAACCAGTTCTGTGCCAGCAGGCGCAGACCTTGTTGTTGCAGATGCGCGAGGGCTTGGCCCTCGGCATCCTTTCCGCTTTGCAAGTGTGATCGGTCAAGCATCAGCGCTGAGTGTCCGGCAGGCGCTGCACCTGGCCGTTGATGAACTGGGCCCACGGCAATTGACGTTGCACGCGTTGGGTTGGCGAGATCGCCAGGCTGCCTGACAGGCCTTCGATGCGGCTGTCCGGAAGTGCCTTGAGCTGGCCCAGGCGCGGAGCGAGGCGATAGGCGTCGGCACCCATCGCATACAGTCGGCCCAGGCTGCCACCGGCCTGTGGCCATTGTGCAGTGACCTGCTGACGCAGTGGGTCGTTAGCGTCGAGCAGCCATGGCGTTTCACAGAAACGCACGCCATTCATGTCGTTGTACTGGTTCTGGTCGCCGCTGACGCTGAATACCGAAGACGTCGCATAGACCGGCACGTCGCCGGCGTACTGGAAGTTCAGGGTCGGCTTGATCTGCTGGGCCTGCTGCGGAGTCGATGCCAGGAAAATGAACTCGATGTCCTGGCGACGCGAAGGCTGGGCCGCTACTGCGGTGCCCACCGTGCTTTGCAGGCTTTTGGCGCGACCTTCGCTCTGGCGCAACTGGAACATGTCGGCGATCTGCTGGGCCAGTTGCACAGGCTGGTCGACACGCTCGATCGCAACGATGGTGCCGCCATTGGCCTGCCAGTCCTGGCTGAAGGCTTTCAATACCCGATCGCCCCATTCGCCTTTCGGCACCATGGCGGCGGCGCGATGCAGGCCGTCGGCGCGAGCACGACGGGATACTTCGCGGGCTTCATCTTCCGGGGCCAAGCCGAACTGGAAGAGTTGGGGTGGGCCCTGTTCGCCCTCGCTGTAGTTCAATGCCAGGGTGGTAATCGGCAATTGCGGGCGAAGGCTGATCTGCTTGACCAGTGGTTTTTCCAGCGGGCCGACCACCAGTTGTACGCCGTCGGCCTGGGCCTTGCGGTAGAACTCGTCCATGGAAGTCAGGCTGGCGCTGTCATAGACCTGAATGCTTGGCGGCTTCTGTCCAGCCTGTTGGGCCTGGTAGTGCGCAGCCATGAACCCTTCGCGCAAGGCTTTGGCAACCGAGGCCAGCGGGCCGTTCTGTGGCAGCAGCAAGGCGATCTTGCTCAGCGGCTGGCTTGCCAGCTCCTTGAGCTTGACCAGTGGCGTCGGCAGTTGAAGCGCGGCTGGGTGTTTCGGGTTTTGTTCGCGCCAACTGTCGATGGCGGCCTGTTGTTGCTCCAGGGTGCCGGCGGTTTTCACCGCCTTGGCCAGGCTCAACCAGCCACCGAGGTCGTCGGTGGTGGTCGGTTGCAGTTGATCGGTAGGCAGCGAAGCGATCAGCGACCAGATCGCCTCGTGGTTTTTAGCCGCGGCTTCGCCTTCCAGCAACGGCGCGATAAAGATCCGCTCCTTGGCGGCCGCCAGGGTCTGGCCATCGGCTTCAAGGGCCCGAGCACGCACGGTGCCGGTGCGCACTTGCTGTTCCACCGGCATTTCGCCCAGGTGCTGCAGGCTTGGATGGCCCAGGGACGTCAGCGCTGCCTTGGGCTGGTTGCGGGTCATCGCCAGTTCGGCTGACAGCGTGCTGGCGAAAATCTGCTGGCCGGGCTTGAGTTGCTCCAGCGGCACTTGTTGCAGGATCTGTGCGGACTGGCCGGCATTGCCCTGGCGGTAGGCCAGGTCCGCGGCGCTCAGGCGCAGCAGGGCGGCTTTTTCCGGGTTTTTGCTTTGGGTGGCCTGTTCGAGCAATTGCTCGATACTGGCATCCGGGGTCCGTGGGAGTTCGCCAAGGCTGGACGAAGGCGAACTGGCGCAAGCCGCCAGGAGGGCAGCGAGGCAGAGGGCGGAGAGCAGCCGCAGGCAAGCGATCATGTAAGTGTTCCTGATACGAGATCAAATTAGCGTCGAATTGTACCCAAGCAGCGGCTGGGGCGCGATGTTAGTGGTGTGAATCGATCAATTTAGGTATTTCAAAGAGTGCGGCGCAGCATAAATCCGAGGGTGTCGATTCCCCGTGGCGAGGGAGCTTGCTCCCGCTGGGCCGCGCAGTGGCCCCAAAACCATTCAACACGGTACATCAGAATGTGGCTGTCAGATTTTTACGGCTGCTGCGCAGCCGAGCGGGAGCAAGCTCCCTCGCCACAACTGCTAATGTGACCGGCCGAGAATGGCGGCACACGCTACAATGGCGGTTTTTACCCTCATGAGGTGTGCGTTTTGACTGCTCCAGGTGCTTCGAATTCCGCTGCTGGCTCGCTTTTCGTGGTGGCGACGCCTATTGGCAACCTGGACGATATCAGCGCCCGTGCGCTGAAGATCCTGAAGGACGTCGCCCTTATCGCCGCTGAAGATACCCGTCACTCCCAGCGCTTGCTGCAGCATTTCGGCATTTCCACGCCGCTGGCGGCGTGTCATGAACATAACGAGCGGGACGAGGGCAGTCGTTTTATCACCCGGCTGCTGGCGGGCGATAACGTGGCGCTGATTTCCGATGCCGGCACGCCGCTGATTTCCGATCCGGGTTATCACCTGGTGCGCCAGGCTCGTGCTGCTGGCATCAATGTGGTGCCTGTACCCGGGGCGTGTGCGTTGATCGCGGCGCTGTCGGCGGCCGGCTTGCCGTCGGATCGATTTATCTTCGAGGGTTTTCTGCCAGCCAAGGCGGTGGGACGACGAGCGCGCCTGGAAGCTATAAAGGAAGAGCCGCGCACATTGATCTTTTATGAAGCGCCGCACCGTATCCTTGAATGCCTCCAGGATATGGAGTTGGTGTTTGGTCCCGAGCGCCAGGCGTTGCTGGCGCGGGAGCTGACGAAAACCTTCGAGACGCTCAAGGGGCTGCCCTTGGCGCAATTGCGAGGTTTCGTCGAAAGCGACAGCAACCAACAGCGCGGTGAATGCGTTGTACTGGTGGCCGGTTGGACGCCGCCGGAAAGCGAAGACGCCGTAAGTGGCGAAGCGATGCGCGTCCTGGACTTGCTGCTGGAGGAAATGCCACTGAAACGTGCGGCGGCCCTCGCCGCGCAGATCACCGGCGAGCGCAAGAATGTGCTGTATCAGGTCGCGCTGCAAAAGCAGAAGGACCAATGAAACCGCCATGCCCGGCTGGCTGCGGGCTTTTAGCGCTTGTTCTTGAGGCGCTGTACCGTTAACCTTCGCGGCGGAGAGTCGATCGGACAGTCGCTGCCCTCTATGAAAATTAGGGGGGGGAGGAAAGTCCGGGCTCCATAGGGCGAAGTGCCAGGTAATGCCTGGGAGGCGTGAGCCTACGGAAAGTGCCACAGAAAATAACCGCCTAAGCGTTTCGGCGCCGGTAAGGGTGAAAAGGTGCGGTAAGAGCGCACCGCACGGCTGGCAACAGTTCGTGGCTAGGTAAACCCCACTTGGAGCAAGACCAAATAGGGTCCCAAGGCGTGGCCCGCGCTGGGACCGGGTAGGTTGCTAAAGATGTCCAGTGATGGCCATCGTAGACGAATGACTGTTCAAGACAGAACCCGGCTTACAGATCGACTCTCCACCTTTTTCCCTCCCTGCCGGAATCGCTGGCAGACGCAGTTCCTAATACCAAAAAAATCTTACTCTTAACAAATCACTTTAACTTGTGCGCGCAGTCCCCTGTACTGCCTCAGGTTGGAGCGAAATTTCCTACGTCAGATTCTTGTTGCCCCTCCTGAAACGCTCCTAAATCTCCGATCTATAAGGCTTTTCCTTCATTCCGCGCCTTGACGGTGCGGTGGGCGCATTCCTATAGTGTGCGCAAGTGGCGGAAAGTGGCATGAAGTGGGTTTTTTTGAAGGTAAAACGCCAAAAAGTGGAGAAACGCTGACGTGTTTCGCGGAGCTAACGCAATCAGTCTCGATGCAAAAGGCCGGCTCGCCATGCCCAGCCGGTATCGTGACGAGCTCGTTTCGCGAAGTTCGGGGCAGTTGATCGTCACGATCGACGCCGTTGACCCATGTTTGTGCGTCTACCCGCTGGATGAGTGGGAAATCATCGAAACCAAACTGCGCGCACTGCCTTCGCTACGTGAAGAAAACCGTCGTTTGCAGCGCTTGTTGATCGGTAATGCCGTTGATCTTGAGCTCGACGGCAGTGGTCGTTTCCTGGTCCCGCCGCGCCTGCGCGAATACGCCAAGCTGGACAAGCGCGCGATGCTGGTGGGCCAGCTGAACAAGTTCCAACTGTGGGACGAAGATGCCTGGAATGCGGTTTCTGCCGCCGACCTTGCTGCTATTCAACAACCGGGCGCCATGCCTGATGAACTGCGTGATTTGATCCTGTGACTATTGATAGCGGCTTTAACCACATCACCGTACTGCTTGACGAAGCCGTCGAGGCTCTCGCCGTACGTCCTGATGGGTGCTATCTGGATGGCACGTTCGGGCGTGGCGGGCACAGCCGATTGATCCTCAGCCAGTTGGGGCCTGATGGCCGGTTGCTGGGGTTCGACAAGGATCCTCAAGCGATTGCCACCGGGCAAGCGCTGGCGGCCGAAGACGGCCGCTTTGTCGTTGTGCAGCGCAGCTTTGCCGAGTTGGGTTCGGAAGTCGCCCAGCGTGGTTTGGCTGGCAAGATCAGCGGCGTGCTGCTGGACCTCGGCGTGTCCTCGCCGCAACTGGACGACCCGGAACGTGGCTTCAGTTTCCTCAATGACGGCCCGCTGGACATGCGCATGGATCCGACCCGCGGCATCAGTGCCGCTGAGTTCGTCAACACCGCGCCCGTCGAAGAAATCGCCCGTGTCTTCAAGGAATATGGCGAGGAACGCTTTTCCGGCCGCATGGCGCGAGCCGTGGTCGAGCGCCGCGAGACCAAGCCATTCGAACGCACCGGTGACCTGGCCGAAGTGCTGAAGGTTGCCAACCCTGCGTGGGAGAAGGGCAAGAATCCAGCGACTCGCGCCTTCCAGGGCCTGCGTATCCATGTCAATAATGAGTTGGGTGATCTTGAGGCTGGCCTCGAGGCCGCCCTTGAGGCGCTGGAGATCGGTGGCCGGTTGGTGGTGATCAGCTTCCACTCCCTGGAAGACCGCATCGTCAAGTTGTTCATGCGCAAACTCACCAAAGGCGAAGCCGACAACCTGCCGCGCAACCTGCCGGTGCGTTTCGAGGCTTTCGTACCGAAAATCAAGATCCATGGCAAAGCGCAGTTCGCCTCCGAGGCCGAACTCAAGGCCAACCCGCGTGCCCGTAGTGCTGTCATGCGTGTCGCGGAGAAGCTGCGGTGAGCAAGCTCTTCGCCAAGCCCCTGCCGGGCGGCAGCTTTTTCATGCTGCTGCTGTTCATCGGCGTGCTCGTCTCGGCCATCGCCGTGTCTTACAGCGCGCACTGGAACCGCCAGTTGCTCAACACCCTTTATAACGAACTGAGCGTGCGCGACAAGGCGCAGGCTGAGTGGGGCCGGCTGATCCTGGAGCAGAGCACCTGGACCGCCCATAGCCGTATTGAGGTATTGGCCACCGAACAACTGAAGATGCGCATCCCCGGCGCCGCCGAAGTGCAGATGGTGGCGCCATGATGAAGCTCGAAGGGGCACTTTTCCCGTGGCGGTTCCGTCTGGTCCTGGGCTTGCTCGGGATCATGGTCGCAGCGATCGCGTGGCGCATCATCGACCTGCAAGTCGTCGACCGCGACTTCCTCAAGGAGCAGGGCGATGCCCGCAGCGTGCGTCATATTCCGATCCCGGCCCACCGTGGCCTGATCACTGACCGCAACGGTGAACCCCTGGCCGTGAGCACCCCGGTGACCACTCTGTGGGCCAACGCCAAGGAAATGCAGCAGGCCAAGGAAAAGTGGCCGGCGTTGGCCGCCGCCCTCGGCCAGGATCCCAAGGCTTTGGCGGAGCGCCTTGAAGCCCAGGCCAATAAAGAATTCATCTACCTGGTGCGCGGGTTGACGCCCGAGCAAGGCCAGAGTGTGCTCGATTTGAAAGTACCTGGTGTCTATGGCATCGAAGAGTTCCGGCGTTTCTACCCGGCCGGAGAAGTCACTGCCCACATGGTCGGGTTTACCGACATCGATGACCGGGGCCGAGAAGGTGTCGAACTGGCCTATGACGAATGGCTGGCCGGGGTTGCCGGCAAGCGCCAGGTCATCAAGGATCGGCGCGGCAGGCTGATCAAGGATGTCCAAGTCACTAAAAACGCCAAGGCCGGTAAGCCCTTGGCGTTGTCCATTGACCTGCGCCTGCAATACCTGGCCAACCGCGAGCTGCGCAATGCCATCGTCGAGAACGGCGCCAAGGCCGGCAGCCTGGTGATCATGGACGTCAAGACCGGCGAGATCCTCGCCATGGTCAACCAGCCGACCTACAACCCGAACAACCGCCGTAACCTGCAACCGGCGATGATGCGTAACCGCGCAATGATCGACGTCTTCGAGCCGGGTTCGACCATGAAGGCCGTGTCCATGGCCGCCGCCCTGGAAACCGGGCGCTGGAAACCGGGTGACACCGTCGAGGTGTATCCGGGGACGTTGCAGATCGGCAAATACACCATTCGCGACGTGTCCAAGACTGAAGGCCCGGTGCTCGACCTGACCGGCATCCTGATCAATTCCAGTAACGTGGGCATGAGCAAGATCGCCTTCGATATCGGTGGCGAGGCGATCTATCGCCTGGCCCAGAAAATCGGCCTCGGCCAGGACACCGGCCTGGGCTTCCCGGGCGAGCGCGTCGGCAACCTGCCCAACTACCGTGAATGGCGCAAGGCCGAAACCGCCACGTTGTCCTATGGCTATGGTGTTTCGGTGACGGCGATCCAGCTTGTCCACGCCTTCTCGGCGCTGGCCAACAACGGGCGGATCGCACCGCTGACGCTGGTCAAGACCGACAAGGCGCCGCAAACCACCCAAGTGATTCCGGAAGACGTCGCCAAGACGATGCAAGGCATGCTGCAACAGGTGATCGAGGCGCCGCGTGGTGTCTATCGTGCCCAAGTGCCCGCCTACCATGTTGCCGGCAAGTCGGGTACGGCGCGCAAGACGTCCGTGGGTACCAAGGGCTATGCCGAGAATTCCTACCGTTCGCTGTTCGCCGGCTTCGGTCCGATGAGCGACCCGCGCTACGCCATCGTGGTGGTTATCGACGAACCGAGCAAGGCAGGCTACTTCGGTGGCCTGGTCTCTGCGCCGGTGTTCAGCAAAGTGATGTCCGGCACCCTGCGCCTGATGAACATTACCCCGGATAATCTGCCGCCGACCCAGCAGGCGAGTACCGCCCCGGTCGTTCCCTTGAAAGCCGACGGAGGGCGTGGCTGATGTCCCTGAGCCTGAACAAGATTTTTGCCCATGCCGGTCATGACCTGCTGATTCGTGAGCTGGCGCTGGACAGTCGCGACGTGCGTGCCGGGGACCTGTTCCTGGCGGTGCCGGGCGCCCGTGTTGATGGCCGCGACCATATCGCTGATGCCTTGAAACGCGGTGCGGCTGCCGTGGCCTATGAAGTGAACGGCGCGACCGTGCTGCCGATCACCGATGTCCCGCTGATTCCGGTCAAGGGCCTGGTGGCGCAGTTGTCGGATATCGCCGGGCGTTTTTATGGCGAGCCGAGCCGTCACCTGAACCTGATCGGCGTGACCGGTACCAACGGCAAGACCAGCGTGACGCAACTGGTGGCACAGGCGCTCGACTTGCTCGGGCAGCATTGTGGCATCGTGGGGACGCTGGGCAACGGTTTCCACGGGGCGCTGAAAAGCGGGCTGCACACCACGCCAAACCCGATCGCCGTGCAGGCGACCCTGGCCGACCTGAAGAAGGCTGGCGCCAAGGCCGTCGCGATGGAGGTTTCCTCCCATGGCCTCGATCAAGGTCGCGTCACCGCGTTGGCCTTCGACGTTGCCGTGCTCACCAACCTGTCCCGCGATCACCTGGACTACCACGGCACGATGCAGGCCTACGGCGAGGCCAAGGCCAAGCTGTTTGCCTGGAACAACCTGAAATGCCGGGTTATCAATGTCGATGACGAATTCGGCCGCCAGCTGGCCGCCGAGAGTCGCGAGTCGCGGTTGATCACCTACAGCCTCGAAGATGCCGGCGCCTACCTTTATGTACGCCAGGCACAGTTCGACGACGAAGGCGTTCGTGCCACGTTGGTCACGCCCCAGGGCGAACACCATCTGCGCAGCACGTTGCTGGGCCGCTTCAACCTGAGCAATGTATTGGCCGCCATCGGGGCCTTGCTCGGGCTGGACTACGCGCTGGATGAAGTTCTCAAGGTATTGCCAAAACTCGAGGGCCCGGCCGGGCGCATGCAGCGCTTGGGCGGAGGCACCCAGCCGCTGGTGGTGGTCGATTACGCCCATACGCCAGACGCGCTGGAAAAAGTCCTCACGGCGCTGCGTCCTCACGCCAAGGGTCGGCTGCTGTGCCTGTTCGGCTGTGGCGGCGACCGTGACCGTGGCAAACGTCCGCTGATGGCGCAAGTCGTGGAGCGGCTGGCCGATGGAGTACTCGTCACTGACGATAACCCACGCAGCGAAGACCCCTCGCGGATCTTCGACGATATTCGCGCCGGTTTCTCGGGGCAGGATAACGTCACTTTCGTGGCCGGACGCGGCCAGGCCATTGCGCAATTGATTGCCAGTGCTTCGGCGGATGACGTCATCGTCCTGGCCGGCAAGGGCCACGAGGACTATCAGGAAATCAACGGCGAACGCCATGCGTTCTCCGACTTGGTTGAAGCCGATCACGCCCTGACCGCATGGGAGGTGGCCCATGCTTAAGGCCTTGAAACTCAGCGAGCTGACCAACGTCCTGAATGCGCGCCTGATCGCGGCGGACGCCACGTTCAACGGCGTCAGCATCGACAGCCGGGCGATTGCGCCGGGCCAATTGTTTGTCGCCCTGGCCGGGCCGCGTTTCGACGGCCACGATTATCTGAACGAAGTGGCTGGCAAAGGCGCGGTCGCGGCGTTGGTCGAGCGCGAAGTCACCAACAGCACACTGCCGCAACTGCTGGTCAGCGACACCCGCCAGGCCCTGGGCCAGCTCGGCGCGTTGAATCGCGCGGCGTTCACCAACCCGGTCGCAGCCATCACCGGCTCCAGCGGCAAGACCACGGTCAAGGAAATGCTCGCCAGCATCCTGCGCACGCGCGGCCCGGTATTGGCGACCCGTGGCAACCTGAACAACGACCTCGGTGTACCGCTGACGCTGCTTGAGCTGGCGCCGGAGCACAGCGCCGCCGTCATTGAACTCGGTGCTTCGCGGCTCGGCGAGATTGCCTACACCGTCGGCATGACCAAGCCCCACGTGGCGGTGCTCAACAACGCCGGGACCGCCCACGTGGGTGAGTTCGGCGGCCCGGAAAAGATCGTCGAGGCCAAGGGCGAGATCATCGAGGGGTTGGCTGCCGATGGCGTCGCCGTGCTGAATCTCGACGACAAGGCCTTCGAAATCTGGAAAATCCGGGCGGGCGAGCGCAAGGTGCTGACCTTTGCCTTGAGCAACCTTGCCGCGAACTTCTACGCCAGCGACCTGGACCGCGATGCTCGCGGATGCCCGGCCTTCAACCTCCACAGCCCCGACGGGGCCGAGCGCGTGCAGTTGAACCTGCTCGGCACCCATAACGTTGCCAACGCCCTGGCCGCCGCCGCCGCCGCCCATGCCCTGGGTGTTTCGTTGCCAGGCATCGCCGCGGGATTGAACGCGGTGCAACCGGTCAAGGGACGCACCGTCGCCCAACTGGCGAGCAACGGCATGCGCGTCATCGATGACACCTACAACGCTAACCCGACGTCGATGTGCGCGGCCGTGGACATCCTTGCCGGTTTCTCCGGCCGCACCGTGCTGGTGCTCGGCGATATCGGCGAATTGGGTGAGTGGGCGCAGCAAGGCCACCATGATGTCGGCGCGTATGCCCGCGGCAAGGTCGATGCGTTGTACGCCGTTGGCCCGATGATGGCCCATGCGGTATCGGCGTTTGGCGAGCATGCACAGCATTTCACCACCCAGGCCGAGTTGATCCAGGCCCTGGGTGCCGAGCAAGACCCGAACACCACCTTATTGATCAAGGGCTCACGCAGTGCGGCGATGGAAAACATCGTTGCGGCTTTGTGCGGCACCCGTATGGAGAAACATTAATGCTGCTGCTGCTAGCGGAGTACCTGCAACAGTTCCACAAAGGCTTCGCGGTCTTCCAGTACCTGACCCTGCGCGGGATCCTGGGTGTGCTGACCGCGCTGTCGTTGTCGCTGTTCCTGGGCCCGTGGATGATCCGCACCTTGCAGAACCTGCAGATCGGCCAGTCGGTCCGCAACGACGGTCCGCAATCGCACCTGTCCAAGTCCGGTACCCCGACCATGGGCGGCGCGTTGATTCTTTCGTCCATCGGCATCAGCACCTTGCTCTGGGCCGACCTGGCGAACCGCTATGTCTGGGTCGTGTTGCTGGTGACCCTGTTCTTCGGCGCCATCGGCTGGGTAGACGACTACCGCAAGGTCATCGAGAAGAATTCCCGTGGGCTGCCAAGCCGCTGGAAATATTTCTGGCAGTCGGTGTTCGGCCTCGGCGCGGCGATCTTCCTTTATATGACTGCCGCTTCGCCGGTGGAAACCACCCTGATCCTGCCAATGCTCAAGGACTACAGCATCCCGCTGGGCGCTGGCTTCATCGTGCTGACCTACCTGGTCATCGTTGGATCGAGCAACGCGGTCAACCTCACCGATGGCCTCGACGGCCTGGCGATCATGCCGACGGTCATGGTTGGCGGCGCGCTGGGGATCTTCTGCTACCTGTCGGGCAACGTGAAATTCGCCGAATACCTGCTGATCCCTTATGTACCGGGCGCGGGCGAGCTGATCGTGTTCTGCGGCGCGCTGATCGGTGCCGGCCTCGGTTTCCTTTGGTTCAACACCTACCCGGCGCAAGTCTTCATGGGTGACGTCGGCGCGTTGGCGCTGGGCGCGGCCCTGGGCACCATTGCCGTCATCGTTCGCCAGGAAATCGTCCTGTTCATCATGGGCGGTGTGTTCGTGATGGAGACCCTGTCAGTCGTCATTCAGGTTGCTTCCTTTAAATTGACCGGCCGCCGCGTATTCCGCATGGCGCCGATCCACCACCACTTTGAACTCAAGGGCTGGCCCGAGCCGCGCGTGATCGTCCGTTTCTGGATCATCACCGTGATTCTGGTGCTGATCGGCCTTGCCACCCTGAAGCTGAGGTAGAACGAGTGTCCCTGATCGCTTCTGACCACTTCCGCATCGTTGTCGGCCTCGGCAAGAGCGGCATGTCCCTGGTTCGCTTCCTGGCGAACCGGGGCGTGTCGTTTGCCGTGGCCGATACGCGGGAAAATCCCCCTGAGCTGGCCACGCTGCGCCGTGACTATCCGCAGGTGGACGTGCGTTGTGGCGAGCTGGACGTCGAGTTCCTGTGCCGCGCCGATGAGCTCTACGTGAGCCCCGGCCTGGCCCTGGCGACTCCGGCGCTGCAGGCTGCGGCTGCCCGAGGCGTGAAACTGTCCGGCGACATCGAGCTGTTCGCCCGCAACGCGAAGGCGCCGATTGTCGCCATCACCGGCTCCAACGCGAAAAGCACCGTGACCACTCTGGTCGGTGAAATGGCCGCGGCGGCCGGCAAGCGCGTCGCCGTGGGCGGCAACCTGGGGACTCCGGCCCTGGACTTGCTCGGCGATGACATCGAGCTGTATGTCATGGAACTGTCGAGCTTCCAGCTTGAGACCACCGACCATCTCGGCGCCGAAGTGGCGACGGTGCTCAACATCAGCGAAGACCACATGGACCGCTACAGCGGCCTGCCCGCGTATCACCTGGCCAAGCACCGGGTCTTCCGTGGCGCCCGCCAGGTCGTGTTCAACCGCCAGGACGCGTTGACCCGTCCGCTGATGGGTGAAGGGCTGCCGTGCTGGACCTTCGGCTTGGGTGTTCCGGATTTCAAAGGCTTCGGCTTGCGTGAAGAGAACGGCGAAAAATACCTCGCTTTCCAATTCCAGAACCTGATGCCAGTGCGTGAGTTGAAAATCCGCGGCGCCCACAACCAGGCCAATGCCCTTGCGGCGCTGGCCCTGGGCCACGCGGTCGGTCTGCCGTTCGACGCCATGCTCTCGGCCTTGCGCCAGTTCGCAGGGCTGGAACACCGCTGCCAATGGGTGCGCGATCTGGATGGCGTGGCCTGGTACAACGATTCCAAGGCCACCAATGTCGGTGCCGCGCTGGCGGCCATCGAAGGCCTGGGCGCGGACATCGACGGCAAGCTCGTGCTGATCGCCGGTGGTGACGGCAAGGGCGCCGACTTCAAGGACCTGCGCGGCCCCGTGGCCGCCAATTGCCGTGCCGTGGTGCTGATGGGCCGCGACCGCGAACTGATCGCCCAGGCGTTGGGCGATGCGGTGCCGCTGGTTCGTGTCGCTTCGCTGGATGAGGCGGTGCAGCAATGCCGCGCCCTCGCGCAATCGGGCGATGCCGTCCTGTTGTCGCCGGCCTGCGCCAGTTTCGACATGTTCAAGAACTACGAAGAGCGCGGGCGCCTGTTCGCCCAGGCCGTGGAGGACTTGGCATGAGCTTGCTGAACATCATCAAGCCGTACCCGTCGCCGCTGATCACCGGCCGTGGCATCGACCTCGATTTCCCGATGCTCGCCGGTTGCCTGGCATTGCTCGGCCTGGGCCTGGTGATGATCACCTCTGCGTCGTCGGAAGTGGCTGCCGTTCAGTCGGGCAACACGCTTTACCACATGATCCGCCATCTGATTTACCTGGTGATCGGCCTGGGTGCCTGCATCGTGACCATGATGGTGCCGATCGCCACTTGGCAACGCCTGGGCTGGATGATGCTGTTGGGGGCCTTCGGCCTGCTGGTCATGGTGTTGGTGCCGGGCATCGGCCGCGAGGTCAACGGCTCGATGCGCTGGATCGGCTTCAGTTTTTTCAACGTCCAGCCTTCGGAAATCGCCAAGGTCTTCGTGGTGATTTTCCTTGCCGGTTACCTGGTGCGTCGCCAGAAGGAAGTGCGCGAAAGCTGGATGGGCTTCTTCAAGCCATTCATCGTGTTGCTGCCCATGGCGGGCCTGTTGCTGATGGAGCCGGACTTCGGCGCCACGGTAGTGATGATGGGCGCGGCTGCGGCGATGCTGTTTCTCGGTGGGGTCGGGCTGTTCCGCTTCATCCTGATGGTGGCGCTGGCCGTGGCGGCGGTGACCGTGCTGGTGCAGGCACAACCGTATCGAATGGCGCGCCTGATCACGTTTACCGATCCGTGGGCCGACCAGTTCGGTTCCGGCTATCAATTGACCCAGGCCTTGATCGCCTTCGGCCGTGGCGAGTGGCTGGGCGTGGGTTTGGGCAACAGTGTGCAGAAGCAGTTCTATCTGCCGGAAGCGCATACCGACTTCGTGTTTTCGGTACTGGCCGAAGAACTCGGCGTCGTGGGCTCCTTGTGCACCGTTGCACTGTTCGTGTTCGTCTGCGTGCGCGGCATGTACATCGGCTTGTGGGCCGAGAAGGCCAAGCAGTTCTTCGCCGCGTATGTGGCGTATGGCCTGTCGTTCCTGTGGATCGGCCAGTTCCTGATCAACATCGGCGTGAACGTCGGCCTGTTGCCGACCAAGGGCCTGACGCTGCCGTTCCTCAGTTATGGCGGCAGCTCCCTGGTGATCTGCTGTGCCTGTCTCGGCCTGTTGCTGCGCATCGAATGGGAGAGCCGAACCCACTTGGGCAGCGAAGAGATGGAATTCCAGGAGAGCGACTTCGCCGAGGAGCCGACTCATGGGCGCTAACGTGCTGATCATGGCGGGCGGTACCGGCGGGCATGTGTTCCCGGCGCTGGCCTGTGCCCGGGAGTTCCAGGCGCGCGGCTACACCGTGCATTGGCTGGGTACGCCACGGGGCATCGAGAATGAGTTGGTGCCCGCCGCTGGCCTGGAGCTGCACCGGATCAATGCCAGCGGCCTGCGGGGCAAAGGCAAGCTGTCGCTGCTCAAGGCGCCGCTGATGCTGCTCAAGTCGGTCTGGCAGGCGCGGGCGATCATTCGTCGGCTGCGGCCGGTGTGCGTGGTCGGTTTTGGTGGCTATGTGACCGGCCCCGGCGGTGTTGCGGCAAAACTGGCCGGTGTGCCGGTGATCGTCCACGAGCAGAACGCCGTGGCCGGTACCGCCAATCGGTTATTGGTGCCGTTGGCCGCCCGGGTGTGTGAAGCCTTCCCGGACACCTTTACCCTGTCGGGCAGCCGTCGCACCACGGGTAATCCCGTGCGTACGGAGCTGTTCCTCGCTGCACCGCGCCCGGCCCTGGCCGGACGCAAGGCGCGTTTGCTGGTCCTGGGCGGAAGCCTGGGGGCCGAACCGTTGAACAAGCTGCTGCCCGAAGCCCTGTCGCAGGTTGCCCCCGAACTGCGGCCGGAAGTGTTTCACCAGGCCGGCAAAAACCACGATGAAGTGACTGCCGAACGCTATCGCGCCGCTGGCGTCGAGGCGCAAGTGCAGCCCTTCATCAAAGACATGGCCCAGGCCTATGGCTGGGCCGACCTGGTGGTCTGTCGCGCAGGCGCGCTGACCATCAGTGAACTGGCTGCCGCCGGTCTGCCCTCGATGCTGGTGCCTTTGCCCCATGCCATCGACGATCACCAGACTCGCAACGCCGATTATTTGGCCCGTGAAGGCGCTGCCTTCCTGATGCCGCAAAGAACGACTGGCGCCGCGGATCTTGCCGCGCGCCTGACAGAGGTCTTGATGCAGCCGCAAACACTCGAAGACATGGCTCGCGCCGCGCGCCGCCTGGCCAAACCCGATGCCACGGCCCAAGTGGTCGACACCTGCCTGGAGGTGGCCCATGGTTGAGAATCGCAAAGCCATGCCACAACCGGAAATGCGCCGCATCCGTCGCATCCACTTCGTCGGTATCGGCGGCGTGGGCATGTGCGGGATCGCCGAGGTGTTGCTGAACCTGGGTTACCAGGTCTCGGGTTCCGACCTGAAGGCTTCCCCGGTCACCGAACGCCTGGAATCGTTCGGTGCGCAGATCTTTATCGGCCACCGTGCCGAGAACGCCGCCAATGCCGACGTGCTGGTGGTGTCCAGCGCCGTGAACACCTCCAACCCGGAGGTTGCCACCGCCCTGGAACGTCGTATTCCCGTGGTGCCACGGGCCGAGATGCTGGCCGAGCTGATGCGTTATCGCCACGGCATCGCCGTCGCCGGCACCCACGGCAAGACCACCACCACCAGCCTGATCGCCTCGGTGTTCGCCGCCGGTGGCCTGGACCCGACCTTTGTGATCGGTGGTCGTCTGAATGCCGCGGGCACCAATGCCCAGCTGGGCACCAGCCGCTACCTGATCGCCGAAGCCGACGAGAGCGACGCGAGCTTCCTGCACCTGCAACCGCTGGTGGCCGTGGTGACCAACATCGACGCCGACCACATGGCGACCTACGACGGCGACTTCAACAAACTGAAGAAAACCTTCGTCGAGTTCCTCCACAACCTGCCGTTCTATGGTTTGGCCGTGGTGTGCCTGGACGACCCGGTGGTTCGTGAAATCCTGCCACTGATCAAGCGCCCAACCGTGACCTACGGCTTTGGGGAAGAAGCCGATGTGCGCGCCATCAATGTGCGCCAGAAGGGCATGCAGACCTTCTTCACCGTGTTGCGTCCTGACCGCGAGCCGTTGGACGTCTCGGTGAACATGCCCGGCAACCACAACGTGCTCAATGCCTTGGCCACCATCTGCATAGCCACCGACGAAGGCGTCAGCGACGAAGCCATCGTCCAGGGCTTGTCGGGCTTCCAGGGCGTGGGCCGACGTTTTCAGGTCTACGGCGAGCTGCCGGTGGACGGCGGTAACGTGATGCTGGTGGACGATTACGGCCACCACCCGACCGAAGTCGCGGCGGTGATCAAGGCCGTGCGCGGTGGTTGGCCGGAGCGGCGTCTGGTGATGGTCTATCAACCGCACCGGTACAGCCGCACCCGCGACCTGTACGACGATTTTGTCCAGGTCCTGGCCGATGCCAACGTGCTGCTGTTGATGGAAGTCTATCCGGCCGGCGAAGAGCCGATCCCCGGCGCCGACAGCCGCCAGCTGTGCCACAGCATCCGCCAGCGTGGCCAGTTGGACCCGATCTACATCGACCGTGGCGTGGACCTCGCGCCGCTGGTCAAGCCATTGCTGCGCGCTGGGGACATCCTGCTGTGCCAGGGCGCGGGTGACATCGGTGGCCTGGCCCCGAAATTGTTGAATAGTCCGTTATTCGCCGGAGCCATCGTGGCCTCCAGCGAGGGGAAACTGAAATGACTGCTGCATACGCCAACCTGGCCTCGACCCTTGACCCGAAAGCCTTCGGCCGCGTCGCCGTGCTGTTCGGCGGCAAGAGTGCCGAGCGCGAGGTGTCCCTCAAGTCCGGTAACGCCGTGTTGCAAGCCTTGCAGAGCGCTGGCGTCGACGCCTTCGGCATCGACGTGGGCGACGATTTCCTGCAGCGCCTGCTGAGCGAAAAAATCGACCGTGCGTTCATCATTCTCCACGGTCGCGGCGGCGAAGACGGCAGCATGCAAGGGCTGCTCGAATGCCTGGGCATTCCCTACACCGGCAGCGGCATCCTCGCGTCGGCCCTGGCGATGGACAAGCTGCGCACCAAGCAGGTCTGGCACAGCCTCGGCATTCCGACGCCGCGTCACGCCGTGCTCGCCAGCGAGGCCGATTGTATTTCGGCGGCCACGGAACTGGGCTTTCCTTTGATCGTCAAACCGGCCCATGAAGGTTCCAGTATTGGCATGGCGAAAGTGAATTCGCTGCCTGAGTTGACCGCAGCCTGGAAGGACGCCAGTTCCTACGATTCGCAAGTGTTGGTCGAGCAATGGATCACCGGTCCGGAGTTCACCATCGCCACCCTGCGTGATCAGGTGTTGCCCCCGATTGCCCTGGGCACGCCCCACACGTTCTACGACTACGACGCCAAATACATCGCCAATGACACCCAGTACCGCATTCCCTGCGGGCTGGATGCCGCCAAGGAAAAAGAACTGATGGACCTCACGGCCAAGGCCTGTGAGGCGCTGGGCATCGCCGGTTGGGGCCGGGCGGACGTGATGCAGGACGCCGATGGGCAGTTCTGGTTCCTGGAAGTCAACACCGCCCCCGGCATGACCGATCACAGCCTGGTGCCGATGGCGGCGCGTGCCGCCGGCCTGGATTTCCAGCAACTGGTGATGGCGATCCTGGCTGCCAGTGTCGGCCATCAAGAGCCAAGAGGTTAAGCCATGCAAGGCGCATCGCTTCGTCATCAGCCATCCGCACCCGGTCGCAAGCCGGTGCCGCGGGGTGCCAGCCGAATGGTGGCCAAAGAGCCGATGTCGGCGCGCTTGCCGAAAGCCAATTTTGGTTTTCTCAAGAGCCTGTTCTGGCCGGTGCTGCTGGTGGCGTTGGGGTTCGGCACGTATGAAGGCGCGCAACGGTTGCTGCCTTATGCCGACCGGCCGATTGCCCGGATCAATGTCCAGGGCGACCTGAGCTACATCAGCCAGCAGGCGGTGCAGCAGCGGATTGCCCCGTTCGTCGCGTCGAGCTTCTTCACCATCGACCTGGCGGGCATGCGCACGGAACTGGAGCAGATGCCCTGGATCGCCCACGCCGAAGTCCGGCGAGTGTGGCCGGACCAGGTGTCGATCCGCCTGGAAGAGCAATTGCCGGTGGCCCGTTGGGGCGACGAGTCGCTGTTGAACAACCAGGGCCAGGCGTTTACGCCACGGGAACTGGCCAATTATGAACATTTGCCCCAACTGTTCGGTCCACAGCGGGCCCAGCAACAAGTGATGCAGCAATACCAGGTGTTGAGCCAGATGTTGCGGCCATTGGGCTTCTCCATCGCGCGCCTGGAATTGCGTGAACGCGGCAGCTGGTTCCTGACCACTGGCGCGGGCAGCTCGGGGCCGGGCATCGAGCTGCTGCTCGGGCGCGGCAACCTGGTGGAAAAGATGCGCCGCTTCATCGCCATCTATGACAAGACGCTCAAAGAACAGATTACGAACATTGCGCGCATCGATCTGCGCTACGCCAACGGCCTCGCTGTTGGCTGGCGGGAACCTGTAGCGCCGACGACGGCCGAACCCGCCGTCGCGAAGAATTAAGAAGAGGCAGGACCCATGGCAAACGTGCAAAGCGGGAAAATGATCGTCGGTCTGGATATCGGCACTTCCAAGGTGGTTGCGCTGGTAGGCGAGGTCGCGGACGACGGCACGCTGGTCATCGTCGGAATCGGTACACACCCGTCCCGCGGCTTGAAAAAAGGCGTGGTGGTGAACATCGAGTCCACCGTGCAATCGATCCAGCGCGCCATCGAAGAAGCGCAGCTGATGGCCGGTTGCCGGATCCACTCGGCGTTCGTCGGCGTGGCGGGCAATCACATCCGCAGCCTGAACTCCCACGGCATCGTGGCGATTCGTGATCGCGAAGTCAGCTCCGCCGACCTCGAGCGCGTACTCGACGCGGCCCAGGCCGTAGCGATTCCGGCCGACCAGCGCGTGCTGCACACCCTGCCGCAGGACTACGTGATCGATAACCAGGAAGGCGTGCGCGAGCCCCTGGGCATGTCGGGCGTGCGCCTGGAAGCCAAGGTCCACGTGGTGACCTGTGCGGTGAACGCCGCGCAGAACATCGAGAAATGCGTGCGCCGCTGCGGCCTGGAAATCGACGACATCATCCTCGAGCAGCTGGCCTCGGCGTACTCGGTGCTGACCGACGACGAGAAAGAGCTGGGCGTATGCCTGGTGGACATCGGCGGCGGCACCACGGACATCGCGATCTTCACCGAAGGCGCGATTCGCCACACGGCCGTGATCCCGATTGCAGGCGATCAGGTGACCAACGACATCGCGATGGCGCTGCGCACCCCGACCCAGTACGCCGAGGAAATCAAGATCCGCTACGCCTGCGCCCTGGCGAAACTGGCCGGTGCCGGTGAAACCATCAAGGTGCCGAGCGTCGGCGACCGTCCGCCGCGCGAACTGTCGCGCCAGGCGCTGGCCGAAGTGGTCGAGCCGCGTTACGACGAGTTGTTCACGCTGATCCAGGCCGAACTGCGTCGCAGTGGCTACGAAGACCTGATCCCGGCCGGCATCGTGCTGACCGGCGGTACGTCGAAGATGGAAGGCGCGGTCGAGCTGGCCGAAGAGATTTTCCACATGCCGGTGCGCCTGGGCGTGCCGCATGGCGTCAAGGGGCTGGACGACGTGGTCCGCAACCCGATCTATTCCACCGGCGTGGGCCTGTTGATGTACGGCCTGCAGAAGCAATCCGACGGGATCTCGTTCTCGGGGATTGGCAGCCGCGATAGCTACAGCAGCGACGAGCCCAAGGCTCCGCTGTTCGAGCGGCTCCAGGCCTGGGTGAAAGGCAATTTCTAAAGATTCAAGCTTCAGGCGCCGGGTTTCAGGCTCGGCGTTGCAAGACGGCAATAAAACGCAGTAGGCGAAAAAACTAGAGAATGAAAGGAGAGGGAACATGTTCGAACTCGTAGACAACATCCCCGCTAGCCCGGTTATCAAAGTAATCGGTGTCGGCGGTGGCGGCGGCAACGCTGTCAACCACATGGTCAAGAGCAACATCGAAGGCGTCGAATTCATCTGCGCCAACACCGATGCTCAAGCGCTGAAAAACATCGGCGCGCGGACCATCCTTCAACTGGGCACCGGCGTGACCAAGGGCCTGGGTGCCGGCGCGAATCCCGAGGTTGGCCGTCAGGCTGCCCTGGAAGACCGCGAGCGCATCGCTGAAGTCCTGGCCGGCACCAACATGGTGTTCATCACCACGGGCATGGGCGGTGGTACCGGTACCGGTGCAGCGCCGATCATTGCCGAAGTGGCCAAGGAAATGGGCATCCTCACCGTTGCGGTGGTGACCCGTCCGTTCCCGTTCGAAGGCCGCAAGCGCATGCAGATCGCCGATGAAGGCATCCGCGCGCTGAGCGAAAGCGTCGACTCGTTGATCACCATCCCCAACGAGAAGCTGCTGACCATCCTGGGTAAAGACGCAAGCCTGCTGTCGGCTTTCGCCAAGGCTGACGATGTACTGGCCGGTGCCGTTCGCGGTATCTCCGACATCATCAAGCGTCCAGGCATGATCAACGTCGACTTTGCCGACGTGCGCACCGTGATGTCCGAAATGGGCATGGCAATGATGGGCACTGGCTGCGCCAGCGGTCCGAACCGTGCTCGCGAAGCCACCGAAGCGGCCATCCGCAACCCGCTGCTGGAAGATGTAAACCTGCAGGGCGCCCGCGGCATCCTGGTGAACATCACCGCCGGTCCGGACTTGTCTTTGGGCGAGTACTCCGACGTGGGTAGCATCATCGAGGCATTCGCTTCCGACCACGCGATGGTCAAGGTCGGCACCGTGATCGATCCGGACATGCGTGACGAGCTGCACGTGACCGTGGTTGCCACTGGCCTGGGCGCGAAAATCGAGAAGCCGATGAAGGTGATCGACAACACCGTGCAGACTGCCATGGCTTCGCAGCCACAGCAGCCAGCTGCCGCTCGTCAGGAAACGCCTGCGGTGAACTACCGTGACCTGGACCGTCCGACCGTCATGCGCAACCAGGCCCAGGCCGGTGCTGCGACTGCCGCGAAGTTGAATCCGCAAGATGATCTGGATTACCTGGACATCCCGGCTTTCCTGCGTCGTCAGGCCGATTGATGGAATGTATCAGGGGTATACGGGTGATTGGTGTTCAGCAAAGGTCTGGTCTGCTATCATCGCCAGCCTTTGTTGATACCAGTTCGCAATTTGCGCTGAAGCGGCCCATGCCATGATTAAACAACGCACCCTGAAGAATATTATCCGTGCCACAGGTGTCGGCCTGCACTCCGGCGAGAAGGTCTACCTGACCCTCAAGCCCGCGCCTGTCGACACCGGCATCGTGTTTTGTCGTGCCGACCTCGACCCTGTGGTGCAGATTCCTGCTCGCGCGGAAAACGTCGGTGAAACCACTATGTCGACCACACTGGTCAACGGTGACGTCAAAGTGGACACGGTGGAGCATTTGCTCTCGGCCATGGCTGGCCTGGGCATCGATAACGCCTACGTCGAGCTCTCCGCGTCCGAAGTCCCGATCATGGATGGCAGTGCCGGACCCTTCGTATTCCTGATTCAATCGGCTGGCCTGGAAGAGCAGGACGCGGCCAAGAAATTCATCCGCATCCTGCGGGAAGTGACAGTGGAAGACGGCGACAAGCGCGCCACTTTCGTCCCTTTCGAAGGGTTCAAGGTGAGCTTCGAGATCGATTTCGATCACCCGGTTTTCCGTGACCGCACCCAGAGTGCAAGCGTGGATTTTTCCAGCACTTCGTTCGTAAAAGAAGTCAGCCGCGCCCGTACCTTCGGTTTCATGAGTGACATCGAGTACCTGCGCAAGCACAACCTCGCACTCGGCGGCAGCGTTGAAAATGCGATCGTGGTCGACTCCGATGGCGTGTTGAACGAAGACGGCCTTCGTTATGAAGACGAATTCGTCAAGCACAAGATCCTCGACGCAATCGGCGACCTCTACCTGCTGGGCAATAGCCTGATTGGTGAGTTCAAGGGCTTCAAGTCCGGCCACGCACTGAACAACCAGCTGCTGCGCAAGTTGATTGAGCAGAAAGATGCTTGGGAAGTCGTGACGTTCGAAGACGCCAGCACCGCACCCATCTCTTACATGCGTCCTGTCGCGGCCGTGTAAGCAAAAAACCTCTCTAGTTTTTTAAGGGCTGCCTTCGGGTGGCCCTTTTTTATGGCGGCAATGAACCCCGTGTGGGTCATTTCCTAAGGGATTGCGATATTCCCCTATAGGACGCTTCCCAAACGTCGCCGAACCCGTTGTTACTCGATGGAACAACCCTCTGAAGTAAGTCACGCTGAATGCCCTTGAAAACCAATCCCGCGTAAGACGCGGGCACCAAGGGAAGTCATGCCAGCAGACCGATCTGAACAGCACCAACTCGATTTCAATCAAAGCGACGCCGACACGGTTTTTGCCCCGTCACGTTCCCTCTTGGAACAAGCGGCTGCAAACGCCTGGGGGGATCGGCAACATGCTTGATCAACGGCCCACCTTCTTCGACCACAGCCGCCACACTCTGAGCGTCTGCGACCTCACAGCCCATCTCGACGTCCTGGCCTTCATCGGCGAGGAGCACCTGAGCCGGCCCTACCACTACCGCATCGAATTCACCTGCACCGAGCGCGACCTGGTGGTCACCGACCTGCTCAACCGGGATGCCTACTTCAGTCTTTACCCGCTGCCGCCACCGCCGACGCCCAAGGGCTTCGCGCCGCCGGAGATCAAGCCGCTGCGCACGTTCAATGGCGCGATCACGGCGTTCAAGCGCCTGTCCGGCTCCAACGACGAAGCCCGCTACGAAATCACGTTGCAACCGCGTTTCGCGCTGCTGGCGCGGGGCAAGCAGTTTCGGATCTACCAGCACCAGTCGGTGCCGCAGATCGTCGAACACATCCTGCGCACGCGCCATGATTTCCGGGGCCAGCATTTCTATTTCAATGTGGTGCGCGACTACCCCCGGCGTGAACAGGTCATGCAATACGACGAAAGCGACCTGGCCTTCATCGAGCGCCTGTTGGCCGATGTCGGCATCTGGTACCGCGTCGTCAGCGATGACCGCCTGAGCATCGACGTGGTAGAGTTTCACGACGACCAGCGGCACTACCAGCGCGGCGTCAAATTGCCGTGTCGCCCGCCGTCCGGCTTGTGCGCCAACGAGCAGGACGCGGTCTGGCACCTGCAAACCGCCCACCAGGTGGTGGAAAAAAACATCAACTTTCGCGCCTACCACCATCGCGAGGCCTACGCATTCCTCGACGGCGAGGTCGACCATACCCGCCGCGCCAAGGGCACCTACGGCGAGGCCTATCACTACGGCGAACCTTACACGGTGCTGGGCGAGCGCTACGCCCTGGACGAGGACCTGCAAAGCGAAAGTGGTTTTTTCTACGCGCGCCTGCGCCATGAACTCTACCTCAACGACCAGACCCGCCTCAGCGGCACCACCAGCAGCGCTACCCTGGCCCCGGCCCAGATGCTCGAAATCACCGGCGGCGCGCCCCAGGCCTTCGAGTTCGGCGCGGTGATCGTCAGCCTGCGCACCGAAGCGGCCCGGGACCGCAGCTTCATCGCCACCTTCCAAGCGATTCCTTACTCGGAAACCGTGTGCTTTCGCCCACCGCTGCCGCCCAAGCCGCGCATCAGCGGCACCATTCCCGCCCGCGTCAGTCACCCGGAAGTCAACCCGCCGTACGCTGACCTCGACTTCGAGGGCCGCTACAAGGTGCGCTTCCTGTTCGACCGCGACACCTGGCAAGCCGGCCGCGAAAGCGCCTGGCTGCGCCTGGCCCGACCCTACGGCGGCGACACCCACGGCCTGCATTTCCCGCTGCAGGCCGGCACCGAAGTGGCGGTGGCCTTCGAGCACGGCGACCCCGACCGCCCCTACATCGCCCACGCCCTGCACGACGACCGGCACCCGGACCCCGTCACCGCCCGCAACGAGCGCCGCAACGTGCTGCGCACCCCGAGCAACAACAAACTGCGCATGGACGACACCCGCGGACAGGAGCACATCAAGCTCAGCACCGAGCACAGCGGCAAGAGCCAGTTGAACCTGGGGCATCTGGTGGATGCCGAGCAGACGAAGCGGGGGGAAGGGTTTGAGTTGCGCACCGATGGACATGGCGCCCTTCGTGCGGGCAAGGGGGTGTTTATCAGTGCTGATGAGCAAACCCAGGCCAAGGGCGACGTCCTCACCATGGACCCGGCCACCGCCCAGGTCGAAGGTGCCAGACAGCAGATGGCCGAATGGCAGGACATCGCCCAGGCCCACCACAGCCGCAAACCCGACCTGCGCGGCTTGGAACAACTCCAGGCCGACGCAAAAGACCTTTCGGCCGCCGCCATCCTGCTCAGCGCCCCCCAGGGCATCGGCGCCGTCACCCCGGCCAGCCTGCTGCTCAAGAGCGGCGACGCGCTGTACCTGCAAAGCCACAACGAAATCAACCTCGCCGCCGCCAAGCGGCTATCGGCCCACGCCAACCAGGGCATCTCGCTGCTGGCCCAACAGGAAGGCCTGCGCCTGGTCTCCGGCAAAGGTCCCCTGGACATCGAATCCCACGGCGATGGGCTGGGCATGAAAGCCCAGCAGGACATCACCGTGCAGTCGGTGCAGGGGCATGTGCAGGTGACGGCGAAGAATGGCCTCACCCTGGCGTGTGGGGGTGGGTTCATTCGGATTACCCCGACCGGCGCAATCGATATCCATAGCCCCGGCAAGCTGAACCTCAAGGGGCAGCACGTCTGGGAACTGCCTGCCGGGCAATCTTTTGCACTGGCGGATTTGCCGCAATCGGTGTGCAAGGAATGCCTGGAGATGGCCCGCGAAAACGCCGTGGGAATTCTTCCGCGTGAAAGCTGAAATAAGGAATACATACATGGCAGCGCCAAGCGAATGGCAACAGCAGATAGAACACGTCTGCGTGACTGCGGACATACAGCGAGTGGACCTTTTGCTGGACCAGTCCGACTGGGACAGCTGCGCTATCCCGGCCCTGAAACAAATAACGCCAGAGATAGCATGGCATTCGTTGTTTACCGGTACACCGGAGGAAAACCTGCTGGAGCAAGCGCCGCTGTTGATGCGGCTGGATCTGGCGCATTGGCAACATCGAGCCTGGCTGGAAGAACTCATGACTCACTGTGCAGCCGATGCCCGGCTGTTGGTCGCGATCTCCCCGTTGCCCTTCGACGCGCTCAGCCTGGCCCTGCAAACCTTGTCCCAAATGAATTGGGGTGGGCAGCCAGGCTTGTTGCGGTACTACGACCCGCGAATCTTCCCTCTGTTGATTTCCTCCATCTTGAGCGACCAACAGCGCCTCCAATTCCTGCTCCCTGTCAGTTACTGGAGCTGGCTGGATCGGGACGGCCAGCCGCAATGGCGACGGGGCGCCAGCCAGACACGGGGGCGCATCGACATACCGCCCACCGTCGAACTGAGTGATGAGCAATGCGACCTGATCGGATGCATCTCCGATGCGCAGCAGCTTTTTGATAGCGGCCAATTTGATCAGCTTGAGGAAAGTCAGGAGCAGCGTTTCGCGTTGTTATATCGGCTGGTCGTAAAGGCGAACAAAGAGAATTACTTCAACGATCTCAGCGAGTATGTGCGCAACTGCGCTTTTTAGCTCCAGGGAGGACCGGCAATGGTCGCGGTGGCTATTGCTGCATAACGGATCGCATGCAAAAAAAAGATTCCGGACGAAGCGGTTTTTTGCGTGATTTAGGAAGTTGATAAAAAGGACTTTTCCATGAAGCAGTTGATGTTCCGCAAATCGATAGTGCGAGGTTCTTGTGCCTTGCTGGGGTTGATGTTGCATGGGTGTTCTTCACCGGACAACAAGATGGCGGGAGGGAACTTGGCTGCCGTCAATCACACCTTGGGCGCGATTAATTGGTTTTCCGTCAACGGTTACAGGGCTCATGGAGGAGGAGGCAGTTCATGCTGCATTGTTATGCCGATCAAATGGCGCCCGGGCTTGATGGCTTATATTGAATGGGAGGTGGATCCTAATCGACACGCAAAATTACCTTCGGTCACCTCAATTGAGTTTCGCGAAGCATATGCCAAACATTCGGCTAACTACCAGCGACATAGCGCTACGGTAGAAATCCCGGAATGGCCAGGAACGGAATCCTGTGATTTGAAAGTGCATTTTCTGACTTGCAATCAAATCAAGGTTACTACCGCGTGTGCGGTGTACGGCCAGCCGAACTATCCCATCAAAGAAAAAAAACAGATGAAGGAGCCTGCCGTATGCCCGAAATAGAAACTAATTCGAGGGCATACAGAGTGCGGCCGTTGTTGGTGCTCAGAAGGTGGGCGTCGCAGGGGCTCTATGCCTCGCTGGGATTGATGCTACATGGGTGTTCTTCAGCGGACAACGAGATGGCGGGAGGGAATATAGAAGCCGTTAACCATACGTTGAATGCGATCAATTGGTTGTCGGTTAACGGATATAGGGCGGACGGGGGAGGAGGCAGTTCATGTTGCATCATTATGCCGACCAAATGGCGTCCAGGGTTGAAGGCTTATATTGAATGGGAGGTGGATCCTAATCGACACGCAAAATTACCTTCGGTCACCTCAATTGAGTTTCGCGAAGCATATGCCAAGCATTCGGCTAACTACCGGCGGCATAGCGCTACGGTAGAAATTCCGGAATGGCTGGGGACGGAGTCCTGTGATCTGAAAGTGCATTTCCTGACTTGTAATCGACTCAAGGTTACTACCGCGTGTGCGGTATACGGTCAACCCAATTATCCTATCAAAGAACTGTTGGAAATAAAGGAGCCCTCCACATGCCCGAAGTAAAACTCAATAACTCGAAGGCTAAGGCTAAGGCTTGGGCGCCGCCGATTTTTCCCGTCGGGGGACGTCTGCCCGTAGAGATGCGAAAGGTGACCGAGAACTACGATAAACAAACTGCAGAGAAGAATGCTTTTCGTCGAACGACCAATGCCCGAGGGCAAAAGCGGCACTCCGCGTGCTGCTACAGTTTGCACATCAGCTTGTTTTGACGGGACCAACAACAACGAGGACAACGATACCAAGGAAGGACATCCCAGTAATATTGCCAAGCTGTTTCATGCGTCAATTCAAGACGATGATGCCAAAGAGAGAGGGTATTTCTCTTACTACATGCCCGGCGTAGGCACACCTTTTCCGGAAATCGGCGAGCTGGATTACAGCGAGGAGGGGTTGAAGTTCGCCACAGGTGGCGAAAACCGTATCAATTGGGCCCTTGTTTCTTTGGCTGATGCCTTGCATACAGCCCTGATCAAAAAGCCATTGTCCCAAGATCGTCGAGCAAAAGCCGTCGAGTCCATGGACACGTACATAGCTCCTATGATGAGCATCTTCGGCGCTGGTCGGCGGCGCCAAGTCATGCAGGGCCTGCTGGAACCCCTGAAAACCCATGTCCGTCAAGCCAGGCCTGAAGTCCTGGGCGTCAAGCTCTTCGTCTATGGATTTTCCCGCGGCGCGGCGCAAGCGCGCACTTTCGTGAGCTGGCTGAGCCAGCTGTTCGACACGCCGGATGAGGCCGAGAAACCGGAACAGACTTTACTGGGCCTGCCGGTGAGCATCGAGTTCCTCGGCCTGCTGGATACCGTGGCGTCGGTGGGTATCGCCCATGTCACGCCGTTTTTTGCCGGGCACATGGACTGGGCCGATGACACCCAGCTCCTGCCGGACGCGAAGACATTTCCCGATTTCGTCAAATGCTGCCGGCACTTTGTGGCGGCCTTCGAACAACGTGCCTGTTTCCCACTGGACTCGGTTCGTAACGAGGATGGCAATTACCCATCCAATACCTATGAAGTGGTGTACCCCGGCGTGCACTCCGATGTGGGCGGTGGGTACCCGAAAAACGACCAGGGCAAGGCGCGTGGCGGTACGGATGAGCTAGTGTCGCAGATCGTTTTGCACGATCTGTACGCAGCAGCATTTGCCGCCGGAGCTCCGTTACAGGTGCCGGAAGCGGCATTGCCGAAGAACCTTGAGACACAAAAATCATGGCGTGAGATGGGGCCACAAACAGTGGGAGAGTTTGTGGTCAATCAGCAAGTCATCGAACGCTTCAACGCCTGGCACCACCAGACCCTGCAAACGACCCCGCCCGAGGACCAGGGCAGCATTTCCACTGACGGCTATCACCCCTTGTTGCTCACGACCACCGTCGAAGACACCCTGGCCGAGCAACTGGGCTGGATCACCGGCTGGCGCATCGGCCGCTATGCCAATGACCGCGAGCAGGTTGAAGATCACTATCGATACGACGACAGCTACAAGCATCAACCTTTCTTCACCGAGGCCCAGGAAGCCACGGCCTACGATACGGACCAACAGCGTAGCGAGTATGAAGACAAGAAACGGACCGTGCTGAAGAACCGCCAGAAAGAACCCGTGGCGGCGATGAATCATCCCGGCCCGCCGATCTACGAACCGCAGATCGACCAGACCCAACTGAGCCAGGCCGCCACTGAGTTCAAGCACGACTATCTGGATATCGAACGCAAACAAACCAGCAAGTACGGTACGGTCCTGGACGTGGTCATGCGCGACACGATCTATCTGCTCAACGAGAACGATGAGGTGCGCGACCACGCCAGCATCAAGGCGGCGGGCGAGCTGCGTTACGAGCAACTGTTCGATGACAGGTTCGGCAGGCCCAGCCGGGACCCTGGCCTGGCGCTGCTGGTGGCGTTGTTCGATGACCACATCCACGACTCACGGGCCTGGTTCATGCACGACAAGTTGGCATCCCGTGAGCTATGGGCCGGCTACTTCTTTTATCGCATGACCTATTTCGGCAATGAGAACAGTCGTGACCTGTCTCCGGTGGTGGTGGCCGGGCGGATGCTGGGGGTGGCGGTGCTGGCGGGCGCCACGGTGTATGGCATCAAGCGCAGCGGCACGCTGGGCGGGGTGGGTGGCGTGGCGGCCGGTATGGGCGCGGCGACCATTGGTTATCAGGTGATCGACCAGGTCAGCGGGGCGGTAGTGCCGTTTCTGCCGGGGGCGGAAAAGATTTTGCAGCCGACGCGCCATATCGGCGAAGTGGTTATCGAGCAGAAGAAACAGATCGCCCAGGACGACTATCTGCAGCGCCTCGATCGGACCGACGAGATGCTGCGGCTCGCCGGCGTGCTGGTGGAGTTTGATGGGGAGGTGGCGCCATGATGCCCGTGATCCGCATAGGCGACTCTCTACACCCCTTCGGCGGCAAAGTGCTCGAAGGTCGTTTCCTGGCGATCGGCCGGCCGCTGTCCTGCATGGGGGACAAGGTCCGCTGCGAAAAGCACGGCGAGAATCGCATCGCCCAAGGCGCGGGAGGGTTCAGCTTCAACGGGCAGTTGTTGGCCTTGGACGGGTACCGCTGCGATTGCGGTTGTACGTTGGTCAGCTCCTTGGCGCTGTCGTTTATATCGGTGAAGCCATGAATCGCCCGCCGCGTTACCCGCCGTTCGCCCAGCCAAGGGAACCGCGCTGGGGCCGCTGGTGGCTGGCGTTGCCGCTACTGTGGGTTGTCCAGCTGGCAATCCTGGTGCCGTTCTGGCCCGAAGATCAGCCACGCCTGGCATTGTGGTTGTGGAGCGCTGTGTTGCCCTTGAGCTGGGCGCTGGCGTTGTCGTTGCGGGTGTTGCCATGGCAGATCGGCTTGTTCAGGCGCGACGTATTTCGCCGCACCCAGGACGACGACACACAGCGCTGGTGGCGCTGGCGAAGCCTGGGGTTGCCGGTGGAAGAGGTGCTGGTGTTGGGGCCGGCCGGTGATGATCAAATCCACTATCGGGGCCTGATGAACGACACGCCGCTGCCGACGCCCATGGCGCGATCCAAGGCTGCGGTGCCGTCATTGAATTGCCCGGTGATACTCAGCCAGTCCGCCGAGCGTGCTCCGGCGCTGGCGCAACACCTGGCTCGGTTGGTTTTTGAGCAAACCGGAATATTGGAGCGGTGGCCGAGGTTGCGGGCGATTGTCTGGGCGGGCGACGAAATCGAACTGGCTGCCTTCGAGAAGGTGCTGGGCAGCCACGGCACCGAGCTGCCAAAGGTGTGCTTGCCGTTGCAAAACCTGGCGGACCTGGACGAACTGATCGACATATTCAATCAAGAATGCCGTCACGCCGAGGACTGGCTGCTGTGCGCCGGGGTGGTTTCGGTGCAGGGCGCCGAAGCAGCAACGCCACCTGGCGAAGGTGGTTTTCTGTGGGTGGTGAGTCGTCAAGGGCGGCAGCTGTTGCATCGTGGTGAATACCTGTCGGGCGAGACTGACGACCCCCCCGCTGAGCTCAGCGCACAGATGCAGCGTTATGCCGGGCTGCAAGCCCCGCCGACCTGTCTGGCCATGGACCAGGCCAGCCAGCAAGCCTTCATGGCCGGCGGCTGGTCGGCGATCGAGCATCAATTGGAAGCGCACTGGGGTGAATTGGCGCATCTGGCGCCGTTTATCGGCATGTCGTTGGCGTTGTTGCATGCAAAGGAGGCCGGACAGCCCTGTGGCTGGCTGAGCCAGGATGCGGACAAACGATTGGCAATTGGAGTGGCAAAACCTCATGGCAAGGGATAACGGCGAGCCCAAGGGCTCATTGATAGGGTTGGGGTCAGGCTACCTGCTGGTCATGACATTCATGGTGCTGCTCGGTTGCCTGCTGTATCGCTTGGCGGGCCATCACCTGGAATTGCCGCCAGTCAGGTTCCAGCAATTGATGTTGTGGGGGCTGGGGACATGGGTTGCGCTCTTTTGGTTCTGCCCGATGATTTTATTGGCCTGGGATCGTTTGACGGTACGCCAGGCGCAGCGGACCACGCCGGGAGGCATTGGCAGCGTCGCTGCGTCCCGATTGAATCCACAGCCGGATTTGAAAGACGACGAAGAGAAGCTGGCCAGGCTACGCGAAAACCTCCACTTCCAATACGGCCCCCTCTGGCGCCACAAGGTCCGTCTGCTGCTCATCGTCGGCGAGCCCACCCAGATCGCCGCCATCGCCCCGGAGCTGGCGAAAAAGAAATGGCTCGAAGGCGAACGCACCGTGCTGCTATGGGGCGGCAGCGTCCAGGAAGAATTGCAAACCCCGCTGTTGAACCCATGGCTCACCCTACGCCGTTGGCGGGCGCTGGATGGGGTGGTCTGGGCGCTGGACAAACCGCAAAGCACCGATGCGGTGGCGCTGGCCAAGGGCATGCGGCAGTTGCAGGGGCTGGCTCGGCGGCTACGCCGACGGTTGCCGTTGCACTTGTGGCAGGTGTGCGAGAGCGGCTGGTCCCAGGACGGGCGCGAGAGCCAGCCGGTGGGTTGTCTGTTGCCGGCCAAGGTGACGCCGTCGCTGCTGGAGGCGTGCCTGGAGGATCTGGTCGAGCCGTTGCGTTGCCAGGGCTTTGCCCAGATGAAGATCAAGAAGCGGATGCACCACGATTTCCTGCTGCGCCTGTCCCGAGATTTGCAGGCCGAGGGCATTGCCCGTTGGCGGCAGGCGCTGGCGCCGTCGTTGAGTGGGTTCAACCCGGGGGTGATGCTGCGAGGGTTGTGGTTCAGCCTGCCACTGCGCGTGACGCAAAGCGCTGACGGCGAGCATTTCTGGTGGCCGGACCCGGCGTGGCACGGCGTGCAGCGCGACAAGGCCGTCGGCGCGCGGTTGGGGTGGGGCGCGCCGCGAGTCGTCTATGGGCTGTTCATGGGCCTGGCGCTGGTGTGGGGCGCGGGGATGGCGCTGTCCTTTGTGAGCAATCGGGCGCAGATCGTCGAGGCGCAGGCCTTGTCAACGGCGTTGCAACAGTCATCCACCCAAGAGGAGCAACTGTTGGCGCTCGAAGCGCTCGTCCACGTGCTGGCTCGCCTGGATCACCGTGTCGTGTCCGGTGCGCCGTGGTACCAGCGCTTTGGCTTGAACCGCAATGAAACCTTGCTCGAGCTGTTGTGGCCCCGGTATGTCGAGGCCAATAACCGCCTGGTGCGCGACCCGGCGGCGGCGAGGTTGCGCGGGCAACTGGAGGCGCTGGTCAAGCTGGCGCCGGGCAGCCCCGAGCGCGTTGAGCGCACGCGTATGGCCTACGATCAGCTCAAGGCTTACCTGATGATGGCGCGCCCGGACAAAGCCGAGGCGCCCCTGTTGGTCAAGACCCTGGGCCACGCCGAACCCACGCGTGACGGAATTTCGCCAGGGCTCTGGCAGATCCTCGCACCGAACCTGTGGCAGTTCTACGCCGAGCAACTGGCCGCGCACCCGGACTGGCGCATCGAGGCCGACCCGCGGTTGGTGGCGCAGGTGCGCCAGGTACTGCTCGACCAATTGGGCCAACGCAACGCCGAGGCCAGCCTGTATCAACGGGTGCTGGACGACGCCACCCCGTACTATCCAGCCCTGGGCCTGCAACAGATGGTGGGCGACACCGAAGCCGCCGGGTTGTTTTCCAGCAAGGCCAGCGTGCCGGGAGTGTTCACGCGCCAGGCCTGGGAGGGCCAGGTGCGCCAGGCCATCGATGACATCACCCAGGCGCGCCGCGAAGAAATCGATTGGGTGCTCAGTGATCGCCCCGGTGACATCGATGTGCGCTTGACGCCCGGCGAGCTCAAGGCGCGCCTGACCGAACGTTATTTCAAGGACTACGCGGGCGCCTGGCTGGTGTTTCTCAACAGCCTGCGGGGCAATCAACCCAAAAGCCTGGAACAGGTCATCGACCAGTTGACGCTGATGAGCGACGTGCGCCAATCGCCGTTGCTCGCGTTGATCAATACCCTGGCCTATCAAGGGCAGGCGGGCACCCGGGTCCCGGCCCTGGGCGACTCGCTGATGAGGTCCGCGCACAAGCTCATCGGCCCGGACAAGGCCCCTCCCATAGACCCGCTGGCCGACCTGCCGAGCGGCCCGCTGGATCCGACGTTCGGCCCGTTGTTGGCCTTGCTGGGCAAGGGTGGCGCTGACCATTTGAGCCTCCAGGCCTACCTCACCCAAGTGACCCGCGTGCGCCTGAAACTGCAACAGATCAACACGGCCAGCGACCCCATGGAAATGACCCAGTCCCTGGCGCAGACGGTGTTCCAGGGCCGGGGCATCGACCTCACCGATACCCAATCCTATGGCCGCCTGATGGCCGCCAGCCTCGGTGCGCAATGGGCCGGCGTGGGCGAAACGCTGTTCGTGCAACCGCTGGAGCAGGCCTGGCAGCGAGTGCTGCAACCGTCGGCGGCGGGCCTCAACAGCCAGTGGCGGCGTTCGATCGTCGAGCATTGGAACGCGGCCTTTACCGGGCGTTATCCCTTCGCCGCGACGGCCAGCGATGCTTCGTTGCCGATGCTGGGGCAAATGATCCGCGCCGACACGGGGCGCATCGAACGTTTTCTCCACAGCCAGTTGAGCGGCGTGTTGCGCAAGGAAGGCAACCGCTGGGTGGCCGATCCCCGCCACGGTCGCGGTTTGCGCGTCAATCCCCAATTCCTGGAGGCGGTCAATCAACTGAGCGATCTGGCCGACGTGCTCTACACCGACGGCGGCCTGGGCTTGAGTTTTGAACTGAGCGGCAAAGGCGTGCGCGATGTGGTGCAAACCACCTTCATCCTCAACGGAGAGAAACACCACTACTTCAACCAGAAGGAGCGCTGGCAGCGCTTCGGCTGGCCGGGGCGCAGCGACTACCCCGGCGTCAGCCTGACGTGGACCAGCGTCCACACCGGCGAACGGTTGTTCGCCGACTACGCCGGCGCCTGGGGGCTGATCCGCTTGCTGGAACAGGCCACGTTCACCGCGCTGGACGATGGCGACAGCCGCTACCGCATGGTGCTCAAGGCGCCCGATGGCCTGGGCCTGACGTGGCACCTGCGCACCGAACTGGATGCCGGACCGATGGCGCTTTTGAAGTTGCGAGGGTTTACGTTGCCGGGGCGGATATTTTTGGATGGGCGCGGGGCGGCGGAAGGATAGATCTACATCGCGCAGACGACCCGATTGCGTCCGCTGGCCTTGGCCTGGTAAAGCGCCTTGTCGGCGGCGAACAGCAATTCTTCCAACTCGCTGTAAGGCCCCTGGACCCAGGTGGCGATGCCGATACTGACGGTCATGGGCATCTCGCCAGGCATCTGTTCCACGGCCTCGCGAATGTTCTGCGCCGTCGTGAATGCCCCGGCCGTCGTGGTTTCCGGCAGTACCACCGAGAATTCCTCGCCACCGTAACGCGCCGCCAGGTCGGCGGGGCGACGGACATGCTCGCCAATCAACTGAGCCAGGCTTCGCAACGCCTCGTCACCGCGTTGATGGCCGAGGCGATCGTTGAATGTCTTGAAGTGGTCCGCGTCGATCATCAGGACTGACAACGGCTGGCCGGAACGTTGGGCGCGCAGCCATTCCAGTTGCAGCATGTGGTCCAGGGTTCGACGATTGGCCAGGCCGGTCAGCGGATCGACAGACGCCAACTGGGCCAACTCCCATTCGGCGTTGCGGCGGCGTTTCAATTCCCGGCGCAGCAGCCAGGTGAGCCAGAGCAGGCTGATGCACAGCGCGCCAGTGGCGCCACTGACCAGAAGCGCCGTGCGTTGCCACGAGGCGAAGACTTCTTGGGAAGAGAGCGCGACCACCACGATCAGCGGCAAGTCACCCACCTGGGAAAAGGTATACAGACGCTGGGTCTGGTCAACGCTGGATAGGCCTGTGAAGCTGCCGTCGCCTTCGCGCAGGATGCGTACGAAGTTTGGCCGTTTGCTGAAATCCTTGCCGATCACGTCTTCGGCCAACTGCGGTTCTTGCGCCAGCAGGATACCGTCGCGGCTGACCAGGTTGACCGTCCCGCCGTGACCGATGTTCAGGCTCTTGAACAGTTGGTTGAAGTAATTCAAGCGCATCGCGGCTTCGGCCACGCCCATGAACTCGCCACGTTCGTCGTTCAAGCGATAACTGAAGCTGATCCGCCAGTCGTGGGGTTCGCTACGGGCGCGGAAGGGCCGGCTGATCATCATGCCCGGGCGTGGATCCTGGAGATGAGACTGGAAATACTCCCGGTCGGCGTAATTACCTTTGCGTGGCTGGATCGAGGCGGAATCGGCGATCACATCACCACGCTTGTCGAGCAGCAGTATGTCGCCTTTATAAGGCGCGGCGGTGGCGCGGTCGAAGAGGGCGAGATGACGAATCGTGGGTGATACTTCATTCAGGTCGTCGCGCTTTGCGGCAGCGACAAGACCTTGCAATGACAAGTCATAGAGTTCGACATTGCGCAGCACGTCGGCGTCGATCAGTTGCACGATGTTGCTCGCCGCACGGATCGCGGCCTGCTGGGCGCTGGCGTGTTCACGGATCAGCAGGAACGTCACGATACTCAGGATGGCAATCACAGCCAGCGAGCTGGCCAAGACGAGTACCCGTTCCGAACGTATTGGAAGTGGGATATTGGCGGGTGTTGCAGTGCTCGCGCTCATGATTCCGATCTGCATTGTCATATGGCTGGGATCCTTCCCATAGGCTGCTCATCCACAGCCGCGGATGACTGGCATCAAACAATGCTGGCCTTTTGCAAGATTGTGCTTGTGACACCGGAATTGAGCAATCCACATCGTGGCTTATTTCAAGCCGGCAAACGGATCCCGAAGGTGTTTGCGCCCCGCTCGCTGTGTACGAAAACGTCGCCGCCATGCATCAGCGCAATGGCCTTGACGATGGCCAGGCCCAATCCATGGTTGGCGCCGCTGTTGCTGCGGGAGGCGTCGACGCGATAGAAGCGCTCGAACAGGCGCGGCAAGTGCTCTCCAGCGATGGGCGCGCCGGGGTTGGTGACGGCGAGGGTGATCTGGTCGCCGATGGCTTCGATGCGCACGGCGATCACCTGGCCGGGCGCGGTGTGCTGGACGGCGTTGCTGAGCAGGTTGATCAAGGCCCTTCGCAGGTGGGCAATTTCGATGGTGGCCTGGGCGTCGCCACTGACGTGAACCTCGACCTGGGCGTCTTCCAGGATGAAGTCCAGGTAGTCGAGGGTGGTTGCCACTTCGTCGGCCAGGGAGGTCGTGATCAGCTTGGTGGCCTTGCTGCCCTGGTCAGCACTGGCCAGGAACAGCATGTCGTTGATGATGGAGCGCAAGCGTTCCAGCTCTTCGAGGTTCGATTGCAGCACTTCGAAGTAATGCTCCGCCGAGCGCCCTCGGGTCAGCGCCACTTGCGTCTGGCCGATCAGGTTGGTCAACGGCGAACGCAGTTCATGGGCAACATCGGCGTTGAATGATTCCAGCCGGGAGTAAGCCTGCTCGACCCGGTCGAGAGTGGCGTTGAACGAGCTGACGAACTGGCCGAGCTCCGGTGGCAATGGAGACAATCGCAGCCGCCCGCAAAGGCGGGGTGGCGCCAGGCGTTGGGCTTCGTCCGATAACTTGATGAGCGGCTTGAGCCCGATGCGCGCCACCCAATAACCCAGCAACGAGGCCAGCAGCACACCGATACAGGCCAGGCTCACCAGGGCCACTAGCAGGTGGTGTTGGGTCTGGTAGAACGTCTCGGTATCGATGCCGATCATGAATCGCAGGGGAGGGCGCTGGTCCTTGGCGGGGAACTGGCTCACCAGGACTTTCATTGGATAGTGCCGGTCGGGCAACATCAGGTCATGCTTGCCCAAGGGGCCCTGGGCGATGGCGCGAATCCGAGGATCGGGGCTGCCATATTCAAAGCGCGGGTCGCCGCTGACGATCCAGAAATGGATGCGCTTGTCTTCCTCCCCCAGTAACCGCAGCTTGTTGTTGATCTTCACCCAATGCTCGGGCGTGCCATAACGACCCACGGTGGATTCAAGCACGCTGTAGCGGGCGTCGAGCTCCGCTTCCGGCAGCAGGCCCAGGCCTTTGTCGACCTGCTGGTACAGTGCACCGCCAATCAACAGGAACACCAGCGCCGCCACCAGCGTGAAGAGCCCGCTCAGGCGCAGCGCGATGCTGTTACTCACCTCGATTCTCCAGCACATACCCCATCCCACGGATGGTGTGCAGAAGCTTGTGCTCGAAAGGACCGTCCAGCTTGGCCCGCAGGCGCTTGATCGCAACTTCCACGACGTTGGCGTCGCTGTCGAAGTTGATGTCCCAGACCATCTCGGCAATGGCGGTCTTCGAAAGGATTTCGCCCTGGCGACGGGCGAGGACGCTGAGCAGCGAAAACTCCTTGGCGGTGAGGTCCAGGCGCTGCCCGGCCCGGGTAGCCTTGCGGCTGATCAGGTCGATCCACAAATCGGCGATGCTCACCTGCACCGGCTCGTGGGCGCTGCTGCGGCGGGTCAGCGCTTGCAGGCGCGCCACCAGTTCGAGGAAGGAAAACGGTTTGCCCAAGTAATCGTCGGCCCCGTCGCGCAGGCCCTTGATACGGTCCTCGACCCGTTCGCGGGCGGTGAGCATGATGACCGGTGTCTGCTTGCGGGCGCGCAGCGCACGCAGCACGCCAAAACCGTCCAGGCCTGGCAGCATGACGTCGAGCACGATCACTGCGTAATCGCTTTCCAGGGCCTGGTGCAGCCCTTCGACGCCATCGCGCGCCACGTCCACGATGTAGCCTTGTTCGGTCAGGCCGCGGTGCAGGTAGTCGGCGGTTTTTTCTTCGTCTTCGATGATCAGAACGCGCATGGCCCGGCCTCAGTCTGTATTCGCCAGCGCCGCCGTCGGCGCAGGGCCGTTTCGAGGGGCGGGTCGATGTAACAGTCGTTCAAGCCACAAGTATATGACCGGTGTGGTGAACAACGTCAGCGCCTGGCTCACCAACAAGCCACCGACCACGGCAATGCCCAACGGCTGGCGCAGCTCTGCGCCGGCGCCATAGCCGAGCATCAGCGGCAGCGCACCGAGCAGCGCGGCGAGGGTGGTCATGATGATGGGGCGGAACCGTGTCATACAGGCCTGGAAGATCGCATCCTGGGGCGTCATCCCGCCGTTTCGCTGGGCGTCGATGGCGAAGTCGATCATCAGGATCCCGTTCTTCTTGACGATCCCGATCAGCAGCACCAGCCCAATCAACGCCATGATCGAGAAATCCTGACCCAGCAGCCACAGCATGATCAGCGCGCCAAGGCCGGCCGAGGGCAGCGTGGAGATAATGGTCAACGGATGCACGAAACTCTCGTAGAGCACGCCGAGGATGATATAGACGGCCACCAGGGCGGCGAGGATCAGCCATGGCTGGCTTTTCAGCGAACTCTGGAAGGCTTGGGCCGCACCCTGGAAATTGCCGGTGATGGCCGCAGGCATGCCGATTTCGTTCTTGGCCTGGTCGAGCAGCCGCACCGCATCCCCCAATGCCACGCCTGGTGCCAGGTTGAACGACAGGTTGGCGGCCGGGAACATGCCATCGTGGGCAATCGACAACGGGCCGTTGGTGGGAGCGTCGAAGCGGGCGAGGGCGGAGAGCGGCACCATCTCCCCGGTCAGGGGCGAGCGCAGGTAGAAATACGCCAGGCTTTCGGCCTTGCCACGCTGTTGTGTGTCGAGTTCGAGAATCACGTTGTACTGGTTGGTCTCGGTCTGGAACTCGTTGATCTGCCGCTGGCCGAACGCGTCATACAGCGCCTGGTCGACATCCGTGGCGGTGAGGCCGAAGCGCGCCGCTGCACTGCGGTCGATGTTGATGTGGGTGATGCTGCCGCCCAGTTGCAGGTCATTGGAGATGTCGCGGAACGCCGGAATGCTGCGTAGCTTGTCGGTGAGTTTCTGCGTCCAGGCGTTGAGGGTCGGCCCGTCGTTGCTCTTGAGCACGTACTGATACTGGGCGCGACTGGGGCCGGAACTGAGGTTGATGTCCTGCCCGGCCCGCAGGTACAGCACCACGCCGGGAATCTTCAGCAACTTGGGTCGGATACGATCGATGAAGCCGCTGGCTGATACATCGCGCTCGCCCCGAGGCTTCAGGGCGATCCAGAAACGGCCGTTGGCGATGGTCTGGTTGTTGCCCGAGACACCGACGGAGTGAGAGAAGGTCTGCACCGCCGGGTCGGCGGCAACGATCTCGGCCAGGGCCTTGTGCTTGGCCACCATGTCCGGGAATGAGATGTCGGCGGCGGCTTCGCTGGTGCCGAGCACCAGGCCCGTGTCCTGTACCGGAAAGAAGCCCTTGGGGATGAACACGTAGCCCACCACCGCCAGCGCCAGGGTCAGGCCGAACACACCGATCATCAGCTTCTGGTGAGCCAGGGCCCGGCGCAGGCCTCGTTCATACCAGCCCAGCAGGCGTTCGCCGAAGCCCGGTTGGGCGTGAGCGGGGTGCTTTGGCGCGCGCATGAACAAGGCGGCCAGGGTCGGCGCCAGGGTCAAGGACACCACCACCGAAATCAGGATGGTCGAGGTAGCCGTCAAGGCAAACTCTTTGAACAGGCGCCCGACCACGCCGCCCATGAACAAGAGCGGAATGAATGCCGCCACCAGCGAGAAGCTGATGGACACCACGGTGAAGCCGATTTCCCCGGCGCCCTTGATGGCCGCCTCGCGCATGCCCTCGCCGGCTTCCAGGTGCCGGTGGATGTTCTCCACCACCACGATGGCATCGTCCACCACGAATCCCACCGAGATGACAATCGCCACCAGGGTCAGGTTGTTCAGGCTGAAGCCCATCACGTACATCAGGGCGAAACTGGCGATCAACGACACCCCGAGCACCGCCGAGACGATCAGGGTCGCCGAGAGCTGGCGCAGGAACAGCGCCATCACCGCCACCACCAGCAGCACCGCGATCAGCAGGGTGATTTCCACTTCATGCAACGAGGCGCGGATGGTCTGGGTGCGATCGATCATGACCTTGACCTGCACTGCGGCGGGGAGCATGGCCTCCAGGGTGGGTAGCGCCGCCTGGATGCGGTCGACGGTCTCGACGATGTTCGCCCCCGGTTGGCGGAAGATGACCAGGTTGACCCCGGGCTGATCCTCGGACCAGGCCTGGACGTAGGCATTTTCCGAACCGTTGACGACTTTGGCGATGTCGTTGAGATGAACCGGCGCCCCGTCCCGGTAGGCCACGATCAGCTCACCGTATTCCTCGGGCTTGAACAACTGATCGTTCGTGGACAGCGTAGAGATGCTCGACTCGCCGTACAGCGCACCCTTGGCCAGGTTGAGGCTGGCCTGCTGGAGGGATAGGCGAACGTCGGCCAAGGTCAGGCCGATGGCCGCGAGTCGGTCGGCCGAGGCCTGGACCCGGATCGCCGGGCGCTGCTGGCCGGTGATGTAGATTTGCCCGACGCCATCGATCTGGCTGATCTGGCGGGCGAGCAGGGTCTCGACGTAGTCACTCAGTTCGGTGCCGGGCATCAGGTTGGAGCTGATGCTGTAAATCAGCACCGGGCTGTCCGCCGGGTTGACCTTGCGCCAGGTCGGCAGGTTCGGCATGTCGTTGGGCAGCTTGCCAGCGGCGGTGTTGATGGCGGCCTGGACTTCCTGGGCGGCGGTATCGATGCTCTTGTCGAGACTGAATTGCAGGGTCAGGTTGGTCGAGCCCAACGCGCTGCTGGAGGTCATTTGGGTAATGCCGGGGATGGCGCTGAATTGCACCTCCAGCGGGGTCGCCACCGACGAAGCCATGGTCTCGGGGCTGGCACCGGGCAGTTGCGCATTGACCTGGATGGTCGGGAATTCCGCTTCGGGCAAGGGCGCGACAGGCAAGCGAGGAAAGGCGATGAGCCCCAGCAGCACCAGGGCGAACGTCAACAGCACCGTGGCGATGGGATGGTCGATGCACCACGCCGATACCGAACCACGCCCCTTCATGGTTGCGCCTGCCCGGTCTTCGCCACGGCGGGCGGGTCGCCGATCACCTGGACGCTGGCGCCTGGCTTGAGCCGTGACTGGCCGTCGCTCACCAGTTGGTCACCCGCGTTCACGCCGTTGATGATGTGCATGTCGCTGTCCTGGTAAACCATTTCAACCGGCACGCTCTCCACCTTGTCGCCGTTGACCCGGTAGACGAAAGGTTGCTCCAGCCCACGCTGGACGACGGTCGGCGGCACCACCAGCGCACCCTTGTCGACGGCGGTCTGGATTTTCAGCGTGACCAACTGCCCCGGCCACAACCGTTGTGCGGCGTTATTGAATTCGGCCTTGGCCCGCAGGGTTCCGGTGCTGGTATTGACCTGGTTGTCGATGAGGCTGAGTCGTCCTTCGCCGAGCAATTGCCCGGTGGCCCCGTCGGCGCCGATGTAGGCCTTGACCAATGCCTGGTCCGGGGCAGCGATCAGTCGCTGCAGCGTCGGAAGCATCTGTTGCGGGAGGGAAAACTCCACGGCGATCGGGTCGATCTGGGTCACGGTGAACAACCCTTCGGTGTCGCTGGTGCGCAGGAAATTGCCTTCATCCACATTGCGAATGCCGACACGGCCAGTCACCGGCGAGCGGATTTGGGTGTAGGACAGTTGCACCTGCGCCGAGTCGATGGCCGCCTGGTTACCCTGGGCGGTGGCCTTGAGTTGGTTGACCAGCGCCTGTTGCTGGTCGTAGGTCTGTCTGGATACGCCATCATCGACACTCAGCACTTTGTAGCGCTTGAGGTTGACCTGGGCCACCGCCAGTTGTGCCTGGCTTTCGCCGAGTTGGGCGCGGGCCTGGTCGAGGCTGGCGCGGATGGAGCGGTCGTCGATGGTTGCCAGCAGATCGCCTTTCTTGACCAATTGTCCTTCCTTGACCAGCAGCTTGGTAAGGATGCCGTCGACCTGCGGACGGATCACCACGCTGTGCAGCGACAACACCGTGCCGATCCCACTGGCAAAGCGCGGCACGTCCTTTTCGACCACGCTCACGACCTTTACCGGTACGGCGCTGGCAGCACTAGGTTTGGTGGCGGCGGGTTTCATCGAGAACCACAGGACCAGTGCGCCCAAGGCGACCAACAGCGCGACGAGCAGGACGGTTTTTTTCTGAATGTGCATGGATGCGAAGAGCCGGTTCGGGACGGTGGGATTTCTATCTGTCTTATATAGCGTTGCGAGGCGGTCAGGAAGGTGACGGCTAGCTGTCAGGGCTGTCAGTTTCGTCCCGGTTTTCCGTCGGACGGAGCGCCGCTATGGAATCTGCTTCGTGGCACCGCGATTCCGGGCGGGTATACTGCTGCGTTTCGCGGCTCACCTAGCGAGCCCGGCATACCCGCCCGGAGCCTTACATGACTTCCCCGACACCATCGTCCGCGGACGAACGCTTGCAAGGCGAACCGTCTGCCCAGACGGACAGCGATGTTTCCAGCGCTGAAGAAAAACCGGCGATCCCGGCGTTCAAGTTTCCCTTCAAGCCCGGCGAACTGGCGGCCGCCAAGGGGGCCGGGCAACAGCCTTGGTACAAGAATGGCGCAAAGAACGGCCATACCAAGACCCCCGGCGCCGCGCCTCCCGGTACGCGTCGCTCGATGGGCAAACGCTGATATTGTCCCCCGGCGCCGGTCGCGGATTCAGTTAGCGACCCGTGGCCCCGTCAGGCTTCCACTCAATTCATAAGCCGTCAATTCGGCCTGGTGCGCCGCCAGAATCTCCGGCAACGATCCCCTCAGGTACTCGACCCACGTCTTGATCTTCGCATCCAGGTACTGGCGCGATGGGTAGATGGCGTAGAGGTTCAGTTCCTGGGAACGGTAGTTGGGCATGACCCGCACCAGCGTGCCGTTGCGCAGACCCTCGATGGCGGCGTACACCGGCAGCACACCCACGCCCATGCCGCTGGTGATGGCGGTTTTCATGGCATCGGCGGAATTCACCAGGAACGGTGAATTGTTGACGGTGACCATTTCCTGGCCTTCCGGGCCGTCGAACACCCATTTCTCCAGCGGAATGACCGGACTGACCAGGCGCAGGCAGGCATGGTTGAGCAGGTCGGCGGGTTTCTGCGGGCAGCCGCTGGCCTTCACGTAGGCGGGCGATGCGCAGACGATGCTGTAGGTGATTCCCAGGCGCTGGGAGACGAAGCCTGAATCGGGCAGTTCGCTGGCGAGCACGATCGAGACGTCGTAACCCTCGTCGAGGATGTCCGGCACGCGGTTGGCCAGGGTCAGGTCGAAGGTGACATCCGGATGGGTCTTGCGATACCGGGCGATGGCGTCGATCACGAAATGCTGGCCGATGCCGGTCATGGTGTGCACTTTCAATTGCCCGGCCGGACGCGCATGGGCGTCGCTGGCCTCCGCTTCCGCTTCTTCGACGTACGCCAGGATCTGCTCGCAACGCAGCAAGTAGCGCTTGCCGGCCTCGGTCAGGGCGATGCGTCGGGTGGTGCGATTGAGTAGGCGGGTTTGCAGATGGGCTTCCAGGTTGGAAACCGCACGCGAGACATTGGCCGTGGTGGTGTCGAGCTGCGCGGCGGCGGCGGTGAAGCTGCCGGCTTCGGCAACACAGCTGAACGCACGCATGTTTTGCAAGGTGTCCATGGAGGGCTCTCTTGGGAGGTGTCAAATTGTGACATGAAGTTACAGCGTGACGGGACCCGACTTATTGATTATCGCGTTTACGGTAACAAAGATTCACAGAAAGGTCGGCTTATCGCTATCGGGGGCGGTCCCTAGAATTGCTGCCAATGCAGAGCGATCTGGTGTCAAGGACCTGTGGGAGCGAGCTTGCTCGCGATGGCGTCTGGGCATTCACTTCAGTGTTGTATGCGAGGACCCCATCGCGAGCAAGCTCGCTCCCACAGGCCTTGCAGTCATCCGCAGACCGTCGTCAGCCCCTTCTATTAGGAATATTGCGCCCGTGCCGCGTTGCATCAGCAGAGAGCTGAAGACTCTCAGTGTTTGGGTTTTGACGTTAACCATCAGTGGTTGCATCGGCACGGGAGCAACTGCGCCGCAAGGCAAGGCGTTGTCGCCCGACCAATTGGCGACCGACGAGGCGATTCGCGAGGCTGCCCACGACGCTCATTGGCCCAACCGCCAGTGGTGGAAAGCCTATGGCGACCCGCAACTCGATCGTTGGATCGATTTGGCCGTGCCAGACAACCCGAGCCTGGCCATGGCCGCCGCGCGGGTCCGCCAGGCCAGGGCCATGGCCGGAATCGCCGAGGCCGCCGAGTCACTGCAGATCAATGGCGAGTCCACACTCAAGCGCCACAACTGGCCCACCGACCAGTTCTACGGCCCTGGCGAACTGGCCGATACCACTACTTGGGACAATAACGCCGCCCTGGGGTTGAGCTACGCCCTGGACTTGTGGGGTCGCGAGCGCAATGCCAGCGAGCGGGCCGTCGACCTGGCCCATGTCAGCGTCGCCGAGGCGCGCCAGGCGCAGTTGGAATTGCAGAACAACATCGTGCGCGCCTATATCCAGTTATCGCTGCACTATGCCCAGCGCGACATCGTCGCTGCGACCCTAGGTCAGCAAGAGCAGATCCTCGAACTCGCACAGAAACGCCTGGATGGTGGCATCGGCACGCACTTCGAAGTCAGCCAAGCCCAAGGGCCATTGCCCGAAACCCATCGTCAACTCGACGCCCTCGACGAAGCCATCGCCTTGAGCCGCAATCAACTGGCCGCGCTGGCGGGAAAGGGACCGGGAGACGGTGCGCGCTTGCACCGTCCGACCCTGGCCTTGGGTGCTGCCTTGAAGCTGCCGTCCACGTTGCCCGCCGAACTGCTCGGCCAACGCCCGGATGTGGTTGCCGGACGCTGGCAAGTGGCAGCCCAGGCACGGGGTATCGATGTGGCCCGGGCCGGCTTTTACCCCAACGTCGATCTGGTGGGCAGCCTGGGCTACATGGCCACCGGCGGCGGGGCGCTGGAGTTCCTGACCGGCAAGAAACTCACCTACAACGTCGGCCCGGCGATCTCGTTGCCGATCTTCGACGGCGGTCGCCTGCGTTCGCAATTGGGCGAGGCGACCGCCGGCTACGATATTGCCGTGGCGCACTACAACCAGACGTTGGTTAACGCACTCAAGAGCATTTCCGACCAGTTGATCCGCCGCGAGTCGATGGACAAACAACAGGCTTTCGCCGCCGAGTCCGTTGCCGCGGCACAGCGCACCTATGACATTGCGCTGGTCGCGTTCCAGCGTGGGCTCACCGATTACCTCAACGTGCTCAATGCCCAAAGCCTGTTGTTCAAGCGACAACAGGTGCAACAACGGGTGGAGGCGGCGCGCCTGAGTGCCCATGCCGATCTGGTCACCGCGTTGGGCGGCGGGCTGGAGGCTGGCAGTGACATGCCTGTTGCAAGCAATGGCCCATGGCGAGGGAGCTTGCTCCCGCTGGGCTGCGAAGCGGCCCCGGTTTCCGCCCATGGGTGTTGCACACCCAAGCGCGAGCAAGCTCCCTCGCCACGATGCTGAGTGCTCCCTCCGTGACGTATTTACTCATGCTGTATCGCCTCGAATGGCGCCGTGGTTTCTTCGACTGGGCCCGCAGCGACGGCGTGACCTGGGTCTACATCTTCAAGGTCTTGCTGGCCGCGTTCCTCACGTTGTGGCTGGCGATGCGCCTGGAGCTGCCGCAGCCGCGCACGGCGATGATCACGGTGTTCATCGTCATGCAACCGCAGAGCGGGCAGGTGTTCGCCAAAAGTTTCTATCGCTTGCTCGGCACGTTGGCCGGCTCGGCGGTGATGGTTGCGTTGATCGCCTTGTTCGCCCAGGACACCGAGCTGTTCCTCGGGTGCCTGGCGATCTGGGTGGGCATCTGTTCGGCGGGGGCGGCGCGTTATCGCAACTTTCGTGCCTATGGTTTCGTGCTGGCCGGCTACACCGCGGCGATGATCGGCCTGCCGGCCCTGGCCCATCCCGAGGGTGCCTTCATGGCGGCGGTCTGGCGGGTGTTGGAAATTTCCCTGGGGATCCTCTGTTCCACCGCGGTCAGCGCCGCGATCCTGCCGCAAACCGCCAGTGCCGCCATGCGCAACGCGCTTTACCAGCGCTTTGGTGTGTTCGCCCTGTTCGTCACCGACGGCTTGCGCGGGCGCAGCCAACCCGAGGCATTCGAGGCGCGTAACGTCGGTTTCATCGCTGAAGCGGTGGGCCTGGAGGGCCTGCGCAGCGTGACGGTGTTCGAAGACCCGCACATGCGCCGGCGCAACGGCCGGCTCAGTCGCTTGAACAGCGAATTCATGGGCATCACTACCCGATTCAACGCCTTGCACCAATTGCTCGAAAGATTGCGCACTGGCACGGCGGACTCGGTGGCGAGCGCCATCGAGCCCGGATTGCAAACCCTCGCCGAACTGCTCGATGGTTTCAGCGCACGGCCCTTGATTGATGCTGATGCGGCGCGCTTGGCGGCCGCGTTGGCAGACTACAAGGCCGACTTGCCGGCCCAGGTCCGTCGATTGCGCGCGCAGTTTTTGGAGACGGATCCCAGTGACGCGCAGCAGTTGGATTTTCATACCGCCTACGAGCTGTTATATCGGTTTGTCGAAGACCTGCACGGCTACGCCCAGACCCACGCATCCCTGGCCGACCACCGCCACGAACGCGAACGCTGGGACGAGCCCTTCGTGTCGCAGACCAACGGGTTGGCGGCAGCCGCTTCCGGTTTTCGCGCTGCGTTCATCCTCTTGGTGCTGGGCAGCTATTGGGTCGCCACCGCCTGGCCGAGCGGCGCGACCATGACGATGATTGCCGCTGCCACCGTCGGGCTGTCCGCCGCCACGCCGAACCCCAAGCGCATGGCGTTCCAGATGGCCTGCGGCACGTTGTCAGGGGCGCTGATCGGCTTCGTCGAAATGTTTTTCGTCTTTCCATTGATCGACGGTTTTCCCTTGCTCTGCGTGATGCTGACGCCAGTGATCGTCGTGGGCTCGTTCCTCAGTTCCCGCCCGCAATACGCCGGAGTCGGGCTGGGGTTGCTGATCTTTTTCTGCACCGGCTCGGTGCCGGACAACCTGACGGTCTACAACCCGTACACCTTCATCAACGATTACATTGCGATGATCCTCGGCATGCTCGTATGTGCCGCCGCCGGCGCGATTATCCTGCCGCCCAACAGCCGCTGGCTGTGGCGTCGGCTTGAACAGGACCTGCGCGAACAGGTTGTGTTCGCCATCAGCGGCAAGCTCAAGGGCTTGGCCTCGGGTTTCGAGAGCCGCAGCCGGGACTTGCTGCACCAAGCCTACGGACTGGCGGCGGGGCAACCCCGAGTGCAAAGGGATTTGCTGCGCTGGATGTTCGTAGTGCTGGAAATCGGCCACGCCATCATCGAGTTGCGCAAGGAGCAGGCGACGCTACCGGTGCATCCGGCCTACGCCGAGAGCCAGCCATGGCGCCAGGCGATTCGGGGGATGGGGCGTGCGCTGGTGCGGCTGTTCCGCCAGCCCGGCCAGAACAATCTGGAGCGTGCGCTGGTGGCGGTGGACCACGCCATCAGCCGCGTGCAGGCCACCGACGAACCTTTCGCCCCGCATTTCGACACCTCGGCCCTGCGCCGGGTGAAAAGCTACCTGCACTTCATACGTACCTCTTTGCTAGACCCGCAATCGCCATTGGCCGGCCATGCCATGCCGCTTTCCCAGGAACCTGAACATGCCCCGTGAAATCGCCTTCCACGGCGTCTACATGCCCACCATGACCTTGATGTTCTTTATCGCCGCCGGCCTGGCCTGGGCGTTGGATCGGTTCCTGTCGGGGTTGGACCTGTACCGGTTTTTCTGGCACCCGGCGCTGCTGCGCCTGAGTCTGTTTACTTGTCTGTTCGGCGCGCTGGCGCTGACGGTCTACCGTTGAGATCGATGCGATGAAAAAGTTTTTCAGCCTGCTGGCGACGTTGTTGATCGTGGCCCTGGCGCTGTGGATCGGCCGGACATTGTGGGTGCATTACATGAACACGCCCTGGACCCGCGACGGCCGGGTACGGGCCGACATCATCAATGTCGCTGCCGATGTCAGCGGGGAGGTGGTCGAGGTGCCGGTGCGCGACAACCAGTTGGTGAAAAAAGGCGACCTGTTGATGCGCATCGACCCCGAGCACTACCGCATCGCGGTGAAGCAGGCGCGCTCCCTGGTGGCGTCACGCAAGGCCACCTGGGAGATGCGCAAGGTCAATGCCCATCGGCGCGCCGATCTGGACAGCCTGGTGATCTCAAGGGAGAACCGTGACGACGCCAGCAACATCGCCGATTCGGCCCAGGCTGACTACCAGCACGCCCAGGCGCAGCTGGAGGCCGCCGAGCTGAACCTGGCCCGCACCGAGGTTCGCGCAGCGGTCGACGGATACGTCACCAACCTCAACGTGCACCGTGGCGACTACGCGCGCATCGGCGAGGCAAAAATGGCCGTGGTGGATATGAATTCGTTCTGGGTCTATGGCTTCTTCGAAGAGACCAAGCTGCCCAAGGTGCGGGTCGGGGATTCCGCGCAATTGCAGTTGATGAGTGGCGAGGTGCTCAAGGGCCACGTGGAAAGTATTTCCCGGGGGATCTACGACCGCGACAATCCCCAGAGCCGTGAATTGATCGCCGACGTGAACCCCACGTTCAACTGGGTACGCCTGGCCCAACGGGTGCCGGTGCGCATTCATCTGGACGAAGTGCCGGATGACGTGCTGCTGGCGGCGGGGATGACCTGCACCGTGGTGGTGGAGCCATACAGTCACCGCTAGTTCCCTCGCCACAACGGCAAATAAGACCGGAACGATTACAGTAACCGACCCAAACCGAACCGCTTCATCAAGCCTTTCTCCAGCAACCCCTTGGGCAGCAGGCCGGCCATCAGCGGCAATGCACGACTGCCATTGCCCAGGCGCAGCAGGCGGGGTGGCTTGGGCTGTTGGATAGCCTTGAGCAGCGCGGCGGCGAATTCGCTGGCCGGGGTCGGGTTGTCCTGGGATGCCTTGGCGCGGGCACGAATGCCGTCGCGCAGCGGCCACCAGGGCGATTGCTCACTGATCAACTGTTCGGCCTCGTGCCCGGCGTTCTTGGCGAAGCTGGATGCGATGGCGCCGGGCTGGACTTCCATCACGCGGATGCCGAACGGCGCCAGTTCCATGCGCAACGCATCGCTCAGGGCGTGTACCGCTGCCTTGGAGGCGCAGTAGGCGCCGGCGAATGGAGTGACCAGCACACCGGACACGCTGCCGATATTGACCACCAACCCTTTGGCCTGGCGCAGCACGGGGAACAATGCGCGGGTCACGCCGACGATGGCGAACACGTTGGTTTCGAACTGGCGCTGCATGGCCGGCACGCCGCCGTCCAGCAGCGGGCCCATGGCGCCATAGCCGGCATTGTTCACCAGCACGTCGAGGCCGTCGTGTTGCTGGTTGATCCGCTCGCTCAACTGCTCCAATGCCTGGCCGTCGTTGACGTCCAGTTGCACCGCTGTGAAGCCGGCAGCGCTTAGCTGCGCCACGTCTTCGGTCTTGCGCGCGCTGGCCCAGACCTGGTAACCGCCGGCCTTGAACGCGTCGGCGAGGGCGCGGCCGATGCCGCTGGAACATCCGGTGATCAACGCAACGGGCATGGCGCTTTCCTTGGGTAACGTTGTGATGGAATCAGTTGGAAAAACTACCCTGCAACCGCTCGGCACGAAACTCCAAGGTTTGCGGGCGATAGCCGGGGCGCAACGGCGGCAACGGCAGGCAGTCTTGCCAGTCGGCGCCAGGTTGCAGTTCGCCAGGGCCGCGATAGCGGGGTGAGCTGTAGACGTTTTCGGCCAGGTTGATGGTGTCGCCGGGCGCGTAGGCCGCTATACGCCAGTGCAGCTCGGTCAACGGCACGTCGTTGCCATTTTTCAGGCTCAACGACAGCGGACGATCAGCAGGGCAGCGCTCAGGCGCATAGGCAATGCGCACATCCAGGCGATCCAGTTGCCGGGTTTCGCGGTTTTCCTGCCAAAGCACCCACGCCGCGACCAGCCCCAGCCCGACGAACGCCGCCAGGGAAACCGGCAAGGCCTTGGCCGGGTAGCGCAATAGCAGGATGAGCCAGGTGATGACCAGCGCGACGCCGATAAGCATGTTGAAGCCTCCGTTCCTATCGCCACATCCTACCGAAGGGCGCGGGCGATGGATATTCATCTGCCCTGCACCGTCCGTCGTCACTGTCATACATGACAGTAGGCAGCCTTGCGCGACCGTTGGTTAGATGTGCCGGGTTACCTGGCACTTTACGGAGCTGCTGCTGATGGGCATGGATTATCGAACGCCGACGTTAATCGCTGTCGACTCGCGTAGCTTGCCGGTTCGTTCGATTGGCTATTGCCGAAGCCGTGCGGATAGCCCCGCGCAGCGGCGCATCAACCGCAGCCTCGTTGACGTGGCTGGGCACACGTTGAAACAGTGGGATCCACGCTTGTGGGCCTTGCAGGAAACGGGCGAATCGACGCCCGCCAATCTTTCAGCGGTTTATTCGCTGTCCGGCACTACGCTGCAGGCAGACAGCGTCGATGCCGGCCGGCAAACCGATCTGTCGGGTCTCGCCGGTGAAGTTCTACTGGGGTGGGACAGTCGAGGAACACAGCGCGATATTCGTTATGACGACTCGCTTCGCCCTGTCGCGGTATTCGAGCAAGGCAGCGGGCAGCCGCGCCGGTGTACCGAACGCCTGACGTATGGCTATCCGGGCCAGGGCGATCAAGCCCACAACCAGTATGGGCAATTGATCCGCCACGACGACACGGCGGGCACCTTGTCACTGGCATCCTTTGCCTTGACCGGGCAAAACCTCATGCAGGATCGCCGCTTCATCCTCGATGCGGCTCTGCCCGATTGGCCGGAAGCCGAGGGCGATCGCGAGCACCTGCTGGAGCCGGGAGACGGCGCCGTTTCGACGTGGCGCGTTGGGCCGTTGGGCGATGTACTGGAGCGTGTCGACGCCAGGGGCAATCGACACCGACAAGGCCTTACGCTCGATGGCCGGCTGTCAGGCAGCCAATTGCTGTTGGAGGGGCAAGACGATTGGCAGGCGTTGGTGAGCGACATTCGCTACGACGCCCAAGGACAAATCGAGCAGGAAACAGCCGGCAACGGCGTGCTGACTTCACTCACGTATGACCCAGAGGACGGACGCTTGTCCGAACGCCAAGCCATGCGTGCCGACCATGTGCTGCAACATTTGCGCTACGACTACGACCCGATGGGCAATGTGCTGAGCATCGAAGACCAGGCCCAGGCGATCCGCTACTTCGCCAACCAACGCATCGATCCGATCAGCCACTTCACGTACGACAGTCTTTATCAACTGATCGAAGCCACGGGGTGGGAGGCGGGAACGGTCAACCAAGGCCCCGACTCGCTAGGACGCAACGACCCGGCGGCGGTCAGCAACTACCGACAGACCTACCGCTACGACGAGGCCGGCAATCTTTTGGAGCTGACTCACGTCGGCGCCCAAAGCCATGGCCGGGAAATCAAAGCGGCTCGCCACAGCAATCGCTGCCTGCCTTACCGCAACGGCGTGCCGCCCACCGAGGATGAAATCGCCGCCGCGTTCGATGCACGGGGCAATTGCCTGGAACTGGACACGGGCCGGTTCCTGACTTGGAACCTGCGTAATCAGCTGAATTCGATCATGCCCATCGAGCGCGACTCGGGGCTCAACGACAGCGAAGCGTATGTCTACGACGGCGGCGGACAACGAGCCCGCAAGCTGCGCACCTTGCAGACCGGCACCCGCACGCTGGCCTCCGAGGTGCGTTATCTGCCGGGGCTGGAACTGCGTGCCGACGGCGGCACGGGCGAGGCATTGCAAGTGATCGTCGCCCAGGGCGGGCTCAGCGAGGTTCGGGTCCTGCATTGGGAAAGTACGCCGCCGACCGGAGAGAACGACGCTTACCGGTTCAGCGTTGCCGATCATCTGGGCTCGGTCGGCCTGGAGGTCGCGCTTGATGGGCGGATTATCAGCCGTGAGCATTTTTATCCTTTTGGCGAGACGGCCTATTCGGCTGGGGAAAATGCGATTGAGGTGGGCTATAAGACCGTTCGTTATTCAGGCAAGGAGCGGGATGCAACGGGGCTTTATTACTATGGCTTTCGTTATTACGTCCCGTGGTTGCAGCGTTGGGTTAATCCGGATCCGGCGGGGGCGGTGGACGGTTTGAATCTATACGCGATGGTGGGAAACAATCCGCTGACATTTGTGGATACGGATGGGCGCATAAAGGAAGAGGCGGCGAGTGATAAAGGAAGTAAAGCGTCGTTCATACCCGGTCCTCCGGCGTTCAAGCTGCTGCCATTTATTTCCCAACCGCCTTCTGCGCCGGGGCCTCCTCCGCCACCGCCTTTAGCGCCGGGCCCTCCGCCCCCACCTGGGGCAGGCGCGTCCTCCGCTTTATCGATGGCTCGTCCACCGGAGCAGGGCGAGATATTTTCGCCCATTAACTTAGCGCCTCCTGAGGTGCGGGATTATGAGCCCACAGCTTCGTGGAACGTAGAAAATTATGTGGATCTTACTGAGCTTTCCAGGAGGATAAGCGATAGATTCAAGCTGCCAATACAGGTAATTGCCTTAGAGCAAGTTTCAATGCATAGAGTTAATACAATGATAAGTGCAGATAAGCGTATAAATCCAGGCGGAGGATTCGTTGATTGGGGAGCTCCTGCATTCACGGCGCCCCACGGGCGGATTTATATAGCGGAGGCCGCACCGGATTATTCGAATAACGGTCAGATTGATGCGGATAAAATTATTTCGACCATTATTCACGAAAGTTTGCATTTTTACTCTTTTGAACATGTAGGTCTTCAGGCGGAAACTGATACGAATGTGGACTATGGTAATTATGATGAGTACGTAACGGACTATTTTGCCAACGAGATTTTTACTGATATGTTTCCCGGTAGAGTCTACAAGACCCAGTATTTTACAAGGGTGAACAATCAATACCAGCAATGGGGCGGCAATATGGCTAAATATATGATTGACTCCGGCCATATAACGCGTACCGACTTGGAAAATGCGTACTTTCGAACAGGAAAGCTGAAAAAACTGTCAGCTTCATCAATGTCAAAATGGCAAGGCTTTGCCAAGCAGAATCGAGGATCTCTGAGAATGTGACCAGGCAAAAAAAGCCCCCACCCAACCCACTGCGGATAGGGGACGCAGTGGGCTGGATGAGGGCTTCTTGTCTGGCTGGTCGTTGCTGATCTTATTGGGCGATAGTCTTCACCGACACGCCGCGCTCCAGTGGGGTGGAACGACCGTAGATATCTTCGAAGCGCTCGATGTCGTCTTCGCCCAGGTAGCTACCGGACTGCACTTCGATGATTTCCAGCGGGATCTTGCCCGGGTTGCGCAGGCGGTGAACCGACGCGATCGGGATGTAGGTCGACTGGTTTTCGGTGAGCAGGAACACGTTCTCGTCGCAGGTCACTTCAGCGGTGCCGCTGACCACGATCCAGTGTTCGGCGCGATGGTGGTGCATCTGCAGCGACAGGCACGCGCCCGGCTTGACCGAGATGTGCTTGACCTGGAAGCGACCGCCCATGTCCACCGAGTCATAGGAACCCCACGGACGATAGACCTCGCAGTGGTTCTGGGTTTCGGTGCGGCCCTGGGCATTGAGGGTGTTGACCAGTTGCTTGACGCCTTGGACCTTGTCCTTGTGGGCGATCATCATGGCGTCCTTGGTCTCGACCACAACGATGTTGTCCAGCCCGATCACCGACACCAGCTTGCCGTTGCCGTGGATCATGCAGTTGCGGCTGTCCTGGACCACGACGTCGCCCTTGGTGACGTTGCCGTTGGTGTCTTTGGCATTGACTTCCCACAGCGATGCCCAGCAACCGACGTCGCTCCAGCCCGCCGACAGTGGCACTACGCAGGCGCGCTGGGTTTTTTCCATTACCGCGTAGTCGATGGAATTGTCCGGGCAGCAGGCGAAGGTGGCGTCGTCGAAGGTGATGGTGTCGGCGGTCTGCTCGCTGCGCTCAAGGGTCAGCAGGCAGGTGTCGTAGATGTCCGGATCGTGTTTTTTCAGCTCTTCGAGGAAGCGACTGGCGCGGAACAGGAACATGCCGCTGTTCCAGAAGTAACCGCCGGCTTGGACGAACTCGGTAGCGCGCTTGACGTCGGGTTTTTCGACGAAGTGGGACACGCGGCTCACGCCTTCAGGCAGCAAGGCGTCGTTGGTCGACTTGATGTAGCCGTAGCCGGTTTCCGGCTTGGTGGCCGGGACGCCGAACAGCACCATTTCGCCACGCTCGGCCGCCACGGTGGCCAGGGCCAATGCGCGTTGCAGGGCTTTCTGATCCTCGATGACGTGGTCCGCCGGCAGTACCAGCATCAGTTCGTCGCGGCCTTCGTTGACCAGCATCATCGCGGTCAGGGCCACGGCCGGCGCGGTGTTGCGACCGAACGGTTCCATCAGGATGCGCTGGGCTTCCAGATTCTGGGCGGACAGCTGCTCGTTGACGATGAAACGGTGCTCTTTGTTGCAGACCACGATCGGCGTGTCCATGCCTTCGAACACCAGGCGCTCGAGGGTCTGTTGGAACAGGGTGTGTTCGCCGGTCAGGGCCAGGAACTGTTTAGGGAATTGCTTGCGCGAAAGCGGCCAAAGACGTGAGCCACTACCACCTGACAAGATCACCGGAATCATGTTTGTTACTCCTTTGAAGCAAAAATGGTTTTAGAGCTACTGCGTTCTGTCGTTTCACTCTCTTGTTTTTGTTCCGTATCCGAATGACACCTGTGTCCTGTGGGTGCGAGCTTGCTCGTTCCCACAGGTGAAGCGTCAGTCAGAAAAACTCATCAGCGGGTGGACACCGGGCGCTTGACCCAGACCGGCGACAGGCTGCTGCCAGAACCAGTCACGTACAGTACGGCCGCTTCGCCGCGCTCAAGGGCTACTGGCTTCACATCGCCGACTTTCTTGTCGCCTTCGTACAGAGCCAGGGACACTTTCACCGGGTTGATTTCACGTTCGCCACGGCCCTTGGCCGCTACCTCCTTAACCACGTCGGTCTTGCCGTCGGCGGTCTTGAGGGTCAGCTTCTTGTCGCTGAGGTTCTGTACGCGGACCAGGGATTTCTGCTTGTTCTTGAACGGTGGTTCTTCGATCAGTTGTGGCTGGCCGCTGGCGTTGTTGACCAGGGTGTAATAGTGATCGGAGGCCAGTTTAACCGGTACGGTCTGGCTGCCTACCTTGGCGCTGTAGTCGCCGCCAGGCATGAAGCTGAAGTCACTGCTGGCCAAGGGGGCGACGTCGCTGATGTTGGTGCTGCCGACGGTGGCGCTGACTTCGGCGTTGCTGGCGTTGTAGACCCGCACGAAGCTCGAGCCTTTCGGCGCGACAGGGCCATACAGGGCCGAGTCACCGGCGAAGGCTGAGAAGGAAAGGGCGCTCATGCTGGCGACCAGGGCAACGGCCTTGAAGGAGCGAGCAGCGAGACGACGAGGAGTAGTGTTGAAAGTCATGATGGACCTCTCTTTCAGTTTTGCGCCCGGTCGGGCGTCTCGGATTGTGTGTTAGCAGCTACGTTCTGTTGGCGGGTGCCGGCTTGCTTGAGTTCGGCGACCCATTGCGGATCGGCGTCGCCGATCTCGTTGTTCACGGGCAGATAACGTTCAGGAAACTCCCAGATCAGCACCTGTGGCGGGCTGTTCTTGAAGGCGTCGCTCTTGAGGTAGCTGAGCATCGGCAGAATCGGGCCATGGCCGTCTTCGGCGTAGTTGACGACGTCGCTGTGCAGCGCTTGCTTGAGAGCACCGACGAAGTTCCAGTTGGGGTTGGCGCTGTAGCTGGTGCCGATCAGGGCCACGGGCACCTGGGCATCGGCGAACAACGCGTCATCGCTGGCCGGCTGGTCGTCGGCTTCGCGGGTGTTGCGCTTGACTAGCGGCTCCTGGGCCGGCATCAGGTTTTCGAACAGGGGATCGAGCGGCAGGAACTGGCGCAGGTCGCCCTTGTGGATGATCTTCTCCGCAGGCTCGGTGACAAAACGCTGTGGTTCGCCATTCAGTGGTGTGCGTTCGGCAATGGCTTTGGCCAGATGTTCCGCGGCAATTTGCGCGCCTTCCGGCGTCCAGTGAGTGTCGGTGCGCAGGAACACTTGCTGGCCGCTCTGCTTGGCCTGTTGCAGCGGGCCGAGCAGATCAGGAGCGAGGATCTTGTCCGTCGCCACGCGGGCGTGGAAGTCCTGGTACAGGTTGGCGTGGATGCTCGACGGCTTCACTTCACCCAGGTGCTCGGGATACAGCCGCGCCTTGGCGGGCACGATCGCCATGACCAGGGTGATGCCTTGTTCCTTGAGCTTCTGGCGCACGCCTTCGATCAGCGCGTAGTTGCCTTGCAGGTTCTGCTCTTCGTTGACGATCGGGTTGAACTCTTCGTCGCTGAACAGCCACTGGTCGCGGCCCAGGACCACGCCCTTGCGGCCTTCGTTGAACAGTTTGTAGTCCAGCGCGGCCCAGATGTTGGTGCCCAGGCGCTTGATCGGGAATTCATCGTCGTAGTGCGTTTCCACGGCCTTGGCCCAGCGACCGTTGAGCACGGTCGCATCGGGGTTGGTGCTGAAGCCTAGGAAGCTGCGCATCGACCAGATACCCAGCGCCGTCAGGATCAACATAAACAGCGCGACGTAGAAGATGCGTAATGAGCGGGTCATGTCCGGATCCCTCAGAACTGGAAGTAAAGGAACGGCGAGAAGCTTTGCGCCGACAGTTTGAGAATCGAGGCGATGAACAACAGCAGTACCAGGGCGCGCATCACATAGCGTGACCAGTCCACGGTCCAGTAGGCCGGTTGCACCTGGGCTTCGACGCCCACGGTGTAGCCGGGTTCATGGATGGTCGACGGGTTGTCGCCCGGTACGGCTTTGATCAGCCCCGGTTGCGCGGTGGCCGGGCCATTGGCTTCGGCGCTCACCTCAGGCTTGGCCTTGACCGGCGGACGGTTGGTGTAGAAGTCCCGCAGGCCGAAGAAGGCGAGGGTGATGTAGGCCACCGCCAGCGTGGCGATCTGCAAACCGGTGAGGTTGGCGCGGGTCAGTTCCGACAGCGACCAGTCGTTGAAGCTGAACATCGCGCCGTACATGCGGCCGGCGACGTGCAGGTTCTCGGCGCGGAAGATCACCCAGCCCATCACCACCAGCAGGAACGTCAGTGCCCAGCGGATCGGGTTGATGCTGCGCGGGTTGGTGTCGATGCCCACGGCTTTTTCGATCGCCAGCCAGATCCCGTGCCACGCGCCCCAGATCACGTAGGTGATGTTCGCGCCGTGCCACAGACCACCGAGCAGCATGGTCAGGAACAGGTTGCGATAGGTCATCAGCGTGCCTTTGCGGTTACCGCCCAGGGTGATGTAGAGGTAATCGCGCAGCCAGGTCGACAAGCTGATGTGCCAGCGACGCCAGAACTCGGTGATCGATTGGCTGATGTAGGGTTGCTTGAAGTTTTCCATGAAGCGGAAACCCATCATCAGGCCCAGGCCGATGGCCATGTCGCTGTAGCCGGAGAAGTCGAAGTACAGCTGCGCCGTGTACGCCAGGGCGCCAAGCCAGGCATCGCCCGTGGTCGGGTTCTGCAGAGCGAAGCAGTGGTCCGCCACCACCGCCAGGGTATCGGCGATGAAGACTTTCTTGATGAAGCCCTGCATGAAGCGCGTGCAGCCTTCGGAGAATTTGTCCAGCGTATGGGTGCGGTTGTTGAACTGATCGGCCAGGTCACGGAATCGCAGCACGGGGCCTGCGATCAAGTGCGGGAAGATCGCCACGAATGCCGCGAAGTCGATCAGGTTGCGCGTGGCCGGCGTATCACCGCGATACACGTCGATGATGTAGCTGATGGACTCGAAAATGTAGAACGAGATGCCGATCGGCAGCAGCACGTGGGTCAGGATGAACGGGTTGAGCCCGAAGCTGGTGATGATCGCGTTGAGGCTGTCCACGCCGAAGTTGGCGTACTTGAAGTAGCCCAGGATGGCCAAGTCCACGCCCACGCCGAGCAGCAGCCAGCGCTGGGCCGGCTTGGTGCGCACGCCGGCGGCACCGACTTTCAGGCCGATCCAGTAGTTCCACAGGGTGACACCGGCGAAAAGGGCCAGGAAGTCCACGCGCCACCAGGCATAGAACACATAGCTGGCGATGAGCAGCAGCAGGTTGCGATAGCGTTGCCCGCTCAGGTAGTACAAGCCGAGAAAGATCGGCAGGAACAGGAACAGGAACACATTGGATGAAAATACCATCCCGATCTCTCCTTGTTGAATCAACAGTCAAGGGCCAGAGCCCCCCCAAACCCCCCCATGAAAACCGGGGGGTTATTGCATTTGAAACAGACCACTTTCCCTTGTGGGAGCGAGCTTACTCGCGATAGCAGTGGTTCAGCTTGCATCGCAGTCGCATGTGCCGCCGTCATCGCGAGCAAGCTCGCTCCCACAGGGTTCCCTTTCAGGCAGGGAGACCGGTGTCAGCTTCCTTTCTCGCCTTTCTCCCGCGAAGGGTCATACACCCGGGTCAGGTCCCCGCCGAGGCGGAAGGTCTTGAACGGTTGCATTTCGTGCTTGCGTTCCAGCACGTCCTCGGAGCAGGTGTAGAGGCTGCAGAACGGTTCGAGCCAGGCGAATTTCGAATCGATCTTCAGATCCTTCATGTCCTGTTCTTCGCCGTTTTTCTCTTCGAAGATGTCCGGGTCTTTCACCCCGGCGAGCACTCGTTCACCCAGTCGCTTGAGGGCACCGTTGTTTTCCTGGCGCAGGTCCACGCCGTTGACCTGGGCGAAGCTGGCGATCATCGCCAGCGGTGGCAGGGCGTAGTTGTGGTAGGACAGGGCGCGTTGCTTGCGCTTGAGTTCGTTGGGCAGATAGCCCTCGGCATCAACCTGGTTGGCGCCGACCTTGTATTCCTTGACGGCCCAGTCGAACAGGTCGCGACGGTTGGTCGCCACGGACGTGGCCATGACCGACCAGGCGGCCCAGTACGAATGGTTGTTGATTTTCTCCAGCGGCAGGTTGTCCCAATCGCTGACCACCTGGTCGGCCATCTTGCTGAACCAGGCTTCGATCAGTTGCGCCTGTTCTTGATGGTTCGCCAGCGGGCGCGACTCGGAGAACTTCAGGCGCACATAGGCCGAAGCCATGCTGCCCAAGGCCCATTTGCGCATGGACTTGCCGGTGTGGTTGAAGTCCTTGGACATCAGCGCATCGGCCTTGGCCCAGGCGGTCAGCCAGTTCAGCGTGCATTCAAGCTGCTCGGGACGACCGTCGCGCATGAACTGCATGACTTGTTTGCTCACGCCGCGCTCGATCCTGGTGATGTCGGCGGTGCTGTCGCGGAAGGCTTTTTCCGATTGCAGGTTCAGCGTTGCGCGAGCTTTGTCGGAGCCCTCGTATTTGCTGCGAAACTGCAGCGAGCCCGTGTATGGCGTCGGCACTGCCTCGCAGCCCTTGCCGCCGTCGCCTTCCTTGACCTTTTCAATCGGTGCGAAGTAGCCCTGTGGCGGGCGCAGTGGCGCCGCGGCCTGCGTGGCCCCGGCGAACATCGCCAGGGTCAGCAGGGACGGAGCCAGCAGCGTTTTCAACGTTCGGGTGCGCATGGTTCTGGTCATGAGACGAGACCTCATTGTCCGATTTGAGCCGTTTGTTGCTCGGCTTGCGGAGATGCATTGCGTTTGCAGACTTTCGCTTCGATTTGCAGTGGTTCTTTACCGGCTTCGGGTCCCTGGACTTCGACAGCCAGCAGGTTCTGCGAGGCCCAGTCTTCGTCGGTGCGCAATTGGAAGGCGAAACGTCCGTCGGTTTCGGAGGTGTTCGGTTTTTCGATCTTGATGTCCTCGTGGCGCCCGTTCATGTACCAGAGGGTGGCTTGCAAGGTTTTCACCGAGGTGTCGGCGAAGCGGATGTCGATCTGGTGACTGCCGTTACGCAGGTCCATATTCTTGCTGTTGACCATCAATTCGTTCTTGCCCGGCTTGAGCTTGGCTTTGCTGCTCATCAATGCCGGCTTGCCTTCGCAACCGTTGTTGTCCAGCAGCGCCATCATCTGGCGGTAGATGGTTTCCTGGTCCAGGCGATACAGCGGCGAGAATTCCCAGATGAGGATCTTCGGTGGGTTCTTCTGGAACTCTTCGCTGCCCAGGTACTGGATCATCGCACCCTCGAAACCGCCGCCCGGGAAGGCTACGTTGAGGATGTCGGCGCCGATGGCTTCTTGCAGGAACCCGGCGAAGTTGTAGTTCTTGCCGCTGTGACTGGTGCCCACCAGCGTGATTTGCGGGTCGCCCGCATCGCCGAACAGGTCGCCATCGCCCGCCTCGCCCTTGGGCTCGGTGGTGAACTGGTCCATGTACTGGATCGCATAGCTGGTGCCACACAGTTGCCCGGCCATGTTGTGCAGGGTGCCGGTCTTGCCCATGCGGCCGGACTTCTTGGTCTCGAATTCACGCTTGGGAATGTCGGCGAATGCCGGGATCTGCTTGACCTTCTCGGCCACGATCTTCGCCGTGCGCTGGGCGCCGTACGGGGTCCAGTGCTGGTCGCCACGGAAGTAGAAATCATGGGCCGGCAGGGTTTCGGGCAGGTTTTCGTTGGTCAGCGGCGACAGGTCCGGCACCACGTAACCCATCTGGGCGAAACGGCCGAGCATGTTTTTGTAGTTGGTCAGCGCCTTCTCGTAGTCGAAGGCGGCCTTTTCCTGCGGGTTGAGCTTGTTGCGGTTCACCAGGCCCCGGGTCGGCTGGTAGACAAGCACCAGTTCTACGCCTTTTTTCTTGAACGCATCGTGCAACTGCTGCATGCGCTTGTAGCCGGCCGGCGTGGTGTTGAACTCCGTGCGCAGGTCTTCCTGGGTACGGAACAGCCAATCGCCCTGGGCCTGGACCAGCGTGGTGAAGTTCTGCTGGTAGCGCGTGGTGTAGTTCTTCGCGTCATGGGCGGCCGGGCACAGGTTGCAGCAAGGTTCGGCGGTAAAGGTCGGTGCTTTGACTTCATCGGCGCGCGCGCCGCTTGCGGCGGCGAGAATGCCGGCGGTCAGGGCGGACAGGCCCAGGAGTTTGATCATCTGTGGGTTCATAAAGGTCATTCCTCAGTCCCGCATTTCGGTCTGGCGTTCGACAGGGTCGATCAGCACGGCTTTTTGCTGGCGCACCAGCAGGTCGAGGATTTCGTCCTGGCGTTCGCCCAGGATCCCCGTGAAGCTGATGCCGCTGGATTTGGTCGGCGCAAGCATGGACACGCGGTACAGCTCGACGCTCAACGGCGAGTCGATGGACAGCGGGCCGCTGCCGTTGCCGGCCAGTTCGCCGCCGACCACGATCAGCGACACCTCGGTGTCGAACGGGTCGAGCTTGATGTCCCGGTCGGTGTCGGACAGGTCTTTGATGTGGCCATACAGACCGGTCAGGCCGTTGGCCATGGACAGGTTTTCGTACAGTCGGATGTTTACGCTGTTACGAATCCGGATGCCGTGGCGCTGGTTGCTGATCACCTTGTTGCCCCACAACAGGTTGTCACCACTCTCATAAAGCGTGATGCCGTCGGTGTGGTTCTTGTAGATCTCGTTGTAGGCGATCACGTTGTTCACACTGTTGCGGTCGATCACCACGCCCGAGAGCTTGTTGTCGTAGCTGCGGTTGTTGAAGATGAAGCTGTCATTGACCTCACGGGAAATAATGATCCCGTGCTTCTTCTTGGTTCCGTAAACGGTGTTGTCGGCAATGATCAGCCGATGGGAACGGTCGTGGGGGTCGATGCCGTAGACGATGTTGTCTTTGTAGGTGTTGCCCTTGATCACAAAGTCTTCCGTTTCGTAGCAGTAGAAGCCGTACCACATGTCCGAGAACTCGGAACCGATGATCCAGCCGGTCGGTTCCGGGCGCTTGAGGACCTTGGCCATGTTCGGCGTGTACTGGGAAATACTCACGCCGTACGACTTACTGTTGGCGTAGCCGAAGCTGGCCATCTTGGTATTGACGATGTAGGTCTCGGTACCACCCCAGGACAGCAGGAACGGACGGAACTCGTTGGGCGAACGGAACGTGGCGGGGCCGTTGTCCTTTTCGCGCCAGCCGGTGACCTTGGTGTCGCGGATGAACATGTGCCCATCGTTGACCAGGAACGAGCCGCCCTCCTGGGACAGGCGCAGTTCCTGGGTCTGCTTGTCGATTTCCAGGATGCCTTTTTCGCCCACGACAATCGGAATTCGCGCCAGGAACACCCCTGGCGACGTTTCCTTGAGGTACTGCTTGGGCACTTTCTTGACCAGGTCCTTGAGGTTCATGTAACCGTCGTCGATGAAGATGGCCTGCGGGATGCCGTGCTGACGCACCACCCACTCGGCCATCTTGTTGTCGCCGCCGATGAAGTCCTTCAAGGCGTTTTCCTGCATCATCCGGCGCACGCTGACTTTGCCGGGCTTGCTGCGCACGATCTTCGCCGCGACCGCTTCGGCGGTATAACCCTTGAGGTCGGGCAGGGTTGGCGCGGCCAGTTCCAGCGGCGCGGTCGGCGCGCTGCTGACGGTGTAGGTCTTGGCTCGTTGCAGCTCCTTGACCACGTTGCCCGGCTTGACCGCCGGTTCAACGTTGGCGAACGCCGATGAGCCGGCCAGCAGCATCGCTGCGGCCAACAGGCTGATCGAACCCTTCATCGCCTGGCTGTTCCTGAGGTAGCGGTTCATATCGGGCACTCCCATGGCCGTTCGCATCAGAAGCGCCAGATCACGTCGACAAAGGCACGATGCATGTACGAATCGACCTCTTTGCCGTAGGCGTCGCCTGGCTTGAACACGCCGCCACGCAAGCGCACCAGCGCCGACGGCTCATCTATGGATTGACTCAGCGCAGCCGGCAACAGGCCTTGCTTGAAGTACTTGGTGACCACCAGATCGACTTCCTGGCCCAGGTCCTTCTCGCCGTCGCGCAGGGGCAGGGTCGAGGTGGACAAGATGGCGCCGGTCACGTCGTCAGTGTTGTTCTGCACGGCATTGATGCCGTTGCTGCCCACCGCCTTGTTGCCGTCCACGCGCCAGAACTTGTGGTACACGAGGCTGGCGTCGTATTCGTCGCGCAGTTGCCAGGAGCCGAACAGGCTGGCGCTCTGGGTGTTGGCCATTTCGCCACGGAAGGCCTCGCCGAAACGGTGGACGCGCGAGCGGGTGCCGGTGAAGTTCGAGCGGTTACTCTGCAGGCCGTTCTGCTCGTAGTCCTCGCTGGCGCGGGCGTAGGCCGCACCGACTTGCCATTGCGGATCCAGACGCAGGCGGATACCCAGGTCGGTGGCCCAGCCGTCAACGTCGTCGCTGCGCTTGAGCTGCGCGGGGCGGGTGCCGTCGGCGTCGAGCGGGTTGACGGTGTCGCGGTCGCCGGTCATGCCGGTGATGCTTGCCCAGTAATTGACGGTGTTGGTGTTGCGCCAGTTGTAGGCATCGCTGTTGGCTTCCAGGCCGAGCCAGGTCAGGTCACCATTCTGGGTCTTGTCCAGGGTGTCGGTGGCTTCGCCCGGGGTCGGGTAGTCCAGGCTGCCGTTGTCATGGGTGTGGTGCGCGCGGATCCCGGCCCATTGGCCTGGCATCCATTGGTACGCCACGTCACCGTAGACGTGCAGGCGATCCTCGTCCTGGGGCGACAGTTCCTTGAGGTCGGTGCGGTATTCGCTGAAACGCTCGGCCACGCCCAGGTTGGCGCGCAGCAGGGTGGTGTCGAAGGTCCAGTTCAGGGCCTCGATGTTGGTGTCGCGCCATTGCCCGTCGTCGTTGCGCAGGCGCTGGCGACCGAACTTCAACAGTTCGCCCGGATAAGGCGTGAGGCCGCTGTAGCCAATCCAGAATTCGCGCATTGCCAGGTAGCTTTTTTTGGCTTCGCGATCACCGCTGTCGGTTTGCTGGGTCGCGTCATCCGACTGTTGCAGCGTGTCGGTCTCAATGATGTCGGTGGATGTCACGGCCTGGGCCATGGCGTAGCCGCTCCAGTTACCGCTTTCGCCATAGATCCAAGGGCGCAGGTCCAGGCCGATACCGTTGACGTCGCCACCGCTCTGGGTGCCGAGGTCGCGGTCATCTTCGGACTGGCCGGTGATCTTCACTTCCAGGCCGAAATTCTTGCTTTCGGTCAGCGCCGCCAGGGTCGGGCAGGACCACAGCAGGGCAAACGACAGGCCAATACCAGCCTGTACAAAAGGGTTGAGCTTCAAAAGCTTCATAGAGGTTCCTCGCCGTCATCTTCTTTTAGGGCTTGCAGTTCAAGCGTATCGGGGCTCATGGCGCCGCGAATGGCCTGCTCTTGTTGTAGCAGGCGTTGCGCTTGTGCAAGTTGTTCCGGCGGTAATTGTGCTTCGAGGGTCTGGGCAAGCTCGGTGGCCTGCGGGGTGTTTTGTGCCTTGGCCAACTGGCTGAACACGTAAGCGTTGACCGGGTTGGGCTTGGTGCCCTTGCCTTGGGAGAACAGCTGGGCAATGGCGTAGTCGGCGCTGTTCTGGCCGTTGCGGGCGGCCTTGAGCAGGTGATCCAGAGCCTTTTGCGAGTACACCTGGCCCAGATAACCACGGCGATAGATCTGGCCGAGGTAATAATCGGCCGCCACTTCACGGCCCACGGCTTTCTGGAAGTGCGCCTCGGCGACCTTGGCGTCGGCGGGCACCCACTTGCCTTCGTAATACAGCTTGCCCAGCAACAGCTCGGCGCGCGGCTGGTCGGCGGCGCGGCCGTTTTCCAGGTACTGCATCATCTTGTCGACGTCACCCAACTCGGGGAAATCGTAAAGCAGCTGCGCCAGGCTGACCCAGGAAGCGGGGTAGCCGGGGGCGATGCCTTCGAGCAACGACTGGGCGGTTTTCTCGTCGGTCTTGCCCAGGCTCTGATCGGCCAGGACGCGGGCGACGCTGTCTACACGCTGGGCCGAGACCACACCGCGGGCGTGACCGGCTTGCATCTGCTTGATCAGCTCGGCCTGTTGTTCCGGCTGGCCGCGTTTCTGGTAGACCGTGGCCAATTCGACGTAGCAGATATCGGTGGTCGCCAGGGCGGCCTTGCAGACCTTTTCCACTTCGTCCAGGTGCTGGTCGTACGTGCCCTGGGTGCGGTAGAGCAGGATCTGCGCCAGGCCGGCTTCCGGGTAGCCGGCGCTGCGCCATTGGCTGATCTGCTGCTGGGCGTTGACGTTCGGGAAGCTGTGGGGGTATTGCAGGTACAGCATCGCCAGCGGGATCAAGGTATTGCCTTCACCGTTGGCGAAGGCTTTTTTCAACAGGCCTTCGGCTTCGTGTCTTTCAGCCTCGGTGGACCCGGGCTTGGCCACCAGCAGGCGACCCAGGCGAGCCTGGGCGCGCGGCGAGATATCGGCGGCGGCGCGGTAGGTCGCCTCGGCCTTTCTCATCTGCTCGGGGTCGCGGCTGTCCACCTGGATATCGGCCAGGCCCACCTGGGCCTCGCTGTAGCCCAGGTCCGCCAGTTGCTGATAGTTCTGCTGCGCCAACGCCGTGTCGCCGCGCTTGAGGGCTTCGTTGGCCAGGCGCTGGTCGGGCAGGCCGGCGCAACCGGCCAGGCTGACGGCCAGTGCCAAGGCACACAACGCATAGCCTGTGTGGGAGCGAGCCTGCTCGCGATGCAGGCTGCTCGGAGTCTCAGACAGACCGCGTCGATCCCATCGCGAGCAAGCTCGCTCCCACAGGGAACGCGGCGCATTGTTGTTTTGTGGAGTGATCACGGGCATATCCTCGACTTAAAGACCAACGGCCATGGCTTTGTCGATCAGCCAGTTCAGGCTTGGGCCACGATCGCTGACGACTTCCACGGGACGGCCGGCCAGCGCGCTGTCGAGGGCTTCGTCGGGCTGGATCAGCACGCGGATATCGGAAGACAGGTCGGCGCTTTTCAGGCTGGTGCTGCTGACGATCTTGCCGGTACGGGTGGTGTCTTCGCCGGCCACCTGGAAGCTGACCGGTGTACCTGGGCGCACGTCGCCGAACTGGCGATAGGAGAAACGCGCTTCAACGTTGGCTTCGGCGCCACGTGGAACCAGTTGGAAGATCACGTCGCCCTTGCTGGCGTACTGGCCGTTGGAAACCAGTTGCTGGGCCACGATGCAGTCGCATGGCGAGGTGAGGGTGCCGGTCATTTGCTTGCCGAACAGCTCTTCAACCTTGGCCGGCTGCAGCTGGTTGTCGTCCAGGTGACCCTTGAGTACGTCCAGCATGCTGGTGCTGAAAGTCGCCAGCGGAGCGCCTTTGGCGGCCAGGCCGTCGGCCTTGACCAGGCTCTGCACGGTGCCGTCGCGCGGCATGGTGATGGCCATGCCCGGTACGTTGACGATGCCGGCCTGGGCGTGGCTGACGAAGTACATGCCGTATACCGACTTGAAGATGAAACCGAACGCCGCCAGGCCGACAATGAAGATGCCCAGGCTGAAGGTCACGGCGCGCAGGCGGCCGAAGGCGCTCATGCCACCGTTGTCATCTTTCTGTTTGCGGGCCTTGGTGAAGTTGTCGCGTTGCAACGTCGCCAGCACGTCGCCGACGCCCACGATGTCGCCGGCCAGGTGCGAGGTAATGATATGGCGCAGTGTCGAGATGTCACGCGGCTCCAGGTTCTGGAACTGGCAACCGGTGCGGCCGGTCTGGCGGTCGTGGGAACGGATTTGCAGCTCCACGTCCATGGCCAGGCCAAGGTTGTCGATCACGAACTGCAGGCGGGCCTTGTACGTCTCGCCAACCTTGAGCGGCATCTGGCCGGCGTTGAAGCACAGCCCACCGGCCGACAGGTCCAGGACCTTGACTTCCATGGGCGTACGGTCTGGGCCGAAGAAGCGCAACTTGGCCGGGATTTTGACCCGGGCGTGTTGGCGTTGGGCTTCGGATTCATGCACTACGTTGACATTCACGGCGGTGTTCATAGGGGCGATTTCCTAGTTAATTCAGGCAAGTTCGGTCAGACCATCGTCAGCAGCACGGCGACAAAGATGCTGCCGGCGGAGAAGGTCATGGTCCGAGACGACCAGGTGTTGAACCAACGTTGAAAGCTGGCGAGATCACGGGTCAGGTGGGTGGGCTGGCGGGTCCAGGACTGTTGATCGAGGCGGAAGAACACATAGATCTTCACCATCGCGCCGACGATCTGGTTGTAATAGAGAATCGCCGGGTAGGCCGGGCCGATCCGGTGTCCGGAGCACGACAGCAACAGGGTCAGTAGCAGCCGCGTGATGCCGATCCACAGCAGGTACACCAGGATGAACGCGGTGCCGTACTTGATGCTGGCGATGATCGCCACGGTCAAGCCCAGCAGCGAAGTCCACATCGAGACGCGCTGGTCGAACAGCACCACCGACGTGAACAGGCCCAGACGCCGCAGACCCAGGCCCAGGGCCCGGGAGTTCTGCCGCAGGTTGTTGCCGTACCAACGGAACATCAACTTGCGACTCGCCTTGATGAAGCTTTTTTCCGGCGGATGCTCAACCGTGTTGATGGCCGCGTCTGGCACGTAGAACGTGTCGTAGCCCAGGCGCATCAGGCTGAACCAACTCGATTTGTCATCGCCGGTGAGGAACTTGAAGCGGCCCAGGCGCCAGTGTTGCAGCGAGTCGCTTTCCACGTCGGCGATGAAGTCCGGGTTGGTGACCACGGTCGCGCGGAATACGGACATGCGTCCGGTCATGGTCAACACGCGCTTGGACAGGGCCATGGAGCACATGTTGATGTGACGCTGGGCGAAACGCAGCTTGTGCCACTCGCTCATGATGTAGCCGCCGCGTACTTCGCAATATTCGTTGGTGGTCAGGCCGCCGACATTGCCGAACAGTTGGAACCACGGCACGGTCTTGCGCACCACGCCCTCGGCAAGGACGGTGTCGCCATCGATCACCGCGACCACCGCGCGATCGTCCGGCAGGTGGCGGGAGATGGCGCGAAAGCCGTAGGCCAGGCCGTCACGCTTGCCGGTGCCAGGGATGCGCACGAAGTCCAGCTTGACGTGCTCGGGCGGGTTCATGCGGGCCCAGAGGCTCTTGACCAGCAACTCGTCGGACATTTCCACGATGGAGCAGACCACGGTGGTGGGCAGCCCGCACTCGATGGCTTCGCGAATTACCGAGCCATAGACCTGGGCGGTGGTCAGCGCATCGATGCGAAAGCTGGTCACCATCAGGTACACATGGGACGGGTCCGCCGCCTTGCCCAACTTGCGAACCTTGCGGCGCAGATGTGGGTAGACGATGTACAGGAAGATCATGCCGCGCACGAAATGCGTTGCTCCCATGGAGTAACGCCAAATGCCCACGGCGCCGATCAGGAAGATGAAGTCCTTGGATTCGGCGTCGAACGTGGACGTGGGCAACGCCGTGGCGATGCCCATCAGTAAACTCAAGTAAAACAGCCAACCGGCGGCCTGAAGCAGGCCGTGCTTTAGCCTGTGCATAATCTGCATCCGTCTCTATCTCGGGCGGGCCCTGGGGGCGGCCCGATGGGTTAAGGCAGGCGAAAGGCCGGCCGGGGCGAGCCCCGGCCGGCTAACAGACTTACCAGCAGATGCCTTCGGTCCGGCCATTCGCAGAGGTGGCCTTGGACATGAACCCAACCAGGTCGATGACCTGCTTGCCTTCCGGTACGTTCTCGGTCAGCGTGCGGAACTTCTCGTCGCGGTTGCCGAGGATGATGATGTCGGAGCTGTCGATCACCGCGTCGAAGTCGGAGTTGAGCAAGGACGAGACGTGAGGGATCTTCGACTCGATGTAATCCTTGTTCGCGCCATGGACACGGGCGTATTCGACGTTGCTGTCGTAGATGCGCAGGTCGTAGCCCTTGCCGATCAGCATTTCCGCCAGCTCTACCAGCGGGCTCTCACGCAGGTCATCGGTGCCGGCCTTGAAGCTCAGGCCCAGCAGGGCGACTTTGCGCTTGTCATGGCTGGATACGATGTTGAATGCGTTCTGCACCTGGGATTCGTTGCTGCGCATCAGCGAGTTCAGCAGCGGTGCTTCCACGTCCAGGGAGCCTGCACGGTAGGTCAGGGCGCGCACGTCCTTGGGCAGGCACGAGCCGCCGAAGGCGAAGCCTGGGCGCATGTAGTACTGGGACAGGTTCAGGGCCTTGTCCTGGCAGACCACGTCCATTACTTCACGGCCATCGACGCCGACAGCCTTGGCGATGTTGCCGATCTCGTTGGCGAAGGTGACCTTGGTGGCGTGCCACACGTTGCAGGTGTACTTGATCATCTCGGCGACGGCGATGTCCTTGCGGATGATCGGCGCATCGAGTTCTTCGTACAGCGATTGCAGGACGTCGCCCGAGGCTTTGTCGAACTCGCCGATGACGGTCATTGGCGGCTGGTCGTAATCCTTGATCGCGGTGCTTTCGCGCAGGAACTCAGGGTTGACCGCAACGCCGAAATCAACGCCGGCTTTCTTGCCGGAGCAATCTTCGAGAATCGGGATAACGACGTTGGCCACGGTGCCTGGCAGTACGGTACTGCGGACCACGATGGTATGGCGGGTGGTCTTCTCGCGCAGTACAAAACCGATTTCACGGCACACTGCTTCGATGTAGTTCAGTTCCAGGTCGCCATTCTTCTTACTTGGCGTGCCGACGCAAATCATCGACAGATCGGTATCACGAATTGCTTCGGCGAAGTTGGTAGTACCACGCAACCGACCTGTTTGAATGCCTTGCGCCAACAGCTCGCCAAGACCCGGTTCAACGATCGGGGATTTACCCGCGTTGATCATGTCGATTTTGTCTTTGGCGACATCTACGCCAACTACGTCATGGCCCCGTGCAGACAGGCAACCGGCACATACTGCACCGACGTAACCCAAACCAAATATGCTAATGCGCATCGCATTTACCTCTGTTTTCACGCCATTAAATGGCCGGAGTTAATAGTGTTCAGCGGTCATCGTGCACTCGGAAGTGTGGAATGCAGGCGCCACAGTGCCGTGTGCAGGCATACAAAGTTCCGAGTGTCTAAATAATTGCACTCAAGTTGTGCGCAAAGCGGCCTAGTTGTTATGACCTGCCCTGTTATGCAGCCAGTCCTCGTTGGCGGGACGTCGGTGCAAAAGATCCTTCACTTCAGACTCCTGGCAAAAAGCCCACAAAATCAGAAGCTTGTGTGCTCGGGGGAGCACGTTAATAGGGGCGCAGCCTTGGCCTTGTAGGGGATACTAATGGTGCATTATCTCCCGTCCTTCAGGGTGGATCCAATTAGACGACCGTTTCGCTAAGTTGTCGTTACAACTCTGTTACTCCGGACGACGTGCCACGTAAGTTATCTCGTACATCCTCGGCGAGAATCGTTACGGGTGGTATGAGCCGTGCGTTTTGACATAGTTCCGATCCGCTCATCGCCATTTTCGAAATTTTTCGAAATATCTGCCTAGATGGCACTGCCCTCATAGTGATAGCACTCGTGTTTTTAGCCTTTAGTTTCGGGGAGTTGAGGGGGGTAGATAGTTTTGTGCCACTACTGATGAAAAATTTCCGTGCCACTACGGAAAAATCTGACATTTGTCGAGTGAAAGAAAAGTTAGCGCGGTGTATGTTTGTTTTATTGGCGCCAAGAAAGTGGCAAGTAGGGAGGGGAATCGGGATGACATCTAGCGAAGTGATCGAGGCCCCTTATCGGGGCCTGAAAGAGGTATTGCGTTATTGCGGGGCGTGGTCGCGCAAGAAGACCAGTTTTTCCGGGGTGGATTGTTCAGGGTTGTAGCGATAACCCTGCACATCAAACTCCCTTAGTGCAGTGGGATTATTAATGCGTTGTTCGATGACAAATCGGCTCATCAGGCCCCGGGCTTTTTTCGCGTAGAAGCTGATGATCTTGTACTGGCCGTTCTTGAGGTCCTTGAATTCGGTATCGATCACCCGTGCCTTCAGGGCACTGCGTTTAACCGCCGAGAAGTATTCATTGGAGGCCAGGTTCAACAACACGTCGTCACCCTGTTCGGCCAAGGCTTCGTTCAACCATTCGCTGATGCGGGTGCCCCAGAAGGCGTAAAGATCCTTGCCCCGGGCATTGGCCAGTTTCGTGCCCATCTCCAAGCGATAAGGTTGCATCAGGTCCAGGGGGCGCAGCAGGCCATATAAACCGGACAGCATGCGCAGGTGCTGTTGGGCGAAATCGAAATCGGCGTCACCGAGGCTTTGCGCATCGAGGCCGGTATAGACGTCGCCTTTGAAGGCCAGCAATGCCTGTTTGGCGTTGGCGGGGGTGAACGCCGGGTTCCAACTGCCGAATCGTGCTGCGTTGAGGCCGCCGATCTTGTCGGAAACGTGCATCAGTTCGCTGATCTGGGCCGGCGAAAGTTCGCGTACTTGCTCGACCAGCTCCTGGGAGTGGTCAAGGTATTGCGGCAGGGTGAAGCGCTCGATGGCCGGCGGTGTTTCGAAATCGAGGGTCTTGGCGGGGGAAATCACCATCAGCATGCAGACGTCTCCTTTGAGGGTGCGGCGATTCTAGGGGGTTGTCCGGGTGGACTCCAGCTATTGGGGTGATAGGGGATGGATGGTGGTGGTGCCTTTGTGGCGAGCAAGCAAGCTCCCTCGCCACAAAGGCAGGTTCTCCAAGAAGGATCAGCTATCATGCCGCGCGGGTTTCGTTATGGAGACATCCCCTTTGCGTATCGCCCTTCTATTGTCGGCCTGGTTGTTGAGTTTCGCTGCGATCGCCGCACCCAACGACGTCGCCACCTTGGACCGCAGCACCTGGCCTGAGCAACTCACCAATCCGACGCTGTTCGATGTTGCCTCGCGCGCCGAGATCCTGATGTTCGCCCGGGTATTGCTGGACGTCGATGCCATGGATGAAGTGGCGCTCAAGCAGTACCTTGGGCTGCGCTCGGTCAATATGGCGGCGGTCGACGCGCTGCGCACACGGCTGTGGCAGCGTCTGCTATCGAGTTACAACTTTGCCCAGCGAAGCTGTGAATTGGATGCCTCCTTCTGCTATCTGGTGGAAAACATGGCGACCCTGCGAGAAGAAGCGGGCAGGTTCCAACTCGATGATAATTCCTACTACATCAAGTGGGCCGAGCCGAGCCGGACCTTCCATACCCACTATCGGGACGAACTGTTGCGCAAGGCGGCGCTGTTTCCCCAGGTCAGCAGTGAAATCGAGCGTTTCGGCGATTACGAGCGCAACGGCGAGCAGATGAACGACCGGCTGTTCTTGCTGACCTTCGACAGCGGCGCCAACATCGCGCCGGATAACACCCCGTGGCTGACCGAATACCTGCGAAAATCGAACATGAACGGTACGTTCTTCGTACTCGGCAAGGATATCCAGGCGCGGCTGGCGGATCGCTCGGTCAATGATCTGCAGAGCCTCTATTCCAGACAATGCGTCGGTGTGCAGGGCTGGGAGTTTCGCTCTCACAGCTATTGGCAGGATTGGCAAGACTCGGTGCGGCGCAGTGTCGACCTGGTCAAGGGCAAGCTGCCGGAGAATTTCGTGCCGCTGTTCCGCCCGCCCCAAGGCCAACGCCGGGGCGATGCGCAATCATTCTTCCAGGCACAGGGCCTGCAAGTGGCGCTGTGGGATATCGATCCTCAGGACAGCACCAACCGCCTCAAGCCCGAACAGAGTGCCCAGCGGGCGCTGACCTTGATGCTGTTGTGGCGCCATGGCGTGATCAACTTCAACGCCAAGCAGGATGCGGTGAAAATCGCACTGCCCTGGCTCGTAGCGCAAACGGCGCAGAGCGGGATCGGCTGGGAGGAATGTCAGGACGCGTTTCGCTGAAAGATGGGAAAGGCCCGGAAACATTGGGCGGGGTGGGTTTTTTGGCACGCATTCGGTGCGACCCGACTTCCGACTTTAACGGTGCGACAGCGGTACGCCAAGGGTTATTCGTCACTCTGAAAAATAAACTTCAAAAAAGCGTCAAAGTGCTTTTTCCTTTCATGTGTTTTGGAGTATCAAGAAGTCAGACCGCCGAAACCTGCAACACAGGTGGCGTCTTCCAAGACCCAGATTGTGTGCAGTTCACCTGAATCCTCGCGGGTGAATTCGGTGGCTACCTCGAGGCGCAGCACTGTCACGGTATTGCGTCGAATGGCCCCCACATAGGTGACCGAGTATGGATGACCACGGACGTAGCCCTTCCTCCAACCAGCCAATCCTCTATGTACTCGATACCAACGTATTGATCCACGATCCAAACGCGCTCCTGAACTTCGAAGAACACCACGTAGCCCTCCCGATGACCGTCCTTGAAGAGCTGGACAAGCTCAAGAGTGGGCATCACAGCGTGGCGGCCGAATGTCGCCAGGCGATCCGCCTGATCGACAAGACCCTGGGGGACGCCTCTCCCGAGGACGTCGAACTCGGCGTACCGATCCAACGTGGCAAAAGCGGCCCCAAGGGCCTGCTCTCGATCCTGATGAGCAAGCGCACCGAACCCAACCTGGTGCTGCCTGAACACCTTAACGACAACATCATCATCAACCAATTGATCGACCTGCACGCGCGCAACAAGGATCAGGCCGTGGTGCTGGTGACCAAAGACATCAACATGCGCCTCAAGGCCCGCGCCTGCGGGATTGCGGCCGAGGACTACAGCACCGACCAGCTGGTCGACGACGTGTCGCTGCTGCCCAACGGCTACCACACGATGACCGGCTCCTTCTGGGACCGCGTGAGCAAGGTCGAAACCCGCCAGGACCATGGCCGCACGTGGCACCAGGTGCAATTGATCGACAATCTGCCGGCGGTGCACATCAACGAATTCATCATCGACGAACAAGGCTTCGTCGGCTGGATCAAGGAAATCCAGGTCGACAAACTGCTGATCCTCGACTTGCATCAGGAACCCTTGTTGCATCAGGAGGCGTGGGGCCTCAAGCCTCGTGACATCTACCAGAGCCTGGCGCTGTTCGCCTTGCTCGATCCGGATATCCACCTGGTCAACCTGTCCGGTGCGGCTGGTTCCGGCAAGACCATCCTGGCCCTGGCCGCTGCTATCGAGCAGACCATGGTCAGCAAGCGTTACCGGCGCATCATCGCCACCCGCAGCGTGCAGGGCCTGGACCAGGAGATTGGCTTTTTGCCCGGCACCGAAGCGGAAAAAATGGAGCCGTGGCTGGGCGCGATTACCGACAACCTCGAAGCCTTGCACATGGATGACGAAAGCACCCATGGCAGCGTCGACTACATCCTCAGCAAAGTGCCGTTGCAGTTCAAATCCCTCAACTACATCCGAGGCCGCAGCTTCCAGCAAAGCCTGATCTTGATCGACGAATGCCAGAACCTGACCCCGCACCAGATGAAAACCATCATCACCCGTGCCGGCGCCGGTTCCAAAGTGGTGTGCCTGGGTAACCTGGCACAGATCGACACCCCATACCTGTCCGCGACCAGCTCCGGGCTGACCTACCTGACCGAACGCTTCAAGGACTTCCCCAACGGGGTCCACATCACCCTGCAAGGCGTACCGCGCTCGATCCTGGCCGAATACGCTGAGTCTCATCTGTAACACCAGCCGAACCGGGCGACCTCACCTTCGCCCGGTTCTTCCATGCACCACATAACCCTGTGGGAGCGAGCAGGCTCGCTCCCACCAAGGATCTTCAGTGTCTGCTAATTACGGGCACGACAATCAGCCCTGCCAGAATCTGACCCACGGGTTTACAATCGACGCTCCTGATCAGGAGTAACCCTGTGCTGACTCATCTCGATTCCCAAGGTCGCGCCAATATGGTCGACGTGACCGACAAGGCCGTGACGTTCCGTGAAGCCACGGCTGAAGCCTTTGTGCGAATGCTGCCCGATACCCTGCGGATGATCGTCAGCGGCGGCCATCCCAAGGGCGACGTGTTTGCCATTGCCCGCATCGCCGGCATCCAGGCTGCGAAGAAAACCAGCGACCTGATTCCGCTCTGCCACCCGCTGATGCTCACCGGCGTCAAGGTCGAGCTCAATGCCGAAGGCGAGGACCGGGTACGTATCGTTGCCCGTTGCAAACTGTCGGGGCAGACCGGCGTGGAAATGGAAGCGCTCACCGCCGCCAGCGTCGCCGCGCTGACTATTTATGACATGTGCAAGGCCGTGGACCGGGGCATGACCATCGAAGGCGTGCGGGTGCTGGAAAAGCTTGGCGGCAAGAGTGGTCATTTCCAGGCGGATGCATCATGAAAATCACTGTGAAGTTTTTTGCTCGCTACCGCGAAGCGCTCGGCGTGGACTCGGTTAAGGTGGAAGGCGGTTTCGCCACGATTGACGACGTGCGCGCCTTGCTCGCGCAGCGTGACGGCGCCGAAGTGCTGAAAGAGCAAAACCTGATGTGTGCCCGCAACGAAGATCTCTGTCAACTCGACGAGCCAGTGGCGGACGGCGATGAGGTGGCGTTCTTTCCCACCGTGACCGGAGGCTGAGCCATGGCGATTCGGGTACAGGTGGAACCGTTCGACCCGGGCAGCGAAGTCAACGCGATGCACGCGGCCAATGTCGGCGTGGGTGCTGTGGTAAGTTTTGTCGGCTACGTGCGCGACTTCAATGACGGCCTCGATGTGTCCGGGATGTTCCTGGAGCATTATCCGGGCATGACCGAGAAAGCGCTGGGTAAGATCGCCATCGAGGCCGAGCAGCGCTGGCCATTGCTCAAGCTTGAAGTGCTGCACCGCATCGGCGCCTTGGAGCCGGGTGAGCCGATCGTTTTTGTCGGCGCCGCCAGCGCCCACCGCCAGGCGGCGTTCGACGCCTGCGCCTTTGTCATGGACTACCTCAAGACCCGCGCGCCGTTCTGGAAAAAAGAAAACACCGTCGATGGCCCGCGCTGGGTCGAAGGGCGGGACAGTGATCATGCGGCGGCGGATCGCTGGAAGCAGTAGTCCACGTCATTTCTTCGCAATACTTATGCCCGCATCGCGAGCAAGCTCGCTCCCACAGTGGCGCTTCGTTGCACACAATGTTTGTGTCTGACACAGATCCCCCTGTGGGAGCGAGCCTGTTCGCGATGAGGCCGGTAGCCTCCCATCACTTTCGCCTGTTTCCCCAATTGACGATGTGTACATTAAAGTCCAGTATGGATTTATAAGTACAAAATTAGTCGCACCTGCCTTTCTCTGCCAAACCAACAACAACCCGCGAGAGAACGATTATGAAGAAACTCCCCCTCATCACTGGTCTGGCCTTGAGTCTGTTGGCCTCCAGTAGCCTGTTCGCCGCCGATAAAACCTTGCGCATCGGTATCGAGGCGGCTTATCCGCCGTTTGCTTCGAAAACCTCGGAGGGGAAAATCGAGGGGTTTGACTACGACATCGGCAATGCCTTGTGCGCACAGATGCAGGTGAAGTGCGAGTGGGTCGAGGGTGAGTTCGATGGGCTGATCCCGTCGCTCAAAGTGAAGAAGATCGACTTGGCCCTGTCGTCCATGACCATCACCGAAGAGCGCAAGAAGTCGGTGGATTTTACCCACAAGTATTACTTCACCTCATCGCGCCTGGTCATGAAGGAAGGGGCGTCGGTCGATGACCAGTACGCCAGCCTCAAGGGCAAGACCGTCGGCGTGCAGCGCGCCACCACCACGGACCGTTTCGCCTCGGAGGTCTTTGAACCCAAGGGCGTTACGGTCAAGCGCTACAGCAATAACGAAGAAATCTACATGGACCTGGCGTCGGGTCGCCTGGATGCGATTTTTGCCGACACCATTCCTTTGGAAGACTTTCTGTCGATGCCTCGTGGCAAGGGCTATGCCTTCGTCGGGCCGGAGCTCAAGGACCCGAAATACGTCGGCGAGGGCGCCGGGATTGCGGTGCGCAAGGGCAACACCCAATTGGTGGCGGATTTGAACAAGGCCATCGATGGGATTCGGGCCAATGGCGAGTATCAGAAAATCCAGGCCAAGTATTTCAAGTCGGATATCTACGGCGATTGATCGATAGCCTTCGCGAGCAGGCTCGCTCCCACAGAGGATTTGTGTCGTGCACGAGATATGTGTGCAAAGCGATTCAATGGGGGAGCGAGCTTGCTCGCGATGGCGTCAGGCCAGGCAACCCAAAACCTCAGCCCTTCAATTCCTTCAGATGCTTGTACACCGTCGCCCGCCCCATGTTCAGCACATTGGCCACATAGTTGGACGCGCTCTTGCCCTTGAACGCGCCTTCGGCATGCAGCGCCAACACCAGCTCGCGTTTGTGGTCGCGGGTCAGCAGGTTCAGGCTCAGTTGACGCTCGCGCATCCAGGCGTGCAGGAAAGTGTTGATCCGCTCCTGCCAGTCATCACGAAACAGTGAATCCGGCTGGGGAATCAATTTGCCTGGCGACAGGAACAGATCCAGCGCGGCCTTGGCATTCTCGAACAGCGAAATATTCAGGTTGATGCACAGCACCGCCAGCGGATGACCGTTTGCATCGCGCAGGACGCTGCTGAGGCTGCGAATCTTCTGTCCGTCCCAGTTCAGTTTTTCGTACGGCCCGATGTTACGTTCGCTGACGTCCTCACTGAGCATGTCTTCCAGGGACGAGTCATCGCCGATTTCGCGCTTGGACAGGTTATTGGCGATGTAGTCGACCTTCTGGGTGCGCAGGTCATGCAACACCACTTCCGCGTGGGGGTAGAACAGTGTGGCGATGGCATCGGCGATAGTGCGGAAGTTATCGAGTGTCGGATTGGCTTGCGGGGCATTCATGACGGGACTCCAGACGGTCAGCGCCCCGTGGAACAGGGGCGCGGGGGAGTGTGCCGCAATCGTGGCGATGCGTCACCTCACCGAAGGTCAACCCAGGCGAGTGGGCGATAGCATCGCGGCGTTCAGGCCGAAACGGGTCAAAGGCTCAGGCAGTGGTTCACCGCGCGCCAGTGCCGCGCTTGCCTGGCCCATGGCAGGGGAGGTCTGGATGCCATAGCCCCCCTGGGCCGCGACCCAGAAAAGGCCGGGTACTTGTGGGTCGAAGCCGGCCAGCAGATCACCGTCAGGCACGAAGCTACGCAATCCGGCCCAGGTGCGGGTCGGACGGCGAATGGTCAGGGTGGTCGCCTCTTCGATCTGGTAGATGCCCATGGCGATGTCCAGCTCCTCGGGCTGTACGTCGTGTGGTTCGACCGGGTCGGCATTGGCCGGAGAGCCGAGGAACATGCCAGCGTCCGGCTTCATGTAGAAGGATTCGTCGAGGCTCACCAGCATCGGCCAGTCGTGGATATTCACACCCTCGGGGCCGGCGAAAATGAACGCCGCCCGCCGCTTGGGTTGCAGGCCCAGCTTGCGCGCGCCGGCCATTTCGGCCACTTGATCGGCCCAGGCGCCGGCCGCGTTGATCAGCACCGGCGCGTAGAACGTCTGGCTGGCGGTCCTGACCTGCCATCGCCCTTGGTCGTCGCGGATCAAGTCCAGCACTTCGCTGTCGGTGTGTACCTCACCGCCGCTGCGACGGATACCGCGCAGATAGCCTTGGTGCAGCGCATCGGTATCGATATCGCAAGCCGTGGGGTCGTAGATCGCGCCGTGGACTTTATCCCGTCGCAGGATCGGCAGGCGCAGGCAGGCCTCTTCGGCGCTGAGCAATTGCATTTGCGGCACCGTGGCCTTGGCGCTGAGGTATTGGTTACCAAGCTCGGCCGGGTCGCCGATGAAGTCCACCGTCATTTCGCCGCGCGGGGTGAGCAACGGGTGTTCGCAGAACCCGGCTGGTGGTGCGTCGAAGAAATCCCGGCTGGCCTGGGTCAATGCCCGTACCTGAGGGGTGCCGTAGGCTGCGGTGTACAACGCCGCCGAGCGTCCGGTGGAGTGATAGGCCGGATGGGATTCGCGTTCAAGCACAATGACCCGGCCGTGGGGTGCGAGCCAGTAGCCGGTGGAAGCACCGGCGATGCCACCGCCGATGATGATGAAGTCTGCTTGTGTCATGAAGTTCTCCTGTCGAGCACATTGCCGGGAGTTTCCGTGAACCTGTGGGAGCGAGCCTGCTCGCGAAAGCGGTGTGTCAGTCACGCGTATTTATCTGATAAACCGCTTTCGCGAGCAGGCTCGCTCCCACAAGGGAAAATGGGTGTGTCAGTCGAGAAGTTGGTAAAGCGCATTCGCCAGCGCAACATCCTCCAGCCCCAACCCAATGGAACGGAAAAACACGTGGCGCTCATAGTTTGGTCGCGCCGCACGTTCGCTCAGCAGATCGGGCAAGTCACCCACAATGCTTGAAGGCTCCCAGCCATGCTGTTCAGCGGCGACCAACATCTCGCCAGCCGAGCCCGGAGTGGTCTGACGATAGTCGCAGAACACATCCATGTCGTTGAGGCTCTGGGGCGGGACTTCATGGGCACGTGGGGCATTGGTGCTGATGGAAGTGATCAGCGCAGGTTTGCCCAAGGTCTGCGGGTCAAGCACCGCTACGGCGGACGAGGTGCAGAGCATCACCACATCGACGTCGTGCAACGCGGCTTCAAGTGTATCGGCGATGTGCAGGCGCGGGTCGAGCCCGGTGATTTGCGCGAGATCCTGGGTTGAGCGCTCTTTGAGGCTTGGCGAATAGAGACTGATGCCTTGCCAATCCCGCAGTCCCTTGACGTACTGCACATGGGCGCGCGCCAGCGCGCCACTGCCGATGACCGCCAGGCGCCTGGCGTTGTGCGGGGCGAGGGCATCGATGGCGACGGCGGTGGTGGCCGCGGTGCGGACGGTCGTCAGCTCGGCGGCATCGCACAGCATCAACGGCTGGCCGGTCTGCATCGACATCAGCAAAGTCCAGGCGGTGATGAGTGGCCCTTGCTCGCGCACGATGTAGGGCGAGGTCTTGACCCCATAGACCTGGTCTTGAGCCAGCACACCGAGGAAGTTGATGAAGTCCCCGGCGCCCTCGGGAAACACCACCCTTTGCTGGGGCGGCTGCACCGCTTGCCCGGCCGCAAGATCGCGGAACAGCTTGCGCAGGACTGCCAGCACATCGACGTGCCCGAGCAGTTCTCGGGCCTGGGCTTGGGTCATGACATAAGGCGTACTGGTCATCGTAGACTCCGGGTGGTCTCGAATAAACTAATTTGTCCATTATGGACTTTTAGTTTATTCGAGCAATATCCCCGGGCAAAAAAAACGCAGCCTGTGTTGGCTGCGCTGATCATTCCCACGCGCTGCGTGGGAATGCCTGAATGGACGCGTTGCGTCCGTCTCGACGTTAGGGCCGCTTGCGCTCAACCGGCCGCAACAGATGAGTCGGTGGCATCTCGCAACTGATCTTGCGACCCAGCAGCGCTTCGATCGACGGCAACTGGTAAGAGTCGTCTTCGCCGGCAAAGCTGATCGATACACCTGCTGCCCCGGCACGACCCGTGCGACCAATGCGGTGCACATAGTCGTCCGGTACTTCAGGCAAGGTGAAGTTGATCACATGGCTGATGCCGTCGATGTGAATGCCCCGACCCGCCACATCGGTGGCGACCAGCACGCGGATCTTGCCTTCGCGGAAACCTTCCAGTGTCTTGATCCGCTTGTGCTGCGGCACGTCGCCCGAGAGCTGGGCGGCGTTGACGCCGTCGCGCACCAGGCGTTCCTCGATGCGGCGCACTTCGTCCTTGCGGTTGGCAAATACCATCACCCGCTCCCAGCCATTGTCGTTGACCAGGTTGTAGAGCAGCTTGTACTTGTCGGCACCGGCAACGGCGTAGATGTGCTGCTCCACATTTTCGCTGGCGACGTTCTCGGCTTCGATCTCGACGATGGCCGGGTCGGTGGTCCATTGCTTGGCGAGGTTCATCACATCGTCGGTGAAGGTGGCGGAGAACAGCAGGGTCTGGCGTTCGCTTTTCGGCGGGGTCTGGCGAATGATCTGGCGGACCTGGGGAATGAAGCCCATGTCGAGCATGCGGTCGGCTTCGTCCAGCACCATCACTTCGACCATGTCCAGGTGCACGTCGCCGCGCTGGTTGAAATCCAGCAGGCGGCCCGGCGTGGCCACGAGGATGTCGCAGTGGCGGGCTTCGAGGTGCTTGAGCTGCTTGTCGAAATCCATGCCGCCCACGAACGTCATCACGTTCAGACCGGTGTACTTGGTCAGGTCGGCGGCGTCCTTGGCGATTTGCACCACCAGTTCGCGGGTCGGCGCAATGATCAGCGCGCGCGGTTCGCCCATATAGCGTTCCTTGGGCGGTGGGGTCTGAAGCAATTGGGTAATGATGGAAATCAGGAATGCGGCGGTCTTGCCGGTGCCGGTCTGGGCACGGCCGATGGCGTCTTTGCCAGCGAGGGTGTAACCGAGCACCTGCGCCTGGATCGGCGTGCAATAGGGGAAGCCCAGGTCCTGGATGGCATGCATCAATTCAGGGGCGAGCTTGAAATCGTGGAAGCGGGTCTTGCCTTCCTGGGGCTCTACGACAAAGTCCTCGAGCTTCCAGGCGACGACGGGCGGTTTTGGTGCGCGTTCGCGGCGCGGCCTTGGCGCTTCGCTGCGTGGCTTTTCCTGGGTAGGGGCCGCGACAGGCTGGGCTGCGGTGGCGGTTGGCGGCGTTGTTTTCGCCTCCGCAACCGGCGGTGCGGTCCGGCGCGACTGCTGCGCATCGGCGCGGTTCGGGGCCTGGGGCGCGCTGGCGACAGGCGCGAGCTGCTCGGCCTCGCTTTTACCGAACATCTTCTTGAGTGCTTTGAGCACGGTCATCTCATCGATTGGTTAAGGAATGTACGCCGGCCAGTGTAATGCAAGAAACGGGCGCGGCGTAGTGTGTTCATCAAAGCGCTGGCGTGCGATAGGCCTCTTAGCGCAACTGCTTATCCAGCCAGGCGCCGATGTCGCGGATCTCTTCGGGTAACACTTCGTGGCCCATTGGGTATTCCTGCCATGTCACGGTGACACCATGCTGCTTCAGATACTCTTTCGCCGTCCGGCCCATCGGGTTGAGGACCACCTCGTCGTATTGTCCGTGCAACGCCAGTACCGGGATGCGCTGCTGGCTGGCAGAGAGTTGCAATTCCTCGCTGAAAGTTGGCGCATAAGTGGACAGCGCGATAACGCCCCCCAAGGGCCCCTGCCATTTGACGAATGCGGTGTGATAGACCACCGCGCCACCTTGGGAAAAACCCGCGAGGAAGATTCGCGAAGCGTCTATTCCGCTGGATCGCTGGGTCTCCATCAGGTCGATGACCCGCTGGGCCGAGGTTTCGAGTTGATCTTCGTCAATGGCTCGAGCCGGGCTCAGGGCGCGGATGTCGTACCAGCTTGGCATGGCATAGCCACCATTGATGGTGACGGGCTGAGTGGGTGCTTGAGGCAGGACGAAACGTGTGGTGAGCAGGCTTTGCTGCAACATTTCGGCTACCGGCATGAAGTCGTAGCGATCGGCGCCCAGGCCGTGGAGCCAGATAATGCAGGCATCGGCGGTGCCAGAAGGCTCGAGAATCAAGGGGTCGGTCATGGTGTGCTCCAAAAATGTGCGGGCGCGCTCGATCAGTGCATGGTTACGGTGCGCGCTTGGTGCCTCAGTTAATTACATGTCGCAATGCTACAACTTTTTGTCTTGACGTACCCGGTATGGGGTAAGCGCAGCGGTATGGTACGGGCTTTGCTATGGGGTAGCTGAGTGATGATTCTTACGCTGCGCGGTAACACTATCAGCTAGACGCGACGCATGGGATATCAGAAATCCGGTGATGGATGTTCGCCAATAGCCGCTACGGGCTTCGCGAACGTGAAGGGCTACAGCCCGTTCGGCCGATTGGTGAGAAGTGAGCAGGCCGCTGTTGATGGGCGCTCTCATTAATAGACTCATAGCGAAGGCCCAGACGTCGGTCGACCCTAAAAAAAGCCAACAGGGGTCGGCAATGCCTCAAAAGGGTGCGACAGGGCTCAAGCTCCGACACAACAAGAGCAAAACTGGAGGTTTGAATGAAGTTACTGAAATCCACCCTGGCAGTCGTGACTGCAGCAGCAGTCCTCGGCGTCAGCGGGTTCGCTCAGGCGGGTGCAACCCTGGATGCCGTGCAGAAGAAAGGTTTTGTGCAATGTGGTGTAAGTGATGGCTTGCCGGGCTTCTCGGTGCCAGATTCCACCGGCAAGATCGTCGGTATCGACGCTGACTTCTGCCGTGCCGTTGCCGCTGCGGTATTTGGCGATGCGACCAAGGTCAAGTTCAGCCAGTTGAACGCCAAGGAGCGCTTCACCGCGCTGCAATCGGGCGAAATCGACGTGCTGTCGCGCAACTCCACCATGACCAGCTCCCGTGATGCGGGCATGGGCCTGAAGTTTCCTGGCTTCATCACCTACTATGACGGCATCGGTTTCCTGGCCAACAGCAAACTGGGCGTCAAGAGCGCCAAAGAACTGGACGGTGCAACCATCTGCATCCAGGCCGGTACCACCACCGAACTGAACGTATCCGACTACTTCCGCGCCAACGGCCTGAAGTACACCCCGATCACCTTCGACACCTCCGATGAAAGCGCCAAGTCGCTGGAATCCGGTCGTTGCGACGTGCTGACCTCCGACAAGTCCCAGCTGTTCGCCCAGCGCAGCAAGCTGGCCTCGCCAAAGGACTACGTGGTTCTGCCGGAAACCATTTCCAAGGAGCCTCTGGGCCCGGTCGTGCGTAACGGCGACGACGAGTGGCTGGCTATCGTGCGTTGGACTGGCTTCGCCATGCTCAATGCCGAAGAAGCAGGCGTGACTTCGAAGAACGTCGAAGCCGAAGCCAAGTCCACCAAGAACCCTGACGTCGCTCGTATGCTGGGCGCTGACGGTGAATACGGTAAAGACCTGAAGCTGCCTAAGGACTGGGTCGTGCAGATCGTCAAGCAAGTCGGCAACTACGGCGAAATGTTCGAGCGCAACCTCGGCAAAGACACCCCGCTGCAAATCGATCGCGGTCTGAACGCTCTGTGGAACGCAGGCGGCATCCAATACGCACCACCAGTGCGCTGATGGTTCTATCACCCGGTGGGCCAACCACCGGGTGATGTTCTGTTCCATTCTTTGCGGGGCACTTCATGCAAAATTCAATCGGCGCACCTAAGCAGAGGTTCAGCCTCAGCGATCCACGAGTGCGTGCGTGGGTATTTCAGATCGTCACCATCGTGGCGGTTATTTCGCTGGGCTGGTTTCTGTTCGATAACACACAAACCAACCTGGAACACCGGGGCATCACGTCCGGTTTCGGTTTTCTGGAGCGCAGTGCCGGGTTCGGCATCGCCCAACATCTGATCGACTACACCGAAGCGGACAGTTATGCCCGCGTCTTTGTCATCGGTCTGCTCAACACCCTCCTGGTGACCTTCATTGGCGTGATCCTGGCGACCATCCTGGGGTTCATCATCGGCGTCGCACGCTTGTCGCAGAACTGGATCATCTCCAAGCTGGCGACCGTCTATGTGGAGGTTTTCCGTAACATCCCACCGCTGTTGCAAATCCTGTTCTGGTACTTCGCCGTATTCCTGACCATGCCGGGACCACGGGCTGCCCACAATTTCGGTGACACGTTCTTCGTCAGCAGCCGGGGCCTGAACATGCCGGCGGCGCTGGTGGCCGATGGGTTCTGGCCGTTCGTGATCAGCATCGTGCTGGCGATTGTCGCGATCGTGCTGATGACGCGCTGGGCCAACAAGCGCTTCGAAGCGACGGGCGAGCCGTTTCACAAATTCTGGGTCGGCCTGGCGCTGTTCCTGGTGATCCCGGCAATCTGCGCTTTGGTCTTCGGGGCGCCTGTGCATTGGGAAATGCCACAGCTCAAGGGCTTCAACTTCGTCGGCGGCTGGGTGTTGATCCCGGAGCTGCTTGCGTTGACCCTGGCCTTGACCGTGTACACCGCGGCGTTCATCGCCGAGATCGTGCGCTCGGGCATCAAGTCGGTCAGCCATGGCCAGACCGAGGCGGCCCGTTCCCTGGGGCTGCGCAACGGTCCGACCTTGCGCAAAGTCATCATCCCGCAAGCCCTGCGTGTGATCATTCCGCCGTTGACCAGCCAATACCTGAACCTGGCGAAGAACTCTTCCCTGGCGGCTGGTATCGGTTACCCGGAAATGGTTTCGCTGTTTGCCGGCACGGTGTTGAACCAGACCGGCCAGGCCATCGAGGTGATTGCGATCACCATGAGCGTGTACCTAGCGATCAGTATCAGCATTTCCTTGCTGATGAACTGGTACAACAAGCGCATTGCGCTGATCGAGCGGTGAGGAAACGCGCATGACATCTCATACTTTCAAACCCGACATGCCACCGCCGAGCAGCAGTATCGGCGTGGTGGCATGGATGCGCGCCAACATGTTCTCCAGCTGGCTCAACACGCTGTTGACGTTGTTTGCGTTCTACCTGATCTACCTGATCATTCCGCCGATCCTGCAATGGGCGATCCTGGATGCCAACTGGGTCGGCACCACCCAGGCCGACTGCACCAAGGAAGGCGCCTGCTGGGTGTTCATCCAGCAGCGTTTCGGCCAGTTCATGTACGGCTATTACCCGACGGGCCTGCGCTGGCGCGTGGACCTGACCGTGTGGCTGGCCGTGATCGGCGTGGCGCCACTGTTCATCTCGCGCTTCCCGCGCAAGGCGATCTACGGCCTGAGCTTCCTGGTGCTGTACCCGATCATCGCCTGGTGCCTGTTGCACGGCGGCGTGCTGGGCCTGGATACCGTGGCGACCAGCCAGTGGGGCGGCCTGATGCTGACTCTGGTGATTGCCACCGTCGGCATCGCCGGAGCCTTGCCGCTGGGTATCGTCCTTGCGCTTGGCCGTCGCTCCAACCTGCCGGCGATCCGCGTGGTTTGCGTGACGTTCATCGAGTTCTGGCGCGGCGTGCCGTTGATCACAGTGCTGTTCATGTCCTCGGTCATGCTGCCGTTGTTCCTGCCTGAAGGCATGAACTTCGACAAGCTGCTGCGGGCGCTGATCGGCGTGATCCTGTTCCAGTCGGCCTACGTGGCCGAAGTGGTTCGCGGTGGCCTGCAAGCGATTCCCAAGGGGCAGTACGAAGCGGCCGCGGCGATGGGCCTGGGGTACTGGCGCAGCATGGGCCTGGTGATTCTGCCGCAAGCCCTGAAAATGGTGATCCCGGGGATCGTCAACACGTTTATCGCGTTGTTCAAGGACACGAGCCTGGTGATCATCATCGGCCTGTTCGACCTGCTCAACAGCGTGAAACAAGCTGCCGCCGACCCGAAATGGCTGGGCATGGCCACTGAAGGCTATGTGTTCGCCGCCCTGGTGTTCTGGATTTTCTGTTTTGGTATGTCCCGCTATTCCATGCATTTGGAACGCAAGCTGGACACTGGCCACAAGCGTTAGGAGTTGACTCATGAGTGAAGCGATCAAACAGCCTGTGAGCCCTGAAGGCATTATTCAGATGCAGGGCGTGAACAAGTGGTACGGCCAGTTCCACGTGTTGAAAGATATCAACCTGAACGTCAAGCAGGGCGAGCGCATCGTGCTGTGCGGCCCGTCGGGTTCCGGCAAGTCCACGACTATCCGCTGCCTCAACCGCCTGGAAGAGCACCAGCAGGGTCGCATCGTGGTCGACGGCGTCGAGCTGACCAACGACCTCAAGCAGATCGAAGCGATCCGTCGTGAAGTCGGCATGGTGTTCCAGCACTTCAACCTGTTCCCGCACCTGACCATCCTGCAGAACTGCACCCTGGCGCCGATGTGGGTGCGCAAGATGCCCAAGCGCAAGGCCGAGGAAATCGCCATGCACTATCTGGAGCGCGTTCGCATTCCAGAGCAGGCGCACAAATACCCGGGTCAGCTCTCCGGTGGTCAGCAACAGCGCGTGGCGATTGCCCGCGCCCTGTGCATGAAACCGAAGATCATGTTGTTCGACGAGCCGACTTCGGCCCTCGACCCGGAAATGGTGAAAGAGGTTCTGGACACCATGATCGGCCTGGCCGAAGACGGCATGACCATGCTCTGCGTAACCCACGAAATGGGCTTCGCCCGTACCGTGGCGAACCGTGTGATCTTCATGGACAAGGGTGAAATCGTCGAACAGGCCGCGCCGAACGACTTCTTCGACAACCCGCAGAACGACCGCACCAAGCTGTTCCTCAGCCAGATCCTGCATTGATCTGATTAGGCGGCGAAATAGACCCGGACTTGTCCGGGTTTATTTTTGTCCGCAGGTCAGAGATCCGCCGTGTCGCGTTCCCCATGGCGACTCGACAGCAGTCGCTGCAAATCGGCTCCGTCACTCAGCGCAACGACCTCAGCCATCAGATGCGGATGGCGATCAAGCAGCCGCATCAGCACGAACAGCGATTGAGCCGGGGCGACTTCGCCGCGCTCATAGCGGGAGAAGGCGTTGTGTCCGCCTCCCGACAACAGCTTCACTGCGTCTTTTTGCGTGAGGTGCAGTTTGCGCCGGATGCGTTTGATTTCCGCACCTATGGCCAGCGCATAATCTTCGAGCAACAGGTCGCTGGCCTTGGAGTAACGCTCGGCACTGTCAGTGTCGTGATCGAATTCGATTTCCCCGCAGATCCGGCATTCCCATCCGGCGATGTCGGATACTTGCCGGGTAACCTGCTTATAGTCGACCGCAAATGTGCGGCCTTGGAAGTGATGCATCGCTTCGAGAGTGCCGCAGCTGACGCATTGCTGGGTTTTCATTGGTTTTTCTCCTTGAAGGAGATCACCGGATGCCCACCGCCGGGGCGATAGGACACTTTGATGTAGATCTCCCGATCCTGAAATGTTGTGTGATAGACGTCTTGCCAGATTCGGTGATCGGCGTAGGTCGTCATTGATTTGTGCAACATTCTGTATTCGAGCAATTGAACGATTCGCAGCATTTGGGGAAGACTCAGCGACATCCTTCTGCCGCCCTCCCGCGCACTTAGCGTGAAGGCCTTGCTTCCCAACCTGCGAGTCTCGACCTTGACCACCGCCAGGTCGTAATGGGGTGTGCTCTTTTCCATAAGAAGTCATTTGCCCTGTTTCTGAAATTACCCATATTGGGTAATTGTGTCCAATCGAAATTTCAGGATCTTTTACCTCCAATAAAACGTAGGCGGTTGCTGTCCTACACGAAGCTGACTAACATGTCAGAAAATTCATCCCATGATTGGATGAAAAGGCGAAGCCCATGTCCGACATTTCTCCATTGATAAAGCGCTCGTTGGTCGATCAGGCCTTGGAGCAATTGCGCCAACGCATCAGCGACGGCGTGTGGGTCGTCGGCCAGCGCCTGCCCACCGAGCCGGAGCTGGTTGCCGAGTTGGGCATCAGCCGCAACACCGTGCGCGAAGCCATGCGCGTGCTGGCGTTTTCCGGGTTGATCGAAATCCGTCAGGGCGACGGCAGCTATGTGCGGGCGGTGGTCGATCCGCTGGACACGCTCAAGGCGTTGTCGCGCTGCTCGCTGGAGCAGGCGAGGGAAACCCGGCACATCCTGGAAGTGGAGGCCATTGGCCTGGCGGCGCTGCGGCGCACCGAGGCGGATTTGGCTGCCTTGCGCCAGGCGCTGAAAACCAGCGGCGAGCATTACCACGGCGACCTGGAGCACTACATCGCCTGCGACCTGATTTTCCATCGGCTTCTGGTGGATGCCGCGCATAACCCGGCCCTCAGCGAGCTCTATCGTTATTTTTCCAGCGTGATCGGCGCGCAGTTGCGCCAGAGCCTCAACGTCATTCCTCGCCATCAACACGTGTTCGACCTGCATGTCGAAATCCTCGACGCCGTCGAACGACAGGAGCCGGAGCGGGCCAAGGCCCTTTGCCGGCAGTTGATCAATGAACCCTGAACCAGAGCTTTCCATGTCCCGCGACCCGCTTGACCACGCCACCGCGACGACGCACAAACGCGCCGCCGAACTCGAAGAACTGCTGATCGACGCCGAAGCCGACGATGAGCAAGCCCAGCAGAACCATCCATTGGTGCGCCGGCCCTGGCTGTTGTTGCTCGGGCTGATTCTGGTGGCGCTGAACCTGCGTCCGGCTCTGTCGAGCATGGCGCCGCTGCTCAGTGATGTTTCAAAAAGCCTTGGACTGTCGGCTGCCCAAGCGGGCCTGCTGACTACGCTGCCCGTGCTTTGCCTGGGGTTGTTTGCACCGCTGGCTCCGGTTCTGGCTCGGCGTTTTGGCGCAGAGCGCGTCGTGTTGGGGATTTTGCTCACGTTGGCTGGCGGGATCATTCTGCGCAGTTCGTTCGGCCAGTTCGGGCTGTTCGCCGGTAGCATCCTGGCAGGTGCCAGCATTGGCGTGATCGGCGTGCTGCTGCCGGGCATCGTCAAGCGCGACTTCGCCAAACAGGCTGGGGCCATGACCGGTGTCTACACCATGGCGCTGTGCCTGGGCGCCGCGATGGCGGCCGGGGCTACGGTGCCTTTGAGCGAACGAATGGGCGATAGCTGGTCGCTTGGCCTGGGTTTCTGGATGCTGCCTGCGCTATTGGCCGCGGTGTTCTGGTTACCGCAAGTGGGGCACAAGCACGGCGCTCACAACGTGGCCTATCGTGTCCGCGGTCTGCTGCGTGATCCATTGGCCTGGCAGGTGACGTTGTACATGGGGTTGCAGTCTTCCCTGGCCTACATCGTATTCGGTTGGCTGCCGTCGATTCTCATCGGCCGGGGCCTGACGCCTACCCAGGCCGGGCTGGTGCTGTCCGGTTCGGTGATCGTGCAATTGATCAGCTCGCTGGCGGCGCCATGGCTGGCAACGCGCGGCAAGGACCAACGGCTCGCCATCGTGATTGTGATGGTCATGGCCCTCGGCGGTCTGTTCGGTTGCCTCTATGCCCCTATCGAGGGCCTGTGGGGCTGGGCGATCTTGTTGGGGTTGGGGCAGGGCGCGACGTTCAGCCTGGCCCTTACCCTGATCGTATTGCGCTCGCGCGACGCCCACGTGGCCGCGAACCTTTCGAGCATGGCCCAGGGCTTTGGTTACACGCTGGCGTCCCTGGGGCCGTTCGCGGTGGGCGTGGTACATGACTGGACTGGCGGCTGGAGTGCTCTGGGCTGGATCTTCGGCGTGATTGGCCTGGGGGCGATCATCGCGGGAGTCGGTGCCGGTCGGGCTCTGTACGTCGGCGTGGTCAGCGAAAGAGTCACCGAGCCTCATTGATATCATTTTCATGGCGAATGACGATGGTCTTCCCGGCGGCGGGGGATTATCGTGCAGGCCTGTCGAACCGTTTCCCGGAGCCTGTCCATGAGTGATGCCCATAACGCCCTGATCACCCGTTTCTACCAGGCCTTCCAACGCTTGGATGCCGAGGCCATGAGCGCTTGTTATACCGATGACGTGGTGTTCAGCGATCCGGCGTTCGGCGAACTGCGCGGGCGCGATGCCGGTGACATGTGGCGCATGTTGACCACTCGGGCCAAGGATTTTTCCCTGACGTTCGACAATGTGCGCAGCGACGAGCGCAGCGGCGGCGCCCATTGGGTGGCAACGTACCTGTTCAGCCAGACCGGCAATATCGTGGTCAACGATATCCAGGCGCGCTTTGTGTTTCGCGATGACAAGATCTGCGAGCACCACGACAATTTCGATCTGTGGCGCTGGTCTCGCCAGGCTTTGGGCGCCAAGGGTCTCTTGCTGGGCTGGACGCCGCTGGTGCGCAACGCTGTCAGGGCGCAGGCCCTCAAGGGGCTGCGGGCGTTCCAGGCCAGTCGCTGATAAGATCGCGGCTTGTTTCCTACCTGCTTGTTGAACATCCGTGACGACCGCCAACGAATCTTCCGAGCTGTGCGTGCCCGAGGCGACCGAGCCGGGCAAGCCCTGGTTCGTCTACCTGGTGCGGGCCGCCAATGGCTCGTTGTACTGCGGCATCAGCGATGACCCGGTGCGGCGCTTCGCCAAGCATCAAAGCGGCAAGGGCGCGCGCTTCTTCCTGTCCAGCCCGGCCGTGGCGCTGGTGTACACCGAGGCCTGTCGCGACAAGGGCGAGGCCCTGCGCCAGGAACGGCTGATCAAGAAGCTCAGGAAGAGCGCCAAGGAATGCCTGGTAGCCAGCGCAACGGCTCTTGATCAACCGCGCTGATAGTCCTTCATCACGCCGGTAGGCTGTTGTTCCTTGGCGCGCTAAAGTGCGGGACTTCCTACCTGCATTGGCGAATCTCATGTCAGAGCTGATTCTTCACCATTACCCGACATCTCCTTTCGCGGAAAAAGCCCGCCTGCTGCTGGGTTATAAAGGCTTGGCCTGGCGCTCAGTGAACATCCCGCCGATGATGCCCAAGCCCGACCTGACCGCGCTCACCGGCGGCTACCGCAAGACACCGGTCCTGCAAATCGGCGCGGATATCTATTGCGACACCGCCTTGATGGCCCGTCGGTTGGAGCAGGAAAAAGCCTCGCCGGCGCTGTTCCCTGAAGGTCGTGAAATGATCGCGGCGTCCTTTGCGGCGTGGGCCGATTCGGTGGTGTTCCAGCATGCGGTGAGTCTGGTGTTCCAGCCGGAGTCGGTGGCGGTGCGTTTTGCCAAGTTGCTGCCTGAAGCGATCAAGGCGTTCATCAGCGACCGCGCTGGCTTGTTCAGTGGCGGCACGGCCACGCGGTTGTCCGCCGAGCAGGCCAAGCACCAATGGCCGACGATCATGGCGCGGCTTGAGCAGCAGTTGCAGCGCGAAGAGGGGGATTTCCTGCTGGGTGATCCTTCGATTGCCGACTTTGCCATGGCTCATCCGCTGTGGTTCCTCAAGGGCACGCCCGTCACTTCGCCGTTGGTGGACGAATACCCTGCGGTATCGGCTTGGCTGTCGCGGGTGCTGGGTTTCGGTCATGGCGCGCCGAAAGAGATGAGCTCCGAAGAGGCGTTGGACGTGGCCCGGAACGCGACGCCGGCAGCGTTGCCGGATGAATTGTTCAATGAGCCAAATGGCTTTGTGGTGGGGCAGCAGGTAGTGGTCGCCGCGACTGACTATGGGGTCGATCCGGTGGCCGGGGAGTTGTTGTTTGCAGGCAGTGAGGAGCTGATCTTGCGTCGCGAAGATGAGCGCGCCGGAGCAGTGCATGTGCATTTTCCGCGGATGGGTTTCAGTCTTTCGTCCACATAACTGAAGCACCTCCCATCCAGCTTGAAGCTTCAATCCACTCCATGACCAGGCAATAGCGGTTTCCAGGATTCCGTTATTGCCTGCCGGTCGAAGAAAATCCTAATTGGCCAGCGCAACGGACGGGCCGCGTCTAGCGTTTTCTGTTTGATTTCCCCCATCGTTTATAGCGGATCAGTTCTAAAAACTGTCAGTTCCGACAGTGGGCGGCGCTTGAGCGCTGCGTTTCACTGTGGGTGGAAAGTTAAAGAACGGGTGCGCTATGAAATATATATATATCGTGTCAGCGGCTTCCGCATGGTTGACGTTATGCGGCGCAACGCTATTGCCCTACGCGACTCCGGAGCAACGTGGCGTTGAAGTCGCAGATCAGTTGAGGCGAAATTATAACGATCTGACGACCGATTGCGGAGCAGTCAGCAGACCTTCCTTTTTATGTTCGGGCGTCATCCTGCGAGGTACGATATATTCCGACAACTACAGGGCTTGGGATCCGAGCCCCCAATCAACTGCTCAGGGCGGCACGTCTTTTTCATTCTTACGGAAAGATGCGAAGTTCAACTCCCTGGCGTCTAACCATAAAAATGGTTATATCCTTTATCCGGAGTTCCTGAAGCCGGTCAGCACGATGACCAGGGCCAGCGTGCTTTGCGCGTTTCCTGTTGATGCCGGGAGTCATCTCCGGCTTTCGGCCGGCTGTGGTGACTTTACGTCAACACCTCAGGTTGAAGACTACTGTCAGAACCTTGGCATAACTACCGCTGAGCAATGGAATACGCATTACCGAAATAATGGGAGCTCCCATTATCGTGCCTGCGGATTTAACGTAGCGGCAAATCCACAGGGAAAAGGTGCCGAGGCATTTAAAGCGACGCTTCGTTCCATGAAATATACAGAGGACGAAAACTTCGGCAACGCTGGTCGCAGTAATAACGAACTACGGATCGCAGCATGGCCTTCTGGGCTAGCTGAGCAACTTCCAATACAAGCGTTTTTTTATCTGACTGGGGGGGTGGAATTCGCTAAAAAAGACCAGCGAGCATTTTATGCCGATGGCGGGAGATTTGTGCCCGTTATTAAACTGGCCTTCCCCGCCACCCCGGGGCAAGACGCAACGTTTACATACAGTAGTGCTGACCAGGCCTCGCTGGGAGATGTCGTTTGTAAACGATATATCGATTCGGCTTCTTGGGAGAAACGTTTTGACCCGGGTTTGAATGCGCAGGCTTGGACGCTATCGGTCATTCCGACGGACTGCGGGAGATCAATCGGGGCCGGACAAACCGAGGCGTTCTACAGTGAAATGTTGCGTAATTATGGCAACAGTGCCGAGTGGAAAGAACGGGACGGTGGAGGGATGCGCCGGCAACTGGTGTGTTTGATTTCTACCGTGCGTACAAAGGATGTATGGAATCTTGAGCCATTTCGCCCTTATACCACCCATGAAAAAGCCGTGGCAGCAGGTTGCAATAATACCTAGCGAATTCGTCCCGTGTGGCGCCGCGTTATTGAGAGAGTTGGCGGTGCTCTTGTTTTAATCTTTAGTAAGAGAGGTTGACATGAGATATTTAGCGCAAGCTCTGATATCAACTGGTTTTGGGTTGTCGCTGTCATTTGCCTCAGTGGTCCAAGCATTGGAGACTTCTGGGGCACAGGTCGCTTATGAATTGAAGACGCTCTATAACGACACGCCTGTTAATTGCGGCACAGCTTCTATGCCGGGTTTCTTATGCAGCGGTATTATTTTTCGGGCGACAATTCCTTCTACTGCCTATAAGTCCTGGGCGCCTAGCCCCCCAGCTGTCGCGAGTGGAGGGTTTTCATTTTCCTACCTAAGAGCTGATGCGGAATTCAGAAGATTGGTTCGCGACGAGAATAACGGTTTTATTATATTTCCTCCGTTGTTTGCGCCTGTGGGAAGGCAAAGAGTTGCCGTCTTATGCATGTTTCCGGTGGACGGTGTAACTGACGTTCGGGCTGAAAATGGCTGCGGCGTCGCTCGAGGCGCCAAATTAAACAGCGACCTCTGCCATCGGCAGGGCATCTATACAGCACAGCAATGGTACGAAAAGAGAGTGGCCGATGGTCACAGTAATTTCAGTCAGTGCGGCTTCAATGTAAAAGACGATGCCAATGAAAAGGCGACCGTCTCTTTCAACGAGGCCATCAAAGCAATGAGCCTGGGTGACAACGGAACCATTCATCAACAAAATGAAATGAGGTTGGCTACGGCTGCGTGGGACGTCAGCCGGCCTGAGACGTTGCCAATAAAAGCCTTCTTTTACCTGCCGGGGGGGTTGGCAGATGCCCAGTATGATCAAAGGGATTATTATTCGACAACAAGAGTTCTAGTGCCTGTTATTGCAATGACGTTGCCTGGTACCCGGGCCCAAGATGCCAGTTTTGTTTTCAAAGCGGCAGACCAAGCCATCAAGATGGCCGATCCAATGGACGGATACATCAACTACGCCAAATGGATAAAGCGCTATGACCCTGGCACACGGAAAGACGAGTGGAGCCTGTCTGTCGTTCCTACCGACAGGGGCCGCATGGCCACGTCGCAAAGCACAGACGCGGTGTATGCAGAATTGGTAAAAAGATACGGTGACGATCCGCGCTGGGTAAATAATGATGGCGGTGGCATGCGTCGCCAACTGGCTTGTCACTTCACTATCTCACGCAATAAATCGGAGTGGAATATGGAACCCTTCAGACCCAACGTTTCCCATGAAGCGGCAGTGGCGGCAGGTTGTAATCCGATTCCATTTTCGGGGTGAGGATAAGGTTTATCCAAACGCCCAAAAGCAGGTGCTTGTAATAATACTGTAGAGGTTGACAGTGCCGACCAACGGCAATCAGGAGTTCAGGGCGACCATTTCCAATTTATGGCGATCAAACAAAGCCATCGTGAGGCATCGATGGCGCGCTGTTGAGGCGATACTCAGTGGCTGTGCTGCATATCAATTACGACGCTTGAGCTGATCAGTCAACGAAGTTGGCAAGCCCTTTCTTGCCCTTGATGAGCGAGATGTACTGTCTGGATCGCTGCATTTTCCACGGCTGGGTTTCAGTCTTTCGTCAACTGAAGCACCCTCCCATCCAGCTTGAAGCTTCAATCCACTCCATGGCCAGGCAATAGCGGTTTCCAGGATTCCGTTATTGCCTGCCGGTCGAAGAAAATCCTAATTGGCCAGCGCAACGGACGGCCGCGTCTAGCGTTTTCTGTTTGATTTCCCCCATCGTTTATAGCGGATCAGTTCTAAAAACTGTCAGTTCCGACAGTGGGCGGCGCTTGAGCGCTGCGTTTCACTGTGGGTGGAAAGTTAAAGAACGGGTGCGCTATGAAATATATATATATCGTGTCAGCGGCTTCCGCATGGTTGACGTTATGCGGCGCAACGCTATTGCCCTACGCGACTCCGGATCAACGTGGCGTTGAAGTCGCAGATCAGTTGAGGCGAAATTATAACGATCTGACGACCGATTGCGGAGCAGTCAGCAGGCCTTCCTTTTTATGTTCGGGCGTCATCTTGCGAGGTACGGTATATTCCGACAACTACAGGGCTTGGGACCCGAGCCCCCAATCAACTGCTCAGGGCGGCACGTCTTTTTCATACTTACGAAAAGATGCAAAGTTCAAGGCCCTAGCGTCTTTCCATAAAAATGGTTATATCCTTTATCCGGAGTTCCTAAAGCCGGTCAGTACGATGACCAACGTCAGCGTGCTTTGCGCCTTTCCTGTTGACGCCAGTAGTCATACTCGGCTTTCGGCCGGCTGTGGTGACCACACGTCAACACCTCAGATTGAAGACTACTGTCAGAACCTTGGCGTCACTACCGCTGGGCAATGGAATACGCATTACCGGAATAATGAGAGCTCCCATCGTCGTGCCTGCGGATTTAACGTAGCGGCAAATCCACAGGGAAAGGGTGCCGAAGCATTTATAGCGACGCTTCGCTCCATGAAATATACAGAGGGCGAAAATTTCAGCAACGCTGGTCCCAATAATAACGAACTACGGATCGCAGCATGGTCTTCTGGGCTAGCTGAGCAACTTCCAATACAAGCGTTTTTTTATCTGACCGGGGGGGTGGAATTCGCTAAAAAAGACCAGCGAGCATTTTATGCCGATGGCGGGAGATTTGTGCCCGTTATTAAACTGGCCTTCCCCGCCACCCCGGGGCAAGACGCAACGTTTACATACAGTAGTGCTGACCAGGCTTCGCTGGGAGATGTCGTTTGTAAACGATATATCGATTCGGCTTCTTGGGAGAAACGTTTTGACCCGGGTTTGAATGCGCAGGCTTGGACGCTATCGGTCATTCCGACGGACTGCGGGAGATCAATCGGGGCCGGACAAACCGAGGCGTTCTACAGTGAAATGTTGCGTAATTATGGCAACAGTGCCGAGTGGAAAGAACGGGACGGTGGAGGGATGCGCCGGCAACTGGTGTGTTTGATTTCTACCGTGCGTACAAAGGATGTATGGAATCTTGAGCCATTTCGCCCTTATACCACCCATGAAAAAGCCGTGGCAGCAGGTTGCAATAATACCTAGCGAATTCGTCCCGTGTGGCGCCGCGTTATGAGAGAGTTGGCGGTGCTCTTGTTTTAATCTTTAGTAAGAGAGGTTGACATGAGATATTTAGCGCAAGCTCTGATATCAACTGGTTTTGGGTTGTCGCTGTCGTTCGCCTCAGTGGTCCAAGCATTGGAGACTTCAGGGGCACAGGTCGCTTATGAATTGAAGACGCTCTATAACGACACGCCTGTTAATTGCGGCACAGCTTCTATGCCGGGTTTCTTATGCAGCGGTATTATTTTTCGGGCGACGATTCCTTCTAGCGCCTATAAGTTCTGGGCGCCTAGCCCCGCAGCTGTCGCAAGTGGAGGGTTTTCATTCTCCTACCTAAGAGCTGATGCGGAATTCAGAAGATTGGTTCGCGACGAGAATAACGGTTTTATTATATTTCCTCCGTTGTTTGCACCTGTGGGAAGGCAAAGAGTTGCCGTTTTATGCATGTTTCCGGTGGATGGGGCAACTAATGTTCGGGCCGAAAATGGCTGTGGCGTCGCTCAAGGAGCCACATCAAACAGCGACCTCTGCCATCGGCAGGGCATCTATACAGCGCAGCAATGGTACGACAAGCATGTTGCCGACCGTTTCGATAACCTCAGTCAGTGCGGCTTCAATGTAAAAGATGATGCCAATGAAAAGGCCACCATCTCTTTCAACGAGGCCATCAAAGCAATGAGCCTGGGTGACAACGGAACCATTCATCAACAAAATGAAATGAGGTTGGCTACGGCTGCGTGGGACGTCAGCCGGCCTGAGACGTTGCCAATAAAAGCCATCTTTTATCTGCCGGGGGGGCTGTCAGATGCCCGGTATGATCAAAGGGATTATTACTCGACAACCAGAGTTGTAGTGCCCGTTATTGCAATGACATTGCCTGGTACCCGGGCCCAAGATGCCAGTTTTGTTTTCAAAGAGGCAGACCAAGCCATCCAGATGGCCGATCCAATGGACGGATACATCAACTATGCCAAATGGATAAAGCGTTATGACCCTGGCACACGGAAAGACGAATGGAGCCTGTCTGTCGTTCCTACCGACAGGGGCCGCATGGCCACGTCGCAAAGCACAGACGCGGTGTATGCAGAATTGGTAAAACGATACGGCGACGATCCGCGCTGGGTAAATAATGATGGCGGTGGAATGCGTCGCCAACTGGCTTGTCACTTCACTATCTCACGCAATAAATCGGAGTGGAATATGGAACCCTTCAGATCCAACGTTTCCCATGACGCGGCAGTGGCGGCAGGTTGTAATCCGATTTGATGTTCGAGGGGAAGATAAGGTTTATCCAAACGCCCAAAGCGGTTGCTTTGGGCGTTGGTTGGGAGTGGGTCAAGGGCTGCAGCTAATCCAATTGCTCGTAGCATTGTAAAAAGGCTGCGTCCTAAAAAAATTTCTCGCTTGGTTCACGGCGTCTGGGTACGTAGTTGCGTTGATTTGAATAGGGGGTCCTTGTTGTACGCCTTGAATCGTAAGGTATACACAAGTATAGGGGGCGGCAAAAGCTGACTCGGCATAGATTGATACCATTAAACTTAACAGGCCAAGACGGGCTACCTGTTGCATACGGAAGATTGGACGACGATGATTCGATTTCATTTTTATATGCTCCACGTACTATTCGGTCATGGCGTCATCCAGCCGCGCGGCAGCTGGACGCATATAAACTTATCTGGTGCATCAAAGGTAATAATACTGTAGAACTTGACAGTGCCGACCAACGGCGTCCATGTATTCTGGGCGACCGTTGTCCAGCTCACGGGGATTTAAACAACGCCATCGCGGGGCATCGATGGCGTGCTGTTGAGGCGATACTCAGTGGCTGTGCTGAATATCAATTACGACGCTTGAGCTGATCAGTCAACGAAGTCGGCAACCCCCTGATGATCAACGTCCCAGCCTCTTCGTCATACTCAATCTTCGAGCCCAGCAAGTGCGCTTCGAAGCTGATGGACAAGCCTTCGGCGCGGCCGGTGAAGCGGCGGAACTGGTTGAGGGTGCGTTTATCCGCCGGGATTTCCGGTGACAACCCGTAGTCCTTGTTGCGGATGTGGTCGTAGAAGGCCTTCGGGCGATCTTCATCGATCAGCTCGGAGAGCTCTTCCAGGCCCATCGGCTCACCGAGCTTGGCCTGGCTGCTGGCATAGTCCACCAGGGTCTTGGTTTTTTCCCGGGCATCGTCTTCCGGCAGGTCTTCGCTTTCGACGAAATCACTGAAGGCCTTGAGCAGGGTGCGGGTCTCGCCAGGGCCGTCGACGCCCTCCTGGCAGCCGATGAAGTCGCGGAAGTACTCCGAGACTTTCTTGCCATTCTTGCCCTTGATGAACGAGATGTACTGTTTGGATTGCTTGTTGTTCTGCCATTCCGACACGTTGATCCGCGCCGCCAGGTGCAACTGGCCCAGGTCCAGGTGGCGGGACGGGGTCACGTCCAGCTCGTCGGTGACTGCCACGCCTTCGCTGTGGTGCAGCAGGGCGATGGCCAGGTAATCGGTCATGCCCTGTTGGTAGTGGGCAAACAGCACGTGGCCGCCTACCGACAGGTTGGACTCTTCCATCAGTTTTTGCAGGTGTTCCACCGCCACACGACTGAAGGCGGTGAAGTCCTTACCGCCGTCCAGGTACTCCTTCAGCCAGCCGCTGAACGGATGCGCGCCGGACTCGGCATGGAAAAATCCCCAGGCCTTGCCTTGCTTGGCGTTATAGCTCTCGTTTAGATCGGCGAGCATGTTCTCGATGGCCGTGGACTCGGCGAGTTCAGAGTCGCGGGCGTGAAGCACAGCAGGCGTGCCGTCGGGTTTTTTGTCGATCAGGTGGACGATGCAATGACGGATCGGCATGGATTTCTCGGCTGGTGAAAGAGAGGAGGGCGCGCTCCCCGAAAAAGGGCTCAGTGTACCGCAATCACTGGTTTTGCAACGCGTCGAAGGCCCTTTCAGACCCTTCCGACACCCTGCGAGCATTTTTTTTACCGATTTAGCGCAATAAAGCTGACCAAATGGGTAGGTAGAGGCGGATATTTCACAGGCGTTGTGCTAGTTTTGCCCGGTCTTACGCGATGTCACTGCGTTAAGCGTGCATTCAGCATTTGTCAGGTCGAACCAAACCCGGATTTCGGCATCTATTACCCCGATCCGTCGTGGTGATGACCGAGGGCGGCTGATCAGACAGATCGGGCTCGATGGCTGACACTGCACTCTGCAATCCATATGAATTTGATAGGGAAGGAACACTACATGGCTCTTACTAAAGACCAACTGATCGCTGATTTGGCTGAATCTGTAGACGCACCTAAAGCTACCGTGCGTGCTCTGCTGGACCAACTGGGCCAAGTCGTTGCCGATCAGCTGGAAAACGGCGGCGAACTGACCTTGCCAGGCGTTGGCAAGCTGAAAGTCACCGAGCGTCCTGCCCGTACCGGTCGCAACCCTTCGACTGGCGCAGCCATCGAAATCCCGGCCAAGAAAGTGATCAAGCTGGTTGTGGCCAAAGGCCTGACCGACGCGGTCAACAAGTAAGACCGCCCGATAAAAACCGTGCCGCGGAGCGACCCGGGCACGGTTTTTTATTGCCTTGGAAAAACCAGTGAGACGGCAATGCTGTCGCAGTAAACCCGTGGCGAGGGAGCTTGCTCCCGCTGGGCTGCGCAGCAGCCCCAACTGCGAGTACTTTGTATTGGGTGGCTCCACTCAACCCTTGCGAACCCAACGCGACTGGCGCCAAGCCTGTTGCTGTGCCTCGGTCTGGAAGGTCCAGGCCACGAAGCGGCTCTGTTTTTGTCCCTGGGACATTTCCACCACCTGACTATGCAAGGCCCCCGCTTTTTTCAGCGCTGTCTCGATGGCCGGCAGGTTCGACGCCTTCGATACCAGGGTGCTGAACCACAACACTTGGCCCGCCACCTGTGCGCTTTCGCTGATCAGTTGCGTGACAAACCGCGCCTCGCCGCCCTCGCACCACAACTCCGCCGCCTGGCCGCCGAAGTTCAGCACCGGTAACTTGCGCTTCGGATCCGCTTTGCCCAGCGCGCGCCATTTGCGCTGGCTGCCCTTGGTCGCTTCTTCCAGGGAGGCGTGAAACGGTGGGTTGCACATCGTCAGGTCGAAGCGTTCGGCGCTTTCCAGAAGGCCCAGCAGAATCTGCTTGCGGTTGGTTTGCTGGCGCAACTGGATGGCCTTGGTCAGCCCGTTGGACTGCACGATCGTCTTGGCCGAGGCAATCGCCGTCGGATCGATCTCCGAGCCGAGGAAATGCCAGCGGTAATCGCTGTAGCCGATCAGCGGATAGACGCAATTGGCGCCGGTGCCGATATCCAGCACCTTTACCGCAGCCCCGCGGGGGATTTCACCTTCGTTGTGGCTGGCGAGCAGATCGGCGAGAAAATGCACATAGTCCGCACGCCCTGGCACCGGCGGGCACAGGTAGTCAGCGGGAATGTCCCAATGCGCGATGCCGTAAAACGATTTGAGCAGCGCCCGGTTGAACACCCGCACGGCTTCAGGGCTGGCGAAATCGATGCTTTCCTTGCCGTAGGGGTTGATGATTACGAACCTCGCCAGTTCGGGCGTGCTCTTGATCAGCGCTGCAAAGTCATAACGGCCCTGGTGGCGGTTGCGCGGGTGCAGGCTGGCTTTCTCCCGTGGCGCCTTGGCCTCGGTGGCAGGCTTGGGCTTCTGGCGGGCAGGCTTGGGTGTGCGAGGGGCGGTCATGGGCGGGTCGATTCGGGGCTGGTCAAAAAGTGGCGGGCATTGTCCCACATCTGGTCCGTTCTTGATGACTGCGCGGGTTAAATGTGGGAGATTCTATGTTGCAGGGGAACCCTGCAGCATAGAATTAGAGCGATATTCGCTCTGGTTTTTCATCAGGGCGAATGCCACCCGACACAATTTACGGGCGAGGCTCACCAACGCTTGGGTTCTGGCGAAACCTCTTGCCAAGCAGGACTCGTAGTAAGGCTTCCAGACTGGAGACCGGCAAGCCGCCATTGCTGCGGTGTGTGCCAAGCGTCGCAGCTCGCCATCTCCTTTCTTGCTCAGGTGTCTGGGACTGTGTTTTTTTCCGGAGTCTTTTGGCCTCAGGTCCATCCCTAAAAAGGCAATGAACGCATCGCCGCTGGCGAAGTCACCTCGCATGAATGCGGTCGCCAGGCTTGTTGCCGTCAGTTCGCCCACACCCTCAATGGCTTTGCAGCGGTTGATATTCTCAGTAATCCCCGCCCCTTGGCTGGCTTCACGCAATAACTTCTGAATGGCCCGATCGCTTTGCTTGAAGGCGTCCAGTTGCTGGGTCAGGATATCTTTCAGAAGCGGTTCGCTCGACCAGCTCAGCATGAGGCTGACGCGAGCTTTGATCAGTTCTGCACGCTTGCGTAGCAGGCTTCTTAGCACTTTGTAGGCATCTGAAGGTGGTGTCCAGGCACGTAACCGTTGCTGTTCATTCGTTAGATAACGCGCCAGCAAACGTGCATCACAAGGGTCGGTTTTTGCCCGCTGCCCAATGCTTTCGCGGTAATGGGCCACACGATAGGCATCCACAACATAAACCCTGTGCCCCATCCCATGGGCCAGTTCAGCCGTATCCAGGTGATAAAAGCTGGTGGCTTCCAAGGCAATCAAGCTTTGCGCTGGCAACATTTTGAGCCAACGGACAAGGGCTTCACGATTGTTATCGACGATTTGAATGCTTTTCAGATCCTCGCGATAAGCGACAATTTCAGCCTTGGCGACATCAATACCGATAACCGCTGGAGAGGTAAGGATTGTCATCTCGAATCCTCGGAGCTAGGGTTTAGATGCTTGTCGGGGTCTACCGTAGCGCTGGCTTGCTTCTATCGTCGGTTTTACCGATGAATTCCTTATCGGCGCTTTAGGTAGAAAGGGCGGGATGAGAAGTCTCCCACGGTCCGTACTGGCTAGAGTCGGAATCGAGCTTTTAGTCCTGCCCACCCCTTCAAGTCTAAACATACAAGCGAGCTTGCTCGCGATGACAGCGGCACATCCAGCGCTGATGCAAGCTGACCCGCCGCCATCGCGAGCAAGCTCGCTCCCACAGGGGGGCGATACCTGAAAGAAAAGTGGCAGGCATAAAAAAGGAGGTCCAGCTGGACCTCCCTTTTCATTGCGAACAACCGTTACAGACTGGAAATCCGCGCGTGTTGCTCGGCCAGCTTGCCCAGGGCCAGCTCAGCCTCGGCCAACTTGGCCCGTTCCTTCTCGATGACTTCGGCCGGCGCCTTGTCGACAAAGCCGGCGTTCGACAGCTTGCCGCCAACGCGCTGGACTTCACCCTTCAGGCGCAGGATTTCCTTGTCCAGGCGCGCCAGTTCGGCGGCCTTATCGATCAGCCCGGCCATCGGCACCAGCACTTCCATCTCGCCAACCAACGCGGTGGCCGACAGCGGCGCCTCTTCGCCGGCAGCCAGCACGGTCACCGATTCAAGCTTCGCCAGCTTCTTGAGCAGCGCTTCGTTCTCGTTGAGGCGGCGCAGGTCTTCGGCGCTGGCGTTTTTGAGGAACAGGGTCAGCGGCTTGCCCGGGCCGATGTTCATTTCGGCGCGGATGTTGCGCAGGCCGAGCATGAAGGTCTTCAGCCACTCGATGTCGTCTTCGGCCGCCGGATCGATGCGGCTCTCATTGGCCACCGGCCATGGTTGCAGCATGATCGTTTTGCCCTGTGCACCAGCCAGCGGCGCGACGCGCTGCCAGATTTCCTCGGTGATGAACGGCATGAACGGATGCGCCAGGCGCAAGGCCACTTCCAATACCCGAACCAAGGTGCGACGGGTGCCGCGCTGGCGCTCGACCGGAGCGTTTTCGTCCCACAAAACCGGCTTGGACAGTTCCAGGTACCAGTCGCAATACTGGTTCCAGATGAACTCGTACAGCGCTTGCGCCGCCAGGTCGAAACGGAACTGGTCGAGCTGGCGGGTTACTTCGGCTTCGGTGCGTTGCAGCTGGGAAATGATCCAGCGATCCGCCAGGGTCAGCTCGTAGGCTTCGCCGTTCTGGCCGCAATCTTCGCCTTTATCCAACACGTAACGCGCGGCGTTCCAGATCTTGTTGCAGAAGTTGCGATAGCCTTCGACGCGGCCCATGTCGAACTTGATGTCGCGGCCGGTGGATGCCAGCGAACAGAAAGTGAAACGCAGGGCATCGGTGCCGTAGCTGGCGATGCCGTCCGCGAACTCTTCGCGGGTGGCTTTCTCGATCTTCTTCGCCAGTTTTGGCTGCATCAGGCCGGAGGTGCGTTTCTGCACCAGGGTTTCCAAGTCGATGCCGTCGATGATGTCCAGCGGATCCAGGACGTTGCCCTTGGACTTGGACATCTTCTGGCCCTGGCCGTCGCGCACCAGGCCATGGACGTAAACGGTCTTGAACGGCACCTGCGGGGTACCGTCTTCGTTTTTCATCAAGTGCATGGTCATCATGATCATCCGGGCGACCCAGAAGAAAATGATGTCGAAGCCGGTGACCAGCACGTCGGTGGAGTGGAATTTCTTCAGGAATTCGGTCTGCTGCGGCCAGCCTAGGGTGGAGAAGGTCCACAGGCCGGAGCTGAACCAGGTATCGAGCACGTCGTTGTCCTGTTGCAGGGCAACGTCCGGGCCGAGGTTGTGCTTGGCGCGGACTTCGGCTTCATCACGGCCAACGTAGACCTTGCCCGACTCGTCGTACCAGGCCGGGATGCGATGCCCCCACCACAGCTGACGACTGATGCACCAATCCTGGATGTCGCGCATCCACGAGAAGTACATGTTTTCGTATTGCTTGGGCACGAACTGGATGCGGCCGTCTTCCACGGCGGCAATCGCCGGCTCGGCCAATGGCTTGGTGGACACGTACCATTGATCGGTCAGCCACGGCTCGATGATGGTGCCGGAACGGTCGCCTTTCGGGACTTTCAGGGCGTGATCATCGACGCTCACCAGCAGGCCGGCGGCTTCGAAGGCCGCGACGATCTGCTTGCGTGCCTCGAAGCGCTCCAGGCCGGCGAATTCGGCCGGAATCTGGCCGTCGACGTTCTCGTTCAGCGTGCCATCGAGGTTGAATACCTGGGCTGCTGGCAAGACATTGGCGTTCTTGTCGAAGATGTTCAGCAGCGGCAGGTTGTGGCGCTTGCCGACTTCGTAGTCGTTGAAATCGTGGGCCGGGGTGATTTTCACGCAACCGGTGCCGAATTCAGGGTCGCAATAATCGTCGCCGATGATCGGAATACGACGGCCCACCAACGGCAGCTCGACAAACTTGCCGATCAATGCCTTATAGCGCTCGTCGTTCGGGTTCACCGCCACGGCGGCGTCGCCGAGCATGGTTTCCGGACGGGTAGTGGCAACGATCAGGTAATCCTTGCCTTCGGCGGTTTTGGCGCCGTCGGCCAGCGGGTACTTCAGGTTCCACAGGAAACCCTTCTCGTCGTGGTTCTCCACTTCGAGGTCGGAAATCGCCGTGTGCAGCTTGGTGTCCCAGTTGACCAGGCGCTTGCCGCGGTAAATCAGACCGTCTTCATGCAGGCGCACGAAGGCTTCCTTCACCGCTTCCGAGAGGCCGTCGTCCATGGTGAAGCGCTCGCGGCTCCAGTCCACGGACGAACCGAGGCGGCGGATCTGGCGGGTGATGTTGCCGCCGGACTCCTCTTTCCATTCCCAGACTTTCTCCAGGAATTTTTCGCGACCCAGGTCATGACGGTTCTGGCCCTGGGCTTCGAGGCGGCGCTCCACCAACATCTGGGTGGCGATACCGGCGTGGTCGGTGCCCGGTTGCCACAACGTATTACGACCTTGCATGCGACGGAAACGGATCAGGGCGTCCATGATCGCGTTGTTGAAACCGTGGCCCATGTGCAGGCTGCCGGTGACATTCGGCGGCGGGATCATGATGGTGTAGGAATCGCCCGCGCCTTGCGGAGCGAAATAATTCTCGGACTCCCAGGTGTTGTACCAGGAAGTTTCAATGGCGTGCGGCTGGTAGGTCTTATCCATGCGCGGCGGGACCCTATAGGCATTTATTCAGGAAAAGCCGGGAAGTATAGCGGGCAGGGCTGGTGCAAGCCACAAGCTGCGATGAATGCGGAGACAGTTGACCCCTGTGGGCGCGAGCTTGCCCGCGATAAGGCCATCACATTCAACATGGATGGTGACTGACAGCCCGCTATCGCGAGCAGGCTCGCTCCCACAGGATGTTCACAATGAGGCGGAGGACGCTATTCGTACTGGCTCAACAACCGCTCCATCCGCGCATCCAACCGGCGCTTGATCTCGGTCTCGATATGCGGTGCGAAGTCGTCGATGACGTCTTGCATGATCAACTGCGCGGCGGCGCGAAGTTCTCGGTCCAGGTGTAGCAAGGCGTCGGGGCCTTTCGGTTCTGCCTTGGTGGCTGGCTGGGGTTCAGGCTGGCCGTTGATCGGGTCGAACAGCAGCGGGATCTGTTCGTCATGCACCGGCTCGTGCTCCACCGTATCGGTCAGCAGCGGCGGTTGCAGGTTGTCATCGCCGAGCAGTTGGCGGATCGACTCGAGGTCATCCAGCAGTTGCGCGGGTTTTTGCGAAGGTTTTGGAGTATCCATCGTAGGCTCAGAGTCGCTGTAAACGGTGGTCTTGCAGAGGATAGCCCTGTTCACGGTAGAAACGGAAACTCTCCCGAGCGGCTTGCCGGATGGCCGGGTCTTCCACCACCACTTCCGCCACCCGGGCGAAGCGCTGGGCGAAGGCCGGCACTTTCAGGTCGAGGTTGACCAGCAGGTCGTGGTGTTGCCCGCAGTCATTCCCGAGCCCGAGTACGATCAAGCCCTCGGGTTCGTTTTCGGCAGGGCCATGGGGCACGAAGCTCTCTCCCTTGAACGCCCACAAGCGCGCATCGAGGTCGTCACGCTGGGCGGCATCGCTGCAATGCAGGTAGATGCGATGGCCCATGCGCCAGGCCTTTTCGGTGAGTTTGCAGGCGAAATCCAGCCGCGCCGAGGGATCGGCGCTGGGCAGGATATAGAAATCGACTTTGGTCATTGTGGTTCCTGGATCGCCGATGCGCCGCCCGAAGGCGACGTACCGGCTATCATCAGTGTCAGGCTTTGGCGCGGTCCAGCAGGTACTGGGTCAACAGGGGGACCGGACGGCCGGTGGCGCCCTTGTCCTTGCCGCCGCTGGTCCAGGCCGTGCCGGCGATGTCCAGGTGCGCCCAATTCAAGTTCTTGGTGAAGCGCGACAAGAAGCACGCCGCCGTGATGGTCCCGGCTTTCGGGCCGCCGATGTTGGCGATGTCGGCGAATGGGCTGTCCAGCTGTTCCTGGTACTCGTCGAACAACGGCAGTTGCCAGGCGCGGTCGTCGGCTTGCTGGCCGGCGCTCAGCAATTGGGCGATCAGCTCGTCATTGTTGCCCAGCAGGCCCGAGGTATGGGCGCCCAAGGCAACCACGCAGGCGCCGGTCAGAGTGGCGATGTCGATCACCGCTTGCGGCTTGAAGCGCTCGGAGTAGGTGAGGGCGTCGCACAGCACCAAGCGGCCTTCGGCGTCGGTGTTGAGGATTTCGACAGTCTGGCCGCTCATGGTGGTGACGATGTCGCCAGGGCGCGACGCCGTGCCGCTGGGCATGTTCTCGGCGCAGGCGAGGATGCACACCAGGTTGATCGGCAATTGCAGTTCGAGCACGGCGCGCAGGGTGCCGAACACGCTGGCGGCACCGCCCATGTCATATTTCATTTCGTCCATGCCGGCGCCGGGCTTGAGGCTGATGCCGCCGGTGTCGAAGGTGATGCCCTTGCCGACCAGCGCGTACGGCTTCTCGGATTTCTTGCCACCGTTGTATTGCATGACGATCAGGCGCGGCGGCTGGGCGCTGCCCTGGCCGACGGCATAGAACGAGCCCATGCCCAGGTCCTTGATCTTCTTCTCGTCGAAGACCTCGACCTTGAGACCCTTGAATTCCTTGCCAAGCGCCTTGGCCTGTTCGCCCATGAAAGTCGGGTGGCAGATGTTCGGCGGCAGGTTTCCCAGGTCACGGGTGAAAGCCATGCCGTTGGCAATGGCGGTGGCATGGGTCACGGCGCGCTGGACTTCGGCCTGGGCGGCCTTGATGGTCAGCAGGGTGATTTTCTTCAGGGCGCGCGGTTCGGCTTTCTGGCTCTTGAAGCGGTCGAACTGGTACTCGCCGTCAATCAGGGTTTCGGCCAGCAGGCGATTCTTGCCGTAGCTGTCGCGGCCTTTGACTATCAGTTCGTCCAGCGCCAGTGCAGCGTCGCCGCCACCGAGGTTTTTCAGGGTGGCCAGCACGCCGGCGATGATCTTGCGCAACGGACGGTCGCCCAGTTCGGCGTCCTTGCCCACGCCCACCAGCATCACACGGTCGGCCTTGAGGTTGGGCAGGTTGTGCAGCAACAGGCTCTGGCCGACCTTGCCGGCCAGGTCGCCGCGCTTGAGCACGGCGCTGATTGCACCGCCGCTCAGGGCGTCGAGCTGGCTGGCAACGACGCCGAGCTTGCGGTTTTCACCCACGGCAACCACCAGGGTGGCGGTCTTCAACGTTTCTGGGCTGACGCTTTTTACAACCAGTTCCATGTCCGGATCCTTGAGTCAATGGTCAAGAGGCCAGGCGCCACGACGACATTGGCGCGCTGAACAGCTGTCTTCTATAAAAAGAAGCGCCGGGGCTTGCCGGCGACAAAGGCGGCAGTTTGAACCTCGGCGCCCGAGCCTGACAACCCTGGCAATCGTTAACTTTTTGGCCATGAAGCGTCTGCTTAAAGCGTGCGCAGTGACAGGCGCCTCCAATCACAGGATAATGCGGCTCTTTTTTCGGCGGCTCGCGTTGTGGGCCGGCTCGATACGTTTGCTAGTTTGGCCGCCTTAGGGTTCGTATGAAAAGTCGCGCAGGCGCTTCTCGTACAAGGCCCAGCCTGACAATCCTGGAGTGTCTGGTTTGATCGTCTTCCGTTACCTATCCCGCGAAGTCCTGTTGACCCTGAGCGCCGTCAGCGCCGTGCTGCTGGTCATCATCATGAGCGGGCGCTTCATCAAATACCTCGCCCAGGCGGCCTCCGGTGCCTTGGACCCGGGCTCCCTGTTCCTGATCATGGGGTTCCGCCTGCCGGGCTTCCTGCAATTGATTCTGCCGCTGGGGCTGTTCCTCGGCATCCTGCTGGCCTATGGGCGCTTGTATCTGGACAGCGAAATGACCGTGCTGTCGGCCACCGGTATGAGCCAGCAACGGCTGTTCCGCATCACCTTGTTCCCGGCAACGCTCGTGGCGCTGGTGGTCGCGTGGCTGAGCCTGAGCCTGTCGCCGCAAGGGGCCAACCAGTTCCAGCTGTTGATCAACCAGCAGGACGCCATGACCGAATTCGACACCTTGGTACCGGGGCGCTTCCAGGCCCTGCGGGACGGGACGCGGGTCACTTATACCGAACAACTCTCGGACGATCGCATCGACCTGGGCGGCGTCTTCATTACCCAGAAGAATGTGTCTTCTGACACCAAGAAGGATCGGGGCATTTCCGTGCTGGTGGCTGAAAAAGGTCGCCAGGAAATCAACCCCGACGGCAACCGCTACCTGATCCTTGAAAATGGCTATCGCTACGATGGCACGCCAGGCCAGGCCAACTACCGGGCGATCAAGTACGACACCTACGGCGTATTGCTACCCAAGCCGGAGGCCAGCGACGAAGTCACCGATCGTGACGCCATGTCCACGGCCAGCCTGCTGGGCAACGACGACATCCGCGCCCGCACCGAGCTGCAATGGCGCCTGTCGCTGCCGCTGCTGGTATTTATCGTGACGCTCATGGCGGTTCCGCTGTCGCGGGTCAATCCGCGCCAGGGCCGTTTCCTCAAGTTGTTGCCGGCGATTCTTTTGTATATGGCTTACCTGACCATCCTGATTTCCGCCCGCAGCGCCCTGGAGAAAGGCAAGATCCCTCCGACGCTGGGCCTGTGGTGGGTGCATTCGATATTTCTGGCCATTGGCCTGGGGCTGCTCTACTGGGAGCCGCTGCGCCTGAAGCTCGCAAGTCGTCGCAGCGCGCTGGAGGTGGCCCGTGGTTAAGCTCGATCGCTACATCGGCAGCAGCGTATTCATGGCGATCCTCGCCGTATTGGGGATCATTCTTGGCCTGGCGACCTTGTTCGCGTTCATTGATGAAATGGGCGATGTCAGCGATACCTATACGCTGCTGGACGTGGCGAGCTACGTATTGCTGACCGCGCCGCGCCGCTTGTACGACATGCTGCCGATGGCCGCATTGATCGGCTGCCTGATCGGCCTGGGCAGCCTGGCGAGCAACAGCGAACTGACCATCATGCGCGCCGCTGGCGTGTCCATCGGTCGGATCGTCTGGGCGGTGATGAAACCCATGCTGGTGCTGATGCTGGTGGGTGTGCTGATCGGCGAGTACGTCGCCCCGGCCACCGAGAATACCGCCCAGGCCAACCGCTCCCTGGCCCAGGGCGGCGGTGACGCGCAAAGCGCCAAGCACGGTCTGTGGCACCGCCAGGGCGAAGAGTTCATCCATATCAACTCGGTCCAACCCAACGGAACCTTGTATGGCGTGACCCGCTACCGTTTCGACGATCAGCGGCATATGTTGTCCTCCAGCTTCGCCAAGCGGGCCCAATTCGCCGACGATCACTGGCAACTGAGCGATGTCACCACCACGCTGTTCCATGACAAGCGCACCGAAGTCGTCGCCGCACCGCAGGAACGCTGGGACGTGGCGCTCAGCCCGCAGCTGCTCAGCACCGTGGTCATGGCGCCGGACTCGTTGTCCATCACCGGATTGTGGGGGTACATCCATTACCTGGCGGACCAGGGCCTGAACAACGGTCGCTACTGGCTGGCTTTTTGGGTCAAGGTGTTGCAACCCCTGGTGACCGCTGCGCTGGTGTTGATGGCCATCTCCTTCATCTTCGGTCCGCTGCGCTCCGTGACCCTTGGCCAACGGGTATTCACCGGTGTGCTAGTGGGCTTTACTTTCCGCATTGCCCAGGATCTGCTCGGGCCATCGAGCCTGGTGTTCGGCTTCTCGCCATTGTTCGCGGTGCTGGTGCCGGCCGGCGTCTGCGCGTTGGCCGGGCTCTGGCTGTTGCGCCGGGCAGGTTGATTCAACGCTCGATGTGGCGAGCAAGCATCCTCGCCACACATGCTCATCGACAGGCGAGCGTGACGCTTGCGCGGTGTATCGGGTACAATTCCCGGCTATTTTTCGGCGGGCCATGCCTGCAGCCTTTTTGAGTGTTGATCCGTGAGTGATTTGAGTCATATCCGCAATTTCTCCATCATCGCCCACATTGACCATGGCAAGTCGACGCTGGCTGATCGCTTCATCCAGATGTGCGGCGGCCTGGCCGAGCGTGAAATGGAAGCCCAGGTCCTGGACTCCATGGACCTCGAGCGTGAACGCGGGATCACCATCAAGGCCCACAGCGTTACCCTTTACTACAAGGCTCGCGACGGCATTACCTACCAGCTCAACTTCATCGATACCCCGGGCCACGTCGACTTCACCTATGAAGTCAGCCGGTCGCTGGCGGCCTGTGAAGGTGCGTTGCTGGTGGTCGATGCCGGCCAGGGCGTCGAGGCCCAGTCGGTCGCCAACTGCTACACGGCCATCGAGCAGGGCCTGGAAGTCATGCCGGTGCTGAACAAGATCGACCTGCCCCAGGCCGATCCGGACCGCGTGAAGGAAGAAATCGAAAAAATCATCGGCATCGATGCCACCGACGCGGTCACGTGCAGCGCCAAGACCGGCCTGGGCGTGGATGAAGTGCTCGAGCGCCTCGTCACCACCATCCCCGCGCCGACCGGCAATATCGAAGATCCGCTGCAAGCGTTGATCATCGACTCCTGGTTCGACAACTACCTGGGCGTGGTTTCCCTGGTTCGCGTGCGCCATGGCCGCGTGAAGAAGGGCGACAAGATCCTGGTCAAGTCCACCGGCAAGATCCACCTGGTGGACAGCGTCGGTGTCTTCAACCCGAAACACACCGCTACCACCGACCTGAAGGCCGGTGAAGTGGGCTTCATCATCGCGGGCATCAAGGACATTCATGGGGCGCCGGTGGGCGATACCCTGACCTTGAGTTCCACCCCGGATGTCGATGTGCTGCCAGGCTTCAAACGCATCCAGCCACAGGTCTACGCCGGCCTGTTCCCGGTCAGTTCCGACGACTTCGAAGACTTCCGCGAAGCCCTGCAAAAGCTGACCCTGAACGACTCGTCCCTGCAGTACACCCCGGAAAGTTCCGACGCCCTGGGCTTTGGCTTCCGTTGCGGGTTCCTCGGCATGCTGCACATGGAAATCATCCAGGAGCGCCTGGAGCGCGAGTACGACCTGGACCTGATCACCACGGCGCCGACGGTAATCTTCGAGCTGCTGCTCAAGAACGGCGAGACTATCTACGTCGACAACCCGTCCAAGCTGCCGGACCTGTCGGCCATCGAAGACATGCGCGAGCCGATCGTGAGGGCCAACATCCTTGTGCCTCAGGAGCACCTGGGCAACGTCATTACCCTGTGCATCGAGAAGCGCGGCGTGCAGCACGACATGCTGTTCCTCGGCTCGCAGGTCCAGGTGACCTACGACCTGCCGATGAACGAAGTGGTGCTGGACTTCTTCGATCGCCTGAAATCCACCAGCCGCGGCTATGCTTCGCTGGACTATCATTTCGATCGTTACCAATCGGCTAATCTGGTGAAACTGGATGTGCTGATCAACGGCGAAAAAGTCGATGCCCTGGCATTGATCGTGCACCGCGACAACGCGCACTACAAAGGTCGTGCGTTGACCGAGAAGATGAAGGAACTGATTCCGCGGCAGATGTTCGATGTGGCAATCCAGGCCGCCATTGGCGGGCAGATTGTGGCGCGTACAACCGTCAAGGCACTCAGAAAGAACGTATTGGCCAAATGCTACGGCGGCGATGTCAGCCGTAAGCGCAAGCTGTTGGAAAAGCAGAAGGCCGGTAAAAAACGCATGAAGCAGGTCGGCAACGTGGAAATTCCACAGGAAGCCTTCCTCGCGGTGCTCAGGTTGGATAGTTAGGTCCTATGTCGCTAAATTTCCCGCTGTTGCTGGTTATCGCCGTGTTTGTCTGCGGCCTGTTGGCGTTGCTTGATCTGTTGTTCCTGGCGCCTCGGCGCCGGGCCGCCATTGCCTCTTATCAGGGCAGTGTCAGCCAGCCTGACGGCGTGGTCATTGAAAAGCTCAACAAGGAACCGCTGCTTGTCGAGTACGGCAAGTCGTTCTTCCCGGTGCTGTTCATCGTGCTGGTGCTGCGCTCGTTCCTGGTGGAGCCGTTCCAGATTCCGTCCGGTTCGATGAAGCCCACCCTGGACGTGGGCGACTTCATCCTGGTGAACAAGTTTTCCTATGGGATCCGGCTGCCAGTGATCGACAAGAAGGTCATCGAGATCGGCGACCCGCAACGCGGCGACGTGATGGTGTTCCGCTTCCCAAGCGATCCGAACGTCAACTACATCAAGCGTGTGGTGGGCCTGCCGGGCGACAAAATCCGCTATACGGCCGACAAACGTTTGTTCGTCAATGGCGAACTGGTTGCCGAGCAGTTGATCGGTTCCGAACCGGGCACGCTGGGCAGTGCCGAGCTCTACAAGGAAAAACTCGGCGAGGCAGAACACCAGATCCGCAAGGAAATGAGCCGCTACCGCGCCACGCCGGACCATTCATGGACCGTGCCGGCCGGGCACTATTTCATGATGGGCGACAACCGCGACAACTCCAACGACAGCCGTTACTGGGATGATCCGAACATACCCAAGGACATGTTGGGCATGGTCCCCGACCGCAATATTGTCGGCAAGGCCTTTGCGGTCTGGATGAGCTGGCCGGAACCCAAACTCAGCCACCTGCCGAACTTCTCGCGGGTAGGGTTGATCAAGTAATCACACACGGCGCTGTTGAACACAGCGCCGAATGCATTTCTGGAGCCTGCACAAGGCTGCCCGAAGGCATGAAGCCAACGATAGTCAGGACGTCATTTTTGAACACAGCGTTAATTGTCCCAAGCCAACGGCGCCTTGCCGCCGTGGCGGTGGAATCCAGCCACGAACTCAGCGTGGGTAAACCGTGAGCGTTTCTCTAAGCCGCCTCGAGCGTCAGCTCGGCTACACCTTCAAGGATCAGGAACTGATGCTCCTGGCCCTCACTCACCGCAGTTTTGCCGGGCGCAACAACGAGCGCCTGGAATTCCTCGGCGATGCCATCCTCAATTTCGTCGCCGGCGAGGCGTTGTTCGAACGCTTTCCCCTGGCTCGCGAAGGCCAGTTGTCGCGTTTGCGCGCAAGACTCGTGAAAGGTGAGACCCTGGCCGTATTGGCCCGGGGTTTCGACTTGGGCGAGTACCTGCGCCTGGGTTCCGGCGAACTGAAAAGCGGTGGTTTCCGCCGCGAATCGATCCTCGCCGACGCCCTGGAGGCATTGATTGGCGCGATCTACCTGGACTCGGGCATGGAAATGGCGCGCGAGCGCGTGCTGGCCTGGCTGACTTCCGAGATCGACAGCCTGACGCTGGTGGACACCAACAAGGACCCCAAGACCCGCTTGCAGGAATTTTTGCAATCGCGCAGTTGCGAACTGCCACGCTACGAAGTGGTGGATATCCAGGGGGAACCGCATTGCCGAACCTTTTTCGTCGAATGCGAAGTGGTCTTATTGAATGAAAAAAGCCGTGGCCAGGGCGTGAGCCGTCGTATCGCCGAACAGGTAGCGGCCGCCGCAGCACTGATCGCCTTGGGCGTGGAGAATGGCAATGACTGATACAACCGTCACCCGATGCGGCTATGTCGCCATTGTCGGTCGGCCGAACGTGGGCAAGTCCACGTTGCTGAACCACATCCTGGGCCAGAAGCTGGCGATCACCTCGCGCAAGCCTCAGACCACGCGCCACAACATGCTGGGCATCAAGACCGAAGGCGATGTGCAGGCGATCTACGTCGATACTCCGGGAATGCACAAGGGCGGTGAGAAGGCCCTGAACCGCTACATGAACAAGACTGCCTCGGCAGCGTTGAAAGACGTTGACGTGGTGATCTTCGTGGTCGACCGCACCAAGTGGACCGAAGAAGACCAGATGGTCCTCGAGCGCGTCCAATACGTGACCGGTCCCTTGATCGTGGCGCTGAACAAGACCGACCGCATCGAAGACAAGGCAGAGCTGATGCCGCACCTGACCTGGTTGCAGGAACAGTTGCCGAACGCGCAAATCATCCCGATCTCCGCCCAACACGGTTACAACCTCGACGCGCTGGAGCGGGTGATCGCCGAGCACCTGCCGGAAAACGATCATTTCTTTCCTGAAGACCAGATCACCGACCGCAGCAGCCGTTTCCTCGCCGCCGAGTTGGTGCGCGAGAAAATCATGCGCCAGATGGGCGCCGAGCTGCCGTACCAGATCACGGTGGAGATCGAGGAATTCAAGCAACAGGGCAAGACCCTGCACATCCATGCCTTGATCCTCGTCGAACGTGATGGCCAGAAGAAGATCATCATTGGCGACAAGGGCGAGCGCATCAAGCGCATCGGCACCGAGGCGCGCAAGGACATGGAGCTGCTGTTCGACTCCAAGATCATGCTCAACCTGTGGGTCAAGGTGAAAGGCGGCTGGTCCGATGACGAGCGCGCGTTGCGTTCGCTGGGTTACGGCGACCTGTAATCCTTAATGTGAGTACATGAATGCCACTGTGGGAGCGAGCCTGCTCGCGATAGCGGTCTGTCAGTCAACATCCCTGTTGAATATCAGTCCCTCATCGCGAGCAGGCTCGCTCCCACAGTGGTTTGTGGTTGCCGGTAAAATTGCGTTTGTTCATTGAGAACCCAGATGGCTGCGACCCCTCCCACCGCCCAACCCGCCTATGTCCTGCACAGCCGCGCCTACCGCGAAAGCAGCGCCCTGGTGGACTTCCTCACGCCCCAAGGGCGGCTGAGAGCGGTGTTGCGTGGGGCTCGGGGCAAGGCCGGGACGCTGGCGCGGCCGTTCGTCCCATTGGACGTCGAGTTTCGCGGCAGGGGCGAATTGAAGAATGTCGGGCGCATGGAAAGCAACGGCGTCGCGGCCTGGCTCAACGGCGAAGCGCTGTTCAGTGGTTTGTACCTCAATGAATTGCTGATCCGCCTGCTCCCCGCCGAGGATCCTCATCCTGAAGTCTTCGACCACTATGCCGCCACGCTGCTGGCCCTGGCCGAAGGTCGCCCTCTGGAGCCATTGCTGCGCTCTTTCGAATGGCGCCTGCTGGACGATCTGGGCTACGGTTTTTCCCTCGACACCGACCTGCACGGACAACCCATCGCGGCGGACGGCCTCTACCGCTTACAGGTGGACGCGGGCCTGGAGCAGGTCTACCAGTTGCAACCCGGGTTGTTCAATGGCGTTGAGCTTCTTGCCATGGCCGAGGCCGACTGGACCGCGCCCGGTGCATTGGCGGCGGCCAAGCGTTTGATGCGCCAAGCCCTGGCGGTTCATTTGGGCGGCCGGCCGCTGGTCAGTCGCGAGCTGTTTCGCAAGCCCTGATCTACCCGTATGCTGTGGGCCGAATCTCTGTCCATTCAGGAGCGCTTTTCGTGAGCACCAGCAATCGCATTCTTCTCGGCGTGAACATCGACCATGTCGCCACCCTGCGCCAGGCCCGAGGTACGCGCTACCCGGATCCGGTCAAGGCCGCACTGGATGCCGAAGAGGCGGGCGCCGATGGCATTACCGTGCACCTGCGCGAGGACCGTCGCCACATCCAGGAGCGCGATGTGCTGCTGCTCAAGGATGTGCTGCAAACCCGCATGAACTTCGAAATGGGCGTGACCGAAGAAATGATGGCCTTTGCCGAGCGCATCCGCCCTGCGCACATCTGCCTGGTCCCGGAAACCCGTCAGGAGCTGACCACCGAAGGCGGCCTGGACGTGGCGGGGCAGGAGGCGCGGATCAAGGCCGCGGTGGAGCGGCTGTCGAAGATGGGCGCCGAGGTATCGCTGTTCATCGACGCCGACGAGCGGCAGATCGAAGCCTCCAAGCGGGTCGGCGCGCCGGCCATCGAGCTGCACACCGGGCGCTACGCCGATGCCCAGACCCCCACGGACGTGGCCGATGAGCTGCAACGGGTGGCAGACGGCGTCACCTTTGGCCTGGCCCAGGGCCTGATCGTCAACGCCGGCCACGGCCTGCATTATCACAACGTCGAAGCTGTCGCCGCCATCAAGGGCATCAACGAGCTGAACATCGGCCATGCGCTGGTGGCCCATGCGTTGTTTGTCGGGTTCAAGTCAGCTGTGTCGGAAATGAAGGCGCTGATCCTGGCGGCCGCCAGATCCTGACCCATCACCACACCCTGTGGGAGCGAGCCTGCTCGCGAAAGCGGAGTGTCAGTTAACAATCATGTCGACTGATGCACTGCTTTCGCGAGCAGGCTCGCTCCCACATTTAGATGTGTATGGCTGTCAGAGTTGCGGTGATTCCTGGCTCGGCTTGCTCTTGTCGACACCCGGCACGTGCAGGTTGCCCTCGGCCACCTGGTTGCCTTCGAGCTGTGGCTGCGTCACCCAGGTCAAGATGTCGTAGTAGCGACGGATGTTCGCCACGAAATGCACCGGCTCTCCGCCCCGGGCATAGCCGTAGCGGGTCTTGCTGTACCACTGCTTCTGGGACAGGCGCGGCAGGATTTTTTTCACGTCCAGCCACTTGTTCGGATTCAGTCCTTCCTTGGCGGCGAGCTTGCGCGCGTCGTCCAGATGACCACTGCCCACGTTATAGGCGGCGAGGGCGAACCAGGTGCGGTCCGGTTCCTCGATGCTTTCATCCAGTTGTTCCTTCATATAGGCCAGGTACTTGGCGCCGCCCATGATGCTCTGCTTCGGATCGAGGCGGTTGGATACACCCATGGCCTGGGCAGTGTTCTGGGTCAGCATCATCAGGCCGCGCACACCGGTCTTGGAGGTCACCGTCGGTTGCCAGAGCGATTCCTGATAGCCGATGGCAGCCAGCAACCGCCAATCGACTTTTTCCTTCTTGGCGTAGGTCTTGAAATGCTGTTCGTATTTGGGCAGCCGCTGCTGCAGGTGCTGGGCAAACGTCGTTGCGCCCATATAGCCGAGGACGTCAACGTGGCCGTAGTAGCGATCCTTCAACCGCTGCAACGTGCCATTCTTCTGCACCTTGTTCAGGTAGGCGTTGATTTCATTGAGCAGGCTGTTGTCTTCGCCGGGGCCCACTGCCCAGCTCTGGCTGCGGGTGTCGCCCAGGTCGAACGCCACGCGCACGTTGGGGAAGTAGACCTGGTTCATCGCCACTTCGTTGGAGTCCACCAGCGTCAGGTCGATCTGGCCCTCGTCGACCATGCGCAGCAGGTCGACGACTTCAACGGCGTCGGATTCTTCGTATTCGATCCCAGGATATTGCTGCTTCAGCTGTGCCAATTGTTCGGCATGGGAGCTGCCCTTGAGCACCATGATCTTCTTGCCGGCCAGGGCCGCCGCGTCGGTGGGGCGCGACTGACCGTTGCGATAGATGATCTGCGGGGTGACTTCCAGGTAAGGGCTGGAAAAGCGAACCTGTTTTTTGCGCTGTTCGCTGCTGACCAGGCCTGCCGCGGCCAGCACCGGGCCGTTGGGCTTGCCGATCTGGCTGAACAGGTCGTCGAGGTTGTCGGCGGTCTCGATTTTCAGCTCGACCCCCAAATCCTCGGCGAAACGCTTCACCAGCTCGTATTCGAAGCCGGTTTCACCACTGCGATCCTGGAAGTAGGTGGCGGGGCTGTTCCGGGTAACGACCCGCAGCACGCCATCCTCCTTTACGCGCTCCAGTGTGTTGGGTTTCTCAACACAGCCACTGAGCACCAGGAAGAGTCCGGTTGCGATCAGCCATCTGGCGTACCGCGGACGCAAAGCCGTTGGGGAAAACATCTGCGCAGTATACGCAAACGGCCTCGACCGCCATATATCGACAGCAAAAGGCCAGTCTGATAGAGGTTGCAAAACGTGTCCGCAAGCCAAGCGGGCCGGCGCGCGGCAAGGCCCCGCAGGGATAAAAAATATCTCTGTGGCGCGGGCCGGATGGCCGGGTAATCAAGCTATCCGCGCCACGACCGACGTTCGGCTCGCACCTGACGTAGCGTTTCGGGTGCCGTTGGCAGCGGTTTAGGCTAGAATGCACGGCCTCAAAGCACACCCCTTCCCGAGGCTGTCCCGAAGATGTTGATCCTGCGCGGCGCTCCTGCCCTTTCTGCCTTTCGCCACAGCAAACTTCTTGAGCAACTGAGCCAGAAAGTACCGGCTGTCAGTGGCTTGTATGCTGAATTCGCTCACTTCGCCGAAGTTACCGGCGGTTTGACTGGCGACGAACAGCAGGTGCTCGCGCGCCTCCTGAAGTACGGCCCAAGTGTTCCAGTCCAGGAGCCAACCGGCCGCCTGTTCCTGGTGTTGCCGCGTTTCGGCACCATTTCGCCGTGGTCGAGCAAGGCCAGTGACATTGCCCGCAACTGCGGCCTGTCGAAGATCCAGCGCCTGGAGCGCGGCATTGCCTTTTATGTCGCCGGTGAGTTCAGCGAGGCCGAGGCCCAACTGATCGCCGAAGGCCTGCATGACCGCATGACCCAGGTCGTACTGGGCAACCTGGAGCAGGCCGCCGGCCTGTTCAGCCACGCCGAACCCAAGCCGCTGACCGCCATCGACGTATTGGGCGGTGGCCGCGCCGCGCTGGAAAAAGCCAACGCCGAGCTGGGCCTGGCCCTGGCCGAAGACGAGATCGATTACCTGGTCAACGCCTTCCAGGGCTTGAAGCGCAACCCCCACGACATCGAACTGATGATGTTCGCCCAGGCCAACTCCGAGCATTGCCGCCACAAGATCTTCAACGCCAGTTGGGACATTGACGGCCAGAGCCAGGAAAAGAGCCTGTTCGGCATGATCAAGAACACCTACCAGATGCACAACGAAGGTGTGCTGTCGGCCTACAAGGACAACGCCGCGGTGATCGTCGGCAATGTTGCCGGTCGCTTCTACCCGAACCCCGAGACCCGCCAGTACGGTGCGGTCCAGGAGCCGGTGCACATCCTGATGAAAGTCGAGACCCACAACCACCCGACCGCCATTGCCCCGTTCCCGGGCGCGTCCACCGGTTCCGGTGGCGAGATCCGCGACGAAGGCGCCACCGGTCGTGGTGCCAAGCCCAAGGCCGGCCTGACCGGCTTCACCGTGTCGAACCTGCAGATTCCTGGCTTCGAACAGCCGTGGGAAAAGCCTTACGGCAAGCCTGAGCGCATCGTCAACGCCCTCGACATCATGATCGAAGGCCCACTGGGCGGCGCGGCGTTCAACAACGAATTCGGCCGTCCGGCCCTGACCGGTTATTTCCGTACCTTCGAACAGTCCATCACCACCCCTCGCGGTGAAGAGGTTCGCGGTTATCACAAGCCGATCATGCTCGCTGGCGGCATGGGCAACATCCGCGCCGAACACGTGCAGAAAGGCGAGATCGTGGTCGGCTCCAAGCTGATCGTCCTCGGCGGCCCGGCCATGCTGATCGGCCTGGGCGGCGGCGCGGCTTCCTCCATGGCCACCGGCACCAGCTCGGCCGACCTGGATTTCGCGTCGGTCCAGCGGGAAAACCCGGAGATGGAACGCCGTTGCCAGGAAGTCATCGACCGTTGCTGGCAGTTGGGTGAGAACAACCCCATCAGCTTCATCCACGACGTCGGCGCGGGCGGCCTGTCCAACGCCTTCCCGGAACTGGTCAACGACGGTGGCCGTGGAGGCCGCTTCGAATTGCGCAACATTCCGAACGACGAGCCGGGCATGGCCCCGCACGAAATCTGGAGCAACGAATCCCAGGAGCGTTACGTCCTGGCGGTCGGCCCGGCTGACTTCGAGCGCTTCCAGGCCATTTGCGAACGCGAGCGTTGCCCGTTTGCCGTGGTGGGTGAAGCCACCGCCGAGCCGCAACTGACCGTGACCGACAGCCACTTTGGCAACAGCCCGGTTGACATGCCGCTGGAAGTGCTGCTGGGCAAAGCCCCGCGCATGCACCGTTCGGCGGTTCGCGAAACCGAGCTGGGCGACGATTTCGATCCGTCCACCCTCGACATCGCCGATTCCATCGAGCGCGTGCTGCATCACCCGGCCGTGGCGAGCAAGAGCTTCCTGATCACCATCGGCGACCGCACCATCACCGGCCTCGTGGCACGTGATCAGATGGTCGGCCCATGGCAGGTGCCGGTGGCCGACGTGGCCGTGACCGCCACCAGCTTCGACGTCTACACTGGCGAAGCGATGGCCATGGGCGAGCGCACGCCGCTGGCGCTGCTGGACGCCCCGGCGTCGGGCCGCATGGCGATCGGTGAGACCCTGACCAACATCGCGGCCTCGCGCATCGGCAAGATTTCCGACATCAAGCTGTCGGCCAACTGGATGTCCGCCGCCGGTCACCCCGGTGAAGACGCGCGCTTGTACGACACCGTCAAGGCCGTCGGCATGGAACTGTGCCCTGAACTGGGCATCACCATTCCGGTGGGCAAGGACTCCATGTCCATGGCCACGCGCTGGAACGACGAAGGCGTGGACAAGAGCGTGACCTCGCCACTGTCGCTGATCGTGACCGGTTTCGCCCCGGTCACCGACATCCGCCAGACCCTGACCCCGCAACTGCGCATGGACAAGGGCACCACCGACCTGATCCTGATCGACCTGGGCCGTGGCCAGAACCGCATGGGCGCCTCGATCCTGGCCCAGGTGCACGGCAAGCTCGGCTCGCAAGCACCGGACGTCGACGATGCCGAAGACCTGAAGGCGTTCTTCGCCGTGATCCAGGGCCTGAACGCCGACGGTCACCTGTTGGCCTACCACGACCGTTCCGATGGCGGCTTGCTGACCACCGTGATGGAAATGGCTTTCGCCGGTCACTGCGGCTTGAACCTGACCCTGGACAGCGTGGCCGAGTCGGCCAGTGAGATCCCGGCGATCCTGTTCAACGAAGAGTTGGGTGCGGTGATCCAGGTTCGCCAGGACGCCACCCCGGACATCCTCGCGCAGTTCAGCGCCGCCGGCCTGGCCGAGTGCGTCTCGGTCATCGGCCAGCCGATCAACAACGCCCACATCAATATCACCTTCAACGGCGACACCGTCTTCGAAGGCCAGCGTCGCTTGTTGCAGCGCCAGTGGGCCGAGACCAGCTACCAGATCCAGCGCCTGCGCGACAACGCCGAATGCGCCGAGCAGGAGTTCGACGCGCTGCTGGAAGAAGACAACCCGGGCCTCAGCGCCAAGCTCAGCTTCGACGTCAACGAAAACGTGGCCGCGCCTTACATCAAGAAAGGCATTCGCCCGCAAGTAGCGGTCCTGCGCGAGCAGGGCGTCAACGGCCAGGTGGAGATGGCGGCGGCGTTCGACCGCGCCGGTTTCAGCGCGATCGACGTGCACATGAGCGACATCCTCGCCGGACGTGTCGACCTGAACGATTTCAAAGGCATGGTTGCCTGCGGCGGCTTCTCCTACGGCGACGTGCTGGGCGCCGGTGAAGGCTGGGCCAAGTCGGCGCTGTTCAACAGCCGCGCCCGCGATGCGTTCCAGGGCTTCTTCGAGCGCAACGACAGCTTCACCCTCGGTGTGTGCAACGGTTGCCAGATGATGTCCAACCTGCACGAGCTGATCCCGGGCAGCGAGTTCTGGCCGCACTTCGTGCGTAACCGTTCCGAGCAGTTCGAAGCCCGCGTCGCGATGGTCCAGGTGCAGGAGTCGAACTCGATCTTCCTGCAGGGCATGGCCGGTTCGCGCATGCCGATCGCCATCGCCCACGGTGAAGGCCATGCGGAGTTCCAGAGCGAGGAAGCGTTGCTTGAAGCCGACCTGTCCGGTTGTGTGTCGCTGCGTTTTGTCGACAACCACGGCAAGGTCACCGAAACCTACCCGGCCAACCCGAACGGCTCGCCGCGCGGGATCACCGGCCTGACCAGCCGCGACGGCCGCGTCACGATCATGATGCCGCACCCGGAGCGGGTGTTCCGCGCGGTGCAGAACTCGTGGCGTTCGGACGACTGGAACGAAGACGCGCCATGGATGCGCATGTTCCGCAACGCGCGCGTCTGGGTGAACTGAGGCGGTGTACAAGCTCTGTTTCTTCGTCCCGGCCAGCCACGTGGACGAGGTCAAAAGCGCCGTATTCGCTGCCGGTGGTGGGCGAATCGGCGACTATGACCACTGCGCCTGGCAAGTGCTGGGCCTGGGCCAGTTTCGCCCGTTGGACGGCAGCCAGCCGTTCATTGGCGAGGCGGGGCAGGTCGAGCAGGTCGAGGAATGGAAGGTTGAGCTTGTTGTCGCCGACGATCTGATTCGCCCCGTGGTGGAGGCATTGAGACAGAGCCATCCCTACGAGACACCGGCGTATGAGGTGTGGCGGTTGGAGGATTTCTGATCCTCCCCGTTTAAATGAAAAACCCGCTGATTGGATCAGCGGGTTTTTTATTGTGGCGAGGGGATTTATCCCCGCTGGGCTGCGCAGCAGCCCCAAATACTGATTCCCCGGTGTGTCAGGCAGATGGGGTTGCTGCTTAGGGGGCTGCTGCGCAGCCCAGCGGGGATAAATCCCCTCGCCACAGGGGTCAGACAGTCGGCGAAGGCCTAGGCTTTGACACCCGCCTGACGACTCGGCACCACCGCCTCCAACGCCCGCCACAACCCCGGCGCTTTCTCCCCCAGCAGTAAATGCCACACGCCATGCTCCAGCGAACTGACCCCCTGGCAACCCAGCGCCTTGAGCTGGCTTTCCGACAACCCCTTGCCATCGGCCAACCGCACGCGCAAACGGCTCATCGCCACGCAATCGAGCTGCAACACATTCCTGCCACCGCCCAGGGCATCGAGCCATTGCTGTGCTTCGGCCTCCGGGACAGTTGTCGTTAAGGCCGGCTCGACCACGGCGTTCGCGGGCGTACTGACGGCCTGATCGGAAGAGGGCAACGCCAAGCGAATCTCATCGGCAATGCTATCGGCCATCGGCCCCACCACCACCTGCAAGCTGCCGCCATTGCCGGGGCGGACCACCGCCATGGCGCCAAGGGCCTTGAGCTGGGTGTCGCAGGCCTTGTTGCGATCCACCATGTCCAGGCGCAAGCGCGTGGTGCAGGCGCCGACGGTAATCAAGTTGTCGGCGCCACCCAGGGCCTGGATGTAGGCGGCGGCACGTTGGTTCTCGGCGATGATCGGCTTTTCGCCCATCGCCACGTCTTCACGTCCCGGCGTCTTCAGGTCGAAGCGGCGGATGCAGAAGTCGAACACCAGGAAATAGACCGCCCCATAGACCAGGCCCACCGGTACGACCAGCCACCCATTGGTGGATTTGCCCCAGCCCAGGACCATGTCGATGAAACCGCCCGAGAAGGTAAAGCCCAGGTGAATATCCAACAGATTGGTCACCGCCATCGACAGGCCGGTGAGCAACGCATGGACCAGATACAGCAACGGCGCGAGGAACATGAAGGCGAATTCGATCGGCTCGGTGACGCCGGTCAGGAACGAGGTCAACGCCATGGACAACAGAATCCCGCCCATGACCTTGCGCCGCTGGGGCAGGGCATTGCGGTACATCGCCAGGCACGCAGCGGGTAGGCCGAAAAGCATCACCGGGAACATGCCGGTCATGAACTGGCCGCCCTTGGGGTCGCCGGCGAAATAACGGGTCAGGTCACCGGTAACCACGGCGCCGGTGGCGGGGTCAGTGAAGCTGCCGAAAATGAACCACGCCATGTTGTTGAGGATGTGGTGCAGGCCAGTGACGATCAGCAGTCGATTGAACACACCGAAGACGAACGCGCCGAAGCTGCCGCTGGCCATCAACAGCTCGCCGAAGCTGTTGATGCCGTGCTGGATCGGCGGCCAGATCAGGCCGAACATCACGCCAAGGCCCACCGCGCTGAAACCGGTCACAATCGGCACGAAGCGCCGGCCCCCAAAAAACGCCAGGTACTCCGGCAGCTTGATGTCCTTGAAGCGGTTGTACAGCCCGCCGGCCAACAACCCACTGACGATCCCGGCGAGCATGCCCATGTTGATCGTCGCGTCGAGCACCTTCAATGTCGCGACCATTACCAGGTAGCCGATGGCCCCGGCCAGTCCGGCCGTACCGTTATTGTCCCGGGCGAAGCCCACGGCGATGCCGATGGCGAAGATCAGCGCCAGGTTGGCGAAGATCGCCTGGCCGGCATCGTGGATGATCGCGATGTTCAACAGGTCCGTGTCACCCAGGCGCAGCAGCAGGCCGGCAATCGGCAAAATCGCGATCGGCAGCATCAGCGCCCTGCCGAGGCGTTGCAGCCCTTCGATGAAATGCTGGTACATGGCGTCTCTCCTTTTATTGTTCTGCGACGGTCTCAGCCCAGGGGCCAATGTTGATGACAGGCCTGGCGCACGGCGGCGGCGCTGGGCAGGTTCAGCAAATCGGTACTGACGCGGCGGCACTGCGCTGTGTCGAGGCGGCGCACGCGGTCCTTGATTTCGCCTACCTGCGGCGGGCTGACCGACAGCTCCCGTACACCCAGCCCGATCAGCACCGGTGTCGCCAGGGGATCGGAGGCCAGGGCCCCGCACACGCCAGCCCAACGCCCATGGCGGGCGGCGCCGGCACAGGTCTGGGCGATCAGCCGCAACAGCGCGGGGTGCAAGGCGTCGACGCGGGCGGCGAGACCGGCGTGGTCGCGGTCCATGGCGAGGGTGTACTGGGAAAGGTCGTTGGTGCCGATGGACAGGAAGTCCGCATGCTCGGCCAGTTGCTCGGCGAGCAATGCGGCGGCTGGCACTTCGATCATCACGCCCACCTGCGGACGTTCCTCCAGGCCCATTTGCGCACCCAGGACGTCAATGCGCTGGCGAATGTGCAGCAGCTCGGCGACCTCGGTGACCATCGGCAACAGGATCCGGCAGCGATGCAACGGACGGATTTGCAACAGCGCGCGCAATTGTTGATCCAGAAGTTCCGGGCGCACCTGGCCCAGGCGAATGCCTCGCAGGCCGAGCACCGGATTGGCTTCGGCCGGAAGCGGCAGGTAGTCCAATTGCTTGTCGCCGCCGACGTCGATGGTGCGGATGATCACCGGCTTGTCGCCCATGGCATCGAGCACGGCTTGATAAGCCTGGCGCTGCTCTTGTTCGTCGGGGGCGGTGTGACGGTCGACGAAAAGGAATTCAGTGCGCAGTAGGCCAACGCCATCGGCGCCGTTGGCAAAGGCCTGGCCGGCTTCGGCGCTGGAGGCTACGTTGGCAGCGACTTCGACATCTACGCCATCGAGGGTTCGCGCCGGGGCGTGGGCGAGGGTTTGCTGCTGGGCCCGCAGCGCTGCGCGTTGGCTTTGTGCTTGCCGCACCTGGGCCAGGCGCTCGGCGCTTGGTGTGAGTTCGAGGCGGCCACCGTCGGCGTCCAGCACCACCGGTTGACCGGGCAACTGCTCAAGCAGCGGATCGCCCAACGCAACCAGGCAGGGCAGGCCTTTGCCGCGAGCCAGGATCGCCACGTGGGACGTCGCGCCGCCCTCGGCCATGCATACGCCTGCCACGCCCTGGGCGCAGAGTTGCAACAGGTCCGACGGGGTCAGTTCCTGCGCGACAACAATGGCGCCCGCTGGGACGTCGAATTGCCAAGCCTCACCCAGTAGCGCCCGTAGGACTCGCTGGCGCAGGTCATGCAAATCATTGGCGCGCTCGGCCAGCAGCGTGCTTTGCAATTGCCGCAGCACTTGGCACTGTACGTCGATCGACCGGCTCCAGGCGTGGGCCGCCGCGCTCCCTTGCTCGATAGACAGGTACGCGGCATCCAACAGGACCGGATCTTCCAGCAACGCCAAATGAGCGCTGAAGATCGCTTGCTCATCGATGTGGCGCCGGGCCTTGGCGTTTTCGAGTGTCAGCTGGATTTCCTGACTGACTTGAGCCAGGGCATCGAGCAGTCGTTGGCGTTGTTCTTCGACATTGTGGCCGCCGGGATCTTTGGGTAATTGAATGCCATCCAATCGAACCAGCGGTCCGCTCGCCAGGCCGGGCGCGGCGCAGACGCCATGCAATACGCCTTCTTCGGCGGCGTGCCGGGTTGTCAGGACCTGCGGCGCCCTGCTGTGAGCTTCTTCGGCCAGAGCGGTGGACAAGCTCGCCAGCAGCGCTTGCAGCGCCGCTTCGGCATCGCTGCCGCGACAGCTGACATGCACTTCGGCCTGTTCGGTGATCGCCAGGCCCATCATGCCCATGACGCTGTCACAGGACGCCGACCGCCCCCCAAAGTGTAACTGCGAGCGGCTTTTGAATCCCCGTGCGGTCTGGCGAACCAAGGCCGCCGGCCGCGCATGCAAGCCGCCTCGATGGGCGATGCGAATCTGGCCGGACACTTCGATGCCGACGTCCAGGTCGTCAAGCTGTCCTGCACCGGGCGCCCTGGCGACGACGTGCAACAGAGGTTCGCCGACCTTGACCCCTTTCAGGGTGATAGGCCGTGCCTGGAAATGTTCGCCATTGGTGATGACCAACAGGCTGACCAGGCTTTTGCAGCGCTGGGCCACTTTGTCCAGGTCGTAGCGCAGCAGCGCTTGCCCGTTGCTGACGCGCGTGCCTTCCTTGACCAGCATGAAAAAGCCGTCGCCCTGCAACTCGACGGTGTCCAGCCCCAGGTGCAGCAGCAATTCGGCGCCGTTGTCGGCCCGCAGGGTCACGGCGTGGCCGGTGCGAGCGACGTGGATCACCTCGCCGTCGCAGGGGGCGTAGAGGGTGTCGTTCAGCGGGTCGATGGCGATCCCGTCGCCCATGGCGCCGCTGGCGAATACGGCGTCCGGAACGTTGGTGAGGGTGAGCACCGGGCCGCTGAGCGGGGCGCTGAGGGTCAGCTCTTTATTGTTGTTGGGCATGGGCTCGCTCTCTGTGTAATTTCATGGGCCTTGCATGGAAGAACGCCGTCGGGTCAGTGGGTCCGGGTGACCTTGCTCAAATGCCGTGGTTTGTCCGGATCCAGGCCCCGGGCAAGGGCCAGCCGGGCAGCCATGCCATAAAAGCTCTGGATCGCCAGGATCGGGTCCAGGGCCGGGTGATCGGCGCGGGACAAGGTCAAGTCGCGCTCGACGATGTCATCGGGAGCCGCCAGCAGCACCCGGGCGCCGCGCTGGCGCATATCGGCGGCCAGACCCAACACGCCGGCCTGCTCGGCACCGCGCGGGGCGAACACCAACAGCGGGTAGTTTTCATCGATCAGCGCCATCGGGCCGTGGCGGACCTCGGCGCTGCTGAAGGCCTCGGCCTGGATCGCCGAGGTTTCCTTGAATTTGAGCGCCGCTTCCTGGGCGATGGCGAACCCGGCGCCACGGCCGATCACCATGAGCCGCTGGCAATCACGGAGCGTTTCGACGGCGGCGCCCCAGTCCTGGCCTGCGGCCTCGCGCAAACCTTCAGGCAGCGCAGCGCCGGCGTCGAGCAACTCGGCGTCGTCCTTCCAGTGCGCGACCAAACGCGCGCTGGCGCTGAGGGTAGCGATGAAACTCTTGGTGGCGGCAACGCTGCTTTCGACGCCGGCGCACAACGGCACGCTGAATTCACAGGCCGCCTCCAGCGGAGAATCCTCTGCGTTGACCATCGCAACGCTCAACGCGCCGCGTTTGCGCAACAGGCGCAGGCTGTTGACCAGGTCCGGGCTCTGCCCCGACTGGGAGAACGCGAACGCCACCTGGCCACTGACCTTCAAAGGCGCCTGTTGCAGGGTCACCACCGACATCGGCAGCGACGCCACCGGCAAGCCCAATTGCTGCATGGTCAGGTAGGCGAAATAACTGGCGGCGTGGTCGGAACTGCCCCGAGCGATGGTCATCGCCACTTGCGGCGGTTGACGACGCAGGCGTCCGGCGATTTCCTCCAGCGTTGGGTCCAGCCGCTGCAGTTGGCGCTCGACGGCTTCGGCTGAGGCCTGGGCCTCTTCAAGCATTTTGCAAGTCAATGGCTTCTCCTTCGACCATCACGTCGATCAGGTTCAAGTTACGGTCGAGACGCACACAGTCGGCCCAGGCGCCGGGTTGCAGGCGTCCGCGCTCGGGCAGGCCGAGGTAGTCGGCGGGAAATTGCGACAGGCGTCGGGAAGCTTCGTCGATCGGCAGGCCGATTTTCACCAGGTTGCGCAGGGCCTGGTCCATGGTCAGGGTGCTGCCGGCCAGGGTGCCATCGGCCAGGCGCACGCCGCCCAGGCATTTGGTCACGGTGTGGCTGCCCAGCTTGTATTCGCCGTCGGGCATGCCAGCGGCGGCGGTGGAATCGGTGACGCAATACAGGCACGGGATCGAACGCAACGCCACGCGCATCGCACCGGGGTGCACGTGAAGCAAATCCGGGATCAGTTCGGCGTATTGCGCATGGGCCAGCGCCGCACCGACGATGCCGGGCTCGCGGTGATGCAGTGGGCTCATGGCGTTATACAAATGGGTAAAACTGCTGGCCCCGGCCGCGAGTGCCGCGACGCCTTCTTCATAGCTGCCGAGGGTATGGCCGATCTGCATGCGCACGCCGCGAGCGCTGAGGGCGCCAATCAAGGCATCGTGACCGGCGATTTCCGGCGCAATGGTGATCACGCGGATCGGCGCCAGGGCCAGGTACGTTTCCACCTCGGCCATCAAGGCGGTGTGGGCGAAATTCGGTTGGGCGCCGAGTTTGCCGGGGTTGATGTAAGGGCCTTCCAGGTGAACACCGAGCACCCGTGCGCTGCCGCTGGGCCGCTGTTCGCAGAATTCACCGAGGGCCTTGAGTACGCGGATGATTTCTTCGCTCGGCGCCGTCATCGTCGTGGCGAGCAACGCCGTTGTGCCGAATCGCACATGGGTGCGGGCAATGGTTTCGAACGCCGCCGCGCCTTCCATGATGTCCTTGCCGCCACCGCCGTGCACATGCAGGTCGATGAAGCCGGGCAGCAGGTAGGGCAGGTCGTTGCTCGTCGGGTCGCAGGGCTGGCCTTCGATGGACACGACCCTGCCGCGTTCATGGATCAGGCGGCCGCGTATCCAGCCGTCGGCGGTGAGGATGTTGTTTTCGGACATGGGATTCTCGGTCGTCTAGCGCCGCAACTCTGCGACGAAGTCGTAATAGTCGTTGCGGCAATAGGTGTCGGTGACTTCGATGGGCGTGTTGTCTTCCAGATAGCCGACCCGCGTCATCAACAGCATCGCGGTGCCGGGGGCGATGCCCACCAGGGCGGCGAATTCGTCCGAGGCGTTGATGGCCTGGATGTGTTGCAGGGCGCGCACTACCGGTTTGCCGATGCTGTCGAGGAATTCATAAAGCGAATCGCCCACCGCCTGCGGCTTGGCAATGATCGATGCGGGCAGGGTGCTCATCTCGATGGCCATGACCGTGTCGTCGGCCTTGCGCAGCCGTTTGAGCCGGGCGACTTTGTCGGTGGGCGAGAGGCCCAGGCGTATCAATTCCTCATGGGTTGGCGGGGTGATCTCCCGCTCCAGCCATTGGGAGCCGGGCACAAAGCCTTTGAGCCGGAGCATCTCGCTGAAACCGCTAAGGCGTGAGAGCGGTTGTTCCAGGCGTGGGGTGATGAACGTGCCCGAGCCTTGGTTGCGGCGGATCAGGCCTTGTTCGAACAGCACTTCCAGCGCCTTGCGCGCGGTGACCCGGGATATCCCCAATTGCTCGCTCAAGCTGCGCTCGGACGGCATCGCTTGTTCGGCTTTCCACTGGCCAGCATGGATGGCGGCTTCCAGATTGCGGGCCAGTTGCAGGTAGAGCGGGGTGGGTTGGGTGTCGTCGGGGCGCAGGGTCTGGATGTTCATTTGGGTGTCCGATGCGGTTTTTTGTGGGCGTTATCGCTCGGTGGCTTGGGGTGGAAGCTAATACCACTTGAATACCATGTCAACGCTGCTTTTCTAGGGTTGGCCTGTGTTTTCTGGGTATTTATTCGGGTGTTATTTAAGTGGTATTAGGGTGGTTTTTGTGGGGCGTGGAATTACAGCGTTGGGATGGGGTTTTTGAAGGTCAGTGGTATGCACGGAGGGCGGGTTGTGGAGTTTGATATTTATTTTTATGGCGACCGGTGGTAGTGCGTTTTGTGTGTATATCCGCCGGCACATCCAACATTCTCATTGACTGAGCCACCGCTATCGCGAGCAGGCTCGCTCCCACAGGGGAAACGCGAACACCCAGAACCAGGCCGCCTCGGGACGAGCCTTGATCTTCATCGCGAGCAGGCTCCCACAGTGGTTTCGTGTCGTTGACAAATATGCCAATCGACATCGAACCCTGTGGCGAGGGAGCTTGCTCCCGCTGGGCTGCGAAGCGGCCCTGAAACCTGACAGCGCGGTGTGTCAGGCAGATCGAGTTGACTACTTTGGGGTTGCTGCGCCCGAGGCGTCGGACCGTCCCAGCGGGAGCAAGCTCCCTCGCCACAAGAGCGCTTATCCACAGGAACTTCTTGCCGCAAGAAAATGGGCTACGGCCGAATCTCGATCATCGTCCCATCCGGCACAAGGTTCCACACCTCACGCATGTCCACATTGCGCATGGCGATGCAGCCGTCGGTCCAGTCCAGGGTGTGGAACAACTGCTCAGGGTTCTCCTCCGAGTCCGGCGTGCCATGAATCATGATCATGCCTCCCGGTTCCACGCCTTCGCGGCGGGCGCGGGCGGCGTCGCTGATGTTGGGGTAGGAGATGTGCATCGACAGGTAGAACCGGTCGCTGACCTTGCGCCAGTCGATCCAGTAAAAGCCTTCGGGGGTGCGCTTGTCGCCCTCGATCAACTTGGGGCCTTTCTTGGCGCCCTTGCCCAAGGAGATGCGATAGGTCTTGAGGGGCTTGCCGTCGTTGATCAATTGCAATTGATGGGCGGACTTGAGCACCAGGACTTTTTCGATGACTTTGCCGTTGTAGGTTCCCACGGCGGCGGCCTGGGACATGGCGGTGAACGACAAGCAGAACAGCACAAGCAACCAGCGCATTGAAACGATATCCCTAGAGGTGTCGCGGCTATATTGGATTTTCTGGGCTCTGTACGAAATGTATCCGCACTCGCCCATACTGCGTTGAAACGAGGCTCGGAATGCTCATGTACTCCAGTACACTGCGCTTCCTCGCCCCGTTTCGCCTTGTCTGGCCTTCGCGCGAACACATTTCGTACAGAGCCTACGTATTGGCAGGCTGAGTCAGCGGCGGAATCGACTCGGATCGCACCGGGTATTGCTCGGCCCGCCGGTCAGCGTAGAAGTATTCTAGGGTACGGCCCACGGTGCGGAAAGCCAGCTCGTCCCACGGGATGTCAGCTTCTTCGAACAGCTTCACTTCCAGGCTTTCGGGGCCCGCGGCGAAATCCTCGTCCACCAGCTCGGCGCGGAAGAACACATGCACCTGGCTGATGTGCGGAACGTCGATCAGCGTATAGATGCTCAGGTTTCGCACCCGGGCGCAGGCTTCCTCGGCGGTTTCGCGCACGGCGGCTTGCTCGACGGTTTCGCCGTTTTCCATGAAGCCCGCCGGCAAGGTCCAGTAACCACGCCGTGGCTCGATGGCGCGCCGGCACAACAGGACTTTACTGCCCCAGGTCGGTACACATCCGGCAACGATATTGGGGTTCTGGTAATGAATGGTGTGGCAGGTGTCGCAGACAAAACGCAGGCGCGAGTCGCCCTCGGGTATGCGCTGGGTCACCGGGTTACCGCACTGGCTGCAGAATTTCATGCTTGGATTCCTGAAGGCTGCGCCTATCTTGGCGTGTGCGGGCCGGTATCGGCAAGTTGTCGTTTCGCGACATGACGCGGTCCGGGGCTTGGGCCGCTTGCCTGATTGGTGCATGATGCTAGGCAGCGAATAAATCGAGAAGTCTCATGCTGGACGAGCTACTGCATCGAGTAAGCAACCATACGCCGCGCGATCTGGAGACCGATCGGCGTTTTCCTGAAGCGGCGGTGCTGGTGCCGATCACGCGCAGTGATGAACCGGAGCTGGTGCTGACCCTGCGCGCCAGCGGTCTCTCGACCCACGGCGGCGAAGTGGCGTTCCCCGGTGGACGTCGAGACCCGGAAGACCCCGACCTGATCTTCACCGCCCTGCGCGAAGCCGAAGAGGAAATTGGCCTGCCCCCCGGCCTGGTGGAGGTGATTGGTCCCCTCAGTCCACTGATCTCGTTGCACGGTATCAAGGTCACGCCTTACGTCGGCGTGATTCCGGATTACGTCGAATACCAGGCCAACGACGCCGAGATCGCCGCCGTGTTCAGCGTGCCGTTGGAATTTTTCCGCAAGGACCCGCGCGAGCACACCCACCGCATCGACTACCAGGGCCGCAGTTGGTACGTGCCCAGCTACCGTTTCGAGGGGTACAAGATCTGGGGGCTGACGGCGATCATGATCGTGGAGTTGGTCAACCTGCTGTACGACGCCGGCATCGACCTGCACACGCCGCCCAAGACTTTCATCAACACCTGATGCCCCGAGGATTCCCATGAAATACCGCTTGGGCGATGCCCGTGTCGAAACCCACCCACAGAGCTGGGTCGCGCCCAACGCCACGCTGGTGGGCAAGGTCCGCCTCGAAGAGGGCGCCAACGTCTGGTTCAACGCGGTGTTGCGTGGCGACAACGAATTGATCCTGATTGGCAAGGATAGCAACGTGCAGGACGGCACGGTGATGCACACCGACATGGGGTATCCGCTGACCATCGGCACTGGCGTGACCATCGGCCACAACGCCATGCTTCACGGCTGCACAGTCGGGGACTACAGCCTGATCGGCATCAACGCGGTAATCCTCAACGGCGCGAAAATCGGCAAGAACTGCATCATTGGCGCCAACTCGCTGATCGGCGAAGGCAAGGAAATACCCGATGGTTCGCTGGTCATGGGCTCGCCGGGCAAGGTCGTGCGAGAACTGACCGAGGCCCAGAAAAAAATGCTCGAAGCCAGTGCGGCGCACTACGTTCACAACTCGCAGCGCTACGCACGCGACCTGATCGAGCAGGAACAATGAACACACCTGAACGCCCGATTCCGTCGCCCTGCGTAAACATCTGCTCGCTGGACGATGACGACGTCTGCACCGGTTGCCAGCGCACCGTCTCCGAGATCACTCAATGGCGCAAGATGAGCAACGATGAACGGCGCAGCGTCCTGGCGTTGTGTCATGAACGGGCCAAGGCCAATGGATTGGTGTGGATGCTGCCGGCGAGGCGTTGATGTCCACTTGTGAATACAAAATCCCTGCGGAGAGGGAGCAAGCTCCCTCTCCGCAGGGGCGTCTCACAAGGCTTTAATCGATCGTCGTCCCAACCACCGATCCAACCCCACCACCCCCAGCGCAATCCCGACAAACCCGGCCAACACGCCCCCGGCATTGATGAACACCTGTGGATAACCCAGGCTCGTCACGTCGATGAAAGGGTAGGGATAGGCCGCCAGCAGATCACCCCGTAGCAGGATGTAGGCGAAGTACACCAGCGGGTAAATCATCCACAGCCCGACGTGGCCCAGGCGCAACGTGCCTTTGGGCACCCAGAGCCCCCAATAGATGATGAACAGCACCGGCATGATGTCGTGCAGCAGTTCGTCGGCGATAAATTGCCAGCCTTCCGGTTGCCAGAGATGGCGCAGCAATACGTTATAGGCCAGGCCGACCAAGGCGATGCTCACCGCGATGCCGCTGCGTACCGCTGGACGCAGGAACCAACGCCTCACCGCTGATTCACGGCGGGTCACTTCCCAAGTCAATACCACGGCGGCCAAGGTATTGGTCAATACGGTGAAGAAACTGAAGAAGTTGACCAGGCCGCCCAACAGGCTCGCGCCCAGTTCCCATCGGCCCAGCAGGATCAGGTAGAGCTGAATGCTCAATCCCACCCAGCCGAGCAATGCCAGCATCGACACGAAACCGGTTCGCACGTTCATGGTTCAGATAGGCCGCTTGGTGCGCATCAACTTGACGTACAAGCGCTCGACCTTCTCCCGTGCCCATGGCGTCTTGCGCAGGAAGGTCAGGCTCGACTTGATGCTCGGGTCGCTCTTGAAGCAACGGATGTCGATGCGTTCCGCCAGGCCTGACCATTCGTAGTGCTGCACCAGGGCATTGAGGATCTGCTCCAGGGTCACGCCGTGCAGTGGGTTGTTGTTCGGTTCGGTCATGGCAAGCCTTGCATGATGAGCTGTGAAGCCGCGCACCTTAGCCGAGGCGCTCTGCGGGGGGAAGTGCCGCCGTTATCAGGGCTTGTATCCCCGGCACACTGTTACCGAATTCGAGATGATCCATGTCAACAAAAGCGCTTTCGCTATTTGTAACAGGACATTATCCTTGCGCCGCTTGCTGAAACGCTTCTTCTGGCGTACCAGAGCCTCTGCGTCCAGCTACTCCTGTTGAAAGGTCTAAAGAATGCCGAATGTCGCGATCCTGAGAGACAGCGCTGTCTTGGTAAATTCCTGTGGGAACGAGCTTACTCACCATAGCGATTGCACATTCAACATTCGAGTCGACTGACACGCCTTGATCGCGAGCAAGTCCGTTCCCACAGCGACCGCGTCATCGAATTTGCCTTTTTCCAACTGAACCATGCCCCCTCAAGATCGTCATCTAAAGTGACTACTTGCGCGGGACTCTTTAAAACGTCACGGAGATACACACTATGAGCGCTGAGGGTGCTTTGAGTCGAAGCCGTCTGCTACCGAGCTTGCTCGGCATTCTGCTTCTATTGATGGGGCTGGCCTTGTTGGCTGGTGGGATCAAACTGAGCACGCTCGGCGGCTCGCTGTATTATCTGCTGGCGGGCATCGGCCTGGCGATTACTGGTGTACTGCTGATTCTGGCGCGCCGTGCAGCGCTGGGGATGTACGCGCTGGTTTTATTCGCCAGTACGGTGTGGGCGTTATGGGAAGTGGGCCTGGATTGGTGGCAATTGGTGCCGCGCCTGGCCATGCTGTTCGCCTTGGGCATCGTCATGCTGCTGCCGTGGTTCCGGCGCCCGTTGCTGACCGCCGATGCATCGCCGATGGGCACCCGAGCGCTGGGTGCGGCCGTTGTCATCGCGGGTATCGCCGCCCTCGCCAGCCAATTCACCAACCCTGGTGAGATCAAGGGCCAACTGGACCGCGACAGCGTGCCGGGCGTGACCAACACCGCACCGGCCATGCCGGACGGGGATTGGAACTCCTACGGCCGCAGCGCCCATGGCGACCGTTATTCGCCACTGGCGCAGATCACCCCTGAAAACGTCAGCAAGCTGAAGGAAGCCTGGACGTTCCGCACCGGTGACCTGCCAGGGCCGAATGACCCAGGCGAGACCACCGCGGAAAATACCCCGCTGAAGGTCAACGGCATGCTTTATGTGTGCACGCCCCACAGCCAGGTCATCGCTCTGGAGCCAGAAACCGGCAAGGAAATCTGGCGCTTCGATCCGAAGCTTTCTACGCAGAACGCGGAAAACTTCAAGGGCTGGGCCCACATGACCTGCCGTGGCGTGAGCTATCACGATGACGCCGTCTACGCCTCGGCCGAGCAGAGCCCGACCGGCGCCGCCAGCACTACGCCAGCCAGCACCGTTTGCCCACGGCGGATCTTCCTGCCGACGGCCGACACCCGCCTGATCGCCCTCAACGCCGACACCGGCAAGATGTGCGAAGACTTCGGCGACAAAGGCCAGGTCGACTTGAGCGCCAACATCGGTGGTTTCACGGCCGGCGGTTACTACTCCACTTCGCCACCGGCGGTCACCCAGAATTTGGTCGTTATCGGCGGCCATGTCACCGATAACGTCTCCACCGACGAGCCAAGCGGCGTGATCCGCGCCTATGACGTGCACACCGGCAAGCTGGTGTGGAACTGGGACAGCGGCAACCCGGACGACACCACGCCGATTGCCGAAGGCCAGACCTACACCCGCAACTCGCCGAACATGTGGTCCATGTTCAGCGTCGATGAAAAACTCGGCATGCTTTACCTGCCGATGGGCAACCAGACCCCCGACCAGTTTGGTGGTTTCCGTACCCCTGAATCGGAAAAATACGCCGCTGGCCTGACCGCCCTGGACATCGCCACCGGCAAGGTGCGCTGGTACTTCCAGTTCACTCACCACGATCTGTGGGACATGGACGTTGGTGGTCAACCGACCCTGATGGACATGAAAACCGCCGATGGCGTGAAGCCGGCTGTGCTGGCATCGACCAAGCAGGGCAGCATCTACGTGCTGGACCGCAGCAACGGCCAGCCGATCGTGCCGATCAAGGAGGTCCCGGTGCCCCAAGGCGCGGTGGAAGGCGACTTCACCTCGCCGACCCAGCCGATGTCCGACCTGAACTTCGTGCCGCCGGTCCTCAAGGAGCGGGACATGTGGGGCGTCACGCCGTTCGACCAGATGCTGTGCCGGATCGACTTCAAGTCGCTGCGCTATGACGGTATGTTCACACCGCCTTCGTTGCAGGGCTCGATTGTTTATCCCGGCAACTTCGGTGTGTTCGACTGGGGCGGCATTTCTGTCGATCCGGTGCGCCAGATCGCCTTCGTCAACCCGAGCTACATGGCGTTCAAATCGAAGTTGGTACCGGCGGCGGAAGTGGCCGGTGGCCCGGGTCGCAAGAGCGAGACCGAAGGTGTGCAGCCAAACAAAGGCGCGCCATATGGCGTGATCCTCGAAGCGCTGCTCTCGCCCATGGGGCTGCCGTGCCAGGCGCCTGCGTGGGGTTATGTCGCGGCCGTGGACCTGACCAACAACAAGACCCTGTGGATGCACAAGAACGGCACGGTGCGCGACAGCTCGCCGGTTCCGATCCCGCTGAGCATGGGTGTTCCAAGCCTGGGCGGCACATTCACCACCGCCAGTGGCCTGGCATTCCTCAGCGGCACGCTTGACCAGTATCTGCGCGCTTATGACGTGAAGAACGGCAAGCAACTGTGGGAAGGCCGCCTGCCTGCTGGCGCTCAGACCACGCCGATGACCTACACCGGCAAGGACGGTAAGCAATACGTGCTGGTCGTTGCAGGGGGGCACGGTTCCCTGGGCACCAAGCAGGGTGACTATGTGATTGCCTACAAATTGCCGGATTAAGCCCTACCGGCGCTCATGAAAAAGGCGACACCCTTGCGGGTGTCGCCTTTTTTTGTGCCGGAATCTGAACATAAGCGGCTTTGTGGCGAGGGAGCTTGCTCACGCTGGATGCGTCAGCATCCCCCTACGTGTGATGGCCGGCAAAGCAGGGGGCCGCTTCGCCCGAGGCGTCGGACCGTCCCAGCGGGAGCAAGCTCCCTCGCCACAGGGGTATTGTGTATGACCTTTACAACTCGATCTTGACGGCCTGGGAAGCCCGGGTCGCCTTGGCGCGGGCGGCTTCGATGGATTCGTCGCGGGCCAGGGCCACGCCCAGGCGGCGCTGACCGTTGACTTCCGGCTTGCCGAACAGACGCAGCGCCGTGTCCGGCTCGCTCAGGGCGGCGCCGAGGTTGGCAAACGCGGTCTGGGTCGATTGGCCTTCCACGAGGATCACCGCCGAAGCCGATGGGCCGAACTGGCGGATCAACGGTATCGGCAGGCCGAGGATGGCCCGGGCGTGCAGGGCGAACTGAGACAGGTCCTGGGAGATCAGCGTGACCAGGCCGGTATCGTGGGGGCGCGGGGAGACTTCGCTGAACCACACTTGGTCGCCCTTGATGAACAGCTCGACGCCAAACAGGCCGCGGCCACCCAAGGCCTCGGTCACTGCCTTGGCGACGCGCTCGGATTCGGCCAGCGCCGCCGGGCTCATGGCCTGTGGCTGCCAGGATTCCTGGTAGTCGCCCTTTTCCTGACGGTGGCCGACCGGTGCGCAGAACGTGGTACCGCCGACATGGCGCACGGTGAGCAGAGTGATTTCGTAATCGAAATCGATGAAGCCTTCGATGATCACCCGGCCCTTGCCAGCGCGGCCGCCTTCCTGAGCGTAGTCCCAGGCTTTCTGCACGTCTTCAACGCCGCGCAGCAGGCTCTGGCCCTTGCCCGAGGAACTCATCACCGGCTTGACCACGCAGGGGAAACCCAGCGTCTCGACGGCCTTGCGGTAGTCTTCCACGGTGTCGGCGAAGAAATACGGGGAAGTCGGCAGGCCCAGCTCTTCGGCGGCCAGGCGACGGATGCCTTCACGGTTCATGGTCAGTTGCGCGGCGCGGGCCGTAGGAATCACCGTGAAACCTTCGGCTTCCAGCTCCACCAGGGTGGCGGTGGCGATGGCTTCGATCTCCGGCACGATGTAGTGCGGCTTCTCGGCCTCGATCACCGCACGCAGGGCGGCGCCGTCGAGCATGTTGATCACGTGGCTGCGATGGGCCACTTGCATCGCCGGCGCGTTGGCGTAGCGATCCACGGCAATCACTTCAACGCCCAGTCGCTGCAGTTCGATTACCACTTCCTTGCCCAGCTCACCGCTGCCACACAACAAAACGCGGGTCGCGGTGGGCGACAATGGAGTTCCGATACGGGTCATCTGAAGGTCCTCAAAACAGGAGCGGATCATCGGGGGCGCGCGCCGGGCGAGCTTCCCATGGGGAGAAAGCGCGGCATTTTACATGAACCGCGTCAGCCGGCGACGGCCTGTTTGCGCAAACGCCAGGCCATGATCAGCCAGACGGCCGTGACCCCGGCGAATTTCGAGAGCAGGGCGGTGATTATCACGGCGGGCGTCAGGGCATCGATCAGGCCGAAGAAAATGAATGTGTCGAGAGGGATGCTCAGTGCCGAACTGATCCACAACCGGTCATGCAGCGGACGCTTGGTGACCGTGAACACCAGCCAGTCGATGCACTCGGAGACGGCAAACGCCGTGGCGCTGGCCAGGGCGATGGTTGGGTCGGAGGTGACGTAGGACAGCACCAGCGCCACCAGCATCGCCACGATGGCGCCATGGCCGAAGCGGGTCTGCACCATGTCCCGCAAGATAAACACCAGGCCCCCCCAGGCCGACCAGATGATGTCCAGGTGCGGCGCGGCTGAAAATGCGAAGTTGATCAGCACGACGCTGCCGATGTAGGCGATCAGGAAAAGCATGGGACCGGGTACCTGGTGGGGATGGAATGTCGGGTGAACCCTCAAGGACAACGAAGCCCCCTGTGGCGAGGGAGCTTGCTCCCGCTGGGCTGCGAAGCAGACCCAAAACCTGACAACTCGGTGGATCAGATAGATCGAGGTGACTGTTTTTTGGGGGGCTGCTGCGCAGCCAGCGGGAGCAAGCTCCCTCGCCACAAGGGCCATTAGTGTCAGAAGGTTACTTCAGCAGCAAGCCATCCCTCAATCTTCCTCACTGTCATCCAGCTTCCAATACCCCACGGCCTTCACAAAATCCTGGTCCAGGCCTTTCTCTTCCAGCAATACCTTACGGATCTGCCGGGACACCTTGCTCTCGGTCGCGACCCAGGCGTACAGCTTGCCGCCGGGCATTTCCAACTGCTGCACGGTACGTAGCAGGCTGTCCTGGCGCCCCTCACGCAATACCCAGATCACATGCACCTGCGCGGGGCTGTGGAGCACCTGCTGTTCGGCGCCATTTTCCACTTCCACTACCACCAAGGCTTTCCGGTTGGGGGCAAGGCCTTCGAGACGGCGAGCGATGGCGGGCAAGGCGGTTTCGTCGCCGATCAACAGGTAGCTGTCGAAGACGTCCGGCACAATCATCGACCCCCGTGGCCCGGCGATGTTGAGGTATTGGCCGGGCGCGGCCTGGGCCGCCCAGGTCGAAGCGGGGCCGTCGCCATGGAGCACGAAATCGATGTCCAGCTCCAGGGCGTCCAGGTCATAGCGGCGCGGGGTGTAGTCGCGCATTTCTGGCATCGGACCCTGCGCCTTGCCCGCACCGGGCGCGAAGTTCTCCAGGGCTGCGTGTTCCTCGGCGTTCTGGGGGAACAACAGTTTTATGTGATCGTCGGTGCCCAGGCTGACGAACCCGGCCAGTTCCGGCCCGCCGACGGTAATGCGGCGCATGCGCGGTGTCAGGTCGACCACCCGCAGCACTTGCAGGCGGCGGCGTTTGATCTCGTGGCTGACGCGGTGGATGGTGTTTGGATCGACTCCAGTCATGCTTTTACTCCGAAACGGTTGGACGGCCAGGGCCGTCGACAATGGCTTTGGCGGTGTCGTTGAGCAGGTCGCGTACCCGCAGGATTTCATCCGGGCTCCAGCGGCCATGGTGCATTTGCAGGGCGTGGCGCAAGTTATGGACCGCTTCGTGGATTTCAGCGGGCCGATCCTGGCCGCGCAGCGAACGCTTGCTCACTTCGATGCGCATCCTTACGCCGTCGAGCGCCACGGCTTGCTCTTCAAGGGATAGACGTCCGGCATCGGTCACGCTGTAGCGTTTTTTCCCACCGTCGGCGTCGCCGCTGATCATTTCGCTCTCTTCAAGGAACGTCAGCGTTGGGTAGATCACACCGGGGCTGGGGCTGTAGGCGCCGTCGAACATGCTTTCGATCCGGCGGATCAGGTCATAGCCATGGCAGGGTTGTTCGGCAATCAGCGCCAATAACAGCAACTTCAAGTCCCCAGGGGCGAATACCCTGGGTCCCCGGCCGCCGCGTTCGCGGCCTGGCGGGCGTTTGTCGAAGCCGTCGTGGGCGGCATGTTCGCGGTGGGGATGGAAATGCGGGTCTCTCATTTGTGTGTCCTCCAAGGTTCTTAAGATAGAACTTAAGATATATCTTTCTTTTGTGCACGCCTGTTTTCGATAAATCCGACGAGCAGCCGATTGTCCAACGGCGTGACGAGCACGCGTTGAGTGTGGGAATGGAGACGGGAATGCGTGGGAATCGGACGTCGCGTATCGCTCGTCCCTTAACGGCTCGTTACCAACGGCTGGCACTGGGTATGCGTGCCCGGTTGCAGGTAGGGAGAGAGAAACGGCGCCATGCCTTTGAGCACCTGGACCGGCAAGGCGGAGGTGAACTTGAAGTTCTGCGCCGACACGCCGGGTACGTAAGCGGTGAGCGTGCCGAAATGGCTGTCACCGATGTAAAACACGAACGTCGCGGTGCGGTTGATGGACTTGGAGCTGATGACCCGCCCACCGGAGCCGACGGCTTCGATACGGTTGTCGCCGGTACCCGTCTTGCCACCCATGGCCAGTGGCGTGCCATCGGCCAGTTTGAAGCTGCCGGCCACCCGTTTCGCGGTGCCGGCATCCACCACTTGGGACAATGCACCGCGCAACGCACGGGCCACTTCGACCGGCATTACGCGCTTGCCGTTGTCCGGATCGCTGACCACTCGCGTTTCATAGGGCGTGTCGACGGCAAACTGCAGGCTGTCGACCCGCAGCGCAGGCTGGCGGACACCGTCGTTGAGAATCGTCCCCACCAGCTCCGCAAGCGCGGCGGGGCGATCCCCAGAGCTGCCGATCGCGGTGGCAAGGGACGGCACGAGATGGTCGAACGGGTAGCCGACCTTCTGCCAGCGTTGGTGAATATCCAGGAACGCTTCGATTTCGAGCATGGTGCGGATACGGCTGTCCCGAGCGCTCTTGTGCCGGCTTTTGAATAACCAGCTATAGACTTCCTGGCGCTCGAACCGGCTGGCCTTGACGATCTGGCTGAACTTAGCGTCGGGGTTGTTCAACAGATAGCCCATCAGCCACAGGTCCAACGGATGGACCTTGGCGATGAAGCCTTGGTCCGGCAGGTCATAGGCGCCGGGGCCGTAGCTCTGGTAGAGCCGTTCCAGGCGTTCATCGGTGAGTTTTTCAGCACTCTTGGCCGACTTCAGATGAGCGCGCACGAAGCGGTTGAAGCTTTCCTGGCTGTCGCTGGGAAAGAAATAGCGGTGCACGGCGGCCAGGCGGATGGCGGTGGGGCGCATGCCGTCGAGGAAGGTCTCGAGGCGCTGGCCAGTGTCCTTTTTCTGGTACTTCTTCCAGAACCTGAGCAGGAACGAGGTGCCTTCACGATCAGCAAACTGGGCGAGGTATTCCTGGCGACGCGGGTCTTTGTCGTCCTTGAGCAGTTCGGAACTGTTATTCGGGCCGGCGTAGGTGGCGTAGCGCACCAGGTCGCGCATCAGGCGAATGAAAGGCAGGTTGATGGATTCACGCAAGGCGTCGCGCAGCGTGGGGTTGCGACCGTCGTCCTCCTTGCGAAAGTTATGAAAAGTGTGCAGCCCGCCGCCGGTGAAAAACGCCTCGCCGGGGCTGGCTGAATACGTGCGATCCAGCGCCGCTTCGAGCATCTTCGGCAGGCTGCGGTCGGTGTTTTCGATCAGGTAGTCCACGGCCCAGCGGGACAGGCGGTCCTGGTCGGCGATCTCGGTTTTTTTCAGGGCAGCCGGGGCCTGTTGCGCATAACGCTCGTGGAGTTCGGCGATGATCTGCAAGTACGTGGTCAGCACCCGCAACTTGGCGGTGGAGCCCAGTTCCAGTTTGCTGCCCTCATTGATGTCGAAGGGTTGGTCGGTGCTGTCGGTCTGGATGCGCACTCGCGAGCCGTCCGGGGTCAGTTCCAGCAAGGTGAAGCTGTAGCGCACCTGCGTGGTGCTGGTGGGGGTCAACAGGCGCTCTCCCATCAGGCCGATCTCGGCGGCGAATGCCGGGTCGGCCAATCGCTTGAGGTACTCGGTGGCCTGGGCCTGCAAATCGCTTTGCAACGTGCTGGTGGCGGACAGGTCGAGGCGGTCGAGGTCGTACAGCGGACGATTGAGCAGCGCGGCGATGCGACTGCGGGCGGCACTGATGCCCTTGTTGGTTTCGATAGGCTGGACCGTCGGGTCCTGGACCCAATCGCGGTAGCTGACCTTACTGGCTAGTGCGGCATCTGCGAGCGCGGCATCGATCACGCCGTTCTGGGCCAGCAGCCGGATGTGGCTGTCGGTGAGACGGGCGAGTTCGTCGTGCCCCTTCGAGAGATAGTGCGACGGGCGTCGCTGGGCGATCATCAACGACAACATTTCCCGCAGGGCCAGGCCTTTTTCCGCAAGGCTCTTGGGGTCGGTGGCGGTGCTGGACAATCGTTCGTTGGCCCGTCTGAAATCCGCGCCATACCAGACCCTCAGCCCTTCGGCCATGCCGTGGACCTCGCCATGCCCCGGCACGGCTGAAAGCGGCACGCTGTTGAGGTAGTCACGAATGACCCGTTGGCGGGCCTCGAGGGTTTGCGGGCCGGCCTGATAGGCGCGCACGCTAGCGGAAATCATCTGACGGATCTTCTCCGCGCCCGACACGGTCAGGCCCTCGGGGGAATGCCGGTATTTCTCCAACTGCGTCGCGAGCGTGCTGCCGCCGGCGGATTGCCCTGGCAGGCTCAACAATTTGGCGACCTGGGACCACGCCGCCATGCCGAAGCGTGGCCAGTCCACCGCGGGGTTGGCCAATGGTTGCTTTGGGTCGAGCAGGAAGCGGTTCTCGATGAACAAAAGGCTTTGCACCACGACCGGAGGAATATCATCGAAACTGGCGTAAAGCTGTTGCGGATACTTGAACTGATAGACCGGCGCGGCGCGGCAATCGGTAATGGTCAAGCCAGCCTGGATCTTTTCCGCGTAGGGCACGAACAGGCCTTTGTCGACATAGTCCATCAAGGCCGGAGAAAAACGCGCCTGGGCCTCGATCACGTAGTCACGCTTGAGCAAACGAGGCAGGAATTCCCCCAGGGAGCTGTAGCCCAATCGCTGATCGAACGGGCCCGCACCGGGGTAGACGATGGCGTCGCTGGGGCCGGGTTGCACCGCATAGGTCAGGGACGCCGCGTATTTGCTGAGCTCCTGGGCCTGGAACCGGGACGTGCGCATCTCCTTGGCCACGGCCAGGCCGACCACCACCACGATAATCAGCAACAACAACCAGAACGCCCGCCAGCCATGCCGGGCGCGGCGAGTTTTTTTGGGTAAAGGCGCTTCTTCCATACGTTCAGTCGGGACCACAGGTTTATTCGAATCGGTTTGCCACAAAGCGCCCATAGTCGACTGATCCATTCACGCAGATTGATCGGACTTGCTTGAAGCTTAGACGGTGGTTGGCGTGGGGGGAGGGGAAATTGTGGACACCGAAATCATGAGCGCTGAGGTTCCTGTGGCGAGGGAGCTTGCTCCCTCGCCACAAAAGCACTCAGAGCCAAATGACATCCCAGAGCGGGTAATCGCCAATGCGATCTACCAGGCCAGCGCGAAGGGGGTTGGCGATAATGTAGCGAGCGCAGGGCTGCAAATCCTGATTGTCGCGGATTGCCCTGTCGTGGAACCCGTTTTGCCAGATGGCGCCCGTCCGGCCCATGGCTCGATTGATCGCAAGGGTGCTGCGAGACTTGACCCCTTGCATCACTTCAGACAGTCGAGGTTGTTCCAGCTGCACCAACCAATGAAGGTGGTCCGGCATCACAACCCAGGCAAGCGAATTGACCTGATATCGCTCATGAGCCAGACGCATTTCTGCAACTAGCAAACGGCCTAGCTGAAAATCTTTGAAGATAGGTACGCGTCGGTGGATTACCGTGGTGACAAGATAACCTCGCCCCGGTTCTGATGAACGTCCATGACGTAGCCGATGAGAGTTTGGACGTAGAGGATGCATTCCGTGCTTCCTTTGGCTGAGTTAACCATAACGGTAGCCGTGCTTGTTCCGACCCGGCGCGTTGATGGTTGAACGACTTTTCCGAAAACAACGTAGTCATCGTGGCGAGGGAGCTTGCTCCCGCTCGGTCGCGCAGCGGCCGCCTGCAGTTGAAAGCTGAAAAGCGAGGGCGGCTTCGCCCCCCAGCGGGAGCAAGCTCCCTCGCCACGGGCTGGTTGGGTCTGAAAGCCTTGAGCCAGAGCCATCGACCCATGCCAGCGCATGACGCTGCACCATCACTGTGCAATACTCGGCGCAGCTTCTCAAAGATCGTCAGCTCAGATAATGCCTCTCCAGAAAGTCATTTTTGACTGAGGAACTACCTGAATTAACCTGCTTTTATAGTGAAACTTTCTGATCCGAGCTTTTTATACTGCACGACCCGCTGATCTTGAGGAATTTTCCTACAGGACGGTCTGCCCATAAGGCAGGCCCGGTTTCGGCAATGCCCGCAGGCCCATCCGCCCGCGGCTTTGGAGACTCGGTGGTCAATCCAATAACAAGACGAGGTTGTATCCCTATGCCAGTCGGCAATCCTCTGCCCCATGGCGAGACCGCGCAGGGTGGTCCGCTCAAACGTGAGCTCGGCGAGCGGCATATCCGCTTGATGGCGCTTGGCGCCTGCATCGGTGTCGGGCTGTTCCTAGGTTCGGCCAAGGCGATCGAGATGGCCGGGCCGGCGATCATGCTGTCCTACATCATCGGTGGCCTGGCGATCCTGGTCATCATGCGCGCCCTCGGCGAAATGGCCGTGCACAACCCGGTGGCCGGTTCGTTCAGCCGCTACGCCCAGGATTACCTCGGCCCGCTCGCCGGTTTCCTGACCGGTTGGAACTACTGGTTCCTGTGGCTGGTGACCTGCGTGGCCGAGATCACCGCGGTGGCGGTGTACATGGGCATCTGGTTCCCCGACGTGCCCCGCTGGATCTGGGCCCTGGCCGCATTGGTCAGCATGGGCTCGATCAACCTGATCGCGGTCAAGGCCTTCGGTGAATTCGAATTCTGGTTCGCCCTGATCAAGATCGTGACCATCATCGCCATGGTCATCGGCGGCGTCGGCATCATCGCCTTCGGTTTCGGCAACGACGGCGTGGCACTGGGCATCTCCAATCTGTGGACCCACGGCGGTTTCATGCCCAACGGCGTGTCCGGCGTGTTGATGTCCCTGCAAATGGTCATGTTCGCCTACCTGGGCGTGGAAATGATCGGCCTGACCGCGGGTGAAGCACGCAACCCACAGAAAACCATCCCCAACGCCATCGGCTCGGTGTTCTGGCGGATCCTGCTGTTCTACGTCGGCGCGTTGTTCGTGATCCTGTCGATCTACCCGTGGAACGAAATCGGCACCCAGGGCAGCCCGTTCGTGATGACCTTCGAGCGCCTGGGCATCAAGACCGCCGCCGGCATCATCAACTTCGTGGTGATCACCGCCGCGCTGTCGTCCTGCAACGGTGGGATCTTCAGCACGGGTCGCATGCTCTACAGCCTGGCGCAAAACGGCCAGGCCCCGGCCGGTTTCGCCAAGACCTCCAGCAACGGCGTGCCACGCCGCGCACTGCTGCTGTCCATCGCCGCCTTGCTGCTGGGGGTGCTGCTCAACTACCTGGTGCCGGAAAAAGTCTTCGTCTGGGTGACCTCCATCGCCACTTTCGGCGCGATCTGGACCTGGGTCATGATCCTGCTGGCCCAGCTCAAGTTCCGCAAAGGCCTGAGCGCTTCCGAGCGTGCCACGCTGAAATATCGCATGTGGCTCTACCCGGTCAGCTCCTATCTTGCGCTGGCATTCCTGGTGCTGGTGGTGGGCCTGATGGCGTACTTCCCCGATACGCGCGTGGCGCTGTATATCGGCCCGGCGTTCCTGGTGCTGCTGACGGTGCTGTTCTACACCTTCAAGTTGCAGCCGACAGCAGAGGCACCGGGTTCGGTGCGTTCGGTGTCGTAAGATAAGGCACGGTATAAACGAGAGCCCCGGTCAGACGACCGGGGTTTTTTTGTGCGTGAGCCTGACCGTCCGTCGGAATCGGTGCTCGACCTGTAAGATCTGACAGTAGACCGCCGCAGAACCGTCGCCTAGCTTGGACGCACGCCAATAGGGGAGTGGCAAGGTACCAAGATGAACGGGTCTTCTGCGTTGATGGTTATCGCACTGGTCAATGGACTGATCCATGGCCAGGTTTTTTTTCTGTTGCATGACGCCGTTGGACTGGTCCAGGCGACTAGCAACTTGGCTGCGTTCGGCGTGGCTGCGGTGTTTTCGTTTTATGTGAGTGGGCTTTACATCTTTCGGCCCGGGGAGTCGTGGCGCAGCTATCTGCTGTGCAATGGTTTGATGGGGACATTGAGTTACGCGGTCGGCTCGATGGGAGATGTCCTGGGTTCACCTGGATGGGTGACGGTGGCTTTCTATTGCCTGTTGAACCTGGCGATGGGGTACAGCTTGTTCCGGTTCAAATCGCTTCGTGCCTCTCAGCAGCCATGAACGAATTCCGAAAGGCAAGATGGAGCACTTTTTTTACTTATTCACTGGTCGGCCTCGCCAATACATTGCTTCATTGGCAAATATTCTTTGTGCTGCGCGTGGCGGTCGGTCTCGATCAGTCGATCAGTAATTTGGCTGCGTTTTGCGTGGCGGCTTCGTTCTCCTATTACCTCAATGCGCTCTATACCTTCGAGGCCAAACTCTCGGTAACGGGGTATGTGCTTTTCCTGTGTGTCATGGGAGCGCTCAGTTATGCCGTGGGGTATCTGGGCGATCGCTGGCGGGTACATGGGCTGTTGACGGTGGCGGTTTTTTCGCTGCTGAGTCTGGTGTTCGGATTTTTGCTCTCCCGGTTCGTGGTGTTTCGTGGACACCGTCCATGAAGATCTCGCTGATTGTTCCGGTGTTCAATGAAGAGCAGACCCTGGGACTGTTCTACAAGAGTGTCCGTCAGCACCCGGCGTTGGCCGGTTACAGCGTAGAGATCATCTTTATCAACGATGGCAGCGCTGACCAGACGGATGCGCTTGCACGTGACATCGCGCTGGTCGATAACCTGGTCGTGTTGATCAATTTTTCCCGAAACTTCGGCAAGGAGCCCGCCTTGTTTGCCGGAATCGAACACGCCGGCGGCGATGTGGTTATTCCAATGGACGTGGATCTACAGGACCCCATCGAGGTTATTCCCAAGCTTATTGCCGAATGGGAAAAGGGCGCAGAGGTAGTGTTGGCCAAACGTCGTGATCGGTCGTCCGACAGTTACATGAAGCGTGGATGCGCTGCGCTGTTCTATCGCCTGCTGGATCGGATCGCCTCTCCCCATATCGAGCGGAACGTCGGCGATTTTCGGCTGATGGATCGCAAGGTCGTGGATGTCATCAAGACCCTTCCCGAATATCAACTGTTCATGAAAGGCGTGTTGTCGTGGGCGGGGTTTACCACCGTTATCGTCGAATACGACCGCGCCGGCCGCGCCGCTGGTAGCAGCAAATTCAATGGCTGGAAGTTATGGAACCTAGCGCTAGAGGGGATCACTTCGTTCAGTACCGTGCCCTTGCGATTGTGGACTTACCTCGGCAGCTGCATCTCATTGGTTTCGCTGGCGTATGCCGGGTACATGGTGCTGGACAAGCTGTTCTTTGGGAATGATCTGCCCGGTTATCCATCTTTGATGACGGCGATTTTGTTTTTGGGTGGGGTGCAGCTGATCGGCATTGGTGTGCTGGGTGAATATGTCGGGCGAATCTATCTGGAGACGAAGCGTCGGCCGAGGTATGTCATTAGGGAGGTGGTCCGTGATGAACAGAGTACATCCCAAGGATGACGCTAGAGGGCGGGTGCTAAGTTATTTGTCTTCGATGTTTCGGTACAAAGTGCAATGGGCCGAAAAGACAATGAGTAAAAAAGAAGTGCTGGTCTTTTTTACTATTGCATCCTTTGTGTATGTTTTTCCTTTCGTTCATGCTGATTATGCTTATGTGGATGATAATTGGCGGTTGTTCTTGTTGGCAGACGATGATTGGTGTAATACGGGTAGGGTGCTTATTGAGGTTTTCGTAAAATTTCTTACGTTCAACAACGCTACGGTGAACATATTTCCTTTTCCTCTGTTGGTTGCCACGTTCGCTTTGGCTTTGGCGATGAGCCGCTTGACATTTCTTTTCTTTTCTCGGCCAGATTTTACGGCCTGTCTGGTTGTACTCCCCATTCTGTGCAGCCCATTTTTTATTGGCAATATAACTTACCAATACGATGGTCCGGGAATGATGCTTGCCGTGGTAGCTGCGATCTATGCAGTGACCTATAGCTTTGGTGGAGGTACATTTCGACGGCTATTAGCGGCTTTGCTTGTGACCGCTACGTTAAGTCTTTATCAGTTGGCTATCAGCGTGTACATAGGCCTATGTTTGATTGAATTTGTATGGAATATACGAAGCAGGAGAACAGCGAACGAAATTTTATGCGCTCTAACACAACGCGGACTACAACTGATGCTAGGTGCAAGTGTGTATTATTTGACGACCTTTCAGATGATTGATAATTCCCGGGGTGGGCTAATTTTTTCTGATCAAGCATGGCCGGAAATTGTAATTTCCAGATTGAGATATTCGCTGGAGAGAGTTTCCGAGCTTGTAACGGTAGGGAATTTTTATCTAGTGCTGTTGTTGTTGTTGGGGGCAGGTGCCGGATTGATGTTTGTGATTAAGGATGTTTTTTCGCTAGAAGGTAGCTGGAAGAAACGCATCTCAGTCCTAGTGTTGTTCGTATGTGTGATCCCAGCAATGATTGCTTGTATTCCTGGTGTTATGTTGTTTTTAGTGGATCAGCATCAAAACGCCCGAAACTATCTGGGTTTTTCCATTGTGTTGTTTTTCTTGTTTATTTTGAATTACGATTTTTTTGGACGTGTTTGGAGTGTGTTGAGGCTGTTTCTTATCGTTCCTGTGTTATGTATGTTTTCTTTTTGCTACGCGTATGGGCAAGTCATTATCGCAAAAAAAGAGCTTGAAACTGCAATGGCTACTTTTGTTGCTTATGACGTCATCTCAACAAAAGACTTTTGGAAGACCGATGTGGTTTACTATATTCCTTCTCTTACGAATAGGAATTGGCTGCCGAAGGGCTATCCTGCAATGAGTTATATGCCGACCTTGCGGTTTATCTTGAGCCGTGATAATGATTTACTGCACTCTCATTTTTTAGCTCGGCAGGGCATCAATAATGTAGTCGACGGAAAGAGGGCAATGTTTGATGCTGCTACATCCGTTGGCAAAACATATATGCGAATAGTGGACAAGAAGTTCTATTCTTTATATGTCACTGAAGCAGGTAATTTTATTGTCATGAAAGACATAACGGGTCCTGAAAAGTACATAGAGGATCCGCGGTGATAACATCCATCGAGCTGGGTAGGTTGTTCGCAGCCGCGTGGATCCGCGTTAAACGAGGCTGCGATCTTTCCCCAACTATTGAGTCCTAGGCGAAAGATCAAGCGATCGCAGCCTTCGGCAGCTCCTGCGCACAACCCAGCGGGAGCAAGCTCCCTCGCCACAGGGAGCGGGTGCGAATTATGCGGCGACGATTTCCTGCGGCTCAAAACTGTCCGCCCGCGCCAGTTGCCACATCCGCGAATAGAACTGTCCGTTCACTTCACCGGTCAGCAATTCCCCCGGTTTCAAGAACACATGCAGCTGCGAAAACAGTTTGATCTCGGTCGCCGACATGCGCCGCACCAGATGCTTGGGCTGCAATTGCGAGGGGTGGTCGAGGCCGGCGGCGGCGAGCATTTCGGCGAGGGCCTTGAGGGTGTTGCGGTGGAAGTTGTAGACCCGCTGGGCCTTGTCCGGGACGACCAGGGCGCGTTGGCGCAGGGTGTCCTGGGTGGCGACGCCGGTGGGGCATTTGTTGGTGTGGCAGCTTTGGGACTGAATGCAGCCGATGGCGAACATGAAGCCGCGCGCGGCGTTGGCCCAGTCGGCGCCGATGGCCAGGACGCTGGCGATGTCGAAGGCGCTGACGATCTTGCCGCTGGCGCCGAGCTTGATCTTGTCCCGCAGGTTCAGCCCCACCAGGGTGTTGTGCACGAACAACAGGCCTTCGCGCAGCGGCACGCCGATGTGATCGGTGAACTCAACCGGTGCCGCGCCGGTGCCGCCTTCCTTGCCGTCCACTACGATGAAGTCGGGCAGGATGCCGGTTTCCAGCATGGCCTTGGCGATGCCCATGAATTCCCACGGATGCCCCAGGCAGAACTTGAAGCCCACCGGCTTGCCGCCGGACAGTTCGCGCAATTGCTGGACGAACTGCATCAGCTCGATTGGCGTGGAGAACGCGCTGTGGCGGGACGGCGAAACACAGTCCTCGCCCATGAGGATGCCACGGGTCTCGGCGATTTCCCGGGTGACCTTGTGCTTGGGCAGGATCCCGCCGTGGCCGGGCTTGGCGCCTTGGCTCATCTTGATTTCGATCATCCGCACCTGCGGGTTCCGGGCCTGGGTGGCGAAGCGCTCGGGGTCGAAGCGCCCGTCACTGCTGCGGCAACCGAAATAGCCGCTGCCCAATTCCCAGGTCAGGTCTCCGCCGTGTTCGCGGTGGTAGGGGCTGATGCTGCCTTCGCCGGTGTCATGGGCGAAGTTGCCGAGCTTGGCGCCCTGATTCAACGCCCGGATCGCATTCGCGCTCAACGAGCCGAAGCTCATGGCCGAGATGTTGAACACCGAGGCCGAATAGGGCTGGGTGCATTGCGGGCCGCCGACCGTGACGCGAAAGCCGCTGGGGTCGCTCAACGGCGCCGGGCGCATGGAGTGGCCGATGAATTCGAAGCCGGCCTGGTAGACGTCGATCAAGGTGCCGAACGGTTTGTCGGCGCTTTCGTTCTTGGCCCGTGAATACACCAGCGAGCGCTGGGCACGGGAGAAGGGCAGGGCATCGCTGTCGGATTCGAGCAGGTACTGGCGGATCTCCGGGCGGATGCCTTCGACCAGGTAACGGATATTGCCCAGGATCGGATAGTTGCGGCGCACGGCATGGCGGGTTTGCAGCAGGTCGAACAACCCCAGCAGGCTCAGCAGCCCCGTCACCAGCGCTATCGGCCAGAGCCAGTCATGTTGCAGGAACGGCAAGCTGGCGAGGGTGAAGACCACGCAGCCAGCGAAGAAGGCGTAGCGGCTCAGCAACGATAGGCTCATGCGGGTTCCTTGGGGGGAGGGCGGTTGGCGAGACATTAGCTTGGAATGCAACCCTGTGGCGAGGGAGCTTGCTCCCGCTCGGCTGCGCAGCAGTCGTAAAATCGTATCCTACGCAACGACTGGATTACTGCGACGGGCCATTTGGGGCTGCTGCGCCCGAGGCGTCGGACCGTCCCAGCGGGAGCAAGCTCCCTCGCCACAAGAGCCCTCTCGCTGAAATTGGAAACTGCGGTCGCTCACCCCGCCAATTTCATCTGCCGCACCGGCAACTCCACCCGAAAGGTCGTTCCCACCCCCACTTCACTGCTCACCGTGATGTCGCCGTTGTGTTTTTTCACGATGCCGTAGGACAGCGACAATCCAAGTCCCGTGCCTTGGCCGATGGGCTTGGTGGTGAAAAACGGGTCGAAGATTTTCTGCAGGGTTTCCGGGGGGATGCCGGAGCCGTTGTCGGCGACTTCGATCCAGACGTTGTCGCCTTCCACCCCGTTGCGCAGGGTGATGGTGCCGCGTTCCGGGCCGATGGCCTGGGCGGCGTTGACGATCAGGTTCATGATCACCTGGTTGATTTGCGACGGCAGGCACTCGACCTCCGGCAACGGGCTGTATTGCTTGACCACGTCGGCCTTGTACTTGATCTCGTTGGCGACGATGTTCAAGGTCGAGTCCATGCCTTGCTGCAAATTGGCCATCTGCCATTCCTGGCTGGAGTCGACGCGGGAAAAGTCCTTGAGGTCCTTGACGATCTGCCCGACGCGGGCGATGCCGTCCTTGGATTCCTTGATCAGCACCGGGATGTCTTCCACCAGGAAGTCCAGTTCCACCTGCTCGCGCAGGCTTTTCAAATTCAGCACCAATTCCGGCGAGGCGATGGCTTGCTCGGCACTGCCGTAGGCCTGGAGCATTTCCTCCAGTTTGCTGAAGTAACCGCCGAGGGCGCCGAGGTTGGAGGAAATGAAGCCGATCGGGTTGTTGATCTCGTGGGCCACGCCGGCGGCCAGTTGGCCCAGGGAGGCGAGTTTTTCCGATTGCACCAGCTGGCTCTCGAGCATCTTGCGTTCGTCGATTTCCATCTGTAGCAACTCGCTGGCCTGTTTGAACGCCAGGGTGCGTTGTTCCACCAGGTCTTCGAGCTTGTTCATTTTCAAACGGGCGCGGGAGGTCATTTCCCATTTGGTGGTCAAGGTGTTGGCCATCTGCTGAACTTCGATGTTGTCGAAGGGCTTTTTCAGGATCAGCAGACGATCGTGGCCGTTGAGACGGTCGAGCAGCTCATCCCAGGAATAATCCGAGTACGCGGTGCAGACCACCACTTGCAGTTGCGGATCGACTTTCCACAGTTCCTCAATGGTCTTGGCGCCGTCCCAGCCTTCGGGCATGCGCATGTCGACGAACGCCAGGGCATAGGGTTGCTCCTTGGCCAGCGCCTGCTGCAATTTGGCCAGGCCTTCCTGGCCACCGTAGGCGGAGTCAAGTTCGAAAACGGTGGCGGCCACTTTCGGCGCTTCGCCGAACAGCGCGCTTTCCATGTCCTGTAGATCAGCGTTGCTCTCGTCCTCAGGCGTCAGGATCTTTCGGAAGTCGTCATGGATGGCTGGCGTATCGTCGATCAAGAGGATGCGCCGGTTGCTCAGGCTATTCATGGCTCACCTTCTGCGAGTTTCAAGGGCAGTTGCAATACGAATGTCGCCCCGGTCCCTGGCCCCTCGCTGTGCGCGGTGAGGTGGCCGTTCATTTCAATCGCCGCCAGTGCGCAACTGTGCAGGCCAAACCCGTGACCGTCCTTACGGGTGGTAAAACCGTGGGCGAAGATGCGCGTCATGTTTTCCTCCGGGATTCCTTCGCCTTCGTCCTTCACGCTGATTTGCAGCTCTTGATCTACGACCCTGGCTTTGAGCGTCATGTTCCGCGCATGGTTGGAAACCCCCGCCATGGCGTATTTGGCATTGCTGATCAGGTTGATCAGGATCAGCAGCATGCGGTGTTTGTCGCCCATGATCCGTGGCACTTCGCCGTACTCTTTGATCACCGTCACATGGTGGCGGGTCAGGGCCCCTGAGTTCATGCGCAGGGCGTCCTCGAGCAGTTCGCTGACCACCAGCGGCTCCATCAGGCTATTGGCGCCGGCGTAGGACTGCTGCGTCGAAACGATGTCCTTGATGTGGTCGACGCTCTTGCTCAGTTGCGCAAGCTCGTCGGTCAGGCTTTGTTGTTCCGTCGCGATGGCTTCCACCAATTGGTTGAGATAACCGGGTAGCAGCTTGCCTTTTTCGTCCTCGGTGAGGAAGTGCCCCAGGTCGTGGCTGTGCTCGTTGATGAGGTTCATCGCCTTGCCCAGGCCCAGGGCCTTGCTGCTGCGCAATTTTCGGCTGACCAGGTCGGCGGAAATGTTCACGCTGTTGAGCACGTTGCCGACGTTGTGCAGCACGTTGGTGGCGATCTCCGCCATGCCGGCCTGGCGGGCAGTGTCCATCAGTTCACTCTGGGTGTCCTTGAGCTGGCGGGTGCGTTCCTCGACCCGTTGTTCGAGCTCGTCGTTGGCGGTTTGCAGGGCGCTGTTGACCCGCTTGATCTCGCCGAAACTGCGCACCAGCCGAACCGCCAGCCAAATCAATATCAACGTCAGGAAGGTGGCGAACAAGAGCAAGAGAATGTGGTTGCGCTGATGTTTGGCAGCCGCTTTTTCCTGATCTTTTTCCAGCAGGCTGGTGATGGTGTCCAGGCGTGCGGCCAGGGGGACCGCCTCGAAGTCGTGCAACAGCTGATTGACCAACGGTTGCTCGCGCAAGATCAACGCGATGTGCCTGCCCAGGATGTCGACGGAGCTGACGATCCCCGCCGGCAGCCGCTCTTTGTTGACGTCCAGTTGATTGAGGCCCAGCAAGACTTCGGCGGCCTGCTCGCGGGTGGTGATCTGGGCGAACTCCATCGTGCTGAGCAGCAGGTCGTAGGTGTCGATGGCAACGTTTTGCAGTTCCAGTTTTTCACCGTCGGACAGTTGGGTGAACTGGCGCTGGATGTCGTCCTCGGCGGTGGGCAGGAATGCCAGGGAGTTGCGCAGTACCGCGTTATGGGACTTGAACTGTTCCACCAGGCGGGTTTTTTCCTTGATCGCCTTCAGGTATTCGTCGCGCTGGGATGACCAGAGCGTAGGCGCGTGGCGGCCGGGCTCCGACTCGATGGCATCGAGACGCTGCCACAGGCGCGTCATTTCACTCAATGGCGAGACCAGCGGGTCGTAATTGTGGCTCAGGGCGATCCGGGACTTGAGCACTTCGTTGTCCCAGATACCGTCCTGCTGCTTGAGCAGGCGGATCAGGTCCCGGGATTCAATGTGCGAGGCGGCTTGCTGGGCACCCGATTGGATGTACATGAACAGGAGGATCGAGGCCAGCAATACACCAATGAAAACCAGGCCGAGGCGGCGTGCGAGTGTCATAGCGGCTTGCCCTCCCATTCGCCGGTGAGGGTCTTGAGGAATTCGACGATCAGTTCGGTATCGTTCTTCAGGGGTTCGCGGCCCAATTGATACTTGAACATCACTTTTACTGCCTGCTCCAGAGTCTGTGCCGACCCTCCATGGAAATACGGCGCGGTGACGGCCACGTTGCGCAGGCTCGGCACCTTGAAGACCTGGCGGTCGGCTTCGTCGCCGGTGACGTTGAAGCGTCCTTCGTCGGCTCGGGTCGGATTGCCCCGGTCCTGAATGTAGTCGCCCATCACGCCGAATTTCTGGAACATATTGCCGCCGATGTTCACGCCTTGATGGCAAGCGATGCAGCCGTACTCCTTGAAGCGCTGGTAGCCGAACTTTTCCCGAGGCGTGAGGATGTCGGTATCGCCCAGCAGGTATTTATCGAAGCGCGAGTTGGGTGTCCGCAGGGTGCGCTCGTAGTCGGCAAGCGCCCCCTGGATATTGGGTTGGGTCACGCCGTCTGGGTACGCGTCGGCAAAATCCCTGGCATAGCCCGTATCGCCCGCGATGCGCTTGACCACCGTTTCCCAGTTACTGCCCATTTCACCGGGGCTGGTGACGACGATATGCACCTGTTCTTCCAGGGTGTCGACGCGACCGTCCCAGAACTGGTGGAAATTCAGGCTGGCATTGAACACCGTGGGCGTATTGACCTCCACTGGCTTGCCGTCGAAACCCAGGGATAAGGCTTTGTCGTCGGCGCCGCCCTTGTCCAGGCGATGGCAACTGGCGCAGGACAGGGTGTTGTTGACCGACAGCCGTGGGTCATTGAACAGCCGCTGGCCCAACTGGACTCGCTTGGGGTCCAGGGCGGGAGCGGGAGGCAGGGGTTTGAGCGGTTCGTCCAATGGCTCGGCGCGAGCGGTCACGCTCAGTCCCACCAGCAGGCCGAGAGCCAGAATCAGTCCGTGTGACGCCATGGGGTGCTTTCCTTTGAAATGCTGTCCCTTGAAACAAGGGGGTTATGACGCTGGCGCTCACGAAAACGGGTTCGGGCGTTGTTCCCATTCAGCCATCCATTGGCTGAAGGCTTGCGGTGCCACGGCCTTGCTGAAGTAGTAGCCCTGGGCTTCCTCGCACTGGTGGATCTTGAGGAATTCCAGCTGCTCCCGGGTTTCCACGCCTTCGGCAATGATGTGCAGGTTCAAACTCTTGCCCAGGCTGATGATGGTGCTCACCAGTTTCGCGTCGTTGCTGTCGATGCTCAGGTCACCGACGAACGACTGGTCGATCTTCAACACATCCACCGGAAATTTCTGCAGGTAGCTCAGGCTCGAATAGCCGGTGCCGAAGTCATCGATGGCCAGCCGTATGCCCAGATGCTTGATGGCATTGAGCGTGGCGACGGTGGTGTCGATGTTCTGCATGAGCACGCTTTCAGTGATCTCCAGTTCTAACTGTGTCGGGTCCAGACCGGTTTCCTTTAGGGTGCGCGCGATGCCATCGACGAAACCGCGCTGGCGGAAATCGATCGCCGAGACGTTGACCGACAGGTACAGCGGCCGCATGCCCTCGGCCTGCCAGCGACAGGCCTGCTGGCAGGCCTCTTGGAGCACCCACTGGCTCAGCGGGACGATCAGGCCGCTGTCCTCGGCCACGGGGATGAAATCCGACGGATAGACGAGCCCCTGATCGGGGCGATTCCAGCGCACCAACGCCTCGGCACCGACCACTTTACCGCTCGTCAGATCGAGCTTGGGCTGGTAATGCAGCACGAACTCCTTACGCTGCAAGGCCAGGCGCAAGCCAGATTCGATGGTCTGCTGCTGACGGGCGCGGCGATTCATGTCCTCGGTGAAAAAACGGAAATCGTTGGGGCCGTTTTCCTTGACGTTGCGCATTGCCGTCTCGGCCTTTTTGATCAGCGCCACGGCATCGAAACCATCGGCCGGATACACGCTGATGCCCAGGCTCGCTGTCACCGTCAGGTCGTGACCGTCGATGGGGTGCGGGGAGTTGATGGCCCCCAGCAGCTTTTCCGCCACGCCCTTGGTCAATTGTGGGTCGGCGATGTCGCCGAGGATCACCACGAACTCATCGGAGCCGTAGCGAAACACCGAGTCGGACTCGCGCACCACGGCCGCCAACGCCCGCGCCACGCGCTTGAGCATCTCGTCGCCCACCGGGTGCCCCAGCGCATTGTTGATGCGCTTGAAGCGGTCCAGGCCGATGAACATCACCGCCAACTGTCGGTCATGCCGGCGGCACTGGGCCAGGGCCTGGGTCAGGCGGTCGCCGAGCAGCATGCTGTTGGGCAGCTCGGTGAGCACGTCATATTGCAGCAGTTGGGAGACCTTGAGCAGCTCCTGGACCCGCTCTTCGATAGTGCGTTCCAGGCTGCGCATCTTGCGTGCGGCGTCCTGGGCCAATTGCCATTTCCAGGTCATGGCGCTGGCCATCTGGCGGATTTCCAGGGTGTCGAACGGCTTCTTGAGGATCAACAACTGATCGTCGAATTCGATGCGTTCCGACATGGTCTCCCAGGAGTAATCCGAATGCGCGGTGCACAGGGCGATCTGCAGGCGCGGGTCGGCTTTCCACAGTTGTTCGATGGTCTGCAGGCCGTCCCAGCCGGGCGGCATGCGCATGTCGGCGAACACCAGGGCATAGGGCTGGCCTTCGGCCTGGGCGCGCTTGACCAGTTCCAGCGCTTCCTCGCCCTGGTAGGCCGAGTCGATCTGGAATTGCACCCGGTTCACCTGCGGCGTGCCGAACAACAGGCTCTCGGTGTCGTCCAGCGAGTCATCGTTGCCTGCGCTGGGGCTGAGGATCTTTCGAAAGTCGTGGTGAATGGCGGGCGTGTCGTCCACCACCAGGATGCGCCTGTTTGCCGGTACGGACATGGGGTTCATGGGCTGCTCTCCGATAGCTGGCTCGCCGGCCGGGTCCAGTGGTCCGCCACCGGAACGATGGCGCCCGCCTTGAGCAGGGCGGCGGCCTGCTCACTGTCCACCACAGTGCTGAAATAGTGCCCCTGGGCTTGTATCGACCCGCCGCTGGACATCAGCGTCGTGCGTTGCTCCTGGGTCTCGACCCCTTCGGCGATGATTCCGATGCCCACGTCCCGGGCGAAGTTGATGATGGCCCGCAGGGTCGTGGCGTTCTCCGGATCGGCGTTGGCGCTGTCGAGGAAGCGCTGGGCGAGCTTGAGGTGGTTCACGCGGTAAGTCTTGAGGTAATCGAAGGATGAGTACTCGGTGCCGAAGTCGTCGATGGCGACCTGCACGCCCAATTCGCACAGGCGCGGCAGCACGTCGTTATGGGTCCATTTGGTCTGGGCCAGGGTTGCTTCGGTGACGTCGAAACGCAGGTCCCAGGGCGCCAGCTCCCAGCGCGCGGTGGTACGCAGCACGTCGTAGATCAGTTCCGGGCCGGTCTTGAGCTGGGTCAGGGACAGGTCGATGGCGATCACCGGTGGCGCCATTCCCTGGTCTCGCCATTGGCGCATCTGCTGGCAGGCCTGGTCCAGGACCCAATGGCCCAGGCCGATGATGATTCCGGTTTTTTCCGCGGCTGGCATGAAGGCGGCCGGTTCCAGCCAGCCGCGCGCGGGATGGTTCCAGCGCACCTGCACGCCCATGCCGAGAATCCGGCCGGTGCCAAGGTCGACTTCCGGCAGGTAGTGCAAGTGCAACTCGTTGTTTTCGATGGCCAGGCGCAGGTCATTGGCGAGGGCGACCCGATCCGTGACCTCCTGGTTAATTTCCTCGTTGTGGAAGTGATACTGGTTGCGGCCCTTTTCCTTGGAGCGGTACAGGGCCATGTCGGATTGGGCCATCAGGCTGTCGGCGCTTGGGCTCTGCGGGGAATAGAGGCTGATGCCGATGCTCACGGAAATGCGTACGTCGTTGCCATCCAGGGAATAGGGCGCCACCAGCGTGTCGCGAATCTTGGCCGCCAGCGCGGCGCAGTGGGTCGCTTCGTGGACGTCCAGTTGCAGGATGGCGAATTCGTCGCCACCCAGGCGCGCCACCACGTCGTTTTCCCGGGTGCAGCCCTTGAGCCGCGCTGCGACTTGTTGCAACAGCAGGTCACCGATGGGGTGCCCGAGGGTGTCGTTGATCCGCTTGAAGTGGTCCAGGTCCAGGTAAAACATTGCGAAGGGCGCCGCCCCCCGACGGGCGGCCGCAAAGGCCTGGTGCAGCCGCTCGATCATGGTGGCGCGGTTGGCGAGCCCGGTCAGGCCATCGGTGCGGGCCAGCAAGGCGATCTTTTCCTCGGCCAGCTTGCGCTCGGTAATGTCGAGGATGATGCCTTCGACTTCCAGCAGCAGGCCTTGCTCGTTGCGCACCGGGATGTAGCGGTTCTCTACCCAGCGGAACGTGTCGTCGCCAGTGCGCATGCGAAATTCGATGGAGGCACCCGCGGTGTCGCGGTCCAGGACGCGCACCATGGCTTCGTCGACCTTGGCCTGGTCGTCGGGGTGGATCAAGGTTTGCGCCCAGTCCGGCGAGCTGATCAGGCGCGCCGCGACATGGCCGAACTTGGTGATGTTGTGGGAGATGTACATCAATGGGAACGGCGGCTCGCCGCGCAGGCGATAAAGGATGGTCGGGCTGTTCTGCACGATGATGTTGGCGTCGGCCAGCTCCCGGGTGCGTTCTTCCACTGCCCGTTCGAGCATGTCCATTTTCAACGCGGCGTCTTCGGTCATCTGCCATTTGACGGTCAAGGTGCTCGCCATCTGGCGAATCTCGATCGCATCGAAAGGTTTCTTCAGGATCAGCAGGCGGTCGCCCAGTTCGAGACGGTCGGCGATGTCCTCCCAGGAATAATCCGAGTAGGCCGTGCACAACGCCACTTGCAACTTGGGGTCGGCGCGCCACAGCCGCTCGATGGTTTCCAGGCCGTCCCAACCCGGCGGCATGCGCATGTCGATGAAAGCCATGGCGAACGGTTTGCCCTGGGCAAGGGCGGTTTCGACCTTGTTCAGGGCTTCCATGCCCTGGAACGCCGATTCGAGCTCGAAGCTCTGGGCGCAAACCACCACGGGGGCGCCGAACAAGGCTTCTTCAGCATTGCTCAGGCTGTCTTCGGGCGCTGCGTGGGGGCTGAGAATCTTTCGAAAATCCTCATGGATCGTCGGCGTGTCATCAACGATCAGTATCCGCCGATTGGATCTTTCCATCGGCAGGCTCATGGCCGTGCACCGTCGAGATGCTGACTACGGAACCGTGGGTACATCTGATATCCCTTTCGCTGGCATGAGTATTCGGCCTGTACTTGGCCCTTCATGGGGTACAGCATAGTCGGCTCGTCGGAAGCGCGAGGTGAGTGATGGCGAATTGTGTCTAAATTTTCGCAATCTACTAGCCTGTTTTTTGGGGCTAAGGTAGAACGGTTGTCGATGACAGGAGGGGGTTCCAATGGAAGATCAAGCGCCGGGCGTTCCGGCAACAAAGCCGACGGTGTTGTTGGTAGATGACGAAGAATCGATCCTCAACAGCCTGCGTCGGCTGTTGCGCAGCCAGCCGTACGAAATCCTGGTGGCCGACAGTGGCGCCAAGGCCCTGGAAATTCTCAAGGAGCGGCCGGTCGATCTGGTGATGACCGATGCGCGCATGCCCAACATGGACGGCGCCACGCTGCTGGCGGAAATTCGCAAGCTTTATCCTTCGACATTGCGCATCCTGCTCACCGGTTATGCCGACGTGGACATGATGACCAAGGCTATCAATGAGGGGCAGCTCTACCGCTACCTCAGCAAGCCCTGGAATGACGAGGAGTTGGTGCAGGCCCTGCGCCAAGCCCTGGCCCACCAGCATTCGGAGAGCGAGCGTCAGCGCCTCGAAGCCCTGAATCGTGAGCAGAACCAGCAACTCAAGACCCTCAACGCCACCCTGGAAAAACGCGTGGCGTCGCGGACCGCCGAGCTGCAGCAGACCGCCGACATGCTCGACCTGGCCTATGAAGAGCTCAAGCGCAGCTACGTGACCGGCACCGAGGTGTTCTCGCTGATCGCCAACCTGCGCCTGCCCAAGGCCAAGCAGACCAACCGGCAGATCATCGAATTGATCCGGGTCTATAGCCGGCTCAATTTCCTCGACGAGTCCACCGACCGCGACCTGACCATGGCCGCCGCGCTCTACAACATTGGCAAGCTGAGCTGGACCGATAACATGATGGTCACGCCGGCGGACATGCTGCATCACAGCGAACTGGAGCTGTACCGCGCCTATCCGAAGCAGAGCGAATCGCTGCTGATGACCCTGGACCCGATGAAGGACGCGGCGCGGATCATCCTTCATCACCAGGAACGTTGGGACGGCAGCGGATTCCCCGATCACTTGAAGGGCGAGGCGATTCCGTTCGGCTCGCGCCTGTTGAAACTGGCGGTGGATTTCATCGAGTTGCAGCGCGGGTTGATCCTGGAGCGGCAGATGAACAGCGACGAAGCGCTGGTCTACATCCGCAAATACGCCGGCAAGCTGTACGACCCGAACATGGTCGAAGACTTCATCAAGGCCTGTGGCGAATACCTGGAAGACGTGACGCTGTCCGACCCGACCGTGAAAGTCACCAGCACTCGTGAACTGGAGGCAGGCATGGTTCTGGCGCGCAACCTCAATGCCGACAATGGCATGCTGCTACTCAACGCCGGAAAGGTCATGAGCGGCCCGCTGATCGAAAAGCTCATCGCCTTCGAAGCAATGGAAGGGGCGCGGTACAGCGTGTTCGTCAAGATCCCAGAGGAGGAGGCGGATCCTTCGGCGCCGAAGCCTATTTTGGGGTGACCGGGGTCTGACAGACCCGCTATCCCTTGTGGGAGCGAGCTTGCTCGCGATAGCTGAGTATCAGTCGGATATTTCTCGACCGACATACCGCAATCGCGAGCAAGCTCGCTCCCACAGAGGGACTGCGTCGATTTTCAGTCCGGCGCCAGGCTTTGCTCCCGCCGCTTGGATCTGTAACCTGCCCGGCATTTTCCGCCCGAGGCCCTTGTACATGACCACCCCTCTGATCCGCATCGCCGCCGCCCTGCTCATCGGCCCGGACGGCCGGACCCTGCTGGTGCGCAAGCGCGGCACCCAGGCCTTCATGCAACCCGGCGGCAAGATCGAAGCCCATGAGCAACCGATCCAGGCCCTGGCTCGGGAATTGGACGAGGAGCTCGGGCTCAGGATCGATCCGGCCCAGGCCCGTCATCTGGGGCAATTCAGCGCGCCGGCCGCCAATGAGCCGGGATTTATCGTGCAGGCCGAGGTGTTTTTGCTGGAGACCGATGCAGCGGTTTCCCCGGCTGCCGAAATTGAAGAAGTGCATTGGATCGACCCTTGCCGCGACAGCGAATTACTGCTGGCGCCGTTGACAGGCGAAGTGATCCTGCCGTTTTATCGAACCCACTGCCTCTCGACCTGCTGATTCAAGGAGCGACGCCTTCATGATCCCCTTGCCGGACCTGCTGATTTTCGCCGCCGCCGCGTTGCTGATGGTGCTCACGCCCGGCCCGAACATGATCTACCTGATTTCCCGCTCGATCTGTCAGGGGCGCAAGGCCGGCGTCACTTCTTTATTAGGCGTGGTGGCGGGGTTCTTCGTGCACATGTTCGCGGCGGCGGCGGGGCTGACGGCGGTGTTCCTCGCGGTGCCCATGGCCTATGAAGTCCTCAAGTGGGCCGGTGCGCTGTACCTGCTGTGGCTGGCCTGGCAAGCGGTGAAACCCGGCGCCCGCTCGCCGTTCCAGGCCCAGCAATTGCCAGCGGATTCGACCCGCAAGCTGATCACCATGGGCTTTCTCACCAGCGCCCTGAACCCGAAGATCGCGGTGTTCTACCTCTCGGTGTTCCCGCAGTTCATCAGCCCGGAGCACGGTTCACTGTTCACCCAGAGCATCATCCTCGGGCTGACCCAGATCAGCGTCAGTTTCAGTGTCAATCTGCTGATCGCACTGTTCGCCGCCGGCATCGCCTCATGGTTCGTCCACAACCCGACCTGGCTGGCGGCGCAACGGTATTTCATGGGCTTCGTGCTCGGTGCGCTGGCCCTGCGGTTGATGCTTGAGCAACGGCGTTCGGCGTGAGCATCCGACGGCTGAAGGCGGGTGACGCCCAGAGCTATCGGGAGCTGATGCTCCAGGCCTATGAATTCCATCCACAGGCCTTCACTTCCAGCGCCAGCGAACGGGCGACGCTGCCCATCAATTGGTGGGAGTCGCGCCTGACCAGCCGGCTCGAAGTGATCCTCGGCGCGTTCATCGCGCACGAGCTGGTGGGTATCGTCGGCCTGGCCCTGGAGCCTCGGCTGAAGGCGCGGCACAAGGCGACGCTGTTCGGCATGTACGTCGTCGAGGCCCATCGTCACGCCGGGCTCGGCGAACAGTTGATGCGGGCCGCCCTCGACGAAGCCCGTCGCCATCCCTTCCTGCGCCTTGTGCAATTGACCGTCACCGCCGGCAACGACCCGGCCATCGAGCTTTACCAGCGCTGCGGCTTTCTGTTGTATGGCCTAGAGCCGATGGCGATTCGCGTGGGGGACGAGTACCTCGACAAGATCCATATGTGGCTTGAACTCTGATCTCACCGCAAATTTGAGTGATGGAGCTTTGTGGCAATTACCGCACCGCGCTGACACCGTCGAGTGTGGAAAACGACGTGTCTTTTGCCGTCAGCAGAAAGTCGCGCATATACGGCGCGTCGAGCATGTCGGTGCGCACCGCCGCGTAGAGCGTGGCGAACAAACCTTTTTCCCCCAGCCGCTTGGCCTTCACGTAGCCCCGTGAGCTGTATTCATGCAGCGCCCAATGGGGCATGCCGCAGACGCCACGGCCGCTGGCGACCAGTTGCATCATCATCACCGTCAGCTCGGACGTGCGCACCTGGGCCGGTTCGATGTCGGCCGGTTCGAGGAAGCGGGTGAAGATGTCCAGGCGATCGCGTTCCACCGGATACGTGATCAGGGTTTCGCTGATCAGGTCTTCGGGCACGATGTAGGCCTTGCCCGCCAGCCGATGCTGGTTGGCCACCGCCAGCATCGCCTCGTAGGTGAACAGCGGCACGTAGGTAATGCCCGCCAGTTCAAGGGGATCGGAGGTGACGACCAGGTCCAGGTCGCCACGGGCCAGGGCCGGCAGTGGGGCGAAGGCGAAGCCCGAGGCCAGGTCCAGCTCGACTTCCGGCCAGGCATCGCGGAACTGGTCGATGGTGGGCATCAACCACTGGAAGCAGCTGTGACACTCGATGGCCATGTGCAAACGCCCGGCGGTGCCGCCCGCGAGCCGCGCGATGTCCCGTTCGGCGCTGCGCAGCAACGGCAGGGTGGCGTCGGCCAGTTGCAGCAAGCGCAGGCCGGCGCTGGTGAAACGGACCGGTTTGGTCTTGCGCACGAACAACTGCATACCCAGGCGTTCTTCCAATTCCTTGAACTGGTGGGAGAGGGCGGACTGGGTCAGGTGCAGGCGTTCGGCGGCTTCGACCAGGCTGTCGGCTTCGCGCAGGGCGTGCAGCGTCTTGAGGTGACGGAGTTCAAGCACCGGATTTGCTCCATGAGTAAAACTTGTGATCAACACGAAAAGATTGAGTTTGTCTCATGTGGGACTGGCTGTCGACAATGGCGTCATCTTTTACAAGGAGTACATTCCCATGGCCCTGGCCCATACCCTCGGTTTTCCCCGCATCGGCGCCGACCGCGAATTGAACGACCTGGAAGCTGATTGGAAAGGTACGCTGGGCTGGGAGCGGTTGTTCGACGAAATCGACAAAGCCCACGCCCAGGGCCATCGGGTCAAGCCTGCAGTCATCGGCCCGCTGACGTACCTCTGGCAGGGCAAGGCCAATGACGGCGACATTGACAAGCTCGACCTGCTGGAGCGCCTGCTGCCGGTCTACGGTGACGTCCTCAATCGTCTCAAGGCCCAAGGCGTGGAGTGGGTGCAGATCGATGAACCGATCCTCACGCTCGACCTGCCCCTGGCCTGGCGAAGCGCCTTCGAGCGGGCCTATCACGTCCTTCAGTACTCGCCGCTGAAAAAGTTGGTGGCGACCTGCTTCAATGGCCTGGACGACAACCTCGGCCTGGCGGTTAGCCTGCCGGTGGATGGCCTGCACATCGACGCCGTGCCCGCCCCAGACCAACTGGGCCGGGTGCTGGATCGCCTGCCGACCTACAAGATCCTCTCGGTGGGCCTGGTCAATGACCGCGATGCCTGGCGTTGCGAATTCGAGCAGGCGCTGGCGCAGTTGCGCCCGGCCCAGGAACGGTTCGGCGACAACCTTTGGGTCAGCGTCGCCAATGGGCTTGAACCATCGCCGGCCTATGGCTTCACACAACCACTCGGCAATCTTCATCAAACTGTCACGCAACTGTGGCAGCGCGCTTGAACGAACTTCATCAGACTCGCGCTCTACTGGGGTTCTGCGTTTTGGTGTTTGTTCATGCGTGTATTCATTTTCCTGGCCGCCTTGTTGTGCGGCTTGCCGTCGTTGGCGGCTTCTCGTTGTGATGTCAATGTCGCGACCCAGCGGGTCGACTTGGATCAGGTAAGCCTGGCGTACCAGAGCATCGGGCGGGCGTCCGACCCTGCGTTGCTGCTGGTGATGGGCTTGGGTGGGCAGTTGATTCACTGGCCGGATGAAGTGGTGGTGGCGCTGTGCGAACAGGGTTTTCGGGTGATCCGCTACGACAACCGGGACGTCGGTTTATCCACCTGGCGCCAGGCGCCCGGCAGCGCCAACCTGACATTCGAGGCGTTGCGCTACAAGCTCGGCCTGCCCGTGGCGGCGCCTTATTCGTTGACGAACATGGCCGCCGATGGCCTGGGCTTGATGGACGCCTTGCAGGTGCAAAGCTTCCATGTGTTGGGCGTCAGCATGGGTGGGATGATCGCCCAGCACATGGCCGCCATGGCGCCTCAGCGGGTCGAGAGCCTGACATTGCTCATGACCAGCTCCGGCGCCGCGGGCTTGCCGGCGCCCAGTGAAACGCTGGTGCAACTGTTGTCGCGGCGCAGTGCGCCGAATCGTGAAGTGGCGCTCGAACAGCAGGCCGACCTGCTGGCCGCGCTGGGCAGCCCGATGGTGGTCGACGATCGACAGGCTCTGCTGCACCAGGCTGCGGTGGCCTATGACCGGGCCTTCAACCCCGAGGGTGTGAAGCGCCAGATCATGGCGATCATGGCCGAGCCAAGCCGGGTGGCGCTGCTCAATCAGCTGCAGGTGCCGACCTTGGTGGTCCACGGCACCGCTGATCCCTTGTTGCCGGTGATGCATGGGGTGCATCTCGCGGCGCATATTCGCGGCAGCCGGTTGAAGCTGATCCCGGGCCTCGCCCATCGCTTTCAAGAGGCCTTCAAGGAACCATTGCTGGGGGCGGTGCTGCCCTATTTGCAGCAACACCGCGAAGACACCTCGCACTGGGCGCAGATCGAGCCGGCGCAGGCGCCGAATGTGCTCTAACTGACATCGGGGGGTGCTTTTGTGGCGCTACTACCGTGCTTGGGCCTGCTCCACCAACCAGTCCATTAGCTCCTGCAACTGGCCCGACACCTGCGGCCGGCGCGGATAGACCAAGTGATAACCCAGCCCGGTCCTGACCTTCAGTTCGAACGGCATCACCAGCCGGCCGGCGCTGAGGTCTTCGCCGATCAGCGACCAGTCGCCAATCGCCACGCCGGTGCCTTGGGAGGCCATGGACATCGCCAGGTCCAGGGTTTCGAAATGCTGGCCTTTGCTGACGTTGCTCAAACGCACGTCGGCCGCGGCCAGCCAGGCGTTCCAGTCGCGCTCGTCGGTGGTGGGATGCAGCAGCAGGTGTTGTTGCAGATCGAGGGGTGAATTCAACGGGACCGGACCTTCCAGCAAGGGGCGCGAGCACACCGGTGTAAGCTGCTCGTCGAACAAGTGCAGGCAGTCAAGCGAGGCGTCGGGCGGCGGGCCGTAAACCACCGCCGCGTCGAATGCCTCACGCTGGAAATCCACGCCGTGCCGGACCGTGGTGGTCAGCTCCACCGGCACGTCCGGGCGCTCTTTTTGCCATTGCAACAGGCGCGGCAGCAGCCAGCGCATCACACAGGTCGGGGCCTTGAGCTTCAGTGTCTGGCGCTTCTCGCCGATCTGCTCGACCGCCTCGCCGATCAGGCCGAACACCTGCTGCACCCGGGGCAGCCACGCCTGGCCCTCGGCGGTCAGGCTCAACCCGCGTGCCTGGCGCTGGAACAACGCATAACCCAGATGATCCTCCAGCCCTGCGATCTGCCGGCTCACCGCGCCTTGGGTGATGTGCAGCTGTTCGGCGGCGCGAGTGAAGTTGCAGCACTGGGCCGTGATCAAGAAAGTATGCAACGTCGGCAGCGGTGGGAGTCGTTTCATCTGGATCCAAGCCATGACGTGAGGACATGGCTAGTATGACTTTTTATCCATTGTTGCCGCTACGGCCTGGCCGTCCAATAACGCCATTCCCTCAGAGCAAAAGCGGCCCGCAGGTGTCGTGCGGGGTCCTTTTCAAGACAACAAAAAAGGCAATGGCAATGGCGACGTGCGGCGAAGTATTGGTCAAGTTACTGGAAGGCTATGGCGTGGAGCAGGTGTTCGGCATTCCTGGCGTACACACCGTGGAGTTGTATCGCGGGCTGGCCCGTTCAAGCATCCGCCATGTGACGCCGCGCCATGAACAGGGCGCCGGTTTCATGGCCGACGGCTACGCCCGTGTCAGCGGCAAGCCGGGCGTGTGCTTCATCATCACCGGCCCGGGCATGACCAACATCACCACTGCCATGGGCCAGGCCTATGCCGATTCGATTCCGATGCTGGTGATCTCCAGCGTACAGTCACGCAGCCAGCTGGGCGGTGGGCGCGGCAAGCTGCATGAGCTGCCGAACCAGAGCGCGCTGGTGGGCGGGGTCGCGGCGTTTTCCCACACGCTGATGTCGGCCGCCGAATTGCCGGGTGTGCTGGCCCGGGCCTTTGCCCTGTTCCAGGCCGGGCGTCCGCGGCCGGTGCACATCGAGATTCCGTTGGATGTGCTCGTTGAACAAGCCGATGACCTGCTCGCCAGCACGCCAGTGAGCATCAATCGCGCCGGGGCCGCGCCCAGTGCCGTGGAGCAAATGGCAGCCTTGCTGGCGACGGCCCGGCGGCCGTTGGTGCTTGCCGGAGGGGGGGCGATGGACGCCGGGACTGAATTGACCGAACTGGCCGAACGCCTCGGCGCCCCCGTGGCGCTGACCATCAATGCCAAGGGCCTGCTGCCGTCCCGTCATCCGTTGCTGATCGGTTCCACCCAGAGCCTGGTGGCCACCCGTGCCCTGGTGGCCGAAGCGGATGTAGTACTGGCGATCGGCACCGAGCTGGCCGAGACCGATTACGACGTCACCTTTGCCGGTGGCTTCGAGATTCCCGGTGCGTTGTTGCGCATCGACATCGACCCCGACCAGACCGTGCGCAACTACGCGCCAAGACTGGCGCTGGTGGCCGACGCACAAAGTGCCGCGCGGGCATTGCTCGATGCGTTGAAGCGCGGCGTGCCCGGCGCGAGAGACGACAGTTGGGGAGCGATTCGTGTCGAACGGCTGTGGACCGAACTCGATCAGCAATGGGACGTCCCGACCCGCGCCCAGACGGTGTTCCTCGATACGGTATTGCAGGCCTTGCCCGACGCGGTTTTCGTTGGCGATTCCACCCAGCCGGTCTACACCGGCAACCTCACCTTCAATACCGAACGCCCGCGCCGCTGGTTCAATTCGTCCACCGGCTACGGCACCCTCGGCTACGCGTTGCCGGCGGCCATTGGTGCCTGGCTGGGTGGTGTCGACAACGGCCATGGCCGCCCGCCCGTGGTGTGCCTGATCGGCGACGGTGGGTTGCAGTTCACCCTCCCGGAACTGGCCAGCGCGGTGGAAGCGCGCACGCCGGTGATCGTGCTGCTGTGGAATAACCAGGGCTATGAAGAGATCAAGAAATACATGGTCAACCGCGCCATCGAACCGGTGGGCGTGGACATCTACACGCCGGATTTCATCGGCGTTGCCAAAGCCCTGGGGTGCGGCGCCGAGACGATCGACGGCGTGCATTCCCTGCGCAGCGCATTGCTGGCCGCCAGTCACCGCCAGGGGCCGACGTTGCTCGAGATTGACCAGGCGCGCTGGATGGCGGAGGTGGCCGAATGAATTTCCCGACGACGCAAGACGGCCTGTACATCAACGGCGAGTGGTTGGCGGGCGATCAACCGCTGCGGGTGATCAACCCCGCGAACGAGGCGCTGCTGACCACTGTTTACGGCGGCGAGAAACCCGCCGTCGATCAAGCCTTGGAGGCCGCTACCCAGGCTTTTGGCCCATGGTCAAACACCTCGGGTGCCGAGCGCGGCGCGGTGCTTCGGCGTATTGCTGCCGGCGTGCGGGATGCTCGTGAGCGGCTGATGCATTTGCAATCGAGCAACAACGGCAAACCGTTGTTCGAAGCGGCCATCGACGTCGACGATGTGGTCGCGACCTTCGAGTACTACGCCGGTTTGGCCGAAGAACTGGACGCTCGTCAGGACGGTCCGCTGGCGTTGCCCAGCGATGATTTCTGCGCACGTCTACGCCGCGAACCTTGTGGGGTGGTCGGCTTGATCGTGCCGTGGAATTTCCCGATGGTCACCACCGCCTGGAAACTTGCCCCGGCCTTGGCCGCCGGCTGCTGCGTGGTGCTCAAGCCTTCGGAAGTCACGCCGCTGCCGGAGCTGGCGCTGGCCTCGGTCATCGCCGAATGCGGCTTGCCCGATGGCGTGTTCAACCTGGTCTGCGGCACGGGGTTGGCGGTCGGGGCGCCGCTGGCGTCCGACCCGCGCGTGGCGAAGATTTCCTTTACCGGCAGCAACGCGGTGGGGGTGCAAGTGATGCAACGGGCGGCGGAAACCGTGAAGGGCGTGAGCCTGGAGCTGGGCGGCAAATCGTCCTTGCTGGTGCTGGCCGACGCCGACCTGGACCTGGCGGTGGAGCTGGCCTGTGGCGGCGGTTTCTTCAACGCGGGGCAGATGTGCTCGGCCACCACTCGGGTGTTGGTCGCCGATGAGCTGGCCGATGAATTCATGCGACGGCTCAAGGCGCGGGCCGAGGCGATCCGCGTGGCCGATCCATTCGACCCGGACGTGGAGATGGGTGCGCTGGTCAACCAGGCGCAATACCAACGGGTGCTCGGGCACATCGATCGAGGCGTGAGCGACGGCGCAACGTTGGTGTGCGGCGGTCAACGACCCGCGCATCTGCAACGCGGCTTTTTTTTACAGCCAACGATCTTCACCGACGTGCCCCTCGACAGTGCGCTGTGGTGCGAGGAGATCTTCGGGCCGGTGTTGTGCGTGCGTCGTTTCGGCCACCCGGAAGAGGCGATTGCCCTGGCCAATGACAGCCGTTTCGGCCTGGTGGCGAGCGTGGTCAGCCGCGATGCCGAGGCGGCCGGGAAGGTCGCCGACGCCTTGCAGGCAGGGCTGGTGTGGATCAACGCACCGCAAGTGATTTTCCCCCAGGCCGCTTGGGGCGGCTACAAGCAGAGCAGCCTGGGTCGTGAATTGGGACCTTGGGGACTGGCCGCGTTCCAGGAAATCAAACACGTGATCCGGGCGGTCTGAAGGCTGCGAAGCCGAGGCGGCGAATGCTGTGCAAGTCCAGGATCAGACGGTCATCCGCAACCGCGCCAGATCCCGCAACGGCGGCGCGCCAAACAAACGGCTGTACTCCCGGCTGAACTGCGACGGGCTTTCATACCCCACTCGATACCCCGCCGCCGACGCTTCCAGCCCTTCGGCCAGCATCAACCGTCGAGCCTCCTGCAAGCGCAATTGCTTTTGGTATTGCAACGGGCTCATGGCCGTCATGGCCTTGAACCGATGATGCAAGGTCGAAACGCTGAGGTTGACCTCCCGAGCGAGGTCATCGATGCGCAACGGTTGTTCGAAATGGCCGTTGAGCCATTTGATCGCCTGGCTGATGCGATGGCTCTGGCTATTGGCAATGGCGATTTCATACAACCGATAGCCTTGCGGGCTGCGTAGCAGGCGGTAAAGGATTTCCCGGCGCACCAGGGGCGCGAGCATGGCGATGTCTTTTGGCGTATCGAGCAGGCGCGTCAGGCGTAGCACCGCGTCGAGCATCGGCGTGTCCAGGCGTTCCACATACAGGCCACGGCCGGCCGGGCGAGTCGGCACGCCCAAGGGGCCGGCATCGGCGATCAGCGCGGTGATTTCCGCCGGGTCGATGTCCAGGCGCAGCGCCAGGATCGGCTGCTCGGGCGAGACGTCGGCGATGCAACCGCTCAATGGCATCGAGACCGAGACCACCAGGTAATGCAGCGGGTCATAGTTGAAAAATTCGTCCGCCAGGCGCACCTGCTTGCTGCCCTGGGCCATGATGCACAGCGCCGGTTGCGCCAGCACCGGGGCAAACTTGTGTGGCTGGCTGTGGCGCGACAGGTTCAGCGAGCCGATGGCCGTGGCGTAGCTGCCGTCCTCGCTGGTGTTGCGGTCGATGATCGACGCCAGCTCGGCGCGCTGCTGTTCCAGGTACGTGTCCAGCGGGGCGTGGGCGTGATCGAGTGGCGACATGCCGGGATCCTCATGGCGAAGGGAGCGATAGGACAAAGCTTATGTTTGTGCAAGGCATGGCGGTAGTCACATCCTGTTGAAAGCTTGCCTGATCCTGCAAGGCGGCGGCGTGAAGGGCTGTGCAGCCTGGCCGAAACTTGCTTGAAACCTTTTGTTTCAACTCCCGGCAATTCCCACCCATCAGGCACGGATGGGTGAATTCCCAGGCGCAGAATCGTGCAATGAGTCGGCAGGAATCGACTAACGAAGCTGGCGGCAGCGCGCTTAACCTTTGATCCTGTCGCAGCCTGTCCCCGGCTGCCAACGGATGACCTGGGAGGGTTGAACATGACTACACAGATCCCCGTCAGTCACATGGCTTTTGTCCGGGCCCGCGCCGGTTGCTCCAAGCCATTGGGCGCACGCCTCAGCAGCTTGATCGTACCTTCGCGCCAGGCGCCCGGTTGCCTGCACTTTGCCTTGCAACAATCGCAATGCGACGCCGAGTTGTGGCTGGTGTCCGGGCTGTGGGTCAACCAACAGGCGATGGACGCTTATTTCAACTCACCGGCCATGGCGATCTTCGCCCAATTGGTGCAAGACCTGGTGGTCAGCAGCCTGGACTTCCACACCTTTCGGGAAGTGTCCGCCGCCCAGGCGACCGAAGGGTGCATGGCGAAGGTACACAAACTGGCCGGTTGAAGGTTTAATGACAGGCATTTCCCACCGCCAGGATGCGAAGTATGGCACGCAAAGCCTTTGAAACTTTTGAAGCTGTTTCCGCTGTTGTTCCCAAGGAAGGTGGCGGCTACTACGCAGCCATCGCCACCAAGGCCATCGGCAGTGCCGAGAAGCCGCGTTTCAATAAAGTGCTCGAAGAGCAGACCTTCGAGACCGCTTTCAAAGCCGATGAAGCGGCTGCCCAGCAGTTGACTCACCTCAAGGGTGTCGACGACGAAGGCGGATTGGTCTGGTAAGCAGCATTTCAAGGATTGCTGTTGTGGCGAGGGGATTTAGCGAAACGTCGCACCGCCCATCCTTATCGCGGGCGATGCATCTTGAACAACGCCTCCGGCCCCAGCTGGAAGTAATCCGCCGGCCCGCCGCCGCGCAAGATCGGCTCGGCGGCGGCGGTGTCGTAGACCCCGTCCTTCAACAGCCACTTGGCGATGTGAACGGCGACCACTTCGCCCAGAATCAACCAGCTCGGCACAGGCGCCTTGTCCGCTCGCTGCAACTGGATGATCTGCGTGACCTTGCATTCGAAGGACACCGGGCTCTCGGCGACGCGCGGCACCTGGATGATCCGCGATGCCGCCGGCGTCAGGCCCGCCAGCTCGAATTCGTTGACCTGCGGCGCGACCATCGCGCAGCTCTGGTTCATCTGCTCGGCCAGTGGGCGCGTGGCCAGGTTCCAGGCAAATTCACCGGTCTGTTCGATGTTGTTGAGGCTGTCTTTGCGACCGACACTGGAGAAGCCGATGATCGGCGGAACGTAGTTGAAAGCGTTGAAAAAACTGTAGGGCGCCAGGTTCAGGCGGCCTTCGCCATCTTGTGAAGAGATCCAGCCAATCGGCCGTGGGCCGACGATGGCATTGAACGGGTCGTGGGGCAGGCCATGGCCTTGGGCGGGTTCGTAGTAGTGAATGTCGTCGGGCATGAAGGATGTAGGTCCGGTGCGTGTCAGAAGGATCCGACGATAGTGCAGCGCCCTGACCCTTTTGTCAGCACCACAAAAAACCTGTGGGAGGTTGCTCGCTCCCACAGGTCTTGGTGTTGCCGGTTGGGATCAGTTGGTCGACGCCGCATCGCTAGGGTCGGAGCCGTCGGCAGCCACGGTGGGCTCGATGGCGTGGTTCTCGTCTTTCTTGGCAACGACGGCGGAACCGGCGCGCTCATGGCTGCTGGCGATGAAAGCGGCCGTGCCGGTACGCTCGAAGCCGTCGTCGGCGAACGCGCTACTGGCCAGTGCGGTGAGGGTCAGGGCGAAGATCAGTTTGGTTTTCATGGTCATACTCCAAGCATCGATAGTTGATGAGCGCGAGGGTGGAGTGCAGCCATTAAGTGGAAATTAATGTAGGAAATGACGCCGTCCCGGAACGACGAAAGGGGCGAACCCGTGCAGGTTCGCCCCTTTTTTTGTACGACTGGCCTGTCAGTCAGTCACGATCCGCGAGTGTTTGCGGGTGTCCTTCATGGTGATGTACACCAGCAGCGAAACCGCGATGCACGCCGTCACGTACCAGTAGTAGCCGGTCTCCATGCCGATGCTCTTGAACCACAGCGCGATGTATTCAGCGGTGCCGCCGAAGATCGATACGGTCAGTGCGTAGGGCAGGCCGACGCCCAAGGCGCGGATTTCGGTAGGGAACAGCTCGGCTTTCACCACCGCGTTGATCGAGGTGTAGCCGCTGACGATGATCAGCGCGGCCATGATCAGGAAGAACGCGCCCCACCAGGTCTCGATGGTGTGCAGGGTGGTGAGGATCGGCACGGTGAACAGCGTGCCGAGGATGCCGAAGGCAATCAGGATCGGCCGACGACCGATCTTGTCCGAGAGCCCGCCGATGACGGGTTGCAGGCACATGAACAGGAACAGCGTGGCGGCGGAAATGGTGGTGGAGTCGGAGATGCTCATGCCCACCGTGTTCACCAGGTATTTCTGCATGTAAGTGGTGTAGGTGTAGAAGGCCAGGGTGCCGCCCATGGTCAGGCCGACCACGGTCAACAATTCCTTGGGGTGGCGCATCAGGGTGCGCATGGCGCTTTCCTTGGCCTTTTCCTTCTTGGTGAACGACTCGGTTTCTTCCATGCCGCGACGCAGGTACAGCGCAACGATTGCACACAGCGCGCCGATGGCGAACGGGATGCGCCAGCCCCAGGCGTACAGCTGCTCGGTGGTCAGCAATTGTTGCAGCACGATCAGCACGCCGAGGGCGATGAGCTGGCCGGAAATCAGCGTCACGTATTGGAAGCTGGAGAAGAAACCGCGACGTTCCTTGGTCGCCATTTCACTCAGGTAAGTCGCCGAGGTGCCGTACTCGCCACCCACCGACAGGCCCTGGAGCAAGCGGGCGAACACCAGCAGGATCGGCGCGCCGACGCCGATGGTTTCGTAACCGGGGCTCAGGGCGATGATCAGCGAGCCAAAGCACATCAAGTACACCGAGGCCATCAACGCGCGTTTGCGACCGGCGCGGTCAGCGTACAGGCCCATCAGCCAGCCACCGATCGGGCGCATCAGGAAGCCGACGGCGAAGATCGCGGCGGTGTTGAGCAACTGGGCGGTGGTGTCGCCCTTGGGGAAGAAGGCTTTGGCGAAGTACAGCGAGAACGCGGCGTAGACGTACCAGTCGTACCACTCGACCATGTTGCCGACCGAGCCACTGAAGATCGACTTGATCCGGCTGGCGGTGGTTCTTTCACGGGCGGGCGCGGCAGCCGACCCAATGGGAAGGGCGTTTGAGTTATCCATTGAAGGATCCTTCGTTTAATTGTTTTTGTGGAGCGCGTAGGAACGCAGCCTGCCAGGGCTATAGCAGGAGCTGTGCCAGGTGGAAGAAGGCCGGTCTAGAGGGGATGTGGCTGTTTAGTGAGCGGAAATCCGCTTATTGCAGCCAGGGGTGTGGGCGGGGATCCGCTTATCAACAAGTAATGGGTTGGCTTCATCGCGAGCAGGCTCGCTCCCACATTCGCCCGGTATCCACAAATCCAGTGTGGGAGCGAGCCTGCTCGCGATGAGGCCAGTCCTGGCACCAAAAAATCAGGGCGACGAAGTCGAAGGCGTGAATTCCAACTTCAGCTCCCCCCGGTACTGCCCGGAATTCTTGTCGATCTGATTGAACGGCGGCGTGTCCAAGGTGATGGGCCAGGGCGTACACACCACTGGATACGGCACATTGGGTAGCTTCACGGCGCGGATTTCCGCATTGTTGATGCCGTTGAAACTCACTGGTTGCCCGGACACATGCTGCGTCTCGCCGAGGTTGGCGGTGCGGGTGCGCACCTTGTATTCAATGCGGTCACGCTCGCCGCTGCCGCTGGACGTATGGCGGACGAAGAAGCGGCCCTCCATGCCGGGCACGGGGTTGGTGCCGGTGACACGGATTTCATAACTCTGGCTGTTGGCGTTGTAGCCGTCGTAGAGGCATGCATCGACCACGGACCGACCGGAGACGATGCCGCCCGGGGCGGTGCTCAACGGGCGAGTACGCAGGTTGAGGTCCACCTGCGGTGTGCTGACGCCGTAGGCGGGCAGGTAGATCTGCATGTTGTTCTGGTCGGTGACGTCAAGCTTGAAGTCCACCGTAAAGGTATTGGCCGCGCTGATCGGTTGCGAATTGTACCGCTTGAGTTTCAGGATCATCTTGGCGGTCCAGATGCCTCCGGTGGGCAGTTTGGCGAATTCTGACTGGGGCACCCACATCGTCGTGGCCGTCCCCTCCGATCGCTGGGTAAGGTCATCTTCGTCTTCATTGCAGTAGACGGGTGATGTGGTGGTCAGGACGAATTGACGGCCATCCCATACCCCACCGCAGAGGTTGAGCGGATACCTGCGCTGGAGATAGCCTTTGACCACAAGGACATGGGTAAGACGGCTGCGCCGCTCGGTGAAGCGTAACGGGATCTCGGTAGTGCCCAGCCTGCCAAAGGACGACGTATGGCATTGGCCCGTTGCCGGGTCCGTGCTGGAGAGGCAGACAAAATGCATGTTCGTATAACCGGCGCCCGGTATGTGCTGTTCGCTCCAGCCGTGGACCATCCGATTCCAGAGGTAGTGATCGGCGGGTGGCGCCGAACGGTCGAAGTTGAGCACAACGGATTGGTAGTGGTCGCTGGGTACCACGCCCGCTAAGGCGGGTAACGGAGTGGTTGCGACGATGAGCGCGCTCAGCCGGCGGGCCCAACGGGTAAAAAATGTGTTCATTTGCGGGCTCTTATGACTGCATTGTTGAATGGAAAAAATCGGCGGCTTCACCGGCCCCATCGCGAGCAGGCTCGCTCCCACATTTGCCCGGTATCCACAAATCCAGTGTGGGAGCGAGCCTGCTCGCGATGAGGCCAGTCCAGACACCACCGATGCCTCAGGGCGAAGAGGTTGAGGGCGTAAACTCCAACTTCAGCTCCCCCCGGTACTGCCCGGTGTTCTTGTCGATCTGATTGAACGGCGGCGTGTCCAAGGTGATGGGCCACGGCGTACACACCACTGGATACGGCACATTGGGCAGCTTCACGGCGCGGATTTCCGCATTGTTGATGCCGTTGAAACTCACTGGTTGCCCGGACACATGCTGCGTCTCGCCGAGGTTGGCGGTGCGGGTGCGCACCTTGTATTCGATGCGGTCACGCTCGCCGCTGCCGCCGGACGTATGGCGGACGAAGAAGCGGCCCTCCATGCCGGGCACGGGGTTGGTGCCGGTGACACGGATTTCATAGCTTTGGCTGTTGGCGTTGTAGCCGTCGTAGAGGCAGGCATCGACCACGGACCGGCCGGAGACGATACCGCCCGGGGCAGTGCTCAACGGGCGAGTGCGCAGGTTGAGGTCCACCTGCGGCGTGCTGATGCCGTAGGCGGGCAGGTAGATCTGCATGTTGTCGCGGTCGGTGACGTCCAGCTTGAAGTCGACGGTGAAGGTTCTGGCGGCGCCAATCGGCTCCGAGTAATAGCGCTTGAGCTTGATGATCAACTTCGCCGACCAGATACCACCTGAAGGTAGCTTGGCGAGTTCTGATTGAGGGATCCAGACAGTCGACGCGGTGCCCGTGGTTCTGACCTCGTCGCACCAGCCTGACCCGGTTGCGTTCAGTACGTAGTCCTTCTCCCAGATTCCGCAACTGCTGTTCAGCGCATGCATGCGGGTGACGTAACCCTTGACCGACAAGACAGTCGACAGGCCGCTACGTCTCTCGGTAAACCGCAGCGGAATGTCTGTGATGCCATACCTCCCTGTATCGCCTCTGGTCTGGCATTGGCCGTTGGCTGGGTTGGTATCGGACAAACAAACGAAGTGCATGGTCGTATAGCCTGCGCCTGGCAAATCTTGCTCTTTCCAGCCATGGACCATTCGGGTCCAAAGGTAGTGATCGGCCGGTGGCGCCGAACGGTCAAAGTTGAGTATCACGGACTGATGATGGTCGCTGGGGATGATGTTCCCAAACGTCGGCAATGCGGTGGCTGCCACGATGAGCGCGCTCAGCCGGCGGGCCCAACGGGTTAAGAATGTGTTCATTGCGGGTTCTTATGACTGCATTTTTGAATGGGAAAAAATCGGCGGCTCCACCGGCCTCATCGCGAGCAAGCTCGCTCCCACATTCGCCCGGTATCCACAAATCCAGTGTGGGAGCGAGCCTGCTCGCGATGAGGCCAGTCCAGACACCACCGATGCCTCAGGGCGAAGAGGTTGAGGGCGTAAATTCCAACTTCAGCTCCCCCCGGTACAGCCCGGTGTTCTTGTCGATCTGATTGAACGGTGGCGTCTCCAAGGTGATGGGCCACGGCGTACACACCACCGGGAAAGGCACGTTGGGCAGGCGCACGGCGCGGATATCGGCATTGTTGATGCCGTTGAAACTCACTGGTTGCCCGGACACATGCTGCGTCTCGCCGAGGTTGGCGGTGCGGGTGCGCACTTTGTATTCGATGCGGTCACGCTCGCCGCTGCCGCCGGACGCGTGGCGGACGAAGAAGCGGCCCTCCATGCCGGGCACGGGGTTGGTGCCGGTGACACGGATTTCATAACTCTGGCTGTTGGCGTTGTAGCCGTCGTAGAGGCATGCATCGACTACCGATTGACCTGAGACGATACCGCCCGGGGCGGTGCTCAACGGGCGGGTGCGCAGGTTGAGGTCCACCTGCGGCGTGCTGACGCCGTAGGCGGGCAGGTAGATCTGCATGTTGTTCTGGTCGGTGACGTCCAGCTTGAAGTCGACGGTGAAGGTCTTGGCGTTACCGATGGGTTGCGAGTGGAACGTTTTGAGCTTCATGACCAACTGAGCGGTCCAGATGCCTCCAGAGGGCAATTTGGCAAGCTCTGTTTGGGGGATCCAAAGCGTTGAGGCGGTGCCGGTGGAGACGTTGACGCCATGACAGTCCGATGTTGTCGTTGAAGTGATCAGATAATCGAAAGGTAACCAGTCTCCGCCACAGGTGTTGTTAAGTTTCGTCCTGCGCGAGAGGTAGCCTCTGACATGCAGTACCGTGGACAAGCGACTGCGGCGCTCGGTAAACCGTAGCGCTACGTTGGTAATACCGGTTTGTCCGTAACTGCTTGTGCGGCATTGACCCGTCGCAGGGTCGGAATTGGACAAGCAGACCAAATGCATAGTCTTATAGCCAACTCCTGAGACTGGTTGCTCGTGCCAGCCATGCAGCATCTTGTTCCAGAGGTAATGATCCCCAGGTGGCGCCGCCCGGTCGTAATTGAGCGCCACCATCTGGTAATGATCGCTGGGATGAACATCGGCAAGCACCGGTAGCGTTGCAACCGAGCAAACCAGCGCTAACAGGCGACGGCTCCAACGGATGAAGGTTTCGCTCATGGCTGGTTCCTCTTGTCTGGCGAGAGCGCGGCGCTGCGGCGCGCGGTCCAGCGACCCAAGCGGTCGGGATCGTTCAGGTCCTTGGGCAAGGCGTCCAGGGTGGTGCTTTCACAGGTAAGAGTGCCGACCCGGCGCAGGCTGCTGTGGGCGGTGCGGCTTTGTACCGTGCAGGCGTGTACGCCGTTGAGGTCCAGGGCGAACAAGGGGTCGGGGTGATGGTTGAGGTCGACGACGAAGCTGCCGTCCTCGCCGGTTTCCATCATCGATGCATTGAGAATGGCGGCCTGCACCAGTGGCTCTCCCTGTGCATCCACCAGGCGGCCGACGTAGGTGTAGCTGACAGTGGACTCGATCCGTTGCACCGCCAGCTTGCCCGGTTGCAGGAACCACTCGCGGTTGCCGTTGCCGACGTTCACCGAACTGAGGTTCTGGCGCGAGGCGTCGGCGTCGCTGATCCGGGTGTGCGTGGCCTCGAAACCGTTGACCGGGATCAGCCGCTTCTCACCGAAGCCGATGCTGGTCTGGGCACCGTAGCCGCCGCTGACCTTGGCCGCCGCGCCCGTGGCGTTTTCCACCGGCGCCGCGATGATTCCCACCGCTGCGCCAGGGCCTGTGCCGCCCTGGCCCTGGCCCCAGAAAAAGCCCTCGCGGCCCAGGGCCAGGGACGAAGAGTGGTTGCCGCTGAACCCAGGTCGCGAGTCTTGTCGGTCGCCGCCACGCTGGGCCACCGCCAGGCTGCTTTCGCCCCAGTTGCGCTCGATCCGTCCGGCCAGTTCAGCGTCCCAGCGGCCCAGGTCGTCGTAACCAACCCCTGTGCTCACTTCGTTCCTGCCCTGTTCGCCGTCCCAAGCACGGGTATGGCCCAGGCTGGTGCGCAGGCTATCCGGGGCATTCTGCTCGCGGCGCGCATCCAGGCCGACGTTGCTCTGGCGATAGCCGCTGGTGGGCGAGCGCTCGTTATGTGACAGGCTCAGGCTCAGGTACAGGCCATGATCGTTCTCGCGGTTGCCGCTGGCATTGCGGAACGCGCCGACGCGATGGATGAGCTGGAACGGGCCCAGGGCATGTCCACGGGAAAAGCCCACCTGGAAAGTCCTGGCCCAGGTGGAGGTGGTCAGGTCGCGGGTGGGGTCGTCTTCTTCGGGAAAGTCGTTCCAGTAGGAAAACGGATTCACCTGGGCGTAGCGGTTGTAGTTGTAGCCGGCACTGAGGGTGCCACCGGCCAGCGGCAACGAGGCGTTGGCGGTCAATGATTCGTTGCAGCCGCTCTGCTGGTAGGCACGGGTATCGTGTTCGCACGACGGGCTCTTCAGCGAGTAGCGGTACACGCTCCAGGAGATTCCGTGGGTGAAGGTCATCTGCTGGCTGTTGCCGGTCGCGCCGTTGTTGCCGCGCAGCACGGCGCCTGACAACGACCAGCTGCTGGCGCCCAGCGTGCCGGCCCAATCCAGGCGGCTTTCGTTGTAGAACGTCGTGTCCAGCCAGGTAATCGCGCTGGTGAGCGCCAGGTCATCGCGCAACGGAATGCGCAGGCCGGTCTGGGCCACCGCGGAGGGATCCTGCTCATAAAGCGAATCTTCCGCCGTGCGCCCGCCCTGCAGGAACCATTGCACGGTGTCGTCACCCAGGCCATTGCCGTCGGTACGGCTGAAAGGCACGGTTTCGGTGCGGGTCACCTGGCCGTTTTCGATCACCCGCAAGGTCACCGGATAGCTGCCGTTGGGGAAGGTCCGGGTGTCGACATTCTGCACGCCGGCATCCAGGTAGGACGTCGACAACAGCTCTTCGCCACGGAACGCATCGACGCGCGAGCGCTGGGTCAGGATCAGCGAAATTGGCGTGCCTTGGCCGACCACCTCGCGGTTGAGGTAGGCCAGGGTGGTGCCGACTCGGGCACCGTCGATTCGCCCCAGGGGCAACAGGCTGAAGCTGAAGTTGCCGCCCTCGGCGCTGGACAGGTTGCTCATGTCCATGCGTCCGGCCTGGGCGTAGTGTTCGCGCTCGAAATCCTGGCGGTAATAGGCGTTGTTGAATTCCAGGCTGCTGTCGCTGCCGCGCTTGTTCTGATAGGCCTGGTAGTTCCAGGTAAAGCCAAAATGGCTACTTTCACCCAGGCCTACCGCGCCCAGGCCGCTGGCGCCCAGAGCGCGGTAACTGTCGGCCTGGGCGATATTGATGTTCTGTCGATGGACCAAGGCGTTCGCGGCCTCGGTCGGAGTGTGCAGGCGCAGCGCCGCCGTATCGCTGGCCGGCAGCCAATCCTTGCGCATGAGTATCTGCAGGCGCGCGCCGGCCTCGTCGAGAATCACTGCCACCGCGTCGGTGTCCAGGTAACCGCAGCTCGCTTCGCTGGCCAGGCCGTAGGAGCACGCCAACTGGCTGTTGCTGGGCAACGGTTCGGACAGCAGCGGCAGCAACTCTTCGGATGACGCCGAAGCCCCTGCCTCGATCAGCAGGGCCGCGATTCGTTCGGGCTGTTGGAATTCGATACGACCAGGCCGCACCACGACAGGGTGCAGGCCGAGATTACGGTTGAGCAATTGAAGTTCAAGTTGTTCCACCTGACCTTCAACCAGGGCCTCGAAACCGGCCGGCACCTGGGGCAGATCGGTGGACGCGACCGATACGGCATCGGCCAGCGCCCAGGTCAGGGAGATGGAAAGTGCGGTGAAGTGGCGTTTCATACAGGGCCTTGACGAAGGAAAAGGGAAGTACGACGACGCCGTACCTCCCTTTGGAGGAAAAACCGGCGGTGCTTAAGGTTGCTGGGTCAACAGCAGGGCGACGACGCCTTCGTAGCGACCCGCGTTGGTGATTGCACCCGCGTTGGTCTGCTGGATTTCCAGGAGTTGCTCGACCGAACCGCCAGAGGAGTCACCGCCAGGGAACAGTTCGACGGCGGGCAGCGTGACACCGGTGGTGTTCAGTGGGCGTCCGCCGTACCTGACACTCAGGGGCACGCCGGTGGCGGCGGGGTTGGTCGTGTTGGCCAGGACCGGACTGGCGATCAGTCGCAGGGTCATGTCCTTGTCGGTGTCATTGCTGTAGATCCGCGTACCCAACCGAGTCGGCTGGAGGCCGGAACCTGGCAGGTAGGCCATCTCCATGGAGCCCGGGAGCGGGCGGCCGTCCGACTGGAGGATTTCCAGGGTCGGGTCGACATTGGCGTAGATGGTGATGTTTTTTTCCACCGCCATGGCGGGCAGCGAGGTCAGGGCGACCAGTGCCAATGGGGCGAATTTCAACAGTTTCATGGGTGTTCCTCTTTTGCTGTGGGTGAACGGGGGCCCAACCACGTGCGCTGCACGTAGCTTGGGTCAATAAAATTGGGGTTACGGCTGAATGGCGAGGGTGCGCGGACGCCTGTCGTCGCTGGTCACGAAACGTACGATTACGTTACCGTTCGCGCCGGGGGCGGAGACGGGCAGGGTGCTGCCGGGATACAGGCTGCGGTTGACGTCATTCCAGATGCAGTCCTTCTCGCCCGCTGCGTCGGTACACCGACCCACTTGCAATACGCCGACGCGCAGGGTGCCGTCGTTGCGCAATTCGTTGCCTTTGGGTTGCAGTTTGATGCTGGTACGGCGCTCATCGGGCAGCAGGCGCACCAAGGCGCCCCAGATCAGGTTTACGCCGACCCTGGGCTGCACACCGGATTGTTCGAGGACGTCTTCATCTATCAGGTCGGGTGCTCCCACCGGTTCGAAATAGACCCGGTAGACGGTTTCCTCGGTGGGCATCGACTGGGCGATGATCCGCACCGTGCGGCTGGCGCCGGGGGCCAGTACCGTGCGTTGCGGCGATACGACGATACCCAGCGCATCGGCCGGCGACAGCGGGCTTTCATGTTCGTCCGGCGTGCCGGGACGTTGGATCTGGGTGACGCTGACCTTGATGTATTGCACTTTGTCGGACTTGGAGTGCAGCTGGATCTGGCCAATGCCGTCCTGCTCGGCGCCGATGGTGCTGTTCATCGGGTAGACCACCATGTTCGCGGCTGCCGGAAACGACAGGGTGACGGCGAGCGCCATGAGCGCCAGCTTGCCCATGACAGCCCAGCGATGGATAAACGTTTGATTCGAATGCATTTCAAACCTCAAACAAGGAAGATGGACGGTCACTGTTTTTATGCACCGAGTGCGGGTGGCCTGCTTCGACCGGACCGGCGCCAGGCAAGCAAAGCCAGCCTCTGGACAACGACCCTCGGGCCCTTTTTTTTCGTTTTTTTTGTCACTTTCACTCTCCGCTATTTTCTGTAGGAAATTTCCGGAGTAGATTCATGCTCAATGCACCCAGCGTGCGTGTTACTGCGAAATGGACAGGATTCCGAGTGCGCGCAGTCTCAGCACGGCCATGGTGCCGATTCTCTGTGAGGCAATGATGGCCGTTGTTTATGTCGGCGATTTTGGTGGGATATATACACCATGTCAATAGTTTTGGTGGAATATATCCACGTTCGGCTGCGCGAAGAGATTGATCGCTGTGGTGTTTCGCTGGCTGCCGCCTCCCGTGGGGCGGGCGAAGCGAGCCCGCAGCGCTTGAAGGAAGTCGTCTCCGGGCGGCAGAAATGTCCAGCCGATCTGGTGGCAAAACTGGCGGCTATCGGAGTGGATGTCCAATACGTCCTGACGGGCGAGCGCGTCCAGGCCGCGCCGGCATTGGCGCCTGATGAAGAGCTGTTGTTGGAAAGCTATCGCGCGCTGGATGTGGCGGGGCGCAAGCGCATGATCGCCCGTCTGATCTCGGGTTAGCCGACGGCGCTGGAGGTTCGTGCAAGACTTGGCGATGGCTTCGCGGCCAGCCGCCACGCCTCCTTAGATGTCCCGCACAAACATTTCCCGACTCAACCCATGCCGCTGCATCTTTTCATTGAAGGTGCGGCGCGGCAGTTGCAGTTCCTCGAGCACGGCTTTTACGTCGCCTTTATGCCGCGTCAGCGCGGCGCGCAGGCATTGGGCTTCGAACGCTTCCTGCTGGGCCGCGAGGGACTGGCCCGGTTCGGTGTCCAGGGCAGGCGGCTGGTCGAGTCCCAGCACTTGGCGTTCGGCGACGTTGGCCAGTTCGCGCACGTTGCCCGGCCAATCGTGGCTGAGCAGATGGCTCAGTTGCGGGCCATTCAAGGGCGCGGCGGGGCGGCCGAGGCGTTCGGCGGCGCCGTGGGTGAAATGCTCGAACAGCAATGGAATGTCTTCGCGCCGTTCACGCAAGGGCGGCAGGCGCAGCTCGGCGATGTTCAAGCGGTAGGCAAGGTCCTCACGAAATCGTCCGGCCCGGGCTTCGTCCAGCAAGTCCGGCTTGGTCGCGGCAATGATACGCAAGTCCACGTGGATGCTCTGGTTGGAGCCCAGGCGTTCGAGTTTCTTCTCTTGCAGGACTCTCAGCAACTTGGCCTGCTGGGCCAGCGGCATGCTTTCGATTTCATCGAGAAACAGCGTGCCGCCGTCGGCGTATTCGAGCTTGCCGATGCGTTTGCCCTGGGCGCCGGTGAAAGCGCCGCTTTCATGGCCGAACAGTTCAGCCTCGAACAGCGGTTCGGGGATCGCCGCGCAGTTCAGCGCAACGAAGGGTTTGCTCGCTCTCGGGCCGAAGTCGTGCAGGCAGCGGGCGACCAATTCCTTGCCACTGCCGGTTTCGCCACGGATCAACACGTTGACCGGTAATGTCGCCAGGTCCAGCACCTGGCGCCGCAGATTCTGCAAGGCGCGGGAGACACCCAGCAGCGTGGTGTCGAGCCTGACCCGAGCGTCGGCCTGCTCGTGCAGGCGACGGTTTTCCAATACCAGGAAGCGCTTGTCCAAGGCCCGACGCAGGCTGCTGAGCAGCGCTTCGGGGCTGAACGGTTTTTCGAGAAAGTCATAGGCGCCGTCGCGCATGGCTTCCACGGCCATCGGCACGTCGCCGTGGCCGGTCAACAGGATCACCGGCAGGTCCGCGTCGCGCTTGCGCACTTGCGCAAGCAGTTGGAGACCACTGAGACCGGGCATGCGTACGTCGCTGAGGATCACGCCAGCGAAGTTGTCCGGCAACCGCGCCAGGCAGTCTTCGGCACGGCTGAACAACTGCACTTGGAACCCCGACAGGCTCAGCCATTGCTCCACGGCCGTGCGGATGCTGTTTTCGTCATCGACGACTATGACCGAATCAAGCATGCAGCTGCGCCTCCTGATCGATGGGCAAGGTCACGCAGAATACCGCGCCGTTGTCATGATTGTCCGCTGTCAGCCGCCCACCGGATTCGTGGATGATCGCAAATGAAACCGCGAGCCCCAGCCCGAGGCCATCGCCCACCGCCTTGGTGGTGAAGAACGGGTCGAACACCTGGGCCAGATGTTCTTCGGCGATCCCGGTGCCGCTGTCGCTGACGGTCAGGCGCCACAGTTGTTCATCGGCTTGCAGGCGCACTTCAAGGCGCTTGAGGGGCTGTTCGACCATGGCGTCGACGGCGTTGCGCAGCAGGTTGATCAACACCTGTTCGAGACGGATGGCATCGCCGCGCACCCACGCCGGACGCGTCAGGTGCAAGACGGTACTGACGTTTTCGTCCCGCAGGCGCGTGTCGAGCAATTGCAGGGCCTGGTCGACTACCGCCGCCAGGTCAAGGCGTTCGCGAAGGCCGCTGGGGCTCTTGCGGGCGAAGGTCTTCAGGTGGCCGGTCAGGGCCGCCATGCGGGTCAGCATGTCGTCCACCGGCTTGAGGGCTTTATAGGCATCGTCGACGCGGCCGTGCTCCAGCAGCAGGCGCAGGGTCGCCAGTTGCATGCGCTGGGCGGTCAACGGTTGGTTGATCTCGTGGGCCAGCGCCGCCGACATCTGCCCCAGCGCCGCCAGCTTGGCCGATTGCACCAGGCCGTCCTGGGCGGTGCGCAATTCTCGGGTGCGTTCGTCCACCAGTCGTTCGAGTTCCTGGCGGCTGCGCTGGCGCAGTTTCGCCAGGCGCCAACGCTGGTTCAGAAACAGCAACAGAAACACCAGCGCCAGCCACAACCCGGCGGCGGCGAGCCCGGCGTTGCGCAGGTCTTCGAAGGCGATCTGTGGTCGACGCAGCAAATGCAGGGTCCAGCCTTCGCCGGCCAACGGCAGGGATTCCCAGAGGTACTGCGCCGTACCCTCGGGCGCCCCGACCAGGGTCAGGTGGCTGTTGTCGTCAAAGCGTCGCAGCGGATCGAAGGCCAGGGGTTGCAACGGTTGCTTGTCGTACTGGCGCGTGGCCTTGAGCTCGGCGCGGTCGCTGTCGGTCAAGGGTTGCAAATGGCGATAACGCCAACCGGGGCGATTGGCGATGAAAATGACCCCGCGCGCATCACTGACCAACAGGGTGTCGCTGCCCTGGCGCCATTCGCGCTCAAGCTCGGGAAACTCGAGCTTCACCACCATCGCGCCGAGGAACTCGCCGCTATCGCCAGTGACCGCGCTGGACAGAAAATAGCCCGGGATGCCGCTGGTCACGCCCACCGCATAAAAGCGCCCGGTGCCTTGGGTGCGGGTCTGGAGGAAATAAGGACGAAAGCCATAGTTGTGGCCGACGTAGCTGCTGGGCAACTGCCAGTTGCTGGCGGCGATCGCCAGGCCGGTGTGGTCCAGCAGCTCCAGGGTCGAGGACTGCGCGGCACCGTTGATTTTTTCCAGCTTGCGGTTCAAGGCATCCTGTTGCGCCGCGCTGACCGGCCCCTTGAGGGCGTCACGCAACTGCGGGTCCAGCGCCAGCACGGCGGGCAGGGCGCGGTAGCGTTCGATCAAGGTGTGCAGTGAGTTGGCGTACAGCGCCAATTGCTGGCTCGCGCGGCTGGCGTCTTCTTCCAGGGCCTCACGTTCAGCGTGGCGCACGGCCAGAGTGGCGGCCAGGGCGGCGCCGACGAGGATCAGGGCGATGGCAAGGAACAGGCGCAGGGTACGGGGAGTCGGCAGCATGCAGGCGCGAACCGGTAGAAGTCGGGGCCGAACCATACCATGTTGCTTGCGTGCGCCAAACAGGCCCGGTCGTCGTGCCAGAAAACTGGTTTCGGCTGGTTCGGATGGAGGAAGTCGTCTGGTTTCGCGGTTCACTTGTCACGGATGACTGCAATACATGACTTCTCTGCAGACAGGCCCACCTCGCCCGTTGAACACCTGAACTGGGCCCATTGCTCAGGCCCCCGGCTCCGTGTCGTTGTAATCGTGAGCACACTGGTACCACGGATGATGAACGTGCCAGGCCTCGTGCCCCTTGGCATTGATGACCTTGACCAGGCGTCCGGGTGGGTCATAGAACTGCTGGTCATGATAGCCATGCTCGCGCAGCGAGGCGTCGTTGATGTAGCGCCAGGCATCGGCGAAATAGGGGCGATAGACACGGGTCACCAGCCCCTTGTTGTTGTACTCGACCCGTTCGCTGACGCGCCAGCGCGGGTCGGCCTCGTACTGTATCGGTTTGTCATCGGGGCCCAACAGCAGCGAGCCGTTCTCGGCGACGGCGTAGGCGACGCCGGGCTCCACCAGTTGCTTGGTTTGCAAAGCGCGTCCGAATCCATCGACGGCGCCGAGGGCGATGCGGATCTGCTGCAAGGGGTCGTCCGGGTAGCGATCGGCACTCAGTACGACACGGTGGGCCGGCTCCCGGGCGGTGGCCTGCATGAGCGCCCATAGCAGCGCTTCGCCGGCGGTGCGGGTTTTCAACCGGGCCAGGCGCACCCGCGCCGAAGCGCGGATATGGCCGCTGGGCAGCACATATCGGGCATTGATCCATTCGTCGCGCTGCGCCGGCAGGACCAGCGACAAATCGAGCTCGCCCATCCAGCTCAGGTTGTCGATGCGCGCTGCGCTGGCGATATCACCCAGGGTGGCTTCGGGGTCCTCGATGGCGTGGCCGGGCGACAAATCATCGGGTGGCTCATAGTCATCGATGGGATAAAAACCTGCGGGAATGCCGTTCTCGGTCCCATGGAAACTGACGCCCAAGGGCAGGCCGGCGGGACCGTAAAGCGCCTCGTGAACGTTGTCGTTGGCGTCGATGATCCGGCAGGGCAACAGCGAGTGGTAGTCGTACCCGATATGGGTCGCACAGCCGTCCGGAAGGGTGACGGCGATGGGCATCAACTGATAGGCGTCGTATTCGCTCGTCGTGATGCCGTGGCTCAGGGTTTCCTGTAACGCGCTGATATGAAAAAAACCTTTGAGTGGCAGGTAGGTGGCGAAACCGACCTTTTTCGACCACAGGTTCCGCGCTGCGTCCTCCTCCGGGTCTTCTGGCAGGAACAGTTTCATCGGCTCGTAGCCGACCAGTTCCAGTTGCTCGCGGATATTGAACGGTTCGGGCACGACGTCGTAGGCCTCCAGCGCCTGCTTGTCGAACTCGGCCACTTCCAACGGACCGCGCAAGGCTTGGAACGGTGCGTCACTCAGGTAGCTTTGTTCTTCCAGGGCAATCAGCACGCGGGCGCTTTTCCATTCCTCGGAATCGCAATGTTCAAGCAAGCATTCGTAGCTGACCTGCTGCGGGTTCAGTCCGTTTGGAAGCGGGCCTTTTGGTAGCTGAAGCCCGTTGGTTCGTGCGCGCCAGGGTAGGCCCAGCCGTTGCCGGGGTCCATTTTCATCGAAAAGGTGTTTATAGGCGGCCAGGCTTTCGGTCAGGTGATAGACCTGCTGCTGATCGTCGTGGGCGTCACGCCACCAATTGTTCTCGTCTTCGTCCTCGAAGGGCGGCTCGTCCGCTGCGCTCAGGCGCCGGGCGTAATGGACAACGAAACCGTGTTCCAGTTGGCCGTAGAGGTCCCATCCGAGGTTGACGGTATGCAGGGCTTGGGGGTCGTTGATGAAACCGTCGTAATGGTGGAGGACCGTTTCCAGCGCCAGTATCAGCAGACTTTTATGGTGGTCATGGGGGTGGCGCAACAAATAGCGGTGCTGGGACACGGTATAGGGCTTGGTGGAGTCGGACGATTCGCCGTGGTGGGTCTCGCTGCGCAGTACATGACCGCCGAGGGCGTAGGCCATTTCCCTAGCGGTGTCCGGGTCGGGGACGATGATTTCGTCGGCTTTGTCCTGTTCATGAAGCCGGGTCAGCAGCGTGGGGCCCAGGGGCGGCGCGTCGGTGTCGGCATCGAAACAATCCCTGAGAGGCTGGTCGACGGTACGCCCGGTGTGGAACCAGGTCTTGACCAGTACCGGTGCGGTGAAATCCCTTTCCCGATTACCCGAAGGCACCTCGCTGTCGAGCTGATACAACCGGCCGAACCCTCTGAATTCGCGGTGATAGCTGTCGTAGTCGCCTTCGTAGTAAGTAAATCCCTGGGTCAGGCAGTTTCCGGTTATTTCATCCAGCTGTTGTTGCCGGGCCACCAGCGGCAAGGCCATGGGCAGATAGCAGTCCAGCGCTTCGCCCCGCGTCGCGCGCTGGGCTTTTTCGTCCAGCCAGAACTGCGCGCTGCTGCGGTGGACGACGGTGCTGCTCATGCCCATGTTGTTGTTCGTGGCGTTGAGCAAGTAGGGCCGTGCCGCGACGAAATCGTAGCGCCAATGGTGCGGTTTCATGTCCGCGCTGTGATGGGGAATACTCAGGAGCAGGCTGGCGCAGCCCAAACCTTGCAGATCGGCCAGGGTGACCTGGCAGAGGTTGTCGTAGCGCATGCCTTCCGGCCAGGGCACCCGCACGGGTGTCTGTTCAAGGCAATTGCCGCCATGGTTCAAGTAGATTTCGAAACAGTCGCTGCGCAGGTAGATCAGCGCCGGCGCGCCGGAACCGTCCAGGTCGGCGATCCGCACCCGTTCGGCGTTGAACTCGGTGTAGGTGAAGGGCAGCGCGCTCATCACAAAGCCCTTGCCGAAACGCCCATGGCCCAGGTTTGGCCAGCACTTGATTTCGTTGCAGCGGATACGGCACAGCTCGGTGCTGTCGCTCCCCAGCATATTGGCGAACAGCACCAGTTCGCTGCGATCATCGCTGAACAATGGCAGGGTGCTGTCCGGTTCGTGGGGAACGTCCACGCCGGAGGCGAACCCGAGGTGACGGAGGTTGGCGTACAGCCGCACGCTTTTGGGGCCGACCATCGCCAGGGAGCGCAGGCCGTCGCCCGTCAGATCGCCCAATTGCGCGGCGGGGTGCAGGAACTCCGTGGGGAAGCGCTTGAAGTCGTTGAACGTCGACCAGCTGCGGTCCGGGTTGAGCGTGTAGAAACCATTCATGCCGGGTTGGGCGATGACCCAATTGAGGCGGCCATCGCCGCATAGATCGGTCAGCAGTTGCATCACCGGCGTGTTGTCGGCGGCGATTGGAATGTTTGGCAGAAGTGTCCACGGGGTGTAACCGACTTCGTCTGGATCCTCACCGGGGGCGCGCTCGGGCTCGCGGTAGTACCAACCGTTGCTGTAGCGGCACAAAAAGCCGGGAATGCCTTCGCCGTAGAGATCGACGCACTGGTAGCGTCGGCTGTCCTCCAGGGCGGGCATGTTCTCCAGGGCAAAAAAAACCTTGGGTATCAGGTTCGGCTCGAACGCGTTGTATTGGAGTTCTACGGGGGGCGTGTATTCCACCCGATCCCTGGCGTCCCAGTGCTGGTAATGAGCGGCGGTCAACAGGCTGTAGCACAGGGGGGTGCTGGTGTATTCCAACAGCAGCCGGCGCACCAGCGCGGGTTCGTTGTGGGTTTCGGCGGGGAACTGATTGAACATCAACACCTGCTGGCAGAGGCGCCGCGTGCCCACCTCGAAACCATATCGATACACGTGCAACGGGTCGCTGCGCAGTTGCCAGGCGTTTTCGTCCAGGGCCGACCAAGCGGGTTTTTCATCCAGACCGAGGGCGCGTTGGCCATAATCGAACAGCAAGTGGAAGTGCCAGGGGAGGTTCGCCGGGTCTTCATCTTCGAAGCAATACAAGGTTTCGCTGGCCGTGGCGTTGCCGTAGCACACCCGCCGCAGGTAACGCTGGGCACGGTAGTCGTGAGCGCCTTGCGAGGGGCAGGGGTCGGCCTGGTACTCGTAATAGATGTGTTCGCCCAGGGGGCTGACCTCTTCCAGCAGCAGCCACTCGGCGATACGCGAGGGGACTTGCGGGTCGGCTATGCGCGAGTTCGGGCTTTTCCCATAGCAATACACGTGGCCGTTGCTGCCTTGCACCCGCCAGAACGGCTGGCTTTCGATGGATGTCCAGAGTTCGTAGATATCGAACGTGCCCTCGATCCTCGGAAAATACCGTGTCACCGCGAAGGTCTCGTCGCCGATTCTGCGGCTGGTCTGACTTTCGAGATCAGGCCAACGATCCACGCCGTCGGGGCCGACCATGACATCCTCGTCACCGTAACGGGGGACGCCTTTGCTGGTCTTGCGCCAGATGCTGGGGATCGACAGCTGCATGCCGATGCCGAATACACCGTTGCCGCCCTGGCTGTTGTATTGCAGGGTCAACGTCGGCGTCAGGTGACGGGCGCTCGATACCGGCAGGGGCAACTCGAAGGAGGCGGCGCCCCGCGTGCCGACCGGGCCGAGGCTGTTGCCGAAGGTGGCGATAGACGCACTGCCGGCGATCGTGGGCGTGATGATTTGAAGGGGGGCTTGTTCGGCCATTTGTCGTTATTCCCTTGGACCCTGGCCGGGGTTGATTCCCGGCCAGGGTGAGGATGCCAAGGGAGAGCAGGGGTGTAACCTGTCAGATCTGACAGGTCGGTGGGTTTACCCGATGAATGGTGTGCTCAATGACTTTGTGGAAGCGAGCCTGCTCGCGAAAGCGGCGGCACAGCCAACATCTTCACCAACTGACCCACCGCCATCGCGAGCAGGTTCGCTCCCACAGGGGGTTGTTGTGCGCTATAAAAAAGGCCGATGAGCGTGTCGCTCACCGGCCTTCTTCAGCGCGAGAAAATGCGTGTTACTGCACTTCCACCGCCAGGCTTTCGCTGATCTTCTGCTGCCAGATCGCCGGGCCTGTGATGTGTACCGACTCGCCTTTGCTGTCCACGGCGACAGTCACCGGCATGTCCTTGACCTCGAACTCGTAGATCGCTTCCATCCCCAGTTCGGCGAAGGCCAGGACTTTGGATTTCTTGATCGCCTGGGCCACCAGGTAAGCGGCACCGCCAACGGCCATCAGGTAGACGGCCTTGTTGTCCTTGATCGCTTCGATGGCGGTCGGGCCGCGCTCGGATTTGCCGATCATGCCCAGCAGGCCGGTTTGTTCGAGGATCTGGCGGGTGAACTTGTCCATCCGCGTGGCCGTGGTCGGGCCGGCCGGGCCAACCACTTCGTCGCCCACCGGATCAACCGGGCCGACGTAGTAGATGAAGCGACCCTTGAGGTCCACCGGCAGGGTTTCACCCTTGTTCAGCATCTCGACCATGCGCTTGTGCGCCGCGTCGCGACCGGTGAGCATCTTGCCGTTGAGCAGCACGGTTTCGCCCGGTTTCCAGCTTTGCACGTCTTCCGGGGTCAGGGTGTCGAGGTTCACGCGGCGTGCCGACGGGCCGGCTTCCCAGACGATTTCCGGGTAGGCGTCCAACGGTGGCGCTTCCAGCGAGGCCGGGCCAGTGCCGTCCAGCACGAAGTGGGCGTGGCGGGTGGCGGCGCAGTTGGGGATCATGCACACCGGCAGGGAGGCGGCGTGGGTCGGGTAGTCCATGATCTTCACGTCGAGCACGGTGGTCAGGCCGCCGAGGCCCTGGGCGCCGATGCCCAACTGGTTGACCTTCTCGAACAGCTCCAGGCGCATCTCTTCGATGCGGTTTTGCGGGCCGCGGGCCTTGAGCTCGTGGATGTCGATGGATTCCATCAACACTTCCTTGGCCATCACCGCGGCTTTCTCGGCGGTGCCGCCGATGCCGATGCCGAGCATGCCCGGTGGGCACCAGCCGGCGCCCATGGTCGGAACGGTCTTCAGGACCCAGTCGACGATGGAGTCGGACGGGTTGAGCATGGCCATCTTCGACTTGTTCTCGGAACCGCCGCCTTTGGCCGCCACGTCCACTTCCACGGTGTTGCCCGGAACGATGGAGTAGTGAATGACCGCCGGGGTGTTGTCCTTGGTGTTTTTGCGCGCGCCTGCCGGGTCGGCGAGGATCGATGCGCGCAGGACGTTTTCCGGCAGGTTGTAGGCGCGACGCACGCCCTCGTTGATCATGTCGTCCAGGCTCATGGTCGCGCCATCCCAACGCACGTCCATGCCCACGCGCACGAACACGGTCACGATGCCGGTGTCCTGGCAGATCGGCCGATGGCCGGTGGCGCACATGCGCGAGTTGATCAGGATCTGCGCCATGGAGTCACGGGCCGCCGGCGATTCTTCGCGCAGGTAGGCCTCGTGCATCGCCTGGATGAAATCCACGGGGTGGTAATAGGAAATGAACTGCAGGGCGTCGGCAACGCTCTGAATCAGGTCGTCTTGCTTGATCACGGTCATGAGTCGCGCTCCTCTCTAAGACGGGAACATTCAATAAGGTGCCGTCCGCTTGGGTGCATCGGTCGACGGACGGCACCTCTTAAGGCACGCCGGGCATGCTGGCGCGACGCTAAAAAGGCGCGGCAGTATATCGCAGGCAGGGAGGCCTGTGGGGGCGAGGTTGCTCGTGATCACGACGGATTGAACCGTTGGAAAGTGAAAACCGGTGCGAGGGAGCTTGCTCCCGCAGGGCTGCGAAGCGGCCACGGATTTTGCGATTGCTGCGCAACCGAGCGGGAGCAAGCTCCCTCGCCACGGGGGCATCGGCGAAGCCTGGCGATGCGTCAATCTGGGCCATTGCTTTGACGCCATTTTTCTGAGCCAGAATTGAATGGTCATTTGTCGAACACGCCACTAAAGTGGCGTCTGGCCTGTAGCGTAGGACAGCTCTATCAGTTCCTCTTTTCCATGGTGAGTCACCGATTGACCCATAACGCCATTCAACGTCTTTTGCTCAAACGCTTCGCCCTGGCCGCCACGACTTATGCGCTGGCACTGGTGTTGCTGTGGTTGGCGTTTTTCAGTGGCCATTACCTCGACTCGTTGCGTGGCGCCATCATCGGCACGCTGTTGGTGGTGCTGTGCCAGGCTGGTTTGTTCGCGCTGTTCATCACCGATCGCAACCTGCGCTTCGCCGACCCCAGCCTGACGGAAATACAGGTCTGGATCGGCCTGGGCTGGCAGACCTGGATGATGGCGCACCTGGACCAGGCCCGCGGCGTGTTCCTGGTGTTCTATGTGCTGATCCTCTTGTTCGGTCTGTTCCACCTGACGCGGCGGGCCTTTGTGCGCTGCGCCACGCTGGTGTTCATCAGCTTTACCGGCATCACGCTGTGGGACGGTTACTTCTTTCGGCTGCCCGATCCGACGCTGGCCGGTCTGCAAGTGTCCGTGCTGTTCATCGTGCTGGTGTGGCTGGTGTTGTATGCCCGCTATGTCCAGACCTCGCGCCAACGCATGCGCCAGCGACGGTTTGCCTTGCAGGCGCACCAGGACACCCTGCGCGGGATGATGCGCCAGCTCGAAGACCTGGTCGCCACCGACGAACTGACCGGCCTGTTCAATCGCCGGCATTTCCTGCGCCTGGCGAGTCGCGAACTCAATACCCTCAGGCCCGGCGTCGCCCATGGCCTGGCCTTGATCGACCTGGACCATTTCAAGCGCATCAACGATTTGCACGGCCATGCGGCGGGCGACCAGGTGCTCCAGGCGTTTGCCGGTGTCGCCACGGCGTGCCTGCGTGAAGGCGACGTATTGGCCCGCTACGGTGGCGAAGAATTCGTAATGTTGCTGCCCGCCTGCGACCCCGCGCGCCTGACGGCCTGTTGCGAGCGCTTGCGGCTGGCGTTCACCCAAGTGGAATTGACCGACCTGCGGGTGGGCACTCTCAGCCTGTCTGTGGGCATGACGATGCTGGAAATGGGCGATGACCTGGACAGCGCCTTGCAGCGCGCCGACCAGGCCTTGTACCGTGCCAAGCGAGACGGCCGCAACCGTTGTGCCGCCGCCTGGGAGAACGTCGATGCCTGAGTTGAAAGTCGCCGGCCGGCAATGGTCGGTGGCGGCGGGCAGTAACCTGCTGGATGCGTTGAACCAGGCAGGCGTGGCCGTGCCCTACAGTTGCCGCGCCGGCAGTTGCCATGCGTGCCTGGTGCAATGCCTGAGCGGCGACGTGCGCGACAGTCGCCCCGATGCCCTGGCCCCGGCGCAGCGTGATCAAGGCTGGCGACTGGCGTGCCAATGCCAGGTGGTGGAGGACGTGCAAATCCACACCTTCGACCCACAACGCGACGGCCAAGCCGCCAAAGTGGCGGCGGTGGATTGGCTGGGCTCCGACGTGCTGCGCCTGCGCATTACCCCGGAGCGACCGCTGCGCTATCGCGCCGGACAACACCTGGTGCTGTGGGCTGGCGACATCGCCCGGCCATACTCATTGGCGAGCCTGCCCGAAGAGGATCGCTTCCTGGAATTTCACCTCGATTGCCACGCCCCCGGTCAATTCATCGGCGCCGCTCGACGCCTGACCAGCGGCGACCCGATCCGCCTCGGTGAACTGCGTGGCGGCGCGTTGCATTACGATCCCGACTGGCATGAAAAACCGCTGTGGCTGCTGGCGTCCGGCACCGGCCTGGGGCCGCTGTTCGGCATCTTGCGCGAAGCGTTGCGCCAGCAGCATCAAGGTGCGATTCGGCTTATTCATGTGGCCCGTGATGCCGCCGGGCATTATCTGGACAAACCCCTGGCGGCATTGGCGGCCAAGCACTCAAACCTGAGCATTGAACTGTTGACCGCAGCCGAGGCGCCAGCGGCGCTCGCGAAGATGCGCCTGGCGTCGCGCCAGACCCAGGCGCTGGTTTGCGGCCATCCGGGCTGGGTCGAGGCGTTTGCCAAGCGCTTGTACCTGGCGGGTTTGCCGAGGAATCAGTTGTTGGCGGATGTGTTTCTTACCCGTGACGATGGCGGCGTCTGACCGAGCGCCATCGCGAGCAAGCTCGCTCCCACATAGGATTCGCGGCGCGCACAGAACCCCTGTGGGAGCGAGCCTGCTCGCGATAGCGCCCGTCCAGACACCCAATGTCCAAAAGCAAAAACCAAAAAGCCCCGCCATTCACATGGCGGGGCTTTTGTTTTTCAGCAGCAACCCATCATCAAACCATCGGGTCGCCAACGTGCAGGATCTTCATCCCGTTGGTGCCGCCGGTGGTGTGGTAGCTGTCGCCCTTGGTCAGGATGACCCAGTCGCCTTTTTCCACGACGCCGCGTTTGGTCAGTTCATCGATGGCTTTCTGGCTGACTTCGTGCGGCTCCAGCGAAGCCGGGTCGAACGGAATGGTGTACACGCCACGGAACATCGCGGCGCGCGCCTGGGCTTCGCGGTGCGGGGTGAAGGCGTAGATCGGCACCGAGGAGCGGATACGCGACATGATCAGCGGCGTGTAGCCACTCTCGGTCAGGGCGATGATCGCCTTGACGCCCGGGAAGTGGTTGGCCGTGTACATGGTCGCCAGGGCGATGCTTTCGTCGCAGCGGGTGAATTCCTTGCCGATGCGGTGGCTGGAGGTCTTGCCGGTCGGGTGCTTCTCTGCGCCGATGCAGATACGCGCCATGGCCTGCACCGCTTCGAGCGGGTAGAGGCCGGCGGCGCTTTCGGCCGACAGCATCACCGCGTCGGTGTAGTCCAGCACGGCGTTGGCTACGTCGGACACTTCGGCGCGGGTCGGCATCGGATTCTGGATCATCGACTCCATCATCTGGGTCGCGACGATCACCGCTTTGTTGTGGCGGCGTGCGTGCAGGATGATCTTCTTCTGGATGCCCACCAGCTCGGCGTCGCCGATCTCCACGCCCAGGTCGCCACGGGCCACCATCACGGCGTCGGACGCCTTGATCAGGCCGTCCAGCGTCTCGTCGTCGGCCACGGCTTCGGCGCGTTCGATCTTGGCCACCAGCCAGGCGGTGCCGCCGGCTTCGTCGCGCAGTTGACGGGCGTATTCCATGTCTGCTGCGTCACGGGGGAAGGACACGGCGAGGTAGTCGACTTCCATTTCCGCGGCCAGCTTGATGTCGGCCTTGTCTTTATCGGTCAGGGCCGGTGCCGTCAGGCCGCCGCCGCGACGGTTGATGCCTTTGTGGTCCGACAGCGGGCCACCGATGGTCACGACGCAGTTCAGTTCAGTGGCGGTGGCGGTTTCGACGCGCATCACCACGCGACCGTCGTCGAGCAGCAGTTCGTCGCCTACGCCGCAATCCTTGACCAGGTCCGGGTAGTCGATGCCGACTACCTGCTGGTTGCCTTCGGTCAGCGGGTGGCTGGTGGAGAAGGTGAATTTGTCACCGATCTTCAGCTCGATGCGCTTGTTGGCGAATTTGGCGATACGGATCTTCGGGCCTTGCAAGTCGCCCAGCAGGGCAACGAAACGGCCGTGCTTGGCGGCCAGGTCACGCACCAGCTTGGCGCGAGCCTTGTGCTCGTCGGGGGTGCCGTGGGAGAAGTTCAGACGGGCAACGTCCAGGCCAGCCAGAATCAGCTGTTCGAGAACTTCCGGCGAGTTACTGGCCGGGCCAAGGGTAGCGACGATTTTGGTGCGACGGACGGACATGCAAGACTCCTCAAGTTCAAGCGCCAGCGAAGGCTACTATGGTCTTTGGGTGTAGTCATTGTTCATATGCACTACTTATTCGTTTCTTTTTCGAAATGAACATTCCTGAAAATTTTTGCGCCTTTAACTGCTTAAGCCGAACATCGCTCTTGTGGCGAGGGAGCTTGCTCCCGCTCGGTTGCGTAGCGACCGCAAAAACCCGGGGCTGCTCTGCAGCCCAGCGGGAGCAAGCTCCCTCGCCACACACGTGTTCACCGAGGAGGTTTTTCATGCTGAAGATTTTCCCCGCCAGGTCGATACAGAGCTCAAGACAGGAGAACCTCCCCATGCGATTCGTGCTTTTTATTGCCCTGGCCCTGAGTATCACGGGCTGCACCCGTTGGTCGATGAACCACCACATGAACCTGGCCTACAAGGCCTATGAGCGGGGCAACTGCGAGCAGGTGATGCTCGAGCTGTCCAAAGTCGACCGCGCCAGCCGTGCCCGTCGCTACATGCAGCCGGAAGTCTCGATGATGCGCGGCCAGTGCCTGGAGCGGCAGAAGCTCTACGTCGACGCGGCGCAAACCTACCAGTTCATCCTCACCCAATACCCCAACAGCGAGTACGCCTACCGCGCCCGCGCACGGCTCGAGACCCTACAGAGCCTGGGTCATTACCCCACCCGCAGCGCCTCGGCGATCCGTCCCACGTCGTTCTGAATTTGATTTATTCGAAACCCTTCCGTGAGCCAGTTGTCGACCGATGACTGGTATCGAATCCGGCTGGCCGATGCTCCCGCTTGGACTATAGTTGTACAAAACGTGGCTAGAGCCAGAACTCTAATTTCGAAGCGTCACCTGTCACCGGTAGCATTTGGCCAGCCAGTATGAGGGTGTCTGGCATCGGGGTCGGGGAGAGCGGGCAGGGATGAGCCCGTTCCGAAGCACTGGATTGGCCGGGTTATCGGCTACTCAAAAAGTGATACAAGACATGTACAAAGAGCGGCAGATTGCACGACATCAGCTGGCGTATTTCCTTGAGGTGTTCAACGGCATAAACGGCAAACCCATTGGTTTTTTGGGCAACGTTTCGGAAAACGGCCTGATGCTCATCAGCCATTTGCCCTTGATGATCGGTGCGGATTTCGACCTGCGCCTGAAACTGCCCGCCGAGGAAGGACCGCAGCAACAGATCCGTTTGAAAGCCCATTGCCTGTGGTGCCGCGAGGACGTGACACCGCAACATTTCGACGCGGGCTTCAGCCTGCAGTGGGCACCGCCTGAATACGGACAACTGGTGAGCGCATTGCGGCAGTACTTCAGCTTCTATCAGCTACCAGAATCGGCGTGAGCCCTACCGCGTTGCGATAACCCCGTGGCGAGGGAGCTTGCTCCCGCTGGGGTGCGTAGCAGCCCCCTGGTTATCAACTGACACACCGCATGGGACGCTTCGCGTCCAGCGGGAGCAAGCTCCCTCGCCACGGGGACTTCATCGCCCGACGTATCGCGTTGCTATCAGCGCAGCACCTTCGCCTCGCCATCCAACAACTTCTCCAGCAACAACACCCCCATCTCGCCCATCTGATGAATCGCCAACGCCAGGTTGCGCGGGGCGCCTTCCAGTTCTTCCGATAAATCCAGAATCAGCGTGCTCACCGAGCAGAAGGTTTCGTAGCTGTGTACCAGCAAGCCTTCCGGGTCGGCGTCGGGGGCGACGATGAAACAGTCCAGTTGTCGTTGGTTTTTGGCTGGTTGGGTGGGGGCGGGTTTCAAGTAGTGGTCGAGGGCTTTTTTCGCGGCTTTGTCGAGTTTTTGCTCGTCGACGGTTTTGCGGGGAGCGGGTTTTGGGGGATTTGGGGTTGGTTTGATCATGAACGTTTTTCCGTAATTGGGGCTGCCACCCGTTTCGCGACTAAACGAGGGGTGGCGGCTGGACGCAGGTTAGTCGACCGGTGGAAAAACGAAGCCCGGCGCGCCCGAGGGCGCCCTGCGAACAGCCACCATCAAGTGCAGGACTTTGGCCCGACTGGATGACGCTTGTGCACACCGTTTTTCATAGCCGAGCGACTAAACCCGATCGCTGAGAGGTCAGCGACGCGAATCACGTTACGGGGCAAGGCCAAGGCGCACAAGCCGGCGGATTCTGGCGGATGTGTAGTCCGTTGCGCAAGGTGGTGTAGTCGGTTGGGCGTGGTTGGGGTTGCCGTTGGTCGAGACTGTCAGATCTGTCAGGTGTGGGAGGGGCGAGCGTCACGTTTACTGCGTTCATATCTCCCTTTCGAACAAGGTGGAGTTTGACCATGGAAACTGACGATAAAAATAACGAAGCTGAAGGCGCATCAGCAAATGAGACGGTAGCTCTTGTTACATCGGAAGTGGTCCGTGATGAAGGCCTGCTATCTATACATCAAATAATAGGTAGAAATGGGAACTATTATGCGATTCTCGAAGTTGAGGTTGTCTGGTCTGACGATGGAACTCGCTGTACTGTAAATACTCTGCGGTACTGGGCGTTAGGCAATGGACGGAACAAAGGAAATATTCATCTGCGACTTGTTTCTAAAGTCGACACCGGTTGGGAGGAGATCCTACATGAAGGAGGTAATCAAAACGGGCAATGGCATGATTTTTCACGCACCAAAAGGGTAGAGGGTAATGCGCATTCGGTATTTGTCGATTTTAGCTTTATTTACGATAGGGATAATGTAGGCGACGTCAATCTCACAGGAGATGTTACGGTTGAATACAAAGTTCCCATGCCTAGAATGAACGAACCTCGGGACGGACAAACAGTTCTACCAAACTTTGAAATGAGCGGCACCGGTATACATCGAGCCGAGATCCATATACATCGGGAAGGGTCAGGGCAAGTGCTCGCTGATCCAGTCACTGTAACTAATGGATCCTGGAGAGCCTCTTTGCTCCAATACCTGCATCCTGGGCGCGTTCCTATCACTTGCAGGCAGCTACACGCTGGCCTATGGTCGCCTTGGATTCCTGCCGTCAATGTCACAGTTCATTTTCCAGGACCCACTATCTCCGCGCCTGGTAATGGCGAAACAGTCGGGCAGCGGCCGGGGGTAAGTGGCTCCGGTGAAAATGGCGCGACGGTGCAGGTTTTCAGAGGTAATGACGCAGTAAGTAATAAGGCTAATATTACGGGCCGTGCATGGAATACAGTGCTGACCGTCGATTTGCCATGGGGGTCTAACACACTTACCGCTCGGCAATATTTCGGCGATGTACCTTCAGAGTTGTCAACTGCCGTTACCGTAAGAGTCCGAGCCGGGACGCCTGTTATCACTGGACCGGACCCATCAATCCCCCAGAACGAAACGTTTACTTTGTCAGGCACCGGTGGAGTCCCAGGCACCTTTATCCATGCTTATCGTTACCTGGGTGATGATAGTACGGAATTCGGGAACGGCCGAGTAACAGCAGATGCATGGAGCTGTGAGGTTAGGGTGACGCCTGGAGGCGAGTCACTGGTAGTCAGCTTAAAAAAAGATTCAGTTGATATATCGGACCGTAGCAATCCAGTCGCATTCAAGATAAAGCCACCAAAACTGACCGATATACAAGTGGACTACTCCAGCGAAAATACGGTTAGCTTTTCGGGCACCGGGTACAACGGTGCCAGAGTAGACCTACATATTCAGGGTAACGGTACACCGCAGGATAATACTGACGTAGCCTCGGGTGCGTGGCAGATCGATTGGCGCGACCAACCCCCCGAAAGTTACCGGATGCACATCCGGCAAAGTATTACCGATGGGGCGGGCGGCCGGATTTATTCTGATTGGGCTGACATCGTGCCGGTCACGATCCCCGTTCCGATACCGACGCTATATGTTCAACCCGGCCAGGATCGCAAGCCGGTGTTTTCCGGCACCGGCAGAACTTGGGACAGCAATATTACGTACATCGAGCTGCACGTCGCGGGACCTGTGACGCCTGAGATCCCTGAAATCCGTGTCAATGGAGTCAACTGGAGCTATACGCCAACGGCTGCGTGGCCTCCGGGGAGCTATGGAATTGAAGCCCGTCAAGTGTTCAAGGGCGTGCCATCGCTCCCGACTGTCGAAGTTACCTTGGTCCTTCCTGCTCCGCCACCCGTGGTAAATGTGGGAGATAACGGTCTGGAACCGAACTTCTCCGGTACGTGCCTGGCCGGTGCGCAAGTGAATCTCAGCTTTGAAGATGATCCCGATTCGCCCTATCCGGCGATCGTTGACGGTACAGACTGGACCTTCACCCGGCCAGAGGCCTTCATGCCCGGCGCTTATCTGGTCAGCGTGACGCAGACCATTAACCTGCAAACCTCCGTTCCGGTCGAGAGGCGCTTCAACGTAGCCGTCTTGACGCCGGTCATCACGGCTCCCATCGATGTGGAGGTGGACCACAACCCTGTCGTTCACGGCACCGGCGGGGTGCCCGGGGCGATCATGCGCGTGCTTGACGCGGTGTCGGAGGTGCAACTAGGCCAGGCATCCGTAGAAGCGAACGAATGGTCAGTCACTATCTCGCAGGATCTTCCATTTGGTACGTGCCAGGTGATACCCCATCGAAAGGAAGCACTACGATGAAGGCTTCACCGGTAGACATTGCCAAGAGTTTTTATGCACCGCTGGCCGATGAGCAGAACACTCGACAATTGGCTGCGCTTGACCAGTATCTTGACGACGGCGGATCAATTTGTGCGCTGGCGCGTAAAGGCATCATGGGGCTCGTGAGCGAGTATGAGCTTGACATTGAAGACGCCCAAGCCATCTCACTGCGTCTCAACGGTTTGGCTACTTGGGTGCTGCGCCGCTTCATCGAAAGCCAATTGGTTCTTGACGAACCACTACCCGCGCACTTGCGCCAGGGGCTCTTGGCATTGGTCGACGGGCCGACCTATGCGGATGTCTTCAAGCCAAAATTTGGCGCCAGGTGCCCGTGGGATGCGATCGAAGCCATCCATTCTCCGGTGGCTTATACGGTATGGCTCAAACACTGGTCTGAACAACGCTTTAGGCCTACCGAAAAGGCTTACCCCCTCTACACCCGACGGGTCGACCTCGGCCGTATGAGCATCGATCCGGTGGCCGTCCATGGTGTTGTGTCATCCGTGGAAGTGGTCAGCGGGGTGCTGGAAGCATCGATCAAGGACTCCCTGGGGCAGAGCACTGATATCGACAGGGCGCTGAGCGAGCGTCGCTACCCTAACGGACTGCCCTATCACCACCCCTGGACATCACTGGACGAGTTTGCCCGGGATCTGGGCATGTCCGTGGGGACGGTCGTGGAGATGTGTGATCCGGTGTCACCTTATTTCCTGCGGGAAGAGTTGCCTTGGGGAGCGACAGCCGATAATGCGCTGATTCAATCTGCCCGACTTAATCCTGGCTTGCGAGAGATCCTGACGGAAGATCGCCATTTCCCAAACGACAACGACACCAACGATGAAAAGGAGGCGTTCTATAAAGCCAATTTCGGGCTGCTGGATCTTGAACCGCTGAATCTGAACCAGGCTTATTTTTTCAACCAAAGGACCAAACTCAATCAATCGGCATTGGAAGCTCTGTTATCGGTTGAGTTGTTCGCCACAACCGTATCTGAGCATGTAGTACAGAAAGACGAACAGGTGACGCCTGGACATGCAGGCTCGGTGTTCGTCAACGACGGGCCGGCGAACACAATGAGCATTGACTACGGCGCAATCGAGCCACTCAATTTTATTCGCAACTACTCGGAGGACAGGGTCGATCGCCTCAACCGCAAAATCCGCTTGGACAACGCAACGCAGTTGCCCAGCCACGAAACCGATGCATTGCTCAGTGCGATCATCCGCGCGGAGCTAGACCCTACGTCTAGAGACACCTCGGCGCCCAGCTATTGGATGACATCCAACACGGTTCGGGCCATGGGGCTGTTTCAGCGGTTACCGGCGGCGACGTGAAGAATGGGCCCTGGCGCGAGATCAGGCAGCCTCTGAGCTGGTGATGATCGATGACAATATCATCGCCCAGGAACATGCGGTCGCGGCGGCGCAAGCCAATCTGGAGTACATCCTAAAAATCAATACCCAGACCCAGGTGCTCTATGACTTCCTGCTTACCCGGACTACAAGTGTCGAGTTGTATCGCTGGTACCTGGGGCGATGCAAGACGTTCCATTATCAGGCCTATGATCAAGTCGTCAGTTTGTGCCTCAGCGCGCAAACAGCCTTGCAGCTGGAGACGGCGGAGTTTGGCCTTTCCCACATACGCACCGATGCCTGGCTGGACAATCATTACGGCTTGACCGCCGGGGATGCGCTACGGCTCGATTTGCTCCGTATGGAAGCCGATTATCTGTTGCGCTACGAGCGACGCCTCGAATTGGTCAAAACCGTGTCTCTGCGCCAATTGTTCGACGATTACGATCAAGACGACGCTGATGATTGGGCCGGCGCACTGGCACAGTTGCGCGAAAGCGGCGTGTTGAATTTCAGCCTGTCTCAGTTGCTGTATGACCGTGATTATCACAACCACTATTGCCGCCAGATCAGCGCGGTGGACGTCACCCTGCCGACGTTGCTCGGTCCCCATGAAAATGTCTGTGCAACGCTGACACAGGTCAGCAGCGCGACGGCCATCAATCCCTCGCTTCAGTCGTTGCAATATTTCTATGAAGACGACGTCGTGATTGCCCCCCCCGACGTACTGTTGAACGTTAGCAGCGGTGAACACATGGCCATTTCCATCGGAGTGGATGATTTCGGCATGGCTGCGTTGAGACCCGAGGAGGGGTTGCGCAACCCCTTTGAAAACACCGGGGCCGTGTCTCGATGGACGCTGGCCTTCCCATGGGCAGACCAACCACGGGCGGAACAACAGTTGCAGGCCCTCACTGATGTCATCGTGAAGATCCGGTACACCGCCAAAACGGGCGGGCCGGCCTTTTCCAGCCGAGTCCAAACGTACGTGAAAGACTACACCGCCCGCGCAAGAGGTGAAAAATGAGCCAGGAACCCATCAACACCCGGACCAATATTTGCCTCAATGGGCATTTTGAGACGTCTGCACATTGGAACTTCGGCAGGCAGCCCCCTGCTAGGAAATTGGGCCAATGGGAGGGGCAGAGCATCTACTATTGTTCTCTCTGGAGTGGGGCACCATTGCATCAACAGGTATGTGCCCCTGCAACGCAAGCGACGGGTGCGCAATACACACTGAGCTTTCTCTACGGAAACCGTGGCGATGCCGCCGGTACTTTTTCTCTACGTCGGATCGACACAGAGGACTGCCTGGAAATCTCCCTGCCGCCGACGGGCAGCCGCATGGGCGATAGCGAACCTCTGGCACTGGAGCTGACACGCTGCACCTCGCTGGTACAGTTTGATGTCGATCAAGGCGACCAGTTCGAATTTGAAATAAAGAGTGACTCCACGGCCACACAAAGCACGGATCTCATCATCGCCCGGATCGATTTCCACCTTGAACTTGAACCGCTTGAACTCACCCACATCGTCAACGATGGCGAGGTGCACGCTGTCAATGGCAACCCCACCCTTTACCTTTGTCACGGTGCGACGGGCGATAGAAGCCACCCAATATCCTTCGAGCTCGCGGCGGATAGCCCATGGGCTGGAACCGAAGTGTTGTTGTGGAGCCTGGACAACCCTGAGGAAATGGTGGTCTTGGACCCAGATTGGGATGAAACCCAATCGATCGACGAGGTGTGGCTGGCCGACTGTCCGACGCCCACCAGTAATGACACGCTGCATTTCAACCTATCGATATACAGCAAGTACCACGCTGATCCTTATGAGATTGCCGTGTCGCTGGGGCACCATCGGTTACTGGTAGAGAGTGCTAGGGAACCGGCTTGCCAACCGGTGATCGAGCACAACCAGTCGGTCAAAATGGCCGTTTATGTGAAATCGTATTACCTGCGCGGGGCCATGCAAAATCATCCGGTGTCCTGGATGTTGGGTGAGGAGGAGCTTGGTATCAGCCATACCGATGCCGGCGGCTACGCCGAATTCGTGTTCGCTCCCACTATCGGGGGCACGCATGAGATAGAGGCCCGCGTTGACAGTCTCTTCCATGCCGGAGGTCATGCAGCGCACGCCTTCACGGTGCGAGCCCATGACGAAGATCCCTTGAAGGCTGTGCTGGTCAAGTTCCCCGATAGGGACACCCCACTTCCTTGGGGTAAAGAGCCTGGCCGACCTGAGCGTGGCGCAACGTATGAAATCGAGGTGATATTTCCCCACGACAGCCCTTTGCTCGGGGGCGATGTCTGGCTGGAGTATGACGGTAGCGACCCTGCGTTGATGGGCGTCACGGTCTCGCCTGACTTTAAACATGAAGTGCCTATCGAAACTTCATTAGCCTGGACTCTGGTTTCCGCAGAAGGGAAGAACGAGGAGTTCCAATTGCGCCTTGTCAGCGCCGACTTGGAGGAGCCTTCGGTACGAAACCACATGTTGTTGGCCCGCCACGGTCTTGAACTCCAGATCGGTGACGTCCGCGAAGCCAACCGGGTGCCGGTGGTGGATGAGCAAGACTACGTCTGGTGCATGTTGCAAGTGGTGGACCGAAGTGAAGAGCCCCTCGCGGATGTGCCGGTGGAGTGGGAAACCTCTGTAGGAATACAGCGCACCTATACCGGCGCGAGCGGCTGGGCCAGCGTGGTCGATCGACCTACGACAGACGGTGATTACACCCTGGTGGCACGGGTCAATCCCAAAGAGGGCGAGTCAGCGCTGGAGCAGGAGTTTGCGATCGAGACATTGCCGACCAGTGCATGGAGCACGGCGAGTTTCATGCTCGATGAAGTTGCGGTCGAGCGGGTGGGCGCGGGTGTGGTTTGCCGGATGGGGCAGACGTATCAATTGCATCTGAAGGTCGAGGCCGATAGTTCTCTGATCGGCAAAGAGGTTTCCCTGCGTTGGCAAGATTTGGCCAGTGCAGAGTCGATAGTCATTGCCGATATGGAAATCCCGATTCCCATTACCGAAGCTGGCGCGCAATGGAGCGTCGAAGCTTCGGTGGCAGAAACCAGCGGCGTGTTTGATTTGCATGTGATATCGGACGATATGGAGGCGCTGGACCTGGCGTTTCGTTTGCTTCCGGACGACTTGAGTGCCGAGGTCCAGTTGTTCTTCGACCAGGTGCCCCAAAACTGGGACGCCGATGTCACGTTGTACCCCTGCATCGGCACGACCCACGACCTGACGGTCGTACCCCTGAATAACCTAGGCGGTTTGCATGGGTTATTGCTCGAAACCACCGTGGAGCCCAGCTTGCCCTCGGACTGGATCATCAACCCACCGTTGTCGGAGCCTGCCGCCATGACAGCTGGCGGCGTGCGCTTTCACTGCGATTTCACCAGCGCGAGCATTGCCGCGCAGCATCGCTGGACGATCAATCTCCTGGGCGTTGGCGAGCTAGCCCAACCCTCGGCTTTGGAGGTGAACCTGGGCCACAACCTGGTCAGGCTCGATACGCCTTATGAGGTCGCGTTTGATCCAGTGTTGAGCAACGACGAAAGCGCGCGGTTGGCCCTGCGCTACGTATCGGGATTCACTGGCAAACCAGCGAGCGGTGTCAGCGTGGTTTGGGACGATGGCGAATCCTCCCTGAGCGCGGCGGACGGCATTGCCCAACACAACTATCAGCCATCGTCGGGGGGAGACCATGAGGTCGAGGCGTTGGTGCGCAATCCTTATGACGGGAGCGTGGTCAGGCACACGTTTAACGTTTACGCCCATGAGGAAGATCCTTGGCTTGACCTGAAGGTGCGAAGTTTTTCGAACAGCGAACGGCCTTGGGGGGAGCAGGCATTCTTCCCTCGTCTGCCGGACAGAACGGAATTGACGCTCAGCGTTCCTGAAGGCAGTCCGTTGCTCGACCAAAGGCTGGTGCTGGGGATGAGCGGCGCCCACGAGTTGGAGACGGGATTGATGTTCGAGCCGGTGGGCTTGGGGATAGAGCGGTCTTGGGACGACAAGGAGGAGCTGTCAGTCTTCCTCTCCAGTGGGCAGACCGACGCCGCGTTCTACTTGCAGCTATCGGCCTCGCGCTTGTTGGCGCGTTCGCCGTTGAATGCTTTTTCCCTGGGGAGCCAAGAGCCGACGGAGGTCCTGGCGAGCAGCGGTCAGGAAGGAAAGGTCGCCGACTGGGGCGAAACCTTGTCGTTTGAAGTTACCTTGATCAGTGCTTTGACGGGACAGCCGGCCAGAAGGGTCCCGGTGTCATGGGAAAGCACCGATGAAACGATGGAGTCTGCCGCCACAACGACGAACTTTTATGGCGTGGCTCGTATCAGTTTCATCGCAACGGCAGCCGGGTCGGGCAGTGTGACGGCCCGCTCAGCCGGGGGCAGCGAAGTTGTGACGTTCGATTACTATGTGAACGAGCCCTGTGTGATTGAAAGCCTGACCAGCGATAGGCTTGAAGGTGAGCCGGGAGAAGAGATCACCGCCGAGGCCGTGGTGGTCAGTGCCACTACCGGTGAATTGGTCGAAGGGGTGCGGGTGCACTGGTTTTTCAAAGGTGTCGTGCTGGAACCGGTTGTTACGGATGCGCAGGGCAAGGCTCAGATTACTTTTGTGATACCGCCAAGGAGCGGCGATTGCACGTTGAGTGCGTCTGTGCGAGGGGAGTTTGGTTGGGAATCAGCCAGTCTGTTGATAACGGTCAATAGCGAAAATTTTTGGCCTCGGCACTTCAATCTTTTCGTGGAGGGGCATTTTGTAGAATGGCCCCATGCGTATCTCACTCTAGAAGCTCCCGTCGAGATCACGATAGAGCTGGAATACGGCGACAGTTTTTTAGCGGGTGCTCCGGATGCCCAGGTCTGTCTTAAATACGTGCGAGGGAGTGAGTCCGAGAACCTGGTGTTTGATCCGCCGTTGGGAGAACTTTTGGTAATGGAGCGGGGGAGCAGTCCGTTGAGGTGGACTGTTTCAACCAACACGGTGCGAGACTATTCGTTTGCGTTGCAATTCTTGATGCCCTTATTCAGAGAGATTTCCCCGTCTCCCCCAATTTCTGGCACTGTCTTGAGTAAGATCTGACGTTATGTTCGATCACTTCCATTGGCTTTGGGCAACGGCTACCGGGACAGTGCTTTGTTTTTTATGACGACTGAACCGTCTGTTGCCTACAAATTCCCACCCTTCTTCCACCCCAGATACAACGTCACCAGCTCGGCCCCCAACTCCCCGGGCCGAGCTTGCAACACCGCCATCCCATGGGCACTCAACCGCTCATGCAACGTCGCCCGCGCACTCAAATATTCCACCGTCCCGCAATAAGCCAGCGCGTCAGACACGGTGTGCACCGGCGCTTGGCGCAGGCGGTCGAGGGCTTCTTCGCGCAGGCTTGCCACCAGCACGCGATGGCGTTGGCCCAGGCGTTTGACGGCGGCCAGCAGTTCTTCGTCGTCCTCGTCCCGCAGGTTGGTCACCAGCACTACCAAAGCCCGGCGTTTCTGCCGGGCGAGCAGTTGGGTGACGGCGGCCTGGTAGTCGGCGGGGTGTTGGCTGCTGTCCAGGTCGTAGACGCTGTTGAGCAACACGTTGAGTTGATCTGTGCCCTTGACCGGGGCGAGGTAGCGCGGCTGTTCGCTGGCGAAAGTGCTCAGGCCCACCGCATCGCCTTGGCGCAGGGCGGTGTAGCTGAGCAGCAGGCAGGCGTTGAGGGCGTGGTCGAAATGCGACAGCTCGCCGTCCTGGCTGCGCATGCGCCGGCCGCAGTCGAGCATGAAGATGATTTGCTGATCGCGTTCGTCTTCGTATTCCCGGGCGATGGGCGTGCGGTGGCGGGCGGTGGCTTTCCAGTCGATCTGGCGCAGGCTGTCGCCCTCGCGGAATTCGCGCAATTGATGGAATTCCTGGCCTTGGCCGCGGCGTTGCCGCTGGCGGATGCCGAGCTGGCTGAGCCAGTTGTCCACCGCCAGCAGTTCGCCGTCGTACAGACGGGCGAAGTCCGGGTAGACGCGGGTGCTGTCGAGCGTGTCGATCAGGCGTTTGTCGCTCCACAGGCCCATTGGGCTGGGCAGGTTGATTTCGCAATGTTCGAAGGTGAAGTGCCCGCGCTTGAGCGGGCGGACGCGGTAGCCCAGCTGGGTGAGCTGGCCGGGTTGTAGTTGTGCTGAAACAGGCAGTTGTTCGAAGTCCAGGCCATTGGGCACGTGATCGAAAATCTCGATTTCCAATGGCTGGGGCAGGTCGTGGCGGATGCCCAGGCGCACTTCGCTCCATCGGCCCAGGGCCAGGCTGCCGGGCAAATGGCGTTGGACTCCGGGCGAGGGCAGGCGCCGGACGCGCACCGCGTCGAGTATCGACAGGGCCAGCAGCGCCAACAGCAAGCCCCAGTGGATCGACAGCAAAGTCGAGGGCACCGCGATGCCCAGCGCGCGCAATGCACCCAGCACAATGCCGACGGTCAGCAGGATCGCGAGCCAGGCGAGCAGCAGGCGGGAGGGTTTCATGGTCGCGACTTTCCCGTGGCGAGGGAGCTTGCTCCCGCTGGGCTGCGAAGCGGCCCCCTGGATTTGACTGACACACCGCAAGGGGAGGCTGCGCCTCCAGCGGGAGCAAGCTCCCTCGCCTCGCAGAGCACTTCGGTCCGAGAGAAATTCACAACCTTGGCGCCGACACTTGATCGAGCAACTGCCCCAGCACCTGGTCCACCGAAAGCCCTTCGATGTCCAGCTCCGGCGCCAGCCGTACGCGGTGGCGCAGCACGGCCAGGGCGCAGCCCTTGATGTCGTCCGGAACCACGAATTCGCCGCCGCGCAACATCGCGCGCGCGCGGGCGCAACGCACCAGGGCAATCGAAGCCCGAGGCCCGGCCCCCAGGGTCAGGCCCGGCCAAGTGCGGGTGGCGCGGGCCAGGCGCACGGCGTAGTCGAGCACCTGGTCGTCCATCGGCAGCTCGCTGGCGATGCGTTGCAGCGCTTGCACGTCCTTGGCTTGCAACACCGTGCGCAACGGCTGAACGTCGAGCATGTCGGCGCGGGTCGAGCGGCTGACCTGGCGCACCATGTTCAATTCCTGATCGGCGTCGGGGTAGTCCATGCGCACCTTGAGCATGAAACGGTCGAGCTCGGCCTCCGGCAACGGGTAGGTGCCTTCCTGTTCGATCGGGTTCTGGGTCGCGAGCACCATGAATGGCTGGGCGATCGGCAGCGCGCGGCCTTCGAGGGTGACCTGGCGCTCCTGCATGGCTTCGAGCAACGCCGCCTGGGTCTTGGCCGGCGCGCGGTTGATCTCGTCGGCGAGCAGCAGGTGGGTGAACACCGGCCCCTTGCGCAACTTGAACTGCTCGCTCTGCAGGTCGTACACCGCATGGCCGGTGACGTCGCTGGGCATCAAGTCCGGGGTGAACTGGATACGCGCGAACTCCCCGCCAAAACAGCGGGCCAGGGCGCGCACCAGCAACGTCTTGCCCAGCCCGGGAACGCCTTCGAGCAGGACATGACCGCCGGCGATCAGCGCCGTGAGCACATCATCGATCACGGCTGCCTGGCCGACCACGGCCTTGTGCAGCTCGGTGCGGATCGCCTGGGCCAGTTGACTGGCGCGCTGGCGTTGCTGGGCGGCGTGGGCCTGGTTGTCTGAGGGCTCGTTCTGTTCAGTCGTCAATTCTGGCGTTCTCCTAACGGTTTATAAGGCATTCCTAAGGGTTTGCAAAAGGCCGACCTGACGGCAGAAGTCGGCGCTGGACAGGCGTTGTTTCGGCCGAGGGCTGAGGGCCTGGCTGATGGTTCGCGTGGGTTGGCGCGTCAGACGAGCTAGCACTTGCCATTGTTCGGCGACCACCAGTTGTTCGAAACCCGGATGAAGCTGGCGCGCCCGGCGCAGCACGTCCTGTTGCAGGCTGTGCAACAGGTGTTGCTGGCCGTTGTGGCGCAACTGGAAGGCGGCGCTGGCTTGCAGGTGTTCTTGCAGTTGGCGTCGCGCCTTGGGCGCCGGTTGTTGCAGCGGGCCATGGCGCACCGCCGACCGCCACAGCCAAAGGGTGATCAAGGCCAGCAGCGCCACGATGGCCTGAGGGAAGTAGCGCAGCAGCAGGGTCAGCAGGTTGTCGTGGTCGGTATTGAACAGCAGCGTGACGTCGTTATCGGCGCTCAGGTACCAGAGCAGCCAGGCGTTGTCGTACTGGTCGATCTGGTCGTTCTTCCACAGCTCGGCGTCGGTCAGCACGGTGATCGTGCCCAGACCGTGACTCAGTTGCATCAGGTGAGTCGCCGCCGCGCTGTTGGCCCAGGCCTGGGCGAGGTTCAGCGGGTCTTCGAGGTGAAAGTCGGTGTCGAAGCCGATGTAGGCCGGCGCCTCTTCGTCTTCCAGGTACAGTTTGGTCAATTCGGGGTAGGGATCCTTGATTAGCTCCGGCTCCGGTGCCTTGAGGTCCTTGCTCAAAAGTTGGCGCAGGCGCACGCGGTCCAGCAGCAGGTCGCCGCTGCTGTTCGTGCTGTCGTCCCACAAGGCCTCGGCGACGAACAGCAGGCGCCCGCCGGCGCGGGTCCAGTTCATCAACTGGTCGACTTCCCGTGGCGTCATGTTGCTGCGTTCGCCCAATAGCAACAGGCTGCGTTGGTGCGGTTCGAGCGTGGGCAGCACGTCCAGGCTGTTGGCGTGTTCAACGTTGATGCCTTGCTGGCGCAAGAATCGTTCGGCGGCCAGGTACGGGTTGGCCTGGGCTTCGGGGGAGGGGCCGTGCTCGATGGTTTCCTGATAGGGCACGGCCTTGAGGTACAGGTACACCGCCAACGCACAGGTCAACGCGGCACCGACTGCGCCGATCACCCACCCCGTGCGCTGGCTCATCGGGACGCTCCGGGGCCGAACAATTCGCGCCAGCCATTGCACAACTGCTGTTGCAGATGGGCGGGGGGAGGGCGGTGTCCATAGGCAATGTTCTGCCAATGCAGGGTCAGGTGCCTGCTGAAGGCCATCAGCGGTTCGTGCTGGAGCTGTTCAACCCGTTGCAACACCTGGCCTTCGGTGTCGGCCGGCTTGAGGGGCATGTTGAACTCATGGTGCAAACGGCTGAGCAGCGCTCGGTACAACAGGCCCAACGCCTCGCGTGGCGCGTCGGACCACAACTGCTCGGCGCTGGCCGCGACATCGTTCGGCAAGCTCTCTTCGCGGATATCCAGGCCAAACATGCGTGCCGGCGCGGGGCGCTCCGCCGGCAGGCGTTTCGTTGGCCGGTAGTTGGCGAGCGCCTTGAGCCGTTCACGATAGTGCCAGGCCAGCCAGACGATCGCGCCCACCAGCGTGGCCCAGAGCAGCGCCTGGATCAGCGCAGCGATCGTTTCGAAGCGTTTGGCGCTCCAGTTGAACATCGATTTCAGCCAGCCGGGGGCTTCATCGGTTTCGGCCGATTCGGTGGCTTCTTTGCCGAATCGATAGCGCGTCACGGTTTCCGGATTCTTGAAAGGGGGTGCGTCGAGGATCGCCTTGATGCGCTCGCGAGAGGCTTGGCTGGTGACGGGTTGGTTGAGCAGGCGAGGGCTCTGGGGTGCGTTGCTGTTGTCATCGGCCCATGCGGGTGGCGCCAGCGGCAGGAGGGTCAGGGCGAGCAGCGCCAGGGCAGGCGCTACGGTGCCCAGGCGTTGGCGCAGGCGGCGGAACACCAGCTCGATGTCCCAGGCTTCCAGCAGGGTGCGTCGATTCAGGTAGAGGCTGAAGCCGCAGGCGACGTAGATCGGCTCCCAGACAATCAATAGCAGCGGATAGAGGACATTGAGCAGGTGTTCGAGCCACAGCCAATCGTGTTCGGCGACGGCGATCAGGGTTTGCCAGTCCCATTCCAGTTCGACTTGTTGCGGCACGAATAGATAGAACAGGGCCATCAGGCCGAACCACAAGACGGTCTCCAGGTGCACGCCGAGGATGGTCAACCATTGCGCGGCGCCGCCGTTGCGTTGCAGCAGCACGCGCAAGCGCTGCTCTCGTGCCTCGCCGGCGAGCCCTTCGAGTTGCACGACGGGCATCAGGAAGCTGCGGCTCAGGCTCAGCCGGCGCCAGGTCAGGCTGGCCAGCAATTGTGGCTTGAGCAGCGTCGGCCATTGGCGCAAGGCCTGTTTCAAGGTCGGCGTCTCGCCAAACAGCGCCTTGGACAAGATGTACAGGGGCAGGCGTTCGAAGGCCGGTTTCAGCCACCAGAATATAAACACCACCAAGGAGGGCGAGTCCCACAGCAACAAGGTCAGTAGCGCATACACCGGCAGTGTGACGATGGCCCAGCTGGCCATCAGCAGCCGCCGGTGCTGCTGGGTCATCAGTACGCCGAGGTCCATGGCTTCCCAGGTGGTGCGTGGGCGGATCGCTACCGTGACGTCACTCAGGCGCATGCTGGCCTCGCCCGGCGAACAGCAGGTAACCGATCACCAGCAGCCACAGTAGCGCGCCGATGGTGTATTTGGTGGAGGGTGTCGCGGCGCTGGAGGACCAATAGGCCTCGACGAACGCTGCAATGAGCAGGAAGAGGATCACCCCGGCGATGATCAGCACGCTTTTGCCGGCGGCCAGTCGCAAGGCTTCGCCCCGCGTGAGGCGTCCCGGCGCGATCAGCGCCCAGCCCAGTTGCAGGCCCGCGGCACCGGCCAGGGTGATGGCAGTCAACTCGAAAGCGCCATGGTCAATGACGAACGACCAGAACGTCCCGCCCGAGCCGATCTGGGTCAGGTGCCCGGCCACCGCGCCAATGGTCAGGCCATTGAAGAACAGGAAGAACGCGCTGCCCAGGCCGAACAGCAAACCACTGGCGAATGTCTGAAAGGCAATCCCGATGTTGTGCATGATGTAGTAGCCGAACATCACCCAATCCTCGCTGGCGGCCCGTTCGATCGAGCGCCCCAGGTGCCCCGCCGCCGGGTCGTACATGCCGCGGATCTGGCTGACTTCCTCGACGCTCAGCAGGCTGTAGACCAGCTCGGGGAACAGGTACACCAGCAAGCCGACGCCGACGAGGCTGCCGATGAACATCAGGCCCGCCGCCAGGACGAATCGCCATTGTTCGCGCACCAGGCGGGGGAAGCCGGCCAGGATAAAAGTCGACAGGCCGGTCGAGGGGTGGCTGCGGTCCCGGTAGAGTTGCTGGTGTCCGCGCAGCGCCAGTTGCTGCAAGGTGTCCACCAGCAAGCTGCTGTAGCCCCGGGCCTGGGCCAGCGCCAGGTGTTGGCAGAGCTGTCGATAGGCGTGGGGAAAGTCGCTGCTCTGGGGGACGTTGCGGCGGCGCTCCAGTTGGTCGAGCAGGCGGGACAGGTGTTCCCATTCCCCTTGGTGGCGGCTTTCGAACAGGCTTTGCTTCATGTCGGCCCCAACAGGCCGCGGGCGATGCCATTGAGTTCAGCCACGGCCCCGGTGGGGTGCACCTTCAATGGCGCGGCCAGGATTGCCGCCAGTTCGGTGACCCTGGCGTCGGACAATTGTGCCTGGCGCTCGGCGAAACCCAGCACGGCGCGTTGTTCCACCAGGGCCAGGGCAAAGGGCGGGCGTAGCGGCCGGGCCATTGGCAATTCGGGACGCTTGACCGGTTGCTCGCGATAAACCACCAGCGTGCCAGCGGCCAGGTCGCCCAAGCGCTTGAAGGTCGGGTGTTGCAGGCAGCAGAGCGCTCCAAAGGTGTAGCCGAACGGCAGCATGTCGACGAAGCGCAGCAGGTTGCGGATCAACGAGGCCGACCAGCCGATCGGCCGACCATCATCCTGCACCACGCGCAACCCCATGATCTGCTTGCCGGGGGAGCGGCCCTGGTTCAGCACCTCGAACAACACCATGTACCACCAGCTGACGATGAACAGCAGGATCGAGCCCAGGCCGATCCCCAGTTCGCCGAAGAACGCCAGGACGACAAAGAACAGGCCGAGCACCAGCCCGCGTATCACCAGGTCGATGGCGAAGGCCAGCGCACGAGGCATCAGCCCCGCCGGGCGCAGTGGCAGGTCGATGCCTTCGGGCGTTTCGACCTGGTAACGCGTGTCCAGTGGCGGCGGCAGCGGCGCGTTCCTTTGCAGTGCTGTTGTCTCGAGCATGGGCAACCTGTGATGGCCGTTCGAACGTTCGATCTCGGCGCAGATGCTAGGGTCTGTATGAATGTGTTCGCGCGAAGGCCAGACAAGGCGAAACGGGGCGAGGAAGTGGAATGTACTGGAGTACATGAGCATTCCGAGCCCCGTTTCAACGCAGTATGGGCGAGTGCGGATACATTTCGTACAGAGCCTATCAGTCTTCGGGCGGGCGCACGATATGGCCGTGTATGTCATTTCATGGCCTGCAACAGGATTAAAGGCGCGAAGGCTGGCGGGCGCAGGGTACGAACGCCTAGACTTCGCCAGTCCTCAGCCCAGGAACACCCCGTGACTTCCATCTTCTGGTACGACTACGAAACCACCGGCATCAACCCACGGTGCGACCGCCCCTTGCAGGTGGCGGGAATACGTACCGATTTCGACCTCAACGAAATCGACGAGCCGGTGAACCTGTATTGCCGGCCCAGCGATGACATCCTGCCCCACCCGGCGGCCTGTGCCATCACCGGCATTACGCCCGCGTGCCTGGCGGAAAAGGGCTTGAGCGAAGCCGACTTCATGACACGCGTCCATGCGCAGTTGGCTGCGCCTGGGACCTGTGGTGCCGGCTACAACACCTTGCGCTTCGACGACGAAATGACTCGCTACAGCCTGTATCGCAATTTCTTCGATCCGTACGCTCGGGAATGGCAGGGCGGCAATAGCCGCTGGGACCTCATCGACCTGGTGCGCGCCGCCTATGCGCTGCGCCCCGAGGGCATCGTCTGGCCGCAGGAGGATGGCCGCGTCACCCTCAAGCTCGAACGCCTGACGGCCGCCAACGGCATCGATCATGGCCAGGCCCATGACGCGCTGTCGGACGTGCGTGCGACCATCGCCCTGGCCCGGTTGATCCGCGAAAAACAGCCCCGGCTCTACGACTGGTTGTTCCAGTTGCGCGGCAAGCAGAAGGTGATGGACCAGATCCGCCTGTTGCAGCCGATGGTGCATATATCCGGGCGCTTCTCGGCGGCGCGAAACTACATTGGCGTGGTGCTGCCGCTGGCCTGGCACCCGAAGAACCGCAACGCCTTGATCGTCTGTGACTTACACCTGGACCCCCAGGGCTTGCTTGACCATGACGCGCAGCTTTTGCGCCAGCGGTTGTACACCCGCCGCGAAGACTTGCTCGACGGTGAGCTGCCGGTCCCCCTTAAACTCATCCACATCAACAAATGCCCGGTGGTTGCGCCGCTGGCTGTCTTGCGCGCCGAGGACCAACTACGGCTGCAGCTGGACATGGAGAGCGTGCATCAGCGGGCGCTGCGGCTAAGTGACGCACAACACGTCTGGCAAGACAAACTCCAGGCTATTTACGGGCAAGAAGACTTCACTGCCAGCGAAGATCCCGAGCAGCAATTATATGCAGGGTTTCTCGGTGATCGTGATCGCCGTTTATGTGAACAAGTTCGCATGGCGGATCCGTCTGATTTGGCCCAACAGCAGTGGCCATTCGATGATGAACGCCTGCCGGAATTATTGTTTCGATATCGTGCGCGCAACTTTCCGGAGACCTTGGATCCAGCGGAACAACAGCGTTGGACACTTTTTTGCCAGCAACGCCTGTCTTTGCCTGAATGGGGCGCGCCGAATACGCTGAGCAATTTTGATGAGGCGATGACAGAATGGATGGACCTATCTTCGCCGTTGCAGCGCGATGTGCTGATGCAATGGCAGGGCTACAGCCAACAATTGCGCAAACGTTTTAGCCTCTAAACTGCCACGCAGCTATTGAAAGCCAGGGTAAAAACCCAGGCATAAAAAAACGCCAGCAAATCGCTGGCGTTTCTGCTTGCAGGCTCCACCTCTTAACGCGCGGCGCCGCTGGCGAGGCTTAGCCAAGCAGGGTTGCCCAGCCTTCTACCACGTCACCGCCCCACTTGGCTTTCCACTCTTTCAACGTCTTGTGGTTGCCACCTTTTGTTTCGATGACTTCGCCATTGTGCGGGTTTTTGTATTGCTTAACTTTACGAGCACGTTTGGTGCCGGTCGTTTTTACCGCGCCGCGGGGTGCTTTACCCGACTTGGCTTCTGGATCCAGCAGGGCAATGATATCGCGCAGGGACTTGGAATATTCGCCCATCAGCGTGCGCAGTTTGCCTTCGAATTCCAATTCTTTTTGCAGTTTGTCGTCTTTGGAGAGGTCGGCCAGACGTTGTTGCAATTCTTCAATAGCTTGTTTTGTGGCGTTGTATTCGGTGATCAGAGACATGGGGACTACCTTATGTAGGACGCTGGTGACAAGGAGACAGTGAAGCAATAGTAATCAGACAGTTTCATCAAGTAAACATTTAAGCCGTGTTTATTTAGTTAAATAGTGCGGGTGCCATGGAAATGGGCATCGCAAATAAATACTCGATGCTGTCTTCATATCCGTTCACACAATTGCGGCGCAGCCACAGGCCACGTCGCGCGCAGCCTCGGTGGTCCCGGGCGGGCAGGGTGTGCGATCGATACTGCAGTTTTGCTACGCAATGGCTAGAATGGCCGCCTTTTTGCGAAGTTCTGGAGTTCCCCTCATGCGCACTTTTCGGCTGGTGATCGCTTGCCCGGACCGCGTCGGTATCGTTGCTAAAGTCAGTAACTTTCTGGCGTCCCATAATGGCTGGATCACTGAAGCGAGCCATCACTCGGACAACCAAAGTGGCTGGTTCTTCATGCGCCACGAGATCCGCGCCGACTCGCTGCCCTTTGGCCTCGAAGCCTTTCGCGAGGCATTCGCCCCGATTGCTGAAGAGTTCTCGATGGATTGGCGTATCACCGATACCGCGCAGAAAAAGCGCGTGGTGCTGATGGCCAGCCGCGAGTCTCATTGCCTGGCTGACTTGCTGCACCGCTGGCACAGCGATGAGCTGGATTGCGACATCGCGTGCGTCATTTCCAACCATGACGACTTGCGCAGCATGGTGGAGTGGCACGGCATTCCTTATTACCACGTCCCCGTCAATCCGCAGGACAAGCAGCCGGCGTTCGCTGAAGTCTCGCGGCTGGTCAAGCAGCATGACGCTGAAGTGGTGGTGCTGGCCCGCTACATGCAAATCCTGCCGCCATCGCTGTGCAGCGAATACGCGCACAAGGTCATCAATATCCACCACAGCTTCCTGCCGTCTTTCGTCGGCGCGAAGCCGTACCACCAGGCATCGATGCGCGGCGTGAAACTGATCGGCGCAACGTGCCACTACGTCACCGAAGAGCTGGACGCCGGCCCGATCATCGAGCAGGACGTGGTGCGTGTCAGCCACAGCGACAGCATTGAAGACATGGTGCGATTCGGTCGCGACGTGGAGAAGATGGTGCTGGCGCGCGGCTTGCGTTATCACCTGGAAGACCGCGTGTTGGTACACGGCAACAAGACCGTCGTATTCTGATCCAACGCAGAACCCGGTGAGGGAGCAAGCTCCCTCGCCACGATTAGCCTTGAGAGGGCGTGGACCATGACCGATCCCTTGGACAAAGCCACCGCCAAAGCTCCGCCAACCGTGGGCGAGGGCTGCCTGAGCCGCTACGATCCCGACGCGTTGAGCCCCGAGGACGGCACTGAGTTTCCCGACGCCGCGAAGCTCTGGGACGAGCTGAACGACAAGCCTCAGGGCGACTCCGAACCCAATCAATAAAGGGTCAGGCCTGCCTGAGCCTGATCAGCTTCTTGATCAATGGTCGCCCGACCATCAGGAAAAACACTGGCCCTCCGGCCAGCAGATAAAAGTAATAGGTCACCGCTCGCCAGATCAGAATCGCCGCCGCCGCGGTGGATTTTCCTACCATGGGCGCCAGTAGCGCCGCCGAGGTCAACTCCGCCGCTCCGGCGCCGCCCGGCAGCAGGCTGAACTGCCCCGCGCTCAGAGAGAGCATCTGGATCAGGAAACTCCACGCCCATTGCAAATCCGCCCCCAGCCCTTTTAATGCCAGATAAAGCACGCTGTAGCGCAGCGCCCAGTGCAGGCAGGTCAGGCCGAACACTTGGAAAAGTGTCATTCGGGGCAACTTCAACGTATCGGTGAACGCCGCCAGGAAATTGAGGATCTTGCGTCCCCAACGCCGGCGAGTGCTGGTTTTCACCCGTAGGTGGCGCAGCACTCGGGCACCCAGCAGAATCAGCCGGCGATGGTAGCGCGCGACCAGGGCGCAGCAGGCCAGGCCGCCGAACATCGAAATCGCGCTCAACGCCAGCATCCATTCCATGCGCTGGCTGAGGTTCTGGAACAGCGCGTAGAACAGGATGCCCAGCAAGGCACACAGGAAAAACAGCAGATCGCTCAACTGATCCATCGCGAATACGGCGCTGCCATGGGCCGGGCGCACGCCGTTGCGCGCCAGCAGGGCCATCAGCGTCAAGGGGCCGCCGCTGCCGCCGGGCGTCGCGCACATGGCGAACTCGGTGGACATCACCACGCCCATGCTTTTGACCGCGCCGATGCGCCCACGGTGCTCGCCCAGCAGCAAACGCAGGCGCATCGAGTTCAGCGCCCAGCACAGCACAATCATGCCGAGCATGACCAACAGCAGCGACAACGGAAAGCGCTGCACCCGCGACCACATTTCCCCACCGCCCACCAGCATCGGCACCACAAGCGCGATGAGCAGGGCGGCGACCAGCCAGATCAATCGCTTCATGCGGCGTTACTGACCCGCAGGCTCTGGGTTGCCAGCCAGCCGGCCTTGGTCATCGGCACACGTCCGTCCTCAAGCAGGCGCTGCAGGGTGCATAGCCAATAATCCCGGGAAAAACCGTGGCGCATGTCCACCGGGTGCAGCCCCAGGCGAATCACAGGTGCCTGGCGCCAGCGCTGTTCGCGCTGGTCGCTGATGATTTTCGACAGGCCCCGGCGCCAGGCGCTGCGCGCGCTCCAGACCAGGCCCGGCGCATCGATCTGGGTGAACTCGGGCAAACGGTAAAGGTGTTGGGTATCGCTGGTGTAGCTCAGAGGCAGCTGGCGCAAGGCTTGCCGGGTGCCTTCGCTCATCAGCCAGGCGGGCGCGACGAAACCTTGGAGCGGCCATTGGTACCGCTGGAAGATTTCGATACCGGCTCGTAGGCGAGCGAGGGCGGCCTCTTCGGACAATCCATAGAACTCGCCTTCGTGGGTGTAGACCCGCCGCATGAAAAAGTCCTTGGGATGAAGGGCGGGCGGGCCGTCGTCGCAATGGTAGTAACCGTGCAAGACCAATTCATCGCCGCGCTCGACCCGGCCGTCCAGCAAGCGCCTGAAGCCGGGGTGATCGTCCAGCGCATTGGCATGATGGAAATCCGGCACCACCAGCCAGGTCATCGGCACCTGGCCAAGGGCGTCGACGGCTTCAACGAAGGGCTGGTAGTCGGGCCAGGTCTGGGGCGCGACGTCATGGAGCACCAACAGCAGGCTGGGGGTGGGATTCATTGCCATCGACGTCGCCTCAACCATTGGCCAGCAGCGGCATCTCTGCGCCGAGCACACTGTAGTAATGGCCCAACAGGCTATTGACCACCGTGTCCCAGGCGTAATGACGCTCTACGTGTCGCCGAGCCCTGGCGCCACGTTGCTCGCAACCTTCGGCGAACAGCTGTCGAACGGCATTAGCCATGGCCTGCGGATTGTCAGGTGTGCACAGCAGACCGCAGTCCTCCTGGACGATTTCGCTGAACGCGCCTGCGGCGACCGCTACCACCGGGATGCCGCTGGCCATCGCTTCGAGGATCACCAGGCCAAAGGTTTCCTGGTCGCCAGCATGTAGCAACGCGTCGGCGCTGGCCATCAGCCGGGCGACCTGGGGCGCCGGGCAGAATTCGTCGATGACGGTGACATTGTCCGGCACCAGGGCGGGCATCGAAGAACCGACCAACAACAAGTGGTAGCGCTCGCCCAGGCGTTTCATGCACTTGAGCAGCACCGGCAGGTTTTTTTCCTTGGAGCCGCGACCGGCGAAGATCAGCAATCGCGCGTCTTCGGCGATGCCCAGCTCCGCCCGCAATTCGGGGTCGCGGGCGGCGGGGTTGAAGGTCTGGAGGTCTACGCCCAAGGGCTGTACATAGACGTTCTTGACGCCCAGCCCGGTCAGTTTGTCGGCCATGACCTGGCTGGGGGCCAGGACTCGGTCGAAGTTGCCGTACAACTTGCTGACGTAGGCCTCGATGTTGGGCGTGAACCAGCTTCCCATGCGGTTGCTGACCAGCAGCGGCAAGTCTGAATGATAAAAACCGATGACAGGCACATCGAGCTGGCGCCGGGCATCGAGGGCCGCCCAGGCGGTGAGATAGGGATCGCCTACTTCAATGAGATCAGGCTGCAAGTCGCGCAGGACATTACGCCAGGGCGCCAGGCGAAGCGGGAAGCGATAACCCTTGCCGAAGGGGAGCGGAGGGGCTGGAACTTTATAGATTCCGTCCTGCTCACTCAGGTGAGCGCCAGGAATCAAGAGGCTATGGCGGATACCGGGCCGATTGCCCAGGCGCCGGTGCTTGGCATCCAGATAAGTGCGCACGCCACCGCTGGCGGGGGCGTAGAACATGGTTATGTCCGCTATATGCACGATGAACGTCCCTCCGGTCTGTGTTCTCCTGTGTTGACCTTTAGTAAGAATAGATGTTCGGTTGGGGTTGTGAGGGCGGGTTGTCAGCGGAGTATTGCTGGGTTTGACAGGGCCTCATCGCGAGCAAGCTCGCTGCCACATGGGACCTGTGCGTACCACAACCCTGTGCGAGCTTGCTCGCGATAGGGCCCGCCCTGATTCGCAGCTATTATTCCTGCTGCCAACGCCCTAATGCCCAGGCATGCTTTTATATAAGCGCGCAAAATGGCGTCATATCGCAAACACCACGGGTGACGAAATGCCTGACTCATCGCAACTGATCATCGGGGCCGACCTTGCCGGCCAACCTGTCGCCCAGGCCATGCGCCTGGCGAACCGCCATGGACTGGTGGCGGGTGCCACCGGCACGGGCAAGACCGTTACTCTGCAGCGCCTGGCCGAGATGTTCAGCGATGCCGGCGTGGCCGTCTTCGCGGCAGACATCAAGGGCGACTTGTGCGGCCTCGGTGCTGCCGGCGCTCCCCAGGGCAAGATCGCCGAGCGTATCGCCGGCATGCCTTGGCTTGGCCACAAGCCCCAGGCTTATCCGGTGACGCTGTGGGACATTCACGGCCAATCGGGTCATCCGCTGCGCACTACCTTGAGTGAAATGGGCCCGTTGTTGCTCGGCAGCCTTTTGGAACTGACGGACAGCCAGCAATCGGCGTTGTACGCGGCGTTCAAGGTCGCTGATCGGGAAGGCCTGTTGCTGCTGGACCTCAAGGACTTGAAGGCGCTGCTCAACCACCTCAAGGACAACCCCGAATTGCTAGGGGACGATGCCGCCCTGATGACCACGGGTTCCAGCCAGGCGCTGATGCGACGCTTGTCCACGCTGGAACAGCAAGGGGCCGACGCCTTGTTCGGTGAGCCGGCGTTGCAGTTGGAGGACATTCTGCAACCGGCCAGCGATGGTCGCGGCCGTATTCATCTGCTGGACGCCAGCCGCCTGGTCCATGAAGCGCCGAAGGTCTACGCGACATTCCTGCTGTGGCTGCTGGCCGAGCTGTTCGAGCAACTGCCCGAGCGCGGCGACGCGGACAAACCCTTGCTCGCGCTGTTCTTCGACGAGGCGCACCTGTTGTTTGCCGGCACGCCCAAGGCGCTGCAGGATCGCCTGGAACAAGTGGTGCGACTGATCCGCTCCAAGGGCGTCGGGGTGTATTTCGTGACCCAGTCGCCGGGGGATCTGCCGGACGATGTGCTGGCACAGTTGGGATTGCGCATCCAGCACGGCCTGAGGGCTTTTACCGCCAAGGAACAGAAGTCCTTGCGGGCGGTGGCGGAGGGTTTCCGACCGAACCCGCAATTCGATGCCTTGGCGGTACTCACCGAACTGGGCATCGGTGAAGCCCTGGTCGGCACCCTGCAAGAAAAAGGCACGCCGGAAATCGTCCAGCGCGTGCTGGTGGCGCCGCCGCAGTCGCGTATCGGGCCGCTGAGCGAGGCCGAGCGGGCCGGGTTGATTGCCAGTTCACCGTTGCAGGGACGTTACGACAAGCCTATTGATCGCGAGTCGGCCTATGAAGTGCTGATGGGCCGCAAGGGGCTGGAACCACAAGCCGAAGCGACGCCGGGCAAGCCCACCGCTGAAGAGCCAAGCTTTACCGAAAAGGCCGGGGAGTTCCTTGGCACCGCGGCGGGCCAGGCCTTGAAATCAGCGATGCGCCAAGCGGCCAATCAACTGGGCCGGCAGTTGGTGCGGGGGTTGATGGGGTCGCTGCTTGGGGGCAGCAAGCGGCGGTAGTCGAGACCGAGTCGCCCCATCGCGAGCAAGCTCGCTCCCACAGTAGGTTTCTGCCAGATACAAAATTTGTGTTCGCCTAGATCCCCTGTGGGAGCGAGCTTGCTCGCGATAGCTATCTAACAGGCGCCAGAAATCTCAATCCTTGGGCCGCGCATGTGCCGCCAACCGCTCCAGCGCCGCCTTCAGGTTAGGGTCGCTGATGCCCTCGGCGGTGGCCTGGATGGTCGCGGCCGCGTCGGTGGACAGGTCCAGGGTATGTCCCTTGGCGCCGGCCTGTACGGTCGGCGGCTGGACCTTGAACAGGATCCGCGTCAGGTTGGCGAATTCATCGAATGCCTGCAATTGACGCAGCAGGCGCTTCTGTTGGTAGCGCAGGCGCGTGGCCCAATGGCCGTCAGTGACGATCAGCAACAAGCTGCCTTCGCGCCAGGACGCTACGTGGCAATGCTCACGCGCGGCGGGCTGCAACTGGCTGTCCACCAGCCGTTGCAGATGACCGAGGCGCCTGGCGTGGCCGAAAATGGCTTTCAGCGGCTTGGCTTCGCGCAGCAGAACGGCGGGCGCCTTGGCTGGAAGAGGGCGGAAGGCCATGGTTGAATACCGCAAAATGACAGAGGCGCCATGGTAGCAGAAGCACCGGTCGCCCCGCCGCCCTGTCGCCCAGCGGCTTTTATCCCACACAATCAATAAGTAACTTATGCGCTTTGTGGGTTGAAGTTCGCGCAAAAGCCCTTATTTTAGGGAGGCCCCGTCACAGCGCTGTGCCAGCATCGTGGAATAACGCCACTTTCCTCACCATCGTTTCCGGGTAGAATGCTCGTTCGCATGCGGCCATGAGGGCTGCACGGGCGACTCACGGGGCCGCCCTCCATCCCTTTAGTGTGGAAGATCCTGCCGATATGTTTGCGCCTTTGTTAAAGAAACTTTTTGGAAGCAAGAATGAGCGTGAAGTCAAGCGCATGCTCAAGACGGTACAGATCGTCAATGCCTTCGAAGAGCAAATGGTGGCCCTTTCGGACGATCAGTTACGCGCCAAGACCGCCGAATTCAAGGACCGCATCGCCAAGGGTGAGACCCTTGACCAGATCCTGCCCGAAGCCTTTGCGGTCTGCCGCGAAGCCGGCAAGCGGGTCATGGGCATGCGTCACTTCGACGTCCAGTTGATCGGCGGCATGACCTTGCACGAAGGCAAGATCGCCGAAATGCGTACCGGTGAGGGCAAGACCCTCGTGGCGACCCTGGCGGTGTATCTCAATGCATTGTCCGGCAAGGGCGTACACGTGGTCACGGTCAACGATTACCTGGCCCGCCGCGACGCCAACTGGATGCGCCCGCTCTACGAGTTCCTCGGCCTGACCGTCGGCGTCGTCACGCCGTTCCAGCCGCCGGAAGAGAAACGCGCCGCCTACGCCTCGGACATCACCTACGGCACCAACAACGAATTCGGCTTCGATTACCTGCGCGACAACATGGCGTTCAGCATGGAAGAAAAATTCCAGCGTGAACTCAACTTTGCCGTCATCGACGAAGTCGACTCCATCCTCATCGACGAAGCCCGTACCCCGCTGATCATTTCCGGTCAGGCCGAGGACAGCTCCAAGCTGTACATCGAGATCAACAAGTTGATCCCGCAGCTCAAGCTGCACGTGGAAGAAGTCGAAGGCGAAGTCACTCAGGCCGGTCACTACACCGTCGACGAGAAGACCCGCCAGGTCGAGCTCAACGAATCCGGCCACCAGTTCATCGAAGAGATGCTGACCCGCGTCGGCCTGCTGGCAGAAGGCGAAAGCCTGTACTCGGCCCATAACCTGGGCCTGCTGACCCACGTCTATGCCGGCTTGCGTGCCCACAAGCTTTTCCACCGCAATGTCGAATACATCGTGCAGGACGGCCAGGTCGTGCTGGTGGACGAGCACACCGGCCGCACCATGCCGGGCCGTCGCCTGTCCGAAGGTCTGCACCAGGCCATCGAGGCCAAGGAAGGTCTGAACATCCAGGCCGAGAGCCAGACCCTGGCCTCCACCACCTTCCAGAACTACTTCCGCCTGTACAACAAGCTGTCCGGCATGACCGGTACCGCTGACACCGAAGCGTTCGAATTCCACCAGATCTACGGCCTGCAAGTGGTGGTGATTCCGCCGAACAAGCCGCTGGCGCGCAAAGACTACAACGACCTGGTGTTCCTGACCGCCGAAGAGAAATACGCGGCGATCATCAATGACATCAAGGAAGGCATGGCCCAGGGCCGTCCTATCCTGGTGGGCACCGCCACCATCGAGACCTCCGAGCACATGTCCAACCTGCTCACCAAGGAAGGCATCGAGCACAAGGTCCTGAACGCCAAGTTCCACGAGAAAGAAGCCGAGATCATCGCCCAGGCCGGTCGCCCGGGTGCGTTGACCATCGCCACCAACATGGCCGGCCGTGGTACCGACATCCTGCTGGGCGGCAACTGGGAAGTGGAAGTCGCTTCCCTGGAAAACCCGACCCCCGAGCAGATCGCGCAGATCAAGGCCGACTGGCAGAAGCGTCACCAGCAAGTGCTCGAATCCGGCGGCTTGCAGGTGATCGCTTCCGAGCGTCACGAATCCCGCCGTATCGACAACCAGCTGCGTGGCCGTGCCGGTCGCCAGGGTGACGCAGGCTCCAGCCGCTTCTACCTGTCGTTGGAAGACAGCCTGATGCGCATCTTCGCCTCTGACCGGGTGAAGAACTTCATGAAGGCCCTGGGCATGCAGCCAGGCGAGGCGATCGAGCACCGCATGGTGACCAACGCCATCGAAAAGGCCCAGCGCAAGGTCGAAGGCCGCAACTTCGATATCCGCAAGCAATTGCTGGAGTTCGACGACGTCAACAACGAGCAGCGTAAAGTGATCTATCACATGCGCAACAGCTTGTTGGCCGCCGACGACATTGGCGAAACCATCGCCGATTTCCGTCGTGAAGTACTCGACGCGACCATCAGCGCCCACATCCCGCCGCAATCGTTGCCGGAACAGTGGGACGTCGCTGGGTTGGAAGCCTCCCTGCGCAGCGATTTTGGCGTGTCGTTGCCGATCCAGCAGTGGCTCGACGAAGACGACCACCTGTACGAGGAAACCCTGCGCGAGAAGCTGCTGGCCGAACTGATCGCCGCGTACAACGAAAAAGAAGACCAGGCCGGCGCCGAGGCGCTGCGTTCCTTCGAGAAGCAGATCGTGCTGCGCGTGCTGGACGACCTGTGGAAAGACCACTTGTCGACCATGGATCACCTGCGCCACGGTATTCACTTGCGCGGCTACGCCCAGAAGAACCCGAAGCAGGAATACAAGCGCGAGTCCTTCACGCTGTTCTCCGAGCTGCTGGATTCCATCAAGCGCGACTCGATTCGTGTGCTGTCCCACGTTCAGGTTCGCCGCGAAGACCCGGTTGAAGAAGAAGCTCGCCTGCGCCAGGAAGCCGAAGCCTTGGCTGCCCGCATGCAGTTCGAACACGCCGAAGCGCCAGGGCTGGAAGTGGCCCAGGCGATGGAAGAAGGAGTCGACGTGGATGTTGCACTGGCCACCGCGCCGGTGCGCAACGAGCAGAAGCTAGGCCGTAACGAGCTGTGCTATTGCGGCTCGGGCAAGAAATACAAGCATTGCCACGGGCAGATTCAATAATCCCGTTTCAACGCTGAACGACCCGCGCCGCGACAGGTAACCCCTGTCGCGGCGTTTTGCCATTTGATTCGCCGTTTCGATGAAGACGGCGTCGATTTATCTATTAAGGAGCGCATTCATGGCTGTTGGTCTTGGTCCGTTGCCAACGTTGCACCCGGTTGCCGGTTTTGAACTCGGTATCGCCTCGGCGGGCATCAAGCGCCCCGGGCGCAAGGATGTGGTGGTGATGCGTTGCGCCGAGGGTTCGACGGTCGCGGGCGTGTTTACCCTCAATGCGTTCTGCGCCGCGCCGGTGATCCTGGCCAAGCAACGCGTGCAGGGACCGGTGCGTTACCTGCTGACCAACACCGGTAACGCCAATGCCGGCACCGGCGCGCCAGGCCTGGCCGCTGCCGAGCGCACCTGCGCCAAGCTGGCTGAACTGACGGGCGTCGACGCCAACCAGGTACTGCCTTACTCCACCGGTGTAATCGGCGAACCACTGCCGGTGGAGAAAATCGAAGGCGCGTTGCAAGCCGCCCTTGATGACCTCTCGGAAAACAACTGGGCCGCCGCCGCCACCGGCATCATGACCACTGACACCCTGCCCAAGGGCGCGAGCCGCCAGTTCCAGCACGACGGCGTCACCGTCACGGTCACCGGCATCAGCAAAGGCGCCGGCATGATCCGCCCGAACATGGCGACCATGCTCGGCTACATCGCCACCGACGCCAAGGTTTCGCGCCAGGTGCTGCAAGACCTGATGCTCGACGGCGCCAACAAGTCGTTCAACCGCATCACCATCGACGGCGACACGTCTACCAATGACTGCTGCATGCTGATCGCCACTGGCAAGGCCAACCTGCCGCAGATCACCGAGGCCAGCGGCCCGCTGTTCATGGCCCTCAAGCAGGCGGTGTTCGAAGTGTGCATGGAAGTGGCCCAGGCCATCGTCCGTGACGGCGAAGGCGCGACCAAGTTCGTGACCGTGCAGGTCAATGGTGGGGGCAATCACCAGGAATGTCTGGACGTCGGCTACACCGTGGCGCACTCGCCACTGATCAAGACCGCATTGTTCGCCTCCGACCCGAACTGGGGCCGTATCCTCGCCGCTGTCGGCCGTGCCGGCGTGCCTGAGCTGGACGTGAGCAAGATCGACGTGTTCCTTGGCGAAGTGTGCATCGCCAGCCAGGGCGCCCGCGCCGCAACCTACACCGAAGCCCAGGGCGCGGCCGTGATGCAGCAGGAAGAGATCACTATCCGCATCGAGCTGGGACGGGGTGATTGCAGCGAAACCATCTGGACCACTGACCTGTCCCACGAGTACGTAAAGATCAACGCTGAGTATCGGACTTAAGACCGAGGCGCTCCTATCGCGAGCAAGCTCGCTCCCACAGGGCAACAGTGTCGTTCGTGTGGGAGCGAGCTTGCTCGCGATGGGCCGGAACCGACTCCATCAACGCTGAGGAATAGCGCGGTGAAACGAATCCACGTAGCGGCGGCGGTCATTCGCGATGCCGCCAGCAGAATCCTGATCGCCCGGCGGGCCGATACCCAGCACCAAGGTGGCCTGTGGGAGTTTCCTGGCGGCAAGGTCGAGGCGGATGAATCCGTCGAGATCGCCCTGGCCAGGGAGCTTCATGAAGAATTGGGCATCGTTGTCGGCGCCGCTCGGCCGCTGATCAAGGTGCGTCATGACTACCCGGACAAGCAGGTGTTGCTGGACGTCTGGGAAGTCTCGGCGTTCAGTGGCGAGCCCCACGGTGCCGAAGGCCAGCCGTTGGCCTGGGTGACGGCCCGTGAGTTAACGAATTATGAATTTCCGGCGGCCAATCAGCCGATCGTCGCGGCGGCACGTTTGCCGGGCGAGTACCTGATTACGCCCGAAGGCCTCGAAACGCCGGCCTTGCTGCGCGGCTTGCAGAAGGCGATAGGGGGTGGGATCAAGCTGGTCCAACTGCGCGCGCCCAACGGCTACGATCCGCAATACCGTGATCTGGCGGTGGACGCGGTGGGGCTGTGTGCCGGCAAGGCCCAGCTGATGCTCAAGGGGCCGTTCGAATGGCTGGGGGATTTCCCGTCGGCCGGCTGGCACATCACCGCCGCACAACTGCGCAAGCATGCGGCGGCCGGTCGACCGTTCGGCAAGGATCGCTGGCTGGCAGCCTCGTGCCATAACGCAGAAGAGCTGTCCCTGGCGCAGCAGATGGACGTGGATTTCGTGACGCTCTCGCCGGTGCAGCCGACCCAGACCCATCCCGATGCCAAGCCGCTGGGATGGGACGAAGCGGCGCGGTTGATCGAGGGCTTCGACAGGCCGGTCTACCTGTTGGGCGGAGTAGGGCCGGATGAGCGGCAAAAGGCATGGGACGCCGGGGCCCAGGGCGTGGCGGGGATTCGGGCGTTTTGGCCTGAGGCGTGACAGTGTGGTGCAACAACTGACGCCATCGCGAGCAAGCTCGCTCCCACATTGGATTTTTGGCGGTCACAAAACCCCTGTGGGAGCGAGCTTGCTCGCGATGGCGGACTGACAGATCAGCCCCCAGGCTTGGCCGCCGCCTCCCAAAGTACCTCAGCCACCCCTTGGCGCCGGGCAATGACCCGCGCGGCCACGAACAATAGATCCGACAACCGATTGATGTAGGCCAGCCCCGGCCCGGCCAGCGGCTCTACTGCGTTCAATTGCTGGCAACGACGCTCGGCGCTGCGTGCCATGCTTCGGCAGACGTGGGCTTGGGCGATCAGGGAAGAGCCGCCGGGCAGGATGAAATTTTCCAGCGGCCCGAGCTCTTCATTCCATACGTCGATAGCCGCTTCCAGCCGTTCGACTTCCGCGTTGTCCAAAGCCTGGTAAGCCGGCATCGCCAATTCACCGCCCAGGTCGAACAAGCGGTGCTGACATGGCGCCAACACGGTGATGACGTCTTCCAGCGCGGGATGCCGGGCCGTTTCCTCGGCCAGACCGGCCAGCAACAGGCCCAACTGGCTGTTCAACGTATCCACTTCGCCGATCGCCTCGACCCGCGGGTGGTCCTTCGCCACGCGGCGACCATCCCCCAGCCCGGTTTCACCTTTGTCACCGGTGCGGGTGTAAATCTTCGACAGGCGAAAACCCATTGTTCAGCGCTCCACTTGCTTGTGTTCCTGGGCCACGATCGAAGTGCCCGCCAGCGGCAGGCGCAGGGTGAAGCAAGTGCCCTGGCCTGGCGCGGATTGCACTTCCATCTGGCCCTTGTGGTTGTTGGTGATGATGAAATACGAGACCGACAGCCCGAGGCCCGTGCCCTGGCCGATTTCCTTGGTGGTAAAGAACGGTTCGAAGGTGCGTTTGCGCACGTTCTCGCTCATGCCGATGCCGTTGTCCTCGACCTGGATTTCCGCCCACGGTGGATTCAGCCGGGTACGCAGGATAATACGGCCGGGCTCGCCGTCGTCCTGGCGCTGATGGATGGCCTGGGCAGCGTTTTTCAGCAGGTTGAGCAACACCTGCTCCAGTTCGTTGGCGGTGCCGGGCACCGGTCCCAGGTTCGGGTCGAACTGACGGATGATGGCCTGGCCTTTGAAGTCGAAACCGATCGCCAGGTCGAAATCGTTGCCGGCAATCTCCACGGCCTGGTCGATCAAAGCGGGCAAGTCGCAGGGGGCCATCTGCCGGGTGCTGCGTCGACTGAAGCTGAGCATGTGGGTGACGATCTTCGCGGCCCGGGCACCGGCCTGCTGGATGCCGTCGAGCAGTTGCGGGATTTCCCGGCTCTCCAGGTAACGGTAGATCACCGGCAACTCGATGCCCAACTGCTCGGCCTGTTCGAGGTTCTTCGGCAGTTCCGCCGACAGGCGTCGGCGGATGTTCTGCACGTTGTGCAGGATCGCTCCGAGCGGATTATTGATCTCATGGGCCATGCCCGCCGCGAGGCCACCGACCGAGAGCATCTTCTCCGATTGCACCATCATTTCTTCCAGCGACAAGCGCTGGGTAATGTCATCGATACGGATCACCACGCCCCGCCCGGCACCGCCCATCAACGGATAGAACGTGAGGGCGTAGTGCCGGGCTTCGTCGTCCTTGGTCCAGGTGACACGTTCGATCTTGGCCACCGTGTGCTGTTCGACCGTCTGCTTGAGCTGTGGCAGATAGGGCTTGAGCGGTTCGAAGGCGAGGAAGATCGGCTGGTTCAGCGCTTCGTCCAATCGTGTGCCGGAGAGCGCGCTGGCTTCCTGGTTCCATTGGGTGACGTAGAGCTGTTCGTCGAGGGCGATCAGGGCCGACGGCATGGAGTCGATGATGCTGTTGAGGTAGTTCTGGAAGCCGGTGAGTTTTTTCTCGATCTTGCTGCGCACTTGGACTTCCAGTTCCAGCTTGCGGTTGGTGTGGCGGGTTTCCTCCGCCAGCCCCTGGGCCTGGTCATAGGCGGCCTGGGAATCGTCACGGGCTCGCTTGAGTTGCTGTTCGCGGGCTTCGATGCGCGACAGCATGGTGTTGAACGCCTCGGCCAGGCTGCCGATTTCGTCGTGGTTGCCCCGGGCGGCGCGCAGGGAATAGTTTTCCTCGCGGGTCACCTGGCGCGACAACTCTTCGAGCTGGTGGATCGGTTGGGTGATCAGCCGCTTGATCTGCTGGGCAATGACCAGCCACAGCAGCACGCTGAAGATGAGGATGCCGAGGCTGGCGGTCAACGTGCCGGTGTAGAACGCGGTGGGCAATTCGCTGCTGGCGACCAGCAAGAGATGGCCCGGCGTGGTGCCGGGACGGGGCAGGGTAATGACCTGGTTGCTGCGGAACTCGCCGGCCTGCCAGGTTTGCATGTGGCGGAAATGTTCCGGCAGCCTGAGTTTTTCGCCCTGTTGCAGCTGGGCCAGCCGTTGGCCTTGGCCATCGTAGAGTGCCGCTGCTCGCAGCGGGGCGTAGCTGTTGAGCTCATCGAGCAGGCGTTGGGCGCTTTGCGGCGATTGCAGCGCGTCGGCGATCAGGCTCGGGTTGGCCACCAGCCGGCCAATGGTCTGCAACGCCTGGGGGGCCATGCTTTCCTGGGAAATGTAATAGGCCGCGCTGATGAAGGTCAGGTTGGCCACCAGCAAAACGGTGGTCAACAACACCAACAGGGCCGCCAGCAGTTTCTGGCCGACCGGTAGATTTTCAAGGCGCTGGCGCAATGGCATGGGACTCGTCGCTAACAAGGAACACGAGGGCCAGCGTAGCCGCTGCTCAGTCGCTGGGCAATCCAAGGTTGTGCAAGTGGGCGATCAGTCGCTCGCGCATTTGTCCGAGATGCGGCACCGTTACGCCATGCCGCTGGGCGACCGCGCAGGCATGGCCGAGCAGGTAGCTGATTTCGGTGCGCCGCTGGTTGGCGACGTCCTGGTACATCGAGGAATAATTGGCGGCGGTGGCCTGGATCACCCGTTCGACTTCCGTCTGCAAGTCTTCGGCCGCCGCTGGCTGGCCGCAACGTTCAAGCAGGTCGGTGAGTTCGGCGCAAAGGGTCGCCACTTCGCAGCGGTGGTCCTGCAGGCCACCGTTCTTACAATGGTGCAGTACCGTGAGTGGGTTGATCGCACAGTTGAGGGCCAGTTTGCGCCAAAGGCGGGTGAGGATATCGGCGCTCCATTCATGGGGGATGCCGGCGGCGGCCAAGTCATCCAGCCAGACCGGTGCCACCGGCTGGGCCGGATCGCCCAGCCAGGTGAAGCCGTGGCCGGCGAACACCACGCGCCAATCGCCATCGCGAAACGCGCCTTCGGTGCTGGAAGCGCTGATGCAGCGGGCCTGGGGCACGCGGTTCGCCACGGCGTCCTGGCTGCCGAGGCCGTTCTGCAACAGGATCAGTTCCGACTCGGCGCCCAGTCGATGGGCAATCGAAGCCACGGCTGCTTCCGCGTCGTAGGCCTTGCACGCCAGGAGCAGCCGCTGAATAGGCTCGGTGCCTTGCGCGGTTTCGCCGGGCACCGGGTAGCACTGCGCCTGGCCTTGTTCCACCAAGGTCAGGCCGCCGGCCTCGCGGTAAGCCTGCAACCGCTTTTCATTGCGCAGCACCAGCCGCACCGGCAGGCCGGCCCGGGCCAGGCGCGTCGCCCATAACGTGCCGAGGCTGCCGGCTCCCAGGACATGCCAGGTGGTGGACATCAGTTTTTTACTCGGTTTGGCGCAGGCATCTGAAGGGCTCGCGGTAAAGGCGGGAAAAGACCCGTTATAATGAGCCCGATTTTAACCACAAGCCAAGTGCGCGCCTTTGTCATGAGCGCGCCTTTTTATTTGGAGAACACTACATGCCGTCATTCGACGTGGTATCCGAACTGGACAAGCACGAAGTCACCAACGCCGTTGAAAACGCCGTCAAGGAACTCGACCGTCGGTATGACCTCAAGGGCAAGGGCAGCTTCGAGTTCAAGGAAAAGGATCTGACTGTCAACCTGACCGCCGAGGCCGACTTCCAGCTCGAGGCGATGATCGAAATCCTCAAGCTGGCGCTGGTCAAGCGCAAGATCGATGTGCAGTGCCTTGAAGTCAAGGACGCCTATGCGTCGGGCAAGCTGATGAAGCAGGAAGCCGTGCTCAAGGAAGGCATCGACAAGGAACTGGCAAAGAAGATCGTTGCCCACATCAAGGACGCCAAGCTCAAGGTCCAGGCCGCCATCCAGGGCGAGCAGGTGCGGGTGACCGGCAAGAAGCGTGACGACTTGCAGGAAGCCATCGCCGCGCTGCGCGGCAAGGAGTTCGGCATGCCGCTACAGTTCAATAACTTCCGCGACTGACACCAGGCTGTTCGCAATGACAGTGGCCCGATGCTGCTCACGCCGGTAAGGCAGCGACCAATCAAAAGGCGCTGCTGGGTCACCAGCGGAGGCGATGTTTGGCCACACAGTGTTTGCACGGGTGTTGCGTGCAACGGGAAAAAAGGAGAGCACGATGGACTTGAACGCTGAAGTGGACCACCTGGTCAAGGCCTCCCAGGCTTGGATACCGATGATCATGGAGTACGGCAGTCGTGTACTGCTGGCAATCGTTACCCTGGCCATCGGTTGGTGGCTGATCAACAAGGTTACGCAGAAACTCGGGGCGCTTTTGGCTTTGCGCAACGCCGACCTCGCCTTGCAAGGGTTCATCGGTACCCTGGCAAACATCATCCTCAAGATATTGCTGATCGTCAGCGTCGCGTCGATGATTGGCGTGGAAACCACGTCGTTCGTCGCGGCCATCGGTGCGGCAGGCCTGGCGATTGGCCTGGCCTTGCAGGGCAGCCTGGCGAACTTCGCCGGCGGCGTGCTGATTTTGCTGTTCCGTCCGTTCCGCATTGGCGATTGGATCGAAGCCCAAGGCGTGGCCGGCACGGTCGACAGTATCCAGATCTTCCACACGGTGCTGCGTACCGGTGACAACAAGACAGTTATCGTGCCGAACGGCAACCTGTCGAACGGCATCATCACCAACACCAATCGCCAGCCCACCCGCAAAGTCGTGTTCGACGTGGGCGTGGATTACCAGGCCGACCTGCAAAAGGCTCGGGAAGTATTGCTGGAGTTGGCCAAGGACGAGCGCGTATTGGCTGATCCTGCGCCAGAAGCGGTGATTTCGACCTTGGGCGATAGCTCGATCACGGTTTCCCTGCGTATCTGGGTCAAGACCGCGGATTACTGGAACGTGATGTTCATGCTTAACGAACAGGCGCGGGACCGCTTGAAGGAGGCGGGCATTGATATTCCGTTTCCGCAGCGGGTGATTCGGATGGTTCATGAATCCACGTCGGCGTAACCGCTTCGCTTGTCGGAACCGATCAGGCATCCAAAAGTAGCGAGCATAAAAAAGGCCCATCCGAAGATGGGCCTTTTTTTGATTACCGCAAACTGACTTTCGGCAATTACAGAACCGAAATCGGGTAGTCGACGATCAGGCGGAACTCTTTCACGTCGCCTTCGCCTTCGTCTTCGTTAGCGTAGTGCCAAGCTTGACGAATGCGGAAGGAGAGGTCTTTCGCTGGGCCAGACTGGACAACGTACTTGGCTTCGAAGTTGGTTTCGTTGTGCTTGCCGTTGTCGCCGTAGATGCCGGCGTAAGCGCTGCCTGTTGGGGTGTTGGTGCCGTCGATGTCCCAACCTTTGACGTAGCGAGTCATGAAGCTCAGACCTGGAACGCCGTACTCAGCCATCTTCAGGTCATAACGGACCTGGGCAGACTTCTCGTTAGGTGCGTTGAAGTCGGAGTACTGGATGGAGTTGGCGAGGAAGATCGAGTCGCCGCCGCGGTTGTTCTTGCCCACGCCGATGTAGTCGAACGGCGTGTCGCCGTTGACCTTCTGGAAGGCCACGGTGACGGTGTGTGCTTTCAGGAACGAGAAAGCAGCTGCCAGGGAGAACGTCGTGTTGCTGATGTCACCGGCTTCGGCGCTGCCGGCATCGGTGGTGCGGTAGATGTTACCGTCCAGGTTCAACGACTGATCGCCACCCATTGGGATGGTGTAGTTCAGGTTGGCGTAGTACTGGTTCCAGATGTCTTCCAGCTTGGCGCCGTACAGCGATGCGCTCAGGTTGTCGCTGATCGCGTATTTGCCGCCCAGGTAGTCGATGGTGTTGGCTTCGACGCCAGCGTAGGTTGCGTACAGGCCGCCATTGCGGGAGTTACGATCCTGGCTGGTACCCGAGTAGAAGTGACCGGCTTCGAGGTCAAGGTCTTTGACTTCGCTGCTCTGCAGTTGGAAACCGCTGGCAGTTTGAGGAAGGATACGGGAACCGCCAACGGCAAACACTGGAGCAGTGCTTGGCTGCATGTCACCGACTTTCAGCTCGGTCTTGGAGACGCGGAATTTGATCGCTGCGCCGGCCTTGCCCTGGCTGTCGTTTACATCGCCATCGGCGTCGCGGCTCATGTTGCCGGTGCCGCCGGTGCCGTCGCCACCGTCCAGTTTCAATGCCAGGTAACCGAATGCATCGACGCCGACGCCAACAGTACCTTGGGTGTAGCCGGAGCTGAAGTTGCCCCAGATACCCTGGGTCCAGTCTTTCTGGTCGTCGCCACCGTTCTTGTTATCACGGTTGAAGTAATAGTTGCGCAGCAGCAAGTCGAACTTTGCGTCTTCGACAAAGCCTTTGGCTTCAGACTGGTCACTTACGAAAGGTGCGGCCGTAGCCATTTGAGTACTGGCTGCTGCAGCAACGGCCAGTGCGATCATGCTCCACTTCATCACGCGCATCGTGATTTGCTCCTTTGGTTTTAAGAGTACTGCCGTCCCACCTGTTTTATTATCTGGGCGGCTCTTTCTTTTTGTGTCGGCGCAAACTTATATCACGCCGACATTCTTTGGCGATACTTGCCCATTCAACCTTTCAGCTTCTTTACGACCATGTCGCCAATGGCTCGATCCATGTCGTAATTCAGCTGCTCCGAGGTAGGTGGAAGACAACTTCAAGTTGCTCTTTTTTCCACCATCGGCGTAAAGAGTCCATAAGTACAACGCTTGAAGCTCCTGAGGGCAGCCTTGCCACTTTAATTCTCATGCCTGCAGGTTTCGCGTCCGGCGATGCCCTGTAGGCGATATGGGCATGAATGCAACAAGCATGCACAAACCCGGTTTTCGTTCACATTTTTTCACATTTTAGCTGCGGTTGCGGCGAAACCTCATGAAACCGGGCTCCAAAGGCCTTGTTTTAAATGGGGTTGACTGCTGGGCAGCTGACATGTTTGAAGCCGATAAACCTCGCGGGACAACCAAAAACGTTACCGGTTCACCCCGTCAGTGGGTAAAACACGGATGCCACGAACACAAAGCGTAGACGCATTGTGCCGTTTTGGTGCAAAAATTCTCAACGCTGGACGAAAAGAGAACAGCGCTTGTGCCAGCTACCTGCAAAATGCGCTTTTACGATTCCGGGCGCCCGGTATTGGTGCGCAGTGAACGTTGCGCCGTTCACAGGTATGCTGGCGGCCTGCGTCCGGTGGCAGCCCGAAGGGCGTCGCATCGGGCCATCGATCAACGAGCGAGGAGTACGCCGGTGTTTGCCTTAGATCCACGATTGCAACAAGACACATTGCCCATCGGCGATTTCCCGCTGTGCCGCTTGCTCTTGTCCAATGACTCGAACTACCCGTGGTTCATCCTCGTGCCGCGACGGGAAAATATCAGTGAATTGTTTCAATTGGATGACGCTGATCAATCGCAGTTGTGGAAAGAAACCACGGCACTGGCTGAAACGCTCAAGGACTCGTTCGATGCCGACAAGCTGAATGTTGCAACCTTGGGTAACGTCGTCAGTCAATTGCACATGCATGTGATCGTACGCAAGCGAGAGGATGCCGCCTGGCCGGCGCCGGTCTGGGGCAAGCACCCGGCCCAGCCTTATGATGCCGGGCAGGTAGCGGCCATCCGCGAACGGTTGCGAGCGGTGTTGACCGATGATTTCAAGTTTCTGGAGGGCTGAGACCATGAATCTTGAAGAGCGCGTAACAGACCTGGAAAGCCGCCTGGCGTTTCAGGATGACACTATCCAGGCATTGAATGACGTGCTGGTGGAGCAGCAACGAGTCGTTGAGCGTTTGCAGCTGCAGATGGCGGCGCTACTCAAGCGCCAGGAGGAAATGGCCGGGCAGTTCGAATCCTTCGAGGAAGACGCGCCACCGCCGCATTACTGACCGGTCCGAACGGCAGTCGATAAAAAACCGCGAGCAGCCAGGCTGCGTCGCGGTTTTTTTTTCGCCCGGATCAGCGGCGCGGTAGCGCGGCGATCACGTCTTCGGCCTGTAGGCCCTTGTCGCGATGCATCACCGAGAACTCCACGCGCTGGCCTTCGACCAGAACGCGGTGGCCTTCGCCACGAATGGCCCGGAAATGCACAAAAATGTCATCGCCGGAGTCGCGGGAAATGAAGCCGAACCCCTTGGAAGTGTTGAACCACTTCACGGTGCCGGTATCGCGGTTGGACATGTCGTAGTTCTGGGAGGCGGCCGCTGGCGACGACTTCTTGTAGAAGCTGACGGCCAGGTGCAGCAAGACAGCGAGCAATGCCGCGGCCAGGCTGGACAGGATGGCGGGTTGGCCGCCGATTTCCGGCATGGGCGCCAGCAGGGACAGGGTTTGCAAGGCAACAGCCAGTACCAGCAAGCCGCTGACAAGGTTTTGCAGTTGATGACGTGGACCTTTGTTCCAGTAAGGGATGACGGGTGCCAGGGTCAGGTTGAGCAGGCCGAAAAAGGCCAGGTACAGCGCGTCGGGATGTTGCAGGTAAGGTGTGGCTTCGGAACCCAGGCTAGGGATGAAGGACAGCAGCAGGGCAGCTGCGCCCATTAGCAAGTGGACGATTTTCAACATTTTGATTGGCTCACGGTTAAGACAGATCACAAGGAAGAGCTGGTCGGGGGCGGTTCGCTCCAGAAATGAGAGGCGTAGGAACACGCACCCGGATCAGCCTATGCGCGACGCCCGGAAAAATAGGCGTAGCGACACACTGCCTATTTAACAGCAAAGCCGGGGCCTTCTCAAACGTGTTACAGAGGCGCGGCACGCTGTTCGTCGGCCAGGGGCATGGGAGGGACGCTTGCCGGCGACGGGCAATGGATGTTGAATTTTCACCGTCTTGCCGGAACCGTCCGACGTCCCAGCTTGTCGGTTCAGGATGGCTGGCGATTTGTCGCAGGCTATCGACGGCGACACCCGCTAGAGTGAATTCACCATCGTCAGGAGATCAACCATGGCAATTGATATCGGTATCAGCGAAGAAGATCGCAAGTCCATCGTCGACGGACTTTCGCGGCTGCTGTCGGACACCTATGTGCTGTACCTCAAGACCCACAACTTCCACTGGAACGTTACCGGGCCGATGTTCCGCACCTTGCACCTGATGTTCGAAGAACAATACAACGAGCTGGCGCTGGCGGTGGATTCGATCGCCGAGCGAATCCGTGCGCTCGGCTTCCCGGCGCCTGGCGCTTATTCGGTGTATGCGCGTTTGTCTTCCATCAAGGAGGAAGAGGGCGTACCGGCGGCAGAGGATATGATCCGGCAATTGGTCGAGGGGCAGGAAGCGGTGACGCGCACCGCTCGCGGTATCTTTCCTTTATTGGACAAGGTCAGCGACGAGCCCACCGCCGACCTGTTGACGCAGCGTATGCAGGTTCACGAAAAAACCGCGTGGATGTTGCGTTCGTTGCTGGAAGATCGCTAGCCCCGGGCCGGCGATGGTGCTGCCGTTGGCGTCATCGCCCGCCACTGCGTGTAGGAACGCATGATTCATCGCCAGCGCCCTGTTGGCTTGTCCTACGTTGATGGTCAAAAAGTCATCTGGAACTGGCGATCCAGTTGAGCTTCCATAGCACCACAGATCGGTTGTTCCGACTGAGGTTCGTATGGCAAAGGAGTGTCAACGGTATGATCCAAGGAAAAGACCCCAGGGAAAGTGTGCGCGGACGACCGCAGTCCGTGAAGATCGACCCGTTCGTCAGTGGTTTTGACATGCAACTGGCGCGGCCGCTGGCCCGCTCCATCCGACTCAACGGATTCGCCACCTGCCTGCGGCTGGAGCAGGTCTATTGGGATATTCTCGGTGACCTGGCGCAGCTCAACAGCTGCTCCGTCAGCACCTTGCTGTCCCATGTGGACAGGGAGGTCCACCTGCGTCATGGCGGCGTGCGTAATTTCAGCGGGCTGGTGCGCGTTGTCTGCGTGGTTCACAGCCTGAAGGAAATGCACGGGAGTGATCCAGGTCTTGGCTGAACGATATTATCGGCAATGACTGTGCGGTCTTACGGCTGCACAGGCCGCATTTAATGGATATAATCCCGCTCTTTGCCGCAAAGCCGGGCTTTGCGTGAATAACCTGATCGCCGAGACAACCCCCATGCCGATGTACGACTATCAATGTGCTTCCTGTGGTCATCAGATGGAAGCCATTCAAAAAATCAGCGCGGCACCGCTGGTCGATTGCCCCGCCTGCCAGGCGCCGGAGCTGAAAAAGATGCTGTCCATGCCTGGTTTCCGCCTCGGCGGCACGGGCTGGTATGAAACCGACTTCAAGACCGGCGCCAAGAAGAACCTGGCCGGTGGCGACAAGGCTGACTGAGTTGAACACGCGCGGGTTCTTGCACGGGCAGGGCCTCCAACCGAATTTCGAATTACGAGAAGTGAAACCACTACCATGATGCGCAGCCATTATTGCGGCCAACTGAACGAAAGCCTGGAAGGTCAGGAAGTTACTCTTTGCGGATGGGTCCATCGTCGCCGTGACCATGGCGGGGTGATTTTCCTCGATATCCGTGATCGTGAAGGCCTGGCCCAGGTAGTGTTCGATCCTGACCGCGCCGAAACCTTCGCCACCGCCGACCGCGTGCGCAGCGAATACGTCGTCAAGATCACCGGCAAGGTGCGCCTGCGCCCGGCTGGCGCTGGCAACGCCAACATGGCGTCCGGCATGATCGAAGTGCTGGGCTACGAGCTGGAAGTGCTCAACGAGGCGGAAACCCCGCCGTTCCCGCTCAACGAATATTCCGACGTAGGCGAGGAAACCCGCCTGCGCTATCGTTTCATCGACCTGCGTCGTCCGGAAATGGCCGAGAAGCTGCGCCTGCGTTCGCGCATGACCACCAGCATCCGTCGTTACCTGGACGAGAACGGCTTCCTCGACGTCGAGACGCCGATCCTGACCCGCGCCACGCCGGAAGGCGCCCGCGATTACCTGGTGCCGAGCCGTACCCACCCCGGCAGCTTCTTCGCCTTGCCGCAATCGCCACAGCTGTTCAAGCAACTGCTGATGGTGGCCGGGTTCGATCGCTACTACCAGATCGCCAAGTGCTTCCGCGACGAAGACCTGCGTGCCGACCGTCAGCCTGAGTTCACCCAGATCGACATCGAGACCAGCTTTCTCGATGAAAAAGACATCATGGGCCTGACCGAAGGCATGATCCGCAACCTGTTCAAGGAAGTGCTGGACCTGGAATTCGGCGATTTCCCGCACATGACCTTCGAAGAAGCCATGCGCCGCTACGGTTCCGACAAGCCAGACCTGCGTATTCCGCTGGAGCTGGTGGACGTGGCCGATCAGCTCAAGGAAGTGGAGTTCAAGGTATTCAGCGGCCCGGCCAACGATCCGAAATGCCGTATCGCTGCCCTGCGCGTTCCCGGTGGCGCGAGCATGCCGCGCAAGCAGATCGACGACTACACCAAGTTCGTCGGCATCTACGGTGCCAAGGGCCTGGCCTACATCAAGGTCAACGAGCGCGCGGCGGGTGTCGATGGCCTGCAATCGCCGATCGTGAAAAACATCCCGCAGGACAACCTCAACGTGATCCTCGATCGCGTGGGCGCGGTCGATGGCGACATCGTGTTCTTCGGCGCCGACAAGGCCAAGATCGTCAGCGAAGCCTTGGGCGCATTGCGCATCAAGCTGGGTCACGACCTGAAGCTGCTGACCTGCGAGTGGGCTCCGCTGTGGGTCGTTGATTTCCCGATGTTCGAAGAAAACGACGACGGCAGCTTCTCCGCGCTGCACCACCCGTTCACCGCGCCGAAGTGCTCGCCACAAGAGCTGGAGGCCAACCCGGCCACCGCCCTGTCGCGTGCCTACGACATGGTCCTTAACGGCACCGAGCTGGGTGGCGGTTCGATCCGTATCCACCGCAAGGAAATGCAGCAGGCCGTGTTCCGCCTGTTGGGTATCGATGAAGCGGAACAGGAAGAGAAGTTCGGCTTCCTGCTGGACGCCTTGAAGTACGGCGCGCCGCCCCATGGTGGCCTGGCCTTCGGCCTGGATCGCCTGGTGATGCTGATGACCGGCGCCCAGTCGATCCGCGAAGTCATCGCGTTCCCGAAAACCCAGAGCGCGGCGGATGTCATGACCCAGGCGCCTGGCGTCGTGGATGCCAAGGCATTGCGCGAGTTGCACATTCGTCTGCGTGAACAGCCAAAGGCTGAGTAAGGCTGGCTCTTGAGAGGGCGCATCTTCGGATGCGCCTTTTCATTGGGGTCGATATTTTTGCTTGTCGGCTACCGCGCATGCGCGAAGGCGGGCAATGTTCCAGAGAAAAACCGGAGCGAGTTATGGCAGGTCATTCCAAGTGGGCGAACATCAAGCACCGCAAAGAACGTCAGGATGCCAAGAGAGGCAAGATCTTCACCAAGTGGATCCGTGAATTGACAGTCGCGGCCCGCCAGGGCGGCGGCGATCCGGGCTCCAACCCGCGCTTGCGCCTGGCATTGGATAAGGCCTTGGGCGCGAACATGAGTCGCGACATCATCGACCGAGCGATCGCCCGTGGCGCCGGTGCGACCGAGGCCGACAATGTCGAGGAGCTGACTTATGAAGGCTACGGCCCGGGCGGCGTGGCGGTGATGGTCGAATGCATGACCGACAACCGCAACCGCACCGCCGCGGCCGTGCGCCACGCATTCAGCAAATGCGGCGGCAACCTGGGCACTGACGGTTCGGTGGCTTATCTGTTCGAGCGCAAGGGGCAGATCAGCTTCGCGCCGGGTATTGATGAGGATGCCCTGACCGAAGCGGCCCTGGAGGCCGATGCCGATGATGTGGTCGGTCACGAGGACGGTTCGTTCGACGTGTTCACGTCGTTCGCCAGCTTCTATGCCGTGCGCAACGCCCTTGAGGCGGCCGGTTTCAAGCCTGCCGACGCGGAAATCGTGATGCAACCGACCACCAGCGCCGAACTCGACCTGGAAGGCGCCGAGAAAGTGCTCAAGCTGATCGACATGCTGGAAGACCTGGATGACGTGCAGAACGTTTATTCCAACGCTGATATTCCTGAGTCGGTGGCTGAACAACTCGGCTGATAGGTTCGTTGTAACTGCACGATCATCAATGTGGGAGCGAGCTTGCTCGCGATAGCGGTAGATCACCCAACGCTATGTTTGCTGACCCGACGCCATCGCGAGCAAGCTCGCTCCCACAGGCCCAGGTAACCCCCTTCAAACCGCAGGCGTTATGACTTTAATCCTTGGTATCGACCCTGGTTCGCGCATCACCGGCTATGGCGTGGTTCGCGACACCGGTCGCGGCTGCGTGTACGTCGCCTCTGGTTGCATCCGCACCGGCGCGGGCGAGCTGCACGAGCGCTTGCAGATTGTTTATCGCGGCGTGCGCGAAGTCATCCAGACCTACGGTCCGGTGACGATGGGCATCGAAAAGGTTTTCATGGCCCGCAATGCCGACTCCGCCCTGAAGTTGGGGCAGGCCCGGGGGGCGGCCATTGTGGCGGGCGCCGAGGAAAGCCTGGAGATTGCCGAATACACGGCGACCCAGGTCAAGCAGGCGGTCGTCGGCACTGGCGCGGCGAACAAGGAGCAGGTGCAGATGATGGTAATGCACTTGTTGAAACTGGTCAGCAAGCCGCAGATAGATGCCTCTGACGCCCTGGCCATCGCCATTTGCCATGCCCACACCCGTTCCAGCCTGTTGCCCCATGGCCTGGGAACCGCACGCAGTCGTGGCGGGCGCCTGCGTCTCTGATAGCATCAGCGCTTCATTCATGAGCCCGAGCGAATTGCGCCTGTGTCGTCGGCCTTCTGCTCGTGTTGTTATTCGCCAGCCAGTGGCTGGCCAACGCCCAAGGATCTGAAACGTGATTGGACGCTTGCGCGGCACCCTGGCTGAAAAACAGCCGCCGCACCTGATTCTGGATGTAAACGGCCTGGGCTATGAGCTCGAGGTGCCGATGACCACGCTGTATCGCTTGCCGTCGGTCGGTGAGCCGCTGACGCTGCACACTCATCTGGTCGTGCGCGAGGATGCGCAGTTACTCTATGGCTTCGTCGGCAAACGCGAGCGCGATTTCTTCCGCGAGTTGATCCGTCTCAACGGTGTTGGCCCGAAACTCGCCCTGGCCTTGATGTCGAGCCTGGAAGTCGACGAGCTGATTCGTTGCGTGCAGTCCCAGGACACCTCGGCCTTGACCAAGGTGCCGGGGGTCGGCAAGAAAACCGCCGAGCGTTTATTGGTGGAGCTCAAGGACCGCTTCAAGGCCTGGGAAGCCGTGCCGGCAATGTTCGCGCTCGTTCCGAACCAGCCGGATGCGCCCGCACCGGCAGCCAGTGCTGAAAACGATGCGGTCACCGCGCTGATATCCCTGGGCTACAAGCCTCAAGAAGCCAGCAAGGCGATTTCCGCGATCAAGGAAAAAGGCTTGAGTACCGAAGACATGATTCGCCGCGCCCTGAAGGGAATGATTTAAGTGATTGAAGCCGATCGTCTGATTGCCGCCACGGGCGCGCCCCGAGACCGCGAGGAAGTTCAGGACCGCGCGATTCGCCCCGTCAGCCTGGCCGACTATATCGGCCAACCGACCGTGCGCGAGCAGATGGAACTGTTCATCCAGGCAGCCCGTGGACGCAGCGAATCGCTGGACCACACCCTGATCTTCGGCCCGCCGGGCCTGGGCAAGACCACCCTGGCCAATATCATTGCCCAGGAGATGGGCGTGTCGATCAAGAGCACGTCCGGGCCGGTGCTCGAGCGCCCAGGCGACCTTGCGGCGCTGCTGACCAATCTGGAACCCCATGACGTGCTGTTCATCGACGAAATCCACCGGCTGTCGCCGATCGTCGAGGAAGTGCTGTACCCGGCCATGGAAGATTTTCAGCTCGACATCATGATCGGCGAGGGGCCTGCGGCGCGCTCCATCAAGCTCGACTTGCCACCTTTTACCCTGGTGGGCGCCACCACCCGCGCCGGCATGCTGACCAATCCGTTGCGGGACCGTTTCGGCATCGTCCAGCGCCTGGAGTTCTACAGCAACGCCGACCTGGCAACGATTGTCAGCCGCTCGGCCGGCATCCTCGGGTTACCGCTGGACCCGGACGGTGCGTACGAAGTCGCCCGGCGCGCCCGGGGTACACCGCGTATCGCCAACCGCCTGCTGCGTCGGGTCCGGGACTTTGCCGAAGTCCGGGCCAAGGGCCACATCACCAAGCCGATCGCGGACCTGGCCTTGAACCTGCTGGACATCGACGAGCGCGGTTTCGATCATCAGGACCGGCGCCTGCTGTTGACCATGATCGAGAAATTCGACGGTGGCCCAGTGGGCGTGGACAGCCTGGCGGCCGCCATCAGCGAAGAGCGTCACACCATTGAAGACGTGCTGGAACCCTACCTGATCCAACAAGGCTATATCATGCGCACCCCACGCGGGCGCGTGGTGACGCGTCATGCTTATCTGCACTTCGGCTTAAACATCCCGACACGAATGGGGGAGATGCCGGTGGTAGACGAGTTCCTCGATGCGGTAGACGATTGAGCGCGCGCTGTACGACGACTTTTTTTCAGTTCGTGCTGTCCCAGACCACGCCTGGAGCGTCAATGCGTTCGAGAATGAAAAAACAGTTGCCTGGCCGGATTGGCAACCTGAGGAGTAAGCACTAGAGTATGCGCGCGCAAAACGGGCTGGAGTCGTTCGCACATCGCTGTCGCGTTTATTACGAGGACACCGATGCCGGCGGCATCGTTTACTACGTCAATTACCTCAAGTTTATGGAACGGGCTCGAACCGAACGGCTGCGGGAACTGGGTTTCGCCCAATCCGCGCTGGCAGGGGAGGACCTGTTATTCGTCGTGCATTCCAGCGAAGCGCGCTACCACGCGCCGGCGCGACTGGACGACGAGCTTGTGGTGACTGCCGATGTCATCGAATTGAACCGCGTCAGCCTGCGCTTCAAGCAGCAGGTCAGGCGCGCTGCGGATAATGTGCTGCTCTGCGAAGGGCAGTTTTTGGTCGCCTGTGTGCGCACCCATAGTTTGAAACCCCGGGCCATTCCCGAAGCTCTACGCGCGGCCTTTGCCGGCGTGAGCGGCGCGGGTACACACTCAGAGCAGGAGATAAAGCGTGGAAGCTAACGTCGTCGACCATTCCTCCATGTGGAGCCTGGTCAGCAATGCCAGCGTCGTGGTGCAACTGGTAATGCTGACCCTGGTAGCCGCATCGGTGACCTCATGGATCATGATTTTTCAGCGCAGCAACATGCTGCGCGCCGGTCGTCGTGCCTTGGAGAGCTTCGAAGAGCGCTTCTGGTCCGGTATCGACCTGTCCAAGCTGTACCGCCAGGCCGGCAGCAACCCTGACCCGGATTCGGGCGTCGAGCAGATCTTCCGCGCCGGCTTCAAGGAGTTCTCCCGTCTGCGCCAGCAACCGGGCGTCGACCCTGAAGCGGTGATGGAAGGCGTGGCCCGTGCGATGCGCGTGGCCATCTCCCGCGAAGAAGAAAAGCTCGAACAAGGTTTGCCGTTCCTGGCGACCGTCGGTTCGGTCAGCCCGTACATCGGCCTGTTCGGTACCGTCTGGGGGATCATGAACTCCTTCCGTGGCCTGGCATCCGCCCAGCAAGCGACCCTGGCCACCGTGGCCCCGGGCATCGCCGAGGCACTGATCGCCACCGCCATCGGCCTGTTCGCGGCGATCCCGGCCGTTATCGCCTACAACCGTTTCGCTGCCCGCAGCGAAACGCTGACCAGCCGCTACTACACCTTCGCCGATGAATTCCAGGCGATCCTGCACCGCAAAGTGCACACCAGCGAAGAATAAGCAGGTATTTCCCGATGGCTTTAATCGCTCGAGCCCGAAACAAGCGCAAGCCGGTTGCCGAGATGAACGTGGTGCCCTACATCGACGTGATGCTGGTGCTGCTGGTCATCTTCATGGTGACCGCGCCCATGCTCAATCAGGGCGTGAAGGTCGATCTGCCCAAGGTTTCCAGCGAAGCCTTGCCGCAGGACAACAACACCCAGGTACTGACCATTTCGATCAAGGCTGACAAGACCTACTACTGGAATCTTGGCAGTGAAGTGGACACCGAGAAGCAGCAGGACCGGGCCATGACCTTGCCGCAGATGACCGACGCGGTGACCAAGATCATCAATGCCGGCAACAGCAATGGCAAGCGTACGCAGGTGTTCATTCGTGGCGACAAGACCGTCGACTACGGCGCCGTGATGGGCGCCATGGGCGGCCTGCAGAAAGCCGGGGTCGGTAATGTTGGCTTGATCACCGAGGCCCCCTGATGCAGCAACAGCGAGAGCCGTCCGCCTCGGAAAGCTACTTCTGGCCCAGTGTTCTGGCAATCGGCCTGCATGTGCTGGTGTTCGGCATGCTGTTTGTCAGCTTTGCCATGACCCCGGAGCTGCCGCCGGCCAAGCCGATCGTGCAGGCGACCCTGTACCAGCTCAAGTCAAAAAGCCAGGCCACCACGCAGACCAACCAGAAGCTTGCCGGCGAGGCGAAGAAATCCGCTGCGCGCCAGACCGAAGTCGAGCAGATGGAGCAGAAAAAGGTCGAGCAGGAAGCCGTAAGGGCAGCGGAACAAAAGAAAGAGGAAGCTGCTCAAAAGGCCGAAGAAGCGAAAAAGGCCGATGAGGCAAAAAAAGCGGACGAGGCTAAAAAGGCAGACGAAGCCAAGAAAGCCGATGACGCGAAGAAAGCCGCCGAGGCCAAGAAGGCAGAAGAGAAACAATTGGCTGATATAGCCAAGAAGAAAGCCGAAGAAGAAGCCAAGAAAGCCGCTGAAGAAGAGGCCAAGAAAGCGGCCGCTGAAGAAGCGAAGAAAAAGATTGTCGAGGACGCGAAGAAAAAAGCGGCCGAGGACGCCAAGAAGAAAGCTGAAGCTGAAGAGGCGAAGAAGAAAGTCGCCGAAGACGCGAAGAAGAAAGCCGCCGCCGACGCCGCCAAGAAAAAGGCCCAGGACGCAGCGCGTAAATCCGCCGAAGAGAAAAAGGCCCAGGCCCTGGCAGATTTGCTTTCCGACACGCCGGAACGCGAGCAGGCATTGGCCGACGAGCAGGGCGATGAAGTCGCCGGTAGCTTCGACGATCTGATTCGCGCCCGGGCGGCGGAAGGCTGGGCTCGTCCACCTTCGGCGCGCAAAGGCATGACAGTTGTATTGCAAATTGGCATGTTGCCCGACGGTACGGTTACCTCGGTCAGCGTAGCCAAGTCCAGTGGCGATGGTCCGTTCGACGCTTCGGCGGTCGCGGCGGTCAAGAACATTGGGCGATTGACGGAAATGCAAGGGATGAAGCCGAGCGATTTTGCTCCGTATCGTTCGTTCAAGATGACATTCACACCTGAGGATCTAGCCTTGTGAGAAACCTTCTTCGATCAATGCTCGTCGTTATCTGCTGCTTGGCAGGGATAGCGGTAGCAGAGGAAAAGAACATCCTGGTCACCAGCGGCAGCGACCGGGCGACGCCGATCGCCGTCGTTCCGTTCGGTTGGCAGGGCGGCAGTGTCTTGCCGGATGACATGGCTGAGATCATCGGCAACGACCTGCGTAACTCCGGTTACTACGCGCCGATTCCGAAGCAGAACATGATCAGCCTGCCGACCCAGGCCAGCGAAGTCATCTACCGTGACTGGAAGGCGCTGGGCGCCCAGTACATCATGGTCGGCAGCATCGTTCCGGCGGGCGGTCGCCTGCAGGTGCAGTACGCCTTGTTCAACGTCGCCACCGAGCAGCAAGTGCTGACCGGCAGCGTATCGGGCAGTGTCGACCAACTGCGCGACATGGCCCACTACATCTCCGACCAGTCGTTCGAAAAACTCACCGGCATCAAGGGCGCGTTCTCTACCCGCATGCTTTACGTGACGGCCGAGCGCTTCTCCGAGAACAACACCCGCTACACCCTGCAACGCTCCGACTATGACGGCGCGCGCGCGGTGACCTTGCTGCAATCGCGCGAGCCGATCCTGTCGCCGCGTTTTGCCCCCGATGGCAAGCGCATCGCCTACGTATCGTTCGAGCAGAAGCGTCCGCGTATCTTCGTGCAACACATCGACACCGGTCGCCGTGAGCAGATCACCAACTTCGAAGGCCTGAACGGCGCGCCAGCCTGGTCGCCGGACGGTTCGCGCCTGGCGTTCGTACTGTCCAAGGACGGCAACCCGGACGTCTACGTGATGAACCTGGCTTCGCGCTCGATCTCGCGCGTGACCAATGGCCCTGGCATCAACACCGAACCGTTCTGGGGCAAGGATGGTTCGACCATCTACTTCACCTCCGACCGCGGTGGCAAGCCACAGATCTACAAGACCAGCGCCGGTGGCGGTGGTGCCGAGCGAGTGACTTTCGTAGGCAACTACAACGCCAACCCTAAATTGTCGGCGGACGAAAAGACTCTGGTGATGATCCATCGCCAGGACGGTTTCACCAATTTCAAGGTGGCGGCCCAGGATTTGCAGCGCGGTAGCGTAAAAATCCTAACTGATAGCACTCTGGACGAGTCACCTACTGTTGCGCCCAACGGCACCATGGTAATCTACGCCACCCGCCAGCAGGGCCGGGGAGTCTTGATGCTCGTGTCCATTAATGGACGCGTGAGGCTCCCGCTTCCTACCGCTCAAGGCGAAGTCAGAGAACCGTCCTGGTCCCCTTACCTGAACTGACGCGGCGCAATACGTTTTACTTAACACACTGGGGTTCATTAGGAGTTTCACGATGGAAATGCTGAAGTTTGGTAAATTTGCTGCGCTGGCTCTGGCCATGGCTGTAGCTGTAGGTTGCTCGTCCAAAGGCGGCGACAACGCCGGTGAAGGCGCTGTTGATCCAAACGCTGGTTACGGCGCTAACACTGGTGCAGTTGACGGCTCCCTGAGCGAAGAAGCTGCTCTGCGCGCAATCACCACCTTCTACTTCGAATACGACAGCTCGGACCTGAAGCCAGAAGCCATGCGCGCTCTGGACGTTCACGCCAAAGACCTGAAAGGTAACGGCGCTCGCGTTGTTCTGGAAGGCAACACCGACGAACGTGGTACTCGTGAGTACAACATGGCACTGGGCGAGCGTCGTGCGAAAGCCGTTCAACGCTACCTGGTTCTGCAAGGTGTTTCCCCAGCTCAGCTGGAACTGGTTTCCTACGGCGAAGAGCGTCCAGTTGCTACCGGCAACGACGAGCAGTCCTGGGCTCAAAACCGTCGCGTCGAACTGCGTAAGTAATTCGTCATGCGAACGTGCCGTCGTGCTGTAACTGTCCTGGCTCTCAGCCTCGCGCCGCTTGCGGCGTGGGCTGCGGTTCCTGTGGTCGATAACGACTCCGGCTATAACAATAGCGGGAGCAGCTATCCGCCTGCGGGTTACGGTACGAACGGCGCCTATGCCGGGGGAGGGGTTTCGGCCCCTGTCTCGGCACAGGGCGAGCTGTTCAACCAACTGCAGCAAATGCAGGATCAACTGTCACGCCAACAAGGCGCGATTGAAGTTCTGCAAAATGAAGTGTCGCGCATGAAGCAGGAAAGCCTGGAGCGATACCAGGATCTTGATCGGCGCATAGGAACCGGCGTTGCACCTGCCGCGACTCCTGAGAATTCTCCAGCCGGTGGCGACTTGAACGCCCCCGGTGCAGCCGCAGGCGCTGGGGCTAGCGCTCCAGCAGCACCTGCAGCCGGTGGCGAACCGGCGGATCCGGCGAAGGAAAAGCTCTATTACGATGCTGCCTTCGACCTGATCAAGGCCAAGGATTTCGACAAGGCCAGCCAGGCCTTTACCGCTTTCTTGCGCAAATACCCCAACAGTCAATATTCGGGTAACGCCCAATACTGGCTGGGCGAAGTGAACCTGGCCAAGGGCGACCTGCAAGGCGCCGGCCAGGCGTTCGCCAAGGTTTCGCAGCTGTATCCCAAGCACGCCAAGGTGCCGGATTCGCTGTACAAGCTCGCTGACGTAGAACGCCGCCTCGGTCACACCGACAAGGTCAAGGGCATTCTGCAGCAGGTGGTGGCCCAGTATCCGGGGACTTCCGCCGCCCAGTTGGCCCAGCGTGATCTGCAACGCATGTAAGGCTGTTTGACCTACTTTGAAGAAACCCGCGCCTGTCGCGGGTTTTTTCGTTAGAATTCACGCCCTTTTTATGAAACACGCTTCCTGGGATCTACGCGTTGGCGGGGTTCCTCGAAGTGCCTGACGGAGGCGGACAGCCTGTTTAGCTGTTACGCCCGTGGCGACTATGCAAGACACATTGAGAATTACCGAAGTTTTTTACTCTTTGCAGGGTGAAACGCGAACGGCCGGGCTGCCCACTGTTTTTGTGCGCCTCACCGGCTGCCCGTTGCGTTGCCAGTACTGCGACAGCGCCTATGCCTTCAGCGGCGGCACAATGCGAACCCTCGACGATCTTCTCGAACAAGTGGCCGGCTTCCGTCCGCGCTATGTTTGCGTCACTGGGGGCGAGCCATTGGCGCAGCCCAATGCCATCCCTTTGCTCAAGCAGCTGTGCGACGCCGGCTATGAGGTCTCCCTGGAAACAAGCGGTGCGCTGGATATCTCGGCGGTCGATCCCCGCGTCAGTCGCGTCGTGGACCTCAAGACGCCTGGTTCCAAGGAAGCACATCGCAACCGCTACGAGAACATTGAACTGTTGACCCGCAACGACCAGGTCAAGTTTGTCATCTGCTCCCGGGAAGACTATGACTGGGCGGTGTCCAAGCTGATCCAGCATGGACTCGACCAGCGAGCCGGCGAGGTGCTGTTTTCGCCAAGTCATCACGACCTCAATGCGCGGGATCTGGCGGATTGGGTGGTGGCGGACAATTTGCCGGTGCGCCTGCAATTGCAGTTGCATAAATATCTTTGGAACGACGAGCCGGGGCGCTGACATGACTGAACATTCAACCACTGCTGAAAAACGCGCGGTCATCCTGCTGTCGGGCGGCCTGGACTCGGCAACCGTCGTGGCCATGGCTCGTGCCGAAGGTTATCGCTGCTACACCATGAGTTTCGATTACGGCCAGCGCCACCGTGCAGAATTGCAGGCCGCTGAACGGGTCGCCCGGGATCTGGGCGTGGTCGAGCACAAAGTCATCGGCCTGAACCTCAACGGCATTGGCGGTTCGGCCCTGACCGACAGCGCCATCGACGTTCCCGAAGCGCCGAGCGAAGGTATCCCGGTGACGTACGTGCCGGCGCGCAACACCGTGTTTCTGTCCCTCGCGCTGGGCTGGGCCGAGGTGCTGGAGGCGCGGGATATTTTCATCGGCGTCAATGCGGTGGACTATTCCGGTTATCCGGATTGTCGACCGGAGTTCGTCGAGGCGTTCGAGCGCATGGCCAACCTGGCGACGAAGGCCGGTGTAGAGGGGCAGGGTTTCCGCATCCTGGCGCCGCTGCAAAACCTCAGCAAGGCCGAAATCGTCAAGGCGGGCGTGAGCCTTGGCGTCGACTATGGGCTTACCGTTTCGTGCTATCAGGCCGACGATCAAGGGCGCGCTTGCGGCAAGTGCGACAGCTGCCGGCTGCGTGCCGAAGGCTTCGCTGCGGCGGGTGTGAGCGATCCAACACCTTATTTTTGATTTTTTTGAAATTAGGTGTTGAATAGTCCTTAAAAATCAGTATTATACGCGCCACCACACAGAGGGTCGTTAGCTCAGTTGGTAGAGCAGTTGGCTTTTAACCAATTGGTCGTAGGTTCGAATCCCACACGACCCACCATTTTCTGTAGTTTTAAAAGTCTGGAAGGCCCACGAAAGTGAGGATTTCCGGATTTTTTTTTGCCCGCGAAAAAGTCGGATCGATGCCGTGGTCAGCGCTGGCCGACCTCGGCGCAAACGTCCATGACCTGCTGGCGCAGCCAGGTGTTCCGGTTGTCCTGGCTCGCTTTTTCGCTCCACATCATCTCAAGCGTAAAGCCCGGCAGCCCCGGTGGCGGCTGGCGCTCGCCGAATCGTTGGTCGTCGCAAAGCAATGCCTGGATGCGTTTGGGCAGGGTCAGGATATAGTCGGTTCCGGTGACCAGGGCCAAGGCTGTCACGTAGCTGTTGGCGCGCGCGACGATCTGTCGCCTGGAGCCCTGGCGAGCGAGCCAGCCATCGATCATGTTGGTGTCGGATGTCCAAGGGGTCGGAAATACATGCTGCCCCGCGACAAATGCGTCGAGGCTGAACGCTTGCCCAGGGCCCGGGAAATGTTTATCCACCACGCACACCAGCTCATCCGTCAGCAGTACCCGTGATTGCAGACCCTTGGCATCGCCATGGAAATGCGGGCCGAAACCCACTGCAAGATCGAAGCGATCGTCCCTCAGCGCGTCGACCGGAATATCGCGCTGGAACTTCGTGGTGTTGATCACCACCGGAACACGGTTGCCGATGAAGCGCTTGACCAGCTTCGGAAGGATCAGGAGTTCGAAGTATTCAGGCGCGCAGAGATTGAATGTGATCTCTTCCTGATGTGGATCGAATGGCTGGATGCCGGAGTGGCATTGGTTGATCGTGTTGAGCACCCCCAGCACCTGGCCATACATGACGATGGCCTTCTGAGTGGGGCTCATGCCTGCGCGTGTCACGGTGAACAGTTCGTCTTCGAAGCTGGTGCGCAGTTTTTTCAGGCAGTAGCTGACGGTCGACTGGCTGACACACAGGGCTTCGGAAACCTGGGTGACGCTGCGCTGTTCGAACACGGCGACGAACACCATCAGGTCTTGCATATCCAGCTTTCGAAGCAGGTTACTAATGAGCATCAGCTAATCTCGGCGCCATCCTTGCGTAACATCCTGTTCCCACGAAGGTCTCCTTTATACAGGAGCCTTGGCCGTTTATCTTTCGGCAGGGTAGATGTTTTGCTACGACAGCGACGACTAGCCAATATGCCGCGCGTATTGCCTGGGGTTGAAGCGCAACACCATCAGGATCATCAGCCCCATCACCACCGCAAGCGACCACCACGCCCATTCGAAACTGCCCGATTGGTCACGGATCACTCCGGCAATCAATGGCGACAGGCCGGCGATCAGGTAACCGATGCCTTGCACGAATGCCGTCAACGCGCCGGCCCGGCGCGGGTCGTCCAGGTGGTCGAGGGAGACGATCAGGCTCATCGGGAACAGACCGCCGATACCGAGCCCCAGCAAGCATGGCCACAGCAGGCTGAAGCGATCCGGGCTGAGGATCAAGCCGCAGAAGCCAGCCATGATCAATGTCAGCAGTACCGTCAGTATCGGGCGTTTGTCTTGGCTGCGGTTGGCGATTGCCGGGGTGACCAGGCCGGACAACACTTCCATCGCTGTGAGGAAACCCAAGACCAGGCCGGCCTGCTGTTCGCTCCAGCCTTTTTCCAGGTAATACGGCGCCAGCCAGGCCAGTACGCACGTATAGGACGCGGTGCCCAGGCCGAAGAACAGGGCCAGCAGCCAAGCCCGGCGGTTGGCAAAGAACGAGCCCTGTTGTCGTCCCGGTGCTCTGGGTAATGGCATGACGACCGAGCGTTGAGCGTGCCAGCAGCCCAGCGCGACCAGCACCAGCAATGCCCAGATCGCCAGGCCGATGCGCCAGCTGCCCGTCTGCGCCAGGACGAACGGGGAAAATGACGCCGCGATGGCCGCGCCACCCATGATCGACGTGACGTACAGCCCCATGAACAACGAGACGTTATCGCCAAGCCGCGACTTGATCAGGGCTGGCAGCACCGCCTGGATCAGGGCGATGCCGATGCCGGCCAAAACGGCGCTGATGATCAGCGCTTCGGCGCTATCCAGGTACAGGCGCGAGACCGTGGCAAGGCCGATGACTACCAGCGACAGGACAATGGTGCGGTGTTCGCCAATGCGCAGGGCGACTCGCAGGCCCAGGAACATTGCCAAGCCCATGGCCATGACCGGCAACATCGTCAGCAACGATGCCATGCTGAACGTCAGGGGCACTTCGCCCCGAATGGCGGATAGCAAAGGCCCGACCGCCGCCATCGAAGGGCGCAGATTCAGCGCCACGCATACGATGCTGGTCATCAGCCAGAATACGCGGGTACTTGAGGCTTGAACGTTTTCCATGACAAGGCCTTGGCGGGGAAGAAAGCGCCATTTAGGCCCGGCCGCGTTGGGCTCGGCAAACTGAAAACTGGCTGGAGGAATTGAATAATCAAATACGTCACGCTCAGAACCACAGGCGCAGGCGCAAAGTCGTCTGCCGGGGCACAGGTCAGAATGATCTTTTGCAACGGCGGGATATTCTGTAGCCTTGCCGGCTTCACGCTGTCCCGTGCCTGATGACACTCACTTTCCCGGCGGTACCCGAGTGGTCCGGAGCCGGGTGTATACTCGACTTTCGCGCTAAACGCGCCTATAGGTCTTGCGAACATGACGCAGATTTCCGAACGCCTTCTGGTCCAGGCTCACCTCGATGCCAAGCAGCCCAAGCCGCTGTCCGCCGAGCAAGAGGCCTGGTACCGCGCCGCCATTGCCGCCGAGCTCAAGGCTCAGGACGCAGTGCTGGTTGCGCATTTCTACTGTGACCCGGTCATTCAGGCCCTGGCCGAGGAGACTGGGGGCTGTGTCTCCGACTCCCTGGAAATGGCCCGCTTTGGCAACGCCCATCCGGCCAAGACCGTGGTGGTGGCCGGGGTCAAGTTCATGGGCGAGACCGCCAAGATCCTCAACCCAGAAAAACGCGTGCTGATGCCGACTCTGGAAGCCACTTGCTCCCTCGATCTGGGTTGCCCAGTGGATGAATTCTCGGCGTTCTGCGACCAGCATCCGGAGCGCACCGTGGTGGTGTATGCCAACACTTCGGCGGCCGTGAAGGCCCGTGCGGACTGGGTGGTGACGTCCAGCTGTGCCCTGGAAATCGTCGAGAGCCTGATGGACAACGGTGAGACGATCATCTGGGGTCCGGACAAGCACTTGGGCACTTACATCCAGCGCAAGACCGGCGCCGACATGTTGCTCTGGGACGGCGCCTGCATCGTCCACGAAGAGTTCAAGTCCAAGCAGTTGGAAGATATGAAGGCGCTGTACCCGGACGCCGCCATCCTGGTGCACCCGGAGTCACCGACGTCGGTGATCGAACTGGCGGATGCCGTGGGTTCCACCAGCCAGTTGATTGCCGCCGCCCAGAGCTTGCCGAACAAGACGCTGATCGTCGCCACCGACCGCGGCATTTTCTACAAAATGCAGCAGCTGTGCCCGGACAAGGTCTTCATCGAAGCCCCTACCGCCGGCAACGGCGCGGCATGCCGCAGTTGCGCGCACTGCCCATGGATGGCGATGAACACGCTGGAGCGCACGCTTCAGGCGCTCAAGGAAGGCAGCAACGAAATATTCGTCGACCCGGCATTGATCCCCCAGGCGATTCGCCCGCTCAAGCGCATGCTGGACTTCACCCAGGCGGCGCGAATGAAGTTGGCGGGTAATGCCTGACGCTGAACAGATTTGAGGCCTGCCAGGCTTTTTGTGGCGAGGGAGCTTGCTCCCGCTGGGCTGCGAAGCAGCCCCAAACGAGACACTGCGGGGTTATTCAGTCATACCGCATTGGCTGGATTACGACTGCTGCGCAGCCGAGCGGGAGCAAGCTCCCTCGCCACGGGGTTTGTGTGCGTTCCTATTTGCTCTTCTTCGGGACCCGCACCAACTGCGTATCCGAATAGATGTCATGCCAGCTGCGCTTGCGCTTGTCGAACAGCGCCCAGATGAAGCCCAGCCCCACCAGCAGCAATGACGCAATCGATACCACGAATCGCAACAACGCCTGCCACAGGCTGATGGCCGTGCCATCGGCGTTCTGTACGCGAATGCACCAGACCTGCATGCCCAGGGTCTGGCCGTTGTGGGTCCAGAACTTGGCGAAGAAGCCGAACAGCACGAACAGCAACACCGTGGACAGCAGCGGATCGCCATCCAGCGCGCCGGCGTCGGTAAGGGCACGCATCTTTTCTTCGCCGATGATCATCATCTGGATCATCTTGTACACGCCACCGGTGACGATCAGCAGCGCCGTGCACAGCAAAAAATCATAGAACATCGCGGCCAGGCGACGGCCCAGGCCGGCGGGAGGGAAGTCACCCTGTGGGGTGAGCAGGTGTTTCGACATGACGGCCTCGAACCAAAAAAGAAGCCATTTTACGGATTTACGCCCATAAAAAAGCCCCTGATATCAATCAGGGGCTTTTTAGTTTGCGAAAGCTTAGCCTTCGGCTTGAACCTCGTCAGCCTGCATGCCTTTCTGGCCTTGCACAGCAACGAAAGTGACTTTCTGGCCTTCTTTCAGGCTCTTGAAGCCGTTGCCCTGGATGGCGCGGAAGTGCACGAACAGATCCGGACCGCTTTCAGGAGTGATGAAACCAAAACCTTTTTCGTCGTTGAACCACTTGACGGTACCGCTCTGACGTTCAGCCATTTTCTTATTTCCTTGACGCTAAATTAATGACAGCCTCTTTCCAGACGAAAGAGTACTGGGGCTGGGTTGCAGGAAAGTAAGATGACGTCGAACGGGTTGTAGCTAACTTCTTAGGCTACTGCCCAGGTCACGATCCAAGCGACCCATGCAAACACAGTGACGAAACTCTACGCCAACTTCCAAGGAAAAAACAACCCCCCTGAAGGCCCCGGATTTGCTCAGCTTGCTGGCGTTTTAGATGTTTTGCGGGAGGGGGCTTATTCAAAAGGCTAGTCCGATAGTTCCGTAGCGTTATAAGCCCGGTTGAATATCACTACATGCACCTTTTTATGGCGGTTGCGTTACACATTAGTGCACGTATAACGAAACCGCGTTACTTATAGAAACAACCAATCAACCACGGTAGTAGCGCTGCGGAACGAATGGCATTTTGCTTACAAGCAAAGACACTTTTTTCCCACGCACAATGGCCCAGACCGGCGTGTCCAAGGCGACGAAGGCGCTGTCCAGATAACCCATCGCCAATGGACCGCCCAATGTCGGCCCGAACCCGCCGCTGCAAACCGTGCCGATGATCTCGCCGGCTTCGTTGACGATCTCCGCGCCTTCACGCACCGGTGTGCGTTCCTGGGGCAGCAGGCCGACACGTTTGCGCTTCACGCCTTGCTGTTGCTGGGCAAAAACAGTTTCCGCTCCGGGGAAGCCCCCGGCGCGCGCGCCATCGGCGCGGCGGACCTTGGATATCGCCCACAGCAGGCTGGCTTCAATGGGTGTGGTCTCGGTGTTCATATCGTGGCCGTAGAGGCACAGGCCCGCTTCCAGGCGCAGGGAATCACGGGCGCCAAGGCCGATGGCGGCGACTTCCGGTTCGGCCAGCAGGGCGCGGGCGAGTTTCTCCGCATCGGCGGCCGGCACGGAAATCTCGAAACCGTCTTCACCGGTGTAGCCCGAACGGCTGACAAAGCAATCCACGCCCAGCAGAGTGACGCGCTGGAACTGCATGAAGGTCATCTTCGCCACTTCCGGCGCCAGACGCGCGAGCACGGTCACGGCCGCTGGGCCTTGCAGCGCGAGCAGGGCGCGGGCTTCGAACAGCGGCTCGATGCTGCACTGACCGCCGATGTTCGCTTGCAGGTGGGCCAGGTCCTGATCCTTGCACGCCGCGTTGACCACCAAAAACAGCTCATCATTGCCCAGGTTCGCGACCATCAAATCGTCGAGGATGCCGCCGTTGTCGTTGGTGAACATGGCGTAACGCTGCATGCCCACGGGCAAGTCGATGATGTCCACCGGCACCAGCGTCTCCAGTGCCTTGGCCGCACCCGCGCCGGTCAGGCGGATCTGGCCCATGTGGGACACATCGAACAGCCCGGCCTGATCCCGGGTGTGCTGGTGTTCTTTCATCACGCCCAAGGGGTATTGCACCGGCATGTCGTAGCCGGCGAATGGCACCATGCGGGCGCCGAGTTCGAGGTGCAGCGCGTGCAGCGGGGTTTTCAACAGTTGTTCGGTGGACATATCAGCTCCTGGAAAATGAAAGGGGCACGCATCAGCATTCGATGATGTTGACCGCCAGACCGCCGCGGGCGGTCTCCTTGTATTTGCTTTTCATGTCGGCGCCGGTCTGGCGCATGGTGCGGATGACTTTGTCGAGGGAGACGAAGTGATGACCATCGCCGCGCATGGCCATGCGCACCGCATTGATGGCCTTTACCGAGCCCATGGCATTGCGTTCGATGCAGGGCACCTGGACGAGGCCACCGATGGGGTCGCAGGTCAGGCCGAGGTTGTGTTCCATGCCGATCTCGGCGGCGTTCTCCACTTGTTGCACGGTACCGCCCAGCACTTCGCAAAGCGCACCGGCGGCCATGGAGCAGGCCACGCCAACTTCACCCTGGCAGCCGACTTCAGCACCGGAGATGGAGGCGTTTTCCTTGTAGAGGATGCCGATGGCGGCGGCGGTCAGCAGGAATCGCACCACGCCATCTTCGTTGGCCCCGGGAATGAAGCGCATGTAGTAGTGGAGCACGGCCGGAATGATGCCCGCCGCACCGTTGGTGGGCGCGGTGACGACACGGCCGCCGAAGGCGTTTTCTTCGTTGACGGCCAAGGCATACAGGTTGACCCAGTCCAGCACGGACAGCGGATCGCGCAAGGCCGCTTCAGGGTTCTTGCACAACTGGCGATGCAACGCCGCAGCCCGGCGCTTGACCTTGAGGCCGCCCGGCAAGATCCCCTCGTTGCGACAGCCCGCCGCCACGCAATCCTGCATGACCTGCCAGATCTTCAGCAGGCCGGCGCGGGTCTCGGCTTCGGGGCGCCAGGCGCTTTCGTTGGTCAGCATGACCTGGCTGATGGACAGACCGTAGGTGGTGCAGTGGGCCAGCAGATCTTTTGCGCTCTTGAACGGGAAGGTCAGGGGCGTGGCATCTTCGACGATACGGTCGGCGCCGGCGGCGTCTTCATCCACGACGAAGCCGCCGCCCACCGAATAGTACTCGCGGCTGCGCACTTGCAGGCCGGCGGCGTCGAAGGCGCGGAAGATCATGCCGTTGGGGTGGTAGGCCAACGGTTTGCGGATCATCGCCAGGTGCAGTTTTTCATTGAATTCGATGGTGTGCTCGCCGAGCAGGTTCAGGCGACCGCTGCTGCGGATCTCCTGGAGCCGGGCGGTCACTGTTTCGGTGTCCACGGTGTCCGGATGCTCGCCTTCCAGGCCCAGCAGCACGGCCTTGTCACTGCCGTGGCCCTTGCCGGTGGCACCGAGCGAGCCGTACAGCTCGACTTTGACGCTGGCAGTGGTATTGAGCAACTCATCACGACGCAACCCTTCGACGAAACGGGCCGCGGCACGCATCGGACCGACCGTGTGGGAGCTGGAAGGACCGATGCCGATCTTGAACAGGTCGAACACGCTTAACGACATGGTGTTTCTCCGGTTTCTTTTTATGGGATCGACGGTTTACAAGATTTGAAAACAGATTCCCTGTGGGAGCGAGCCTGCTCGCGAAGGCGGCGTGTCAGTTGACATCTGATTGGCTGACATATCGCCTTCGCGAGCAAGCTCGCTCCCACAGGGGGAGATTCGGAGGGCGGATGGACCGCCCTCCACTTACCTCAAGCGTAGCTTTCGATCGACGGGCAGGCGCAGACCAGGTTGCGGTCGCCGAACACGTTGTCGACCCGACCGACTGGCGGCCAGTATTTGCCTTCGATCAACGACGCCACCGGGTACACCGCCTGCTCACGGCTGTAGGGGTGAGTCCAGTCGCCGACGAGTTCCGCCGCGGTGTGCGGGGCGTTCTTCAGCGGGTTGTCGTCTTTGTCGAGGCTGCCGTTTTCCACCGCGCGGATTTCTTCGCGGATGCAGATCATGGCGTCGCAGAAGCGGTCCAGCTCTTCCTTGGATTCGCTTTCGGTCGGCTCGATCATCAACGTGCCGGCCACCGGGAACGACATGGTCGGGGCGTGGAAACCGAAGTCGATCAGGCGCTTGGCCACGTCATCGACACTGATGCCGCTGCTGTCCTTGAGCGGGCGCAGGTCGAGGATGCATTCGTGGGCCACCAGGCCGTTGCTGCCGGAGTAGAGCACCGGATAATGCTCTTCCAGGCGACGGGCGATGTAGTTGGCGTTGAGAATCGCCAGCTGCGAAGCGCGCTTGAGGCCCGCGCCGCCCATCATGCGGATGTACATCCAGGTGATCGGCAGGATGCTCGCACTGCCGAACGGCGCCGCGCACACCGCGCCTTCCTTGCGTTCCATGTTGGCGTGGCCCGGCAGGAACGGCGCCAGGTGCGACTTGACGCCAATCGGGCCGACGCCCGGGCCGCCACCGCCGTGGGGAATGCAGAAGGTCTTGTGCAGGTTCAGGTGCGAGACGTCGCCGCCGAATTTGCCCGGGGCGCAGAGGCCGACCATCGCGTTCATGTTGGCGCCGTCGATGTACACCTGGCCGCCGTTGTCATGAATGATGCCGCAAATCTCGCGGATGCCTTCCTCGAACACGCCGTGGGTGGACGGGTAGGTGATCATCAGCGCGGCGAGGTGCTCGCGGTGCTCGATGGCCTTGGCCCGCAGGTCTTCGATGTCGACGTTGCCACGGGCATCGCAGGCGGTCACGACCACGCGCATGCCGGCCATGTTGGCGGTGGCCGGGTTGGTGCCGTGGGCCGAAGACGGGATCAGGCAGATGTCGCGACGGTCTTCGCCAAGGCTCTGGTGATAGGCGCGGATCGCCAGCAGGCCGGCGTATTCACCCTGGGAACCGGCGTTGGGTTGCAGCGACACCGCGTCATAGCCGGTGGCGGCGCAGAGCATGGCTTCGAGCTCGTCGGTCAGTTGCTGATAGCCGGCGCTTTGCTCGGCCGGGGCGAACGGGTGCAGGGCGCCGAACTCTGCCCAGGTCACCGGGATCATTTCGCTGGCGGCGTTGAGTTTCATGGTGCAGGAACCCAGCGGGATCATGGTGCGATCCAGCGCCAGGTCCTTGTCGGCGAGCTTGCGCAGGTAGCGCATCAGCTCGGTTTCGGAGTGGTAGCGGTTGAACACCGGGTGGCTGAGGATCGCCGATTGGCGCACCAGCTCGGCCGGGATGCGGCTTTGCATGCTGGTAGCCAGTGCGGTGAAGTCCGGCAGAGGCTTGCCGTCGGCCAACAGGCTCCACAGTGCTTCGATGTCAGCCTGGTTGGTGGTTTCGTCCAGGGACAGGCCCAGGCGTTCGGCGTCCACTGCACGCAGGTTGATGCGCTGGGCGCGGGCCTTGTCGTGCAGCGCGGCGGTTTGCGCGCCAGTGTGCAGCGTCAGGGTGTCGAAGAAGCTTTCTTGCTCGACTTTCAGACCCAGCGCGCCCAGCCCCTTAGCAAGGATCACGGTCAGGTGATGGATGCGGTTGGCAATTTGCACCAGGCCCTTGGGACCGTGGTACACAGCGTACATGCTGGCGATGTTGGCGAGCAGAACCTGGGCGGTGCAGATGTTGCTGGTGGCTTTCTCGCGGCGGATGTGTTGCTCGCGGGTCTGCATCGCCAGGCGCAGGGCCGGCTTGCCGAAACGGTCCACGGAAACGCCGACCAGCCGGCCCGGCATGTCGCGCTTGAACGCATCCTTGGTGGAGAAAAAGGCCGCGTGCGGACCGCCGAAACCCAGGGGAACGCCGAAGCGCTGGGCGCTGCCGATGGCAACGTCGGCACCGAACTCGCCCGGAGGGGTCAGCAGGGTCAGGGCCAGCAGGTCGGCGGCCACGGCCACCAGGGCATTGGCGGCGTGGAAGCGTTCGGTCAGCTCGCGGTAGTCGAACAGGTCGCCATTGCTGGCCGGGTACTGCAAGAGTGCGCCGAAGAAGCTGCTGACGTCGCTCAGTTCGCGCTCGTCGCCCACGACCACGTCGATGCCCAGGGGCTCGGCACGGGTGCGCAGCACGTCGAGGGTCTGCGGGTGGCTGTGCACGGAGGCGAAGAACGCATTGCTGCCCTTGTTCTTGCTCAAGCGCTTGCAGAAGGTCATGGCTTCGGCGGCGGCGGTGGCTTCGTCCAGCAGGGAGGCGTTGGCGATCGGCAGGCCGGTGAGGTCGCTGATCAAGGTCTGGAAGTTCAGCAGTGCTTCGAGACGGCCCTGGGAGATTTCCGGCTGGTAAGGGGTGTAGGCGGTGTACCAGGCCGGATTTTCCAGCAGGTTGCGCAGGATCGGTGCCGGCGTATGGCAGTTGTAGTAGCCCTGGCCGATGTAGGTCTTGAACAGTTGGTTCTTGCCGGCGATGGCCTTGATCGAGGCCAGTGCATCGGCTTCGCTCTGGCCGTCGTCCATGTCCAGGACGCTGGTGCCCTTGATGCTTTCCGGGATGACGCTGGCGCTCAGGGCTTCCAGGGAGTCGTAGCCCAGGCGTTCGAGCATGGCTTGCTCGTCGCCTGCACGCGGGCCGATGTGGCGGGCGATGAATTCGTTGGCGGTGCCGAGATTAACGGTCATGGTGCGCTCCTCAGGCTTCGGCGTTGGCTTTGATCAGGCGGTCGTAGGCGTCTTGATCCAACAGCTTAGCCACTGCATCGGCGTCGGTCGGTTTAAAACGGAAGAACCAGCCTTCGCCCATCGGATCTTCGTTGACCAGCTCCGGGCTGTCGCCGAGTGCTTCATTCACTTCCAGCACTTCACCATCCAGTGGCATGTACACGCCGCTGGCGGCCTTGACGGATTCCACGGTGGAGGCCTCGTCGCCTTTGGCGTAGGCCTGCAATTCAGGCAGTTGCACAAAAACCACGTCGCCCAACGCGTTCTGCGCGAAAGCGGTAATGCCTACGGTGACGCTGCCGTCGGCTTCGGCGCGCAGCCATTCGTGATCTTCAGTGAAACGCAACTCGCTCATGGAAACTCCTGGGGCCAGACTCGTCTGGTGGACGCGAAGAAAGGCGCGGGGCTTGGCCCGGCCGAATGGTTAAACCCTTAGCAAGAACGTGGCCAATGTTTAAAAGTCTTTGTTTATCAATGCATTGGATGGTTTTTCAGCGCGCTCGCTATTACAAGCTGTAGCGAAAACGCTACAGCTAGGCGCCTGGAAAAAATCGTTGCGGGATCAAAGCCTTGCGCAGAGCAGGTCAGCGCGGGGTGTAGCGATATCGTTCCGCTGTAGCGCTTTCAGTACAGATGGAGGTCGTTTGTGACTAACTTTCAAATACGCCTCAGACCAATGTGGGAGCGAGCCTGCTCGCGAAAGCAGTTTTTCAGTCAATGATGATGTTGGCTGATATACCGCTTTCGCGAGCAGGCTCGCTCCCACAGGTAGCCGAGTAAAGCTACGGCTTCCCGGAAATCCCGTACTTGCGCAACCGATGGGCAATTGCGGTATGGGAGGTCTGCAGTCGGCTGGCGAGCTGGCGAGTAGAAGGGTAATTGGCGTAGAGGCTTTCGAGCAGGTGCTTCTCGAAGCTTTCCACCGCCTGCTCCAGGCTTTCGACTTCGACGTCGCCCTGACGCGCCACGGAGGTGCCGGCGATGTCCAGGTCGCCGATATCCACGAGGCTGCTTTCGCAGATGGCGGCGGCGCGGAAGATCACGTTCTGCAATTGCCGCACGTTGCCCGGCCAGCGGTTGCCCAGCAAGGCCGGGTAAGTGCCAGGGGCCAGGCGGCAGACCGGGCGCTGGATCTGCGCGCAGGCCTGCTGCATGAAATACCGCGCCAGCAGCAGGATGTCCTGGCCGCGTTCACGCAGCGGCGGGACTTCGACATTGAGCACGTTCAAGCGATAGAACAAGTCTTCGCGGAACGAGCCTTCGTTGACCATTTTCTCCAGGTTACGGTGGGTCGCGCTGAGAATCCGCACGTTGACCTTGATTTCCCGGTCGCCGCCGACCCGGCGGAAGCTGCCATCGTTCAGGAAACGCAGCAGCTTGGCTTGCAAGTACGGCGACATTTCGCCGATTTCATCGAGGAATACCGTGCCCTGGTTCGCCAGCTCCATCAGCCCGGGCTTGCCGCCCCGTTGCGCGCCAGTGAAGGCGCCCGGGGCGTAGCCGAACAGTTCACTTTCGGCCAGGTTTTCTGGCAGTGCCGCACAGTTGAGGGCCAGGAACGGTGCGCTGTGTCGGGCACTGATGGCGTGGCAGGCGCGGGCCACCAGTTCCTTGCCGGTGCCCGTCTCGCCTTGGATCAGCAGCGGTGCATCTAGGGCCGCGACCCGTTGGGCGCGGGCCTTGAGGGTGCGAATCGCCGGGGATTCGCCCAGCAGCGCGTCGAAGCCTTCGGCGTGATCGTGGTGCAGCGCCGACAGGCGTTCGCCGATACGGTTGGGCTGATAAAGCGTCAGCAGCGCCCCGGCATCGGTGATGGGCGTGGCATCGAGGAGCAGCGTCTGGCCGTTGACGGTGATTTCCCGCAGCGGCAAGCGAAAGCCGTTTTCCAACAGCGCATCCAGCAGCGCCGCGTCATCGAACAGCTCCGCGACGCTTTCCCCGGCCGGTTCGCGACCGTACAGGGCGATCAGCGCCGGGTTGGCGAGCAACACCTTGCCGGCGCTGTCCAGGGCGAGCACCGGGTCGGTCATGGCGGCGAGCAAGGCATCGAGCTGCAAGTGCCGGCGCTGGCCCGGCAGGATGTCCACCACCGTGACCGCCTGCACGCCGCGCACGCTGAACAGCGCCTCGCGCAACTCATCCAGCACCTGTGGGCTGAGAGTCGGGGCATCGATGTAGACGTTGGGCGGGACCATTTCCACCGCATCCAGGTTGAGATTGCGCCCGCCAAGCAAGGCCAGGACTTCCTGGGTGATGCCGACGCGGTCGATGAAACTGACGTGGATACGCATGGGGCGGCTTTGGGTTCTGGAATGCGGAGGGTGGCAAGTATGCCTTGGGGCGGGCTAATGGTGAAATCCTGGCGCAAGGCTTAAGGCTGTACAGAGATCCCTTGTGGGAGCGAGCTTGCTCGCGATGGCTGAGTGTCAGCCACCCTTTTATTGACTGATACACCGCTATCGCGAGCAAGCTCGCTCCCACAAAGGTTCCCGCAGAGGTAGCTACAACCCCACATCCCATTCAGGTGTTTCGGGAAACCTGAGCACCAGAAAATCCAGCAGGCTGCGCAACGCCGAGGGCATGTGCTTGCGTGAGGTATACACCGCATACATGTTCATCCGGCGCGGTTCGGCGTGGGGCAGCAGGCGCACCAGTTCGCCGTTCTGGATATGAGGGCCGGCCTGGTAGCTGGGCAGCATCGCCACACCGGCGCCGGCTATCGTTGCCTGGAGCAAGGTGCTGGCTTCGTTGGCGCTGATGTTGCCCTGCACCGGCACCGACAGCTGTTCGCCGTCCTGCTCGAAATGCCAGAGGCTTTTGCCTACGTAGGAATGGGTCAGGCAGTTGTGCTGGCTCAGGTCTTCCACCCGTTGCGGTGTCGAATGTTCGCGCAGGTAGCGGGGGGAGGCGCAGATGACCGAACGGCAGACCGTGAGACGCCGGGCGATCAGGTTCGGATCGAGATCGTTGCTCATGCGGATCGCCAGGTCGATGCGTTCGTCCACCAGGTTGACGGTGCGATCGAGCATTTGCAGGTCAACGCTCACGCCCGGGTAGCGCTGGACGTATTCGGCCATCGCACTCGCCAATTGCGACTGGCCGAACGAGGGGCTGGCGCTGATGCGCAGCATGCCCCGTGGCGCGTCTTCGGGCGTGCTGACGGCCGCTTGCATGTCGCCGCACAGCTCCAGCATCTGCCGACAGCGGGGCAGGGTCTCCGTGCCTGCGGCCGTCAGGCTCAGCTTGCGCGTGGTGCGGTGCATCAGCCGGGCACCGACCCAATCTTCCAGCTCCGCCAGATAGCGCGATACCACCGGCCGCGACAGGTCCAGGTGCTCGGCCGCCGCCGACTGGCTGCCCAGGTCCACCACGGTGACGAACACTCGCATTGCTTGTAGACGATCCATGATCTGCCCGATTTTAGAAACAAACTATGTCCCAGCATCGCATTTTTTGTACTGAGTCTGGCAACTAAGCTCCGTCCATTCCCTTGCGGGCCATTGCACAACGGAGCACCTCATGACCGGTTTCACTCTTCTAAAACGCTTGTCGCTGGCGGCCGCAGCGCTGGCCATCACGGCCCAGGCCTGGGCCGCCGACTTGACGCTCGACGTCTACAACCCCGGCGCGGCGGCGATTTTTCCGGTGACTTCGGTATTGGTCAGCGGTGAAAAAGAGGCAATCCTGGTGGACGCCCAATTTGGCAAAACCCAGGCCGAGCAGGTCGTGGAAAAAATCCGCGCCAGTGGCAAGCGGTTGACCACGATCTACATCAGCCACGGCGACCCCGACTACTATTTTGGCCTGCAAACCCTGGTAGGCGCTTTCCCGGAAGCCAAAGTCCTCGCATCCGCGCCAACCGTGGAGCACATCAAGGCCACTGCCGATGGCAAGTTGAAATATTGGGGGCCGATCCTGAAGACCGACGCGCCGTCCAAGACGCTGGTGCCCCAAGTGCTCAAGGGCGACAGCTTGACGCTGGAAGGCAAGCGCTTGCAGGTCATCGGCCTTGACGGCCCTCAGCCGGACCGCAGTTTCGTGTGGATTCCGTCGATCAAGGCGGTGGTGGGAGGTGTGGTGGTGGCGGAGAACATTCACGTCTGGATGGCCGATACCCAGACGCCGCAATCCCACCAGGATTGGCTGGCGACGCTGGATAACATGCAAAAGCTGCAACCGACCACCGTGATCCCCGGCCATTACCTGGGCGAAAGCGCTCGTTCCCTGGCGCCAGTGCGCTTCACCGCCGATTACATCAAGGCCTTCGACGAAGAAACCGCCAAGGCCAAGAATTCCGCCGCACTGATCGCCGCCATGAAACTACGCTATCCACAGCTGGGGGAGGACAGTTCCCTGGAGCTGAGCGCCAAGGTGGCGAAGGGCGAAATGAGGTGGTGAAACCCGAACTTTGATCTGGACGCTTTTGTGGCGAGGGAGCTTGCTCCCGCTCGGCTGCGAAGCAGTCGCAAAAATACTGGGTCTGCTGCGCAGCCCAGCGGGAGCAAGCTCCCTCGCCACGAACGTGTTCATGGTTCTAGAACGCGTTGAAGTAATCACTACGAATAACCATAGGAGAATCCCATGAGCACCATCGCAATCATCGGCGCTACAGGTCGGGCCGGCAGCCAACTGCTGGAAGAAGCCTTGCGCCGTGGTCACAGCGTGACGGCCATTGCCCGCAACACCGGAAAAATCGGCACACGGGCGGGAGTGGTCAGCAAGCAGTTGGACGTACTGGACAGCGAGGCACTGACCGCAGCGGTAGCAGGCCACGACGTAGTCATCAGTGCCGCGCATTTCGCCACGGTGCCGGCCGACAAGGTTGTCGCACCGGTGAAGGCCGCCGGAGTCAAGCGCCTGCTGGTTGTGGGCGGTGCCGGTTCGTTGTTGTTGCCGGATAACAGCCGCGTGATTGACAGCAAAGGCTTCCCGGAGGAATACCTGGCCGAAGCCACGGCCGGAGCGTTGTTCCTGGACGTGCTGGGAAAGGAGCAGGACCTCGATTGGACCTTCCTTTCGCCCTCGGCGGAGTTCGTCGAAACCGAACGCACCGGCCAGTTCCGCGTCGGCAAGGATCACTTGCTGTTCGATAACGCCGGGCGCAGTTGGATCGGCTTCGCCGACTACGCCATTGCGATGATCGATGAGGTCCAGGCGCCGCAGTTTTCGCGGACGCGGTTCACCGTCGGCTATTGAGCCATCGATCCGTGCAGCGAATCAGCCGTGGATCCTCACCCAGACACTGACCAGCACCGTCGCCGCCATCAACCAGGCGACGGCAGCCACGGCCAATGACGCTTCGAGGCGCATCCGGTCGACCGTCACGTACAGCGTCGCGAGATAGACGAAATACGGAATGATCGACCACATGCCGAACACGATGGTGGTCTTCAGGTCATCCACCGAGCGGCCCTTGCCGACGATATAGTGGGCAATCAGCGCAAAGGTCGGAAACAGCGGCACCAGCCCGGCAATGTAATAGTTCTTGGTCTTGGCGAGCATCGCCAGGATGACGACAACGGCTGCGCCGAGCGCGGCCTTGAAAATAAGATCCACAGGTTCATGTCCCAGGTCAGTGGCTCAAGCCATATTTTTTGACTTTGTCGAAGAGCGTGGTCTTGGCCATGCCCAGTTCCTGGCTGGCCTGGGTCAGGTTGCCGCCGCTGCGTTGCAACGCATCCACCAGCAGGTTGCGCTCGAAGGCTTCAACCGCTTCGGCGAAGGCCAGGCCTTGGCTACCGGTGCTGGTGCCGGCTTTCTTGAACGCCGGCAAGCCCAGGGCGTAACGTTCGGCGACGTTGCGCAGCTCGCGCACGTTGCCCGGCCAATCGTGGCTCATCAGGTTCGACAGAGTGTGGTTGTCCAGCTCCGGCACGGTACGGTCGAAGCGCAGGGACGATTGCTGGAGAAAATGTTCGAACAGTTGCAGGATGTCTTCGCGCCGCTCCCGCAGGGGCGGCAGCTCCAGCGTCACCACATTGAGGCGGTAATACAGGTCGCTGCGGAACTGCCCGGTCCGACCCATTTCGTCCAGGTCGGACTTGGTGGCGGCAATCACTCGACAATCCACGGCCACGCTCTGGTTCGACCCCAGGCGTTCGAGGGTGCGTTCCTGCAACACGCGCAATAGCTTGATCTGCAAGGGCAGGGGCATGCTCTCCACTTCATCGAGAAACAGCGTGCCGCCATCGGCGTGCTCGATTTTGCCGATCCGGCGCTTACCCGCGCCAGTGAAAGCGTTGGCCTCGTGGCCGAAAATCTCGCTTTCAAACAGGTTCTCCGGCAGGCCACCGCAGTTCAGCGCGACGAACTGCTTGTCGTGGCGCCGGCTGAAATCATGCAGGCAACGGGCGACCAATTCCTTGCCGGTGCCGGTTTCGCCTTCGATCAACACGTTGGCTGAGGTGTCGGCGACGTTGGCGATCAGCTCGCGCAGGTGCTGCATGGCCGGCGAGCGGCCGATGATGCGGCCTTCCAGGGAATCACGCTCGGCCAGTTGCCTACGCAGCGAAGAAACTTCCCGGGCCAGGCTGCGCTGTTCCAGGGCGCGGCGTGCAACGTCCACCAGGCGCTCGGGGGAGAACGGTTTTTCCATGAAATCGTAGGCGCCTTTCTGCATCGCGCCAACGGCCATGGAAATATCGCCGTGGCCGGTGATCAACACCACCGGCAGGCTGCGGTCCCGGGCCTTGAGACGGGTCAGCAGTTCCAGGCCGTCGATGCCCGGCAGGCGGATGTCGCTGATGACGATGCCGGCAAAATCTTCGCCGACCCGCTCAAGGGCCTCTTCGGCGCTGCCCACGCCAATGCAGGGAATATCTTCCAGGCTCAAGGCCTGCTGGCAGCCCAGCAGGACGTGGGGGTCGTCTTCGACGATCAATACGCTCAGGTCGTTGTTCATAGCGGCTCGGCAGGTAAAAGGCTTACCAACGGTAAACTGAGGATAAACGTGGTGCCACCATCCTCCGGATGCTCGACTCCCAAATGTCCGCCGGCGGCGGCACATAGGCTTGCCGAAAGCGTCAAGCCAAGGCCCAGGCCTTGTTCGCCGGGTTTGGTGGTGAAGAACGGTTCGAACAGATGCTTGCGAGCCTCCGGGTCGATGCCGTGGCCATTATCCCGCACCCGCAGGCGATATTTGCCATCGCTGCCTTGGCCTTCGAGCCACAGCTTCGGCGCGGGTTGCAGCTGCATGGCGTCAAGGGCATTGCCGATCAGGTTCACCAGGATCTGTTCCAGGCGCGTCTGGTCGATCTGGACCTGAACGTCTTCGAATGCCGTGTGGATCTGGATGTCGAGTTTTTCAAGGCGCGCGCCCAGCAATTGCAGCGCGGCCCCGACAGCCTTGCCCAGGCTCGCCCGGCCCTTGTCGTCGCCGCGCCGGGCGAAGGCGCGCAGGCTGGCGGTGATCCGACCCATGCGATCGATCAGGTCGTTGATGGTCCTGAGGTTGGCGCTGGCGATATCCAGCTGGCCCCTTTCCAAAAAGCGCACGGTATTGCCCGACAGGGTGCGCAGGGCGGCCAAAGGCTGGTTGAGTTCATGGGCGATGCTGGTGGACATCTGGCCGATGGCCGCCAGCTTGCCGGCTTGCACCAGTTCGTCCTGGGCGCGCCGCAAGGTCTCTTCGGCCTGCCGTCGTTCGCGGATCTGGCCCTTGAGTCGTTCGTTGCTGGCCCGCAGGTCGGTGGTGCGTTCGGTAATCCGACGTTCGAGCTGATTGTTGGCCTCTTGCAACGCTTCGCGAGCGGCGAGGCGGGTGGCGATGACTTTGCGACGTTCGTTCCAGGCGATCAGCAGGAAAGCCACCAGGGCAAACGCCACGGCCACCAGGATGCCTTGGTTGATCGCTTGGCGGCGCAGGTCTTCGAGCGGGGTCAGTAACGTGAAATTCCACGGTGTGTCGCTCAGCGGCCGGGTCTGGGAAAGGTAGCTGGTGGCGCGCTGGTCAGCCGCGATTTCAGTGTTGGCGGGGAAAGTCAGCTTCTCCATGCCCTCGGCCAGCCGTTCCCGCGCCAGAGGGATCAGCTCGTTGAGCGGGAACCAGTAATACTGCAGGCTGCGGGCCAGGCGCTCCTTGGTTTCGTCGCTCAGCGGACGCACCGATTTGAGCCGCCGCGCCGGATCGCTGGAGAGGATGATGATGCCGTTCTCATCGCTGACGAAGGCTTCCAGGCGGGCCCGCTGCCAGCGCTCCTCCATGGCTTCGAGGCGGACCTTGACCACGGCCACGCCGATGATCTTGCCTTGTTGCTCCAGGCCATGGGCCAGGTAATAGCCGGGTTCGCCGCTGGTGCTGCCGATGCCATAGAAGCGCCCCGGCTGGCCGCGCACGGCGTTCTGGAAATAGGCGCGGAAAGACAAGTCTTCCCCCAGGTAGCTGTCGACGTCGCGCCAGTTGCTGGTGGCCATGACGCGGCCGGTGGTGTCCATGACGTAGATGGCCCGGCTGCGACTGCGCCGGTTCAGGCCCTCAAGGTATTCGTTGACGGTCTTGCGATGCTCGGGCGTCGGGTCGTCGAGCAATTTCGAGACGCTGGATTCAAGTTCCAGCAGGCTGGGCAAATAGGTGTATTTGCTGATTTCGCTCTCCACCGCGCGGGCGTGCAGCTCCAACTGGCGCTCGCCATTCTCGGCGAGGCCGCGAATGCCATAGTGCTCGCTGATCCAGAAGCCGAGGTAACCCAGGCCGATCATCAACGCAATGACCAGCGGCGGCAGGAACAGATGGCGGATCAGGCGGGGTTTCACGGCGAGTGATGGCGGCGCGGCGCGATAAAGAGTGGGGTCGCATTTCATCACAGAAGCCTTGGGTCAACCAGTGTGGCGGCGGTCGTCCTTCGAACGCGGTCCTGTGGCGAGGGAGCTTGCTCCCGCTCGGCTGCAAAGCAGCCGCAAAACGGTTCATGCGGTATGCCAGAGACATTGCATTTCCGGTTTAGGGCCGCTGCGCGACCCAGCGGGAGCAAGCTCCCTCGCCACAAGGACAAGCGCGCCTAGAAAAGGCGATGCTTAGTGCTGCAGAATCTTCTCAAGGAAATGCTGTGCACGTTCGGAGCGGGCGCTGATGTCGCCGAAGAACTCTTCTTTCGGGCAGTCTTCGATGATCTGGCCCTGATCCATGAAGATCACCCGGTTCGCCACTTTGCGGGCGAAGCCCATTTCGTGGGTCACGCACATCATGGTCATGCCTTCGTGGGCCAGTTGCACCATCACGTCGAGCACTTCGTTGACCATTTCCGGGTCAAGCGCCGAGGTCGGTTCGTCGAACAGCATTACCACCGGGTCCATCGCCAGCGCACGGGCGATCGCCACGCGCTGCTGCTGGCCGCCGGAGAGCTGGCCCGGGTGCTTGTGGGCGTGGGCCGACAGACCGACGCGCTCTAGCAGTTGCAGGCCTTTCTTGGTGGCTTCTTCCTTGCTGCGGCCCAGCACCTTGATCTGCGCGATGGTCAGGTTTTCGGTGATGGTCAGGTGCGGGAACAGTTCGAAGTGCTGGAACACCATGCCCACCCGCGAACGCAGTTTTGGCAGGTTGGTCTTCGGGTCGGCGATGGACGTGCCATCGACCACGATGTCGCCTTTCTGGAAGGGCTCAAGGGCGTTCACGCACTTGATCAGCGTGGACTTGCCCGAACCCGACGGCCCGCACACCACCACAACCTCGCCTTTGCTGACCTCGGTGCTGCAATTGGTCAGTACCTGGAAGTCCCCATACCACTTGTTGATGTTTTTGATAGAGATCATACGGCGAACCTTTTTTGCAGACGCTTGACCAGCAGCGAGGCGGCAAAGCTGATTGTGAAGTACACGAGACCTGCGATGATCAGGAACTCATTGGAGCGGCCGATGATGTCGCCATTGGCTCGCGAAGCATTGAGGAAGTCCACCAGACCGACCGTGTAGACCAGCGAGGTGTCCTGAAACAGGATGATGCTCTGTTGCAGCAACAGCGGGGTCATCTTGCGGAACGCCTGGGGCAGGATGATCAGGCGCATGACCTGGCCATAATTCATGCCCAGTGCCTGTGCCGCGCCCATCTGGCCCTTGGGGATCGACTGCACGCCGGCCCGGACGATTTCGCAGAAGTACGCCGCCTCGAACATCATGAACGCCACGACGCAGGAGCCGAACGCGCCGATCGGCGTGTCTTCGCCAGTGATCCAGCGCAGCACGAACGGGACCGCCAGGTAGAACCAGGTGATGACCAGCAGCAGCGGGATCGAGCGGAAATAGTTGACGTAGGCGCCAGCGATGTTGGAGATCAGCTTGTTGTGGGACAGGCGCATCAGCGCCAGGATCGTCCCCAGGATAATCCCGCCGACGACACCCAGGGCCATCAGCTTGAGGGTCATCACCATGCCGTTCCACAAGCCGGGAATGGCCGGGATGATGCCTGTGAAGTCGAATTCCATTATTTACCCCCCACGGAGATCAGGCCGGGCACCGCGACTTTCTTCTCGACCATGCGCATGAGCAGCATCAGGCTCATGTTCAACGTGAAGTAGATCAGCGTCGCCAGGGTAAAGGCTTCGAACAGGTTGGCCGAGAATTCGGCGGTCTGCTTGGTCTGCGCGAGCAGCTCCATCAGGCCGATCAACGACGCCACGGAGGAGTTCTTGAAGACGTTGAGGAATTCCGAGGTGAGCGGCGGAATGATGATCCGGTAAGCCTGGGGCAGCAGCACGTTCCAATAGATCTGCGGCAGTTTGAAGCCCATGGCCCGGGCAGCGGATTCCTGGCCGCGCGGCAGCGCCTGGATGCCGGTGCGCACCTGTTCGCAGACCCGCGCGGCGGTGAACAGGCCCAGGCACACGACAACGCTCAGGTAGGCCGAGGTGGTCGGGTTCAGGTCCTGCTTGTACCACTCCTGCATGTCGGCGGGCAGCAGGTCCGGCACCAGGAAGTACCAGATGAACAGTTGAACCAGCAGTGGCACGTTACGAAAGAGTTCCACGTAGCAAGTCGCGATGCCCGATACCAGCCGGTTCGGCACGGTACGCATCACACCCAGGATCGAGCCCAGCAGCAGGGCAATGATCCAGGCGACGACGGCGATGGCGATGGTCCAGCCCAGGCCGGCCACGTACCAGTCGAGATAAATCTCGCTGCCCACGCCGGTGGACTTGAAGAACACGCCCCAGTCCCAGTTGTAATTCATTAGGGTCTCCCCTCAGATCGTTCGATGTACAAGTATCTGCAGGGGGAAATCCTTTCCCGCCCAATCTTGAGGATCGGGCACACACTCACGGCTCGACTTACCGTTGCGAGTGTTTCCTTTGGTTCCAGCAGGGAATGACACACTCCTGGAAAGGGCCGGGCCCTTCCAGGAGGTAAGGTTAGTCAGAAATCAGGATTTCTTATCGTCAGCCGCTTTATCGGTCGGGTTGGCGATCAAAGCCTTGAGCTCGTCGCTCATCGGGAAGTTCAGGTTCAGATTTTTAGGCGGGATAGGTTGGGTGAACCATTTGTCGTAGATCTTGTTGATCTCGCCAGACTTGTAGCTGGCGACAATGGCGTCATCGACAACCTTTTTGAACGGCTCGTCGCCCTTACGCATCATGCAGCCATAGATTTCGTAGGATTGGGGAGTACCGGTTACTTCCCAGTCGGTCGCCCTCTTGGCCTTGGCGGCTTCGCCGGCCAGCAGGGCGTCATCCATCATGAACGCGACGGCACGGCCCGATTCCAGCATCTGGAAGGATTCGCCGTGGTCCTTGGCGGAGATGACGTTCATGCCCATTTGCTTGTCGGCATTCATCGCCTTGAGGATGCGCTCGGACGTGGTGCCGGCGGTGGTCACGACGTTCTTGCCCTTGAGATCGTCGAAATCCTTGTATTTGGAATCTTTCTTGGAGAGCAGCCGGGTGCCGATCTCGAAGATGCCAACCGAGAAGGCGACTTGTTGCTGACGCTCGACGTTGTTGGTGGTGGAGCCGCACTCCAGGTCCACGGTGCCGTTCTGCACCAGTGGGATGCGGGTCTGCGAGGTGACCAGGTTGTACTTGACCTGCAGGTTCGGCACGTCCAGCTCTTTTTTCAGGGCTTCGACGACTTGCAGCTGGATGTCATGGGAGTAGCCGACGGGCTTGCCGGAAGCGTCCGCGATATAGGAAAACGGAATGGAGGCGTCGCGGTGGCCGAGCGTGATGACGCCGGACTCTTTGATCTTTTTCAGCGTGCCGGTCAGTTCGGCTGCGAAAACCGGAGTGCTGATCAGAGCGGCAGCAACGGCTGCGCCCAGGAGATGGGGAACGATGCGCATCGATGTTTCCTCGACATTGTTTTTTTTGTATTCGGCCGGTTCACCGGCCCTGAGTGCTTCGAATGCCTGAAAGCTCCTGTTGTGTTGGCGTAACAGGCGTTCGTCTCCACGAGTGTAGAGCATGACTCGTGCCAGGCCAGTGGCCTATCACTATCATGTTGTTTTTAAAGGAAATTAATGTTTTGTTTCAGCTTTTTGGTCTTTTGTTTATCCGGTTTGCCGAACTGACCGCTGGGTCGTGTTCGGAAAACCGAATGGCTTGAGCCCCACTAATCCGTGGGATAGGCGGTGTGTTCCAAAATGCAAAAAGCCCCTGGATCGTAGATTCAGGGGCTTTTTTTGGTCTTGCGGGTACTGTCACGCCGCTTCAATCTTGCGCCGATTGTGCTCGACCTTCTGCAGATACTGCTGGAGCTTGTCCTGCTCGGCGGCGGTGGTGAACAAGCCCAGCTTGCTGCGGCGCCAGAGGATGTCCTGGGCATCGATGGCCCACTCGTCGCTGCACAGGTAATCGACTTCGCGGGTGTAGAGGCCTGCGCCGATGTGCTCGCCCAGGTCGACGAGGTTGTGTACGCCTTCGAGCATGCGCCAGGTGCGGCTGCCATACGTGGTGGCCCAGCGTCGGGCGATGTCGGTCGGCAGCCAGTCGAACTTGTCGCGAATCGCCGAGCACAGCGCCTGCGGGGTCGTCATGTTTTCGCCCCCCGGCAAGGTTGCCAGGGCGGTCCAGCTTGGACGCATCTGCGTAAAGTATGGCGCCAGTTGCGCCATCGCCGATTCGGCCAGCTTGCGGTAAGTGGTCAGCTTGCCACCGAATACCGAAAGCAGTGGCGCCTCTTGACCTGCGGCAGAAAGCGCCAGGGTGTAATCCCGGGTTACGGCGGAAGGGTTGTCGGACTCGTCGTTGCACAACGGCCGGACGCCGGAATAACTGTGCAGGATGTCGTCGCGGCTGACCTGTTTCTTGAAGTGGGCGTTGACCACTTTCAGTAGGTAATCGGTTTCGCCTTCGGTAATCGCGACCTTCGCCGGATCGCCGGTGTATTCGCGATCTGTCGTGCCGATCAGGGTGAACTGGTTCAGGTAGGGGATAGTGAAGACAATGCGCTGGTCCTCGTTCTGGAGAATATGCGCATGCTCGCCTTCGTAGAGTTTCGGAACGATCAAGTGGCTGCCCTGAATCAGGCGGATACCGTAAGGCGATTCCATCTTCAGGTCGTCACGAATGAACTTGGCCACCCACGGGCCGGCGGCGTTCACCAGGGCCTTGGCCTGGATCGAAAACAGGCTGCCGTCGGCACGCTCCAGATGCAACTGCCACAGGCCCTTGCTGCGACGGGCGCTGACGCAGCGGGTGCGGGTATGGACGTGGGCGCCTTTTTCCCGTGCCGCCATGGCGTTGAGTACCACCAGTCGGGCGTCGTCAACCCAGCAGTCCGAGTATTCGAAGCCCTTGGTGATTTCGCTTTTCAGTACGCTGTCAGCGTCAAATTTCAAACTCCTGGAGCCGGCGAGCTGCTCGCGCTTGCCCAGATGATCGTAAAGGAACAGGCCGGCGCGGATCATCCAGGCGGGGCGAAGGTGCGGCCGATGGGGCAGCACGAAGCGCATCTGCTTGACGATGTGTGGGGCTTTGGCCAGGAGGACTTCGCGCTCGGCCAGCGCTTCGCGCACCAGGCGGAATTCATAATGTTCGAGATAGCGCAGGCCGCCATGTATCAGCTTGCTGCTGGCGGAAGAAGTATGGCTGGCGAGGTCGTCCTTTTCGCAAAGGAACACCGAAAGGCCGCGACCGGCCGCGTCCGCAGCGATCCCCACGCCATTGATGCCGCCGCCTATAACGGCGATGTCATAGATCTCTGCGAGAGGGGGCGTAGGCAAGGTGGTAGTGGGCATCGGCTGGCCTCGGGCTCTTTTCGAAATATTTGAATTCGAACATTAATGTTCATTTGCGAAAAATACTAGCCCATAAAAACGGCAACGGCCAGTTGGATTCGATTGAAAATACTGATCGAATGCCGCCGAAAGGAAAATTTTCGAACAAAAAGAGAATTGCGGAATGCTTCTGTGGCGAGGGGATAAACCCCCTCGCCACCGGGGTTCTGGGAACGGGCGCGGAGCTAGACCACTTCCAATCGAATCTTGTGCTGGGTCAGCAGATGCGCCAGGGCTGGCACGGGCTGCTGGTCGGTTACCAGGCAATCGATCAGGCTGATCGGGCCGAGGCGGACCATGGCGTTGCGCCCGAATTTGCTGGAATCTGCTGCCAACAGCACCTGCCGAGCGTTGGCGATGATGGCTTGGGACACCCGCACTTCCTGGTAATCGAAGTCCAGCAGGCTTCCGTCCTCATCGATGCCGCTGATGCCCACCAGGGCGAAGTCGACCTTGAACTGGCTGATGAAGTCGACACTGGCCTGGCCAACCACGCCGCCGTCGCGTCGCACATTGCCGCCGGCGATCAGGACTTCGAAATCATCCTTTGCGCTGAGGATCGACGCCACGTGCAGGTTGTTGGTGATGACTTTGAGGTGGTTGTGATTGAGCAGCGCCCGGGCGATGGATTCGGTGGTGGTGCCGATGTTGATGAACAGCGACGCGTGATCGGGAATCTGGGCGGCGATGGCTTCGGCGATGCGTTGCTTCTCATCGCGCATCTGGTCCGCGCGCATGGCGTAGGCGGTGTTTTCCACGCTTGAATCGTAAGCCGCGCCGCCGTGATAGCGGCGCAACAGATTCGCTTCCGCCAATTGATTGATGTCGCGGCGGATGGTCTGTGGGGTGACGACGAATAATTGCGCCATTTCCTCGATGCTGACATAGCCGCGTTCGCGGACCAGTTCGAGGATTTGTTGCTGGCGGGGAGGCAGATTCATGGGGCTTCCTTTGGGCTGCCATTCAAAATTTGCCCATGATGCCGCAGGAATCCCCTCCCGACCAGTTTCAGAACTTTAGCGGGCCTTATTCGGCGTCTTCGTGGGGCTCCCAATCGCGGGTGCGGCTGACGGCTTTTTTCCAGCCGGCGTAGAGTTTTTCCTTGGCTTGCTCGTCCAGTTGCGGTTCGAACTCACGCTCGATTACCGCTTTGCCGCGCAGTTCTTCCAGGCTGCTCCAGAAACCGCACGCCAGCCCGGCCAGGTACGCTGCACCGAGGGCAGTGGTTTCGCGCATTTTTGGGCGTTCGACCTGGGTGCCAAGGATATCCGCCTGGAATTGCATGAGGAAGTTGTTGGCCACCGCGCCGCCGTCTACGCGCAAGGACTTGAGGCGCTCGCCGGAGTCTTGCTGCATGGCGTCGAGCAGATCGCGGGTCTGGTAGGCGATGGATTCCAGCGTGGCCCGGATAATATGGTCGACCCGCACGCCACGGGTCAGGCCGAACAGCGCGCCACGGGCATAAGGGTCCCAGTAAGGCGCGCCCAGGCCAGTGAACGCCGGGACCAGATACACCCCATTGCTGTCCTTGACCTTGTTGGCGAAGTACTCGGTGTCGAGCGCATCGTTGATGATCTTCAGTTCATCGCGCAGCCACTGAACGGTAGACCCGCCATTGAACACTGCGCCTTCCAGGGCATAGGCCACTTCACCGCGAGGGCTGCAGGCGATGGTGGTGAGCATGCCGTGATTGGATTTGACCGCTTTGTCACCGGTATTCATCAGCAGGAAACAGCCGGTGCCGTAGGTGTTTTTCGCCTGGCCCGGTTCCACGCACATCTGGCCGAACAGGGCGGCCTGCTGGTCACCGGCGATACCGCCGATGGCGATGCCGCTCTTGGTGCGGCCGTAGATTTGTGAGGACGATTTGACCTCCGGCAGCATTTCCCGAGGGATGTTGAGGATGTCGAGCATCTTCGCGTCCCACTCCAGCGTATGGATGTTGAAAAGCATGGTGCGCGAGGCGTTGGTGTAGTCGGTGACATGGACCTTGCCGCCGGTAAATTTCCAGATCAGCCAGCTGTCCACGGTGCCGAACAGCAACTCGCCGTTGCGTGCGCGCTCGCGGCTGCCTTCGACGTTATCCAGGATCCACTTGAGCTTGGTGCCGGAAAAATACGGATCGGTGACCAGGCCGGTGGCTTCGCTGATGTACTGCTCATGGCCGTCACGCTTGAGCTGCTGACAGATTTCAGTGCTGCGCCGACATTGCCAGACAATGGCGTTGTAGATCGGCCTGCCGGTCGACTTGTCCCAGACCACCGTGGTTTCGCGCTGGTTGGTGATGCCGATGGCGGCGACCTGGTCGTGATGCAGCCCGGCCTGGGCAAGCGCTTCGACCATGACCGCGCTCTGGGTGGCGAAGATCTCCATCGGATCGTGTTCGACCCAGCCTGGCTGTGGGTAATGCTGGACGAATTCTCGTTGGGCCGTGCAGACCACGTTGGCGTCACGGTCGAAAATAATGGCACGTGAGCTGGTCGTGCCCTGGTCGAGGGCAATGATGTAGTTCTTATTCTCAATGTCGGTCATGTCGATTGCCTTGGGACTTAGGTAACGTAATTAAGGAAGAGGCCAGGGCGGGAGCTCGAATGACAGGCGCCCGCGCCGACTGTTTCAGGACGTTCTGGGCTTGCCATCAATGGCCGGCTCTGGCTCCTTTGCAGCAACCACGGCGCTGGGCAGGTGGCGAGCGATGAGCCCGCGATAAGCAGCAGCACCCAGGCATGCGCCAAGGATCGGCGCAAAAATCGGTACGAGGAAGTATGGAATGTCACGCGCCCCGGTGAGTGAAATTTCACCCCAGCCAGCGAAGAAAGTCATCAATTTCGGACCGAAATCACGCGCCGGGTTCATCGCGAAACCTGTCAGTGGCCCCATCGAACTGCCGATCACGGCGATCAGCAAGCCGATCAGCAGCGGCGCCAGCGGGCCGCGCGGCAGGCCGTTGTTATCATCGGTCAAGGACATGATCACGCCCATCAGGATGGCGGTGATGATCATCTCGACCAGGAAAGCTTGGCCGGTGGACAGTGCCGGGTGGGGGTAGGTGGAGAACACCGACGCCAGTTCGAGGCTGGCCACGGTGCCCCGGATCATGTGGCGGGACTGTTCGAAATCGAAGAATAAATTGCTGTACAGCGTGTAGACCAGCAGTGCGCCGCAGAACGCGCCGGTCACTTGGCAAACGATATAGAAAGGCAGTTTGCGTTTTTCGAAGTCAGTGAAAATGCACAGGGCGATGCTGACGGCGGGGTTCAGGTGTGCGCCGGAAATGCCCGCGCTGAGATAAATCGCCATGCTGACACCGACGCCCCAGATGATGCTGATTTCCCACAAGCCGAAACTGGCGCCCGCGACCTTGAGCGCTGCAACGCAACCGGTGCCGAAAAAAATCAACAGGGCCGTACCCAGGAACTCCGCCAGGCATTGGCTGGAGAGCGAAGGTTGTTGTAAAGCAGTCGTCATTCAAACCTCGGTTCTTTTTGTTGTCCTGCGCGGCGGAAAACAACCCGTCGTCGCCTTTTCGCCGAGTGCCGGATCCCCATCCTGCGCTCGGGGTGTTGCTTGAGACACGCGTTTCTGCTTTCAGTTTCGAAAAAATATAGACAAGAAACGCCGCTGTCAAAGGTCGAAAGTGAACCGTCGGTCATATTGGGATTATTCGTTCCATGAATGAATTTTTCCGGCGTGGCGCGGCGTCGCCATCGGCCGTCTGCGCAGCCTTTTGTCTGGGGATCGCTTAGAATTCTCGCCACTCTTTTTGTTGTTTCCCTGTCAGGAGCGGTCATGACCCCCGCATTGGATCTGCTGAAAAAAGTGCGTGCCGAACATCGTATTCACAGTTACGAACATGACCCCAAGGCCGCGTCCTATGGTCTGGAAGCCGCAGAGAAACTGGCTCTGGAACCGGCGCGAGTGTTCAAGACGCTGTTGGCCGCGAGCGAGAAAGGTGAATTGCTGGTGGCGGTGGTGCCGGTCGCCGGGAGTCTGGACCTCAAAGCGCTGGCCCATGCGGCCGGGGTAAAGAAAGTCGAGATGGCCGATCCAGCCGCCGCGCAGCGTTCGACAGGTTATTTGCTGGGGGGCATCAGTCCGCTGGGACAGAAGAAGCGCCTGCGCACGTTTATCGACTCATCCGCACAGCCGTTCCCCACTGTGTTCGTCAGCGCGGGAAGACGAGGCCTGGAGGTGGAGTTGGCGCCCGCGTTGCTGGCGGAGCATACCGGAGCGGCGTTTGCGGATATTGGCCGCGGGTGAGGAGCAAGCGCCTCTGCCAGGATGAATCTTTCCAACCGACCAGGCGTCCAACCCTTCAATGTGTAAGGCGAAAATTGTGTCGATCTGTCACTGGATAAACGGTGCCTGCGCAGCTCATGCTCACGCATCATAAAAAAGGAGATGTGCCATGCAGCTTGCGTTTCATCAGGTCGATGCGTTCAGTGACCGGCCCTTTGGCGGTAACCCGGCGATGGTCTATCGGCTCGATGCCTGGCTTGCCGATGACCTTATGCAAAAGATTGCCGCCGAACATAACCTGGCTGAAACCGCGTTTTTGGTGCGCGAAAACCAGCACTGGCATATCCGCTGGTTCACCCCGACCACCGAGGTGCCCTTGTGTGGTCATGCCACGTTGGCCAGCGCTTATGTGTTGTTCGAGGTCTATCACGAAACCGTGGAGCGGCTGGACTTCATCTGCAAATCCGGAGCGCTGAGCGTCACGCGCGAGGGCGAACGGCTGTGGTTGGATTTCCCTGCCATCGTGCCGGCTGAATTGGGCGCGTCCCTGGCGGTCCAGAGTGCCTTGGGTGTCGAGGCGGTGGATGTGCTGAGTTCCAACGAATTGTTCGTGGTATTGGAGTCGGAGCAGGCGGTGCTCGAATGCAAGCCGGACATGGCGGCCCTGGCGAAACTGCCATGGCCTGGCGCGATCGTGACCGCGCCGGGAAGCAAGCACGATTTCGTCTCGCGCTATTTTGCTCCGGCGATTGGTATCAATGAGGATCCGGTCACCGGGTCGACTCATTGCAGCCTTATTCCCTACTGGTCCAAGCGGCTGAACAAGCTCGGGCTGACGGCGTATCAATGCTCGGCCAGGGGAGGGGCATTGTTCTGCCGGCTGGAAGGTGACCGGGTGAAGATCGGTGGGCATGCCACGTTGGTGGCCAGCGGGACTCTATCAGTCGGTTGAGGTCAATGAGGTTCTGTGGGGGCGCGCTTGCTCGCTCCCACAGGGTGTAGCGTCAATTGGCGACGCTATGCCGTCGCACGCCGCTGTCGATCGACGGCAAATGCGCTGCCGTACTGCCCGAGGCCTGGAACAGCACCAGGTGTTCGGCGGCCACGCGAATACCGACAGTCGCCCCGACCTGATGGTCGGCGTGGCTTGGGAAAATCGATTCCAGTTGCGCACCCGTCGGCAATTGCAGGCGATACAAAGTCGAAGCGCCCAGAAAAGTCTTACCGACGATGGTAGCCGTGAGCGGGCTGTCAGGCGCGTAGACGATATCGTCCGGGCGCAGCAGCACATCCACGGCGCTGCCGATGGGCCAGGTATAGGCCCGGTTTCCCCGTAGCGTCCCCAATTCGGTCTGCACTGATTCCGGGCTGTCGAGCTGGCCTCGGATGAAATAGCCCTGGCCGATAAAGCTGGCGACATAAGGCGTCAGGGGTTCGTGGTAAAGGTTGTAGGGCGTATCCCACTGTTCCAGCCGACCCTCCCGGAATACGCCGACATGATCACTCACGGCGAAGGCTTCTTCCTGGTCATGGGTCACCAGAATCGCGCTGGTGCCGCGAGCCTTGAGGATGTCCCGCACCTCATGGCTGAGCTTGCGTCGCAGCTCGCCATCGAGGTTGGAGAAGGGCTCGTCGAGCAGCAGCAATTGCGGCTCGGGCGCCAATGCCCTGGCGAGCGCCACGCGTTGTTGCTGGCCTCCGGAGAGCTCATGGGGAAAACGTTTACCGAGGTTCTTCAGGTTGACCAGTTCCAGCAGCTCTTCGACCACACGGTTCTTGCCAGGGTGTTTACGAATGCCGAATGCCATGTTCTCGGCGACGCTGAGGTGCGGGAACAGTGCATAGTCCTGGAATACCATGCCGATGCGACGTTTTTCCGGGGCCAAGGTGAAACCCGCGCGGGAAATGATTTCCCCGGCCAACTGGATCTCGCCTTCGTGTACCGGTTCGAAACCGGCGATGGCCCGCAGGGTCGTGGTCTTGCCGCACCCGGACGAGCCCAGCAAGCAGCCGATGTCGCCCGCATTGAGGTGCAGGTTGAGGTTCTGGACGACTCGCTGGTCCTGGTACCCGCAGGCCAGGTTATGCAGATTCAGTAACAAGGAGTGACTCATGCGTGGTGATACGCCGGCTCGACGAGGAATTCGAGCAGGGCCTTCTGTGCGTGGAGACGGTTTTCTGCCTGGTCCCAAGCGACGGATCGCGGGTCTTCCAGCAGGTCGAGGCTGATTTCCTCGCCGCGATGGGCGGGCAGGCAATGCATGAACAGCACCTCGGCGTCCGCCAGGTCGAGCAGGGCCCGTGTGACCTGCAACGGCGCGAACAGCTTGACGCGCTTGGCGGCTTCCTCTTCCTGGCCCATGGAGGTCCAGACGTCGGTGCTCACCAGGTGCGCGCCGGCCACGGCCAGCTTCGGATCACGGACCAGCGACACTCGGTCCCCGGCCTTGGCGAGAAGTTCTGCATCCGGGTCATAGCCTTCAGGGCAAGCGATCCGTAGCTGGAAGTCGAATTGCATCGACGCTTCTATATAGCTGTTGCACATGTTGTTGCCATCGCCGACCCAGGCAACGGTTTTGCCCTGGATCGAGCCGCGGTGCTCGAGGAAGGTCTGCATGTCGGCCAACAGCTGGCAAGGGTGCAGATCGTCGGATAGGCCGTTGATCACCGGCACGCGGGAATAGGCGGCGAATTCGGTCAGGGTGCTGTGGGCAAAGGTACGGATCATCACGGCGTCGAGCATGCTCGACATGACAATGGCGCAATCGCTGATCGGCTCGCCACGTCCCAGTTGAGTGTCGCGGGGCGACAGGAAAATCGCCTGGCCGCCAAGCTGGATCATGCCGGCTTCGAAAGAGATGCGCGTGCGCGTGGATGACTTCTCGAAAATCATCCCCAGCACACGGTTTTTCAAGGGCTCGAACAGTACGCCGCGTTTACGCAGGTCCTTGAGCTCAACGCCTCGACGGATCACGGCGAGCAACTCATCGGGCGTGAAATCCATCAGGGAGAGAAAGTGCCTTGCGCTCATGATTGACTACCTTTTTGTAACGGACCGCAGATGCTCAGAGCCTTGTTTCATGGAAAAACGGGCGAGACCTGCGGCAAAAGCCGCACGGGGCGACGAAATAGGGGAAAGGCGCGATATTGACATTAAATGTCGCGTCTTACCAATAGGGCTACGGTTATGAGGGATTTCAGCGAGGCCAATGCAGAGTTGCATTGGCGCGGTTGAGGCCGGTTTCCTGACAGCAGCGGGTTCATTTGTACACTGGCGTTGCGTCGCTTGGCAATCGAGCAGGGCGGGCATCGGGTGGTTGGCGGTCGGTTTTTGACCCGCTGGCCCGGGTCGTCGGTCTGTTGCCCAATGTGAAATATTTCCTAATGCGGGACCCTGGGTTATAAATGAATCCCTAGCCGCAGGAGCCCCGAAATGGATTCGAAAGAGCAACGACTGATGGAACTGTTGGGGCTGACGGCACGCACCCTGACCCACCTGACCGCTTCGGTGACGTCCATGTCATTCGAATTGCTGCGCAGCGATGACGAAGTGACCAAGGCGGCGGGGCGCCGCATGATCGATCGGATGGCCACGATCAGCGGTGGTCTCGATGAGCACTGGCGCTTGATTGGCGAGTTGACCGGGGTGCCCATGGCCCAGGAGGAAGTGCAGACCATCGAGGAAATCCAACTGCTGGCGCCTCCTCCCGAGCAGCCTTGACAGCGACGCATCGGCGGGCCTGATGCCTGGCGATTCACAGGACGAACGTCGCTGGCGCTACCGGGCATCCCGCGCCATAGTTTTGTTCCCGCGGCCCAAAGTGCCCGCTACGAATAAAACAGAGGCTGGCCATGACCAAGACCCTCCATCACCGTGCGTGCCATCTGTGCGAGGCCATCTGTGGCCTGACTCTCGAAACCACCGAAACCGAAGGCCAAGGCCTGGCGATCACCTCGATCAAGGGTGATCCGCTGGACAGTTTCAGTCGTGGGCACATCTGCCCCAAGGCCGTGGCGTTGCAGGATATCCAGAACGATCCGGACCGCCTGCGCCAGCCCGTGCAACGAGTCGGCGGCGAGTGGCAGCCCATCGCCTGGGACGACGCCTTTGCCTTGGTGGCCGAACGCCTTGCGGCGATCCAGGAGCGCCACGGCCAGAACGCGGTGGGGGTCTATCAGGGCAACCCCAGCGTGCACAACTATGGATTGATGACCCACAGCAACTATTTCCTCGGCTTGTTGAAAACCCGCAGTCGCTTTTCGGCGACTTCGGTTGATCAATTGCCTCATCACCTGACCAGTCACTTGATGTACGGTCACGGCTTGCTGCTGCCGATACCGGACATCGATCACACCGATTTCATGCTGATCCTGGGGGGTAATCCGCTGGCTTCCAATGGCAGCATCATGACCGTGCCGGATGTGGAGAAACGGCTGAAGGCAATCCAGTCCCGGGGCGGCCGGGTGGTGGTGGTCGATCCGCGGCGCAGCGAGACGGCGGCCATCGCCGACCAGCATGTATTCGTACGCCCCGGCGGCGATGCCGCGCTGCTGTTTGGCTTGCTTGGCACCTTGTTCAGCGAAGGACTGACGCGTGACAGTCATTTGCCGGTGGACGGCCTCGAAGAGGTGCGCCAGGCCGTTGCACCTTTCACCGCAGAGGCCATGAGCCCGCTTTGTGGGGTGCCTGCCCCGCAGATCCGCCAATTGGCCCGTGATTTCGCTGCCGCGCCGTCGGCCGTGTGCTATGGCAGGATGGGTGTTTCGACCCAGGCTTTCGGCACGCTGTGCCACTGGCTGATCCAGGTGATCAACCTGGTGACCGGCAATCTCGATCGAGTGGGCGGGGCACTGTGCACCGAGCCAGCGGTGGATTTGGTGGCGACCACTTCGGGCGGGCATTTCAATCGCTGGCAAAGCCGTGTATCCGGGCGTCCCGAATATGCGGGCGAGTTGCCTGTATCGACCCTCGCTGAAGAAATGCTCACCGAGGGCGAAGGGCAGATCCGTGCGCTGGTCACCGTGGCCGGCAACCCCGTGCTGTCCACGCCTAACGGACGGCAGCTCGAGCAAGCGCTGGATGGGCTTGAGTTCATGGTCAGCATCGACTTGTACATCAACGAAACCACGCGCTACGCCGACTTGATCCTGCCGTCGACCTCGGCCCTGGAAAATGATCATTACGACACCACGTTCAACCTGTTCGCCGTGCGTAACGTCAGCCGCTTCAACCGGGCCATCCTGCCCAAGCCCGAGGGAGCGCTGCACGATTGGGAGATTTTTGTCGGCCTGGCCAAGGCTTTTGCCGCCCGGACCGGCAAGGAGCTCAAGCCGACGATGCCGCCGGCGCAGATGATCGATTTCGGCCTGCGAGCCGGGATGTATGGCGATGCTTCGCCCTACAGGTTGTCCTTGGCAACGCTGTTCGATCATCCCCACGGTATCGATCTCGGAGCGCTCAAGCCCAATCTGACGGCCCGGTTGAAAACCGAAAATGGCCGCGTGCAGGCTGCGCCCGCCGTCATCCTCGCCGACCTGGCGCGCTTTGCCGCGTTGCGAGCGCCGGCAGCGGACGAGTTGCTGATGGTTGGCCGGCGCCATGTGCGAAGCAATAACTCATGGATGCATAATTTCCACCGGCTGGTGAAAGGCAAGCCGCGTCATCAATTGCTGATGCATCCGCAAGACCTTGCCAGCCGGGGGCTTGTCGATGGGCAGCGCGTGAAGGTCAGCTCCCGGGTCGGCGTGATTGAAGTGGAGGTCCAGAGCAGCCCGGACATGATGAAAGGCGTGGTCAGCCTTCCTCACGGTTGGGGGCATGCTCGTCCTGGCGTGCAGATGACCATCGCCAGCGGACAGCCTGGGTCCAGCGCCAACGACCTGACCGATGAGCGCCAGCTCGATGAGTTATCCGGCAACGCGGCGCTGAACGGTGTTCCGGTGAAGGTGGCGGCTGCGTAAAATTGTCCCCGGGGCGGACCGAGCAAGGTGCTCGGCTTTCCGTTACAATGCGCCACCGTGTCGACATCTGTAGTCGCAAAAGTTCAAGCCGAGGTGCTCCGTGGATATCATCGAAACGATCAAAGAACAGATTGCCAACAACACCATCCTGCTCTACATGAAAGGCTCGCCGAACGCCCCACAGTGCGGCTTCTCGGCCAAGGCTGCTCAGGCGGTGATGGCGTGTGGCGAGAAGTTCGCCTACGTGGACATCCTGCAGAACCCGGAAATCCGCGCCAACCTGCCCAAGTACGCCAACTGGCCAACCTTCCCACAGTTGTGGGTTGGCGGTGAGCTGATCGGCGGCAGTGACATCATGACTGAGATGGCCGCCGACGGTTCGTTGCAGTCCACGATCAAGGCAGCTGTGGAAGCAGCGGCGGCTAACAAGTCCGAAGCCTGATCGACCGCAGCCCGATATGAGAGCGAGCCTGGTTGCGATGAAGGCCTGTCAGTCAATGTGCTGATGACTGATACATTGCTATCGCGAGCAGGCTCGCTCCCACTAGGGATTTAAGCGAGCCTGGAATCCAGGTATTAAAAAGCCCCGCACCTCGAAAGAGGGCGGGGCTTTTTAATGGCTTGCTTTCGAGGGCGCTTATTCTTCGCCCATCTGCGATTGCAGGTAATTTTCCAGACCGATCTTGTCGATCAGGCCCAGCTGGGTTTCGAGCCAGTCGATGTGCTCTTCCTCGGATTCGAGAATGTCTTCCAGCAGTTCGCGGCTACCGAAGTCGCCAACGCTTTCGCAATGGGCAATGGCGGCTTTCAGGTCGGCGTGGCCGGTACGCTCGATGCGCAGGTCGCATTCGAGCATTTCACGAGTATGTTCGCCGATGTGCAGCTTGCCCAGGTCCTGGACGTTCGGCAGGCCTTCGAGAAACAGGATTCGCTTGATCAGCTTGTCCGCATGTTTCATTTCATCGATGGATTCGTGGTACTCGTGCTTGCCCAGCTTGTTCAGGCCCCAATCCTCGTACATGCGTGCATGCAAGAAGTACTGATTGATCGCGACCAGCTCATTGGCAAGGATCTTGTTGAGATGCTGGATGACTGTAATGTCGCCTTTCATGATGAGGGCCTGCCCTGATAACTGTGTATTAAGGCGGAGTTTGAGCCGAGCTATTACGAGTGTCAAACCTAAGTTATTGAATAATAAATGAAAATTAATCGGAATAAGAATGTTTGTGTTCCGCGTCTGGAAGCTAAGCATTTGATTTTCGGGCATAAAAAAACCGGACATTGAGTCCGGTTCTTTGAATATCTGGATTTATGCGGCCGTAAATTCTGCCGGATAAGGGATCGAGGCTTGCGCGGTCTGAACTTTGGCGAGGGTTTCACGCACCACTTCCTTGGCGAGGCAGGCGCATTTGCCGCATTGGCTGGCTACGCCGGTGGCCTGGCGGACTTCCCGGTAGCTGCAGCAACCCTCATAGATCGCTTCGCGGATTTGTCCATCGGTGACGCCAGTGCAGAGGCATACATACATAAGTGAGAACCGTCGCTGGTTGTGACTCAATTGAGACGGATCTTAATGTTAACGAGAATGATTGTCAAAGTGGTTTCCTGCGCTGGTTGACGAACGGCGTCGAGCGCCTGCCATCAAGCGGGCATCGGATTTCCAGGGCCGCCAAAAAACCGTTGAGGACAGGCCAAACGTGCGGTGTATGATGGTCGGTCCTTGCAAAGCGGGTTCGTGTCACAGGGCTGTCGCCTGAGGGTGGCAGGCTGGCGCGGACCTTGTTTTCACGTTACTACACCAGGAGATATCCAATGAGCGTACTCGTAGGCAAACAAGCCCCTGACTTCACCGTTCCCGCCGTCCTCGGCAATGGCGAAATCGTCGACAGCTTCACCCTGTCCTCGGCCATCAAAGGCAAATACGGCCTGGTGTTCTTCTACCCGCTGGACTTCACTTTCGTTTGCCCGTCCGAGCTGATCGCACTGGATCACCGCATGGACGACTTCAAGGCGCGCAACGTTGAAGTGGTCGCCGTTTCGATCGACTCGCACTTCACCCACAACGCCTGGCGCAACACCGCCATCAATGCCGGTGGCATTGGCCCGGTGAAATACACCATGGCTGCCGACATGAAGCACGAAATCGCCAAGGCCTACGACGTTGAGTCCGAAGGCGGCGTGGCCTTCCGTGGCGCGTTCCTGATCGACGACAAAGGCGTGGTCCGTTCGCAGATCATCAACGACCTGCCGCTGGGACGTAACATGGAAGAGCTGATCCGTCTGGTTGACGCCCTGCAGTTCCACGAAGAGCATGGCGAAGTCTGCCCGGCCAACTGGAAAAAAGGCGACAAGGGCATGACCGCATCGCCTGAAGGTGTAGCTGCCTACCTGGGCGAGCACAGCGACAAGCTGTAAGCGCACCCATGCATAAAAAAAACCGGCCCTCGATGGGCCGGTTTTTTTATGGACGTTTCTTGGCGCAGCACAGATCCCTCGCCACAAAGAGCCAGGCTGATGTCAGTCGTCGAAATCCTGCCAGCCACCCATTTCCTTCCACCGGTTGACGATGCCGCAAAACAGCTCGGCGGTTTTCTCGGTGTCGTAGCGGGCCGAATGGGCTTCACGGCCATCGAAATCGATGTCGGCTGCCTGGCACGCCTTGGCCAACACGGTCTGGCCATACGCCAGGCCCGCAAGGGTGGCCGTGTCGAAGCTGGAGAACGGATGGAAAGGGTTGCGCTTCATGTCCAGGCGCGCCACGGCGGCATTGAGGAAGCCCAGGTCGAAGCTGCTGTTGTGGCCAACCAGGATCGCTCGCTTGCAACCGTTGGCCTTCAGCGCCTTGCGCACACCACGGAAGATGTCGGTCAGCGCAGTCTCTTCGCTGACGGCCATGCGCAGCGGATGATCGAGCTTGATCCCGGTGAACTCCAGGGCAGCCGCTTCGATGTTGGCGCCTTCGAACGGTTCGACCCGGAAGAAATAGGTGTGGTCGGGGAAGACGAAGCCTTTCTCGTCCATGCCGATGGTCGTCGCGGCGATTTCCAGCAGCGCATCGGTGGCCGAGTTGAAACCGCCGGTTTCTACATCGACCACGACCGGCAGATAACCCCGGAAGCGAGCCGCCATTGGATGGCGCGGGCCGCCTGAGCCGCCGTTGCCGTCCAGTTCGTCATCGAAATGATCTTCACTCACGCGTTTTCCTCCAGCAGGCGCCAGCGCAGTTTTTCACCGGCGCGCAGCGGGATGACAGTCTGCTCGCCAAACGGCAGGCTGGCAGGGGCGGTCCACTCATCGCGAACCAGGGTAATACGATCGGTGTTCACCGGCAGGCCATAGAAGCGGGGGCCATGCAGGCTGGCGAAACCTTCGAGCTTGTCCAGGGCGTTGCGCTGCTCGAATGCCTCGGCATACATCTCGATGGCGGCGTAGGCGGTGTAACAGCCGGCGCAACCGCAGGCGGCTTCCTTGGCGTGACGGGCGTGGGGCGCCGAGTCGGTGCCCAGGAAGAACTTGGCGCTGCCGCTGGTGGCGGCGTCCAGCAAGGCTTCCTGATGGGTGTTGCGCTTGAGGATCGGCAGGCAGTAGAAATGCGGCCGGATCCCGCCCACCAGCATGTGGTTGCGGTTGTACAGCAGGTGGTGTGCGGTAATGGTCGCGCCGACGTTGGCCGAGGCCTCGTTGACGAATTGCACGGCATCGCCGGTGGTGATGTGCTCGAACACCACCTTTAGCGTCGGGAAGCGTTCGACGACGCGACGCATGTGTTCGTCGATGAAGATCTTCTCGCGGTCGAACACATCGACGTCGCCCCGGGTGACCTCGCCATGGATCAACAATGGCATGCCGACTTCGGCCATGACCTCCAGCGCAGGGAAGATCTTGTCGATGCTGGTGACACCGGAATCCGAGTTGGTGGTGGCGCCAGCGGGGTACAACTTGGCCGCGTGGACGAAACCACTGGCCTTGGCCTCGCGTATTTCTTCGGGCTGGGTGCGGTCGGTGAGGTAAAGCACCATCAGCGGTTCGAAGCGGCTGCCAGCCGGGCGTGCAGCCAGGATGCGCTGGCGATAGCCATCGGCCTCGGCAGCGTTACGCACGGGCGGAACCAGGTTAGGCATGATGATGGCGCGGCCAAAAGTGCGCGCGACATCGGCGACGGTATGGGTCAACACAGCACCATCGCGAAGATGAATATGCCAGTCGTCGGGACGCAGCAGGGTCAGGCGGTCGGACATGGGGGGCTTCCAGGCGGGTAAATCTCTGGCGAATGCTACCGGAAAAGACCGATCCGGGCACCCGCTATCAAGTTTTGCCGCAAGTTACCGATAGCCCCTTCAGGTGTGCCACGATTGCGTGCAGTGTCTAGGCCAAGCGGCATGCCCAGCGTTTTTCGATTTCCGTATAAAAGCCAGTGGAGCCTCCCGTGCGCCAGCGTTATCTAGCCTTGCTCAGTGTGTTTGCCAGCCTTCCTGCGATGGCGCTCACTTTCCAGACCCGTCTGGAGAGCATTGAGTGGACGGTCGAAGGCGATAAGTTCGAGTGTCGGCTGAGTCAGCCGATCACCGATTTTGGCAGCGGCGAATTCGTGCGCAAGGCGGGCGAGCAGGCCACGTTCCGGCTCAAGGCCTATAATCCGATGCTCGGTGGCGGCTCCGCGACGTTGCTGGCGGCGGCGGCGCCCTGGCAGCCAGGACGAGGCGATATCAACCTGGGCTCGGTCAGGATCGGTAGCGGCGATGTGCTGTTCAACAGCTCCCAGGTGCAGGCGGGCCGCTTGATCAGCGGGCTGATGGAAGGTCGCAGCCCCGTGGTGCGGCGTAACACCGACGATGGGCGGGTGTCGGAAGTCCGGTTGTTGCCCGTGCGCTTCAACAAGGCGTTCAGCGATTACCAGGGCTGTGTCGCGAAGCTGTTGCCGAAGAACTTCGAACAGATCAAGCAAACCCAGATCGGTTTTCCCGGCGAAGGCATCGAGCTCGACGCCCAGGCCAAGGCTCAGTTGCAGGTCATGCTCGACTTCATCAAGGCTGACCCGAGCGTCAATCATGTCGAACTCGACGGCCACTCCGACAACAGTGGCAACCGCCTGACCAACCGCGAGCTGTCGCGCCGCCGGGCCCTGGCCGTCCAGGACTTCTTCAAGGCCAACGGCTTCCAGGAGTCTCAGTTTACCGTTCGCTTCCATGGCGAGCGTTATCCGCTGGTGCCCAATACCAACGCCGCCAATCGGGCCAAGAACCGTCGTGTGCTGGTAAAACTGGAGCGGGGCGCCGCACCGGCCTCGGCCCCACAGCCGCCAACCCCTGCGACAACGCCTGCGGTGCCTGCCGTGGCGCCCGCTGCCGCGCCGGGCAAGCCGGCGACGCCAGTGGCCCCGGCCAAGGCGGCTACGCCTGCTGCGGCTACTGCGCGCACTTCCTGATCGCGCCTTGATCGTCGCGCAGCTGACATAATCTGTCGCTTCGTCGTCATAAGCTGTCGCGCCTCTGTAAATTATCCGCGGTGGACGTTAGACTTGCCGGCTTTCCGTACAACCCGTGGAGTGATGGCATGGCGGACGTAAACAAGGTCGTTCTGGCGTATTCCGGCGGCCTGGACACTTCGGTGATCCTCAAGTGGCTGCAGGACACATATAACTGCGAAGTGGTGACCTTCACCGCTGACCTGGGACAGGGCGAGGAAGTCGAGCCTGCACGCGCCAAGGCCCAGGCCATGGGCGTCAAAGAGATCTATATCGATGACCTGCGCGAAGAATTCGTCCGCGACTTCGTCTTCCCGATGTTCCGCGCCAACACTGTTTACGAAGGCGAATACCTGCTGGGCACGTCCATCGCCCGTCCGCTGATTGCCAAGCGCTTGATCGAAATCGCCAACGAAACCGGTGCCGATGCCATTTCCCATGGGGCGACCGGCAAGGGCAACGACCAGGTACGTTTCGAGCTGGGTGCCTATGCCCTCAAGCCGGGCGTGAAGGTCATTGCTCCATGGCGCGAGTGGGACTTGCTGTCCCGTGAAAAGCTGATGGACTACGCCGAGAAGCACGCGATCCCGATCGAGCGTCATGGCAAGAAAAAATCTCCGTACTCGATGGATGCCAACCTGTTGCACATCTCCTATGAAGGCGGCGTGCTGGAAGACACCTGGACCGAGCACGAAGAAGACATGTGGCGTTGGACCGTCTCCCCCGAGAAGGCTCCCGATACCCCGCAATACCTGGAACTGACCTATCGCAATGGCGACATCGTTGCGCTCGATGGCGTGGAAATGAGCCCGGCCACTGTGCTGGCGACCCTGAACCGCATCGGTGGCGAACACGGCATCGGTCGCCTCGACATCGTCGAGAACCGCTATGTCGGTATGAAGTCCCGTGGTTGCTACGAAACCCCAGGCGGCACCATCATGCTGCGCGCCCACCGGGCGATCGAATCGATCACCCTGGATCGCGAAGTGGCTCACTTGAAGGATGAGTTGATGCCCAAGTATGCCAGCCTCATCTACACCGGCTACTGGTGGAGCCCTGAGCGTCTGATGCTGCAGCAGATGATCGATGCCTCCCAGGTCAACGTGAACGGTGTTGTGCGCCTGAAGCTGTACAAGGGCAACGTGATCGTGACCGGGCGCAAGTCCGACGACTCGCTGTTCGATGCCAACATCGCCACTTTTGAAGAAGACGGTGGTGCCTACAACCAGGCCGACGCGGCCGGCTTCATCAAGCTCAACGCCCTGCGCATGCGCATCGCGGCGAACAAGGGTCGCAAGCTGTTCTGATGCAATCCGAAAACGGCCTGCCGCATGGCAGGCCGTCTTCTGTTATTTCCCCGTCCCGTGTGTCGCTGCAGCCGTTTCCCTTATGGCTCACCCCGCCTGTTTATCCGGCAGTGTCCCTGCGCCGTTCCCGTTGTAAACAACGAAGACGATGATGGTCTTGCCCTCAAGACGCCGTCCCGAGTCCTTAGCCCAATACATGTCGACCGACGGGTGGGATGAAGTGTGCTTGAACGCATCGTCCAGAGCCGTGCACTTATTCCATCGATAAGACTGCGACAGGAAATCAGCCTTGCTTCCTTGGCGTGATCTACGTCTACGCCGACAGGATGACTCAGCCGCACCCCTTATGAAGTGCTTGGTCTTGTGGAAATCCGAGGGCGAGTACAAGGAACGGTAGTTGAAGTTGAGTGTGATAAAGAAAAGAAATAACAGGTAAAACGGGAAGCTGATGAGGAACCATACATAGTACTCTCGCTCTTCATCATCCAGAAACGGCAAGGAAATAGCTGCGGAAGTTTCGGAGATCGTTGCGAATACAGCGATCAGTGTCAGGGGGTTGGCGATGGTTCTTAATGATCTTTTCATGGTGAGTGCTCATAAGTAATAGTGTGCTCGATTGTTTGAGTTGATCGAATATATGAAATTGCCGGGCCGCTAGAATAACCCTGCGATCAGGCAGCGTTCTCTTTCGTGTGCTGGTAAGTGGAGTCTTTTTTATACAGAAAACTGAATCTTCCGAGCTAAACTTTTGCGGTTTGTCTTTAAATAAATCGGTAACTTTTTATGAGGGAAATGCTTTTCCCTGGGTGGCAGGTAATCAGGTTTTTGACGAGAAGGCGCATTATTCATAGGGTGTTCGACGCGTGAGAATTGCCGTTCGCACCCCTCGGGAAAATTCATGGCACATTATTTCGAAGGTTATTTGTAGGATTTTTCTGCGTTGCTTGTAGGTTGCGTCTTTCGCTGCGAGCGGTAAGGGGGGACGACATGCCAAGGAAGAAATGACTAGGCTATTGTGCGTGCTCTAAAAATTCGAACAGCGAAGTTGGATTTGCCCATGAATAAAGTGCTGATCGTGGATGATCATCCCGTCATTCGTCTTGCTGTACGTTTGCTGATGGAGCGTCATGGATATGAAGTTATTGCCGAAACGGATAACGGCGTCGATGCATTGCAGATTGCCCGGGAACAAATGCCCGACATCGTTATTCTGGATATTGGAATTCCGAAGTTGGATGGATTGGAGGTTATCGCTCGCCTGACCATCAATCCTTCGCCATTGAAAGTGCTGGTGCTGACTTCCCAGGCCCCTGGACATTTTTCGATGCGCTGCATGCAAACGGGGGCCGCCGGCTATGTATGCAAACAGCAAGACCTGACCGAACTGTTGAGTGCGATAAAAGCGGTGCTGTCGGGCTATAGCTATTTTCCCAACCAGGCATTGCACACGGTGCGTTCAAGCCTTGGCAATGCCAGCGAGTCGGATATGGTGGAACGTTTGTCCGGGCGAGAGATGATGGTGCTGCAGCAACTGGCTCGCGGTAAGACCAACAAAGAGATCGCGGATGGGATGTTCCTGAGCAACAAGACCGTCAGCACCTACAAAACCCGCTTGTTGTTGAAGCTCAATGCCCGTTCGCTGGTGGACCTGATTGAACTGGCACAACGAAATGGACTGGTCTGAATCGGGCACGCGTACAGTAAAAAGCCTCCATCTGGGAGGCTTTTACGTGTCAGAGATCAAAATCGTAATCGGCGAGTTGCTTTTGGAGACGACGCTCTTCCAACAGGTTGTCGATGGTGCGGCGTTTACTCAGGTTGGTTTTTGCCACTTCCACGACAACAGGTTCCGCATCGTCACCTTCAACGGCGACGAAATCGTCTTCCACTACATCCAGTTGTTCTTTGCCAGTACTCATGGGGTCGACTCCAGGCTAAGACTGCCATTGGCGCTCCTTATATCGATAAACAACCGGCGGGTAAAAAAGATTTTTTCAATCGGCGGATGCGTAAAAGCAATAGCGCATCAATCGTCCGATGTCTTGTGCTTATATTCACATAGATCTTCGATCCGGCAGCTCCCGCAACGGGGCTTGCGGGCCAGGCAGACGTAACGCCCATGCAGGATCAGCCAGTGGTGTGAATCCAGAAGGTAATCCTTGGGGACGAATTTCATGAGCTTCTTTTCCACTTCCACCACGTTCTTGCCCGGCGCCAGCCCAGTCCGGTTACTGACGCGGAAAATGTGGGTGTCGACGGCCATCGTCAATTGACGGAATGCGGTATTGAGAACCACATTGGCCGTCTTGCGACCGACACCTGGAAGAGCTTCCAGCGCTTCGCGGGACTGGGGAATCTCACCGCCGTGACGCTCGATCAGCAGGCGACAGGTCTCGATCACGTTTTTCGCCTTGCTGTTGAAAAGCCCGATGGTCTTGATGTACTCGGACAGCCCTTCGACGCCCAAGGCAAGGATCGCCTGCGGTGTATTGGCTACGGGAAAAAGCTTGGCCGTGGCTTTGTTGACACCGACGTCGGTGGATTGGGCCGATAGAATCACCGCGATCAGCAACTCGAAAGGGGAAGAGTAGGCCAGTTCGGTCTTTGGCTCGGGGTTGTCTTCATGAAAACGACGAAAGATTTCCAGGCGTTTTGCGGCGTTCATGGGCGCGGCGTTTCCTCTTGGGTCGAACGGGGGTTGGTGCCTGTCCAGGCTTGATAGGCGGCGAGCAGCAGGCCGAGCAGAATGAATCCGCCGGGAGCGAGCAGGGCCATTGGCACGCCTATGCCAATCAGCTCGCGCAAAGCGCCCAGGCTGACGATCAAGAGGCCGAACTGCGCCGCCAACCTGAGGTGAGCAATCCAGCGGCGCTCGACGACAGCGGATTGTTCCAGGGTCACGCAGCTCAGTGCGATCCATGCGGTGTACATGCTCAGCGCGCCATGGCGCTCCAACATCCAGGCCTGGACGAGGAGGTCGGCGCAGGCGGTCATGGCGGCGGCCACGACGCAGGATGCGATGAGTCGCTGGCGGTCCGTGAGGCGCGGCCCCAGCAATGCCAGTGTCGAGCCGTGGGCGAGGCTGATCAAGACCCAGGCGAGCCACAGGACCAGCGCATTCACCAGCGAGTCGCTGGCTCCCACCAGAGGAACGAGCACGAGGCCGCGGGACCAGGGTAGGGAGTTATTCATGACTGATTGCTCCCGTCAGCTGCGTCTTATGCCCGTCGAAGTAACGCAACGCATCGTGGACAGCCTGGAGCACCGCCCTGGATGTGACCGTCGCGCCAGCCAACTGGTCGAACTGGCCGTGATCCTTTTTCAACGCCCAACTCTCATCGGCGGGCACCTGGCTCGACTTGCCCTCGAAGGTTTGCAGCCAGGCATTCGGCCAGCCGGCTATCGCCGCGCCGAGGCCGGGAGTTTCCGACTGGCGCAGGGTTTTTACGCCCAACACGCGTCCTGTCGGATCCACGGCGATCAGTAGCTCGATGCTGCCCTCGTAGCCCTGTACCTGGCTGCTTAGCAACACGGCGCTGGGCACTGCGTCGCGAGTTGCCAGGTAAGCGCCCAACAATGTGCTGCGGGGCAGCGCCACCGGAGCCGCGATGAGCGGTTGCGCCATCGGCTGATTGTCGTAACGGTCGGGCGGCAGTATGTCGAGCAAGGTCCGGTTGGCGATGGCTTGGCGCTGCGCCTCGATGCGCCCGGCGGTGCCGGTTTGCACCAGGTACGTGGCGCCGATGGCAAGGCCGCCAAGCAACACCAGGATCGCAACGCCGGCGATTTTTTTCATGTCAGCGGGCGCCTTTGTCGTGCCTCGACGAAGCGCTCCAGGGCCGGCACGCCGAGATTCATCAACAACACCGCAAACGCTATGCCGTCCGGCAACCCACCCCAGGCGCGGATCACGTAGACCAGCACCCCCGCGCCTACGCCGAACAACAGTCGGGCAAACGGGGCTTTGGCGCCCGACACGGGTTCGGTCACGATGAAAAACGCGCCGAGCATGGTTGCGCCGGTCAGCAGATGAAACAGTGGCGAACCGTGGGAGTCCGAGCCCGAACCGTTCCAGAACAACAGGCTGACGGTGAACAGGCTGGCCAGCATGCCCACTGGGGCGTGCCACGTGAAAATCCGTTGTTGCAACAGGAACAGGCCGCCGGCAAGGAACCCCAGGTTGATCCACTCCACACCGTGTCCGCCCCAGCGGCCGAACGCCGGGTCGCTGGCAAACAGCTCGTCGATGGTCAGGCTGGTGTTGACCCGCAGGCTGTCCAACGCGGTGGCGCCGGCCCAGCCATCGGGGGGCTGGCCCATGTCGGCGACCAGGCGCAAACCGTCCATCAGGCCCAGGCCATGGGTCGTTGGCCATTGGCTCATGTATTGGGGGAACGCCATCAGTACCAGGGCATACCCGAGCATTGCTGGGTTGAACGGATTGCTGCCGACCCCACCCCAAAGGTGCTTGCCAAACAACAAGGCGCAGGCGACCGCCGTGACGGTCAGCCACCAAGGGCAATACGCTGGCAAGGCCAGGGCCAGCAAGGTGGCACTGACCAACGCGCTGCCGTCGCCCAGGTCTGGCTTGATGGGTCGTCGCCGCAAACGCAATATCAGCGCCTCGATCGCCAGCGCGGTCAGCCCGGACAACAACAGGTTCAGCAACACACCCCAACCGAAGAACCACATCGAGGCCAGTACGCCGGGCAACGTTGCCAGCAGTACACGCCGCATCGCCTGGCGCAGCCGTTCGTCCAGCGGATCAGCGAGCGGCATGGACATCCACCTGCCGCTCGGCGTCCTTGACGGCTTGCTCCAATGCTTGAAGCTGCTCCGCAGAGGCAGCGGCCGCCCGGGCCTTGCTGAGTTCGGCGCGACGCATCGCCAGCTGAATCTTGGCCCGCTTCAGTTCGGCGTCATTTGCCGGCACCGGTGCCGGTACCGGCGTGGCGGGCGACGCAGCGCTTTCCAGTTGGGCCAATGCCTGTTCTGCCGCTTCGAACTGGCGTTGCAGCACGATCAGCCGTGACTGTTGCTCGTAGGTCGGCGGATGGCCGAACGCTCTCAAGGACTTGTGCAACTGTGCCCGACTCATGGCCAAATCGACCTTGGCTTTCTTCAGGGCGGCATCCGCAGTGGCGGCTTTCTGCGCGCGCACTCGCTCCAATGCTGCCTGCACGGGATCGAGTGGCTGCGCCCGGGCCGGTTGGGCGTTCCGCTGGATTCTGGCCAGGCGCTCGGCTTGGCGCGCCTCGTCTTCACGACGCAAGCGCGCGTTGCGTTGCTCGAAACGCTGACGAGCGTGATTGCGCTTGGCGGCTCGCGCTTGCCGCTCCTCGTCGCTGGAGGCGAGTCCTCCCACGATCGGCGTTACCGTCGCCACCGGCAATGGCCGCATCTCGATGCAATCCACCGGGCAAGGCGCCACGCAAAGATCACAGCCGGTGCATTCGTCGATGAGAACGGTGTGCATCAGCTTTGCCGCGCCGACAATCGCATCCACCGGGCAGGCCTGGATGCACTTGGTGCAGCCGATGCATTCGGCTTCCCGGATAAACGCGATTTGCGCCGGTGCCGCGCCGCGACTGGCGTCCAGCTCCAAGGCCGGCACCCGCATCAGTTCGGCCAAGGCTGCGATGGTTTCCCGTCCGCCAGGCGGACATTTGTTGATCGGCTCACCCTGGGCGATCCCTTCGGCATAGGGCTTGCACCCGGGGTGACCGCACTTGCCGCATTGAGTTTGCGGAAGCAGGGCATCGATGTGTTGAATCAGGTTCATGTCTTGACCAGCCCGCGCAATCCGAGAAACGCCACTGCCATCAGGCCGGCGCTGATCAGTTGGATCGGCAGCCCCCGCAAGGGCATGGGAATATCGTTGTCGTGGATTCGCTGTCGCAAGTCTTCGAACAGGCTCAACACCAGCCAGAAACCCAGTCCACCACCCAGGCTCAAGGACATGGCGTGGCCCAGGCCGGTGGCCTCCCGGCTATTGAGCAGCGTGACGCCCAATATGCCGACATTGCCGAGTAGCAGCGGCCACAAGCCAGCAAGCGACAGCATGGGCAGCCAGTGCTTCAGCAGCCCCAGCACCGGCCTGATCAGCAAGACACTCAGGGGCAGCCATAGCAAGAGCCGCATTGACGCCAGGCCGGCCGGGACCAGCAACCATTGGTCGATCAGATAGCCCACGCTCCCGACACAGAGCATCAGGCACGCCGTCGCCAGGCCCAGGGCATGCACCTGGCTTCGACCCTTGGCTGCCAGCAACGGATCGACGCCCAGCGGCCAATGCAACACCAGGTTGTTGATCAGGGCCGCGCTCAACAGGGATAAGAGGATTTCGGTCATGGCTATGGGGCGATAGGGCCTGTGACAGGATGGGCATTATCCGGCACACCGTGACGGCGAGCCAGATATGAAAAATCCCACAGTCACTCGTTAGCGACTGTGGGATCGGTGCCGCGTGCAGTCGCGTTACTTGATCCGCTGGCCCGGCTTGGCGCCGCTATCGGGGCTCAGCAGGTAGATCTCTTCGCCGCCGGGGCCCGCCGCCATCACCATGCCCTCGGAAATACCAAAACGCATTTTGCGTGGCTTGAGGTTGGCGATCATCATCGTCAGCCGGCCTTCAAGCTTGGCTGGGTCAGGGTAGGCGCTCTTGATGCCGGAGAAGACGTTGCGCTGCTCGTCACCGATGTCCAAGGTCAGGCGCAACAGCTTGTCGGCCCCTTCGACCGCTTCAGCCTTGACGATCAGCGCCACGCGCAGGTCGATCGCCGCGAAAGCGTCGAAGTCGATTTCAGGCGACAGCGGGTCCTTGGCCAGTTCGCCGTTGCCGCTCGGGCCGCCGGTGTCGGTCTGGCTGGCGGCCAGGTCTTCCTTGGAGGCGTCGATCATCGCTTGCACCTTGGTCGCGTCGATGCGGGTCATCAGCGGCTTGAACTCGTTCAACTGATGATCGCTCAGCAGGGTCTGGTGATCGTTCCAGGACAGGGGCGCGACGTTGAGGAACGCTTCGGCATCGGCGGCCAGCAGCGGCAGCACCGGCTTGAGGAAAATCACCAGTTGGCGGAACAGGTTAATGCCCAGGGCGCAGATCGCCTGGACTTCATCCTGCTTGCCGTCCTGCTTGGCCAACGACCAGGGTGCCTTGTCGGCGATCCACGCGTTGGCGCGGTCGGCCAGGGCCATGATCTCGCGCATGGCGCGTGCAAAGTCGCGGCTCTCATAGGCATCGGCGATGCTTGGCGCGGCGGCGAGGAAGGCGTCGGTCAGTTCCGGCGCGGCGTTACCGGCAACCAGCACGCCAGCGTTGCCTTTGTGGATGAAACCGGCGCAACGGCTGGCAATGTTGACGACCTTGCCCACCAGGTCGGAGTTGACCTTCTGCACGAAGTCTTCGAGATTCAGGTCCAGGTCGTCGACGCCACGGCCGAGCTTGGCGGCGTAGTAGTAACGCAGGTATTCCGGCGACAGGTGGTCCAGGTAGGTCCGCGCCTTGATGAACGTGCCGCGGGACTTGGACATCTTCTGGCCGTTGACGGTCAGGTAGCCGTGGACGTTGATGCCGGTCGGTTTGCGGAAACCGGCGCCTTCGAGCATGGCGGGCCAGAACAGCGCGTGGAAGTTGACGATGTCCTTGCCGATGAAGTGATACACCTCGGCGGTGGAATCCTTGGCCCAGAAGGCGTCGAAGTCCAGCCCCGGGGTGCGGTCGCAGAGGTTCTTGAAACTCGCCATGTAGCCAATGGGCGCGTCCAGCCACACATAGAAATACTTGCCTGGCTCGCCAGGGATCTCGAAGCCGAAGTACGGCGCATCGCGGGAAATGTCCCACTCCTGCAGGCCCGAGTCGAGCCACTCGGCGAGCTTGTTGGCAACCGCGTCCTGCAGCGTGCCGCTGCGGGTCCAGGTCTGCAGCATCTGCTGGAAATCCGGCAGCTTGAAGAAGAAATGCTGGGAGTCCCTGAGCACCGGGGTTGCACCGGAAATCGCCGATTTCGGGTCTTTCAGGTCGGTCGGGGCGTAGGTGGCGCCGCATTTTTCGCAGTTGTCGCCGTACTGGTCCTCGGTGCCACATTTCGGGCAGGTGCCCTTGATGAAGCGGTCGGCCAGGAACATTTTCTTTTCCGGGTCGAAATATTGGGTCACCGACCGGGTGGAAATATGCCCGGCGTCACGCAGCTTCAGGTAGATCTGGCTCGACAGCTCACGGTTTTCTTCGGCGTGGGTGGAGTGGAAGTTGTCGAAGTCCACCAGGAACTCGGCAAAGTCGGCGCTGTGTTCAGCCTGGACGTTGGCGATCAGTTGTTCCGGGGTGATGCCTTCTTTTTCCGCGCGCAACATGATGGCCGAGCCGTGGGCGTCGTCGGCGCAGACATAAATGCATTGGTTGCCGCGATGTTTCTGGAAGCGCGTCCACATATCGGTCTGGATGTATTCCAGCATGTGGCCAAGGTGGATCGAACCATTGGCGTAGGGCAGGGCGCTGGTGACGAGGATCTTGCGTGGCTCGGACATGGGGCTCGGCTACTTGATGAAACGGAGGTCGGCCACTATAAAGCGCCGGGAAATATATTTCACCCCACGGGCCTGTTTCCAGATGCATTGCTGGAGAGCACAGGCCCAACCTTTGGCGAGGGGATAAATCCCCTCGCCAAAGAAGGTCAGCGTTCGAATGGTAATCGGGTCGCCACAAAAGCATGCGCGGCGTAGGATAGCGGCCTGTTTTCAAGTCTTGCTATCGGAGTTGCCCATGAGCGCCGTCAATCGCGCAGCGGTGGAAGCCGTCCTTCGCCAGTACACCGACCCTTACCTGAACCAGGACCCGGTCAGCGCCGGATGCGTGCGGGCCCTCGATATCCAGGGCGATCGCGTCACTGTCCATTTGGAAATCGGCTACGCCGCCGACCTGTTCAAGAAGGGTTGGGCGCAAATGCTGCAAATGGCCATCGAGGGGCTGGACGGTGTCACGGCCGCCAAGGTCGAAGTGACCAGCGTCATTGCCGCTCACAAGGCCCAGGCCCAAGTGCCTGGACTTGCGAACGTCAAGAATGTCATCGCGGTCGCCTCGGGCAAGGGCGGCGTGGGCAAGTCCACCACTGCCGCCAACCTGGCGCTGGCGCTTGCCCGTGAAGGTGCGAAGGTCGGGATTCTCGATGCGGATATCTATGGTCCGAGCCAGGGCATCATGTTTGGCATCGCCGAGGGTACTCGCCCACAGATAAAAGATCAGAAATGGTTCGTGCCGATCCAGTCACACGGCGTGGAAGTCATGTCCATGGCGTTCCTGACCGATGACAACACCCCCATGGTCTGGCGCGGGCCGATGGTGTCCGGCGCCTTGTTGCAGTTGGTCACGCAAACCGCCTGGGGCGACCTGGATTACCTGGTCATCGACATGCCGCCAGGCACCGGCGATATTCAGCTGACCCTGGCACAGAAAGTCCCGGTGGCCGGCGCGGTGATCGTCACCACGCCCCAGGACCTGGCCTTGCTGGATGCGCGCAAAGGCGTGGAGATGTTCCGCAAGGTGAACATCCCGGTGCTGGGCGTGGTGGAGAACATGGCCGTGCACATCTGCTCGAACTGCGGGCACGCCGAGCATCTGTTCGGTGAAGGCGGTGGGGAAAAACTGGCGACCCAGTACGGCGTCGAACTGCTGGCCTCGCTGCCGTTGTCGATGGTGATCCGCGAACAGGCAGACGGTGGCAAGCCAACCGTCATCGCCGAACCGGACAGCCAGATCGCCATGGTCTACCAGGAGCTGGCTCGCCACGTCGGCGCGCGGATCGTATTGCAGGAAGCCGCGTCGCCTGTGATGCCGAACATCACCGTCAGCGACGATTGATAGAGTGAAACCCTATCCACTGTGGGAGCGAGCCTGCTCGCGATAGCGGTCTGACATCCAACATTGATGCAAGCTGACCCGGCGCCATCGCGAGCAAGCTCGCTCCCACATTTTGCTAGGCGGTGGGTTTAGATCCGCATTCCACCATCCATCTCCAGGATCCGACCGGTGTAGTAGTCGTTTTCGAAGATGTAGGCCGCCGAATGCGCGATCTCCTCAGGCTTGCCCATGCGCTTGAGCGGGATCACCGAAGTCATTCGTTCCAAGGCCTCTGGTTTCATGCCCAGGGTCATTTCGGTTTCGATGAACCCCGGTGCGATGCCCGCCACACGGATGCCGTAGCGCGCCAGTTCCTTGGCCCAGGTCACGGTGGCAGCGGCCACGCCGGCCTTGGCGGCCGAGTAGTTGGTCTGGCCGATGTTGCCGGCGCGGGAGATCGACGAGATATTGATGATCGCGCCGCTGTTCTTCAGCTCGACCATCTTGGCCGCCACTTCACGGGTGCACAGGAACACACCTGTAAGGTTCACGTCGATCACGGCCTGCCACTGGGCCAGGCTCATCTTGGTCATTTCGCCGTCCTTGACCTTGAGCAACAGGCCATCGCGCAGGATGCCAGCGTTATTGATCAGCCCATGGATCGCGCCGAAGTCCTGCGCAACGCGGGCCACCATGTCGATCACCTGGTCTTCATTGGCGACGTTGCACAAGTAGGCGCGAGCCTCGACGCCCTTGGCGGCGCAGGCGGCGACCGCTTGGTCGAGTTTCTCCTGATTGAGGTCGACCAGCGCCAGCTTCGCGCCCTTGCCGGCGAAATACTCGGCCATGGAACGCCCCAGGCCCTGGCAACCGCCAGTGATAATGATTACTTTGTCAGTGAGTTGCATTCTCATGTCCAGATGGCGCAGCGGTGGAGGGACTGTTTAGGTAGCGCTCGATTTGCGGGTTTGGCCCGGCTGCAAGCGAGACAGTCCAGAGGTGTCGGAACATTACTCCACTCGCCTGATCGTTTTCTAGACGGATTTCATTAAAGGAGTCATAAATTGAGCGTCGAAGCAGCCAAGCATGCCCGGGAACTGTTGCTCAAGGAGTACCGTGGAGTGCTCTCCACCCATTCCAAATCCATGCCCGGCTTTCCGTTCGGCTCCGTGGTCCCCTATTGCCTGGACGACCAGGGCCGGCCGCTGGTCTTGATCAGCCGTATCGCCCAGCACACTCACAACCTGCAAAAAGACCCCAAGTGTTCCATGCTGGTGGGCGAGCGGGGCGCTGAGGATGTACAGGCCGTGGGGCGCCTGACCTACCTGGCCGAGGCCCGTAAACTCGAAGATAGCGTTGCCATCGATGCCGCCGCCGAGCGTTATTACCGCTACTTTCCCGAGTCGCAGAACTATCACAAGGCCCACGACTTCGACTTCTGGGTGCTCGATCCGGTGCGCCATCGCTACATCGGGGGTTTCGGCGCAATTCACTGGATCGATCAGGTAACCCTCTCCAACCCGTTCGCCGGCAAGGCTGAAACCAGCATGATCGACCATATGAACGCTGATCACGCCAAGGCCATCGCCCATTACGTGGAGTTGAGCGGCCTGCCGAAAAACGAACCGGCGCGTTTGGTCGGCATCGACAGCGAAGGTATGCACCTGCGCATCGGACAAGGACTGTATTGGCTGGCGTTTCCGAACCCTTGCAACACGCCGACACAAGTGCGCGAAGCCTTGGTTTATCTGGCTCACGCCGAGCAATGGCCAAAAAATGCCGAGGTCGATGCTTGAATTCACGAAAGGGCGACGTCATTTAGGTTTTCATAGCAAGGTCTTCTTGCGTTGAGGAACCCTTTGATGCGCCCATTTTTATTGCTCTTTCTGCTGTTCCCGGTGTTGGAGCTGTTCGTATTCGTCAAGGTCAGCGGTGCGATCGGGTTTTTCCCGGCGCTGTTGCTGGTCATTCTCGGCTCGATGCTCGGCGTCTTCGTGTTGCGCATCGCCGGCCTCGCCACGGCGTTGCGTGCCCGTGAAAGCCTGAACCGTGGCGAGCTGCCTGCGCAGACCATGCTCGAAGGACTGATGCTGGCCTTGGGTGGCGGCCTGTTGATCCTGCCTGGTTTTATCAGCGACGTGCTGGGCCTGGTCATGTTGTTGCCGTTCACCCGCCGCTTGCTCGCCAACAAGATGCGCCAGCGTGCCGAAGAGCAGGCGATGCGCCAGCGAGCGTTCGCCGATGATCTTCAGTCCCGGGGCGGCCCGGCCCCCAGGGAGCCCGTAGGTCGCGAGCCGAACGTGATCGAAGGCGAATTCGAACATCGCGATCCCAAGTGACCCTTCAATCATCTTTCCCAAGCAACTATCGAGCAGCACGGCACCTTCGGGTGCCGTGTCCGTTTGAGCCTTCGTAAAGCAAAAATTTTCATCGCCGCCCCTTGTAATCGACTTGCACGCCCTTATGTATGGGTCACCGCAAGGTTTCCGGTGGCGACACTGGACAGACTTCCGCGGTTCGCTTGACGAACCGCACCCCGGCTCCGCCGGCTTTTGTTAAACCCGCCGGGACTACACCGGCCGATGAAAACCAAAATTAGGAGAGATCGACAATGAAGCTTCGTCCTCTGCATGACCGCGTCGTCATCCGTCGCAGCGAAGAAGAGAAGAAAACCGCTGGCGGTATCGTCCTGCCAGGTTCGGCTGCTGAAAAAGCCAACCACGGTGAAGTTCTCGCTGTAGGTCCAGGCAAGGCACTGGAAAACGGTGAAGTACGTGCGCCGGCCGTGAAAGTGGGTGACAAGGTTGTGTTTGGCCCTTACTCCGGCAGCAACACTGTGAAAGTCGACGGCGAAGACCTGCTGGTCATGAGCGAGAACGAAATCCTCGCTGTTCTCGAAGGCTGATTTCCCCGCTCATTTTCCCGCTACTACAAAGTATTTAAGGAATATCGATCATGGCTGCTAAAGAAGTTAAATTCGGCGATTCCGCCCGCAAGAAAATGCTCGCCGGTGTCAACGTCCTGGCTGACGCAGTAAAAGCGACCCTGGGCCCGAAAGGCCGTAACGTGATCATCGAGAAGAGCTTCGGCGCTCCGACCATCACCAAGGACGGCGTTTCCGTAGCCAAGGAAATCGAGCTCAAGGACCGCTTCGAAAACATGGGCGCGCAACTGGTCAAAGACGTTGCCTCCCGTGCCAACGATGACGCTGGTGACGGTACCACCACCGCGACCGTACTGGCCCAGTCGATCGTCAACGAAGGCCTGAAAGCCGTCGCTGCCGGCATGAACCCGATGGACCTCAAGCGCGGCATCGACAAGGCGACCATCGCCATCGTCAAGGAACTGAAGGGTCTGGCCAAGCCTTGCGCTGACTCCAAGGCGATCGCCCAGGTTGGTACCATTTCCGCCAACTCCGACAACTCCATCGGCGACATCATTGCCGAAGCCATGGAAAAAGTCGGCAAGGAAGGCGTGATCACCGTTGAAGAAGGCTCGGGCCTGGAAAACGAACTGTCGGTTGTAGAAGGCATGCAGTTCGACCGTGGCTACCTGTCCCCGTACTTCGTCAACAAGCCAGACACCATGGTTGCCGAGCTGGACAGCCCGCTGATTCTGCTGGTCGACAAGAAGATCTCCAACATCCGCGAAATGCTGCCAGTGCTGGAAGCCGTTGCCAAAGCCGGCCGCCCACTGCTGATCGTGGCTGAAGACGTCGAAGGCGAAGCCCTGGCGACTCTGGTTGTGAACAACATGCGTGGCATCGTCAAGGTTGCAGCCGTCAAGGCTCCAGGCTTCGGCGACCGTCGCAAGGCCATGCTGCAGGACATCGCCGTTCTGACCGGCGGTACCGTTATCTCCGAAGAGATCGGCCTGAGCCTGGAAAGCACCACCCTGGAGCACCTGGGTAACGCCAAGCGCGTGATCCTGTCCAAGGAAAACACCACCGTGATCGACGGTGCTGGCAACGATGCCGACATCCAGGCTCGTGTGACCCAGATCCGTGCACAAGTGGCCGAGACCTCGTCCGACTACGACCGTGAAAAACTGCAAGAGCGCCTGGCCAAACTGTCCGGCGGCGTTGCGGTGATCAAGGTTGGCGCCGGTTCCGAAGTTGAAATGAAAGAGAAGAAAGCCCGCGTTGAAGACGCCCTGCACGCAACCCGCGCAGCCGTTGAAGAAGGCGTGGTGCCTGGCGGCGGCGTGGCACTGGTTCGTGCTCTGCAAGCCATCAGCGAGCTGAAAGGCGACAACGACGACCAGAACGTCGGTATCCAACTGCTGCGTCGCGCTGTCGAAGCACCTCTGCGTCAGATCGTTGCCAACTCCGGCGACGAGCCAAGCGTAGTGGTCGACAAGGTCAAGCAGGGTTCGGGTAACTACGGTTACAACGCTGCTACCGGCGAATACGGCGACATGATCGAAATGGGTATCCTGGACCCAGCCAAAGTGACTCGTTCGGCTCTGCAAGCGGCTTCGTCGATTGCCAGCCTGATGATCACCACCGAGGCGATGATCGCTGAAATCAAGGAAGACGCTCCAGCTGGCGGCGGCATGCCAGACATGGGCGGCATGGGTGGCATGGGCGGCATGATGTAAGCCAGCCTTACCCCTGTAGCGAAAAACCCCGCCTGCGAAAGCAAGCGGGGTTTTTTATTGCCTTGGATTTTGGCGCGGGGGCGCATTTTTCCTGGGGGGACCTGTGGGAGCGAGCTTGCTCGCGATGACGGTACATCAGTGCCAGATATGGAAACTGACACACCGCAATCGCGAGCGAGCTCGCTCCCACAGGGTTATTCCCATGCTCAGGCGTTAGCGGGTTGGTTCAGCGCTGCGCGATCAGCCATGGCAGCCGGTCGATACAGCACGAAGTAGTAACACCCCAGGCAGATCAGCCAACAGAACACCGCTGTCCACACGTTATGGGAGAAAAAATGCGCCCCTTGCATCATCCGACCCACGGAGAAAACGGTGCCCAGTGCGAAGGCAAACACCAGTGATTGACGGGCCAGGCGGGGTCGGCGGTCGCGTAATACGAAGAACAGCGCAAACAGCGTGAACCCCGTTGCGGCATGTCCGCCGGGCCAGCAACGGCCGGGCTTGTCAGTGGCCGGGCGCGGGCTCAGCAATTCACTGTAGGTTTCCTTGCCGCCAAACTCCTTCAGGCTCCAAGGGCATTGCACCGCCGTCACGGCCTTCAGCGGCGTGACAAACGCCGTTGCCAGCGCTAGCGATAAGACCAGGCAACCGAGTTCACGCTTGAACGGTTTGAGGCGATCGACAAAAAACGAAGCGATGAACCCCGCGACCGCCAGGATGCAGAAGACGATGACCATCTGCTTGGCCCGGTCGTGCAGGATGTCTTCGAGAAAAAAACTATGCCGCCCGATGAATCCGCCCTCGGCCGCACTGTAGAAAAGCCTGGCAAGATCCATGTCAAGCGTAGTCAGTTCCAGCACCACCAGGATCAGCGCAACAACTACAGGCACCCCCAGCGCGATTTCGAAATTCAATGGCCTTGAAACAGGGCGAAGGCTAGCGCAAACCATGGGCAGTACCTTTGGTGGATGTTCTTGAGTAGCGGGTTGCGCCCAGTCTCGTCCGCGTCGCGTTGGGCAGGCGTGAATGCGGGGTGAAAAACTCGTCAATGCCCCAACCCCAGCCGAGACAACCCTAGCCGCGGAACACGCTTGGCCTTAAGCTGCGCGGGCCACGACGATCGCCTACGTGTGCAGGAGAGATGCCCATGCGAATTCTATTGGTCGAAGACAACCGCGACATCCTGGCCAACCTGGCCGATTACCTGGGACTCAAGGGTTATACCGTCGATTGTGCCCAGGATGGTTTGTCGGGTTTGCACCTGGCCGCGACCGAGCACTACGACCTGATCGTGCTCGACATCATGCTGCCAGGCATCGATGGCTACACCTTGTGCAAGCGCCTGCGTGAAGACGCCCGGCGTGATACGCCGGTGATCATGCTCACCGCGCGGGACCAGTTGGACGACCGCCTGCAGGGATTCAAGTCCGGGGCTGACGATTACCTGGTCAAGCCTTTTGCGTTGTCGGAGCTGGCCGCGCGGATCGAAGCGGTGATGCGTCGGGCCCAGGGTGGCGGGCGTCGCGCGTTGCAGGTCGGCGACCTGAGCTACGACCTCGACACGTTGGAAGTGACCCGCGAGGGCCGGTTGCTCAAGCTCAACCCCGTTGGCCTCAAGTTGCTCGCGGTACTGATGCAGAAAAGCCCCCACGTGCTGCGCCGGGAAATCCTCGAAGAAGCCCTGTGGGGCGATGATTGCCCGGACAGCGACAGCCTGCGCAGCCACGTCCACCAACTGCGCCAGGTGATCGACAAACCGTTCGAGAAACCACTGCTGCACACGGTGCATGGCGTCGGTTACCGCTTGGCCGAGGGCCGGGATGGAGTTTAAGCAGAGCCTTGCCCAACGGATCATCATTGCGTTCGCCTTGATGAGCGCGTTGGTGGCGGGCGCATTTGCCATGGGCATCGTGGCAACCGTTCACCTGGTGGAGGAAAAACTGATTTCCGCCGGCCTTGGCGGTGACCTGCAACGTCTACTGCTGATGGACAGCGTCTCCGACTGGAGTCATCGGCCTGAACCCGATCAGTTGTTCTATTTCAGCGGCGGTCCGGGTGACTTCGAGTTGCCCAAGGACCTGCGTCACCTGGATCGGGGTTTTCATGAAGTGTTTCGTGAGCAACTGTCCTACCACGCGATGGTGGAAATCGTTGACGGTCGCCATTACGTATTGTTGCAAGACCAGAGCGATTTCGAGGAGCGCGAACGGGTACTGTTCGCCGTGGTGTTGGTGGGCTTCGTGCTCAGCCTGGCGCTGGCGGTATTCCTCGGATGGGTGCTGGCACGTCGAGTGATGGCACCTGTGGTGCGTCTGGCTCGCCAAGTGCGGCATCGCGACCAGCTCCTTGGACTTGCCCCGCCGCTCGCGCCGGACTATGCCGCCGACGAAGTGGGCGAGCTGGCCGTGGCGTTCGACGCTACGTTGGGCCGATTACGCCAAGCCTTGACCCGTGAGCGTTTATTCACCAGCGACGTCAGCCATGAATTGCGCACGCCGTTGATGGTCCTGGCCACGTCTTGCGAATTGCTGTTGGAAAACCCGGCGCTTGACCAGCGGGGGCGTACCCAGGTTGAACGCATCAACCGGGCCAGTGAGGAGATGCGTGAGTTGGTGCAGACCTTCCTCATGCTTGCCCGGGCCCAGCGCGAAGACAATGGAATCTCCCCTCGCTCGACCCTTGGACAGGTAGCGGACAACCTGCTCGGTGTCTGGCGCGCGCCGATCGAGTCCAAAGGTTTGACGTTGATCTTCGAGCCCGGGCAAACGGCCGATACGCTGTACAACGCCACATTCCTGACCGCCGTCATGGGCAACTTGCTGCGTAATGCCTTGCATTACACCGACCAGGGGTTTATCCGCGTCTCCCTGACGGTCACTGGGTTCATGGTCGAGGACAGCGGCGTGGGCATCCCCGAAGAGAAGCGCGAGGCGATGTTCGAGCCATTCGTGCGAGGTAATGAAAAGCGTGGCGAGGGCTTGGGGCTGGGCCTTTCGCTGGTACAGCGAATCTGCGAGGACCAGGGCTGGACAGTGAGCCTCAGTACGATGGAGCCCAACGGTTGCCGTTTCGAGGTGGAGCTGAATCCAAAGGGTTGAAGTGCGTCCCGGAAAAGCCTTGAAATGATTGGTTCAGATCCATGACGGTTTTTTCACGAGGCGATGACACATCTGTTCATAGGCTGGGCCCATCAATAACGGAGGGGCCCCCATGTCCAAAGCCATCAAGCTGGATTTTTCCGAAAAGTACGACGAGCAACACGCCAGGCAATATTTCCACAAACACCGCAGCGGGTTCAGCCGCCGCCTCTCCAATCGGCGCGACCAGCAACTGGCGCGCCGCGCCTTGGCCCTGGCCGGTGACCCTGGCCTGGTACTGGACCTTCCCTGTGGCGCCGGACGTTTCTGGCCCTTGTTGGCCGAGAAATCGAACCGGGTCATCATCGGCGCGGACAATTCCGCAGCCATGCTGCAAACCGCAATGAGCGTCCAACCCGCCGATGTCGTAAAACGGGTACAACCTTTGCACACTTCTGCGTTCGACATCGCCTTGCCTGATAACGCCGTTGACAGCATTTTTTGCATGCGTTTGTTGCACCACATCGGTGAACCCGCGCATCGCCTGGCAATCCTGCGTGAATTCGGGCGTGTCAGCCGCGACAGCGTCATCGTTTCATTGTGGGTCGATGGCAATTTCAAGGCTTGGAAACGCAAGCGTCTTGAGCGAACCCGTGGGCAGAAAGACTACCAGAACCGATTTGTGTTACCGGTTGCTACAGTGGAGGCCGAATTTCGACAAGCTGGCTTCCGCATCCAGGAACAACTGGATTTCCTACCGCTCTATGCCATGTGGCGAGTTTATGTATTACGCAAGGGGTAATGGGCATGGTTGTACAAGCAGTAGAAGCCCCGGCGGCTTCTCGCAGTTGCTTTGATCATTTTTGGAATCAAAGGGGTGACTGGGTAGAGGAACCCAACACGCGGCGGGGCGGTGAAAGCGGTGTGCAACGGATCAACGACGGCGACGGATTGCTCTATTCCAAGCGCCAGACCGGCCATATCTACCGCAGCTTGTTGCACCCCTTCGGCCGTCCGACTGTCTTGCGCGAAGAGCGAGCCTTGGTGGCCCTGACAGAACTCAATGTCACGGTGCCTCAGGTGGTTTTCTGCGGTGCGCAGAGGGACCCGGTACATAAATGGCGCGCGCTGTTGGTTACCCAAGCGTTGGACGGTTTCGAGGAAATCGAACAATGGTACGCCGCGGGTGGGCGCGAACGTCATGGCGAGGCGGTGCATGACCGTATCCTCCAGGCGTTGGCCGAAAACCTGGCTCGCATGCACAAAGGGCGCTGGCAGCATGGCTGTCTTTATATCAAGCACGTATTCGTGCGTGTAACCGGGGAGGGCGAGTCGGCCAAGGCTGAAATCGCACTGCTGGACCTGGAAAAATGCCGTCAACGCCTGACTGCCCGCAGCGCGGCCGCCCATGACATGAGGCAGCTGCGGCGCCATTCGTCGTTCCACGATGGCGACTGGAAAAAACTCGTCTACTTTTATACAACGGCGTTTGGCAGCGCTATCAAAGGTTTATAGCGATGAAAGTAGAAATTGCTAGAGGTTTGTTCTTGATCGGAGCCCTGGCAGTTACGTCAATGGCGGTGGCGGTATGGGAACAGCCGCGCTCGCAGATTCTCAGTGCCTCCACGGTGGGCGCCCATTGCCCTGTGCCTCGGATTGCCAAGGCCAGCGAGGCGATCCAACCGGACAACGATCTGCTGTTGTTCATGTTTGGCCTGTCTCAAGGCATGAAGCCGCAGAGTTGAGTTTCATGACTTAAAACAAAGGCCTCGCATTTGCGAGGCCTTTGTTTTTTTAGGTCAGCATTGTTCCGGCAGCCTGTCTTACCGCTTCTGCGGTTTTGCCAGCAAGGTGTAGACGCAAGGCAATACGAACAGTGTGAACAAGGTACCCACCGACATTCCCGTGGCGATCACTGTGCCGATGTCGAAGCGGCTCACCGCCCCGGCACCGGTGGCCAGGATCAACGGCACCATGCCGAATACCATCGCCGCAGTGGTCATCAACACTGGCCGCAGACGAATCGATGCGGCTTGTTCCACGGCCTCGCGCGGGCTCAGCCCTTGTTCCTTGCGTAGCTGGTTAGCGAACTCGACGATCAGGATGCCGTGCTTGCTGATAAGCCCGATCAACGTCACCAGACCTACCTGGGTATAGATGTTCATGCTCGACCAGCCGAGGAACAGCGGGATCAATGCGCCGCAGATTGACAAGGGCACCGTCACCAGGATTACCAGCGGATCCCGGAAGCTCTCGAACTGCGCCGCCAGCACCAGGAAAATGATCGCCAGGGCCAGGGCGAAGGTTCCCCACAACGCGCTGCCTTCTTGTACGAATTGGCGTGAAGCCCCTGCGTAGTCGAAGGCGAACCCCACCGGTGCTTCCTCGCGAGCGATCTGGCGGACCGTCTCGATGGCCTCGCCCATGCTCACCGTGGGGAAACCCGAGATCGTCACGGCGTTGAGCTGCTGGAACTGGTTCAGTTGCCGCGGTCGTGCCTGGTCGCTGACCTTGATCAGTGTCGAGAGCGGGAGCGATTCACCCTGGGCATTCTTGACGTAGTAGTTGTTCAGCCAGTCCGGATTGTCCCGGAACGGTCGTTCGACCTGGGCTATTACCTTGTAGCTGCGTCCTTCCAGGGTAAAGCGGTTGATCTCCGACTCACCCAGCAACGTCGCCAGGGTTCCGCCCAGGTCCTGCATGGAAACACCCATCTGGGCAGCCTTGGCCCGATCGATATCCACCACGACCTCGGGCTTGTCGAAAGCCAGATCAATGTCCATGAATGCGAACTTGCCGGACTCCAGCGCCCGTTTCTTGACTCGCTCGGCAATTTGCAGAAGCGTCGTGTAGTCCTTCGGCGAATTGATGACGAACTCGAAGGGCAACCCTTCGCCCGTGCCCGGCAGCGAGGGCAGGTTGAAGCCAAAGATCTGCAGGCCCGGGATGCTTTCCAGCTTGGCCTGGACCTCCGGCAGGATCTCCATCTGGGTGCGGTTGCGTTCATTCCAGGGCTTGAGCAGGAAGCCGCCAATGCCCGACTGCACGCCGTTATAGCCGTTGATCTGAAAGGAAGAATAGTACTCAGGGAATTCCTTGAAGATCGTGATGAAGTGATCGGTATAGGCGTTCAGGTAATCGAGGTTGGTCGTCTTTGGCGCATTGGCCATCATGAATATGATGCCCTGGTCTTCGTCTGGCGCCAGCTCGGACTTGGTGAACATGATCAATACCGGTATCAACAGCAGCACGATCACCGCAAACACCAGCACCACTGGCCTGGTTTCGAGCGTGGCATGAAGCATGCGCTGGTAACGGTTCTTCAGGCGTTCGAAGATTACGTCCAGCCGATGGGCCAGCCCCGAGGAATTCTGGTCATGGCGCAGCAGCATCGCGCACATCATCGGCGACAGGGTCAGGGCGACGATGCCGGATATCACCACCGCCCCGGCCAAGGTCAGGGCGAACTCCTTGAACAGCGCGCCCGTCAGGCCTTCGAGCAGGCCGATAGGCGCGTAAACCGCCGCGAGCGTGATGGTCATCGAAACCACCGGCATGGCGATTTCCCGGGCGCCTTCTATGGCAGCGTCGAACGGGGTCTTGCCTTCCTCCATATGTCGATGGATGTTCTCCACCACCACGATGGCATCATCCACCACCAGGCCGATCGCCAACACCATGGCCAGCAGTGTCAGCAGGTTCATGGAATAGCCCATCAACTGCATGAAGAACATGACCCCGATCATCGACAGGGGAATGGTCACCACCGGGATGAGCACCGAACGCAAGGCGCCGAGGAACAGGAACACCACGACAATGACGATCAGGACCGCCTCAAACAGGGTTTTTACCACCTCGTCGATGGAGGCCTGGATGAAGAGCGTGGCGTCGTAGGCGATCTCGGCCTTGAGGTTGGTCGGAAGCTGGGCTTCCATCTCGGGCATGATCTTGCGAACTTCCTTGATCACATCCAGCGGGTTGGCGCCGGGCGTGGCCTTGATGCCGATGTACACCGAGGGCGTGCCGCCAAAGGAACTGATGGTGTCGTAGTTTTCGGCGCCCATCTCCACCCGCGCCACGTCCTGTAGCAAGACGCGGCTGTCACCGTCGGTCTTGAGGGGTATGCCTGCGAAGGCTTCGGCGGACTTTAGTTCGGTGTTGGCGTTGATGCTGGTGACGACGTATTCGCCTTTCACCTCGCCGGCGGCGGAGACGAAGTTGTGCTGGCGCACGGCGTTGGTCACGTCGGCGGCGGTCAGGCCAAAGCCCGCGAGCTTGACCGGGTCCAGCCACAAGCGCATGGCAAAGACCTGGTTGCCGAGGATCTCCGCTTCGGCCATGCCGGGGAGTGTCGCCAGCTTCGGCTGGATCACCCGCGACAGGTAGTCGGTAATCTGCGGGTTGTTCAGTTCCTTGCTGAAGAAACTGATGTACATCAGCGCCGAGGCATCGGCAGCCTCACGGCTGAGCACCGGGTCCTCGGCATCCTGGGGCAACTGGTTCTTGACTTCGTTGGCCTTGGCCAGCAGTTCGGTGAAGAGCCGGTCGCTGTTGGAGCCAATGCGGGCATAGACCGAGATCACCGAGAAATTCTGCCGACTGACCGAGGTCATGTAGTCGATGCCCTCGGCACTGGCCAGGCTCTGTTGCATCGGCTGGGTGATGTAGCCCTGGATGGTCTCGGCGTTGGCGCCGGGATAGGCGGTGGTCACCGTGATCAGCGCGTTTTCCATTTGTGGATACTGACGCAGGGGCAGTTTGCTCCAGGCCTGGAAGCCCAGCAGCACGATCAACAGGCTGACCACGGTGGCGAGCACCGGGCGGCGGATGAACGGATCGGTAAAAGCCATGGGGGTTCCTTGATCAGTCCGCGCGCGGCGAGCTGTTCTGTTCGGTCAGGGTCTTGTCGTCACTGATGGCGACGGGCGTACCGTTGTCCAGCTTGATCTGGCCGCCGATGACCACTTCCTCGCCACTTTGCAGGCCCTTGGTCACCAGGACTTGCCCGTCCCGGCGCTCTCCCGTTTCGACGAAGCGGCGCTCGGCAATCAGGACCGGCTGGCCCTTGTCATCTTTCTCGACATTGCCGTCGGCGGCTTTCTTCTGGGTCACTACGTACATGGAGTTGCCGTAGAGGGTGTAGGTCACGGCGCTTTCCGGTACGACGATCCCGGCAGCCACGTCCGGCAGGATCACCTGCAGGTCGGCGAACATGCCGGGCAGCAGCTTGCCGTCGGGGTTGGCGAGGGTCGCGCGCACCAGCACGTTGCGGGTGCTGTCCTCGACCTTGGGATTGATGGCGCTGATGGTGCCGACGAACGTCTGGCCTGGGTAGGCCGAGACATTGACATTGACGGGTTGGGCCACGGCGAGTCGAGGCACCGACTGTTCCGGGACATAGAAATCCACATACAGGCTGCTGAGGTCCTGCAGGGTGGCGATCACCGTGCCGCTGGCCAGGTAATCGCCGATGTCTACCTGGCGAATGCCGATGGTGCCGCTGAACGGCGCGACGATGTGTTTCTTTGCCAGCGAGGCCTTGAGCTGGTTGACCGTGGCCTGGTTTTTCTTCAACTGGGCTGAGAGCCGGTCGAACTCACCCTTGGAAATCGCCTGGCTGCCTACCAGTTGCCGGCCCCGGCCGAAATCCAGCTGCGACAGGCCAAGGTCCGCCTGGGCGGTTTCCAGCAGGGCGCTTTCGACTTCGGTGTCCAGTTGCAGGAGCGGTTGGCCGGCCTTGACCTTCTGCCCCGATTCGAACTGAAGCTTTTGTACCGTCCCGGCAATTTCCAGGCTCAGGTCAACGCCTTGCGAGGCCTTGAGGCTGCCGACGGTGGGCAGGCGAGACTGCCAGGGCTGCTCGGTGGCCTTGGCCACGGCAACGCTGACTGGTGGTTTCGGGGCAGAAAACATCTGGATCTGCTGGTAGATGGAGAAGGCCTTGTAGCCTGCCAGCAACAGCACCACCAGCAGGACAACACCCAACATGATCAGCATGCGGCGTCGCAGCATGTTCCACTTCCTTGGAAAAGAGCTGAGAGAAAATACAGATAGGCGGGCACATTACTCTGAGTGCGCGGGGTATTCCAGATGCTCTAGGGGCGGTGGGGTGTAGGATTGTTCCGAAAAATCAGGGCGCCTTGCACCGACGCCCTTCGCTCCCTCGCTCAGGCCAGGTGCAAATGGTTGTCCCAGAGCCCTGCCGGCAGGTCCAGCGGTTTTGCAACCAGTTGTGATTGACGGCAATCGTAGTAGCGGCAGCGCCCTTGGCCCGACGTCACGATGAAGCCGTCGGCCACCGCGCCGACTCCGGCGCAATCCGGCAAAGGCGCGTCCAGGCGAACCTCGCCGCTGTCCAAGTCCCAAATGAAAAAGCGGTTGCCCCGTGGAGCCGTCAGGGCCACCAGGCGCAGTTCGCTGTGCACGGCGACGCTGGCGGTGTAGTGCCCCATGGCTTGCAATTGGTATTCGGGCACCGGGAACGCCTTGAAGGGTTGGCCCGGGCGCTTGATCGCCAGCAGTTCCGACGGCTCGTGGGCCGCCCCCATGAATTGCTGGCCGGAGACGATGGTCCCGTCGCTGGCAATGCCCAAATGGCGCACGCTGTTCATTTGCTGAGGGAGGGTTTCCTTGCTCAACAACGTGCCGTCGCGCTGCATCAGCACCAGGCTGGGTTCCATGGCATCGAGATTCATCTCGACCCGGCTCTCGGCCTCGGTGCGGATGCCGCCGTTGGCCACCACCAGCGTCTCGCCGTCGGGCATCCACGACACCTGATGAGGGCCGATGCCATGGGTTGGAATTTCGCCGCTGTGCACCAGCCGGTCTCCTTCGAAGCGGTACATGCCCAGCAGGCCGCGGCCCGGATCGCGAGTGTCGTTCTCCGTGGTGTACAACCATTCGCCACCCTTGTGGATCACCGCATGGCCGTAGAAATGCCGGTTCGGCCGCGAGGCGATGGTTTGTAGCAGCCTGCCGTCGCGCAGGTCGATCAGATAGCTTTCGGTGCCTGGACGGCGGGCAACGAAAAACGCGATCGGCAGCGTCGGATGATTGATGATGTCATGGCAGCGCTGGCCGACCTGGGTGGCGAACACCCGGGTGCCGTCCAATCGATAGCCGACGGCGAAGTGATTGCCTTCACCATCGTCCCGTGCCGAAAGCAGCAGCGGACTCTTGTCCTTTTGCTTGAACAGCGTCCAGCCGCCCAGGGTAACCGCGCCCAGCAGCAAGCTGCCGAGCGCCAGAGCCTGACGTCGAAACATGATCAGTCACCGTCGTTGGCGTTGAAGCCCAGTTGAATGCCCAGCGCCTTGGCCAATTCGCCTTCATGCAGGCGGTGGACGACGTTGAGGCTGTCGTACAACTCGTTGAGTTGCTGGCGCCCGGCGTCGTCGCCAAGCATTTCGGTCAGCGAACGTTGGCTGCCGGCGAAAAGCTTCAGCGACGCGTCGTAGGCAGCGTCGATTTTGTCGGCCAACGGTTTCTGGTCGCTTGGCAGCAGGCCGCGCAGGCCTTTGTTGTCGACGCCGGCCCACACGGTCCTGGCGGCTTTCAGGCTGGCTTCCAGCCCTTGCAACGAAGACTGGCTGCGCCAGGCGTCGGCCTGGAATGGTTGCGGCACGCCCTTGCTCTGGCGGCCCATCGGCGTACCGAGTTTTTTCTTCAGGGTGTCCAGCGCAGTGACCTGGACCCGTAGCAGATCGGCGATCGCTTCGTGGGAATCGGCGTAGCGTTGGTTGGGAAACTTGCTCATCTGGGCGAGCATGCCGTCGTTGCTGTTCCAGCCCGACAGGATTTCTTCGGCCAGTTGCTTCTGACGTTCGCCGATGGCGGTAAGCAGCGGGCAGTACTTGGCTTTCTGAGCGCTGTCGGCCATGTCGATTTTCGCGTCGAACAACAGGTATTCATAGGCCGAAAGCCCTTGCACGACCACGCTGGACTTGGCCAGGCCGGCGGCGTCGATCTGCGGCTGGCTGTTGACCAATTGCTCGACTTGGCGACCGACCAGGTTCTTCTTGTCGGGCCAGAATTGCACCTGCCAGGCGCGGTTGCCCTCGGCCAGCGGACCGATCAGCAGCGGTTGCAGCTCTGCCCAGGCTTTTTGCGCCTTGAGGAAATCGGCGCGCGCGGTTTCCAGGTTTTCCTTGCCTTGGCAGAACGCCAGGGCGCTGGTCGCCAACTGCCGGTCAGCTTCGACCCAGCGGCTGTAGGTCGGCAGGATCACCTGCTTGGCAATGGCGGCCGACGTGACCGCCTGCGGGTCCTGGGGCGAGCAAGCGCCGAGGGCGATGGCGGCGAGACTGGTGAATAACAGCTTGGGACGGAACATGTCGGGCTCCCGTTTCGGAAATCAAGTTTAAAGAGAATTCAGGAAAGCCAACAACGCAGCGCGCTGCTCGGCATTGAATGCTAGAACCTGTCGCTGCGCCGCCTGGGCTTCGCCGCCATGCCACAGCACGGCTTCGAGCAGGTTGCGGGCGCGACCATCATGCAGGAATTGGGTATGGCCGTTGACGGTCTCGGTCAGGCCGATGCCCCAGAGCGGCGGGGTCCGCCAGTCACGACCGCTGGCCTTGAACTCGCTGCGGTTGTCAGCCAGGCCTTCGCCCATGTCGTGCAGCAGCAGGTCGGTGTAGGGGCGGATGACCTGGTTCGCCAGCTCCGGTTCGGCAGCATTGGCGGACGTAGTGTATTTGGGGGTGTGGCAGGATTGGCAGCCCGCCTGGAAAAACAGATTCTTGCCCGCCAGCACCTGGGGCGAATCCACATCGCGGCGGGCCGGCACCGCGAGGTTGCGACTGTAGAACAACACCAGGCGCAGGATGTTATCGCTGACTTCCGGCTCGCCCTGTGGGCCGTTGCCGTTGGGCGCGCGCTTGCAATCGGCCTGGGCCTCGGTGCAATCGTCGAACGGCCGCAGACTGGTTGTCAGGCCCATGTCCCCGGAAAACGCATGAACGTTCTGTTGATTGAGGTTCGGCTGGCCGGCCTTCCAGCCGAACCTCCCCGGCACGGCCTTTTGCTGGACATCGTCCCAGACCATGTTCGGACGGCCGGCGATACCGTTTTTCGCCCGCGCCTGAGCCTGGGCATTCGCCAGGATGGCGTCTTCAGGGATGGCCTCGAGCAAACCCAGGCCGATCATGGGCGGGGCGACGCGAGCCGAAAAACGCGTGTCGGGGTGCATCGGGCCATAACCCAATCGAGTGATCTGCAAGGCCGGCTTGCGCAGCTCCACGACGGTGCCGTCGGCAAAACGCACCGGCACCGGAGTGTAGTCGACTCGTACCTTGCCCTCCGGCGCGACGCCAGGAACCGACATGTCTTGCAATTGCGCGCCATAGACCGGCTCCGGCACGACGCCGAGCTGCTCGATGACCTTGGCGTAGGGGGGCGCGTCAGGAATCGACAGGCGCACCAGCATCGATACCGCGCTGCTCGCATCGGGTGCCGGTGGATGGCCGCGTCCATCCTTGATATGGCAATTCTGGCAGGCGTTGGTATTGAATAGCGGTCCGAGGCCGTCGCGGGCGGTCGTGGTCGAGGGCGCAATCACCCACGGGCTGCGGAAGAAACTGTTACCGACGCTGAAATCCACGCGTCGCGAGGGGGGCAGGTTGGCCGAAGGCAGGGAGAACGCGTTCTGATCAGCCTTGCGCACCGTCGCGCCGCCGCCGGACTTGGCTTCGCCGGGTTCGGCCTGGGTGAAACGCGGGGCGTCATCGCAGGCACTCAGGCCCAGGGCCAGGAACAGAGCGCATAAGCGAAGAGGCAACGACAACATCGGAAATCCTGCGGGACGAGTGAAACGCGGGCGCAAAGTCTAACAGGGCGGGGCAGTTTGAATAAGAGGAATTATCGTTTGGTTTGATCGGGGTGCACTTGATTTCCTGTGGCGAGGGAGCTTGCTCCCGCTGGGGTGCGAAGCAGCCCCAAAACCAGGCGCCGCGGTGCAACAGGTAAATCCAGCCAACCGGTTTGCGACTGCTGCGCAGCCGAGCGGGAGCAAGCTCCCTCGCCACGGGTTCACTGTTGTTCTGTAGGGGAGACCACAGCCCCTGGCACCAACGGTAATTCCAGCGTCGCAATGAATCCGCCCTCGGGATGGTTGGCCAGTCCCAACGTGCCGCCATGGCGTTCGGCGGCGCGGCGGGCGATCGCCAGGCCCAGGCCGTGGCCGGCGGCGGTCTGGCCGGGGGCGCGGTAGAACGGTTCGCCCAACTGGCCCAGATGCTCCGCCTCCACGCCAGGCCCGTGATCGCGCACGCTGATAAGAATTCGTTCCCCCTGGCGCACCGCGCGCATTTCAACGGGCTGCCCGTTGGGACTGAAGCGCTGTGCATTGCGCAACAGGTTGTCCACGGCCCGCTCGATCATGGTCGGCCAGCCCTTGAGGGTCAGGCCCGGTTCCGTTTCCAACTGCACGATCTGCTCCGGTGAAGCCATCTGGGCGTCTTTTTGCAGGTTGATCAGCAGACCGTTGAGATCAACTTCTTCGGCGCTGGCGTTGTCGGCATCGACCCGCGCCAGAACCAGGATTTCACTGATCAGCGCTTCCAGGCGATCACATTCGCGGGTCAGGCGCGGCCAGAGTTTTTCGCGCTCTTCGGGGCTGGCCCGCTCCGCCAGCGCCAGGGCGATGCGCAGTCGGGCCAAGGGCGAGCGCAGTTCATGGGACACGTCGCGCAGCAATTGGCGCTGGCTGGCGATCAGGCTCTGCAGGCGCGCACCCATGCGGTTGAAATCGGTGGCCAACACGCCGAACTCGTCCCGTCGGTTGGCCAGCTTGGCGAGGCTGTTCTGCTGGTAGGTCGCTTGTCCCAGATCGTGCACCGCGCCGCGCAGCCGGCTCAACGGCCGGGTGATGGAAAGCGTCACCAGCAGGCTGAACAGGGTCAGCACCACCAGCGCAATCGCCAAGGCGCTGAGGGGCCAGAGCAGGCTGTCGCGATGCCAGGCGTCCAATTCGGGGTGGGGAATGCGATAGATGAACAGATAGGTGTCGCCGGTCTTGGCGCTGGTGAATTCGTCGGTCAGGCGCCGCCAGGGCAGGCGGCGTTCGTCGTTGTTCTGTCGCGCCTCGAAGGCCGCGGCCCGATGTGGGAACGTGCCGCGCACCACCGGGTCGCCGCTTTCGTTGAGCACCTGGACATCGACGTGATACTCGCGCTTGCGTTGTTTTAGGATGTCCTGGGCGGCATCTTCGCCCTGGCTTTCGTAAGTCTGCGTCCACTCTTCGGCCAGGGTGTTGAGGCCCGGATGGCGGCTGAGGATCCAGGCGTCCTGGTTCAACATATGGCCCAAGAGAATCGAAAGTCCCGCCACCAGAGCGATGGCCAACCAGAAGCTGGCCAGGACGCGCCAGAACAATGAACGCACGGAGTTATCCTCGAAAACAAAGAAAGCCCAACGGCGATGTGCCGTTGGGCTGATGGTGCTTCAGTGCATTATTGCGCTTTTTGCGGCTGTTGCGCTTTCCAGGCCTTGAATTCGGCCCACTCGGCCCGACGTTCGGCGCGTTTTTTCTGGAGCGCATCAAACGCCTTTTGCTGCTCGGGTTTCAACAGACCGCGGATCTGCGCATCGACTTTCTGATGCCGAGCGTCCATTTCATCTTTCATGGCTTTCTGGTCGGCTGGCGAGAGCTTGGCCAGGTATTTGTCCACCAGTTCCCGTTGTTCGTGGCGTTGCTCGCCCATGATCTGGCGGATCTGCTGGCGTTGTTCACGGCTCAGGTCCAGTTGGCTGTACGGGCCTTTATCGTGCATCTGGCCGCCGTGGCGCGGGCCATCCATCGGGCCCATCGGGCCTGGACCTTCGGGCATGGCCATGGCGACGGTCGGCAGGGCAGCGGCGAACAGCAGGGCGGTAAGGGTCTTGCGCATGGTGTCTCTCCTTGTCTCATTCCCGGTCAGTTCCGGATGTGTGCAGATTACGGAGATCAAGGTCAGCGGCGGTCAGGGGTGGGTAAAGCTTGGGTAAAGACGTTTTTGTGCAGACCTGACAAATCTCGGAGTCTGAACACAATCCCCGTGGCGAGGGAGCTTGCTCCCGCTGGGCCGGTCCGACGCTTCGGGCGAAGCGGCCCCAAAGATCTTGCGGTTGCTGCGCAACCGAGCGGGAGCAAGCTCCCTCGCCACAGGGTTAGCCATGTCTCTTGGTCCAAGCGTGTTCAAAGGCTGTAGTAATACCCCCGGCTACGCAGGGCCACGATGCGCGGCCTGCCGTCGGGGTGGGGGCCGATTTTCTTGCGCAGGTTGCTTACGTGCATGTCGAGGCTGCGGTCGTACAGGGTCAGCTTGCGGCCCAGGGCGATCTGCGCCAGCTCCTGCTTGTCCAGGGGCTCGCCCGGCTGCTTGAGCAACGCTTCGAGCAGGCGGCTTTCAGATACGGTGAGGGTTTGTTCCTGTTCATCGATGTTGACCACCCCCCGCACAGGGCTGAAGGTCAGGTCACCCAGTTCGATCTGGCTGGAAACCGCCGCCGGATGGCTGCGGCGCAGCACGGCCCGCAGGCGGGCGGTCAATTCCCGTGGGTCGCAGGGCTTGGCCAGGTAATCGTCAGCACCCAGCTCCAGGCCGAGGATGCGGTCCAGCGGCTCGCCACGGGCCGAGAGCATCAGCACCGGCAGCTCCGGGTGATCGTTGCGCAGTTGCTTGAGCAGTTCCAGGCCGCTGCCGTCGGGCAGCATCACATCCAGCACCACCGCCGACGGGGCGGTTTCGGCCAGGGCCTTGCGGGCGCTCAGGCCATCGTGGCAAGCACGGACCTGGAAACCTTCCTGGCCCAGCCAACTGCCAAGGAGCTCACACAGCTCCTGGTCATCATCTATCAGTAACAGCTCGCTCATGACTCACTCAATTTAGCCATTGCCGACGTTGTCTACGTCCACCGCTGGCAAAGATACCGCAGAGCAGGGCCAATAGCGCTACCCCGGCGCCAATGACGAACCATTGCTGTTGGTCAGTCAGCAGGCGTGGCAGGGGGTTGGCCTGGGCTTCCTTGAGTTGCAGCCTCAGGCGCTGGTTTTCCTGGCGCAGCCGTCCCACCAGCGCGGTTTCGCGCTCGCCGTTGGCGTTCTGCAGTTGTTGAGTCAGTTCTTCACGCATGCGCTCGCTGTCTTTCAAGCGTTGCTGCAGTTCGGTGATATGGCCACCCGCGCTCAAGGACAAGGGCGCCGAATGAGCGGCCTCCGTGCTTTCCTCGCCGTGGGCGGGCGCCCCGATCGCTAACGTGACCAACAACAGGCACAACGGACCTTTGCGCATTGCAACTCCTGAATTCCAATCGAGATTAGGCTGATTAGACAGGTTGTCGGCAGGCCGACGAGAACAATGAGCAAATGAGCAAATGAGCGCAATGAGCCAGGACGGCTCATCGCGCCCGGAGGGTTACGGCAGGACTTGCTTGAACGGCTTGACCATGACATTGGCATAGACGCCGGCCGTCACGAACGGGTCGGCCTCGGCCCAGGCTTGCGCGGCGGCCAGCGAGTCGAACTCCGCCACGATCAGGCTGCCAGTGAAACCGGCGGCGCCTGGGTCGTTGCTGTCCACCGCAGGGTGCGGCCCGGCCAGCACGATGCGACCTTCGGCCTTGAGCTTTTGCAGGCGCTCCAGGTGCTCGGGGCGGGCGGCCAGGCGTTTTTCCAGGGAATCGGCAACATCGGTAGCAATGATTGCGTAGAGCATGTCAGTCCTCGGTTTTTGGCGTGGTGGGGTCGGCATCGTGCAGGTGGCGGGACAGGTAGATCCCCTGGCCGATCAGGAACAGCAACGTCATGCCCAGGCTGCCGAAGACCTTGAAGTCGACCCAGTACGCCTGGAACGTGAACGCAACGAACAGATTGGCGGCGCCGCAGAACAGGAAGAATGCGATCCAGGCGATGTTCAAGCGGGTCCAGATCACTTCTGGCAGGTTGATGGCGTGCCCCATGATGCGCTTGATCAACAGGCGATCACCGATGAAGTGGCTGCCGATGAAGGCCAGCGCGAACAGCCAGTTGACCACCGGGGCTTTCCATTTAAGGAAGGTCTCACTGTGGAAGGCCAAGGTCAGGCTGCCGAATACAAGGCAGGCAATCAGGGTCAGCCACTGGCTTTTCTCCAGCTTGCGCTGGGAGATGAACAGCGCGCCGTAGACCACCAGGGAGCTGATGATCAACACCGCGGTGGCGCTGTAGATACCGCCTACAGTCAAGGAGTGACCGGCAATGTCGACGGTTCGGGGATCAAGCTTGTAGACGATGAAAAACAGCAGGAGCGGGATGAAATCGATGAATTGTTTCACAGTGGCAGCCAGGAGCAGGATGTGGCGGCATAATAACAAACATCCTTGGCCGCGATAGGGCCAGCTGATTTGAGGTAACAAAGTCTCGTGAATGTTGATTTGCACTGCCATAGCACGGCCTCCGATGGCGCCCTGGCGCCTGCGGTTCTGGTGGCGCGGGCGTACGAGCACGGCGTGCGAGTCCTGGCCCTGACCGATCACGATACCCTGGAAGGCCTCGATGAGGCGCGTAGCGCCGCGACCGCCTTGGGCATGCAGTTGGTCAACGGGGTCGAATTGTCCTGTACCTGGGGCGGAGCGACCATCCACGTGCTGGGCTACGGTTTTGATGTCAACGCACCGTCCCTGGTCCAGGCCATTGCCGAGCTGCGCGACGGTCGTTGGCTGCGTTCCGAAGAAATCAGCCGCAAGCTCGCCCTCAAGGGCATGCCCGGTGCGCTGGAAGGCGCCCGGCAGATCCAGCAGGAGCTGGGCGATAGCGGCAACGCGCCGGCCCGGCCACATTTTGCCGACTGGATGGTGCGCGAAGGTTTCGTCAAGGACCGCGCCGAAGCCTTTCGCAAATGGCTGGGGGCCGGCAAGCTGGGGGACGTCAAGCAGCATTGGCCGACGCTCGAGGAAACGGTCGGGACGCTGCGGGCCGCCGGAGCCTGGATCAGCCTGGCGCATCCCTGGCACTACGATTTCACCCGCAGCAAACGCCGGCGCCTGATAGCCGACTATATTCAAGCAGGGGGCCATGCCATCGAAGTGGTCAATGGCCATCAGCCGGCCGAACAGGTCGGCAGCCTGGCGATCCTCGCCCGGGAGTTTGGACTGCTGGTGAGCGCCGGCAGCGATTTCCATGGCCCGGGGGGCTGGTCCGAGATTGGCGAATACCGCCCGTTGCCGGAAGATCTGCCACCACTATGGTGTAGATTCAAACATGATCCCGTTATCGCTGACGTCTGAACAGGTAGAACACGTGAGTCAATTTTTCCAGATTCATCCGGAAAACCCGCAAGCGCGCCTGATCAAACAGGCGGTGGAAATCATCCGTAGCGGTGGCGTAGTGGTTTATCCCACCGACTCGTCCTACGCCATTGGTTGCCAGATCGGCGATAAAAACGCCGTCGAGCGGGTAAGACGCCTGCGTCAGTTGGATGACAAGCACAACTTCGCGCTCATCTGCAGCGATCTTTCACAGTTGGGGTTGTTCGCCAAGATCGATACCGGCACCTTCCGCTTGCTCAAGGCCCATTTACCGGGACCGTACACCTTCATTCTCAATGCCACGCGGGAAGTCCCGCGGCTGCTGCTGCACCCGAAAAAGCGCACCATCGGCCTTCGGGTGCCAAGCCATCCCATTGCCCTGGCGCTGTTGGCGGAGCTGGGTGAGCCCTTGATGAGCGTGACACTGATCATGCCCGGCGAGACCGATCCGTTGACCGACCCCTACGAGATTCGCCAGTTGCTCGAACACCAGGTCGACCTGATCATCGACGGCGGTTCCGGTGGCATGAAAGCGTCCACCGTGATCAATCTGGCTGACGGCGAGCCGCAAGTGGTGCGCGTCGGTTGCGGTGATCCGACGCCGTTCATGGTCGAGGCCTGAATGTCGGTGGTGGAAACGGTTGTCGACAGCGTAGACAGCCAGGCCGGCGCGCAGCAGGAGTTGCCGTTCGCCATGGTCTACGGCCAGGCGGTCATGGAAATGCCGTTGGACCTGTACATTCCGCCGGATGCGCTGGAGGTTTTCCTTGAAGCCTTCGAAGGCCCGCTCGACCTGCTGCTGTACCTGATCCGCAAACAGAACATCAATATCCTCGACATTCCCGTGGCGGAAATCACCCGCCAGTACATGGGTTACGTCGAGTTGATGCAATCGGTGCGTCTGGAGCTGGCGGCGGAATACCTGGTGATGGCGGCGATGCTGGCCGAGATCAAGTCACGCATGCTGCTGCCGCGCTCGGCCGAGGTCGAAGAGGAAGAAGACGATCCCCGGGCCGAGCTGATCCGCCGCTTGCAGGAATACGAACGCTTCAAGGCGGCCGCCGAAGGCATCGACGGCTTGAGCCGGGTGGGGCGCGATGTGGTGGTGCCCAAGCTCGATGCCCCCGAGGCGCGGGCGCGCAAGTTGTTGCCCGACGTCAGCCTCGAAGAGTTGTTGATGTCCATGGCCGAGGTTCTGCGCCGGGGCGATATGTTTGAAAGTCACCAGGTCAGCCGCGAGGCGCTGTCCACCCGCGAGCGCATGAGCGATGTGCTGGAGCGGCTCAAGGGCGGCGGTTTTGTGCCCTTCGTCGAGCTGTTCACCGCCGAAGAGGGGCGGCTGGGCGTGGTGGTAACGTTTATGGCGGTCCTGGAATTGGTCAAGGAATCCTTGGTCGAGCTGGTGCAGAATGAGCCGTTCGCAGCGATCCATGTGCGAGCCCGAGCCGAATAACGAGCAAATCAATGAACCTGACTGAACCCCGCGAGCTGGCGCCGTTGCTTGAAGCTTTCCTGTTGGCCTCTGGAAAGCCGCAATCGATGGAGCGGCTGTTCGAACTCTTCGAAGAAGGCGAGCGGCCCGAGCCCGCCGTGTTCAAAAAAGCCCTGACGCTGTTGGGCAAATCCTGCGAGGGTCGGGCTTTCGAGCTTAAGGAGGTGGCGTCCGGGTACCGCCTGCAAATCCGTGAGAAATTTGCCCCGTGGGTAGGGCGCCTGTGGGAAGAGCGGCCTCAGCGTTATTCCCGGGCGCTGCTAGAAACCATGGCGCTGATCGCCTATCGCCAACCGATCACGCGCGGCGAGATCGAGGACGTGCGCGGCGTGGCGGTCAACAGCAACATCGTCAAGACGTTGCTGGAGCGCGAGTGGATCCGCGTCGTCGGCTATCGCGACGTGCCGGGCAAGCCGGCAATGTTCGCCACCACCAAGGCTTTTCTCGATCATTTCAACTTGAAGAACCTCGACGACTTGCCGCCGCTGGCCGAATTGCGTGAGCTGGAGCCCGAGCCGATGCTGGAATTCGACGATGCTCCAGTGCCCCAGGGCCTGCAGGAATTGGCCGATGCCAGTGCCGAGCCGGAGGAACCGAAGGAAGAGACCAGTTTCCATTCGTTGCTCCTGGAACTGGACAGCATGGAGGAGGGCCTTAAGACCGACTTCGACGACCTGCTGCGTGAAGGTCCGGCCCCTGAGGAGGAGACGGATGAACCGACGCCGCTGTTGAGTGAAACCGAGCACGCGCCGCAGCCAGAGCCCCAAGGGGACATTCTCGGCGTTGCCGAGGCCCGGGAAAAACTGCTGGCCGCCGTCGCCGCCCTTGCGCCGCCGGAACCCGAACTGAGCGAGGAGGAGGCCGAAGCCCGCGCCCTGGCTGAAGCGATCGAAAACGAACGGCGTCAGTTTGAGGATTGAGTCTATCGACTGACACACCGCTGTCCCCTTGTGGTAGCGATGAAACTCCACCAACCTGCGCACCACCGATCAGCGGAAAAAACGCTGCGTGCATTCAGATCAGCTAGTCTCTGATGCGCAATCACCTCAACGAGCGTATGATTCGCGACCCTTTGGCGATCCCTTCGCCGAACGACCTGTTTTCAAGTGCCAGGCCAAGCCTGGCTCGACCACACCGGGAGGTGCCCAGAAATGAACGACCAAGACCAGAACGACAGCCAGGAAATCGGCCCAGCAGGCGAAAAGCTGCAGAAGGTCCTTGCCCGCATCGGCGTCGGTTCGCGCCGTGACGTGGAAGCGTGGATCTCCCAGGGCCGCATCAAGGTCAATGGCAAAGACGCCACCTTGGGCCTGCGCGTCGACATGCACGACGCCATCACCATCGATGGCAAGGTGATCAAGCGTGAAGAGGCCGCCGAAACGGTGCGCCGCGTGATCATGTACAACAAACCCGACGGCGAAATCTGCACCCGTGACGACCCGGAAGGCCGTCCGACCGTGTTCGACAAGATGCCGCGCCCCAAAGAAGGCCGCTGGATCAACATCGGCCGCCTGGACATCAACACCACCGGTTTGCTGATGTTCACTACTGACGGTGAGCTGGCGAACCGTCTGATGCACCCTTCCTACGAAATGGACCGCGAATACGCCGTGCGTGTGCGTGGCGAAGTCGACGACGAGATGATCGAGCGCCTCAAGGCCGGCGTCGTGCTGGAAGACGGTCCCGCGCGTTTCACCGACATCAAGCAGGCGCCGGGCGGTGAAGGTTTCAACCATTGGTACCACTGCGTGGTGATGGAAGGTCGCAACCGTGAGGTGCGGCGGCTGTGGGAATCCCAGGGACTGGTGGTCAGCCGCCTGAAGCGCGTGCGTTTCGGCCCGGTGTTCCTCAACTCCGACCTGCCGATGGGTCGCTGGCGTGAAATGACCCAACAGGAAGTCGACATCCTGGCGGCCGAAGTGGGACTCAAGCCTGTGGCGATGCCGCAGATGACCGCCAAGAGCAAGGATAAGCTGGAGCGGATGCAGCGCAAATCCTCGCGTCCGATGGGCAAGACCGAGCGCGTGCGTACGCTGCGCCCGGCGGCCGACGGCGTAGCGACCGGCCCGCGTCCTTCCCGCGAGCCGCAGATCGAAGGCGAGCGCCCGGCGCGCAAGCCAGCACCTCGCCAGGACGGCGAGCGTGGTCCTCGCGCACCGCGTCCGGCCAACGGTCGTACCGAGCGTGGCGAAGGCCGCGCCCCGGCTGGCCGTGGTACGCCCGTCGCGGATCGCCCGGCCGACACCAAGCGTCCGGCCAAGCCTGCGCCGAAAAAGCGTCCGGGCATCATCCTGGCCGATCGCGATGCACCGTCGGGCAAGCGTCGTGGTGCGCCGGCGGGTTCGGGACAGCGTCCGGTGTTTGGGCGTCGTAAGCCGGAGTAAAACAGCTGCGGGCTTCTGGCTTTTAGCTGCAAGGAAAAACGCCAACCGTTGGGTTGGCGTTTTTTTTGCCTGGCTTTTAGTGATGTGATGCCTTTGAGTCAGCCTTCGCGAGCAGGCTCGCTCCCACAAGGACCGCGTCGAGCACAGCCCCATGGTTCACTGATGATCAACTGCGGCAGCAAGCTTGCTCGCGATGGCACCAGCAGCCCCCACGATCAATTTCAGCCTAAAGCACAAACCGCCCGTCGAACATCGGCTCGTTATCCAGCGCCAGCACACCGCCTTCGAAAATCAGATCCAGATGATGGCTGCCCTTGGCCCCGCCACCGAGGCCCAGGTGCAAGCCGCAATGGCGCTCCTCGAAACCGGCATTGCGGGCGTACAGGCTCTTGACCCCTTCGTTGGTGCCGATCCCCAGTTCCTCGATGCGCCGGTTGGAAGGATTGGCGTCCAGGTACCGGTTGAAATCGTGTTCCAGGCCTGGGACATCGGTGGCGATTTTCTGGATCGTGGAATCTTCGATCCACAGCTCCAGTGGCGATTGCAGCACGCCGTATTTGCGGGCGAATGGGATCGTGCTGAGGAAGGTCCCGACGAACTTCACACGGCCATTGATGGTGTCGCTGTGGGTGGCGATTTCACCAGGCGCAAGGTCGTAGTTGCCGACGCCGTTGATGTCCGTCCACTTCTTGACACTGTTCAGTGGGGTGTCGAAATACGATCCATGGTGGTCCTCGAAGCTCAACGTGGTGGCCTGGGACATGCGGCGGATCAGGTGGCTGTTGAGCCCGGCGATGCGCTGGGGAATAACGCTGAAGGTGTCATGGAAGTACTCGCCGTAGTCCTTGAACAGCAGCGATTTCTTCCAGTTATCCGCCATCACACCCTGCAATGCGCGGACGAAGTCCGGGCCATCGGGGCGCGGGTTGGGAAGGGTGGATGAGTCGTAGAAGAAAATGTAGAGATCGCTGTCGGCAATGGCCTGGGACAGCCGCTCGGTGGTTTCAATGTCCAGGCGCATGGTGCTGAACCGGAACGGCGAGGCGCCGGCCTGTTCGGAAATGCTGGCGACCAGCGCTTCGTAGTCTGCGGTGTGGCCGAGCAAGACCTTGGCGGACTGGATACCGGCCAGGGCGGGATGATGTTCGAGGTAGTAAAGGAAATGTGAGATGGCTCGTTGTGTGTCCATGCTTATTCTTCCCTGACGATTGATTTGGCGTCCTGACAGCAAGTGGCGGAGCCGACCGGCCGGATCAGCTCCGCCGGGTATCGCTTACAGAGGCCACATCGCCGTGCCGAACGGAACGACGGCGTCGGCTTGCATCATTTCAACGGCGGCTTCATGGGTCGGTGCCTCGAACCATTCGTCCAGTTGCAGTTCGGTTTCCAAGTCTTTGTCCAGTGCTTGCATAGTGAATCTCCTAGATGACTTTTGCGGAAAACGCGGGCCGATCCGGCGAGCCATGCCCGGCGGAATCGGCACCGCAAAAACTCGCCGGCAAGATGCCTTGGCAAGTGGCTGAAAACCTAGTCGACGGTTTTTTGGAATGCAAAAAATTATTCTATTTTTTTCGTTTGAACTTTTTGTTCCATTTTCTGCGACCCGGTTTACCCCTTTCAAAACAGCCGACTGGCATTCCTTTTTGGTTAGGTAGCTATCTACCGTCAATTTGCAGGCAGCTTCTGAAAACTTCCTGAACGGAAAGTTTGCGTTACGGCTTGTAAAGAAATGCTTACGGAGATTGCCCGTCTCGCTGGCAATGCCCGGCGCTTCTCCCAGCTGTAAGAAAAAACTTCCGCGCCGGCTTGGCGTTCCTATTTCGAAAGGCGCCGGGCCGCTTGTTTCACGGGCGCTTCAAGGGTGAGATGCGTCCCATGCCTGTCGTGCAGGCGAATAACAAAAAGGAGGCGCAATGAACGCCGTAGCTCCGTTTCCATTCTTCTGTGGTGACGCTTTTTGCATCGCTCACATCAACGGCTCGCAAGAGCCCGGACATCTTTTCGCAGCCGCCCGACACGTTCGAGGCGGCCCCGTGCGATCCCGGCAAACGACACGCTGATCCGGTGATGTCTGGCAGCAGGGGGTCAGCGGTGTACAATGCGCCGCGTTTTACTGTGACCCTTCGCGTACCCACGCATTTTCAAGGTTATCCGCCTTGTTCATTCCGCCACGCCACAAGCGTGTCGGGTTCGATTTCGTCACAGATAAAAACAAACAGGTGACGCATGACCGTTGTAAAAACGCTGAATTCCTGGTGCCTGCGCTGGGGTTTGATCGGCGCTGCTTGAGATCCGATTCGAGCGGCAACGTCTAACGAACATCATCAAACCTTGCGTGAGACCCTTTTCATGAATGGACAAAACTCGCATTCGGGCGAGCTGAAACGCGGCCTGAAAAATCGCCACATTCAACTGATCGCCCTTGGTGGCGCGATCGGCACCGGCTTGTTCCTCGGCTCGGCGGGGGTGCTGAAATCAGCCGGCCCGTCGATGATCCTCGGCTATGCCATCTGCGGCTTCATCGCCTTCATGATCATGCGCCAGTTGGGCGAAATGATCGTCGAAGAGCCGGTGGCCGGCTCCTTCAGCCATTTCGCCCACAAATACTGGGGCGGTTTCGCCGGGTTCCTGTCGGGTTGGAATTGCTGGATTCTGTATATCCTGGTGGGCATGTCCGAGCTGACCGCGGTCGGCAAGTACATCCATTATTGGGCCCCGGATATCCCGACCTGGGCGTCGGCGGCGGCGTTTTTCATCCTGATCAATGCGATCAACCTGGCCAACGTCAAGGTCTTCGGCGAGGCCGAGTTCTGGTTCGCGATCATCAAGGTCGTGGCGATTGTCGGCATGATTGCCCTGGGTAGCTATCTGCTGGTGAGCGGTGACGGCGGCCCGCAAGCGTCGGTGACCAACCTCTGGTCCCACGGAGGGTTCTTCCCCAATGGCGTGAGCGGGCTGGTCATGGCGATGGCGATCATCATGTTCTCCTTCGGCGGCCTGGAGATGCTCGGGTTCACCGCGGCTGAAGCCGACAAGCCGAGAACCGTGATCCCCAAGGCCATCAACCAGGTGATCTACCGGATCCTGATCTTCTACATCGGTGCCTTGGTGGTGCTGTTGTCCCTGACGCCATGGGACAGCCTGCTGACCACGCTCAACGCCTCGGGCGACGCCTACAGCGGCAGCCCGTTCGTGCAGGTGTTCTCGATGCTGGGCAGCGACACCGCGGCGCACATCCTCAACTTCGTGGTGCTGACCGCTGCACTGTCGGTGTACAACAGCGGCACCTACTGCAACAGCCGCATGTTGCTGGGCATGGCCGAGCAGGGCGATGCGCCCAAGGCGCTGGCGAAAATCGACAAGCGGGGCGTGCCGGTGCGTTCGATCCTGGCTTCGGCGGCGATCACGCTGGTGGCGGTTCTGCTGAACTACCTGATCCCGCAGCAGGCGCTGGAGTTGTTGATGTCGTTGGTGGTCGCCACGCTGGTGATCAACTGGGCAATGATCAGCTACTCGCACTTCAAGTTCCGCCAGCACATGAACCAGACTGGCCAGGCGCCTTTGTTCAAGGCGTTGTGGTATCCGTATGGAAACTACGTCTGCCTGGCTTTCGTGGTGTTCATCCTCGGCGTGATGTTGCTCATCCCTGGCATTCAGATCTCGGTCTACGCGATTCCGGTGTGGGTGGTGTTCATGTGGGTGTGCTATGTGATCAAGAACAAGCGCGAGGCTCGGCATGAGCTGGCTGTGGCGGCTGCCGCCAAGTAAGCACTGCTGAAAGAAGACAAACCCGGCCGAGTGCCGGGTTTGTTGTATCTGGCAGGGATCAGGTGTTGTCTTGGGAATTCGCGGTATCCTGTGGGCCCTGACACCGGACACTTTCCATGCTGGTCATCTCCAATACCGTGCACATCCCGGACGCCGAGATCGAGCTGACGGCCATTCGCGCCCAGGGCGCCGGCGGGCAGAACGTCAACAAGGTTTCCAGCGCCGTGCACCTGCGGTTCGATATTCCGGCCTCGTCGTTGCCCGAGTTCTACAAGGAACGGCTGCTGGCCCTGCGCGACAGTCGCATTACCAGCGACGGGGTATTGATCATCAAGGCCCAGCAGTACCGCACGCAGGAACAGAACCGGGCGGACGCACTGGAGCGCCTTGTCGAACTGATCCTCAGCGCTACCAAGATCGAAAAGAAACGCCGTCCGACCAAACCGACCCTGGGCTCGAAAAAGCGTCGCCTCGAATCCAAGACCAAACGCGGCTCGATCAAGGCCGGACGCGGCAAGGTGGATTTCTAGTTCTTCTCCCGCTCTTCGCGGTAGCGAGGGGCCTGCCGGTACAGGTAGACGCTCAGGCCCAGCCCACCCAGGGCCGCCAGCGCAGCGAACAGGAAAATCGAGGCAAAGCCGAAACCGGCGGCGATTGCTCCGGCCAGTGGTCCGGTGATGCCCAGCGACAAATCGATGAACAGCGAATAAGCCCCCACCGCGGCTCCACGGCTGGAGGCCGGCACCAGGTTGACCGCTTCCACGCCCAACGCCGGGAACACCAGGGAAAAGCCGAAACCGCTCAACGCCGCGCCTGCCAGGGCCCACTGCGCATCCGGCGCCAGCCACAACAGCAACAAGCCCAGGGTTTCCACCGACAGGCAGGCAATCGCGACCCTGAACCCGCCGAGGCGGTTGATCAAATTGCCGAACAGCAGGCGCGCACCGATGAAGCAGGCACCGAACAGGCTCAGGCACAGCACCGCGTTGTCCCAATGCTGCGTGGCGTAATACAGGGTGATGAAGGTGGCGATGGTGCCGAAACCGATGGAGCCCAGGGCCAGGCCGCAGCCGTGGGGCAATACTCGCCCCAGCACATGCATGAACGGAAGGCGTTCGCCGACGACGATGGGGGCCGCGGTTTTTGGCCAGGCCAACGCCAGCCCGAGCACGGCCAGCAGGAGGATGCTGACGCCCATGCTCCAAAGTCCCAGGGATTTCACCAGCCAAACCCCCAACGGCGCGCCGATCGCCAGCGCGCCGTAGCTGGCGATGCCGTTCCACGAGATGACCTTGGCGGTATTCGCCGCGCCGACCCGGCCGATGCCCCAGCCAATCGAGCCCGAGCCCACCAGGCTTTCCGCGCTGCCCAGCACCAGGCGACCGATCAACAGGCTGGTCAGGCTCAGGACCGGCATGCCGGCGGTCCAGGCAGAAACCAGCATGAACACGCCGCTCAAACCACACCCGGCCAGGCCGAACATGACAGCGCGCTTGCTGCCGAGGTTGTCGATGATGCGTCCCGCATAAGGACGGCTGAGCAGAGTAGCCAAATACTGGACGCTGATCACCAGCCCGGCGATCACCGCGCCGAATCCCAGCTCACCGTGGACGAATCCGGGCAACACGGCCAACGGAATGCCGATGTTCAGATAGCCGATGAAGGTAAACAGGACAATGGAAACGACTTGCAGCGTGACCGCCATGGGGCGCTGGGAATCTGGCATGGGGGAAGGTCCACGGGGCAGCAGGATAGATAGGCTGCTTATGATAACGGCGACCGACAGGATGGAGCGTGGAAAAGTAAAACTATTTGCCGGACGGAGATTCAGGTGTGGTCTTGCCAGCGACCAGGTGCGTGGTGACAAGTGCCGCCAAGGCATTTTCCTGCGTGCCGAACCGCGCCAGCAGGGCGGCCTGTTTCTCGGGAGAGAGGCGGGTCCAGATCTCGACCATTTTCTCGGCGGTGCCGATCAACACGCTGGCCTGGGCCGGGCTGAAGGAGGAAGTTTCGTCGGTCATGGTGGGGCTCGGATTCAGGCGGTGTGGAAAGCGCATCTTAGCGCTTTCCACACAGTCTGGTGGTGCGGGTGGATCAGTCTTCGCTGTCGGCCTGACGGCGTTCAGTGGCTTGCTGCGGCTCGGTTTGCTGGGAGGCGGGTTGCCCTCCGGCTTGTAGCGGGGTCGTCTGCTCAGGTTCGTGCAGGCTAGGGAAGGGGAGATTAGGAATCTCGTGCATATCGCGCTCCTCGCAAAGTCTGTTGGATAGATCTGGTAGATCCGCGCTTTTAAAAAGCCTGGGCAGGATACCCCAGTGGAAATGACAAAAAGACTTTTAAATTCAGATGGAGCGACCGATGGGCTTGTCTGGACAGGTCATGTCCAGCCAGCGAAAGCAAGCTTGCTACCGGTGGTCGGCGAGGCTCAAGAACAGGGCATTCAAGCCGATCTCGTCTAGGAATTCTGCACATGCAGTTGCGAGAGCAGACCCAGGACATGGACGTCCTTTTATTCGAAGAGATCGATTCCATGTTTGTACAAAAATCCCTGAGAGCCCAGATTCTGGCTCTCCTGAGCGGCAGCCTGCTGGCGATGCTGTTGATCGCCCTGGCGTCCTTTCACTTTCTTTCCGATGGCATCCACAATTATCGAAACCTCATCGATGGCCCTTTGCGCGCCTCGCAGTTGATCGACGAGGCCAACCTGCAATTCAAGGTGCAGGTCCAGGAGTGGAAAAACGTTCTGTTGCGCGGCAAGCAGCCGGCAGAGTTGGAAAAATACTGGAAGGAGTTCGACGATCGCCAGCGCGATGTCCAGAACCTTTTGGGTGAGTTGATCAAGCATGACGGTGTTCCCGCACCGATCAGGACACGCATCGAACGTCTGCAAAGCGAGCACGCACAACTGGGCGCCGCCTATCAAAAAGGCCGTAATGCGTTTGTCGCCTCTGGCGCAGATGCCGCGGCGGGGGATGCGGCGGTCAAGGGCTTCGACCGTGCCGCCAGTGACCAGATGAGCGAGTTGGTGGTGGAGCTGCATAAATTGGGCAATGAGCAATCGGCGCTGATCAGTGCCGGTGCTGATCGCACGATCCTGCTGGGCACCGTGATCATGCTGGTCTCGGCTTTGCTGGTCGGCATGCTGAGTCTCTGGCTGGTCAACCGCAACCTGGTGCAGCCAATCCGTAACCTCATCGAATACGTGACTCAACTGAGCCGTGGGCGTTTCGCCGCGCGTGTGTCGAGCACGCGTCAAGATGAACTGGGCGACCTGGCCCTCGCGGCAAATACGCTGCGTGACTTCCTCGCTGAAACCTTCAACCGCCTGCAACGCAGCGCCACGGAGCTGGACAGCGCCAGCGGCGAGCTCAACGCCATCGCCAGCCTGATGAGCCAGGGCACCAGCGAGCAATTCGAACGCACCGATCAAGTGGCGACCGCGATGAATGAAATGTCCGCTACCGCCCAGGAAGTCGCCCGCCATGCCGCCGACGCGGCGCGGGCGGCCGATGATGCCGATCACTCGGCACAGTTGGGCGAGAAGGTCATGCACGGCACCATCCACACCATCACCCAGATGCGCGGCGAGATTGCGAACACCGCCACGGTGATCCGTCGCCTGGAAACCGACAGCGGGCGCATCGGCAAGGTGCTGGAAGTGATTCGCGGGATCGCCGAACAGACCAACCTGCTGGCCCTCAACGCCGCCATCGAAGCGGCCCGGGCCGGTGAAGCCGGGCGCGGTTTTGCGGTGGTGGCCGATGAGGTGCGCAGCCTGGCCCAGCGTACGGCGGCGTCCATCATCGAGATCAACCAGATCATCCAGACGGTACAAACCGGTGCGGTGGACGCGGCCCAGGCCATTGAAAGCGGGCAGTCGCGCAGCGAGGAAAGTGTCGAGCAAGTGACCCAGGCCGGCGAAATGCTCGAACGCATTACCCAGGCCGTCGAAGCGATTCGCGACATGAACCGCCAGATTGCCACGGCGGCCGAAGAGCAGACCTCCGTGGCTGAGGACATCTCGCGCAACCTGACTGAAATCACCTGTATCGCCAGCACCAACCTGGATAACGTCCAGCGTACCGAAGCGGCCAGTCGGGATTTGCAAGGGTTGTCGGGCCAACTGAACGAAGTGACGGCGCGGCTGAGTGCCTGATGGCATTGATCTGTTTTGAATAGGGCTTGGTAACACCCGTGGCGAGGGAGCTTGCTCCCGCTGGGCTGCGCAGCTGCCCCAAAGCCATTCAGCGCGGTGCGACAGCTTTTACGACTGCTGCGCAGCCGAGCGGGAGCAAGCTCCCTCGCCACAAGGTTCCATGCAAACTTGAAGTGAACCAGTTCAATAATCGCGCCGCTTGCGAAACGCCCAGCGGCCGGCGAACAGTGTGAAGGTGGCGACCAGCGCCACCAGGATCCAGAAACCCTCGGGATCGCTCGCCAGCGGCACGCCACCGACATTCATGCCGAAGAAACCGGCGATGATGTTGATCGGCAGTGCCAGCACCGTGACCACCGTCAGGGTGAACAGTGTGCGGTTGCTTTGTTCGTTGAGGTTGGCGGCGATTTCTTCCTGCAGCAGCTTGATCCGCTCGCCCAACGCGGTGAGGTCGTTGATGATCAGGGCGAACTCCTCGGTGGATTTGCGCAGCTCCTTGACGTCTTCTTTCTGCAACCATTGCGGCGGGCGATTGAGCAGCCGCAGCAACGACCCCGGTTCCAGCGCCAACAGGCGTTGCAGGCGCACCAGCACTCGGCGTTGGCTGCCCAGTTCGGCGCGGTTGGTCGAGACCCGCGAAGACAGCAACTGGTCCTCGATCTGGTCGACGCTGAGGCTGGTCTTGCGCACGATCTGGGTCAGTACCTCGCCCTGGTCGCGCAGCAGATGCACGAGCAATTCCAGTGGCGAGCGAAAGCTTTCCCCGGCCTTGACCGATGAGCGCAGCTTGTCGACCGAGTGCAAGGGCTGCAACCGTGCGCTGACGATCAGCCGACTGCTCACGCAAACCCATAACGTGGACACATCCGAAGACACCATGTTGCTGAGGTTGAATACGACGTCGTTCACCACCGCGAGCAAGGCCGAATCCACGTGCTCGATGCGGGTCGAGCGCGAGCCTTCGTGCAAGGCTTCGAAGAACTCTTGGGGCAAGGCCAGGTGATTTTTCATCCAGCGCTCGCACGCGGCGTGGGCAAGGTTCAAGTGCAACCAGAGGAATTCATCAGGATCCTGGGGTTGCTGCAGGCTTTGCAGGGCCTGGACTGAACCGATCTCTCGCCCGCGCTCGCCGGGGCGGAAGCTGAATCCGTAGAGCAGGCCGAACAGATCCGGGTCGCGATGGCTTTGGTCGATGCTGTGGTTCATTGAGGCTCGCTGGCGGGGAGTGCCCGTCGCGGCGACAGGTTCACTTGAGCGGCATCATTGCAGGGATTTTTGAAGGTTTTGTGACGGTTGGGCTGTGGCGTCCCGGCCTGGCACAGCTTTACATACGTACGTGAAAAAGCCGCGCAACTTGAAAGTTGGGCGGCTCTTTTCGCGACTGATTAATTATCTTGCTTGTTGCTCAGAACTTTACCAGTGGTGGCGTCAAAGTCTACATCCCATTCTTGACCTTTGGCGTCGCGCAGTTCCACCTCATATTCGTAGCCGTTGAAGTGATTATCCAAATCGGTATCGGTGATGGTCGCGCCCGGGTGCAACTTCAGGGCTTCGGCATTCATCGATTCCAGGGATTTGATCTTGCCTTCCTTTACCAATTGAGGAATCTGGTCGACGCGAACATCAGCCTGGGCAAGGCCAGCGGTGAGGGTCAGGGCAGCAGCGGTGAACAGGGCAGTCAAAGTTTTCATGTTGTATTTCCTTGGTGTCGTCAAAGGGTGAGTCGTTTAAGTGGGTTCAGATTATCTCTGGCAACTTAATTCATCCTTAATTCGAAAAACTTTGTTAAATGCCCTGATCCTGCACTCGCTCAGTAACCGTTCTTCTTCAGTAGTTGCGCCACGGTTCCTGTTTCGGGACGCTTGAAGTACTTGAGCAACTCGCTGGCCCGATTGGTGAAAATGCCATCCACGCCGGCATCCATCACTTTCTTGAAGTCCACCGGCTCATCCACGGTGTAGACATGTACCAGCAAACCCTGGTCGTGGGTGTACTGGTTCATCCACGGTTTCACCAGGTCCGCATAGCTCTGGCTGCCGCCATGGGTCAACGCCGCCGAAGGACCGGTGCCGATGGCGCCGTGGGCCTTGGCGTATTGGACCCATTGTTCGAACTCGGCCTTGTCCTTGGGCTCTTGCTTGGCGTAGTACACGGCTTTGTCGGTTTCCCCGGACTCGCCGAACGTCACTTTGGATTTAGGCTCGATGTTGCCTTCGCCCACCCACAGCAGCAGGATTTTCGGAACCTTCGGCATTTCCTTGTGCAGCAGTTCCAGGCTGCTTTTCTCGAAGGTCTGCAAGACCACTTTGCCTTTGCCCTGGCCCACGCCGAGGGCGCGCTTGGCCAGCTTGGAGCCGGATGGGCTCAGCCAGCCTCGGTCCTGCAATTTATCCTTCAGGTCGCGCTCGATGCCGGGAAACAGCTTGGGCTCCTTGGTCTCGATGTACAGCCCTGGCTTTTGCTGAGGGTTGCCCTCGGCGATGTTGATGACTTCGTCCAGCGTAAGGATTTTCAAGCCCACGAAGGAAGGCCGCGCACGGTCCGGGTAGGCCGCGTTGAACCAGCTGCCGGCGTCCAGCGTCTTGAGTTCGGCCATGGTGAAGGCGTTGGCGGTGCTGTCCTTGCGTTCTGGAAACTTGGTCGCGACATCGGTGGTGCGCAGCAGGCTGTCGTCGTGCAAGACGAACAGAACGCCGTCCTTGCTGCGTTGCAGGTCGAGCTCAAGGTAGTCGGCACCCAGGTCGCGGGCCAACTTGTAGGCGGCGGCGGTGGATTCCGGTGCGTCGAACGATGCGCCGCGATGGGCGATGACCGCTGGATGTGGAATGCCCTGACGGTTCGCCAGGGCTTTGGGTTGCGGCGCCTCGGCGGCATGTGTCGGACCGAGTCCGAGCAACAGGCTCAACATCAGGGCGCTACGAGTAAAGGTGAGGGGCATGCTCGAGATCCTTTCGCAGGTTTCTGTAAACCTCTCTTTTAACAACTGAACGCTGCGGACGCTATCGCCATACCGACATTGATCTGCGTAAAGCAGATTTTTCCCACGCCACTAGCTCACAATAACGGTCGATCAGCCAGCATCATCGTGACTGACACACCGCCATCGCGAGCAGGCTCGCTCCCACAAGGAATTGGTGCTCAACAACGAAGGTGTGACCACCGGGGAATAGTGTGGGAGCGAGCTTGCTCGCGATAGCGGTGGACCAGCCAGCATCATCGTGACCCGGCACGCCGCCATCGCGAGCAAGCTCGCTCCCACTAGGAATTGGTACTCAACAACGAAGGTGTGACCACCGGGAATAGTGTGTGGGAGCGAGCCTGCTCGCGATAGCGGTGGATCAGCCAGCATCATCGTGACTGACACACCGCCATCGGGAGCAAGCTCGCTCCCACTAGGAATTGGTACTGACCAATGACTGCGTGCAGCCCGGGGAATAGTGTGGGAGCGAGCCTGCTCGCGATAGCGGTGGATCAGCCAGCATCATCGTGACTGACACACCGCCATCGCAAGCTCGCCCACACTGGTTTTGAGGCCGATATCAAGTCTGGCGTTGGAAGGCATAGTCCCGTTCGACTTTGCACACCCTCGTCTGGCAATGGGCATACCAGGTCGCGCGGCCTCGCTCACGGATCGCGCTGTGTTCGGGATGCTGCTTCCACGCCAGGATTGCAGCTTCATCGCGCCAATAGGACACGGTGATTCCCAGGCCGTCGTCGCCACGGGCTGATTCGATGCCGAGAAATCCGGGTTGCTCCTGGACAAGGTTCAACATGTGCTCGGCGGCTTCGGCGTAGCCTTGGTCTGCGGCGGTACGCAGGGAAGTGAAAATCACGGCGTAATAATGGGCGCTCATGGCGTTTGCTCCGCGCAGGCTTCGACAAACGCGCTTACCAGCGGAGGCACGCGGCCTTCCAATGCTGCGCGTTCAGGCTGGAACAGCGTCGCGACAAAAAACGGATGGCCTTGAAGTTCAACCGCTCGCAGGCCGCCGTCCGAATCCCGGGCAACGGCGTGCAGCCGCTGATTCAACAAATCCTTTTCCAAATCCGGGTTGACGCCGAAACGGCAATGGTAGCCCTCTGATACCGTCCGGCGGCCGTAAGCCTTGGCAATCAACGACTCCGCATCGAGTTGAAGGCTGTCGATGGTTTCCACCAGCGCACAGCTCAGCGGCGTCAACAGTGCCCGTTCAGCTTCGGGAGAAGTTTCGCCGTGGACGGCGTCGGCCCAGCCCATCACGTTGCGGGCGTATTCCAGCACCGCATGCTGAAAACCGCCGCAGGTGCCGAGGAAAGGCCGATGCTGTTCGCGGGCAAAACGAATGGCCCGTAAGGCCCCTTCTTCATGTTGGTACGGGCTGCCGGGTACGCACCAGACACCGTCGAAATCCTCCAGCACGGCGGTGTTGGTGATGTGCGACGTTCCCAGCCATTGAAACCGGATTTCATGGCTGGTTTGCTTGCTCGCGAGCTCGAATGCGAGGGGGATCGCCCGGTGGGCGGTGATTTGAGGGTCGTGATCGCCGATCAGGGCGATGTTTAAAGGACGTTGTTTATCCATGGGAGGCTCGCCGCTTGTTGATTCCTGGTGGCCACTATAGATTGGCGTTCACGCAATCAATATTGGCGTTCACCCAAGTGATCAATGCAGCGGCGCACTATCGTCTGGACTACCCCGATCTATCCCTGATCCTCGCGCTGGTCCGTGGCGGCTCGCTGTCCCGGGCCGCTCGCCTCCTGCAGGTGGACGTGTCCACGGTGTTTCGTTCGGTACGTCGGCTGGAGGCGGCCTTGGGCCTGCCCTTGTTTGAAAAAAGCCGCTCTGGATATTTGCCCACGAGCCTGGCCCAGGCGTTGGCCGAACAAGCCGAGCGCGCCGAGCAGGCGTTGGAGGCGGCGCGAGTGGGCGTGGAGCAGGGCGGTGAGGTGATCAGCGGGACGGTACGCCTGACCTGCAGCGACTCAGTCCTGCAAACGTTGTTGCTGCCGGCGCTGGCGCGTTTCATGCCCGCTTATCCGGCGTTGAGTCTTGAGTTGAGCACTTCGAACGACTTCGCCAACCTCAGCCGCCGCGATGCCGACATTGCGTTGCGACTGACCCGTACACCGCCGGAACACCTGGTCGGTCGCAACCTGGGCCATGTGGCTTACCGGGTATGCGCCGGCGCTACGTATCTTCGCGCGGCGAATGCGGATGACCTGGCCGCCATGACCTGGATCGCACCGGACGATTTCCTCCCCGACCACCCCACGGTGGCCTGGCGTCGCCAGCATCTACCCGGCGTAGTGCCTGCCTATCGCTGCAACAGCATGCTGTCGGTCACCGAACTGGTGAGGGCAGGTCTGGGGATTGCGGCACTGCCTGACTTTCTGATCAATGAAGATGAAGGACTGATCCCACTTGGCGAACCGTTGAAGGGCTATGACACGGCTTTGTGGCTCCTGACCCGACCGGACTGCCGGGCCCTGCGCTCGGTGGTGACCTTGTTCGATGAATTGGGGCGCAATTTGCGGTGGGGCTGAGGTTCAGGCTTGGTACCGATTCAGGAACATGTCGAGGGCCGATTCGATCACGTGGGTCTGTTCCTCCTGGGTCAGGCTCGGTTGCCCCATCGACACCTGTGGCCAGAACGCAAACGTCTTGAGCAACCCGTGCATCTGTTGGGCGGCAAATGCCGGCTCCACGGGTTTCAAGCGGCCATCGGCCTGGGCTTGGCGAATCCAGGCAGCCAGGCCTTCCTCGCGCTGCCCCATGCGCGACACCATGTCCTGGGCTCGCTCCGGGGAATGAATGGTTGCGGCGATGGCGATGCGCGCCAGGTCGAGAAAATTCTCGTTCGCCAGCAATTGCAGTTTGGCTTGCAGCAACGTTTGAAGCTGCTCCCGTAGCGGCGTTTGCGGGCTGTAGGGCATGTCCTGTTCTGCGGTGATGCTGTTCCATAACCGATTCAGGATTTCGGCAAACAGTTCTTCCTTGCTTGGGAAGTGGTTGTACACCGTGCGCTTCGACACGCCTGCCGTCGCCGCGATCTTGTCCATGCTGGTGATTTCGAAACCGCTGTTGCGGAATTCAGCAATCGCGGCCTGGAGAATGGCTTCGCGTTTTCGCTCGGTAAGGCGCTGCGGTGCGGTCATGGGCAGTTCGTCGGCAAAGGAAAATTACACTCGGTAGTTTACTTGCTCTTTCGATTCATGCAATCTGGAAACTACACCGAGTGGTGTAGTTTTGAATAAGGCGGCTGAGGGTACATGCAACGGCCATTCAGCGTCCCGCAACGGCGAAGCGCATACGTGCGGACGCCCTTGGAGTTATCGCACCATGACCCATCCCTCTTGTTCGACCAACCATCCTCCTGCCCATGAGTCCTCGCGGCAAGACCAGGGCAAATATCGCAACCATGCCTTCACGCCGCGTGAAGGATTTGGCACGACCCTGCGCATCATCTGGAACATGATTTTCCACAAGCCCCGCTCCACCCGTCCTGCGGGCGCCATCGATGTACAACTGTTGAGTCGAGCCGCGCTGCTGGCCGCGCCGAACCACAGCGCCTTCCGCCTCGGTCATTCCACGGTGCTGCTCAAGCTGCGGGACAAGTTCTGGCTGACCGACCCGGTGTTCTCCGAGCGTGCTTCACCCGTGCAATGGGCAGGCCCGAAGCGTTTTCATCAACCACCCATCAGCCTGGAGGAATTGCCGCCGATCGAAGCGGTGATCCTGTCCCACGATCATTACGACCACCTCGACCATCAAGCCATTCTCAAGCTGGCGGCCAAGACCCGTCACTTCCTGGCGCCCCTGGGCGTGGGCGACACTCTGGTCAAATGGGGCGTCGACGCCGGCAAGGTGCGCCAGTTGGACTGGTGGCAGGGCACCGAGGTGGACGGTATCGATTTCATCGCCACGCCTTCCCAACATTTTTCCGGTCGAGGCCTGTTCGACAGCAACAGCACCTTGTGGGCCTCATGGGTAATAATCGATGGCGACACGCGAATCTTCTTTAGCGGCGACACCGGTTACTTCGAAGGTTTCAAGCGCATCGGCGAGCAATACGGCCCTTTTGACCTGACGCTGATGGAAACCGGCGCCTATAACGTGGATTGGCCCCATGTCCATATGCAGCCGGAGCAGACCTTGCAGGCCCATATCGATCTCAAGGGTCGTTGGCTACTGCCAATCCACAACGGCACATTCGACCTGGCGATGCATGCCTGGTACGAGCCTTTCAATCGCATCCTGGCCCTGGCCGGGGAACGCAACGTTTGTATCACCACGCCGCAAATGGGCGAAGCCTTCACCCTGACGCAACCGCAACGTGGCCGTGCCTGGTGGCTGGATGTGGAACCCTCGGCGTACCAGGACCAAGCGGGTATCGCCTAGCACTTGCACAAACGGTGTTATTCGATCATCGCGTAATCAGGCCGCCCCATCGGGTCCGGCGTCGCACCCTTGATGTTCATGCCGCGCCCCGGTGCGAAGCCGGGGAAGAACACCAGGCCCTCGGCCTCCAGGCGAAAGGCCAGGGCCAAGCGGGTCACATCGAGCAACTCGCCACCAGCCTCGAAGCGGCGGATAGCCTGGACCGATACACCGGATTGCCGGGACAGCTCCTCGACACTCCAGCCCAGCATGGCTCGGGCCTGCGCACTGTGGGCGGGGGTGAATTGATAGACAGCGATGCGTTCCAGGGTGGTTTTGATTGCGAGAGAGGCCATGGGGTGCTCCAAAGCTATAGGATTCGAAAATACTGTGTTTTTGTACAGTTGTTTTGAGTCCCGATCAATCTCATTTTTTTGATCAATGACCGGCGGTCATCTCCAGCCAGGTGCTCGGAGCATGGCCGAGCGTCCGGCGAAACATGGTGGAAAACGCCGCTGGGCTGTCATCGCCCAGGTCCAGGGCAATGGGTTTACGCAGGCTCGTACGGGCCTTCAGCCGGATCAGTCTTCAGCCAACCCCGGCGCTTCCCGAATAATGAAGTGATCCAGGTTCTCGATATTGGCACTGAACACCCCGAACGTTTCTTCGGGGTTCTTCTTGCTCGGCACCTGCCTCAACTCGGGCGTGACGCCATAAAAGAAGCAATACAACGGCGCATCACTGTCGATGGCGTGCTTGATCTCTGCCAGGAACGCCTTGCGCTTGCGGTAGTTGTCGATCAGCTTCTTGCTCAGGTAAACGTTGACCGAGTAAGGCTTCTTCTTCGCCTCGTCCGGCTGCTTGAACCAGACCTTTGCTTCGAAATCGATGCGAAAGCTCAGGGTGTAATCCTTGATCTCCTTGATCTTGCCCCAGTAAATCAAGCCCTTGTTGTCCTGCAAATACTCGATCTTCTTGAAGAACGATCCGTAGGGCGCCGTGTGCTCGCCAATCTTCAACGGCATGCGCTTGAGCAGGTCCTTGTTATCGAAATTCGAAACGAAACATTCCACGGGGTGGGCGAAGACACTGGTTTTGTCCGGTGTTGAATCCTGCGCGGAATGAGCGTTATCACCGTGGGAAGATACGGATGAGAGCGTAGGCCGATTCGCTTCAACGTTGTCAGACGGGGCGGACGGCTTGCGCACGTACTGACGCCGAGTCAGTAACAACTCCGACGGAAAATGCTCCTCGCGGTCGTCATCTGCTTCAACGCTTTGCGCATCAAGCCCTGGCATTTTCGGACTGACATAAGGGCAGCCCTCGATATGCCGGGTAGTGGGCTGGTTCTTGAAATGCGGCGTGCGGATGTAATTGACGTTCTTGGCATTGAACGTCGTCAGCCGATTCCCCTCATCAAACGCCGCCCGACAGGCATCGTTGGGGCACTGAAAGCGCTCCTTGGCCGAATCGAAGGCCATGGTCTCGTCGAAATTCAGGTCCCGAACGTCATAGATCGAAAGCTTGGCATCGAGGCTGAGGCAATAGGCGGTGTCGAATTTCATCGGGGCTCGGGTCCGTGAGAGGAAGTGTATTAATACCGAAGGACGTGGCGGGCTGCACCCAAAGTTTCAACCCACCAAAGAACTCCTGTGGGAGCGAGCCTGCTCGCGATTCCCAAACCCAACCCAACCATCAAGCCTGCCGCCCACCTGTGCCCTGACATCAACCCGTGGCGAGGGAGCTTGCTCCCGCTGGGCTGCGAAGCGGCCCCTTTTCCGGTCCCAGATTGACGTAATCGGTATCATAATACCGGTTATGGCCTGACCTTCCGGATAACCGGCATTATATTGCCGAAACAACAAATAGAATTGCGATGAAAGAGAACACGGGTGAACGACGCAGGGCGATCATTGACGACATCGTCATGCAACATGTGACAGGGACCCAAACCCTGGGAACCTCTATTCGCCGGCTGAGACTTGAGGTTACTGGTCTCGACCAAGAGACCTTCGCAGTTATGTGCAAGATGTCGACAAAGGCTCTCTACCAGATCGAAAAGGACAAGGGTAATCCGAGCATCAGCACCCTCGACGCGATCCTGAGAAAGTTTGGACTGCGCTTGGGGTTGATGGCTGCTGTACCTCTTTACACGCCGCCACCCCGACCGCAAAAACCGGACCCCAAAGCGCCCGCTCGCGGCGCCAACCCTAAACGAAAGTCCACAGAGCAGCCCGGTAGAGTTGCTACTCTCAGAGCCACTAAAAAGGTAAAGGGTGGCGAGAATGGCCCAGGCGAATGAGCGAAGACGGTGTATGAGCGAACAGGTTCAAGTAACCCTGCACGAAGCGAGGTCCCAGCTCTTACAACTGGGTGCGCGTGCATGGCAGGGCGACAGAGTGGTGATCACCAAGGCCGGCAAGCCTTATCTGGATCTGCTGCCTCATGTCGATACACCGCAGGCGCGCAAGCCTGGGCGGTTAAAGGGGCAGATTCGGATGCCGGCGGATTTCGACCGCACCCCTGAGGACATCCTCAAGGGTTTTGAGTGCCGGCTCTGACTGTAGGTAAATCCTCTTGATCTGAGATTTCAGCAGATACCTCAGCCATGCACGCCTCGTCGAACTCTCGCATGGTGACCTCGTTGATAGCGCCGATTTTCAGCAGCGCTTCGGCCGAGCTGTGAATCGACTCGAAGGCCTCACTTCTTATCTTTTTCGTCATTACATATCCCCATCAATTCTTTTCTATCAACAGACGCTGAAGCTCTCAGAGCCTACACCCGTGGCGAGGGAGCTTGCTCCCGCTGGGCTGCGCAGCAGCCCCAATTCAATATTCCCAACAAAAAAACCGCCGCCCGAACACGGACGGCAGCTAATGATTGAATACTCAAAACCCTCGCAAAATCCGAGAAGCTTTCCGCCACCAAGAGACTCATGCTGACTAAACGGATCATCCACCAGCACCGCCGGCATATCCCGCAAGCGAATCCATGGCTCATCCTGCCAGTTCAGCATGCAGAGCGACATCCTCGGCCAATCCAACACGCTCAATTTAGGCCGTTCCACCTTATGGGAGTAGCGTTCATCCCGCAGGGTTGGCACCACCTGATGCGTGACCCACTCACGCAGCAACCGATACTCAGGGCAGTAGTGATAAACCAGTAACGCTAGACGCCCGACTCGCTCAGCATCAGATGCTCTTCGGTCAAGCCGTGGACATGCACGAGCATGATCCGGCGCTGGGCAGGATCAAGCTTTCGGGTCATGCGCTCATCGAGGTGCTTGCTCATCAAACGCCCCAAATCGGAGGCGCTGAACCAAGCCTGGTTTTGAATGTAAAAAACCCCGCTTTCACGGGGTTTTCAGTGACGCATGCAGCCTAGGATTTTCCTTTCGAATCAATCCCAGCTCAAAGCCCCACCCGTTTGATACTCAATCACGCGCGTCTCAAAGAAGTTCTTCTCTTTCTTCAAGTCCATGATCTCGCTCATCCAAGGGAACGGATTCGTCGTGCCCGGATACTCTTCCTTCAAGCCAATCTGCGACAGACGACGGTTGGCGATGAACTTGAGGTAGTCCTCCATCATCGCCGCGTTCATGCCCAGCACGCCGCGAGGCATGGTGTCGCGGGCGTATTCGATTTCCAGTTGGGTCCCTTGCAGGATCATCTGGGTCGCTTCTTCCTTCATCTCGGCGTCCCACAGGTGTGGGTTTTCGATTTTGATCTGGTTGATCACGTCGATGCCGAAGTTCAGGTGCATGGATTCGTCGCGCAGGATGTACTGGAACTGCTCGGCGACGCCGGTCATTTTGTTGCGGCGGCCCATGGACAGGATCTGGGTGAAGCCGCAGTAGAAGAAGATGCCTTCCAGAACGCAGTAGTAGGCGATCAGGTTGCGCAGCAGCTCTTTGTCGGTTTCCGGGGTGCCGGTTTCGAACTTCGGATCGGAGATCGAACGGGTGTATTTCAGGCCCCAGGCGGCTTTCTTCGCGACCGATGGGATCTCGTGGTACATGTTGAAGATTTCGCCTTCATCCATGGCCAGCGATTCGATGCAGTACTGGTAGGCGTGGGTGTGGATCGCCTCTTCGAACGCCTGGCGCAGGATGTACTGGCGGCATTCCGGGTTGGTGATCAGGCGGTACACGGCCAGGACCAGGTTGTTGGCAACCAGGGAGTCGGCGGTAGAGAAGAAGCCCAGGTTGCGCATTACGATGCGGCGTTCGTCGTCGGTCAGGCCTTCCGGGTTTTTCCAGAGGGCGATGTCGGCGGTCATGTTGACTTCTTGCGGCATCCAGTGGTTTGCGCAGCCGTCCAGGTACTTCTGCCAGGCCCAGTCGTATTTGAATGGCACGAGCTGGTTGAGGTCGGCGCGGCAGTTGATCATGCGCTTTTCATCGACGGCGACACGGGCGGAGGCGCCTTCGAGTTCGGCGAGGCCTTCGGCGACGTCGAGTTTGTCGAGGGCCGCCTTGGCGCGAATGATCGCGGCCGAGTCGCTGGCCGTCACGGCGCGGGCTTCGAGGGCGGCGGCACCGCCGGCGCTGTCGAGGCGGTCCATGTTGGCTTCAGAAGCGTGGCCGGCGTTGGCGCCTTTTACGGCAACTTCGCCGTCTTCTTTGTCGAATTCGTCCCAGCTCAGCATGACGTGTCGTCTCCTGCGTGAGGGCCAGATGCCCGATAAGGCCTACTGGCCGCGGTGGATCTTGAAAAATCGTTTGTTGCAGCAGCTGACGCAGGCAATAAACAGAAAAATGTACGGGTCATTCCGGAGCGGCGGTAGAGAGGGAAGGCGATTGCCCCCTGCGTTGGCTCCAGGCTGGCGTGATCCCTGTAAGGGAATATTGCAGGCCCGTTTAAGGCGGCATTATAAGGACTTTTTTGCCTACGTGGTGCGGCGAAATAGCTCACGGGAGGGGTGGTGAGGGGCGTATCCGCATGGGAGCGCGGGTTTACAAGGCTTTGGCCGCTGAAGTTTTTTTTCGCATGGATAGGGCGACGACTTTTTTTGATCACAAAATGATCGTTTTTTGCCGTTTTGCACTACATGTTGTGTTTTCTGGCGCTTTTTGGTGGCTCCAGACACAACCAGGCCCGATCGGTATCGGGCCGTGGGATTGCTGGTTGTGATCAGCTGTCGGAACAACCGTTGCCCAGGACGCGGTAGCGCAGGATGTGGCGTTGGCCCTTGGAGTCTTCGTATTCCATTGTTGCCGGGACCACTTCGCAAACGTTCGGGATCGTGCTCATGGAAAGGACCTTGGCAATGTCCAAGTGGCTGGAGTAGGTGTACTCCTCGATAGCCGGTTTTTGCTGCGCGAGATCGGTCGGGGTTTCGTCAGCCATCGCGGTGGTGCAGAGGCTGCCGAGGACCAGAACCCATAAAGCTTTCATCTGTATTTCACCTTTGTTGAGGTCGAGTGGGGGCACGCAGCCTTTTTGGGGCTGCGTGTGGAGCGAGTTTTGGAAGTTGGATCAACGGCCTTCGTGGGGGCTGTGTTGCGTCAATCGTGTTTGCCGGTTGGCGAGGTGGATTTTAGAAGTTGGGGGCGGGGGCAAACAGACTCGGTTTTGATAAACACTGTTGGTTGATCTGGTAACAATCGGCTGACTTTTCGTTGGATCGATGATGGCTGACCCAGCGCCTTCGCGAGCAGGCTTGCTCGCCACATGAAGATATCTTCAAGTGCGTTTGCCAGTTAGTACCGACATTTTGTAGGGACTTGTTACTACCATCGTCGAATGGTTCTATAGGCCCGCCCCGGGCTACAACGGGATCATACAAAAACAACTATTGTCACCGAGGTAAGAAAGATGAGTGCGGCTTCTGTGTATCCCGTTCGTCCCGAGGTAGCGGCCAATACGCTGACTGACGAGGCGACCTACAAGGCCATGTACCAGCAGTCGGTCGTCAACCCGGACGGCTTCTGGCGCGAGCAGGCCAAGCGCCTCGATTGGATCAAGCCTTTCACCACGGTGAAGCAGACTTCTTTCGACGACCACCATGTCGACATCAAGTGGTTTGCCGATGGCACCTTGAACGTTTCCTATAACTGCCTCGACCGACACCTGGCCGAGCGCGGCGATCAAGTCGCGATCATCTGGGAAGGCGACGATCCTTCCGAGAGCCGCAATATCACCTATCGCGAGCTGCACGAAGAAGTCTGCAAGTTCGCCAACGCCTTGCGCGGGCAGGACGTGCATCGTGGCGACGTGGTGACCATCTACATGCCGATGATCCCCGAGGCCGTGGTCGCGATGCTGGCCTGTACCCGCATCGGTGCGATTCACTCGGTGGTGTTCGGCGGCTTCTCTCCTGAAGCACTGGCCGGCCGGATCATCGACTGCAAATCCAAAGTGGTGATCACCGCCGACGAAGGCATTCGTGCTGGCAAGAAAATCCCGCTCAAGGCGAACGTCGACGATGCGCTGACCAATCCGGAAACCAGCAGCATCCAGAAAGTCATCGTGTGCAAGCGCACGGCGGGCAACATCAAGTGGAACCAGCACCGCGACATCTGGTACGAGGACCTGATGAAGGTCGCCGGCACCGTATGCGCGCCGAAGGAAATGGGCGCCGAAGAGGCCCTGTTCATCCTCTACACCTCCGGTTCCACCGGCAAGCCCAAGGGCGTGCAGCACACCACGGCTGGCTACTTGTTGTACGCCGCGCTGACCCATGAGCGGGTGTTCGACTACAAGCCAGGCGAGATCTACTGGTGCACCGCCGACGTGGGCTGGGTCACCGGCCACAGCTACATCGTCTATGGCCCGCTGGCCAACGGCGCGACCACGGTGCTGTTCGAAGGCGTGCCGAACTACCCGGACATCACCCGGGTGGCCAAGGTGATCGACAAGCACAAGGTCAATATTCTCTACACCGCGCCTACCGCCATTCGCGCGATGATGGCCTCTGGCACCGCCGCCGTCGAAGGCGCCGATGGCAGCAGCCTGCGCCTGCTGGGTTCGGTGGGCGAGCCAATCAACCCGGAAGCGTGGGATTGGTACCACAAGAATGTCGGCAAGGAGCGTTGCCCGATCGTCGATACCTGGTGGCAGACCGAAACGGGCGGTGTGCTGATCAGCCCGTTGCCAGGCGCTACGGCGCTGAAGCCAGGTTCCGCTACTCGGCCGTTCTTCGGTGTGGTGCCGGCACTGGTGGACAACCTCGGCAACCTGGTCGAAGGCGCTGCCGAAGGCAACCTGGTGATCCTCGATTCGTGGCCAGGCCAGGCGCGTACCCTGTACGGCGACCATGACCGTTTTGTCGATACCTATTTCAAGACCTTCAGCGGCATGTATTTCACCGGCGACGGTGCGCGTCGCGACGAGGACGGCTACTACTGGATCACCGGCCGGGTGGATGACGTACTCAACGTGTCGGGTCACCGCATGGGCACCGCCGAGATCGAGAGCGCAATGGTCGCCCACCCGAAAGTCGCCGAAGCGGCGGTCGTGGGTGTGCCGCATGACATCAAGGGGCAGGGCATTTATGTCTACGTCACCCTCAATGCCGGCGAAGAGACCAGCGAGGCCCTGCGCCTGGAACTGAAGAACTGGGTGCGCAAGGAGATCGGTCCGATTGCCTCGCCGGATGTCATTCAGTGGGCGCCGGGCCTGCCGAAGACCCGTTCCGGCAAGATCATGCGCCGCATTCTGCGCAAGATTGCCACGGCGGAATACGACGGTTTGGGTGATATTTCCACCCTGGCCGATCCGGGTGTGGTGGCGCACCTGATCGAGACGCACAAGACCATGAACGTCGCCTGACGGTCGCATGTAGTACCCAAGAGCCCCGCCCGGTATTTGCCGGGTGGGGTTTTTTTATGGGCGCGCTGGGAGGGCTTGAAGTGTGGTGCCTTTGTGGCGAGGGAGCTTGCTCCCGCTCGGCTGCGCAGCAGTCGTAAACCGGTCAATGCGGTATGCCTGAACAAACGCGGTGCCTGGCTTTTGGGGCTGCTGCGCAGCCCAGCGGGAGCAAGCTCCCTCGCCACGGGTTTGATGGATGAATAAATATCGGCGTTCAATGTAAGAAGCGTCGGAACGTTACCGGTGTTTCGAAATGTGTAACCAAAGGCGCCACAACGGGGCGATGTGAAACGCCAAGCCCCGTCGCAGGGCGTTTTCACGCATCTCGAAAAACAAGCCGACACGCTGTGCTTGCCGGATTAGAAGGGTTTGCCAATAATGGGCCCGCTATTTGCAGCATGGATCGGTTCCCTTTCCTTTGCTCTTGCATGTATTTGCGGGGCTGTCAATGTGCTCGAACAGCTTTCTCGGTGCTTCTGTAATTTGTTGTCGCATTGAAGAAATATCGGCTTCGGGCCTGTCGTTAGAATGCCGATCACTCGCTCGTCGTGGCCTGCGTTGAATAAAATGCGCGCTTGTCGGACGCAGCACCAAAGTTCGTTCCACCCATTCGCATATTGGGCTGTTGCTCACTCTGCCGTTTTCGCCCTTTACCGATGGAGTCCCAAGATGAAGAAACTTGTGCTGCTTGGCGCCCTGGCACTGTCCGTGCTGTCCCTGCCGACCTTCGCTGATGAGAAGCCCCTGAAAATCGGTATCGAAGCCGCTTACCCTCCGTTTGCCTCCAAGGCTCCGGACGGCAGCATCGTCGGCTTCGACTACGACATCGGCAATGCGCTGTGTGAAGAGATGAAGGTCAAGTGCGTGTGGGTCGAGCAAGAGTTCGACGGCCTGATTCCGGCGCTCAAGGTACGCAAGATCGACGCGATCCTGTCGTCGATGTCGATCACTGAAGATCGCAAGAAATCCGTTGATTTCACCAACAAGTACTACAACACCCCGGCCCGTCTGGTGATGAAGGCCGGCACCCAGGTCAGCGACGGCCTGGCCGAGCTCAAGGGCAAGAACATTGGCGTGCAGCGCGGTTCGATTCACGAGCGTTTCGCACGTGAAGTCCTGGCCCCGCTGGGTGCCGAGATCAAGCCGTACGGTTCGCAGAACGAGATCTACCTGGACGTCTCCGCCGGTCGCCTCGACGGCACCGTGGCCGACGCCACGCTGTTGGATGACGGTTTCCTGAAGACTGACGCGGGCAAAGGCTTTGCGTTTGTTGGCCCGGCCTTCACCGATGTCAAATACTTCGGTGACGGCGTGGGTATCGCGGTTCGCAAGGGTGACGCGTTGAAAGACAAGATCAACACTGCAATCGCTGCCATTCGCGAGAACGGCAAGTACAAGCAGATCCAGGATAAATACTTCGCCTTCGACATCTACGGCAAGTAACACGTCCCGCCACTGCGGCGAAATGGCGCAAGCAACAGGATTTCTGCGGTTTGCGCCATTTTTTCATCCCACTTTCGAGGACCTGAATCATGTTGAAAGGCTACGGGGCTGTCATCCTCGATGGCGCATGGTTGACGCTTCAGCTCGCCTTGTCGTCCATGGCCCTGGCCATCGTCCTGGGGTTGATTGGTGTCGCGCTGCGCCTCTCGCCGGTGCGTTGGCTGGCGTGGCTGGGCGACCTGTATTCGACGGTAATCCGCGGCATTCCGGACCTGGTGTTGATCCTGCTGATTTTCTATGGCGGCCAGGACTTGCTCAACCGCGTGGCGCCGATGCTTGGCTATGACGACTACATCGACCTGAATCCGCTGGCGGCCGGTATCGGCACCCTGGGTTTTATCTTCGGCGCGTACCTGTCGGAAACCTTCCGCGGCGCGTTCATGGCCATCCCCAAGGGCCAGGCGGAGGCGGGCATGGCGTACGGCATGAGTGGGTTCCAGGTGTTTTTCCGGGTGATGGTGCCGCAGATGATCCGACTGGCGATCCCGGGCTTCACCAACAACTGGTTGGTACTGACCAAGGCCACCGCGCTGATTTCCGTGGTGGGCCTGCAAGACATGATGTTCAAGGCCAAGCAGGCGGCGGATGCCACCCGCGAGCCTTTCACCTTCTTCCTCGCAGTGGCGGCGATGTACCTGGTGATCACCAGCGTTTCGTTGCTGGCATTGCGTCATCTTGAGAAGCGCTACTCGGTAGGCGTAAGGGCGGCTGATCTATGATCTTCGACTACAACGTCATCATTGAAGCCTTGCCGTTGTACTTCAACGGCTTGCTGACCACCCTGAAGCTGTTGGCCTTGTCGCTGTTCTTCGGCCTGTTAGCGGCGCTGCCCCTGGGGCTGATGCGGGTGTCCAAGCAGCCGGTCGTCAACATGACGGCGTGGCTCTACACCTATGTGATTCGCGGCACGCCGATGCTGGTGCAGTTGTTCCTGATCTATTACGGGCTGGCGCAGTTCGCTGTCGTGCGCGAAAGCTTCCTCTGGCCGTGGCTGTCCAGCGCGACGTTCTGTGCGTGCCTGGCGTTCGCCATCAATACCAGCGCCTACACCGCCGAAATCATCGCCGGCAGCCTGCGGGCCACGCCCAACGGTGAGATCGAGGCGGCCAAGGCGATGGGTATGTCGCGCTACAAGCTGTATCGCCGGATCCTGCTGCCCTCGGCCCTGCGCCGGGCGCTGCCGCAATACAGCAACGAAGTGATCATGATGCTGCAGACCACCAGTCTCGCGTCCATCGTCACCTTGATCGACATCACTGGTGCCGCGCGCACGGTGAATGCGCAGTACTACTTGCCGTTCGAGGCCTACATCACGGCCGGCGTGTTCTACCTGTGCCTGACCTTCATCCTGGTGCGCCTGTTCAAGCTGGCCGAGCGCCGCTGGCTGGGTTACCTGGCCCCGCGCAAGCACTGATAACGCATCGATCCGATCGACTGCTCAACGATTGACGTTTTGTGAGAACCGACCGCATGTACAAGCTTGAAGTCCAAGACCTGCATAAACGCTATGGCAGTCACGAAGTGCTCAAGGGCGTGTCCTTGAAAGCCGCCGCCGGCGATGTGATCAGCATCATCGGCTCCAGTGGCTCCGGCAAGAGTACCTTTCTGCGTTGCATCAACCTGCTTGAGCAACCCCATGCCGGCAAGATCTTGCTCAACAACGAAGAGTTGAAGCTGGTAGCAGGCAAGGACGGCGCCATGAAGGCCGCGGACCCAAAGCAACTGCAGCGCATGCGTTCGCGGTTGTCGATGGTGTTCCAGCACTTCAACTTGTGGTCCCACATGACCGCCCTGGAAAACATCATGGAAGCGCCGGTGCATGTATTGGGCGTGGCCAAGGCCGAAGCGCGGGAGAAGGCCGAGCACTACCTGAACAAGGTCGGCGTGGCCCATCGCAAGGACGCCTACCCAGGCCACATGTCCGGCGGCGAGCAGCAGCGCGTGGCGATCGCCCGGGCCCTGGCGATGGAGCCGGAGGTGATGCTGTTCGATGAGCCGACTTCGGCCCTCGACCCTGAATTGGTGGGCGACGTGCTCAAAGTGATGCAGGCGTTGGCGCAGGAAGGCCGGACCATGGTGGTGGTGACTCATGAAATGGGCTTTGCCCGCGAAGTGTCGAACCAGTTGGTATTCCTGCACAAAGGCATCGTTGAAGAAAGCGGCAACCCACGGGAAGTGCTGGTCAACCCGCAATCGGAGCGCCTGCAACAATTTCTGTCGGGCAGCCTCAAGTAATCGCTCCCGTTACGCACCGGATTGGATCATGCTGCGCGCCATGCGCCAGATGGTCTAGTTTGGTTGCAGCCGCTTTCGGCTTTAACACTGTTTTCGCTTCGGATTGCCCGCCATGACTGCCCATCGAATAGGTTTCCTGATTTGGCCCAGCACTAAAGCCTTGACGCTGGCGCTGGCCGAGGAGGCCTTGCGTGTCGCCCAGCGCGTGCATCCGGACGTGGTCTACGAATTGTCGTTCCTGCAAGCCGAGCCACCGGCCGAGGGCGCTTGGCAGTTACCCGGTGAATCCTGGGTCGGCAAGCTCGAAGGTCTTCAGAAACTGTTTCTGGTGGCCGACGAGCCACCAACGACGCTGGCCTCGCCGCTGAGCAGCGCCCTCAAGCAATTGGTGCGCGCAGGTTGCGTCATCGGCGGTTTGTCCGCTGGCGTCTATCCGCTGGCACAGTTGGGTTTGCTCGATGGCTATCGAGCTGCCGTTCACTGGCGCTGGCAAGATGACTTCTCCGAGCGCTTCCCCAAGGTCATCGCCACCAGCCATTTGTTTGATTGGGACCGCGATCGCCTGAGCGCTTGCGGCGGCATGTCGGTGCTTGATCTGCTGTTGGCGGTGCTGGCCCGGGACCACGGCGCCGAACTGGCTGGCGCGGTGTCGGAAGAACTGGTGGTCGAGCGCATCCGTGAAGGCGGCGAGCGCCAGCGTATTCCGTTGCAGAACCGCTTGGGTTCCAGTCATCCGAAGCTCACCCAGGCCGTGCTGTTGATGGAAGCCAACATCGAAGAGCCGTTGACCACCGACGAGATCGCCCAGCATGTGTGCGTGTCCCGCCGGCAGCTGGAGCGGATCTTCAAGCAGTACCTCAATCGCGTGCCGAGCCAGTATTACCTGGAGCTGCGCCTGAACAAGGCTCGGCAGATGTTGATGCAGACCAGCAAATCCATCATCCAGATCGGCCTGTCCTGTGGTTTCTCCTCGGGGCCACACTTCTCCAGCGCCTACCGCAACTTCTTCGGCGCGACGCCGCGGGAAGATCGCAACCAGCGGCGTAGCAGCAGCCCGTTCGAATTGTCCTCGGTGCCGTCCGAGCGCGGCTAAATGGTAAGACTGCGGATAGAGCGGTCAACACAAAAACTGTGGGAGCGAGCTTGCTCGCGATGACGGAGTGTCAGTCAATGCTGAAGGTGACTGACACTGCGCCATCGCGAGCAAGCTCGCTCCCACAGGTGTTTTGTGCCTGGCAGCGGAAATGTGGATGCAGGTGCCTCAAATACACCGGCAACGTTTAAACTGCGCCATTGCGACGCTATTTGTCGCATTGCCGTAAACCCGCGCAAAACGTGGGTTGGCGCTATAAGAAGTTGTCGCTTGGCGGCAAGGCCGGGCTGAAAACTGTCCTTACAATCCTTACCAAGCTCGCCAGTTCCAGGCGGGTGTTCCTCTTCAGGAGACTCCGATGTCCGTTGAGCAAGCCGCGGTACAACGCGCCGATTTCGACCAGGTGATGGTTCCCAACTATGCACCTGCAGCCTTCATTCCTGTGCGTGGTGCCGGTTCGCGCGTGTGGGACCAGTCCGGTCGCGAGCTGATCGACTTTGCGGGCGGTATCGCGGTCAACGTACTGGGCCATGCCCACCCGGCGCTGGTCGGTGCACTGACCGAGCAGGCAAATAAGCTGTGGCACGTATCGAACGTGTTCACCAACGAGCCAGCCCTGCGCCTGGCGCATAAACTGGTCGATGCGACCTTCGCCGAGCGCGCATTCTTCTGCAACTCCGGCGCCGAAGCCAACGAGGCCGCTTTCAAGCTGGCCCGCCGGGTCGGGTTCGATCGGTTCGGCAGCGAAAAATATGAAATCATCGCCGCGCTCAACAGTTTCCACGGCCGGACGCTGTTCACCGTCAACGTAGGCGGACAGTCGAAGTACTCCGATGGTTTCGGCCCTAAAATCACGGGCATCACCCACGTTCCTTACAACGACCTGGCGGCTCTGAAAGCGGCGGTCTCGGACAAGACCTGCGCTGTGGTGCTGGAACCCATCCAAGGCGAGGGCGGTGTGTTGCCGGCCGAGTTGGCCTACCTGCAGGGCGCCCGTGAACTGTGCGATGCACACAACGCACTGCTGGTTTTCGACGAAGTGCAGACCGGCATGGGCCGTAGCGGCGAGCTGTTCGCCTACATGCATTACGGCGTGGTCCCGGACATCCTCACCAGCGCCAAGAGCCTGGGCGGCGGTTTCCCGATCGCGGCGATGCTCACCACCGAAGCGCTGGCCAAGCACCTTGTCGTCGGCACCCACGGCACCACCTACGGCGGCAACCCGCTGGCCTGCGCGGTGGCCGAAGCGGTAATCGATGTGGTCAATACCCCTGAAGTGCTCAATGGCGTCAAGGCCAAGCACGACAAATTCAAGACCCGGCTGTTGCAGATCGGCGAGAAGTACGGCCTGTTCACCCAAGTGCGTGGCCTGGGTCTGCTGATCGGTTGCGTGCTGAACGACGCCTGGAAGGGCAAGGCCAAGGACATCTTCAACGCCGCCGAACAGGAAGGCCTGATGATCCTGCAAGCCGGCCCGGACGTGATCCGCTTCGCTCCGAGCCTGGTGGTGGAAGACGCCGACATCGACGCCGGCCTGGACCGCTTCGAGCGGGCCGCGGTGAAGTTGACCCAAGGCTGAGTTCAGACTAGTCCGGCTCCATTGGGGCCGGCTTTTGTGGGAGCGAGCCTGCTCGCGATTGCGGCCGCCTCGGTCCGCCAGGCAGATCGAGCCGTCGGCATCGCGAGCAGGCTCGCTCCCACAGGAGATCCACTGCAATGTCTGGGTTAATGTCCGGTTTTATTTTCTGTGTATCGATCTTACGGTCGAACCCTTTATTTCAAGTTAAGGAGTGACACCATGCTGGTGATGCGCCCCGCGCAAATGGCTGATCTGGGCGAGGTACAGCGTCTGGCTGCGGACAGCCCGATCGGTGTCACTTCCTTGCCGGATGACGTGGAACGCTTGAGCGACAAGATCGCCGCAAGCGAGGCCTCGTTTGCCGCCGAAGTCAGCTTCAATGGTGAAGAAAGTTATTTCTTCGTTCTCGAAGACACCGCCACCGGCAGATTGGCCGGCTGTTCGGCCATTGTCGCTTCGGCGGGTTATTCCGAACCGTTCTACAGCTTCCGCAACGAGACCTTCGTCCACGCTTCCCGTGAGCTGAAGATCCACAACAAGATCCACGTACTCTCCCAGTGCCACGACCTGACCGGCAATAGCTTGCTGACCAGCTTCTACGTGGTCCCGGAACTGGTGGGTTCGCCGTGGTCGGAGCTGAACTCGCGCGGGCGCCTGCTGTTTGTCGCCAGCCACCCGGAGCGTTTCGCCGATTCGGTGGTGACCGAGATCGTCGGCTATAGCGACGAAAACGGCGACTCGCCATTCTGGGACGCCATCGGTCGCAACTTCTTCGACCTCAACTATGCCGCCGCCGAGCGCCTGTGCGGGTTGAAAAGCCGGACCTTCCTCGCCGAGCTGATGCCGCATTACCCGATCTACGTGCCGCTGTTACCGGATGCCGCCCAGGAAGCCATGGGCCAGGTCCACCCGCGCGCGCAGATCACCTTCGACATCCTGATGCGCGAGGGTTTCGAGACCGATCACTACATCGACATCTTTGACGGCGGCCCGACCCTGCACGCTCGCGTCTCGGGGATCCGCTCGATCGCCCAGAGCCGCGTGGTGCCGGTGAAGATCGGCGAAACCGTCAAGGGCGCCGGGCGGCAGTACCTGGTGGCCAATGCCCAACTCCAGGATTACCGCGCCGTGTTGCTCGACCTCGACTACGCGCCAGGCAAACCTGTGACGCTGGACATGGAAGCAGCCGAAGCCCTGGGTGTTGGCGAAGGCGCCAGCGTGCGCCTGGTAGCGGTTTAAACAGCAGTTTTCGCGGGTGGCATGAGCGGCCCGTTCGAGGAGATAGCATGATCGTTCGTCCCGTACGCAGCAGCGATTTACCCGCTCTGATCGCCCTGGCCCGCAGCACCGGCACCGGCCTGACCACCTTGCCGGCCAATGAAGAGCGTCTGGCCCATCGGGTTGGCTGGGCCGAAAAGACCTTTCGCGGCGAAGCTGGGCGTGGTGACGCGGACTACCTGTTCGTGCTCGAAGACGATGACGGTCGCGTGATAGGTATTTCCGCCATCGCAGGCGCCGTGGGGTTGCGTGAGCCTTGGTACAACTTCCGGGTTGGCCTGACAGTCAGTGCTTCCCAAGAGCTGAACATCTATCGGGAGATCCCGACGTTGTTCCTGGCCAACGACCTGACGGGCAATTCCGAGCTGTGCTCGCTGTTCCTCCACGCGGACTACCGCAATGGCCTCAATGGCCGGATGCTGGCGAAGGCGCGGCTGCTGTTCATCGCCGAATTCCCACAGCTGTTCGGCAACAAGATCATCGCCGAGATGCGCGGCATGTCCGACGACAACGGGCGCTCGCCGTTCTGGGAAAGCCTGGGCCGGCACTTCTTCAAGATGGAGTTCAGCCAGGCTGACTACCTGACCGGGGTCGGTAACAAAGCGTTCATCGCCGAGCTGATGCCCAAGTTTCCGCTGTACACCTGCTTCTTGTCCGAGGACGCCCGGGCCGTGATCGGCCAGGTCCATCCCGACACCGAGCCGGCGCTGTCGATGCTCAAGAGCGAAGGATTCAGTTACCAGGGCTACGTCGACATCTTCGACGCTGGCCCGGCCATCGAGTGCGAGACCGGCAAGATCCGCGCGATCCGCGACAGCCAGGCGCTGGTTCTGGCCGTTGGCACGCCCGGCGATGACGCCACGCCATTTCTCATTCATAACCGCAAATGCCAGGACTGCCGCATCACGGCGGCGCCGGCGCGTTTCGCCGCGGGCACCCTGGTGGTCGATCCACTGACCGCCAAACGTCTTCAACTCAACGCTGGCGACCAGGTGCGTGCCGTGGCGTTGTCTGCCGCTCGGGAGTCGAAATAATGAAATCGTTGTACATCGCTGGAAGTTGGCTGGAAGGCCAGGGCGACGTCTTTGAGTCGTTGAACCCGGTGACCCAGCAAGTGCTGTGGTCTGGAAAAGGCGCGACGGCGGCGCAGGTGGAGTCCGCCGTGCAGGCGGCGCGCCAGGCATTCCCGGACTGGGCGCGACGCTCGCTGGATGAGCGCATCCAGGTGTTGGAAGCGTTCGCCGACACCCTGAAGACGCACGCTGACGAATTGGCCCGTTGCATTGGTGAGGAAACCGGCAAGCCCTTGTGGGAAGCCGCCACCGAAGTCACCAGCATGATCAACAAAGTCGCCATCTCAGTGCAGAGCTACCGCGAGCGCACCGGCGAGAAAAGCGGCCCTCTGGGCGACGCTACCGCCGTGCTGCGCCACAAGCCCCACGGTGTGGTGGCGGTGTTCGGTCCTTACAACTTTCCTGGTCACTTGCCCAACGGGCACATTGTGCCTGCGCTGCTGGCGGGCAATTGCGTGTTGTTCAAGCCCAGTGAGCTGACGCCGAAAGTCGCCGAGCTGACGGTCAAGTGCTGGGAGGAGGCGGGCCTGCCGGCAGGCGTGTTGAACCTGCTGCAAGGCGCGCGGGAAACCGGTATTGCCCTGGCGGCGGAACCAGGGATCGACGGGCTGTTCTTCACCGGGTCCAGCCGTACCGGCAATCTTCTGCACCAACAGTTCTCCGGTCGCCCGGACAAGATCCTCGCCCTGGAAATGGGTGGCAACAATCCGTTGGTGGTCGATGAGGTGGCCGACGTCGATGCGGCGGTGTACACCATCATCCAGTCCGCATTCATTTCCGCCGGCCAGCGCTGCACCTGCGCGCGCCGCCTGCTGGTGCCGGAAGGAGCCTGGGGCGATGCCTTGCTGGCGCGCCTGGTGCAGGTCAGCTCGACCCTCGACGTCGGGGCCTTCGACCAGCAACCGGCGCCGTTCATGGGCTCGGTGGTTTCCCTTGCCGCCGCGAAGGCTCTGATGGATGCGCAAAACCATTTACTGGGCAAGGGCGCCGTGCCGCTGTTGGCCATGACCCAGCCGCAACCCCAGGCTGCGTTGTTGACGCCAGGGATCCTCGATGTCACTGCCGTGGCCGAGCGCCCCGACGAGGAATTGTTCGGGCCGTTGCTGCAGGTCATTCGCTACAAGGATTTCGCGGGCGCGATCAGCGAAGCCAACAATACTCAATATGGCCTGGCCGCCGGCTTGCTTTCGGATTCCCAGGAACGCTACGAGCAGTTCTGGCTGCAAAGCCGCGCCGGTATCGTCAACTGGAACAAACAACTGACCGGCGCCGCCAGCAGCGCGCCGTTCGGCGGTGTCGGTGCCTCGGGCAACCACCGCGCCAGCGCTTATTACGCGGCGGATTATTGCGCGTATCCGGTGGCTTCCCTGGAAACGCCGAGCCTGGTCATGCCGGCGAGCCTGACGCCTGGCGTAAAAATGGTGTAGTCCGTTTCGCGAGCAGGCTCGCTCTCACAGGGATTTGCACAATCCATTGTGGGAGCGAGCCTGCTCCGGGCGGCGATCCGACGAAGCCCGCACTGCGGTCTTTACTGATGCCTATAAAAACAGATTCTCGTGGAGCCTCGCTGATGAAATCCTATGAAGTCAACTTTGACGGTCTGGTGGGGCCGACCCATAACTACGGCGGGCTTTCCTACGGCAACGTCGCCTCCCAGAGCAACAGCCAGCAATCTTCCAACCCCAAGGAAGCGGCATTGCAAGGCCTGGCGAAAATGAAAGCGCTGATGGACATGGGGTTCCAGCAAGGGGTGCTGGCGCCGCAGGAGCGCCCGGACGTAGCGGCTTTGCGCCGGCTGGGCTTTGCCGGCAGCGATGCCCAGGTCATCCAGCAGGCCGCCAAAGAAGCCATGCCGCTGCTCGTTGCCAGTTGCTCGGCCTCGAGCATGTGGGTTGCCAATGCCGCCACCGTCAGCCCGAGCGCCGACACGGCTGACGGTCGCGTGCATTTCACCGCCGCCAACCTCAACTGCAAATACCACCGCAGCATCGAACACCCGACCACCAGTCGCGTGCTGGGGGCGATGTTTGCCAACGCGCAACACTTCGCCCACCACGCCGCATTGCCGGCGGTGGCACAGTTCGGCGACGAAGGCGCGGCCAACCACACGCGTTTCTGTCGCGCCTATGGCGAAGCCGGTGTCGAGTTCTTCGTGTTCGGTCGCAGTGCATTCGACAGCCGTTTCCCTTCGCCACAGAAATACCCGGCGCGCCAGACCCTCGAAGCGTCCCGCGCCGTCGCCCGCCTGCACGGCTTGAGCGAAGAGGGCGTGGTCTACGCCCAGCAGAACCCGGCGGTGATCGACCAGGGGGTTTTCCACAACGACGTGATCGCAGTGGGCAATGGCGAGGTGTTGTTCTATCACGAGGATGCGTTCCTCGAGACCGACAAGATGCTGGCCGAGCTGAGCAACAAACTCGCCAAGGTTGGTGGGAAATTTCAGTCGGTGTGTGTACCGCGTTCGGCGGTCACCGTGGATGACGCGGTGCGTTCCTACTTGTTCAACAGCCAATTGCTGTCGCGTCCCGATGGCTCGATGCTGTTGATCGTTCCGGAAGAGTGCCGCAGCAACGAACGCGTCTGGCAGTACCTGCAAGGCCTGACGGGTTCTGGCGGGGTCATCCGAGAAGTGAAGGTCTTCGACCTCAAGCAAAGCATGCAGAACGGTGGCGGCCCGGCGTGCCTGCGGTTGCGCGTGGCGTTGAACGAAACCGAGCTGGCCGCCGTCAACCCAGGGGTTATCATGACCGCGCCGCTGTACGATTCGCTGACCCAGTGGGTCGAGCGCCACTACCGCGACCGCATGGCCGAAAACGACCTGGCGGACCCGCAGTTGCTGCTTGAATGCAGGTCGGCCCTGGATGAGCTGACACAAATCCTTAAACTTGGCTCGGTCTATCCTTTCCAGATCAATTGAAAGCGCGCGCGACCTGACTACAGTCAAAGCAGGGCGCGTTGCCTTATCCCCAGACGAGAATGTAAAAACATGAGCGATACCCTGCAGCTGATTCTTGAAGACACCGACGGCACGCAACTGGAAACCTCCTGCACCCGCGTCGCGGTGATGTGGCAGGGCAAGGAACTGTGGATCCAGCAGGACGGCCGTGGTCAGTTGCTGATCGGCGTCGACGTGGAGGAAGGAGACGAGGAATACGCCAACCTGCTGTTGCGTCCGTTGGCGACCAACCTGGTCAGCCTGCAACTGGAAATGGAACCGGCGGACGTCGGCGACGATGACCATGTCCATGGCCCGGATTGCGGCCACGACCATTAAGGAAACCGCATTATGCTCGCCCTCGGCAAACTGCTTGAACTGACCCTCGCCGGCCGTGAACCGGCGGAGAAGACTCAACTGACTGTCGAAGGCGTACGGATGCGCTGGCTGAGCGAGGGCGCGCTGGAGGTCAAGCCGCCCGAAGCCCGGGATAATGGCCTGGACCTGCTGTTATCGGCGGGTATCCACGGCAACGAAACCGCGCCGATCGAATTGCTTGACCGGCTGTTGCATGACATTGCCCGTGGCGACCTGAAGCCCCGGGCGCGCATTCTGTTCCTGTTCGGAAATCCCGAGGCAATCCGTCGCGGCGAGCGCTTTGTCGAGCAGGACGTCAACCGGCTGTTCAATGGTCGCCATGAGTTGAGTGGCGGGCCCGAGGCGTTGCGCGCCTGTGAGCTGGAGCGCTTGGCCGCAAGTTTTTTCAGCGTGCCGGACCGCAGCCGTCTGCACTACGACCTGCACACCGCCATTCGCGGCTCGAAGATCGAGCAGTTCGCCCTGTACCCCTGGAAAGAAGGCCGCCAGCACTCACGCCGTGAGCTGGCGCGCCTGCGCGCGGCGGGCATGGAAGCGGTGTTGCTGCAGAACAAGCCCTCCATCGTATTCAGCGCCTACACCTACGACCAGCTCGGTGCCGAATCCTTCACCCTGGAACTGGGCAAGGCCCGGCCGTTCGGGCAAAACGACGGCGTCAACGTCAACTTGCTGGAAACCCGTCTGCAGCAGATCATCGAAGGCAACGAACCCGAGCTGGAGGACAGCCTGGACGGCCTGCAACTGTTCAGCGTGGCGCGGGAAATCATCAAGCACAGCGACAGCTTCCGCCTGAATCTGCCCGCGGACATCGAGAATTTCTCGGAACTGGATAAAGGCTATGTGCTGGCCGAAGACATCGCCCAGACCCGCTGGGTGATCGAAGAAGAGGGCGCCCGGATCATCTTCCCGAACCCCAAGGTGAAGAATGGTTTGCGGGCCGGCATCCTGATCGTGCCAGCGACTGACGAAAACTTGGCCTGACCCGAATCTCAGGCTTGATACATGCCTCTGTGGGAGCGAGCCTGCTCGCGATAGCTGAGTGTCAGCCACAAGGATGTCGGCTGGAGCACCGCTATCGCGAGCAAGCTCGCTCCCACAGGTTTTTTAGCGGCTTTTAAACCGCTACCGCCCGCTGCTCACTGCGACGCAACGCCCGAGTCTTATGCAGCGTATCGGCACACGTCTTCGCCGCTTCCTGGCCCTTGTGTACGAAGTGCTCGAAGAAAAACTTCTGGTGTTCTTCGCCTGCATGGAAGTGATGCGGCGTCAGCACGACCGAGAACACCGGTACCTCGGTTTCCAACTGGACCTGCATCAGGCCGCTGATGACCGATTGGGCGACAAACTCGTGGCGGTAGATCCCGCCATCCACCACCAGGCCGGCAGCGACGATACCGGCGTAACGGCCGGATTTGGCCAGCAACTTGGCGTGGAGCGGGATTTCAAAGGCACCGCCGACTTCGAAGAAGTCGATGTCGCTTTCCTGGTAGCCCTGGCTGATCATTTCGGCGACGAAGCCTTTGCGGCTCTGGTCGACGATTTCCTTGTGCCAGCAGGCCTGGATGAACGCGACGCGCTCGCCCGGATGGGTTTTGGTCTTGCTGTCGATTGCGGTGGGTTGCATGTTCTGGTTCCTGTTTGTGTAAAAAACAGGGCGTCATGAATCGAAGGGGATTCGAGGGTACGCCGCGCACAGAGTCGCAGTCGGCCCTTGGGTGTCGATCCCGTTCTCTCTTCATCCGGACTATGACCGTCGGCCCCGGGATCAAACCGGGTCTGCTGACCTTGCCGCTGCACCGCGAAAGCCGTGTAGTGCCAAGCGCTCGCGGGCTATGCGCATTGCGCGCAATTACCGCCGGTGGGGAATCGCACCCCGCCCTGAGAACGTTTTGCCGACACATTTTGTGACGGCGGAGGATTTTTAACACATAAGCCCCTGTGGGAGCGAGCTTGCTCGCGATAGCGGTGGTTCAGCTTGCATCGATGTGGACGTACTGCCGCTATCGCGAGCAAGCTCGCTACCACAGGTGATTTGGATGGTTCGTGTGGTCCTGGGCTTGATTATTCCGCGCCATGCCCGCAGTAATTGCCCTTAGAAAGGGAATTTTCCCCACCAGAACCCGAGGCCAGATTCATGAGTGTTATCGATCTTCGCAGCGACACGGTCACCCAACCCTCCGCCGGCATGCTGGATGCCATGGCCAGCGCGCCGACCGGCGACGATGTGTATGGCGAAGACCCGACTGTCAACCGTCTCGAAGCCGAGCTCGCCGAGCGCCTGGGTTTTGCCGCGGCACTGTTCGTGCCCTCAGGCACCATGAGCAATCTGCTGGGGTTGATGGCCCATTGCGAGCGCGGCGACGAATATATCGTCGGCCAGCAAGCCCACACCTACAAATACGAGGGCGGCGGCGCGGCGGTGCTTGGTTCGATCCAGCCGCAACCTCTCGAAGTGCAGGCGGATGGCTCGTTAGACCTGGCGCACGTCGCGGCGGCGATCAAGCCCGACGATTTCCACTTTGCCCGCACACGACTGCTAGCCCTGGAAAACACCATGCAGGGCAAGGTGCTGCCGCTGGATTACCTGGCCCGAGCCCGGCGCTTTACCCAGGAGCATGGGCTTGCCCTTCATCTGGACGGGGCACGGTTGTACAACGCCGCCGTCAAGCTGAATGTCGATGCCCGGGAAATCACCCAACATTTCGATTCGGTGTCGGTGTGCCTGTCCAAGGGGCTGGGTGCTCCGGTGGGCTCGGTGCTGTGCGGCACGGTCGAGCTGATCGGCAAGGCCCGCCGGCTGCGCAAAATGGTTGGCGGGGGGATGCGCCAGGCCGGGATCCTCGCTGCGGCGGGGCTGTATGCCCTGGACCATAACGTCCACCGCCTGGCTGATGACCACGCCAATGCTCAGACGCTCGCCGAAGGCTTGCGCGCGGCGGGCTACGAGGTCGAGCCGGTGCATACCAACATGGTCTACGTGCAAATGGGTGAGCGGGCCGAGGCGATCAAGGCGTTTGCCGATGAGCGGGGCGTCAAGCTCAGCGCGGCTTCACGGCTGCGAATGGTGACGCACATGGACGTGAGCGCGGCGCAAATCGATCACGTGATCACCACTTTCGTCGAATTTTCCCGCCAATGACCCGGGAACCGGGGTAATTGATAGTTTCTATCGCATAAACACGCTGTACCCCACGCGAAGGGCCGATATAATGCGGCCCTTTGCCGTTGCTCCGTCTGTTGACGTTTTGCACAGGCCTTTGGCCGCAGCCTCCGTGGAAGAACCTAATGAAAAGCGCAGAAATCCGTGAAGCCTTCCTTCGCTTCTTCGAAGAGCAAGGCCACACCCGAGTAGCCTCCAGCTCTTTGATTCCGGGCAACGACCCGACCCTGCTGTTCACCAACGCGGGGATGAACCAGTTCAAGGACTGCTTCCTGGGCCAGGAAAAACGTGCCTACACCCGTGCGGTGAGCAGCCAGAAGTGCGTGCGCGCCGGCGGCAAGCACAACGACCTGGAAAACGTCGGCTATACCGCTCGTCACCACACGTTCTTCGAGATGCTGGGCAACTTCAGCTTCGGTGATTATTTCAAGCGTGACGCCATTACTTTTGCCTGGACGTTCCTCACGTCTGACAAATGGCTGAACCTGCCCAAGGAAAAACTTTGGGTAACGGTCTATGCCACCGACGACGAAGCCTATGACATCTGGACCAAGGACGTCGGTGTCCCGGCTGAGCGCATGGTGCGCATCGGCGACAACAAGGGTGCGCCCTACGCGTCGGATAACTTCTGGACCATGGGTGACACCGGCCCATGCGGCCCTTGCACCGAGATCTTCTACGATCACGGCGCCGACATCTGGGGTGGCCCACCGGGCTCGCCGGAAGAAGACGGTGACCGCTATATCGAAATCTGGAACAACGTCTTCATGCAGTTCAACCGCACCGCCGATGGCGTGTTGCATCCGCTGCCAGCACCGTCGGTGGACACCGGCATGGGCCTGGAGCGGATCAGCGCGGTGCTGCAGCACGTTCACTCCAACTACGAAATCGACCTGTTCCAGAGCCTGCTGAGCGCGTCGGCCAAGGCCATCGGCTGCACCAACGACAACCAGGCTTCGCTGAAAGTAGTCGCTGACCACATCCGTTCCTGCGGCTTCCTGATTGCCGACGGTGTACTGCCTTCCAACGAAGGCCGCGGTTATGTGCTGCGCCGGATCATCCGCCGCGCCTGCCGCCACGGCAATAAGCTGGGCGCCAAGGGCAGTTTCTTCTATCAGATCGTCGGGGCGCTGGTGGCCGAGATGGGCGAAGCCTTCCCGGAACTCAAGACCCAACAGGCGCATATCGAGCGCGTGCTAAAGGGCGAAGAAGAGCAGTTCGCCAAGACCCTGGAGCAAGGCCTGAAGATCCTCGAGCAGGACCTGGCCGAACTCAAGGGCAACGTGGTGCCGGGCGATGTGGTGTTCAAACTGTACGACACCTACGGCTTCCCGATGGACCTGACTGGCGACATCGCCCGCGAACGCAACCTTACCCTCGACGAGGAAGGTTTCGAGCGCGAGATGGAAGCCCAGCGTGTGCGTGCGCGCTCCGCGAGCTCCTTCGGCATGGACTACAACAGCGTGGTCAAGGTTGACGTGGCGACGGAGTTCACCGGCTACGCCGCGACCACCGGTTCGGCCAAGATCGTCGCCATCTATAAGGATGGGCAGTCGGTCGACATCCTGAGCGAAGGCCAGGAAGGCGTGATCGTGCTGGACAAGACACCGTTCTACGCCGAATCCGGCGGCCAGATCGGCGACAGCGGTTACCTGCAGGCGGGCAACTCGCGCTTCGATGTACGCGATACCACCAAGACCGGCGGTGCCTTCCTGCACCACGGCGTGCTGGCTTCCGGCAGCCTGATGATCGCCGCCCCAGTGGCCGCTCATGTCGATGCCGAGGTTCGCCACGCGACTTCCCTGAACCACTCCGCCACGCACTTGCTGCACGCAGCGTTGCGCCAGGTGCTGGGCGAGCATGTCCAGCAGAAAGGCTCCTTGGTGGACAGCCAGCGCCTGCGCTTCGACTTCAGCCACTTCGAAGCCATCAAGCCTGAGCAGATCAAGGCGCTGGAAGACATTGTCAACGCGCAGATCCGCAAGAACTCACCGGTAGAAACCGAAGAAACCGATATCGAGACCGCCAAGCGCAAGGGCGCGATGGCGCTGTTCGGCGAGAAGTATGGCGACAGTGTCCGTGTACTGAGCATGGGCGACTTCTCCGTTGAGCTGTGCGGTGGCATCCATGCCAATCGCACCGGCGACATCGGCCTGCTGAAGATCATCAGCGAAGGCGGCGTGGCCTCCGGCGTGCGACGTATCGAGGCCGTCACTGGCGCAGCGGCGCTGGCGTACCTCAACGCGGCGGAAGAACAACTCAAGGAAGCGGCCAGCCTGATCAAGGGCAGCCGCGACAACCTGATCGACAAGCTGTCGGTTGTGCTGGAGCGCAACCGCGCGCTGGAAAAGCAACTCGAGCAGTTGCAGGCCAAGGCCGCCAGCGCCGCGGGCGACGATCTGTCGGCCCAGGCCGTGGACGTCAAGGGCGTGAAAGTGCTGGCCGCGCGTCTCGACGGCCAAGACGGCAAGGCCTTGTTGGCGCTGGTCGATCAACTGAAAAACAAACTCGGCCGCGCAGTGATCCTGCTCGGCGGTGTCCATGAGGAAAAGGTCGTTCTCGTCGCAGGCGTGACCAAAGACCTGACTGGCCAACTCAAAGCCGGTGATTTGATGAAGCAGGCCGCTGCGGCAGTGGGCGGGAAGGGCGGTGGTCGTCCAGACATGGCGCAAGGCGGCGGTACCGATGCCGGCGCCCTGGACGCGGCATTGGCCCAGACCGTTGCATTTGTAGAGCAGGGTATTTAAGGCGGCGCCCCGGGTTCGCCAAGGCGGATCCGGCCGCTGTTGAGTGATTATTTGGGCGCCCTTCACGGGCAGAGGCGGCTTTGAAATGGCTTTGATCGTACAGAAATTTGGAGGCACCTCGGTCGGCACCGTCGAGAGAATCGAACAAGTCGCCGACAAGGTTAAGAAATTCCGTGACGCTGGCGATGACCTGGTGGTCGTGCTGTCGGCAATGAGCGGCGAGACCAACCGTCTGATCGATCTGGCCAAGCAAATCAGCGGCGACCAGCAACCGGTCCCCCGCGAGCTGGATGTGATCGTTTCCACTGGTGAGCAGGTGACCATCGCCTTGCTGGCCATGGCGCTGATCAAGCGTGGCGTGCCGGCGGTGTCCTACACCGGTAACCAAGTCCGTATCCTGACGGACAGCGCGCATAACAAAGCGCGTATCCTGCAGATCGACGATCAGAAAATTCGTGGTGACCTGAAGGCCGGTCGTGTCGTGGTTGTCGCCGGTTTCCAGGGTGTGGATGAGCACGGCAACATCACCACCCTTGGTCGTGGCGGTTCCGATACCACTGGTGTCGCGCTGGCAGCAGCCCTCAAGGCTGACGAGTGCCAGATCTACACCGATGTGGATGGCGTCTATACCACCGACCCACGGGTTGTGCCCGTGGCTCAGCGCCTGGACAAGATTACCTTCGAAGAGATGCTGGAAATGGCCAGCCTCGGTTCCAAGGTATTGCAGATCCGCGCGGTTGAATTCGCCGGCAAGTACAACGTTCCGCTGCGCGTCCTGCACAGCTTCAAGGAGGGTCCGGGCACCCTCATTACTATTGATGAAGAGGAATCCATGGAACAGCCGATCATTTCCGGCATCGCTTTCAACCGCGATGAAGCCAAGCTGACCATCCGTGGCGTGCCAGACACCCCCGGCGTGGCCTTCAAGATTCTGGGTCCGATCAGTGCCGCCAACATTGAAGTCGACATGATCGTGCAGAACGTTGCGCACGATAACACCACCGACTTCACCTTTACCGTGCACCGCAACGACTACCAGTCCGCCGAAGCCGTGCTGAAGAAGACGGCCGACGAGATTGGCGCCCGGGAAGTGGTGGGCGATACCAAGATTGCCAAGGTCTCGATCGTTGGTGTTGGCATGCGCTCCCACGCGGGCGTGGCGAGCCGCATGTTCGAGTCCCTGGCCAAGGAAAGCATCAATATCCAGATGATCTCCACCTCGGAAATCAAGGTTTCCGTGGTGATCGAGGAGAAGTACCTGGAACTCGCCGTGCGCGCCCTGCACACGGCTTTCGAACTCGACGCCGCAGCCCGACAGGGCGAGTAAGGCGTTGCCTGAGGGCGCGGCTTCGACCGCGCCCTTTGTTTTTCTGAATGGCATGTTCCAAAACTGTTCTTTTGCACCCGCTGGTCAATACTAGGCCTGTGGGCCGCGAGCGTTTCGGTTGTAGGACCCATGCCCTTTTTTTGCAGACTGTTGTTCCTGAACTGAATCGCGTGAGGAGAAACGTATGCTGATTCTGACCCGTCGGTGCGCAGAGAGCCTGATTATTGGCGATGGCGAAATCACCGTGACCGTGCTCGGCGTCAAAGGAAACCAAGTGCGTATCGGCGTCAATGCGCCGAAGGAGGTCGCTGTGCACCGGGAGGAAATCTACCTGCGTATCAAGAAAGAGAAGGACGACGAACCAAGCCATTAATTTTTATCGATTTTTATGTTTGCAAACGGGGATGAAGGTGGTTAATATACGCCCCGTGTTGCGGAGAGCTGGCCGAGTGGCCGAAGGCGCTCCCCTGCTAAGGGAGTACACCTCAAAAGGGTGTCGGGGGTTCGAATCCCCCGTTCTCCGCCATTATTCGTTTAGTGCGCTGTTATCTTGCTTGATCGGTAAGTGATTGAAATTACTGAAAAAAGCGCTTTACAAAAAGATTCGGCGACCTATAATGCGCGGCAACAAATGCACTCGTAGCTCAGCTGGATAGAGTACTCGGCTACGAACCGAGCGGTCACAGGTTCGAATCCTGTCGAGTGCACCATTTAAGAGTTGCTTGCAGCAATGCAAATAACTTGGCTTCAACCAGTTGTGATCTGGTATAAAACCACAACTTGCACTCGTAGCTCAGCTGGATAGAGTACTCGGCTACGAACCGAGCGGTCACAGGTTCGAATCCTGTCGAGTGCACCATACACCAAGAAGCCCGCGTTTAACGCGGGCTTTTTGCTGTCTACGATTTGCCTTTCACGCATCCCTTCTCGTCGAACACGACCTCTGCGCTCCGACCTTTCTGTGTCTTGTAGGTGTACCGAGTGCTCGAATTTCGAACCTTGATCGTATCCGGTTTGCCAAGCGCGCTGACGACGTCTTGTTCGCTCATGCCGACAACGATTCGTCGCTTCAGGATGGCTTCGCGGCGCTGGTTGGTGTTGATCTGGTTTCCACAGCTGTCCTCGAGTTGGCCAACAATGGTCGGTTCCTTGCGTCTGGTTTTGTTGCTGGATGTTTGCCGACCTTCGGCTTCGGGCAGCATCGGCTCGATAGGGGGCGGGCTGTATGTATGAACCTGCTGCATTGTCAGGGTTTCTCCCGGCTCGCAACTGAGGGTTGTGAACGTGATTTTCCCAGCACTGTTTTCGCAGCGGTGCACAACGTGATCGGCAGCCCAGAGAGGCAGGCAGGGCAGGGTGGCGAGCAGAAACAGATAGCGGCTTACGGGCATGCTGCCGTCCTCCTTGACGGTAAATAAAAAAGGATAGCTGTGACATTTCTCCCTAGGGCTGTGTTTTCTTTTCAGGATAAGTCGTCGTAGAAACAGACGTTCAGCCTGTGTTCAGGTTTGTCTCGCAAGCACTTGTTCTTGCCATGATTTTTTAACGTGTTACGGCGCCAAGCGGTGTATGATTGCGCCCGTCAGCCCCGCCGGGGCTTTGGAATATCTTCATGGACTTACCCAGTAGTTACTCAATATCTCTTTTTGCCAATCATGAATTAACTGATTGATCCTTCCGGCGTGCTCCACTGCTGGGAGTGGAGTTCGCCTATGACTGAAATAGAAGTAAAAAAAACGCAGGAAAGCCTTCAGGATCGCCTCGCTCAAGTCGTTGAGCTGTTGCATCGCCAGCGCGTCGTGGAAGACCTCACGCATCGCCAGGAAGGTCCGCATTCCGATCGGGTCGAGAACCTGGTACATCGGCAGAATCTCGTCGAGTTGCAACGTAAGCTCGATGATCTGCACTCGGCCGACGTTGCCTACATCCTTGAAGCCTTGCCGCTGGAAGAGCGTCTGACCGTCTGGCAATTGGTCCAGGCCGATCGCGACGGCGACATCCTGCTCGAAGTGTCCGACTCGGTTCGTGAAACCCTGATCGCAGACATGGATGACCATGAGCTTCTCGCAGCGGCCAAGGAGATGGACGCCGACGAGCTCGCCGACCTTGCTCCCGAATTGCCACGCGACGTTGTCCATGAGCTGATGGAAGCTCTTGATGGTCAACAGCGCGAGCGTGTGCGTTCGGCATTGTCCTATGACGAGGAGCAGGTCGGTGCGCTGATGGACTTCGAGATGGTGACGATCCGCGAGGATGTCAGCCTTGAAGTGGTTTTGCGTTATCTGCGGCGACTCAAGGAATTGCCGGGCCATACCGACAAACTCTTCGTGGTCGATTATGACGGCGTGCTCAAAGGCGTTCTGCCTATCAAGCGTCTTTTGGTCAACGATCCGGAGAAGCAAGTGGCCGAGGTGATGGCCAGCGACCCTGTGAGCTTCCATCCTGACGAAAACGCCTACGATGCGGCCCAGGCATTCGAACGTTACGACCTGATTTCTGCGCCGGTGGTGGACAAGAACGGCAAGCTGATCGGCCGTCTCACCATCGACGAAATGGTGGACTTGATCCGTGAGGAAAGCGAAAGCGAAGTCCTCAGCATGGCGGGTCTGCGGGAAGAAGAGGACATTTTCGCCTCGGTCTGGAAGTCCCTGCGTAACCGTTGGGCCTGGCTGGCGATCAATCTGATCACGGCTTTTGTCGCGTCCCGCGTCATCGGCCTGTTCGAAGGCTCCATCGAAAAGCTGGTCGCACTGGCGGCGTTGATGCCCATCGTTGCCGGTATCGGTGGTAACTCCGGCAACCAGACCATCACCATGATTGTCCGCGCCATGGCATTGGATCAGGTCAGTACCGGCAATACATCGCGTTTGATGCGCAAGGAACTGGCCGTTGCGTTGATCAATGGCGTCATCTGGGGAGGGGTGATCGGGGTCGTGGCGTACTTGCTGTATGGCAGCTGGTCGCTGGGCGTGGTCATGACTGCGGCGATGACGCTCAATCTGCTGTTGGCCGCGCTGATGGGCGTCTTGATCCCCATGACCCTGGCGCGCCTGGGGCGCGACCCAGCAATGGGTGCGAGCGTGATGATCACCGCCATGACGGACAGCGGCGGGTTTTTCATCTTCCTGGGCTTGGCGACGATTTTCCTGCTCTGAGTGGCTTATCAAGAAGCCCGCCTGACTGGCGGGTTTTTTTCTGGGTGATGGTTTTCCCGCCCCCCCCCCAGGTCGCCAAACGCCGGGCGAAAAAAAGCCAGCGTTAAGCTGGCTTTATTACCCTGGACACGATCAGGACGCGTCAGCGGCCATTTCGGCATCATGAGCAATCAGCGAAACGAGGGCGTTCTGCTGGCGATGGGAGAGTTGTCGGAAGCGTTGAAGCAACTCGCGCTCATGCAGCGACAGCTCCGGGCTGTCCAGGCGCATGCTCAATTCTTCACCCAACGCACCTTCCTGAATCAGGCTTTGCTCAAGGCGCGCGATGATTTCAGAGTTCATGCTGCGGTGATGATTACGAGCCACCTCGGCAATGCGTTCCCGCATTCCGTCTGGCAGACGCACGACGAACTTGTCAGCCGTACGGCTGGAATAAATTGCCTGTTTCAATGGGCGCATATTTATTTAACCGGTTAGTTCAGGGGAGCGGTTCTGGGGATTGGCCGCAGGATGTCGATAGGACAAGGCCCGTTGCCAAATGTTCAACCTGAATGTTAAGAGGCCGCATCATGCCTCAAAATTGCCAGATCATTGGCGCCAATTCTGTGACAAATTCTGATCCGGGTAAAGGCGTTATGCCAGTACTCTTCTCAAAAAATGCGGACTGGTTTGAAAAACACACAGGTTCCGCATTTTGTGACCACTGCATCGTGTCGTTGTGCCATACCGTTGGGCGGATAACCGATACGCAACTAAACGTCTGCCTTTCTAGTTACGTATAGGATAGTGGCAAAAGGCCGATTTACTAGGCCCGGAGGCTGTGGATAGATGAATGGCGCCATATTTGGGCGGCCTTCCCTTGGCGTGGCGTAAGGGTCGTACTATTTGCCTACACTTAATAGGCAGCGACGACATGACAAACGCGAGAGTGGCCGTTAACATGCTCGCCGTCCAACGCACCGCGTTTCTCGTGGTCGACCCGTGTCTCAGTAGCTCAATTGGATAGAGCATCCCCCTCCTAAGGGGAAGGTTGGCAGTTCGAACCTGCCCTGGGACACCATTATTATCCCGCAGCCCTGCAAGTCCCCACGATCTTCTAACGGAACCCCGTTTGCGGCCGATAACCCGATGAGTCTCCTTTCCTGACGTCCCGGCGTCCTGGAACGGCTCGCGGTATGCGTCGCGGCTGTCTATCATCTGCGCGCTTTGCCGGCCGGGAGGCGGTGTTTCGTTTGTTTTGCCATTGAGTTCATTTTCTTATTTGCCTGGACATCCTCGATGCTGGCGTACCACCAAAAAAGTTTTCTGATCGTCGATGATTTCTCGGATTTCCGCAGCTCCGTCCGGTCGATGTTGCGGGAGTTGGGCGTCAAGGACGTGGACACCGCCGATACCGGTGAAGTGGCGCTGCGCATGTGTTCGCAGAAGCGTTATGACTTCATCTTGCAGGATTATCACCTGGGCGACGGGCGCAAGAACGGCCAGCAGGTGCTGGAAGACCTGATGGTCGAGAAGTTGATCAGCCATGAGAGCGTGTTTCTCATGGTGACCGCCGAGACCAGCCAGGCCATGGTGCTCAGCGCCCTGGAACATGAGCCGGATGCGTACCTGACCAAACCATTCAATCGCTCCGGCCTGGCCCAGCGGTTGGAGCGCCTGGAGCAGCGCAAAACGTTGCTCAAACCGATCCTGCAGGCGCTCGATCGTGGCAAGCCGATGGAAGTGCTCAATGCTTGCATCGCCCTGTGCAAGCAGGACCCGCGCTACGGCCCACTGTGCCTGCGTTATCGGGCCGATGCGCTGCGCGACCTGAATCAGAACGAGGCCCTTGAGCGGTTGTACAACTCCATCATCGCGGATCGCCCGTTGCCGTGGGCGTACGCGGGGTTGGGAAAGTTGTTGTTCAAGCGCGGGCAGATAGGCGAAGCCAAGGCTGTCTATGAAAAGGCCCTGAAAGTCTTTCCGATGATGCCGGCCCTGTACGACGGCATGGCCGACGTGTTGGTGGCTGAAGGCGACACGAAGCAGGCCCAGAACGTATTGGAGGAAGCGGTGCGGTTGTCGCCGTTGGCGGTGCGTCGGCAGTCACTGCTGGGCAAGCTGGCGATGACCAACGAGGATTACGAGACCGCGTCGAAAGCCTATCGCCAGGCGGTCGGGCAGGGGGCGCAATCGCGATTCAAGGATCCGGAGAGCAACCTTGGCCTGGCCCATGCCTTGATCAGCAAGGGCAGCGAGAAGGGCCTGGACACCCGGACGAGGCTGGAAATCAACACCACGCTTAGCGCGGTGGCGAAAGATAACCCCAGCGATCCGGGCCTGCAGGTCCGGGCGCGGCTGATGAAAGCAACGAGCCTGTTGCTCAATGATGCCGAAACCGCCGAAAAGCTCACCGAGCAAGCCTTGCAGCGTCTCGACGGCATGGAACAGTTCATGAGTGCCGAAGCCGCGCTGCTGGTGGCCAAGCAGCTACAGATGCTCGGCCAGACCAGCGCCGGCGAATCGATGCTCAAGAACTGCGCGGAGATCTATGGCGATGATCCGACCGTGATGCAGGGCATTGCCAAGCTCACCGACGACCCGAATATCCTTAACCAGGGCAACGCCGCCGCCGAGCTGAATCGCGAAGGCGTGCGTGTCTACAAGACCGGCGCGTTGCCCGAGGCGCGGGAATTGTTCCGGCGTGCACTGAAGCTGCAGCCGAAGAACATCAGTATTGCCCTGAACATGGCGCAATCCCTGCTGCACGGCACCGATACCAGTGTTGAATCGCAGCTGCTGCAGGAATGCCGTGCCTGCCTGAAACTGGTGGGCATGATGCCCGACACCGATGCGCGTTTTGCGCGTTATCAGAAACTGCGAAGCAAGGCATTTGGCGATGAATGACAGCGAACAAGCTCTCGATTTCTCCACGGTGATCGCGTCTACCGTGCATGACATGAAAAACTCCCTGACCCTGCTCATGCAGGCTCATACGCAATGGCTCGAGCGCCTGCCGGAACCTGCGCGGCAGACCTCGGAGCAGGGCGTGATGGAGTTCGAGTTTGCCCATCTCAATGGGCTGCTGGTGCAGTTGCTCGGGTTATACAAGCTGGGCGTGAATCAATTGCCGCTGCATCCGGCCTACCACGAACTGGATGACTTCATCGAAGCGCAGTTGGCCGGCCATCAGGACGTGTTCCGCAGTCGCGGGATCATGGCCACCTATGAGGTCGATCCGCTGAGCCCGCTGGGTTTCTTCGACCGTGAGCTGATCGCGTCGGTGCTCGACAACATGATCAACAATGCCATTCGCCACGCGCGCCAGGCGTTGTTGATCAGCGTGAGCGACGAGGCTGGGCAATTGGTGCTGACCATCAATGACGACGGCGAAGGCTACCCGGCCGAAATGATTGAGCGCCAGGCCGAGTATGTGCAGGGCATCAACCACAGCAGCGGCAGCACCGGCCTTGGCCTGTATTTCGCCGCCAGGATCGCCGGGTTGCATCAGCGTGGCGGCTTGAGCGGGCATACCGAGATTGCCAATGGCGGTGTGCTGGGCGGTGGGGTGTTCAGGCTTTACCTGCCCTGAGCTGTCCATATCCCCGTCAGATGTTTATTGTCTCGGGATGCTTGATATTCCGAACAGCCGGAGCCTATTTTGTACGGGTTGCCGTTCGCGGCTCGCACATAACAAGGATTGCGTCATGACGACCGATGGCCAGTGTTCACTCGCACAGCGATTGACGGGCATTGATGAGATTGAATGTGTCACGCCGGATTTGAATGGCGTACCCAGGGGCAAGGTAATGAGCGCCGAGGGCTTCCTTGAAGGCCGGCGGTTGCAGATGGCGCGCGGTGTGCTGCTGCAATGCATCATGGGCGGATATCCGCCAGCGCGCTTTTACGGCAGTGACGACGGCGACCTGGCGTTGGTGGCCGATCCACAGCAGATCCACCGGCTGCCGTGGAGCCATCCGCCGCGCGCCTTGGCGATCTGCGACGCCGATGAGCTCAGCGGCGAAAGCTCACCTCTGTCGACGCGTGGTCAGCTCAAGGCCGTGATCGCTCGATATGCGGCGCTCGGGCTAGCGCCGGTAGTGGCGACGGAGCTGGAGTTTTTTGTGTTCGCGCCCAACCCGGATCCTTCCCAGCCATTCCTGCCGCCGATGGGCCTGGATGGTCGTCGCGAAGATGGCCAATCGGCGTTCAGCATCAATTCCAACAACGGCCTGCGACCGTTCTTCACCGAAGTCTATGAATGCATGGCGGCGCTAGGCCTGCCGCGCGACACGTTCATGCATGAAATGGGCGTCAGCCAGTTTGAAATCAATCTGCTCCACGGCGATGCTCTGCTGTTGGCCGACCAGACGTTCCTGTTCAAGCATTTGCTCAAGGAGGTGGCCCTCAAGCATGGCCTGACGGTGGTCTGCATGGCCAAGCCGCTGGCGCGAACGCCGGGCAGTTCGATGCACATTCACCAGAGCGTCGTCGAGCTGGGCAGCGGTCGCAATGTATTCAGCGACGATGCGGGCGAGCCGACCGCGACGTTCCGGCACTTCATTGGCGGGCAGCAGGCCGGCATGGCGGATTTCACCGCGCTGTTCGCGCCAAACGTGAATTCCTACCACCGCCTCTGCCATCCATTCGCGTCGCCAAACAATGCCTGTTGGTCCCATGACAATCGTTCGGCCGGGCTGCGCATTCCTGCGAGTGCGCCGGTAGCCCGGCGGGTCGAGAACCGCTTGCCGGGAGCCGATGCCAACCCTTACCTGGCGATTGCCGCCAGTCTGGCGGCGGGGCTCCATGGCATCGAGAGTCGCCTGGAACCGGGTCCCGCGATCCAGGGCGAGTTCGAGGTGCCGGAGAATCTGTCTTTGCCATGTACCTTGCATGCAGCGCTTGAACGTCTCAAGCGTAGCCACTTGGCGAAGGAACTGTTCGGTAGCGAGTTCATCGAAGGTTACGTTGCCTCGAAAACCCTGGAACTGACCAGTTTCTTTGACGAAATCACGCCCTGGGAGCGGCGCGTTTTGGCGGCCCAGGCATAACGAACCGTCGCATTCGGGCTATCTTCCAAAGATAGCCCTTACTTACCTCAAGGAGCCGCTCGGAACGCCGATGCGCCAAATCTGGAAACCTTTTCGAGCGCTTTATTTCGCCTCGCTGATGATGCTCATCGGCTCAGGCCTTCTGAGTACTTACCTGGCCCTGCGCCTGGCCGCCGACAACGTGGACAGCCTGTGGGTCGGTGCGCTGATGGCGGCGAACTATTTCGGCCTGGTGCTGGGCGGCAAGATCGGCCACCGGCTGATTGGCCGCGTCGGGCATATTCGCGCCTATTCGGCTTGCGCCGGGATCGTCGGTGCGGCGGTATTGGGCCATGGCCTGGTGAACTGGCTGCCGGCCTGGATCGTGCTGCGGATGATTGTCGGCCTGGGCATGATGTGCCAGTACATGGTTATCGAAAGCTGGCTCAACGAGCAGGCCGATGCCAAGCAACGCGGGGTAGTGTTCAGCGGCTATATGATTGCTTCCTACCTGGGGCTGGTGCTGGGCCAACTGATCCTGGTCATGCATCCGGCCCTGGGCCTTGAATTGCTGATGTTGGTGGCGTTGTGTTTCGCCCTGTGCCTGGTGCCGGTGGCATTGACCCGGCGGATTCACCCGGCGCCGTTGCATCCGGCGCCGATGGAGCCGCGCTTCTTTATCAAGCGCGTACCGCAATCGTTGACCACGGTGTTGGGCTCCGGGCTGATCGTCGGCTCCTTCTACGGCCTGGCACCGCTGTACGCCTCCCAGCAGGGCCTGAGTACCGAGCAGGTCGGCTTGTTCATGGGCTGCTGCATCTTTGCCGGCCTGCTGGTGCAATGGCCGCTGGGTTGGCTGTCGGATCGTTACGATCGGGCCCTGTTGATCCGCTGCTTCGCACTGGCCCTGGTGGTGTGTGCCTTGCCGCTGGCCATCCTGTCGAAGGCGCCGCTGGAAGTATTGTTCATCGCTGGTTTCTGCTGTTCGTTGGTGCAGTTTTGCCTGTACCCGCTGGCGGTCGCGTTTTCCAATGACCACGTCGAGGGTGATCGCCGGGTGTCGCTCACCGCGATGCTGCTAGTGACCTACGGCGTGGGCGCCAGCATCGGCCCGTTGGTGGCCGGGGTGCTGATGAAGCTGTACGGCAGCCAGATGCTCTATGGCTTTTTTGCCCTGTTTGCGTTGCTGCTGGTATGGCGGATCCGGCCGAAAGCGGTCACCAACCTGCACCAGGTCGACGACGCGCCGCTGCATCACGTGGCCATGCCGGACAACATGACCAGTTCACCCTTGGTGGCGTGCCTCGATCCGCGGGTCGACGAGCAAGTGGTGCAGGAGCAGATGCAGGCCTCGCCCAATCCGGACGTCGAGCCCGAGCCTCAACCTGAATTGGAGCCGGTCACCGAAGGCGCCGACGACGAACTGCCACCGTCCGATTTCACCCAGGCCAGGCCCTGAGACCGGCATAAAAAAACGGGCAATCCTTGCAAAGGGATTGCCCGTTTTTTTATAGCGCGCCGGAAATCAGAAGTCGTCTTTATCGAACCGACGGGCTTCACGCTGCAATTGATACACGAAGCGTTCCACCTGGCGTTGTACCAGGCCGCTGATGTTATGGAAGCGCACGCCTGCGAACGTGGTGTTGATCCGCTCTTCGAAATGCAGGTAGCGTAGTTCCACCGGCGCGGTCATGCTGCCAAACGGTAGGGCGGCGATGAAGCGCTCGTAAACCTGGCCCAGCTGCAGCCGCTCAGTGATATCGCCATCGAAGCGCAGCTTGCAGCCGGTTGCGGAAATATCCAGCAGCTTGCCATTCACCGGTGATTTGAGCTTGTCGCCACCCAACTCCACGTTCACCAGTTGCGCCAGTTTCAATGCGGCCCGGAAGGCGTTGCGGCGCTGGTGATACACCACTTCTTCAGGCAAGGCGCCGCGATAGCAGCGGCCATCGCTCGATTCCTGAATGGTCAATGGGCCGTTGCCCTCCCACGCGATGCGCACGCCGTCATGGAAACCCTCGACGCGAAACGGCTCGCCGGCCAGTAGGAAACGTTCACCGTCCCGAGGAATCATTTCGTCCAGGGCGATGGTGTTGGTTTCGCGATCGACATCCACCAGGTAACTCTGGAACCGCTGGCTGCGCTCGTGGAAGGTGATGATCAGCGGGTCGTGACTGTCTTGCAGCATCCGCAGATTGCCGGAGATTTCCAGAGGGGTGGCGAGGACCTTGGGCGGCTGCGGAGCATCATCCGCGTTTGAGGCATTGAACACGGTGGGTCAATCTCCAGGCAAAATACGACTACAAAGAGCCAGCATTTTGCCAGCATGTATCGCGCGTTGATAGTGCTCCGGCATCGTTCGCTTCATGCCTGGCTGAGCGGGCGGTGCTTGACCATTTTCGCGGTCGAGCCGCGAGCGTCATAGAGCGTCGGGATTTCGCCGCCATTGAGAATACGCAACTGATTGGCGGTGGCGGCCTGTTGCATCTGGATAGACTGGCCGTTTCGAGCATTGGCGGCCTGACACTGGTTGAGCAGGTCGTTGAGCACGGCGCTTTGCGACAACAGCTGATCGCCGATCGACGATTGGCTGGCCAATTGCTCAAGGCCACTGTTATCGGCGGGCAGGTTGAGGCTGGCGAGGATTTCGCTGCGCTTGCGGCCATGCTGGTCGAGCAAAATGATCAATGCCTGCTTTTGCGCCAGAATATTTTCCAGCAGGGGCATGTCCCGCCCGTGCAATGCCAGGGCTTCGGTCTGCAACAGCTCCAACAATTGTTGCGCTGGAGCGAAGTCGTCGATGATCAGTTGCAATAAATGAGTGTCGTGCATGGCTGGCCTTGGGTCTTAAGCGTCCAAAAGCCTGGCGCAGGCGGGGGCCTAGCGCTGGGCTTCGAAGTTGAGCAGCTTGCTGGCTACACGGTTGCTGTCGACTTGATAGCTGCCATCGGCGATTGCTGCTTTCAACGCGGCCACGCGGGCGTTGTCGACGACAGGTTGATCGCGCAGCTTGTCAGTGACCTTCTGCAACTGTTGAGCCTCATTGCTGAGGTGTACCGATTCCCCGTTGCTGACAGTGGCGGCCTGGTCGGCTGGCTTGGATTTGTCGGTTTCGACGGTTTCCTTGCTGGCGCTGGTGCGCGCAGTGCCTGTCAGGGGCGAGGAGCTGTTTAAACGATTGAAATCGATGACCATGGTAAAAAACCTCTGGGTATTTGGACGCTTGCCATGTTTTCGGCCATCCCCAAAAAAACTTTAGGCTCATTTTTCAAATGAACGAGCGCACGTCCGCGCTTGCCTTCGTACAAGGCACAGTCTAGGGAACACCGAGGTCAAGCGCCAGCCTGTCTACCCTCCTTACAGCCTCTTACATAGCCACTTCCACCTGGCCAGGCGCTATCACCTGTGCCTTGATGACCCGTTGGGAATTGAGGTTTTTCACCCGAATCTGTTCGCGCATGCCACCGTTGGCCAGGGCCTCGCCGGGCATCCGCACGGCCAGGGTGCCGCTGCGAGCGGTGATGACCACTTGGTCGCCCTTGCGAACCACCTCGGCCTGTTCCAGATGCACCTGGGTCACCACCTGGTCGGCGACCATTGGTCGGACAAGTTTCTGCCCAACGGCCTCATCGACGGAGGTCAGGAAACCCTGGCTGATCTGGCTGACGTCGCGCTCACGCAGGACCACGTCCTGCGGCTCGACGATCCCGGCCCGCTTGAGTGGGCGAGTGGTGGTGACAATTTCCCGGTACAGGCGCACTTGAGCGGGCACGAACACCGTCCAGGGCGCGGCGCTATCGCAACGAACCTTCACCGTGACGCGGCCCAGGGGCCTGGCCGGGCTCTCCAGCGAGGCAGTCAATTCCTTGTCGCACATCGGCATCCGCAGGCGCGGGTCGAGCTGGTTGACTTCAATCTCGTAGCGACCTTCGGTTTGACTGGTTGCCAGATAGTCTTCTACGGTGAACTCAAGAAAGCCCTGAGTGACGCCGATAAGGAGATCAGGCAAGGTTACCGCAGCGGCACCAAGGGCAGGACCGCCCGAAGCGAGCAGGCAGGCAGCCAGCAGTGCACCGAGCCAGTGGCGGCAGTGAGTGGTCAGGCGTCGAGAAAATGTCGTTTGTGCGTTCATGCCGGTTCAATAGCAAGCCCCGTGCCGTTTAGTGATGAATGCGCGTCGGACACATTAGCGTTAGGTAGGAGTCAGGGCATGGCGGGAGTGATGGATTCGGTAAACCAGCGCACACAGCTGGTGGGTCAGAATCGCCTGGAGCTGTTGTTGTTCCGTCTCGACGGCCGACAATTGTATGGGATCAACGTGTTCAAGGTTCGCGAGGTGCTGCAATGCCCCAAGCTGACCCTGATGCCGAAATCCAGTCCCGTCGTGTGCGGTGTGGCGAATATCCGGGGAGCGACCATCCCGATTCTCGACCTGGCGATGGCGACCGGTTCCGGCCGACTGCTGGACCAGAGCAATCCGTTTGTGATCATCACCGAGTACAACACCAAGACCCAAGGGTTCCTGGTGCGATCGGTGGAGCGCATCGTCAACATGAACTGGGAAGAGATCCATCCACCACCCAAAGGGACCGGCCGCGACCACTACCTCACGGCGGTGACCCGGGTCGATAACCAGTTGGTGGAAATCATCGACGTGGAGAAAATCCTCGCCGAAGTGGCGCCGACCCCGGAAACGATTTCCGTTGGCGTGATAGATGCCGAGACCCAGCACAAGGCGGTTTCCCTGCGGGTGCTGACCGTCGACGATTCCTCGGTGGCCCGCAAGCAGGTCACGCGTTGCCTGCAAACGGTCGGCGTCGAAGTGATTGCGCTGAACGATGGGCGGCAAGCGCTGGATTACCTGCGCAACCTGGTCGACGAAGGCAAGAAGCCGGAAGAGGAGTTCCTGATGATGATCTCCGACATCGAGATGCCGGAGATGGACGGCTACACGCTGACATCGGAAATCCGCAGCGACCCGCGTATGCAAAAGCTGCACATCATCTTGCATACTTCGTTGTCTGGGGTGTTCAACCAGGCAATGGTCAAGAAGGTCGGCGCCGATGACTTCCTGGCCAAGTTCCGGCCCGATGACCTCGCTTCCCGAGTCGTCGAGCGAATCAAGTCAGCAGGCTAAAGGTCGGGCGCGTTGTGCGCCCGGCAAGTCAATACAGTGAAAAGAGGCGGTATTTTGTCTACGGGTAATTTGGATTTCGAACAGTTCCGGGTCTTCCTGGAAAAAGCCTGTGGCATCTTGCTTGGTGAAAACAAGCAGTACCTGGTGTCGAGCCGTCTCAATAAGTTGATGGAACAACAGGGCATCAAGTCATTGGGCGAGTTGGTTCAGCGTATCCAGACCCAGCCGCGCAGTGGCTTGCGCGAGATGGTCGTGGACGCCATGACCACCAACGAAACCCTGTGGTTTCGTGACACCTATCCCTTTGAGGTATTGAAGAACAAGGTATTGCCGGCGGCCATCAAGGCCAGCCCGGGCCAGCGCCTGCGGATCTGGTCGGCGGCCTGTTCGTCGGGGCAGGAACCTTATTCCTTGTCGATGTCCATTGATGAGTTCGAGCGCACCAACATTGGCCAGTTGAAAGGCGGCGTGCAGATCGTCGCCACCGACCTGTCCGGGACCATGCTCAACAACTGCAAGACCGGCGAGTACGACAGCCTGGCCATCGGCCGCGGCCTGTCGCCCGATCGCCTGCAACGTTATTTCGACGCCAAGGGGCCGGGCAAATGGGTGGTCAAGGCGCCCATCAAGAGCCGCGTGGAGTTTCGCTCGTTCAACTTGCTGGACAGTTACGCCAGCCTGGGCAAGTTCGACATCGTGTTCTGCCGCAACGTGTTGATCTACTTCTCCGCTGAGGTGAAGAAGGACATCCTGATGCGCATCCACAGCACCCTGAAACCGGGTGGTTATCTGTTCCTGGGTGCATCCGAGGCATTGAACGGCTTGCCGGACCATTACCAGATGGTCCAGTGCAGCCCGGGGATCATTTACCAGGCGAAGTGATTGGTTTGGGTTAAAAAAAAGGGAGCCCCACGGGGCTCCCTTTTTTTATCGGTCGCTGCTGCCCCTGTGGGAGCGAGCCTGCTCGCGAAAGCAATATTCCAGGCGATGTCGATGCGGACTGACACACCGCTTTCGCGAGCAGGCTCGCTCCCACAATGGAATGCATTCATCTTGCGAAAGCGGCAGAAAAGCGGCATCCGGCGGAAACCGATTGCCGCTTTTCTGGCATTGCCGCTTTGCCGTTGCCCGCAAAGCCCCGGTTTACGGGCTTTCGGAAAGTGGCACGGCGCTTGCTAAAGCCTTCGTACGTACATTCTGGTCACCCAAAGGTTTCCGACATGAGCATCAGCTTCGATAAAGCGCTCGGTATCCACGAACAGGCCCTGAGCTTCCGCGCCCAGCGTGCCGAAGTCCTGGCCAACAACATCGCCAACGCCGACACGCCGAACTACAAGGCCCGTGACCTGGACTTTTCCAAGGTACTCGCCGAGCAGAACGAGAAGACCAAGAACGGCCACTTCGCCTTGAACATGACCAACAGCCGTCATATCGAAGCCGAAGGCGTAGGCAGCGGCGACGAGTCGTTGATGTATCGCACGCCTATGCAGCCCTCGGTCGACCAGAACACCGTGGACGCTCAACTGGAACAGTCCAACTACGCGGAAAACTCCGTGAACTTCCAGGCCAGCTTCACCCTGCTCAACAGTAAATTCAAAGGGCTGGTATCGGCCCTGCGTGGAGAGTAAGTCATGTCGATCGCGAGCGTTTTCAACATCGCCGGCAGTGCCATGAGTGCCCAGACCACTCGCCTGAACACCGTCGCCAGTAACATCGCCAACGCCGAGACCGTTTCGTCGAGCATCGACCAGACCTACCGCGCCCGTCACCCGGTGTTCGCCACCATGTTCCAGGGCGGCCAATCCGGCGGCAGCGATTCGCTGTTCCAGGACCAGGACGCGGCGGGGCAGGGCGTACAGGTGCTCGGCGTCGTTGAAGACCAGAGCAACCTCGAAGCACGTTACGAGCCAAACCATCCGGCCGCGGACGCCAAGGGTTATGTCTATTACCCGAACGTCAACGTCGTCGAAGAAATGGCCGACATGATTTCCGCCAGTCGTTCGTTCCAGACCAACGTCGAAATGATGAACACCGCCAAAACCATGATGCAGAAGGTCCTGACCCTCGGTCAGTGATAAGGGGCGATTCATATGAGCGTCACCAATACAACAGGCGGTTTGAGCCTCAACGAGATTCTGGCCAACTCCTCGGTCAAGACCAATACCAAGGCCGATGGCCTGGGTGCGGCGACCAATGCGGCGAGTGGCAACCAGGAATTGGGCAAAGATGCGTTCCTGCAACTGCTCGTGACCCAGCTGAAAAACCAGAACCCGCTGGAACCCCAGGACAACGGTGAGTTCGTGGCCCAACTGGCGCAATTCAGCAGCCTGGAAGGCATCACCACGCTCAACGAAACCGTGAGCGGCATTGCCGGCAACTACAACTCGTCACAAGCGTTGCAGGCTTCGTCCCTGGTCGGCCGCTCGGTGATCGCTCCGGGTGACAAGGCCGTGGTCGACACCTCCAAGAGCCTCAACGGCACCGTGGTGGTTCCGGCGGCGGTGTCCTCCCTCACCGTCAAGATCATGGACAAGGATGGCAAGACCGTCCGCACCATCGACCTGGGCAGCCAGAAGTCGGGCAACTCAGCCTTCATCTGGGACGGCAAGAACGACGCGGGCACGACGGTAGAGTCGGGCACGTACACCTTCGCGGCCTCGACCACCATCGATGGCAAGGCCACGTCGCTGATCACCAACCTGCCGGCCACGGTCAGCAGCGTGACGATCAGCCAGACGGGCGGTGAGCTGATGCTCAACCTGGCCGGGCTGGGCAGCATCGCCCTGTCCAAAGTACAAACTATTGGTATGTAGAGCCGACTAACCGGCAAAAGGAGTCAACATGTCTTTCAACATCGGCCTTAGCGGTCTCTATGCAGCCAACAAACAGCTGGACGTGACCGGCAACAACATCGCCAACGTGGCGACCACCGGTTTCAAATCGTCCCGCGCGGAATTCGAAGACGTCTACTCGGCCACCAAGCTGGGTTCGGGCAGCAAGACCGTCGGCAACGGCGTGCGCCTGGCCAACGTTTCCCAGCAGTTCGGCCAGGGTGACGTGAACAACACCGGCAACGTGCTGGACATGGGGATCCAGGGCCAGGGCTTCTTTGTCCTGAGCAACGACGGCTCCCTGAGCTACACCCGTGCCGGTACTTTCAAGACCGACAAGGAAGGCTACGTCACCAACAGCGATGGCACGGCTCGTTTGCAGGGCTATGGCGTGGATGCCAACGGCAAGATCCTCAACGGTATCCTGACCGACCTGCGCATCGACACCTCGAACCTGCCGCCGCAAGCCACCAGCCTGGTTTCGTCGACCATCAACCTGAACTCGACGGCGACGCCGATCACTGCCGCGTTCAACCCGGCTGACACGGCGACCTTTACCAAGCAGTTCACCACCCCGATCTACGACACCCAGGGTAACCAGCACTCGATGGACCAATACATGGTCAAGACAGGCTCCAATACCTGGAACGTCTATACCTTGATCGATGGTCGTAACCTCGATGGCAGCTTGCCGACCACGACCGGTGCGACCGCGCCTGTTCCTTCGACCATGAACTTCGATTCGAGCGGCAAGTTGACCACGGTCACCACTCCGCCAGCGACCGTTAACAGCGATCTGGTGTTGACCGGCTGGGTTCCGGGCACCGTGACCAACGGAACCTGGACCGCCAACGGCGCCGCCAGCGCACCGACCATCACGATTTCGATGGGCAACACCACTCAGTTCAACGCCGACACCGCTCGTTCGATTCCTGCCCAGAACGGCTACGCCACCGGCCAGATCACCAACCTGACCATCGATGGCAGCGGTGTGATGCTCGCCAACTTCAGCAACAACCAGACCAAGCCGATCGGCCAGATCGCCCTTGCCAGCTTCACCAACGAGCAAGGCCTGCAGCCAGTAGGCGGCACCAGCTGGAAGGAAACGTTCGCCTCGGGTATCCCGGGCTACGATGCTCCACAGACCGGCACCCTGGGGTCGATCGTCTCCAACTCCCTGGAGGAGTCCAACGTCAACCTGACCAACGAACTGGTCGAGCTGATCAAGGCGCAGAGCAACTACCAGGCGAACGCCAAGACCATCTCTACCCAGAGCACCATCATGCAGACCATCATTCAGATGGCTTGATGCCGAAGGTCGCTTCAAAGCTGCACAAGGAGCCCCTCTAAAGAGGGGCTTTTTCATGAGCTTCAGTTTTGTATTGTTTGGGCCTGCCTCTTCGCGAGCAGGCTCGCGAAGAGGCAGGCCCAGGCGCCTACTTTTCGCCAGGCAAAAGAAAACCCCGATAAACCAGCGGTCTATCGGGGGCTTCTTTCAGCGGGCGCCTTTACGCGCCCACCCGCTCAGCTTATTGGCAAGCTTCGCAATCCGGCTCGTCGATCGCGCAGGCTTTTGGCACTGGCGCAGGTCCTGCTGGAGCAGCCAGGACTGAGTCATCACCGTGGTTGCCGCCAGCGGAAACCGCGTTCAGCTTGCCGGTGTTGATGGTCGACTTCTCGGTGCTGGTGGCGGCCAAGGCACGGAGGTAGTAAGTCGTTTTCAGGCCACGGTACCAAGCCATGCGGTAGGTCACGTCCAGCTTCTTGCCCGAGGCGCCGGCGATGTACAGGTTCAGCGACTGAGCCTGGTCGATCCACTTCTGGCGACGGCTGGCGGCGTCTACGATCCACTTGGTGTCCACTTCGAACGCGGTCGCATAGAGCGCTTTGAGCTCTTGCGGGATGCGCTCGATCTGCTGCACCGAACCGTCGTAGTACTTCAAGTCGTTGATCATGACCGAGTCCCACAGGCCGCGGGCCTTGAGGTCGCGAACCAGGTACGGGTTGATCACGGTGAATTCGCCCGACAGGTTCGATTTCACGTACAGGTTCTGGTAGGTCGGTTCGATCGACTGCGACACGCCAGTGATGTTGGCGATGGTGGCGGTCGGTGCGATGGCCATGATGTTGGAGTTACGGATGCCTTTCTGCACACGGGCGCGAACCGGTGCCCAGTCCAGGGTTTCGTTCAGATCCACGTCGATGTACTTCTCGCCGCGCTGGGCGATCAGGATCTGTTGCGAGTCCAGCGGCAGGATGCCCTGGGACCACAGCGAACCCTGGAACGTCTCGTACGAACCGCGCTCGTCGGCCAGGTCGCAGGAAGCCTGGATCGCGTAGTAGCTGACCGCTTCCATGGACTTGTCGGCGAACTCGACCGCAGCGTCCGAACCGTACGGGATGTGCTGCAGGTACAGCGCGTCCTGGAAGCCCATGATGCCCAGGCCGACCGGACGGTGCTTGAAGTTGGAGTTCTTCGCTTGCGGCACCGAGTAGTAGTTGATGTCGATCACGTTGTCGAGCATGCGCACGGCGGTGTTCACGGTGCGTTGCAGCTTGGCGGTGTCCAGCTTGCCGTCGACGATGTGGTTCGGCAGGTTGATCGAGCCCAGGTTGCAGACCGCAATCTCGTCCTTGTTGGTGTTCAAGGTGATCTCGGTGCACAGGTTCGAGCTGTGGACCACGCCCACGTGCTGCTGCGGGCTGCGCAGGTTGCACGGGTCCTTGAAGGTCAGCCATGGGTGGCCGGTCTCGAACAGCATCGACAGCATCTTGCGCCACAGGTCTTTGGCCTGGACGACTTTGAACAGCTTGATCTTGTTGTACTCGGTCAGGGCTTCGTAGTACTCGTAGCGCTCTTCGAAGGCCTTGCCGGTCAGGTCATGCAGGTCCGGCACTTCGGACGGCGAGAACAGGGTCCACTTGCCGTCATCGAAGACGCGCTTCATGAACAGGTCAGGGATCCAGTTGGCGGTGTTCATGTCGTGGGTACGACGACGATCATCACCGGTGTTCTTGCGCAGCTCGATGAACTCTTCGATGTCCATGTGCCAGGTTTCCAGGTAGGCACAGACCGCGCCCTTGCGCTTGCCGCCCTGGTTGACCGCAACGGCGGTGTCGTTGACCACTTTGAGAAACGGCACGACGCCCTGGGATTTGCCGTTGGTGCCCTTGATGTACGAGCCCAATGCGCGGACGGGGGTCCAGTCGTTGCCCAGGCCACCGGCGAATTTGGACAGCATGGCGTTGTCGTGGATTGCGCCGTAGATGCCCGACAGGTCGTCCGGCACGGTGGTCAGGTAGCAACTCGACAGCTGTGGACGCAGGGTGCCGGCGTTGAACAGGGTCGGGGTCGAGGCCATGTAGTCGAAGGACGACAACAGGTTGTAGAACTCGATCGCACGGTCTTCACGCTGCTTCTCTTCGATCGCCAGGCCCATGGCCACACGCATGAAGAAGACCTGCGGCAGTTCGAAGCGCACGCCATCCTTGTGGATGAAGTAACGGTCGTAAAGGGTTTGCAGGCCCAGGTAGGTGAATTGCTGGTCACGCTCGTGGTTGATCGCCTTGCCGAGTTTTTCCAGGTCGAATTCGGCCAGGACAGGGTTCAGCAACTCGTACTCGATACCCTTGGCGACATAGGCCGGCAGGGCCTTGGCGTACAGGTCGGCCATTTCGTGGTGGGTCGCGCTCTCGGCGACTTCCAGGAAGCTCAGGCCTTCGGCGCGCAGGGTGTCCATCAGCAGCCGCGCGGTCACGAACGAGTAGTTCGGCTCGCGTTCCACCAGGGTCCGCGCGGTCATCACCAGGGCGGTGTTGACGTCCTTGAGGGCGACGCCGTCATAGAGGTTCTTCAGGGTTTCGCGCTGGATCAGGTCGCCATCGACTTCTTCCAGACCTTCGCAGGCCTCGGTGACGATGGTGTTCAGGCGGCCCATGTCCAGCGGCGCGAGGCTGCCGTCGGCGCGTGCGATGCGGATCGAAGGGTGAGCCTGGACCGGCGCGTCGGCCGGCGCGCGGGTGGCGCGCTCCTTGGCGCGGGAGTCACGGTAGATCACGTAGTCGCGAGCCACTTTCTGCTCGCCGGCACGCATCAGTGCCAGTTCGACCTGGTCCTGGATTTCTTCGATGTGGATGGTGCCGCCCGAAGGCATGCGACGCTTGAAGGTCGCGGTGACCTGTTCGGTCAGGCGGGCGACGGTGTCGTGGATTCGCGACGAGGCGGCAGCGGTGCCGCCCTCAACTGCGAGGAACGCTTTGGTGATGGCGACGGTGATCTTGTCATCGGTGTAGGGAACGACAGTGCCGTTACGCTTGATCACGCGCAGTTGGCCCGGCGCGGTGGCGGACAGATCCGGGCTCGAATCGGCGGCCAGCGGCGCGGTGCCCTGCGGGTTCTCGCGAGTTGTGTCGGTGTGCATGGGTGTCTCCACGTTCTCTATGTTTATTTGGGCACCATCACGGTGCCCACCGTTCCGTCCTGAAGCACTACAACCGACTGGCGCCGGGTATAACAACTTCGGGACAGTAGGGCGCGGGCCTGCGGCGTCGCGTCCATCCGAAGTTCTTGGATCGCGAGCCTGGGCTCGGAACCTGGTTTATCAAGGTGGCAGCAAAGGACTGCAACACCCGTACCGTTCCGGTCGTTTTCGACCTTGGAAACGGTTGCCATCCGCAGGGGCGGTCTGGACTTGTGAAACAGCGGTGTTGCAGAAGGACAGAGGCGAGAAAAGCGCTTGAATTCTCTATCCGACTTGTGTTTGGTTTTTGGCCGAAAACCCTACATGTAGGGTTTTTTACGCGGCGGGCTACAAGATAATGCGTTTTCGGACATGAATCAACGTGCTGCCTGTGGATAAGCCTGTGCGTAATTTGTGTGCGAAACGAGGAACTCCTCTGTAGGCCGCGACCTAGCTGGAGCGAGCCTTTTTTCAACGATTCTGACGACTCGAAAACCGGCCGGAGTTTTTTGCGGGCGCGGACGTTACCACACAAATCCAGCCCGACCGAACGCATTTGTCCGCTTGTTTTCTGCGCAAGCCGCGTTTATACAATCGGCCGGTGCATGGGCGTGTTTATCCTCCTTTAACATGACAAACGATGGAGGGGCGGTGGGCATTGTGGGAGCGAGCTTGCTCGCGATAGCGTCGGACCGGTAACGGTGATGCTGGCTGACCCACCGCCATCGCGAGCAAGCTCGCTCCCACAGAGTTCCATGTGCCCCACAACAATAAGAGGCCCCCAGTGGAACAAGAAGCCTGGCAGATATTGATTGTCGAGGATGACCAGCGTCTGGCCGAGCTGACCCGCGAATACCTCGAAAGCAATGGCCTTCGCGTCGCCATCGAGGGCAACGGCGCGGTCGCGGCGCAGCGGATCATCGACGAGCAGCCGGACCTGGTGATCCTCGACCTGATGCTGCCCGGCGAAGACGGCCTGAGCATCTGCCGCAAAGTGCGCGAGCACTACGACGGCCCGATCCTCATGCTGACGGCGCGTACCGACGACACCGACCAGATCCAGGGCCTGGACCTTGGGGCTGATGACTATGTCTGCAAGCCGGTGCGGCCACGCCTGTTGCTGGCGCGCATCCAGGCCCTGTTGCGGCGCAGCGAGCCGGAGCCGTCCGTGCCGCAGAAACCGCGCCGCCTGGAGTTCGGGCCGCTGGTGGTCGACGACGCCTTGCGCGAAGCCTGGTTGCAGGACAAGGGGATCGAGCTGACCAGCGCCGAATTCGACCTGCTGTGGCTGCTGGTGTCCAATGCCGGGCGCATCCTGTCTCGCGAGGAAATCTTCACTGCCCTGCGCGGGATCGGCTACGACGGCCAGGACCGCTCCATCGACGTGCGTATCTCGCGCATCCGCCCCAAGATCGGTGACGACCCCGACCATCCACGGTTGATCAAGACCATTCGCAGCAAAGGCTACCTGTTCGTTCCCGAAGCTTGCGTAGACGCCGCTCCGTGAACTCGATCTTCCTGCGCATCTATGGCGGCATGTGCGCGGCCCTGGTATTGGTCGCGGTACTGGGCGTACTGGCGCTGCATCAGCTCAACCAGACGCGTGCCGAGCAGTACCGCGAGCGCCTGGCCCATGGCACGTTTTCCTTGATGGCCGATAATCTGCGGCCGATGAACGGCACGGAGCGCCGTCGTGCCCTGGCGGTGTGGGCGCGCCTGCTGGGCATCCCGCTGGAACTGCAGGCGCTCAGCCAGGCCGACCTCGACCTGGGCCAGCGCACCCGCGTGCTGCGCGGGCAGGTCCTGGTGGAACAGACCGGCCCCCACGCGGCGAAGGTCTATCGGCTGGTCAGCGACGGCGAGCAGTTGACATTGGTAGGGGAGGTTCGCCAGATCAGTGAGCAATTGGCCCGGGCGACAATCTATTTACTGGCCGACGAACTGGTGCGTTACCCGGTGGCCGAGCAGCCAGAGCGGCTCGCACAACTCAAACAGGAAAAGGGCTTCGGTTTCGACCTGCGCCTGATGACCGTCGACCAGGCGGACATGGACGAAGACCAGCGTCGTCGGGTGTCCGAGGGCGATACGGTGATGGCCCTGGGCAAGGGCGGCGACTCGATCCGGGTATTCGCCGGGATGGTTGGCACGCCGTGGGTCCTGGAAATCGGCCCCTTGTACCAGATGAATCCGTACCCGCCCGAATGGCTGGTGCTGATCGCGGCGCTGGGCTTGAGCCTGATCGGTTTGATCGTCTACCTGCTGGTACGCCAGTTGGAGCGACGGCTGCGCGGCCTGGAATCGGCCGCCACCCAGATTGCCCAGGGCAGCCTGGAGACCCGCGTGCCGGCCAGGGGCGCTGACTCGGTGGGGCGTCTGGCCGCTGCGTTCAATGCAATGGCCGAGCACTTGCAGCAGTTGTTGGCGATCCAGCGGGAGCTGGTGCGCGCGGTGTCCCACGAATTGCGCACGCCTGTGGCGCGCCTGCGCTTCGGCCTGGAAATGCTCGGCAGCGCCAGCACGCCCGAGGCCCGGGACAAATACCTGGCGGGCATGGACCACGACATCGAAGACCTGGATCGGTTGGTGGATGAAATGCTGACGTATGCGCGCCTGGAGCAGGGGTCGCCGGCGTTGAACTTCCAGCGGGTGGATCTGGATGCGCTGGTCAATCAGGTCATAGAAGAACTGGGACCTTTACGCGCCGGGATCACGGTGGAGCGTGGCCTGTGCCTGTCGGCCGCCGATTGCGACGACGCCTGGGTCGAGGCTGAGCCGCGTTTCCTGCATCGCGCCCTGCAGAATCTGGTGGGCAACGCCATGCGCCATGCCCGATCACGGGTGACAGTGAGTTACCAGGTGGGCCAGTTGCGCTGCCGGGTCGACGTCGAGGATGACGGGCCGGGGGTGCCGGAGGCCGCGTGGGAACGGGTATTCAAGCCGTTCCTGCGCCTGGACGACAGCCGGGCCCGCGCCTCGGGTGGCCATGGATTGGGGCTGTCGATCGTGCGCCGGATCATTCATTGGCATGACGGCCGGGCCTTGATCAACAAGAGCAAAAGCCTGGGCGGGGCGTGTTTCAGCTTGAGTTGGCCGAGGCATCAGGATCGGTCCTGAAAGGTGCGGCGCCTATGCCGCCCCTTCGCGAGCAGGCACTGGAGGTCTCAGGCCTCGATCCCCACCAGGCTCAACAACTGCCCATCCTTCACCCCGAACTGCCCTTGCAACTCACTGCCATGGCGCCACTCGGGCGAAAGATCGGTCAGTAGTCGCAGCCGCACCTGCCCATCATGGGACCATTCCAGCACCTCGGCATGTTCGAAATAGAAACGTTGCCCAACGATCGGGTACAGCGCCTTGAACAGGCTTTCCTTGACCGAGAAGGTCAGCGTAACCAGCAGCGCACGATCATCGCGCGAGACGGTCGCCATGCGCAGCAGTTCCGCAGGCGTGAGGATCTCGCCCGCCAGGCGCTCGGCGCGTTCGGGGTCGAGCAGGTTTTCCAGGTCCATGCCCAGCCCTTGCCAACGCTGCTTCTGCGCGACAATGGCGGCCGCCCGGCCGGTACTGTGGGTGATCGAACCGCTGACATGGGCGGGCCACACCGGCGCGCGGTCTTCGCCGATGGCGGGAATACAGGCGATTCCATCAAGCCGATGCAAGGCCGCCCGGGCGCAGACTCGCCCGGCGAGGAACTCCGCCTGGCGCTTGGCCACCGAGCGCTGGATGCTCGCTGGCGGTTCGATGGCGCTGTTGGGGAAATCGGCGGCGACGAGCAGCAGCGGATCGAAACGCGTACTGAGCAGCACCGTATCGGCCAGGGCATCGGGCAGCAGCCACTGTTCATCCAGAGGCGAGCAGCAGGCGGGCAGGGCGGGGAGTGGGTTCATGCCCGGCATTTTGCCGGGTTGGCTTGAGGCTGGGTAGTGGGAGAGGCTGAGAGCCGGATGCTTTTGTGGCGAGGGAGCTTGCTCCCGCTGGGCTGCGAAGCGGCCCCAAGATTGTAGGCGACCGCTACGCAGTCGAGCGGGAGCAAGCTCCCTCGCCACAAGAACGGTATGTGTCAGAAAATCTTCTTGAAGAACTTCTGCATGTCCGCCCATGACTTCTCATCGGCTTCCTTGTTGTAGCCGATGTCCGGCCCGCCATGTTCGCCGTGGCTCAGACGGTCGGCGTCGGGGTTGCTGAAGCCGTGCTTGGCGCCGTCGAGGCTGACGAACTTATAGTCGGCGCCGGCCTTGTCCATCTCGCTCTTGAACGCGGTCACGTTGTCTTCGGTGACCATGCTGTCCAGCGCGCCGTGCTCCACCAGGATCTTGGCTTTGACACTGCCTGGGGTGGCCGGGGTTTTGGTGACGAGGGCGCCATGGAAACTCACCACGCCAGCCAATGGGACGCCCTGGCGAGCGGCGTCCAGCACCACCTTGCCACCGAAGCAATAGCCGATGGCGGCAAGTTTGTCCGGATCGGTCTGCGGTTGTTTCTTCAGGAGGTCGAGCCCGGCCTGGAACCGCGCGCTGGCCGCCTTGCCGTCCTTGAGCGCGGCCTGCATGAAGGCCAGGGCGTCCTTGGGGTGCTCGGTATTCTTGCCGTCACCGTACATGTCGATCGCCAGGGCGCTGTAGCCCAGGCCGGCAAGGTCGCGGGCGCGGCGCTTGGCGTAATCATTCAGTCCCCACCATTCATGCACCACCACCACGCCCGGGCGCGGGCCCTTGACCGCGTCGTCGTAGGCGTAATAGCCGATCAGCTTCGTGCCGTCGGCACTGGTGTAGGGAATCTCCTGGGTCTGGATGGCGGCGTGGCTGGCGCTGCTCAAGGCCAGAAGTACAACGGCAAGCAATCTGCGCATGATCGATCTCCTTAAAAAAGTGGGTGCACACAGACTAGCCGATTCATTCAGCCCAGGTTCAGAGAACGTTCAAGGAGGGTTCAGGGAGCAATGGCTATCGTGGCGGCGACTTCACACAACCCTTGCTTCAAAAGGAACTGATCATGACTCATATGAATAAACTGCTGCTTGCATTCACTGTATTGGGTGCCACCGCCATGGCCCATGCCGATGACAATTTCGCCAGCCTGACCCTCGGCCAGACCAGTGACAAGGTCAAGAAATCCAACGCGCTGGACCGGAACCTGGGCAATCCGAACGCCGATGGCGTCATTGGCAAGGACACCACCTACGGCCTGCGCCTGGGCCGGCAGAACGATCAAGGCCGCTACTACGCCACCTATGACAACGTGTCGGGCAGCCACAACGGCATCAAGCTGCGCCAGGAAAACCTGCTGGGTAGCTACGATGTGTTTTATCCAGTGACCAGCAGCACCAAATTGTTCGGCGGTGGCACGGCGGGGCTGACCAAGTTGACCCAGGACTCCCCGGGCTTCAGCCGCGACACCGACATCGGCTACGCCGTTGGCTTGCAGGGCGGCGTCCTGCAACAAATTTCGCAAAACACCTCGGTGGAACTGGGGTACCGTTACCTGCGCAGCAATGCCAGCACTGAGATGAGCCCGCACGGGGGCGCGAAGGTCGGCTCCCTGGACCTGACCAGCAGCGCCCAGACTTACCTGTCCGCGAACTACACGTTCTAGGCGGCAGGCAATGGAGACGTGCAGCCGGGTCGGCCCAAGACGACCCGGCGCCTTGTTCGATACCTGCTGTCTTGAATCGCCTGGGAGAGGCCCATGAAACTATTGGTTGTCGAAGACGAAGCGCTGTTGCGTCATCACCTGCAAACCCGTCTCACCGACAGCGGCCATGTGGTGCAGGCCGTGGCCAATGCCGAAGAGGCCTTGTATCAGGTCCGCGAGTTCAATCATGACCTGGCGGTGATCGACCTGGGCCTGCCGGGTATCAGCGGCCTGGAACTGATTCGCCGCCTGCGTTCCCAGGACAAGTCCTTCCCGATCCTGATCCTGACCGCCCGCGGCAACTGGCAGGACAAGGTCGAAGGCCTCGCCGCCGGGGCCGACGATTATGTGGTCAAGCCGTTCCAGTTCGAAGAGCTGGAGGCCCGGCTCAACGCCCTGCTGCGCCGCTCCAGCGGTTTCACCCAGTCGACCATCGTCGCCGGGCCATTGCTGCTCGACCTCAACCGCAAGCAGGCGTCCCTCGATGAAGAACCGCTGGCGCTGACGGCCTACGAATACCGCATCCTCGAATACCTGATGCGCCATCACCAGCAGGTCGTCGCCAAGGACCGCTTGATGGAGCAGCTGTACCCGGATGACGACGAGCGCGATCCCAATGTCATCGAAGTGTTGGTCGGCCGCTTGCGCCGCAAACTGGAAGCCCCGGCCGGCTTCAAGCCGATCGACACCGTGCGGGGCCTGGGTTACCTGTTCAACGAGCGCTGCCAGTGATTCGTTCCCTGCGGCTGCGCTTGATGCTGGCCGCCATGACCCTGGCGGTGTTGTTCATGCTGGCGTTGCTGCCGGCGATGCAAGGCGCGTTCAGCCTGGCGTTGCAGGAATCCATCGAGCAACGCCTGGCGTCGGATGTGACCACGCTGATTTCCGCCGCCCGGGTGGAAAACAATCGACTGAAGATGCCGGCGCAACTGCCCGACGAACGCTACAACCTCGCCGATGCCCGGCTGTTGGGCTACATCTATGATCGCGACGGACGCCTGGTCTGGCGTTCGAAGGCGACCCAGGAAGAGCGCATCAACTACGTGCCGCGCTACGACGGGCAGGGCAACCAGTTCGCGCGGATCCGCGAGGATAACGGCCAGGAGTTCTTCGTCTATGACGTCGAGGTCAAGTTGTTGGGCGGCCAGAGCGCGGCGTTCAGTATCGTTACCCTGCAGCCGGTGCGCGACTATGAGGTCACCTTGCAAGGACTGCGGGACAATCTTTACCTGGGGTTTGGCGCTGCCCTGGCGGTATTGCTGGCGCTGTTGTGGATCGGCCTGACCTGGGGGTTGCGCGCCTTGCGGCGCCTGAGCCAGGAGCTGGATGAAATCGAAGCAGGCACCCGCGAAAGCCTCAGCTCCGCCCACCCCCGCGAACTGTTGCGCCTGACCGGCTCCCTCAACCGCCTGTTGCACAGCGAGCGCGAGCAGCGCAGCCGTTATCGGGACTCCCTCGATGACCTGGCTCACAGCCTGAAGACCCCGCTGGCGGTGTTGCAAGGTGTCAGCGAAGACATGGCCCGGCGCCCCCAGGACCGTGGACAGGCGTGGGTGCTGCAAACCCAGATCGAACGCATGAGCCAGCAGATCGGCTATCAGTTGCAGCGCGCCAGCCTGCGTAAAAGCGGTCTGGTGCGGCACCAGGTGCCCTTGCGTCCAGTGCTGCAAAGCCTGTGCGACACCCTCGACAAGGTCTATCGCGACAAGCGCGTTCGGGTCGATTTCGATCTGCCTGAGCAGGGCCAGGTGCCGATCGAACAGGGCGCCCTCCTGGAGATGCTCGGCAATCTTTTGGAGAACGCTTATCGGCTATGCCTGGGGGAGGTTCGGGTCAGCATGCACCAGACCCTCGGCGGTACGGAGTTGAGCGTCGAGGACGACGGCCCGGGGGTGCCACCGGACCAGCGTGCGCGGATTCTCCAACGGGGCGAGCGATTGGATCGCCAGCATCCGGGGCAGGGAATCGGGTTGGCGGTGGTCAAGGACATCATCGAAAGCTACGGCGCGCGATTGACCCTGGGGGATTCGGAGTTAGGCGGCGCGGCGTTTCGGATTCTTTTTCCGGTGGTTTGAGTGGCGTTTCAGTGTGTCGCGAGCCCCTGTGGCGAGGGAGCTTGCTCCCGCTCGGTTGCGTAGCGACCGCAAAATCTTGGGGCTGCTTCGCCCGAAACGTCGGACCGCCCCAGCGGGAGCAAGCTCCCTCGCCACAGGGGCCGGTAGAGCACCTGTCTGCGCTCAGTTTTCCAACTCCCGATAAGCCCCCGGCGTCACCCCGGTCCACTTCTTGAACGCCCGATGAAACGCCGACGGCTCGGAGAATCCCAACTGTTCGGCAATCTGCTGCAACGACAGATCCGCCCGGCCCAAATGGTAGATGGCGATATCCCGCCGCAACTGATCCTTGAGCTCCTGAAAGCTGGTGCCTTCTTCGCGAAGGTGCCGGCGCAGCGTCTGGGCGCTGATGTGCAGGTGTGCGGCGACGGTGTCCAGGTCGGGCCAGCGCGCCGTGTCGCGGCTGAGGAGGCGGCGCAGTTGGCTGGTCAGGCTGTGGCCGTCGTCTGGGCGCGACAGCAGGTCGGCGGGGGAGCGTTCGAGAAAATGCTTGAGGGTTCGCTCGTCCTGCAGCAAGGGCATTTCCAGGTAGCGACCATGGAACAACAAGCTGCTGCGTCGGGCCTCGAAGACCAGCGGGCAAGGGAACAGCAGGTCGTATTCTGCGCCGTGGCTGGGCTTGGCGTAGCTGAAGGTGGCCTGTTCCAGGCCGATCCGTTGGCCGATCAGCCAACTGCCGAGGCGATGCCAGATGACCAGCAGGCTTTCCGCCAGGAAGTGATCAGGGTCGCGTAGCGTCGACTCGTCCAGGGTCAACCGTACCCGGTCGCCTTCGCTCTCCAGGATCAGGCTCGGCGCATCGGGAAACAGGCTGTAGAACAACAGGCCGCGTTGCAGGGCTTTGCCCAGGGTCCGACAATGGATCAACGTGTGACACATCATGGCAAACGTCCCCGGTTTACTCGGGGCGCTGCCGAATCCCAGGTATTCGTCCCCCAACGCCACCCACAGCGCCTGCAACAGGCGGGCGAACTGCTCGGGCGCGATGCGTGCCCGCGGCTCGTCGAGCAACTCCGGGCTGATGCCCAGCTGTTGCAGCAGCGACGAATAGTCAAAGCCTTGCCGGCGCGCGCCACCCAGGGCTGCGCGGGCGAAATGGCTGGCAATTGTGCGTTGGCGCATGAGGCATAGATCCGTCCGTTAGGCGGGCGATGGTAGCAGGACGTCTGCGCTGGACAAGGCGGATATCCGCCAAATCCAGGAGTGAGAAATGGAGTCTTGGCGGGAATCCGCCATCCTTCGCCACCTGTTTAATCGACGATGAATAAACAAAAACGTTATGGGACGCGGGTTGTAGGGCATTTCTTAAAAATGGCACGGGCCTTGCGATGTCCTGTGCAGGTCTGCCCCGTGCAGCCGACAAAACAAATCCCTCCAGTGCAGGAGGGTTCGCAATTGAGGTGTCGTGGACAACAGGTGGATGTTGTCACACGGGACTCTTGAGGAAGGTTTGCCATGACGACTCGTCAGCCCTTGTACAAATCCCTGTATTTCCAGGTAATCGTAGCCATTGCCATCGGCATTTTGCTCGGCCACTTCTACCCGCAGACGGGCGTTGCCCTCAAGCCGTTCGGTGACGGGTTCATCAAGTTGATCAAGATGGTCATCGCCCCGATCATCTTCTGTACCGTCGTCAGTGGTATCGGCGGCATGCAGAACATGAAGTCGGTCGGCAAGACCGGCGGCTACGCGCTGCTGTATTTTGAAATCGTCTCTACCATTGCCCTGCTGATCGGCCTGGTCGTGGTCAACGTCGTGCAACCGGGCAACGGCATGCACATCGACGTAACGACCCTGGACACCAGCAAGATCGCCGGCTTCATCAATGCCGGTAAAGACCAGAGCATCGTTGCCTTCATTCTCAACGTGATCCCTAACACTATCGTCGGCGCGTTCGCCAACGGTGACATCCTGCAAGTGCTGATGTTCTCGGTGCTCTTCGGTTTCGCCCTGCATCGCCTGGGTTCTTATGGCAAGCCGGTGCTGGACTTCATCGACCGTTTCGCCCACGTGATGTTCATCATCATCAACATGATCATGAAGCTGGCCCCGATCGGTGCGTTCGGCGCCATGGCCTTCACCATCGGCGCCTACGGTGTCGGTTCGCTGGTGCAACTGGGCCAGCTGATGATCTGCTTCTACATCACCTGCGTGGTCTTCGTGCTGGTGGTGCTGGGCGCCATCTGCCGCGCCCACGGCTTCAGCGTGGTCAAGCTGATCCGCTACATCCGTGAAGAACTGCTGATCGTGCTGGGTACCTCCTCCTCGGAATCGGCCCTGCCGCGCATGCTGATCAAGATGGAGCGCCTGGGTGCCAAGAAATCCGTGGTGGGTCTGGTGATCCCGACTGGCTACTCGTTCAACCTCGACGGTACTTCGATCTACCTGACCATGGCCGCGGTGTTCATCGCCCAGGCCACCGACACTCCAATGGACATCACGCATCAGATCACCCTGTTGCTGGTCCTGCTGCTGTCGTCCAAAGGCGCTGCCGGCGTGACCGGTAGTGGTTTCATCGTGCTGGCGGCGACCCTGTCGGCCGTGGGCCATCTGCCTGTGGCGGGCCTGGCGCTGATCCTGGGTATCGACCGCTTCATGTCCGAAGCCCGTGCCCTGACCAACCTGGTGGGCAACGCCGTTGCCACGATCGTGGTCGCCAAGTGGGTCAAGGAGCTGGACGAAGACCAGTTGCAGACCGAACTGGCCTCCGGTGGTCGCGGTATCTCCGACGTGCGTGAAGACGACGACGCGGTTGCAACGGCCGAAACCGCGCTGCCAACCAAGTAAGCTTCAGCCCGTAACAAGAAACCCGCTTCGGCGGGTTTTTTGTTGGGCCGTGCTTTCCGGGTGAAGTGCTTTTTGTGGCGAGGGAGCTTGCTCCCGCTGGGTTGCGGAGCGACCCCAGGATGTACCTGCCACTGAGGGGCTTCGTGTAATACGCAAGGGGCTGCTGCGCAGCCCAGCGGGAGCAAGCTCCCTCGCCACGACGGCCCTCTGGATTGAGCGGATTTGTCAGCCTAAACGACACGCTTGGTAATTGCCTCAACGCAAGCCCCTGCCTAGTCTTGGATGCACATCCGAAGCGGAGATTTTCCATGCAAGGCCCACTGGCATCGCTCAAGGTACTGGATTTCTCGACCCTGCTGCCGGGGCCGTTCGCCTCGCTGTTGCTGGCAGACATGGGCGCCGAGGTGCTGCGGATCGAGTCGCCGGACCGTCCGGATCTGTTGCGGATTCTGCCGCCCCATGACCAGGACGTCTCGGCCAGCCATGCCTACCTCAACCGCAACAAGCGCAGCCTGGCCCTGGACCTCAAGCAACCGGCGGCGCTGGAAATCATCAAGCGACTGTTGGACGACCATGACATCCTGCTCGAGCAGTTCCGTCCCGGCGTGATGGAGCGATTGGGGTTGGGGTATGAAGCCCTGAAGGCGATCAATCCGCGGCTGATCTATGTGTCGATTACCGGCTACGGCCAGACCGGCCCCTATCAGGCGCGTGCCGGTCATGACATCAACTACCTGGCATTGGCGGGTCTGGCGAGCCACACCGGGCGTGTCGGCAGCGGGCCGTTGCCGCTGGGGATGCAAGTGGCCGACATCGCCGGCGGCTCTTTGCACGGGGTGATCGGGCTGTTGGCCGCGGTGATTGCACGTCAGCAGACCGGGCAGGGGCAGCACTTGGACGTGAGCATGACCGATTGCGTCTTCAGCCTGAACGCACTGGCTGGCGCCGGTTACCTGGCCTGCGATATGACGCCTGGGTGGGAGAATCATGTGCTCAACGGCGGCAGCTTTTATGACTATTACCGTACACGCGACGGGCGATGGATGTCGGTGGGCAGCCTGGAGCCGGTCTTCATGCAGGCCCTTTGCGAGACGCTGGGGCGGCCGGAACTGGCGGTCCAGGGGCTATCGCCCAAGCTTGAACAGCAACAGGCCCTCAAACTGGCACTGCAAGCCGAGTTCGAGAAACACGACTTCGACGAGCTGTGCCGCTTGTTCGCGAGGGTCGACGCCTGCGTCGAGCCGGTGCTGAGCCTGGAGGAGGCCGTGGGGCATGCGCAATTGCAGGCTCGGGAATTGGTCAAGCAGGTGCCCCGAGAGGATGGTTCGACTCAGGCGCAGATGGCCTGTCCGTTGAAGTTTTCCGAAGGACTGCCCGAGCCTCGGCATATCGGCGCGAGGCTGGGAGCGCACACGGACCAGGTGTTGGGGGAGTTGGGGTTCAGTGAGGAGCGGATTGCCCGGCTGCGTGATGACAGGGTCGTTGTGTAGCGTCCTTTCTGGCCTCATCGCGAGCAGGCTCGCTCCCACTTGTGGACGCCGAAAATCCAGCGTGGGAGCGAGCCTGCTCGCGAAGGCGTCAGCCTGGACACTACAAAAAACAGCTACTCGACCCGCGTCTCCCCACTGAACACCAAAGTATTGCGGCAGCTACGGCACAAGTACCGCCGCCCCTGGCGCACCAGGCGGTGGCGTTGCGCCGTGAATGGGAAGTCGCTGCCGTCGCAAGGGCATTTGTAGATGTACCGGGTTGCGGTACGGCGTTTGATCTCGTAGGTGTGGCAACGGTTGGGTGGCAGTTCGTAGACCCCACGCATGATCAGTTGCCATTCCTCTCCATGGGCCTGGATACGGTCGCCAAACAGTTGGTGGGCGATCAGGTGCGCGACCTCATGGGCCACCGTCTGCTTGAGGAAATCCTCGGCGTTCTCCTGGTACAGCTGTGGATTGAAGCGCAGCAGATTTTCATGAAGGTGCGCGACACCGGCCTTTTGGCCGCGCAACTTGAGGCTGACCACCGGACGTTTGAAAGGACGTTTGAAAAAGGATTCAGCTTGTTGATAACACTCTTCGACGCGGGTATTGAGTTGCTCGAGCATGCTTTACGGGTCTCCAGAAAGCCGAGTATGCCGCAAGCGTTGGCCGTTGCGAATCGTTGAGGCGCCCAGCGGTCGTCCCAGGCAGAACCACGCACAGAGGAGGGCCGCCTTGCGGCGGCCTGTGGTGGCAGATCGATTTTGGTTGGAGAGCCTTAATCCTTCAATAATCCTTCAATTGGTATAGACCGGGCCCACGCCCAGCCCCCAGACAATCACCGTGAACGCCATGATTGCCACCAGCACCACCAAACCCACGGCCAGCACCGAACTGGAAAACAGGAAACCTTCGTCCTGAGGGATGTTCATGAAGGTCGGCAGCCCTACGTACAACAGGTAGACCGTGTAGCAGATCGCCGCGGTCCCGACGATCATCCCCAGCCACATGTGGGGATAGAGCGCCGCCAGGCCGCCGATGAACAGCGGTGTCGCGGTATAGGTGGCGAACGCGACGCAGCGAGCCAGGCTCGGGTTGGCGTCATAGGTGCGAGCCATCCAGTGGATGAACGCTCCCATCACCGCCACGCCGCCCAACATGGCCAGGTAAGACATGATGGTCATCCACAGGGCGCTTTCCTGGGTGAGCATGACCGGTGGACGATTGCCGATGACCCATCCTACCTGCGTGGTACCGATGAACGCCGATACCGCCGGGATGGCCGCCAGGATCAGCGTGTGGGTGAGGTACATGTGGCTGATGCTTTCCTCCTGATCGCCACGGATTTCCTTCCACTCTTGATCAGGGTGGGTAAAGAGCCCCACGACATGATGGATCATAGTCAGTCACTCCTTTGTTATTGCCATCGCCCCCCAACGGAGCGCCTACGGGCCAATTGGCCAGGTAAGTAAAGGTCTGTAAGTGTGTGCGACCTTATGCCGCAGTATAGGAAGGAGTGGCCCTCAAGGGGATGGGGCGCTTAGAGCAAATCGCGCTGTAGCCGGGAACGCTAATCGCCGTTAGGTCTGTGCGCAGGGTTGCGCAACCCGACGGGGATAAATCCCCTCGCCATAAAGGCACCTGTCGTCAGCCTTCGCCGACAGCCAGTTTTTTGCGTAAAATGCCGGCCTTTCGTCACACCTCACGGATTTCGCGTCATGGGCACTCTTACGGTCAATCAGAACAAACTGCAAAAGCGCCTGCGCCGCCTGGCCGGTGAGGCGGTCGCCGACTACAACATGATCGAGGACGGCGACAAGGTCATGGTCTGCCTGTCCGGCGGCAAGGACAGCTACACCTTGCTCGACGTGCTGATGCATTTACAGAAGGTTGCACCGATCAAGTTCGACATCGTCGCGGTCAACATGGACCAGAAGCAGCCTGGGTTCCCGGAACATGTGCTGCCGGCCTACCTCGAGTCGCTGGGCGTCGAATACCACATCGTCGAGAAAGACACCTATTCGGTGGTCAAGGAACTGATTCCCGAAGGCAAGACCACTTGTTCGCTGTGCTCACGCTTGCGCCGCGGAACGCTCTACACGTTCGCCGACGAGATTGGCGCGACCAAAATGGCCCTGGGTCACCACCGCGACGACATCGTCGAGACCTTTTTCCTCAACATGTTCTACAACGGCTCGCTCAAGGCCATGCCACCCAAGCTGCGGGCCGACGATGGGCGCAACGTGGTGATTCGCCCGTTGGCGTATTGCAACGAGAAGGACATCCAGGCCTATTCGGATTTCAAGCAATTCCCGATCATCCCGTGCAACCTGTGCGGCTCCCAGGAAAACCTGCAGCGCCAGGTGGTCAAGGAAATGCTCCAGGAATGGGAGCGCAAGACTCCGGGCCGTACCGAGAGCATTTTCCGCGGCTTGCAGAACGTCATCCCGTCGCAACTGGCGGACCGCAACCTGTTCGACTTCACCAACCTGCGCATCGACGAAAACGCCACGCCGCGGTTCGTCAATGTGGTGAACCTGTAGGTTGCCAACCGGTTTTATCCACGGCGCTTGCGAGCGCCGTTTCTTTTTCAATACCAGGAGAGGGCATGCGCGATTACAAGTGGCTGCACGAGTATTGTCTGAACCGCTTCGGTTCGGCGGCTGAACTGGAAGCCCACCTGCCTGTACCCAAGACCCCGGCGCAACTGCGCAAGATCAGCGACGACCGCTACCTCTCGACCATGGCCCTGCGGGTGTTTCGCGCCGGGCTCAAGCACAGCCTGGTGGACGCCAAGTGGCCGGCGTTTGAAGAGGTGTTCTTCAAATTTGATCCGGAGAAAGTCGTGCTGATGGGCGCCGAGCACCTGGAGCGGCTGATGCAGGACGCGCGGATCATCCGCCACCTGGGCAAGCTCAAGAGCGTGCCGCGCAACGCGCAGTTGATCCTGGACGTGGCCCACGAAAAGGGCAGCTTTGGGGCGCTGGTCGCCGACTGGCCTGTGACTGACATAGTGGGCCTGTGGACTTATCTGAAGAAACACGGCCATCAACTGGGCGGCCTGTCGGCACCGCGTTTCCTGAGGATGATGGGCAAGGACACATTCGTGCCCAGTTATGACGTGGTAGCGGCGCTCAATGCCCAAGACATCATCGACAAAGCCCCCACGAGCCTGCGGGATCTTGCGACGGTGCAGGCAGCTTTCAATCAGTGGCATGAAGAGAGTGGCGGGCGGCCGATGTCGCAGATTTCGATGATGCTGGCTTATACCGTGAATCATTGAGACCGGGTTGCGGCCATCGTCGGATCGCCGCCCGGAGCAGGCTCGCTTTCACAGGGGATTTTCAGCGTTTACAAGTCCACTGTGGGAGCGAGCCCTCCTCGCGAAGGCGGCGTATCAGGCGACGGCGATATCGCCTTCGCCAGCCAACCGCCGGTTCAACTGAAACCGCCAGCGTACGTACAGCAACGCCGAGCAGAACACCGCCACGCTCGCTGCCATTTCCAGCAAGCCGAACACATGCCGGTTCGGATCGTAGGCGGCCAGGGCGCCCTTGATGAAATACAGATTGACCACGAAACACATCCAGGAATGCCCGCGGGCGCTGCCGCTGAGCATGCCCGGCGCGAGGATCAGCAGGGGCACCAATTCGATCAGCAAGATCACCCACGGGCGCGCGCCGTGCAGGTCGGCGATGAGCAAGTAATACGCGCTGAGCAACCCCACCAAGCCGAAAAAGCACAGCAGGCTGACGGCGCGGGCGATGCGTACGCGTGGCTCCAGCCATTGGATGGGCGGCAGGATTTTCGGCTTCTTAGCCACGGCCGTTCTCCAGCAACAGGGCGGTTTTCGCCAGGCGCAATCCCAAGGCGCGGCACAAGGCAACTTCGTGTTCGTTCAAGCCGCTTTTGCCATCGGCGCCAGCATGGTGGCTCGGCCCGTAGGGCGTACCGCCGCCCTGGGTATCGATCAAGGCCGACTCGCTGTAAGGCAGGCCGGTGATCAGCATGCCGTGATGCAGCAGTGGCAGCATCATCGATAACAAGGTGGTTTCCTGGCCGCCATGCAGGCTCGCGGTGGAGGTAAACACGCCGGCCGGCTTGCCGACGAGGGCTCCGGTGAGCCAAAGGTTGCTGGTGCCGTCGAGGAAGTATTTCAGCGGCGCGGCCATGTTGCCGAAACGGGTCGGGCTGCCGAGGGCCAGGCCGGCGCAATTTTTCAGGTCATCGAGCGTGGCGTACAGCGGGCCTTGTTCCGGAATGTCCGGCGACACCGCCTCGCACTCGGCGGAGATCGCCGGCACCGTACGCAACCTCGCTTCCAGGCCGGCCTGCTCGACGCCCCGGGCAATCTGCCGGGCCATTTCGTTGGTAGAGCCGCTGCGGCTGTAATACAACACCAGGATGTACGGCGCGCTCACGGCAGGATCTCCAGAATCTTTTCCGGCGGACGGCCGATCACGGCTCTGTCGCCGGCTTCGAGGATCGGCCGTTCCATGAGCTTTGGATGGGCGACGATGGCAGCGATCAGATCGTTCTCGCCCAGGTTCTCGTTGGCCAGGTCCAGCGCCTTGTACTCGTCCTCGCCGGTGCGCAGCAATTGCCGCGCGCTGATGCCAAGCTTGCCCAGCAAGGCCTTGAGCTGCTCGGCGTCGAGCGGGGTTTCAAGATAACGGATGACGGTGGGCGTCAGGCCTCGGGCCTCCAACAGTTCCAGCGCACCGCGGGATTTGGAGCAGCGCGGGTTGTGATAAAGCGTCAGATCAGTCATGAGCAGGTCGCATCTTGCGTAAGGTGGCGGCTATTCTACTGTGCAGCGCGGCGCCTAGCACGTGATGGGCGGCCAGCGTTCACATTTCAGACAAGGATTGGCACATGACAAGGCGATTGGCGGCGGCACTGGCTTTTTTCGGCATTCTATTGCTCGCCGGCTGTGGAAACGATTATGGGGTGGACCAGAACGGCCAGCCGATCGCTTCGAAGCGGTTGGACAAACAATGGGTGGTGCTCAATTACTGGGCCGAATGGTGCGCACCCTGCCGCACTGAAATTCCGGAATTCAACGCGCTCGCCGAGCAGCTAAAGGGTCGAAACGTGGGCGTGTTCGGTGTCAACTTCGATCAGGTACAGGGTGAAGAGCTCAGGAGCGCCAGCGAAAAAATGGGGATTCGCTTCAGCGTATTGGCCCAGGACCCGGCCGAATTCTTCGATATCCCTCGCAGCGAAGGATTGCCGGTGACCTACATCATCGATAACCAGGGCAAGGTGCGTGAGCAATTGCTTGGGGAGCAGACGGCGGCGGCGGTGATGGCGAAGCTGGAAGCGTTGCAGGCGCTGAAATAGCGGGGTTCAGTGGCGAGGGAGCAAGTCTCTCGCCAGTGCCTGGTCAGGCAAGGCCTCAGCCTTCCTCCAACCACCAGCGCAGCGGCTTGCCCTGGGCGGGCCAGAAACGCATCTGTTCGATGGGGGAAACATCCCAGCGTTCGACTTTCTGTAGCGCCTGCAAGAATCGCGTCTCCTGCTCCATCACTGCCGGGGGGCAGAGTTTGCGGGTGCTGCCGATCTTGCCGAAACTCAGCCGGTCGCCTTCCAGGGTGTAGGGCGCAAACCAATGGTTGCAGCCGGCATTGCCATAGGCCCGGCCATCATCGCCGAGGGTGATGGTCAGGTGGCTGTAGTCCATCAATGGCCGCTCACCGATCCATTCAAGAATATAGCTGCGGTTTTGCTGTAGCTGCACCGGATCGGCGGCGCAACCCATCAGGCCCGCGCCGACCAGCGTGGCCAGGAACAGGCGTTTCATCAAGCGGCTTCCTGGCATTGGGGGCACAGATGCTTCTCGCCGACCGTCTGCCAGCCCAGCTCGGCAATGCGCGCGGTGGCGGCCGGTTTCTGGGCCTTGGTGCCGAGCTTGGCATCGACGGCGAATTCGAAGCTCAGTTCCTTGGTGCAGCGGTCGCAATTGACCTGCCAGGTGTGGATCGCCAGTTCGCCGAATACCGGGCCGGTAGTCATGGCGGTCCACTGGCCCATTGGCTTGAGCAGATGGCGAACAGTGTCCACGGTCAGGCGCATGGACAGGTCCTTGCTGCCCTTGAGGGTCACGAGCAATACGTCGTTGGCCTGGATCGAACCGCCATTGCCAGTGACCTGGTAACGGCCTGGCGCCAGGGCGCGGACCTCGGTCAAGGTGTGCTGCGGGTTCATCAGGGTGTAGCGAAAATCGTGTTCGGCCATGGGTCCTCCAAATAGGCGCGACATGCTAGCACGGGGCATGGCTGGGGCATGGACTCGATGAAAGGTTGGCCGACGAAACTCCATTCACTCTGGGAGCGAGTCAGCTATCTATCAGGTTCTGCGGCGCGCCGGCGGCCCAGGCTGCGATGTTATCCAGTGTGGTCGTGGCGATGGCGGCCAACGCTTCGTGGGTCAGGCACTGATGCGAGCCTCGCTGGCCAGGCGATTGATGGCCAGCTCCAGGTCTTCCAGGGCCGCCGCGGCCTTCGGATCCTTCTGCTTGAGCAGGGTTTCGCTGCGCTGGCAGGCCGCGCGCAGTTGCGGTACGCCGCAGTAGCGCGTGGCACCGTGCAGGCGGTGGACCCGCTCGATCAGGGCGTTGTGATCGTTGGCTTCGCTGGCCTGGCGAATCGCCTCCCGGTCGGCTTCGAGGGATGCCAGCAGCATCGCCAGCATATCCGCCGCCAAGTCGGCCTTGCCGGCGGCCAGGCGCAGGCCTTCTTCATGATCGAGCACCAGCAGCTCACCGCTGCGATGGGCGTCCGCGCCCCGGTCCGGCACCTGGTTGCGCAAGGCCAGGCCGGTCCATTTGAGCACGACCTGGGCCAGCTGCCGCTCGCTGATGGGCTTGGTCAGGTAGTCATCCATGCCGCTTTGCAGCAGGGCGCGTTTTTCGTTGGCCATGGCGTGGGCAGTGAGGGCAACGATCGGCAGCGGTGTGCAATGCCGCTCACTTTCCCATTGGCGGATCGCCTCGGTGCTCTGGCGACCGTCCATGCCGGGCATCTGCACATCCATCAGGACCAGGTCGAAGGTTTCCTGTTGCACCGCCTCGACCGCGGCGTACCCGCTTTCCACCGCCAGCACCCGGGCGCCCAGGTCCTCCAGCAGGGTTTGCACCAACAGCAGGTTCGCCGGGTTGTCGTCCACGCACAGCACTTTTGGCGCTCGGCTGGCCACCGGTTCATTGGGTTCGTTGCGCGTTGGGCGGGGGTTGACCAGGTCGGAAAGCGACCGCCGCAACTTACGCGTGCAGGCCGGCTTGGCCTGCAATTGGCTGTGGGGGTTCGGGACGGAGAGGTGGTACAGCGTTTGTTCGGTGGTAGGGCACAGCACGAGGACTTTGCAGCCCAGGTGTTCCAAGTCCCAGATGTGCTGGTTCAAGCGCTCGGGTGGCATGTCGTTGCTGGTGATGCCGAGCACCGCCAGGTCGATGGCCTGTTCGGTCTGGTGAGCAACCGTGACTCCGTTGGTCAGGTTCTCCAGCGTGTTGAACGGCGTGACTTGCAGGCCACAGTCTTCGAGCTGGTGCTGCAAAGCCTGGCGCGCCAACTCGTGATTTTCCAGGACGGCCACCCGCCGGCCCAGCAACGGCGGGCCGGGGAGATCCTCGGCGTCATCGCGGGTCTTGGGCAGGCGCAGGCTGATCCAGAACTCCGAGCCTTCGCCTGGCGTGCTGTCCACGCCGATCTCGCCGCCCATCTGTTCCACCAGCCGCTTGGAAATCACCAGGCCCAGCCCGGTGCCGCCGGGTTGCCGGGACAAGGAGTTGTCGGCCTGGCTGAACGCCTGGAACAACGCGCGAACGTCCTGGCTGGACAGGCCGATACCGGTGTCCTGGATGCTGATGCGCAGCTGCACGCTGTCTTCGTGCTCGTCTTCGAGCATCGCGCGGGCGACGATGGTGCCTTCCCGGGTGAACTTGATGGCGTTGCTCACCAGATTGGTGAGGATCTGCTTGAGACGCAGCGGGTCGCCCACCAGCGACAGCGGCGTGTCCCGGTAGACCAGGCTCACCAATTCCAATTGCTTGGCATGGGCGGCGGGGGCGAGGATGGTCAGGGTGTCCTGCAACAGGTCCCGCAAGTTGAACGGGATGCTGTCGAGCACCAGCTTGCCGGCCTCGATCTTCGAGAAGTCGAGGATTTCGTTGATGATGCCCAGCAGGCTGTCGGCGGATTTTTCGATGGTGCCCAGGTAGTCGAGCTGGCGCGGGGTCAGTTCGCTTTTCTGCAATAGATGGGTGAAACCCAGGATGCCGTTGAGCGGCGTGCGAATCTCATGGCTCATGTTCGCCAGGAACTCGGATTTGATCCGGCTCGCTTCCAGGGCTTCCTTGCGGGCCAGGTCCAGCTCGATGTTCTGGATCTCGATGGTTTCCAGGTTCTGGCGCACGTCTTCGGTGGCCTGGTCGATGCTGTGTTGCAATTCCTCCTGGGCGTTCTGCAAGGTCCCGGCCATGCGATTGATGCCCGACGCCAATTCATCCAGCTCTTGACTGCCCAGCGGTGGCAGGCGGGTTTCCAGGTGCCCATCCTTGAGCTGCGCCACGGCCTGCTTGATCTGGCTCAGCGGACGGTTGATGGTGCGGCCCATGCGCAAGGCCAATAGCCCGGTGCATCCCAGCCCGGCGGCGATCAGAAGCAGGCTGGCGAACAGGCTGCGGTAACCGCGCAGCAACATGCCGCTGTGGGACAACTCCAGCTCGACCCAGCCCAGCAGGCGGTCGGCCTCTTCGGGGATCAGTTCGCCGGCCAGGTTGCGGTGCTTGCCGAACACCGGCAGCAGGTAGCGGGTGGCGTCGTTGCCGGTGCGTTGCAGCAGTTGACTGCTGTTGCCTTCCGGTGCCCGGTTGAGCATGGTCGGGCCGGCGTGGGCCAGCGGAGCGCGGTCGGGGGCCAGGAAGGTCACGGCCCGGACATCGGCTTGCTCGAGGGACTGGGTGGCGATGCGCTCCAGCAGTTCGGTGTCTTGGCGGCTAAGGGCGGGGGCGACCAGCGGCGCCAGCTGTTCGGCGATCATTTCGCCCCTTTGCAGCAGTTGGGCATGCAGGTCCGATTGCTGCATCCAGGTGAAATAGCCGCCCAGAACCAGCGCCATCAGGCTGGTTGGCAACAGGGTCAGCAACAGCACACGGCCTTTGATTCCCAGTTTCTTGAGCACACCTTGTCTCCTGCATCCAGCGGTCTGATTGAGCTTTGCGCGCATCCGGCACGCAACACCTGCGCAGTGTAGCGATTTGCAGGCGAGCCTTCTCCGTAAAATTCATGTCGCCGTGCATCCGCGTCGCTGCCAGGATTGAGCGGGGCGATACGCGGCGGTTGCCTGTAGGGAAGCGATCTTGAATAATTGCTCAACTGAGAATTATTTGCAGAAACTGATGAGCCCCCACGCCGCCGTGCCGCCCCGTATCCTTTCCATAGAAGACGACCCCGTACTGGGTGCTTATGTTCATGAGCATCTGGGCCGCAGCGGGTTCGACGTCACTTGGTGCCAGAACGGCCAGGAAGGCCTGGATATCGCCTGCCGGCAGGCTTTTGACGTCGTGTTGATGGACATCCTGCTGCCCGGCCTGGACGGTCTCGCGGTGTTGACGCATTTGCGCAAGCGCCAGGCGACGCCGGTGTTGCTGATGTCCGCGCTGGGCGCCGAAGCGGATCGCATCAGTGGCTTTCGCCTTGGTGCTGACGACTACTTGCCCAAGCCCTTCAGCATGGTGGAGCTACGGGTGCGCATCGAGGCCATCCTGCGGCGCGTCGCGCTGGACCGACGTCCGGCCCAGGTGGCGATCCTGCGCCAGAGCCAGGATCTGGGTTTCGACGAAGAGCGCAGCGATGTGCAGGTCCAGGGACAATGGGCGGGGTTGACGCGCAGCGAATATCGCTTGCTGGACGTGCTGCACCGCAGCGGCGAAGAAGTGTTGAGCAAGGCCTTCCTGTACCAGCACGTGTTACAGCGCGGTTACGCCCCCCACGATCGCAGCCTGGACATGCATGTCAGCCAGATACGCCGCAAGCTCAAGGCCATCGGCTATACCCAGCGCGAATTGCGCACGGTGTGGGGCAAAGGCTATGTCTTGAGTGTTGTCGATGAAATGGTCTGACCTGCCCGGCAGGCACTCGCTGTTCTGGAAGCTGGCATGCCTGCTGGTAGCGTTCTGCTTGCTGATGATCTGGCTGAGCTGGTCCTGGGGGCGCTACATGGAAGTGCGCAATCAGTTCCTGTCGGACGAAGCCCGCGGCACCCTCACGCGTTACGCCGCCGAAGCTGAGCAGGCGTGGCTGACCGATGGAAGCGCGGGCGTCGATCAATGGGTCTACGCTATGCAATATCGTGAAGCGAGCTGGGTAGGGGTCATTGGCGGTGACTTGCAGTCACTGAGCGAACACCCGCTCACGGACAGGGAAATCGAGCGCCTCACCTTTCTGCGCGGCCTCGATTGGCCCATCCACAAAAAGGGACGGCCGTGGTTGCGGGTGCCTTTCCCAGAGAATCCATCCATCGGCAGCCTGGTGATCGAACTGCCCGAGCGTTTCCTGCCGGGACGTTATCGAGTGTTCTGGCGCGTGATCACCAACGGTGTCATTCCTGGGCTGTTTACCCTGCTGCTGTGTGTCGGGCTGTATCGCTTGCTGGTGGTGCCGCTCAATCAGCTGCGCGAACAGGCCAATGTCTGGCGCGCCGATCAGTTGAACGTGCGCCTGCCTGCCCGTACCACCGATCGAGCCGACGAACTGGGCGAACTGGGCCGCGCTTTCGATCAAATGTCCGAACGCCTGCAGTCCACCGTCGCCTTGCAACAGCAACTGCTGCGAGACCTGTCCCATGAATTGCGCACGCCCTTGAGTCGCTTGCAGGTGGCGGGCGACAGTGAGCAGGACCTGATTCGCCTGCGCGAGCGCGTCGCCCGGGAAGTCGACTGCATGCAGGGGCTGGTCGAAGACACCTTGCAACTGGCCTGGCTCGATACCGACCGGGCGCCGTTGCCCGCCGAGGCGATCCAGGTCCAGGCGCTGTGGGAAATGCTCACCGAAAACGCCTGCTACGAAACCGGCTGGCCGGCGAGCCAGTTGCAATGCGCCGTCGACGCCAGCTGCTGGGTGCAAGGCAACCTCAATACTTTGGCTCAGGCCTTGGAAAACATCCTGCGTAACGCTATTCGCCATTCACCGCCCGGCGGCATTGTGCGCCTGGATGGTCGGCGTGAGGATGGGTTCTGGTTGCTGTGGCTGGAAGATGAAGGCGGCGGCGTGGCCGAGCAGGATCTCAACCGCATCTTCGATCCGTTCATCCGCCTGGATGGCTCCCGGCCAGGGAACGGCGGGTTTGGATTGGGGTTGAGCATCGCTCGCAACGCGGTGGAGCGCCAAGGCGGGCGGGTGTGGGCGCACAATGGCGTGAAAGGGTTGCGCTTGAATCTGCGGCTGCTGGCCGTTGAGCCGCACACCGCCGACGTGGCGAGAGAGCTTGTTCCCGCTGGGGCGCGAAGTGGCCCCTTACAAACGGCTTGAAATACCGCGAAGTCCCGATTGGGGCGGCTTTGCCACTCAGCGGGAGCAAGCTCCCTCGCCACGGGACTGCACCGATTCCTAAAGGCTTATTCCCATAAGCCATAACCCCCTCACTTTGCGTGATATGGCCTCGCCCGGTTTGCCGGTATGATAGGCGCCCCCGCAGCCCGGATTGCGAATACGCCATGACTTTGCAGTACCCAACCATCGCCGATTGCGTCGGCAACACTCCGCTGGTTCGCCTGCAGCGCCTGCCTGGCGCGACCAGCAATACGCTTTTGCTCAAGCTCGAAGGGAATAACCCGGCGGGTTCGGTCAAGGACCGACCGGCGCTGTCGATGATCACCCGCGGCGAATTGCGGGGCCAGATCCAGCCCGGCGATACGCTGATCGAGGCGACGTCCGGCAATACCGGCATCGCCCTGGCGATGGCGGCGGCGATCAAGGGCTACAAGATGATCCTGATCATGCCCGACAATTCCAGCGCCGAGCGTAAGGCCGCGATGACAGCCTATGGCGCCGAATTGATCCTGGTAACCCAGGAAGAAGGCATGGAGGGCGCCCGGGACTTGGCCGAACGCATGCAGGCCGAGGGGCGTGGCAAAGTGTTGGATCAGTTCGCCAACGGCGACAATCCAGAAGCCCACTACACCACCACCGGCCCTGAGATCTGGCGCCAGACCGACGGCACGATCACCCATTTCGTCAGCTCGATGGGCACCACCGGCACCATCATGGGCACGTCGCGCTATTTGAAAGAACAGAACCCGAACGTACAGATCGTTGGCCTGCAACCAATGGAAGGCTCGGCCATCCCCGGCATCCGCCGCTGGCCCGAAGAGTATCTGCCGAAGATCTACCAGGCCGACCGCGTGGACCGCATCATCGACATGGCCCAGAGCGAAGCCGAGGACGTGACCCGGCGCCTGGCGCGGGAAGAAGGCATCTTCTGCGGCGTGTCTTCGGGCGGTGCCGTGGCGGGCATGCTGCGCCTGTCCCGGGAAGTCGAGAATGCGGTGATCGTCGCGATCATCTGCGACCGTGGCGACCGTTACCTGTCGACCGGCATTTTCGACGCGCCCAACTGATGGCCAAGCAAGAAAGAGGCTTGCGCTTCCAGCCCAGCGGCGGAAGCCGGGCCCCGCAAGTGCCCACCGGTAAAAAGCAGCGCTTGACCATCGAACGCCTGGCCAACGATGGCCGGGGCATTGCGTTTGTCGACGGGCGCACCTGGTTTGTCATCGGCGCCCTGGCCGGTGAAGAAGTCGAGGCGCGGGTGCTCGGTGCCCACGGCAAGGTGGTCGAGGCCCGCACTGAACGAGTGTTTTCGCCCAGCGAGCTGCGTCGTGCCGCGCCGTGTGTCCATGCCGGTCGCTGCGGTGGATGCAGCGTGCAGCATCTGCCCCACAACGAACAACTCGCCCTTAAACAGCGCATGCTCGCCGAGCAGCTGTCACGGGTGGCGGGCGTTGAGCCGCAAGAATGGGCCGAGCCCTTGAGCGGGCCGGAGTTTGGCTACCGGCGTCGAGCCCGGGTGGCAGTGCGTTGGGATCAGAAAGCGAAGAAGCTCGAAGTGGGTTTGCGTGCCGTCGGCAGCCAGGACATTGTCGCCATCGACCAATGTCCGGTGCTGGTACAGCCCTTGCAACCGATCATGAGTCGCTTGCCCCAGATGCTTCGTCGCCTGGGCAAGCCCCAGGCGCTGGGCCATGTGGAATTGTTCGCCGGCTCGTCCCTCGCGCTGCTGTTGCGGCATATGGCCACACTGTCGGAAGCCGACCTGACGATCCTCAAGGATTTTTGTGCGTTCCACGAAGCCCAACTGTGGCTGCATGGCGAAGGCGAGCCGCAACCGGTCGATCCGGGACGCTCCCTGGGCTATCGCCTGGAAACCTGGGACCTGGACCTGGCTTACCGGCCAGGGGACTTCATCCAGGTAAACGCCGCCGTCAACGAAGCGATGGTCGCCCAGGCCTTGCAATGGCTAGCGCCTCGCTCCGAAGAGCGGGTGCTGGACCTGTTCTGCGGCCTGGGCAACTTTGCCTTGCCACTGGCCAAAAGCGTGCGCGAGGTGGTGGCGGTGGAAGGCGTGCAAACCATGGTCGACCGTGCCGCGGCCAACGCCGTCAGCAACAATTTGCATAACACTGCTTTTTTTCAGGCCGATTTATCCCAGCCGTTGGCGGGTGCCGAATGGATCGGCGAAGGCTTTTCTGCGGTACTCTTGGACCCACCCCGTGACGGTGCTTTCGAGGTGGTGCGCAAGCTGGCATCCCTGGGTGCCAGACGGTTGGTTTATGTATCGTGCAACCCGGCAACTTTGGCGCGGGACACGGTCGAATTGATCAAGCAGGGCTACCGGTTAAAACGTGCCGGGATTCTCGATATGTTTCCTCAGACGGCGCATGTCGAGGCCATGGCGTTATTTGAAGCGAGCCAGGATGGCTTGTCCGACTGACCCGTTCGTGCACTCCGCCACGGCCCTGGGCGGAAACACGGGCAACGAAGGTCAGCGATGTTGACGCATTGAATCTGCGTCGTAGGGAAGGTAAGTAAAGATGGTACAGGTGAGAGCACACCAGCCGATCAACACTGACGGCAGTATCAATCTCGAGGCTTGGCTCGATCACGCGGTCAGTATCGACACGGCACTGGATCGCGAAGCCTTGAAGGCCGCTTGCGAGTTCGCTCGCGAGGCGGAGCAGCAACACAATGCGGCGAAGAACCTGTGGTCCGAAGGCACCTCGAGTTTCCAGACGGGCCTGGAGATCGCCGAGATCCTCGCCGACCTCAAGCTGGACCAGGATTCGCTGGTCGCCGCGGTGCTGTACCGCGGCGTGCGCGAAGGGCAGATCCAACTGCCGGTCGTCAGCCAGCGCTTCGGCACCGTGGTCGCCAAGCTGATCGACGGTGTGCTGCGCATGGCGGCAATCAGCGCCAGCCTCAGTCCGCGGCAATCCATGGTGCTGGGCACCCAGGGCCAGGTGGAAAACCTGCGCAAGATGCTCGTTGCCATGGTCGACGACGTGCGTGTCGCGCTGATCAAGCTCGCCGAGCGTACCTGCGCGATCCGCGCCGTGAAATCCGCCGACGACGAGAAGCGCAATCGCGTTGCCCGGGAAGTATTCGACATCTACGCGCCGCTGGCTCATCGCCTGGGTATCGGTCACATCAAGTGGGAGCTGGAGGATTTGTCCTTCCGCTACCTGGAGCCCGACCAGTACAAGCAGATCGCCAAGTTGCTGCACGAGCGACGCCTGGATCGCGAACGCTTCATTACCGACGTCATGACCCAGTTGCGCGAAGAGCTGCAGGCCACCGGCGTGGAAGCCGATATCAGCGGCCGGGCCAAGCATATCTATTCCATCTGGCGAAAAATGCAGCGCAAGGGCCTGGAATTCAGCCAGATCTACGACGTTCGCGCCGTTCGCGTGCTGGTCCCTGAAATGCGTGACTGCTACACCGCGCTGGGTATCGTCCACACGTTGTGGCGGCACATTCCGAAGGAATTCGACGACTACATCGCCAACCCCAAGGAAAACGGCTACCGCTCGTTGCACACCGCCGTGATCGGCCCGGAGGGCAAGGTGCTGGAAGTGCAGATCCGCACCCACGCCATGCACGAGGAAGCAGAGCTGGGGGTCTGTGCCCACTGGAAATACAAGGGTACCGACGTCAAGTCCGGCTCCAACCATTACGAAGAAAAAATCTCCTGGCTGCGCCAAGTGCTGGAATGGCACGAGGAACTGGGCGACATCGGCGGCCTCGCCGAGCAATTGCGGGTCGATATCGAACCGGACCGGGTCTACATCTTCACGCCTGACGGCCATGCCATCGACTTGCCCAAAGGCGCGACGCCGCTGGATTTCGCCTACCGGGTGCACACCGAGATCGGCCACAACTGCCGTGGCGCCAAGATCAACGGGCGGATCGTGCCGCTCAACTACAGCCTGCAAACCGGTGAGCAGGTCGAGATCATTACCAGCAAGCACGGCACGCCGAGCCGCGACTGGTTGAACCCGAACCTGGGCTACATCACCACCTCGCGGGCACGGGCGAAAATCGTCCATTGGTTCAAGTTGCAAGCCCGCGACCAGAACGTCGCCGCCGGCAAGACCTTGCTCGAGCGCGAGCTGAGTCGCCTGGGCCTGCCGCAGGTGGACTTCGACAAGCTGGCCGAAAAGGCCAACATGAAGACCGCCGAGGACATGTTCGCCGCCCTTGGTGCCGGCGACCTGCGCCTTGCGCAACTGGTCAACCTGGCCCAGCAGCTGGTGGAGCCGGAGCGGGGCAACGAGCAACTGGAGCTGATTCCGCGCAAGGCCACCGGCTACAAGCCGGGCAAACGCGGCGACATCCAGATCCAGGGCGTGGGCAACCTGATGACCCAGATGGCCGGTTGCTGCCAGCCGCTGCCGGGGGATGCGATCGTCGGCTACATCACCCAGGGTCGCGGCGTGAGTATCCACCGCCAGGACTGTGCGTCAGTGCTGCAATTGGCGGGTCGTGAACCGGAACGGATCATCCAGGTCAGCTGGGGCCCGGTGCCGGTGCTCACTTATCCGGTGGACATCGTCATCCGCGCCTACGACCGTTCCGGCTTGCTGCGTGACGTGTCCCAGGTATTGCTCAACGAGCGCATCAACGTGCTCGCGGTGAATACTCGCTCGAACAAGGAAGACAACACCGCGCTGATGTCCCTGACCATCGAGATTCCGGGGTTGGACGCGTTGGGGCGGCTGCTGGGGCGGATTTCCCAGTTGCCGAACATCATCGAGACCCGGCGTAATCGGACGCCGGGCTGATCGCTGGTTGTCTTGGTTGATGTGGGAGCTCGCTCCCACATGTTTTTTTGTGACGGGACGGATTGATGTACAGCCTTGAAGACCTGCTCCACCTGATGAACCGGCTGCGGGACCCGCAGTACGGGTGCCCCTGGGACATCAAGCAAACATACGCCACCATCGTTCCCCATACCCTGGAAGAAGCGTATGAAGTGGCTGATGCGATCGAGCGTGGCGATCTTGATCATTTGCAGGGTGAGTTGGGCGACCTGCTGTTCCAAGTGGTGTATTACAGCCAGTTGGCCCGGGAGGAGAACCGTTTCGAATTCGCCGGCGTGGTCGACAGCATCACCCGCAAGCTGATCCGTCGCCATCCCCACGTGTTTCCCACCGGCGAGTTGTATGCGCCCGTGGATATTCCGCGCCTGAGCGAAGAGCAGGTGAAGCAGCGCTGGGAGGAAATCAAGGCACAGGAGCGAGCTGAAAAGACGTCGGCGCCCGAGCAATTATCGCTGCTCGACGATGTGCCAGCGGCGCTGCCGGCCTTGTCCCGTTCGGCAAAGTTGCAGAAGCGTGCCGCACAGGTGGGGTTCGACTGGCCGGGGCCGTTGCCGGTACTGGACAAGGTTCGCGAGGAGCTGGACGAAGTGCTCGAAGCCATGGCGGACAATGATCCGGCTGCCATCAATGACGAGGTGGGTGACCTGTTGTTCAGCGTGGTCAACCTGGCGCGACACCTCAAGGTCGATCCCGAGACTGCCCTGCGTGGCGCCAACGCAAAGTTCGAGCGACGGTTCCGATTTATCGAACAGGCATTGCGCGACACCCGTCGTCCCATGGAAGATTGCACCCTCGAAGAGTTGGACGCCTTGTGGGGCGAAGCCAAACGTCAGGAAAAGAATTTGCCCAGCTGTGGCTGAGGCCGTTGCCTAAGTGAGTAAGCACCATGAGCCTTTCCCTTCGCGACCAGTTGCTCAAAGCAGGGCTGGTCAACCAAAAGCAGGCCAAGCAGGTCGGCAAAGAGAAACAGAAACAGCAGCGCCTGGCCCACAAAGGCCAGGTCGAACTGGATGATTCCCAGCAGCGGGCGGCTCAGGAAGCCATGGCCGAAAAGGTCAAGCGCGACCAGGAGCTCAACCGTCAGCAGCAGGAAAAGGCCGAGCAGAAAGCCCGTGCGGCGCAGATCAAACAATTGATTGAAGTCTCGCGCCTGCCAAAGCTGACCACTGACGACTACTACAACTTTGTCGATGACAAGAAGGTCAAGCGCATTTCGGTCAACGCGCTGATGCGCAACAAGCTGAGCAGCGGCTCCCTGGCGATCGTCCACCACGCTGGCGGCTATGAAGTGATCCCGCGTGAAGCGGCGCTTAAAATCCAGGAGCGCGATCCCAAGCGCATCGTGCAGCTCAACACCCAGACTGAAGAAGTCGATGCCGATGATCCGTACGCGGCTTATCAGATTCCTGATGATTTGATGTGGTGAGAATGAACTGATCGCAAGACCTGTGGACGACCTGTGGGAGCGAGCCTGCTCGCGAAAGCAGTGTGTCAGCCAATACTGTTTGACTGATGTACCGCTTTCGCGAGCAGGCTCGCTCCCACATTAGGGTATATGTTGTTTTTCAGGATTGCGCGGTCTCACGCAAGCGCTGCAGTTCCTCTCGCTCCAGCTCGGCCTTATAGCTGTGGGCGTCCGTTTCGGAGTGGAACATCCCCACCAGCAAATCCTGTTGATGCACATCCCAGATCCGGATGCCGGCGGCAATGCCTTCGTGGGACATGTGGGCGTCGTCGCGTTCAGTTACTTTCACAGTCATCTTGCAAGCTCCAATCTCTGTTATCTGCAGCAAGGCGTGTGCAGGGTTTTGTTATAGATTTTGATAGCGTGCTAGGTAAATCCCTCGGTTCGTTAAGAAGTTTTCATGGAAAGTCCAACGATCCTGGAGGCCAGGCGGTGCGCGGCATTCGGTCGCAAGTGGTTTTTCATGAAGAAGTTTTCATGTCGTCAAGCAGGCTCGCTCCCACAGGGGTAGGTGGTGGGCTTGGAATAGCGAACAAAAAAAAGCCCCGCGTATGCGGGGCTTCGTGTTGTTGATGTGGATCAGCTGCCTTTCACAGCCTTGCCGTTGACCGTGCCGTCCTGGAGCATGATGTTGTACTCCTTGCCGTCAGTCTCGACCTGTTGCAGGCGTATCAGCAGGTAGTCCCAGTCCTTGGCGAACCAAAGCACGGTGATGCGCTTGCTCTGTGTCGGGTCGCGCACGCGCTCGACCTTGATCGCGTCGATCTGGCCGGCCTTGGTGTCGACTTTCTCCGAGCCCAGCACGCGGAAGTCATAGGTATCGACTTCGCCATCATCAACGACCTGGTAGCTCATGCTTTTCTTGCCGGCCGCGACGTCATGCTGAAGGGCGAGCTGATAAGTGGATTTGTCGACCATGCCCCGGTTCAGCGGGATCTTGACCGCGTCACCGCGATCGGTGCCGGTGACCATCTTGGTGTTCCAGTCGAAGTCCAGATCAGCCTTCTTTGCCTTGCCCAGACCACCGCGCTCGAAGTGGTAGGACTGTGGCAGGAGAGTGTCCTTGTCCAGGGTCAGGGTGCTTTCTTCGGTCAGGCTGGCGATCATCATCGAAGCCTTGAAGCTCAGCTTCCAGATGCCGTTGGCCTCTTTGGTCAGGCTGCGTTCGGCGGTGCCGCTCATGGGCAACTGCTTCCAGTCGGCGGTGTAGCTGGCGGAGAACGGTTGAAGGTCTGCCGCTTGTGCCAGGGGCAGGGCAAGCAGAGCGCAAGCGAAGAGCAGGGCGCGACGCATAAAATCTCCTAGTATCGAATCAAATGGCCGCTGGCGGCGAGCAACTGGCCGTCCAGTGAGGCTCCCCGATCGTCGAGGGCCAGCCGGCCTTCGGCAAACCAACGCACGGCCATCGGGTAGATCTGGTGCTCGCGGGCATGGACCCGTTGCGCCAGGCTTTGCGGCGTGTCGTGCAACTCTACCGGTATTACTGCCTGTACGACCAGTGGTCCGCCATCGAGTTCCTCGGTGACGAAGTGCACCGAGCAGCCATGCTCCGTGTCTCCGGCCTCCAGCGCCCGCTGGTGAGTGTGTAACCCTTTGTATTTGGGCAGCAGCGAAGGATGGATATTGAACAGGCGGCCTTGGTAATGACGCACGAAGCCGGCGCTGAGGATGCGCATGAAACCGGCCAATACCACCAGTTGCGGATTAAAGGCGTCGATCTGTTCGATCAACGCGGCATCGAAGGCTTCGCGGCCTTCGTATGCCTTGTGATCCAGGACGCGGGTGTCGATCCCTGCGTCCGTGGCACGTTGCAGGCCGTAGGCATCAGCGCGGTTGGAAATCACCGCGCGGATACGGACCGGGCTGTCGCCGGTCCGCGTGCTGTCGATCAGGGCCTGCAAGTTACTGCCGGTGCCGGACAGCAGCACCACCACGTCACAGGTTGCGGACATCAGTGTGCCTTAAGGTTTTGCAGCTCGACTTGCGCAGCGCCTTCGGCCGCGGTGGCGATCTGGCCGATGACCCAAGGCTGTTCGCCTGCGTCACGCAGCACGTTCAGGGCAGTCTCGACGTGCTCCTGGGCCACGCAGATGACCATGCCCACGCCGCAGTTCAACACGCGGTGCATTTCGGTTTCGTCGACGTTGCCTTTTTCCTGCAGCCAGTCGAATACCGCCGGGCGGGTCCAGCTCGCCACGTCGACCACGGCCTGGGCGCCTTTTGGCAGCACGCGCGGAATGTTGTCCAACAGGCCACCACCGGTGATGTGGGCCATGGCCTTGACGGCGCCGGTGTCCTTGATCAGCTTGAGCAGCGGCTTGACGTAGATGCGGGTCGGGGCCATCAGCAGGTCGGCCAGCGGCTTGCCGTCGAGCTGGGTGTTCTCGATGTCCGCGCCCGAGACTTCGATGATCTTGCGGATCAGGGAGTAGCCGTTGGAGTGCGGGCCGGAAGAAGGCAAGGCAAGCAGGGCATCGCCGGCGGCAACTTTCGAGCCGTCGATGATTTCGGCTTTTTCCACGACGCCTACGCAGAAACCGGCCAGGTCGTAGTCTTCGCCTTCATACATGCCAGGCATTTCAGCGGTTTCGCCGCCCACCAGGGAGCAGCCGGACAGCTCACAGCCGGCGCCGATGCCGGTCACGACCTGGGCAGCGGTGTCGACGTTCAGTTTGCCGGTGGCGTAGTAATCGAGGAAAAACAGCGGCTCGGCGCCGCAGACCACCAGGTCGTTCACGCACATGGCCACCAGGTCGATGCCGATGCTGTCGTGCTTGTTCAGGTTCAGGGCCAGGCGCAGCTTGGTGCCGACGCCGTCGGTGCCCGAGACCAGTACCGGTTGCTTGTAGCCGGCCGGGATCTCGCAGAGGGCGCCGAAACCGCCCAGGCCGCCCATGACTTCCGGGCGCGCAGTGCGCTTGGCGACGCTCTTGATGCGTTCGACCAATGCTTCACCGGCGTCGATGTCCACACCGGCGTCCTTGTAGCTCAGGGAAGGTTGCTTGCTCATGATCCAGGCCTTTAAAGGGGGGAATTCTGGGTAACGACCGATCGCCGGGGCCCTTGGATAACCGATGTACGATTATTCCGGATGCCCAGCCATTGCCGGTCTGCGAAGGCGCGCGATTTTATCAGGCTTGTGGGGCAGCGGCCATCCTCGCGCCGACGGGCAGGGTCATATCCGCCAAAAAAACCGATATTTCTTCTGTTGGTACTGCACGGCGCGTCTGTATAAGGTGTAGCGGTAAGCGACTGTGGTTGTGACGGTGTCGAAACTTGCCTCGGGCGGCTGAATGTTTTGCCGGGCGCCGTGTCACAGCCATGCTCAGTCTTCTCCACACGGCCGGTGCCAGCCGTTTTGTCCGGGAATTTTCCATGCGTCTGTTCAAACTCTTGTCTGTTGGCTGCCTGTCGCTGATCAGCCTGGCGAGCCATGCCGAAACCCTCAACAACCTTTATCAGGTACGTGAACCGGTCAGCAGCCAGGCACCGGACGAGCGTAACCAGGCAACATTGCGAGCGCTGGATACCCTGGTGCTGCGCCTGACCGGCGACGCCAAGGCCGCGCAGAACCCTGGCCTGGCGGCGATCCGCAAGGACCCGCAACAAATCATTCTTCAATACGGCTACGACGCCGGCCCGCCGGAAAGTCTGCAGGTGGATTTCGATCCCGCCAGCACCGACCGGGCGTTGCGTTCGGCGGGGTTGTCGCTGTGGGGCGCGAATCGCCCCTCGATCCTGGGCTGGTGGCTCAACGACTCGGTAGAAGGTTCCAGCCTGGTGGGGGATGGACAGGCCAGCGCCACGCCGTTGCGCCGCGCTGCCCAGCACCGGGGCTTGCCGCTGCACCTGCCGCTGGCGGACTTGAGCGAGCAGATTGTCGCCACTGCGCCGAACCTTGAAGGCAACGACCCGGCGCCGTTGCGCGAGGTGTCGGAGCGTTATGGTTCCGACGCGTTGCTGGCGGTCCACGCCAAGGAAGAGGGTGGGCAGTGGCAAGCGACGTGGCGCCTGTGGCTGGGCGACCAGCGCGAGCAGGGCAGTGCCCAGGGCGGCGATCCTGCCGCACTGGCCGACGCCGTGATGTTGGCGGTGAGCCAGCGCTTGGCGCCGCGCTTCGTGGCCAAGCCGGGGGTGGCGACGGAACAATTGCTCGAAGTGCAGGGCATGAACCTCGAACGTTACGCGGCGCTAGGGCGGTTGCTCGAACCGTTCGGTGGGCAGTTGCAGCGGGTCGAAGGCGACGTGATCGTCTACAAGGTCAATGGCAGCGCCGAGCAGTTGAAGGCACAACTGGCCTTGGCGAAACTCCAGGAAGTACCCGCCGGTGAGGTTGTCGCGCCGCCGCCCGTGGCTCAGCCTGCTGCCGATGGAACAATCTCGCCCGCGCAGCCAACACCGGCGCCGACCCCGAACCTGCGGTTTCGCTGGTAGGATTTCTTCCTTTATAGAGTCAGGAGTGGTTCATGGGCGATACGCGGCGTTGGTTCTGGTTGGGTGGGGTCGCCCTGCTGATTGCGTTTATCTACTTGCTGCACCCGATTCTCACGCCGTTCCTGGTTGCGCTGCTGTTGGCCTATCTGTTCGATCCGGTGGTGGATCGCCTGGAAAAACTCGGCTTGTCCAGGACGTGGGGCGTGGTGGCGGTGTTCGCGCTGTTCACCTTGATCGTCAGTGCCCTGTTGCTGGTATTGATCCCCATGCTCGCCAAGCAACTGTTGCGCCTGTATGAGCTGGCACCGCAGATGCTTGATTGGCTGCAACACACCGCGGTGCCTTGGGTGCAGTCGAAACTGGGGCTGGCCGATGGCTTCTGGAAGTTCGACAAGGTCAAGGCGGCCATCAGCGAACATATGGGACAGACCACCGATATCGTCGGCGTGGTGTTGAGCCAGGCCACCGCTTCGAGCCTGGCGTTGATTGGCTGGCTGGCGAACCTGGTGCTCATTCCGGTGGTAGCGTTCTATCTGCTGCGCGACTGGGACCTGATGATGGCCAAGATCCGCAGCCTGCTGCCGCGTCACCGCGAAGAACGCATCATGACGCTCACCGGCGAATGCCATGAAGTGTTGGGGGCGTTCGTGCGCGGGCAACTGCTGGTCATGGTCGCGCTGGGCTTTATTTATGCGGCGGGGTTGATGCTGGTAGGGCTGGAGCTGGGGTTGCTGATTGGCATGATCGCCGGATTGGCGGCCATCGTGCCGTACATGGGCTTCGTCATTGGAATTGGCGCGGCGTTGATCGCCGGACTCTTCCAGTTTGGCGGGGACCTGTATCCCATGGTTGGTATCGTGGCGGTGTTCATGGTCGGGCAGGCCCTGGAAGGCATGGTGCTGACGCCGTTGCTGGTGGGTGATCGTATTGGCCTGCATCCGGTGGCGGTGATCTTTGCGATCCTGGCGGGGGGCGAGCTGTTCGGCTTTACCGGGATCCTGCTGGCGCTGCCGGTGGCGGCGGTGATCATGGTGCTGGTGCGGCATATGCACGATCTGTACAAGGATTCGGACATCTACAGCGGCGTTGAAGACCCTGAACTGTAGGTTAAATCCAGGGCGGGGCGTCAGGGAAACTGACGCTTCGCTCCCTTGTCGCTGCAAACCTTTGATTTTGCTCGTGGTCCGGCGCATTGTGCGGTCTGCGTCACGGGTATAAACTTTGCAAACTTTACACAGAGGCCACTAATGGTTCCTTTGGAGCCGTTCAGTCAGCATGAAACCGATTCAGCTGCCCCTTGGTGTGCGTCTGCGTGATGACGCCACCTTTATCAACTACTACCCAGGCGCCAATGCCGCTGCACTCGGCTATGTCGAGCGGCTTTGCGAAGCCGACGCTGGCTGGACCGAAAGCCTGATCTACCTGTGGGGCAAGGACGGAGTAGGGCGCACGCACCTTTTGCAGGCCGCCTGCTTGCGGTTCGAGCAGCTGGGCGAGCCGGCCGTCTACCTGCCGTTGGCGGAACTGATGGATCGCGGCGTTGAAATCCTCGACAACCTCGAGCAGTACGAACTGGTCTGCCTGGATGACCTGCAGGCCGTGGCCGGCAAGGCGGACTGGGAAGAGGCGCTGTTTCATTTGTTCAACCGACTGCGCGACAGCGGCCGACGCCTGTTGATCGCCGCATCGACCTCGCCACGGGAATTGCCGGTGAAGCTGGCGGACCTGAAATCGCGCCTGACCCTGGCGCTGATTTTCCAGATGCGTGCGCTTTCCGATGAGGACAAGCTACGGGCATTGCAACTGCGTGCTTCGCGACGTGGCCTGCACCTGACCGACGAGGTTGGTCATTTCATCCTCACCCGCGGCACGCGCAGCATGAGCGCATTGTTCGAATTGCTCGAACGCCTCGACCAGGCATCGCTCCAGGCCCAGCGCAAGCTGACGATTCCTTTTTTGAAAGAAACCTTGGGGTGGTGAAAATTTTTTGGACGAGATCTTTTGTGGCGAGGGAGCTTGCTCCCGCTTGACCGGGCTGGCGCTCCAGTGCGAAGCGCTCACAAAAGGGGCCGCTGCGCCCGAGGCGTCGGACCGGCCCAACGGGAGCAAGCTCCCTCGGCACCGTTCAAAATGGGCTTAAGCGCTTAGATGTAAACGAAAAACCGAGAAGTCACATTTGCATCGATTGAATTTGCAAATGAGGTCGATAGAAGGCATAGTCTCGCCATCTTTACTACTTCAGCCACGGTCGTGCCCATGCTCAGTCGCTTCGCACCCCTCGTGCCTCTCGCACTCGTTACCCTGTTGTTCGGTTGCGCTGCCCACTCTCCAGTGTCCCAGCAAGCGCAGCAACCCCAAGTCAAGAGTTCTGTAACTGCCCAATCTTCCTCCGTTGCGTTCCAGGAAGAAGTGGCCTCCGATAAAGAGCTGGCAGACTTCGCCGGCAGCAAGCCTTATCAGCTTCCGGTGCTGGCGGACAGCATCCTGGAACGCGGCATGTCCTTGATTGGCACTCGTTACCGTTTTGGCGGTACCTCCGAGGCCGGCTTCGATTGCAGTGGCTTCATCGGTTACCTGTTTCGTGAAGAGGCGGGCATGAACCTGCCCCGTTCCACCCGCGAAATGATCAACGTAAATGCCCCGCTGGTTGCTCGCAACCAGCTTGAGCCTGGCGACCTGCTGTTTTTCAGCACCAATGGTCGTCGCGGTCGGGTCAGCCACGCCGGTATCTACCTGGGCGACAACCAGTTCATCCACTCCAGCAGCCGCCGCAGCGGTGGGGTGCGAATCGACAGCCTGGGCGACAGCTACTGGAGCAAGACCTTCATCGAAGCCAAGCGTGCTCTTGCCATGGCACCGACCGTGGTCACGGCTCGCAAGTAAGCGCACAGTTTGTAGGGCAAACTTAAAGTCTTACTTGAAGTTTGTCCCATAGCCGCTAGAATCCTAGATCATTGATTGATGGCAATCCGCCTGCGTACTACGCGGGCGGATTTGTTTCCATCTCCACGGCAGAAAAGCCGCATCCAGATCAGGATTGTTCCGCATATGTCGACGTCGGCCCGCCTCGTTCTGATTGTTCTTGCCGCGCTGCTCAGCGCCTGCGCCAGTCGCACCCCACCGCCCGCGCCGGTGCGGGCTCCAGTGGTATTCGCGCCCTCCCAGACTTTTTCTCCCGCCGCTGAAGACGTGCTTTTCCGTGCGCTGGGCTTGGTGGGGACGCCCTATCGTTGGGGTGGCAACACGCCGGACTCAGGTTTCGATTGCAGCGGTTTGATCGGCTATGTGTACCGTGACGCTGCCGGGATCTCTTTGCCGCGTTCCACCCGCGAAATGATCAGCATGCACGCGCCAGAGGTTGGCAAAGATGCGTTGCAGACGGGCGACCTGGTGTTCTTCGCCACCAATGGTGGATCTCAGGTCAGCCATGCCGGGATTTATGTAGGGGAGGGACGTTTCGTCCACGCACCGGCCACCGGCGGCACGGTCAAGCTCGACAGTCTGTCCAAGGCCTATTGGCAGAAGGCCTACCTCGGTGCCAAGCGGGTGTTGCAACCGGAACATCTGGCGCGTAATCCCTGACCCTGACGATTGGATTCTTGCGCTGCTGGATCGCTCTTGTGGCGAGGTAGCTTGCTCCCTCGCCACGGGGATCGGTTTGAGCGTTAATTTTTCGATACCCGCCAGATCTTGTTCCCTACGTCATCAGCCACCAACAACCCACCTTGTTTATCGATCACCACGCCCACCGGCCGCCCCTGGGCTTTTTCGTCTGCGTTGAGGAAACCGGTCAGCACGTCCACGGGCTGGCCCACGGGTTTGCCGGCATTGAACGGGACGAAGATTACTTTGTAGCCACTGTGGGGCTTGCGGTTCCAGGAGCCGTGTTGCCCGATGAAGGCGCCTTCTGTAAACGGCGCGGGCAATGTGCCGCCTTCGGCGAAGGTCAGGCCCAATGAAGCCGTATGAGGGCAGACGGCATAGTCGGGAGCAATGGCCTTGGCCACAAGTTCGGGATTTTGCGGCTCGACGCGCACGTCGATGTTCTGCCCGTAGTAGCTGTACGGCCAGCCATAAAAGCCGCCGTCCTTCACCGAGGTGATGTAGTCCGGCACCAAGTCGCTGCCGATCTCATCCCGTTCGTTGACCGCCGTCCACAGGGCGCCGCTGCGGGGCTCCCATGCCAGGCCGTTGGGGTTGCGCAGCCCTGAGGCGAAGATGCGGTGACTGCCGGCGGCCCGATCCACCTCCCAGATGGCCGCGCGGCCTTCTTCCGCGTCCATGCCATTTTCCGCGACGTTGCTGTTGGAGCCGGTCGTGACGTACAACTTGTTACCGTCCCGGCTGGCAATGACGTTCTTGGTCCAGTGGTGGTTGAGGGGGCCGCCGGGCAAATCGACAACCTTGGTGGGTTGCGCCTTTATTTGCGTATCGCCTTCCTTGTAAGGGAAACGGATCAACCGGTCGGTGTCGGCCACATAGAGGTCATTGCCCACCAGCGTCATGCCGAACGGGGAGTTGAGGTTTTCCAGGAAAATCGTCCGGGTTTCGGCGACGCCGTCGTGATTGGCGTCCCGCAGCAGGGTGATGCGATTGGGGCTGGGGACGCCAGCGCCGGCGCGGTCCATGACTTTCTTCATGACCCAGCCACGAATGCCTTGGGTATCGTCGGGCTTGGGGGGGGCGTTGGTTTCGGCCACCAGCACATCGCCGTTGGGTAGCACGTAAAGCCAGCGCGGATGATCCAGGCCTTCGGCAAAGGCAACCACCTTCAGGCCTGGGGCCGGGGTTGGCTTGGCGCCGTCCGGCCATCCGATGGCTTCAGCGATATTCACCGTGGGCATCAGGGTCTTGTTCGGCTCGGGCAGTTTCGGTGACGGGCCGATGCCGTCGGAAACCTGCAATGTCGACGACTCGCCGCAAGCGACAAGCCCTGTAGCAAGGGCGGCGATCAACAGGTGATTTGGCTTGAGCATGCGGACTTCCCTATGAGTGCATGTGATTACTCATAGAGAAGCGTAGACGTGGGATGGTTCAACGGTGGGGCGACCCGCCTGGCAAACGAATTTCCTGAGGGAGCGAGCCTGCTCGCGAAAGCAGGTCAACCTGGCAGTGAAATGCGGATTGCTCCCCCGTCTAGCGAGCAGGCTCGCTGCCACAATCAACCATGAGCCTGCTTGAACAGCACCGCGACCCCTGGGTGATAGTGTCCGGCCTCGTTGCGCAACTTGCGGTAGGCATAAGGGAAGTACCAGGCCACGGCGCAGGTGTTTTCCTTTTGCAGGTCATCGATCATGTCCTGCAACTCTTCTGGCGTCGCGCTTTGCTGGGCTTTTTGCGGGGCGATGAACAGGCAACCCAGTTTCAGGTCGCTGGCGTAGCTGATCCGCTTGGCGTCGCTGGTGGCTTCCAGCAACGGTTGGGTCAGGTTCAGGTTGTTGACCTTCGGCCAGCGCTGCGTGCTCTGGATGTAGGCGCGTTCATCGCTGCTGGCAATCAACAGATCGGCGCTGACATTACGTTCGCCTTCTTCATTCTGCTTGCGAGTCGCTGCGTCCTGCAGCGTGACCATCTCCGCCATCCAGGCTGCGGCCGACAGCAGGCCGAGATTGGCTTTTTCATTGTGCCAATAGGGTGTGTCGTTATCGCCGCGCACGGCGTTGTAGCGGTCGATACAATCGAACCAGCGTTCCAGCACCGGGCGCAGGAATTCCAGTTTCGGATTGCTGATGATCATGCCTTGCATCGCATTTGCCCTCTTGTTCTTGTGATATCGGGTCGTAGTGTCTCTTTGATATCACTTGCCGCAGGATCACACAAGATTGACGTCAGCTTATTGATCCCGGCCAATATCCATTGCGCTGCCCATCGCGGCTTTAATTGACGCTCAACCCCCAACCCTCTAACCTTCGCGGCTTGTTTCAGGTGCTCTATGGCAATGGCCGATAGGGTGAAACAGGGAAGCCGGTGCGTGCACACAAACCCGGCGCTGCCCCCGCAACGGTAAATGAGTCAAGGCTGCGTATAGGCCACTGTGTCGCATGACATGGGAAGGCGCACAGCCAGGCGTTACGCCGCTCATGAGCCCGGAGACCGGCCTGATTCATCCAACGGCATCACGGTGGGCGATGCCAGGCTCGTTGCCGTCCTTTTTTATGCCCGCCCGCCGTTATCCAGTCCCAACGGAGAGCTCCCCCATGACCGACACGCCCGATCGCGACGAACGCCACCTGGCGCGCATGCTGCGCAAGAAAGCCGTGATTGACGAGCGCATCGCCAATTCGCCCAACGAGTGCGGCCTTCTGCTGGTGCTGACCGGCAACGGCAAGGGCAAGAGCAGTTCTGCGTTCGGCATGCTGGCCCGGGCCATGGGGCACGGCATGCAATGTGGCGTGGTGCAATTCATCAAGGGTCGCAACAGCACCGGCGAGGAGCTGTTTTTCCGCCGCTTCCCGGAGCAGGTGCGCTTCCATGTCATGGGAGAGGGCTTTACCTGGGAAACCCAGGATCGCCAGCGCGACATTGCCGCCGCCGAAGCCGCGTGGGCGGTGTCCCGTGAGTTGCTCAGCGACCCGTCCATTGGGCTGGTGGTGCTCGACGAACTGAACATCGCCCTCAAGCACGGTTACCTCGACCTGGATCAGGTCTTGAGTGATCTGCAGGCTCGTCCGCCCATGCAACATGTGATCGTGACAGGCCGCGGCGCCAAGCCCGAGATGATCGAGCTGGCCGACACCGTGACCGAAATGGGCATGATCAAGCACGCTTTCCAGGCCGGGATAAAGGCGCAGAAAGGCGTTGAACTGTGAGCCGAGTGTCGACCGCCAGCCGCCATTGCCCGGCGGTCTTGATTGCCGCCCCGGCTTCAGGCCAGGGCAAGACCACCGTCACCGCGGCTCTGGCCCGGTTGCACCGCAACCAGGGGCGCAAGGTGCGCGTGTTCAAGTGTGGTCCCGACTTCCTCGATCCAATGATCCTTGAGCGAGCCAGTGGCGCGCCGGTCTATCAGTTGGACATGTGGATGGTCGGAGAGCAGGAAAGTCGCCGGTTGTTGTGGGAAGCCGCCGCAGAAGCGGACCTGATTTTGATTGAAGGCGTGATGGGGCTGTTCGACGGCACACCGTCTAGCGCCGACCTGGCCCGGCATTTCGGCGTGCCGGTGCTGGCGGTTATCGATGGCACGGCCATGGCCCAGACATTCGGTGCCTTGGCCTTGGGCCTGGCACGGTATCAGCCGGATTTGCCCTTCGCCGGGGTCTTGGCCAATCGGGTCGGCACCTTGCGCCACGCGCAATTGCTCGAAGGGAGCCTGACCGAAGGCTTGCGCTGGTACGGCGCGCTTTCGCGGGAAACCGGCATCGAGCTGCCGAGCCGCCATCTTGGCCTGGTGCAGGCCAGCGAATTGAATGACCTGGACGTGCGTCTCGATGCCGCCGCCGAGGCGCTGGCGGGCAGTTGTGAAGTGGCATTGCCGCCTTCGGTGGAGTTCGCGGCGCCGGAACTGACGGCCGTTGAGCGGTGGCTCGACGGCGTCCGCATCGCCGTGGCCCGTGACGAGGCATTTGCCTTTACCTATGGCGCCAGCCTCGATCTGCTGCAAGCCATGGGCGCGCAGTTGAGTTTCTTTTCGCCGATCCACGACACCCAATTGCCCGAGGCGGACAGCCTCTATCTACCCGGTGGATATCCCGAGCTGCACCACGTTGCCCTGGCGCAAAACGCGCCCATGCTGGAGGCGATCCGCGCCCACCATGCATCCGATAAACCCTTGCTCGCCGAATGCGGCGGCATGCTGTATCTGCTCGATTCACTCACCGACGTCGACGGCACGCGCGCCGAACTGCTGGGTATGCTGAGCGGCGATGCGCAGATGCAAAAACGCTTGGCGGCCCTCGCGCTGCAATCGGTGGATCTGCCGGAAGGCAACCTGCGCGGGCATACCTATCATCATTCCTTGACCAGCACCACGCTTGAGCCGATTGCCCGTGGGCATAGCCCCAATGGCGGGCGAGGGGCGGAGGCGGTTTTCCGACAAGGGCGGATGACGGCTTCGTACGTGCATTTTTATTTTCCGTCCAATCCGAGGGCGACTGCCGCTTTGTTTGCGCCGGACCGAGAAGCAGCCTTCGCGAACAGGCTCGCTCTCACAGGGGATGGTGTGATCCCCAGTACGACGCCTGCCAGTGTGGGAGCGAGCCTGCTCGCGAATCGGCCATGACAGACAGCACTTTTTCCCAAGCAGAACGCGAGGCCGTCTACCGCGCCATCGCCGAACGCCGAGACATGCGTCATTTCATCGGCGGCAGCGTCGAGCCGCAATTGCTGCGCCGCCTGCTCGAAGCCGCGCACCAGGCGCCTAGCGTCGGGCTGATGCAGCCGTGGCGGTTTCTGCGCATCAGCGATCACGCCTTGCGCGGCGAAATCCAGAACCTGGTGGAAGAAGAGCGCATTCGCACCGCTGAAGCCCTGGGCGAGCGTAGTGATGAATTCATGAAGCTCAAGGTGGAAGGTATCCACGACTGCGCCGAAGTGCTGGTGGCCGCGTTGATGGACGACCGCGAGCGGCACATTTTCGGTCGCCGGACCTTGCCGGAAATGGACTTGGCCTCGCTGTCCTGCGCGATCCAGAATCTGTGGCTGGCGGCCCGCGTCGAAGGGCTGGGGATGGGCTGGGTGTCGTTGTTCGAGCCCCAGGCCCTGGCCGATCTGTTGGGCCTGCCGGAGGGCGCAAAACCCCTGGCGATCCTGTGCCTGGGGCCGGTCGAGGGCTTTTACCCAGCGCCCATGCTCGCCTTGGAAGGCTGGGCGAAACCGCGGCCGCTCGAGGAACTGATTTATGATAATCGCTGGGGAGTGCGTCCATGAGCGTAGCGTTGCTCAGTGCCGCCGCGGTGGCGCTGGATGCGTTGCTGGGCGAGCCCCGGCGCTGGCATCCTCTGGTCGCGTTCGGCCGTCTTGCCAATCGTATCGAACAGCGTTTCAACTCCGGTGGACGGGGCTGGCGCAGTCACGGTGTCACGGCGTGGATCATCGCCGTGCTGCCCTTGACGTTGCTGGCCACAGCCTTGTCCTGGGCGCCCCTGGTAGGGTGGCTGGTGGACATTCTCGCGTTGTATTGCGCCCTCGGCTTGCGCAGCCTTGGTGAACATGTCGAGCCAGTGGCCCGGGCGTTGCGCAGTGGCGATCTGGACGAGGCACGCCAGCAGGTGAGTTATCTGGTCAGCCGCGAAACCGCCGAGTTGGATGAAAACGCCGTGGCCCGCGCCGCCACCGAGTCGGTATTGGAAAACGGCAGCGACGCGGTGTTCGCCGCCTTGTTCTGGTTCGCGGTGGCTGGCGCGCCTGGCGTGGTGTTGTATCGGTTGAGCAATACCCTCGACGCCATGTGGGGTTATCGCAACGAGCGCTTCGAACGTTTTGGCTGGGCGGCGGCAAAGATCGACGACGTGCTCAACTATATTCCCGCGCGCCTGGTGGCCCTGACCTACGCGTTGCTCGGTAAGACCCGACTGGCGTTCAGATGTTGGCGCACCCAGGGGCCAACCTGGGACAGCCCTAATGCCGGGCCGGTGATGGCCGCCGGCGCCGGAGCGCTGGGCGTGGAACTGGGCGGCGCGGCGATCTACCACGGCGAGCTGCACCAACGTCCGTCCTTGGGCGAAGGCGTGCCGGCCAGTGCCGATTCCATTGATCGCGGCTGGCAATTGGTGCAACGCGGCGTATGGTTGTGGCTGCTGATTCTCTGCCTCGGAGCCGAGTTTTATGCTTGAGCATGGTGGACGACTGCGCAAGGCTTCCCGGCAATATGGCATTGCCGAGGCCGACTGGCTCGACCTGTCCAGCGGCCTGGCGCCCTGGCCGTTCGACGTTCCGCCGATCCCGCTGCGGGCCTGGGCGCGCCTGCCCGAGACCGACGATGGATTGGAGCAGGCCGCCTGCGATTATTACGAAGCGACGCACGTGTTGCCGGTGGCCGGTTCGCAGATGGCCATCCAGCTGTTGCCGCGCCTGCGCCGGGCCGGCAAGGTGGGTGTTTTGTCGCCCTGTTACGCCGAGCACGCCGAAGCCTGGCGCCGCAGCGGGTACATCGTGCGCGAAGTGCTGGAGACGGAAGTCGATTTTTTCCTCGACAGCCTCGACGTGCTGGTGGTGGTCAATCCGAACAACCCCACGGGCCTGAGCCTGAGCCCCGAACGCTTGCTGAATTGGCACGCACGGTTGGCCCAGCGCGGTGGCTGGCTGGTGGTGGATGAAGCGTTCATGGACATGACACCGCATCTGAGCCTCAGCGCCCACGCCCATCAGGTCGGGCTGATTGTATTGCGATCGTTTGGCAAGTTCTTTGGCCTGGCCGGGGTTCGCCTGGGGTTTGTCCTGGCGGAGCGGCGTTTGCTCAAGCTGCTCGCCGAGCAAGTCGGACCCTGGGCGGTGAGCGGGCCGACCCGGGTCCTGGGCGAGGCGTGTCTTCTGGATACCGAGGCCCAGGTTCGTCAACGACAGCGTTGCGAAGAAACCAGCCAACGCCTGGCATCGACGCTGCAACGCTTCGGCTTCAAGCCCCAGGGCGGCTGCGCATTGTTCCAGTGGCTGGTCACACCGCACGCCCATGCCCTGTATGAATTCATGGCCCATCGCGGCATTCTGCTGCGCCTGTTCACCCACACCAGCAGCCTGCGTTTCGGGTTGCCCGCCGATGATGTCGGGTTCCTGCGCCTCGAGCAGGCTTTCGAGGCCTACGCCAAGGACATTCGATGACAACCTTGATGGTGCAGGGCACCACCTCCGATGCCGGCAAAAGTACCTTGGTCACGGCGCTCTGCCGTTGGGTTACGCGCCAGGGTGTGAGGGTGGTGCCGTTCAAGCCGCAGAACATGGCGCTCAACAGCGCGGTGACTGCCGACGGTGGCGAAATCGGCCGGGCCCAGGCTGTTCAGGCACAGGCCAGTGGCCTCGAGCCCCATACCGACATGAATCCGGTGCTGCTCAAGCCCAACAGCGATACGGGCGCACAGGTCATCATCCATGGCCGTGCCGTGACCACCATGAACGCGGTGGCCTATCACGATTACAAAGCCATCGCGATGCAAGCGGTACTGGCCTCCCACGCGCGCTTGAGCGCGACATACCCGGTCGTCATGGTTGAAGGCGCGGGATCGCCGGCGGAGATCAACCTGCGGGCCGGGGACATCGCCAATATGGGCTTTGCCGAGGCGGTGGACTGCCCAGTGCTGCTGATCGCCGACATCAATCGTGGCGGGGTATTCGCCCATCTGGTCGGCACACTGGAGTTGCTTTCGCCCAGCGAGCAGGCGCGGGTAAAGGGTTTCATCATCAATCGTTTTCGCGGTGATATCGCCTTGCTGCAGCCGGGGCTGGATTGGTTGGAAACGCGCACTGGCAAACCGGTGATCGGCGTGTTGCCGTATGTAATGGACCTGCACCTGGAGGCCGAGGATGGCCTCGACCAGCGCCAGGCCGACAAGGCTGAACAGGTGCTCAAGGTGGTGGTGCCGGTGCTGCCGCGCATCAGCAACCACACCGATTTCGACCCGCTGCGCCTGCATCCGCAGGTCGACCTGCAATTCATTGGCCCTGGCCAGGCCATCCCGCCTGCCGACCTGATTATCCTGCCCGGGTCCAAAAGCGTGCGCAGCGATTTGGCCTACCTGCGGGCTAATGGCTGGGAAACGGCCATCCAGCGCCATTTGCGCTACGGCGGCAAGTTATTGGGTATCTGCGGCGGTTTGCAGATGCTCGGCCAGCAGGTCCACGATCCGCTCGGGCTGGAAGGCGTGGCAGGTTCCAGCGCTGGGTTGGGCTTGTTGGATTTCGAAACGACCCTGGAGCGCGAAAAGCAACTGCGCAACGTCCGCGGGCGACTGACCCTGGAAGACGCCGAGGTCAGCGGCTACGAAATCCATGCGGGCGTCACCGTCGGCGCGGCCCTGGAACATGCGGCGGTGCGCTTGGACGATGGCCGTTGCGATGGCGCCCAGAGCCGCGATGGACAGATTTTTGGTACTTATCTGCATGGGCTCTTTGAGTCGCCGGCAGCCAGCAGTGCATTGCTGCGTTGGTCGGGTCTGAAGGACGTACAGACGGTGGATTACCACGGCTTGCGCGAGCGAGATATCGAACGGTTGGCGGATTTGGTGGAGCGGCATCTGGACACCGGGCTGCTGCGTGAGCTCTGTGGGATCTAGGGTGGCTGGGCTGGCGTCGTCGCGAGCAGGCTCGCTCCCGCATTGGTCTTGCGGCGCACAGAGATCCTGTGGGAGCGGGCCTGCTCGCGAAGGGGCCGGCACCCACACCGCCTATTTTGAAAGGGTATGAACATGCTCCAACTGATCCTCGGCGGCGCCCGCTCGGGCAAGAGTCGCCTGGCCGAAAAACTCGCCGCGAGCACAGGCTTGCCGGTGACTTACATCGCCACCAGCCAACCCCTGGACGGCGAAATGAACGAGCGTGTCGCCCAGCACCGCGCCCGGCGCCCTGCCGAATGGGCGCTGGTGGAGGAACCGTTGGCGCTGGCGCGGGTGCTGGAAGAAAACGCCGCGCATGATCAATGCCTGTTGGTGGATTGCCTGACGCTCTGGCTCACCAACCTGCTGATGCTTGATGACGCCGACCGGCTGGTCGCCGAGCGTGAAGCGCTGCTGGACTGCATCAGTGCGCTTCCCGGCGAGGTCATATTCGTCAGCAACGAGACCGGCATGGGCGTCGTGCCGCTGGGGGAGTTGACCCGTCGTTATGTCGATGAAGCCGGTTGGCTGCATCAAGCCCTGGCCGAACGTTGTCAGCGCGTCGTGTTGACCGTCGCCGGCTTGCCCCTGACCCTTAAAGGAACTGCGTTATGAATCACCGCTGGTGGCTGGACCCGTGCAAGCCCGTCGATACCCAAGCGCTGGAGCAGGCCGCGGCCCGTCAGCAACAGCTGACCAAACCGGCCGGCTCCCTGGGGCGGCTGGAATCGGTGGCGGTGCAACTGGCGGGCCTGCAAGGGCAGGTCAAACCGAACCTTGACCGGTTGTGGGTTGCGATTTTCGCCGGCGATCATGGCGTCGTGGCCGAAGGTGTCTCGGCGTATCCCCAGGAAGTCACCGGGCAGATGTTGCTCAACTTCGTCAACGGCGGCGCGGCCATCAGCGTTCTGACGCGGCAATTGGGCGCGTCCCTGGAAGTGATCGACCTGGGCACTGTAACGCCTTCGCTGGATTTGCACGGCGTGCGCCATTTGAACCTGGGTCCTGGCACGGCGAATTTCGTCCGGGGGCCGGCGATGACCCTGGCGCAAGGCGAACAGGCCCTGCAAGCCGGACGCGACAGCGTGGCGCGCGCGGTCGCGGCTGGAACGCAATTGTTCATCGGCGGCGAGATGGGCATCGGCAATACCACTGCGGCCAGTGCCCTGGCCTGTGCCTTGCTCGACTGTCCGGTGACGCACCTGGTCGGGCCGGGCACGGGCTTGGACGCGGCAGGTGTCAGCCGCAAGGCCCAGGTGATCGAGCGGGCCCTGGCGTTGCACGGTGGTGCGAGCGGCGACCCGTTGCAGACATTGTTCAACCTCGGCGGTTTCGAAATCGCGGCGTTGGTCGGTGCGTACCTGGCCTGCGCTCAGCAGGGCGTCGCCGTGCTGGTGGATGGGTTTATCTGCAGCGTAGCGGCGCTGGTGGCGGTGCGGCTCAATCCCGGATGCCGCCCATGGCTGCTGTTCGGTCATCGCGGTGCCGAGCCGGGTCACCAGCACGTGTTGGAAACCCTCGGCGCCGAACCGCTGCTGGACTTGGGCTTGCGCCTGGGCGAGGGCAGTGGCGCGGCGCTGGCGGTGCCGTTGTTGCGCCTGGCCTGTGACCTTCACGGGCAGATGGCGACGTTTGCCGAAGCGGCCGTGGCGGATCGCCCGGCATGACCTTGCGCCTGGACCTGCTGCGTCACGGTGAAACCGAGCTGGGCGGCGGCTTGCGCGGCAGCCTCGACGACGCCCTGACGGCCAGGGGCTGGGAGCAGATGCACGAGGCGGTCGCCCAAGGCGGGCCGTGGGATCGCCTGGTGTGCTCGCCATTGCAGCGATGCGCCCGTTTCGCCGAACAACTTGGCGCCCGACTTGGCGTTCCGGTGCAGGCGGACAAAGACTTGCAAGAGTTGCATTTCGGCGCCTGGGAAGGTCGCAGCGCGGCGGCATTGATGGAGACCGACGCCGAGGCCCTCGGTCGCTTTTGGGCCGATCCTTACGCCTTCACACCTCCCGGAGGTGAGCCGGTATCGGCGTTTTCGGCGCGGGTGCTGGCGGCGGTCGAGCGCTTGCACCTCGCATATGCCGGTCAGCGCGTGTTGCTGGTCAGTCATGGCGGCGTGATGCGCTTGCTACTGGCCCAGGCCCGGGGGTTGCCACGCGAGCAATTACTGAATGTCGAAGTCGGCCATGGTGCGCTGTTTTCCCTGGCGGTGTCCTCCGGCCCCGTGCTTAGAGAGGCTGGCTGAGCATGTTGTCCTTCTGGATCGCCCTGCAATTTCTCAGCAGCTTGCCGATTCGCTTGCCGGGCATGCCTGAGCCCCGCGAGCTGGGGCGTTCGCTGTTGTTCTATCCCGTGGTGGGGCTGTTGTTCGGCGGTTTGCTGTGGTTGCTCGATGCACTGTTGGCGGGCGCGCCGGTGATGCTGCATGCCGCGCTGCTACTGATGGCGTGGGTGCTGCTCAGCGGCGGGCTGCACCTGGACGGCCTGGCCGACAGCGCCGATGCCTGGCTCGGCGGTTTCGGCGATCGTGAGCGTACGTTGCTGATAATGAAGGATCCACGCAGCGGGCCGATCGCCGTGGTCACGCTGGTGCTGGTGTTGCTGCTCAAATGGACCGCGCTGGTAGCGCTGATCGAGCAGGGGGATGCGTTGGCCTTGCTCGTTGTGCCGGTGCTGGGGCGTAGCGCCTTGCTGGGGTTGTTCCTCACCACGCCGTATGTGCGTGCCGGCGGGCTGGGCCAAGCGTTGGCCGATCATTTGCCGCGCCGCTCGGGCTGGCAGGTGTTGTGGGCCGGAGCGCTGGGGTGCGTGCTGGTGATGGGATGGGCGGGGCTGTGGACGTTGGCGGTCGCCGTGCTGGTATTTATCGGTTTGCGCCACATCATGCTGCGCAGGCTGGCGGGATGCACCGGCGACACGGCGGGCGCCTTGCTGGAATTGCTGGAAATGGCGGTTCTGGTGGCGTTGGCCTTGAGCTGAATCCCGGCTTGTCAGCGGTCAGGGCCTCATTTAAATTTGCATTCATTTAGTCGCGGGTATATACACGCATCATGCTTCCTTCCCAATGTCTGTGCATCAACCTGCGTCGCGCCGCGCGTGGCGTCAGCAGGTACTACGACGGCGCTCTCGATGGCTTCGGGATCAACGTTGCCCAGTATTCTTTGCTCAATAACCTGGCGCGCCTGGACCAGCCGAGCATTTCGTCCCTGGCCGAGGCCATGGGCCTGGACCGCAGCACCCTAGGGCGCAACCTACGGGTGCTGGAAGGCGAGGGGTTGGTGAAGTTGGCTGAGGGCGACGATTTGCGCAACCGCATCGTTGTGCTCACCGAGGCGGGAAATGCCCGGTTGGCGGCGGCATTGCCGGCCTGGGAAGCGGCACAACAGAAATTGATCGACAAGCTCGGTGCCGAAAAGCGCGCGACCTTGCTGGCCTTGCTGGATGAGTTGGCGTGACGCCGGTTCGTCCGATGATAAGTGGGTATATACCCGCGACCGGAGAATAAGAATGACATCGATGTGGCGTACCTGTGGTTGGGTCCTGGTGGGCAGTGCGCTGATCCTGGCGTTGTCCCTGGGCGTGCGGCATGGCTTCGGGTTGTTCCTGGCGCCGATGAGCGCCGAATTCGGCTGGGGCCGGGAGGTGTTTGCCTTCGCCATCGCTTTGCAGAACCTGATCTGGGGCCTGGCGCAGCCTTTCACGGGCGCCCTGGCGGATCGCTTCGGTGCGGCAAAAGTGGTGTTGATCGGTGGTGTCCTGTATGCGGTCGGCCTAGTCTTCATGGGCATGGCCGACTCGCCCTGGTCGCTGTCGTTGAGCGCCGGCCTGTTGATCGGCATCGGCCTGTCCGGCACTTCGTTCTCGGTAATCCTTGGTGTGGTTGGGCGGGCCGTGCCGCCAGAGAAACGCAGCCTGGGCATGGGTATCGCCAGTGCGGCCGGCTCGTTTGGCCAGTTCGCGATGTTGCCGGGCACGCTGGGGCTGATTGGTTGGCTCGGCTGGTCCGCGGCGCTGTTGGCGCTGGGCCTGCTGGTGGCGTTGATCGTGCCCTTGGTCAGTATGCTCAAGGATGCACCGGCACCCCTGAGCGGCAACGAGCAGACCTTGTCCGAAGCATTGCGCGAGGCGTGCAGTCATTCCGGTTTCTGGCTGTTGGCGGTCGGTTTTTTTGTCTGCGGTTTCCAGGTGGTGTTCATCGGCGTGCATCTGCCGGCCTATCTGGTGGACCAGCACCTGCCGGCCAGCGTCGGCACCACCGTGTTGGCACTGGTCGGTCTGTTCAATATCTTCGGCACCTACACCGCCGGCTGGCTGGGCGGGCGCATGTCCAAGCCGCGCCTGCTGACTGGCCTGTACCTGGTGCGAGCGGTGGTGATCGGCCTGTTCCTGTGGTTGCCGGTGACGACGACCACGGCTTATCTGTTCGGCATGGCGATGGGTTTTCTCTGGTTATCGACGGTGCCATTGACCAACGGGACGGTCGCCACGTTGTTCGGTGTACGAAATCTCTCGATGCTGGGTGGGATCGTGTTCCTGTTCCACCAGTTGGGCTCGTTCCTCGGTGGTTGGCTGGGCGGCGTCGTGTACGACCGCACGGGCAGCTACGACTTGATCTGGCAGGTGTCGATTTTGCTCAGCCTGCTCGCGGCTGCGTTGAACTGGCCGGTGCGTGAGCGCCCGGTTGCCCGCCTGCAAGCCCAGGCGGGTGCGGCATGAGCCGCGTCGGCCCATGGTTGATCGCAGCCGGCGCCGCCGCGCTGCTGGCGGTCGCCTGGTGGGGCTGGCGCCAGGGCGGGTTGGCTTTGATGCAGCTGGGCATGGGCAGCTGCTGACGTGTGGACGGCATCGGGCGCGCGGAGTAACGTCGTGGTCTGACAGGCTTACAAGGAAAATCCGACATGATGCGTTGGTTTGCTGTTCCCACCCTGTTACTGGCTATGACCGGGCATGTATGGGCGGCTGAATGCCCGTCACTCTTGGAGGGTTCGCTGCCCAAGCTGCGGGCCAAGGAAACCGTCGATTTGTGCCAGCGTTTCGCCGGCAAACCGTTGGTGGTGGTCAACACGGCCAGCTTCTGTGGGTTCGCTCCACAATTCAAAGGGCTCGAGGCGCTTAACCAGCGCTATAAAAGTGAAGGGCTGGAAGTGCTGGGCGTGCCGTCCAACGACTTCAAGCAGGAATCCAAGGACGGCGCGGAGACCGCCAAGGTTTGCTACGTCAACTATGGCGTGACCTTTACCATGACCGAACCGCAACCGGTACGGGGCGCGGATGCCATTCCCTTGTTCAAGCACCTGGCCGAACAGTCCAGCGCGCCGAAATGGAATTTCTACAAATACGTCGTGGATCGCCAGGGCAAGGTGGTTGGCAGCTTTTCCAGTCGGATAAAACCCGACGATCCTGATTTCATCAAGGCGGTGGAGACGGCTATCGCTTCCAAACCCTGATCCTCAACCACGAAAAAGCCCCGCTTTCTTTACAGAGAGCGGGGCTTTTTTTTGCTTCAGGTGGCGACCGGCTGTTTATGCCTGCTCGCCGTGGATCATCAGAAGCGGTAGGTTGCGCCGACGCCGAAGCCGTTGGCGCTGTTTTCGTATTCAGCATTGTAGGCCTGGCCCAGGGCGTTGGCTCTGTTGACGTTGACTTTTTCTTCCTTGAGATAGGAATAGGCCACGTCGATGGTCAGGTCGTCGGTTGGGCTCCAGCCGGCACCCAGGCTGAAGATGGTCCGGTCGCCGGTAGGAATGCGAGGCGAACGGTCGGCGTTGTTGGTCGGCGACTGGTCGAAGGACAGGCCGGTGCGCAGTACCCATTGCTTGTTCAACTGGTAGGAGGTACCGATGGCGTAGGCCCAGGTGTCGTGCCAGTTCTGTTCTTCGGTGATGGTGCCGAAGAGGGTTGGGTTCAATGCGCCGCCGCCGGTGATGTCGTTGTTCACGGTGATGTCTTTCAGGCGGCTCCAGCGAGTCCAGGTGCTACCGGCATAGACAGTCCAGGCATCGTTGATTTCCTGGGTTACCGAGAAGTCCACGGACTCAGGGGTCGTGATGTCCAGCGATGCGTCGTATCGGTCACCGCTCAACAGGAAGCCTGGCGTACCAGCACCCGGGCTCACTTCGGTGTGGCCCTCAAGCTTGTATTTGACCTTCGAGTGGTAAGTCAGGCCGACACGGGTGGTGTCAGTGGCTTGCACCAGCAAACCGATGTTGTAGCCGTAGCCAATATCGTCGCCCTTGATCTGGACGTTGCCATCATTAGGCGAGAATGGCGTGGTCAACGCCGACTCCAGCGAACCCGAAATCCGGTTGATAGTCGGGCCAAAACCGATCGACACCTTGTCATTGAAGGCGTAGCTGATGGTTGGCTGGAAGGTCACGACCTTCACTTCGCTCTTGCTGCCGAAATTGCGGCCCTGGAAGCTGCTTTCGTAGTCGGTGATCAGGCCAAAGGGGGCGTAGACGCCCAGGCCGAATGCCCATTGATCGTCGATTGGCTTGACGTAGTAGCCCATCGGAACGCCGGTGAACGGGACCATGTCGCCATCGTTCGTACCGGACTGGGTGCCGCTGGCATCGTTGATGTCGGTGGATGCGTCGATGACGGCGAAGCCGCCGGTGACTTGTTGGCGCTTGAGGCGCGACATGCCGGCAGGGTTGCCAAACACGGTGCTCGCATCATCGGCAGAAGAAGAACGACCCGCGAAGCCAGTGCCCATGCCACTGATGCTTTGTTCGTTCAAGGCAAAGCCACTGGCGAAAATTTGGGTGGATGCCAAGGTAACGGCAAGGCCAAGGGTGGTTTTGAGCATCATTTTTTTCATTGTTAGAACTCCAGGTGATCACCGGGGCGAAAATTACCAACATTTTTGCCCAAGCGCTATAGCTTGTATGGCTTGATTTAGAGGGGTTTTGTAGGACAATCCGACCAAAATCGTCGCAGTTGTAGGAAGTTTCCTTTTTTCCATTCAGCAAGCGACCTGGTTCAAGGGTGAAACACAGTTTTGCCACGCGCAGGTAAAATCCCGCAGGCGACCAGTGGGATGAAAAACCTGGCGCCAGATGCGGGCCATGGCGAGCAAATCGTTTGAATCGGGAAGCGAGGTGGCGTGTTCTTCAACCAGCAACCAAGCGATGGCCGTGGCGTAGCGCAAATTGACGGTCAATTCCTGATGAGGGCCGCTCAGGAAAGCATGCTGGCTCGCCAGGCCTCGCACCAGGCTGGCTCGTTCCGGATCCAACGCCAGGTAATCGTCCCACAGGGCTTGATGGCGCGGTTCAGTGATGCGGTACAAGCCGTGCCCACGACGATCGTGCAACGCGGCGCCCAGGCCTGATTGACTGGCGGCGATCCCCAGCAACAGGTTTTCCGCCGTTGTGCTGTGGCTCCCCAGGTAAAGGAGCGTCGGGCGGATCACATAACGACACAGTTCGCTGGCAGCGATACCCATAAAATCCTCGAAACGGGAAATGGGCGGAGCCTGACGGTGTGGGCTTGGCAGCAGGTGGATCGGATCAGGCTCCGCCGAAGCGGATCATGCCGCTCGAGTTGAAGTGTAGTGTCATATCTGCGCTGTAAAGGCCTGTTTTTAAACCATGTTCATCGAACGGTTATGACCGTTATAGCTGTTTGTACTTAAGCCGTTGCGCTTTATCGAGAAATGCCGGGCAATAAAAAGCCCCGCGTTTTGGGCGGGGCCTTGGATGCTTCAGTGTCCTGGCGTGTCAGGCAACGAGTGCCTGACGGGTACGCTCGATGACCGCCTGCAGCGGTTCTGCGCTGGAGTACTGGTCGGGATACAAGCGTTCGCTGTGACGGGCGATGCCGTGTTCGTTGACCAGCGTGAAGCTGAAGCAGCCTTTGCGAGCGGCCATGATCAGGCAGTTCATTGGAGCAAAGGCGTTGGTTAGGGTGCGGATGGCATCCTGTGTCTGGATTTGATTAGACATGTTATGGGTGTTCCTACAAATGACACGATTAAGAACCGTGCAACGTTAAAACGTTCCAGTAACGTCGACCACCATTGGTCGAACGAAGAACCCGACTGGAACAAAGCAGCCAGTTTGAGCGCTATAAAAGGGCGCGCTTGGGCTGGCAGGTAGGTACTTAGGAGGGCAGGCAACACATCGAGGGCAAAGGTTCTGGGCCCGGGGTGAAGATCCTGATCAATTTGCAGGTTGGTTCGGTCAGAATAATGAGCCTGGCGGCAGCTTCGGATTCGTTCGAAGTGCGCAGCGCGAGCATTACCTGGAAACCATCGAGGGGGGCGGTCTCTTTTTCGGCAGGCCTCCCGTGGGGATAGCTGACCGCTGAGATGTTTCCGACCCGGAATTGACTTTCAGCTTGGTACTAACGCCGCGGATATTATCGAATCAAGCCGCGTTAGGGAAGGCCGTTGGTCAGAAAAATGCCGGTGCTGCCGCTGGGGCGCGAAAGCGCGCAGCGTGTAAAAGTCTGGGATCGGGGGCTTTTCCACAGGGTCTTGAGCGCCAGATGCGTCAAAAAAGCGCAGCGATATAACCACTTCAGCTGTTACTTGTACACACTCCTATGGGCCGCTGTCACCGTATTGTCATCTTTGAACAATCCGGGGCGGGTGCCTGTATCCAAAATTTAAGTCAATGAAAAACATCGCTTTTTTTTACTGGTGAAAAAATCGACAGTTTGAGCGCAGGCCCCGTTCCATAGGGCTTGCGGCGAGTTCAGGGTAGGTTGTCCACTGAGTTATCCACAGCTTCTGTGGATTGTCCCAAGCGCTTGCTCTAGAACGGGCGTGCCGGTTTTTTTCGACTTTACCCGTACGAAAAAAGGAGTAGAGTTGCGCGCCTTCCGATCTGTCCCGTAGTGCGTTATGAAGTTTCGCTCAGTATCAAATCCTGTTACCTCCGCACCCTCAGGTGTTACCCCTCCCAAGCGCATATCGATGCGAGTTGCCGAGTGGCTGCTGGACAGCCCGAGCCTGGGAGAGCGTCCCAGCGTCAAGCACCTGGCTGGACGCCTGCTCAAACAACCGGCGCGCGAAGGCGTGGTGGCCGCACAGAGTCGCCTCGGTCAGCTGATGTGCCGCGAATGCGGCAATGCACGGGACCGGCGTATTGGCCAGGACCTGCTGCGCCAGGCCGCGCGGGCCGGCGATCATCGTGCCCGCCAGGCATTGGGCGAGATCGAAGACTGAGCTGGGCAACGCCGGGTTGCTTGGTTAACCTTCGGGCTTTATCTCTTGCGCGGGAATTGTCATGGCGATGGATTTGACCAGCCTGTTGCTTGGCCTGGCAGGCGCTGCGGTGCCGCTGTTGGCATTGGCCTGGCACCTGAAACGCCAGGCAAGCGCGGCACAGACCGAGCTGGCGTTGATGGAAGAACGCCTGGCGACCGCCCACATGGCACACGATGGGTTGAATGCCCAGCTCGATGCCTGCCGCGACGAAATCAGTGACTTGGGCCAGGCCAATGCCGCCAGGCAAGCCGAGCTTGCGGCTGCGCGTCGCGAGGTCGAAATGCTGCAGATCGAGCGTGACAACGCAAGGGACGCGGCGCATGCCTGGAACCTGGAGCGTGCCAATAAGGAAGCTGAATTGCGACGCCTGGATGCCCAGGCTGCTTCGTTGCAGGCCGAATTACGCGAGCAGCAAGAGAGCCATCAGCAGCGCCTGGACGATCTTCAAGGCTCGCGGGACGCATTGCGGGCCCAGTTCGCCGAGCTCGCGGGAAAAATCTTCGACGAGCGTGAACAGCGTTTCGCCGAAACCAGCCAGCAGCGCCTGGGTCAGTTGCTCGACCCACTGAAGGAACGCATCCAGTCCTTTGAAAAACGCGTCGAGGAAAGCTACCAGGCCGAGGCCCGGGAGCGATTTTCCCTGGGCAAGGAACTGGAGCGCCTGCAACAGCTGAACCTGCGCCTGAGCGATGAAGCCACCAACCTGACTCGTGCGCTCAAGGGCCAGAAGACCCAGGGCAACTGGGGCGAGTTGATCCTCGAGCGGGTCCTGGAACATGCCGGCTTGGAGAAGGGCCGCGAATACCAGACCCAGGTCAGTCTCAAGGGGCCGGATGGCGAACGGTTCCAGCCGGACGTATTGATTTATCTGCCCGGCGACAAGCAGGTGGTGGTCGATTCGAAGGTCAGCCTCACGGCCTACCAGCAATATGTGGCGGCCGAAGACAATGCCATCGGCCAGTTGGCTCTCAAGCAGCACGTCGTGTCATTGCGAGCCCACGTCAAAGGCTTGGCCGGCAAGGACTACAAGCGTCTGGACGGTCTGCACAGCCTCGATTTCGTCTTGCTGTTCGTGCCGATCGAAGCGGCATTTTCCGCAGCCTTGCAAGCCGAGCCGAACCTGTTCCAGGAAGCTTTCGACCGCAACATCGTGATCGTCAGCCCGACCACGCTGCTGGCGACGCTGCGGGTGATCGACAGCTTGTGGAAGCAAGAGCGCCAGAGCCAGAACGCCCGGGAAATCGCCGAACGGGCGGGGTGGCTGTATGACAAGTTCGTCCTGTTTATCCAGGACCTGGACGAAATCGGCAGTCGCTTGCAGCAGTTGGACAAAGCCTACAGCGCCGCACGCAATAAGCTGACGGAAGGGCGCGGCAACTTGGTCAGCCGCAGCGAGCAGTTGAAACTGCTCGGCGCCAGGGCGAGCAAGAGCTTGCCTACGGAGTTGCTTGAACGGGCGATGGCGGACATGGATGGGTTGCCAGAGGAGACCGGCGAAGAAAGCCAGGGTCAGTAGCCTCCGAGGTTTGCACCGGACCCCTGTGGCGAGAGAGCTTGCTCCCTCGCCACAGGGGTTTACTTTTTCCCCTATTACAACGGCAAGTGCCGGCTCAACAACGCCCTCAACGCCGCCGGCTTCACCGGCTTGGCCAAGTAATCCAATCCCGCCGCATGCACCTGGGCCACGGTCTCGGGCCGGCCATCGGCACTGATCACCACTCCGGGCACCGGCTCGCCCATGCGCGTGCGCAACCAGGCCATCAGTTCGGTCCCGGTTTCGCCGTCGTCCAGGTGAAAATCCACCAGCGCCAGTTGCGGCCGGCCGCCCTGGGCGAGCCAGCGCTCGCATTCTTCACGATTACGCGCCGTCCATACGCGGCACCCCCAGCGGGTCAGCAGGCTGTTCATGCCGATCAGGATGCTGTCTTCGTTATCGACACACAGCACCTGTGCGCCGCTGGGCAAATGGCCGTTGGCTTCGATCACGATAGTGGGCTCGACGGCTTGGCTACTGGCCAATGGCACGCTGACGCTGAACACGCTGCCGCGCCCTGGCCAGGAACGCACGCGCAAGGTATGGCCGAGCACGCGACACAGCCCATCGGCAATTGCCAGGCCGAGGCCGAGCCCTTTTTCGGCCCGGGTCTGATGGCTGTCCAGGCGTTTGAATTCTTCGAAGATGACTTGCAGCTTGTCTTCGGCGATCCCCGGCCCGCGGTCCCAGACCTCCAGGCACAGCTCGCCGTTGCCCCGGCGCACGCCTAGCAGCACCGGGCCCTTGGCGTAGCGGAAGGCATTGGTGAGGAAGTTCTGCAGCACGCGGCGCAGCAGCTTGATGTCGCTGTCGACTCGCAGCCGCGAGCCGCGAACCCGGAATTTCAAGCCTTGCTCTCGAGCCAGCACGGTAAACTCGGCGCCGAGGGTATCGAATAGATCATTGAGGACAAACGGCTTGCGGTCGGGGTTGATCTTGCCGTTTTCCAATCGGGAGATGTCCAGCAGGTCCGTGATCAAGTCCTCGGCCGAGCGCAACGAGCTGTCCAGATGTTGCACCAACTGCCGGGCTTCGCTCGGCAAGCCGTCGTGCTGATGGGAAAGCGCGGCGGAGAACAGGCGCGCGGCGTTGAGAGGCTGCATCAAGTCATGGCTGACGGCGGCCAGAAAGCGGGTCTTGGACTGGTACGCGGCTTCGGCCGTGCTCTTGGCTTCGGTCAGCGCGAGGTTGAGTTGCGACAGTTCGCGGGTGCGTTCGGCCACCCGCTGTTCCAGCCCTTCGTTGGCTTCGGTCAAGGCCTGTTCGGCTTCGCGGTAAGCAGTGATGTCCGTGAAACTCATGACGAAACCGCCGCCGGGCATCGGGTTGCCGATCAGCTCGATCACACGGCCGTTGGGGAACAGGCGTTCCGAGGTGTGTGCGCGGCCCTGGCGCATCCAGTGCAGGCGCCGGGCGACATGGACTTCGGCCTCGCCCGGGCCACAAAGGCCGCGCTCGGCGTTGTAGCGGATGATGTCGGCGATTGGCCGACCGACGCTGATCAAGCCGTCGGGGTAATTGAACAGTTCCAGGTATCGACGGTTCCAGGCCACCAGCCTGAGGGACTGGTCGACCACGCTGATGCCCTGGGTAATGTTTTCGATGGCGCCTTGCAGCAGCGCTCGGTTGAATTGCAGCACTTCGGACGCTTCGTCGGCGATCCGCACGACGTCTTCCAGTTGCATCTCGCGGCCTTCGATGGCCGCTTTCACCACGGCTCGCGTCGACGACGCGCCGAGTACACCGGCCAGCAGCCGCTCGGTATGGGCGATCCATTCGCTGTCGGCGTTCTGGCTCGGGTTGAAGCCTTTGCCTTGGCGATAGGCAAAGCGAATGAAGCTCTGGCGCGCCCGTTCTTCGCCGACGAAGCGGGCCGCCAGCTGCAACAGATCCTCGATCTGGACCGCCAGCATCGAGCGAGGATTGGGTCGGGCGCTGATCTCCTGACCGATGAAGCGTCCAGCCTGCCAATGCTCCGACACGCGTGTGCGCGACAGGACCGAAACCCAGGCGAACAATATGAAATTGCCCGCCAGGGACAGGACGACACCTTGGGTCAGCGGCGTGATCGGCAAATCCAGCGGATTGCCATGCAGCCAGGCCAGGCCGGGGAAGCTGCTCAGTGACCAGCCCAGGCTATGGGCGGCGATCGGCAGCACCAGCGTGTAGAACCACAGGAATATGCCCATGGCGAGGCCGGCGAACACGCCGCGTCGATTCGCCTGTTTCCAGTACAGCGCGCCGATCATGGCGGGTGCCAGTTGCGTCACGGCGGCGAAGGCGATCTGGCCGATGGTGGCCAGGCTCGCGGTCGAACCCAGCAGCCGGTAGCTGACATAAGCCAATAGGAGAATCGCGACGATGCTCACCCGGCGTACCGACAGCATCCATTGGCGGAACACTTCGAAAGGCCGCTCGGCGTTGTTGCGGCGCAATAGCCATGGCAGCAGCATGTCGTTGGAGACCATGGTCGACAGGGCGACACTCGCCACGATGACCATGCCGGTGGCGGCCGAGGCGCCGCCGATGAAGGCCAGCACCGCCAGCGCCGGATGGGCCTGGGCGAGTGGCAGGCTGATGACGAACGAATCCGGCAGTACCGAGCTGGGCAACATCATTTGCCCGGCGAGGGCGATCGGCACCACGAACAGGGCGGCCAGGGCCAGGTAGGCTGGGAACACCCATTTGGCCAGGCGCAGGTCCTGGGGTTCGATGTTCTCCACCACGGTGACGTGGAACTGCCGTGGCAGGCAGATGATCGCCATCATCGCCACGCCTGTTTGCACCACCATGGACGGCCAGTTGATGGTCTCCTTCCAATACTGCTCCAACCGTGGCGCGAGCATCGCCTGGTTGAACAGGTCGTCGAAGCCGTCATAAAGGCCAAACGTGACGAACGCGCCAACCGCCAGGAAGGCGAACAGCTTGACCAGCGATTCAAAGGCAATCGCCAGCACCATGCCGCGGTGGTGCTCGGTGGCGTCGAGGTTGCGAGTGCCGAAGACTATGGTGAACAGCGCCAGGATCAGCGAGACGATCAACGCAGTATCCTGCGCTCGGGTGCCCATGGCGTCGGCACCGGCGCCGATCAACAGGTTCACGCCGAGCACGATACCCTTGAGCTGCAAGGCAATGTAAGGCAGCACGCCGACCAGGCAGATCAGGGCGACCACCACTGCCAGTGATTGGGATTTGCCGTAGCGGGCGGCGATGAAGTCGGCGATGGAGGTGATGTTCTCCTGCTTGCTGATCATCACCATCTTCTGCAAGACCCACGGCGCCAGTACCAGCAGCAGGATCGGCCCGAGGTAGATCGGCAGGAATGACCAGAGCTGTTCGGCGGCCTGGCCCACGGCGCCGAAAAACGTCCAGCTGGTGCAATACACCGCCAGCGACAGGCTGTAGACCCACGCGCGCACACGTGGTGGCAGCGGTGTGCTGCGTCGGTCGCCGTAAAAGGCGATGGCAAACATGATGGCCATATAGGCCAGGGCGACAACGGCGATCAGCCCGCTGGACAGCGACATGGAAACTCCCAGACAAATACGCCCGGGCTTGGGCCCGGCAAGACAGTCTCGCACGCCCGCTCGGGTTCGTCAGTGTCGACCAAGGTCGAGGCGTGGCGGGGTGTCGCGGGTGGGATTTTTTTATGCAGCGATGTTGCCGGCCTCATCGCGAGCAAGCTCGCTTGTATGTTTAGACTTGAAGGGGTGGGCAGGACTAAAAGCTCGATTCCGACTCTAGCCAGTACGGACCGTGGGAGACTTCTCATCCCGCCCTTTCTACCTAAAGCGCCGATAAGGAATTCATCGGTAAAACCGACGATAGAAGCAAGCCAGCGCTACGGTAGACCCCGACAAGCATCTAAACCCTAGCTCCGAGGATTCGAGATGACAATCCTTACCTCTCCAGCGGTTATCGGTATTGATGTCGCCAAGGCTGAAATTGTCGCTTATCGCGAGGATCTGAAAAGCATTCAAATCGTCGATAACAATCGTGAAGCCCTTGTCCGTTGGCTCAAAATGTTGCCAGCGCAAAGCTTGATTGCCTTGGAAGCCACCAGCTTTTATCACCTGGATACGGCTGAACTGGCCCATGGGATGAGGCACAGGGTTTATGTTGTGGATGCCTATCGTGTGGCCCATTACCGCGAAAGCATTGGGCAGCGGGCAAAAACCGACCCTTGTGATGCACGTTTGCTGGCGCGTTATCTGACGAATGAACAGCAACGGTTACGTGCCTGGACACCACCTTCAGATGCCTACAAAGTGCTAAGAAGCCTGCTACGCAAGCGTGCAGAACTGATCAAAGCTCGCGTCAGCCTCATGCTGAGCTGGTCGAGCGAACCGCTTCTGAAAGATATCCTGACCCAGCAACTGGACGCCTTCAAGCAAAGCGATCGGGCCATTCAGAAGTTATTGCGTGAAGCCAGCCAAGGGGCGGGGATTACTGAGAATATCAACCGCTGCAAAGCCATTGAGGGTGTGGGCGAACTGACGGCAACAAGCCTGGCGACCGCATTCATGCGAGGTGACTTCGCCAGCGGCGATGCGTTCATTGCCTTTTTAGGGATGGACCTGAGGCCAAAAGACTCCGGAAAAAAACACAGTCCCAGACACCTGAGCAAGAAAGGAGATGGCGAGCTGCGACGCTTGGCACACACCGCAGCAATGGCGGCTTGCCGGTCTCCAGTCTGGAAGCCTTACTACGAGTCCTGCTTGGCAAGAGGTTTCGCCAGAACCCAAGCGTTGGTGAGCCTCGCCCGTAAATTGTGTCGGGTGGCATTCGCCCTGATGAAAAACCAGAGCGAATATCGCTCTAATTCTATGCTGCAGGGTTCCCCTGCAACATAGAATCTCCCACAATGGCTATTTATCGAATACAAGATTTGTGGCACACCGAAATCCAATGTGGGAGCGAGCTTGCTCGCGATGGCATTTTCACTGATCCAACGCCATATCCACCAACCGATACAGCTCCTCGACCTCCAGCGGCGCAGTGGCGAAGAGGATTCGAAATACCGTCGGCGCAACGATCACATTCACCAGTCGCTCGATACCCGGGTTCGGCTCGTCGGGATAACGATCCAGGATGATCTGCAACTGGCCGCTGATAATGCCCACGCAATACCCCGGCGTGGCGCAAGCCTGGATGTCACGCATCATATTGCGGCCAGGTTCTGAACTCATCTCGTCGAGGTACTGCTCGGCCCAGGCGCGCAGGTCGCCGCGCAGGCTGCCAGTGTTGGCCGGCTCGCTGTCCGGGCGCATGCGCGCGATGGCAACGTCGGCCAACAGCGCCGGCAGATCGCCCCAGCGCCGGTAGATGGTGGACGGCGTGACCCCGGCGCGCGCGGCGATTTGCGGCACGGTCAAGGTGGCGCGGTCCTGCTCCTGGAGCAGGGCGCGTACCGCCGAGTGAATCGACTCCTGAACCCGGGCACTTCTGCCGCCGGGGCGTAAACCTTCTTTAATAGCCATGCATCGGACCTTAACACAAAGAATTTGCTTTAAGCGCATGCCGGTAGCACACTCCGCAAAAGCAAAAAATTAGCTTTTATGAATCTCCTCGTGGAGCGTGCCCATGTCTCGTCCAGCTTCGACCCGCGCCAGTCTCATCTTCCTGGCGATCACCTTGCTCGGTTTTCTGGCGGCCTCCAGCGCGCCGACGCCGTTGTATCACCTCTACCAGGAACATCTGCAGTTCTCTCCGGCGATCCTCACGCTGATCTTCGGTGTGTATGCGTTCAGTCTGTTGGCGGCCTTGCTGGTCGTCGGCTCGTTGTCCGACTACCTCGGTCGCAGACCGGTGATCTTCGCGGCATTATTGCTCAACATGCTGGCGATGCTGCTATTCATCAATGCCGACAGTGTGGGCTGGTTGATGGGCGCGCGACTGATACAAGGCTTCGCCACCGGCATGGCCACCAGTGTGCTGGGCGCCGCGTTGCTGGACTTCGATCGCCAGCAAGGCCCCCTAGTCACCAGCTTTGCGCCCCTGCTGGGCATGGCGTGTGGCGCGATGGGGTGTGGCCTGCTGGCAGAATTTGCGCCGATGCCGTTGCAACTGACTTATTGGCTGCTGCTGGCGTTGTTTCTGGTCCAGGCGGTTTATCTCTGGCGCCTGGCCGAAAGCGTTAGCCCGCAGCCCGGGGCCTGGCGGTCGTTGCGCCCCACCTTGCATGTGCCGGTCCAGGCGCGGCGCGCGTTGTGGCTGATCCTGCCGCTGGACCTGGCGGCCTGGGCGGTCGGTGGTTTCTATCTGTCCCTGGCGCCGTCCCTGGTTCGCGCCGCCACCGGTTCGACATCGAACCTGATCGGCGGCTCGCTGGTGGCCGTGCTGACACTCAGCGGCGCATTGTCGATCTACATGTTGCGTAACCGCGCCGCGCAAATGATGCTGCGTCTTGGCGCGACGCTGCTGGTGCTTGGCCTGGCCCTGGTGTTGATGGCCGTACACGCGGCCAGCCTGCCGTTGTTTTTCATCGGCACGCTGGTGACCGGCAGCGGTTTCGGCGCGGGATTCATCGGCGCGCTGCGCAGCATCATGCCCTTGGCCTTGCCCCACGAGCGGGCTGGCTTGATGTCGGCGTTCTATGTGCTCAGCTATCTGGCCTTCAGCCTGCCATCGTTGCTGGCGGGGAATCTGACCCGTATTTTCGGCCTGATTCCGACCACGGACGGCTACGGCGCGGTGTTGATTGTCATGGCCGCCGGCGCGCTGGTGGGCTTGTTGCGTGAACCCGCACGGCCGCTGGCGGACGGGCTTCGGCCCTGATTGCTTATCTATAGAACAGAATAGATATAGAGAAATTACCCGTTATATAGATATTCGATCCGGTTCTAGCATAGCTCCACCTCATCCGAGGAGAGGAGTGATCATGACCTGCTTTGCTGAAAACCGTTTTCGACCGCTGAGCCATTTGCCGGGGCCATTGGAGGTCGTCCGCCAATTCACGCCGAACTGGTTTGCCGCGACCATGGGCACCGGTGTGCTGGCGTTGGCCCTGGCACAACTGCCTGGGGCCAACCCTGGCGTATATGCGATTGCGCAAGGATTGTGGCTGTTCAATATCGTCCTGTTTGCCCTGTTCACCGGGCTCTACACTGCTCGCTGGGTGTTGTTCTTCGACGAGGCCCGGCGGATTTTCGGGCATTCAACCGTGTCGATGTTCTTCGGCACGATCCCGATGGGGCTGGCAACGATCATCAACGGTTTCCTGGTGTTCGGCGTACCGCGCTGGGGCGAGGGCGTGTTGTCGCTGGTCGAGGCGTTGTGGTGGACTGACGTGGCGATGTCGCTGGCCTGCGGTGTGCTGATCCCGTTCCTGATGTTCACCCGCCAGGAACACCGCATCGACCAGATGACCGCCGTGTGGCTGTTGCCCGTGGTGGCCGCCGAAGTCGCCGCCGTCAGCGGTGGCCTGCTGGCGCCGCACCTGGCTGACGTGCATTCGCAACTGATCATATTGGTCACCAGCTACATACTCTGGGCATTTTCCCTACCGGTGGCGTTCAGCATTCTGACCATCCTGCTGTTGCGCATGGCCTTGCACAAACTGCCCCACGAGAACATGGCCGCTTCGAGCTGGCTGGCCCTCGGCCCCATCGGCACCGGCGCACTGGGCATGTTGGTGCTGGGCGGCGATGCGCCGGTGATCCTTGCCGCCAATGGCCTGCCGGGCGTGGGCGAGGTTGCATCGGGCCTGGGGTTGGTCGCCGGTATCACCCTGTGGGGCTTCGGATTCTGGTGGATGTTGATGGCGCTATTGATCACCGCGCGCTATTTGCGTGAAGGCATCCCGTTCAACCTCGGCTGGTGGGGCTTCACCTTTCCCTTGGGCGTGTATGCGCTGACGACGCTGAAGCTGGCAAGCCTTCTGGACCTGGATTTCTTCAGCGTGTTCGGCTGCGGGCTGGTGGCGCTGCTGGTGGTGATGTGGATGATCGTCAGCTGGCGCACGCTGGTCGGCGCCTGGCATGGCGAGTTGTTTGTGTCGCCGTGCCTAGTGTCCTGTACCTCAAATACTGCTCCTTCTTGACTGCGTCTGTTGTCGTCATGCAGCGTTGCCGCTCCTCGCCATAACGGACTATGACTCTTTGCTACGCCTTGCCTGACGACAACAGCCACTCGCCAAAAAGAAACGTATTTGCGAAACAGGACACAGGAAGTGCTGGGGAAATAATCGCCAAAGACAGGTAATGTGTGGCCTGGATCGAAAAAGCGTCATTCCAATAAGCGTCCACGCCACTCAGGAACATGGAAGATGAGTCACCCTTCACAGTTCACCTTGCTTCGCACGCGGCGCTTCCTGCCGTTCTTCGTTACGCAGTCCCTTGGCGCGTTCAACGACAACGTCTTCAAGCAATCATTGATCCTCGCCATCCTCTACAAACTGGCCATCGAGGGCGACCGCTCGATCTGGGTCAACCTTTGCGCGCTGCTGTTCATTCTGCCGTTCTTCCTGTTCTCGGCGCTGGCGGGGCAGTTTGGGGAGAAGTTCGCCAAGGACGCCTTGATCCGCCTGATCAAGCTGGGCGAAATCGCGATCATGGCGGTCGGCGCGGTGGGTTTCCTGTTCGATCACCTGTGGCTGATGCTGGTGGCGCTGTTCGCCATGGGCACCCACTCGGCGTTGTTCGGGCCGGTGAAATATTCGATCCTGCCGCAAGCCCTGCGCGAAGACGAACTGGTCGGTGGCAATGGCCTGGTGGAAATGGGTACGTTCCTGGCCATCCTGGCGGGGACCATCGGTGCGGGGATCATGATGTCTTCGGCGCACTACGCGCCGGTGGTGTCGGTGGCCATTGTCGGCATTGCCGTGGCCGGTTACCTCGCCAGTCGCGGCATCCCACGGGCGGCGGCGGCCTCGCCGCAGATGCGCTTGAACTGGAATATTTTCAGCCAATCGTGGGCGACCTTGAAGCTGGGCCTCGGGCAGACTCCGGCGGTGTCCCGCTCCATTGTCGGCAACTCCTGGTTCTGGTTCGTCGGGGCGATCTACCTGACGCAGATTCCCGCGTACGCCAAGGAATGGATGCACGGCGACGAAACCGTGGTGACCCTGATTCTCACGGTTTTTTCCGTAGGGATTGCCCTGGGTTCGATGCTCTGCGAAAGACTGTCAGGGCGCAAAGTGGAAATCGGCCTGGTGCCGTTCGGTTCGTTCGGGCTGACGGTGTTCGGCCTGCTGCTGTGGTGGCACTCCGGTGGAATCCCCGACAGCGCCGACGGCCATGGCTGGCTGCAGATTCTCGGGTTTGGCCACGCCTGGCTGGTCCTGATCGATATCCTCGGCCTGGGTATCTTTGGCGGCTTCTACATCGTGCCGCTGTATGCGCTGATCCAGTCGCGTACCGTTGAAAACGAGCGGGCGCGGGTGATCGCCGCCAACAATATTCTCAACGCCTGGTTCATGGTGGTCTCGGCGATCGTTTCCATCGTCCTGCTGAGCCTGGCCAAGCTGTCGATCCCCCAGCTGTTTTTGGTGGTGTCGCTGCTGAACATTGGCGTCAACGCCTACATCTTCAAGATCGTCCCCGAGTTCAGCATGCGCTTCATGATCTGGCTGCTCAGCCATTCCATGTACCGTGTGGAGCATCGCAACCTGGAGGCGATTCCCGATGAGGGTGCCGCGCTGCTGGTGTGCAATCACGTGTCGTTTGTCGATGCCTTGCTGATTGGCGGTGCGGTGCGTCGGCCGATTCGCTTCGTGATGTACTACAAGATCTACAACCTGCCGGTCCTGAACTTTATCTTTCGAACCGCTGGGACGATTCCGATTGCCGGACGCCAGGAAGATATTCATATCTACGAAAAGGCCTTCAGCCGTATCGCCCAATATTTGGAAAACGGCGAACTGGTGTGCATCTTCCCGGAAGGAAAGTTGACCGCCGACGGTGAGATCAATGAATTCAGGAGCGGCTTGACGCGCATCCTTCAGGAAACGCCGGTGCCGGTGATTCCGCTGGCGTTGCAGGGCTTGTGGGGGAGTTTCTTCAGTCGCGACCCGGGTAAAGGGATGTTCCGTCGGTTCTGGTCCCGCGTGACCTTGGTGGCGGGGACGGCGGTAGCGGTCGAGTCGGCTGAGCCTGCGAAGTTGCAGGCGTTGGTGGGCGAGTTACGTGGGGCTGTCAGGTGATAGCTGTTATTTTGCGGGCCTCTTCGCGAGCAGGCTCGCTCCCACAATGGACCGCATTCACTCGGTCGACTGTGGGAGCGAGCGTGCTCGCGAAGGCGGTGGAGGCTTAAGCGCTGGCCTTGAGCCCGATCAGCCCGGCAATGATCAACGCGACGCTGGCCAATCGGATCAGTGCCATCGATTCACCAAACAGAATGATCCCGGCGATCACCGTGCCTACGGCACCGACCCCGGTCCAGATTGCGTAGGCCGTACCCAGCGGCATTTCCTTCATGGCAAGGCCCAGCAGGCCAAGGCTGATCGCCATGGCCGCGATGGTCAATGCGGTAGGAAGCGGGCGGCTGAAACCGTCGGTGTACTTAAGGCCGACAGCCCAGCCGACTTCGAACAGGCCGGCAAAAAATAGAATGATCCAGGACATCACACACCTCATCGATGGATGGGGTCGTCCCCGGACAAAAACGCTATGGCGCGCAGGGTCGTCCCCGCATCGGGCGCCAGAATGCCCAATGCTGACTGTTCGGTCAAGTCCGCCTGTCAGTCCGCCGTCTGCCGGGAGAGCTCTTCTCTGTCCTGCTTTTCGCTCATGCGACGGAACCAGGTCGAGAGCAGGGCGCCGGAGATGTTGTGCCAGACGCTGAACAAAGCGCTGGGCACCGCCGCCAGCGGCGAGAAGTGCGCACTGGCCAATGCCGCGCCTAGGCCGGAGTTCTGCATGCCTACTTCCAGGGACAAGGTTTTGCGCTGGGCCAGTGGCAATCCAAACAGCCGACCGGTGAAATACCCCAGCAGATAACCGAAGCTGTTATGCAGGATGACGATAGCCATGATCAACAGGCCGGATTCGGCGATTTTCGCCTGGCTGGCCGCCACCACGGCGGCGACGATGATCACGATACTGACCACCGATACCAGCGGCAGGACTTCTACGGCGTGACGTACCCGCGCACCCAACAAGCGCTGGGCAACGATGCCCAAGGCAATGGGTAGCAACACGATTTGCAGGATCGACCAGAACAAGGCGGAGAACGACACCGGCAACCAGGCCGACGCCAGCAGCCAGATCAGCGCCGGGGTCAGCAAAGGGGCAAGCAGGGTGGTGATGGCGGAAATCGCCACGGCCAGCGCCAGGTCACCGCGTGCGAGCCAGGTCATGACGTTGGACGAGGTTCCACTCGGGCAGCAACCCACCAGAATGACCCCGACGGCAATTTCCGGCGGCAGGCTGAACGCTTGGCAGAGCAGCCACGCGGTGCCCGGCATGATCACGAACTGGGCAATCACGCCCAGGGCCACGCGTCCTGGACGACGAGCCACCTCGGCGAAGTCTTCGAGCTTGAGTGCCAGGCCCATGCCGAACATCACCAGTCCCAGCAGTGGCACGATGGCGACTTTCAAATCGACGAACCATTGCGGTTGCATGAACGCCAGCACCGCAAAGAACAGCACCCAATAAGCGAATGTATTGCCGACAAAGCGGCTTAACGCAGCCAACGCACGCATGACCTGATCCTTATTATTAAGAACACCAAATACTAATGTGGGAGCGAGCTTGCTCGCGATAGCGGCGTGTCAGTCAACACCTCGGTGGCTGTCATACCGCTATCGCGAGCAGGCTCGCTCCCACAGGGCAATCGTTACTTCTTAGATCCCCTGCGGAATCTCTTCCCCACCCAGCGCTTCAACCAACGCCGGCAGGAATTCGCCGAACGTCAGCATCATGAGGGTAAAGCTGGCATCCAGTTGGCCGAGGGCTTCATCGCCGCCATCCTGCTCCGCCTGGTCCTGCAACAGGTCTTCGAACTTGAGGCGCTTGACCACCATCTTGTCGTCGAGCACGAAGGACAGCTTGTCCTGCCAGGCCAGCGACAGCTGCGTCACCACCTTGCCGGTGTTCAAGTGCAGTTGGATCTCGTCACTGGTCAGGTCCTGGCGCTTGCAACGGACGATGCCACCGTCTTCATGGGTATCGCGCAGCTCACATTCGTCCAGAACGTAGAAATCATCCGCAGCTTTCTGCGTCTTGACCCAGTCGGTCATGATCGCGGTAGGCGCTGTCTTCACTGTGAGTGGGCGTACCGGCAGTGAGCCGATGACTTCGCGCAGGGTGGAGAGCAGGTCTTCGGCACGTTTCGGGCTGGCGGAGTTGACCAGAATCAGGCCCTGTTTTGGCGCGATGGCGGCAAAGGTAGACGAGCGTCGGATAAACGCACGAGGCAGGAACGCCTGGATGATTTCATCCTTGATCTGGTCCCGTTCCTTTTTATAGACCTTGCGCATTTGCTCGGCTTCGATCTCTTCGACCTTTTCCTTGACCGCGTCGCGCACGACGCTGCCCGGCAGGATGCGTTCTTCCTTGCGTGCGGCGATCAACAGGAAGTCCTGGCTGACGTGCACCAGGGGTGCGTCTTCGCCTTTGCCAAATGGCGCGACGAAACCGTAAGTGGTCAACTCCTGGCTTGCACAGGGGCGCGCCAGTTTGCTCGCCAGTGCAGTTTCCAACGCCTCGGCATCAAAAGGCAGATCTTGGGTCAGGCGATAGATAAGCAGGTTCTTGAACCACATGGGGTGAGTCTCTCCTTTATACAAAGGGGGGCATTATTCTCTTCGCGGCGTCATAGGCCAACCCTTCGCTAAGCCTTTGGAAGACCTGAAAAAATTAATTTAAAAAGTGCTTGCCAGGTCGGGGAGTGCTCCGTAGAATGCGCGCCACACCGAAAGTGAAGGGTGATTAGCTCAGCCGGGAGAGCGTCTGCCTTACAAGCAGAATGTCGGCGGTTCGATCCCGTCATCACCCACCATTCGCTTCCAGTGTTACGCGCAGCGGTAGTTCAGTCGGTTAGAATACCGGCCTGTCACGCCGGGGGTCGCGGGTTCGAGTCCCGTCCGCTGCGCCATATTCGGTTACCTGGAACACTGAACGCCAGGTCACCACAGAAAGCCCGCTAACGCGGGCTTTTTGCTGTTTGCAGTTACCGCGGTGCGTGTGAATCACATTTTTTTGCTGAATTTATCAATTAAATCAGCACGTTATAAAAAACTGTGAGAGAATGCGCCCCGCATCGAAAGTGAAGGGTGATTAGCTCAGCTGGGAGAGCGTCTGCCTTACAAGCAGAATGTCGGCGGTTCGATCCCGTCATCACCCACCAAACTTTCAATGTTACGCGCAGCGGTAGTTCAGTCGGTTAGAATACCGGCCTGTCACGCCGGGGGTCGCGGGTTCGAGTCCCGTCCGCTGCGCCATATTCGGCACTTGGAACACTGAACGCCAAGTGCTAACCAAAAAGCCCGCTCATTGAGCGGGCTTTTTGTTGCCTGTCATTTGGCCCCTTGCTACTGCTCAGCGTTCCGGCTGTGGCGGTAATCACTGACCGCCTCGTACACCGCCTTGCGCAAACGGTTGATCCCACCAATGGGTCGATGGGCCTCGATGCCAAACCACGGGTTGAAAGACTGGTTGTCACACGCCAGGTTCAGCTTGGGCGTATCGAAATCCTGTGCCGGAACCTTGATCCGCGCTACCGTTTCGAACGGCGCATCGCTTTCCTTCCATTCAATACTGGTGTCTTCGATCGGCATGTATTTGCTCGGGTCCTGGCGCTGGATCTGCAAGACAAAACAGGCCGGCACGCGATCGGTGGATAACTGCTGATTCAGCGCGCTACGCAAGAAATTCGGCAGATCCTGGTTTTGAGGCGGCAAGGTGTAGCCTGGGCAACTGTCTGCATCCGGCGTGACGCGAAACTTGGCATTGGCTTCGCCGAACTTGTAAGGCGAAACCGAAAAATAGGTGGTCTGGGTCGGGCTTGCCGGAGGCGGCGAAAGTGTCGCCAGGGCGATAAACAGATGGCGGATCTGCCAAGTGCGTGGGTCCAGGCTTGGAAAGAACGCCATTGCCTTTTTTCCATCGGCTTGCGCGGCCACATTCTGACGGTACTCGGCGACATCACTGACGAAGAAATTCGGATGATTGAACATCACGAAGTCCTGCTCGCCCTGTGATTGCCGATCAGCCAGCAGTTGCTTGCCGGGCACGTCCCGCAGTTTGATCGCCATCCCCCGCGCATCGCGCAGGCTGTCGAACTGGGGATAAGCGTTGCCATTGGAGAGGCGGATCGTTGCCTGCCAGGTCTTGCCCGGTTCAGCGAACACACCCTGGCGCAATGGCGCAGGCAGGTCACTGGGCACCTGGACTTCGGCCATGACGCAACCGTGGGCTTTGGCATGGGCATCGCGCAGGTAGCGGGTACCTTCGCGGTGCTGGTCGACGATGCGGATGGCGGTCTGGATGATGTCCTGGGTCATGGCGCTTTCGTCGGGCGGTATCTGTTCCTTGTCCGGGACCGGTCCGCTGTGTTGCCAGGCGAACCAAGCGGCAGCCAGGGCCCAGCCGAGCAGCCCGATGCCCAGCAGCCATAGAAGCGTCTTGCCCAAAAAGGCGCCGAGGCGCAGCCAGAGCGTGATCAGCATGCAAACATCCTTTTACCTGTGGGGTTCGTCATTACAGTTGCGACTCCAGTGGCCCGCCGAGCACCTTTAAATATTCCAGCAAGGCCCAGCGCTCTTGCGGTTGCAGCAAGCGACCGATAACGCCATTGCCTCGCTCGCCCGCGCGGAACTCATGGCCGCTGTTGTGATTGCCAGTGACCCGCGTATCGAAGAGAAATCCATTGGCAAAGGCCTCCGTGCGATAGCCCAGGTGCCGCGGATCGTACTCGAAGCTGCCTTTATAGAAGGTGGTGGCCCGCTCAGCCTGGGGCGACAACAATTGATAGAGGGTTGGCACGGAGCCGTTGTGCAGGAAGGGCGGGGTGGCCCAGACGCCCGCCAGCGGTCGCGCTTTGTAGGCGCGCAGTTCACGCACGCCGATGGGCAGGCCAAAACCATCCAGGGCCGGGCGCTCGGCTGGCGTGACGCCGGCGTCGCGATAGGCGCGGTTTTCGACGAATGCCGTGACATAGGCCAGGCCCTTGGCGACCGAGACCCGGCTAAGGTCCAGTGGCTCTGTCGGGGTCGGGTGCAGTTGTACATCCAGCTTCGCCAGTTCAGCCGGATCCCATTGCAGACTGGTCAGATTGAAACGGTGGTCGGCGATATTGTTCGCAGTGCCGGGGTCGGTGCCGATCACTTTCACCGGCAGCATGTGCAATTGCTGGACCGGTCTGTCGGGGCCCTGGATAACCTTGGGCACATGGCAGCCGGCACAGTTTTCGGTAAACAGCTCCCGGCCTTTTGCGGCCAACGGCTTGTCGATCGAGCCCAGCAATGCTTCCGGCCACGCTGGGGGCTTGAGCAGTTGCAGGGTTTCTTCGATCTTGTTCAGGTCGCGCACGCGTACGCTGGATGGATAGCGTGCGTCGCCCTGTAGCGGTTTGCCCTGGGCGTCGAAGAAGCTCAACGTGGCACCGACGCCCAACGCTTCGCCGACATTGCGGGCCATCGGTTGCTGGGCCGAGCCGTTCCATTGCACCCAGTCGAATGTCCACATTTCCCATAATTGCGGGTAATCCACCGGCGCGTTGGCGACCCGGTAGTTTTCTGCCGAGATGGCATCGCCAAAGCTTGCATTGGCGATACGGCCGAAGGCGTCGGTACGGCCAGGGCCTTCCTCGGTAGGGTAGAGGCCGCGGTGGGTGTCGTTCCAGGCCGTGCGCAGAAAAGTGTTCAGGGACACCTTGAACGCCTTGCGCAACTCTTCATGGCGGGCGTCGTAGTCGTTGCCCAACACCTGGCGGGCGAAGCGTTCGAATTTCCATGGGTTGTAGTAAGTCGAGGCGAGACTCGCGACCAATGCCTGTCCGAAACTACCTCCACGCAGTGTCGGAACAGTCGATGGCAACACGTGCTGGGCTGAACCGCCGTCGATCCGTATCGCTTGGCCCTTGAAGCGCAATTCGCCGGTGTGGCAGGCCGCGCAGGTGATGTCCAGATATTGCTCGCTGCTGTTGGCGTTTTGGTGCCGCGTGAAGCCTACCGGCAGGTTGCCGGGGTTTTCCGGCGTGGCCTTCTGCGCCGGATCGACGAGGAAACCGAAGCGCGCCAGGTACTCCGGCGAAGCGAAGCGCTGTTGCGAAAAAGGAAGTTCCAAGGCGGTGAACCAGTCATAGCGCAGGCCTTTGACCTGGGTGCCCTGGGGCGTGAAGTAGTAGGTTTGGCGCTCGGCGGGGCTCCATTGCTCCAGGTAATGCACCTGTTCGACAGGTGTATAGGCGGGCAGGCGCGGGTTGGCGACGTAATAAAGCACCACGGCCGCGGCGACGACCAGCAGTGTGAGGATCAGCAAAAGAATGCGAGAGAGGAGGCGCACGGTAACGTCCTTGTTTTTTTTGATATGCCCTTATGCCTCAGTGCCGCTTGGCCGGCAAGTGGCCATTACCGTGGGCTGGCGGCGGGGCGGCTATTTGTCCCGGTTCGTAATAGATGACAGATGCTTCATCTGCCCAGGATTAAAAAGCGTTTGCCGGCCTGAACTTATCATCACTTTGCGGCTCACATGCCGGTAGCCATTGGTCGTGGCCGCCTGATAAGCTCGCGGCTTTACTCGATTGCCCTTTAGGCGCATGAACAAGGAAATAGCATGAAACAGCATCGGTTGGCGGCGGCGGTTGCCCTGGTTGGCCTGGTACTGGCGGGTTGCGACTCGCAGACCAGCGTAGAGCTGAAAACCCCGGCGCAGAAAGCTTCCTACGGTATCGGCCTGAACATGGGCAAGAGCCTGGCTCAGGAAGGTATGGATGACCTGGACTCCAAAGCAGTGGCCCAGGGCATCGAAGATGCCGTCGGCAAGAAAGAACAGAAGCTGAAAGACGAAGAGTTGGTCGAGGCCTTTGCCGCACTGCAAAAACGTGCCGAAGAGCGCATGGCCAAGATGAGCGAAGAGTCGGCTGCGGCTGGCAAGAAATTCCTCGAAGAAAATGGCAAGAAGGCCGGCGTGACCACCACCGCTTCGGGCCTGCAGTATGAAGTCGTCAAGAAAGCCGACGGCGCGCAGCCCAAGCCGACCGACGTAGTGACCGTTCACTACACCGGCAAGCTGACCAACGGTACTGTCTTCGACAGTTCCGTGGAGCGTGGTAGCCCGATTGACCTGCCGGTCAGCGGTGTGATCCCAGGTTGGGTCGAAGGCCTGCAATTGATGCACGTCGGTGAGAAGTACAAGCTGTACATCCCAAGTGACCTGGCGTACGGCGCCCAGAGCCCGAGCCCGGCGATCCCTGCCAACTCGGTCCTGGTGTTCGACCTGGAGCTGCTGGCCATCAAGGACCCGGCAAAAGAAGACGCAGCCAAGTAATCGCGTCTGCTATAAAGACAACGCCTCGCTCATGCGGGGCGTTGTTGCATTCGGCTTTCGGCAAATGAACAAAAAAACCGAACGCCCGGCAGCGACCACAGTCATAGGCAATACAGGCGTCGTGCTAGACCCAGTCGGCCAACCAAGTCAATGAAATATTGGGTTTTTTTATGTGAGTAAAAAACGCCCGATCTAAGCCGAGCCCTTATGAACCGTGGGCTTCAGCGGTGAAATGCAGCTCTGTTCACAAGGTTATCCACAATTTGTGTGGATAACATTTCAGTGGGAGAAGAAATGAAGGCGCCGTGGAATTTCACGAGATTTCTGCCCCTGGCGGGACGGCTTTTGGCCCGCGGCCGATTGCCGACATTACTGTTTGCCGTCGCCAGCAAGGGCGCGCGTGAAGGAGGGCGGCTGGGCAAGCTCAAGGACGACCTGCGCTTGCTTCAGGCGTTGTGCCTGGCTTACTGGCGTGGTGAGTACCGGGCAGTCAGCGCCAAGTCGTTGCTTTCGATAGTGGCCGGGCTCATGTATTTCCTGAGTCCCTTGGACGCGATTCCGGACTTGCTGCCCATGCTCGGCATGTTCGACGACATCGCCGTGCTGGCGTGGATCATGAAGACGCTCGACGACGAACTGAGCGCCTTCCGTGCCTGGCGAGACCGGCAGTCACCCGAGAAGCTCGCGTTGGTGGAAAGACTTCCCGATACCCCGGAACAACTTCAGCTCCAACGCCCGAAAAAGATCTGATCCAGCCCTATCCCTTCAGAAGATCATCGCCCCCGCGACCTTAGCCGCTATTTAGGATTACACTTCCTAGGAAAAAAGCTGACTCGCTAAGTGTTGTTGTCCTACGGGGTAGTCATGGATATTCAAGTAATCACACGCGACGGAGAGCCCGAGTACGCGGTTTTACCGTGGGATCAGTACCAGTCGTTATTGAAGGCAGCAGGCATTAAACAAGCTCCGCCGCGCGAGGCAGACGTCCAGCCTGCGGCGGCACCCGGCCAGGTTCTCCCTGGTCTGGATCAATTGCGCAGTCTGCGCGAAGGGAAGGGCATCGCCATCGAGGCGTTGGCCCGCACGGTAGGCATCAGCCCGTCTTATCTGGCCATGATCGAGAGTGGTGAGCGTCAGCCCGACGCCGCTATCAAGCGCAGTCTGGCCTGGGAACTGACGGTGCCGGGTTGGAGGGATGAATCGTGAGTGTACGCATCAGTCGGCAACATTGGGACGGGTTGTTGGGTGAGTTGGACCAGGCGCGGCGCCAGCGCCATTTGTTGACCTATCGCGCCTTGCTGGAACGCTTGCAACTCCCCAGCCCGGCCATGCAGACCTTGACCGCAGCGCTTGAACACCTGGCCGCGCTGGACGCCCGCGCCGAACAACCGCTGCGCAGTTCGCTGGTCATCAGCCAAGGCGCCAGCCGGCTGCCGCGTACTGGATTTTTCGAATGCGTCGAGCGTCTTGGGCGCTTTTCCGGTCCTTCCGACGGCGTAGCCGCCGCGTCCTGGCATGCTTCGGAAGTGGTCCGGGTGTTCGAGTACGAATATCCCGAATCGGCGGAAGCCTAGTGCTCTGGCGTATCAAGGCCCGTGCTGGTTATTGGCTCGCGCGCCGGTTGTTTCATTGGCCATGGTTCGTTCGACAGCCGCGTGGCTGGGCCTGGCTCGAAGGTCAGTTCGCACGCATGGCGAACCTGGGCGACGTTGGCGCCCAGAGTTTCTACGGGCACATCCTGACATTTCGTGGCCAAGGGCTGGGCGCCCGGGAAGAGGGCATTCGCTTGCTGCGCCTCGCCGCACTGGCCGGCGATGGCAAAGCCGCATACCAGCTCGGTGTCATCAGCCTTGCCGGCAGCACCACTGGCGCGCCGGATCCGGTGGAAGCGGCTCGCTGGTGGACCTTGGCCGCAAAGGCTGGGCACCCACTGGCTGAAATAAAGCTCAAGTCGCTCAAGGGCCAGGAACCTTAGTTTCCTCAGTCTTTATTCCCCCGTTCTGAGGGGGATTGCCCTGCGGGGCTAATCAAAGAATTGTCCTACGCGCTCCGCCTCCTTATCTGACTTATTTCCCAAGCCGTCCCCGGCAAAGTCTCGCGCTCCGATTTCTTGCGAGACGCTTGCCCATGCCCGATCGTTTTCTCCTGCCGGTTCTTGATCGAGCCATGCGCTGATGGATCAGGCGCGCCGCATCGAGGCTGAACTCGACAGCTTCCAGGACACCCTTTCGCTTTATCGCGAGCAGCTTGATCGTTGGTATAGCCGGGCTGCGGATCGCCTCAGCCAAGCGGCCGACCTGCCTTCGCTGATGGGCATGGAACGACTGATTCGTTTCGGCCAAAGCACCACGGCAGTCGACGTCCGGGACAGGGACTTTCTATCCGTCGTCGCCCAGTGCCCGCAAGGCGGGATCATGACGATCGAGAGCAAGCTCGAGTCCGTGTACGACATCCCGCTGGGCGATATCGTGGTGGATGTGGTGGCGGTGGACACGGGCGAGGCCACGCCGGTCACGCTGGATGCTCAGGGCGTGGGTCGCTTCAAGGGCGAGGCGGGGCGGTCTTACCGGGTGCGTGTCCAGGGCGAAGTGTCCCCCAAGCGAATCGATGAGCTGTTTTCTTCCTACGACGGCCTGACGAATGATCTGACGGACTGGCTTCGCGGCGAGTGGCAGGGCTTCAAGCCGCAGTGGGCCCAGCAGTCATTGGCGACTTCGGCGGTAGCGGTGGGCAATGGCTTGCTCGCCGGCGGTTGGGCGGCGATCGAAGGCGTGTGGGACAGCATCAGTTTGCTGTCGGACATCCTCAAGGATCCCTCCCGGTTCGGCGGACGGTTGGGCAGCAGCGCAGCCGAGCTGGCCCAGCTTGCCGAGTCGGCGCCGCTGGTCATGGCGAAGCTGCAATTGCTCGCCAGCGACGAAGCGGCGCTGTGCTTGTTGGTGCGCACCGCCAGTCTCTGGCTGGACATGCTGCCCCCCAGTGAACTGGCGGGCGACACGGCGACGGTGTTATCCACAGTGGTCGTGCAGTTGGTCATTGACCTGTTGATCGGCGTGGTGCTGACCTTCGTCGGGGCAGGCGCGGGCATTGCTTATCTCTCGATGCGCCTGGGCCGGCACGGTGCTCGTCTGCTGGATGCCGTGAAGCGTTTCATCAGTGCCATTTTCGAGCTGGTGAACGGCTTCATGGGCTACGTTGACCGCTACAAGGCTGTGGCCGCGCGGGGCATTGCCGCCGGCGTAAAGAAGGGGCGCATGCAGTTGCGCTGGGATGCGCAGCGCAACACCACGCTGAAAAAGCAAGAACACCACGAAGACGCCCCCGCCCAATCGAAAAACCCCAACGGTGACCCCGCCGACAGCGCCGCCCAGACCCGCACCGACGGTTGCCCGGTGTCCATGGTCACCGGCGAAGAGCTGCTCACCCTCGAAGACGGCACCCTCGACGGCCGCTTGCCCTTCGTCTTCACCCGCCTCTACCGCACCAGCGCCGCCGACCTGGACATCGGGCTCGGCCGCGGATGGACCCATGCCCTGGCCCATCGCCTGTTGATCGACGGCGAGCAGGTGACCTGGGTCGACCAGGAAAACCGCCGCACCACGTTTCCCCGGCCCAGCCTGCAACGCCCCGCCATCCACAACAGCCTGGCCCGCGCGGCGATTTACCTGAGCAACGAGCCGGACGAATTGATCGTCGCCCAGCCCGACGAAGACGCTCCTTTCCTACATTTTCGCGACGGTCATCTGACGGCCCTGAGCGATCGGTACGACAACCGCCTGACCGTCCAACGCAACATCTACGGCGACATCAGCCGTCTGGACAACGGTGCCGGCCGCTGTTTGCGTTTGCGCTACGAACATCGGCACTTGGTCGCCATCGACTATCAGAGCTTCCACCCGGCGCTGACCCTCGACGAAGCCTGGCGCACCGAACAGACCCTGGTGACCTACCGCTACGATGCGCGTTCGCGCCTCATCGAAGCGACCAACGCCGCCGGCGAGAGCGAGCGCTACGACTACGACGACCAGCACGTCATCCTCCAGCGGCAACTGGCCGGAGGCGCGAGTTTCTACTGGGAGTGGCAAGGCCTCGGCCCGGCGGCGCGCTGTGTCCGGCATTGGGCCTCGTTCGCGCAGATGGACAGCCGCTACACCTGGGGCGACGACGGCAGCGTCACGGTCCGGCATATCGATGGCAGCCAGGACGTGTATGTCCACGACGACCACGCGCGGCTGGTGCGCCAGGTCGATCCCGCCGGCGGCGAACACCTCAAGGCTTATGACGAACAGGGCCGGCTGATCGCCGAGCAAGACCCGCTGGGCGCCGTCACCGAATACCGCTACGACGAAGTCGGACGGCTGGTGGCGCTGATTCCGCCGGAAGGCGAGCCCACGTCCTACGAATACCGAAACGGTTTCCTGCACGCCCGGACTCGCGGCAAGGCCGTGTGGACCTACTGGCGCAATGCCCAGGGCGACATCATCGAAGTCGTCGACCCGGCTCGCCAAAGCACCTGGTATCACTACGACGACCAGGGGCAACTGAACACCATCAGCTACCCGGACGGCGGTGCCCATCATTTTGTGCGAAACCCGTTGGGCCAACTGACGGAAGAAATCCTGCCGGACGACGGCCAGCGAGTTTTTTCCTACGACGCCCTGGGCCGTCTGCTGACCCGTCAAGACGAACGCGGCGCCGTCACCCATTACCAATGGGACGCCGTGGGCCGCTTGCTACAGACCACCCTGCCCACCGGCGCGACCCGTGCATGGAGCTACAACGCCTACGGCAAGGTCACCGCGGAGCGGGACGAACTGGGGCGCATCACCCGCTACGAATACGCCGACGATCTGCACCTTGTCAGCCGCCGCCTCAACCCCGACGGCAGCGAACTGAAGTACCGCTACGACTCGGCGCGGCTGTTGCTGACCGAAATCGAGAACGAATCCGGCGAAAAGTATCAGCTGGACTACACGCCCAACGGACTGATCCGACAGGAAACCGGCTTCGACGGCCAGCGCACCGGCTACGCCTACGACCTCAACGGCCACCTGCTGGAAAAGACCGAATTCGGCGCCGACGGCAGCCAGCGGATCACCGCCTACCAACGCGACACCGCCGGCCGCCTGCTGCGCAAGACCTTGCCCGACGGTGCCACGGTCGAGTACGGCTACGACGCCCTCGGGCGACTGATCAGCGTTGAAGACGGCCATTGGCCGCTGGCCTACGAATACGACAACCAGGACCGCCTCGTCGCCGAACACCAGGGTTGGGCGAGCCTGCATTATCGCTACGACAATGTCGGCCGGTTGGTCCATTGCCGCCTGCCCGATCGCAGCACCCTGGATTACCGCCACCTGCGAGGCGGGGCGCTGATCACCATCGACCTCAACGGCACGTGCCTGACCGAACACCGCTTCAAGGGCGGCCGCGAACGCCAGCGCCAGCAGGGCCAGTTGCTCAGCGACTACAGCTACGACGAACAGGGTCGCCTCAAGGCCCAGACCGTGTGGCAAAGCCAGCAAAAACAACTGTTCTGGCGTGACTACTCCTACAGCGCCAACGGCAACCTCGCCGCGCTTTCCGACACGCGAAACCGACGCGGCTACCAGTACGACGCGCTGGATCGCCTGGTGCGCATCGACTACGCCCACAGCCAACCCCCGGAACACTTCTCCCACGACCCGGCCGGCAATGTGTTGTTCAACGACCGTCCCGGCCCGACCACCCTCAAGGGCAACCGCCTGCTGATGGAGGGTGATCGTCACTATGACTACGACGCCTACGGCAACCTGGTCCGCGAACGCCGCGGCCATGCCCAGTGCCTCGTCACGCAATACCGCTACGACAGCCAACATCGGCTCATCGGCGTCACCACCCCCGACGGGAGCGAAACCTCCTACCGCTACGACGCCTTCGGCCGACGCATCGAGAAGACCGTGGACGGCCTCACCACGGAATTCATCTGGCAGGGCGACCAGGTCATCGCTGAAAGCAGCGACCGTCACTACCAGAGCTACGTCTATGAACCCGGCACCTTCCGCCCCCTGGCCCTGCTGGAAGGCGCAGGCCCGGAAAAAGCCACGCCGTTCTACTACCACCTCGACCACCTCGGCACTCCCCAGGAACTGACCAGCCACCAAGGCGAAGTCGTCTGGGCCGCGCGCTGCAACGGCTACGGCAAACTCACCGAACTGCGCCACGGCGACGGCAAACGACTGGAGCAACCGCTGCGCTTTCAGGGGCAATACCACGACCGGGAAAGCGGCCTGCATTACAACCGGCACCGGTACTACAATCCGGAGACGGGACGGTATTTGACGCTGGATCCGAGCAAGCTCAAGGGTGGGCTCAATGGGTATCGGTACACCCTGAACCCGACGGGGTGGGTGGATCCGTTGGGGTTGGAAGGTTGCCCTGGCGACGGATGTAAAAAACCTGCCATTGGTAAACAAGACCCGGCGACTAAGGTTGGGGTAGATGAGGGTGAGCCTGCGTTGCCGATGACGGCGGAGCAGCGGAGGGCTCGGATTGATGCGTTGGCGGAAACGAATGCTTATCGGCGTTTGGATGAGATGGAGCGATCGATACCAGGCGCGCATTTCCTACAGAAACATGGTGCTCAGACTACTACGGAGGCTCAGTTGGAGCGCGTTACGACAGGGCGAAATCCTGGCACTGGGCAAATCGATGTATATCACAGTGGAAGTAATGCAGGGCTACCTGCTATTCCGTCTGCCGCAACTCGTTTCCTTAATCATCGTGATCAGCTCAATGCTATTTATCGAGCTCAATTGATTTTCAGGCGAGCAGGAATCGCCGAGTCTAAAGAACCAATTGAAATGGGGCGGGTAATTGGTGAGGGTTATAAAAGAGATGGTTTGGAGTATATACAGCAAACTAAGGCGATTGTTATTCTTGATACAAGTGGCCTACCTAAGACAGCTTATACAGGACCGAGCACATGAAAAAACCGTTTGATTTGCACTGTATTTGGGGGTTGCTTTTTGTTTTCAGTATTGAGAATACTAATGATGTGGCGCGTGAGGAAATAATAACTTCAAAAAATGTAAATGATGACGAGGAATTGAGCCAGCTATTTGACTTGTTGATTCGTCCGGATTTTTTATGTCACACTTCAAAAGAGCAGATTTTACTAATTGATACTCTTGCCTATTTCTTAGGGTGCGATGACAGTTTTGATAGAGTTTTTTTAAATTTGGATACATACTTCGATCAGAAGGTTGAAGATCAGCGCAGATTTATGAGGGTTCTACTGGCTTCTTTAATGAAGTATAGAGCCGAGGCAATCTGATTAAGTTAGGGTTGGTTATAAATCTAGAAACAGCCTACGCAATTAACCAGACACACAACGTTTTCCATAAGAGGGGCTGCTACGCAGCCCAGCGGGAGCAAGCTCCCTCGCCACAGGATTTGTAGCTGCCATGCCGTTGGGGTGAAGGCACCCATTTTCACACCGACAGCCCCAACTCCAGGACCGGTACCTGCTCGATCGCACCATTAATCAAGTATAAACTCCCCCCAACAATTTCCTTGGCATGGTGCTTAGCCTGGGAAGCGAGTTCGGCCAGCTGACTGGCATCCAGCCCCGCACAAGCCTCCGAGCGCAGGTGCACCACCCCAATCGACAGCGACAGCAACGCAAATTCCTGCCGCACCCCCTGTCGGTTCAGCGCAGTAAAACAACCAGCCTCCAAGTGCTCGGGCCGGTAGAAGCGGCGGCAGTGGTTCTGGAAGTCTTTCAATAATTGGGTCAGGCGTTTGCGCCAATCATCCGGGCCGAGGACCAGTAGGAAGTCGTCGCCGCCGATGTGGCCGACGAAGTCGCGGCTGGGGTCGATGCGTTCGTTCAGGCATTGCGCCAGGCACAGTAGGACTTCGTCCCCGCGACCGTAGCCGTAGATGTCGTTGAAGGGTTTGAAGCTGTCGATGTCGACGTAGCAGATTACCGACTCCTGACGCTGCTGCAGCAAGCGGGTAAGGCATTGTTGGATCGGCACGTTGCCGGGCAGCAAGGTCAGCGGGTTGGCGTAGCGGGCCTGTTGGATCTTCAGTTCGGTGATGAGCTTGAGCACGTCGATCACGCGCCCCAATCCCATGTAGCTGCCATTGAGGGTGATGATGAAATCTTCTTCGATGCGTTGTCGGGCGCGGCTGGTGATCAGGCGGCTGACTTGTTGCAACGATTGGTTGAGTTCCACCGCGAGGAAGTCGTCGCTCATCAGGCGGCTGATGGGCTTGCGCGCGAAGAGGTCGGTGGCGAATGGTTTGAGCAGCGCGTCCGAGAGCGAATGACGATGGACGATGCCGCACGGCTGGGCACGGTCATCCAACACTGCTAGGGAGTTGAGGTTGGCCTGGCGGCGGAACGCATCCAGGACTGCCGCCGTCGGGGTGTCGTGGGCCACCGCCGGTTGTTCGTTGAGCAGGGCGCCGAGGTCGCTCACTTCATCGCCCAAGGGCACCACCCCGCTGTCCTGCCGGGGCATCAGCGCTTTGGCATCCTGGCACGGGTGTTCCTGGGGCCGGGCAAGCAGATAACCCTGGACCAGATCGACGCCCATCTCGATCAGCACGGCCAGTTCTTCCGGCAGTTCTATTCCCTCGGCGATCACTTGGGCCCGTGATGCCTGGGCGATTTTCAGGATGGAACCCACGAATTCTCGCTTGAGCGCGTCCTGGTGAATGCCATCGATGAAGTGCCGGTCGATCTTCACGTAATCGGGGCGCAGTTCCGACCAGAGCCGCAGGCTTGAATAACCGGCGCCAAGGTCGTCCAGCGCAATGGAAAAACCCATCGCCCGATAATGATGCAGAGCGGTTTGCAGGAGCTGGAAATCATCGATCGGGGTTTGTTCGGTCAGTTCGATGACGACTTGGCTGGGCGGGATGCCGAAGTCCTGCAACAACTGCAACGTACGACCGGTCTGGTGTGCCGATTCAAGCAGGGATTCGGGCGAGACGTTGAGAAACAGCTTGCCCGGCAGTTTTTGCTCATTGAAGCGCTGGCAGGCGCTGCGACGGCAGGCCAGCTCCAGTTCGCTGAGCCGCCCGGCCTGGCGAGCCACCGACAGCAATGCGACAGGGGAGTGCAAGGGGCTGTTGGATGGGCCGCGAGTCAACGCTTCGTAACCCAGGATGCGTCGTTCGGAGAGGCATACGATGGGTTGGAACAGACTGTGCAAACCGCTTTGACTCAGGATCGAGCTCAAGGCACCCAGCTGTTCTATCGTGGTCATGGCAGTCTCTGGCGATAAAAAAAGGACGGGGCGCAACCCCTGCTGGGGCGCGCCCGGTCCTGTATTTCACGACAGACTGATGTCAGTTTGATGACACTCCGACGAGCATCACCATTAAATGGCCATCATCTCAGTGCTTGGCGACCGCCGTGTTGAGTTTCAGGTAATCCAAAAGGATTCGCCCGGTTTCACTCAGGTAGGCATCATCTTCCGGCTTGGTCTTTTCCGGCTCGGTGATCAGGTCTTCGTCTTCTTTCTTCAGCTCTTTGAGCGGCTCTTCGCCCTTGGCCTTGCGACGCAGGTTTTCCATCGCCAGTTGCTTGGCCTCGATGTCGGCATGCTGTGCGCGGCGGTCGGCTTCATTGAGCGTGACGGTTTTTTCGGTCATCAATTTTTGCGCCAAGGCCAGCTTGTCGCGAATGAACACGAATTCTGCGTCCTGGGCGGTGCGGGTGTCATGTTCGGACTTGAGCTGGGCCAGGAATGGCTTGAACGGGTCCACGGCCGGCTTGATCGCGGGACGGATGGTGTCCCACGGCATGGCTTCGGGCAGGGCGCTTTCACCGATTTCCTTGGTGTCGATGATCGACGGGTAATCGATATCAGGCAGCACGCCCTGATGCTGAGTGCTCTGGCCGGAAACACGGTAGAACTTCGCCAGGGTCAGTTTCAGTTCGCCGTGGTTCAACGGCTGGATGGTCTGCACGGTGCCCTTGCCGAAAGTCTGGCCGCCGATGATCAAGGCGCGGTGGTAGTCCTGCATGGCACCGGCGAAAATCTCCGAGGCCGAAGCGGACAGTCGATTGACCAGCAAGGCCATCGGGCCTTTGTAGAATGCGCCCGGGTTCTCATCTTCCAGCACATCGACCCGGCCATCGGCATTGCGCACGAGCACGGTCGGACCTTTGTCGATGAACAGGCTGGTCAATTCGGTGGCTTCTTGCAGCGAGCCGCCGCCGTTGTTGCGCAAATCGATGACGACGCCGTCGACCTTTTCCTTTTGCAGTTCGGTCAGCAGCTTCTTGACGTCGCGCGTGGTGCTCTTGTAGTCCGGATCTCCGGCGCGGAAAGCCTTGAAGTCCAGGTAGAACGCCGGGATCTCGATGATGCCGAGCTTGTAGTCCTTGCCGTCCTGCTTGAGTTTCAGGACCGATTTCTTCGCGGCCTGTTCTTCCAGCTTCACTGCTTCACGGGTGATGGATACGACTTTGCTGGTCTGGTCATTTGGCGCATTGCTGGCCGGAATGACCTCCAGGCGGACGACCGAGCCTTTCGGGCCACGGATCAGCTTGACCACTTCATCCAGGCGCCAGCCGACCACGTCGACCATTTCCTTGTTGCCTTGGGCGACACCAATGATCTTGTCCGCCGGACCGACCTGCTTGGTCTTGTCCGCCGGGCCCGCGGGCACCAGGCGCACGATTTTGACCTGGTCGTTGTCGCTTTGCAGGACCGCGCCGATGCCTTCCAGTGACAGGCTCATGTTGATGTCGAAGTTCTCCGCGTTATCCGGCGACAGATAATTGGTGTGCGGGTCGTAGGACATTGCAAAGGTATTGATGTAGGCCTGGAAGATATCCTCGGCTCGGGTCTGGTCCAGACGCGCCAATTGGTTCTTGTAGCGCTTGGTCAGGGTTTCCTGGATCTGCTTGGGATCCTTTCCGGCGATCTTCATGCGCAGCACTTCGTCCTTGACGCGTTTGCGCCACAGGTCGTCGAGTTCGGCCGTGCTTTTGAGCCAAGGCGCGTCCTTGCGGTCGACCAGCAAGGTTTCCTTGGCATTGAAATCGATTTTGTCGACACCCTTGTTCAATTCGGCAAGGGCGTAATCCAGGCGCGCCTTGACGCGGTCCAGGTAACGTTTGTAGATAATGAACCCGGCGTTCAGGTCGCCGCTTTTGAGGAAGTCGTCGAATTGAGTCTTCCACTTGTCGAATTCGGCAATGTCACTGGCCAGGAAATAGCTGCGCGACGGATCAAGCAGCTTCAGGTAGCTGTCATAGATGATGACAGAGCGCGCGTCATCGAGCGGCGGCTTGCTGTAGTGATGACGCTTGAGCAACTCAACGACGTTAAGGCTGGCGATCACCTCGTCGCGATCGGGCTGAAGCTTGTCCCAGCTGTTGGCCGCGAGCGCAGTGCTCGAAAGCGTCGAAACGCCGAGGCCAATGAAGAGGGCAAGTGCAGTACTGGGGAACAAGTGCTTCATGCTGATTCGACGCAGGGACAATTGATAACGCATATTAGGCCGTCTTTGAAGTCGCCGGTTCCATGTGGCCCGGGCGCATAATGCAAGAAAGCCCGGCGTTATAGCAGCGGGCCCAGTCGAGACTCACTATGGAGGCACCGTGAAAGCATTGCAAGGCGTTGAAGGCCAAGTGGTATGGGCAGATGAGCCAAGTCCGGCCTGCGATGCGGGCCAAGTTCGCATCCGCGTGGCTGCCGCCGGCCTGAATCGGGCCGATTTGCTGCAAAAAGCCGGGCATTATCCACCGCCACCCGGCGCGAGCCAGGTGTTGGGGCTGGAATGTTCGGGAGTGATCAGTGAAGTCGGGCCGGGCTCCTCCTGGCAGGTCGGTGACCGCGTCTGCGCGTTGCTGGCTGGCGGGGGAATGGCCGAAGAGGTAGTGGTCGATGGCCGCCATGTCTTGCCCGTGCCGGAAGGCCTGTCGATGGCCGAAGCGGCCGCGCTGCCTGAGGTCTACGGCACCGCGTGGCTGAATCTGTTCCAGCTTGCCGGCCTGCGGCCAGGTGAAAAAGTGTTGCTGCATGCCGGCGCCAGTGGCGTCGGTTCGGCGGCGATCCAGCTCTGCAAGGCGTTTGGCAACCCGTGCTGGGTCAGCGTCGGTTCGGCGGATCGCCTGGCCTATTGCGAAGCATTGGGGGCCCAGGGCGGCGTGGTTCGCACCGACGATATCAACAGCCTGAACGACTTCGCGCCCTTCGACGTCATTCTCGATCCGGTCGGCGCGAACTACGCCGGCCTCAACGTGAAACTTTTGTCAGTTGACGGCCGCTGGGTGCTGATCGGCCTCATGGGCGGCCGCACGACCGAACTCGACCTGGCCCAGGTGCTGGGCAAGCGCATCCAACTGCTGGGTTCGACCCTGCGCAGTCGCAACGATCAGTTCAAGGCTGACTTGATCAGCGAATTGGGGCAGAACGTATGGCCGCTGTTTACCGATAAACGCCTGAGTCCGCAGTTGGCCAGGACGTTTGCAATCACCGATGCCGAGGCGGCGTTTGCGGAGCTGGCGACCAATCAGGTGTCCGGAAAACTGGTGCTGGTGGTCGATGAAAGCTTGAGCTGATACAGACCTTGTGGGAGCGAACTTGCTCGCGATAGCGGTGTGACAGTCAACAAAGCTATTGAATGCTCGACGGCCATCGCGAGCAAGCTCGCTCCCACAGGTTTGTTTTTTTGCCGTAATACACAGGCCGGTACTCACTTATCACTTTTGATCGACGAACAATTCAAGCAGACCTTTGGTCGGTGATTCGTATCCGATGCCCGCGCCCTGCTAGCGTTAGTCAATGAGGGGATGGGGTAACCGCGGCTTTCATTTCACCAGCAGGTGAAGAGGGTGATCATGGCCATCGCCGAATGGCGCATGCAGGGCGTCGAGTTCATAGCCTGCAACTGCAACTGGGGCTGCCCTTGTCAGTTCAATGCGCCACCGACCCATGGCCACTGCCAGGCAGTGGCATCGATGCGAGTGGAGCGCGGGGATTTCAATCAAGTCACGCTGGACGGCTTGTGCTGGGCCGCCACCTTCGCTTGGCCAGGCGCTATCCATGAGGGCAACGGTAGTTGCCAGGTGTTCATCGATGAACGCGCCGATGAGGCGCAACGCCAGGCCCTGTTGACCATCCTCTCTGGCCTGGAGAGTGACCCCGGGGCCAACGTGTTCCAAGTGTTCAGCAGCACCATGACTGAAGCGTTCGAACCGCAGTTCGTGCCCATCACCCTGTCCATCGATGTCGATCAGCGCTTGGCGCACCTGGACATTCCAGGCGTGCTCCAGGCCAGCGGCGAGCCGATCCGCAGCCCGATCGACGGCTCCCCCCATCGCGTCCGCCTGTCCCTGCCCGACGGCTTCGAGTTCCATGAAGCTGAAGTCGCCAGCGGCAGCTACCAGACGCATTCAGCCCTCAAGCTGCAATCCCGAGGCAGCCATAGCCACCTCGCCCATGTGCATTTCACCGGCCACGGCATAGAGCCGTAGCGATGGCAGAACCCCAAGCCGTAACGCCCGGTAAGCGACTGTCCGGCGAGCAGCTGCTGTTCCTGTTCTGCCTGCTTGTGCTGATCGCCCTGGCCTGGCTGATGCTGCTGCGCATGTCCCGCGACATGGGCGCGCCGGGCGCGATGGCGGATGTGGCCATGGCAGGCATGGTCATGCCCTGGAGCCTGGCCGATGCTCTGGTGATGTTCACGATGTGGGTGGTGATGATGCTCGGCATGATGCTGCCCAGCGCGTTGCCCATGCTGCTGATCTACCAGCAGATGCTGCGCAAGCGCATCCCGTCGCCGCAACGACACTTCGCCCTGCTGCTGTTCTGTAGCGCGTATGTTCTGGTCTGGGTCGGTTTCGCCCTGGGCGCCACGGCGTTGCAGTGGGCGCTCGAACAATTGGCCTTGCTCAGTCCGGCGATGCGCAGCAGCAGCACCTCGCTGGCGGCTGGCCTGCTGCTGGTCGCGGGCGTCTACCAGTGGCTGCCCGGCAAGGCGGCCTGCCTTGAGCATTGTCGCGGGCCGTTGCATTTTCTTCTCAGCTACTGGCGCCCCAACGTGCTCGGCGGCTGGCGCATGGGCCTGGCCCACGGGGCGTACTGCCTGGGCTGCTGCTGGGCGCTGATGGGCCTGCTGTTCGTCGTTGGCGTGATGAACCTGTTCTGGGTGGCAATGATCGGTGCCTTCATCCTGCTGGAGAAAAACCTGCCCCAAGGACTCTGGCTCAGTCGCATCTGCGGTCTGTTGTTGCTCGGCTGGGGCCTGTGGCTGCTGCTGGGCCAGGGCTGAACCCGTGGGAGCGATCTTGCTCGCGATGGCGGTGTGTCAGCTGGTACAGATGCTGGCTGTGCCGCCATCTTCGCGAGCAAGCTCGCCCCCACAAGTAAGAGGGGTTACTTCCAGGTATGGATTGGCCAGCCAGCCAACTCAGCGTGAGCTTTCAATACCGGGTCCGGATTCACCACATGCGGATAATCCACCCGCAGCAGCAACGGCAGGTCATTGCGCGAATCGGAGTAAAAACTGGCGCCTTCGAGGTTCTCTTCCTCGGCATCCAACCAATCCAGCAAGCGGGAAATCTTGCCCTCGCGGTAGGTCAGGGTGCCCACGGTCTTGCCGCTGTACACCCCATGGGCCACTTCGAGGTCGATCGCCAGGATCTCATCGATGCCCAGGCGGTCGGCAATCGGCTTGACCAGGTGCGTGCCCGAAGCCGAGATCACCAGGATCCGGTCGCCGGCCTTGCGGTGTTCGGCGATGGCCTTGGTGGCGTCGCTGAAGATGATCGGCTCGATGAAATCTTCCACCCACGGTGTCACCAGGTGCTCGATCTCTTCGGGCGTGCGGCCGATCATCGGTTCCAGGCTGAAGTCCATGTACTCTTCCATGCGCAATTTACCGTGGCTGTAGGCATCCATCAGCTCGTTGTTGCGACGCATGAACGACTCGGGATCGACCCAACCCAGGCGCCCCATCTGTTCGCTCCAGAGGGTGGCGCAGTCGCCGTGGATCAGGGTTTCGTCCAGATCAAAAATTGCCAGGGCCATCAGCGCGTTTTCCTTCTCAAGATCAGCTTCAAAAATCAACAAGGCCGTCAGGCTACCTCACACAGCGCCGACGGATCGATGGAAAGTGCCAACCGCGCACCGTCAGGATGCAGGTCGGCGGCCGAACGGTTGAGCACATCGACCACCAGCTCCACGCCACGGGCCTCGACCCGGTAGCGGATGACATTGCCCAGCAGGCTGTGGCTGCGGATCAGTGCATCGGGCTCTCCATTGCGACTCAGTTCGATGGCTTCCGGGCGAATGGCGATGCGACCGTTCACTGGGCGTTGCAGCAGCTTCGTGGCGCTGTCGGCGTCCAGCAGGTTGTAGTTGCCGATGAAGCCGGCGGCAAAGACATCGACTGGCGCAGTGTAAAGGGTCTCTGCATCGCCGCTCTGTACGATCTTTCCCTGGTTCATCAGGAAAATCCGGTCAGACATGGTCAGGGCTTCTTCCTGATCGTGTGTGACGAAGATCGTGGTCAAGCCCAGTTCGCGCTGGATCTGTCGGATCTGTTCACGCAGGTGTTTGCGAATCCGTGCGTCGAGGGCCGAGAGGGGTTCGTCCAGCAGCAACAGGCGCGGCCGGGTCACCAGGGAGCGGGCAAGGGCGACACGCTGGCATTGGCCTCCTGAAAGCTGGTGGGGATAGCGCGCTGCAAAATCATGCAACTCCACCAGACGCAGGATCTCCAGTACACGCTGACGGCTGTCCGAGGCATCAACCTTTTGCATGCGCAGGCCGAAGGCGACGTTCTGTTCCACGGTCATGTTCGGGAACAAGGCGTAGCTCTGGAAGACCATGCCGATCCCACGCTTCTGCGGGCTCAACGGGACGATGTCCTGGCCGTCCAGCAAGATCTTGCCGTCATCCACCGCCGTCAGGCCGGCAATGCAGCGCAACAAAGTGGACTTGCCGCAGCCCGAGGGGCCGAGAAGGGTGACGAATTCGCCCTTCTGGATTTCGCAGTTGATGTCGCTGAACACCGGCGTGCCGGCGTAGCTTTTTTGCAAGTGTTGGACGCTGACGTAGCTCATTGGCTTTTGTCCTTGTTCAAGATGTTGGCCGCCCAGGTCAGGACCAGTACGAAGAAAAAGTAGGAAATCACCAGCGCACTGGTGAAGTGGCCGCTGCTGTTGCGCATGTTGTTCAGGTACACCTGCAGGGTTTCATAGCGGGTGCCGACGAGGATGTTGGCGAACACGAACTCGCCGAACAGGAACGAGAAGGACAGCAACAGCGCCACCATCAGGCCCTTGCGCAGGTTCGGCAGCACCACCAGCAGGGCGGCCTGGAAAGTACTGGCGCCGAGCAGTTGGGCAGCGTCCATCAGGTCACGCAGGTTGATGGCTTGCAGGTTGTTGGTGATCGCTCGGTACATGAACGGCAGGGCGACGGTGAAATAGCAGCCGATCAGGATCCACGGCGTGCCAACCATCGCCAGAGGCCCGGAACCATAGAGTTGCAACAGCCCCACCGACGACACCACCGGCGGCACCGCGAAGGGGAGCAGGATGAGGATGTTCATCAGCGCATCGAGCTTGGGAAAGTGGTAATGCACCACGAACAGCAGCGGCAGGATCAGCACCACCGAGAGCACCAGCGCCCCCACACAGACGACTAGCGATTGGCCGAAAGCATGGAGAAAGCGCGGATCGCTCCACAACTGCACGTACCATTTGAAGGTAAAGCCGCTGGGTAACACGGTGGCCGACCAGCTGCTAGCGATGGAGTAGACCAGTGTCCCGACCAGGGGCAGCAACAGAATGGCGAACAGCAGGTACACCACCGCTCGATGATAGAGCCCGACGGAGCCCGATTCAGCGCGAGACATGGTAGCTCCTCTTGAGCAGCAATTGATGGACGATGGTTACCAGAGTCATCAGCGCCACCAGCACCACGGCCAATGCACTGGCCATGTTCGGGTCGAGGGAAATGTCGCCGGAGACCATGGCGGCGATGCGAATCGGCAGGACGTTGAAGTTGCCGGTGGTCAATGCATAGACCGTCGCGTAGGCGCCGAGAGCGTTCGCCAGCAGGATCACGAACGTGCCCAGCAGCGCCGGGGTCAGCACCGGCAAGCCGATGTGCCGCCAGAACTGCCAGCCGCTGGCGCCCAACAGGGCGGCGGACTCACGCCAGTCTTCACGCAGCGCGTCGAACGCCGGGTAAAGCAGCAGTACGCCCAGGGGAATCTGGAAATAGGTATAGAGAATGATCAACCCGGTTTTCGAGTACAGGTTGAAATCCTCGATGATGCCCGCCTGCTTGAGCATGATCGTGATACTGCCGTTGAACCCCAGCAAGATGATGAAGGCGAATGCCAGGGGCACGCCGGCGAAGTTGCTGGTCATGTTGGCGAATGCGTTGACGAAGTTGCGCAGCCGCGAATCCACCCGACGCAGGGAGTAGCTGCCGAGCACGGCGATAACGATGCCGAACACGCTGGACCAGAAGCTGATTTCCAGGCTGTGCTGGATCGCTTGCCGATAAAACTTCGAACTGAAGATCTTGCTGAAGTTGGCCAGGCCCCAGCCGAACTCTTCCGATTCCAGGCTGTTGACCAGCACCCAGAGCAGCGGGGCGATCTGGAAGACGATGAAGAATATCGCGAAGGGCACCAGGCACAACGCTGCCAGCCATTTGCCGCGCGTCATGGCGTTCACTTGAGCAACTCCTGGCAAAAGGGTTTGTCGTGGGCGATGCCAAGCAATTGGCAAATCGTGCCGCACAGTTCGGTTTGCAGGGGAGCCGCGTCGGCGTTCAGGCTGAAACCATCCCCGAGGACAAACAGCGGCACTTCCCGTTCTTCCGCCAGCAGCCCGTTGTGGGAGCGATCGTTGTTCATGCCATGGTCGGACGTCACCAGCACTTGGTAACCGGCGTCGAGCCAGGCTTGCAGGTAGACGGCCAGGTTGATGTCGGCCGAGCGGGCACTGTTGCGGTATTGCGCAGTGTCGAGGCCGTGCTTGTGGCCGGCGTCGTCGATGTTCATCGGATGCACCAACAGAAAATTCGGCAAGTAGCGCTGCCGCAGGTGTTCGGCATCAGCGAACAGGTGGGAATCGGGGTAGTGGTCGTTCCAGTAGAAATGGCCGTATTGGATCGGCAGGTCGGGGTTATGCGTATGGCGGTCGCGACCGGCAACGAAGGGCGAAACGTTATAGAGCTCGCTGACCCAATGGTAGGCAGCGGCCGCCGTGCTCAGGCCGGCCTCGGTGGCGTAATGGAAAATGCTGCGCTGGTTCGACAGGCGCGAGACGTTGTTGTGCACGATCCCGCTGTCGATAGGCACGACGCCGGTGAGTATGCATTCATAGAGCGGGCGGGACAGTGCGGGCAATTCACATTCCAGTTTGTAGAGCGCCGCGCGTCCTGCGCCGACATACGCCTGCAAATGTCCCATGGCATGCCGGGCGACCTCGTAGTTGAGACCGTCGAGCACCACCAGGATGACGTTGTGCTTCATGGGGACCGGGACTCCGGGCAAGAACCAAAAAACCGGGTTCACCAAGCGTCCAATGTGGGAGCGAGCCTGCTCGCGATTGCGGTGTGTCAGCCAATATTCATGTCGACTGACACTCCCTCATCGCGAGCAAGCTCGCTCCCACAATGGATCAGCGGTGATCCGGGAGTGGACGCTAGCGCCTCACTTCATCTCGACGATGACTTCTTCGTTCCACTGCTGCGGCAGTGCCTTGGAGGTCTTCTCCCACGCATCCGCATCCTTGATCGGGGTCACGCCTTTGTACTGCTCGTTCGGCAGCAGCTTTGCCTGGACCTCTTCCGGCAGTTTCAGGTGCTCGGCGCGAATCGGGCGGGCGTTGCCCTTGGCGAGGTTGATCTGGCCGGCGTCGCTGAAGATGTATTCGCGGGTCAGCTTGGCGGCGTTCGGGTGCTTGGCGTATTTGTTGATGATGGTGGTGTAGCCGGAGATCACCGAGCCGTCGGACGGGATCAACACGACGTAGTCATCCGGGTTGGCCATCTTGGCCTTGTAGCTCAGGCCGTTGAAATCCCAGACCACGCCGACTTCGACTTCACCTTTTTCCATCGTGGCGATGGTCGGGTTGGCCATGGACAGGCGCCCTTGCTTGGCAATCTCGGCGAACATCAACAGCGCGGGCTTGATGTTCTTCTCGTCGCCACCGTTTGCCAGGGCCGCGGCCAGCACACCGTTCGCCGCCTGGGCAGCGGTGCTCACGTCACCAATCGAGACTTTGTATTTACCGGTTTTCAGGTCGGCCCATTTGGTCGGGACGTCGGAGCCATGCAGCAGCTTCTTGTTGACGATGAAGGCAATGGTGCCGGTGTAGGCCAGGGCCCAGTTGCCGTCCTTATCCTTGGCCCAGTCCGGCACTTGCTCCCAGGTGCTTGGCTTGTAGGGCTGGACCACGCCCTGCTTGACCGCAATCGGGCCGAAAGCGGCACCGACGTCGCCGATGTCGGCGCTAGCGTTGTCTTTCTCGGCCGCGAATTTGGCGATTTCCTGGGCGGAGCTCATGTCGGTGTCGATGTGCTTCAAGCCATAGAGCTTGGCCAGGTCGTCCCAGGTGCCTTTCCAGTTCGCCCAGTCATCGGGCATGCCGACGCTGTTTACGGCGCCTTCCGCTTTCGCAGCGGCTTCCAGTGTTTTCAGATCGGTATCAGCGGCCATGGCGGCGGTGCACATGGCAATGGTCGAGCCTAACAGTGATGCCAGGAAAAGCTGTTTCATCCGAAGCTCCTATGGGCGTTTTCAACGCTGCGATTGCGGTTGTGTTGGTCTAGGTCAGCAATACCTGAGCCAATGTAGGCGTCTCCCATGACATTTTGATGTCGACTGCAAGCGCGCCAGCAATCGTCGGGCTCACGGAGGGTCGCTGCGTCATAAGCGTAGACCATGAGTAAACAACTGATCTGCAAGGACTTGGCCGTTTAATTGCAAGCCAGCAAATAGACCGTTCAGCGGTTGTGTCATCTCTCAGTCATGCTCAGCGCCTAGGCTTGCAGGCATGCGATACGGATCGAAGCGGCAAAGATCCCGCCCCGAAACAGTGCTGGTCTAGTCCAGATAGGTAACGTTGATGCGCGTTGAGGCAACCAAAGCGGTGACATCCATCGGACAAGTTCTGCAAGAGCAGATCGACCACGGCTTGCTGGCGGCCGGCAACAAATTGCCAGCCGAGCGCAAACTCAGCGAATTGTTCGGCACCACTCGGATTACCGTGCGCGAGGCATTGTTGCAGTTGGAAGCCCAAGGGCAGATTTACCGCGAGGAACGTCGGGGCTGGTTCGTTTCGCCACCGCGGCTGGCCTACAACCTGATGCAGCGCAGCCATTTCCACGCGATGGTTGCCGCTCAAGGCCGGGTGCCGCGCACCGAAGTCATATCGGCCCGCTTGCAACCCGCCTCGGCGGCAATCTGCGCCTGGCTTCAACTGCCGGCGCTGTCCAGCGTCATCCAGATCTGTCGCACCCGGCGTATCGATGAAAGACTGGTGCTTTATGTGGAGCATTATCTGAACCCGTCGTACTTTCCGGACATTCTCGCGTTCGATCTCAACCAGTCCATGACCGAGCTGTACGCCCGCCATTACGACTTGCATTACGGCCGGGTGAAATTCGACATCGTGCCTACCTCGTTGCAACCCGAGGCCGCGGCAGCGCTGAAAGTGTCGGTCGGCAGCCCCGGGCTGCGGATTGCTCGGGTCAACTATGACCAGCACCAACGGCTGATCGATTGTGACTTGGAATTCTGGCGGCACGACGCGATCCACGTTGGCGTGGACGTGCCGGAACAACCCGCCTGAGGCGTATTCAGGAGGACTCGTTGAGCTTCGCCATAATCCTGAACAGCACTGTGATAAGGATCAGCAACATGCCGATCCACATGGCGAACACCCCGACATTTTTGTCTCGGAAGTTGAAGCCAATGGCCAGCAGGATCATGCCGGCGATGATGGGCACGAGCATGGCGTTGAACGAGGACATGGAGATCATTGCGACGGCCTTGTCGGGAGGGATAAGGTCAGTCTAGTTCGGGTTTGCTTGGGGTGTGGTGAGGTGTGTCATGAGTTATCCAAACCTTTCGCTGGATACCCTTGTGGCGAGGGAGCTTGCTCCCGCTCCAGTGCGCAGCACTGGCAAAACCGGTTTGGGGTGGCTGCGCCACCCAGCGGGAACAAGCTCCCTCGCCAGAAGGTTTTATGGCAACTCGCGAGAAGCGTAGAACGCGCTCAGCACTTTCACCAGGTGCGCCAGGTCTTGGCTACCGCACAGTTCGCGGATCGAATGCATGGCAAAGGTCGGCAGGCCAATGTCCACGGTGCGCACACCCAGTTGACTGGCGGTGATCGGGCCGATGGTCGAGCCGCAACCCATGTCGCTGCGCACCACGAAACTCTGCACCGGTACTTCTTCGGCCATGCACAGGTGGCGGAAGAAGCCGGCGGTTTCGCTGTTGGTGGCGTAGCGCTGGTTGGTGTTGACCTTGATCACCGGGCCGGCGTTGAGCTTGGGGCCATGATTGGCGTCGTGCTTGTCGGCATAGTTGGGGTGTACGCCGTGGGCGTTGTCTGCGGAGACCAGCAGGGATTTCTGAATGGTGCGTACGAAATCTTCACCGTCGGGCAGCAGACGGCGCAGGGTCTGTTCGAGCATCGGGCCGTCCGCGCCACACGCTGAAGTAGAACCGACCTCTTCGTGGTCGTTGCACACCAGCACGCAGGTTTCTTCGGTGTCGGCGGTCAGCAAGGCTTGCAGGCCGGCATAGCAGGAGAGCAGGTTGTCCAGTCGCGCGCCGGTGATGAAATCACCATGCAAACCGATGACCGCTGCGCTTTGGGTGTCATAGAAGCTCAGCTCGTAATCGAGCACCACGTCGGCGTTCAAGCCGTGTTCCCGGGCCAACTGGTCAGTGAGCACGGCGCGGAAGTCGACGCGTTCGTCGCCAGCAAACTGGGCGAGGATCGGCGGCAGCTCGTTCTGCGGATTGATCGCCCAGCCTTGGTTGGCTTCACGGTTGAGATGAATGGCCAGGTTTGGAATCGTGGCGATCGGCGCCTTGAAATCGATCAGCTGACTCTCGACCTTGCCGTCACGGCGGAAGGTCACGCGGCCGGCCAGCGACAAGTCGCGGTCGAACCACGGCGCCAGCAGTGCGCCGCCGTACACTTCCACGCCCAGTTGCCAGAACCCCTGACGTTGCAGTTCCGGCTGGGGCTTGACCCGCAAGCAAGGGCTGTCGGTGTGGGCGCCGACCAGGCGGATGCCGTCGTGTAGCGCAGAGTTGCGGCCCAGTTTGAAAGCGATGATCGAGGAATCGTTGCGCGTGACGTAATAGCGACCGTTGGCCTCGGTGGCCCAGGTCTCGCGCTCATCGAGACGCTGGTAACCCGCCGCCTCCAGGCGCTGGGCAAGGCTGGCGGTAGCATGGAACGGGGTGGGGGAGGCCTTGAGGAAGTCGATCAGGCCCTGGTTCAACTCTGCGCGCATAAATAACTCCAGACAGCAATGGGCGCAAGTTTACCCCATCGGGCAGCGACATAGCAGGGCCAATGCCGCGCCCCGAATGGCTCAGTCAAGCAGGAGCCGGCCTTGCAGGAACACTTCTCGGCGCTCCTTGCGGCCCAGGTGGCAGTGCTTGCTGACCTGATACACGTTGTTGAAGTTTTCCATCGAGACCGTTGGCTTGCGATCGAGGTATTCCTCGACCAGGCTGTCGTACCGTGCTTCGGTGATGTACCGGTAGATTTCACGGTGGTACAGGAACCCGAGCTGGAAGCCGAGTGTTTCGCTGTGAAACGGCGTCGGCCGGGAAAAACAGTTCTCGAAATCGATCGCCATCAGCGGACGTTGTGGATCAGCCGGGTGCATGAGATTGCCAGCCCAGAAATCCATGTGGCTTATGTTCCTGCTTGTCAGGGAATCCAGCAGTTCTAAGGCTTTGTGGGTGAATGTTTCAATCTGTCCGGGATGTTCCGCCAGCCATTTTGCGCCGTCGGTGTAATCCTCCAGCAACTCGGTGATCAGGAAGTAATCCTGGGCCAGGCCTAATCCACTCCTGGTGTAGCCAAACCCCTGGAGCGTCGGCATCCGGACGCCGCGATGCTGGGCCAGCAGCGTGTTCTGCAGCTCTTCCAGTGGCCAGTCAAAGCGCCCGTTGCGCTGGGGGGTGCCCAATGTGACGCGTACTTTGCTTCGCCAACTGCCCAGGCGCTGGACCTTGGCAAACAAAGCCTGTTTGCTGCCCGCAATGATTGCCGTCGCCCTGGTCACCGCGCGCTTGCGGCGATTGATGATGAGCTGGCGCAGCGCTTGCTCGGTGCGATGACAAGGTTCGTCCCGTAGATGTAAATCCGTATTCAAGAAGCGGAAGGTATAACGGTAGTCTTGCTGAAGCGGTGGAGAATCTGGCACGGGCGTCCTGGCCTTGGCTAAATGCCACCATCTTAAGCATATTCCATTGAATGTGAAGACTTTTCCTACACGCGGTGTCCCGGTCGAGGCCTCTGGCGCGTATCGCCAGAAGGCTCGACTTCGTTTGATCCCTTGTTCAGAACGGTGCCGGGCACTCGAAGCGCAAGCGCTCGCCGCTTTGCGGATGGGTAAAGCTGAGCATGCTGGCGTGCAGGCACAGGCGCGGCCAGGCCGCCAATGCCTGCGGATGGGCATAGAGTCCGTCGCCCAGCAATGGATGACCGATGGACAGCATGTGCACGCGCAACTGATGTGAGCGTCCGGTGATGGGCGTCAGTTCGACCCGACACCAGTCGCCGCAACGTTCGAGTACACGCCAGAACGTCAGGGCATGCTTGCCGTGCTCATGGTCCACGACGTGACGGGGCTTGGTCGGTGGGTCGTAGCGCAAGGGCAGATCGATGCTGCCACTGTCCAGCTCGGGCTGGCCCCAGCACAACGCGGTGTAGGCTTTTTCGGTTTCGCGGTCATGAAACTGGCGGGACAGTTCGCGATGGGTATCCGGATCGCGGGCCAGCAGGATGATGCCGGAGGTTTCCCAGTCGAGCCGGTGCACGATTCGCGCTTCCGGATAGCCGTTTTCCTGCAGGCGAGTGATCAGGCAATCTTTATTGTCGTCCGCCCGGCCAGGCACGGACAGGAGCAGGGTCGGCTTGTCGACCACAAGTACGGCGGCGTCCTGGTGGAGGATGCGGATGTTGGACAGGGGCATTAAACAGTCTCGTAACAAACGGCAACGGCGGCTCGGGCCCTTCTCCAGTCCCAGGGGGAGAGGAGAGGGCCCGAGCCGCCGTGGCTCCCCGCAGGGTCGATCAGCGATCCGGCAGGGTGATATTGAGTTCCAGAATCGAGCAGCTGCCCTGGCTTTCGAGCGCCACATGCACGTCATCGTTGCCGATGTTGACGTATTTGCGGATCACTTCCACCAGTTCCTTCTGCAAGGCCGGCAGGTAGTCAGGGGTGCTGCGTTGGCCGCGTTCGTGCGCCACGATGATCTGTAGACGCTCTTTCGCGACCGAGGCGGTACTTGGCTTTTTGTTGGCACGAAAGAAGTCAAAAAGGTTCATTACCTACCTCCAAACAGGCGCTCGAAGAAACCTTTCTTCGTGACGTCGAGGAATCGATGTTCGACGGTTTTGCCCAGTAGACGATCGACTGCATCGCTGTACGCCTGGCCAGCGTCGCTCTGGTCGTCAAGAATGACCGGCACGCCGGAGTTCGAGGCCTTGAGTACCGCTTGGGATTCTGGAATCACGCCCAGCAGGGTGACCGCCAGGATTTCCTTGACGTCCTCGACGCCGAGCATTTCGCCGTCGCTGACGCGCTGAGGGTTGTAGCGGGTCAGAAGCAAGTGTTCCTTGATCGGCTCTTCGCCCTGCTCGGCGCGACGGGACTTGCTCGCCAGAAGGCCCAGCATGCGGTCGGAGTCACGCACCGACGACACTTCCGGGTTGGTCACGACGATCGCTTCGTCAGCGAAGTACATGGCCAGGTGGGCACCTTTTTCGATACCGGCCGGGGAGTCGCAGACCACGAATTCGAAGTCTTCCTTGAGCTGCATCAGCACCTTTTCCACGCCTTCCTGGGTCAGCGCGTCTTTGTCGCGGGTCTGGCTCGCGGCCAGCACGTACAGGTTCTCAAGGCGCTTGTCCTTGATCAGGGCTTGTTGCAGGTTCGCTTCGCCATTGACCACGTTGACGAAGTCATAGACCACGCGACGCTCGCAACCCATGATCAGGTCGAGGTTACGCAGGCCGACGTCGAAGTCGACGATGACTGTTTTGTGGCCGCGCAAGGCGAGGCCGGTACCGATAGCGGCGCTGGTGGTGGTCTTACCCACACCACCCTTGCCGGATGTAACCACGAGAATCTTGGCCAAGGTGTTTCACCCCTAAGGAAAAAGGACTTTGTCAGCCCCTGAAAAACATCTCTGGAAAACTGCTGCAACTGCACAGGCTTGGCTGGAATAGGACATTGGGCCGGGTCTACTTCTGGTAAACACTGCCTGATCCTTTTTCCTACGTCGTTAAGCTGTTTTCGCTACGTTTTAGAGATGCTTGGAAAATGCGGCAGTATCCGTTAAAGCCGAATGATGTTCAACACGTCGCCCGACAGGCTGACCTGGACGCCAGCCCCCCACAACGGGTCGCGACGCAAATCCTCGGAAACCTTGTAATGCCCGGCGATGGAGACCAGTTCGGCGCTCAACTGCTGACAGAAGATCCTTGCCTTGGTGTCGCCCTTGACACCGGCCAGCGCACGGCCGCGCATCGGGCCGTATACATGGATGTTGCCATCGGCCAGAAGTTCCGCGCCCGGACTGACCGAGGACACGACGACCAGATCGCCACCCTGGGCATAAATCTGCTGTCCGCCGCGTACCGGCGTGGTGATCACACGGGTTGGCTTGACGGTGGGCTCTGCTGGTTTCTCGGGTTTCTTCGGTTCGGCCGGGCTCAGTTCCAGCACCCGCTCACGAGCACCGGAAGGCGGTAGCACCGGGATGTCAATGGCGATGGCGGCGGCGATGTCTTCGATGCGGCTGGCGCGGATCGCCAGCGTGCGCAGGCCGTGTTGGCGGCAGACGCGCATCAGGCCAGGCAAGTCCACTGAACCTTCGCCGGCAGGCAGCTTGTCCAGTGCCAGTACCAGGGGGGCATTGCTGAAAAAATTCGGGGCCTGGGCGACTTTCGCCGCCAACTGCCGGTCAAGACCTTCCAGGTCGTTACGGGCCAGTTCCAGCACCGTAATGGCGAGCATGCTGCCCTTCAGCTGGAACACGGGATCTTGGTCTAGCGGTTCGGTTTGGCTCATGGTCGGCGTACAACGACTTGTCACTAAAAGTGCCGAGACTTATAACGAGATCGCCCGTCAGCCGCAACCCGGGTCGAACAATGTAGAATGCGCGGCCCAAGTCTTTGTGGAAGCTGTAATGGATCGCCCGCGTCTTCGAGCTGCATTTTTTCATCCGCGTTTCTGGCTGCTGTGGTGCGGCCTGGGGCTGTTGTGGCTGATCGTTCAGTTGCCGTATCCGTTGCTGCTGCGGATCGGCCGGGCGCTGGGCGCGCTGATGTACCGGGTGGCCGGCGACCGGCGGCGCATCGCCAGTCGCAACCTGGAACTGTGTTTTCCCGAGAAGTCCGCCGCTGAGCGCAAGCGCTTGCTCAAGGAAAACTTCGCCTCCACCGGCATCGCGTTCTTCGAAATGGCCATGAGCTGGTGGTGGTCGCGTTCGCGCCTGGCGAAGCTGGCCCATGTCGAAGGGTTGGAGCATCTCAAGCAGGCCCAGCGCGAGGGCCGGGGTGTGATCCTGATGGCGCTGCATTTCACCACGCTGGAAATCGGCGCGGCGTTGTTGGGCCAACAGCACACCATCGATGGCATGTACCGCGAGCACAAGAACCCGTTGTTCGACTATATCCAGCGCCGCGGTCGCGAACGGCACAACCTCGATTCCCTCGCGGTGGAACGCGATGATGTGCGCGGCATGCTCAAGTTGCTGCGCGCGGGCCGGGCGATATGGTATGCACCGGACCAGGACTACGGCGCCAAGCAAAGTGTATTCGTGCCATTGTTCGGCATCCAGGCGGCGACGGTCACCGCCACCAGCAAATTTGCGCGCTTGGGCAAGGCACTGGTCGTGCCGTTCGTCCAGGAGCGTCTGGCTGATGGCAGCGGCTATCGTCTGGTGATCCAGGCGCCGCTGGAGGATTTTCCGGGGGAGACCGAGGAAGCCGATTGCACTCGCATCAACCAGTGGGTAGAAAAATCGGTCAGCCAATGCCCCGGGCAATATCTCTGGGCCCATCGGCGCTTCAAGACCCGTCCGCCGGGTGAGCCGAAGTTGTACGAAAAACGCGGTTGAAATGTAGCCTAATTGACTGAGCACGGAGCAACGCGATGACCCCAGCTGAACCGGTAACAGGTTTGATTCTTTCCGGCGGCGGGGCTCGAGCGGCATATCAGGTGGGCGTATTGGCGGCCATCGCCGAGTTATTGCCAGACGGCGCAGACAACCCGTTCCCGGTGATCGTCGGCACGTCGGCTGGCGCGATCAACGCGGTCAGCCTGGCAAGCGGTGCGATGGATTTCAAAAGCGCCATCGAGCGGCTGACGGCGTTCTGGCAAGCGGTGCGCAGCCACCAGGTGATGCGCAGCGATTGGCGTGGCGTGCTCGTCCAGGCGACGCGTTTCATCACGCACAGCCTGTTGGGCCTGGGGGCCAAGTTGCCGGTGGCGCTGGTCGACAGTTCACCGTTGCGCGAATTGCTCCGGGCACAATTCCATGCGTCGGGTATCGAGCAGGCGATCGCCGAGCACCAGCTGCGAGCGGTGGCGGTGACCGCGTTCGGCTACGAGTCCGGACAGGCGGTGACGTTCTATCAAGGTCGCGGCACTATAGATGCCTGGTTGCGGCACCGGCGCATCGGTGTCCCGACGCAGTTGTCGGTGGAGCATCTGCTGGCCAGTTCCGCGATCCCCTTGCTGTTCGCACCGGTCAAGATCGGCCCCCAGTACTTCGGCGACGGCGCGGTGCGCCAATCGGCGCCGATCAGTCCAGCCCTGCACCTGGGGGCCAATCGTGTGTTGGTCATCGGCGTCAGTGGCAACCCCCGCGGCGCGGGTGGGCAAACGCCCCAGGAGCGCAGCTACACCGGCCAGCAACCCACCCTGGCGCAGATCGGCGGACACATGCTCAACAGCACGTTCATCGACAGCCTGGAAAGCGACATCGAGTTGCTTGGGCGCCTCAACCAGTTCAGTCACCTCCTGCCCGAGGGCGTGCCTGCCCATACCCTCGGTGCGGCACCGGTGGAGGTGTTGGTGATTTCGCCAAGCCAACCGATCGACGAGATCGCCGCCCGTCATCGCCAGGAACTGCCCCGTGCGTTGCGGGTGTTCCTGCGCGGGCCGGGCGCGACCAAGACCAGCGGGGCTGGGGTGTTGAGCTATCTGCTGTTCGAGGCGGGGTACTGCGGCGAGTTGATCGAGCTGGGGCGCCAGGATGCGTTGGCGCAGCGTGAGGCGTTGAGCCGGTTCCTGGGCTTGGCTCAGGGGTAGCGGGTCTGACGCCATCGCGAGCAGGCTCGCTCCCACAAGGAATTCCCTGTGGATGCTGAGCGGGTGTCCGCTCCGGGAATCACTGTGGCAGCGAGCCTTGGTCGATCAGAAATGGTACTTCAGCAAGAAACTGGTATTGCTCTGGTTGGTCTTGAAACTACCGCTGTCTTCGATCGCGTATTTGTTTTTCCAGTAGTCGTATTCCACACCGACATACAGTTGCTTGGCGCCCAGTTTCAAGGCCTTGCCCAAGTCATATTTGATCTGCGGGACGATGTGCAGGTTGGCGTGGTAGGTGCCCTTTGAGTTGGTGTCGTTGTCCACGACCCAGTCGATGAAACCATCGATCAGGATATCGGACGACCCCACGGGCACGGTGTAGGCCCAGGCCGGTGTGATCTGCCAGACGTTGTCGCCGGCACGCGAGCCTTCGGTCTGGCGGTTGTAGAAATTCAGCTGGAAATAATCGAAACCGGGAATGGCCAGGTCGAAACCCGGGCCGATCAGGTAAGACTCGTTGTCGCCTTCGCCAAACTCATAGGTCATCGCCAGCAGCACGTCCTTGATCGGACCCAGTTCGAGCTTCTGGTCAAAAATCTTGCCGAACGACAAGCGTGGGCTGAACTCGCCGTAATAGGTATTCGGGCCAGACTGGCTGTCGTCCTGGCCGTTGTAGAAGATCCGGTCGAGGAAGAAAAAGTTGTCGCCGTATTTCCACGCATCGGCGTGCTCGAACGTCACGGTCTGCTGGATGCGTGGGTTGATCTGGAAGTCCTTGCCATACAGGTAGCTCAGGCTGTTGCTCTGCCATTGGAGCAGGTCGCCTGCCACGGCCTGTCCCCCTGCCAACAAAGATCCCGCAACGATCAGGTTGGTGCACGTGCGTTTCATTCGGTTTGCTCCCAAAGGTAAGTGGTATCGCGTTTCTTGTCGTCAGCGCTCTGGTGTGGCGCTTTTTCTACGGATAAACATCCGTTCGGTCAGCTTTTTGTTTGTGACAAGAGCTGAAAACAGCGGCGTCGGTCAGGATCCGATTGTTATTTGGAGACGTCCGGATTCGAACGGCCGCGCAGGATACGGGCTTGCATGGAGGGGCTCAAGTGCGTTGCGACAGCGCATGGGCAACGGATGCGGGGCGTGAGTGTGGAACGTGTGCATGGGGTGCTTTCCTCTTGTTGTTATTGTTGAGGCGCAGGTGGCCGCTGACGGGCGACCGGCGTGTGCCGGTCTGCCCGTCAGCGGTATTGCTGTGGATCGAGGCTTGCTCGGGTGGACTAGTTGGTCCGTGCACCTTGGGTGATCCAGGCGCCAATCAGATCGCGCTCCTGCTGGGTCATCTGGGTGATATTGCCCAGTGGCATGATCTGGGTGGTCACGGCCTGGGCCTGGATGCGCGCGGCTTCCTGCTGGATCTGCTGTGGCGTATCGAACATCACCCCGCCCGGCGCCGCGCTGAACAGCGGGCTGGTGGGCTTGGCCGAATGGCAGACCGAGCAGCGTTCCTGGATCACGCTGTGGACTTTATCGAATGACGGGCCCTGGGCATTGGAAGCCTGGGCAGGCGCGGGCGCCTGCGCTGGTACTGCGGGTTTGGCGCCGCCGCCCACCGCCGTCTCCGGCAGTGGCTGATACTCGATCACGCCGGGCACCTTCGCGACTTCCGGCGCGCCAGGCATCGGCTTGGGACCGGTGACATAAGCCAGGCAGATCATCGCCAAGGCGCCCACCGGCAACGTCCAGGCAAACCGATTGCTGTCATGACGCGTGTTGAAGTAATGCCGCACCAACACCGCCGCCACTGCGATACCCGCCAGGATCAGCCAGTTGTATTGGCTGCCGTAGGTGCTTGGGAAGTGGTTGCTGATCATGATGAACAGCACCGGCAGGGTGAAGTAGTTGTTGTGGCGCGAACGCAACAAGCCTTTGGCCGGCAGCGCCGGGTCGGGGGTGCGGTTCTCGGCGATAGCCGCCACCAGCGCACGCTGGGCCGGCATGATGATGCGGAACACGTTGCCGACCATGATCGTACCGATGACGGCACCGACATGCAGGTAGGCGCCGCGACCGCTGAACACCTTGCTGAAGCCATATGCCGCGGCGATCAACAGCACGAACAGAATCAGGCCGAGCAGGGCGGGGCGCTTGCCCAGGGCCGAATCGCAGAGAAAGGAATAGATGAACCAGCCGACCAACAACGAGCCGAGGCCCAGGGCGACGCCTTCAGGGCCGCTCAGGCTGCTGCCGGGAGCCAGCAGGTAGACGGTCGGGTTCCAATAGAACACCACGCACAACAGCGCGATGCCCGACATCCAGGTGAAGTAGGCTTCCCACTTGAACCAGTGCAGGTTGTCCGGCATGGCCGGTGGTGCGAGTTTGTATTTTTCCAGGTGATAGATACCGCCACCGTGGATGGCCCACAAGTCGCCGGCCAGGCCGCTCTTGGGGTTGACGCGATTGAGGTTGTTTTCCAGCCAGACGAAGTAGAACGACGCGCCGATCCAGGCTACGCCAGTGATCATATGAACCCAGCGAATGCTCAGGTTCAGCCATTCCAGCATATGTGCTTCCACAGTCTTTACCTCTCGCCCGTCACGCTTGTTTTCGCGTGATCGGACCTTCTCTTATTGGTGGGGGGCGAGGATCAAAAACTCATCCTCTTTGAAAAAATGCTCATCGCAGTTGTTGCCTGTGCCACTGCGATCAACCACCAGGAAGTCATCCCGCTTTTCGATCGTCAGCACCGGGTGGTGCCAGACGCCGCGATGGTAATTGATGCCCTGCCTGCCGTTGGTGACGAAGGCGCGGACCAAGCCTGATACAGGTGCATCGCCAAGTGGCGCGACCACGATCAGAAAGGGGTTGCCGAGCAGCGGAATGAAGGCCTGGCTGCCCAGCGGATGGCGCTCCAGCATGCGCACGGTCAGTGGCATCTCCAGCGCGTCGGCGCGGAAGATGCTGATGATCGCCTTGTCGTCCGGCGTGGCGGTTTCCACCGTCGCCAGGCGATGAAAGCGCATGGTCGAACCGTTGTTGATCATGAAGTGATCGCTGCCGTCGGTTTCGATCACGTCACCGAACGGGGCGAAGGCTTCTTTGGTCAACGGTTCGATCTTGAGAGTGCGCATGCTGGTCTTCTTTACCTTGAATTCATTGTTGTCTGTTCTATTGCTATCGCGAGCAGGCTCGCTCCCACATTTGACCGCATACCCTGTGGGAGCGAGCCCTGCTCGCGATTGGCTTCACCGCTATTTAGCGACCTTGCCAAGCACCCGCAGGCGACTCACGCCACCATCCGGGAACACGTTCAGGCGGATATGGGTGATTGGCCCCAGCGCCTTGATCTGTTCGGCGAAGGTGTGTTCGGCGTGCATTTCCAGCTTCTGGCTCGGCAGCAGCTCGCGCCAGAACAGCGATTGGGTTTCGATCTGGCTGTCGGTGCCACCTTTGACGAACGCGCCCTGGATCGAGCAGCTGTCCGGGTAATTGCCCTTGAAGTGCAGGGTGTCGACGACAACTTGTTCAACGATACCGGCATGGCCCAGGGCGACGATTACCCAGTCATTGCCAGGCGTGCGACGACGGGCGGTTTCCCAGCCATCGCCCATGTTGATGCCGCGGCCCGGGTTGAGAATGTTGCTCATGCGGCCGAAGTGCTCGTCGGAGCAGGCCAGGGCGCGCCCGCCATTGAGGGCGGCGGCCAGGTCAATCTGTTCGTTGTCGCCCACGGCGGACCAGTCGCGATACGGAACACCATAGACCCGCAGGCGAGCCACGCCGCCATCCGGATAAATGTTGAAGCGCAGATGGCTGAAGGCTTGCTCGTCGCTGATTTCGTGGTAGTGGTGACTGTTGCCTTGCAGCTCGACGGCCGACAGCACTTCAGTCCATTGGGTGTTTTCGTCCGGCTCGCCTTCGGCCAGGAAGCAGGCTTCCAGGGAAGCCGATGGCGGGTAGTTGCCGGTGAAGAATGAAGTGTCGATGTCCACGCCCTTGATCGAGCCCGGCACGCCCAGGCGGATCACCGCGCTGTCGTAGCCTTCGAAGCGCTTGCGGCGCGACTCCCAGCCATCCATCCACTTGCCGTTGTCATCGAACACGCCCTCCTTCCACACGGCCGGGGTCGGCTGGAACAGGCGGTTGGCGTCGGCGAACCAGTCGTCGGTGACCGAGATGATCTTGGTGCCCAGGCGGGCGTCGGCCAGGTTGACGAACTTTTCGAACGGTACGGCGTAAGCTTTCATTCTTCTTGTCTGCCTTTGATAAGTTGGCTGGGGATGCTTGCAGGACCTGTCTTCAGGAGCCGCTCGCTAAAGGGTCAGTAATCGGAACAACGCGATCTTGTTGATCTCTGCCAGCGCGCATTTGAATTCGGCGTCTGCCGAGTGGTGGATGCGCGTCTCGAACGCGGCGAGGATCTGGTGCCGGTTGCTGCCTTTTACCGCCATGATGAAGGGAAACTTGAACTTGGCTTTATAGGCCTCGTTCAGCTCGGTGAAGCGCTGGAACTCTTCGGCCGTGCATTGGTGGATACCGGCGCCAGCCTGTTCGTTGGTGCTGGCTTCGGTCAGTTGTCCCTGGACGGCGGCTTTGCCGGCCAGGTCCGGGTGAGCGTTGATCAGGGCCAGTTGGCTGGCGTGATCGGCACTCAACAGGATGTCGCTCATGCGCTGGTGCAGGGTCTCGATCTCGTCGATCGAAGGGTCCTGGCCCAGGTCGAAAGCCTTTTCGGCCACCCATGGCGAATGTTCGTAAATGTCAGCGAAGGCTTTGACGAACGCTTCGCGGCTCAAGGTGGAAGGCTTGAGGGTTTGGAAAGCGGTCATTTGGACGCTCCCTGATACGGATGGGTCTGCTGCCAATGGCGAGCGATGTCGACGCGGCGACTGAACCACACCTGCTCATGACCCTTGACGTATTCGAGGAAACGTTTGAGGGAGGCCAGGCGCGCGGGGCGGCCGATCAGGCGGCAATGCAGGCCGATGGAAAGCATCTTCGGCGCTTCGGCGCCTTCGGCATACAACACGTCGAAAGCGTCCTTGAGGTACTGGAAGAAATCGTCGCCCTTGTTGAAACCCTGCACTTGGGTGAAGCGCATGTCATTGGTGTCCAGGGTGTAAGGGATGACCAGGTGCGCCTTGCCGGTGGGGTTGTTTGGCTCCCAGTAGGGCAGGTCGTCGTCGTAGGTGTCGCTGTCGTAGAGGAAGCCGCCTTCTTCCATCACTAGCCGGCGGGTGTTCGGGCCGGTGCGGCCGGTGTACCAGCCCAGCGGACGCTCGCCAGTGATTTCGGTGAGGATGCGGATCGCTTCGAGCATGTGCTCGCGTTCCTGGGCCTCGTCCATATATTGGTAATCAATCCAGCGATAGCCATGGCTGCAGATTTCGTGGCCGGCGGCGACCATGGCGCGAATCACGTCCGGATGACGCTGGGCAGCCATGGCCACGGCGAAGATGGTCAGTGGTATATCGAACTCCTTGAACAGCTTGAGGATCCGCCAGACCCCTGCGCGGCTGCCATACTCGTACAGCGACTCCATGCTCATGTTGCGCTCGCCCTGCAGCGGTTGCGCCGCGACCATCTCCGAAAGGAACGCTTCGGACTCCTTGTCGCCATGCAACACGTTGCGCTCGCCACCTTCCTCATAGTTGAGTACGAAGGAGAGGGCAATGCGGGCATTGCCCGGCCATTGGGGATGGGGAGGGTTACTGCCGTAACCGATCAGGTCGCGTGGGTAGTCAGCGCTCACTGCAGTCTTCCTTCTTGTTCGAACCATGTAGGTGGCGCCCTGGCGATGGATATCGGGCTGGCGTCACGACGATGGGCTGATTGTATACAACTTTGTCTTCGACTTGTAAGCCTGTATTTTGCATTTTTTACCGCCAACGTTGCCGTATCGGCGCTGCAAGAAACTTGCCTACCCAGTCAGCTAATGTTGCATAAGCCCTTATATGCCTGGGGTTGGGGTAAAAACAAATGACGATTGCCGTGGTTGGCGAAGTGAAGCAGATATCTGTTTTTTATTGTGTACAATTCAGCTTTAAAGTGTCTTAATTCGCTCACTGCCGTGATCTTTCGTGCTTCGAAATGGTGCGGCTTGTCTTTCAACTGACTCAGGAGGCGCCGTGCCTGGCTGTTCCGCATCCGGGCACGCACAATCGATGGGACGTCTGACTACACACGTTTTAGATGCCGCACACGGCTGTCCAGGCAGCGCGATCAAGATCGAACTGTATCGCGTCGAAGGTTCCGAACTGCAACGGGTTGCCAGTGCAGTGACCAACAGCGATGGCCGTTGTGACGCACCACTGCTGCAAGGAGACGACTACCGCAGCGGCGTTTACCAAATCCAATTCCACGCCGGCGATTACTACCGCGCCCGTGGCGTGCAACTGTCCGAGCCGGCCTTCCTGGATGTGGTGGTGCTGCGCTTTGGCATTTCGCAAGAGCAGGAGCATTACCATGTGCCGTTGCTGATTTCGCCCTACGCCTATTCAACCTATCGAGGCAGCTGAGCCCCCAAGCAGCTGCCTTGCCCTGGAAGCGACTGCGCATAGAGCTTCTTTGGTTTTTAGCCCGCTCACACTGCGGGCTTTTTTTCGCCTATCAAATAGGCGAGGGCCTTATCGCGAGCAAGCTCGCTTCCACAATCGAATGCGTTTCAACTGTGGGAGCGAGCCTGCTCGCGAAGATTTTTTTCTCAGCGGCTCAGCAAGGAAGCCGCCCCGGCCCCGCTGAACAACCCGGCGCTGACCCGGTTGAACCAGCTCTGGCCCTTGCCCGTGCGCAGATAGCGGGCAGCGCCATGGGCACCGAGGCCATACGCCAGCTTGCAGAGCAGGTCGAGCACGGTCCAAGTGGCGATCATCACCAGCAGTTGCGGCAAGAACGGCTGCTCGGCACTCAGGAATTGCGGCAGGAATGCCGCGAAGAAAAGGATGTCCTTCGGGTTGCTCGCGCCGAGTACGAACGCACGGCCGAACAGCGCGCGGAAACGCGGAATGGGGGCGGCTTGCGGTACCTCGGCACCCTGGGAAGGCTGGCGCGATTGCTGCCAGCTCTGCCAGGCGAGGTAGAACAGGTACAGCGCGCCGACGATTTTCAAGGCGCTGAACAACTGCTCCGACGCCAGCAACAGGGCACCGAGCCCCAGCGCCGACGCACTCAACAAGCAGATCGATGCCATCACTCCACCAAGGAAAGCCGGGTAGGATCGGCGCAAGCCGTAGTTCAGGCTGTTGCTGATCATCAGTAACGATAACGGGCCGGGGATAAGGATTACCACCAACGCGGCACCACTGAACAACAACCAGGTTTCCAGATTCATTGCTTTGCTCCTGACGTACAAAAGCCCCACCCGACAGGGTGAGGCGGGTAAGGCTCGTGCCGCTTACAAGAAGATGAACTTGGCGATAAAGATCGCACAAAGCACCCAGAGGCTGACGGATATTTCCTTGTGCTTACCGGTGCCAGCCTTTAGCACGACGTAAGTGATGAAGCCGAGCGCGATGCCATCGGCGACCGAGAACGTCAGAGGCATCATGATGGCGGTGACGATCGCTGGAATGCTGTCGGTCGCTTCGTCCCATTCGATATGGGCCATGCCACCCATCATCAGCATGGCGACATAGATCAGGGCGCCGGCTGTCGCATAAGCAGGGATCATCCCGGCCAGCGGCGCGAAGAACATGGCGGCGATGAATAGCACGCCGACCGTGACTGCGGTAAGCCCCGTGCGGCCACCGGCCGCGACTCCGGCGGCGCTTTCCACGTAGCTGGTCACGGGCGGCACGCCGACCATGGCGCCGAACACGCTGGAGGCGCTGTCCGCCTTCAACGCCTTGGACAGGTTTTCGATCTTGCCATCCGGTTTCACCAGACCGGCGCGCTGGGCCACGCCCATCAGCGTCCCGGCGGTATCGAACATATGTACGAACAGGAAAGCCAGCACCACGCTGATCATGCTGACGTTGAATACACCGGCCACGTCCATGGCCATCCAGGTCGGTGCCAGGCTGGGCGGCGTGGACATCACGCCGTTGTATTGCACCAGCCCCAGGCCCCAACCGGCCAGGGTCACGGCGATGATGCTGATGAGAATCGCGCCGAACACGCGGTGGTAGCTCAGCACGGCAATCATCAGGAAGCATACGGCAGCCAGCAGCGGTCCCGGTTCATGCAGCGAGCCCAGCTTGATCAGCGTGGCGGGGCTGTCGACGATGATGCCGGCGGTCTTCAGGCCGATCAGCCCGAGAAACAGCCCGACCCCCGCGCCCATCGCGTAGCGCAGGCTCACCGGGATACTGTTGAGCAGCCATTCACGCACCCGTGACAAGGTCAGGAACATGAACAGCACGCCGGAAATAAACACCGCGCCCAAGGCGGTTTCCCAGTTGTAGCCCATGGTGCCGACCACGGTGTAAGTGAAAAAGGCGTTTAATCCCATGCCCGGCGCGAGGCCCACCGGCCAGTTCGCGTAGAGGCCCATCAGCAGGCAACCCAGGGCGGCGGCAATGCAGGTGGCGACGAACGCGGCGCCATGATCGATGCCCGCGTCGGCCATGATGTTGGGGTTGACGAAAATGATGTAGGCCATGGTGATGAAAGTCGTCACACCGGCAATCAACTCGGTCTTCACCGTGGTGCCATGCAAGCTGAGTTTGAAGATGCGCTCCAGCCAGCCACTGCGTGATGGCGGCGAAAGATCCAAGGTCTGGGCTTCGGGTTTGCGGCTTTCCACAGCGAGTACTCCTCAAGAGTTTTATTGTTATTTCCGGCACCGCACGCCCCCTGAGGGTGGCGGCGAGGCATTGAGGCAGGTAAGGCTGGCGTAGTAGTTGACTTGTTGGTCAGGAACTCGCACGAAGCGAATTATGCTTTTGTATACAAATAAAGCAAATAATGTTTTCTGTTTTGTTGACGAAATTTCGAGCGATAGGGATATATCCCTTGTGCGGACGCTATCGCGAGTGAGCTCGCTCCCACAGTGGACTGTGATGAATGCAAGATTTGTGGTCACCGCTGAACGCTGTGGGAGCGAGTTTGCTCGCGATAGCGTTGGGTCAGACGCTTTCACTCGCCAGATTTACCCAAGGCCAGGTTCACCGCCAGCCAGCCATCCACCGCCGCTTCCCCGGCCTCGGCAAACACCCGCTCCAGCAATTTCACTTGTTCGCGGCGTAGCGCCTGTTCGAATCGCTGGCCCTCGGCGGTCAGCTCCAACAATCGTTTGCGCTTGTCGGCCTCGGACGCGACGCTGTTGACCAGATGCATTTCCATTAATTGCCGCAATGGCATGTTCAATGCCTGTTTGGTCACGCCCAGCAGCGCCAGCAACTCCTTGACGCTCAAGGATGGGTAACGGGCGATGAAAAAGACGATGCGCTGATGCACTCGGCTCAAGCCCCGGCGTTCGAGCATCTCATCGGCCTTGGCGGTGAATGCCTGGTAACCAAAGAAGAATGCTTCCATGGCCATTTGCTGGGAGGTGGGGTTTTTAAGGTCAAGCATATTGACGTTTCCAGAAAGAGCGGGGTAATTTCAGTCAAGCAGTTTGACTTATATTTCCAACGCTTCGCTACAGGTGACCCCATGGCTTTTTCCGAACGTGTCTCGCGCCTCAAAAGTTCTCTTATCCGCGAAATCCTCGCCGCGGCGCAGCGCCCGGAAGTGATGTCGTTCGCCGGTGGCCTGCCGGCCGAAGCCATGTTGCCAAAAGTGGAGTGGACGGCGATGCCGTTGTCCATGGGGCAATACGGCATGAGCGAAGGTGAGCCGGCCCTGCGCGAAGCGTTGGCGGCGCAGGCGCGATCGTTAGGGCTGGCTTGTGAGGCGAGCCAGGTTTTGGTGGTCAGCGGTTCCCAGCAAACCCTTGATCTGACGGCGAAGTTGCACATCGACGTCGGCACCGAGGTGATGCTCGAGGCACCTACCTACCTGGCGGCCCTGCAGATCTTCCAACTGTTCGGCGCCGACTGCATCACTGTTCCCCTTGAGGCGGACGGCCCGGACCTGGAACAACTGCGGGCGCGCCTGGAGCGGCATCGCCCGGCGTTCATCTACCTGATCCCGACGTTCCAGAATCCATCGGCGGTACGCTACAGCGAGGCCAAGCGCGATGCCGTGGCGGCGCTGCTGGATGAATTCGGCGTGACCCTGGTCGAAGACGAACCCTATCGCGAACTGACCTTCGACGGTGGCAGCGCCACGCCAATCGCCAGTCGCTTGAAAACGGCCAGTTGGATCTACACCGGCACCGTGTCGAAAACCCTGCTGCCGGGGCTGCGCGTGGGTTACCTGATCGCCAGTCCAGACCTGTTCCCGCACCTGTTGCGGCTCAAGCAGTCGGCGGACCTGCACACCAATCGCATCGGCCAATGGCAGGCGCTGCAGTGGATTGGCACCGAGCAATATCGCCGCCATATGCAGGAGTTGAGGGATTTCTATCGGGATCGGCGCGACCGCTTCGAGGCTGCATTGCAAAGGCACTTTGCCGACATCGCCGATTGGAACACGCCCCAGGGTGGGCTATTTTTCTGGCTGACGCTCAAGCAACCGCTGGACACCCGCACCTTGCTCGCCGCAGCGCTGGCGGCTGACGTGGCGTTCATGCCAGGGGAACCGTTTTTCCCTGAGCCTGACAAGCATCCTGGCCACTTGCGCTTGAACTTCAGCCACATCGATCCGGCGCGACTGGATGAAGGGTTGAAGCGGTTGGCGGGGGTGGTACGGGGGGCGTTGGCGGCCAGGGCAGCCTGAGATATCCAGTGGATGGGCCGACCCCATCGCGAGCAAGCTCCCACAGGGGACCGTGCATGATTGCAGATTTGTAATCAGCACCAGCCTCCTGTGGGAGCGAGCTTGCTCGCGATGAGGCCTTGAAGCTCACCACAAAACAATCAGACCGCCGAAAACCGCTTATCCAGATAATCAATGATCACCTTGGATTCATACATCCAGGTGGTCTCGCCATTTTCTTCAATGCGCAGGCACGGCACCTTGATCCTGCCGCCCTGTTCCAGCAGCGTCTGGCGATCCTGCTCGTTGTTCTTGGCATCGCGCAAGGCCACCGGTACGTTCAGGCGACGCAGGGTCCGGCGAGTCTTCACGCAGAAGGGGCAGGCATGAAATTGATACAGGGTCAGGCTGCGAGCGGCCTGGTCGACTTGCGCCTGGGCGTCGGCCGGGCGCTGTTTCTTGCCGGGGCGGGTGATGAAATCGATAAGGATGATGAGCTGGCCCAGGCCAACTCGAAGCGCTTTGACGATCACGTTATAGCCTCACGGCAGGGAAGAAGAGGGCGCGCAGCTTACCTGATTTTTCGCAGGCGAAAAAAAACCGGCGATCAATGCCGGTTTTCTTCGAACGACTTTTTTATTTGATCAGGCTTAGGAATTCCATGCGGGTCGCCGCATTTTCGCGGAATTCGCCCAGCATCACTGAAGTGATCATCGACGAGTTCTGCTTTTCCACACCGCGCATCATCATGCACATGTGCTTGGCCTCGATCACCACCGCCACGCCCAGGGCACCGGTCACCTGCTGGACCGCATCGGCGATCTGGCGACTGAGGTTTTCCTGGATCTGCAGGCGACGGGCGTACATGTCGACGATGCGCGCGACCTTCGACAGGCCCAATACCTTGCCGCTCGGGATGTAGGCCACATGGGCCTTGCCGATAAACGGAAGCAAATGGTGTTCGCACAGCGAGTACAACTCGATGTCCTTGACCAGCACCATCTCGCTGTTGTCGGAGCTGAACAAGGCACCGTTGGTGACTTCTTCCAGGGTCTGTTCATAACCGCGGCAAAGGTACTGCATGGCCTTGGCAGCGCGCTTGGGCGTGTCGAGCAGGCCCTCGCGGGAAACGTCCTCGCCCAATTGGCCGAGAATCGCGGTGTAATTCTGTTCCAGAGACATGAAACTACCTGTGGGATTTTACGCAAAGGGCAAGGGTACGGTGGCGGACACGGCGCTGCAAGCTCGGCAATCGAGCGGTTACTCGTCGCGGCCTTCCATCATGGTGCGCTTGAGCATCACGTAGACCGCACCGGCGCCGCCGTGCTTCGCCTGGCAGGAGGTGAAGCCGAGCACTTGCGGGTGCTGGCGCAGCCAGGTGTTGACGTGGCTCTTGATCATGGGGCGCTTGCCGTCCAGCCGCACGGCTTTGCCGTGGGTGACGCGTACGCAGCGGATTTCGAATCTGGTGGCTTCGGCCAGGAAGGCCCAGAGGGTCTCTCGGGCTTTTTCGACGGTCATGCCGTGCAGGTCGAGGCTGCCTTCGAAGGGGATCTGGCCTACCTTCAGCTTGCGCATCTGGCTTTCCTGAACGCCGTCGCGCGCCCACATCAATTCATCTTCGGGGCCGACGTCGATGACGAACTGATCGGACAAGCCATCCACGGTCGTCGCGTCGGTGCGCACGGTGGCGGCTTGGCGCAGCTTGGCGATTTGTGCGCGATCGGCCTTGGGTTTGCCCGTTTCGGCGCGATCGTGTTTGATTGGTTTTACGCCCTGGATCGCACTTTTGAACAGGGAAAAGTCGTCGTCTTGCATGTCAGCCTCCGCGAAGGCCGGCCAGTTTACCCAACTCCCGGGGATTAGGGCGCGACAAAACGTCGGATGGCGGATCAGTCGTGTTTTTTCATCAGATGCGGAGCCATGGCCAGCTCCAGGGATTGGCGGGCGCGACGGCGGCAGCGCCGCCAGAGCCAGATGCCCAACAGCAGTACCAGCAGTCCGATTGCCAGGATGACCGCCGAACCCAGCGGTGTGGCGTTCAGCTCGCCCAGTGCGGGCGGGCGGCCAAGCAGGCTTGCGGCGCCAGCCATCGCCAGTAGCACGCCGAGCGTCGCCAGCAGGGCCGCGATCCCCGCGCCGATACGAAATCGCCAGTTGCTCGGGCCCTTGGGCCGCAAGCGACGTGCGTCAAAACCATCGGATATCTTCATTCCGACCTTCCTCAATGGGTATCGGCCCTTCGACCGGAAGATGTTCGGGTTGTTCCTGATACTCCAGTAATTGAAGCAAATGAGAGGCTTTTGCGGATGAGCGGCGCAGCAGGCCGCTCATCGAGCGCTATCAGGTGAAATCGTGGGTCAAGGCCAGTGTGGCGAAGTTGTCTGCCATGATCGCCATTTCGGTCTGGTGCACGTGATCGGCGCTGAGTACGCCGCCCTTGTGCGGCAGATCACGAGTGGCGCAGGCGTCCTCGACCAGGGTGCAACGAAAACCCAGGTTCTTGGCTGCCCGCACCGTGGTGCTGACGCTGGAGTGGCTCATGAAACCACAGACGATCAGGTCCAGGGGACCGAGGTCTTCCAGGCGCTTCTTCAGGTCAGTGCCGTGGAAAGCGCTCGGCAGCAGTTTTTCGATCACGGTTTCGTCGCCCTGGGGTTCAAGGCCCGGAATGAATTCGCCGCGCTCACCCTGTGGATCGAATAGCCCGCCATGGGTGCCCAGGTGGCGCACATGTACGATCGGCCGGCCGGCGGCGCGGGCAGCGCCGAGCAATTGCTTGATGTTCGCGACCGCCGCATCCATGCCGCTCAGGGCGAGGGGGCCGGCGAGGTATTCTTTCTGGGCATCGATGATGATCAGGGTCGCTTGACTCAGGTTGGCCGCTGCGTAACCGCGGCCGCTGAGTTGAAACATCGTTTTTGGAACGGACATTCTGGGGCTCCTTCGAGTGGGGCTTTTGCGACATTGTCCTCTGGCGGAGCGGTTCTGTGAATCGCTTCCATCACAAGCACCGTCGTTGCTGGCCTACAGCCTTGTCAAGATAGACATCTTGTTCAATAGGGTTGACGGAAAACGGAAGGATCCTACGATTGCAGCGATATTTACTGTCGTCCTTGGAGCGCGTTTGGGTAGGCATGCGTTTGGCTGGTAGACTCGCCCGTCGATTTTCCTGGAGTTTGCCGCCGTGATCACTTCCCGCCTTCGTACCCTGCGCGACCATATCCGTTGGGCCGTCAGCCGTTTCCATGGGGAGGATCTGTTCTTTGGCCATGGCACCGACAACGCCTGGGACGAAGCGCGCCAGCTAGTCCTGGGCGCGTTGCACCTGCCTTGGGAAATTGCCGACAGCTACCTGGACTGCCGTCTAGAAGACGAGGAGTTGGTGCATGTGCAGCGTCTGCTGCGCCGACGTATCGCTGAGCGCATTCCGGCCGCTTACCTGTTGGGCGAGGCCTGGTTCTGCGGCATGTCGTTCATCGTCGACGAACGCGTGCTGATTCCGCGTTCGCCCATTGGCGAGTTGATCGAAAAACGCTTCGAGCCTTGGCTGGGCCAGGAGCCCGCGCGAATCCTCGACTTGTGTACCGGCTCCGGTTGCATCGGGATTGCCTGCGCCTACGAGTTCCCCGAGGCCGAGGTGGTGTTGGCCGACCTGTCGTTCGAAGCGCTGGAAGTCGCCAACCAGAACATCGAGCGCCACGGTGTGGACGAACGGGTGTTTACCGTCCAGGGCGATGGTTTCGATGGGCTTCCTGGGCAACGTTTCGACCTGATCGTGTCGAACCCGCCCTACGTCGACGCGGAAGATTTCGCCGACATGCCCCAGGAATACCAGCACGAGCCTGAGCTGGGCCTGGCCTGTGGCGACGACGGTTTGAACCTGGTACGCCGGATGCTCGCCGAGGCGGCCGATCATCTGACGGACAAAGGATTGTTGATCGTCGAAGTGGGCAACAGCCAGGTTCATGTCGAGGCGCTTTATCCAGAAGTCGACTTCGCCTGGCTGGAGTTCGAGCGCGGTGGGCACGGCGTGTTCATGCTCAGCGCCGAGCAGTGCCGTGAGCACCAGGCGTTGTTCGCTTCGCGGGTTTGACGCTGGCTGTGTTGGCGACCGCGTTCGTGGCGAGGGGATAAATCCCCTCGCCACGGGAGTTGCGTCAGACACTTCTGAGCAGCCATCAATGCCGCGTAGCAATCCAGATCAGCAACCCGGCCTGGAACATTGCAAACGCCACCAGGCAGGTGATGGTGAAGCGCAGGCCCGTGTCTTCACGCTTGAACTTATTGACCTTCTCTTCCTGCTTCTGCAGCTTGACTTCCTGCTCCGCCAGATTCTGCTCGGCCTGTTGCAACATCTGCGCGGCTTCGAGAATCTCGACGAACTGCAGCTTCTCGGTGTTCCAGTCGCCCAGCAGCTCGCCAACCTGGGCTTGCTTGACGCTGCCCTTGAGGTGTTGGGCATCGGCGTAGACCACTTCGAAGCCGTGGGCTTTGAGGAAGTGATCACGACGCAAGCGGGTGTCTTCGTTCAGCGCGTCCTTATTGTTCAGGTCAGTGCCGTCAACCCGATAGGTCGACCAACGCTTCTTGGCCCAAGTGATGCCCTGGGCGGCGAGGAAGCGGCCAATGCCCCGGTTCAAGGGCTCGACTTGCAAGCTGTCGGGCGAGAAGAACAGGCGTTTCTCGACGTGGTCGGCCCACACGTCGAGGTGATTCTGTTCCTTGCGCACTCGCTGGCCGGGCAACTGAATGCTCATGCGCAGCAAGCTGCGTTCCTTGCTATGGCGCTCGGCATAGCTGAACTCGACAAACCGCAGCGGCCGCGCACCGGTGGCGCGATCGGTCTTGAGCGGGGCCAGCCGAAGCATCTTATGATGTTCGGTCTCAACGTCCGTCCAAGGCAGCTCGGGCGCCGATGGGCCTGCTGGCGCGGCCGCTTCGGCGGCGATGTCGGGAGAAGTCTGAGTCTCAGTCATAACGGCAAAAATCCTGTCCAGGCCGGCTTGTCGGCAGCCATTGCGCTGTCCGACACCGGTTTATCGGCCGGATTTGCCAAGACTAGAGGGCTATAGGCCACCAAACGCGCTTAACGGGCGGCCAACGTGCCAATAAAACTCAGGATGTGGGCACTGAGCTCCGCCGCGAGGGGCAGGTTCGGATCCTTGTAGGAGGCCAGTTGCCGCTTGACGTCGTTGGGCACGATGCGCATCACATGGTTCATGCCCTTGATCAGCGCCAGTTCGGCGTCGGGCTTGGCCACTTTCAATTGCCGGGCATCGTCGACGCTGACCTGGATATCGTGGCTGCCCTGGATGATCAGCGCCGGCATTTTCAGGGCTGCGAAGGCCTGGGCCGGATCCTGGCGGAACAGCGAGATCAAGTAAGGCTGCACGCTGGGGCGAAAGATGACCTGCAGTTGCGCAGGAACATTCGGGTCGGGACGGCCGGCCTTGAGGCTGTCGAGCAACTCGTTGCTGCGCAGCATCAGCGGCGGTGGCAGGCGGGCGCTGAGTTGCTGGCGCAAGACCTCGTCGATGGGGCGCGCGCTGCCGGCCACCGAGATGACCGCCGCCGCGTTGGCCAGGGGCGCGGCGAGGCTTGCGATCAGCGCCCCTTCGCTGTGGCCCAGCAGGATCAGTGGGCCCAGGCGAGGATCGGCGGCCAGCTTGTGGCTCCAGGCCACGGCGTCGGCTACGTAGGCTTCGACGCTCAGGTTGCGTTCGTCCGGTGTGGCGGCGAGGCTGGCGGCCACCCCGCGCTTGTCGTAGCGCACGCTGGCGATGTTCTGCCGGGCCAACACCCAGGCCAGGCGCTTGAGGCTGTCATTGCGCCCGCCTTCGGGGTTGTTTCCGTCACGATCCGTAGGGCCTGAGCCAGAAATGATCAGGACGACGGGCACCGGCGTGTCGGACTTTGGCAGCAGCAGGGAGCCGAAAAGTTCACCGTTGCCGGTGTCGAGGCTGATGGGACGTTGCAGGACGGTGGCCTGGGCGACGCCGCAGACCAGGCCCGTGAAGAGGGTAAGGCTCAACACAAACAGTTTTAACATCATGACGCCATGAGTTGCGAAGGTGCCGGTTGGACTGGCGGGCACTGATAAGGTTCGAGGATGAACTACTCGGGGAGCCTGCGTATACTGGCGCCCATCTCGATTTCTCAGCGATTTCTCGGAGCACCCTGCATGTCCGGCAATACCTACGGCAAGCTGTTCACCGTCACCACCGCGGGCGAAAGCCATGGCCCGGCGTTGGTCGCCATTGTCGACGGCTGCCCGCCGGGCCTGGAGATTTCCCTGGACGACCTTCAGCGTGACCTGGACCGCCGCAAGCCCGGCACCAGCCGCCACACCACCCAGCGCCAGGAAGCCGATGAGGTCGAAATCCTTTCCGGCGTCTTCGAGGGGCGCACCACCGGCTGTGCCATTGGCCTGCTGATCCGTAACACCGACCAGAAGTCCAAGGACTACTCGGCCATCAAGGACCTGTTCCGCCCGGCTCACGCCGACTACACCTACCACCACAAATACGGCGAGCGCGACTACCGCGGCGGCGGGCGCAGCTCGGCCCGGGAAACCGCGATGCGCGTGGCGGCCGGGGCGATCGCCAAGAAATACCTGGCCAGCCAGGGCATCGTCATCCGCGGCTACATGAGCCAACTGGGCCCGATCGAAATTCCGTTCAAGACCTGGGACTCGGTCGAACAGAATGCCTTCTTCAGCCCCGACCCGGACAAGGTGCCGGAGCTGGAGGCCTACATGGACCAGCTGCGCCGGGACCAGGATTCGGTTGGCGCGAAGATCACCGTGGTCGCCGAAGGCGTGATGCCTGGCCTTGGCGAGCCGATCTTTGACCGTCTCGACGCCGAGCTGGCCCACGCGCTGATGAGCATCAACGCGGTGAAGGGCGTGGAAATCGGCGCCGGTTTCGCCTGCGTCGCCCAGCGCGGCACCGAACACCGTGACGAACTGACGCCACAAGGCTTCCTGAGCAATAACGCCGGTGGGATTCTCGGCGGCATCTCGTCGGGCCAGCCGATCGTCGCGCACCTGGCCTTGAAGCCGACGTCCAGCATCACCACGCCGGGGCGCTCCATCGATATCCATGGCAACCCGGTGGACGTCATCACCAAGGGCCGCCATGATCCGTGCGTGGGCATCCGCGCCACGCCGATCGCCGAAGCGATGATGGCCATCGTGCTGATGGATCATCTGTTGCGCCATCGCGGCCAGAATGCCGACGTTCACGTCGGCACCCCGGTGCTGGGTCAGCTTTGATGGCTGGCCTGCCGACCGCCGTGGCCTGACGACCATGGCGGCGTTGCCGTACTGGCGGCTTTCCAGTTTCTACCTGTTCTATTTCGCGTTGCTCGGTTCGACCGCGCCGTTCCTGGCGCTGTACTTCGATCACCTGGGGTTCAACGCGGCACGCATCGGCGAGCTGGTGGCGATCCCCATGCTGATGCGCTGCGTGGCGCCGAATCTCTGGGGGTGGCTGGGGGACTACACGGGCCGGCGCCTGGCGATTGTGCGGTTCGGCGCGATCTGCACGCTGCTGAGCTTCTCCCTGATCTTCATCGACAAAAGCTATGCCTGGCTGGCGATGGTCATGGCGCTGCATGCATTCTTCTGGCACGCGGTGCTGCCGCAGTTCGAAGTCATCACCCTGGCTCACTTGAGCGGACAAGCCTCGCGCTACAGCCAGATCCGCCTGTGGGGCTCCATCGGGTTCATCATTACGGTCGTTGTGCTCGGCCGCCTGTTCCAATGGCTGAGCCTGGACATTTATCCGGTGGCCCTGGCCTTGATCATGGGTGGCATCGTGCTGAGCAGCTTCTGGGTGCCCAACGCTCAGCCGGTGCAGGGGCCGCGGGTGGCCGGGGACGGATTCCTGCGGCAGTTGCGCAACCCGGGGGTGCTGGCGTTTTATGCCTGCGTCGGCCTGATGCAAATGAGCCACGGGCCGTATTACACCTTCCTGACGCTGCACCTGGAGCGCCTGGGCTACAGCCGTGGATTGATCGGCGTGCTCTGGGCCGTCGGCGTCGTGGCCGAAGTGTTGGTGTTCCTGTTCATGAGCCGGATCCTGGCGCGGTATTCCGTGCGTCGGGTGCTGATGGTCAGTTTCCTGTTGGCGGCGCTGCGCTGGTTGCTGCTCGGCTCGCTGGCCGAATTCCTCTGGGTATTGTTGTTTGCCCAGGTGCTCCACGCCGCGACGTTCGGCAGCTTTCACGCCGCTGCCATCCATTTCGTGCAACGTAGTTTCGGCCCGCGCCAACAAGGTCAGGGCCAGGCGCTGTACGCCGCGCTGGCCGGCACCGGTGGAGCGCTGGGGGCGTTGTACTCCGGCTATAGCTGGAACGCCATGGGCGCCGGTTGGACATTCAACATCGCCAGCCTCGCAGCCTTCGCTGCAGCCGTTATCATTGCCACACGCATGCAAGAGGACAGGCCATGAGCCTTACCCGTGAACAGCTCGCCCAGCAGATCATCGACGCCGGGCGTTTTTTGTACGGTCGCGGTTGGTCCCCGGCCACCAGCAGCAATTATTCGACCCGTTTAGCGCCCGACCAAGCCTTGCTCACCGTGTCGGGCAAGCACAAAGGGCAGTTGGGCATCAACGATGTGCTCGCCACCGACCTGGATGGCAACAGCCTGGAGCCGGGCAAGAAACCGTCGGCTGAAACCTTGCTGCACACCCAGCTGTATCGCTGGCGCCCACAGATCGGCGCGGTGCTGCACACCCACTCGGTAAACGCCACGGTGCTGTCGCGCCTGACCGGCGAAGCGTTCCTTGACTTTGAAGACTATGAACTGCAAAAAGCCTTCAGCGGCGTCACGACCCATGAGTCCCGGGTCCGCGTGCCGATTTTCGACAACGACCAGGACATCGCGCGCCTGGCCGCCAAGGTCCAACCCTGGCTGGACGCGCATCCCGATTGCGCCGGCTACCTGATCCGTGGCCACGGCCTGTACACCTGGGGGGCGGGCATGAACGATGCGCTGCGCCAGATCGAAGCGTTCGAATTCCTGTTCGAGTGCGAACTCAAGACCCGCGCACTCCTGAACCGATAATTGCTGGAGCCATTGCCATGAGCAGCCTGTCCGTCTACCACGTCTCAAGTCCAGAGATTCCGAACAAGGTACTGACCCACTTCGAGGACATCGCCTCGACCCTGGCCGAAAAGGGCGTGCGGTTTGACCGTTGGGAAGCCGCGGCGAAAATCCAGCCCGGCGCCAGCCCGGAAGAGGTGATCGCCGCCTACAAGTCCCAGATCGACCAATTGATGACCGAGCGCGGCTACGTCACGGTCGACGTCATCAGCCTCAACAGCGACCATCCCCAGAAAGCCGAACTGCGGGCCAAGTTTCTTGATGAACACCGGCATGGCGAGGACGAGGTGCGATTTTTCGTCGCCGGTCGGGGCCTGTTTACCTTGCACATCGACGATTACGTCTACGCGGTCCTGTGTGAGAAGAACGACCTGATCTCGGTGCCCGCCGGTACCCCGCACTGGTTCGACATGGGCGAGCACCCGCATTTTGTCGCCATTCGCCTGTTCAACAACCCGGAAGGCTGGGTCGCGAAATTCACCGGCGATGACATCGCCAGCCGCTTCCCGCGCCTGGAGGACTGACGTCGTGACGATCAAAGCCATCCTCACCGATATCGAGGGCACTACCAGCGCGGTGAGTTTTGTCTTCGACGTGCTGTTTCCCTATGCCGCCGAGCACCTGCCGGACTTTATCCGCCACAACGCCGGGCGCGCCGACGTTGCTCAACAGTTGGACGCTGTGCTTCGGGACAGTGGCGAGCCGGACGCTGATATCGAACGGGTTATCGCGATCCTCTTGGGCTGGATCGCCGAGGACCGCAAGGCTACGCCGCTCAAGGCGTTGCAAGGCATGGTCTGGGAGCAGGGCTACGAGGCCGGGCAATTGAAAGGTCACGTTTATCCGGATGCGGTGGATGCGCTGAAACATTGGCATCAGCAAGGCTACCGGTTGTTTGTGTATTCCTCGGGCTCGATCCAGGCGCAAAAGTTGATTTTCGGTTGCTCCGAAGCTGGTGACTTGTCGCCGCTGTTCAGCGGTTATTTCGACACGACCTCGGGGCCCAAGCGGGACGTGCAGTCCTACCAGCGGATCAGCGAGGCGGTGGGTGTCGCGCCGGGGGAAATCCTGTTTCTGTCGGATATCGTCCAGGAACTGGACGCGGCTCGTGGCGCCGGGATGGCCACGTGTGGCCTGGCGCGTGACGGGGGCGACCTGTCCGGGCACGAAACCGTTGAAAGTTTTGCTCGAATCGATCCGTCCCGGTTCGGCGCTTGAACGGCGGACAAAAAAAATCAGGCCATGGAGCCATAAGCTCCAGGCCTGATCCCGGCACAGCGTGTCAGGCGCTGTGATAGGTCGGTAGCGCGAAACGATGCTGGCTTTGCAGCATCGCCACAGGCGGCAATTCGCTGGCTTGTTCAGCCAGATCGCGGCGAATGGCACTGATGGCCCAGGACAACTGGTCCCCCGCGTGCAATTGCGCATAGGAAATCGTGCGTTTGAACAGTTTGCCGTCGCTGTTGCGCAAGGTCAGCAGGATCCCGCCATCCGGGCGTGCCTGGGTAGTGACTTCGTAGTTGGAAAACAGCGATGCAAACTTCTCTTGAATCACGTTCATCGTTCATTGCTCCATGGTATGGCAAACCGTGGAGGGGTAGTTGCAGTGTCTGTGCCAGTATTTGATTTGTTAAAAAATCCTTTTAAAACAATAGCTTAATAAATACCTATATTTTTGCTTTCGTGCAACTTGCATGAACGGCCATCGTGCATCCTGCATTTTGCGTGGTCCGACAATTATTTTTGGAACCAAACCGTGTCCCCGCGCTCACGCTTCGCCTGTTCCATGCAGCGGATACAAAACATTGCAAAAACCGCGTGTACAGCCTTGGAATCGCTGGCGTACTTTCGATCCAGATTTCGCATAACCCCACACAAGAACCGCGACCCATAAGGTCGGCCGGGGAAGGATCACCCATGAGTCGTACACCCAGCGACGCTATTACCTGGGGCATGATGTTGCGCAAGTTGCCCGCCATCGCCAGAGCTGTTCCCCGCATTGTCAAAGGCATGAAACTCGCCAACGTCCAGGATCCCGCGCAGCCCTGCGGCCTGGGTTGGTGCTTCGAACAAGCCACGCTACGCAACCCCCGAGGCCCGGCGCTATTGTGTGGCGATACGGTGCTGAGTTATGCACAGGTCAACGAGCAGGCCAATCGCATCGCCCATTGCTTGTTGGCGCGAGGCGTCGCGAAGGGCGACTGCGTAGCGATTTTCATCGAGAACCGTCCACAATTGCTGATCACGGTGCTGGCGGTGGCGAAAGTCGGCGCGGTCAGCGCGATGATCAACACCTCGCAAACGGGGGATGCACTGGTCCACAGCCTCGCATTGGTCGCGCCTGTTGCGGTGATGGTCGGGGATGAGCTGGTCGCGGTGTTCAACGATGTGCGCGGTCGAACCGCGCTACCTGATGCTCGAACGTGGTGGGTGGCGGACCAGGATGCCTCCTCGGCGCCGTCCGGATTTGTCGACCTGATGGGCACAAGCCAGCAATTCCCCGGCGCCAACCCGGCCAGCAGCCAGCAGGTGTTTTTCAACGATCCCTGTTTCTATCTCTACACCTCCGGCACCACGGGGCTACCGAAGGCGGGGGTGTTCCGCCACGGCCGCTGGATGCGCACGTCCACCAGTTTCGGCCTGATCGCCTTGGACATGCAGCCCGACGACATCGTCTATTGCACGCTGCCGCTGTATCACGCCACCGGGTTATGTGTGTGCTGGGGCGCGGCGATCTGCGGTGCCTCGGGATTTGCGATCCGCCGCAAGTTCAGCGCCAGCCAGTTCTGGAGCGACGTGAGAAAGTATCGAGCGACGACCCTGGGTTACGTCGGTGAGCTGTGCCGTTACCTGGTCGATCAGCCTGCCAGCATCACGGACCGGCAGCACCGCGTGACGAAAATGATCGGCAATGGCCTGCGCCCTGGCGCCTGGGCGGCGTTCAAGACACGTTTCGGCGTTGACCACATCTGTGAACTTTACGCGGCCAGCGACGGCAACATCGGGTTTACCAACATCCTGAACTTCGACAATACGGTCGGGTTTTCACTGATGGCCTGGGAACTCGTGCAATACGATCACGACAGCGGCGCGCCCTTGCGCAACCTGCAAGGCCGCATGCAAAAAGTCCCCAAGGGCGAACCGGGCCTGCTATTGGCGCGCATCGACGAAAAGGCGCCGCTGGATGGCTATACCGATCCGGCGAAGACAGAGAAAACCATCCACCGGGACGTTTTCGTCCCGGGCGACCGTTATTTCAACACCGGTGATTTGCTGCGCAACATCGGTTTCGGCCACGGGCAGTTCGTCGATCGTCTCGGCGACACCTACCGCTGGAAAGGCGAAAACGTCTCCACCACGGAAGTCGAGAACGTGTTGCTGCAACATCCGCAGGTTGCCGAGGCGGTGGCCTATGGCGTCGAGATCAACGGCACCAATGGTCGCGCCGGCATGGCCGCGATCACACCGGCCGAATCCCTGGCGACCCTGGACTTCAATGAACTGCTGCGGTTTCTCCAGTGCAAACTGCCCGCCTACGCGGTACCGCTGTTCTTGCGCATCAAGGTGAAGATGGACACCACCGGCACCTTCAAATACCGCAAAACCCGTCTCAAGACCGAGGCTTTCGACCCGTGCCAGACAGGCGATGAGCCGATCTACGCCTGGCTGCCCGAGACCTCGACCTATGTGCCCGTGGACCGGCAATTGGCGATGCGCATCCAAGGGGGACAGTACCGCTATTGATTCTGACTATGAGCATCGCAGAGAAAAAAGGGATGACAGCCCCGGAGTCCCTCGGGAAACTAGCGGCTTTGTGATGAGCCTGATGGAGTTTTCCCATGTCTGATACAAGCCGCCAGATGACCCCGGAAGAAGCAGCGGAATTTGCCGAGCAGGTCTTCAACGTTGCCCGCCAGGGCGACGCCGCGATGATGGCCGCGCTGCTGAGCAAGGGCTTGCCGCCGAACTTGCGCAATCACAAGGGCGATACCTTGCTGATGCTGGCCGCGTACCACGGGCATGTCGAGACAGTAAAAGTCTTGCTGGAACACAAGGCCGATCCGGAAATCCGCAACGACAACGGTCAGAGTCCCATTGCCGGTGCAGCGTTCAAGGGTGACCTTGCGGTGGTTTCAGCCCTGGTGGACGGTGGCGCGCAAGTGGAAGGTTCCTCGTTCGACGGTCGCACGGCATTGATGATGGCGGCGATGTTCAACCGAGTCGAAATCGTCGATTACCTGATCGGCAAAGGCGCCGACCCGAAGGCCAAGGATGCCAACGGCGTCTCGGCACTGGACGCGGCCAGGACCATGGGCGCGGTGGACACCACGGCGCAATTGGAGAAGTTGTTGGGCTGACCTCGCCAAAGGGAGTGGGGGATGCGCTATCCTTCGCGCCCGAAAAAAACACATCGCCACAGGATCCGCCCATGAAAGCCGTACTCATCGAACTCATCAGCAAAATCAGCTCCGGCTGCCTGGGCGAGGCGGACATCGAGAAGATTGCCGATGAGGCGGCCCAGGCCTACGCCGACCCGGTGGCGTTCCTGGCGGCCAACCCGGACATCAATTACGACGACACTTTCCCCATCGCGCTGGGCGAGTGGGTGGTGGTGGGCAGCTTGCCCGATACCGTGTTGTTCCAGGCGGATACCTACGTCGAGTTGTTCGAGCAGATCGTCGCCTCGTTCGGCCCCGGCGTCGCGTTCAACCTCAAGCCCAAGCAACTGGCCAAGACTGAAGCCCTGACCGCACTCAACCGCATCCAGATCCAGATGAGCAGCCTGAACAAGGAAAACGGTGGCTACGTGCTGATGAATTTCAGCCAGTTGCTCGACGATGAATTGCAGATGGTGCTGGTGTACGGCAACGACGTGCCGCGCGTGCTGGAGTTGTGCGCCGAGGTGGGCATCGCCGCGGCACCGTCCTTGGAAGCGCTCAAGGTCGCGGTTTACGTCTGAAGCAATAAAACGGAACCCTTGCCCAGGGGCCGCTATCCTAAATGGGCATATCACCATTCGGGAGCGACACCATGGGTTCCACTTTCAACGGCCTGATTGGCCTGATTATCCTGGCGCTCGATATCTGGGCGATCATCAACGTACTCAAGAGTGGCGCGGGCACCGGGGCGAAAGTCCTTTGGGTACTGCTGATCCTGCTGCTGCCGGTGTTGGGCCTGATCATCTGGGCGATTGCCGGGCCGCGTGGCAACGTGCGGGTCTGACCGCCCGATAAAAAAATGCCCGACAGGTCATGACCTGTCGGGCATTTTTATTTGCGCGCCGTTATCAGGCTGTCGCCAACGAGGCCTTCTGCGAAGCGCTCAAGAAACGCAGCAAAGCCAGCAGCGGGAAGGCGCTGCCGACGATGACCACCCACAGCCAGCCGCCGTGTTCGTAGACCGCACTGGCGATGGACGAACCGAACGCACCGCCGACGAAGATGCTGGTCATGTACAGCGCGTTCAGTCGGCTGCGACTTTTGGCGTCGAGGGCGTAGATGGTGCGTTGGCCCAGGACCATGTTCATCTGCACGCAGAAATCCAGGACCACGCCGGTCACCGCCAGGCCAATCACGCTGTAGGTCGGGTGAATGAAGGCGGGCAGGAAACTCAAGCTGGCGAACAGCATCGCCAGCAGCGAAGCGACGCGGGTGTGACCGGCATCCGCCAGGCGCCCGGCTATGGGTGCGGCTATGGCACCGATGGCGCCGACCAGGGCGAACAAGGCGATCTCCGTCTGGGTGAGACCATGGTTGCGCGCCAGCTCCAAGGGCGCGGCGGTCCAGAACAGGCTGAACGTGGCGAACATGCAAGCCTGGTAGAACGCCCGTTGACGCAACTGCGGTTGTTGGCGCAACAAGGTGCCGAGCGATCCCAGCAGCTGGCCGTAGGAAGCGCTGTGATCGGGCTGGCGCTTGGGCACGGTCAGCGCCAGGACGATACTGATGGCCGCCATCAGCACGGCGGCGATCATGAACATCGCCCGCCAGCCGAAATGATCGGCGACGACGCTGGAGATCGGCCGCGCCAGCAGAATTCCAAGCAACAGGCCGCCCATGATCCCACCGACAACCCGTCCCCGGGATTCCTCGGGTGCCAGGTGCGCTGCCAGTGGAATCAGCACTTGCACCGAGACAGAACTGAAGCCAACCAGTAGCGAGACCAGCAGGAACACATTCGGCTGATCGGTGAAGGCCGCACCCAGTAGGCTGGCTATCGCGACCACGGTGGTGAGAATCATCAAGCGCCGGTTTTCCAGCAGATCGCCCAATGGCACCAGGAAAAACAGGCCCAGGGCATAACCGATCTGGGTCAGCGAGACGATCAGGCTGGCCATGGTGCTGGACAGGCCGACGTCGGGAGCGATCAGTTCGATGATGGGTTGGGCGTAGTAGATGTTGGCGACGATGGCGCCGCAGCAGAAGGCGAACAGCAGGACCATGCCGCGGGTCAGGGTGACGCCGGGCGAGGAGGGATGAGCACTCATGGCAATCTCGTCGATCGATTGAAAGGATGGCGTGAGGCTAAAGACTTGCAGGGCTCTGGAACAGGCTTTGCGGCTGATATCAGTCATGCCCGGGATTAATGATGGCCATCAAATTCCTGTGGGAGCGAGCTTGCTCGCGATAGCGGCTGCTTATTCAGCATCGTTGATGCAGACAGACCGTATCGCGAGCAAGCTCGCTCCCACAGGATGGGGCTTGGCTGACAGGCGGTGTTTATGTGAGTCGAGTCTTACTGTCCGCTATAGATCTGATCGAAAACCCCACCGTCATTGAAGTGAGTCTTCTGCACGGTGCGCCAGTCACCGAAGGTTTTTTCCACCGACAGGAAATCAACTTTCGGGAAGCGGTCCGTGTATTTGGCCAGCACGGCCGGATCCCGCGGACGCAGGTAGTTGGCGGCGGCAATTTCCTGGCCTTCGGGTGACCACAGGTATTTGAGGTACGCCTCGGCGGCTTCGCGGGAGCCTTTTTTCTCGACCACTTTATCCACGACGCTCACTGGCGGCTCGGCTTCGGCGGACACGCTTGGGTAGACCACTTCGAACTGGTCCCGGCCAAACTCGCGGGCGATCATTTCCGCTTCGTTTTCAAAGGTCACCAACACGTCGCCAATCTGGTTGGTCATGAAGGTCGTCGTCGCGGCGCGGCCGCCGGTGTCCAGCACGGGGGCTTGTTTGAACAGCTTGCCGACGAAATCCTTGGCCTTGTTCTCGTCGCCGCCGTTCTTGAGCACGTAACCCCACGCCGACAGGTAGGTGTAGCGACCATTGCCGGAGGTTTTCGGGTTGGGCACGATCACCTGCACGCCGTCCTTGAGCAGATCAGGCCAGTCCTTGAGCGCTTTCGGGTTGCCTTTGCGCACGATGAAGACCGTGGCCGAGGTGAACGGCGCGCTGTTGTTCGGCAAACGAGTGACCCAGTTTTCCGGAACCAGCTTACCGTTGTCCGCCAAGGCGTTGATGTCTGTGGCCATGTTCATGGTGATGACATCCGCAGGCAGCCCATCGATCACCGAACGCGCCTGCTTGCTGGAGCCGCCGAAGGACATCTGCACGGTGATGTTCTCTTTGTGCTCGGCTTGCCAGTGCTTCTGGAACGCAGCGTTGTAGTCCTTGTAGAAATCGCGCATCACGTCGTAGGAAACGTTCAGCAGGGTTGGGGCGGCGTTGGCCAGGCTGCCGAAGGTCAGGCCGGCGGCGAGAAGGGAGGCGCCAAAGAAGTTCTTCACTGCGAATTCCTTTTTATAGGGGGAGGCGGGCGAGTAGCCAGCACACTAATGGCAAGTCTATAGGCCTTCAAGAATTTAAAAGTACTTTGCTTATTCCGTTTTCTTGAAAAGCGCATTACCGCAACGAGAGCAGAAAGCAGCGCCATGTTCATGGTTGTTTTTGCTGCACACCGGGCAATCGTGCTTGAGCTGGTCGCCCCGCATGGCCGTGGCGAGTTCAGCCGTGAAAATACCCGTGGGCACGGCGATGATCGAGTAACCGGTGATCATCACCAGCGATGACACCACTTGGCCCAGGGGTGTCTTGGGCACGATGTCGCCAAATCCTACGGTGGTCAATGTCACGATAGCCCAATAGATGCCCTTGGGAATGCTGGTGAAACCGTGCTCGGGGCCCTCGATGACGTACATCAGCGTGCCGAATACGGTCACTAGGGTCGAGACGCTGACGAGGAACACGATGATCTTCTGCTTGCTGCCCCGTAGCGCCGCCATCAGGTAGTTGGCTTGCTTGAGGTACGGGCTGAGCTTGAGCACCCGGAAGATCCGCAGCATGCGAATGATCCGCACGATCAACAGGTATTGGGCATCGCTGTAGTACAGCGCCAGGATCCCCGGCACGATTGCCAGCAGGTCCACCAATCCATAGAAACTGAAGGCATAGCGCAGCGGTTTCGGCGAGCAGTACAGGCGTAGGACGTACTCGACGAGAAAAATGAAGGTAAAGCCCCATTCGATGTAGGCCAGCAGGGCCGCGTAGTTCTTGTGCACGCTGTCGATGCTGTCGAGCATCACGATCACCAGGCTGGCAAGGATGATCAGCAGCAGCGTACTGTCGAAGCGCCGGCCGGCCACGGTGTCGGTCTGGAAAATGATCACATAGAGGCGTTCACGCCAGTTGTTGCTGCTGTCCATAACCTTCGCCTGAATCGATGATCAGCGAAGCCTAGGGCGATTGCCCCGCAGAGCGCAAGGCTCGTTATCAAGGATGGTCTGGTGCCAGAGCCGCTCTGTTGAGTGAACCAGCCAGCAGGCGAGGATGAATGGCGCTGTCAGTGGGGCCAGGCCCAGGGCGGCGAAGCCCGGCGTGAGAAAGACCGCCAGTAAAATGCCCGTCAGCGGCTTCCATGGTCCACGGGCCCGTTGACCCAGGGCCACGGCCACCAGCGCCGGGTTATAGCCGCCCAATCCGGACAGGGCGAGGCTACTGTCGTGTTGTAGCCAGGCGAACCCAAGGCCGACGACGGAGCCGAACAGTGCCCAGCCAGCGGCGCGGCGATTGGCGATCAACAGGCCGATCGCGACCAGCGCTCCGGCCAACGGGTGGTCGAGAAACATGACCTGGCCCAGCCCGATCAAAGGGGCCGTCAACAGATCGGGTAACGTCATGTCCAGCGCCGCGGGTGAGGGCGATGGCGGGGGGAAACCCAGCAACAACCAGCCCATCCCCACGAAGGGCGCGGTGTAGGCGGGCAAGCAGCGAGGGCCGGTGGTTCGCTTGAGCCATTGTTGGGTCAGCATCGCACCGAGGCCGCCACCGGCGATGATCAACGGTGGCAGCAACACCGACCACGGCAGGGCCAGGCTCAACAGCAATCCCAGCAGGATGCCGTTGTAGCTGAAGAGGCCAGCTTGTCGATCTTCCTTGGTATAGCCGCGTCGTTGCGCCGTCAGCAATCCAGCCACGCCGCCCAGCAGCGCACCGCCGAGCAAGGTGGGTGCGGTGAGCAGGATGGCCAACAGGCACAGCAAGCCGCACAGCGGATGGCGCTGGAGGAAAATCTGGCTGAAGCCGTTGAGCAGGGCGGTGGCCCAGTCGGGGCAGTGGGGGTTGGGCATGATAGGTGATGTCAGATGGACCGAGTCGCCTTCATCGCGAGCAAGCTCGCTCCCACAGGGGTTTGTGATCGCCGCAAATCCAGTGTGGGAGCGAGCTTGCTCGCGATAGGGCCAGTTCAGACGCTAGAGCAGCGTCTCGATGCGCAGCGAATTGGTCGACCCCGGCTGCCCGAACGGCACCCCCGCCGTGATCAGCAAGGTGTCGCCACGCTGGGCCATGCCTTGGGCCTGGGCGATTTCCAGCGCCGTGGAGCACACTTCATCCACCTGCCGCAGCCGATCGTTGACCACCGAATGCACGCCCCAGGCCACGGTCAGGCGGCGAGCGGCCTGCAGGTTCGGCGTGAGGTTGAGGATCGGCACTGTCGGCCGTTCCCGTGCGGCCCGCAGGCTGGAGCTGCCCGACTCGCTGTAATTCACCAGCACCGCCACCGGCAGGACGTTGCTGACCCGGCGAATCGCGCAACTGATGGCGTCCGACACTGTTGCCTCGGCTTTCGGCCGGCTGACGTCCAGTTGCGCCTGGTAGTCGGGGCCGTTTTCCACCTGGCGGATGATCTTGCTCATCATCTGCACGGCTTCGAGGGGGTAATCGCCAGAGGCGGTTTCCGCCGACAGCATCACCGCATCGGCACCTTCGGCCACGGCGTTGGCGACGTCGGTGACTTCGGCGCGGGTCGGCGCCGGGGAGAACCGCATCGACTCCAGCATCTGTGTCGCCACCACCACCGGTTTGCCCAGGGCACGGCAGGTGCCGATGATGTTTTTCTGGATCTGCGGCACGCTCTCGGCCGGCACCTCGACGCCGAGATCACCACGGGCCACCATGATCGCGTCGCTCAGTTCGGCAATCTCGCGCAACTGGGCGACGGCCGATGGTTTCTCGATCTTGGCCATCAGGAACGCCTTGTCGCCGATCAGCGCGCGGGCTTCAAGGATGTCCTCGGGGCGCTGCACGAACGACAGCGCCACCCAGTCCACGCCCAGCTCCAGGCCGAAGCTCAAGTCGCGGCGGTCCTTGGCGGTCAGCGGGCTCAGGTCAAGCACGGCCTGGGGCACGTTCACGCCCTTGCGGTCCGAGAGTTCGCCGCCGTTAAGCACCTCGGTGTCGATGGCGTCGGCATGCTGGGTGATTACCCGCAGGCGCAGCTTGCCGTCGTCCAGCAACAAGTCCATGCCAGGCTTCAACGCCGCGATAATCTCTGGGTGGGGCAGGTTCACCCGGCGTTGATCGCCCGGCGTCGGGTCCAGGTCCAGTCGAAGGGCCTGGCCCTGTTGCAGCAGCACCTTGCCGTCGGCGAATTTGCCGACCCGCAGTTTCGGGCCCTGCAAGTCCATCAGGATGCCCAGCGGATAATTGAGCTGCTGCTCGACTTCGCGAATCCACTCATAGCGCTGGGCGTGGTCGGCGTGATCACCGTGGCTGAAGTTCAGGCGAAAGATGTTCACACCGGCCTGCACCAGTTCACGGATGTCATCGATGCCGCGAGTGGCGGGGCCGAGGGTCGCGAGGATCTTGACCTTTTTATCAGGCGTCATTTTTTGGGGTCTCGAGGATCAGGATGGCGCGAAAGTCGTTCACGTTGGTGCGGGTCGGTTCGGTGACGATCAGCGCGTCCAACGCGGCGAAGTAGCCGTAGCCGTTGTTGTTGTCCAGCTCGTCGCTGGCGTTGAGGCCCAGCTCGGCGGCGCGGCGATAACTGTCAGGCGTCATGAGGGCGCCGGCATTGTCCTCGGAGCCGTCGATGCCATCGGTGTCGCCGGCCAGCGCATAGATGCCGGGATGGCCCTTGAGGCTGTCGGTCAGGCTCAGCAGGAATTCGGCGTTGCGCCCGCCACGGCCGTTGCCGCGCACGGTGACGGTGGTTTCGCCGCCGGAAAGGATCACGCACGGCGCCGCCAACGGTTGGCCGTGCAGGGCGATTTGCCGGGCGATGCCGGCATGGACCTTTGCCACCTCCCGGGATTCGCCTTCCAGGTCACCGAGAATCAATGGGCTGAAACCAGCCTGGCGCGCCTTCACGGCTGCGGCTTCCAAGGATTGCTGGGGGCGAGCGATCAGTTGGAAATGACTGCGGGCCAGGCTTGGGTCTCCGGGTTTGACGGTTTCCGATTCCGGGTTTTGCAGCCAGGTGCGTACCGAGGCCGGCACTTCAATGTTGTAGCGCTTGAGAATCGCCAGGGCCTCGGCCGAGGTGCTGGGGTCGGCCACGGTGGGGCCGGACGCGATGACCGTGGCGAGATCGCCGGGCACATCGGAAATCGCATAGGTGTACACCGTCGCCGGCCAGCAGGCCTTGCCCAGGCGTCCGCCTTTGATGGCCGAGAGGTGTTTGCGCACGCAATTCATCTCACCAATGGTGGCGCCGGATTTGAGCAAGGCTTTGTTGATCGATTGTTTATCGGCCAGGGTGATGCCGGCCGCTGGCAAGGCCAGCAATGCCGAGCCCCCGCCGGACAGCAGGAAAATCACCCGGTCGTCTTCATTGAGGTTGCTGACGAGTTCGAGCACCCGTCCGGCCACTTCCAGGCCCGCGGCGTCCGGCACCGGGTGAGCGGCTTCGACCACTTCGATTTTCTGGCAGGGCGCGCCATGGCCGTAGCGGGTCACCACCAGGCCGCTGACCTCGCCTTGCCAGCAACGCTCGACCACTTGCGCCATGGCCGCCGCCGCCTTGCCGGCCCCGATGACGATCACTCGGCCGCTGCGGTCGCTGGGCAGGTATTGTTCGAGGACTTGCTGCGGATGAGCCGCGTCGATGGCTGTGGCAAACAGCTCGCGCAGCAGTTGTTGCGGATCGACCGACATGGCGGGCTCCCGAGATTCTTGTTATTTGAGGGCAACGCAGACTCCTGTGGGAGCGAGCTTGCTGGCGATGGCTATTTCAGAACCAACAATGATGCTGACTGAACGACCGCTATCGCGAGCAAGCTCGCTCCCACAGGGTTGTTTGAGTGTCAGTTGTCGCGAATCGAGAAATTCGCCATATGCTCCAGCCCTTTGATCAACGCCGAGTGGTCCCAGTTGCTGCCGCCGATGGCCGCGCAGGTGCTGAACACTTGCTGGGCGTTGGCGGTGTTGGGCAGGTTGATGTTCAGTTCCTTGGCGCCTTGCAGGGCCAGGTTCAGGTCCTTCTGGTGCAGGCTGATGCGGAAGCCCGGGTCGAAGGTGCCCTTGATCATGCGCTCGCCGTGGACTTCGAGGATCTTCGACGAAGCGAAACCACCCATCAGCGCTTCACGGACCTTGGCGGGGTCGGCACCGTTTTTCGAGGCGAACAACAGGGCTTCGGCCACGGCCTGGATGTTCAGGGCAACGATGATCTGATTCGCCACTTTGGCGGTCTGGCCGTCGCCGTTGCCACCGACCAGGGTGATGTTCTTGCCCATGGCCTGGAACAGCGGCAGGGCTCGTTCGAAGGCAGCGTTGTCGCCACCGACCATGATGCTGAGGGTCGCGGCCTTGGCGCCGACTTCGCCGCCAGACACCGGGGCGTCAAGGTACTGCGCGCCTCTTTCATTGATTTTGGCCGCGAAGGTCTTGGTGGCGGTCGGCGAGATCGAGCTCATGTCGATCACTACCTTGCCCGCACCCACGCCGGCCGCGACGCCATCGGCGCGAAACAGCACGTCCTCGACCTGTGGCGTGTCCGGGACCATGACGATGATGAATTCGGCTTCCTGGGCGACTTCCCGAGGATTGGCCAATGCCACCGCGCCACCGGCCACGAGATCGGCCGGGGCGGCGTCGTGGTGCTGGGTCAGGAACAGGCTGTGACCGGCTTTTTGCAGGTTGAGAGCCATTGGGTGGCCCATGATGCCGGTGCCGATGAATCCGATTTTAGCCATGAGAAAAATCCTCTCTTATTAAAGTGCCCACGGACTCTGTGGCGAGGGAGCTTGCTCCCGCTGGGCCGCGAAGCGGCCCCAGAAATCCATCGGTGAAAAAACATGCGTCTGCTTCGCAGCCGAGCGGGAGCAAGCTCCCTCGCCACACGAGCTCTCGCCAGTCAGATTGCGTTATGGGTTTTCAGCCAGCCCAGTCCCGCTTCGGTAGTGGACAGCGGCTTGTATTCGCAGCCGATCCAACCCTGGTAGCCGATGCGATCCAGGTGTTCGAACAGGAAGCGGTAGTTGATCTCGCCGGTGCCCGGCTCGTTGCGGCCCGGGTTGTCCGCCAATTGCACATGGTTGATCTCGCCCAGGTGCGCCGACAGCGTCCTGGCCAGGTCGCCTTCCATGATTTGCATGTGGTAGATGTCGTACTGCAGGAACAGATTGGCGCTGCCCACCTGCTCGCGGATCGACAGGGCCTGGGCCGTGTTGTTCAGGTAGAAGCCCGGGATGTCGCGGGTATTGATGGCTTCCATGACCAACTTGATGCCTTCGCCTTGCAGCTTTTCGGCGGCGTATTTGAGATTGGCGACGAAGGTTTTTTCCGCCAGTGCCTCGTCGCACTTCTGTGGACGAATCCCGGCCAGGCAATTGACCTGGGTATTGCCCAACACTTTTGCGTAGGCGATCGCCAGATCGACCCCGGCGCGGAACTCTTCGACTCGGTCCGGCAGGCAAGCAATGCCGCGCTCACCGTCGGCCCAATTGCCGGCCGGCAGGTTGAACAGCACCTGGGTCAGGCCGTTGGCGTCGAGCAGGGCCTTGAGTTCGGCAGAGCTGTAATCGTAGGGGAACAGGTATTCGACTCCACTGAAACCGGCCTTGGCGGCCGCTTCGAAACGGGCGAGAAAATCCTGTTCGGTGAACAGCATGGACAGGTTGGCGGCGAAACGCGGCATGGTTGTCTCCTGTGGATAGTTGGCAGGCCCCCTTGTGGAAGCGAGCTTGCTCGCTCCCACAAGGGGGCCACTCGGTCAGTCGAGCAATGAGATGGCCGTAGGTGCATCGTTGCCTACCAGCGCCAGGTCTTCAAATTCATTGACGGCGTTGATCTCGGTGCCCATGGAAATGTTGGTCACGCGTTCCAGAATGATCTCGACGATCACCGGCACCTTGAATTCCTCGATCATTTCCTGAGCCTTGCGCAGTGCCGGCTGGATGCCAGACGGTTCGAACACTCGCAGAGCCTTGCAGCCCAGGCCTTCGGCGACGGCGATGTGGTCAACGCCATAGCCGTTGAGTTCCGGGGCATTGAGGTTGTCGAACGACAGCTGCACGCAGTAGTCCATGTCGAAACCGCGCTGGGCCTGGCGGATCAAGCCCAGGTAGGAATTGTTCACCACGACATGGATGTACGGCAGCTTGAACTGCGCGCCCACCGCCAATTCTTCGATCATGAACTGGAAATCATAGTCGCCCGACAGCGCTACGACTTTGCGGTTCGGATCGGCCTTGACCACTCCCAGGGCGGCTGGGATGGTCCAGCCCAAGGGACCGGCCTGGCCGCAGTTGATCCAATGGCGTGGCTTGTAGACGTGAAGAAACTGCGCCCCGGCGATCTGCGACAGGCCGATGGTGCTGACGTAGCAGGTGTCCTTGCCGAATACCTGGTTCATTTCCTCGTAGACACGCTGCGGCTTGACCGGCACGTTGTCGAAGTGGGTCTTGCGTTGCAGGCTGGCCTTGCGTTGCTGGCAGTCCTGCAGCCAGGCGGTGCGGTTCTTCAGCTTGCCGGCCGCTTGCCATTCACGGGCCACCTCGATAAACACGGTCAGGGCCGAAGCGGCGTCGGAGACGATGCCCAGGTCGGGGGTGAATACACGGCCGATCTGGGTGGGTTCGATGTCGACGTGAATGAACGTGCGGCCTTCGGTGTAGACATCCACCGAACCGGTGTGACGGTTGGCCCAGCGGTTGCCGACGCCCAGCACGACGTCAGACTTGAGCAACGTAGCGTTGCCATAGCGATGCGAGGTCTGCAGGCCGACCATGCCGACCATCAACGGGTGATCGTCGGGGATGGTGCCCCAGCCCATCAACGTAGGAATGACCGGGATGCCGGTCAGCTCGGCGAATTCCACCAGGAGGTCGCTGGCATCGGCGTTGATGATGCCGCCACCGGCCACCAGCAAAGGGCGCTCGGCCTGATTGAGCATTGCCAGGGCTTTCTCGATCTGCACGCGGTTGGCCGCGGGTTTGGCCAGGGGCAGCGGCTGGTAGGCGTCGATGTCGAATTCGATCTCGGCCATCTGTACGTCGAACGGCAGGTCGATCAGCACCGGGCCGGGACGGCCGGAGCGCATTTCATAAAAAGCCTTCTGGAAGGCATACGGCACCTGGCCGGGTTCCAGAACAGTGGTGGCCCACTTGGTCACTGGCTTGACGATGCTGGTGATATCCACAGCCTGGAAGTCTTCCTTGTGCATCCGGGCGCGGGGCGCTTGTCCGGTGATGCACAGGATCGGAATCGAGTCGGCCGACGCGCTGTAGAGGCCGGTCACCATGTCCGTACCAGCCGGGCCCGAGGTGCCGATGCACACGCCGATGTTGCCGGCCTTGGTCCGGGTATAGCCCTCGGCCATGTGCGAGGCACCTTCAACGTGGCGAGCAAGGACGTGATCGATGCCACCCACCTTTTGCAGGGCGGAGTACAGCGGGTTGATCGCAGCACCCGGGATGCCGAAGGCGGTGTCCACGCCTTCACGGCGCATCACCAGAACGGCGGCTTCGATTGCTCTCATTTTGCTCATTATTTTGTGCCTCTTACGTTTTGTAATTGTATACAAGTGGCTGTGCGAAGAGTTTATTCATGGCGGATGGCGCAGGTCAATCCCTTTCCTCAAGCAGCTGTTTCATTCGTCGGCCTAGCTGGTTTTTAGCGGCTCTTTGCTGAATAAGGTTGGTTTGCGGAAATTATTGTATACAAAAACATAACGTGTTGTGTTCTATTTGTGGGGTTCGGTTTTGCTGCAAAGTGAAGCCCGAGGCTTTCCCATGACAAAAGAAGGACAGCACCCATGAGCGCTCTGACTTTGAAAATCGCCCTCGACCTGGCTGGGCAAGCCCTTGCCATCGGTCGTGAAATAAGCGCCGCCCCCCTGACCGTCGCGGTCCTGGACAGCGGCGGGCACCTGGTTGCCTTGCAACGCGAAGACGGCGCCAGCCTGCTTCGCCCGCAGATCGCCATCGGCAAGGCCTGGGGGGCCATCGCCCTGGGCAAAGGCTCGCGGCTTCTCGCCCAGGACGCCCAGCAACGCCCAGCGTTCTTTGCTGCTTTGAATGGCTTGGGCCAAAGCAACATCGTGCCGGCCCCGGGCGGGGTGTTGATCAGGGATCAGGCCGGGAAGGTGCTGGGGGCGATGGGAATCAGCGGGGATGTTTCGGATGTGGACGAGCAGGTGGCGGTGAAGGCGGTGGAGGCTTCGGCGTTGAAAGCGGATGCCGGGATGGTTGCTTGATGATGGGGTGAATGGACTGGCGCCATCGCGAGCAGGCTCGCTCCCACAGGGTTGATGTTGGGACACGCGATGTCTGAATACCGCAAACCCCGTGTGTGGGAGCGAGCTTGCTCGCGATGGCGATCCTGCAGACACATCCAGCTAAAAGTCTGCCTCCCACCCAGGCATCCGCAGGTCTAGCCTTCCCGGTGAGTCAGATCATTGAAGGGGCAAGGAATGCCTGGTTTACCTGCTTCACATCGACTGCGCCTCGGCCGCTACGCTGAATCCAGCCGGATCTATTTACTGACCACCAACACACTTGGCCGTGCCCCCATTTTCAAAGACGTTATTTTGGGGAGGTTGGTGGTTGATCAATTTCGAAAAGCTCAGGAGCAAGGCTGGGCCGATTCATTGGCTTGGGTGGTCATGCCTGACCACTTCCATTGGCTGATCGAGTTGCGCAAGGGATCTTTGAGTGAGTTGATGCAACGGACCAAATCATTGAGCACCAAAGCGGTAAACCTACGCTTGGACAATAAAATCAGCCTTTGGCAGCAGGGGTTTCATGACCGGGCATTGCGGCGAGATGAAGATTTGGTGTTCATGGCTCGCTATGTCATCTGCAACCCCTTGCGGGCAGGGCTGGTGAAGAGGCTTGGCGACTATCCGCTCTGGGATGCCATTTGGCTTTGACTGGATATCGAGTTGCCTTCATCGCGAGCAGGCTCGCTCCCACAGGGGTTTTGTGGTGAAAAAAGAATCTGCAAGCAACCTGAGTTTCGTGTGGGAGCGAGCCTGCTCGCGATAATGGCGACTCGGTCCCGAGCCTAGCTAGCGATCCAGCTCACACCCCTTCAAAACCAACCGGATAATCGTCTGCGCCGCCGCTTCGTAATCCGCTTCATCCAGCTTGGCCTTGCCGGTCACGGCGCTGATCTGCCAGTCGAAATCGGCGTAGGTCTGGGTGGCGGCCCAGATGCTGAACATCAGGTGGTTGGGGTCGAGGGGGGCGATCTGGCCGCGGTCGATCCAGGTCTGGATACAGTCGATGTTGTGCCGGGCCTGGGCGTTGAGCTGTTCCACCAGGTCCGCGCTCAGGTGCGGGGCGCCGTGCATGATTTCGCTGGCGAAGACTTTCGAGGCGAAGGGCAGGTCGCGTGAGATACGGATCTTGGAGCGGATGTAGTGGCTCAGCACTTCGCCCGGCTCGCCATCGGCGTTGAACGGTGTCGAGGCTTGGAGGATGGGTTCGATGATGCTTTCCAGGACCTCGCGATAGAGGTTTTCCTTGGACTTGAAATAGTAGTAGACGTTGGGTTTGGGCAGGCCCGCCTTGGCCGCGATGTCGCTGGTTTTGGTCGCGGCGAAGCCCTTGTCGGCAAATTCTTCGCTGGCGGCACGCAGGATCAGTTCTTTGTTGCGCTCGCGGATAGTGCTCATAAACCCTGGGTTTCCTTGCCGGTTCTGGCGGTTGCGCATGGTAGCACCGGCCTCGCGCGACGCTCAAGAATGCCCCTAGGATGCGTGGCTCGCGCTATGCTTCGCAGCATTATTTGTTCAAGGAGCCCCCCATGGCTGGAAGCAGTTTGCTGGTTTTGATCGACGACATCGCTACCGTGCTCGACGATGTGGCATTGATGACCAAGATGGCCGCCAAGAAAACCGCCGGCGTGCTGGGCGATGACCTGGCGCTCAATGCCCAGCAGGTGTCAGGCGTGCGTGCCGAGCGGGAGCTGCCAGTGGTCTGGGCGGTGGCGAAGGGATCCTTTATCAACAAGCTGATCCTGGTGCCGTCGGCGCTGGCCATCAGTGCCTTCGTCCCTTGGCTGGTGACGCCGTTGTTGATGGTGGGCGGCGCCTACCTGTGTTTCGAAGGGTTCGAAAAACTCGCCCACAAATTCCTTCACAGCAAGTCCGAGGACCAGGCCGAGCACGCGCAACTGGTCGAGGCGGTGGCGGATCCAGCGGTCGATCTGGTCGCCTTCGAAAAGGACAAGATCAAGGGCGCGGTGCGTACCGACTTCATCCTCTCGGCGGAGATCATCGCCATTACTCTTGGCACTGTTGCCGATGCGCCGTTGACCCAGCAGGTGATCGTGCTGTCGGGCATCGCCATTGTCATGACCGTCGGCGTCTACGGCCTGGTGGCGGGAATCGTCAAGCTCGATGACCTGGGCTTGTGGCTGACCCAGAAGCCAGGGCAGGCCGCCAAGAACATTGGCGGGGCGATCCTGCGCGCAGCGCCTTACATGATGAAAAGCCTGTCGGTGATCGGCACGGCAGCGATGTTCCTGGTGGGCGGCGGCATCCTCACCCATGGCGTGCCGGCGGTGCATCACTGGATCGAAGGCGTTGCCGCGAGTGCCGGTGGCGCCGGGTTCATCGTGCCAATGCTGCTCAATGCGGTGGCGGGAATTGTCGCGGGGGCGATGGTGTTGGCGGGTGTGCTCGTCGTGGGCAAAATCTGGAAAGCGCTGAAAGGCTGAGTCTGCCAACGCATTACAACTGTGGGAGCGAGCTTGCTCGCGATGACGGTCTGACATCCAACATTAATGTTGCCTGACAGACTGCAATCGCGAGCAAGCTCGCTCCCACAGTGGTTTTGCGGTCTCCGAACGTTACTCGGCGATCTGCAACTTCCGCGACTCGGTATACACGTACCGCACCTTTTCATACTCGAACGGCGAATTCAGCTGGCCGTAGCGGAAGCTCGTCTGGTAGCGCCTGTCCACGCCGCGCAGCAACAACAGTTCCGGGTGGTTGGAGCTGACCTCCGACACGTTGAGGAAGTTGATCGCCGATTCCGCCGTGTAGTCCACCAACAAGCCCGACGTGTCGCGCAGGTTCGAAGGGCCGAAGATCGGCAGGACGAAGTACGCACCGCCCGGTACGCCGTAGAAGCCAAGGGTCTGGCCGAAGTCTTCGCTCTGGCGCGGCAGGCCCATGGCGGTGGCCGGGTCCCACAGGCCGGCGATGCCGACGGTGGTGTTGAGTAGCAGCCGCGCCGTGGTTTCCATCGAACGCTTGCCCTTGAATTGCAGCAGGCTGTTCATCAGGTTCGGCACGTCCCCCAGGTTATTGAAGAAATTGCTGACCCCGGTGCGCACAAAGCTTGGGGTGATGTAGCGATAGCCGTCGACCACGGGCAGGAACACCCACTGGTCGAAGCGGTAATTGAAGTGGTAGACGCGTCGGTTCCAGGATTCCAATGGGTCGTAGACGTTCAGCGCGTTGAGCGTCGAGCGTTCGAATTCCCGTTGATCCAGGCCCGGGTTGAACTTGAGTTTGGTCAGCGGCTCCTTGAAGCCGTCCGAGTCCACCACCACAGGCGCGTCGGCCTTGCTGTTATCGGCGTGGACCATGCCCGCGCTCATTAACGCGGCGATCAGCAGGAGGTATTTAGCCACGGAAGAACTCCAGCATGGCGTCGCTGTTGACGCGATAGTTAAGGTTGCCGCAATGGCCGCCCAGCGGATAGACCGTCAGGCGATCACCAAAGGTCTTGCGCAGGAAGCCCAGGTCACCCGGGCCGAGGATCACATCGTCGGCGTTGTGCATGACCGCGATCTTCGGGCTGGCCTGCAAGTAATCCTTCAGTGCATAGAGACTGACCTGGTCAACCAGTTGCAGCAGGCTGCCGCCGTCAGTGCGTGCTCGCCACATCGGGATCACCTGCTCGGTGAGATAACAATCGAAGTCGCATTGCAGCGCGCGCTTGAGGAATGGCGTCAGGCTGGTGCTCTCGGTGATCGGAAACTTGGGCGGAGTGATGAGGCCGCGACGATTGATCAAATCCGAAGTGAAGGCGATGTCGGCCGCCGAGAAACGGAACGACGTGCCGATCAGCATCGCCATCTGCTCGTTGCTCAAGTGCTGCTTGGACTGCTGAAAATCGTAGAGCAGCGCATCGTTGAGGTCGATGTAGCCTTTTTGCTGGAAGTAGCGGGTCAGCTTGTTCAGGACCAGTTCATAGAACGTGGTGGTGCTGTTGATGCCCTTGACCTCGGTCTGGACCAGCTTGTCCAGGTTGGTGATCGAGGTATAGAGGTTCACCGGTGGGTTGAGCAGCAGCACTTTCTTGAAGTTGAAGCTGCGTCGGGTTTCGTCCAGGTGCGCGACGAACGCTGCGTCCAGTGCGCCGAGGCTGTAGCCGGTCAGGTAGTACTCGGTCACGGGCACTTTTGGATTTTGCGCGCGCACGGCCTGCATCACTCGATACATGTCTTCGGCATCTTCCTTGGTGATGCCCGGTGTGGCGAAGCGCGAAGCGGCGCTCATGAAGTCGAAGCTGGTGGGCGAAGACAGCTGCACCACGTGGTAACCGGCCTTGTAATAGAGGCGCTTGAGGTATTCGTTGAGCGTGCTGTCATACCGCGCGCCGGTGCCGGCGATCAGGAAGATCAGCGGCGCCGGTTTGTCCTGGGTGGCCATGCGGTAGGTGAGGCTTTTCACCGGCCAGAAATTGTCCGGCAGGATGAACTCCCGTTCGGGGCGCAGGGTGACGTTGTAGTCCGCCTGGTCGATGTCTTCGTTCAGCGGCAGTTCCGGTCTAAGGTCTGGCGGCGTTGTCGCGATCGTCGCCTCGAACGGGTTGGTCAGGGGGTAGCCATAGCTGGCGGCGTCGACATCCACCGCCAGCGCGGACGCACTCAGGATAAGGCCGCCGAGGAGGGCAGCGAAGCGCAAGGAACGGAGCATGACTGGATCCCTTAGAGGAAGGTGCCGAATGAGGTTCGCAGCCTATGACCATCGAAGTGAAGCCAAGTGCCATGACGGCTGCAAAACAAGCGCGTGCGAGGCGCGACAGTAGCGGGACAATACACGTTGGAGCGTGGAGGCGGCTAGTGGAGCCGCCAGCTTCCTGGTACTGGCATGCAAAGTTTGGGCGAAAATGACCCTGCTAAACCGGTTAGATGGGTTGCTGGCTTTCTGATGTCGTTTCTCGCTGCTTCGGCGTCGCAGACAGAGCAGGTTCCAGATCGGCGCAGGTTGATGATCAGTCGGTCAGTACTCCACTGGCGTTCGGAGCGGTTTGCAGGCGAGCGTGATGGGGGCGCTGGGCACCATAACAATACGTTGAAGCCGCTCGGCATCCGCCGGGCGCAGCACTTTCGGGGAAGTAACGATGAAGATGCGACGACTCTTGGGCGCAGGTGCCGCACTGGTACTGGCGATCAGCTCCACCTTGGCCAGCGCCGAAACCAAAACCCTGAGCATTGGCTACGTTGACGGTTGGTCCGACAGCGTTGCGACCACTCACGTGGCCGCCGAAGTGATCAAGCAAAAACTTGGCTACGATGTGAAGTTGCAGGCTGTCGCGACCGGGATCATGTGGCAGGGCGTTGCCACCGGCAAGCTCGATGCGATGCTGTCGGCCTGGCTGCCGGTGACCCACGGCGATTACTGGACGAAGAACAAAGACCAGGTCGTCGACTACGGTCCCAACTTCAAGGACGCGAAGATCGGCCTGATCGTACCGGAGTATGTCAAGGCCAAGTCGCTCGAAGACCTGAAGACCGATGACTCCTTCAAGAAGCGCATCGTTGGCATCGACGCCGGTTCAGGCGTAATGCTCAAGACCGACCAGGCCATCAAGGACTACGACCTGACCGGCTATCAACTCAAGGCCAGTTCCGGCGCCGGCATGATCGCCGAGCTGACCCGTGCCGAGAAAAAGAACGAGTCCATCGCCGTCACCGGTTGGGTGCCGCACTGGATGTTCGCCAAGTGGAAACTGCGCTTCCTGGACGACCCGAAAGGCGTCTACGGCGCGGCTGAAACCGTGAACAGCATCGGCAGCAAGGAATTGGGCACCAAGGCGCCAGAAGTGGCCGAATTCCTGAAGAAATTCCAGTGGGCCTCGAAAGACGAAATCGGCGAAGTCATGCTGGCGATCCAGGAAGGCGCCAAGCCGGACGCCGCCGCCAAGGATTGGGTCGCCAAGCACCCGGACCGCGTGAAGGAGTGGACCGGCAAGTAATCGGCCTGGTTTGACTGTTCCAAAAGCCGCATGACGTTGTGTCATGCGGCTTTTTTGTGCCCGCGATTCCTGGATTCTCCTCAAAACACTGTGGGAGCGAGCTTGCTCGCGATGACGACGCAACATTCAACAGAGATGCAAGCAGACACACCGCTATCGCGAGCAAGCTCGCTCCCACAGGAGGGTGAGTATGGAAATGTGCGGAAAACTGGCGCAACCGTCATGTCGTTCTAATACTAAGGTCGTCTGGAACCTGGCCTTCAGCCGCATAGAGTAGAGCTGTACCAAATAAATCTGTGCTGCGAGGATAAAAACAATGAACGACAGCATTTACCTCTCGATTCAAAACAGCCCGCGCTTCAAGGAGCTGGTGAAAAAGCGAGAGAAGTTCGCCTGGATTCTCTCGGCGATCATGCTAGGGCTGTATTCCGGCTTCATTCTTCTGATCGCCTATGGGCCGCATATTCTCGGGGCCAAGATGTCGCCCGAGTCGACCATCACCTGGGGTATCCCTATCGGGATTGGCTTGATTCTGTCGGCCTTCGTCCTGACCGGCATCTACGTGCGACGCGCCAACGGCGAATTCGACGACCTGAACAATGCGATTCTCAAGGAGGCTCAGCAATGATCCGGCGTCTAGTGGCTCTTTTGAGCATTGCAGCATTTGCACCGGGTGCCTGGGCGGCTGACGCCCTGACCGGCGCCGTGCAGAGACAACCCCTCAACGTCCCGGCTATCTTGATGTTCGTGGCCTTCGTGGGCGCGACCCTGTACATCACCTACTGGGCTTCCAAGAAAAACAACTCGGCGGCGGACTACTATGCGGCCGGCGGCAAGATCACCGGCTTTCAGAACGGCCTGGCGATTGCGGGCGACTACATGTCGGCGGCGTCCTTTCTTGGGATTTCCGCACTGGTATTCACCTCCGGCTACGATGGCCTGATCTACTCCATCGGCTTCCTGGTGGGCTGGCCAATCATCCTGTTCCTGATCGCAGAGCGCCTGCGTAACCTGGGTAAATACACCTTTGCCGACGTGGCGTCCTATCGCCTCGGGCAAACCCAGATCCGCACCTTGTCCGCCAGCGGCTCGCTGGTGGTGGTGGCGTTCTACCTGATCGCGCAAATGGTCGGTGCCGGCAAGCTGATCCAGCTGCTGTTCGGCCTGGACTACCACGTTGCGGTGATCCTGGTCGGCATCCTGATGTGCCTCTATGTACTGTTCGGCGGCATGCTGGCGACGACCTGGGTGCAGATCATCAAGGCGGTGCTGTTGCTGTCGGGTGCGTCGTTCATGGCCCTGATGGTGATGAAGCACGTCAACTTCGATTTCAACATGCTCTTCGCCGAAGCGGTCAAGGTTCACCCTAAAGGCGAGGCGATCATGAGCCCCGGCGGCTTGGTGAAGGATCCGATCTCGGCCTTCTCCCTTGGCCTGGCGCTGATGTTCGGTACCGCTGGCCTGCCGCACATCCTGATGCGCTTCTTCACCGTGAGCGACGCCAAGGAAGCTCGCAAGAGCGTGCTGTATGCCACTGGCTTCATCGGCTACTTCTACATCCTGACCTTCATCATCGGCTTCGGCGCGATCCTGCTGGTCAGCACCAACCCGGCCTTCAAGGACGCGGCAGGTGCCTTGCTGGGCGGCAACAACATGGCGGCGGTGCACCTGTCCAACGCGGTTGGCGGCAGCATCTTCCTGGGCTTCATTTCGGCGGTGGCGTTCGCGACCATCCTGGCGGTGGTAGCGGGCCTGACCCTGGCCGGTGCTTCGGCGGTGTCCCATGACCTGTATGCCAGCGTGATCAAGAAGGGCAAGGCCAACGAGAAGGACGAGATTCGCGTCTCGAAGATCACCACCATTGCCCTGGCAGTGCTGGCGATCGGCCTGGGCATCCTGTTCGAGAAGCAGAACATCGCGTTCATGGTGGGCCTGGCGTTCTCCATCGCGGCAAGCTGCAACTTCCCGGTGCTGCTGCTTTCGATGTACTGGAAGAAGCTGACCACCCGTGGCGCCATGGTCGGTGGCTGGCTGGGCCTGATCAGTGCCGTGGGCCTGATGGTGCTCGGCCCGACCATCTGGGTACAGATCATGGGTCACGAGAAGGCGATCTTCCCGTACGAATACCCTGCGCTGTTCTCGATGATCATCGCGTTCGTTGGCATCTGGTTCTTCTCCGTTACCGACAAGTCGGCCGAAGGCGTCAACGAGCGGGCGCTGTTCTTCCCGCAGTTCGTGCGTTCGCAGACTGGCCTGGGGGCGAGTGGGGCGGTGAACCACTGATGCAGAGGTAAGTGCTTGAAGAAATACCCCGGTCGAGAGGCTGGGGTATTTTTTTGTGTAAGGTTTATGGAAGGCAGGCCTGCCCCCATCGCGAGCAAGCTCGCTCCCACACTGGAGCACGTTCATCCTGCGGGAGCGAGCTTGATCGCGATGGCGCCGGGTCTGCCAATACAGTTACCGGATCAGATTAAAAGAGGCATAAACAAAACAGCCCCCGCTCTTATATAAGAAGCGGGGGCTGTTTCAGTGCAGCTTGGGACCTATCGCAAGGCAGGTCTTACTTGCGGTCTTCCAGCTTGGTGATGTCACGCGACTCGTAGCCGGTGTACAGCTGGCGTGGGCGGCCGATCTTGTACGGGCTGGAGAGCATTTCCTTCCAGTGAGAGATCCAGCCGACGGTCCGCGCCAGGGCGAAGATCACGGTGAACATGCTGGTTGGAATGCCGATCGCCTTGAGGATGATCCCCGAGTAGAAGTCGACGTTCGGGTACAGCGAGCGCTCGATGAAGTACGGGTCGGTCAGGGCGATCTCTTCCAGGCGCATGGCCAGTTCGAGTTGCGGATCGTTCTTGATCCCCAGTTCCTTGAGCACTTCGTCGCAGGTCTGCTTCATGACGGTGGCGCGTGGGTCGCGGTTCTTGTAGACCCGGTGACCGAAGCCCATCAGCTTGAACGGATCGTTCTTGTCCTTGGCCTTGGCGATGAACTTGTCGATGTTGGAGACATCGCCGATTTCATCGAGCATGGTCAGTACCGCTTCGTTCGCACCGCCGTGGGCAGGGCCCCAGAGCGCGGCGATACCGGCGGCGATACAGGCGAACGGGTTGGCACCCGACGAACCGGCCAGGCGCACGGTGGACGTGGAGGCGTTCTGCTCGTGGTCGGCGTGGAGGATGAAGATCCGGTCCATGGCCTTGGCGAGCACCGGGCTGATCGGTTTGATCTCGCACGGGGTGTTGAACATCATATGCAGGAAGTTCTCTGCATAGGTCAGGTCGTTGCGCGGGTACATCATGGGCTGGCCCATGGAGTACTTGTAGACCATGGCTGCCAGGGTCGGCATCTTCGCCACCAGGCGGATCGCGGAGATTTCGCGATGCTGGGGGTTATTGATGTCCAGGGAGTCGTGGTAGAAGGCCGAGAGGGCACCGACAACGCCGCACATGACGGCCATCGGGTGGGCATCGCGACGGAAGCCGTTGAAGAAGGTCTTCAACTGTTCATGAACCATGGTGTGGTTCTTCACGGTGCTGACGAACTGGGCCTTTTGCTCTGCGGTCGGCAATTCGCCGTTGAGCAGCAGGTAGCAGGTTTCCAGGTAGTCCGATTTTTCAGCCAGTTGCTCGATCGGGTAGCCGCGGTGCAGCAGGATGCCGTTGTCGCCGTCGATATAGGTGATTTTCGATTCGCACGAGGCGGTCGACATGAAACCTGGGTCAAAGGTGAAACGGCCCGTGGCCGTCAGGCCCCGTACGTCGATTACATCGGGACCAACGGTGCCGGTTAAAATGGGCAGCTCGACGGGGGCTGCGCCCTCGATGATCAACTGCGCTTTTTTGTCAGCCATGTGGCCTCCTATTAATGCTTGGAATCATCAGACAGACCCCCCACGCAGGGCCCGCACCACTATAGTGAGATAAATCCGAATGTCAATTTGCCTAAAGTCTTGCTCCAGAAGGCTTTAACCGGACTTTTTCCGCGAAATTGCCTGCCGTTTACGCCTTTTGCCTCATATGTGCAATGCGCTATTAGGGGAAGGTGAACGCGTTGTCATTAGTAGCCTAACTGTCTATACTCGGCCACCGACCGCCAGGGGCTTTTGGGCCTGCTTTCTTGGGGGTCGTCACTCCCTGGGTGGTGAGTACCTGACCAGTGCGCGCCCCAACAACTTTGCCCTGATTGTTAGGGGCTCTTCAGTGTGAAAAAAAAGCCGTGAAAAGCCAACGACCTGTAAACCTAGACCTAAGGACCATCAAACTCCCAGTCACTGCTTACACGTCCATTCTTCACCGTATTTCCGGTGTCATCCTCTTCGTCAGCCTGGCCATCATGCTTTATGCATTGGACAAGTCGCTCGATTCGGAAGAAGGCTTCGGTCAGGTGAAAGCGTGTCTGACCAGTCCGCTAGCCAAGCTAGTGATTTGGGGCATCCTGTCCGCCTTGCTGTATCACTTGGTCGCCGGTGTGCGCCACTTGATCATGGACATGGGCATCGGTGAGACGCTGGAAGGCGGCAAGCTGGGCTCGAAAATCGTTATCGCCGTTTCGGTGGTGGTAATCGTTCTGGCAGGAGTCTGGATATGGTAACCAACGTCACGAACCTCTCGCGTTCTGGCCTGTATGACTGGATGGCGCAGCGTGTGTCTGCGGTCGTTCTCGCGGCTTATTTCATCTTTCTGATTGGATATGTAGTCGCCAACCCCGGCCTGGGCTACGCCCAATGGCATGAACTGTTTGCAAACAACTGGATGCGTATCTTCAGTCTGCTGGCACTTGTCGCACTGGGCGCCCACGCCTGGGTCGGCATGTGGACCATCGCGACCGACTACCTGACGCAGATGGCGTTCGGCAAGTCGGCGACTGCCGTACGTTTCCTCTTCCAGGCAGTATGCGGCGTTGCGATGTTCGCTTACTTCGTCTGGGGTGTGCAGATTCTCTGGGGTATCTGATTCATGGCTAACATTCCAACGATTTCTTTCGACGCCATCATCATTGGTGGTGGCGGTGCCGGCATGCGCGCTGCGCTGCAACTGGCACAGGGCGGTCACAAGACTGCCGTGATCACCAAGGTTTTCCCGACCCGTTCGCATACCGTGTCCGCCCAGGGTGGCATCACCTGCGCCATCGCTTCGGCCGACCCGAACGATGACTGGCGCTGGCACATGTACGATACCGTCAAGGGTTCCGACTACATCGGTGACCAGGACGCTATCGAATATATGTGTCAAGAAGGCCCGGCCGCTGTGTTCGAGCTGGACCACATGGGCCTGCCGTTCTCGCGTACCGAAACCGGCCGCATCTACCAGCGTCCGTTCGGCGGCCAGTCCAAGGACTATGGCAAGGGCGGCCAGGCTGCGCGTACTTGCGCGGCGTCCGACCGTACCGGTCACGCTCTGCTGCACACCCTTTATCAGGGCAACCTGAAAGCCGGCACCACGTTCCTGAACGAGTACTACGCCGTTGACCTGGTGAAAAACCAGGACGGCGCGTTCGTCGGTGTGATCGCGATCTGCATCGAAACCGGCGAAACCACTTACATCCGCTCGAAAGCCACCGTATTGGCGACCGGCGGTGCAGGCCGTATCTACGCCTCCACCACCAACGCCCTGATCAACACCGGTGACGGCGTTGGCATGGCCCTGCGTGCTGGCGTGCCGGTGCAAGACATCGAAATGTGGCAGTTCCACCCGACCGGCATCGCCGGCGCTGGTGTACTGGTCACCGAAGGCTGCCGTGGTGAAGGCGGTTACCTGATCAACAAGCACGGCGAGCGTTTCATGGAGCGTTATGCTCCGAACGCCAAGGACCTTGCCGGTCGCGACGTCGTGGCTCGTTCGATGGTTAAAGAGATCATCGCCGGCAACGGCTGTGGCCCGAATGGCGACCACGTGATGCTCAAGCTCGACCACCTTGGCGAGGAAGTGCTGCACAGCCGCCTGCCGGGTATCTGCGAGCTGTCGAAGACCTTCGCTCACGTCGACCCAGTCGTTGCGCCGGTTCCAGTGGTTCCAACGTGCCACTATATGATGGGCGGCGTTGCCACCAACATTCATGGCCAGGCAATCACTCAGAACGCCGAAGGCGTGGACGAAATCATCCCTGGCTTGTTCGCCGTGGGTGAAGTGGCTTGCGTATCGGTACACGGTGCCAACCGCTTGGGCGGCAACTCGCTGCTCGACCTGGTGGTGTTCGGCCGCGCTGCCGGCCTGCACCTGGAAAAAGCGCTGACCGACGGTATCGAATACCGCGACGCCAGCGACACCGACATCGACGTGGCCCTCAAGCGTCTGGCTGGCCTCAACGAGCGCACCGAAGGCGAAGACGTCGCCACCCTGCGCCGCGAGCTGCAAAGCTGCATGCAGAACTACTTCGGTGTGTTCCGTACCGGCGAGTACATGCAGAAGGGTATTGCCCAGCTCGCACAATTGCGTGAACGAATCGCCAACGTGAAGATCAACGATAAGTCGCAGGCGTTCAACACTGCACGTATCGAAGCGCTGGAGCTGCAGAACCTGCTGGAAGTGGCCGAAGCCACCGCCATCGCCGCAGAAGTGCGCAAAGAGTCCCGTGGTGCCCACGCCCGCGAAGACTTCGAAGACCGTGACGACGAAAACTGGCTGTGCCACACCTTGTACTTCCCAGGTGAAAAACGCGTCGCCAAGCGTGCCGTGAACTTCTCGCCGAAGACTGTTCCGACTTTCGAACCAAAAGTCCGGACTTATTAAGGGTGACCGCTATGTTGCAAGTCAGTGTTTATCGCTACAACCCTGATCAGGACGCCGCGCCGTTCATGCAGGACTTCCAGGTCGATACCGGTGGTAAAGACCTGATGGTGCTGGACGTGCTGGCCTTGATCAAAGAGCAGGACGAAGGTTTTTCCTATCGTCGCTCGTGCCGCGAGGGCGTTTGTGGCTCCGATGGCATGAACATCAACGGCAAGAACGGCCTGGCCTGCATCACGCCGCTGTCGGCTGTGGTCAAGGGCAACAAGCTGATCGTTCGTCCGCTGCCAGGTTTGCCGGTCATCCGTGACCTGGTCGTCGATATGAGCATCTTCTACAAGCAATACGAGAAGGTGAAGCCATTCCTGCAGAACGACACGCCGGCTCCGGCCATCGAGCGTCTGCAGTCCCCTGAAGAGCGTGAAAAGCTCGACGGTCTGTACGAGTGCATCCTGTGCGCTTGCTGCTCGACCTCGTGCCCATCCTTCTGGTGGAACCCGGACAAATTCCTGGGCCCGGCCGCCCTGCTGCAAGCGTACCGCTTCCTGGCAGACAGCCGTGACACCAAGACGTCCGAACGTCTGGCCGCACTGGATGACCCGTTCAGCGTATTCCGCTGCCGCGGGATCATGAACTGCGTCAACGTCTGCCCGAAAGGCCTGAACCCGACTAAGGCCATCGGTCACGTACGTAACATGCTGCTGCAAAACGGCGTGTGATTCAGCTGCTGTACCCGTAGAACCGCTGTACCCGTAGAGGCGAGGGCGTGGGCTTCAACCCACGTCCTGGCTATAACCAGAACAGCCGCTCACAAAGCGGTCGTTCTTATTTTGAAGAAATGAGACAAGCAGGGGCATCCGGGCTGGTACCCGGACTATCAGCGTGATCCTAAGTGGCTTGTTTTAGTCGCTGCACTCGGACTTCTGCAAGTTTGCTCGGTGTTTTCGCCGGTGGTGTTCCCCTAATCGAGGGTGACCAAGCATGCAAGAAAGCGTGATGCAGCGCATGTGGAACAGTGCCCACCTCTCCGGTGGTAACGCTGCCTATGTGGAAGAGCTCTACGAGCTCTACCTGCACGACCCTAACGCTGTGCCAGAAGAATGGCGCACCTACTTTCAGAAGTTGCCGGCTGACGGTAACTCTGCCACCGATGTTTCGCACTCGACGATTCGCGATCATTTCGTGCTGCTGGCAAAGAACCAGCGCCGCGCTCAACCGGTTTCTGCCGGCAGCGTGAGCTCCGAGCATGAGAAGAAGCAAGTTGAAGTGCTGCGACTGATCCAGGCCTACCGGATGCGTGGCCACCAGGCAGCCCAGCTGGACCCGCTGGGGCTGTGGCAGCGTCCTGCTCCTGCAGACCTGTCGATCACTCATTACGGCTTGACCAATGCCGATCTTGATACGACCTTCCGTGCCGGCGACCTGTTCATCGGCAAAGAGGAAGCGAGCCTACGCGAAATTCACGAAGCGTTGCAGCAGACATATTGCCGCACCATCGGCGCTGAATTCACGCACATCACCGATTCCGAGCAGCGCCAGTGGTTCCAGCAGCGTCTGGAAAGCGTTCGTGGCCGTCCGACGTACTCCGCCGACATCAAGAGCCACTTGCTCGAGCGCGTCACCGCCGGTGAAGGCTTGGAAAAATACCTGGGCACCAAATACCCAGGCACCAAGCGTTTCGGCCTGGAAGGCGGCGAAAGCCTGATTCCGATGCTGGACGAGCTGATCCAGCGCTCCGGTTCCTACGGCACCAAGGAAGTCGTCATCGGCATGGCCCACCGTGGCCGCCTGAACGTACTGGTCAACACCTTCGGCAAGAACCCACGCGAGCTGTTCGACGAGTTCGAAGGCAAGAAGAAGGTCGAGCTGGGTTCCGGTGACGTGAAGTATCACCAGGGCTTCTCGTCCAACGTGATGACCACAGGTGGCGAAGTCCACCTGGCCATGGCGTTCAACCCGTCCCACCTGGAAATCGTTTCCCCGGTGGTCGAGGGTTCCGTCCGTGCGCGCCAGGATCGTCGCAACGATCCGACCGGTGAGAAGGTATTGCCAATTTCCATCCACGGTGACGCGGCATTCGCCGGTCAAGGCGTGGTCATGGAAACCTTCCAGATGTCCCAGACCCGCGGTTTCAAGACCGGTGGTACGGTTCACATCGTCATCAACAACCAGGTCGGTTTCACCATCAGCAACCCGCTGGACTCGCGTTCCACCGAGTACGCAACCGACGTCGCGAAAATGATCCAGGCGCCGATTCTCCATGTGAATGGCGATGACCCGGAAGCCGTGCTGTTCGTGACCCAACTGGCCATCGACTACCGCATGCAGTACAAGCGCGACGTGGTGATCGACCTGGTCTGCTACCGTCGTCGCGGCCACAACGAGGCCGACGAGCCAAGCGGCACCCAGCCGCTGATGTACCAGCAGATCGCCAAGCAGCGCACCACTCGTGAGCTGTACGCCGAGCGCCTGACCCAGAGCGGTGTTCTGGATGCCGAGCGCGTCCAGGAAAAAGTCGATGAATATCGCAACGCCCTGGATAACGGCCTGCACGTTGTGAAGAGCCTGGTCAAGGAACCGAACAAGGAACTGTTCGTGGACTGGCGTCCTTACCTGGGCCACGCCTGGACCGCTCGTCACGACACGCGCTTCGATCTCAAGACCTTGCAGGAACTGTCCGCCAAGCTGCTGGAAATCCCGGAAGGCTTTGTGGTCCAGCGTCAGGTCGCGAAGATCTACGAAGACCGGCAGAAGATGCAAGCCGGCGGCCTGCCGATCAACTGGGGTTACGCCGAAACCATGGCGTACGCGACCCTGGCGTTCGAAGGTCACCCGATTCGCATCACCGGCCAGGACGTAGGCCGCGGCACTTTCTCGCACCGTCACGCGGCGCTGCACAACCAGAAAGACGCCAGCACCTACATCCCGCTGCAACACCTGTACAAGGGCCAGCCACGTTTCGACCTGTACGATTCGCTGCTGTCCGAAGAAGCCGTCCTGGCGTTCGAATATGGCTATTCCACCACCGAGCCGAATGCGCTGGTGATCTGGGAAGCCCAGTTCGGCGACTTCGCCAACGGTGCCCAGGTGGTTGTCGACCAGTTCATCACCAGCGGCGAGCACAAGTGGGGTCGTCTCTGCGGCCTGACCATGCTGTTGCCACACGGTTATGAAGGGCAGGGGCCGGAGCACTCTTCGGCACGTCTGGAGCGTTACCTGCAGCTGTGCGCCGAGCACAACGTCCAGGTTTGCGTACCAACGACCCCGGCGCAGATCTACCACCTGCTGCGTCGTCAGGTCATCCGTCCGCTGCGCAAGCCGCTGATCGTGCTGACACCGAAGTCGTTGCTGCGTCACAAACTGGCGATTTCCACGCTCGAAGACCTGGCCGAAGGCTCGTTCCAGACCGTCATTTCGGAAATCGATACCCTGGACGCAGCGAAGGTGACTCGCCTGATCCTGTGCAGCGGCAAGGTCTACTACGACCTGCTGGAAAAACGTCGTGCCGAAGGCCGCGAAGACATCGCCATCGTGCGTATCGAGCAGCTTTACCCGTTCCCGGAAGAGGACCTGATGGAGGCCATCGCGCCTTACACCAACCTCACCCATGTGGTGTGGTGTCAGGAAGAACCGATGAACCAAGGCGCGTGGTACAGCAGCCAGCATCACCTGCGTCGCAGCATCGGCAACCATAACAAGGCCCTGGGCCTTGAATATGCCGGCCGTGATGCGTCTGCCGCACCTGCTTGTGGTTATGCATCGATGCACGCCGAGCAGCAGGAAAAACTGCTGCAAGATGCCTTTACCGTTTAATGCCTTCGCGCACCTGAAACCGAATTTAAGGAACCACAGATAATGGCTATCGAGATCAAAGCCCCCACTTTCCCGGAATCGGTTGCCGATGGCACCATTGCCACCTGGCACAAAAAACCGGGCGACGCGGTCAAGCGCGACGAACTGATCGTCGACATCGAAACCGACAAGGTCGTGTTGGAAGTACTGGCCGAAGCTGACGGCGTCCTGGGCGCTATCGTCAAGAACGAAGGCGACACCGTGCTGTCCGCTGAAGTCCTGGGCTCCATCGAAGAGGGCGGTGCTGCCGCCGCCGCTCCAGCCGCCGCTGCCGCACCGGCTGCTGCTCAAGCCGACGCGCCTGCTGCCTCGGGCGAAGACGATCCAGTCGCCGCTCCGGCCGCTCGCAAGCTGGCTGAAGAAAACGGCATCAACATCGCTTCCGTTGCCGGTACCGGCAAAGGCGGTCGCGTGACCAAGGAAGATGTGGTTGCCGCCGTTGCCGCCAAGAAAGCCGCTCCAGCCGCTGCCCCGGCCAAGCCAGCCGCGCCTGCCGCTTCCGCGCCAGTGTTCGCTGCCGGTGACCGCGTTGAAAAACGCGTTCCGATGACCCGCCTGCGTGCCAAGGTCGCCGAGCGCCTGGTTGAAGCCCAGTCGAACATGGCGATGCTGACCACGTTCAACGAAGTCGACATGACCGAAGTCATGGCCCTGCGTTCGAAGTACAAGGACCTGTTCGAGAAGTCCCACAACGGCGTACGCCTGGGCTTCATGTCGTTCTTCGTCAAGGCTGCCACCGAAGCGCTCAAACGCTTCCCGGCCGTCAACGCGTCGATCGACGGTTCCGACATCGTCTACCACGGCTACGCCGACATCGGTGTTGCGGTCTCCAGCGACCGTGGCCTGGTGGTTCCGGTCCTGCGCAACGCCGAGCTGATGAGCCTGGCCGAAATCGAAGGCGGCATCGCCACCTTCGGCAAGAAGGCCCGTGACGGCAAGCTGTCCATCGAAGAGATGACCGGCGGTACGTTCACCATCACCAACGGTGGTACATTCGGTTCGATGATGTCGACCCCGATCGTCAACCCGCCGCAAGCGGCTATCCTGGGCATGCACAACATCCTGCAGCGTCCGATGGCGATCAACGGTCAGGTCGTGATTCGTCCGATGATGTACCTGGCTCTGTCTTACGATCACCGCCTGATCGACGGCAAAGAAGCCGTGACGTTCCTGGTAACCATCAAGAACCTGCTTGAAGACCCGGCTCGTCTGCTGCTGGATATCTGATTTTCGCCGCGAGGGCCGGTCTGTCGACCGGCCTCTTGCTGAAACAACCGGTTTCGTCCCTCGACGGTCATCACAAGTGATCGTCCGGTTTGATTCGAAAAGGAATGACTCATGACTCAGAAATTCGACGTGGTAGTGATTGGTGCGGGCCCTGGTGGCTACGTAGCGGCCATCAAGGCTGCGCAACTGGGCCTTACCACTGCCTGCATCGAGAAATACACCGACAAGGAAGGCAAACAGGCCTTGGGCGGTACTTGCCTGAACGTCGGTTGCATTCCTTCCAAGGCGCTGCTGGACAGCTCCTGGAAATACAAGGAAGCGAAAGAAAGCTTCAACGTTCACGGTATCTCTACCGGTGAAGTGAAAATGGACGTCGCCGCGATGGTTGGCCGCAAGGCTGGCATCGTCAAGAACCTGACCAGCGGTGTCGCCACCCTGTTCAAGGCCAACGGCGTGACCTCCATCGAAGGCCACGGCAAACTGCTGCTGGGCAAGAAAGTCGAAGTGACCAAGCCGGACGGCTCGGTTGAAGTGATCGAAGCCGAAAACGTCATCCTGGCGCCAGGCTCGCGTCCGATCGATATCCCGCCTGCTCCAGTCGACCAGAATGTGATTGTCGATTCCACCGGCGCCCTGGAATTCCAGACCGTGCCAAAACGCCTGGGCGTGATCGGCGCTGGCGTGATCGGCCTCGAGCTGGGTTCGGTATGGTCGCGCCTGGGCGCTGAAGTGACCGTGCTCGAAGCCCTCGACACCTTCCTGATGGCCGCCGACGCCGCGGTTTCCAAGGAAGCGCTGAAGACCCTGACCAAGCAAGGCCTGGACATCAAACTGGGCGCCCGCGTGACCGGCTCCAAGGTCAACGGCGACGAAGTCGTGGTGAACTACACCGACGCCAACGGCGAACAGACCATCACCTTTGACAAGCTGATCGTGGCCGTCGGCCGTCGTCCAGTGACCACCGACCTGCTGTCCGCCGATTGCGGCGTGGAAATCGACGAGCGCGGTTTCATCGCGGTCGATGACCATTGCGCAACCGCCGTACCTGGCGTCTTCGCCATCGGCGACGTGGTTCGCGGCATGATGCTGGCCCACAAGGCTTCCGAAGAAGGCATCATGGTCGTCGAGCGCATCAAAGGCCACAAGGCCCAGATGAACTACGACTTGATCCCATCGGTTATCTACACCCACCCGGAAATCGCATGGGTTGGTAAAACCGAGCAGGCCTTGAAAGCCGAAGGCGTTGAAGTTAACGTCGGCACCTTCCCGTTCGCCGCCAGTGGCCGTGCCATGGCAGCCAACGATACCGGTGGTTTCGTGAAAGTCATCGCCGATGCCAAGACGGATCGCGTATTGGGCGTTCACGTCATCGGCCCAAGCGCTGCCGAGCTGGTCCAGCAAGGCGCGATCGGTATGGAATTCGGCACCAGCGCCGAGGACCTGGGCATGATGGTCTTCTCCCATCCGACCCTGTCCGAAGCCTTGCACGAAGCGGCCCTGGCTGTGAATGGCGGCGCCATCCACGTGGCCAACCGCAAGAAGCGTTAATAGATAATAAGAAACCACGGCGGTATCGGCCCGTCGTGAGCCTTGCGCGCAAGACTCACCGCGGAATGTCCGCTGGACGCAGTCTTGCGTAGCAGCACCGGTTGACCGGAACGCTACGCAAGCAGCAGTCACAGGTGGTGCGGCACCACAACGGTGCAGCACCGAATGCGCAGTACCTAACGAAGACGGTAATAAGCATGAATCTTCACGAGTATCAGGGTAAGCAGCTGTTCGCTGAGTACGGCCTGCCAGTATCCACCGGCTACGCTGTAGACACCCCGGAAGCGGCAGCAGAAGCTTGCGACAAAATCGGCGGCAGCGAATGGGTCGTCAAAGCCCAGGTTCACGCCGGTGGTCGCGGTAAAGCGGGCGGCGTCAAGCTGGTTCGCAGCAAAGAAGACGCCAAAGCCTTCGCACAGCAGTGGCTGGGCAAGCGTCTGGTGACCTACCAGACCGACGCCAACGGTCAGCCAGTCACCAAGATCCTGGTTGAATCGTGCACTGATATCGCTAAAGAGCTGTACCTGGGCGCTGTCGTTGACCGTTCGAGCCGCCGCATCGTGTTCATGGCTTCCACCGAAGGTGGCGTGGACATCGAGAAAATCGCTCACGACACCCCTGAGAAAATCCTCAAGGCCACCATCGATCCACTGGTTGGCGCACAGCCGTTCCAGGGTCGCGAGCTGGCATTCCAGCTGGGCCTGGAAGGTAAGCAGGTCACTCAGTTCGCCAAGATCTTCGTAGGCCTGGCCAAGCTGTTCCAGGACCACGACCTGGCACTGCTGGAAGTGAACCCGCTGGTGATCAAGGCCGACGGCGATCTGCACTGCCTCGATGCCAAGATCAACATCGACGCCAACGCCATGTACCGTCAGCCTAAGCTGAAGACTTTCCACGATCCGTCGCAAGACGATCCGCGCGAAGCGCACGCTGCCAAGTTCGAACTGAACTACGTAGCCCTGGAAGGCAACATCGGCTGCATGGTCAACGGTGCCGGCCTGGCCATGGGTACCATGGACATCGTCAACCTGCACGGCGGCAAGCCAGCCAACTTCCTCGACGTGGGCGGCGGTGCTACCAAGGAACGCGTTACCGAAGCGTTCAAGATCATCCTGTCCGACACCAACGTCGCTGCAGTACTGGTCAACATCTTCGGCGGCATCGTTCGTTGCGACATGATTGCCGAAGGCATCATCGGCGCCGTGAAAGAAGTCGGCGTGAAAATCCCGGTTGTTGTTCGCCTCGAAGGCAACAACGCTGAGCTGGGCGCTAAAGTACTGGCAGAAAGCGGTTTGAACATCATCGCTGCTACCAGCCTGACCGACGCTGCTCAACAAGTCGTTAAAGCTGCGGAGGGCAAATAATGAGCGTCCTGATCAACAAAGACACCAAGGTTATCTGCCAGGGCATTACCGGTTCGCAAGGTAGTTTCCACACCCAGCAAGCCATCGAGTACGGCACCCAGATGGTTGGCGGCGTAACTCCGGGCAAGGGCGGCACCGAACACCTGGGCCTGCCTGTCTTCAACACCGTGAAAGACGCCGTAGCGGCCACTGGCGCCACCGCCAGCGTGATCTACGTTCCAGCTCCTTTCTGCAAGGACTCCATCCTTGAAGCAGCGTTCGGCGGCATCAAGCTGATCGTTTGCATCACCGAAGGCATCCCGACCATCGACATGCTGGAAGCCAAGGTCAAGTGCGACGAACTGGGTATCACCCTGATCGGCCCTAACTGCCCAGGCGTGATCACTCCAGGCGAATGCAAGATCGGCATCATGCCAGGTCACATTCACTTGCCAGGCAAGGTCGGTATCGTTTCCCGTTCCGGTACCCTGACTTACGAAGCCGTGAAGCAGACCACTGACGCCGGTTTCGGTCAGTCGACTTGCGTCGGCATCGGCGGTGACCCGATCCCAGGCTCCAACTTCATCGACATCCTGAAGCTGTTCCAGGAAGACCCGAAGACCGAAGCGATCGTCATGATCGGTGAGATCGGCGGTTCCGCTGAAGAAGAAGCCGCTGCCTACATCAAGGCCAACGTGACCAAGCCGGTTGTTTCCTACATCGCGGGTGTGACTGCTCCTCCGGGCAAGCGCATGGGCCATGCTGGCGCAATCATCTCTGGCGGCAAAGGCACTGCAGACGAGAAGTTCGCTGCGCTGCAAGACGCAGGCGTGAAAACCGTGCGTTCGCTGGCAGACATCGGCAAGGCCCTGGCCGAGCTGACTGGCTGGGAAATGAAGAAGTAAGCTTCGGCTGACTTTTTTGTTTCAGCAACAAAGGCCACCTTCGGGTGGCCTTTGTCGTTTCTGGCATTGGGTCGCGTTTGCCCTTGTGCGAACCCGGTTAACCGGAAAAATAGATACGTAAACGCGACACAGAAACGTCGTGTATCGGATAGTTCGCCCTGTAACAGTGCGTTTTTCCGCCAAATTCGTTAGTCTGGCGGCCAATTTTGCGACCGCGGCCCACAAGGCGGCGATGCGCTCAACGGGTCGATCCCATACGGATCGGCAGCATTTCCCTCACCCTTCAGGGAAATCCCTCTCTAAATTCCGATTCAGTAGTGTGGTTTCCTTAATGAAAGTGTTGAAAGGTCAGGACATCCTGGCGCTTGGTTTCATGACATTTGCCCTGTTCGTCGGGGCCGGCAATATCATCTTCCCGCCTATCGTTGGTTTGCAGTCCGGGCCTCATGTCTGGATGGCGGCGTTGGGCTTCCTGATCACTGCGGTTGGGTTGCCGGTGATCACCGTCGTTGCGCTGGCGAAAGTCGGTGGCGCGATGGACGCGTTGAGCAGCCCAATCGGCAAGATTGCCGGTGGCTTGCTGGCGGCAGTCTGCTACCTGGCGGTCGGCCCGCTGTTCGCCACGCCCCGAACCGCCACCGTATCGTTTGAAGTAGGCCTGGCGCCGCTGACCGGCGAAAGTCCGTTGGCGCTGTTTCTCTATAGCGCGGTGTACTTCCTGCTGGTGTTCTTCATTTCGCTCTATCCAGGGCGCCTGCTCGATACCGTCGGGCGCTTTCTCGCGCCGCTGAAAATCATCGCCCTGGCCGTGCTCGGCATCGCTGCGTTTGCCCTGCCCGCAGGCGATATCGGCGTGGCGACACCCGAGTACGTGGCGGCTCCGTTTTCCCAAGGCTTCATCAATGGTTACCTGACCATGGATACCCTTGGCGCTCTGGTGTTCGGCATTGTTATCGTCAACGCCATCCGTTCTCGGGGCGTCGAGTCGCCGGCCTTGATCACCCGTTACGCCATCATCGCCGGGCTGATTGCCGGTGTGGGGCTGGCGCTGGTTTATGTCAGCCTGTTCCGCCTGGGCTCCGGTAGCCACGAAGTGGCGGTGGGCGCGACCAACGGCGCCGCTGTGTTGCACGCCTACGTACAGCACACCTTCGGCAGCCTGGGCAGCGGCTTCCTTGCGGTGTTGATTTCCCTGGCATGCCTGGTGACCGCCGTCGGCCTGACCTGCGCCTGCGCCGAGTACTTCAGCCGTGTACTGCCGCTGTCCTACAAGACCTTGGTGATCATCCTCGCGGCATTTTCGCTGCTGGTGTCCAACCTGGGCCTGACCAAGCTGATTGCCTTCTCGATCCCGGTCCTGACTGCGATCTATCCACCTTGTATCGCGCTGGTGGCCCTGAGCTTCTGCAAGGATTTCTGGCACGAGCAAGGTCGGATTGTCGGCCCGGTCATGCTGGTGTCGTTCCTGTTCGGCTTGATCGATGCGCTCAAGGGGGCAGGGCTGGCGGATTGGATGCCGGCGCAACTGGCCCATCTGCCGTTGAGCGAGCAAGGCCTGGCGTGGCTGGTGCCTTCGGTCATGACCCTGGCGGTCGCTGTGGTGTGCGATCGGTTGCTGGGCAAGCGCAGCGAAGCCTTGGCTTAAGCGTCTCGCTGCAGCTCACCGATAAGACCGAAATGCCCCGTATCAGTCGATACGGGGCATTTTTTTGCCCGCGGTGTCTCCCACAGGGTTCGCTGATACTATTGCCACCGATTTTGTTTCTGCCACAGGGAATTGCATGTCATTCATCCAAGCCAACCTGATCCATCTTCTGGCCGCGGTATGGTTCGTCATCTGCTGGGCCGGTTATACCCGGTATGCCTCTTGGAAGGCTCGCGACACGGCATGCCTGGCCAGCGTTATGCATTTGTACCGTGAAGACTGGATGCGACGCATGTTGCTGCGCGACAACCGCATCGCCGACGCCAGCGTGATCGGCAACCTGGAGCGCAACGCGTCGTTTTTTGCCTCCAGTACATTGATTATCCTGGCGGGTATCCTGACGGTGCTCGGAGCGTCTGATCGAGCGGTTTCGTTGCTGGCTGACCTGCCGCTGGTGCAGCAGGCCTCCCAAGGCATGGCGGAAGTGAAGCTGCTGTGTCTGGCGTTGGTGTTCGTCTATGCGTTCTTCACGTTCAGCTGGTGCATGCGCCAATACAATTTCGCCGCCGTCCTGGTGGGGTCGGCGCCGATGATCGGTGAGCGGCACGTGTCCGAGCTTGAGCGCAAGGCCTTTGCTTCGAGGGCGGCGCGGGTTATTTCCATGGCGGCCAACCAGTTCAACTTCGGTTTGCGTTCCTATTATTTCGGCATGACCATGTTGGCCTGGTTCGTCAGCCCGTGGTTGTTCATGTTGATGAGCGCCGGCGTGGTCTTTGTGTTGTATCAGCGCGAGTTCCATTCGGACGTGCTGGACGTCATGGTCTATACGCCTACCGAGGCGCCAGCGCCCGAAACCGGCAAGGAAACCGCCTGACGGCGTGACTCGTTGAATCGCAGGCAAAAGAAAACCCGCACCAGGCGGGTTTTCTTTTACTGCTAAAACCGTATCAGTTGGTTTTAGGCGCGTCGGCAGGGGCTTGTTCCTGTTGCGCGGCATTGTTCGATTCAGCCTGATCTTTGGCGGCTTCGGCGTTTTCTTTCGCCGCGTCGTTCACTTTATCCTGTGCTTTGTTCATGTCTTGCTGAGCTTGTTCAGCGTGTTGTTGGGCATCTTGAGCCTTGTCCTCGGATTTTTTATCGCAGGCAGCGAGACCGAGAGAGGCGGCCAACATCAAGGCAATAGCTAAAGTCTTACGCATGGGGTGTTTCTCCTTATGGATATAACTACTGGCCTTTTGAACCGTGCCCTCAGGGTTAAGTTCCTCTCGCTCGTTAGATATATAACTTTGCACACCGATGGAACTTTGCCGGGTGCACCTGAAAGTCCCTGAAGGAGTTATCGGTCAATGGCTGAAGATCCCGTTTTTGAGCGCGCGACCCGCTTTTTATCGGCGCTCAGGCATTGCCACGTGCTGGGCATCAAACTGCACAGCGCCAGTCGCGATGGGTTGACCCTGGAGTTGCCCTACAGCGCGCATCTTGTCGGCAATCCCCTGACGGGCATTGTCCATGGCGGAGCGCTGACTTCATTGATGGACACCGCCTGCGGCATGTCGACCTTATGTGTACTGCCGCAATTCGAAGTCTGCCCGACATTGGACCTGCGCATCGACTACATGCACGCTGCCAGGCCCAACAAGGCCATCTATGGTTTCGCCCAATGCTATCGGGTGACGCCGGATGTGATTTTCAGCCGGGGATTTGCCTATCAGGATGATCCCGAGCAGCCCATTGCCCACGTTGTGGGTACTTTCATGCGCCTGGGCGACAACGCCCGAGGACTCAAGGGAGGCGGCCCCACGGCTGCCGCGCTGACACCATGACCGAGCTTACCGAGGTGCAACTGCGCCAGGCTTGCGAGCAGGGTGACGTCGCGATGCTGCTGGCTTCGATTCCCTATGCGCGGCTCATCGGCGTCGAATGCACCCGCCAGGGTGATGATCTGCTGTTTCGCCTGCCGGCCAATAAAGACAACATCGGTAACCCTTTACTGCCCGCTATCCACGGCGGGGTCATCGCCGGATTCATGGAGCTGTCGGCCGCCGTTCATCTGCTGATTGCCACCCGTGCGACCGGTGTGCCGAAGATCATCGATTTTTCCCTGGATTACCTGCGTGCCGGGCAGTTCCGCGACACCTTTGCCCGGTGCCAGGTCTGGCGCCAAGGGCGGCGCGTGGCCAACGTGGCGGTCACGGCCTGGCAAGAGTCCGAAGCCGAACCCATTGCCACCGCCCGTGCCCATTTCAAGATCCCGGCGCCCTCCAGGCCGAGCGGCCCTTGAAATCATCAACGTTGCCCCCACCTTGTGGACATCCCGCCGCCATTCTCTGCGAGGCGGACACCACCATCCACTTGGAGTTTGATGACCATGAGCGTGGAAACTCAAAAGGAAACCCTGGGCTTCCAGACCGAGGTGAAGCAACTGCTGCACCTGATGATTCACTCGCTGTATTCGAATAAGGAAATTTTCCTCCGCGAGCTGATTTCGAACGCCTCCGACGCTGTCGACAAATTACGTTTCGAAGCGCTGTCCAAGCCAGAACTGCTGGAGGGCGGCGCCGAGCTGAAAATCCGTGTGAGCTTCGACAAGGACGCGAAAACCGTCACCCTCGAAGACAACGGTATCGGCATGAGCCGCGACGAGGTGATCACGCACTTGGGCACCATCGCCAAGTCCGGCACCGCCGATTTCATGAAAAACCTGTCTGGCGACCAGAAGAAGGATTCCCACCTGATCGGTCAGTTCGGCGTCGGATTCTATTCCGCGTTCATCGTTGCCGATCACGTTGAAGTGTTCAGCCGCCGTGCCGGCCTCGCCCCGAGCGAAGGCGTGCACTGGTCCTCCAAGGGCGAGGGCGAGTTTGAGGTCGCGACCATCGACAAGGCCGATCGCGGCACCCGCATCGTCCTGCACCTCAAGTCTGGCGAAGACGAGTTCGCCGATGGCTGGCGCCTGCGCAACATCATCAAGAAGTACTCCGACCACATCGCGCTGCCGATCGAGCTGCCGAAGGAAGCCACCGCTGCCGAAGGCGAAGAAAAGCCCGAAGTGGAATGGGAAACCGTCAACCGCGCCAGTGCCTTGTGGACCCGTCCGCGCACCGAGGTAAAGGACGAGGAATATCAGGAGTTCTACAAGCACATCGCCCACGATTACGAAAATCCGCTGAGCTGGAGCCATAACAAGGTCGAAGGCAAGCTGGAATACAACTCGCTGCTGTACGTGCCGGCCCGCGCGCCGTTCGACCTGTACCAGCGCGAAGCGCCACGTGGCCTGAAGCTTTACGTGCAGCGCGTGTTCGTAATGGACCAGGCCGAATCGTTCCTGCCGCTTTACCTGCGCTTCATCAAGGGTGTGGTGGATTCCAATGACCTGTCGCTGAACGTTTCGCGGGAAATCCTGCAGAAAGATCCGATCATCGACTCCATGAAGTCGGCGCTGACCAAGCGCGTGCTGGACATGCTGGAGAAACTGGCGAAGAACGAGCCCGAGCAGTACAAGAGCTTCTGGAAAAACTTCGGCCAGGTCATGAAAGAAGGTCCGGCCGAAGACTTCGCCAACAAAGAGAAGATCGCCGGCCTGCTGCGCTTTGCCTCGACCCAGGGTGAGGATGGTGAACAGATCGTTGGCCTAGCCGACTACCTGGCTCGCGCCAAGGAAGGACAGGACAAGATCTACTACCTGACCGGCGAGACTTATGCACAGGTCAAGAACAGCCCGCACCTGGAAGTCTTCCGCAAGAAAGGCATCGAAGTGCTGCTGCTGACCGATCGCATCGACGAGTGGCTGATGAGCTACCTCAACGAGTTCGACGGCAAGAGCTTCGTCGACGTGGCCCGTGGCGATCTCGACCTTGGCAACCTGGATTCGGAAGAAGACAAGAAAGCTGCCGAAGAAGTCGCCAAGAGCAAAGAAGGCCTGGTCGAGCGGATCAAGACTGCCTTGGGCGAAGCCGTCAGCGAAGTGCGGGTTTCCCACCGCTTGACCGATTCCCCGGCGATCCTGGCCATCGGTGAGCAAGACCTCGGTTTGCAGATGCGCCAGATCCTCGAAGCCAGCGGACAGAAAGTCCCGGACTCCAAGCCGATCTTTGAATTCAACCCGGCCCACCCGCTGGTGGAGAAGCTCGACAACGAGCAGAACGAAGAGCGTTTCGGCGACCTGTCGCACATTCTCTTCGACCAGGCGGCCCTGGCGGCTGGCGACAGCTTGAAAGACCCGGCTGCGTATGTACGTCGCCTGAACAAGCTGTTGGTTGAACTGTCAGCTTGATCAAGTGAGACAAAACCCGCTTCGGCGGGTTTTGTCATTTCTGGTGTTGAGTCAAAGAGGAGTCCGTCATGAGTCAGGTTACGGTTCGTTCGCTGGTCTATCAGGTCGATGGTCAAAGTTATGAGGGGCGCCTGGCCTTTGATGTCAACCAACAGGGCCCACGTCCGGGTTTGCTGATGGCGCCGAACTGGATGGGTGTTGGGGCGGGGGCCGAGGAAATCGCCAGGTCTGTGGCGGCAAACGGATATGTGGTGCTGATTGCCGACCTTTACGGGCAAACAGTGCGCCCGAGCAATGCCGATGAGGCGGGAGCGGCGATGATGCCGCTCAAGAACGACCGGGCGTTGTTGCGCAAGCGCATGCAGGCAGCGTTCGAGCGACTGCAGAGCCAGGACCAAGCGAAGGTCGACACGGCGAAGCTGGCCGCTTTTGGTTTTTGCTTTGGGGGATGCTGCGCCTTGGAGTTGGCTCGCACTGGCGCACCCCTGAAAGCGACGATCTCATTCCACGGCACCCTGGATACGCCGAACCCGGTTGATGCGCAGAACATCGAGGGGGCGGTATTGGTCCTGCACGGCGCCTCCGACCCGCTGGTGCCAAAGGAACAGCTGCCGGCCTTCGAAGATGAAATGAACGCGGCTGGGGTGGATTGGCAATTGCTGAGCTACGGCGGTGCGGTGCACTCGTTCACCGACCCGCAGGCCAATGTGCCTGGCAAGATGATGTACGACGCCAAGGTCGCCGGACGGGCGTTCCGCTCGATGCATAACCTGCTGGATGAAGTGTTCAAGGGCTGACGTCGGGCCCGGATCTCTTTTGTCTGGTACAAAGCCATCGCGAGCAAGCTCGCTTCCACATTGGATCAAGTTGTTCTCGGCATTTGTGAACCGCACCGATTCAGTGAGGGCGCGAGCTTGCTCGCGATGTCTGCCTGACAGGCAACCCTTGAATCAGGGCAACTCGATCCGCTCGCTTTCCCCTGGTACGGTTGGCCAGTCCCCGGCCGCCCAGCGTCGGCGGGCTTCGTCTATGCGGGCCGGGTCGCTGGAGACGAAATTCCAATTCATCCGCCGTGGCCCATCCAAGGGCGCACCGCCGAACAGCACGGCATGGCACTCGGTGTCGGCAGACAGCGTCATTTCTTCCCCGGCAGGCAATATCGCCAGCGAATGGGGCTCAAGCGGCTCACCGTCCAACTGCGCCTCGCCGTCCAGGATGTACAGTGCGCGTTCTTCATGTTCCGTGGGAATCAGCAGCGTCGTTGCGGTCTGCAGGTTCAGTTCGGCATAAAGCGTAGGAGACAGCACCGGCACCGGCGATTCCAGGCAAAAGCCTGACCCGGCGATCATGCGGATGCTCACCCCCAGGTTCTCACTGACCGGCAGGCTCTGTGCCGGATGATGGCTGTAGTGCCCCGGACCTTCCTCGTGAGACTTGGGCGAGGCCAGCCAGATTTGCAGCCCATGCAGCACGAAGCCGCTCTCCAACAACGCTTTTGGTGTCCTCTCGACATGGGCAATGGCGCTGCCGGCGGTCATCCAACTGACATCCCCGGCGTTTACCACCTGATCGGAACCGAGGCTGTCCTTATGCTGGATCTGGCCCTCGAACAAGTAGGTGAGGGTGGACAGACCGATGTGTGGATGTTGGCGAATGTTCATGCCTCGACCGGCCGGGTAGGACGTTTGCAGCATATGGTCGAAAAACACGAAAGGTCCGACGCTGCGGCATTTAGCGGACGGCAAGGGCCGAAGAATCGGCTGGCCTTCCACGTCTTCTGCGCGGGGACGAACGATGAGGGGAGCGGTCATGGTGTCTTCCAGGTTGAACGACGGATGGGCAGAGCATAACCCGAGGTTGCAACGGACGGCAGCGCCGGCTTGAACCCAGGCGGGACGGCTGGGGTCTATGCTGCTCATGGCCTATGGAGAATGCCCGTGCCCTCGATCCGTTTGATGTTCGCCTGCCTGCTGGCCGTTACGTGCAGCACCGCCTCGGCTCGCGAATATGCCTACAGTGATGCGCACCTGCATTACGTCGATTTCTTCCAGGAAACCGCCGGCATGGCCAAGCTCCTCAAGGCCATGGCGGACAATCGCATCGAGCATGTGATGATTTCCGGCGTGCCCGTGGCGAAGAAATGGCACGAAGACGAACCCAAGCGACCGCGTTACTACGCCGGTGACGATGCGGACGCCTATTGGTACAGCGCCACCGATGTGATTGTCGCTGCCGCGGTGTCCAAGCTCCCCGCTGAGCAACGCCAGCATTTCCATCCATTCCTGTCGGGCTTCAACCCCAATGACAAGAACTCCGATGCGCATATCCAACGCATGCTCGATCTCTATCCGGGGCTGTGGCAAGGCATCGGCGAAGTGTTCACCCGTCATGACGACCTGACGGCGCTGACCTCCGGCGACACGCCGCGCGCCAACAACGAAGCCATGACGCGCATCTATCACCTGGCGGCGGAGAATGATCTGCCCGTGATGCTGCATTCCAACATCACGTCCAAGCGTGAGAGAAATCCGCTGTACCTGGCAGAAATCGAAGAACCGCTGCGCAACCATCCACACACACGGTTCATCTGGGCCCATGCCGGCACGAGCATGGAGATTCACCGGCACCAGACCCGGCTGGATTTTCTGCTGCCGACCTTGACGCGGATGCTGGAGTCTTATCCCAATCTTTTCATCGACCTGTCCTGGAGCATGCTCACGCCGTATCTACTGGATGAGGCGGGCAAGCCCCGGGATGAATGGTTGAAACTGGTGGAGCGCTTCCCGGAGCGGTTCATGGTGGGATCGGACGTGGTAGGACGATTCAACAAATTGGGTAACGAGTTGCACAGCTTCGATCCGTTCCTGGATGCCTTGCCTGAGGATGTGGCGCGGAAGGTGGCGCGAGACAACTTTCTGGCCGTGTTGCCGCGCTCAGTCACCCGCTGAGCTCGCTCTTGTCGCGAGGGAGCAGGCTCCCTCGCCACAGGTCAACCCTGTATGCGGGCTTTAGCTGGCCTGGTGAACACCGCTTTGTCATCAGCCTGTCACCCCCGCGTCATACCCTCGCGCTCATCTCAATCAAGGAGCGCACCATGCACCTCACCCGTTCAAGCGCACTGCTCGCGCTGTTGTTGACCTGCGGCCTGGCCCAGGCGGAAGTTCGTGTCGAAGGCCCGGTGGAATATGGGGTATTCGAAGGGCCGAAGGCCGAGTTGCAATCGGGCGAGCGGGTCTTGCGTCGCAGCAATGAGCAGATCCGCCAGACCGAAAGTGTTCCGGCCAAGCTGGGCACCAAGTTCGGCATGCGCTATCAGCTGGCGGGCAAGGTCGCTGACGACCAGCCGTTGACCCTGTTGTACTTCACCCCCGGTATCCGCACACCCGATGGCGTACGCCACGACAAATTCGAAGTCATCCAGAAACTGGTGCCCGGCGCGCCCCAGGACGTCATGGCCTATGAATTTACCGAAAGCCACGAAGTGGTGCCGGGGGAGTGGCGGTTCATGGTGTTCCAGGGGGATCGGCTGTTGACGCAGCAACGGTTTGTCGTGCGCTGAAACTTCATTTGCACAGATCAAAGTGTGGGAGCGAGCCTGCTCGCGAAGGCGGTATGACAGTCAGAGCGTTGTTGCTTGATACTCCGCTTTCGCGAGCAGGCTCGCTCCCACAAGGAATTTAGGCAATCCGCCGGACAAAAAAACGCCCCGAACCAGTCGGGGCGTTTTTTTGTGTGGCGTAGTAGCGGGGCTTACTTGCCCTGCCAGCGCTTCATCACCAGGGTAGCGTTGGTGCCACCGAAGCCGAAGCTGTTGCTCATCACGGTGTTGATGGTGGCGTTCTCGCGAGTCTGGGTCAGGATAGGCAGGTCGGCCACTTCCGGATCCAGTTCGTCGATGTTGGCGGAACCGGCCATGAAGTTGCCTTCCATCATCAGCATGCAGTAGATCGCTTCGTGAACGCCGGCGGCGCCCAGGGAGTGACCCGACAGGCTCTTGGTGGAGCTGATGGCCGGGGCCTTGTCGCCGAACACTTCGCGCACACCCTTCATTTCCGCGACGTCGCCGACCGGGGTCGAGGTGCCGTGGGTGTTCAGGTAGTCGATCGGTGCATCGACGGTGGACATGGCCATCTGCATGCAGCGCACGGCACCTTCACCGCTCGGTGCGACCATGTCATAGCCGTCGGAGGTGGCGCCGTAGCCGACGATTTCCGCGTAGATCTTCGCGCCACGGGCAAGGGCGTGTTCCAGCTCCTCGACCACGACCATGCCACCACCGCCGGCGATGACGAAACCGTCACGGTCGGCGTCGTAGGCACGGGAGGCTTTTTCCGGCGCGTCGTTGCGCTTGCTGGACAGGGCGCCCATGGCGTCGAACAGGAACGACTGGCTCCAATGTTCTTCTTCACCGCCACCGGCGAACACGATGTCCTGCTTGCCCATCTGGATCTGTTCCATGGCGGTACCGATGCAATGGGCACTGGTGGCGCAGGCGGAAGCGATGGAGTAGTTCAGGCCCTTGATCTTGAACGGCGTGGCCAGGCAGGCCGAAACGGTGCTGCTCATGGTCCGCGTGACGCGGTACGGGCCGACACGCTTGACGCCTTTTTCGCGCAGGATGTCCAGCGCTTCCATCTGGTTCAAGGTGGAGGCGCCGCCGGAACCTGCTACGAGGCCGGTCCGTACGTTGGAGACCTGCTCTTCGGTCAGGCCGGAGTCAGCGATGGCGTCTTTCATGGCCAGGTAGGCATAAGCCGCTGCGTGGCCGACGAAACGGTAGATCTTGCGATCGATCAGCTCTTCGAGGTTCAGGTCAATGGAGCCGGAAACCTGGCTACGCAGACCCATTTCGGCATATTCCGGATTGAACCGGATGCCAGGGCGACTTGCACGCAGGTTAGCGGAGACGGTCTCTTTGTCATTGCCCAGGCACGAAACGATGCCCAGACCAGTGATAACGACGCGGCGCATGCGGATAACCCTTAGAAGTTGTCAGTGGAAGTGAAAACGCCAACCCGGAGGCCTTCGGCGGTGTAGATCTCGCGACCGTCGACAGCCACCGAACCATCGGCGATGGCCATGTTCAGCTTGCCCTTGAGGACGCGTTTGATATGGATGTTATAGGTGATCTTCTTCGCAGTCGGCAGTACCTGACCGAAGAACTTCACTTCGCCCGAACCCAGGGCGCGGCCGCGACCCGGCAGGCCTTGCCAGCCGAGGAAGAAGCCGACCAGTTGCCACATGGCATCCAGGCCCAGGCAGCCGGGCATCACCGGATCGCCTTCGAAATGGCAGGCGAAGAACCACAGGTCCGGAGTGATATCCAGCTCGGCGACCAATTCACCTTTGCCGTACTTGCCACCCTCATCGCTGATATGGGTGATGCGATCCACCATCAGCATGTTCGGGGCGGGCAGTTGCGCGTTACCTGGGCCGAACAGCTCACCGCGACTGCAGCGCAGCAGATCTTCCCGAGTAAAGGCGTTTTGTTTGGTCATGCGAGCTCCTCAATAGTCCCATGCGGCAGGGTGGGGCAAATCTTCCCGACCGATCGAAGCGTTCATGCCTCGAGTCGGCAGCCTACTCATAGACTATTGCGTTGTAGTGAAAGTCACAGCACACGGGAAAATCAATGTACACCTGTGCACTGAAATAGTTATTCCTTCCCCGATCGAGGCGTGGCCGGGTGCTTAAGACTGCCGCACTTTCGCCTTTCACGCCAGTCGCAGATAGTCCTAAGCCCTGCATTTACCCGACCCAGCGTTGCAGAATCTGCTGCAAGTCGATTCGTTTGAAGGGTTTGGCCAGGTAATCGTTCATGCCCGCTGCCAGGCACGCTTCGCGATCACCCTGCAGTGCATTGGCGGTCAGGGCGATGATGGGCACGTCGGTGCAGCCGGGCAACTGGCGGATCTGCCGCGTGGCTTCGTAACCGTCGATGACCGGCAACCGGCAGTCCATCAGGATCGCTTCGAAAATCAGGCTCTCGGCGCTACGTACGGCCTGGGCGCCATCGGTGGCGACGCTGACCTTGAAGCCGAGGCTGCGCAGCATCGCTTCGATCACCGTCTGGTTAACCGGATTGTCTTCCACCAACAAGACATTGCCGCCTTCTCCGTTGCTACCGCCGCCGGGCAGGCGTGGGGGCAGGGTCGGTGGCGCCAGGCGCGACAGGGCCAGCGGGATTTCCAGGGTAAACACCGAGCCCTGGCCTTCCTGGCTCTGGGCCCGCAGCGTGCCGCCCATGCGTTCGGCCAGGGTGCGGGCGATCGGCAGGCCGAGGCCCGTGCCGCCGTAGCGTCTTGAAATGGAACTGTCGGCCTGCTGGAAGGCGTCGAACATGCGCTCCAGGCTTTCGGCCGGGATGCCAATGCCGCTGTCGCGCACGGTGCAGGTGAACCACAGCAATTCGTGATCAAGGGCCTGCCACTGGCACTGCACCGTGACGCGGCCCTGGTCGGTGAATTTCAACGCGTTGCCGATCAGGTTCACCAGGATTTGCCGGATCCGCGTCGGGTCGCCTTGTACCTGCAGCGGCTTCATGTCGTCGGGGACCAGCAGGTCCAGGCCCAGCTTGCGCTGCGCGGCGCTGTGCTGGAACGACTGCGCGCAACTGCCCACCAGCTCGGCCAGGTTGAACGGGATGTGCTCCAGCTCCAGCGCCGAACGCTCGATGCGCGAGAAGTCGAGAATGTCGTTTATGACCTTCAACAGGTGCTCGGTGGATTCCGATGCCAGCGCGGTGTATTCATGCTGCTCATCGGTCATGTGGGTGGTTTCCAGCAATTGCAGCATGCCCAATACGCCATTCATGGGCGTGCGCAGTTCGTGGCTCATCATCGCCAGGAATTCCGACTTGGCGCTGTTGGCCTTTTCTGCTTCCTCACGGGTCTTGATCAATTGAGCCATGGCCTGGTGCTGTTCGCGGCTTGCTTGTTCGAGGCCCGCGGCCAGGTTGTTGATATGCCGCGACAGGGCGCCCAATTCCCCGTCGTCGACAATAGGCAAGGGCCTGCTGTAATCACCCTGCTGGATGGCCTTGACCGCATGGCCGATGTCGCGAATCGGCTGCGACAGGCTCGCTGCCAGGCGGCGCGCCACCAGGAATGTGAACAGCAGCGCAAACAGGGCCAGGACCGCTGCCTTGAGCAGGATCTCCTGCTGCCGCTGGCTGAAGGCGTCGCTGGACATGCCGACAATGACGCGGCCCAGGTAATCCTCGCCGGCCGCCTCGATGGGCGGACTGTTGCCTTGCAGGAAATCATTGTTGAGGGCAATGCGCTGCAGGCGAACGGGGGCCTGGAATACTTCGACCTGCTGGGAATGGTTGCGGGTTTGCGACGGCTGTTCCACGTACACGAGAACCCGCTCGGTGCGGTCCTGGACTTCCAAAAAGCGCACGTGAGGCGTGGCGAGCGTGGCCGTCAGCAGGCTTTCCAGCACGTCATTGTTACCGGATATGACGCCGTACTCCGCAGCTGGAGCGAGTTGGTTGGCGATCAGCTGCCCGGTGTGGTTGAGTTCCTGGCGCAGGTCCTGGATTCGCACGAAGGTGAAGAAGCTGATCAACAGCACCGTCAGCAGCAGTGCCGGCCCCAGGGCGATGAGCTGGGTACGGGTATTGATATCCCAGCGGCGACGCAAGGTCATGGACGGTGTTCTCCTTCTGCCAGCTGCGTAGCGACGGATTCGACGTCAATCGGTTCGATCCCCAACGAGCGAGCGACCTGTTGATTGCTCAAGACTTTGAAGCGGGGCGGATACAGGCTGCGCGGCCACGTGGCGGCGGGGCGGTCCAGCAATTCGTCGAGAATCGCCAGCCAGTCTTCCTGGTCGCTGTAGGTGCTGGCCAGGCTGCCGGCCTTGACGAAGGCGGCGCTTGGCCCGATCAGCGCGCGTTGCCGGGCGTAACTGCTCAGCAGCAGGTTCTTCACGGTCTTGGGGTTATAAAGGTCGGGGTCGTCGAGGCCCAGCAAGACGTCGCTTTGGCCCAGCAGGTTTTGCAAAGGGCGGCTGTCGTTGATGTCGTCCCAGCGTTCGCTGACGATTTGCAGGCCCAGCGGCAACGCTGCCTGCTGAAGGTCCTTGAGCAGGAACTCGCTGTGCCTGTCGTACAGCACGCCGACCCGCCGTACTTGTGGCAGGACCTGACGAATCAGGCGCAACTGCCGGCCCATCGGTGGATCGCTCCAGAGCAGGCTCAGGTGTCCGGGCGTCCCGTCACCCAGGCGTTCCCGGGCTTGCTGACGGCTGATCCGCAGCACCAGAGTGGCCGGCCCGCGAGGCGTTTGCAGGCGCCAGTCGAGGCTCGGCGGGTCGAGCAGGATCAGACGCACGTCATCCGGCAACCGATCCGGCGCCGGCAGGTTGGCCAATGGGGTGAATCGCACGCGGTCCTGGGGACGCCGGGCCTGCAAGGCCTGGGTGAATGACTGCACGCCGGGGCTGTCCTGGACGCCTGTCAACAGGACCTCGGCGGCCCGAGCCTCGAGCGTGACCAGCAGGCCGGCAAATGCCAGGCACAGTAACCACCACAGGCGGCCACGAAAGGGCGTCGTGCGGGGTTGGCACCGGGACATCTAGAAGGACAACTCCGCGCTGAAATACACCACATGGCGGGAATCGTAGCGGTTGTCGACGAACGTGGTCGGCTGGTCATCGAGGCGTTGCTGCAGGGTCCCCGCGACTTCCAGGCTGGCTTTGCCCAGGGGAATGCGCCGGGCGAGGCGGGTGTCGATCCGTTCGTAGCGGTAACCGTTGAGGGCGTCGGCGGCGTAATAGAAAACCGCGCTATTCCAGCCCCGGCCCCAATCGCGCAGCCAGCCGGCCGAACCGCTGTTGCGGGCGGTCAGCTGTTCGTCGAGGGGGTTGCTGGCCAGCGCATCGACATAGGCGTAGGTCAGGCGCAGCCGGTCGGCCGCTGTCATCCGCCAATCGAATTGGGTCTCGGCGCCGGTGAACTGCGATTCGTTGCTGTTGCTGGCGATGTACTGGTTGTTGCGCAATGGTTCGCTGATCATTCCGGTGATTTGGTCGTGGAACAGCTTCACGTCCACCGCCAGGCCCAAATCCATGAAATAACCGTTATAGCCAAGCTCACGCGAGCGCATGTGCTCCTGATCCAGGTTGCCAGGGCCGCGCGTTCGAACGAAATAACGGGCGCTGTCCTGACCAAAGGCGGCCGGCCGTAGATTGGTGACTTGATAACTCCAGTTGACGTTGTTCTCGAACATGTCCGGCGAGCGCACCGCCTCGGAATAGACCGCCCGGAGGCCGTGTCGCGGGGTGATCAGGTAGTTGATTGCCATCCGAGGGGTCAGCGAGCTGCCCGTCAGGCGTGCGTCCTCGAACATCGCGCCGCCCTGCAACAGCCAGTGTTCGCTGGCCCGCCATTCGAGCTGGCCGAACAAACGGTAGGTGGTGTCGTCCAGGGTGCCGTTGAAGTACGTCTGCGAATCGGCCCGGTCGTAACGATAATTCACGCCGGTGACCAGCCGCAGGCTGTCGGAGAGACTGAGGGTGTCCTGGACCTCAAGGTCATAGCGCGACTCCCGGGCGCTCTGGTCGATATCGCCACACAGTGTCCGGGAAGCACCGTTTCGCCATTGATCGAGCACTTGATTGGCCAGTGCCTGTTCCTGGGCCGTGCCGGCGGGGACCCCGGTATTCAGGAAACTGGGAATATTGCGCGCCAGCTTCTCGGCATAGTTGGGGTTGAGCTGCCACAGATCGGTCAATTGCGGGCTGAACGACACCTCGGCATCGCAGGCGCGCCAAGTCTGCTGGCGATCCCAATGCTGCATCGAACCCTGGATATAAAGGCTGTGGTTAGGATTCAGGTCCAGGTTCCAGCGCAGCGAAGCGGCGTAATCCTTGGCGCTGACGTCGGAGTTATCCCCAGCTTCGGTAATCCCGGCGAACACCGGACGGTAGGTGTAGGGCCGCTGGTTGGTCCCTTCCTTGGCATTCAACTGCCAGTCAATGCTCTGGTATTCATCCAGGGTTTGGCTGACGGACAGGTTGAAGCGGTTCAGGCGACGGCTGTCGCGGTAGTCGGCCCCGTTGCGGTTGCTGTCAAAACCGTCGTCTTGCTGGCCGGACAGCGACAATCGCATGTCACCGTCTTCCCAGCCTGTGCCCTGGCTGGCGTACCAGTCGCTGATGCCGTTCTGGCCTCGGGTAACCTTGAAACGGGTGCCGTGGCTGTCGGCCGGGGCGCGGGTGATGATGTTGACGACGGCCATCAGTGCATTGGCGCCATAGCTGACGGTGTTGGGGCCGCGAAAGACTTCGATCCGCTCGATGTCTTCCATGGCGACCGGTATATCGCTCCAGTCCACCGTCGCCAGGCCGGCCCGGTACACCGAGCGACCATCGATCAGCACTTGCATGCGCCGCGCTTCACTGGCACTGGTGCCGTGGTAGTTGGCGGTGGGCTGGTTGCCGCTGATGTTGCCGACCATCATGCCTGGCACCAGGCGCAACAATTCGCTGATGTCCCGAGCGCCGCTGGCCTTGATCAATTCACGGTCCAGCACGGTCATGCTGCCCGGTACCGCCGCCGGCGACTGCTTCAGGCGCGTGGCGGTCAATACCTGGGGGAGGGGCTGGTTGTCCACGAACAAGTCGTCGGCCACCGCTGGCGGGCTGATGATCAGCGCCAATAGCAATGATGAGCCTGGACGGGTGGGGCCAACGAACACGGCACAGCCTTTGGATAGAAGAAGGATGGCGGGCATGTTAACCGAGCCGAACGACTTTTCCATTCACGTTGACAGCATTTTCCTAGGAATTGGTGGTCAGCTTCCTACAGCGATGGGTAATTGCGGACGGGGCTGGTCGCGCTCTGGCTGCTCCGTATAATGCCCGGCATTGCCACTTGGTATGGAAGAGCGGATTGCATATGACTGAACAGCGCCCGATTGCGGTCCTTGGAGGCGGGAGTTTCGGCACCGCCGTGGCTAACCTGCTGGCGGAGAATGGCCACGCGGTGCGCCAGTGGATGCGTGACCCGGAGCAGGCCGAGGCCATCCGGGTCAACCGGGAAAATCCGCGTTATCTCAAAGGCATCAAGGTCCGCCCTGAAGTCGAGCCGGTGACCGATTTGCAGGCCACACTCCAAAATAGCGATCTGTTTTTTGTCGCCTTGCCCTCTAGCGCCCTGCGTTCGGTGCTGGCACCGCACGCCGAGCGCTTGAGCGGCAAATTGCTGGTGAGCCTGACCAAAGGCATCGAGGCGCAAACGTTCAAGCTGATGAGCGAGATTCTTGAGGACATCGCCCCCAAGGCGCGAATCGGCGTGATATCCGGGCCTAACCTGGCGCGGGAGATTGCCGAACACGCCCTGACCGCCACCGTCGTCGCCAGCGAAGATGAAGAGCTGTGCCAGCAGGTCCAGGCCGCGCTGCATGGCCGCACCTTCCGGGTCTATGCCAGCGCGGATCGTTTCGGTGTGGAGCTGGGCGGTGCGCTGAAGAACGTCTATGCGATCATCGCCGGCATGGCGGTCGCCCTGGGCATGGGCGAGAACACCAAGAGCATGCTAATCACTCGGGCGCTGGCGGAAATGACCCGTTTCGCCGTGAGCCAGGGCGCCAACCCGATGACCTTCCTCGGCCTGGCCGGCGTGGGCGATCTGATCGTCACCTGTTCCTCGCCCAAGAGCCGCAACTATCAGGTCGGTTTCGCACTCGGCCAAGGCCTGAGCCTGGACGAGGCCGTCTCGCGCCTGGGCGAAGTGGCCGAAGGGGTCAACACCCTCAAGGTGCTCAAGGCCAAGTCCCAGGAAGCCGGCGTGTACATGCCGCTGGTCGCCGGTCTGCATGCGATCCTGTTCGAAGGGCGCACGCTGGAGCAGGTGATCGAACTGTTGATGCGTGGTGAACCCAAGACCGACGTCGATTTCATTTCCACCAGCGGTTTCAACTGATTCCGTTGACCGCAAGCAGGAGCGAACCATGAACGATCCGAAAGGGCAGCCGCAATACGAATCCATCCTGCTGCGAGTGCTGTGGATGGTGATTTACCTGCTGGTCTGGCAGGTGGCGCAATTGATCCTCGGCGCCGTGGTGCTGGTGCAATTGATCTACCGGCTGATCTACGGCGCACCGAGTGCCAGCCTGATGAATTTTGGCGACAGCCTGAGCCAGTTCCTGGCGCAGATCGGTCGCTTCGGCACTTTCCATAGCGACCAGAAGCCTTGGCCATTCGCCGACTGGCCAACCCCACGCACACCGGAAGGTGAAACGCCCCACACCGTTGCAGCGGCACCGCATCCCGCCCGGGACGAGGAGCCGAAGCTATGAAATTGTGGGTGTTGCGTCATGGCGAGGCCGAGCCCCACGGTGTTCGTCCCGACCCTGAACGGGTGCTGACCATCCATGGCCGCGAGGAAGTCTTGCTCAGCGCCGGTCGGTTGATGGGCGAGCCCTTGCGGGCCATTTTTGCCAGCCCCTATGTACGTGCCCAACAGACCGCGCAATTGGTTCGCGAGGCGCTGGGGTTCGAGCCGGAGTTGGTCACGGTTGATTGGCTCACGCCGGAAACCCGTCCGGCCGAGGTATTGAAACACCTGGATGATCAAGACAACGTGCTGCTGGTCAGCCATAACCCACTGGTGGGCAGCTTGCTGGGGCTTTTGCAGCACGGTCATCTGCAGCAACCGGAACAAGTATCGACGGCAGGCCTGGCCGAGCTGGAGGGCGACCTGCCACTGGCCGGTTCGATGAAACTCAAGAGCCTCAGGCACCCCTGAGAACAACCGTCCCAAGACAAAACAAAAACACAAAGGAAGGGCAGCGATGAGTCTGTGGCGCACCACCCCCAATATTGAACAACTGAACGCGGCCGGTAAGAACACCATCAGCGAAGTGCTGGACATCCGTTTCGAATCTTTCGACGACGAATCCCTGACCGCGAGCATGGTGGTCGATCATCGTACCCATCAACCGTTCGGCCTGTTGCACGGCGGCGCGTCCGTGGTGCTGGCCGAGACAGTCGGCTCCATGGCGGCCTATCTGTGCGTCGACACGAGCAAGTTCTACTGCGTCGGCCTGGAAATCAACGCCAACCACTTGCGTGGCGTGCGCAGCGGGCGAGTAACCGCGACGGCCCGGATGGTTCACCTGGGCCGCACCACCCAGGTCTGGGACATCCGCCTGGTCAATGATGACGGCAAGGTCAACTGCGTATCGCGCCTGACCATGGCGGTGGTTCCATTGGGTGAGCAGCCGCCGGCGCGCTAAGAGACGTTACAAGCTAAGCAGTCCCGCTTTTACTTGTAGCTTGCAGCTCGAGGCTCAATGTTGCTGTCATCATTCCTGTCAGTTCCGGTCATTGCCGCACCATCAGGTTCTGCGCAAAATCGGTCGCAGTTCTCGCAATGGATCGGCCAATATGTCGCAACAGGTGTTTTTCGCCCACGCCAATGGTTTCCCCTCCGCCACCTACGGTAAGTTGTTTGCCGCGCTGGCGCCGCAGTACGAGGTTTCCCACCTCGAACTGCACGGCCATGACCCGCGATTCCCAGTCGACGACAATTGGAACAATCTGGTGGACGAACTGATTCACCACCTTGAGCGGCAATCGCAGCCGGTGTGGGGCGTCGGGCATTCTCTGGGCGGCGTACTGCATTTGCATGCGGCGTTGCGCTGCCCGCAGTTGTATCGTGGTGTGGTCATGCTCGATTCCCCGGTCCTGACCCGCGCCGACCGCTGGCTGATTCTTGCCGCCAAGCGCCTGGGCTTCATCGATCGCTTGACGCCGGCCGGGCGAACCCTGGGGCGGCGGGAAGAATTCAACGACCTGGCGTCGGCGCGGGAATATTTTGCCGGCAAGACGTTGTTTCGCGGTTTCGACCCGGAGTGCTTCGAAGCGTACCTGCAACATGGTTTGCAGCCGGTTGGTGATCGGTTGCGGCTGCGCTTCGACCCGGCCACGGAAATCAGCATCTACCGAGGCGTGCCGCACACCAGCCCCGGGAGGGCTCGAAAGCTCGACATCCCGTTGGCGGTAGTGCGGGGCCGACAGAGTCGGGTGGTGATGCGTCATCACGCCCGATCCGTGAGCCGCATGCCCTTGGGCGAATCCTTGACCATGCCGGGTGGTCACATGTTTCCACTCGAATATCCCCAGGACACGGCCAACTTGCTCAAGGGCCTGCTGCAGCGCTGGCAGGGTCGTAGCCCATGAGCGTCGTCGAAGAAATTCGCCTGAGCCTGCCCCACATCGAGTTGGCGGCCCATTTGTTCGGGCCGGAAGATGGCCGGCCGGTGATTGCCCTGCATGGCTGGCTGGACAACGCCAACAGCTTCGCCCGGCTGGCGCCTATGCTCCAGGGCGTACGGGTGATTGCCTTGGACATGGCCGGTCACGGACATTCCGGGCACCGTCCGCCCGGCGCCGGCTATGCCCTGTGGGATTATGCCCACGATGTGCTGCAAGTTGCCGAGCAACTGGGCTTGAAGCGTTTCGGGCTGCTGGGGCATTCCATGGGGGCCATTGTCTCGCTGGTCCTGGCCGGTGCCTTGCCGGAGCGGATCAGTCACCTGGCCTTGATCGATGGGGTGATTCCTCCTACAGCGAAAGGCGACAATGCGGCCGAGCGCATGGGCATGGCCCTGCAAGCGCAACTGGATTTGCAGCAAAAACGCAAACCCGTCTACAAAACCCTCGACCGGGCCATCGAAGCGCGTATGAAGGGACTGGTGGCAGTCAGTCGCGAAGCCGCCGAGCTACTGGCCCAGCGCGGCTTGATGCCGGTGCCGGGAGGGTTCACCTGGCGCACCGACAATCGCCTGACCTTGCCCTCGCCGCTGCGCCTGACCGAGGAACAGGCCATGGCCTTCGTCGCGCGGGTCGCTTGCCCCGCGCACTTGGTAGTCGCGGCCGACGGCATGCTTGCCCAGCACCCCGAATTGCTGGAGCGTCTACCCTTCAGTCATGAACAGTTACCTGGCGGCCATCATCTGCACCTGAACGACGAGGTCGGTGCCGCTCTTGTAGCAGACTGTTTCAATCGGTTCTTCAGCGTTTCTTGACTTGCGCCGGGCAAGTGTCGAGGCTGGGCGGGTTGAAAGGGAGCCAACCATGACAGATATCCATTCACTTGCCTTGTTGTGCATTGATGAACGCCTTTGCGTCGCGCGGACCCAGGCCAAGCCGATCCAATGAAACTATCCATTCGTTCATTCGTCCTGCTGGCACTGGCCGGTTTCAGCCCGCTATCCCTGGCTGCCGATGTACCCGGCAGCCGGGATCTGGAACGCGTGCCGCGCATGCCCGACGCGCAAATCGTCGATTATCGGCAAACCAGCGACCTTGAGCGTATCTACCCCATGGGGTCGATTCGCAAGATCAGCGGCCAACTGCGTTTCGACGGGCAGGTCGATGCCCGTGGCAACGCCACCTCGGTGACCTACGAACTGCCGCCGGAACATACCGCCACACAAGCGTTCACCGCCGCCCGCGAAGCCTTGCAGAAACAGGGCGCGGAGCTACTGTTCTGGTGCCAGGCCCGCGATTGTGGCGAAAGCAGCCTGTGGGCCAACGAAGTGTTCGGCAATGCCAAGCTCTATGGCGCCGACAACGGCCAGGCCTACCTGTTGCTGCGCCTGGCGCCGCCGGCGGACAACACGCTGATCGCGCTGTATGCCATCACCCGTGGCAACCGCAAGGCCTACCTGCATGTCGAGCAGTTCGAAGCGAGCGCGCCCCTGGGGGATGTGCTGCCGACTTCTGCCACGTTGTTGCGCCAGCTCAAGGACACCGGCGTGCTGGACTTGCCGCGTCTTGCCGGCGAACCGGAGGAAGCCTGGCTACGCCTGTTGTCTCGGGCCTTGAACCTGGACACCGGCCTTCGGGTCAGCGTCGCCGGCCCACACGCCGAGGCGTGGCGCCAGGCGCTGGTCGAGCAGGGCGTCCGGGCGGCAAGAATGGAAGCGGCCGGCGGTAACAAGGCGGGCTTGCACCTGGAGCTGTTGCGATAAGCTGACGTGGCGAACGCGCGTGTCGTCCTAGCCCGGCCTTGTTCATTTCTCGAGACCTTACATGCTCAATAACGATCGGCTGTTGGTGCAAATACTGCTCCTGGTGTTGTTCGGGGCCAGCCTCTGGGTGATGGCTCCGTTCTGGTCGGCGCTGTTCTGGGGGGCTGTGCTCGCTTTTGCCAGTTGGCCACTGATGCGCCTGCTGACCCGTTGGGTCAACGGTCGCGAATCCTTGGCGGCGGCCTTGCTGACGGTCGGCTGGATGTTGCTGGTGGCGGTGCCGCTGGTGTGGCTGGGCTTCAATCTCGCCGATCATGTGCGCGATGCCACGGCCTTTGTCAGGGATGTGCAGGTCGATGGCCTGCCCGAAGCCCCCGACTGGCTCGCCGGCGTACCGCTGGTGGGCGGGCGCCTGGTAACGCTCTGGAACAGCATCGACCAGCAGGGCGCGGCGATGATGGTGTCCATCAAGCCCTACCTGGGACGTGTCGGCAACTGGTTGCTGGCCCGTAGTGCGCAGATCGGCGGCGGAATCCTCGAACTGACCCTGAGCATCGTGTTCGTGTTCTTTTTCTACCGGGACGGCCCGCGATTGGCGGCGTTTGTCCAGGGGCTGCTGGAGCGGCTGATCGGTGATCGTGCCGGGTACTATGTCGAATTGGTGGCCGGCACGGTGCAGCGAGTGGTCAACGGGGTGATCGGTACCGCCGCGGCTCAGGCGGTACTGGCGCTGATCGGCTTTTTGATCGCCGGGGTGCCGGGTGCGCTGGTACTGGGTATCGTCACCTTCCTGCTCAGCCTGATTCCCATGGGGCCGCCGCTGGTCTGGATACCTGCCACGGCCTGGCTGGCGTGGAAGGGCGAGTATGGGATGGCGGTGTTCCTGGGTATCTGGGGCACGTTCATCATCAGTGGCGTGGACAACGTGCTCAAGCCCTACCTGATCAGTCGTGGTGGAAACCTGCCGTTGGTGATCGTGTTGCTCGGGGTGTTCGGTGGCTTGATCGCGTTCGGTTTCATCGGGTTGTTCATCGGTCCGACCCTGCTGGCGGTGGCGTACAGCTTGCTGACGGATTGGAGCAAGAGCCAGGCGCGGTAACGCAGCGGTTCAGGCCACACGGGGCACGCGAATCACCGCCGTCAACCCGCCGCCGGGTGTTTCCTCCAGGCTCAAGTGCCCGCCCAGGCGTTCGGCGGCCTCCCGGGCGATGGTCATGCCCAGGCCGACGCCTCCCGAGTTGCGGTTGCGCGAACCCTCCAGGCGAAAGAATGGCTCGAATACCGCTTCGCGCTTGTCCGCCGCGATGCCGGGGCCGTGGTCAATCACCCGGATCAGCAACTGGTGCTGCTGATCGTCCAGCACGATCGATGCGTCGCCCGCGTAACGCACGGCATTGTCGATGAGGTTGTTGATGCATGAACGCAGTGCCATCGGTTGCACCCGCAAGGGCGCGCAGGTACCGCTGGCATGCACATTGGCGCCGTGGTCCTGGGCGTTTTCGCTTAATGATTCAACCAGCGCCTGCACGTCCATCCATTGCAACGCTTCGCTGGTGCGTTGTTCGTGGAGATAGGTCAGGGTCGCGTCGAGCATGCCGATCATATCGTCCAGGTCTTGACGCATCTGATCCTGCAGCCGGGGGTCGTTGATCTGCTCCAGGCGCAGCTTGAGTCGCGCAAGTGGGGTGCGCAGATCATGGGATACCGCGCCAAGCATGCGCGAGCGTTGCTGCACCTGCTCTCGGATCCGTTGTTGCATCAGGTTGAACGTATGGGCGGCTTGGCGGGCCTCCCGCGGACCGTTCTCCTCCAATGGCGGGCTATGGAGGTCCTCGCTCAGCCGTTGGGCGGCGTCGCTCAGTCGCTGGATGGGCCGAGTCAACAGCTTGGCGCCGTACCAGGCCGCAACGATCAGGAACACAAATTGAAACGTCAGGGGCACCACAGGCCCGCCAAACCGGGGGCGTGGGCCGGGTGGCGGGCCGGAGTGCGAGGGACCTGCGGTTTGATGGGAAAATTCCGGGGGCGGCCCGGGAGGTGGCTTGTCGTAATGAAAAAACCAGGCAAAGGCCAGCAGGTGCGCCAGCACGATCGCCACCAGCAGCACGCCGAACAGGCGGCCAAACAGGGAATCGAAGCGCAGGCGCATCAACCGATATCCCGCGCATCGAACAGGTAGCCTTCACCGCGCACGGTCTTGATCAACTGCGGAGCCTTCGGATCGTCCCCCAGTTTCTGGCGCAAGCGCGAGACCAGCAGATCGATACTGCGGTCGAAGGCCTCGATCGAGCGACCGCGCGCGGCGTCCAGCAATTGTTCACGGCTGAGCACTCGGCGTGGTCGCTCGATGAACACCCACAACAGGCGGAATTCTGCGTTGGAGAGGGGCACTACCAGCCCGTTGGCGGAAACCAGTTGGCGCAGCACGCTGTTGAGCCGCCAGCTATCGAAGCGAATGTTGGCGCGCTGCTCGCTGCGATCGTCGCGCACCCGGCGCAGGATGGTCTGGATTCGCGCCACCAGCTCCCGGGGTTCAAAAGGTTTGGCCATGTAATCATCCGCGCCCAACTCCAGGCCGATGATGCGGTCGGTGGGTTCGCAGCGGGCCGTCAGCATCAGGATTGGAATATTCGACTCGGCGCGCAGCCAGCGGCACAGTTGCAAGCCGTCTTCGCCCGGCAGCATCAGGTCCAGCACGATCACGTCGAAGTGTTCGGCCTGCATCGCCTGGCGCATGGCCGCGCCATCGGTTACGCCACTGGCGCGAATGCCGAAGCGGCCAGGTAGTCGATCAGCAGCTCGCGGATCGGTACGTCGTCATCGACGATCAGCGCGCGGGTGCTCCAGCGCCTGTCGTCGTCGGACACTTTCTGATCGCCAGAATTTGCTACAGGGGTGTACTGCATGAGATGCATCATCTGCCATTGGGGCTGCCAACCGAAAGAAGGCGGCGGGGGTGTGGGGTGAGCATAAGCTTCGCGGCGGTGGGCCGTGAAGCGTTGAAAGAGCGGCGTTCGGCGGCTGAGGGTAGCGTCCCGTCGTGTTATGCGCATGTCATGAATGTATCGGCGTTGACACACATGACGGTAGTGCCGATCAATGATTTGCCGATCATCGGGTCCCGCTAGGGCGCTGGTTCCGCTACAATGCGCGCCGATTTCGACTTGCCTGAGAGCTCATCCATGTCCGCCTGCCAGACGCCTATCATCGTCGCCCTGGATTTTCCTACCCGTGACGCCGCCCTGAAGCTGGCCGACCAGTTGGACCCCAAGCTCTGCCGGGTCAAGGTCGGCAAGGAGTTGTTCACCAGCTGCGCGTCGGAAATCGTCGGAACCTTGCGGGACAAGGGTTTCGAAGTGTTCCTAGACCTCAAGTTCCACGATATCCCCAATACCACCGCCATGGCCGTCAAGGCCGCTGCGGAAATGGGCGTGTGGATGGTCAATGTGCATTGCTCCGGTGGCCTGCGCATGATGGCTGCCTGTCGTGAAGTGCTGGACCAGCGCAACGGCCCCAAGCCGTTGCTGATCGGCGTGACCGTGCTGACCAGCATGGAGCGTGAAGACCTGGCGGGCATCGGCCTGGACATCGAGCCCCAGGAGCAAGTGCTGCGCCTGGCGGCGCTGGCGCAAAAGGCGGGTATGGACGGCCTGGTTTGCTCGGCCCTGGAGGCCAACGCCCTGAAAACGGCCCACCCCTCGTTGCAACTGGTGACCCCGGGCATTCGCCCGGCGGGCAGTGCCCAGGACGACCAGCGCCGCATCCTGACCCCGCGCCAGGCACTGGACGCTGGCTCCGACTACCTGGTGATCGGCCGGCCGATCAGCCAGGCAGCCGATCCGGCCAAGGCGCTGGCGGCGGTAGTGGCGGAGCTGGCCTGACCCAACTACGCGGGCCCCTGTGGGAGCGAGCTTGCTCCCACAGTTGTTTTGCGTCGGCCACTCACAGTGATGTGCCTCAGACCTTCAACACCAACTTCCCAAAATTCTCACCACTGAACAATTTGGTCAGCGTCTCGGGGAATGTCTCCAGCCCTTCGACGATGTCTTCCTTGCTCTTGAGCTGCCCCTTGGCCATCCAGCCGGCCATTTCCTGCCCGGCGGCGGCGAACTGCGAGGCATAGTCCATGACCACGAACCCTTCCATCCGCGCGCGGTTGACCAACAGCGACAGGTAGTTGGCCGGGCCCTTGACCGCTTCTTTGTTGTTGTATTGGCTGATGGCGCCGCAGATCACCACGCGGGCCTTGAGGTTCAAACGGCTGAGCACCGCATCGAGAATGTCGCCGCCAACGTTATCGAAATACACATCCACGCCTTTGGGGCATTCGCGCTTCAGGCCGGCGTGAACGTCTTCACTCTTGTAATCGATGGCACCGTCGAAGCCCAGCTCATCGATCAGGAATTTGCATTTGTCGGCGCCGCCAGCGATGCCGACCACGCGACAGCCTTTGATCTTGGCAATTTGCCCGGCAATGCTGCCTACCGCCCCGGCGGCACCGGACAGGACTACGGTTTCGCCGGCCTTCGGTGCGCCGACATCCAACAGGGCGAAATAGGCGGTCATGCCCGTCATGCCCAGCGCTGACAGATAACGTGGCAGCGGCGCCAGTTTCGGATCGACTTTGTAGAAGCCTCGCGGCTCGCCGAGGAAATAATCCTGCACACCCAAGGCACCGTTCACGTAGTCGCCTACCGCGTATCCGGGGTTATTCGAGGCGACGACCTGGCCTACGCCCAAGGCGCGCATGACCTCACCAATGCCGACCGGCGGGATGTACGATTTTCCCTCATTCATCCAGCCACGCATGGCCGGGTCCAGGGACAGGTACTCGTTCTTGACCAGGATCTGGCCGGGTGCCGGCTCGCCGACCGGGACTTGTTGATAAGTGAACGTCTCACGGGTAGCGGCGCCCACCGGGCGTTTGGCGAGCAGGAACTGGCGGTTGGTCAGGGCGGTCATGACAGGCACTCAAGATGAATGAAGCCTTGTTGATAGACGCTTGGAGCCTTCGCTGCAAGGTTTGCCGATACAGCGAATGCACATCGATCCAACCCAGTGATAATCCGCCGGGTATCGTTATCACTGGCGTTCATGCGACGCCAACCGGCGGTTGGATAGTGCTGCCGCACCGAAGCGATGGATGGCTATATTGCAGCGACAACGGTAATTCTTCGAGGCATTGACGATGAGCATGACGTTTTCCGGACAGGTTGCCGTGGTGACGGGCGGCGCGGCGGGCATTGGTCGCGCCACGGCCCAGGCGTTCGCAGCACAGCACCTGAAGGTAGTCGTCGCCGACCTGGACGTCGCGGGTGGCGAAGGCACGGTGCAGTTGATTCGCGATGCGGGTGGCGAGGCTGTGTTCGTGCGCTGCGACGTGACACTGGACAGCGACGTGCAAAATCTCATGAATGAAGTCATCGGCGCCTACGGTCGCCTCGATTACGCATTCAATAACGCGGGCATCGAAATCGAGAAGGGCAAACTGGCTGACGGGACGCTGGATGAGTTCGACGCGATCATGGGCGTCAACGTTAAAGGCGTCTGGTTGTGCATGAAATACCAACTGCCCTTGCTGCTTGCCCAGGGCGGCGGCGCGATCGTCAATACGGCCTCGGTGGCAGGGCTTGGGGCGGCGCCAAAGATGAGCATCTACGCGGCGTCCAAGCATGCGGTGATCGGCTTGACCAAGTCTGCGGCGATTGAATATGCCAAGAAGAAAATCCGCGTTAATGCGGTGTGCCCGGCGGTGATCGATACAGACATGTTTCGTCGGGCCTATGAGGCGGACCCGAGAAAAGGCGAATACGCCAACTCGATGCATCCGGTGGGCAGAATCGGCAAGGTCGAGGAAATCGCCAGCGCCGTGTTGTATTTATGCTGCGACGGCGCGGCATTCACCACGGGCCAGGCGTTGGCGGTGGATGGGGGGGCTACGGCAATCTGATTCCGACAAGCGCTTTTCTCGCTGCAGGACAAAGCCCGCACTGGTTGCGGGTTTTTCTTTGGAGGGCAAAGGTTCCCCTGATGGGTTTGCCATTGTATTTCAAGAAATGAGAATCAGCCGTTTTTGCGTGTTCTCTTACATCGCCCACCATCGCCCTGTGCTTAACTGTTTGTGGAAATAAAACAAACGCTTAGGAGCTTGGTTACTCATGGAGTTGAGAATCGACCGGCAGGCCCTGGTGCCCGTCGTGCAGCAAATTGTCGATGCGTTGGCCTGCTGGATTCGACAGGGCGCGGTGGAGCCGGGGACTCGCCTGCCATCGATCCGCCAGCTGGCACGGGAGAACCTGCTGAGTCAGGCGAGCGTCCATGAAGCCTGCCAGCGTTTGGTCGCCCAGGGCTTGCTTGCGTCGCGCCACGGTTCGAGTTTTGTCGTGGCTCCGGCCGCTTGCGCAACGGAAGAAGCCTTGGCCCATGGCTGGCTGCAAGGTGTATTGGCCGATCATGACGCCCCGGCAGGCGTTATGTATCAAGCGCTGAAGCTGGGCGGCGGCGGGCTGCCTGAAAGCTGGCGCGAAAGTGATGACCTGGGGTATGCGATACGTCAGGTGACTCGCACCGACATGGCGGGGTTGTTCAACTACAGCACGCCACTGGGACTGCCAGCCCTGCGTGAGCAGCTGTCCAGGCGATTGAAACAGTTCGATATCGATGCCGATGAAAAACGCATCCTGACCACCCTGGGCGCTACCCACGGGCTCGACCTGATCGTGCGCACGCTTCTGCGACCGGGCTGCTGCGTGGTGGTGGAGAGCCCCGGTTACTCGAAGCTGTTCGACCTGCTCAGGCTGCACAAGATAGACATGATCGAGCTGCCCAGGACACCCCGTGGCCCGGACGTCGACGCCCTTCAACGCCTGCTGGCGATTCATCGACCCAGCGCTATTTTCGTCAACAGCGCCTGCCACAACCCAACCGGCAGCAGCCTGGCGCCGGCGGTGGCCCAGCGTCTGCTGCAACTGGCGCAAGAGCACGCGATGCTGGTCATCGAAGATGATGTCTACGCCGATTTCCAGGGGCCAACGCGGGCCCGATTGGCGGCGCTGGATACCGACGTGGTCTACCTGGGCAGCTTCTCCAAGACCTTGAGCAGCTCTTTACGCGTTGGGTTCATGGTGGCGGCGCCCTCCGTCATCGCGCGTCTGAGCGAGATCAAGGAGATCACTTGCCGGGGCGGTTCCCGATTCGCCGAGTCCGTGCTGGCCAGCCTCCTGGCCAATGGCGCCTATCGCAAGCTGGTCCAGCGCCAGCGCCAGCGCCTCAATGCCGACATGGCGGTGGCGTTGCAGCTTTTGGAGGATGCCGACTGGAAAGTATTCGGCAAACCGGCGGGAGGCCTGTTCATCTGGGCGCGTCCGCCGCTGTGTGACTATGCTGAGGTACAGCGTCTGGCCAGGCGGTGCGGCATTCAGTTGTCATCCCGCACGGCGTTCAGCCCATCGGGTGCCGAGACGGATTGGCTGCGGGTCAACGTCGCCTATGCCCGGGATCCCAGGGCCTTGGCTTTCTTCCGGGCCACGGCTCTGGATCGACCTCAAATGTCCTGAAAACGACGCGGCTGTAGCTTTTTGCCATTATTCCGACGCCAGCATCTTGTGTTGCGGGGCGTCTCGTTGCGAATCTGCAATCAACACACACCGGCAGAGGACTGGGCGCAATGATTTCGGCCGTGCAAGGACGTTTTGCCAACCTGGGTATGGCAAAGAAATTGGGTATCGGCTTTGTCCTGGTGCTGCTGCTTACCGCAGTAGTGGCGGCCATTGGCGTCTGGTCCCTGCAAACCATCAGCCATCGCTTCGACGGCTTGAAGCAGATGTCATCCCTCAACAGCCGGTTGCTCAAGGTCCGGCTGCTGGAGCAGGAATTTGCCTTGCGTTCAGACCCCAAGTCCGCCGATGCCCTGCGACAGGGGGTCGATGGCTTGTTGGCCCTGGCGAACGACCTCAGGGCACGGTCAGACGGCAATGCGGCGGTGATGAATGAGGTGGAGCAGGCGCTGACGGCGTATCGCAAGGCCTTCGATGAGTTCGTCGGGCTGAGCCAGAGCAAGGACCTGGCGCTGGAAATGGCCAGCTGGTCGGTGTCCAGTGTCGCCAACAACCTGGATGTATTGCAGGCCGGACTCGCCGATGATGGCGCCTATACCTTGAAGGATTCCGAGGGCAAGGAGGGTGCAGAGTTCATCGAGCAGGCCAACCAGGTCAGCGAAGTGTCGCGACTTATGCTGCAGTCGATGAACGAAGCGCGCGTTCGGTTGGACCAAAGCCGTAAAGGCAGTGATGAGGCTGCCGGGCAGGGCAATATCGAACAGGCCGAACAGGCCATGAAGTTGGCGGAAGCGCTCAAGGGCGCGGTCAAGGATCCGGGTTACCAGACCGTACTCAACGAGGTCGCCGGGCACATCGGCGGGTTCAATCAGCAACTGGCGGAATACACCGCGCTGCTGGCCAAGGAAAAAATCGTCTACCAGCAATTGCATGAGCGCGCCGATCAGGTGATGGCGCGGGTCGACCAGGCCTACAGCGCCGAAGACAGTGCCATGCAGGCGGAACTTAAGAAAAATTCATTGATGATCATCGGCTCGTCGGCTTTGGCGCTGCTGGTTGGATTGATCGCGGCCTGGGTGATTACCCGGTTGATCGTCGCCCCGCTGCGCAGTGTGATCCGTGTCGCCCAGCGGATCGCCGCCGGGGACCTGAGCGCCAAGGTCGAAGTGATGCGCCGGGATGAGATTGGCCAGCTGATGTTGGCGATGCAACAGATGGGTGCCGGCTTGAGCAGTATCGTCAGCGGTTTGCAGGCTGGCATCGACCAACTGGCCAGCTCCGCCCAGTCGCTGTCGTCCGTCACTGAACAGACCAACCTGGAAGTCAGCAGCCAGAAGGAAGAAACCGAGCAAGTGGCCACGGCGATGAACCAGATGACTGCCACGGTTCACGATGTAGCCCGCAATGCGGAGGAGGCGGCGCAAGCGGCCCAAACGGCTGATGATAAAGTCGAAAGCGGCCAGCAGGTCGTGCGCCAGAGCATGGTCCGTATCGAGCAACTGGCTGACTCGGCGACCATGGCGAGCACCAGCATCGAAAGCCTGAGCGCCGAGATACAAAACATCGGCACCGTGCTGAGCGTGATCAAGAGTGTCGCCGAGCAAACCAATCTGTTGGCGCTCAACGCAGCTATCGAGGCGGCGCGGGCTGGCGAACAGGGCAGGGGGTTTGCGGTGGTGGCCGATGAAGTGCGGGCCCTGGCCAGGCGCACGCAACAGTCCACCGAGGAAATCGAGCGCCTGGTCAGCGCGCTACGCTCTGCTGCTCAAGCGTCCGTACAGCAAATCCAGAGCAGTGGCGAGCTGGTAAAAATGGCGGTCAGCGATGCATTGCAGACCGAAAGCGCGCTAGGCAGCATCGCGGCGGCGGTGTCGTTGATCCAGCAAATGAACCAGCAGATCGCAGCGGCCGCCGAACAACAAAGCTCCGTGGCCGAAGAAATCAACCGCAGCGTCACCAGCATCCGCGCCAGCGCCGATCAATCATCCGTGGCCATGCAGGGTAATGCTGCCTCCAGCGTTGAACTGGCGCAGTTGGGCGTTGAGTTGAAAGGAATGGTGGGGCATTTCAAGTTGTGAGTTGGGGAGCTGTTGCTGCCACTATCGCCAGCAAGCTGGCCCCCACGTGGGATGTCCGGTGAACACAAGGTTCATGTCGCCGCAAATCCTGTAGGAGCGGGCTTGTCCGCGAAGAGGCCAGCACGTTCCAACCTTCTCACCCCATCCCGCTCCGCACCCCAACCTCAGTCGTAGACCTTCTTTTTCTTCCACTCGTCGTTCGCTTCGTCTTCCTTCAACCCCTCGGTCAACTGGTTCACCTCACCCTCCACAGGCTGAGTGCTCGCCAGGACCTGGGCATTGGCCCGAGCCAGAAGCTTTTCCAGATAAGCCAGCTGTTCAGCATAGACCTGCGGTTCCTGCTGCTTGCGCAAATACTGGACACCACGCTCGAACGCCAGGCGAGCCTGCCCGGGCTGTTCCTGCTGCAGCGCCTGCTGGCCGAGGTTGTTGAAGAATTCGATGTGCAGCAGCACCAGAATGTGCCGGACCTCGCGAACCCAGCGCTTGGCCTCGTTGGGCGGCAGGAAACCGTCCTGGGCCGCGCGGGTGATCTGGCCGTGCAAGGCCTCGAGCAGGAACCGAACATCCTTGGCCTTCGCTTCGGTCTGGATCGGCGCCGGCGGGTTGTTGACCGGAATCGATTCACCCTGGGCGGCCAGTGCAGTCAGTTCGTCCAGGCGTGCCTTGACCTGAGCGTTGGACTTGTCGAGATTCAGCAGGCGCTGGCAGACGTTCAGCTCAAGACGCGTGATCAACAGCTTCAGGGCAGGGGTCATCAACTGGCCGGGGAAGGTTTCGGTGAGCTCGCCACAACGACGCAGGCGGTCGTTGAGCTCGACCTTGGTGCGGGCCTTTTCCAGCTTGTTGTTTTCCACCACATGGTTCATGTAGCCAATGGCGATCAACAGTGCGATCCCGGCTACGACGAGCAGGGTGATCATGAGTGGTGTCACCGGTAAGACCTCTTTAATGGGGAACGCATGTCATGAGTGTAGTGGCTTGGCTTTTAAGCGCATAGGCCCGAGCGACGCGATTAGACGGGCGTCGTGCTGTTTATAGGGCCTACAGCGGAGTAGATGCACATTGCCACTATTTGCCTGGTGCGACTATAGCGCCTTGGCGGGTGACAGAATATAGGCGTCAGAGACCGGGCGGACAAAATTCGCGAAGCCGCTTCAAAGCGGGGGAAGTCATTGATTTAAATAAATTTATATCTGGGGGTTGACGACCCTCCAATCCATCCATAGAATGCGCGCCACTTACAGCGTAAAGCACCTAGCCAAACGCGATAAGCAGTGAATGTTGTACGTGTGTCCCCTTCGTCTAGTGGCCTAGGACACCGCCCTTTCACGGCGGCAACAGGGGTTCGAGTCCCCTAGGGGACGCCAATGCGGGAATAGCTCAGTTGGTAGAGCACGACCTTGCCAAGGTCGGGGTCGCGAGTTCGAGTCTCGTTTCCCGCTCCATTTTTAAACAGCGTTGCTTTCGGGCAGGGCTGAGTGAAGCCAGAGCCGACATCTTAGGATGCGGATTTGGGCACTGGAATACACACCATGTGTTCCAGTTAGTGTGTCCCCTTCGTCTAGTGGCCTAGGACACCGCCCTTTCACGGCGGTAACAGGGGTTCGAGTCCCCTAGGGGACGCCATATGCGGGAATAGCTCAGTTGGTAGAGCACGACCTTGCCAAGGTCGGGGTCGCGAGTTCGAGTCTCGTTTCCCGCTCCAAATTCAAGAAAACGCCGCTCATTCGAGCGGCGTTTTTTTATGCGCCTATAAAAAGTCTCCTAGCCCTCCAGGCGGTCGCGAGCCGCGATGACTCAGCGATCGGGCTGGGTTGCGCTGCTCCACAGCAAAGAAAAAGCCCGCAAGGTGTAAGCCGTGCGGGCCTGTTTTTTACTGGCTGCGATCAGTGTTTGCTGTCCTGGTCCGACATCGCCAGCAATTGTTTTTCCTGGTTCCAATCGAAGGGCTCGTCGTTCTGCTCAGCTTCGAACCGACGTTCCTCCAAGGCCTGGTACAGGTTGATTTCTTCGTCGGGCATGTAGTGAAGGCAATCGCCGCCGAAGTACCACAGCAGGTCGCGAGGCACCAAGTGGGCAATCTGCGGATATCGGACGATCACTTGGCACAAGAGGTCCTGGCCCAGGTATTGGCTTTCGATCGGATCGACCGGCAACTGCGCGCGCAAATCATCAAAGCGTTCCAGAAACAGCGCATGGCTTTCTTCGGGCACCTGTTCGGCCTCACCCACGGCGACCAGGATGCTGCGCAAGTGGTCAAGCAAGACGAGGTGATCGGCAACGACGTTGGACACGAGATAAGTCCTCAAGAGCAAAACGGGCGCAGGAGTATAAAGCGCCTGCGCCCGCTTTTACATGCTGGTCGTCCGGATCAACGGACTTTGTCCTCAGTGAGCGTCAGCGCTTGCGGGTCGAAGTCGTCCACGTCGATGACCTTGCGGCGTGCCGTTTCAGCGGCTCGCAGGGTCTGCGCTTCAGTTGCATTCAGCACGCCCGCTTCGAGCGCTGCATCGATAAGGGGCTCTCCAGGTGCCGGGTCGAGCTGACCCTGCTTCAATGCCACGTGCAATTTCTTGTGCAGCGGATGGGCGGTGGCCAGCAGGTCGGCGGCGTATTGCAGCGCACCGACAGGATCATCCTGTGACTGTGGGCGATAGCAGCCTTGAAGCAACTCCTCCAAAGTCGGATCGCCCTTGGCGCGACCGATAACCGCTGCCACCTCGGCATCGAGCCGGTCGCTCGGACCTTTATGACGCCGGCCGAAAGGAAACACCACCACACGCAACAGGCAGCCCAGCAGCCGGCTTGGGAAGTTGGCCAGCAGCTCGTCCAACGCCCGCTCCGACTGACCCAGGCTTTCTTCCATGGCCCACTGGAACAGTGGCGCCATATGGTCCGGCGAATCGAGATCGTGGTAGCGCTTGAGTGCAGCCGAGGCCAGGTAAAGGTTGCTCAACACATCACCCAATCGGGCAGACAAGCGCTCGCGGCGCTTGAGCTCACCACCCAGCAACATCATGCTCAGGTCCGCCAGCAAGGCAAATGCCGCCGCTTGCCGGTTGAGGGCGCGGAAATAGCCTTGGCTCAAGGCGTTGCCTGGCACGTTATCGAAATGCCCCAGGCCGAGATTCAGCACCAAGGTACTGGCGGCGTTGCTGACCGCGAAACCGATGTGCTTGAGCAGCAATGCGTCGAATTCGAGCAATGCCTGGTCTTTGTCCTCGCGGGTGGCCAGGGCCATTTCCTTGAGCACGAACGGATGGCAGCGGATGGCACCCTGGCCGAAGATCATCAGGTTGCGCGACAGGATATTCGCGCCTTCGACCGTGATGAAAATCGGCGCGCCTTGCCAACTGCGTCCCAGGTAGTTGTTAGGACCCATGATGATGCCTTTGCCGCCGTGAACGTCCATGGCGTGGCTGATGCATTCGCGGCCACGTTCGGTCAGGTGGTACTTGAGGATCGCCGACAGCACCGAAGGTTTTTCGCCGAGGTCCACCGCGTTGGCCGTCAGCATGCGCGCGGCGTCCATCAGCCAGGCGTTGCCACCGATGCGCGCCATGGCTTCCTGGATGCCTTCGAAGGCCGACAACGGCACGTTGAATTGTTCACGCACCTGGGTGTACTGGCCGGTGACCAGGCTGGTGAACTTCGCCGCGCCGGTACCGACCGCGGGCAATGAAATCGAGCGCCCGACCGACAGGCAGTTCATCAGCATCATCCAGCCCTTGCCGAGCATGGCCTGGCCGCCGATCAGAAAGTCCAGCGGGATGAAGACATCCTTGCCCCAGTTCGGCCCGTTCATGAAGGCGGCGCCGAGGGGCAGATGGCGACGGCCGATCTGAACGCCGGGCGTGTCGGTGGGGATCAGCGCCAGGCTGATTCCCAGGTCTTCTTCGTCGCCCAGCAAGTGGTCCGGGTCATAGGCCTTGAAGGCCAGGCCGAGGAGGGTGGCGACCGGGCCTAGGGTGATGTAGCGCTTTTCCCAGTTCAGGCGCAGGCCAAGGGTTTCCTCGCCTTGCCACTCGCCTTTGCAGATGATCCCGGTGTCGGGCATCGCCCCGGCGTCGGACCCGGCCAGTGGGCCGGTCAGCGCGAAGCAGGGGATGTCGTCGCCACGGGCCAGTCGCGGCAGGTAATGGTTGCGTTGTTCGTCGGTGCCGTAATGCAGCAACAGTTCCGCGGGGCCGAGGGAATTGGGGACCATGACGGTGGAAGCCAGGTCGCCGCTGCGGGTGGCGAGCTTCATTGCCACCTGGGAGTGGGCATAGGCGGAGAACCCCTTGCCACCGTATTCCTTGGGAATGATCAGGGCGAAAAAACCATGCTCCTTGATGTGTGCCCACGCTTCGGGCGGCAGGTCCATCGCCTGGCCGATCTGCCAGTCGCTGACCATCGCACAAAGCGCTTCGGTAGGGCCGTCGAGGAACGCCTGCTCCTCGTCGGTCAGACGAACCTTGGGGTAAGCCAGCAGCGTGTCCCAGTCTGGCCGTCCACTGAAAAGCTCGCCATCCCACCATACCGTGCCAGCGTCGATGGCGTCGCGCTCGGTCTGGGACATGGGCGGCAGGGTTTTCTGGAACCAGTCGAACATCGGCGCGCTGAAGTATTTGCGGCGCAGGTCCGGTAGCAGCAGCGGTGCCGCGATGGCGGCGAGCACCAGCCAGAGAACGAGCATCAGCCAGCCGGGTGCATGGCTGGCGATGCCCATCACCAGCAGGTAGACGGCGACGATGCCCAGCGCCGGTAGCGGGGCGGTGCGACGATGCGCCAGCCAGGCTACCCCGACGACCAGAACCAGTATCCACAACAACAGCATAAGTGATCCTCCGTGAACCAAGGCAAAACCGACCTTCAGAGCTTAGACGGCCCCTGCAAAACCGGCAGTCGGCGCGATGTGATTGATTTCGTGGGAAACCCTCGACGTATCGCGCCAGTCTGGTTGGCAACAACCGTGGGAAATCGTTCGTTGCCAGCGTGAGAAAACGCCATTGTTTGGCGCAAATGCCTTGTCGGCCCCGGCTGGGTCGACAGCGCGCGTCGGCTCCGTGGCGGGTAATGATTTGAGCCGTTCCTCATCCGGCGTATGCTGCTGCGGCATTTATCCTTTGAGGAAGCCGAGATGCTGAAGATTTGGGGCCGGAAGAACTCATCGAATGTTCGAAAGGCGTTGTGGTGTGCCGAGGAACTGGGACTGGCCTACGAGGCCATCGATGCCGGCGGGGCCTTCGGTGTGGTGGACACGCCGCAGTACCGCGCCAAGAACCCCAACGGTCGGGTTCCGATGCTGGAAGACGAAGGCTTCGTGCTCTGGGAGTCGAATACCATCGTTCGCTACCTGGCCGCTCGTCATGCATCGGGTTCGGCTTGGTACCCCGACGATGTCCAGGCCCGGGCCAAGGCAGAGAAGTGGATGGACTGGACCACGTCCAGCTTCGCGGCCCCGTTTCGCACGGTATTCTGGGGCGTCCTGCGCACCCCGTCCGAGCAGCAGGACTGGGTTGCCATCAAGGCGGCGATCAAGGAGTGCGACGACCTGCTGGCGATGGTCGACCAGGCCCTGGCCGAACAGCCTTACCTTGGCGGTGAGGAAATCGGCATGGGCGACATTCCCCTCGGCAGTTTCATTTATGCCTGGTTCGAGATGCCCATCGAGCGCGCCGCGCTGCCGAACCTCCAAGCCTGGTATGCACGGCTCAGGCAGCGTCCGGCCTATCAGAAAGCTGTCATGACCGCGTTGACTTAATAGTTACTATCGACACACTTCACTGTACTTGTGCGGCGACGCCACGCACCATTGCCTTCGTGCGCCATGGTTGCATTGCTCGCCGTGCGCCCTTATCTAGTGTTCTTCTTCCCCCTTCTTGGTGCGTAATCCGATATGAGTTCCGCTCTGTCCATACGGCAGTTAACCAAAACCTACGGCAACGGTTTCCAGGCCCTGAGTGGTATCGATCTGGACGTCGCCGAAGGTGATTTCTTCGCCTTGCTTGGCCCGAACGGGGCAGGCAAATCCACGACCATCGGCATTCTTTCCACTCTGGTGAACAAGACCGGCGGCACGGTCAATGTCTTCGGCCACGATCTGGACCGCGCGCCCGCCGCGCTCAAGCGCTGCATCGGCGTGGTGCCTCAGGAATTCAATTTCAACCAGTTCGAAAAGACCTTCGACATCGTCGTGACCCAGGCCGGCTACTACGGCATCCCACCGAAGATTGCCAACGAGCGCGCCGAACAGTACCTGACCCAACTGGGCTTGTGGGACAAGCGCGACGTGCCGTCCCGTTCGTTGTCCGGTGGCATGAAGCGACGTTTGATGATTGCGCGCGCGCTGGTGCATGAACCGCGCCTGCTGATCCTCGATGAACCGACCGCGGGCGTGGACATCGAGCTGCGCCGTTCGATGTGGACCTTCCTGACCGAGCTGAACCAGAAAGGCATCACCATTATCCTCACGACGCATTATCTGGAAGAAGCCGAGCAGCTGTGCCGCAATATCGGCATCATCGACCACGGCACCATCGTCGAGAACACCAGCATGCGGCAGTTGCTGAGCCAATTGCACGTGGAAACCTTTTTGCTGGATCTCAAGCATGACTTGAGCGTCACCCCTCAGCTCGTAGGCTATCCGGCCCGGCTGCTGGACGGCCACACCCTGGAAGTCCAGGTCGACAAATCCGTCGGCATTACCGGGCTGTTCACCCAGCTGGCCCTGCAAAACATCGAAGTGCTGAGCCTGCGCAACAAGACCAATCGCCTTGAGGAGTTGTTCGTGTCCCTGGTGGAAAAAAACCTGGCGAAGGTGGCGGTATGAGTTCGGAACTGCGCCCCAACCTGATCGCCCTCAATACGATCGTTTATCGCGAAGTCCGACGCTTCATGCGGATCTGGCCGCAGACCTTGCTGCCCCCGGCCATCACGATGGTTTTGTACTTTGTGATCTTCGGTAACCTGATCGGCCGGCAGATCGGCGACATGGGCGGCTTTACGTACATGGACTACATCGTGCCGGGGCTGATCATGATGTCGGTGATCACCAACTCCTACGGCAACGTCGTGTCGAGTTTCTTCGGCAGCAAATTCCAGCGTTCGATCGAAGAACTGATGGTCTCACCGGTTTCGCCCCATACGATCCTGATCGGGTTTGCCTTGGGCGGTGTGTTGCGAGGATTGGCGGTTGGCCTGATCGTGACCCTGCTGTCGCTGTTCTTCACCGACCTGCAGGTGCATCACCTGGGCGTGACGATCCTGGTGGTGGTGCTGACGGCTACGATCTTTTCGCTGCTGGGTTTCATCAATGCCGTGTTTGCGCGCAACTTCGACGACATCTCCATCATCCCGACCTTCGTACTGACGCCGCTGACCTACCTGGGTGGAGTGTTCTATTCGATCTCCTTGCTGCCCCCGTTCTGGCAGACCGTATCGCTGGCCAACCCGGTGTTGCATATGGTCAACGCGTTTCGCTACGGGATCCTTGGGGTGTCGGACATTCGCATCAGTATCGCGATCACCTTCATGCTGGTGGCGACCGTGGTGCTTTACGTGGGGTGCGCGCGGTTGCTGGTGAGTGGGCGGGGAATGCGTACCTGAGATTGTCTTGGGTTCTTCGTTTTTTTGGGGTGCGTGAATACACACACCCCAAAATCATCACATCCGACTCCGCTTGCGCCGCCTCCATTGTCTGGTAACCCACCAGCGCCAGTACGCCATCGTCACGAAGTATGCCAGCGCCCCAAGCACCAACCCAGTCACCACCGAACCCAACAGAAACGGCTGCCACAACGTCGCCAGCTGGTGGGTGATCCACTCCCAGGTCAATTCGTCCGGCAACGTCCGGGCTGGCACATCCATCAGCCAGGCGCCGGTTTGATAAGTGCAGAAGAACACCGCCGGCATGGTGATGGGGTTGGTCAGCCAGACCAGGCTCACGGCAATCGGAATGTTGCCGCGAACCGTGATGGCCAGCGCCGCGGCCAGCAGCATTTGCAGGGGAATAGGCAAGAAAGCGGCGAACAGGCCGACGGCCATCGCCCGGGCGACCGAATGGCGATTGAGGTGCCAAAGGTTGGGGTCGTGCAGCAGCGTACCGAGAAAGCGTAAGGATTTGTGTTCCCGAATGCTCGCTGGGTCAGGCATGTAACGTTTGAATAGGCGCCGGGGCATAAGGCTTCTCGGTCGGATCACAGCAGTCAGGCCGCAAGTATGTCCGGATTCTACGACTGACAGATTCAGACTTTGTGACAATTGATAACGCGCAGGGTGCCATTGAACGTCTAAGCCTGGAGAGGGAACTCTCAAGGATGGGCTTATGCGCACGGCAATGGTCGCGCTTGCACTGGGGCTGCTGGCCCCGATTTTTCTACCGGCCTTGCCGCCGTCCTGGTTGATTGCAGCCATGACTGTGGCGGCGTTGTTGGTGTTGCCGACGCGTACGTACTGGGCAGGCTTGTTCTTCATCGGGCTGGCCTGGGCCTGTTTTTGCGCACAGCTCGCATTGGACGATCGGTTGTCCGTCGCGCTGGAGGGTGAGACTCGCTGGGTCGAGGGGCGGGTCGTCGGTTTGCCGCAACAGGGTGATGGCGTCGTGCGTTTCGAGCTCGCCGATGCGCATTCCCGGCGTACGCGTTTGCCGGCGTCGATGCGCCTGGCCTGGTATGGCGGGCCGCTGGTCAATAGTGGAGAGACGTGGCGCCTGGCGGTGAAACTCAAGCGACCCGCGGGGTTGCTCAATCCCCATGGCTTCGACTATGAGGCCTGGCTGTTGAGCAGGGGGATCGGTGCGACCGGCACCGTCAAGGATGGTTCGCTGCTACAACCGGCCAAAGGCGCCTGGCGCGATGGGGTGCGCCAGGCACTGGCAAAGGTCGATGCCCAGGGCCGTTCCGGTGCGCTGCTGGCGTTGATCCTCGGTGACGGCGCCGGGTTGAGCCGCGAAGAATGGCGGGTGCTGCAAGACACCGGCACCGTCCATCTGCTGGTGATTTCCGGGCAGCATATCGGCCTGCTTGCCGGCCTGGTCTATCTGCTGGTGGCGGGGGCGGCGCGTTATGGCGTCTGGCCGGCGCGTTTGCCGTGGTTGCCCTGGGCGTGCGCCCTGGCATTTGCCGCGGCCCTGGGGTACGGCCTGCTCGCCGGGTTCGATGTGCCGGTGCGACGGGCCTGCGCAATGATTGGCCTGGTGCTGTTGTGGCGCTTGCGTTTCCGCCAGGCTCAACCCTGGTGGGCCTGGATGGCGGCGTTCGTCGGGGTGCTGGTGCTGGATCCGCTGGCCAGCCTGCGGCCAGGCTTCTGGTTGTCGTTCGCTGCGGTGGCGATATTGATGTTCACTGTTGGCGGTCGCCTGGGGCCGTGGCGCTGGTGGCAGACGTGGACCCGCGCCCAGTGGTTCATTGCCCTGGGGCTGTGCCCGCTGTTATTGATCCTGGGACTGCCGGTCAGCCTCAGCGGTCCTTTGATCAACCTGCTGGCGGTGCCCTGGATCAGCCTGTTGGTGTTGCCCTCGGCACTGCTTGGCACGGCGTTGCTGCCGATCCCCTTCGTCGGCGAAAGCCTGCTCTGGATCGCCGGCGGGCTGCTCGATCTGCTGTTCAATGGGCTCGGCTTGGCTGCCGGGCAGGTGCCGGCCTGGGTGCCTCTCGCCATACCGCTGTGGGCGTGGTGCATTGCAGCGACCGGTGCTCTGCTGTTGTTGCTGCCCGAGGGCGTGCCCCTACGCCTCCTCGGATGGCCGATGTTGTTGCTGATGGTTTTTCCTCCCAGGGACGAAGTGCCTCCGGGCCAAGCGGAAGTCTGGCAATTGGACGTCGGCCAGGGGTTGGCGATCCTGGTGCGCACCCATCGGCATACCTTGCTCTACGACGCAGGGCCGCGCTTTGGCGAGGCGGATTCAGGCGAGCGCGTGGTCGTGCCGACCTTGCATAAGCTTGGTGTGGAAAAGATCGACATTCTGTTGCTTAGCCACGCCGATGCCGATCACGCCGGCGGAGCCCAGGCCGTGCGCAACCGATTGCCACCGACTCGGGTCATCAGCGGTGATCCGCAAGCGCTGCCCGGGGATTTGCAGGCGGGTTCATGCGATAGCGGCGAGAGCTGGGCATGGGACGGGGTCAGGTTCGAGCTCTGGCGCTGGGATTCAGCTGTCGAAAGCAATCAGAAATCCTGTGTCTTGCTGGTCATGGCGGGCGAGGAGCGACTGCTGTTGACCGGCGACATCGATACCCACGCCGAGCGCGCCTTGCTCGAAGGTCCCTTGGCGGGACCGATCCAATGGCTGGCGGCACCGCACCATGGCAGCCGCAGCTCATCGTCGATGGCGCTGCTGGCGCGGCTCAAACCTCATTCGGTGTTGATATCCAGGGGGCGGAGCAACGCGTTCGGCCATCCGCACCCCTGGGTGATCGAGCGATACAGGAGGTTGGGCCTGTCGATTTTCGACAGCGCCGAGCAGGGCGCCATTCGTCTGCAACTGGGCGCCTTCGCGCCGGCGCGCACCCAGGCAGATGTTCGGCGTTACTGGCGTGACCGGCTGGCCGCGGGGGCTTGGACAGAACATTGACCCAGCTCGTCAGTCATGGTCGTGTTGTCGGCGGCACGGGTCTGCACCGCGCGTCTGTATGATAAAGTGGCGCACTTTTTCGAGGGGGCAGTCACTGTGTGGGAATTGGTCAAATCCGGCGGCTGGATGATGTTGCCGATCATCCTGAGTTCCATCGCGGCATTGGGAATCGTTGCCGAACGCCTGTGGACCCTGCGGGTCAGCCGCGTGACCCCGGAGCATCTGCTCGGGCAGGTCTGGGTCTGGATCAAGGACAAGCAGCTGAACAAGGACAAGCTCAAGGAGTTGCGTGCCAGTTCGCCGCTGGGCGAAATCCTTGCGGCGGGCCTGGCGAACTCCAAGCATGGCCGCGAGATCATGAAGGAGTGCATCGAAGAGGCGGCTGCCCGGGTCATCCATGAGCTGGAGCGCTACCTCAATGCCTTGGGAACCATTGCCGCCATGGCCCCGTTGCTGGGATTGCTGGGCACGGTGCTGGGCATGATCGATATTTTCAGTGCGTTTACCGGGACCGGCATGACCACCAATGCATCGGTGCTGGCCGGTGGCATTTCCAAGGCGTTGATCACCACCGCAGCCGGTTTGATGGTGGGAATCCCCTCGGTATTCTTCCATCGTTTTCTGCAACGTCGCGTCGATGAGTTGGTGGTGGGCATGGAGCAGGAAGCTATCAAGTTGGTCGAGGTGGTGCAGGGCGACCGCGATGTGGACCTGGCCGGGGGCAAGAAGTGAAATTCCGCCGCAAACCACGGGAAAACATCGAGATCAATCTCGCGTCGCTGATCGACGTGGTATTCATCCTGCTGCTGTTTTTCGTCGTGACCACCACGTTTACCCGGGAGACCCAGCTCAAGGTCGAATTGCCGCAGGCCGTCAGTGGCTCGCCGGCCGAAGACCAGCAACTGAAGAACCTGGAGGTCACCATCAGCGCCGAAGGGACGTTCTCGGTCAACAACAATCTGTTGCCCAAAAGTGACCTGGCGAGCCTGATCGAGGCCCTGCAGAAGGAGTCCGGCGGCGATACGAGCCTGCCGCTCTCCATCAGCGCCGACGGCAAGACGCCTCATCAATCGGTCATCACCGCCATGGACGCCGCCGGCAAGCTCGGCTTCAGCCATCTGCGCATGACCACCGTCGAGGCGGCGCCCGCACCCTGATGGCCATGTCCGATCGATTGCTTGCCGCCTGGTATGAAGGGCATCCCGCCCTCGCGCTACTGCGGCCATTTGAATGGCTGTACCGACGCGTCGTGGTCGGCAAACGCGAGCGTTTCCTGGCAGGCGAGGGTGAGGTTTACCAGCCGCCCGTGCCGCTGATCGTGGTTGGTAATATCACCGTTGGCGGCACTGGCAAGACGCCGCTGATTCTGTGGATGATCGAACATTGCCGGCGCAGTGGCCTGCGGGTCGGCGTAGTCAGCCGGGGCTACGGCGCCAAGCCGCCGCAATTGCCCTGGCGGGTCGCGGCGGACCAGGGCGCCGACATCGCGGGCGACGAGCCGCTGCTGATCGTCCAGCGCACCGGCGTGCCATTGATGATCGATCCCGATCGCAGCCGCGCTGTCCGGGCTTTGCTGGAAAGCGAGCCGCTGGATCTGATCCTGTCCGACGATGGCATGCAGCATTATCGCCTGGCGCGGGACCTTGAACTGGTATTGATCGACAATGCCCGGGGCCTGGGCAACCGGCGTTGCCTGCCTGCCGGTCCGCTGCGCGAGCCGGCCGAGCGCCTGCAATCGGTCGACGCCGTACTGTTCAACGGCGCCAGCGCTGATCGCGAGGACGGCTTCGCCTTCCAGCTCCAACCCACCCTGCTGGTCAACCTGGCCAGCGGCGAACGGCGCCCCCTCGATCATTTTCCACCCGGCCAGGCCCTGCACGCCGTGGCCGGCATCGGCAATCCGCAGCGTTTCTTCACGACCCTTGAAACGCTACACTGGCGGCCAATACCGCACGGGTTTGCCGATCATGCCGAATACAGTGCCCAGGCGTTGAATTTTACGCCGTCCCTGCCGGTGGTCATGACGGAAAAGGACGCGGTCAAGTGCCGTGCCTTCGCCGCGCCCGACTGGTGGTACCTGGCGGTGGACGCAGCACCTTCGCCGGCCTTCGCGGCCTGGTTCGATACGCAGCTGATGCGCCTGTTGCCGGATCGGCTCTTGCCTTAAACGTTTTTCCAGGGGATTTTTCATGGACACCAAACTGCTCGATATCCTGGCTTGCCCGGTCTGCAAAGGCCCGCTCAAGCTCAGCGCCGACAAGACCGAGCTGATCAGCAAGGGCGCCGGCCTGGCCTATCCGATTCGCGACGGCATCCCGGTGATGCTCGAGAGCGAAGCCCGCACCCTGACCACCGATGAGCGCCTGGATAAATGACCACAGCCTTTACCGTCGTCATTCCGTCGCGCTTCGCCTCGACGCGCCTGCCTGGCAAGCCGTTGTTGTTGATCGCCGGCAAGCCGATGATCCAGCATGTCTGGGAACAGGCCAGCAAGAGCAGCGCCCAACGCGTAGTGGTCGCGACGGACGATGCGCGCATCGTTGAGGCGTGCGAGGGCTTTGGCGCCGAGGTGGTGATGACGCGCGAGGACCACAACTCTGGTACTGATCGCCTGGCGGAAGTGGCCGCGAAGCTCGGGCTGGCGCCCGATGCCATCGTCGTCAACGTGCAGGGCGACGAGCCATTGATACCGCCAAGTGTCATCGACCAGGTGGCCGCGAACCTGGCGGCCCATCCCGAGGCGCGCATGGCCACCCTGGCCGAGCCGATCGAGGACGTGCCGACGCTGTTCAACCCCAATGTGGTCAAAGTGGTCAGCGACCTCAACGGCCTCGCGCTCACGTTCAGTCGCGCCACCTTGCCCTGGGCCCGGGAGGCCTTCGCGCAGAGCCGCGACGTGCTGCCCGACGGCGTGCCGTACCGCCGCCATATCGGCATCTATGCCTACCGCGCCGGTTTCCTCCAGGACTTCGTCGCCTGGGGGCCGTGCTGGCTGGAAAATACTGAGGCCCTGGAGCAACTGCGCGCATTGTGGCATGGCGTGCGGATCCACGTCGCCGATGCCTTGATCGCGCCTCCGACCGGGGTGGATACCCCCGAAGACCTTGAGCGCGTTCGTCGCCTGCTGGAGGCTTGATGCGGGTTCTGTTCGTCTGTCTTGGCAATATCTGCCGGTCGCCCACAGCCGAAGGTATCTTGCGCCACAAATTGCGCGAAGCCGGGCTGCAAGAGCAGGTGGAAGTCGCTTCCGCCGGCACCGGCGACTGGCATGTCGGTAAAGCGCCGGACAAACGCAGCATGGCCGCGGCCCTGCGTCGCGGCTACGATTTATCGGCCCAGCGAGCCCGGCAGGTGACCCGCGCCGATTTCGCCACCTATGACCTGATCCTGGCGATGGACAGCAGCAACCTGCGCAACCTCAAGGTGTTGCAACCGGCCAATGCCCGAGCAGAGCTGGACCTTTTCCTGCGTCGCTACGAAGCCGAACTCGATGACGTGCCTGACCCTTACTACGACGGTGAGCAAGGTTTCGAGCAGGTGCTGGATCTGATCGAGCGCGCCACGGATCGTCTGGTGATCGAATTGAAGGGGCGGTTATGACCTTGCAAGTCCAGACGGGCGTCAGCCTCAAGCCGTACAACAGCTTCGGTGTGGATGTCGGCGCCCGGCTGTTCGCCGAAGCCCACAGCGATACGGATGTTCGGGAAGCCTTGGCCTATGCCGCCGGCCACGACGTGCCGCTGCTGGTCATTGGCGGCGGCAGCAACCTGTTGCTGACCGGCGACATCAACGCGCTCGTGTTACGCATGGCCAGCCGGGGGATTCGCTTGCTCGTCGATGACGGCGAGCGGGTGGTGATCGAGGCCGAGGCCGGGGAGCCGTGGCATCCGTTTGTCCAGCACACGCTGGCGCAAGGTTGGTCGGGCCTGGAAAACCTCAGCCTGATTCCCGGTACGGTGGGGGCTGCGCCGATGCAGAACATCGGTGCCTACGGTGTGGAAATAAAGGATGTTTTCGCCGGCCTCACCGCGTTGGATCGCTACACCGGCGAGCTGCGCGATTTCACCGTCGACGAATGCGCCTTCGCCTACCGCGACAGCCTGTTCAAGCAGCAGCCGGACCGCTGGTTGATCCTGCGGGTGCGCTTTGCCCTCAGCCGTATCGCGCATTTGCACCTGGAATACGGCCCGGTGCGCCAGCGCTTGACCGAACAAGGCATCGACCAGGCGACGCCTGCCGATGTCAGCCGGGCGATCTGCAGCATCCGCAGCGAGAAACTCCCAGACCCCGCCGTACTCGGCAACGCCGGGAGTTTTTTCAAGAATCCATTGGTGCCGGCCGCTCACGTGGCGCATCTCAAGGCGCAATACCCCGACCTGGTGGCTTATCCACAGGCTGGTGGGCAGATGAAAATCGCCGCCGGCTGGCTGATCGAGCGGGCCGGTTGGAAAGGGTTCCGCGAAGGCGACGCCGGAGTGCATAAGTTGCAGGCGCTGGTGTTGGTCAACTATGGCAATGCCACGGGGCTGGAGCTGCTGGATCTGGCTCGACGGATTCAGAAAGACATCGCCGAGCGTTTCCAGGTCGAGCTGGAAATGGAACCTAATCGGTATTGATAGCCCTCGCAATCGCGTCAGGAAAAACGCCCTGCACCGCCCGCACAATGTGATTTGTGCAGGATTGTGCAGGGCGTTTTGCGTGTTCCTGGGTTAATTTAACTGGCTGATGATGCGAGCATTCGCGTCCCAAGGCCCGGTGCAGACGCTTGCTTGCGTATGCGCAACGAAGAGCCCGATTAGCCTGAGCCAATCTGCGATACCGAACCGATTACCCAACGGCAGATGGCTCGACCCTCATAACTCGATAACGATGCGGGCGTGCCCATGATTACCCTGAAACTCAATGGAAAAGATCACTCACTGGATGTGACCGAGGACATGCCTCTGTTATGGGCGATCCGAGACGTGGCCGGCTATAACGGCACCAAGTTCGGCTGCGGCATGGGCCTGTGCGGCGCCTGCACCATCCACATCGACGGCGCCCCGGCGCGCAGTTGCATCACGCCGATCGGCTCAGTGAAGGGCCAGAACATCAGCACCATCGACGCGCTTCACGTCGATCCGGTCGGGCAGGTCGTGCAGAAGGCCTGGCTGGATACCGCCGTCGCCCAATGCGGCTATTGCCAGGGCGGGCAAATCATGTCCGCCACCGCGTTGCTCAAGACCAACCCCAACCCCAGCGACGAGCAGATCGAAGAAGCCATGGCTGGCAACATCTGCCGCTGCGGTACGTATAACCGGATCAAGACCGCGATCCGCCAGGCTTCCACTCACTTGAAGGAGGCCAAGGCATGAGCCGCTTGCCCGCTGATTTCGCGCTGAGCAACCTCAGCCGTCGTGGATTTCTCAAGGGCGCCAGCGCCACCGGCGTGCTGGTCCTGGCCGCCACTTGGGGCCTGCCGGATGCCTTTGCCGAAGAGAAGAAGTTCGGCGCCGAGGGCATGCCCCATGGCGCGGTCGATGATCCGAAGGTGTACGTCAGTATCGCCGCCGACGGCAGCGTGACAGTGATCTGCAACCGTTCGGAAATGGGCCAGGGCGTGCGTACCAGCCTGAGCATGGTAGTGGCCGACGAACTGGATGCCGACTGGGCGCTCGTCAAGGTCCGGCAGGCGCCGGCGGACGAGGCGCGTTTCGGCAACCAGGACACCGACGGTTCACGCAGCATGCGTCACTGGTACGAGCCGATGCGTCGTTGCGGTGCCGCGGCCCGGACCATGCTCGAACTCGCCGCCGCTGCGCAGTGGAAGGTGCCGGCGCAAGAATGCCGTGCACAGCTGCACAAAGTGGTGCATCAACCTTCAGGGCGCGAGTTGGGTTATGGCGAGCTGGCTGCCGCCGCCAGTGCCTTGCCGGTACCGGCTCGCGACAGCCTACGCCTCAAGCAGCCCTCGGAGTTCCGCTACATCGGCAAGCAAGCGAGCCGCGCCATCGATGGCGCAGACATCGTCAACGGTCGTGCGGTCTTTGGCGCCGATGTGCATTTCGACGGAATGCTCTACGCCGTCGTGGCCCGTCCGCCGGTCTATGGCGGCAAGGTCAAGTCCGTGGATAGCAGCGCAGCGCTGAAAGTACCTGGTGTGGTCAAAGTGCTGCAGATCGAAGGGCGCCCGTTGCCTTCCGAGTTCCAACCCCTGGGCGGCGTCGCCGTGGTGGCGAAGAACACTTGGGCGGCTATCAAGGGCCGCGATGCACTGAAGATCCAGTGGGACGATGGCCCGAACGCTGGTTATGACTCCATTGCCTACCGCAAGGAACTGGAAGCGGCCGCCCTCAAGCCCGGAAAAGTCCTGCGCAGCACCGGCGATCTCGACGGTGCGCTGACCCAGGCTGATTCAACTCTTGACGCGTCGTATTACCTGCCGCACCTGTCCCAGTCGCCCATGGAACCGATGGTGGCCGTCGCCCGGTTCAAGGACGATCAATGCGAGGCCTGGGCACCCAGCCAGGCACCGCAGGTGACCCGTGAACGCGTGGCCGAGCGCCTGGGCATTCCTTTCGAAAAGGTCACGGTGAACATCACGCTGCTGGGCGGCGGTTTCGGACGCAAGTCAAAACCCGACTTCGTCGTCGAAGCGGCTGTCCTCGCCAAGGAATTTCCCGGCCAGGCCGTACGGGTGCAATGGACCCGCGAGGACGATATCCATCACTCGTATTTCCATACGGTATCGGCTGAATACCTGAAGGCCGGCCTGGACAAGAACGGCATGCCCTCCGCTTGGCTGCACCGCACCGTGGCCCCGACCATCACCGCGCTGTTCGCGCCCGGCATGACCCATGAAGCACCATTCGAAGTGGGCATGGGCGTGACGAACATGGCCTACGCCATTCCCAACATGCGCCTGGAAAACCCCGAGGCGGTGGCCCATACCCGGGTTGGCTGGTATCGCTCGGTCTCGAACATTCCCCATGGCTTCGCGATCCAGAGTTTCATCGACGAACTGGCCCACAAGGCCGGCCAGGATCCGCTGAAATACCACCTCAAGTTGCTGGGCCCGGACCGCAAGATCGATCCGAATTCCCTGAATGACGGTTGGAACTACGGCGAATCCCCCGAGCGTTATCCCATCGACACGGCGCGGATCCGTACCGTGCTGGAAACCGCCGCGAAGGCCGCCGGTTGGGGACGTGAGCTACCCAAGGGGCGGGGATTGGGATTGGCGGTGCACTACAGCTTCGTCACTTATGTGGCAGCGGCGATCGAAGTCGAGGTCAAAGACGACGGCACGGTGATCGTGCACAAGGCGGACATCGCCGTGGACTGCGGTCCGCAGATCAACCCTGAGCGCATCCGCTCGCAGTTCGAAGGTGCCTGCGTCATGGGGCTGGGCAATGCGATGGTAGGCGAGATCAGCTTCAAGGGTGGCAAGGTGCAGCAGGACAATTTCCATATGTACGAAGTGGCGCGAATGTCCCTGGCGCCCAAGGAAGTGGCGGTGCATCTGGTCACTCCGCCGGGCGAGGTGCCGTTGGGCGGTGTTGGCGAACCGGGCGTGCCGCCCATTGCGCCGGCCTTGTGCAACGCGATCTTCGCTGCCACTGGCAAGCGTATCCGCAATCTGCCCGTGCGTTATCAGCTGCAAGGCTGGCAACAGGCCAAAGCCTGATGGACAGCGTTGACCTGAACGTATTGCGCAGCGTCCTGGAATGGCGCCGCGCTGGGCAGCGGGTGGTATTGTTCACCGTGGTTCAGACCTGGGGCACCGCGCCCAGACCTCCGGGGGCCATGTTGGCCCTGCGCGAGGACGGCGTGGTGATCGGTTCGGTATCGGGCGGTTGTGTCGAGGATGACCTGATCGCCCGGCTGCACGACGGCCGTATTCCCGAGGACGGTCCGCCGGTGCAACTCATCACCTACGGCGTCACCCGCGAAGAGGCAGCGCGCTTCGGCCTGCCGTGTGGCGGTACGTTGTGCCTGACCGAAGAGCGGGTCGGCGATCCTGCCTGGGTCGCCGAATTGCTTGAGCGATGCGAGGCCCATGAAATCGTCGCCCGGGAGCTGACGATCGCCAGTGGCAATGTGACTCTGGCGCCGGCGAGCAAAACCGACGCCCTGGTGTTCGACGGGCAGCTGCTGCGAGCCATTTATGGCCCACGTTGGCGGTTGCTGTTGATCGGCGCTGGGCAACTGTCCCGTTACGTGGCGGAAATGGCCCGATTGCTGGATTTCGAGGTGCTGATCTGCGATCCGCGCAAGGAGTTTGTCTACGGTTGGGAAGAACAGCATGGCCGCTTCGTTACCGGCATGCCCGACGAAGCGGTTCTGGACATCCAGACCGACGAACGCACGGCGATCGTGGCCCTGACCCATGATCCGCGCCTGGACGACATGGCACTGCTCACCGCCTTGGATTCCAAGGCCTTTTACGTCGGCGCCCTGGGCTCGCGGGTCAACAGCCAGAAGCGCCGAGATAATCTGGCTCAGCTAGGCTTGTCCGCAGAGGCGATCGGACGCTTGCATGGACCAATCGGCCTGCACATTGGCAGCCACACGCCGGCGGAGATCGCTTTGTCGCTGTTGGCTGAAATCGTGGCCATCAAAAATGGCGTGGAACTGCGGCAGAAAAAAACGTTGTAGGCCGTGGACGAGGAGGGCGTATGGGAAAGTCGATTGGCGTGATCATCCTGGCGGCGGGATCGGGCAGTCGCTTTCGTCAGGTAGCCGGCGCGGACAAGGATAAGTTGCTGGCCGACTGCACGGGGCGTGACGGCGCCGTCAGATCGGTAATCGAGCATGTGTTGGTCAACCTGCCGGCATCCTTGGAACGGCGCGTTCTGGTGGTGAACAACGACCGGCCGCAAGCCATTCGCATGGCCCAGGCCTATGGCTGCGATATTGTGGAACTGAACTCCCCCGGCCTGGGGGATAGCATTGCCGCGGGTGTCCAGGCCTGCCCGGATGCCGATGGCTGGCTGATTATGCTGGGCGATATGCCTTTCATCCTGCCGTCGAGCATCGAGCAAGTGGCCGCGGTAATTAGCGAGGAGGGCATCAGCGTGCCGGTCCTCACCGGCGAGTACGGACACCCGGTGGGATTTGGTCGTGGGCTCGGGCCGAAACTGATGGCACTGACCGGGGATTTTGGTGCCAAGGCGCTGTTTACCGGAGCGCAAGTGCTTGAGGTTCCGGTGGACGACCCTGGCGTAACCTGGGATGTCGATGTGCCAGATGCGCTGGCCTTCAAATAAACCATCGACGATGGACCATGACCGGTATCGGCTGCACATCCCGTGTGAGAGCTTTAGGGGATAGAAATCCTGCGCCTGGCTCGAATCCCCTGTGGGAGCGAGCCTGCTCGCGATAGCGGTCTAGCATTCACCATGGTTGCAGGCTGAGCCGGCGCCATCGCGAGCAGGCTCGCTCCCGCATTGGATCTTCAGTGGGTATAAATCCTGAAGCTGGCCCGAATCCCCTGTGGGAGCGAGCCTGCTCGCGATAGCGGTCTAGCATTCCCCACGGGTGCAAGTTGAGCCGGCGCCATCGCGAGCAGGCTCGCTCCCACATTGGATCTTCAGTGGATATGAATCCTGAGGCCGGCCCGAATCCCCTGTGGGAGCGAGCCTGCTCGCGATAGCGGTCTGGCATCCACCATGGTTGCAAGCTGAGCCGGCGCCATCGCGAGCAGGCTCGCTCCCACATTGGATCTTCAGTGGATATAAATCCTGTGCCTGGCCCCGAATCCCCTGTGGGAGCGAGCTTGCTCGCGATAGCGGTCTAGCATTCACCATGGTTGCAGGCTGAGCCGGCGCCATCGCGAGCAAGCCCGCTCCCACATTGGAGCTTAGTGGATATAAATCCTGTGCCTGGCTCGAATCCCCTGTGGGAGCGAGCCTGCTCGCGATAGCGGTCTGGCATTCACCATGGTTGCAAGCTGAGCTGGCGCCATCGCGAGCAGGCTCGCTCCCACATTGGATCTTCAGTGGATATGAATCCTGAGGCCGGTCCGAATCCCCTGTGGGAGCGAGCCTGCTCGCGATAGCGGTCTGGCATTCACCATGGTTGCAAGCTGAGCCGGCGCCATCGCGAGCAAGCTCGCTCCCACATTGGATCTTCAGTGGATATGAATCCTGAGGCCGGCCCGAATCCCCTGTGGGAGCGAGCTTGCTCGCGATAGCCGTCTGGCATCCACCATGGTTGCAAGCTGAGCCGGCGCCATCGCGAGAGGGATGTGTTTGTATATCTGCGTGCATGAAAAAGCCCCGCCTGGCATAACCAGGCGGGGCTTTTTTACTTGGCGGTGGGATTAAGCGTGAGGTTTAGGCTCGTGCTCTTTTTCCAGCGCTTCAGTGTGACGCGGTGCGACTTCTTCAGCGGTGTGCTGAGGTTCGTCAAACGTCGGAGCCGGTTCAACCGGGGTTTCGGCGACCGGGGCAGGAGCTGCCTCGGCGACTTCTTCCACGGCCGGAGCGGGCTCGGCAGCAGGGGCTTGGGCGGCGGCAGCGGCAGCTTGTTCGGCTTCCTTCTGCAGACGCTCGGCTTCACGCTTGCGGCGGCGAACTTCGCGCGGATCGTTTGGAGCGCGACCGTTCGGAGTCAAGGCGCTGACAGGGGCAGGCTCTTCAAGCGGGGCCGGTGCTTCGACAACCACGGGCGCTTCGACCACTGGAGCAGGTTCGACCACTTCTGGCTCGGCCGCTTTCACCGGCTCTGGCGTCGGCTCAGGCTCGACAACGGCGGCCGTTGCGGCTGGCTCCGCGGTCCAGTTGAACGCAGTCTGCTCTTCGCGGGCAGGCTCTGGCGCCTTTTCCTCGATCGGTGCTTCGACAACCGGCTCGGCAGCAACAACGGGTGCTTCGACGACCGGCGCAGGCTCGGCGGCGACTTCAACTTCAGGCTGGGCTTCGGATGCCGGTGCGAGTTCCACTTCAGGTGAAGCGGTAGCTTCCACCGGGGCAGAGGATTCGACCACAGGCGCTTCAACCGGCGCGTTTTCCACCGCAGCGGTGGCACGTTCAGCCTGCTCGTTTGCCTGGGCTTCGGCCGGGGCGCTGATCGCGCTGCTGGCAACTGCCGCAGTGACCGCCAGGCCAGCGGCCAGGTCAGCAGCGCTTGGCGTTTCGGCGTTCTCGGTGGATTCGGATTCTTCCGAACCTTCGATCACGTTGCCATTGGCGTCGCGCTGACGCTCACGACGGTTGCTGCGACGACGCTGGCCACGGGAGCGGCGGCGTGGACGATCGCCTTCGGCGGTGTCCTGGCCGTCTTCCTGCAACTGCTCTTCGGTGTTCAGCACTTCTTCTTCGCTGGCAGCGGCGGCTGCCTGCTCGGCGCGTGGCTGGCGTTCCTCGCGTGGAGGACGCGGTGCGCGCTCTTCACGAGGCTGGCGAGCCGGACGCTCTTCAGCGACGGCGGCGGCAACGGCCGGGGCCGCATCCAATGGCTCTCGCAGTTCGCGAACGCGTTCTTCACGCTCGCCGCGAGGCTTGCGGTCTTCACGCGGCGCACGCGGTTGGCGTTCTTCACGCGGCGGACGCGGTGCGCGCTCTTCGCGGGCTACGGCCGGCGCTTCCTCACGGGCTTCGCGAGGTTGGCGCTCTTCACGCGGCTCACGTGGCGCACGCTCTTCACGCGGGGCACGTTCTTCGCGCGGCTTGCGCTCTTCGTCGCGACGACCGTTGCGGTTGCGGGTCTGCTGGCGACCGTTGCGGCGTTCTTCGTTGCGGGCCGGACGCTCGGAAGCGGCGGGCTTGGCGACGACGGTCGGGGCAGCCGGCTCTTCCTTGGTGGCGAACAGGCTGACCAGCGACTTCACCAGGCCTTTGAACAGGCTCGGTTCCGGGGCGGCGGCCGGGGCGGCAACCGGAGCGGTCACTTCGGTCGGAACCGGAGCGTTGGCGCGGGCCGGAGCGGTCTTGACCGCTGCCTCCTGGCGAACCAGGGTGCGAGTGGCGGCGGCCGGCTGGATGTCTTCCACTTCGGCAGCGGCAGCGGCGATTTCGTAGCTGGACTGGTTGGTGTGGGCTTCCGGGCTGTCATCACGCAGGCGCTGCACTTCGAAGTGCGGCGTCTCGAGATGATCGTTCGGCAGGATCACGATGCGGGCGCGGGTGCGCAGTTCGATCTTGGTGATCGAGTTGCGTTTTTCGTTGAGCAGGAACGCAGCGACCGGGATCGGCACCTGGGCGCGAACTTCGGCGGTGCGGTCCTTCAGGGCTTCTTCTTCGATCAGGCGCAGGATCGCCAGGGACAGCGATTCAACGTCACGAATGATGCCGGTACCGCTGCAGCGTGGGCAAACGATGCCGCTGCTTTCGCCCAGGGATGGACGCAGGCGCTGACGGGACATTTCCAGCAGGCCGAAGCGCGAGATACGGCCGACCTGTACGCGGGCGCGATCGGCTTCCAGGCATTCACGGACTTTTTCTTCCACGGCGCGCTGGTTCTTGGCCGGGGTCATGTCGATGAAGTCGATGACGATCAGGCCGCCGATGTCGCGCAGGCGCAACTGACGGGCGATTTCCTCGGCGGCTTCAAGGTTGGTCTGCAGGGCTGTCTCTTCGATGTCGCTGCCTTTGGTGGCGCGCGCCGAGTTGATGTCGATGGACACCAGGGCTTCGGTCGGATCGATGACGATGGAACCGCCGGACGGCAGCTCGACGACGCGCTGGAAGGCGGTCTCGATCTGGCTTTCGATCTGGAAGCGGTTGAACAGCGGAACGCTGTCTTCGTAGAGCTTGATCTTGCTGGCGTACTGCGGCATCACCTGGCGAATGAAGGTCAGGGCTTCGTCCTGGGCTTCGACGCTGTCGATCAATACTTCGCCGATGTCCTGGCGCAGGTAATCGCGGATGGCGCGGATGATCACGTTGCTTTCCTGGTAGATCAGGAACGGCGCGGAGCGATCCAGCGATGCTTCTTTGATGGCGGTCCACAGTTGCAGCAGGTAGTCGAGGTCCCACTGCATTTCTTCGCTGCTGCGGCCCAGGCCGGCAGTGCGCACGATCAGACCCATGTCGGCGGGGGCTACCAGGCCGTTGAGGGCTTCACGCAGTTCGTTGCGCTCTTCGCCCTCGATGCGGCGGGAGATGCCGCCGGCGCGTGGGTTGTTCGGCATCAGGACCAGGTAACGGCCAGCGAGGCTGATGAAGGTGGTCAGGGCGGCGCCCTTGTTGCCACGTTCTTCTTTTTCAACCTGGACGATGACTTCCTGGCCTTCGCTCAGCACGTCCTTGATGTTGACGCGGCCTTCAGGGGCTTTCTTGAAGTATTCGCGGGAGATTTCTTTGAGGGGCAGGAAGCCATGGCGCTCGGAGCCGAAATCGACAAAGGCAGCCTCAAGGCTTGGTTCGATGCGAGTAATCCGGCCTTTATAGATATTGGCCTTCTTTTGCTCGCGTGCACCGGATTCGATATCCAGGTCGTAGAGGCGCTGGCCGTCTACCAGTGCAACACGCAACTCTTCGGGTTGAGTTGCGTTAATCAGCATTCTTTTCATGTAGTACCGTCGGTTTCCGGGCTGCCGGAAACGGCGTTCGGCACACACGACTTCTCACGGTCGGTGTCAGGTGCGTCCTGGAAATGGCGGGGCCATTCCAGTGTCCAGCGAGTTCGACCCAATGATGGCGAAGTCGCGACGGACGCGTCCTGCTTGCTGGTACTCAAGCACTCAGTCAGGAGGAGGAATCAACCGGCGCCTGTGGACGAGATGAAGCGTCTAAATATAAGCCTAGTGCTACACAGTCCGACGGTTGTACATCTCCACCCTACACGTATCCCTGATAGTTCGGGTGCTGCCGCGCGCAGAATCCGCAGCGGGTTGGCATTTACCGTGAGCTCCGAAAGGGGAAGTCACGCATCATGGCTAATTTAGGCGTTGTTTCCGAAGCTCTCGCTCGGGGTCGTTCCCGGGTGACTGCACTTTGTGAACTGGCCGTGAATGTGGCGCGCAAGGCGAGTCAGAACTCTGCTTTGCGGCGTATTTCAGGCCTCATGTCACCTGCGCTCGTTGCACCTGCAAACTCTGCCGTTACGTAGCAAGAACCCCGTAGGACGGCCTCTCGTCCTCGTGAATTGCGTTGGTCAGGGCCGGTTTTTGACCGTTAGTCCGCTGTCCAGCCACTTTTGGCGGCGTTCGCGACTATAGCAGCAATGATTAAGTGCTTCAATTCCATAAAAAATTGTTATGATCGCCGCCATGACGACTACTGCCCCTTCGACCCCTGGCGTTCAACTGCTCGAGGTCTCGCCGGAATATGCCGGCCAACGAATCGATAATTTTCTCCTTGCCCGGCTCAAAGGTGTGCCCAAGACCTTGATCTATCGCATTTTGCGCAAAGGCGAAGTGCGGGTGAACAAAGGTCGGATCAAGCCCGAATACAAGCTGCAGGCCGGTGATGTCGTGCGTGTACCACCGGTTCGCGTGCCGGAACGTGACGAGCCGGTGCCTTTGGCCCAGGGCCTGTTGCAACGCCTGGAGGCTGCCATCGTCTTCGAAGACAAGGCCCTGATCGTGGTCAACAAGCCTGCGGGTATTGCGGTCCATGGCGGCAGCGGCCTTAATTTCGGTGTGATCGAAGCCTTTCGTCAGTTGCGTCCGGACGCCAAGGAATTGGAGTTGGTCCATCGTCTCGACCGCGACACCTCCGGCCTGCTGATGATCGCAAAGAAGCGCAGCATGCTGCGCCACCTGCACGAGCAATTGCGCGGCGATGGCGTCGACAAGCGCTACATGGCGTTGGTGCGTGGCCGCTGGGAGACCTCTGTCAAGCAGGTCCGCGCCCCGTTGCTCAAGAGTAACCTGCGTTCAGGCGAGCGCATGGTGGAGGTCAACGAGGAAGGCAAGGAAGCGCTGACCGTATTCAAGGTGCTTCGACGCTTCGGCGACTTTGCCACCATGGTCGAGGCCAAGCCGGTCACCGGGCGTACCCACCAGATCCGCGTGCACACTCTGCATGCCGGGCACTGCATCGCCGGCGACAGCAAATACGGCGATGACGATTTCACCAAGGAAATCCGTGACTTGGGCGGCAAACGCCTGTTTCTCCATGCCTATATGTTGACGGTGCCGTTGCCTGACGGCGGCGAGCTGAAGCTGCAGGCTCCCGTGGATGACATGTGGGCCAAGACCGTGGAGCGGTTGAGTGCATCCTGACTACAAGCTGCTCATATTCGATTGGGATGGCACTCTGGCGAACTCCATCGGTCGGATCGTGGATGCGATGCACGTTGCGTCGGATCGCACGGGGTTTCCCCGGCGGGATGATTTCGCGGTAAAAGGCATCATCGGTCTCGGCTTGCCGGAGGCGATTCGCAGCCTGTACCCGGAAATCGATGATCAAGAGCTGATCGTTTTTCGCCAGCACTACGCCGATCACTACATTGCCCTGGAAGCCGAGCCTTCGCCGCTGTTTGACGGCGTGGTGCAAACCCTCGGGGCCTTGCGGGAAGAGGGGTATCGGCTGGCGGTCGCGACCGGCAAGGCCAGGCGTGGGCTGGATCGGGTATTGAAGGCGCATGGTTGGGAAGATTATTTCGATATCACTCGTGCCGCGGATGAAACGGCGAGCAAGCCACATCCACTGATGCTTGAGCAGATCCTGGCTCATTGCAATGTGTCCGCTGGCCAGGCGCTGATGGTCGGCGACTCATCGTTCGACCTGCAAATGGCCCGTAACGCAGGCATGGGGTCGGTGGCTGTCAGCTATGGCGCGCAGACGATCGAGGCGCTTAAGGCCTTCGAGCCGTGCCTGGCGATCGACCATTTTGCGCAATTGCACGCTTGGTTGAGCCAGCGTGCCGATTAAGTTCTGATGGAGATACATGCATGACGGATGAATGGAAGGCACCGGCCAAGGCGAGCGCCGAGAGCGGTGACGATAAAAGCTGGAAGCTGCTGGAAAAGACGTTGCTGGCCAGCGTCCAGGAGCAGCGCCGGTCCCGTCGCTGGGGGATTTTCTTCAAGCTGCTGACGTTCATCTATCTCTTTGTCGCGCTAATGCTGTTTACGCCGCTGATGAGCATAGAGAAGGGGGCCGTGAGCGGCTCGGCTTATACGGCGCTGATCGACATCGAAGGCATGATCGCCGACAAGGAACCTGCAAGCGCGGACAATATTGTCGGCAGCCTGCGGGCGGCGTTCGAGGATCCAAAGGTCAAGGGTGTGGTGTTGCGCATCAACAGCCCGGGCGGTAGCCCGGTTCAGTCGGGTTACGTCTATGACGAAATCGTTCGGTTGCGCGGGTTGCATCCAGACATCAAGGTCTACGCGGTGATCGCCGATCTCGGTGCGTCCGGGGCCTACTACATCGCCAGTGCGGCGGACCAGATCTACGCCGACAAGGCCAGCCTGGTAGGCTCCATTGGTGTAACGGCGGCCGGCTACGGGTTTGTCGGCACCATGGAGAAGCTGGGCGTGGAGCGGCGGGTCTACACCTCAGGCGAGCATAAATCGTTTCTTGATCCGTTCCAGCCGCAAAAGCCGGAGGAAACCGCATTCTGGCAAGGCGTGCTGGACACCACTCACAAGCAATTCATCGCCAGCGTCAAGAAGGGTCGGGGCGAGCGTTTGAAAGACAAGGAGCATCCGGAGCTTTTTTCCGGGCTGGTCTGGTCTGGCGAGCAGGCTCTGCCGCTGGGCTTGATCGATGGCCTGGGCAGTGCCAGCTCCGTGGCTCGGGATGTAATCGGTCAGAAAGACCTGGTGGATTTCACTATCGAAGAATCGCCGTTCGATCGCTTCTCCAAGAAGTTGGGGGCGAGCATCGCTGAGCACTTGGCGATGTGGATGGGCTTCCAGGGGCCGGCGTTGCGCTAGGCTCTGGCGGGGCCCCTCGCCACAAATGGGTTGTCTGGGGTTTCAGGGAACCTGCACGCCCTCAGCCAGCAACATATCCACAAGGCGAATCAGCGGTAGGCCGATCAGGCTTGTGGCGTCCGGGCCTTCGGTGCTCTGGAACAGGCTTACGCCCAGGCCCTCGGCCTTGAAGCTGCCGGCGCAGTCGTACGGCTGCTCGGCGCGCAGATAGCGCTCTACGCGAGCTTGATCCAATGCCCGCATATTCACGGTGAAGGGTACGCAGTCGACCTGGCATCTGCCGGTCTGGCTGTTAAGCAGGGCCAGGCCGGTCAGGAATGTCACTCTGGCGCCGCTGGCGGCCATCAGTTGCTCGCGGGCATTTTCGAATGTGTGAGGCTTGCCCAGAATGCGGTCGCCGAGCACGGCGACCTGATCCGAGCCGATGATCAGGTGGCCTGGGTGGCTATCGGCGAGTGCCAGGGCTTTCTCCCGGGCCAGGCGCTTTACCAGTTGGGCCGCAGGTTCGTCGGCGTGACGGTTTTCGTCGATGTCCGGCGAACTGCAGACGAATGGCAGCCCCAGGCGGGCCAGCAGTTCCCGGCGGTAAACCGAGCTTGAAGCGAGTAATAAGGGCAGCATGGCTATCTCCGATGGGCAGGGAAGGATTCTAGCCAGGCACGCAAGTGACGGACAGGGCTGAATTTCCTTTGACATGGCCCGGTGCATCCCTATAATGCTGCGCCTATGTTGAATGACCCGATTCCACCTCACGTTGACCCGCGCAAATTGGCTGATCGTGGCACCACCCTCCAAGGTGAACTGCTGCTGGCCGATTTGAAGAGACTCTGCGACCCGCTTTCCGACGATGTCGGTACGGTCCAGGCCAAATTCGTTTTTGAACGAGATGAACGTAAATCTGTGGTAATCCACAGCTTTATCGACACTGAAGTCAAAATGGTTTGCCAGCGTTGTCTTGAGCTGGTCACCCTGCCGATCCACAGCGAATGCAGTTACGCGGTGGTGAAGGAGGGTGCGAATACCCAGTCGTTGCCGAAAGGTTATGACGTGCTGGAACTGGGCGAAGATCCTTTGGATCTGCAGTCACTGATCGAGGAGGAGCTTTTGCTCGCCTTGCCCATTGTGCCTGCTCATCATCCGGAAGAATGCCAGCAGCCGGCGGGAGCAGATGAGCCCGAACCGAGCGAGGACGAGGTAACGCGGTCCAACCCGTTCAGTGTATTGGCGCAGTTAAAGCGTGACCCAAACGTTTAGGAGTTAATCAATTATGGCTGTTCAGCAGAACAAAAAATCCCGCTCTGCCCGTGACATGCGCCGTTCGCACGACGCTCTCGAGGCTAGCACCCTGTCTGTAGAAAAAACCACTGGTGAAGTTCACCTGCGTCACCACGTATCGCCAGAAGGCGTATACCGTGGCCGTAAAGTGATCGACAAGGGCGCTGACGAGTAATCACTTGTCCGCTCAAGTCATCGCGATTGACGCAATGGGCGGGGACTTCGGTCCCCGCAGCATTGTCCAGGCCAGCCTTGCTTGCCTGCGTGCCACGCCCTCGCTGCACCTGACCCTCGTCGGTCAACCCTCCCTTCTAGAAGAACTGCTCGGCGGCCAATCGGCTGCGGATCGCGCGCGCCTGTCGATCATGCCCGCGTCCGAAATCATCGCCATGGACGAAAAGCCAGCCCAGGCCCTGCGCGGCAAGCCTGACGCGTCGATGCGGGTGGCCCTGGAGTTGTTGCGCGATGGCAAGGTGCAGGCGTGCGTCAGTGCAGGCAATACCGGGGCGCTGATGGCGCTGTCGCGCTACGTGCTCAAAACGTTGCCGGGCATCGATCGTCCGGCAATGGTGGCGGCGATCCCGACCCAGCGCGGGTTCTGCCAATTGCTTGATCTGGGCGCGAACGTCGATTGCAGCGCCGAGCACCTGCTGCAATTCGCCGTGATGGGTTCGGTTGCGGCGCAGACCCTTGGCATTGCGCGTCCTCGCGTGGCGCTGCTGAACATTGGCACCGAAGAGATCAAGGGCAACCAGCAGGTCAAGCTGGCGGCGACTTTGTTACAAAATGCACCGGGCATCAATTACATCGGATTCGTCGAAGGTGATGGCTTGTATCGCGGCGAGGCCGATGTGGTGGTGTGTGACGGCTTTGTTGGCAATATCCTGCTCAAGTCCAGCGAGGGATTGGCCACCATGATCGGGCAGCGCATCGAGGCGTTGTTCAAGCAGAGTTTGGCCTCGCGGGTGGTGGGTGCGCTCGCGCTGCCGTTGATGCGTCGGTTGCAGGCGGACCTGGCGCCGGCGCGGCACAACGGTGCAAGTTTCCTGGGGCTGCAAGGTATCGTGATCAAGAGCCATGGTTCGGCCGGGGTGCAGGGGTTTCAAAGCGCCATCAACCGGGCGGTGATCGAGATCCAGGAAAACCTGCCGGAACGCCTTCATGGGCGCCTCGAGGATTTGTTAACTTAGGCGTTTTCGTCCGACAATGCTTAAATGTGACCGGTCGGTTCAAGCCGTCATCCAACTGTCAGTTTCCTAGCGCCCCCAGGGGCGTCAATTTTTGACGACAAGATCATTAGGGGCTTTGTTTTCATGTCTGCTTCCCTCGCATTCGTCTTTCCAGGACAGGGCTCGCAGTCCCTCGGCATGCTGGCCGAGCTGGGCGCGCAATACCCGCTGATCCTCGAAACATTCAAAGAAGCATCCGATGCACTCGGCTACGACTTGTGGGCACTGACCCAGCAAGGGCCGGAAGAGCAACTCAATCAAACCGATAAAACCCAGCCGGCAATCTTGACGGCCTCCGTTGCGCTGTGGCGCCTATGGTTGGCCGAGGGCGGCGCGCGCCCGGCGTTTGTCGCCGGTCACAGCCTGGGCGAATACAGCGCCCTGGTGGCTGCGGGTAGCCTGAGTCTCGGCGACGCGGTGAAGCTGGTGGAACGTCGTGGCCAATTGATGCAGGAAGCCGTTCCGGCCGGGCAGGGCGGCATGGCCGCGATCCTCGGCCTGGAAGACGCCGACGTGTTGGCAGCGTGTGCCGAAGCGGCTCAGGGTGATGTGGTCAGTGCGGTCAACTTCAACTCCCCGGGCCAGGTGGTCATCGCGGGGGCCAAGGCCGCCGTCGAGCGCGCCATCGAGGGTTGCAAGGCCCGTGGTGCCAAGCGCGCCATGCCGTTGCCGGTCAGTGTGCCGTCGCATTGCGAGCTGATGCGTCCAGCCGCCGAGCGTTTTGCCGAGTCCATCGCCGCCATCGACTGGCAGGCTCCGCAGATTCCCGTGGTGCAGAACGTCAGCGCCAACGTCGCAGCAGACCTGGAAATCCTCAAGCGCGACCTGCTGGAGCAGCTCTACAAGCCGGTTCGTTGGGTTGAATCGGTCCAGACGCTGGCAGCCAAGGGTGCGACCGAACTGGTCGAGTGCGGTCCTGGCAAAGTGCTGGCAGGCCTGAACAAGCGCTGCGCCGAAGGCGTGTCCACTTCCAACCTCAACACCCCAGACGCTTTCGCTGCCGCTCGCGCAGCGCAAGCCTGAACAGGAGAAGCTTGCATGAGTCTGCAAGGTAAAGTTGCACTGGTGACCGGTGCAAGCCGCGGCATCGGCCAGGCCATCGCCCTGGAACTGGGTCGCCAAGGCGCCATCGTTGTCGGCACCGCGACGTCCGCTTCGGGCGCCGAGCGTATCGCCGCTACCTTGAAGGAAAACGGCATCCAGGGCACCGGTCTTGAGCTCAACGTGACCAGCGATGAGTCTGTTGCGGCGGTATTGTCCAGCATTCAGGAGCAGTTCGGCGCGCCGGCGATCCTGGTCAACAATGCCGGTATCACCCGCGATAACCTGATGATGCGCATGAAAGATGACGAGTGGTTCGACGTGGTCGATACCAACTTGAACAGCCTGTACCGGCTGTCCAAGGGCGTCCTGCGTGGCATGACCAAGGCTCGTTGGGGCCGAATTATCAGTATCGGCTCGGTTGTGGGTGCCATGGGCAACGCAGGCCAAGTAAACTATGCTGCAGCGAAGGCCGGTCTGGAAGGTTTCAGCCGTGCGCTGGCACGAGAAGTCGGTTCGCGCTCGATTACGGTAAACTCGGTCGCACCGGGTTTCATCGACACCGACATGACCCGTGAACTGCCGGAAGCGCAGCGTGAAGCCTTGTTGACACAGATTCCGCTGGGTCGTCTGGGGCAAGCTCAAGAAATCGCGTCCGTGGTCGCTTTTCTTGCTTCGGACGGTGCGGCATACGTGACTGGGGCTACAATCCCGGTGAACGGCGGGATGTACATGAGTTAAATGTGACGGATTGCTTCAAAAAAATGTCATACGAGCTGTCTAAAATCCGTTATAAAGCTGCAATCTATTTATAGGCGGCGGGCCCCAGGTTCGAGGAGTGAAGCTTTCGGTTGAAAAACCGAAAAGTCTTTCTATACACTTACCCACCGGCCAGCTGCCTGAATTTGTCCATTAGGAGTGAAAACAAGGTATGAGCACCATCGAAGAGCGCGTCAAGAAAATCGTTGCCGAGCAACTGGGCGTTAAAGAAGAAGAAGTTGTGAACACCGCTTCCTTCGTTGAAGACCTGGGTGCCGACTCCCTTGACACCGTTGAGCTGGTGATGGCTCTGGAAGAGGAATTCGAGACCGAGATTCCTGACGAAGAAGCTGAAAAGATCACTACTGTACAAGCTGCTATCGACTACGTTACCAGCCACCAGGCGTAATCGTATTCAGTCGTCGCTAGCTGTCATGGAAAAACCGCACTGCCATCACGGCGTGCGGTTTTTTCTTTAGGCCTGATGCAAAGTCGTCATTTGAAAAAGGAGAGTGCTGTGTCGCGTAGACGCGTCGTAGTCACCGGTATGGGTATGTTGTCGCCACTGGGCACGGATGTGCCGAGCAGCTGGCAGGGCATTCTGGCTGGCCGTAGTGGCATTGGTCTGATCGAACACACCGACCTTTCTGCCTATTCCACCCGTTTTGGCGGCTCGGTAAAGGGCTTCAATGTCGAGGAATACCTGTCGGTCAAGGAAGCTCGCAAGCTTGACCTGTTCATTCAATACGGCTTGGCTGCCGGTTTTCAGGCAGTGCGTAACGCCGGCCTGGAAGTCACCGACGCCAACCGCGAGCGCATCGGCGTGGCAATGGGTTCAGGTATTGGTGGCTTGACCAATATCGAAGAAACCAGCCGCACGCTGCATGATTCGGGGCCGCGACGGATTTCTCCGTTCTTCGTGCCGGGCTCGATCATCAATATGATTTCCGGTTTCCTGTCCATCCACCTCGGTGCACAGGGGCCTAACTATGCCATCGCCACGGCGTGCACCACCGGCACCCACTGCATCGGCATGGCCGCGCGCAACATCATGTACGACGAAGCCGACGTGATGATCGCCGGCGGCGCCGAAATGGCGGCCTGCGGTCTGGGCATGGGCGGTTTCGGCGCCTCCCGCGCGCTGTCGACCCGCAACGATGAGCCTGCACGGGCCAGCCGGCCTTGGGACAAGGGCCGCGACGGCTTCGTGCTGTCCGACGGCGCCGGTGCGCTGGTGCTCGAAGAATTGGAGCACGCCAAGGCTCGCGGTGCGACCATTTATGCCGAGCTGATCGGCTTTGGTACCAGCGGCGATGCGTACCACATGACGTCGCCACCGGCCGATGGCGCTGGTGCTGCCCGCTGCATTGCCAATGCCTTGCGTGATGCGAAGATCAATGGCGAGCAGGTCCAGTACATCAACGCCCACGGCACTTCGACCCCGGCGGGTGACCTCGCGGAAGCCCAGGCGATCAAGACGGTGTTTGGCGAGCACGCCTACAAGCTGGCCGTCAGTTCCACCAAGTCCATGACCGGTCACTTGTTGGGTGCGGCGGGGGCGGTGGAAGCCATCTTCAGCGTACTGGCGATCAATAGCCAGACCGCGCCGCCGACCATCAACCTCGATGAGCCGGACGAAGGTTGCGACCTTGACTTCGTGCCGCATACGGCCCGCAGCATGGACATCGATGTGGTGTTGTCCAACTCCTTCGGCTTTGGCGGAACCAACGGATCGCTGGTGTTCCGCCGGTTCGCCGGTTGATGGAAAGCTGGGTCGACGGTCAGCCGGCAGACGTCCTGTCGCTGAAAGATCGCGGCCTGGCTTATGGCGATGGGCTGTTCGAGACCATCGCCGTGCGCAATGGCGCACCTGTACTGCTGGAACGCCACCTGCAGCGTCTGGAGGCCGGTTGCCAGCGTCTGGCGTTCAACGTCGACTTGAGCGTGCTGGGTGCTGAGCTGAGCGCCTATGCCCAGCGCCTGGGCAATGGCGTGCTGAAACTCATCGTGACCCGGGGCAACAGCCTGCGTGGTTATGCGGCCGATCCGTCGAGTCCGGCCAGGCGTATTCTGCAAGGAGGCCCGCCGGCTGCTCATCCCGCCACCCATGCCGAACAAGGCATCCAAATGTTCCCCTGCACCGTGCGTTTGTCCGAACAGCCCTTGCTCGCCGGCCTCAAGCACCTCAATCGCCTGGAGCAAGTGCTGGCCCGCGCCGAGTGGCGCGACATCGAGCATGCCGAGGGATTGATGCTTGATACGTCCGGACGGGTGATCGAAGGCGTCTTCAGCAACCTGTTCCTGGTGCGCGATGGCGTTCTGTTCACAGCGGACCTGAGCCGTTGTGGCGTGGCCGGTGTGATGCGCGCCGAATTATTGTTTCAAGCCAAGTCCCAAGGCATCGCCACGCAAATCACCGACATCAGCCTCGAACAGCTGCACCAGGCCGATGAAGTCATGGTCTGCAACAGCGTTTATGGCGTGTGGCCGGTACGCGGGTGCGGTTCGGCGCGCTGGCCCGTTGGCCCGCTCACCCGTAAACTGCAGGCCCTTGCCCGTGCGCTATTGGATGCTTGATTCGTGAGACGTAAATTCTTGTTGTTGCTGGAGACCGGACTGGTTCTGGCAGGGCTGTTGTTGGGCGCTTCGGCCTGGAAAATTCATTCGGCGCTGCAGCAGCCGTTGAACATCACCCAGGAAGAGTTGCTGGATGTGCCCAATGGGACCACGCCGACCGGAACCCTCAATCGTCTCGAAGCCGATGGCCTGATCAAGGATGCGTTCTGGCTGCGCGTCTATTGGCGTTTCAATCTTGCCGGCCAGCCGTTGCACACTGGTGAATACCGGATGGTGCCGGGCATGACGATGGAAGGCCTGATCGGCGTCTGGAAGCGCGGTGAAGTGGTGCAGTACAGCGTGACGCTGGTGGAGGGCTGGAACTTTCGCCAGGTGCGCGCGGCGTTGGCCAAGGATGAAAAGCTCGAGCAGACGCTCGCCGGCCTGAGTGATAGCCAGGTCATGGATCGCCTTGGCCATTCCGGCGTATTTCCGGAGGGTCGGTTCTTTCCGGACACCTACCGATTCGTGCGCGGTACATCGGATGCCGACCTGCTGAAGAAAGCCTACGAGCGGCTCGATGATGTGCTTGCCAAGGAATGGGCGCAACGGGCCGCCGACGTGCCCTACACCCAACCCTATCAAGCATTGATCATGGCTTCGCTGATAGAAAAGGAAACCGGTGTGCCCCAGGAACGGGGTCAGATTGCCGGGGTGTTCGTGCGGCGCCTGCGCCTGGGCATGCTGCTGCAGACCGATCCCACTGTGATCTACGGCCTGGGGGAGCGCTACACCGGCAAGCTCACCCGTTCCCATCTGAAAGAACCCAATCCCTACAACACCTACCTGGTGCCGGGCCTGCCGCCTACGCCTATCGCGATGGTCGGGCGCGAGGCGATTCACGCAGCATTGAACCCGGCCGACGGCAACAGCCTTTACTTTGTTGCGCGGGGCGACGGCAGCCATGTGTTTTCCGATGATCTGGAGTCGCACAACAATGCGGTGCGGGAATACCAGCTCAAACGTCGCGCCGACTACCGCTCCAGCCCGGCCCCGGCCACACCTGAAGATTCGGCGCCGATTCCCGCCGCGTCACCTGATACCGCGCCGCAAGACGGGCCCCAGGTGCCGCCTCAGGATCCGGCCCCCGAACCGGATGCCAGTGAGCCACCGAACCCGCAATGACTTTGACTAAGGATCGCCCCGTGACTGGTTTGTTTATCACGCTGGAAGGCCCGGAAGGCGCCGGCAAGAGCACCAACCGCGAATACCTCGCCGGACGCCTCCAGGCCGCCGGCATCGAGGTGGTCTTGACCCGCGAGCCGGGCGGTACGCCGCTGGCCGAGCGGATTCGCGAGGTGTTGCTGGCGCCCCTTGAAGAAGTCATGAACCCTGACGCTGAGTTGTTGTTGGTGTTCGCTGCCAGGGCGCAGCACCTGGCCGAAGTGATTCGACCGGCGCTGGCCCGAGGAGCCGTGGTGCTTTGTGACCGCTTCACCGATTCGACTTACGCCTACCAGGGTGGTGGCCGAGGCTTGTCCGTCGAGCGTATCGCTGCGCTGGAAACGTTTGTCCAGGGCGACCTGCGGCCGGACCTGACCCTGGTTTTCGACCTGCCGGTGGAAATCGGCCTGGCGCGGGCCAGCGCTCGTGGCAGGCTGGATCGCTTCGAGCTTGAAGGGGCAACGTTCTTCAATGCCGTGCGCAACGCCTTCATCGAGCGAGCCAAGGCCGATCCGACGCGTTACCTGTTGATCGATGCCGCGCAGCCGTTGACCCAGGTCCAGCAATCGCTGGATGCGGTGTTGCCCGGGTTGCTGGAGCGTGCCCGTGGCTGAAGCCTATCCCTGGCAGGACGGTCTCTGGCAGCAACTGGCCGGCCGCACGCAGCATGCCCACGCGTACCTGTTGCATGGCCCGGCCGGTATCGGCAAGCGGGCGTTGGCCGAGCGCCTGATGGCGAGCCTTTTGTGCCAGGCCCCGACGGCCACGAATGCCTGCGGGGAATGCAAATCGTGCCTGCTGCTCAAGGCTGGCAGTCATCCGGACAATTACGTGCTGGAACCTGAAGAAGCGGACAAAGCGATCAAGGTCGACCAGGTCCGTGACTTGGTCAGCTTCGTGGTCCAGACCTCGCAAATGGGCGGGCGCAAAGTCGTGCTGGTCGAGCCGGTTGAGTCAATGAACATCAACGCCGCCAACGCTTTGCTCAAGAGCCTCGAAGAGCCTTCCGGCGATACCGTCCTGTTGCTGGTCAGTCATCAGCCGAGCCGTTTGCTGCCGACCATCAAGAGCCGCTGCGTGCAGCAGGCCTGCCCGCTGCCCAGCCAGGCGATGAGTTTGCAATGGCTCGCCCAGGCCATGCCTGACAGCACCGATGAGGAACGTGGCGAACTGCTGACCCTGGCCGCCGGTTCGCCGCTGGCGGCCGTCAGCCTGCAGGCCCAAGGCGTGCGCGAGCAGCGGGCGTTGGTGGTGGACGGCGTGAAGAAGCTGCTCAAGCAGCAACAATCTCCAACGCAACTGGCCGAAGGCTGGAACGCCATTCCCCTGTTGCTGTTGTTTGACTGGTTCTGCGATTGGTCGAGCCTGATCCTGCGTTATCAGCTTACCGAGGACGAAGCCGGCCTCGGATTGACCGACATGCGTAAAGTCATCCAATACCTGGCGCAAAAAAGCAGCCAGGACAAAATCTTGAACATCCAGGACTGGATTCTTGCCCAACGTCAGAAGGTGTTGAGCAAGGCCAACCTCAATCGCGTATTGCTGTTGGAGGCGCTGTTGGTGCAATGGGCGAGTTTGCCTGGTCGTACCTGACAGAGGCACTAGACTCAGCTCAATCGCAGCGGAGACCAGCATGAACGAACCTGTCAGTCCCGGACCACGCAACGGCATTCTGTCCCTGACCATCAAGGACAAGTCGGTGCTCTACGCGGCCTACATGCCGTTTATCAAAAACGGCGGCCTGTTCATTCCCACCAACAAGAATTATCGCCTGGGCGACGAGGTGTTCATGCTGCTGAGCCTGATGGACGAACCGGAAAAAATCCCGGTCGCCGGCAAGGTGATCTGGATGACTCCCAAAGGCGCCCAGGGCAACCGGGCCGCCGGCGTTGGCGTGCAGTTCAACGAAGGCGACAACTCGGCTCGCAACCAGATCGAAACCCACCTGGCCGGAACGCTCAAGTCCGACCGTCCCACCCATACGATGTAGCCTGGCCCTTTATGCTCGTAGACTCTCATTGCCACCTCGATCGCCTTGACCTCGCCGCCCATAGCGGATCCCTCGACGCCGCGTTGGATGCGGCGCGCCAGCGAGGGGTGGGGCATTTCCTCTGCATCGGTGTCAGCGCCGACAACGCCGCCGACGTCAAGCGCCTGGCTGAACGATACGAAGACGTCGATTGTTCGGTGGGCATCCATCCACTGGATGTGCAGCCCGATGCCACGCCGGCCCTGGATTGGCTGTTGCACGAACTCGATCATCCGCGAGTCGTGGCTATCGGCGAGACCGGGCTCGACTATCACTACGAGCCGGAGGCCGCCGAAGTCCAGCAGGCGTCGTTCCGGTTGCACTTGGAGGCCGCCAGGCAGACCGGTAAGCCGGTGATCATCCATACCCGTGGCGCGCGGGCCGATACCTTGGCATTGCTGCGGGACGCGGCGCTGCCCCACGCCGGTGTGCTTCATTGCTTCACCGAGGATTGGGATATGGCCAAGGCTGCCCTGGACATGGGTTATTACATTTCCTTGTCCGGCATCGTCACGTTCCGTAATGCCGACGCCCTGCGCGACGTCGCAAGCAAAGTGCCAGCCGATCGTTTGTTGGTGGAAACCGACTCGCCTTATCTGGCGCCCATCCCTTATCGTGGCAAGCCCAACCTTCCGCAGTATGTCCGGGAGGTTGCCGAATACCTGGCGATGCTGCGGGGGGAACCGTACGACCGGTTCGCGGAGCAAACCACCGAAAATTTCAAGCGGCTGTTCCCGTTGGCTCGGGTCCGTACGGCAAGAGCCTGAAATCGAGGCAAAAAAAACCCGGGTTCTGGGGGGTGAATCCGGGTTAAGACCATTAGGAGTAAAACAAAGGCACGCGGTCCGTTGGTACCTTTACCGGCGCGTCACTTGGGGGAGATGTCGTGCCGACAGTTCAAGTATTGATCAGTCTGGCGATGAGTCCAGTTTGACCGAGGTCGTTTTTAAACAAATTTGGAATACGTTCGCTTCGGATAAGTTCTCATTGCCGGCAAAGCCTGCCCAGGCGGGTCCGCGCTTACCAACTGAGGAGCTGGGGTCGCACCGTTTTGTGAAGAACTGTGGCCGTGCGCGGATGATCCGTGCATTTTTGCGTAAGTTAGGCATAATACCCGGCTTCGAATTTTGACCCTTCAGACCTTTTTCTTATGCACAAAGAACCTCGTAAGGTCCGTGAGTTTCGTCGCCGCGAGCAGGAAATTCTCGACACCGCGCTCAAGTTGTTCCTCGATCAGGGTGAAGACAGCGTCACCGTCGAGATGATTGCGGATGCCGTGGGTATCGGCAAAGGCACGATTTACAAACACTTCAAGTCCAAGGCAGAGATCTACCTGCGGCTGATGCTCGATTACGAGCGGGATTTGAACGAGCTGTTGCATTCGGCCGATGTCGACAAGGACAAGGAAGCGCTGTCCCGAGCGTACTTCGAGTTCCGCATGCGCGACCCGCAGCGTTACCGCTTGTTCGATCGCCTGGAAGAAAAGGTGGTCAAGGGCAACCAGGTGCCGGAAATGGTCGAGGAGCTGCACAAGATCCGCGCCTCGAATTTCGATCGCCTGACCTTGCTGATCAAGGGCCGGATCAGCGAAGGCAAGCTTGAAGACGTCCCGCCGTATTTCCACTACTGCGCTGCCTGGGCGCTGGTGCACGGCGCGGTGGCGCTGTACCACTCGCCGTTCTGGAGCAATGTGCTGGAAGACCAGGAAGGCTTTTTCCAATTCCTGATGGATATCGGTGTGCGCATGGGAAACAAGCGCAAGCGCGACACGGATACGCCGAGCAGTTGAGGCATTCAGCTGCTTAATTGCGCCATGTCCGCTTACATGGCGGAGTGCCCCAGGAATATACTCGGGCTTGGGTCTTGCGAAAACTTGATTTCTAGGTCAATTTTCACGGGCTCGATTCTTCTTTCGCCGGAGTGATCCATGATCGTTGACCGTCAAGGCAGGCGTTTTCGCAATTTGCGGATCAGCCTGACTTCAGCCTGCAATTACGCCTGTACCTACTGCGTGCCTGATGGCAAGCGGCTGGTGGCTGCGCAGGATGAACTGTCGGCCGAGGCCATGGCGCGAGGCGTGGCGTATCTGATCGAAGCGGCCGGAATCGAGCGGTTGCGCATCACGGGTGGCGAGCCGCTGGTCAGCCCCAAGCTTGAGAGCTTCATGACAGCGGTAGGGCAGATGGGCCTTGAGGACATCAGCCTGACCACCAACGGCCAGCTGCTGGCCAGGAAGCTGCCGCTGCTAATGAATGCCGGTATCCGCCGGATCAACGTTTCCCTCGACACCCTGGACGCCGCTGCCTTTCGCAGCATAGCCCGCGGAGGAGACCTGGCGACTGTGCTCGATGGCATGGAGCAGGCCCGGGCGGCGGGCCTGAAGATCAAGGTCAACATGGTGCCGCTGCGCGGGCAGAACCTCGATCAGGTGATGCCGTTGCTTGAATACTGCCTGGAACGTGGCTATGAGTTGCGCTTCATCGAGTTGATGCGCATGGGGCACCTGGCCAAGGATTCCAATGCGTTCCTTCAGCAATTCGTCAGCCTTCAGCAACTGCTGGGCCTGATTGGCGACCAATACGAATATCTGCAAGCCGACGCTCCCGTCGATGCCACGGCTGTGCGCTATGAAATTCCCGGGCTCGGGCACTTTGGCGTGATCGCCAACGAAAGCGTGCCGTTCTGCCGAACCTGTTCGCGACTGCGGTTGTCTTCCACTGGCTGGCTGCACGGCTGCCTGTCGTCGAGCAACCGTCATTACGTCGGCGATCTGCTGGACAAGCCCCGACACCAGGCGTTGCCGGCGCTCCAGCGCTTGCTGGTCAAGGCGTTGGGAGACAAGCAGGAAGTAGCGTTCTCGGGTGGCGCGACCATCATGAAAATCATTGGCGGCTGACTGGCTTCTCGTGGCGAGGCGCATACCCTGCAAGCTGGCGCAAAAGCTGCATCCCACGGCCATTCGCCGGTTTTCCGTCACCGGTTTTTGGAGGATAGGATGCGTAGCCTGTTTTTGCTGCTGACCGTTTTGACGCTTGGTGGCTGCATGAATGTCAGCGATATGGGGGAGGGCGTTCGTTATCACATGAGCGATGCCGGCCTGCTGGACCATAGCGACAGCCGCCGTGTAAACAACCTGCGCATCCAGCCGGATTCCTTCATCTACATCGCTCAGGGCGCTTTTGCTCCGCCAGGTAGCGCCTATCCGCGACCCAACGTCGTGGCTGAAGAAGCCTTCAATGGATTCATCGAATATTTCCCGATGGTTCGTCGCGCCCGGGTCCCGGAAGGCCTCGATCAGGCGATGGGTGAAGCGCGTGCCGCCGGTGCCCACTATTTGCTCTACACCCGATTTGCCAAGGCGGACAACCGCATCGGCAACACCGACGAATGGCTGGATGAAGAGGCGGTGGATCGCCTGGGTGTCGACACCAGTGTGATTCAAATCATGTTGATCGAGACCAGCACCCAGTATTTGATTGATACTGCACGCATCAAGAGTCGTGGCGGTTTGCTGACGTTGCACGACAAGCAGCCACAAGACCTCATCGCCGCGCCGTTGCGTGAGTACGCCCGCAGCTTGTTGGGGATGAGCAACGAATAAACAGAAGGGGGCACCATGAGCGGACCGCAAAAAGCCAATGACCTGCTGGGGCAGATCCCCAAGACCAAAGGCCTGCCGCCGGTCCACTTGTGGAACCCTGACTTCTGCGGCGACATCGACATGCGCATCGCCCGCGATGGCACTTGGTACTACCTGGGCACCCCCATCGGACGCAAGCCGATGGTCAAGCTGTTCTCCACCATCATTCGCCGCGACGGCGATGATTACTTTCTGATTACCCCTGTGGAAAAAGTCGGCATCAAGGTCGATGACGCGCCGTTCGTGGCCGTGACCCTGGAGGTCGAAGGAGAGGGGGAAGGGCAGTTGTTGCGCTTTACCACCAATGTCGAGGAAGTCACCGAAGCCGGCCCGGAACATCCGATGCGGGTGATGATCGATCCCCAGACCCAGGAACCGGCGCCTTACATTCATGTGCGCAGCAATCTCGAAGCGCTGATTCATCGCAATGTGTTCTATCAATTGGTGGAGCTTGCGGTCAGCCGTGAGATAGATGGGCAGCGCTGGTTGGGCGTCTGGAGTGGTGGCGAGTTTTTCCCCATCGGCCTGGAGCCCTGATTTTTCTGTAGGGGCGAGCTTGCTCGCTTTCACAAGGCGCCAAAAATTCAAATTGACACCCAATCGTATGATGATTAGCGTGGGCACCTAACAAGAAATGCCCACGGGGTGCTCATGTCCAGCAGTTTTCACGCGTCGACCGTCGATTGGCTGGGGGGCTGGATCGCCGCCGGCCAGGTCAAGCCTGGGCAAACCATCAAGGTCGAGGCGGATCTGGGCGAGCAACTGGGCGTCAGCCGCACGGTGATTCGCGAAGCCATCAAAACCTTGGTGGCCAAAGGCATGCTGGAAGTCGGGCCGAAGGTCGGCACGCGGGTATTGCCGGTGCGCCGCTGGAACCTCTTTGATCCACAAGTGGTGGGCTGGCTGTCGCGCAGCGGCTTGCCGGAGAATTTTGTCGACGATCTGCTGGACCTGCGCCGCACCATCGAACCGATGGCCGTGCGCTGGGCCTGTGAACGGGCGACGGCCGACCAGGTGCAGGCGATCCGCCTGGCCTATCATGCGCTTGAGCGGGCGGTGGACAGCGGTGCGGATTACAACCGCGCCGACCAGTTCTTCCACGAATGCATCCTCGCGGCCAGCCACAATCAATTCATCGAACAAATGGTCCCAGCCCTCGGAGCGTTGTTGGCGGTTTCGTTCGAGGTGTCGGCCGCCGACCCGGACGAACTGCGCCGCACGCTGCCGATCCACAAGGACATCGCCGAAGCCATCGCCGCTCGGGACGCGACGCGAGGCGTCTGGGCCTGCATGACGCTGATCGATAACGCAGACCTGGCCATCAAGCGTTTTTACCCCAATGTCATGGCCGGTCGAACAGACAACGCCGGGAAACTCGGGAACAGGAGGTTTTAAATGAAGTGGACGGCTGTGACGGAGCATCGGGCGAAGCTGGGCGAGGGGCCTTTTTGGGACGAGCCGACCCAGGCGCTGTATTGGGTCGATATTGCCGGCAAGCAGGCGTTGCGGCTGATTGGCAAGAACGTGCAGATCTGGCAGATGCCTGAGCACGTCTCTGCATTCATCCCGACCCAGAGCGGCGATGCCTTGGTGACGTTGAGCAGTGGCGTTTACCGGTTGGACCTGGACTCCCCAGGACTGGAACCGCGCCTGAAGTTGCTGTGCATGGCCGATCCCCAGCCGGGCAATCGCGCCAACGAAGCCCGCTGCGATGCGTTGGGCCAGCTCTGGCTGGGCACCATGCAGAACAACATCGGGGAAGATGGCGAAGACTTGCCCATCGAGCAGCGCTCCGGTGGGCTGTTTCGTGTCGGCGGCGATGGCCGCGTGATGCCGCTGTTGCGTGGCTTGGGCATCCCCAACACATTGTTGTGGAGCCCTGATGGCACGACCGTCTATTTCGGCGAGAGCCTGGACGGGACCCTTTATCGGCACTTCATTTACCCCGATGGAAAACTCGCGCCCGCCGAAGTCTGGTTCGGACCCCATTCCCGTGGCGGGCCGGATGGTTCGGCGATGGATGCGCGGGGCTATATCTGGAATGCCCGTTGGGACGGCAGTTGCCTGCTGCGGTTGCATCCGGAGGGTCACGTCGATCAGGTGATCGAATTGCCGGTCAGTCGCCCTACCAGTTGTGTATTCGGTGGTGAAGACCTACGGACTTTGTATATCACCAGTGCGCAAAGTCCCCTCAATCACCCATTGGACGGGGCGGTGCTATCGATGCGCGTCGATGTGCCGGGCGTGGCTTGTACACGGTTCGCGGGGTAAATCCCAAAATGTGGGATGTAAATATATATATTGAGATTATTTGGCGGTCGGGTTTATAGTCGGCTCCATCAGCAATACGCACTCACACTTAAAAAAACAAAACAGGTGAAGTGATGCATCGTTTTTTCCCGGAACGCCTCGGCGGTGTTCGCGAATCAGTGTTGAGCCCACAGCTTTTGAACCGGCCATCGTTGGGTGTCCGGTTTTTGTCGTGTGTTTGCACTGGAGGCCCCGTCCATGGCTGAAGCGCTTTGCTTGCCGCCGGTGCCTGAGCCCGTGAAGGGCGAACGCCTTAAAGACAAGGTCGTGCTGTTGACCGGCGCTGCCCAGGGCATCGGCGAGGCCATTGTCGCCGCGTTCGCTTCGCAACAGGCCCGGCTGGTCATCAGCGACATCCAGGGGGAAAAGGTCGAAACCGTCGCCGCCCATTGGCGTCGACAGGGTGCGGATGTCCAAGCGCTGAAGGTTGATGTCTCGAACCAACAGGATTTGCACGTCATGGCCCGCCGGGCGGTCGAGTTGCATGGTCGCATCGACGTGCTGGTGAACTGCGCAGGCATCAACGTGTTCCGCGATCCGCTGGAAATGACCGAAGAGGACTGGCGCCGTTGCTTTGCCATCGACCTGGATGGCGCTTGGTACGGTTGCAAGGCGGTGTTGCCACAGATGATCGAACAGGGCGTGGGCAGCATCATCAACATCGCGTCGACCCATTCGTCCCACATCATTCCCGGTTGTTTCCCATACCCCGTAGCCAAACATGGCCTGCTGGGCCTGACCCGTGCCCTGGGCATCGAGTACGCACCCAAGGGCGTGCGGGTGAATGCCATTGCGCCGGGCTACATCGAGACTCAACTGAACGTCGACTACTGGAACGGCTTTGCCGATCCCCAGGCCGAACGCCAGCGCGCGCTGGACCTGCACCCGCCACGGCGCATCGGGCAGCCGATTGAAGTGGCAATGACGGCCGTATTCCTGGCCAGTGACGAAGCACCGTTCATCAATGCCTCATGCATCACCATCGATGGTGGGCGTTCGGTCATGTACCACGACTGAACATTCTTGGATTGCGGAGGGAAACTTCGCCTGTAATCCAATCATCATACGATATGACTATTTACACCTATGCTTGTGCAGTAACACGATTTGACCGGCCAGCCTGCGCAATTCCACCCATGTGGAGCAGATCCCTGGACGTTTGGCTTTCAATAAAAAAAACAAGGAGTCAGCTATGAAATATCGTCGTGGGATCCGTTCCCTGTGTCGTGCCGCCCTGGCGGTGACCGCGGTCAGCCTTAGCAGCAGCCTGCTGGCAGCGGATCCGGTAAAAATCGGTTTCCTGGTCAAGCAGGCGGAGGAGCCCTGGTTCCAGACCGAGTGGGCTTTCGCCGAGAAGGCGAGCAAGGACAAAGGCTTCGAATTGATCAAAATCGCCGTGCCCGATGGCGAAAAAACCCTTTCGGCCATCGACAGCCTTGCCGCCAACGGTGCCAAGGGCTTCGTGATCTGCCCGCCGGACGTGTCTCTCGGCCCAGCCATCATGGCCAAGGCCAAGCTTAACGATCTCAAGGTGATCGCCGTCGACGACCGTTTCGTCGACGCCAAAGGCAAGTTCATGGAGGACGTGCCATACCTGGGCATGGCGGCCTTCGAGGTGGGCCAGAAGCAGGGCGCCGCGATGGCCGCCGAGGCGAAAAAGCGTAACTGGGACTGGAAAGACACCTACGCGGTGATCAACACCTTCAACGAACTGGACACCGGCAAGAAGCGCACCGACGGTTCGGTCGATGCCTTGAAGAAAGCCGGGATGCCGGAAGACCACATTCTGTTTGCGGCGCTCAAGACCCTCGACGTCCCCGGCAGCATGGACTCCACCAACTCGGCGCTGGTGAAGCTGCCAAGCGCTGCGAAAAACCTGATCATCGGCGGTATGAATGACAACACCGTGCTGGGCGGCGTGCGCGCCACCGAAGCAGCCGGCTTCAAGGCGGCCAACGTGATCGGCATCGGCATCAACGGCACCGACGCCATCGGCGAGTTGAAGAAACCGGACAGCGGCTTCTTCGGTTCGATGTTGCCAAGCCCGCACATCGAAGGCTACAAGACCGCCGAAATGATGTACGAGTGGATCACCACCGGCAAGGAACCGCCGAAGTACACCGCCATGGACGAGGTGACGCTGATCACCCGGGAGAACTTCAAGCAAGAGCTGGAAAAGATCGGCCTGTGGAACTGACGGCCGGTTGATTCAAAAGCGGCCCTGGCCACATGAGTGGCAGGGTCGCTTGATCTCTGTGAGTTCGAGGTGGTTATGCAAGCGCAAACAGCGACACGGCAACACAACATCGGCGGCAGCTTGCGATTCAACGGGATCGGCAAGTCCTTTCCTGGCGTGCAGGCGCTGGCCAATATCAGTTTCGTTGCTCATCCGGGGCAGGTGCATGCCTTGATGGGCGAGAACGGCGCGGGCAAGTCCACGTTGCTGAAAATCCTCGGGGGCGCCTACATCCCGAGCAGCGGCGACTTGCAGATCGGCGAGCAGACGATGGCCTTCAAAGGCACCGCCGACAGTATCGCCAGCGGTGTGGCGGTGATTCACCAGGAATTGCACCTGGTGCCGGAAATGACCGTCGCGGAGAACCTGTTCCTCGGTCATTTGCCGGCGCGTTTCGGCCTCGTCAATCGCGGCGTACTGCGTCAGCAGGCGTTGACATTGCTCAAAGGGCTTGCGGACGAAATCGACCCGCAGGAAAAAGTCGGTCGTCTGTCCCTTGGCCAGCGCCAGTTGGTGGAAATCGCCAAGGCCTTGTCCCGTGGCGCCCACGTCATTGCCTTCGACGAACCGACCAGCAGCCTGTCGGCCCGGGAAATCGACCGTTTGATGACGATCATTGCCCGCCTTCGGGACGAGGGCAAAGTGGTGCTGTACGTCAGCCACCGCATGGAGGAGGTGTTCCGCATCTGTGACGCGGTGACGGTCTTCAAGGACGGTCGTTATGTCCGCACCTTCGAGAACATGAGCGAGCTGACCCACGATCAGTTGGTCACGTGCATGGTCGGTCGCGATATCCAAGACATTTATGACTACCGCCCCCGCGAGCGCGGCGATGTGGCGTTGCAGGTGAAAGGCCTGCTCGGGCCGGGCTTGCGCGAACCGGTGAGTTTCCATGTACACAAGGGCGAGATCCTCGGCTTGTTCGGGCTGGTCGGCGCCGGTCGTACCGAGCTGCTGCGTTTGCTCAGTGGCCTGGAACGTCAGAGCGAGGGCAGCCTGGTCCTGCACGGCAAGGAGTTGAAACTGCGTTCCCCCCGGGATGCCATCGCCGCTGGTGTGCTGCTCTGTCCGGAAGATCGCAAGAAGGAGGGCATCATTCCGTTGGGCAGCGTGGCCGAGAACATCAACATCAGCGCCCGTCCGGCTCATTCCGCGCTCGGCTGCCTGTTGCGTGGCGAGTGGGAGCGGGGCAATGCCGACAAGCAGATCAAGTCGCTCAAAGTGAAGACCCCGGCGGCGAGCCAGAAAATCATGTACTTGTCCGGCGGTAACCAGCAGAAAGCAATCCTGGGACGCTGGCTTTCCATGCCGATGAAAGTCCTGCTGCTTGACGAGCCGACGCGAGGCATCGACATCGGCGCCAAGGCCGAGATCTACCAGATTATCCACAACCTGGCGGCCGATGGCATCGCGGTGATTGTGGTGTCCAGTGACTTGATGGAAGTGATGGGCATTTCCGACCGAATCCTGGTGCTGTGCGAAGGGGCCATGCGCGGCGAGTTGCCGCGTGACCAGGCCGACGAATCCAACCTGCTGCAACTGGCGCTGCCGCGCCAACGCGTTGCCGACGCGGCGAACTGAGAGGTAAATCATGACCATCCAAAACAATGCACTGCCAACGGCGCGCAAACCCCTGGACCTGCGCCGCTTCCTCGACGACTGGGTCATGCTGCTGGCGGCCATCGGCATCTTCGTGCTCTGCACCCTGATGATCGACAACTTCCTGTCGCCGCTGAACATGCGCGGCCTGGGCCTGGCGATTTCCACCACCGGCATCGCGGCATGCACCATGCTGTATTGCCTGGCGTCCGGGCATTTCGACCTGTCGGTGGGTTCGGTGATTGCCTGCGCCGGCGTCGTCGCGGCCGTCGTGATGCGTGACACCAATAGCGTATTTCTCGGCGTGAGCGCGGCGTTGGTGATGGGGCTGATTGTCGGCCTGATCAACGGCATCGTCATCGCGAAACTGCGGGTCAATGCGCTGATTACCACGCTGGCGACCATGCAGATCGTACGCGGCCTGGCCTACATCTTTGCCAACGGCAAGGCGGTGGGGGTGTCGGAAGAATCGTTTTTCGTCTTTGGTAACGGCCAGATGTTCGGTGTGCCGGTGCCGATCCTGATCACCATTGCCTGCTTTCTGTTCTTCGGCTGGCTGCTGAACTACACCACTTATGGGCGCAACACCATGGCCATCGGCGGCAACCAGGAAGCGGCATTGCTGGCAGGCGTTAACGTTGATCGCACCAAGATCATCATCTTCGCCGTGCACGGTGTAATTGGTGCGCTGGCAGGCGTCATCCTGGCGTCGCGCATGACCTCGGGCCAGCCGATGATCGGCCAGGGTTTCGAACTGACCGTGATCTCTGCTTGTGTTCTGGGTGGCGTTTCGTTGAGCGGCGGCATCGGCATGATTCGCCATGTCATCGCCGGCGTGCTGATCCTGGCGATCATCGAGAACGCGATGAACCTGAAGAACATCGATACGTTCTACCAGTACGTCATCCGCGGCTCGATCCTGCTGCTGGCGGTGGTGATTGACAGGTTGAAACAGCGTTGAAGATTATTGGAGGCTGACCTGCCGCCATCGTCGGATCGCCGCCCGGAGCAGGCTCGCTCCCACACTGGCTCTGCACTGTTCCGAAGTCCTGAGCCAGGCACAAAAACCTGGGGGAGCGAGCCTGCTCGCGAAGGCGTCGGCACATCCGACACTTCCTTAGCTGACCCACCGCATTCGCGAGCAGGCCCGCTCCCACAGTTTTCGCTCTACCCCGCCTTGCGCAACGCCTCGACCAGTTCCTGCTTGCGCATCTTCGAGCGTCCGGGAATATTTTTTGCCCGGGCTTCTTTCATCAAGCTGTCCACGGTCTGGGCCTCATGGGAGGCTTTGCTGGTGCGCGGCTGCCCTTCGCGGCTCTTGGCGGCGCGCCGGGCCGACTCCTTGCGATCGGATTGCTTGGCTTCGGCGGGCTTCTTCTTGCCGGATCCACCAGAGCGTTCGCCGCCTCCCGATTGCTTGTTCACCGTGGCCCAGGCCCGAGCCTCGGCCTCGCCTTCCGACACACCTTTTTGCTCATAGCTGTCTTCGATGTGCTCGGCCTTGCGCTTCTGCTCATCGGTGTACTTGTCTTTGCTTCCACGAGGCATGGGAACGGTCCTCCTCAATGGCTGGGTAGAAGTTATTGACTGGAGGCCCCACCACCTTCAGAGCCTGAACCTCCGGTTGTGGTTTTCGAACCCACGCCAGTATCGGCATTGTCGGGCGCAGTGGAGTCAGGTGTGTTCATCCCGCCTTGGCGGCCCGTGTCGTTGCCTTGGACCCGCGGATCGGTGCCTGTGGCAGGCGGCTGGCCATTGTTCAAGGTGCCGCCCGTGCCATCGGTGTTCAGTTTGGGCAAACCTTGGGTGGCCGGCGAGTTGGGTGCCTGAACCGGGTCGGTCGGTCCGGTGCCACTGGTCGTGGCCGCGAAAGCCGCCGAAGACAGCAGCGTGGCGAATGTGAGTGCAGTCAGCCTTGAATAGATCATGGTGTCGCCTCCATTTTTGAAATGCTTGCCAGATTTTTGGCCGCGCTGGAGTGGGGTTGGTGCCGCAGGGGCGACGAACGGCGCTATTGGGGGTGTCTTTAGAAGATGTGACGAGCGCCGCAGAGCGGCTTAGTATGATGCTTTCAATTGGCGACAAGGCCTGTTCATGTCCATCGAAATCCGTCCCGCGCAGCCCAGCGATGCGCCGCAAATCCTTGCTTTCATCACTGAGCTGGCCGATTACGAAAAAGCTCGCCACGAAGTCATCGCCAGCGTGGCCGACATCGAGCGCAGCCTGTTCAGCGAAGGCGCCACCGCCCACGGCTTGATCTGCCTGCGCGATGGCATGCCGATCGGTTTTGCGGTGTTTTTCTTCAGCTATTCCACTTGGTTGGGCAGTAATTGCCTGTACTTGGAAGACTTGTACATCACGCCTGAACAGCGCGGTGGCGGGGCGGGCAAAACCTTATTGCGACATCTGGCGAAGATCGCCTGCGACAACGATTGTGGTCGCTTCGAGTGGAGCGTGCTGGACTGGAACACCCCGGCCATCGACTTCTACAAATCCCTCGGCGCGCAACCGCAGGAAGAGTGGGTGCGCTACCGGATGGATGGCAAGGTGCTCCGGGACTTCGCTAACGGCAACTGACGTTCATGAGTACGCGTCGGACGCCCACTGGGTAAACCCGGGTCGCTGTTGGAGTCGCGTGCAATAAGCGGCTACGGCTGGATAGTCCGGACGTTCCATGGGCGTCTGCCGCCAGCGGTGTACGGATAGGCCAATGAGTACGTCTGCAAGGGAAAAGTCCGCACCGGCTACGTAGGCGCCGGTGTGGTCCAGCTGTTGTTCCAGCAAGCCCATCTTCTCATTCCAGCCTTTGACGCCGGCGGCGATGAGTTGTGGGTCCTGGAAATCCGGGTGCTTGCGCACCAGTCCATAAAACGCATCGCCCCACGACGGATTGAGCTCGGTGGCTTGCCAATCCATCCACTGCTCTACACGCGCCCGTGCGGCAGGCTCGACAGGCAGCAGGTCGCTGCGCCCGTGCTTGCCCACCAGATAGCGGCAAATGGTGTTCGACTCCCAGAGCACGCCGCTCTCGTCGACAATCACCGGCACCTGGGCGTTGGGATTCAATGCCAGGAACGCCGGGTCATGGGTCGACGCGAAGCCGATGCCCCAGTCTTCGCGCTCGTAGGAGATTTCCAGTTCCTGGCAAGTCCACAAGACCTTTCTGACGTTAATCGAGGAAGTGCGGCCGAGGATCTTCAGCAATTGTCCCATCACTTTTTCCCTGAGTTGTTTGGCGTCCGGTCAGAAACGTAGCAGGGTCTTGGGTGGATGGCGATGCCTTCACGATAGAATTGATATCCCAATATGTGGGAGAGATATTTATATATTGAGATTTTCCTGCGTCCGGGTTTATAGTCCGCGTCACTCACTGCCCAATAAACAAAACAGGTGAAGCGGATGCAGGCGCAATTGATCGCGCTCGATTGGGGAACGACCTCATTACGGGCTTACAAACTAGCCGCGGGAGGCGAAGTGCTCGAACAGCGTTCGCTGTCGTCGGGGATCATGCAGTTGCCGTCCGGGCCGCGGACGATAGCGGGCCAGGTCTGCATCGACGGTTTTGAGCTGGCCTTCGATGAAGCCTGCGGCGATTGGCTCGATGCGCAGCCAGGCTTGCCCGTCATTGCCTGCGGCATGGTGGGCAGCGCCCAAGGTTGGCGGGAAGCGCCTTACTGCGACACGCCGGCAAACGTCGCCAATCTCGGACATTCCCTACAAATTATCCGGAGCCTTCGCGGTGTTGATGTTCACATCGTGCCAGGGGTAATCCAACGCTCCCGACTGCCCAATGTGATGCGCGGCGAAGAAACCCAGGTGCTCGGTGCGTTGCCTGGCTTGCCCAACGAAGCGGTGCTGATCGGCTTGCCGGGCAGCCATTCGAAATGGGTGGAGGCGGCCGAAGGCTGCATCGTCCATTTCGACACCTTCATGACCGGCGAGATCTTCGCCGTGCTCAGCGACCACAGCATTCTCGGCCGCACCCAGCAGCGCGGCGCGGCGTTCGATGGCGTGGCTTTCGATCGCGGCGTGCAGGTGGCGCTGTCGTCGGATGGGCAGATTGGCCCGCTGTCCACCGTGTTCAGCGCCCGCAGCCTGGGCCTGACCGGCGAGCTCGGCGCGAGCGCCCAGGCCGATTATCTGTCGGGTGTGCTGATCGGCCATGAGTTGACGGCCCTGGCCGCCGTGCAACGTCAACGGCGCAACAGCGTTCACCTGCCGACGGTCGTGCTGATTGGTAATTCTCAACTCTGCGCCCGTTACCAGCGGGCCCTCGACGCCTGCGGTTTCGCCCGCGTGATCCTGGCCGAACAGGCCACCGAACGCGGTTTGTGGCAACTGGCCTTGGCGGCCGGGCTGCTCGGACCCACCGCGTCGCGTTAAACCTGACTGGAGACCTGACATGCTCAAACAAGCATTGGCGCACAACGGGCTGATCGCGATTCTTCGCGGCCTGCGCCCCGAGGAGGCGGCATCTATCGGCGAAGTCCTGTATAGCGAGGGATTTCGAGTCATCGAAGTGCCGCTCAATTCCCCCGAACCGTACGAAAGTATCCGCATCCTGCGCAGTACCTTGCCCGCCGATTGCCTGATCGGCGCGGGTACCGTGCTGACCCCGGAGCAGGTGGAGCAGGTCAAGGCGGCCGGTGGCCAGGTGATCGTCATGCCTCACAGTGACCCGAAGGTCTTGCGGGCGGCAAAAGCGGCGGGGCTGTACCTGTCGCCCGGCGTCGCCACGCCGACCGAAGCTTTCGCCGCGCTGGCCGAGGGCGCTAATGTGCTGAAGATGTTCCCCGCCGAGCAAATGGGCCCGGCGGTGGTCAAGGCCTGGCTCGCGGTTTTACCGGCCGGGACCGTGCTGGTGCCGGTGGGCGGGATTACGCCGGACAACATGGCGGTGTTCGTCGAAGCCGGCGTCAAGGGTTTCGGCCTGGGTTCCGGGTTGTTCAAGCCGGGCCTGACAGCAGATCAAGTGGCGGTGCGCGCCAAGGCCTATGTGGCCGCATGGAATGCCTTGAACTGAAGACTTTTCCAGCGCTCCGAGCGCTGCATCTGACAAGAGAGACAACAAGATGAAAATCACCAAGCTGACCACGTTTATCGTTCCGCCGCGCTGGTGCTTCCTCAAGGTCGAGACCGATGAGGGCGTGACCGGTTGGGGCGAACCCGTGGTCGAAGGCCGTGCCCACACAGTGGCGGCTGCGGTTGAAGAATTGTCCGACTACCTGATCGGCAAAGACCCACGCAACATCGAAGACATCTGGACCGTGCTCTATCGCGGTGGCTTCTACCGCGGCGGGGCCGTCCACATGAGCGCCCTGGCCGGTATCGACCAAGCGTTGTGGGACATCAAGGGCAAGGCCCTGGATGTGTCGGTCAGCGATCTGTTGGGCGGCCAGGTGCGGGACAAGATCCGTGTCTATTCATGGATCGGCGGCGACCGGCCGGCGGACACCGCCCGAGCGGCGAAAGAGGCGGTGGGACGCGGCTTCACGGCGGTGAAGATGAACGGCACCGAAGAACTGCAGTTCCTCGATACCTTCGAAAAAGTCGACCTGGCCCTGGCCAACGTGGCAGCTGTGCGCGACGCGGTCGGGCCGAACGTCGGCATTGGCGTGGATTTCCACGGCCGTGTGCACAAGCCAATGGCCAAGGTTCTGATGAAGGAGCTCGACCCCTTCAAGCTGATGTTCATTGAAGAACCGGTGCTCAGCGAAAACTACGAAGCCCTCAAGGAACTGGCGCCGCTGACCAGCACCCCGATTGCCCTGGGCGAGCGGTTGTTCTCGCGATGGGATTTCAAGCGGGTACTCAGCGAAGGCTATGTGGACATCATCCAGCCGGATGCGTCCCACGCCGGCGGCATCACCGAAACCCGCAAGATCGCCAACATGGCCGAGGCCTACGATGTGGCGCTGGCACTGCATTGCCCGTTGGGTCCGATCGCCCTGGCGGCGTGCCTGCAACTGGACGCGGCTTGCTACAACGCGTTTATCCAGGAGCAGAGCCTGGGCATCCATTACAACGAAAGCAATGACTTGCTGGACTACATCAAGGACCCGCGAGTGTTCGACTATGACCAAGGCTTCGTGAAAATTCCGAACGGTCCTGGCCTGGGTATCGAGATCAATGAGGAATACGTCATCGAGCGCGCGGCCATTGGCCATCGCTGGCGCAACCCGATCTGGCGCCATGCCGATGGCAGTTTTGCCGAATGGTGAGTCACGCCTGACCCTGTGGGAGCAAGCTCGCTCCCACAATTTGATCTTCGCAAGCAGGAGATCTTCTTCGATGCGCCCGTTTCCTCAATAAACATAAAAAGAGGCACCTCACATGCAAGCGCACACCCTGAGCGCGCAGGCGTCGTCGGTGACGCCCAGCCGCAAGCGTTTTTTCATCATGGTGTTGCTGTTCATCACGGTGGTGATCAACTACCTGGACCGCAGCAATCTCTCGATCGCGGCCCCCGCATTGACCAGCGACCTGGGCATCGACCCGATCCACGTCGGGCTGATTTTCTCGGCGTTCGGCTGGACTTACGCCGCCATGCAGATCCCCGGCGGCTGGCTGGTGGACCGGGTGCCGCCGCGCATCCTGTATAGCGTGGCGTTGTTGCTGTGGTCGGCGGCCACGGTGATGCTCGGTTTTGCCGCCAGTTTCATCGCGCTGTTCGTGCTGCGCATGGCCGTCGGTGCCCTGGAAGCGCCGGCTTATCCGATCAACAGCCGCGTGGTCACCACCTGGTTTCCCGAGCGCGAGCGGGCCACGGCCATTGGTTTCTATACCTCCGGGCAGTTCGTTGGGCTCGCATTTTTGACTCCGGTGCTGGCGTGGCTGCAACACGCGTTTGGTTGGCACATGGTGTTTGTCGCCACGGGCGCGGTGGGCATTCTCTGGGCGGTGATCTGGTATGCGGTATATCGCGAGCCTCGGGATTTCAAGGGCGCCAATGCCGCGGAAATCGAGTTGATCCGTGAGGGTGGAGGGCTGGTGGACATCCAGGCCGATACCGCCAAGGCCAAGGCCAAATTCAGCTGGAGCGACCTGGGCATCGTCCTGACCCAACGCAAGTTATGGGGTATCTACCTGGGGCAGTTCTGCCTCAACTCCACGCTGTGGTTTTTCCTGACGTGGTTCCCGACCTACCTGGTGAAGTATCGCGGCATGGACTTCATCAAGTCCGGCTTGCTGGCGTCGTTGCCGTTCCTTGCGGCATTCGTCGGCGTGCTGTGTTCCGGCTTCTTCTCGGACTGGCTGATCCGCCGGGGCGCCACGGTGGGTTTTGCGCGCAAGCTGCCGATCATTGGCGGGCTGCTGATTTCCACCTCGATCATCGGCGCCAACTTCGTGGAGTCGACGCCCCTGGTGATCGCCTTCCTGGCCCTGGCGTTCTTCGGCAATGGCCTGGCGTCGATCACGTGGTCACTGGTTTCCACCTTGGCACCGGCGCGGTTGCTCGGTTTGACCGGCGGGGTGTTCAATCTCATCGGTAATCTGGCGGCCATCGCCACGCCGATTGTCATCGGCTTCCTTGCCAGCGGTGATTCGTTTGCCCCGGCCATTACCTATATCGCCGTATTGGCATTGGCCGGGGCGCTGTCCTACATCCTGCTGGTCGGGAAGGTCGAGCGCATCGAGTTGTAGTCCGACGGGGCGGGCGACCATAATGCCGCCCGTTCCCCGCACTGTTGAAGGCCGGATATGCAGCAAGACGATCCAAAAATCATCAAGGATGCCGCTCCTACTGGCACGCAGACCTTGCTGCGCGGCCTGGGCGTGGTCCAGGCGGTCGCCAGCGGTGCTCGCGACTTGAAGGAAATCGCCCGGCTGATCGGCACCACCCGCAGCACCACCCACCGCCTGGCCAGTTGCCTGGTGGACGAACGTTACCTGCGCGTGGTGCCGCAAGTGGGTTACCTGCTGGGGCCGAAGTTGATCGAGCTGGGTTTCCAGGCTCGGGAAGAGTTGCCACTGGTGAGCCTGGCGGGGCCGTACCTGGACGAGTTGTCGGCGCTCACCGGGGACACCGTTCACCTGGCGATTCGCGAGGGCGACGAAGTCTTGTATCTGCTGAAGAATCCGGGGCGTAACGGGCCGGAAATGCGTTCGCGCGTGGGCCATCGCATGCCGTTGGCGCGGACAGGGATCGGCAAGGCGCTGATGCTCGATGATGCCCAGGAACAATGGAAGCGGCTGTACGAAATCAGCCTGCCGGCGGGTGGGAAGAATCAATTCTGGCCGCAGCACCAGGAGCAATCCTGGGAACAGTTCCAGCAACGGATGGTGGAGTATGTGGCGGGGGGCTATGCCTTCGACCTGGAGGACAACGAACCGTCGATCCGCTGTGTGGCGGCGCCGATCCGTGACGCCGGCAAGCGCATCGTCGCCGGTATCAGCATCGCCAGCACGGTGCCGTACATGCCTTTGGAAAAGATGGCCGAGCTGATTCCCCTGGTCAAAAGGGTCACAGCCCGGCTGTCGGCGGAACTGGGTGCCAAGGTTTGACGAACGTCAGGCCTTGAGCGTCGCCATGTCGATAACGAAGCGGTACTTCACATCCCCGGCGATCATGCGGCTGTAGGCCTCGTTGATCTGGCGGATGTCGAGCATTTCAATGTCGCAGCTGATGTTGTGTTTTGCGCAGAAATCCAGCATTTCCTGGGTTTCGGCGATGCCGCCAATCAGCGAGCCGGCCAACACTCGGCGACCCAGGATCAGCTTTGCCGCGTGTACGGGTGGGTCGACCGGCTCGACCAGGCCGACGATGATGTGCACGCCGTTGAAATGCAGCGTATCGAGGTAGGGATTGAGGTCGTGCTGCACCGGAATGGTGTCCAGCAGGAAGTTGAAACGTCCGGCGGCGGCCGCCATCTGTTCGGCGTCGGTGGACACGATCACATGATCCGCGCCTTGGCGACGGGCTTCTTCTGCCTTGCTCGCCGAGCGAGTGAACAACGTCACTTCCGCGCCCATGGCCTTGGCGAACTTGATGCCCATGTGGCCCAAGCCACCCATCCCCAGCACGCCGACCTTGTCTCCGGCCTTCACGCCATAATGCTTGAGGGGAGAGTAGGTGGTGATGCCTGCGCAGAGCAGCGGCGCGGCGCTAGCCGGGTCGAGTGTCTGGGGGACGCGCAGTACAAAATGCTGGCTGACCACGATGCTGTCGGAATAGCCACCCATGGTGTGGCCGCCGCTCACGTGGTCCGGGCTGGCGTAGGTCTGGGTCATGCCTTCCAGGCAGTATTGTTCCAGATCGGCACGGCAAGCTTCGCATTCGCGGCAGGAGTCGACCATGCAGCCTACGCCTACCAGGTCGCCGACCTTGTGATGGGTGACATTCGCCCCCACGGCGGTGACTTTGCCGATGATTTCGTGGCCGGGCATCAGCGGATAGACGGCGATGCCCCATTCGTTCCGGGCCTGATGGATGTCGGAGTGGCAGACGCCGCAGTAGAGAATTTCGATCGCCACATCGTCCGCGCGCGGGCTGCGGCGCTCGAACTTCATGGGGGCGAGGGGCGTGGTGGCCGATTGGGCGGCATAACCGATGGCTGTGTACATGATGGACCTCGCTATCATTGAACGGTGAGGGGTTCATTCTGGGAGGCAGGGCGGCCGGTGGCGATGGCGATTCCTACGCCTGTCATGCCTAATCCTACGGCGTTGGCCAGGATTCGATTCCATGTGGCGCCAGACCTGCGATGATGTTTTCATCCCTTTCTTCGTGAAGTTTTCGCTCATGCTGCTGACCCGTCATCTCGATGCCAACGCCACGCTGGTTTCGCTGATAGAACCTTTGGCGACCCACGACGGTTTTGTTCCTACGCGACTGCCAGGGGTGCACGCGCTTCGCGCCAGCCAGGACGTCGCTCGTGGCCCGCAGCTCTACGAACCGAGCCTGGTGATCATTGCCCAGGGCAGCAAACTGGCGTACCTGGGGCCCCGCACAATGGAATATGGCGCGGGGCATTATCTGATCCAGGCCCTGCCGGTGCCGTTCGAATGCGAAACCTACGCCATGCCCAATGCTCCGCTGTATGGAGTTTCCGTTGCGATCGATCGGGCGATGCTGGGCGACCTGGTGCTGGCCATGGGGTTGATGCCGGGGCGGAATCTGCCGCCTCAGACGCCGGAGTCCATGACTTGCGCAGTGCTCGATGACGCCATGCGTGGGTGTGTCGAGCGCTTGTTGCGCTGCTTGCACGACCCGTTGGAATGCCAGGTCATGGGCCAGGCGCGGCTGCGGGAGCTGCTGTTCGTCGCGTTGCGCGGACCCCAGGCCGATGTGCTGCGGGCGTTGGTGGAACAACAGGGCCAGTTCGCCCGGATTGCCGCTGCCCTGGGCCATTTGCATGCGCACTTCACCGAGCCGTTGAACGTCGAGATCCTGGCCAGTCGCGCGAACATGAGTGCTTCGACCTTTCACGAGCATTTCAAGCGCAGCACGTTGCTATCGCCGGTGCAGTACCTCAAGCGATTGCGCCTACTCAAGGCCCAGCGGCTGCTGCTCTGCGAGGGCATGAGCGTGGCCCAGGTCGCGCACCAGGTGGGGTATCAGAGCCCGTCGCAATTCAGCCGGGAGTACAAGCGTTACTTCGAGCGCAACCCAGGGGACGAACGCGCCGCCTGAATTGTGCAGGGAACCCTGTGGGAGCGAGCCTGCTCGCGAAAGCGGTTTATCATTCAACACACATGTCGACTGAGACACCATTTCGCGAGCAGGCTCGCTCCCACTTTGGTTCGGTGTGTTTCCCGGAATCGCGGGCAACAAAAAGGCCCCCATTGCGGGAGCCTCGATGTTCAGCGTTCCGGCTTACATGTTCGGGTAAGTCGGTCCGCCGGCGCCTTCCGGCGTGACCCAGGTGATGTTCTGTGCAGGGTCCTTGATGTCGCAGGTCTTGCAGTGAACGCAGTTCTGGGCGTTGATCTGGAAGCGCTTCTCGCCATCTTCCTTGGTGATCACTTCATAAACGCCGGCCGGGCAGTAGCGCTGGGCCGGTTCGTCGTACAGCGGCAGGTTCTTGCTGATCGGGATGCTCGGGTCGGTCAGCTTCAGGTGGCAAGGCTGCTCTTCTTCATGGTTGGTACCGGAGATGAACACCGAGCTGAGCTTGTCGAAGCTGATCTTGCCGTCCGGCTTCGGGTAGTCGATCTTCTTGCATTCGGCCGCAGGTTTCAGGCAAGCATAATCTGGCTTGGTGTCGCGCAGCGTGAACGGAATCTTGCCGCCGAAAATGTTCTGGTCGAGCCAGTTGAAACCGCCGCCGATGATCGCACCGTACTTGTGGATCGCCGCGCCGAAGTTGCGGCTGGCGAACAGCTCTTCATACAGCCAGCTGTTCTTGAAACTGTCGACATAGGCCGTCAGTTCATCGCCGCCTTCGGACTCGGCGAACAGGCGATCAGCCACGGCTTCGGCAGCGAGCATGCCGGATTTCATGGCGGTGTGACTGCCCTTGATCTTGGCGAAGTTCAGGGTGCCGAGGTCGCAACCGATCAGCGCGCCGCCCTTGAAGACCATCTTGGGCAGCGAGTTCAGGCCGCCCTTGGCGATGGCGCGAGCGCCGTAACTGACGCGCTTGCCGCCTTCCAGATACTGCTTGAGCACAGGGTGATGCTTGAGGCGCTGGAACTCGTCGAATGGTGACAGGAAGGTGTTGCTGTAGGACAGGTCGACGATCAAGCCGACGACCACTTGGTTATTTTCCAGGTGATAAAGGAAAGAGCCGCCGGTATTTTCGGTGCCCATGATGTCCAGCGGCCAGCCGGCGGTGTGCACCACCAAGCCTGGTTGATGCTTGGCCGGGTCGATTTCCCAGATTTCCTTCAGACCGATGCCGTAGTGCTGGGTGTCGGCTTCGCTGTTCAGGTTGAAGCGCTTGATCAATTGCTTGCCAATGTGGCCACGGCAGCCTTCGGCGAACAGCGTGTACTTGCCGCGCAACTCCATTCCAGGGGTGTAGAGGCCTTCTTTCGGATTGCCTTCGCGGTCGACGCCAAGGTCGCCGGTGATGATCCCGCGGACGACGCCGTTTTCGTCGAACAACGCTTCCTGGGCGGCGAAGCCCGGGTAGATTTCCACGCCCAGGTTCTCGGCCTGCTGGGCCAGCCAACGGCAAAGATTGCCAAGGGAAATAATATAGTTGCCTTCGTTGTGCATGGTCTTGGGCACAAAGAAGTCAGGGATTTTGCTCGCGGTCTCGGCGTTTCTCAGGACATAAATGTCATCGCGCTTGACCGGCGTGTTCAACGGAGCGCCGAGCTCTTTCCAATCCGGAAACAGTTCGTTCAGGGCGCGCGGTTCGAACACTGCGCCGGAGAGGATGTGCGCGCCGACTTCGGAGCCTTTTTCGACCACGCAGACGCTGATTTCCTTACCGGCTCCGGCGGCCTTCTGTTTCAGTCGGCAAGCGGCAGACAGGCCAGCGGGGCCGGCACCGACGATGACCACGTCGAATTCCATGTATTCGCGTTCCACAGGCTATCTCCTACTCAAGGCTCAACAGTTTTTTCTAATTGGAGGTTTGGCGTTGCATCCGTTGTTTCCTTCGCGAAGCGACGAAAGCGACAATGGATGACCCGAGCTTCTCTCTTAAGCGGCGCATTATATCTACACCACTCTCAGGGTCCAATACAAACGTTTGTTTGAAATTGCCGCAGCCCAGATAAATCACTGACGTACGGCTTATGACTGACCATTTTGCCGTATTGACCGGAATAGACGTTCCGGTCAAGATACGGGCGGTTTTGCGCTCGCCGTAGGCTGACTGTTGGTTCCAAGAGCACCTCTAAAGACAGGGCGAAGGCAGCACAAAGTGACGAGTTGCGCGGTTCGGACGCGCAGTTTACACGCCGCGATAATGAATGACTCATCGGTCATCACTGACGAATGGTCTTCACTCCCGTGAGCAAAGGTCATGTGTGGTTCATGCCGGCGTTTTTAGAGGTGCCCTTGCGCCCATGATCATCAACCGCCAGGTTCGCCCAGGCGACTTTCTTTTCACCGGAGAGTAACGAGGAATCCATGAAGGTTCTTGTAGCTGTCAAACGAGTGGTCGACTATAACGTCAAGGTTCGCGTCAAGGCGGACAACTCCGGCGTCGACCTCGCCAACGTCAAGATGTCGATGAACCCTTTCTGCGAAATCGCCGTAGAAGAAGCCGTACGCCTGAAAGAAAAAGGCGTGGCGACTGAGATCGTCGTCGTTTCCATCGGCCCGACCACCGCCCAGGAACAACTGCGCACCGCGCTCGCGCTGGGTGCCGATCGCGCCATCCTCGTCGAATCCGCCGAAGACCTGACTTCCCTGGCCGTTGCCAAGCTGTTGAAAGCCGTAGTTGACAAGGAACAGCCACAGCTGGTGATCCTCGGCAAGCAGGCCATCGACAGCGACAACAACCAGACCGGCCAGATGCTCGCTGCGTTGAGCGGCTACGGCCAGGGCACCTTCGCGTCGAAAGTCGAAGTGTCGGGCGACAGCGTTGCCGTGACTCGCGAAATCGACGGCGGCGCGCAGACAGTTTCCCTGAAACTGCCGGCCATCGTCACCACCGACCTGCGTTTGAACGAGCCGCGTTACGCGTCCCTGCCAAACATCATGAAAGCCAAGAAGAAGCCGCTTGAAGTGCTGACTCCTGACGCTTTGGGCGTTTCCACCGCCTCCACGAACAAGACCCTGAAAGTCGAAGCGCCGGCTGCACGCAGCGCCGGCATCAAGGTCAAGTCGGTGGCTGAACTGGTCGAGAAACTGAAAAACGAAGCGAAGGTAATCTGATATGACTATCTTGGTAATCGCCGAACACGATAACAAGGCGCTGGCTCCGGCCACGCTGAACACCGTTGCTGCCGCCGCCAAAATCGGTGGCGATGTCCACGTCCTGGTGGCCGGGCAGGGCGCTGGCGCCGTTGCCGAAGCCGCCGCCAAGATCGCTGGCGTGAGCAAAGTCCTGAACGCCGATAATGCTGCCTATGCGCACCAACTGCCGGAAAACGTTGCTCCATTGGTAGCTGAGCTGGGCAGTGGCTACAGCCACATCCTGGCGGCCGCGACATCGAACGGCAAGAACATCCTGCCTCGCGTAGCTGCTGCATTGGACGTCGACCAGATCTCCGAAATCATTTCGGTAGAAAGCGCCGACACCTTCAAGCGTCCGATCTACGCTGGCAACGCCATCGCCACCGTGCAATCGACCGCTGCGATCAAGGTCATCACCGTTCGCGCCACCGGTTTCGACCCGGTTGCCGCCGAAGGTGGTTCGGCTGCCGTTGAAGCCGTGGGCGCTGCCCACGACAAGGGCATTTCCAGCTTCGTCAACGAAGAGCTGGCCAAGTCCGATCGTCCTGAGCTGACCGCCGCCAAGATCGTCGTTTCCGGCGGCCGCGGCATGCAGAACGGTGACAACTTCAAGCACTTGTACGCCTTGGCCGACAAGCTGGGCGCTGCCGTTGGCGCATCCCGCGCAGCGGTCGACGCCGGTTTCGTTCCCAACGACATGCAGGTCGGCCAGACCGGCAAGATCGTTGCACCACAGCTGTACATCGCCGTCGGTATCTCCGGCGCGATCCAACACTTGGCCGGCATGAAGGACTCCAAGGTGATCGTTGCGATCAACAAGGACGAAGAAGCGCCAATCTTCCAAGTGGCCGACTACGGCCTGGTGGCGGACCTGTTCGAAGCCATCCCTGAGCTGGAGAAGCTGGTCTAATCCGGCATCTTCACTTATAAAGAGCCCGGCCTTTTGGCCGGGTTTTTTATTTCTGTTTCCGGAGCGCTTAGTGCCATGGATCTTCGCCGTTTGGCTTGCTCGTCGTTGTTCTGGGCGTTGGCGTGCGCGCCAGGGCTGTCTGCCGCCGCTGGCAAATGCGAGCGCCTGATCGCTACTGGCAGCCCCGATGCGCCGCCTTATCTTTGGCAAGATCCCCAGGATCCCAAGCATTTGATCGGTGCCGGGGCCGACCTGCTGGCGCAGGTGGCGCAGGCGCTGGGGATCAAGATCGAATTGCTCTACGCCGGCAAACGCGCCCAGGCGTTGGACGAAGTGCGCAGCGGACGCATGGACCTGCTCACCGATGCCCCGCTGACCACGACTGGGTTGCAAGCCTTGGATTACGTGCACCCGCCACTGCTGGAGAACGATTACCTGGTCTGGACACGCAAGGATTCGACGCTGGTGGTCGAGCGACCGGAGGATCTTCATGGGCATAACGGCGCCTTGTCGGAAAAGGCTCGCATGACACAGGGATTTGGCCTTTTCGCTGAGCAGAATCTCACCGTGACCCGTACGCCCAACCTGACCCAGGCCTTTCAGAAACTGCTCCTGGGTGAAGTGGAATATGTACTGGCGGGGCGCTACTCGGGCCTGGCGATGGCGCAGACGCTAGGGATGGCGAATGACTTGCAAGCCGCACCGCAAGCGGTGGACAAGCCGGGCTTGTTCCTCGCGCTTTCCCATAACTCCGCCTGCAATGACCCATGGTTACGCGGACAGCTGGCGCAAAAGATGACAGAATTGGCCGCGTCTGGCCTGACGGAGCCTGTGTTGCAGCGCAATCTGGAGCGTTGGAGAGCACAGTTGAAGTCCCCCGTCAGTGCCCCCAAACAGTAGGGAATATTAGTGACTATTCGACCTCTTTTCGCTGCCCTGGCCGTTCTGGCTCTGGCGGGTTGCGCAGCCGATCCAGCGCCGAATGAACAGATCCGCCTGACTGAACAGGCCATTGAGCAAGCGCGTGCGGTGGGTGCCACCACCGACGAAGTACCCGAATTGAAACTGGCTGAAGAAAAATTCACGCGCGCCAAATCCAACATGGCCGATGAATCCTATAAAAAGGCGCGCATGCGTGCTGAACAGGCCGAGTTGGATGCACGTCTGGCCGAAGCGAAGGTGCTGACGCTCAAGAGCCAGGAGCAATTGAACGTGCTCGACACTCGCATCAAGCGCTTGCGCAAACAGCTGAGGGAGGATGCCCAATGAAGCACTCCCAAGTATTGGGCGGCCTGGTCCTCGCGGGGCTGGCCAGTCTGTACGGTTGCGCCGGACAGCGCAGCGAGGTGGCGCTGGAAAAGGCCAGCAATGACTTCCAGAAGGTCAAGGAAGATGCCAACGTGCTGCGTGCGGCGCCCCGGGACGTGATCCGGGCCGGCGAATCCCTGGCCCGCGCCGATCGCTTGTCCAGCTACTGGGGCAGCGGTGAGGACGTGCAGCATTACGCCTACTTGAGTCAGCGCTACAGTCAGATTGCCCGTGAGCACAGCAACCAGGTGCTCAACGAAGAGCGCGCGACGAAGCTCGAGCTGGAGCGCCAGCGCCTGCAGCTGGCTCTGCGCGAATCCAAGCTGCTGAGTGTCCAGCAGCAGGGCAAGTGGCTTGAAGAGCAGATCATGGCGATGGCGACCACCCAGACCGATCGCGGCCTGGTGATGACCCTCGGGGATGTGCTGTTCGATACCGGCGAAGCCGAGCTGAAAAACTCGGCCAATCGCGTGGTGCTCAAGATCGTGCAGTTCCTGCAACTCAATCCCAAGCGCGTGGTGCGCATCGAGGGCTACACGGACAGCACCGGCGGCAAGCAGGAAAACCTCAAGCTGTCCCGCGACCGCGCTCAGGCCGTGGCGGACGTGCTGGTGGACCTTGGCATTGACGAAAAGCGCATCCAGGTCGAAGGCTACGGCGATCAATACCCGGTGGACGTCAACGCAACCGAGCGTGGCCGGGCGCAGAACCGTCGCGTTGAAATCGTATTCTCCGATGACAAGGGCCAGCTCGGCGCCGCCCGTTGAGGACGGCGTCACTGGAAAACCCGGCCCCTTCGAGGCGCCGGGTTTTTTTTCGCCTGATGTTTGGGATGAGTACAGTTGGGGCTGTCAACCCACTGTACTGTCGAGTAATCTGGCAACTGTCCCAGTACACTTCTAAACTGTGCCGGTAGAATTTCCGACAAGAATAAAACGTCTGCGAAATCGAGTACTGCGTCATGACCAACCTCCTGCTCTATCAACGTATTGCGCAACAGTTGGCGGAAGACATCCGGCGTGGGGTGTATCAGCCGGGTGAACGCGTGCCTTCGGTGCGCAAGATGAGTTCGCAGCTCAACGTCAGCCATGCCACCGTCCTCCAGGCCTATGCGAACCTTGAAGACCAGGGGCTGATTCGCGCGCGGCCGCAATCGGGCTATTACGTGCACCAGACGCCGGCGTTGACCGCGCCGACGCCGGACATTGCCCGGGTCGAGCGCCCCGGATTGGTGACGCGTAGCAGCATTATCCAACAGGTGTTGGTCGAGTCGCGCCGCGAAGGGGTGTTTCCGCTGGGCGCGGCGGTGCCGAGCGTTGATTATCTGCCCGTGCGGGCGTTGCATCAGCAGTTAGCCAAGGTCACGCGTTTCCACAGCCCGCGGGCGTTCAGCTACATGTTCAGTCCCGGCTTCGAGCCGTTGCGCCGCCAAGTCGCGATCCGCATGCGTGACGCCGGCGTGGTGGTGGATCCTTCCGAGGTCGTCATCACCCATGGCTGCGTCGACGCCCTGCAAATGTCCTTGCGCGTGCTGACGCGTCCCGGGGATTTGATCGCCGCCGAGTCGCCCACTTACTACGGGCTGCTGCAACTGGCGGATCTGCTGGGCCTGAAGGTCATCGAGATCCCCAGCGACCCGGTCACTGGCATGAGCCTTGAAGCCTTGCAATTGGCGGCCAACCAATGGTCGATCAAGGCGCTGGTCCTGACCACGCGCCTGAGCAATCCCTTGGGTGGCACGATGCCCGAAGAGCGGCAAAAACAACTGCTGCGCCTGGCATCGGATTTCGATATCCAGATCGTCGAGGACGATATCTATGGCGAACTGATGTTCGAACAGGGCCGGACCAAGGCATTGAAGGCCTACGATCGCTTGGATCGGGTGATCTACTGTTCGAGTTTCTCCAAGACCCTTTCGCCCGGCGTTCGGATTGGCTGGATGATCGCCGGCAAGTTCCAGCAGGAGATCCAGCGACTCCAGACGTTCAGCACCCATTCGGCGTGCAGCGTCACTCAGATGGGGATCGCGGCTTACCTGGAGAATGGCGGCTATGACCGGCACTTGCGCTATATTCGCCAGGAGTACCGCAAGAACCTCAGCGCTTTTCAATTGGCGGTGCAACAGCACTTTCCGGAAGGCACGCAGATGAGTCGTCCCACCGGTGGGTTCATTCTTTGGGTCAGCCTGCCGGGGCGGGTCAACACCCAGGAACTGCACGTCCGCGCGCTGCAACAGGGCATCAGCATCGCCCCCGGGCTGATTTTCAGTAATACCGAGCAATTCAACCACTGCATCCGCCTGAATTGCGGCATACCCTGGAATCGCGAGGCAGAGCGTGCGTTGATGACCCTGGGGTTGCTGGCGACCCAGTTGTGCCAGGAGACCGCCAGCGGGTTTTTATAGAAATCAGCGGCTTGGCCCGATGTGCTTGTCAGCGCCTCAATATCGGGCGAGCATGGACATCTCTGCCGTAGGTGTCGTCGTGTCTATGAAAGCCATTGTTCCTGCTGCGTGGGTTTTGATCGGCCTGTTGAGTGTCCTCGACATGGGGAGTGCCATGGCAGCTTCGGCCCAAGAGAAACCGGCCGCCAGCGCCGCCAAGCCCACCGCGAAGAAAACCGCCGAGATAAAGAAGACTGTCAAAAAGACGCCCGCCAAAACGGCCGCCGCAAAGAAAAAGCGCGCCCCCATTGCCTCCAAGAGCAAATCGGCCCGCGAAGTCGCCAAGACCCCTTTACCACCGGCCAGGCTGGACCTGAGCCTGCCACACGATATGGTCGATCAGTTGCAGCCACCCGGCAAGGTGCCCCTGCCCAAGCGTGAGCCACTGTTGCCGTCCATGTTTGGGGAAAAGCCGGGCCCGTTCCAGCTCAACGGCCGTCTGTTGAGCAACGAGATGCAGCTGCCCTTGCGCAATCAGGAGCGCAACGAAGTGGAAGGCGCGGCACTGGAATTCGAATTCAAGCAATAAGGCCATGCAATGCTGCTGTTCGTCGCTGACTGCCGGGTCACTCCACCCACTACGAAAAAAACCCCCGGACGGCGATTTCAAACAGCTGTTTTAGCCGTTACCCTGTGTCCTGTTACCAATCATTACCTGTCGTGAGGATCCTGTCGTCATGAAGTGCCGTGAAGGCTGTGGCGCCTGTTGCATCGCCCCTTCCATCAGTTCTCCCATCCCTGGCATGCCCCAAGGCAAGCCGGCGGGAGAACGTTGCGTGCAGTTGTCGGCCGGTAATCTCTGCCTGATCTTCGGCCAGCCTGAACGCCCGGCGGTGTGTTCGGCGTTTGAGGCGGACCTTGAGGTCTGCGGCAATAGCAGCGAAGAAGCCATTCGATTGATTGGCTGGTGGGAGCAGGTCACGGCAGCGTAGTGGGACAACGATCGGAAACGACATGAACGAACTTGGACGATAAGGAAAACAATTATGGGTTCGCTGCATCGTATGGCTGTGTTGTGTGGATTGACCGTCCTGTTGGCAACAGCTACCGCCCAGGCAGAAGACTGGCAAGTCGCCAAGGAAAAGGAAGGTATCCAGGTGTCGCTGAGTGAGGTCGCTGGCTCGAAGTACAAGGCCTATCGCGGCGTGACCGTCATGAAGACCACCATGGCCAAACTGCGGGCCCTGCAGGAAGACGTTGCGGATGCGTGTGGATGGATCCATGAATGCAAGAGCCAAAAGTTGCTCAAGCACGAGGGCGACAAGAGCTGGACCTACACCCAATTCAATACGCCGTGGCCGGTCACGGCCCGCGACTCCGTGCTGGAAGTCACTACCGTTGAAGGAGCTGATGGCAGCCTCACTCGCAAACTCAAGGGCGTGCCTACCTATCTGCCGGAAGAGAAAGGCTTTGTGCGCGTGACGCAGGTCGAAGGCTTCTGGAAGTTCACCCCCAAGGCGGCGAACCAGATCGAAGTGACTTACCAAGTCCACACCGAGCCGGGGGGTGATGTACCGTCCTGGCTGGCTAACAAGTTCGTGGTGGACGCGCCGTTCAATACGCTGAAAGCGCTGAAAGAGCGCGCCGAAAAATAATCGGTAGGCCGCGATGAAGAAACCGCCCACGAGGCGGTTTTTTCATTGGTGCCGTCAGCGAACTCAGCGGAACGATTGTTTCGCCATCAATGTCGAGATAGACGTAAGCCCGGCCATGTATTGATCGAGGAGACACCGATGCAGAAGTGGGAAATCACTTTCGTTGATGATCACGGCGAAGCCGTCGCCGAGCAGTTCGATTACGACCAGGAGCCCACAATGGAACAGGCCGCCCAATTGATCCGCCAGAGACTGCTCCCCGTGCCCGCCAAGCTTGATCTCAACGACCTGGAAGGTCGCACGCAAGACCCTACGCTCAAAAGCCTCAAGACCCAAAACAGCATTGAAATCATCAGCATTAAACCGATTTCATGAAATTCATTGTTCGGTCCCGCTTGGCAGTGGCGATGACTTGAAGCTACTCTGCAACCGAGATCAGCGAAAGGATCGCCAAGGTCCGGTCTTGTCAGCTACATGCTTGTGTCCCGACGGCCAGTTGATGCCGTACTGCTTGTAACCAGCGGTTGCACGCACGGGAAGACGGAAAGTCTATCCATCGGTCTGAGGAGGACGTTTCATGAGCACAGCCTATCAAGAAGACATCAGCGCCAGTGTGCTGCGCCGCATGAAAGAAGGCGGTTTCGATTTCTCCCAATTTCATCCCATCGAGTTCTATGCCATTTTCCCCGACGAGGAACGGGCGCGCAGGGCGGCAGGCCAATTCAGGGGGGAATCGCTGAATGCGCAGATCAGCGCGCGGGACGATGGAGCCTGGTCGCTCGAACTGAGCCGGGTGATGTACGCCACTTATGATGACATCGGCGATTTCGAGTTGAACTTCGAGGCCGTGGTCGAGCCCTTGGGTGGCGTTATCGAAGGGTGGGGCGTCAAGCAGGAGATCCGTCGCCTGCAGGCCTGAATGTTTTATGCATCCAGCAACGGCTGACCTTTGTGTCGGCCGTTTTCATGTTGGGTGCTGATCGATTTTCTGTCGTCATCGCGAGCAAGCTTGCTCCCACAATCGGTCTGCGATCCGCCACAACGCCCAGTGGTAACGGGCTTTGCGGCGAAGGAACGCGCCTACGGCTTCAACGGCTGCTTGCGTCCTGCCATGTGCTTCAAATACCCCACCAACAGGTCAAGCTCAGAATCCGGCAACACCGCTGCGGAGAATCCCGGCATTTTACCCTGTGGCCAGTGGCGCAAGCTTTGAGGGTCACGGATGTAACGTTTGAGGAAATCTTTCGAGAAGTATTCCGTAGGGTTGAAGGGAATGTTCAGGTCCGGTCCGAACTGCGCATCACCCGCGCCATTGAGTCGATGACAAGCCAAACAGTTTTTCTGAAACAACTCGAAGCCTTTGTTGACCGGATCGTTTTTGGCCAGGCTGGGCGAGGGCAGCAGGGCGGGGAAGCGGTCGGCCACTGGTGACAAGCGCTTGATGCTTGCCAGCGCATACGGCCATTGCTCGGGGCTGATATGGCCCGCTTGAGGATCGGTCCAGATCAGATAGAAAGGACCGGCGCTTTGCTTGCCTTCCCCCAACGCCGGCCAGGGTTTGGTCGGGTCCTCGATCGCCAGCCACGCGCGGGCGCCGTGTGCATTGAGTAATGGCGCCGCTGGCAGTTCAGCTGCGAAACCGTCCAGGGCTACGGCTTGCAGATGATCGTTCGGTTGCACCCCGGTCAATAGCGAGGTCAACGGCACGGCGCGATAGCTCATGGGTTTCTTGTAGGAAACGTCTTCGTTGATCTGAATTGTTTGAACGTCGGGATGCTTGAGTAGCTCTTCAGTCTGCCAGGTGCGGGTACCCGCGCCCAGCTCCAGCGTGAGCTGCGCCGCGTACAGAGGGCCGCTGATCAGCAGTGCCCCGAGGACAATTAGTGCTTTCAAGTGAATCGCCGTCCATGTCGAGAGGGAAGCGCAAAGGTTGGCACAGCCACCGTTGCCGGAACAATCAACCCTCTCACATTTATTTAGCGAAACGACTGTAATAAAGCGGACATCGCGCGTCTGGGTCAGCCGATCACTTTAGTGATGTTCGGCAAGATCAACAGCAGCGTCGTGGCGAAGAGAATGAGTCCGGCTTGACGAACTTTCGTATGTTTGAACATGGCTGACCCGCCTTTTTGTTATTTCCTGAGGCCAGCCTGCATTACTCCGTGACGGCTGGCGTTGCACTTCCTGTCTGACAAGCGCCTCGGCAAAACCCGACGACTTACTTGTACAAGGTTTACATTAGGGGCCGCAGCCGGCTTCGCTTAGACCCAATTAGTATCAGTTTATGGGTCCAAGTTATCAAAACAGCATGAGGCCTATTGCCAGCTGCTTGCGGGCCCTTTTGCTAGACAGCTTGCTTACCTGAAACGGTTAATCCGATAGCTCGCTACCGTTCGTCTGAGCGTGCCTGTCAATGTCGTTGAGCACTGAGGTCATTGAATCCGCCGCCGCTGGGCTTAAGGTTAGAGGTGTTTGTAAAAGCCGATCGCGGTTTGAGGATGTCATGACCGAAGCTATGATTTTTGACGCATTACGCACGCCTCGCGGTAAGGGAAAAGCTGACGGCGCCCTGCACACCGTCAAGCCGGTGAACCTGGTCGGTGGCCTGTTGACGGCGTTGCGCCAGCGCATGAGCCTGGACACCAGCCAGGTGGACGACATTGTGCTCGGCTGCGTGACGCCGATCGGCGATCAAGGTGCCGACATCGCGAAGACCGCCGCCCTGGTGGCTGACTGGGATGTCAGCGTGCCCGGCGTTCAGCTCAACCGCTTTTGCGCTTCGGGTTTGGAAGCGGTGAACCTGGCCGCGATGAAGGTTCGTTCCGGTTTCGAAGACCTCGTAGTGGCGGGGGGCGTCGAGTCCATGTCCCGTGTGCCTATGGGCAGCGATGGCGGCGCATGGGCGCTGGACCCGCAGTCCAATCTGCACGGCCATTTCGTTCCCCAGGGCATCGGCGCCGACCTGATTGCCACCCTCGAAGGTTTCAGTCGCGAGGACATCGATGCCTTTGCGTTGCAATCCCAGCAAAAAGCCGCGCGAGCACGGGAGAACGGCTCGTTCGATAAATCCCTGGTGGCAGTACGGGACCAGAATGGCATCGTGCTGCTGGACCATGACGAATTCATCCGCGCCGACTCGACGCTCGAAGGCCTGGGCAAACTGCGGCCAAGCTTCGAAGCGATGGGGCAGATGGGCTTCGACGCCACGGCATTGCGCGTCTATAGCCATGTGGAGCGGATCAATCATGTGCACACGCCGGGCAATAGCTCGGGCATCGTCGATGGCGCCGCGCTGATGCTCATTGGCTCCCAGGCCAAAGGTCGCGAGCTGGGCTTGCAACCCCGGGCGCGGATTGTTGCCACTGCCGTCACCAGCAGCGAGCCGACCATCATGCTCACCGGTCCGGCCCCGGCCACCCGCAAGGTATTGGCCAAAGCTGGCCTGCGGGTCGAGGACATCGACCTGTTCGAAGTCAACGAAGCCTTTGCCTCGGTAGTGCTCAAGTTCATCAAGGACATGGCCATCGATCCCGCCAAGGTCAACGTCAACGGCGGCTCGATCGCCATGGGCCATCCGTTGGGCGCCACCGGTTGCGCAATCCTTGGCACGCTGCTCGATGAGTTGGAGGCGCGTCACCTGCGCTATGGCCTGGCGACACTGTGTGTCGGCGGCGGCATGGGCATTGCCACCCTTATCGAACGCCTCTGAGCCCCGATTTTGAAGGAACACTTTTCATGACCCATGCCATTCGTTTCGAAACCGGCCCGGACCGGATCGTCGTGCTGACCCTGGACATGCCGGGGCAGGCGGCCAACACCATGAACGCGATATACCGCGAGGCCATGGGCGCCTGCGTTGCTCGCCTGATCGCCGAAAAAGACTCGATCGCCGGCGTGATCATCACTTCGGCCAAAAAGACGTTTTTTGCAGGCGGCGACCTGAACGAGTTGGTCCAGGTCGACAAATCCCAGGCCCAGGCCTTTTACGAAACGGTGTCCGAGATCAAGGCGCAGCTGCGCGCATTGGAGACCCTCGGCAAACCGGTGGTCGCCGCTATCAACGGTGCGGCCCTGGGCGGCGGCTGGGAAATCTGCCTGGCCTGCCATCATCGGGTGGCGCTGGATCATCCCTCGGTGTTGATCGGCCTGCCGGAAGTCACCCTTGGCCTGTTGCCGGGCGGCGGCGGTGTGGTGCGGATGGTGCGCTTGCTGGGCTTGGAGAAGGCATTGCCGTATTTGCTCGAAGGCACCAGGGTTCGTCCGCAACAAGCGCTGCTGGCTGGTTTGATCGATGAGCTGGCGACGGATCGCGACGAGCTGCTGGATAAGGCCCGGGCCTGGATTCTCGCTAACCCGAGCGTGGCCCAGCCGTGGGACATGAAGGGCTATCGGATCCCTGGGGGCACGCCGTCCGCCCCGGCGGTCGCCCAGATGCTGGCGATCGCGCCTTCGATTCTGCGCAGCAAGACCCAGGGCTGCCTGCCCGCACCGGAAAAAATCCTCTGTGCGGCGGTGGAAGGCGCGCAGGTAGGCTTCGATGCGGCGCAGTTGATCGAAACCCGATACTTCACCGAGCTGACGACCGGCCAGGTGGCGAAAAACCTGATTGGTACGTTCTGGTTCCAACTCAACGAGATCAAGGCCGGAGGTTCTCGCCCGCAGGGTTTTGCGCCTTTTCTGACGAAAAAAGTCGCTGTGCTCGGCGCCGGGATGATGGGCGCGGGTATCGCCTATGTCAGTGCTGCGGCCGGCATCGACGTGGTACTCAAGGACATTGACCTGGACGCAGCGCAAAAGGGTAAGTGCCGCGCGGCGTTGCTGCTGGACAAGAAAGTCGTCCGTGGCCTACTCACCGCGCAACAGCGCGACGCCATCCTGGCGAGGATCCAGCCGACCGACAGCGATGCGGACCTGGCCGGCTGCGACCTGGTCATCGAGGCCGTATTCGAAGACCGCGTCCTTAAAGCCAGCGTGACGGCCGCAGCCCAAGCAGTGGCCGGGCCGGACGCGGTGATTGCGTCCAATACTTCGACCTTGCCCATCACCGGCCTCGCGATGGCGGTGCCGGACGAGGGCAAATTCATCGGGCTGCATTTCTTCAGTCCAGTGGAAAAAATGCCCTTGGTCGAGATCATCAAGGGTGCCCGCACCTCTGACGAAACGCTTGCCCGTGGCTTCGATTTCGTCCGGCAAATCGGCAAGACGCCGATTGTCGTCAACGACAGTCGTGGGTTTTTCACTTCGCGGGTGTTCGGCACCTTTACCCACGAAGGCATCGCGATGCTCGGCGAAGGCGTGAGCGCGCCGATGATCGAAACCGAGGCACGCAAGGCCGGGATGCCAGTCGGGCCGCTGGCTGTCTCCGACGAAGTTTCAATCAGCCTGATGAGGCATATCCGCACGCAGACTGCCAAAGACTTGCAAGCAGAGGGGAAAACTCCGACCGAGCACCCCGCATTCGCTGTGATCGATCTGCTGCTCGAAGAATACAAACGGCCAGGTAAAGCGGCCGGAGCCGGTTTCTATGAGTACCCATCCCAAGGGCAGAAATATCTCTGGCCGGGGCTCAAGGCGCGTTTCGAGAAACCCGCGGGGCAGATTCCAGCCCAGGATATCCGTGATCGCCTGCTGTTCATCCAGGCCCTGGAAACCGTTCGTTGCGTCGAGGAAGGCGTTGTCACCTCGACGGCGGACGCCAATATTGGCTCGGTCTTCGGCATCGGATTCGCGGTCTGGACGGGCGGGGCGTTGCAGTTTATCAACCAGTACGGTTTGCCGGCGTTTATCGCCCGCAGCCAGTACTTGGCCGAGCAATACGGCGAACGTTTTTCACCCCCGGCACTGTTGCTGGAAAAGGCCGCCGCTCAAGCACTGTTCTGACTATTCGCGGGGGGCTTGCCTTGGGACGGTGTTTCAGGGCAGGCTCTGGGGTGTGCAATATTCCCATCATCGTGTCAGGTATTTTTTATGTCGCTACGCATCTGCATTCTGGAAACCGATATCCTGCGTCCAGAACTGGTCGACCAGTATCAGGGTTACGGGCAGATGTTCCAGCGCCTGTTTTCGCAGCAGCCCATTGCGGCCGAATTTGTCGTGTACAACGTGGTGGAAGGGCAGTATCCAGGCGACGATGAACAATTCGACGCTTATCTGGTGACCGGCAGCAAGGCGGATTCCTTCGGGACCGATCCGTGGATACAGACGCTCAAGACTTATCTCCTGGACCGCTACCAGCGTGGCGACAAGCTGCTAGGCGTCTGCTTCGGCCATCAATTGCTGGCACTGCTGTTGGGCGGCAAGACCGAGCGCGCCAGCCAGGGTTGGGGGGTGGGCACCCATCGCTACAAACTCGCGGCCAAGGCCCCCTGGATGAGCCCGGTGATGGAGGAGCTGACCTTGTTGATCAGCCATCAGGATCAAGTCACCGAGCTCCCGGAAAATGCCACCGTCATCGCCTCGAGCGATTTCTGCCCGTACGCGGCTTATCACATCAATGATCAAGTCCTGTGCTTCCAGGGCCATCCGGAATTCATCCACGACTATTCCCGGGCCTTGTTGGAGATTCGCCAGCAACACCTCGGTGAGAAGATCTACAGCCAGGGCGTGGCGAGCCTGGAACAGGAACATCACGGTACGACGGTAGCGGAGTGGATGATGCGTTTCGTCGCCCATAAACCCCAAGCCGATGCCGCCCAGGGCTGACTACTCGGGCATGCCACCGTTGATCAGCGGTTCACTGCTGATCAACGGTGGGAAGCTGCTCGCGAAGAAGGCTACGCAAATCCCGTCGAAAAATCCTACAACCACCCCGACCGCTTGAAACTTGCCCACAACGCGGTACATCCAACCCCGATGAACCCGAGCACCAGGAAATATCCATAGTGCCAGGTCAGCTCCGGCATGTTTTCGAAGTTCATCCCGTAGATGCCGGCCACCGCCGTCGGAAACGCCAGGATTGCCGCCCAGGCGGCGAACTTGCGTTGCACCACGCTCTGGCGCGAGGCTTCGAGCAGCACGCCGATTTCAATCGTCTGGCTGGCGATGTCCGCCAGGGTCGCCAAGTCTTCCATCTGCCGTGTGACGTGGATCTGCACGTCGCGGAAATAGGGGCTCATGTTCTTGTCGATGAAGGGGAAATCCAGGCGCTGCAGTTCTTCGCTGATTTCCACCATCGGCGCCGCATAGCGACGCAGGCGCAGCACGTCGCGGCGCAAACTGTGCAGGTTCTGGATGTCCCGCTCATTCAGGGCGCTGCATAGCACGTTGCGCTCCAGTTCATCGATCTCGGCATGAATGGCTTCGCCCACCGGCAGGTAATTTTCAATGACGAAATCGAGGATTGCGTAAAGAACGAAATCCTCCCCGTGCTCCAGCAGGATAGGACGTGCCTCACAGCGTTGTCGGACATGGGCGTAAGACGCCGAGTGACCGTTGCGGGCGGTAATGATGTAGCCCTTGCCGGCGAAGATATGGGTTTCGATGAACTGCAGCTTGCCGTCCTTGCGCACCGGCGAATACGTGACGATGAACAGCGCATCGCCGAACGTTTCCAGCTTGGGCCGGCTGTGCTTCTCCATCGCGTCTTCAATCGCCAGCTCATGCAGGTTGAACTGGCGCTGCAGGTTGGTCAGTTCCTGGGTGCTGGGCTCTTCGAGGCCGATCCACACGAAGTGTCCGGGCTTCGCCGCCCAGGCGCTGCCTTCATCGAGGGTGATATTGGTGACTTTCTTACCGGCGCTGTAAACCGCAGCAGCAACAACTCTACCCATGATGTGGTTCGCTTCTTCTTGGAAATTGGCAGTGGGGGCAGCGTCCAGCTTAGCGCGCCACGCTGATTGAGAGTCAGCGAAATTCATGAAGTTCGCGTAAAAGAAAACCCGCCGTAGGAGCGGGTTTCTTGTTCACATGGGCTGCAACTGCCGGTCCATCGTCTCGATGCACTCGCGCATCTGCTCACGACATTGAGCGATAAGGCGAGGCATGTCGTCCATGCTCAGGCCCGCCGTGGGAATTGCCGGCAGGGAGCGTATGAGAATGTCACCACTGCGCCAGCGATTGAGCTGCATATGCTTGATATAAGTGCTCACACAGACTGGGATGATCGGCACTCCGGCAGCAATCGCCATCTGGAACGCGCCTTTCTTGAACGGCAGCAATTCAGCGCCCAAGTTGCGTGTGCCTTCCGGAAACACCCAGATCGAGGTGTTTTCATGCTGGAGGGTGTGGGTGGTGGTCAGCATCGACTTGCGGGCCTTGATTGCATTGCCCCGATCAATCAACACGTTGCCCGCCAGCCAGAACAATTGACCGAACAGCGGTACCCATTTCAGGCTCTTCTTGCCGATGCACACGGTACGACGCGGTACCACATTGCCGAAGACAAACAGATCATAGTTGGATTGATGATTGGCGATGATCACGCTGCTCTGGGCTTTATTCGCCAGTGTGTCGACTTCGGCCTTGACCCGCAGGCGCAGGATCCACATCGCGGGTACCGCATACAGCCTGGCGCACAGACGGCTGTTGTCAGGGTTGAACGGGCGACACACACCCAGAATCACCCCCAACACACCCGCCAGGATAAAGTGCAGGCCCATCAAAGACATACGCAGTGCAAACAACATCAACAGGCCCCACAGGGACAAAAGGTGGCGCAGTGTACGGATGTGCACTGTTTTCAGCAATTGCCCCTATAGAGGTAGGAGATGGGCGATGTTTAAGCTGATGTTTCGAAATGGCGCGTAAGAAGCGGCTTAGAGCGGTCGCCGGGTTTTAAGCCGCACGTGTCGGAACCTCACTTCAGCCAGGGTTCAGCCCATGTATTCCTGGTCCAGCAATATCGCGCTGTCCAACGCATCCAGCAGCGACTTGCGAACCTTAAGCTTGGTGTTTTTGTGGGCGGTCATATTGATCTTTTTCAACTGACGCGCCGCTTCCAACGCCGTAGATTGCAATTCGTCCGCCGACACCACCTTATCGAGGAAGCCCGCATCCACGGCGCTCTGGGGATTGAACATCTCGCCATTGATGACCGAGCGGTGGAATGCCGACTTGCGCAACCGATCCCGGGCCAGCTCGATACCGGCATGGTGCATGGTCATGCCGATCTGCACCTCGTTCAGGCCGATCGTGAACGGCCCTTCGACACCAATGCGGTAATCCGCCGACAACAACAGGAACGCTCCCTTGGCGACCGCATGCCCCGGGCAAGCGACAATGACAGGGAAGGGGTGCGACAACAGGCGGCGAGCCAGGGTCGAACCGGACGCCACCAGGCTCACCGCTTCCTTGGGACCTGCGGTCATCACTTTCAAATCGTACCCGCCCGACAGAATCCCCGGCTGCCCGGTAATGATCACCACCGCGCGATCGGCCACTGCCTGGTCCAACGCAGCGTTGAACGCGGCAATCACATCAGGCGAAATGGCATTGACCTTTCCGTTGTTCAAGGTCAGGGTCGCGATACCGTCTTCGAGATGGTAGGCAATCAGGTCGCTCATGACGCTATTCCTTGTAAGAGAAGTCAGCAGACGTTACCCACCGTCGCAGGCCAGGTAAAGCGCCGTGACTGACTCACCGGTCAGCCCCGCCCCTTTCAAACGGCCTCGCCCGCCCGATGGGCCGCGCTTGCTTCTATAAGCGGGCCTGCGGACAAAGCCGAAGTTTGGCCGGTTTGCCATGCCCCGACCCGTTTGAAATGCTGGCCTGCCTTAAGCACATGAAAATTCTGAAAAAAACCTTTGCCATCGCCAAGGCTTTCGACTACATTAGCGCGCCTCGACAGACTGAACAGTTTGCCGAGACACGGTGAAGTGTCCGAGTGGCTTAAGGAGCACGCCTGGAAAGTGTGTATACAGGAAACTGTATCGAGAGTTCGAATCTCTCCTTCACCGCCACATTCTACAAACACAAACCCCTGATTTTCCTAGAGAAAGTCGGGGGTTTGTGGTTTTTGGCGTCTGGAAAAGGGGCGGTATGGGAACAATGTGGGACCAGCCCACGTTTCTGTTCGGGCTGCCACTGCCTGATCTCGAACACTTTCCGAGGAAAGCTGTTTCAACGACCAATCAAAAACGACGACTCGGCCGCCAGGATGTCTACCGCCAACACAGACTCAACGGCCAGGACTCCCCATGACCCACCCCCGCATTGGCTTCGCCTGCCAATACCGGCACCCTGATCGCGGCCTCTCGGCGGCCGCGCTAAAGACAATCGAAGCCCCCTTCAATCCGCGCACTACAACGTTGCGCTGGATGGACAGCGTCTCCCCACAGGTCGCCCGCGACAAGCTGTTGGAAATCATCACGCACAATCTCGACGCGCAGTTACGCCTTATCGCCTACGTCGCCGAGCTTCCCCCGACCCTGCGCATGCTTCGGCTGAGTAGCGATCTGTTGCCGTTCTACAGTCATCCGAAGGTGAGCGCGTTCTATCAGGACCCTGCCATCCAAGCCCAACTGGAAGAGCGCTTTGGCGCGATCGGGGATCTGGCGCGTTCAGCGGACATCAGGCTGTCCTTTCACCCCGGCCAATACTGCGTACTGGGTTCGGATAAACCGCCGGTGGTGGAGAACAGCCTCGCCGAGTTCGAGTACCACGCCGACATGATCCGGATGATGGGCTTTGGTCGGCATTTCCAGGATTTCAAATGCAACGTGCACATTGCCGGGCGGCTGGGGGGCGAGGGGATACGTTCGGTCTGGCCACGGTTGTCGGAGGCGGCGCGCAATTGCATTACCTTCGAAAACGAGGAAAAGACCTACGGCCTGGATGATTGTCTGGAACTTGCCGACCTCGCACCCATCGTGCTGGATATTCATCACTGTTGGATCAACGAGAACGATTACATCGCGCCGGATTCCCCACGAGTCGATCGCGTCATCGACAGTTGGCGCGGCGTGCGGCCCACCATGCATTACTCCCAACCCCCGGAGCGGCTTCAGGCGTTGGGTTTCGATGCTGACGATAAGCTTGAGATGGATGCCTTGTTGAGGGTCGTGTCCAAGCGAGACCTGTACGGGCACAGCGCGCAGATGTGGAATCGCTGGACGAACCAGTACGCCCTCAGGTTTCTGGACCGGTTCGACATTATGTTGGAGGCGAAGGACAAGAATCTGGCAGCGCAGGGTTTCTACGAGGACGTTGTACGGCGTTGACGGCGGTATCCACGTGATAGCTCAGCGCCAAACAGCATCAGGCAACCCCACTGCAGTATCGAGCAAAGACCTCTCCCCGTATGCCGTTAAGGTTCTATTGAAATTTAATGGCTGTGGGAGAACATCATGACTCGGTGGATGAGTTTGGCTTGGCAAGCCCAAGTGCTTGCACTTTCTTTTATATTCTCAGCGGGCAACGGCTGGGCTTCGGACAATGTTCAACGTACCAATACGGATCTGGTTCGCCAGGCTTTCGCGAATTGGCAGGAGGGCAAGGGCACGGTCTTCGACCTGCTGGCGCCGGATGCCAAATGGACCGTGGCCGGCACAAGCCCGGTGTCAGGCGTCTACACCAGCAAGGCTGAGTTGGCCCAAGCCGTGCGCCCGATCACTGCTCGGCTGGCTACGCCGATTGTGCCAACGGTGCAAAGCATCATTGCCGAGAACGACGTCGTGGTTGTTCTTTGGAACGGCACAGCCACGGCACTTGATCACAAGCCCTATAAAAACACTTACCTGTGGCACATGACGCTCAAGGATGGGCAAATCATCGAAGTGACCGCCTTTCTGGACACCTATATGCTCAACGATCTAATGCATCGAATTTCATACAAACCCTAGATGCTCGTCCGACCTCGCGCAGGGCAAGTTGTCGCAAGACCAGGATCAATCCATGCCGCTTAACTTCCACAAGATGCATGCCAACGGCGATGACTTCGTTATTGTCGATTCGCGAAACTCGGCCAATCCGGTGACAGGTGCGCTGGCCCAGCGAATGGGCGACCGCAACCGGGGTATTGGCTTCAACCAACTCGCGGTACTGCTCGATTGCGACGATGCTGCTGCGCGGGTGGTCTTCTGGAATGCGGATGGCTCGGCGCTGGATGTTTGTGGCAGCGCGACGCGGGGGGCGGCGGACCTGCTCATGCGCGAAGCGAATGTGGGTTCGCTGATGCTGCGGACCAACCGGGGTCTACTGACTTGCGAACGCACCCCAGCCGGTGATATTTCCGTTGACATGGGCGTACCGCTTTTTGGCTGGTCGGACATCCCGCTGGCGCAAGCAGCGGACACCGCTGACTTGCCACTGGCTGGCAGCCCGGCCGCTTGCAGCATGGGCAATCCCCACTGCACCTATTTTGTCGAAGACCTGGCCAGCGTTGATATCGCCACGGTGGGTCCCGCTATCGAAACCAATGCGTTATTTGCGCTCAAGACCAACGTTCATTTCGTCCAGATCATTGAGCGAAGGCATATTCGTCTACGCATCTGGGAGCGTGGTGCCGGCATCGCGCTGGGGTCAGGTTCTTGCTCATGTGGTGCGGTCGTCAACGGCATCCGTCGTGGTTTGTTGGACAGCACCGTTGAGGTTGAATGTGATGGTGGAAGCGTGACGGTGCGATGGGATGGCGTGGGCGCGGTCTTTCTTATCGGACCGGTGGAGGCAAGTTTTTCGGGGGCAATGAGTCTGGGGTGAGCGGAGGGAAGAGCCGCTTGATAACCCGAATGACGGCGCAACCGTCTATCGCGTTTTACCGATGTGGGCAGACATGCTTTGAACTTGTCGCGTTTTCCTCCGACCGAAAACATCAGTAGGTGCGCATAACGAGAATGTTCATGGCTGGCGCACCGACCCTGTTCAGGAGGTGTACCAAGATGAAAGCGTTACGCTGGCATGGAAAAAAAGATATCCGCTGTGATGATCATCTGCCCGACCCCACCATAGAAGACCCACGTGACGCCATTATCAAGGTCACCTCGTGCGCCATCTGCGGCTCGGACCTGCACTTGTACGATGGCTTCATGCCCGGCATGAAGCATGGCGACATCATGGGCCATGAGTTCATGGGTGAAGTAGTGGAAGTGGGTTCGGCCAACAAGAAACTGAAAATTGGCGATCGCGTAGTGGTGCCCTTTACGATTTGCTGTGGTGAATGCGATCAATGCCGTCGGGGTAACTTTTCGGTCTGCGAGCGCAGCAACCGCAACAAGGACCTGGCCGACAAGGCCTTCGGCCACACCACTGCGGGGCTGTTCGGTTATACCCACCTGACTGGCGGCTATCCTGGCGGCCAGGCCGAGTACGTGCGGGTGCCTTATGCGGACTTTACCCCGGTGGTGATTCCGGACGGCCTGACCGATGAGCAAGTGCTGTTTCTAGGGGATATATTCCCCACCGGTTGGCAGGCGGCCGTGCAATGCGATATCCAGCCCACCGACACCGTGGCCATCTGGGGCGCCGGTCCGGTAGGACAGTTCACGGTGCGCAGCGCGGTGATCCTGGGAGCCAAGCAGGTGGTGTGCATCGACAACGTGCCCGAGCGCCTGGCCATGGCCAAGGCCGGGGGCGCCATCACCATCAACTTCGATGACGAAAGTGTGCTGGACCGCTTGGCCGAGCTGACGGGCGGCAAGGGCCCAGAGAAATGCATCGACGCGGTAGGCATGGAATCCCACGCGACCCGTTCGTTCGATTCCATCTACGATCGGGTCAAGCAAGCGGTGATGCTGGAGTCAGACCGCCCCCACGTGCTGCGGGAGATGATGTATGTGTGCCGCCCCGCCGGCACGTTGTCCATCCCCGGTGTGTATGGCGGCTTGATCGACAAGATCCCGTTCGGCGCGGCCATGAACAAGGGCCTGACTTTCAAGATGGGGCAGACCCACGTGAACCGCTGGACCGACGACCTGCTCCGGCGCATCCAGGAGGGGCAGATTGATCCAAGCTTCGTCATCACTCACACCGTGAGCCTTCAAGACGGCCCGCAAATGTACAACACTTTCCGGGACAAAAAAGACGGCTGCGTGAAGGTGGTGCTCAAGCCTTGAGCCGACGATGCACCCGTGGCGAGGGAGCTCGCTCCCGCTTGAGTGCGAAGCGCTCACAGAAAAGGGGCCGCTGCTCCCGAGGCGTCGGAGCGGCCCAGCGGGAGCAAGCTTCCTCGCACGGGGGAGCAGGTGAAAGCCCCCGTCAGAACCCGCTTTCTCTGATCAGAATCGACAACGCATCGGTGAACAGCTCTGCAACCGGGCTGATGCGGGCCCCCTCGATGGACACGTTGCCCAGGCGCATCATCATCTGGGCGGGAGGGGCGTCCAAACGTATTCTCACCCGGTAAAGGGCATCACGGATCTGCAGGTTCCGGTCCTGTTTTGCGGAGACGGCGATGGGACCGCCGTAGGTCGTGCTCAGCATCAGATGCGGGACGTTCTGGGTGCGTGAATCGTCAATGCCGATCACTTCTCCCTCAAGCGTCGTGCCGCTGCCTCCCTGTGCATAAAAGCGCGCGCGAGCGCCAACGGCCACGCGCGCGAGGTCTTGCTGGCGAACGAATGCTTCCACCGTCCAGCTATCGGGGCTGACCAAGACGCCCAGCGGCTGATTGGGCTTGACCCAGACGCCGGGCTGCACGGCGGGGTCGATGTCGATGAGCACTCCGGCCATCGGGGCGCGCAATGTCAGGCGTTGCAACTCGGCCGCCTGGGCGGCGGACTCGGCTTGCTGACGGTTGAGCTGGCTGGCAATCGAGGCATATTTTTCGGCCCCATCGGCAGTTCCGGGGAGCCCGGCAAGCTGCGCGCGCAAGGCGAGGGTCGCTTTGTGAGACCGTTCGGCCTTGTCGCGTATGACCGGGGAATCCAGAACGACCAAGGTTGAACCGGCTTCGATCGGTTGCCCGGCGAGAGGCATCTCCACCAGCCGGGACGGCAAGGGACTATAGAGCGTGTATTGAACCTCTGCATGCAGCCAGGCGGGCGCCTGCACCTGGGTGCTCCACGGCAAGGCGGCCAATAGCATCAGCGCGCCTGGCCCGAGCAAAAGCAGGCGACCTCGCCGCGTGGGGATCTCCTTGCGACGACCCCACCAGACCTTGAGTTCACGCTGGATAGGCATGACGACGAACCATGCAATTTCGACTAGGAACAACAAGATACCCAGCGCCTTGAAAAACAGGTAATACACGGCGACGGCGATGCCGAGAAACACTACCAGGCGATAGATACGGGTGACGATGGCAAAGGCAATGAGAAAACCACGCAGGCGCGGCGCTACGACTTCCGGATCGGGTTCGTCCCAGGACAACAGGCGACGGCGCATCCAGGCTTGCGCCAAGGCACCCGAGCGCTCGTGGAGGTTGGGCAGGTCGAGCCAGTCCGACAGCAAAAAATACCCATCAAAGCGCATGAAGGGGCTGGCGTTGAGGGCCAATGAAATCATCCAACTGGTGGTCGCCAGGAAGAACAGCCCGCTCTTGAGCATTGGGTTTTCGCACAAGGCCCAACCTAGCGTCGAAACTCCGGCAACCAGCAGCTCCACGAGAATGCCGGCACCGGCGATGTGAAAGCGTTGACGGCGGTCGGCGAGCTTCCAGGATTCGCTGGTATCGGTGTAGAGCACCGGCCATAGCACCAGGAACGCCACGCCCATGTGCGCGACGCGCACGCCGTAGCGCGTAGCCGTATAGGCATGGCCGAGCTCGTGAAGGCACTTGGTAATCGCCAGGGCTACCAGATAACCGACCAGGCCTTGCGGTGACAGGCTTTGCTGGAAGCTGGCAACGAACACATCCCATTGCTGTTCGACGAAGAACAGGCCCAGCACGATGGCGAGGGCGATGCACACCAGAAAGGTCCGGCTGAACAGTGGCGCGACCCAGGGCAGGGTTTTTTCTAACAGGCGCTGCGGACGCCAGAGCGGCACGCGCATGAACAGGTAATTGTGAAGCAACCATTGCCAACCGGTGTGCTTGCCTTGCCGGGCCATCTCTTCCAGGCGTCGGGTACCGGTGACGTCGCTGACATGCAATAACTGATGGCGGCTCAGAAACGCCAACAAGGCCGCCAGTTCCGCTCGGCTGACGTTCAGGGGCGTTTCGGCCGCGAGCGCCTCGAGCAAGCGGGTCGGGCTACCCAGGGACCAGCGTGACAGGATCTCGAACTCCAGCCAGCCGATGTTGAAGAACCGGTTACCGACCGGGTCCTGGATCATCCAGGCTGGCGAGCCATCACGTTGCGAGGCCGCGGGAATCAGGCGCAAGTCTTCGCGCACCGCGGGCAGGTGTTCGGGAAGATGTACGTCTGGGTCTTGCAATGTCGATCCGGCCGATGAGCCCGACAGCAGAGTCGCCAGGTCCAGTTCGCTCACAGCCCGCTCCATTCACGCAGGGCGGCCAACGGACGGCGCATGACGTAATAGATCAGCGGTACCGATTCGCCATACAGCTTGGCGGTGCCCTTGAGGCCGATCCGCGCCAACTGGCTGGCATCACCCTGGAACTGCCCCCGAATGCGATACGAGGGAATGTTGTCTGGCGAAAGCGTGGCCTGGTAGCTGGTCTGGATCAGGCTGGCGGTCAAGGGCGATAGCGGCGCAACGTGCAGGAACAGACGAATTTCAGAACCGGTATCGAGGTTGATGGCATTGGCCACCGGGAGCCAGACCAGCACCCCCGCATCTTGCGGGTCGGCCAGCTGGATGATGCGCTCGCCAGTGACCACCGGCTTGCCGATCCAATCATTGGTGTCGCCAAATATCGCGATGCCGTCGCGTGGCGCTCGGACCACATTGCGCTCAAGCATTTCGTCGAGCCAAGCGACCTCGGCCTGTTTCTCCTGCACTTGCCCATTGAGCGCGGCCAGCTCGCCCTTGCTCTGTGCGCTTTCGAAGGCTTTTTGCGCAGCGAGCAGCGCTTCGGACCGGGCGACTTCCAGCGCTTGCCGGGCAACCGCGCGGCGATTGCGCAGGGTCGTGTCGTCGAGGCTGAACAGCGGTTGATCCTTTTGCACCATCTGGTTGGGCTGCACCAGGAACTCGTGCACCACGCCATCTTGCGGGGAGGCGATGGCCATCGCGTTATGGGCTTCGATCTCGGCCGGTGCCAGGGCGCTCAGTCGGACCGGCACCAGGCACGCCAGGGCCATGGCCGTCCCCAACGCCAATAAACGCCACGGGCGCTGTCGCCAGACCTGCCAGCGGGCGCCGAGCGTGGGGCGTTTGTTGGTCAGCGCCGCGAGGCAGTAGGCATAGGTTTGCCCCAGTCTGGCGAGCAGGGCCTGGGTATGTTCGTCCGGCTCGGTATCGCAGGCAAGCAGCAACATGCCACGACGTGAATGATCGCGAGGCGGTAGCGGTACGCACAGCAGATGCATCGGCATCCATTCGGTCCAGCCCTCGGCGAAGCTTTCGGGAAGGTCCCGGGCTCGCAACAGATGCAAGACGGTGGCTGGTGTCGATTCGGCCGATACCGCGGGCTGCGTCCAGAGATGCTGGGCCAGCCTCTTGAGCCAGACGGTAAACGGTGTCTCTTCAGGCAGCACCGCCAAGCTGGAAACGTTGCTCAGCGAGGGCTTGCCCAGCACATCGCTGACAAATACATAGCCTTGGCGATAACGCAGAAGTTGCCACGTTTCGTTGACCATCACAAAACCCAGCTCGGCGGTACTGCGCGCTTCTTGTGCGCGCTGCTCAAGATGCAGCAGCACCGCGACCGGGTTGGGCGCTGTATTGGCTTGGGCGTTCATTGCGGCGCTTCGAACAGCGCAGTGCCACTCATGCCGGCGAGCAGATCGACGGGCCGGCCTTCGATCACCCCTTCAAGCTCGATGGTCTGGCTGACGGCGTCGACCTGGCCGTTGATGGCGCTGACTTTGGCGGGATAACGTTTGCCGGTCTCACCCAAATCAACCTGGAAGGGCAGGTCGGGCTTGAGCCAGACCAACCATTTGGAAGGTACATTCACACGTACCTTCAATGGCCCTTTGCTGATGATGTCGAGCAGTGGTTGGCCCAGGTTGACGCCCTGAAAGGCTTTGACCTGGACCTTGACCACGCGCCCGTCGAACGGTGCGAGCACATTGCATTGTTGTTGCTGGGCCCGGTACTGGGCCACCTGGGCAGCGGCTTTCTCTGCGGCACTGGCGGCCAGCGAAACTTCCACCTCGCCGGCGGACTGCAACCCTTGCAAGCGCAGCTTGGCGTCATGGGTTTCACGGGCGGAGCTCAGGTCGGCCTGGGCCATCTTCAGGCGAGCGACCTGTTCGTCGCAGTCGAAACTGACGAGCACGTCACCCTTGCTGAACGTCGATCCCAGCGACGCGTTGACCGCGCGTACCCGCCCCACCAGCTGGCTCGCCAGGGTGGTTTCCTGGTCGGCCACCAGCAGCACGCGTACGCCGGCATCGGTTTCGCTTTGTGCCCATGCCGGTTGCGCTGACACGACCAGACCGAGCAACGAACCGCCGATCACAGAAAGAGAAGCACAACGTGATCGGATCTTCATTTCGAGGCCACCTGTGTTGGGCCCGATTTCAACCACGCGCGCAAATTCGGCACTTCAGCGACCGTGGCGGCTTCGCAGAATGCGTTCAAGGAATCTCTGTCTGGCTGGGCGCGCAACGTGCTCTGGTAGTGACTGGTGCCTGCCACGCTTCCGTCGGCACGGCGCAGGCTGACGCTCCATTCACCGCGACGGATACCATCCTGAATGTTGGCGATACGCAGTTGCATGATCAGCGTAGGCCCGGGCTGGTTGTTTTCGGCAAGCACGAACTGGTTGCGTTTCAATGCTTGGCGAGCCACTTCGAGCATGTCATTGGCTGCCCGGGCATCGCCTGAGTATTCCAGGCGTACCGCCAACGGTTGCTGCGAAGGCAACTCTCCGATCGCCGTCGTGAACGCCTGGCGTTCTGAACGGCTCAGGCTTTCCTGCAGTTGTTGCGAGAGTTGCTGCAAGTCGCTGGCGTCGCGCACGTCTTCGGGTAGCACGTCCAGGCCCAAGGAGTTGTAGATGCGCCCGAAAGCGGTCTGCGCCGTGGCGTAGGCCGAGTATCGCTGGAACTGTGCGAGCAGGGCGCGGGTTTCGGTGCGAATGACTTCAAGCTCGGAATCGGTGCGGGACGACACCGAAGCGCGGGCGAACTTGGCCATGCGTTGATCGACCTGGCTCGACTGGTCGGCCAGGTCGTAATCGACCAAGGCGAGCTTGTAGCGCTCCACCGAGATGCGCACTTGTGTCAGCACGGCCATCGAGAGCGCAAGGCGGCGCGCGTTGTCGGTTTTTTCCTGGGAGGCGCTGGCTTTTTGCGTGGCCGGGATGGCCGCCAGCTTGAACAGGTTGGCGCTGACCTGTACGCCGCTGTCGACCCAGTTGCTGTTATAGAGATATTTGTTGGAGTCGTACTGATCGTTGATGTTGATTCCAAGGCTGGGCAGCAGTGCCAGCAATTGGCGTCGCGCTTCGTCCGCCGAAATGCGCTTGCGATAGTCTTCCTCACGCAGCTCAGGACGCGCCTGTAAGGCGATTTCCTCAAGTTTGGCCATGTCGACCGGGACGCCAGGCAGCGAGGGCTCGCTTTCCTCAGCCAGCGTGAATTGGGTGCCCGGTGGAATGCTCATCAGCGCGGCCAATTCGCGTTTGGCGAATTCCAGATCCTGGCGGCGAGCGTTGAGCAAAGTGGTCGCGTCCAGCAGGGCGCTTTGGTAAGCCAACGCCTGTGCCGGCGGTAGCAGACCCTGTACCTCGGCCTCCCGTGATTTGCCCAGCGCCAGACGTACACGGTTCAGCAGCTCGTCGGCCTGGCTTTCAAGACGCTGGGCGCCCAGGGCGCGCCAGTAGGAGGTGCGCAAGTCCTGCAGGACCGTTTGCATCACGCGTCGGCGTCGCTCCTCGGCGATCAGGTATTGGTCGGCACTCTGCTTGGCGCGGTAGTAGCTGACGCCAAAGTCCAGCAGGTTCCAGGAAAACTCAGCGTTGGCCAGTGTCCGGTTACGCTCGACGGAGGAAGAGGGGATCAACGAAACCGTGTTGGTTTCAATGCCGACGCTCGTACCACCCGACTCGTTGTTGCGCGACGTGTAGCCAGCCGAGACCAGCATCTTGGGAAGCATGTCGTAACGTGAAACGTCATGCAGGCCCGCCGCCAGAGCCGATTCCATCAACTTCAGGCGATAGTCGAGGTTGTATTTGAGCGAGCGTGCCAGCGCGTCGGCGAAGGTCAATGGCCCCTTGATCGGTTCCTGGTCGGCGTAAAGCTGGAGCTGGTCACCGGCCACTCGTTGGTGAATTTCATCTTGTTGCAACGGCTTCGGCGCAACGGAGCAGCCTGCCAGGCCGATAACCATGGCCGCGACCCAGCCTGCGCCCAGTACTGAACGATTTTTTTCCATCAAAGACATGTGATTACCGTTTTTATAAGGAAAGTAGAGGACGTTGGGTCAACCTTTGCGCTGGGGCGGCGGTAGCCGTTCGACTTGAGTGGACGAATGAGGCTGGCGCTGTTTGGCGGCCTGGCTGATTTGGTCACTGAAGGAAACGGCCGCCTTGGGCTGATCAGACGGCGGGCTGGGCTTGACTTCTCTTGCCGAAGGCTCTTCAGCCACAGGCTGCAAGGCATCGAAATCGCCGAACAAGCTATGGCCACCGGTGAAATACAGGCTGTCCTTGAATTTGAGCGAACCTTCCTGGTAATCGACGGTTTTTTGCGAATCCTGTACCGCCAGCGTGACGTGCAGATTAGGAACGAAACCGAGGCCGATCCCGATCGACTCCGAACGTATTTCGCCGCTGTAGGCTTCGGCATAGCCGGAGCGCAGCGGGTCGAGTCGTTCATCGGCCTGGATTTGCGAATCCATCACCGGAAGCGTGACGAACAAGCCCGGCACCATGTCGCGCCGTACGCTCAACGAATCAAGCTGCCAATCCGGGTATTCATGACGCAGAACGTCGCCGGTGGGCGCGTTCCGATCCGTCGAGACATCGGACGTGGGCGGCAGCGGCAATGTCGAGGAGTCCATGCGCAGCCTCAATTGCGCCGTTGCGAAGCCGCCATGGTCGTCGGTGATCCGGTAATCGATGGTCGGCACCGCGCCGAGATAATTGGCGTTCGGTGTAAATACGAAGCGGCCATCGAGGTCGAGCCTAATCGTGCCGACGCCTGGGATTGCCACGCTGTCGCCGGCCGCGAAGGTGCCGGTCACGCCATCCACGGTGAAATCGACCACATGAATCGCATCGTTCTCGGGGTCGCTGTCGTTGCCGAGCACGCTGCCCCTGATCGGGTCTCCTTGGGGCGCGCTATGAACGCCGTCGTTGACGGCCACGGGCGGCTCATTGATATGGATGCGCACTTGGGCGGTGTCGCTGCCACCCACGCCATCGCTGATCACGTAGGTGATCGTGACATCGCCCGTGACGCCGGGTGCCGGGGTGAAATCCAGGGTTCCGTCTGGGTTGATCGTAACGCTGCCGTCAGCGCTCTGGGCGTGGGTGACGGTGAGCGGATGGCCGCTCGGATCGGTGTCGTTGGCCAACACCGGTATGGATTGGATGGGCGTGTCGCGGTCTGTGAGCAACACCCCGTCATCGTTGGCGACAGGCGTGGAATTGACCCGGATGGTCAGGTCGGCATTGTCGGTACCGCCCGCGCCGTCGGTGATGCTGTAGGTCACCACCGGCACATCGCCGTGGAAGGTCGCAACCGGCGTGAAGAGGTAACTGCCGTCGGCGTTGAGCGTCAGGGTGCCGACACCGGTAATGGTTGCGGTATCGCCAGGATTGAAAGTGCCCGCAACCCCCGCGACAGTAAACCCGGCGACGCTCAGCGGATGACCTTCCGGATCACTGTCGTTGGGCAGGACGTTGCCGCTGGCCGGCGTGCCCTGCTGGACGGTTTGCAGCCCATCGTCTACCGCCACTGGCGGCGCGTTGACCCGAATCGTCAGGTCGGCGCTGTCGGTACCGCCCACGCCGTCGGTGATGCTGTAGGTCACCACCGGTACATCGCCGTGGTAGGTGGGGATCGGCGTGAAGAGGTAGCTGCCGTCGGCGTTGAGCGTCAGGGTGCCGACACCGGCAATGGTTGCGGTATCGCCAGGATTGAAACTGCCGACTACCCCCGCCACGGTGAACCCGCCGACACTCAGGGAGTTGCCGTCCGGGTCGCTGTCATTGGGCAGGACATTGCCGCTGGCCGGATCGCCTTGCTGGACGGTTTGCAGACCATCGTCCACCGCAACCGGTGGCGCGTTGACCCGGATGGTGAGGTCGGCGGTGTCGGCGCCGCCCGTGCCATCGGTGATGCTGTAGGTCACCACCGGCACATCGCCGTGGAAGGATGGCGCTGGTGTAAACAAGTAGCTGCCGTTGGCATTGAGCGTCAGGGTGCCGACGCCGGCAATGGTGGCGGTATCGCCAGGATTGAACGTGCCGACGACCCCCGCGACGGTGAACCCGGTGACACTCAAAGGGTTGCCGTCCGGGTCGCTGTCATTGGGCAGGACATTGCCGCTGGCCGGATCGCCTTGCTGGACGGTTTGCAGGCCATCGTCCACGGCCACCGGCGCGGTGTTGAGGTGGATGGTGATGGTTTGCGTCGCGATTTTCCGCCCTTCGGCGCCTTGGTCCTGGCCGCTGCCGGCAGTGCCGCTGTCGGTGGTGTTCGGGTTCTGGTCGTTGAGCACGAAGTCGACGGCTACGTCGGCGCTGGCCGATGTCGAGGCGTTGGTGTTGCTGTAGGTGACGGCGCCCATCACTTTGCCGACCACTGAACCGTCGGCATCGGCGTTGAAGGTGACTTGCAGCGTGCCCGAGGCATTGCTGATGCTGCCCACGACCACCCCGTCGACGAGCAGGTCGCTGCCGTTGACCTGAACACCGACCGCATCGTCCCCCGCATCGCTGTCGAAAAGGCCAAAGACATCATCGGCATTGCCGCCGCCCTGACGGTTGATGGTCAGCGTCGCGCCCTGCCATTTGTCAGCACTCACATCCAGTTCGAGGTCGCTGACGGCCACATTGCCGTCGCCATCCAGACGAACGGGGTTGCCGCCCTTGGTCACGGTTTGCGAGCTGTCGAGGCCCGAGGCCAAAGGCGCATCGTTGACCGGCAGCACGGTTACATTGATCGTGCGGGTGGTGATCAGCGCGGCGGTGGTGCCGTCGGCGTAGTCGAAATCGCCCGGGTTCTGGTTGGCATCGTCGGTGTCGCCGGTCAACGCTCCAGGACGCTGCCCGGTGCTGCCGCCATCGTTGACGGAAACCGTCACCGTGAAGTTGCCCGTGTAGTCGCTGCCTGCCGGCGCGCCCGTGGCCGTCGGGTAAGTAATCGTCAGGGCCTGAAGGCGAGCGTTGACTTCGGCTTGGGTGGCCCCGCTGATCGTCACCGTATCGCTGCCCACACCGCTGATCGAACCACCACTGCCGCCCACGCCGGAAATCACCCCCTGGCTGACGTGTACGGTGGCCGAGAACGTATTGGCACCGTTGGCGTCCGGGTCACTGATGGTGAACCCACCCACGCTGCCGGTCAGGTTGAGGGTCGCCGAGCCTTCCCTGACGGTGACATCGCTGGCGGTAACCTGGGTCGGGTCGTTGAGGCTGGAAACAAACAGCGTCCGCGTGTTGCTGCCCATATTGAGCGTGAGCGAGCCAGGCAACGCCGCGTAGGGATCGATAACGGTGGCGGGGACCACGGCGGTCGAAGCACCGGACGGATTCAAGCCGCCGTTGGCCAGACCACTGGCGTCCAGCACGCCGGTGGCAACGTTGCGAATGCGGTCGTCGGCAATCACCTGCACCCTGTAGCTGGTGTCGGTGTTGGCAAGGGTGCCGCTGAGGGTAACCTGCAAACCCGCGAGGTAAGCATTGACGTTGGCCAGGCTGCCGCGGATGACCAATGCACTGTCCGTGCCGGAGTAGGTGTCATCGATTTCGAAGCTGGTGTGATCTTCCGTGGGCGAGCTGGTGGAGCCGAGAATGATGTCGGTGTAGCTCGCTTGGCTCAGCGGCACGCCATTGGCATCGGTCAGGCGCACGGTCACCTGAGTGAAGTCCTGTTCCGGCGAAGCGCTCTCGCCTGGCGGTGCGCTGATGCCCCCACCGTCGTTGTAGTCTCGATCCGAGACCGAGAACCCCGGCACGGCCACCGCTGCGCCGCTTTGGCCTATCGCCAGGCTACCGCTGCCTGCCGTTACGGTAGGGGCGTCGTTGGTCGCTTGCAGGGTGATTGCCAGTTCGCTGGTCTGGGCGGGCGACGCAACGCTGCCACTGCCCACGTCACCACCGATGGCGGCGGTGCCTTCGTTCATTTGCACGCTGAGCGTAACGTCGCCAGCAGTGGCACCGTTGTAGTCGTGGTTGGCGTGGGCTGCGCTGGTGTAAGTCAAGCCAGTGCCGGCGGCGTTGAGCAGCGACTGGATATCGTCCGCCCGACCGATCAGGGTGACGCTGTTGCTGTTATCGCCACTGATGCTCACGGTTCGCCCTGACGGCAGGGTGATGGTGGTCTGCGTACCCGCGCCGCCAATCCCCAGTATGCCTTGGCCCGATGGCACGCTGACCGTCACGGAGACCGGAACGTCGAGGGCCGTGGACTCGGTATCGACCACCGAGATGCCGGTGACGGCGGTCGAGCGATCTTCGTTGATCAGTTGGGACGCCGGGATGCCCACGCTGGGCAGGCTGTTGATTGTCGACACGCGGACCAACACGCTGGCCTGTGCCAGGTTGAGGTCGGTGCCGGTGACGCTGTCGGTGTATCCATCGAATTCAACGGCGGAGATCGGCTGCCCGTTGCCGCCGGGGGTGGCCGCCTGGTTTTCGCTGCCGCCATTGGCCCCCGTCGTCAGGTTGCCGCCGGCGTCACGCAGCCGATCATCGACCACGACCTGGATGCGGTATTGATGGTCCTCGTTGCTGGGGTCGTTGACGCTGGCGGTCAGGGTCGCCAGCGCCGCGTTGACTTCGGCTCGGGTGCCGCGAAGGACCAGGTAATCGCCATTGCCGTCTTTATCGGCGTCTCGGGTAGCGCCGCCGCCCAGGCCGACGGAGAGGGTGACGCCCGCATACTCGCCCGCCGTGAAAGCGGTGCCGTCGGTCTGGGTCAGCCGCACGATGACTTGCACCGAATCCTGCGTGCCGACGCCGCTCAAGTCATCGAGATCGCCCACCGTGAAGCCGCCCACCGGATTGTTGCCAGCGACGGTGCTGTCGATATTGACCGGGTTGTTGGGGGCAGACACCGTTGGCTTGTCGTTGGTCGGCAGAATTTCGATGTTGTAGGTCGATGCCGTGGCGGTGACGCCCTGGGCGAATGAGCCACTGTCGTTGACGCTGAAATCACCGTCACTGACGATGTAGGAAAATGAGTCGTTGCTGGTTTCACTGCCGTCATGTTGATAAGTGACGCGATTGGCGTCCAGGTCGGCTTGGGTGAAGACCGAGCCGAGCCCGAGGACGCCGCCGTTGAGCATCAACCTGCCATGCTCCGGAATAGCGGTGAGCCGGTATTGGCGCTGTAGGCTGGAGTTATCGTCATCGCCGTACACAAGGTGCGCGCCGCCCACCGAGCCATTTATCGTCCCGGATCCATCGGCATTGGCATAACCCGATGCACCGCCGATCACTGCCGATTCCCCTTCGTGGATGGCGCCCGCTTCACCGGCGACCAGTTGGGATTTGGAATTGAACGCGGGCGCATCGTTGACCGGTGATATGGTGATCGGCACCACCAAAGCCGAGCCGGTGCTGGATTGGTTGGTACCCGCTCCGACGGCCACGCCCTGGTCGTCAACGGGCACCACGGAAAAACTGTCAGTAAAGTTTTCGCTGCCGTCATGGACGTACTTCAGGTCGCCCGCGGCCAATTGCGCCGAGGTCACGGTCTGATTCAACGTCACGGTCACGCCGCCAAGCGTCAGGTGACCGAATTGTGGCAGCGCACTGATCTGCAGGATGACGTCGTTGCTCGTGGCGTATTGGGTGCCGCCGCTGGCATCGGCTTGTCTGTCGGTATCGGCGACCACGATGTTGCCGTTGGTAATGGTGACGGTGCCGCCTTCGGCCGTGAATACCCGATCGTCATTGGTGGCGGTCGGTGTGTCGTTTTTCGGCACGATACTGAGGCTGAAATTTTCGGTCGCGGTGGTCAGCGTCCCGTCGGAAACCGAGAATTGGAAGTTGTCGACAAAGTGTTCGTCGCCGCTGTGCTGGAACGTAACGCGTCCAGCGTCCACGTCGGCCTGGGTGAAGGTGCCGAACGCACCGATCGCCACACCGTCGAGCAGCAATGTGCCGCTGCCCGGCGTGACCAGCACCCGGTACGTCAAACCGTCGGCGGGGGTGAAGTCATCCGTGGCGTTGAGGTCGGCGGTCGTCAGCGTGTAGCTGGCGGCTTCGTCGATCGTCGCGGTTTTGTCGCCGCCGCTGACGGGCGCCTGGTTAGGCGCGGGGTCGGCCGGCAGTGCCCCCGGCAACGTCGATGGCTCGGCCGGCACGTGGACGTTGAACGTCTTGACCGTCAACGAGCTGTTGGCCGCGTCGGTGTCGTAGATACCGCCATCGCGCGCGCTTGGATACAGGCGTACGCCGCCGTCCTTGACGGTAAAACTCATACTGTCGGTTCGCGCCGTGCCGGTATAGGCCCGAACGTGATAGACCACGTTGCCTGCGTTGATGTCGGCCTGGGTAAAGCTCGATCCCACCACCAGCAACCCACCGTTGAGCGTGAAATAACCGACGTTTCTGTCGGGCACGGCGGTGAGCGTATACCTGAGGCTGGAATCGAAGGAGTCGTTGTCGGTGACCTGCAGCATGGCGTTGGTGACGACGCGAATCGTTTCCCCAGGATTCAGGTTCTGGTCGATGCTGTGATCCAGGACCGGATCGTCGTTGTTGGGCAGGATGGTGAGATCGACGGTCAACGTCGACGTCTTGGGCACACCGGTGCCGCCGCCATCATCGGTGACATTGAGCAAGAAGCTATCGGTGGCGCCGGCCCCGCTGGCTTCGCTGCCGTCGTGGCTGTAGGTGAGCTTGGAGAGGTCCAGGATGACGAAGCTGCTGTCGGTAATCACCACGCCGTCATAGCGCAACGTACCGTGGGTCGGCAGGGAGTTGAGCGTATAGGTGAAGTCGACACCCGGGGATTGATCGGGATCGCCGATCTGGATCGTGCCACGGGGCGTGCCGATCGGGCTGACCAGGTTGCCGTTGTCGGTCAGGTTGACGCTTTGCTCGCCCTCGATGATCGTGATGGTGCCGCTCGATGTCGGCGCCTGGTTCACCGGATTGACGTGAACCTGCACGTTGTGGTCGTGAACGACGCCGCCGGCGCCGTCATCGATGGTAATGGTGAAACTGTCGGTGAGGCCCGCGGGATTGATGACCTGGTCGCCATTGTGGCGATAGCTGAGGTTGGCGATCTGGTCGATGGAAAAACTCGACCCTACCCCTAGCTCCTTACCGTTGAGCAACAAGGTGCCATTGCTCGCCAGGGAGGTGAGCTTGATGATGACCTGTTGCTGCACGTTATCGACATCGGTCATGCCCAGGTTGCTTTGGGTGAAGCCCTTGCCGTCGGGGGAGCTGGTGGCCGGCGAGAAATTCGCCGTCCCGCCTTCGTCCACCTGCAACGCCGGGCCACTGCCGGAAATCGTCGGTGCGTCATTGACCGGGGTCAGGTTGATGTCGATGGTTTTGCTGGTGGTATTGCTGCCGTCGTCGCTGGTCAACGTAAACGAGGCAGCACCATTGAAGTTGCTGTCGCCCCGGAACGACATGCCGTTCAAGGCGGCGTTGATGTCTGCCAGCGAGCCGCTGAAACTGATGCTGGCGCCGCCATTGCCGGTCAAGCCGGTGAGGCCATTGGTACTGGCCAGGTTCAGCGTGCCATGGCTGGCATTCAAGGTGACGTGTTGTGTTGCGCTATCGGTGTCGCTGACGCTGATGCCGCTAATCGCGACGGAAGCATCTTCGGCGCCGCTACGTGCCACGACCGCGGTATCGGCGATGACCGCCGCCGCGCCGTCGAATAGCATTCGTTGTTCAAGGGCGAAAAACCTGTTGCGTGATACTGGAGATACATCACTTCTGGGTTTGGTGTTCTTCACCGTTTCGCCCCTGATTTTTTTTCTTATCTATATGTCCTTCGCCTGTTTCGTCGGACACCTGCGTTATCGCAGTCTCGTCCGCTTGCGCCTTCGTCTCCATGTCTCGGGCGGGTATGGCAAATACCAAGTGCGCCTGTTTTATCGGCGCCTGCAAGCCGATCTTTAGCCCCATGATCCACATCTTTTCGAGTCGCTGCATCGCCTTGATCCGACGATGCGTACTGGTCGCCAGAGGAGGCGAAAGCCCGCCACTTTCGTTGGTTTGTAGGACGTTGCTGTAGCCTTTCGGTCGAGAATCGTCATTTGTTGGGTAATTGCAGCCCGACACATCCCACAATCCAATCGCACTTTCCTACCCCGCGCGGGATAATACGGCCCTGCCTGGGGTCACAAGCTTTTCCCCTCGCTGGGTATTGGCGTGCCAGAAGGATCGAACGCAATGACAGATTGGCTCCAGAGCTATGGAGAAATGGCTGAAAGGGTGCGCCGTCACGATTGGAACGACACCTCCCTCGGACCCTTCGAAAAATGGCCAGATGTGCTCAAGACCACCGTGGCGCTGAGCTTTGCGTCCCATTTTCCCCAAGCAATCGTCTGGGGCCCCGAGCTGGTCATGCTGTACAACGATGCGTTCTTGCCCATCCTCGGTAGCAAACCCGAAGCATTGGGCCGTCCGTTCGATCAGGTTTGGCAGGAAGCCTGGAGCGATATCGGGCCGATCGTGGGCGCGGCCTTCGAGGGACAAGCGACCTATATCGAGAATTTTCCATTGGTCATCGAACGTGGCGGTGGCCCCGAGAAAGCTTTTTTCACGTTCTGCTACAGCCCCATCCGGGATCAGTTCGGCAAGGTCGTGGGTATGCTGGACACGGTCACCGAGACGACTTCCACGGTGCTCATGACCCAACGCCTGGCGGTGCTCGATGCCATTGGCAGTGCCGTGGCCAATGCCACGGATCCGCAGGCGATCATGGCGACCACCGCGCGCATTCTCGCGGCGCACCTCAACCTGTCCAACTGCGCCTATGCCGATATGGATGAGGACGAGGATGGCTTCACGATTCGTGGCGATTGGGCGAGGGCTGGTTCGCCCAGCATCATCGGGCATTACCGTCTGCTGGATTTCGGCCGGTTGGCGGTCACCAATCTGCGGGCCGGCAAGCCATTGGTGATCAACGACAACCTGACGGAGCTGGCGCCTGAGGAAGCGGCTGCGTTCCAGTCGATAGGCATCGCGGCCACCATTTGCGTCCCGCTGATCAAGGATGGTCGCTTGACGGCGCTGATGGCGATCCATGACAAAACACCGAGAACCTGGACGTCGAACGACCTGACGTTGCTGATGGAGGTCACCGAGCGCTGCTGGGCCCACATCGAACGCGCCCGTGCGGACGCCGCGGTGCGTGAAGGCCTGGCGGCACTGGCCGAACTGAACGCGACCCTGGAACAACGGGTCGAGGAGCGCACGACGCGGCTGCAACAGACCGAAGCGGCGCTTCGCCAGTCGCAAAAGCTCGAAGCCATCGGCCAGCTCACCGGTGGCGTGGCCCATGACTTCAACAACCTGCTGACCATCATCCGGTCCTCGGTCGACTTCCTGCGCATGCCCAACCTGTCCGACGAGCGCCGGCAGCGCTACATGGTCGCGGTTTCCGAAACGGTGGAGCGGGCTTCGAAGCTGACCAGCCAGTTACTCGCGTTTGCACGGCGACAGCCGTTGAAGCCGGAAATCATCGACGTGGGCAAGCAAGTCCAGAGCCTGGGGGACATGCTGGAAACGGTCACGGGGGCGCGCATCCACGTCAAGGTCCAATTGTGTGAACAGCCTTGCTACATCCGCGCGGATCTGAGCCAGTTCGAGACGGCGCTGATCAACATGGCCTTGAACGCCCGGGATGCCATGAACGGCCAGGGAACGTTGTGGTTGAGGCTCGATTGTGGGCACAGCATGCCGCCGATCCGAGGCCATGCCGGGGCAGGGCAGGCCTTCGCCGCCATCGCCCTGGAGGACACCGGGACGGGAATCGACCCGCAAATACTCGAGCATATTTTCGAACCGTTCTTCACCACCAAGGAAGTGGGCAAGGGCACGGGGCTGGGGTTGTCCCAGGTATTTGGTTTCGCCAAGCAGTCGGGAGGCAACGTCGATGTTTCCACCGTCGTCGGTAAGGGCACCGTCTTTACGCTGTATCTTCCGGAAGTCGAACCAGAAGGAGTCCAGGCGCCCAAACGCGAGGAAACCACGCCTATGGTGCTGGAGAAGGGCCGGCGTCGGGTATTGATCGTGGAAGACAACTTGGAAGTGGGGCGTTTCGCCAACCAGATCCTGCAAGACCTGGGATACGAAACGGCCTGGGCGACCAATGCCGAGCAGGCGTTGGAGATGATTGGCCAGGATGCGACGAGGTTCGACGCCGTATTCTCCGATGTCGTCATGCCCGGCATCAGCGGAATCGCCCTGGCGAGGGAATTGCACAAGCGTCGCCCGGAGCTGCCGGTGGTGTTGACGTCTGGTTACAGCGAGGAGCTGGCTCGAAGCGGACATGAAGGTTTCGAGTTTCTGTCCAAACCTTATTCGGCTGATCAGGTCTCCAGGGTTCTGAGCCGCACCATACTGGGCGCGGAGTGAGTGTTTCCTTTTTGAAACAGTGGGTTCCGTTCGTCGGTCAGGGCGGGTTGCGGACAGGCAGTCTGTTGATGACCCGCTAGTCTCACTGACGTGAAAGTCGATATTTATAGGCAATCGTTGTTGCCGGTATCGGCTTCGTCAAAAGGGGAAATGCGATGGGAGCACAGTACAGCGAGGAAAATGGCGCCGCGTATCCGGTCAACGAAGGTCTACAGTGTGGTCAGTCGGCCTATCGATCGGATTTCGGCGACGAGCCGATCAAGTCCATCAAGACGAGAGTATCCAAGGTACAGCGAGGGGAAAAAGCCAAATTCCTGCCCCGAATACCCGTCAGGAAATAATCGTCAGCGCAGCCCCTCATCGAATGGGGCTTTTTTTCGCCCGTTCGTTTCGTAAAAACGGGACGTTTCCTGAGATTTTTCATTTTTTTCCTACAGAGATTTGCTTTCACGTTTCTTTCACAGTCGGTCGCGTAGTCTCAGCTCATCCGTTAGAAAGCAGTACCTGCCCGTTTCCCCAGCGGGCTTTTTTTTGCCTGTCATAAAACTACCCCCTTGCTTGTGGTCCAACCGCCATGGCTGTCGCGGTTTGGCGTACACTCGCGCCCGCGCGCGCCGGCCTTTTCCCCCGATGCGGCATTCTTGAGGTTTTTATCATGCGTTTGACTTTGTCCACCTTGGCGCTTGGGCTTGTGCTCGCTCAGGGCGCGATGGCCGCTGGCGACGGTACTGCTGCGGTTGGCGGTGGTCTGGGCGGTGTGTTGGGTAATGTGGTTGGCCAACAGATGGGCGGCAGCACTGGCGCCGCGATTGGCGCGGGTGTCGGCGGTGCGGCCGGTAGTGCGGTGGGCGCGCGCAAGGGCAGCCGTACGGAAGCAGCCATCGGTGGTGGGCTGGGTTCGGCGGGTGGCTCGATCGTTGGCAACCGCTTGGGCGGATCGACCGGATCCACCATCGGCGCGGGCATTGGTGGGGCGGCAGGCGGTGCGCTGGGCAGCAACCTGTCCAACGATAATGATGGACACTCGGGCGGCAAGAAGCACAAGCACAAGCACAAGAAAAAGCATCGCTGAGCGAATCCACGCATTGAAAATACCGGCCCAGCGCCGGTTTTTTCTTATGGGCATTTACCCGGAACGATTAGCTTTCTATCGCCTCGAATTCATACATTCACGTGTGATTGGAGGTGTGTCATGACGCCGGAAACTGAAGGCAAGGAAGAAAAGGGCCCGTCGGGTGTTCCCTTCATCAACGATCCGGGCGTCAACGATCCGGGTAACGAAGACCCTGGTTCCCTGATGGATGATGCTCAGGTTCCCTTGATCGACGATGAAGATGCCGAGGTTGAGGATGAGTCCTACAAATAAGTCCGTCTTGCTTGCGCTTATTGCAAATACCAAGAGGTTGCCATGACTGCTGATACGCCCGTACCCGACGACGAGACGCCGGAATATCCGCTGCGTTCACCCACCGACCCGCTAAGCCGCGACCAGCGACCCCCTGATGACGACGACACTGGAGTCGAGCAGGTGCCAAGCGATGATCAGGATGTCGAGGCGACGCCGGACGATCCGGACATCGCCGGTGACGACGCTTCGGGCACGCCCAGCTGATCGTCATCCGCCCGTCGATTTCGCGGCACCATCGGCGCGCCAGGGTTGCCTGACATGAAGTAATCATCTGAAAAGGAGATTGACCATGATGAAGTCAAACCTGACGGCTCTGGCATTCGCCGGAGTCCTCTGCGCCAGTTCACTGGCGGCTTTCGCCCAATCGTCGGACAACGCGCCCGTGGACAAGGGAGGCATGCCGCCTTCGACGCAGATGGATGCGGGATCCACCACCGACACCACCGGCAACGCCCTGCCACCCGGCTCCGTGGGTGGAGGCAACGGTGGTGATGCCAGCGGCAGCAGCACCAGCCCGGGAACCGGTAGCGGTTCCACCAGCGGCGGCAGCACGATGGGCGGCGGTTCCGGCTCAAGCAGTGGGACCGGCAGCAGCAGCGGTAGCGGCGGTAGCTCAAGCGGCGGCGGGTCGGGCTCCGGCTCAGGTGGTTCCGGCAGCTGACGCACGTTCCCGTCGATCATCCCAACTGTTCGTGACGGGGGGTTGCAGTTGCCAATCCCCCGTCACCGTCCTACCAAAATTTTCCATTGCCTGTATCGAGCGCGCCTCGTTATTCTGCTGAATCCTTTAAGGCGAATACGTTGCGCCGGGCGCACCTGAGCCATCCCTGAAATGCTGAGTTGATAACGGATCAGATGCGATGAATGCACCGCTGAAAAAGTTTGGCCCGATCAAGGCCGTGATTTTCGACATGGATGGCTTGCTGCTGGACACCGAAGGCATCTATACCGAAGTCACGTCCATCATTGCCGAGCGCTACGGGCGCACCTTCGACTGGAGCGTCAAGCAGAACATCATCGGGCGTGGCGCCACGGACCTGGCCAACTACGTTGTCCAGGCGCTGGAGTTGCCAATCACCCCCCAAGAATTCCTGACCATTCGCGAACCCTTGATGCGCGAGCGTTTTCCTCATGCCATGGGGATGCCTGGCGCTGAGGAGCTGGTGCGGCATTTGAAGGCTCACCACATCCCGATTGCGGTAGGGACGAGTTCGGCTCGCCCATCGTTCGAGCTGAAAACCACCCTGCATCGGGACTGGTTCGCGTTGTTCGACTGCATCGTGACCGCAGATGATCCGGAAGTGGGTGCGGCCAAGCCCGCTCCGGATATCTTCCTCACCGCGGCCCGACGCCTGGGCGTCGATCCTCGCGATTGCCTGGTCTTCGAGGATTCCCCGTTCGGCGTCACGGCGGCGAAAGCGGCGGGCATGACCGCCATCGCTATTCCGGATTCGGCCATGGCCGACGAAAAGTACGCCCACGCCGATGCGATCATCCGATCGCTCAAACTGTTCCAGCCAAGCCTGTGCGGTTTGCCGGAACTGGAATGGGCTTGATGCGAAAGGGCTGCTGTGCAGCCCTGCGGGTTGCCTCGGATCAAGCGCCGAAACCGCCGTCGATGGTCAGGCTGGCCCCGGTGATATAGGCAGCTTCCGGGCCCGCGAGGTAGGCAACGAAGCTGGCGATTTCTTCCGACGTGCCGTAACGGCCAACCGCCATGAGGTCTATCAGGCTGGAGGCGAAGTCGCTGTCGGCCGGGTTCATGTCAGTGTCCACCGGGCCGGGCTGCACGTTGTTGACGGTGATGCCCCTTGGGCCTAGGTCACGGGCCAGGCCTTTGGTCAGGCCTACCAGCGCGGATTTACTCATGGCGTACGTGGCGCCTCCAGCGAAGGGCATGCGATCGGCGTTGGTGCTGCCGATGTTGATGACCCGGCCACCTTCGCCCATGTGCCGCGCGGCGGCCTGGGTGGCGACGAACACACTGCGCACGTTGACGGCCAGGGTCTGGTCGAAATCTTCCAGCTTGAACTCATCCAGCGGCGCCATTGCCAGCACGCCGGCATTGTTGACGAGGATATCCAGGCGGCCAAAAGCCTCGACGGTGGCGGCGACGGCGTTGCGCACGGCGTCGGCGTCGGCGCTGTCAGCCTTGATGGCCAGGGCCTTGCCGCCCGCTGCAGTGATGCTGTTCTGCAGTTCTTCGGATTTTGCGCCAGAGCTGACGTAGGTAAAGGCGACTGCCGCGCCTTCCGCAGCCAGGCGCTTGACGATGGCGGCGCCGATGCCACGGGAACCGCCTTGGACCAATGCGACTTTGCCGTTCAGTGCTTGGGTATTCATGATGTTCTCCAGAAGGTGCCGGGGCGAGGTGCCGCGGTGATGGGGCGAGTATCAAGACTAGGCTATCGGCTGGGTAGACCTTCGTTGATATAGTCTGTGTAAACCCAAAGTTGGTAGTGGGCGCCATGGAGAGTTTCAGCAGTATCGAATGTTTTGTTCGCAGCGCCGAAGTCGGCAGCTTTGCCGAGGCGGCACGACGTTTGGGCGTGACCCCGGCAGCGGTGGGTAAAAGCGTCGCCAAGTTGGAGGCGCGGATGGGGGTGCGCCTGTTCCAGCGCAGCACCCGCAGCTTGAGGCTGACCGAAGCCGGCCAGTTGTTTCTAGGAGAAGTTGGCAGCAGTTTCAACACCATCCAGAATGCCGTCGCCAACCTGGCCAGCGCCGGCGGACAACCGGCGGGAACGCTGAAAGTGAGCATGGGCACGGCGTTCGGGCGGTTGTATGTCGTGCCGTTGTTGGGGGAATTGCTGCGCAGGTACCCGGCGATCAGCCCGGATTGGCATTTCGATAACCGGCAGGTGGACTTGATCGGCCAGGGCTTCGACGCGGCTATCGGCGGCGGTTTTGAGTTGCCTCAGGGCGTCGTTGCTCGAAAATTGGCCGTGGCCCACCGGGTGCTGGTTGCGTCAGGCGATTATTTGCAGAAATATCCAGAGATCATCGAGCCCGGGGATCTGGCGCACCATCGAGGCATTCTTATTCGTTCGCCCCAAACCGGGCGTGTCCGTTCATGGCAATTGACCAGCCGCGACCAACAACATAGCCCGCTCATGCTTAAACCCGGCATGACAATGAGTGATTCAGAGGCCGATTGCGCCGCCGCGGCTCAGGGGTTGGGCATCGGTCTGGTCAGCATGCCAGTAGCTCTTCCCTTCCTCGACAGCGGCGCCGTGCAACGGGTCCTGCCGGACTGGTACGTCGATGATGGCAACATTTCCATCTATTACGCTGAGCATAAACTGTTGCCAGGCAAGACTCGGGCGTTCGTGGACTTCATCATTGAGCAGTTTGGCGAACAGGGGTTAGCTCGGCGGTTCAGCGCGGTCTGATCTGGACGTTGACCGAGTTGGCTCCAGTCGCGAGCAAGTTCGCTCCCACAGGATTTCGCAATAACACAGTTTGTGTGGCCGCTGGAATCCATGTGGGAGCGCGCCACGGTCTAGAGCCGCACACTCACCGCCCAAACCGCCCCGGCCAGCCGATGATGTTCTTCGGCCGAGGTGTCGCATAGGTGCGCACCTTAGAGGTGGACAACCCCAGCCGCACCAGCGATTCGGCAATCGTCACGGCCGCGGTCACCCCGTCGACCACCGGCACGCCGGTGCGCTGGCGGATCTGCTCATCGAGCCCGGCCATGCCGCCGCAGCCCAGGCAGATCACTTCCGCCTTGTCCTGCCTTACCGCCAGTTCGGCCTGCTGCACGATCGCTTCCACCGCCCGTTGCGGGTCCTCTTCAAGCTCCAATACCGCAAGGCCGCTGGCCCGCACCGAGGCGCAGCGATCGAACAGGCCGGAGAGTTTGAGACGATCTTCGATCAGCGGCACTGTGCGGTCGAGCGTCGTGACGACCGAGTAAGCGTGGCCCAGGAACATGGCGGTGCTGGCGCCAGCGTCGGTGATATCCACCACCGGCACGTCGAGCAACTCCTGCAAGCCCTCGCGACCATGCTCGCCGTAGCCGGCCTGGATTACCGCATCGAAGGGTTGGTCATAGGACATCACCCGGTCCATGACGGCGATGGCCGCCAGGTAGCTCTCGAAGTTGCCTTCGATGGAATCGGCACCGAAATGCGGCGTGAGCCCAATGATCTCGGTACCCGGCGCGGCGACGGCCTGGGCTTGTCGGGCAATGGCCTGGGTGATGGAATCGGTGGTGTTGACGTTGACCACTAGAATTCGCATGAGCTATTCCTTTTGAACGAAAAACAGGAGGCCCGTACCTGACGAGCCATCTCTATGGATTAATGGTTGACGTTATCCACAGCGATGGATTCGCCGCTTACGTCCTCGTAGTGCGGCTCGCGCTTGGCGATGATCAGGTACAACAACCCTGCAATCGAAGCGCCAATCAGCCAGGAAAATGGTGAAATGCTGTCGAAGCCGGGCACCAGCGCCAGGACAATCGCGATCAGTGCCGCTGGAATGAACGCCGCCACCGCCCGCAGGTTGACCCCGTTGCTGTAGAAATACGCACCATTTGGGTCCTCGCTGTACAGTTGCGGCACGTTGATGCGGCCTTTTCGCAGCAGCCAGTAGTCGACCATGATCACGCCATACAGCGGCCCGAGCAGGGCGCCGAGGCCGGACAGGAAATACACGATCACCAGCGGGCTGTTATAGAGATTCCACGGCAGGATCAGCACGGCAATGGCGGCGCTGATCAACCCCGCGCGGCGGAAGGTCAGGTACTTGGGCGCCAGGTTGCTGAGCACGAACGCCGGGGCGACGAAGTTGGCCATGATGTTCACCGCCACGGTGACGATCAAAAAGGCCAGGCAGCCAAGCACCAGGAAGAACGTATTGGGAATCGAGGCGATGACCTGGGTCGGGCTTTCGATGATCTGGCCGTTGATCTGGAACTGCGCACCGCACAACAGGATGGTAATGGCGGCAAACACCAGAATGTTCACCGGCAAGCCCCAGAAGTTTCCTACGACGATGGTTCGGCGGCACGGCGACGAGCGGGCGAAATCGCAGAAATTCAAGATGAGCGTGCCATAGATCGCCAGCCACAGCGCACCGCCCGCCAATATGTTGCGCCACATCTCGCCTCCGGTCAGGGGCTCGCGGATCGACCAGGCAATGGTTGCGTCGGCCTGCAGATACATCCAACCGGCAAGTGCCGCGACCGTCACCAGAATTACCGGCCCGGCGAAGCCTTCGTAGCGCCGGACCATCTCCATGCCGTAGGCCAGGATCACCAGTTGCACGAACCAGATGGCCACGAAGCACACCCAACCCAGGCTCGACAGCCCGAGGATGGAGTTCTGGTCGTACTCGGCGAACCCAGGGTGGACAGCGGTCAACAACACGCGAAATACCACTGAAGCCAGGTACGTCTGAATACCAAACCAGGCGATGGCGATAACGGCCCTGATCAGCGCAGGAATCTGCGCGCCGTGGATACCGAAACTGATCCGGCTGATGACGGGAAAAGGTACTCCAGTTTTCTGCCCCATGTAGCCGGACAGGTTCATGAAGCCATACACCAATGCCGCGCCGATCCCCAGGGATAGCAGGATCTGCCAGCCGCCCAGGCCCAGGGCATAAAGGCCGATGGCGAATGAATAGTTGGCGATGTTGTGTACGTCGTTGGTCCACAGGGCAAAGATGCTGTAGCGACCCCAGCGCCGGCCTTCGGCCTTGGTTGGCGCTAAATCCTTGTTATGCAATCTGGGGCTCAAGGCGAGAGGAGCTGCTGCTCGTTCTTCGAGCGCAGTGGTTGGGGAGGGCAGATCCAGCGCGATGTTATTAGAAAGACTTGTACGCATTCCGGCAGGCTCCAGAGTCTCGGGCCACGGTGACTGTGCATGAGCGCGAGGCTCGGCAGATCTTCGTCGCGGCGGCGAGCATCATTGGTTACGGGGCATCTGCAGCCTGTACGGGATAGGGCGCTTCAGGCTTGCGGATCGAAAAGTGTGTGTATTTTGTTTGGTCTTTGTATACAAAACGCTGGTCGTCTTAAGCCAGATATATGCCACTTCAGGATCTAACGAATAGGTCGTTGATTTCGGTTTGTTATGGATTGCAAGTAACCGCCTGAAATATCGAAGGTAAAATTTGACCGTTCGAACAGGTATTTATTTTCAACGCTAGCGTCAAGCGGGGGAGGCAGCAGGTAGGGTTTTAGAGTCGGTGTAACTTTTAGGGGCATTCAAGCGGGGCATGCACACAAAAATGGCACCTGAAGTGACATTTTTGTGTACAGAAAATGAGGAAGGACTAAACAGTCTTGGATTTGGCGATGATATTGCCGGCGTGCAGCCCGCATTCTTTCTGCGTGGCTTCCTCCCACCACCAGCGGCCCTCGCGCTCATGTTGGTTCGGCAGGACGGGGCGGGTGCATGGCTCGCAGCCGATGCTGATAAAACCGCGTTCGTGCAGGCTGTTATAAGGCAGCTCGAGCATGCGGATATAACCCCAGACTTCCTCGCTGGTCATCTGCGACAGCGGGTTGAACTTATACAGCGTGCGCTCGGGCGTAGAGAATGCCGTGTCGATTTCCAGCACCGCCACCTGGCTGCGGGTGCCAGGGCTCTGATCGCGACGCTGGCCGGTGGCCCAGGCGCGCACGTCGGTCAGTTTACGCCGCAACGGCTCGATCTTGCGGATGCCGCAGCATTCGCCATGGCCGTCCTTATAGAAACTGAACAGGCCTTTTTGCTTAACGAAAGGGTCCAGTTTCGTATGGTCGGGCGAGATCAATTCGATGTCGATCTTGTAGTGGTCGCGGACCTGGTCGATGAAACGATAGGTTTCCGGATGCAGGCGGCCGGTGTCGAGGCTGAACACCTTGACGTTCTTGTTCAGTTTCCAGGCCATGTCCACCAGCACCACGTCTTCGGCGCCGCTGAAGGATATCCACAGGTCATCGCCGAATTCGGCGAAGGCCAGCTTGAGGATGTCTTGGGGGGACTTGTTGGCATAGGTCGTGGCGAGTTCCACGACGTCAAACGATGGGCTCATCAGGGCGGTTTCCTACAGGTCGGTGGCGCTGGGCGCTCTATATGGGGCTGATGGTAACAAAAGCAACGGGGGCTGGCGCGCTCCTGTGCGTTGCGCGGGCTTCGACGAATGGCTAGAGTCGGCAAGCCTTTTGTTCGCTCAACCGATAAACATCAAAAAATGGGAGTGTCTTGTGGAAATTGCCTGTCTCGACCTGGAAGGTGTGCTGGTCCCGGAGATCTGGATCGCCTTCGCTGAAAAAACCGGGATTGAATCCCTCAGGGCAACCACTCGGGACATTCCCGACTACGACGTGCTGATGAAGCAACGGTTGCGCATCCTTGACGAGCATGGTCTCAAGCTCTCCGATATCCAGGAAGTCATCGCCACCCTCCAGCCGCTGGACGGCGCCATCGAATTCGTCGACTGGCTGCGGGAGCGGTTCCAGGTGGTGATTCTTTCCGACACCTTTTACGAGTTCTCCCAACCGCTGATGCGTCAGCTGGGTTTCCCGACGCTGCTCTGCCATCGTTTGATCACCGACGACGGCGGGCGAGTGACTGGCTATCAGCTGCGTCAGAAAGATCCCAAGCGTCAGTCGGTCCTTGCCTTCAAGAGCCTTTACTATCGGGTGATCGCGGCGGGAGATTCCTACAATGACACCACTATGCTGGGCGAAGCCGACGCTGGGATACTGTTCCATGCGCCTGAAAACGTCATCCGCGAGTTCCCGCAATTCCCGGCGGTGCATACGTTTGCCGAGTTGAAGCAGGAATTCATCAAGGCTTCGAACCGCCCCCTCGGCCTGTAACACTTCTCAGTGTGGGAGCGAGCCTGTTCGCGAAGCGGTTTGTCAGTCAACATCAATGCTGGCTGAACCACCGCCTTCGCGAGCAGGCTCGCTCCCACAGGGTTTACAGGTTCTGCAAGGTTTCGAGCAGGACCTTCACCTTGGTCATCGACTCCTGATATTCCGCCTGCCAATCTGAATCCGCGACAATCCCACCACCGCCCCAGCAACACACCTGTCCATCCTTGACCAACAAACTGCGGATGGCGATCGAGCTGTCCATTTCCCCGCGCACATCCAGATACAGCAGCGAGCCGCAATACAACCCGCGTCGGGTCGGTTCGAGTTCGTCGATGATCTGCATGGCGCGGATTTTCGGCGCGCCGGTGATCGAGCCGCCGGGAAAGCTACCAGCGATCAGGTCCAAGGCGTCCTTGCCATCCGCCAGTTCGCCGGTCACGCTGCTGACCAGGTGATGCACGTTCGGATAACTTTCCAGGCTGAACAGCTCCGGCACTCGCACCGAGCCGATGCGGCACGTGCGGCCCAGGTCATTGCGCAGCAGGTCGACAATCATCAGGTTTTCCGCTCGGTCCTTGGGGCTGGCCAGCAGTTCGGCGGCGTGGGCCGTGTCTTCCTCGGGCGTTGTGCCGCGGGGTCGGGTGCCCTTGATCGGGCGGGTTTCGACGTGGCCTTCGCTGACCTTGACGAAACGCTCCGGCGACAGGCTCAGTACCGCGCCGCCCTCCGGCAGGCTCTGGAAACCGGAAAAAGGCGTCGGGCAGGCCGCCCGCAGCGCCTGGTAAGCGGCCCACGCATCGCCCTGGCACCGGGCGCGAAAGCGCTGGGCAAAGTTGACCTGATAACAATCGCCGGCCTGGATATACGCCTGGATACGTTCGAATGCCTGCTTATAGGCTTCAGCGCTGAGGTCGGGCGCCATTGGGCCCTCAAGACTGAACGCCTTGGCAGGCGCCGCGAGCGGCTGGCTGAACAGTTCAATCAAACGTCGGCGTTCACTTTCGCCGCAATGGGGATGGAAAACCAGTTGGCTGGTAGCGGCCTGGTGATCGGTAATCAATGCCCAGTCGTACAGGCCGAAACGTGCGTCGGGCAGTTGCAGGTCATCGTGTGCATGGGACGGCAGTGCTTCGAGGTGTCGGCCGAAGTCGTAGCTCAAGTAGCCAATCAGGCCGCCAGCGAAGGGCAATTGCACCGTGCCAGGTAGCTCTGCGTGGCCCAGCTGCGTTAGATGCATCCGAAGACGCTGTAGGAAATGGCCACCGCTTTCATCCGGCAGCACCGCCAGTTGTTCCAGCGGCCAGGCACTGAGCAGGTCATAACGCCCCCGCTCGGCGCTCGGCCGGCCGCTGTCGAGCAGCACGCTTCCCGGGGCATGGCGGATCGCCGCGAAATAATCGGCGGGGTTGGCGCGGTAGGGCAGCGGGTGTACGAAGCAGGTTGGCATGGGCGGGGTGGGTCGGCCGTTCAGGCGGGGTGGCGATTGTAATCCCCTGTAGGAATTGCTCCTAGAGGGATGTCGGTATTGAACAGGTCTGAAGCTTCAATGAGACCCGTGGCGAGGGAGCTTGCTCCCGCTGGGCAGCGAAGCGGCCCCCTGGGCAGTTGAGCGCGATCATTCTGATACACCGAGGTGCTGGGCTTTGGGGTTGCTGCGCAACCCAGCGGGAGCAAGCTCCCTCGCCACAGGGTTCAACCTTCAGCTTCGGTTTTCATCCTCAGCTTCACCCCTCAACCGGCGGAATGTGCCCGAACAATTCCTGGGCAAACGCCACGCGCTCTTCCACGGTTTCGATCACGCCTCGGGCCTTGAGCTCTTCCAGGCGTGCTTCCACGGCATGGGTGCGCAGGGTCAGCCCGCAGTCGTTGGCAATCTGGATGTTCAGCCCGGGGCGGGCGTTCAGTTCGAGGATCAACGGTCCTTTTTCCTGGTCCAGCACCATGTCTACGCCGATGTAGCCCAGCCCGCACAGTTCATAGCAACCGGCGGCCAGTTTCATGAAGCCGTCCCAGTAGGGCAACTGCACGCCATCCACCGCGTTGGTGGTGTCGGGGTGCTTGGTGATGATGTTGTTCAGCCAGGTGCCGCGCAGGGTGAGGCCGGTGGCGAGGTCGACGCCGACGCCGATGGCGCCCTGGTGCAGGTTGGCCTTGCCGCCGGACTGACGGGTCGGCAAGCGCAGCATGGCCATCACCGGGTAGCCCATCAACACGATGATGCGGATGTCCGGCACGCCTTCGTAGCTGATGCTCTTGAAGATCTGGTCCGGCGTCACGCGGTACTCGATCAGCGCCCGGTCACGGTGCCCGCCCAAGGAATACAGGCCGGTGAGGATGCTCGAGACGTGGTGCTCGATTTCCTCGTGGCTGATGATCTTGCCGGACACGGTGCGGTAGCGGCCTTCGAAGCGATCGGCGATGACGATGATGCCATCGCCGCCGGCGCCCTGGGCCGGCTTGATCACGAAGTCGGTGCGCCCGCCGATGATCTCGTCGAGCTTGTCGATTTCCTTCTCGGTGGAGATCACCCCGTACAGCTCCGGCACATGAATGCCGGCGGCGATAGCCCGTTCCTTGGTGATGATCTTGTCATCGACGATGGGGTACAGGCTGCGCTTGTTGTACTTGAGCACGTAGTCGGCGTTACGCCGGTTGATGCCCATGATGCCCCGGGCTTCCAGGGCTTTCCAGGTCTTCCAGAGGCCGAACATCAGGAGTCAGCCTTGACGAAGGCCTTGAACCGAACCAGCTCGGTCAGGCGGTAGCCGCGATAGCGACCCATGGCCAGCATGAAGCCCACCAGGATCAGCAGGATCGCCGGGAAGGTGAACACGAAGTACACCAGCTCAGGAACACTCATGATCAGGTGCGCCAGCGACGCGGCGAACAAGGTGCCGATGGCGACTTTCATCGCGTGGCCGGCGCCGCGTTCTTCCCAAGTGATGGACAGGCGTTCGATGGTCATGGTCAGGATCACCATCGGGAACAGCGCCACTGACAAGCCGCGTTCCAGGCCCAACTTATGGCTGAACAGGCTGATGGCGGCGATCAGCACCACCACGAACGTCAGCACCACCGAGAGCCTCGGCAGCATTTGCAGCTTGAGGTGCTCCAGGTACGAACGCAGCGACAGGCCCAGCGTGGTGATCACCGTGAACAGTATGATGCCGAAACCCAGTTGGGTTTCGCGGAAGGCGAGGGCGATCAGCACCGGGGTGAAGGTCCCCAGGGTTTGCAGGCCGATCAGGTTGCGCAGCACCAGGATCACCAGCACGCCAATGGGGATCATCACCATGATCATGAAGGTTTGCTGGGTCTGCAGCGGCAGGCCGTACAGGGAATATTCGAGGAAGTTGGCGTCAGTGTTCTCATCCGTCAGCTTGGCCAGGCGAATGGCGTTCATTTCGCTGTTGTTCATGCTGAAGGTGACGGTGGCTTTCTTGCCGCCATCGACGGTGATCAGGTTCTCATCGCCGGTCCACCACAGCAAACGGTCGGTGGGCAGGCCTTGCTCGCCGGTATCCGGGTTGAAATACAGCCAATCGGTGCCGTTGAAACTGCGCAGCCACAGCTCGGGTGTCTGCGGTTGGTCAGCCACCAGGCGGATGGTGTGGACCTTTTCCACCGGCACGTGGGCAATGGACAGCACCAATTCAACGATGCGTGCCTTGTTGGCCGACGAAGGATCACCGGCCAGCAACAGCTTGACGTTGTCGTCGTTGAGGTTGTTGACCCGCTTGATCGCTTCGCTGATGAAGGTCTCGACGTCTGCCGAATGCTGGCGGATCGGCGCGAGCAGTGCTTCGGCGGCGAGTTTTTCCGGCCCTTCGACGGCAATGCTGTCGCGGAAGGTAGGGCCCTTGACCTTGGTTTTCTCGGCGCTGTAGCGCTTGGTCAGCACCAAGCGGTAATAGAGGGTCTGGTTGCCCTTGGCGCGACGGGCCGACCACGTCACCTTGCGGTTGCCGTCGACCCGGTTCACCGCCACGCCGTAATTATTGGAAATGAAGCTCTCGTTGAGGCTCACATAGTCGCGGCTCAAGGGGGGCACGAACATCTGGATCTTCACCGGATCCTTGGCGTTGGGCACGAATTCGACCTTGGCATCGATATTCCAGAGATCATCGGTGGCGTCTTCGGTCACCGGGATGCCGAGCACGAAAATCTGATAGGCCGTTACCGACAGGCCCAGCACCACCAGGATGGCGATCAGCATTTTCAAATGGAGGGTAAGGGAGCGCATTGGAATTACTCTGCGGTGTGAGCGGCATTGGCGCAGGCGGGTTTGCCGGCTGCGTATTTGAGACTGGGGTCGACCAGCGCGTCGAAGCGTTTAAGCGCCTCGGAGCCGATCAGCAACGGGTATTGAAAGGCGCTGCGGTCGGTCAGGTTCACTTCGATGCTGCGCAGGGCCGAGCCCATGCAGATGTCCAGTTCGATGACCGGCCGGGCCGTGTACTTCTTGCCTTCTTCGGGGTCGTAGTCACCGGCGCGGCGCTTGATCTTGCTGACCCGGGCCAGCGGGCGTTCGATGGGGTGCGAATGGGCGGCGTCGATCGCCAGGTAAAAGCGCACCCAGGATTCGCCGTTGCGCTTGAAGCGCTTGATGTCGCGGGCACTGAGCGAGGCCGTCTTGGCACCGGTGTCCAGCTTGGCGGCAACCTCCAGGTCAATGCCCTGCAGCGCCGCATATTCGTTGAGGCCGTACACGGTTTTTTCCCCCGCCGCGGCGAGCCCCGGCAGGCACATAAAGCAAAAGGCAGCGGATAAGGGCTTGAGTGTCATAAATCCTGGTGCGCAGCGTTCCGTTTTCGGTTCAGGCCCTGGCATTACTGCACAAGCTCCCTAGGTGCCTTCTCTATATAGAAGAGTGGCAAATGCGGCGGCATTCTAGCACGGTGGTTTTCTGACGCCACCGCTGGCCGGGGCTACGATACTTCGAAGCGGCAAGTTATGTCAGCACGCGTTATTAGACGATTGTCGACAATATGGTTTTTTGCTTTGACCTTTGAGGGTTATACGTTTAGTTTTTGCCGTATTGATTTCAAAGGTGTCGACAATATGCTCGATCAGCTCGAAACGCCGGTCCTCGTCCAAGACGATGTCGAGACCTTGTCCGAGAACGTTTTTCGACGCATCCAGGCTGCCATCGTCAAGGGCGATATCGCCCCGGGCAGCAAGATCTCCGAGCCCGAACTGGCCCGTACCTACGGCATCAGCCGTGGGCCGCTGCGCGAGGCGATCCATCGCCTCGAAGGCCAGCGCCTGCTGGTGCGCATCCCCCATGTCGGGGCACGAGTGGTCTCGCTGAGCCATGCCGAGCTGCTGGAGCTCTATGAAATTCGCGAGTCCCTGGAGGGCATGGCCTGTCGCCTCGCGGCGCAGCGCATGACCCTGGAGGAAATCGACGAACTGCGCCGGGTCCTGGAAACCCACGAGCGGGATGCGGCGTTCCAGGCCGGTGTCGGCTATTACCAGCAGGAAGGCGACTTCGACTTCCACTATCGGATTATCCAGGGCAGCGGCAATCGCACCCTGACGCAGATGCTCTGCGGCGAGTTGTACCAACTGGTGCGCATGTACCGCATCCAGTTCTCCACCACGCCCAACCGTCCGCGCCAGGCTTTTGCCGAGCACCATCGGATTCTCGATGCCATCGCCGACCGTGACGGCGAACTGGCTGAATTATTGATGCGCCGGCACATCGGCGCGTCCAAACGCAACATTGCGCGTCATTTCCAGGACAGCGCCGCCACTGAACGAGGTGAGTCATGAGCAACAGCACTCCAGGCCAGCGATTCCGCGATGCGGTCGCCAGCGAGCATCCGCTGCAAGTGGTCGGCACGATCAACGCCAACCACGCGCTGCTGGCCAAGCGCGCCGGTTTCAAGGCGATCTACCTATCGGGTGGCGGCGTGGCAGCCGGCTCTCTCGGCGTGCCGGACCTGGGCATCACCGGCCTGGATGACGTGCTGACCGACGTGCGCCGCATCACCGATGTTTGCGACTTGCCGTTGCTGGTGGACGTGGACACCGGTTTCGGTTCCTCGGCGTTCAACGTGGCGCGCACGGTCAAGTCGATGATCAAGTTTGGCGCGGCGGCGATTCATATCGAGGACCAGGTCGGCGCCAAGCGCTGCGGCCATCGCCCGAACAAGGAAATCGTCTCGCAGCAGGAAATGGTCGACCGCATCAAGGCCGCCGTCGATGCCCGCACCGATGACAGCTTCGTGATCATGGCCCGTACCGACGCCCTGGCGGTGGAAGGCTTGGAATCGGCGCTGGACCGCGCCGCCGCATGCATCGAGGCCGGCGCCGACATGATTTTCCCCGAAGCCATCACCGAACTTGAAATGTACAAGCTGTTCGCCAGCCGCGTGAAAGCGCCGATCCTGGCCAACATCACCGAATTCGGCGCGACCCCGCTCTACACCACCGAACAACTCGCCGGGGCCGACGTGTCCCTGGTGCTCTACCCGCTGTCGGCCTTCCGGGCCATGAACAAGGCGGCCGAAAACGTCTACACCGCCATCCGTCGCGACGGCACGCAACAGAATGTCATCGACACCATGCAGACCCGAATGGAGCTTTACGATCGCATCGACTACCACACCTTCGAGCAGAAGCTCGATGCGCTGTTCGCGGCGAAGAAGTAAGGCGCGACTCCCTACAAATTCAAGAAAATGGAGACAGAACATGGCCGAAGCAAAAGTACTCAGTGGCGCCGGGCTCCGTGGCCAGGTAGCTGGGCAAACAGCCCTGTCCACCGTAGGCCAGTCGGGCGCCGGGCTGACCTATCGCGGCTACGACGTCCGCGACCTGGCGGCGGATGCGCAATTTGAAGAAGTGGCCTACCTGCTGCTGTACGGCGAGCTGCCGACCCAGGCACAGCTGGACGCCTATACCGGTAAATTGCGCCAATTGCGCGACTTGCCCCAGGCCTTGAAAGAAGTGCTGGAGCGCATTCCCGCCGACGCCCACCCGATGGACGTGATGCGCACCGGTTGCTCGTTTCTCGGCAACCTTGAGCCTGAGCAGGATTTCTCCCAACAGCACGACAAGACCGACCGCCTGCTCGCGGCGTTCCCGGCGATCATGTGCTACTGGTATCGCTTCAGCCACGAAGGTCAGCGCATCGAATGCGTAACTGACGAAGTGTCCATTGGCGGCCACTTCCTGCATCTATTGCACGGTAAGAAGCCGAGCGAGCTGCACGTCAAAGTGATGAACGTGTCGCTGATTCTCTACGCCGAGCACGAATTCAACGCCTCGACCTTCACCGCCCGCGTCTGCGCCTCCACGCTGTCAGACCTGTTCTCTTGCATCACGGCCGCCATCGGCTCGTTGCGCGGCCCGTTGCATGGCGGCGCCAACGAGGCGGCGATGGAAATGATCGAGCGTTTCAGCTCACCGCAAGACGCCATCGAAGGCACCCTCGGTATGCTGGCGCGCAAAGACAAGATCATGGGCTTCGGCCACGCGATCTATAAGGACAACGACCCGCGCAACGAGGTAATCAAGGGATGGTCGAAAAAACTTGCCGATGAAGTGGGCGACACGGTGCTGTTCCCGGTTTCCGAAGCCATCGACAAGACCATGTGGGAGCAGAAGAAACTGTTTCCCAACGCCGATTTCTACCATGCCTCGGCGTACCACTTCATGGGCATCCCGACCAAGCTGTTCACGCCGATCTTCGTCTGCTCGCGCCTGACCGGCTGGGCCGCCCACGTGTTCGAACAACGCGCCAACAACCGCATCATCCGACCGAGCGCCGAATACACCGGCGTTGAACAGCGCAAGTTCGTGCCAATCGAACAACGCTGAGCTGGAGGGCTAGCCGCAGGAACTGGGGAACTGGATAAACCCACAACCCTGTGGGAGCGAGCCTGCTCGCGATAGCGTCGGGTCAGCAGCATCAATGTTGGCTGACACACCGCAATCGCGAGCAGGCTCGCTCCCACAAGGGAACATGTTCACTTCAGTAGCTGCGCCAACCCTTCTGAAACCACCGTGACCCGAGTCCTGACGATGAACACAGAATTTCGCAAACCGCTGCCTGGCACTTCGCTGGATTATTTCGATGTTCGCGCGGCCGTGGAGGCCATCCGCCCCGGCGCCTACGATGGCTTGCCGTACACCTCTCGCGTATTGGCGGAGAATCTCGTGCGCCGCTGCGACCCGGCCACGCTGCGTGAATCGCTGCTGCAACTGATCGAGCGCAAGCGCGACCTGGACTTCCCATGGTTTCCGGCGCGGGTGGTGTGCCATGACATTCTCGGCCAGACCGCCCTGGTGGACTTGGCCGGTTTGCGCGACGCCATTGCCCAGCAGGGCGGCGACCCGGCGCAAGTCAACCCGGTGGTGCCGACCCAACTGATCGTCGACCACTCCCTGGCGGTCGAGAGCGCCGGTTTCGATCCCCAGGCCTTCGCCAAGAACCGCGCCATCGAAGACCGCCGCAACGAAGACCGCTTTCACTTCATCAACTGGACCAAGAAAGCTTTCAAGAACGTCGATGTGATTCCGCCGGGCAACGGGATCATGCACCAGATCAACCTGGAGAAAATGTCGCCGGTGATCCAGCAGCGGGACGGCGTGGCCTTCCCGGACACGTGCGTCGGCACCGACAGCCACACGCCCCACGTCGATGCACTGGGCGTGATTGCCATCGGCGTTGGTGGCTTGGAAGCGGAAAGCGTCATGCTTGGCCGCGCCTCGTGGATGCGCTTGCCGGAAATTGTCGGCGTCGAGCTGACCGGCAAGCTGCAACCGGGCATCACCGCCACCGACATGGTGCTGGCGCTGACTGAATTCCTGCGTAAACAAAAAGTCGTGGGCGCATGGCTGGAGTTTTACGGCGAAGGCGCCAGCGCGCTGACCTTGGGCGACCGGGCGACCATCTCCAACATGGCCCCTGAGTACGGCGCCACGGCGGCAATGTTCCATATCGATCAGCAGACGATCGACTACCTGAAGCTCACTGGGCGCGAAGACCAGCAAGTGCAGCTGGTCGAACACTACGCCAAGACCATTGGCCTGTGGGCAGACAGCCTCAAGGGCGCGCAATACGAGCGTGGCCTGACGTTCGATCTTTCTTCGGTCGTGCGCAACATGGCCGGCCCGAGCAACCCCCACGCCCGTGTCGCGGTGTCGGATCTGGCCGCCAAAGGCATCTCCGGCCAGTGGGACGACGTGCCTGGGCAAATGCCCGACGGCGCGGTGATCATCGCCGCGATCACCAGTTGCACCAACACCAGCAACCCGCGCAACGTGATCGCCGCAGGCCTGCTGGCGCGCAACGCCAACCGCCTGGGCCTGGCCCGCAAGCCGTGGGTCAAGTCATCCCTGGCACCGGGCTCTAAAACCGTGGCGCTGTACCTGGATGAAGCCGGCCTTACGCCCGAGCTTGAGAAGCTGGGCTTCGGCGTGGTGGCGTTTGCCTGCACCACGTGCAACGGCATGTCCGGTGCGTTGGACCCGGTGATCCAACAGGAAATCATCGACCGCGACCTGTACGCCACCGCCGTGCTGTCGGGCAACCGCAACTTCGACGGGCGTATCCACCCGTACGCCAAGCAGGCGTTTTTGGCCTCGCCGCCCCTGGTGGTTGCTTATGCCATCGCCGGGACCATCCGCTTCGACATCGAGAAAGATGTGCTGGGCGTGGTGGACGGCCGCGAAATCCGCCTCAAGGACATCTGGCCAAGCGACGAAGAAATCGAAGCCGTGGTCAAGGCAGCGGTGAAGCCGGAGCAGTTCCGCCAGGTCTACATCCCGATGTTCGCCATCCAGGAAGACACCGGCCCGAAAGTCACGCCGCTGTACGACTGGCGCCCGCAAAGCACCTACATCCGTCGCCCGCCTTATTGGGAAGGTGCATTGGCCGGTGCGCGGCCACTGCAGGGCATGCGCCCGCTGGCGGTGCTGCCGGACAACATCACCACCGATCACCTGTCGCCATCCAACGCCATCATGTTGGACAGCGCCGCCGGTGAGTACCTGGCGAAAATGGGCCTGCCGGAAGAGGACTTCAACTCTTACGCGACCCACCGCGGCGACCACCTGACCGCGCAGCGCGCGACCTTCGCCAACCCGAAACTGTTCAACGAAATGGTCGTTGAAAACGGCAAGGTCAAGCAGGGCTCCCTGGCCCGGGTCGAGCCGGAAGGCAAGGTCATGCGCATGTGGGAAGCCATCGAGACCTACATGGAACGCAAGCAGCCGTTGATCATCGTCGCTGGCGCCGACTACGGCCAGGGATCGTCGCGGGACTGGGCGGCCAAGGGGGTGCGTCTGGCCGGTGTCGAGGCGATCGTTGCCGAAGGCTTCGAGCGCATCCATCGCACCAATCTGGTGGGCATGGGCGTGTTGCCGCTGGAGTTCAAGCCCGGTACAGATCGCAAGACCCTGGGCATCGACGGCAGCGAAATATACGACGTGATCGGCGAGCGCACCCCGCGCGCGACGTTGACGTTGGTCATCACCCGCAAGAACGGCGAGCGCGTCGAAGTGCCGGTGACCTGCCGCCTCGATACCGCCGAGGAAGTGTCGATCTACGAAGCCGGGGGCGTGTTGCAACGTTTCGCCCAGGACTTCCTCGAGTCGGCGGTGGCCGTTTAAATCGCCTGGGTGGCCGGTTTTTCCGGCCGCCCGTTTTTAAGGAGTTGGAGCACATGGCTCACTCGCCTCAAATCAAGATCCCCGCGACCTACATGCGTGGCGGCACCAGCAAAGGCGTGTTCTTCAGCCTGCCAGACCTGCCCGAAGCCGCCCGAGTCCCTGGCCCGGTCCGGGATGCCCTGTTGCTGCGGGTGATCGGCAGCCCCGACCCGTACGAAAAACAGATCGATGGCATGGGCGGCGCGACGTCCAGCACCAGCAAGACGGTAATCCTGTCCAAGAGCACCCGGGCCGACCACGATGTCGACTATCTGTTCGGCCAGGTGTCCATCGACAAGCCTTTCGTGGACTGGAGCGGCAACTGCGGCAACCTGTCGGCGGCGGTGGGGTCGTTTGCCATCAGCAGTGGCTTGGTGGAGCCGGCCCGGATTCCGCAAAACGGTGTGGCCGTGGTGCGGATCTGGCAGGCCAACATCGGCAAGACCATCATCGCCCATGTACCGATCACCGACGGCGCGGTGCAGGAAACCGGCGACTTCGAACTCGATGGCGTGACCTTTCCGGCGGCTGAAGTACAGCTGGAATTCATGGACCCGGCTGCCGAGGAGGAGGGCGGTGGCGGCTCGATGTTCCCAACCGGGAACTTGGTGGACGACTTGGAAGTGCCCGGTGTTGGTACCTTGAAGGCGACGCTGATCAACGCAGGCATCCCGACGATTTTCATCAATGCCCGGGATATCGGGTACACCGGTACTGAATTGCAGGGCGCCATCAACGGCGATCCGAAGGCGCTGGCGATGTTCGAAACCATCCGCGCCCACGGTGCCTTGCGCATGGGGTTGATCAAGCATCTGGACGAAGCGGCTCAGCGCCAGCACACCCCCAAAGTCGCGTTTGTCGCGCCGCCAGCGGATTACCTTTCGTCCAGCGGGAAAGCCGTGGCGGCGGGCGACGTCGATTTGCTAGTGCGGGCGTTATCCATGGGCAAGCTGCACCACGCCATGATGGGCACCGCCGCCGTCGCCATCGGCACCGCCGCCGCGATTTCCGGCACCCTGGTGAATCTGGCCGCCGGCGGTATCGAGCGCAACGCCGTGCGTTTCGGCCACCCGTCCGGCACCTTGCGTGTCGGCGCCGAGGCCAGCCAGGTCGACGGCGAATGGACTGTGAAAAAAGCCATCATGAGCCGCAGCGCGCGGGTATTGATGGAAGGGTTCGTGCGGGTGCCCGGGGATGTTTTTTAACGGGTTCCTTCAGACATAACCCAAGACCTGTGGGAGCGAGCCTGCTCGCGATGAGGCCGGCACATCCAGCATCTATGTTGGTTGACACACCGCTTCTCGCGAGCAGGCTCGCTCCCACCGTGGCTGTGGTTAGCCTCCCATCAGTGCCGTGACGACCACCCCCACATTAGTTTCCAGCTCCGCCACCGGGTCGGCGCCATCGGTGCTCAGTACCAGCAACTGACTGCCGCCCTCGGTAATGGCCGCTTTCACAGCTTCCGACGGCTGGCGATGATGCAGCACCAGCGCCACGTCATTGTCTTTCAACGTTGTGGTCAATTGCTTCAAGGCCTCGGGCGTCCACTCGGCGTCGGGCCGGGCGTCAGTACTGATGCCATCCAGATTCAACCCGCTGATCAAGTAACCAAAATGCTCACTCAGGCTGACTACGCTCAGGTTATCGGCACTGGCGAGACGTTTTTCGCTGTCGGCGCTGAGCTTGAGCAGGCGTTGCTTGAGGGCCGCCAGGTTGGCGTCGATTTTCGCTTTGTCGTTTGGGGCCAGGCGCACCAGGTCGGCGGCGATCACGTCGGCCATCCGCCCCAGGTTGGGGCTGGCCATCCATGGCTGGCTCGCCAAACCATCAGCCATCCCCGGTTGCACGGCGATACCGGGCAGGGCGCCGTCCACCGGGCGGGCCGCGTCGACTTCGACGATGCGGATGTTGCTGCGTCGGGCCATGGGGTACAGCGGATCGTCCGGCCATAACGAGCGCAGGCCGATCACGGCATCGGCATCGCTGGCCAGTTTGCCCAGGGCCGGCGCGCCACGGCCGCTGAAATAGGCATTCTGGCGGGTGCCAGGCAGATTGGCGGGCGCGGCCCGCTCCAGGCTGACCTCGGTGCCCTTGAGCAAGGCCTCGCCCAACCCGTAGGTGACCGGCAACGACGCCAGCAGACGGACCTTTTCGGCGGCGAATGATGAAGTGACGGCCACGCCGCACAACGCGACGGCCAGGGTCAGTTGTCGCAATGAAAAAACCATTTATCCAAGATTCCCTTTGAGGCTGGGGACGACGCCACGGGCGATGGCGCTCAGGGCGAAGGCGATGCCGGCCACCAGAATGATCGCGGCACCGGACGGGATCGGCAGGTCGAAGACGATCGGCGCGAGAATCCCGCACAACGTGCTGACGGTGGCGATCAGTACCGAACACCAGAAGAAGCCTTTCAACGATTGGCTGAGCAGGCGCGCGGCAGCCGCCGGGATTACCAGCAGCGCTCCCACCAGAATGGCGCCAATGACTTTCACCGCCGCCACGGTAATCAATGTCACCAAGATCACGAACAGGTAGTCCAGGGCCTTGACCGCCACCCCGCGCACCGCCGCCAGTTGCGGATTGAAGCTGGCGAGCATGATGCGGTTGTACAGTGGCAACGCCAGCGCCATCACCAGTGAACCGACCACCGCCAGCACCAGCAGGTCGTTGCCGTTGACCGTCAGCACGGAACCGAACAGCACGTTCTCCAAGATGTGTACGTTGATCTTGCCCGCCAGGATCAACAGCAGGCTTGCACCCAGGGCCAGGGACACCGAAAGGAAGACGCCAATCAGGGTGTCCGGTGACAGGCCGGTTCGGTTGCGCAGGTAATTGAGCAGGATGCCGAACAGCAGGCAATAGCCGAACAGGCTTCCGTACGGCCCGGTGTAGGGTTCGCCGAGCAGGATGCCGACGGCCACGCCAGTCAGCGCCGCATGGCCCACGGCTTCGGAAAAAAACGCGAAGCGCTTGACCACCACCAGCGTACCGAGGCCGCCAAGCACCGGGCCGATCAACAACCCGGCCAACAATGCGTTGACCACAAACCCATAGGCCAGCGCTTCGGGCAGATAGCCGGACGAGGCCCAGCCCTGGACCATCAAGCGAAAGGCTTCGTAACTCATCAGGCCGCGCTCCCGTTAGTGCGTGGATGGGTGGAAAACAGCGTGAGCAGTCGCTCCGGGGTCAAGGTTTGGCGTGGCGGGCCGTCGAACAGTACCCGGCGATTGAGGCCCGTGACCCGGTCGGCCAGCCGCCCGACGGCTTCCAGGTCATGCTCGATCCACAGCACGGTGATCCCGGCCTGGCGCCAGTCCTGCAGCAACCGCTCGAACACCTGGATGCCGGCCTCGTCGAGGGCTGACATCGGTTCGTCCAGCACCAGCAGTTGCGGCGAAGGGATCAAGCCCTGGGCGAGCAATACCCGCTGGCGCTCACCGCCGGACAGCGCGCCCATCCGGCGCTTGCGCTTATCCTGCATGCCGACCCGCTCCAGGGCCTGGCCGATGGCACCGGTGTAATGCTTGCTCAAGCCGAGAAAGGCCGGGCGCCGTTGACACATCGCGGCCATGAAATCGTCCACCGTCATGGGCAGGCCACGATCGAACTCAAGGGCCTGGGGCACATAGCCGATGACGCCGGGCTCACCTGGCCACTGCAAGCTCAGGCGCCCCTTGTGCGGCATTTGTCCGAGCAGGGTCTTGATCAGGGAACTCTTGCCGCCGCCGTTGGGGCCGACCAGGGCATGGACGCTGCCAGGTTGTATCTGCAAGCCCACGTTGTCGAGAATCGTGGTGCGCCCCAGCTCGAGGCTGATGTCGATGAACTCGATCAGCGGGCCGGCCTTTGGCTGGATAAGGGTTTGCTGCACGGTCATGCGCCGGACTCCTGGATCGCCCGGACCACGGTGTCGAGGTTGCCGGTCATCTCCTTTTCGTATTTCCCGGCGCTGTATTCACCGTAGGAAATGTGCGAAAGCGGGTACAGCTTTACGCCTGATTCACGTTGGATGGTGTCGACGTAGGTGGAGGGAAAATCCATCTCCGAAAAGATCACTTTCACATCCAGTTCGCGCAACTGATCGATGGTCTTTTTCAACTGGCTGGGGCTCGGCTCGATACCGTGGGCCGGCTCGACCACGGCGGTCACTTCCAGGCCGAACTCGCGCAGCAGGTAATCGTAGGCGGCATGTACAGTCGCGACCCGCAACTCGGCGTTCGGCGCCTGGGTCAGCTTGGCCAGGGCGTCCGCACGCATCTGCCGCAGGCGCTTGCCGTAGGCGCGAGCGTTTTGCGTGTAGGTCTTGGCGTTATCGGGGTCGAGCTTGCCCAGCTCCCGGGCGATGTTGTTGACCTGGGCAATGGACGCGCTGATGGACAGGAACGTATGCGGGTTGACGACTTTGCCCGCGCCCCTGGCGGCAGTGCCGGTGGCGGCGAGCAAGGGCACGTTTTCGTTGGCTTCGATGACCTTCACGTCTGGTGTTTCGCTGGCGGCGATCATGCGGTCGGCAAAATCGTCATGGCCGACGCCGTTGAGCACGATCACATCCAGACCGCTGATGCGCTTGATGTCTTCGGCCCTGGGTTCATAGGCGTGGGGATTGAATCCGGCCGGGATCAACGGCACCACTTCGGCCTTGTCACCGACGATGTTCGCCACGTAACTGTAGTAAGGGTGCAAGGTGATGCCGATGCGCAGGCGCTTGGACGTTTCGGCGCTGGCCATCGGGGCGAGCAGGCAGGCCAGCAGGCCAAGCAACAGCAGGCGCAGGAACGGGCGGCGTGGAGAGGCGATAGACATGGGCAAGCGGTCTTCTCTTGGATGAGGGCGAGGGGTCAATGCCGGTGCTGGCGGGTCACGCCGGCATCGAATTGCGCGACGATCTGTTGCCAGCCGGATGCGGACAAAGCAGCGTCTTCCAACACGGCAGGGGCGGTCGCAGGATTGCTGCGGTTGAGCCAGATGTCCGGGGGCGCGTCGGATGTTTCGCTGATGCGCATCAGAAAGGAGCCTGCGATTGACGGGGTAGCACTCGCGCCAAAGTAGGCTTTTTCACCCAGCAGTTGCCAGGCGTGGCCGCCGCGGGTGACAGAACTGGCATCTTGGGCGAACGGGGCAAAACCTTCGTCCGCCAACGCTTGCGGGCCGGGAAGGGCTAGCTCGCTTTCCCGCAGAATGCGGATCTCGTCCAGCGTGACCCGCAGGTCGGCATAGATGCCTTGCTCGGCGGCGCTGAGGTCGCGACGGGCATCCAACTGGTTGCTTTGCACGTGAGTGACGTCCTGGGTTTCGCCATGCCAGGCCACCACCGACCCGGCTCCCAATACGATGATCAGGCACAGCAGCAAGACATAAAGGGTTTCGTGGCCCGCGCCAGCGGGGCGAACGACGTGGAGGGTAGGTGTGCTCATGGGGCCTCGATGTCGGCTTGGTCGATTTCCACGACGTGCCCGGGGCCGGCGTCGAAGAGTACGTAGAACTCGGCGTCCGGTTTCTTGAAGGTCAGCGTTGAGTCGGCGCCGAGCTTGCCGGGAACGAGGATGGTTTCGTCATAGCCAATCACGTCCAGCGTCACTCCGGGTGCACCGCTGCCGTCGGAAAAACCGCCGGTGCATTGGATCTGCTCGGCGTCGATGGCCTTGCACTCGCACATCGGGTTATGGGCCAGTGCGCTGGTGCTCAAGCTTGCGCAAAGGAGCAATGCCATGCTGTTGAGGAAGGCGCGGAGGGTCATGGTCGGGCTCCTTGGGTTTTCAGCCAGGCAACGGTGGCCGGGGAGGCCTGGTTCAGTGGAATCGAGGCCTGGTGCATCGAACCGTCCCAACCCTCGAGGGTTATCCACAGTTCGGCATCGGGCTGGGTCTTCGGCGGGACTGGCAACAACGCGCCCATGCGATAGGGCGAGCCAAAGAAAATCACCCCGGCGGCCCGCAGGCTGCGGGGCTTGCCAATGCGCAGATAGGTGGCTTTCACCTGGCTGATGCAGCGTTGGCACAGCGCGGCATTGAAGTGCTTCATGGGGCCGGCGGGACCCTGGGTACGAGGGGCTTCGTTGCGAAATTCCGCCAGGCGCAAGCTCCACGGCCCGACCCGGATCTCGCCGACTTCCCGCTCGCCGAGCCCGCCGTCGCCACGGAACAACGCAGCTTCCGAGAAATACTTGGGCATGAAGCCCAGGGGAATCAGCAGCAACAGCACATTGAGATGGAAACGCCATTTATGCCAGAACCGGCCCAGGCGAGAGGGTGGCAGGGTTGTGGTGGACGGATTCACAGGCTGCCCTCCGGCGAGTCACGGTGGAGGGAGGGTTGCAATGGGGGGGCGATCCGGGCGGGCCGGGCAGGTTTCTGGCTGCGCTTGACGGCGTTGGCAGTGGCCAGGGCGGTGCGTTTGGTCCAGATCAGCAACCCACTGAGGACCATCATGCTCAGGATCAGACCGAAGAAAAACCAGATGAGCTTGATCCAGAGGCCGCCGAAGTCCCCGGTGTGCAATGGCCGCATGGATTCGGTGACGAACTCCAGGGGCGTGCGGTCCGCCAACAATCGCGTGGCGTCCACCTCGCCGCTGTAGGGATTGATGGTCGCGGTCTGGAACATCAATGGATACCAGCCGCGCCCGCCGATTTCGACGTGGCTGTAGGCATTGCCGGGTAGGCTGACAAAACTCGCGTCCAACCCCGGGATTTGCTGCCGGGCGATCTCGATGGCTCGGTCCAGGTTCAATCGCGGTGGAGCAATACCATCGGCTGACAGTGGAACGCTTTCACGAGCCACGACCGGGACGACCGGCGCGCTGGAGATGGAGATGCCGTTGTCGGCCAGTGTGGCTTCGATCAGGAACCAGGTGCCGGTCACGGAAATGACCGCGATGAACCAGATCGACCAGATACCGCTGAGCCGATGGAAATCGCCCCAGAAAATCCGCGCGCCGTGGCGGATGCGCAAGGTCGGGCGCAGGAAACCTTTCCAGAAGCGTTTGTAGACGACAAGCCCGGTAACCAGTGATGCCAGCATCGGCAGGCCGAGGAGAGACACCAGGTACCAGCCCCAGCTGTAGCCGTTGGTGAACGGCACCAGCCACCATCCATGCAGGGCGCGGGTAAAAGCCCTGAAATTGAACGCCGGGGCCGATCCCTGGATGACGCCGCTGTAGGGATTGACGTAGACGGTGTCCGGGCGGCCGTCGGGGTAGGTGACTTTGGCTTCAAGGGCAAAATGAGACTCATCCGGACGCACGATACTTTGCACTTGTGTCAGCGGCTGGGCTTGCTTGATGGCGGCCATGACCTGGTCATAGCTGAGCAACGGGGCGTCATCGCTGGGCTTGCTGGCGCGCATCTCAGGATTGACCAGCCAGACGATCTCCTGGCTGACCACCGCCAGAGTGCCGGTGACGCAGACGATCAGGACAAAAAACCAGATGGGCAACGCCAACCAGCTATGAACGAGAAACCAGAGTTTGGAGCGGGACTTCTTCGACATGATTGAACGTCTTGATTCGATGGAAGGTTCCGTGTCGCGGGCTTCGCAACGGCCTGAACCCTGGAAAAGCAGGCCGTGGCTTTTGCCGACGCGGCCTGCTGCATCTAATTAAGACGAACGAGACACTCAAATCCTGAAGAGTAAGTTGAAAGAAAATGTTTCGCGTTAGCGATAAGCGTGGTTTGGTGTTTGGGTGGCGAGCCATCAAGCTCCCGGACGATCACACATAACCGATGCAGCCGTTCAGTCGGTCGCGCAGAGCGATCAGTTGATTGATGCGCTCATCCAGATTCCGGCTCCACGGCGCCGGAATTTCTGGTGGCTGGTTCACAAGCATCGGGCCAAAGCGGTGACGTTCGGCTCATTTCAGGTACTGCGCATTATCGAGCGCAGCCTGGACGGCGCTCTGCATTGCCCCTGGGTCAGCCAAGCGCAACGAGAGATACGAGAGGGCGATACCCACTATCGAAACCGTTGATTTTTGCCGTTCCATGCTGGCGGGTAGCCTTTGTTCATCGCCCCACTACAGAACATTGGACGCCCGCCATGAACCGTATCCTTGCTGTCTTGCTACTGTTGGCCGTCACCGTATTGAGCGGTTGCGCCTCGTCGTCTCCGGAGCTGCGTCCTTACACAGCTGAGGAAACTCGTGAGCTGGCGCTCGAAGCGCTGAATCGCCGAGGCCTTTCTTTTGAGGAATATCACGCGAAGAAAGCCGAATTGCTGGGACCGTCGCAGAAAAATACCGGTTTCGACGAGCGTGGCGAAATGAATGCCGAACGGACCGTTCAACTGCCTGGCCGACCAAGCTGAAGGACTGTACCGCTCGAAGTTTTGCCTAACTGTCCATGGGCGCGTGCCGGGACGTGGGGTAGGGTCATCATTTGACTGCCCCAACGGATTGATTTGCCATGACGCTCTCGCTTGACCTGCTGCTGGGCTTCGCCCTGTTTGCCCTGGTGACCTCGATCACACCAGGCCCCAACAACACCATGTTGCTGGCCTCGGGTGTCAATTTCGGTTTCAGCCGTACGATCCCTCACATGCTGGGCATCACCTGCGGCTTTTTTTCCCTGGTGCTGGCGGTGGGCCTTGGCCTGGGCGCGGTGTTCCAGACTTATCCATTGCTGTACACCGTGCTGCGCTACATAGGCGCGGCGTATCTCATGTACCTGGCATGGAAAATCGCCCATTCCGGCCCGGTCTCGGACAGCTCAACGGGCAACAACAAGCCGATCGGTTACTGGGGCGCGGCGGCGTTCCAATGGGTCAACCCCAAGGCCTGGATCATGGCCATCGGTGCAATCAGCACCTATACACCGCTGCAAGGCTACTTTTTCAATGTGGTAGTGATCGCGGCGGTGTTTGCCTTGATCAATCTGCCAAGCGTCAGCCTTTGGGTCGTTTGTGGCAGCCTGTTGCGAAACCTGTTGCGTGATCGTCGATGGTTGCGCCTGTTCAACTGGGGCATGGCGCTGCTGTTGGTCGCGTCGCTGTATCCGTTGTTGCTCGAAAGCATGAGTGAGGGCTGAGCTTCGGCGCGATGCCTGCTAAGCTCGCTGTTCCAGGAGCGTTCCTACGCACTTATAAATGAAGTCCGACTTCTTTAAAGGTCTTGATCAGGTAATGCTTGTCTCGAATCCAACGAGGGCACCCTGGTCTTGGAACCGGCTCTGCGAGTTTCCTTATGAATAAGCGTCCTTTGTATTTCGATTACGCCGCCACCACGCCGGTGGATGAGCGGGTTATCCAGGTCATGATCCAATGCCTGGGCTTCGACGGTAACTTTGGCAACCCAGCCTCCAGCTCCCATGCGTTCGGCCAGGAGGCACGACAAACCGTGGAGCAGGCACGCCAGCAGGTGGCCCGGTTGGTTGGCGCTCGAGCCGATCAAATCATCTGGACCTCCGGTGCCACCGAATCCAATAACCTGGCCTTGAAGGGCGTGGCGCAGGCGCGCGGTGCCGGTGGTGGGCATGTCATTACCAGCCTGATCGAACACAAGGCAGTTCTCGATACGGTCAGGCAACTAGAGGAAAGTGGCGTCGAGGTGACTTGGCTGGCGCCAGACGCCGATGGCCTGATCACTGCACGCGCGGTTCGCGAGGCCCTGCGCGAAGACACGTTCCTCGTGTCGCTGATGCTGGTGAACAATGAGTTGGGGACCGTCAACGACGCCGTTGCCATCGGTGAGATCGTTCGCGAGCACGGCGCGCTGTTCCACATGGACGCCGCCCAAGGGGCGGGAAAGGTGGGCATCGACCTGGCCCGGTGGCCGGTGGACCTGATGTCCTTTTCCGCGCATAAGATCTACGGACCCAAGGGTATCGGCGCGCTATACGTTGGCGACCGTGCGAGGCCTCGGGTATCGGCACAGATTCATGGCGGAGGCCACGAAGGTGGTTTACGCTCCGGCACCCTGGCGACCCATCAGATTGCAGCCATGGGCGCTGCGTTCGAGCTGGCGGCGCAGTCGTTCGACCAGGAGCTTGCCCAGATCGCCCGGTTGCGCAATCGTTTGCTCGAGCCGCTATTGGCATTACCCGGTGTATGTATCAATGGCAGTGCGAGCTGCCGTATTCCCCACACGTTGAGCCTGACGTTCAATGAAGGTGAATTCAACTCGGCGACATTGGGTGCGTCGATTGCATTTTCGGCTACTTCGGCCTGCAATTCAGCGCAGAACAGCCCATCCCATGTCCTGCTGGCCCTGGGGCATGATGCACGTGCGGCCGGGCGGACTATCCGCTTGAGCCTGGGGCGTTTCACTAGCGAACAGGATATTGATGAGGCGGTGCGGGTTATCAAGGAAGCCTGCGCTGCTGCGCCGGCGTTTTGGGCGACGACCCCTTGAACCGACCGACCTTTTGCAACGAACAATAAAATCGATTAGCAGGAGTAATAATGAGTACCGAGCCTTTGACCCCAGGAGAGGTGCCCCAGCGCCTGGCCCGAATTCGCCAGTTGATGAGCGAGGAGGGCGTTCATGCGCTGCTGGTCCCGTCGGCCGATCCGCATCTGTCCGAATATCTGCCAGGCTATTGGCAAGGGCGTCAGTGGTTGTCCGGTTTCCATGGATCGGTCGGCACCTTGATCGTGACGGGGGAATTCGCCGGGGTCTGGGCCGACAGTCGATACTGGGAACAGGCCACGAAGGAACTGGAGGGCAGTGGGATCGAGTTGGTCAAGCTCATGCCAGGTCAGCCCGGCCCATTGGACTGGCTGGGTGAACAAACACCCGAGGGTGGTGTTGTGGCGGTCGACGGTGCAGTCATGGCCGTTGCGTCGGCCCGCACGCTGAGCAGTAAGCTTGAATCGCGCGGCGCGCGGTTGCGTACCGACGTCGACCTGCTGCATAAGATCTGGACCGATCGTCCAGCCCTTCCGGATCAGCCCGTCTACGCCCACCTGCCACCCCAAGCCACGGTGAGTCGTGTAGAGAAGCTTGCCAAACTGCGCGAATCCCTCAAGGAACGCGGTGCCGATTGGCATTTCATTGCGACCCTGGATGACATTGCCTGGCTGTTCAATTTGCGTGGCGCGGATGTGTCGTTCAACCCGGTGTTTGTCTCCTTCGCGTTGATTGGCCAACAACAGGCGACGTTGTTCGTAGCCTTGGACAAAGTCGGTGCGCCATTGCGTGCCACTCTTGAACAGGATGGCGTGACGCTGCGCGATTACAGCGAAGCCGCGGCCGCGCTGCGTGAAGTGCCAAGCGGTGCGAGCCTGCAGATCGATCCGGCGCGGGTCACGGTCGGCTTGCTGGATAACCTGGACAGTGGCGTCAAGCTGGTCGAAGGTCTCAACCCCACGACCCTGGCCAAATCCCGCAAAACCTCGGCGGATGCCGAGCATATCCGCCAGGCAATGGAACAGGACGGTGCGGCGCTCTGCGAATTCTTCGCCTGGCTGGAAAGCGCCTGGGGCCGCGAGCGCATCACCGAGCTGACTATCGATGAACATCTGACCGCGGCACGCAAACGCCGGCCGGATTTCGTCTCCCTGAGCTTCAATACCATCGCGGCCTTCAATGCCAATGGCGCAATGCCCCACTACCACGCCACGGAAGAAGCGCACGCCGTTATCGAAGGCGATGGCCTGTTGTTGATCGATTCGGGTGGCCAGTATCTCGGCGGTACCACGGACATCACACGCATGGTACCGGTCGGAACGCCAACGCCGGAGCAGAAGCGTGATTGCACCCGAGTCCTCAAAGGTGTGATCGCGTTATCGCGGGCCAAATTTCCCCGGGGCATCCTATCGCCTTTGCTCGATGCCATCGCCCGCGCGCCAATCTGGGCCGAGCAGGTGGATTACGGCCATGGCACTGGCCATGGCGTCGGTTATTTCCTGAACGTGCACGAGGGGCCACAAGTCATTGCCTATCAAGCCGCTGCCTCGCCACAAACCGCGATGCAGCCGGGTATGATCACGTCCATCGAACCGGGCACTTATCGCCCGGGTCGCTGGGGTGTGCGCATCGAGAACCTGGTCCTCAACCGCGAGGCAGGCAGTAGCGAGTTCGGTGAGTTCCTGTCCTTCGAAACCCTGACGCTGTGCCCGATCGATACCCGTTGCCTTGAGCCAGCGTTGCTGACCCAGGATGAAAGGGACTGGTTCAACGCCTACCACGCCGAGGTTCAGCGTCGGTTAAGCCCATTGCTGCAAGGCGATGCGCTGCAATGGCTGAACATCCGGACAGCGGCGATCTGATGCAAAAAGGTCAGGCTAGGGCTTCACGGACGAAGTCCAGCCGATCCTGGCCGAAGAACAGCTCGTTGCCTACAAACATGCTCGGCGCGCCAAACACGCCTCTGCGGATCGCTTCTTCGGTGGAGTTTTTGAGCTGGTCCTTGACCTGTTGATCAGAGGTCAAGGCCAGTACATACCCAGGATCAAAACCGCCGTCTTCCAGAACCGCCGCAACTGTCGCTGGATCGTTGAGATTTCGGGCGTCAATCCAAAGCGCGCGGAACAGGCAATCGATAAAGGTCTCGAATCGGTCTGGGTGGCGCAATTGCATCCCGGTTACGGCGCGCATCAACAGCAACGTGTTGATTGGGAAATAGGGGTTGAGCTTGAACTCAACGCCATAACGGGTAGCAAAGCGATTCAGATCCTTGAACAGATAAGGCCCTTTGGCCGGTACGGTAACAGGCGATGCGTTGCCGGTTGCCTTGAAGACACCCCCCAGCAACATCGGGCGGTAGATCAGCTCACTATCCGCTTGTGCGCAAAGCGCAGGTAACTGCGTGTAGGCCAAGTAGGTGGTGGGGCTGCCGAGATCGAAGAAAAACTCTACGGATTTGCTCATGGGCTGCTCTTTTTTTGTTATGAGGTGGAGGCTTACCAGCGTTCGCTCCAGGGGCGCAGATCCAGCTCGAATGTCCAGGCATCGCGGGGCTGGGTATGCAAGTACCAGTAATTTTCGGCAATGTGTTCCGGATCGAGAATGCCGTCTTCGTCCTTGGTGGCATATTTTTCCGGGAAGTTGTCGCGAATGAAGGCCGTGTCGATGGCGCCGTCCACTATTATGTGAGCGACATGGACGTTCATCGGGCCCAGTTCGCGCGCCATGCTTTGCGCCAAAGCTCGCACGCCATGCTTGGCCCCGGCAAACGCGGCGAACCCTGACGCTCCGCGCAATCCGGCCGTGGCTCCGGTAAACAGGATTGTCCCGCGCTGGCGCTTGACCATGCGCTTGGCCACTTCCCGAGCATTGAGAAAGCCGGAGAAGCAAGCCATTTCCCAGATCTTGAAATACTTGCGCGCCGTCTCTTCCAGAATGCTGCAGGGCACATTGGCGCCAACGTTGAATATGAAAGCTTCGATCGGCCCGATCTGTACTTCAATTTGCTCGATCAGCCCGATGACTTCATTTTCGTTGCGCGCATCGCAGGCGAAACCGTGAGCATCACCTCCCTCGTCCCGAATGCTGTTAACTAACGGCTCAAGCTTGTCGGCACTTCGACGCGTGACGCAGGCAACGAAACCCTCCCGGGCGAAACGCCTGGCTATTGCCCCGCCGGTGGCATCGCCAGCACCCACAACCAGTACGACCTTCTTGTTATTCATAGTTCGTCCCATTGCTAAACGATCGTTAACTAAACGGACGTTATGTTAAGATCCGGCCAACGTCAAGGTGTGCATTCAGAGGCAGGACGATGCGTTATTCAGCCAACCACAAGATGGAAACTCGCGAAAAACTGCTCGCCAGCAGCGCTATCTCCGCTAAGAAGTCCGGATTTGCAACGGTGGGCGTTGATGGCCTGATGAAGGCGATCGGGTTGAGCGGCGGCGCGTTCTATAGCCATTTCTCATCCAAGGATGAGCTTTTCAGGGCGATTGTCGAACGAGAGCTGGCCCACAGCCTGGACCGCTTGAGTGGCGATGGGATCATGGACTCAACGAAACTGGAGCGTTGTCTCAAGCAGTACTTGAGCATGAGCCATGTGGAGCAACCGGAGGTGGGGTGTGCCTTGCCCGTGTTGGGGGCAGAGATCGCGCGCTCGGATATTCAGGTACGGGAGGCGGCACAGACTTGGATCTGCCGGTTGCATGAAGGCTGGGCGCGGATAATGGGAAGTGACAGCCTGGCATGGGCGGTCCTGTCACAATGTGTCGGGGCATTGGTGGTGGCACGCATGTTGGCATCGCCTGAGATTCAGCGCGATGTCCTCAAATCCAGCCGTGAGGAAATCAGTCGTCGAATCGCCGAGCGACCCTTTGACTGATCCGCTGATTATTTGCAGATGACGATCATGCTGCGGCTGGTATACCCGGCGGGGTTGAGCCCGAAGGGATAGTCACCCGGTTCCTCGACGGCATCACCGGATTTGGCGATCACCTTGTAGTTCTTGGGGGCGCATGAATTGGCCGCCGTGGCGGCGCATTGATCCCAGGATGAAGTCAGACCGGAGCAATTGATGTGAAGGCCCTTTTTACCGCGTTTCATTTCGGTTTTCGATGTCGCCGCGCAGCCCGCAACTGCCAGCACGGCGATCAAGATCAAGATTCGTTTCATTCCCGTCCTTATGCCGTCGTGGATCTTGTGTCTACGTACGGCTGTGTTCGCTTTCGCTTGAAGCGTTCATGACGTCCTGTATAAAAAAATCCATGCCTGGCATTAGGTTACGGGGCTAAACATGGCCTAAATGTGCGGTAAATACCAGAGCTATATAAAAACTGCTCAATCTGCTGCGATGGCGGGCTTTGCGGTATCTCCCATCGTCAGTGTCGCGCCGACTGATGCAAGGACGATGCAGGTGATGGCGGCCCACTGCGCCAGCGACAGGTATTCCTGAAGGAAGATAAATCCTGACAAGGCGCCGATCGCGGGCTCGACGCTCATTAGCGTCCCGAACGTGCGGGCTGGAATCCGGGTCAGGGAAATCATCTCCAGGGTATAAGGCAGGGCTGTGGACAGGATGGCGACCCCGATGGCGACCGGAATCAGACTCGGCGTCAGCAGCGCGGCACCGGCGTGCACAATACCAATAGGGGCGACAAACAGAGCCGCTATCATGACTCCCAATGCTGCGGTCTGAACGCCATTGTCCGCGCCGGCCTTCTGGCCAAACAGAATGTATAGCGCCCAACACACGCCTGCGCCCAGGGCGTAACCGGCACCTACCAAGTCGATGCCGGTGTCGGCTGCCCCGGTAGGTATCAATAGCAGCAATCCGATCACTGCCAAGGCGATCCAAAGGAAATCGATCGCCCGACGCGAGGCGTAGATTGCAACCGCCAGCGGGCCGGTGAATTCCAGTGCCACGGCAATGCCCAGCGGAACGCTACGAAGAGACATATAGAAGAGGAAGTTCATGCCGCCGAGCGCCATCCCGTAGACCATCACCGTGCGCAGGGATTGAGCGGTGAGCTTGGCGCGCCAAGGGCGTAGCAATAACAACATGATGATGCTGGCGAAGATAAGGCGCAGGGTCGTGGTTCCTTGCGCGCCCACTACCGGGAACATGCTTTTGGCAAGAGCCGCGCCAGACTGGATCGAGGCCATCGCGATTATTAGCAAGGCAACCGGGAATAAAGAAGAAACCAGGTTGCGATTGGCTGGAGTCATTACGGGGTGTCATCCAATAAAAGGGCAAGAGAAACGGGTTTGAGCAATATAGTGCGCATTTCAAGCGGCGCAGTCTATATATCAGGCGGGTTTGGACCCGTTCAGCCGGAAAGATAAAGAAAGGAAAAAATAACGGTTGACGGCAAATTCTGGATGTCTATAATTCGCCCCACTTCCGGCGCAGTCGAAACGGAAAACTCCTTGAGTTTCAATGAGTTAACCAAGTTTCGGTAAGTGCTTCGCTTCAGTTCATCGAGGCGCGGAAGGAGTGGGTAGGCCGGTTTGTTGGGCGCTATCGACGGTTCGATCTTCTCGGTCGAAAGCGGTAAAAAAGAGGTGTTGACAGCAGCGAGTAACGCTGTAGAATTCGCCTCCCGCTAACGAGAGATCGGAAGCGCAAGTGGTTGAAGTTGTTAAGGATTTCCAAGCGAAACTTTGAAAACTTCTTAAAATAACCGCTTGACAGATACACGGGGCGCTGTAGAATGCGCGCCTCGGTTGAGACGAAAGGCTCAACCCACCGCTCTTTAACAAATGAATCAAGCAATTCGTGTGGGTGCTTGTGGAGTCAGACTGCTAGTCAACAGATTATCAGCATCACAAGTTACTCCGCGAGAAATCAAAGATGTAACCAACGATTGCTGAGCCAAGTTTAGGGTTTCTCAAAACCCAAAGATGTTTGAACTGAAGAGTTTGATCATGGCTCAGATTGAACGCTGGCGGCAGGCCTAACACATGCAAGTCGAGCGGCAGCACGGGTACTTGTACCTGGTGGCGAGCGGCGGACGGGTGAGTAATGCCTAGGAATCTGCCTGGTAGTGGGGGATAACGCTCGGAAACGGACGCTAATACCGCATACGTCCTACGGGAGAAAGCAGGGGACCTTCGGGCCTTGCGCTATCAGATGAGCCTAGGTCGGATTAGCTAGTTGGTGAGGTAATGGCTCACCAAGGCGACGATCCGTAACTGGTCTGAGAGGATGATCAGTCACACTGGAACTGAGACACGGTCCAGACTCCTACGGGAGGCAGCAGTGGGGAATATTGGACAATGGGCGAAAGCCTGATCCAGCCATGCCGCGTGTGTGAAGAAGGTCTTCGGATTGTAAAGCACTTTAAGTTGGGAGGAAGGGCATTAACCTAATACGTTAGTGTTTTGACGTTACCGACAGAATAAGCACCGGCTAACTCTGTGCCAGCAGCCGCGGTAATACAGAGGGTGCAAGCGTTAATCGGAATTACTGGGCGTAAAGCGCGCGTAGGTGGTTCGTTAAGTTGGATGTGAAATCCCCGGGCTCAACCTGGGAACTGCATTCAAAACTGTCGAGCTAGAGTATGGTAGAGGGTGGTGGAATTTCCTGTGTAGCGGTGAAATGCGTAGATATAGGAAGGAACACCAGTGGCGAAGGCGACCACCTGGACTGATACTGACACTGAGGTGCGAAAGCGTGGGGAGCAAACAGGATTAGATACCCTGGTAGTCCACGCCGTAAACGATGTCAACTAGCCGTTGGGAGCCTTGAGCTCTTAGTGGCGCAGCTAACGCATTAAGTTGACCGCCTGGGGAGTACGGCCGCAAGGTTAAAACTCAAATGAATTGACGGGGGCCCGCACAAGCGGTGGAGCATGTGGTTTAATTCGAAGCAACGCGAAGAACCTTACCAGGCCTTGACATCCAATGAACTTTCCAGAGATGGATTGGTGCCTTCGGGAGCATTGAGACAGGTGCTGCATGGCTGTCGTCAGCTCGTGTCGTGAGATGTTGGGTTAAGTCCCGTAACGAGCGCAACCCTTGTCCTTAGTTACCAGCACGTTATGGTGGGCACTCTAAGGAGACTGCCGGTGACAAACCGGAGGAAGGTGGGGATGACGTCAAGTCATCATGGCCCTTACGGCCTGGGCTACACACGTGCTACAATGGTCGGTACAGAGGGTTGCCAAGCCGCGAGGTGGAGCTAATCCCACAAAACCGATCGTAGTCCGGATCGCAGTCTGCAACTCGACTGCGTGAAGTCGGAATCGCTAGTAATCGCGAATCAGAATGTCGCGGTGAATACGTTCCCGGGCCTTGTACACACCGCCCGTCACACCATGGGAGTGGGTTGCACCAGAAGTAGCTAGTCTAACCTTCGGGGGGACGGTTACCACGGTGTGATTCATGACTGGGGTGAAGTCGTAACAAGGTAGCCGTAGGGGAACCTGCGGCTGGATCACCTCCTTAATCGACGACAGCAGCGGCTCCATGAGCTCCCACACGAATTGCTTGATTCATTGAAGAAGACGATTGGGTCTGTAGCTCAGTTGGTTAGAGCGCACCCCTGATAAGGGTGAGGTCGGCAGTTCGAATCTGCCCAGACCCACCAATTTCATGGTGTACCCTGTAGCGATACGGGGCCATAGCTCAGCTGGGAGAGCGCCTGCCTTGCACGCAGGAGGTCAGCGGTTCGATCCCGCTTGGCTCCACCATTACAGATTGGTTCCAACGTTTAAAGCTTAGAAATGAGCATTCCATCCGCGGGATGATGAATGTTGATTTCTAGTCTTTTGATTAGATCGTTCTTTAAAAATTTGGGTATGTGATAGAAAGATAGACTGAACGTTACTTTCACTGGTAACGGATCAGGCTAAGGTAAAATTTGTGAGTGGCTCTTAGAGCCAGATCGAATTTTCGGCGAATGTCGTCTTCACAGTATAACCAGATTGCTTGGGGTTATATGGTCAAGTGAAGAAGCGCATACGGTGGATGCCTTGGCAGTCAGAGGCGATGAAAGACGTGGTAGCCTGCGAAAAGCTTCGGGGAGTCGGCAAACAGACTGTGATCCGGAGATGTCTGAATGGGGGAACCCAGCCATCATAAGATGGTTATCTTGTACTGAATACATAGGTGCAAGAAGCGAACCAGGGGAACTGAAACATCTAAGTACCCTGAGGAAAAGAAATCAACCGAGATTCCCTTAGTAGTGGCGAGCGAACGGGGACTAGCCCTTAAGCTTCTTTGATTTTAGCGGAACGCTCTGGAAAGTGCGGCCATAGTGGGTGATAGCCCTGTACGCGAAAGGATCTTAGAAGTGAAATCGAGTAGGACGGAGCACGAGAAACTTTGTCTGAATATGGGGGGACCATCCTCCAAGGCTAAATACTACTGACTGACCGATAGTGAACTAGTACCGTGAGGGAAAGGCGAAAAGAACCCCGGAGAGGGGAGTGAAATAGATCCTGAAACCGTATGCGTACAAGCAGTGGGAGCCCACTTTGTTGGGTGACTGCGTACCTTTTGTATAATGGGTCAGCGACTTATTTTCAGTGGCGAGCTTAACCGAATAGGGGAGGCGTAGCGAAAGCGAGTCTTAATAGGGCGTCTAGTCGCTGGGAATAGACCCGAAACCGGGCGATCTATCCATGGGCAGGTTGAAGGTTAGGTAACACTGACTGGAGGACCGAACCGACTACCGTTGAAAAGTTAGCGGATGACCTGTGGATCGGAGTGAAAGGCTAATCAAGCTCGGAGATAGCTGGTTCTCCTCGAAAGCTATTTAGGTAGCGCCTCATGTATCACTGTAGGGGGTAGAGCACTGTTTCGGCTAGGGGGTCATCCCGACTTACCAAACCGATGCAAACTCCGAATACCTACAAGTGCCGAGCATGGGAGACACACGGCGGGTGCTAACGTCCGTCGTGAAAAGGGAAACAACCCAGACCGTCAGCTAAGGTCCCAAAGTTATGGTTAAGTGGGAAACGATGTGGGAAGGCTTAGACAGCTAGGAGGTTGGCTTAGAAGCAGCCACCCTTTAAAGAAAGCGTAATAGCTCACTAGTCGAGTCGGCCTGCGCGGAAGATGTAACGGGGCTCAAACCATACACCGAAGCTACGGGTATCACGTAAGTGATGCGGTAGAGGAGCGTTCTGTAAGCCTGTGAAGGTGAGTTGAGAAGCTTGCTGGAGGTATCAGAAGTGCGAATGCTGACATGAGTAACGACAATGGGTGTGAAAAACACCCACGCCGAAAGACCAAGGTTTCCTGCGCAACGTTAATCGACGCAGGGTTAGTCGGTCCCTAAGGCGAGGCTGAAAAGCGTAGTCGATGGAAAACAGGTTAATATTCCTGTACTTCTGGTTATTGCGATGGAGGGACGGAGAAGGCTAGGCCAGCTTGGCGTTGGTTGTCCAAGTTTAAGGTGGTAGGCTGAGATCTTAGGTAAATCCGGGATCTTAAGGCCGAGAGCTGATGACGAGTTGCCCTTTGGGTGACGAAGTGGTTGATGCCATGCTTCCAAGAAAAGCTTCTAAGCTTCAGGTAACCAGGAACCGTACCCCAAACCGACACAGGTGGTTGGGTAGAGAATACCAAGGCGCTTGAGAGAACTCGGGTGAAGGAACTAGGCAAAATGGCACCGTAACTTCGGGAGAAGGTGCGCCGGTGAGGGTGAAGCACTTGCTGCGTAAGCCCACGCCGGTCGAAGATACCAGGCCGCTGCGACTGTTTATTAAAAACACAGCACTCTGCAAACACGAAAGTGGACGTATAGGGTGTGACGCCTGCCCGGTGCCGGAAGGTTAATTGATGGGGTTAGCTAACGCGAAGCTCTTGATCGAAGCCCCGGTAAACGGCGGCCGTAACTATAACGGTCCTAAGGTAGCGAAATTCCTTGTCGGGTAAGTTCCGACCTGCACGAATGGCGTAACGATGGCGGCGCTGTCTCCACCCGAGACTCAGTGAAATTGAAATCGCTGTGAAGATGCAGTGTATCCGCGGCTAGACGGAAAGACCCCGTGAACCTTTACTATAGCTTTGCACTGGACTTTGAATTTGCTTGTGTAGGATAGGTGGGAGGCTTTGAAGCGTGGACGCCAGTCTGCGTGGAGCCATCCTTGAAATACCACCCTGGCAACTTTGAGGTTCTAACTCAGGTCCGTTATCCGGATCGAGGACAGTGTATGGTGGGTAGTTTGACTGGGGCGGTCTCCTCCTAAAGAGTAACGGAGGAGTACGAAGGTGCGCTCAGACCGGTCGGAAATCGGTCGTAGAGTATAAAGGCAAAAGCGCGCTTGACTGCGAGACAGACACGTCGAGCAGGTACGAAAGTAGGTCTTAGTGATCCGGTGGTTCTGTATGGAAGGGCCATCGCTCAACGGATAAAAGGTACTCCGGGGATAACAGGCTGATACCGCCCAAGAGTTCATATCGACGGCGGTGTTTGGCACCTCGATGTCGGCTCATCACATCCTGGGGCTGAAGCCGGTCCCAAGGGTATGGCTGTTCGCCATTTAAAGTGGTACGCGAGCTGGGTTTAGAACGTCGTGAGACAGTTCGGTCCCTATCTGCCGTGGACGTTTGAGATTTGAGAGGGGCTGCTCCTAGTACGAGAGGACCGGAGTGGACGAACCTCTGGTGTTCCGGTTGTCACGCCAGTGGCATTGCCGGGTAGCTATGTTCGGAAAAGATAACCGCTGAAAGCATCTAAGCGGGAAACTTGCCTCAAGATGAGATCTCACTGGAGCCTTGAGCTCCCTGAAGGGCCGTCGAAGACTACGACGTTGATAGGCAGGGTGTGTAAGCGCTGTGAGGCGTTGAGCTAACCTGTACTAATTGCCCGTGAGGCTTGACCATATAACACCCAAGCAATTTGTAGGCTCGAAAGAGGCCAGATTGGGGTGTTGTGAAGACGAAACGAACCGAAAGTTCGAGATACTCACAAGCAACACGCTATCACATACCCATTCGCTGGAACGTGACCGTAAGGCACGCGCTGGCTACCGAATTTCTTGACGACCATAGAGCATTGGAACCACCTGATCCCATCCCGAACTCAGAAGTGAAACGATGCATCGCCGATGGTAGTGTGGGGTTTCCCCATGTGAGAGTAGGTCATCGTCAAGATTAAATTCCGAAACCCCTATCTGCTGATGCAGGTAGGGGTTTTGTTTTTGCGCTTGGATTAAAACCGGATGGCTTGTCATCCCTCTCATTGTCCTCAATCAAGCTTCAGGCACCGGACAGCTCAGGTCCCCTTCTTTGCAGCTGAGATAGGTGTTGAACGCGTCAATCCGCGCCTTGGTCAGCGTCGTGATGCACTCATTGTGGATCATGGGATGGACGCTTCCGCCTTCGACACCGGACGCCGAAAAGCTACATTCAGCGTCACGGAAGTCAATCCAGGCGCGCTGTGCCTTGACCAACAATTGTTTGGCCGTAGCGTTATCCTTCAGGCGCGCTGTGATTTTTTGGTACAAGCGGTTCAACTCTTTATCGGCGGCCCTGTTTTCCTGGGTTGCGCACTGGTTCAACTCGCCCTGGGTCGTGGCGTTTGCGCAATCATCAGCTTGGACGGGGCTGACGAACAGCAGCGGAATAAGGGGCAGCAGCAAGCGTTTGGACATTATCAATCTCTCCTTGACGGGTAAAACTGCCGGAGGGAGTGTACCCAAACAATGCGCTGACACAACTTTCCGGTTGGCCTCGTGGTCTTACAAGCCTAGTGTTGAACAAGGAGGTGACCCATGCATTTACCTGACCGTATCGAAAGAAAGATCTTATTGAAGGCGCCCCGTTCGCAGGTTTGGCGCGCACTGGCCGATGCTGAGACCTTCGGCCAATGGTTTGGTGTGAATCTCGACGGGAAACGGTTTGTCGCCGGAGAGCGCACCCAAGGGCAGATTACTTATCCGGGCTACGAACACCTCGTTTGGGATGTGATGGTGGAGCGTGTCGAGCCCGAGCGGGTGTTTTCGTTTCGCTGGCATCCCTACGCTATCGAGCCACAGACGGATTACTCCCAAGAGTCCGAGACTCAGGTGGAGTTCGAACTCGAAGACTTTAAGGGGGGGACGTTGTTGAAAGTGGTGGAGTCGGGATTCAACGGTATTCCTGAAGCGCGTCGACTCAAGGCCTTTCGAATGGATAGTCGGGGTTGGGATGAGCAAATGGCCAACATCGAGGAATTCCTGAGCAAGGCATGATATGGCTTCAGAGCCTTTATCGATCCGATGCCCGATTGACTAAGGGTTTTCGGAAGGGAGGGTATAGCGAATCTCTTACACGGCTTGGTAGTTATATCCTCTATTTCACTTTGGATCCGACGCGTAATCTTTGCTCATCCACTGAAGCACAGGGAGTGCTCAGGATCAGGGATGATCGACCTTGCAAGGATAGCTATCGACAGGGAGTCGTAATGGTCTTGGAAAAACCCGCTTAGGCGGGTTTTTTTTCGTCTGCGAGAAAGATATTCCGTCAGGCCTGGCGTCGGGTTTTGCATGCCGGATCAGGCGCTGCTGGCCTGTAATGCCATCGCCCGCAGACGAGCGATGTCCTTGCTCGGCGAGGCGCCGAATAGGCGGCTGTATTCCCGACTGAATTGAGAAGGGCTTTCATAGCCCATCTTGTAGCCAATTGACGAAACGTCGCAGTTCTCGGCCAACAACAATCGTCGGGCTTCCTGCAGGCGCAGCTGTTTCTGATATTGCAGCGGGCTCATGGCGGTCACGGCTTTGAAGCGGTGATGCAGCGCCGAAGGGCTGAGATTGATCATTTGCGCCAGACTCTCGATGCTCAATGGCTCGGCGTAATGGCTATTGAGCCACTCGATGGCTCGGCTGATGCGGTGGGTCTGGGTGTCAGGAATTGCGATTTCATGCAGGCGCCGGCCTTGGGCACCGCGCAACAGTCGATAGAAAATCTCCTGCTGGGCCAAGGGCGCAAGTGTCGCGATGTCGTCCGGACTGTCGAGCAGCCGCAGCAAACGCAGCATAGCGTCGAGCAGGGGTTCGTCAATTCGGTCCAGGAATAATCCGCGGTCAGTTCTTTCAGCCGGCAAACCGATGGGGTTGGCATCGGCAATCAGCCGACAGATCTGGGCCGGCTCAATGTCCAGGCGAATGCACAGGTACGGTTGCTCTGGACTGGCCACGATCACTTGGTCGGCCAGCGGCAGCGTCACCGAGACCACCAGGTAATTGAGAGGGTCGTAGACATAGCGCTCGTGGGCCAGCGTGACTTCTTTGCGACCCTGCACAATCACACAGAGCCCCGGCTTGTGCACGACGTGCAGGGCTTCTGTGGGTTGGTCGCAGCGGATCAGGTGCAACGCTTCAATAGCCGTGGCGTGGACACCAAATTCCGGTGCGAAGCGCTTCATCAGGTTCGCCAGTTCGGCGCGACGCACGTCTATGCGGTTATCGGGCGTGATGGTGATGGACGTGGATACCGACATGCCGATCAATCTCCCTGGCCAATTGAATGGATCGCGCTAGTAAAGCTGATTGCAACTGCGACGACCAGAGGCGCTATCGTTACAGGATCGTGCAAATGCGCAGGAGAATCCGGCTAACCGAAACGCAGAACGAATCCCTAATCTGGACCTGTCAAAACGCTCCACCGGGAGCCAACACATCCAGACGAGGGATTCATCATGTCCGATATTCAAAACAAAGTCGTGGTCATTACTGGCGCCAGCAGCGGGATTGGTGAGGCGGCGGCACGCTTGCTGGCTGCCCGGGGGGCTTGCGTCGTATTGGGCGCCCGGCGCGAGGAGCGTTTGCAGGCACTCGTGCAGGAGCTTGAGGCCGCCGGCCAACGGGCTGCTTGCAAAGCCGTGGATGTGAGCCGTCGCGATGACGTGCAGAGCCTAATCGATTTCGCCGTCGAAAAATTTGGCCGACTCGATGTGATCGTCAATAACGCCGGGGTCATGCCCCTCTCCAAACTTGAGGCATTGAAAGTCGATGAGTGGGATCGCATGATCGACGTCAACATCCGCGGGGTGCTCCACGGTATCGCTGCCGGCCTGCCACTGATGCAGCGTCAGCGCAGCGGCCAATTCATCAACATTGCTTCCATCGGTGCCTACGCAGTCAGCCCGACTGCCGCGGTGTACTGCGCCACGAAGTATGCCGTGCGGGCGATTTCCGAAGGCTTGCGTCAGGAAGTCGGTGGGGATGTTCGCGTGACCGTGATTTCCCCCGGCGTCACCGAGTCGGAGTTGGCCGAAAGCATTTCCGATGAAGGCGGTCGCGCCGAGATGCGTGAGTTCCGTCGGATCGCCATACCCGCCGAGGCCATCGCCCGGGCGATTGCCTACGCCATCGAACAACCGGCGGACGTCGATGTCAGCGAACTGGTGGTGCGGCCGACGGCAAGCCCTTACTGAGGCGAATCGATCCAGCATCGGCTCCAGCCAGGTAACGCTCGCTTACCTGGCTCAACCTCCCGCTACACCTTTTCCAACCGCGCCGCAGCCCGGTGAGTGATCTGCGAACGTACCCGCAAAGACTCTGCCGAACGCCGGTTGGCTTCTTCCAATACTTTCGTCGGCGCCGTGTCCGGACACCCTGAGGCGAACGGCGGTGCGGGAGCGTATTCGAGTTGCAGCTGGACCAGTTCCGCGGTGTCTCGATCGAACAGCTCCGCCGCCAAGGTCAGCGCAAAATCGATGCCTGCCGTGATGCCGCCCCCGGTGAGCAGGTTACCGTCTCGTACTACGCGGTCCTTGACCGGCGTCGCGCCCAGGGGCTGCAGCAAACTGTGGAAGGCCCAGTGGGTGGTGGCGCGCTTGCCACGCAACAATCCGGCCGCACCAAGCACCAGCGAACCTGTGCACACCGAGGTGACATATTTGGCATGGGCCGCCTGGCGTTTGATGAAGGACAGGGTCTGCTCGTCTTCCATCAGTGGACCGACGCCACTGCCGCCGGGGACGCAGATCACGTCGAGCCTCGGGCAGTCCTCAAATGTGGTGGTCGGCAGCAAGACCAGCCCGGTGCTGGAATTGACGGGCGCCAGGTCTTTCCAGATCAGGTGCACTTTTACATTCGGCAACGAGGCCAGTACATCGTAGGGGCCGGTGAGGTCCAGTTGCTGGACCTGAGGGAACAACAGAAAACCGATCTGCAACGTCATGTGGCTTGCTCCTTTGGATGATGGCCGAGGGGTAGACGGTTTTACTGTAGGCTCGTAGGATCTGGCGTATTCGCCAATAAGCCCACGAATCACGCCAATATGCCAAATACACCGAAATCCATTCATGTGCTGGCCTTCGCCAATGTGCAGGTGCTCGATGTCACCGGCCCCCTGCAAGTATTTGCATCGGCCAACGATCTTGTTCGTGGGCAGGGTCTGCCGGCGCCGTACGCGCCGACCGTGGTCGCTGCCGGTGGCGGGGCAGTGATGTCGTCGGCGGGGTTGGCGCTGATGGCCGAGCCGCTCCCCAACGACGTCAGCGACACCTTGTTGATCGCGGGCGGTTGGGGCGTGTACGAAGCCGCCGAGGATCCAGCCCTGGTGGCCTGGGTCAAACATCAAGGGATGCGCTCGCGACGGGTCGCGTCAGTGTGTACCGGAGCGTTCCTGTTGGCGGCCAGTGGCTGGCTGGATGGGCGCCGGGTGGCGACTCACTGGACCCGCTGTGAACAGTTGGCCCAGCAACATCCGCAACTGCGGGTCGAACCCAATCCGATTTTCATCAAGGATGGTCCTGTCTGGACGTCGGCCGGGGTCACGGCCGGGATTGACCTGGCATTGGCGTTGGTCGAAGAGGACTTGGGCCGGGCGATGGCCTTGGAGGTGGCTCGGCATCTGGTGGTTTTCCTCAAGCGCCCCGGCGGGCAATCGCAGTTCAGCGCCACCCTGGCGCTACAAAAGCAGGGCGGTCGCTTCGACAAATTGCACGCCTGGATCGCCGAGAACCTGACGCGGGACCTGGGCCTGTCGAGCCTGGCTGCCGAGGCGGGCATGAGTGAGCGCAGTTTGGTCCGCCATTACCGCGCCGAGACCGGCCAGACCCCGGCCCGCGCCGTGGAACTGATCCGCGTGGAGACCGCTCGCCGTCTGCTTGCCGACAGTGCGGTGCCGGTCAAGCGCGTCGCCCTGCAATGTGGCTTCGGCAGCGAAGAAACCCTGCGCCGCAGCTTTTTGCGAGCCGTGGGCGTGACACCCCAGGCTTATCGCGAGCGGTTCAGTGCCCAAGCAGATCAAGCAACGCCTTGACCGTGGCCTCGGGTGCTTCCTGAGGAATGTTGTGGCCGACGCCGGGCAGTACGCGGCGTTCATAGAACCCGCTGAAGTGGCCTGTATCTTCATCGTCCTCCGTCGCAGGCCCCACACCGTCATCGCCGCCGCACAGGGAAATACTTGGCACGCTGATGACAGGTTGCTCTGTCAGTTTTTCCTCCATCCACTCGAGCGTCGGATCCCCCGGCGCGTACATGAAACGATGGCGATAGGAGTGGATCGTCACTTCGACGAAGTCCGGATTGTCGAATGACGGTGCGCTAAGAGCGTACAGCTCGGCGCCGCGTTTCCAGGTTGGCGACCAGAGGCGCCAGAGCAATCGGCACAATTCACGCCGATTCTGCGTCAGGCCTTCGACGCCCCGGGCGGTGTGGAAGTAATACTGGTACCACAGACGGTATTCATCTTCGGGGCTCAGCGGCTGGGTTGAATGGGGAATGTCCTGCAGATTGTAGCCATCGCCCGTTACCAGGCAACGGGCGCGCTCGGGCCACAAGGCGGCGACGATGCACGCGGCGCGGCCACCCCAGTCATAACCGCACAACGCGGCTCGGGGAATGTCGAGCGCGTCCATCAGGTCCAGCAGGTCCTGGGCCAGTGCCGCCTGTTGGCCGGAGCGGGCGATGGCGGGATTGTTGAACCGGGTCGGTCCATAGCCGCGCAGGTAGGGCACGATGACCCGATAGCCGCGTTGGGCCAGGACCGGGGCCACCTCGTCGAAGGCGCGCGGGTCATAGGGGAAACCGTGGAGCAGGATGATTGGCTCGCCGCTGGCGGGTCCATGTTCTTCATAGGCGATGCGCAGCAGTGGCGTCACCGCGAAATTGACCTTGGGCGCAGTTGTCATATCTGCCTCCGGCATCGCTCGATTGTTGTCAGGCGGGCTCCTGGTTCACGTATTTGGCCCGCTCCGGTGTGAACGTCACGATCATGTTCGTGCTGGAGCAGGTCAGGGTTCGTTCCTGGGCCAGGTCGATGTCCAGGTCCTCCCCGCGCAGGCCCTGCCATTGGGCCAGGTACTTGAGACAACCGAATTTGGCGGTTTTCTTCAGACTGCGGCTGACCCCGCCTTTCCAGCCCAGCACCGGCAGTTCACCGTCCCGGCAGCGTTGAGCCAGTTCCGGAAACCTCGCCGCCCGGTCGCGGCCGATTTCCCAGCATTTGATCAAGCCTTTGTCGTGGTCGTCCCAGAGTTCTCCCCGGGTCAGCCCTGTTCGGGGCTCGGTGGTAATGGAGCGTTTGATGTGCGTCATGTCAGGTCCTTGAATCGGGTTTTATCGGGCAGCTCCGCTGCACCCGTGAGTGCATCGATCTTAGGAGAGGGTTGGAGGACTGGCAACCTGCAGCCAGCGAAATGCGTTCAGCTTTGTTGGAATCCAACGTGGCGAGGGAGCTTGCTCCCGCTGGGACGGTCCGACGCTTCGGGCGAAGCGACCCCAAATTTCCGAACTGAAAAGCGGCGTCTGCTACGCAGCCGAGCGGGAGCAAGCTCCCTCGCCACGGAATCGTCATTGGTCATAACCGCAGCTCACGGCTGCCAATGATTTTTCTCCCCGCTCAACTTGCGATCCAAAAAGCTCGCCGCGCTGATCAGCGCCAAATGGCTCAAGGCCTGGGGCAGGTTGCCGAGATGATAACCGTGGCTGTCGAACTCCTCGGCATACAGGCCCAGCGGATTGGCGTAGCGCAGCAGCTGTTCGAATTCCAGTTGGGCTTTTTCAACCCGGCCGGCGCGGGCCAGGCATTCGACGTACCAGAATGAGCAGGCCACGAACGAACCTTCGGTGCCGCTGAGGCCATCAATGGGGTTGTCGTCGGTGCGGTAGCGATAGACCATGCCGTCTCGCACCAGGTCTTTTTCGATGGCGTCCAGCGTCGACAACCAGCGCGGGTCGCGGGCGCTGACGAAGCGCACCAGCGGCATCAGCAGCATCGAGCCGTCCAGGGCGGTGCTGCCCAGGCACTGGACGAAGTGCTGATGTTCGTCGCTCCAGAAGTTCGTCCAGATGTCTTCGTAGATGGCCTGGCGGGTCTCATCCCAACGGGCGAACGGGGCGGGCAGGGAGCGTTTGCTCGCCAGGCGGATGGCGCGGTCCACGGCCACCCAGCACATCAAGCGCGAGTGCAGGAAATGTTGCTTGTCACCGCGCATTTCCCAGATGCCGACATCCGCGTCCCGCCAGATCGTGCATACCTGATCCACCACATCGACGGTGTGTTTCCAGCCCTGGTGGGAGATGGCTTCGCCGTATTTGTTGACCAGGTACACCGCGTCCATCAGCTCGCCGAAGATGTCCAGCTGCACCTGCTGGTAGGCCAGGTTGCCGATACGCACCGGCTGCGCGTTGCCATAGCCGCTCAGGTGCGTCAGTTCGGTTTCGGGCAATTCAAGCCGACCGTCCAGGCCATAGAGGATGTTGAGTTTGGTCGGTTGGTCGCGACAATCGCTGACTCGGCCACGCAGCCAGCGCATGTAGGCGTTGGCTTCGTCGACAAAGCCCAGGCGCATGAAGGCGTAGACGGTGAACGAGGCGTCGCGGATCCAGGTGTAGCGATAATCCCAGTTGCGCTCGCCGCCACGTGATTCCGGCAGGCCGAAGGTGGCGGCGGCGAGGATGGCGCCCTGTTTGCGCGATGTCAGGAGTTTCAGCGCCAGGGCGGAACGGTTGACCATTTCCCGCCAGCGGCCGCGGTAGTTCGATTGGCTGATCCAGCCGCGCCAGAACGCCAGGGTTCGTTCCAGGCAAAGGGCACTGGTATCGTCCACCAGCCGAGGGTCGTCGATGCTGCCCAGCAGGAACTCAGCGGTCTGGCCTTGCTCCAGGGTGAACTCCGTCACTGCCGCCTGGCCGTCCAGCGTCAGGGGCTGGTCGGCGCACAGGCGCAGGCTCGGTTGTTGCGGTGCCTCGAAAATGACGTGATCGCCCTCCTGGCGCGCCGTTGTCGCGGCGCGGGAATAATCATGGCGCACCGCGCAACGCATGCGAAACGTCGCGCTGCCGACGGTCATGCGCACCCGACGCATCAGCACCGGCAGGTCATCCTCGCTGTCGCCGATGGGCAGCAAATCGGTGATTTCCACCACCACGCCGTCGCTCAGCCAGCGGGTCTGCAGGACGTTGGTGTCGGGCAGGTAGATCTGCTGGCGACGGGCGTCCGGCAAGATCGGCGCGAGTTGAAAGATGCCGGCCTCGGGAGTGTCCAACAGCGAGCAGAAGATCGACGGGCTGTCGAATTCCGGCCAGCAGAAAAAATCCACGCTGCCTCGATCGTTGACCAGCGCGGCGGTGCGCATGTCGCCAATGATGCCGTGGTTCTCGATGGGGCTTTGCGGTTCGTCATGATCAACCATTGCCGCGGAACCCCGGATAGAGGCTCATTCCACCGTCGATGAACAGCGTGGTGCCCACGACATAATCGGACAAGTCCGATGCCAGCCAGACCACCGCATTGGCGACATCCTCCACATCGCCGACCCGACCGTAGGGGATGAGCTCGAGGATTTTCTCCTCATTGTCGCCTGCCATGGCCTCCCGATTGATGGCCGTGCGGATGGCGCCGGGGGCGATGCTGTTGATGCGGATGCGCTGGTGGCTGGTTTCCTGGGCCAGGGTCTGCATGAGCTGGTCGATGCCGCCCTTGGATGCCGCATAGTTGACATGACCGGCCCAGGGGATGCGCTGGTGCACCGAGCTCATGTGGATAATCTTGCCGGCGGCCCGGGACACGCCCTGGCGAATGCCCTGGCGGTTGAAGATTCGCAGGGCGGCGCGGGCGCAGAGGAATTGGCCGGTGAGATTGACGTTGATGACGGTGTTCCAGTCGTCCAGGGTCAGGTCCACGGCGGCGGCGTCCTTTTGCAGGCCGGAGTTGGCGACCAGGATGTCCAGCGTGCCGAAGGCGTCGAGGGTCTGGGCGAACAAGCGTTCGACATCCTGCTCCTTCGATACATCGGCGCCGAGGGCGATGGCGCGGCCGCCGCTGTCGTTAATCTCGCGGGCCAGGTCTTCGGCCGGGCCTGCACTGGAATGGTAGTTGAGCACCACGGCGGCACCGGCCGCCGCCAATGCCCGGGCGGAGCCGGCGCCGATGCCAGAGCTGGCGCCAGTGACCAGGGCAACTTGTCGGGCGAGGGAAATCTGCATGGGTAGCACCTTGAACTGAGGGCCTTACTTGCTGACTGGCGCCAGGTGCCGAGAGTTCATTTGCAGGAAACAGTCTTCACATTTCACCCACAGTTTTACGCTTTCCCCGTCCCGGTCGTTTATGGCAAGTTGCAGGCCCTTGTTGAGACTGTGTCCCATGGCAAACCCCTATCGTGAATTATTCACTGCCCCTGGCAGCCGCGGCTTCGTGCTGGCGGGGATGATCGCGCGCATGCCGATATCCATGACCGGCATCGGCGTGATCACCATGCTTTCGCAGCTCAAGGGCGGCTATGGTCTGGCCGGCGCGGTGGCGGCGACGTTTGCCTTGGCGACCGCGTTCTGCGCGCCTCAGGTGTCGCGGCTGGTGGACCGTTTCGGCCAGAGACGGGTCTTGCCGGCGGCGGCGTTGCTGGGGGGCGGGGCGCTGTTGATGCTACTGCTGTGTACGCGATTGCAGGCGCCCCATTGGACGCTGTTCCTGTTCGCTGCCCTGGCCGGTTGTATGCCCAGTATGTCGGCGATGGTCCGAGCGCGCTGGACCGAGGTGTATCGCGGCCAGCCGCAACTGCGCACCGCTTATGCGCTGGAGTCGGTGCTCGACGAGGTCTGTTTTATTGTTGGGCCGCCGCTGTCGGTGGGGTTGTGCGTGGTGGCGTTCCCGGAAGCGGGGCCCCTGGCCTCGGTGCTGCTGCTGGCGATCGGCGTGACCGCGTTTGTGCTGCAACGTGGGACCGAGCCGCCGGTGCATCCGCACCAGGCCCATCATCAGGGCTCGATCATTGGTTCAGGGGATGTGCTTTTGCTGCTGTTGTTGATGGTCGCCATGGGCGTCATTGTCGGGGTGGTGGATGTGGTCAGCGTGGCGTTCGCCCAGCAGCAGGGGCAACCGGCGGCGGCGAGCATCGTGCTGTCGGTCTACGCCATCGGCTCGTGCCTGGCCGGGCTGGCGTTCGGCGCGCTGCGATCCAAGCTGCCTCTGCCGCGGTTGTTCCTGTATGGCGGCGTGGCGACCGCGGTCACCACGCTGCCGCTGTTGTTGGCGAGCAATATCCTCGGATTGTCCCTGGCGGTGTTCGTTGCCGGTTTATTTTTCGCGCCGACGCTGATCGTCGCCATGGCCTTGGTGGAGCGCATCGTGCCGCCAGCCCGGCTGACCGAAGGCCTGACCTGGCTGGTGACTGGCCTGAGCATCGGCGTGGCGATCGGCGCGGCCGGTTCGGGGTGGCTGGTGGATACGTTCGGCGCGCGCAGTGGGTTCTGGCTGGCGATTGCGGCCGGGGCGGTGGTGCTGGGGGCGGCGGTGCAAAGTTATCGCCAGCAGAGGTAAGCGACAGGTTTGCCGTACACATTCCCTCGCCACGAGTGCAACCTCGACCGCTACCAACCCCGTCCCGAATTCACCCAGAAATTGACTGACAGCGATGTGGACACCGATTCCACTTGATGAAACCAGCCTTCCGGCAAGAACAGCAGGTCACCGGCCTCCAGTGTGGCCCGCAGGAACGTCACGTCCCGGGCGCTGGGGAAACGTGCATAGTCCGGCGCGTCGGGATTGAAGTCGCAGCCGTCCAGCCCGCCTTGGGGCGCGGTCGACCAGGTGCCCAGGGCTTCGCGGTGGTGGGGCGCGGCGAGGGTGAAGGTTTTCTGGCCCCAGACCTGGGCGAACAGGTTATCGGTGTCGTCGCGGTGCAGTGGGGTGAGGGTGCCCTTGGGACCGATCCAGATACGTGGCGGGATGAACAGCGAAGCGTCGAAGTAGGGCGGGTATTTGATCAACTCCATCAACTGCGCCGGCAGAATGTTGTTGCCCATGTACGCCGGCGGCTCGCCGTTGGCGGCCGTGGTCACCGGGTTGTCGAGGGAGGCGATGAAATCGGCCATGGAGGTGGAGCGAAAATCCCGCTCCGTTGAAAAGGTTTTCTTGACGTAGTCGCCGTGGCGGGTGATGCCTTGCAGCTCGGCAAAATGCACCAGGGTTTCTTCCCGGCTGAGCTTGAACAAGGGCCAGTCCTGCAGCGCATCGCTGATGACCACCGGGATGCCATGGGGCAGATAGCGCGCCTTGAATTCCTGGACTGACAACCCGCTGCACGGCCGACGTTCCACGCTGTGTTGGGTTGGCAGGCTGGCGGTGAGCTTTTCGCTGAAGCGCGACGGGGTGGGGTAGCGCTTGTTCATGTCGACCTTTTCCACCGGGCGGCTGCCATGGCGCGCATGGTCGATGATCTGTGGCAGCAACGTCGCCAGGCCCATGTTGCCGCCGATTTTCAAGCGGCCGCTGGCGAACAGTTCCTCGACATTGGCCAGGCCGGCCATGATCCCGAGGAAGTCCTTTTCCGCCACTTCGATGGTGACGTCGGGGCTGGCGTGGCGCCCGGCCTGGGTGCGGCTGGTGGCCTTGACCTCGGACCAGTACGCCTGGTGCGGGCCGAACACGAACTGGAAGACGCCTTCGATACCAACGGCGCCGGCATTGGCGAACAGCTTGCCCAGGATGGTTTGCAGGTCCACGGCGGTCACTCTTGCGGGTTTTCGGTCTAGCAGGTAACGAGGGCCGTGACCGAAAATTTAGCCTGTGCCGCCAGTCGCCGCCCTAGCGTGTCGCGACGATGAAGACCCGTGGAAACGGTAGCAGGACCGAACCATCGTCCAGGGTCGGGTAGGCCTGTTCGACAGCCTTGAGGTATTGCATCAGGTATTGCTCGCGTTGCGCCTCGTCCAACGGTTCGAGAAACGGGCGCAAGCCGCTGCCCTTGAACCATTCCACGATGCCCGAAGCGCCACCGGCCAGTGGATGATGATAGGTGGTGCGCCACACATCGACCCGGCTGCAATGGGGCTTGAGGATCGAATAATAGGTGCTGGCGTCCTCCACCTCGGTCCGAGAATCAGCGGCCCCGGCCAGTTGGCTGGCCCAGGGGCCATTGGCCGCAATCTCCCGCATCAAGCGGTGGGACGGCTGATGCAGCGTGTCGGGCATCTGGATCGCCAGGCTGCCACCTGGCGCGAGCTTGTCCACCAGTGACGGCAGTAGGGTGGCGTGGTCCGGCAGCCATTGCAGCACGGCGTTGGCGAAGATCACCTCGAAGGGGCCGCTTTCATTCCAGTGGCCGATGTCTGCCGTGTCGAATGTCACGCCGGGCAAGCGCTTGCGGGCGGCTTCGACCATGTCGGCGGAACTGTCCAGGCCACGCACCGTCGCGCCGGGGAAGTGCTCCACCAACAGTTCGGTGGAGTTTCCGGGGCCGCAGCCCAGATCGATCACCTGGCGCGCCTGTACCGGCGGGATCGCCGCCAGCAGATCGCGGGACGGGCGGGTGCGTTCCTGTTCGAAAGCGACATATTGTTGGGCGGACCAGCTCATTGTGTTCTCCTTGGGCAGACCAGAACCATGGGGTTTGCAGTATAAGACGCATCCAGGGGAGAGGCCGGCGACTAATTTTTTACGGCCCGGCCTCGTTATCCTTTTGACTCGAACGATCGGAGAAAACCGCAGTGACCCAACTGACCCTGCTGTGCCTGCCTTATTCCGGCGCCAGCGCAATGGTGTACAGCCGGTGGCGGCGCAAATTGCCGCACTGGCTGCACGTGCAACCAGTGGAGTTGCCGGGACGCGGGGCGCGCTTCGACGAGCCGCTGCACACCGAGATGGGCCCGTTGGCGATGCAACTGGCGCGGGAGCTTTACCCGACGCTCCAGGCGCCGTACGCCTTGTTCGGTCACAGCCTGGGTGCGCTGTTGGCCTGTGAAATCGCCCATGCCCTGCGTGAACTCGGCAGCCCGGAACCGGTGGCGCTGTTTGCATCCGGCACCGCCGCGCCGACGATGCGAGCCGACTATGATCGCGATTTTGCCACGGCAAAGACCGACGCTGAGTTGATCGAGCAACTGCGCACCCTCAACGGCACGAGCGAGGAGATCCTGGCCAATGAAGAACTGATGGCCCTGACCCTGCCGATCCTGCGGGCCGATTTTTTGCTGTGCGGACGTTTTCAGCCGCGGCAGCGACCGTTGCTCAAATGCCCGGTGCACGTGCTCGGCGGCACCGCCGACAAGGCCACCACGGCGCAACTGATGGGCTGGCGCCAGGAAACCACGGGCAGCTTTTCGGTAGACATGCTGGCCGGCGGGCATTTTTTCATCCACGAGCACGAGGCCAAGGTGCTGCGGCTGATCAAGGATCAGTTGAGCGTGCATCATCGGCGGCATGGGTTGGCGATCAGCGCATAACCCGTTAAAGACCCGCTTTCGTGACCTAGGGAGCTTGCTCCCGCTGGGCGGCCGGGCCGCCTCAAAAAGAATGGCGCATTAACCCAGGCAGACCGCATCAGCCGGTTTACGACTGCTGCGCAGCCGAGCGGGAGCAAGCTCCCTCGCCACGGTTTTCTTCCTTCCTGACACTTGTTCCCAATCGCTAATTTTTCCGGTTTGCATTCGTTTCATAGGGACGACATGCCTCTGTGCCTTGTGCCCACTGATTCCGGATACCCAGAAATGAATGCTGAAAACGCCTTGAAACTTGCTCGCCGGTTTATCGGGTTGCCTTTGGACAAGCGCCAGATGTTCCTGGCGGCGCTGGACAAGGAGGGCGTGGATTTCAGCAGCTTTCCCATTCCCCAAGGCGTCGAAGCCGAGGATCGCCAGGCCCTGTCCTATGCCCAGCAGCGCATGTGGTTTCTCTGGCAGTTGGATCCCGAAAGCGGCGCCTACAACCTGCCCGGGGCGGTGCGGCTCAAGGGCGCGTTGAGCCTGTCGTCGCTGGAGCAGGCTTTTGCCAGTTTGGTGGCGCGTCATGAAACCCTGCGCACGGTGTTCCAGCGCCAGGCCGACGACAGCCTCTTGCAAGTGGCGACCGATGCGCCGCTGCTGATCGAGCATCAGGACCTCAGCGGCTTGCCGGCAGGCAATCGCGAGCAAGCGGTGCGCCAGGCTGCGCAAGCACAATCGATGCGGCCCTTCGACCTGTCCAGCGGCCCCTTGCTGCGGGTCGAGTTGCTCAAGCTCGATGCGCAGGAGCACGTACTGCTGTTGACCCTGCACCACATCGTCTCCGATGGCTGGTCGATGAACGTGCTGATCGAAGAGTTCATCCGCTGCTACGACGCCCACGAAGCCGGCGTGCCGCCGCAACTGGCCGATTTGCCGATCCAGTACAGCGACTACGCGCTGTGGCAGCGCCGTTGGCTGGAGGCCGGTGAGCAGGGCCGACAACTGGCGTACTGGCAGGCCCAGTTGGGTGATGAGCATCCGGTGCTGGAATTGCCCACCGACCATTCGCGCCCGGCCATGCCAAGCTATCGCGGCAGCCGTTATGAATTCGCCATCGAGCCGGGGTTGGCGGAGCAACTGCGCAGCACGGCCCAGCAGCAGGGCGTCACGCTGTTCATGCTGCTGCTCGGCGCGTTCAACGTGCTGTTGCATCGCTACAGCGGCCAGTCCGACATCCGCGTGGGCGTGCCGATTGCCAACCGCAACCGCGATGAAATCGAAGGCCTGATCGGTTTCTTCGTCAACACCCAGGTGCTGCGCACCGAATTGGATGGCCAGATCCGGGTCGACGAGTTGCTGCGCCGGGTCAAGGAGACCGCGCTCGGTGCCCAGGCCCACCAGGACTTGCCTTTCGAGCGCCTGGTCGAGGCATTGAAATTGGAGCGCAGCCTCAGCCATACGCCGCTGTTCCAGGTGATGTACAACCATCAGCCCCAAGTGGCGGATGTCACCACGATCCGAACGGCGTCCGGGCTGGAACTGGACATGATCGAGTGGCAGACCCGCACCACCCAATTCGACTTGACCCTGGACACTTACGAAAAAGCAGGCACGTTGCGCGCCGCGCTGACTTATTCCGAGGACCTGTTCGAGGCGCCGACCGTCGCGCGCATGGCGCGGCATTGGCTGCGATTGCTCGCGGCGATGATTGCCGATCCGTCCCGGCGTGTCGGGGAGCTGGCGCTGCTTGATGCCGACGAGCACGCCACTCTGGTTTATGACTGGAACGCCACGGCCCAACGCTACCCGACCGAACTGTGCATGCATCAGTTGATCGAAGCCCAGGTGGCGCGCACTCCGCACGCTCAGGCGCTGGTGTTTGGCGACCAGAGCCTGACCTACGCCCAGCTCGATGCCCGCGCCAACCGTCTGGCCCATCTGCTGCGCGGACGCGGTGTACGAGCGGACAGCTTGGTGGGCATCTGCATCGAGCGTTCGGTTGAGATGGTGCTTGGCCTGCTGGCGATCCACAAGGCCGGCGGTGCCTACGTGCCGCTGGATCCGGAATATCCGCAGGATCGCCTGGCCTACATGATCGAGGACAGCGGCATCGGCTTGCTGCTGACCCAGCGCGCGCTGTCGGCGGGGCTGCCAACCGAGGGGATCGGGGTCATCGCGCTCGACCAACCGGACGGTTGGCTCGACGGTTACAGCGACAGTCGACCCGACGTCGCGGTCGACCCGCTGAACTTGGCTTACGTGATCTACACCTCTGGTTCCACCGGCAAACCCAAGGGCGCGGGCAACAGCCACGCGGCACTGGTCAATCGCTTGTGCTGGATGCAACAGGCGTATCGCCTGGATGGCAGCGACGCGGTGTTGCACAAAACCCCGTTCAGTTTCGACGTGTCGGTGTGGGAGTTCTTCTGGCCGCTGATGACCGGAGCACGCTTGGTGATTGCCGCGCCTGGTGCCCATCGTGATCCGCGGCAACTGATCGATAGCATTAACCGTCATCGCATCAGCACGCTGCACTTCGTGCCGTCGATGCTGCAGGCCTTCATCCATGAACCTGGCGTGGAATCCTGCGAAAGCTTGAAGCGTATCGTCTGCAGTGGTGAAGCCTTGCCGCTGGATGCGCAGCAGCAGGTCTTCGCCAAACTACCGGACGCAGCGCTCTACAACCTGTACGGCCCGACCGAAGCGGCCATCGACGTGACTCATTGGACTTGCCTAGATGAGGGCGCCGATTGCGTACCGATCGGCCAGCCCATCGCCAACCTGCGTACCCATGTGCTCGACGCCGATCTGTCGCCGGTACCGTGGGGCGTGGCGGGCGAGTTGTACCTGGGCGGGGCGGGGCTGGCGCGCAGTTATCACCAGCGTCCGACGCTGACCGCCGAGCGTTTCGTGCCGTGCCCGTTCCATGACGGCGCGCGCCTGTACCGCACCGGCGACCGCGTGCGCCAGCGCGCCGACGGTGTGATCGAATACCTTGGCCGTCTCGATCATCAGGTCAAGCTGCGCGGCCTGCGCATCGAACTGGGGGAAATCGAAGCCCGTCTCGTGCAACATCCACTGGTGCGCGAGGCCGTGGTACTGGTGCAGGACGGCAAGCATCTGGTGGGCTACCTGGTGCTGGAAAACGGCGACCCGCACGAGCAGTGGCAACAGGACCTCAAGGCCTGGCTGCTCGCCGGCCTGCCGGAATACATGGTGCCGACCTACCTGATGCCATTGGCCGGCCTGCCCGTGACCGCCAACGGCAAGCTCGATCGCAAGGCCTTGCCACAACCCGACGCCGCGCCCCGGCAAACATTCATCGCCCCGCAAGATGCACTGCAAACCGTCTTGGCTGAAATCTGGCAGAGCGTGCTTGGCGTTGAGCGCGTCGGTCTCGAAGACAACTTCTTCGAACTGGGCGGCGATTCGATCATTTCCATCCAAGTGGTGAGCCGCGCACGACAGGTCGGTGTGCATATTCATCCCCGCGACCTGTTCCAGTACCAGACCGTGCGCAGCCTGGCGCTGGTCGCCCGCCACGACAACCACAGCGCCCTGGACCAAGGTCCGGTCACTGGCGATGCCATGCTCGGGCCGATCCAGCAGCAGTTTTTCGCCCAGGCGATGCAGGCCCGCGAGCACTGGAACCAATCGCTGTTGCTGACCCCACGCGAACCGCTGAATGCACAATGGCTCGACGCGGCGCTGACCTGCGTCATCAACCACCACGACGCCTTGCGCCTGCGCTTCGTCGAAGACGCCGACGGTTGGCGGCAGAGCCATGCCGCGCTTTTGCAAAGCGCCGACCTGTGGCAACGCGATGCCCGATCCATCGAGCACCTGAATGCGCTGTGCGACGAGGCGCAGCGCAGCCTGGACCTGCAAGACGGGCCACTGGTGCGCGCCATGCTGGTGAACCTGGCCGACGGCAGCCAGCGCCTGGCGCTGGTCATCCATCACTTGGTGGTGGACGGCGTGTCATGGCGCGTGCTGCTGGAAGATTTGCAGCAGGCCTACGAGCAACTGGCGGCGGGTGGCGGTGTTACGTTGCCGGCCAAGACCAGCGCCTTCCAGAGTTGGACGGCGCGTCTGAGGGCCGACGCATCGCGCTTCGATGACCAGTCGGCCTATTGGAAAAACCAGCACGAGGCCGCGTGGGACCTGCCATGCGAACGCCCGCAGGGCAGCTTGCAAAATATCCACGGCGAGAAAATCCAATGGCGCCTGGAGGCCGAACTGACCCGGCAACTGCTGCAACAGGCGCCCGCTGCCTATCGCACCCAGGTCAACGACCTGCTACTCACCGCGCTGACCCGCACCATCAGCCGTTGGAGCGGGCAGCCAAGCACATTGATCGAGCTCGAAGGTCATGGCCGCGAAGACCTTTTCGATGACATCGACCTGACCCGCACGGTGGGTTGGCTGACCAGTCTGTTCCCGGTCAAGCTGACAGCCACCGAGGACATCGGCGGCTCGATCAAGACCATCAAGGAGCAACTGCGCAGCGTCCCGGACAAGGGCCTGGGCTACGGCGTGCTGCGTCATCTGGCAGCACCGTCGGTGCAAGCTCGATGGACGGATCTGGCGCCTGCGCGCATCACCTTCAATTACCTCGGCCAGTTCGACCGCCAGTTCGATGAGGCGGCGCTGTTCCTGCCGTCCGGCGAAGGCAGTGGCGTCGCCCAGGACCCGACGGCACCGCTGGCCAACTGGCTGACGGTGGAAGGACAGGTGCATGGCGGCGAGCTGGCGATGAGCTGGGGCTTCAGCCGTGACATGTTCGACAGCACGACCGTGCAGCAACTGGCCGATCAATACGCCGTCGAGCTCAAGGCGCTGATCGACCATTGCGTCAACCTGGCGGAACCGCAAGCCACGCCGTCGGACTTTCCGCTGGCGCGGATCACCCAATCGCAACTCGATCATCTGCCAGTGGCGGCCGGTCAGTTGGATGATGTCTATCCGCTGTCGCCGATGCAGCAGGGCTTGTTGTTCCACACGTTGTACGAGCAGGCGGCCGGCGAATACGTCAATCAATTGCGGGTGGACGTGCAAGGCCTGGATGCCGAGCGCTTCCGTGCGGCGTGGCAGGCCACTGTCGCGGCGCAGGATATTTTGCGCAGCGGCTTCGTCTGGGAAGGTGAATGGCCGCAACCGCTGCAGATCGTTCACAAGCAGGTGCAGTTGCCGTTCACGGTGCTGGACTGGCGCGAGCATGCCGACCCGGCCCACGCCCTCGCCGCGTTGGCCGAGGCCGAGCGTGCCCAAGGTTTCGACTTGAGCCAGGCGCCGCTGTTGCGCCTGGTGCTGGTGCAGACCGGAGCGGCGCAATGGCATTTGATCTACACCCATCACCACATCCTGATGGATGGCTGGAGCAACTCGCAGTTGCTCGGCGAGGTGATGCAGCGCTACAAAGGCCGCGCCCCGGCCAGCACTGTTGGGCGTTATCGCGACTACATCGCTTGGCTGCAACGCCAGGACGGCCAGCTCAGCCAGGATTTCTGGAGCGCACAGCTGGCCCCGTTTCAAGAGCCGACCCGACTCGCCCGCGCGGCCTCGGACAGCGGCGAGAGCGGTCACGGCGATCATTTCCTGACCCTCGACATGCGGCGCACCCAGGCACTGGAGTCGTTTGCCCGCCAGCAGAAAATCACCCTCAACACGCTGGTGCAAGCGGCTTGGCTGCTGTTGCTGCAACGCTATACCGGGCACCCGACCGTGACGTTTGGCGCGACGGTTGCCGGTCGCCCGGCGGATCTGCCGGGGATCGAGCAGCAGGTCGGCCTGTTCATCAACACCTTGCCGGTCATCGGCAGCCCGCGTCCGGACCAGACGGTCGGCCAGTGGCTGCAAACGGTGCAGGACCAGAACCTGAGCCTGCGGGAGTTCGAACACACGCCGCTGGCGGACATCCAGCGTTGGGCCGGGCAGGGCGGCGAGGCGCTGTTCGACAACCTCTTGGTATTCGAAAACTATCCGATTGCCCAGGCTTTGCAGCAAGGCACTGCCAGCGATGTCACATTCGGCGACGTTGCCAACCGTGAGCAGACGCATTACGCACTGAGCGTGGCGGTTACCCTCGGCGAACAATTGGCGCTGCACTTCAGTTACGAGCGTCGGCAGTTCGCCGACGAGATGATTGATCACATCGGCACTCATCTGCTGCATCTGCTTGAGCAATTCAGCCAGGACGCCGGACGCAATCTGGGTGAAATCGCCCTGGCCAACGGCGCCGAACACACGCGCCAACAGGCCGACAACCACCCGCAGCCGTACCCGGTAAACATCCCCGTGCACCAGCGCATCGCCGCGCTGGCCGCCGAGCGCCCGCAACGCACGGCGGTGATTTTCAACGACCGACACGTCAGCTACGGCGAGATCGATCGGCGCGCGAACCAACTAGCCTACGCCTTGATCAGCCGCGACGTCGGCCCGGAAACCCGAGTCGGCGTGGCCCTGCCGCGCAGCGAAGAGGTGATCGTCACGCTGTTGGCGGTGCTCAAGGCCGGCGCTGCCTACGTGCCGTTGGACGTCAGCTATCCCCGCGAACGCCTGGCTTATTTGATGAAGGACGCCGGGTTGGCGCTGCTGGTCAGCGATTCCTCGGTATCGGCCCAGTTGTCCGTGGATGAGTCGTTGCCGTTGCTGGAGCTGGACCGTATCGATCTGCGCGAACTGCCGACCAGCGCGCCCAACGTCCAACCCGACCCGCACAACCTGGCCTACGTGATCTACACCTCCGGTTCCACTGGCAACCCCAAGGGTGTCAGCGTGGCCCACGGTCCGCTGGCGATGCACTGCCAGGCCATTGGCGAGCGTTATGAAATGCGCGACAGCGATTGCGAATTCCATTTCATGTCGTTCGCGTTCGACGGCGCCCACGAGCGCTGGCTCACCAGCCTGACCCACGGTGCGTCGCTGCTGATTCGCGACGACAGCCTGTGGACCCCGGAGCAAACCTACAACGCCATGCACGAGCACGGTGTGACGGTGGTGGCGTTCCCGCCGGTGTACCTGCAACAACTGGCCGAGCACGCCGAGCGTGAAGGCAACCCGCCGAAGGTGCGCATCTATTGCTTCGGCGGCGACGCGGTGCCCAACGCCAGTTTCGAGCGGGTCAAGCGCGCCTTGCGTCCTGAGTACATCATCAACGGTTACGGTCCGACCGAAACGGTGGTCACGCCGCTGATCTGGAAGGCCGGTCGCGAGGCGTGTTGTGGCGCTGCCTACGCGCCCATCGGCAGCCGCATCGGCGACCGCAGTGCCTACGTGCTCGATGCCGACCTTAACCTGTTGCCCCAAGGCATGGCCGGTGAGCTGTATCTGGGCGGCACGGGATTGGCTCGCGGTTACCTGAACCGACCGGGGCTGACCGCCGAGCGTTTTGTCGCCGACCCGTTCAGCGCCGGCGGCTTGCTGTATCGCACCGGAGACCTGGTGCGCCAGCGCGCCGACGGCACTTTCGATTACCTGGACCGCATCGACAACCAAGTGAAGATCCGTGGTTTCCGCATCGAACTCGGTGAAATCGAAGCCAGTCTGCAAGCCCTCGATGGCGTGCGCGAAGCGGTGGTCGTGGCCCAGGAAGGCACCGCCGGCAGCGGCAAGCGTCTGGTCGCCTATGTGGTGGCGGCAGAACCTGCCCGTGAAGACTTCGCCGAGCACTTGCGTGAGCAGCTCAAGGCGACGTTGCCGGCGCACATGATTCCGGCCTATCTGCTGCTGCTCGAATGCCTGCCGCTGACCCCCAACGGCAAGCTCGACCGCAAGAACCTGCCCAAGCCCGACGCCAGCCAATCGCAACACGCCTACCTGGCGCCGCGCACTGCGCTGGAACAGCAACTGGCGGCGATCTGGCGGGACGTGCTCAAGCTTGAACGCGTGGGCCTGCGGGATAATTTCTTCGAACTGGGCGGCGATTCCATCGTCTCGATCCAGTTGGTCAGCCGCGCCCGCCAGGCCGGTATGCACTTCACGCCCAAGGACCTGTTCCAGCACCAGACCCTGGAAACACTCGCGACCGTGGTTCGCCAGGGTGAAGCCGCCCAAGTCATCGATCAGGGTCCGGTGACCGGTGAACTGGCGCTGTTGCCGGTGCAGCGGGTGTTCTTCGAACAGGCGATACCGCAGCGTCATCACTGGAACCAGGCGGTGATGCTCAAGGCGACCGAACGCCTGGATGCATCGGTTCTGAACCAGGCTTTGAACGCGTTGTTGGAGCATCACGATGGCCTGCGCTTGAGCTTCACCGAGCAGGCCGAAGGCTGGAAGGCGGTTTACCGTCTCGCCGACATTCAATGCCAAGACCTGCTCTGGACTATGGACGCACCTGATGCGCAGGCCTTGCAAGGCATCGCCAATGAGGCCCAACGCAGCCTGGACCTGCAAGATGGGCCGTTGCTGCGGGCAGTCCTGGCGACGCTGGGCGATGGTACCCAGCGGTTGTTGCTGGCGGTGCACCACTTGGTGATCGACGGCGTGTCGTGGCGAATCCTGTTCGAGGACCTGCAAAGCGCCTATCGTCAGTTGTCCAGCGGTGCGGCGCTGCGATTGCCGCTGAAGACCACCTCCGCGCAGGCCTGGGCCGAGCGCCTGCAAGCGCATGCCGGCAGCAACCGGCTGGCGCAGGAACTGGCGTTCTGGCAAGCCCAGCTCGAAGACGTCGATGCCTCGTTGCCGATGGATAACCCGGCGGGCGGCCAGCAGAACCGCCTGGCCGTGACGGTGCGCACACGACTCGACGCCACGCTGACCCGGCAACTGCTGCAAGACGCGCCCAAGGCTTATCGCACCCAGGTCAACGACCTGCTGCTCACCGCGCTGGCGCGGGTGATGGTGCGCTGGACCGGCAGCGACAGCGCGCTGATCCAGCTTGAAGGCCATGGCCGCGAAGCCTTGTTCGACGACGTCGATCTGACTCGCACCGTCGGCTGGTTCACCAGCCTGTACCCGGCGCGGCTCACGCCTCGGGCAGACTTGGGCGATTGCCTCAAGCAGATCAAGGAGCAACTGCGGGCGATGCCCGACAAGGGCCTCGGTTTCGGCGCCCTGGCCCATCTGGCGGATGACGCGACGCGGGCGATCCTGGCCGGGCTGCCGACGCCCAGCCTGACCTTCAACTACCTGGGCCAGTTCGACGCCAGTTTCAACGAAGCCGACGGCGCTTTGTTCGTGCCGGCCCACGAAGCCGCCGGCGATGAGCTGGACGCCGAAGCACCGCTGTCCAATGCGCTGGCCTTGAACGGCCAGGTGTTCGGCGGCGAACTGGACCTGGGCTGGACCTTCAGCCGCGAGCAGTTCAACGAGTCCACCATCCAGGCGCTGGCCGACGATTATGGAATGGAACTGCAGCGGCTGATCGAGCATTGCTGCCGGGGCGAGCACAGCGGCGTGACGCCGTCGGACTTCCCGCTGGCGAGCCTGAACCAGCAGCAACTGGACGGACTGGCGCTGCCTCCAGCGCAGATCGTCGACCTGTATCCGTTGTCACCGATGCAACAAGGCATGCTGTTCCATGGTGTGTATGGCGACGCGAGCGGCGACTACATCAACCAACTGCGCCTGGACGTCGAAGGGCTGGACCCGGAACGCTTCCGCCAGGCCTGGCAAGCGGCGGTGGATGCCCATGACATCCTGCGCACGCGGTTTGTCTGGCAGGGTGATTTGCCGGCGCCGGTGCAAGTGGTCAGCAAGTACCTGCAACTGCCTTACAGCGTGCAGGATCTGCGCGGTGAGTTATCGCCTGACCAGACCCTGCGGGCCCTGGCCGATGCCGAACGCCAGCAACTTCACTTGAGTGCGCCGGCCCTGATGCGGCTGATGATCGTGCGTCTCGACGAGCAGCGTTATCACCTGATCTACAGCCACCATCACATCCTCATGGACGGCTGGAGCAATTCGCAACTGCTTGGCGAAGTGCTGCAACGCTACAGCGGGCAATCCGTTGCCGTATCGGGCGGTCGTTATCGGGACTACATCGCCTGGCTGCAACGCCAGGACGCGGCGCTCAGCGAAGCGTTCTGGAAACCTTTGCTGCAACGCCTGGAGGCGCCGACGCGGCTGGCTGACGCGGTGGCCAAACCCACGGACGCTGGTGTTGGTTATGGCGATCATGTGCAGGTGCTGGACGAAGCCCTGACCCGTCGCCTGGAAGCCTTCGCGCGTGCCTCGAAAGTCACGGTGAACACGCTGGTGCAGGCGGCGTGGTTGCTGCTGTTGCAGCGCTACACCGGTCGAGAAACGGTTGCCTTCGGTGCGACGGTGGCCGGTCGCCCAGCGGACCTGCCTGGCATCGAGCAGCAGATCGGTTTGTTCATCAACACCTTGCCGGTGATCGCCAGCCCTCGGGCCGAGCAGTCTTTGGACAGCTGGCTGCAAGCGGTGCAAGCGCAGAACCTCGCCTTGCGCGAGTTCGAGCACACCGCGTTGCTGGACATCCAGCGCTGGGCCGGGCAGGGCGGCGACGCGTTGTTCGACAGTTTGTTGGTGTTCGAGAACTACCCGATCGCCGAGGCCCTGGAGCAGGGAGCACCGGACGGTTTGCGTTTTGGTTCGCCGATCACTCAGGAGCAGACCAACTATCCGTTGACGCTGTTGGTGGGGCTGGAGCGGCAGTTGTCGGTGCATATGAGTTATCAGCGGGCGAGTTTCTCGGCGGTTACCGTGGAGCGGTTGGCGGCGCATCTGGCTCAGTTGCTCGGACAGATGACGGCTAATGGCGAGCTGTGCTTGGGTGAACTGTCGATGCTGGAATTCGATGAACACCAGCGCCTGACCCATGACTGGAATCCGGTGGATGCGCCGTTCGAGCAAGACCTATGCATCCATCAATTGATTGCCCGCCAAGCGGAAAACACCCCGGACGCCTTGGCGGTGACGTTCAATGATATTCGCCTGAGCTACAGCGAACTCGACGGCCGCGCCAATCGTCTGGCCCATAAACTGATCGAGCTGGGCGTCGGCCCGGAAGTGCGCGTGGGCGTGGCGATGCCGCGCTCCGAGCAACTGCTGATCGCCTTGCTGGCGGTGCTCAAGGCTGGCGGCGCGTATGTGCCGCTTGACCCGGATTACCCGGCCGAGCGCGTGGCCTACATGCTCGACGACAGTCGGGCGAAGGTGCTGTTGACCGAGCAGGCTGTGGCGCAGACGTTGACCGTTCCGGCTGGAACCGAAGTGCTGATGCTGGATCGGGTTGAATTGACCTCATATCCCTTAAAAACACCGGACACAGCGCTCACACCAGATAACCTCGCCTACGTCATCTACACCTCCGGTTCCACCGGTAAACCCAAAGGCGTGGCCATCGCCCACCGCAACGTTCTGGCGCTGATCGACTGGTCGAAAACCGTCTACAGCCGCGACGACATCCAAGGCGTGCTGGCCTCGACCTCGGTGTGTTTCGACCTGTCGGTGTGGGAGCTGTTCGTGACCCTGGCCAACGGCGGTTCGCTGATCATCGCTCGCAATGCCCTGGAACTGCCGCACCTGCCGGCCCGCGACCAGGTGCGCCTGATCAACACCGTGCCCTCGGCCATCGCGGCGTTGCAGCGCAGTGGGGATATCCCGCAGAGCGTGCGCATCATCAATCTGGCCGGTGAGCCGCTGAAGCAAAGCCTGGTGGATGCCCTCTACCCAACACCCCTAACCTGTGGGAGCGAGCCTGCTCGCGAAAGCGGTGGGTCAGGCAATCCGATGCAAACTGACAGGACGCCTTCGCGAGCAGGCTCGCTCCCACAGGGGATTGAGCATGTCTATGACCTTTATGGCCCATCGGAAGACACCACCTATTCAACCTGGACCCGCCGCACCCAAGGCGGCACGGCCAATATCGGTCGCCCACTCAAGCACACCGCCAGCTACCTGTTGGACGCCAACCTGCAACCGGTCCCCCAAGGCGTGTCCGCTGAGCTGTACCTGAGCGGCGCGGGCATCACCCGGGGTTACCTTGGCCGCGCGGCGATGACCGCCGAAAAATACGTGCCCAACCCGTTCTCCACCACCGGCGAACGCCTGTACCGCACCGGCGACCTGTGCCGTTACCGCGACGACGGTGCGCTCGAATACCAGGGCCGCATCGACCATCAGGTGAAGATCCGTGGTTTCCGTATCGAGCTGGGGGAAATCGAGGCGCGACTGTTGCAGCAGCCCGAGGTCAACGAAGTCGCCGTGCTGGCCCAGGAAGGGCCGGGCGGGCAGCAACTCGTCGCCTACGTGGTGGCCTCGCTGGACGCCGACACCCTGCGCGATCCACTCAAGGCCCGCCTCAAGGAGCATCTGCCCGACTACATGGTCCCGGCTCACTGGCTGTTCCTCGATCACCTGCCGTTGACCCCCAACGGCAAGCTTGACCGCAAGGCGTTGCCGGGCATCGAGGCCGGGCGCTCGAAAAACGCATACCAAGCACCGGTCAGCGAACTGGAACAGCAAGTCGCGGCGATCTGGGCCCAGGTGCTCACCGTCGAGCGCGTGGGCCTGAACGATCACTTCTTCGAGCTGGGCGGCCACTCGCTGCTGGCGGTCACCGCCGTCTCGCGCATGGCCCTCGAACTGGGGTTGAGCCTGACCCCGCAACTGCTGTTCCAGCACCCCGTCCTGCAGGATTTCATCGCCCGACTCGACAGCACGGACGGGCCAATCAATGAAGAGAAACTTAACAAGCTGGACGCCCTGCTTGATGAAATGGAGGAAGTCTGATGGACAAGAGTGTTGCTTTGAGGGTCGTCAAGCGCTTTATCACTCTGCCGCTGGACAAACGCAGGCTGTACCTTGAGAAGATGCTGGAAGAGGGCGTCTCGCCGGCCAACCTGCCGATCCCCGAGGTGCGTTCCGGGTTCGAGCATATCCCGCTGTCCTACGCCCAGGAGCGTCAGTGGTTCCTCTGGCAAATGGAGCCGGACAGTTCGGCCTACCACATCCCCAGCGCCCTGCGCCTCAGAGGTCGATTGGACGTGCCGGCGCTGGAACGCAGCTTCAACGCTTTGGTCGAGCGCCACGAAAGCTTGCGCACCACGTTCAGCGAGCACGGCGAGCAAGCCGTTCAGGTTATCCACCGGCAGATGCCCCTGAGCATCGCTGTCGAGGCGCTGCCTGCTGGTTCACCGATCAGCGAGGACGCGCGCATCAAGGCATACGTCGAAGGCGAAACCGCGCGTCCGTTCGATTTGCGCCAGGGGCCGTTGCTGCGGGTTTCGCTGTTGAAAGTCGCCGAGGACGACCACGTGCTGGTGCTGATCCAGCATCACATCATTGCCGATGGCTGGTCGATGCGCGTGTTGGTAGACGAACTGGTGCGCTGTTACGCCGCCGACACAGACGGCCAGCCGTTTGTATTGCCGGAGCTGCCGGTGCAATACGCCGACTACGCCATCTGGCAGCGCCATTGGCTGGAAGCCGGCGAACGTGAGCGCCAGTTGGCCTATTGGGTGCAGACCCTGGGCGACGAGCAACCGGTGCTGGAGCTGCCGTTCGATCATCCGCGTCCCCCGGTGCAAAGCCTTCGTGGCGCGCGGCTGGATTTGACACTGGCGCCGGAGCTGGCTGCCTCGCTGAAACAACTGGCCCAGCGAGAAGGCGCCAGCCTGTTCATGGTTTTGCTCGCCTCGTTCCAGGCGTTGCTGCACCGCTACAGCGGCCAGCCGCAGATCCGCGTCGGCGTGCCGACGGCGAACCGCAACCGGGTCGAGACCGAAGGGCTGATCGGCTTTTTCGTCAATACCCAGGTGCTTAACGCCCACGTCGATGGGCAGCAGCCATTCGATGGCTTGCTCGCCCAGGTCAAGCAAGCGGCCATGGCGGCCCAGGCCCATCAGGATTTGCCTTTCGAGCAACTGATCGAGGCGTTGCAACCAGAGCGCAGCCTCAGCCACAGCCCGATCTTCCAGGTGATGTTCAACCACCAGAACGCCGATGCTACGGGTCGCCGGCAGACGCACCTGCCGCAACTGCGCGTCGAGGACCTGACGTGGGAAGGGCGCACCGCCCAGTTCGACTTGACCCTCGGTAGCTACGAAACCGAGCAGGGCATCGCCGCGGAGCTGACCTACGCCACCGACCTCTTCGAACCGCAGACCATCGAGCGCCTGGCCGCGCATTGGCAAAACCTGCTGCAAGGCATTGTCGATGCACCCCGCCAGCGGGTCGGCGAACTGCCGCTGCTCGACCCGGCGCAACAGCGATTCACGCAACAGCAATGGCTGCGCGTCGCCGACCACGGCGCCGGAGCCGTGTGCGTGCACCAGCGCATCGCTGAACAGGCGCAGCAGAACCCCGACGCACTGGCACTGACCGTGGACGGACAATCCCTGAGCTATCGGCAATTGGACGCCCGCGCCAATCAACTGGCCCACCGCTTGATTGATCTGGGTGTGTCCCCCGGCGAGCTGGTGGGCATCGCGGTGGAGCGCAGCATTGAGATGATTGTCGGCCTGCTGGCGATCCTCAAGGCCGGCGGCGCCTACGTACCGCTGGACCCGGCGTATCCCGAGGATCGCCTGGCCTACATGATCGAAGACAGCGGCATCGGGTTGCTGCTGACCCAGGCCCGTTTGCAGGCGCGATTGCCGATCCCGTCGACGCTCCGGACCCTGCTGCTCGATCAGCGGGACGCCGCGCTGCAAAAGGCTCCGAAAACCTGCCCGGCCGTATCGCCGACCGGCGAGCACCTGGCCTACGTCATCTACACCTCCGGCTCCACCGGTAAGCCCAAGGGCGTGATGGTGCGCCATGGTGCGCTGAGCAATTTCATCACCAGCATGATCGCCCAGCCGGGGCTCGCGGCGAGCGATCGCATGTTGTCGCTGACGACCTTTTCCTTCGATATTTTCGGCCTGGAAATCTACGGGCCGCTCTGCGCCGGGGCCAGCATCGTCCTGACCGGGCAGAACGTGCATCAGGATCCGCAAGCGGTGCTGGCGCTGGTCGAGCATCACGACATCAGCGTGCTGCAAGCCACGCCGTCGAGCTGGCGCATGCTGCTCGACCATGAGCGGGCATCGGTGCTCGCCGGCCGGACATTCCTGTGCGGCGGCGAAGCCTTGCCCCAGGAACTGGCGCAGCGACTGCTGGCGCTTTCGCCAAAGCTCTGGAACCTCTATGGCCCTACCGAAACCACCATCTGGTCGGCCGCGCATCCATTGAGCCCCGAGCGCGACCGGCCGTTCCTTGGCCAGCCGCTGGACAATACCGCGCTGTACGTCGTCGGCGGCGACCTGACCCTCAATCCGCCCGGCGCGCCGGGTGAGCTGCTGATCGGCGGCGCCGGCCTTGCCCGTGGTTATTTCCAGCGCCCGGGGCTGACCGCCGAACGCTTCGTACCGGACCCGTTTTCCACCGCCGGCGAACGGCTGTACCGCACCGGCGACCTGACCCGCTATTGCCCCGAAGGCGTGGTCGAATACCTCGGCCGCATCGACCATCAGGTGAAGATCCGCGGCCTGCGCATCGAACTCGGGGAAATCGAAGCCGCGCTGCTGGCCCAGGACAGCGTGCGCGAAACCGTGGTGGTCGCCCACGAGGGCCCGACCGGTGCGCAACTGGTGGGCTACGTCGTGCCTGCCAGCGGCGCGGTGCCGGAGCCCGATGCGCCGTTGCGCGTCGCGCTCAAGGCAGCCCTCAAGGCGCAGTTGCCGGACTACATGGTCCCGGCGCACCTGTTGTTCCTGGCCCGATTGCCACTGACACCCAATGGCAAGATCGATCGCAAGGCCTTGCCGGCGCCCGACGCCAGCGATCTGCAACAGGCCTACGTGGCGCCTCGCAGTGAGGTCGAGCAACAAGTCGCGGCGATCTGGCAGGACGTGCTCAAGCTTGAGCGCGTGGGCCTGGAGGACAACTTCTTCGAATTGGGCGGGCATTCGCTGCTAGTGACCCAAGTGGTCTCGCGAATCCGTCGGGTGCTGGGCATCGAGGTGCCGCTGCGCAGCCTGTTCGAACACAGCACCTTGCAGGCGTTTGTCGCAGCCTTCGAGGCCACGCCAGGCGAACAGGCTCCGGCAATGGTGCCGGTGCCTCGCGATGCGCCACTGCCGCTGTCGTTTGCCCAGGAACGCCAATGGTTCCAGTGGAAAATGGACCCGGACAGCGCCGCCTACAACATCCCCACGGCCCTGCGGATGCGCGGCACGCTGGACAAGGAGGCGCTGCGCGAAAGTTTCGCCGCGCTGGTGGCGCGTCACGAAAGTTTGCGCACTGTATTCGTCGAAGAGGGTGGGCGCACCTGCCAAGTCATTCGCGAGCAGGGTGAGGTCGACTTCGTCGAGCAGCGCCTGGAAGAGGATGAGATCCAGGCCTTTGTCGAACAGCAGACACAGCGCCCCTTCGATCTGTTGACTGATTCATTGCTGCGCGTGGCACTGCTGGAGGTGGATGAGCAGGATCACATCCTGGTGCTGACGCTGCATCACATCGTCTCCGATGGCTGGTCCTTGCAGGTGATGGTCGATGACCTGATGAGCCTGTATTCGGCGTTCGCCCAAGGCCAGCAAGCGCATCTGCCGCCATTGGCGGTGCAATACGCCGACTACGCCGTCTGGCAGCGGCAATGGATGGCGGCCGGTGAGCGGGATCGCCAATTGGCCTATTGGTCCGGGCAACTGGGCGGTGAGCAACCGCTGCTGGAACTGCCCACCGACCGTCCACGCCCGGCGCAGCAAAGCCTGCGCGGCGCACGCCTGCCGATCAGGCTGGACGCTGCCTTGAGCGCGAACCTCAAGGCCCTGGCCCGACGGGAAAACGTCACGCTGTTCGTGCTGTTGCTCGGCTCTTTCCAGGCGCTGCTGCACCGCTACAGCGGCCAGGCCGACATCCGCGTCGGCGTGCCGATCGCCAACCGTCAACGACTGGAAACCGAGCGACTGATTGGTTTCTTCGTCAACACTCAGGTCCTGCGCAGCGAGTTTCACAATGGGCTGACCGGCGCCGCTCTGTTGCAGCAGCTCAAGCAGACGGCCCTGGCCGCGCAGATGCACCAGGACCTGCCTTTCGAGCAACTGGTGGATGCTTTGCAGCCGCAGCGCAACCTCAGCCACAGCCCGTTGTTCCAGGCAATGTTCAACCACCGCAACGAAACCGATTCGGCGTTCGCCAATGCCTTGCCGGACCTTTGCGTCGAGCCCCTGGGCTGGACGCAGCGTACCGCGCAATTCGACCTGAGCCTGGACACGGTCGAGGGCCCGCAGGGCTTGCACGCGGCCCTGACCTATGCGACGGATCTGTTCGAGCCGGCGACCATCGAGCGCATGGCCCGGCATTGGCTCAACCTGTTGCACGAGCTGGTGCAAGACCTGCATCGCCCGGTGGTGCAGTGGGCGCTGTTGGATGAGGACGAGCGCCGGCACATGCTCAGCGACTGGAACGCGACGGCGCAGCATTACCCGCTCGACCGCAGCGTGCAAAGCCTGATCGAGGAGCAAGTGCGCCGGACCCCGGACGCGCCTGCGCTGGTCTTCGGCGAGCAGCGCCTGAGCTACCGTGAACTCAACGCCCGGGCCAACCGTTTGGCCCATCGGTTGATGGACCAGGGCGTCGGCCCCGACGTGCTGGTGGGCATCGCCGTGGAGCGTTCCGTGGAGATGGTGCTGGGGCTGTTGGCGATCCTCAAGGCCGGCGGCGCCTACGTGCCCTTGGACCCCGAATATCCGCGCGATCGCCTGGCCTACATGTTCGACGATAGCGGCATCGGCTTGCTGCTGACTCAGCGACATTTAATCGATTCCTTACCGATTCCGGTAGGGCTGCACAGCCTGGTGCTGGACCTGCCCGATGACGGCTTGTATGCCAGCCGCGTCGGCAATCCAGGCGTCGAAGTCCACGGCGAAAACCTGGCTTACGTGATCTACACCTCCGGCTCCACCGGCAAGCCCAAGGGTGCGGGCAATCGCCATAGTGCCTTGGTCAACCGGTTGTGCTGGATGCAACAGGCGTATGGCCTCGATGCCTCGGACAGCGTGCTGCAAAAGACACCGTTCAGTTTCGACGTGTCGGTGTGGGAGTTTTTCTGGCCGCTGCTGACCGGTTCGACGCTGGTGGTGGCCGCGCCGGGCGCCCACCGTGACCCGGCGCAGTTGATCGACTTGATCACGGCCCAGGGCATCACCACGCTGCACTTCGTGCCGTCGATGCTCCAGGCGTTTATGCAGGACCCGCGCGTGGCCGAATGCACCGGTTTGAAGCGGATCGTCTGCAGCGGCGAAGCGCTGCCGGTGGATGCCCAGCAGCAGGTGTTCGCTAAATTGCCGAACGCCAACCTGTACAACCTCTACGGCCCGACCGAGGCGGCCATCGACGTCACTCACTGGACCTGTGTCGAGGAGGGCCGCGACAGCGTGCCCATCGGCCAACCGATCGCCAACCTCGGCACCTACATCCTCGACGATGAATTGTCGCCGGTTCCGGTGGGGGTGATCGGCGAGTTGTATCTGGCGGGCGAAGGGCTGGCGCGGGGTTACCACCGACGCGCGGCGTTGACCGCCGAGCGCTTCGTCACCGGGCCGTTCGGCCATGGTCAGCGCTTGTATCGGACCGGCGATCTGGCGCGCTATCGCCCCGACGGCGTGATCGAATACGCCGGGCGGATCGACCATCAAGTGAAGATCCGTGGCCTGCGCATCGAACTGGGCGAGATCGAAGCGCGCCTGGCCGAACACGATGCCGTGCGCGAAACCGTGGTCCTGGCCCAGGACGGCACACTGCTGGTGGCTTATCTGGTGCCGGCGCGCGCCGAGCTGCTCGCCGCCGATGGCGCCGTTCGCCAGGCGCTGCAAGCACGCCTCAGGGAACATCTGAGCCAATCCTTGCCCGACTACATGGTGCCGCAACACTGGGTGTGGCTGGAAAAAATGCCGGTCAGCCCCAACGGCAAGCTCGAGCGCAAGGCACTGCCCAAGGCCGAGTCGAGCGCCCATCCTCAAGCCTACATCGCAGCCATGACGGCGCAGCAGCAGACGCTGGTCGATATCTGGCAAAGCGTGCTTGGACGCGAGCGCGTGGGTGTGACCGACAATTTCTTCGAGCTGGGCGGCGATTCGATCATCTCCATTCAGGTGGTGAGCCGGGCCCGGCAGGCCGGCCTTCATTTGAGCCCCAAGGACCTGTTCCTGCACCAGACCATCCAGGGTTTGGCCGGCGTGGCGACAACGGGAGACGGCGGGCCGGTCATCGACCAGGGCCCGGTGACAGGCGAGGCGCTGCTGCTGCCGTTCCAGCAGTTGTTTTTCGAGCAGGCCATGGCCGAGCCCCATCACTGGAACCAGTCGGTACTGCTCAAAGGCGTGCGGCCGGTGCACGCCGGGCATCTGGAGCAGGCGTTGCAGGCCGTGGTCGAACATCACGATGCGTTGCGCTTGGCCTTCTCCCATGAGGATGGCGCCTGGATCGCTCGCCATAACACCCTGGCCGATCAACGTGCGTTGTGGCAACGCTCGCCGCTGTTGTGGGCCGCCGAGGTTCCCGACGCGCCGGCCCTCGAACGCCTGGCCGAACACGCCCAGCGCAGTCTTGAACCGGGCAGTGGCGCGCTGCTGCGCGGTGTCCTGGCGACCCTGGCTGATGGCAGCCAGCGGTTGTTGTTGGTGATTCATCACCTGGTGGTGGACGGCGTGTCCTGGCGGGTGCTGCTGGAAGATTTGCAACAGGCATACGACCAATTGCAGGCCGGCCAGATGCCGACGTTACCGGCCAAGACCACGTCTGCACAGACTTGGGCGCAACGGTTGCGGGCCCATGCCAGCAGTGCGGCGTTGCAAGGCCAAGTCGCTTACTGGCAGGCGCAACTGGACGGCGCTCGCCCCGACCTGCCTTGCGACCACCCGCAAGGTGATTTGAGTCGGTGTCATGGGACGCAAGTCCAGACGCGGCTGGACAAAGCACTGACACAACGATTGTTGCAGCAAGCCCCGGCGGCCTATCGCACCCAGGTCAACGACCTGCTATTGACGGCGCTGGCCCGGGTGATCGGCCGCTGGACTTCCCAGGCGTCGACCTTGATCCAGTTGGAAGGCCATGGCCGCGAGGCCCTCTTCGATGATGTGGACCTGAGCCGCAGCGTGGGTTGGCTCACCAGCCTGTTCCCGGTGCGTCTGACCCCGACGGCGACCGCCGAAGGCTCGATCAAGGCGATCAAGGAGCAACTGCGGGCGATCCCCGACAAAGGGCTTGGCTTCGGCGTGCTGCGTTACCTGGGCGATGAACCGACGCGTCGTGCCCTCGCGGCACTGCCGGTGCCGCGCATCACCTTCAATTACTTGGGGCAGTTCGACAGCGGCTTCAACGAAGCGGCCAATGGGCTGTTTGTCCCGGCCAGCGAATCGGCGGGCGCGGCGCAAAGTCCGTTGGCACCGCTGGATAACTGGTTGACTCTCAATGGCAGCGTCTATGCCGGTGAGTTGAGCATCGATTGGAGCTTCAGTACGCAGATGTTCGACGAAGCGACGATCCAGGCGCTGGCAGAGGATTACGCTCGGGAATTGCGGGCGCTGATCGACCACTGTTGCCAGACCGAACGCCACGGCTTCACGCCGTCGGACTTCCCCCTCGCCGGGCTGAACCAGGCGCAATTGGACGCGTTGCCGCTGGTGGCGCGAGAGGTGGAGGACCTTTATCCGCTATCGCCGATGCAGCAGGGCATGCTGTTTCACACGCTGTACGAGCAACAGGCCGGCCACTACATCAACCAGATGCGCGTGGAGGTCCAAGGGCTGGACGTCGAACGCTTCCGCCTGGCCTGGCAGGCGGCCACGGATACCCATGACGTGCTGCGCAGCGGGTTTGTCTGGGACGGCGATTTCAAGCATGCATTGCAGGTGGTGTACAAGCGCGTCGACGTTGTGTTGCAGCTTGAGGACGGGCGCGCACAGGCTGACCTGGCTCACTATCTGGAAAACCTCGCAACGGCCCAGCGCCAACAAGGGTTTGCCCTGGACGCGGCGCCGTTGTTGCGGTTGGTGGTCGTGCGCGTGGCGGACGATCGTTATCACCTGATCTACACCTGCCATCACATCCTCATGGACGGCTGGAGCAATTCGCAGTTGCTCGGCGAAGTGCTGCAATGCTACAGCGGGCAGTCCGTTGCCGTATCGGGCGGTCGTTATCGGGACTACATCGCCTGGCTGCAACGCCAGGACGCGGCGGTCAGCGAAGCGTTCTGGAAACCTTTGCTGCAACGCCTGGAGGCGCCGACGCGGCTGGCTGACGCGGTGGCCAAACCCACGGACGCTGGTGTTGGTTATGGCGATCATGTGCAGGTGCTGGACGAAGCCCTGACCCGTCGCCTGGAAACCTTTGCCAGATCTTCGAAGGTCACGGTCAACACGCTGGTGCAGGCCGCCTGGTTGCTGCTGTTGCAGCGCTACACCGGTCGAGAAACGGTTGCCTTCGGTGCGACGGTGGCCGGTCGTCCGGCGGACCTGCCTGGCATCGAGCAGCAGATCGGTTTGTTCATCAACACCTTGCCGGTGATCGCCAGCCCTCGGGCCGAGCAGTCTTTGGACAGCTGGCTGCAAGCGGTGCAAGCGCAGAACCTCGCCTTGCGCGAGTTCGAGCACACCGCGTTGCTGGACATCCAGCGCTGGGCCGGGCAGGGCGGCGACGCGTTGTTCGACAGTTTGTTGGTGTTCGAGAACTACCCGATCGCCGAGGCCTTGGAGCAGGGCGCACCGGACGGTTTGCGCTTTGGTTCGCCGATCACTCAGGAGCAGACCAACTATCCGTTGACGCTGTTGGTGGGGCTCGAGCGGCAGTTGTCGGTGCATATGAGTTATCAGCGGGCGAGTTTCTCGGCGGTTACCGTGGAGCGATTGGCGGGGCACTTGGCTCATTTGCTGGGACAGATGGCCGCTCAGGGCGAGCGCCCGTTGGGTGAGCTGTCGATGCTGGGATTTGATGAGCATCAACGCCTGATCCATGACTGGAATCCAGTGGATGCGCCGTTCGAGCAAGACCTATGCATCCATCAATTGATTGCCCGCCAAGCGGAAAACACCCCGGACGCCTTGGCGGTGACGTTCGATGATATTCGCCTGAGCTACAGCGAACTCGACGGCCGCGCCAATCGTCTGGCCCATAAACTGATCGAGCTGGGCGTCGGCCCGGAAGTGCGCGTGGGCGTGGCGATGCCGCGCTCCGAGCAACTGCTGATCGCCTTGCTGGCGGTGCTCAAGGCTGGCGGCGCGTACGTGCCGCTTGACCCGGATTACCCGGCCGAACGCGTGGCCTACATGCTCGACGACAGCCGGGCGAAGGTGCTGTTGACCGAGCAGGCTGTGGCGCAGACGTTGACCGTTCCGGCTGGAACCGAAGTGCTGATGCTGGATCGGGTTGAGTTGACCTCATATCCCTTGAAAGCGCCGGACACAGCGGTCACACCGGACAACCTCGCCTACGTCATCTACACCTCCGGTTCCACCGGCAAACCTAAAGGCGTGGCCATCGCCCACCGCAACGTTCTGGCGCTGATCGACTGGTCGAAAACCGTCTACAGCCGCGACGACATCCAAGGCGTGCTGGCCTCGACCTCGGTGTGTTTCGACCTGTCGGTGTGGGAGCTGTTCGTGACCCTGGCCAACGGCGGTTCGCTGATCATCGCTCGCAATGCCCTGGAACTGCCGCACCTGCCGGCCCGCGACCAGGTGCGCCTGATCAACACCGTACCCTCGGCCATCGCCGCGTTGCAGCGCAGTGGGGATATCCCGCAGAGCGTACGCATCATTAATTTGGCCGGTGAGCCGCTGAAGCAGAGCCTGGTGGATGCCCTCTACCCAACACCCCTAACCTGTGGGAGCGAGCCTGCTCGCGAAAGCGGTGGGTCAGGCAATCCGATGCAAACTGACAGGACGCCTTCGCGAGCAGGCTCGCTCCCACAGGGGATTGAGCATGTCTATGACCTCTATGGCCCATCGGAAGACACCACCTATTCAACCTGGACCCGCCGCACCCAAGGTGGCACGGCCAATATCGGTCGCCCACTCAAGCACACCGCCAGCTACCTGTTGGACGCCAACCTGCAACCGGTCCCCCAGGGCGTGTCGGCTGAGCTGTACCTGAGCGGCGCGGGCATCACCCGGGGTTACCTTGGCCGCGCGGCGATGACCGCCGAAAAATACGTGCCCAACCCGTTCTCCACCACCGGCGAACGCCTGTACCGCACCGGCGACCTCTGCCGTTACCGCGCCGACGGCGTGCTCGAATACCAAGGCCGCATCGACCATCAGGTGAAGATCCGCGGCTTCCGTATCGAGCTGGGGGAAATCGAGGCACGACTGCTGCAACAGCCCGAGGTCAAGGAGGTGGCGGTGCTGGCCCAGGAAGGGCCGGGCGGGCAGCAGTTGGTGGCCTATGTGGTGGCTTCGGCGGATGCCGACACCCTGCGCGATACACTCAAGGCCCGCCTCAAGGAGCACCTGCCCGACTACATGGTCCCGGCTCACTGGCTGTTCCTCGATCACCTGCCGTTGACCCCCAACGGCAAGCTTGACCGCAAGGCGTTGCCGGGTGTGGAAACCGGGGCGACGCAAAACGGTTACGCGCCACCCGCAAGCGAACTGGAGCAACAGATCGCCGACGTCTGGCGTGAAGTCCTGGAAGTGGAACAAGTCGGTCGCAACGATCATTTCTTCGAGCGCGGCGGTCACTCATTGCTGGCGACCCAGGCCATCTCTCGGCTGCGCAAACTCACGGGCTATCCGCTGAGCTTGCGTGATCTGTTCGATCATCCACGCCTCAGCGCATTGGCGGCGCTGATGAGCGGGACCGGTGATGCAAGTGTGCGCGCCGGCGACTCCAGCAAGGTCCGGCTCAAGGCCCACGGGCCAAGGCAATCGGCTCCGCTGTCGCTGGTGCAACGGCGGTTGTGGATCGCCGAGCAGCTGTCCGGTGGCACTTCGGCGTATGGCATGCCCATGGCCCTGCGCTTGTGCGGCGAGTTATCGGTCGAACGCCTGATGAGCAGTTTTGCCGAAGTGACGCGCCGTCACGCCGTACTGCGCACCGCGTACGTCCAGGACGACGAAGGCGATCCGCTGGCGCTGATTGCCGACGAAGTCCGGTTGGATTTCCCGCTGGTCGATCTCTGCGATCTATCGCCGGGTGCCCAGCTGGAACAGGTGGCCCAGGCGACGCTGGACAATGCTCGCACGCCGATCGACTTGGAGCAGGCGCCGCTGCTGCGTGGGCGAATCCTGCGCCTGAACCCCACCGAACACGTGTTGTTGTACGCCATGCACCACATCATTTCCGATGGCTGGTCGATGGGGCTGTTGATCAACGAACTGGTGCAGATCTACCAAGCCGCTTCGCGCCATGAACCGATGCCGCTGGCGCCGCTGGAGGTCCAATACCATGACTTCGCCCTCTGGCAACAGGCGTTGGAAGAGCAAGGCGTTCTGGCGCGCCAGGCCGACTATTGGAAGCAACGGCTCGATGGCTTCAACGGGCGTCTCGACCTGCCGCTGGACAACCCTCGTGGGCAGACCTCGTCGTATGAGGGCGATGCGTTGCAGTTCGAACTGTCTGCCGGACTCAGCGCGGCATTGCGGCGGCTATCGAGCGAAGCCGGCGTCACGCTGTACAGCACGCTGCTGGCCTCGTTCCAAGTGTTGTTGCATCGCCTCTGCGCCGCGCAGGATCTGGTGGTGGGCGCTGACGTGGCGGGGCGCGAGCAACCGGAGCTGGAGCGCTTGATCGGCTTCTTCGTCAACGTATTGCCGCTGCGCTCGCGCTTCGATGCGGGCATGACGTTCACGCGGTTCCTGGCCCAGACCCAGGACGACTTGCTCGGCGCGCTGGAGCATCAGGACTTGCCGTTCGACCAGATCGTCGATGCCTCGGGCGTGCCTCGTCACAAAGGCATGAACCCGTTGCTCCAGGTGCTGTTCGTGATGAACAACGTGCCGGTGCGCACGCGCTCCATGGCGGGCTTGAGCGTGGAGTTCCTGCCAGCGCTGCAGAACCATTCTAAATTCGACATGGCATTGTTCGTTGACGAAGAAGAAGGGCAATTGCGCGGTAATTGGCAGTTCGCCACACGCTTGTTCGGACATGGGCGCGTCCAGTACCTGATCGGGGCCTGGACGACCCTGTTGGAACAGATCGTCGCTGATCAGGATATTCAATTGGGAGCTATCAGCATGCCAGTCGACAACGTGGCGACAGCCGCCACGCCTGCCAACGTCCCGGGGCCCAAGGCCGACAAACTGGGCAAGTTCCTCAAGCGATCGGCGACACCGGCCGCGCGGCCGCGTCCGGCGCTGGTGCGTGAATCCCTGGTGGCCGCGCCACAGCGGTTCCCATTGATGCTGGAGCCCGGCGACCCGCACCTCGACGTTATCGAGTGGATCTGGCAAAACCGGCCATTGATCGAGCAGAAGCTGGCCGAACACGCTGGCATCCTCTTCCGTGGTTTCGAGCTGGACGGCATCCAGGGTTTCGAAGCGTTCGCCGAAGCGATTCAACCGGGGTTGTACGGCCAGTACGGCGATTTGCCGAAAAAGGAAGGCGGCAAGAACACCTACCGTTCCACGCCATACCCGGAACGCAAGATGATCCTGTTCCACAACGAGAGCTCCCACCAGGATCGCTGGCCGCGCAAGCAGATGTTCTATTGCGAGCAAGCGGCGCCCGTGGGCGGCGCGACCCCGGTGGTGGACTGCCGCCTGATGTACGAAAAACTGCCGGCGGACCTGCGCGAAAAATTCGAGGACAAGGGGCTGCTCTACGTACGCACCTTCACCGACAAACTCGACGTGTCGTGGCAGCACTTCTTCAAGACCGAGGATCGCCGCGAAGTGGAGGCCCGTTGCCGGGCCGGCGGCATCCAGTGGCGTTGGCTCGATAACGATGAATTGCAAACCCGTACGCCAGGGCCGGCAATCATCACGCACCCGATCACCGGGGAAAAATCTTTCTTCAACCAAGTGCAGTTGCATCACATCCATTGGCTGGAGCCGGACGTGCGCCAGGACCTGTTGTCGATGTACGGCCTGGACCGCATGCCCCGGCATGTCTACTACGGCGACGGCACACCGATCGAAGACGAGGTGATGGCGCGTATCGGTGAGTTGTACGAAGCCTGCGCGGTGCGTTTCGACTGGCGCAAAGGCGATGTGATCCTGCTGGACAACATGCTGGTGGCCCATGCCCGCGACCCGTTCGAAGGGCCACGCAAGATCGTGGTCGCCATGGGTGATATGTACGACCACGCCAGCCTGCAACGGCCCGCGACCGTCGGGCAATCCGCCCGGGGCGTATTCAGTACCGAGGAAACCGGAGCATGAACGAGGTGATGATGGACGTGCAGGACGCGGGTTTCGCCCTGGCGCCCGAGCAGCAACGGGTCCTTGAGCAATTGTCGGGCACGGTGACCACTGGCGAGGCCTTGCGTTGGGTAAGCGTGGCTATCGACGGCGACCTTGACCCGCAGCGATTGCAGGGCGCTTTCGACAGGCTGGCGACGCAGCAGCCGATGCTGCTGGCGCGGTTGGTCAAGGTCGCAGGTTTCCACGGCTTGCGTCAGGTTGCCCAGGCCGGGCGCTTCCCGCTGACGATAAACGCAAGCGAACAGCCCGTTGAAGAGGTCCAGGCACAGTTCAACGAAACCCTCGGCCGGGCGTTCGTGGTCGGCGAATCGGCTGGCGTCCAGGCGGTGCTTTATCGTTTGGCGCCACGGCAATGGCAACTGCTGCTGGGCATCGCCCGCTACAGTGCCGATGCGCCATCGATGAACCTGCTGCTTGGACAGGTAGGGCAGGCGTATGCGGGCCAGTGCTCGGAAGACGAAGCGCCGGGAGAGTTCGCCCAGTACCTGGAATGGCGCAGCGAAGTGGTCCTGGATGAAGATGCCGCCACCGCGCGAACCTATTGGCAGCAACATCTGCAAGGTTTGCAGGCGCAGATCGACACGCCATGGTTGGCGGCACGCCGCGCCGGCAGCGGGACCGCCGATGCCCGTGTTTCATTGGAGCTGGAACCGGTCCGGCGCGATGCTTTGCAGCGCTTGGCCGATGAGCTCGGGCAACCGTTGGAGACGTTATTACAGGGCGCATGGTGGGTGCTGCTGGGACGCCTTAGCGGTTCCGATCAGGCACTGGTGGGCGTGCGTCGCGACAGCCGCAGCGATTATGACTACTTCGCCAGCGCCATTGGCGTGTTCGAGAAGACCCTGCCGCTTTGCGTGCCGTTGCCCCCCAACGCGCCGTTCAGTGAGTGGCTGGTGCAGTTGGCGGCGGGCCTTGAGGCGCATCGCACCTGGCAGGAATATTGGGTGCCGGAACTGGCACCTTACGCGGCGTATCCGGCCTATGGCTTTGCGATCGGTCGAGCAAGTTTCGTCCACAGCGACGCCGGTTTGAAGTGGCAGGAGTCTTTGCCTGTCCGGACCGATCCGCTTGAGCTACTGCTGCAGGTTCGATTGGAGGATGCCCAGCAGCTTGCCGCGATCGACCTGCAATACGCCGACGCTCGTTATTCGAAAGCCACCGCCAGCACCGTGTTGGAACAATACGACGTGCTGCTGGCCTCTATCCTGGCGGATGCGCAAACGCCGCTCGCGCAGCTCAACCTGCTGGGCCGCAGCGAGGAACAGCGCTTGCGCGCGATCAACCCGCCGATGCAAGTATTGAGCGATAACCGCTATCTGCCGCAACGCATCGCGGACCTGGCGCTACGGACGCCGGAGGCCATCGCGCTGACCGACGCCCACCAGTCCTTGAGCTACGGCCAGTTGAATGAGCAGGTCGAACGCGTGGCCCTCGGCCTCCAAGAGCAAGGCCTGGGTAAGGGCTCGATCGTCGCCCTGGCCTTGCCGCGCTCGGCGGATCTGGTGATCGCGATGCTGGCGGCATGGCGCATCGGTGCGGCCTATCTGCCGCTGGATATCCAATGGCCCCAGGCCCGTCAGGCGTTGATGCTGGAGCAGGCGGGCGCCGCAGTGGTGGTCACCGATGCGGCGCACCTGCCGGCGTGGCAGGCCCCGCCATGTAACGTGCTGACGTTGGCCGGGCTGAGTCCGTCGAGCGAGCCCTTGCCGGCGCTGGCGACCAAGGGCAACGACATCGCCTATGTGTTGTTTACGTCCGGCTCCACCGGTGTGCCCAAAGGCGTGGTGATCGAGCATCGGCAATTGCTCAACTACACCGCCCAGGCCAGCCAGGCGTTGGCGCTGGATCAGTGCACACATGTCGCCTTCAGCTCCACCGTGGCGGCGGACCTGGGCAACACGGCGCTGTTTGGCGCGCTGTTCAATGGCGCGACGCTGCACGTTGCCAATGACGAGCAGATGCAGGACGGCGCGTTGTTTGCCACGTTCATGCGGCGGCAACAGATCGATTGCCTGAAAATCGTGCCATCGCACCTCGCGGCATTGCTCGACAGCGAGCAGGCGACATTGCCGCGTACCCTGGTGCTCGGCGGTGAGCCGATTGCGCCGACATTGATCGAGCGCATCGCTCGGTTGCGTAGCGATTGCCGAGTGTTCAACCACTACGGGCCGACGGAAGCCACGGTCGGGGTGATGATCCATCCGGTGTCGCTGGGGGGTGCCGCTGAGGATTGTTCGGCGCTGACCCAGGTGCTGGGCAACAATCAGGTTTATATCCTGGATGCTGATTTACGCCTGGCACCGGTGGGCGTGCCGGGTGAGTTGTACTTGGGCGGGGCGCAACTGTGCCGGGGTTATTTGAACGCCGGGGCCGATGGACAGACGTTCATCCAGAGCCCGTTCGATCCGGCGCAGCGCCTCTACCGCACGGGTGACCTGGCGCGTTATCGCCCGGACGGCGGCATTCAACTGCAGGGGCGGCGCGATCAGCAGGTCAAGGTGCGGGGCTTCCGTATCGAACTGGCGGAAATCGAAGCCCAGCTGCTGCGCCTGCCACAAGTAACCGAGGCGCTGGTGGTGCCAGCCACCTCGGCCGAGCAAGGTTTGCTGGCATTTATCGTGGTAGCGCAAGGCTTGCCTACGGATGTGCTGGACACCGTGCGCGCCGAGCTGAGCGCACGCTTGCCCGGCGTGATGGTGCCGCAGCATTGGCACCTGATCGAACGCTTTCCACGGCTGGCCAACGGTAAGATCGATCGCCAGGCGTTGCAGCACTTGGCCGTCGCGACGAGCGATGAAGAGGGCGTCGCACCCCGTGATGGACTCGAACAATTGCTCGCTGCGCGCATGGCCCAATTGCTTGGGCTCGAACGGTTGGGCATCGATCGCGACTTCTTCGCGGCCGGCGGTCACTCGCTGCTGGTGATCAAGTTGGTGGCCGGCATTCGCAAGCTGTTGCAGTGCGATATCCATCCGGGACTTGTCTTCGATCATCCGACCGTGGCGTCGCTGGCGACGGCCTTGCGGGCGGAGGAGAACATCCCGGGACAACTGGAGAAAATCGCCCAGGCCCGCCTGCGCTTGGAGGCGATGAGTCCCGAAGAAAAGGCTCGACTGACCGAACAGGCTCGCCAACAGCAGGCGGCCAAAGCGGCGCAGGGTCGTTGATCTGAGCTAAACGCAGTGCAGAGGGTCCCTGGCGGCGTTCCCACGCGAAAGCCTGGGAACGATGCTCAACCAACAAAAGGCCGACGCCAGCACGCGTCGGCCTTTTTTGTAACTTTCGTGCAAATGATAAATAAACTCATTCCGGTTTTTCCAAGGTGCTTCGTCTTACTAAGGAATGCGGGCGAATCGGCTCGGGCAAGGCAGCCCAGGCGCCGGTTGTGTCCAGAAAACATGTCGCTGTCGTTCAGCCGGATGACCGTGCCCGGGGAGGGGTCGGTCAGCAGGTAATCCGCGCTGGCGAACGGCAGGCCCTTCGGCCCCATGGGCTTTTCACTTCTATCAATAAGAGAGCACGATGTCGGCAATTCATGAGTTGAAACCGCTGTTCAAGGCACTTGTCATGTCCCGCGGCCTGCGTTCGCGGCGGGTGTTGACGGGCTTGGGTCTGGTCTGTGTGTTGCCGTTGAGCACCCAGGTGATGGCCGAAGACGTCAGTGTCAACATCCCAGCGCAACCGCTGCCGCAGGCGCTGCAAGCGTTCGGCCAGCAAACCAACCAACAAATGATCTACAACGTCGACGAGTTGGCCGGCCTGAAAAGCAACCGCGTCAGCGGCAAGATGAGCCCGCAGGCGGCCATCACCGAATTGCTCAAGGGCACCGGCGTGCGCTACAGCCTCGAGGGCAACACCCTGATATTGGTGAAGGGCTCCCCCGCGGGCCTGGAACTGGGCGCAACGACCATCAACGCCGAACAGTTGGCTGCAACGACCGAAGGCAGCAACTCGTACACCAGCAACGCCGTGACGATCGGCAAGGGCACCCACACCCTCAAGGAAATTCCCCAGTCGATCACCGTGATGACGCGCAAGCAGATGGATGACCAGAACCTGGTCAACCTCAAGGACGCCGTCAACCAGACCACCGGCATTGTCGGCCTGCAGGGCGTGGGGCAGGGCATGATCCTGTCGTCGCGCGGTTTCCAGATCGACGATTGGCAGTACGACGGTGTGCCGATCCCGCGTAATACCTACTCGCTGGGCAACTGGGCGACCCAGGACCTGATTTTCTACGACCGCCTGGAGATCCTTCGTGGCGCGTCCGGCTTGCTGCAAGGTACCGGCAGCCCCGGCGGCGCTGTCAACCTGGTGCGCAAGCGTGGCCAGAGCACACCGACCGTGACCCTGACGGGCAAGGCCGGTTCCTGGGACCACTACGGCTTGCAGCTGGACGCTGGCGGTCCGCTGAACGACGCTGGCAACATCCGCGGCCGTATCGTTGCCGACGAAGACCAGAGCAACTCATTCATCGACCACGCGTGGACCAAAACCCACTCGCTGTACGGCTCGTTGGACATCGACCTGAGCGAAGACACCACCCTGGGCTTGGCGGTCAGCCAATCCAATGGCGAATCGCGCGGCAACATTCGTGGTTTGCCGCGCTACGCCGATGGCTCGATGCCGGACGTGTCGCGCTCCACCTACACCGGCGCGCGTTGGAACCGGTCGGAAATCGATGTCACCACCTACTATGCCGATCTGGAGCATCGCTTCAATGAGGATTGGGCGTTCAAGGTGGGGGGCGTGTACATGACTGAGGACAACCAGGCGAAGAACCAGCGCGTCCAAAGAAACGGTGGTCTCTTGCCCGATGGCAGTGGCGTGCAATATGCCGACTTCCTGACCGACTTCCAGTCTACCAAGACCGGTCTCGACATGAACCTGACCGGCAAGTTCGAAGCCTTGTCGATGGAACAGGAGGTCATGCTGGGTGGCAACTTCTCCCAATTGGAGACGGATGATAAATATGCCCGTACCTTCAACAGCACCAGCGACTCGATCTTCGACCTTGACAATGACCGCCCGGACATCAGCTACGACAGTTTGATCGCTGCGGGTGGCATGGGCGTCCTCAGCAAGTACGACGTGCGCCAGAAAGGCATATACGGCACCTGGCGCGTCAAGCCGGTGGATGACCTGACACTGATCCTGGGTTCCCGGGTCAGCTGGTACGACTTCAGCTACAAGTCGAAAAATGAACTCGCAGCCGGAATTACACGCAACACGCCAAGCTACTCAACCGAAACCGGCGTGGTCACGCCCTATGCCGGTGTCGTCTATGATCTGAGCCGTGAGTGGGCGGTTTACGCCAGCTATACCGACGTGTTCCAACCGCAGACCAACGTCGATCCCAGTGGTTCGGTACTCAAGCCCATTGTTGGCAAAAACTACGAAGTCGGCCTCAAGGGCGAGTTGATGGATGGACGGGTCAATACCTCCTTGGCTGTGTTCCGCTACGACCACGAAAACCGCGCCGTCAACATCCCTAGCTGCACTGGGGTGAACTGCTCTTCTGCCTCCGGGAAAGTGCGCAGCCAAGGCATCGAGGCCGAAATCAGCGGTGAAGTGGTAGACAACTTGCAGTTGTTCGCGGGCTACACCTATAACACGACGAAGTACCTGGAAGATCCGATCAACGAAGGCAGTATCTTCAGTACCTGGACGCCGAAACACATGCTGCGCGTGTGGGGCAACTACCAGTTCACCGGCGACTGGAACCGTGCGAGCGCCGGCCTGGGCTTCACCACCCAAAGCCATACGCAGGTCTACGATCTGAACCATGACGTACCGGGTTATACCGTATGGAACGCCCGTGTCGGCTACAAGTTGACGTCTGAGATCGATCTGGCGGTCAATGCCAACAACCTGTTCGACAAGACCTACATAACGCCGGCTTACAACCAACTCAATGGCAACAACAACTTTGGCGATCCGCGTAATTTGATGTTCACGGTGAAGTACACGCCGCAGTTCTGATTGCCTGCAAATAAAAAAACCGACCCACTTACACGGGTCGGTTTTTTTATGGGATTAATTTCGCTGAAAACGCAAACCCCGTGGCGAGGGAGCTTGCTCCCGCTGGGTTGCGAAGCGACCCCAGAGTTCCTGAACTGAAAAACGGCGTCTGCTGCGCAGCCGAGCGGGAGCAAGCTCCCTCGCCACAGGAACCTGTGTCCTACAAAAAATGTGGCGAGCCGGACATTTCTGACGAGTCGTGTCGGTTGGTGGTTCGGAAGCGATGGGGATAGGCTTTGTCCGTCGCTGCAAAATCAGCGACCGGGTTTGGTCGCCCGGGGTTAGAATGGCGCACTTTCAGCCGCGCGAGCGGCTGTCTGCCTTATGGCTGACTGTGCGTGGGAGGGCTTCGGCCCTGCCGGGTTCCATTCCCTGGTCGACCAACCTGCGTACAGTTCGCCACCCTCTGCTTGGTCGCAGAAATGGTGAACTCCACTTCTGAATGGAGTTGCACGACTGACCAATCGGGCACTGGATGACATCGAGCTGCCCCAGCCTCCACGCTAGCCGCAGCACCGCAGCCCCCCGTGGCGAGGGAGCTTGCTCCCGCTGGGCCGCGAAGCGACCCCAGAGTTCCTGAACTGAAAAGCGGCGTCTGCTGCGCAGCCGAGCGGGAGCAAGCTCCCTCGCCACAGGTTCATTTTTTGCTCAAGAAAGCTTCTCTACCGTACTGGCCAGAAAAACCTCGACCAGCTCCCCAAGCAACCCCTCATCAAAAATCATGCTGCGATGACCCAGCGGAGACTGCACCGAACACCGCAACGCCCCCGTCAAGCTATGCTCTCGAACCAGTGCCTCGCAAAAAGCCAGCTCTTGCGGGGTTTTCTCCGCCTGTGTCCACCAGCAGCTCGGTCGAACCCTCACAGGCTTGAAATTGAATCCCGCAAATGCCTCCAGCAACCGATCATGCACCGAGAACGCCTGGGCATTCATGACCTCTTCCTTGACGCTCTGCACGATCGAAAGCAAGTCGCCTCGCTCAGGCTCGATCTGTCCGGCTGCCCACTCATGGAACGCCTTGACCGAACTGTCCGGTCGCTCCCGTCGATAAGCCGCCGTGCGCTCCGTCAGCGAAGGGAACAGCAAGTCGAAGTATTCAATTGCTTCAAGTAGATCCTGGGAGGCCGCATCGTCTTTTTCGTTACCCGCCAGATGCCGATGGCGCGGCAGCCCTGAGGGATACAGGTGTTCTGGAATCGTGCTGTCCACCAACCCGAGGAAATCAACCGTGTGCCCCTGGCTTTCCAGCATCGCCGCGATGTCGAACGCGATCGCGCCGCCGAGGGACCAGCCCATCAAGTAATACGGACCTTCAGGTTGGGCCCTGATGATTTCCTTGCTGTAGTCGGCAATCATCTCCTGCCAGGCCTCGGGGCCTGCATGGGGTTCGCTGAAGCCGCGGTGCATGACGCCGACAGTGCGCGCCCGGTTTTGCAGTCTGCGCGCCAGCGGTTGGTAGCAGAACACGATGCCGCCGCTGGGGTGCAGGCAAAACAGCTGCGGTGCGCTGGCGGGCGCGTTATTCAGGGCAACGAGGCATTGCGTCTGTTCACGGTGTTTCTGTGAGATGAACAGGGCCAACTCGGCGATGGTCGGGTTGGCCAGCAACTCTTGCAGACGCACGGTGATGTTCAGGTTCGCCTTGAGCTTGGCGATCAGCTCGATCGCCAGGATCGAATGCCCGCCCAGTTCAAAGAAACTGTCGCTGATACCCACGCGCTCGGCTTTGAGGGACTGCTGCCAGAGTTGCGCCAACGCCTGCTCCAACTGCGTGCGGGGCGCCACGTGGTTCGAATGCCGAAGGGTGGCCTCGGGTTCGGGCAAGGCCTTGCGGTCGAGCTTGCCGTTGGCGTTGAGCGGCAGGTGATCGATGAACAACAGATGGCTGGGCACCATGTAATCCGGCAGATGCGCCTTGAGCGCGATCAGCAGGTTATCCCGCAGTTCGGCCGTGGCCGGTTGTGTCGGGATGACGTAGGCGATCAGTTGCAGGCCGCCCGGGCCGTCGTGGGTCAGCACCACGCCCTCGCGCACGCCCGGCAGTACTTGCAGGCGCGCCTGGATCTCGCCCAGTTCAATGCGGAAGCCGCGGATCTTGACCTGGTGATCCAGGCGCCCGATGTATTCAATGCTGCCGTCGCTGAGGTAGCGGGCCAGATCCCCGGTGCGGTACAGGCGTCCACCTGGCGATGGGTCGAACGGGTCGGGAATGAAACGGCTGGCGGTGAGGTCGGCACGCTGGTGATAACCACGGGCCAGGCCGGCGCGCCCAATATACAGCTCACCGCTGCACCCCTTGGGCACCGGGTTCAGGTGCGCATCGAGCAGATACCAGGACAGGTCGACGATGGGCTCGCCGATGGGGCTCGCGGCTTCGCCGTGCAAGTCCGCCATCGACAGTGGTCGCCAGGTGACATGGACGGTGGTTTCGGTGATGCCATACATGTTGATCAATTGTGGCGCCTGATCGCCGAAACGTTCGAACCAAGGGCGCAGACTGTGCACATCAACTGCTTCGCCGCCGAAAATCACCTGCCGCAACCGATGGATGAGGGGCTGTCCAGGCTTACATGCAACTCGCAGCAACGACTTGAACGCCGAAGGCGTCTGGTTGAGCACCGTGACTTTTTCCTGGCAGAGCAGGGCGTAGAAATCCTCTGGCGACCGGCTCACGGCGTGGGACACGATGACCAGCCGCCCCCCGTGCAGCAGCGCGCCAAAAATCTCCCACACGGAAAAATCGAAGGCATAGGAATGAAACAGGCACCACACGTCCCGGTGGTCGAAACCGAACCACTGTTCAGTGGCCTGGAACAGGCGGTTGACGTTGTGGTGCGCGAGCAGCGCGCCTTTGGGCTTGCCGGTCGAACCGGAGGTGTAGATCACATACGCCAGGTTGTCCGGATCCATTGGCACATCGGGATTGTGCTCAGGCCAGGCGTTGTCGGCATCGCTCGTATCCAGCAGCAGGCAGTCGATGTCGGCCGGCAACGCCAGCGATTCAAGCAGATGGGCCTGAGTCAGGATCTGCCTGACGCCGCTGTCCTGGATCATGTAGGTCAGTCGGTCGGCCGGGTAGGCCGGGTCCAGCGGCACGTAGGCGCCACCGGCCTTGAGAATCGCCAGCAGGCCGATGATCATTTGCGGCGTCCGCTCCACGGCGATGCCCACCAGCACATCGGGGCCGACGCCTTGCTCGATCAATCGATGGGCCAATCGGTTAGCGTGGCGGTTAAGCTCGGCATAGCTCATGTGCTGCCCGTCGAACGTTAGCGCTATCGCCTCACCTGTGTTGGCGGCATGGGTTTCGATCATGCGATGCAGGCATTCTTCGCTATGCAGCCGGGTGGGTTGGCGGTTCCAGTCGTCCAGGGTCAGCCGCCGTTCTTCGGCGCTCAATAATTGCAATTCGCCGAGGGCGCGTTCGGGCGTCTCGATCAGCCCCCGCAACAGGTTCTGCCAATGCTCGGCCATGCGCTCGATGGTGTCCGCGCGGTACAGGTCACGGCTGTACTCGAACGTCGCGAGTATCTGCTGCTGTGAATAGTCGACATCCAGTGACACATCGAACTTGGCCTGGCCTTCACCGGTGTCGAGGAACTCCAGCGTCAGTAGATCCAGGCTTGGCAGCGATGTCGTCTGTGACCCGGTGCGCCAGTTGAACAGGACCTTGAACAACGGGTTGGCGCCCAATTGATCCTGGATCAGTTCCAGCGGGTAATCGGCATGCTCCAGCGCGGCGAGGGATTGGCCGCGTAGCGCTCGTAGGTAATCCAATGCGCTGCGGCTCGAGTCGATCCGCGCCCGGTACACCTGGCTGCTGACGAAAAATCCCACCAACGCCTGGCTTTCATGGCTGTTGCGATTGGCGTTGGGGACACCGACGGCAAAATCGTCCTGGCGGCTGTAGCGGGCCAGCAGCAATTGCCACGCACCCAGCGCCACCACGAACGGCGTGAGCCCCTGGCGTTGGCAAAAAGCGTCCAGTGCTCGCGCCAACGACGGCGCCAGCGATACGTGCACGCGACCGGCCCTGTGTTGTTGGCTTGTGTTGCGTGGAAAGTCCTGGGGCAACTCCAGGGTGGGCAAGTCGCGGCCCAGGTACTCGCTCCAGTATTCGCCACTGCGCAGGCGGGCAGCGCTTTGCAGATAGTCGCCGCGCTGGTGAATCGCGTAATCGGCGTATTGCATCGGTAACGGTGGCAGCGCAGACGAATCACCCAGCACCGCCCGGCGGTACGCCTGGGTCATGTCCTGCATGAGGATGGTATTGGACCACGCATCGGAAACGATGTGATGCATGTTGAGCAGCAGCACATGTTCGGTACGGCTCAATCTCAGCAACGTGGCCCGTATCAGCGGTGCCTGGGTGAGATCGAACGGTTGCCGGGCGTGTTGCTCGATGCGCTGCGATAGCGCCGGCTGGTCGAGCCCGGCAAGGTCTTCGCGATGCAGGGTCAGGCAGGCGCTGCGCTCGATTACCTGAGTGGCGGCGCCGTCGATTTCAATGAACGCGGTGCGCAGGATGTCGTGTCGGTCAATGACGCGGTTCAGGGCGTCTTCCAAGGCATCGGCGTTCAGTTCGCCGCTCAGGCGCAAGGCCCGTGGCAGGTTGTAGGCCGAACGGGTCGGGTCCCGCTGCTGCTCCAGCCACAAGCGTTGCTGGGCGAAAGACAGGGGCGCGCGATCCAGCCTGCCGCGGCTGGCCAGGGCGTGCCTGTCATCGGCGACCTCATCGAGCAACAGCGCCAACAGATCATCATCTAGCAGTTCGTTCATGGTGTTCTCGCGGTAAAACAGCATTGGCGTCGGGCAGGCTCAGGCGAAGGCTGCCGGGACCTTTTCACTCACCACCCGGCCGGCCTGCATTCGCACCAGTTGATCGGCGATGTCGAAGTAACGATCGTCGTGGGAAATGACGATGATGGTTTTGCCCAGGGCCTTCAGCTCCGGCAGCAGTTCGGTGTAGAACACGCGCCGGAACACCGGGTCCTGGTCGGCGGCCCATTCGTCGAAGACCAGCACGGGACGTTCTTCCAGCCAGGCATTGAGCAGGGCCAGGCGCTTGCGCTGCCCGGTGGAAAGATCGGTGGTGCTGAAAGCGCCGTCGCGAATGCTGACTTTATGGGCGATCTCCAGGCGATCCAGGTAGCGGTTGGCATCCCCGGGTACGTTTTGATCGCCCTGCACCAGTTCATCGAACAAGTAATAGTCGGCGAAGATGGTGGTGAAAAGCTGGCGATAATCGTCACGTCGCGCCGCCGATACCGGCTCGCCATCCAGGAGAATTTCACCGCCCTGGGGCGCATAAAGGCCCAGCAGCAATTTGATCAGCGTGGTCTTGCCGCCGCCGTTCTCACCGACGATAAACACAATGTCGCCCTGGGCGATGGTCAGGTTGACCGGTCCAAGGGCGAAGGGCTGGGTGCCGTCGACCGCGGGGAAGGCGTAATGCACGTCACGCAATTCGAGCCGCTGAATTGTCGGCTTGGGGGCGCTTTTGTTGTTGAGCAGCAGGTGCGGTTCCGGCGAGGAAAACTGCTCGGCCAATTCGGCAATGCGCTTGAAGGCGATGTTGGCGCGGCTGATCACCGGCAACGTCATCACCAGGTATTCCAACGGCCCCTTCATGTACAGCAACACCAGCACGAAACCGCTGAGCACCGCTTTGTCGGTGCCCAGCCACAGCGATTGCAGGGCCAGGACCAAGCCGATGACCACGAAAAAAAGCATCGAGCCGAAGGTCTTGGCGACCACGAAAGTATTGACCGCGCGGATGTTGGTGTCGCAGATCTGCTCGGCGGTGGCTTCGATGCGCTGGCTGAACATACGCTGGCGGCGCGGGCGGTGGATGCGCAGCTCCTTGGCGCCCGCGGCGATGGCGCTATAGTGCTTTTGCAGGGCGTCTTCGGCCTCGCGGGCGGCTTCGAAACCACGAATGCCACGAGCGCGCGCCACGTACTGGATGACCGTGCCGATCACCAGCGCCACCAACAGCAGCGCAAACATCGGCAACGACAGGTAGGCCAGGTAGCCCAGGCAACCGAGGGTGACGGTAAAGGCAATCGCCAGCGGTGCGAAGGAAAACGCGAAGTTGCTGACCATGTTGACGTCGTGGGTCAGGATCGGGATCAGCCGATGACTGCGGAACCGCTCGATCTGCTCGATGGGCGCCAGCAGGACTTTCTGGCCGAGGGATTTGCGCAGGCTGGCGATGATGTTCTGGCCGACGTGGTTGGTGCCGATGTCCGACAGGATCGAGGTCAGCAGCGCTGCCACGCACAGGCCGGCGAAGGTCGCCAACACTTGGGGGGTGGGCCCCGTATCGGCGTTCAAGGCCCCGTTGATGGTTGCCAGCAGGGCCGTGATGCTCAAGCCACCCAGCATGCCCAGGAGAATGGAGCCTGCGACAATCAGCCGGAAGGGTTTGAGCAGAATGAACAGCTCAGCGATCACCCCGCGTTTTGGTTGGCTCATGAGGTTTCCCTGCTAGTTGAAAAAAAGGCAAAGGCCATCGCGGGCTTTCACCGCAAGGGCTGGAGGACAGCGGCACGCCGGTTGGGGCGCGCCCACCTATGGAACGATTGGAGGGGAAGGGGATTTAACCAGAGTCTCCTGACACACATTATTGTGGCGAGGGAGCTTGCTCCCGCTCGGTTGCGCAGCGACCGCAAAATCTAGGGGCCGCTTCGCAGCCCAGCGGGAGCAAGCTCCCTCGCCACAAAAAGCGGATCTTCAGATGGTCCGGTTGAGCTACATATCCCGGGCGACCCGAAACCCCAGCCAGTCACCGCGGGCATCGGAAAACACCGCATTGCGATTGCCCGAACGGGAAAACACCGGCGCTTCGCCCCAGTCGTTGCCGCGGATGCGTCGCACCTTGCAGTTGCCCATCAGCGCGGCGCTGCCGTCGCTCGGCGCATCGGTGTAGTTTTCGTTGAAACAATCGGCGGTCCATTCGTAGACGTTACCGTGCATGTCGTACACGCCAAAGGCGTTGGGCGCGAAGCTGCCCGCCGGCGCTGTGAAGTTGAAGCCGTCGGCGGCGCCATAGGTATTGGCGTGCTGGGCGATGCTGTAGTCCTTGCCTTCATCGAACGGGAAGGGGAACGGGCCGGTGCTGCCACCACGTGCGGCGTATTCGCGCAGGGATTCACTGACCAATCGGTACGGCTTACCGGTCTTCTTCGAAAGCCACGCCACGTAGGCAGTAGCCTCTTGGAGGTTCATGCACACCGCCGGGTGCCGGTCGGTGTATTGCTTGCGCGGGTCGCTGCCCTGGTAGTCCGGCACGCCGGCCCGGCACGCGCGGCCGGGGCGCTTGTCGCCGTCGGGCATCACGTAGCCGGTATCGCGCAGGTAGGCGAACCATTCACCTTTGAGCACCTGGAAACGGCTGATCGCAACGGGCTTGGCGAACGTCACCGGGTGCAGCGGGCCTTCGTCGGGCTCGCGGCCCACTTCGTCTTCCGGGGTGCCCATCTGGAAGGTGCCGGTGGGCAGCACGACCATTTCCGGGCAGTTCTTGCAGTCGCGAAACACATGGCCCGGTTGCGAGGCCTCGGCATCGGAGGGCAGCAGGGCGGCGAGGGCCAACGCCGGGAGTGTCTTCAATAAAAAGCGGTTCATCGATTGCTCTCGATCAGTCATCAGAGTGTTTTGCCCAACAGCGCCAGGAAGCGATCAATCTCGGCTTCGGTGTTGAGCAGCCCCGGCGCGGTGCGGATCACCGGTCCGGCATCGCGGTGCACGGCATCGGCGACCACGCGGTTTTGCATCAGGTAGGCGGCGATCTCGTCGCTCTTGCGATCCTTGACCCGGAAGAAGGTGAAGCCGGCGGACAGTTCTGGGCTCAGCGGCGTCACCAGCTCGATCTGCGGCAACGCGAGCAGGTGTTTTTTCAGGTAAGTGTTGAGCGCGTGGATAAGCGCCTGCACCTCGGCCTTGCCCAGTTGCAGGTGCAGCTTGAACGCTTCGTCCGCCGCCCAGCGATGCTCGAAGGCGTGGTAGCCGCCCGGGGTCATGGTGGTGGAAAACGCCGTGGCTTCGGAGAAGGTCGGGATGATCGGCGTGACGTACCTGACCTCTTCGCTGCGGCTGCACACCACGCCGGTGCCCCGTGGGCCGAACATCCACTTGTGGGTGCCGGCGATGAAAAAGTCGCAATTCATCGCCGGGAAACTCAAATCCTCGACGCCGAAACCGTGCACGCCGTCCACCACGTACACGATGCGCTGTTCATCGCTGCGGCCCTGGTTGTGCTTGTCCACCAGGGCGCCGATCTTGCCGATGGGCAGCTTGACGCCGCTGCCTGAGTGCACCCAGGTCATGCCCAGCACGCGGGTTTCGGGACGGATGTTGCGGTCGATGGCCGTGAGGATTTGCGCCTCGCTGACGCCATGGGCGTTCTCGAACAGCTTGATCTTGCGCACCCGTGTTCCGTCCCGTTGCTTGCGCAGATCGAGAATGGTGTGGGTGGCGTAGTGTTCGTGGGCGGTGGTGAGGATTTCCTGGTCGGGCCGGACATGGACCCCGCCGTAAATCATCGCCAGGCCTTCGGTGGTGCTGCCGGTGAGGGCGATCTGCTTCGGGTTCGCTTGCAGGTAGCGACCGGCCCAGGTCCGCACGTTTTCCTCGCGCGCTTCGGTGACGCCCAAGTCCCAGTCCATCAACAGCCCGGGGTTTTTATCCAGGGCGGCGCGGTGCCGCTCGATGGCCTCGCGCACCGGGCGCGGGTGGGTGGTGACCAGGAAATTGGAGAAGTGCAGGTAGTTCGGGTCCTGGTTGAACAGCGAGCGCAGCTGCGCCCATTTGTCCCGGGACAGCGGCGGCGGAGAGTCGGCCGCGGCACTCGAAGGCAGGTTTGCGGCCAATGGCAGGCCGGCGGCGATAATACCGGCGTGCTTGAGGAAGGCGCGGCGCTCGATCATGGCTGAGCGGCCTTCTGCGCCGAGGCGATGGCAGGGCGGGCGGCTTTCTGCACCTGATCCCAGACCCGCAGGAAATTGCCGCCCCACAGCTTGGCGATGTCGGCTTCGGAGTAACCGCGGGTCAGCAGTTCGGCGGTGACGTTGCGGATGTCGCTGACGTTCTGCCAGCCTTTCACGCCGCCACCTTCGTTGAAGTCCGAACTGATGCCGACGTGGTCGATGCCGATCTTGCGCACGGCATAGTCGATGGCATCGCCCAAATCCTTGAGGCTGGCCTTGGGTTCCTCTTCGAGAATGCCGTAGAGCTGGCCGGCGTATTCGCCGAACTTCTGTTCCGGCCACGCGGCGATGATCGGGTCGCCGGGCATCAAGGCCATCGCCAGGTTGGGCAGCGGTGGCAGGTCGAAGCGCTCGCGCAGGGCATTAAGTTTGCCCTGGGTTTTTTGCGTCAGCGGGCGCAGGTATTGAGAGAACCCCACGATCTGCACCACGCCGCCGCTGGCTTTGATCAGCTGCATTTCCTTGTCGCTGAGGTTACGCGGGATGTCCACCATCGCCCGTGGCGCGGAGTGGGACGCCACCAGCGGCGTGCGGCTCAGTTGCGCGACTTGCTCCAAAGCCTGGGTCGACATCTGCGACACATCGATGATCACGCCCAGGTCGTTCAGACGTGTCACTGCTTGCTTGCCGATGTCCGATAGCCCGCCAAGGGCGTCGGGCGAGTCGTTGAAGAACGGCAGCGGGCGCGAGGAGTCGGCCCAGTCGTTGTTGCCGATGTAGCTGAAGCCGAACATACGCATGCCCCGCGCCGTCCACAGGTCCAGCAGGTTCAGGTCGTGGCCCAGGGGATACGCGTTGAGCATGCTGATGAAAATCGCAAACTTGCCTTCGCCATGCAGGCGCCGGAAATCGTCCGGGGTGTAGGCGATGGCGACCTGGTTGGGGAAGTCCCGGACCATGCCGGTGATGATCTTGTAGCGCACCTCTTGCTGGTTGCGCGCTTCCTCGACGAACCCGGCGGTGGGCTTGTGTGGCGCGTTGGGCCCGTTCCACAGTTCGGGCCAGCCGAAGATCGTCAGCGCGGCGCCGGAGAGGCGGCCGCGATTGGCTTTCACCAGGTCGAACTGGCCCTCGCCGTCCTTGTCCGCTTCGTTGCCGGCGGTGCCGAAATCCAGCGGCACGGTGATGTGGCTGTCGAAGGACAGCAGGCGTTCGTGCAGCTCGCGCGCTTCTTTCATCACCTTGACCGAGTAGCCGGGGTTGTCCCGCCACCAATGGTCCCAGGCCGCGACGCCAGCCCCGACGACCAGCGCCAGGGCCAGGGGCACGCCGGTGAAAAGAGCCTTTTTCGAACGTGGTGTTGTCATTGCCGATCTCAGTCTGGTTCGCCTTGGAAGGACAGGCGCGGGGGCCTTTGCTATCTGGGGGGAACGAGTGATCGGGCAGGAAATTTAGATGTTCTCAGCGCCGCCATCATGAGCAGGCTCGCTCGCACATTTGGAATGCGATCCCCTGTGGGAGCGAGCTTGCTCGCGATGAGGCCCTTACAGCCTCTATAAATTTGTCAGGCCGCCCATCGTTCTAGCTTGGATAAAGCCCACCAGGGCGAATACAGGTAAGGCAATGACGATTTCTCGACGATGGTTCATGGCAGGCCTGGCGCTGACCGGTGCCGCCGTGCCTGCGGTGTACTACGGGCATCGCGAACTGACCCGGCCGGACCCGACCATCACACCCGGCGAAGCTTCCTTCGATGTGGCGGACGTCGCCGGACAGCGGCGGGCGAACACGTTGCGGGGAATCTGGACGATCCGTTTCAGCGGGCGCGATGCCGGCCTCGACGGCTTGCCGGGCGACAATCTGGAGATGTTTCTCGACATCGCCCACAAGGGCCGTGGCCTGGTGGGTTACCTCGACACCGCCGAACGGCTGCGCGGTGGGGATGAGCCGCGTTATCGGCTGCTGGGCGACCTGGCCGGCAGCGACCCGAAGCAATTGAGCTGGCGATTGATCGGTGCCGGGCATGGCACGCCAGACTACGAATTCATCATGACCCTGGACGAAGTCTGGGCCGGTTTCGGCAACGCCGGCACGGCCACCCTCAGCGGCCGGGTGTTGTGGTTGGATCGCCCGTTGGCGTTGCCGGAGCTCGACAATCAGTTCGTCGCCGTCAAACAGCGGTTCCCCGAAGCCCGGGAACGTACGCCGCTGAGCCCGAAGTTGCTGGACTGGCTGGTGTCGCCCGAGCACCGGCTGTTCCATCAACTCTGGCATGCCACGCGAGACAAATGGCACACCCTCGACGAAGACAAGCGCGACGCCCTGCGTGGCATCGGCTGGCAACCCGGGCCGCGGGACAACGAACGTGATGCTCGCGGGCCGCGCAAAGATCGCAACGGCTCGGGCGTGGATTTCTTCTTCATGCACCGGCATATGCTCGGCACGGCGCGTTCTTTCCAGCCGTTGCCGTCATGGCCACGTTTTCCATTGCCGCAACCTGAGTTGGAGCGTGATCGCCTGGGCTTTGCCCGGTATTTCGACAACGTCGACGGGACGGCACTGCCACCAACGTGGCTCGCCCGTGGTGACGAGCAATACGCCCAATGGGTCAGCGACATCAAGACCGCCGAGACCTATCACAGCAATTTCCAGGTCTGGGAATCCCGTTACCGCGACCCGCGCTATTTATCCAAACTGACCCTGGGCCAGTTCGGTTCGGAAGTGGAATTGGGGCTGCATGACTGGCTGCATATGCGCTGGGCCTCGGTGCCGCGAGATCCGTCAAACGGCCATCCGGTGCCATTCGCCCGTGATCAGGCCGACTTCGCCCAACGCTGGTTCGAACCGGAAAACGACTTTTTAGGCGATCCGTTTTCCTCCCATGTAAACCCGGTGTTCTGGGCCTTTCACGGCTGGATCGACGATCGTCTCGAAGACTGGTTTCGCGCCCACGAACGTTTTCATCCGGGAGAAGTGAGCCGGCTCGAAGTCAACGGCGTGTCCTGGTTCGCCCCGGGCCGCTGGGTCGAAATCGCCGACCCCTGGCTCGGCCCGGACACCCATGGCTGCAGCACCACGCCGGGTTTGCAGGTCGGGCGCTCGGTGGAGATGGACCCGGAAACCATGAAGTTGGCGTTGCGTATTACGTTTGGCAGTGATGACGACAAGCTGGCTCAACTGTTTCGCCGCGTACCGCAGAGGCCTTGGTATGCGCGCAATCTCAAGGCCAAGGTGGTGTGAGCCCAGGCTCGAACCGACCGAACCTGGGACCGTGTGCAATGACTGCTTTTGTGGCGAGGGAGCTTGCTCCCACTGGGCTGCGAAGCGCCCCAATGACGAGCGCCTCTGTGGGTCAGGTGTTTTGAGGCGGCTGGTTCTGGGGCTGCTGCGCAGCCCAGCGGGAGCAAGCTCCCTCGCCACGGTGGTGCTCGGCTTTAGATCGGCTCCACCCGCCAACCCCCACCCAACGCCTTGTACAACGTCACGCTCGCCTGCACCCGCGCCAGTCGCAACTGCACGTTCATGTCCTGGGCGGCGAAGAGGGTACGTTGGGTTTCCAGTACCGTGAGTAAATCTTCAGCGCCGGCCTGGTAGCGGCGTTGGGCAATGTCGAAGGCAGTCTGGGCCTGGTGCAGTTCTTCGCTTTGCCATTGCCGTTGGCGGTCCAGGCCGTGGATGCCGTTCAGGGCTTTTTCGACGTCGGCGAAGCCGTTGATGATGGCGGCGCGGTAGGCCTCCAGCAGTTCTTCCTGGCGCGCGGTAGCCCGGGCTCGCTCAGCCTCCAGGCGACCATTGTTGAAGATTGGCGCGGCCAGCCCGGCGCCGAGGTTGTAGACGTTGTTGCGCAGCAACTGGTCGGCGATGTCGGCGCCGGTGGCCAGGCTCAGGCCGAGGGTGGCGGAGGGCAGCATGGCGGCGCGGGCGACAGTGATGTCGGCCTGGGCGGCGGCAAGGCGCGCTTCGGCGGCGGCGATGTCGGGGCGGCGCAGCAGCAGGTCGCTGGGCACGCCGGCATCGATGGCGGGCCAGCGCAATGCGTCGAATGGTTCATCGTCGAGTTGCAGCGATTGCACCGGTTCGCCCAACAATGCCGCGAGGGTGATCAATGCCTCGCGGGCCTGTTGCTGCACTTGCGGCAGGCGGCGTTCCTGGGCCGCCACCAGGCTCTTTTGTTGAGACAGTTCCAGGGCCGTGGCGCTGCCCGCGTCGTAGCGAGTCTGCACCAGGTCCAGCACATTGCGGGCGTTGCCCAGGTTCAACTCGGCGATGCGCTGTTGCTCGCGCAGGGACAACGCCTGGGTGTAGCTGTTGGCGACGCCGCTGAGCAGGGTCAGCTCCACGGTCGCGCGGTCGGATTGGCTGGCCGACAACGTGCTCAGCGCACTGTCCCGGGCCGCCCGTTTACCGCCCCAGAAATCCAGCTCATAAGTGGCGCTGAGGTTGGCGTCGTAGTAATCGATGGTGCGGTTGTCCCGATCCACGTCCAGCTGGCTATAGCCCTGGCCCCGCAGCAATTCCTGGCGATTGCCGTTGAGCCCGGCGGTGATTTCCGGCAGCAACGGCGCGCCGGCGATCACCGCGCTGGCCTGGGCCTGGCGAACCCGAGCCATCGCGGCGGCCAGGTCGTGGCTGTCCCGGCGCGCCTGTTCGATCAAGCGGTTCAATGACGGGCTGCCGAACTGCGTCCACCATTGTTGGTTATCCGCTCGGACACCGGGCGTATCGAGGCTCTGCCAGGCTTCGGGCGGTTGGATGCCGCTGTCCGGTGCCGACACCGGCGTGGCGCAGGCCACCAGCATCAGGCTGGCGGCCAGGAGAGTCAGGTGCGCTTTCATAAGGAGGGGTTCATTCACTGGTGAGGGCCGCGACCGGGTCGAGGCGGGCGGCCTTGCGGGCGGGCATGAAACCGAAGACGACGCCGGTGACCAGGGCGCAGCCGAAGGCGCCGAACACCGCCAGCCATTCGAAGGCCACGGCGATCTTGCCCAGCAGCAGGCCGCCGCCCACCAGCAGGGCCAGGCCGATACCGGCCAGCCCGCCGACCACCGAGAGCATCACCGCTTCGGTGAGAAACTGGCGCAGGATGTCCCGCTGGCGGGCGCCAGTGGCCATGCGGATGCCGATCTCCCGGGTCCGTTCGCGCACGGTCATGAGCATGATGTTCATCACGCCAATGCCACCCACCAGCAGAGAGATCGCCGCAATGGCCCCGAGCATCAAAGACAGCGTGCCTTGGGTGCGAGCTTCGGCCTGGATCATCGCGGCGTTGTTGGTCAGCTCGAAATCCCGCTTGCCGTCGTGCAGGCGCGACAGGGTACGGGAGACCGCCTGCTCGGCCTCCTTGACCTTGCCCGCATCCCGGGCGGCGATCACCACGTACTCGGGATGACGGGTGCCGAACAGCCGAACGCTGGCGGCGGAATAAGGGATGGCGATGCGATTGTCGGCATCCGAATCCCCGGAGCTGGCGCCTTTTTCCGCGAGTACGCCGACCACCTGGAACGGCACGTTCTCGATCAGGATGTAACGGCCGATGGGGTCGGCGACGTCCTTGAGCAGTTTTTGCCGGACCTTGTGGCCGATCACCGCCACTGCCGCGGCGCCTCGTTCATCGGCGTCGCTAAAGTAGGCGCCCTCGGCCACGGGCCAATTGAAGATGATCGGGAAGTGGGTGTCGTTGCCGCCCACGTAGCTGGTGTGGTCGAGGTTGCCGAACCGCACGCTGGCGTTCTTGCCGTTGACCGGCATGATGCGTTGCACTTCGGGCAGGGCAGCGAGGGCGGCAATGTCCTGTTCGCTGATGATGCCCTTGGCGGCGCGCGGGTTGGGGGCCGTGCCGTTGAGGTAGATGATGTTCGAGCCGAAGGCGCCCATCTGGGCCATGACCTGGCGCTTGCTGCCTTCGCCCACGGCGAGCATGACCACCACCGAGGCCACGCCGATGACGATGCCGAGTAGGGTCAGGGCGGTGCGAAAGCGATTGATCCACATCACCCGCCATGCGGCCTGCACCGCGTCCACCAGCTCGCCTTTCCAGGCGCCGTTGTGTTCGCTGCCGGCACTCAGGCGTTGGCGCAGGTCCACGGCGTGCAAGGCGTTCGGATTGGCCTGCGGTGCGGCGGTAGCGCTGTCGCTGATGATCAAACCGTCGCGGATCTCGATGATGCGCTTGGCCCGGGCCGCCACTTCACGGTCGTGGGTGATCAGGATCACCACGTGCCCCTGGCTCGCCAGTTCGTCGAGCAACGCCATCACCTCAATCCCGCTCTGGCTGTCGAGGGCGCCGGTGGGCTCGTCGGCGAGGATGATGTGGCCGCCGTTCATCAAGGCCCGGGCAATCGACACTCGTTGCTGCTGCCCGCCGGAGAGTTGATGGGGGCGGTTGCCGGTGCGGCTGGCCAGGCCGAGGCGGTCGAGCAGTGCGCTGGCCCGGGCGTGGCGCTCGGCGGCGGAGGTGCCGGCATAGATTGCCGGCATCTCGACGTTTTCCTGGGCGGTGCCGGAAGCAATCAAATGGTAGCCCTGGAACACGAAGCCAAATGCTTCGCGCCGCAGCCAGGCCAGTTCGTCGCTGCCCAGGCCGGCGACGTCTTCGCCGGCGAAGCGGTACTCGCCACTGGTAGGACGGTCGAGGCAGCCGAGGATGTTCATCAAGGTCGATTTGCCGGAGCCGGACGCCCCGACAATCGCCAGGAACTCACCGGCATGAATGGACAAGTCGATGCCGCGCAGCACTTCCACCCGGGGGCTGTCGCCGCCGCCATAGGCCTTGCGAATGTCCCGCAGTTCGATCAGGGGCGTGTCCACTCAGCCTCCGCTTGCGCTGGATGGGCCGATCAGCACGCGCTCGCCTTCGCTCAAGCCGTCGAGGACCTGGGTGCGCAGGCGATCGCTGACGCCCGTACGGACGGTGCGCGGCTGGACATCACCATTGTCGGCGAGCACGCGTACCTGGTCGGCCTCTTGCAAGGCGGCGATGGGCACGGTCAGCACGTCCTTGGCCTGGGCGGCGACAAAAAACACTTGTGCGGTCATGTCGGCCATCAAGGCGCGGTCGGCGTTGTCCACGTCGAGTAGCACGGTATAAAGCACCACCCGCTCGCTGCCGCTGCGGCCGCCGGTGGGGCTGCCGCCCTGGCTGGCTTCCAATGGGCGCGGCGGCACGGGGAGGATCTGGCGAACGGTGCTGCTCCAGCGGCGACTGCCGCCGGCCAGGGTGGTGAAGTACGCGGTCATGCCCGGCTTGACATGGCCGATGTCGGCTTCCGAGACTTCGGCCCAGACCGTCATCGGCGACAACCGGGCGATGCGCAGGATCAACGGCGTCTGCTGCTGGGCGTTGAGGGTCTGACCTTCCCGCGCGCCGACCGCGACCACGGTGCCGCCCATGGGCGCATAAATGCGCGTATAGCCCAGTTCCGCCTCGTCGCTGCGCAGGCTGGCCTGGGCCTGGCGGATCTGGGCCTGAAACATGTCGATGCGCGCCTGGGTCGCGCGCACCTCGGCCTGGGCGGTCTGCACATCTTCTTCGCGGGTGGCGCCGCCGGCCTTGAGCTGTTGCTGGCGACGGAATTTCTGCTGCGCCAGGTCGTGCTGGGCGCGCTGTTCCTGAAGCTGGGCCTTGAGGTTCTCGATGGAAAATCGCCCGGCGTCGAGCCTGGCTTTTTGCGTGGAGGGGTCGATTTCCACCAGTAGCTGGCCTTTAGTCACTTCGTCGCCGGCTTCGACGTGGATCTTCTGGATCTGCCCGGACGCCTGGGCGCCGACGTCCACGTAGCGCCGGGGCTGCAAGGTGCCCAGGGCCGTTACGCTGTTTTCGATGTCGCCACGGGTGACCGGGACGGTGTCGAGCGGCACGCGGTCCGGCACAACCACTTGCCACGCAGCGAAAGCCACGGCCGGAAGCAGGGCGAAGGTGAGAAGCCAGGCGCGTCGGGTAGGGCGGGGACGTTTCATGCGGGGTTCCGGCCGGTGATATCGGGCCCATCGCACGGAAGGCCGGGACGGGTGGCTGTTCTGGTAAACGAGCGTTGTGGGCGGGAATTTAACGAGGGGAACCCATGGTAGCGCTTGAACGACACCCACCCCGTGGCGAGGGAGCTTGCTCCCGCTGGGCCGCGAAGCGGCCCCAAAACCTGAGTTCTCTCCTGAAATGTGTCGCCTGCCCTGGGCCTGCTGCTCAGGCCAGCGGGAGCAAGCTCCCTCGCCACAAATGCAGGTTCCGATGCCCGATGACCTGAACGATTGAGCCCCGATACAAACCAAAGCTTTAAATCTATATGAGAATTACTATAAATTACGCAATTGAATCTGCCACCATCGTGCCATGTCCGTTTCAGGCATGCCGGGGGGGGCACAGGGATAGCTGTCGCAGTCATTGCGCACGGGAGTCATGTTGGAAAACTACTATCGCGAACTGGTGTGTTTCCTGAACGCCAGGCTAGGCAACCGCCAGGCGGCCGAAGACGTGGTGCATGACGCTTATGTGCGGGTGCTGGAGCGCGCCAGCGATACGCCCATCGAGCAACCCCGTGCGTTCCTTTATCGCACCGCGTTGAACCTGGTGATCGACGGGCATCGGCGCAACACCTTGCGCCAGGTCGAGTCCCTCGATGTCCTGGACAGTGAAGAACGCTTCTTCACGCCATCGCCCCACACCAGCCTCGACCATGGCCAGCGCCTGGACATGCTGCAACGCGCCCTGGCCGAGCTGCCACCGATGTGCCGCGAGAGCTTTCTGCTGCGCAAGCTCGAAGGCCTGTCCCACCCGCAAATCGCCGAGCGCCTGGGCATTTCCAGGGCGTTGGTGGAGAAACACATCGTCAACGCCATGAAGCATTGCCGCGTTCGTGTGCGGCAGTGGGACGCGACCTGATTCGTCCCTCGCCGGTCGCAAGGCGGTAAATTTTTTTTCATTGTCCTCGTTCCACTCAACAGACGACTCGCCGGCGCTTGAAATGCCGGCCGGTTCCCCAGGCTTTCCGCGCCCTGTTGAGGGACTTTTCCAGAGGACACTGGACATGACACAGGCAATTGCATCGCCCATCGTTCACGACTTGATCGGCATTGGCTTCGGCCCTTCGAACCTGGCGCTGGCCATCGCGCTACAGGAACGAGGGCCGGTCCAGGGTGAACTGGACGTGCTGTTCCTCGACAAACAGGCCGATTATCGTTGGCACGGCAACACCCTGGTGACCCAGAGCGAACTGCAGATTTCCTTCCTCAAGGACCTGGTGACCCTGCGCAATCCCACCAGCCCTTACTCGTTCGTCAACTACCTCAAGCACCACGGCCGCCTGGTGGATTTCATCAACCTCGGCACCTTCTATCCGTGCCGCATGGAGTTCAACGACTACCTGCGCTGGGTGGCCGGGCACTTCACCGAGCAGAGCCGCTATGGCGAAGAAGTGCTGCGCATCGAGCCGGTGCTGCGTGACCAGCAGGTCGAAGCACTGCGGGTGATTTCCCGCGGTGCCCAGGGCGAAGAGCTGGTGCGCGCCACGCGCTCTTTGGTGGTCAGTGCCGGTGGCACGCCGCGCATCCCCGATGCGTTCAAATCGTTCCAGAACGACGCCCGGGTATTCCATCATTCGCAGTACCTGGCGCGCATGGCGAACCAGGCCTGCGTGAGCGGTCAGCCGATGAAGGTCGCCATCATCGGCGGCGGACAGAGCGCGGCGGAGGCTTTCATCGACCTCAACGACAGCTTCCCGTCGGTGCAGGTCGACATGATTCTGCGGGGCTCGGCCCTCAAGCCGGCGGATGACAGCCCGTTCGTCAACGAAGTGTTCTCGCCGGAGTTCACCGACCTGGTGTTCCAGCAACCCCACAGCGAGCGCGAGCGCCTGGTCAACGAGTACCACAACACCAACTATTCGGTGGTGGACATCGATTTGATCGAACGCATCTACGGGATTTTTTACCGCCAGAAAGTCTCTGGCATCGCCCGTCATGCGTTCCACACCCTCACCACCATTGAGAAAGCCACGGCCACCGACGCGGGCGTGGAGCTGGCGGTGCGCAACAACGCCACCGGCGAGCTGACGGTGCGCTGCTATGACGCGGTGGTGCTCGCCACCGGCTACGAACGCCAGATGCATCGCACCTTGCTGGAGCCGCTGGCGCAATACCTGGGGGATTTCGAGGTGGATCGCAACTACAAGCTGATCACCGATGAGCGCTGCAAGGCCGCGATCTATATGCAGGGCTTCTGCCAGGCCAGCCATGGCCTGAGCGACACATTGCTTTCGATCCTGCCGGTGCGCGCCGATGAGATCGCCGGCTCGCTCTATGAGCACGCAAGGCATCGTGGCCAGGGGCATTCGGTGCGTGACCTGAAGCTGGCCACGGCTTAAGTCTCACCGAGCTTGCACATTCCTCAGGAAATTCTTGAGAAACTTCCTACACTCATCTTACGTCCCTCTCGGTAGCCCCGGGAGGAACGTAAACGGTTCGCTGTTCCCTCGCATTGGCAGTCCGAACCGATCAGCCGGTCGCTGAAGTAGCGTTCCGGGCCGATTTCGCCAAGCGAAACCTGATCGAATGATGCTGTTGCTGCGCACGGGCCTGGCGGCGATATGGCTGGGTCTATCCTGTATGGCGCCACAGGTGGGCGCTAAACCCGAGTCGCTGCAGGTGCTCGGACGATCCACTGTGAGCGATTATTCGGTGAGCCTGGACGAAGCCGACTGGGCCTGGCTGCGGCGCAAGGGCACGTTGCTGCTGGGCACCTCGGCACCGGATTATCCGCCGTTCAGCATCACCGGCAATGGCAACGATTACGAAGGCTTGACCGCTGACTACGCCCGGTTGATGGGGCAGTTGTTGCACGTCGAGGTGCGGGTGCAGCGGTACGCCTCGCGGGATGCATCGCTCCAGGCCCTGCGCAGCGGGGAAGTCGATGTGCTTGGCACCGCCAATGGCTTCGAGGCCAGCGATCCGGGGCTGGCGATGTCCCAGGCCTATGCCGATGACATTCCTACGCTGGTGGCCAGGGTCGATGCCGGCGAGGAACTGCCCGCGGACCTGGCGGGCAAACGGGTGGCGATGCTGTATCACTACTTGCCCCCGGACAAGGTCGAGGCTTTTTATCCCGACGCCACTTTGCAGTTGTTTCCCTCGACCTTGAGCGCCATCGGCGCCGTGGCGTTCGGCCAGGCCGACGTTTACCTGGGGGATTCGATCAGCGCCCACTACCTGATCAGCAAGAACTACCTGAACAATGTCCAGTTGGTGGATCTTTCCCGCATGGAAGTGCAACCGTTCGCCTTCGCGGTCAGTCGTGGCAACAAGCAGCTGTTGCGCATCGTCAATGCCGCGTTGCAGGCCATCCCCATCGGCGAACGCATGGGCATCCTGCGGCGTTGGAATGCCGGCGGGGCAAGCGTGCCGGGCCAGCAGGCGTTGCATTTCAGTGTGAATGAACAGCGCTGGCTCGATGCCCATCCGCGAATCAAGGTGGCTGTCAGCGAAAATTTCCTGCCGTTGACGTTTTTCGATGAGCACGGCCAACTCCGCGGCATCGGGGCCGATGTGCTGGCCAGGATCAGCTTGCGCACCGGCCTGAAATTCGACATCCAGCATGGCGATTCGGTGGATGACCTGGTCGGCAGGATCACCAGCGGCAAGGCCGACGTTCTGGCAACCGCGATTCCCAGCGCGGAACTCGAAGACGAGTTGCGCTTTACCCGTCCGTACCTGACGAACCCCTTTGTGCTGGTGGTGCCGGTCAAGGCGAATGACTCGCTGACGATGGATCGGATGGCCGGCAAACGGCTGGCGCTGGTGCGCGGGAACATGCTGCGCGAATACCTGTTGGAGCAGTTTCCCACGGTGCAGTTGGTGCCGGCGCAGAACCTGGCCGAGGCCATGTCCATGGTCGCCACAGGCGCGGCGGACGGCGCGATCAGTTCGCTGATCAGCGCTCGCTACATGATCTCTCGCCAGTACCGCGAGAAGCTGCAAGTCACCAGCACCGTCGGCACGGTGCCCGCCCGCGTCGCGCTGGCGACCAGTCATGACGCAGCGCAGCTCTATTCGATCCTGGACAAGGCGCTGCTGAGTATTTCCCCCGAGGAAATGGATGAGCTGACCAACCGTTGGCGCAGTGAAGTGGTAATCGATGATAGCTACTGGCTGCGCCATCGCACCGCGATTGTCCAGGGTTTCGCCATCGCCGCGCTGCTGTTGCTGCTGGCATTGGGCTGGGTTGTCTACCTGCGGCGCCTGCTCGAGCAATTGCGCGTGGCCAAGGCCAGCGCCGATGATGCCAACCGGGCCAAGACCACGTTCCTGGCGACCATGAGCCACGAAATCCGCACGCCGATGAACGCCGTGATCGGCATGCTGGAAATGGCGCTGAAAAAAGCCGAGCAAGGCGTCATGGACCGGGCCGCCCTTGAAGTCGCGTCGAGCGCCGCCCAAGGCTTGTTGGATTTGATCGGCGACATTCTCGACATCTCCCGTATTGAGTCGGGGCGGCTGTCGCTGACACCTGAGCGCGCCAACCTGCGCACGATGGTCGAGGCCGTGGCGAGGATGTTCGAGGGCCTGGCCCGGCAAAAACAATTGAACCTGCGACTGGATGTGGACGCGGCGAGCAATCAGGACGTATTGATCGACCCGATGCGCTTCAAGCAGGTGCTCTCGAACTTGCTGAGCAATGCCATCAAGTTCACCGAGCAGGGCCACGTGCGCCTGGTGCTGCGAGCCGAACCGGGAAAGGGAGGGCAGCGCCTGGCCATCCGTCTGCGGGTTGAAGACACCGGCCGCGGAATTTCAGTCCACGACCAGCAACGCTTGTTCAGCCCCTTCGCTCAAGTCGGCGACAGCACCCAGGCGGCGCGCAGCGGTTCGGGGTTGGGGCTGGTCATCAGCCGCACCTTATGCGGCATGATGGGCGGCACATTGCTGCTCGATAGCGTGCCGGGACAGGGTACGCAGGTCGAGATCCGCCTGGAGTTGCCATTGCTTGAAACGGTGGGCGAAGCGCCGGTGGTGCAGACCGAGGCGGTGATGCCCGCACGGCCGTTGAACATCCTGGTGGTCGATGATTACCCGGCCAACCGGTTGTTGCTGGTCCAGCAAATAAACTACCTGGGCCACCGGCTGCGGGAGGCCGAGGACGGTGCCGAGGGGTTGCGGGCGTGGCGCGCCGGGCAGTTCGACGCCGTCATCACCGATTGCAACATGCCGCGGATGAGCGGTTATGAATTGGCCCGCGCCATTCGCGACGACGAGCGGGACCGAGGCCTGGCGCCGACCACGATTCTCGGCTTCACGGCCAATGCCCAGCCCGAGGAAAAGGCCCGTTGCCTTGCGGCGGGAATGGACGACTGTCTGTTCAAACCCATCGGCCTGAACCAATTGAACGCGCGTCTGGCATCGGTCGTGCCCAACGGTGCGGTGGAACCGCGTGTTGCTGACGCAGACTTCGACCTGACCAGCCTGGAACAACTGACCGGCGGCGACTGGGTTTCCACCCAGGGCCTGTTGCTGGAACTGATCGACAGCAATGGACAGGACAAGGCGCGGTTGCAGACATTGTTTTCGCGCCATGACGTGTCCGGGCTGTCCGATCTGGCGCATCGGATCAAGGGCGGGGCCAGGTTGATCCAGGCACAGCGCTTGATTGCCGCTTGCGAAATACTGGAAAACGCCTGCCGCGCGGGCGAAACGTCATCGCTCGCTGCTGCGGCGGATGAGTTGCACGAGGCGATGGAGCACCTGACTGGGCGGCTCCAGGCTTACATGACAAGCAAGCCCGTTGCGCAAGGCAACGCCGGCGCCATCGACCCTACGCGCGACCGGCATTGATAGAAAACGCACACTGCCGCAGGTCGACAGGCGATTTTTCTTCCTGTTTTTGAGATTTGTCCTACAGCGTGCCTAAAGACCTTCCTCTAGCCTGACGCGACTTAACGTTCCCGAGCCGGTTCGTACCTGCCGCGTTGCCATTGGAATGCCTGCCATGCCAAATAAAGCTCTACGCATCATGATTGCCGATCCTGAGCATTATCATCGACTGCAACTAGAACGCCTGTTTAATCACCAAGGCTATTTCCGCATCGCTCCGGTGAGCGACGTGCATGAACTCCTGACGTTGGTGGACTGCGGCTGTGAGCCGTTCGACCTGGTCATCGTCAATGCCAGCGTGGCGGATGACGCCTTGGACCTGCCCGGATTCTTCCTCGACAACCCTCTGGTTCGTCATGCTTTGATCTACAACGCCCAGCAGGGCACCCCGGCGACTCGCCAGCCTTTTCTCCAGGTAAGCAACGCCCGACTGCCCGATGCGATTTCCGTGCAGCGCTTGATGAAAAGCGTCGATCCAGCGGCCAACGAGCCGGTTCCGTCCTGGGCTCGCACCGTCGAACAGCGTCACGGAACCTGACGGCACCGTTAGTCCGCACTGTCAGATCTTACAGGTGGCTGGGTCAGCCATTTGTGTCACCGTCGATGCAGTCATGGCGTCGGCGCCGTTTGCATTGTCCCCGGGGAGTTGCCTTGAAAAACGTATTGATTGTGGACGATCACCCCGTCATCCGGGGGGCGCTGCGGCTTGTATGCCAGAACGAGGGATTCAGCCAGGTCACTGATGTCAGCGGCGTGGCCGATGCGCGGGCATGTATCAAGCAGGATATCCCGGACGTGGTGATCTTGGACCTGGTCATGAATGGTTTCGATGGCCTGGACCTGCTTGTCTGGATCACCGGCCAATTTCCCGGTTGCGCTGTGCTGGTGTTCACCTCCCAGGATGCCCAGCATTTCTGCAACCGCTGCATTTCTGCCGGGGCCAGGGGGTTCGTGACCAAGAAAAGTGACCTGAAGGAGCTGATAAAGGCCATCCACGCCTTGAAGTCCGGCTATTCCTATTTTCCGCAGATGTCCGTCAGGCTGGACTTTCAACAACGTTCCGAGCAGAAAGCACTCGAGAGTCTTTCCACCCGGGAGCTGTCCATCCTGCGGATGCTGGCGATGGGCATGCGTGGCAAGGACATCGCCGAGACTTTGTTCCTCAGCCCGAAGACAGTCAGCACCTACAAGACCCGTTTGCTGGAAAAGCTCGGCTTGAGTTCCCTGGTGGGCCTGTCGGAATTTGCCAAGCGCAATCAGCTTTGAGCGTCAGAACCGAGTTCGCCCTTGCAGTGTCGATCGTCGTTCCATAGGTAGAACGCTAAGGCCGGTTTTTGCAGTCTGGTGCGTTATTGGTATGGGTTTTAAGCTGTGTCCATCGAATCTCAACCTTTGATTTGGAGACGCAGCTTGAAAAAGATCATAGGCCTCTATACCAGTCCAAGGCCGCATTGGGTTGGCGACGGCTTCCCGGTCCGTACGCTGTTTTCCTACGACAACCTGGGCAAGCACATCAGCCCGTTCCTGCTGCTGGACCACGCCGGCCCCAACGAATTCACGCCCACCACCGAGCGCCGTGGCGTCGGCCAGCATCCTCATCGGGGTTTCGAAACCGTGACCATCGTCTACCAGGGCGAACTGGAGCACCGCGACTCTACCGGCAGTGGCGGCAAGATCGGCCCCGGCGACGTGCAGTGGATGACCGCTGCCTCAGGAATCATCCATGAGGAATTTCACTCCGAAGCGTTCGCCCGGCAGGGTGGCTTCATGGAGATGGTCCAGCTGTGGGTCAACCTGCCAGCCAAGGACAAGATGGCGCCGGCCGGCTACCAGACCCTTCTCAAGCAGGACATTCCGAACATCACGCTAGAAGACGCGGCCGGCAGCGTGCGGGTAATCGCCGGGCGCTTCGAGGGGCACCAAGGCCCGGCGAAAACCTTTACGCCCATCGACGTCTGGGATATCCGACTGAACGCCGGAAAAGAGCTGACCCTGGACCTGCATGACGGCCACAGCAGCGCGTTGGTCGTGCTGCGAGGTTCGATCCAGGCCAACGGCCGCGAACGGGTCGAAGCCGGGCAACTGGCACTGTTTGATCGGGTAGGCGACCAGTTGAGGGTGCAAGCCAACAACGACGCGGTACTGCTGTTGCTCAGTGGCGAGCCGATCGATGAGCCCATCGTCGGCCATGGTCCGTTCGTGATGAACAGTGAGCAGGAAATCCACCGGGCCTTCGAGGATTTCCATTCCGGGCGCTTCGGCCGGATGGATGGCTAGTCAAGCAGCAACGCGAATCCATTGTGGGGGTGATCTCTACAGCCGCTTGAATCTGTGCCAATCTTCGCCAATCGCCCTTCCTGGAGCTGTCCCGATGCTCGCCCCGATCACCGACCATCCGCTGCTGTGTGCCCTGGCATTGCTCGTGCTCGATTTGCTGGCGTGGCGGCTGGTCAGTGCCGAACGGACCTACTGGAAAATCGGCGTGCGGCTGGCGATTTTCATGTTGTTCAGCATGCTGCTGTTCAACGAAGGCCTCAACCCCATGCAGACCGCACAATGGGTCGATGACGTACCTCGGCACCTGGCGGCGACCGGCCTGCAGATTGCGTGGTGGTTGTTCGCCGCGCGAACCCTGACGGTGATGATCGGCGCGGTCATGATGCAACGGGTCGGCCATACGGGACGGCTGTTGCAGGATCTACTGGGGGCGGTGATTTTCCTGGTCGCTGTCATCGCGGCGCTGGCTTATGTGTTGGATCTGCCGGTCAAGGGCGTGCTCGCGACGTCCGGCGCAATGGCGATCATCGTCGGCCTGGCCTTGCAGAGCACCCTCAGCGATGTGTTTTCCGGCATCGTGCTCAACACCACCAAGCCCTATCAAGTCGATGACTGGATTTCCATCGACGGCACCGAGGGCCGGGTCACCGACATCGACTGGCGGGCCACGCGATTGCAGACCTCCCAGGGCAGCATGGCGGTGATTCCCAATTCCTTGGCGGCGAAAGCCAAGATCGTCAACTTCAGCCGTCCCAGCGACATGCATGGCTTGTCCATCAGCCTCCAGATCAGCCCGCATGCGCGCCCACAAAAAGTGATCGAAGCGCTGGAGCGGGCAATGATCGGCTGCCGGGCGCTGCTCGCCAGCCCGGCGCCCAGCGTCACGCTCAAGAGCGCCGGCAGCGCCGGAGCGGAATACGAGATCAGCGGTTTTGTGGCCTCGATGGGGCAAAAACGCGAAGTCCGCAACCAACTGTTCGATCTGGCGTTCCGGCATCTGCATGCATCGGGCGTGAGCCTGCTGTCTACTGGCGAAAGCGCGGCGGCCGTGGCGGTGTCGCGTCCTCGGGCATTGCTGGAAAGCTCCAGCATCTTTTCCACGCTGCGCCCGGACGAGAAAGACACGTTCAGCCAGAACATGACCCTGCAGACGTTCCGCGCCGGCGACGTGATCCTGGCGGCCGGAGAGGTCAGCGACCACCTGTTCATCATCGAGTCCGGCGTGGTCAGCGCGAGCCTCATGCGTAATGGCCAGCCCATCGAGGGCGGGCGCATGGGGCCGGGTGAAGTCATCGGCGAAGCCGGGGTCGTCGCCGAGCAAGCGGCGTTGGCGAGTTTCACCGCGAAGACGTTCTGCACCCTGTATCGCATCGAGAACAGTTACCTCAAACCCTGTCTCGAGGCCCGTCGTGACATCGGCGACGCCATGAAAAACCTGTTGGACGTACGCATCCACCTGGCTCAGAACCTGACCCGTGACATACCCAAGCCGGTCGCCAAGAAGCGCTTTCTGCAATGGTTGCGCAGCCGGGCCTGACCTATCTCCACCGGCAGGCAACGACGCTTCATTGGTCACTCGAACTTCCCCACAATTGGCTATTTGTCCTGCGCCAGTGCAGGGCTAACGTAGCGCCACACCCAATTGTTCAGGAGTTCCCCCATGCAACCGCGTATCGATTTTTATGCCGCTTCCCCTGATGCCTACAAAGCCATGCTGGCCCTGGAGAACGCGGTCTCCAGATTGGGCCTTGAAAAGTCCCTGATCGAGCTGGTGAAGCTGCGCGCTTCGCAAATCAATGGCTGCGCGTTCTGCATCGATATGCACGCCGCCGATGCGCGCAAGGACGGCGAGACCGAGCGGCGCCTGTATGCCGTGACCGCCTGGCGCGAGGCGCCGTTTTTCACCGGCCGTGAACGCGCCGCGCTGGCTTGGACCGAAGCCCTGACGCGCCTGAGCGAGACCCATGCGCCCGACGCCGACTACGAGCTGCTGAACGAGCACTTTACGCCCAAGGAAATGGTCGACCTGACCGTTGCGATCAACGCCATCAACGGTTGGAACCGCTTGGCGGTGGGCTTCCGAAAAATGCCGGAGGTCTGAAAGGCGAGGTAATACCGGCTCCCACAAAGGGTAATCAACAGCCGCTCAGGCTCCAGTCATCCCGCGCCGGGAACTTCGCCCGTTTGATCTTCTTCTACCTACAACAGGCGGCGTCAGCCGTCTTTTGCAAAGGAGTCGATCATGCAAGTTCAAGTCAACAGCAACCATATTGAAGGCAGTGCCCGTTTGCAGGAATGGGTTGGCAGTACGGTGGTGGACGCGTTGCAGCGTTTCGAAGATCAGCTGGCCCGCGTCGAGATTCACGTCAGTGATGAAAATGCCCAGAAGGGCGGTGCCGCCGACAAGCGTTGCCAGATCGAGGCACGCGTACAGGGCCACTCATCGTTGTCGGTCAGTCACAAGGCCGAGAGCCTGGAGCTGGCCGTGGAGGGCGCTGCCGAGAAAATGCTGCACGCGCTCGATCATCAGATCGGCAAGCTCAACCCCGCCGTCGAATCGATGGGCCGCGTGACCGCACCCGTCGATGAGGCGCCGCCGGAGATGGTGGACGCCATGCTGGAGGAGGACTTCCTCGAAAACCAAGAGGCTCGTGGTAAAGAATAAAGGAGACGATCATGACCGCTCATCAACCCTTCAGCCGGCAGGTGCTGGCCGAGCTCCTGGCGTTCGACGAACAGCCGAGCCTTTCGTTGTACATGCCCACCCATCGCACATTCCCCGAGCGTAGCCAGGACCCGATCCGCTACAAGAACCTGGTGTGTGACCTGCAAACCCAACTTGAACAACAGCACCCTGGCATGGACTGCGCGCCGTTGCTGGCTCCGTTCCTGGCCTTGGTGGAGGACCAGGGTTTCTGGAATTCCAACCGCGACGGCATCGCGGTGTTCGGTGCCCTTGACTATTTCAAAGTCGTTTCGGTGAGCCAGCGCTTGCCGGAATGCGCGTTCGCCAACAGCCATCCTTATCTCAAGCCGTTGTTGCGCCTGGTGCAGTCCACCGAGCGTTACCAGGCGTTGTGCCTGACCCGCAACGAGATCTGGTTGTATGAAGGTTCCAGCGAGCAGTTGGAAAAAATCGAGCTGGCCGAACCGGTCCCGCGCAACCAGAACGAGGCGTTGGGCGATGAGCTGACGTCGGGTGACCAGCAGGGCTTCCCCAATGGTTTCAGCCGCAGCGGCGAGCGTGGCGATGCGATGATGCATGAGTCCGCCGGTGGCGGTAAGCAGGACGAGATCAACCTGGATCGCGAACGGTTTTTCCGCGCGGTGGACAAAGCCATCCTGCAACATCACTCGCAGCCTTCGGGCCTGCCGATGATCCTGGTGGCCTTGCCGGAAAACCAGGCAGTGTTCCGTGCCGTCAGTCATAACCAGCACCTGCTGACGCAGGGTATCGAGGGCGATCCTTCGCGGTTGAGCGTCGAAGAGTTGCGGGTCCAATGCGCCAAGCTCATGGCCCACAGTCACGCCGACCAAGTGGTCGATAGCCTGAATCGCTATGGCGTCGCGGTCGGCCAGGGACGCGCCCTGGACAAGCTGGCCGACATCGCCAAGGCCGCTTGGGAGGGCCGTGTCGCGATGTTGCTGGTGGAGGCGGAGCGCCAGGTGCCCGGCCAGCTGGACCCGGACAAAGGCCGGTTGATCATCGACGAGACGGGCGATGAACAGGCTCCAGATGTGCTGGACGAACTGATCCTCGCGGTGACGCGTCAAGGCGGTGAAGTGGTCGTGGTGCCGCCCGAGCATGTCATGCCGACCGACACCGGGGCAGCCGCGGTGTGCCGGTTCTGACCGATACGTGATGTAAGCCGAGCCCTGTGAGAGCTTGGTCGCGATGGCAGATTGTCAGTCATCCCTCGATGTCGACTGACCCGACGCCATCGCGAGCAGGCTCGTTCGAATGCGAAGCCTCTGGCACAGCGCGTTCACCGGTTTACGACTGCTTCGCAGCCGAGCGGGAGCAAGCTCCCTCGCCACGGGGACGTCTCAAGGCTTCAGACTTTCAACACCTTACCGCTAAACGCCACCGCCACCAGCGATAGCGCAATCAAGCCGAACGCGATGCCCAGGCTGCTGCCATGGGCGACGAAGCCGATCAGTGCCGGCCCTGCGAGAATGCCGGCATAACCGATGGTGGTAATGGCCGGCACGGCGATGGCTTCGGGCATCAGCGTCTGTTTACCAACGGCGGTGTACAGCACCGGCACGATGTTGGAACACCCGGCACCGACCAATGCATAACCCAGCAGCGCGGCTTGCCACATGGGCGCGACGGTCGCCATCAGAAATCCCGCGGCGGCCATCGTTGCGCCGTAAATGATCACCCGCTTGGCCCCCAGTCGATGCACCACCGAATCGCCCGTCAGCCGGCCAATGGTCATGGTCAAGGCAAACGCGGCGTAACCCAGCCCGGCATAAGCGGTATCCACTGCGCGTTCGGCGGTCAGGAACACGGCGCTCCAATCCAGCACCGCGCCTTCGGCCAGGAACACGATAAAGCACAGGATGCCGATAAACAGCACCACGCCGTGGGGAATGGCAAACGCCGGCCCAGCACTTTCACTGCCATAGGGCAGCAGGTGCGGCGCTGCCTTGAACAGCGCCACCAACAGCACGCCATTGACGACAAGCGTCGCCGCCAGCGGCGAAAGTCCCAGGCCGAGCAGGGCGCTCACACCGGCGGCGCCAATGATCCCGCCGAGGCTGAACATGCCGTGGAAACCCGACATCATGGTCTTGCCGCTGGCGCGCTCGACGATGACCGCTTGCAGGTTCACCGTCGAGTCCACGGTGCCGAGCCCGGCGCCAAACAGGAACAACGCCGCCACCAACCACGGCAAGGAACTCATGGTCGCCAGCAATGGCAGCGCCAGGCAGACCAGAAGCGTGCCGCCACTGAGTACTCGACGGCAACCGAACCGTGTCGCCAGCGCGCCGGAAATCGGCATCGCCAGGATCGATCCGACTCCAAGGCATAGCAGCAGCAACCCGAGGGTGCCTTCGTCGAGGTTCGCCCGCACCTTGGCATAAGGCACCAGCGGTGCCCACGCGGCGATGCCGATTCCGGCGATGAGGTAGGCGACACGGGTGGACATCTGCTCCAGGCGCCTTGGAACAAAGGTAGGTGGAGGGGTGATAGCGGTCATGAATCGTCCTTGGCGTTCGTGCGGTGCGGTCAAGCGGGCAGGGAGGCGCCTATGCTTGCATATCCACTGACCGCACCGCGACCCCAACGTGCCAAGGCACTGGACGTGTCCTGTCGGAACCCGCGCGAGTCATCGCGCCTGATACAACCTGAGGCTGATCACATGGTCAGCCTCCACCTCGAAATACACCAGGGCGGTGGGGAAGTCGGATTCTGCATCGAAGCATTCGACGACCACATTCCGGGCCGACGTTCCATGAACCGACAAGCGTAGGGCTTTGCGCAGCAACCGCTTGATCTGAGGTTGGACCGGGATGGGCGGACGGCCCTTGCGCACCCGCTCGCAAAAGTCCAGCGTCACCTCCCGGGGCGTGGGTGGCGGTGGCGAGGCGAGGCCCGCTTCTGCAAACAACCGATTGAGCTGATCGGCCGCGGAGACGGCTCGCGGAAAACCCGCGAACGCCGAGGCCTGTACCACCAGTTCAATCATCTCTCCCGGCGCCAACCCTGATGCGAGCCCGGTTTTCAAATGTACGCTAAGGGGAGGACCGACCATTCCGGCCGCCACGATGGCGGCCAGCGTTGCGCCTTCACGCAGGCGCGGGTCGAGGCCGGGACGACTCTGCAAATGACCGTACACCACACCGACGGCGAGTTCGCCAAGCGCCGGAGCAGTGTGGAACAACGCGTCGAGTCGCGCGCCGCCGTCGGGTACCAGTTCGATGAAGTGTTTTCGGCCTTCGCTGTAGAGCTCTGCCATGGGCGTTGAGGTGCGCTTGTCTTTCATGATGAGTCCTTGTCCGGGCGTGACTTGCCTACGTTACGAGCTAGCCAGCCAAGTCGCACCTGTCGGACCTTACAGGTGACGCCCCGGTGTTTTGCGTGTACCGAACCGGCGTTGCAGCATTTTCCATCGGCAGATCCGATTGGCGCTGGAGGATGTGCAAACGCGATGACAGGGTTATTGATGCTGTATCCGCGTGTGCTCGGTCGGTGGATTGGCCTAGAGTAGCGACTTCCCCAGGCTTATTCCGGACCGACGCATGGCACAGTTCTACGACGCACGCGGCAATGTTTATGGAGTCGTTTCCCCGCAGCAAATCCGTGCCGAGGGGATCGATCTTCCGCCGTCTGCCGTCCAGGCAGCGCGAACGCGCCAAGCCTGGAGTTGTGCCGCGGTGCAGGCTTTTTGCGCATGGGCGCCGGGCGAAGCGCCGCCGGATGCCAAGGCCCATCGCAGTGATGGCCTGCTGATTGGCCCGTTCCAGGACGAGCCGCCATTCGATGTGTTGATCGTTAATACCGATGGAACGCTGGCCGAGCGCAGTGGCAATGGCTTGACGATTTTTTCCCTGGCCCTGCAAGAGCGAGGTCTGCTGCCGGAGGACATGGATTTTTTGCTAAGGGTCCATCACGACAAACCCGAAGGTGTCTCACCGCTGCAAACGACGGTTCGCGCCGCCGAGTTCGAAGGCGTGCAAGGGTTCTGGCTGGATCTGGGCAAACCGCTGTTCGGACCCCGTGCCGTCGCTGCCCAAGGGGTGGACAAAGTGACGTCCGGCCGGTGCGAAACAAGCCGGGTGCCTGCGCTTCATGCGTTGGATCCGGCGTGGGGCAATAGCCAGTTCGTGCGTATCGGCAACCCCCACTGCGTGACGTTGGTCGATGACGTGGAGGCATTGCCGAGTCTTTCACAGATGCGCGCGCCGTTGCTGTCGCAGAGCCTGACCGCCATTGCCTATGCCACCCCCGGCGGGGCGGGCGATCCTTGTCCGGCGGGGATCAATCTGCAGTGGGCGTGGCGCGCGGGCGAAGGGCAAGTCGCGGCGCGGGTGTTCGAGCGGGGCGAAGGCCCTACCGCGTCATCAGGCACCAGCGCCAGCGCCGTGGCCAGTGCCGCCTGGCGGTTGGGGTGGGTGAGGGCGGGGGTGGTGAGGGTGGTGATGCCCGGCGGTACGGCGCCGATCCTGCTGGAGGAAGAGGCAGGCGAGCTGGTGCGGGTCAGGTTGTTTGGCGCGGCGCGGCCGATGACGTCTTCGCGAGCAAGCTCGCTCCCACAGTAGATCTCCAGCGGGCGCAGATTTCAGGTATCACACCAATCCCCTGTGGGAGCGAGCCTGCTCGCGATGGCGTCAGCTCAGTCACACAGACATCAACTGACAGGCCCCTATCGCGAGCAGGCTCGCTCCCACAGTAGATCTCCAGCGGGCGCGGATTTCAGGTATCACACCAATCCCCTGTGGGAGCGAGCCTGCTCGCGATGGCGTCAGCTCAGTCACATAGATATCAACTGACAGACCCCTATCGCGAGCAGGCTCGCTCCCACAGTAGATCTCCAGCGGGCGCAGATCTCAGGTATCACACCAATCCCCTGTGGGAGCGAGCCTGCTCGCGATGGCGTCAGCTCAGCCGCATAGATATCAACCGACAGCCCCCTATCGCGAGCAGGCTCGCTCCCACAGTAGATCTCCAGCGGGCGCGGATTTCAGGTATCACACCAATCCCCTGTGGGAGCGAGCCTGCTCGCGATGGCGTCAGCTCAGCCGCATAGATATCAACCGACAGCCCCCTATCGCGAGCAAGCTCGCTCCCACAGTAGCTCTCCAGCGGGCGCAGATTTCAGGTATCACACCAAGCCACTGTGGGAGCGAGCCTGCTCGCGATGGCGTCAGCTCAGTCGCATAGATATCAACTGACAGACCCCTATCGCGAGCAAGCTCGCTTCCACAGGTATAGGGGATTTCAGGTCAGCTGCGGCCCGAACTCTACCACCGGCATCTGCCGCTTCATCAGCACTTCGCCCTTGCGAATCGAGTAAAGCGGCAGGCCCTGGCTGCGGATCACTTCGTAGTCGCTGTCGGCCGAAAGGACCAGCAGGTTCGCCGGACGCCCAGGCTCCAGCCCGTAGCGCTCGCCCAAGGCCATGGCCTTGGCACTGTTGTCGGTGACCAGGTCCAGGGCGCTTTGCAGGTTGCGATAGCCGAGCATATGGCAGATGTGTAGCCCGGCTTCGAGCACGCGCAAGATGTTGCCATTGCCCAGCGGGTACCATGGATCGACGATCGAATCCTGGCCGAAACACACATTCATTCCGGCTTCGAGCAGTTCATTGACCCGGGTGACGCCGCGACGCTTGGGGAAGTTGTCGAAACGTCCTTGCAAATGGATGCTTTCAGTCGGGCACGATACGAAGCTGATTCCAGAGTGGCCGAGCAGGCGGAACAGCTTGGCGCAGTAGGCGTTGTCGTAGGAGCCCATCGCCGTGGTATGGCTGGCGGTCACCCGCGCGCCCATGTCGCGACTGCGCGCTTCTTCGGCGAGCACTTCGAGGAAGCGCGAGTGTGGGTCGTCGGTTTCATCACAATGCACGTCCACCAGGCAGCCGGTGCGCTCGGCCAGGTCCATCAGGAACTTCACCGAACTAACACCCTGGTCGCGGGTGTATTCGAAATGCGGAATGCCCCCCACCACGTCGGCGCCCATGCGGATCGCTTCTTCCATCAGCTCGCGGCCGTTGCGGTAGGACTCGATGCCCTCCTGGGGGAACGCGACGATTTGCATGTCGACCAGATGGCGGCTTTCCTCGCGCACTTCGAGCATTGCCTTGAGCGCCGTGAGCGCCGGATCGGTCACGTCGACGTGGGTGCGCACGTGTTGGATGCCATGGGCGGCCAGGGCCTGGAGAGTCTTCTTGGCGCGGGTCTTGGTGTCTTCTTGGGTGATGGTGGCCTTGCGTTCGCCCCAGCATTCGATGCCCTCGAACAGCGTGCCGCTCATGTTCCAGCGCGGTTCACCGGCGGTCAGTGTGGCGTCCAGGTGTATGTGCGGCTCGACGAAAGGCGGCACCACCAGGTTGCCTCCGGCATCAATGTCTTCGGGGCCCAGGCTGGGGGCTTCGGTCTGGCGGGCGATGCTGGCGATCAGGCCGTTTTCCAGGTGCAATTCATGCAAGCCTTCGCGGTTGCGCAGGCGGGCGTTGATGATGTGCATCAGGCGAATCCTTTAGAGGTCTTGTAGGGGCGCGTCAGCGGTGCGAGTGCCTGTCACGCCGATCAATAGCACATACGTTAGCGCGCCGGTGGCGATTCCTACCAGCGGTGCGACCCATGGCGAGTTGAACGCCGCAACGGTGCCGACGGCATAGGCACCCAGCCCAGGCCAATTGAACGCAGGCAGTTGCGCCTGCGCCAAGCGAGGATAGCGCCCACGCCAGCGGAAGAAGAAGTCGGCCATGATGACCCCGCCAATCGGTGGAATCACGGTGCCGAGCAGGATCAGGTAAGGCACCAGCAAATCGTACATGCCCAGCAACGCCAACAGGGTGCCGATCGCGGCGCCGACCAGCGTGACCGCCCTGCGTCGGCGAGTGCGCAGCAGGTTGCAACCGGCCACGGCGAAGTTGTAGATGGTGTTGTCCTGGGTGCTCCAGATATTGAGCAGCAGCATCGCCATCGCCGCCATGGCGAAGCCCTGCAACAACAGAACTTCGACGACGTCGGGCTGCTGGTAGACGATGGCACCGTATGCGCCGATCAACACCATCAGGCCATTGCCCAGGAAAAAGCCGATCAGGCTCGCCAGCACCGCGACCTTCGCCGAGCGGGAAAAACGTGTCCAGTTGGTCGCCTGCGTGGCGCCGCTGACGAACGTGCCGAAAACCAGGGTGATTGCCGTAGACCAATCCAGATTACCCGTTGGCACAACTGCCAGCAGGCCATCGAGGCCGCCGACCTTCTGCGTCGCGACCCACATCGAGAGCATCAGCAACAACAGCATGGCCGGTACGGCGATGTACGACAGGATCTCCAGCCCGCGATAGCCGATATAAGCCGTGGCGCAGAATCCCAGGCCGAACAGCACCATCAGCCCCAGCACCGTGCCCTGGCCCAACTCGAAGTACTTGCCCAGCACCACCGCAGCGGTGGCCGTGCCCCAGGCGTACCAACCGATCTGGGTAAAGCCCAGGATCAGATCGCTGAGCTTGCTGCCTACTTCGCCAAAACAGAGGCGGCCCATCAACACTGAATTGAGCCCGCTCTTGAACGCGATGTAACCCAGGCCCGCGGCATAAAGGCCCAGCAACAGATTGCCGATGACGATGACGCCGAGCATGTCCGCGAAACCGAACGCCACGCCCAGCTTGCCACCGGCAAACATGGTGGCGGTGAAAAACGTAAAGCCCAGCACCACCATGGCCGTCGAAGCCAGGCCCTTGCGCGCGCTCATCGGGACTTCACTCAAGGGGTAGTCATTACCGGGATCGTTCTGGGTCATGTGGCGGGTCCTTGCGGAGAGAGAAAAAGCGCAAGCGTGCAGCGGCCGTGCCAAGCGAGCGATCGCCGGTTATTTATAGACAATCCCGTTGGGTTGGGTGGGTTTCGAGGAACAAAAGTGGTGCAGGGATGGTTCACGTTGGAACACGGAGGGGCCGTGTGGGAGCGAGCTTGCTCGCGATAGCGTCAGGTCAGCCACATTCCCATCAACTGACGAATCGCTATCGCGAGCAAGCTCGCTCCCACACCATAAAGATTTCAGGTAGGGGAAAGCGGCCCTAAGAACCGCAACACCGCCGCAACGATGGCTTCCGGCGCATCCTCCTGAACCAGATGTCCAGCGTTCGGCACGGCCTGAAACAGCGCCCCCGGAATCATCTTGTGCAGCGCGCGGCCACGCTCGATGGGGATCCACTGGTCATCTTCACCCCACAATATCTGGGTCGGGCAGCGTACGCTGGGGTACAGCCCTTCGACCTCACGGGTGTAGCGCTCGTCCATCTGCGCAATCTGCCGGTAGAAGGCCGCCTGGCCCGGCTCGCCAAGCCACGGCTTCACGTAGGGCGCCAGTTCTGCGTCGCAGATGTCTCGTTTCATCGCGCCGCGGACATAGGTCGGCACGATGGCGCGCTGGATGTAATCGGGCAGGCCGCTGAACGCCGCTTCATGCTGGCGCACATGCTGGACGAAAGGCGAACCCCAGGGCGACAGGGCCACCGGGTCGATCAGGGTCAGGCTTCGGTAATCCTTGCCATCGAGCAGATGTGTACGCAGCGCGGTGGCGCCGCCAAAGTCATGGGCCACTACGTCTGGACGCTCCAGGTTCCAGTGTTCCAGCAATTGGGCAAGCAGTGTGTTCTGCACGCCCAGGGACACGTCGGCGTCCGGTTGCGCAGATTGGCCATAACCCAGCAGGTCGAAGTAATGCACTTTGTGCGTGGCGAAGAAGAGCGGGGCGATGCGGTGCCACACATGGGAAGAAAAGGGCGTGCCGTGGACAAACACCAGCGGCGGGCCGTCGCCGTGGATGGCGTAGCGGACGGGGTGTCCGTTGAACTGGTAGACCTGATCCAGCGGCCAGTGAGTCATGATCGTATCCTCTTGGCATGTTTAAGCCAGAGAGCATAGACACAAAAGCTGCAGCTCCCTCGCCACAGCAGGTTTGGTTACTCCCCGTGATAGATGCAGCCGCTGGTGCAGGTCTCGTGGATGCGAATGGCGCTGAGTTCCGGCAGCAGCGGCTTCAACTCATTCCAGATCCACTTGGCCAGGACTTCGCTGGTCGGGTTTTCCAGGCCAGGAATGTCGTTGAGGTAGTTGTGGTCCAGGCGCTCGTAGAGCGGCTTGAAGATCGCCTTGATTTCCGAGAAGTCGCGAATCCATCCAGTGTGCGGGTCGATGTCACCGCTGAGGTGGATAGCCACCTTGAACGAGTGACCGTGAAGACGGCCGCACTTGTGGCCTTCGGGTACGTGGGGCAGGCGGTGGGCGGATTCGAAGGTGAATTCTTTGAAGATTTCCACAGGTTCAGGCTCTTTAAGGTAGCGGTCGCGAGGCAGGCGGCGGAGTTTATCAGGTTGATCCGTGTGATGCGCGAGCATGCTGACTAAAGGGTCAGCAAACGCTCGCCCCATCCACCGTTGGCCGTCAGTTCAAGGAACTCATCGCCGAGCCGGCGGCTTTCGTCCATCGCCGTGCGCCAGTATTTACGGCGGCTCGGGTCATCGCCCATGAAGCGCTTGAAGTCGTTGCGATCCGGCAGTTTGCCGTAGGGCAGGCGAGCCAGGTATTCGCGCGATGGCGCGAGCAACAGCACGTTCTGGAGGCGTTCGGCGTTGCCCCTGCGCCATGGCAGGCCCTTGTCGAACCAGCCGGGAATGACCCGATCGGTGAAGTGTGGATAAAGGACTATGTCGTCGCCGCTGTAGGGCAGGTCGAGGTGATAGTCCAGCAGACCGCCGTCGCGGTAGGTGCCGGCGCCGGCGCCGGGGAGGTCGCGCACGCCTTCCATTACCATCGGGATCGAGCCCGACGCCAGCAACGCCTGGCGCAGGTTATCGGCGGCCAGCGGCACGAAGCGCGACGGGAAGTCTGTCAGCGGATTCAGCGGAGGCGCCAACCGAGGATCGTGTACGATCAGCCGCTCAAAATGCCGCGACAAGCGTGCGCGGCCTCGCAAGTTGTCGGCAATCACCGATGACAAGCCCAGGCCCAGCCGGCCACGGTGGTCCAGTGCCAGCAAGCCGTGGCTCTTGACCACCATGATATTGAGCCGGTAGAGCGGGTTATCGAGGATCGTCAGGTCCCGGCCTTCCAGCAGGTCGTCGAGCATGCGCTGGGAGCTTTGGCTGACGCCGGCCATGGTCACGCCTTTGGCGAAGCTCTGTTCGTTATACAAAGTGCCCAGGCGCCGGATACCCTCGGCGGCGTTCGGCAGACAGGCGCTGGCAAAGCGCCAGGAGCCAACCGAAGCGCCGATCAGCGATCGCTCTCGCGGCGCGGCGGGGAGCCATTCACCGAACAGGGCCAGGTCCAATCCCTGGATGCCCAAGGCTTTCGGGCCACCGGCGGCACCCGGCAGGATGCCAACATCGGCGGCCTTGAGGCCCGCCTCGCGGATACGCTTGAAGGCGCGGGAGCCGGCCTTGACGGTGAGGGCTGGGAATTTGATATGGATGGCGGTCATACCGGTCTCTGATACTGGCAAGCGATGAATTATAACGACACAAAACCCCGTGGGAACGAGCTTGCTCACGATAGCGTCAGCCCAGTTGCATCGATGGCAACGCAAAGACCGCTGCTGCCAGCAAGCTCGCTCTCAATTGATGTGTGTCCAATGATGGCAATTCAGTTTCAGTTAAGTTCACCCCGATAAAGTTTCCCGGTGAAGATTATAAGAAGGAGATAATCCGTGAACCGCCTGACTGCCTTTATTCTCGTGACGCTCATGGCCTTTGGCGCTGGCCTGGCTCAAGCACGAGATCTCCATCGCCATGAGATCAAAAAGCTGGTGGACGCTGGTACCATCCTGCCTTTTGACAAGCTCAACGAAGCGGCCCTGGCCGAACACCCTGACGGCACCGTGATTGATTCAGAGCTGGAAGATGAATACGGCAAGTACCGTTACAAGGTGGACCTGCGCGATGCGGATGGCATCGAATGGGAACTGGAACTCGACGCCGTCAGCGGCAAGGTGCTCAAGAATCATCAGGATACGTAATGAAGCTTAGTTTACGCGCCCGCAGCCGCTGGGCGCTGGCGCTGCTGGCGTTCTGTTCACTCGCCATGGCCCGGGACCTGGACCAGGACGAGGCCCTGCAACTGCGCCAACAGGGCGTGATCCTGCCGCTGGAGCAATTGCTCCAACAAGCGCTGGACCGCCATCCTGGCGCCAAGTTGCTGGAGGCCGAGCTGGAGGAAAAGCACGGCGTCTATATTTATGAGGTCGAGCTGCTGGATACCGACGGCGTAGTGCGCGAACTGGACCTGGAGGCCGCTACCGGCCGTTTACTCAAAGATAAGGAAGACTGATGCGCCTGCTCCTGGTGGAAGACCACGTTCCCCTGGCCGATGAGCTGATGGCCGGGCTTGCGCGGCAGGGTTATGCGGTGGATTGGCTGGCCGATGGTCGTGATGCGATCTATCAGGGCAGCAGCGAGCCCTACGACCTGATCATTCTCGACCTGGGCCTGCCGGGCGTTCCTGGGCTTGAGGTGCTGACGCAATGGCGAGCCGGTGGCCTGGCCACGCCGGTGTTGATCCTCACCGCCCGCGGCTCCTGGGCCGAGCGCATCGAAGGGCTCAAGGCCGGGGCCGATGATTACCTGACCAAGCCCTTTCACCCCGAAGAACTGCACTTGCGCATCCAGGCGCTGCTGCGTCGTTCCCACGGCCAGGCCAATCAACCGACGCTCCAGGCGGCCGGGTTGCACCTGGATGAAGGGCGCCAGTGCGTGATTCGTGACGGAGCGGAGATCCAGCTGACCGCCGCCGAGTTCCGCTTGTTGCGCTATTTCATGTTGCACCCCGAGCAAATCCTCTCCAAGAGTCATCTCGCCGAGCACCTGTATGACGGAGAAACCGAGCGCGATTCCAATGTGCTGGAAGTCCACGTCAACCACTTGCGGCGCAAGCTGGGGCGCAGCGTGATCGAAACCCGTCGCGGCCAGGGATACCTGTTCGGCGGGCAGACGCAGTGAGATCCATCCAACGGCGCCTGAGCCTTGGGCTGATCGGTGTGATGGTCGTGGTCGGCCTCGTCCTGGCGCAGACCAGCCTGTGGCTGTTCGAACTAGGCTTGCAGCGTTATCTGGAAGCGGGGCTGCGTAACGACAGCGAGAACCTGTTGGTGGCTTTGGTCCGTGGCCCGCAAGGTTTGCAGTTGGACGAGCGGCGCTTGTCACCGGCGTATCTGCGGCCGTTTTCCGGGCACTATTTCCGCATCGATTTCGCCAACGAGCATTGGCGCTCCCGCTCCCTGTGGGACCAGGAACTGCCCCGGCTCGACCATCCGGGCCTGCACAGCAATCTGCAACTGGGCCCCGAAGGCCAGAGGCTGCTCGTACTGCGCACCGACTATCGGCGCTTGGGCCAGGCGATTTCCATCAGCGTGGCCCAAGACTACACGCCCGTGCGGGACAGCTTCCTGAGGATGCAGCAGGTCGGCTTGGGGCTCGGCCTGGCCGGGTTGCTGCTGATCCTGTTACTCCAGCGCCTCACCGTACATCGCGCGTTGCGTCCGTTGGAAAAGGCTCGGGAGCAGATTGCCCAGTTGCAACGCGGGCAGCGCTCGCAGCTCGATGAGCAAGTGCCCAGGGAGCTGGAGCCACTGGTGGCGCAGATCAACCATCTGCTGGCCCACACCGAAGACAGCCTCAAGCGCTCACGCAACGCCCTGGGCAACCTGGGCCATGCCTTGAAGACCCCGCTGGCGGTGCTGCAAAGCCTGGCGTCGAACGAAAAGCTCGACCCTTATCCGGAACTGCGCAAGTTGCTGCTCGAACAACTGGAGCAGGTTCGCCAGCGCTTGAACCGCGAACTCAATCGCGCCCGGTTGTCCGGTGATGCGTTGCCCGGGGCGCACCTGGACTGCGACGCCGAACTGCCGGGATTGCTGGCGACGCTGAACATGATCCATGGCGAGCATCTGCATCTGGCCTACGTCGGGCCGCCCGGCTTGCACCTGCCTTGGGATCGTGAAGACCTGCTGGAACTGCTGGGCAACCTGCTGGACAACGCGTGCAAATGGGCCGACGCCGAAGTGCGCCTGAGCGTGAGCGAGACGGTCGAGGGCTTCAGCCTAGTGGTGGAAGACGATGGGCCGGGCATCCCCGCGGAGCGCCGCGACCAGGTATTCAGCCGAGGCACGCGGTTGGATGAGCAAACCGACGGCCACGGCCTGGGGCTGGGCATCGTGCGCGACATCGTCGACACCTGGGGCGGGACGCTGGCGCTGGGTGACAGCGAGTGGGGCGGCTTGAAGGTCGTGATCGACTTGCCCAAGCGCTGAAACACGCTAATGGTGCCGCTGAGCCCTGGGGGAGCGAGCTTGCTCGCGATAGCGTCAGTTCAGCCAAATGAATATCAACTGACCCACCGCCATCGCGAGCAAGCTCGCTCCCACAGTGGATCGGCAGTGAATGCGAAACCCGCCGCATGACCCTTGCAGCTTGCCGCCGCTTCCTGCAAAGTCGCGACCTTTTTGTCCGGTGGCTTTCCATCGCTGTGCTTTGAGGTAACGATGATAAATGCAGTAATTGCGGCGGTTGGCGTCATGCTGGTGCTCAGCCTGTCCCGCGTGCATGTGGTGATCGCGCTGATCGTCGGCGCATTGGTGGGCGGCCTGACGGGCGGCCTGGGGATCGAGGCGACGCTCAAGGCGTTCAATGCAGGCCTGGGTGGCGGCGCTACGGTGGCGCTGTCCTACGCATTGCTGGGTGCTTTCGCCGTGGCGATCGCCAAGTCCGGCATGGCTCACGCCTTGGCCGACAAAGCCCTGGCCATGGTCGACCGCCAGGACGCCGCCGGCGGCACGGGCGTCAAGTGGGTGCTGATCGGCCTGCTGGGTACCGTCGCGGTCGCTTCACAGAATATCCTGCCGATCCACATCGCCTTCATCCCGCTGCTGGTGCCGCCACTTTTATATGTACTGACCAAGTTGCAGATGGACCGCCGGTTGATCGCCTGCGTCATGACCTTCGGCCTGATCACGCCCTATATGTTCCTGCCGGTGGGCTTCGGCAATATTTTCCTTAACGAAATCCTGTTGGCCAACGTCGCGAGAAGTGGCGTGGACGTCAGCGGCATCAACATCACCCACGCCATGGGCATCCCGGCGCTGGGTATGGTGTTTGGCCTGGCGCTGTCGTTTATCACCTATCGCAAGAAACGCGTCTATGACCTGAAGAAAATCGCTCGCGCCGAGCAGGTGGCGGTGCGCTATAACCCGCTCAGCCTGTTGGTGGCGGGGTTGGCGATCGCGGCGGCCTTTGCCATCCAGCTGCTGCTCGACTCGATGATCATCGGCGCCCTGGCCGGCTTCCTGATCTTTTCTGTCTCGGGTGTGGTGCGTTGGCGCGAGACCGATGACCTGTTCACCGAAGGCATGAAGATGATGGCGATGATCGGCTTCATCATGATCGCCGCGTCGGGGTTCGCCGAGGTGATGAAGGCCACCGGTGAAGTCCAGAGCCTGGTTGAAACCTCGGCGGCCTGGATCGGCCACAACAAGGGCGTCGGCGCATTGCTGATGTTGCTGGTGGGATTGTTGGTGACCATGGGCATCGGCTCGTCGTTCTCCACGGTGCCGATCCTGGCGACTATCTTTGTGCCGCTGTGCCTGCAACTGGGTTTCAGCCCGCTGGCGATCGTCTGCATCGTCGGCACCGCCGGCGCCTTGGGCGATGCCGGCTCGCCTGCCTCGGACTCGACGCTGGGCCCGACCTCCGGCCTGAACATCGACGGCCAGCATCACCACATCTGGGACACCGTGGTTCCGACCTTCATCCATTACAACCTGCCGTTGCTGGTGTTTGGTTGGGTGGCGGCGATGGTGTTGTAGGCCAAGACCGCGTTGCGTTCATCGCGAGCAGGCTCGCTCCCACAATGGATCGCATTTTCCTGTGGAAGCGAGCTTGCTCGCGATGGGGCCCTTGAATTCAGCGACCCTGCCAACTGACTGTTCACCTTGTCCTACAGTTTTGCCGTGGGCTGCCGTTAACCCAGCTAACCACACCATAAAACCTACAAGAGTGAACAGCATGCGCCTGAGCTTGAAGGCTAAAGTCCTGTCCCTGGCAATACTGCCGGTATTGCTGTCCGCCGTGATCATCAGCCTGACCACTGCGTTCATCTTGAAGGAACAGGCCAGCAAAGAAGTCCAGCAAACCCGCGAGCGCCTGCTCAGCGAGGCCAAGGCCACCCTACAGAATTATGTCGCGGTCGGGCTGACGGCCATCAAGCCGCTCTACGATGCCGCCGCGCCCGGCGATAACGAGGCGCGTGCCCAGGCGATCAAGTTGCTGTCCAATATCAGCTACGGCAAGGACGGCTATTTTTTCGGCTACGACTCCGAGACCATTCGTCTGTTCAAGGCCAACAGCCCTGATGGTGTGGGCAAGAGTTTCAAGGACAACCGCGATCCGAACGGTGTCTACGTCAACCGTGACCTGGTGAAAGTCGCCAAGGACGGCACGCATTACCTCGAATACAGCTCGCCGCTGCCGGGCAGCAAAGACCTGGTGCCGAAGCTCGGCTACACCGAATACTTGTCCAAGTGGGACCTGGCGGTGGGCAGCTCGGTGAATCTGGATGGCATCGAAGGTCAGGTGGCGTTGGTGGAAGCCAAGGTCCACGATCGGCTGCAAGGCGTGATCCTCAGCATCGTCGGGATTGCCGCCGTGGTGTTGCTGGTGATCGCGGTGGTGGGCCTGGTGCTCGCCAACACCATCCTGCGTCCGTTGCACCTGATGAAGGACAACCTCGACGACATCGCGGCGGGAGAGGGCGACCTGACCCGGCGCCTGGCGATTACCAGCCAGGATGAACTGGGCCAACTGGCCGGTTCGTTCAACCGTTTCGTCGACAAGATCCACGGCCTGGTGCGGCAGATCACCGACATGACCTCGCAGCTGACCGGGCTGGTGACACAAGTCTCCGAGCAAGCCCAGCGTTCAGAGCAGGCCATGGAACGCCAGCGCCACGAAACCGACCAGGTCGCCACCGCGATCAACGAGATGTCCTCCGCCGCCCAGGAAGTCGCCCGCAGTGCCCAGGGCGCCGCCGTCGCGGCCCAGCAGACCGACGAAGAAGGCCAGTCGGCCAAGCGCGTGGTGGCCGGCAGTATCCAGCAGATCCATGCGTTGGTGAACGATATCCGCAGCAGCGGCGTGTCCTTGGACAGTCTGCAACAGGACGTGGCCTCGATCGTCAGTGTCCTGGGAGTGATTCGTTCGATCGCCGAGCAGACAAACCTGCTGGCCCTTAACGCCGCCATCGAGGCCGCGCGGGCCGGCGAAGCGGGACGCGGTTTTGCGGTGGTCGCCGATGAAGTCCGTGCCCTGGCCAGCCGGACCCAGCAAAGCACCCAGGAAATTCAGGGGATGATCGACCGGTTGCAGTCCGGCACCCATGCGGCGGTGGAAGCGATGCGCCGTTCCAGTGAGGCCGGCGACGGCACGTCGGAGCGGGCCAATGAGGCCGGCGCTTCACTGGACACCATGGCGCAGCTGATCGGCACCATCAACTCGATGAACGCCCAGATCGCCAGTGCCGCCGAAGAACAGACCGCGGTAGCCGAAGAAATCAACCGCAGCGTTCACCAGATCGCCGTGGCCGTGGACAGCGTTGCCGACGAAACCCAACTCGGCGCCCAGACCTCCCGCAGCCTGGCCGACCTGGGCCAGCGCCTGGGCAAGCTGGTGGGGCAGTTCCGGATCTGATCCGGGCAGCAGGAGCTGCCGAAGGCTGCGATCTTTCGCTTTCGATCCAGATGTGCCGCCTGGCTCGCCAGGCCCTATCGGAAGCGGAGGATCGCAGCCTTCGGCAGTTTCTGTCGGTCATCCTGTGGGAGCGAGCAAGCGCGCTCCCACAGTTGTTCTTCGCCGCCTGCATTGCCGGATCAGTGCCTGGGCTATGGCTCGCGCACCCTGTATCAACACGCCGAACGGCACATCCACCGCAATGTCGGGTCGAAAAACGGCGGGGTAGGCCACGTCCGGCCAGGCGGTGTTGATTTGGGTTCATGGCGCGCAGCAGACGCGACGGCACTCCGGCGAGTCCTGGCGGACTAATGTGTATCTGCCAAGGACATGGAAAGCAAATGAACCGCAAGAACCTCCAAAACAAATCGCAGATGTTGCTGCTGATCCTGGTCAGCATCGCCTTCGTCTGGATCCTGCTGCCGTTCTACGGAGCGGTGTTCTGGGCCGTCATCCTGGGCATCGTCTTCGCGCCGCTGCAGCGGCGGCTGCAATTGAAACTCAACTGGCCGCGCAACCTCACGACGCTGCTGACCCTAACCAGTTGCATGCTGATCGCTGTCTTGCCGGTCATCGTCATCAGCACCTTGCTGGTCCAGGAAGGCGCGGCACTCTACAAGAGCCTGGAAAGTGGCGAGCTGGACGTTGCTGATTACCTGGCCCGCTTCAAGGAAGCATTGCCCCCGTACTTCCAGCACCTGCTGGACCGTTTTGGCCTGGGCAACCTGAGCGGGTTGCGGGACAAGATCGTCAAGAGCGCGATGCAGGGCAGCGAATTCTTCGCCACCCAGGCGTTCAGTTTCGGCCAGGGGACGTTCCAATTCCTGGTGAGCTTTTTCGTGATGCTCTACCTGCTGTTCTTTTTCCTGCGCGACGGTCCGGAACTGGTGCGCAAGGTTCGCTTTGCCGTGCCATTGGCGGAGCACCAGAAGCGCCGCCTGCAGTTGAAATTCAACCGGGTGGTGCGGGCGACGGTGAAAGGCAACCTGTTGGTAGCGATTACCCAGGGCGCACTGGGCGGCTTGATCTTTTGGGTGCTTGGCATTCCGACAGTGCTGCCCTGGGCGGTGCTGATGGCGTTCCTGTCGCTGCTGCCAGCCGTGGGAGCGGGCATCGTCTGGGCGCCGGTGGCGGTGTATTTCCTGCTGTCGGGGGCGATCTGGCAGGGCGTCGTGCTGACCCTGTTCGGTGTATTCGTGATCGGCCTGGTGGATAACTTCCTGCGGCCGATCCTGGTGGGCAAGGACACCAAGATGCCCGACTACATGGTCCTGGTCTCGACACTGGGCGGGCTGGCGGTGTTTGGCCTGAATGGCTTTGTCATCGGCCCGTTGATCGCGGCACTGTTCCTGTCGTGCTGGGCGTTGTTCGTCGAAAATACGCCTCGGGTGCAATTGCCTTAGGCGCGCAGCAGATAGGGACCGATGCGTTGCGACATGGCCTGGGCAGCGGGCAGTGAAGTCAGCGGGCCGCTGATGGTCACACCGTCCTGCACCAGATACCAGCAAGCCAGCAGGCCTCGTTCCCTGAGCGGGGCGGGGACGGCGCTGCCAACGACAGACATGATTTGAACCTTGGGCATGGGAAACCTCCATCAATCGATGGGGCTACCTTACGTCTCATGAAGGATGGGGAAAAATCAACGGCTTCAATAGTAGGAATCGATGCCGCTCAATCGACCACCAGGTCCAGCATGTGCACCACTTCCTGCTCGTTGAGCAGGCCCTTGCGGACCAGGCTCTCCGCGAGCAGCGAGAGGAACTTGGCGCTGCGGTGGCCTTCCAGGTGCTTGAGCTCGGTCAGTGCGTTGTACACCTTGCTCGAGGTGCACAGTCCCACGATGCGGTGAGGGTTTTGTGTTGGCATGGCTTCGTCCTTGTTGTTATGAAGCTGCAATGGCGGACCGGGACAGTTTGCGGCACGGCCATGACGCTCAGGTGACAGCTTGGGATTGGGAAAAACAAAGCAGGATTCAGACCATGATGCCGCATTGGCGCCAAATTATTGTTCTGGTAGCGACCTCAGACAGGCGCGCTACGGCCATCAGCGGGCTCTGACCGCCGAAAGGCGCCCATAAAAAAGCCCCTGAATCTTTCGATTCAAGGGCTTTGATTTTTGCTGTCTGGCTCCACGACCTGGACTCGAACCAGGGACCCAGTGATTAACAGTCACTTGCTCTACCAACTGAGCTATCGCGGAATGACGCGTATGTTACTGATTGGAAAAGAGAAGTCAAGCTTGGGTTGATGATTGGGCGGGATTTTCGTGGTTGAGGTGTTCAGGTAGCAAATGTTACTGCTCCACACATTACCGGCCGGACGCTGACCATTGTGGCGAGGGGATAAATCCCTGGCCACAGGGGGCACCCAAAAAAAACGGGAAGCACGATGGCTTCCCGCTTTTCATCCAGCGCCGGGGTGTCAGATCACCTGGACGATGGCCTTGGTTACCGCATCGATGTTGTTCTGGTTCAGCGCGGCCACGCAGATGCGGCCGGTGTCCAGGGCATAGATGCCGAACTCGTTGCGCAGGCGCGTCACTTGTTCAACGGTCAGGCCGGAGTAGGAGAACATCCCGCTCTGGCGTGCGACGAAGCTGAAGTCGTGGTGCGGCGCGGCCTTGGCCAGCATGTCCACCATCTGGTCGCGCATGCCGCGGATGCGCAGGCGCATCTCGGCCAGTTCTTCTTCCCACTGGGCCCGCAACTCAGGGCTGTTGAGCACGGCGGCGACGATGCTGGCGCCGTGGGTTGGCGGGTTGGAGTAGTTGGTGCGGATCACGCGCTTGACCTGGGACAGGACGCGGGCACTTTCTTCCTTCGACTCGCTGACGATCGACAAGGCGCCGACGCGCTCGCCATACAGCGAGAACGACTTGGAGAACGAACTGGAGGCGAAGAAGGTCAGGCCCGACTCGGCGAACAGGCGCACCGCCGCGGCGTCTTCATCAATACCCTTGCCAAAGCCCTGGTAGGCCATGTCCAGGAACGGCACGTGGTTCTTGGCCTTGACCACGGCCAGCACGTTTTTCCAGTCCTCGGGGCTCAGGTCCACGCCGGTCGGGTTGTGGCAGCAGGCGTGCAGCACAACGATCGAGCGGTCGGGCAGGGCGTTGAGGTCTTCCAGCAGGCCGCTGCGGTTCACGTCGTGGGTGGCGGCGTCGTAGTAGCGATAGTTCTGTACTGGGAAACCGGCGGTTTCGAACAGGGCGCGGTGGTTTTCCCAGCTTGGGTCGCTAATGGCCACGACCGCGTCTGGCAGCAGTTGCTTGAGGAAGTCGGCGCCGATCTTCAGCGCGCCAGTGCCGCCCACGGCCTGGGTGGTGATGACGCGGCCCGAAGCGATCAGCGGGGAGTCCTTGCCGAACAGCAGGGTCTGGACCGCCTGGTCATAGGCGGCGATGCCGTCGATCGGCAGGTAGCCACGGGACACGTGCTGAGCCACGCGAATCGTCTCGGCTTCAACCACGGCGCGCAGCAATGGAATGCGCCCTTCCTCGTTGCAGTAAACACCTACGCCCAGGTTGACCTTGTTGGTACGGGTGTCGGCGTTGAAAGCTTCGTTGAGGCCCAGGATGGGGTCGCGTGGTGCCAATTCGACAGTGGAAAACAGGCTCATTAGTGCGCGGCTCTGAATGGAGAGTGAGGGGACGTGTCGCGCTCCAGCCGGATGCACTAGAGCGGTGCACAAACGGGGAGCTAGTATAGAGGCCATCACCGGGCAGGGCGACAGGCTAATCGGTCTTTACCGTAAGTATTTTCGTTTTTTTTCGACCGTTAGTCCCTTCGCCGCGTCAAAGTCTGCAAGGCGTGTAGGACGCTCGTCTTGAAAGCGAAGGCATTCACCTCCACATTGTGTGAATTCCAGCTTTTTCATCGGCCGACGTCAGTCAATTCGGTCTTCCTCGTTCCCGTCGGCTGGCCGACAGGAGTGAACCCAGGGGTTATGTTATGTCTGAATTCCAGCTAGTCACCCGCTTCCAGCCCGCCGGCGATCAGCCGGAAGCCATCCGCCTGATGGTCGAAGGCATTGAGGCCGGGCTGGCGCACCAGACGTTGCTGGGTGTGACCGGCTCGGGCAAGACTTTCAGCATCGCCAACGTGATCGCCCAGGTGCAGCGCCCGACGCTGGTGCTGGCGCCGAACAAGACGCTGGCGGCGCAGTTGTACGGCGAGTTCAAGGCATTTTTTCCGAACAACGCGGTTGAATACTTCGTTTCCTACTACGACTACTACCAGCCCGAAGCGTATGTGCCGTCGTCGGACACCTTCATCGAAAAGGACGCCTCGATCAACGACCACATCGAGCAGATGCGGCTGTCGGCGACCAAGGCGTTGCTCGAGCGCAAGGACGCGATCATCGTCACCACGGTGTCGTGCATCTATGGCTTGGGCAGCCCGGAAACGTACTTGAAGATGGTGCTGCACGTGGATCGGGGCGATAAGCTCGACCAGCGCGCCTTGCTCCGGCGCCTGGCGGATTTGCAGTACACCCGCAACGACATGGATTTTGCCCGGGCGACGTTCCGCGTGCGGGGTGATGTGATCGACATCTACCCGGCAGAGTCGGACCTGGAAGCGATCCGCATCGAGCTGTTCGACGACGAAGTGGAAAGCATCTCGGCCTTCGATCCGCTGACCGGCGAAGTGATCCGCAAGATGCCGCGCTTCACCTTCTATCCCAAGAGCCACTACGTAACGCCACGGGAAACCTTGCTGGACGCCATCGAGGGGATCAAGGCCGAGCTGCAAGAGCGCCTGGAATACCTGCGTTCGAACAACAAGCTGGTGGAGGCCCAACGCCTGGAGCAGCGGACCCGCTTCGACCTGGAAATGATCCTGGAATTGGGTTACTGCAACGGCATCGAGAACTACTCGCGCTACCTCTCGGGCCGTCCGGCGGGCGCGCCGCCGCCCACTTTGTACGACTACCTGCCGCCTGACGCCCTGCTGGTGATCGACGAGTCCCACGTCAGCGTGCCGCAAGTTGGCGCCATGTACAAAGGGGACCGTTCGCGCAAGGAAACCCTGGTGGAATATGGTTTCCGCCTGCCCTCGGCCCTGGATAACCGGCCGATGCGTTTCGACGAATGGGAAAGCGTCAGCCCGCAGACGATTTTCGTCTCGGCCACTCCTGGCAATTACGAGGCCGAGCATGCCGGTCGCGTGGTCGAGCAAGTGGTGCGGCCGACGGGGCTGGTGGACCCGCAGGTCGAGGTGCGCCCGGCACTGACCCAGGTCGATGATTTGCTGTCGGAAATCACGAAACGCGTGGCCTTGGAAGAGCGGGTGCTGGTCACCACGCTCACCAAGCGCATGGCCGAAGACCTCACCGATTACCTGGCAGACCATGGCGTGCGGGTGCGTTACCTGCACTCGGACATCGACACGGTGGAGCGGGTCGAGATCATCCGCGACCTGCGCCTGGGCACTTTCGACGTGTTGGTGGGCATCAACCTGCTGCGCGAGGGCCTGGACATGCCGGAGGTGTCGCTGGTGGCGATCCTCGACGCTGACAAGGAAGGTTTCCTGCGCTCCGAGCGCTCGTTGATCCAGACCATCGGTCGCGCGGCGCGAAACCTCAACGGTCGCGCGATTTTGTATGCCGATCGCATCACCGGGTCCATGGAGCGGGCTATCGGCGAGACCGAGCGTCGCCGCGACAAGCAGATCGCCTTCAACCTGGCCAATGGCATTACGCCTAAAGGCGTGTTCAAGGACGTCGCCGATATCATGGAAGGCGCCACGGTGCCTGGCTCGCGCAGCAAGAAACGCAAGGGCATGGCCAAAGCCGCCGAGGAAAGCGCCCGCTACGAAGCCGAACTGCGCTCGCCGAGCGAAATCACCAAGCGTATCCGGCAATTGGAAGAGAAGATGTACCAACTGGCCCGTGACCTGGAGTTCGAGGCCGCGGCGCAGTTGCGCGATGAGATTGGCAAGTTGCGCGAGCGGTTGCTGACTGTCTGACTCTTGCAGTGGCTTCGAAGGCCTCATCGTCGGAACGCCGCCCGGAGCAGGCTCGCTCCCACAGTGGACCGCATCCAGTCCAGACAACTCGGTTTCCTGTGGGAGCGAGCCTGCTCGCGATGAGGGCGACTCGGTCTGGCAGGCTTACTCAAATCGGCCTCTCACTGGAGCCCGCCCACCATCGCCTGTTACCATTCGCCCCCTGTTTGATCTTCGCTTTTATCTTCTTTCCGAGACATGCCATGACCACCGTCCGTACCCGCATCGCGCCTTCGCCCACTGGCGATCCCCATGTCGGCACCGCTTACATCGCCTTGTTCAACTATTGCTTTGCCAAGCAGCACGGTGGTGAGTTCATCCTGCGGATCGAGGACACCGATCAGTTGCGCTCGACCCGCGAGTCGGAACAGCAGATTTTCGACGCCCTTCGCTGGCTCGGCATCGACTGGAGCGAAGGCCCGGATGTTGGCGGCCCGCATGGCCCGTATCGCCAGAGCGAGCGCGGCGAGATCTACAAGCAGTACTGTCAGCAACTGGTGGACATGGGGCACGCATTCCCTTGTTTCTGCACCGCCGAAGAGCTCGACCAGATGCGCGCCGAGCAGATCGCCCGTGGCGAAACCCCGCGCTATGACGGTCGCGCGCTGCTGCTGTCCAAGGAAGAAGTCGCCCGTCGCCTGGCCGCTGGCGAGCCCCATGTGATCCGCATGAAGGTGCCGACCGAGGGCGTCTGCGTGGTGCCGGACATGCTGCGTGGCGATGTCGAGATCCCATGGGACCGCATGGACATGCAAGTGCTGATGAAGACCGACGGCCTGCCGACGTACTTCCTGGCCAACGTGGTCGACGACCACCTGATGGGCATTACCCACGTCCTGCGCGGTGAGGAGTGGCTGCCGTCGGCGCCGAAACTGATCCTGCTTTACGAGTACTTCGGCTGGGAGCAACCGCAGTTGTGCTACATGCCGCTGCTACGCAATCCGGACAAGAGCAAGCTGTCCAAGCGCAAGAACCCGACCTCGGTGACCTTCTACGAGCGCATGGGCTTCATGCCCGAGGCGATGCTCAACTACCTGGGGCGCATGGGCTGGTCGATGCCCGACGAGCGCGAGAAGTTCTCGCTGCAGGAAATGGTCGAACACTTCGACCTTTCGCGTGTTTCCTTGGGGGGGCCGATCTTCGACGTCGAGAAATTGTCCTGGCTCAACGGCCAATGGCTGCGCGACCTGCCTGTGGAAGAGTTCGCCGCGCGCGTGCAGAAGTGGGCGTTCAACCCTGAATACATGATGAAGATTGCCCCGCACGTGCAGGGCAGGGTCGAGACGTTCAGCCAGATCGCGCCATTGGCCGGGTTCTTCTTTGCCGGTGGCGTGACCCCCGATGCGAAGCTGTTCGAATCCAAGAAGCTTTCGGGCGACCAGGTGCGGCAGTTGATGCAATTGATCCTCTGGAAGCTCGAAAGCCTGCGCCAGTGGGAAAAGGACAGCATCACCGCGACGATTCAGGCAGTGGTCGAATCCCTGGAGTTGAAACTGCGCGACGCGATGCCGCTGATGTTTGCCGCCATTACTGGCCAGGCGAGCTCGGTGTCGGTGCTCGATGCCATGGAAATCCTCGGGCCGGACCTGACCCGTTTCCGCCTGCGCCAGGCCATCGATCTGCTCGGTGGCGTGTCCAAGAAGGAGAACAAGGAGTGGGAAAAGCTGCTGGGCGCGATCGCTTAAGCGGCTGATGGAGGAGGGCATGCCCCGGTTTTCCGGGGTTTGTCGGTAAGTGATTGTTATCCCGGCAAAAAATTTTCAAATTCTTTGAAAATAAATTTGACAGCCCTCCGATACGCCCTTAAGATTCGCCCCGTCCTCAGCGATGAGGGGCTATAGCTCAGCTGGGAGAGCGCTTGCATGGCATGCAAGAGGTCGACGGTTCGATCCCGTCTAGCTCCACCAATTTACACTTCAAGGCCTGGCCACACCGGCCTTGAAGCGATCAACTCTCAGCGTTGATCAGTTATATAGAAGGGTTTGCGTCCCCTTCGTCTAGTGGCCTAGGACACCGCCCTTTCACGGCGGTAACAGGGGTTCGAGTCCCCTAGGGGACGCCAGTTTTACAGAAGCGATGTTGCAAGATGTCGCTCCGCCGCGAGGCGAAAAATCCGGGGCTATAGCTCAGCTGGGAGAGCGCTTGCATGGCATGCAAGAGGTCGACGGTTCGATCCCGTCTAGCTCCACCAATCTCAGGTTCAAGGTCTGGCCACTCCGGCCTTGAATCGATCAGTTCTCAGCGCTGATCAAGTAAGAAGGTTTGTGTCCCCTTCGTCTAGTGGCCTAGGACACCGCCCTTTCACGGCGGTAACAGGGGTTCGAGTCCCCTAGGGGACGCCACGATTACCCGCTCTGCGGGATTTTATAAGGGTCATTCAATTCTTGAATGGCCCTTTTGTTTGCCTGGCGTTCAGCCAATTTCCTATTCTCCTGAAAATACTTCTGACCGGCGGTCAACATTTCGCTTGCGAAAATTTATTATGAGAATAATATTTCAATCGTAATATTCGGAGGCAACGATGAGCGATAAAAAAGCACAGACCCGCGAACGCATTCTCAAGGCCGCCAGCGATGCGCTGATCCAGCGCGGGCCGGCCGAGCCGAGCGTGGGCGAGGTGATGGGGGCGGCCGGGCTAACGGTGGGTGGTTTCTACGCTCATTTCGAAAGCAAGGACGCCTTGATGCTGGAGGCGTTCAAGCAGTTGCTGAACCGCCGCCGTGGCTTGATCGCCGACATGGATGCCGAGCTGACGGGTGAAGAACGGCGCGCCTTGGTCGCGGCCTTCTACTTGTCGCGCAAGCACCGCGATTCAACCGAGCAGGCGTGTCCGATTCCGGCATCGGTCGGCGAGCTCGGGCGGCTGCCGGATGCATTTCGTGAGGTGCTCAATGAGCATATCGAGCTGATGGTCGCGCAATTGGCCGCCAGCCCCGAAGACGCGGACAAAGCCCTGGCTGACATTGCCTTGATGGTCGGCGGCCTGGCGCTGGCACGGGCATTGGGCCCGGGTGAGTTATCGGATCGTTTGCTGCGCGCCGCCAAGTCGGCGGTGCGCTGAGCTAAGGCGCAAGCCCTGGAGATGAGCATGGACAGGTTGAGCTGGATTCGTGGCGTCAATGGCACCCTTGGTTGGATAGCACCGCGCCTGGTGGCGAAGAAAATGCGCAGGGCCTTCATGAGTCCGCGCAACCTGCCACCGAGGGCCTGGGAATTGCCATTGCTTGCCTCGTCCGAGCGCATTACCTTGCGCTTCGGCCTGTCTGCCTTGCGCTGGGGCAAAGGCCCGGCGGTCCTGCTGATGCATGGCTGGGAAGGACGGCCGACGCAGTTCGCGGCCTTGATAACCGCGCTGGTGGATGCCGGTTATACCGTGGTGGCGCTGGACGGACCGGCCCATGGTCGCTCGCCGGGCCACGAAGCCAACGTCCTGTTGTTTGCCCGGGCGATGCTCGAAGCCGCAGCTGAATTGCCACCGCTGCAAGCGGTGATCGGTCACTCCATGGGTGGCGCCAGTGCCATGCTGGCGGTCCAGTTGGGCTTGCGGACCGAGACGCTGGTCAGCATCGCCGCGCCTGCGCGGATCCTCGGCGTGCTGCGTGGGTTCGCCCGGATGATGGGAATGCCCGCCAGGGCCCGCTCGGCTTTCATTCGCCAGGTGGAGCAGGATGTGGGCATGCAGGCTTCGAAGATGGATGTTGCGCAATACCAGCTGGATATTCCAGGGTTGATTGTCCATGCCGAGGACGATACGTCGGTTTCGGTCAGGGAATCGCAACTGATCCATGAAGCCTGGTTCGACAGTCGCTTGCTGCGGTTGTCCGAGGGTGGACACCAGCGAGTCCTGGCCGATCCCCGTGTCATTGATGGCGTGTTATCACTGCTGGCGGGGCGCAGCCTGCAAGCGCGGCAATCGGCTTGAGCTTCCGTTACACTGCCCCGATCCAAATTCGACCGGGAGAGGGGCATGGGCTGGGATCGGGCAACGCCGTTCATTATTGATCTTCAGGTCAATCCAGAAGATATCGATGGGCTAGGCCACGCCAACAACGCGGTGTACGTCACCTGGCTGGAGCGTTGCGCGTGGCGGCATTCCCAGCGCCTGGGCCTGGATCTGGTGGAATACCGGCGACTGGATCGGGCCATGGCGGTGGTGCGGCATGAAATCGATTATCTGGCGGCCGCCTACGAGGGCGACGAATTGCAGTTGGGGACCTGGATCGTCGACTGGGACCAGCGCCTGAAAATGACCCGGCATTTCCAGCTGGTCCGTCCCAGTGATAACACCACATTGCTGCGGGCCCAGACCACTTTCGTCTGCATCGAACTGTCTACCGGCCGGCCCAAGCGCATGCCGCCGGAGTTCATCGAAGGTTATGGCGTGGCGCTGAATTCATCTGGCCTCTTTATAGACTGACCCACCGCCATCGCGAGCAGGCTCGCTCCCACAGGGTTTGGTGGTGGATTCCGGTTTTGTGGGCGCCTTGGAGTCGGTGTGGGAGCGAGCTTGCTCGCGATGGCGGCGGCACATCCAGCATCTTCCCAAGCTGATACACCGCCATCGCGAGCAGGCTCGCTCCCACAGGGTTTGGTGGTGGATTCCGGTTTTGTGGGCGCTTTGGAGTCGGTGTGGGAGCGAGCTTGCTCGCGATGGCGGCGGCACATCCATCATCTTCCCAAGCTGATACACCGCCATCGCGAGCAGGCTCGCTCCCACAGTGATTCGTGGTGGATTCCGATTTTGTGAAGGAAATCCGCTAAACTGCCGCACGTTTTTTCGTTGAGTGTGTTTCCCATGCAAATTGCCTTGGCGCCCATGGAGGGGTTGGTCGACAACATCCTGCGGGACGTCCTGACCCGTGTTGGCGGTATCGACTGGTGCGTCACCGAGTTCATTCGCGTCAACGACCGTCTGCTCACGCCGGCCTATTTCCATAAGCTTGCCCCTGAACTGTTGACCGGTGCCCAGACAGCGGCGGGTGTGCCCCTGCGTGTGCAGTTGCTCGGTTCCGACCCGGTATGCCTGGCGGAAAACGCGGCGCTGGCCTGCGAGCTGGGCTCCGAGGTGATCGACTTGAATTTCGGTTGCCCGGCCAAGACAGTGAACAAGTCACGGGGCGGGGCGGTGTTGCTCAAGGAGCCAGAGCTGCTCAACGAAATCGTGGAACATGTCCGTCGTGCGGTGCCCAAGCACATTCCGGTTACGGCGAAGATGCGCCTGGGTTTCGACAGCCCGGACGGCGCGCTGGTCTGCGCCACGGCGCTGGCCGAGGGCGGCGCGGCGCACATCGTCGTGCATGCGCGGACCAAGGTCGACGGCTATAAGCCACCGGCCCACTGGGAGTGGATTCCCCGCGTCCAGGAAGTGGTCAAGGTGCCGGTGTTCGCCAACGGCGATATCTGGTGCGTCGATGACTGGCGTCGGTGCCGGGAAATCAGCGGTGTCGAAGACATCATGCTTGGCCGTGGACTGGTCTCCCGTCCCGACCTGGCGCGGCAGATCGCCGCCGCCCGGGCGGGTGAAGAGGTTATCGAGATGTCTTGGGCCGACCTGCAACCGATGCTCCAGGATTTCTGGGTACAGGTGGTGGAGCAATTGACCCCTCGCCAGGCGCCGGGTCGCTTGAAGCAATGGCTGGCCATGCTGACCCGCAATTACCCCGAAGCCGTGGAGTTGTTCGGCGCGCTACGGCGAGAAACGGAACTGGATGCGGTGGGCCATTTATTGGGTGTGCAGCGCACCGAAGCGGCCTGAAAAAAATCTCAGGAAAAGCTCTTGAAAAGTTTTTGGCGGACCCTAGATAGGGGGTACGCGATGCCGAATTCGGGTCGCGGAGACAAAAAACCTTGCTGAACTTTCAGGAGATTTGAATCATGAGTACTGCATTTTCGCTGGCCCCTCTGTTCCGTTCCTCGGTGGGCTTCGACCGTTTCAACGACCTGTTCGAAACCGCACTGCGCAACGAACCGGGCAGCAGTTATCCACCCTACAACGTGGAAAAACACGGCGATGACGAATACCGCATCGTAGTCGCCGCTGCCGGGTTCCGGGAAGAAGACCTGGACCTGCAAGTGGAAAAAGGTGTGCTGACCATCAGCGGCGGCAAGCGCGAGGCCAGCAACGACAGCGTGACCTACCTGCACCAAGGCATCGCCCAGCGGGCGTTCAAGCTGTCCTTCCGGTTGGCGGATCATATCGAGATCAAGGCCGCCGGCCTGAGCAACGGTCTGTTGAGCATCGACCTGTTGCGCGTGGTACCGGAAGAGGCGAAAGCCAAGCGCATCCCGATCAACGGTGCGCAGCAAAAACCCGCGCTGGAGAATTGATCCATCGCAATTGAAGAAGGGCGCCGAATGGCGCCCTTCTTCATTTTTGAGATCGGTGGAAGATTAATCGTGGCGAGGGGATTTATCCCCGCTGGGCTGCGAAGCAGCCCTAAAAGCCGTCGCCTCGGCGTGTCAGGCTAAACAGCGTCGTCTGTTCTTTTTTGGGGCTGCTTCGCAACCCAGCGGGGATAAATCCCCTCGCCACAAAAGCCCGTCTTGTATTGCGGTTCAGAATTAGGGCAACAACCGCTCAAACGCCTCCAGCGGCAACGGCCGGCTGTGCAGGTAACCCTGGTACAAATGACAATCGAGCCCCTGCAGGAACTGCAATTGTTCCAGCGTCTCCACCCCTTCGGCGATCATTTCCAGGTTCAGGCTACGGGCCATGGCCACGATGGCGCGGATGATTTCGGCGTCGTTGGGGTCGCTGGTGGCGTCCCGCACGAAGGATTGATCGATTTTCAACGTGTCGACCGGTAGGCGTTTGAGGTACGTCAGCGACGAGTATCCCGTGCCGAAATCATCCATGGCGAAGCTCACGCCCAGTTTCTTGAGGCGACGCATCTTGCCGATGGTGTCGTCCAGGTTCTGGATTACGATGCCTTCGGTGATTTCCAGTTTGAGCACGCAATAGGGCAGGCCGTGACGGGAGAGGCTGCTTTCGATGCGTTCGACGAAATCACTCTGGCGAAACTGCCGTGGGCTGATGTTGACGCACAATTTGAAGCGCTGCGGATCGACCTTGCCCTTGGCGATCAACTGCTTGAAGCCGTTGCAGGCTTCATCGAGGATCCAGGTCCCGACCTCCAGGATCAAGCCGCTGTCTTCCAGCACCTTGATGAACTCGTTGGGCGACTGCGCACCCAGGTCCGGATGATTCCAACGGACCAGGGCTTCGGCGCCGATGATGCGGTTGTCCCGGGCATCGATCTGGGGCTGGAAATGCAAACTGAACTCGTTGCGAGCCAGGGCCTGGCGCAAGTCGGTTTCCATGCGCAGTCGCTCGCTCGCGGCTTTTTGCATGGTGGCGTGGAACATCTGCGACGTGTTGCGCCCCGAGTCCTTGGCGCGGTAGAGGGCAATGTCGGCGCGCTTGAGCAGGTCGGTCGGGGTGGAGCCGTGGTCCGGAATCAGCGCCATGCCAATGCTGGGGGTAACTTGAAGCCGTTGGCCGTCCAGGAACATCGGTTCCGAGAGCAGGTCACGCAGGGTGTCGGCCAGGTTCTGTACCTGTTCGCTGACTGCGGCCCGTGTGCCTTCGAGGCCGCTGAGCAGTACCACGAACTCGTCGCCACCCAGCCGCGCCACGGTGTCTTCGAGGCGCACGCTGGCTTCGAGGCGTGCGGTGATGATCTTCAGCACCGTATCGCCCACCGGATGGCCGAGGGAGTCATTGATGTGCTTGAAGTGGTCCAGGTCGAGGAACAGCAGGGCTCCGCGAAGGCTGTGGCGCTTGAGCAAGGCGATCTGCTGGCTCAAGCGGTCCATCAACAACGCCCGGTTGGGCAGGTTGGTGAGTGGGTCGTGATAAGCCAGGTGGCGGATCTGCGCTTCGGCGTTGCGCAGCAGGCTGACGTCCCGGGCTGTCAGCAGCAGACAGGCGGTCTCGTTGAGCGTGATGGGTTCCACCGACACTTCCACCGTGAGGATTTCCCCACGCTTGTTGCGCCCGAGCATTTCCTGATGCACGACCCGGCCCTTGAGCTGTAGCTCTGCCAGCAGCGCCGTGCGTTGTTTTTCCTCGGCCCAGATGCCGACTTCGTACACTGTGTGGCCGACCACTTCGTCGGCGCGATAGCCAGTGAGGCGGCAGAAACCGTCGTTGACCTCAAGGTAGCGGCCGCTTTCGCATTCAGTGATGGTGATGGCGTCAGGGCTGGAGTGGAAAGCCTTGGCGAATTTTTCCTCGCTGGCCTTGAGCGCCGCCTCGGAACGCTGCTGCTGGGTGATGTCCCGCAGGGTGGTGACGATGCAGGGCTGGTTGCCGACGTGGATCTGCCGGCTGGAAATCACGCAGGTCAGCGGCTGGCCGTTCTTGTGGTGGACGACGATGGCGACATTGCTCAGCGATTGCTCGCGGATCACCCGTTCGATGCGTTGCAGGCTGCTGCCGGACGCGTCCCACAGACCAATCTCGTCGGCGCTGCGGCCGATGACGTCGCTGGCCGCCCAGCCGAAGGTCTGGGTGAAGCTGGAGTTGATTTCCAGGAATCTGCCATCGTCCTGGTGGGTCACGCAGATCGGGTCGGGGCTGACCTGGAACAGTGTGGCGAATTTTTCTTCCGATGCCGCCAGGCTCTGTTCGCGCTCCACCTGATCGGTGATGTCGAGCAAAGTGCCGGCCATGCGCAAGGGGCTGCCGTCGTCGTCGCGGTAGAGGCGGGCGCGGCTCTCCAGATAGCGTGAGCTGCCGTCCGGCAGCTGCACGCGATAGGTCAATTGATAGTTGCCCGCCGGGCCTTCGCGCAGGCTGCGGTAGGCGTTGCGCATGTTGTTGCGTTCTTCGGTGGGTACGCCCTCGAAAAACGCGTCGAACGATTCATGAAAGGCTTTGGGCTCCAGGCCATGGAGCTGCGCGGCCCGGGCCGAACCGTAGAGCATGCCGCTGGGAATGTGCCAGTCCCAGGTGCCCAGTTGCGCCGAGTCGAGGGCCAGGTCCAGGCGTTCCTGGCTGTCCTTGAGGGCCTGTTCGGCGAGTTTGCGCTCGGTGGTATCGAGGAACGTGCTCAGCAGGTACGGTTGGCCTTCGAGTTCGACTTTCTGCGCGCTGAGGATGCCGTTGTGGACCTGGCCGTTACTGGCCCGGAACTCCACTTCCATGCTCACCAGTTCGCCTTTGGCCTTGGTCGCCTCCACCAGCTTCGCCCGTTGCCTGGGGTCGACCCACAGGCCCAGTTCCAGGGTGGTGCGGCCAATCACATCGTGAACCGGCCAGCCGAACAGGCTTTCGAAATACTGGTTGGCTTCGCTGATCAGGCCGTCCTCCTGGCGGGTCAGCAAGACCATGTTCGGGCAAAGATGAAAAAGCGTGGCGAAGCGTTTTTCCGAGCTGCGCAGCGCCTGTTCCCGTTCGCGCTGGTGGGTGATCTCGCGAATGACCCCGATCATGCGTGGACGGCCATGTTTGTCGGGCAATACGCTGCCGCTGATTTCCAGCCAATGCAGGCTGCCGTCGGGCCAGACGATTCGGTGGTGCATGGCCTGCTCGAGCGGTGCGCCGGCCACCGCCGCGTGAAACGCGCGCATGGCCCGGGCCCGGTCCTCGGGCAGCAACAGATCGAGGTAGTCCACGTCGGCGGGTAACGGATGGCGCGGATCGAAGCCGAACAGTGCCTGGGTGCCTCGGGACCAACTGATCTGCCCGGTATCGATGTCCCACGACCAGGCCCCCAGCCGCGCTCCGTTCAGGGCGGCCAGCAGCTGTGGCGCGCTGTCCCAGCTCTGCTCGGACCGCTTCGGGTCGAGCGCCTGGATACGCGGCAGGGGCGGAAGATGGTCGGCGGGTTTGGGCATTCTCTAGCGGGCCTTGGGCGGGTGGGTGTGATGCACAGGCGTAGTGGCCCTATAGGAGTAGCACAACTTATGCCCTTGTCCCTGGCAGATCGATTTGTGCGTCCAGTAGAGCCATGAAAGCCCGTGCTGCATTCGACAGCGTCCGTTCGGTGTGCACGATATAGCCTAGCTGGCGACTGAGCTGTATGCCCGGCAAAGGGATGCGCGCCACCTGTTCGTCGAGCATGGTGCGCGGCAGGACGCTCCAGGCCAGGCCAATGGAGACCATCATCTTTATGGTTTCCAGATAATTCGTGCTCATGGCGATGTTCGGTGTCAGGCCTTGGGCTTCGAACAGTCGCTGGACGATGTGATGGGTGAAGGTATTGCCGCCAGGGAACACCGCCGGATGCAACGCGATGTCCGCCAGGCTCACTGCGCCGTTTTCCAGCAGCGCATGTTCCGGCGCTACGACGAAATCCAGCGGGTCGTCCCACACCGGCTTGGCCCTTACCAGTGCGTGGGGCTCGGGGGCGAGGGTGATGACGGCGAGTTCCGCGCGACCGTGAAGGATTTCCTCGTAGGCCACTTCCGAATCAAGGAACTGAATATCCAATGCCACCTGTGGGTAGCGTCGGGTGAATTCCCTTAATAAGGAGGGCAGGCGATGCAAGCCGATGTGGTGACTGGTGGCGAGGGTCAGCCGCCCGGTCACTTCGCCGGTCAGATTGGTCAGGGCGCGGCGGGTGTCGTCGAGCACGTTGAGAATCTGATAGGCCCGGGGCAGCAGCGCCCGGCCGGCTTCGGTCAGGCCAATTTCACGGCCCAGCCGGTCGAAGAGGCGCACATTGAGCTGTTGTTCCAGCCCGGCAATACGCTTGCTGATAGCGGGCTGGGTGAGGTGCAGGCGCTCGCCGGCTCCGGAGAAACTGCCGGTCTCGGCGATGGCAATAAAGGCGTTGAGGTTGGCTAAGTCCATGGCCGTACCGGTCGAATTCCTGTTGGTTATGCAAAGCATGAAAAATATGAATTTGAGTTATTTAATGTAGCCTCATAACATCAGCCTCACAAGCCAAGGGATCATTTACTCACTCAAGACCCAGGGCATAGAAACAAGCTGATGAGGAAACCGTGTGATGGCCGGCAAAACGCTCTACGACAAGCTCTGGGATTCGCATTTGGTCAAGCAGCGCGACGATGGCTCGGCGCTGATCTACATCGATCGTCACATCATCCATGAAGTGACTTCGCCGCAAGCCTTCGAAGGCCTGCGCCTGGCTGGGCGCAAGCCTTGGCGCATCGATGCCAACATCGCCACCCCGGACCACAACGTACCGACCACCCCGGAGCGCAAGGGCGGCATCGAAGCCATTGCCGACCAGGTCTCGCGTCTTCAAGTCCAGACCCTCGACGACAACTGTGATGAATACGGCATCGTTGAATTCAAGATGAACGACGTGCGCCAGGGCATCGTCCACGTCATCGGCCCGGAGCAAGGCGCGACCTTGCCCGGCATGACCGTGGTCTGCGGTGACTCCCATACCTCGACCCACGGCGCATTCGGCGCCTTGGCCCACGGCATCGGCACTTCCGAGGTCGAGCACGTGCTGGCCACCCAGTGCCTGGTCGCCAAGAAAATGAAAAACATGCTGGTGCGCGTCGAGGGCAAGTTGCCGTTCGGCGTGACCGCCAAGGACATCGTCCTGGCCGTGATCGGCAAGATCGGTACCGCTGGCGGTAACGGCCATGCCATCGAGTTCGCTGGCAGCGCGATCCGCGACTTGTCCGTCGAGGGCCGCATGACCATCTGCAACATGTCCATCGAAGCCGGCGCGCGCGTCGGGTTGGTGGCCGCCGATGAAAAAACCGTCGAATACGTCAAGGGCCGTCCGTTCTCGCCCAAAGGCGCGGAGTGGGACATGGCGGTCGAAGCCTGGAAAGACCTGGTCTCTGACCCGGACGCCAAATTCGACACCGTGGTCGAGCTCGATGCGACGCAGATCAAGCCGCAAGTCAGCTGGGGCACTTCGCCGGAAATGGTCCTTGCAGTGGACCAGAACGTGCCGGATCCGGCCAAGGAAACGGACCTGGTCAAGCGCGACTCCATTGTCCGTGCCTTGAAGTACATGGGCTTGAGCGCCAACCAGGCGATCACCGACATTCAGCTCGACCGTGTTTTCATCGGCTCCTGCACCAACTCGCGGATTGAGGACCTGCGCGCCGCGGCGGTCATCGCCAAGGGCCGCAAGGTCGCCTCGACCATCAAACAGGCCATCGTGGTGCCGGGCTCGGGCCTGGTGAAGGCCCAGGCCGAAGCGGAAGGGCTGGACAAGATTTTCCTCGAAGCCGGTTTCGAATGGCGTGAGCCGGGTTGCTCGATGTGCCTGGCGATGAACCCGGACCGCCTGGAGTCGGGCGAGCATTGCGCCTCGACGTCCAACCGAAATTTCGAAGGCCGTCAGGGTGCCGGTGGTCGTACGCACCTGGTTAGCCCGGCGATGGCCGCGGCGGCAGCTGTCAACGGCCGTTTCGTCGACGTCCGCGAATTGATCTGAAGGAGCGCAGCATGAAAGCTTTTACCCAGCACACCGGTCTTGTCGCGCCTTTGGATCGTGCCAATGTCGACACCGACCAGATCATCCCCAAGCAATTCTTGAAATCCATCAAGCGCACCGGCTTCGGCCCGAACCTGTTCGACGAATGGCGCTACCTGGATGTCGGCCAGCCGTACCAGGACAACTCCAAGCGTCCGCTGAACAAGGACTTCGTGCTCAACGCCGAGCGCTACCAAGGCGCCAGCGTGTTGCTGGCCCGTGAGAACTTCGGCTGCGGCTCGAGCCGCGAGCACGCGCCGTGGGCTCTGGAAGAGTACGGTTTCCGCAGCATCATCGCGCCGAGTTACGCGGACATTTTCTTCAACAACAGCTTCAAGAACGGCCTGCTGCCGATCATCCTCAGCGATGCCGAAGTGGACGAGCTGTTCCAGCAGGTCGAGGCCAATCCTGGTTATCAATTGCAGATCGACCTGGCCGCGCAGACGGTGACCCGCCCCGACGGCAAGGTGCTGGGTTTCGAGATCGATGCGTTTCGCAAGCATTGCCTGCTCAATGGCCTGGATGACATCGGCCTGACCTTGCAGGACGGCGAGGCAATTGCCGCGTTCGAGGCCAAGCATCGGGCGAGCCAGCCTTGGTTGTTTCGCGATGCTTGATGGATTGATGTAGGCAGTACCGGCCTCATCGCGAGCAAGCTCGCTCCCACAGGTGTTTGTGAACACCCAAAATCCCTGTGGGAGCGAGCTTGCTCGCGATGAGGCCCACCCAGGCAACACAACACCCAAAAGGAAGCCACACATGACCAGCACCGCCCACAGCCAAGTCGTCCAAAAGCAATTCGGTGAACAGGCCTCGGCCTACCTGAGCAGTGCCGTGCACGCCCAGGGCACCGAGTTCGCCCTGCTACAGGCCGAGCTGGCCGGTCGTGGCGATGCCCGTGTGCTGGACCTGGGTTGCGGCGCCGGCCATGTGAGTTTCCACGTGGCGCCGCTGGCCGGTGAGGTGGTGGCATACGATCTGTCCCAGCAGATGCTCGACGTGGTGACGGCGGCGGCTGCCGAGCGTGGCCTGGGCAATATCAGCACGGTTCGTGGCGCCGCCGAGCGGTTGCCGTTCGCCGACGCTGAGTTCGACTTCGTGTTCAGCCGCTATTCGGCGCATCATTGGAGCGACCTCGGCCTGGCATTGCGGGAAGTGCGCCGGGTGCTCAAGCCGGGCGGGGTGGTAGCGTTCATCGATATCCTGTCGCCTGGCACGCCGTTACTGGACACCTACCTGCAAAGCATCGAAGTGCTGCGCGACACCAGCCATGTGCGCGACTATTCGGCCGCCGAATGGTTGCGCCAGGTCAGCGAAGCGGGGCTGCACACTCGCAGCACGTCGCGCCAGCGCCTGCGCCTGGAGTACCAGTCCTGGGTCGAGCGCATGCGCACCCCCGAGGTGATGCGTGCGGCGATTCTTGAGCTGCAGCGTTCGATGGGCGACGAAGTGCGTGAATATTTTCAGATTGAGGCCGATGGTTCGTTCAGTACAGATGTGCTGGTGCTGTGGGCCGAGCGATAGGATTTTTACCGGTCGGCCCCAGGGGTTGTGCCGAAAACCGAACAAACGAGGAAAGCATGAGCAAACAGATTCTGATTCTCCCAGGTGACGGCATCGGCCCGGAAATCATGGCCGAGGCGGTCAAGGTCCTGGAGTTGGCGAACGACAAGTACGGCCTGGGCTTCGAACTCAGCCACGACGTCATCGGTGGCGCGGCCATCGACAAGCACGGCGTACCCCTGGCCGATGAAACCCTGGACCGTGCCCGTGCCGCCGATGCCGTGCTGCTGGGCGCCGTGGGCGGCCCGAAATGGGACAAGATCGAACGCGACATCCGCCCGGAGCGCGGCCTTCTGAAGATTCGTGCGCAACTGGGTCTGTTTGGCAACCTGCGTCCGGCGATCCTTTATCCGCAACTGGCCGACGCGTCGAGCCTGAAGCCGGAAATCGTCTCGGGCCTGGACATCCTCATCGTCCGCGAACTGACCGGCGGTATCTACTTCGGCGCCCCGCGCGGCACCCGTGAGCTGGAGAATGGCGAGCGCCAGGCCTACGACACCCTGCCATACAGCGAAAGCGAAATCCGCCGTATCGCCCGGGTCGGCTTCGACATGGCCCGCGTGCGGGGCAAGAAACTGTGCTCGGTGGACAAGGCCAACGTGCTGGCTTCCAGCCAACTGTGGCGCGAAGTGGTCGAGCAGGTGGCCAAGGATTACCCGGACATCGAACTGAGCCACATGTACGTCGACAACGCGGCGATGCAACTGGTGCGTGCGCCGAAGCAGTTCGACGTGATCGTCACCGACAACATGTTCGGCGACATCCTGTCCGACGAAGCGTCAATGCTCACCGGTTCCATCGGCATGCTGCCGTCGGCCTCCCTGGACGCCAACAACAAGGGCATGTACGAGCCGTGCCACGGTTCGGCGCCGGACATCGCCGGGCAGGGCATTGCCAACCCGTTGGCGACCATCCTGTCGGTGTCGATGATGCTGCGCTACAGCTTCAACTTGAACGATGCCGCCGACGCGATCGAAAAAGCCGTCAGCGTGGTCCTGGACCAAGGCTTGCGCACCGGTGATATCTGGTCGCAAGGCTGTACCAAAGTCGGTACGCAGCAAATGGGCGATGCAGTAGTCGCCGCGCTGCGGAATCTGTAATCTTTCGGGCCCACCGCCTCGACGGTGGCCCACTTTTGTATAGGTGTAGTTGCGATGAAACGTGTAGGTCTGATCGGTTGGCGCGGCATGGTCGGTTCCGTGCTCATGCAGCGAATGCTGGAAGAGCAGGATTTCGATCTCATTGAGCCGGTGTTCTTCACCACTTCCAACGTGGGTGGCCAGGGCCCGTCCGTGGGCAAGGACACCGGTGCGCTCAAGGATGCCTACAGCATCGACGAGCTCAAGACCCTCGACGTGATTTTGACCTGCCAGGGCGGCGACTACACCAGCGAAGTCTTCCCGAAACTGCGTGAAGCCGGCTGGCAGGGTTACTGGATCGATGCCGCTTCCAGCCTGCGCATGCAGGACGACGCGGTGATCATCCTCGACCCGGTCAACCGCAAAGTCATCGACCAGCAGCTGGATGCGGGCACCAAGAACTACATCGGCGGCAACTGCACCGTCAGCCTGATGCTGATGGGTCTGGGTGGCCTGTTCGAAGCGGGCCTGGTGGAGTGGATGAGCGCCATGACCTATCAGGCAGCCTCCGGTGGCGGCGCGCAGCACATGCGCGAGCTGATCAAGCAAATGGGCGTGACTCACGGCGCCGTGGCTGACGAGCTGGCGAACCCGGCCAGTGCCATCCTGGACATCGACCGCAAGGTCGCCGAAGCGATGCGCAGCGATGCCTACCCGACCGAGAATTTCGGCGTGCCGCTGGCCGGCAGCCTGATCCCTTGGATCGACAAGGAACTGCCGAACGGCCAGAGCCGTGAAGAATGGAAGGCCCAGGCCGAGACCAACAAGATCCTGGGCCGCTTCAAGAGCCCGATCCCGGTGGACGGCATCTGCGTGCGCATCGGCGCCATGCGTTGCCACAGCCAGGCGCTGACCATCAAGCTGAACAAAGACGTGCCGATCGCCGACATCGAAGGCTTGATCAGCCAGCACAACCCGTGGGTCAAGCTGGTGCCGAACAACCGTGAAACCAGCATGCAGGAGCTGAGCCCGACCAAGGTCAACGGCACCCTGAACGTGCCAGTGGGCCGCTTGCGCAAACTGAACATGGGCTCGCAGTTCGTCGGTGCCTTCACCGTTGGCGACCAACTGTTGTGGGGCGCGGCCGAACCGCTGCGCCGCATGCTGCGGATTTTGCTCGAGCGTTGATCGATTGTCGCTGTGAAAGAACCCGCGCCTTGTAAGAGGTGCGGGTTTTTTATTGGGGCAGTTTTTGGGTGTCTGGACCGGCCCCTTCATGAGCAGGCTCGCTTCCACAGGTTTTGTGTTCACTGAAGATCCAATGTGGGAGCGAGCCTGCTCGCGAAGGGGCCGCCACAGTCACCACAAACTTCCCGCCAATTGCCTGCCCACCCACCACCCGGTAAAGTGCCGCTCCCCACGTTTTACCTGAGGTAGACCCATGAGCCAGTCCTTTGATATTGCCGTGATCGGCGCCACCGGTACTGTCGGCGAAACCCTCGTCCAGATTCTTGAAGAGCGCGACTTCCCGATCGGCAACCTGCACCTGTTGGCCAGCAGCGAGTCGGCGGGCAGCTCGGTGATGTTCCGGAGTAAAAACGTGCGGGTGCGCGAGGTCGATGAGTTCGATTTCAGCAAAGTCCAACTGGCGTTTTTCGCGGCGGGGCCGGCGGTCACTCTGAGCTTCGCTCCGCGCGCCACGGCGGCCGGCTGCGCGCTGATCGACCTGTCCGGTGCGCTGCCGGCCGAACAGGCGCCGCAGATCGTACCGGAGGCCAACCCGCACGTGCTGGCGAACCTGTCCAGGCCCGTGCAGGTCAGCAGCCCCAGCCCCTCGGCGACGGTCCTGGCCGTTGCCTTGGCACCGTTGCGCCAATGCCTGGATATCCAGCGCGTGAGCCTGACTGCCAGCCTCGCCGTATCGGCCCAAGGCCGCGTTGCGGTCACTGAGTTGGCGCGCCAGACGGCGGAATTGCTCAACGCCCGTCCGCTCGAACCGACGTTCTTCGATCGGCAGATGGCGTTCAACCTGTTGGCCCAGGTGGGTAGTCCCGATGCGCAGGGCCATACCCCACTGGAAAAGCGACTGGTGAGTGAGCTGCGCCAAGTGCTGGAGCAACCTTTGTTAAAGATTTCCGCGACTTGCATTCAAGCCCCGGTGTTTTTTGGCGATAGCTTTAGCGTGACCGTGGAGTCTGCCGGTCCCGTCGACCTGGCGAAGGTCAACGCCGCCCTGGAAGCGGCCCCCGGCATCGAGCTGGTGGAGGCGGGTGATTATCCGACGCCGGTGGGTGATGCGGTGGGGCAGGATGTGGTCTATATCGGTCGCGTGCGCGGCGGCATCGATGATCCGTCGGAGCTGAATATGTGGCTGACGTCGGATAACGTGCGCAAGGGCGCGGCGCTCAACGCGGTGCAGGTGGCTGAGTTGTTGATAAAAGACCTGCTGTAAAAGATACTTGGCAACAATTTGTCGAATGGTTCTAGCTGGGCGCTATGCTTGGCCAGAGTGCTGAAGGCGAACCTCCCTCCCGGGGACTGCCTCGGGCATGAGTGAAACGATCGCGCGCACCGTCGCTTGGGGCTGCGCGCAATGCCTTACGGCAGCGGCATCAACACCTTCTCGCTGGCCGAGGAATGTTCAAACAAAGGAAGAGGCTATGGTTCAAGTTCGCAAACTGGTGTTAGCAATAGCGGCCGCCTCGGCGCTGTCCTCCGGTATGGCGCAAGCGCTCGGGCTGGGGGAATTGACCCTCAAGTCGCCGCCGAACCAGCCTCTGGTGGCCGAGATCGAACTGCTCGATGTCCAGCAACTGACCGCCGCCGAGGTGGTGCCGAGCCTGGCCCCACCTGAAGAATTCGCCAAGGCGGGCATTGACCGCCAAGCCTTTCTCAATGAATTGAGCTTCACACCGGTGATCAACGCCAACGGCAAGAGTGTCCTGCGGGTGACTTCCAGCCGGCCGCTGACCGAACCGATGGTCAAATTCCTCGTGCAGGTGATGTGGCCCAACGGCCGCTTGCTGCGCGACTACAGCGTACTGCTCGATCCGTCTAAGTTCTCGCCGCAGGCCGCTGACGCCGCTCGGGCGAAGCCGTCCCAGGTGGTTTCATCGCCGGTCACCGGGGCTACCAAGCCGTCCCAATACACCACGACGCCGCGCGATACCCTATGGGAAATCGCCGCCAAGGTGCGCAACGGTGGTTCGGTGCAGCAAACGATGCTGGCGATCCAGGCGTTGAACCCGAACGCATTCATCGACGGCAACATCAACCTGCTCAAGACCGGCCAGGTGTTGCGCCTGCCCGATCCGGTGCAAAGCACGGCATTGCCGCAGCCCCAGGCCATTGCCGAAGTGGCCGCTCAAAACGCCGCCTGGCGTCAGGGGCGTCGGAGCGGGGCGGGTAACGGACGCCAGCAGGTGGACGCCACCCGGCGTGGCGGTGGCGATAACGCACCGGCCCAGGGCGCGGCTCGCGATAACCTGAGCCTGGTTTCCGCCGAGTCGGCGAAAGCGGGTGCCAAAGGCAAAGGCGCAGCCGGTGATGCCCAGGCCCTGAGTAACCAACTTGCCGTGACTCAGGAAAGCCTCGATTCGGCTCGTCGCGACAATGAAGAACTGAAGAGCCGCATGGCCGATCTTCAGAGCCAGCTGGACAAACTGCAGCGCCTGATCGAGCTGAAGAACAACCAACTGGCGAAAATGCAGGCCGAAGGCGTCGCGGTCCCGCCCACTGGCGAAGCCACCCCGGCGATGTCGGCGGAACTGACCCCCGCGCCAGCGGCACAAGCACCGTCCGCCGCCCCGGCACCCCAGGCCACCCCGGAAGCGACCCCGCCGGTTGAACCGGCGCCGGCCGCAGCCGACGAGAAAAAATACAACGACCTGCTGACCAATCCGATCCTGCTGGGCCTGATTGGCGGCGGTGCGTTGCTCCTCTTGCTGCTGCTCCTGCTGCTCGCTCGCCGCCGCAAGGCCCAGCAGGAAGCCGAGAAACATCTGCGCATGGCCCGAGCCCTCGAGGAGGAGGCCGACTTCTCCCCGGAGCTCGATCTGCCCCCGAGCAGCTTCGAGGGCATTGAAGTACCACCACCCAGCGTAAAGCTCGAACCCAAGCCAGCCCCCGCGCCAGCCCCTAGGCCTGCCCCGGTGGTTGCGCCCGTGGTCGTCACGCCCCCCATAGCCGCACCGCTGGTAGCACCGGCCGCGGAGCGTTCGGACGACGTGCTGCCCCAGGCTCAGTCGCACATCGATCGTGGTCGCTTGAATCAGGCCGCCGACCTGCTTGAACAAGGCATCAAGGCCGAGCCCCAGCGCAGCGACCTGCGCTTGAAGCTGATGGAAGTCTACGGCCAGCAGGGCGACCGCGACGCCTTTGTCGCCCAGGAGCGGCAGTTGGTCGCCAATGGCGACAATTACGCCCAGGTCGAACAGCTCAAGAGCCGTTTCCCGGCCATGGCGGTCGCCGCCGGTGCAGGCCTGGCTGCGGCAGCCGTCGCCGCTGAGTTGGATGCCCAGTACGTCAAGGAGCTGTTGGAAGACAAATCGCCGACCGACGACGAGCTCGACAGCGCTTTTGATCTGAGCCTGGAGGACATGGACACCTCTCCGGTCGCGCCAGCCCCCGAGCCGCTTGCCGAACTGGATGCGTTTCCGCAAGACGATGACCTGAGTTTTGAATCGGTGCTCAAGCAACAGACCGAGGCCAACGAAAGCCTCGACGATCTGTCGGAGTTCGATCTGGACCTGGGCGCGGACTCTCCGGCACCCGCCTTGGCGGATGAAGACTTCCTGCTGGACCTGGACGACGATCTCAAGGGGTTGGATATTCCAGCGGCCGAAACGCCCGCGTTGGATGACACGCCGGCCGACGATCTTGAACTGCCGGCGGATTTCGATCTGTCCCTGGCCGACGAGATGGACGCCCACGATCAGCCTAAGGATGCTTTCGAGTCCGAGCTGGACGATGTCAACGCCGAGCTGGATCGCCTGTCCGACAGCATAGGCCAGCCAACCTTCACTGCTGAAGACGCCCTGGCGACTGCCGACGACGAGCCGGACTTCGATTTCCTCAGCGGCACCGACGAAGTGGCAACCAAGCTCGATCTGGCCCAGGCCTACATCGACATGGGCGACAATGACGGCGCCCGGGATATCCTCGGCGAAGTGCTCAGTGAAGGCGATGCCACGCAGAAGAGCGAAGCGAAGGAGATGCTGTCGCGCCTGGCGTGAGTCGGCGGTTAAACAAAAACGGCAGCCGGTGAGGCTGCCGTTTTTGTTTGCAGGTTTTGTAGCGTCTGGGCTGGCGGCATCGCGAGCAGGCTCGCTCCCACAGGTGTTGTGGTCGCTGGAAACCCCTGTGGGAGCGAGCCTGCTCGCGATGGCGCCAGGCCATTCACTGCGGGACCGCCGGTTACACTGGCATCCCACCGCACCCGCTTTATAATGCCCGCCTTTGCGTACCTCAGCAGGCTGTAATTCCTTGGCAAACATAGACAACCCGGCCGCCGAAATGGCGGCCGACGGCTTTTTCCGAATCGCCTTGGGCGTTGAATACAAAGGCTCGCGCTATCGCGGCTGGCAGCGTCAGGCCTCCGGCGTATTAACGGTGCAGGAAACCCTTGAAGACGCGCTGTCCAAAGTCGCCGATTCCCCCGTGTCGCTGCATTGCGCCGGACGAACCGACGCCGGCGTGCATGCCTGCGGCCAGGTGGTGCATTTTGACACCCAAGTCGAGCGCTCGATGAAGGCTTGGGTGATGGGGGCCAATATCAACCTGCCGCACGATGTCAGCGTCAGTTGGGCAAAGGCGATGCCCGCGCATTTTCATGCGCGCTTCAAGGCCATCGCCCGGCGCTATCGCTACGTGATTTACAACGATCAGATCCGCCCAGCGCACCTGAATGAAGAAATCACCTGGAACCACCGTCCGCTGGATGTCGAGCGTATGGCCGAGGCCGCGCAATACCTGGTCGGCGTTCATGATTTCAGCGCTTTTCGCGCGGGGCAGTGCCAGGCCAAGTCGCCGATCAAGGAACTGCATCATCTGCGCGTGACCCGTCACGGCAAGATGATCGTGCTTGATATCCGCGCCAGCGCCTTTCTGCACCACATGGTGCGCAACATCGCCGGTGTGCTGATGACCATCGGCGCGGGTGAGCGGCCGGTAGAATGGGTCAAGGAAGTGCTCGAAAGCCGCATTCGCCGCTCGGGAGGCGTGACCGCGCACCCGTTTGGCCTGTACCTGGTCCAGGTTGAATATCACGACGAATTCGAGTTGCCTGAGCGTTACATCGGGCCACATTTCCTCACGGGTTTCTCGGAACTCGACGGCTGACGCCCTCCGCTGCATTTGTTACCATCCGGGACTTCCACGGATTTGCCTGAGGTTTTATCCACCATGTCGGTCGTTCGCAGCAAGATATGCGGAATCACCCGAGTCGAAGACGCCTTGGCGGCGGTCGACGCCGGTGCGGACGCCATCGGCCTCGTGTTCTACGCCAAGAGCCCACGGGCGGTGACGGTGCAGCAGGCACGAGCGATCATTCAGGCGTTGCCACCCTTCGTCACGCCGGTCGGCCTGTTCGTCAATGCGAGTCGTTGCGAGCTGGGCGAAATCCTCGATGCGGTGCCGCTGGCCTTCCTGCAGTTCCATGGCGACGAGACACCCGCCGATTGCGAGGGTTGGCATCGACCGTACATCAAGGCGTTGCGGGTCAAGGCCGGCGACGACATCGCCGCCAGTTGCAAAGCCTTTTCCGGGGCCAGCGGTATCTTGCTGGACACCTACGTGGAGGGCGTTCCGGGAGGGACCGGTGAAGCGTTCGACTGGACGTTGGTGCCGCAGGGCCTGGACAAGCCGATCATCCTCGCCGGTGGCCTGACGGCGGACAACGTGGCTGACGCCATCGCCCAGGTTCGACCCTACGCGGTGGACGTCAGTGGCGGGGTGGAGCAGGCCAGGGGCATCAAGGACCCGGCGAAGATCCAGGCATTCATGGCGGCTGTGCGCAGCAGCCAGTCGTCAATGTGACGGCTGGCAGACTGCCGCCGTCCATACCTGCACTGTTCAAAGCAGGCAGGCGCCGCCTACGGGTGGGCCGATAGCGTAGTGGCAATCGCAGTGCAGCGGTTGCCGGGATGGTGGGGGATGGTTGGGCTGGGCGCAGGTCATGTTTCGCACTGACCGCGACGATCCTCGTTCCTCGCCGCACAATGAATTTGAGCTCAAGGGCATACGCGGGGCCGCGAACCAGAGCGTTCGGGCCGCCGGTACTGGAGAAAGAAGCATGAGCAACTGGTTGGTAGACAAACTGATCCCTTCGATCATGCGTTCCGAGGTGAAGAAAAGCTCGGTGCCTGAAGGTCTGTGGCACAAATGTCCATCCTGCGAAGCGGTGCTGTACCGTCCCGAGCTGGAAAAGACCCTGGACGTTTGCCCCAAGTGCAACCACCACATGCGCATCGGCGCGCGTGCCCGTATCGATATCTTCCTGGACGCCGAAGGCCGTGTTGAGCTGGGTGCCGAACTGGAGCCCGTGGACCGCCTTAAATTCCGCGACGGCAAGAAATACAAGGATCGCCTGACCGCTGCCCAGAAGCAGACCGGTGAAAAAGACGCCCTGGTTTCCATGAGCGGCACCCTGTTGGGCATGCCGGTGGTGGTGTCGGCCTTTGAATTCTCGTTCATGGGCGGTTCCATGGGCGCCATCGTCGGCGAGCGCTTCGTTCGCGCCGCCAACTACGCCCTGGAAAACCGGTGCCCGATGATCTGCTTCGCCGCCTCCGGTGGCGCGCGGATGCAGGAGGCCCTGATCTCGCTGATGCAAATGGCCAAGACCTCCGCGGTACTGGCGCGCTTGCGTGAAGAAGGCATTCCGTTCATCTCGGTGCTGACCGATCCGGTCTACGGCGGTGTGTCCGCCAGTCTGGCGATGCTGGGCGACGTCATCGTCGGCGAGCCGAAAGCCCTGATCGGCTTCGCCGGTCCGCGTGTGATCGAGCAGACCGTGCGTGAAAAGCTGCCGGAAGGTTTCCAGCGCAGCGAATTCCTGCTGGAACATGGCGCGATCGACATGATCATTCACCGCCAGGAGCTGCGTCCGCGCCTGGGTAATCTGCTGGCGCAACTGATGGGCCTGCCGACGCCGACCTTCGTCGCCACGCCAATCGAGCCGATCGTGGTTCCGCCGGCGCCTGCTGGCCTATGACCGAACGTACCCTGGGCGACTGGCTTGCCTACCTCGAGCAGTTGCATCCATCGGCCATCGACATGGGGCTGGAGCGCTCGCAAGCGGTAGCGTCCCGCATGGGACTGGCCAAGCCGGCGCCTCGGGTCATCACGGTTACCGGCACCAACGGCAAGGGGTCGACCTGCGCCTTTCTGGCCTCGCTGCTGCGGGCCCAGGGATTAAGTGTCGGCGTCTACAGTTCGCCGCACCTGCTGCGCTATAACGAGCGGGTGCAGGTCAACGGTGTCGAAGCTTCCGACGCCGATCTGTGTGAAGCCTTCGCGGCGGTGGAAGCCGGGCGGGGCGAGACTTCCCTGACCTATTTCGAGATGGGCACGCTCGCGGCGTTCTGGCTGTTCGCCCGTGCCGGCCTGGATGCGGTCGTGCTGGAAGTCGGCCTGGGTGGTCGCCTGGATACCGTCAATCTCGTGGACGCGGACATCGCGCTGGTCACCAGTATTGGCGTGGATCACGCCGATTACCTGGGCGATACCCGCGAGTCCGTGGCTTTCGAGAAGGCCGGCATTTTTCGCCAGGGCGCGCCGGCACTCTGCGGCGATCTCGATCCGCCGCAGCCGTTGCTGGATAAAGTGCGCGAGCTGGGCTGCCCGTTCTTCCTGCGTGGGCGGGACTTCGACCTGGCCATGACGGAGCGGCACTGGCAATGGCGTGGCAGCGATGCTCGGGGCAACCCGGTCGAGCTGCGTGACCTGCCGCAGCTGGACTTGCCAATGGAGAACGCCGCGCTGGCACTGCAGGCCTACCTGCTGCTCGGGCTGCCGTGGGACACCGGACGGATTATCCAGGCACTGCAGGCGACTCGCGTTGTCGGTCGTCTTGATCGCCGCTCGATCGATTGGCAAGGCAAGCGCCTCGACGTGCTCTTGGATGTCGGTCACAACCCCCACGCGGCGCAGTACCTGGCTGAACGCCTGGCGCGTCGACCCGTGGCGGGCAAGCGGCTGGCGGTGTTTGGCCTGCTGTCGGACAAGGACCTGGATGGCGTTGTCGATGCGTTGGGTGCTAGTGTCCAGCACTGGGCCGTGACGCCACTGGATTCGCCGCGTTCGCGTCCGGTCAGCGAGTTGCAGGCGGTGTTGCAGCATCGTGGCGCTTCGGTGGAAGCTTATGGCAGTGTGGCCGACGCGCTGGAAGGGCAGTGCGCCCTGGCGACGGCAGACGACGAGATTCTGTTGTTCGGATCATTTTATTGCGTTGCCGAGGCCCTTCAATGGTTGGCCCGGCGCTCCACGGAGGAAGCTGCAGATGGCATTGCTGGATAAGGCTTACAAGCAGCGCATGGTCGGGGCCCTGGTGTTGGTGGCCCTGGCGGTGATTTTCCTGCCGATGCTGTTTTCCCGGCAGGACGAGCAGCGCCAGGTCACGGTTGATGCGCCGGCCGCGCCCCAAGCGCCTGCGGTGCCACCCGTGCAAGTCGAGCCCGTGCCAGTGCCCGAGCCGCAGGCACTGCCCCAGGAGCCGGTGCCGAGCGACGCGGAATTGGCTGAACAATCCGCCGCGCCTACCGCGCCGGTCGGGTCCACGCCGACAGCGCCCGCATCTGCCGCTGCCGCGCCTGCCCCGGCGGCACCCGCCAAGCCTGCTGTAGCGCCAACGCCCATCCCGGCGACGCCGGCGATCAAACCGGCGCCAAGCCAGCCGATCACCGCTGCCCCCAAGCCAGACACCACCCAGAGCCGCGTCGATGCCAACGGCCTGTCGGTGAGCTGGTCGGTGCAACTGGCCAGCCTGACCAGTCGCGAGAGCGCGGAAAAACTGCAGAAAAGCCTGCGCAGCCAGGGCTACAACGCCTACATCCGTTCCGCCGATGGCAAGAATCGGGTCTTTGTCGGTCCGTTGATCGAGCGTGCCGAGGCCGACCGCCTGCGCGACTTGCTCAATCGCCAGCAGAACCTCAAGGGTTTTGTGGTTCGCTTCCAGCCAGAGCGCGGTTGACAGCCATTTAGCCGATTTGAATCACGCAGCTTACCGACAGCCCTGCGCTCTGCTAAAATGCGCCGCCTTATCCGTCTGTAGGCTGCACCGTGCCATTTACCTGGGTTGACTGGGCGATCGTTGCGATCGTCGCCATCTCCGCATTGATCAGTCTGAGTCGCGGCTTCGTCAAGGAAGCGCTCTCGCTGCTGACCTGGATCATCGCGGGAGTCGTGGCCTGGATGTTTGGTGGCTCGCTGTCCCAGTACCTCGCCGGATACATCGAAACACCCTCGGCCCGCGTGATCGCGGGCTGTGCCATCTTGTTTATCGCCACCTTGCTGGTGGGCGCAATGATCAATTATCTGATCGGCGAACTGATTCGCGTCACCGGGCTTTCCGGGACGGACCGGTTCCTGGGCATGGCTTTCGGCGCGGCGCGTGGCGCCTTGCTGGTGGTCGTGGCCGTCGGGCTGTTGAGCCTGGGGCCGGTACAGCAGGATACGTGGTGGCAGGAGTCCCGGCTCGTGCCACAATTTCTATTGGTCGCAGACTGGTCCAAGAACCTGATCCTGGGTTGGAGCAGTCAGTGGCTTGCCAGCGGTATCAGCGTACCCGCTGAAATACCGTTCAAGGAACAGCTCTTGCCGATGGCCAAAACGCCGCAGTGAGTGTTGTTCAGTTCAGATCCATTAAGTAGGGGTTGCGTCGCATGTGTGGCATCGTCGGTATCGTCGGTAAGTCGAACGTCAATCAGGCGCTGTATGACGCGCTAACCGTGCTCCAGCACCGCGGCCAGGACGCTGCCGGTATCGTGACCAGCCATGACGGCCGGTTATTCCTGCGCAAGGACAATGGCCTGGTGCGCGACGTGTTCCATCAGCGTCACATGCAGCGCCTCGTCGGGCATATGGGCATCGGCCATGTGCGTTACCCGACAGCGGGTAGCTCGACTTCGGCCGAAGCCCAGCCGTTCTATGTCAACTCGCCGTACGGCATCACGTTGGCGCACAACGGCAACCTGACCAATGTCGAGCAACTGGCCAAGGAGATCTACGAATCTGACTTGCGCCACGTCAACACCAGTTCCGACTCGGAAGTGATGCTCAACGTCTTCGCTCACGAGCTGGCCCAGCGCGGCAAGCTGCAGCCGACCGAAGAAGACGTGTTCGCCGCCGTGACCGACGTGCACAACCGTTGCGTGGGTGGCTACTCGGTGGTGGCGATGATCACCGGCTACGGCATCGTCGGTTTCCGCGACCCGCACGGTATTCGTCCGATCGTGTTCGGCCAGCGTCACACCGACGAAGGCGTCGAGTACATGATCGCCTCCGAGAGCGTGTCCCTGGACGTGCTTGGTTTCACCCTGATTCGCGACCTGGCCCCGGGCGAAGCGGTCTACATCACTGAAGACGGCAAGTTGTTCACCCGCCAGTGCGCGACCAACCCGAGCCTGACGCCGTGTATCTTCGAGCACGTCTACCTGGCCCGTCCGGACTCGATCATTGACGGTATCTCGGTCTACAAGGCGCGCCTGCGCATGGGCGAGAAGCTCGCCGACAAGATCCTGCGCGAGCGTCCGGACCATGACATCGACGTGGTCATCCCGATCCCGGACACCAGCCGCACCGCGGCCCTGGAGCTGGCGAACCATTTGGGCGTGAAGTTCCGCGAAGGCTTCGTGAAGAACCGCTACATTGGCCGCACCTTCATCATGCCGGGCCAGGCTGCACGGAAAAAATCCGTACGCCAGAAGCTCAACGCCATTGAACTGGAATTCCGCGGCAAGAACGTGATGCTGGTGGACGATTCCATCGTACGCGGTACCACCTGCAAGCAGATCATCCAGATGGCCCGCGAAGCCGGCGCCAAGAATGTCTACTTCTGCTCGGCGGCCCCGGCCGTGCGCTACCCGAACGTCTACGGCATCGATATGCCGAGTGCCCATGAGCTGATCGCTCATAACCGCACGACCCAGGAAGTGGCCGACCTGATCGGTGCCGACTGGCTGATCTACCAGGACTTGCCGGACCTCATCGAAGCGGTGGGTGGCGGCAAGATCAAGATCGAGCAGTTCGATTGTGCGGTATTCGACGGCAAGTACGTCACCGGCGACATCGACGAGGCCTACCTGAATCGGATCGAGAACGCGCGTAACGACGCGTCCAAGGCCAAGACGCAGGCGGTCAGCGCGATCATCGATCTGTACAACAACTGAGTCACGAACCGGCCCCGAGGGGCCGGTTTGCGTTTAACCGATTACAGGAGTGGCAGCATGAGTCAGGATTGGGATGCCGGTCGGCTGGACAGCGACCTTGAAGGCGTAGCGTTCGATACCCTGGCGGTTCGCGCGGGCCAGCACCGTACACCGGAAGCCGAACATGGCGATCCGATGTTCTTCACCTCCAGCTACGTGTTCCGCACGGCCGCCGATGCCGCGGCGCGCTTTGCCGGGGAAGTGCCGGGCAACGTCTACTCGCGTTACACCAACCCGACCGTGCGGGCTTTCGAGGAGCGTATCGCCGCCCTGGAAGGCGCCGAGCAGGCCGTGGCGACCGCCACCGGCATGGCCGCGATCATGGCGGTGGTGATGAGCTTCTGCAGCGCTGGCGACCATGTACTGGTGTCGCGCAGCGTCTTCGGCTCGACCATCAGCCTGTTCGAAAAATACTTCAAGCGTTTCGGCGTGGAAGTCGATTACGTGCCCCTGGCGGATTTGTCCGGTTGGGATGCCGCGATCAAGGCCAATACCAAGCTGCTTTTCGTCGAGTCGCCGTCCAATCCGCTTGCTGAGCTGGTGGACATCGCCGCGCTGGCGGAAATCGCCCATGCCAAGGGCGCCATGCTGGTGGTCGACAACTGCTTCTGCACACCGGCGCTGCAACAGCCGCTCAAGCTGGGCGCGGACGTGGTGGTGCATTCGGCCACCAAGTTCATTGACGGCCAAGGTCGTTGCATGGGCGGTGTCGTTGCTGGTCGTGGCGAGCAAATGAAAGAGGTCGTGGGCTTCTTGCGCACCGCTGGGCCGACCCTTAGCCCGTTCAATGCCTGGATCTTCCTCAAAGGCCTGGAAACCCTCGGCCTACGGATGAAGGCTCATTGCGCCAATGCCCAGGCCCTGGCCGAGTGGCTGGAGCAGCAGGACGGTATCGAGAAAGTGCATTACGCCGGCCTCAAGAGCCATCCGCAGCACGAACTGGCCTTGCGTCAGCAGCGCGGTTTCGGCGCGGTGGTGAGCTTCGAGGTCAAGGGCGGCAAGGAGGGCGCCTGGCGTTTCATCGACGCGACCCGGTTGATCTCCATCACCGCCAACCTCGGTGACAGCAAAACCACCATTACCCACCCGAGCACCACCTCCCACGGTCGCCTGTCGCCCCAGGAGCGTGAATCGGCGGGTATCCGTGACAGCCTGATCCGCGTGGCGGTCGGCCTGGAAGACGTGGCGGACCTGCAAGCCGACCTGGCCCGCGGGTTGGCGGCCTTGTGATCGAGCTGGCTACGCCGCCGAGCGGTACTCATGGCCGGGTAGCCCTGGTGACGGGCGCCGCGCGGGGTATCGGCCTTGGGATTGCCGCCTGGCTGATCTGTGAAGGTTGGCAGGTGGTTCTCACCGACCTGGACCGCGAGCGCGGTTCCAAGGTGGCGAAAACCTTGGGTGACAATGCCTGGTTCATCGCCATGGATGTGTCGGACGAGGCCCAGGTTGCCACCGCTACCGCTGAAGTGCTCGGCCAGTTCGGGCGGCTCGACGCGCTGGTGTGCAACGCCGCCATCGCCGACCCGCACAACATCACCCTGGAAAGCCTGGACCTGGCGCATTGGAACCGGGTCTTGGCGGTGAACCTGGGCGGGCCGATGCTGCTGGCCAAGCACTGCGCGCCTTACCTGCGTGCCCACAACGGGGCCATCGTCAACCTGGCCTCGACCCGCGCCGCGCAGTCGGAACCGGACACCGAGGCCTATGCGGCCAGCAAAGGAGGTTTGCTGGCCCTGACTCATGCCCTGGCGATCAGTCTAGGGCCGGAGATTCGGGTCAACGCCGTCAGCCCTGGTTGGATCGACGCGCGAGACCCATCGCAACGTCGAGCGCAGCCGCTCACCGATGCCGATCACGCCCAGCATCCGGCGGGCAGGGTGGGTACGGTGGAGGACGTGGCGGCGATGGTGGCATGGCTGCTTTCGCGCAACGCCGGTTTTGTCACGGGGCAGGAGTTCGTGGTGGATGGCGGCATGACCAAGAAAATGATTTATGAGTAAGGAGCAGCTGCAAGCGGCAAGTTTCAAGCTGCAAGCAGCGTGGTGCGGGTCCGGTGCTTTTTACTTGTAGCTTGGCACTTGTCGCTTGAAACTGTTTCTGAAAAAAATCCAACCCTGCTATTGACTTAGCTTCGGTACCTGCGTAAATTTCGCGGCCTCAACGCAGCAAAGGGTGATTAGCTCAGCCGGGAGAGCGTCTGCCTTACAAGCAGAATGTCGGCGGTTCGATCCCGTCATCACCCACCATGTTTCTTGAGAGTCTTGCGAAAGCAAGATGGAAGCTGTCAAAAGCATCCACCGACGCGCAGCGGTAGTTCAGTCGGTTAGAATACCGGCCTGTCACGCCGGGGGTCGCGGGTTCGAGTCCCGTCCGCTGCGCCATATTTTCCGAAGCAGGTTCGCCTGGTTCGAGATCCAAGCCCGCGGGTTTGGATCAGACGAGTTAAATGGACGCAAGTCCACAGCGATACGCAGCGGTAGTTCAGTCGGTTAGAATACCGGCCTGTCACGCCGGGGGTCGCGGGTTCGAGTCCCGTCCGCTGCGCCATATCTGCTTCGAGGCCCACTGAACGCCTTAAAGCTAAGAAGAAAGCTGAAGAGCTTCTTCCAATCGATAGCAAAGACCCTGGTCGAAAGACCGGGGTTTTTTGTTTCCGGGATTTGAAAGATTGAAACAAGCCCCTGTGGCGAGGGAGCTTGCTGTGGCGAGGGGATTTATCCCCGTTGGGCTGCAAAGCAGCCCTTGTTGTTCGCAGCTTCAGAACCCCAACCGATCCCGCAACCCGTAATACCAAGCCCCCATCGCTGCAAACGGGGTGCGCAGCAATTGACCGCCGGGGAAGGGGTAGTGCGGCAGGTCCGCAAACGCGTCAAAACGCTCTGCTTGCCCTCGCAATGCCTCTGCCAGTACCTTGCCCGCCAAATGCGTATACGTCACGCCATGACCACTGCAGCCTTGGGAATAATAAATGTTATCCCCCAGCCGCCCGACTTGCGGAAGACGCGACAGAGTCAGTAGGAAATTTCCGGTCCAGGCGTAATCGATCTTCACATCCTTGAGCTGCGGGAACGCTTTGAGCATCTTCGGCCGAATGATCGCTTCAATGTTGGCCGGATCCCTTGCGCCATACACCACGCCACCACCGAAAATCAGGCGCTTGTCACCCGTCAGCCGGTAGTAGTCGAGCAGGTAGTTGCAATCTTCGACGCAGTAATCCTGAGGCAGCAGGCGATGGGCCAACTCGTCCCCCAGCGGCTCAGTGGCGATCACCTGCGTACCGCAAGGCATCGACTTGGCCGCCAACTCCGGCACCAGGTTGCCCAGGTAAGCATTGCCCGCCACGATAATGAATTTGGCCCTGACCTTGCCCTGCGGCGTATGCACGACCGGACTGGCGCCGCGCTCGATGCGCACCGCCGGCGACTGCTCGTAGATCACACCACCCAGTGACTCCACCGCCGCCGCTTCGCCCAACGCCAGATTGAGCGGGTGGATATGCCCTCCGCTCATATCCAACATGCCGCCGACATACTCCTCGCAAGCCACCACCTCGCGAATACGCCGCTGATCCAGCAACTCCAGCTGTGTATGACCGAAACGCTCCCATAAACGCTTCTGCGACTCCAGATGACCCATCTGTTTAGCGGTGAGGGCCGCGAATACACCGCCGTCCTTCAGATCGCACTGAATCTGATACTTAGCCACCCGCTCACGGATGATCCGCCCACCCTCGAACGCCATGTTGCCGAGCAACTGCGCTTGCTGTGGACCGACGCTGCGCTCGATCACATCAATGTCACGGCTGTAGCTGTTGACGATCTGCCCACCGTTGCGACCCGAAGCGCCGAAGCCGACCTTCGCCGCCTCGACGATCGTCACTTTAAAACCGTGCTCCAGCAGAAACAGCGCGGAAGACAACCCCGTGTATCCCGCACCGATCACGCAGACATCGGTTTCGACATCATCCTGCAGGGCGGGGCGCGACGGCGTCGCATTGGCCGATGCGGCGTAATAGGACGCTGGGTAGGATGTGTTCGCCATTCTGGAACCTCTGTTTTATATTTTTTACGAATGCAGCGATCCTACCCGAGATAAAAATCCGCCGCCAGCCACCACAAAATCCTTGTCGCCTCGGCGCAATTAAATATTTTGCATATTCATAGGCTTAGGTGAAAAAAAGGTGTTGACACCCTTTTGGAATTCCGTAGAATGCCGCCTCACAGCAGGCACGTAGCTCAGTTGGTTAGAGCACCACCTTGACATGGTGGGGGTCGTTGGTTCGAGTCCAATCGCGCCTACCAAACAAAATCCGCTCTGCTGGGCGGTCTAGAAGGGCTCACCGAAAGGTGGGCCCTTTTTTGTTGGCTGCGATTTTCAAAACTTTTTCAAAACTTTTGCAAAACCCCACCTCACAACGCCAATTCGGCACCCACCTCGACGTATTCAATCGTCTGCTCGCCGTGTCCCTTCTGGTAGTGCTTCGTCATCTTTTCGTCTGCATGACCAAGCAGCGCCTGGATGTATTCCTGGGGGAAGTTCTGCTGCTCATAGAGCCACGCGCCTAAAGCGCGAATCTCGTGAAAAGTGGGGCGCTCTCCTGCTGGCATATAGTCATAGGCGTGCGCCTCGTCCCTGGCCTTGCTGAATTCCTTGGTCAGGTAATCCGGCGTCACAGAGGTCCAGTGATCCTTCGCATTGATCTGCTCTCTGCGCCTCGCCTTGGGCTTGTAATGGATCAGGTAGGGGGAAGCGACGGGTGAGCGTAGGCACTCTCCTACAACCTCGCGTAGGGCGGCCCCCATCTTGATTTTGAGGTGAACCGGATTGCTGTAACCCTGAGTTTTTCCGGGCGAAACGGTCAGCGTGTTTTCATCCATGTTGGCGGCTGATTTCTGCCAGGTCACGATGTCCTCGCGCCGCTGGAGGCTAGTCAGCGCTAGGCGGATGGCGCGCTTTAACCATGGAGGTGTAGTTGCGGCGTTGATTATGGTTTTCAGCCCTTCGAGGGTGTGACGTTGTCGCTTCTTCTCCGCCTCCTTTTTCACCAGGGTTAGCTCGGCCACATTTCGCTCTGCGAGGCCTTTCGCCACGGCAAAAGCGAATATCTGTACCCAGAGACCGCGGTGCTTCGTGTAGGCGTTGTTGCTGAACTGGTCCAGGTATTCAGCCATGGCAAGCACGTCCAATTGCCCAATCAGGCGTTCGCCAAGGTCTCGCTGATACCGCTGAAGCTTGAACTTGATCTCCTCTAGTGTGCGAGCTGCGTAGCCTTTGTCCTTAAGCCATTCGTCCTGAAAACGCTGCAATAGGATGTTGATCGTCGGCAGACGCTCGCCAGTCAACACGGTGAGTAGCGCGCCGTCGTCGACAACCAGCGCCGACAGTTTCAGATTCGCCGCCCGCGCTAGCTTTATTGCTTCTTCCAAAGGACGGTTGATGCTCGTCACCAATCCGGTGATGGGATTGCGGTACCGCCAATATTTTCCGTTGGGGTAGAGGTTCGGCGGCAACTTTCTATTTTTCAATATGCGTGGCCGAGCCGCCATCAACCAATCTCCATCATTTGTGCGAGCAGCGGGTCGTTTGCTCCCATGACTGCTGCTTGCAGGTCTACAAAGTACATCCCGCCCTTGATCTCCCCGATCACTTCCCCCTCCTCGATCCATCTTTTGAGCTGCTGGACGCTAGGTTTGCCGCCTGCGTACCGTAGTTTTCTGTACTCGCTCACCTCCATGAGGCGAGGGAGCTTTACTGTCATTTGGGCAATGATTTTTGCCATGATGATGCTCCATGCCGCGCGCAGCGGCGGAAGGTTGTGATGATATGGAGTGATGTTCGGGAAGGAGAGCAGGCAGCCAAAAAGACCGTTTCGGCTGGTAACAGATTGCCTTTGGCGGAATACTGGTGGCATTCTGCTGCTAGACGAATTGGGCCATGCGAGAGGATTGTAAAATGACAACTAACGCAAACGAAGCAATGCTTGAACAACTGAAAAATGAAGCCACCAAAATGGGCATTGACCCAGATTTGGTTCGTTTGGAAGACATCAGCGTCATGAAGCGTGCCGAAAAAATACGTGTCAAATGGCGCGACATTGAAATTGAAGCCCCCGCGCCATCCCAGGAAACATTTGATTCCTGGTTTGAAGAAAATGGGAAGGTAATAGCCGGTGCTGTCGTTGCTTTAGCCGGTGTTACGATTGGGCTTATAGGGGCTGCAGCGCTTAAGCGATAAGTCGACTATTGAAAGCGGACGAGGTATCGCCTACAGAAAAATGCCCCAGCTCAATTTGAGTGGGTTTTACAGGTGGTTTGTGAGTATGAGAAGTGCTGATGTGGAACGTATTCGTAGCAGATCAGCATATACAGAATGAGCAGCATGGACGCGGAATAATGGACGTGCAGATGACGGCAGCATCAAACACAACACAGAGACCTACCAGTCTACAATACAGTTATAAGAGCTTTGAGGTCTCAATTCGATTCGATTGGACCGAGGAGCTTCCATTTCCTAAAGCCTTTTACGTCACTCTCCAGCAGTCACATACGGCCTCCATAGAGGAGACAAGAGAGGATGGCGCTTGGGTCAATTATGAGGAGGCTGCCGAGCAAGGTAAGCGGCTTGCAGAAGGTTGGGCGGACCAAATAGAGCGTGAGCGACTAGCGGGTAACAGATCTTGTTGAGCTGCTCTTGGTGGTGGAAATTGGATGCTCGATGGGGCTGATGGTAATCATCTTCCTGTACGAGCTCACTGATCTGGCAACTTACAACGAACCTTGAATCTCTTGCCAACGGGCTTGATCTCGACTGATCCGATGCGCTCCGTGGTGAAAGCGCTATGCTGGCAATTTTATAATGGGTGGAGTTGAATAGCCGATTCACGAATGGAATACGGGACGGTTTATGCAGTTCAAGCGCGGCTTCAGCATCCTCGGTTTCGCTATGATTATCGTTATGGCGGCTGGGTGTAAGTCCTACACTGAGAAAGCAGCGGAGGGGCTACCTAACTCCGAAACCGCAGGTATTCGGGCGATAGAGAAGACGCTCACGATTGCCAGCGTAGATGGAGCAGACACTCTGTATGCGTTGTACACGCAGCGTACAGAATATCGCTTGTCGCCGGGAAAACACCGTCTGGAAGTGAAGAAGTGGACGGGAACACGAGCGACGAGGCCAATTTTTCGGGACGTTTACCTAAAAGCCGGGCGTGAGTACGGTCTCAAATCGATGCCAAGCGAAGACTGGTGGGACTTTAAGATCGAGGATATGGAATCCGGTGAACGGATAGATAAACCGATCACCCCTTAAGGATGGGGCGACGATGGACCCCTACGACCTCCTAGAAGAAGTCAACGACGACCAATCTTTTCTTAGATTTGCCCATGCTCTGATGGCAGATAGAGCGGCAGCCTCGGCAGATAGCACAGATTGGGAAAACGATACGATAGATGGTTTCTTGGAATCTGCCGTTGCGTGGGCAAAAGCCAGCGACTTTGGTATCAGGCAGGGGCTTGATCCGTCTAACCCTTGGCGTCAGTTTGCGGTTTTTCTGTACTGCGGAAAGATCTGTGAATGACCCGTGCGTTTGAGGGCTGTTGGAAAAAAAGCTCCTATTTAGCGTTAAGTGCCAAGTCTCTAAGCCTTCTCTCCGTCGCGTGGTCGAACCGGTCCAGAATTAGGTCGGCTTGATCCCCGGTGATGGCTCCCGCGCAGGTTAGGCCGATCACAAATCCGTGAGCTTTTGCACCGCTTTTGACGGCCAGGATCATCGATCCAGCGGTCTCGATGTCTTTTAGTATCTTCTCAGCGGCGCGCATCGCCCCGGCTGGTAGGTTGAAAGGTTCGTTAGACATTTGGTACTCCGCACACGCAAGTTTGCCCTTCGCCGGGCCGGGGCGTCGTCGCCCTCTGATGCCATCGACCAATTCGACGAAGTAGGGTTTCAGAAATCCTTAGCTTTTGGCGCCTGACGGGGTCGCGTTTCCGATAGGCTGCCCATCTGCCGGCTGGCACGACAAACGGCTCGCCAGCGACCTCATCCTAGGAGGAACCCAACCCGTTTGCCTAGAATCCAATTTGGAAACGGGAGGTGGAAGTGGAATGAAGTGCAGTTGCTGGATTTGTTGGGGCGACGCGTATCGCAAGGGTCTATGCGGTGACTGGGATGATGTCACTTGCCTAGAGTGTGGACATTACATAATTAGTCGCCGTTTGTTGAAGGATTACCTAGGTAGTAAATTTGACGTAGAGCGCATGCGAGACACTTTCGCTTTCGTTAGCGCTCAGGGTTGCATTCCGCTGGTGCACAGGTACAGCGCCGTATTTGCCAACAAAATGCCGCCACTAAAGCCTTCTGGGAAATTGATCGGCTGGCCTATCACCTTAAACAAGCTGGCAGTACAGCGGGGTGAATAGATGATCTGTCATGGCGAGCCCAAATAGGTATCAAGCGGCTAATCTGACCTGATTCCAGGCGCCGACGGCAGAGAATAGCTTCGCGACTTGTCCCTCTCCCAGACACACATCGTCGGGTATCGCAATCCAGCCAGACGCCACCAGATGGTTCGGATTGCAGCTCTTGCGGAGCTCCAGGTAGTAATGCTCGATAGCATGCGTAAGACTTTCCACCTTGTAGACGCCTTGTGGCGATATCTCCACTGACTTGATGTACTCGGCTCCGCGGTCGTCTCGGCACATGCCGGCGATATAGATTGTCCAGTTGTAGGCGAAATCGAAGATTGCGTTTGCGATTTCAAGCGTTCGGATCTGGCGGCAACTTTTCCAGTTCATCATGACCTGCGTGCCGCTCGGGTCAATGTTTACCACTGCGACATGGTTGGTCCTGAGCAATGCCCGGCATTTTCGTTCGGCGCGGGCGACGTTGTTATTCGCTTTACGTTTGCTCATGGCGTGTCCACCGCTTTGCGCCTCGTACTCCGCTTGGCGTGAGGCCGCGATTTGCGTCTCCGCTTCAGGATTGTTTCCGGGTCTATACGGGTGGAGCGGGGCGGTCGTATCGGATTGAAAGGCGGTGCCTCCAATTGAACGACTCGTCCGCCCTCCTGGAGATATTTGGTGATCTGATCATCGATCGATTCTGCATTCCGCCGCTGCAGCTCGATCAGGCTGAGGTGATTGCTAATCATCTTTGCCTCACTTAATTCGGATGGAGCTATCTCCACGTTCCAGGTGCGCCCAGGACGGTTCGGGCAGAAGTTCATGCTCGACGTCTTCACCAGCTTCGATCCGTTTCCGGACGGCGTCGTTGTGATCGCGGATTTCTTTGAGTTTGGCGGCGATAGCGTTCTTATCGGGCGCAATGCTGGTTTTCACGGCAATGAGCTCATCCGGCACGGCGTCCTCGTTGTCCACGATTACCTTCTCTTTGCCGAGGGCCAGGGTAATGGTGAAAAGGGGACGCTTAATGGTTTTGAGATTTGCCGCTTCCATGTTTCGGCGAAGGTAGTCGGTGATCTCGGCCACGCTGTTGTTCTTGATGCGCTTGAGCTCGGTGAGACGCTCAATCTCGTTTTCAATCGCGGCCACATCGCTTTCAATGTTCCGGCGCAGCATGACGACATTGTCGGCCTTCACTTCGAACTCGCCTTGGATCTCTTCCAGGGCGTGCTGTAGGGCCTCTTTAAGTCCCTCATCATCGACGTCGGCCATCGCTTGGATCTCGGCGAGCTTGCCGGAGAGTGCGTATAGCTGGGTCATGCAGCTGACTCCTCTTCGAATTTCGCAGAAAGGTCTTTCAGTTCTTTGGCGATGCGCCGGACCGCCGTATCGTCTTTACGCGCGGTCAGGCGTCGAACTGCGTGGTCATGGATCTTTTTGAGTTCTTGCAGCGACTGGGCACCTTGCATCGTCTCGACAACCGACCTGATGTAATCCAGCCGTTCTTGCTTCTGGCGTTCCTCTTCCGCGACCTTGTCTTCAGCTTTGATCATCGCTACCTCATCGCGCACCGCATCGACATAGGCGGCGTCCTCATAGAGGCCCATGTGGATGTCGGCTGCAAACCCGAGGGGTTGACCTCCCAGCGTGAGCCGGGTAATCGTTTATGGCGCGTGTTGTTAAAGAGCTGTGGGACCTGATCAGGCCCTTTTACGGCGTAGCGCAGTAGAGATGGGTAAAAATTAGCAATGGCTAATCGAGACGTCAATAGCAAATGCTAAAAAATTGGATAATAAGCCGCACCCTGCCTAGAGCTCCAATTTCGTGAGCGCAGGAGGTGGTTACATTTTTATTGGACTCAGATATGCTAAATAAGCTGGTTATGCATACAGTGTTGGAGCAATCTATGGTGACTGAACTCAAGCACACCCAACCAAAACGCCAGGGAATGACCGCGATTGAGCGCCTGGGCCTGCGCATCTCTTCGTTAATCAATCATCCTGTTGCGCAGATTCAACGCAGGATTACGTTTCAGCGCTTGGATACAGAGGGAGACCAAGAATGGGACGAAGTGATGGGGCTGTTATCCGATACGCCGGGGATCACGGTGACTTTCAACAACGACGCGACAGTTACGTTGAGATGGGACGCGCGTACAGAGGATGACGTGGAGATTGAGTCGGAGTCCTTAAGGGCAATAGCTGAGCCGTTGCCTTGAGAGCGTTGTAGATAGCTGCTGTTGCCCCGAGATGCAGCGAATGTGCATTTATGGTGTATTCTTAGCGGTCAGTGGTGCGTTAAACGCACCTTGAATCTTTTCATTGTGTCAAGATTTGTTGGTGATTTTGTGATCAAGGAAAAGGCCATTAAGGCTGCTCTGATCGATTGGCTGTATGCCAAAGGGATGGTCCGAGACGCTGTGGTAATCAACGAGATGGTCGTGGCTAATTGGGCTCGACGAGCTGATATAGCGCTTGCTAACGGCAGATTATACGGTTTTGAAATTAAGAGTGCTTTCGACTCCTTAAAAAGACTGCCGGGGCAAATTGAATCGTTTAGGTGTCATTTTGACAAAGTCACAGTGGTAGCGGCTTCTAAATTTATCGCTGATATTACCGAAAGCTATCCGTCTGAAGTCGGTGTAATTGAAGTTTACCTGAAATCTGACAAGGTCGCATTTAGACAGGTGAGGGCGGGGCGGATTGATGAGGTTAAAAACTCCCAATACCTTGCTAGCCTGATAACGCGAGTGGAAATCGAAAGGCTGCTAAGGGCGGAAGGTATTTCCTTTAAGGTTGGAGCTACAAGGAAGGAGCTTCTTCAATATGTAGATTTGATCGCTATAAAGAAAATGCGTTCGTTCGCGCTATCATGTATAAAAGAGCGGTATCGAAAAACGTTTATAGCCTTTGATAAAGCTAGAGAGGCTAACGGGTCGCTAGAAAGCTTATCATTACTAAGTCGAGGTGAAAGCCTGCGAGCTGTCCTGTCTCTATCGCAAGAAATACCACAAAGCTATTTTAGGGCAGCGGGAGGAGAGTATGAACGTAGCGTTGATACTTCAGTACTTGGCCATGAGTTTGGAGCAATACCAGAGGATATGCCCCAAACGGTTTTAGTAAGGCGGAGAAGTCAAATTAGATCGTCATAGTCTTCTTCATCGTCTATACGGCCGCTGCATCTGAAATCGATTTGTTTAGATATATGCATGTTGACTCTCGCGGCTATCCAAGCAGCAGGGGTCTTCATGCCTTCGATATTTCCTTGAGCAGCCTGTCTGATCATTTCGGCTCCCCATGTCAAATCGTCTTCGATTTCTGTATATGAAGAAATAAGCTTTTGCGCAGCGTCAATATATCCTGTTGAGTTATTCTCTGGGCGTCTTTCAAAGATCCAGGCATCGTTCAATGGATAGTCAATTCGGGGGGTGTAACGGCCTCCTCCGGTAATGTAAACGCGTGAATGTATGGAGCCATGATCCCCATAAATCGCTGCTCCTGAACCAATTGCATCATGGATCTTAGACTCGTACATGGCAATCAGGCCGCGCTTACCGCCGCTATTAGGGTCTAAAAAAGAGACTACAGACGATGGAAAGCTGGTCGCAGTGATGATTATTTCTGCATCCTCTACCTCGTCCCTTATTTCGTTTATAGTAGAAATGCATCCTGCCAAGCAGGCGGGCAGGGTATCTCTTACATATCCTGCGTCGATGATTACTACCGCGTTCTCAACGGAGTCCAAAGAGGATAACGCTGAAATTATTTTTGCGGTGTCCTCGCCAAAATTTCTGACTTTAAATGCTACTTTGTTACAACCGATTCTCTCCAGTTCCCTGGTCTGTCTGATGATCTGGGATGTTTTAGAATCAGGGGTGATTTGAATTATAGGTATAACGGGGGCATTGATTTTGCTTATAAAGTCTCTCCAATTTTTAAAATTGGTACTAGAATCTTTTAAGCGTTTGATATCTTCTGTGAGAAAAGAGGGCTCGGTTGTTAGATCCAGCATGAATGGACGGCCGGCAGTAGCGGAAACTATTTTAGATAATGGAACCTCTATGTTGGGCTGTCGAGGCCAAGCGCCTAACGTGAAAGCAGGGATAATCGCATCTTTATGATTGTTGGTGAGATTTTCATAGCCGGTAATTTCTGCAGGCCTGCTACGTAGTGCCGGGTAATAATTATAATCTTCGAAGGTTATGTCCATGTTACGCTTCCTCTGGTGACTCTAGTTCTACCTGAATACCATTCGGGGCAGGAGAATGGGGCTCTGCGGGTTTTCGCTCTCTTTTTGTCGCCTGCTGTCGTACCGTTTTTGAAATTATGTAAGCGTTGATTTCTATAATTTTGGCGTTTGCATTTTCAAGATCGTTAACCCTGATTAGCAGCTCGGCGTATGCCTGATGAGCCTTCGTTAATTCGGACATCAATTTCCATAGAGGAATTGTTAAAAAAATTCCCACTAATAGCGCTGCCGACCAACCAGAGATTCCGAGCCAAATGGCTTTCTCGCCTGCCGACAATGTATATACGGAGAGCAAAACACCGATGATACTTAAGGAGACGCCGGCAATACCTAAGTAGATCCCGGCATTCGATTCGATTGAGAACGGCTTGATTCTTTGCAACTGTCACCTCCTGGCATGGAAATCCTGTTTATTGCATGAATTGTTTGTTGTCTCTAGATAAGAGGGGCTGAACATACGACGTAAAGCTCACAGCTTTCGAGCATTCCAAACGAGCAGAACCTTTGCGTGGATCGTCACGTCATTGACGTGTGCTATCAAATCCTTGTTTTTTTTATTATCCGAAATAAGCCAGAAATGCTCGGCGTCCTTCATTTGCAGACGTTTTATATAGAGCAGTCCGTGCCACGTGATAACATACACGCCTTCGCCTATAAATTCGTTGACGCCGCGATCAACTATGACGGGGTCGTTGTTATTAATAGTGCCCTCCATGCTCTGGCCCCAGCCAGTGATCATCGCGAGGGCAGAAGCGGATGTATAGGTCACACCTTTCTCGCGAAGCACTTCCTCTCGGACCACAAGGTTCCGGATTGCCTCGTTATATTCCGGTGGAACTTGACCATGGCCCATCGCCGCTCTGACGTCATACTGGGGAATCAAAATTTCGTCGTTGGTTGGGCGCAGATGGGCCAAGTTTGCTGGATAAAAATTATCAAGCTCGTCATCTGGCGCTTCAGCAGCAGCAAGGATTCGGTCGCGCGCTTCGCTGGAAAATCCCGTTACCTTCGTGAGCGAATGCTTCAACTGTTCAATAGCTGAAAGCCCGGCCTTCGCATGGACAGCTGGTTCCATCGGAACCGGACTGACCAAGCTACCTGCCGGAAGGCCAATTTTGTCTTCCAGATTCGCGGCAGCCTTTTCTCCGAGGTTTCGGTGCCCATTCAGGATTTGTGACAGGTACGACGCATCAAGGCCGTATTGATTGGCGAAGTCTTTTTGGGAGGCTCCAGCCATTACGGCTTTCAGCGCCTTCACTCTCAATTGATTTATGTCCATCCCTAAATCATCGCCTCCGGTTAGCACACAGTAAATTACAGGTTGCTATTGAATAGGGCATTAGCAATTGCTAATCTTGTGAGTGCACGGAGGTACAACATGAACCTGCACGATTACATCAAGCCTTTCAACAAACAGGCACTAGAGGAATTTGCGGGCAACTGCGGCACTACGGTGGGCCAACTCAAGCAGGTTGCCTATGGCTATCGCCGGCCAGGCGCAGCCCTCGCAATCGGTATCGAGCGTGAGTCCTCTCGAGCTGTCACGTGCGAGGAAATGCGTCCAGACATCGATTGGGCATATTTGCGTAATTCTCTATCAACCAAACCAGCTGCGTAACCTTTCAAAGCAACCAAGGAGTTTTGCACCGATGGGATTTAAAGACCCCCTCAACCAACGCAGAGATATCGCTCGCAAGATTCGTCTCTATCCGCTCTTGGATCGGCAACTGCAACGTGCCGCCGACAAGAGCCGCCGCGAGTACGCAACCTACCTATTCGAGATGCTTGAGTGGGCCGCCGTAAACGGGGCCATCGAAGCACTGATGCCGGAGGATCTGAAGGATATCGCGGGCTAGAGGCCCTCAGGAGGGCACGATGCAATTTACTGAAGAGAACGTGCCGCCCGAGATCCGAGCCAAGGTTCATCGACTCATGGAAGCAAGAGGGTGGGTATTCGGGCGACTGCATAGATCTCTTTCTTCCGCGCATTGGCGTGTGCTCGTGGCGAAGTTCTCGACTCACACCGAGCGCAAACACACCGCCATCGCTGAGCTGACAAAGACTGTGCGCTCACCAGCACCTGAGCGATTTCGACATTGTGCGATCGTTACTTGGGCATTACCCAAGCCAGCTGGAGTCAGTGGCAAACGTTCGACAACCGTGCTGCCAGCAGCGTGGTACGAGATGGATAATTGGTCTGAAGAGCCTTATCCGATCAAGACCCAGGAGCGGTGGCGGAGGGATATACGTAAGGCGCTGGAACGCGAAGTTGATCAGGCTTTAGTTGCTGCCCAAACGCTGTTGGATGCAGAGGGACTTATTGAAACAAAAGCCGCTTGACTTGATTTGAGCCAATGAGCCATTATTTACCCATCCTGCCGTTCCTGCGTATTGATAGGGATGATAGAAAGAGCCCAGCCATAGATGCTGGGCTTTTTGTTTTTAAGATTTACTGGTTGATAGGTTGGACTGCTAAAATCTGGCGCCGATACTATGGTTCGGCCGAAACATAGCCGGTTAGCGGGAGAAAATGAGAAAAGAGTTTGAAGCTGTACGTTAAGCCCCATGAGCTCGCTAGATCCAAGCATGGCTATTTAGACGCAGCAACTGAGCGTGGGTGGGTCCTCTGGCAGAGGGCTTGGCATGCAGCAATGTCAATTGGATGCCCAATACTCTCGCAACAACCAGATACTGCGAATTTGACCGAAGAAGAAATTGATTTTCGTCAAAAAGCTATTCCAATAGTTTACTGAACTTCCTCTTTAAAGCAGGTCGAGCACTATCGAGGATCTCTGCATCCGCAGAGGCCTTTTCGTTTCCGGCTCCACCACAGCCATTGCCCTGGTGGGTACCGTTGGGGCTGACTTACACAGAGTCCCTATGGCTTTTGCTTCGGCAATGCGCAAATTGCGGGGGCTCATTCGTACCTGTATCCCGCTGGCCGTCTCCAAACGGCTTGTATATTTCTGAAGTAACCCTGGACTCAGTCGAGCTCGCCATAGGCTCAGCCACTTGGTTGACCGGTGCTGGGAACGTGGCGCTCGGTAGTTCCATATGGTTAAGCTTGGCGCCTGCAGAACTTGTATCGAGGTCAGTTACGCTACGCGGCTGAAATAGACAACGGTCTGAAACCGCCGCGGGAGTTGTACTGGCCGGCTGATCATGAGACGTTCTCGCATCAGCTTCGGAACGTTCACTAGAGGTCAGGGCACCAGCCGTGTAATTCTCGTCTAGCCACGCTACCAACTGCACTGCGCGATAGGGTGGGCGCCCTGGAGCCGCTTCCAACCGTAGCGCAATGCGTTCCCTGTTCATGTCGTTGACTTGGAATCCACGCAGAACAAGATATTGATCAATAAAGTCTTCGACATCCCACGCCTCGGTGATCGAGGCGAAGATGCCCTCGATCTTTCCCGAGTAGCGCTTTTTATCTGAACGTTCCCAAGGCATGATCTAGACCCTTAATATCAGAATGATACTGTGGTGGCGTGCGGTGTGCTTGGCAATATTTCATTCTCGCGAGCGATTACTGGCCAATGACGGCTGAAGAAAGATCACCTGTCCTCGCCATGCCCTGCGCAGCTAATGTGTTGGGTTTTGCGTACCGAGGGGAAAGATTCCAGCGGACATTTGAGACTCCATGGCTCCGTGCTACTGTTCTGACAGCTGACAATAGTTGAGCGTGCAACATCACGCTGAAAGATACTCCACATGCTATCGCTGCGAGTGTCCAGGCATCGCCGTCACTCATCTGGCTTGCAGTGTGAAGCGTGACCCTTTTTACGCCGCCGAACACATAGTGGATCTCGTAAGTGTTAAGAGTTTGCACCTTCAGCTGGCTCCTATTAGGCAGTCGCTAGCCATGCTTAAGTTTCTGACCCATTAGGGGTTTTACCGCTCGACCGCTTAGGGGCCGACGCGCTCAGAAATAGATTGCGCAAACTTAAAAAAATTCAGTGCGGCCGCCTTTCCGCATAATCATTAGTCCCTGATCAGCTCGGCCTTCGCCGAGTTTCGTATATATCCCCCCGAAAGGGAGGAAGCTGAGATACCGAAGATGCCAGACAAACCAGACACTTGGGCGATAGCGCTTACGTGGTTGAGCCAGCATTCGCCAATCCTCTATGCGGCTGCGTTGTCCTGCGCTATGGCCGTCCTGCGAATCACGTACGGTGGTGGCACAAGGCGCCAGATGATCGTAGAGGGCGCCATCTGTGGCGGCCTGGCCCTGACGATCATCAGCGGACTTGAGTTCTTCTCGCTGCCCCAGAGCATGGCGACATTCGTTGGTGGCTGGGTTGGTTTCCTTGGGGTGGAGAAGATTCGCTCCATTGCTGACCGGGTGACTGATTTCAAGCTCCCTGGCCGCAAGGCCGAGTAGCGCGATACACGTTTCGCGCATCAGCAAACTGTGTCGCGATATGGGGCAAAACCACTACCACCTGGTGTATTGATCATGAAGCTGCTTGAGAGCGCCCTGATATACGGAGGCAGTGAGTTTAGACCTGAGCCTTCGCATGACGTCCTGAGCGGTAGAGCTTACCTTCTCGGTGTTTCTCCCGGTTCGCTCCGCCCATGCAGATGCTGCCTTCAATACAGCTTTTTCATCAATGCGCTGGGACACCTGTTCATTTCCTTTTTGAACACAGCTGATCTTAGTTGAACGGGCGGGATGGGGAGAAATGAATCGACCAATGCCGCCAGCAGCTTTACTCGACCTGTCCGATCTTCCCGGCCTAGGCATGCGCCTGGTCCCTGCGCCAGAAGTGTGGGAATGGCTCCAGGCCGAGATCCTTGCCGACACCGGTAGCATTCACAGTTTAGACCATGCTCACCTACTGGATGCAGACGTCCGGGTCATGTGGGCGTCGGCGAGCTTCGACAAGCAGGGCCGCACAGTCCTGGGCCAGGCCGAGCAAGTGGCGTTCCGTGCCGGTGGCTGGCAGAAGGCCCGGATGGAGCAGCAGATGCGTGATTGGTTCGGCGATGTGCCGAGCTTCATCATCACCCTGGCCGCCGATTACTGCGCCCAATGCAGCGACCTAGAGTTCTGCGCACTCATTGAACACGAGCTGTATCACCTAGCTCACGCGACCGACAAGTACGGTCAACCAGCATTCACCCAAGACGGTAAGCCGAAGATAAAGCTTCGAGGCCACGACGTGGAAGAGTTCGTCGGTGTGGTCCGCCGCTACGGCGCTACGCCTGACGTTCAAGCTCTGGTGGATGCTGCAAACAGCCCTGCTGAGGTGGGGAAACTGAACATAGCGAGGGCCTGCGGAACCTGTCTCCTCAAGTCGGCCTGACACTTGACCAGACTTTGACGGAATAAACCCATATGGCAGCCCTGAAAGATGAGGTAAAGCGCTTCATTGTGCAGTCCCTTGCCTGTTTCGATACGCCAAGCCAAGTGGCGCAAGCAGTCAAGGACACCTTCGGCCTCGAAGTCAGTCGGCAGCAATGCGAGTTCTACGACCCCACGAAATACGCAGGGCGCGACTTAGCGCTGAAGTGGCGGACGGTGTTTGAGGACACTCGCAAGCGCTTCAGAGAAGAAACGGCAGAGATCCCCATCGCCAACCGAGCGTTTCGCCTTCGCGCCTTGAACCGCTTCGTGGAGAAGGCCGAGAGCATGAAGAACATCAGCCTCGCGATGCAGATCCTGGAGCAGGCGGCGAAAGAGACGGGCGATATGTACGTCAACCGCTCGCGCAAGGAAGAGCCGGACGACGAGCCGGCGGTTCCCACTCGTATCCAGGTGGACGTAGTGGATGCGAGGAAGCCGAATGCCGAGCCTTAACGTTCCCCAGGCTCAGTTCCTCACGTTGCCCCACAAGTTTCGCGCTTTCGTTGCTGGATTCGGTTCCGGCAAGACCTGGGTGGGTTGCTCTGCACTGAGCAAGCACTTCATGGAATGGCCGAGCGTAAACGCTGGCTACTTCGCACCGACCTATCCGCAGATCCGAGACATCTTCTACCCGAACGGCGGAACAGAAGCAGCTCCCGCAACGGTGACGATCAACAGCCGTTACACGGTAGCCAACCCGTTCCCTGGGCACGAGGTGATTGTACAGGCGGAGATCCTGATCGGAGGCAAGTGGGGCGATGCTGGTTGGTTCTACAGCTCTGGCGGCTACGGCACCAAGGGCTCACAACTGGACTTGAACACCTTGATCGTTCAGACGGGGGCGAGCCGAGTTAGCTACACATCCAACGCCAGTGGCGACCCCTTTGGACAAACAGCCACAGGACTGACGTCCGCAACTTGTCGCTTAAAAGTCTGGAGAGTCCATGCATGACCTTGTGCGTTTACGCTGAGATTGGCAGCAATTTTCAACAGGTGGGTGGGGACTGCCCTAATGGTTGGATTCAAATGAATGGTCAGCGTCCCGATGATGAGAAGACCCTGCTTTACACCGCATCGGAGAAAGGCGAGTGGGTAATCTCCGATAGAACGTTGCTGGAGATCCAGATGAAAAGGGAAGCGGATTGGGCATCCTCTGAGATGGTCGTCGTGGCCGAACAGCTCGTGATGCTTGAAGACTCTGACCCTGCCGCCTTGCCTGGGACAGATCGGCAATGGCGGGACTATCGAATCGCGCTCAGAGCCTGGAAGGAAGGGCACCCTGATTTCCCAGACGAAGCAAAGCGCCCAAAACGGCCCATCTGATCTCCACTCGCCTGATTTTAATTTTTTCTGAGGACACTCCATGCCGATTACGGCTGATATCCAGACGCTGGAGCCTGGCGCTTGGGTGGAGCTTTTTGAGCTCGATGCAACGATGCTGGGCGCCGAGCTGTACCGCTTCCATGGTTACCCACAGCAATCCTCAATATTTTGGCAGGGCAAAGAGTATTCGCCTTGGCCGATTAAAGCTGAAGGCTTCGAGATGACGGGGCAGGGGACGCAACCGACGCCGACTCTTTCCGTGGGCAACGTTGACGGCTTTATCACTGCGCTGGTTTTGTATTTCGAAGATCTCGTCGGCGCGAAACTGATTCGCCATCGAACCCTGGGCAAGTATCTCGATGGGCAGCCCGAAGCGGACCCAGAGGAAGAACTTCCACCAGATATTTGGTATGTCGAGCGCAAGGCTGCCGAGGACAACGAAGTTGTCCAGTTCGAACTGGCGACGGCCCTGGATTTCGCTGAAGTCCAACTACCTCGGAGACAGATCGTAGCCAACGTGTGCTGGTGGCTTTCCTGTGGCGGCTACCGAGGTCCGTATTGCGGCTACAACGGGTCACCCGTTGCCGACGAGAACGATGTCATCGTCACTGACGCAGCCAAGGATAAGTGCGGCGGTCGCTTGACTAGCTGCAAGCTACGTTTCGGCGAAAATAACCCCCTCCCATATGGCTCTTTCCCCGCTGCGGGGCTGCTCCGGACATGATCTATGAACAAAGCAAACAGAGCGGCAATCGAGGCACACGCCATCGACGAGTATCCGCGCGAGGCGTGTGGGCTGTTGGTGAGGGTAGGTCGAAAAGAGATCTACGTTCCATGCCGCAACATCGCCTCGACGCCGAACGAGCATTTCCGCTTGGCGCCTGAGGATTACGCAGCCGCTGAAGACAGGGGCGACATTTTCGCGGTGGTACACAGCCATCCCGATTATCCTGCCACACCGAGTGAGGCTGATCGCGTCTGCTGCGAAGCGTCGGGCTTGCCCTGGCACATTCTCGAAGTGCGAAAAGGCGATGACGGTGTAGTGCGAGCTGGGAATTTGATGAGCTTCGCGCCGGTTGGGTATCAGGCACCTCTGATTGGCCGCAATTTTGTCCACGGTGTGCATGATTGTCTCAGCATCATCCTGGATTTTTACCGTCGTGAGATGGGTATCGATCTTGGCAGCTATGAGCGGGAAGACGGTTGGTGGGATAAGGGCGGCAATCTCTACCTCGAAAATTTGCCCGCGGCTGGCTTCGAAAAGGTATCCGCACCACAGCACGGCGACATCGTGCTGATGCAGATCCGTTCACCGGTGCCCAACCATGCGGGGATATACCTGGCCGACGGTGTGCTGAGGAGTGAGCCAGAGCACTACCCGGCGCCCGGATCGATTCTTCATCACCTCTACAACCGCGACAGCAAGCGGGATGTGTACGGCGGGTACTGGTCTGAAGTCACCGTTGGTTACTGGCGTCACCGGGACGCAAAACCTTTGCTAAAACAGCCCTGAAATCCTAACGAGGTCATCGTTTATGGTGGGCCATGGCAGGACATGGTTAAAGGTCATCGACCCACCTGCCCGGGTTGATTGCAAATTTTTCGTGAGCTGTCAAATAGCTTGGCATTTCGCTTCATCTTCCAATCATGTGAGCGAAGCATCGCGTTACTACATCGCGATTCGTTGCGGTGCTGGGATTCGTACACCGGCCAACCGGTGATATCTTGGTGCCATCTTTCACAGGAGTGGTATTGATGAACAGAGGCGCAACGTTGCTGTCGGTTATTTTGGGGTTGGGGTCGATGATTGCATCTCTTGCCCATGCGGAATGGATGAAGTCAGAAATCAAAGACGAAATGCGCGGCACAAGCACTATAGTCTTCAGCCAAACATCATCCCCTCTGGCTGGCGACGGACCTAGCGTTACTTTAATGGTTTTAGATGATAAAGATGGAAAGCCGGGTGTAGTGTTTAACTTGAATAGTGGTCGAACTGAGGGGTGCCCCGCCGCCGACAACTCCTTTTGTAACGTGAATGTCAAATTTGACGAGGGAAAAATCACCGAGGAGCTTTTCGCGACGACAGATGGCAAACAACTGATCCCATCACAGGTAGTGGCGTTCGCCGGGTCAGTTTCGATCGCAAAAAAATTGTTTATAGAAGTGGAGTTGCAGGGAGTTGGGACTCGTCAATACAAATTCATTGTCGGCGATCTTGATATCCCCGTAGATCGAACTCCTTCGGTAAAGCTGCTAGGGTACGAGTTGGGCCGCAAATATTCTGACGTTCCATCGCCGCTGAAAAAAGTTAAGGCGAACGGTCTAGACGTATGCTACGAAGGAGAGGGCCTTACTGGCTTATTCAGCGCGGAACCGGTAAATAAGGCAACCCTCTGTTTCTTTAATGGCGTTTTCTACAGTGCGGTCATCATTCCCGGAACTAAGGCTAGTTATGTTTCTGGAGAAAAATATCTGACCAAAATTTTCGGAAAACCTGACCCTGAGACCCTCTATCCTTCTTGGCCTAACAAAGGTGACAATCTCTTAAATAAAAATACTAAGCGTGCAGCTTATTTCACGTTCAGTCCGAATTCCTATTACGACCCTCTAGTAATCACCGATGAGATTGTTTCTCCGCTCGTGCCATAGTGCTAGGGCGTGTCTTTCTATGAAGGAGAAATGAAATTAGCCCTAATGCTCCGTTAGGTCGTCTTGTCTGCCTGCGCTAGCAGGCAGACTCCGATCAACCGAAGCCGATCCGGTGCCGCCGTCTAAGCTTTTTCGCATTTCAGGACGCCCTTTGGTGGTAAATCTGTGTTGGTAGTGACGCACGGTGAGGGCTGCGTTAGCACTGGCTGTAAGACTCCTGTGAACATCAACGGACGCCGAGCTGCAGAAACCGGCTCAGGCGAGACCGCGTAATTCCGTGTGGCTCTAGGTGACCATATATTGTCTCGGCATCGTCCTGCGGAAGCGGCCTGAATGAACTTGACTCCACCATAAGGAGCGGCAGTTCAGGATATTCAAAGACTAAATGATGAGCATGGATGTATCACTCACCACGCAATAATAAAAGCCGCCTTGGGCTGTTTTTTTCGTTCGGAGGAAAAATGTCGCAGTTGCTTGAGAAGATGCAAACGGTGATTGTGTCCAAGCAGTTAGCTGAAATCACTGGCAAGCGCGAGCACCGTATTACGACCGGAGCAGGCTGGCGCGACATCATCGGTTATTTCAAGCAGTTTGCTGGTTTCGAAAAATTTATGCTTGAGAGCAAGGATAAGGGCCTTCGTTTTGCCATTTTTAATGGCAATAGGAACATTGGAGAGGACGACCTCGGAAAGCCTACGGGGAGGGATGTCATCCGAATCGTTCCAGTTATTGAGGGTTCAAAGCGTGCCGGGGCGCTACAAACCATAATCGGTGCCGTACTTATCGTGGTTGGCCTCGTCTACAGCCCGATTCTGCCGGTCGGCATTGCCATGGTTGCCGGTGGGGTGATGCAAATGCTCAGTCCCCAGGCAAAAGGTCTGGGCACCCAAGACAGCCCAAACAACCGACCCAGTTATAGCTTCAACGGCCCGGTTAATACCAGCGTCCAAGGCAACCCTGTCCCGCTGCTGTATGGCCGCATGATTGTCGGCAGCGCCGTGATCAGCGCGGGTATTTACTCCGAAGACCAGATGTAACCGAAGCATCCATCACGAGGCCCGCCATTGAGCGGGCTTTTTTTCGCCCAAAGGAAAGTCATGACCCAGCTAGCCATAGCCGGACGCAAGGGTGGTGAGTCGAAGCCGCGTCCTTCCGTTGAGGCTCCGGACAACCTGCAAAGCACCGCTTTCGCGCGAATTCTCGACCTGGTGAGTGAAGGTGAGATTCGAGGCTTGGCGAACGGCATGCAGTCCATTTTTCTTGATGAAACACCGCTGGCAAACCCGGATGGAACGCTGAACTTCAGCGGCGTCAGCCAAGAGGTGCGAACCGGCAGTCAAGATCAACTACACATCTCGGGCTTCCCCGCGGTGGAGAGCGAAATTGCCGTCGGTGTTGAGCTCCGCTCCGACCAGCCTTGGGTGCGCGCGGTAACCAATCTTCAACTCTCGGCAGTCCGGATCAGACTTTCCACTCCACGTCTTGCACGGACAAACACCACAAACGGCGACACCAACGGATACACGGTCCGATACAGGATTGAGCTGTCCACCGACGGCGGTCCCTTTGTGTCCGTGCTAGACGCGGCTTTCAGCGGAAAAACATCGACAAAATACGAACGATCACACCGCGTCGACCTTCCTAGCGCGACCAGAGGCTGGACCGTGCGCGTGATCCGTCTGACGGCCAATGCCACCAGCTCCGCGATATCAGACACCACCAACGTTGAGGCAATTACAGAGATTATCGACGCGAAGCTGAGATACCCAGGTTCGGCCATCGTCGGCCTGCAATTCGATGCGTCGCAGTTTCAATCGATTCCGACTCGCTCGTTCGATTTGTATGGCCGCATCATCAAGGTTCCAAGCAACTATGACCCAGAGACGCGCACCTACACGGGAGTCTGGGATGGCACCTTTAAAAGCGCCTGGACAGATAATCCCGCCTGGATTTTTTACGACTTACTGCTGCATTTCCGCTATGGGCTCGGCCATCTGCTGAACGCGGGGCAGGTGGATAAATGGGAGCTGTATCGGATCGGTCAGTATTGCGATCAGCCAGTCCCCGACGGAAAGGGCGGCACCGAGCCGCGTTTCACCTGCAATCTGTACCTTTCGGTCCGCGCTGATGCGCTGCGCGTGCTCCAGGATCTGGCGACAGCGTTCCGTGGGATGGCGTACTGGGCTGCCGGTTCCGTCATGGCCGTGGCCGATATACCAGAGGATCCTGTTTATACCTACTCGAATGCCAACGTCATCGACGGGAAATTCAGCTACACCGGATCTGCCAAGAAGACGCGCTATACCGTTGCCCTGGTGAGCTGGAACGATCCTTCGGATTTTTACCGGCAGAAGGTTGAGTACGTAGACGACCAGCCCGGAATCGCTCGTTACGGCATCCAGCAAACCGAAATCACAGCTACAGGATGCACGTCTCAGGCTCAGGCGCAGCGCGTTGGTAAATGGGCATTGCTTACCAATCGTCTGGAGACAGAGAGCGTCAGCTTTTCCGTTGGCTTGGATGGCACCTTGGCGCGGCCTGGTCAGATCATCCGGATCGCGGATAACGACAGGGCTGGGCGCCGAATTGGTGGCCGGCTGCGTTCTTCAACGCTCGACACTCTCGTCCTCGACGCGGATGTGACGGCCTTTCCGGGCGACACCATCACCCTGATTATGCCCAACGGTAAGGCTGTGTCTCGAGCCATCAAGTCTGTGGGTTATCCGCTGACTTGGGACAGCTCCGGCATCACGTGGGACAACGGCAACATCACTTTTGATACCACGGGTTTTCCGGCTGAGGTACAACAAGTTGTGCTGTCGGAAAGCCTCGAGGCGTTGCCACCGCTTCACTCCATGTGGGCAATCGACTCACCTGCCTTGGCGGTGCAACAGTTTCGGGTGATGTCCGTAGCGGAAGATTTTTCGGACACGGAAATCAAGTTCACCATCAATGCTGTACGGCACAACTCGAGCAAATACGGTGCAATCGACAACGGCAGCCGTATCGAGCGTCCACCAATCAGCGTCGTTCCCCCAAGCGTTCAGAAGCCGCCAACGAACGTGACACTCAGTAACGACCATTTCGTCGATCAGGGTAGCGCGATTAGCGTCATGACAATTACCTGGGAGAGGCCAGAAGCGGCAATCGCTTATGAGGTGTATTGGCGCAAGGATGAAGGTGATTGGATCTTTGCAGGCCGTACCGGGACGACATCAATTGACGTCAGCGGGATCTATGCCGGGAGGTACACGGCGAAGGTGTTGGTCCTGGGCGCGCTGGCGTTGCTGCTGTTCTCCGTAGGAGCGGGGTTCGGTGGGTGGCTGGCTGCTGCCCACTATAGGCCACTGCTGGACGCATCGAACAAAGACCTATCCCGGGCCACTCTGGCCCGTGACAACCTAGAGTCGTTGGCCGGCGAGCAAGGCCGGAAGCTGGGCGAGCTTGTTCTGGCGGGTGAGTTGCGGGAGCGAAATGCCGCATTGGCGCAGGATAAGGCCAGGGAAGAGGCCCAGCCAGACTACGCGGTAGCCAATCGCCTCCTGCAGGAGCGAACCGGCGGCGCCCAGTGCACCGCGGCTGAATCCATCATCGATCGGGAGCTTGGCTTATGAAGGCGATGCTGCTGATTGGTGTGCTGGCGCTGGCGGGATGCGCCGGTCGTGAGCCTGAGATTCGAACGGTCCGGGTGGAGATTCCCGTGCAGGTGCCATGCAAGACCGAGGAGGTGGCGGCACCGCTCTGGGCAACTGATGGGCTTAAGAAGTCCGACTCGCTCGAGGTGAAAGTCCGGGCGCTGCTGGCTGAGCGCCGGCAGCGCATGGGCTATGAGCGGGAGCTTGTCGCAGCAGTTTTAGCATGTCGGTAACAGGTTAATATCACTGACGACTAGGTGGGACCTATCCGGCAGGTAGGTTTGTTAAGTGTTCCTCCGTCATAGGTGAGCTTCTGCACAGCACCGCGTGTACTTTGTGGGCAAGCATTCCCTCGATAAAGCGGCTGTGAAGGTCGTACTTAGCAGCTTGAGCACCTACAACGCTGCTGTGGTATCCCATTTGGCGTACGTACCTAGTAGTGCAGTCGATCTCGATCATGGTGTAGGAGGTAAAGTAAGAGCCTACGCGGCGAATAACTGCCTGGACGGTAGGCCCGGTCTCAACAGAGGAAATGATGGAGTACTCTGAATCATCATCATACGACCATTTGTAATCCAGCTGCATACCTGCAGCTGAAGGGAACGATAGGCAAGAAGTTAGAAAAAAGGTGGCGACTCTCATTTTGATCTTCCTTGAAATAGGCTGCAGGCCATCAAGCCTTTTGTAGCGTAGTCGCTGCTAGAGCCAAGGTTGATCGATTGGGTGTTTTGGCGACGAGTGTCAGATGGGTAAACCGGCGACAGGGCGAGCTAGCTCGGCCCCCTTGGTTGCGCGCGTTGCCGATAACGTGGCTAACCTTGAGCCACTCGAAGGCATCGGCCGGTTCGCCCTTCTGCAGCACAATCTGCTCCGCGCCCTCCTGCGGCTTGGCTGGGTCAGCCACCGCGGGCGGTTTCTGCGGATTCATGGAGGAAAAGAGCCCAATTCGAGCCAGCGCATGCTCAACGAATTATCGCCATCACCGACGACGGTGATCGGGCCGTAATTAACTTGCGCGCTTGTCACGCAATATGCGGGAGCTGATGCCCAGACATCGATTAGCCCACCCATCCACAGCATGGAACATTTTGGTGATGATAGGCTCCACCGCAGGACGACGTTGAGGAAGAGAGGATGGCTGGATTGAATAAGGAACAGGCGCTTAATGTGTGGAGAGAGCTCCTTCGAAGGCCGGAAGGCCGAGCAGACGCCGAAAGACAGTACGGCCTTCTCCTCCGAATTGCTGACGAATATAGGCAGAAGGGGATAATCGATAACGCTGAATGGCGCAGGCTTGCTGAGGAAGCTGTAGCGTTCTACGCCTGGTCCATCAAGGATGAATCGAACAAGGGTTAGCAACAAAAAAAAAAGAAACCCGCCTAGTGGCGGGCTTTGTACTGCGTTGGGGCGGTGGTGCTGGATTGATTACCAATATTGCACATCGGTTTCGCTCTGTGGGTTTTCAATCCCTGTCGAGCTAGCTGAATGTCCTCAAATATATGCTTAGCGAGGCTTTTCAATCCAGCTCCCCCTCGATAGTCACTTCGGACCAGTCCCACTACCGCAAATGATTCCCCGGTCTCACCTGTTACCGTAAGTGAGGCGGAACCGTCACCCCATAAAACACATTTGACCATGCTACCTGGTAGCAAGCGTCCCAAGGCATCCTCAATTTCCGCCCTACTTAGTCTATCCATGGCGCAGCCTCGGTTCGTAGGGACCAGAGGATAAGCCAGAAAAACAGTTAGTAATATGGTGGCGCGGTGCCTCTCTGGGGTCAGCCGGTGCCGCCGGGAATCCGCCCGATCATCGGCCAGCGGTCGTGTATGAATGCATATTCCGGAGGAGGGGAAGTGGTGACTATGTACACGCGCCGAGCATCGCCTTCACCTAATATTAGGCATTCAAGCCCAAAGCCCTCGTTCATATCGAACCAGTGCGACACGCGATCCGCATCTTTCTCCATGTATCGCTGCACAAGTCCCAGCGCTCGCTGCGGGTGATACTTTTCCCATCCCCCTCGTTCCACCGTCTCTAGTTTTGCCCACCCACCTGATGGGCCTGTGCCTTTCTCCTCTCGACGGCGCCCCCATCGCACCCACCCAAGATCCGTCCCGTCCTGCAGTACCACGGGAATTGCTGCTTTGGGGTTCGGGAAATACACCCTGACCCGTTCATAGGCTCTATTTTTGTCCGCTGCCTCAACTCCGCCGCACATCTTGCACCCCGGGTTCGCTGGTTATTTCCAGTGGACCTCGACGCTCCAAGGGAAGTTTACCTGGGCATTTCGGTCTTTCGACGAACCCTAAGCCGTTGCAAGATAGGCAATCGTCGCGCTCGCCAAACCGATCCAAGCACGATGAACACAGGACGAACCTTGCCAGTTCCGCAAACGGCCTAAGCTTTTCCATTAGCACTAAATTTCGATTTTCGCGCGCGATTTGCAGGGCATCGACAAGCCACCGGTAGACGTCTGGATCTTCAACGGGCGTATAGACAACTCCCAAGATCATTCTGGCTGTCTCAACCAAGTAAACTGGCGACCATCATCCAAGGTAAGGACAAACCTCTCAATCACGCCCGTGGTTGGCGCCGCGCTATAAATCAGCTTCAACTCCCCACCTTGGCGATACACATTTCCGTCGTAGGGGCGGATGCAGCCGCCCTCGCTTTTTTCCGAAAAGGTTGATTGATGAATCGTGCCAAGGTTTGAGGAGCCGTCTCGCGCGACGACGTCGTATTGAGACGCGCTGTGATACAGGACCGTCGTCGATTGCAGCTCTTCTACTGCGAGCCAGTATGCGAAGTTCGCTAGTTCATCCATGCCAAACTGTTCGTCTCGATCAATCAACCGCTCCTCGGCCAGCCTTGCGCTTGCCGAAAGCAGGCTGGACCGATACGCCTCGGGCTTCTGTGACCGGAAGTCGTGATCATCGAGCGTATCGCGCCATTGCTTGATTCCCAGCGCTTTGGCTTGTTCAAAATTCATGGGAGGTCGCTTGCTCGGTTCTATATGTGCATACAGTATCCAAGGCAAGGCAATACTTACGAGGGCTAGGCGACGAGCGCGTCGACGGCAGCTTTCGGCCAGGAGCAGCCATTTAGCACCAGGCTAGAGGAGCAGCCTCAGGATTGCAGCCGTGCGACGAGACATCTTGAGTTGGCGCTGCTATCTGTTATCAGAATTGCTCCACGGCTAAAGATGAACGCATTCAATCCTGTGAAAACGTCCATGGCTAAACGCTCGATGTGGTTGAAAAGCTGGCGAAGAATGCCACCCGACAGGTCCTAATGAAAGCCCAGGCAACTAAGGCGTCCGTTGGCAAACACACTCCAGATTCACTCCGTCAGGGCCCAGTACATAGGCCGCGTAATAATCGGAGTGGTACTGAGGCCTGATCCCTGGTGCGCCATTGTCCTGTCCGCCAACGGCGATGGCAGCCGCATGGAATGCGTCGACGGCCCCATGACTCTGCGCCACCAGCGCGATATGAGCCCCGTAGCTGGGAACTGGAGCATCGTGCAGCCACAGGAATGGCTTGCCTGCGGAGCCGAACCCCAGTCTGCGAGGCGTCGAATGCGGATGGTCCGTCTCGATGCTCATTAGCAATGTGATCCCTAACGGCTCGAGCGACCGTTCGTAAAAGGCGCGAGCATGCAAAATGTCCGAGACATTAATGCCCACATGATCGATTACTGATCCAGCAAACTTTCTCATTTGGTACTCCTTGCATCCCCGATTCACTCGGCGGGATGGTTGCGCTCGTCATCTATAAGCGAATGATATTTCCCGTTGCGGATTGTCAGTTAAGGCATTGTCGTCGTTCAGCGGAAGGTCAGCTTTTGGCGAGTCGACCGATCCATGTACGTTCAAACCTGAGAAGCTCCACCGTCGGCGAACAGCTCGGCACCATTGACATAGCTCGACGCCTCGCTCGCCAGAAAGAGCGCAGCTTGGCCGATCTCGTGTGCCTGGCCGATCCGGCCGAGGGTGCTCTTCTCATTTAGCAAGTCGATTACCTGTGGCGCATTTTCACCAAGCACGGCCCGTAGGGACGGGGTGTCCACCGGCCCGGGGCTGAGTAAGTTAATGCGTACACCCGATCCTTTGATGTCGAGAATCCAGCTCCTCACCAACGCGCGTAGTGCGGCCTTGGTTGCTCCGTACACGCTCATACCAGGTCCAGGGTTGATCGAAGAAGTCGAGCCGATAATGACAACGCTGCTCCCCTCGCTCATCAGCGGTAACGCCCCCTGAACCGTAAAGGTGGTGCCTTTGACATTGGTCGCGAACACCCGATCGAAGCCCGCTTCGGTGATTGCACCTAGAGGCTCGATTTCACCCATCCCGGCATTAGCGATCAATACATCGATACGACCGTGGACCGCACCGATATGCTTGAACAGTTCCCCTAGGGAGGCTGGGTCCGAGATATCAGTCCGCACCGCAGAAACATTCCCACCGAGGCGACTTGCTGCTTCGTCTAGCTGAGGCTGGCGGCGCCCGGTAATGATCAGATCCGCACCCTGGCTGACGAATGCTTCGGCGATTGCGAAGCCGAGGCCCGAAGAACCGCCAGTAACCAGCACAACCTTGTTTTTGAATTGCATGTGATGAACCTCAACTGTCGAATATGTAGTGAACACTACATAGAGAGGACGTCCTCTGCAAGTTATTTAGTGACTACTAAATAAAAGGTACAACCGAAGCGGTTGAACTTGCATGTAGCGATCACTACAGTGGCGTATCACCTAGAGAAATAGCCATGAACGAAAAACCCAGACAGCGCCGTTCCGCCTTTGACCGGAAGCAAGGGATAGCCATCGCACAAGCACTATTTCACCAGCGTGGATACGACGCTGTCAGCCTGACCGACCTGACCGAGGCAATGAATATCAAGCCGCCGAGCTTTTACGCCGCCTATGGAAGCAAGGCCGAACTGTTCGAACGAGCAATGCGTCGCTATGCCGCAGAAAACGCGCTGCCAATGGACAGACTGCTGGCACCGGATCGCCCTCCCGCCGAAGCGCTAACCTCGCTGCTGATTGCCGCTGCGCAGCAGTACGCGCGAGATAGCGCTTTGCGTGGTTGCCTGATCACCGAAGGCCTGCGTGCGGACGATCCGGTCGCTCGAAACATGGCGGAGAAATTCGGCGACGCTGGAATCCAGGCGATCCGCCGGTATTTGGACCAAGTCTGCCCGGACGCTGCGCAGACCCGGGCTGACTACATCCTGGTCACCCTGCGGGGGCTGTCTGCAGCGGCATGCAGTGGGATGTCCAGCGAGCGCTTGGTGAACGTCGCACGGATTGCCGGCAGGTTGCTTGCCCATGAGTTCGAGGCAGACGACAGCGCAGTGGAATCCTGAGTAAACAACATCTGCACTATCGTCCGATCAATCAGTAATCAGTGATGGTCGTACCGCCGATGCTCTCGGCGAATGAGCCCCCCAGCAGCTTTGCCGGTGTCTCAAAACCCGGTCGTCGCACGCCGTTCAATACTTGGCGTGCCGCCTCCATGGCAGCAATCGGCGTATAGGTGTAACCGTTGGCGGTTTCGATCACTGAACGTGCCACAGTGCCGTCAGCGCCAGTCACCTCGGCCACTGCCCGAGCGCGATGAGCTTCGCGCTGTTGCGCGTTCGGCCCCTCGGGAATTTTTGAAAGATCTCCGTCAGGTAATGGATCACCGGAAAAATGTACAAATATTGCAATATTGGGAATGCCGGTGGAGTGCCAGCCGGTGACCAAATCACCGAACGACAAAGGTACGCACAGCTCCTGGCCGTCGCCAAAATCGAAGTGTCGCGGTTGCGCATCGGGAGTTGAAAGAAGCGCTCCATCAATCCGGGCCAGCAGCCCCGCTCCAACAATTTCGCTAACACTCAGTGCTGACCCACGTGACATGGAGCCCGCGACCTGTAGTGCAATATTTAACGACTGCGGATTTTTAGACCGGCGAGCGACATGCACCGCCAGACAGTCAGTCGGCACTACGTCCCAGCCGACGCCAGGCAGAAGCATGACCCCTGACCCAGCCGCCTCATCACCCAATTGCTCGGCCAACCGATATACATTGATCTCGGCCGTGATATCCAGATAGTCGACTCCAGCCTTGATGCAGAGCCGCATCAAGGCGTCGGCTGTCCGCGCGAAGGGTCCTGCAAAGTTCACCAGCACGCCAATGCCTTCCAGGGATCCTGTCGTCGGGGCATCAGGGATAAACACGCGATAAGGAACGTCCAGCTGCACGGCCAGAGCGCGCAGCTTGTCGTGGCTGCGCCCGGCGATGACAACGTCCAGTCCCTGCGCCACTGCATAGTCGGTCGCCATGCGCCCGACATAGCCGGTTGCGCCATAAATCATCAATTTCTTCATTGGGCGTGCTGCCAGTTCTTGTAAACGAATTCCAGGCTGTATCCGTCAGGATCCAGAACATTGGCCGCGTAGTAGTTGGGGTCGTAGTGCTGACGCGCCCCCGGTGCTCCTTGATCGACGGCGCCCTGAGCCAACGCTGCCGCATAGGCCGCCGCAACCTGAGCTTTACTGTCTGCGACGAAACCGACATGTACCACTCGGCCTTCGACTTCACCCTGACGCAGCCAGAAAAACATCCGGCCCTTGGCGCCGAAACCTTTCAGGTCCGGATGCCCAGGCGGACCGTCCTTGCCATCGTAGTCCAAGCGCGCGGTGATACCCAGCGGCGCCAACGTAGCTTCGTAGAAACGGATAGAGCGCTCAATGTCACTCACAGACAGAAAAATATGATCCAGCATGGCAACGTCTCCCGATCGTTCAGATGATGTAGCCGCCCGCGACTTCGATGGTCTGGGCATTGATCCAGGCCCCGTCTTGGGACAGCAACATGGCAATGACGCGGGCCACATCTTCGGGCTCACCGACTCTGCCTAGCGCCGTTTGCTCAGCCAGCATCGCCTCAAACTCATCATTGAGCCCGCCACCTAACTCGGTTCGAATCGCCCCAGGTGAAACCGCATTGACACGTATGCGCCGATCACCGAACTCTTTGGCCATGTAGCGCGTGAGCACTTCCAGTCCACCTTTGAACGCCGCATACGGCGCCACCCCGGTGGTGGCCACGCGTGTAGTAGCACTGGTCAGATTGACGATGCTGGCGTTCTCCTCCAGTAATGGCAGCAAGGTCTGCGTCAGGAAGAAAGGGCCTTTCAGATGGACTTTGAAAAGACCATCAAACTGAGCCTCGCTGACCGACGCCAGCGGGTTGAACAGGCCGTAGCCGGCGTTATTAACTAAACCTGAGAGGGTGCTTGTGCCCCATGTCTCCCGGAGCACTAACAGGATGGCATCGCGGAACCTTTTGAAACTTTCCACATCCGCCACGTCGAGATTAAGCGCAACGCCCTTGCCGCCCGCTCGTTCAATGCGTCGCACCACATCATCCGCATCGTCCGGATGCTGGTTGTACGTAAGAATGACACCCATACCGCGCCGGGCGGCGTGTTCTGCTGCACTCGCACCGATCCCTCGACTGCCTCCGGTAATGACGATAACGCCCATGACGTACTCCTTGATTGATTGAATGAGCCTCCACATTAAGGGCGCTGGTCACTGCGGACGCAGCCGTTCCTACTCGAAATCTGCCTGTTTCTACTTTTTGCTTGCGTTGCTCCTGCTGTGACATTCAGCATGGCCAGCATGAACGAACAACTTAACGAACTCCGCATCCTCGCCGCCAAGGCCGAAAACCGCCGCACAGAGACTGGCATTCCCCGCGTCGCTATGGTCCAAGGCAAAATCCCCGAGCATATGTTGGCGGCAGTCTATGATCCGATGATCAACTTGATTCTGCAGGGCAGCAAAACCATGACCGTGGGCGACCGCACGCTGCGATACGACCCTGCGACCTATTTCGTCATGTCGATTCAGTTGCCTGCGGTGGGCGCAGTGCACCCTGCGGCAACGGGCGAACCCTATCTGGCCATAAGCCTCACGCTTGATCCCACCGTGTTATCAACCTTGCTGGCTGACCTGCCCAAACCTGTCAGCCGCCATGAAAGCGACCCGGGCTTTTCGGTGGCGGCCGTTACGACCGAATTAATGGACGCATGGGTGCGCATGTTGCGATTGATGGGCAACCCGGAAGCTATCGCAGCCCTGGCGCCTGCTTATGAACGCGAGATACTGTTTCGCGTGCTGCAAGGCCCCCACGGCTGGATGCTGCGAGAGATCGCAGCGCCCGATACCGCCATGGCCAGAGTGAACACAGCCATTCAATGGATCCGTCGAGATTTTGCGGAGCCGATCAGGGTGGAAAGCTTGGCTCAGAAAGCGGCAATGAGCGTCTCGGCCTTCCATCGCCACTTCAAAGCGGTGACGACGTTGAGTCCATTGCAGTATCAAAAACGAGTGCGCTTACTTCAGGCGCGGATGCTCATGGTAGCCAGCGGCAAGAGCGTCATGGCGGCAGCTTTCGAGGTGGGCTACGAAAGCCCAACGCAGTTTAGTCGAGACTATACGAAGGTATTTGGGCTTTCACCTGCGAAGGATGCAGGAAGGATTCTCGGAAAAACGAAGGTTCCAGAATCTAACAGGCGCAGGAATTTGGCCCCCTTCAAGATTTAGATAGCAAGCAACTGGGAAAGAGTTTAATCGACCAATTTCAGGCGTATGCGGATGACTGGATTCGCCCAGAATCCACAAGTCTTAAAGGTCCGCTTTTGGCCAGGAGCTGCCTGTCGCCTCCGCGATCAATGAGCGACTCTGTAGGGGCAGGGCTGCGGCCTTGAATTTAACGATACAATCCCCTCCAACCAGACCAGTCTGTTCCTGCATTACTTTCGGGAAAGCAGCCAATGCCATGGCACCATTGTCCTATCGTCCTTGAACGTGGACAGCTAAGCTGCAGTACAGCAGGACAGCGCGGAGGTAAACCAAGCAGGGCTAGGAGGCGGTCAAGTTGCGGGAGGGTGCAGCTTAATTGAGCGGAAAGGCGACAGTGAATGAAGTGCCGTCCTTATCATCGGAGCTGACCGATACCCGGCCGCCATGTGCCTTGGCGATTTCCCGGACTATAAACAACCCAAGACCGACGCTGCGTACGCCATCTTCGGGGTCCGCGCCTCGGATCATCGGCTCGAATAATCGGGTCATCAGTGATGGCGCAATTGGAACACCATAGTTTTTTACCGATACATGGGCAGTGTCATCATCCACAGTTGAAGTAATCGTGATCGGCCGCTCCAGGTCACCATAGGTCACGCTGTTCCCAATAAGGTTACCGAGGAGTTGGTGTACTCGGTCCGCGTCAAGCTGCGCAGAGCCTGTCCCATTTGCGTGGTGAACAAGTTTGGCGTTGGGAAACGCAACGCGCAGTTCCTCGACGCTTCGGCGGATAAGATCATGAAAATCCACGGCACGAGGAGAGACGATGATTCCTTGTCCGACCCTGGCCAGCGCCAAATCCAACAGGTCCGCGATCAAGCGTTCTGCACGGTTAGCTGACTGCGTTATGTAGCCGAGTATCTTGATTTTCTTAGGGAGGCTCTCGCCGCGTGCGAGCGCGTCGGTGCCCATTTTGATTGCTGTCAGTGGATTTTTCAGGTCGTGGCTTACTATTGCGACCATTTGCTCGGCAAATGATGCACGTTGCTGGGCTTTCTCGAAAGCCCTGCTCAGTGCCGCTTGAGCCAGACGGAGCTCCGTTTCGGCAGCCGTTTTCTGCTGCAGTAGCTCTTCGGCGAGCTTCCGGGCTTTAATTAACTCCCTTTCGTACTTGTCTCGATCATATAATGTGAAGAACGCAAGTTCGTGCTCTACACCGTTGGCCCCCTCGCGCCTGATCCCGTTCACGAGCATCGTGACTTTGCCTCGATCACGACGCAGCAGGTCGAGTTTCACCTCGGCGACAGAGCCTTGCAGCTTCATCAGTGGAGCCCAGTGCGTCTGATGAAAGATGCGCCCGCCCATGGTGAGCAGATCTTGAAAGCGCTTGTTCCGAAGCTCTTGTGCGCTGAAACCGATACAGCGCCTGAACGTAAGGTTGGCGCGCAGTATGGCTCCGTCCTCTGTCGTCACTACCAGCCCGCATGGCGCCTCATCATAGAGCCTCTGCGGGTCGAGCGGTGGAGGCTTACCGTGCATTTAACCCTTTCCAAGGCTGTACAAAGCTACCCATGGCATCAGCGCAGGCGCCCGGCGCGGTCATGTGAGGGCAATGACCCACATTATCCACTAGGACGAGCGTGCTGTTGGGCATGCTGTCGCGTAAATAATCGCCGACGACAACGGGAGCGATCAGGTCGTCGGTAGACTGAAGGATCAGGGTCGGCGTAGCCAAGCCAGCAACGTCTCCTCTGTTGTCCGACATGAAGGTCACTCTTGCGAAGTGCTTGGCGATCTCAGGGTCGGTACGGCAGAAGCTATTGGTTAGCTCAGCGCCCAGCTCGGGCTGCCCAGGCGCACCCATGATGACCGGTGCCATATTGCTAGACCAGCCGAGGTAGTTGTCATCTAGAGTGTCGAGGAGTGATTGGATGTCTTCGAGCGTGAACCCACCCACATAATTGTCGGAGTCGATATAGCATGGAGATGGGCCCACCATGATATGGGCAGCGATGCGACCGGGTACTTGCCGGTCAGCTAAGACGTCAATCATCGCGCTTACGGAATGGCCTACCAGAATCACTGGCCCGATGGCGAACTGGTCAATGATTTCGTTAAGGTCTAAGGCGTATCCGTCCAGCGAGTTGTACTTTGTCCGGTCATACGCGCTGATGTCTGACCGGCCGGCGCCGACGAGGTCGTACACGACGATCCTGAAATGGTCCACGAAATGGCCTATGAGATAACGCCACATGGTTTGGTCGCAGCCGAAACCATGGGAAAAAATCAGCGTGGCTGGACCTTCGCCCATCACGTTCAGGTTGTTGCGATGTTTAAGATCCATGTGCATTTCCAGACAAGGTAATGACCAAGTCCCTCGGAGTGTATATAGGCAGGGTCGATAGGTCATTTATTAAGTTCATCGAGCATTCGTACGCGAGGGGCTATTGATATAGACGCTGGCCTTTGTGGTACGGGTTTGGCCACGGGGTCGGGTGTAGATTATCGCGGCGGCTGTACGTACCCCAGCGACCTGGGTAATTTTCTACCGCACCGATAGCTTGTTCCTCCAACACGATCAAAGGCGCTGGCAGATAACCTGTTTGGGCGGTTGTAGCAGCAGGACGCTCGCACCGTAGCCCGATAGCGTCAGATTCGCTCGCGGGAGTGGCCCAGACACAAATATGTTTAGCTTGTAGGGGCGCCCCGGAAACCAGCGTATGAAACCGATACCAGGAATGAATAGTCAACACGACTCACTCCTATTGTTTCCCTGCGACCAGTCTCCTACTAAAATCTAGAATGAGACCCACAGCTCGCAGGCTGTGGATCCGGAGCACACCATGTGTGACTAGGCGTCAACGTTGATAACTTGCTTGAAGAGCTGATGTCATGCGCTTTCGGTTTCCAAGAGTTTCCCGAAGCGCTCAGGAGTACGACATTGCTAATCTTGATGAGCACACGCTCGATACGTTTCCTCGCGCCGTCTATTCGTGCGACAGCGACGGCTGGATCCTCAGATACATCACGGAGGTGCCTCGGCTGTGGCGCAGCGTGCTCGGACTCAGGCGTAATGGAGATCGTGACCGCGGCTCGTATAGCTGCTCTTGCCGGAAGGGGCGCCGCTCCCGGCTGACGAAGACCCGGTGGCAACGGAGCTCTAAACTGCGTTGAATCTAGGCATGTTGGCAGTAAATTTATAGGTGCAGACGACACGCGGCTGGTGGCTATGGTTAATATGCGCGCATTCGAAGATAGGCATGGCAAAATAAGAAGTGATCGATTATTTGCAGGACGCCTCCGCGCTTCATGCCGTGACGCAGGAGCTGGTGTGTAAAGACACCGATTCGAAAGATTCCTTCAACAACGGTACGGTATGCCTGCACGGCTTCAGCTGTGACGGTGTAATTCTGGGTGAAGTTTTTGAATTAACGCGGCATGGTTTGGGGTTGCGTTTGATGACGCGTTGTATAGAGCGTCGTCAGGACAAAAGGATTGAGTTCCCGTTTCTTGCTGCAGGGATGTTTAGCCGCATCTCATTCCCTATCGGAGCGAACTACCTGTGAACGCTTTAAATGGAATCAGGGTGCTCGTTGTCGAGGATGAGGGCGCAGTCGCCATGTTGATCGAGGATATGTTGGAGGACTTCGGATGCGTGGTCGTTGCGTCCGTTGCCCAACTCGGGAAGGCGTGCGACGTCGCTCGCTCGATTGAGGTGGATTTGGCGATGCTGGATGTAAACCTGGCCGGCCAGTTAGTCTTCCCCGTCGCCGAGATTTTACGCGACCGCGAAATTCCCTTCCTCTTTAGTTCGGGATACGGTCGCGCCGCACTCCAGGGCGAGTTTGCCTTGCGGCCCGTATTGCAAAAGCCGTTTTCGCAAGAAGAACTGAAGGAAAGAATTGCTGTTGCGCTGGCATTTGACACAGGGAAAATCTATGAGAGCTAGTTGCGCTGAGCCTCGATAGTCCAATACTTCTCCTTTTCCTCAATGCTGCCTGTTTCATGAAGCTGGCCGCAGAGCAACTGCTTGACAAAAAAACCAGCTCTGGCGCATATCTTCGTTGAATCAAAGCTGCTGTTCCTCAGCTGCTTATGGCTGGAGGCGTATTGCCTTGAGCCAGGAATTCTGGTCATAGGTCTGAACGCATGCAGGCGATATCTGGTAGCCGCTAGCGAACGCAATGTGACAGGAGGCAATCTTCGTGCGGAACGGCCTCGATTGGCCGATTGTGTTGAAAAAGTCGCCTATGGTTTGCGCATCAGGAAAGTACGCTTCCGAGATTGATTTTTTATTTTTGGCAGACGCTCCAGGACTCGGATTTCACGCAGCAGCGAAAAAAGGCTTTTTTCCCCTAAGCAGCAGTTTGGGCAGACCGACTTTTGCAACAAAATCGGCCGAAAGCGATCATTCAGGCGTCATTAGAACCGCGAGCGCCATCTTGATGAACTCTTCATTCATTTCGATCGTGTCTAGAGTCCCCCGTACGTTGTCGGCAACTTCAACTGAGCCGCGCGCCTCCACCCAGTTGGACAGTTCAAGAATGGCTGCCTCCAGGGCAAGCTGATTTTCATGGATTTTGTGTAGCAGCGAAGGGATTAGGTCGTGATTTGGCATCGGCAGCTCCTGTCTCATGGGTCAGATTAGCAGCGCATAGGGATGGGGGCCAGTTGGGCCGAGGGAGGAAAATACTGTAGGAATATACAACGCTAACTTATTGATTTTAAAAGGGGTCTATAGCCGTTTTTCGCAGTGCATTAGACGAAAGTTTTTCTTTTCAAATCAATAGGTTAGTATGGAGGTACGGTCACCTTGACATGGTGGGGGTCGTTGGTTCGAGTCCAATCGCGCCTACCAAACAAAATCCGCTCTGCTGGGCGGTCTAGAAGGGCTCACCGAAAGGTGGGCCCTTTTTTGTTGCCGCTCTTTACGGCTGGGTTTGTTCCCTTTCCAATCAGCGAACTTCGAATACATAGGGATATGGTCATGCGAGTTGTCACTCTCGTAACGCTTTTTGGTGTCGTACTTGCGGGTTGTTCTGGAATTCCTTCAGTTCCATACGAAGAGCCTGCTCAATCCGAGGCAATTGCGCGTGTTCGTGTCATCACCAACTCCGATGTGTACGGCGATAGCATCGTTGGCAGTTGTGCTCCTGCTACCCGGCACAAGATGGCTCAAGCCGGACGTTTCGGGCGTGACGGGACGGCGAACATCAACTATCCGCAGTACCCTCTTAATTCGGCAAGCATTGGCATGCCGAAACGAGTTTCGCCTACTCTTGCCCAGTACATCCCTGCCATTCGGATGGGCGAAGGGGCATACAAAGAGGTCGTAGCCGAGTATCGCGTCAGGACTGACCTTCCATTTCAACTTGCGACCCTGGGCGCGACCATAGGTGGCAATGGCAGCACTTACTGGTCCTGCGGTGGCCAGGCACTCGTTTATAAGCTGGAGCCAGGGAAGGATTACGAGGCTTTGGTTGGGGTGGGCACCAGGCCAAACAAAGATGGCGAGCAAGCGCTTCTCTGCGTGTTAGCGGTTCTCGAAGTTACCACTTTGCCTGGTACTTCAATTGTGATTCCCCGAAAGTTGGAGCCTGCATCGCCTCCGCAGGTGGTTTGCAAAAACTGACGAGCTCAGCCGGCTGCCGAAATCCCCCTAGGAAAAAAGACGAAAAAGGGGACAGATTTACTTTCGCTGCGCTGTGAGTTCCGTCAAATGGATTCGCTTGGTTGGATCAGGAGCCGGCTAGAAGATAAACTCGGCCCATGTCCCGCTTTTCCTATCAAATGGTTTTCGCGTGCTCGCGGATGATTAATCTGCCTTCACCGTAAAAGGGGCTGAATCCGCTGATGTCTTTACCATCCACGAACCCGACTGTCTGAACGAACTCGCCGATGCATAGGTATCTTCCATAAACTGGAAATAAATCATCTTGCCGTCACGTACCTTGGCATGGATGGAAAACGGCGATGTGAATACGTGTCCCACTGCCACGGATCGGTAGGTGAACTTGCCGAAAACCGCAACATCCTCACCGGATGCCATTTTAGTGCTGATGGTGAAGTCTTCAATCTTCCAATAATCCGATACCTGCATGAATAAGGAACTAAAGGCTTTCGGGCCCTTGTTAGTTCCGGTCCAGGGCATGATTTTTTTTAATTCTGGATTGTCGAAGTTGAGAGAAACGTAAGTTGCGTCCGGAGCTGCCAGCTTCGCTGCAGCGGCTTCAACCTTATCGGGCGCGGTATTGGCCAGAAATTCCATGACTACCGATAGCGCAGCAGCAGCCTTCGCTTCGCTAGTGGACGGTGCCGCCACAGCGTTAGCAGTCGAAGCGTCAGGTGACAAATTGGTCTCAGACATGGTCATGTGCATTCTCCGTTTTTAACTATTGTTTGCAGTACGTTGGGGGGACGGGGCGATGGAGGACTGGCTCTTGGATTTCCTCGACACAGGGTAGCGGCGGCTGCTCGAGCCGCCGCTACTGTCCACCCGAAGGTGAGGCCGGTCTTAGTTGGCGCCTTTTGCGACGGGTTTCTCCGGGTTGAACCCGTCATAACTTTGGAAAACTTCCATGAAGCCCGGGACGGTTTCCTTACGAGCCCAATCGCGCTGGAACTCGCAGTACAACTGGACGCGGCTGGTCATCTTGCCGCCGGCTTGCTCAATACGACGGAGCCCAGCCTCGTGGGCCGCCACCGAGGTACCGCCCACTGCGTCCACGGGGACATATACTTCGTAGCCTTCCAGAAGCGCATCAAGCGCAGGGAACGCCAAGCACACCTCTGTCCACAGCGCGGTCACGATAAGTTTGCGACGCCCGAGCGCTTTAACGGCCTGTTTGAATTCGACATCTTCCCAAGCATTCACGGTGGTGCGGTCGTAGATCGGAAGGTGACCGAGGACGTCCTGCAATTGCTCAATCGGTGGTTTGTTGAGGCCGGACGAGACATTCACCGTCGTATGAACGACTGGAACGCCATAACTCACCGCCGCTTTTGCAAGGCTGGTGATGTTAAAGACCAGTTCCTCGCGCGGCATCGAGCGGATGGAGGAGACCTGAATCGGCTGATAATCAATGATCAGAAGTGCTGAGTTCTGAGGCGTGATGAGATGGTCGGTATGTGGATTACGCATCGTTTCGCTTGTCATGGATAGCTATCCTTGTTGGGTGAAATGGAAGATCAGCTCATGCCTGTTTTCTTTAGGCGAAGCCGGTCCAAACTCGACATACATATGTCGAATGCCTTGGAGTGCTTTAGCTTTTTTAAGGGGCGGGTCGCGGTTTGGATCCGTGCGGCTCAGGGTGTAGCGATCAGGTAAAGCGAGGCTTTATGCGGGGCGCATCGGGCGGTATAGCCCCAGGCTCGACAGTGCGAGCCCCAGAACCCAGAACAGTGGGCCCGACAGGCCGGGCCACATCGAAACATAGCCGGGAAAGAGCATGTAAAAGATGAAACCGAGATCGACCACGCTGATGACCAAGAGGTTGATCCACCACCCGCGAACGTCGTTACGCCAGTTCAAGACGACTGCGACGATGAGCGCGATAATTGAAAGCCAGAAGAGATTCCAGGCGTCCTGCAGCACGCGCCCCCGAGGCATGCCTTCAGCCATGGATTGGCCGAGCTGATAGATGGACCAAGCGGCATTGACGTGTAGCAGAGCCCAGATGATGTACGCCAAAGCGCCCGCTTGGGCGAGTCGAGAAGTGGTGTTCGCGGCGACGTTCGGATGTGGCATGAGAGTCCTAGGAATATGGCGCTAGCAGTGGACGTAACGGTCTGACCGAGGGCAAACAACGAAGCCCCCTGAATCGTGAATTGCCCGACGTGCCTTGCGACGGCAGAAATCGAACTGCGGCAAAAGTACGCCAGTTCCAGTTCTCGAAAAACTACCAATCCAAGGATTGACTGTTCTCGTTTGGAGCACAATCGGGAAGTATTCAATAAACGGGCTGTCAGTTGATTCCTGATGCTGCGGCCCGCACAATCCGCCAATGGCTGACCGATTCGAAGATATGCGGGCGTTTGTTGCTGTCGTCTCAGCCGGCGGGTTTGCTGCGGGCGCGGAACGCCTCGGCATCGTCAAGTCGGCGGTGAGTCGCCGAGTTCGGGACCTCGAGGACAGGCTTGGGGCGCGGCTATTTGACCGGACGACGCGCCGTGTCCAGCTCACAGAAGCGGGCCGTGATTTTCATGATCGCGCCGTCGAGTTGCTTGCGGGGCTTGAAGAGGCAGAGGAAGCCGCTTCGAGCGCAAGCAAGGCGTTGAGGGGGCGTATCCGTATCGCCGCTCCGGTCTCATTCACAGCGCACTGCCTGGCACCGGCAATAGGCCAGTTTCTGAACCGCCATCCCGCAGTCTCGGTCTCCATCGACACCGATGATCGAACGGTCGATCTGATACGCAACGGCTTCGATCTCGCGATCCGCATCGCGCGGCTTCCAGACTCATCTCTCGTGGCTCGGCGGCTCGTTACCATCCGGCACGTGTGCGTCGCCAGTCCGGCACTTCTAGAGCGCCTCGGGACACCGCAAAGTCCCGTTGAATTGTCGCGCTTTCCGGGCGTGACTTATTCTAATGTCGAGGACGCTCACTATTGGAAATTCACCGGCAACGTCGTGCCATCAGTGACCAGCCGGCTCGACTTCGCCAACGGCGATGCCATTCGCGAAGCGGCCATCGCAGGGCTTGGCGTAGCGGTACTTCCAACCTTCATCGCCCATGACGCGGTACGGCGCGGAGCGCTTTCTATTGTGCTCGCGCAATATATGCGACCACCAATCGCAATGTATGCGGTGCATCCGTCAATGCGTAATCAAACCGCGCGAGCGCGGGCATTCATCGACTTTCTTGTCGATACGTTTGGCAGTGAGCCATTCTGGGATCGGGATCTGCTTGACAGTTAGGTTTGGAGAAAAAGGGACACAGAAAAAGGCAGAAAGGGGACGACAGAAAAGACTACAGATTTATTTTAGCTTCGCTGCATTACGAGTCGCTATTAATCGATTAGCTTGGATCAACGGCTGCACGGCTAGAAAATAAATCCGACCCCTTTTGTCGGGGTGGGCACCAGGCCAAACAAAGATGGCGAGCAAGCGCTTCTCTGCGTGTTAGCGGTTCTCGAAGTTACCACTTTGCCTGGTACTTCAATTGTGATCCCCCGAAAGTTAGAGCCTGCAGCGCCTCCGCAGGTGGTTTGCAAAAACTGACGAGCTCAGCCGGCTGCCGAAATCCCCCAGAACGGCTCACCGCCAAACGTATCGACAAGAAAATCGATGAATGCCGGCGCTCGCTCGGTTGAGATCAATGCTGGAGTCTTTAATCTAATTAGGCTGAGGTTTAGCACTGGCAAGTCGACGAGAGACGCTGAGGGTTCTTGGATGGGCGAGCATCATTTCTCAAGTCAGGTTTGACCTATGAACTCGTTTTTGGCACCTCTGATGGCGCTCGCCCTGGTGGGCCGGCAGCTGAAGCTACCAAAGAGCCGCTTCAGGCTCAAAACGGCTCTTCAGGGACGGTAGCTTTTGCCTGGGCAATCATTTCGCATATAGGCTTGGTGCTGACACAGCTAATGACCTGTGGATCAGCTTTTCGTTTTTATGGCGCGATGATTGATCTTATAAATGGCGTATAGGAATTGGCTAGCTTAGTGAAGTGTACGAGGTGCCGGGGCTCGCTACGGTAAATCTGGAATCATTTGTCATGCTACTTAGATTGTCCCATAAGATCTCAGCATTCGCGCCAAGCTTTTCTTTGCGACGATAAATATTAATTTCTAACGCTATATCAAAATCGGCAGTGCCCGCCCGAACCAAATCTTTCCTTTCCAGATCGTTCCGAACGATCTCCAAAGGAAGCCATGCAACGCCTAATCCGGTTATCGCCATAGAACGAAGACCATCGGCCAGAGAGCTATCATGAATTTTACGAAGTGCTGGTAAGTTTGGAGCGACTTTTAACATTTTTTCAAGCGCCCAACTTAAAGAGCAATCCTGGCGGTAATGAAGATATGAGATTTCACCTCTAGGTGAACCAATGCTATTTAGAGGTTCTCCTAGCAAATTAGGTGCGCTCACAGGAACTAGCCACTCGCGGCCAATTTTCAAGCATTCGAGTTCCCCTAGTGGTAATGTTTTATTAAGATGTTCGTTAATGCCATTATGTTTGTCATCAAAAGCGACGACAAAATCCACTGAGCGATTGGTTAGTTGCTTGAAACATTCAGGAAGATTGGCGAAGTCTATGGAAAAACGAGTGGCCTCTAACTGCTTGCTCGCCCTCGGCAACCAAGCCGGAAAAAACGCTCTCGACATGATATGTGGCGCAACAATAGAAATTTGCCGCCTGAACTTCTCTTGGGTACGGATAACCGAGTTTCTCGTTTTTTCTAACAGCTCTACAATTTCGACAGCAGCGATATGGAACTCGGCACCCGCATCGGTAAGCTCTAGCTGGTGACGTGCACGATCAAACAACGAAGCACCTAACCATTCCTCTAAAGCGGTGATCCTACGGCTCAAGCCAGAGGTTGTTACATTGCAATGTATCGAGGCTTGGGAAAAGCTTCGAACGCGGGCCAGCACAATAAAATCCTTTAAGGTCCGAAAATCCGTCATGTTGCTGATCTCGCAATTTTTTGGTGGTCGTATCATGACATGCGCAACCCAGGGTCTGAAAGTCAAAAAAAACCCTCTGGCATGAGGTTTTATCAAAAAACCTTGCTTAATCCGCAACGTGCGAAAGTGGCAAACTGATAAAACGTCAAGGCCCAGCCGACGCCGATACTGACAAGGTACTAGTCAACCTACCGGCACAGTCGATTAGAGGGTATCTGGCCATTTGACAGGGAAGTAATATGAATAATCCACAGAACACTCTTATCTTAGGGTGCGCATCCACGGGCGCAAAATTTACGCCTCGCAACCATTATCTTACTGGGGATCAGCTTCTCGACTCTATTTGTACAGGCATGACTATTAAGGGAGGCCAAGACGCCATCGTTAACGAAGCAATCGAACTTTATGATCTCGGGTGCCGTTACTATCACTATCATGCTCGAAACCCGATCACGCAGGAGCAAACCACCGATAATGATATCTATCAGGCGGTGAGCCGAAATGTACAGCGCTCCTGCAAAGACATTCTATTGAGCTTCGGGGCTAGTCGCAACGGTAAAGAGGTTCAAGAAAACATCAGGGCTTTTGGGGAATGGGAACGGGTTAGCCAATGTGCTTTGCCTTTACATTTCGGCGGAGCTCATTTCGTCACCATCCAAGCCGCGATAGAACTGCAGATCATATGTGAGTTGGAAAAGAAAACGCAAAAACTCGACTTTGAATATATGTACAGCTCTGCTTTTCTTGACGATATAAAAAAATACGTGCCGTCTGCCCGTGTTGTACAGGCGACCATGGAAACAAACTCCACGAGTAAGGGGGCTGACTACGGTAGTACTTCACAGCACAACGTCAAAGGCCTCTCGGCGTACCAGAAAATGCCGGAGCTTTTCAATGACTGATGTAAACGGTGTGCACCCAAAAGCCAGTTATCGCTGGGTTATTCTTCTGATCGCCACGGTGGCCCAAGCGAGCGCCTGTTTCTTTGTACAAGGTATCGGTGCTATTGCTATTTTCATCCAGCAGGATTGGAACCTGTCCACGATGCAAATAGGATTATTGGTCTCAGCTGCACAGTTAGTTCCCATTCTCGGCTTGCTAGTTGCTGGGGAGTTGTTGGACAGATTTGAAGAGCGCAAAGTTGTAGGTGTGGGAACTTTAATCGTTGCGGTTGCACTTTGCGCATCAACGCTTGCTAGCAGTTACCTGTCATTGCTTATGTTTTTGATTGTGGTCGGTGCTGGCTACAGCACCGCGCAACCAGGCGGCAGCAAATCCGTTTCTAGCTGGTTTCCAAAAAGCCAGTTAGGATTTGCTATGGGTATCCGCCAGGCTGGCTTGCCTTTGGGTGGTGCGCTTTCAGCGGCGATACTCCCCTACATTGCCACCCATTGGGGGTGGCAGTACTCCTTTTTAGCGGGGGGACTTGTTGCGCTGTTTGGAACTCTGACTTTTTTAAGTTTTTATCGGTCTGCCAATGCTAACAAGCCCCCGCCGGTGAAAGCTGAAGGAAAGCAATTAAAAGCAGTTTTGGCTTCGAGATTATCCATGCTAAACGATCCTGCGATGAAGAATATTATGTTCTCGGGGGTTAGCCTTATTTCGGTCCAGTATGGGATTTTGATATTCACCGCACTTTATCTTTATGATTTGCTCGATTTGAGCATCACTGTCGCTGCCACATTGCTGTTGATTGCCCAGGGAGCGGGCATAGCGGGGCGTATCATCTTGGCTGCATGGAGTGATCGCTGTAGATCGGGCCGCTATTTCCCTGTGTTGATCTGTATGCTCGCAGTTATTTTTGGCTTGATCATTCTCGCTTGGGCTCCTATGCGTTCTTTCTGGATGTTGAGCGTATTAGTCGGCTGGCTCGGATTCTTCGGTTTTGGCTGGTATGGTCCTTGGGTAGCCTACGTTGCTGATTCTGCACCACCGGATAAGACTGGATTCGCATTAGGTTTAGCCATGGCGATAAATCAAGTTGCGATTGTCATAATGCCACCCGCATTGGGTTTCCTGAAGGACTTGTCTCATAGTTATCTGCCAGGGTGGAGCGTATTAATAATCATGACTCTAACCGCACTGGTTTGCACAGCCTGGAGCACATTTGGCCTCTCGAAATCACCGTCGCTGAGTAATAAGTAGCCGTTGGCTTTTTGAACCATTGCTAGGAAAGGGTCGAGCTTGAATACTCTCAAATATCTAAGTCATTCAGAGCTTTATGCATTAGCAGAACGCTCCCATTCCGTTCGTGACGTCTGCATTTGCACGAAAAAGGCACTGGTAGGGTGGGAAAGTCCTCTGATTTCCCTGCCGGAGACGTTATTAGTCGATATTGGTACGCTCATGTATGACGTCGAGGAAGAAATGACACTCATTGAGTATCATCCGAGCAATACTAATTACTGGTCGTTGGATGCTCCGATTGCACCGCTCTACTTTCCCTACAATCTATGCAAGATTTCTGAGTGCTCTATTTGCGGTCGCTGTTTCTTACGCTACACCGAGAGGGGGGCCTACCATATCGAGAACAGGATTCGTAGCCTGGACCCCTCCTTAATCATTAGTGCTCCTCTACCTCAGGTAGTTGAGGCTTCTTCATCATCTATGACATGAGCCTTGATGGCGCGAATGGCCGCCATGTAACCGCTGGTTCCGATGCCGACCTGACCCCAATATCCACATTCATAGCGATATCCCAGCTTCCAGCACCGTTCTTTGCCAAGCCGATCATCATCAGTCCAAGCCACTCCAGCGACTGGGCCACTTGCAAGCCACCGACATCCAACGGACGCAGGCCGAGGCTCGTGAGAAGGGCTGAAACGAGCGCCTTGGGGTTCGCATCGTCCGTCGCGATAAACGCGTCCAGACGTTCATTCTTCGCAAGGACGTGGCCGAACAGGGTATTGAACGCCTTGACGACTTGTGAGTTGGCCGGGGATCATCCGCGACATCGTCTTCACTGGGAAAAAGACCTACGGCCAATTCCTAAAATCGGAGGAGGGAATCGCGACCAATGTCCTGGCTTCTCGCCTTGCCTTCCTCAAGGAGGAGGGAGTTCTCTCGAAGGCGCCCAATCCCGATGACCGACGCAAGGACTTTTATGAATTGACCGAGAAGGGCATACGACCTTATTCCGATCCTGCTCAACATCGTCATGTGGAGCGCCAAGCACTATTCGCAATCATACGTGCGCCCGGGCTCCAGGCTTTTTGAACAGTTGAGCCTAAATCCCGTACAGGCGATCGAAGAGGTGAAGACGCTATTGCGTAGGGGTGGATGTATTTTTCCGGCGACTAACGAATGAGCAGACGGCAAATAGCCATATTCCGCAGGATAGTGATCCCCGCCGCTTGGGTGTCCGGGCTTACGACGATAGGACTCTTGTGGGGCATGATACGGTTTTCGCCCGATAAGCTTACAGTCGAAGGCCGTCAGCTCTTGCTGGCTTCTTTTTCTATTTTTTTCCTCGCCACAGGGTATCTGATACGGCGCAAGAGACGAGCAAAAGCACTTGTAGCATCCATCAATTTAAAAGAAGGCTTGAGCCTGGACGATACTCAGCTGCTCGGCTATCCCAGCCCCCTGTTTTTCGTCTTTGACGTCTCTAACAAAAAACTCGCTCAATGCCAAAGCACCGCCGGCGATTATCAAATTCGAGACTTCATGTGGGTGACGGGCTGGCATTTTGAGTGGCAACGGATCGACAGCAGGGTGACAGGCGGAGTTCTTCAAATAGTCGATGGGGCAGGCATGAGCGTTCCAGCCGACGAAATTCGGCGCAGATACATAAAGTTCTCGCTAATCCTGACGGTTGCCGATACGAGTCATCCTCTCTTGCGTTTTCCAATGAACCGGAGCGCAGCTGAAGGGTGGTGTAGCCGGTGTAATGTATTTTTCACGTGCTGAATACGGGAACGTGGGCCGATTTATTTAGCTGCGCTGAAGCCGTTTTTGGCTAGTTCAAGGAAGAGTATGAATACGCCCCAGCGGAAACAGGCTCCCTCGCCACGGGGATGGGTTGTCCTTGGCGGATACTGAGCCCGGTCAAGGCATCATAGAGCGTTTATTAGGACAGCAGGCAGGGCTGCGGCGTAATGCCGCTTGCCTCAACAGTCTCCTATATCGAGCCTTCCCCTTTTCCGAACGACCTCTTCCAGGATGCGGGCCCAAGGCATGCCGCTTGGCGAGCAACAGAAAGAAGTTGAGCGGAGGTGTCCTGGCCTGATCGCTCATCCGCTCGTCGCAGACATAGCACTTCCTGCCCAAGCAAGCCCTCTCAAATGTATGCGCAGAACTGCGCCGCAGACAGGAGAGAGATTATGGTGATTGACAATAACGGTCCGGAAGCGCCATACCCAGGGCCAAGTGAGGAAGCGCCTGATACAGGCAAAGGACATGGTTCTGGTCTTGATCAGGCTGAGTCTGAGCCAAAGCAGGGCACTGGCGAGAGGCCAGAGGATTGGAATCCCCCGCCTGGGAACCCCGGATCCGACCAGGATGCCCAGACGAATCGTGGCAACGGCGGTGCGAAGTAAGCTACAGCGGATGCTGATGATTCCATGGAACCCGGCCACGGAGCCGGGTTTTTATCATCTGACGGGTGGACGATTGATTTGGCGTAGTCACTGAGCGAAGGTCAGCCAGTTGAAACTTCCGCCATTACGAGACGATCTCCTAAACATCATTGAACAGGAGATCAGTCATGAAGTGCTATCTGTGCGCGATGGAAGCGAAGCGGTCCGAAGCGGATCAAAGTGGAGAGCTTGTCGACTGCGGTGACTGCGGCACCTACAAAATTTCAAGTCTTGTGCTCAAAGAGTTGGAGAACAAGAAGTTCGATTATTCTAAAATGCGCGATGACCTTCACCGTCAGCGGCAGTTTAATGCTACTTCTGTCGCCGAGATCAACACAGAGACGGCCATCTGGGCTTGAGTGGCGCGCTCTTCGAGGCTTATGCGCGCTTTCGGCTAGCAGGTGGTATAGGCCGCAACGCAAAAGGCCTCGAACCACCCTGAAAGAAGCGTCCATGAACATGCCAAAGAAACAGCCGGATAACAAAACGACAGCAAGCGCTGCCGAAATCGAGCGATCTATCCAGGCGCTCAACAAGATGGCTGAGCGCCTGTGGGGAGATGGCCGGGAAGCTGAAGCACAGGCGCTGTTAAAGGCTCTGGATGCGTTAAACCGCGCCCTTGATCGTATAAGAATTGGGGAAAGCCGTAGAGTGCTCCATTGAAGGCCTGATGTGATGCCGGGCTACTTTGTTTTATCGTCAGGCGTGAGTCGCTCGTTCAAACACCTCGTCCGCCCATTGGTTCAGGCTTTACCCGCCAATAGCTCCTTTCATCGTGCGTTCCGACTCAACCAACATTCTGCCCCAACACCCACTCACTGAAAGCCCTCACCTCAACCTGCCGCTCCCGCCCCGGTACGCACACCACCGTATATCGCGCACCCGCCAAGCGAATCTCGGGCTGATAACCAACCAGTTGCCCGCGTGCAACCGCTTCCGCAACCAGCACATTACTGGCAAGCACCAGCCCATGCCCGGCGACCGCTGCCTGCAGAGCGTGCTGTTCCTCGTCATAGCGGCGCAGGCGCGCGTTTTGCAGCCAACCCAGGGTGCCGGACTTGGCGCACCATGCAGCCCAGTCCACCGTGACGTTTGTGCTGCTCAGCCAGGGGACGTCAATCAGTTCGATGGGCGAGCCCGCTGCGGGTGGTTGCCAGTCGGGGTGGCAATACGCGCCGAAATATTCTTCCAGTAGAGGTTGCTCGAGCAGTTGAGGATCCGAGGTGAAGAGGGCGCGGATCGCCAGGTCGATGCTGGCGTCACGTCGCAGGTCGATCACGTCGTTGCTGCTGTGCAGCCTGAGGTCGATCTCAGGATGTCTTCGATGAAAATCTCCGAGCCGAGGTATCAGCCACAGGCTGGCGAACGCTGGCGTTGTGCTCACCACCAGCGATTGTGCGGTACATGATGGCGATAGCGTTTGCAGGCCATGTTGGATATCGAGCAGCGCGCGGTGCATGTAGGGCTGGAGGCGTTCGCCGTCCGCGCTCAGCCGCACATTTTGACTGGAACGCTCGAACAGTCGCACGCCGAGAAACGCTTCAAGGCTTTTGACCTGATGGGAGATCGCCGCCGGGCTGACGTTCAGTTCCTGGGCCGCCGCCTTGAAGCTGCCCAGCCGTGCGGCGGATTCGAAGCCGCGCAAGGCGGTAAGGGGCAGTTTGGCGAACATGGGCGGGGAAGTTACTCAGGTTGAGCGAGGCTCAATTTAGCTCAATTGTGGGCCGGCGCTCAACTTGCCAGGCTGTGGTTCCCTTCCGCCATTCGTGGAGACAATCGATGCAAGGCGCCTCTCGCAAAATTCTTCAGGCCGTGCTCTATGAGGCCGGTGGTGTGCTTTTTGTCGCGCCATCCCTCGCGCTTATCTATGAGCAGGGAATGGGCTATTCAACCCTGCTGTCCTTGGTGATTTCCGCCGTTGCGCTGGGCTGGAACATGCTTTTCAACGGCCTGTTCGAATGGTGGGAGCGTCGTCAACCCAACCGCCATCGCAACTGGCGGCGCCGACTGCTTCATTCCCTTGGGTTCGAGGGCGGCTTGACCCTGATTCTGACGCCGGTAATTGGAGCCTGGTTGGGTATCGGTCTGTGGTTGGCGCTGGTGACGAATCTTGGATTATTTGTGTTTTTCTTTTTTTATTCGCTGGGTTTTCAGTTGATATTTGATCGAGTGTTCGATGTGCCACTTTCGGCGCAGTCAGATCAGGGATCTACGGCGCAGTCCGCTCAGCACATGGCCGGAACACCCCAGCACTGTCGCGCATCTACCGAAAAACGCACAATCGGAGTGCTCGGCAGTGGATGTGTACAGGATCGAGTTCGAGAACGACCGTTGGACACTTTATAAATCCCATGGCTACAAACCGATCCGCCAAGCGGACAGCCAAGGCGAGTTGATCGATCATGTTCTTGCCTTGACGCGGGGAGAGGGTGTCGTGGTTCGGTTCATTGCAGACGGCGGTATACGCGAGGTGAGATTGGGGGATGTGCAGGGGGACGAACCGCGTTCTGATTGAAGTGCCAGCGCCATGGTCTGCCCAACCCCATATCAATGAGCGAGAGGGCACACCAATGGCCGACGAGGAAGGGAAAAGGGGACGGATTTTTTTGCCGCTGCTGTAAAACTGCGACGTAGGATTTCTGAAAATGTCCTCAAGCGCGCTAATCAGGCCCACCCTGGCGACCCGCAACACACAGCGTCTGATCGATCAAGTCGGATAGTGGTTATTCGAGTCGAAATCCATCCTGAATTGCGGGCTGATATCGAGTTGGTACTCGCAGCCCATCCTTTTGCACTAAGACCGGATAATTAAAGTTTTTACCGTCTGCATGATTAACAAAGGTCAGACACTTCCCAGTTACATGGGGTGTGATCAGCGATATCACGAGCCGGCAGCGGCTCGATCCGGCCAACTTCGCCATATTCATATCGCTCTACCACCCCAAAAGTTCAGGGCTTCCGATCGGCAAGCCTAAAGAAAATGCGACATGAAGCGGCCGCAGTTGGATGCCGCTTTAGTCTACGTACAGGGCGAGCTTTACGAAGACCGATACATGATCCTCGCATTCGCGCCGTATGAATCCCCTTTGCCAATTTCTTAGCTCAAAACCCTGGTCTGTTCCTAGTCTTTCGCCATCCCTTTTTGGGGCGGCTTCGCCACCCAGCGGGAGCAAGCTCCCTCGCCACGGGGTTTGTGGTGTCGCGGCTCAGGCAGCCAAAGGCCAACCAATGCGCGCTGCACGGCGCAGGCTCGCCTTAACAACCAAGCGATGAAATGGCGCAATCACGAAGATATAGGCCCGGCCCAGACGGTTGTGACACTGGACCACGGTTGAGAAAACCAGTTGGCGACTACCTTCCTGCTCTACCTCTCCAGAGCACAGGATCGATATGCGGAAGTCGAGGTGCTTGTCGTCCTCTCCCAGCACGATTTCAGTCTGGTCGGTGCTGTAGACCTTGAAGATTTGAATCCGATGAGCAAGTGTTGCCAAATGCCTCGCTGTCTTGAGCCCAAAACGGGCAACGACAGTGTCTCGGACTTTCATGAGCCATCCGATCCAGGATGGCTGGTGGGAAAGGATGAATCGGGCGAGCACCTCTGGATCGCTGGATGTGCCCGCAGGGAGGCGAATCGCAAAAGCGTCCGCCAGGTTCGTCGACTTGTAAAGGTGGGTGACGCCGGACCTCGAGGGGACGGGCACGGACATAATGAGCTCAAATTCTCGGGGCATCGGAGATCTCTTCCTGAGTGCTAACTACCAATTAGATGACATGCCTTGTCGCGTTTCTTGTTGGGAGGTGGCCACTTCTCCTTGTCGGATACTGAGCCCGATCAGCGCATCATACAGCGCCTGCTGCCCGGCGGGCAGGACAGGGAGCAGCGTCGCGCGGCGCTTGTCGGCATCGAACCAGGACTCAACCAACCATCCCACCAGATAGAGCGCCGAAAGGCATCCGCCAGCGGTTGCGACGTTGCCCTGGCATACAAGAGGCTGGTCCACGGGCTCAAGTCCCAGGGCTTGCAAGCCCGATCGTGCATCCGGGTGTGTCGTTGCTCGGCCGCTGAGCAGCCCAAGCCGTTGGAGAATGAAAGCGCCGGCGCAGATGGAGCCGATTCGCTGGCGTTTCGGGTCAAGTTCAAACGACGGTAGGAAATCCGGGGAGGCCAGTGCGGCGGGTATTCCTTCCTTGCCGCTGGCGAACAATACCGCGTCGGCATTATTGGCCTCGGAAAGCGGACCGTGCACCGAAACAGGCAGGCCATGCGCCGATCGTACGACAGGGCTGGAACCCAATATTCGGACGTGCCAGTCCTCGGTGTTGCGGCCTAAGATGTCCCACATCAGGAATAGGTCGATATCGGTGAATTGGTCGAAAGCAACCAGGACGATTTTCTTCAAGGCGAGCTCCATGAAAAGTGCTGGCGTGCAAAACGCAACGGCCATCTTTGCTGGTGTTCGCAGGGTATCTATCGGTTGCGCGCCATACAGGTCTGTATGGTGCTAAATAGGGAGTGAAATAACGAATGGAAAAACTAACGCGTCACCATTGGATCGCGGCAGGTTTCGAGGCCCTCGATCAGACAGGGCATATTGGCGTGTCAGCCGAGAGTCTATCGCGCCGTTTGAATGTGACCCGCGGATCGTTCTATCACCATTTCCGCAATCGCGATGATTTTGTCCGCACCTTGCTGGCCGCTTGGGAAGAAGACTACACGGAGCGCATGCTCGCTTTTGCGGCCCAGGGTCGTAGCGCGGGCGAAATCTTGAAACGCTATTTGAATATTGCCGCTGAGAAACAACCTGGGCGGGAAGTCTCCATCCGAGCCTGGTCGCTGCACGATCCGTTGGTGGCCGAGTTTCAGCAGCGTGTAGACACACGACGATTGGACTTCGCGATACGGACATGTCGTCGCTTGGCCCATAGGCCAGGCGAAGCAGAAGTGATGGGGCAGGTAGCCCACCTGTGCCTGATCGGGGGGCAACAGGCGGGGCTGCGGCGTGATGCCGCTCGTTTCAACCGTTTCGTGCATCGAGCTTTTTCACTTTTCGAAGGGGCTCTCCCACCGTGGCGATCCAGGTCGTGAGAAGCATAAACAAGGGACGTCCGTGATCTGATAGCGTCGTGTAAAAGGGCCATGAATGGGCCGTTTGAATGGGCAAACCATGTGTTCCGATGTCTATTCGGAATGAGGACCGTTAATGCCGTACAACTACACGAATTGCCGCTACCTGGTCTTTGGGATCCCAGCTCCAATCCGATGTACCTCCGGGCCCTCTCGATACTCAGCATGACGATCTCGATGAATGCTGAAGCGACGTTATCAAATGCATGGGGAGAACATTTGATCGTTCTTGCGGTTTCTGCTTTCTACGCCAGCGCGTATGAAAAAAGCCTTCAATAGCGGCGGTCGCTGTCTATTTCCGATAATCTTTCACGCCGGAACCCGGATCACCCACGCAACTCAAGGAAGAGACATGAACAGGACGCTCTGTACCGCACTGAGTCTTTCGATTATTGCGTCATCTGCCGGGTGCGCCTCACAAGCTGTAAAGGAACCGTTTAAAGCGCCCCAGATTTACGGTTATACCTTGGGTCAGCCGCTTTCCAGCGATGAGTTCAAGGCGCTTTCCGCTACCGGAGGCGAGTCGCTCACGGGCTCCAAGATTTACAAGCGCGTCGATGAGCAAGGCGATACCTACGAGGTCTTCCTCGATCATCAGATTCGCCCAGATCTCATTACGAAGGCGAGTCGTGCTTTTGTCAGTCAGCCTGAATGTGAGGCTGAATTTGAGGTGCAGGTCGCCCAGTTGAAGCAGCTCCTTGCCAGTCACGAAGACCGTACGCCAGTGACGGGTGATCGTTATGTCAGCTTGAGCACCACGCCATGCAATGTTGACCGGTATGATCAATCCCAAACCTATCGTTATGCCCTGATCGTGTCCGTGGACACCGTCGCCGCTCCCTCGAAACGAAGCCTGGGCGATAAGATCCACGATGCCTACGGGGCCGTCGGGATGACTGTGTTCGTCATCGCCCTGTTGCCGTTTGCGCTGGTTGCTTTGGCCGTTGATAAGGCCACCGATTGAGTTTCGTTCGGTCTCGGTTTTCTGTAGGAGAGGTAGTCCGGAGTGGGAGCGCCGCCAACCCAGCCGCCATCGCAACTGGCAGCGGCGGTTGCTGCATTTCCTTGGATTTGAAGGCGGCTTGACGCTGATCCTCACGCCGGTGATTGGCGCATGGTTGGGCATCAGCCTGTGGTTTAAAGTGACTCGTGTTAACCAGACTCAATATGTAGCCAACGCATGCCCTACGGAGCACCGTAGGGCCAATGCATCATTTTTTAAGTTGTTCGCGAACATCGGCCACCATCGGCCCAGCAGCCTTCACCGCTGCCTTGAGTACTTCTTCAGTCACGTCGAACTCATTCGCCCAGTACTTCAACTCCCAAGCTTCGGTAATGTTGATGCGGTTCCTGTCCTGCGGCCCGCGGTTGCTCAGGTCATCTGCCATTGTCGAGTTCCCTATGTAAGGCCTGGTATCGCCAGGCGACATGGGGTAGACAATTGGGAGGCGCTATCTGCGCAATAAAATTGCCCAAATTTCCACGACTCGGAAACAAAGAGCCCGCACACTCATGACGAGGTGCGGGCTCTTGAGACCCAAGCCTGCATTCAGAGACGCATGCCTTTGAACGGGTTCCAGCCTTGTTCGCCTTTCACTTCCTTGAGGTAGTAGGCGTAGTTGGTCATCAGCGCATACATCATCGACATGGCGATGCTCAGACCCGTGCTCAACGGCCGCGGAAACTCCATCCCAATGATGGCGAAAATGGCGCTCAAGGCGATGTTGATCGCCAGGAAAATACCCAGCAGGGCCAGGTTCTTCTTCCAGAGGCCCAGGACGAACAGGTAGATAGGGCCGAAGAAAAATGCGATCACGTTTGCATTGATCAGTATTTTTTTCTTGAAGCCAGGCAGCGCCTTGAAGGCTTCCTTGTAGCGCGGGTCGCTTGGCGCACCGTAGGTGTTAAAGAAGTCGAAGCGTTCCTGCCACTTGGTGCTGTATTTACCAGTGCTTTGTACTTGTTCAGTCGTGCTCATTTTCAAGGTTCCTGTTTTCCATAATTAAATTTTCTTTCTTCCAAGAAATCCTGTGCTCTGGTTTAGCACATTGGCTGCTTTGGTCTATTTGTCGAAAACGCACGTGAATCTTCAGAGGCGTCCATTTTGCCGCTTTAAGGCTGGAGGTGTGGAACATTCCGCACTGGCCGCTTGTGCGGTCGCCTGGTCTGTGACGGGCTTCACTCTATTGATTTGCTGGATTGCCCGCTAAAAAGTTCTCGGCATAGAGAATCAGCCTCATACTCCCAGTTTTACACCATGGAAAACCAGAAGAGGCGATGTTTTGTCGAACGATCAATCCCATCTGTATGAGCTGACGCTGAAGCAAGTTTACGACGGTTTCAAGCAACTGATCCCCATCTCTCTTTTTGTCGTCGTGTTCGGTGTTGCTTTCGGCCTGGCGGCTGCACAAACGGGCCTGAGTGACACGTCAGCCGTGCTCATGAGCACGCTGGTTTTTGCCGGCGCTTCTCAATTTGCCGCGCTGGATCTGTGGGGCCAGCAAGTGCCGGTCGTTCCGCTGATGATCACTGTCTTCGCCATCAACGCCCGGCATTTGTTGATGGGCGCGACGCTTTATCCGTGGTTACGGGAGCTACCCGTTGCCAAACGATACGGTGTCATGTTGGTTGTTTCGGACGCCAACTGGGCCATGGCGATGCAGGCGTTCAACCGGGGCAAGCCGGGACTGGGGATTTTATTCGGTGGCGGCATTGCACTCTGGATCACTTGGATCCTGGGAAGTTGGCTGGGACTTCATTTTGGCAGCGTCATCGAGAACCCGGTCAGTTTCGGGCTCGATATGGTGATGGGCTGTTTCTTGTTGGCGATGGTCGTGGGTGGGAAGAAGAACCTGCGTATGTTCATCATCTGGACCGTGGCGGCATGCTCATCGCTATTGGCCTACTGGTATTTGCCGGCTAACAGCCATGTCGTGGTGGGTGCTCTGGCGGGGGGCGTTCTGGGCGCAGTGTGGATGGAGAAACAACAATGAACATTGAAACGGCGGGTTATGGCACCTTGCTTGTCATCTTGATCATGGCCGCAGTAACCTTGGCCACTCGGTGGGGCGGTGTTTTCGTGATGTCGTTCGTGCCGATCAACTATCGGGTGCAGCAGTTCATCACGGCCATGTCCGGCTCGGTGTTGGTGGCGGTGCTGGCTCCGCTGGCGGTTAAAGGTGACAACGGCGCACGCCTGGCTTTGCTGGCCACGGCAATCGTCATGCTGACACTGAAAAAACCGCTGCCGGCAATTGCGGCCGGCATACTTGCAGCGGCTTTAGCCAGACAGTTTTGAACGGCCGAGTCGCCCGCTTACAAACGGGCGACGGCGCCCTGTCAACAGTCAAAAACTCAGCGCAGCCGCTTCCCCGAACGAGTGATCCTGTATACCCGTCATGAAGTGCAGCGACATCTCCTGTGGCGCCTCGATGGGCGGAATTTCAAAACTTCCCACCACCTGTCCCTGAAGCGCACTCAACCGCATCGACTCTTCTTCCTTTAACTTTGCCATTCTCGCGTGGTTCGCTGCGATTTCGTTGAGAGTTGACACGGTACATCTCCGTTTGCTGACCAAGCATTGATAAATGTGCTGCCGCGTCAGAATCATGTCGTTCTTGGCTGCTGAGACAGGCCAGTGCAAACCCTGAGCCAGACATGGCCGCCTGTAGATTCCAACATTTAACAGGTGACGAATGGTGGGTAGACGCGCATCGACGCTGGCAACGATGCAACCATGCCTCAAGAATAAGTCACTGATAATACAAGCCGAGGCTCCGGCAGGGTTAATCTGAATCGGTGCGGTAGACGCTTGTCCCCTGTGCTGATTGCCTGTTCATCACGACCACACCGACGCCGATCAGGCTGGTGACCACCGCCAGCAGCACAATCACCTCCTGCGTCCCCACCGGTGCCGCCAACACCGCGACGAGCAAGCCCGCGAACGGTTGCGACAGGTTGTTGAGCAGCGTAATCACGCCGACGGTCTTGCCAAAGTCCTGTGGGGGAATGACCTGCTGACGGATGCTGCGCATGTAGACGTTGAACATCTTGTCGAAACCGACGATCAGCAGGAAACCGACGACGTAGCCCCAGATGTTCGGGCTGAGCGCGGTGATGAAAGCGCCGACGGCAATCAGCGTGTAGGAGAGGGCGCCGAGAAGTTTCAAAGGCAAGGTGACCCGGGCCAGGAGAAACAGGATGACGATGGTGGTCACGGCACCGGCCGCCTGCAACCCGGCGTAATCATCTTTTCCGGCGCCATAGTGGCCGATGACCATGGCCGCCGACGTGGCGAGGGTGACGCCAATGATCAGGTTGACGCCCACCGCCAGGCTGATGACTTTTTTCAGTTCTGCCAAGTTGCGGATGTGACCCAGGGCAATGCGCAGCGGGTTCAACCAGAGGTCGTGGTGTTGCTCGAACGACTCAAGGGTGACCGAGCTGGTGCGTTGCCAGTACAACATGGCCAGGTCTGCCAGCAGGAACAGTCCGGCGATCGCCAGCAGCACCCAGTGCCACGCCCACACTTCAAGCAGCAGCGCTGCGACCAGCGGGCCCAGTACCAAGCCGGTCTGGTCGGCGATTTGCGAATAGGACAGCGTCTTGGTGTAGGTGTAGTGCTTGAAGATGTAAGGCATGACCACTTCGCGGGCCATGATGCCTTGGGTAGTCAACACGCCACAGAGGGCCGACAGGGCCACGATCCAATAGACACCGCCAAAGACGCCATAGAGCAAGACTGCGACGCCGCAGGCTGCGGCGCGATAGACCTGGCTGATATGCAGGATGCGAATCGGCGGAAACTTGTCGCACAGCGCGCCGCAGATCGGGAACGCCAGGTAGCGTGGCAAGGATTCGACAAAGAACGCCAGGCCCGCCCAGGAGACGCTGTTGGTGGTCTGGAAAACAATCAGCGGGACGATGAACAGCAAGATCTGATCGGCCAACCGCGAGAGGAACATCGAGACGAAAAAAGCCAGGTAATCCTTGCGCATGAAGCTCCTTGATTGCGGTGTTCAGGGGTTGTCCGGTCCAGGCAAGCGACGCGCAGCGTGATATGGAACTAATATCACCGTCAGTCTCTATATCTTTACAGGGGATGTCCCTTCTTCGAGAGAACTGCCATGTTCAAATCGCGCTCGTTGATTGCCGCAGTGACCTGTTTCGCCCTGGCGGCCAGCCCTGGCATTGTTGTCGCGGACCCGGGAAACGGCAAGGGAAACGCTCAATTTGATCAAGGTCCCGGTCAAGGGCAAGGAGGCAAGGGCGGGCAGGGCAACAAGGGGGGGCAAGGGAATCCTGGGAACAAGGGCAACCAAGGTGGTGGCGATTGGCATAACGGCCCCAGCATCGATCGTGGCGGCATCCTGGGTGTGATTGGCGGTTATCGCGATTATTGGAGCCCCGGCCCGGCATTGCCGCCGGGCATTCAGAAAAACCTGGCCCGAGGCAAGCCGTTGCCCCCCGGCATTGCGAAGAAGCTCGATGGCCGGCTGTTGGGACGCTTGCCGCACTATGACGGTTATGAATGGCAGCAGGTCGGCTCGGACCTGATCCTGGTGGCGATTGCCACTGGCATCATTTATGAAGTGCTCAACGGTGCGTTCGACTGAGCCGGAGCTTCCAGTTAGGAAATGAAACCTGTGGGAGCGAGCCTGCTCGCGAAAGCGGTGTGTCATTCAGCATTGAGGTTGGCTGACCCGACGCCTTCGCGAGCAGGCTCGCTCCCACATTTTTTCCAGGTGTTCTCGGGTAGCGCATTTCCCCCTGCGGGAGTGAGCTCGTTCCCATAGGATTTATCAGCTTTCCAGCTGCCGCAGGCGTTTGTACAAGGTATTGCGGCTGACTCCCAGCCGTCTCGCCAGATGCGAAATATTCCCGCCCACGGCCTGCAACTGGCGGTTCAAGTCTTCAGCATCGTTGAGGTCCACCGTCAGTGGTTCGGGCGTTTCCACCGGCTCCATGTCCAGGTCGACAAAAAAATCGTCGGGCAGGTGCTCTGGGCGGATCGGTTGTTCCTCGGCCATCGCCAAGGCGACTTGCAGCACGCTGCTGACTTGCCGCAGGTTGCCGGGCCAAGGATGCCGCTCGAATAAATCCGTCACTTCACGGCTCAGGCCGGCCCATTGGGTCGGTTCGCGGTGATGTTCCCAAAGGCGTTTGAACAGCGCCTGCTTGTCGCTGCGTTCGCGCAGGGGCGGCAGTTCGAGGGTCAGGCCGCCGATGCGGTAGTACAGGTCCTCACGAAAACGCCCCAGTTGCACCTGTTCACGCAACGAACGGTTGGTGGCGGAGATGATGCGAATGTCCACCGGGAACAGCTCGGCGCTGCCCACCGGTTGCACGCAACGTTCCTGCAGGACCCGCAACAGCCTGGCCTGGGTCGGCAGGGGCATGTCACCGATCTCGTCGAGGAACAACGTGCCGCGATCCGCTTTGCGGATCAGGCCGATGCTGCCTTTTTGATTGGCGCCGGTGAAGGCGCCTTTTTCATACCCGAACAGTTCCGATTCCACCAGCTCCGCTGGAATGGCCGCGCAGTTGACCGCAATGAACGGCTGTTGGCAGCGCGAGCTGGCCTGGTGCAGAGCCTTGACGAACACTTCCTTGCCGACACCGGTCTCGCCGTGGATCAGCAGCGGAATATCTTTTTCCAGCAAACGCTCGGCCTGCCGCACGGCTTTTTCCACGCGGCTGTCGCCGAAGTGCAGCGAGTTGAGGCTGATGCCGGTATTGGCCGGTGCTGGCGTGGGCGAGGGCGCCGGTTCGGCGAAGATGCGCGGCTTGACCGAAACCTGTTTCGGTCGCCTGAGCACACACTGGAACCGATTGCGTCCGGAGGCCTGCAAGGCGAACGGCAGGCCGTCGGGCTGGTTCAGCAATTCCATCAGCGAAACCTTGAACAGGCTTTCAATGCTCACCCGCGACAGGCTTAGGCCCAACAGGTTGTCGGCGCGGCGGTTGGCCGAGAGCACTTGGCCGCTTTCATCGAAGATCAGCAGCCCGGCCCATTGGCTGTCGAGGTTGTTCAGGCCGGTGTTGAACGTCAGCTGGAAATGTTCACCGCGAAACAGGTTGAGGATCAGCCGATTTTCCACGGTCTGGCTCATCATCTTGACCATGCCCAGGGTATGGGAGGGCGGCAGGTAGCTGTCGCTGGAGACGTCCAGCACGGCGATGACCTTGCGCTCGGCATCGAAGATCGGGGCGGCGGAGCCGGTCATGAACCGGTTGGCCTTGAGGAAGTGTTCATCGTGTTCAATGTGAACGGCCTGCTCGCAAGCCAATGCTGTGCCGATAGCGTTGGTGCCGGTGCAGCGCTCCATCCAGCTCGCCCCGGCGCTGAAGCCATGGGCCAGTTTCGGTTCGATGAAGCGCTGGGTACCCCAGGACGTCAGGACCTGTCCTCGATTATCGGCCAGCATGATCAGGCAGTTGGAGTTGCTCAGGATGTTCTCATAGTACGGCAGCACTTCCTGGTGAGTGGTCTGCACCAGTGAATGCTGGCTCTCCAACAACTGGGCAATACCTTCGGCCGGCAGTTGGTCGAACGCGGGCACGCTCTGGTGGTTCAGGCCAAAGGCACGGCAACGGGACCAGGAAGCCTGGATGATGGCCTCGTGGGACAAGGCAGGAGCAGGTGCGGCCATGGGGCACTCTCGCAGGTGCTGTTTTTATTGTTGTGGCAAGTCTCGCACAGAGTCCTTGTGCTGGGGCAGGCCCAAACACCACATAGGTGTTCGGCCCTTGTGGGAGCGAGCAAGCTCGCTCCCACAAGGGCATGGCAGGCTAGCCGAAAGCGTTCATTGAGTGTTGTTCAAAATTGTTCATTGTCAACCGACTGGTTGTTCAGTTGTTCATTCATGGTTGTTCACTTGTGTTCATCAGTGAACGTCTTTTTTCAGTGGATCAAACGAAATACCAGCCTGATCAGTGGCTTATGATTTCTGGCACGGCTTTCGCTTTCTTACTTGGGTCGCTTGACTCCAAATAATAAAAAGGCCGAGCCATGTCATTAAAGCTTGAGCACATCTGTCGCACCGTCGAAGGCCAGACCTGGATCGACGATGCCAATCTGAATTTCGAACCCGGATCCTTCAACGTTTTGCTGGGCCGCACGCTGTCCGGCAAGACCAGCCTCATGCGCTTGATGGCCGGGCTGGACAAGCCCGACAGCGGCCGCATCCTGATGAACGGCGTCGACGTCACCCAGCGCCCGGTGCGGTTGCGCAACGTGTCGATGGTCTACCAGCAGTTCATCAATTACCCGACCATGACCGTTTTCGAAAATATCGCCTCGCCGTTGCGCCAGGCAGGCGTGGCCGAGGAGATCATCCAGGGCAAGGTCCTGGAAACCGCGAAAATGCTGCGGATCGAGAAATTCCTCAAGCGCCATCCTCTGGAATTGTCCGGAGGCCAGCAGCAGCGCACGGCCATGGCGCGGGCCCTGGTCAAGGACGCCGAGTTGATCCTGTTCGACGAGCCGCTGGTGAACCTGGACTACAAGTTGCGCGAAGAGCTGCGCCAGGAAATGCGCGAGCTGTTCGAGGCCCGTCATACCATCGCCGTCTACGCCACCACCGAGCCTAACGAAGCGCTGGCCTTGGGCGGCACCACGACCATTCTTCACGAAGGCCGGGTGATCCAGAGCGGCAAGTCTTCATCGGTCTATCACCAGCCACAAACCGTGCTGGCCGCCGAACTGTTTTCCGAACCACCGATCAACCTCATGCCGGGGCGTATCGCTGGCAATGAGGTCAGCTTCGCCAATTTCGTGCATTTCCCGCTGAACGTCGACCTGCGCCCGGTGGGCGAGGGCGAGTTCCGTTTCGGCGTGCGCCCCAGCCATATTTCCCTGGTGCCGAGCAACGACGATGACCTTGAACTGGCGGTGACCGTCGAGGTGGCCGAGATCAGCGGCTCGGAGACATTCCTGCACGTGCGCAACGAACATTTCCTGCTGGTGCTGCATTTGCCGGGGGTGCATGAATACGACGTGGACGCGCCGATCCGCATCTACATTCCGACCCACAAACTGTTTGTCTTCGACGCCGAGGGCAAGCTGGTCCAAGCCCCGGGTCAGCGTATTGCGAGGGTTGCCTGATGGCCGAAATTCGTTTGCAGAACCTCGCCCACAGCTACACCAGCACCCCGGCGAGCCCCGAGGACTACGCGATCCGCGAGATGAACCACATCTGGGAGCAGGGCGGTGCCTATGCGCTGCTCGGGCCTTCGGGCTGCGGCAAGTCCACCTTGCTCAACATCATTTCCGGCTTGCTCAGCCCTTCCGAAGGGCAAGTGATGTTCGACAGCAAAGTCGTCAACGAACTGTCCCCGGAGCGGCGCAACATCGCCCAGGTGTTCCAGTTCCCGGTGGTCTACGACACCATGACGGTGTTCGACAACCTGGCATTCCCGCTGCGCAACCAGGGCATGGCCGAGGCGCGGATCCACACCAAGGTGCAGGAAATCGCCGAGGTCCTGGACCTGCAGAATCTACTGGATAAAAAGGCCCGCAACCTCACCGCCGACGAGAAACAGAAAGTCTCCATGGGCCGTGGGTTGGTGCGCGACGATGTGTCGGCAATTCTGTTCGACGAGCCGCTGACGGTGATCGACCCGCACCTGAAATGGAAACTTCGGCGCAAGCTCAAGCAGATCCACGAGCAGTTCAACATCACCATGGTCTACGTCACCCACGACCAGTTGGAGGCCTCGACGTTCGCCGACAAGATCGCCGTGATGTACGGCGGGCAGATCGTGCAGTTCGGCACACCCCGGGACTTGTTCGAGCGCCCGAGCCACACCTTCGTCGGCTACTTCATCGGCAGCCCGGGAATGAACCTGATAGAGGTCACGGCGCAGCCCGGTGGCGTTGGCTTCGGGTCGACCCATTTGCCCCTGTCGCAAACCTTGCAACGGCGTGTCGCCGAAGCCGAGGGCAAAAGCCTGAAGGTCGGCATTCGTCCGGAGTTCGTCCACGTCTGGGATGGCCCTTACGACGACGCGATGCGCGCTGACGTGGTCCACGTCGAAGACCTGGGCACCTACAAGATCCTGACCCTCAACCTCGATGGCGCTCCGCTGAAAGTGCGCCTGGCCGAAGACAAGCCGGTGCCGGAAGGCACGGCGTACATCAGTTTTCCGGGCCAATGGCTGATGGTCTATGCCGATGAATATTTGCTTGAACCGGTGGGCGAGGTGCAGCCATGAACAAGGTGCAGAACAACAAGGCCTGGTGGCTGGTGTTGCCGGTGTTCCTGCTGGTGGCCTTCAGTGCCGTGATCCCGATGATGACCGTGGTCAACTATTCGGTGCAGGACATCTTCGACCAGTCCAGCCGATATTTCGTCGGCGCCGACTGGTACAAGCAGGTGCTGCTCGATCCACGGCTGCACGATTCGCTGTTGCGCCAGTTCATCTACTCGGCGTGCGTGCTGCTGATTGAAATTCCCCTGGGTATCGCCATTGCCCTGACCATGCCGACCAAAGGCAAGTGGTCGTCCCTGGTGCTGATCATCCTGGCGATTCCGCTGCTGATTCCGTGGAACGTGGTCGGCACCATCTGGCAGATTTTCGGCCGCGCCGACATCGGCTTGCTGGGCTCCACGCTCAATGGGCTGGGCATTAACTATAACTACGCGGCCAACACCATGGATGCCTGGGTCACCGTGTTGGTGATGGACGTCTGGCATTGGACGTCGCTGGTGGCTCTGCTGTGCTATTCGGGGCTACGGGCAATTCCCGACGTCTATTATCAGGCGGCACGGATCGACCGGGCGTCCAACTGGGCGGTGTTCCGGCACATCCAGCTGCCGAAGATGAAAAGCGTGCTGCTGATCGCCGTGATGCTGCGCTTCATGGACAGCTTCATGATCTACACCGAGCCGTTCGTCCTCACCGGCGGCGGGCCGGGCAACGCTACCACGTTCCTCAGCCAGACCCTGACGCAGATGGCCATCGGTCAATTCGACCTGGGCCCGGCGGCGGCGTTTTCCCTGGTGTACTTCCTGATCATTCTGTTGGTGTCCTGGCTGTTCTATACCGCCATGACGCACGCCGACGCCAACCGTTGAGGCCCGCAAAATGAGCAAGAGAAAGCTGATTCCACTGCTGATCTACATCCTGTTCCTGCTGGTGCCCATCTACTGGCTGCTGAACATGTCGTTCAAGAGCAACACCGAGATCCTCGGCGGCCTGTCTCTGTGGCCGCAGGATTTCACCTTCCAGAACTACAAGGTGATCTTCACCGATCCGAGCTGGTACACCGGTTACCTCAACTCGCTGTACTACGTGAGCCTGAACACGGTGATTTCCCTGGGCGTTGCGTTGCCGGCGGCCTATGCGTTTTCCCGCTATCGGTTCCTGGGGGACAAGCACCTGTTCTTCTGGCTGCTGACCAACCGCATGGCGCCACCGGCGGTGTTCCTGTTGCCGTTCTTCCAGCTGTATTCGTCCATCGGCCTGTTCGACACCCACATCGCCGTGGCCCTGGCTCACTGCTTGTTCAACGTGCCGCTGGCGGTGTGGATCCTCGAAGGGTTCATGTCCGGGGTGCCAAAAGAAATTGACGAGACCGCCTACATTGACGGCTACAGTTTCCCCAAGTTCTTCGTCAAGATCTTCATCCCGTTGATCGGCTCCGGCATCGGTGTCACGGCGTTTTTCTGCTTCATGTTTTCCTGGGTCGAACTGTTGCTCGCGCGCACGCTCACCTCGGTCAATGCCAAGCCGATCGCGGCGGTCATGACGCGCACGGTGTCGGCGTCGGGTATCGACTGGGGCGTGCTGGCGGCGGCGGGGGTGTTGACCATCCTGCCGGGCATGCTGGTGATCTGGTTCGTTCGCAACCATGTGGCCAAGGGCTTTGCCCTGGGCCGGGTCTGAGGAGTCGATGATGGAATGGATGAACTGGACCGTCCCGACGGCGGCGTTTTTTGGTGTCATCGCCTTGTTGTTGATAGGCATGACCACATGGGAACTGCGTTCGCCGAGTATCCCTCGGCGTGGTTTCCTGCCGATTGCCACCACCCGTGGCGATCGGTTGTTTATCGGTCTTCTCGGTAGCGCCTACCTGCATCTGCTGGTGATCGGCGCCACCGACTGGAGCATCTGGATAGCGTTCGCGTTGTCTTTGGTGTGGCTGTTGGCAGTGATGCGGTGGGGCTAGTCGCTCGACGATCAGGCTCTTAAACCCAAACAGGAGGTCTCTATGTTCGATAAAAACAATAAGCTGCGACATAGCGTTTCATTGGCAGCCGCGCTGGCACTCAGCGGGCTGAGCGCTACGGCCTGGGCCGACGCCTATGAAGACGCCGCTAAAAAATGGATCGGCAGTGAATTCAAGCCGTCGACGCTGACAGCCGAGCAGCAGCTCGAAGAGTTGAAGTGGTTCATCAAGGCGGCCGAGCCGTTTCGCGGGATGAAAATCAACGTGGTGTCGGAAACCATCGCCACCCACGAGTATGAATCCAAGGTGCTGGCCAAGGCCTTCAACGAAATCACCGGGATCCAGCTGACCCACGACCTGCTGCAGGAAGGCGACGTGGTGGAGAAGCTGCAGACCCAGATGCAATCGGACAAGAATATCTATGACGGCTGGGTCAACGACTCGGACCTGATCGGTACGCACTTTCGCTACGGCAAGACCGAGTCGATCACCGACCTGATGGCCAACGAAGGCAAGAATTTCACTTCGCCAACCTTGGACCTGAAGGACTTCATCGGCATTTCCTTCACCACCGCGCCGGACGGCAAGGTCTATCAACTGCCGGACCAGCAGTTCGCCAACCTGTACTGGTTCCGCGCCGACTGGTTCGAGCGTGCGGACCTGAAGGCCAAGTTCAAGGAAAAGTACGGCTACGAGCTGGGTGTGCCAGTGAACTGGTCGGCTTATGAAGACATCGCCAAGTTCTTCTCCGAGGACGTCAAGGAGATCGACGGCAAGCGCGTCTACGGCCACATGGACTACGGCAAGAAAGACCCGTCCCTGGGCTGGCGCTTCACCGATGCCTGGTTCTCCATGGCCGGCGGCGGCGACAAGGGCCTGCCCAACGGTTTGCCAGTGGACGAGTGGGGTATCCGCGTCGAGGACTGCCATCCAGTGGGCTCCAGCGTGACCCGTGGCGGGGACACCAACGGCCCCGCGGCCGTATTCGCCACCACCAAGTACGTGGACTGGATGAAGAAGTACGCGCCACCGGAAGCCGCTGGCATGACCTTCTCCGAATCCGGCCCGGTACCGTCCCAGGGCAACATCGCCCAGCAGATTTTCTGGTACACCGCTTTCACGGCCGACATGACCAAGCCGGGCCTGCCGGTGGTGAACGCCGACGGCACGCCGAAATGGCGCATGGCGCCTTCGCCACGCGGTCCGTATTGGGAAGAGGGCATGAAGCTGGGCTATCAGGACGTGGGTTCCTGGACGTTCATGAAGTCCACGCCTGAGAAACAGCGCCTCGCGGCCTGGCTCTACGCACAGTTCGTAACCTCCAAGACCGTGTCGCTGAAAAAGACGATCGTTGGCCTGACGCCGATTCGCGAATCGGACATCAACTCCCAAGCGATGACCGACCTGGCGCCGAAGCTCGGTGGCCTGGTGGAGTTCTACCGCAGCCCGGCCCGCGTGCAATGGTCGCCGACCGGGACCAACGTGCCGGACTACCCACGCCTAGCGCAGTTGTGGTGGAGCCACATCGCCGAAGCGGCCAGCGGCGAGAAAACTCCGCAACAAGCCCTCGATGGCTTGGCCAAGGACCAGGACGCGATCATGACGCGTCTGGAACGCTCCAAGGCTCAAGCCACCTGCGCACCTAAGATGAACCCTGAGCGCGACGCGCAATACTGGTTCGATCAGCCGGGCGCACCGAAGCCGAAACTGGCGAACGAGAAGCCTAAAGGTGAAACCGTGAGCTACACCGAGCTGCTGAAATCGTGGGAAGCGGCGCGTAAATAACGCTGCACGGCAATGAGAAAACGGCACCGAAAGGTGCCGTTTTTTTTCGCGAGTTTGAACTCAAAACCAATCCCCCGTGGGATTTGCGCATCAACCCGCCTTGGCGGCGCTTGCTTGAGCGTGTTTGGCCACCGGTGTTGGCTGGGGTTTCATCAACGCATCCAGCGCCTGGCGATACGTGCGGCCCGCCAGGCTCATGCTGTTGTTGTGCGTGGCTCCTGGCACCAACAGCAAACGCTTGGGTTCACGGGCGGCGTTGAACAACTGCTCGCTGAAACGCGGCGGTACGTAGCGGTCGGCGGCGCCATGGACAATCAGCAGCGGCATGTTGATCTGGCCGATCTTGTCGATGGAATCGAACTTCTGCGACAGCAACCAGCGCACCGGCAAGGATGTGTCCGCCATCGCGGTGGCGACATCACCCAACGACGTAAACGTGGATTCGATCACCAGGCCCCTGGCCGGTACGGCGCTGCCACTGCTCGCGGCTTTCTGAGCCAGATCCGCAGCGAGATCAACCGCGACGGCACCGCCCAGTGAATGACCGTAGATCAGCCGCAAGGCCGGGTCCGGTTGCAGCGTTTCGAGGCGCTCCCAGGCGATTCGCGCGTCCTCGTAGACACTGGATTCCGATGGCAGGTCGCCCTGGCTTTTGCCGAAGCCACGGTAATCGATCGCCAGCACCGAATAGCCCAAGGCCCTCAGCTGCTGGATGCGAAACAACTGGCCCGTCAGGTTCCAGCGCACGCCGTGCAGGTACAGGATGGCCGGCGCGTCCTTGCGTTCGGCCGGCCACCACCAGCCGTGAATGTTTTCCCCGGCCCTGAGCTGCTTGGGCTTGAGATCGAATTCCTGCACACCGCTGGGAAGGCCACTGAACCAGCTCGCCGTCCCCGGCTCGATGCGAAACACCAGCTCGCGCTCCTTGTGTTGCAACACTGCACAGCCCACCGGCAGACCGGCCACTATCGCGACCATGAACGACCAGGCCAGCCAGCGCTGTTTGAGACGAGAGAATAAAGAAGGCATCGATGCGATTCGCTACGGGTAACAGAAGTTGCCTTTTAGCAGATTCGCGCAGGGGCGCGCAGGAGTTTCGGACAACTTGCCACTGGGTGCCTCGCTCTGCCTTGGGAGGGCGAGTGCAAGCCGATCGAACTCTCGCCGTTTCGTCCCACTCGAAACTCAATATCCATCCTTACCGAGGACGACGCCATGACGAACGAACATTCCAAAGGACAAACCCAAGCCGACAATCATGCACCCGCCAAGGATGCCACCGGCGCCCCGGTGCCAGTAGTGGAGCGCGACGTTCACCACCCCGATCCGGCGACCGACAAGGTGGATAAGACCATCACGCCCAAGTCGATCAAAAGCCACGAGCAGGATGCCGAAAAACTGCAGGACGAGGTGGCGCAACTGGAGAAAAAGCTCGACCGCTAGGCAAGCCTGTCATTCGTCCGGAGGGCGCTTTGCGCAACTGGAAATTACTCCACCCGTGTGCCTTACTGCCTGTTCCTTAGGGGAGGGCGACGGGATGCGACGTAGAAGCGCACAGTATTGGCTTTGGGTGAACAGTCGGCTGCCGGGCCGCAACCATGAAGAAATCCTCGACGACGGCACCCATGTCGAGGTCCAGGCGAGGATCAATCACCAGTCCGTCACGCAGGTCTTCGTCTGTGTCTATCGTCCGAACGGCGCCGTTTGGGTCGAACAATTCCATGACCGGAGCATGCGCGAGCCGCTGTGCCAGGCGTTGGAGTGGGGCTTGGGCCGGGCGCGGGAAATCGTCGCCGGTACGGCAGGTTTCAAGGCACCGCACAAGATCCAGACGACCCTGGGCCCCTTGATCAAGGACGAATGCGCCTTGGCCCTGCGACGCATGGACATGAGCGATGAAGAACGACTCCGGCTCAAGGCTCGGGATGCATGGGCTGAATACGTCAACGCCAAGCAAGCGATGCTCGCATTGATGCGTTCGGCCCGGGTCGACGCCGACGTGTGGGAGGAGCAAAAACGTCGACTGCGCGAAGCCATCGATCGCCGCGCCTCGCTGGCGCGGGCAAGCCTGGACCACTGACACACGCCCCACCGTGGCGAGGGAACAAGCTCCCTCGCCACGTGCCCCATCAGTGCACATCCCCAAATTCAACCAGCGCCAACTTGCGGCCATTCTCGCCATACCCGACCTTTGGCACCCCCGCCAGGCGCCGCTGAAGCACTTGGGTCAATGAATTGCCAGGCGCCAGGCTGGCATCGCCAAAATCCCCGTCCAGTTCCAGTGGATGGACAATCACTTCCAGCGAGCCATGGACCGGCGGTGCGGCGTGGTGCAGGTCCGCCGGGGTGCAGACGTAATCGGCGGTTGCGCCGCAGAGCTGGCGCAGACGATGGTTGAGCAGCGTCTTGAAGATGCGCTTGGGCACGCTCAGGTTGGGCCCCAGGTTGCGTGCCAGGCGCATAGGCACGCCTTGTCGCGCTGCGAAGCGTGCCACCAGTTCTCCGACGGGCCAGATGTTATGCACGTGTTGATGCGAGTCCAGGTGGCTGGGGCGCAGGCCGCGGTCCAGGCAATGCTGCCATTGCGCCTGAAGTTCTGCTTGCACCGCTGCCAGATCGGCCGCTCCCAAGTGCAGGCAGTAGCGTGACAGGTTGAGGTCGAATTCGCCGTTGGCATTGCAAAACCTCCGTCGCGCCCTGATTGCCTGGCTTAGTGGCGGTCCGTAGCTGAGATTGAAATGCAACCCGATGCGTCCTTCAAGCAACGGGTGTCGGGACAGTTCACAGGCCTGGTCGAAGGCCGGCATGTTGGCCATGGCGGTGGCGGAGCTGATGACGCCTGCTTCGAACGCCCGCAGGATCAGTTCGTTTTCACTGAGGCTGAGTCCGAAATCGTCAGCGTTGATGATCACTTGGCGAGGCATGTGTGTTTTCCTGGCGCTTGGAAGAGGACGAGGCCGTCGTCACGGTCGGTCTGGCCCGGCGCTTGCCTAGCCAAGGCTTCAGGCTTTTCCATAGCCGCAAGGCGAATCCCATGAGCAGGCCATCGGGCTGCCAGGAATAGAAACTCCAACGCCAATGTTCCAGTTGTCCGGTCATGCGTTCGTGCAGTTGATGGCTCGAATTTTCCAGGCTGACCCGTGAAGCGTCGATCCACCGCCAGTTGTCGTCCAGCCCCCAGCGAATCCATTCCTCGAGTAATACGCGGCCGCTGCCCAGGTCGGCGTGCTGTGGCAGGAACGCCAGGTTGTAGTCATATAGTCGCCCTTGATCCAACAGGCCCAGGCGATAGCTGATGCATTCGCCGTTCAGCTCCAGCGTCACCACCCGCACCAGGCCTTGGGCGGCGAGGGCGGTGAAGGCATGGTTCATCCATTGCCGACGCCTGGGGTCGGCGAAGATGCCGACGCCTTCCTCGCCTTTCCAGCTGGCGGCCTCCACCTCGGCAAGGGTCCGCAGCAGCGGCCCCATGCCGATGGCGTCCGGCGTGATGCGGCGAATCTGTGCACCACACGCGGCGATTCGCTTGCGCGCCCGGCGCAACTTGTAGCGTGGGTCGCCGGAAATTTCCTGGTGATCGCTGGCACTGATCAAGTGCACCGGAACCCGGCAACTGAGCCGCCGCTCCCCGGTGGAGCTCATCGCCATCCATGCACTGAGCACGCTTTGCTCGCCCACCGGCTCGACCACTTCGTTCAATTGCAGCAGCGCATGCGGTAAATACTGGCGGATCTGCGTCAGCGCCTGGCCCATGCCGTCGGCGTCCAGGCGCGCCAGTAAGGCGATACGGTCGGCCAAGGGGTAACCCAGGTGATGCAAGACCCGGAACCGCAGGCCGCCGACACGCTCCTGTCCGCTGATCAATGGCAGGCACAGCAGCAGGTCCTGGTCCTGCCAGCCCAGCAGAACATGCAACTGCTGGTCGGGCAATAGCGCGAACTCCGATGCTTGCAGCCAGGCCAAGGTGTTGAACGGCGTTGCGTCGGTCACCTGTGCGCGCAGCTGTTCAAAAGCCGTTACAGGGAAATCCGCCGCGCTCAGAGAGCCATACCATTGGAACCGGATCGCCATGAGCATCAAGCCGTCGCAGTCGATGCAACCGGCCGAGCCGGTTTACGGAAGGCGTCCAGTACCGAGCCGGTGTAGAACGTATCGCGGAAAAACCGAAAGCGTCCAAACAGGCAGTACACATGGGTGATCTGCCCACGCTCCACGAACTCCATGCGTATATGCATCTTGATCGCCGGGGTGTTTTCCAGGTCGCAGACATCGACCATCTTGTTGCAACCCTGGTCAGCCATGACTTTCCAAACGTCGGCCTGGACATCGGCCGACAGCTGCGAACCCCAGTAGGCACGGGTCATCTCTCCACCGAACTGAAAGTATTCACCGGGCTTGACCGGAAACCAGCAGCGATAGAAATGGCGATCGAAATAGTCTCGCGTGCTCGCCCAGGCAAACCCCACGGTGTTGCCCTTGTCATCCAGGTACATGAACCCTGTATAGCCTTCGGCTGCCAACTCGCGCATGGTTTCGACACGGTCGCCGAAATGCGTGGCGAAGGCATCGGCATTGCTGACGGTGATGAACTCGCGGCGCACCGGTGGGTAGGGCCGCAGGTTATGCGGTTTGAGCGGGATCCTTACATCGTGTTCGAGCCATACCAGTCGCGAATGGAAAAACACGAAGCGGCGTACCAGCAGTTTGATAACCGAGCGCAAGCCTTTTTTCTGAATGCGGTCGCGCAATTTTTGCAGAGCTTTCATGGTGCCTCCTGACGGGTGGCGGGTTGAGGAAAAACAGAGGCCGTCCAACTCAGGGCGAAGACGGTTTCACCTGGCAAAAGGAAACCGAGTTGGCCGGCTTTGCATTCGAATGGGACGTTGCGGCTGATGTTGTCCGGGCCGAAATAAACCAGGGCAGCGCCGGGCTGCGGACAGGTCATGCCGTCGAGGCTGACTTGATGGGCCCGGACGCTTTTGTTCACGCCAAGCAGGCTGCGCTCCAGGCCGTTGGCCATGGCCAGTGCATCGACCTCAAACGCATCGTTGTCCAGACGCAGCACCTGGCCGAGCCAATGCTGTTGGATGAATTGCTGGACCAACCCCACCGGCTTGAGCTCGAAGCGTTGGTTGTCCAGTATCCGCACCATGCCCTTGGGGTACTCCGGTTCGTCGGCGGACATGAACCAGTTGAGCATGTCCAGCCAGCCGTCGGCCGAGGCGTTGATGGCCACCGACGTCCACCACAGGGCGGCGTAATGGGTTTCCTGGTCGTAAGGGCTGAGGCTTGATCCGCTGGACATATTGGTCTGGTCCAGCAGCAAGGCTTTGCGCGGCCGGCCCTGGTTGTCCAGTCCCACCAGGTTGGCGGCCCGACGAACACTGTTGCGATAGACGCGGGTCGCCAGCAGGTCGCGGATCATCCATTCATGCCAGGCCAGGGCGTCGATCTGGGCGCTCGATGTTTCCAGCAGCCGTCGTGCCCAGTCGATGCCACGTTTGTCTGCGGCGTTCTCGGCCAACGGACCGTTGGTGAACCGCGAACTGGCCGGTATGGCGATGCGGACGCCGGCGCGGCTGTTGGCAGGGTTGGCGCGGACCTGGGCGGACAGGCTTTGGAACACCTGCTGGAAACTGTCGAAGTCGGGATAGTTGAGGTTCGGCTCATCGGCAAAGCTGAGATAGTGGATGCCTTTGCCGCCCAGGGCGCGGGTTGATTCGAGCCAGGCTTGCAGCCCGTTGCCGCTGGTCCGGTCGGCTTGCAGATCGGCCCTGCGCTGGCTGCCAGCGAGCAGAGTGATGTCTTGGGTGATGCCAAAGCGATCCTGGTACAGACGTCGAAACGCGTCCTCATGATCGGCCTTGGCCGCCGTGACATCGACGAGGCTGTAATAGCTGGCCGCCCGGGGGTTGAGCGCATCGAGCACGGCGTAGCTGGAGGGCGGAGGCAGTACGTAGGGCAGGGACATCCCCAGCTTTGGAGTCGTGCCGAGTACATCGGCGTGAAGCGTCAGGTGGGTTCGCCCCGGATCCTGGCGCAGCGGCTGCAGTTGCGCCGGGTCCTGGGCGAACAGGTTGGCGGTGCCGTCCAGCCAGAACGCCGCCTTGCCGTTGCCTTGCAGATGCAGGCGCCAGACCTGGTCCGCGTCCGCCACCGGCAGGGCCACTGTGTCGAATTGCCAATAGGCCCGGTAGGGCTTGAGGTTCAGTTGCACCTGCTTGCCATCGGCAACGCGCCGGGCTTGCAGCGCACGCACGCCGCCGTGGAATTTGCCGGCCAGCACAGCCTGTTCACCGGCTGCGACTTTGAAATAAAGCTCATCACCATCGTGTGTTTCCGAGCTGAAGTGCACTTTGGCCGGGGCGAACAGCGCGCGGGTGCGGGCATCGTGTTCGACCGTATAGCGCCGGAAACTGTAGCCGGGGATCTCCAACCGATAGCTCGCCGCCCCGGGTAACAGCGGCCATTGCTGCTCGCCGCGCACTTGGGCAGCCTTGACCAGGCGCTCACCCACTAACCGGCCTTGGCCGTTGAGCAGATACAGGTGTTCGGTATTGGCCTCGGCCTGCCAGGCCGGAACCCAGCGGACGGTCACTTGGTCCGGGCGATCGGTTTGCAGATACAGGCTGCCGTCGCGGATGTTGGTCCAGTGCATGGACGCGCCATGGGCCGAGGTGGCCAATACCAGAAGACATAGACCCGCGGCCATTTTCCTCTGTGGGAGCCAGCCTTCTCGCGAAGAGGCGGTTAGCTTCATCATCACAGCAAGCTGACCCACCGCCATCGCGAGCAAGCTCGCTCCCACAGGGGAACTCGGCTGGACGCAACCGGCGCCTGTGGGAGCGAGCTTGCTCGCGATGGCGGTCTGGCGGGCGACGATATTCACGCGGATTTCCCCAACAACATCTGGCGCATCGGCAGCAAATCGCTGGGCAGGATGATCAGTGTCTGCCACAGCGCCACACCGCTGAGACGGCAGTACATTGTCAGCAGCGCCAAGGTCACGCCCAGGTAGGCGATCGAGGAAGCGGCGGCAGCGCCGACGATGCCGTAGCGCGGGATCAGGATCAGGTTCAGGGCCAGATTCAGCAGCGCGCCCACGCCCATCAGCAGTGAAACGGTGCCGGGACGGTTCTTGCCCAGCAGGTCCAGGCGCAAGATGCTGGCGTAGCACAGACCGAACAATCCCGGCAGCAACGCCAACAGCGCCGGGTACGCCGGTTGATAGGCGGCGCCGAACAGGGTGATGATCAGCCATTCGCCAATCAGCGCCATGCCCAGGCAGGCACCGAGCATCACCGTAGCAGTCAGGCGCAAGGCCAGCGGGGTCAGGCGCTGCATGTCGGTGTCTTGCTGGAGCAGGCGTTTCATCAGCGGCGTGGTGACCGCTTCGGGCACGATCAGCAGCAGTTCGGCCGCGGCGCTGGCCATGGCGTAGTGACCCAGCGCCGTGCTGCCCAGCAATGCGCCAATGAACAAAAAATCCGAGCGCAGCATCACTTGCTGGAACAACAGGTCCGGATGACTACGGGCGCCATAACGCAACAGTTCGTTCTGGCCGGTGCGATCCCAGCGCAGGGTGACCACATGATCGCGCCGCAACCACATCCAGCCGGCCAGCACCACCAGGCTCAGGCCCGCCAGCCAACTGATCAGCGCCGCCTCCAGCGCCGTGTCTTGCCACATCCAGAACAGCGCTACAAACAGCAGCAACGGCGCCAGGGATTCCATCAGTCGCAGCGCATTGAACGCGCCTACGCCGCCGGAAGCATTGTGCAATGTCAGCAGGCCGCTCTTGAGCACCGTCAGGGGGACGGCCAGCAACAACAGCCAAGCCAGCAATCCCAGCTGCGCGGTGATGTCCAGCTCAGCGCCGAACTCACGCGCCAGCGCCACCACCAACAGTGTCAGCAACCCGGCCAGCAGACACCCGAAAACCAACACCTGGCAAAGCAACAGACCCATGGAGCGCTGCTGCGCCGCCTGGTAACCCACCGCGGAATTGAGGCCTCCACTGGTGGCGGCGCTGATCAGGTCGGGCAGGGTGCTGAGCAGCGCGAACAGTCCGCGTTCGCTGGGCCCCAGGATTCGTGCCAGCAACACATTGCGCAACAGCCGCAGGCCGATCATCGCCAGGCGCGTGCCCATGCTTAGCGCCAAATGCTTGAGATAGTGTGCACGGCTCATGGACGGGCTCCTCGGCGAATGCGCCAGGCGAGCAATTCAGGGTGATGGGCGTTGCGCTGGCTGACGCCGAAACGCGGCAGGTTCAACGGGTCGCCGTCGTGGCGATACAGCCCGGCCTCGGTGCCCAGGGCGAACGGAAAACCGTGGGCCGCCACCTGCTCGCGCACGCGCACATCATTGTCACCGTTGGGGTAGCAATACACCGGCAGCGGCTGGGCGCAGCCATTTTCCAGCGCGGTCCAACTGCGGGTCAGTTCTTCATGCAGGCGCTGATCGTCCAGCCCGGTCAAAATCGCGTGGCTGGCGCCATGGGGGCCGAAACGGATCAGCCCGGAATCTTCGAGCATACGCACCTGGGGCCAATCCAGCGCCTGGGGTTGCGAGCCTTGCGGGCAGGCTTCGGTGAGATCGCTCAAAGTGCTTGGTTCGAGCGTCTTGAGGCTTTGCAGGTAATGCAGCAGCGCCAGGCTGCGGCGCTCGTCGTCGATGTCGTCGAGCAGCACCGGCAACGGCCGGCCGACGTGCTGCAAGTGCTCGATCAGCGAATGCCGTGCTACTTGCCCGTGGCTGCCCCACAGGGTTTCGCCAATGCTTTCCCACCAGAAATGCTGGCGACTGCCGACAAAATCGGTGGACAGAAAAATACTCGCCGGCACCTGGTACTGACGCAGCAGGGGAAAGGCGTTCATGGCGTTGTCACGCCAGCCATCATCGAACGTCAGGGCCACCCGAGGACGGTCCGGAGCGCTTTCCGGGTCGGCCAGCAGCAAAGTCATCAAGGGCACGCATTCAAAATGCCGTTGCAACCAGATCAACAGGTGTTCGAACGCTTCGGGCCCCACGCACAGCTCGTTGCGGTGGGGCAGCTCGGCGGCGCGGTCGTTGTTCAATACCCGGTGCAACATCAGGATGACGCCTGCGCCACGCAATGGATGGCGACCCATGGACGTGTTCAGGTACAGCCAGCCGCCGGTGCGCTTGAAAACATGTTTGATCGACATCGGCCACACTCCTTAGCGGTTTTGGTCGGGATTCCATTGGCTGTAGCGCTGGCCTCGCAGGAATTGCCAGAGCCCGATGCTCATGCCGGCCAGTGTTACCAGCACGAACGCGGCCAACCGAAACGGCCGAGGCAAGCGGTGGCCTGCGTCGAGCAAGCCGATCAGCGCTGTGGCATAACCGAGCAGTTGCGCCACCAGCGTCAGGCGATAGAACGGATGGTCATTCCACAGCCAGGCGTTGCTCAGCAGCAACGGCAACAGCAGCACCGGCGCCAGGCGGCGGATCAATTTGTGGCTGATCAGGCCAATGGCGTAGAGCCCATGGCGCAGCGGGTTGAGCAGTTCCCGGCGCTGGGCCAGGCTCTGCAATCCGCCGACAGTGACGCGCTGACGACGACGAAACTGCTTGTCGGCTTCGTCCACGCCCTGGTCGGTCACCCGCGCTTTGGGTGCATAAACAATGGATTTGCCGGCTGCCGGCGCGCAGGTGCTGAGGAAAAAATCATCGTTGACCTGGGCCGGAATCGGCTGGAACAAAGCCCTGCGCAAGGCCAGCAAGGCGCCGTCGGCCGAGACCATGCAGCCAGTGCGGCTTTCCACCCGGCGCAGCCACCCTTCGTAGTGCCGATACAGACTGTCGCCGAGGCTCAGGCCCTTGCCGGGCACGGGGATGACCATGTGCCCGGCACAGGCGCCCACTTCGGGATCGCCCAGCGGCGCCAGCAGGTGGCCGAGGGTGTCGTGGGCCCATTGGTTGTCGGCATCGGTGAACACCAGGATCTCGCCGTAGCTATGGGCCACGCCGGTATTGAGGGCGGCGGCCTTGCCCTGGCGTGGCAGGTCAAGCACGGTGATGCGTGAGTCGCCGATTTTGCGCGCACAGGCCACCGTGTCGTCGGTGGAACCGTCGCTGGCCAAGATGATTTGCAGCGAGCGTGCCGGATAATCCTGGGCCAACAGCGTGCGCAATTTCGCTTCGATGTGCCGTGCCTCGTTGTGGGCGGCGATAACAATGCTGACGTCCATCGGCAGGGGCTTGCCATAGCGCCGTAGCGGAAACAACGGTGTCAGCAAGGTCAACAGCACGGGGTAGCCGAGGTAGGCGTACACCGGCAGCAACAGGCAAGACCAATAGATGAATTCAGCCACGGGCGGGTCTCCTGACGTTCCATTGAAAAAGATTGAGCAGCAACGCGGCGCCGGTCAGGTGCAGGCGCACCCCGTGCAAGGCCCACAGTTGCAACGCCAGGCGCGGGTCGCGCTGGCTCTGGCGCAGGCTGAGAAACAAGGCCGGCAATGTGCTGATGAGCAGTAGCGTCAACCCGAGGCGCACCTGGCCCTGGAGCAGGGCGGTGAGCGCAAGCAGATCCAGGCCCCAGGCGCCAACGGACAAGGCGGGAAAGCGCAGCAAGCGCAGGCTCGGCCCATGGCTGCGCAGCAACTGCCAATGGCTGCCCTGGCGCCACAGCTCCTTGCTCATCCATTCGCGCCAGCTGCCTTCGTAACCCCAATGCAGGGCCAGGCTTTCGTTCACCAGCAACAACTGCGCACCGGCTTGGCGCAAGCGCAGAGAAAAATCCTTGTCTTCACCGGTACGCAGGGTCTCGTCGAAGCCGCCGACCTGTTCGAACCAACGGCGGCGCATCAACAGATTGGCGCTGGGCAGCCACTGCACTCGATGCAGCGGACGGGCGCCAGGACGTTGGCTGCGGCGTTGCCAGGCCTGGGCGAACCAAGGCGCGTGTCGGGGCGTGTCCAGGTCCAGTCCCAACACATCGCCCTGACGGCCCTCCATTTCGACGAGCAGCTTCAGCCAGTCGGCGGGCATTTCCATGTCGGCGTCGATGAATGCCAGCCACTCACCGCTGGCAACCGCCGCGCCACGGTTGCGCAAGGCGCCGATGTGGACGCCGGGCACAATCAGCACCCGGGCGCCCAGTTCGTTGGCGATGCGCGGCCCATGATCGTCCGAGCCGTTGTCGACCACGATCAGTTCGCATTCCAGTTGCGCCTGGCGAGCAGCTTGCTGCGCGGCCAGCAGGGTGCGGCCGATGTGGCGGGCCTCGTTGAACATCGGGATGACGATACTGACGCGGCTCATGGGCGGGCCTCCCGTGACGCGGATTGTTCGGCGTCGTAGCGCAACACACTGGTCAAGGCGAGCATGATCCACAGCAACTTGTGGTTCGGCGCGCTGAGAAACATCAGGAACAAGGCCAGCGCCAGGAAACTCATCCCCAAATGTGTGAGCAGGTCGGCCTGTGCCCAGTCCCGACGCTGGAGCCAGAGTTGGCGCGCGCGCACCAGGTTATAGAGGCCAAGACCGATCATGCCGACAAACATCAACCCGCCCGGTACGCCGATCTCGCTGAATATTTCCAGGTAGGTGTTGTGAGCGCGACGGTACAGGTCGCCCAGTTTGCGGTTGGCCGAGAAGGCCTTGGCATAACCGGTCGGCGCGTAGTGCAGGGGAAACGTCCCGGGCCCTGAACCGAGGATGGGGTTCTCGCGGATCATCTGGCTGCCCACCAGGATGTAGGAGGCGCGGCGGCCCAAGGATTCATCCTTGTGAGCGCTGGCGCCGGCGCTGAGGATGCTCAACGATTGGATGCGTGCCACGTAGCCGGCGGGCATCACCGCGATCGCCAGGGGAATCATCAGTGCCAGCCCGAGCATGGCGAAGCCCAGGTGCCGTGGACGAATCCGCGGTAGCTGCGCGCGGTAGTGGTACAAGCCGATCATCAGGCTGAGCAGCAGCACCACCAGCCCGGAACGCGATTCAGTCTTGGTCATGCCGCCCAGCAGCAGGATGAAACCGCCTCCCCAGAACAGCCGGTGCAACAGGTTCGGGCTGCGCAGTACCAGCAACAAGGCCAGCGGTATGGTGAACGCGATCAGCAGCGCAAAGGAGTTCGGGTCTTCCAGCAGTCCGGACGCGCGGCCCTGGTCCTGGTATTTGGCCGAGAACATCGCGAGTACGCACGTGGTGGACACGCTCACGGTCATCAAGCGGGCAAACAGGTCCAGGTTCAGCTCGCGTCCGATCAACAAGGTGATCACGAACAGAATCAGCCCTACCGTCAGTTCCCGCAGATGGGTCTGGGACAGGTCCATGTTTTCCGACAGCAGCAGGCTCAGGCCATACAGCGCCATGAAGCCGACCAGCGGCTTCCAGATATTGCTGCGCAGGCGCGTCGCCGGAATCTGGTGCAGGGCCAGTTGCAGTGCCAGGATCAGGATCAGCGCCAGGCCAAAGAACTTGCTGCCCGACAATCCGTTTTCCTTGAACAGCCCTTCGAATGGCACCAGCGCGGCGATGCCCAGCAGGCCCCAGCCGGGCTTGCGGTACAGGACGGCGACGCCGACCAGGCCGAACACCGCGCCGGGCGCCAGGAACGGATAAGGACTGGCCAGCAATGCCAGGCAGACCAGCCCCAGCAAACTGATGATCGAGAGCGGGACGATCATGGTCGAGCCTCCCGTGCCGTGCGGATATAAAGTTGCGACCAACGTTCGGCCAGCGTGCGCAGATCGTAGCGGTCGCGTTGGGTGCGCCGGGCGTTGTCAGCGAGGATCCGCGCCAGGGGCGGTTCGCTGAACAGCGTTTCGATCTGGCGGGCCAATTCGTCGCTGTCGGCCGGCGTGGCCAGCAGGCCGTTGTGGCGGTCCTGCAGGATGTCGGGAATGCCGCCGACGCCAAACGCCACCACCGGCACCCCGGCTTGCATGGCTTCGAGCAGGATCATCGGCGTGCCTTCGGTGCGTGAGCTGATCACCAACGCGTCGAGGCGGCTCCACCAATCATTCATGTCGGTTTGATAACCGGGCAACTCGATGCGCGTCGGCAACCCCGCGTCGGCGATGCGCTTGAGCAGCGGCTGGCGTTCCGGACCGTCGCCGAGCATGACCGCATGCAGCGAACCATGGCGCTGGCAGAGCGGGATCATCGCGTCGAGGAACAGGTCAGGGCCTTTCTCGCTGCTCAAGCGACCCACGTACCCGACCCGCCAGCGCTGCCTGTCGTCGCGATGGGGCAGCGGTGTCGTGACGGCCGGCAAACCGTTGGGAATGACGTCGAGCTTGTCCGCCTTGACGCTGGCCTTGCGGTGCAATGCCGCGATGCTTTCGGCGACGCAGACCACGCGCTTGACCGGCGCGGTGCGGCACAGTTGCAGGCTCAACCAGGTGTAGAAACGCTGCTTGGTGCTGCGCGGCGTGAAGCCGTGCTGGGTAATCACCAGGGGCAGGCGCAACAGCGTGGCCGCGGCCCAGCCGAACAGCAAGCCTTTGAAGTTGTGGGTGTTGATCAGCGGCCGGTCCGCGCGACGTTGCCGCAGATGCTGCAACAATTCGCCCAAGCTGGCGCAATGTCGGCAATCCACCCCGGCCTGGCGAAACCGCGTGATCAAGGTCGGCGGCGCCGCCAGGAACAGCACTTGGTGCTGCCCCGGTGTCGCCAGGCAATGATCGAGCAGCATCCGCTCGGCCCCATAGAAGCCGCCGCTGTCGAGCAGATGAATGATCGACAGGGGGCTGCTGCGGTGGGACGGGCCGAACGGCGCGTTCAATTTTTCACCCAATGGACAAGGCTTGGCAGGCTCCAGTTGCGGTGCGGATTGACCTGTTCGGGCGACTGCTCATTGATCACCAGCAAGACCGGCAGGTCCAGTTGCTGGCTGATTTGCGCAGGATGCTTGAAGCGATGGTCGAAGAACTCACGCACGTAGACCAGAGCGATCGCCAGCAGCAGGCCGCAGAACAAGCCGAACGGGATAATCAGCATCGGCTTGGGGAATACCGCGGCGGTGGGTTCGAACGGGGGGCTCAGGACACGGGCGTTGGACAGGTCATTGTCCAGCGAGCGCGCGGAACTGGCTTCGGCGAACCGCTGGGCATAGGTGGAGAACGCCGCGTGGAGTGCGTTGATCTCGGTGTCCATCTGCCGCAGCTTGCTCTGGGTTTCCTGTAACTGGTGGATGCGTTCCTTGAAGGCCGCGATGCGCTCGACCTTCTGGTTGATCACCGAGCTGACGACGGCCAGGTCGGTGGTGCGTTCCTGGATGCGGTTGTTCACCACTTTGAGGAACTGCTGGCGTGTGCGCATGATCTGTTCGCGGGCCAGCAGCATCGGTTCGCTGCTGGGCTGGAAGATCGCCAGGTCGTTCATGTAGCGGCTGACCTGGCTGGTCAGCTGTTCACCCAGTTGCCTGATTTCCCGGTCCTCGAAGGCGATGTTGTCCACGGTCGTGGTGAAGGTGAACGGGAACGTGTAGTCGTTGAACCGCGAGCTGTTCGCCGCTGCCAGGCTGGTCTTGAGGTAATCGAGCCAGCGTTGGCTTTGCAGCAGGCGATCCTGGTACAGGTTCAGGGCCTGTTCTTCGGTATTGATGGCGTTCAGGCGAAACGTGATTTCTTCCTTGGGATCGGAGGAACCGACGCCTTCGAGCAGGCCGAGCCGGGTGCCTTCCAGACCGTCGAGGCGCGTCTGGTATTGGACTTTTTTCTGCTCGTAGAAGGTCTGGGGCAATTCGATCGATTGCAGGTCCTGGCGGCCGGTGAGGTAGTTTTCCAGCAGCTGCGCGACGAACCGGGTGCCCTGGGCGGGATCGCCGAAGCTGTAGATGATGGAGATGACGTTCGAGCCGGGCAGGGTCTCGATTTTCAGGTTCGCGATGGCCTCGTCGGTGAGGGTATCGAGCATCGTGTCGCGTACCGGATCGACTTCCAGCCCGAGGCCGTCGCGCAGCGGATTGATGACGTATTCACGCAGTGGCTGGGTGATGTAGCGCTTGAGCGGTTCGCTCACCCATTTATTGAGGGCCCCTGGGCTCGGGGTGTATTCACCCTGGTCGCGCAGGGTCTTGATGGTTTCGCGAATCAACGCCGGTGAGCGCAGGATGTTGCTCTCGGTTTCCATGTCCGCCAGGGACGGCGGAATGAAAGTCGCGTTTTCCTGGTTCAACGAGGTAGTGGCGTCGCCTTGGGAGAGTTTTTTCGACTGGACGATCACTTGGGCGGTGATGTCGAAACTCTGCTTGAGCATCAACGGCAACACCAGAGCGATCACGGCGAAAACCAGGAAGACGCGCTTCACCCACTGCTTGTTGGCGAAGAAGATCCTGAAAAACTCGTGCAGATAATTTTCCTTGGGGTTCATGTCGGTCACCTGAGTCTCAGTTGTCGCTGCCTTTGTTGTCGACGCGGTAGCCGAAGCTCAACCCCGTGCCCTGGAACAGCACCACATCGGCCAATTGCCTGGCCAGTTCACCGGCACTTGCAAGCTTGGTCTTGGGCACGAACAGCATGTCTTCCGGTTGCAGATAGGCGATCTGCGACGCGTCGCCGCTCAAGGCTTTCTCCACGTCGTAGTGGCGGGCTTCGACCTGATTGCCGTTGCGGCGCATGATTACCACGGAGTCGAGCCGGGCCTTGACGTTCGTGCCCCTGGCCAGTGTCAGGGCCTCGAGTACCGAGATTGGCCGGCGGATCGGGTAGGAGCCGGGCTGGGCCACTTCGCCGAGGACATAGATTTCGTTGCCGGCGGTGGACTTGAGCAGCACGTCCACCGTCATGTGGCCGGGCAGTTGGGCGTAGCGCTCGTTGAGGAAAGTCTCCAGCTGGCTGACGGTCATGCCTTGCAAAGGCACGGCGCCAATTTCCGGGAAGCTGGCGTAGCCATCCCTGCCCACGGTGATTTCCCGGCTCATGCCCGTGCCAGGGTGAGTCAGGGTGTTGCGCAGCTTCGTCTCGCCGGAGAGCGGGCTCGTCACCAGTACGGTCAATTGGTTGCGATTGGGCTGGAACAACATCTTCTGGTCATAGGCGCGCTGCACCGCCAGGCGCGCCTCGTCGGTGGTCAGGCCGCCGACTTTCACCGAGGTGTTGGCGCCCGGCAGTTCGATACTGCCGTCGGGCATCACCTGTTGCGTGCCGTTGAGCTGGCTGGCGGCGGTGAAGTTCAGGGCAACCTGGTCGCCCGGCTGCACGCGATAAGCCTGGGAAGAGGTGGTGCCGATGTGAAATATCACGTCCAGCACATCCTGGGGCCGCAAGGTCTGCTCGACCTTGGGCATGTCGGTGGCCTGGGCATTGGCCGGCGCCGCGGTGAGGATCTGCACCGGCATCGAGCGGGTATCGGTGTTGCTGGAGCAACCGGCAAGCGGCAGCAACAGCAGGACAAGCATTCTAGCGTTCATCTCGTCATCCTTTTGCAGGCTTACAGGTTGTTGTAGAGCCATTTGGGCATGTAGTACTTGCGGCGGTTGAACACGCTGCCGACCACTTTCGCGCCGGCCTGGGCCAACCTTTGTCGGGTGGCCTGGGCCACTTCCCAGCGGGTGTCTTCGCCGCGCACCACCAGCACCACGCCGTCCACCTGGGTGCTGATCACCAGCGTGTCGGTGGCCGAATACACCGCGTCGGCGTCGATCACCACGAAGCGGTACTGCGCCGCCAGTTGCCGGAACAGCGGGCGCAATCGCTCGGGGCTCAGGCGTTCGGCGTTGTGGCCGAGGCGGCCGTGGGGCAGCACGTCGAAGGGCAGGCTCGACACCTGTACTACGCAGTCCTGCAACAACGGTGGGGACAGGCTGTTGAACAACAGGTCGCTGAAGCCGCGCTCTTTTTGCAGCGAGAGCTGCTGGCTGAGGTTGCGCGGCGACTGGCTGGCGTCCACCAGCAACACCCGGCCATTGCTCATCTGCGCCAGCTGGGCGGACAGCGCCATGGCGCTGGTGCTCGTGCCGGTGCCGGTGTTGGCCGCTGTCATGAGAAGGATCCGCAGATCCGGGTCGAGCACGGTCGAGGTCAGGTTGGTCTCGCTCGGGCTGGCTATGGTCAGGATATTCGTCGAACCGTCCATTTAACTCGCTCCGTGGCCGCTGAACACTTTGAAGGGGGTAATCATCAGGATCTTCAGATCCAACAGCAGGCTCTGCTCGGCGATGTAGCTGAGGTCCAGTTCCACGCGCTGGTCGAAGTCGATATTGCTGCGCCCGGAGATCTGCCACAGGCCGGTCAGGCCGGGGTAGATGCTCAGGCGCACCAAATGGTTGTCCTTGTAGCGATAGGCGTTGAACGAGGTGGGCCGCGGGCCTACCAGGCGCATGTCGCCGGTCACTACATTGATCAGGTTCGGCAGTTCATCGAGGCTGCTGCGTCGCAGGAACCTGCCGATCGGGGTAATGCGCGGGTCGTTGTCGATCTTGAAGTCGATGGCGTCGGCGCCGTGCTTGTTGAGGTGGCGCAGCGACTCTTTCAGGGCCTCGGCATCGACGACCATGGTGCGAAACTTGTACATGCCGAACACGCGCCCGCGATAACCGGTGCGTTTCTGCACGAAAAAAACCGGGCCAGGGCTGGAAAACTTGATCAGCAATGCCAGACCCAGCAGCAGCGGGGTGAGCAGTACCAGGATCGCCAGCGCGCCGAGGCAAGCCACGACCCGATTGGTCCGCGAAACCGTCCAGGGCCGACCACCGTCCCGACCGGTGAGCCAGCCACGGCCCTGGCGGTGGATGGCGGCATCCAGGCGTCGGCGATGCTCGGGGTCGACACGTTTGTCGCGTCCGGAGGTGCTGATCGGAATGTCTTGTTCATGTCGGGTCATAGACTCCTCCGCTGAGGTACGGCCGCAAGCGGCGTGTGAACGATGGGTTGCGCGTAGTAATCGAGGAACCAGTCGACGAAGCGACCCAGGCCGTCATCCAGTGCAATGCACGGTTGGAAACCGGTGGCCCGGGCCAGGTCGCTGGCATCGGCGCAGGTGTTGAGCACGTCCCCCGGTTGCAGGGGCAGCAGCTCGATCCGGGCGGTGCGGCCCAGATGTTTTTCCAGCAGCGCCACGTAGGTTCGCAACGCCACCGGGTGCTGTCCGCCGATGTTGTAGATGCGCCATGGCGCCAGGCTGGTGGCCGGGTCCGGTTGCTCGCGATCCCAGTGGGGCGTTGGCTGCGGCGCACGTTCGATCAACCGGGCGATGCTCTCGACGATGTCGTCGATGTAGGTGAAGTCGCGTTCGTGCTCACCATGGTTGAACAGCCGCAACACTTGGTTTTGCGCGATGGCCGTGGCGAACTGGATCGGCGACATGTCTGGCCGGCCCCACGGGCCGTACACGGTAAAAAAGCGCAGGCCGGTGCACGGGATCCCGAACAGATGGCTGTAGCTGTGGGCCATCGATTCGTTGGCCTTCTTTGTTGCCGCATACAACGACAGCGGATGATCGACGCCGTCCCGTACCGAATAGGGCGTGCGCTGGTTGGCGCCGTACACCGAACTGGAAGAGGCGTAGATCAGGTGCTTGACCGGATGACGGCGGCAACTTTCGAGAATGTTCAGAAACCCGGCGAGGTTGCTGTCGACATAGGCGCGGGGATTGTCCAGCGAATAGCGCACGCCGGCCTGGGCGGCGAGGTGGATCACCACCTCCGGGCGATGGCTCTGGAACAGTCCGTCGATCGCCGAGGCGTCGGTCAGGTCGATACGCGCCAAGGGAAATGCGCCGACCTGGTCACGCACCCACGCCACGCGGTCGTGCTTGAGCTGCGGGTCGTAGTAATCGTTGAAGTTGTCCAGCCCGTACACGTGATGGCCATCGCGCATCAACCGCAAGACGCAGTGGGCTCCGATGAATCCGGCGGCGCCGGTCACCAGGACGTTCACGCTTGTGGCCCCGGGGCGCTGGGCACGGTGTGGCGCAAGCCGATGCCACGGTACAGCAGCCCGGCGGCAGCCAGGTGCTCGGGGTTGTAGAGGTTGCGGCCATCGATGATGACCCGGGCGCGCAGCTTGCTCGCCAGCAGGTCGAAATCCACCACGCGAAAATTCTTCCACTCAGTGCAAATCACCAGGGCATCGGTGTCCTCAAGCGTGTCATCGCGGGTGGCGCACAGGTTCAGGTCTTTGCGATAACCATACAGGCGCCGGCATTCGGACATGGCTTCCGGGTCGTAGGCCTGCACGCGCGCGCCTTCGCGCCAGAGGGCTTCCATCAGGTAGCGGCTCGGGGCTTCGCGCATGTCGTCGGTGTTGGGCTTGAAGGCCAGGCCCCAGATGGCAATCGACTTGCCGGCCAAGCCGTCCGGAAATTGCTGCGCCAGCTTCTCGAAAAGGATGTGCCGCTGGCTGTCGTTCACATCGGTGACGCTGCGCAGCAGGCGCAGCGGCATGCCGCTCTGTTCGGCCGTGTGCAGCAGGGCGCGCAGGTCCTTGGGGAAGCACGAGCCGCCGAAGCCGCAGCCCGGATAGATGAAGTGATAGCCGATGCGTGGGTCCGAGCCGATGCCTTTGCGCACGGCTTCGATGTCGGCGCCCAGGCGTTCGGTGAGGTTGGCCAGTTCGTTCATGAAACTGATGCGGGTGGCGAGCATGGCGTTGGCGGCGTACTTGGTCAGCTCCGCGCTGCGGTTGTCCATGAACATCAGTTTTTCGTGGTTGCGGCAGAACGGCGCGTAGAGCTCGCCCATCTGATCCCGCGCCAGTTGATCGCTGGCGCCGATGATGATGCGGTCCGGGCGCATGCAATCGGCGAGAGCGCTGCCTTCCTTGAGGAACTCCGGGTTGGATACCACACGCACATTCAGCTGTTTAAGGCCCCGACGAGCCAGCGCCTGGCGGGCGCACTCCGCGACTTTATCGGCTGTTCCGACCGGTACGGTCGACTTGATGATCAGGGTGCGGTCACTGTCCATGAAGTCGGCGATCTGGCGGGTCACCGCCAGCACATGGCTCAGGTCCGCCGAGCCGTCTTCGTCGGCTGGCGTGCCGACGGCAATAAAAATCAACTCGCCATGGTTGACCGCATCGCTGGCCTGGCAACTGAACAAAAGCCGGCCGGCCTTGATGTTGTCTTCCAGCAATACGGACAGCCCAGGCTCACTGATGGGCGGTACGGCTTGTTGCAGTTGACGGATCTTGTTCGGGTCGATATCGACGCACAGGACTCGGTGCCCGACGTCGGCCAATGCCGCTGCCTGAATCAGCCCCACATACCCCGTGCCAAATACGCTCACGTCCATTCTAGGCGCGCCTCTCAAACCGGTTGATGTAACTCGGATGAAACTGTTTAGAGGGTATAGCGCAGCTTCAAAAAAACGTGTCAGCAAAATGACAGTTGTCAGTGTTGGCAAATCTCGACGGATTAGGGCTTTTTGATATCAAGTCATTGACTGACTTGGAAAAGCGCCATTTTTAAAGGGCTCTGGAGACGTTTAAGTAACCGATGAACGGTATATATCCATAGATTTTTATGTTTTTGATGCGTCAAAGGTGTCACTTTTGAGGTAACTTTTTTTTGACGCTGCGACCGATCAGTCTCTTTCTTGCGCTTTGAAATCCCGCTGCTAGTGTGCAGAAAACGAACCCTCCATCCGCCGCGCCACCGCCGAGAAAAACATGACCCGATACCTCAAGGAACTGCTGCTGTTGCTGTACCTTTTCAGGGGACATGACTATTACCTGGAGCGTCTCGCTGCGCTGGGTCTTGGTTTTGCAACGGTGCTGTTCGGTGCGATGTTCCTTGTGCTGGTGCTTGCGTTGTGGATGAGCGCCTACATCCGCCAGACGTTGGTGCGGCATCTGTTTGCCTTGGCACTGTTTGCCTCGGCGGTGTTCTTCGAGGTGTATACCCGGGTCACCGACAGTTACCTGACCTACAGCCAGTTCGTGTCGCTGGTGTATTCGGGCGGCTTTATCCAGGAGGCGGCTTATCAGTATCGAGAGGTGATTCTCAGCGCGATGGCGGGCGGCCTGTTGCTGCTGTTGGGCATCGGGCTGAAGCCTCGGCGGCGTTTACCATTGCCCGGTTATGTACCGGTCGCCGCGCCGTTGCTCGGGGTATTGCTGCTCAGTGGTGTGCTGTTCGCAAGGGCGGGCGAGGGCGCCCGTGGTCTACCAGTGATGTATACGCCGCTGGCCTATCTGAACCTGTTTGCCTACGAGGCGCTGCACAACACCGTCGGCGTCCGCGAGCCTGTCAGCTTGGGTCGCCGTTCTCCTGCGATCGAGCACGATATCGTGTTGATCATCGACGAAAGCATCGGTGGCAACTACCTCGATATCAACACCCCGTTCGGTGTGAACAGCGGCCTCAAGACCCCGCCGCCTGGGGTGGACATCTTCAATTACGGTTATGCCGCTTCCATCGCCAATTGCAGCGCCGACACCAATATCACCCTGCGTTATGGCGGTACGCGGGCTGATTACGTGCGTATCAACAGCACGCAGCCGTCAATCTGGCAGTACGCCCATGTCGCGGGCTTGCATACCGTCTATATCGATGCCCAGCGCACCGGCGGCAACTTGCAGAACCTGATGACCGAACAGGAAAAGCAAGACATCGACCAATTCATCCAATTCGACCAGGTCCGTGTGCTGGACCGCGACATGGCAGCCGCGGCGCAGTTGATCGAGCTCTTGGGCAATGACCGGGCCGAACTGGTGGTGGTGAATAAAGTGGGGGCGCATTTTCCGGTCCACGACAAATACCCCGACGAATTCATGAAACACCGTCCGGCCTTGCCCCGGGGGCGGTTCCAGGACGTGGCCGACACCGGCCAGCGCGACGGCTTCAACGGCCAGCAATATGACTGGTTGCTGTATCGCAATGCGTACCAGAACACGCTCCTATGGAACGTCGGCGAGTTCTTCCGGCGCCTGTTGCGTCAAGGCAATCTTCAGAATGCGGTGCTGATCTATACCTCCGATCATGGCCAGGATCTGCACGAGCGTGGCAATCCCGGGCTCAATACGCATTGCGGCGGCGACCCGGTGGAGGAGGAGGGGCTGGTGCCTTTGGTGGTTATCCAGGGCAGCCAGCTGCGCACCTTGGACTGGCGCGGCGCCTGGGCGCAAAACAAGGATCGTTCCAGCCACTACAACATCTTTGCGACGCTGCTTGAATTGATGGGCTACGACCCGGCGGCGGTCGTGGCGCGCTATGGAAAACCCCTGAGCCAACCCACCGAGGACGACTTCACGTTCAACTACCGCTTCAACGCGCGGCTGGGGGCCAAGCCAGCCTGGAAGCACATCGATCTGGGCAACATCGTCATACCGAAACCGGCCCAGACCGAGATGGCGGCGGGGCATTGAGCGAGCGCCTATCGGGTGGTAGCAATCGGCGTGGTTGGCGCTGGGTCGTACAGCAGCGTGAAGCCCAGGTCGCGGAGCGCGCGGCCAATGAAACGCGAGCCGACATCGTTCAAGTGCGCGTCATCCCGGTAGAGCAGTTGTCCGTTGATGATCGGGCTGCACAGGCCGGCCGGGCAAATCACCTGGTTGGGATCGATGAAGCGCACCTGGGGCAGCCTGGCGCGTATCTGCGTCCAATAGGGCGCCGCGGCGTCCAGCCGCGTTGAACACTGCCGAAGAGGAGCGAACATCAAGCGGCGCACCGGGCACGTCGCGGCGTTGTCGATTGGCTGATTGCTGAGAACGACGATGACTTGGCCGGTCCGGTCCGCCACTTGCCGGATGCTTGCCTCGATGACGGCTCCTGCTGCCGGGTCCCGGGGCCAGGCGCCGGCGAGCACCACGTAGGGATACCGGTTCCGCTCGATCAACTGCAACACCTGCTCATTTCGCGCCACGCAGCGTGCCCCGTAACCCGCCGACATCTCGGCGGCGTGGCCGAAGATGGGTGGGCACTTGTCGAGGGTGTAATCCATCAAGGCGATGCCGTTGGGTTCGGCCAGGACATCGACCATGCCGGTGAAATGGTTGGCGAAAGAGTCTCCGACCATCACGCCGTCGATCTGCGCCTTGCGTGCCCCGAGATGGCACGCCGGATCGGGCGCGGCGTTGTAGCGCGCATTGGGCATGTGGCAGCGCTCACGCAGTTTGTTCGGTTCGGTCAGGCTCATCGCTTCAAGGATCGACACCTGCGGTACGAAACGCTGCGGGAACCCCTGCCATTGCACGCTCATTACAGCCAGCACGGCCAGCCCCAACGCTGGAACCATGAACCGACGGCCAAATGCGCGGGTGAACGGCAACAGCGCCCCGGTTCGTCGAAAGGGGACTTCGACAAAATGCCAGGAACCCCAGGCCAGTAGCGTCGCCACTGCCATCAGGCCCAGCCCCAGCGGGAGCGTGATGTTGATATCCAGATATCTCAGGTACGCAATCAAGGGCCAATGCCAGAGGTAAAGCGAGTAGGAAATCAGACCAACAAATACCATCGGCCGGTTGGTCAGCCAGCGCGAGCGTGTTCCGCCGCTGCCAGCGAGGATCAACAGCGCCGCCCCCAGGCAAGGTATAAGCGCATTGAGGCCGGGAAAGGTTGTTTCCGGACTCAGTGCAAACAATGAATAGGCAATCGATCCGGCTCCCGCCAGCGCCCAGATCCGGCCCACCCCGTCACTGAACGTACGTGGCTGCGCGAGATAAATCGCCAACGTCGCCCCCAGCAGCAGTTCGAAAAAACGTGTGGGCAGCAGATAGTAGGAGGCAGAGGGAACGAGGGTCGTGGCGTACTGCGAAACGCCAACCGTCACGACAACGCCGATGCACACCAGCGGCAGCAAGTAGCGGGGTGCCCATCGACACAGCATCAGCATCAGCAGCGGCCAGAGCAGGTAGAACTGTTCTTCGATGCCCAGTGACCAGGTATGCAGAAGTGGGGCTTCGCTGGCGTCCGCCGCGAAATAATTTCCGTACTTCATCCAGATATAGATATTCGAAACACCGAGCAGGGAGGACAGCGCGCTGATGTTCAGTCGGGTCAGGTCGACCGGAGACAGGACGAAGATCCCGGCGATCACGCTCGCCACCACCACCGTCGTCAGCGCCGGTACGATGCGGTTGATGCGCCGCTGATAAAACCGCTTCATGGAGAAGGTGTTCTGTTGGATCTCGCTGAACACCTGGGACGTGATGAGGAACCCCGAGATGACGAAAAAAATGTCCACCCCGACGAAGCCGCCTGGTAAGAGGCTGGCGTTGAGGTGATGGATAAACACGGCGATCACCGCAACAGCGCGAAGACCATCGATATCGGGGCGATATTGGGTGTGAGGCATGGCGGCGATCGTCCGTGAAAGGAGGAATCCTTGATGCGTCATGTTAATGACGATTGCGCCGACAGCCTTTAACGGCGCGCGTTAGTTATTGATCAATAGCAGAAAGTTGACGAAGTGCAAGATTATCCGGCGCGTCAGGCAGGGGTGGCGACCAGTGGTAACGGAAACTGCCGATGACGTCGGCCAATGGCCGTGGCCCTCGATTCCGCTATCCTGAGAGCCAATGGTTTTACCCAATGAGCCTTTCAATGCTTGAAGTTCGAGAAGTATTCAAAAGCTACCCAACCCCCCAAGGTCTTCTGCCGGTGTTGCAAGGCATCGACCTGACCTTGCCCCCCGGCAGCAGCCTGGCGCTGATGGGCGAATCGGGCAGTGGCAAGAGCACCTTGTTGCACCTGGTTGCCGGCCTGGACAAGGTCGATCGCGGCAGTATTCGCAGCGGCGGGTATCGGCTCGACGGCATGAGTGAACATGAGTTGGCGAACTGGCGGCGCACGGAAATCGGCCTGGTGTTCCAGCAGTTCAACCTGATCAGCAGCTTGCCGGTGGAAGACAACCTGGCGTTCCAGGCGCGCCTGTGTGGGCGTTTCGACGCGGCCTGGCAAACGCATCTGGTGCAGCGGCTCGGGCTGTCGCAACTGCTGCGGCGTTATCCCGAGCAGCTTTCCGGCGGGCAGCAACAACGGGTCGCCCTGGGCAGGGCGCTGGCGTCACGTCCGCCGTTACTGTTGGCCGACGAACCCACTGGCAATCTGGACGAAGCCACCAGCGACGAAGTGCTGAAGCTGTTGCTGGAATTGCTCGACGGCAGCCCGACCAGCCTGTTGATGGTCACCCATAGCCAGCGGGTGGCGGCGCGCCTGGCCCATCGGGTGGTATTGCAGGGCGGGCGCCTGGCAGAGGCGACCCAGGGGTGATGATCGTTCGCCAGACCCTCAAGGCGCTGCTCAGCCATTGGCGCCGGCACCCGGTGCAGTTTTTCAGTGTATTGACCGGGCTTTGGCTCGCCACCAGCCTGCTGACCGGTGTGCAGGCGTTGAACAGTCAGGCCCGCGACAGCTACGCCCGGGCCAGTCAGTTGATCGGCGGCGAACCCCAGGCCAGCTTGAGCGCCCCCGGCGGTGGCACGTTCGCGCAGCAATGGTTCATCGACCTGCGCCGCCAGGGCTGGCCGGTGTCGCCGGTGTTGCAGGCGCGAGTGACGCTCCAGGGGCACGAAGACCAACGCCTGCAACTGATGGGGATCGACCCGGTGTCGCTGCCGCCGGGTTCGGCTTTGGCGGGGCAGGCGCGGGAGATTGCCGAGGTGGTGGAATTTTTCACAGGTGCCGGCCACACCTGGATTGCACCGCAGACATTGCAGGCCCTGGGGTTGAAGGAGGGCGACCGCCCCCGCACCGTTGACGGCCAGGCCCTGCCACCCTTGCACGTGCAGCCGGACATGGCCCCGGGCGTGCTGCTGATGGACATCGGTTTTGCTCAAGCGCTACTTCAGATGCCGAACCAGCTTTCACGATTGGTACTGCCCAGCACCTACACCGCCGCCTTGCCCGAGGCCTTCAACGGGCTGTTGCAATTCAAGCGCGCCGAGGACGAAAACAACCTGTCGCGCCTGACCGAAAGCTTCCACTTGAATCTCGACGCACTGGGGTTTTTGTCCTTCGTGGTGGGCCTGTTCATCGTCCATGCCGCCATTGGCCTGGCCTTGGAGCAACGCCGCGGCCTGCTGCGGACCCTGCGGGCCTGCGGCGTCAGCGCGGGGGTGCTGATCAGCAGCCTGGCGCTGGAACTGGGCGCACTGGCCCTGCTGGGCGGGATCGCCGGCGTGCTAAGTGGTTATTGGCTGGCCAGCCTGCTGTTGCCTGATGTAGCGGCGAGCCTGCGAGGTTTGTACGGCGCCGAAGTCCCCGGACAACTGAACCTCAGTCCCTGGTGGTGGTTGGGCGGTATCGGCCTGGGCCTGCTCGGCGCTGTACTGGCCGGCGCCCAGAGCCTGTTGCGCGCCGCTCGCCTGCCGTTGTTGGCCCTGGCCAATCCCCAGGCCTGGCACCAGGCCCATGCGCGTTGGTTGCGGCGCCAAGGTGGGGTGGCGCTGTTGGCGGCGCTGGTCGCCGCGTTGGCGCTTGCCTGGGGCGACAGCCTGGCGAGCGGTTTTGTCCTGATGGCCGCATTGTTACTGGGCGCGGCGTTGGCCTTGCCGGTGTTGCTCAACGCCGTATTGAACCGACTGCTGCGCCGCAGCCGTTCGGTGCTCGGCCAATGGTTCCTCGCCGATTGCCGTCAACAACTGCCGACGTTGAGCCTGGCGCTGATGGCGCTGCTACTGGCGTTGGCGGCGAACATCGGCGCTGGCAGCATGACGTCGGGGTTTCGCCAGACGTTCAGTGACTGGCTCGAGCAGCGACTGACCGCCGAGCTGTACATCAACCCGCAAACGCCGGCCCAGGCGGCCGAACTGCACGACTGGCTCAACCAGCAACCCACGATCACCGCCGTGTTGCCCAACTGGCAGGTGTCGATGCCGTTGCAAGGTTGGCCGACGGACATCTACGGCATCATCGATCACTCGTCCTATCGCCAGCACTGGCCGTTGCTGGAGTCCGCCGGTGACCAAGCCTGGCAGCAACTGGCAACAGCCGACACGCTGATGCTCAGCGAACAACTGGCTCGGCGCCTGAAGGTGCGGATCGGCGACCGCTTGAACTTGCCGACCCCGCAAGGGCCCTGGACCCCAAGGGTTGTCGGGATTTATGCCGACTACGGCAACCCCAAGGGCCATGTGCTCATCAACGCCGAACATTTACGGGCGCATTGGCCGCAGTTGGCACCCAATCGCTTCAATCTGCGTATCGAGCCGTCGGCGATTCCCCCGATGTTGGCGGCGTTGCAAGACCGCTTCAACCTGGATGACAACCGCATTGTCGATCAGGCTCGACTCAAGGGCTGGTCTACCCAAGTGTTCGAACGCACCTTTGCCGCCACGGCGGCGCTTAACAGCTTGACCCTGGCGGTGGCTGGCGTTGCGCTGTTCATCAGCCTGCTGACCCAGAGCCAGAGTCGCCTCAGTCAGTTGGCGCCGTTATGGGCATTGGGAATCACGCGGCGGCAATTGATGCTGCTCAACCTCGGGCAGACCTGGCTGCTGGCGTTGCTGACGCTGCTGCTGGCCCTGCCGCTGGGCATTGCCCTGGCCTGGTGCCTGGACGCGGTCATCAATGTCCAGGCCTTTGGTTGGCGCCTGCCATTGCGCATCTTTCCGATGCAGTTGGCGCAGTTGTTGGGCCTGGCGATGTTCGCCACGCTGCTGGCATCGGCCTGGCCGCTCTATGCGTTGTACCGCACGCGGCCGGCGGACCTGCTGAGGACTTTCGCCCATGAGGATTAGAATCGGCCTGGTGTTGCTGGCGCTGCTCGGCGGTTGTGACAACACAACGCCTCCGGACAAGGGCTTTGCAGGGCTGGGTACCGAGGCTGTCGCCTTTACGCCGGTGGTACCTGGGCGCGTGTTCAGCTTTCCAGCCGATCATGGTGCGCATGAAGGCTTTCGCATCGAGTGGTGGTACGTCACCGCCAATCTCAAGGACGTCGAGGGGCGGGATTTCGGTGTGCAGTGGACGCTGTTCCGCAGTGCCCTGGATGCCGCGCCTCCGGCCAGCGGTTGGCGCAACCAGACGATCTGGCTCGGCCATGCCGCCGTCACGTCCGCCACCGTCCATCACGCCGCCGAGCGCTACGCCCGGGGTGGAGTGGGGCAGGCCGGGGTGCGTACCACGCCCTTCGAGGCCTGGATCGACGACTGGCGATTCGGTACTCAAGCCGCTGGCCCGGACCCGCTCGCAGACATGCAGTTGCAGGCGCGCGGGCCGCGCTTCAGCTACGACCTGCGGCTGACGTCGAGCCGTCCACTGGTGCTGCAGGGCAACCAAGGCTTCAGTCAGAAATCCGAGCAAGGCCAGGCCTCGTACTATTACAGCCAACCGTTTTTTCGAGCCGGTGGTCACTTGGAAATCGATGGCCAGCGCTATCAGGTCAGTGGCCCGGCCTGGCTCGACCGGGAATGGAGCAGCCAGCCCCTGACGGAAAACCAGACCGGGTGGGACTGGTTTTCCTTGCACCTGGACAAAGGCGAGCACGTGATGCTGTACCGCATGCGCCACAAGGACGGTGAGCCGTACCTCACCGGCACCTGGATTGACGCCCAAGGCCAGGCGACGACACTGGCCGCCAACCAAATCAGCCTCACACCGCTGGACACCGCCGAAGTTGCGGGAAGGCCCATGCCAGTGAGCTGGTCAATCAGGATTCCCGGCAAGCAATTCGATATCACCACGCGAGCCCTGAACCCCAATGCCTGGATGAACCTTCGCATCCCGTATTGGGAGGGGCCGGTGCAACTGAGCGGCAGCCATGGTGGCACCGGTTATCTGGAAATGACGGGGTATTGATTCGTCGGAACTCCCTGCGTTCATCGCCCCTCATACCTATGAATGCCTCGCGGGAGTCCGTCATGAGCGATGACATCAAACAACCGTCGCTGGCCAACTGGCAGCGGCTATTCGACGACAAGGCCTATTGGCAAGAGTCGCCTGATGCTCATTTCACCGAGCTGATGCGGCTCGCCGACGACCTGTTCGGCCTGGGAGAGATTGACCTGGACCGGTGGCAAGATTTGAAAACCAAGGCTGAGGAGCTCCACCAACGCTCGCCAGATGCCAACGTTGCCGAGGAAATGGCAGACCCCGACGCTTGATACCTTTCAAGCCAACCCAAGGAGTTCGTGATGAAGTCCAGCCATGATCAAACCCAGCAGAACCCCGACGCCCCGGCCTTGCCCGGTGAAGTGGAGCGTGACAACGACGCTTTGCGGCCCAACGACCCGGCCAAGCGCGAACAGCAGCAGGGCAACCCCGATGCGCAGGAAACCGACGCGCAGAAAACAGCAAGGCGCAAATAACGCTGCCGGGAGCAGGCTGCCTTGCCATCCTCATGAAGAATAATTTAAGCCTGGCTCACGCACATCCCTCGCAAGCTCCACTATCATTGTTTGCGTTCGCCCAGTGCCAGGCTCTTTACCAGTGCATGGAATGCCGAGGCCGTCGCACTGGGCGAACACCCGTGAGGCTTAGCTTGTGACGGGGGTGCGCCAGTCATCGGAGCCCGAAGTGCCGCTCACCTCGTGGGTCCAAGTGATCTTGCGGTAGGTGAAATGGACGTCCTCCAGATGGGTGAAGTGGCTGTTGCCAGGGTCCTGGCAATTAAGCATGTAGTCGTTCATATCAACGATGATCGCGTCTTCCAGAGTGGTGGTGTAGTAGTGTTCCTGGGTGCCCGCGGCCGAGGTGCGATACCACTGGATTTCGACTTTCGTCAGGCGTTCGCCGCTGGTCAGGGCTGCCTGGAGCAGCGGCGAGGCCTTGTCGAACACCTTGGTGATGACCAAGGGTTTGTGTATGCGCTGGCCGGTTGGCTGCCCGGACTGAGGGTCGCGGGGGATAGTCACCTGGTGCTGGAAACCCTGCACCATGATCTGGTCTTCATGACCTTCCTGATAGGTATTGCCCACCGAGTCGGCGGTGAACGCTCCGGCGGTGATCAGACCTTGTTTGGTGCCTTCGATGGACATGTAAGCGGGGGTAGCCAATGGATGCTCTCCTTCCTGGATAACGGGATGCCGGGGCGGGAATCGTCCCGAGGCGGCTGACCGTTATCAAGAGCTATGCCATCTTTAGAAAATGTTTAAAAATCAATCAGTTGTAGGTTTTCTGCGATTGGGTATAGCGACAAAGTCGCGAAATTCACGCAGAAGGTTGCACCGCGCTCCACGTTCCATTGCCCACGCAGCGCAGGGCGCCTGCCTCGGGCAACGAACAGCAACGACAGGGCATGGCCGATGAGCTGTTGTGCCATTTCCTGCTCTTTATTCGTGGCTCGCTTGCTGAGCGCCCAACGCCAACAGGCATTCCTCGAGGGAGCGCTTTTGTGTCTCGGCGTACAACCCCAACTCATCGATGGCCGGCCGTCCCAGTGCAGTTTCGAACGCTTGTCGATTGGATTGCCCTGCGTAGTGACTCTGGGCGGCGTCGCCAAGGTTCGACTGGAATATCCCGGCGGCGCTGACCGGCAGGAAATCTTCGTAGACCAGCGGTTCGGCGCGCAGATAGCCCTGTTCCAACAGGCGTTCCAGCGAGACATTCGGTTCCAACGCGCCTTTGGCGGCAAGCCCCGCCGGTGTCACGAAATAGCGGAAGTAAGCCAGCGCCTGTCGGCGCAATGATTGGTGATCATCGGGAAACTGAGCAAAGTGTTCGGCCATCAGCGCGTTGTAGCGTTCGGCATTGGCTTCATTGGGAAATCCGCCCAAGGCATCCCGCGCTGCATTCAACAGTTGGTCGTAGAGCGCCCGTCCGTTTGGCGTAAGAGCGGCGCCACGTTGTTCGATTTCCCCGAAACGGGCGCTGTGGCTGCCCTGGGATTGGGGTTGATCAGTGAACGCGACGGGCTCATCGAGCGCCTTGAAGCTGGTCTGGCGCAGCAGGATCGGGCACCGGCGACGCGGTGGCCCCTCGACCACCGCTTTGGGCGTGATGCCATGCAGCGGCATTTGGGCCTGGACGACGTCGATGTCCAGCGTCCGCGGCGTGAGGTGGTTGATGTGCGGCCCCTTGAACGCCACGACATCGGCGATCAGGCGATGCTGGGCGCTGAGTTGTCGGTATTGATCGGCGGTAACGGTGGCGCTGTGGTGCCAGCGAAAAGTCTCCAGCGCTTGCAGGACAAAATCGTCAGCCTCGGGTTGCGTCAGGCCGCCCTGGCGTTCGGCCAGATCGATCAGTTCAAGGGCGCCCGGGGTGAAGATTTTCCGTCTGGCCAGCACCGACTCGGCAAAGGTCCGCAGCTCGCTGTTTTCGATCAATTCCAGGCGCAACAGCGACGTAAATACTCGGAACGGGCTTATTTGCAGCGACTTCTCATGAACGGCGCGGAAGGCCGTTGAGTGCACTGGCACCCCAGCCGGCGTCAGGTCGTAGTAACCCACTGGCTGCATGCCCATGACCGCGAACAGCCGGCCCAGCATCGCCAGTTCCGAGGCGGTGCCGACGCGGATCGCGCCATGGCGTTCCATGTCCAGGCGTTGAAGTTCGCCGGTGCTGCTCAGGTGCTCGGCCAGTGATGGGTCGTTGGCCAGTGCCTGGGCGTTGGTTTGCTCCACGAGGTTCATCAATGCCCCATACAACGGGACCTCGTCGCGGTACATGTCGGACATCGCCTTGGAGAAGCGTTGGCGGATCAAGTCGGGGCTGACGAAGCTCATCGTAAGGATTCCAGGCGAGGACTGTGGGAAAGTTGGACGAAAGATCGCAGCCTTCGCCAGTGCCGGCAAACGAAGAATCTTCAGGACTTCATTCTGCCAAGGACTGATTGGTGGCTCATTTCAGCCCTGCATCTTCCTCACTGCCCTAATCCCTCAAGAAAGTCCCGATACAGCGCCGCGGTCTTGCCGGGTTTTTCAACCATGGGCATGTGCCCCACGCCTTCCCAGATTTCCACTCGCAGGTCGGCGATGCCCTTGCTCCACACCGGCACACTGCTGACGTCGATCAGCCGGTCCTTGCGTCCCCAAAGCAGTAATGACGGTGCGCGGATATCGTCCAGGCGAGGCTCCATCGCCGGGCTGGCGCGCAAGTCGACGAAAATCTCCGCCAATTCCTCCCGGCGCTGCTCGTAACGCTGGGCCAACGCCGCGAGTACAACGCTGGGCAGCCACGGCGGGGATGCCATGGTCATGGCGTAGAAGGGCGCAAAATCATCCCGGGAATGGACCAGAAACGGGTTGTGGCCGGCGGCCAGGTGACGCTCCATGTCGCTGGGCTCGGGAGCAGTGACGCCGGCCGGGTCGATCAGCGCGAGGGTCAGCACTCGTTCAGGCGAAGTCGCCGCCAGCCACGCCGCAAGGTGGCCGCCCATGGAGTTGCCGATGACGTGGACCTTGTCCAGGCCGCAGGCATCGAGCAGTTCGATGACTCGCCGGGCCTGGGTCGGGATGTCGTAGCCGCCGCCGGCCTTGAAGCCGGTTTCGCCATGGCCGGCCAAGTCGGGTATGACCACCCGGTACTGGTTGACGAAGTGCCGGGCGAAGCGCAGCCACAGGTTCTTGTCAGCGCTATAGCCATGCAACATCAGGATGCTGCCGGAGGCTTCGTAAGGCCCGCCTTGCCAGGTCGACACGGTCATTTCGCTGATGGGCACGGTGATTTTGTGCAGCCGATAAAGGCGCGCTTCCAAGGCCATACCCAGGTCGTACAACACATGTCCGATGCCTGGATACGTCAGCCAGCTCCAGACGATGAACACGGCGAGGACCACCCACAACACCAGCATGTCTTTACCTCCATGGGTCATGGTGGATTCGACCCGCCTCCTGAGTCGGCGGCGTCATTACGTAAGTGAAGCTCAAACCTGGGGATACCGCGACGACGGGCGGGTTTGCTGTGAAACACGCGATGTCGGCCAGCGAATCTCCTTTTTCATATATAGCCAAGATTCATGGGGAACGTTGAAAGCGTCAGTGTTCGAGTCGGCCGGGCGGTAGCGCACTGGCTTCTGTGGCAAGGGAGCTTGCTCCCGCTGGGCTGCGCAGCGGCCCCAAAAGGGGCTGGCGTGGTGATCAGGAATACCACGTCGGCTGTTCAACGACTGCTGCGCAGCCGAACGGGAGCAAGCTCCCTCGCCACAAAACCGAGTTCGCTTTTTGATTGTGGCGTTTAATATACCCAAACCTCCACCCGCCGATTCCGGACCCTTCCTTCGTCTTCGCTGTTGGCCGCCACCGGCATCAACGCGCCGAACCCGCGTACCTCGCGCAAGGTCACGCCGTATTTGACCAGTTCGCGCCGCACCGCCATGGCCCGAAGCCTGGACAGCAGGTCGGCTCGCGCCGGGTCGTCCTTGAGATCGCCGAAACCTACCAGGGTCACGCGCCGGTCGGCCTTGCCGTGCTGCTTGATGTAATCGAGTACGCGGCCCAGGTCTTGTTGGGCCTTGTTGTCCAGGCTGGCACTGCCTTCTTCGAAACGAAAATTCACCGTCAAGCGCTGGGCATGGCGGCTCAGGGCCTGATAACCCTCTGGCATCAGCGCGTTGGGGGTGACGGACATCGCTTGTACGGTCTGGGCAATGAACCCGTTCGCTGCAACGATGGCCTGGCCCTGTTCGCTTTGGGTGAAATCGACCAGAGCCTCGGCCCAGGGATTGCTCTGCAGAGGGGGTAGGTAAAAGAACAATCGTCGGGACAGGGGATAGTCCTCGGTGGCAATCAGGTTGTTCAGCGGCAACATCGGCTGGGAATCGCCGTCGACAATTGCCAGGGGCTTGGCCTGCCTTACGTAGGGCAAACCGATAAAACCGATACCCTGCGGGTCCTGGCTGACAGCGTCCGACAACTGCTCACTGGATTCGAAGCGCCGAGCTGTAGGATCCAGCTTTTTCCCTTGTCGGTTGAGTACCAGTTCCTTGAAGGTATCGTAGGTCCCGGACTGCTCGTCCCGCGCATACAGGTGGATTGCCCCGCCGACACTGCCCACGGCTTCCCAGGTTTTCGCCTCGCCACTGAAAATGCGCGCCAGTTGCCGGGTGTCGAGCTGTCGCAACGGGTTTTGTGGATGAAGAATGATCGCCAGGCCGTCGATGGCGATGACTTGCTCGGCGGTAGGACTTTTCAGGTCTCCAAGGGCCGCCAGGTCGTGCAGTTCGCTGTCCTTGACCGGCCGGGAAGAGGCGGCCAGGTCGGCGTTGGCTTGCTTGAGGGCGGTGAATCCGGTGCTGGAGCCGTGGGCGGCGATCTCGACTGAGACTCGCTGGCCTTCGGCGGTTTGTCCGACGATGCGTTGCTCGTTGTCGCGGCCGGTAATTTCAGTGCTGACCTTGAGCAATCCCTGGTCTTCCATCAGGCCTCGGACCAGGGCCGGCCCCAACGCCGCGCCAATGGTGTTGGAGCCCTGCAGGCGCAGGGCGGGGCCGTGTTCAGGAATGGGCAAACGGCCGGCCCATGCCACGCACGGCAGCCAGAGGCCCAGGAAAAACACAACGCACAGCCGCATGCCGGCCACCTTCTGACCTTGGGAAATGCCGGAAGATTAAGTCAGTCGGGTTACTGAAAGATGACAGCGGTGCGACGCCGGCCAATAACCGGCGCAGCAACTGTGGCAGCGAGCCTGCTCGCGATGACGGCAGCACAGTCAGTGTTGATGTGGCAGATAAACCGCTATCGCGAGCAAGCTCGCTTCCACAGGGCAGCCTTTGGAGGGAATCCGAAGGCTGGGATTCAGTTCAATTCCAACCAGATCGGCGCATGGTCCGACGGCTTTTCCATGCCCCGCAGTTCATAGTCCACGCCGGCGTCCTTGACCCGTGGCAGCAAGCCCTGGGACGCCAGGATCAGGTCGATGCGCAGGCCGCGCTTGGGTTCGTCTTCGAAACCACGGCTGCGATAGTCAAACCAACTGAAGCGGTCGGTGACGTCCGGGTTCAAGTGGCGGAAGCTGTCCACCAGGCCCCAGTTCTTCAGGCGAGCCATCCATTCGCGCTCTTCCGGCAGGAAGCTGCATTTGCCGGTCTTCAACCAGCGCTTCATGTTGTCCGGGCCGATGCCGATGTCGCAATCCTCGGGGGAAATGTTCACGTCGCCCATCACCACGACCGGTTGGTCGTTGCTGAAGCGGGCTTCCAGCAGTTGTTGCAAGTCGCTGTAGAAGCGCTCCTTGGCCGGGAATTTGGTGGGGTGATCGCGGCTTTCACCTTGTGGGAAATAGCCGTTCATGATGGTCACCGGCACACCGTTGGCATCGGCAAACGTGCCCCAGATGAAGCGCCGCTGGGCGTCTTCGTCGTCGGTCTCGAAGCCTTTGTGCAAGCTCAGCGGAGGCTGGCGAGAGAGCAGGGCGACACCGTAATGGCCTTTTTGCCCGTGGTAGTGCACGTGATAACCGAGGGCTTGCACCTCGGCCAGTGGGAACTGTTCATCGTGGACCTTGGTTTCCTGCAACCCGATCACGTCCGGCTGGTGCTTGTCGATCAGTGCCGCCAACTGATGGGGACGGGCTCGCAGGCCGTTGATGTTGAAGGAGACGATCTTCATGGTCGACTGTCCTGGCAAAACTGCGATGCTAGCTGACATGTGGGAGCGGAGCCAGCGTGGCAGTAGGACAAATGCACTGCTAATGTCCTTGGCATGTAGGAACGATCGCAACCCTGCCGGGTTCGTAGTCAATAAGAGCAGGGCCTCACCGAGCCCGCCCAGGAGACGCAACGCCATGCCCGAAACCGCCACTGCTGATATCCACATGCTCGACAGCGGTTATTCCCGCGAAGCGCGTTCATTGCTGTATCAGGCTTATCGCCACGAGCCGACCTTCAGCTACCTGTTCGAGTCCGAGCGTCCCGGTTACGAGCAGCGGGTGCGGGCGACCGTGCGAGAGCTGGTCAAACAGCATTTCTTCCAGGATCTGCCGGCGATCGGTCTGTTGGTGGACGATCGCTTGATCGGCATCGCGCTGATTGCCCCACCGCAGCGCCGCCTGGGCATTACCGAAAGCTGGGCCTGGCGCCTGCGCATGGTCTTGAGCACCGGATTTCGCTGTACCCGGCGGTACTTGGAGTACCACGCTGCGGTGCTGGCCTGCCTGCCGTCGGAGGCGGTGCACGTATTGCCGTTGTTGGGGGTTCATCCGCAATTCCAGGGCAAACACTACGGTGAGCAGTTACTCGAAGCAGTGCATAACTGGTGCGCCGTGGACGAGCATTCCCAAGGCGTGGTGCTGGACACGGGTAATTCCCGTTACCTCGAATTTTATAAACGCCAGGGTTACGAGGAAATTGGCGAAGTCGCCGTAGGACCGATCCGCGAGCATGTGTTCTTTCATGCGAACCCGCAGGTTCTGCGGAGCGCGACGGCTTAATCAGACGAACTTTTGGGAGTCGTCTGGCTCTATCAGGCTCCCAACCTCGTGATAGCATCCGCGCCATGAACTTCCCAGGACGAATGACCGGTGGCGCGCTCTTGCTGTCTCTCAGCTGCGTGGCGCTGGCACAAAGTGAATTGGATGTGCGGGTCAAACCGTCCAATGATGAACTCAAGGCCAACATAGAAGGCTACATCGGTGGTGTGGGCGACCGTGATGAAGAAGCGTTGCTGCGCTTCAGTCGCGGCGCCGAAGAGCAGGCGCGCAAAGCGGCCCAGGCGCTGGGCTACTACCAGCCGCAGATCGACAGCGAGGTCAAGGCGGGCAAGGCGCCGCGCCTGATCCTGACCATCGACCCCGGCGAGCCGGTGCACTTGCGTCATGTCACGATCCGCATCGACGGCCCAGCGTCATCGCTTGAGGGGTTTCGCGTGCCCGGCGGCGCGGGCCTCAAGCCAGGCGCTGTGCTCAATCACGGTCGATATGAAGACGCCAAGCGGACGATCCAGAACCAGGCCTCGCGCTATGGTTTTTTCAGCGGACGCTTCGTCAGCCAGACGTTGCGCGTGGATCCGCAGGCCGGTATTGCCGATATCGAGTTGATCTACGACAGCGGCCAGCGCTACGCCCTGGGGCCGGTCAGTTTCGAAGGCGACACGCCCTTCGACGAAGACCTGCTGCAACGCATGGTGCCGTTCAAGGCGGGCGCGCCCTACGACTCCGAGCTCATTGCCGAACTCAACCAGGCTTTGCAATCGAGCGGCTATTTCGAAGGTGTTCGCGTCGATGCAGCACCCACCGCGGCCACCGACAACGTGATCCCGGTAGCGGTCAAACTCGATACTCGCAAGCCGCGCACCATGGGCCTGGGCCTGGGTTTCTCCACTGACGTCGGGCCACGGGCCAAGGCCAACTGGACGCGTCACTGGGTCAACCCGCAGGGGCACAGCTACGGCTGGGAAGCGGAAGTCTCGGCGCCCCGGCAGAACGTCGGCCTCTGGTATGACGTGCCGCTGGACCCGCCGCTGACCGACAAGCTGCGCTACGCCGGTGGCTATCAATATGAAGAACTGGCCGGCACCGACACCCTCAGCAAACTGCTGACCGTCGGGCCGGAATGGCACAGCAAGTTGCCCAGCGGCTGGCAGCGGGTGGTGTCGCTCAAATGGCAGCGCGAGGAGTATCGTCTCGGTGACGATTCGGGCCTGAGCACGTTGCTGATGCCGGGTGTGAGCTATTCGTACCTGCGCAGCGATAACCGTATCGACCCGCACAATGGCTATCGGCTGCAATTTGACACCAAGGTCGCCAAGGAGGGATTGGGGTCGGACAATAACCTTTTGTACGGCACCGCCATGGTCAAGGGCCTGACCACCGTGTTCGACAAGCATCGCCTGCTGGCGCGCGCCCAGATTGGCGGCAGCGCCACCAATGGCTACAAATCGATTCCGCCGTCCCTACGGTTCTTTGCCGGCGGCGACCAGAGCGTGCGCGGCTACGACTACCAGAGCCTGTCGCCGGAGAACTCCGAGGGCGACCGTATCGGCGGCCGCTACATGGTGGCCGGCAGCCTCGAGTATCAGTATTCAGTCGCGGAAAAATGGCGGGTCGCAACCTTTGTTGATCAGGGCAACTCTTTCAACAGTCTCGAGCTGCCGAGCCTGAAGACCGGCGTCGGCGTCGGCGTGCGCTGGGTGTCGCCGGTCGGCCCGATCCGCCTCGACCTGGCCCACGCGCTGGACGACGACGGCGGCATTCGATTGCACTTTTCCATGGGGCCAGAGTTGTGAATCGCGGTTTGAAGATAACGTTGCTGGCCCTCGGCGGGTTGCTGGCGACGCTCGTGCTCGTGTCGAGCATCGTGTTGGGCACGGCGTTCGGAAGCCGCTGGGCACTCGGCCTGGTGCCGGGCCTGACCGTGGAGAATTTCCAGGGGCGGTTGGGCGGGCAATGGAGTGCCGACCGGGTGCTGTGGCAGCAGGACGCCAGCCGGGTGGAGCTTCATCAGCCGATCTTCGCCTGGTCGCCGTCGTGCCTGCTGCGCATGACCCTGTGCATCGATCAGCTCAAGGCCGACAACGTTGCGGTGCAACTGCCGGCCTCTACCGACGAGCCGAACAGCGGTCCGATCAGCCTGCCGGACCTGGACTTGCCCCTGGCGATCGAGCTGGGCGACGTCCAGGTGGGCAGCCTGTCGTTCAACGGCAGCGAGCAACTCAAGGGCCTGCAACTGGCGGCGCACTGGACCGCCGAGGGTTTGCAGATCGACTCGGTGCAACTGCAACGCGACGAACTGAGCCTGAAACTCTCCGGCCTGTTGCAGCCGCATGGTGATTGGCCGCTGAGTGCCGCGGGCCAGCTGACGTTGCCGGCACCGGGTGCGACGCCTTGGGCGCTGGATCTGAAAGTCGATGGCGAGTTGCTCAAGACCCTCAATCTGGCCGCCGACAGCAGCGGCTATCTGCAAGGCCGCCTGACCGGCGAGCTGCAACCCCTGGCGGATAACCTGCCGGCCAAGGTGCGCATCACTGCCGATGGCTTCAAGGCCAGCGCCGATTTACCGGACACGCTGCTGCTCGACCAGGTGGAATTGACCGGCGAAGGCGACCTGAAAAAGGGTTACCAGTTGCATGGCAAGGCGAGCCTTCGCGCCGAAAAAAAACCGGTGGCGTTGCTGTTGCAGGGCAAGGTGGACGCCAATGGTGCGCAGATCGCCGGCCTTGATCTTGAGGCCGGCGACCAGCAAAGCCTCAAGCTCACCGGACGGTTGGATTGGCGCGAGGGCCTGAACGCCGAAGCGGAAGTGGCTTGGCTGGATTTCCCCTGGCATCGCCTCTATCCGCTGATCGAAGAACCGCAAGTCACGCTGCGCAGTTTCAATGGCGAGGTCTCGTACACCGATGGCCAATACCTCGGCAACTTCCAGGCGGCGTTGGACGGTCCGGCCGGGGCGTTCAGCCTCGACAGCCCGTTCAGTGGCGACCTGACGCAAATCCACCTGCCGCAGCTCAAGGTCGCCGCCGGGGAGGGCAAGGCCGAGGGGCACTTGAGCCTGCAATTTGCCGACGGCATCGCTTGGGATACGGCGCTGCAATTGTCGGCCATCAATCCGGCGTATTGGCTTGGCGAGCTTCCCGGCACGCTGGCCGGGCCGTTGCGCAGTAAAGGCGCGATGAAAAACGACCGCCTCGAACTCGACGCGGACCTGGACCTCAAGGGCAAGCTGCGCGGCCAACCGGCGCTGTTCCAGGCCAAGGCCAACGGTGCAGGCGAGCAATGGAACCTCGGCGCCCTGGACATTCGTCTGGGCGACAATCGCATCAACGGCACCGCAAGCCTGCAACAGAAGCTCAGCGGTCAGATCGACATCAAGCTGTCACGGCTGGCCCAACTCTGGCCGCAATTGCGTGGCCAAGTCTTCGGACGCGTCGACCTGGCCGGAACGCTCAAGGCGCCCCAAGGCAAGCTCGGTGTGCAAGGCACGCAGTTGGCTTTTCAGGACAACCGCCTGCAAAGCCTGAACCTGGACGCGACGCTCGACAGTGCGCAGCGGGGCAAGGTCGACCTGAAGGCAAGCGGCATCCGGGCCGGCGAAACATCGCTGGGCGTGTTGACGGTCAGCGGACAGGGCGACATCAAGCAACAGAAGCTCAATCTCGACCTGCAAGGGCCCCAGTTGGAAACCAACTTGGCTCTTGATGGTTCGCTCGACCAAGGCAACTGGCGCGGACGCCTTGCCAAGGGAGATGTACAAGTCGGCGGGCAAACCTGGCGCTTGCAGGCGCCGGCCAAATTGGAGCGCCTGGCCAACGGCACGCTGAACTTCGGTGCTCACTGTTGGCGATCCGGCCCGGCCAGCCTCTGCGGCGAGGATCAGCGCCTGATGCCGGAGCCGAAGCTGCGCTATCACCTCAAGCAATTCCCCATCGAAAGCCTGGCCCAGTGGATGCCCAAGGACTTCGGCTGGCAGGGCCGGCTCAATGCCGACCTGCAACTGGACTTGCCGGCCAGCGGCCCAAGCGGTCGAGTGTTGGTGGATGCCAGCGGCGGTACGTTACGGATTCGAGACAAAGAGCAGGGCAAGGGGCAATGGTTGGATTTCCCCTATCAGACCCTGACGCTCAACAGCCGCCTGACGCCCACGCGCATCGATACGGACGTCAATTTCGTCGGCGAGAGGCTGGGTGAACTGACGCTTCAGGCGCGAATCAATCCGTTGCCGGCCAGCAAACCGTTGAGCGGCACCTTCCGGCTGAGCGGTCTGGACCTGTCGGTAGCCCGGCCGTTCGTGCCGATGGTGGAAACCCTGACCGGCCGTTTGAACGGCAGCGGCACGCTGTCCGGTGGCTTGCTCGCGCCCCAGGTCAACGGCAACCTCGTGCTCAGTGACGGCGAAGTCTCCGGCCCGGAGCTGCCGGTCAGCCTCGAAGCCCTGCAAATGCGAGCGATGATCGCTGGCGAAACCGTACGGCTCGATGGTGATTGGAAAAGTGGCAAGAGCGGGCAAGGCCGACTGACGGGGAACATCGGCTGGGGCGAGGCCCTGACCCTGGACCTGGCGCTCAAGGGCTCGCAACTGCCGGTCACCGTCGAGCCTTACGCGGTGCTGGATGTCGCGCCAGACCTGAACATCACGATGCAAGGGGAACGGCTTTCGATTGCGGGCAAGGTCCTGGTGCCCAAGGGCGAGATCACCATACGCGAGCTGCCGCCGTCTACGGTCAAGGTCTCGGATGACACGGTGATCGTCGGCCACCAGACTGAAGAGGGCGAGGTGCCGATGGCCATGGCGATGGACATCGACGTGATCGTCGGCCAGGAAAAACTCGCCTTCTCAGGTTTCGGCCTGACGGCCAATGTGCAAGGGCAGGTCCACATCGGCGACAACATGGACACACGCGGCGAGCTGTGGCTCAACGACGGCAAATACCGAGCCTATGGGCAACGGCTGACGGTGCGTCGGGCGCGATTGTTGTTCGCCGGGCCGATTGACCAGCCCTACCTGGACATCGAGGCGATCCGCCAGACCGACGATGTGATCGCCGGCATCCGCCTGAGCGGCAGCGCCGAACAGCCAGCCACGCAGATTTTCTCGGAGCCGGCCATGAGCCAGGAGCAGGCGTTGTCCTACCTGGTGCTGGGCCGGCCGTTGAGCACCACGGGGGAGGACAACAACATGCTCGCCCAGGCAGCGCTGGGCCTGGGCTTGATGGGCAGCTCCGGAGTGACCACCAGCCTGGCCAACAATCTGGGGATCGAAGATTTCCAGCTCGACACCCAAGGCAGTGGCAACGACACCAGCGTGGTCGCCAGCGGCAACCTGTCGGAAAAACTCAGCCTGCGCTACGGCGTGGGTGTGTTCGAACCGGCCAATACCATCGCGTTGCGCTACAAGCTGAGCAAAAAGGTCTACCTCGAAGCCGCGAGCGGCGTCGCCAGTTCGCTGGATATCTTCTACAAGCGCGATTTCTGATCCCCTTTCTACATTCCCAATGCCCAATGTGGGAGCGAGCCTGCTCGCGATAGCGCAATGACATTCAGCATCTTCGATGACTGACACACCGCTATCGCGAGCAGGCTCGCTCCCACGAAATTTTCTGCGTCTGTTTGTTTATGCGTAGCTAACTAACTATTTGTTTGACATTTGCTGCCTAGGCAGTAACATCTCGTCATACATTCACTGCCTAGGCAGCAAAAGGTGGTCAGATGAAGCATTTCACCCCAGACGAATTCCACAATTGCCATCTCGGCATGCTGCTCGGCCGTGCCGCGATGCTCAAGGATCGGATCATCGACACGCACATGGAGCCCGTCGGCATCACTGCCGCGCAGTTCAAGGTGCTGATCATCATGGCCCAGCACGGCATCGACACGCCGGTGGAGCTGTGTCGTTACCTGTCGCTGGACAGCGGCTCGATGACACGAATGCTCGACCGCCTGGAGCAGAAGAGCTTCCTGGTTCGCCAACGCTCGGCCCAGGACCGACGGCAGGTCCGCCTGGTGTTGACCGAGGCCGGCCAAGCGCTGGCTGACCGCCTGCCATTCATCGGGGCCGACGCCATGAATCAACTGGCCGGTGCCATCAGCCGCGAGGAGCTGCAAACCCTCGAGAACATCCTCAAGAAAATACTGCTCGCCGCCGGTGATCCCTTCACCGTCCTGCGATTGGGGGAAAAATGAAGCGTCAAACCTTGCGTACCGGCCTGAGCCTGGTGCTATTGGCCATGAGCCTGGCCGGTTGTGCCAGCTACAGTGGCCTGAATACCGAAGGTGTCAGCCTCGAGGCCAAAAGCCTCCAGGCGGGACAATCGCTGACTGGCGTCACGTTGTCGCCGGCCTCGTGGCCCAAAAGCGATTGGTGGAAGAGCCTCGGCGATCCGCAACTCGATAGCCTGATCCGCGAAGCGCTGCGTGACAGCCCTGACATGCAGATCGCCAGCGCCCGTGTTCACCAGGCCAGCGCCGCTGCCTACGCCGCCAATGCCGCGCGTCTGCCGTCCCTGGACGCCAGCGGCAGCGTGAGCCGTTCGCGCCTGGCTCGCGACCAGGATCCGCAAGGGCAGGGCGGCGCCTACAGCACCTTGCGTTCGCTGAGCGTGGATTTCAACTACGACTTCGATTTGTGGGGTGGCCAGCGCGCTGCCTGGGAAGCTGCCCTCGGCCAGGCCCGCGCCGCCGAGATTGACCGCCAGGCCGCACAGCTGACCCTGGCCGCTGACGTGGCCCGGGCCTACAGCGACTTGGGCCAGGCCCATATCATTTATGACCTGGCCAACGAAGATCTCAAGCGCACGCGGCAAATGCTAGACCTGGGCAAGCGCCGTCTCAGCGCCGGGATCGACAGCGAATATCAGTTCCAGCAGACCGAAAGCCTGGAGGCCAGCGCCGATGCCACATTGATCGACGCGGAGAAACGTTTGCAAAGCGCCAAGATCGCCTTGGCGGTGCTGCTGGGCAAAGGGCCGGATCGTGGCAACGAAATCGCCCGGCCCCACGTGTTGCAGGCCAGCGCGGTCGCCTTGCCGTCGAACCTGCCTGCCGAGTTGCTGGGCCGTCGTCCGGACCTGGTCGCCGCGCGGTGGCGGGTGGAGGCGGCTAGCAAGAACATTGAGGCCGGCAAGACGAACTTCTACCCCAACCTCAACCTGAGCGCGGCGGCCGGGGTGCAATCGCTGCTGGGTGACGCGATGTTTGGTTCAGCGAGTCGCTTCTTCAACGTGGCGCCGACGGTGTCGCTGCCGATTTTCGACGGTGGACGTTTGCGGGCGGACCTGGACGCCCGTGACGCCGACTACGACCTGGCGGTGGCGCAATACAACAAGAGCCTGGTCGCGGCACTTGGCGATGTCAGCGACACCATCAATCAGTTGCGTGACATCGGCCGGCAGATCGGCGCCCAGCAGCACGCCGTGGATATCGCACAGAACTCCTATGACACCGTGGTCCAGCGCTACGGCTCCGGCATCGGCAATTACCTGGACGTGTTGAGCATCGAGCAGCAGTTGCTCCAGGCCCAGCGCCAACTGGCAACGCTCAATGCCGAGCAGATTGATTTGTCGATCCAACTGATGCAGGCCCTGGGCGGCGGCTTCGACACCCAAACCGTGGCTTCGGCCGCACCGGCCGCCACCGCGCCGGCTCACTGATTCGAGGTATTTGTCATGGCAACTGCCGAAACAACGCAACAAACGCCACAGGACAGCGGCAACCCACGCAAACGCAAGGTCATGCTGCTCGCCCTGGCCGTGATCGTCATTCTCGGTGGCCTGGGCGTCTGGGCCTGGCACGAACTGTATGGGCGCTGGAGCGAAAGCACCGACGATGCCTACGTCAACGGCAACGTCGTGGAAATCACCCCGCAGGTCACCGGGACCGTGATAAGCATCGGCGCCGATGACGGCGACCTGGTGCGCGAAGGCCAGGTGCTGGTGCAGTTCGACCCGAACGATGCCGAAGTTGCGCTGCAAAGTGCCCAGGCCAACCTGGCCCGTACCGTGCGCCAGGTGCGCGGCTTGTACAGCAATGTCGATGGCATGAAGGCGCAAGTCCATGCGCAAGAAGCCGAAGTGCAGAAGGCCCAGGAGAACTACAACCGACGCAAGAACCTGGCGGCGGGCGGGGCGATTTCCCAGGAAGAACTGTCCCATGCCCGGGATGACCTGACCTCGGCGCAGAACGCCCTGGCCAATGCCCGGCAGCAGCTCAAGACCACCAGCGCCTTGGTGGATGACACCGTGGTGTCGTCCCATCCCGACGTGCAAGCGGCCGCCGCGCAACTGCGCCAGGCGTTCTTGACCAATGCTCGCAGCACCTTGATCGCGCCAGTGACCGGTTACGTCGCCAAACGCACCGTTCAGCTCGGCCAACGGGTGCAACCAGGCACCGCGTTGATGGCCGTGATCCCGCTGGACCAGTTGTGGATCGACGCCAACTTCAAGGAAACCCAACTGCGCGACATGCGCATCGGCCAACCGGTGGACATCGAGACCGATCTGTATGGCAGCGATGTGAAGTACAGCGGCACGGTCGACAGCCTGGGCGCCGGGACCGGCAGCGCATTCGCCTTGCTGCCGGCACAGAACGCCACCGGCAACTGGATCAAGATCGTCCAGCGGGTGCCGGTGCGCATTCATATCAATGCCCAAGAGTTGGCCAAGCATCCGCTGCGGGTGGGGCTGTCGACCCAGGTCGACGTCAACCTGCATGACCAGAGCGGGCCGGTTCTGGCCCAGCAGCCACCGCAAAAAGCCACGTTCAGCACCCAGGTCTACGACCGCCAGCTGGCCGACGCCGACGCGATGATCACGCGCCTGATTCATGAAAACAGCGCGGCGGCGGGCAAGACCGCGCAGCGCTGAAGCAGCGCCGCCAACCCTGTGGCGAGGGAGCTTGCTCCCGCTCGGCTGCGAAGCAGTCGTAAACCGGTGGGAGCGGTGTGTCTGATGTTGCGTGCTCGACAGGTTTTGGGGCCGCTCCGCGGCCCAGCGGGAGCAAGCTCCCTCGCCACGTGTCTGTCAAAGGCCTTAAGTGACAGTGACAGCATCACGGTCCTGGCGGGTTTTTGCTTCGATTTCACCACCACCGCTTCATAGGATTCTCGCAATGAGCAATAACGCGTCCTTCACGCCGCCCAGCCTGTTGCTCAGCACCATCGGGTTGTCGCTGGCGACGTTCATGCAGGTGCTCGACACCACCATCGCCAACGTCGCCTTGCCGACCATTTCCGGCAACCTGGGCGTGAGCTCGGAGCAGGGCACTTGGGTGATCACTTCGTTCGCGGTGAGCAACGCCATCGCGCTGCCATTGACCGGCTGGTTGAGCCGGCGGTTTGGCGAGGTGAAGCTGTTTCTGTGGGCAACGATGTTGTTCGTCCTGGCCTCGTTCCTGTGCGGAATCTCGACATCGATGCCCGAGCTGATCGGCTTTCGTGTGCTTCAAGGGCTGGTGGCCGGGCCGTTGTATCCGATGACCCAGACCTTGCTGATCGCCGTGTACCCACCGGCCAGGCGTGGCATGGCCCTGGCGTTGCTGGCGATGGTCACGGTGGTGGCGCCGATCGCCGGGCCGATCCTCGGCGGCTGGATCACCGACAGCTATAGCTGGCCTTGGATTTTCTTCATCAACGTGCCCATCGGCATCTTCGCGGTGATGGTCGTGCGCCAGCAGCTCAAGGCGCGGCCGGTGGTCACCAGCCGCCAGCCGATGGACTATGTCGGCCTGATCACGCTGATCATTGGTGTCGGCGCGTTGCAGGTGATTCTCGACAAGGGCAATGACCTGGATTGGTTCGAGTCGAACTTCATCATCATTGGCGCACTGATTTCGGTGATCGCCCTCGCGGTGTTCGTGATCTGGGAAATGACCGACGGCCACCCGGTGGTCAACCTGCGGCTGTTCGCCTATCGCAACTTTCGCATCGGCACCATTGTGCTGGTGGGCGGTTACGCCGGTTTCTTCGGCATCAACCTGATCCTGCCGCAATGGCTGCAGACCCAGATGGGCTATACGGCCACATGGGCCGGCCTGGCGGTAGCGCCGATCGGTATCCTGCCGGTGTTGATGTCGCCCTTCGTCGGCAAGTACGCCCACAAGTTCGACCTGCGCCTGTTGGCCGGGCTGGCCTTCCTGGCGATTGGCCTGAGTTGCTTCATGCGCGCCGGGTTCACCAACGAAGTGGATTTCCAGCACATCGCCCTGGTGCAGTTGTTCATGGGCATCGGAGTGGCGCTGTTTTTCATGCCGACCTTGAGCATCCTCATGTCCGACCTGCCGCCTCACCAGATCGCCGATGGCGCGGGGCTGGCGACGTTTCTGCGGACCCTGGGCGGCAGCTTCGCCGCATCCTTGACCACATGGATCTGGATCCGTCGGGCCGACCAACACCACGCGTACCTGAGCGAAAGCATCAGCACCTTCGAGCCGGCCACGCGCGAGACGATCAACCAGCTCGGCGGGGCGAGCACGCCGGTCTATGCCCAGCTCGACCAGATCCTCACCAGCCAGGCGTACATGCTCTCCACCGTGGATTACTTCACGTTGCTGGGCTGGGCATTCATGGGGTTGATCCTGCTGGTGTGGCTGGCGAAACCGCCGTTCACGGCGAAGGCGGGGCCTGCTTCGGCAGGGCATTGACTGGGTAATGCAGTTTCAATGTGGGAGCGAGCTTGCTCGCGATTGCGGACTCATATCCAACATTTTCGTTGGCTGATACACCGCTATCGCGAGCAAGCTCGCTCCCACAGGGGATTTATATTGGATCGGGGATTGCGTCGGGTGCCGGCAGTTGTGGCGGCGGGGCAAACCCGAACGGCGCCAACGCAAACCCTTGTTCATCTACCTGCAACGCCCACCCTTGCTTGTCCCAATCCCCCAGCACGATGCGTCTCGCTGCGTGTTCGCCCAGTTGCAGCTTATGGATGGCGGGGCGGTGGGTGTGGCCGTGGACCAGGGTCTTCACGCCGTACTGCTGCATGATCAGCGGGATCTCTTCGGGCGTGACGTCGACGATGTCGTTGGCTTTCATCCGCGTCTGCGTGCGGCTTTCGCTGCGCAGTTTGCGCGCCAGTTTCTGGCGGCTGCCCAGTGGCAGGTGGCGCAGGATGAACAGCGTGACCGGGTTGCGCAGCCAGCGGCGCAGCTTCATGTAGCCGATATCCCGCGTGCAGAGGCTGTCGCCGTGCATCAGCAATACAGGTTCACCGTTGAACTGCACGACGCTCGGATCCTGGAGCAAGGTGCAGCCAGCCGCTTTGCAGAACGCCTGCCCGAGCATGAAGTCGCGATTGCCGTGCATGAGAAAAATGGCCGTGCCGCTGTCGCTCAATTCGCGCAGGGCCTGGCAGATGGAACGCTGGAACGGCGTCATGGCATCGTCGCCGATCCAGGCTTCGAAAAAGTCGCCCAGGATGTACAACGCTTGCGCCGCACGGGCGCGTGTGGCGAGCAGATCCAGAAACGCCCGGGTGATGTCCGGGCGCTCCTCTTCCAGATGCAAGTCTGAAATCAGCAATATCACTCAATGATCTCGGCTTTCTCGATGATCACGTCTTCTGCCGGGACGTCCTGATGGCCGGCCTTGGAGGTGGTGGACACGCCTTTGATCTTGTCGACCACATCGGTGCCGGCGGTGACTTTACCGAATACCGCATAGCCCCAGCCCTGGACGTTCTTGCCGCTGTGGTTCAGGAAGCTGTTGTCGGCCACGTTGATGAAGAACTGCGCGGAGGCCGAATGCGGCTCCATGGTGCGGGCCATGGCGACGGTGTATTTGTCGTTGGAAAGACCGTTGTCGGCTTCGTTCTGGATGCTTGGGCGCTTGTCTTTCTTTTCCTTCATGCCCGGTTCGAAACCACCGCCCTGGATCATGAAGTTGCCGATGACACGGTGGAAAACGGTGTTTTCGTAGTGGCCGGCCTTGACGTATTCAACGAAGTTGGCAACGGTGATCGGTGCCTTTTCGGCGTTCAGTTCCAGGACGATGTCGCCATGGTTGGTGGTCAGTTTGACTTGGGTCATGATTACTACTCTTCAAGGAATTCGTGGGTTTGGGGGGCGCGGGCGCCCGCAACCGGTCTGGCCGCAATCGCCAGGTTGGGCAGTTTAGCGTGCCATGCACGAATTTCGAGGCTGTTTTTCATCGGGTCATCGATTAAATTCAATCGTTTGCCGGCTCGGCCTGTCAGGTGCTTGACAGCATCGGCTATGATACGGGCTTTGATTTATCAGGCCGCACCCGGCCGCGCACTTGTATGTTCAAGGATCCTATGAGCAAGCCCACTGTCGACCCTACCTCGAATTCCAAGACCGGCCCGGCCGTGCCGGTCAATTTCCTGCGCCCGATCATCCAGGCGGACCTGGATTCGGGTAAGCATACGCAGATCGTCACCCGCTTCCCGCCGGAGCCCAACGGCTACCTGCACATCGGTCACGCCAAATCCATCTGCGTGAACTTCGGCCTCGCCGAGGAGTTCGGTGGCGTCACGCACTTGCGTTTCGATGACACCAACCCGGCCAAGGAAGACCAGGAATACATCGACGCGATCAAGAGCGACGTCAAGTGGCTGGGTTTCGAATGGGCGGGCGAAGTGCGCTATGCCTCGCAATATTTCGACCAGTTGCATGACTGGGCGGTCGAGCTGATCAAGTCCGGCAACGCCTACGTGTGCGACCTGACCCCGGAGCAGGCCAAGGAATACCGTGGCAGCCTGACCGAACCGGGTAAGAACAGCCCGTTCCGCGACCGCAGCGTGGAAGAGAACCTGGACCTGTTCGCCCGCATGCGCGCCGGTGAGTTCCCGGACGGCGCCCGCGTGCTGCGCGCCAAGATCGACATGGCCTCGCCGAACATGAACCTGCGCGACCCGATCATGTACCGCATCCGTCATGCCCATCACCACCAGACGGGCGACAAATGGTGCATCTATCCGAACTATGACTTCACCCACGGCCAGTCGGACGCCATCGAAGGCATCACGCATTCGATCTGCACGCTGGAATTCGAAAGCCACCGTCCGCTGTACGAATGGTTCCTGGAGCACCTGCCGGTGCCGGCCAACCCGCGCCAGTACGAATTCAGCCGCCTGAACCTGAACTACACCATCACCAGCAAGCGCAAGCTCAAGCAACTGGTGGACGAAAAGCACGTCAACGGTTGGGATGACCCACGCATGTCGACGTTGTCGGGCTTCCGCCGTCGTGGCTACACGCCGAAGTCGATCCGCAATTTCTGCGAGATGATCGGCACCAACCGTTCCGACGGCGTGGTGGACTTCGGCATGCTGGAATTCAGCATCCGTGACGACCTCGACCACAGCGCGCCGCGCGCCATGTGCGTGTTGCGTCCGCTGAAAGTCGTCATCACCAATTACCCGGAAGGCCAGGTCGAGAACCTCGAACTGCCGTGCCACCCGAAGGAAGACATGGGCGTACGCGTCCTGCCGTTCGCCCGGGAAATCTACATCGACCGTGAAGACTTCATGGAAGAGCCGCCCAAAGGCTACAAGCGCCTGGAACCTGCCGGCGAAGTGCGCCTGCGTGGCAGCTACGTGATCCGCGCCGATGAGGCCATCAAGGACGCCGACGGCAATATCGTCGAGCTGCGTTGCTCCTATGATCCCGACACCCTGGGCAAGAACCCGGAAGGTCGCAAGGTCAAGGGCGTGATCCACTGGGTGCCGGCCGCCGCGAGCGTCGAGTGCGAAGTGCGCCTGTACGATCGCCTGTTCCGTTCGCCGAACCCGGAGAAGGCCGAGGACAGCGCCAGCTTCCTGGACAACATCAACCCTGACTCCTTGCAAGTACTCACTGGTTGTCGTGCCGAGCCTTCGCTGGGCAACGCACAGCCGGAGGACCGTTTCCAGTTCGAGCGCGAAGGTTACTTCTGCGCGGATATCAAGGACTCGAAACCCGGTGCTCCGGTGTTCAACCGTACCGTGACCTTGCGCGACTCCTGGGGTCAGTGATCAAGTCTTAAGGGAAACCCTGTGCTTACGATCTACAACACGCTCACCAAGAGCAAAGAAGTCTTCAAGCCGCTGGATGGCAACAAGGTGCGCATGTACGTCTGCGGCATGACCGTGTACGACTATTGCCACCTGGGTCATGGCCGCAGCATGGTCGCCTTTGACCTGGTGACCCGCTGGTTGCGTTTCAGCGGCTACGACCTGACCTACGTGCGCAACATCACCGACATCGACGACAAGATCATCAATCGCGCCAACGAGAATGGTGAAGCGTTCGATGCGCTGACCGAGCGCATGATCAAGGCCATGCACGAGGACGAGGCGCGCCTCAACATCCAGAAGCCGGACCTGGAGCCCCGTGCCACCGATCACATCCCGGGCATGCTGGCGATGATCCAGACCTTGATCGACAAGGGCTATGCCTACGCACCGGGCAATGGCGACGTGTACTACCGCGTCGCCAAGTTCATGGGCTACGGCAAACTGTCGCGCAAGAAGATCGAAGATTTGCGCATCGGCGCACGCATCGAAGTCGACGAGTCGAAGGAAGACCCGCTGGACTTCGTGCTGTGGAAAGGCGCCAAGCCGGGCGAGCCGAGCTGGGAGTCGCCGTGGGGCGCCGGGCGTCCGGGCTGGCACATCGAATGCTCGGTGATGTCCACCTGCTGCCTGGGCGAGACTTTCGACATTCATGGCGGCGGCAGCGACCTGGAATTTCCGCACCACGAAAACGAAATCGCCCAGAGTGAAGCGGCCACCGGCAAGACCTACGCCAATGCCTGGATGCATTGCGGCATGATTCGCATCAATGGCGAGAAGATGTCCAAATCCTTGAACAACTTCTTCACCATCCGCGACGTGCTCGATAAGTACCATCCGGAAGTCGTGCGTTACCTGCTGGTGTCGAGCCACTACCGCAGCGCCATCAACTATTCGGAAGATAACCTCAAGGATGCCAAGGGCGCCCTGGAGCGTTTCTACCATGCGTTGAAAGGCCTGCCGAGCGTGCCACCTGCCGGTGGTGAAGCGTTCGTGGCACGGTTTACCGAAGTGATGAACGATGACTTCGGCACGCCGGAAGCGTGCGCGGTGCTGTTCGAGATGGTGCGTGAGATCAACCGCCTGCGCGAGAGCGATCTCGATGAGGCGGCCGGCTTGGCGGCGCGCTTGAAGGAACTGGCCAGTGTTCTGGGTGTGTTGCAGCTCGAAGCCGATGACTTCCTGCAGGCCGGTGCCGAAGGCCGCGTCGACGCTGCCGAGGTCGACGCGCTGATTCAAGCACGGCTCGCGGCGCGGGCCAACAAGGACTGGGCCGAATCCGACCGCATCCGCGACCAGCTCACTGCCATGGGCGTGGTGCTGGAAGACGGGAAGGGCGGGACGACCTGGCGTTTGGCGGACTAACATCTCTTAGAACGCGCAATACCCACTGTGGGAGCGAGCAAGCTCGCTCCCACAGTTTTTTGCATTTCAATTGATTCTGACCGATCGCTCGACATCCCTGACGGGAGCCTTCCCATGCTTTTCCGCTGATCTGTCGCGGCCACCCATCTGCTGGCGTTTGCCTTCGAGTTCTGGGCGGTGCTGACCTTCGGCATGGCGCTGCGGCGCTGGCAAGTGGCGCGGATCAGCCACCTGCAAGCGTTGCTGTTGATCGTGTGGTCGTGGCGGCCACGGGCATGACCCGTGGCGTGCGCTTGGGCTGACCGGCGCTAGCGCCTGCTTCATCGCCATTAAAACGAAACGTCTGACAGCCATGGTGTGGGGCATGCCAGTAGTATCGGTTCCGGGTTGATTGGATTTACAAGGCGGGATTGGACAGGGTGCGGCTCGGTCGGCATGCATCTTTAGCCAGCCATTGCGGCGATGCAAACGGGCTGGCTGCGGACTGCGGCAGGGCTCAGGGCGTTTGCGGTTTGTCAGGGGCAGTGAGGCCGGCCTGGATGCGCTGATAAATTTCTTCGCGATGCACCGCAACGTTTTTCGGGGCGTTGATGCCGATCCGGACCTGTTGGCCGCTAACGCCCAGAATGGTGATCGTGATGTCGTCACCAATGTTTATGCTTTCACCGACTTTGCGGGTGAGTATCAGCATGGTGTTCTCCTTGATTGCTTTATAGGGCACCTGATTCAGACAGTGCAGATGTCGGTACTGCTTATAGATTAGTGCTAAGTGTCACAATGTGTGTGCCTCTTTCTGACGTGCAGATGCTGCATTAATTCCCAGGGTGCGACTATACAGAGACGTTGGAGAGGATTCTCGTGTTTTGCGCACTGTTTAGGGCGTTTCCGGCGAAACTGGATGCTAAAATCCTCGCTTCATGTCTTGCGGGGGAATCGTTGTGCGTAAATTGGCTTGGGTAATTGCGGTACTGGCGCTGGCGGGATGTGGGGAAGGGCGCGACGTCGAAGCACCCAAGCCGAAGCCGGCGGCGACCTCCACGCCGGCAGTCGCGGCGCCGCAGTGGGCTGTCGAGGTGCGAGGCCAGACGCCCCAGGCCGTCAGCGACCTGACGGGCTGGCTGATCGAGCACAGCTTCATGTCCAGTGTCGTCAGGGAAAATGGCAAGGATCGGGTCCTGGTCGGGCCGTTGGGTTCCGAGGCTGAAGCTCAGGCGAAACAGGAGCAGATCAATGCTGCGCTGGTACGAGCCAAGAAGCGCAACATCGAGACCTTGGTCGTGGACTTTCCGCCAGCACGATAATCAGACAAAACCAAACCTGTGGGAGCGAGCTTGCTCGCGATAGAGCCGTTGCCAGTCAGCGTCAATGTTGCGGGTCCACCGCCGTCGCGAGCTCGCTCCCACAGTTGAGCTGTGCCGTTCGTATAGGCCAGGTCAGCCGCAGGCCTTCAAGTCCACCGGTCCGACGAATTCGTTTCCACGCCCCATCACGCATGCCACGCTCTGGTTGCGCTGGCGCTCCCACGCTTGCACCGGGTAGGTCTTGTCCCAGGCTTCGTACAGGCGCCGGTCCTGTTTGGAGAGCCGCAGGCCATATTGTTTGCTCATGTAAAAATAGGTCCTGGCGATCATCCCGCGGATGGAAGGGCGGGGCATGACTTTTTTGGCCTTGAAGTCCACCTGGGTCAGGCACGAGCCGTATTGGCCCTTCTGCACCGGCAACCAGCCGAAGCTGAAGTTGCTGCGATCGCCATTGACCTCGCCAATGCTGGGCACCAGGTTGTGAAGGTCGGCCTCGGCCCGTTGGTAGACCGGGTCGTAGCGAGTGCAGTTCTTGCGCCCACCTTGTTGCCAGCATTGACGCTGATGGCCGATATGCCAGGCCGGAACGATATGTTCCCACTCGATGCGGGCGGCGCGACTGGCGTTTTTGCGGGGTACATAACCGCAGGCGGAGAGGTTCACGCGGTTGCCGGTGTATTTGCAGCCGCAGTAGAACTCGGTGGATTGGGGGGCATAGAGCTTCCAGGCGACTTTCTTGGCTTCGTTGAAGGTACGGGGCGCTCCAGCCTGTGCGCCCATGGCAACGAAGCCGAGCAATAAAACCAGACAGCGGAAATTCATCAAGCTCAATCTTCCTTCGGCACAACCCAGAAAACCTGCACGCCGCCATCGTCGCGATAGGCGAGGGTGACGTTGTCGTTCTCGTCGATTTCTGCCAGCAGGCGTTCCCATTCCTCCACCGGCTCATCGGGCAGGCGAAAGATCAGAGCGGCCTTGGCATTTTGTGCGGTGGGCGCGTTGATGATCTTCGAGACCCGTAGACCGAGTCGTGCATAGGAATCTAAGGGGGTAGTTGCAGCGGAGGGCATGGCCACAGGATTATCCTTATCAAGCTGTACGTGCATACAGTATTTAACCGTAGGCATTTACGCAACTGCTTAAATTTCAAGAAAATCGTCTGACAGCGCTTTTTTCATTTTGATGTAGGACGAAGGTGATTTTTTACCGGACCTGGTAATGGGCCCGTGGGGCGGATGATGAAAAAAGCGGTGCCCGACCGGTCTCGGTCGGGCGGGGGAAATCAATATTCCCAGAAAATTCGCTGCAACTCCTTGCTGTCCTGGGTCTTGGTCAGGGCAACCATTGCCAGGATACGGGCCTTTTGAGGATTCAAGTCGTGGGCTACGACCCAGTCGTATTTGTCGTCAGGCTGTTCGGCGTTTCGCAGTACGAAACCACCTGCGTTGGCGTGTGACGAACGAATGATCTGCACGCCTTCCTTGCGCAAGGCCTGCAACGAAGGAACGACGCGCGAAGACACCGAACCGTTGCCGGTGCCGGCGTGGATGATCGCCTTGGCGCCGGATTGGGCCAGGGCCTTGTACGCGGTGTCGCTGACGTTGCCGTAGGAGTAGGCAATTTCCACGTCCGGCAGGCTCTTGATGGTCTTGATGTCGAACTCCGAGCCGGAGGTGTGACGCTTGGCCGGCAGGCGGAACCAGTAGGATTTGCCTTCCACCACCATGCCCAGCGGGCCCCACGGGCTTTTGAATGCCTCGGTCTTGATGTTGATCATCTTGCTCACATCACGGCCCGACTGGATTTCATCGTTCATGGTCACCAGTACGCCCTTACCGCGCGCTTCCTTGCTGCTGGCGACCGCCACGGCGTTGTAGAGATTGAGCATGCCATCGGCAGACATTGCGGTGCCGGGCCGCATCGAGCCGACGACAATGATCGGTTTGTCGGTTTTCTCGACAAGATTCAGGAAATAAGCGGTCTCCTCCAGCGTGTCGGTGCCGTGGGTGATGACGATGCCGTCGACATCCTCGCTGTCGGCCAGCTCGGCGACACGGCGTCCCAGTTGCAAAAGGTTTTCGTTGGTGATGCTCTCCGATGCGATCTGCATCACCTGTTCGCCGCGCACGTTGGCCAACCGGCTGAGCTCCGGTACGCCGGCGATCAGTTGTTCGATACCGACCTTGGCTGCCTGGTAGGTGGCGCTGTTGGCGGAGCTCGCGCCGGCGCCGGCGATGGTGCCGCCCGTGGCGAGGATGACGACGTTGGAGAGCTTTTGCTCAACCGGGTTTTCTTTCGCCTGAAGGGCGCTGGGCAGGAGCAGCAAGAGGGCCAAAGCGCCCGGAACAAGAGTCTTTAAGGCAGATGTCATTATTTTTCTCTCTAGTCATGAGGATTCATCTAGATGCTCTGGCAGACCTGAATGCCGAGAGCACTCCTCTCAGAGCACGATCCGTACCACTGCTGCGCAAGCGTGGGTCTACCTTCTAACGCCTTGAAAATCAAAACGATGTGTATTTGAGGAGATGCCCCTTCGGTGGATGCATGGCCGGATTTCCGAACATCAAGCTGTTTGCTGTTCGGTTAACCGGAGCAGAACGGTCTGAAGGAAGGTTGGGTTGTGAGGCTAAAGAAAACGCGCCAATGGACGATCTACCTTGTAGGAATTCATTCATGGAGCGAGACATGAGCTTTTCAATCGGCTTTCCAAATGCCGCCGCCGTCACCATCGGCGGTAAATCCGCAGCGACGTTGAATGCCTTGAGCGAGGCAACCGCCGATGCTGCCGACCAAGCCCTTGGCGAAACGCAAGCGCCCGGTAAGGTGCGCGCGAACCTGCATACCGACGCCGAGAGCAAGACCGAAAAAAGCGACAGCACCCAAAGCATCGCCATGAAAGTCCTGCTCAAGCGCATGCAAGAGCTACAGCAGCAACTGCGTGAGCAACAGCAGCAGCTCGCCGCTGCGCAGGCGCGTCCTTATTCCACGCCTGAAGCCAAGACTGCCGCGATCATGGCCATCCAGGGACAGATCGCCGATACCACCGGTGCGCTGCAGGAAGTCACGGGCAGCTTGATCAAGGAATTGGCGAAGGATTCCAGTTCGGGGACGCTGGTCAACACCACGGCTTGATCCACAATGTTCCGGATAAAACCGGAGCGTTGACAAAACGCCGATGCTTTACCATAGTTCATTCCACGCAAACGTTTGCGCAGTCGTCGTATGACGATTTTTGCTCACAATAATCATAAAATCGGAGTGAACCCATGAAGCTGCCATTCGCTGGTCGCCTGCTCGCCGTTGCCATGCTCGCGACCGCATCCGCTGCGCTGCCTTTCTCCTCGGCGCTCGCCCAGACTCCCGAAAAACCCAAGGTTGCCCTGGTCATGAAATCCCTGGCCAACGAATTCTTCCTGACGATGGAGGATGGCGCCAAGGCTTATCAGAAAGAACACTCCGCCGACTTCGACCTGATCTCCAACGGGATCAAGGATGAAACCGACACCGCCAACCAGATCCGCATCGTCGAGCAGATGATCGTGTCCAAGGTCGACGCGCTGATCATCGCGCCTGCCGATTCCAAGGCCATGGTTCCGGTGATCAAGAAAGCCGTCGATGCCGGCATCACTGTGATCAACATCGACAATCAACTCGATCCAGCGGTGGTCAAGAGCAAGAACATTACGGTGCCTTTCGTAGGCCCTGACAACCGCAAGGGCGCTCGCCTGGTGGGCGAATACCTGGCCAAGGAGCTCAAGGCTGGTGACGAGGTGGGTATCATCGAAGGCGTGTCAACCACCACCAACGCCCAGGCGCGTACTGCGGGCTTCAAGGATGCGATGGAGGCCGCGCAGATCAAGGTCGTTTCCCTGCAATCGGGCGATTGGGAGATCAACAAGGGCAACCAGGTTGCCTCGTCGATGCTCAGCGAATACCCGAACATCAAGGCGCTGCTGGCCGGCAACGACAGCATGGCGGTAGGTGCGGTCTCGGCCGTGCGCGCGGCTGGCAAGGCGGGCAAGGTGCAAGTGGTCGGCTACGACAACATCAACGCCATCAAGCCGATGCTCAAGGACGGCCGTGTCCTGGCAACCGCCGACCAGTTCGCTGCCAAGCAGGCGGTGTTCGGCATCGAGACCGCATTGAAAATGCTCAAGGGCGAAAAAGTCGACAGCGGCGCCAACGGCGTTATCGAAACTCCGGTCGAGCTGGTGACCAAGCAGTAATCCTGGCGACACAACGGCGCTCGCCCGTCCGGGTGGGCGCATTGGAGAGTTTGTTATGTCCGTTCGCGACCCGAACGCTGTCCTGTGCGTCAGCGGTATCGGCAAGACCTATGCCCAGCCGGTACTGAGCGATATCAACCTGACGTTGATGCGCGGTGAAGTGCTGGCGTTGACCGGTGAAAATGGCGCCGGCAAAAGTACCTTGTCCAAGATCATCGGTGGGCTGGTCACGCCGACGACGGGGCAGATGCAGTTCCACGGGCAGGATTACCGTCCCGGCAGCCGGACCCAGGCGGAAGAGCTGGGCGTGCGCATGGTGATGCAGGAACTCAACCTGCTGCCGACTCTTTCCGTGGCCGAGAACCTGTTCCTCGACAACCTGCCCAGCCACGGCGGCTGGATCAGTCGCAAGCAATTACGCAAAGCGGCGATCGACGCCATGGCCCAGGTGGGGCTCGATGCAATCGATCCCGACACGCTGGTCGGTGAACTGGGCATCGGTCATCAGCAGATGGTCGAGATCGCCCGCAACCTGATCGGCGATTGCCATGTGCTGATTCTCGATGAGCCGACCGCGATGCTAACGGCCCGCGAAGTCGAAATGCTCTTCGAGCAGATCACCCGCTTGCAGGCCCGCGGCGTCTCGATCATTTATATCTCCCATCGTCTTGAGGAACTGGCGCGGGTGGCCCAGCGCATTGCGGTGCTGCGCGACGGCAACCTGGTCTGCGTCGAGCCGATGGCCAACTACAACAGTGAGCAGTTGGTGACGCTGATGGTCGGTCGGGAGCTGGGCGAGCATATCGACCTGGGCCCGCGCCAGATCGGCGCCCCCGCGCTGACCGTGAAGGGCCTGACCCGTTCCGACAAGGTCCGCGATGTGTCGTTCGAAGTTCGCAGCGGTGAAATCTTCGGTATTTCCGGGCTGATCGGGGCAGGGCGCACGGAGCTGTTGCGGTTGATCTTCGGCGCGGATGTAGCCGACAGCGGTACGGTGGCACTGGGCTCGCCAGCCAATGTGGTCAGCATCCGTTCCCCGGCCGATGCGGTGGCCCACGGCATTGCCTTGATCACCGAGGATCGCAAGGGCGAGGGCTTGCTGTTGAGCCAATCCATCGCCGCCAACATCGCGCTGGGCAACATGCCGGAGATATCCAGTGCCGGCCTGGTCAATGGCAGCGCGGAGCAGGCCTTGGCGCAGCGGCAGATCGACGCCATGCGCATCCGCAGTTCCAGCCCGACGCAGCTGGTGTCCGAATTGTCTGGCGGCAACCAACAGAAAGTGGTGATCGGCCGTTGGCTCGAACGCGATTGCTCAGTACTGCTGTTCGACGAGCCGACCCGTGGCATCGACGTCGGCGCCAAGTTCGATATTTATGCGTTGCTGGGTGAACTGACTCGCCAGGGCAAGGCGCTGGTCGTGGTCTCCAGTGACCTGCGGGAACTGATGTTGATTTGTGACCGGATCGGTGTGCTTTCCGCCGGGCGTCTGATCGACACATTCGAGCGCGACAGCTGGACCCAGGATGACTTGCTTGCCGCCGCGTTCGCCGGCTACCAGAAACGTGATGCGCTGCTCAACGAAGCGGCGCCTAGGGATCTCTCATGAAAACCGCACCTGCCGTCGGCAAATCCAATGGCAACTTTTATGGTCTGGGCACTTACCTGGGCCTGGCTGGCGCCTTGCTCGCCATGGTCGCGCTGTTCTCGGTCCTGAGCAGCCACTTTCTTTCCTACGACACCTTCAGCACCCTCGCCAACCAGATCCCCGATCTCATGGTGCTGGCGGTCGGCATGACCTTTATCCTGATCATCGGCGGCATCGATTTATCGGTGGGCTCGGTGCTGGCGTTGGCGGCTTCGACGGTCAGCGTGGCGGTGCTGGGCTGGGGCTGGAGCGTCTGGCCATCGGCCTTGCTTGGCATGGCCGTGGCGGCATTGGCGGGCACGGTCACCGGTTCAATTACCGTGGCATGGCGTATCCCGTCGTTCATCGTTTCGCTGGGTGTGCTGGAAATGGCCAGGGGGCTGGCGTACCAGATGACCGGCTCGCGGACCGCCTATATCGGCGACTCCTTCGCCTGGCTGTCCAATCCGATTGCCTTCGGTATTTCGCCTTCGTTCATCATCGCCTTACTGGTGATCTTCGTTGCCCAAGCGGTGTTGACCCGCACGGTGTTCGGGCGCTACCTGATTGGCATCGGCACCAATGAAGAAGCCGTGCGCTTGGCCGGCATCAACCCCAAGCCCTACAAGATCCTGGTGTTCAGCCTGATGGGCTTGTTGGCCGGTGTTGCGGCGCTGTTCCAGATTTCTCGCCTGGAAGCGGCGGACCCCAACGCAGGCTCGGGGCTCGAGCTGCAAGTCATCGCCGCCGTGGTCATCGGCGGCACCAGCCTGATGGGCGGGCGCGGCTCGGTCATCAGCACCTTTTTCGGCGTGCTGATCATTTCGGTGCTGGCGGCAGGCCTGGCCCAGATCGGCGCGACCGAGCCGACCAAACGCATCATCACCGGCGCGGTGATCGTGATTGCAGTGGTGCTCGATACGTACCGCAGCCAGCGCGCCAGTCGGCGGGCTTGAACCATGGCGACGATCAAGGATGTGGCGGCGCTTGCCGGGATTTCCTACACGACCGTGTCCCATGTGGTGAACAAGACGCGGCCGGTCAGTGACGAGGTGCGGCGCAAGGTCGAGGCCGCCATCGAACGGTTGGACTATGTGCCCAGCGCCGTGGCGCGCTCGCTCAAGGCCAAGACCACGGCCACCATTGGTCTGCTGGTGCCCAACAGCCTCAACCCGTACTTTGCCGAGCTGGCTCGGGGGATCGAGGATTATTGCGAGCGCAATGGCTACTGCGTGATCCTATGCAATTCCGACGACAACCCGGACAAGCAGCGCAGTTATCTGCGGGTGCTGCTGGAAAAACGTATCGACGGATTGATCGTGGCGTCGGCCGGGGGCGATGTCGGCCTGGCTGAGGGCCTGACCAACGTGCGCACGCCCATGGTGATCGTTGACCGTGGCCTCGATGGCGTCGATGCGGACCTGGTCCGTATCGACCATGAATATGGCGCGTACCTGGCCACCCGGCATCTGCTGGACCTGGGCCATCGCGACATTGCCTTCATTGGCGGGCCGGCGGACACCAGCGTGGCACAGATGCGCCTGGCGGGTTATTGCCGTGCGCTGAAGGAGGCGGGGATCGAGCTGCCCGTCGAGCGCATGCTCGAGAGCGATTTCACCAGCATCGGCGGTTACCGTGCGGCGGCCCAATTGCTTGGGCAACGGCCGCCCAGCGCGATTTTCGCGGCCAACGACATGATCGGCATCGGTGCATTGCGCGCCGCCGCCGAACGCAATGTGCGCGTGCCCAGTGAGCTGTCGATCATCGGTTTCGACGATATACAGATGAGCCGTTATGTCTACCCGGCGCTGACCACTGTGGGGCAGTCGATCCTGGACCTGGGCGAGATGGCGGCCGAGGTGTTGCTGCGGCGCATCGCAACGCCGGGGCTTGCCACTGACCAGCGGATCGTGACGCCCAGCATTGTCTTGCGAGAATCGACTGCACCGGTGCCCGGTACATTCGCCCAATACCGCTGAACCGAATTGATGAGTAATGATGTATGCCAGCAAAAGTAGTGGTGATAGGCAGCCTGAACATGGACCTGGTGACGCGTGCGCCGCGTCTGCCTCGTGGTGGGGAAACCCTGATTGGCGAGTCGTTTTCCACCATCCCGGGGGGCAAGGGCGCCAACCAGGCGGTGGCCGCCGCGCGCCTGGGTGCGCAAGTGTCCATGGTCGGTTGCGTCGGCAATGACGCCTATGGACAGCAGTTGCGTGGCGCGCTGCTCGCCGAGGGCATCGATTGCCAGGCGGTCAGCGTGGTGGAGGGCTCCAGTGGCGTGGCGCTGATCGTGGTCGATGACAACAGCCAGAACGCGATCGTCATCGTTGCCGGCGCCAATGGTGAGCTGACGCCCGGCGTCCTCGATAGTTTTGATGCGGTGCTGCAAGGCGCCGATGTCATTATCTGCCAACTGGAAGTGCCGGACGCCACCGTAGGGCATGCGCTCAAGCGCGGCCATGAGCTTGGCAAGATTGTCATTCTCAATCCGGCACCGGCCTCCCATGCCCTGCCGGGCGACTGGTACGCCTACGTCGACTACCTGATCCCCAACGAAAGCGAAGCGATGGTCCTCAGTGGCCTGGCCGTGGATTCCCTGGAGACCGCCGAAGCCGCCGCGACGCAGTTGCTCGCGGCGGGCGCCGGCAAGGTCATCGTAACGCTGGGTGCCCAAGGGTTGCTGTTCGCCAACGGAGCGAGCTTCGAACACTTCCCCGCGCCGCGGGTCAAGGCGGTTGACACCACCGCGGCAGGCGATACGTTCGTCGGCGGTTTCGCGGCGGCCCTGGCGAACGGTAAGGACGAAGTCGAGGCCATTCGTTTCGGGCAGGTCGCCGCTGCGCTGTCGGTCACTCGCGCGGGCGCCCAGCCCTCTATTCCTGCATTGTCGGAAGTTCAGGCGTTCGAATCATGAAAAAGACTCCTTTGTTGAACATCGCCCTGTCACGCCTGGTCGCTTCCCTTGGGCATGGCGACAAGGTGGTGATCGGTGATGCCGGGCTGCCGGTGCCGTCACACGTCGAACTGATCGACCTTGCGTTGACCCATGGCGTCCCCGATTTTGTCAGTACCTTGAACGTGCTGCTCAGCGAGATGCAGGTCGAAAGCCATGTATTGGCGCAGGAAATTATCGACAAGCAACCGTCAGCCCTGGCGACGTTAGAGGCGCTGCACGCCGAAGGCGTCTTAGGCGCGCGGGCGTTGGTCAGCCATGAGCAGTTCAAGGTGCTTACTCGCGAGGCGAGGGCGGTCATTCGCACCGGAGAATGCTCACCGTACTGCAACGTGGTGCTGATCGCAGGCGTCACGTTCTAGATATTCACAACCTGCACAAGGAGTGCGCCATGCACCGCTATGCTCAAAAAATGCATCAACTGTTGCGGAGTCTGCTGCTTTTGTCATTCATCACGGCTACAAGCGCCCAGGCGGCAGAGAAGATCGACTTGATCATCGACACCGATCCGGGCGCCGATGATGTGGTTGCGCTGTTGTTCGCGCTGGCATCCCCCGAGGAGTTGCACGTTCGCGCGTTGACCACCGTGGCGGGGAACGTGCGCCTGGACAAGACTTCCCGCAATGCGCGCCTGGCCCGTGAGTGGGCGGGTCGCGAAGAGGTGCCGGTCTATGCCGGCGCGCCGAAACCGTTGATGCGCACGCCCATCTACGCGGAAAACATCCACGGCAAGGAGGGTTTGTCGGGTGTCACGGTGCACGAGCCGAAGAAAGGCTTGGCCGAGGGCAATGCCGTCAATTACCTAATCGACACGCTTAAGGCGGCCAAGCCCCACAGCATCACCATTGCCATGCTCGGCCCGCAGACGAACCTGGCCTTGGCGCTGGTCCAGGAGCCCGGGATCGTTCAGGGGATCAAGGAGGTGGTGATCATGGGTGGCGCGCACTTCAACGGCGGCAATATCACGCCGGTGGCCGAATTTAATTTATATGCCGATCCTCAGGCGGCGGAGATCGTCGCCAAAAGCGGTGTGAAGCTGACCTACCTGCCCTTGGACGTGACTCACAAGATCCTTACCAGCGAGACACGCCTGAAGCAGATCGCTGCGCTGAACAACAACGCGAGCAAGTTGGTCGGCGATATTCTCAACGAATACGTCAAGGGCGACATGGAGCACTACGGCATGACGGGCGGGCCGGTGCACGATGCAACCGTGGTCGCCTACCTTCTCAAGCCGCAGCTGTTTAGCGGGCGTGCGGTCAACCTTGTGGTGGACAGCCGTGAAGGGCCGACTTTCGGCCAGACCGTCGTCGATTGGTACGACGGCCTGAAAGCGCCAAAAAATGCTTTTTGGGTGAAGGACGGCGATGCCCAGGGGTTCTTCGATCTGCTGACCGAGCGATTGGCGCGGCTCAAGTAACGCATCTCAAGGCAACCCCGCAGGCGTCTGCCTGCGGGAACCTTATGCAGTTGTCTCAATGATGCTCGGATAGCGCTCGAACGCTTGCTTGACGAAGTTCTGCGCGGCCTGCGTCCCGAGTTCTTTCACCAGCAACTCGATGCTGAGGATCGCCAGTTCTTCCGGGCTGCCTGGGCTGTACGAGCTGTGGCCCTGCGCCCATTTTGCATTGATGGTGGCTTCGATGCTGACGGTGCTCATGTCGGGGGCTCGCAGGTTGGGAAATCTGTAGGCTGAGTTAAGCATTTTTGGAGTGGGTTTGGCAGTGCGACTTAGGCATCAGGCGAGCACTGTGCGACACTCGGTTTTTTATTTTTCCCGGGGGCTCCTACGTGCAGATCGATTTGAAGGATCCTGAGGCGTTCACCCTCGAGGCCGTGCGTGATTTGCTCGCGTCCGCCAGTGATGACGAACATACCCAGTTGCGTGTGACCAAGGCTGGCATTGCCTATCTTTCCTCGGGTGTCGTAGGCGGTGTCGACATCGCAGGTTTGTTGTTTCGGCTTGAAACCTGGGCGAAGGGTTCGGGGTATGTCGGAAACGTTGCGGCGAGCGATGAGGTCTGGGTGATGCAAATCTACAATGCATTGAAAGACAACTGGCCGAACCCGCCCTTCGATTACATCGACATCTACTGAGCGCCATTCATATTCAGTCACGATTGAGCGGTGAACAGCTGGGCAGGGCTCAGGCAAACTGCCGTTTTTCCAGATGAGGGCACCATGATGGCCTTGGCGTTGAAACCAAGTTTCGTTTGGGTTGTCGCACGCTCTCTGCTATTTCACTGAAAAAGGAGGCTTCATGCCTTGGAAGCTCGCGTCACTGAGTATTTTGCTGGCCGCTGCGCTCTTGAGCGGTTGCAGCAGCACCTCTGAATCGACCCCTGATCCCGTGACGGCCGAAACCGGGCATAGTCGCTGCGAGGCGAAGGCTGCCGAGTTCGCGATTGGCAAGCAGGCCTCGCCCCAGTTGCTGGAGCAGGCGCGGAGCCGTTCCGGCGCGCAAAACGCCCGTATTCTCAAGCCCAACGACATGGTGACGCTTGAGTACCGCTCCGATCGCTTGAACCTCAATACCGATGCCAACCTGGTGGTCAACCGGGTCAATTGCGGCTGATTGGTTTTAAGCTGACCATAAAAAACCCCGTCACATGGACGGGGTTTTTTTAGCGCGCCGGGAAATTACTCTGGGCGAACTTGTGCAGCTTGCATACCCTTTTGGCCTTTCTCAGCCACGAAGGAAACAGTCTGGCCTTCTTTCAGGCTTTTGAAACCGTCGCTTTCGATAGCTTTGAAGTGTACGAACAGGTCGTCACCGCCACCTTGAGGAGTGATGAAGCCGAAGCCTTTTTCATCGTTGAACCATTTAACGGTGCCGGTTTGGCGATTAGACATGGTGTATCTCCAAGAAACATATATTTTCAGTGTACTGTGCTGCTCAGGCCAACTGGGCACACCCGGGTATCATAGTCGAAATGTTCGATTTGGGAGCCCCCCGGACGAGCTGTTTGCCAATCAGTCGTGTTTTCTTTACCGTCTGAACGGGCTGGAAGCCCCGGTTTCAAAGGCTTTCAGCCGAACGTAAAGACGATAAAAAAAGCTGAAAAACCTGCAAAAATCGTAGGAAAAAGCGCTTATTCAAGCCTTTTTACCCCTGTCGGGCGCCTTCCTGACGCCCAAACCGTCATTTTTTCGCAGGCGGATTCGCCTTGCATTTGGCGATCTGGCCGAGGGCTTTCTGTTGCAGTTCAGGGGTGGCCTTGTTGTCCATCAGAGCCTGGATATCACTGGCCGGATAGGATTTGATGGCGTCGGCGCCACAGGCGCAGTGTGACTTGGCCGCTGCCGCGCCGATCTGTGGCGTTGCCGCCTGGGTGCACTGGGCCATGTATTTTTCGCGCTCGCCCTTTGGCCAGTCGGCATGGGCGGCAATCGGGAGCAGCAGGGCGAGGGGGGCGACTACTGCGAATAACGTATTCAGACGCATGCTGAGATGCTCCTTTCGGGTCGATGTCTTGGTATCTGAGGGGTTGCGGGCGCTTCAGTTCAGCACTTTGGCATAAAAGCCCCGCTTTTACGTTCGCTTCAACGCGAGCGCGGCGATGACCGTTCATCTGTGTTAGCATGCCGGGCTCGGGTATTTTCAGGCTCCGGATGACGACAGGTCCCGGCGGCGGCAAATGTTCGATTAACCCTGATTTGAATCCCAGTCACTCTGGTTCGGTTTTCCCGGTTGGCCGCAAGGCTCCTGCCGCTGTAAGGCAGGCGTTCGTCATTGAATGGCCTGGACTGGATCTTGTACTGGCTCATCCCAACCCACGTGACCTTTGGTAGGGGTCACCACTAGGAGAGGAGGCGCCATGCCAACTATCACTCTTCCCGACGGCAGTCAACGTTCATTCGACCAGCCGGTTTCCGTAGCCGAGGTCGCCGCATCCATTGGCGCGGGCCTGGCCAAGGCCACCCTGGCCGGCAAGGTCAACGGCAAACTGGTCGACGCCAGCGATGTCATCGACGGCGATGCCACGCTGCAAATCATCACGCCCAAGGATGAAGAGGGGCTGGAGATCATTCGTCACTCCTGCGCGCACCTGGTCGGTCATGCGGTCAAGCAGCTGTACCCGAGCGCGAAGATGGTCATCGGGCCGGTCATCGACGAAGGCTTCTATTACGACATCGCCTTCGAGCGTCCTTTTACCCCGGACGACATGGCCGCGATCGAGCAGCGCATGCAGCAGCTGATCGAGAAAGATTACGACGTCATCAAGAAAGTCACCCCGCGCGCCGAAGTCATCGAAGTCTTCAAGGCCCGTGGCGAGGACTACAAGCTGCGTCTGGTGGAAGACATGCCGGACGAGCAGGCCATGGGCCTGTACTACCACGAAGAATACGTCGACATGTGCCGCGGCCCGCACGTGCCGAACACGCGTTTCCTGAAATCCTTCAAGCTGACCAAGCTGTCCGGCGCCTACTGGCGTGGCGACGCGAAGAACGAACAGTTGCAGCGCGTCTACGGCACGGCCTGGGCGGACAAGAAGCAGCTGGCGGCCTACATCCAGCGTATCGAAGAGGCTGAGAAGCGCGATCACCGCAAGATCGGCAAGCGCCTGGGCCTGTTCCATACCCAGGAAGAATCCCCGGGCATGGTGTTCTGGCACCCGAACGGCTGGACTCTGTACCAGGTGCTGGAACAGTACATGCGTCAAGTCCAGCGTGAGAACGGCTATCTCGAAATCAAGACGCCGCAAGTGGTCGACCGCAGCCTCTGGGAGAAATCCGGGCATTGGGCCAACTACGCCGACAACATGTTCACCACCCAGTCGGAAAACCGCGACTACGCCATCAAGCCAATGAACTGCCCGTGCCACGTGCAGGTATTCAACCAGGGCCTGAAGAGCTATCGCGAGCTGCCGATGCGCCTGGCCGAGTTCGGTGCTTGCCACCGTAACGAGCCATCGGGTGCGCTGCACGGCATCATGCGCGTGCGGGCATTCACTCAGGACGACGCGCACATTTTCTGCACTGAAGAGCAGATGCAGGCTGAATCCGCCGCGTTCATCAAGCTGACCATGGACGTCTACCGGGACTTCGGCTTCACCGAAGTTGAAATGAAGCTGTCCACTCGTCCGGAAAAACGCGTCGGTTCCGACGAACTGTGGGATCGCGCCGAGGCCGCCCTGGCCGCCGCCCTCGACAGCGCGGGGCTTGCGTACGAGCTGCAGCCGGGCGAGGGCGCATTCTACGGTCCGAAGATTGAATTCTCGTTGAAAGATTGCCTTGGCCGCGTCTGGCAATGTGGTACCTTGCAGCTCGATTTCAACCTGCCGATCCGTCTGGGCGCTGAATATGTGTCCGAAGACAACAGCCGCAAGCACCCGGTCATGCTTCACCGCGCGATCCTCGGTTCCTTCGAGCGTTTCGTCGGGATCCTGATCGAGCATTACGAGGGTGCGTTCCCCGCATGGCTGGCGCCGACCCAGGCAGTGATCATGAATATCACTGATAAACAGGCAGATTTTGCCGCCGAAGTCGAAAAAACTCTCAATCAAAGCGGATTTCGTGCCAAGTCCGACTTGAGAAATGAAAAGATCGGCTTTAAAATCCGCGAGCATACTTTGCTCAAGGTTCCCTTTCTCTTGGTTATTGGAGATCGGGAGGTCGAGATGCAGACTGTCGCTGTGCGTACTCGTGAAGGTGCTGACCTGGGCTCGATGCCCGTCGCCGAATTCGCCGAGTTTCTCGCGCAAGCGGTTTCCCGGCGTGGTCGCCCAGATTCGGAGTAATTATTATTAAGCGTGAAATGAGACAAGATAAACGAGCTGCACCGAAAGCCCCGATCAACGAGAATATCTCGGCACGCGAGGTTCGGTTAATTGGCGCTGATGGCGAGCAGATTGGCATCGTCTCGATTGATGAAGCGCTTCGTATTGCTGAAGAAGCCAAGCTTGATCTGGTGGAAATTTCCGCGGACGCAGTCCCACCCGTTTGCCGGGTGATGGACTACGGCAAGTCGATCTTCGAAAAGAAGAAGCAGATTGCCGCGGCGAAGAAAAACCAGAAGCAGATTCAGGTAAAAGAAATCAAGTTTCGTCCAGGGACGGAGGAAGGGGATTACCAGGTAAAACTGCGCAACCTGGTACGTTTCCTGAGTGACGGGGACAGGGCCAAGGTATCCTTGCGATTCCGCGGCCGTGAGATGGCCCACCAGGAGCTGGGGATGGAACTCCTCAAGCGGGTTGAACAAGACCTGCTCGAGTACGGTTCGGTCGAACAGCATCCTAAGATGGAAGGACGCCAGCTGATCATGGTCATCGCCCCGAAAAAGAAGAAGTAATCACCAGGGCACGGCAGGCCTTGCGATTATGTTTATCAACTGAATGCGGAGTATCCGAACATGCCAAAGATGAAAACTAAAAGTGGTGCTGCTAAGCGGTTTCTGAAAACTGCTAACGGCATCAAGCACAAGCACGCTTTCAAGAGCCACATCCTGACCAAAATGTCGACCAAGCGTAAGCGTCAACTGCGCGGTAGCAGCTTGCTGCATCCGTCTGACGTGGCAAAAGTCGAGCGCATGCTGCGCCTTCGTTAATTTTTGGATCAAGAATAGAGGAAGTAACTCATGGCTCGTGTAAAGCGTGGCGTCATTGCCCGTAAGCGTCACAAGAAAATTATGAAACTTGCTAAAGGCTACTACGGTGCGCGTTCCCGCGTATTCCGTGTTGCCAAGCAAGCCGTAATCAAGGCAGGCCAATACGCCTACCGTGACCGTCGTCAGAAAAAACGTCAGTTCCGCGCTCTGTGGATCGCTCGTATCAACGCTGGTGCTCGTACCTACGGTCTGTCCTACAGCCGTTTCATCGCCGGCCTGAAAAAAGCGTCCATCGAGATCGACCGTAAGGTTTTGGCTGATCTGGCAGTGAACGAAAAAGCGGCGTTTGCTGCGATTGTCGAGAAAGCTAAAGCCACCTTGGCTTAAGTACCCCCGGCAGTCACCGGGGCTCACCTCTGTGGGCCCGGGTGCCAAACGTCATAAATAGGGGAAGAGCCTTAAAGCTCTTCCCCTATTTTGTATCTGGAGTCTGTACATGGAAAACCTGGACGCGCTGGTCGCTCAAGCACTAGAGGCTGTGCAAAGCGCTGAAGATATCAATGCCCTGGAGCAAATCCGGGTTCACTACCTTGGCAAGAAAGGCGAGTTGACTCAGGTGATGAAGACCCTGGGGAACCTGCCGGCCGAAGAGCGTCCGCAGGTTGGTGCGCTGATCAACGTCGCCAAGGAACGTGTCACAGAAGTCCTCAATGCGCGCAAGGCGCTGTTCGAGGAGGCGGACCTGGCGGCCAAGCTCGCGGCCGAATCCATCGACGTGACCCTGCCTGGCCGTGGCCAGACTTCCGGTGGCCTGCATCCGGTGACCCGGACCCTGGAACGCATCGAGCAGTTCTTCACCCGCATCGGCTATGGCATTGCCGAGGGTCCTGAGGTCGAAGACGACTACCACAACTTCGAGGCGCTCAACATCCCAGGCCACCACCCGGCCCGGTCGATGCATGACACCTTCTATTTCAATGCGAACATGTTGTTGCGCACCCATACCTCTCCGGTACAGGTCCGCACCATGGAATCGCAGCAGCCGCCGATCCGCATCGTCTGCCCAGGCCGTGTGTACCGTAGCGACTCCGATATCACCCATTCGCCGATGTTCCATCAGGTCGAAGGCCTGCTGGTGGATCGCGACATCAATTTCGCTGACCTGAAAGGGACTATCGAAGAGTTCCTGCGGGTGTTCTTCGAAAAAGAACTGGCCGTGCGCTTCCGCCCTTCGTATTTCCCGTTCACTGAGCCATCGGCCGAAGTCGACATGGAATGCGTGATGTGCAGCGGCAAGGGCTGCCGCGTCTGCAAGCAGACGGGCTGGCTGGAAGTCATGGGTTGCGGCATGGTTCACCCGAACGTGCTGCGCATGTCCGGGATCGATCCGGAAGAATTCTCGGGCTTTGCCTTCGGCATGGGCGTGGAACGCTTGGCCATGCTGCGTTACGGCGTGAACGACTTGCGTCTGTTCTTCGACAACGACTTGCGGTTCCTCGCGCAATTTCGCTAGTCGTAACGAACCTTTAGGAGAGCAGGATGAAATTCAGTGAACAATGGCTGCGCGGCTGGGTTAGCCCGCAGGTAAGCCAGGACGAGCTGGTTGCTCGCCTGTCGATGGCCGGTCTTGAGGTCGATAGCGTGACGCCGGCCGCCGGCGCATTCAGTGGCGTGGTGGTGGGGGAGGTGCTGAGCACCGAACAACACCCTGACGCGGACAAGCTGCGGGTTTGCCAGGTCAGCAGTGGCGGGGAAACGTTCCAGGTCGTATGCGGTGCACCAAACGTGCGTCCCGGCCTGAAGATCCCGTTTGCCATGATCGGTGCAGAACTGCCAGGTGACTTCAAGATCAAGAAAGCCAAGCTGCGCGGTGTCGAGTCCAACGGCATGTTGTGCTCCCAAGCCGAATTGCAGGTTGGCGAAGGCAACGACGGCCTGATGGAGTTGCCGGCGGATGCGCCGGTCGGCAAGGATTTTCGTGAATACCTGGGCCTGGACGATGCGAGCATCGAAGTCGACCTGACGCCGAACCGTGGCGACTGCCTGTCAGTGGCTGGCCTGGCCCGTGAAGTCGGCGCGTTGTACGCCACCCCGGTCACTCGCCCGGTGGTTGCGAGTGTCCCGGCCGTGCATGACGAAGTCCGCCCGATCGAAGTCTTGGCGCCGAGCGCATGCCCGCGTTACCTGGGCCGCGTGATCCGCAATGTCGACCTGTCCAAGCCGACCCCGCTGTGGATGGTCGAGCGCCTGCGACGCTCCGACGTGCGCAGCATCGACGCGGCTGTCGACATTACCAACTATGTAATGCTTGAGCTGGGTCAGCCGCTGCACGCATTCGATCTCGCCGAAATCAACGGCGGCATCCGCGTGCGCATGGCTGAAGAAGGTGAAAAGCTGGTGCTGCTCGATGGCCAGGAAGTGGCCTTGCGCAGCGATACGCTGGTGATTGCCGACCATACCCGCGCCCTGGCGATTGCAGGCGTGATGGGCGGCGAGCACAGTGGCGTCTCCGCCACCACCCGTGATGTATTCCTTGAAAGCGCCTTCTTCGACCAGATCGCCGTCGCCGGCAAGGCTCGTTCCTACGGCCTGCACACTGACGCCTCGCACCGCTATGAGCGTGGCGTGGATTGGCAACTGGCCCGTGAAGCCATGGAGCGCGCCACTGGTCTGCTGCTGGAAATCACCGGTGGCGAAGCCGGCCCGATCATCGAAACCGTCAGCGAACAGCACCTGCCGAAGATCGCGCCGGTGACGCTGCGTGCCCAGCGCATCACCCAGATGCTCGGCATGGAAATGGACCCGGCCGAAGTCGAGCGTCTGCTCAACGCCTTGGGCCTGACCGTCCGTGCCGAGGGGGAAGGGCAGTGGCAGGTCGAAGTGCCAAGCCATCGCTTCGATATCAGCCTGGAAGTCGATCTGATCGAAGAGCTGGCCCGCTTGTACGGCTACAATCGCCTGCCGGTCCGCTATCCCCAGGCTCGCCTGGCCCCGCAAGCCAAGGCAGAGGCCCGCAGTGACCTGCCGGAGCTGCGTCGCCTGCTGGTGGCTCGTGGGTATCAGGAAGCGATCACCTACAGTTTCATCGATCCGCGTCAGTTCGAATTGTTCAGCCCAGGTGTTGAGCCACTGCTGTTGGCCAACCCGATCTCCAATGACATGGCCGCCATGCGCTCGTCCCTGTGGCCGGGCCTGATCAAGTCGCTCCAGCACAACCTGAATCGCCAGCAGGACCGCGTACGCCTGTTCGAAAGCGGCCTGCGTTTTGTCGGTCAGTTGGACGGCCTGAAGCAAGAGCCAATGCTGGCCGGTGTCGTTTGCGGCAGCCGCCTGCCGGAAGGCTGGGCCCAAGGTCGTGATGGCGTGGATTTCTTCGACGTCAAGGCCGACGTGGAAGCGGTGCTGGGCTTTGCCGGTGCGCTCGGCGCGTTCACCTTCGTGCCTGGCAAGCATCCGGCGCTGCACCCGGGTCAGACCGCGCGCATCGAGCGAGACGGTCGTGAAGTCGGTTATGTCGGCGCGATCCACCCTGAGTTGTCGAAGACGCTGGGTCTTGATCGTCCAGTCTACGTTTTCGAGCTGGTCCTGGCTGAAGTCGCCCAAGGAAAAATGCCGAAATTCCAGGAGTTATCGCGCTTTCCTGAAGTGCGTCGCGACCTTGCCTTGATAGCCGATGTCGGCGTTGCATCCAGTGCCGTACTGGCAGTAATCCGTGAAAATGCAGGCGAATGGCTGACGGACCTCAGGCTATTTGACGTGTATCAAGGTAAAGGCATTGATCCGCATAGAAAAAGCCTTGCAGTCGGCTTGACCTGGCAGCATCCATCGCGCACTCTTAATGACGATGAGGTGAATACCGCAACGCAGAATATCCTCACCTCGCTCGAACACAGGTTGAACGCCACGTTAAGGAAGTGACGTATGGGGGCTCTGACGAAAGCTGAGATGGCGGAACGTCTGTATGAGGAGTTGGGCCTGAATAAACGGGAGGCCAAAGAATTGGTCGAACTGTTTTTCGAAGAAATCAGGCACGCTCTCGAAGACAACGAGCAGGTCAAATTGTCCGGATTCGGCAATTTCGACCTTCGGGACAAACGCCAGCGGCCTGGCCGCAATCCGAAAACGGGAGAAGAAATTCCGATCACGGCTCGCCGTGTGGTCACCTTTCGTCCAGGGCAGAAGTTGAAGGCCCGAGTTGAGGCTTATGCTGGAACCAAGTCATAACGACGAACTACCCGTCATCCCGGGCAAACGCTACTTCACCATTGGTGAAGTCAGCGAGCTGTGTGCGGTTAAACCGCACGTGCTGCGCTATTGGGAGCAGGAGTTTCCTCAACTCAATCCGGTCAAGCGCCGCGGAAACCGACGGTATTATCAGCGCCAGGACGTGCTGATGATCCGGCAGATCCGCGCGCTGCTGTACGACCAGGGGTTCACCATCGGCGGAGCGCGCCTGCGCCTCTCCGGTGACGAGGCCAAGGACGATACAACCCAGTACAAACAGATGATCCGCCAGATGATCGCCGAGCTCGAAGATGTACTGGTGGTGCTCAAGAAATAAATTTCTGCTTTTAAATACTTCCAGTTTTCAAAAGCTTGCGATATATTCCTGAGCGTTCCGTTGAGAAGCGGAACAAGATTCACGCCTAGTCGGGGCGTAGCGCAGTCCGGTAGCGCACTAGCATGGGGTGCTAGGGGTCGAGTGTTCGAATCACTCCGTCCCGACCATATTTTTCAAAGGGTTGCGAGATTTTATCTCGCGACCCTTTTTTATTTTTCCGCGTTTTACCCCCACAAAACAGCTGGATCTGAGTGGATTTTTCGGATGTGTGACTGATATAGGATTTTGTCCTAATAGCCTTCGGCGGGCGAATTGCTCCGGTGTGTCTAGCGGTCATTCGATGAAGTGATGAGAAGTCGGTAACGACCAAAGGCACATTACGGCTCTCACTAGAAAGAGCTATCATCCCGCCATCAGCTCAAGAGGGGCCCTCTGGCCGGCCAATTCCGGCACTCCCTTGGGCATAACGACAAGGATGGTTGCGCATGGACGACCTCGTTCAGCCCCTCACACTTCAAGAAGAAGTCCCTCCTAAAGAAATAAAGATTCTTGCTACCTTGGTGGCAAAGCTGAACCTTGCAGATTTCCAGAATGCTATCCCTGTGATTCGCGAGCTTCGTGTCTCGAACGAGACGAGTGATCGTTTCGTCAGTGCGACTCTTACCCTTAGCTCGGCACCCGAGGTATTTAAATCCAAGATCTGGCGGATTGACGAAATCGCTGCAGATAGCTTCCAGGTTATACCGGGGCTCGATCTTGTCCTGGATGGCCCGTTCTTGAATCGCCTGACAGAAGCGGAGATGTCGACCTTTACCTTCGTTCTGGAAGCCGAAGACAAGGACCGGGAAAGCGGTCGCAAGGAGGTTGCTCGGCTTGAGCAGGTTGTGGACCTTTTGCCCAGAAACCAGTGGGGCGGATTGCGGCATATACCCGATATGACTGCGGCTTTTGTTCAACCGAATGATGCTGCGGTTGAGCGGTTGCTCAAACAAGCGGCTGAGTTGCTTCGTCTTAGCGATAAGCCATCTGCACTTGATGGATATGAGGGAGGGCCAAAAAGAGCTTGGCAGTTGGCTTCGGCAGTGTGGGGCGCCGTGGCGCGCATGAAACTCGACTATGCGTTGCCGCCGGCTAGCTTTGAACAATCAGGACAGAAGATTCGTAGCCCCAGTCAGATTGCTGACTCCGGGTTGGCTACATGTCTCGACCTAACTCTGCTTTTCTGCGCAGCATTGGAGCAGATGGGGCTTAACCCTGTGATCGTATTCACCTACGGTCATGCCTTTGCTGGTTTGTGGCTTAAGCCCGAAGAGTTTACGACTGCCCTGGTGGATGATGTCACAGCAGTACGTAAGCGGGTGAAGCTTCAGGAACTCGTGCTGTTCGAGACTACCCTCATTACCCACAACTCAATACCGCCATTCTCTTATGCGGTAGAGATGGGCACTAAACAGGTAGCTGAAGAAGCCGAAAGTGTTTTCGAAATGCTGCTGGATATCCGTCGCGCCCGTCTGCAACGTATCAAGCCGCTCGCCAGCTCAGAGGCTCAGATCGCGCGTGTTGCCGTTGCTGAATCTGCTGAAGCTCCATCGTTTCTGGTGGAGGAAGGGATCGGCATCGCCGATGACAACATTGAGGTGCAAGTTGAGGATCTGTCCAAACTCGACCCAGCCGATCGCCTCGGCCGTTGGCAGCGTAAGCTTCTAGATCTGTCGCTTCGAAATAACTTACTCAATTTCAAAATGGGTAAGCGAGCGCTGAAGCTTGAGTCACCTGATCCAGGTGCGTTTGAGGACATTATTGCAAGTGGACAGGCGCTGAAGCTGCTTACCAGACCTGACCTGATGGATGGAACAGATCCGCGTGAGCGCGCACTCTATGAGCAGCGTGAGCGAGAAGATGGTGTCCTTGAAGCCCGGGTCGCTATCCATGGCTCAGATGTGATTCCGACCGAAATCAAATCTCTTCTCAAAAGCGGCAAATTGTCGACCAAAGCCATGCCTGCCGGGCGGTTCAACGAGCTGCACCAGGACTATGTATGCAGCTGCACCCTGCGAGTAGGTCGAGAGTTGTTGGCAATCCTGCCGGATGACCTAGTCATCGTCACCGCTCTGGACAATGTGCTCAATAGCTCGACAGGTCATATGGAGGAGGAACCAATTCTGAGTGTTGCGTTCTCTCGGTCAACCGTTGACGGACTTAACCTAGAAACGATAGATCCGTCTGATGCGATGAAGAATTTCGTTCATAACATGAACTTCAAGAAGGGCGCCGGATTCTCTGCCGTTGCCGCCCTTGATGCTCAGCGCTTCGCCGTAACCGTATAACTGAATCATCTCAGAGCCCAGAGAGTGAAATGGCAAACATGAAGCAAATTGGTTTGTACGCAGGGATATTGGGAGCCTTGGCATCAGTGGCGGCGCTCGTCCTGCCGACGCAGGCGGTGTCGCACAACTCTAGTGGTAATAACAGTCCGGTCATTTCTGGCAACGGTAACAACGTCAGCTATCAATCCGGTTTTCCCGATCTTGAAACGATAAGAGCCCAGCGTCCTAATATCAGTGATCAACAATACGCTGCAATTAAGCCCGGCATGACATATGAACAGGTGCTGGAAATCGTCAAGATTCCCGGTAAGGAGGCCACCAGCGGCGGCAACGTGCAGATCTATACATGGGGGACGGAGGTGTACGTATATATGGTGGTGACCTTGGTGGATGGAAAGGTTCAATCCAAGTCACATTGACGACGCAGTTTCATGTATTACATCGCCAGATAACTTCATGGATACCGGGCGACGCAGTTCAGCATGGGTCTATTTGCTCCGAGGTTTACCGGCGTCACTCCGATTGTCTCGAATTTGACCGTCTTGATTTCGAGAGCGAGGCTGTTGGCCGCCGCCGGGCTTCGGAACGTTTACATCTTTGTTGATAGGGCGTCGATCGGTCATCGTAAATCTCCTACGAGTGCGGGTTTTTTACATATAATCGTTAAGTCGACTTCTACAAAAAAACACATCATGTAGTGGTTTGTTTTTGTTACGGGCACAATATATCGCGTATTTTACGTTGGTCAATGACTGCGTGCTGACGCTGCTGCGATTTTGACCCGGGCTCCTTATTTTGAGTGGTCCGCATGCTGTCTCCAACATCGCCCGCAATGTCGCCATTTTTTGGGTGGAGGGGTGGTCAATGAATTCCGGTAGCCAGGGTGGAAAACGTGTCAGCACCAACAGGTGAAGGAGCTCCATCTCCAGCATCCAGTCTCTGAATTGCAGTTCACCACTCCTACTGTCGAACTACGCAATGCACATCTTGCTAAGAATCCTGACGAGCGTCATCATCCCGTTATATTTGATGGCCATTCGCCCATGGTCGCGTGTCGCCCGTCAACCAAGTCGGCTATACAGATAATTCCATCACTCCAGTTTTTGGCTTCGTGAAGCAGGAAACTGTTGCGTTTCGAGTTGTTTAGCCATTTAAAACAAAGACTTATGGATGTTAGTGATGTCGTTTCTAAGGAAGCTGTTGGCGGCGCTTAAGGCATTTTTGTTTGGGGAAAGGGTCGAGACCGGCGAAGAAGGAGGCTTTCCTAAAATTGACCCTGAAAAGATCAAAGCCGACCTCAGAGTCCTGGAAAACGCTCGTGCTCATGGTGCGTCGGGTATCCCTGATGCTAGAGATACTCGTCTAACGGAAACTGAACTCCAGATTATGGGTACCGTGGGGAAGCTTCGCGCAGCCACGTTCAAAAGCGGCGAGCGTTGGCTCAAGCAAATCCAAGCCCGTCTGGACAGCATCGACCTGACTCAAGAGACGAACCATACCGTGCAACTCGGTGAGGAGTTCGTACGAAAAGCCGACTCTATTCTCTCCCAGGCAGACGCTGAACTTCAGGATGAAGCGCGCACGACTCGGGCCCAAAAGGAAATCCTCGATCGCTTCAGGTCTGAGAACAAGCTGCCTGACACACCTGCGAAGCTGGCAGGCTGGACCGATCATGCAACAAAGGTTGGCGTGCTCGTGTTGTGTTGCGCGCTGGAAGCATTCGCGAACTCGACCTTCTTCGCAGGAGGAATGCAGGGCGGACTGCTAGCCGGTCTGATGCTGGCAGGGCTGTTAGCGGTCGCCAACATCGTTGGATGCTTTTTCGTTGGTCGTCTCTTTACTAACAAAAACCATGTGAACAGCGGTCGCAAAACCCTCGGATGGGTTTGCGGATTATTCGGTGTTACTTGGACACTTTTGGTTGGTTGCTTCGTGGCTTACTGCCGCCATGTGATGCCTCAGATTGATGACGAAACTGCCAATCAGCTGCAACTGGTTTGGGAAAGCGCCAGTTCGTTGGTGTCGCCTTTCAGCGACTTTGAAAGCATTGGTCTGTTTGTTGTGACTGTCATTTTTGGCTTGCTCGCATTGCACCATGGATACGCCTGGCAAGATCGCTACCCGGGGTATTCGAAGGTCTATGGGGCGTACGTTGATTCTTATCAGAGCATGGTCGAGGTTATCGACCGCCTGCGTGAGGAGCTAGAACTGGAAAAACAGACGACGCTCGCGCAAATCGACGAGAACGTTAAAAAAGCCAAGCAGGCCATTAAACGCTTCAAATCCAACATGAATGAGAAGTCTGTCGCCGAGAAAAAGGTGACGGAGCACCTCGTATTGGCTGACAACACCATATTGGCCCTGACGCAGGCATATCGGTATGAGAACCAAATGGTTCGACCGGCTGATAAACCTCGTCCTGACTATTTCAACGATGACGTCGTGCTGGAAGAACAGGGTTTTCCAGATTTTAGCACAGAGCGTGACGAGGACCGCTTGAGGGTTCAGGAGCAGATGTTGAGCGAAATGCTCGCCATTGAGCAGCCAACCCGGGCAAAGGTTCAGTCGTCGTTCACGCAGAAATTTGACCAGCTCAAACCCATTGAAAGCCAGATTTAAAGGCGTCCCATGTCGCTGTACAAAAAACGAAAACAAAAATCGGCTACGGTAGCCATTCTCTGGATTTTGCTGACGCTTGCCTTGGTGGTTGGTGTTGTCTACGGAATCTACTGGTCTTTCAACCAAGATAAAATTGACAAGGTAACGCTTTGCCCAAGCAGTGGTGCGAAGGGTGAATACGTCGTGTTGATCGACAATACGTCTCCCTTTCCCTTTACGCAGAAAGCGGCTTTGGCCAAGCGGCTTCAAAACATGATTCTGAAAGAGGTTCCGGAAGGTGCCCTGGTGACGGTGTTCCTGTTGGGGGAGGATTACCAGCACAACAGCGATCCTGTATTCGTCATGTGTAACCCAGGGCAGTGGGAAGACAAAAACAAGTTCACGAATACCCAGAAATTCGTGGACAAGGATTTCAACGAGAAATTTACCAAGCCTCTCGATGCGGTCGTACGCAAGATTCCTTTGGATGTGCGAGCGAAAACCTCTCCCATTTTCGAGATGCTTCAGCTAGCCAGCCTCCACGGATTCAACCATCGGAATGCCCAGGGTGAGAAGCATCTGATCATCTATTCGGACATGGCCGCGAACATGCCTCGGTTCAGCATGTACAAAAATGCTCAGCTCTCCTACAAAGATTTTGCAAAAAGCGCCTACGGCCAAGAGGCGGTAGCGCCTGCGCTGATGGATGTCTCTGTCACCATCAATATGTTGGCCGCAGAGTCTTCGGTTACCCCCTACAACAAGCGCGCGGAATTTTGGGCGCAGTACTTTTCTGCCAATGGTGCGTCACTGGACCGAGTAAACCCCATGGAGGGGCTGTAAATGAGCGCTGTAAAGCCACTGCACCGAGTACAATACTGGTTTGTTTTCGCGCTCATTCTGAAGATTTTTTGCGCCGGGATCAGCCTCTACATTAACGACCCTAAGTGGTTTGGCTTCTGGGTTCCGTTGACCATCATGCTGGCTTATTGGCTGGTGGGTTATCGCGTGCGAAAACTGTATGACGTGAAGCTTACCTTGGCCAAGTTTGCTGACTCTGTTTATTACCTCGGCTTTCTGTTCACCGTGGGCAGTATCATCATCTGTCTGTTCGACATCCAGAGTATCGGTGAAGACCTCAGCAACATGGCGATGCGCTTCGCTGCTGCGATGGTGAGCACTGCGATTGGCATGGTCGCCCGCACCCTTCACGTCGGTTTTAAGCACGACCAGGAGGACGCCATCTCAAGCGTCGAAGAGCGCGCGATCACAGCGGCTGAAAATCTCACCCTGATGTTTGATGACACCTTCCAGAAGCTGACGGTGTTCCGAGATGAAGTGGTTGCCACGACCAAAGAAACCGTCACCGGTGCCAAGGATCAGATTGAGGCGCTTTCCAAGCACAGCATGGGTGCCATGGATGCGTACTTCGCCAATGCCACTCAGCGAAGTAATGAAGCGTTCGATGCCATGCTCAAGGACGCCAGAGCCGCCAGCAACGACTTGCTGTCGACCATCAATGGTTTTTCCGAGAAGAGCGAGAAAACCCTCGAGCGTATGGAAGCGCATGCATTGGATTTCGGGAAGAAAGCAGAGGCACGCCTGGATCAGACGCTGTTCCCAGAGAATCTGTTTGCCAACAAGCTCAATCCTTCCATTGCCGTTTTGGCTGAGACAACAGATGGGGTCAACACGGGTATCACGACCCTGGCAGAAGACATTAAATCTGCGGCTAAGGCTGTGGGCACTGCGATTCGTGGTTTGAACACCAAAACCCAGACTCTTGAAGAAACACTCACGGCTGTGGGTTCTATTGTTGAAAGTCAGCAGCGTCTCATGGACGCTATGAACAGCCAGGGCGCTAGCCTGGTGGGCGGAATCGAGCGGGTTCAGAAAGAGTTTTTGGACACCCTAGACGACTATCAAAATGACTTCGAGCAAGAGCTTAAAGAAAACCGTGCAGTGATTGCACAGGTCGTCGAGAAGCTTGACGGGCTTCACACAAGACTTGAGCGGGGCGATTCTGTCGCAGTCCTAAGCCAGGAAATGGGCGAAGCGTTCAGAGCTGCAGGCGAGGCGAGTTTCCGGGCCAACGAAGCCCTTTCTGAGTCGATCAAGTCGACCCTGATGCCTCTCATTCAGGCCATCAACGAAAGCAACGAAACGCACAAAGATTTGGCCAGTCAGGTCATTCAGGGGAACAGTGCGATAGACACCGCCCATGCGCACCTTGATGAGCTCGTTCGCAAGATCGATCACGTGAATCAAATCGAGATTCGCCAAGCCGCGGTTAATGAGCCTCTCATCGCATCCGAGGCCAGTTCTGTGGCCTTGCTCCCATCTGATCGTATGTCCTCAGATGTGAGACCTGCCTGATGAGTCAGAAGAACGACCAGGTCTTCAACCTGTCGATTACTGAAATTTGGATGGTGCTGGCTTTCATTTTGCTACTTCTGAGCGGCTGGCAAGTGTGGAAGCTCACCAATGCCAATAAATCGTTGGAGCAAAAAGTCGCTGACTACCAAAGCCTGGATGAGCGTGAGAGGGCGATCAATGAAGCGACCGCAGCGCTCAAGACTAAGCTCTCAAAAATGGGTTTGAAAAACCCTTATGAGCTTATCCGAAAACTGACAGATGCTTCCAAAGCACGGGACGAGTCAGAGCGCCTGAAGGTACTGCTCACTCAGAAAGACGAAGAGTTGTCGGCGCTTGCTGCGATCGACAAAGCGTTGGATCAGTCAGCGAGTAAAGACAAAGGCAAAGAAGCCAAACGCTTGATACTTGAAACGCTCATGACCTATGACCAGTTGAAGCAACTGGTCGCAGATCCAAACGCAGACGTTAAGCCTACCGAAATCGTGAAGCGTATCGCCGACATGAAGGCTACGGAGCAGATGATTAAGGATGCTCTGAAAACCGAGGGCGATCCGAAGACTGATCAGGTTCACAAACTGCTTCAGGATTCGCAGGCATACGCGGAAGCGGAGAAAGCGGGGCTGAATCCGACTGTACTGCAGAAGACGAACAGTGATCTGAAAGGGCAGGTGCAGTTTCTACAGAACAAAATTAACCGGGGTAAGGGAGGAGATCTCCCTCCGTGCTGGGCTAACCCCGATACCGGCAAGCCTGAGATGTTCCTCACGGTCTACCTCAAGGAAAATAATCTGACGTTCGAGCCAGCCTGGCCAGTTTCACGACTTGCGGATGCACAAGCGCTGCCAGGTTTCGATGCGCTCATGGCTAATAAAGATAGAGGCTATGAGGATTTTTTGCGCGCCACCCAAGCGATTAATGTGTTTGGCAACGCGAACGGGTGTAAGTACTACGTCCGTCTTGCGAGTCAGATTCAGGACGCTCCGACTTCTGACAAGCGCCGGATTCAAGTAGAAAGCAATTTCTACAAAATTGAAGTGAGGCGGTGGTAAACGGTCTGGCTCTTGCGGGCCGCTTGCGTGTTGTGCAACTCGTTATTCAAACGATGAAATGACGGGAAGGGGACTGAAAGAGTACTTCGTTGGCGCTGGTGCGATTTTGAATAAGGCTGCTGATTTTGACTGATCCACATGCTATCTCCGAGATCACCCGCGAGTTTCATCATTTTTGAGTAGTCGGTGAGGCAATGAATTCCGGTAGCCTGGGTCAATATCGCACCAGCGCCAACACCTAGTTCTCAGCCAGGCAGATATCCCGATGATGCGATAGGATCAAGGTGTTCGAATTGAGGGGCTTTCTTCTTTAGCGGCATTGGCATACCGCAGAGCGAATGCGTTAATTCCTCGAGGGCGTACATGACCAGAATGAACAGGGCCATGATAATGACAAAGGATCGGGAGGAAGGGATCAGGTGAGCCTAAACACATATTTGCCGGGGCGGCTACGTAACACGCCGCTACCCCGCAGTCATGGATTGATGCCGTTGTTCGAGGCTGTCGTGAATTCCATTCACTCGATTGCCGAAACCAGCAGCGATCCCGAGTATGGACGGATCACGATCGAGATTGTGCGTGTGCCTCAATCCACTTTGGCCTTGGACGTAAGTAAGGCGAAACGGGGTGCGCCTTCCCAAGAACCTATCATGGGGTTCAAGATCACCGATAACGGAGCGGGCTTTCACGACAAGAACATGGCCTCGTTTGAGACACTCGATAGTGAATACAAAGCTCAGCAAGGCTGTCGGGGTGTAGGGCGTCTGCTCTGGTTGAAAGCGTTCGAGGCGGTCAACATCAGCAGTGATTACAAAGATGAAAGTGGTGCTATCAAGCACCGTTCATTCGCGTTTACGGCGGCGCAAGGCGTATCTAGCCTCCCTTCGACCATGAAGCCAGCCGATTTTGCATTGCAGACCTGCGTCCATCTCTCAGGTTTCAATAAACCGTATAGACAAAATTCCGCCAAGACAGCTAGGAAGATAGCCACAAGTCTTTTCGAACATTGCCTTTGGTACTTCGTTCGTGATTCTGGTGCGCCGAAAATCCACATCAAGGATGGTGAGGAAGAAATTGACCTTGATGAGGTGCTCGATCAATACCTGTTCACCTCATCGAAAAAGGAACAGATTGAAATCAAGGGGCAGACATTTGAGCTTACCCATCTGAAGCTCAAGGCCAGTTCGGCGAAACAGCCGTTCATTGCCTGGTGTGCTGCCAGTCGCGTGGTTGAAGAGGAAACGCTCTCCGGTAAGGTTCCTGGCTTGCACGGGAAAATTCGTGATGACGACGGTGATTTTGTCTACGCCTGTTATGTAACGTCTCCCTTTCTTGATCAAAATGTACGTCCCGAACGTATCGGTTTTGATATCGAAGAGCTGAGCGACGATCTCTTTTCGGAAACGGAAGTCAGCTTGAGCGACATCCGCAGGGCAGTCATTGCTTCGTCTAGCGGCTACCTCGAAGGCTATCTGCAAGAGATCCGTAAAACTGGGCGCGAGCGAGTCGAAAAGTTTGTGTCTGTACGTGCGCCACGGTATCGACCAATTCTCCGTCGAATTGATGAAGAGAAGCTCAGCGTCGATCCGGACATTTCAGATAAAGATTTGGACCTTCTGCTCCACAAACAGCTCTCCGAGATTGAGAATGCTTTACTGTCAGAGGGGCATGATGTGATGAGTTTCGGGAGTGGTGAAACCACTGCTCAGTACCAGGAAAGGCTCGTAAGCTATCTTGAGAAAGCGGATGACATCAAGAAGTCGGACTTAGCCAATTATGTATTCCATCGCAAGGTGACTTTGGACATTTTGGCGAAAGCGCTTGAGCGTGGGGAAGACGGCAAGTACGTCAAGGAGGAGTTGATCCATGAGCTCATCATGCCAATGCGCAAAACGTCGGATGATGTTTTTCTGGATAGCTGCAATCTCTGGTTAGTCGATGAGCGTTTGGCGTTCCACGACTTTCTAGCCTCGGATAAGTCACTTCGGTCCTTTCCGATTACTCATTCAACGGACACAAAAGAACCTGATATTTGTGTTTTGAATGTTTTTGATGAGCCATTATTGGTTTCCGATAACAAGAGGATGCCACCGGCGGCTCTGACGATTGTAGAGATTAAACGTCCGATGCGAAATGACGCTGGCGAGGGAGAGGAGAAAGACCCGATTGAGCAGGCGCTTGGCTATCTGCAGCGTATTCGTGACGGTAACGCTCAAACCGCCGCAGGGCGACCTATTCCCAAAGGAAATGAGATCCCAGGCTTCTGCTACGTGATCTGCGATCTCACGCCTTCGATGGAGAGGCGATGCAAGATGCATGACTTGACTCGTGCCGCGGACGGATTGGGGTATTTTGGGTACAAGAGTAGTTTCAACGCCTATGTTGAGGTCATGTCGTTTGACGGTGTCATTAAGTCTGCGACGGAGCGCAATAAGGCGTTTTTCGAGAAGCTTGGGCTGCCAACGAATTAGTCTGAGTGACACATCGTCCTTACGGACTGAGATTCGACGGCCTGATTGCCATCCTCCCGGAGGGAGCGGCCGGCATCGTTGAGCGTCAGTGACTCGACTTCTTTAATGGAGATTTTGGTCGGAAATGAGTTACCCCCTACTTTTCCCCCCACAAAACCGTCGGCTCTCGATGGATGCTACTGGACTCTCATGGAGCAGAACACCGCTGGAACTCAAGTAAATACTAGCTTAGTAAAAGCCAGAGTAGAGTTTTGAAAGCTTTTGAGAAGTATGAAAAAGAAGATGGGGTGCTAGGGGTCGAGTGTTCGAATCACTCCGTCCCGACCATACAATCCAAAAGGGTTGCGAGATTTAATCTCGCGACCCTTTTTTTATGGTTGTTCCCACCCCCTCAATACAACGGCTTCAGATGAATCTCAGGCCACGCGTGATAAGCCTAGACGCCCACCCTGGACCAGAACTCTTCCGCGGATTGGCTGAGTGGCGCCGTCGGGCGGGTCAGGTGAATTTCCAGTGGGATATCCCAACTCTCGTCCAATGCCCTGACTAAGCGCCCGTCCAGTATCTCCTGCTCGGTGAGGCTTTTGGGTAGCCATGCGACTCCTTTGCTTTCCAGCGCCATCGACATCAGCACCGCCGCGAGGTGGCTGCTGAAGAGGGGCTTGAGGTGGAGGTAGTCTTCCTTGCCCTGCAATCGATGAGCAACGATGCGCCCCAATCCTGATTCATGGGTGTAGGCGAGGTAGGGCAGTGCCGCTGGGGAGGTGCCAAAGTTGGCAGAAGCACTCGCCAGGGGAACCAGGACGTCTTCGCCAACTTTCTTACCCGTGAACTGGTCAGGCGCCAGCAACGGAGGAACGTCGGGATGACGATGACAGAGCAGAAACTGAACCTGTCCGTGTATCAGCATTTGCTCACAGACGGCCATGCTACCTGAATGCAACTGCACGGCCTCGATGGGGGCGCCGTGTTCTGCGCCGCGGAGCCATCTTGGGAAAAAGGTAAACGACAGGGAATGGGTTGCAGCGAACTGCAATGATCTGGCGGCCATTCCCGCCACTTCCTGAGCCTCGTTGCGCATTCGGTACAAGCGCCGCGCGGCTTCCTGGGCGCTCGGCAATATTTGCCTCCCCGCTTCGGTCAGCGTCGCGCCATGAGGCGTGCGGATGAACAGCTGTACGCCCATCCAATTTTCCAACGAGCGCACTCTGCGACTGAACGCTGGTTGAGTGACGTGCCGCGCTTCAGCCGCCCGAACAAAGCTCCCATATTCCGCGAGTGCTGAAAGGTCTTCGAGCCAAACGAGTTCCAAGGGCCATGCCTCCTGTGCATAGGGTGCGGCATTAATAGCATTGGGCGGGAAAGATCGCAAAGCCTAACGTGGGGCTACAAACAACAAGAGGAACCCCTCATGCGCATCGTCGATATTCGTGAAAAAACCGTTTCCATTGCGTCCCCAATCGCCAACGCCTACATCGACTTCTCCAAAATGACCTGCTCGGTCGTCGCTGTGGTCACGGATGTGATTCGCGATGGCAAACCCGTGATCGGATACGGTTTCAACTCCAATGGCCGCTACGGCCAGGGTGCCCTGATGCGTGATCGTTTCCTGGCGCGTGTCACCGAAGCTGAGCCCGACACCCTTGTCGATCATGCGAACAATAACCTGGATCCGTTCGCGATCTGGAAGACCCTGATGACTAACGAGAAGCCAGGCGGACACGGAGAGCGCTCGGTCGCAGTTGGCACCATCGACATGGCCGTATGGGATGCCGTCGCCAAGATTGAAGGCAAACCGCTCTATCGTCTGCTGGCTGACCGCTACCGCAATGGCGTGGCGGATGACAAGGTCTGGGTCTATGCAGCGGGTGGCTACTACTACCCTGGCAAGGATCAGACAAAGCTCAAGACGGAAATGCAGAGCTATCTGGATCGTGGCTACGATGTGGTCAAGATGAAGATCGGTGCGGTGCCACTGGACGAAGACATCCGTCGCATCGAAGCGGTACTTGAAGTGGTGGGGGACGGTCGTCGATTAGCGGTCGACGCCAATGGTCGCTTCGATCTTCAGACGGGTATCGCTTACGCGGAAGCCATCAAAAAGTACAACCTCTTCTGGTACGAAGAGGTCGGTGATCCGCTTGACTACGCATTGCAGGCTGAGCTGGCTAATCACTATGAATTGCCCATGGCCACCGGTGAAAACCTGTTCTCCCACCAGGACGCTCGCAACTTGTTGCGCCACGGTGGCATGCGGCCCGATCGCGACTTCCTCCAATTCGACTGCGCACTGTCTTATGGCCTCGTGGAATACCTGCGCACCCTTGAAGTCATGGAAGAGCTGGGCTGGTCTTCCCGTCGCGTAGTGCCCCATGGCGGTCATCAGATGTCTCTGAACATCGCAGCCGGCCTGCACCTGGGCGGTAACGAATCATACCCAGACGTGTTCCAGCCATTCGGTGGGTTCGCCGATGGGATCAAGGTGGAAAACGGCTACGTCGGTCTGCCGGATATTCCGGGTGTGGGATTCGAAGCCAAGTCTGCCTTGTATGCAGTCATGCGTGAGCTGGGCGAAGGCTGATCACCCTCAAGCTGCGGCCTGCGGGAGCAGGCCGCAGAACCAGGCGCCGACCACCGGCGCCAGCCCACAGCCCATCACAAAAATAAAATGAGGTGCTTCCGTGGAAAATTCCAAGTCCCGCTGGTATAGCCAGCTGTACGTGCAAGTGCTGATCGGTATCGTGATCGGCGCAGCAATCGGTTACTTCGTTCCTGATATCGGAGCCAAGCTCCAACCCTTTGCCGATGGCTTCATCAAACTGATAAAGATGCTATTGGCACCCATTATTTTCGGCACTGTCGTGGTCGGCATAGCGAAGATGGGCAACATCAAGGAAGTCGGTCGGATCGGTGTGAAGGCATTGATCTACTTCGAAATCCTGTCCACCATTGCTCTGGTTGTCGGTCTTATCGTCGTCAACATCGTGAAGCCTGGCGTGGGTATGAACATCAATGCCAGCGCGCTTGATGCAAGTGCTATTGGCAAATACAGCCAAGTTGCGAATGAACAGGGCGGCACCGTTGAGTTCTTCCTCAATATCATCCCGCAGACTTTCATTGGTGCGTTCTCCAATGGCGTCATGCTTCAGGTCATCCTGCTTTCGGTATTGATGGGAGTTGCCCTGGTTCAAATGGGCGAAACCAGCAAGCCGTTGATCAACACCATTGACCTGTTCTTGCAAGGCCTCTTCAAGATAGTTGCGATGGTCATGCGCTTGGCGCCGATTGGTGCTGGGGCCGGTATGGCATTCACTATCGGCAAATACGGAATTGGGACCTTGTTCTCACTGGGACAACTGCTTGTCGCGCTCTACGTCACGACGTTGATATTCATCGTGGTCGTGCTGGGTACGGTGGCGAGATGGTCGGGCATGCCGCTGCTGCAATTTTTGCGTTATTTCAAGGATGAAATCCTCATCACGCTGGGCACCTGTTCAACCGAGGCTGTGTTGCCGCGAATGATGGTGAAGCTTGAAAAGCTTGGCTGCAAAAAATCAGTAGTGGGGATGGTGCTGCCTACGGGATATACCTTCAACGCTGACGGCACTTGTATCTATCTCACCATGGCCGCCATTTTTATTGCCCAAGCCACCAATACGCCGCTGACTTTCGTGGACCAAATGATCCTGCTTGGCGTGTTCCTGCTGACGTCCAAAGGCTCGGCTGGCGTGGCGGGCGCTGGGTTTGTGACACTGGCGGCAACGCTCACGACCATCCACTCCATCCCGTTGGTAGGCCTCGTTTTGCTCTTGGGGATTGACCGGTTCCTGAACGAAGCGCGGGCTGTGACCAACCTCATTGGCAACGGCATCGGCACCATCGCCATTGCCAAGTGGGACAACTCTTTCGACGTCGAGGCCTGCGAGCGTGAAATCGCCGCAATGAAGCAAGACAAGGCTGCGAGAAAGGCATTGTTGGCGCAAAAATAATCGATAAGGCCTCCGGTCATTCCGCTTCAGCGGCATGACCGGCTCTGGCCTCCAGGCTTCGTTCCAATGAGGCCATCCACGTCATTTGCCCCCCGTCACATCAAGAAATGTCCCGGTCACAAACGACGCCTCCGTGCTGGCCAGCCATAGAATGGCGCGCGCCACTTCCTCCGGCTGACCGCCACGCCCCATGGGGATGGAATCCTTGACCCGATCGACCCGTCCCGGCTCGCCGCCGCTGGCATGCATTTCGGTGTAGATATGCCCGGGGCGGATGCAGTTGACGCGTATGCCTTCTCGGGCCACCTCTTTGGCGAACCCGATAGTGAACGTCTCCAATGCTCCCTTTGATGCCGCATAGTCGACGTATTCATTGGGGCTGCCGAGGCGCGCCGATGCCGAGGAGATATTGATCACGACTCCGCCGGGGCCGTTGTGCCGGTGGGACATGCGTTTCACTGCCTGCTGGGCGCAGAGAATCGGGCCGATGGAATTGACTGCAAAGATGCGCTGCATGCGCTCGAAGCCGAGGTCCTCCAGGCGTGACTGAGCCGACAGTACCCCAGCGTTATTGACCAGGACGTCGATGCGTCCGAACGAGCGGTCGATGGCTGCGAATAGATCGGCGACCTGCTTGGGGTCCGAGCTGTCGGCGCGCATGGCTAGCGCGCGCCGTCCCAATGCCTCCACGTCCGCCACCACGGTCAGTGCCGCGGTCTCGTTGGCGATATAGCTGATGGCGACGTCGTAGCCTTGTGCGGCGGCCAGCCGAGCGGTGGCGGCACCCACGCCGCGGCTTCCACCGGTTATCAGGATCAAGGGCGCCTGCGGGATGTCAGCCATTGGGAATATTCTCCTGGGCAGTTGATGGGTCAGCCGATGATGAAGGTGCCGCTGGCGATCACGGTGCACGCCAAGACCCGGCGGGCGGTGAGCGTCTCGCCAAGAAACAGGTAGCCGATCAATACCGCGAACAACACGCTGGTCTCGCGCAATGCCGATACCGCGCCCAGAGGCGCTTCGTTCATGGCGTAGATGACAATTGCATAGGCGATCAGCGAGACCAGCCCGCCGACCGACGCGGCGAGTATCCCGGGCCGGACGGAGAATAAGCTGCGGGCGTCGCGCAGGCCGATGTACACGAGAGGCATCAGCACACCCCACGCGGCGCACATCCACACCGTGTAGGCGAGCGGCGCGCCGGAAAGCCTGGCGCCCATGCCGTCGACGACGCTATAGGCCGCGATGAAGCAACCCGTTCCCAGCGCATAGGGCAGGCTGGGAACCGACAGGCTGCGTCCACGGAAGGCCAGGGAAATGATGCCGCCGGACACCAGGCCGATACCGAGCAACTCGCCGGGGGTAATGTTTTCTCCGGCAAAGATCGCCGCCCCCAGGGTGATCAACGCCGGTGACGATCCGCGGGAAATCGGATAGATCTGCCCCAGGTCGCCGACCCGGTAGCTGCGCACCAGAAACAAGTTGTAGCCCACGTGCAGCAACGCCGAAAGCAACCCATAGCCCCAGCTGGCCGGTGCCGGTGGCACCATGAATATCGCGGCGATGGCACAGACGATGGCGATGACGATACACATGACCGTCATTGACCAGAGTCGATCGGCGCCGCCACGCAGCAAGGCGTTCCAGCTGGCATGCAGGAGCGCGGCGAACAGGACCAGCAGGACGATATGGGTAGGCATGGTCGCCATTCTAGGCAGCGCGACGGCCGGGCGACAGAGAAGTCTCCTCATTGGTTCATGAGCAAATTCTCATGTATCAGTCGTAGACGTGTTGAACCTTCAACGCCTCGCTGGCCAGCCATTGGCGGAAGCTGACGATGTGCGGTTGCGATTCGATGCCCTTGGGACAGACAAAATAATAGGCAAGCGGTGACGCAAACGGCACATCGAACAGCCGCACCAGGCGGCCGTCGCTGATTTCGGTTTCAACGTGGCCGCTACGCACCAAGGCAACACCTTGGCCGAGCAACGCGGCTTCCACTGTCATGTTGGTGTCGCCGAACCTGACGCTCTCCTTGAGCGGCGACAATTCCAACCCAACCTTCTGAAACCAGTCCTCCCATTTTGGTACCAGCTCGGCGCCGTCACGGGTCAGCAGCGGGTAATGCAGCAGTTCGGCGGGGCTGTGTGGCATGCCCAAGCGCTGCAGCAGATCGGGGCTCGCCACCGGAAACACCTGCTCGCCGAACAGGAATTCCGAATACAGGCCGGGATAGTTGCCTTTGCCAAGCCGGATCGCAACATCGGCTTGGGCGTTGGAGAAATGGATGATCTTATCGGTGGTGTCCAGCGCGACCAACAGTTCCGGATAATGGCGGGAAAGCCCCGGCAAGCGCGGCAGCAGCCATTTCAGCGCGAAGGAGTACGTGGTGCTGACTTCGAGCCTGACCCTGCCTTTCTGCTCGCGCAGATCGCCCAGGGTCGCTTCCAGGCTCATGAAAAATTCCCGCACGATGGGCGCCAGCGTAGCCCCCGCTGCCGTGAGGGTCAGTGACTTGCCGCGCTCGAACAACTGCAACCCCCAAAGCGCCTCCAGGTGCTTGAGCTGGTGACTGACTGCGCTCTGCGTCACGTGCAGCTCCTGCGCGGCCGCGGTGAACGTGGGGTGTCGGGTGGCGACTTCAAAGGCACGCAATGTGGCGGTCGGCGGCAGGTCTCTCATGTATAGGTATCCCGGCGATTCGGCGCAAAAGCAAATCATGAACGTTAGCTCATGATAGAGCCAGGCCTGGAGTCGGGGGCGCTTTCTACGCGATGGTCCGATGGGTAGGCAATGATTGCGGTTTAGGTATTCAGCTATGAATGGGCAAGCTCACCCCAAAAGCCACAAAAAAGCCACCGCAGACTTTGTTGAACCGGCGCCCGGTTCGAGCCAGCCAAGGCCTGACCCGGTGAGCTGCGCTGGCGACAAAGTATTCAACGATGAATTCGACCACGGCGTAAGTCAGGGCAATAGTGAGTGTCTGCACAATGATATTGCGGTGCGGATCAAGGAAGGGCGGGATGAACGCGGTGAACAGCAGCAGCGCCTTGGGATTGGAGATGGCCGATACCAAGCCTTGGCGGAACAGCGACCACCGTCGAAAGCCTTCGATACTCGTCGCGTCGAGACTGACGGGTGGCGATCGCCACAGACCGAAGCCCAACCAGATCAGGTAGAGCCCGCCAACGATCTTCAGTGCTGTGAACCAAGTGGCGGATGCCTGGATCAGCGCACCCAGCCCCAATGCGCAAAGCGAAAGCACGACTGAAAAGCCGAGTACGCCGCCTGCGATAGTGAACAACGTCTTGCGGGTTCCATGGATTGCCCCATGGGTAAGCGCCAACAACGCATTGGGGCCTGGCGCTACCGCAATGCCGCAGCAGGTGAGCAGATAGAGCAACCAAGTCTCAAATGGCATGATCCAGTCCAGGTGTGGTGATCCCGAGCACATCCTGCGGGGTGAACAGCGATCATGGAAAGCGCTTAATCCACTTCACCGCCATTTGGCTAACCAATAGAGGGAACCGCGGCGGCGTAGCGGTGACCTTGGAACCGTCAGGCCTTGTACCGCTCAGCCACCGCCGATTGCTTGATCTGCCCCAGCAACCCTTGGCGTGCGGCCTGCAACGCATCCCAGCGAGCGCCGTCCTGCAGTGGCGGAATGGTCACCGGTTCGCGACGATCGAAGCCGATCAGCGCCGCGTCGACCAGATCGCCCACTTCCATGATTTCACTCAGCGTATTGACGTCGATGCCAGCGCGTTCCCAGATTTCGGTCCGGGTAGCCGCCGGCAGGACGGCTTGGACGTAGACGCCCTTGGGGTTGAGTTCGAGGCTGAGCCCCTGGGAGAGGAACAACACGAATGCCTTGGTCGCGCCATATACCGACATGCCGAATTCCGGCGCCAAGCCGACCACCGAGCCAATATTGATGATCGCGCCGTCGCCGGCCTTTGCCAGGCGTGGAGCGACGGCGCTGGCGAGCCGTACCAACGCGGTGGTGTTGAGCGAAACCAGGTGCGCGACGCTGTCGGTGGTCTGTTCGATAAAACTGCCGGATTGGGCCGCGCCCGCATTGTTGATCAGGATGCCGATACGGTCGTCATCTCGCAGGCGCGCTTCGACCTGGTTCAAGTCAGCGGATTGGGTGAGGTCGGCCTGGAGCACATCGACGGTAATATGGTGTTCGTTGCGCAGCTCGGTTGCCAATGCTTCCAGCCGGGCGTTGTCACGGGCCACCAGCACGAGATCGTGGCCGCGTTGGGCAAAGCGCTTGGCATAGACAGCGCCGATACCGGTGGAAGCGCCAGTGATGAGGACGGTTTTGCGAGTGGTCATGGTGTCGGTCTCTTCAGGGATTAAGACGTGCGATCAACGGCGGGGTTTTTCGCCGCCGTTGGCGTTCCACATCGAGCTTAGGGGGGGCGTGTGGGCTGGTTGTTAGGATGATGACCGAAATCTAAGATGTCAATGAATTTGATTATGGTCGGCATCTATGTATGATGCGAGGCATGATTCGAGCGGTACGAGGTGATGAAAAATGAGAGTGACTAAGGCTCAGGCACAGGCAAACCGGCAACATATCGTCGAGACGGCGTCTGTTCTGTTTCGTGAACGTGGCTTTGACGGCATCGGTGTGGCGGACCTGATGGCCGCCGCCGGCTTCACCCACGGTGGTTTCTACAAGCATTTCGGTTCGAAAGCCGACCTGATGGCGGAAGCCGCCGCAGACAGTCTTTCGCGCTCATTGACCAGCGCAAGCAAACTGGATGTCGCGGGTTTTTTCGCCATGTATGTCTCGCGCGAGCACCGCGATGCGCGGGGCAACGGCTGCACGATGGCGGCATTGTGCGGCGACGCGGCGCGTCAGGACGATGAGGTGAAAACCACGTTTGCCACTGGATTGGAGGGCACCCTGGCTGCACTGGAGGAAAAGCTCGGGTCGACAGAAGAAGGGGGCCGGGCAGCGATGATCAACCTGTTCGCCCAGGCCGTCGGCGCGGTCATGCTGTCGCGGGCCTGTCCGGATGATGCTCCGTTGGCGGATGAGATACTGCAAGTCTGCCGTGATCGGATCCTGGCGTTATTGCCCGCGTCCGAACCCGTGTAAAGCCAGCGGTAGCGCAATGCGCTACCGCTGGCCGGATCAGAAAATGAACTTGAACAAGGCAATGACCACGATCAGGCCGATCAGGAAAATGATCCCAACGGTACCACCAAGAAATTTCAACATAGGAACGCTCTCATCGGATGGGCTTAGTTTTCTAGACCCTTGGCGAGCGCGCGCGGTTCGTTAAATTTTCGCAATGAATCGATGCTATGAGGGGCAGGGCTGTCAGTGCACCGCGAGGGACCTCGGGATGGAAACGTGTTCGAATTTCGAAACGGTCTTGATCCAGTAGCGCCGGTATTCGGTCTTGTCCGGTGCCAGTGGTTTATGGCTTGACCAAGGGTGTTCCGCCTTCAGACTGGCTCGATAAGCTTCCCATTCCTTCTGCTCGGCCACTTCCCGGGCCTTGGTTCGGTCATCGAACCAACCCAGGACGTACGCATCGCTCTGGTCCGTACCGCTCGCTATCAGCAGATATATGTCTGTCATTACCGGTTCCCGCCGCCATCCAGCTACCCAGTCGCTGGGCTCTTGTCATGGGTATCGGCCGCAGGCCCGGTTTTTTAAGCAGATTGATAAAAAACGGGTCGAGGCACCACCGATCAAACATCCTTCGTTTGGGCCAGATGTGTCATCAGCCATTCGCGAAAACGCCTGACACTTTGTCGCTCAGACGTCCGGCCCAACGGGCCCAGGAGGCAGAGCTTGGCATCGGTGCGTAAGAGGGTTTGGGTAGGACGGACCAGGTTGCTCGTCTGCAAATGATCGCCGAGCAACCGCGACAGGCCAGGGCGACACTTTGGGCGACCCATGACTTGCGCTCATTGGTCCTTTCGCGACCTCGGGGAGAGGAGGGCGCGGCTCGTCAATCAAATGTACTTAGGTGTACATTTAGCGGGCATCCGAGTACATTCGCGTTACGTATGTTCAATAAGGTGGATGCAAGATGCCCCAGGTGGGAAAGACGCGTGGCAAGGCCCAGGACGCGGGTTGGCGAGGGTCGCCCGAAGGGTGGCTGGAAGCGGCCTATGAGGCTTTGAAGGAGTCCGGCATCGATGCGGTCCGGGTCATGCCGTTGGCCAAGCGCCTGGGTTTGTCACGCACCAGCTTCTATTGGTTTTTCGAGGATCGCGAACAGTTGCTGGCGGCCTTGCTGTCGCGCTGGCGCGAAACCAACACCGGGGGTTTGATCCGGCAAAGCGAAAGCTACGCCGAGAGCATCTCCGAGGCGATCCTGAATGTTTTTGAATGTTGGCTCAATCCGCAATTGTTCGATTCTCAGTTTGAATTTGCGGTGCGCAGTTGGGCGCTCCAGTCCGCAGACGTCGCGCAACAGGTCGCCATTGTCGACGAGCAACGTATGGGCGCCCTGGCGAGCATGTTCAAACGCTTCGGCTACGACAGCCAGGGGGCCGACGCACGAGCTCGGACGATTTATCTGACGCAGATCGGCTACATCACCATGAACACCAGCGAGCTGATCACCGTGCGCTTCCAGCGCATCCCGCATTACGTGAGCATTTTCACTGGCAAGGTGCCCAAGCAGCGTGAGCTGGATCGGTTTTATGGCAAATTCGGCTATGCCGAAAAAGAGCCAGGGGTGTTCGTGCCGCTGATGGAAACCTTTGAAGAAACGGCTGAAAAATGAATGACGTGACGCTGGGAATCGTCGGCGGAACGGGGTGGTTGGGCGCGGCGATTGCCAAGGCCGTGTTGGCGAAGGCCTGGTTGCCGGCGGGTAATCTGGTTATTTCCAATCGCTCAGGGGCCCATCCATGGGCGAAGCAAGGCGTTTGCCTGGTCACCGATAACCAGGCACTGGCGGATCGCAGCGACGTCATCATCATCGCAGTAAGACCCGAGCAATTCGCCAGCCTGACCCTCGACGCATCGGGCAAGACGGTGATCTCATTGATGGCCGGGATCACGGCGCAGGCAATCGCCGCACGGACCTTGGCCTCAAGAGTCGTGCGGGCGATGCCCAACGCGGCGGTGGAAATCGGGCAGTCCTTTACGCCTTGGTATTGCGCTGGCGCGGTGGAACCGATGACGAAGACCCTCATTCAGCAGTTGTTCGAATGCGTGGGCACTGCTGCAGAGGTCCAGCAGGAAGACTTTATCGATTATCTCTCCGCGCTTTCGGGCACCGGCCCGGCCTTTCCTGCCTTGTTGATGACAGCGTTGGCGAATCAGGCGATGGCAGCCGGTATCCCCGGCGAGATTGCGCAGCTTGCCGCAAGCAATGTCGTGATCAACAGCAGCCAGTTGCTGGCCTCCCGCGACGCCCAGCAAATGATCGATACTCTGGTTGCCTACCGCGGCGTGACAGCCGCCGCCTTGCAATCGATGACCCAGGGGCATTTCGAGGCGCAGGTGGGAAGGGCATTGCAAGCGGGCGCCGCCGTGGCGCGCAAAGGGCTTCAAGCCTGACCCCAAGAGTCCCGCGTCCGCAAAACCCTTATGGGAGCGAGCTTGCTCGCGACGACGGCAGCCGGTCCTACATCCCTGTGACTGAGGCACCGCTATCGGGAGCAAGCTCGCTCTCACTTCAGTTTTCAGCAATTGAAAAGATCATGTTGGGCACGACTTCAGATGTCCTTGACCAGCCGCAGCGCATCATAGATGGCCGCGTGGGTATTACGCGCCGACACCGCGTCGCCGATCCGGAACAACTGGAAGCGGCCCTCGGGGTTGGTCACGATGTTCTGGGGGCTCCCTGCGATCAGGTTGTGCTGTTCGACCGCGCCGTTGTTGCTCGAATATGGGCGCAGTTCGAAGTACAGATCGTCCAGCGGCAGGGTGCCATGGTTGACCACCACCTGATCGACCACGCGCTGCTTGTGCACCTGGCCGTAATCGCTACCGAAGTGGGCAACCAGCTGCCCGTCGCGTTGCTCCACCGAGTCGACCCGATACGTGACCGTGAACGTGACGTTCAGGTCTTGCAGGCTGCGCATGTACGGCACCAGGTTCATCGCCATCACCTCCGGCGAAAACGACCGGTCCGGCGTGACGATCTCCAGTTTCGCGCCGCTGTTGGCGATGACCTCGGCGGCCTGGAGCGCCGCGTGGTCGCCGGCGTCATCGAAGATCAGCACGTTCTGGCCAGGCTTGACATCGCCGCAGATGATGTCCCAGGTCGACACCACCAGCTCATTGCCTAGCTTGAGCACCTCGGTATGGGGCAAGCCGCCTGTGGCAACGATCACCACATCCGGTTCTTCGGCCAGGACCGTCTCGGCTTCGGCCCAGGTGTTGAAGTGGAACCTTACGCCCAGCCGTTCGCACTGCGTCATGCGCCAATCGATGATGCTGATCATCTCGCGCCGCCGTTCGCTTTGCGCGGTCAAGCGGATCTGCCCCCCGGGCTGATCCGCCACTTCGAACACCGTGACGTCATGGCCGCGTTCGCCGGCCACCCGTGCTGCTTCCAGGCCCGCCGGGCCGGTGCCGATCACCACCACCTTGCGCTTGACCGATGCCTTGGGAATCTCGTGGGGCATGGTGGTTTCGCGGCCGGTGGCGGCGTTGTGGATGCAGTACGCCGCGCCGCCCTGATAGATACGGTCCAGGCAGTAGTTGGCGCCAACGCAAGGGCGGATCTCTTCTTCACGTTTTTCGATGATCTTGCGCACGATGTGCGGGTCGGTCATGTGGGCGCGGGTCATGCCGATCATGTCCACCTTGCCAGAGGCGATGGCGTGTCGCGCCGTGGCGACGTCCGGAATCTTGGCCGCATGGAACGTCGGGAAACCGGTTGCCGAGCGGATCTCCCCGGCAAAATCCAGGTGCGGCGAGTTGCGCATGCCCTGGATCGGTATCACGTCGGTGAGGCCCGCATCGGTATCGATATGACCGCGCACGACGTTTAGGAAATCCACCAGGCCGCTGTCCTTGAGCATGTGGGAAATCTGGATGCCGTCGCTGAAACCGAAACCGCCGGGAAGATCCTCGTCGCCGGTGTAGCGCACACCAAGGAGGAAGTCCTCGCCGCAACGCTGGCGGATACCGCGCAACACATCGAAGGTAAAGCGCATTCGGTTTTCCAGGGAACCGCCGTAGGGCCCATCAAGCTCATTGGTCAGTGGCGACCAGAATTGATCCATGAGGTGCCCGTAGGCCTGCAACTCCAGGCCATCAAGCCCCGCGGCTTTCATGCGCTCGGCGGCATCGACGTAATCCTTGATGATGCGGTCGATGTCCCAGTCTTCCAGCTTTTTCGGAAACGCCCGGTGGGACGCTTCGCGGCGATGGGACGGCGAGACAACCGGCAGCCAGTCGGCCTTGTCCCAGCGCGTGCGGCGTCCCAGGTGGGTGAGCTGGATCATCACCGCCGCGCCGTGTTCGTGGCACTCATCGGTCAGGTCTTTCATCCATTTGACCACTTCGTCCTTGTACGCCAGCACGTTGTTGAATACCGGCGGGCTATCCCGAGAAACGGCAGCGGAGCCGGCAGTCATGGTCAGCGCCACGCCGGCCTTCGCCCGCTCGACATGATAGGCACGGTACAGATCCTTCGGCATGCCATCGACGGGATACGCGGGCTCATGCGAGGTGGTCATGATCCGATTCTTGAGCGTCAGATGCTTGATTTTGTAGGGCTGCAGCAGAGGATCGCTGGACATGGTGTTGCTCCGGGAACAGAACATCAGGCTGGGTTTTGACATAACGGTATGTTGAATGTTCATGTGTGTCAACGAGTGAGACACAGGTGTACATTATTCTTGCGTGGCAGGAAAACCAGGATTACCATCCAGTCGAAACAGGGGGATTCGGCACGTGTGGTCGCTCGCCTGCATCAGCGTGGTGGCGCGATGGGTGCCTCCCGCGCAGCGGTGGATTCAGGGTTTGCCCCCAACGGTCTGGAGGCTGGGCGGATTACCTGCTGAGGGCGGATTTTTTCGAGGCTTTGCCGGCACGCGAGAAAGCGCTGTGAATGAGCCGGTCATTGCGGTTGGAAACGCCAAAGGGCGGAGGAGGGCCGAAAACACAAGTCCCTGTATTTTGATAACTAGAACTCACCGGATGGCCGCGTGCGGTCGTGATGGAAAATGAATGCTTCTGCTGCCCTGCCAATAACTATTAATACAGTCTGCGGAGATGCACATGATGACGTTATCCAGTAAAAATTTTATCGGCTGGTTTGCAGGCCTTGCATTTGCCTGCGGCAGTCTGATCGCTCAGGCCGATGAACCCGCGCCCATCCGCATCGGCTGGGTGAACTGGTCGGATACGGAGATCGCGGTGAAACTGGCGAACACCGCGTTGCAGGATCACCTCAAGCAACCGGTCAAGTTGGTGCTGGCCGATATCGGCATCCAGTTCCAGGCCGTGGCCAACGGCAATATCGACCTGATCCCGATGGTCTGGCTGCCCAGCACCCACAAATCGTTCTATGACAAGTACAAGGACAGGCTCGAAGACCTCGGCGTGCTGTACGAAGGCCGGATCGGCATGGCGGTGCCCACCTCCATTCCAACCAGCGAGATCGCCAGCGTCGAAGACCTCAACAAGCCTGAAGTGCGGGAAAAACTCGGCGGCAAGATCCTCACTTCGGAAGTGGGCAATGGTCAGTACAAGCTGACGGAAAAAGCCATCGAGCAATACAAACTCGACGGCTACAAGATGGTCGCTTCTTCAGAGTCCGGGATGCTGAGTGAATTGGATCGCAACCTCAAGCGTGACAAATGGTCACTGGTCAACGCCTGGAGCCCGCACTGGATGTTCGCCAAATGGCCGCTGCGCTACCTGGATGATCCGAAGCAGATTTTCGGTGGCGCTGAGCAGATCCACGCCGTCGCACGCAAAGGTTTCAGCGCGGAGCATCCTGATGTGGCCCGATTCTTCGCCAACTTCAAGATCCCGAAAGCGGACCTTGAGAAGTTGATGGCGGACGCCCGTGACAGCTCGGCGGACAAAGTGGTGGCAGAATATTACGCCGCCAACAAACCGCGTTTCGAAGCGATGTTTGGCAGCCAGACGGCGTCCGCGACACCCGCCCAGTGATGGCCGTTGCTGTCCGATAGCTGTTGCAGTCCGGTGCCCTTGGTCGAGAGCCAAGGGCGCTGCTGGGTGAGTCCTTGTTCTATTCAGAGGCTGAGCGATGACGGTCACGACATGGGATATCAAACCGGATGAGGAACCGCCCGTCAGGTTGAAGTCGGCCTCGACCGAGGCAGGTGCGCGCGGTGCATGATCATGACGCCCCGCGTCCGCGCTTAGGTATCGTCCTTTGCCTTCTGTCCATGCTGATCTTTGCAGCTCAGGATGGGGTCACCAAAGTGCTGGTCAAGGAGCTCCCGATCGCACAATTGGTGATGGTGCGTTATTGGGTGTTCCTGGCTTTTGCTGTCGGTTATAGCGCCTATCAGGGCAGCCTATGGACCGCGTGCCGAAGCCGCCATCCCTACCAGCAGATCATTCGTGCGCTCATTGGCGTGGGTGAGAGCGCCTTGTTCGGATTGGGGCTGCGCTATTTGGGACTCGCTGAAATGCATGCCCTGTACGCGGTATTCCCCTTGATGACACTGGCGTTGGCGGGGGCGTTTCTAGGGGAGTTCATTGGCGTGCGTCGATGGGTTGCCGCCGCCATTGGCTTCACGGGGACGCTGGTTATCCTTCGTCCCGGCTCCAGTGTTTTCGAACTGGCGGCGCTGATTCCGCTGTTGTCTGCCCTGGGTTTCGCCATCTTCAGCGTGCTGACCCGTCGAATCAGCCGGGGAGACTCGTTCGCCACGAACATGCTTCACATGGGTTTTTTCGGCGCGATAGCGATTACCTTGTTGGGTCTTCCAAGTTGGGTAGCACCGAACCCGGCGCAATGGGGCCTGATAGGCGCTGAAGGTTGCAACGGCAGCCACACTTCAACCGTTCAATTATTCTCTTCTGGTGTTCGCTACGCTGATTGGGCTATTGGTATTCGGCGAGCTGCCCGACACATGGACAGTCGTAGGGGCCTGTCTGGTAATTGCCGGCGGGATGTATGCGATCAAGGCAAAAGGGTAGTGATTCCATCAAACCCATAATCCTGTGGGAGCGAGCCTGCTCGCGAAGAGGTCGGCACGTTCAGCTCCTTCGCTGATTGTGACGACGCTTTCGCGAGCAGGCTTCCCACATTTGATCTTCAGTGGACTTAAGCCCAGTTTAGAACTTGAAGCGTCCCACCAAGCCCTTGAGCTGTCCGGAGATATCCGTCAAACGCCCTGAACCGGTTTGTGCGGTGTGAGCAAACTCTTCAACCAGCTGCGCATCGGAGTGGATCTGCGCGATGTGCCGGTTGATGTCTTCGGCCACTTGGTGCTGTTGTTCCGCGGCGGTGGCGATCTGCGTGTTCTGGTCGCGGATCGAGTCCACCGAGGTGCGGATCTTGTCGAAACTGTCGCGGGCCTGCTGGATGCGCTCGACGCTGGTTTGCGACACGTGCAGGCTGTTCTGCATCTGTTGCGTCACTTCCTGGGTGCGCCGGGCGAGGTTGCCGAGCAAGCTGTCGATCTCGCCGGTGGAGTCAGCGGTGCGCCGCGCCAGGGCGCGTACTTCGTCGGCCACCACGGCAAAGCCGCGGCCTTGGTCGCCGGCACGTGCGGCTTCAATCGCCGCGTTGAGGGCCAGCAGGTTGGTCTGTTCGGCGATCGAGCGAATGGTGTCCAGGATCGTGTTGATGTTCTTGCTGTCCTGTTCCAGCGCCTGCATGGTCTGGGTCGACTGCTGCAATTCTTCACTGAGCCTCAACACGCTGCCCGTGGCTTCGCCGATGTGGTGCTGGCCGTCGTGTACATCCCGATAACCGGTATCCGCGCTGACGGCGGCCTGGCTGCACGAGCGGGCCACTTCGTTGGCGGTGGCGACCATTTCATTGAACGCGGTGCTCACCAGCTCCACGGCCTGGCGCTGGCGCCCGGCGGCTTCGTTCATGTTCTGTGCGACGTCGCGGGTGTCCGCGGCTGCGGTTTGCAGGTCGGAGGAGGCGCTGCCGATGCGTTGAACCAGTTGCGCAATCATGCCCAGGAACTGGTTGAACCAGCTTGCCAGGGTGGCGGTTTCATCCTTGCCCTGTACAGCGAGTTGGCGGGTGAGGTCGCCTTCACCTTCAGCGATTTCCTGCAGGCCGTTGGCAACGCCGCGGATCGGCCGGACGATAACGCTGGCGAAGCTGGCGCCGACGATTGCGAAGACCACGGCCAGCGCGGCGGCGATGATAGCGATCAACCAGGTCAGGCTCGCGGCTTCGGCCATTACCTCGTCACGCTTGATCAGGCCGATGAACCGCCAGCCCAGGCTTTTAGAGGTGACGATGTTGGCCATGTACGGCACGCCGTCGATCTCGATCTGGGTAGCGCCATCGCTGCTCTTAGCCAATGCTGCGTAGTTGGGACCGAGGTCGGCCAAGGGTTTGAAGTTGTGCTTGGCGTCGGCGGGGTCCACCAGGACGTTGCCGCTACCTTCCACCAGCATCAGGTAGCCACTGTCGCCCAGCTTGATGTTCTTCACCAGTTCGGTCAGTTGCTTGAGCGACACGTCCAGGCCCACCACGCCAACCAGCTTGCCGCTGGCATCGGCGACGGTGTGCACGATGCCGATCAGCGACACGTCGTCGGGGGCCCAGTAATAGGCATCGGTCTTCACGGTAGTGCCCGGCGCGGCAACGGCAGCCTTGTACCAGGGGCGCTGGCGCGGGTCGTAGTTGGAGATTTTCGGATCATCCGGCCAACTGGCGTAGCCACCGTCCGCCAGGCCCAGGGATAGGTAGGCGGTGGTCGGGTGGCTCTTGGCGAACCGATCGAAGATATCCAGCAGTTGTTTGTTGTTCTCGGTAAGAGGAATTTGCGCAGCATCAGCGCCGGAGTAGTTCTTCAGGTCCTTGGCCGCGACGATCCGCGGGTCTTTGGCGAAGAATTCAACGTTCTGCATGATGCCGTCGAAGAACTGCTTCATGCCGTTGTCGATCTGGCGGATTTCGCGGCTGCTGCTGTCCAGGAAGTTGGCTTGTGCCGCATCGCGCAGGTTCATCACCACGAGCACCGCCACCAGGATAACCGGGAGGCAGGCAATGGTTGCGAACGCCCAGGTCAGCTTCTGTTTGATATTCATGACTTCTCCCGCGGGTATTTATCGGTATTGGAACGGCGGAAACATTAGCGGTGAGCATTGCGAACTCTGAAACGGAAAGCGCCCATGCCTACATCCACGCTATCGACCAAGGTCGTATTCCCTTGAGAGCACCATTTGTCGGACGTCGTTAATGCCGATGGTTATGTCGCGGGAACGCAAGCCGCTCCTGCGGTTAATCCGCAAGATGGCATGCTCCGGGCTTTGCGCCGGCTCCCCACCAGATCGCCTTCCTGCATCCGAGGCCCCATGCCAAGCGCATTCGAAAGCGTACTCAAGAACAAGAACATGGCTTATCGGCCCCAAGGGACTGCGTCGGTCAGCCAGGCGCCGGTGCGCGTCGCGTTTGTGCTGATGGACAACTTCTCGATGATGTCCTTCACCGGAGCGGTGGACGCACTGGTCACCGCCAACCTGATGAACGACACGCCACTGTATGAAGTGCTGACCGTAGGCGCTTCGGGCGGGCAGGTGACGAGCGACCTGGGAATCGTCATCTCAACCGATCTTGAGCTGGCGCAGTTGCCGGACAACCTGGACGTGCTGATTGTCGCCGGCGGCTTTCGCGTGAAGCTTGCGGGTACGCCATTACTGCGGCGCAAGCTGCGCGCCAATGCGGCTTGCGGGGCGTTGTTGGGCGGGTTGTGGAATGGCGTGTTTTTCGTGGCCGAGGCGAACCTGCTCGACGGTTTCGAATGCGCGGTCCACCCGGAAAGTCGCGCAACGATGGCTGAGATGTTCCCTGGCGTGAAAGTGTCCAGTCGCGCTTATGTCGTGGATCGTGAGCGGGTCAGTTGCGCGGGCGCCAACAGTTCGCTGCGCATGATGCTCCAACTGATCCGCCGCACGGGCGGGGAGACGCTGGTGGGAGCCATCGAAGAGATCCTTCGCTGCGATGAGTCAGGGGATGACGCCTCGGATCTGCCGCCAATCTTCGTCGAGACGGACCCGACGCTGCCGGAAAGCCTCAAGCTGGCGCTGGAACTGATGTGGCAGAACGTCGAGGAGCCGTTGACGATCGATGAGCTGGCGGCGTGCGTCAAGGTTTCCAAACGCCAGCTTGAACGGCGGTTCTGCCGGTTTCTCGGCGCGACCCCGACGCGTTATTACCTGGAGCTGCGCCTGACCCGTGCACGCCAGCTGATCCAACAGACCAACCGCTCCGTCACCGAGATCGCCGTCGCGACGGGTTTCGTCAGCTCACCGCATTTCCAGCGACGCTTCCGGGATTTTTTCGGCGTACCGCCTGGCAGCTATCGCTCGACGTTTGGACGCAAGCAGATTTCGCCGTGAGCCTTGTCAGGCGGTACGCATTTTCTGAACGAAGTACAAGGCGATACAACCCGTGGCGCACAGCCAGATGATCGAGCCGCAGGCGGCCGTTATCAGGGAGAAGTCAGAGTCGAGCTCGACCATCCCCGGCACGGCGTAGGCGAACCAAAGCAAGGAGATGAGGACATAGGCCAGGGACGACATCAGGAGTTCGAAGATCTTTCTTGCGTGCATTGCAATTCCCCGCCCGTCGTGAAAGACGGGTGTTCAAGCTATCGGTCAGGTTGGCTTTTTTTCTGTCTGGGCAGAAATAAAAGAGTCTTAAGGCGGCGGATGGCGAGCGGTTGCGAGCCTCGTCGATCAACTGCGCAGACATTCCATGTCAGAAAGCTTCCAGGAAACGGCTTTGGTTCAGCCCTGGTCGTCCAGCAGATTTTCGATTGGCACTTCTTCCATTTGCGAGGCGGTCAGGGTAGTGCCTTTGCAGAGCACCTTGCTCACTTCGTCAGCGATCGAGCCCTCGACGATGCGGCCCTGCATCTGGTCGAAATCAGCCTTTTCCAATCCGTCGACGCTGTTATACATGCCCATGTGACGGACATTGCGACTGGCGCAATCAAGTTCAAGCTTTGTGTAATTGGTGAAGTAGGCACCGGTTCTTTTTACCGTGGCCTGTACAGCCGAACCACTTTCAACGAACGAGACGATGGCGTATTCGGCATTCGAATCATCGTAGCTGTACTGAATTTTATGTACGTCCGCTGCGGCTGGGTAAGCGGTCAGGACGGCGACCAGTGAAACAATCCTTTTCATTTCTTTCTTCCGTGATTGGCCTGCAACAAAGAATGATGGCCAAGTGAGATCATTCTGCTTGGCTTGTCGGCCCGAGTCAACATTGCAAGATGATGACAAAGTTGACCGTTGGTCGGGCGGCGACGATCGTGCGGAACTTTAATCTTTTGATACATAACTCGCAATGGAAGGAACATAGTCCACCAGCAACGCGACGACAATTGCGCCTGCGGAAATCAAAAACAGCAGCCCATGATGCCCGCCGCTGGCGTTGAACAGCGCCGAATACGCAAAACCCGCCACCGCCTGAAATGTGGCGAATGAAACGGTCGCCCGGCTCCAGGCGACTTGCTGGCCATGATGGTTCGGTACCAGTTCATGCACCCGGGCCAGGGCCAGCGGCACGATACCCGGTGGGAACGAACCGATGACCACAGCCAGCAGCGCCAACGCCAGGAATGAATGGGCGGTCGCCAGCAAGACAAGGGCAGTCGCCTGCACGGCCAGCACCCATCGGATGCTTTTGCGCGCGCCCAGGTGGTCCGCCAGGAAGCCATAGGTCACCGGGCCGATAATCGCCCCCAAGCCGTACATCACCCATACCAGCGCACCGACATGGGCGCCGGCCTCAAGGCCGCGGGCGACATAGTCCACCAAAAACACCATCGCCGGGACCAACCCCGCCGCCATGAATGCGTACTGTGCAAACAATTGATGGACGGCGCGGGGCATGGGTGCTTTTTGCGTGTCATGTTTCACACTCACGGCTGCCTGGGGCAGATCCTGCGGCCAGCCGAACCAGCTCAGCCCGGTCAGGACCAGTGACAGCACGCCGAGCCCGAGCCAGGTGGCTTCGAGGCCGAGGCTCAACAGCGGCGGCACAAGGGTTCCGGAGCCGGCGATGCCCAGCCCGATGCCCAGGAAAATCGCGCCACTGGCCAGCCCCCTGCGGGCGGCAGGTACATGGGGCAGCACGGTGGCCGCCACCAGCACCATGATCGCGCCGCCGGCGATGCCCGACAGCAATCGCCAAGCGAAATACCAAGCCACGGACACAGGAAAGGCACAGGCAAAAAACGCCGCCGTCACGGCCAGCATCATCAGCCGCAAGGCGTTTTTATGGGACAGTCGACGGGCCATCGGCCGGCCGAGCAGGGCGCCGATCAGGTATCCGACAAGGTTGGCGGCCCCGAGGTAGACCACGTCGCCGGGGCTGAACCAATGCGCTTGGATCAGCGGCGGAATCAAGGGGGTATAGGCGAAGCGCGCCAGGCCAATGCTGACGAGGCTGGCACAGAGGCCAGCGAAAATCGGTAGCCAGATGCCCGTGGAAGGTGACGCGAGCGCCGCGGATGATGTACGCATGGTAGCGATCCCATAGAAGGTTTATGGGGCCCAGCATATCGGCTATCGTTGTTGCGTTTATGCAGCGATTATTCGGCGCAGCGATGCAATTTTGCATCGATAGGAGGACGGATGAATTGGGACGATGCGCGGGTATTCCTGGCGGTGTGTCGGGAGTCGACCCTGCGAGGGGCGGCGCGTGTGCTGGGGGTGGACCAGGCGACTGTGGGCCGGCGTATCGCCGCGTTGGAGAAATCCCTGAGCGCCGCGCTGTTTCTGCGCACACCCGACGGTTATGCCCTGACGTCAATGGGCGAGGCCGCGCTCAGGTCCGTGGAAAAAATGGAGCAGTCGGCCCTGGAACTGGAGCGTCGGATACAAGGACTGGACGATCGGCTGATGGGCAATGTGCGCGTCGCCACCACCGATTCATTGGCGATCGACTTCCTGATCCCGGCCATTGCCCGCCTGCATCAACGTCACCCGGACGTGCGCGTGCAGTTGGACGCCTCCACGCAGATCATCAGCCTGGTAAAGCGCGAAGCGGACGTTGCCGTGCGCAACACCCGGCCAGAAAACCCTGACCTGATCGCGCGGCGGATCGCGCGCTGGCCGGTGGGGTTGTTCGCGGCGCGCGAGTATGTCGATGTCCATGGGGAGCCGACGCCGGGCAGCGCGTTCGAGGGCCATGACCTGGTTGTCTACCAGCCGTATTTGCAGGCGCAAAAAGATTTTACCCTGGTCGCCGAGCCGGTCAGTCGCGGGCGGATCGTTGCCAGCCTGAGTTCGAGCCTGTTGGTGCGTCGCTCGATTGCGGCGGGTATCGGAGTGGGGGAAATCCCGGTGTACATGGGCGAACGCGACGGGTTGGTGCGCCTATGGCCTGAGCGCACGCGACCGCTGCCGTACGAGGTCTGGCTGGTGACTCACGCGGACTTGCGCCACACGGCGCGGGTGCGGGCGGTGATCGATGAGATTGTCGCGGCGTTTTCCCAGGAAAACGAATAACGCTGGATAAGAGAACCTGTGGGAGCGAGCAAGCTCGCTCCCACAGGTAGTCCCGCACACTGGCCTCACGGCATTTGCGGCAGTTCCTGCGGCCGCAGGTCAAATACCAGCACTTCGGCATCCTGGCCATTGCCCAGCGTCAGTACCTGTTCCTGGCGCACCCGCACGCCATCGCCTTCGTGCAACGGCACGCCATTGAGCTCTACGCTGCCCCGGGCCACGTGGACATAGGCATAGCGATCGGCAGCCAACGTCAGCGTGGCGCTTTCCTGGCCATCGAACAGCCCGGCATAAACCCGCGCGTCCTGGCGAACGTGGAGCGATCCCTGGGCCCCGTCCGGCGAAATGATCAATTGCAAGCGGCCACGTTTCTGCTCGGTACTGAAATGTTCCTGCTGATAACGCGGCGTGGCGCCCACCACGTTGGGCACGATCCAGATCTGCAGGAAATGCACCGGCTCGTCGGCGCTGTGATTGAATTCACTGTGCGCTACGCCACTGCCAGCACTCATCAATTGCACATCACCGGGGCGAATGACCGAACCGGTGCCCAAGGTGTCCTTGTGCTCCAGTGCCCCTTCGAGCACGTAGGAGAAAATCTCCATGTCGCGGTGTGGGTGCTGGCCGAAACCTTTGGCGGCGGCGACCCGGTCGTCGTTGATCACCAGCAGGTCGGAAAAACCCTGTTGATTGAGGTCGCGGTAGCTGGCGAACGAAAAGGTGTGGAACGACGTCAGCCAGCCGTGACGGGCAATACCGCGATCAGAAGCTTTGCGAAGGGTCAGCATGGAAATTCTCCTGGTTCAGTGGGCGGTGGCCGTGGCCGTTCGCCGGGTTCAGAAGAAGGTTAATGGTTATCGGATTGTTCAATAAGCAGGTAAATAGGGAAATACTGTCCGTTGTGAGTGGACAATCTCGCAGCGGGCGCTTCGCTTGGTCATAATGCCAACCGATGATCCTTGTGCAAGCGAACAAGCTCGCTCCCACAGGGTCCGGCATGTTCTTCTCGATCTTGGCGTCTTCCCATGAAAACCGTAGCAATGGTGCTGTTCCCCGATTTCCTGCTGCTCGACATGGCCGGGCCGCTTGAAGTGTTTTCCATCGCCAACCGTTTTCTTGCACCCGACCAGCACTATCAGTTGCTGACCCTGGGCACCGAGCGAGGCCCGTTGCGGGCGTCCAACGGTGTGACTGTCCATGCCGATATCCATATCGACCAGGCCTGGGCCGCCTACGACGTACTGCTCGTGCCGGGTGGTCCCGGTGCCTATAACGACCGGCACCCGGGCTTGCACACATGGTTGCGGGCGGCGGCGCCAAGGGCCACCTGCTATGGCTCGATTTGTACCGGCGCGTTTGTGCTCGGCGAAGCGGGGTTGCTCGATGGACACCGGGTTACCACCCACTGGCACTACACCGAGCGCTTGATCCAGCGTTTTCCCAAGGTATTGATCGAGACCGACAAAATCTTCTTGCGCGACCGACGGCTGATCACCTCCGGCGGTGTCACGGCCGGCATCGACATGGCCTTGGCCATCGTCGCCCAGGACCACGGCCGCAAAGTCGCGCTGGACGTCGCCAAAGTGCTGCTGGTGCTGATGAAGCGCCAGGGCGGGCAAGCGCAGTTCAGCCCGCTGGTGGCGACCGTGGCGGCCCAGGAGTCGGCGGTCACGCGGGTGCAGAACCACGTGATGGAGCATCTGGAGGAGCCCTTCACCGTGGAACGCATGGCGGCGGTCGCGGCCATGAGCACCCGGCATTTTGCCCGGCTATTTGTCCGCGAAGTGAAGATGACGCCCATGGAATTCCTTCAAGGGGCGCGCATCGATCGGGCGCGTCAGTTGCTCGAATCCACCGACTTGCCGCTCAAGACCGTGGCGTTTCGCAGTGGCTTTGGCAGCGTGCGGCACATGCGTCAGCTGTTCAGCGAAAAGCTTGGCCTGACGCCGATCCAGTACCGCCAGCAGTTCAGTTGAGCCTCGGGTGTCCGTCCAGGGCACCGTGATGTCCGTGATGGGGCCTGTGCCAGCATTGTTATCGGGCGCAGGGCTGCCAAGATTACCGCGAACCCTCTGGAAAGGATGCGCGAGAGCCAGGGCAGACGCGTGCGGCGCTTCGCAACGACATGCCTGGACCGGTCATCTGGCGCTGGATCGCTCATGAACAGTTTCGTCAAACCCTGCACCGGGCCAACGGTGTGCTTTGGCCCGTTCGTCTTTCACCGACAGCAGCGGCTGGTCTCTCGCGAAGGTCAACCTCTGGCATTGGGCGGTCGCGCCCTCGACATCCTGCAGATACTGGTCGCGCACGCCGGCGCTTTCGTCAGCAAGCAAGCGCTGATCGACCAGGTCTGGCCCGACAGCGTGGTCGAAGACATCAATCTGCGGGTGCACATCGCCGCGCTGCGACGGGCCTTCGGCGAGACGCGCGAAGGCAATCGCTACATCCTCAATCATCCTCGCCAGGGCTACTGCTTTGCGGTGCCCCTGACCCTGGAATCCGTGGGCGAGTCATCGAGCGCGGAGCCCTCCGAACGGCACAATCTGCCCGCCCGGCTGAGCCCGGTGATCGGTCGCGACAGAATCCTGGGCCGGCTGTTGGTGGAAGTTCCTCGCCAATCCTTGACCACCGTCACCGGCCCGGGTGGTATCGGCAAGACCACCGTGGCGTTGCGGGTGGCGGAACTGTTGCTGGAGCACTTTGCCGATGGCGCCTGGTTTATCGACCTGGCCGGCATCGGCGACCCGGCGCAGGTTGCGCTGCGGATTAAGCATGCCCTGGGCCTGGCGGACGGTTGCCTGGCCCAGCAGCTGCAAGCCCGTCGGATACTGCTAGTGCTCGACGGTTGTGAACAACTGATCGATACCTGCCGGGAATTGGCCTTGACGTTGCGCGCAGGGGCGCCTGGCGTATCACTGTTGGTGAGCAGTCGGGAAATCCTCAACCTGGCCGACGAAAATGTCGTGCAACTGTCCGGTCTGGGGATGGCGTCGGCCGATGAGTCCGATTATGTACTGGGGTGCCCGGCGGTGCAGTTGCTGGTCGAGCGGGTCGGCGCCCGCCAGCAGGGTTTCCAGCCGGGAGAACGCGACCTGGCGGCCCTTGCGCAGATCTGTCGGCGCCTCGACGGGTTGCCGCTTGCCCTGGAACTGGCAGCGGCCCAAGTCGATGTGCTGGGCGTGGCCGGGGTCCTGGAGCAGTTGGACCATGGTCTGTCGCTGCTGAGCCACGGACGTCGAACCGCCGTGCCTCGCCACCGTAGCCTGGAAGCTGCCCTGGATTGGAGCTTCGAGCGCTTGAGCCACGATGAGCGAACGGTGTTCCAACGCCTGGCGGTGTTCGAAGAACGGTTCAGCCTCAAGACCGCCCTGGCGGTGATCAGCTGCCCTGAAGTGGAAGCGGGACGATTGCCCTGGTTGTTGTCGCGGTTGGTCATCCAATCATTGGTGATGGTTGAGCAACGCGCCGAAGGGACGCGTTTCCATCTGCTGCGCACCACCCGCGCCTATGCTTTGGAGAAACTGCGTCACAGTGGGCAGTGGCCGCTTTGGCATCGGCGTTACGCACTGCAACAGGCGTGGCAAACCCGGTCAAGACCCGAGGCGCCCATCCAGCGTACGCAGCAGCGCGTCGGCTTGCTTTAGGTCGGGCGTGTCGAAGCCCTCATTGAAACGCCGATAGACGGGGCGCAGCAGATCCGCGGCGGCCTCATCCTGGCCACGCCGTTGCCACAGCCGCGCCAGGGAAAAGGCGCTGCGCAATTCCCACGCCAGCGCGCCTTGCTGCCGGGCGACGGCCAGGGCGGCGAGCAGTTGCTCTTCGGCTTGTTTTTCGGCCGATGGGTCATCCTGCGCCAACAGGGCTTCGGCGCTGGCTCGCAGGATCTCGGCGCAGCACCAGCCTGCGGCGCCGCTATGGGCGCGTTCGATCTGCCCCGGTCCCACGGCATCCGCCCGCAGCGTCACGACGATGTCCTGCATCAAGCCGCTCGTGGTCGGGCAGGCCTCCAGGGACGCTCCATCGAACGCGTGCTCGTACTGGCAGGCCCACTCATGGAACAACATCACCGAATGCTTCCGGGCCTGGTGTTTCAACATACCGAGCCGTTCCCGTGCGATTGAATGTTCGCCGGTGTAATGGGCGATCAAGCAACCGCTGATCACCAGCGTGTAACAAATCGAAAGACCGTGATTGATCTGCAGGGCAATCTGCAGCGCGAGATTGGCGGTGCGCCGGGCTTTATCGGCGAACCCTTGCAGCCAGAGGATGCGCGCCAGGATTGTCAGCGCCGCCACGCTCTGTTCGTACTGCACGCCAAAACCGTGGGTGAAGCGGCCCAGGTGGCCGTTCTGGGCCAGGCGCTGGATGACCTGTTCGGCATCGCGCCGCGCCGCGCCCTGGTCGCCAATGAAATGCAACGCCAGCACCCGCAGGCGCTGGGTGCTCAAGGACAGCACCGGGTCGCCCGGGGGGCCCAGCCGGTCGAAGTCCTGGCATTGTTCCAGCGCCTGTTGGTAGCGGCCGCAACTGAGGTTGACGGCCATGTGGCCGGACACGGCCCGCAGCTCACCGGCCAGGTCGTGGCACTGCCGGGCCAGGCGCCGGGCCGTGACGAACGCCTCGACCGTGGCCGGCGTGCCGCCCTCGGTGTGGTAGTTGAGACTGGCGTGGGCCAGTTCCAGCGCAAGGGTCAACCTGGGGCATGGCGAGGCGGTGCCGTGCAGCAGGGCCCGGGCTTTGCTCACGTAAAGGCCATGTTCCTTGAGCAGCGAGAGCTCCTGCCAGAGGGGCAGGCTACGGGCCGTCAAGCGGATCGCCACGGCGTGGGAGCCGTGGGCAGCCAGCCCCCGGTCCAACGCCGCGCGGATGTCGTCTCGGTAGGACGCGTAGCGCGCGATCCAAAGCTGCGTCGGGGTGGTTTCCCAATCTTTTTCAGCCTGTTCCATCAACGTCAGGCAACGTTCAGCGTGTCGCGCCTGGCTCGCGGCCAGTTCGCCTGTCTCCAGCAGTTTTTCCAACGCGTAGCTGCGCGTGGTGTCCAGCAGGCGGTAGCGCACCTCGTCGTCACCGATCTCCACGTTGAGCAGCGACTTGGCGACCAACTGGCTGACCGATACCAGCACCTTGTCGGGCGCGACATGTTGGCCGACGATGACGGCCGCCGCCGAGGCGAGGTTGAAACTGCCCATGAACACCGCCAGGCGCCGCAGGCAGGTCTGCTCGCAGGCAGTGAGCAGCGCGAAGCTCCAGTCCAGCGTGGCGCGCAGGGTCTGTTGTCGCGGTGCGCTGGCACGCTTGTCATGGTCGAGCAGTGCGACGCTGTCTCGCAGTTGCCGGCACAACTGCTCCAGCCCAAAGTGCCCGACCTGGGCAGCGGCCAGTTCGATGGCCAGGGGAATGCCGTCCAGGCGTTGGCAGATGTCGACGATCAGCGGCACCTCATGGTCGGTCAGCTCGAAGTCGTCCTGGCTGGCCATCGCCCGTTCAGCAAACAGTTGCAGCGCTGGATATTCCAGGGCCGGATAACCTTCGATGACCATCCCCCGGGGTGGGATCGCCAGTGAATCGAGGCGCTGCACATGTTCGCCTTCGGCGCGCAGGCCTTCGCGGCTGGTGGCCAGGATATGCAAGTGCGGTGCGGCGCGCAGCAGCGTCTCGCAGAGCAGGGCCACGGCGTCGACCAGATGTTCGCAAGTATCGATCACCAGCAGCAGATGCCGTTCCTTCAAGGGCCGGACGACGGCTTCCAAGGGCTCGCCGTCTTGTGGCGACAGCTCCAACAGGGCGCAGAGGTTGGGCGCGATCATGGAAGGGTCATTGAGCGAGCCGAGGTCCAGCAGATACGTGCCGTCGCGGTAATGGCCGATCAGCCGCTCGGCGACCCGCAACGCGACGGTGGTCTTGCCGATGCCGCCGCTGCCGACCAGGGTGATGAAGCGTTTTCGCGGCAGCTGGGCGACCAGGCTTTCCACCAGCCCCTGGCGCCCGATCACCCGGGTTCGGCGCGGCGGCAGGTTGCGCGCCAGGGCAGGGTGGGGGATACGTGCCAGTGGCTCGGGCGACTCGAAAGTCACTGGCGCGACGAAGCTGTAGCCGCGCTGCGCCACGGTGACGATGTAGCGCTGGCCTGCCTGTCCATCGCCCAACGCCTTGCGCAGCGCCGCCACGTGAACCCGAAGGTTGGTGTCTTCCACCACGCTCTTGGGCCAGACACGGGCGATCAGTTGCTGCTTGCTCACCACTTGGCCTGCGTGTTCGAGCAGCACCAACAGAATCTCCACCGCGCGCCGACCCAGGCGCAACGGCTGCCCTCCTTCCAGCACCAGGCGCTGGCGGGGATGAACCCGGTAAGGGCCGAAATGCAGCGTCTTTTCGACGGGCAGGCTGAGGTACTGGCTCATGGCGCGCTCATTGTTCTGTTCCCTGGAGATGGCTGTACCTGAGCATATTCGTCAGGTTTTGTGACAAGCGCAACGGTGGACAGCCTTATCCAGAGCCATCGACAGATACAAATCCCCCCTACAAAAGCAATCTTCATTGGGGCTTTTAACACCACCGTCCCGAAAAAATTAACAACGTTTAACTCACGCATATACACCCCCTGACCGGACCATGGAGCAATCGACCCACCTCAAGGAGTCATGTCATGAGCACATTCATCACCCGCGACGGCACAGAGATCTACTACAAGGATTGGGGTACTGGTCAACCGGTGGTCTTCAGTCACGGCTGGCCGTTGAACTCCGACAGTTGGGAGGCGCAGATGATGTTCCTGGCGTCCAATGGCTACCGGGTGATTGCCCACGACCGTCGCGGTCATGGGCGTTCCAGCCAGCCGTGGGACGGCAATGACATGGACACTTACGCCGACGACCTGGCGGAACTGATCGAACGCCTGGACCTGAAGAACGCCGTGTTGCTCGGCTTCTCCACCGGCGGTGGCGAAGTGGCCCGCTACATCGGCCGTCACGGCGCCGCCCGCGTCGCCAAGCTCGGCCTGATCTCGGCTGTCACGCCGCTGATGCTCAGGACCGCGGCCAACCCCGGTGGCTTGCCTGTCGAAGTCTTCGACGGTTTCCGCCAGGCCTCCCTGGCCGACCGTTCTCAGCTATACAAGGATGTAGCCAGCGCGTTTTTCGGCGCCAACCGTCCGGGCGCCAAGGTCTCCCAAGGCATGATCGACTGGTTCTGGATGCAAGGCATGCTCGCCGGCCACAAGAACACCTACGACTGCATCAAGGCGTTCTCGGAGACCGATCTTTCCGACGACCTGCGCAACATCGACGTGCCGACCCTGGTGGTCCATGGCGATGACGACCAAGTCGTGCCGATCGAAACCGCCGGCATCGCGGCCGCCAAATTGCTCAAGAACTCGCAGCTGCTGGTTTACCCAGGCGCGCCCCATGGCCTGACCGATACCCATAAGGACCGCTTGAACGCGGACCTGTTGGCGTTCATCCAGGGCTGACGCAAGCAAGCTAAGACCTGTGGGAGCGAGCCTGCTCGCGAAGGCGGTGGCTCAGCTTGCATCGATATTTGCCGTGCCGGCCTCTTCGCGAGCAGGCTCGCTCCCACAGTTAAAACAGGAACAACACCCATGAACCGCAATGATCTACGCCGTCTCGACATGAACCTGCTAGTGATCTTCGAGGCGCTGATGTTCGAGAAGAACCTGACCCGCGTTGCCGAAAAACTGTTCATGGGCCAGCCGGCGGTGAGCGCGGCGCTTGGGCGGCTGCGGGATCTGTTCGATGACCCGCTGCTGATCCGTCATGGCCGGGGCATGGAACCGACGCCTCGGGCCCTGGCGATCCTGCAGGAATTGCAGCCGGCCATGGACACGATTTCCGGTGCGGTCAGCCGGGCCAAGGCGTTCGACCCGTCCACCAGTTGCGATGTGTTTCGCATCGGTCTGTCCGACGATGCCGAATTCGGCCTGTTTCCGCCCTTGCTGAGCCAACTGCGCGAGGAAGCGCCGGGCATCATCGTGGTGGTGCGCCGGGCCAATTTCCTGCTGATGTCGTCGCTGCTGGCCAGCGGTGAGATCAGCGTCGGCGTCAGCTACACCACCGATCTCCCTGCTAACGCCAAGCGCAAGAAACTGCGGGACATTCCTTGCAAGGTCTTGCGTGGCGACAAGCGCCCGGGTCCGTTGACCCTGGACGAATATTGCTCGCGGCCCCATGCGATGGTTTCGTTCTCCGGCGACCTGAGCGGCAACATCGACCTGGACCTGGCCCGCATCGGCCGGGCGCGCAAGGTCGTGCTGGCGGTGCCGCAATTCAGCGGGCTGCGCGCCTTGCTGGCCGGCACCGAGCTGATCGCCACCGTGCCGGACTATGCCGCCTGCGCACTGGTGGAAGGGTGCGCGTTACGCGCCGAAGATCCGCCGTTCGAAATCAATGCCGCCGAGTTGTCGATGGTCTGGAGCGGCGTGCATGACAACGACCCCGCCGAGCGCTGGCTGCGCTCGCGCATTGCGGCCCACATGTCCCAACCGCTGCCGGCCGCCGCTTCGACGGACCCGGCCGGAGCCCACCGATGAATACCACTGACGAAAGCCGCTTGCAGGACGTTGGCCTGCTGTTGCTGCGCCTGAGCGGCGCGCTGTTCCTGTTATGGGTGCATGGCTTGCCGAAATTGCTGAATTACAGCGCCGAGCTGACCCGCATCGAAGACCCGTTCCACCTCGGCGCGGCGACCACGCTGGTCTTGGCGATTTTTGCCGAGGTGCTGTGTCCCTTGCTGATCATGGCCGGCGTGCTGGTGCGGTTGGCGTGCCTGCCCATCCTGTTCCTGCTGGCCGTGGCGCTGCTGGTCGTGCATCCGCAGTGGAGCCTGGAAGAAGGCCAGTTCGGCTGGTTGCTGTTGATCATATTTACCAGCGTGTTCATTGCCGGCCCTGGACGTTTGGCGATGAACGCGCGCTTTGCTGGAGTGCTGCGTCATGCCTGAGGCCCAAACCCTCGGATCCACCGCGAGCCCGGCGGTACCCGGTTTCGATGAAATCGTCACCCTGGTGGTTAAGCATCGGATCAAAGCCGGGCAGAACGATGCCTATGAGGCCTGGTTGCGGCGCATCGTCACCGTGGCCGGCCAGTGGCCGGGCCATTTGGGCGTCGACGTTGTGCGGGGCAAGCAGGGCGGACTGTCATTGTTTACCTGCGTGCTGCGTTTTCGCTCCACCGAGGCCATGCAACGCTGGCTGGATTCCTCCGAGCGTCGTGAATTGGTGGCCGAGGCAGCGCCACTCTTGGCCGACGGCGACAAGATCGAGGTCGGTTCCCATAAGGAATTCTGGTTCGCCCCGCTGGCCGATGCCGCCACGCCGCCACCGCGCTGGAAGCAATCGGTGGTGACGCTGCTGGTCATCCTGCCGCACACCTTGCTGGTGCCGTTGCTCTGGGGCCCGCTGCTGCAGCTCAACGCATTTCTGTCCAACTACGTGGTCGCCACGTTCCTTATCACCGTGACCATCGTGCTCTCGGTGGTGTACGTGTGCATGCCGTTGGCGACCCGGTTGTTCGCGCCCTGGTTGGAATCCTCCAAAACCCACGAACACCTGGAGCCCGGCCATGGCCAATAACGACGACCCAACCGATCCTCTGCGCCGCCAGTTGCTTGCCGCCGGATCCTTGCTCAGCGCCGCCGCCGCTTTCTGGCCGCGCCTGTCCCTTGCTTCTTCCCATTCACAAGGAAACCCGATGAACGCCGATCTGATTCTGTTCAATGGCCAATTCCACACCGTCGACCGTGAGAAGCCTCGCGCCAGCGCGGTTGCCATCAGCCAGGGCCGCTTCGTCGCCGTGGGCACCGACGCCGAGGCCATGGCCCTGCGTGGCAGCGGCACCCAGGTCATCGACCTCAAGGGCCGCACCGTCATCCCCGGCCTCAACGATTCGCACCTGCACCTGATCCGTGGTGGCTTGAACTACAACCTGGAGCTGCGCTGGGAAGGTGTGCCCTCGTTGGCCGATGCCTTGCGCATGCTCAAGGACCAGGCTGATCGCACGCCGACCCCGCAATGGGTCCGAGTGGTGGGCGGCTGGAACGAATTCCAGTTCGCCGAAAAACGCATGCCGACCCTGGAAGAACTCAACCAGGCCGCTCCCGATACGCCCGTGTTCGTGTTGCACCTCTACGATCGTGCCTTGCTCAACCGCGCCGCGCTGCGCGTGGCCGGCTACACCCGTGACACGCCGAACCCACCGGGTGGCGAAATCGTGCGTGACAGCAGGGGGGAACCCACCGGCATGCTGGTGGCGCGCCCCAACGCGATGATCCTTTACTCGACGCTGGCGAAAGGGCCGAAACTGCCGCTGGAGTACCAAGTCAACTCCACGCGCCAGTTCATGCGCGAGCTCAATCGCCTGGGCCTGACCAGCGCCATCGACGCCGGCGGCGGCTACCAGAACTACCCGGACGACTACGAAGTCATCGAGCAGTTGGCCCGCGAGCAACAGTTGACGGTGCGCATCGCCTACAACCTGTTCACCCAGAAGCCCAAGGAAGAACTCACCGACTTCAAGAACTGGACCGGCAGCGTCAAGCTGCACCAGGGCGATGACTTTTTGCGGCACAACGGCGCCGGCGAAATGCTGGTGTTCTCTGCGGCAGACTTCGAAGACTTCCTCGAACCGCGCCCGGACCTGCCGCCGGGCATGGAACAGGACCTGGAGCCAGTGGTGCGTCACCTGGTGGAACAGCGCTGGCCATTCCGCCTGCACGCGACCTACGACGAATCCATCAGCCGCATGCTCGACGTGTTCGAGAAGGTCAACCGCGACATTCCGTTCAATGGCCTGCCGTGGTTCTTCGACCACGCCGAGACCATCACGCCGAAGAACATCGAACGCGTGCGGGCGCTGGGCGGCGGTATCGCAATCCAGGACCGCATGGCTTTCCAGGGTGAATATTTTGTCGATCGCTACGGCGCCAAAGCCGCCGAAGCCACACCGCCGATCAAGCGGATGCTCGCCGAAGGCGTGCCGGTGGGCGCTGGCACCGACGCCACTCGCGTCTCCAGCTACAACCCGTGGACCTCGTTGTACTGGATGGTCAGCGGCCGCACCGTCGGCGGCCTGTCATTGCATGAAGAAGGGCTGCCGCGCCTGACCGCGCTGGAGCTGTTTACCCACGGCAGTGCCTGGTTCTCGTCGGAGCAGGGCAAGAAAGGCCAGATCAAGGTCGGCCAACTGGCGGACCTGGCGGCCCTGAGCGCGGATTTCTTCAGCGTCGAGGAAGAAGCCATCAAGTGGATCGAATCGGTGCTGACGGTGGTGGACGGCAAGGTGGTCTACGGGGCTGGCGATTTCGAGAAACTTGGCCCAGCGAGCGTCCCGGTGTTGCCGGACTGGTCGCCGGTGGTCAAGGTCCCGGGCCACTGGCGCCCGACATCGCCCTTGCAGGCGCAAGTCCACCAGTGCAGCGGTCCTTGCACGGTGCATTCCCATAGCCACGAGCGGGCGCGCCTGTCGAACGTCCCGGTCAGCGACTTCCAGGGTTTCTGGGGCGCGTTTGGCTGTTCCTGTTTTGCCTTTTGACTAACACACCGATTCTCCCCTTGTGGGAGCGAGCCTGCTCGCGAAGGCGTCGGCACATCCGACATCGCCGCCAGCTGACACACCGTCATCGCGAGCAGGCTCGCTCCCACATTGGTTTTCAATACATCCATCCCAAAGGAGTCACCCCATGAGCAACGTTCCCGCCTACAACCGTCTGAACAAAGACGACGCGGTCGTCCTGCTGGTCGATCACCAGACCGGTCTGATTTCCCTGGTCCAGGACTTCTCGCCCAACGAGTTCAAGAACAACGTGTTGGCCTTGGCCGACCTGGCGAAGTTCTTTGAACTGCCGACCATCCTGACCACCAGCTTCGAACAAGGCCCCAACGGTCCGATCGTGCCGGAGCTCAAGGAAATGTTCCCGGACGCGCCGTACATCCCCCGTCCAGGCCAGATCAACGCCTGGGACAACGAAGACTTCGTCAAGGCGATCAAGGCCACCGGCCGCAAGCAACTGATCATCGCCGGCGTGGTGACCGATGTCTGCGTGGCGTTCCCGACCCTGTCGGCGCTGGCTGAAGGCTTCGACGTGTTCGTCGTTACCGACGCTTCGGGTACCTTCAACGAAACCGTGCAACAAGCTGCCTGGGTACGCATGACTGCTGCTGGCGCGCAGATGATGAACTGGTTCTCGGTGGCCTGTGAGCTGCACCGCGACTGGCGCAACGACATCGAAGGCCTGGGCAACCTGCTGTCCCAGCGCATTCCGAACTACCGCAACCTGATGAACAGCTACTCGGCACTGACGGCCAAGTAAGCGGCCCTTGCTCGACGACGCCCGCTCTGTGCGGGCGTTTTTGTGCCCGGCATCAGAGCCTTGCAGCTGACCCACCGCCATCGCGAGCAAGCTCGCTCCCACAGGTTTTGTGACGACTCGAACATTGTGGGAGCGAGCTTGCTCGCGATGGCGGCGGCACATTCAACAGCTAGGCAATCAGACTCACCAAGACCACAATGCCCAACTCATCCCCCTGACTGTCCACCCACGGAATGACAATGAACCCCTTCGAAGAGATGCGCATCTTTGCCCAGGTCATGGAGTCGGGCAGTTTCACCGCCGCAGCGGACAAGCTCGGGCTGTCCAAGCAATTCGTCAGCCGCAAGCTCATGGAGCTGGAGCAACGCCTGGGGGTGCGCCTGCTCAATCGCTCGACCCGTCGGCTGGATGTCACGCCGCTCGGCCAGCGCTACTACGAAGCGGCGTTGCGCCTGCTCAGCGAAGTCGAGCAAGTGGAGCAGGGTATCAGCGGCCAGACCAGCGAGCCGCGTGGGACCATCCGGCTCAGCGCGCCGTTGTCATTCGCCGTGGCGCACCTGGGCAGCCTGCTGCCGCTGTTCTTGCAACGCTACCGGGATGTCAGCGTCGAAGTGGACCTGAGCGACCGCTCGGTTGACCTTTTGGGGGAAGGCTATGACCTGGCACTGAGGATCGGCGTGCTGGAGGATTCAACGCTGATCGCCCGGCGCATCGCGAGCATCGAACGGGTGTACTGCGCCAGCCCGGCTTATCTGTCAGACAAAGGCACACCCATACGACCTGAAGACCTGCGCAATCACGACTGTTTGCCTTATGGACACAGCCGTCAGGTGCAGTGGCGTTTCGAGGGGCATGGCAAACCGCTGGTCCTGGAAGTAGTGGGACGGATGCGGGCCAATAACGGCGACCTGCTCAGGGATGCGGCGATTGCCGGGATGGGGATCACGTATCTGCCAACCTTCATCGTCGGCGATGCGCTAAAGGATGGTCGCCTGGTCAAGGTACTGGAGGGGTTTGAAACCGAGCCGTTGACGCTGTCGGCGGTCTATCCGCAACACCGTCAGGCTTCGCGACCGGTGCAGGCGCTGGTGGAATTCTTGCGCGAGCAGATGATATGAAGGCCGCGACGCTTCAAACCGATCGGTGGTTGAAGCGTTCGCGGCCATGGATCAAGCGGCGAGGTTGGCGCTGCTCAGTTCTTTCTTGTACTGCGCTTTCATGGTTTCCATCTGCTCGCCCAAGGCGTCCAGCTTGGCCTTGCCCAGCACCTTCTTGGCTTGAGGGAACATTTCTTTCTCTTCTTCCTCGATGTGGTGCTCCAGCAGCTCTTTCACCACTTTGACGCGCCCCGCGAATTCAGGCTGGGAAGGGTCGGTGGCTTTCAGGTCGGGCAGCACCAGCGAATCGACGGTGCGGTGCTCTTCCTTGGCTTCGTAATACATCTCGGCTTCTTCCTTGCCGCCTTCCTGCTTGAAGGCCGGGTACAGGATTTCTTCTTCCAGGCGGGTGTGGATGGTGACTTCCATTTCCAGCTTCGCCAGTAGCTCGGTGCGTTTCTTGACCGCGCGATCAGTGGACTCACTCAATTGAGTGAGAATGGCTTTGACGCGTTCATGGTCGGCTTTCAACAGGTCGATGGCGTTCATGTGCTGCTCCTCGGTCATTCACGGATGCGGGCCGGCTTCGAGCGCCGACGCCACGTAACATGACAGGTGCATCCGTCGTGCCAGCCGAGCCGCTTTATTAATTACTTAAAAATCAGTGGCTTATGTTTTTTGCCAGTTTCGCTATCGTGCAGGCTGCAAGAGTCACCATCAAAACGCGTTGCACTTTGCGCTGCCAAGGCCGTCAGCGGTAGTCGATCGATTGCCTGACCCGTTCCGCCAGTGCCAGGCAGGACGTCAACCCCGGGGATTCGATACCGAACAGGTTGATCAGCCCCGGCACCTTGTGCTCGGTTTCAGCGCTGATAAGAAAGTCCCGGGCCGGTTCCCCCGGGGCGGAGATTTTCGGGCGAATGCCGCTGTAGGCGGGTTGCAGGCTCCGGTCGGGCAAGCCCGGCCAGTAGTTTCGAATGGCCTGGTAGAACGCTTCGGCCCGGGCCGGATCCACTCGGTAGTCTTCTGCTTCGACCCATTCGGTGTCAGGACCGAAACGCGCCTGGCCCGCCAGATCGAGCGTCATATGAATGCCCAGGCCAGCGGCTTCTGGCGCCGGATAGACCAAATGGCGGAATGGTGCCCGCCCGGCCAGTTGGAAGTAGTTGCCCTTGCACAGGTAACCATCGGGAATCCACTGCCGGGCCAGACCCTCGATCCGGCGGGCGAGGGCAGGGGCCTGGAGGCCGGCGGCGTTGATCAGGCGGCGGCACGACAACGTCATCTGCGCCGTGCCGCCCAATGTCAGGCTGAAGCCCTCGTCGACAACACGAGCCTCTAGCAAGGGCGTGCGAAACACCACGTTGGCGCCCGCCGCCTCGGCATCCCCCTGCAATGCCAACATCAAGGCGTGGGCGTCGACGATACCGGTAGAGGGCGAGTACAGCGCGCCAACACAGGACAGCTCCGGCTCCAGCGCCTGTGCCTGCTTTTTATCGAGCAGGCGCAGGTCGTCCACGCCGTTGAGCAGGCCGCGCGCCAGAAGCTTTTCAAGCTCGGCCAGTTGTGCTTGGTCCTTCGCCACGATCAGTTTGCCGAGCCGGCGAGTCTGGACGCCGTGGCTGGCGCAGTAGTCATACAGTCGTCGCCGGCCTTCGACACACAGCTGCGCCTTGAGGCTGCCGGGCGGGTAATACAGCCCGGCATGGATCACTTCCGAATTGCGCGAGCTGATGCCCGCGCCGATGGCATCGCCTGCTTCGATCACCAGCACTTCATGCCCGGCCTGCGCCATCTCCCGCGCCACGGCCAGGCCGACGACGCCTGCGCCGACGACCATGCAATCAATATCCACATTCAACGCTGGATCTCCTTCAAAGGCACAATAGCGCTTGAGCATAGTCCCTTCTGCAGGAGTGCATCTGTGACAGAGAACTTGCTCACGCTGGGCTGCGCCGGTAGAAGCTGTGTAGGAGCGGTGTAGGAGCCAGCTCCTACTGAATCGAGCGGGAGCAAGCTCCCCCGCCACGGTTCTTGCAAATTCAAACTTGCATCCCAAAAAAAATGCCCGCATCTCACGATACGGGCATTTTGTCATCGATGACGCTTCAGCTATCAGCCGGTCAGACCAGCCTGCTGAACCAGGGTCAGCAACGGCTGCGGGTACACGCCCAGGAAGAACGCCAATACGGCGATGGCCAGCAGCATGACGCCGCCTGCCTTTTGTTCCCAGTGCAACTCGGCATCGTGGCGACGCAGGTTCGGTTCCATCAGGTACAGCGTGACCATGACGCGCAGGTAGTAGAACACGCCGATGGCACTGCCCAGCACCAGGGAGCCGACCAGCCACCATTGGTGAGCCTCGACGCCGGTGGCAATGATGTAGAACTTGCCGATGAAGCCGGCGGTCAGCGGGATGCCGGCCAGGGACAGCATCATCACGGTCAGCACGGCGGTCAGGTACGGACGGCGCCAGAACAGGCCACGGTATTCGTACAGGGCATCGGCGTCGCGGCCGTTGTACGGCGAGGACATCAGGGTGATCACGCCGAAAGCGCCGAGGCTGGTGATCACGTAGGTGACCAGGTACACGCCAATGGCTTCCACGGCCAGGCCCTTGCTGGCGATCAGAGCGATCAGCAGGTAGCCGAAGTGGGCGATGGACGAGTAACCCAGCAGACGCTTGAGGTTGCTCTGGGTCAGCGCCAGCAGGTTACCGAACAGGATCGACGCGATGGCGATGATGGTCAGCACGTTACTCAACACGCCGCTGCTGGCCACTGGCGAGATCTGGAACAGACGCACCATGACCGCGAACACCGCCACCTTCGATGCGGTGGCGAGGAACGCCGCCACGGGCGCCGGGGCGCCTTCGTAGACGTCCGGGGTCCAGAGGTGGAACGGAACCAGCGACAGCTTGAACGCCAGGCCGATCAGCATCATGCCCAGGCCCAGTTGAGCGATCGGGCTAGGCAGGCCGGTGGCCGCCAGGGCCTGGCCGATACCGACGAAGCTCAGGGTGCCGGCTTCAGCGTAGAGCAGGGCCATGCCGAACAACAGGAACGCGGAACCGGCGGCCGACAACACCATGTACTTGATGCCGGCTTCCAGGGAGCGCTTGTTGAAGAAGGCGTAGGCCACCAGGCCATAAACCGGCACCGACAGCAGTTCCAGGCCGATGAACAGGCTCGCCAGGTGCTGTGCGCTGACCAGGACCAGGCCACCGGCGGCGGCCATCAGGATCAGCAGGTACAGTTCTTCGCGGTTGCCCGGGTAACCCGAGCCCCCATCACCCAGATAGGCGTGGGCGAGGGTGACGCAGGCGAGGGTGGCGACCAGGATCAGCGCCATATACAGGCAGGCGAAGCTGTCGATCTGTATCAGTGGCGTGACCGCCAGGGGCGCGACTTTCAGGGCCGGCAGGATCGACAGCAGGGCCAGGTTCAGCCCCGCCACCGACAGCAGGAAGGTTTGTGCGTGATTGCGACGCCAGGCGATCGCCAGCATCACCACGATGATCGTGGCGCTGGTGATCAACAGCGGCGCAAGCGCGATAAAGTGTTGAATCGTGAATTCCATAGCGCTCTTACCGGGCCGAAGCGAGTTGAGAGAAGGCGGTGCCGAGCCACTGCTGCACGCCATGCATCGTGGCGGCGGAAGTGTCGAGGAATGGCTGCGGATAGACGCCGAGGTAAACCAGCAGCACCGCAAGGCCAAGCACCATGATCAGTTCGCGACCGTCCATGCCGCGCAGCACTTCATCGGACTTGGCCGGACCGAAGTAGGCGCGGTGGATCATGATCAGCGAGTAGACCGAACCGAACACCAGGCCGGACGTGGCAATCGCGGTGATCCATGGCGCGCTGACGAACGAGCCGATCAGGATCAGGAACTCGCCGACGAAGTTGCCGGTGCCTGGCAGGCCCAGGGAAGCGGCTGCGAAGAACAGGCTGATGGCCGGCAGGTAGGCGATGCGCGACCAGATGCCGCCCATTTCACGCATGTCCCGGGTATGCAGGCGCTCGTACAACTGGCCGCTGAGGATAAACAGCGCCGCAGCCGACAGGCCGTGGGCCAGCATCTGGATCACCGCGCCTTGCAGGGCCAACTGGCTACCGGAGTAGATCCCGATCAGCACGAAGCCCATGTGCGAAACGCTGGAGAACGCGATCAGGCGCTTGATGTCGGTCTGAGCGAAGGCCAGGAACGCACCGTAGAAAATACCGATCAGGCCCAGGGTCATGGCGATCGGCGCAAACTCGGCCGAGGCGTTCGGGAACAGCGGCAAGGCAAAGCGCAGCAGGCCGTAGGCCGCTGTCTTCAACAAGATACCGGCCAGGTCCACGGAACCGGCCGTCGGCGCCTGGGCGTGGGCGTCGGGCAGCCAGGAGTGGAATGGCACCACCGGCAGCTTCACCGCGAAGGCGATGAAGAAGCCCAGCATCAGCACGTACTCGGTGGTGCGCGACAGCTCTACTTTCAACAGGTCGGCGTAGTTGAAAGTAATCACGCCGGTGTTATTGAAGTTCACCAGGACCAGGCCAAGGATCGCCACCAACATGATCAGGCCGGAAGCCTGGGTGAAGATGAAGAACTTGGTCGCTGCGTAGATCCGCGTCTTCTTGCCGTCCGAAGAACTGTGACCCCAGAGCGCGATGAGGAAATACATCGGCACCAGCATCATTTCCCAGAAGAAGAAGAACATGAATAGGTCCAGCGCCAGGAACACGCCGACGACACCGCCCAGGATCCACATCAGGTTCAAGTGGAAGAAACCGACGTGACGCTGGATCTCTTTCCAGGAGCAGAGCACCGAGAGAATACCCAGCAAGCCGGTCAGCAGGATCATCAGCAGCGACAGGCCGTCGAGGGCCAGGTGCACGCTGATGCCGAAGCGCTCGATCCAGGCGTGCTTGAATTCAAGTGCCCAGGTCGGATCGGCGCCAGGGGCCGGTGCGAATGAATAGTCGCCGGTCGCCCACAGCCAGAGGCCGAGCGCGAGTTCCAGGGACATGGTCAGCAGCGCAATCCAGCGCGGGAGGGTAGAGCTGGAACGCTCCGCCATCCAGCACAGCAGGCCGCCGATGAAGGGGATCAGGATTAGCCAGGGCAGAATCATGACGGGCTCGTTTCCTTTCGCAAGTTCGCAAGGTTCATATCAGACCGCTACCAGCACGATGGCGCCGATAACCAGCACGGCGCCAGCCGCCATGGAAGCCGCATACCAACGCAGTTGACCGGTCTCGGTACGGCTCAGGGCAGTGTGGCCACCCTTGGCCATGCGCGGGATCAGGCCAATGGTCTGGTCGAGCGGGTCTTTGCGCAGAATGTGGCTGATCGCAAGGTATGGCTTGACGAACAGTTTGTCGTAGATCCAATCGAAGCCCCAGGCAGCGAACCACCAGGCCGAGAGGAAACGCCCGATGCCGCTGTTGGCGATGGCCGTGACGAAGCGACGCTTGCCGAGGAACAGCAGGGCAGCCAGCAGGATACCCGCCAGGGCGATGGCGCCCGAGGCGATCTCCAGGCTGTGCTTGGCTTCGCCGCCGGCATGGCCGACGCTTTGCGGCAGCACATCGGCCAGCGGTGGGGTGATCATGGCGCCGACGAAGGTCGACAGCACGATCAGCACCGACAGCGGCAGCCAGTGGGCAATGCCGTGGCCGGCGTGGGCTTCGGTCTTGGCTTCACCGTGGAATGCGATGAAGATCAGGCGGAAGGTGTACAGCGAGGTCATGAACGCACCCACCAGGCCGGCATAAAGCAGACCCTGGTTACCGCTGGCGAACGCTTCCCAGAGGATCTCGTCCTTGGAGTAGAAGCCGGCGGTGACCAATGGCAGGGCCGCCAGGGCCGCGCCACCCACGATGAAGCTGGCATAGGCCAACGGCAGTTTCTTCCACAGGCCGCCCATCTTGAAGATGTTCTGCTCGTGGTGGCAGGCAACGATCACCGCACCGGAAGCAAGGAACAGCAGGGCCTTGAAGAAGGCGTGGGTCATCAGGTGGAAGATCGCGCCTTCCCAGGCACCGACGCCCAGGGCCAGGAACATGTAGCCAATCTGGCTCATGGTCGAGTAGGCGAGGATGCGCTTGATGTCGGTCTGTACCAGCGCGGCAAAACCGGCCAGCACCAGGGTCACGCCGCCAACCAGGCCGACCAGGTGCAGGATGTCCGGCGCCAGGGCGAACAGGCCGTGGGTACGGGCGATCAGGTAGACACCGGCGGTGACCATGGTCGCGGCGTGGATCAGTGCCGAAACCGGCGTCGGGCCCGCCATCGCGTCCGCCAACCAGGTCTGCAGCGGCAGTTGCGCGGATTTGCCGACAGCGCCGCCCAGCAGCATCAGGGTCGCCAGGACGATCCAGAAGTCGCCGGCCTTGAAGTGCTCGGGCGCCTTGACCAGCAATTCCTGGATATTCAGCGTGCCCAGCTGCTGGAACAGGATGAACAGGCCGATGGCCATGAACACATCGCCGATGCGGGTCACGATGAAGGCCTTGAGCGCGGCGTTACCGTTGTTGCGGTTGCTGTAGTAGAAACCGATCAACAGGTACGAGCACAGGCCCACGCCTTCCCAGCCGAAGTACAGGAACAACAGGTTATCGCCGAGCACCAGGAACAGCATGCTGGCGATGAACAGGTTGGTGTAGGCGAAGAAGCGCGAGTAACCGGCTTCACCGCGCATGTACCACGAGGCGAACAGGTGGATCAGGAAACCCACGCCGACCACCACGCCGAGCATGGTCACCGACAGGCCGTCCAGGTAAAGGGCGAAGTTCGGCGTGAAGCCTTCCACCGCCATCCACTGCCACAGCACCTGCACGTACGCGCCACCTTCCGGCGGGGCGACGTTGAATTGCCAGATCACATACGCGGTAACGATGGCAGACAGGCCGATGGAGCCCACGCCAACCAGCGCCGAAAGGTTTTCCGACCAGCGTCCACGGGAGAACGACAGCAGCAGGAAACCGATGAGGGGAAATATGAAAGTCAGGAAAAGAAGGTTCATCCGCGCATCTCGCTGGCAGCGTCAATATCGAGAGTGTGGAAGCGGCGATACAGCTGCAACAGGATCGCCAGGCCAATACTGGCCTCGGCGGCTGCCAGGCTGATCACCAGGATGAACATGATCTGTCCATCCGGTTGCGCCCAGCGAGCGCCCGCAACGATGAAGGCCAGGGCGGAGGCATTCATCATCACCTCCAGGCTCATCAGCACGAACAGAATGTTGCGGCGGACCATCAGGCCGACCAGACCGAGACAGAACAGGATGCCGGCAACCGCCAGACCATGCTCGAGAGGGATAGCAGGCATGTGATTACTCCTTCGCCTCATTACGGCCCAAATGGAACGCCGTGACGACTGCGGCAAGCAGCAGCATCGAGGCGAGTTCGACCACCAGCAGATACGGGCCGAACAGGCTGATGCCCACGGCCTTGGCGTCTACGGTGGTGTGGCCGATGGCCTGGCCGCTCTGGTGGGCGAACAGCACATACAGCAGTTCTCCCAGCAGCAGGGCGGCGAGAATCACCGGCCCCGCCCAGATGCCAGGCTTGAGCCAGGCGCGTTCCTGTTGGATCGCCGCCGGGCCGAGGTTGAGCATCATCACCACGAACACGAACAGCACCATGATGGCGCCGGCGTAAGCGATCACTTCCAAGGCCCCGGCGAACGGCGCGCCGAGGGCGAAGAAGGTCATGGCCACGGCGATCAGCGAAATGATCAGGTAGAGCAGGGCGTGCACGGGGTTGGTGTTGGTGACCACACGAAGCGTGGACACCACCGCGATACCCGATGCGAAATAGAAAGCGAATTCCATCTTTCTTCCTTAAGGCAGCAAGCTCTTCACGTTGATCGGTTCGGCTTCGTTCTGCGCGGCGCCTTTCGGCTTACCGGCAATGGCCATACCTGCAACACGATAGAAGTTGTAATCAGGGTTTTTACCGGGACCGGAAATCAGCAGGTCTTCTTTCTCGTACACCAGGTCCTGACGCTTGAAGTCAGCCATTTCGAAATCCGGCGTGAGCTGGATCGCGGTGGTCGGGCACGCTTCCTCGCACAAGCCGCAGAAGATGCAGCGTGAGAAGTTGATGCGGAAGAAGTCCGGGTACCAGCGACCGTCTTCGGTTTCGGCTTTCTGCAGCGAGATGCAGCCTACCGGGCACGCCACGGCGCACAGGTTGCAGGCCACGCAGCGCTCTTCGCCGTCAGGGTCGCGGGTCAGGACGATGCGCCCGCGATAACGCGGCGCCAGATAGACCTGTTCTTCCGGGTATTGCAGGGTGTCGCGCTTGCGAAAGCCATGGCCGAAGATCATGACCAGGCTTCGCAGTTGGGTACCGGTACCCTTAACGATGTCGCCAATATATTTGAACATGGGTCAAATCCTCACTGAACCGCGGCCGCGGGCGCGTTCATCAAAACGATCGCAGCGGTCACCAGCATGTTGATCAGGGTCAGCGGCAGGCAGAATTTCCAGCTGAAATCCATCACCTGGTCGTAGCGTGGGCGCGGGATCGAGGCGCGCAACAGAACGAACAGCATGATGAAAAACGCGGTCTTCAGGGCGAACCAGACGAAGGACAGTTGCGGCAGGATGCCGAACGGACCGTGCCAGCCACCGAAGAACAGCGTCACCAGCAGTGCCGAGATCAGGATGATGCCGATGTACTCGCCTACGAAGAACATGCCCCATTTCATGCCGGCATATTCAATGTGGTAACCGTCGGCCAGTTCCTGTTCCGCTTCCGGCTGGTCGAAGGGGTGACGGTGAGTCACGGCCACGCCAGCGATGAAGAACGTACAGAAGCCGAAGAACTGCGGAATGATGAACCACAGGTTCTGGGCCTGGTACTCGACGATATCGCGCATGTTGAACGAGCCGGCCTGAATCACGATGCCCATCAGCGACAGGCCCATGAACACTTCATAGGACACGGTCTGGGCCGAGGCCCGCAGGCTGCCGAGCAGGGCGAACTTGTTGTTACTCGACCAACCGGCGAACAACACCGCGTACACCGACAGGCCGGCCATGGCGAAGAAGAACAGCAGGCCGATGTTCAGGTCCGCCACGCCCCAGGTCGGGGTGATAGGGATGACCGCGAAGGCGATCAGCAAGGCGCTCATGGCCACGACCGGTGCCAGGGTGAAGATCACCTTGTCGGCGAACGGTGGCGTCCAGTCTTCCTTGAAGAACATCTTCACCATGTCGGCGGCGATCTGGAACATGCCGAACGGGCCGACGCGGTTCGGACCGTAGCGGTCCTGCCACCAGCCCAGCAGGCGACGTTCGACGAAGCTTAGCAACGCGCCGCAGACCACCACGGCCAGCAAGACCACGATGGCCTTGAGGACCGTCAGGATCACGGCGATCACTTCAGGGGTGAACCAGCTCATTGCGCTGCCTCCTGCAGACCGTCGACGGTTTTGCCGAAAATCGCCGGTGGAATACCCGCCAGGCCAGCCGGCAGGGCCACCAGGCCGGCGCCCAGTTCTTCATTGATGCGCAGCGGCAGACGCAAGGTCTGGCCAGCCACGTTCAGGCTCAGCAGGGCACCGTCGTTGACGCCCAGGCGATCGGCTTCGGACTTGGCCAGCGACACGTAGGCGGCCGGGATGCGCTCCTGCACCGGCTCGGCCTTGGAAGAGTTCTCTTCGCTGCCGAACAGGTGATGGAACGGCACGACCTGCCAGGTGCCCGGTGCCGGGTTGAAGGCACGTGGGACGCTGGCGAACCAGCCCAGGCCATCGCCCTGGCTTTCGATCAGGCGAGTGCCCGGATCACCGGCGCGCAGGTGGCCGCCGACTTCGTCCTGAAACTTGTTCCAGGCCTGCGGCGAGTTCCAGCCCGGCGACCAGGCGAACGGCACTTGCGAGCGCGGTTCGGCGGAGCCCGAGTAACCTTCCATGGAGAAGGCGAACGCGGTGTCCTTGTCCTGCGGAGTACGCGGTTCGTGGACACTGATATTGGCGCGCATCGCGGTGCGACCGGAGTAGCGCAGCGGTTCGCGAGCCAGTTTCAGGCCCTTGATGCGGAACGCGGCGGACGGCGCGGCGTCGACCACACCGGCCAGTTGCGCAGTGCTCGAGGCAACGGCGGCCGTGACGTGGTCCAGTTGCGTCCAGTCGATCGGCTGGTTCAGCAGGGTGGCGCGCAGGGCGTGCAGCCAGCGCCAGCCTTCGTGGACCAGAATGCTGGCGTCCAGGTACTGCGGGTCGAAAACCTGGAAGAAGCGCTGGGCGCGGCCTTCCTGGCTGACCAGCGTACCGTCGCCTTCGGCGAAGCTTGCCGCCGGCAGCACCAGGTCGGCGCGGTCGGTGGTGGCGGTTTTCTGATGGTCGGCGACGATCACGACCTTGGCGGCGCTCAGGGCGGCATCGACCTTGGCATTGTCGGTGCGGGTGAACAGGTCGTTCTCCAGCACGACGATGGCGTCGGCGTTGCCGTCGATCACCGCTTGCAGCGCCGCGTCGACCGATTCGCCACCAAGCATGGCCAGGCCGAGGCTGTTGGCCTCAGGTACAACCAGGCTGATGGAGCCATTTTTCTCGCGCAGCTTCAGTGCCTTGGCGATGTTGGCCGCGGCTTGGATCAGCGCCTTGGAACCCAGGGAGGTGCCGGCGATGATCAGTGGTCGCTTGGCGGCCAGCAGGGCGTCGGCAATGCGTTGGGCGAGGGCGGCTGCTTCACTGTCCAGGCCGTCGACGGCCGGGGCGCTGGCGTCCAGGGCGTGGGCCACGGCGAAACCGATGCGCGCCAGATCGTCCGGAGCGGCGTGGACGCATTCTTCGGCCACGTCGTCGAGCTTGGTTTCAGCGAGGCTGGCGATGAACAGCGGGTTCAGCGCGTGCTGGCCGATGTTCTTCACGGCGGCGTCGAGCCATGGCTGGACGCGCATGGCGTCGGCCATGTCCTCGGCCTTGCCCTTGACCGACTGGCGCAGGGCGAGGGCCATGCGGGCGGCGGTCTGGGTCAGGTCTTCGCCGAGGACGAACACTGCGTCGTGGTCTTCGATGTCGCGCATCGTCGGCACGGGCAGTGGGCTGTCCTTAAGCACTTGCAGCACCAGGCGGATGTGTTCCAGCTCGCCGGCCTCAATGCCACTGTAGAAGTGCTCGGCACCGACCAGCTCACGCAGGGCGTAGTTGCTTTCCAGGCTGGCGCGAGGCGAACCGATGCCGACGATGTTGCGTCCGCGCAGCAGCTCGGCGGCCTTGTCCAGGGCTTCGTCCAGGCTCAGCTTGGCGCCGTTTGCGAGCAGCGGCTGGCGCGGGCGATCCTTGCGGTTGACGTAGCCATAGCCGAAACGGCCACGGTCGCACAGGAAGTACTGGTTCACCGAACCGTTGTAGCGGTTTTCGATACGGCGCAGTTCGCCGTAACGCTCGCCCGGGCTGATGTTGCAACCGCTGGAGCAGCCGTGGCAGATGCTTGGCGCGAACTGCATGTCCCACTTGCGGTTGTAGCGCTCGGAGTGGGTCTTGTCGGTGAACACACCGGTCGGGCAGACCTCGGTGAGGTTGCCGGAGAATTCGCTTTCGAGGGTGCCGTCTTCAACGCGACCGAAGTAGACGTTGTCGTGGGCGCCGAACACGCCCAGGTCGGTGCCGCCGGCGTAGTCCTTGTAGAAACGCACGCAACGGTAGCAGGCGATGCAGCGGTTCATCTCGTGGGAAATGAACGGGCCGAGATCCTGGTTCTGGTGGGTACGCTTGGTGAAGCGATAACGGCGCTCGTTGTGGCCGGTCATCACGGTCATGTCTTGCAGGTGGCAATGGCCGCCTTCCTCACAGACCGGGCAGTCGTGAGGGTGGTTGGTCATCAACCATTCGACGACGCTGGCGCGAAACACTTTCGCTTCTTCGTCGTCGATGGAGATCCAGCTGCCGTCGGTGGCGGGGGTCATGCAGGACATGACGATCCGACCACGCTTGTCGTTCTCGTCGGTGTACTGCTTGACCGCGCACTGGCGACAGGCGCCAACGCTGCCAAGGGCGGGGTGCCAGCAGAAATAAGGAATGTCGAGGCCCAGCGACAGACATGCCTGTAACAGGTTGTCTGCGCCATCGACTTCGAGCTCTTTGCCGTCTACGTGGATAGTGGCCATGGTTCAAAGTTCTTCGTTGGCCCGGTGTCAGCGGGCGTGGCTAATGGAATCTTGTCGTTCGTCCGAATCCAAACAGCCTCGGTAAAGAGGCGTCATCGAACGAAAGGCGAAGGGCACGGACCCTTCGCCTTTTTAAGCGTCGTTACGCGCCGACCATGGTCGGCGAGACCACCTGATTGAGATCGTCCGCGCGGGTTGGCGCGATGCCGGCCTCGAATTCAGGGCGGAAGTATTTGATGGCGCTGCCCAACGGCTCCACGGCACCCGGTGCGTGAGCACAGAAGGTCTTGCCTGGGCCGAGGAAACCCACCAGACCCAGCAGGGTCTCGATGTCGCCGGGTTGGCCTTGGCCTTTCTCGATAGCCATCAAGAGCTTGACGCTCCAGGGCAGGCCATCGCGGCAAGGGGTGCAGAAACCGCAGGATTCGCGCGAGAAAAACTGCTCCATGTTGCGCAGAAGCGAAACCATGTTGACGCTGTCGTCCACCGCCATCGCCAGGCCGGTACCCATCCGGGTGCCCACCTTGGCGATTCCACCGGCATACATTTGTGCGTCCAGGTGTTCCGGCAACAGGAAACCGGTGCCGGCGCCGCCGGGCTGCCAGCACTTGAGCTTGTAGCCGTCGCGCATGCCACCGGCGTAGTCTTCGAACAGCTCGCGAGCGGTGACGCCGAACGGCAGTTCCCACAGGCCAGGGTTCTTGACCTTGCCGGAGAAGCCCATGAGCTTGGTGCCCATGTCTTCACTGCCGTCACGGGCCAGGGATTTGTACCAGTCGACGCCGTCGGCGATGATCGCCGGCACGTTGCACAGGGTCTCGACGTTGTTCACGCAGGTCGGCTTGCCCCACACGCCGACGGCGGCGGGGAAGGGCGGCTTGGAGCGTGGGTTGGCGCGGCGGCCTTCCAGGGAGTTGATCAGCGCGGTTTCTTCACCGCAGATGTAACGCCCGGCGCCGGTGTGGACGAACAGCTCGAAATCGAAGCCTGAGCCCAGGATGTTCTTGCCCAGCAGGCCAGCGGCCTTGGCTTCTTCCACGGCACGGTTCAGGTGCTTGGCGGCGGTGGTGTATTCGCCACGCAGGAAGATGTAGCCACGGTAGGTCTTCAGCGCGCGGGCACTGATCAGCATGCCTTCGATCAGCAGATGGGGCAGTTGCTCCATCAGCATGCGGTCTTTCCAGGTGTTGGGTTCCATCTCGTCCGCGTTGCACAGCAGGTAGCGGATGTTGATGGACTCGTCCTTTGGCATCAGGCCCCACTTCACGCCAGTGGGAAAGCCCGCGCCGCCACGGCCCTTGAGGCCGGCGTCCTTCACGGTCTGGACGATGTCATCGGCGGCCATGTCGGCGAATGCCTTGCGCGCGGCGGCATAGCCGTTCTTCGCCTGGTATTCGTCCAGCCATACCGCTTCGCCGTCGTCACGCAGACGCCACGTCAGGGGATGGGTTTCGGCCGAACGCTGGATGCGGTTGGCGGGCCCGAAGGAAGTCAGGGTCATACGTAGCCCTCCAGCAGTTTGGCGACGCCGTCCGGCTTGACGTCACCAAAGGTGTCGTCATCGATCATCAGCGCCGGTGCCTTGTCACAGTTGCCCAGGCAGCACACGGGCAGCAGGGTGAAGCGGCCGTCGGCGGTGGTCTGGCCCAGGCCGATGCCCAGCTTGCTCTGGAGCTCGCCGACCACCGATTCGTGGCCGCCGATGTAGCAGACCATGCTGTCGCAGACGCGAATGATGTGGCGGCCTACGGGCTGGCGGAAAATCTGGCTGTAGAAGGTAGCGACGCCTTCGACGTCGCTGGCCGGGATGCCGAGGATCTCGCCGATGGCGTAGAGCGCGCCGTCAGGCACCCAGCCACGTTCCTTCTGGACGATCTTCAAGGCTTCGATCGACGCCGCGCGCGGGTCTTCGTAGTGATGCAGCTCGTGCTCGATGGCCGAGCGCTCGGTTTCGCTCAGGGCGAAACGGTCAGTCTGGATAAGCGTGCTGTTCATGCTTAGCGGTCCACGTCGGCCATAACGAAATCGATACTACCCAGGTACGCGATCAAGTCCGCGACCATGCTGCCTTTGATCACCGAAGGGATCTGCTGCAGGTGCGGGTAGCTTGGGGTGCGAATCCGGGTGCGGTAGCTCATGGTGCCGCCGTCGCTCGTCAGGTAATAACTGTTGATGCCCTTGGTCGCTTCGATCATCTGGAAGGATTCGTTGGCCGGCATGACCGGGCCCCACGAAACTTGCAGGAAGTGGGTGATCAGGGTCTCGATGTGTTGCAGCGTGCGTTCTTTCGGTGGCGGCGTGGTCAGCGGGTGGTCCGCCTTGTACGGGCCTTCCGGCATGTTGCGCATGCACTGCTCGATGATCTTGACGCTCTGGCGCATTTCCTCGACGCGAACCATGCAGCGGTCATAGGCGTCACCGTGAGTCGCCAGCGGGACTTCGAACTCGAAGTTCTCGTAGCCGGAATACGGGCGCGCCTTGCGCAGGTCGAAGTCCAGGCCGGTGGCGCGCAGGTTCGGGCCGGTAACGCCCCATTCCAGCGCTTCCTTGGTGTTGTAGGCGGCCACGCCTTCGGTTCGGCCGCGCAGGATGCTGTTCTTCAGGGCGGCCTTGGTGTATTCGTCCAGGCGCTTGGGCATCCACTCGACGAAATCCTTGACCAGCTTTTCCCAGCCGCGCGGCAGGTCGTGGGCCACGCCGCCGATGCGGTACCAGGCCGGGTGCAGGCGGAAACCGGTGACGGCTTCGATGACGGTGTAGGCTTTCTGGCGGTCGGTGAACGTGAAGAACACCGGCGTCATCGCGCCCACGTCCTGGATGTAGGTGCCCAGGAACAGCAGGTGGCTGGTGATACGGAAGAACTCGGCCATCATGATGCGAATCACGTTGACACGGTCCGGCACCGTGATGCCCGCCAGTTTTTCCACCGACAGGACGTACGGCAGGTTGTTCATTACCCCGCCAAGGTAGTCGATGCGATCGGTGTAGGGGATGTAGCTGTGCCAGGACTGGCGCTCACCCATTTTCTCGGCGCCACGGTGGTGGTAGCCGATGTCCGGAACGCAATCGACGATCTCTTCGCCGTCCAGCTGCAGGATGATGCGGAACGCACCGTGGGCCGAAGGGTGGTTCGGGCCCAGGTTGAGGAACATGTAGTCCTCGTTGGCACCGGAACGCTTCATCCCCCAGTCTTCAGGCTTGAAGCGCGCGGACTCTTCTTCGAGTTGCTGCTTGGCCAGGGTCAGGCTGTACGGGTCGAACTCCGTGGCACGGGCCGGGAAGTCCTTGCGCAGCGGGTGACCTTCCCAGGTCGGCGGCATCATGATGCGCGTCAGGTGCGGGTGGCCGGGGAAATCGATGCCGAACATGTCCCAGACTTCACGCTCGTACCAGTTGGCGTTCGGCCAGATGCCGGTCACGGTCGGCACGCTGAGGTCGCTTTCGGACAAGGCGACCTTGATCATTACGTCACTATTACGCTCCACCGACAACAGGTGGTAGAACACGGTGAAATCGGCACCAGGCAAGCCCTGGCGCTTGGTGCGCAGACGCTCGTCCACGCCATGCAGGTCATAGAGCATGACGTACGGCTTGGGCAGGTTGCGCAGGAAGGTCAGGACTTCGATCAGCTTGGCGCGGGCAACCCAAAGCACCGGCATGCCGGTGCGGGTCGACTGGAGCGTGAACGCCTCTGCGCCAAAACGGTTGTTCAGTTCGACGACCACATCCTGGTCGTCTGCCTTGTAAGGCGGGATGTACAGAGCACTGCCTGTAGTCATGGTTATTTATCGCTTTCGGTCAACGTAAAGAATGAAGCCAGGTTCTCGTTTCTTCTACAGAGCAGAGCTGGATCAGACTTCGTCGGGGCTGCGCAGATTCGTGACTGCGATTCGCTGTTCGCGGCGCTGTTCCTTTTGCGACGGCATGTCGGCGCGATAGACGCCTTGATCACCGACGACCCAGGACAGTGGACGACGCTCCTGGCCGATGGATTCCTGCAGCAGCATCAAGCCTTGCAGGAACGCTTCGGGGCGGGGCGGGCAGCCGGGCACGTAGACATCCACGGGGAGGAATTTGTCGACCCCCTGGACCACGGAGTAAATGTCATACATGCCGCCGGAGTTGGCACAGGCGCCCATGGAAATGACCCACTTGGGTTCCAGCATCTGTTCGTACAGGCGCTGGATGATGGGGGCCATTTTCAGGAACGGCGTACCGGCGATAACCATGAAATCCGCCTGGCGCGGCGATGCCCGGATCACTTCGGCGCCAAAGCGCGCGATGTCGTGGGGCGCCGTGAAGGCGGTGGTCATTTCCACGTAGCAGCACGAAAGGCCGAAGTTGTACGGCCAAAGGGAGTTCTTGCGACCCCAGTTGACCGTGCTGTTCAGCACGTCTTCGAGCTTGCCCATGAAGATGTTCTTGTGGACTTGATCTTCTAACGGATCGGCGACGGTTTCCCGCTTGCCGATCGGATACTGCTCGTTAGGAGCATCGGGGTCGATCCTGGTGAGATTGTATTGCATTGCCAAAGCCTCATTGTTTCAGCTTCGCTTGCCGCTTGCGCCGAGCTTCCGGAGCCCAATCAAGAGCTCCCACCCGGTAAAGGTAGACAAGACCTGCCAACAGAATTGCTATGAAAACGAGAGCTTCGACGAATCCGGTCCAGCCGCTTTCGCGGACGGACACAGACCAGGCAAAGAGAAAAAGGGCTTCGATATCGAAGATCACGAAGAGCATCGCGACCAGATAGAATTTGGCTGAGAGCCGCAAGCGGGCGCCACCGGTAGGCAGCATGCCGGACTCGAACGGTTCATTCTTGCTGCGGCCCCAGGCTTTTGACCCGAGCAGGCTCGACACGCCGAGCATGAAGGCACACAGGCCGACGACGCCCAGAAGGAAAATGGCAAAGCCCCAATTGTGGGCCATGAGTCCTGTCGCTTCGGGCATGCTGGAAATCCTTAACAGAGAGCAAAGGTCTCTGAGCTTCAAAAAGAAATAACGCAGTGACGATATGTCGCAGCAATCAATCGCGGTGATTTTATGGCTAAACACCGGGCAAGTAAAATTCCAATGGCGAAATTATTTATTGGGATAAGGACATAGTACGTCTCCACGGCCCCGCAGCCCCGGCCCCATGGGGATTGGCTGTTGATACCTCAAAAGAATTTCGTTTCATATGTAACAATGAAAGCGCCTTCAAATGATAATTATTACTGTTTGGCTGCGCGGCACCGCAGGTAGTCGATGCAACAACTGAGAACTTGTCTTATATAGCCGTGATGGCAGTTGTCAGCGCTGGCCGTTTTACTCTTTTTCTGACTGCCCGATACTGCGTTCGATCAATTTTTTTGCTTTTCCTGTGGGGCGCTTCCTTAAGGCTTGTCTGGATCCCTGTGGCGAGGGAGCTTGCTCCCGCTTGAGTGCGAAGCGCTCACAAAAAGGCTGCTGCGCAGCCAGCGGGAGCAAGCTCCCTCGCCACAAAATCCTTTCATGTGACGACATTGCTGCCAAAGCATAGGCAAAAAAAAGCCCCGAACCAGTCGGGGCTTCAAATCGTCGGCTTTGCGGTTAGCTTTTATTCGGTCCGCAAGGGCCGTTTACGCGATAGATCAGTGGAACTGCTCTTCTTCGGTCGACCCGGTCAGCGCGGTCACGGACGAGGTGCCGCCCTGGATCACGGTGGTCATGTCGTCGAAGTAGCCGGTGCCGACTTCCTGCTGGTGGGCCACAAAGGTGTAGCCTTTGGCGGCGTCAGCGAATTCCTGCTCTTGCAGCTTCACGTAGGCGGTCATGTCGTTGCGGGCGTAGTCGTGCGCCAGGTTGAACATGCTGTGCCACATGTTGTGGATGCCAGCCAGGGTGATGAACTGGTGCTTGTAGCCCATGGCGGACAGTTCGCGCTGGAACTTGGCGATGGTCGCGTCGTCCAGGTTCTTCTTCCAGTTGAAGGAAGGCGAGCAGTTGTACGACAGCAGTTGGTCCGGGTATTCCTTCTTGATCGCTTCGGCGAAGCGACGGGCTTCGTCCAGGTCCGGCTTGGCGGTTTCGCACCAGATCAGGTCGGCGTACGGGGCGTAGGCCAGGCCGCGGGCGATGGCCTGGTCGAGGCCAGCGCGTACTTTGTAAAAGCCTTCCTGGGTACGGGTGCCGGTGACGAACGGCTGGTCGTACGGGTCGCAGTCCGAGGTCAGCAGGTCAGCGGCGTTCGCGTCGGTACGGGCCAGGATGATGGTCGGTACGCCAGCAACGTCGGCCGCCAGGCGAGCGGCGGTCAGCTTCTGTACGGCTTCCTGGGTAGGAACCAGTACCTTGCCGCCCATGTGGCCGCATTTCTTCACCGAGGCCAATTGGTCTTCGAAGTGAACGCCGGCGGCACCGGCCTCGATCATGCTCTTCATCAGTTCGTAGGCGTTCAGTACGCCGCCGAAACCGGCTTCGGCATCAGCCACGATAGGTGCGAAGTAGTCGATGTAGCCTTCGTCGCCCGGGTTCTTGCCGGCTTTCCACTGGATCTGGTCGGCGCGACGGAACGAGTTGTTGATGCGCTTGACCACGGTTGGAACCGAGTCCACTGGATACAGCGACTGGTCAGGGTACATGGATTCGGCGGAGTTGTTGTCCGCGGCCACTTGCCAGCCCGACAGGTAGATCGCCTGGATACCGGCCTTGACTTGCTGCACAGCCTGGCCGCCAGTCAGGGCGCCCATGCAGTTGACGAAGTCTTTCTCGGGGCGGAAGGAAGGCTTGGCGCCCTGGGTGACCAGGTTCCACAGCTTCTCGGCGCCCATTTTCGCAAAGGTGTGTTCAGGTTGAACCGAACCACGCAGACGGACGACGTCAGCAGCGGAATAATTGCGCTTCACGCCTTTCCAGCGCGGGTTTTCAGCCCAGTCTTTTTCAAGGGCTGCAATTTGCTGTTCGCGTGTCAGTGCCATGGAGATAAACCTCGTCGCATAGGTCTGGGGTGGAAAATTCCTGCTCCTGCCGACCAGGGGTTGGCGTACAAGTCGGTTCAGGCGGGGAGGCGACGGGATGAACGATGGGCTCGAGGGGAAAGTGAGCAGGTAGAGGCGAACTGCGGGCGCATTCGGGCGTCGTGGGCCTTTATACGAACTCAGAGTGATGCCGGGTTACCTAGTTACGCTTCCGTCCCTCGGGACAACTTCGTTCCAGTCGCAACCTCGTCAAACACACCTTGTGGGCGGTACAGACACGAATCGGCTCGCAGGGTAGTTGCAAGCATCGACCCGAAGGCCCTTGCCAGGGCCCCTGATTAGCGGGAGCGAGGCCATCATGCCTTCGGTTTTTTGGCTCGTCAAACGTTTTGTAGTGCTTTTTTTCAAGCACTACATCTTTGGTCTAATACGACTCATCAGTCAGTTTTTGGTGCTTCAGTTCAGGGTGTCGACCTTCACCCGCAGAATCATGTCATCCCGGCCTTGGGTCGAGTAGCTGCGGGTCAGGCCTTGTTTGTCGGCTTGAGTCTGGCGATTTACCCCAGCGAGGGTGATCCATTCGCCGAGGCGCCCGCTGACGGTTGTGTCGGTGCTTTGCACGTTCACTACATCTGGACGTTCCTGGCTCATGCGGTCACGGTTGGTGCTGATACTCAGGTGAACGGTCTCGCCAGTGACACTGGCGGTGACATAAAAACCTTGGGTGACGTTGCGGTATTCGGTCTGGCTTTGCATGCGACCGTAGCCGTCGGTCTGGTTGCTGGTGAATGGCACGCTCTGACCGACCTGGATGAGCGCCGGCTGGCCTTCGCTGGCCTGGATCTGCTGCACGCCGCCCTCACGGCTGGCGGTGCTGCGGTTGATGATGCGCGTCTGGCTGGGCGCGGCGCCGTTGATCGAGTAGCCCTGGTCACCTTGCAGGTTGTTCTCGTTGGTGTCGACGGTGATCAGCAAGCGCTTGGGAGCGGTGTCCAGCTGCGCCAGGAATTGGCGGAGTTCTTCGATCTTGCCCGGTTCGGCATTCACGATCAGTTGGTTGCCGTAGGCGCTTACCTGGCCATCCTTGCCGAGGAAATTCTGTGCCACCGGCAGTAGATCCGCGCTGGTGCGGTAGTTCAGCGGTACGATTTCGGTTGCGGCCATGACTGACAGGCTGCAGCCGAGCAGCAGGGTGGTCAGCAAGGTGCGTAGGGACATGTCCATTTCTCCGCGAGACAAAGGCTAGATATTGCCAGTTTGTCGGCCCCGGGTGGGGCAAGTTGAATGGTAGACGGCAAAACGCCCCGGCATCGGTGGATGGCGGGGCGTTTTGTGGATGGCTTTAGGGCCTCATCGCGAGCAAGCTCGCTCCCACATGGGGCCGCGGGTGTACGCGATTCACAGGTTCACCGCTGGCCCTGTGGGAGTGAGCTTGCTCGCGATGGCCGCGCCGGGGTTTCAGGCCGAGCGCCGCACCATGTCCACATGGGGAATGCCGGCCTCGAGGAATTCCTCGCTGACCACCGCAAACCCCAGTCGCTCATAGAACGGCGTGGCATGGACCTGGGCGCTGAGCATCTGCTGTTGCAATCCGCGTCTCTCGGCCTCGGCGATCACTGCATGCATCAACGCATCGCCGACCTTCAGGCCGCGCCAGTCCTTGAGGACCGAGACGCGACCGATATGGCCGTCAGTCAGCAGCCGCGCGGTACCGATGGGGAAGTCGCCTTCGAAGGCCAGGAAATGCACGGCGTCCTGGTCATCCGAATCCCACTCCAGCTCTGGGGGGACGGATTGCTCGGCAATGAACACTGTTTCACGAATGCGCCGGATCTCGGCGTTATCCTTTTGCCAGTCTGCGACACGAACGTGAATTTTATTCATCGGCGAACCCCAGGCTGCCTTGTTTGACCAATTCGTGGATAAGGCCGCGGCCTTCTTCATCGTCCAGCCATGGGCCGAGGTTTTCGATGTGCAGCGCGTCGGCGGCGCAGATCATCTTCAGCAGGTCCCGCAGCTTGCCCGGCAGATAACGGCTCTGGCCGCTGGCGAACAGTAGCAGGTCGTCATCGACTTCCGACCAGGCCAGGCGCGCGCTCGGGTTGCGGATGATCACGGCGCCTTGTTCCAGGCCAGCCAGCAGATCGTCTTCTTCCAGCTCCGGGCCTACCACCAGTTCCGGGTAGCGGGGTTCGGTCATGAACTGGCCGAACCAGGTCAGCAGCAAGCGCTCATCGCTCATGTGCTCGGCCAGAAGGCCTTTGAGGCGGTCCAGGGCGTCGTGCTGGATCTGGTGCGGGTCCGCGACGGGGCGTGCGTCGGCGTCGGTGTAACGCTCTTCGTCCGGCAAGAACTGGCTGAGGAAGTCGGTGAAATGGGTGAGCACTTCGGCCGCGCTCGGCGCTCGGAAGCCGACCGAGTAGGTCATGCAGTCATCCACGGCGACACCGCAGTGGGCCAGGCGCGGTGGCAAGTAGAGCATGTCGCCGGGTTCCAGGGTCCACTCGTCGGTGGCCTCGAAATCGGCGAGGATGCGCAGGTCCGCATGGGGCAGCAGCGGGCTTTCGGAGTCGCACATCTGGCCGATCTTCCAGTTGCGCTTGCCATGGCCTTGCAACAGGAAAACGTCGTAGTTGTCGAAGTGCGGACCGACACCGCCACCCGGGGCGGCGAAGCTGATCATCACGTCGTCGATGCGCCAGCTCGGCAGGAAGCGGAAATGCTCCAGCAGCTCGCTGACTTCGGGGACGAACTGGTCGACCGCCTGCACCAGCAGCGTCCACTCGCGCTCCGGCAGCTTGCTGAATTCATCTTCGGCGAACGGGCCGCGACGCAACTCCCAGGGACGCTCGCCGTGCTCAATCACCAGGCGCGATTCAACCTCTTCTTCCAGCGCAAGGCCGGCCAGTTCGTCGGCATCGATCGGGCTTTCGAAGTCAGGAATCGCCTGGCGGATCAGCAGGGGTTTCTTCTGCCAGTAATCGCGCAGGAACTCCCGTGCCGTGATGCCGCCCAGGAGTTGCAGTGGAATGTCAGGATTCATGTGTAACCTATTGAAAAAATATACTTTTCAGACGCGAATAAAAACGCCCGGCGCGGCCGGGCGTCTCAAAGGTAAAGCGATGTGTCAGATGCGCTTGGCTTGTGCCGCCGCGTTGCCGATGTAGCTGGCCGGGGTCAGCTTCTTCAGCTCGGCCTTGGCTTCGGCAGGCATGTCCAGGCCATCGATGAAAGTCTGCAGCGCTTCAGGGCTGATGCCCTTGCCACGGGTCAGCTCTTTGAGCTTCTCGTACGGGTTTTCGATGTTGTAGCGACGCATCACGGTCTGGATCGGCTCGGCCAGGACTTCCCAGCAGGCGTCCAGGTCGGCGGCGATCTTCTGCTCGTTCAGTTCCAGCTTGCCGATGCCCTTGAGGCTGGCCTCGTAGGCGATGACGCTGTGGGCAAACCCTACCCCCAGGTTGCGCAGCACGGTGGAGTCGGTCAGGTCGCGCTGCCAGCGGGAAATCGGCAGCTTACTCGCCAGGTGCTGGAACAGCGCGTTGGCGATGCCCAGGTTGCCTTCGGAGTTTTCGAAATCGATCGGGTTGACCTTGTGCGGCATGGTCGAGGAACCGATCTCGCCGGCGATGGTGCGCTGCTTGAAGTAACCCAGGGAGATGTAGCCCCAGATATCGCGGTCGAAGTCGATCAGGATGGTGTTGAAGCGTGCGATCGCATCGAACAGCTCGGCGATGTAGTCGTGCGGTTCGATCTGGGTGGTGTACGGGTTGAAGCTCAGACCCAGTTCGTCTTCGATGAAGGCGCGGGCGTTGGCTTCCCAGTCGATGTCCGGGTAGGCCGACAGGTGGGCGTTGTAGTTGCCCACGGCGCCGTTGATCTTGCCCAGCAGGGGCACGGCGGCTACCTGGGTGATCTGGCGCTCCAGGCGGTAGACGACGTTTGCCAACTCCTTGCCCAGGGTGGTCGGCGAAGCCGGTTGACCATGGGTGCGCGACAGCATCGGCACGTCGGCGAAGCGGATCGCCAGCTCGCGAATGGCCTGGGCGATCTGGCGCATCAGAGGCAGCAGCACATCGTCACGGCCTTCGCGCAGCATCAGGGCGTGGGACAGGTTGTTGATGTCCTCGCTGGTGCAGGCGAAGTGGATGAACTCACTGACGTTGGCCAGTTCCGGCAGCTTGGCCGCCTGCTCCTTGAGCAGGTACTCGATGGCCTTGACGTCGTGGTTGGTGGTGCGCTCGATCTCTTTGACGCGCTCAGCGTGCTCCAGGGCGAAATTGTCGGCCAGAGCGTTCAGCACTGCGTTGGCTTCGGCGGAAAAGGCCGGAACTTCACCAATGCCAGGGTGGGCGGCCAGGCGCTGGAGCCAGCGCACTTCAACCAGGACACGGGCACGGATCAGGCCGTACTCGCTGAAAATAGGGCGCAGGGCCTGGGTTTTGCCGGCGTAGCGGCCGTCTACAGGGGAAACCGCAGTGAGCGAAGAGAGCTGCATGGGGTGTTCTCGGACAGTCGGGCAACGAAATGGGGCGCGTATCATACATGAAAATCAGCGCCGGTCCGTCGCCAACTGACCGGCGTGTTACGCGTAAAGAGGTACAAAAGCAGGTCGAGGCGACTTATTCGTTGCGCATCAACGGGTAAAGCTCTTTCAATAATTTGCGTCGGCTGATCACCAGTTGCCAACGATGGCCGCCCAGCTGCCGCCACAGCCGTGCCGAGCGGATCCCGGCGAGCAGCAGGGCGCGGATCTTCGAGGCGTTGCTCGGTTGCTGCAGGTTGCGCATGTCGCCATGCACCTGGATGCGCTGGCGCAGCGTGCTCAAGGTGTCCTGGTACAGCGCGCCGCATGCGGCGATCACGTTTTCGTGGGACGGGCCGAAATGCTCGACCTGGGATTGGATCTGCGGCAAACGATTGCCGATGGTTTCCAGCAGGTCGTCACGCTTGGCCAACTGGCGCTCCAGGCCCAGCATCGACAGGGCGTAGCGCAGCGGTTCGCGTTGCAGGGCGCTGGGGTCGCGCTCCAGGGCGCCGATCAAGGCGCGGTAGCCTTCGCGCAGGTTCAAGTCGTCGCCACCGTAGACCTCCAGGGTGTCCTTGGGGTCGCGTACCAGCAGGCTGCCGAGCATGCAGCCCAGGCCGGCCTCGGTGGCCTGGCCGGTCTTGGCGATCCGGTCCACCAGCACGGCGGCCAGGAAGACGCCGCCCAGCGCCGTCAGTTGTTCCTGGATTGGCGTCATGCCTTGCTGCTCCATGGCTCGGCGACTTCGATCACGCCGCCGCCCAGGCAGATTTCGCCGTCGTAGAACACCACCGACTGGCCGGGCGTGACCGCGCGCTGCGGGTCATCGAAGGTGGCGCGGTAGCCTGTGGCGGTTTTTTCCAGGGTGCAGCCCTGGTCGCTCTGGCGATAGCGAACCTTGGCCGTCAGGCGGCGCGGTTCACTGAGGTCGATCGGGTTGACCCAATAGATGTCCGAGGCGAGCAGGGCACCGGAGAACAGCCACGGGTGGTCGTTACCCTGGCCAACGATCAGCTCGTTGTGCTCCAGGTCCTTGACCAGCACGTACCACGGCTCTTCGCCGGCGTCCTTCAAACCGCCGATGCCCAGGCCCTGGCGCTGGCCGATGGTGTGGTACATCAGGCCATGGTGGCGGCCGATGACCTCGCCTTCGGTCGTCTTGATCTCGCCCGGCTGCGCCGGCAGGTATTGCTTGAGGAAGTCGCTGAAACGGCGCTCGCCAATGAAGCAGATCCCGGTGGAGTCCTTTTTCTTGGCGGTGGCGAGTTGGTGCTTCTCGGCGATCGCGCGTACTTCGGGCTTTTCCAGTTCGCCGACCGGGAACAGGGTCTTGGCGATCTGCTCGCCGCCAACGGCATGCAGGAAGTAGCTCTGGTCCTTGTTCGGATCCAGGCCCTTGAGCAGTTCGGTACGGCCGTCGATGTCGCGGCGGCGCACGTAGTGGCCGGTGGCGATCAGGTCGGCGCCGAGCATCATGGCGTAGTCGAGGAACGCCTTGAACTTGATTTCGCGGTTGCAAAGGATGTCCGGGTTCGGTGTGCGACCTGCCTTGTATTCGGCTAGGAAATGCTCGAACACGTTGTCCCAGTACTCGGCGGCGAAATTCGCGGTGTGCAGCTTGATGCCGATCTTGTCGCACACGGCCTGGGCGTCCGCCAGGTCGTCCATGGCGGTGCAGTATTCGGTTCCGTCGTCTTCTTCCCAGTTCTTCATGAACAGGCCTTCCACCTCATAACCCTGCTCGATCAGCAGAAGGGCGGAAACGGAAGAGTCCACGCCACCGGACATGCCGACGATGACGCGTTGCTTTGGGGTGTTCGAAGAGGCTGGATCACGCATAGGAATTCAATGAGTGTCTTGAAAAAGGACGCGATTCTATCAGGCCCGGGCGCGCAAGGCTAAAGAGAAGGGCGGATAAGCTCCAGGCTATGGCGATGGCCGGCCAGGTAATCGTCGATGCAACGGATGATGAGCTCGCTGCGCCAGCGGTCGCGCTGCTCGAGCAGTTCGTCGCGGGTCAGCCATTTGGCGCCTAGGATGCCATCGTCCAGTTGATACTCGGGGTGGTGTTTCAGGGCCTTGGCGGCGAAGCAGACCCGCTGGTAGGTCACGCCGTTGCTGGGGGCGGTGTACAGATAGATGCCTGTTACGCTGGTGGGCTCTACGTCCCAGCCGGTTTCTTCCAGGGTTTCGCGCACGGCGGCCTCGATCAGTGTTTCGTTCGGATCCAGGTGGCCGGCGGGCTGGTTGAGCACGGCGCGCCCGCCCTTGGATTCCTCGACCATCAAGAAGCGGCCGTTGTCTTCGACAATGGTGGCGACGGTGATGTGGGGGTTCCAGTCCATGGGGGCCTCGTTTGTTAGATGAAGTACAGATCACTGTGGGAGCGAGCCTGCTCGCGAAAGCGGTGTATGGCTCAGTATCAATGTTGAATGGTATATCGCTTTCGCGAGCAGGCTCGCTCCCACAGGGGATTGTTTTCAGGGAAGGTAGAAACACAAACCCCGGCACAAGGCCGGGGTTTGTGGTGCTTGCTTACAACCTTACACCAGCGCAGCAATCGCCGCGTTGAAGGTGGCGCTTGGGCGCATGGCCTTGCTGGTCAGCTCGGGGTTGGCGAAGTAGTAGCCGCCGATGTCCACGGGCTTGCCTTGCACGGCATTGAGTTCGGCAACGATTTTTTCTTCGTTGTCGGTCAAGGTCTTGGCCAGGGTGGTGAATTGCGCCTTGAGGGCTGCGTCGTCATCCTGAGCGGCCAGTGCCTGGGCCCAGAACAGGGTCAGGTAGAAGTGGCTGCCGCGGTTGTCGATGCCGCCGACCTTGCGCGAAGGCGACTTGTTGCGGTCCAGGAACTCACCAGTCGCCTGGTCGAGGGTCTTGGCCAGCACCAGCGCCTTGGGGTTGTTGTAGGTCACGCCCAGGTGTTCCAGGGACGCGGCCAGGGCGAGGAACTCGCCCAGGGAATCCCAGCGCAGGAAGTTTTCTTCCAGCAGTTGCTGCACGTGCTTGGGTGCCGAGCCGCCGGCGCCGGTTTCGAACAGGCCACCGCCGTTCATCAGCGGCACGATCGACAGCATCTTGGCGCTGGTGCCCAGTTCCATGATCGGGAACAGGTCAGTCAGGTAGTCGCGCAGTACGTTGCCGGTCACCGAAATGGTGTCCTTGCCTTCGCGGGTGCGAGCCAGGGTGAACTTCATCGCGTCGACAGGCGACATGATGCGGATGTCCAGGCCGCTGGTGTCGTGGTCCTTCAGGTAGGCCTGGACCTTCTCGATCATCACGCCGTCGTGGGCGCGCATCGGGTCGAGCCAGAAGATCGCCGGGGTGGCGCTGGCGCGGGCACGGTTGACGGCCAGCTTGACCCAATCCTGGATCGGCGCGTCCTTGGTCTGGCACATGCGGAAGATATCGCCAGCCTCAACGGTCTGCTCCAACAGGGTTTGACCGTTGTTGTCCGAAACACGAACCACACCGTCAGCCTTGATCTGGAAGGTCTTGTCGTGGGAGCCATACTCTTCGGCTTTCTTGGCCATCAGGCCAACGTTCGGCACGCTGCCCATGGTGGTTGGGTCGAAGGCGCCGTGTTGCTTGCAATCTTCGATCACCGCTTGGTAGATGGTGGCGTAGCAGCGATCCGGGATCACAGCCTTGGTGTCGTGCAGTTGGCCGTCGGTGCCCCACATCTTGCCGGAGTCACGGATCATGGCAGGCATCGAGGCGTCGACGATGACGTCGCTCGGTACGTGCAGGTTGGTGATGCCCTTGTCGGAGTTGACCATCGCCAGCGCCGGACGAACGGCGTAGACCGCCTGAATGTCGGCTTCGATCTGGGCCTGCTGCTCGGCCGGCAGGGCCTTGATGCGCGCGTACAGGTCGCCGATGCCGTTGTTCAGGTTGAAGCCGATCTGCTCCAGCACCTCGGCGTGCTTGGCCAGCGCGTCTTTATAGTACTCGGCGACGATCTGACCGAACATGATCGGGTCGGAGACCTTCATCATGGTCGCCTTCAGGTGGACCGACAGCAGGACGCCTTTTTGCTTGGCGTCTTCGATTTCAGCGGCGATGAAGTTGCGCAGGGCGTTTTTGCTCATCACGGCGCAATCGAGGATCTCACCGGCTTGTACGGTGGTTTTTTCCTTGAGGACAGTGGCAGTGCCGTCCTTGGCGATCAGCTCGATCTTCACGGTGCCCGCGGCGTCGATCAGGGCGGCTTTTTCGCTGCCGTAGAAATCGCCGGCGCTCATGTGAGCGACGTGGGACTTGGAGTCGGCAGCCCAGGCGCCCATTTTATGCGGGTGCTTGCGAGCATAATTCTTGACCGACAGCGGCGCGCGGCGGTCGGAGTTGCCTTCGCGCAGGACCGGGTTCACGGCGCTGCCCTTGACCTTGTCGTAACGGGCGCGAGCGTCTTTCTCGGCGTCGGTGGTCACGGTTTCCGGGTAGTCCGGCAGTGCGTAGCCCTGGGCCTGCAATTCCTTGATCGCGGCCTGCAGTTGCGGCACCGAGGCGCTGATGTTCGGCAGCTTGATGATGTTGGCTTCAGGCGTGACGGCCAGGTCGCCCAATTCGGCGAGGTGGTCGGCTACGGCTTTGTCACCCAGTTGCTCGGGGAAGCTGGCCAGGATGCGTCCTGCGAGGGAGATATCGCGGGTCTCCACGGCGATATCGGCCGAAGCGGTGAAGGCTTCGACGATCGGCAGCAGCGAATAGGTGGCGAGGGCAGGCGCTTCGTCGGTGAAGGTATAGATGATCTTCGAGCGGGTGGGCATATTCGGATTAACTCTCTTCTTTGCTAAAGCATGCGCAGAAACTCGAGGGGCGCCGGGTAAGCGCGTTCGTTCAAAGTCATCCGTGAGCCGAATGTCGAGGTTTCTTCGCGGTGATGTTGGGTGCATCAGTCGAGCGTCAAGCGGTCGGGCCGCGGTAACGGTCCGGCTTTAAAGTGGCGGAAAGTCTCGTGATAGAGCCGTCAGCCGTCGTGACCCTGTGGTCAGCGGCGGCATTATACATAGGTAGCTGGCGATCTGCCGACGGTTCATAGACTTCCGTACACGTCCATTGGTCTAAACGTCGCAGGCCGGGGAGTTGGACTATGCTCGAATTTGGCGCTTTTCCCTTGGTTTTCAGGCTTGTACGCGGCGAACTTGATTAAATTGCCGGGGATGGGCCGAACGTAGGGTTTGCGTGCCGATACAACTGGGGTACGCTCGAACGCAGCCAGATGTTCAATCCAAGCAATGGAGTTCAGCATGGGGTATCAAAAGATTCAGGTTCCAGCCGTCGGCGACAAAATCACCGTCAATGCAGACCATTCTCTTAATGTTCCCGACAATCCGATCATCCCTTTCATTGAAGGCGACGGCATTGGCGTTGATATCAGCCCGGTCATGATCAAGGTGGTGGACGCCGCGGTCGAAAAGGCCTACGGCGGCAAGCGCAAGATTTCCTGGATGGAAGTTTATGCGGGCGAAAAAGCGACCCAGGTCTACGACCAGGACACCTGGCTACCCCAGGAAACCCTGGACGCGGTCAAGGATTACGTGGTTTCCATCAAGGGCCCGCTGACCACGCCGGTCGGTGGCGGTATCCGCTCGCTGAACGTTGCATTGCGCCAGCAGCTTGACCTGTATGTCTGCCTTCGCCCGGTGCGCTGGTTTGAAGGCGTCCCGAGTCCGGTCAAGAAACCGGGGGATGTGGACATGACCATCTTCCGCGAGAACTCCGAGGACATCTACGCCGGTATCGAGTGGAAGGCCGGTTCGGCCGAAGCCACCAAGGTGATCAAGTTCCTCAAAGAGGAAATGGGCGTCACCAAGATCCGTTTCGACGAAGATTGCGGCATCGGCGTCAAGCCGGTCTCCAAGCAGGGCACCAAGCGCCTGGCACGCAAGGCCTTGCAATATGTCGTCGACAATGACCGCGATTCGCTGACTATCGTGCACAAAGGCAACATCATGAAGTTCACCGAAGGTGCCTTCAAGGAATGGGCCTACGAGGTGGCGGCCGAAGAGTTCGGCGCGACCCTGCTCGACGGCGGCCCGTGGATGCAGTTCAAGAATCCGAAGACCGGGAAGAATGTCGTGGTTAAGGACGCCATCGCCGACGCCATGCTCCAGCAGATCCTGCTGCGCCCGGCCGAATACGACGTGATCGCGACCCTGAACCTCAACGGCGACTACCTCTCCGATGCCCTGGCGGCTGAAGTAGGCGGTATCGGTATCGCGCCGGGCGCCAACCTGTCCGACACCGTGGCAATGTTCGAGGCCACCCACGGCACCGCGCCTAAATATGCGGGCAAGGACCAGGTCAACCCGGGGTCGTTGATCCTCTCGGCGGAAATGATGCTGCGCCACATGGGGTGGACCGAGGCGGCCGACCTGATCATCAAGGGCACCAACGGCGCAATTTCGGCCAAGACCGTGACCTATGACTTCGAACGCCTGATGGACGGTGCCAAGCTGGTGTCGTCTTCCGGTTTCGGCGATGCGCTGATTTCCCATATGTAAGCGAAGCCTGAACACAAAAATGCCCGGTTCGAGTGATCGAAACCGGGCATTTTTTATGGGTTGGGGCCGGGCTTTAGTGGTCTTCGGTTACCCGCGGCTTGAGGCGGACCTTGATCGGTGCTGGCTTTACGCTGGCCTCGGTGCTGTTGGGGTCGACGTCCACGGCAACCGGGCAAATCTCAACGGCATGTGTACCCTTTGGCCCTTGTATCATGCAGAACGTCACCGGCTGACCTGCCTTCAGGGTTTTATAACCTTCCATCTGGATCACAGAGTAGTGAGCGAAGAGGTCTTCGTCCTTCCCGTCTTGGATAATAAAACCATAGCCCTTGGCGTTGTTGAACCACTTGACCTTTCCCTTGACTCGCATACTGGTGGTACCTGACATACCATTTTCCCTCTGCAACACACCCCGGCAACGGAGTATCATCCTGATCATCCGCTGTCGATCAAATAAGAAATCGGATTGACTTTGCGGACCTTTTTAACCCACGGTGGGCTCTATTGGTTGTAACACCGATTCACCGTTAGTCAAGGTGATCGGGCGGTAGCGGTTGAAATCGCTCGCAAGCGGCCCCATCACTGTATTTGCCAACTAAACGAACCTTTCTTTCCATGCATGCAATCAGCCAGATTCGACTAACATTCAATCAGGATCGCCCGGATCAACATGATGACGATTCAGCGGGCATTGCTGTTCAGGAATCAAAGCCCGCTTTACAGGCTCCACCGATGTACAAGGTGGTTTTGTTCAACGATGACTACACACCGATGGATTTCGTCGTCGAAGTGCTCGAGGTGTTTTTTAACCTGAATCGCGAGCTGGCGACCAAGGTCATGCTGGCCGTTCATACAGAGGGACGGGCAGTATGTGGTGTGTTTACCCGCGACATTGCGGAGACCAAGGCCATGCAGGTCAACCAGTACGCCCGGGAAAGCCAGCATCCGCTACTCTGTGAAATCGAGAAGGACGGTTAACGCCGACCACTTGGGTATGAGGTGAAGCCATGTTAAACCGCGAGCTCGAAGTCACCCTCAATCTTGCCTTCAAGGAGGCTCGTTCGAAGCGTCATGAATTCATGACCGTCGAGCACCTGCTGTTGGCCCTATTGGATAACGAGGCTGCCGCCACCGTTTTGCGTGCCTGCGGCGCGAACCTCGACAAACTCAAGCATGACCTGCAGGAGTTCATCGACTCCACCACGCCACTGATCCCCGTCCACGACGAGGATCGCGAAACCCAGCCAACCCTGGGATTCCAGCGTGTGCTGCAGCGTGCTGTCTTTCATGTGCAGAGCTCGGGCAAGCGCGAAGTCACCGGCGCCAACGTGCTGGTTGCCATTTTCAGCGAGCAGGAAAGCCAAGCGGTGTTCCTGCTCAAGCAACAGAGCGTTGCGCGTATCGATGTCGTCAACTACATCGCCCATGGCATCTCGAAAGTGCCGGGGCATGGCGATCATTCCGAAGGTGAGCAGGACATGCAGGATGACGAGGGCGGCGAGTCTTCTTCATCAGGCAATCCGCTGGACGCGTATGCCAGCAATCTGAACGAACTGGCTCGCCAGGGCCGTATCGACCCGCTGGTCGGGCGCGAGGCGGAAGTCGAGCGCGTTGCGCAGATCCTGGCCCGGCGCCGCAAGAACAACCCATTGCTTGTAGGCGAAGCGGGCGTGGGCAAGACCGCGATCGCCGAAGGCCTGGCCAAGCGCATCGTCGATAACCAGGTGCCAGACCTGCTGGCCAACAGCGTGGTGTATTCCCTTGATCTGGGTGCCTTGCTGGCCGGTACCAAATACCGGGGTGACTTCGAGAAGCGCTTCAAGGCGTTGCTCGGCGAACTGAAAAAACGTCCGCAGGCGATCCTGTTCATCGACGAAATCCACACCATTATCGGTGCCGGGGCGGCGTCGGGCGGGGTCATGGATGCGTCCAACCTGCTCAAGCCGCTGTTGTCGTCAGGTGATATCCGTTGCATCGGCTCGACCACGTTCCAGGAATTCCGTGGGATTTTCGAGAAGGACCGTGCATTGGCCCGGCGTTTCCAGAAGGTCGACGTGTCGGAGCCTTCGGTGGAAGACACCATCGGTATCCTGCGTGGCCTGAAAGGGCGTTTCGAGTTGCACCACAGCATCGAATACAGTGACGAGGCATTGCGCGCTGCCGCCGAACTGGCGTCGCGCTACATCAACGATCGGCACATGCCGGACAAGGCCATCGATGTCATCGACGAGGCGGGCGCCTATCAGCGGCTGCAACCGGTGGAGAATCGAGTCAAGCGCATCGACGTGCCGCAAGTCGAGGACATCGTCGCGAAAATCGCGCGGATTCCGCCAAAACACGTCACCAGCTCCGACAAGGAATTGCTGCGTAACCTGGAGCGTGACCTGAAGCTGACGGTGTTCGGCCAGGATGCGGCCATCGACTCGCTGTCGACCGCGATCAAACTGTCCCGCGCGGGACTCAAGTCGCCGGACAAGCCGGTCGGTTCATTCCTGTTCGCCGGGCCTACTGGTGTCGGCAAGACCGAGGCGGCGCGGCAGTTGGCCAAGGCGCTGGGGATCGAGTTGGTGCGCTTCGACATGTCCGAGTACATGGAGCGTCATACCGTATCGCGTCTGATCGGTGCGCCTCCAGGCTATGTCGGTTTCGACCAGGGTGGTCTCTTGACCGAGGCAATCACCAAGCAGCCTCACTGCGTGCTGTTGCTCGATGAGATCGAGAAGGCGCATCCGGAAGTCTTCAACCTGCTGCTGCAGGTCATGGACCACGGTACGCTGACCGATAACAACGGGCGCAAGGCGGATTTCCGCAACGTGATCATCATCATGACCACGAACGCCGGTGCCGAAACCGCCGCGCGCGCTTCGATCGGTTTCACCCATCAGGACCACTCGTCCGATGCGATGGAAGTGATCAAGAAGAGCTTCACGCCTGAATTCCGCAACCGCCTGGACACCATTATCCAGTTTGGTCGCCTCAGTCATGAGGTCATCAAAAGCGTGGTGGACAAGTTCCTTACCGAACTCCAGGCGCAGCTCGAAGACAAGCGTGTGCTGTTGGAGGTCACCGATGCGGCGCGCAGCTGGCTGGCGGAAGGTGGTTACGATGTGACGATGGGCGCCCGGCCAATGGCTCGCTTGATTCAGGACAAGATCAAGCGTCCGCTGGCCGAGGAGATCCTGTTTGGCGAACTGGCCGAGCATGGCGGTGTGGTTCACATCGACATCAAGGACGGCGAGCTGACCTTCGACTTCGAAACCACGGCCGAGATGGCTTGATCGTTAGCTGCAGCAAAATAAAAAGGCGCCGAAAGGCGCCTTTTTGCTGTCCAGCCCAAATCCTTGTGGGAGCGAGCTTGCTCGCGATGGCGGAGGATCGGTCAACATCAATACCGACTGTGACGACGCTATCGCGAGCAGGCTCGCTTCCACAGGATCTGTGTAATGTGGATGGTTGGAGCAAAACCCAGGCAAACAAAAACGCCCGACATGAGCCGGGCGTTTTGTATTGACTTGTTAGCGAGCGCGGTAAGTGATGCGCCCTTTGCTCAAGTCATAGGGCGTCAGCTCGACGCGCACTTTGTCACCGGTAAGAATACGAATGTAGTTCTTGCGCATCTTGCCGGAGATATGCGCGGTTACGACGTGCCCATTTTCCAACTCCACACGAAACATGGTGTTGGGCAGGGTGTCGACGACAGTGCCTTCCATTTCGAAGCTGTCTTCTTTCGACATGCAGTAAAGCCCTCGGTATCCAGTGAATGGCCCGGTGCAACTGCGCCAGGCAAAAGCGGCGTGCATTGTGCCCGAAAAAGGGGGGGCAAGCCAAGGGGTTCTTAGGAGTAACTCAATGAATGCGGCGCATGGATAAGGCGCAAACTACGAGCGGCCCCTAGTTCAGGACAACCCACCGCTGGTTGATCAACAATTCAATGGGCCGATATTGGGTCTTGTAGTTCATTTTTTTGCAGTTCTTGATCCAGTAGCCCAGGTACACCGCTTCCAGGCCCAGGCGGCGGCATTCGTTGATCTGCCAAAGGATCGCGAACCGTCCCAGGCTGCGCTTTTCCTCGTTGGGCTCATAAAAGGTGTAGACCGCCGACAGGCCGTTGGGCAGCAGGTCGGTGACGGCGATGGCCACCAGCCGCCCGTCGAGGCGGAACTCATAGAAACGCGAGAACGGCAGGTCGCGCACCAGGAAGGTCGAGAATTGGTCCCGGCTGGGCGGGTACATGTCGCCATCGGCGTGGCGCTGTTCGATGTAGCGCTGGTACAGGTCGAAATATTCTTCGCTGAACTGCGGTTTGGCCGGGCGCACCTGCAAATCGGCGTTGCGCTTGAAAATACGCTTCTGCTGCCGGTTCGGGGTAAAGCGGGCCACGGGAATGCGCGCCGGCACGCACGCATTGCAATGCTGGCAATGGGGCCGGTAGAGGTGATCGCCGCTGCGACGAAACCCCATCTCCGACAGGTCTGCATAGACATGCACATCCATGGGCTGGCTGGGATCGAGGAACAGGGTCGTAGCCTGCTCCTCTGGCAGGTAGCTGCAAGAGTGAGGTTGAGTGGCATAAAACTTCAAGCGCGCCAACTCGGTCATGATCAACCCTCGGGATAAACTTCAATTCAAGTGTAAGCCAGGAGCGCGAATATCGCTCAGCAAACCCAGGTGGCATGGTTGGGTTGGTCCAGATGGGCCTTCAAGTAAGCCGCGAACTCGGTTCGCGGAATCGGCCGCGCGCCCAGGCTATGCAAGTGCTCGGTGGGCATCTGGCAGTCGATCAGGACGAAACCCGCCTCCTTGACGTGTTGGACCAGGGTTGCGAAGCCGAATTTCGACGCATTGTCGGCGCGACTGAACATGGACTCGCCAAAAAACAACTGACCCATTGCCAAGCCATACAGGCCGCCGACCAGCGTGCCTTGATCCCAGACTTCCACGGAATGGGCGAAGCCGCGTCGGTGCAGTTCCAGATAGGCGGTCTGCATGGCGTCGGTGATCCAGGTGCCATCGGCATAATCCCGGGGCGCGGCGCAAGCCTGGATGACCCCGGCGAAATCCCGGTCGAACGTCACTTCATAGCGCTGCTTGCGCAACAGCTTGCCCAGGCTGCGCGATACATGCAGCTCGTCGGGAAACAGTACCGTGCGCGGGTCCGGCGACCACCACAGGATCGGCTGGCCTTCGGAGAACCATGGAAAGCAGCCGTGGCGATAGGCCTGGATCAAGCGGTCGGCGGACAGGTCCCCGCCGGCGGCGAGCAGGCCGTTGGGGTCGCGCATGGCTTTTTCCAGTGGCGGAAAATCGAAAGTGTTGCGTTGTAACCAAGTCAGCATCGTTGTCCGGGCTTGCAGAAGGGGAGGGCGGGACTCCAGATCAGCCAGAGCCCGCCTAGAGGTTAACCGTCAAACGGCCGGGATGTCATCGAGATACTTCTCTGCGTCCAGGGCGGCCATGCAGCCGGCGCCGGCCGAAGTAATGGCCTGGCGATAGACATGATCGGCCACATCGCCAGCGGCAAACACGCCTTCGATGTCGGTGGCCGTGGCATTGCCGTCGCTGCCGCCGCGCACGATCAGGTAACCATCGCGCATCGTCAGTTGGCCCTGGAACAGGTCGGTATTGGGTTTGTGCCCGATGGCGATGAAGACGCCGGCCAGGGACAACGTGCTGGTTTCACCGGTCTCGCTGTGCCGCAGGCGCGCGCCGGTCACGCCGCTGGCATCGCCCAGGACCTCGTCCAGGTTCTGGTTCCAGTGCAAACGGATATTGCCATTGGCGGCTTTCTCGAAGAGTTTGTCTTGCAAGATCTTTTCGGAGCGCAACTTGTCCCGCCGGTGAATCAAATGCACCTCCTTGGCGATATTCGACAGGTACAGGGCTTCTTCCACGGCGGTGTTGCCGCCACCGACCACCGCCACCACCTGGTTTCGGTAGAAAAAACCATCGCAGGTCGCGCAGGCTGAAACACCTTTGCCGGCGAAGGTTTCCTCCGACGGCAGGCCGAGGTACTGGGCTGAGGCGCCGGTGGCGATGATCAGTGCGTCGCAGGTGTAGGTGCCGCTGTCACCGATCAATTCGAACGGACGTTGTTGCAACTTGGCGGTGTGAATATGGTCGTAGACGATCTGCGTGTCGAAGCGCTCGGCGTGCCGTTGCATGCGCTCCATCAGCACGGGGCCGGTCAGGCCTTCGACGTCGCCGGGCCAGTTATCGACTTCGACCGTGGTGGTGAGCTGGCCACCGGCCTGTATGCCGGTGATGACAACGGGTTTGAGGTTGGCACGGGCCGCATAGACAGCAGCGCTGTACCCTGCAGGGCCGGAACCGAGAATAATCAGGCGTGAATGCTTCGCTTCGCTCATAAAAACACCTCATAAGCCTTTGTCACAAAAGAGAATGCATGCTCAAATTGGCGCCCAAGACCCCCTGATCATGGCTATGCTGTCGCCAAGCGTGCGGGCAATGCCTTGGGCATGACAAACCCGTACAATGCTTGGGTTTTGAACGCAGGATGAGCAAAAGATCAAATCTTCAGCGACTCCTGTGGTTTTCCGGACGCATGCCACAGTGGTAAAAGTAGTACCGGTTGGGCACATTCACTTTTTTTACCTGCTCGTCATGGGCAGTTTTTCATAGTCATTCAACAGATGGACGCGCCTTGGGCGCAGGAAAAGAAGCGTTTTGAAGAAATCCACCGCAGCACCCAAGACAGTCGTTCCGCTCTGGCGCCAACAATTGCACTACCGGCTCAAGGAAGGTGCGTTGATCGCCATCGGTGCCTTGTGCCTGTTCCTGATGATGGCCTTGCTGACCTACGGCAAGGACGATCCGGGCTGGAGCCACAACAGCAAAATCGAAGACGTGCAGAATTTCGGCGGTCCGGCCGGTTCCTACAGCGCCGACATCCTGTTCATGGTGCTGGGCTATTTCGCCTATATCTTCCCGCTGCTGCTGGCGATCAAGACGTACCAGATATTCCGCCAGCGCCATGAGCCCTGGCAGTGGAGCGGCTGGCTGTTCTCCTGGCGCCTGATCGGCCTGGTCTTCCTGGTGCTGTCGGGAGCCGCGCTGGCCCATATTCATTTCCACGCCCCCACTGGCCTGCCCGCAGGGGCGGGTGGCGCACTGGGTGAAAGCCTCGGCGACCTGGCCCGCAATGCCCTGAACATCCAGGGCAGCACGCTGCTGTTCATCGCCTTGTTCCTGTTTGGCCTGACGGTGTTCACCGACCTGTCGTGGTTCAAGGTGATGGACGTCACCGGCAAGATCACCCTTGACCTCATTGAATTGATCCAGGGCGCGCTGAACCGTTGGTGGGCAGCGCGCAACGAACGCAAGCAACTGGTGGCGCAACTGCGTGAAGTCGACGACCGCGTCCATGACGTTGTGGCGCCGACGGTGACTGACAAACGCGAGCAGGCCAAGGTCAAGGAGCGCCTGATCGAACGCGAGCAGGCCCTGAGCAAGCACATGTCCGAGCGCGAAAAGCAGGTGCCGCCGGTCATCACCATGGCCCCGGCCAAGCCGCCGGAGCAAAGCAAGCGCGTGCAGAAAGAGAAACAGGCACCGCTGTTCGTCGACAGCGCGGTGGAAGGCACCTTGCCGCCGATCTCGATCCTCGACCCGGCCGAGAAGAAACAGCTCAACTATTCCCCCGAGTCCTTGGCGGCCGTCGGGCATTTGCTCGAAATCAAGCTCAAGGAGTTCGGTGTGGAGGTCTCGGTGGATTCGATCCACCCGGGCCCGGTCATCACCCGTTACGAAATCCAGCCGGCCGCCGGCGTGAAGGTCAGCCGTATCGCCAACCTGGCGAAGGACCTGGCGCGGTCCCTGGCCGTGACCAGCGTGCGGGTGGTGGAGGTGATTCCCGGCAAGACCACCGTGGGCATCGAGATTCCCAACGAAGACCGGCAGATTGTGCGCTTCTCCGAAGTACTGTCGACGCCGGAATATGACAACCACAAGTCGCCGGTCACCTTGGCCTTGGGTCACGACATCGGCGGCAAGCCGGTCATCACCGACCTGGCGAAAATGCCCCACCTGCTGGTGGCCGGTACCACCGGCTCCGGTAAGTCGGTGGGCGTGAACGCGATGATCCTTTCGATCCTGTTCAAGTCAGGCCCGGAAGACGCCAAGCTGATCATGATCGACCCGAAGATGCTCGAATTGTCGATCTACGAAGGCATCCCGCACCTGCTGTGCCCGGTGGTCACCGACATGAAGGACGCGGCCAACGCCTTGCGCTGGAGCGTTGCCGAGATGGAGCGCCGCTACAAGCTGATGGCGAAGATGGGCGTGCGCAACCTGTCGGGCTTCAACGCCAAGGTCAAGGAAGCCGAGGAAGCCGGTACACCGCTGAGCGACCCGCTGTATCACCGCGAAAGCATTCACGACGAAGCGCCGCTGCTGCATAAGCTGCCGACCATCGTCGTGGTGGTGGACGAATTCGCCGACATGATGATGATCGTCGGCAAGAAGGTCGAAGAACTGATCGCCCGTATCGCCCAGAAGGCCCGTGCGGCCGGTATCCACCTGATCCTCGCCACGCAGCGACCGTCGGTGGACGTGATCACGGGCCTGATCAAGGCCAACATCCCGACCCGCATGGCGTTCCAGGTGTCGAGCAAGATCGACTCGCGGACCATCATCGACCAGGGCGGCGCCGAGCAATTGCTGGGGCACGGTGACATGCTCTACATGCCGCCCGGCACCAGCCTGCCGATCCGTGTCCACGGCGCGTTCGTCTCCGACGATGAAGTACACCGCGTGGTGGAAGCCTGGAAATTGCGCGGCGCGCCTGAATACAACGACGACATCCTCAACGGTGTCGAAGAAGCAGGCAGCGGTTTTGAAGGCAGCAGCGGTGGAGGCGGTGATGATGACGCAGAGACCGACGCGCTTTATGACGAAGCGGTGCAGTTCGTGCTCGAAAGCCGCCGTGCCTCGATTTCCGCCGTGCAGCGCAAGCTGAAGATCGGCTACAACCGCGCCGCTCGCATGATCGAGGCCATGGAAATGGCTGGGGTCGTGACGGCCATGAACACCAACGGTTCGCGCGAAGTGCTCGCGCCTGGCCCGATGCGCGACTGATTACCCGGGCGACGTGACGATGCGTCGCTCGAACCCCCACGAATTCATGAGGACTCCCATGCGCCTGATTCGCATGTTGCTGTTGCCCGTACTGGCCTTGTCTACTTTTTCGGCCCACGCCGGCGAAAAGGACGTGGCCCGCCTGACCCAGTTGCTGGGCGGCTCCCAGACCCTGACTGCGCGTTTTTCCCAGTTGACCCTCGACGGCAGTGGCACCCAGCTGCAGGAAACCGCCGGTGAAATGGCCCTTCAACGTCCTGGCCTGTTCTATTGGCACACCGATGCTCCCGCCGAACAACTGATGGTTTCCGACGGCAAGAAAGTCTCGCTGTGGGACCCGGACCTGGAGCAGGTGACCATCAAGACTCTTGACCAGCGCCTGACCCAGACGCCAGCGTTGCTGCTGTCCGGTGACATCTCGGAGATCAGCCAGAGCTTCGACATTACCTCCAAGGAAGCCGGCGGGGTGATCGACTTCACCCTCAAGCCCAAGACCAAGGACAGCCTGTTCGACAGCCTGCGCCTGTCGTTCCGCAACGGCCTTGTCAACGACATGCAGCTGATCGACAGCGTTGGCCAGCGCACCAACATCCTGTTCACCGGGGTCAAGGCCAATACGCCGATCGCCGCGTCCAAGTTCAAGTTCGACATCCCCAAGGGTGCGGATGTGATCCAGGAATAACCCAATGGCCCTGTGGGAGCGAGCCTGCTCGCGATGGCGGCGGATCAGTTGGAATTGATGTAACTGACCCACCGCTATCGCGAGCAGGCTCGCTCCCACAATGGATTGTGGTGTTCAATCAACTAACTGATCGGCAACAGGACCCTGCGGAGGTTTTGTAGTAATCATGGACCTGTTTCGAAGCGCCCCGATTGCCCAGCCATTGGCCGCCCGCTTGCGCGCGACCAACCTGGATGAGTATGTCGGTCAGGAACACGTGCTCGCTCGCGGTAAGCCTCTGCGCGAAGCCCTGGAGCAGGGTGCCTTGCACTCGATGATTTTCTGGGGGCCGCCGGGCGTGGGCAAGACCACCCTGGCGCGGCTGCTGGCGGAGGTTTCTGACGCGCATTTCGAAACGGTCTCGGCGGTGCTGGCCGGGGTCAAGGAGATCCGCCAGGCCGTGGAAATCGCCAAGCAACAGGCCGGCCAGTACGGTAAGCGCACCATCCTGTTCGTCGACGAAGTACACCGGTTCAACAAATCCCAGCAGGACGCTTTCCTGCCCTATGTGGAAGACGGCACGCTGATATTCATCGGCGCCACCACCGAAAACCCTTCGTTCGAACTCAACAACGCCTTGCTGTCGCGGGCGCGGGTCTATGTGCTCAAGAGCCTCGATGAAACCGCGATGCGCAAGCTGGTGCATCGCGCGCTGACCGAAGAGCGGGGCTTGGGCAAGCGCCAGCTCAGCCTCAGCGATGAAGGTTTCCAGATACTCTTCAGCGCCGCCGACGGCGATGGCCGGCGCTTGCTTAACCTGCTGGAAAACGCCTCGGACCTGGCCGAAGACAACAGCGAGATCGGCGTCGAGCTGCTGCAAAGCCTGCTGGGCGATACCCGCCGACGTTTCGACAAGGGCGGCGAGGCGTTCTACGACCAGATCTCGGCCCTGCACAAATCGGTACGCGGCTCCAATCCCGACGGTGCCCTGTACTGGTTTGCGCGGATGATCGACGGCGGTTGCGATCCGCTGTACCTGGCCCGGCGGGTGGTGCGCATGGCCAGCGAGGACATCGGCAACGCCGACCCTCGGGCCCTGAGCCTGTGCCTGGCGGCCTGGGACGTGCAGGAGCGCCTCGGCAGCCCGGAGGGCGAGCTCGCCGTGGCCCAGGCCATCACTTACCTGGCCTGCGCACCGAAGAGCAACGCCGTGTACATGGGCTTCAAGGCCGCGATGCGCAGCGCCACCGAACACGGCTCCCTCGAAGTACCGCTGCACCTGCGCAACGCACCGACCAAGCTCATGAAACAGTTAGGTTATGGCGATGAATACCGCTATGCCCACGATGAGCCCGACGCTTATGCCGCCGGCGAAGACTATTTTCCCGAAGAACTCGAACCCCAGCGCTTCTACCAGCCCGTACCTCGAGGCCTTGAGTTGAAGATTGGCGAAAAGCTCAACCATTTGGCCCAGCTGGACCGATTGAGTCCACGACAGCGGAGAAAACCGTGATCCCCTTGATTCTCGCAGTCTCCGCTGGCGGCGTTGCCGGTACGTTGTTGCGTTTCGCCACGGGTAACTGGATCAGTGCAAATTGGCCGCGGCACTTCTATACCGCGACGCTGGCCGTTAATATCGTGGGCTGTCTGCTGATCGGCGTTCTTTACGGCCTGTTTTTGATTCGTCCCGAGGTGCCCATCGAGGTGCGCGCGGGGTTGATGGTCGGCTTTCTTGGCGGCCTGACGACTTTTTCATCTTTTTCACTGGATACGGTGCGCCTGCTGGAAAGCGGGCAGGTGCCGCTGGCCCTGGGCTATGCGGCCATCAGCGTGTTCGGCGGGCTGCTCGCCACCTGGGCCGGCCTGTCCTTGACCAAACTTTGATAACGAGAGACCGACATGCTCGATTCCAAACTGTTACGTAGCAACCTTCAGGACGTAGCGGACCGCCTGGCTTCCCGTGGCTTTGCCCTGGACGTCGCGCGCATCGAAGCGCTGGAAGAACAGCGCAAGACCGTCCAGACCCGCACCGAGGCCCTGCAGGCAGAACGTAACGCGCGCTCCAAGTCCATCGGCCAGGCCAAGCAGCGTGGCGAAGACATCGCGCCGCTGATGGCCGATGTCGAGCGCATGGCGGGCGAGTTGAGCGCCGGCAAGGTCGAGCTGGACGCGATCCAGACCGAGTTGGATTCGATCCTGTTGGGCATTCCGAACCTGCCTCACGAGTCGGTGCCGGTCGGTGAAGACGAAGACGGTAACGTCGAAGTACGCCGCTGGGGCACGCCGAAAACCTTCGATTTCCCCGTGCAGGACCACGTGGCCCTGGGCGAGAAATTCGGCTGGCTCGACTTCGAAACCGCCGCCAAGTTGTCGGGCGCGCGTTTTGCCCTGTTGCGCGGGCCGATCGCCCGTCTGCATCGGGCGCTGGCGCAGTTCATGATCAATCTGCACGTCACCGAGCACGGCTACGAAGAGGCCTACACGCCGTACCTGGTCCAGGCCCCGGCCCTGCAAGGCACCGGCCAGTTGCCAAAGTTCGAGGAAGACCTGTTCAAGATCGGTCGCGACGGCGAAGCCGACCTGTACCTGATCCCCACTGCCGAAGTGTCGCTGACCAACATCGTCGCGGGCGAAATCGTCGATGCCAAGCAACTGCCGATCAAGTTCGTTGCCCATACGCCGTGCTTCCGCAGCGAAGCCGGCGCGTCGGGCCGTGATACCCGCGGCATGATTCGCCAGCACCAATTCGACAAGGTCGAAATGGTGCAGATCGTCGAGCCGTCCAAATCCATGGAAGCCCTGGAAAGCCTGACCGCCAACGCCGAAAAGGTTCTGCAACTGCTGGAGTTGCCGTATCGCACCCTGGCGCTGTGCACCGGCGACATGGGTTTCAGCGCGGTCAAGACCTATGACTTGGAAGTCTGGATCCCGAGCCAGGACAAGTACCGCGAGATTTCGTCGTGCTCCAACTGTGGCGACTTCCAGGCCCGCCGCATGCAGGCGCGTTTCCGCAACCCGGAAACCGGCAAGCCGGAACTGGTCCACACCCTCAACGGCTCCGGCCTGGCGGTGGGTCGTACGCTGGTGGCGGTGCTTGAGAACTACCAGCAGGCCGACGGCTCGATCCGTGTGCCCGAGGTGCTGAAACCGTACATGGGCGGCATCGAGGTCATCGGCTAAATGGACTATTTGCCACTGTTCCACAACCTGCGCGGCAGCCGCGTGCTGGTGGTTGGCGGCGGGGAGATTGCCTTGCGCAAGTCTCGCCTGCTGGCCGATGCCGGCGCATTGTTGCGGGTGGTCGCACCCGATATCGAACCGCAGTTGCGGGAACTGGTCGGTGGCAGCGGCGGCGAATGTGTCCTGCGGGGCTACGTGGAAGCGGACCTGGACGGCTGTGGCCTGGTCATCGCCGCCACGGATGACGAACCGCTCAATGCCCAAGTCTCGGCGGACGCCCACAAGCGCTGCGTGCCGGTCAACGTGGTGGACGCGCCGGCGCTGTGCAGCGTGATTTTCCCGGCGATCGTCGATCGCTCGCCCCTGGTGATCGCGGTGTCCAGCGGCGGCGACGCGCCGGTGCTGGCGCGGCTGATCCGCGCCAAGCTGGAAACCTGGATTCCGTCGACCTACGGGCAGTTGGCCGGTTTGGCGGCGCGCTTTCGCAATCAGGTCAAAGGCTTGTTTCCCGATGTCCAGCAACGGCGGGCCTTCTGGGAAGAAGTGTTCCAAGGCCCCATCGCCGACCGCCAATTGGCCGGGCAGGGCGCCGAAGCCGAGCGGCTGTTGCGGGAAAAGATCGACGGCCAGGCGCCGAATGCGCCGGGTGAGGTCTATCTGGTGGGCGCCGGGCCGGGTGATCCCGACCTGCTGACGTTCCGCGCCCTGCGCCTGATGCAACAGGCGGACGTAGTGCTGTACGACCGTCTGGTGGCGCCGGCCATCCTCGAACTGTGCCGCCGCGACGCCGAACGGGTCTACGTCGGCAAGCGCCGCTCCGAGCACGCCGTGCCCCAGGACCAGATCAACCAGCAACTGGTGGACCTGGCCCGGCAAGGTAAACGTGTGGTGCGGTTGAAGGGCGGCGATCCTTTTATCTTCGGTCGTGGTGGCGAAGAGATCGAAGAGCTGGCGGCCCATGGCATCCCGTTCCAGGTGGTCCCGGGCATCACTGCCGCCAGTGGCTGCGCGGCCTACGCCGGGATTCCGCTGACCCATCGCGATTATGCCCAGTCGGTGCGCTTCATTACCGGTCATCTAAAGGACGGCACCAGCGACTTGCCATGGGCCGATCTTGTCTCGCCAGCACAGACGCTGGTGTTCTACATGGGCTTGGTGGGGCTGCCGGTGATTTGCAACGAGCTGATCAAGCACGGTCGCGCGGCGGACACGCCGGCGGCGTTGATCCAGCAAGGCACGACTTCAAACCAGCGCGTTTTCACCGGCACGTTGGCGGACCTGCCACGGCTGGTGGCGGAGCATGAAGTCCATGCGCCGACGTTGGTGATTGTTGGCGAAGTGGTGCAGTTACGCGAGAAGCTGGCTTGGTTTGAAGGGGCTCAGGGGCAGGTCTGAGGACCGCGTTGCCCCTTTCGTCGGAACGCCGCCCGGAGCAGGCTCGCTCCCACAGGGGGCTGTGTGCAGCCACAGATTGTGGTTCAACACGAATCAAATGTGGGAACGAGCCTGCTCGCGATTGGCCTTCAGAGGCAATAAAGATTGCGGATCAGCTTTCAGCCCGAAGCCAAATCCCTTTCCCGCTCAACCTCTCTCGATCGTGGGCCACCGTGAAATCCTGCCCCGGCCCCTTGGGCACGATCCCATTCGGGTTGATGGTCTTGTGGCTGCCGTAGTAGTGCCGCTGGATATGGGTGAAGTCTACGGTCTCGGCAACGCCCGGCCACTGATACAGCTCGCGCAGCCAGTTCGACAGGTTCGGGTAATCGGCGATGCGGCGTAGGTTGCATTTGAAGTGGCCGAAATACACCGCGTCGAAACGAATCATCGTAGTGAACAAGCGGATATCCGCTTCGGTCAGGTATTCACCCGCCAGGTAGCGACGGGTTTGCAGCAAGGCTTCCACTCGGTCCAGTTCGACAAACAGTTGATCGAAGGCTTCTTCATAAGCGGCCTGGGTCGTCGCGAACCCAGCACGGTATACGCCGTTGTTCACCGCTGGGTAGATGCGCTCGTTCAACCCATCGATCTCGTGGCGCAGGTGCTCGGGATACAGGTCCAGGTCGTTGCCGGTCAGGCCATCGAACGCGCTGTTGAACATGCGGATGATTTCCGCCGATTCGTTGTTGACGATGCGCCGTTGCTGTTTGTCCCACAAGGCCGGAACGGTCACCCGGCCGGTATAATCCGGCGTGTCGGCGGTGTAGCGCTGGTGCAGGAAGCTCAGGTTGTCCAGTTTGTCGCCGGTCGAGCCGTGGGTCTTGTCGAACGTCCAGCCGTTTTCCAGCATCAGATAGCTGACCACTGAAACGTCGATCAGCGCTTCCAGGCCCTTGAGCTTGCGAAAGATCAGCGTGCGGTGCGCCCAGGGGCAGGCCAAGGATACATACAAGTGGTAGCGCCCGGCCTCGGCGGGGAAACTGCTTTTGCCGTCGGCGGTGATCCAGTCGCGGCGTTGCGCCTGCTCACGCTGGAAACTGCCGTCCTTGCTTTCATACCACTGGTCCTGCCAGCGACCCTCGACCAACAAACCCATCTGAACGTCCTCTCTCAATAATCATTGGAGACGAGTCTATTCCGATAGGTTCGAACTAATAGCGCAAAGGTTGGGCGTCGATGATCGACTAAATCGATCTATCGCGCGCATCCCAATACTGCCGGGCCTTGTCGAACGCTGCTTCTCGGGTAAGGCCCAAGCCGCGCAAGGCCAGGGCCATGGTGGCGATCAGCGCCAGCTGCGGATAACTGTCCTCGAGGTCACCGCGCCATACCGCTTTCAAATGCTCGGGGTCGAGGCGCTCCGGCTTGACGTGGCGCTGTTCGGACAGTCGCGGCCATTCTTCATCCCAACTGGCGCCGCCGGTGGTGCCGTACAAATGACTGTCGGCGTCGGGGTTGATCTCGATCTCGCCGCCGTCGCCCTTGATCACGATGCTGGTGTCGCCCAGCAGTCCGCTGGCCTCGCGATGCACGGCCTGGTAGCCGGGATGGAAGATGCTTTGCAGGCCGCAACGCGCACCCAACGGGTTGAGAATGCGCGCCAGGGAATGAATCGGCGAGCGCAAGCCCAGCGTGTTGCGCAGGTCGATCATGCGCTGCATTTGCGGCGCCCAGTCCACCAGCGGCATGAAGGCCAGGCCGCCGTTGTCCAGCGCCGCGCCGACCTGCTGCCAGTCGCGGCACAAGGGGATGGCCAGCAAATCCAGCAGCTGTTCCGTGTAGAGCCGGCCCGCCGTGTGGGCGCCGCCGCCGTGCATGAAGATTCGCACACCGTTTTGCCCGAGACATTTGGCGGCCAACAGATACCAGGGCAGATGACGCTTCTTTCCGGCGTAGGTTGGCCAGTCGAGGTCTACCGCCATGGCCGGGATAACCAGGCGCTGACGCAGGGCGTCGGTAAACCCGGCCATTTCCTCAGCGCTTTCTTCCTTGTGCCGCAACAGCATGAGAAACGCGCCCAGTTGGGTTTCTTCGACCCGCTCATCCAGCACCATGCCCATGGCCTCCCGCGCTTCGTCACGGGTGAGGTTACGGGCGCCGCGCTTGCCCTTGCCAAGGATGCGCACGAACTGGGCGAACGGGTGTTCGGCAGGGGTTTGGAGGGTCAATGCTGGAAAGTCGGTCATAGGCAATTCGTCGGTTTGGGCAGGCCCGCCAGCTTGGCGGCGAGTTTGGCGGGAGTGCCTTTGAACAATCGGTTCAGGTGCAGGCTGTTGCCCTTGTCCGCCCCCAGTTTCAGCGCGGTGTACTTGATCAGCGGGCGGGTGGCCGGAGACAACTGGAACTCAGCGTAGAACGCGCGCAGCAGTTCGAGGATTTCCCAGTGTTCGGGGCTCAGCTCGATGTCTTCGGCGGTGGCCAGGGCCGTGGCCACGTCGGCGGACCACTCATTGAGATCAGCCAGGTAGCCATCCTTGTCCAACGCAATGCTGCGCTCGCCCACGTTCAGGGTCTTCATAGCCAGCTGTTGACCTTGTCGTGCTGGATCGAGAGCTCGACGAAGGCCGCATAATCGATGGCCTCGGCCCAGTCCGGAATGGGCAGGGCGCGGGCCTGTGCATCTTCGGCCAGGATGAACACCTTGGCGCCGCCGGCCCGCAGCGTGTCGAACGGCACGGTACCGGTTCGCAGCGCATACGTTGCGTCGCCGCACAGCAGCAGCGCGTCTTGGCTTCCCAGGATCCGCAGGCAACTGGCGAGGCGGCTGTCGCCGAAAGGGGAATGAGACAACACATGCAAAGTCGACATCAGAGGGTAATCACCTGGTCGTAACGGTCAATGAGCGCGGCGATGTCCGCAGCGCCCAGCGCTTTGAGGTCGTCCAGCGCCAGGGCATCGACGGCGAGACCGCGCTGTGCGGCGCTGTCGGCGCAGACGAACAGGTCTTCGACGCCAAACATCGGCAACGCCTGCAAGTTGGCGCTCAAGTCTTTTTGCCGGACGGCCTTGGCATCCTGACCGGCGGCGAGCTGGAACACGCCGTCATCGAGAAACAGCAGACCGATGGGCAGGTCGAAGGCGCCGCCGGCCAACACGATGTCCAGCGCTTCCCGGGCACCGGGGCCGGACCAGGGGGCCTGGCGGCTGATGAGCAACAAAGACTTGGCCATCATGTGCCTCCAAAACAGATCAAGCGGTCGGCGTCCTGGATCGCATCGTGCAACTGGCCCAGCCCGGACAACGCCCACGGCGCTTGGACACTGGCCGCCGAACGCTGGTAACGCTGGGCTTCTTCCTCGTTAAGCACGCCACGGCGCAACGCCGCCGCAATGCACACCACGCCGTCGAGCTGGTGCTCGCTAACGAAGGCGCGCCATTGCTGGGGCAGGTCTTGCTCGTCCTGGGGCGTGACGACGCTGTTGGCGGCGTTGTAGACGCCGTCCTGGTAGAAAAACAGCCGCACGATCTCATGCCCACCGGCCAAAGCTGCCTGGGCAAACAGCAAGGCGCGGCGCGAGGAGGGCGCGTGGGCGGCGGAAAACAGCGCGATGGCGAACTTCATGACAGACCCGATCAGCGAAACTGCGGCCATGATAATGCTTTATGGGCGGTGGGGCGATTCTCAGAGCATGTGTGAGCACCTGGCCCACAGCCTCAACCTCAGAGTTCGAGGCCATACAGCTCGCAATACTCCGGCCATTCCATTCCTGCCATCTCCGCCACTTCCTTGTGAACTTCCATGCGTTGGGCCTGGTAGTCCTCGGCTGAATCGGTCGTCAGCAGCAGCGTCAGTTCCCAGGCGAACAATCCGGCGCTCTCGGCCTCGGCTTCGAAGGCTTCATGCAACCGCTCGGCGCGGTACTGCGCGGCGGTTTCGCCCTTGGCCTGGGCCAGCAGCGGGTTGAGGTTGTCCAGTTCGTCGCGCAGCTCGGGGCGTTGCTCGAGAAAAATCTGCAGGGCTCGTTCGTGTTGCTGTTCGGTTGTCGCCATGGTCGCTCCTGGGTCAATGATCTGACAGGTTGCGTGAATAGATAGCCGTTGTCGCGCGCAAATTTCAATCATGGCGCACGGCAACGAGGGGCGCAGTGCTACAGTCGGTTTTTTTCCAGAAGAGTGAATGCAATGCGAATGCTGATGGTGGCCGTGGCCGCAACCCTGCTGGCCGGCTGCGCGGGTTCGGCGATGGAGCAGGCCCGGACCCAAGCCCCCTACAAGACCCTGTCCTCGGACAAGCCGGAACAGAACGTCGCCCAATGCGTGAAGTTTGCCTGGGAAGACGAAGCGGCGTTCGGGGTCGATGCCGGCGCCTATCTGCAGCCCGGCAAGCAAGGCGGCTCGACGGTGTACACCCGATCGGCCGAGTCGTTTGTGGATCTGCAAGCCAGCGCCACGGGCACGGCGCTGAATTATTACGCCAAGCACGATGATTTTGTCGCCAAGCGCCGATTGGCGGCGTTGGCGACGTGTCTCTAAGCCGATAAACCGAGGTGTTTGCCTTCGCGAGCAGGCTCGCTCCCATAGGTTGAGCTTAATTCTCGAGATCCAGGCGCTTCTGGAAAAAGTAGCGCCGGTGACCCGGCGGATAGTCATCGATCTGGCCGCACTGGGTGAAACCCTGTCTGCGATAGAAATCCGGAGCCTGGAAGTCGAAGGTGTCGAGCCAGATGCCCACGCAATCCTTTTCCCTGGCCAGTTGTTCGGCCATGCGCATCAATTCCGAGCCCGTGCCCTGGCCGCGCGCCTGTTCGGGCACCACCAGTAATTCGATATAGAGCCAACGAAAAAATACCCGGCCATACAGGCCGCCGACGATTTCATCGTGCTCGTCGCGCACCAGCCAGGCGACCGCTTCCGGTGCGCTTCCACCGGTCTGGGCGGTGTTATAGGCGCGTAGCGGCGCGAGGATGGCCTGGCGTTCTTCATCGGTTGGAGCGTCCGTGCGTTCGATTCGCAGCGTCATCGGCGATGTCCTTGTGCGGGGATGATCAAGCACGCGAGCCTACAGGAAACGAGCATATTGTTTAAACCGAGCCATACTCCTGTGTGCTTTTGAAGCGATCCCGACCCTAAAACAAGAAGAGACCGACTCATGAAGTTCCAATCCCTGGCCCGGACCCTCGTCGCCACCTCGCTTTCCCTTTACTGTCTGACTGCCCACGCCGCGTCCCAGGCCCCGGTTGCCGCCGAGAACGGCATGGTGGTGACGGCCCAACACCTGGCGACCCATGTCGGCGTCGATGTGCTCAAGAACGGTGGCAATGCGGTTGATGCGGCAGTGGCGGTGGGCTACGCCCTGGCGGTGGTTTATCCCGCGGCGGGTAACCTGGGGGGTGGCGGTTTCATGACCTTGCAGATGGCCGACGGCCGCAAGACCTTCCTGGATTTCCGTGAAAAAGCCCCCCTGGCCGCCACGGCCGACATGTACCTGGACAAGGCAGGCAACGTCATCCCCGAGCTCAGCACGCGCGGCCATTTGGCGGTAGGCGTACCCGGCACCGTGTCTGGCATGGAACTGGCGCTGAAGAAATACGGCAGCAAACCCCGGGCGGAATTGATCGCGCCGGCGATCAAGTTCGCCGAGGACGGTTTTGTCCTGGAACAGGGCGACGTGGATCTGCTGGAAACCGCCACGGATGTCTTCAAGAAAGATGCGCGCGATTCCGGCGCAATCTTCCTGCACAACGGCGAGCCGATGCAGGTCGGCCAGAAGCTGGTGCAGAAAGACCTCGCCAGGACCCTGCGGGAGATTTCCGACAAGGGTGCCGACGGCTTCTATAAAGGCTGGGTCGCCGATGCGCTGGTGACGTCCAGCCAGGCCAACAAGGGCATCATCACCCAGGCCGACCTGGACAAGTACAAGACCCGTGAACTGGCGCCGGTCGAGTGCGATTATCGCGGCTATCACATCATTTCCGCGCCGCCACCCAGCTCAGGTGGCGTGGTGCTTTGCCAGATCATGAACATCCTCGATGGCTATCCGATGAAAGACCTGGGTTTCCATTCGGCCCAAGGCATGCACTACCAGATCGAAGCCATGCGTCACGCCTATGTCGACCGCAACAGCTACCTGGGCGACCCGGACTTCGTGCAGAACCCCATCGATCATTTGCTGGACAAGAATTACGCCGCGAAACTGCGCGCCGCCATCGAGCCGCAGAAAGCCGGCGACTCCCAGAAGATCAAGCCCGGCGTGGCGCCCCACGAGGGCAGCAACACCACCCATTATTCGATCGTCGATCAATGGGGCAACGCCGTCTCCGTCACCTACACCCTCAACGACTGGTTCGGTGCCGGCGTGATGGCGAGCAAGACCGGGGTGATCCTCAACGATGAAATGGATGACTTCACCTCCAAGGTCGGCGTGCCCAACATGTACGGCCTGGTGCAGGGCGAGGCCAATGCCATCGCGCCCGGCAAGGCGCCGCTGTCGTCCATGAGCCCGACCATCGTCACCAAGGACGGCAAGACCGTGATGGTTGTCGGCACGCCGGGCGGCAGCCGCATCATCACGGCGACTTTGCTGACCATCCTCAACGTGATCGACTACGGCATGAATTTACAGGAAGCCGTCGACGCGCCGCGCTTCCATCAACAGTGGATGCCGGAGGAGACCAATCTGGAGACCTTCGCGGCCAGCCCCGATACCCTCAAGTTGCTGGAAAGCTGGGGCCATAAGTTTGCTGGGCCGCAGGACCCCAACCACATCGCCGCGATCCTCGTGGGCGCGCCGTCGTTGGGCGGCAAGCCGGTGGGCAAGAACCGTTTCTACGGTGCCAACGACCCGCGTCGCAACACGGGGTTGTCGTTGGGCTATTGACCGTTCAACGAGGGATCAGGCTGCGCGGGTCAGTGGAAGAGAGCGCCCTTGCCATGAAGGTCATTGACCGTGGATGAGGCGATTGGCGCGGCGGCGCGCGCATTGGCGGCTGGTGATCCCGTGGCGGCGCTCAATCGTGTCGCCCTGCGCAATGATGCCCCGGCCCTCGCGCTCCGCGGCATCGCCATGGCGCAGTTGGGGGACCTGGAAAAAGCCAGGAGCCTGTTGCGCCGGGCAGGTACGGCCTTCGGATCCACGGACGCCGTGGCACGGGCGCGCTGTGTCGTGGCCGAAGGTGAAATCGCCTTGGCCTCTCGTGACCTGTCCTGGCCGCCGAAACGCCTCGACGCCGCCCGTACGGTGCTCGAAGCTCACGGCGATCGGGCCAACGCCGGTCATGCACGGATCATCGAGATTCGCCGCCTGTTGCTGATCGGTCGACTCGACGAGGCGCAACTCAAGCTCATCGACCTGGAGCCCGCCGGCCTGCCGTTGGCGTCCTGGGCGGTGTGCCAGTTGGTGGCTGCGGGAATTGCCATGCGACGGCTGCAAGCGCACACCGCCCGTGAGGCTTTGGAACGGGCCGGGCAAGCCGCGCAACAAACAGGGATCAGCGCGTTGAACGGCGAAATCGACAACGCCTGGCGGATGCTGAGTACGCCCGCAGCCCGGCTGATCGCTCGAGGCGAAGAGCGTTTGCTGGTGCTGGAAGAGGTGCAATCGCTGCTGGCCGGCCCGGCGCTGGTTGTGGATGCCTGCCGGTTCGGTATCCGCTGCGCGGGCGTCCAGGTCGTGCTTGTACGGCGGCCGGTGCTGTTTGCCCTGGCCCGTGGGTTGGCCCAGGCCTGGCCCGGCGATGCGTCGAGGGAAGCGCTCATGACCCAAGCCTTTGGTTTGAAATTGACGGACGAGACCCATCGCGCCCGGTTGCGGGTTGAAATGGGACGGTTGCGAGAGGCGCTGCGCCCAATGGCTGGCGTAGTCGCAACCCGGCGCGGTTTCAGGTTGTCGCCACACCATGCTCACGAAGTCGTGATCCTGGCGCGGGTCGTTGAGGAACCCCACGGGGCGGTGCTGGCATTGTTGGCGGACGGTGAAGCCTGGTCCAGTTCGGCCCTGGCGCTGGCCTTGGGCACCAGCCAGCGCAGCGTGCAACGAGCCTTGGAAAACCTGGCTGCTTGCGGCAAGGCGCAGTCGTTCGGTCGCGCACGGGCCCGGCGCTGGACAGTACCGTCAATGCCCGGATTCGCGACCGTATTGTTACTCACTGCACTGCCGTTCGATGGTTAGGATGCAAGCACACCCACCGATGAGGCGATGTGAGATGAAACGTTCAGAGGCACAAATCCTGCGTGAATACGGCCCGTTCCCTGGCGTCGATTGCGTCCACGGCGTGAGCCATGACGGCGAGCGCGTCTGGTTCGCCTCGGGCGAAAAGCTTCACGCCTTCGATCCCGCCAGTGGCCAAACCGTGCAAACCCTCGACGTCCCGGCGAACGCCGGCACCGCGTTCGATGGCCAGCATCTGTTCCAGATCGCCGGCGACAGCATCCGCAAGATCGATCCGCGCACTGGCCAGGTACTGGCGACGATTCCAGCGCCCAACAGTGGCGACGACTCCGGGCTGGCCTGGGCCGAAGGTTCGCTCTGGGTCGGTCAGTACAAGGCGCGCAAGATCCTGCAGATCGATCCGGCCGACGGCAGGATTGTGCGTACGATCGAATCCAACCGTTTCGTCACGGGCGTGACTTGGGTCGATGGCGAGCTGTGGCATGGCACCTGGGAAAACGACGATAGCGAATTGCGGCGTATCGATCCGCAAACGGCGCAAGTACTGGAAAGCGTGACGATGCCGCCAGGGACCGGCGTGTCGGGGCTGGAGTCCGACGGCGTGGACCGATTTTTCTGCGGCGGGGGTGGCAGCGGCAAGGTAAGGGCGGTGCGTCGGCCGGCTCGAGATTGAACGACCTGCACAGCCCCCCGTGGCGAGAGAGCTTGCTCCCGCTGGACCGCGCAGCGGGCCCAAACTCTTTGGGCCTGCTACGCACTAGAGCGCCAGTCAATCAGTTCAATCGTGTGCAGCCACCGGCGCCTTGACCCGCTCGGCCTTGCGCCAGGTCAGCAAAACGATGCCGGTCACCACGATCGCGCCGCCCAGGATCTGCCCCGGGTTGAGCATCTGGTCCAGTACCAGCCAGCCGATCAACAGTGTCGCCAGCGGCTCGATGTTCATCACCGGGGCGTTGCGCGGCATGTCCAGGCGTGGCACGCACATGAACAAAACGATGAACCCCGTCCCATAAAGCACCACCAGGGTGGCGAGCGCGAACCAACCGGTGCTGCTGGCGGGCAGGTCGAGGCCGCCGGGCAGGGCGCCGGTCAGGCCGGCGAGGTTGACGCTGCTGAACACAATGAAAATCGTCAGCAGGCTGCGCACCGATCCGCGCACCTGGGACAACTTGTGATCGGTGATCCACAACGCACAAGCGAAGACGCACGCGGCGCAGAAGGCCAGGCCAACCCCCAACAGCCACTGCGGGCCGACGTCTGCCTGGGAGGCCAACCGCGTCGGCACTTCCAGCACGAACACCAGGCCCACCAGGATCATGCCCATCAGTGCCGCCGTCCGGGCGGTGGGGCGCGGGCCGCCTAGGGCCCAGGTCAACAGGGCCAGGAGGATCGGGAACACGTTGCCCACCAATAGCGCCAGCGCCACCGGAACCCGGGCCACGGCGGAATACAGGCATAGGCTCTGGGCGCCGATCAGCACGCCCAGCAGCAACTGCCAGCGCCAGGCGCCGGCGGGCAAGCGAAGGCTTTGCCGTTGCCACAACACCATCGCCGCCAGTACCAGCAACGTTCCGCCCGAGCGCAGCAGGATCGCCAGCAGCACGCCGGCGCCATCATCGAACGCCGCCCGCGCCGCGACATGGTTGCCGGCAAAGGCGCACCCCATGCAAAGCAGGACAAGCACGGCGATATGGCGGGGAAAGGGAACAGGGGTATTGGATGCGGCGGTGGAGCGGGTCATGGCAGGACGTCTCAAAGGGGAGTGAATTAAGCCCTTCAAAGGGCTTTTTGATTTTGTTGTCGTACAACCTGGGTCGGATTTTTACCCCATATGGCAGGAGCGAACAAGCCTGGCGCAAACCCTGATTCGGTGCAGATCAGTAATACCGGCGTGTTCAAGGCGGTTTCGCATCGTAGAGGGTCAGGCCGCAAGTCCCATGATGTCACCGTGTTTTACACCTTGTACGATGTCCTATCAGAGAGTAAAACAATCTTCCCCGTCCAATAATAATTAACGGAGACGTACGATGGATGCTTCGCAACCTGCAACCGCCGATCAGGGGCGCCGGATTTTCCTGAAAAAATCCCTTGTGGTCTCGGCCGCCGCCGCGACGCTGGGAAATCTTCCCGGGCTCGCCCAGGCCGCGCCTTTGAGCCAGCGCTATCCAGACCCTCTGATCAATATCCTCGACCCCAGCTTCATGGACTTGCGCATCTTCAATGCCAGCGTCGAGAAGCTCGCCGATGGCTTGCGCTGGGCGGAAGGGCCGGTGTGGATCGGTGACGGTCGTTACCTGCTGGTCAGTGACATCCCCAACAACCGCATCGTGCGTTGGGACGAAGTCACCGGAGGTTTGTCGGTGTACCGCGAGAACTCGAACTTCTCCAATGGCATGTGCCGCGATCGCCAAGGACGGTTGCTGGTCTGTGAGGGCTCGACCACGTCCACCGAAGGGCGGCGTATCACCCGTACCGAACACAACGGCACCATCACCGTGCTGGCCGACAGTTTCGACGGCAAGCCATTGAATTCGCCGAATGACATCGTCTGCAAGCGGGATGGCTCGATCTGGTTCACCGACCCGCCGTTCCAGACCGGCAATAACTATGAGGGCCATAAAGTCACCCCGGCGCAGCCCCACGCGGTGTACCGGATCGACGGCGCGACCGGCAAGCTCAGCCGGGTGATCGACGATTTGGCGGGGCCGAATGGCTTGTGCTTTTCCCCGGATGAAAAAATCCTTTATGTGGTCGAAGGGCGGGCCAAGCCGAACCGTCTGGTCTGGGCGATCACGGTCAAGGACGACGGCACCCTGGGCGAGCGACGCAAGCATATCGAAGGGCTCGACTATGCGGCCATCGACGGCATCAAGTGCGACGAGAGCGGTAACCTCTGGTGCGGTTGGGGCGGGAATGGCGACCCCAAGGCCGACCTGGAGAAACTCGACGGCGTGCGGGTATTCAATCCCGAGGGCAAGGCCATCGGGCACATTTCGTTGCCGGAACGCTGCCCCAACGTCTGCTTCGGCGGGCGAGAAGGCAACCGGCTGTTCATGGCCGGCAGCCACTCGCTGTACTCGCTGTTCGTGAACACCCGAGGAGCCACCTTCGCCTGACCCTCAGGCACCACCAATGACTGGCTGGGGGCTTGAGTTGCCATTGCGATTGCTGAGCAATCGAGCGGGAGCAAGCTCCCTCGCCACGAACATCTAGCTTTCATCGATAAAGGGCGTCCCCGACGCCCTCGATTTCAACCCAACTTCACGTTCATGGTGATCTGCGCCGTGAATACTTTCTTGCCCTGCGCATCATTAATGTCCACCGGCACGACCTTGTCGCCTTCGGTCTGCCAATCCACCTCGTCGCCTTTCGCCACCGCCGTCACGTCGCTCTTGGCCTTGGCCAGGTATTGCACGGTCATGCCTTTGGGAATCCACCGGGCGCCGTCGGGGATGGAAACGTTGGTCATCATGCCAGCGGCGAGCTCGGCGGCGTTGCACATGGCGATGGCGTGGACGGTGCCCAGGTGATTGGTGATTTCCTTGCGAAACGGCACCTGCACGGTCGCCGCGCCCTGGCGCAACTCTGTGACCAGCGGGTTGATAGTGGAAAAGTACGGTGCCATCTGACAGGCCATTTTGCTGAAAGCATCCGGACCTGCGCTGTTGAACATACCGAGAACCTGATTCATGTGAAGCCTCGCTGACAATTGGGGTTACGGAATAGTGTTCTAATACAGAATAATATTCTGTAACGGAACGGTATTCTGTCGGCGGCGAATCTGTCAAGCTGTGCCCACTTCTTCACGGGCAGCCAGTGCCCGGTCCCATCCAAAAAACCGGTTATGCCAAGCATGGAAACAGCAGATCTACTCGAACGCGCCTTCCCCGGCAGAAGGGCTGAACTCAAGCGCGATATCTTTCGCAAGGCCCTGGCGCTGTTCAACGAGCAGGGCATCGAGGCGACCACCATTGAAATGATCCGCACCGAATGCCAGACCAGCGTCGGTGCCATCTACCATCATTTCGGCAACAAGGAAGGCTTGGTGGCGGCGCTGTTCTTCACCGCCCTGGACGATCAGGCGCGTTTGCGCGAGCAATATCTGTCCGAAGCAACCACCGCCGAGCAGGGCGTGCAGGCGTTGATCCATAGCTACGTCGATTGGGTGGACAGCCAACCCGAATGGGCGCGTTTCCAGTATCACGCGCGCTTTGCGGTGACCAAGGGACCGTTCAAGGACGAGCTCGCCAGGCGCAACACCTCACGCAACGGTCAGCTTTGGCAGTGGTTGAGCGCGGCAGAGCAGGGCGAGGCGCTCAAGCGCTATCCCGCCGAGTTGATGTTTTCGTTGATCATCGGCGCGTCTGAAAGTTATTGCCGGGCATGGCTGGCGGGGCGGGTGCCCTCCAGCCCGAAGGCGCACCGGGAATTGTTGGCGCAAGCGGCGTGGCGTTCCATCAGCGCTGACTGAGCGATCACTGCGGGCAGCTCCACAATTCCACGGCCGGTTGTTGTGCATCGGGCGGTCCCAGCCAGTGCGCCATGGGTTGGCAAACGCCGGCATGACACAGTTGATAATCACCGGCCTGGGGCGTGCGACCGAGCTTCAACGGTTGCAGCGGTGGCAGTTCGCGGTGATATCGCCAACTGCCATTTTCCAGCCGTGCGCCTTCGGGAATTTCCATCCCAGCGCCATTGCCCTTGACCCTGGCTTCACCCAGGATCAGGCCCTGTTCGCTGACCCGGTAATCCTCCTCCCAACGGATCTTCTCGATGGTGTGATTCCACGCCAACGTAAACTCGCTGAGTTCAAGTTGCGCCCAGACCACGCCGGACAGGCCCAGGCACAAGCCAATCACGCCAAGGCCCGCCCGACACGCCGGGCGCGCCAGAGGTGTTGCCCGATCAACAGCGCACCCAGGGCGAAGCCGATTTCATCGGTCAGCGGCAGGGCAACCACCAGCAATGCACCGGCGGCGAAGCACATCAGACGCTCCCAAATGGGCATTTTCTGTTGCATGTAACCGGTAGACGCCATGCCCCATAGTCCGATTGCCAGCAACGTCTTGACCAGCATGTAGGCAGTCATCCACAGGTTGTCGCCCTGGAGCATCAGCGCCGGGTTGTACACCGTCATGAACGGGATGACGAAGCCTGCCAGGGCGATGCGCACCGCCCAGAAGCTGATTTTCAGGCCGCTTTCCCGGGCAATGGGCGCGGCGGCGAAGCAGGCCAGGGCCACAGGCGGGGTCAGGTCGGCGAGGATGCCGAAATAGAACACGAACATGTGCGACACGATCAGCGGCACGCCCAATTCCAGGAGCGCGGGCGCTGCAATCGAACTGGTGATGATGTAGTTCGGAATGGTCGGGATGCCCATGCCCAGCACCAGGCAAGTGAGCATGGTCAGCAGCAGCGACAGGAACAGGTTGTCCTTGCCGATCGCCAGGATGTAACCGGCGAAGGTGGACGCCACGCCTGTCAGCGACACCACCGCGATGATGGTGCCGACCAAGGCGCAGGCGATCCCCACCGGAACGGCGTGCCGAGCGCCGTCCACCAATGCGTGCAGGCAGATGACCAGGGTTTCCCGAGTGCCCTTCATGAACCAGCAAGCCACCACCAGCACGCCGATCACGGCGAACACGATGCCGATGCCCATCCGGAAGAATCCGACGCACAGAATGCCCAGCGCGACCCAGAAGGCGCAGCGCAAGGCGTAGCTCGAGACTTTGAGGATGATCGCCGAGCCGAGAATCACGATGGCCGTCAGTGCCAGCCCGACCATGCCGGAAAACAACGGCGTGCGTCCGGAAAACAGCAGGTACACCAGCACCCCCAGCGGGATCAGCAGGAACCAGCTTTCCTTGACCGCGCCCCAGGCGCTCGGGCATTGATCCTTGGGCAGGCCCTTGAGGTCGGAGCGCTTGGCTTCCAGGTGAACCATCCAGAACACCGAGCCGAAATACAGGCACGCCGGAATCAACGCGGCCTTGGCGATTTCCACGAACGGCACGTTGATGGTCTCGGCCATGATGAACGCCACCGCGCCCATCACCGGCGGCATGATCTGGCTGCCCATGCTCGACGTCGCTTCCACGCCGCCGGCGAACGCCGCCTTGTAGCCAAAGCGTTTCATCAGCGGAATGGTGAACTGCCCGGTCGTCACCACGTTGGCGATTCCCGAGCCGGTGATGGTGCCCATGAGCGCCGATGACACCACCGACACCTTCGCCGGACCGCCAAGCTTGTGACCGAACAGGCCCATGGCGAAATCGGTGAACAGCTTGATCATGCCGGCCTTTTCCAGGAAGGCGCCAAACAGGATGAACAGGAAAATGTAGGTGGCCGATACGTAGGTCGGCGTGCCGTAGAGCCCTTCGGTGCCGAAGGACAGTTGGTTGACGAGCTGATCGACGCCGTAGCCGCGATGGGCCAGGTCGCCTGGCAGGTGTTCGCCGAACAGGCCATAGGCCAGGAACAGGCCGCAGATGATCGGCAGCGCGATGCCCATCACTCGCCGCGCCGCCTCGAACACCAGCACGATCAGGACGACGCCGACGACCATGTCGGCAGTCGTCAGGTCGCCGGAGCGCTGGATCAGGTCGGCCTCGAACACCCATTGATAGAGCGCCGTGGCCATCCCCGCCAGCCCCAACGCCCAGGCCAGGGGTTGCCATGGCCTTTGCTTGCCGTGGGCCGGGTAGCTCAGAAACACCACCCACAGCAGAAAGCCCACATGCACCGCCCGCAACACAATGCTGGAAACCGGTGAGAAGGCTGCCGTGATGATTTGAAAGATGGAAAACAGCAACGCCACGTAGAACAGCGTCTTGGGCCAGTCCCGCGGGTCCGTGGCGATGCCGTGCTGGTCTTCACTCATGAGATGCCTGCCTGTTGTCGACTTGCGGATGCGAAACGCAATGCTGCAACGGCGCCGAGCGCCGTTGCAGTCCAGGGGCTATAGCGCGCCCACTTCCTTGTAGTAGCGCTCGGCACCGGGGTGCAGGGCGATCGGCAGGTTTTTCGCGGCGTTCTTCAGCGAGATGTCCTTGGCCGCTGAATGGGAGGTGCTCAGGCGGGTGAGGTTGTCGAACATCAGCTTGGTCATTTGGTAGGCCACCTCATCCGGGACATCCTTGTGTGTCACCAGGATATTGGTGATGGCCACGGTGGGCACGGCCTCAGCCTGGCCGTCGTAGGTGTTGGCGGGGATCATCGCGCTCTGGTAGGCCGGGTTGCCGATTTTTTCCACCACGTCGGTGGGAATCGACACGTAGTTCAGCTTCATCGTTGACGCCAGGTCACGAATCGCCGCCATGCCCAGGCCAGAGGATTGCAGGGTGGCGTCCAGTTGGCGGTTCTTGATCAGGTCGACCGACTCGGCGAAGGGCAGGTATTGGACCTTCATGTCGTTGTAGGTCAGGCCGGCCGCCTTGAAGATCGCCCGGGCGTTGAGTTCGGTGCCGGATTTAGCCGCGCCCACGGAGACGGTTTTGCCCTTGAGGTCTGCCAGGGTCTTGATCCCCGATTCCTCGCTGGCAACGATCTGGATGTAATTGGGGTAGGCGCCCGCAATCGCTCGCAGTTTGGTGAGCGGTGCCTTGAAGCCGGCATCCTCCACGCCGTTTTTCGCATCGGCGACCGAGTCGCCCAAGGCCAGCGCCAGCTCCCCGCGCCCGGCTTGCAGCAGGTTGAGGTTCTCCACCGACGCCTTGGTGGCCTGGACCGACGTTTTGGAGCCCTCGATGCCGCTGCTGTAGATCTGTGAAAGCCCGACCCCGATCGGGTAATACACTCCGCTGGTGCCCCCGGTCAGGATGTTGATGAACACCGGTGGAGCCGCATGAGCGGCGGTGGTGACCGCCAAGGCTGCGGCGGCGGCCAGGAAGGTGAAGCGCTTGTTGACTCGCATTGGGAACTCTCCGTCTTGTTATGGCTTTATGCAGAGTCCCCCCACTGTAGTCGAAACGTGCTTGATGGCGAATAGGCAGTTAACGGTATGTCGGATTAAACAAAGTGGCTGCCTGGGGCCGCGCTGCTGCCGCGCACGGTCAGCTCGAACGGTAGGCGCACGTGTCGCTGGGTGATGGGCTTGTTCTCGATCAAGGCGATCAACATGTCCACCGCTTTCTGGCCGAAGGTTTCGGCCGGTTGGGAGATGGTCGTCAACGGCGGGTCGCAATACGCGGCAAACGGAATGTCGTCAAAACCCACCAGGGAAATATCCTCGGGCACCCGCAACCCCGTCTGCTTGATGCGCTTGAGCGCGCCGATGGCCATTTCGTCGTTCTCGCAGAACAGCGCGCTGGGGCGTTCGGTCAAGGCGAGCATTGTCCCGGCTCCTTCGTAGCCGGCCTTGAGAGTGAAATCCCCGTGGCAGATCAGTTCAGGTGCAAGGGCGATACCGGCGTTGCGCAGGGCGTCCTGGTAACCGGCCACACGGTCCAGGGTCAGAGGGCTGCTGCGCGGGCCTTTGATGATGCCGATGCGCCGGTGGCCAAGCCCGATCAGGTGCTCGGTCATGGCGCGCGCCGCGCTGCGGTTATCCAGGCTGATGGTCGGGTAGGGCGCGTCCTTCACCACTTCGCAGGCGTTGACCAGCGGTAGCGCGTCGGTGCCAGGAGGCAGGGAGACGAAGGGGTCGCCGGCGCGCAATTGGATCACGCCGTCCGCCTGATGGGCGTAGACCAGGGCAGCGAATTCCTGCTCGATGGCTTCGCGGCCCTGGGTGTCGCACAGCAGCAGCCGATAACCGGCCGCTTGCGCCGCTTGTTGGGCACCGCTGATGACGCGGGCGAAAAAAGTGTTGGCGATTTTCGGCACCAGGATCACCAGGTTGCCGGTACGTCGGGAGCGAAACTGCACCGCCATCAGGTTCGGTCGATAACCGGCTTGCAGCACGGCTGCGTTGACCTTGTCCCGCGTCTGGGGCAGCACCCGCTCCGGGGACTTGAGTGCTCTGGACACGGTTGCCACCGACACGCCGGCCAGCCGGGCCACTTCACGGATATTGGACAAATTCACCTCGATTCGGCGCCTTGAAAACAGGCATGACCGCGAGCTTACCGCAGGTTCGATAGCTGACAAACGCTCATCGGCGATGCAAGGGGTTTGACACGGGGCAAAACCGAGCCTAGATTCCCGTCATGATGTAACCGGTTACATCAACGATCCGGACAGAAGAGAGTCGCGATGAATCCTGTAGCACCCAGAATAAGAATGGGCTTCGTTGGCGGTGGGGAGGGCGCGTTCATCGGCCAGGCCCATCGCCAGGCGGCGGGCCTGGACGGCGGTTTCGAGCTGGTGTGCGGCGCGTTCAGCCGCGACCCTCACAACAATCGACAGACCAGTGCGGCCCTGGGGCTCGCCGCGTCCCGTTGTTACCACGACTGGCAGCAGATGCTCGATGCTGAAGCGTTGCTGCCGCTGGACCAACGCATGGAATTGCTGGTGATCGTCACGCCCAATCACCTCCATGCACCGATAGCCAGCCAAGCGTTGAAAGCCGGTTTCCACGTGTTCAGCGAGAAACCCGCCGCGCTGAACCTCAAGCAGTTATTGGCCCTCAAGGACGTGTTGCAAGGCAGTCGTTGCCTCTACGGCCTGGCCCACACCTACCTGGGTTATCCGATGGTCTGGCAGGCCCGTGAGATGGTTCGCTCAGGCCTGATCGGCAAGGTGCGCAAAGTATTCGTCGAGTACCCCCAAGGCTGGCTCAGCCAGGACGTCGCCGCCCAAGGCAACAAGCAGGCCGAGTGGCGCGATGATCCGGCCCAGTCCGGGTTGGGCGGTTGCATCGGCGACATTGGCACCCATGCGTTTTCCCTGGCGGAGTTCGTCGCGGACCAACCCATCCAGCAACTCTGCGCCACCCTGGGCACCCATGTTCCGGGGCGGCAGTTGGACGATGACGCAGCGATGCTCTTCAAGATGAAAGACGGCGCCACCGGCGTGTTGCTGGCCAGCCAGGTCTGCACCGGCGAAGAAAACCCGCTGAAGATCCGCGTCTATGGCGACAAGGGCGCGCTGCAATGGCGCCAGGAAGAGCCGTCGAGCCTGATCCACCGCGCCTTCGACCAACCGCTGCGCATTCTGCGCGGGGGTGTCGGCCAGCCTTGGCTGTGCGAGGCGGCGACTCAGCGCATGCGTCTGCCGGCGGGGCATCCGGAGGGTTATCTGGAGGCGATGGCCAACCTGTACGGCGATTTTGCCCGGGCCATTCGGGCGCGGGTGGAAGGCCCGGACGTTCCTGGCGTACCCGGCATCGAGACCGGTTTGCGCGGCATGGCGTTTATCGAGGCGGCCCTCATCAATCACCGGGGCGACACAAAGTGGACCGCGCTGGAAACCGGAGAATCGCGGCTGTGATTACACACGACCACACACCAGGCGGCCTGCGCGGGCCGGCGATCTTCCTGGCGCAGTTCATGTCCGATGAAGCGCCGTTCGATACCCTGGCGGACATCGCCCGATGGGCCGCTTCGCAAGGCTACAAGGCCATCCAATTGCCGACCCTGGGCACGCGTTACATCGACCTGGCCCGGGCCGCCGAGAGCCAGGATTATTGCGATGAACTCACGGCCACCTGCGCGGCGGCCGGCGTCGAGATCAGCGAGTTGTCGACGCACCTGCAAGGGCAACTGGTGGCGGTGCATCCGGCATTCGACGCGCTGTTCGATGACTTCGCCCCGGCCCACCTGCGCGGCCAGCCCCAGGCGCGCACCGAGTGGGCCATCGAGCAATTGAAACTGGCGGCTCGCGCCAGCCAGCGCCTGGGCCTCAAGGCCCACGCGACGTTTTCCGGAGCTTTGTTGTGGCCCTACATATACCCGTGGCCGCAGCGGCCCACAGGACTGGTCGAGCAAGGTTTCGCCGAACTGGCCCGGCGCTGGCTGCCGATCCTCGACTGCTTCGACGCGGCCGGCGTGGACCTGTGCTACGAGATCCATCCTGGCGAAGACCTGCATGACGGCGCCTCGTTCGAGCGCTTCCTGCAAGCCGTCGATCATCATCCACGGGCCGCCATTCTCTACGACCCCAGCCACCTGCTGCTGCAACAGATGGACTACCTGGGCTTTATCGACCGCTACCACGGGCGCATCCGGATGTTCCACGTCAAGGACGCCGAATTCCGCCCTGACGCCCGCTCCGGTGTCTATGGCGGCTACCAGGGCTGGGTGGACCGCCCCGGCCGGTTCCGTTCCCTGGGCGATGGGCAGATCGACTTCAAGGCGATTTTCAGCAAGCTGACCCAATACGGCTTCGACGGCTGGGCGGTTTTGGAATGGGAATGCTGCCTGAAGGATTCGCAACAGGGGGCGGCCGAAGGCGCGGCGTTTATCCAGCGGCACATGATCACCAGGACGGCCAAGGCGTTCGATGATTTTGCCGGGGTCACGGCGGATGAGGCATCCAATCGGCGGTTGTTGGGGTTGTCTGGGTAACGGCTGATCGCAGAAGCCTTGTGGCGAGGGAGCTTGCTCCCGCTGGGTGGCGAAGCCGCCCCAAATACAATGTTCCAGGCAGACCGCGTTGCCTGGTTTTACGACTGCTGCGCCCGAAGCGTCGGACCGGCCGAGCGGGAGCAAGCTCCCTCCCCACAAAAGCAGGCCACAAAAGCAGGCCACAAAAGCAGGCGGCAACAGCAGCGCACGACTTTGTTTCAACAAAAACAACAACAAGACGGTGACGGTCATGACGACGATGTACGCACGCCTCAGCACGATGATGTTCCTGCAATTCTTTATCTGGGGTGGCTGGTTCGTCACCCTCGGCACGTTCCTGTCCAACACCCTGGGCGCCAGCGGCGAGCAGGTCGGCAGGGCCTTCGCCACCCAGTCCTGGGGCGCGATCATCGCGCCGTTCGTGATCGGCCTGATCGCCGATCGCTACTTCAACGCCGAGCGCATCCTGGCGGTGTTGCACCTGGTGGGCGCGGTCTTGTTGTACCGGTTGTATTCGGCGGTGGATTTCAGCGCGTTCTACCCGTTCGTGCTGGCTTATATGGTGATCTACATGCCGACGTTGGCCCTGGTCAATTCCGTGGCCTTCCGGCAGATGCGCGACCCCGCGCTGGAATTCTCGCGGATTCGAGTCTGGGGCACCCTCGGTTGGATCCTCGCCTGCGTGGTGATCAGCTATGCGTTCGCCTGGGATTCGCGCGAGTCGATCTCAGCGGGCGGCCTGCGCAATACTTTCCTGATGGCCGCGGTCGCTTCGCTGGTCCTCGGGCTCTACAGCTTCACGCTGCCCGCCACGGCACCGCTCAAGGAGCAGGCGAGCACCCGTGGCATCAAGCAGTCCCTGGGGCTCGATGCGTTGGGCCTGCTCAAGGATCGCAGCTACCTGGTGTTCTTCATCGCCTCGATCCTGATCTGCATTCCCTTGGCGTTTTATTACCAGAACGCCAACCCGTTCCTGGCCGAAACCGGGATGACCAACCCGACGGCGAAAATGGCCATCGGGCAAGTCTCCGAGGTGCTGTTCATGCTGCTGTTGCCGCTGTTCATCCAGCGCTTCGGCATCAAGTTGGCGTTGCTGGTGGGCATGCTGGCGTGGGCGTTGCGCTACGTGTTGTTTGCCTATGGCGATAACGGTGAGCTGGCATTCATGCTGTTCATCGGCATCGCCCTGCACGGCATCTGCTACGACTTCTTCTTTGTCTCGGGGCAGATCTACACCGACGCCAAGGCGCCCAAACACCTGCGCAGTTCGGCCCAGGGCTTGATTACCCTGGCGACCTATGGCGTGGGGATGTTGATCGGTTTCTGGGTGGCGGGGCAGGTGACCGATCACTTTGTCGTGGCAGGCGGGCACGATTGGAAAAGCATTTGGCTGTTCCCGGCCGGTTTTGCGCTGGTGGTATTCGTGTGTTTCCTGCTGACCTTCAGTGGTCGGCAAGGGGTCGTGGCACCGTCCGAGGCATGAGCAAGGGCAGAACGTCAGTCACTTGTGACTGACGCTCAGCTTGGTGTATGTCACTTTCCCGCCTTCGTTGGAGTAACCCTTGTTGTCCAGCGTGTAGACGCCGGCCTTGAAATAGAAGTCGTAGCCGTACCAGGACTTGTCGAGCTTCACCTTTTTGCCACTGTTGCCGATCAGCACCGAGAGCTGGCCTTGCTTGTCCATCTGCAGCGTATAGGAGAAGGACTTGTTCAACGGCACCTTGGGCACGGTGTAGATCACCGGGCTTTTCTTGTCCTTGGGCTTGACCCGGTATTCCACGTCAATGTTGCCGGTGCCCTTTGCATAGCGGTAAACCAGTTTCAACAACGGCGTCGGCGCATTCTTGGCGTGAATCTGCGCCACCACTACACGGCCTTCCGAAGGCACCTGGTTGACCGTCAATTCACCCTTGAGGGTATTGACGCCACTGTTGTAGCGCCAGTTGCGGTGTTTCCCGTCCCGGCTGGTTTCCCGCAGTTCTGAGCGCGGGTAATCGCTGTTACCGGTATGAGAGCCGGTGACGGGGGCCCAGAAGACAATCCTCTGGCCGTTATTGTCGAAATACTTGTTTTTCAAACTCGGCATGGCTTTGGTCGCCACGACCTGCGCGGGCGTTTGCACCGGCAGGGTGACGCTCCAGACCGTCACGTCAATCATGATGAAACCCTCCAACGGGACCGGCCGCTATCTGGCGGCCGTCAAGACAAAAAACAGCCTTCCGTGGCGTAGTCTTGATGTTATCGACGAGGGCGTGTTTCGCTGGAGGCGTACCTGACGGATGGCTCTGTGATAAGCCCCTCAGGCCGAAAAACCAGGCAGGTTATCCTGTGTCATTTTGTTGCTGATCGGGTAGAGTACGCGCCGCCCGAGAGATGGATCCCGGGCGTTTTCCCATGGAGCGTCAAATGAACCACCTCAGCAAAGTTGTCGCCTGCGCACTGTTCGGCCTGGTCCTGGCGGGTTGCACCGGCACCCCGATGAAGACCCAGCAATACGACAGCAGCCAATACACCGTCGTCGGTCACAGTGAAGCCAAGGCCACTGGCCTGCTGCTGTTCGGCGTGATCCCGATTCGCCAGAACAACCGTTTCGTGCGCGCCCAGAACGCAGCGATCCAGGCCAAGGGCGGCGACGCCATGATCAACACCCAAGTCCAGGAAAACTGGTTTTGGGCCTGGGTCCTGACCGGTTACACCACTTCGGTTTCCGGTGATGTGGTCAAGCTGAAGAACGTTCAGTAAACCCAAGCGTTAAAGGTAGGCGAGCTTACCTGTGGCGAGGGGATGAATCCCCTCGCCACAACAGCCCACGATCATGCCTCCTCTTTCAGCGTCCTCCCACCACCATGTGACTGAACGGCGCCACATACGCCTGCAATGTCACCAATCCGCCCACCAGAATCGCCAGTACCACCGAGTGGAAAAACACGTAGCGCAGGATTTCTCCTTCGTGGCCGTACCACCGTGTCGCGGTGGAAGCGACCACGATCGACTGGGCGTCGACCATCTTGCCCATCACCCCGCCTGAACTGTTCGCGGCAGCCATCAGCACCGGGCTGATCCCCAGCTGTTCCGCCGTGACCCGCTGCAGACCGCCGAACAGCACGTTGGAAGCGGTGTCCGAACCGGTCAGCGCCACGCCAAGCCAGCCCAGCAGGGTGCCGAACATCGGATAGAAGATGCCCGTCGCGGCGAACGCCAGGCCCATGGTGGCGTCCAGGCCCGAATAACGCGTGAGGAAACCCAACGCCAGCATCGCCACGATGGTGATCAGCGAATAGCGCACCACCCAGAGCGTTCGCAGGTATTGGCGCACCAGTTGCGGGATGGAATAACCCATCAGCAAGCCTCCCACGATCGCCGCCAGGAAGATGCCACTGCCGGTGGCGGTGAACCAGTTGAACTTGTAGACCGCTTCCTCGGTTTTAGGCTGGGGCACTACGGGCGGGACTTTTTCGATCTGTTGGTGGATGGTGCCGAAGGTCAACAGCGGCGAGAAGATCGGATTCGCCTCGCGCATCGGCTTGCCTTGGGGGTCGAGCCTGGCCGATTGCGTCTGCGGGTCGATGGCCGGGCGGGTGTCGAAAATGTTCTTGAAGCCCTGGGTGCCCCAGGCGAATACGAACACCGTGAGGATGATCCACGGCATCCAGGCGCGCAGCACGGCGGGTCGAGCGTCATTGGAAAACGCGGCGCTGGCCACTGGTGTTTGTTGTTCGCTGGCGTCAATCTTCGAGTCGTCGTGCCGGCCGGTCAGCGCCGCCGAGGTGTGAATCGTGGCCGGTTTCCAGATTTTGAGAAAACCGGCCAGGCAGGCCATGGATATCAGCGCGGCAATCACGTCCACCAGCATCGGCCCGTGGTAGTTCGACACCAGAAACTGCGGGATAGCGAAGCTGACACCGGCCACCAGGATTGCGGGCCATACTTCAAGCATCTTGCGCCAGCCGGCGAACGCCCAGATCAGCCAGAACGGTACGATCACCGAGAAGAACGGCAATTGTCGGCCGACCATCATCGACAGTTCCATTTCATCCAGGCCGGTGACCTTGGCCAGCGTGATGATCGGCGTGCCCAGGGCGCCGAAGGCCACTGGCGCGGTGTTGGCGATCAATGCCAGGCCCGAGGCGGCCAGCGGCGAAAAGCCCAGCCCGATCAGGATCGCCCCGGTTACCGCCACCGGCGTGCCAAAACCCGCCGCGCCTTCGAAAAACGCGCCGAAACAAAAGGCGATCAACAGCAACTGCAAGCGGCGGTCATCGGTGATGCGCGCCAGGGAGTCCTGCAGGACCTTGAACGAACCGTTCTCGGTGGTCAGTCGGTGCAGGAAGATAATGTTGAGCACGATCCAGCCGATGGGCAGCAGCCCGTTGGCCGCGCCATAAAGCGCCGCTGAACCGGCCATGTCGGCGGGCATGCCGAAGGCGAAAATCGCGATGAGCAACGCCGAGGCCAGGGCATACAGCGCCGCCAGGTGTGCCTTGACGTGAAAGAACGCCAGGGACGCCAGCATCACCACCACCGGGACCGCCGCCAGGAACGTCGACAGCACCGCATTACCGAAGGGATCGTAGACTTGTTGCCAGACCATGTTCCACCTCTGCTTTTTATTGTTGGAAGCGCAGGCCCCGGGGGGATTGGCAGAGAAGTATAGGCGGGGATCGGGGGACGGGATTGGAACCTGTTGGCCCCGCCTACCCATTGTGGGAGCGAGCTTGCTCGCGATGGCGGTGGGTCAGTTGGAAGTAATGCTGACTGTGCCACCGCCATCGCGAGCGGGCTCGCTCCCACAGGGTTTCGGGGGAGGGGGCTATCGCGCTTCGACGTTTTCCAGCGCGCGGTTGGCGAGCATCGCGCCCAGTTCGATCAACTGCAGGATGCCCAGGGCAACGTGTCGTCGCGAGCCGTCCAGGTCGAACGCCAGGTCGTTGATCATGGCATCGGCCGAGGCGAGGGTTTCGCTGAGGTTGGCGAGCAGGGCTTCGGTGTCGATGCCTTCATTCACGGTGAACAGCCGGCCTGGGTCAGTTTTCGATTGGCTGGACTTGGGCTTGAGGTAGAAGTCGAGGGCGCGGTCGGCGGCTTCGTCTAAGTCTTTCGAGTCGGCTGGATCGGTGTCGGGAGGGTTGGGGGTTACTTTGAACATAGTGAAGTTCTCATGTGGAATTTAGAGAAGCTTTCGCCCTCGCTACCAAACGAAGGGTGGCGGCCATACGAAGGTTGGTAGACCGGTCCACATGAACACCGGCGCGCCCGAAGACGCCCTACGCATGGCCACCATTGATACAGATGCGCAAGGGCACCTCAAAAGTGAAGCTGTGCGTCATGTAGAAGCCGGGCTACCAAACCCGATCGCTGATGTTCAGCGACCGAGCAACAGTAAAGCCCGGCCCCAAGGCGCACAAGCCGGCGGATTCTGGCGTAGTTGTAGGTAAGGGCGCAAGGCGACGTAGCCCGAACCCGAAGGATCCTACAACCGAATAAACACAGCCCTCTGTAGGCTGAAAAGATGGGTTAACACAGAACCCGCCACGAAAGCACCTCGCTTGTTTGAGGTCTGCCGCTCAGCCCTTCGCCGCCATCGCCGTCACTTCCACCCGCATCCCTTCAACCGCCAACGCCGCCACGCCGACAGCCGCGCGCACGGGCCAGGGCTTGGCAAAAAAGCGTTTGTAGACTTCGTTGAAGGCCGCGCGGTCGGCCATGTCGGTGAGGTAGATGGTCAGGTGCAACACGCGGTCCATGGAACTGCCGGCGCGTTCCAACGCGGTCTTGAGTGCCTGCAACGTGCATTCGCTCTGCGCCGTGATATCGCCCAGTTCCAGGCTGCCGTCGGCGCGGGTGGGGATTTGCGTGGAAACCAGCAGGCCGCCGAAGCCGGCGACGTCGGATGAGATGGAGTCCGTGTCCGGGTCGGGAGTGAACGTGATGTCTGGGTTCGCCATGGAAGTCTCTTGCTCGTAAAAGAAAAAAGGCCAGTCACTTCAAAGCGACTGGCCTGCCAGTTTAGCGCCGATTATCGAGCTGTCAGCGATTTCCGCAACTGGGTCGGATAACGGTCACCGGCGACCCTGGACCATCCGCTTGGCGGTCAGCACGTGCTCCAGTTGCGGTTCGTCGACGGCCACGTGTGCGGCCATGTGTCGTGCCTGTTCCCAATCCAGGTCAGGGCGCAACCACTGGAGGGCGTTTTCGCCAGTGAAGGCCAGCAGTCGCTGCTGTTGATTGGCTATGTCGCCATAAGTCACCAAGGCCAGCCCGTCGCAACCGTTGGGCGTTTCACTGGCCTGGGCCAGGGCGGCGAGAAAGATGGGCGACGACTGCCGCGAAGTCGTATAGCTCAGGCGGTTGGCCTGGGCGGGCGCGATGGTGTCCGAGGCGGCTTCATACCAGCCGTCCACCGCTACCAGGACGCGGCCGTCGCGCTTGATCCGGTCAAACACTTTGGAGCGCATCACCAGGTGCAAGGGCAGGTGGGTCAAGGGCGGCATCGTGCCCATCGACCAGACGGGCGACCACCCCCAGCGCACCTTGATGCTTTCCAGGCGCCCGCCACGGTTGCGGATGGCGCTGACCTGCATGTTCGGCTTGATCACGCTTTGTCGGTCATGAAGCGCGGGAGCCGCCGCGGCGTGAAGGCTGTCGGCGGACAAGCTTGATTGGTTGGCGCCGAAGGGCTCGCGCTGGGCAAAGAACGCCAGGGAATCCTTGGAAGAAACAGGCTGAACGAAACATTCACACATCGCGAAAACTCCAGGCAGATTTGTACGACACCTCCCGCCGTGAAAGCCCTGGGACCGCTTCGTTTGCGGTGGGCTGCGGCAGTGTTATGTACCTCCGAGCCGGCGCGCCAGCCCTTGGTTCGAAAATCCTTGTCCCGACCTGATGAGCGGAAAATCAAGCGGCATTTCATCCACTTATGCGACCGCTCATCGTCTGCGTGGAGAGCTGCGCATTTCTCCAGGGTCGTTCGTTTTGTGCCCCAGCGCCGTTGCTTCGACGGTGCTTCGCGTGGCCTCTGATGAAGGAGATCGACCCATGACCAAAATCGATAATCTGCTGGATAACAAAGGGACGCCCCTCGACAAGCAGACCTTTACCTGGCGTGAGCTGGCCGGCAAACCGATCAGCAAACTGGACGACGATGCGTTCACCCGTGTGCGGGTGATATTGATGAACGGCGTCGAGTCCGACGCCCTGCGCCTCAAGCATTTCGGTGCGCGTTTCCACAAGGAGCTGCAACTGCCCCTGGCTCAGGTCAGGCGTGCCGAACACCATCAGATGACGGCCATCAACTGGTTGCTGTCGGCGGATCATTCCCCCCTGGAAACCACCGTGGCCTACGAACAGGTCGCCATCGAAGTCACCGCCGCGGTGGCCCAGAACGAGCCGGATCCTTACCAGGCGCAGACATACCGCTTCGGTTTGCTGGAAGATTTCGACCACCTCTACCGTTACGCCGCGATGCTTGATCGCCTGGAAGGCAAGGACGCCAATAACATCCTGCAAGGCTACACGGACATCGTGCCCGGCCGGCCCACCAGCGAGCACCACCGCGCCCCCGGCGATGACCTTCGAGACAACTATCAGAAGGACAGCGCCGCACTGATCACCAAAATCCATGCCGCGCTGATTACCGGCGCGGAATACCAGACCCACGATTACTACATGAACATCGGCCCGCTGTTCGCTGACCCGGTGGCACGGGCGTTGTACGCCGAGATTGCCTCGGTGGAGGAACAGCACGTCACCCAGTACGGCTCGCTGCAGGACCCCAGCGAATCCTTCATGGAGAAGTGGCTGGTGCATGAGGCGATGGAGGTCTACACCTACGCCAGTTGCGCCGAGCAGGAAGAAAACCCGCGCATCAAAGCGATGTGGGAACGCTTCCTCGACTACGAACTGGGCCACTTGAACCTGGCCTGCGAGTTATTCAAGAAACACGAACGGCGCGATCCCGCCGAAATCCTGGCCGGTCCGCTGCCACGCATGATCGCCTTCAAGAGCCAGCGCGATTTTGTCCGCGAGACGTTGTCCCGGGAAGTCGACCTGCGCGCCCATGGCATCGACTACGTGCCCAAGGAGCGCGAAGGGCATGCGTCCCTCGACTACCGCGCCCAGCTCAACAGCGAAGGCGTGCCCGCCAACATCGCCTCGGCCGGCTACACCTTCAAGCCCGGCTCCGAACTCAACCCAGTGGGAGAACAGCAATGAGCGAACGCCAAGTCACCATCGGCATGAATCGTACCGGCACCCAGATGTCTCCCGAGGACACGGCTCGCCAACTGGAAGCCACCCGACTGTTCCCGGCGGACGTGCCCGGCGACATCAGCGACTACACCGCCGAACGCGAGCGCGCCATTCGCGAGGCCGACCTGATAGGCTCGGTGCCGGCGCCAGGCTCGGTCAAAGGCATGGTCAAGACCGCGTTGGACAAGACCATCGGCAAGGCGCCGGAAGTGTTGCTGGACAAGCTCGGCGAACGCCTGGCCTTCGAGCGCACCGGCGTGAGGCTGTATGAGGCGATGGTCGCCAAGGCCACGTCCGCGCCCGGTGCCGACCCAGCATTGGTGGAAACCTTGCGTCAGATCCAGGCCGAGGAACTGGAGCACATGAACATTGTGCGCGAAGCTATCGAAACCCTCGGCGGCGACCCGACGGCCATGACGCCTTGCGCGGACGTGGCGGGCGTCAAGGCCATGGGCGTGCTGCAAGTATTGACTGACCCACGCACAACCGTCTCGCAATCGATGAGCGCGATCCTGACCATCGAACTGGAAGACAACGCGGCTTGGGAACTGCTGATCGAGCTGGCGCACAAGGGTGGTCATCCGCTGATCGCCAAGGGCTTCGGCCATGCGCTGGAACAGGAGGAAACGCACTTGGCCACGGTGCGCAACTTCATCAAGCAAGACCTGCTTGCGCAAGTGAGCTGAGCTTGCTTGTAACTGGCTCCACCCTGGTTGACCCGGGGTGGGCCGCTGGTTCGAACTTCAAAAGGACAACCGCCCGTGAGTGAAACCGACCTTGAGATGGAATTGAAAGCCTGGCGGCTTTTGCTCGAAGACGACGCGTATCGCCTGGACTTTCCCGAGGATTATCGCGACACGCTGATTCGGCGCGCCGATGAATTGGTGTTGCATCAATTTATCAGCCTGGAGGACTGGCAACTGCTCAAAGATGCGGCCGATCAGGCGTATCAGCAGACCGTGGAGATGCTTTCGAGGAACCAGCGCGATTGTTTGAATGTGAAGGGGATGCGGTTGCCTGGTGGCTGAATGCGAGGGCCTCGTCGCGAGCAGGCTCGCTCCCACACTCGTCCTTCAGCAGCAGCGCAACCGACGTCAACACTGCCCCTGTGGGAGCGAGCCTGCTCGCGATGAGGCCGGTACATCCAGCATATTCCTTCACTGAAACCCCGCCATCGTCGGATCGCCGCACGGAGCAGGCTCGCTCTCACATTGGATCTCCCCATTTGGATTCATCCCTGTTCAACACTCGGCCAGACCACCTCCTTGCGCTCGGCCCGAGGGAAGTTCAGGCACTGCCAGCGCCAGGCATCCTCCAGCATCCGCTCAAGCCCATGACGGGCGCTCCAGCCCAGTTGTTCGGCGGCCTTGCCAGGGTCGGCCCAGCACCGGGCGATATCGCCCGGGCGACGCGCCTCAAAGGCCAGCGGCACCGTCTCACCGGTCACGCGCTCGAACGCGCTGACCACCTCCAGCACCGAATAACCACGCCCAGTGCCCAGGTTCCAGATGTGTACACCGGTCTGCCCACGCAGAAACTCCAGCGCCCGCAGATGTCCCTCGGCCAGGTCTACCACATGGACATAATCCCTGATCCCCGTGCCGTCCGGCGTCGGGTAGTCGGAACCGAATATGCGCAGCACCTCCCGCTCACCGTTGGCTACCTGCAACAGGTACGGCAAAAGGTTGTTGGGCGTCTGCGTCGGCGTCTCTCCCAGTAGGCCGGAGCAATGGGCGCCGATGGGATTGAAATAGCGCAGCAGGCCGATGGACCAACGAGAGTCCGAATTCGCGGTGCAACGCATGACATGCTCGGCCATCAGCTTCGACTGGCCATAAGGGTTGGTCGGCTGTCCCGTTGGGCAGGTCTCGGCGATGGGCATCTGTGGGCAATCGCCATAGACCGTCGCCGATGAACTGAACACCAGGTTGAACACCCCGGCTTCGGCCATGGCCTGGCACAGCGTCACGCTGCCACTGACGTTGGTATCGAAATACCGCAGCGGCTCGCGCACGCTTTCGCCCACGGCCTTGAGCCCGGCGCAGTGAACGACGGCTTCGATGGGGTATTCCTTGAACACGTTATCCAGCGCCCGTCGGTTACGCACGTCGGCATAGACAAAACCGGGCTCGCGTCCTGTCACGTCCGCAATGCGCTGCAGTGTCCCCCGGGAGCTGTTGCAGAGATTGTCCAGGATTAGCACCCCGTAGCCCTGGTTCATCAACTCGACCGCCACATGGGCACCTATGTAGCCCGCACCACCTGTTACCAGAATCATCACTCAATCCCTCTCGGTTGTCCCTGTCCTGATGTCTCATGGGCGAGACACTCGGCGTTGATCGGCGGTCTCGCTTCGGCAGTGGTGCGCGTGGGAGACATCAGCCTGTTCTGTTGAGTGTGGTGGTGTGCGTCAGGAGTTCAGAGCAGTTGACTGATCGGTGCGTGCAGTTTGTCGGCTGGCTTCAACAAGTTTTGGAACGGCTTTGGAACCGGTTTTCTCCAACGTCCACAAGGCCAAGCGCGAGGGGAGTCTTCAGGTCTTGTTTGCCAGGCGGCCAGCGCCAGATTCCGGTGGGCCCAGCATCGATCTCTAGAAAAGGAACGTCACATGAATCAACAAGAACAACTTCACCCCAAGCAGAGCGCCGCTTCCACCACGAGCCTGCGACCCACGCTGTTGTGCCTGTCACATTTGCGCTGGGGTTTCGTCTACCAACGGCCCCAGCACGTGATGTCGCGATTGGCCAGGGACTACGACGTTCTGTTCTTCGAGGAGCCGATTTTCGAAGGGCGGCAGACCGCGCACCTGGAACACTATGGGGTGGCCGAGGGCGTGACGGTGCTGGTGCCCAGGCTTCCGGAAGGGCTGGATGAAGCCCAGGTGATCGATGCCCAGCGCGAGCTGCTGGACGCCTGGCTGGCGCAACACTGGCCGAGTGAGCTGATGCTCTGGTACCTCACGCCAATGAGCCAGGTCTTCACCGATCACCTGGAGGCCAACGTGGTGATTTTCGATTGCATGGACGAGCTCTCGGCCTTCAAGTTCGCCCCGCCCGCGCTGGTGGAAATGGAGCGGCGGTTGATGGCAAAGGCCAACGTGGTGTTCACCGGCGGCTACAGCCTGTGGGAGGCCAAACGCCAGCACCATGACAACGTCCACGCCATGCCCAGCAGCGTTGATGTCGCGCACTTTGCCGCGGCCCGACAGCCGATTCCGGACCCGGCGGACCAGGCCGCGATTGCTCATCCGCGGCTGGGGTTCTTCGGGGTCATCGACGAGCGTTTCGATATCGACCTGGTGAGGGAACTGGCTACCCAACGCCCCGAGTGGCAGATCGTGCTGATCGGGCCAGTGGTCAAGATCGATCCGGCTACATTGCCGCGCTCGCCTAATATTCATTATCTGGGCGCCAAGCAATATGAGGAGTTGCCCGCTTACCTGGCGGGTTGGGATGTGGCGTTGATGCCGTTCGCCCTGAACGAATCCACGCGCTTCATCAGCCCCACCAAGACGCCCGAATACCTGGCGGGCGGTTGCCCGGTGGTATCCACGCCGATCCGTGATGTCGTCAACGGCTACGGCGGCAGTGGCGTCGTTGCCATTGCTGATTCACCCCAGGCATTCATCGAGGCGATCCAGGCCGCGCTGGACCTGCGCACCCAGCCAGGCGTGATTGCGCAGTACGCCGATAAAGCCCTGGACGGCATGTCCTGGGACAAGACGTGCGCAATGATGAAGGAGCAGATCGAATGCCAACGATAACCCTCGAGACCCTGGACAACTCACTCGATGCCACGCCGTACGACTACCTGATCGTCGGCGCCGGTTTTGCCGGCAGCGTACTGGCCGAGCGACTGGCCGATGGGTTGGGCAAGCGCGTCCTGCTGATCGATCGTCGCGATCACATTGGCGGCAACGCCTACGACCATCTGGATGAGGCGGGGGTGCTGGTCCATCGCTACGGCCCGCATATCTTTCACACCAACGCCCAGCGCATTATCGATTACCTGTCGCGGTTCACCGAATGGCGGCCCTATGAACATCGGGTCCTGGCCCAGGTCGACGGCCACCAGGTGCCGATTCCGATCAACCTGACCACCCTCAACACGCTGTTCGGCTTGTCCATGGATGAAGCCCAGGCCGAGGCGTTCCTGGCGCAGCGGGCGGAGCCGGTCGAGACGATCCGTACCTCCGAGGACGTGGTCATCAACCAGATCGGTCAGGAGTTGTACGAGAAATTCTTTCGCGGCTACACCCGCAAACAATGGGGCCTGGACCCTTCGCAGCTGGACAAATCGGTGACCTCGCGAGTGCCGACACGCACCAACACGGACGATCGGTATTTCACCGACCAGTTCCAGATGATGCCCTTGCACGGCTACACGCGAATGTTCGAGCGCATGCTCGACCATCCGAACATCGATGTGCTGCTGTCCACCGATTTCAAGGCTGTGCGCCAGCGCATTCCACATCGCGAACTGGTCTATTGCGGGCCCATCGATGAGTACTTCGACCACTGCTTCGGTCGGCTGCCGTACCGCTCGTTGCGTTTCCAGCACGAAACCATGGATCAGGAGCAGTTTCAGCCGGTGGCGGTGGTCAATTACCCGGACGAGGCCGTGCCCTACACGCGTATCACCGAGTACAAGCACCTAACCGGCCAGCAACACCCGCGCACCAGCGTGACCTACGAATTTCCCTGCTCCGACGGTGACCCGTACTACCCGGTTCCGCGTCCGGAGAATGCCGAGTTGTACAAGCGGTACAAGGCGTTGGCCGATGAAACACCGGGGGTGACTTTTCTCGGGCGGCTGGGCACCTACAAGTACTACAACATGGATCAGGTGGTAGGGCAGGCGCTCGCGTTGTACCAGCGTATCGCCGAGCAAGAGGGTGTTCAGGCGAAGGCCCACGAGGTCGAGCCAGGTTGATGCCTGGCTCCGCCTTCGCGTACAGGAGACCGCAACGTGCAGGACAGGATTTTCAGCAGTTTCATGATGGCCGGCTACGAGTGCTCCACCCAGCGCCGCGCCGATGGGCGCCGATTGGACATGCTCGCGGCGACTCGCCACGACCGCTGGGCAGGCGAGGATTATCGCCAGCTCGCCAGGTTGGGCATCCGTTGCGCCAGGGATGGCCTGCGCTGGCATCTGATCGAGCAGCAACCGGGCCGTTACGACTGGAGCAGCTTCCTGCCGATGCTGCGCGCCGCCCGGCGTTGCGATGTGCAAGTGGTATGGGACTTGTGTCATTACGGCTATCCCGACGACCTGGACATCTGGCGCCCCGCTTTCGTGGAGCGGTTTGCCCGCTTCTGCGCCGCCGTGGCGCGGTTGATGCGCGAGGAGGGGATCGAGGTCCCGTTCTACTCGCCGATCAATGAGATTTCTTTCTGGAGCTGGGCCGGCGGCGACGTCGGTTATTTCAACCCAGGCGCGCAGCGTCGGGGTACTGAACTCAAGCATCAGTTGGTGCGCGCAAGCATCGCGGCCATCGAAGCGATTCGAGAGGTCACGCCCGGTGCGCGGTTCGTCCAGTGCGATCCACTGATCAACGTACTGTCCTCGACTCGGCGAGCCGAGGACATCGAGGCCGCCGAGGCGTATCGACAATCCCAGTTCGAGGCCTGGGACCTGCTGACCGGCAGAAGCTGGCCGGGGCTGGGCGGACGAGAGGAGTACCTGGATATCGTCGGGGTGAACTTCTATCCCCATAACCAGTGGTTCCTCCATGGCAATCGGATCGAGCCGGGCAGCCCCGAATATCGCCCGTTGGTGGGCATGCTCAGCGAGGTCCACCAGCGCTACCGCAGGCCGATGCTACTGTCGGAAACCGGTGCCGAAGACACCGCCCGTGTTCCGTGGTTGAACTACATCGGCGAGCAACTGGCGCTGGCCATCGAGCGGAAAATTCCGATGGAGGGAATGTGTTGGTATCCGTTTCTCGATTACCCGGGCTGGGACGATGACCGCTACTGTCCCACCGGTGTGTTCGGTTATGCCGACAATGAGGGAAGCCGTGCGTCCTTCCATCCGCTGCTGGTGGCGATCACCGCGTTGCAGGCGCGCTTCGCCTCACCCGTGGCGACGGCACAAGTGCCATGAACAGCCAGCAACCCCATGGGCTGCCGTTGCCCAATACGGCGATCGCTTTTCTCTGGCGCTACGTCACCCTCAGGCCGTGGCATTTCGCGACCTTGTTTTTGCTGATTATCGGCGCCGCGAGCTGCGCCGTGGCGGTGCAGTTCGGTATGAAGCTATTGGTGGACGCGATGGCCCAGGGCAGGGAGGCCGCCGGGCATGTGTGGCTGCCGTTCACAGTGTTCATTGCCTTGATCGTGATTGAAAACGTGTTCTGGCGCTCCGGTGGCTACCTGGGTTGTCGGACGGTGGTCGCCAGTTGCGCGGACCTGCGCATCGACCTGTTCAATCACTTGACGGGCCATCCAATGCGCTATTTCTCCCAGCATTTTGCCGGGGCCCTGGCCAATCGGATTTCCTCGGCGGGCGCCGCGGCTGGGTCCATCTACGGTGGGCTGGCCTGGAAAATCATCCCGCCTTGCGTCGATTTCATCGGGGCCGTGGTGGTGTTGTTCACCGTGCGACTTTCCATGGGCATCGCGTTGATTGGCGCCGTGGTCGTGGTGGCAACCTTGATCACAGTGATGGGCCTGCGAGGCCGCAGTCGCCACATCGACTTCGCGTCCCAGGCCGCGCGCGTCGGCGGCGAGCTGGTGGACCAGGTTTCCAACGTCTGGACGATCAAGGCTTTCTCCGCCCGGCATCGGGAACGGCGTCGACTGGAGCAAGCGATAGGTGTCGAGGCCAAGGCTCAACGCCGCAGTTGGATCTACCTTGAAAAAGCCCGAGTCCTGCATGACATCTGCCTGTCGATCATGGCCGGCGGCATGCTCGGCTGGTCGATCCTGTTGTGGCAGGACGGGCAGATCACCCCGGGCGATGTGGTGATGGTCAGTGCATTGTCGTTTCGCATCCTGCACGGCTCGCGGGACCTGGCCCTGGCTTTGGTGGATACTTCGCAGCAAATGGGCGTGATCGCCGAGACCCTGCGCATCATCGTCCAGCCGCACGCCCTCAGCGACACCCCGGCAGAACTGGCGCCGGGGCGCGGCAACATTCGCTTTATCGACGTCAGCTACAGCTACGCCGACGGTCGGGGTGCGATCAAGCACCTGTTCCTCGATATTCCCGCCGGACAGAAAGTCGGCATTGTCGGCCCTTCGGGGGCGGGCAAGTCGACGCTGGTCAGTCTGGTCCAGCGCCTTGACGATGTGCGCAGCGGGGTGATCCTGATCGATGACCGAGACGTGCGCTCGGTCAGCCAGGACAGCCTGCGCAGACAGATCGCCGTGGTGCCCCAGGAACCGGCGCTGTTCAATCGCACCATCTACGAGAACATCGCCTATGGTCAGCCCGACGCCACCGAGGAACAGGTGATCGACGCGGCCCGCCATGCCTATTGCGAAGAGTTCATCCGTGGCCTGCCGGACGGGTTCAATACCCTGGTGGGTGAGCGCGGCGTGATGCTGTCGGGCGGTCAGCGCCAGCGCCTGGGGTTGGCGCGGGCGTTCCTGAAAAACGCGCCGATCCTGATCCTTGACGAAGCCACCTCGGCCCTGGACACGGAATCGGAAGCCAAGGTGCAAATGGCCCTGGACGACCTGATGCGCGGCCGCACCGTACTGGCAGTGGCCCATCGGTTGTCGACGGTCGCAAGGTTCGATCGGATCCTGGTGCTGCAGGCAGGAAGAATCGTCCAGGACGGCGCGCCCGATGAACTGCGCCAACGCGCAGGGCCGTTCCAAACGCTGTGGCAGGCCCAGGGAATGGAGTTAGGCAAGCGCTAGCGCCTCAAATGTGCCACCGCAGGGCAGTGTTGTTTGTTGAATTTAGCCACACTCGCGATAGCGGTGGTTCAGCTTATGGAGATGTTGGATGTGCCGCCGCCATCGCGAGCAGGCTCGCTCCCACAGGGGGGCAGTGTTGTGTCTTGAATTTGGCCACACCGCAGGACCTATTGTGGGAGCGAGCCCTGCTCGCGATAGCGGTGGTTCAGCTTATGGAGATGTTGGATGTGCGGCCGCCATCGCGAGCAAGCTCGCTCCCACAGGGAGGGCAGTGTTGTTTGTTGAATTTGGCCATCCCGCAGAACCTTTTGTGGAAGCGAGCTTGCTCGCGATAGCGGTGGTTCAGCTTGCAGAGATGTTGGATGTGCCGCCGCCATCGCGAGCAGGCTCGCTCCCACAGGGGGGCAGTGTTGTTTGTTGAATTTGGCCACACCGCAGGACCTATTGTGGGAGCGAGCTTGCTCGCGATAGCGGTGGTTCAGCTTATGGAGATGTTGGATGTGCGGCCGCCATCGCGAGCAAGCTCGCTCCCACAGGGGGGCAGTGTTGTGTGTTGATTTTGGCCACACCGCAGAACCTATTGTGGGAGCGAGCCCTGCTCGCGATAGCGGTGGTTCAGCTTGCAGAGATGTTGGATGTACCGCCGCCATCGCGAGCAGGCTCGCTCCCACAGGGGGGCAGTGTTGTGTCTTGAATCTGGCCACACCGCAGGACCTATTCTGGGAGCGAGCTTGCTCGCGATAGCGGTGGTTCAGCTTATGGAGATGTCGGATGTGCGGCCGCCATCGCGAGCAGGCTCGCTCCCACAGGGAGGGCAGTGTTGTTTGTTGGATGCGGGCACACCGCAGGACCTATTGTGGGAGCGAGCCCTGCTCGCGATAGCGGTGGTTCAGCTTGCAGAGATGTTGGATGTGCCGCCGCCATCGCGAGCAGGCTCGCTCCCACAGGGGGGCAGTGTTGTTTGTTGAATTTGGCCACACCGCAGAACCTATTGTGGGAGCGAGCCCTGCTCGCGATAGCGGTGGTTCAGCTTGCAGAGATGTTGGATGTGCCGCCGCCATCGCGAGCAGGCTCGCTCCCACAGGGGGGCAGTGTTGTTTGTTGAATTTGGCCATCCCGCAGAACCTTTTGTGGGAGCGAGCTTGCTCGCGATAGCGGTGGTTCAGCTTGCAGAGATGGTGGATGTACTGTCGCCATCGCGAGCAAGCTCACTCCCACAGGGGGGGCAGTGTTGTTTGTTGGATGCGGGCGGCGCAGGGCTTTTTGTGGGAGCGAGCCCTGCTCGCGATAGCGGTGGTTCAGCTTGTGGAGATGTTGGATGTACTGCGGCCATCGCGAGCAGGCTCGCTCCCAAAGCGGATTAGTCGCGGTTCTGATTGACAAAGTCCACGAACGCCCGCAGCGGCGAGGGTAGGTAGCGGCGGCCGGGGTAGTAGAGGAACGGCCCGGTGAAATGCTGCCACCAGGGTTCGAGTACCGGTTCGAGCAGGCCGCTGTCCAGGTGTGGTCGCAGCCAGTCCTCGAACAAATGAACGATGCCCATCCCATCCACCGCCGCCTGCACCGCCAGGTCCATGGCGCCGCCGATGCGCACGATCAACGGGCCGTTCGGCTCGACGCTGATGGTTTCCCCGTCCCGTTCGTACTCCCAGAGCGGCAGGGCCCCGCTGGGAAACTTGCCGGCCAGGCAGGCGTGCCGCAGCAGGTCCCGCGGGTGCTCGGGTCGGCCACGGGCGTCGAGGTATGCCGGTGAGGCGGCGGTGGCGAAGCGCTGCAAGCGTGGGCCGATGGGAATGGCGATCATGTCCTGCTCAAGGCGTTCGTCGTAGCGAATGCCGGCGTCACACCCGGCCGCGAGCATGTCGACGAAGCTTTCCTCGGTGACCACTTCGAGGCGGATGTCAGGGTAGCTTTTGAGGAACGGCGCGATGATCGCAGGCAGCACCAGCCGGGCGGCGCTAACCGGTACGTTCAGCCTGAGGGTGCCCGAGGGACGATCACGAAAATCGTTGACCACGTCCAGCGCGGATTCCACCTCGCCCAAGGCCGGCACGATGCGTTCCATCAGGCGCGCGCCGGCCTCGGTCGGCACCACGCTACGGGTGGTGCGGTTGAGCAGGCGCACGCCGAGCCGGCTTTCGATGCGTCGCACGGCATCGCTGAGGCTGGAGGCGGATTTGCCGCTGATCCGCGCGCCTTCACGAAACCCGCCCGCGCTCACCACCGCCACGAAGGACAGCAAGTCCTGGATATCTGTCGCCATTGTTCTCTCCACCGTACAGCCCGTTCGGATTGCACCTGATTATCAGCGGAGTGGTCAACGCCTATAGTCGGCCCAGGCACATTTAATCAAGGGGTACGAGATGAGCAGGGCAGACACCGCAGGGACTTTTCAACTGGGCGATCGTACGGTCAAGCGCATGGGCTACGGCGCGATGCAACTGGCAGGCCCCCAGGTTTTCGGGCCACCCAAGGATCCGGCGGCGGCCATCGCCGTGCTGCGCGAAGCGGTGGCGGCGGGCGTCAACCATATCGACACCGCTGACTTCTACGGGCCCCATGTCACCAACCGGCTGATCCGTGAAGCGCTCCATCCTTACGCCGACGAGCTGGTCATCGTGACCAAGGTTGGCGCCGTCCGGGGTACGGATGCGTCATGGAACCCGGCCCACAGCCCGGCCGAGCTGACCCGCGCTGTCCATGACAACCTGCGCAACCTTGGCGTGGATGTGTTGGAGGTGGTCAACCTGCGCGCCTGGGGCAATTTGCATTCGCCAGCCGATGACGACATCGAGGAACAGTTCTCGACGCTGGCCGAGTTGCAGCATCAGGGCCTGATCCGCCATCTGGGCTTGAGCAACGTCACCGCGTCCCAGGTCAAGCAGGCCCAGGGCATTGCGAAGGTGGTCTGCGTGCAGAATCACTACAACCTGACCCATCGCGTCGACGAACAACTGATTGTAGAGCTGGGCAAGCAAGGCATCGCCTACGTGCCGTTCTTCCCACTGGGTGGGTTTACGCCGCTGCAATCGCAAACCCTGTCGGATGTCGCCGCGCGCCTGGACGCTTCACCGCTGGGCGTCGCGTTGGCCTGGCTGCTGCAACGTGCGCCGAATATGTTGCTGATTCCCGGTACGTCATCCGTGGCGCACCTGCAGGAAAACCTCTCGGCAAGTGAGCTGCGAATTCCCGCGCAGATGCTGGCCGAGCTTGACGCCATGCTATAGCGACAGGCGCCGCGCGGCGGTGTGCCTGGTGCCTGAAAAATCGAACAGGCTCCGGCCGGACGATGTCCCAGATTTATCGTCGTCAGGCAAGGATTTCGTCATGGCAGACCCTGGTATTCCCGGCCATCGCTGGGCTGATTCGACATGGGCTTTTTTACGCGAGGGCTACCCGTTCATTCGCAAGCGGTGCGCCGCCTATGGCAGCCCGGTTTTCCAGACCCGGCTGCTGGGTCGGCGCACGCTTTGCCTCAGCGGGCTGGAGGCGGCGGAGCTGTTTTACGACGCGCGGCGCTTTGTCCGAACGCCCACGTCCACGCCGGCGCCGCTGCGCAATATTCTGCTGGGGGCCGGTGGGGTCCAGGGGCTCGACGGAGCCCCTCATGCGCGACGCAAGCAATTGTTCCTCGAACTGCTGGACAAGGAAAACGTCCAGCGTTTGACCCAGGTTTATGAAGCTCGCTTGAGCGAGGCCACGGCAAGACTTCCAGTGGGCGAGGCGTTCGAATGCCTGCCTTGGATCGAGGCCCTGTTGTGTCGGTCGGTCTGCGAATGGGCCGGCGTTGCGACGATGAGCGATCAACAAATGCACCGGCTGACCCGGCGGTTGGCCTCGTTGATCGACGGCAGCGGTCGCCTGGATTGGCGCATGCCAGCCGCGTGGTGGCGGCGCAAGGCCTGCGAAGCCGAGGCCGCGCGCTGGATCGAAAGCTGCCGGCGAGGCGCCCACCCTGCGTTGCCGAAGTCCCCTCTGCACAAGCTTGCCCAGCATCGCGATGAGCAAGGGCAATTGTTGGCGCCACGGGTAGCGGCCGTCGAATTGCTCAACATTCTGCGCCCGGTGGTCGCGGTGGGGCGCTTCCTGTTGTTCGGGCTGATCGAGCTGGAGCGACAGCCGCGATGGCGAACCTCCATCGCCCGCAGCGAAGGCGCGGCGTGGGCCTTCGCCGAGGAAACGCGGCGCTTCTACTCGTTCTTTCCGATGGTGGCCGCGTTCGTGCGCGAGAGCTTCGAATGGCGCGGCTATCGTTTCGACAAAGGCACCCGGGTGCTGCTGGACCTCTTCGGCAGCAACCGCGATGCGGCGCATTGGAAGGCGCCGGACAGTTTTTCGCCCGAACGTTTCGGCCAATGCCCGATGAAAACATCGGTCATCAGCCAGGGCGGCGGCGAGTACACCTACCACCGTTGTCCTGGCGAGCCGTTGACCTTGTCGTTGATGCAGGCAACGTTTGAATATTTGTGCCGGCACCTACAATGGCGTTTGGACGTGAAGGCCGTCGATTTCCAACGCCTGCCCATGTTGCCCCGAGAGGCCGTGCCGATGACCGTGACGGGTCATTGGGGGGACGAAAAGACCAGTGCCTGACCGTCGTCCGGGATGAGCAGCCGTTCCGCAACCCCCGCCCGCTCGGCGGCAGCGCGCAGTGCCTCTCGCGTCGTCGGGCAATGGCTGATGGCTTCCAGGTGATTGGCCACCACGGTCCCACGAGACAGACGGGTGAATTCCAGGGTTTCTTCCATGCCCATGATGATGTCGTCGCCGATATCGAAACGTGCCCCGCCTGCCGGGACCACGCTGACCTGCGGCTGATGGCGCAATACGAAATCGCACACAGTGGGGGTGAGCACGGTGTCGCCGGTGAGGTAGACGCTGGGCTCGTCGGGCAACTCGATCAGGTAGCCAACGCCGTGCTCCATCAGCTTGCCCACCAGGCCCCGTCCGTGGGTGCATTTGACGGACCGAATGCTGCCACCCAGGAACGCGCCGGGTTGCTCGTGATCGTTGGCGAGCGGTTGGACGTTCAAGCCTCGCCTGGCGAGGTACCCGGCGTCGCGGGGCGTGCAGATGACCGGGATCTGGCGTTCTCGCAGCCAGTGTTTCGCCGCCCGATCGAGATGATCGAAGTGGCCTTTCTGGCAGTGCGTGATCAGACAATGAGTCACGGTTTCAAGAGCGCTTGCCGTGAACGCCGGCAGCTCCACCAGCGGATTGCGCTGGGTCGCGCCGAACAGGCGAAGCGGCGGCAGGGCGCCTTTGCCGGCCAGCATGGGGTCGACGAGCACGCGGTACGGGCCGAACTCAAGGATGATCGTGGCGTTGCGGATCTGTTGGATTTTCATGGAGCGTTCCTTGTAGGGCGAGCGTTCCATGGTGCCGATCCCGGGCGATGGGCATAATGGCTGGATCTGACATCCTTGATTCAATTTGAGCCATGCCGAAAAAACTCCGTGTCGGTTTGTTGCTGTTTCCCGGTTGCATGCCTGCCGGCCTGTTTGCCTTTGCTGATTTGCTGCACGCGGCCAACCGCCGCAGTGGTCGGGTGCTGTTCGAGGCGACCTATGTCGCGCTGCAAGCCGGCCCGGTGACCTGCGCCCATGGCATCGGTCTTCAGGCTGAGAAGTCGTTGGGCGAGGCCGACCTGGATGCGCTCATGGTGCCTGGTTTCTGGGCCGAATCGGCCGAACAGGTCAAGGGTGTGCTTGCCGGCCAGGCTCCGCTGTTGAAAGCGCTGTCGAACCGCCCCCGGCGCTTGCAACTCTGGGCCTACTGCACCGGGGTCTGTCTGCTGGCCGCCTGTGGCCGATTGGACGGGCAGGGCTTGACAGTCACCTGGTGGTTGGCGCAGTCGATGCAGGAGCAGCACGGCAAAGTGCGCTGGCAGAGCGAACAGAACTGCGTGTTCAACGCGCGAACCGCCACCGCGTCGGGGGTGAACGGTTACCTGCCCATCGCCGAGCACCTGATCGAACGTAACGTCAGTCGCGATGCACTGCGCGATATACCCGGCTGATGGTGTTGCCGCGCCCGGCCGTCCCTCACGTGGCGTTTCAGGGGATTGCGCTGATACAGCAGCCCGACGGATTGCTGCGCCGGTTGCATGGCTTGATCGAGCAGATGCCGGCGGAGCAGATCACGGTCAAGGCGCTGGCGAGTCGGCTTGCCATGTCCGAGCGCACGCTGGCGCGCAAGATTGGCGACGCAACCGGCCAGACCGTCGCCGCGTATGCCCGGTGCATCAAGTTGAATCAGGTGGGCGAACGCCTGACATTGACGTCGCTGCCCCTGGCCAGCATCGGCGCCGAGCTGGGTTTCAGCAGCAGCTCCAACCTGCAGCGGATGTTCAAGACGCTGACAGGGCTGACGCCGATGCAGTACCGGCGCCAGTTCGGGCGGGTGTGAAGCTGGGGCGCGTCAGCTGCGCGCCTGCTCCTTCTCGTTTCGGTGATGGTCCGGCCAGCTGTCGACCGGGTGCGCGCGGTCCTCGTTGAACATTTCCGTGAGCAGCGCATTGGCGCGGCGGTAGGCGTCGTGCCGGAACTTGAGGTCGTCTTCCGGCTGGGCGACGATTTCTTCGAGCATCTGCAAGTTGAGACGACGGAACTGGTCGGCGCGTTCGCGCGCCTCGTATGCGCCGACACCCATCTGCACCAGCGCGCGTCGACCCAATGACAGCGCGCTTTCAAAGGTCTCCCGCTCGGCGCTTTCCACGCCCAACTGCCGCAGGGTGATCAGGTGCGCCATGTCCCGCGCCCGCACGATCAGTTTCAATCCGGGGAAGTGTTCCTGGGCCATTCGGGTCAGCGTCAGGTTGTCCTGCTGATCGTCTATCGCATTGATCAGCACCATCGCCTGGGCCGCGCCGGCGGCGTGGAGCAGATCGAGGCGCGTGGCGTCGCCGTAGAACACTTTTACGCCAAACTTGCGCAGCGTCTCGATGTTGTCGGGGTCATGGTCGAGAACCACCACCTCAACGCCGCAGGACATCAGCAAGCGACCGGCGATCTGCCCGAAACGACCGAAGCCGGCAATGATCACCCGTGGGTTCTGCTGGTCGACGAGATCGGATTGCTGGTTGTCCTTTTTGGTGGCCGATTCCACGCGGTCCAGCAGCAGGATCAGCAAGGGCGTCAGGCACATGGACAGGGCGACCGCCAGCGTCAGGCTTTTGCCCCACTGGTCGGTGAGGATGCCGGCCAACGTCGCAGCGCCGAACACCACGAAGGCGAATTCACTGCCCTGGCCGAGCAGCACCGCTTGCCAGGATCGCTGGCCGGCGGGCACGTTCAGGAAGCGGCTGACGGTCTTGATCACCAGCAGTTTGATCAGGATGAAGCCCAGGGTCAGGGTGATGACCTTCAGCGGTGCGTTGATCAGCGTGCCGAAATCGATCGACATGCCCACGCCGATAAAGAACAGCCCCAGCAGCAGGCCCTTGAACGGCTCGATGTCGCTTTCCAGGGCGTGGCGGTATTCGGAGCTTGCCAACAGCACGCCGGCGAGGAACGCGCCCATTGCCATCGACAGGCCGGCCTCTTCGAGAAGAAAGCCGAAACCGAACACCAGGAACAGCGCCACCGCACTGAAAATCTCCCGCAGGCCCGAGCGCGCGGCGAAGCGCAGCAGCGGTCGCGTTACGTAGCGCCCCAACAGCACGACGACGCTGATGGCGGCGACAATTTTGACGATCGACAGCGCCAAGGCCATGCCTGACGGGGTTTGGCCGTGGGCCGACAACAACGGGATCATGGCGACCAGGGGAATGGCCGCGATGTCCTGGAACAACAGCACCGCAAAGCTGCTGCGCCCGACGGCGGTGGCGGTCAGGTTGCGTTCGCTCATCGCCTGCATGGCGATGGCGGTTGAGGACAGGCTCAACGTCAGGCCGACCAGCAGCGCCGCCGTCCAATTCAGCCCCAGGGCCGCGCAGAACGCGGCGATTGCACCGCCGCAGGCCAGCATCTGCAGGGCGCCGCCGCCGAACACCATCCTGCGCAGCGCCCACAACCGCTTGGGGTCGAGCTCTAGACCAATGATGAACAGCATCAGGACGACGCCGATTTCGGCGAACTCCAAAATAGCTTTTACATCGGTGATGAGCTTGAGGCCCCACGGGCCGATCACGCAACCGGCCAGCAGGTAACCCAGCACCGGGCCCAGGCCGAAGCGCACGGCAATCGGCACGATCAGCGTCGCCGAGGCCAGGTAGATGAGCATCTCGATCAGGCTGTGCGTCTGCATTTCAATCTTCCTTCCAAGCGGCCAGGCGTGCGCCGTAGTGTTCGATTTGTGCCCGTTGAGTGTCGGACTCGGCGGCGTAGGCGCCGTGCACGGCGACCGGCTCGAGCCAGCGCATGTGGCAATAAAGCGCCGTGGCATGGAGCGGCTGGGCCAGCGCGGAAAAGTCCGGGTACGCGCCGATCTGGAAATGCTCCCGTTCGCCACCCGTGCTCACGGCCCACAACAGGCGCTTGCCGTTGAGGGCCGTGGCGCCTTTGCCATAGGCCCAGCCATGGGTGAACACTTTATCGATCCACAATTTCAAGAGAGGCGGCATGCCGTACCAGTACATCGGGTGCTGGAGGACAATCAGGTCAGCCTGCTCGGCAGCGCGCTGTTCGGCCTCGACGTCGATGTTGAAGTCTGGGTAAAGCTCGTAAAGAGACCGTATGACCACGTCTGGGTTGTCGGACGCGCGCTTGAGCATCTGTTGGTTGACCCGCGATTGGTCGGGGTAGGGATGGGCGTAAACGATCAGGATCATCGGGGCGGTTCCGCGCGACAGGGCCAGGTCAAAAGGCCGGACATCCTACCGAGTAAGGCACGTGTTGTTTAGGACATTGTTCGCCGCAATGCCATGCCGAGGTCAATTGAGCGGCAGCGAGACCCTGACCTCGAGGCCACCGTCCCTGCGGTTCCTGAGCATCAGCGTTCCGCCATGCTCCAGTACCGTCGCCCGTGCCGCCGACAGGCCCAGCCCGACGCCACCGGTGTTCTTGTTGCGCGAGCCTTCGATGCGAAAGAACGGCGCGAACACTTGCTCCTGATATTGGAGCGCGATGCCCGGCCCGCGATCGACGATGCGGATCTCGACGCAGTCGGCGAAGGACTTCAACCGCACGCCCGGTTCGCTGCCGTATTTCGCCGCGTTGTCGATCAGGTTGCTCAGCGCGCGCTTGATCCCGATGGGCCGGCCGACATACACGAACCGCTGGGCGCCTTCGAAGGACACTTCGGTGCCAGCGTCCCGGAAATCGTCGACGACGGTGTGCAGCAGTTCCGCCAGGTCGAACGCCGTGGCGTGTTCCAGGCGCGCTTCGTCGCGGAAGAATTCCAAGGCGGCATTGACCATCGCCTGCATCTCGTCGACGTCCCGGAACAACCTCGATTGCTGATCGGGGTCCTCTATGAATTCGCCGCGCAGGCGCATGCGGGTCAGGGGGGCTCGCAAGTCGTGGGAGATGGCGGCGAGCATCTGCGTGCGGTCCTGGACGAAGTGCTTGAGCTGGGCCTGCATGGCGTTGAACGCCAGGATCGCCTGGCGGATTTCGAAGGGACCTACGACCGGGATCGGCGGTGCCCGGAAGTCCACGCCAAAGCGTCGGGCGCCCTCGGCAAAGCGCTCCAGCGGTGTGGCGAGGTGTCGCGTGGCGATCAGGGCGACGATCAGTGTCGACAGCATGATCAGCGCGATGATGATCAGGTTGCGGGCCCATTCTCCCAGGCCCCAGCTGCGCGAGGTCACAGAGACGGTTACCCAGGAGCGATCGGACAGTTCGATGATTACGGCGTAGCGCCTGGCGGGGTCATCGGCTGGCCAGTCTCCTGGTTCGTAGGCGTCGATCCGTGCGTCGGGCCTGCCCAACTGCCGATGCAGGAATGCCGAGCCTTCGCTGAACTCCGGGTCGTCGATCACCGGTAACCGCGCATCTTCATAGCGCCGCAGCCACTGGACGCTGAACGCCTCGTCACTGGCCGCCACGGCAATGTCGGGTCGTTGTGCGGGCTTGACCGAATCAATGATGCGGGTAATCGCTGCGGCCTTTTCCATCAGGCCGGTTTCCATCAGGGGAGGGCGCGCCCAGGCGCCGGCCAACAGGCTGAACAGTTCGTTGAGCGCCAGCAACGTCAGCATCGCCACCATTGTGGTCAGCGCGATCCAGCGTGCCACGGTGTCCCGTGGTCGATGGACCTTCGTGGGCCCGGTGGTCATCGCTTCACCACGTGGGGACTGAACAGGTAGCCACTGTTGCGAACGGTGCGGATCATCGACGGACCGGTGACGTCGCTTTCCAATTTGCGCCGCAAACGGCTGACCTGGACATCGATGCTTCGGTCAAACGCATCGAAGGTCTCACCACGGGCCAGGTCGAGCAGTTGCTGGCGGGTGAGCACCCGGCGTGGATGTTCGGCGAAGACCAGCAGTAATTCGAATTCCCCGGTAGACAGCGGAATCATGACCTTGTCGGGCGAGCGCAATTCGCGACGGGTGACGTCCAGTTGCCAGCCTTCGAACTCCAAGGTCGGCCGGGCGAGGTCGCCCGGGCTGCCCCTGGCCTCGCCGGTGCGCCGCAGGACGGCGCGCACCCGGGCCAGCAATTCTCGGGCATCGAAGGGCTTGGTGAGGTAGTCATCGGCGCCCATTTCCAGGCCGACGACACGGTCGCTCAATTCACCCATGGCGGTGAGCATGATGATCCCGACCCGGTGCTCGTTGCGCAGGCGCTGGCACAGCACCAGGCCGTTATCGCCCGGCAACATCACGTCGAGGATGATCAGGTCCGGCTGCCGGCGTTCCACCGCTTGCCACAGGGCGTTGCCGTCGGCGGCGACTTCGACGCTATAGCCATGTTGCTCAAGGAATTTGCGCAGCAGGGCGAGGACTTCGAGGTCATCGTCCACCAGTAATAAGTGGCTCACGGTGGTCACGTCGGGCAATGAATACGGGGTGCAATACTAGGGTCAATCCGGGCCTGCGTCATTTATTTCAATCCGGAAACAAAGCTGCCGGCGGGCAATATTCCGGAAATCTGCGGGCAAGAAAACGGCGGCAGGATGGGGTCGATGTCGGTCTCTCCAAATAGTCAGTTCCACCCAGAACCCGTGGCAAGGGAGCTTGCTCCCGCTGGGTCGCGAAGCGGCCCCAAAACAGCGGTGAGCGCTTCGCACTAAGGCGCGAGCAAGCTCCCTCGCCACGGGTTTGGTGTTTGGCTTTTAACCGGCATAGGCACCCCTCCATTCCTCCCCGAGATAGCCCCGCATGTCGATCCTCAAACCCGCGCCGCTGTTTGTCCGATCCACCGTCATCGTCGCGCTGGCGGTACTCGCCAGCGGCTGCAGCAGTACGCCAACCGCCAAGCCGGGCAGTTGCGAAAGTGTTCCCTATGCGGTGCACGATCCGGCCGAACCGGTGAACCGCGGCATCTTCGCCTTCAACCGTACCGTGGACGATTACGCCCTGGCCCCCGTCGCCCGTGGGTATCGCAAACTGCCGGACATGTTCCAGGCTGGCGTACACAACTTCGTCGCCAACTTCGGTGAGCCCAAGGTGTTCATCAACGATTTGCTGCAAGGCAATGGGCAGCGTTCCGTCACGACTCTTGGGCGCTTCGTCATCAATACCACCGTGGGCATCGTCGGGCTGATCGACGTGTCGGGCAAGATGGGCATCGCGCGTCATGAATCGGATTTCGGCCAGACGTTTGGCGTCTGGAATATCGCCCCCGGACCGATCGTGGAATTGCCGCTGCTGGGCACTGCCAACCTGAGGGACGCTACCGGCAAGGTGGTGAGCTTCGTCGTGGACCCTTTCGGCGACAACAGCGATACCGTCCAGACCCTGAGTACGATCAAGACCGTGGGCGGCGTCGTCGATGGACGCGCGCAGGCGCTGCCGCTCACCGACCAGTTGCAGGCGCGGCCGGACTATTACGTGGCGCTGCGCGACGCCATCGCGCAACGACGTGCTGATTTCGTCGCGGATGGCAAACTGGGCGCCGTCCAGGACGAGCCGCAATGCCCGGAACGCGGTGGCGCCGATGAATAGCCAGGCGCTGGTCCTGCATCGGCGGGTGAAGACCATTGACCAAGGCTCGCTGCATTGCCGCGAGCTCGAACTGCGGCTTGCCGAGGACGGCCAGCACGTACTGCTCAGCCGCTACGTCGAATGGTACGACCCGCAGCAACCGGGCCTGTGTGCAGCCCAGCACTATCGGGTGCCGTTGGCGAGCATGATTCGCTGGATGATCAACAATGGCGAGCGGGGCAGCGGGCCGTGACGATGGGCGATCTCCCCGGCGTGTAACCATGTCGGGGAGTTGAAACATTTTTACATACTTCCGGCTTAATTATGGTTGTACGATGTCGTACGAAATATGGTCGACTGTTTCCGTTCCTCACAAAAAAAATAACGGAGATTTCATCCATGTCGAGCATTCCCTCCGCAGAAGGCCAGGCCGTGGCCCCCGCGCAGAGCCGCTTCGTACGCCTCTTGAAGCTACTTGGCCCCGGTATCATCGCGGTACTGTCATGGCTGGGCGCTGGCGATCTCATCACATCTTCCGTGGCCGGCGCGAACTACGGCTACGCAATGATGTGGGTGCTGGCGGTGTCCTTGCTGCTCCGATACCTGATCGTCAACATCATTGCCCGCTTCCAGCTGTGCAATAACCAGGGCATGACCATCCTGCAGGGTTACGCCCAGCTCAATCCGTTTTTCGCCTGGTTCATGCTGGTGTATGCGCTGCTCATGGGGCACCTGATGAACGCCTACATGATCAAGGGCGCCGGCGAGGCCTTGGCGATGCTGCTCAAGACCGATTACCCGCTGCTGTGTTCGGTGGCGGTGGTGTTGGCAGTGTGGATGCTCGTCGGGCGCAATATCTACTCGATGATCGAGGGCGTGATGAAGGTGTTGCTGGCGATCATGACCCTGGCGTTCCTCGCCTTGGCGGTCATGTCCGGCCCGGATGTCGCCGGAATCGTCAAAGGCACCATCGGCTTCAGCATTCCACCCGATGAAGGCGTGCACGGTGCGCTGCTGGTGGCGGTCTCGGTGATTGGCGCGGTGGCGGGTTCCATCGCCAACTTCGTCCACCCTTATGTCATGCGCCAGAAAGGCTGGGTTGGCCCTGAGCACAAGCGCATCCAGCGCAACGACCTGTTGTTTGCGGTGTTTGTCGGGATCGTCATCAACCTGGCGATCTGGATCGTCGGCGCCGAGATCCTGCGGCCTAATGGCATCGAGGTGAAGACCCTTGGCGACCTGGGCAAGGCCTTGGAAATGTTCTTCGGCTCGATCGGTTGGTATGTGTTCTTCGTCGGTGTGTTCGCCACGCTGTTCGCCAGCATTTCCGGCAAGACCACGGCATTCCCGATGCTGATCACCGATGCCTTCCAGCACGTGCGTCCTGAGCGTCGCGAGCGCTATGGCAAGGAGTTCCACCGCGACCCGATGCACAAGTGGTTCATGCTGTTCATCCTCGTCACGCCGCTGATCTGGTCGCTGCCGGGCATGCCGGACTTCGTGACCCTGACTATCGGTGTCAACGCGCTGAACATCGTCGGCCTGCCAGTGATCTCCCTGGGCCTGCTGATCATGTCCAACCAGAAGTCGCTGCTGGGCAAGGAATACCGCAACAACCTGTTCGAGAACATTGCGCTGGTGTTCGCGACCGGCCTGGCGTTGTGGGTGGCGTTCCAACTGGGCGTCGATCTGTTTGCCTGAGCCTTGGGCATTCATCTCAGGAAGGGGCTGCTAGACTTCATGGTCCAGTCCCTTTCGGAGAATCCCAATGAACAACAAGAACAGGATTTGCCTCTGGTACGACGGCACCGCGCAGGACGCAGCTGAGTTCTACGCAAGCACGTTTCCCGACAGCGCGGTGAACGCGATCCACCATGCGCCGGGCGATTATCCGGCGGGCGAGCAGGGCGATGTCATCACGGTGGATTTCACGGTGATCGGCATTCCCTGCATCGGCTTGAATGGCGGCGCGATGTTCAAGCACAACGAAGCCTTCTCCTTCCAGGTCGCAACCGATGACCAGGCCGAGACGGATCGCCTCTGGAACGCGATCATCGACAACGGCGGCCAGGCGAGCGCTTGCGGCTGGTGCAAGGACAAGTGGGGTGTGTCGTGGCAGATCAGCCCCCGGGTTCTGGTCGAGGCGATCACCAGCGCCGACAAAGCCGCCGCCAAGCGCGCCTTCGAAGCCATGATGAACATGACCAAGATCGACATCGCGGCGATCGAGGCGGCGGTGAAGGGGTAGTCAGCTTGTGGTTCCAGGCAACCTGGCAATCACCTTGATCTCGAACTGGAAACCATACAGCCATGTCACACCCACCGCTGTCAGCGTTGGGTGCGGCGCGTGGCCCCAGAATTCGGGCACCACGCTCCAGACCCGTTCGAATATCGATTCGGGATCAACCATGAAGACCGTGACGTCGATCACGTCGTCAAAGCTGCAATCGGCGGCGGCGAGTATGGCCGCAAGATTGGTGAAGGCGCGGCGCACCTGGTCTTCCAGCACGGGCTCGGGCGAGCCGTCCTCGCGGCTGCCGACCTGTCCGGATACGAACAGCAAACCATTGGAGCGAATCGCCGGCGAATAGCGGTTGCGCTCGTAAAGCGCCTGGCGTCCGGGCAGAAAAACGACGTCACGCTGTGTCATGGGGTGTCTCCTCGATGGGCCGTAGCGGCCGCCAATGTGCGATGGAGAAACTGTAGGGGCTTGTGCTCGGGCGATAAACGGGCAAGCTTGGCGTTCACTGTTTGTCAAACCCAAACAATCCGAGGCGCAGATGGACCGTTTCGATGCGATGCAGGCGTTCGTGCGTGTGGTGGAGTCGGGCAGTTTCACCAAGGCCGCCGAGACGCTGCACATGAGCAAGACCACCGTGACCCAGCTGGTGCAACAGCTCGAAGCGCGGCTGCGAGTCAAGTTGCTCAACCGCACGACACGCAAGGTCAACGTCACGGCGGACGGCGCGGCCTTCTATGAGCGTGCGATCCGCCTGTTGGCGGACCTGGATGACGCCGAGACCAGCTTGTCCGGCGCCCAGGCCCTGCCGCGCGGGCGGCTGCGGGTGGATGTGCCGAGCCCGCTGGCGGCGCTGATCCTGATACCGGCGCTGCCGGACTTTTACGAGCGTTACCCCGACATCCAGATCGACATGGGCGTCAGCGACCGCATCGTTGACATAATTGACGAAAACGTCGATTGCGTGGTTCGCGGCGGCGAACTGAAGGATCAATCGCTGATCGCCCGACGCGTCGGCGACCTGGCCCTTGGGGTCTTCGCCGCGCCAAGCTACCTGGCGCGTCTGGGTACCCCGGTCCATCCGCGAGAGCTGGAGGATTCCCAACATCGCGTCGTCGGTTTCCTGTGGGCACGCACCGGCAAGGCCTTGCCCTATGCCATGCACCGACAGGACGAGCACCTGCGCATCAAGGCGCGTTACGCCCTGGCGATCGACGATGGCAACGCCTACCTGGCCGCCGGCCTGGCCGGGCTGGGCGTGCTCTGGTTGCCCATCTATATGTCGCGGACTCACCAGGCGCAGGGGACGTTGGTCCCGTTGTTCGAAGATTGGCGCCTGGAGTCGATGCCGATGTACGTGGCCTACCCGCCGAACCGGCACATCAGTGCCAAGCTGCGGGTGTTCATTGACTGGGTGATGGAGCTGATGGCGCAGCATGCGCCTATCCTTGATCGGCAGGCGTCATGACATTTTTCTCGATCGCAGAGGAGAACAGCGATGGAACGATTCACCGGCGGTTGCCTGTGCGGCAACGTTCGTCTTGAAGCGTCTGGCCGTCCATACCGGGTCGGCCTTTGCCACTGCCTGGATTGCCGCAAGCATCACGGTGCACTGTTTTTTGCGGCGGCGGTGTTCCCCGAGGACGCCGTCACCGTCACGGGCGAGCCCCGGGATTATGCCGGGCGCTTCTTCTGCCCCAATTGCGGCTCGTCGCTGTTCGCCCGCAGCGGCGACGAGATCGAAGTGCACCTCGGCACGCTCGATACCCCCGACCAACTGACGCCCACCTACGAATGCTGGACCGTGCGCCGCGAGTCCTGGCTGCCGGCATTTGCGTTGGCGCGTCGGTATGAGCGTGATCGCGAGGGCAAGGGGCGGGCAGAAGAGTAGGGGGGCGAGGCGCTCAGGCCGGTTCGCCTATGCACCACCATTGGACTGTGATGTTGTTTTCTGGGTCGACTACGTTACGCCCGTGCTCAATGAAATTGGGTGGAACGTGCAGCGCCAACTTGTCGCTGATCCGTTGGGGCGCTAGCGCGTTCGCGTCGCTGAGGAAACCCAGGTAGTAGTCCTTGTCATAGAAAATGGTGACTTCGCTTTCAAAGAGCCATGGCCATGTCAGAAGGCAGGCGACGCGGTAATAACCTTCGGAGCGGTCTGCCGCCCGGGATATGTGGGCCGCTGCCTCGAGCAACTGCTGGACGCAGAACGCCTGGACTTCGATTCGGGCTTGATCGCCTTCGACCAGCAGTTCGTGGACCGGGATTTTCCAGTTCGAATATCGGTAACCTTCCTGCCTTGGATAGAAATTGCCCTCAAAACTCGACGCCCAGCGCTCGATTGAGCGAAGGCGGCGATGCAGGCCCCTGAGTGGCTTTCCGTTGACGCTGATTTGCCGCATTGATGTGTCCTGCCAAATGAGGCCGGCCATTCTCTGGGCTGCAATGCGGCAATCCAAGGATAACGCTGGTCATTTCGGTTTCATTTGATGTCCGCGATATCAGAGCGATCAAGCAAATCCGACAATCGCCTTGATCTCCAGATACTCCTCGAACCCATGGACCCCATATTCGCGCCCGTTGCCCGAGCGCTTGTAACCGCCGAACGGGGCCATGGGGTTCCAGGTCGGATAGTTCAGCAGCACTTGCCCGGCACGGATGCGCTTGGCCACGGCGCGTACCTGGTCAAGGTCGCGGCCCTGAACGTGCGCGCCCAGCCCGTAGACGGTGTCGTTGGCGATGGCGACGGCTTCGTCCAGCGTGTCGTACGGGATGATGCACAGCACCGGGCCGAAGATTTCTTCCTGGGCGATGCGCATGCCGTTGTCGACTTGCGAGAACACGGTTGGCCGGGTGTAGAAGCCTTTGGTGAAACCGTCGACGCGTCCCGGCCCACCGCAAATCAGCTTGGCCCCTTCCTCCAGGCCCGCTTCGATCATCGCCTGCACGCGCTTGAACTGGGCCTGGTTGGCAATCGGGCCGAGCACGGTGTCTTCCGACCGTGGGTCACCGACGATGATGGCATTGGCCGTGGCGGCCGCCAGTGCCTCGACTTCCGCCAGGCGGTTCCTGGGTACGATCATCCGCGTCGGCGCGCTGCAGGACTGGCCGACATTGCGCAACGCCGACATCACGCCGGGCGGCACGGCCTTGGCGAAGTCGGCGTCGGGCAGAAACACGTTTGGCGACTTGCCGCCCAGCTCTTGGGTGACCCGCTTGACCGTGGGGGCGGCGGCTTGGGCCACCAGGGCGCCGGCGCGATTGGAGCCGGTGATGGAAATCATGTCGATGTCGGGGTGCGCCGCCATGGCCGCGCCGACCTCGGCGCCGCCGCCGTTGACCAGGTTGAACACGCCTGCCGGCAGGCCGGCGTCATGCACCAGTTCGGCGAACAGCAGGGCGCTCAAAGGCGACAGTTCGCTGGGCTTGAGCACCACGGTGCAACCGGCGGCGATCGCCGGGGCGACCTTGGCGGTGATCTGATAGAGCGGCCAGTTCCACGGCGTGATCAAACCGCAGACGCCGATGGGTTCGCGCACGATGGCGGTGCTGTTCTCGATTTTCTGAAATACATAAGTGGACAGCACATCGCGCGCCACACGAACGTGTTCGGCCGCCAGCGGCACTTGCATGGATCGGGCGAAACCGATTGCCGCGCCCATTTCCAGGCACAGCACCTGGGCCAGCGCTTCCTTGCGTTCGAGCATCAGTTCATGGATCTTCCCGAGGATTCGGGCGCGATCCGCCACTGCGGTCGCGGCCCAGCCGGGCATCGCCGCCTTTGCCGCCGCGACGGCGCGGTCAACGTCGTCGGATGATCCTTGGGCAACCTCGGCGAGCACCTCTTCGGTGGCCGGATTGACGACTGCCAGCGTCGTCCCCCGGGTCGGCGATTGCCAATGACCGTCGATGTAGAACTGCCCGGTATTTTGCGGAATATATGAGGGTTTGGTCATCCATCAGGCTCCCATAGAGCGGTGATGACACTGCCGGCAGCAGGTCGTGGTTGCATGCCGATAAACTACCAAAGCGGCCCTGGCGGGTTGTGCCGTTGTTTGGCTCGGCAAAGAACAATCTGCTGAATATGCCGGGCTGACTTTGCAAAAACGTAGCGAAGGCGCTTCGCAGGCCCGACGCTACCGAGGCGTCGCCCGCAGCCGCAAAAGTGCCGGGGCCCGGCGGGCGGTGCACAGTGTTTTGAGTTGCTGGCGCAACCAGCGCAAATCGTGCCGCCGTGGCGTCGGCAAGCGCCTGGGTCTGGTCCGGCCGACGAGCTCGGTAAAGGTCTGGACGAACGAGGCCGGGTCACCGATGCCCTTGAGCTTGCGCCGTAGTTTTCCGTCTTTATAGAACAGCACGGTGGGCGTGCCGGTGACTTCCGGGTGCCGAGGCGATTGATCGGTGCTCAGTTTGTAGATCACGGCCCGATTCTCGAAGGTCTCGGCAACCTTGCAGAACAACGGGTCGGCCATGCCGCAGGCGTAGCAGTGCGGATGGCCGAAATAAAAGACCACCGGGCGCCAGGTCTTGAGCGCCGTGCGGTAGTCCTTTTGAGTGCTGACGTGAGTGATGAGCGAGCTCATGGCGGCTTCCCTGTGTCGAGACGTGCCCAGGACCATAAGCAACACGTTCCGGCGACGCTACTGTCAGAGTTGACAGGTGGCGGCCCCGTTTCGGTGCGATGGGTGTATTGCGCCCCCGATAGGCTTCGTAATGGGGCCTTGTTACCCAGCGGCCGTAGCCATCGGTAGCAGCCGCGAGCGGGTCATGGTTGCGCCGTCCGATCCGCTGGATTTCTATCTTCCTGATTTCATTGACGTTCCATTTTTCACTCCACCGCATCGAAAGGCTGTGGCACACTTTCTGCTGTCTATTCCGTTGTTACATACCACATTCCGGTATAGCGGAATAAACTCACCCTGGAGTGCTTGCCATGCAACGCCGACCTTCCTTGTTCAAAGCGTGTGTTTTTCTCTTCGCGGCCACGACGGCCGCCATGGGTGTCGCCCAGGCGGCCGACAGCAAGCTGGACAGCGTGCTGCAACGCGGGAAATTGATTGTGGGCACGGGCAGCACCAATGCGCCGTGGCACTTCCAAGGAGCGGATGGCAAGTTGCAGGGGTTTGATATCGACATCGCGCGGATGGTCGCCAAGGGGCTGTTCAATGACCCGGAAAAAGTCGAGTTCGTGGTGCAATCATCCGATGCGCGGATTCCCAACCTGCTGACCGACAAGGTCGACATGAGCTGCCAGTTCATCACCGTCACCGCCAGCCGCGCCCAGCAAGTGGCGTTTACGCTGCCGTACTACCGCGAAGGGGTGGGCCTGCTGTTGCCGGCCAACAGCAAGTACAAGGAAATCGAGGACCTCAAGGCCGCCGATGACGACGTCACCGTGGCGGTGCTGCAAAACGTCTACGCCGAAGAACTGGTCCACCAGGCGCTGCCCAAGGCCAAGGTCGACCAATACGACAGCGTCGACCTGATGTACCAGGCGGTGAACTCCGGCCGCGCCGATGCCGCCGCCACCGACCAATCCTCGGTCAAGTACCTGATGGTGCAGAACCCCGGTCGCTACCGCAGCCCGGCCTACGCCTGGAGCCCGCAAACCTACGCCTGCGCGGTCAAGCGCGGCGACCAGGACTGGCTGAACTTCGTCAACACCACCCTGCACGAGGCCATGACCGGTGTGGAATTCCCCACCTATGCGGCGTCGTTCAAGCAGTGGTTCGGCGTTGAGTTGCCGTCTCCGGCGATCGGTTTCCCTGTTGAATTCAAATGACCCTGTGAGCCCGGGGCGCCCCTCGCGGGCGCACCGTCGAAGGTACTGCCGACCATGAATTATCAGTTGAATTTTGCCGCCGTCTGGCGCGATTTCGACACCTTGCTGGCGGGGCTTGGCCTGGGGCTTTCCCTCGCGCTGGTGTCGATCGCCATCGGTTGCGTGATCGGCCTGGCGATGGCGTTCGCGCTGCTCAGCAAGCATCGCTTGCTGCGGGTGTTGGCCTCGGTGTACGTCACCGTGATCCGCAACACGCCGATCCTGGTGCTGATCCTGTTGATCTACTTCGCCTTGCCGAGCCTGGGCATTCGCCTGGACAAGCTGCCGTCGTTCGTTATCACGCTCTCGCTGTACGCCGGGGCCTACCTGACCGAAGTGTTTCGCGGCGGGCTGTTGAGTATTCATAAGGGCCAGCGCGAAGCAGGGTTGGCGATCGGCCTGGGCGAGTGGCAGGTCAAGGCCTACGTCACCGTGCCGGTGATGCTGCGCAACGTGTTGCCGGCCCTGTCGAACAACTTCATTTCGCTGTTCAAGGACACCTCCCTGGCGGCGGCGATTGCCGTGCCGGAGCTGACCTATTACGCCCGCAAGATCAACGTGGAGAGCTACCGGGTGATCGAAACCTGGCTGGTGACCACGGCCCTGTACGTCGCGGCCTGTTTTCTCATTGCCATGCTGCTGCGTTATTTCGAGCAGCGCCTGGCGATCCGCCGTTAGGAGTTTCCCATGTACGAATCCCCCAGTTGGTTGCACGAGTTGTGGGTCGCCCGGGACACTTTGTGGAGTGGCTTCCTGACCAGCGTGCAATGCTCGGCGCTGGCGATTGTGTTGGGCACATTGATCGGTCTCTTCGCCGGGTTGGCGCTGACATACGGGCGGGTCTGGATGCGCGCGCCGTTTCGTTTCTATGTCGACTTGATCCGCGGTACACCGGTGTTCGTGCTGGTGCTGGCTTGCTTCTACATGGCGCCGGCCCTGGGTTGGCAGATCGGTGCGTTCCAGGCCGGTGTGCTGGGCCTGACGCTGTTCTGCGGCTCTCACGTGGCCGAGATCGTGCGCGGCGCCCTGCAGGCGTTGCCTCGTGGGCAGATGGAAGCGAGCCAGGCCATTGGCCTGACATTCCAGCAGGCGCTGGGCTACGTGCTGTTGCCCCAGGCGTTGCGGCAGATCCTGCCGACCTGGGTCAATTCCTCCACCGAGATCGTCAAGGCCTCGACCCTGCTGTCGGTGATCGGTGTGGCCGAATTGCTGCTCAGCACCCAGCAGATCATCGCCCGGACGTTCATGACCCTGGAGTTCTACCTGTTCGCCGGTTTTCTCTTTTTCATCATCAATTACGCCATCGAATTGCTCGGGCGGCACATTGAAAAGCGGGTGGCCTTGCCATGACTGATATTTCCCTCTCCAACGCTCAACCGCTGCTGGACATTCGTGGCCTGCGCAAACAATACGGCCCGCTGGAAGTGCTCAAGGGCGTTGACCTGAGCATGCAGCGCGGCAACGTGGTCACGCTGATCGGCTCCAGTGGTTCGGGCAAGACCACGCTGCTGCGTTGCGTCAACATGCTGGAAGAATTCCAGGGCGGCCGGATCATGCTCGACGGCGAGTCCATCGGCTATGACGAGGTGGACGGCAAGCGTGTGCGCCACCCCGAGAAAGTCATCGCCCGGCACCGGGCCATGACCGGCATGGCTTTCCAGCAATTCAACCTGTTCCCGCATCTGACCGCGTTGCAGAACGTCACCCTGGGCCTGCTCAAGGTGAAAAAACTGCCCAAGGACGAAGCCGTGGCCCTGGCCGAAAAATGGCTGGAGCGGGTCGGCCTGCTGGAACGGCGCGATCACTTCCCCGGTCAGTTGTCCGGCGGTCAGCAGCAGCGCGTGGCGATTGCCCGGGCGATTGCGATGAACCCGAGCCTGATGCTGTTCGACGAAGTGACCTCGGCCCTGGATCCGGAACTGGTCGGCGAAGTATTGAACGTGATCAAGGGCCTTGCCGAAGACGGCATGACCATGCTGCTGGTGACCCACGAGATGCGCTTTGCCTTCGAAGTTTCGGACAAGATCGTCTTCATGAACCAGGGCCGCATCGAAGAGCAGGGGCCGCCGAAGCAATTGTTCGAGCGACCGCAATCGCCGCGCCTGGCGGAATTCCTCAAGAACACCCGTTTTTAACTTCCATTCAACAAGGAGATAAATCCATGAGCATTACCCGTTACGGCACCGGCAGCACCGCAGGCGGCGGCCAGCCACGGCCCTTCGCCCGCGCCGTGGAGGCCGATGGCTGGCTGCACGTGTCCGGCCAGGTGCCGGCAGTGAACGGCGAAATCATCGTAGGCGGTATCGTCGAGCAGACCCACCAGACCATGAAGAACCTGATCGCCATTCTCCAAGAGGCCGGTTATGGCCTGGAAGATGTGGTTCGCTGCGGTGTCTGGCTGGAAGACCCGCGGGATTTCTGGAGCTTCAACAAGGTGTTCGGTGAGTATTTCAGCCCGGAACACGCCCCGGCGCGGGCGTGTGTGCAGGCGAGCATGATGGTCGATTGCAAGGTCGAGATCGACTGTGTGGCCTACAAGAAAAAGGCCTGACCAGGATTTTCTGGCGAATTCACTTCTGTGGCGAGGGAGCTTGCTCCCGCTGGCCTGCGCAGCAGGCCCATTCTTTACGACCGCTGCGCAGCCGAGCGGGAGCAAGCTCCCTCGCCACAATAAAGATACATGCGATTATGGGTGAAATTTCAGGAACCAAAGACATGACCGAAGACACCATCAAACGCCGGGCCCGGGGATTGGATCGGGCGTTCGATATCCTCGATTTCCTCAAGGAGATCGGCCAGCCGTTGCGCCCGAACGACATCGCCAGCGGTATCGGCAGCCCCAAGTCCACGGTCTATGAGCTGGTGGCGTCGCTGCTGGAGCGTCGCATCCTCGAGCCGGTGGGCAAGGATGGCCATGTCTACCTGGGGCGCCAGTTGTACTTTCTCGGCCAGGCGCATTTGCGGCATTTCGACCTGAGCCGCGAAGCCGACCAGGCCTTGCAGGACATCGTCCGGCAGACCCGGGAAACCGCGCAGATGTGCCTGCTCAATGGGCGCAAATACACGGTCGCGCTGATGAAGGAGGGCGAGCGGCACTTTCGCATCTCTTCGGACATCGGTGAAAACGCGCCGATCCCCTGGACGGCCTCCGGTCGCCTGTTGCTGGCGCATCTGAGCGACCAGCAGATCATCGACCTGATCGACCCCGATGACTTCATCCTGCCGGACGGCGAACGCCTGCCGCTGGAGCGGTTTCTAGGAGAGATCCGCCAGGCCGGCATCGATGGATTTTTCTCCTTCGATAGCGTTGCCGACACCTTCACCCACTGCTTCGCCGCACCGGTCAAAGACCCCAACGGCGTGGCCATCGCGACCCTGTGCATCGTCGCCCCGAGGGCTGACGCCAAGAACAATTACGCCGACTACCGCCGGGTGCTGATCGAAAGCGCCAACCACCTGGCCCGTCGCATCAACGAATAGACAGCCTTGGCTGTGTGAGGAGTTCGAACATGTCTTCTGTCATTACTAACGCGGGCGTCGAGAAGGGCGCCGCGCCCATCGGCGCTCATTTGCTGCGGGACGTGAGCCTGCCGGCGCTGGTGCTGCATCGCGAGGCCCTGGAGCACAACATCCGATGGATGCAGAAATTTGTCAGTGACAGCGGTGCGCAGCTGGCGCCCCACGGCAAGACCAGCATGACCCCGGCGTTGTTTCGTCGCCAGATCGAAGCCGGCGCCTGGGGCCTGACTTTGGCCACGGCGGTGCAGACCCGTGCCGCCTACGCCCATGGCGTACGGCGCGTGCTGATGGCCAATCAATTGGTCGGCAAGCCCAACATGGCATTGATCGCCGATCTGCTGGCCGACCCGGCGTTCGAATTCCATTGCATGGTCGATCATCCGGACAACGTCGCCCAGCTCGGCGCTTATTTCGCTTCTCGCGGCGTGCGGCTGAACGTGATGATCGAATACGGCGTCGTCGGCGGTCGTTGCGGTTGCCGTACCGAAGCCGAGGTGCTGGCCCTGGCCGAGGCCATCGGAGCGCAACCGGCACTGGCATTGACCGGCATCGAAGGCTATGAAGGGGTCATCCACGGTGATCATGCCGTCAGCGGCATCCGCGCATTCGCCGCTTCCCTGGTGGGGCTGGCCATGCAGTTGCAGGACAGCGGCGCGTTTGCCATCGACAAACCCATCATCACCGCCTCGGGGTCGGCCTGGTACGACTTGATCGCTGAATCTTTCGAAGCCCGCAACGCCCAGGGCCGTTTCCTCAGCGTGCTGCGCCCCGGCAGTTACGTGGCCCACGACCATGGCATCTACAAGGAGGCCCAGTGCTGCGTACTGGAGCGGCGCAGCGATTTGCACGAAGGCTTGCGTCCGGCCCTGGAAGTCTGGGCCCACGTGCAGTCGATGCCGGAGCCGGGCTTCGCGGTGATCGCCCTGGGCAAGCGCGACGTGGCCTACGACGCCGGGCTGCCGGTGCCGCTCAAGCGCTACAAGGCGGATTCTGATTCGGTGGCAGGCGACGATGTCAGCGCCTGCAAGGTGACGGCGGTGATGGACCAGCATGCATTCATGACGGTGGCGCCGGGGGTCGAGCTGCGGGTCGGGGACATCATTTCGTTCGGGACCTCCCACCCGTGCCTGACATTCGACAAGTGGCGGGTGGGGTGCCTGGTGGATGAGGGGTTGCGGGTGGTTGAGCTTATGGAGACTTGTTTCTAAGGCTTGAGAGCGAGTCGCGGCTATCGCGAGCAGGCTCGCTCCCACATTGGATTTGTTGTGAATACAAAACCAGTATTCATCCACGATCCCTGTGGGAGCGAGCTTGCTCGCGATAGCGGTCCGCAATACACCACCGAACCATCAGGACCATCCATGAGCAACACTAAACCCCGCATCGCCCTGATCGGCGAATGCATGATTGAACTGCAACACCGCGCCGACGGCAGCCTGCAGCAAAGCTTCGGCGGCGACACGCTGAACACTGCGGTGTATCTGTCCCGTGCGTTGGGCGACAAAGGCTCGGTGGATTACGTCACCGCCCTGGGCGACGACTCTTTCAGCGATGCCATGTGCCAGAGCTGGGCTTCGGAAAACATCGGGTTGGAAAGGGTCCAGCGTTTGCCCGGTCGTCTGCCGGGCCTGTATTGCATCCAGACCGATGCGGCGGGCGAGCGGCGTTTCCTGTACTGGCGCAACGAGGCTGCCGTGCGGGATTGCTTCACCACGCCGGCCGCCGTGCCGATCCTGGAAGCGTTGCCCGGATACGACGTGCTGTATTTCAGCGGCATCACCCTGGCGGTGATTGGCGAGCAGGGCCGGCGCAAACTCATCGAGGCCCTGATCGAGGCACGGCGCCGGGGCGCGCAGGTGGTGTTCGACAACAATTACCGGCCACGGCTCTGGGCCTCGGTCGAGGCGGCCCGGGCGGCCTATCGCAGCGTGTTGCCCTATGTGGAGCTGGCGTTGCTGACCGTGGATGACGAACAAGCACTGTTCGGCCATGCCGACAGTGACGCAGTGTTCATCGCCTATGAGCAACTGGGGACACCGGAAGTGGTACTTAAGCGCGGCGCCGAGGCGTGCCTGATTCGTTGTGATGGCCGGTCTTATGACGTGCCGGCCCAACGGGTAGAGCGCGTGGTGGATACGACAGCGGCGGGGGACTCGTTCAGCGCCGCCTACCTGGCGAGTCGCTTGCTGGGGGGCAGCCCGGCGGAGGCGGCCGAGGCCGGGCATTTGTTGGCGAGCCGGGTGATCCAGGTGCCGGGGGCATTGATACCGAGATGATCTGGCCAGCACAAAACCTGTGGGAGCCAGCCTGGTGTTCCTTCAGTCCCGGTAAAACACCTGCACCAGGTGATAGCCAAACTTGCTCTTGATCGGCCCATGCACCACCCGCAGTGGTTTCTTGAAGATCACCGCGTCGATGGCGCCGACCATTTGCCCGGGCCGCACTTCACCCAGGTCGCCGCCGCGCTTGCCGGAGGGGCAGGTGGAGTATTTCTTTGCCAACACGTCGAACGCTTCGCCCTTGGCGATGCGTTGTTTGAGCTGTTCGGCTTCTTCGGCGGTTTTCACCAGGATATGGCGGGCTTGGGCTTTCATTGCGGCACAGACCTGAAGGGGGCGAAAGGGCGGCGATTATGCCTCAAGTCAGTGGTCATGGTTGATCATCGTCCGAATCTTGTTGGCCAACAGGTCCAGGGTAAACGGCTTGGCGACCATGTCCATGCCCTGATCCAGGAAACCTTGGCGTTCGGCGGCTTTCTGCGCATAGCCGGTCATGAACAGCACCTTCAAGCCGGGCCGGTGCTGACGGGCGATTTCCGCCAGCTGGCGGCCGTTCATGCCCGGCAGACCGACGTCGGTCACCAGCAGATCGATGCGTTGCTCGGATTCGAGCAATACCAGCGCCCGCTTGGCGTCCTCGGCTTCGAGGGCGGTGTAGCCCAGGGTGGCGAGCAGGTCGAGCACCAGCATGCGCACCGCCGGTTCGTCCTCCACCAGCAACACCGTTTCGCCGGCGATGGCGGGCGGAGCGTCGGTGGTAGTCGGTGCCGTTGCCTGTTCCGCCGGCGCGACGTGCAGGCGCGGCAGGTACAACTGCACGCGCGTACCTTGGCCCGGGACACTGTCCAGGCTCAGGTGACCGCCAGATTGCTGGGCGAAACCATAAATCATCGACAGCCCCAGGCCGGTGCCCTGGCCGATGGGCTTGGTAGTGAAAAACGGATCGAAGGCCTTTGCCAACACGGCGGGGGTCATGCCGCTGCCGTTGTCGCGCACGGCGATCATCACGTAATCGCCGGCCTTCACCGGCTCCAGCGTGCTGATGTCGCTGCCGTCGAGGTAGACGTTGGCGGTCTCGATGTTCAACTCGCCGCCATCGGGCATCGCGTCCCGGGCGTTGATGACCAGGTTGAGCAAGGCGTTTTCCAATTGGCTGGCATCGGTGCTGACCGGCCACAACTCGCCGGCCAGTTGCAGTCGCAGCACAATGTGATCGCCGGTGGTGCGGCTCAGCAGGTCTTCAAGCGAGCGAACCAGCGTATTGGCATCCAGAGGCTTGCGGTCCAGTGACTGGCGTCGGGAAAAAGCCAGCAGGCGGTGGGTCAGGGCGGCGGCGCGGTTGGCCGATGAAATCGCAGCTTCGGTAAAACGGCCGATCTCGGCGGCACGACCGGAGGCGATGTAGCGCTGCATCAAGTCGAGGCTGCCGAGGATGCCAGTGAGCATGTTGTTGAAGTCATGGGCGATGCCGCCGGTGAGTTGGCCCACGGCTTCCATCTTCTGCGCATGGCGCAGGGCTTCTTCGGCGCGTTCGCGTTCGAACATCTCGCTTTGCAGTCGATGGTTGGCCTCGGCTAGCTGCTGGGTGCGGGCGATCACCCTTTCTTCCAGCGTTTCGTTGAGGTGGCGCAGGGCTTCCTCGGTTTTCTTGCGCTCGGTTTCGTCGATGACAAAAATGTAAAAACCGTTCACCGATCCGTCGGCGCCACGGCGTGGCAGGTAGTTGATCAACGCATGGCGCGGCCGGCCGTCGCGGTGGGGCGACTCTACGGTGAAACTGCACGGCTTGCCCACCAGGGCGCCGGCGATCTGTTCGGCTCGGGCGGCGTAGGCCTCGTCGCCGATGACCTCACGGATGGTCTTGCCGTAGAGCTCTTGCGGCGTCAGCCCGTACCAATTCAGGTAGGCACTGTTGTTCAGCCGGAAACGCTCCTCGCGGTCGACGTAGCCGATCAGCACCGGCATGGCGTTGATGATCAGTTGCAGCTCGGTCTGGCTCTGGCGCAAGGCATGTTCGGTGCGCTTGCGTTCGGTCAGGTCCAGCGCCGCGCCGAGAAAGCGCTTGGGCCGGCCATGGCGATCCTTGTAGCAACGTCCACGCACGAACACCCAGCGCAGCTCGCCGTGGGGCTGCTGCAGCCGATACTCCTCGGCGTACTCGGTGCCATGGGTGATGCAGTGCTTGATGCTGCGCGCAACCATCGCCCGATCTTCCGGGTGGACGCCCTCGAGATAGGCGCTGATGGGCAATTGCCGTGACAGGGCCGGGTCGACGCCATGGAGGAGGGCAAAATGCGCATCGGCGATGAAGCGATCCTCGCCGATGTCCCAGTCCCAGGTGCCCAACGCATCGGTGGCCGCCAAGGCCAGTTGCAAGCGTTCTTCGCTTTCCTGCTGGGCCTTGAGGCTGGCCTCGGAGCGCCGTTCGAATTCCTGAGCCAGGCGTCGCCGCTCGCCCGTCTCGATGGCAGTGATCAGAATTCCGGCGACGCTGGCGTTTTCGTCATGGATCGGGCTGTAGGTCAGGTCCAGCCAGACATCGCAGAGGCGGCCGCCAAATGGCATGCGCCAACGTTGATCGCGGCAGGTGCGCACCCGGCCCTGCAACACGCTGCGATAAACCCCTTCGGTTTCGCTGCGAAGTTCGGGCCAGGCCGTGTGGGTTGGCTGGCCAAACGCCCTGGGGTGCTTGTCGCCGACCAATCGCGCATAGGCGTCGTTGTACAGGTGGATCAACTGCGGCCCCCACAGCACGGCCATCGGCATGGGCGAATGGACCACGATGTCCACGGCGGTGCGCAGGCTCGGGGGCCAGGTTTCTTGGGCGCCCAGCGGGCTGGAAGTCCAGTCCAGACGGGCGATCAACTGCTGTGTGTCGCTGCTGGCAGGTACTGCATTCATCACGGGAATCCCTGGATGTCATGTCGATGCTGCGGCTTCTACTATCCTCTGAAGAAGGTAAGCGCGGGTTGATCTGAAGTTTTTCTGGCTCGGGTCAGCGTGTCCATTGAAGTTCGCGGAAGTTTTTATAGTCATGGAAATTGATCCTTTACTGCGAGTCCTGGCAAGCCAGGACGGCTCCGACCTCTACATGTCCACCGGCGCGCCGCCCTGCGCGCGTTTCGAAGGTGTGCTCAAGCCACTGAGCAACCAGGCGTTCAAGGTTGGCGACATCGCTGGGCTTGCCGAGTCATTGATGGACGCCGAACAGCGCCTTGAGTTCGATCGGGAATTGGAAATGAACCTGGCGATCTCTCTGGCCGGTGTCGGACGGTTTCGCGTCAACATCTTCAAACAGCGCAATGACGTGTCCATGGTCATACGCAACGTCAAGCTGGATATCCCGCGTTTCGAAGACCTGAAGCTGCCCAAGGTGCTGCTCGAAACCATCATGCACAAACAAGGGCTCATGCTGTTCGTCGGCGCCACGGGCTCGGGCAAATCCACATCACTGGCGGCGCTGATCGACTACCGCAACCGCAACAGCAGCGGCCATATCATCACCATCGAGGACCCGGTGGAATATATTCACCGGCACAAGAAATCCATCGTCAACCAGCGAGAAGTCGGTGTGGATACCCGCAGCTTCCACGCCGCTCTCAAGAACACCCTGCGCCAGGCGCCGGACGTAGTGCTGATCGGTGAAATACGCGACCGCGAGACCATGGAACACGCCTTGGCCTTCGCCGACACCGGCCATCTGGTGATTTCCACCCTGCATGCCCACAACGCCAACCAGGCCCTGGACCGGGTGGTCAATTTCTTCCCGGAAGAACGCCGGCCGCAACTGCTGCAGGATCTGGGCAACAACCTCAAGGCGTTTGTCTCCCAGCGGCTGGTGCGCACCCGCACCGGCCAGCGGCGGGCGGCCGTGGAGGTGATGCTCGGCTCGCCCACGGTGGCCGACCTGATCCGTCGCAACGAGCTGGGCGAGCTCAAGGGCATCATGGAAAAATCCGAGGAACTGGGGATGCAAACGTTCGACCAGGCGCTGTTCAACCTGGTGGTGGAAGGGGCGATCGATGAAGAAGAGGCGTTGAAAAACGCCGATTCTGCGAACAATTTGCGCTTGCGGCTCAAGCTCCATGCCGAATCGGGAGCGGCGCCACCGGCTGAGCCGTCGGCGGGCGGGGAATGGGGGCTCATGGACTGATCGGTTGGTAGTGCGACCGCGTTATCGTTCATCGCGAGCAGGCTCGCTCCCACAAGGGATTTGGGTGCAAACAGTCCCCTGTGGGAGCGAGCTTGCCCGCGATGAGGCCCTCAAGCCCAGCAAAACATTCAGATCAGGTCGCAAGCTCCACCCGCCCACGAAACTGCTCCAGCGCCTCGGGATTGGCCAGTGCATCGGTGTTCTTTACCGCCTCGCCATGCACCACGTTGCGCACCGCCAGTTCCACCACCTTGCCGCTGATGGTGCGTGGGATATCGTTGACCGCGAGGATTTTCGCCGGCACGTGGCGCGGTGTAGTGTTGGCGCGGATGACCTGGCGGATCTTCTGTTCCAAGGCGTCGTCCAGCACCAAGCCCTCTCGCAGGCGCACAAACAGCACCACCCGCACATCATCCTGCCATTGCTGGCCGATGGCGACGCTGTCCAGGACTTCCTCGACTTTTTCCACCTGCCGATAGATTTCCGCCGTGCCGATGCGCACACCACCGGGGTTGAGCACCGCGTCGGAGCGGCCGTGGATCAGCAGGCCGCCGTGGGGCAGCTCTTCGGCGTAGTCCCCCTGGGCCCACACGCCCGGGAACTGGCTGAAATAGGAGGCGCGAAGTTTCTCCCGCTGGGGATCATTCCACAGCCCGATGGGCATCGCCGGGAAATGCCGGGTGCAGACCAGTTCGCCTTTTTCGCCAACCACCGCTTCGCCGGCTTCGTTCCATACCTGCACGGCCATGCCCAGGCTCTTGACTTGCATCTCGCCGCGGCGCACAGGGGCCAGCGGATTGCCGTTGACGAAGCACGACACGATGTCAGTGCCGCCGGACATCGAGGCCAGGCAAACATCGGCCTTGAAGTCGCGGTAGACATAATCGTAACTGTGGGGCGCCAAGGCTGATCCCGTGGACAGGATCGTCCTCAGGCTGCCCAGGTCGTGGGTCTGGCGTGGCTTGATGCCTTGGCTTTCCAGGGCGGCCAGGTATTTGGGGCTGGTGCCGAATACGCTGATGCCTTGTCGGTCGATCAGGTCGAGCAGGCGTTCCGGGCTGGGGTGGAACGGCGACCCGTCATAGAGCACAACCGCGCTGCCCACGGCCAGCGCCGACACCAGCCAATTCCACATCATCCAGCCGCAGGTGGTGTAGTAGAACAGCCGGTCTTCGGGGCCCAGGTCGACGTGCAGGCCATGTTCCTTGAGATGTTGCAGCAGCACGCCACCGGTGCCGTGGACGATGCACTTCGGCACGCCGGTGGTGCCGCTGGAATAGAGAATGTACAGCGGGTGATCGAACGGCACGGGGTTGAACACCGGCTCGCCGCCGCATTGGTAGAAACCGTCCCACAGGGCCACGCGGGCTGGGGTCTTGAAATCTTCGACGCGAACGTCGGGCTGGGCGTAGGGCAGTACGATCAATTGTTGCAGCGACGGTAGCCGTTCGAGTATTTCGTTGACCTTGGGCCGCTGGTCGATGGTTTTCCCGGCGTAGCGATAGCCGGCGCAGGTGATCAGGACCTTGGGTTCTATCTGACCGAACCGGTCGATGACGCCCTGGGTGCCGAAATCCGGCGATGAACATGACCAGATGGCGCCCAGGCTGGTGGTGGCGAGCATGCACACTAGCGTCTGCCAGGTGTTGGGCATGCAAGCGGCGACCCGATCGCCCTGGGTCACGCCAGCGCCTTGCAGGCTTTTTTGCAGGCCGGCGACATGGGCGGCGAGATCGGCCCAGGTCAGCGTTTCTTCGCCGCCGTTTTCATCGAGTGCGACCACTGCCACGGCGCTGTCGCGGCGACGCAACAAGTGTTCGGCGAAATTCAGCGTCGCCCCTGGGAACCAGCGGGCACTGGGCATCTGCGGGCCTTCGTCGAGCACCGCGCCAGGCGCTTGATGGAAGCGGATCTCGAAGAAGTCGACGATGGCCTGCCAGAAGGCTTCGCGGTGGTCGGTGCTCCAGGCATGCAGGGTCGGGTAGTCGTTGAGTTGCAGCGAGTGCCGTTCGTTGACGAACCGGCGAAAGGCGTCCATTCGCGACTGGGCGATGCGTTCGGGGCTGGGGTGCCAAAGGATGTCGGACATGGTTTGCCTCTTGTTTTGGGGCTTACAAATAGTTCAGCACAAGGCGCCGGATGTGGCGAGGGAGCTTGCTCCCGCTGGCCTGCGAAGCGGGCCCAAGAGGCGCCTGCTGCGCAGCCGAGCGGGAGCAAGCCCCCTCGCCACAAAAGCTCGACGGCGCGGCGTTATTGAGCCAACCACCCACCATCAATATTCCACGCCGCGCCCCGCACCTGGCTGCCCGCTTCACTGCACAGGAACAGCACCAGCTCACCCAACTGCGGCGGGGTCACGAACTCCAGGGACGGTTGCTTCTCGGCCAGCAGATCATGCTGGGCCTGTTGCGGGTCCACACCCGTGGCGATGCGGTCGTCGATCTGCTTCTGCACCAGCGGCGTCAGGACCCAGCCCGGGCAGATGGCGTTGCACGTGACGTTGCTGGCGGCAGTCTCCAGGCCCACTACTTTGGTCAACCCGATCACCCCGTGCTTGGCCGCGACGTACGCCGCCTTGCCCACCGAACCGACCTGGCCATGCACCGAGGCAATGTTGACGATCCGTCCCCAGCCCTTGGCGCGCATGCCCGGAAGGCTCAGGCGGGTGGCGTGGAACACCGAGGACAGGTTGATCGCAATGATCGAATCCCAGCGCTCCACCGGGAAATCCTCCACGGCCGCCACGTGCTGGATGCCGGCATTGTTCACCAGGATGTCGACACCGCCGAATTCGCGCTCGGCGTAGGCGAGCATGTCGGCGATCTGCGCGGGGTCGCTGACGTCGGCCGGATGATGGCCGACCTTGACGCCGTGTCGAGCGACTTCGGCGACCACCGCCGAAGCATCGCCAAAGCCGTTGAGGATCAGGTTGGCGCCGGCCTTGGCCAGGCTCAGGGCGATGCCCAGGCCAATGCCGCTGGTGGAGCCGGTGACCAGGGCCGTCTTGCCGGAAAGGGTGGTTGTCATGGGAACCTCACACAATGCCAGTGGCGTAGAACACACCGATCACGAAGAACACCGCGAGGGTCTTGATCAGCGTAATACAGAAAATGTCTTTGTAGGCTTCACGGTGGGTCAGGCCCGTGACCGCCAGCAAGGTGATGACCGCGCCGTTGTGGGGCAGGGTGTCCATGCCGCCGCTGGCCATGGCCGCTACCCGGTGCAGCACTTCCAGTGGAATGTTGGCGGCGTTGGCGGCGCTGATGAAGGTTTGCGACATCGCCGCCAGGGCGATGCTCATGCCACCCGACGCGGACCCGGTGATGCCCGCCAGCAGCGTCACGGTCACGGCTTCGTTGACCAGCGGATTGGGGATGTTCTTGAGCCAGTCGGCGAGCACCAGGAAGCCCGGCAGGGAGGCGATCACCGCACCGAAACCGTATTCCGACGCGGTGTTCATGGCCGCGAGCAACGCACCGCCCACCGCGCTCTTGCTGCCTTCGGCCAGCTTGCTGCGAATGGCTCGGAAGCCGAACAACAGCACCATGACGATGCCCACCAGCAAGGCCGCTTGCACGGCCCAGATCGCCGTGAGCTTGGCGATGTCGCTGGTCACCGGCGCCGCCATGCCCGGCAGGGCCAGGCTATGGGTCTTGCCGTACCACTGTGGGATCCACTGGGTGAACAGCAGGTTCATGACCCCTACCGCCAGCAATGGCGAAACGGCGATCCAGGGGTTGGGCAGCTTGATGTCTTCGGCGGTTTCCGGCTCGTTGCGCAGCTCGGTACCGTAGCCTTCGCCCGTGCGCTGGGCCTTGTTGCGTTGGCGCTGCAAGAACAGCATGCCGAAGCTGAACACGAATATCGTACCGATCACGCCCAGCCACGGCGCTGCCCAGGCAGTGGTATTGAAGAAGGTGCTGGGGATGATGTTCTGGATCTGTGGCGTGCCGGGCAGGGCGTCCATCGTGAACGAAAAAGCGCCGAGGGCGATGGTGGCCGGGATCAGCCGCTTGGGAATGTTGCTCTGGCGGAACATCTCGGCCGCGAACGGATAAACCGCAAAGACCACGACGAACAGCGACACGCCGCCATAGGTGAGCAGCGCGCACACCAGCACGATCACCAGCATGGCCTGGCGCGTGCCCAGCAGGCGAATCGCCGCCGCGACGATGGAGCGGGAAAACCCCGACAGCTCGATCAGCTTGCCGAACACGGCGCCGAGCAGGAACACCGGGAAGTAGAGTTTGATGAAGCCGACCATCTTGTCCATGAACACCCCGGTGAAGGCTGGGGCAACGGCGGACGGATCGGTGAGCAACACCGCGCCGAGGGCGGCGATGGGGGCAAAAAGAATGACGCTGTAGCCACGGTAGGCGGCAACCATCAGCAGCGTGAGGGCTGCCAAGGCAATGATCACACTCATGGTGTGTCTCCTGGATTGTTATTTTTGTGGGTGATGCGGTGGGGAGGGCTATAGCGAGTTTTGTGCCAGTTGTTTAACTTATTGAAATTTAAGGAATTTATTGAGGCGGGCGACGTGAGCTTGGAAAGCGCGTCTCTGTTTTGAGATTTTTGTTGAGATTACTGGCCTCATCGCGAGCAGGCTCGCTCCCACAGGTGAACGAGGATGGCAGGGGGAACGCCAGTTCCTGTGGGAAAGAGCCTGCTCGCGATGAGCGCGAAGCGCTCCAATCCATATGTCTAAATAAGGAGAATTGAGTCTCTTTATTGAGACTCAGCAATCCCCAGCGCCACCATTTTCTTGTAAAGCGTCGACCGCCCCAGTCCCAACCGCTCGGCTGCCTCAATCACCCGCCCACCGCATTGCGCGAGGGTGGTCTCGATCAAATGTCGATCGAATCGGGCCCGGGCCTGGCTGAAGGTTTCCTGGGGCAACGGCTCGAGGCTCGGACTCGCCGCGCGTACCACCGGCGTGAAAGTACCGATGGCGGCACGAATATCGGCGGCGGTGAGCATCAGGTCGTCGCTGAGCAGCGCGGCCCGTTCCAGCACGTTGCGCAACTCCCGGATGTTGCCCGGCCAGGCGTGCTGGCCCAGCAGGTCGAGGGCGTCGGGATTCAGTTCGTGCTGGCTGCGCAATTCTTCGAGGATCGCCTCGCTCAGGGCCGGCAGGTCATCCAGGCGTTCGCGCAGCGGCGGGACCTGGATGGGCAGCACATTGAGGCGGTAATACAGATCCGCCCGGAATTCGCCACGCTGGATCGCCGCCTCCAGGTTGGTGGAGGTCGCGGCAATCACCCGAACATCGCTTTGCAGTACTTCGTTGGAGCCGACCGGTTCGTATTCCTTTTCCTGCAACACGCGCAGCAGTTTGCTTTGCAAGGGCAGCGGCATATCGCCGATTTCGTCGAGGAACAATGTGCCGCCCTGGGCGATTTGCAGCTTGCCGGCGCGGCCCTTGCGGTCGGCACCGGTGAAGGCGCCTGGCGCGGTGCCGAAGAATTCGGCTTCCAGCAAGGATTCGGGGATGGCGGCGCTGTTGATGCTGACAAACGCCTTGTGCGCACGCGGCGAAGCACCGTGGATCGCCTGGGCCAGAAGCTCCTTGCCGGTGCCGGTTTCGCCGAGGAGCAATACCGGGGAGTCGGTGCTGGCGCTGCGTCGGGCACGGCGCTTGACCTCGAGTCCCGCAGCGCTGGTGCCGATGAAATGGGCAAAGTTGTACTTGGTCTGCCGTGCCCGCAACAGCGAGCGGGTAGAGGCCAGTTCTTCCTGCATGCTCAGGTAGCGTTTGAGCATCGGCGACAGGCTGCGCAACTCGTCGAACAGGGCAAAACCGATGGCGCCGATCACCGCGCCGGCGCTGTCATGGATCGGCAGGCGCATCACCACCAGCGGTTCCTTGGGCGTGTCCTGCATGTCCAGCAGGATCGGCCGCCCGGTACGCACCACCTCTCGCAACAAGCTGCCCGGAATGACGCTTTCGCAAGCCCGGCCGATGGCCTCTTGCGCCGAATTCAGGCCGAAGCGACGAGCGTAGCGCTCGTTCATCCAGACGATGTTTGCATCGCGGTCGACGATCACCGTGCCTTCGCTGGACTGCTCGATGATTTCGAACAACGAGCGGATCGCCAGCGTACGCACGCGCTTGTAATCCTTGAGGCTTTCGGTGGAGTTCATGATCGGATCCGGGTTGTGTGTTGCTTGTCAGGCCCCCATCGCGAGCAAGCTCGCCCCCACATGTGGCCTTCAGTGCAACACCGGCCAATGTGGGAGCGAGCTTGCTCGCGATGGGCGCGACACGAAGCTACGCCATGCGCCGCATTATGCCCACTCTGGATGCGCCGCCGCCAACAACTCCTTGGTATACGGGTGCTGGGGTGAATCGAACACATCATGGCTGGGGCCTTGCTCGACCACCTTGCCGTCCTTGATCACGATCATGTCGTGGGCCAGGGCGCGGACCACCGCCAGGTCGTGACTGATGAACAGGTAGGTCAGGCCGTATTTTTCCTGGAGCTGGCGGAGCAGGGCAACCACCTGCTTTTGCACGGTGCGGTCGAGGGCGGACGTAGGTTCGTCAAGCAGGATCAGGGCGGGCTTGAGCACCAATGCCCGGGCAATGGCGATGCGTTGGCGCTGCCCACCGGAAAACTCGTGGGGGTAGCGATGCCGGCTCTGCGGGTCGAGGCCGACCTCCTTTAGCGCCTGGATCACCTGGGCTTCGCATTGCTCGGCACTGGACCGGCTGTGGACTTCCAGGCCTTCACTGATGATCTGTTGCACTGACATTCGCGGGCTGAGGCTGCCGAACGGGTCCTGGAAGACGATCTGCATCTGCTTGCGCCATGGCCGAAGCTCTTTATGCGACAGATGATCAAGCGCCTGGCCCTGGAAGCGAATGCTGCCTTCGGACTCTATCAGCCGCAGGATGGCCTGGCCGAGGGTGGATTTGCCGGAACCGGATTCGCCGACGATGCCCAGGGTCTTGCCGCGCTGGATATTCAGGCTGATGCCGTCCACGGCTTGCAGGTACTGCTTGCGCCGGAACAATCCGCCACCGAGGGGAAAGCTGACGCGCAGTTCCTGCACTTGCAGGACGTCTTCGCGTTCGTCCCGGGGCAGGGCTTCGCCTTCCGGTTCGGCGTTCAGCAATTCGCAGCTATAAGGGTGGCGGGGGGTGCTGAACAAGGTTTCACAGGGCGCCTGCTCGACAATTTCCCCGGCTTTCATTACGCACACCCGCTGCGCGATGCTGCGCACCAGGTTGAGGTCGTGGCTGATCAGCAGCAGGGACATGCCCAGGCGCTGCTGCAACGATTTGAGCAGCAGCAGGATCTTGCGCTGCACCGTTACGTCCAGGGCGGTGGTCGGTTCGTCGGCGATCAGAAGCTCCGGCTCGCAGGCCAGGGCCATGGCGATCATGACGCGCTGGCGCTGGCCGCCCGATAGCTGGTGCGGATAGGCCTTGAGTCGTTCGGCGGGTTTCTGGATGCCGACCAGGGCCAGCAATTCCAGGATGCGCTGGCGCGCGGCCTTGCCGCCCAGGCCGCGATGCAGCATCAGTGTTTCGCCGATCTGCTTTTCGACGCTGTGCAGCGGATTTAGCGAAGTCATCGGCTCCTGGAAGATCATTGCGATCCGATTGCCGCGCAGTTCCCGTAGCGTCTTGGCCTCGGCACCCACCAGTTCTTCGCCGCGATAGCAAATGCTGCCGGTGGTGCGCGTGCCGGTTTCCGGCAGCAGTTGCAGGATGGAATGGGCCGTCACCGACTTGCCGGAGCCCGACTCGCCCACCAGCGCCAGGCATTCGCCTTGGCGGATATCCAGGCACAGGTTGCGCACCACCGTCTGGCCGTTGAAGGCCACGCTCAGGTCACGGATTTCGATCAGGTTTTCGCTCATCTAAAGGTTCCGCTCATGACCGAGGGTCGAACGCGTCTCGCAACGCTTCGCCGATAAACACCAACAGAGAAAGAATCAGCGCCAAAGTAAAAAACGCCGTCAGCCCCAGCCAAGGCGCTTGCAGGTTCTGCTTGCCCTGCGCGATCAGCTCACCCAGGGATGCGCTGCCGGCCGGCATGCCGAATCCCAGGAAATCCAGCGCTGTCAGGGTGGAGATCGCCCCGGTGAGAATGAACGGCAGGTAGCTCAGGGTGGCGTTCATGGCATTGGGCAGTATGTGCCGCACGATGACCTTGCGGTCGGTCAGGCCCAGCGCCCGCGCGGCTTTCACGTATTCGAGGTTGCGCCCGCGCAGGAATTCGGCACGCACCACGTCCACCAGCGCGAGCCAGGAGAACAGCGCCATGATACCCAGCAGCCACCAGAAGTTAGGCTCGACGAAACCCGACAGGATGATCAGCAGGTACAGCACCGGCAAACCGGACCAGACTTCCAGCAGGCGTTGCCCCAGCAGGTCCACCCAGCCGCCGTAGTAACCTTGCAGGGCACCGGCGGCAATGCCGATCAGCGCGCTGATGGCGGTCAGCGCCAGGGCGAACAGGATCGACACCCGCGCGCCGAATATGACCCGCGCCATCACGTCCCGTGCCTGGTCGTCGGTGCCCAGCCAGTTCACCCTCGACGGCGGGCTTGGGGCCGGCCGCTCAAGGTCATAGTTGGGCGTGTCGTCGCTGAAAGGAATAGGCGGAAACAGCAGCCAGCCGTTGCCCTGGTGAATCAGGTCCTGCACATAGCTGCTGCGATAGTCAGCCTGGAACGGCAATTGACCGCCGAACTGCTGTTCGGTGTAGCGCTTGAACACCGGGAAATACAACGAGCCTTGGTAGCTCACCACCAAGGGCTTGTCATTGGCAATCAATTCCCCACCCAGGGTCAGGACGAAAAGCCCGATGAACAGCCACAGCGACCACCAGCCGCGACGGTTTTTCCTGAAACGTTCGAAACGCCGCCGCCCCAGGGGCGATAACTTGAACATCAGGCGTTCCTCGCGGCGAAGTCGATGCGCGGGTCCACCAGGGTGTAGCAAAGATCGCCGATGAGTTTGATCAGCAGGCCGAACAACGTGAAGATAAACAGCGAGCCGAACACCACTGGATAGTCCCGGGACACGGCGGCCTCATAGCTCATGCGTCCCAGGCCGTCGAGGGAGAAGATCACCTCGATCAGCAAAGAACCGGCGAAGAACACGCTGATGAACGCTTGGGGAATGCCCGATACCACCAGCAGCATCGCATTGCGAAACACGTGTCCATACAGCACGCGTCGTTCACTCATCCCCTTGGCTCGCGCCGTGACCACGTATTGGCGGGTGATTTCGTTGAGGAACGAGTTCTTGGTCAGGATCGTCAGGGTAGCGAAGCCGCCGATGACCAACGACGTGACGGGCAGCACCAGGTGCCAGAAATAGTCGGCGACCTTGCCCAGCGTCGAAAGGGACTCGAAGTTGTCCGAGACGAGCCCGCGCACCGGGAACCAATTGAGCGAGGTGCCGCCAGCGAAGATCACGATCAGGAACATCGCGAACAGGAACGCCGGCATGGCGTAGCCGATAATGATTGCGGTGCTGCTCCAGACATCGAATGCCGAACCGTGGTGTACCGCCTTGCGAATCCCCAGGGGAATCGACACGAGGTAGGTGATCAGCGTCGCCCAGAGCCCGAGGGAGATGGTCACCGGCATTTTTTCCAGAATCAGGTCGGTGACCGTGGCACCGCGGAAGAAGCTTTTGCCGAAGTCCAGGCGGGCGTAGCTGGTGAGCATCAGCCACAAGCGTTCATGGGCGGGCTTGTCGAAGCCGTACTGTTTTTCGATGTCCTTGATCAATTGCGGATCCAGGCCTCGGCTGGCGCGGGAGCTACCGGTCATGGCATTGCCCGAGCTGCCGACGCTGGCGCCGCCAATGCCCTGCAGGTGAGCGATCGCCTGCTCCACCGGCCCGCCTGGCGCGGCCTGGACGATCACGAAGTTCACCAGCAGGATGATCACCAGCGTGGGAATGATCAGCAGCAAGCGCCGCGCAATGTAAGCCCACATCAGTGATGCCCTCCAGGCGAGCCACGCTTGATGCGTTCGGCGGTCATCTGTTCGTTGGTCAGTGGCGTGGTGCTGACTTCCCACCAGCTCTCGATGGCTTCGTCATTGCTCGCCTGGACTTTCGGAATGCCGAAGCGATTCCACCAGACCGTCGAGCTGCCTGGCGGGTAATAGTTGGGAATCCAGTAGTAGTTCCATTGCAGCACCCGGTCCAGCGCATGGGCATGGCGGAGCATGTCGTCCTGGGTGCTGGCTTTGACCAGGCCATCGATGAGGGCGTCCACGGCAGGATTCTGCAAGGCCATGTAGTTGTTGGCTCCCGGGTCGTTGGCCGCCGCCGAGCCGAAATAATTGTAAAGCTCCGTGCCCGGCGAAGTGCTGACCGGGTAGCCGGTAATGATCATGTCGTAGTCGCGGCTCATCAGGCGATTGACGTACTGGGACGAGTCGATGCGCCGGATGTGCATGTCGACGCCGATCTGTGCGAGGGTGCGCTTGTAAGGCAACAACAGGCGGTCTATTCCGTTTTGCGTGACCAGGAACGTGAAGCTCAGTGGCTCGCCTTCGGCATTGACCAGGCGGTCGCCTTCAGGTTTCCAGCCGGCCTGTTCCAATAGCGCCAGGGCCTGCAATTGCTTGTCGCGGATGACCCCGCTGCCGTCGGTCTTCGGCGCTTGGAACACCTGGGTGAACACCTCTTGCGGTACTTTGCCGCGCAGCGGTTCGAGAATCGCCAGTTCCCCCGCGTCGGGGAGCTCCCGGGCGGCGAGGTCGGTGTTGGAAAAAAAGCTCTGCTGGCGCACGTAGAGGTTGCGCATCATCTGGCGATTGCTCCACTCGAAGTCCCAGAGCATGGCCAGCGCCTGGCGTACGCGGCGGTCCTGGAATTGTGGCCGTTGCAGATTGAACACAAAACCCTGGGCCGGCTGGGGCGCCTCGGTGGCAAGGTGGGCTTTTTGCAGCCGACCGTCGCGCAGGGCCGGGCTGTCGTAGCCGATGGAAAAGCCCGTGGCGGAGAACTCGCGGTTGTAATCGTAGGCGCCGCCACGCAAGACCTGCCGGGCCACGTCGGTGTCGCCGAAGTATTCGATACTGAAGTGGTCGAAGTTGTAGAGCCCGCGGCTGACCGGCAGGTCCTTGCCCCACCAGTCGGCGTTGCGCTCGAAGGTGATGCTGCGGCCCGAGTCGACCTTGCTCACCCTGTACGGTCCGCTGCCCAGGGGCGCCTCGTAACCGCCGCCGTTGGCGAAGTCGCGACTCTTCCACCAGTGCTCGGGAAAAACCGGCAAGGTGGCGATGTCCAGGGGCAGGGTGCGGCTTTCGTTATTCTTGAAGTCGAAGCGAACGGTTCGTTCCGATTCCACCTCGACACCTTTGACGGCGGCGAACTGCGTGCGATAGCGCAGGCTGCCCTGGGTCATCAGCAGGTCGAAGCTGTAGCGCACGTCTTGCGCGGTGATGGGCTTGCCATCGGCGAAACGCGCCTTGGGATTGAGGTAGAAGCGCAGGGACAGGCCATCTTCGGCGCGTTCCATTTTTTCGGCGACAAGGCCGTAGACGGTATAGGGTTCGTCCAGGGAGCGTTGGGCCAGCGGCGAATAGAGCATGCCGTCGACCTGGCTGACGCCGATGCCTTTGTCGATATAAGGCAGCACATGGTCGAAATGGCCGATCTCCACGGCCGAGCGGCGCATCGTCCCGCCCTTGGGGGCCTGGGGATTGGCGTAGGCAAAATGGGCGAAGCCTTCGGCGTACTTGGCCGGTTCGCCATAAACGGTCAGGGCATGTTGGGGGGCGGCATTCACGCCTGCGGCGCCCGTCAGCAGCACCACGGCAATGAACAGCCAGGAGGGAAAAGCCAGTCGCATTGTCAGCCTTAAAGCCGGGTGATCGATGAGTGCGATTTGTACGCGAGGGACGCGCTGATCGCCAGCCCTTCGCATGGCTCAAGCATGACAGCCCGCCCTAAGGCGGACCGTCGTGTCGATAAACCGAAATCAGTCCTGGCGGCTGGTTACTTCCAGCAGGTGATAGCCGAACTGGGTCTTGACCGGGCCTTGAACCACATTGATCGGAGCGCTGAACACCACGGTGTCGAACTCCTTGACCATCTGGCCCGGGCCGAACGAGCCCAGGTCGCCGCCCTGACGGCTGGATGGGCATGTGGAGTTGGTTTTGGCGACTTCAGCGAAATCAGCGCCAGCTTCAATCTGGGCCTTGAGTTCGTTGCACTTGTCTTCGCTGGAAACCAGGATGTGGCGGGCAGTGGCTTTGGCCATGGAGGTACTTCCTTTCAGTGTCGTAAAACGCCCAGCCTACCGGAATCAGTCCGCGGTTGTTGCCAAAATTGCGTCAGAGTCCGACGATCCGCAAGCGTTCTGCATGTTTCACGTAGAGCTCCATCGGATCGTTTCCCTTGCGCCAGCCTCCGTCAGCGCCCTGGTTGAGGGTGTCCAAGTGATCCATTGGGTAGTCGGAGCGGATCACCTTGCCCAGGTGGGAGCTGAAGCGTCCGACGATGCCATCGTTCTGTCCCGCCTCGGTGGTGAAATATTCGGAAAAAGCGCGGCAGAAGTCATGCAACGGATCGGGCGCGCTATTGCCGGCTTGTTTCACGGTTTCCTGCACCGTGCCACTCCAAGAGTAATACCGCACGCCGTTAACCAATTGCGGCCCGTTGCCGCCCCAATGTCGGGGCAAGCCTTGCGGATACCTGTCATTGAATGCGCCTACGCCTTCGGTAGTCAGCGCCGCCAGCGCTGCAATAGCGTTTTGCGGAAGCTGTGCCTGGCCACTGAGCAGTGAAATGAAATCGGCGAAAAGCGTGGCGACCCGGTTCGCCACGTGTTCCGGCAAACGACCAGGCGTGAGGGCCTTGCGCAGGAAATCAGCGAGTTCCGACCCTTGGTTGGGGCCGCTGACGGAGGTGACCGAGGCGACACTGCCGGGCGCCAGGGCGGCGGCATAACGAGCGGCCAACGCGCCTTGCCCGTGGCCGATAAGGTTGACCTTCGCGGCCCCGGTTCCTTCGAGAACCCGGTCCATCTGAGCCAGCAACTGTTCGCCGCGCGCTTCGTTGGAGTGGGTGGCCGACACGTACGGGACGAATACTCGGGCGCCGGCATTGCACAACGCCTGTCTGACGTCGTGAAAAAGTTCGAGCGGGCCGACCCTGTCGAACCCGAACAAACCATGTACCAAAAGGATGGGAAAGCGGGTGGTTGCATTCCGTTGCATGTTCGTACCTTTTTCGAAGAGGTTCATGTTGAGTTTGCGGCACCACTCTAATCCAGGCCGTTAGTGAGCGGTGTAGGACCAAACCGTTACTAGCTGCGGAAACAGGAATAGAAAGCGCGAGAAATTTTCCTCAAAAGCCAGGCGGCTCCTGCGGTTTCGGACGCTTCCGATAACCGATTGCCCTTCAAGCCACATCTCAAGGAGCGAGAGACCACGCAACTTGTCGCCTCGTCTGGCTGCGCGTCCCGGGCCGGAGAGTTCTAATGGTTTCATCCGGTGTCGCTATGGAAGCGGTGCCCCTTTCCAAGGGACTGGAGCCTGGAAATGACCATTGAATCAACTGTACGAAAAAGCCGGCCTCCATCGCGAAAGCTGCCCGCGCCTTTGCTGACGAGGGCCCGCGAAGGCATCGTCGACCCTGCCTGGAGCAAGGCCGTCATCACCGTCAAGCCGTACCCGCTCATGTCCTGTGGCGACGAGCTGATGTTGTATTGGCGCGGGCTCAATAACGAAGGCGAGCAGTACCACCATCAAATTCGCCGGTTCGTCACGGAGCGGCAGGTCGGGCGCGAGCTTGTCTTTGTTGTACGCGAACCGCATATCGCCGAACTCGACGGCGGCTCGCTGGACATTTCGTACCGGGTCATTGGCAAGCAGTTGCCGACCGCATTGGCCTCACAGGCCCTTCAGTTGCAAATTGGCGACGTGGCGCCGCTGCTGCTGCCACCCATCGCCAATGATGCGGTGGGTGGGCACCTTGATCCGGGGCGGGTGCCTGAAGGCACGACGATGACCGTGCGGCCTTATTCGCGAATGGCGGCCGGTGATCGACTGATCCTTCTGGCCAGCCGCGATTCCAAGCCATTGTGGCGGGATGTGCTGGACATAGAGGCTCATGCAGTGGGCGAAAAAGTATCGTTCTGGATCGATCATGGAGACATCGCTTCCCATATCGGGCACTCGTTGACCGTGGCTTATGTCGTCAGGCGCGGACATTCGATACGTCGAGCCGAGCCGCTGTCCGTCTGGATCGGTCCTCTGGTACGCCCAGCGCTGGTGGCGCCGAGGGTATTGGAGTTGATGGAGGGTGAACTGGATGTCGACGGGCTCCATGGCGCAGCGACGGTGGTGATCGACGGCGTAGGGCTGGAGGCGGGCGAACGGGTCTGGTTGCAATGCAACGGCAGCTACTCGGATGCCCAGGAGCGGGAAATCACCGAGGCCACGGCCGGCCAGCCAGTTGTCTTCACGGTGCCGATTGCCTATTGGCAGGAGCAGGGCGGCCAATCGGTCCGCCTGTTCTATCAGGTTGAGCGTCTGGATGATGTAAGCCAGCGCTCGCCGGAGATCACCATTGAAGTTCGCGCCAGGCCGTAACGAAGGATCCGCAATGAAAAAAACCGTGGCGAGGGAGCCAGCTCCCGCGCCACGGCATGAACGGGTCCGAAACTCAGACGCCCAATCGCAACCTGCGATGAGCCTGGCGCAGCAACTGCTCGGTGGACTCCCAGCCAAGGCATCCATCGGTCACCGACACGCCGTAGCGCATCGCCGGCCCCAACGGTTGGCAGCCTTCGAAGAGGTGGCTTTCGAGCATCATGCCGATCAGGGCCTTGTTGCCTTGCAAGCGCTGTTGCAGCACGTCCTCGAACACTTGGGGCTGGCGCAGCGGATCCTTGCCACTGTTGGCGTGGCTGCAATCGACCAGGATGCGGGCCGGGATGTTGAGGCGGGCGAGGTCGGCGTGAATCTGCGCCACGCTTTGGCGATCGTAGTTCGGGCCGCGGTGGCCGCCGCGCAGGACCAGGTGCGTATCAGGGTTGCCTTGGGTCTGGATGATCGCCGGATGCCCTTGGCTGTCGACGCCGAAATGTCGATGGGGGTGCGCCGCGGAGCGCATGGCGTCACAGGCGATGCCAACCCCGCCGTCGGTGCCGTTCTTGAAACCGACCGGCATGCCCAGACCGCTGGCCATTTCCCGGTGAATCTGCGATTCAGTGGTGCGCGCACCAATGGCGACCCAGCTAAGCAGGTCGTCGAAGTAGCCGGCCGCCATCGGCTGCAACAGCTCGGTGGCCACGGGCAGGCCGAGTCGGAGCATCTCACGCATCAACTCCCGCGACAGCTCGAGGCCGGTGGCCATGTCGTCGCTGCCATCGAGATGGGGGTCGTAGGCCAGGCCTTTCCAGCCCACGGTGGTGCGGGGCTTTTCCACGTAGGCGCGCATCACCAACAGCATGCTGTCGCTGACTTCCCGGGCAAGGCGAGCCAGGTTGGCGGCGTATTCGAGCGCGGATTTCGGGTCGTGGATGGAGCATGGACCAACGATGACCAGCAGGCGGGAGTCCTCACCGTCGAGGATGGCGCGGATGGCCTGGCGATGGGCGCCAACTTGTTGGCTCAATACGCTGTCTAGCGGCAATTGTTGCTTGAGTTGCAAAGCGCTTGGCAGGCGCAGGGTCAGGGTTTCATTGGCAGGGCTGAGCGTGGACAGCGGCAAAGCGAAGACGGACGAATTCATGATCTGGCTTCCTGGGCGAGCAGCGGGTTCGTTCCCGCGCCGGCCCTAGTTGGGTGTTCGACAATTGGCCGTAATGGCCCGCAACGTTGGCATGCCACCGATAGGTGACCGATCGGAGGCGGCAGGCTGTCCCGAGCGGTGGCTGGTAAATCGCCAGGCGGAAAAACTGTCGTAACGGTAATAAGTGGCGTAGTTCATGGTTCGATCCTCAAGTGGTGTGATGCTGCGTATGTCTGGGGCCTGAAAAACAAAACCCCCGGTCGGGAGGCCGACCGGGGGTTTGGAAAACTCTGGAAGGCGACCCGTTTAAAATGGGCGCCGGTTGGGTATCAGGCGCGCCAGTGGCTAAACCAATACCCAAAATAAAAGCTGACCGAAGTTGGCACGTCGTTCGCCCAGGCAGCCGCAACCGAGCGCGAGGCGCTGGTAGGTTGAAGCGGTGAAAGGGCGCTGGACATGCTGTGTCTCCGATGAATGATCTGGAGCTTACAAGAGCGCGGGGCGGCCGTTCAATAAGAAAATGCTATGGCCTTTTAATAACAACCCCATCGCTTGTATCCGACGGGCTTTATGACAAACTCCAGCGTTGTGCCAATTTCAATCACCGAAGTCGACAATGACCCGGATGGCACGCTAATGGCAGCGGCCCCAGGCGTGGAAGAGCTGTTGGTCATCGCTCGCCGCGACGACAGCCGTTGGGCGGGTGAGCCCGTGGCATAGTGATGAGGTTTCAATGAGTTTTGTATGGCGCCCGGCTGAAGTCGGTGACGTTGAATTCGCACGTCAATTGACTTGCAGCAATATGCTTCCCTATTACCTTCGCCATGATTTGCTGTGGCAGGACGAAGCGTTCGATCTGGCCTGGGTCATCCGCCAGAACTGGATTCTTCAGCGCAATGAACAGGCGCTGGGTTTCGTCAGTCTCAGTCGTGATGCTCGCGCCTTGTACATTCGGGAGTTGCAGATCGATGAGGCGTTTCGTCGGCAGGGTGCCGGAACCTGGGCGATCGGACAGGTCTGGACGATGGTGGCAAATGAGCATCGACCGGCGTTGCGGCTCACCGTTTTCAAGGACAACCCGGCCCGCGCGCTCTATGAACGCATGGGGCTGCGGGTGGTCGGTGAGGATGAGTGTTTCCTGAGGATGCAGCGAGACGCCTAGGCTTGAGGCGTCGAATATTGGATCTGAAGATTTGTTGTAACTTTTATCTGCCCGTTTGCGCTAGGTCTGCCGAGTGCTTTTTGCTAAGGTGTGGGCAACCTATACAAGACCAAATCGTGAGGTGTCTGCTTGATTAGGGTGTTAGTGGTCGACGACCATGATCTCGTCCGTACGGGCATAACACGAATGCTGGCTGACATCGATGGCCTGCAGGTGGTTGGCCAGGCCGAATCCGGGGAAGAATCCCTGATCAAGGCGCGTGAATTGAAACCCGACGTGGTGCTGATGGACGTCAAGATGCCGGGCATCGGTGGTCTTGAAGCCACGCGAAAACTGTTGCGTAGCCATCCGGACATCAAGGTCGTCGCGGTGACCGTCTGTGAAGAAGACCCGTTTCCCACCCGGCTGCTTCAAGCGGGGGCGGCGGGCTATCTCACCAAGGGCGCTGGCTTGAACGAGATGGTCCAGGCCATCCGCCTGGTATTTGCCGGACAACGCTACATCAGCCCGCAAATCGCCCAGCAATTGGCGATCAAGTCTTTCCAGCCGACCAACGATTCGCCCTTCGATGCGCTGTCCGAGCGAGAAATCCAGATTGCGCTGATGATCGTCGGCTGCCAGAAGGTCCAGATTATTTCCGACAAATTGTGCCTGTCGCCCAAAACCGTCAATACCTACCGTTACCGTATCTTCGAAAAGCTTTCGATCAGCAGTGACGTCGAGTTGACGCTGCTGGCGGTGCGTCATGGCATGGTCGACGCCAGCGCCTGATAATGACCGAACAGTTTGATCCAAGTGCTTTCCTGTCCACGTGCAGCGGCCGCCCCGGCGTGTACCGCATGTTCGACAGCGACGCGCGCCTGCTTTATGTCGGCAAGGCCAAAAACCTCAAGAAGCGCCTGGCCAGCTACTTCCGCAAGACTGGCCTGGCACCGAAGACGGCCGCGCTGGTGGGTCGCATCGCGCAGATCGAAACCACCATCACCGCCAATGAAACCGAGGCGTTGCTGCTTGAGCAGACGCTGATCAAGGAATGGCGGCCGCCGTACAACATTCTGCTGCGCGACGACAAATCCTATCCGTACGTGTTTTTGTCCGACGGGGCGTTTCCGCGCCTGAGCATTCATCGCGGAGCCAAGAAGGCCAAGGGCCGATATTTCGGTCCTTACCCCAGTGCCGGGGCCATCCGTGAAAGCCTGAGCCTGTTGCAGAAAACCTTTTTCGTACGCCAATGCGAAGACAGCTACTACAAGAACCGCACCCGGCCCTGCCTGCAACACCAGATCAAACGCTGCAAGGCGCCCTGTGTCGGCCTGGTGGAGCCCGAGGTCTACGCCGAAGACGTGCGTCACTCGGTCATGTTCCTGGAGGGGCGTAGCAATGCGCTGACCGATGAGCTGTCGGCCGCCATGGAAGAGGCCTCGATCAATCTCGAATTCGAACGCGCCGCTGAGCTTCGCGACCAGATCGGGCTGCTGCGCCGGGTTCAGGACCAGCAAAGCATGGAAGGCGGCAGCGGCGACGTCGATATCGTGGCCGCGTTCATCAACCCGGGCGGCGCCTGTGTGCACTTGATCAACGTGCGGGGCGGCCGGGTTTTGGGCAGCAAGAACTTCTTCCCCCAGGTAGGGATCGAGGAAGACGTCTCCGAAGTCATGGCCGCTTTCCTGGGTCAGTACTACATCAGCAGTCCAGAACGCGACTTGCCCAGCGAGTTGATCGTCAACGTGGTTCATGAGGACTTTCCGGCCTTGATCGAAGCCATCGAAAAGCTTCGCGGTCGCGAACTGACCATCAGCCACCGTGTGCGTGGCACCCGTGCGCGCTGGCAGCAACTGGCCGTGACCAACGCCGAACAGGCCCTTGGCGCACGCTTGGCCAACCGCCAGCACGTCGCGGCGCGGTTCGATGCCCTGGCCGATGTCCTCCACCTGGACGAGCCGCCGCAACGGCTGGAGTGTTATGACATCAGCCACTCCAGCGGCGAGGCAACGGTAGCCTCCTGCGTGGTTTTCGGCCCGGAAGGTCCGATCAAGTCCGATTACCGTCGCTACAACATCGAAGGCGTTACCCCTGGCGATGACTATGCCGCCATGCACCAGGCATTGATGCGGCGTTTCAGCAAGATAAAGGACGGGGAGGGCAAGTTGCCGGACATCCTTCTGGTAGACGGCGGCAAGGGCCAGTTGTCCATGGCCCGGGACGTCCTCAACGAGCTGGCCGTTCCTGACCTGATCCTGCTCGGCGTGGCCAAAGGCGCGACGCGAAAGGCCGGTTTCGAGACGTTGTACCTGAACGACGCGGCCCACGAGTTCACGTTGAAAGGGGATTCGCCGGCGCTGCACCTGATCCAGCAGATCCGCGACGAAGCCCACCGTTTCGCTATCACCGGCCACCGTGCCCGCCGAGGCAAGACCCGCCGCACCTCCACGCTGGAAGGCGTGGCAGGGGTCGGGCCGACGCGCCGGCGCGATCTATTGAAACATTTTGGTGGATTGCAAGAACTGTCTCGTGCCAGCATCGAGGAGATAGCCAAAGCACCCGGTATCAGTAAAAAGCTCGCAGAGTCGATTTATGCAAACCTGCATAGCGAGTAGAATGCCCGTCAACCTCGTAGCCAGTTGTGCCGATGAATATCCCAAACCTGATTACCGTTCTACGCGTCCTGCTCATCCCGATCTTCATATTGCTGTTCTATTTGCCGTACCACTGGAGCTACGTGGCCTCCGCCTCGGTCTTTGCCTTCGCAGCCGCGACGGACTGGCTCGACGGCTACCTGGCTCGCCGCCTGGAGCAAAGCACGCCGTTCGGCGCGTTCCTAGACCCAGTGGCCGACAAACTGATGGTCGCGGTGGCCCTGGTGCTGCTGGTGCAGGAACACGGCAACCTCTGGCTGACCCTGCCGGCGGCGGTGATCATCGGGCGAGAAATTGTCGTATCGGCGCTGCGTGAGTGGATGGCCGAGCTGGGCGCCCGCGCCCAGGTAGCCGTGTCGAACCTCGGAAAATGGAAAACCGCCGCGCAGATGCTGGCCCTGGTGATTCTGCTGGCCAACCCCTCGGATTTCAGTTTTTGGGTGCTGTTGGGTTATGCCTTGCTGCTGGTGTCCGCTGGGCTGACGCTATGGTCGATGGTCCAATACCTGCGCGCCGCCTGGCCGCACCTGCGGACTGACGTTGATCCGAAATAAACTTTTTTGAATCAAAGGGTTGACGGCGTGTTTGGATTCTATAGAATGCGCCACACCAAGACGCGGGAATAGCTCAGTTGGTAGAGCACGACCTTGCCAAGGTCGGGGTCGCGAGTTCGAGTCTCGTTTCCCGCTCCAAATATTGCGCTACAGAGTTCCACTGAATTCTGTAAGTGATTGAAATAAGGGCCTTTAGGCCCTTTTTTCGTTCCAGCGGGAACCACTGAAATCCAGCACTATCCGGTGCGTTTAAGTCCAGGATTGAGTCCAGAATCCTGACGCGTACCGAATCGGTTTGATGCTGGAGCAGATTGTGTAGCGAGATGAGCATCTGGCCCTGACTCTGTTCAGGAGCTCGCGATGGCACTCTCAGAAATGACAGTTCGGCATGCCCGAATCACCGGTAATGACTACACCCTCGGCGACAGCGATGGTCTCACACTCAATGTGACGGCCAGAGGCGGAAAAGTCTGGCTCTTCCGTTATTACTGGGCTGGCAAGCAGAAGCGCATGTCCTTGGGTTGTTACCCACAAATCTCCCTCAAAGAAGCACGTACACGACGTGACGATGCGCGCGCCTTGGTTGCCCAGGGCATCAACCCCTATGAGCATCGTAAACAACAGCGACTTGCTGTTCATGCTGCGAAGGAGCACACCTTCGAGGCCGTGTTCAATCAGTGGGTGGAGTTCCGCAGGCTAAGCCTGAAGGAAGGGCGCCAGAGCACGCTCTCGCAGATCTTGAGGATCTTCAGTAAAGACGTCCTGCCCCTACTGGGTGGGCGGTCCATCTACGATATCAATCGTCACGATCTGCTGGATTTACTGAGCAGGATCGAACAGCGCAAGGCCTTAACGACCGCCGAAAAATGCCGGACTTGGTTCAACCAATTGTTCCGCTATGCGCTGGTGAATATCGAGGGGCTGGAACACAACCCAGCTTCGGACCTTGATGTGGTTGCAATCCCCAAACCGCCTGTTACGCGCAGACCGACCCGCCGGGGCTTGCGCCTCAAAGTGGGATGTGCGTTGTCGACAAGACCTGGCGCAACCCCATGAACGAGCGAATCTGGCGAACCCCGGGCAAGTAAAGCAATTGCTCCGCATGGAGCCGGTTGAAGCTGTTGCTGTCCTTCGTGCGCAGCAACATGAAGTAGTCGAACTCTCCCGTCACCACATGGCACTCCATGCAGCCGGACACTTTTTGGGCGGCTGCCTCGAATGCGGCGAAGGATTCCGGTGTGGAGCGGTCCAGCACTACGCCGATCAGTACCACCATCCCCGCATCCAGCGCTTCATTGTCCAGCAGTGCGACGATGTTCTTGATCAGGCCGGCCTGCTTGAGCCGTTCGACACGCCTTAGGCAAGCAGGGGCACTCAATTTCACCTTCTCTGCAAGCGTGACATTGGAGATGGAGGCATCTCGTTGCAGGGCCTTGAGAATGGCGCGGTCGGTTCGATCCAGTGGCTGCGGCATTGGGGCTGAAACGCCCGGCTTCTTGTGAGTATTTGTTGCTTTCATATTGATTTCTACACATTAAAAGTATGTTAAGTGCCATCTGATGGAAATTATGTTTCGCCAAGCGATAAAAACTTGCAACACATATTTTTCCGATTCTTCTTAATATTGAACTCATCGAAGCCCTCCTGAAAGAGCCTTCAATGCGGCCCTTTTTCCTTTCGGTCTGGCGCTTGGATATCCAATATCAAGGAGCAGAGTCATGAACCTGAATCGTTTTGAACGTTATCCATTGACCTTCGGTCCTTCGCCCATCACGCCCTTGAAGCGCCTGAGTAAACATCTGGGGGGCAAGGTCGAGCTGTATGCCAAACGTGAAGACTGCAACAGTGGCCTGGCCTTTGGTGGGAACAAGACACGCAAGCTCGAATACCTCATTCCCGAAGCGCTCGAGCAAGGCTGCGATACGCTGGTCTCCATCGGTGGCATTCAGTCGAACCAGACCCGCCAGGTTGCCGCAGTCGCTGCCCACTTGGGCATGAAGTGCGTGTTGGTGCAGGAAAACTGGGTGAACTATTCCGATGCGGTGTATGACCGGGTAGGCAACATCGAGATGTCGCGAATCATGGGCGCTGACGTGCGGCTTGATGCAGCTGGCTTCGATATCGGCATTCGGCCAAGTTGGGAAAAGGCCATGAGCGATGTCGTGGAGCAGGGCGGCAAACCGTTTCCGATTCCGGCGGGTTGTTCCGAGCACCCTTATGGCGGCCTCGGTTTTGTCGGCTTTGCCGAAGAAGTGCGGCAGCAGGAAAAAGAACTGGGCTTCAAGTTTGACTACATCGTGGTCTGCTCGGTGACCGGCAGTACGCAGGCGGGCATGGTGGTCGGTTTCGCGGCTGACGGTCGTTCAAAAAATGTGATTGGCATTGATGCTTCGGCCAAGCCGGAACAGACCAAGGCACAGATCCTGCGCATCGCCCGCCACACCGCTGAGCTGGTGGACCTGGGACGCGAGATTACCGAGGAGGATGTGGTGCTTGATACGCGTTTCGCCTACCCGGAATATGGCTTGCCCAACGAAGGCACCTTGGAGGCCATCCGTCTGTGCGGCAGCCTTGAAGGCGTGCTGACCGATCCGGTGTACGAAGGAAAATCGATGCACGGCATGATTGAAATGGTGCGTCGTGGTGAATTCCCCGAAGGCTCGAAAGTGCTTTACGCGCACCTGGGCGGGGTGCCGGCGCTGAACGCTTACAGCTTCCTGTTTCGTAACGGCTAAGTGTGGCGCTGCTTTTGGAGTCATCTGTGGGAGCCCCTGTGGGAGCGAGCAAGCTCCCCACGGGGAATTGCGTCAGCCAGGCTCAGGAATCACACCGGGAGTACCATCATGCATGCGTTATCGCAGTCTGCAATCTGGGTGAAAGAACCCCTGGCGGATACCGGCGTTGTCATCGTGACCAGCGCAGCGTTGCCCAAGTACATGATTGACTCGTTGCACATGGCGATCGACGACTGGGACCAGGTTGCCTATCTGGTGGTCCAGCAATCCAAGGCATTCATGCTCGACTGGCTGCAGTTTGGGGCCCACTCGATAGAGCCGGTGCCGGCTAGCACCTGTCGGGCCAGCCAACTGCTGCACGGTATCTCCAAAGGTTGTTTTTTACTGGATATCGAAGACACCCCGATACCCCGTCTGACCTGGCTGGGATCAGTCTGCGGACACCCACTGCGTGTCCTCAAGCTGGGAGACGCAGCCTCCCAGGCAGCGATCGATAAACAGGTGGAAGAGATTTTATCGGTGACCCGGACACTGGTGAAAAGCGGGTTGCAGGAACGTTGTTTCAGCTAGCAGATGTCATCGCCATTCTCGCCTGAATTTATTCTCCAAATAGAAAGGCCACATCCATGAGCCGATCTGCCGACTGTCGTTCTAAAACCCTGAAGTGGATGCGTGAGCCTTCGAGCTGTACGCGCATCGTGGTCATCGTGTCCGCAATGGACAGTGATCATATTGACCTGATGCATCACGGGTTCAGCTGTTTTGACAATATCGCGCTGGTACAGGTTGAGCCTTCAGGCAGGGGGGCGCAAAGGTGCGTTGAAGTACACGTCGCGGGGTGTGATTACAGCTTTCTCGTTTGCGGTGAACTGGAAGAGTCTCTGTTAAATGATCTTTCCATTGGCAATCCGTGCATCTACCAGATAGGGCAAGGCAGCTGGGCCGAGCGCTCCGTGATTGAAGCGGTAGAGCAGGTCAAGAAACTCGCCCGATTGAGCTATTCACGCCTTGAAACGTTACCCGACATTTGCAGGATATGCCCATGAACGACCTGTCCGATATTCACGCCCAATGGCCGGGCCAGGCCACCGAAGATGCTCAAGAAATTGCTGAATGGCGGGACGCCTTGCTGTCGGTTATCGCCCATAGCGGCGCGGTTCAGGCCAAGCAGATCCTCGACATGCTGATGACTGTGGCAAGCGCCTCGGACATCGATTGGCGGCCCAGCCATGGCACGCCCTACATCAATACCATCGGTGTCGAGCGCCAGCCGGTATTTCCAGGGGACCTGGCCATCGAAGAACGGCTGGCCTCGATCATGCGCTGGAACGCGTTGGCGATGGTTGCCAGGGCCAACCACGCTTATGGCGAATTGGGCGGACATATCGCCAGTTATGCCAGCGCGGCGGACTTGTTCGAAGTGGGCTTCAATCATTTTTTCAAAGCGCGGACCGACAGCAACGGTGGCGATCTGGTGTTCTATCAACCGCATTCGGCGCCAGGGGTCTATGCCCGGGCGTTCCTCGAGGGCCGCCTGGAAGAAAAGGACCTAATGCATTATCGGCAAGAGATCGGCGCATGCGCCAAGGGCGCCCGAGGGTTGTCGAGTTACCCGCATCCTTGGCTAATGCCGGATTTCTGGCAGTTTCCGACGGGCTCCATGGGCATTGGTCCAATCAGTTCGATCTACCAGGCGCGTTTCATGCGTTACCTGGAGCACCGGGGCCTGCAAGACACCACGGGTCGAACCGTCTGGGGCGTGTTTGGCGACGGCGAAATGGATGAGCCGGAAAGCATGTCGGCGCTGACGATGGCCACCCGGGAAGGGCTGGATAATCTGGTCTGGGTGGTCAATTGCAACCTGCAACGGCTGGACGGGCCGGTTCGTGGCAATGGACGCATCATTGACGAGTTGGAGGCGTTGTTTGGTGGGGCAGGCTGGAACGTCATCAAACTGGTCTGGGGTTCCGACTGGGACAGTTTGTTTGCGCGCGATACAGATGGCGCGCTAGTAAAGGCGCTGTCCAGTACTGTCGATGGGCAGTTCCAGACGTTCGCGGCCAAAGACGGGCGCTTCAACCGGGAACATTTCTTTGGCCAGAACGAGGCATTGGCCCATCTGGTACACGGCCTGACGGATGAGCAGATCGATCGTCTGAAACGGGGCGGTCACGACATGGTGAAGATCTTCGCCGCCTATCAAAGCGCACTGCGCGAAGGCAACAAGCCCACTGTGATTCTGGCGCAGACCAAGAAAGGCTTCGGCATGGGCGATGCCGGACAGGGCAAGATGACCGTGCACCAGCAGAAGAAGCTCGACAAGGAGGCGCTGATCGCGTTCCGCAAACGTTTCAACCTGCCGCTGACCGATGAGCAGGCCGCCTCGTTGAGCTTCTTCAAGCCCGCTGAAAACAGTGCTGAAATGCGCTATCTGCATGAGCGTCGCCGTGCATTGGGCGGGTACATGCCATCGCGTCCTTCGACCGCCGAATCATTGGCGGTGCCTGACGTCAGCAGCTATGGCACGTTTGCCATTGCCGCGGATGGCAAGGAGATGTCTACCACCATGGCGTTCGTGCGAATGCTCAGTGGTTTGCTGCGGGACAAACAACTGGGCCCGCGCATCGTGCCGATCGTGGCGGATGAAGCGCGTACGTTCGGCATGGCCAGCCTGTTCAAGCAGATCGGCATTTACTCCAGCGTGGGGCAGCGATATGAGCCGGAAGACATCGGCTCGATCCTGAGCTATCGAGAAGCGCTGGACGGCCAAATTCTCGAAGAGGGCATCAGCGAGGCAGGGGCGATCAGTTCCTGGGTTGCAGCAGCGACCAGCTATTCGGTGCATGGCTTGCCGATGCTGCCGTTCTACATCTATTACTCGATGTTCGGTTTCCAGCGCATCGGCGACCTGATCTGGGCCGCAGCGGATCAACGGGCTCGCGGTTTTCTGCTCGGGGCCACCGCCGGCCGCACGACATTGGGCGGTGAAGGTCTGCAGCACCAGGACGGCAACAGTCATCTGATGGCGGCGATGGTCCCCAATTGCCGGGCTTACGATCCGGCATTCGCCTGCGAGTTCGCGGTGATCCTGGATCACGGCATGCGCCAGATGCTGGAGCGTCAGGTGGACGAGTTTTATTACGTCACCTTGATGAACGAGAACTACCCGCAGCCCAGCCTTCCTGACGGCGTCGAACAGGCGATTATCAAGGGCATGTATCGGTTCGCCGGGCATGAAGTCGAGGGTGCGCGTGGACGTGTGCAGTTGCTGGGCTCCGGCGCCATCCTGCGCGAAGTGATTGGCGCCGCCGAGTTGCTGGCCAGCGATTGGGGTGTCGACAGCCAGGTCTGGAGCGTGACCAGCTTCACCGAGTTGGCTCGTGATGCGCGCGAAGTGGAGCGCTGGAATCGACTGCATCCTGGACAACCTTCGCGCCGCAGTCATGTCCAGGTGTCGCTCAACGACTCGGCGCCGATCATTGCCTGCACCGACTACGTTCGCGCCCTGCCGCAGTTGATCGCCAGTTATCTCGACGCCCACTACACGGTACTCGGCACCGATGGATTTGGCCGCAGCGATACCCGCAGTCAGCTGCGCAGGTTCTTCGAAGTGGACCGCCACCAGATTGTCCTGAGTGCATTGACTGCATTGGTGAACACTGCGCGCCTCGATGCCAATGTATGTGCCGAGGCCATTGAACGCTACGCGATTGATGTTGACGCGGTGGCCCCTTGGGACGCTTGAAACCGGGCAATCAACAGTTATCACCGACCGCCAGAATGGTCGCCACCAACGCCAGAGCGCGAGGCACCAGCGTGTCCAGTTCCAGATATTCACGGTCGGTATGGACTTTGCCACCCACTGGCCCGAGGCCACACAGGGTCGCAATGCCCAGGCTTGCTGTGAATCCGGAGTCGGCACAACCGCCGGTGAACTCACCTTCGACGCTGAAACCCAGCGCCAGCGCTTCTTGTTGGTAGATTTGCAGCAGCCGTTCGCTGTGACAGGCTTCCATTGGTAGAAAGGTTGTCGCTTCCTTGAGGATGGCGCGGGTGCCTGCCAGTTCTTCCTCTGCGACGATGGCCTGAATTTCGGTAAAGAGTTGATCCCAGTGCTTGAGTTCGATGAAGCGCACATCCAGCCGGGCAGAGGCGCTGGGCGCGACGGTGTTGCTGGAGGTGCCACCGGCTATCAGGCCGACATTGGTCGTGATGCCTGCTGTGTAATCGGTCAAGGCATGGAGCTTGACGATCTTGCGTGCCAGGGCTTCGATGGCACTGGCGCCGTCGGCATGGTTGACCCCGGCATGCGCCGCGCGGCCGCTGACTTCGATGATCAGCGTGGCGCCGCCTTTGCGTGCGCTGACCACGTTGCCGCTGGCCCGGCCGGGTTCGGTATTGAGCACGGCACGGGCGCCACGGGCGGCTTTTTCGATATGGGTCCTGGCGCTGCCGGAGCCGATTTCTTCGTCGCCGGTGTACAGGACCTGCACCGGGTAGGGCAACTGACCGGCGCGCTTGAGTGCCCTGAGCGCGAAGCAATTGAGCACCAGGCCGCCTTTCATGTCGGCGACGCCGGGGCCATAGGCGAGGTTGGCAGCGCGGCTGTAGCCGCGCGTCGAGGTGGTGCCTTTGGGAAACACCGTGTCGCGATGGCCCAGCAACAGCACCGGCTTTCCAGATGCGCCTGGCACCTCTGCGAGTAGCACGTCGCCAAAATCATCGACCGGCATGCGCTTGAGCAGGATGCCGTCGGCTTCCAGTTCCGTCGCGAGCAGCGCGCCCACCGCGTCGACGCCCGCCTTGTCATAGCTGTTGGAGTCGGTGTCAACGATACGTTGTAGCAGCGACTCCATGGCGTGGCGCTGGCCGGCAAGCCAGTCCAGCGCCTGTTGTGGCGAGTCGCTCATTGCGCCTGCTCCCGCAACTGGTGCTCCTGAGTCAGGCGTGCCGCATCGTTGCCCAGGTCCCAGAACAGACCGGCCATGATTTGCAGGCTTTCCTTGACCACCGGCGCCAACAAGTGCTCATTCGGCGCATGTTGCGAGCAGGCCGGGTACGAGTGCGGTACCCACAAGGTCGGCAGGCCAAGCACGTCGGCGAAGACGTCGTTGGGCAGCGAGCCCCCAAGGTTTGGCAGCAGCGCAGGTTTTTTACCGGTGGTCTGTGTCAACGAGCTGAGCGCCCAATTGACCCACGGGCTTTGCGGGTCCAGCCGAGTGGCATGCATCACATCGATGCGACTTTGCTTGACCTCGACATTGCTGAAGCCATGGGCATCCAGGTGGGCACGAACCGCCGGGATAAAGGTCGTGTAGTCGCTGTTCACTACGAAGCGGATATGGCAGTGGGCATTGGCTCTACCAGGGATCGCATGCACGGGGGCATCCGGGTTGCCGGTCTTGAAGGCGATGACGTCGAGGGTGTTCCAGCCGAACACCTTTTCGCTCAGCGAGAGCTGTGGGTTACCCCAGTTGGCGTCGATTTCCGGATCGCCCGGGCCGCCGCCCACATCAATATCAGCCAGTGCCCGGCGAACCGGTTCCGGCAGTGACTCGGGCTGTAGGCCTGCCACTTTCACCCGGCCCTGTTCATCGACCATGCTGGCGATGGCATTGGCCAGAATGATGCCTGGGTTGGCCAGCAAGCCGCCCCAGTTGCCAGAGTGATGGGCGCCTTCGCGCAAATTGACCACCAGCTCGAAATTGAACACCCCGCGTGAGCCGAGAAAAATCGTCGGTCGTGATGCCGCCAGGCGCGGGCCGTCCGAGGCGATGAAGATATCTGCCGCAAGCTCTTCGCTGTGGGCGGCACAGAACGCGTTCAAGCCCGGCGAGCCTTCTTCTTCGCCCATTTCCAGCAGCAGCTTGACGTTAAAACCCAGCTTGCCGTCGCGAGCCTTGAGCGTTTGCTCCAGCGCGGTCAGGTTGATCAAGTGCTGGCCTTTGTTGTCCGCCGTGCCGCGGCCGTACCAGCGATCACCTTCGACAGTGACTTGCCACGGGGACAGGCCTTCACGCCATTGCGCTTCATAGCCGCGCACCACATCACCATGGCCGTAGCTGAGTACGGTCGGCAGTTCCGGATGTTCGATGCGTGTGGCGATCATGAAGGGGCCACGCTCTGCCACCGGGTTGTCATAGATCTTGACGCTGAAGCCCATTGCCTCGACATGCGGGGTGATGAAGTCATTGAGGTAGCGATACAACTCGGGCTGGCTGTCCGATGCCTGGCTTTCGGTGTGCAAGGCGACGCTGCGTTCGAGCAGGTTTAAAAAAGCGCCGTTGTCGAATTGCGCGGTGGTGTTGCTGATGGCCAATGAACGACTCATGAGTGGACAAGCTCCAGTGTTTGGGCGGGACTGTCGTGAAGGTGGCAACGCACGTTGCCGCCGATAATGGAATCATTGGCCGGGTAGGCCGTTTTGCAGGGTGCGAAGCAGCTCGGGCAGCGCGGGTGAAACGCGCAACCGGACGGCGGTGACATCGGATTGGGAAAGGTGCCGTGCAGGCCGATGTCGGGAATGCCCAGACGCGGATCGGGGGTGAGCACCGAGTCCAGCAAGGCGCGGGTATAAGGGTGGCCGGGTTCGGCAAACAACGCTTCGCGCGTACGTTCTTCGACGATGCGCCCCAGGTACATCACCGCGACCCGGTCGGCGAGGTGTTCGATGACCGCGAGGTTGTGGCTGATCAGCAGATAGGTCAGGCCGAATTCGCGCTTGAGGTCTTGCAGCAGGTTGAGGATCTGCGCCTGCACCGACACATCCAGTGCCGAGGTGGGCTCGTCGCAGATCAACACATCGGGGCGCATGATCAGCGCGCGTGCGATCGAGACGCGCTGGCGTTGTCCGCCGGACAACTGGCTCGGGTAGCTGTCGATCACCCGCTTGGGCAGACCGACCACATCGAGCATCGTTTCGGTCTTCTTGCGCCGCTCGGCGGGGCTGCCGATGTCATGCACGATCAGCGGCAGGGTAATGATTTCGCGCAGCGTCTTGCGTGGGTTCAGCGAAGAATACGGGTCCTGGAATATCGGCTGGATGTGCCGGGACATTGTCTTGCGATCCGTCGCCGCCAGATGTTTACCATTGACCAGCACATCGCCGCTGGTAGGCGGCAACAGGCCGAGCAGCAGCTTTGCCAGGGTACTTTTTCCGCAACCGGACTCACCCACCAGGCCGAGGGTCTCGCCCCGCATCAGCCGCAGGGAAACGCCATCCACGGCCTTCAGGGTGGCGGCGGGTTTGAAAAAGCCCTGGTTGATCCGAAACTCGCGACGGATGTCGCACAGCTCCAAAGCGATGTCTTTTTTCATGACCGTGCACGCTCCTGAAGGCGAATCGGTGCCGGGGCTGGTGCGGCGAACAGACAGCGCGCCATGTGTCCGTCCTGCTCGACTTCGGGGATGTCTTGCGCGCAGGCCGGTATCGCCTGACCGCAACGATTGCGGAACGCACACCCTTGCTGTTCGCCTACCAGGCTTGGCACCAGACCTGGAATCGAACCCAGCGCCGCCCCCGGTTTGGTCTGGCCCGGGATCGGGATACTGGCCAGCAGACCACGTGTGTACGGATGCTGCGGGTTCTCGAACAGCTGCAAGGCAGGGGCGGTTTCGACGATTTCCCCGGCGTACATCACGGCGACCCGATCGGCGATTCGCGCCACCAGTCCCAGGTCGTGGGTGATGAAGATCACCGCCAGGCCGAGCTCTTTCTGAATGTCGCGAATCAGGTGCAGGATCTGCGCTTGAATGGTCACGTCCAATGCAGTGGTGGGCTCATCGGCGATGATCAGGTCCGGTTCGCACATCAGCGCCATGGCAATGATCACCCGCTGGCGCAAACCGCCAGACAGTTGATGCGGGTACTGGCGCAAGCGCTCGGTGGCATTGCTGATGCCGACTTTCTCCAGCATCTGCCCGGCGCGCAACAGGGCTTCCTTGCGCGACACCTTGCGATGCCGGGTCAGCACTTCGCTGAGTTGATCGCCAATGCTGTAGGCCGGATTCAGCGAGGTCATCGGTTCCTGGAAGATCATCGCCAGGCGGTTGCCGCGCAGGTCGCACATGTGCCGTTCGCTCTGGCCGATCATGTCGATGCCGTCCAGCATCAGCCGCGACGCCGTGCGCTTGGCCTTGCGTGGCAACAGGTCCATCAGCGCCAGCGACGTCAAGGATTTACCGCAGCCGGATTCGCCGACGATGCACAACATTTCACCGCGCTCGACTTCAAAGGTCAGACCGCGCACCGCATGCAGCATGTCATCCGGCGTCGGGCGGTTGCCCATGGGGATATCCACGCGCAGGTTTTCTACATGGAGTAGTGCCATGTTCGGTACCTTCTATAGTTACGGCATCTATCAGTTACGGCTGTCTATCAGCTACGGCCGTCGGGCAGGATCAGATCGCGCAGGCCATCGCCGACCAGGTTGATGCCCAGCACCAGAATCATCAGGGCGACGCCGGGAATGGCGATGACCCACGGGGAAAAGAACATGTAGGGTTTGCCTTCGGCGATCATCAAGCCCCAGGACGGCGTTGGCGGCTGCACACCCACCCCGAGGAACGACAGTGCCGACTCCAGCAGGATCGCGTGTGCCATTTCCAGCGTCGCGACGACGATCAATGCGCCGACCAGATTGGGCAGGATTTCACTGACCAGAATGCGCAGGGTCGAACAGCCCAGCGCCTGGGCCGAAGCCACATATTCAGCATCGCGAATCTGTTGCACCGAAGCCCTGACCACCACCGCGAAGCGATCCCAGAGCAGGCAGCCGAGCAGCACAATCACCACTTTCAGCGAGCCGCCCATCAGCGAGGCCGAGGCCAGTGCGACCATCACGACCGGCATCGCCAGCCGGGTGGTGATCAGGTAGCTGATAAACGCATCGACCTTGCCGCCGTAGTAACCCGCCAATAGCCCCATGACGGTGCCGATAAAGCCGGAAATAAGCGCCGCGGCAATGCCGATGAACAGTGAGATACGTGCGCCGTAGAGCAGTCGTGACAGGTAGTCACGGCCCAGCTTGTCGGTGCCCAGGACGTATTCCCAGGTGCCGTTGGCCATCCATACCGGCGGTTTCATACGCAGCATCACGTCTTGCGCATACGGGTCATAAGGTGCCAGCCACGGCGCGAACAGTGCACCCGTGAAGATGATCAGCAACAACACCGTGCCGATGGCGAAGCCACGATGGCGAAAGCTCTTGCCAAGTACGCGGCTCAGGCTGCTGGGGGGTGGCAGGTAGTCATTGATCGCGAGGGTAGTGGGGGTGCTCATGTAAGCCTCCTAGCGCACGCGAATGCGCGGGTCGAGCAGTGCGTTGAGCACATCGGCCAGCAAGGTGAGGATGATGTAGATCACCGCGATGAGCAGGACCACGGCCTGTACGACAGGAAAGTCGTCACGGGCGATGGCGTCCCAGGCGAGCTGTCCGATACCTTGCAGGGAGAACACGGTTTCGATCACTACCGAACCGCCGAGCATGAAGCCAAACTCCACCGCCGCCAGTGCGACGACCGGAATCAAGGCGTTGCGCAGCGCATGCTTGAACAACACGCGGGCAGGGCGCAGGCCCTTGGCGCGGGCGGTGCGGATGTAATCGGAACTGAGCACATCGAGCATGCCGGCACGGGTCAGACGCATAATTGCCGGCGTCGCGTAATAACCCAAGGCAATGGCCGGCATGACGAAGTGCAGCATCGTCGAGTTGCCGGACACCGGCAGCCACTTGAGCGTCACCGCGAACACTACAATCAGCATCAGCGCAAACCAGAAACTTGGCATTGCCTGACCCAGCACGGCGATGCTCAAGGCCAATCGGTCAATCCAGGTGTCGCGTTTGACCGCGGCCAGCACGCCCAGTGGAATCGCTACCAGCAAGGCGATAGCCAGCGCCATGGCGCCTAACCCGAGGGTAATCGGCAAGCGGCTGGCGACGAGGTTGTAGACCGACTCCTGAAAGAAAAACGAGTTGCCCAGGTCCAGCCGCAACAAGTCGCCCAGCCAGTTGAAGTACTGGGTCGGTAGTGGTTTGTTCAAACCGTACTGCACGCGGATCTGTTCGATCTGCTCGCTGGTGGCTTCAGGTCCGCCAATGGCCGTGGCCAGGTCGCCGGACAAGTGCAACAGAGAAAAGCTGATCACCGACACGGTAATGGCAACGCAAATGGCGATGCCCAGACGGCGCAGAAGGAATCCAAGCATGGCAAGTTTCCTCATATCCAATGGATGACAGGTGTGAGGACGTGTCCGTGGTGCGGGTCAGTTCGCGCGCCACGGCACCTCGATCAATCCGCTCGGTGGCGGATTACTTCCAGCTGGACTGAACGAAACGCGGCAGCTCATCCGGATACGGCGTGAACGCCAGATCGGCGGTGTAGGCGTAGTTCATCGAGTAGTTGAACAGCGGTGCCCAGTACGCCTGTTCGCTGATGCGCTGCAACGCCATGCGGTAGTTGTCTTTGCGCAATTGCGGGTCGAGGGCGTTGTCAGCGGTCTGCAACCAGCCCTGGACTTGCGGGTCCTTGATGTTGTCGTCCGGGTTGCCCTTGAACCAGGTGCCGGCCGACGCCGAGGTGTCGAGGATCGAGAACGAGCCCCAGGCCTGAAACGACATGGGCACCTTGCCGCCACGTTGCTGATCGCGCAGGGCGGCGTACTTCAAGTAGCGCAGTTTGGCGTTGATGCCCACGGCCCGCAGGTTGCCAATGATGGCTTCGACGTAATCCCGGTCGCGATAAGCGAAGATTTCTGTCTCGAAGCCATTGGGGTAGCCGGCCTCGGCGAGCAGCGCCTTGGCCTTGGCCGGGTCGTAGTTGTAGACCGTGGCCGCGGTGGTATCGCAACCGAATTGGCCTGGATAACAGGCCACCTGCAAAGGCTTGGCTTCGCCACCCACCAATTGCGTGGCCAGCGCATTGCGGTTGATCGCATGGTTGATGGCCTGGCGTACCTTGAGGTGCTTCATCGGCGAGTTTTCAGTGGAGGTGCCCCGAGCATCGAGAATCAGGAAACCGATGCGCATGGTTTCGCCGCTGGTCACGGTCAGGTTCGGCATACCTTTGAGGTCGACTGCCTGATCCGGGGTCACACGCCACGTCCAGTCGACACCATCGGTCATCAACTCTGCCAGGCGGGTTTCCGCATCCGGGATCACCCGGAACTTCAGGTGGCCGATATGCGGCTTGCCTTGTGGGCTGTCCGGAAAGTAGTCCTTGTTGATCTCCATGGTCACGCCTTCGCCAGCCACCACCGACACGGCTTTATACGGCCCGGTACCCACTGGCTTGCGGCTGAACTCAGCCAGGCCGACTTTCTCGAAGTACTGCTTGGGAAACATCGGAACGGCGTTGGACAGGTATTCCAATGCCGGAGGGAAAGGTTTCTTCAAATGCAGGCGGACGCTGTAGTCACCGGTTTTTTCGGCGCTCTTGATCCAGTCTACGTTTTGCACGGTAACGACTTTCGCTTCAGGCGATACCACGTAGTTGAGGGTGAACACCACGTCGTCGGCGGTGAAGGCGTCGCCGTTGTGAAATTTGACGCCTTTGCGCAGCTCGAAGTCGAGGGTGGTGTCGTCAACCTGTGTCCAGCGGGTAGCCAACATGGGTTTGTATTCGCCGCTGTTGGGATCGCGGTAGATCAGGTTGTCCCAGATCAGCCGGCCGAGAATCACCCCTTCGCGCAAATCGTTGTGATAGGGACTGATGTTTTCAGGCTCGCTGTCGGAAGCGTAAACCAGGGTGTCGTTGGCTTTACCGGCATGCGCCGGAAAACTGCTGATGAGGCCTGCCAGCGCAATGCTGCAGGCGAAACCTTTGATGCCCATGCCGTCGTCTCCGTTGGCGAGAGTGGTTGAATCAAAGGGCAGCGAATCGCAAATGCGCAAAGGAGGATGAAGCGGTCAGGTCATGTTTTTTGGTATATACACGAATGTAGGGAAAGGCTATCAATGCCACAAGAATAATATTTCGATACTTGCGTTGCCGAAAAGGCAATTCCCTGGAGGCGCCGATGCAGCTGTATGGTGTGCAGTCCACGGCACTGCGTTATTTTCTGGAAGTGGCGCGATGCGGATCGATCAGCGAAGCCTCGGTGCGCTTGAACGTCGCAGCCTCAGCGGTGAGCCGACAAATTGCCAAGCTCGAGTTGGCTCTGGACGCCAGCCTGTTCGAGCGCCGTGCCCGAGGCATGGTGCTCAGCGAGGCGGGGGCGCGACTGGCGGCTTATGCGCGCAAGTCGCAGCTTGAGGCCGAGCAGGTAGTGCTTGAGATCACCGAGCTGCACGGCTTGCAGCGGGGCCATGTGCATGTTGCCTGCTCGGAAGGGTTTGCACTGGAGTACATGCCCCGGAGCATCAGCGCATTCAGGCGTGAGTATCAGGGTATTCATTTCACATTGGAGGTCTGTGCGCCGGCCGAAGCGACCGAAAAGGTGCGTTCCGGCGAAGCCGATCTGGCGATGACCTTCAGCCTGACGCCGCAAAGTGAAATCAAGGTCGAACATGTCATGAGCGGGGCGATTTTTGCCGTGGTCGCCAATTCCCATCCCCTGGCCGGGCGCGAAGCGGTCAGCCTCGCTGAGCTGCAGCCCTGGCCCATTGCGTTACCCAAGGCTGACACCACGATACGGCAGCTGTTCGACATCTGTTGCGGTGTACAGGGGTTGTTGTTCGACCCGGTGTTGACCACCAATTATGTGGCCGCGCTCTATAGCTTCGTCCGCGAAGAAGGCGTTATCAGCCTGGCCAGCGAAATGACCTTGCAAAAACAGGTAGCGGACAAGGCCCTGCAATGCGTGCCGATCCTCGATGAAGGCATGCAGGCACGACGTATAGAACTGCAAAGCATGGCGGGCCGCAATTTACCGGCGGCGGTTTCTGCGTTCAGGGATTTTTTGATTGCTGATCTGGAAAGCGGAGCGTCGTTAAAAGGAGGCCGTCCGTGAGGTTTCGCACACCCGATGCCCGGGGGGCGATCCGAATCTTTCTTAGGAACATTTTTCAGACCAGCGAACGGGGCAAAGTTGCCGCAGGGTGACCCAGGGCAACTGCAACGGGAGAGGAGGTAGACTGCAGCCACCTCAGAAAAAGTCCCACATTTCTGGAATATAGCTGTTCTGGCAATCGAGCCCGTACGAGAAGAACAAAGCGCGTTTAGCGAACCCTACGTCATCATCGAGGGGACGTACTGGGTGGCGGCGGATTCTCCCTAATTAATGTTCTTAATTGATGCCCATATAATGAAGGGCTCCAGTGTTGCCTAGTCCCGATCCAGATATCCCACAGTTCCCCTTCACTTCATAATAATCTATTACGCTGCTGTCGTTTTTAACCCAGAATGAGACGGTGCAGCGCTCCTGAATATTTTTTGTTTGAATCTGCTGCACGTTGATTGGCTGTCCAGATGATGTGTCCATATATTGAGCCTACAGCTGTTTGCTGGTCGTAATTAGTTCCATAGCTGTCGAATACGTATATTTTTTGTCCATACAGCTCATGACTTGAACTTACTGAGTGCTCTGTTAAGGTTAAAGAAGGCTTGCCAAATTTTTTCTATGCCTCCTGAATGTTTTTTCCCATAAGTTCACTTGCGGCGGAACGTTCAGGTGCAATTGTAGAGCACCCCGATAAGGAAAGTGTAAGCAGAGAGAGGAGTGTGAGTAGTGGTGCTTTATAAAAAACCATACAGTCATTCCTTGAGTGGATTGGAATTTTAAGTAAAGTTGCAATAAGCACCATCGGTCTTGCTAGGTTGCACTCAGTGTGTGCTTTTAATCAGAAGGTGGAGAAGTGTTTTAGATGCTTATGGTTTTGATAGGGCGTTGCATATTATGTGTAACGCCCTGGTTATTAGTTGGCTAAGGATTTTGTTACATGTGCATTCACGAGTAAAAAGCCAAAAGAATTAACCATCGCCTCCACCCCCACAAGCAATCAGCTCGATAAGCCCCATTTGATACCACTTATTCTGGCAACTCCAGCCGTGTTCAAAGGTAAAGGCACTTGCCGTGCCGCTAAACGCGAGCCCCACTGAAAGGGCGAGAGCAGTTCCAATGGTCCAACGTGTTTTCTTCGTTTTTTTACTCATGGAGACTTCCTCTATCACTCTGTCGCTCTACGGGCTAGCCGGTGAAGGGGCAGCGGTTGTCAAAACGAGCCGCCATTCCTGTGGCAGGGATCCCACTTTTTTGCTTGTCAACTGCATCTGAATAAGTAAAGCGGTGGGGGGTGGTTAACACTGAAACAACGTTGATTCAGCGAAGCACGCTCCTCAGATCCATTTGATTACGGAGAGCTATCTATATCAATAGTACAGATGACCTATTCCCTCGTCGCAAAGACAGAGAAACGAAATAATCTAGGTTAGATGTGCCAGTTTCGATACCTCCTTCAAACTGCAGTAGTGGCTTCTTGAATCGTCAGGCCGCCTCGAATACTCGAGGCGGCCTTTTGTCATGCGGGTGTATCGGCAGTCATCTGGGGATGGGCGGGTAGCAGGTCCATGACGTTGCAGAAGAGATTACGCTGCTTCCAGTCATTGCGATCACCGATCACATACAGCCGGCGCTTGGCGCGGGTGGCGGCGACGTTGAGGAGGTTAGGTTGAGAAACTGCCCAATTGCGAGCGCCGGCGTTTTCGCTGTTACCGCCCAAGACGAGGATGATGACTGCGGCTTCCTTGCCCTGCATGGTGTGGATGGTGCCTCGTACGATCTTCTCGGGGAGACGGTCCTTGAGCTGGTTGCGTACGTCCTGAAAGGGTGTAATGACGGCGATACTGTCGGGTGGTACGCCATCGGCATCAAGCAACCCGAGCAGATGTTCGAGGGCGTGCCCTTCGTTGTCGACCCAATTGCCGGAAGAGCGACCGCTTGCGTGCACCCAACCGGTGGGTAGGCGGGCTGGGGTCTCCTTGGCCGCGGACGGGGCAATGGTGCCATAGACCATTGCGCCGTCGTAGGCGATGCGGTTGGCCAGGTCGAACATCGGCTTGTCGCAGCGCCGGTGCACTACCAGCGGCAGGCCGACCCAGCATTTTTGGCCTTGTGGGCCGGCCATGCGGCCCCAAGGGGTGGCATGGTCGGCAAGGGTTTGGGCGGACTGACGGTTGGGCAGCCAGTGGGCGTCTACCTGATAGCGGGTGCGCATGTGCTCAAGCACAGCGTCGGAGACGGTGACGATGGGCTCCAATTGCAGCGGATCACCGACCAGTACGGCACGGCGCGCGCGCCATAGCGCGCCCACTGCAGCCTGCGGGGTGGCCTGGCCGGCTTCGTCCACCAGCAGCCAGCCGATCTCGCCGCAACCGAGGCTACCGAAGGAGCGGGCGAATGAGGCAAAGGTGCTACTAAGCACCGGCACCACCATGAACAGCGACGCCCAGGCCGAGCGCATCACGGCTTGGGACACACCACGATAACGGCTTCCGGTCAGCAGGCTGGTGATGAAGGTCAAGTTATTGCCCAGGCGTGAGGCTTCGATCTGGAAGAAGGTGCGATGTAGCTTGAGCGCTTCGATGAACACTTTTGACCTGGCCTGGCGCCAGCCTTCGAGGATCCAGGGTTCGAGCAGTTCGATCTCGCTGCCTCTGCCGAGCTGGCCTTGCGTGAGCCAAATCAGCAGGTGTTCGGCCTGGCCGGCCTGGGCAACGCTGCGAGCTTTGTCGATTTGCAGGGTGGCGTGGCGTATGGCTTCGTTGATCTGCTGTTCGTCCGTGGCCAGTTGTCGATTGAGTTGGCTGAGTTGGGCGCTGAGTCGCTGCAGTTGGCGTTGGGCGCTGTCGAAGGCCTCTCGGGCCAGGGCATGGGCGCTGTCGAGCAGGCGTTGCCGGACGGACCACTTACGATGAGCACCCCATAGGCTAAACAGGTTGGCGAGCAGGCCGGGCTTTTGTACAAAGTGCGCTTCGAGGGCTTGGAGTTCACGCTGCAGCTGCTCACGGGCGGGCGTTAGCTGCCGGATCTCAAGGGTGGTTTGTTCCTCGTCGAGGCTGCGGCGTTGCGTCAGGCGTATCTGACGCTCCTGTTCCTTCTGTCTGATCCGCGCCTTGGCACTGATCACGGCCTGGATCCGTTCCAGGATGTCGCTGACCTGAGCACGCAGCGCCTGTTCGGCGTCCTTGGCGTCCTGGTACTGCTTGACGGCGGCACGCCAGAGGGTGGCTTTTTCGGCAGGCGCGAGCAGCTTCATCTGCTGCGCCTGCTCGTTCAGCCACTCACGCATGCCCTTGGGCGCCGGCTCGTTGTTCGCTTCCGGGTTGTCGAGCATAGGCTCACCGGTGTACAGGTCTTCGTCCGGGGCTTGGCTGTCGAGAGGTTCCAGGTTTAGAGGCGCTGGCTCGTTTTCTGACTTCGTCGCTTTAGAAGGACGTTTGCCATAGAAGAAGCGCTCGACAAACTGGGTGCGCTTGGATTTGCTGCCCAACGCTGCAGAGATCAGGCCCCAGGCAGGCCTGCCGCTGGTTAGCTCGGCAAGCTCGCTGAAATATTCGGCATCGGGCAACCAGGACGGGTCGATTTTGTCGCGCTGGGGCAACTCAAGAGTTACATTCTCGACGGCACCGTTGTTGGAAGAGGCCACCACCATCTCGAAGCCGAACAGGCGCGGGTCAAGTTGGTAAGCATAGCGCTCGCGTCCGCCATCGTTGGCAGATTCGCGGCCATTCTGGACGAAGGCCTCCGAGGCCTTGCTCAGCGAAGCCAACACATCGGCTCGCTGCGTCACCACGGCGGCAATCAGGTCGCGCAACAGGGTTGTCTTCCCTGTACCTGGCGGGCCGTTGACGCCCATCACGCCGGTGTCGTTGCCCAACGTCTGCAGCAGACTGTTGACCGCCAGTTGCTGGGAGTGCACGAGGCCCAGGTGCCGTTCGGCAGGCCAGCAGCCGACGGCGTAGCGCGAGGGGGCGAGGCGATCGATTAGCGCAAGGTCCGCGCGGGACTGGTCTAGATGCAGCCGCTGACTGGGATCGTGCAGGCTAAGGTAGCGGGCCAGCGGTTCACTGATCTTGCCGCGAGCGAGGGCATCGGCCACATCGGCCAGGTCGCTGAGCAGGAAACTGTTGAGCGGATCATCTTCATGTTCGGGCTTGTCCGGGTTGATCGGCGCCGAGCGGAAGCGATGCATGCGCGGCTTGTCGCCGAACAACGTATCGAGCCCCAGGGCCTGGCGGATAAGCTCGGTCATGCTTGCCAGGTCGGCAGCCATGACCACACCTCCAAGCAGGCTGTTGGCCTGTTCGCGAAGGAACTCCTGGGTTTCGTCGAAGCCTCGAGTCCAATCCTTATGGTTGATGGCGCAGCCGACAAACCACGCCTCGCTAGACAACACCAGGCTGTCGGTCACCATCATGCCCCGGTCGTTGAATTTCAATGCGAACAGAGCCGACTGTCGACGTTGAGGCTCCTTGTAGCCTTGGTCTGCGCCATAGAGCGCCTCCAACTGGCGGGAGACATCCAGATTGTCGTAAAGATGTGCATAGAGCGTATGGCTCCATGCGCGTTTGTTGGGCAGGGGCTGTCTGCTCAAGGAGTTGCCTGGCATCCATGGCAGAATCTGGGTGGAGGCGGGGATGTCCTGGAAATAAGGCTGATAGTCGCTGTCGCGCTTCTTCAGCTTTGGGACCGCCTGAGGTTGCAGTAGCTCGACGGCGTGCCAATAGCGCACGATGTTTTGCGGATTCATTGACGTCCTTGAAGCGCTGGTTTGGATTCCTGGTTGGAAGGATATCAGGCATTGCGCATTGCTTTCTCGTGCGGCGCGCGGAAGCGATGCTGACTGGGCTAACGGACGATGTGATCGAGAACGTAAGATCTCCTTCATGACGCCATGGAAGTGAAGTTGTACTTGCCAATGGTTAATCACCGACCCGGCCCACACGATAGAACACGATATGGCGTGGCTTTCTAAAGTGACCACCATGGTGTGTATCAGCAGGTGGGGCAGACTAATGTCGTGGTAGTCTTCAAGTGTGCCCCCCTGGCAACGTACTGTTTTTACAGGGGGACGGTCCGCAACGCTGGAGTATGTTTTCTATAGGAGATTTCGCGTGCCCTGGAAGTCAAATCTTGTAGTGCTCGCCCTGTCCGCCGTTGCCTTTTCGGCGCAGGCCCAATCCGATCGTCAAGTGGTCGAGGACATGGTTACTCGCTCGGCCAATGTCTGCCCAGGCCACAGCACCGAGCGCACCGCGCCCACGGTGAGGGCGGTGCCTGTCGGCGCGTTGCGGGTTATGCTTGACCGCGGCCTGGTCATGTGTCCCGACCGGCGCCTCGATGTCGACGCGCCGGCTGTGTTCTACGGCAGAGTTGGCGTATTTGAATGGAACCCCGAAGTGCCTGCAAGCTCGGAGGTGATCGTCAAGCAGATCGACGCCATGACCCGCAAGGACGAGTACCCATCGGACACTTTAGTTTGGGATGCCAAGGGTATGCCACTTGAGCAGCGCACCGTGCCGGCTTTCGAACCCAAGCCGGGGGCTGCTGTGCTGTACCAGATACGGTAAGTCTTGTCGACGAGGCGCCTGGAAATACTACTACCCCCGGGTGTTGAGCAGCCTGTCGTTCAGGCTGCTTAACTAGATTGTGTCGTGTTTATGAAAGGGAAGGCAACGGTAGGGGTTGCGAAGGCGGGTCGAAAGCAGCGATTAGCTCCAAAGCGCTCAAATGTCTAGATCTACCCACACAGCAGCATGGTCGGACCCCGCATTTTCTTTCTTGATGATTTCCGGGTAGGTCTCCCAGCGTACCGGTCTTGAACCTGGCCACATTCCCTTGCGGTAAACCCCACCAGCTTTTACCTTCAGAAAGAGCTCCGGCGACAGCAATAAATAATCAATTTTGTCGGCGGCTGTGCACGAGCCGTATCTTCCAAGATAACCGCCGTCATCGAAACGTTGGTGGGTGAGTGCATCCTTCAGCGTCGTATCTTCAAGGAGCGGCTTCAATGCGTCGCTGCCTGGCGTGTCGTTCAAGTCCCCCACAACGGCGACATATTGTTCGCCTTGCTCAATCAGCGAGTCATAGATCTCTTTCACTCGACTGGCTTGAGCAAATCTTCTTTTGGCCGAGTCAGCGAGGCTACCGTAGTCTTTGCTTTTGAAGTGATTGACTAACAATACCAACCGGAGGCCGGATGGCATCGAGAGATGAAACTCTGGACAAACCCTCGAACCTTTTTTGCACTATAGGCATCTAATTGGGCCGACCGCCCGCTAGTATCGGCCGGTTCGGTTTGAAATTTAGTCGCAATCAAGGACGATGCGGTCAGAGACAATCCTGCCGCCGTGGTTGATGGTCTTATGGAAGGAATCAAAGGCCTGTCACAAAGCGTGGTTGACGGTTTTCGTGAGGGCGGCAACGCAATTGGAGAAGGTGCAGCCGTTGCGTAAGCAGGCCGTAGAGCTCCGCAGCCATCCCATTAGCTGAACTCTGCGGTCTGCAGGGCTCGACGCTTCCGAAAGGAATAGGCAGCTATCGACTTTACTTTATCAGGCTGGCTCAAGGCCAACGCCGATTGACTCTTCATCTGGCAGATATGTAGAACCTTGGAGGGGTACGATGACGGCTAGCATATTCGCAGTAGACCGTAAGCGGCCCGGGAATACGCCTTGCGGAGCTTGGGCGAGCATCCGCTCATGCGGCAGCAACTAGCTGTGCGCAGTCCTTCGCGAACAACTGCCTCGGGTCGACTCTGTTGAAAAAGCCGGTGGGGGGCGGTCAAAAAGCACTCGCGTGATTACCTTCTGGTAAACACATCTTCTTGATCCCAGCGTTTAGGGCTAAAGTGAAAATCGATTTAAAACAGGTAGATTGTTGCTGATCACCGCTGAGGAAGGATTCCTTCATGCTGGGTATAGTCCACTTTCCGTTGTTTGTACTAGCAGTAATCGCTCTCAATGCAACGCCAGGCCCGGACGTCGCTTACGTTGCAGGCCAAAGCATGGTGCATGGCAGGCGCGCCGGCATTTTGTCGGCCTTGGGCGTATCCTTGGGAGGATGTTTGCATACGATTTTTTGTGCGGTCGGGCTCACGGCCCTGCTGGCTACTTCCCCATCAGCGTTCATCGCGATTAAATACCTAGGTGGCATGTATCTTGTTTATCTGGGGGTGCGGACGATCTTCGCAAAAGCGGCTCCAAGTCACATCAGCCCTAGTACACCCCGTTTAAAAAACAGGACACTTTTGTTTCGTGGCTTCCTGACGAATGCGTTTAATCCCAAAGTCTTACTTTTTTACGTCGCATTTTTTCCACAATTCGTAACACCCGATAGCGCTGACAAAACTGCTGCGTTTTTGGTGCTCGGCGCAGTTTTTGTCTTCCTGGGGCTAATCAACGATATTACCGTCGCGTGGTTAGCGGCCAAAGCCGCACGAGCAGTCAGCAGTAGCCCGCGTGTCAGGAGGTGGATAGATAGAATGATCGGTTTCACGTTCATCGGGCTAGGCGTGCGACTCGCTCTGACTCATAAGTAAAGAGTCAAATGATCGGATGATGCTCGATCATAATCTACCGGCCATTATAGTCGCGCAACGGCATCCAGTTATGCGGCAACAACTCGGCGATCTCACTTGCACGCTGCGTCGGTAGCCGGGTTAGGACGTCTTTCAGGTAAGCATATGGGTCATGCCCGTTGAGTTTGGCCGACTGGATCAGGCTCATCAGCGCCGACGCGCGTTTGCCGCTGCGCAGCGATCCTGCGAAGAGCCAATTCTTGCGTCCAAGAGCCCATGGCCGGATCTGTTGCTCGATGTGGTTGTTATCAATAGGCACCGCGCCGTCATCCAGATAACGCGACAATGCCGTCCAGCGTTTCAGGCTGTAATCCAGGGCCTTGGCAATGGCCACGCCATCGTGCACAAGCTCGCGCTGGGCGATCATCCAGGCGTGCAGCATATCCATCACGGGGACGGCTTTTTCTTGTCGTATTCGTCGCCGTAAATCTGGCTTCAGGTCGCGGATCTCACTTTCGATTTCGTACAGTAACTGGATAAAGCGCAGTGCCTGCTCGGCGAGCGTGCTTTTGTTCGTGGCGTGCAGGTCGAAGAACTTGCGCCGAGCATGGGCCATGCAACCGATTTCGGTGACCCCCAATGCGAAACTGGCCTTGTAGCCACCAAAATCGTCGCACACCAGTTTGCCTTTCCAGTCTTGCAGGAAGTGGCGCGCATGCTCGCCCGAGCGGCTTGGGCTGAAGTCGTACACCACTGCGCTGATATCGACTGATGCGGTGGTCGCGTAGGCCCAGACGTAGCCACGATGGGTTTTCTTCGCGCCAGGCATGAGCACCTGTACCGGTGTTTCATCGGCGTGCACCACGCCGTGGGTGAGCACCACTTCGCGTAGGGCATCGACCAGCGGTTGCAACTGCACACCGCAGGCGCCGACCCACTGGGCCAAGGTCGAGCGCGGGATGGCAAAGCCAGCCCGACCGAAGATCTTTTCCTGGCGATACAGCGGCAAATGATCACCGTATTTGGCAACCATCACTTGAGCCAGCAGCCCGGCAGTGGGGATGCCTTTATCGATGATCTGCGCGGGGACGGGTGCCTGGATCAGCGTTTCGCAGTCATCACAGACCCATTTGCCACGGACATGGCGCTCGACGGTAAATACGCCAGGCGTGTAGTCCAGCTTCTCGCTGATGTCCTCACCAATGCGCTTGAGCGCGCAGCCACATGAGCAGTGAGTGTTGTCTGGTTCGTGATGGATCAACGTGCGCGGAAACTCTGCCGGCAATGCCGCGCGTTTAGGCTTTTGCTTTTTCTCAGGCTGCGTTGGAGCCGCCTGCAAGGCTTGAAGCTCAGCTTCAATCGCGGCGATATCGGTATCGATCAGGTCATCGAGCAGGCTGGCCTGCTCTGGATTCAGCTGCTCGCTGCGCTTGGCAAACTTGAAACGCTTGAGCTGTGCGATTTCGTGGGTCAGCTTCTCGATAACCGTTTGGTCGCGGTTGATCTTCTTGCCCATGGTCTCGACTTGCGGCAGCAACTGCGCCGCGAGGGCGCGCAGTTGATGTCGAAGGTCGACACCATGGGCAGGAAGATCCATCGCGATCAAACCATCATCGAACAGCTGACTCACGAGATCGCGATCCTCAAGCGGCACAGGTTTGCCAAGCGCAGCGAGCAGATCAGCCCTGAGCAAGGCAGCTTGCTCGACGATCTACTTAACACTGATCTTGAGGCTATCGACGCTGAGCTGACGGCACTCCAGCCGGCTCCGGCTCCAGAAGAGGTGCGCCAAAAACCAAAGCGTGCACCGCTGCCGCCGCAGTTTCCACGCACCGTCATTCATCACGAACCAGAAAACACTCAGTGCACTTGCGGTTGCAAGCTTCAGCGCATCGGCGAGGACGTCAGCGAGAAGCTGGATTACACGCCAGGCGTGTTCACCGTCGAGCAACATGTACGTGGAAAATGGGCCTGCCGTCAGTGCGAAACACTTATCCAGGCGCCGGTACCGGCCCAAGTGATCGACAAGGGCATTCCGACTTCAGGTCTACTGGCTCATGTGATGGTGGCGAAGTTCGCTGATCATTTGCCACTGTATAGGCAGGAGAAAGTCTTCGGGCGCGCCGGTTTAGCGATACCGCGCTCCACACTGGCTCAATGGGTTGGGCAAACCGGTGTACAGCTTCAGCCGCTGGTTGATGCCTTGCGAGAAGCTGTTCTGGCGCAGCAAGTTGTCCACGCCGATGAGACGCCGGTGCAGATGCTTGCGCCCGGACAGAAGAAAACGCACCGCGCTTATGTCTGGGCTTACTGCACCACACCGTTTTCGGCGCTCAAGGCTGTGGTCTATGACTTCAGTCCGAGCCGCGCCGGTGAGCATGCGCGTAACTTCCTCGGCTCGTGGAACGGCAAGCTGATGTGCGATGACTTTGCTGGCTACAAAGCTGGCTTCGAAAAAGGCATGACCGAAGTCGGCTGCATGGCTCACGCCCGTCGCAAGTTTTTCGATCTGCACGTGGCAAATAAAAGCCAGCTGGCTGAACAGGCGCTGCACTCGATTGGCGGCTTGTACGAAGTTGAACGCCAAGCGCGAGACATGAGTGATGAGGATCGCTGGCGAATACGACAAGAAAAAGCAGCACCATTGGCGAAAGCACTGCACGAGTGGATGTTGACCCAGCGCGATCTTGTGCCCAACGGATCAGCGACGGCCCAAACCTTGGATTACAGCCTTAAACGCTGGGTAGCGCTGACGCGCTACCTTGATGACGGAGCTGTGCCAATCGACAATAATCCGGTCGAGAATCAGATCCGGCCGTGGGCACTTGGGCGTTCGAACTGGTTGTTTGCGGGATCGCTACGCAGCGGCAAACGGGCGGCGGCGATCATGAGCTTGATCCAATCTGCGCGCATGAATGGGCATGATCCGTATGCGTATCTCAAAGATGTGCTGACGCGCCTGCCGACGCAACAGGCGAGCGAGATTGAGCTACTGCTGCCGCATCAGTGGGTATCTGGCTGAGTCATGTGAGGTAAGCGGAATACTCGTCCAGCGATCTTAATGAGAGAAGAAAGCATGCATAGCTACCAACTCCGGCTTAGTGGCATAGATGATGTTGCAGATTTATGCCGTATCTCGGCTCAAGCACGTCTGCGTTACAAGGCCATTCCAAATCTCGCCCATATTGCTGAAACACCCGCACTGCCCCCAGCGAGATTTGAAGCCTGTCGGGTCGTAGTGGCGCTCGATAGCAAAAGCCAGAAAATAATGGGCTTTGCGGCAATGCGACCACTGGACGGGCTTTTATATTTAGACAATATTTCCGTCGACCCGGATGCTTCAGGGAGTGGGATTGGAGCAAAGCTTCTCACGGCAGTTATAGAGCATGCTGAAAGCAGTGGGGTTCAAGCAGTGACCTTAACAACTTTTCATGAGCCTCCTTGGAATGGCCCTTGGTTCCGCAAACATGGCTTCCGTACGATGCCCAGTGAACACATAGCTGAGGGCTTGAGACAGGTTATGGATCGTCAATGGCTGACCTTGGACGCCACAACTCGTGAAACATTGTGGCGTGTCCTATGATTGCTGGATCAACAAGAAAATTGGGCATTACCACCTAACCTAGGGTGTCTTTGCCATTCGCTTACTCCCCATGAACGAACGGTGCTTGTCCCAGAGCGCAGAATTAACACGATGGCTGGTTCCGCGCTGGCCTTGGACACGGAGCTCGTTATGATTGCCAGCCAACCGTTGAATGATGAACTTGTGAGCCGGCTGGAAGAAAAAATCCCAACCATGGCGAAGGGCGCAATTCATGCCGCTTATATCAATATGCTGGCGGCCGGACTCAGTGTGATGGAAATCAGGAATGGCATGCTCGTTGAAACAATGGCCGATGGTCAGCACAAGGTTATTCGAGCGGCCAAGCCCAAGCATAAGGTAGCTTCGGGCAGGATTTTCAAGGTGTGCCACCTTTTCATAACGAGAGGTTGAGAGCGCCCGTATCTTCACGATGTCACCGCGCAGCGCGCGGGAGTTCTGACGCTTCGGCGAGTCCAGCCTTTATGCTGCGCAGGATAACCGCCAAGCTCGCCATCGCATGGGCCGTTAAATCAGTGACCCTGGGTTCTCAGCTTAGCCAAGCCCTGCTTGATGTGTCCGGCGTTCTCTCCGATGGTGTGAAGTGCACCTCGGACGTTAGCACCAATCTCCGTTGCACCTTGGTCTTCTACCTTCAAGGTCAGTTCCATCACTGCGGCCTCCAAGGCGAGCTGATTTGGGTAAAGCCGCTCAAGAACATCAGAAAGGGTATTCGGTGGGCATCATCTCGACTCCAATCAAGGAGTCGAAAGCGTAGCAGCGTAAGGGACAGAAACCAAAGGTCAGTGCGGGCTAGCGAGTATTGCAGGGTCTAAAGACAGCGATCGGCCAAATGCGACATTCACGCGGAGCTGTTTCCAGACCGAAGCGGTCATTAACGGCGTCGCGATGGTCATCGCTCGGTGAAAAATTCCTTCAGTGCACGAGCCAACTCGACCGGAGCTTCTTCAGCAATGTGGTGACCGCAGTCGATACCTTCTCCGGTGACTTTCAGTTCTGCCCATGGCTCCCAAACTGCAACTACATCGCCGTACAGGTCCTCTAGGTCATCCCTTAACGACCAAATAACATGGAGCGGACATTGAAGTTTTCGACCAGCCTCACGGTCTTCCCGATCATGCAGGTAGTCCAGCTCGATACCCGCGCGATAGTCACCGAGCATTCCAATAACAGTTTCATGATCGTGAATCGCAGCCTGAAAATCCTCGTAATTTTCCCGTCCCATAGTTTCTGAGCAACCCCCATACCAACCCTTTGGATCCGCGAGGATTGCCCTCTCTGGCTTGTCGGGCTGAGCATAGAAAAACCAGTGCCACCATTTGGATGCGAACCGCGCGTCACATCGCTCAAGAGCCTCCAAGATAGGCACACCGTCTTGGATTGCCAGTTTTAGCACGCGTGACGGGTGGTCTAACGCTGAGCGGAAAGCAGCGTAGCTACCTCGATCATGACCCGCTAGGTAAAACTTATCGAACCCAAGGCTATCCATGAGGGCAACGCATGAGCTTCGTAGTCATTGGGGGTCGCAGGCCGGCTGGACTTGCCGAACCCTCTCAAATCGGGACAGACCACCGTAAAAGAACTGGCGAGCAGCGGTGCAACCCTATGCCAAGTCGTGTGCGTACGCGGGTGCCCATGAAGTAACAATAACGGCGGGCCCGAGCCACCATAGCGAACGCGTAATGTCGCCTCAGGCAAGTCAATCATTTTTAGCTGGAAACCTTCGAACATCGTCACTCCTAACGAGGCTTTCCACTCCAAACAATAGATCACGGATACGGTAGCTAGGTCGGACGAGCGGCTGAATCCTCCGCAGGATGCATCATACGGTGTTGGCCCCAGCGTAAGGGTAGGACAGCCAATGGTTCAAGCTTGAGTGGCCGCTACGGTTCTTAATCTTCAGGAAGAATTTTATTTATTGTAAAGCGTCAACTCTCTGAGCCTGCTCTCTGTTGCGTGGTCAAACCGACTCAGAATCACATCGGCTTGTTCCTCTGTGATAGCTCCAGCACACCTTAGGCCAATCACAAACCCATGCTTTTGCGCCGTTTTTCACCGCTAGGATCATCGATCCGGCAGTCTCGATCTCTTTGAGTATTTTCTGGGCAGGGCGTACCGCCCCGACTGGCAAGTCGAAAGGTTCGCTGGACATTCTATACTCCGTACACGCAAGTTTGCCCTTCGCTGGGCTGGGGCGTATCGCCCTCTATTCTCATCGACCCTATCAGGCGAGGTAGGGTTTCCTATGATCCTTTAGCTTGTAGCGCTCTCCCAGGGCCCTGCGCCGTTAAGCACCTGGGTTAGGCGACGAATGGTGCTGCGTGCATGCTTCCCGAAGGAACCCAATCCGTTTCCAAAAAATCTATCTAGGCAACGGGAGGGTAGTAATGAAGTGTGGCTGCTGGATCTGTTGGGGCGATGCGTATCGAACAGGCCTATACGGTGATTGGGACGACATCATCTGCGTCGCTTGTGGTCATTACAAAATCAGCCGCCGCTTCGTAAAAAGTCACCTAGGCAGGAAGTTTGACGTCGAGCGCATGCGCGACCATTTCAATCACATTCACGTTCAAAATTGCACTCCCATCGTGGAAAGATACAGCGCAATTTTTGCAGGGGAGAAGCCGCTACGAGAGCCACTTGAAAAGCTGGTTGGCTGGCCGCTCGGACACGCTGTAAACAGAACGCGTTGAATGAGGCTATTTTTCGTTTGCGTTGGTGGTTCTGGCAAGTCTCAAACTTGACATGAGTTCAGGCGCCGACGGTGGAGAGAAGCTTTGTGACCTGTGCTGCCTCAAGCGATACCTGGCCTGGGGATGGCTATCCAGTCGTGCGCCGTTAGGTGATGGGTTGCAAGCTTCGTGCGCATGATGAATGGGCGTGACTGAGCGCATTAGTGGAGCGCGATGCACTGGAATTCGGACAGGGAAGCGCTAGTGTGTTTTGGATGCGTCAAAGGCATGGTAAACCAATTGTTTTGAGTTATGACTCAGCCAAAACGGTTGCCGAGACATGATTTTTTATACCTGCTCTACAAGCCGAGCGCGAGCTCTAGATCTGCAATACACTCTAAGGTAACCATCAAAACGAGACCTACCATGTCCAAACTCGCAGAATTTCGCCAGCTCGAGAAGCACCTCGCTGAACAGCTCCAAGCACTTGAAGCCCTCAAAGGCGATGCTGGACTTAAGAAAGAAATTGAATTTGAAACGAAGCTCCGCGATTTGCTAGAAAAATACAGCTACAGTCTGAAGGACGTGATCAATCTGCTTGATCCACAAGGGGGACGTCGCGCTGCAGCGGCGACTCTAAAATCTGGCACGCGGAAAGTTCGCCAGGTGAAGTCCTATAAAAACCCGCACACAGGCGAGATCATTGAAACGAAAGGTGGCAATCACAAAGGCTTGAAAGAGTGGAAGGCTGAACACGGCTCAGACACCGTTGAGTCTTGGCTGACCAAGTGACTAGGTGTTGAATACAAAGGAGCGCTGCGGGCTCTTTCAGTTCTCGATTTTTCCGCGAGCCGCCTGAATCAGTTTCAGGCGCTGGTTTGACTGGCGCTCCTTGATTTTTTTTCGCCGTACACCTATCCCAAGTGGAAGTGGTGAGGGTGGTATTGATCTCAATACCATCACCTACATCTTGGACTGCTTAACGCGGTAGACCATATGTCATGGTCGCATCGGGAGCAATGGCCGCCTTGCTCTTCCTGGAGATGCTTCGCGAAACCGCAATTCACGCAGCAATAGAGCGCGGAAATAGATGCTATTTTGAACTCCGGGCGATGTTCCACAGGCAGAACGGATAACCCAGGACGTAGGTCCTCATGATCGTAAAAATAAAGGCTGATATCGCCGTCAGTCTCCATTAGCCCCAGCCTCACCTGGCCTAGGTGTTCAACGCCTTGTTGCCGCAACTCCATCAGCAGCTCGCTCGATGAAATGTTCAGCTTTTCTAACGATTTGAGCTCGTATTGGCCTTCGATGATGACAGTCACAGGCAAGCCATCAATCCACGCTTCAAATTTTTTGCTCTTCGTCATGATCAGTACGGTAGTGCGATAAAGAAGCAGGAGCGTTAGAAAAACCACTGCTACCGGCAACAGCGGGACGTCATGGTAGAAGGACACGTCCCCGGCAGCGGAGCCCAAGGTCAGAATGACGACTAGCTCAAAGAGTGATAGCTGCCTTATGCCCCGCCTACCACTTGATTTTAAGAATAGAAAAACAGCGAGAAAGGCAAAGGTAGCTCTGAAGCCAACCTCTAACAAGAATTGCAATGGGAACTCATCTATCAACATTCGCTGTAGATCGAAGGGTGACATCATTGCCTCTGTTGATTTAGAACGGCCAGGGGATAGCGGTGCATTCCGTCGCCAGACCTGCGATTCGGAGCGCATCTGCTAGTTAACAGAAACAGGAACGCGTTCAGCATGATGAGGCAAGCTCCCACAATGCTTAACAAACTAGGCGTCTGCCTAGTTTAGACATAGCTGACCGCCAAATGGGTTGATGTTCCAGATAGCGCCAGGATTGAAGCCTGGAGCTACTGAGCTCCGCTCGCTCGCCATGTGACATCAGTGACGCCGTACTTCTCAGCTTGAGGCTTTGAGACCATCTTCATTGGCGGACGGCCTGGCTTGGGGATGGGGGCAACGCCGACATCGCAGCTTGCCCAGTGCCAGGCCTCTACGTTTCGCATCGTTTTGCTGCGGATGATGAAGGATTTTGGTTCGCCGTGAAGTTTGTAGGCGATGACGAACAGGTTGTTGTCCATGAGTGGCTCCATTTGCTCATATCTAACGGAGTCATCAGGCTGGGAAAAATTCAAATGAATTGGGAATCTTAGATTGGGCGCGCAGTGGCAGACGCCTTATCCAGGGCTGACCGGCCCGAAGAACGCCTAACTGCGTGAATCAGAACGGTTGCCAAATGCTTTCGCTTTGACTAAGACGTCCGGGTGATCCTTAACGATGGCTTCAACAGGCATACTCGCTACGTCAGCATCGCTCGGATCTTGAACGAGGTTCAAACCCCCCACCGCCCCAACCGCAATCGCTCCGTCTGCTCCGTCAGCCCCGTTGCCGGATAGGATCACACTGATCACTCGGGGGCCGAAGACTTCAGCGGCGGTCTGAAAGAGACGGTCAACTGCTGGCCTACAAAAATTCACTTTCGGTCCGTCACTTAAAAAAACCAAGCCAGGTGCCGAAACCTCAAGGTGTTTGTCTGGCGGAGCCAGATATATACGGCTAGGCAGAATAGCGTCGCCATTCGCGCCATAAGCTATCGGCATAGATGAGGATCGCTGAAGAATGGCGGCCATCATCTTCAGGCTTGAAGAGTGAGTATGCAAAACGATCAAAATTGCGGCGGGAAATTTCGGTGGCAAACCCGCGAGAATTTCTTTCAATGGCTCAATACTTCCCTCTGACCCGCCGATGACGACGATGTCTCTGTACTGGACGATATCGTCTGACATCATTTTCTCTCCTGCTCGGGGGATAGGTACTCTTTCTCATGAGGATGTAGCGGTCAAGAAATTGTCCTGCTGATTCCCCACCATCGAGTGTAGCCTGCCAGCCTAATAACGGCCGCCATCAAAAGACGTGTACAGTCTGTACATGATCTCATGCTGGAGCCTACCTTCATCGGGCATGACGATACTAGCTCGCGTAGCAATGCCCGAGCCCTAATCGCATCCTAAGTCGCGATTAGGTATGCCGGAACGTCCTTGGTTCGCGCGTGATTGCTTTGACGTTGTGCTCCCGCTGATCGGTACGAAAATTGCTCCGCCAAACCCACCGCCAATTTGACGACGCACAAATGACGCTCTTCTTACCGATCTCAGCAAGGCTGACGCCTAAAGCGTTGTCCCTTTCGCTGATAGGTTTCATTCTCCTAGTTTGTTTTTCGCTGATCCTCGCAACCGCCTGGCAGATGGTGCAGTCGTCCGGTGAGCGAGTCGATGCGGCTAAAATAGCTGTTTCGAACATTGTCCTTGCCGCTGAACAGCAGGCCCGTGACACGATGCTGCAGGCTGACAATACCTTACGAGATCTTTCTGAGCGTGTAGCGCACGATGGGATCGGCCCCGATCAACAGAAGCGGTTGGCGAAGCTGATGGCCCGGCAGGTGAATGATATTGAAGGCATTCAGGGGCTTTTCATCTTCGATGCACAGGGCAGTTGGATGGCCAACTCGTTTTCCGAAGGCTTGCAAACCAAAAACAACAGCGACAGAGCGTACTTCATTTATCATCGTGAACACGATGACCAGTCCATTCACGTTGGCTCCATAGTTGAAAGTCGAACGACAGGGGACATGGTAATCCCTATCAGTCGACGTATTGAAACAGTTGATGGAGCCTTCGCAGGCGTCGCGTTAGCCACGGTTCCGGTTTCATATTTTCAAAGCTTTTTCAAACGTATGGACGTTGACGACGAAGGGGTTATTTTTCTAGCGCTCGATAACGGTGAACTACTCGCCCGACGCCCGACAGTCGCGGCATTGATGACGACCAATCTCTCCAAAGGTGAGATTTTTAGCCGGTACTTACCGCAGAGTGATAGCGGTACTGCAATAATCAAATCCATTGTAGATGGTATCGAGCGTATTTACGCCTATCGCCGCCTATCGGGGCTGCCCATTGTCGCGGCGGCTGGCGTATCATACGAACATGTATTTGCTCCGTGGTGGTCATATGTCTATCAATCGGTCGCGCTGGTAGGTTCCATCATATTGGCACTAGCATTCTTAGGCGGCTGGCTATATCGACAGATTCAACAGCTGCTTGTTGCAGAACGCGAACTGAAGGTGGTCAGAAAAGAGTTAGAGGTAATAGCCCTGACAGATGGTCTTACTGCCTTGGCCAATAGGAGGAGTTTCGATGGAGCTATAAATAAAGAGTGGAAGCGTGCTGCGCGAAATCAAGCAAGCGTTTCGTTAATTCTTTTGGATATAGATTTGTTTAAACAATATAATGACTGTTACGGTCATCTAAGCGGTGATGACTGCCTTGTTCAGGTCGCAAACCTTATCGCGGCCAATGTTAACCGGCCAGGTGATATCGCTGCTCGCTACGGCGGGGAAGAGTTTGTAGTTTTGCTTCCGGACACTGAACTCGCTGGCGCGGTCATGATTGCAGAAAAAATCAGACTCTCCTTGATCAATGCAGGAATTCAGCACTCAGCGAGCCCGTTTGGTATAGTCACAATTAGCTCTGGTGTAGTCTCAACTTGCAATACAGGAGAGGAAAATCATAGGGATTTTTTAATCAAAGCTGACCGCTTGCTTTACGGCGCCAAGTCTAAGGGGCGGAATCGGATAGAAAACTAGATCGTTTTCTTCCTCTTCATAATGCACTTGGCTACTTTTTATTGGCTTGGCTTGGCTTGGCTTGGCTTGGCTTGGCTTGACTGGACTGTTGCTGTCCATGTTGCCTTAGAAAGGCGGCACGAGACGCTGATGGATTCCATATGGCTAATTGCTGGCGCAGCCGATCTCCACTTTTCGGAAGCGGGCTCCGCTTTGATTCGAATTGGGCCCCCTGGCGCTACTTGTCTGAAGGTAGGCTGCCCTCGAGATAGTTCATTCCCTCCTACAGCGAATTTTGGTCACGTACTCTTTGAGCGTTCGAGTTCTGCCTAGAGCCCACTGCATGGGAGAGCCATGGCAGAAGGTGTCGGAATTTGTGACGCTCAATATTTCAAACTTTGATGGCGACCTGCTGTCAACTCAGTACCTTGCCGCACATATTCTAATTCCGAGGTGACCTCATGGATAATTACCACATCAATAAAAGCGAGAAGCTGTGGGAGCTAGTCAAAGAGGGGGCACAGCGCGCCTCCAAAACTGCATCCACAAAAGCTGAGATAACGGCAATAGCCAGTCAATTTCTTCGAGGTAAAACAGCTTCGCTAAAGATCCACAGAGAGGACGGAACGATCCAGGAGGAACGCACATTTCCGCGTGCAGCAGATCCAAGGAAGTCCAAGGGCTAGTTTGGCGATCTGCGGACGCAATGAGTGGCTGCGCAAAGCTTAACCTTGAGTCGTCTTCGCTTGGCTACCGCCATCGCGCCAGCGACACATATGCACACCAAGGATGAGAATCATGCTAATCGCATGCTTAGGATGGGGATCTTTAATTTGGAAGCCGGACACATTGCCGCTGGCAAGCGATTGATTCCTAGACGGCCCTGAACTATCCATTGAGTTTGCTCGAGTCGGCGATAGTGGAGAACTTTCCACGGTGATTTGCGCGAACGCGTCCTCGTGTAAAGTGCTATGGGCAGTGTTAGATGTTGAATCGCTCAATGAGGCGTGTGAGGCGTTGCGCATTCGAGAGCAGGTCCCTGAAGACAGGCAGGACGGCGTCGGGGTCATAGCAATCCGTAGCGCATCGGTGGGCGTGATTGCCGCATGGGCATCGGCTCGACAGTTGGATGCAGTGATATGGACTGCGCTTCCTCCCAAGGTTAATAACGTCGAAGGTCTTATACCTTCCGTTGACGACGCCGTTTCGTATCTCGCTAGCTTAACTGGAAAGGCGTACGACCACGCGCGTAGCTACATCAAGCGTGTGCCTCCCCAGATTGATACCCCTTATAGGCGCGAAATTGTCTCGAGACTTGGATGGTAATCATGACCGGTAGTAGCAGAGTCCGCGTCGCAGCCATCTTTGACCAGTTCGTGGTTCTACTGAAGAGTGTCAGCGGTACTTCAGAAGGCGGAGGCAGACAGGATAAGCACACTTCGCCGTCATCAAACCATGTGGACGACTCGTTCTGCCTGGTGCTCCAGAAGCTTCAGGTCGAGATCGCCCGCCTGGAGAGACTCTGGCGACTATTTGCTGAAGCCACCGACGATGTACTATAGCTCTAGGGGGCAATCCTCGTAGAACGTCCCCGAATCTTTTAACCCTGCACCAGAAATATCGCACAACGCCTTGGGACGATATCGACGGTCTTGCATGGATTTTGGTTAAAAGCTCATCGGGGCTTATGCCAATAAGCTGTTTCCATTGAGCGCTCGGCATAATTGATGCCAAGCGCTTAGGTGTGATTAGGGTATGTTCTCCAGCAAACTGCTTAGTATGATCATCGTGCCGGTTGAAAATATCGCAAAACCCACCAGGAACAAAGGACGGAATAATCCCTCTGATGAGGGATTACCGAGGTTATTTGGAGTTCTCATCTCATCCTCCTACCAATCAGTATTTTGAAGGCGGTTGGGGCTGTCTATGCCGCAGCCGAACGTCCCGTGAATCCCTTCGCATCAGACAGGAATGAGACGTGATCTTTCCCCGGCTGCGTTGTGCTCACATCTATGACATCATCCGCGAGGTCATTAGGAAGTAACGTTCCCATGCCGAAAACATTGACTGCAATACTTACCCTCATTCCTCTACGCGCCTGTCTGCAGTCATGTTCAAAGCCTGCACATGCGGCCCCCATGATGCGTTGGACTAGATGATATGTTGGTGCAGATGGTTTTGCGTTTTTCATGTCATCACTCCTGAAAGAAGGGGCGACCCTGCTCAAGGGCCGCTGTTACGTTTGTTATGCATCTCTGCCCTGAACGTAACCTGAACCCAAATCGGCACCTGTGACAGGTTGGCTGAGGGGATCCGACGCTGTGCGGATTTTCATTGCTTCCAACACTTCTTGGTCTTCTAAAGGGAGACTCACGGTCGCTAGGCCATCACCGCCGTCAACAGCCGGCTCAGGGCTTTCCACATATTCCCAGACACCTCCTTCGTTCCAAGGGCCGCGCACGTTTGGTTCGCCCGACATATTGAAATATTTATTTGTGAACTCGGGTATCCCTGGAAGTTTCCCTTGTGGGAAATTCGGTTGGATGGAATGGAGTGCCTTTTCAAAAGATTGCTGGTGGGCAATTTCTCGTGTCATCAAAAAACCGAGCGCTTCCTTAACTCCGGGATCATCTGTGACGTTGATCAAGCGCTCATAAAGAATTTTTGCGCGTGCTTCCGCTGCGATGTTAGAGCGAAAGTCAGCGGTCGGTTCAGTGATCGAGTCGACGTATGCGGCTGTCCAAGGGACGTCAGCGGAGTTTACCAATGGAGCGCCCGCACCATAAAGAAGGCTTGTGATGTGGGAGTCGTTACCATTGCCGTTTATGGCACGATACAGTTCGCCTTCTTCTTGTACGCCTTCTGCTAACTGGCCTTTCGCGCCTCGGTTGAGCATTACAATGATGGAGCCGACGATTTCCAGATGGCTAAGCTCTTCGGTGGCAATGTCCATCAGGAGGTCTTTGCGACCTGGGTCTTCTTCCGCTAATGCCTGGGTAAAGTAACGCGCCGCCGCTGCAAGTTCGCCGTTGGCGCCACCGAATTGCTCAAGTAGAAGATTTGCCAAGCCGGGGTTCGGCTGGGCAACACGAACGGTGACTGAAGACGCTTGTTATGTAAGAACATTCATTGCTCCTCGGTCTGGGCTAAAGCGCAATCACCACTGCGGGTATTAGCGCGTGCATAGTTTGGGAGTTTTATAGCAAGCAAAAATTTCTTTTTCTGAAAATGAGCTAGACCAGCGGTACAAGGCTAAAAGTTCAAAAAAATCAGCAAGGCGTAAACCCCGATAGGTTCGCAGTAGTTAAACTCCTAAAATTAACCTTCGGCAGGGTTCGCTAGTCGTCATGCTACTAACACTCATGGGAAGGGCTCGGCATGGTGAAAATTGATCGTCGCTTTGCCTGTTATATAGTATCCGCGAGGGACCCATTTGAGGTCAAAACAATGGCTCGGTCATGAAGGCTTTTTGGACGGGCCAAACCTTGCTTGATGCGACCGGCGTTCTCGCCGTTTGCGTAGGCGCTCCGACGTCGTCGCCGACTTCCGTAAGTCCCTGAGCTTCCACGCTGAAGCCTCAACTCATTAGAGCTGCCTCAAGGAGAGCTGGTTTTGGTACATCCTGTCCAAAATATAGGCAGTGGGTATTCGGCCGCAACACAAGTCTCGGCTGGGCTAAGAAAGTTCAGCCCAGCGAGTAGGGCGTGATGACGATTTTGTAGGCAGGCGCTGAGGCTTACAGTAGGGCAGGAACTAATCCAGAATTAATGTCGGTGAACCAAGCGATCGCCGGATAGCGTATCCCAGTGACATGTTTGGTTATAAGGATGAGTGGCACGGCGTCGATATTGGCGTGGTGCTGACGTTTCTCGAAAAGCGGCGGTATTGAACATCTCGTTCGCCTGGTGTGAAGCAATGCAGACCCTGCGCTATCGATTGGGCCTCATCCAACGGCGTCGCCATGCCGACGACTTCGTGCCCCAATTCGGTAACCATGTCTTCAATAAACACTGCTACAAGAGCTTCGTCTTCGACGATGTAGGCCCTTGTCCATATCACGAGCCAGAGGCGCACGGATGTTGCACCGCATACCGTCCGGTTGAAATGAAAGCGTGGCTTCGCCTTCCAGCTCTGATGCCAAGTATCGCTGGATCAGTCTGGTACCGAACCCAGGCGGGTCAAGTAGCTGATGGAGTCGATCGCCTTAGCAATACTTCTCCGTGGCGCACTGGGTGTACGTAATCGAGCCGTAAATAATGAATTTGAAAAGGAGCGCTACCGTTCTGTCGCGGGGTAATCAGGGTAAAGTACACCGGTTATAGAGCTGATTAGGTCTTTCATAGACCAAGGTTTTTGCAGATAAACCGTAGGAGAAGGAACGGTTTCACGCATCAACTCATAGCCGGACATGAGTATCGTTTTTGTTGAAGGCCATTTATCTCTGACCATTCGTATAAACTCCATTCCATTTATTTGGCCTGGTACCCCGTAGTCAACAATCACAAGGGTACAAGGCCGTCCTGATTGCAGCAAATAAACCAATGCTTCATCGGCGGTTTCAAATGCTACTGTCTTCGCACCTATTTCTTCTACAATTTGCTTTGTAAGCGCACGCAGAGTCGAATCGTCTTCTACGACCAGAATTTCCCCTTCGATTTGTTGTAGGGTTTCCTGATTAGCGGTCATAGCTGGCCTTACGCGGACGAATGGTAGGTACGAGAGTGTACGCTCAATTCGTCTGCCATGCCTCGGCTCGCTACCCCACCAGCTGCATTGTCGCTAGGATCGGCATTCGCACAGGAGGCACCGGCGTTCACTTTTAGGTGGGCGGGGCTTGAGTAGTCCAGTATGTATAGATGGGGGTGGAATTATCGATCGATATCGGTGACGCTCGCCAACGCTTGCTACCTTAAGCTTCGCCACAGCCGAACTCCACAACATGGTGGCGATGCGCTCCTAAATCTAGGACGCATACAAAGAAGGCCAACTGTAGTAGTTAAAGCAAGGGCGCTGCTGGCCGATAACCCCTGCAAGGATGCCAGGGATCGTAGGCGTTTAATCTACTGGGCCTACCTATCATGCAGCTTCTTCCCTTTAAGAGCTTACGGGCAAAATTCGCGATTGTAGTGGCCCTCGCCGTGCTAGTCCTCACTTGCATTTTCGGTAGTGTCATTGGCGCCTCCGCCATTTCCCGGCACAAAGAACAGACAGGACATCAGCTCGTTGAATATGCCGCCTCGATGATTGACCGCCTTGATCGTGACATGTACAGCCGCTCCAAGGAACTCGGCGTCTTGAGTGCGCTGGAGGCACTGCGCAACCCTGCTAACGTAGGTGAAGCAAGAAGTCTGCTCAACCACCTCAACGCCCAATTCCCGAGCTATTCATGGATTGGACTCACTAACGCTCAAGGAACGGTCGTTGCTTCGACCGGTCGTTTGCTTGAGGGCGTCAGCATTGCGCATCGGCCAGTCTTCATGGAAGGGCAGGACAAGACGTTTGTCGGCGACGTACACGAAGCGGTAATGCTTGCAAAGCTTTTGCCCAACCCTTCGGGGGAAGCAATGAAGTTTGTCGACATCAGCATGCCGGTACAGGATAAAGCCGGACGCTTTATCGGCGTACTGGCCACCCACCTTTCCTGGCAATGGGCCGCAGAAATAGGCCGAACCATGTTCGAGCCTCTGAAAAATAGCCTTCCGGGTTTAGAGTTTCTGGTCGTTAGCAAAGACGGGAATGTCCTGCTCGGCCCCAAGCACCTGATCGGCAAGCCAAGTGAGGCCGGCATAGCTCATAACAGTGAGATCCGATGGTCGGTGAATAAATGGCAGGATGGAAAAACCTATGTGGTGGGATCGGCTGAAAGCAAAGGACTTGATGGTTACCCTGGTTTGGGCTGGACCGTTGTAACGCGTCAGCCGGCAGAAGTCGCCTTTGCTGAGGCAAACGGACTCCGCGCAGAAATACTGCTTTGGGGGAGCATGTTGTCCATCGCTTTTGCTGTGATTGGATGGTTTGTGGCTGGTGTCATCACTGGACCGCTAAACCGAATAGCTGAGGCTGCTACGCTTCTCTCCGAAGGGGCCGATGTAGACATTCCGCTGGTGAAGGGGAGTATTGAAGTAGAAAAGCTGAGCATGGTCATTCGACACTTGGTTGAAAGCCTGACGCAAAAGAAGGGGCAATTGGCGCTCATCAAAGGGGTAGCCTATCGCGATACGGTGACAGGTTTGCCTAATCGCGCCGCGTTGGAAAACTACGTCAAGAATATAGAAAGTGAGCCTGGTCAGCGTCCTGCTTTTGGCGTGTTATGCCTGGATCTGGATGGTTTCAAACCAGTGAACGATCGTTTTGGACATGCCGTTGGGGATGCCCTGCTTCATGCTGTTGGGCTACGGCTCTTAGCAACGGTGCGCGATGGCGACATTGCGGTACGCCACGGCGGTGACGAGTTCGTGCTGCTGCTGCGGTTGAGGGCGGGCGAATCACTGGCAAACGTGCAGAGCGCAGCTCAACGCATCATTACAAAGCTCGCGGAACCGGTCCCGCTAGCAGGCGAGGTGATCAGGGTAGGCTGTAGCATCGGGGGAGCGCTGTGGACCGAGGGCGACTTCGCTGACACATTGGGTAAGGCCGATGAAGCGTTGTATGGAGCTAAGCGAGCTGGCAAATCCCAAGCGCAGTTTCATGAGTCCGCAGGATATAAAAATGCCTTAGCCAGCGAGACTGAGCTGTAAAGGTCTAAGATAATAGTACTTCGCGTTCGACGATTGATTCCAAAATACCGTGGCATCGTGAGCCAGATTTTAATGTGCACCTATCTGCCAGGCTTAATCCACAGCGTTCAGCAGTTAATCGTCCAAATCAATGTCTTGTGATAGGAGCTTCCCTACAATGACGACATTCAGTCAGCGTAGGTTCGCGATTAGCTCCCGTAGAACGGCGCTGTGTGAATTAAGCTCCTCTCTCGCAAGCTCGTATTCGTCCACCGCCTTGCTGCGCCCGTTGCATTTGCTGCGCTCCGCCAGCTGGTCCAGCAGCGTTTGCTTTTCATGCAGCGCTCGTATGGCCACCCAAAGAGCATCTTCCATTGTCTTGTTCTGGGATTGGAACAGCGCTGCAGCGGTGTAGCTATGACCGGTATGGCAACGATACCGCGGTGGCGAAGCCCCTATCTCCCATAGTGCGCCCCCGCATTCGGGGCAAGACATTCCTGATGCGGCGCCTACCTGAGATACAGCGTTTGGGGCTCCCGCGCTCAAATCGAAGGTGAGCTCATTCTCGGTGGCGAATGGCTCAATGCGAGAATGCATAGACAGTGCTGTGCCCACCGCAGCACGCTCTTGGACTGTCTGAACGATTATCTTCCCTAGTTCCGCTACGGATCGGCAGGCATCAACTTCTACATGGCGAAGTGCGCTCTCCGGCATAGAGGGCGCCTCGGCGGTGGCCGGGTCCTGTACCAATGCTAACCCCCCATACACCTTCACCGCTTGCAATCCAACGATCCCGTCATCCATTTCGCCAGTGAGAATGACGCCAATTACCATGTTTCGGTGGCTGATGGCTGCGGAGCGAAACATGGGGTCAATTGCCGGTCGGGCATGATTTTCCTTGGCGCTTCGAACAACCTGGATGACGTCGTTTTCAATTAGAAGATGACGATCAGGCGGCGCGACGTAGATGCGCCCATTTTTGATCTTTTCGTGAGGCTCCGCGAAGCCGATCCCTAGAGAGGTGTCTTTGGCAAGGATATGCGGTAACGAACTGGCGTTTCCCCCGATGTGCATGGTAATGAAAACTGACGCGTTGAGATCATTTGGGAAATGGCCTAGGAGTTCCCGAAGTGCTTGAAGCCCGCCAGTGGAAGCGCCTATGACAATAATCTGGTGCGCGGGTGTGTATGGCTGCATTGATTACCCAACATATCGATAGGCCATGTGGTCGGCCGGTTTCAAATTTAGGTTGCACGTCTTTAGAACCTCAACCGGAGCTAAAAGTTAGCCGGCGGCGGCAGCAGGAGGCCGAGCGGAGCAGTTTTATGCTTTTTTGCGGAGGCTTTTTCCTTCCGTCGGGATACTAAGCGCGTTTCCGGCGCCCTTTGCTTAATCTCTGCATCGCATCGATCATACCTAGGGAAGCCATGCATTTATTCCTCGCAACCTGTGGAGAGGTCAAACCACCGCCCAGCAGCCCCAACGCAGCGCCACCGTCGGCCCAGCCACCACCTTCGATGGCCCCGAGACTTCGTGAGTGAAACCGCGACCATTGCACATAAAACTCACCCAAAACATCCGGCTTCGGCTTGGTCATTGCTGCCGTCGGCGTGGTCTACGGCGATATCGGTACCAGTGCTCTCTATATACTGAAAGAGGTTTTTGCCGGTCACTTTGGTATACAAGCTAATCACGGCGGGGTGCTGGGCATCGCTCAGAGCGTATTACTTGAGTGTCCGGATGAGGTTGCGCGAGGCTTCGCGTTGCAGGTATTGGCTATGGAAACCTGGCACAGTGCAAAGGCGATTACAGATGCGATCGGCTACGACAGTTCTAGGGAGTCGCTCTGGTGGGCAGCGATCAGCTAGGAGCAATCGTCGCTGATCCCCCTGAGGGTGCTGATTGATTGCGTCACTCAACTGGTGCGAAAAAAGTCTGGGTCTAGTACAAGCTCGCGGAGCGGCTTCAAACGGTTTTCTGCGTCCTTGGCTTGGGAACGGGAACGCTCGGCATCTTTCTTAGAACCTTGCGCTTCTGCCAGGTCGCCCATTTGACGAAGCAGCATAATTCTTTCTTCAACCGCCCTGAGCGCGTCCCAGAGCCCGGTATCAATCGCGGCGTTAACTTCAGCGATTAGGGTCTTGATCGAAAACGCATGGCCCGTATGGCAGCGAAACCTGACAATCGATCCTTCTTCTATCTGCACCAAAACTCCATGACAATCGGGGCATGTATAGCTCGAAATATTCCCTATACTCATGACCCCAGCTTCCAAGCCGTTGCCATTTTCACTGATGCTCGTCTCGATCAGATGGCGCTCGTTTAAGGGCCTTGTGGCCAGTTGCTTGATCGGCAATCTAACCCGCGTTGCTATCTGATTCGCCAGCTCAGTGAGCGTGCCTACAAAGTCTGTTTCGACGTGCTCTATTGCACTACGGGGCATGGATTCATAAGTAGCTTCAGAAGGATCCTGCACGAGTGCCGTACCGTTTTTGTCCTTTATCGCCCAAAGTCCCGCTGTTCCGTCGTCCAGCGCTCCGGTCAGTATCACTCCGATCACCCTAGAGTCATAAGCCACCGACGCTGAGCGAAAGAGTACATCGATAGCCGGACGAACTCTGCATTCCTTCGGTCCGCGAGTAAGGCGGACCCCCTCCTTCGTCACAAGCAGATGGTGATCAGCGCTGGCGACGTAGACGGTTGAGGTTTTGAGCGGTTGATTGGCTTGTACCGAAATGACCTTCATGCTGGTTTCACGAGCAAGTATCCTTCCTAGCTCACTCGGCGAGTGCGGAGGAATATGTAGCACTACCAAAAAAGCCGCTGGCAAGTCAGAGGGTAGGGAGCGAAATAGACTCCTTAATGCTTCGACTCCACCGGCGGAAGCCCCAATAACGATAATATTCCGACAGTGGCTATCGAGTTGCATAGATACACACCTCCCTCTCTAAAAGCGAAACGCAAGATTACGAGCCGCACCATGATCAAAGGTTTTAGCTCCTCACAAATGGGTGAGCGTTCGATTGACGCGCGACTAGCGATCAGTGTTTCTTCCGAAATACGGCCCTCGCCTGGTCCCAGGCTTTTTTGCCTTCAAGGCTTTTCGCATCCGCTGCTGCGCGCTCGTTTTGAAACGCGATCATGGCTTCAGACGAATCTGTGGCATGGGTTAGCAGTTCATAAGCAATCGCGTTGAGACGATCGGCCTCTCGAAACAGCTCGTTGGTGCGCTCGGTGGCTTCATGCCAAGCGGAAATAATGGCGTTATCTCATGATCGTCCTCGCGTGTCATCCGGCCTTTGATTGGTAAGAGAGGAGCGCCTTTTAGTTTCTCGAAACTTACGTTTATGGACGCAATTTTTGCTTAATGCAAATGGATTCGGATGGTGGCGGGCGTCAAGGTCGTGGGCGTGCTGCAAGTATTGACCGCCCCACGCACGACCGTGTCCCAATCGATGAGCGCGACCCCGACAATCGAGCTAGAGGACAACGCCGTTTGGGAGTTGCTGATCGAACTGGTTCAGAAGGGGGCCCATCCACTGATTGCCAAGCGCTTCGGCCATGCCCTGGAACAGGAGGAAACGCACCTGGCCGGTGCGCAACTTCATCAAGCAAGATCTTCTTGCGTAAGTGAGCTGAGCCTTGCTTACCACCTGGCGCCACCCTAGTTTATCCGGGGTGGGACCACTGGCTCGAACTTTAAAGGACAACCGCCCGTGAGTGAAACCTACTTGAAAATGAACTGAAAGCCTGGCGGCTGTTGCTCGAAGACGCCTATCGCCCGGAGTTTCCCTAGGATTACCCCGCCACATGATTCGGCGCGCCGATGAACGGGTGTTGCAGGAGTTCATCAGGCTGGAGCGCTGTATCGAGTTGCTCGCGGACATGACAGCGAAGGGGTGCGGGCGACACGACTTTGACGTCCGTGGCATTGCTCATCAGGAATAATCTCAGCTCCTGAGTGTCGGGCAATTCACACCGCAGCAACCATCTGTTTGTGTGTCGGTCATGGCCTTTCCCCTGGAGAGGACCCAGCATGAGGCCAACGGGCACAATACGCTCCGCCAATCTTGCTCTCTTTAGCGCCCCGTCCGGTCGTTTTACCGGCCCGTGACAAGCCGTGCGTTACGTCTTGGCCGGCGAGTCGACCAGCCTCCAAGCCCCCAGGAAATAAAACACGCCACCGGCAGCAATGAAGAGGGCGAGCCTGTAGAAGATGCAGTGAGGCGGTTGTCGCCAATACCAGGGCGCACAGCACCGGACCGGAGGCGGCGCCGAGGTTGCCAAGATTTTGCGCAGCGTAGTACATGCCTCGAAAGTGGTCGGGCGCGATGTTGCCGATGAACATGTATTCAGCGGGGAAGACGATGATCTCTCCGAGCGTGAACACCGCCATGGCAATCACCCAGAGCACGAGGGTATCGGCCAGGACAAAGCCGGCCACCCAAGGATGAACAGACTCAGCCCCGCCGCCAGCCACAAGTTCAGATGTTGAGAGACTCTTCGGCCAATGGCGTATTCCAGGCTGATCACCATCAGCGCATTGGTCGTCACAATGGCGCTGATGGTGCGATAGGTGGACTCTGCTAATGTCGTGACCACCAGGTACTGTGAGAGATAGGCCGTGAACTGGCCGGAGACCACCGCGCTGAGCAGACCGCCGAGGGTGAAGCACACTAAGCGGTAATCCCGGAGCAGAAGCTTGCCTACGGCCAGGAAAGGCACAGGTTTGTATCTCACATCAACGACCGTCAGGCCTCTGTCGCCCCAGACGAAATAGACCAGGCAGAATCCGGCGCCCAGCATGCCGGACAACAGGAATGGCAAACTGATGTCCAGCTTGGCCATGCCCGCCCTCAGAAACGGCCCAACGGCATAACCGATGTTGGTCAGCGTGTCATGAATCAAGGATGTCCATGTTTTCCTCCGAACGATTGAAGGGCATCGATGTATTCGTCTGCGTCGCTGAATCCGGCAGCTTCAAGGCTGCTGCTGAACGGATGAGCCTCACGGGTTCTGCCATCAGTAAAAGCGTTGCTCGCCTGGAAAGCCGGCTCGGCGTCCGACTGTTCGACCGTACGACCCGACGTGTTTCGCTTACCGATGCAGAGGGGGCCCTTTTTCGCACATGCACAAGCGTGCTTGCCGACCTTGAAGAAGCCGAGCTGTCGCTACAGGCTGAAAACGCCGAGCCCCGTGGCAGGGGCCGGATCGACCTTCCCGGTGCTTTCGGCCGTTCCCAGCTACTGCCTGTCGTCTTGCGCTGCCTGGAGCGATACCCGCAATTGGTCCCGCACATTTCGTTCTCCGACAGTTTCATCGACGCCGTACAGGAAGATGTGGACATCGCTATCCGTTTGGGCGGCGCAGAGGTATGGCCGGACACGGTGGGGCATCGGTACCTGGGTAGCGAATGGCATATTTTCTGCGCATCACCTGCGCATCTCGCCAGGCATGGCACGCCCCTGACGGACCTTGATCTGGAACAGCACCGGTGCATCGCCTACGGATGGCGGGATGGAAATGTCAGCCCTAGGAATTTCGCCGGGCGCCACAGGGGCGAAACGGCCAGGATGCTGGTGGCTCCAACGCTGGTGGTGGGCGATGCCGAGGGCTTGGTGGTTGCGGTGTTGGCGGGCTGCGGTATCGTCCAGTTGCCGTCCTGGTTGGTCCAACGGCAATTGGACGAAGGAACATTAGTCGAAGTACTGCCCCAGTCGGCAACTGATGGGATGGCGATCAATCTTGCCTGCAACAAAGCCGTGAGGCGCTGCCCAAGGTCGCTGTTTTATTGGACTTACTGACGGCCAATTTGACTCAGGTGGTAGGAGGGCGGGCGCAACGGTTATAAAGGCTTTTGCCCGTGGTGCCACGAACCAGTCGGCAACGAGTCATGACAGCAGACGCACAGCTTGTTGCCATCGAGATCTCGAAAGTAGGCACCGCGATAATTGGGGTGGTGGTGGGATCTCAAGCCGGGTTCCCCCTCACATGTCCCGCCCAATGCCACAGATTTCTCTCGTTCATTTGCCTATAATCCGTTTTGTCTGCGAGAAGGTAGTTCGGGATTGTGCCGTGCGGGGCGCCCCTTGGGTGGAACAGCGCATGCTGGCCCCGGCCCTTTAACCTCGTAGCGAGGCAGTACCTCGTCCAGCGTCTAAATCTGATGAGTGGTGCCTCAAGGATTCAATGGGAGCTTCTTAGCGCAATCTCCTAGCTTCCCCGACACCTGGCGATAGCGGTTAGTTGCCTTATTATTGGGTGCCATAACCTATTAACTGCCTCTGCCTGCTGCCGTTTTCTCTAGCATGTCGACATCATTGGTCCCCAAGAGCGTAATCGTTAATGCCTGATCGTAAAGCAAGCCTTCTCATCGCTACCGCTGCCGCGAGTATTGTTATGGCCGTCACCGCGGCCGTGAGTCCCACCACGTTGTTCTGGACAAATGAGACGCGCCTGGAGCGTAACGTTGTCGAGGCCCAGATAGATCGTATTCGCAACGTTCAGAGCTTGTTGGTGGATGCTGAGACCGGTGAGCGCGGTTACGTGTTGACGGAAAAGGAAGTCTTTCTACAACCATACTATATCGCCATATCCCAACTGCCTCCGGCCCTCAAGAGCCTGCGCGAATCCTATCAAGGCGATCCAGCGGAAGAGGTTGGGCGCGTTGAAGAATTCATCCGCCACGCTGAAATGAAAATGGCGCATTTGGATCGTGTGGTGAAGCTGGTAAGCCCCCACGGAAATGACGCGGCAGTGACGGAGATTGCTGCTGGCGGTGGTAAAGCCCTGATGGACACGGTGCGCACCATCAGTGCGGAACTAATCAGTGACGAAGCAGAGGAACTGGCAGCGCTCGAACGTCAACTCTTGAGCAACATCCGCTGGGCCGTCGCGGTTTCCATCATAAGTTTTATCGTGACCTTGGGCTTGGGTCGCTTTATCTATACATCCATGCGACGTAGCATCCGACGTCAATCGGAGTCCGCCGCAGCGGCCATCCTTGTCAGCGATCAACTGAGCCAGAGCCTGGAGCGGTTGGAGCGGCGCAACGGGGAGATAGGCCTTCTCGCTGAGATGGCGAGGTTGGCGCAGACGGAGTTGACTCAAACGGAAACGCTGCAACTAGCCAGCACGTACTGTCAGCGATTAATACCTGAGAGTGAAGGGGAGTTTTTTCTCTATCGCAATTCGGCGGATGTCCTTCAGCAAGCGGCATCGTGGGGCCAAGCTGAAGGGAAGAATGCTGATGTCATGCTCAGCCCAAAGGATTGTTGGGCAATCAGGCGAGGGCGATGGCATTTGACTGAGCATCATCACGATCTTTCCTGTCGCCATTACCCAGCGGCGTCGGGCACCGACCAAGTGACCGATTGCTGTTTGCCCTTAATGGCTTATGGCGAGATTCTGGGTCTGTTGCATATCCGTCAGGTTGGACTGCAGGACCTGTCCGAAGAGCGGTTACAGATTGCTGAGGCTGTGGCGGAACAAACGGCTCTGGCGTTGGCGAATGGCCGGATGCGTCAAGTATTGGAGACTCAGTCCATCAAGGATCCGCTGACAGGGCTGTATAATCGGCGGTTCATGGACGAGGCGCTAAAGCGGGAGCTGGCGCGCTCTGAGCGCAACGGGTCAGCCCTGAGTGTCGTCATGCTAGACCTCGATAACTTCAAACATCTGAATGACTCCTATGGCCATCCAGCAGGCGACACTGTGCTTCGTGCGGTTTCCGCTTTGCTTTTGCGATCGTTGAGGTCGTCAGACATCGCGTGTCGATTTGGCGGAGAGGAACTGATTGTGATTCTTCCAGAATGTCCCTCAGAGAGCGCTACGTCACGTGCTGAGCTCATACGAGCATCTCTTGAAGGGTTGAGTCTTACGGATCACGGTCAGACATTCACAGTGACTGCTTCGTTCGGGGTCGCTTCTACAGAAACCAGCGGGTTGGACCAAGGCTCTCTTTTGAAGGCGGCTGACTCAGCGCTTTACGCAGCCAAGCGGTTGGGGAAAAACAGAGTTGAATGCTGGCCTCTGGTGAAGCATGAGCGCTAGAAGTTTCGATGGGATGCAGCAGGCTGATCGCTGCTCGTCGCCCGATCAGAAGCACCAGCGATGACTGGTTGACTGCCGCAGACACCGCAAAGGTGTCGCAGTTCAGTACCCGCAACCCGAGCGTCCTGTCAAACAAATGGAAAAAGCAAAGTTGGCGTTAGGGCAAAATACAGTAACCGTCCAGCCATCTCATCTTGCATGGGAGATATCTACGTTTTTTACTCATCCTAGCGATCTGATGAGTCTCATGGTTCCTGCAAAAATGACGGTTTCTTCCACTATTGCGATGGGCCTATGCTAAATTTAGATCAGTTATGAATGGATTGTTCGGTTATGGAGAACGCATCATGCTCCCAATAGGCATCTCGCTACTTGCCGTAGGCTTAGGCACCGGCAATCCTGGCTTTTGGATACCAGGCTGCGTCTTCGCGGCTATAGGGTGTTCTCAAAAAGCTAAACGTCGAGACTGACCGTAAGCAGTCAGCCTACGCATCGCTCACATCACGCACATCAAGTTGGCATCCACTTATGTGGCAGTAATTGCCCGACTCGTCCTTAAATGGATTCGAGTGCAAACGGACAAAGCCATGGCGCTACCACCTGCTTTCATTACGCTTACTTTGCAGTAGTTGGAGCGCATTCCGAGGCTTCTTTATTGAGCATTGCGTTTTAATCCCGTACCCGCGTGGCACCGTCAAAGTGACTGGCCGACCGAAAGCGCTGCCGCTTGTGCCACTTGAGGATTTTGAGCCTTTGAGACTGGCGGTTCGCGAGCTAATCCACTCTTGTGCCCCACCTCCATCGGCGATTAAGTGAACTTTTACCCTGCGAATTTTTCCACTCCTCAGAGGTTATGCCAGGGCATGACGCTCGGATGAATCTTGCGGGAAAATATCCCCTGGCAGAGCCTTCAATGACAGTAAACCCGTCACAACCCAAGCCCTCTTTGCGCCGCGCCGTCACGGGGCCGATGCTGTTTCTGTTCATCCTGGGCGATGTACTGGGCGCTGGCGTTTATGCGCTGGCGGGTACCATCGCCGGTGAGGTAGGCAGGGCGATCTGGGTGCCGTTGTTGATCGCGTTGTTTTTCGCAATGTTGACGGCAGGTTCGTACGCCGAACTGGTCTCGAAATACCCTCACGCGGGCGCGGCGTCGGTGTCTGCCGAAAAGGCTTTCAAGTCACCGCTGATATCGTTCCTGGTCGGTTTTTGCATGCTCGCCGCGGCGGTGACCAGCGCTGCCGTCTCTCGCTGGCCTTCGCGGGGGGCTATCTTGGCGCATTCATCGAGGTATCACTCCACGTTGCTGCGCTGATCTTTTTGTTGGTCATTGCCCTGTTGAACGCACGAGGGATCAAGGAATCGCTGGGGGCGAATCTGCTGATGACCGTGATCAAGCTGTCAGGGCTGATATTGGTCATCGTTGCTGCGGGTTACTTTTTCAGTTCTGGCGAAGCTGAACTGGCAAGGGCGCTGGAGTTCAAGCCAGGGGTCAGTCCGATGCTGGCGGTATTGGGCGCTGCGTTGCTCGCATTCTATTCGTTCGTGGGTTTTGAGACGTCCGCCAATCTCGCGGAAGAGATCAAGGATGTTCGCAAGGTATACCCACGGGCGTTGATCGCGGCGCTGATTACCGCAGGGGTGGTTTACATGGCTGTTGGGGTCGCCGCGTCCTCAGTATTGCCAACGGAGAAACTGCTCGCGACCTCAGCTCCATTACTCGAGGTGGTTCGGGCTTCCGGGCTCGACATTTCGCCTCGCCTGTTCGCCTTTATCGCGCTCATCGCGGTGGCCAACGGAGCGCTGCTGACCATGATCATGGCCAATCGACTTACCTATGGGATGGCAAATCTGGGGCTGTTGCCAGATGTCCTGGGACGGGTCCTGCCGCACAGGCGCACACCATGGGCGGCCATTATTGCCATGACGCTCGTCGCCATCGCACTGACGCTGACAGGAACGTTGGCGACCTTGGCGCAAACCGTGGTGCTGCTTTTACTGTTCGTGTTCCTCAGCACCAACGTGGCCGTGCTGGTGTTACGCAAGGACAAGGTTGCAGAAGAACATTTTCAGGTTCCCACCTGGGTACCCTGGCTGGCGATCCTGTCTTGCCTCGTATTGCTGAGTCAGCAAAACATGGGCACTTGGCTGCGAGGCGGGGCACTTGTTTTAGTGGGTGTGCTGCTGTATGTGTTTACCCGGCTTACCGTGCCTACCGTTGTTAAGCTTAACTAGCCGAGCAAATGGCACGATTAAAGCGTAGATTTTGAGTGGACCGCCTGTTTTGGGGACCAGGGAGTACTCTTCCTGCCTGACTCGCTGAGTTCGTTAACTTGAAAAAGCACCAATCGAGTAGCTCAAGCATTTGTTTAGGGGCTTGGGCGGGTAGGGGAAGTGCTTCTGCCCGCATCGAGACGATGCTGACAATTAAACAGTGTTATGTATGCACCGCTAAGTCAGAGACCCTTAGCTCTGAATGATGTAATACGAGACTCGGATCATCATGGCAGATCATCGTCATGAGGCCGCTCAGCATCGACCATTTATGCGGCCGCAATCCTTCGGTATCCCCCTTCCGTTGCGTCGACAAAGGAGTCAGAAGGTCCTTCAGATACCAGACGCTTTATGGTGGAGGGCGGTCGCGAATCAGCTTAAGGACCACCCTCTTCATGAAGGAGCTAATACCTTGGTGGGACGTAGGCGGCGGGCTTGAAAGGTTCTGCGCCCGACAAGCGCCAGCGAACATTGGAAATGCCTAAACGCTCCGCGAGGGGCTTACTGACACGCCTGACCTTTTCTCGACCGAACTTCGGAATCCGGCCCACGCCCGCATCGCAACTCGCCCAATGCCATGCCTCAGCGTTATTCATGATGTCTAAGCGAATGATGAAAGACTTCGGCACTCCATGTATTTCGTAATCGATGATGTACAGCATGGCTGAGGGCATCGTTATTTCTCCCGGTGAGGAGTTACTGAGTTCTTGGAGGGCTTTTAATTCAATCCGTCTGACGAGGCTGGACGTGGGCGCCGAGGTGCATACCTAATCCAGCCTTGGCGATGAACAATAGGCCTACAAACCCGGCAAAGCTATCGATGGTCGGCGCGGTAGCCAACGGAAAATTGAGTCATCATTGATTCCGTGGCCGGAGCGGCAATGGATTGCTAGGGCTGCCGACGGCGGTGACTTTTTCCTGCGTTCCAGAATTGTTGCGGTGGCGGTTGCGGTATGTGACGACGGCTCGAACGCGATGCAGTGGACCGTCAAAAATTTGTAAACAATTTCGGATAAAAGTCCTTCCTTATAGAGATGTTTACAACACCATATAGCGGTCATCCTCGCCTTCCTAGGGCCCGTCGCTCAGTTGTCAATAAGTGTTCAAGCTGCGGTTCGGCAATCGCAATATGAATGGCGATCTGCTGCGCTTGCCCCCATTGTAAGTCGGGCTGGAGCCATACCAACGCATCTTCGCGGGTAAAGGCCAGCACTCTTTGCTGCTCGCTGACGATCTCGCCGTAGGTCACTAGGGCAAGGCCATCGCAACCATTTGGCGTTTCACTGGCCTGGGCTAGGGCCGCAAGGAATATCGGTGACGATTGGCGGGAGGTCGTATAGCTGAGGCGGCGGGACGGTGCAGTCACGTCAGGTTCTGACGCTTCATACCAACCATCGACCGCTATCAAGACTCTGCCATCGCGCTTGACCCGGTCAAAGACTTTGGAGCGCATCACCAGGTGCAAGGGCAGGTGGGTCAGCGGCGGCATCGTGCCCATCGACCAGACAGGCGACCACCCCCAGCGCACCTTGATGCACTCCAGCCGCCCGCCACGGTTGCGTATGGCGCTGACCTGCATGTTCGGCTTGATCACGCTTTGTCGCTCATGCAGCGCGGGCGCCGCCGCGGCGTGAAGACTGTCGGCGGACAAGCTTGATGAGTTGGCACTGAAGGGCTCGCGCTGGGCAAAGAACGCCAGGGAATCCTTGGAAGAGACAGGCTGAACGAAACATTCACACATCGCGAAAACTCCCAGGCAGATATTGACTACACCCCGCCGTTGAAGCCGCAAAAAACCAGTCGTCTTGAGTCGGTTGCGGCGATGTTATGTACCTCCGAGCCGGCGCGCCAGCCCTTGGTTCGAAAATCCTTGTCCCGACCTGATGAGCGGAAAATCAAGCGGCATTTCATCCACTTATGCGACCGCTCATCGTCTGCGTGGAGAGCTGCGCATTTCTCCAGGGTCGTTCGTTTTGTGCCCCAGCGCCGTTGCTTCGACGGTGCTTCGCGTGGCCTCTGATGAAGGAGATCGACCCATGACCAAAATCGATAATCTGCTGGATAACAAAGGGACTCCCCTCGACAAGCAGACCTTTACCTGGCGTGAGCTGGCCGGCAAACCGATCAGCAAACTGGACGACGATGCGTTCACCCGTGTGCGGGTGATATTGATGAACGGCGTCGAGTCCGACGCCCTGCGCCTCAAGCATTTCGGTGCGCGTTTCCACAAGGAGCTGCAACTGCCCCTGGCTCAGGTCAGGCGTGCCGAACACCATCAGATGACGGCCATCAACTGGTTGCTGTCGGCGGATCATTCCCCCCTGGAAACCACCGTGGCCTACGAACAGGTCGCCATCGAAGTCACCGCCGCGGTGGCCCAGAACGAGCCGGATCCTTACCAGGCGCAGACATACCGCTTCGGTTTGCTGGAAGATTTCGACCACCTCTACCGTTACGCCGCGATGCTTGATCGCCTGGAAGGCAAGGACGCCAATAACATCCTGCAAGGCTACACGGACATCGTGCCCGGCCGGCCCACCAGCGAGCAGCGCCCCCGGCGATGACCTTCGAGACAACTATCAGAAGGACAGCGCCGCACTGATCACCAAAATCCATGCCGCGCTGATTACCGGCGCGGAATACCAGACCCACGATTACTATATGAACATCGGCCCACTATTCGCCGACCCGGTGGCGCGGGCGTTGTACGCCGAGATTGCCTCGGTGGAGGAACAGCTGCCTGAGGGCATACCGCCTGGAAATAATCAGCCAGCCTTGTCTTGGCGGATTACCCTGCCAATTGACGGGGCCTACATAAGCCGCTTCCAGTGCCGTCAGAACGCAGGACGCTTCCGCCGAAGCTGGCTGGTAGGTGTGAGCCAAGAGGCGTATCCTACGAGTGCTTGCTCCGAGACTTGTTGGCCTACAGCCTTCCCTTGGAGACATCTGATAGCCCGCCGCCGAGGCGGGCTTCTTTGTAACAATATCCATAAGGCAGCGCCGTTGGTTAGCTAGCTGCCCAAGCTAGGCTCCGCCAGAGAGCATGCTCGTCATGAGCGGTCTACCCGTCTCCTGGGCGAAATACGCCTACGCAGCCATTGCTTCGCAGGATGCTGCATAGGCCATCCAGGCCTCTGCGCAATGCTGACAGTGGTCTGCCTTATGCTCACCGCACTCCTCCCCGGAAGCGCGGAAAATCCTGGCGCACAGCGCATAATGGGCTTTGGCGAGTATGCTTTCTCGTGCCATCAAGGTAGCCGCAAGCTTGCACATCTCTGCGCAATCCCTGTCCGCCTTGATGCAGTCGGCCATCATTGATACGTCCTGTTTCTTCCAGGCAGGCTCATGCGCAGTATTCTCAGGCCAGCGCACAAGGCAGGCATTACAAGATGTATTCTTGAATTCAGCATTAAGGGGTTGGGGCTGCACCGACCAACCGCTTGGAGGCTTGGAGGCTGATGAGAAAAGTTGTGACACCCTCCGACGAAGTACACCAGATTCGTCCGCTGTGAGCCTCAATGATGGAGCGTGTTATCGACAGACCCAGGCCAGCATTGCTCGGCCCGCCTTCTCGCCTGGCTGGATCTGCTCGATAGAACCGGTCGAAGATCTTGGCAATGTGCTGGGGATCGATGGTTACCCCGCTGTTACGCACGGAAAGCGTCACGGTTTCAGGTGTTTGCTCGATCTGCACTGATATCTCATTGCCTTCCGGGGTGTAGCGCAACGCGTTCGATAAAAGGTTGGAAAGCGCTCGGTCAATCATCAGGCGATCGCCACGAACCTTGCCACGACCTTTGAGGGTCAGCTGAATGCCACGGTCCTCAGCCAGGAACTGATAGTACTCGAACAGCTTGGATACGAGCTCGGAGAGCTCCACATCAATCTGCTCAGGCACGATCAGACCGTTATCCGCCTTGGCGAGGAAAAGCATGTCGTCGATCATGCGCGACATGCGCTTGAGGTCTTCAAGGTTCGAATAGAGGTTTTCCTCATAGGCATCCAGGCCACGCTTCTTGGTGAGCACCACTTCGGTATGGGTCAGTAGGTTGCTGACCGGCGTTCTCAACTCGTGAGCGATATCGGCAGAGAAGTTGGACAACCGAACGAATGCATCCTCCAATCGTCCCAGCATCCCGTTGAAAGACAGGATGAGCTCCTGAAGCTCTAGCGGTACGGGCTCCAGGGGAATGCGCTCGCGGAGTGATCTTGCCGACATCCCGGTCGCCACTTTGGTGATTTGCCCAACAGGCCGAAGCCCACTCTTGGCCACGACCCAGCCCAAGCCTGCGCTCACAATCGCGCTGATCACCAAGCCGATGCCGAACCACCATTGCAGGGTGACAAAGAAATGGGCGTGAGTGGTGACATTGAGCATCAGCACGGCAGTCACTGGTTCAGGCTCGCCTGTCATGGTCAGCTGGGCGGTAATGCCGCGGAAGTTCTGCGATTCATCCTGCCATTCCCAGACCGCACCCCGATGCGCCTGCTCGAACCCCTGAGGAATTTGGGAGGCTTTGGGGTCTGAAAAAAGGACCGTTCCGTCAGCCTTGGTGATTTTCACCGACAGATCTTGATGTGCGCCGAGCAATGCCCGCAGCTGCTGCTCCTGATCGTCTAGCCCGCCTCGCGCTGCTGAGATGGACAGGATATGACGCGTTGACTCCAGCTTTTCGGAAAGCGCCTGCTCATCTAGCATCCGGAAATGGTGCTGGCTGAGTCCATAGAAAGCCACGCCAGCAACCATCAGGACAGCAGTCACCGCGAACATGAACATCAGGGTCAGTCGCTTGACGAGCGATGATTGCGGTCGCATCACTCGGACACATCCATCATGTAGCCCATGCCTCGGGCGGTATGGATGAGCTTTGGCGCGAAGTCGTCATCAATCTTGGCCCGCAGTCGACGAATCGCGACCTCGATCACGTTGGTGTCACTGTCGAAATTCATGTCCCAGACCTGAGAAGCGATCAGCGACTTGGGGAGCACCTCGCCGCGTCGGCGCATGAGCAGCTCCAACAGGGAAAACTCCTTCGCAGTAAGGTCGATCCGCTTGCCGTTTCGCGTAGCTCGACGCTTGAGCAGGTCTACCTCAAGGTCTGCCATCTTCATGGTGGTTTGAGCAGAACCACCGTTGCCTCTGCGCAGCAACGTGCGAACCCGAGCCAGCAGCTCCGAGAACGCAAAGGGCTTCACCAGGTAATCATCAGCGCCCAGCTCCAAACCTTTCACGCGGTCGTCTACGCCGTCTCGGGCCGTCAAGAAAAGGACCGGCACATCCTGACCCGCTGCACGGATCTTGCGCAGGACCTCCCAGCCGTCGAGCCCCGGCATCATCACGTCGAGGATCAGCAAGTCATACGCTTCGCTCTGTGCCTGTTGCAGGGCGTCAGTGCCTGACATCACCCGGTCAACGGTGAAGCCAGCTTCTGTCAGGCCTTGCTGGAGGTAGACACCGGTTTTCGGCTCATCTTCGGCTACGAGTAATTTCATCTGCTCTCATCCATGCGGGGTGCATCTCCAGTTTGCAGGAAAAAAGACGCCCCACCAGAAGCTGACGGAAAAGTAATGTCGAGATCAGTTTTCTGACAGCACCGCGAGGCTAACTTGACCCTGTACCTGACGCCATGAGGCGCAGAACCCACTGAGGATCTCCAGATGAACATGGTCAAAGCAATTTTGATGGTCGTTACCTTCGGCATGGCAGGCATCGCCCTGGCAGAGGGCGGCGCGGACCGGGCTTTTGCGCGGATGGAAGCGGCTCGCCAAAGCTCCATGCAGGCCTACCAGGTTGCGCAGGAGAAGAAAGAGCAGGCGCCAGTCGCCGCCCAGCCCAGTAAGCACGCGGGCCACGAAAACTGCTGATCCGAGCTTACAGAAAATGTAATTACCCCGGAATCTGAATTATGGCAGTTTCAGACTACGGCCTCTCATCAGCCTCGCGCTGTGGCGAAAGTCTACGAGACTGGTGAGAGCTCCAATGAACCCAAGGGCTGCGCCATCGAGCAGCCTGGATATCAGCGATCTACCTGACTGGACGCAACGGCATGCAAAGCAAAACCACGAGACGATCTTTCGTCAAAGGCCTGGCCGCTACCGGACTTCTGGGTGGGCTCGGCATGTGGCGCGCGCCGGTCTGGGCCGTGACCAGCCCTGGCCAACCGAACGTGCTGAGCGGCACGGACTTCGATCTGTACATCGGTGAGCTGCCCGTCAACATCACGGGTGCAGCTCGTACGGCCATGGCCATCAACGGCTCAGTGCCAGGGCCGATCCTGCGATGGCGCGAAGGCGACACCGTGACGCTGCGCGTACGCAACCGGTTGAAACAGGACACCTCCATTCACTGGCACGGCATCATCTTGCCCGCCAACATGGACGGTGTGCCGGGCTTGAGCTTCCACGGCATCGCTCCCGATGGCATGTACGAATACAAGTTCAAGGTCCACCAGAACGGTACTTACTGGTATCACAGTCACTCAGGCTTCCAAGAACAGTCCGGGGTCTATGGGGCTTTGGTGATCGATGCCAAGGATCCGGAGCCGTTTGTATATGACCGTGATTACGTCGTCATGCTCAGCGATTGGACGGATGAAGACCCGGCGCAGGTGCTCTCCAAACTCAAGAAGCAATCCGACTACTACAACTTCCACAAGCGCACAGTTGGCGACTTCGTTGACGATGTGAGCGAGAAAGGCTGGTCGGCCGCTGTAGCGGATCGGAAGATGTGGGCTGAAATGAAGATGAGCCCCACCGACCTCGCTGATGTGAGCGGGTATACCTACACCTACCTCATGAACGGCCAGGCTCCGAACGGCAACTGGACGGGAATCTTCAAGCCCGGCGAGAAAATCCGCCTGCGCTTTATCAACGGCTCGGCCATGACCTATTTCGATGTCCGGATTCCTGGGCTCAAGATGACGGTTGTGGCTGCCGACGGCCAGTACGTCAAACCCGTATCGGTCGATGAGTTTCGGATCGCCGTTGCGGAAACCTACGATGTCATCGTCGAACCTGAAAACGAGCAGGCCTATACGATCTTCGCGCAGTCCATGGACCGTACCGGGTACTCCCGAGGCACCCTGGCAGTTCGTGAAGGCTTGCAAGCGCCCGTGCCGGAGGTAGATCCGCGCCCGATCATCGCTATGAGCGACATGGGCATGGACCACGGCAGCATGGGCGGAATGGATCACGGCAGCATGGCTGGCATGGACCATAGCAAGATGGCTGGGCTGGACCATGGCAGCATGGCCGGCATGGATCACAGCAAGATGGCTGGGATGGGTCATGAGGGCATGGCCGGCATGAGCGGTGCAATGCAGAGCCATCCAGCTTCCGAGACCAACAACCCGTTGGTCGATATGCAGACCATGTCGCCGACCCCGAAGCTGAACGATCCGGGAATCGGCCTGCGCAACAACGGGCGCCGAGTACTGACCTACGCCGATTTGCGGAGCACCTTCATCGATCCCGATGGTCGAGAGCCTGGACGCACAATCGAACTGCACCTTACCGGCCACATGGAGAAGTTCGCGTGGTCGTTCGACGGTATCAAATTCTCCGACGCTGAACCGCTGCGATTGAAATATGGCGAGCGTCTTCGCATCACCTTGGTCAACGACACCATGATGACTCACCCCATCCATCTCCACGGTATGTGGAGTGATCTGGAGGACGAGAACGGCAACTTCATGGTTCGCAAGCACACTATCGACATGCCACCTGGCTCAAAACGAAGCTATCGCGTCACCGCAGGTGCCTTGGGACGTTGGGCCTATCACTGTCACCTACTGTTCCACATGGAAATGGGCATGTTCCGAGAAGTCCGTGTGGACGAATGAACTGGAGATCTGAGATGAGCAAACCAATGAAACGAAGCGCCTTTTTCTTTTCTGCTGCGATGGTAGGCATGCTGGCTGTTTATGCCCCGGCGTCGTGGTCCAGCGACAACCATGATCAGCACTCCCAGAAATCCACCGAGGCAGGCAAAGCCAAAGGCTCGCAGGACAAGCAGGGCCAGGGGATGAACCATGAAGGCATGGACCATGGTTCCATGGAAGGTATGGATCACGGCTCGATGAAGGGGATGGACCATGGCTCGATGGAAGGCATGGACCACGACAAAATGATGGAATCGCATGGCAGCGACAAAGCTAAGGCAGGGAAAGATGGCCAATAGCTTTGGGCGGCCTTCGCTGCTGGCCCTGACTGTTTCAATCGGCATGCTGGGCGTAACGCCCAGCTTCGCCGCTGAAGAAATGGATCACTCGGGCATGGATCATTCGAAAATGGGGCACGGTTCCATGCAAATGGATGCTGCTCCGTCCGAAGCGATGCCGGCGATGGATCACAGCAAGATGGTGGTTAGCAAACAGCAGAAACAGACTGCCCCTGTTGATCACAGCCAGATGGGGCATGCTCAAAGCCAGAGCAAATCCAGCCCGGTGGACCATAGCAAGATGGACCATGGAAACATGAAGGGCATGGATCACGGTTCGATGAAGGGCATGGACCATTCCCAGATGAACCATGGTTCAGCGACTTCTCCAACCACAACGAGCCGCACGCCGATTCCAGTGCTCACTGATGCCGACCGCGAGGCAGCCTTTCCGCCTTTGGGTGGCCACCAGGTGCACGACAGCGGAATCAATAGCTTCTTCCTGTTGGACCAGCTCGAATACCAGGACTCCGATGAGGGCAGCACCCTGGCCTGGGACGCATCAGGCTGGATAGGCGGCGACATCAATCGACTCTGGGTTCGTTCGGAAGGCGAGCGCACAAATGGGTTAACCGAAGACGCTGAGCTGCAATTGCTGTACGGGCGCGCGGTCAGTCCCTGGTGGGATGTGGTCGCCGGAGTCCGTCAGGATTTCAAACCGGAATCACCCCAGACCTGGGCAGCCTTTGGTATTCAGGGCATGGCCTTGTATGACTTCGAGGCCGAAGCCACGGCGTTCATCGGCGAGAACGGCCAGACTGCTGCGCGTCTTGAGGGAGAATACGACATCCTGCTGACCAATCGCTTAATTTTGCAGCCCACGGCCGAGGCGAACTTCTATGGCAAGAACGATCCTGAGCGCGGTGTTGGCTCGGGTCTGGCCAATACCGAAGTCGGGCTGCGTCTACGGTATGAAATTATCCGCCAGTTTGCCCCGTATATAGGCGTGACCTGGAGCCGCTCCTACGGCAACACCGCTGACTTCATCCGAGACGAGGGTGGAGATGTTAATGAGGCACGCTTCGTTGCCGGTATCCGGATGTGGTTCTGAGAATTCCAACATGAAAAGAACAATTGCAACGCTGCTCGTGGCCGGTGCTGTCGGAAGTGCTGCGGTTTTGGGCACGGCGTATTTCGGCTTGGTGAATGTCGGAGCCGATGATCCTCACTTTCCGGCTGTTCATTCGTTTCTCGCCATGGCTCGCGACCGGTCGATAGAGGTTCGAGCGCGAGACATTGAAGTGCCTGACCTCAAGGACGCCGCGTTGATCAAGGCAGGAGCAGGCAATTACAACGCCATGTGCATTGGGTGCCACCTCGCCCCAGGCGTTGAGAAGACTGAACTAAGCCAAGCGCTATACCCGTCGCCACCTGACCTCACCAAGGTGGGTGTCGGAGGCGATCCGGCCGCCGCATTCTGGACGATCAAACACGGTATCAAAGCCACCGGCATGCCCGCTTGGGGCAAGAGCATGGGTGACGAGTACATCTGGGGAATCGTCGCGTTCCTGGATCAAGTGCCCCAAATGAATCCGGAGCAGTACAAGGCTTTGGTGGCCACGAGCGGTGGCCACCAGCACGGCGGCGGTGAAAGCGATATGCATAACCATGAGGGTCAGCACGGCGTAAGCGGTAATGCCGAGCATGGCGATCACGACCATGGAGCTGCACCCGCAGGCCCCGCTCAAGCGGCAGATCATCACGGTGACCACAATGCGGCCGAAGCCCATTCGGATGCCCACCCGCAATCGTCGCCAAAAACGCATGTTCACAAAGACGGTAAGGAACACACTCCTGCCAACTAACCGGATACTCGTTCGTCTAGCCGCTATCGCTGGGCTGCTGGTGACCTCGGCGGCCTACGCTGCCGAGCCATTGTCCATCGACGTTCACCGGGACGCGAACTGCGGTTGCTGCAAGAAATGGATCGCGCACCTGGAAGCCAATGGTTTCAAAGTGACCGACCATGTTGAGACGGACATGAGCGCAGTGAAACAGAAGCTGGGCGTAGCGCCACGGTTAACCGATGTGACGGAGTTTCGGGTCGGGGGGCAGAAGCTTTATCTCTCGCCGATCCTTGACCTCTATAACGGCGAAGTAATCGCCTTCAAGACCGCGAGGCGCCCGCTGTTCGACATGGTTGGTGCGATGCTACGGCAAGCTTTTGAGAGGCTCGGCTACGGCCAAGGCCTTGGATTACAGCCTTAAACGCTGGGTAGCGCTGACGCGCCATCTGGAAGATGGTGCTGTGCCCATCGACAACAACCAGACCGAGAACTTAATCAGGCCGTGGGCGCTTGGGCGGTCGAACTGGTTGTTTGCGGGGTCGCTGCACAGCGGTAAGCGGGCGGCGGCGATCATGAGTTTGATCCAGTCGGCACGCATGAATGGGCATGATCCGTACGATTATCTCGCGGACGCGCTCGCGCGGCTGCCGACGCAGCGGGCCAGTGAGATCGAGCAACTGCTTCTACATCAATGGATGCGAGCCTGCTCTGTGCCCGCATCTTCGCTGATCGCTGCTGACAGAAATGTAATTATTTTCTTGCAACGGCGGCGTCCCATAGCAGGTCAATTCTATGTCCCTTGGAGTAAAAGGCCCGATAGGGACTTCAGAATCGACCAACGATATTGGAGATTTTTATGAACGCCAACTTTGAAGCATGCATCTCAGAATGCACGAAATGTGCTCTAACCTGTGAGGCCTGTGCCTCTGCCTGTCTGGGCGAGCAGGACGTCCAAATGATGGCAAAATGTATTCAGCTGGATAGGGATTGCGCGGATATGTGCGGGCTTGCCGCCGCGTTGATGGCACGTGAAAGTCCAGTTGCAGCTGAGTTTTGTGGGCTTTGCGCAAAAGTCTGCCGCGCCTGCGCTGATGAGTGCGGCAAGCATGACGCGGATCATTGCCAAAACTGCTCAAAGGCTTGCATAGCGTGCGCGGGCGCGTGTGAAAAAATGGCCGCTTAAAATAAAGCATTGCGAGGTGTCCGACGCCGAAATGTTGGACACCATCTTTCTTATTGACGGGATCTGGAAGGTGACTTTGCCGAACGCTTACGATTTCCGATGCGATGAACAGTCCCAGCCCCAGGCCAGCGGTGGAGCCTTTTTCAGTGGCCGCGTAGCTTGAGTAACGCGCATTGGGATCAAAAAGATGGGGTATCACATGAGCAGGTATCAGTTCGCCGTGATTTTGTACGCTGAACAACGAGTAATCATCATCCTGGGTTAACGTCACGTAAATAGGCTGAGATGAATCGCCGTGTCGGACGGCATTGCCGATTAGGTTGGTAAAGACCTGCTCCATGCGCGACGAATCATACTTGCCCGTCACTCGACCGCTAATTTTGGTGATGATCTTCGCGTGAGCAAATCCCGTGCGCAATTCCTCCACTACAGAAGCGCAAATCATACTGAGATCTATCAGCTCCGGATTCACGGGTATACCAGAGCCGAGATTGCAGCGGGCTAGATCCAGCAAATCACCGACCATTCGATTCGCTCGCCGAACACTCGCGTTAATCTGCATGGCCAGCTTCCTGTCCCTATCAGTCGCATCGGCACTTTCACGCAGCAAGTCACTGGCCATCAATACCGCGCCAAGCGGAGAACGGAGGTCATGACCTAACACACCCAGCACCTTTGTATGGGTGTGCTCGACAGCCTTGCCATAGGTTGCAATTGACTCCATGAGTGCCTGATCTATCGATTCATTAAAGCGGATGATGTCTTGTACATCATGCTCATCATCAATCCTCTGCGCTGCCAGCCAAAGCCTGAGCACACTGGAGCGCAAAGCGCGGTATTCGGAAACCATCTGATCCATGGAAAAGCCCGCCGCGAACCGCGTCATCGCATGCGTCTGTGCAGGCGAAACCCCTGGCGAAATCGGTCCATGGCCAAGCGATTTGGCGATCTGCTGTCGCTCGGTCTGAGGGCTTTGCATGTCGCGCGCTACCGTTCTCAGAATATGCTCGGAATGATTCCTCAACCCTTTGGAATCCATGGCAGGTACCGCCGTGTCCACAGTGCGCGCAAAGCTTTCCCAAGCCGACAAAATCGATTCGATATGCTTCAGGATGAACTCGTGCAGTCTCATCGTGGTCCTCGAATTTAGCGGGATGGCGTGTGACGTCGAGCGGTAATGCGCTTTCAAGACTAGACTTGAATGAAGGAGTAGAGAAGTCAAATCTGTCGATTGATAAATGGTCGACTGAATCGCCCCTAGTTTCGTAGACACCCCCAAGCCTTAAAATGAGGCCCATTAGGAGGTGCCATGAGCAACCAGCGTTATCCCGAAGAATTCAAAATCCAGGCGGTCAGCCAAGTGACCGAAAAGCAGCTTCCTGTCTCGGAGGTGGCTGCGCGATTGGGTGTGTCCGTGCACAGCCTCTATGCCTGGATTAAGCGCTACACCAAGCCCCAGAAGCAGCGCGTCCAGGAGGACGATCAGAGTGCTGAGCTTCGCCGTCTACGTGCTGAGTTAAAACGGGTGACGGAGGAGCGAGACATCTTAAAAAAGGCCGCCGCGTACTTTGCCAAGGAGTGCGGCTGAAGTACGCCGTTATTAAGCAGCTTGCGGGTGACTACTCCATTCGACGGCTTTGCCTGACGCTGAAGATTCATCCCAGCGGCTACTACGCGTGGCTATCCGAACCAAAGTCTGCACGAGCCAAGGACGATCAACGACTGCTCGGCTTGATCAAGCATTCCTGGCTGGAAAGCGGAGGTGTTTATGGCTATCGCAAGATCCATGATGACCTGCGCGAGGTTGGCGAGAACTGTGGCCGTCATCGTGTGGCTAGGCTGATGCGCCTTGAAGGTTTGCGTTCTCAGACTGGGTATCGGCGGCGACCAGGAAAGTCTGGTGGCAAACCAGCGGTTGCCTCACCAAACTTACTGAAGCGCCGGCACCACCTCTAGCTATGGCCAAAATGCACGTCTGTGGCCGACCAGCTTCACTACCCAGAAAGCCGCTACAGCCGGCGTCTACCTCAACAATAGCTACACCTATGACGGCGTCGGCAACCTGGCTTCGATCAGCGATACCACCGACAGCAGTTTCAACCGCACGTTGGGCTACGACAACATCAACCGCCTGACCAGCGCGGCTGGTTTCTGGGGTCAAGGTAGCATCACCTATGACGGCGGCGGTAATTTGACCGCTCAGACGCTCGGTCAATCCAGCCTCGTTTATAGCTATGATGCCAATAATCGCCTCAGCAGTGTGAGGGGGCTACGGGCTGATACCTTTGGCTACGATGCCTACGGAAACGTTGCCAGCAGCTCGGGCGCTACCTACACCTACAATGACGTGCCCAACCTCGTGTGCATCAATTGCGCTAACCCAGCGAACAAGGTGGAGTACAGCTATGACGGTCTCAACCACCGAAGTGCCGTGACCAAGGCCAGCGGCAAGGTTTACGAAATGCACGATTCCAATGGCAAGCCCTTGATTGAGATGGATGGCAATAGCCTGACCGAATACTTCTATCTGGGTGACAAGCGCATCGCTCAACGGGTGAGTCCATGAGCTGGGATCAGGGAGAGAGATACATGGATGCTTTGAAAAAGCTGGGCAAACAACTCGGTGTGTCGCTGCTGGCCTGCGTACTGAACACCGTCGCGGTAGCGGACACCGTTACCTATTTCCACAACGACATTTCGGGCAGCCCGCTGGCGGCCACCGACGCAACCGGCGAGTTGCTGTGGAAGGAAAACTATAAACCTTATGGCGATAAGTTGAATCGGTCAGCGACCAGCAACAGTAACAAGATCGGTTACCACGGCAAAGTCCACGATGACTCCACAGGCTTGTCGTACATGGGGGCTCGGTATTACGACCCGGTAGTTGGCCGTTTCATGGGAGTCGATCCGGTCGATTTCCAGACGGATAATCTGCATAGCTTTAACCGGTATGCCTACACCAACAATAATCCCTATAAGTATGTGGATCCTAACGGGCGATATGCGTATCTCGTTGCACCGATAATGTCTTTGTTTAGTGCTTTATCTGTGTCTGCGATTTTGAATTCAGCTAACAATAGCGGTAAAGAATTCACTGACGGTGGAGCTTTTAAAAGTACTCCTGCAAGTCACGATCTAGGAAATTCTGATAACTGGTCCGCAGGAAAAGTATATAACGAGGATGTTTCCTCAACGAAAACAGATGAAACTAATAACAAGTCTGAGCAGCGCCCCACTAAGACACCTAATGAAGGTGAGCCTGGCTCTAGACACACGAACCCGGGCAGTGGCCAGGAGCGCTGGTATGGGCCGGATGGGAAACCAATCAAAGATATCGACTGGGATCATAATCATGGTCAAGGGGTGCCACATGTTCATGATTGGGGAAGGGGAGTAAATGGTAATCCCACACGAGCCCCAGGCCGCCCATTTGATCCAAAAATTGACCGTTGGACAGGAGATAATTAAATGAATACTAAAGTCTTATATCAATACCATGACGCGGTACTGCTAGGTATAAGTACTGATGATGCCTTCGGTTCCTGCTTGCTATCATTTAAACAGAGTGATGGCAAAAAGAGTGAATTAATTTTGAGCGGTTGCGAGTTAATTAGGGTGGTTGATTATACAAATCAAAACATAGTTTCTAGATTGGTAGTTTACCAGGGTGGAATTGTCGATAAAGTCGATGCTGCGACAAAACTGATTTGGGCCTCGGAGCTTTCAGATGCCTCAAGCTATCTAAGTCAAGAGGCCTTAAATAGCATCATAGAGCGTATAAGCTCAGGTTCTGCTTGCTTAATTTATCTAGAGCCAAGTAGCGGTGCGGAAGTTGTTGCGCTTTGCAATAATATAATTGAGAAAAGTGCAGCCTAAATTACAAAGGGTAGCCATTATATTGAATCTTAGGTGCCGCAGTTCCCATTGACGCTCAACTTTTTACATCAAAAGCGGAGAAGCGGAACGGTAGCTGAGTTACACTATAATGGCTTGACTCAACACGGCCTCCCTTATGTACCCATCCTGCTCTACATAGGCTTTTGGAACGTGTTATACACCTACTCTAGTGTTCTGAGCCACAGTGGTGCTGTCCCAAGCGGATGGATAATCGTATCCGATCCATGAAGTACATCTACATCCAGACCGAGTAACGCTTACCGTGGCATCTCTGACGTAAGCGTCTGCCTAACACATCTTGCTCAATGTTCAGATTTTGTCTGGGGGCAGGAAATCTACCTCATAGATTCCCCGTTCCGCACGGATGACTACAGGATGTGTGATTGACCTTACGTCACTCAACTCCCATGCGAGCCAGCCATCCTCAAAATAGTTTGCACAGGCCGCTTGCATGTCAGCGAGGATGAAGGGTAGCACGGCCTTCACGCGCGTAATTGCGACGGCAATACCCTCATCATCTTCGTCTCCATCGATATGCAGGAGTCGCTCGTTTTCCACAATCAAGAGATACTTGGAAGGATCTAAGTCTGGATGCCAACGACGGACTTCGAGGATTTTCTCGCCAGAAGTGAGTCGGCCGCCATTGGCCGTACAATTGATAACGCCATTATGGTTCTCTCCTAAAAATTAGATGCTTGGAAAATAATCGCTTCGATATGGTTCTGCTTATGCGGCAGAAGCTCGCCGATTCGCTTCCAGCTTTTATAAGGCTCCGTCTCGCTAAGAGGTGTGAGTAGGTCGTTGAACGAGCTCCATGAAAGACCGGACACCGTTTCCCCTTACGATAGGGGATAGGCAAACGGTTATGTTTATAACTAACAGCAACGACAAGAGTGGAGAGCTTTTAGGCCAGGAGCGGCGACGCCGCTGGAGTCCTGAGCAAAAACTCGCCATGGTTCGCGAGATCCTTGAGCGTGGTGCCGGCCTCCGAGCGGAGTGATGCGCTCAAGCAGATTCGTGAACTGCAACGGATTTGGGCAAGAAAGCGATGGAAGCCGAGATCCTCAAAGAGGCCCTGGAGATCGCCCGCTCGCGAAAATGGATTGCGCACTCGCCCTTGTTGCCGGGGGACGGTAAGCGAACAGCCAACACACCTTCCGAGCTCCATAATTAAGGGCGATGGTGTCCGCCTATTTTTAAGCGGACACGATAGCCCTTAATGCGCCAACGAAACTCTTACCCCAGACAGTTCAAAGCCCAGGTCGTCCAGGAATGCCTGCAACCCGGCGCAACCATATCCAGCGTTGCCATCAGCCATGGCATCAACGCCAACGTTATTCGTAAGTGGATACCGCTTTACCGAGAACAACCGCCCGCAACGCTGCCGGCGTTCGTTCCGGTGAAAATAGCGCCGAAAAGGCCAACTGAAACCTCTGCGATCCTTGAGTTGCCATTTGGCGAGCAAACCATCACCGTGCGATGGCCTTCATCCGATCCCGAGGGCTGCGCCCGTTTTGTTCTCGGGCTTGCCCCATGATCCGTATCGACACAATCTGGCTGGCCACCGAACCGCTGGACATGCGCAGCGGCACCGAAAAAGCCCTCGCCCATGTCGTGGCTGTCTTCGGTGCGGCGCAGCCGCACTGCGCCTATCTGTTTGCCAATCGGCGAGGCAATCGCATGAAAGTGTTGGTGCACGATGGCCTTGGGGTTTGGCTGGCAGCTCGTCGTCTGCACCAAGGGAAGTTTTCCTGGCCGAGCAATCGACAGGGCGACCAGATGGAGCTCAACCCCGAGCAGCTCCAGGCTCTGGTGGTGGGTCTTCCCTGGCAGCGTCTTGGGTCTGACGGAGCGATCCGTACCCATTAACAGAAATGGATGACATACACCGATCAACTGATCGGGCACAGTCATCGCCATGACGCCAACTCCTCCTCTCGATCAGCTCACTACCGAGCAACTGCGCAGCCTCGCTGCGCAGTTGCTTCAGCACGTTGAGCATCTTGATTCGCGGCTGGCAAGCCTCGACAAGGAAGTGCTGCACCATAAAACCCGGAATCAGCAGCTCACCCACGAAATCGCCCTGCTCAAACGTCACCGCTTCGCCAAGCGTTCCGAGTCATTCAGTCCTGGTCAGGCAAGCCTGCTGGACGATCTGATCGAGACCGACCTGGCCGCCATCGAAGCCGAGCTTGAAGTCCTGGCACCAAAGCCCGTGCAATCGCCAGCTCGTCAGCAACCTAAACGTACTGCTCTGCCTGCCGAATTTCCGCGCACGCTGATTCATCACGATCCCGAGAACACTCAATGCCAATGTGGCTGCGTCCTCAAACGCATTGGCGAGGATGTCAGCGAAAAGCTCGACTACACGCCGGGCGTGTTCAGCGTTGAACGGCATGTTCGTGGCAAATGCGTCTGCGATAACTGCGAAACCTTGATTCAGGCACCGGTACCGGCGCAGGTCATCGACAAAGGCATCCCGACCGCCGGGCTACTGGCCCAGGTGATGATCGCCAAATACGCCGATCATTTACCGCTGTACCGCCAGGAGCAAATCTTCGGGCGTGCCGGTCTGGCGATTCCTCGTTCAACATTGGCCAGTTGGGTCGGCGTTTGTGGTGTGCAACTGCAGCCACTGGTCGATGCCCTGCGCGAAGTGGTGCTTGAACACACCGTGGTTCACGTTGATGAAACCCCGGTGCAAATGCTCGCACCGGGCGAGAAAAAAACTCACCGGGCTTACGTCTGGGGGTATGCCACGACGACCACCGCACCGATCAGTGCGGTGGTATACGACTTCAGTCCCGGTCGGTCGGGGGAATATGCCCGCAACTTCCTGGGTGACTGGAAAGGCAAGTTAGTCTGCGACGACTACGGCGGTTACAAAGCCAGCTTTGCGCTTGGTGTCACTGAAATCGGCTGCATGGCCCATGCCCGTCGTAAGTTCTATGATTTGCACATTACCGGCAAAAGCGTGCTTGCCGAACAAGCACTGCGGTACATCGCGGCTTTATATGAAATTGAACGCGAAGCGAGGGATTTGGAGCCGGACGTTCGACGACGAATACGTCAGGAAAAAGCGGCGCCCCTGATGGACGCCTTCCATACCTGGATGATCGCCCAGCGCGAGCTTGTGCACGAAGGTTTGGCTATCACCAAAGCCCTGGATTACAGCCTCAAACGCTGGACAGCGTTGAGCCGTTATCTAGATGACGGCACGGTACCGATAGATAACAATCACATCGAAAATCAGATACGGCCGTGGGCGCTGGGACGGAAAAACTGGCTGTTCGCTGGTTCGTTACGCAGTGGTCAACGGGCGGCTGCGCTGATGAGCTTGATCCAGTCGGCCAAGCTCAACGGGCATGATGCGTATGCTTATCTGAAGGATGTTCTTATTCGCCTGCCCACGCAGCGGGCGAGTGAGATCAGGGAGTTGTTGCCGCATCGTTGGCAGCCGGCTTAGTTACGCAAGACGGGATGCCTGAACGGTTACGAAGAAGGTTCCATGTCTTTGGTTAACTCATCCATCTCAGGGGATCGTTTCCAAGGGAAACTGAGTGTGATGCCGAATTGGATTTCGCCCCTAAGCCCCACAGATATTCCGTACCACTCCGCCGCTCGTTGAACGTACTTTCGTTTGGAACAGTGCAACTCCAGGGATCTAATAGCGTCCTCGCTGGGTGTAGGATTGCAATGGAAGCAATCCCAGTCTCCGGTTCAGACATCCCAAGTACAAAGTCATGGCGTTTGCCATCCATCTTTGCCATGGCGGTCAGGCCTTCGATAGCCTTGTGAACCTTGTTACATGATTCCTCTCCCATAGACAGCAGAGTGAACCCCAGCTCAAGAACCGCAGAGTCAGGCCGGCGTTCGATCTGTTCAATCAATCGCTCGTAATACGTCCCTCTCATCTTGGTGAGGATGCCTTCAGGGACTCGCTGGCCCGGAAGACCTTCCCGCCGCACAGTCATGGCGGTATCTAAATCCGCTGGGATCGAGTCTTCAAGCATCACCATGTTGTATTCATCATCGAGGCAGAGGTTGCATCGCAGATGGTAGGCAAGTGCGGTGAGCTCGTGTCCCATCATCAGCTTTTGTGCCGACTCCAGGCGCATTCGGACATAGCTCAGAAAACGCAACGGTGTGTTCAGCATCTCTGCTAGTACATCCAGCAGAAATACGTCCATCACAAAGGGCGGGCGAACGATCTCATCAGCGGTGTATTTCAGGTACTGGCTGGCTTGAAACGCTAACGCAGGGTAGTGATCGGACACTACGCAAAACGGGTAGATCTCCTTAACCTGCTCTGGAAGCACGACAGCCTGGCCACGATCATCTTCGAGCCTGCATTTTCCAGAATTGATAGCAGCCGCACACTCAGCCCCTTGGTCATAGGCCTTCTGTATCGCAGCGGCGAAGTCCGCCTTGATATGCCCATCGCTACCTTTGCGAGCAGCTAGGGTTAGCTTTTTGGCTTTAGCCTGAACGATGATGATCCGGTCACCGAAGATGACCAGCACGTCCGCCTCGGCGACAATCCGCTTTCCCTCAAACAGATTGACGTTCGTGTAGACATTGGCTTTTCCAAACACGGATGCCAAGCGGCGCTGAGAGAACTGTTCGGTGAAGGCACCTCGATTGTCCGATGCCTGTTGCTTGTATTCTTTATCCTGGTTCATCCAGAAGAAAGGCGACTCGTAAAGCGCTTCGTAGATCGAGTAGTGAGAGAACAGCAATACTGAGCCCCGCCCTGTCGGCAGCAGTGGGGTTGCGGCGATCTGGTTAAAATCTCCGATCTCCTTGAATTGGCCATTGTCACCACTGAACATTAGCGCTTTGAAAACTGCTTGAACGACAGCGAGCTCCTGACCCGAACGCTGGGCTACCTCCTGCGCAGTAAACTCAAAGAGCTCCAGCACCGAGCCTGTAGGTATCTCTCCTACGTGGATTTCGCCGATCGATCCCACTCCATTGGTTGCTCGCGCGTCCATCAACGAACACATCGCACTCGCCACTCGCAGTGCCTGGGTACTGCTGAACCCCATGACCCTTTCTAACCAGTCATCATCAGGGGCATGCTTCTCCGCAAAAAAATCTCGGTACTGGAAGCTGTAAGCTGACTCGGTGCCATAGAAAATCGGCTCCTTCATCATTGCGCCTTGCCAAAAATCGTCCATAGCCGGGCCCTGCTGAGCCTGGGTTACCAGCTCACCGATCATCAGGCTGGTCATGGCGTCGTGAAGCTCGCCCAACAACTCGTCAGTTCGAAAGACATAGCTTCTAAGGGTGGCTTCATCGACCTCAGCTAGATCGAGAGTGTAGTGGTCTAATGAAACCGGACACCCATTTGGGCGAGAATGCTCGCCAGATAGAGGTGTCTGATGACCAAACAACGTCGTTCCTTTTCCGCTGAATTCAAACGCGAGGCCGCAGGCCTCGTGCTCGATCAAGGCTATAGCCATACCGAAGCCAGCCGTTCGCTTGGAGTGGTCGAGTCCGCATTGCGTCGCTGGGTTAACCAACTCCAGCAGGAGCGCAGCGGCGTTACTCCGCAGAGCAAAGCGCTGACGCCTGAGCAGCAGAAAATCCAAGAACTGGAAGCGCGTATTGCTCGTCTTGAGCGGGAGAAATCCATTTTAAAAAAGGCTACCGCGCTCTTGATGTCGGAAGAGCACGAGCGCACACGCTGATTGATCAGTTAAGTACCCAAGAGCCGGTCGATTGGCTTTGCGCAGTCTTTGATGTCACTCGTTCGTGTTACTACGCTCGCCGCCTCAGACGCCGAAATCCCGACGTTGAGCGGCTTCGGTTGCGCAGTCGGGTCAACGAACTGTTCACGCAAAGTCGAAGCGCTGCCGGTATGGGCTCGTCGTTAACAGTGACAATGGTTTTTCCTTCAGCATTGATCTTCCTTGCATAACCGTGCGCTTGAGATTGCTCGACTGATGAGAGTGAAAAGGTTGACGACTACGGCACGGGAACGGCTGGCGCGCATCCTAGGGGCATGATTGGAAATGCGGCATCGCGAAGGTCCAATCCTACGGTTCTGTTGAATATGTAGCTGCCTGCCGGGCCTGCGGCAAATCTCCGGCGTTGGCCATCAGGTGGGAAGAGCGTGATGGGTGGTTATCGTATGAGCAGGAACTGTCCGATGAAAGCCAAGTGTTATCGGACACTCAGGATGTGGGTTGGCGCGTAGCGTCGTCAACGCTTAGGTTTGGATGTCCCTTCTTGCCCGTTGATGTGCTTTTAAAACAAGTCCAGAATCAAGTCTTTTCCTGCTCCGGCAAGAAAAGAAACCCCTTAGACTTCAATGGGTCGGACGCTAGATGCGAGTCTCGTTTCCCGCTCCAAGATTCACAAAAAAGCCACTCAGAAATGAGTGGCTTTTTTGTGCTTGAGAAGTTTTGGTATTCATGTTGACAGGCAGCTTTCGGCCAAAAGCGGCCACCGAAAACAAGACTCTCCCGGCGCACTGTCTCGCCTTGTGGCGCATCGCAGCGGTAATCCAGCTTATTATCGAACGCAGAAACAAACGAGGGCATTGATTGAGCGCGGTAATCGAATTTGAACGCTGGCTACTGAATGGGCTTGCTCGTTGCGAAAAAAACGAATGGGCTTTAACTACTGCTAGGAAGGAAATCGGGGGTTGCCCGAATTTTATGTTCTCAACAGCTTCCCTTATTTGGCGAGCCAGCTGAACACGGTGAGTCGGATCATCCGCCAGTGGGCGGCAGCTCTCGTCGGCCGAGATGTCGCGAAGGCGTGCCTCTCACACGGGCCACACTCAAGAACGCGCCACAGCTGCCGACTTAATGATTCAGCTATCACCGTTCTTGATGATGGAGATTTTTCCAAGGAGGCTCTATGCAACGCTATCTATCGTTCACCTGTTTGGCAGCTGTTCTGATTACGACCCTTACAGGTTGCTCCACTCCGACGACTCCGACTTCCGTATCTGCCAATATCGACTACGCACAGCTGCGTTACGAAGACACTCGCTTCGATAAGCCGGGAATGCCGCTGCCGACAAAAGCCACCGGCTTCAAAGCGGATATCGATGGCTGTGAAATGCAAGCTCAAAAGCACTTTGAAGAAGCGCTGGCGAACAGTGCAAAACTTGGGAACATTTACGGACAAAGCATTACGCCTCAAAAACTGCTAAGCATGAAACGTATGCAGGTCTTGAGCTGCATGACCGAAAAGGAAGCGAATGATGTAAACAGCAAAGGCTGGACAATAATCAAATAAGTCATCTATAACGCATCTTCTGTGGCTGTCCTCGGTCTGGGCGGGGGTTAGCCACTGAATGATTAAGCAGCGCGGTTAATGCTGTTTTCTCCTTCAGGACCGATCGGTTCTGTCCGATAGCTGCCTAGCGCGAAGGGCTTCGACCGATTTTCGGCGGCCCGTCGGATGACTATGAGAACAAGAGCGATGCGGATCCACTGCATCCTATTAATAGGAACTACTTCCGTACTGGAAGATATAAGTCAGAAGGATAAATGAGTTCAAGACTTTGCTCCGTGCCGGCGTCAGCGCACGATCAGCTTATAGCATCATCCGAACTGAAGGACCTACATGGCTCAAGATTAACCGAAGGAAAGACCATGCTTCGCATCTCACTTATGGCAGCAACCGCTCTACTTATAAGCGCCTGTGCAGGCATCGCTCATGACACACCTGAAGCTAAGCAGCAGATGAAGCAGGACCTGCATCTGGCTACAATCATAGACTCCTCAAGAATGAACTGGTGCGTTCACCCCTACGGCAGCGCTCCGGGATGTAAGCCGGAGAAGGGCATTGGCATTGTTACTCCGGACGGCTTAGTGATGGCCCATGTTGTCGAAGGTAAGTATGTGCTAGCACGTATTATCAAATCTGGGGAGGTGATCTGCTCAGCTGTACCTGGCGGAGCATCTGCCGACGGGTATTTTTTTGCGTTCGCTGCCAATGCGGCTTATATGCTGGGCCCTCTGAAAGCAGATCGGGATGAGATCAATACGCGCTTCAAAGCCAACATGTTTAATTATCTTCATAGCAAGGGTCAGCACAGCTACAGCGGGCCGGAAGTGAACTTTCAGCGTCCGACCGGTGAAAAAATCAAAAAGATAACTGTCATTCCTGTCGGTCTGTCTACCGTAAGTACCACTGAAATGATTGACGTGCTCGAAATCCACAATCCCTGCGCTGACGGTGGTGACAATTAGTAATTGTCGGGCAACTCGCCAGCGAGAGCGTTGGCGAATGTCCCAAAGCCTTGAATGCTGGGCTTGGAATTTGAGAGTCGTTTGGCGTATTACCTCATTCCACCGGACAGACAAAAAGGGGAACAGATTTATTTCCTGAAAATAAATCTGTTCCCCTTTTTTAATATCGGCAATTGGCCGATGGCTGCCTGCCGCGATTGTCCATGAATGCCTGCTTGATGGTGCGAGCCAGCTTCTATGCTTCTATACAGCACCCGCCCCTGCGAGGGTCTTCCACGTTCGTTAGTGAGCCTCCAAACCCTTGTGCATGCGCATTGTAGTGCTGGCCCTGATCCTGACACTGTTCGGCTGCGCTACCGCGTCGGACCCGCCGAGGGGTGAGGGTGGCGATTGGCGGTCCTTCTATGTGGTGAATCATGGACTGCATACCGGGCTGGCAATTGCGCGCCCCGATCTACTTCAGGTGCTTCCCGCACTGGCCGAAGACTTCGGCGACGGCGACTTCGTTGAGTTCGGGTGGGGTGACGAGGACTTTTACCGAGCCCCACACGCCACGTTGAGCCTCGCCCTGCGAGCCTTGTTCGGGTCGACGGCAACCGTGCTGCATGCGGTCAAGATTGACGGGGACCCCAGGCGGCGTTTCGCCGTAAGCGAGGTCATTGAAGTGCGAGTGACGGAGGACGGCTACCGGCGACTGCTCGCGTTCGTGGCCGGGACCTTCACCCACTCAGCGACGGGCACTTTGACGGTGCTCGGGCCTGGCCTGTATGGAGACAGCCGATTCTATCGGTCCGAGGGTAGCTATTCGCTGTTTTATACCTGCAACGCCTGGGTCGCAGAGGCGCTGGCCGCCAGCAGTTGCCCAATGTCGCCTACAACGGTGATTACGGCGGGGAACGTCATGTCGCAATTACGTCGTGCGACAGCGGTCGGTGCCTCTTGCCTGGTTATCCGCTAACCCGCGCTGACGATGGGGGTGGGGATGTATTTCAACCTAGTGTCGAATGATACTGGCGCGCAAATCACCGCGTTTGGCTGTCAGGAGGGGCAGCATTCGACCCATAGCAGTCTCTGAACCGCATTGATCGAAAGAAATGTCCACCGCCAATCCTAAAAACGTGATGGTGGCTCTTTTCCGGCCTTGATATGCGAAAAGACCTGATCTGGATCGGCCTGGCACCAATATCTGAACAGAAGGCGAGGTTCGGCATTTCCGAAATATTGATCCACGATTTCGCCACCGTAATGTAAGCGTCCAGTCAAGTCATCTACCGATGCAGCTATAAGCACGAGGATGACTGGTAGCCGCCCATGCCGTAAGGTTCGCTACCAAAATCGCCACAGCCTTCCAGTGGTGGTAATACAGCAAGGAGAGCGAACAATGAACACCTTCAAATCGTCAGTTCAAAACGTAGCTGCGGCCATAGGCCTTATCGCAGCAGTGACAGTCGGTGGATGCGTGATGATCCCTTACGACACGCCGGAATCAAAAGCCCAAATCCAGCGCGATCTGAAAATTGCACCATCGGATATTCAAGCCGTGTCGGAAACGAACTGGTGCTTGTTCCCATATGGAAGCGAAGGCAACTGCAGAGCCACTCAAGGCCTGGGAGTGTTGACCAGCAAAGGCCTGATCCTCAGCCTCTACAACAACCACACCTACACGGAAACCGCACGCATCCTCCCAGAACAAGTGCAGTGCGTGAAGACGGTTGGTGGCCGCACTGGAGTCGAACCGTTCGTTGTATTCACCAAAGACCGAGCGATCATGCTCGCCGTCATTACGCCGGGTGGGCAAATGAATGTGCCTGTGAAAGTCAGTTTCTTTGATTATCTGACGAAGCCAGGGCAGCACATCTTCACCGGGACGGATGGCGGATATGTGCGCAAGTCGGGTCGACAGCAGACCGTAGGCGGAATGGTGTCAGGCACTGCCGTCCCGTGGCATACAACACTCGACGTAACCGAGGTATTTAACCCTTGCCCGCAGGTTACAGATTAACGAGAGGAAACGGGGACAGACCACGATATGAGACAGTCCGATTACAGGTGAGCCAAAATCGTGGTCTGTCCCCGGTTTCCCTTAGCGGTAAACACGCGGGTTTTCATTTGATTCTCTGGCTGACTACAGACCAAAACGAAAACCAGCTAGTCGAAGCAGCGAAACAGGTCGGGCTGCAGCTGCAACCGCTTCGCCACTCTTGTCACAACCTTCAACCAGGATCAGCGTTTGTCTTGGGCTTTGCCGCGCTCACCCGCGCCCAGGTAAAAAGCGCTGCGGGAAAACTGGCGCACCTGCTCAAGGCCAACCAGCCCTCGCAGTGAAGAAAAACCAAGTGGTTTGCACCTGTTGCTGTCGGCTCTGCCTTTCGGCACCCCCGGCAAGGTGACCGGCACATGCTGGGCCAACCATTTAGTTAAACGATCGCGCGTTTAGTCAGTAAGTGTGGCCAACACCTTTCCGTCTCTGCGCTGCACGATGGTCTTAGGCGCTATCGGCTGTGAGCCGTCGGCGCCCGGCGGTGGGGTTATCAACCAGGCACCCGCATAGTCTTCCCGGATATGGAGCGGATTGAAGCGGATAGCGCTTGCCGCCGCATAACGGCGCCCTGCGAGTGTGGCAACGCTCGAAAGCACCGCACCTCTGACTTCATAGAGCCTTCGCTCTGCGTCGAGGGCAATACTGGCATCCGCAAGCTCGAAATTATCGATACGCACGGGTACGCCTTCCGGCATATCGAGAACCCACCGGTCAGAGTCTACAAACCCATCGGCATAGACATTGCCGGTCGAAGCCCGGAGCGAGGTGCCTTCGGGCAAGGTGATGCCATCGACTACATTGCCATCAGCAAGCGTACAGGTGCTGAACCTCGATACGCCGCCATCTGGCTTGAGCTCAAACTCCACCGGTTGCAGCGCATTGCACCGCCAGCCGATCTGCATCGTCGTGCCGTGGCCGGTTAGCCGCATGTTCTCTGGCGTGAAGCCCACCGTTTCGTATTTTTCGTTGGTTTGAATCGCGATGTAGCGGGCTACTTCGACGGCATCCATATCGAGCATGCGCACAGGGCTTGGAAACACGGCTCGTTTGAAGGATTCCCGATGATCCGCAACGGCTAATTCGAGTTTTGTGCCTTTGGGCATGTCGATCTGGCCAAGGCGCATCGGCTCTACTAGTTCCGGGCGATAACTTGCCTCTCTCTCCCGTTCATAGCTGCGCATCTGCACATAAAAAGCCGCGGACTGCCACAGGGTAAAAAGCGCACACGCGGTGACAAGCATGTAAGGCAGGAGGAGAGGGCGGCGCCAGCGACCTTTGATATATCGAACCATCAGCCTTATCGTCCACCCGAACCAGAAAAGCGTCGTGGCGACGAAAAAGGCAAGGTAAAGCAGTAGTTCGGCGGAGGGCAGTGCAACGGGGATCATGCGAGCCAAACTTCCTGAACGGGTGATGGGGTTTGCACGCACCTACGACACAAAGAGGGCGAGCCGTTACGTTGAGTCAATTTTACTCCGATGCCGCGTAATCAGGCACGTGAGCATTCGCACCGGGATGTTCAGCCAGTAGCCAATTGATGCGTTTCACGAACGGCCGCAATCGGCCCATTGCGGCCGTTCGTCCACTACTGCAATCGATCCAAAGCATATGCTTAACCGCGGGCTTGTGAGGCGGGGGTAAAAATTGAGACGGCTTGATGGTCGATGACTCAGCGCTTGTATAGCAACGCTTCAACTACAACGCCAAACGCAGATGAATGTTCACGGCGATTCGGGTAATAGAGATGGTAACCGGCAAAGGGTTGGCACCAATCTTCCAACACTCGCACAAGGCTTCCCTCGGTAATCTCCTTGGCAACCATATCTTCCGGAAGGAAACCCAACCCACATCCCGCAACGGCGGCACGCAGAATCGGCACGCTGCTGTTGAACGTCCATTGTCCTTCAACGCGCGCCTTGAGTTCATGACCATCCTTTTCAAAATCCCATTGCATCAGGCTTCCATGGGTGGGCAGGCGCAGATTGATGCAATTGTGTGCGGCCAGATCACCCGGCACCTTTGGCACTGGGCGCTGTTTGAAATACTCGGGTGAGCCCACGACCGCGATGCGCAAGGACGGCCCGATAGGAACGGCAATCATGTCCTTGGCCACTTGGTCCCCAAGCCGTACCCCTGCGTCATAGCGCTGCGCGACGATGTCGGAGAGTGCGTAGTCGACGGTGATTTCGACCTTGATGTCCGGATAGTCGGGAAGCACCTTCAGCAACTTGGGCCATAGAATATTGTTGGCTGCATGTTCGGACGCTTGAATCCGCACGTTCCCTGCCGGGGTGTCACGAAACTCGCTGACCGCTGCCAGTTCGAGTTCAATCTCTTCGAACCTCGGCGCCATGGATTGATATAACCGTTGTCCTGCTTCGGTAGGGGATACGCTACGGGTGGTTCGGGTCAGCAGACGAACCCCGAGTCGCGTCTCAAGGGCACGTAGAGTATGGCTTAGCGCAGACTGGGAGACGCCCAGCTGTGCCGCAGCGCGGGTGAAGCTGCCTTCGCGGGTAATGATCACGAAGGCTTGCAGATCGTTGAGATTGGCGCGTGACATCGATGAGAGCCTCTCATGGGGATCGCGTAATTATTCCATGTAAGCAGGTTCCGCATCGATACGCGATCCCCGAACAGCCCATCAAAGGGTTCGTGCGTAGAACGTTGTCAGCTTGCCCATTGCCGCGTCGACATAACGCGGAACCCAGTAGGTTTCGATGTGGGTGGCGCCGTCGATGATGAGCAATTCCTTGTCCTTGGTGCCGGTGGCCTTGGGAAATGCATCCTGGGTCATGTACAGGCTGTCAGCCTTGCTGCCGGCGATCATCAGCAATGGCTGATTGATCAACTCGATCTGATTGGTCGCGTCAAAACGCATCAGGTCCAACAGGCTGCTGGTGGTGTACTTGAACGTTGAGTTCGGGTGCGCGTGGGTTTTCCAGTAGTACTCGTAGCCCTGGCGATACAGCTCGAAGGGCAGCTTGGCGATCTGCTCGTCGGTGAGGTTGGCGTCACCCGAATAAAACACAGCACCGCCGGCCGCCTCCTGAGCGCGCGCAGCGGAAGCCTGTTGCAGGCGTTGCTGAACGCTGTCCAGTTGCGAGTCGTTGTAGCCGTTGCGACGCACCCGACCGGAGTTGAACATGCTAATGGTTGCCAGCGATTTGAAGCGTTTGTCGGTTTGCGCGGCGGCCAACGAATAGCCACCGCCGCCGCAGATCCCGAGCAGGCCCAGGCGCGTGCTATCGACCCCCGCATATTGGCTGATGAAGTCTGCCATGCCATGGATGTCTTCGATGCGATACGCCGGCTTGTCGATGCTGCGAGGCTGTCCGCCACTTGCGCCCTGGTAGGCCGCATCGGCGGTGATCGTGATGTAGCCCTGTTCGGCCAGGCGCTGGGCGTAAAGACCAGCGACCTGCTCTTTGACGCCACCGTTCGGATGCGCGACCACAACGGTCGGGTAGACCTTCTTCGCATCGTAGTTGGCCGGGGTGTAAACGTTGGCCGCGATGTCCAGGCCGTTGAGCTTGTAGCTGACCGGATGGATGCTGACCTTGCCCGGTTCGTTTCTGGTAATGGCGCCGTCGTAAGCCAGTGTGAGCGGGTTTTTTTTGTAGTCCGCCGCGCCGGCTTCGCCCGCAGAAAGGCCAACCAGCGCCGACATAAGCGTGGCTTTCATAAAGGTGTTTATCACTTGAAACTCCTGAGCAATCAAAAGAAGGGCAGTTGGAAAAAGTGGATGTGAGCCCTGGTTAGTCCAGGTGCTTTTCTTTTAAGAAACTCGACACCAGATCCGCGATCCGCACGTTGTTCAAATCGGACATGGGGAAGTGGGTATTGCCCTTGATGCCGATTTCCGGCAAATGGATCAGCCTTACGTCACCGCCGCGCTGGTTGACGGCATCGCGCCAAAGCCGGGCCATCTTCAGCCGTGCGCGCCAACTGTCCTGAGCGGGCAGGTCAACGGCTTGCTCCGGGATGTTGTCGCCGTAGAGGATCAGGATCGGAACGCGCGTGAGCGCCATGAACTGATCAATCGGCACGGCCGCACCCTGCACCGTGTCGAAGGCACTGGGGATCGGCGCGGGCACCTGACCCTGCGGGAAGACAAAGCTGCTGCCCGGCTCGAAGGCGACAATGGCCTTCACCTTGTCATTCTTGATCGCGGTCAGCCAACCCGGCCCGCCACCTTGCGAGTGCGTGAACAGAATGCCGGGGCCGATTTTGTCGAAGACCGCCGACACACCATCAGACACCACACCCATGTCGAACGGCCCGGTGTTCGGTGTCATTGCCCGGAAGAATTGCTCGCGCGTCTGTGCATCCTTGCCTACTTGCACACCGTTGAAATAGTTGGGCCACAAGCCGATGCGAAACTGGTTGAACCACAGTTGTTCGTCCGGCGTCGGTTTGACCGTCGCCTCGACCATGCTGCGGCCGGCATTGCCACGTCGCGGCTGGTCGATCAGGTACACACCGAAATGGCGGCGCAGGAAAATGTTCTGGAAGCCTTCGCGGCCGTCGGCGGTGGTTTCCCAGGTCTTGGAGAACTGGCCTGCGCCATGCCACATGACGATGGGTAGTTTCCGGGCATCGATCGGGATTTGGTAGAAGGTATAGGCATGGTCACCGTGATAGGTCTGGCCATCCGGAGCCATCGGCTTGCGCGGGTTGAACGTGCCCGGCGCAGTGGTCATCGTTCCACCGGCGGCGAAGCTGCCTTGCGCCTGAATCAGTAAAGGGCCTGAACCATCGGGCTGGTTCGCGCAGGCTGCCAACAGGCTGAGCAGGGTGATGCTGAACAAGCGTTTTGCATGTTTCATGTTATTTCCCCGAAGCTTCAAGGGCCTGGGTCAGCGCCGTATCTGCACGCACGGCGGTCTGTGCATCGCCGTGCTTTTTCAACTGCTCGATGACTTGGCGCAACTGCGCTGCGCTGAGCCCGACGCGCAGACTCGCCAGCATGTGCGAGCGCAATTGCGATTCCACACCCGGCGTCGCCGCCAGCGCCCCGACGGTGGCCAGTTCGCGGCTTTGCCAGTCGAGGTTGTCGCGCTCGAAGATGTCGCCAAACAGATGGGTTTGCAGAAACCGGTTGATCACCGGAGCGAACTCGAACACCGGGCCTTTGACCGGGGAACCGGAAATCTTCGTTTGATTTGCCGTGCCGGCCGCCAGCAGATCATCACCGGTTGGAGTGGCACGGCTTGGCTCACGCCCCGGTGCATCCTCAATGCCACGTTGCTTGCGCATCTGCACCACCGTCATCTGTTCGTTCAGGGCGTTGAGGCTGCGCGGAAAGCCGACGTAGGCATAGAGCTGCACCAGAATTTCCCGGGTCTCACTGATGGTCAAGCCGGCATCGAGACCTTCGTTGAGCGCTGCGTTGAGTGAGGGCATGTCACTGGTCGCCATGAACGCTGCGATCAGGGGAATCGCCTGTTGTTTGCTCGACAGCGTTTCTGCGCTGGCTTGTGTGCGGGTCATGGTTTGCGATGCCTCGGCGGCTGGAGTGGTAGCACTGAACATCACCCCAAGGCTCAGACAGAGCGCCATCAGCGCAGGATGGGGTCGGATCTTGCTTGCGTCTGTGGTCATCGTGAAAAGCTCCGTCCATTGCGGATCACTGCGGTATCGCTGGATCGTACGGAGGACGGTTGTGGTGATTAACCCCGATATTGCGCAAGGACTCCTGAGCAAAACTCATGAGTCGTTTTTACGATTGCCGCTGAAACCTGGCGTTGCCGCACAAATACGGGGGCTTGAGGAGTTTTGATGGCTCAACGCGAAGGAGCTGCGCTACGGTTTCGACACATTCGGTAACTTCATTTTGCCGGCGTATTGCGCCTCCGAGACTTTCTCTGCCCAAGTCACGGTCTTGCCGTCCTCGGCTTCTGCAATCGCGATGTGGGTCATGCCGTTACTGGCGGTGGCACCATGCCAATGACGGGTGTGCGGCGGAATCCAGACAATATCGCCCGGATGGATTTCCTGTCGCGGCCCGCCTTCTTGCTGCACGTAGCCTACCCCGGCGGTGACGATCAGCGTTTGCCCCAACGGATGGCTATGCCAGGCGGTGCGCGCACCGGGTTCGAAGGTCACCGTGCCGCCGCCGATGCGCGCCGGCAGATCACCCTTGAACAGGCCATCAACGCGTACCGCGCCGGTGAAGTTTTCAGCGGCGCCCTTGATCGAAGGCTGGGCGCCGTTCTGGATGATGCGGATTTCGCTGGCGGCCTGGGTTTCTGCGCTCAACAGCGACAAGGCAACAAGCGGTGCGATCAACCGGTTCATCGAATGAACTCCTGTCAGACAGTGAAGCTGCTCCAAGCCCGGAGCAGCGGTGGCAAGGCTCAGAGCCCGGTCATTTTCAGCGCCGATTCCGGCAAACGTTCACCCCGCACCTGGATCTGCGCCATCTGCTCATTGATCACACGCAGATCGTCGCCGGTCAGTTCCAGTTCGACCGCGCCCAGGTTCTCTTCCAGTCGGTGTTGTTTGGTCGTGCCCGGGATCGGCACGATCCATGGTTTCTGCGCCAGCAACCAGGCGAGTGCGACTTGTGCAGGCGTCGCCTGCTTGCGCTTGGCAACGGCCTTCACCACGCCGACCAACGCCAGGTTGGCCTTGCGCGCTTCAGGTGAAAAACGCGGGACCAAATTGCGGAAGTCGCTGACGTCAAACTGGGTGTTCTCATCGATCTGCCCCGTGAGGAAGCCCGCGCCGAGTGGACTGAACGGCACGAAGCCGATACCCAGTTCCTCCAGTACGCCAAGCAGTTCATGCTCTGGGCCACGCCAGAAAAGCGAATACTCGCTCTGCACCGCTGTTAGCGGTTGCACGGCGTGTGCCCGGCGGATGGTTTGCACACCGGCCTCGGACAGGCCGAAATGCTTGAGCTTGCCCTCGGCGATCAGCTCCTTGACGGTTCCGGCCACATCTTCAATCGGCACTTGCGGATCAACGCGATGCTGATAAAACAGGTCGATGCGATCAGTGCGCAAACGCTTCAACGACGCCTCTGCCAAGGCGCGGATATGCTCAGGTCGGCTATTGGTGCCGCCGGCTCGTGCGCCGGTGACCAGGTCAATATCGAAACCGAATTTGCTGGCGATGACCACCTGTTCACGGATCGGTTGCAAGGCCTCGCCCAACAACTCTTCATTCGCGAATGGGCCATACGCCTCGGCGGTGTCGAACAAAGTGATGCCTTGCTCATGGGCCGAGCGAATCAGCTTGATCATGCTCGGTTTGTCGGCGGCCGGGCCGTAGGCGGAGGTCATGCTCATGCAGCCGAGGCCCAATGCGGAAACTTCCAGGCCGTTGCCCAAAGTGCGTGTTTTCATGGTGCTTCTCCAATCCAGAAATCGGTCAGCGCTTGAGAGGGTGGTCGCTCAGCCAGCCATTCACGCGCTCCATGGTCTTGCGCTCTTGCTCACCCTCCATCACAAAACCTTCCATCACCTTAGTCTTGGGCGCGTGCCTTTCTAGGACGCTGCGGCTATTGCCCAAGCCGTAACCACCGTGGGTGGTGAAGGGGATGAGGGTTTTACCAGTCAGGTCGTGGGCGCTCAGAAAAGTACGCACGATAGGCGGGGTGGTCTCACCCCAGATCGGAAAGCCAAGATAAATCGTGTCGTAGTCGCTCATAGCGTGAACCTTGCTTTCCAGCTCGGGCTCGAAGCGGCTGTCGCGCTCCTGACGCGCCTGCTCCACGGTTTGCAGGTAGTCCTCGGGATAGGCTTTGGCCGGACGGATCTCGAACAGGTCGGCACCCAGTCGGCGCTGGATGAGCCCGGCGACCACGCGGGTATTGCCGGAGCGGGAAAAGTACGCCACCAGAATTCGCGAGCCTGAACGTGGTATTTCGCTGGCGGTTTGCGTGTCGGCGAATGACAGCAACGGGGCGCTCGCCAGTGCGGCGATGACCGTGCGCCGTAGAGGATCGTGATCGTTGTTCATCGCCCGACGCGCGCCTTGAGGGCCTCGGGATAACGCTCGCCTTCGATGCGGATCTGCGCCAGTGCGGTGTCAATGGACTGGAGTTCGGCCGCGTCGAGGATGACGTCCGCGCCGCCAAGGTTTTCTTCCAGGCGATGCAATTTGGTCGTCCCGGGAATCGGCACAATCCACGGCGCCTGCGCGAGCAACCAGGCCAACGCAATCTGCGCCGGTGTCGCTTTTTTTTGCGCGGCTATCTGGCGGATCAACACCACCAACCCTTGATTGGCTTGTAGTGCTGACTGGCTGAAGCGCGGCACGATGCTACGAAAATCGTCGCTACCGTATGTGGCGTCGGCCGCTACTGTGCCGGTGAGGAAACCCTTGCCCAGTGGACTGAAAGGCACGAAGCCGATCCCCAGATCCTTGAGCGTCGGCAGGATTTCCTGCTCAGGCTCACGCCACCACAATGAGTATTCGCTTTGCAGCGCCGTGACTGGCTGTACCGCATGTGCACGGCGAATGGTTTGCGCACCGGCTTCCGACAGGCCGAAATGCTTGACCTTGCCTTCGCCAATCAGATCTCTCACTACACCTGCGACGTCTTCAATCGGTACGTCCGGGTCAACCCGATGCTGGTAAAGCAAATCAATGAAATCGGTCTTAAGTCGGCGCAATGAGCCTTCGACGGCGAGTCGAATGTGCTCAGGGCGACTATTTAGAATCTGCTGCTTATTGTCGGCACCGAAGGTGAAGCCGAACTTGGTGGCGATAACCACTTTGTCGCGAACTGGCGCCAATGCCTCACCCACCACTTGCTCGTTCAGGTACGGGCCGTAAACCTCGGCGGTATCGAAGAACGTAACGCCTCGGTCAACCGCCGAACGGATCAGCGTAATGGCTTGTTGCGTGTCAGTCGCCGGGCCGTAGCCATGGCTCAAGCCCATGCAACCCAAGCCCAGGGCTGACACTTCGAGTGAACTGTTTCCGAGTGTGCGCTTGTGCATTTCGATCTCCCGACGTTTGCGTTGGGGAAACAGTAAGCCAGCTAACGAGTGGAGACTAGACGGGTAGATCGGCAAGGGTTCATGAGGTTTGCTCATCAGTCCCAGAAGAGAGGAAGGTGGCGCCTTGCCCTAAAAGAAGCCCAGGCGCTCTTAGCAAAGACATACTCAGTTCCCCATCCAGAATTCCTTCTGGCACAGAATCAGGCTTAACGTGCGCGTTCGATAATAATCGACCGTCCGCTTTTAGCCGAAAGCTGCCTGTCTCAATGCGCTCTAATTGAGCCGGTGCTGTACGCAGCCAGATCTGTAATGAAGCCTCGCGCCGTACGCGTACGGAGACCTGCAATTATTCGACGGAACAGGGTCGATCTTCGTTGCTCCCGCAGTTGTCGTCGTTCCGCGCCGCGAAGACTAACGTCATCCGGGGCGCGGATTTACTTCAACGCAGCTACCACGGCATCGAAGAATACCAGTCATCGAAACCACCACTACGACTGCCAGCATCGACAAAAACGTGCTGGGTGAAACGTGGGTGACCATGGATTTAGGATTGCCAATGTTCGTAATGACCCCTTGGATGAATGACTGCCAAGGCCAAAACTCCTGACCGCGTAGCAGCTACCGCTTTGTGGACTACTGCAACGAAATTTGGCCCTGAAATAACGACACCGGCCAGGTAAACCAAAAAGACTGTCAAAACGGCGGGAACATCGATCATCTGCATTCCTTTGCGAACGTTGTGGCAGGGGACGGTCATCATTCAGTTCAAAGCCGTCCGCGGCTTCAACGTACAACGAAAAAAATTCGATTCAGGGCTTTTGAGCGTAGTTGTGTTTTTACACACTCTGGGCCGTAAGTAGTCGGCATAGGAGGCGCATTTTTTAAGCTGCAGATGCCGAACGCGTCCTCGCTAGCGGGCTTTCACCGTCCACAACTGCTCAAGCTTCGTCGTATAGCTCTGACTCATCAGCTCTCGACGCATTGCCCAACCAGGCGCTGCAGGCACACTCGCTATCCGAATAACCCCCTTTCCCCATCGACCATTGATTTCATCCAAAACACTCATCACCTTATCAGCCATGACGGGTTGAGAATGAGCGAACAGATCATCAGTGAATTCGCCAGGCTGGCGCAGATCCATCAGCAAAACTTCTGCTTTGCTGTACTTGAAGCCAGGCCGGAATAGACGGTTTACCGCTTCGGTTGCGGCCTTGGTCATGAGCCGCACGTCGTTGGTCGGGTAAGGCAATGCGACCAACGCCCCGTTCGCATACTTCGCTTCCTGAGGGTTGAACATGCCGGTTCTAATGCTCACGCGGATTTTCTTGCACAGCGAGCCTTGAGCTCGGAGCTTTTCCGCCGCGCGTTGTGTGTAGGTAGCGACAGCTTCCTTGATTGGCTCAATCTCGGTGAGCCGCGTGCCGAACATCCTGCTACAACAAATCTCCTGCTTGGGTGGATCAGCCTCACTCAACTCCAAACATGGGGTGCCGGCAAGTTCGCGAGCGGTTTTCTCGATCACCACGCTGAATTTTTGACGAAGCATCCACGGGTCGGCTTTGGCCAAGTCCATCGCGGTCTGGATCCCCATTGTTTCCAGATGCGCCTTCATGCGCCTGCCGATGCCCCAGACCTCGCCGACATCAGTGTTGCGCAGCGTCCAATCCCGTTTGAAGGGATCACAGAGATCCACTACGCCGCCCGTGATATCCAGCAGCCGCTTGGCGGTATGGTTGGCAAGCTTGGCCAGCGTCTTGGTGTGGGCGATTCCAACCCCGACAGGAATGCCAGTGCGTTTGAGAAGGGTAGAACGCATGTGCCGGCCAAACGCAGATAAGTCACCTGGGATACCGGTGAGGTCGGCGAACGCCTCATCAATGCTGTAGATCTCAAGCGTCGGTACTAACGATTCAATGATCGTCATGACACGCTCGCTCATGTCGCCGTACAGAGCGTAATTACTGCTGAACGCCACAACCCCATGCCGACGTAGATGATCTTTGATTTGGAAGTACGGCTGGCCCATCTTTACGAAAGGTTTTGCGTCGTAGCTACGCGCAATTACACAGCCATCGTTGTTGGACAGCACCACAATAGGTGTCTTCGCGAGGTCAGGTCTGAAGACGCGCTCGCAGCTGGCGTAAAACGAGTTGCAGTCAATCAGGGCGAAGACAGGTTCACGTGTTGTCATGATCGCGGACGCTGTATTTCACTACACCCCAAATCATGAGTTCGTCGCCTTCCATCACGTGCCTTGCCGGATACTTGGGATTTTCCGACAGAAGTATTACGGCGTTGTCGCGCAAATGCAGACGCTTGAGCAGTGGCTCGGAGTTAAGCGCAGCTATAACGATGTCCCCACTGATCGGATCTATGCTTCGATCAACCACCACCATATCCCCCGAATAGATCCCCGCGCCCTGCATGCTGTCGCCATCGATCCTCACGAGATAGACGTGGGGAGCTCGTACATCGAAGAGCTCATCCAGGGAAATGTGCTTTTCGATGTGGTCAGCAGCGGGCGAAGGGAAGCCTGCAGGCACCTTGAATGAATAAAGAGGCAGCTTCTCGCCGCCGGTAGCCAACAGGCCCAGGATGGTGATGCTCATGATGCAAGCCTTAAAGGGATTAACTGTGCGTATATACAGTTAACGATTTGCATCGCTTGCGGTCAATGTCATAAGCAGCACTATTCGACGGGTGACAGCATGCGCGGACGCATGGCGCCTGAGCATGCTCGTGAATGGATTGATCCCGACACGCCACCTGACCGAGCGCGCGAATTAGCGATGGAGCATTGTCGACCAGCAACAGACTTTCATTGGTACAAGGTTGGCAAGGATGTCGGAAATGTTCGCAAACAGGGCTCGCATCTGATTCAGCCGCTTTCCTTTGCCTCTGATGCCGATGATTGAGCAGAGACTGACACCGTAGCCCTGCAGAGGCCTCACGTTCTGTGTAGGCATATGGACAGCTACCTCATTAGCCCAGCCGCTTTCCTTTGGCAACGGTACCCGTCTGCGCTGATCCACAGCTATCGGTGGAACATCCGACGGGAGAATTCACGGTGGAACTGAAGCTGGTTGATGTTTTGGCACCGGCTATTCGGCCCTCAGCTACTTGAGTCGCTTGCCCATCGAAACGCTCAAGATCCACCGCTCGTTTATCAACGACATCGAACACAACCGCGACAGCGCGGAACTGGTCAAGGCGATTATCTCCATGGCTCATAGCCTTCGGTTGACCCTGGTTGCCGAAGGTGTCGAGGAGGCCTCTCAGCAGGCGCTCCTGAAAATCGATTCCTGGCGCTCGAGCGGTGAATGCATTGCGACCTTGGCGATCACTGTCAGAGGTCGAGGCTCAGACTCACACTGAGGTTACGCGGCTCTCCGGGCAGGACCCAGGCACTGTTATAGGATCGTTCGTAGTACTTGCGATCGAACAGATTGTTCAGGTTCAGCCCGAGCGTAACGTCTTCGCTGGCTTTGTAGTGCGCGAGCAGATCGACAATGCTATACGACGGCAGTTTGAAGCTACTGCCAGCCTGGCCTGAGCGTTCGCCGACATAGTTGAAGGCTGCGCCCATGTCCGATCCACGCAAGGCGCCGTCCTGAAACTCATAAACACCCATCAGGCTACCGCTGTTGCGGGCGATGCCTAACAGGTCGCTGCCTTTGGGTAGCGCGGAGTCGCCTTTGGTCACCTCGGCGTCGATGTAGGCATAAGCACCGATAACACGCAGGGCATCGGTGATCTGGCCGCTGAACTGCAGATCCAGGCCCTGGCTGCGAGCCTCACCGGCTGCGACACTTTCACCGAGCGCGTCGGTCGTCACGACGTTTTCCTTGTCGATGTGAAACAGAGCGATGGTCGCACCAATACGGCTGTCGAACAGGTCCAGTTTTAAACCGGTTTCATAACCCAGGCCTTTTTCCGGTTTATAGACCTGGCCTTGCGTGCCGATGGTATTGGGCTTGAAAGACGTGGACGCGTTGGCGAATACGCCGACCTGTGGTGCCAATTGGTAAAGCAGCCCAACGCGTGGAGTGGCGACGTCTTTTTCCTGGCTGTTGCTGACAGCTGTCGTGCGATTCAGCGAAGTCTGCTCGATGCGCTCCAGGCGCACGCCGATCAATCCGCGCAGACGATCGGTAAAGGCGATCTGGTCCTGCAAATTGAGCGCGTAGCTCTCGGTGTGCTCGTGGAAATCGTTGGCGCGGGTCAGGGCCGGCTTGGGCTGACCATAAACGGGGTTGTAGATATCCAAGCCATAGCTTGCAAGCGTGGCGCTCTGGGGATACTTCTGGCTGTTGCGGTAGTTTTCATACTCCAGTCCCGCCAGCGTCTGATGCTGCCAGCCGGCCAGTTCGAAGTTGCCATGTAGCTCGGCCTGGGTGATGTTGTCGTTCCATTCAAAGTCACGCTCGCGATAGAAACGCGTGATGGTGGTGCCGACCAATGCTTGAGGTTCCGAGCTCGCCCCATTGAGCGTGCCCTGCGTGTAGTGATTGGCCAGGCGAACCTTCCAGTTGTCGTTCAAATAATGTTCCAGCGCCAGATCAATGGTCTGGTTGTCGTTGCGTATCTGGCCATCGTTGGGCTCACCCATGAAGGTCGACCGCTTGACCGAGCCCAGCTCACCATTGACTGCCGGAATGCCGCGGTCGAACACCGATTCGGTACGGGAGAACTCGGTGTCGAGCATCAGGCGGGTGTCTGGTGAAATCTGCCAGGTCAACGACGGGCTGATGATCCGTCGTTGACTGTCAACGTGATCGCGAAAACTGCCATTGTCTTCGATGGCCATGTTTACTCGTGCCAGCAGGTTGCCCTCGCTGTCGAGTGGCGAGTTGACGTCGAGGCTGCTGCGGTAACGGTCCCAGGTGCCGGCGCTGATGTTCAGGTTGCTGAACGCCTCAGCCTGCGGACGCTTGGTCACGATATTGACCAGGCCGCCGGGATCGCCGCGACCGTAGAGACTTGCCGCCGGGCCTTTGAGCACTTCGATACGTTCGATATTGGAAGTGTCCGGCGCGCTGTAGCTGCCACGGTTGATGGCAAAGCCGTTCTTATAGAGTTCGCCGGTGGTAAAACCACGGACGCTGTAGTTGAGAAAAGTTAGTCCGCCAAAGTTGTTCTGTCGTGAGACACCGCCTGCGAAATCCAGGGCGCGATCGATTCGCGTGGTGTTGAGGTCCTTGATCACCTGGGCGGGTATTACATCGATGCTTTGTGGGGTATCGCGAATGTCGGAGTCGGTGCGAGTAGCTGTGCTCGAACGCGTTGCTCGATAACCTTGCACTGGACCATCGGCACGCTCCTCCACGGTGGATCCGGTGATAGTCAACGCGTCCAGCGTCAGAGGTTGTGCGGCTGAAATAGGTTGTCCAAGTAGCCCGAGGGTGAATCCTGTCAGCAGCGGAACGTGATGTTTCAAAATGAACTCTCCCATAAAGATGTAATAACATAACATTTATGGGGCCAGTCACACCACAACCTATAGATCGCCACTTGCTTGTTGATTGGGCACCGTCCTGATGATCATCTGCGTGCCTGGCGTTCCCTCGCAGCCTCTACAAAATGATAGCGTTCGCCCAAAGCAGACACTAAGCAGCACGTATTTGCCTCAGGCCTACCGCATGAGTAGAATGCGATTAATTATCAATCATGTATTTGCCGGGATTCCGATGCGCAGCGATGAACCACTAGGTACTGCAGATCTAGGGCTGCTCTATCGAACCCACCACTCGTGGTTGCACGGCTGGCTAATCCGACGCATTGGATGTCGTGATAACGCAGCAGATTTGGCGCAGGACACCTTCGTACGCCTGCTCAAATCCCGTCAGCCCAGCCCCTTGCGTGAACCACGCGCCTATTTGAGCAGTATCGCCCGCGGGTTGATGATTGATCAGTATCGCCGTCGCGAACTCGAACGTGCCTACCTGGAGAGCGTCGCGTTACTGCCTCAACACGAGGTTCCCTCGGAAGAAAGCCGACTGCTGATTCTCGATACGCTCGAGCGGATAGATCGCATGCTCGATATGCTTAAACCGAGAGTTCGCCAGGCGTTTTTATTTGCCCGGCTCGACGGCTTGACCTGCGCACAAATAGCCGAAAAGTTGGGTGTTTCCCGTGCGACGGTGGAACGCGATCTGGCCACCGCCCTGCAACACTGTTATCGCTTGCGTTATGTCGAGGCGTGAGTCCCAGACGCTGGATCCGGCCGTTGTCGACCAGGCGATCTACTGGCAGGTGCGCCTGCGCTTCGATCAGCCAGATGAGCAAACACAGCGCACATTTGAGCACTGGCTGCAGCAGTGCCCGGAGCACGTGTTGGCGTGGCAGCGCGTGGAAGCGCTTGGGGATGAATTCGCAGGCGTGCCAGCTCAACTGGCCCGGCAAACCCTTAATGGGACCAATCATGGAATGCGGCGGCGGGAAAGCCTGAAACTCCTGGGCATATTGGCGACTGTTGGCACTGCAGCCTGGCTCGGCCGGGACTACACACCCGTACCCGCCATGCTTGCGCAGCAGCGCAGCAGTACCGGCGAGCAACGGCGCTTCCAACTCGATGATGGCAGCCTAATCCAGCTCAATAGCGATAGCGCCGTCGACAGCGATTTCGATGCCCAGCGACGTCTGATAATCCTGCGACGTGGTGAAATCATCGTGAATGTCGGCGCGGATCAACACTCGCCTCGAGCGCGACCGTTCTGGGTGCAATCACGTGACGGGATCATGCGCGCTCAGAGTTCCCGCTTTCTGGCACGCGAGTTCGACGGTGGCACGCTGGTCGCGGCTCAGGAAGGATCAGTCACGGTTTTCCCCGGCTCCAGTCAAACGCCTGCCAGCCGCAGTGTTCAGGCAGGAAATCAGCTGCTGTTCACATCAAGTGGGGCCCGAATGTTCAAAGGCAACGGCCTTGATCTATGGAGCTGGGGTGACGGGGTGATCAGTGCGCGCAATATGCGCCTCGATGATTTCATCGTGGAGTTGTCGCGCTATCGCCCCGGTGTACTGCGCTGCGCCGACGAGGTCGCGGATCGTCGCGTTTCCGGCACCTTCCAACTCGCCGACAACGATCAGGTCCTGGCATTGATCGCGCAGTCACTGCATTTGCACGTTGATTATCGGACCCGTTATTGGGTGACCGTGACCGCTGCCACCTAAGCCCATCAGAACTTTGTGTCATCTGAAAAAAATAATGAGGTGTATTCTCATTCTCGTTCGACCTCTTAGAAAGGCCGGAATACAGGCCTGTCTGCCGATGTCCTTTCTTGGAGCGAGAATATGAGTTCGTCCCCTGTTTCCCAGCGCCATCCATTGAATCGTGCCTTGCACGGTGCGATTTTGGGGCTGATCGTAAGCAGCTACGCCTTGCCATCGCTGGCTCAAACGCCGAGCGCTGACCACAGCAATCAGGTCAAGCAGTGGAACATCGCTGCCGGCCCGCTGGCGCCGGCGCTTGACCGCTTTGCGCGCGAGGCTGGCATCAGCCTTTCCTTCGACGCGTCGAGTGTAGCGAACCGCACCACTGCTGGCGTGAATGGCACGCTCGATACGTCGGCAGCGCTGTCATCCTTGCTACAGGGAAGCGAATTGCAAATCCAACAGCAAGGCCCGAATGCCTATCTACTGTTCCCTCAGCCTACGCCCGCCGGCCCGCTGGAGCTCGACACAACGTCCGTCGAGGACTATCGCCTTGCGCCCCTCATCATCAATGCCAAGGTCAGGGTCAGTGCCGACGACGACGCCAACTCGGTTGTCGCCAAGGAACTCTGGGTGGGCGGCAAGGTGGCCACCAGCATTCTCAATACACCGGCATCGGTGTCGGTTGTTACCAACAAGGAAATGGAACAACGCAGCGTCAGCACCACGGAAGAGGCGCTGCAATACACGCCCGGTGTGGTCAGTGACTTCTATGGTACGGATGACCGCAACGACTATTTCCAGATCCGGGGCTTCCAGGCCACCACCTACCGTGACGGCTTGACCCTGAGTTCGATGCGCGGCGTACGCGAAGATCCATTCGCTTACGAACGCATAGAGATTTTGCGTGGCGCCAACTCCACGCTGTTTGGCCCAGCGGACCCGGGCGGTTCGGTGAATTTCGTGACCAAACAGCCGCGCTTTGAGCAGTTTGGCCAAGGCTATGTGACCTACGGTTCGTTTGACCATGTCGAGACAGGCATCGATGTGGGGGATGCGCTGAACGACGAGAAAACCTTGGCTGGCCGCTTTACTGCCAAAGGCCAAAACAGCGACCGCGAATACGATCACTCACAGGACGACAACCAGTTGCTGATGGGTGGCCTCACCTGGGCGCCCACGGATTACACGTCAGCCACCGTGATTCTGGACTATCTGAAAACCGAAAGTTCGCCCAACAGTGGCGGCTATCCGCTGGACAAGGAATACGACCGCAGCAAGTTTTATGGTGAGCCGAGCTACAACTTTCACGATGTCGAGCGCACCAGCCTCAGCGGTAACGTCACCCATGACTTCGACAACGGCTTCGTATTGCGCAGCAATCTGCGTTACAGCAAATTGACCGATGATTTTGGCTACGTTTACATCAGCGACAGCGCCGCGCGTGTCGGTACTACCGTTGACCGGTACTTGTTTGGAACGGACAGTGAGGCCGACCAGTTCAACGGCAACCTGATGCTGCAATACGATGCCCGCTTCGAGAACATCGACAGCAGCAGCCTGGTGGGGGTGGAATACCTCGATTCGACTACCAAGGAAAGCTCGGTCTACGCCCTGACGACCCCGATTGACGTTGCAAATCCCGTGTTTACTGGCGTTTCACGCTCTATCACCCCGTATGCGGTCAACAAGCGAGACGCGACCACCAAGGCCGTATTCCTTCAGCAGAACCTATCGTTCTACGAGCGTTTCATCGTCACCGCCGGTATGCGCAACGATTCGATGGACCTTACCAGCAAAGGCTTGCAATCCACCGAGAAAGACAACTTCTCCGAAACCTCCTACCGAGGTGCGTTGACCTATATCGTCAACGATGAGGTGTCCACCTATGTGAGCATGGTGGAGTCCGTCTCGCCGCCTCAGGTTGGCGTAACACCGCAGACCGGCAGGCAGTACGAAGTGGGCGTGAAGTATGCGCCGATGGGGATGGACGCACTGTTCTCCGCGGCCGTTTATGACTTGACCCAGGAAAACGTCACCATCGCCGTGGTGCTGCCGAGCGGCATCATCGAGCAACAGACGGTGGGCGAATCGCGGGCGCGTGGCCTCGACCTGGAGGCCAAGGCGCAGGTGACGCAGAACCTCAGCCTGATTGGTGGCTACTCCTATATGGAGTCCGAGGTACTGCGCGGTTCGTTGTACGACGGCAGCTCCCTGAAGGGTAATGAGTTCACCACGGCACCCAAGCATTCCGCTTCGCTCTGGAGTTATTACGACGTGCCCGGTACTGATGTCAGCGTTGGCTTGGGCGCGCGCTACGTCGGCTCTTATTACTTCGATGCAGCCAACTCCGGCAAAAGCGATGGCGCCACGCTGTTCGACGCCGCCTTCAACTACGAGATCGCCAAGGGCACCGACCTTGCGGTGAACGTCAGCAACCTGCTGGATGAGCAGCACGTGGTCGGTTCCGGCACAGCGAACTTCTACAACCCGGGTCGCGAGATTACCGCCAAAGTGAGTTACAGCTGGTAAGCAGGCGTGTAAGCCTTCGTCCCCTATGGGAAGCGGTGCCCGCTATACGCGGGTACCGTCAACTTGGCCATAATTGTGCGAGATGAAAAGCAAGGGCGTTCGATTTTCATCGTTACGCGCCAGCGGTTGCTACGCGCGAAATCCAACGATGCTCACCGGAAAAAATCGCCTGATGTTCGTCCGGTTGTGGCACCTGAAAATGTTCGGTCCGAGCCGCGAGTCATTCGCCTTGGGGGCGGGCAGAGGAAGGTGGGACTGTTAATCAGGCCAACACCAATGAGGCCGCGCTAATGCCTCTTCTCTTGGAACAACGCACTCACCCATTCGACAAATACCCGCACATTGGGTGATAGATGACGGCGATCCGGAAACAACACGGAAACGGTTTTCGGCTCGACTGGAACATCCGGCAGAACTTCCATTAGACGTCCGCTATCGATGTATCGCTGCAGCGCCGGGCGCAGCCCCTGCACCATCCCAATCCCCGCCAATGCGCAATAAAGCAATGCCTCTGCGTTGTCGACGACGATGCCGCTGCGCATCTTCACAATGATAATTTTACCGTTGCCCCTGAACCGCCAGGGCATGATCTGGCGGCGCTGTTCAACCATGAAGTTGACAGCCAGGTGCGCCTGCAGATCATCCAGCGTGGCTGGTAAACCATGTTTCTTTACGTAGGCGGGAGCCGCGCAGGTCACCAAAGCAACCTCGCCGATACGTTTGGCAACCAGGCTCGAATCATCCAGATCACCGAGCCGCACGGAACAATCGATGCCTTCTGCAATAAGGTCGGTCGCCCCTTCGCAATATCAATACGGCCACCTCATAAACAAGCACTGTTTTTCCGGAATGGGTGGTGACATCGACCTTAAACACGACCCAGCCCCGTTGATGATTTGACGCATGAATGAATGATCGAACGACTTGAACGGATAGCTTGAGCGTGTCTCCAGGCACCACCGGAGCAACCATTCTGAAACCATCGATCTTGCCACCCGCCACGACATTGGTTTGAAGCAGCAAAGCGTCGCACATCAGCCGCTGCGAAATACCGAAGGTTTGCACTGCACTGGCACAGTGCACGCCAAGCGGACTCGAACGGGCAAGGTCAGGATCTATGTGAATGTCGAGAGGATCGTACTCTGCGGCAAAGGCAATGATCGCCTGCGTTGTAATAGGCGCAGATTGCTTGGCCGTCCAGAGGCTACCTGGCGTGAAGTCTTCCCAGTACAGCTCTTTCTCTGTCACGGTAACTCCTGGATTCTGTAGCGTCAGACTCAACGTAACCGAAGGTTGCCGGCCGATAGTGTCGGTGGGCGACGGCCTGGACAATGTCCAAAAGCCTCGGCGTGGTTGAATGTTTTGGACAACTATCAAGACCCGCCATCAAAGCCTGGGAAGAGGGCCCATGCGCTTGTTGATAACAAAACCTTCGGGTTGACAGGTCATGTCGAGAAGTCGGAACGTAGAAAGCGTTCAGGCTCGTCAGGTTGCCCAAGGCAGGACTGCCGAAGAGATTCAAAAGTCAGCATCAAGTCAGCAGGCAACCACCGGCAGAGGGGAAAGGGCGTGCTCATCCAGGATAAAGGAACGACTTCAATCGGATTGGTGCATGAGGCCCTGGAGGGCGCGTTGCGTCGCCAGCTGGACACCTCCCTTGCACTGCAGCAAGCACGTATCGACCCTGTACTCCTCACTTCCCCCCAAGCCAGGGTTTCGGCTGCAGCATTTTCTCGGCTGTGGGTCGCGCTCTCGGATCTGCTCGACGATGAGTTTTTCGCAATCGATAGCCATCCCATGCGACGGGGCAGCTTCCGATTGATGTGCCAGTCGTCGATTGACTGCGAGTCGTTAGAGCAAGCGTTGCGACGGATTCTGAAATTTTTGCGTCTCGTACTGGACGATATTCACGGTGAGCTGAGTTTTGATGGCGACTGCGCCGTCATCGTTATCCATGACAACGGCATTGAACGTCGTCTCTTTAGTTATGGAACATGGCTGATCCTGGTCCATGGACTGCTCTGCTGGTTGGGTAACAGACGCATTCCCATTAAACAGCTCTGCTTCAGGCCGAATCGACCACTCGACGATAGCGACTATCGGATGCGCTTCTGTGAAGACATTCAGTTTGGTGCGCCAGCGACGATGATTCGTTTCGAGCGCAGTTTTCTAAGCCTCAAAGTCGCGCAAAACAAAGCCAGTCTATCGGCTTTCTTGAAGGAGTCGCCTGCCAGTCTGCTGGTGAAATATCGTAACGAGGACAGCATCAGCGCCCAGATCCGCCTCAGATTGAGAGGCCTCGATCCGGAGCAATGGCCAGAGCTGGACAAGATGGCAAGCACGCTGTGCATGTCTTATTCGACGCTCCAGCGAAGACTGCAGGCCGAGGGGGTCAGTTATCAGCGTTTGAAAGACAATCTGCGCCGTGACATGGCGATCAATCTGTTGTGCCAGCCGAATATGACCGTGACTGAAGTGGCTGCCCTCACGGGTTTCCAGGAAAGCAGTGCGTTTCATCGTGCATTCAAAAAGTGGACGGGCGTGAGTCCCGGCGCTTACCGCCGCTCCAATGCTGACGAATCGGGCGAGATTTAAAAGCGTTTCTTGCGCTTATACAAAAGCACTGCGTCCCCGCCAGATTACCTCCTGTGATCTGCAACTCGTTTCATCCGCCAAAACCTCAACAGACCAGGGTCATCCCGGGCGTGGCGGGTAAGTCACGAGTGTCCAAAACGGTCACGTACAACGATGCCGTCGGGCATAGGCCGCCGCAAAGGCAACTCCTACGATGCGCTGCAGGTAGCCCTGGCATCGCCTGTCAAGCGAGCCAGTAACTCTTCGCACTTCACAAACAAAAACAAGATCGAAGGAGACGCGATATGCAGCCGGTAAACGTCTATACACTCGCGGTTGAATCAAAGTTCAACCGCTTCCATGGGCTCATCCTGTTTTGGTGTGTGCTCATTCTGATCATCGATGGTTATGACCTTGCGGTCGTCGGTGCAGCCCTTCCGGCGATCATGAAGGACATGAACGTCGATCCAACCAGCGCCGGCGTCATGGCGGGCTCTGCGCTCTTCGGAACGATGCTGGGCGCCATTTTTCTTGGCACGCTAGCCGATCGTATCGGGCGTCCCAGGATGATCGCCATCTGCGTGGCCTTGTTCAGTATTTTCACGGCGGCGGCAGGCCTCACCAGTGACCCGATCAGCTTCAGCGTAGCCCGCTTCATCGCCGGCCTTGGCATCGGCGGCGTACTGCCTATCTGCACCGCTCAGATGGGTGAATTTTCTCCACTCAAACTGCGTACTCGGCTGGTCACCCTGGTTTTCGCGGGGTACTCCGTGGGCGGAATCCTGGTCGCGCTGACGGGTAAGCAACTGATCGAGAGTCATGGATGGCAATGGGTGTTTTTTGTGGCGTTGCTGCCCGTGGTGCTTATTCCCCTGATCCTGAAGACCATGCCTGAATCCATCGGCTACCTGCTCAAGACCGGACGTCAGGACGAACTGCGAGCGATCGCTCGTAAACTGGACCCTGCTCTCGTTATCGACGAAAACACGCTGACGACAGGGAACGCCACGGTCCTGGATAAGCAGCAAGCACCGGTTCGTAACTTATTCAGGGAGGGGCGGGGCTTCAGCACTTTAATGATCTGGGCCGCGTTCATGACGGGCCTGTTCATGGTCTACGCCCTTAACTCCTGGCTAACCAAGCTGATGGCGATGGCTGGATTCAGCCTGGGTTCTGCGTTGAATTTTGTGATTGTTTTCAACTTGGGAGCCATCGCCGGTGCAATAGGCGGAGGGTGGTTGAGCGACAAGCTGAACATCAAGCACGTACTGGTCTGCTTCTATATCGTCGGTGCGATAGCACTCACCGTTTTGGGTTATACGCGTTCAACGTCGTTGCTGTTTCCAGTGGTGTTCATCGTCGGCGCATCGACCCTGGGAACTCAATTGCTGGCGTATGCGTACGCTGGCGATTTCTACCCGTCATCGATTCGTTCAACCGGCGTGGGTTTCGCGTCTGGTGTGGGACGAATAGGCGCAATCGTCGCCCCTGTCCTGATTGGCTGGCTGGTGTCGTTGAACCTTGCGCTCGAGAAAAACTTCATGGCCATCAGCCTGGCTGGCCTCATTGGCGCTGTCGCCGTAACCCTGATCAATCAGTCACGCGCCGACTCTACCCAAGTCAGAAAATCCCCGGCCCTGTCGAACTGATGGATGTCCCCGTCTGTAGCTGAATCCGTGGAATTGAATGCATGAAAATGAATCGCTTATCCAAACCGCCCATACCGCCTGAACTGCTTGCTCAAACGGTTGATTGGGCGATCGCTTCGCGCCGCAGTATTCGGGCTTTTTTGCCCACTCCCGTACCGCGCGAAGACATTGAGGCGATCCTTGATGTCGCTCGGTTCTGCGCTACGGGGGTGAACATGCAGCCTTGGCGCGTGCATGTCGTCACTGGAGAAGCAAAGGCTCGTCTTTCATGCGCCATCGCGGAAATTGACAACGATCCATCACAGAGCAACGACCTTGAAGATGCCTATGACTATTACCCACGCGAGTGGACTTCACCCTACGTGGATCGGAGAAGGCAGGTCGGGTGGGAGCTCTATGGGCTGCTGGGCATTGAAAAGGGAGACAAGCAGCGGATGCATGCGCAACACGGCCGCAATTACCAGTTCTTCGACGCCCCCGTCGGCCTGATCTTCACCATGGATCGGGTGTTGAAGGAAGGCAGCCTTCTTGACTACGGCATGTTTCTACAGGCCGTGATGGTCGCTGCGCGTGGAAGGCATCTGCACACCTGCCCACAAGCCGCTTTTTTGAAATATCACCAGGTCATTTCGCAAGCCCTTGCGATTCCCTCGGATCAAATGCTGGTTTGCGGAATGAGCCTTGGATACGCCGACGAGAGCAGCATCGAGAACACCTTGGTCACTGATCGGGAGCCGGTGAGCGCGTTCTGCACTTTTCATCACAATAATAAGGAAACAACATCATGACCCCTGGTGCTTATGAAAGTGGGCTTGATCGCTGCAAGGCCAACTATCTGCCCCTGACGCCACTTGGTTTTCTGGATCGGGCAGCCCTTGTGCACCCGGATCGGGTAGCGGTGGTGCATGGCGAACTGCAACGAACCTGGCGTGAAACCCGCGAACGCTGCTATCGACTTGCCTCGGCACTTTGCGAAAAAGGCCTGGGAGCAGGGGACACCGTTTCAATTCTGTCTCCTAATACTCCTGCCATGCTCGAAGCGCATTTCGGGGTCCCCCTCAGCGGCGCGGTACTCAATGCGGTCAACTACCGCCTCGATGCCGAAGGTGTGGCATTCATTCTGCGTCATGGCGAATGCAAGTTGCTGCTGGTGGATCGAGAGTTTGCTGCGCTTGCGGAGGCTGCATTGGCACTCCTCGAACATCCCCCGATGGTGATTGATATCAATGATCACCTGGCGCCATTTTGCGCGAGTGTCGCAGACATTGACTACGAAACCTTCATCCGCAGCGGCAGCCCTGATTTCGAAGGCGTCTGGCCGGATGATGAGTGGCAGCCGATAGCGCTCAACTACACCTCCGGTACAACCGGTGATCCAAAGGGCGTGGTCGCGAGCCATCGTGGCACCTACCTCATGAGTCTGCTGCAGATGACCAACTGGCCGCTCACGCGGGCGCCTCGTTACCTGTGGACATTGCCGATGTTCCACGCCAACGGATGGTGTTTTACCTGGGCGATCACGGCTGTGGCCGGCACGCACGTCTGCCTGAGAAAAGTGTGCGCAGAGACGGTGTTCGATGCGATCGATAACCACGGTGTCGATCACTTCTGTGCGGCGCCGATTGTCATGGCCATGATTGCCAACGCCGAAGACCGCCCCGCGCTCAAGACGCCGGTTCGAGTGTTGACTGCTGGGTCTCCACCTCCGGCCAGCATACTCAACGCAGTTGTTTCACGAGGCTTCGACGTGGACCACGTGTACGGAATTACCGAAGTGTCCGGTACGCCGATCAGCTGCGTCTGGCAAGACGGCTGGGACGATTTAACGCCCGGTGAGCAAGGCGCTATGCGAGTACGCCAAGGGGCTCGTGCAGCCGCCTTCGAAGGTTTGATGGTGGCTGACGCCGATACGATGCGGCCAGTCGCAAAAGATGGCCAGACAACGGGTGAGCTGCTGCTCAGGGGCAACACCGTAATGATGGGTTATCTGAAGAATGACAGTGCAACCCGAAAAGCATTCGAAGGCGGTTGGTTTCATACGGGTGATGTCGCCGTCGTGCACCCTGACGGCTACGTCCAGATTACCGACCGGTGCAAAGACGTGATTATCTCCGGTGGGGAAAATATTTCGTCTGTAGAGATCGAGGAGGCGATCCACTGTCACCCGTCTGTTCTGTATGCCGCGGTAGTCGCTCAGCCGGATGACAAATGGGGTGAAGTACCGTGCGCGTTTGTCGAGCTGAAAACGGGTGTCGAGCCTCCCACCGAAGCAGAAATAATGGAGTTCTGCCAAGCACGTCTGGCTCGATTCAAATGTCCGCGCAGAGTGGTCTTTACGGTGTTGCCGAAAACCGCAACCGGGAAAATCCAAAAGTTTGTACTTCGAGAGCAGGCAGGCAGTCGCGATGCCATTGTCCGTTTGGCTTCGAATGGCTAGGTCGTAGTCGCTTCCATCACCTACTAAAAATAAGAATCGGAGCGTTATAAGTGAGCCTGAAAAAAATAACTGCAACGTTGGTGTCTGGCAGCATCGCCCTCAGCGGCCAGGCGTTTGCCGACTTTCTAAGTGATAGCAAAGCCACCTTGGGCATGAGGAGCTTCTACTTCAATAACGACAACCGCGATGGTGTCGCTGCCCCTTCAAAAACCGAAGAGTGGGCGCAGGGCTTCATGCTGGACTTCAAGTCGGGTTATACCGAGGGCGCCGTTGGTTTTGGTGTTGATGCCCTTGGGTTGCTGGGCGTCACCCTGGGCAGTGGCAAGGGACGTCACGTTGGCAGCTCGATGATTCCCTCGGACAGTGACAACCGCGCCGTCGACGAGTGGAGCCGGCTGGGACTGACCGGTAAGGTCAAAATGTCCAGGACCGAACTGCGCTACGGCACCTTGATTCCGAAACTTCCGATTCTGGTCGCCAACGATGGACGGGTGCTTCCACAAACCTTCGAGGGCGGCCAGATGACTTCGAGCGAGTTCAAGGACTTGACCCTGACGGGTGGGCGAATTGAACGGGCAACCGGTCGTGCCTCAACGGATCAGACGGGGCTCGCCGCTATGGGCGGTACGCGTCAAAGCAACCAGTTCGCCTTCGCCGGGGGTGACTGGAAAGTCACCAAGGACCTGACGGCTCAGTACTACTATGCCCAGCTCGAAAACTACTATAACCAACAGTTTTTCGGACTGACGCACACCCTCGCGTTCTCGGACAGTCAATCGTTGAAAACCGACCTGCGTTACTTCAGGACTGACGCGTCAGGTGAAAACAGTTCCGGTACATCGGGCTACCGAATCAGCGGTTACACCAAAAACGGAGATGGCGTTATCGACAATCGTCTCTGGAATGCTGCATTGATCTACAGCATCGGCGCTCATGCGATGACGGCGGGTTACCAAAGCGTCTCGGACGGTAGCAGCTTCACCCAGCTCAATCAGGGTGGCCTGATAGATAAAGGCGCAGCAGGCAGCTCCTTGTACCTGCACACAGATCGTCTGATCCAGAGTTTCACCCGTGCAGGGGAGCGCACAGTATTCGGTCAGTATGCCTATGACTTTGCCGCCCTGGGTGTCCCGGGCCTGAAAGCCTCGGTCATGTACCTCTCCGGTGACAACATCAAGACGAGATTCGGTGACGATCAGAAAGAATGGGAGAGGGATATCTTTCTGGACTACGTCATTCAGTCGGGAGCGCTCAAAGGGGTTGGCTTCGGCTGGCGTAACGGTAAATCCAATAGCGAAGCCGCCCGTGACCAGGATCATAACCGGGTGTTTGTCAGCTACAGCATTGCGCTGCTCTAAGGGCGCAGCATCGCCATCCTCGGCCCGGCGCCCCCGTGGCAACGCGCTTGCGAGCAGGTCAGGCAACAAAAGCGTTAATGCGCTAGAGCGCGACAGCCAGGCTGACGTAGGATGGCGTCAGCGTTTCACTCCGTGACTTTCCTCGAATAAGGTACGAAACCATGCGGCTTATGATCCTGCTGATCGGTGCACTACTGAACTTCCACGTGTTGGCGCAGGAGTCAGCCCAATCAAAAGATTTGGATCAACCCAAAGATCTGAACCAGCCGGCGATGAAGTGGACCCTGCTGGATCAGAACGAGAAGGCGTATACCTTGAACGACAGCGCTCAGGTGCTGTTGATAGCGCGCAGTATGTCGGCCGCCAAGTTAGTGGATGCGGCGATGGAAGGCCACCCGGAGGGCTATCTTGAAGCGCGCCACATTGTGTACCTGGCGGATATCGAGAAGATGCCTTCTATGATCAAACTGGTGGCAGTACCGGCCATGCGTTCGGCCAAATACAGAATTATGCTCGACCAGGACGGCAGGGTTGCCACCCGCTATGGCGGCGACCGGGACACCGTCCAGTGGCTCGCCTTGAACAATGGCGCGGTCGTCAATGAGCAGCGTTTTGCCGACGCCGAAAAGTTGAAACAAGCAATCGCCGAGCAGGCCAAGTAGGCTCTACAGCCTTGCGCCACGTTGTCGCACCGCTTTCTCGAAGATCATCCGCACATACCAGGTGATCATTCGCGAGGGCCCGAAAACTTCTCGCAAATGGCTTTCGGCGCTCATTAGATGAGCCTCTAGCTGTTCGCGGACTTTTTGCTCGCCGTAAAGCGCAACGAACGTCGACTTGCCCTCGTCCTTGCCCTGGTCCTTATTGCTGTCCGGACAACGATCCAAAAGGTCATCATACATTTGGAACGCCTGACCCAGCTCAACGGCAAAGTCCTGCAAGATCGGGCGTGTGTGAGCTTTGGCACCACTGATCAGCCAGGCCATGTCCATGATCGCGCTAAACAGTACCCCCGTCTTGAGGTTGTTGGTCAGTGCAATTTCCTCGGGGGGGCGGTTTTTCTGCCCGTCACGCAGATCCTTGAACTGACCCTTGACCAGACCCTGCATGCCAACGGTATTGGCCATGACCTCCACCAATTGCATGCGGATTGCGGGTGCCAGATCGGTAATCCCGGCGGCCACCCCGAATGCGCGGCTGAGGAGGGCAACGGCGGCAAGAATCGCCACGTCTTCGCCAAACTTCAGGTGCACGGTCGGCTGCCCACGGCGCAATCGGGCGTTGTCCATGCACGGCATGTCGTCCAGAACCAGTGACGCTGCGTGGATCAATTCCACGGCGCAGCCCAATTCCAGTGCCTGATCACCACCGTGCCCCAAGCCTTGTGCAGCCAGTATCAACAGAATCGGCCGGATCCGCTTGCCGGGCGCCAGCGTGGAGTCACGCATGGCCAGCGCGACAAGGTCGCGCTCGTCGCTGCTGCTCGGCAGCAGTTGGTCCAGACGCTGCTCAATAGCCGCGCGCACATCTTCCAAACGTTCGCTAAACCCATATTCGACGGTTGCGTCAGGCTCGATGGTCATCGGTCTTGACCTTTGCTTTAAGGGCAGTTGTGAAGGGTGATCTGCTTTCTGGTGGTTCACGTGATGGGCCTCAAACTCTGAACCACTTTGAATAACCAGTGCCTCAATTATCAGTCAGCGTTGCACACAAGTTGTACGATCGGCCTAAGCTTGTATAACGCCACTCAACAAAATGACCACGCGCGCCGCGAAATGATTCAACCGAATTGGAGCTTTCATGACCGAGCATCCCTTAAGTCGGAGAAAGGATGATCATCTCAATATCGTGCTGGACGGCCGTGGTGTGAGCCATAACCCACGACAGGGTGGCGGCAACGGGCTGGATGCCTTTCAGTTCGAGCATTGCGCGTTGCCCGAGCTGAATCTGAACGACATTGACCTTGCCAGCGCGCTGGTTGGGATCCCCCTCAGAGCGCCCTTGCTGATCAGTTCCATGACCGGCGGGGCGCAGCGTTCTTCGGCCATTAACCGCCATCTGGCTGAGGCCGCCCAGGAGCTTGGCATCGCCATGGGCGTAGGTTCGCAGCGCGTCGGTCTGCGCAGTGGCAACGATCAGGGCTTGACCCGTGAGCTGCGGCGGCTGGCGCCCGACATCCCGTTACTGGGAAATATCGGCGCGGCACAGTTATTGGAAAAGGATGGCCAGGAGTTGGCGCGCCGCGCCGTGGAGACTTTGCAGGCCAACGCTTTGATCATTCATCTGAACCCGTTGCAGGAAGCCGTTCAGGCCGAAGGTGATCGGGATTGGCGAGGCGTACTGGATGCCATCGGGCTGACGGTGCAAAGTCTCGGCGTGCCGGTGATCGTCAAGGAGGTCGGGGCCGGTATATCGGCATCGGTGGCGGTGGCCCTGGCTGGAGTCGGGGTCAGCGTGATCGATGTGGCAGGCAGCGGCGGCACCAGTTGGGCAGCGGTAGAGGCTGAACGCGCCAGCAGCCCCGCCGATCGCGAGGTGGCAATGGCGTTTGCCGATTGGGGTATAACGACGTCCACCAGCCTGATCAGCGTGCGTGAGGCATTGCCCGGCATGACGGTGATTGCATCCGGCGGCATTCGCAACGGCGTGGATGTGGCCAAGGCGCTGTGTCTGGGGGCCGACCTGGTAGGGCAGGCGGCCGGAGTGCTGCGCGATGCGACGGTGTCGACAGCGTCGGTCATCGAGCATTTCGACATCGTCATCAGGCAGCTGCGCATTGCCTGTTTCTGCACCGGTTCCGGAGATCTGGCGGCATTGCGTCAAGCCAGATTACTGCCACCGGTTCATCGCCCATGAGCCATTTCGGCGTGGTGACCCCGGCGTTCCATAGCCACTTCCAGGCCTTTCAGGCGCTGGCGGTAGAGCTGTTGAATCGTGGGCATCAGGTCACGTTCTTCCAGCAGGCCGACGCGCGCCGTTGGCTGGGTGATCCGCGCATCGGTTTTCATGCGATGGCTGCTAGCAGCCATCCACCGGGGAGCCTGGACGCTGTGCTGCAGCGCGCGGCCAGCTCTAATAACCCGCTGACCCTGCGGCGGGTTATTGCCGATATGTGTTCAACCACAAACATGCTTTGTAATGAATTACCCGCGGCGCTGGCTTACGAGCAGGTCGATGCACTGCTCTGCGATCAGATGGAGGCTGCCGGTGGGCTGGTCGCCGAGGCCTTGGGGCTACCTTATGTCTCGGTGGCTTGCGCGTTGCCGGTCAACCGCGAGCCAGGCTTGCCGCTGCCGGTGATGCCGTTTGCCTACGGTCGCGACGAACGTAGCCTACGCATGTACGCCGGTAGCCAGCAGGTCTACGATTGGCTGATGCGACCGCTCAGAGACGTATTGCGGGGTGCATGTCGACGGCTTGCCATCGTGCCTCGCGATGCGCTGCATGAATGCCTTTCTCCGCTTGCCCACATCAGTCAGACCCTTGCGGGATTTGATTTTCCCCGTTTGCAGCAGCCCGCGCATTTCCACGCAGTCGGACCGTTGCGCCTGCCTTTTTCGGGCACGGGGCAATCTTCGCCAGGCAATGAAACCTTCGAGTGGCAGATTGATATAAATCGACCCTTTGTCTTCGCCAGCCTGGGTACCTTGCAGGGCGGGCGCCTGGGTATGTTCCGGCAGATTGCAAAGGCTTGCCGTCGCCTGGATGCGCAATTGTTGGTCGCCCATTGCGGCAGGCTTGATCCGGTTCAGGAACGCATGCTTCTCGACAGTGGCGCGACCTGGGTCACTGCGTTCGCCCCCCAGCAAGCGGTGCTTGAACACGCCGATGTAGTCGTGACCCATGGAGGACTCAACACCGTGATGGATGCCATAGCCACCACTACGCCGATGCTCGTCATGCCCATCGGTTTTGACCAGCCGGGGGTGGCTGCGCGTGTCAGCTACCGAGACCTGGGCCTGAAGTTGAACCGCCGGGCGAGCGCCGCCACCATTGCTGATGGGCTGGCCCGGCTGCTTGTTCTGCCACGAGAGCCCTTGCAGCGGATGGCGGCTGAGTTGCAGCGCGCCGGTGGCGCCAGCAAAGCGGCGGACATCGTTGAGGCGGCGGTGCGTAGCGGCGAACCCGTGCTGACGCAGGCGGTGGCATGAACTATGACCTGATCCTCGCCGGTGGTGGGCTGGCCAATGGGCTGATCGCCTGGCGGCTCAAGCAGTTGCGCCCTGAGTTACAGGTGCTGTGCGTTGAAGAGCAGGCCCGGATCGGTGGTAACCATACCTGGTCCTTTCACGACTCGGACTTGACGGCCGAGCAGCATCAGTGGATCAGGCCCTTGGTAGTGCAAACCTGGCCTGCCTACGAGGTGCATTTCCCGGGGCGTTCGCGACGGCTGAACAGCGGTTATGCCAGCATCACCTCCGAACGCTTTGCCCAAGTGATCGAACCGGCGCTCAGTGACGGGGGGCGGGCAGGGTTGCGTGTGTCACAGCGGATCGAACAGATCACCCCGACTTCGCTGTTGCTGGAGGACGGCGAACAGCTGTGGGCCAAGGCCGTCATCGACGGGCGTGGCGTCCAGCACAGCGAACATCTGGTGCTGGGCCAACAGGCGTTCCTGGGTCAGGTGCTGCAGCTACAGGCCCCTCATGGGCTGGACGTGCCGATCATCATGGACGCCCGGGTGGCTCAAGGGCAGGGCTATCGTTTCGTCTACGTCTTGCCGTTTTCAGCCGACACGGTGCTGGTGGAGGACACCCACTACGTTGACCGCCAGAGCTTTTCTTCAGAACAACTGCGCCAGCATGTCCGTGATTATGTGCAAGATCGCGGATGGATCATTGCCCGCTGCCTTCGCGAAGAGCAAGGCGTGTTGCCGATCACCCTGGCAGGCGACTTTTCCGGCTTCTGGCGCGAGGCGCCCGGCCAGCCGCGTTCCGGTTTGCGGGCCGGTCTTTGCCATTGCACAACAGGTTATTCGTTGCCCCAGGCGGTGCAACTGGCGGACTGGGTCGCCCGCCAGCAGAACCTGCAGGCGGACGCCTTATACCTTGGCATTCGCGCATTCGCTGAACAGGCGTGGCGGCGCCAGGGGTTTTACCGTTTGCTTAATCGCATGCTGTTCCTGGCAGGCAAACCCCAGGACCGCTGTCGGGTGATGCAACGTTTTTATGGTCTGCCCGAGGGGCTGATCAGGCGTTTCTATTCGGGCGACAGCACCCTGCAAGACAAGCTTAGAGTGCTGATCGGCAAGCCGCCTGTTCCCATCAATGAGGCCCTGCACGCTGCACGTCGCTGCCTGCCTCGGCATTACAAGGATCAAGCATGACCCAGGGGAAAAGCGCGATTGTGATTGGCGCAGGCTTTGGTGGCCTGGCACTGGCGATCCGGCTGCAGGCGGCGGGCGTGCAAACCACCTTGCTGGAAAAACGCGACAAGCCCGGCGGCCGCGCCTATGTGTATCACGACGAGGGATTCACTTTCGATGCCGGGCCGACGGTGATTACCGATCCCACCGCCATCGAGGAATTGTTCACAGCGGCCGGCAGATCCATGCGTGACTACGTCGAGATGCTGCCGGTCTCGCCGTTCTATCGCTTGTGCTGGGAGGACGGTACGCAGTTTGACTATGCCAACGATCAGGCCGAGCTGGACCGCAATATCTCCAGGCTCAACCCCAAGGATGTTGAAGGCTACCAGCGGTTTCTGGCGTACTCCAAGGCGGTTTTTCGCGAGGGTTATCTCAAGCTGGGCGCCGTGCCGTTTTTGTCGTTTCGGGACATGGTCAAGGCCGGGCCGCAGCTGGCTCGGCTGCAGGCGTGGCGCAGTGTCTACTCGATGGTTTCCGAATTTATCGAAGACGAAAAACTGCGCCAGGCGTTTTCGTTTCACTCCCTGCTGGTGGGCGGAAATCCGTTTTCCACCTCATCGATCTACACCTTGATCCATGCACTGGAACGCGAATGGGGCGTGTGGTTTCCCAAGGGAGGGACGGGGGCGCTAGTGCAGGGGCTGGTGAGGTTTTTCGAAGACCTCGGCGGGCGTCTCGAGCTCAATGCCGACGTCGCCAGCATCGAGGTGCAAGCGGGCAGGGCCAGCGGCGTGCGCTTGAAAAACGGTCGCTTGCTGAATGCCGACTGCGTCGCTTCCAATGCGGACGTGGTGCATACCTATGAGCAACTTCTGGGCGGCCATGCCCGTGGCATCAAGGAAAGCGCGCGCCTCAAAGGCAAGCGTTTCAGCAACTCACTGTTCGTCATCCATTTCGGCCTCAAGCGGCCGCAACCTCAGCTTCGACACCACACGGTCTGCTTCGGGCCGCGCTACCGGTCATTGATTCAAGAAATATTCAATGGCGCTGAGCTGGCTGAGGATTTCTCGCTCTACCTGCATGCGCCCTGCATCACGGATCCGAGTCTCGCCCCGCCGGGCTGCTCCAGCCACTACGTGCTCTCGCCGGTTCCTCATCTGGGTAACGCGCCTATCGACTGGGAGGTGGAGGGGCCACGCTACCGTGATCGGATTTTCGCGTATCTGGAAAAACACTACATGCCTGGCCTGCGGGAAGATTTGGTGACCAGTCGGATTTTCAACCCGAATGATTTTCGCAGTGAGTTGAACGCACATTTGGGTTCGGCGTTTTCACTTGAACCTGTCCTTTGGCAGAGTGCCTGGTTCCGGCCCCATAACCGCGACGCGAGCCTTGGCAACGTTTACCTGGTGGGCGCGGGCACTCACCCCGGTGCGGGCGTCCCCGGTGTCATCGGCTCGGCCAAGGCCACGGCAGGTTTGATGCTGGAGGATCTGCACTCATGAATCGCGATGCTAACCAGGACCAAGTCCTGCTGGAGCATGCCGAACGCAGCATTGCTGTGGGCTCGAAGAGCTTTGCCGCGGCCTCGCGCTTGTTCGACCCCTCGACCCGGGCCAGCGCCATGATGCTCTATGCGTGGTGCCGGCATTGCGATGACGTGATAGATGGTCAGGAGGCGGGGCATTCGGCGACCGTGTTGAACCAGTTTGACATTGAACGGCGCCTTGCCGACCTTACCGCTCAGACTCGGGCGGTGTACGCCGGGTTGCCTGTGCAGCACGAAGCCTTCGCTGCGTTCAGAGAGGTGGTGGTCAAACATCGCATTCAGGAGCGTTATGCCCTGGAGCACCTGGCGGGTTTTGCGATGGATGTACACCAGCGCCGCTATCAGAGCGTAAACGACACCTTGGACTACTGCTACCACGTGGCCGGGGTCGTCGGGCTGATGATGGCTCAGGTCATGGGCGTCAGCGACCAAAAGACATTGGACCGCGCCTGCGACCTGGGCATGGCGTTTCAATTGACCAACATTGCCCGGGATATCGTCGAAGACGCTGCCGTCGGCCGGTGCTATCTGCCACGAGACTGGCTGGATGAGCTTTCGATCCCCGAGGCGTCACTCGCCGACGATCAGCATCGGCCCGGTCTGGCCATCCTCGCGCAACGGCTGGTGCAGCTGGCCGAGCCTTTTTACGCCAGTGCCGAGGCGGGATTAAGGGCATTGCCGTGGCGCTCCGCGTGGGCGGTGGCGACTGCGTCGGGTGTCTATCGGCAAATTGGCATCAAGGTCTCAAGGCGGGGCGAGCATGCCTGGGATACGCGGGTGTCGACCTCGAAGGTCGACAAGTTGCGGCATGTGCTCGGCGGCCTGTGCCGCGCCGTTACTGCTCGCGGGCGTCACTGGCCCGAGCGTCTGCCGAGCCTGTGGCAGCGTCCGGATCATTCTTGCGAAGAGGTCCGCCATGCAGATCGCGCAACTGAACCCGAAGCACCGCGGTAGGTGGGGCATAGAGAAAACCGAATGAGACACAGCGGTCCTTGCCCGACACGGCATGGTGCATCAAATGCGCTTGATACAGACGCTTGAGATAGCCGGTGCGGGGGACGTACTTCAATGGCCAGCGTTTGTGGACTAGCCCATCATGGGCCAGAAAGTACAGGAAACCGTAAGCCGTCATCCCGGCCCCTATCCATTCCAGCGGGTGCATGCCCTGGGTGCCAAGCGCGATCAGTACGATGGCGAACAGCGCAAACGCGATCGCGTACAGGTCGTTTTTCTCGAACCAGCCGGTGCGGGGCTCATGATGGGAGCGGTGCCAGCCCCAGCCCCAGCCGTGCATCACATATTTGTGGGCGAGAAACGCAAAACCCTCCATACCGATAAGGGTCGCGAAAAAAACCAGTGCGTTCGTCATGAGGCGGATCATCCGAGCAAAGACACAGCATCGGACTGCGCCGAGGCGGTGAACGTTCTAACATCTAACAACGCGATCTTGGCCCTGTTGAGCTGCTCAATCACCTCATTGGCGGTCATTCTCGACATATTCACCGTTCAGTGGCGCGCAGTTGTTTATACCTGACGAGAAGCGATGAGTGTCGTCCTTCAGCTTGGGCGCGATTCCAATGAGTAGACTATGGTTCAAGCGGCCGCGTTATTTAACATGCGTGAAAAGCAAAACAAAAAAAGGATCGGTTATGCACTCATCCGCGATTTTTCGTGCGACTGCGACTGCGCCTGGTCGCTCGCTGCTTCTCTCACTGGGTCTGCTCGCTGCGGGTATCACCTCGGGCGCATGGGCTGAGGATTATCCCCACGCCAAGGAGCCGATTGGCACGGTGGAGCAGATCTATGACGGCGCCATGCTCCCCGATCTGGCGGTCAGTACCTACCGCAACATCGACCGGCTTTTCCCCACCCACAGGATCAAGGCCGGCGATCACCCGTATGCACTGCCCAAATCAGACAAACAGTTGCCCAACGTTCGGTTCACTGTCGGGGACAAAAAGTACGACCTGTATGACTTTGTCGCACTGGACAGCATTACGGCGATGCTCGTGCTCAAGGACGGCAAGATCGTGTTCGAGACCTATCAGCGTGGCAACACGGAGAAAACCCGATGGATGTCGATGTCGATAGCCAAATCCATCACCTCCACGCTGGCAGCTGCAGCGATCAAAGACGGCCTTATCAAGAGCCTTGACGCACAAGTGGTGGATTACGTTCCCGAGCTCAAGGGCAGCGCCTACGAAGGCGTGACCGTGCGCGACGTGCTGATGATGTCTTCGGGCGTGAAGTGGAACGAAACCTACACCGATCCGGCGTCCGATCGTCGCGCGCTACTCAAAGCGCAGATTTCGCAGAAACCGCGTTCTGCCATGGCCTTGATGGCAAGTTTGCCGCGAGCGGCCGAGCCCGGCACGGCCAACACGTACAGCACTGGCGAAACGCAGGTACTCGGCGAGATCGTCCGTGGCGCTGTGAAGATGCCACTGGCCGATTATCTATCGCAGAAGATCTGGCAGCCGTTCGGTATGGAAAGTGACGCCCGGTGGTGGCTCGATTCGCCTGACGGCGTGGAAATCGGTGGCAGCGGTATCAGCGCCACGCTGCGTGATTATGGACGCTTCGGGCTGTTTTTCATGAACGGCGGCAAGATCAATGGCACCTCGATTCTGCCCGAAGGTTGGGTCAAGGAGGCGACGCTGCCGACCACCCTCAAAGGCGGTAAGTCCCTGGACTACGGCTACATGTGGTGGACGGCGTGGACCGAGCCGTCGGTGAAAGACGGCGCCTATGCGGCGGTCGGTATCCAGGGCCAGAACATCTACCTCAACCCTGCCAATAACGTGGTGATTGTCACCTTCGGTGCCCAACCCAAGCCGGTTGACAAAGAGCCGATCGACCCGATGGTGTTCTTCGATGCCGTGGTAGCTGCGTTGAAGTAAATTCGCGCGTTGATGACATCAACCTAGTCGTCGCGAGCCTATGGCCCCGCGTAGCGGGGAGCCATGTATTTCGTTCTGGATCAATTGCGATCCAGGCCTACGGTATTAGTCGCGATTGCGGTATTGGACGGGTACCCACTCATACCTGCCGGCTTCGCGCCTGATGTGGCCGATACCCGGAAATGGCAAGTGAGCGACTGCTGACAACCGTCGTTCACTCGCGGCTGTCTCGAACTGTTCTAGCCGCTGGGCGCGAGCAGCGTTCTGATTGACGTCGAAGGTTATTGTCACTTCTGGCCTCGAGAATTGAATGAGGCCGACATGCATGATGTCGCCCCAGAAATCGATGCTCTCGCCTTCGCTTGTGACCCGGAAAAAGCTGTGGCCCGGGGTATGTCCCGGCGTGGGTATGGCAGTGATACCCGGGAGGATTTCGGATTCGGCAGAGAATGGCTTCAGCTTACCTGCGCGCTGATACGGGCCAATGGTCTTCAACGCTTCCTCCAGATATGCCGGCTTTAACCCCTTGTCCAGATTGGCGCGGTCCAGGAAGAAGTCGACATCGGCCTGGCCGACGTGGATGGTCGCATTGGGAAACATCATCTGGCCGCCGCGTGTCAGGCCGCCAGAGTGATCGGTGTGGATGTGGGTAATCAGCACATCGCTGATCTGCGCCGGCTGGTAACCCGCAGCCGCCAGGCTTTCGGGTAGCTTGCCGCCAACGCTTGCGAACAATTCACCGGCACCGGTATCGACCAGTACGACACGTGAGCCAGTGTCGATAAGGTAGGCATTGATAGACGTCTCCAGCGGGTTGCGAGCAAATCCGCGTTGCAGCATTGCGTCGATCTGCTTTGGACTGATGCCTCTAAGCAGCGGATGTAGATCGAGGGGCAGCGTCCCGTCGCTCAGTGCGGTGATGCGGAACTTGCCCAGGTTGAAGGCATAGACGCCTGCGAGTGCGGGCTTATGGGTCGAGGCAGTCGTTGCGGTCGATGTCTGTGAGGCTTGCGCTGCGGTGGACGACAGTGAGTAGGTTGCGCCCGTGACCAGGGCGGCTGTCAGAAGGGCCGCGAGTTGGAACCGCGCGTGGTTATGCATGATGAGTACCTTTGTGAGTGCGACCATTGGTGATCGCTGGGATAAAGGTAGATAAAGAGTCCATAGCGAAATATTATATGCACGGCGCATGCAATTCTCCATTCGATAATATATGCTTCGAGCACATATCAGCAATCGGAGGATGTCATGCAGCACATCACGAGCGTCACCAGCAGCCAGGCTGCTTCCATTTCCAGTGTTTCGAAACTCCAGAAGGTAAGCCGCGCGATTGTCTTATCGGGTGTTGTTCTTCCCCTGCTAATGATTGGTCTGCTTAAGTTCACACAGATTGAGGTGCAGGCACTCATACCCCTTATCAGCGGCACTCCTTGGCTAGCCTGGCTTTATCCAGTTTTTGGCGAAGCCGGTACCTCTTACTTACTGGGTGTAGTCGAGATATTGACTGCACTGCTGCTTATCGCTTCACCCTGGTCTGCTCGAACAGCTATCGCGGGTGGCTTGTTAGCCTCGCTGATCTTCTTCACGACCATTTCCATGCTGTTTGTATTGCCAATTTGGGAGGCGGGATCGGGAGGTTTTCCATGGCTGAACTTCCTAGGCACGTTCCTGATAAAAGACGTTGCGTTGTTAGGCGTCAGCCTGGTGATCCTCACCGAGGGCCTGCAGCGACTGCGCCCAAATTTGGGATAAGCCAGGAGTAGTTGAAGGACTGAGGCGAAGAGGGCAGCAGGAAGATGGAATGATGGCAAGACTTGTCGAAGTTCTGATAAATGATTTGCTGCCTTTTTTTCTTGAGTAGCGCAGTCAGCAGAAATTCCTAAAAAAGTTGTTCAACCTGCTGGAAAATCTAAATCAGTGATCTTCATCCAGCGCATGTGCGACTGGGCAATTCTTGCAAGCCGTGGGGTCGCACAGTCGGCAAACTGAATAGGCTTGATCGAGATCATGCACCAAGCCGTTAAGTAGTTTTTCGGTTATCCGTTCAAGCACTTCACGCTCATCGGGATCAAGAACTTCCAAAGCACGCGCTATACGTTCATGGCGGACCGCTAGCACCGCAGCACAGTTCGTACTTCCAGCGGCAGTAAGGTGGAGCGCAACGGAGCGACGATCAGCTTCTGCTTGTCTACGTTCCACTACACCCTGAGTGACAAGCCTATCAACCAGGCGCACAGCCCCAGGATGAGATAACCCTAAGGCTCGCCTCAAACGTTCTATAGACAGGCCTGGCTCGTGACCGAGTAGGGCGATGGCCGCTGCCGCCGGACCCACTTCCGGAGCTTCGTCTTGAGTGCCTTGGTGGATAGAGTCAGAAATCGCCAGCGACAGCGCCCCAACTATGTTTTCTAGTTTCATGTCTTTCATGGGCTAAATATGTGTGCATCGCGCATAGAATGCAAGGTGTTTAGATGAGGGCCAATGAGGGAGCTACCTGTCGCCCCCGAGGTCAGCGAATGACGCTGCGTAGGTCAGGGCTGCGGTTTTGAATTTAACGATAGAACCCCTTCCAGCCAGACGAGTCTGTTCCTGTACTACTTTCGGGAAAGCAGCCAATGTCAGCGCACCAAAGCCTTATTGTCCTAGCACGCGGAGGGTACGCCGCGCGAGGTGTGATTTACCTCATCATCGGTATCTTCGCATTGCTTGCGGCACAAGATTCGACAAAGCCGAAAGATAGCCAGAAAAGCCTGGAAGCCTTATTGGGCCAGCCGTTTGGCTATTTTTTAGTGGGAATCGTCGTGGCGGGTTTGCTCGCATTTTCGGCTTGGCGTGTTCTGCAAGCTACCCGTGATGTCGACCACCACGGCAAAAATCTCAAGGGACTGATAATTCGCACCGGTCTTTTTGCGGGGGGATTGGTCAATGGTGCTCTGGCATTTTTTGCGTTAGGCCTACTTGTAAGCGGAGTGGGTAGCTCTGGCAACTCAGGAGAACAGAACACGGATTGGCTGGCGCATCTATTGTCCTGGAAGCATTCCAACCTATTGGTGTATCTGCTTGCTCTCGTTCCGCTTGGCGTTGGAATTGCTCACATTTACAAGGGATGGAAGGCATCGTTTGAAAAGTATTTCGAGGCTGACGAAGACGTCATGCGGTACGTCCGCCCGGTGTCTCGGTTTGGCCTGATCGCACGTGGCGTCGTCTTTATAGAGATTGCATTGCTGTTGGCCTTTAGCGGCTCGGCCTATCAAGCCATGGATCCACCCGGTATGAAGGAAGCCCTCGACGCACTTCAGGGTTTGCCCGCTGGATGGTTGGTTTTGATGGTGATGGCCTTCGGATTGATTGCTTTCTCGGCATACAGCTTCTCTGAAGCCTTCTGGCGCAAGATAAATATGGAAGTACCCGGATTGTCGAAAGCGTAGTGCACCGTATCAACCAGGGCCATTATCGAATGCTGGATATCGTTGCTGTCTTTGTGAGTATCACGGCGGTTCTTGCCTTCCTCAATCGCCGTTATGTTGGGCTGCCGCCAGCGATTGGTGTCATGGGCATTGCGCTGGGCCTCTCTGTGCTGAATATGGCGTTGGATGCGATGGGTTTTCATGCACTCCACACGCTTGAGCAATCGTTGGTGGAATCCATCGATTTTTCCGAACTGCTCATGCAGGGGATGCTTTCCTTACTACTGTTCGCTGGAGCGTTGCACGTCGATCTTTCGCAGCTGCGTTCTTACCGGTGGCAGGTGGCTTCTCTGGCACTAGTAGGTACAACAGCCTCCACATTGTTGATTGGCTATGGGCTGTGGCTACTTCTGTCACTAACGTCTCTGGAACTTCCCCTTGCCTACTGCCTGGTATTCGGCGCCCTGATTTCTCCCACGGATCCCATAGCGGTCATGGGTATCCTGAAGTCCGCCGGGGCTCCCAAAAGCGTCGAACTGGTGATAGCGGGCGAATCACTGTTCAACGACGGAGTCAGTGTTGTGCTGTTTTCACTCATTGTGGCGATGATAGCCAGTGGCGAAGCACCGTCGGCGTTGGGCGCATCGAAGTTGCTTCTGACAGAGGCCGGTGGCGGCGTGCTTCTAGGCGCAGCCATTGGATATCTAGCCTATTTGATGCTGAAAAGCATCGACAGCTACCAGGAAGAAATCTTGATCACATTGGCTGCGGTGCTAGGTGGGTACGCGCTGGCGAACCATCTTCATGTGTCCGGCCCCCTGGCGATGGTAGTCATCGGGCTTATCGTCGGAAACCAGGGACGATCCTACGCAATGTCCGAGCAGACATGAAAAACATGTGGACATGTTCTGGGAGCTGATAGACGAGATCTTGAACGCCGTTTTGTTCGTACTGATCGGCCTGGAGGTGGTTCTCATCCAGTTCTCGAACTCCTTGATCGTCACCGGGCTGGCGGTAATAGCACTTACCTTGCTGTCTCGATTGCTTACGGTAGGCGTTCCTATTGCTGCGCTTGGAAGACGCTTTCGTTTACCCAGCGGTTCATGGCGCGTTTTGACCTGGGGAGGTTTGCGAGGGGGCATATCGGTAGCCTTGGCGCTGTCACTGCCAGCCGGAGGCGCGCGGGATATTGTCGTTTCACTCACCTACATGGTGGTGATATTTTCAATTTTGATCCAAGGCATGTCTATCGCAAGCGTGGTTAAACGAGTCATCCCATGCGCGGACACCAAGTAACGTTAGTGGGTGCCGTCCGCCTAGGTTCGTGAGTGTTTGCGGGTTGAAAAAAAGCGGGCGACAAAAAGGCGAATTGCAATTCTGTGATTTGCCGAACAGGTGCCGACAGTTGCAGGTCGAACACCTGGTCGACGAGGCTGCGCGCTAGCTGCCAGACGGCGCCGGCATCGGAATATCACCCAGCTGCAGCCCCAGCAGCGTCATGTATTCGTAGATGTGCTGGTAGCCCGATTGCGCTTCATAGCTAGGGCACGGGGATTGAAGTTCTCCACAGAGCCGCAGCTCCATGTTTGCGCCGCCCATGCCCCATTGCGTGTAGTTGGAGTTATTACGGGTGACGGTATCGATATTGGAGCAAACCAGTCCCTTCATTTTTTCATCGATGACATTGGTCGGCTCATAAAGCGTCAAGGAGAAATCGAGAGAGGTTGCGCACCAGGCCATCGGAACGACATCCAGCGTGTTGTAGATGCGTAGCGCATTGCCGGCCATTTGCTTATTGAAATAGCTTGCAAAAACACCGTCGCCGGCCGTTGGTGCAGCAATTGTTTCGCAACGGAAATTAAAGTTCGAGAATTTATCTTTCAAATAAAGCGCAAGAACCGACATCAAGGCACCGCCGAGGCTATGCCCGACCAACCGGATCGTTGCCCCACTGCGCTGTTCCGCCAGAAAATCGCAAAGTGTGCCCTGGAAACCGATTGTCGATTCCTGACCCAATATCGCCTTTACACCTTCCGCAGTTCCCTGCGCCAGGTGTGCCGGCACCGGGCAGTTCTTGATGAGGCTCTGCAGCGGCACCATTGAAGAAATATCAAGATCATCTATCTGATCCTTGACCGAATCGGCGAGGGTTCCACTCGTCACCACCACAATGTCGTTTTTGTCCTGCCCGCCGACCAACACCACCGTGATGTGGGCCACATGCTCGCCATCCGGGACCAGGGCGGGTCCCCAGGCTACGTCATAGCCGCCGCCAAACTTGGAGCCGTTAAGGCGCGTAAGAATGTTGTCTTTGACCTGGGTCGGCGAAGGCTTCTTCATGTTTTTCCAATCCGGCGAAGCCAACGCCGCATTGTTCACCACGTACGCGTGGGTAAGATTGATTTGTCTTTGTTCAATTGAGTCTAGCGAAGTCATGACTGCTCCTTGTCTCAGATAATTCAACGGGACCAACGAAAACTCACGCTGCCGTCGATCCTTCTTGGCCAGCAAGACCGAGTGTAGTCGCAGTTTTGGAAGCGACAACTTAATGCGCAGCCTTAGCAGTTCGAACGGTCCTTGATCCGCAAATCCGGAACCGAGGATGAGGTGCAGCTGGTCTTGATATCACCGAACCAGCGCCCTGCGTATTCAATGCGAGGAGGAGCGACCGAGAAGCGAGCACCCGCCTCGGATCAAGCACAAACGCCGTAAGGCACTTGCCAATGCCCTGACGTTAACGTAAAGATGGCAACAAAGCGCTGAACTCAGAAGGGCGCAGGGCGGACCGATCCGGAGCGCTTGCTGATGCTGATAAAAACAACTCATCCCAAACTTCATCGCGAAGCACGGCTGGCCCGGGAAAAGCTGCACCTCGAAGGCACCGTCCCCGATGGCGTATTGCGTGCGGAAATCGATGCGTCGTGGCGGCGCAGCCTCAGCCATGGCGTGCATTTCAATGCCAAGCAAGAACTGGCGTTGGAGTCGAACGCCAGCCTTGATGTGCTGCTGGAGAGCAATCGCTTGTTGATCGATGCGGCGATGCCGGCCATCGATTATCTGGCCGAACGCCAGGGCAAGGAAGGGCTCATCATCCTCGCCAATTCCGACGCCACCATCCTTGCAGCCGAAGGGCACGCCGACCGTTTCAAAGGCAGTGGCCTGCAAGACATCACGCTGGGGGCTTGCTGGAGCGAAGCGGTGCGCGGCACCAACGCCCTGGGTACCGCACTGGTGGAAGCCCGACCGACGATGATCGATTGCGGCGAACATTACCTTGACCGTCTGACTGATTTTTCCTGCACCTCGGTGCCTATCCATTGCCCGCAGGGCGACATCCTCGGCGTCCTTGACCTGACCCGCGAAGGCCCGCTCGGCCGTGTTCACGACAGCACCGCGTTGCTGACCATGGCCGTCAGCCAGATCGAAAGTCGCGTCTTCAATGCCTGTTACCCGGACCAGATCGTTCTCGCCTTCCACAGCCGTCGACAGTACCTCGAATCCCCTTGGCAGGGCTTGCTCGCGGTGAGTCTCGGGGGTCAGATTCTCGCGGTCAGCGCCCAGGCGTGTCAGTTGCTTCACGCCGAGCGTTCGGCGCTCGTGGGGCGGCGCTGTGAAGATTTCCTGGGTGTCGATGGCCTGCAGCTGTTATCGCGTCTGCACCAGGGCGGCGTCGGCAGCCTGCAAACCGCCAAGGGTGAATTTTTCTACAAAGCCCTGCGCGCACCGCAGCGCTCGATCAACGTCAGCACGGTATCGCGCACCCCAGCTAAAAGCGCTAAACCACAACCCGATCTCGAATCCCTGGCCGGCAACAATTCCCGTTATGCCCGGGCGCTGCGCATGGCTCGCCAGGGTCTGGCCAATGAATTACCGGTGTTGCTGCAGGGCGAAACGGGCACCGGTAAGGAAGTCATCGCCCGAGCGTTGCATACGGCTGGAGCGCGCTGCGACAAACCTTTCGTGGCGGTGAACTGCGCGGCAATCCCTGAAGGCCTGATCGAGTCGGAGCTGTTTGGCTATCGCGAGGGTGCCTTTACCGGGTCGCGCCGGGGCGGCATGGTCGGGCGTCTGCAGCAGGCCCATGGCGGCACGTTGTTTCTGGATGAAATCGGCGACATGCCGCTGGCCTTGCAGGCCCGTTTACTCAGGGTATTGCAAGACCGCAAAGTCGCGCCGCTGGGCGCTGGCGAAGAGCAAGACATCGACATCGCGCTGATCTGCGCCACGCATCGCGACCTCAAGCGTCTGGTGGAAGACAAACACTTTCGCGAGGATCTGTTCTACCGAATCAACGGCATCAGCGTGATGCTCCCGGCCCTGCGCGAGCGCGACGACTTCACTGGCCTGGTCGACCGTTTGCTGGCCAAGCTCGATGCGCCGACGGTAGTCCTGCATGACGATTTGAACCGGTTGCTCGGCGGCTATCACTGGCCGGGCAACATCCGCCAGCTGGAAATGGTCCTGCGCACCGCGCTGGCCATGCGTGAACCGGGGGAGACTGTGTTAACCCTCGACCATTTGCCCGACAGCACGCTCGATGAGCTCACCGCCGGCGAGCGCCCTCCAAGTGGCAGTATCCGAGAGCATGAACTGGAATTGATTCGTCAGTCCCTGGACACGCACCAAGGTAATGTCTCAGCCGCCGCCGAAGCCCTGGGCATCAGCCGCGCGACCCTGTATCGCAAGCTTAAACAGCTGCGCTCGTGATGCTGCGTTTGATCGTTCGGCTGATCGACAGCCAGAACCCTGCGGCCCAGCAAGCGGCGTTGCGCTGGCTCTACGGCTTCGTGCGTCCGCACCGGCTGGCGATTGCCGGGCTGCTCGGGCTGTCGGCCTGCGCCTCGTCGTTGGTATTGGTGCAACCTTGGCTGACCAAGCTGCTGATCGACGATGGTCTGTTGGCGCGCAACTTTACGATGCTGGTGCTGATCGCCGGGTTGATGATGGCCGCCGGGTTGCTGGGCACGGCACTGTCGGGCGTGAATCGATATCTGCACACGCGATTGTCCGGACGGATTCTGTTTGCCCTGCGCGATGACCTTTATCGGCATTTGCAGACGCTCTCGCCGGGTTTCTACGGCCAGCGGCGGATCGGCGATCTGATGTCGCGCCTCGATGGTGATGTCGCGGAGATCCAGCGTTTCGCCGTGGACTCGCTGTTCTCCGCGGTGTCGAGCGTGATCGGTCTGGTGGTCGCCGTGGCGATGCTGGTGACCTTGTCGTGGAAACTCTCGTTGCTGGCCCTGGTATTGATTCCGATCGACGTGCTCTGGCTACGCTGGATGCGCCGTAAGGTCGAGCGCGATGTCCGGCAGTTGCGCGAGCGTTCGGCGGACATGTCCTCATTCATGGTCGAGACCTTGCCGGTGATGAAATTCATCCAGTCCGCCGGCCAGCAACGGCGCGAAGCACGGCGCCTGGAAACGTTGGGCCAGGGGTACATGAGCCAGCTCTTGCGCTTGCAAGTGACCGAGTTCTTCACACAGGCGGTGCCCGGCACCCTGACGTCGTTGTCGCGGGCCTGTGTATTTTTGATTGGCGGTTACTGGGTGGTGCAAGGGACTTGGCAGTTGGGCGCGCTGATCGCGTTTTCGACCTATCTGGGAATGGCGGTGGGCCCGGTCCAGAGCCTGCTGGGGCTCTATGTCGCGGTTCAGCGGATGACCGTGAGCCTTGGGCGGGTCATGGAACTGCGCGGTGAAGAGCCAACCGTCCTCACTCCGGTTACACCCCAACCGATGCCGGTTTCTGGCGATTTGCGTTTCGACAACGTGCACTTCAGCCATCCCGGTCGCGCGACGACCCTGCGTGGCGTTGAAGCGCAAATTCCCTACGGTTTGAAAGTCGCCTTGAGCGGCGGCTCCGGTGTCGGTAAATCAACCCTGATCGATCTGCTGCAACGGCACCATGATCCGCAATCCGGCCGGGTTCTGCTGGGGGAGGTCGATCTGCGGGAACTGGACCTGTTCCAGCTGCGTCGGCGCATTGCCGTGGTCAGTCAGGACATCGTGCTGTTTCGCGGCAGCCTTGCGGACAACCTGGCCTATGCCGTCCCGGACGCCAGCCGCCAGGCCATCGCCGAAGTGGCGCGGCTGGCTCAGCTCGATAGCCTCATCGAGTCACTGCCCGAAGGTCTCGACAGCCCTTTGGGCGAGCGTGGCCAGCAGTTGTCCGGCGGACAGAAACAGCGCATCGCCATCGCCAGGGCGCTGTTGCAGGATCCGTTGATCCTGGTGCTGGACGAAGCGACGTCGGCGGTCGACGAAGCCACCGAGCGCGAAGTGATCGAGGCCATCGACCGGCTGTTCGCCGGGCGCACGCGGATTCTGATCAGCCATCGTCCGTCGACCCTGGCCGATGCCGATCTGCGCTTTGAACTGCTGGACGGCGTGCTCACGTCAAAATCGGTGCAGCATGAAACCTGAGCTGCGGATTGGGGTGGTGGACAGCGGTCATTCAGCCGCGCAACGAGTGCGGGTGATTGCCGGTCGACGGTTCTCGCTGCTGGAGGATGGACTGGCCGAAAGCGATTTACGCGACGATCCGCTGGGTCATGGCAGCGCGGTAATCGAGGCCATCGGCCGACGAGCGCCGGCGGCGGTTTTCTGCATCGCCCAGGTGTTCGACCAGCGAGGCATCACCAGCGCCTTGCAGATCGCTGCCGCTATCGATTGGCTGGTGGCGCAGGACGTGCGGGTGATCAACCTGAGCCTCGGTCTTCGGCAGGATCGCAGCCTGTTGCGTGAGGCCTGTGCCGCGGCGGTGGCGCGGGGTGTTTTGCTGTGTGCGTCCAGCCCGGCCCAAGGCGAAGGGGTGTTCCCAGCGAATTATCCGCAAGTGCTACGGGTGACCGGCGATGCGCGTTGTACCGAACAGCAATGGTCGTGGCTCGACAGCGCCCAGGCAGATTTCGCCGCGTGTGTTCACGGCACCCACCCGGGGCAGTCGGGTGCAAGCCTGGGCTGTGCGGCATTGAGCGGACACATTGCGAGTTGTCTCGTTGAAAATCCCGAGGCGAGCAACGCGCAAATTGTCCAATGGCTGCAAAGAAACGCCTGTTATCACGGCCCTGAACGGCGCGTCGGCCCATGAAGCCGATTGTGATTCTCGGCGCGGGGCCTGCGGGGGCTGCGGTGGCCCTGGGGCTGCGGCGGCTCGGCTACCCCGTAACGCTGGTCAGCGAGTGGCGGCGCTTCGCGGCGCTGGAAGGGGTTTCGGCACGGGTGCTGGATGCGTTGCGGGGCGCGGGGCTGCATCAAGCGTTGACGGACGCGGCGCAGCCTTCCCAACGGCAGGTGTCCTGGAACGGTCAGCGGCATGCGCAGAACATTGAGTTTTTGCTGGACCGTCCGAGCTTCGATCGAGGCTTGCGCGAGGATCTGCGGCTGGCCGGCGTCGAGTTGATCGAGGGCCGAGTGCTGACGGTGCAGTCGCACGCTTCGGGGCATCGAATCGAACTGGAAGGGCGCGAAGCGGTGCTCGCGGATTTTCTGGTGGACGCTCGCGGACGTCAGGCACCGGCCCTTGGCAAAGGGCTGCGGGGGCCGGAGACGGTCAGTTTGCTCAATCGCTGGCGAGGCGCGTCGGGTATCACCGCCAGTGCTGTGGAAAGCCTTGGGGACGGCTGGGCCTGGATGGCGCGTCGGGCTGACGGCCAGTGTTACTGGCAATGGACGGTGGACGTGGCCAGTGCCGGGTTGCCGGGTAAGGCGCTGCTGCTCGATCACTGCCGTCAGCGCCGCCAGGATTCGCCATTGGCCCGGGAGTTTTTCGGGAGTGAACCGGAAACCGGACTGCATTTGCATGCCCGCAGCAGCACGGCGATTTTGTGTCCCCACGTCTGTGGCGATAACTGGATTCGGGTAGGGGACGCGGCCATGGCGGTCGATCCACTGTCGGGTAATGGCATTTTTCAGTCGTTGTCTTCGGCGTTGCAGGCGCCTGCGGTGGTCAACACGCTGTTGCGCAAACCTGAGCGGGCGTTGCTGGCGCAGCGTTTTCATCAGCGGCGGGTCGAGCAGCTGTTTTTGCGTTTTGCGCGCATCGGGCGGGATTTTTATGCCGATGAGCAGCGTTGGCCGGACCAGCCGTTCTGGCTGGCGCGGCGTCAGTGGCCGGATGCTGAAGTCGCCCACGCCGAGGTGGATTACGCCACGTTGAGGGTTGAGCGGGCACCGGTATTGCGCGATGGCTTCGTGGAGGAGGCCGAGGTGGTGATCACGGCGGATCAGCCGCTCGGTATCTGGCATCTGCAAGGCGTGGAGTTGGCACCCTTGGTGCGACGGTTGCGCAGCGAGCCAGCCGAGCGGGTGTTGGAGGGGTTGACGGTGGACCAGGGGAGGATGGTTCGGAGCTGGTTGTCGGGGCAGGGGTTCAAGCCCTGACATTGGGCTGCCTGGGCTGGCCTATCGCGAGCAAGCTCGCTCCCACAATGGTTTTGCGTCGACCGAATATCCACTGTGGGAGCGAGCCTGCTCGCGATAGCGGTCTAAAGAACGCCGCCAATCACAACTTGATCAACACCGACTTCAACTCGGTGTAATGCTCGATCGCCGCATATCCCATTTCACGCCCGACCCCCGACATCTTGTAGCCGCCAAACGGCAATGCCGGGTCCAGGGCGCTGTGGCAGTTGACCCACACCGAGCCCGACTTGATCCGCGGAATCATCCGGTGCACCGCGGCCAAGTCATTCGACCAGATACTCGCCCCAAGGCCATAAGGGCTGTCATTGGCCAGGCGCAGCGCATCGGCTTCGTCATCGAACGGAATCGCCACCAGCACCGGGCCGAAGATTTCCTCTTGTACCAATGAGTGCCGCTGATCGACATCCACAATCACCGTGGGCTTGACGAAGAAGCCTGGGCCGAATTGCTCACCGCCGCAAGCGATGGTCGCGCCGCTTTCCCGACCTTTTTCGATGTAACCATAAACCCGCTCCTGTTGACGCGCGGAAATCAGCGGGCCCATTGCGACACTGGGGTCCAAGCCATTGCCCAGTTTCATCGCATTGGCGATGTCGGCGATGTCCGCCACCACATTGTCGAAATGCTTGCGTTGCACATACAGCCGGGACCCGGCGCAGCAGACCTGGCCCTGGTTGAAGAAGATCGCGCTGGCGGCGCCCGCTGCGGCGGTCTTCAGGTCGGCGTCGGCCATCACAATGGTTGGGGATTTGCCGCCCAGCTCCAAGGTGACCCGGGTCATGGATTCCATGGCGATCTTGCCGATCTGCTTGCCCACGGCGGTGGAGCCGGTGAACGTCAGCTTGTCCACCAACGGGTTATGAGTCAGGGCGGAGCCCGCCGTGACACCGGTGCCGGTGACCACATTGAACACGCCTTCGGGGTAACCGGCTTCCAGCACCAGTTCGGCGAGCTTCAGCGCGGTCAACGGTGTTTCGTCGGCAGGTTTGAGCACGACGGTGCAACCGGTGGCCAGGGCCGGACCGAGTTTCCAGCAAGCCAGCAGCAGCGGGAAATTCCAGGCGACGATGGCCCCGACCACGCCCACCGCTTCGCGACGAATGAAACTGTGAAATTGATCGTTGGGCATCAGCGGCAGCGACACGTCAACGCTGGAACCTTCGATCTTGGTGGCCCAACCGGCCATGTAGCGCAGGAAATCGATAGACAGCTGCACGTCCATCACTTGCGCCACCGCCGCGCTCTTACCGTTGTTCAGGCATTCGAGTTGCGCCAGCAGTTCGGCGTCGCGCTGCATCAGATCGGCGAGTTTCCACAGCAGGTTCTGCCGTTCCCGAGGGCGGGTGCGGGTCCAGGCCGAATCGTCGAACGCCTGACGGGCGGCGAGCACTGCACGGTCGACATCCTCGGGCGTGGCCCGTGGCACCACGCATAACACTTCGCCCGTGGCCGGGTTGTGCAGGGGCATGGTCTGGCCGTCCGCGGCCTCGACCCAGTCGCCGCCGATGAGCATGCGTGGGGCGCGTTGGACGAAGGCCGAGGTGGCGGGAAGCAGATTAGGCAGGGGCATGATGAGACCTCTTGTTGTGCGTGAGAACGTGGATCTCTCCAAGGTTGGCAATGGCTGTGCCAAGTACCGGGAACGGGCCAAGGCCCTTTGTTGGCGGGGGTTGAGCGATAAAAGGAGAAAATGGCACCCAGTGGTTTTGTCGCAAATCGCGACATCGGTGAGACGGCGAGCCATTGCGTTTGTACTTGAACATTGCCGCTGGCCATGAAGTATTCCAGCCGGGGGCACCTATGCTTGTCTCAGACTGCAACGGCTGTCGCGATATAAGACGCAGGTCATCTCGTTCTGATGCGTAGAAAAGCCAAGATATTCCTATAACTCATTGATTTAAATGCCGTTCGTTAAGCTGGCACGCTCCGTGTATTGCTCATCGCAGACGTTTCTCTTGCCTCCGTCAGCGGCTTGTCGCCGACGGCAGAAACCATAAAAACGATAAGCCACAAAAATAAGAAAGCACCGTGGGAGGTTCGACGTTGATGAAGAGAAAACTCCGATCAGGCCTGAGCGCCAGTCTGTTGACCGTGGCGGCCTGTGTAGCGCTGCATTCGCCTTACAGCCTGGCAGCTCGCGACGCCCAGACCATCCTCAGGGAAACCTGTCAGGGCTGTCACATCCCCGAAGCCGATAACGCCCTGAGCCGTATCAGCCACCAGCGCAAAACGCCGGAAGGCTGGCTGATGAGTATTGCCCGGATGCAGGTCATGCATGGTGTGCAGATCAGCGATGACGATCGCCGGACCCTCGTCAAATACCTGGCTGACACCCAAGGCTTGGCGCCCAGTGAGACCGATGGTGTGCGTTATGCCTTGGAGCGACGGCTCAATACCGTCGAGAAGTTCGACGACCAGACCAGCCAGATGTGTGGCCGCTGTCACTCCGGTGCGCGGGTTGCCCTGCAGCGTCGACCTGCCCAGGAATGGGAGCGCCTGGTGAACTTCCACCTCGGCCAATGGCCGTCCCTCGAATACCAGGCCCTGTCCCGCGACCGCGATTGGTTCGATCTGGCCCGCAAAGAGATGGTGCCGCTGCTGGCCAAGCGTTATTCGCTGGACAACCCGGCCTGGAAGAAATGGGTGGGTAGCGCGCCGAAAGCCGAGGCGCTGGTCGGCGACTGGAGCTTCAGCGGGCACCTGCCGGGTAAAGGCGAACTGGCTGGCGTCATGAGCGTGACTGCCGATGGCAGCGACACGTTCAAGGTCAACGTCAAAGGTCAGTATGCCGACGGCAGCCCGTTCAACGGCGATGGCAGTGCGATTCTCTACACCGGTTACGAATGGCGCGGCAACGTGACCATCGATGGCGTAGTCATGCGTCAGGTGTTCGCCGCCCAGGGCAACGCCATGCAGGGTCGGATGTTCGAGGCCGAGCACGACGAGCGGGGCCTGGACTTTGTCGCCGCCAAACAGGGCTCCAACCGTTTGCTGGCCGTGCAGCCGGGGTATCTGAAGGCGGGCAGCGAAACCGAAGTTACCCTGATCGGCAGCGGCCTGACCGGCAAACCGGATTTTGGCAAAGGCGTGGAAGTGGTTCAGGTGCTTGAGCAAAGTCCGGAGCGCCTGCGAGTCAAGATCAAGGCCGCTGCCAATGCGCAACCGGGCTTGCGCAACGTCACGCTCGGCACGCTGAAAGGCCCGACACTGTCGGTCTATAGCAAGATCGCTGAAGTCAAAGTCGTGCCCGAATTCTCGGTGGCGCGGATCGGCGAGGGCGGTGGTTCGACGCCAAAAGTCCAGGGCCGTTTCGATGCCGAAGCCTGGGGCAAGGGCGCTGACGGCAAGCCCTATCGCATCGGCGTATTCCCTGCGCAATGGAAGGTCGAGGCTTTCGATGACCGTGCCAAAGAGGATGAAGACGTCAAGTTTGCCGGCACCATGCAGGCCGATACCGGTGTGTTCACCCCAGGCGATGCCGGGCCGAACCCGCAGCGCAAGATGTCCACCAACAATGCCGGCAATCTCAAGGTGATCGCCGCCGTCGACGACGCAGGGAAATCCCTGACCGGCGAAGGCCACATGATCGTCACCGTGCAACGCTGGAACAATCCACCCATTCCATAAGTTGGCTGTTTGTAGCGGTTCCAGACACTTTTCGGAATGACCGCAGGCCTCGTGAATCGGGGCTTGCACAGGAGGTTTGCAATGGGCGCTATTTTGAATCTGGTCGAACGCAATCTGCACGAAGTGCATGTCGACGCCGACCGCATGCTGTTCCACATTCCCAGCAGCTCGCTGTTCGCCAGCGATGAGCTGACGGGCACCATCATCGATACCTTGCGCGGCCCCGGCTGCTCATCGGACGACCTGATCCAGCGCTTGGCCGCACGCTTCAACGGCGAAGAAATCACCGAAACCCTGCGTGAGCTGATTTCCCTGGGACTGGTCAGCGACGGCTCACCGGTGTCGCCGGACATCGGTACCAAACGGGTGGAGCGCACCGCAATCAATACCGTGGTGCTCAACGTCAACACGGGCTGCAATCTGAGCTGCACCTACTGCTACAAAGAAGACCTCGACAAGCCCTCGGCGGGCAAGAAGATGGACGTCGAAACGGCGGTCGCTTCGGTAGAAATGCTGCTGCGCGAATCCCCCGATGAAGAGCGTTTCACTGTGGTGTTCTTCGGGGGGGAGCCGCTGAGCAACCGCAAGCTGATCGAGTACATGGTCGACTACTGTGAAAAGCGGTTTGCCGAGGCGGGCAAGTTCGTCGAGTTCGTCATGACCACCAACGCCACGCTGCTCACCGAAGACACCGTGGACTACCTCAACGCCCACCGCTTCGGGCTCTCGGTGAGTATCGACGGGCCGAAGACCGTGCATGATCGCAATCGCATCACGGTGGGTGGGCAGGGCACGTATGACGTGGTGCGGCGCAAGGCCGAGATGCTGTTGTCGCGTTACAACAGCCGTCCAGTGGGCGCGCGGGTGACCCTGACCACTGGCGTTACCGATGTAGAGACCATCTGGGACCACCTGTTCAACGAACTGGGATTTGCCGAGGTCGGTTTTGCTCCGGTGACGTCCGGTGATATCAGCAGCTTCAACCTGTCCAGCGACGAACTGATCGAGGTCTTCGCCAACATGAAAAAGCTTGGTCGTCGTTACCTGGAAGCGGCACTGGAGCACCGCAACATCGGGTTCTCCAACCTGCACCAGTTGATCACCGACATCCATGAGGGCCACAAGAAAGCCCTGCCGTGCGGCGCGGGCCTGAAAATGCTGGCGGTGGATCACAAGGGCGAATTGAACCTGTGCCACCGCTTTACCGGTTCGAGCCTGCCGACGTTCGGTAATGTTCACAGCGGGGTGAAACAGGTCGAGTTGAATGACTTCCTGTCCCAGCGGCTCGACCGTACCAATACTGGCTGTGAAGACTGCCAGATCCGCAATCTCTGCTCCGGCGGCTGCTACCACGAGAGCTACGCCCGATACGGCGACCCGACTCATCCGACCTACCACTACTGCGAACTGATGCGTGGCTGGGTCGACTTCGGCATCGAGGTCTACACCCGGATCATGGCTCACAACCCTGCGTTTATCAGCAGTTACATCACTCCGCGCAAGGCTCACTGATATGAAACATCTCAAGGCAATCAACAACAAAGCCCAGAAACTCGATCAGGCCGCGGCCGAGAACCGAATCGAAGAAGTGGTGGCGATGAGCTCCGTCGCCGGCTGCGCCTCGACCACCGATCCTGGTTGGGAAATCGACGCGTTCGGCGGCGTGTCGTCGCTGTGCCAGCCGATGGAAGCCGACCTGTATGGTTGCTCCGACCCCTGCTGGTGGCCGGCCCAGGTACCGGACATGATGAGCACCTATCCGGACTGGAACAAGGATGCCCAGGCGTCCAATGAAAACTGGCGCAACCTCGGCACCGTTTTTCCTAAAGACAAGTGATCGGTCATGAAGAAGGATTCCAGCATGCAATGCATCAAAGCCTGCGGCTTGGCCGCGTTCGGTGTCCTGGGCGTTATCTCATTCGATGTCCTGGCCGATGAAAACACCGCACTGCAAAGCGGTCACGAGTACATGGTGACCACCAATTATCCGAACAACCTGCACGTGATCGACCTGGCCACCGACAGCCTGTTCAAGACCTGCAAGATGCCGGACGCCTTCGGTCCCGGCACCGTGCAACTGTCGCCGGATCGCAAGACCGCGTACGTGTTGAACAACCATTACGCGGATATTTACGGTGTTGAGCTGGACAGCTGCAAACAGGTCTTTCACGCCAGCATCACCCAGAAACCGGGGGAGAAAGCGAAATCCATGTTCGCTTTTACTGTTGGCCACGACGGCAAGGAACTCTTTGCCATCGCCAACCCGACGTTGATGCTCAACGACCGTTACGAAGTACAGCAACCCCGGCTCGATGTGTACGCCACCGATGCCGGCATGAACGCCAAACCTGTTCGCAGTTTTCCGGCACCGCGGCAGCTGACCATCATGCAAAGCGGTGACGATGGCACGCTGTATGTGGCGGGAGCGGATGTCTACAAGGTCAACGTGAACACCGGCACATTCGACGTGCTGATCCCCAGTCGTCATTGGAAGCGTGAAAACTACAGCGCGCCGGACGTGCTTTATGTGTGGAACCAGCAAACGTACCGCCATGATTTTTCGCTGCTCTACACCGCCGCGAAATTCAAGGACAAGCAGCAGGACCCGGCCACCGCCGAATACCTCTATGGGCTGTTCAGCATCGACCTGAAAACCGGCAAGACCGAAACCACCGACTTCGGCCCTCTGACGGAGATCTATTTCAGTGGCATGCGTTCGCCCAAGGACCCGAACCTGATGTTCGGTGTACTCAACCGTCTGGCCAAGTACGACATCAAGCAGAAAAAACTGCTTCAGGCCGCCACGCTGGACCATTCCTTTTACTGCATTTCGTTCAACAAGGCCGGCAGCAAGATTTACCTGGCGGGTACCTTCAACGACGTAGCGGTGTTCGACGCCGACAGTTTGAAGCAGATCGGCAACATCAAATTGCCCGGCGGTGATATGGCGATTACCACGGCGCAGATATTCACGCGTTAAAAACAAAGAGGGCAAGCCATTCAACAAAGCGCCGTGGTTGAAACCCCGGACCACATTTGGATCGTACAGAGAGAACAGATATGAGTGTCCCCAGTTACACCCGTGGACCGCAAACTACACCCTTGCTGGCGATGACCATTGGCGCGGCGTTCGACCGAGCGGTGGAACGGTTCTGCGATCGCGAAGCGTTGGTCGTACGGCATCAAGGGCTGCGCTACACCTGGGCACAGTTGGCCGAGGAGGTGGACTGTTGCGCACGAGGATTGCTCGCGCTGGGCCTCAAGGCCGGTGAACGGGTCGGCATCTGGTCGCCGAACTGCGCGCAATGGTGCATTGCCCAATTCGCAACCGCCAAGGTGGGAGCGGTGTTGGTGAACATCAATCCGGCCTACCGCCTGACCGAGCTTGAATACACCCTCAAGCAGTCGGGGTGCCGCTGGCTGATTTGTGCCGATTCGTTCAAGACCTCCAACTACCACGCGATGCTTCATGATCTGCTGCCCGAACTCCAACGCTGCGCCGTAGGCGCACTGCAAAGTGGCCGGTTGCCTGAGTTGCGGGGCGTGATCAGCCTTGGCGATGCGCCAGCCGCCGGTATGTTGTCATGGGAGGGGTTGCGAGACCTGACGGAACGAGTGGCTCCGGAGCAATTGCGCGAACGCGGCGAACAATTGCAGTTCGACGATCCGGTCAACATCCAGTACACCTCGGGGACCACCGGATTCCCTAAAGGCGCCACCCTCAGCCATTACAACATCCTGAATAACGGCTTTATGGTCGGTGAAAGCCTGAAGCTCAGCGAGCAAGACCGGCTTGTAATACCGGTGCCGTTGTATCACTGCTTCGGCATGGTCATGGGTAACCTGGGTTGTGTCACCCACGGAACGACAATGATCTACCCCAGTGCGGCGTTCGATCCTCTGGAGACCTTGCGGGCCGCCGCACAGGAAAAAGCGACCGGCGTGTATGGCGTGCCGACCATGTTCATCGCGATGCTCGACCACCCGCAGCGCCAGTCGTTGGATTTGAGTCATCTGCGAACGGGCATCATGGCCGGCTCCACCTGCCCGATCGAAGTCATGAAGCGGGTGATCGAAGACCTGCACCTCAAGGAGATGCAGATCGCCTACGGCATGACCGAAACCAGCCCGGTCTCCACCCAGACCGGGCCGGACGACGATATCGAACACCGAGTCACCCGTGTCGGCCGCACCCAGCCGCACTTGGAAAGCAAGGTCATCGACGAACAGAACCGGGTCGTTCCTCGCGGTCAGATTGGCGAACTGTGTACTCGCGGCTACAGCGTGATGCTGGGCTACTGGAACAACCCGCAGGCGACCGCGCAGGCCATCGACGATGCGGGCTGGATGCACACCGGCGACCTGGCAATCATGGACGACGAGGGTTATCTGAAGATCATCGGGCGCAATAAGGACATGATCATTCGAGGGGGCGAGAACGTCTACCCGCGCGAAATAGAGGAGTTCTTCTTCAGCCATCCTTCGGTGGCAGACGTTCAGGTCATCGGTGTTCCGGACAAAGTCTATGGGGAAGAGATCGTTGCTTGGATCAGGCTGCACGAGGGACACCAGGCAAGCGCTGAAGAGCTGCGCGATTACTGCAAGGGCCGGATCGCTCATTTCAAGACGCCACGCCACTTCAAGTTCGTTGACAACTTTCCGATGACCGTCAGCGGTAAGGTGCAGAAGTTCCGCATGCGTGAAATCAGCGTAGAGGAACTGGGAGCGCCCGGTTCGCCGATGCCCTTGATAGGCGGTTGAGGGATGAAAAGTGGCAACCTGACTGACCCATGTCTATAGTTTTTGGCGCCTAATAGCTACAGGAGACATGGACATGAGTCAGGACATTTCGCCCGCCGCTGCAGCGGCGCGGAACACAGGCATGGTGGCCACCACCTTATGGGGCTCGGACACTGTCGCAGGTATCACGGTCGATCCGGACGGTGCTATCTGGCTGGGCGCTTATAGTCGCCTGGGATTGGGAGGCGAAGAGGACTCGGGCTTCACCGGTAGCCTGGTCCGGTTCGATGCCGACGGTAGCCTGGACCGCAGTTTCAGTGGAGACGGTAAATCGCTTCTTCCTGTGTCGCTCGATATCGAGGACGGCGGTAATGCCGCGGTGCAGCCGGGAGGCGCTTACCTGGTGGCGCAGTACGTGCAAGTCGGCGACGCCTGGGTATCGGGGGTAAGTCGCACCTTGGCGGACGGCAGCCTGGATACGAGTTTCGGGAATGGCGGCACCGCGATCGTGCCTTTTTACTGGAATGACAATCTAGGCCAGCAAGCGTCGTTCTCCGTGCAACGCGACGGAAGCTTTTTCGCAAGCGCGGCGTATCCCTCCGGGGAGATCCATATCGCCCGCTTCGACGCGACGGGGGCCTTGATCCCGTCTTTCGCAGAGGCAGGGGTCTTGCACCTGCCAGCCTCCGTCGGCATTCACCCCAGCGGCACGATCGACGTTTCGCTGCAGGAAGACGGGAAAGTATTGGTCACAGGGCAAGATACCCTGACCCGCCTCAACCCGGACGGTACCCTGGATAGCGGCTTCGCGAACGGGGGCAGCCTCGCCCTGGATGTTCATGCGGATGCCCTCGTCATCCAGGATGACGGCAAAATCCTGCTGGCGGGCGCCTCGGGGGGCGTGGCGACCGTCACCCGACTCAACGCCGACGGCTCGCTCGACAGCAGCTTCGGTGACCAGGGTAAGGTGAGTTGGGGCTCGCAAAACGCTCCTTTTGCGATCGCCGACATGATTGTGCTGGCCAACGGCAAGGTATTGATTGGCGCAAGCCAAGGTACAAGCGCGGACGGCTACCTGGCCTCCCTGGTTCAGTTGAACCCCGACGGTAGCCTGGACCACAGCTTTGGCAATCCCGACGACGGCTATCACCACGTCGACGGTGGCCGCGATGATGATTTCTTGCCCGGTACCGCGTCATTCGACGATGCGATCTCTGGCGGAGCCGGTAACGATCTGCTCGATGGCCAGGAAGGTCGTGACCTGCTGACGGGCGGGGCCGGTGCCGATACGTTCCGTTACGAGTCAATCGCAGACAGTTACCGAACCGCAACCACCGCCCATAGCGACCGAATCACCGACTTCGACCCCAGCACCGATACCCTCGATCTCTCATCCCTGGGCTTCCTCGGGCTGGGCAATGGCTATGACGGAACGCTGGCGATACGCGTCAATGAAAGCGGGACGCGGACCTACCTCAAGAGTTTCGAGGCCAACGCGGATGGGGAACGCTTCGAAGTGGTCTTCGAGGGTAATCTGGGCCAAACGCTGGATGAAACCAACGTCCTGTTCCAGCAAGCCAGGTTGGTGGGCACCGAAGGGGACGATCGTTTACAAGGCAACGCCCGAGGCGAAATCATCGAAGGGCACGCGGGCGATGATCGCCTCTATGGAGCGTTAGGCAATGACGTATTGATTGGCGCAGAAGGCCGGGACCAATTGGTCGGTGGCGGCAACAACGACGTGTTCCGCTTCGACCTGCTGAGCGACAGCTACCGTACCGCCACCGAAAACCACACTGACCGCCTGATGGACTACACCACGGGTGAAGACACGATCGATGTGTCCGCCTTGGGCTTTACCCGACTCGGCAATGGGTACAACGGCACCTTGGATGTGGTTGTCAATGAAGCCAAGAACCTGACTTACTTGAAGAGCTACGAAGCCGACGCATCAGGGGCTCGATTCGAGTTGAGCCTGGTCGGGGATCACTCCGGTTACCGTGACTTGAACATCATCTTCGCCGAGCCCCCGCAAGAGGAGGTCTTTCAACTGATCGGAGTGGCTGACTCGCTGGCGTGAAACGCAAACCTGGCTGTTCCGGGCCTAAGGCGTTGGCATGAAAGGCCCGCTTGGATGTCAATCCAGCTGCGCTGGGCATAACCTTGGCATTTGGTGGTGCCCAGCGTATGGTTCGGCTGGTTGACGGCCCGACCTTAATATTCCCAGTTCATGGATTAAAACCGATGGCAACGATTGAACGTTTTCAGAGCAACGCGCGGATGTCCGGTGTGGTTAGTCACGGCGATCTGCTTTATCTCTCCGGCCAGGTACCTACTGATCTACAGGCCGGCATCGAAGAGCAGACGCAGCAGGTGCTGGCCAAAATCGAAGCCTTGTTGGCGTTGGCGGGCAGCGACAAGGGCCAGCTTTTGAGCGCACAGATCTGGCTTAAAGACATTGATCGTGATTTCGCGGCGATGAACTCAGTGTGGGATGCCTGGCTTCCAACCGACTGCGCTCCTGCACGGGCCACTGTTCAGGCAAGTCTGGCGCGACCCGAGGTGCTGGTTGAGATCATGGTAATAGCAGCGAAACCTGCCCTTGATGCTTGATCCCTTTATGACAAGCTCGGCCATCAATCTGCAGGATTAATGGCTATGTCTCTACGCGCACTTCGAACGCTGCTTGCCATTGCCCAATACGGTTCTTTTGTTAGGGCCGCGGACGCCGTGCATTTGACCCAGTCAGCGATCAGCCTTCACGTCCGGTCTTTGGAGGAAGATTTCAATACACTTCTGTTTGATCGGTCACGGCGGTTGCCGGTGCTGACGGATGCTGGGCATATTGCCGTTGAGCGCGCGCGAGAAATTCTAGCCTTATACGACGGCATCTCGTCCGAGATTGGAGGCGACACCGAGTTGCGCGGCAGGCTTAGAATCGGTGCCATTCATACAGCGCTGGCGAGCGTGCTGCCTCTCGCGCTGTCGGCATTGCGTGCCGAACATCCTCACCTGCGCATCACTGTTGCGTCGGGAATGTCCGCCGAATTGGCCACGCGCGTAGAGGCGGGCGAGCTTGACGTTGCGATCACCACCGAACCGGTAAAACCACACCCTTACGGCCTGGCAAGCACGGTACTTTACGAGGAAGGGTTCTGGATCATCGCGCCGGTATCACACGCGCATGAGGACTTGAAGCTTCTACTCAAAAGCCAGCCGTTCATTCGATTCGATCGTCGCGCCTGGGCAGGTCGAACCATTGAGCGAGAGCTTCGCGCTATGCGGCTGCGTGTGGAGACCAGCATGGAGCTGGATAGCCAGGATGCGATTATCAAGATGGTCTCAAGCGGGTTGGGCGTATCGATCGTTCCGCTCTCCCGGCACCAAGTCATAAGCTTGAAAACACTGGCCGTTCAACCGTTCGGCATCCCTCAAAAAACCAGGCGTGTGGTATTGCTGGAGCGCGAAGATCGTCCGCTTGCGCGACTGGCGGCAGCGCTGGCGAACGCGGTGAAAGCCCATGTCTTGCCCGATTAACCATGAGTAATACTTGTTGATCGCTGAAGTTTAAAACGTTTTTATTTTGGAGTTCGACCTCTTATCGTGGTCCTCAGTCATTAAGTTTTTGGGGGCGCCATGATCAGTAGACCTACCGTAGACATGCCGCTGATGAGCCGACGGATTGCGGAATGCGAACCGTTGGCACAGAAAATCAAGGCACGCGCATGACCCTCTCCTTGCTGACTGCCTTGTTGCCCATCGCGCTTTTGATCGTGCTGGGCGCGTGGCTCAAGCATCGTCAGTTTTTGGCGGATACTTTTTGGGCGCAGGCAGAGCGCTTGGCGTATTACGTGTTGTTGCCTTCTCTTTTCTTTCACGGACTGGCGACCGCCAACCTTGATGGCGTGCCGTTTCAAAGCATGGTTTCGGTGCTCGTATTCTCGACTGTTGTGGTATCGCTAATGTTGTTGAGCGCCAGATCGCTGATCACCACGGACGATGCTGCGTTCACTTCGGTTTTTCAGGGGGGGATACGTTTCAATAATTACGTGGGTGTGTCGGCAGCTGCGGGCTTGTTCGGTGTGCAGGGTATAGCCCTGGCCGCGGTAGCGAACGCGGCCATCGTGCCCAGTGTGAACATTTTGTGTGTATTGGTCTTCGCAAAGTACGGCTCAGGCGGCAGGATGTCATTGGGCAAAGTCCTCAAACAGTTGGCATTGAACCCGCTGATACTTGCGTGCTTCGCCGGCGGATTGATCCAATTCTCGGGCTGGGGATTACCTGTGGGCATTGAGCCGATGCTCAAAGCCTTGGGGCAAATGTCACTACCGCTCGGATTGCTCTGCGTGGGTGCTGCGCTTGAGTTCGCAAGCATCAGGCAATGGTGGCGTCCGGTTGGTTACTCGTCGCTGACCAAGTTTTTAATCATGCCGCTGGTGACACTTTGGGCGTGCCACCTATTCGGACTTGAAGGAAAGGCCGCGGTTGCAGCACTTCTGTTCCAAGCACTGCCCACGGCCTCGTCCTCCTACATCATGGCAAGGCAGTTAGGAGGGGATGCCCCTCTTATGGCTGGGATCATCGCTTGCCAGACCATGCTGGCAGGACTGGCACTTCCAGCTGTCATCCTCGTGATGACCCTGTGGATTTGAATATGCACCGCGGCCTGTAGAGCAAAGCAGTCCGCCGTCCAAACCGTTCAATCGCAAGCCGGCGATTTGCCCGTGGCCCATCGCGCACAGCAACGATGCGAAGGAACGGTTTTTTGGCGAGCGGATTCTACATTTTTTGATCCGTCAGTGGGCTTTTCAACAGTCCGACCTACAGGGAACCGCCTTGCTCAACCTTCAGTCCGGGCAGGAGGGTGTCGCAGAAAAACGTCGCGATGGATTCCGGCGAGCGCGGGCCGCCGGGCTTGATCCACAAGTAGCTGTAATGGTGTATGCCAAGGATAGCCTTGACGGCCAACGCGTCAGCTGTACGGAAGGTCCCCTCGTTCACGCCGGCCTTGAGGATTTGCGACCAGAGCTTTTCATACTGCCGGTGCAGGGCGAGCAACTCGGTCTGGCGCTCGCCAATGACGGAATACACCTCCCGGAAACATACCGTCATTTCGGCCAGGTGAGTGACAATCGTGCGCATCACAATGGCGGAGAACTGGCGAAATTTATCCTCCGCGGGCAGGTCACCCTCGCACAGAGGCGTGCCCTCAGCGATGAGCACCCGCAAGTACCGGCTGGTGATCTCGAACAGGAGCTCTTCCTTGCTGCCGATGTGGTAATACAGCGCGCCTCGAGCCAGGCCGGTGGCTTTTTCCAACTCAGCCATGCCGGTCGCGTGAAACCCGCGCGTCGAAAACAATTGCGCAGCGACTTTCAGTATCCGCTCCTTGGTGCTGGTTTCAGCAGGTTCGGCAGCGACGACGGCGTTCTTTTTTCCCATGGGCCATTTCCAACCGGTTGAGCGGCAATCATACCCATGCGTGCGCGTTGAAGGATACAAACGGGAGTAGCTCATCCGAGGGTCGTAGGAAGATAGTTGTATTGACCGATCGGTACAGAGACGACTATAAGCCCAGCGTAGTTGAACGTGTTTCAACGGGCGCGGTGGCGTCGAACGTTCTAAGAGCCTGCCTGGGCATTGGGATCGACCATGACAATAAGCAAACACCCCACATTGGCGTCCAACTCGTCAGCATCGGCCAGATTGATAGCGATGACCTGTTTCGCCCTGTTCGCCTTCGCCGCTAACTCATTGCTGTGCCGCCTGGCGCTTAAGCACACTGATATCGATGCCGCGAGCTTCAGCGTTGTCCGGCTGGTCAGCGGGGCCTTGGTGTTAGGGCTGATGTGCCTCATGAGGCGGTCCTCAACCCTAACCAAAGGCAGTTGGAAGGGCGCCGCAGCCTTGTTCGTTTACGTCTTTGCTTTTTCCTTCGCGTACCGTCATTTGGAGACCGGGACGGGGGCGCTGTTGTTGTTTGGCGCGGTTCAACTGAGCATGGTTCTGTTCGGCTTGTTCAAAGGCGAACGGATGCATACGCGGGCAATCGTTGGGTTTGTGTTGGCGATGGCTGGCCTGGTCAGTCTGCTGCTGCCAGGCGCAGCCGCTCCCGACCCCGTTAGCGCGCTTACGATGCTGTTATCGGGGCTGGCATGGGGAATCTACTCGCTGCTTGGCAAAACTGTCGCCGATCCGCTGGCGACCACAACCGGCAATTTCCTGCGGTCGATTCCCCTGGTCCTGGTGGCAAGCTTGCCGTTTCTCTCAACGCTGCGTTGGGATGCGCTGGGTGTGTTTTATGCGGTTCTTTCCGGCGCGCTGGCGTCAGGCGTCGGCTACGCGGTCTGGTATGTCGCGGTGCGTCATCTTGCGGCGTTTCAAGCCGCAACGGTGCAGTTGAGCGTGCCCATCCTGGCTTCGCTGGCGGGTATCGTATTTCTGGGTGAAAGCCTGAGCGTAAGGATGGTCTTGGCATCCGTCGCCGTGCTGGGGGGTGTTGCTTTGGTGCTGGGTAGCAAACGGCACGGGTAGTTGGCATTGGATGGATAACCGTTCGTTTGGCTATGGGCTAAGTAGGGCACGGGTGATTTAGTGAACTTTTACCCTACGAATCCATTCCACTGGTGCAGACGTTGTGCGCATGCATGACGCTTGAATACCTTCGCGCATTCACATCTGTGACAGAGCCTTCAATGAAAGTAAACACGTCCCAATCCAAGACCTCTTTGCGTCGCGCTGTCACGGGGCCGATGCTGTTTCTGTTCATACTTGGCGATGTGCTGGGCGCTGGCGTTTACGCGCTGGCGGGTACCATCGCTGGGGAAGTCGGCGGCGCGATCTGGGTGCCGTTGTTGATCGCGTTATTGTTCGCAATGCTGACGGCGGGTTCGTATGCCGAACTGGTCTCGAAATACCCTCACGCGGGCGCAGCGTCGGTATTTGCCGAAAAGGCTTTCAAGTCACCGTTGATATCGTTCCTGGTCGGTTTTTGCATGCTCGCCGCGGCGGTGACAAGCGCTGCCGGTCTCTCGCTGGCTTTCGCGGGGGACTACCTTGCAGCGTTCATTGAAGTACCCGCCCACGTCGCAGCCCTGATTTTCTTGTTGGTCATCGCGCTGTTGAATGCCAGAGGGATCAAGGAATCCCTGGGGGCGAATATGGTGATGACCGTGATCGAGCTGTCGGGGCTGATCCTGGTCATCGTCGCGGCGGGGAGTTTCTTCAGTTCTGGCGAAGCGCAACTCGCAAGGTCGCTGGAATTCAAGCCTGGAGTCAGCCCGATGCTCGCCGTCCTGGGCGCTGCGTTGCTCGCGTTCTATTCGTTCGTGGGTTTTGAGACTTCCGCCAACCTCGCGGAAGAGATCAAGGACGTCCGCAAGGTATACCCCCGCGCCTTGTTTGCGGCGCTGATAACCGCGGGCGTCGTTTACATGGCCGTTGGGGTCGCAGCCTCGTCAGTACTGTCCACGGAGAAACTGCTCGCGACCTCGGCGCCGTTACTTGAGGTGGTCCGTGCGTCCGGGCTAGATATTCCGCCTCGCCTGTTCGCGTTCATCGCGCTCATCGCAGTGGCCAACGGGGCGCTGCTGACCATGATCATGGCCAGTCGTCTCACGTATGGGATGGCAAATCTAGGCCTCTTGCCAGACTTCCTGGAAAAGGTACTGCCCCACCGGCGCACGCCGTGGGCGGCCATTGTCGCAACGACCCTCGTAGCAATCGCACTGACGCTCACGGGGACCTTGGCTACCCTGGCGCAAACCGTGGTTCTGCTCTTACTGTTCGTTTTCCTCAGCACCAACATAGCGGTGCTGGTGTTACGCAAGGACAAGGTCGCAGAAGAGCATTATCAGACGCCTACGTGGGTACCTGTGCTAGCCATCCTGTCTTGTCTCGTATTGCTGAGTCAGCAAGACATGGGCACTTGGCTGCGCGGCGGGGCACTCATCCTGGTGGGCATGCTGCTGTATGTCTTTGCTCGGATGACCGTGCCTACCGTTGCGAAGCCAAACTAGCCGGGGCAGTGCAGGCAGGAACGCGAGACTACAGCCAAGCAGCTTGATTGCGGCAGGGTACGGCCGTACGACGGCCCGTCACCCGACAGCATGATCTATCATTGGGCTGATCACTCACTGGGCTTGCACGATGACTTCATCAAACTGGCAACTACACGACAGCCATGTTCGCTACGGAACAGTCAGTCGTTTCCTGCACTGGTCAATGGCCGCCTTGCTTGCGTGGCAATTTGCTACGGCGTTTTCCCATCTTCTACTGGAGGACACGGCCGTCGAGAAATTTTTGTGGGGCACCCACAAGACACTCGGGTTCGTATTGATACTTCTGGTGATACTGCGGGCGTGCTGGTCCTTGCACAATCGCGGCCATAGGCCCGCGTCCCTGAGCATCGCAGCGACACTGGGACACCTGGCGATGTATGCCCTCGTCATCATCATTCCGCTGATCGCACTGGTCCGGCAATACGGCTCCGGGCGGGCTTTTTCGCCGTTGGGCATTCCGTTGATGCCGGGTTTCGATGAAAAAGTCGAATGGATGATGTTGCCCGCGAACCTCCTGCATAGCTGGTTGGGTTGGTTGCTGCTGCTACTGATCATCGGCCACGTCGCCATGGTGCTGATCCATCGGCGGCGTGGCGGGGAAGGCGACGTTCTGGTGCGAATGTTCGGACGCTAGGCCGCCTGGTCCCCCCGGGCTACGCTCACAGTCGATGATGCTCCAGCAGAAAATCGACGAATACCCGCACCCGCGCTGGCATTGCCGTCCCGCCAACAAAAACTGCGTGGATCGGTTCCCGGTCCCCGGGGTTCCAGGCACCTAGTAGCGGTACCAGATCGCCGCGCCGCAAATCCTCGGCCACGGTGAACTCGCCGATACGGGCGATGCCGGCGCCCACACGCGCGAGTTGTGCCAGCGCCTCGCCGCTGCTGCATTCGATGTTGCCGGTGACTTTCAGGGAAAATTCTTCGCCGTCGCGGATGAACGGCCAGTTGGGTTCGGCGCGACGGAAATTGAAGCGCAGGCAGTTGTGTTGCAGCAGGTCTTCCGGTTCCTGGGGTGTGCCATGGCGCTCAAGATAGGCGGGCGAAGCCACCACCACCTGGCCGGTGTCGCCGATCCGGCGCGCGGTCAGTGGGCTGTCGGGCAAGTGGCCAAACCGCACCGCGACGTCGGCCTGGCCGCCGAGGATGTCGACCACTTCGTCGCCGAGGGTGAGGTCGACGACGATGTTCGGGTAGCGGGCGCTGAAGGCCGCCACCAAGGGAACGATGGCTTGCCGCCCATGGCCAAGGGCGGCACTGACGCGCAAGCGGCCCCGGGGCACGCCCTGGTCGGCGACGGCTTCTTCGACCTCGGCCATGTCGGCCAGGATCCGCCGAGCGCCGCGCAGGTAAGCCTCGCCTTCGGCCGTGAAGGTGATCGCCCGCGTGGTGCGCAACAGCAGGCGGGTGCCCAGACGCTGTTCGGTCCGCGCGATGGTCCGGCTGACCGCCGAGGGCGTCAGCCCCAATACGCGCGCGGCGGCCGACAGGCTGCCTTCCTGCGCCACCGTGGCGAACACAGCCATTTCCCCTGATTTGCCGTTGAAGTCCATTTGTGCTCCGCACGCAAAGGTGTATGCCAGAAAGGCTATCTACCGCCTTGAAAGTCCGCATCGTAGCATTTGCGACATAGATGAGGAGACTTCCATGCGTATCAATCCACCGCTTGTTGCACTCGCCATTGGTGCCTTTGGCATCGGCGTTACCGAGTTCGCGCCGATGGGCATGTTGCCGGGCATCGCTGCGGATCTTGGCGTTTCCATTCCCTCCGCCGGCCTGCTGGTCAGTGCTTACGCCCTCGGCGTACTGCTCGGCGCGCCGTTGATGACCCTGACCACCGGCAGGATTCCCCGACGTTATCTGCTGATCGGGCTCATGGCGATTTTCACCCTCGGAAACCTGATGTCAGCGCTGGCGACCGACTACTACAGCCTCATGATCGCCCGGGTGGTGACCTCACTGAATCACGGAGCGTTCTTTGGCGTTGGCTCTATTGTCGCTGCCAGCGTGGTCGCGCCGCAGAAACGTGCCGGAGCGGTCGCGGCCATGTTCATGGGCCTGACCCTGGCGACCATCGGCGGTGTGCCGCTGGCCGCCTGGTTTGGCGAACTGTTCGGCTGGCGCACGGCATTCTGGGGCATTACTGGCCTGGGCGTGGCGGCGATGGCCGCGCTGTGGTTCGCCCTGCCCAACGTGCCGACGCCGCAAAGCATCGGTGTGTTGGCGGAAATCCGGGTGCTGGGCCGTGGCCCGGTGTTGGGGGCATTGGCCCTGACCGTTGTCGGTTCAGGTGCGATGTTCACCGTCTTCACCTATATCGCCCCGATCCTGAGCAGCGAGACCCATGCTCGCACCCCTTTCATCACCGCGATGTTGGTGTTGTTCGGTGTCGGGCTGACGTTGGGCAATATGTGGGGCGGCAAGGCCGCCGATCGCTCGATAGACCGCACGCTGATCGTATCGCTGAGCATACTGATTGTTGTCCTGCTGGCGTTTACCGTGCTGATGCGCTGGCCGCTGCCGGCCGCGGTAGCCATCCTGATCTGGGGTATCGCCAGCTTTGCCTTGGTGCCGCCTTTGCAGATGCGCGTGATGGAAGCCGCCAAGGACGCGCCTAACCTGGCGTCTGCGGTAAACATCGGTGCCTTCAACCTGGGCAACGCGATTGGCGCGGCGCTGGGAGGCGCGGTGATCAACGCGGGGTTGGGTTATCCGGCGATCTCCCTGGCCGGAGCAGCGATGGCGGCCCTGGGGTTGCTGATGGTGCTGGCTTTTGCCTGGCGTTCCAGGGTGGTTGCGGCTGCTGCAGTGTGACCGGGGGTTGAATACAAGCGGGCCGCGACGCCTGTTGAATCCCAGTGCTCGGTCAAGGCATCGCGGCTTCGACCAATTCTATCCAGTGCCGGACCGAGGTTCGGCCAGCACCGTCGAGGTGGGACTGGCAGCCGATATTGGCGGTGGCGATGATCTCGGGGTGTCCGCTTTCCAGCGCATTGAGCTTGTTGTCCCGCAATTGCCGGGACAGTGCAGGTTGGGTCAGCGAATAGGTGCCCGCCGAGCCGCAGCACAAGTGACTGTCGGGCACCGGCGTGAGGTTGAATCCGAGCTTCTCGAGGATGGCTTCAACCGCTCCCCCAAGCCTTTGCGCGTGCTGCAAGGTGCAGGGACAGTGGAAGGCCAGGCGCTGATCGCTGTGTACACCGAGCTTGTCCAGTGGCTCGTCACGCAGTACTTCGACCAGGTCCTTGGACAACGCACTGACCCTTGCGGCCTTGTCGGCATACGCTGGGTCGGTGCTGAGCAGATGCCCGTAATCCTTGACGAAGGCGCCGCAGCCGCTGGCGGTTTGCACAATGGCCTCGGCACCGCTTTCGACGGCCGGCCACCACGCGTCGATGTTACGTCGGGCTCGATCGAGGCCGGCGGCCTGGGCATCCAAGTGGTAATCCAGCGCACCGCAGCAGCCGGCCTCGCGAATCGGGGTGACACTGATTCCCAGCCGGTCCAGTACCCGGGCGGCGGCGGCATTGGTATTGGGCGACAGGATCGGTTGCACGCAGCCTTCGAGCATGAGCACTTGCCGATCATGGCGCAGGGTCGGTCGTGGCTTTGCCCGATGAGTGTTGCGAGGCAGTTTGGCTTGCAATGCATTGGGCAGCACGGCACGGAAAACCTGGCCACTGCTCACCAGCCCTTTGAACAATCCTGGATTGGGCAGCACGCCGCGCAATCCCTCGCGCAACAGCCGTTGGCCGGGTGAGCGTGGGACCGCCGCATCCACCACCGCCCGACCGATGTCCAGCAAATTGTGATAATCGACGCCAGAGGGGCAGGTGGTTTCGCAGTTGCGGCATGACAGGCAACGGTCAAGGTGTTCCTGGGTCTTGCGGGTCACTTCGTTGCCTTCGAGCACCTGCTTGATCAGGTAGATGCGCCCCCTCGGGCCGTCCAGTTCATCGCCCAGCAATTGGTAGGTCGGGCAGGTGGCATTGCAAAAGCCGCAGTGCACGCAACTTCGCAGAATCCGTTCGGCTTCTTCGGCGCGAGGCAGTTGGCGGGCGTTGTCGCTCAAGTTGGTCTGCATGGTTCAGAGCTCCGCGTACAGGCGACCGGGGTTGAAGATGCCACGCGGGTCGAGTTGTTGCTTCAAGTTCCGGTGGTAGCGCATCAGCGCGTCGGGCAGCGGCTGGAAGGGGGTGTCGGTCACGCCAGGCGTGTAGCAGGTGGCATGCCCTCCGGCTTGTTCGACGAGCGAGCGGATAAAGGGCGCTTCGGCAGCGGATTTGAGCCAGCGCTGGGCGCCGCCCCAATCGATCAACTGAACGCCCGGCAAGGGCAGTCGAGGCGTGCCATTGGGCACGGCGAGGCGCCAAAGGGGGCGGTCCTCATCGAAGAAGCTCAACCGGTGTTCATTCAGATCCTGCCAGTACGAAGAGTCCAGCCACTCGCCGCCCAGACGGTCGCGGGCCGCGGCGACCGAGCCTTCGCCACCTTCGAGCCGCAGGTGCAGGCGCTCGCCATCGTGGCACGCCGCGCTGATGGGCAGTGGTTGCTGGCCCCATTCCGCGAGGCGCAACAAAGCCCGGGCGGCGTCCATTTCCAGGCTGATGCTCAACGTTTGCCGCGGTTTTGGCAGGACCTTGAGGGACACTTCGGTCACCACGCCCAGCGCGCCGTAGCTGCCGGCCATCAAGCGCGACAGATCGTAGCCGGCGACGTTTTTCATGACTTCGCCACCGAAGCGCAGGTGTTTACCGTGACCGGTGATGACCCGTGTGCCGAGAATGAAATCGCGCACCGACCCAGACCAGGGGCGCCGGGGCCCTGAGAGCCCGCAGGCAATCATGCCGCCCACGGTGGCGTTCTCGCCGAAGGAGGGCGGTTCGCAAGGCAGCATTTGCTGCGCCGCGTCCAGCACCTCGCAAAGATGAGCCAGCGGCGTACCGCAGCGAACGGTGATCACCAGTTCCGTCGGATCGTAGCTGACGATGCCTCGGTGCGAGCGCGTGTCGAGGACCTCACCGGCGACGCTGCGTCCAAGTGACGCTTTGCTGTTGGAGCCTTGGATGCGCAGCGCGGTGGCGCTTTCCAGCGCCTGGTTGACCTGCTGCAGCAGCGCTGCGCTGTCGTCGAAATCATGTTCGCTGCCCATCAGAAACGCTCCAGTTCAGGGAAGGGCACCTGACCCATGTGGACGTGCATGGCGCCAAACTCGGCGCAGCGATGCAGCGTTGGAATGTTCTTGCCAGGGTTGAGCAGTCCGCTCGGATCGAATGCGGCTTTGACGGCGTGAAACACGGTCAACTCGTCGCTGTTGAACTGCGCGCACATCTGGTTGATCTTTTCCCGGCCCACGCCGTGTTCCCCGGTGATGCTGCCACCGACTTTTACGCACAGTTCGAGGATCTTGCCGCCCAGGGCTTCGGCGCGATCGAGCTCACCCGGTTGATTGGCATCGAAGAGGATCAGCGGATGCATGTTGCCGTCGCCCGCGTGAAAAACGTTGGCCACCCGCAGGCCTTGTTCGGTCGATAACGCCGCGATGGCGCGAAGCACTCCGGGCAGTTCCCGGCGCGGTATGGTCCCGTCCATGCAGTAGTAATCCGGCGAGAGGCGTCCCACCGCAGGAAACGCATTCTTGCGTCCAGCCCAGAAACGCACGCGCTCGGCCTCGTCGCGAGCCTGGCGCACTTCGGTGGCGCCGGCCTGCTGCAATACCTGGCGCACGCGATCGCAGTCGTCGTGGACGTCGGCCTCCACGCCGTCGAGCTCACACAACAGGATGGCTTGGGCGTCTACCGGGTAACCTGCGTGAATGAAGTCTTCGGCGGCGCGGATGGCCAGGTTGTCCATCATTTCCAGGCCGCCCGGGATGATGCCGGCGGCAATGATGTCACCCACGGCGCGGCCGGCCTTTTCAACCGAGTCGAAGGCCGCCAGCAGGACTTTGGCCGTTTGCGGTTTGGGCAGCAGTTTGACTGTGACCTCGGTGATCACCCCGAGCATGCCTTCGGAACCGGTGAACAACGCCAGCAGATCGAACCCGGGTGAGTCGAGGGTCTGCGACCCCAACGTCAGGTGTTCGCCGTCGACGGTGAGAATGTCCACCTTCAACAGGTTGTGGACGGTCAGCCCGTACTTGAGGCAATGCACGCCACCGGCGTTCTCCGCGACATTGCCACCGATCGAGCAGGCGATCTGGGAGGAGGGGTCCGGCGCGTAGTACAAGCCGAACGGCGCGGCCGCCTGGGAAATCGCCAGATTACGCACCCCCGGCTGGACCCGTGCGGTGCGGGCGGCAGGGTCGATGTGCAGGATGTTGTTGAAGCGCGCCATTACCAGCAACACGCCTTTTTCCAGCGGCAGCGCACCGCCGGACAAACCAGTGCCGGCGCCACGGGCAACGACGGGGACCTTGCGCTCATGACAGAGCCGCAGCACGCCCTGGACCTCTTCGATGTGGCGCGGCAGCACCACCAGCATGGGCGTGGTGCGGTAAGCGGAGAGCCCGTCGCATTCGTACGGCTTGAGCTCCTCGCGCTGATGCAGGATTTCCAGGTCGGGCAACTGGGTTTGCAAGGCCTGCAGCAGCGCGTTTTTGTCGACGTCAGGCAGGGCGCCGTCGACGCGTTCGTCGTAGAGAATATTCATCGTTCGTAGGCGACACTCGGTTGTTTTTATTAGAGGTCTGTTCCGATACGGCTGACTTGCATCATTAGGCCGACGCGTTCTACTGTCTATGGGGTGTTCAGCTGGTCGAACCAGTTCTTTGAGCGGGTTCTCATGGGCTATAGGGTAAAAGCCTTATAGGGCAATGGCTTATCAGCATGTCCGAACGGACGATTACATTGGTCTGAATCTGGTCATACCAGTGGGAGATTCGATGGAAAGCGTGGAAACGAGCCGCAACCCGCAGGTCGCCGACGTCGTCTGTGAGCGCATCGAACGCCTGATTGTCGATGGCGTACTCAAGACCGGGCAATTGTTGCCTTCGGAGCGCCGGTTGACAGAAAAACTCGGCGTCTCCCGGACTGCGCTTCGCGAGGGCCTGAAGCTGTTGCGCGCCCGCGGAATCATCAAGACCGAGCAGGGCAAGGGGTCCTTCGTGGCCGACCTGGCTGGGCATGGCTTGGCGTCGCCGCTGATGCACCTGTTCAGCTCGCAGCCACGCACACTCTACGACTTGTTTGAAGTGCGCAGCCTGCTTGAGGGCGAATCGGCGCGCTTGGCGGCCCTGCGCGGGACCGAGGCTGACTTCGTACTGATTACCCGCAGCTACGAGGCCATGCTCGACGCCCATAGCCATCCCCTGGAGGCCAGCGTCCACGCCCGGCTCGACCATGCGTTTCACCTGGCGATCTGCGAGGCCTCACATAACCCGGTGCTGGTGCAGACCTTGCGTTCGCTGACGGACTTGCTGCTCAGTTCAGTGTTTGCCTCGGTCAACAACCTCTACCACCGTGAACCACAGAAGCGCCAGATCGACCGCCAACACGCCCGGCTCTACAACGCCGTGACCGGACGCCTGCCGGAGCAGGCACGCAAGGCGGCCATCGCCCACATCCAGAGCATTTGCGAAAACCTCAAGGAAATCGAAAACGAAGAACAACGCCTGGTGCGCGCCACGTTGCGGCTTGAGGGGTGGGTGTAGAGGCAGTGGCTGGCGGGAGCGCTAATGGATGGCTTTTCATCTTCCCACCCCACGAAAAGTGGTCGTGGTAGTAAGCCGCGATGACGTTGCAACTGATGCCCGCATTTCCCAACGCCGTTGCGAAGGCTGCGGTCAAGCCGACGGCGTCCAGGGCGGAATGCACGGTCAACGTGACGATGGATTGGGCCCCAGTGTCCAGGAATTTGCCGGCAGGTGTTGTAGGAACGGTTGCCGCCTGTAAATTACCGGCCTCGGGGGATCGAAGGGAGCAAAAATCCAAGCACCTCGTCCAGCAAAAGCTTCGGCGCTTCTTCCGCTATGTAATGCCCCGACGGTAACGCTTTCCCTCGCACCTCGGTCGCGACTTTTTGCCATTCCCCCAGCGGATCGAAGCAACGGCCCACGACGCCGTCCGCTCCCCACAAGGCCAACAATGGCACTGAGAGTTTTCGGCCGGCTTGTCGGTCGCTCTTGTCGTGCTCCAGATCGATGCTGGCGCTTGCACGGTAGTCTTCACAAACACCATGAGCTGCGCCGGGGAGTGACAGGCAGCGCAGGTATTCGGCCAATGCTGAATCAGTGAAAGGCGCCATGCCAGCGCTGCGAGTGCCCATGACGCTGCGCAGATAGAGCTCCGGATCGGCCTCGATGAGCGTTTCGGGAAATGGGGCCGGGCGAATCAGGAAAAACCAGTGCCAATAGGCGCGGGCAAACGCTTCGTTGGTTTGCTCGTACATCGCCAGTGTCGGAGCGATGTCCAGCGTGATCAAGCGCTTCACTGCATCCGGGTGATCCATCGCCATGCGATGGGCCACGCGTGCGCCTCGGTCATGCGCCAATACGTCAAACTTCACGAACCCCAGCGCGCGCATGAGTTCGAGCCCGTCCAGGGCCATTTGCCGCTTGGAGTAGGCGACGTGTTCTGCGTCGCCTGCCGGTTTGTCGCTGTCACCGTAGCCGCGAAGATCCGCCGCGATCACGGTGAAATGCTCCGCCAGGGGTTCGGCGACTTTGTGCCACATGACGTGGGTCTGGGGATGCCCGTGGAGCAAGAGCAGACCTTGGCCGCTGCCACCTTTGCGGTAGTTGACGGTAATGCCGTTGACTTGGCATCGGCCCGATTCAAATGAGGCGAACATCGCTTGGCTCTCCTGCTGATGGTGGCTTTTATTCTAGGCCCCTCGCGCCAAGGTGCTAAGGCACAGCGTGTGACCGCTTTCTTCACGAATCGTGTGCAACCTGGCGCACGTCTGGCACAGCTGTCACGGTGAATGCGACAACTGTCGCACGTCTTCGCAACCCGCCACACCAAGCGCAGCCCCCGTAGAACGGGGCTTGCAGAGCATTTCCCGACGGTGGCATGGGGGTTGCTCCTGCCTGAGTGCGCAGCGCAATGGCTTCGCTACTAATAAGAATCAGGAGTCCTCCCATGACACAGATTGGCCTCGCCGTGCCTACTGCTTCTCGGAACGCGCCCCTTCGCGCTCCCCTCAAGGCGCTATATGTCGTGCTGGCGCTTACCCTCAATACTGCTCCGAGCTGGGCCCAGGACATGCCGGCGAATGTCGACGGCAAGCGCATCATCGCCGCCGACCAGGAGCCCGGTAACTGGATGAGCACCGGTCGCACCTACGACGAGCAACGCTACAGCCCGTTGAACAAGATCAGCGACCGGAACGTCGACCAGTTGGGGCTCGCCTGGAGCTACAAGCTGGACCTGGATCGCGGTGTCGAGGCCACGCCTATCGTGGTCGACGGCGTGATGTACACCACCGGCCCGTTCTCGGTGGTCTACGCCCTGGACGCCCGCGACGGCAGGTTGATCTGGAAGTACGACCCCAAGTCCGACCGCAACCGCGCCGGCGAGGCCTGTTGCGATGCGGTCAACCGGGGCGTCGCGGTGTGGAAGGGCAAGGTTTACGTGGGCGTGCTCGATGGTCGCCTGGAGGCCATCGACGCCAAGACCGGCCAGCGGGCGTGGTCGGTGGACACCCGTGCCGATCACTCGCGCAGCTACACCATCACCGGTGCGCCGCGCGTGGTCAACGGCAAAGTGGTGATCGGCAATGGCGGCGCCGAGTTCGGCGTACGCGGTTATGTCACCGCCTATGACGCCGAGACCGGCAAGCAGGCCTGGCGCTTCTTCACGGTGCCGGGCGACCCCAAGCTGCCGCCCGAAGACAAGGCCATGGAAATCGCCGCCAAGACCTGGCACGGCGACGCCTATGTGGCCCAAGGCGGTGGCGGCACGGCCTGGGACTCGTTTGCGTTCGACCCGGATCTGAACCTGCTGTACATCGGCGTGGGCAATGGTTCGTTGTGGGACCCGAAATGGCGGAGCCAGGCCAAGGGCGACAATCTGTTCCTGTCGTCCATCGTCGCGGTCAATGCCGATACGGGGGAATACGCCTGGCACTACCAGACCACGCCGGGTGACGCCTGGGACTACACCGCTACCCAGCACATGATCCTTGCGGAGCTGCCGATCGACGGAAAGCCGCGCAAGGTGCTGATGCAAGCGCCGAAGAACGGTTTTTTCTACGTGATCGACCGCGCCACGGGTGAGCTGCTGTCCGCCAAGGGCATCGTGCCCCAGAGCTGGACCAAGGGCATGGACATGAAGACGGGCCGGCCCATCGTCGATGACGAGAATGCCGCGTACTGGAAGGACGGCAAACGTAAACTGGTCACGCCGGCGTTCTGGGGCGCCCATGACTGGCAGCCGATGTCCTACAACCCGAACACCGGGCTTGTGTATATCCCCGCGCACATCATGTCCGCCTATTACGAGCACATCCCCGAGGCGCCGAAGCGCAACCCGTTCAAGAGCATGTACCAACTGGGCCTGCGCACCGGGATGATGCCGGAGGACGCAGATGGGCTGTTGGAAATGGCCAAGGGCTGGTCAGGCAAACTGATTGCCTGGGACCCGGTCAAGCAGCAACCGGCGTGGGAAGTGCCCTATGTGACGATCTTCAACGGCGGCACTTTGAGTACCGCCGGCAACCTGGTGTTCGAGGGCAGCGCCGACGGCCGTGTGATCGCCTACGCTGCCGACAGTGGCAAGAAACTCTGGGAGCAGCCGGCGGCCAGCGGTGTGATGGCGGCGCCGATTACCTACAGCGTGGACGGTGAACAGTACGTGACGTTCATGGCCGGTTGGGGCGGTGCTTTCTCGACATTCGCCGGAGCCTTGTCCCTACGCGCCGGGGTTCGGCCGTTCTCCCAGGTGTTGACCTATAAATTGGGCGGCACCGCGAAACTCAACGAGCCGGCACCGCTCGCCGACACCCCGAAACCGCCACCCCTGACCGGCGACCTGGCGGCAGTGGAGGCCGGCGGCAAGCTCTACGACGGCTACTGTTCTCAGTGCCACGGCATCCACGCGGTCAGCGGCGGTGTGCTGCCGGACCTGCGCAAGCTGACGGCGGAAAAACACCAGATGTTCCTCGGGATTCTCTACGGCGGCCGAGTGCCGGACGGCATGCCGTCCTTTGCCGACGCCTTCACGCCGGAACAGGTGGAGCAGATCCACCAATACCTGATCAAGCGCGCCCACGACCTGCAGCAAGAAGGCGGGGTCTGGAAGACCTTCACCGCCAAATGAGCGCCCCCGCATTATTTCGACCCTGACGCGAGAGCAAGCACATGACCGAGATCACCGATTACCAGAACTTCATCGCCAACGCTTTTGTTCCCAGCGACCCAAGCATCGAAGTGCGCAACCCGGCCAACGGCCGTTTGCTCGCACGGGTCCCCGAAGCCAGTGGCGAGCAAGTCGAAGCGGCCATTGCCGCAGCGCGCAAGGCGCAAAAAAGCTGGGCTGCCCGTCCGGCCATCGAGCGCGCCGGTTACTTGCGAAAAATCGCCACGAAAGTGCGCGACAACGCCGAACGCCTCGCCCATATCATCACCGCCGAGCAGGGCAAAGTGCTGGGATTGGCGCGGGTGGAAGTCAACTTCACCGCCGATTACCTGGACTACATGGCCGAGTGGGCGCGGCGCCTTGAGGGAGAGGTGCTGACCAGCGACCGTGCCGGCGAAAGCATCTTCCTGCTGCGCAAGCCCCTGGGCGTAGTGGCCGGGATTCTGCCGTGGAATTTCCCGTTCTTCCTGATTGCTCGCAAAATGGCCCCGGCGCTGGTGACCGGCAATACCATCGTGATCAAGCCCAGCGAAGAAACCCCCATCAATTGCTTCGAGTTTGCTCGCCTGGTGGCTGAGACCGACCTGCCGGCCGGTGTGTTCAACGTTGTCAGCGGCACGGGGGCGACCGTGGGGCATGACTTGACCCGTCATGCCGGCATCGACTTGATCAGCTTCACCGGCAGCGTCGGCACCGGCTCGCGAATCATGGCGGCGGCAGCGCCAAACATCACCAAACTCAACCTGGAGCTCGGTGGCAAGGCGCCGGCCATCGTGCTGGCGGACGCCGACCTGGACCTCGCGGTCAAGGCCATCACGGCTTCGCGGGTGATCAACACAGGGCAAGTCTGCAATTGCGCCGAACGGGTGTACGTCGAGCGCAAGGTCGCCGATCGGTTCATCGAGCAGATTGCCGCCTCGATGGCCGCGACCCGCTACGGCGACCCGCTGGCCGAGGACAATCTGGACATGGGGCCGCTGATCAACCAGGCGGCCCTGGACAAGGTTGCGCGAATGGTCACGGTCGCGAAGGGAGAGGGGGCCGAAGTGGTCACCGGCGGCGCGGTGGCCGACAAGGGCCAGGGTTTTCACTATCAGCCGACGGTGCTGGCCGGGTGCGGCGGCGAGATGGCGATCATGCGCCAGGAGATCTTCGGCCCGGTACTGCCGATCCAGATTGTCGACGACCTGGACGAAGCCATTGCCCTGGCCAATGACAGCGAATACGGCCTGACTTCATCGATCTACACCCGCAGCCTGAGCGCGGCCATGCGCGCCAGCAATGAGCTCGATTTCGGTGAGACCTACATCAATCGAGAAAACTTCGAAGCGATGCAGGGCTTCCATGCGGGGGCGCGCAAGTCTGGTATTGGCGGCGCGGACGGCAAGCACGGCTTGTATGAATACACCCATACCCATGTGGTTTACATCCAGGTCTGATCGGACGACAAAAAATGCCGGCACCCGCAAGGGCGCCGGCATTTTCATGGGCATATCAGAACTGGTCGTTGGGCGCGACGACGCCGTGCTTTTTCATCTTGCGGTACAGCGTGGAGCGAGAGATGCCCAGTTCGGTAGCGGCGGCGCTGATGTTCCAACGATGCTGACGCAAGGTCGCCAGCAAGCGGCGGGCCTCTTCGTCGCCCAACTGTTCGCCCAGGTTGCCGGACAACGGTGTGGAGTTGTCGGGCAATGACAGCCGCCGTGGCGCCAGCACTTCGCTGGGCAAGCAGTCCAAGTCGATGACCCCGTCTTCGGCCAGGGCTACCGCGTAACGCAGGGCGTTGAGTAATTGGCGGATATTGCCAGGCCACTGATAGTCGAGCAGGCATTGGCGGGCGTCCGTGTTCAGCCGTAGCCCGAGAGTTTCGTCCTGAGCCGCGAGCAATTGATCGATCAGCGCGGCGCGATCACTGCGTTCGCGCAAGGCGGGCAGCGCCAGGTTCATGCCGGCGAGGCGATAGAACAGATCTTCGCGAAAGCGCTTCTCGCCGATCATCGTAGGCAGGTCCTGGTGAGTCGCCGAGATGACCTGGACGTCCAGCGTCACCGGCACTTCAGCCCCCAGCGGCGCGATTTCCCGCTCCGCCAGTACCCTCAGCAAGCGGGTTTGCAAATGGGCGGGCATGTCGCCAATCTCATCGAGAAACAGCGTGCCGCCGTTCGCCAGCTCCAGCTTGCCCTTCATGCCTTTTCGGTTGGCGCCGGTAAAACTGCCGGCGCGATAGCCGAACAGCTCGCTCTCGATGAGCGTCTCCGGGATGGCCGCGCAATTGAGTGCAACGAACGGGCCTGAGCGACGATGGCTGGCCTGGTGGATGGCTCGGGCAAAGGCTTCCTTGCCGGTGCCGGTTTCGCCGGTAATCAAAATAGGGATGCCTTTGTCGATCACCTTGCGCACCCGCCGCACGCTCTGTTGCAGTTGAGGGTCGAGGCCGGCAAGTTGTTGCAGCTCCGGGTGAGCGTCAAGGGCAGGGCGGGCGATGGGGCGCGGGCGGTGCTGTTGGGATGGAATCCGCAGGCCGACCTCCAGCAGCGCTTCATCGCGAAGGCCACGCAAACGCACGCCCTGGGCGCCGCCATTGGTGAGCTTCAGCAATTCGTCCATTGTGGTGGGAAGCAGGCGATCGATGGGCGTGCCCAGCAACTGCGGCCCCTGAGCCAGCTCCAGGGCGACAAATGCCGCACGGTTGGCCCCGATGACGCGGCCGTTTTCATCGAGCGCCAGCAATTGCTCGTTGGCCAGGTCGGCGATTTCATCCAGGGGCTTGAGGGACAAGGTCAAGCGGTCGCGGTAGCTCTGGCGAAAATGTGCGTTCTCGATCAGACGCGCATACATGATCACCAGTTGCAGCGTCAGGTATTGGCTTTCCCGGGGGCCTGCGCTGTTCATGCAGGTCGCATTGAGGCAACCGCGCAACAGGCCTTGGGCATCGAAAATGGGCGCCACCGAACAACTCAGGCTGAAATTGGACGCCAGGAAATGCTCCTCCCGATGAATGATCAACGGCTGCGCGGCTGCCAGCGTGGTACCGATGCCATTGGTCCCCACCACCGATTCCTCCCACTGCGCACCCACCACCAGCCCGGACTGCGTATAGATGTCGTGCTGGTCGGGCAGTCGGGAATCCAGGGTAATGCCGCGCTCGTCGCTCAGCAGCACGGCAAAACCGGCGGGCACCACGCGCCGGGCCAGACCGCTGACGCCTTGGCTGGCGATGGAAAGATACTGCTGGTGCTGTTCCTGATGACGCCGGATGTCCTCGGCGCTGAGGATGTTCTTGCGGCTCGCCGCGCCAGGGTCGAGCCGGTGCTCCACGACGCTGCGGTACCAGGACTGGGCGATGAGGCCATCGGGCTTCAGGCCGCGTCCGGAAAAATGGTCGTTGACGAAGGCTGCCAGTTCGCTCGGGATAGGCTGCGCGCTATGCAGGGTCATGAAATGCTCCATCAGGCGTGAATCCGCGAAGGGGCTTCACGGCGATCTTGTTATTGGACGATGGCCGCCATTGCAAGTATCTACCATAGACGCTGGCGCGTAAGTTTTCATCGTTGGGTTGAAGGTCCGGATCCGATTTCACACCCTCCTCAGAAAAACGCCCAACGCCCGGACGATGTCGCGGGACGCTTGATCCGCGATGCGCCCTGGCACCTGGTCGAACATATGGGGCGCGCCAGGATAGACATGAAGTTCGGTGGCAACGCCTGCGCGAATCAGCCTCATTGCAAAATCGACGTCCTCCTCGAGGAACAAATCTTGAGAACCGACCGAAATGAACGTCGGTGGCAGGTTACGCAGGTCTGGTTGCAGCGCCGGTGAGAACAGACCGACACGATCGTCGTCCAGGGGGGCGCCCCCGCGAAGGCACTGCCAGCAGAACTGATTGGGCTCCGGCAGCCAACTGAATGTGTCTGTGTCGCGGCTCGGGTAGGTAAATGCCACGACCATTGATAAGCCAAGGAATGCCAACATGTCAGATACTCTTGTTTTTATTGGATAGGGCGAAAGTGGTGTGCGCGATCGTCAACCGGGGACGGTGGCCCCAACGATGCCGTGGCGCTTGATGGCCTCGGCAACGAAGCCGCTGGCCTTGGCCTGCTCCACGAATTGTCGCAAGCGCTCGGCGGCTTCCTTGCCATAGGCATGGGGAACGCCCATGGCCTGGCGGATCTCCATGAAACGCTCCGGCAACAGGCGCAGGCCGGGGAAGCGAGTGGTATCGAACTCCAGCTGTTGCTTCACGCCGGCTGCCACGTCGGCGCCCTCGGCGAGGAAGGTATCGACGACGGTTGGCGAAGTCGGTGAGCGAGTGATCGTGGCGTGCTTGAGTTCGCGCGTCAGGTACAGGTCATAGGCGCTGCCTTTGCCGACCACCACTTCGATACCTGGCTGGTCCACCTGAGCGATGTCCTTGAAGTGCGAATCATCCCTGACCAGGTAACAGCCCTCGATCACCACATAGGGTTCGGTGAAGGCCAGTTGTTCGGCCCGAACCGGGTCGATGGCGAAAAAGCCAAAGTCGGCGCGGCCTTCTGAAACCGCCGCCACGGACTCGCCGGCGCTGTTGAACACCCGCAGTTCAAGTAGCAGCCCGAGCTGGGCCGCAAAGGCATTCGCCAGATCGACCGATACTCCGGCCGCGCGACCGGATTCGTCCAGGCGCGCGAGGATGGGATTGCCCACGTTGATCGAAGCGCGCAGCGCGCCGGTGGGATTGAAGAGGGTGGCAAGGTTTTCGTTCGAGGACATCATGTCAGGCCACCCGGTTTGCGTATTGATCCAGGAGCTGTCTGGTGGCGGCCTCTACCGGGACACCTTCCTGCAAATGGCGCCGCATCTTCTTCAGTTCGATCTCCCCCGGGACGATGACGGGCGAGGCGGGATCGACCGCCGGGCTTTGGTGCAGAATGTCGGCAAAATCGATCATCCGCTCCTTCAGCCATGCCGTGGAGCCAAGGCGTGCGGTGTCGATAAGAATGAAGAAGTGCCCGAGGTTCTGAGGCTCATCCGGCGCATCGACCCAGGATTTCACATGGGTCAGGTAGGCCGCGTTCGAGAGCAACCCGGCCAGCAGGTCGACCACCAGCGCGAGCCCATAACCCTTGTGGCCGCCGATGGGTAGCAGGAAGCCGTCCAACGCCGCGCGAGGATCGGTAGTGGGCCTGCCGTTGGCATCCGTTGCCCAGTTATCCGGGATGGTCTCCTGGCGCGCGAGTGCGTTGCGGATCTTGGCGCGCGCCACCACGCTCATGGCCATGTCCAGCATGAAGTGATTGCCATTGGGGTTCGGTACGCCGAAGCCCAGAGGGCTATTGCCCAGGCGCGCGTCACTGCCCCCCGAGGGGGCAATGGTGGTGGTCGCGTTACTGCCGATGATGCTGGCGAAACCCTGCTCGGCGGCGATGTACGAGTAAGGCGAGATGGGCCCGAAATGATTGCTGCCTCGGGCGAGGACCAGACCTATTCCGAACTGCCTGGCGATCTTCATTCCGACTTCGAGCGCCGTCATGCCGACCAGAGGGCCAACGGCGTTGTGCCCCTCGACCCGAGCAATGGCAGGGGCAAGCGTTTCCACGGCTGGCTCGGCTGAGGCGCTGATACCACCGGACTGGAGGCGCTCCCCATAAGACTCGACGCGGCTCAGACCGTGGGTCGTCAAGCCGAACAAGTCGGCCAGCACCAGCACCTCGCAAACATGTTCGGCAGCCTCTTGCGTAAGGCCCAACCCTTGAAATGCCTGGCATCCAAGTTGTCGTAGTTCTTCAACCGCGAGAGTGGGTTCGGTTTTGTGTTGCATGGAAAATGCCCTATTGGTTCGACAGAGTTGACAGGTTGAAGGGCGCTGATTAAAAAGAGAAATGCAAATAAAAGTGTGATCTATGAGGAAAGCGCATGAATTTCGACCTCGCCGATTTGCGCGGTTTTCTCGCCGTAGCGGACCTGGGAAGTTTCAGCGCAGCTGCGCAAGCGCTGCACCTGTCGCAATCCGCGCTGTCGCGCCGCGTCGATAAGCTTGAGTCGGCGTTGGGGGTGCAGTTGTTCGAGCGCACCACTCGTCGGGTGGAGCTCTCCACGATCGGCCGTGGATTCTTGCCACGAGCGCGCAACGTATTGAACGAACTGGAGAATGCCCTGATAGGTTTTCATGACCTGGCCTACAGGCTTTCCGGAGAGGTCACCATCGCCTGCGTACCCTCTGCGGTGGCGTATTTTTTGCCGGATGTCATTCGCCAATACCACGCCAAATACCCCGGCATCCGGGTGCGGGTCATCGATGAGTCGTCGTCTGCGATCCTGACCGTCGTGGCCAGGGGAGAGGCGGATTTTGGGTTGACCTACATAGGCACCCAAGATTCCGACGTAGTGTTCCAGCCGCTGCTGGACGAGTCGTTCGTGGTCGCGTTACGAGTCGGCCATCCATTGACCGAACGTGAATCGCTGACGTGGGACGACCTGACCGAGGTGGACTACATCAGCCTGGCGCAAGGCAGCGGCAACCGCTTTCTGATCGACCAGGCCCTGGCCAATCGCGATGTCCGGCCCCGGTCGTTCTGTGAAGTCAAGCACGTGCCGGCGCTCGTCAGCCTGGTGGAAGCAGGGCTCGGCGTCGGCGTGGTGCCCAAGCTGGCCATGCCGGCGCAAGGGCATGCGACCTTGGTCACGCGCCCGCTGATGGATCCGGCGATCAGCCGGACCTTGGGGCTGATATCACGTCGCGGGCGAACATTGTCGCCCGTCGCGCAGTTGCTTTTCGACCTGCTGATAGCGATCAAGAAGTAACGATCTGCTGCGATGCGCCGCACACATGGCAACTCCGGCCCCAGGCCCGGGGCCTTGCCAGGTTCGAGCGTCGCGCTTGGCGAAGATGCTCCAGCGGTCTCCATAAGCCATCTGAAAAATAATCGAGCGACCTTGTCGATTTCGCCTGCCCCCATTCGATTAGTCATGGAGCCCTCTCACGGACGGCTCAACAGTCCTCTACTCTAAGGAGATTCGAGCATGCGATTTATGGTTATCGTCAAGGCCAGTCCGGAATCGGAAGCCGGGGAAATGCCCAGCGCGCAACTGCTGGCCGCCATGGGCGCTTACAACGAAGAGTTGGTCAAGGCCGGGGTGATGCTCGCCGGTGAAGGCCTGCATCCCAGTGCCCAGGGCGTGCGCGTGCGCTTTTCCGGTAAGGACCGGAGCGTCGTCAAGGGCCCCTTCGCTGAAACCAGGGAGCTGATCGCCGGTTTCTGGATCTTCCAGGTCAGTTCATTGCAGGAGGCCATCGACTGGGTCAAGCGTTGCCCGAACCCGATGGTCAGCGATAGTGAAATCGAGATTCGCCAGATCTTCGAAGCCGAGGAATTTGGCGAGTCCTTTACCCCCGAGTTGCGCGAGCAGGAAGATCGCTTGCGGGCTCAGATGTCTGGTCAACAATGAAACGGTGACAGGAGAAAAGCACCATGAAAATCATTCCGTACCTGACCTTCGACGGCCGCTGCAAGGAAGCCTTTGCGTTGTACAAGGAGGTGCTTGGCGGCGAACTGTTTTCCATGTCCTTCGCCGACGCGCCAGAGGACGTGGGCATGCCCAAGGACCCAAACCTGATCATGCATGCCTGCCTGACGGTCGGCGATTTCAGCCTGATGGCTTCCGACTGCCCGCCTTGCCAGCCGTTCAGCAAGCCGCAGGGCGTGTCGGTTTCCCTCAACGTCGACAGCGCGCAGGAGGCTGAGCGACTCTTCAAAGGCTTGAGCGAGGGCGGCCAGGTACAAATGCCATTGGCGCAGACATTCTGGGCGGAACGTTTTGCGATGTTCGAGGACCGTTTCGGAGTGGCCTGGATGGTCAATTTCGAAGGGCGGAAATAAACCGGGTCGCGTACAGCCAAAAAAACCACTCGACTGAGTGGTTTTCGCTGTGTGGACTTTATGTTTTCAAGTTGAAGCCGTCGCGGTGTAAGCCCCCCGCGTCAAAGCTTCCCAGCCCAAACCTCGGGTTTGCGTCCAGCCCAAGGCAACACACCCTCCAGCTGTCCCGCCAGACGCAGCAACCTGTCTTCCCGACCAAAACCCGCCGAGAACTGCATGCCGATTGGCAGGCCGGTATGCGGATCGAACGCCAGTGGCATGGACATGGCAGGGGACCCCGTAACGTTTGCCAATGCGGTGAACGGCGAATGGCTGAAGACCCGATCCATCCAGCCCCTGCCATCCAGGAACTCCTGGCCTTCGTTATAGTGGCCAATGGCAGGAGGCAGCGCTGGCAGTGTCGGGCTCATCAAGATGTCGAAGTTGCAGAAAAAGCTGCCCATGCTGCGAGTGACGAGGTTCCTTGAATGCATGGCCCCAAGCAGATCGATGGCAGTGAGTTCACTGCCCATTCGATGCAGCGAAAGCGTGGCGGGCTCCAGTGTGCTGTCATCGACGGGCCGGCCGGTTGCCGCTGCGATGGCATTGATCCAGGCTGCGGTGTTGGCTGACCAGAAGCGGGCATTCATTTCAACGAAGGCGTCCCAGCTCAGGCCGATGTCCAGGCGGATCTCTTCCACACGGTGCCCCAGGCCTTCGAGCTGGGCGGCAACCTGGCGAGTGGCTGTAGCGACCGGCTCGGCGCAGCGAGTGCCGTTCAGCGGATGCGGGAGCAGGCCGATGCGCAGTGACCCGGGGGCGCGATTCAATTCGGATAGATAGGGCTGCTGCGGCCTGGCGATCTCAAAGGGATCACCCGTGGCGGCGCCCTCGATGGCATCCAGTAAAGCAGCGCTGTCACGCACGGTTCGACTGACGACACCGTGCACCGCAAGCCCGGCCCATACTTCGTCCACCGCCGGGCCCATCGCAATCCTGCCCCGGCTGGGCTTGAGCCCGAACAGTCCGGTGGCGGCGGCGGGTACGCGGATAGAGCCGCCGCCATCGGTGGCGTGCGCCGCCGGTACGAGGCCGGCGGCTACAGCGGCGGCCGAACCACCGCTTGACCCGCCTGCGCTGCGACTCAGATCCCACGGGTTGCGTGTCGGCCCTGGAAATACGGCTTCGGTGGTGGTGCTGGTCGCCAGTTCAGGCGTGTTGGTCCTGCCGAGGGTCACCAGTCCCGCTTGGCGCAAGCGCGTCATCAGGGTGGAGTCTTCGTCGGCGATGCATCCGGCGGCCAAGCGACTGCCCAGCTCATTCAGACGCCCTTTGGCGGTCAGCCCGAGGTCCTTGACCAGGAACGGCACGCCCTGGAACGGCCCGGACGGAGCCTCGGGTTCAGTTTCCCAAACCTCTACCAGCCCATTGATTTTCGGGTTGAGCTGTTCGATAGCGGACAAGGCCGCGGCCCGGACTTCATCTTGGGTGACGTGACCGTTGGCGATCAGCTCAGCCAGGCCCAGTGCATCGTATTCGGCGTATTCAGCGCTTTTCATCACATTTCTCCGAGCCAATTGCCTGGCAAAAGCGTTATGATTTACTCGTCGGTATCGAGTGATACTGACTGGTATAGTAAGATACCGTTGAGTATCGATGTCAAGCGGAGAGCATCATGCGGCCCGAACGTATTCCCCAGTTAGCCCCAAAAGAAAGGATTCTCGATGCTGCCGAGGCGCTGTTTTTCAGCGAGGGCATCAGTCGGGTGACGGTGGATGCCATCGCGGCGAAGGCCAAGTCGACCAAGATGACGGTGTACCGGCATTTCGATTCGAAAGACGCGCTGGTGCTTGAATGGCTACGTCTGCTCGTCGAGAAATATGCCGAGGTCTTCGAGGCGCTGTCGGCGCAACACATCGACGATCCCAAGGCGCAGATTCTCGGGTTTGCCGAGTTCATCGCCCACGACCTTTCGGCGTCGTCATACAGGGGCTGTCCATTCACCAATTCGCTGGCGGAAATACCCGAGCCGGCCAATCCCGCCCGCGTTCTGATCGAGGAACATAAAAAGCGTCAATTCTTGCGATTGGTCGCGCTCTGTGAAGAGGCTGGCCTGCCCGAGCCGGACGAAGTGGCAATGGAGCTCACGTACCTGATGGAAGGGGCCCAGGTCGTTGCGCAGAACAAAAGCATCGAGGACGTCGGCGCAAACCTCATGACGATGGTTCGGAAAAAAATTGCTGGATAAACCGAGAGACATGACAGCGTGAAAAGAATCATTCGAGTCGATGATCTCCAGGTATTCGTGACCACGACGGATGCCGGAAGCTTTTCAGCGGCAGCACGGTTGCTGGACATCTCTCCGGCATTGGCCAGCGTCGCGGTGCAACGACTCGAGGCCAGCCTGGGGGTGAGGTTGTTCGTGCGGTCCACCAGGCGGCTGCGTTTGTCGGATGACGGCGAGCGGTACCTGAGCCACGCGCGGCAGGCGCTGGAGGCCTTGGAAAATGGGGAGCTTGCCCTGGCCCAGGGGCGCGATGAAATTTCCGGGACGCTGCGCTTGTCCATGCCCTCGGACATCGGCCGCAACCTGCTTCTGCCATGGCTGGATGAGTTCCAGCAGTTGCATCCCAAGGTCCTGTTGCAGTTGCGCGTCAGCGACCAGGTGGCTGATCTGTTTACCGAACACCTGGATGCGAGCATTCGTTATGGCCAGTTGGCTGATTCAAGTCTCGTGTCCCTGGCGCTCGCGCCGTCCAACAGACGGACGGTGTGTGCCTCGCCCGACTACATTGCACGCCATGGCCGCCCAGAAACGCCCGGCGAGCTGAGCAGGCATAATTGCCTTCGTTATGTGATGGGCGAGCAGACCTTCGAACGCTGGAGTTTCCAGACGCCGCAGGGGGTGGAAACCGTCCAGGTGCTGGGCAACCGCATCAGCGATGACGCTGACATCGTCAGGCGTTGGGGGGTGTCGGGACTTGGCGTCGTCTACAAATCCAAGCTCGATGTGATGGACGATATCCGCAGCGGGCGCCTGGTGGAAATTTTCCCGCCGGACTATGGCCAGCCCGCGCCGCTGCAACTGGTGTGCGCCCACCGGACCTCGCTGACGCCGGCGGTCCAGGTGTTGAGGGCATTCCTGGTGGCGCGTTTAGAGCGTTACATCAGCGGGTGAGCGACAGCGCTGCAGCGCGTACCCTGGCTACCGAACGGCCATGGTATGCGCTTCGCGGCCGCCGGCCCCGGACAATCAGGTCAGCCCTGGTCCTCGACGCGTAACAACACCCGGGTCACCCGCCGCTCTTCCACCTCGACGACCGTCATGCTCCATTGCTCCCAACGCAGGCTATCGCCGATGATGGGCAGACGGTCCAGCAAGCTCATCACCAAGCCGGCGAGCGTTTGGTAGTCCTCCGTCGCTTTCGCCTGGAAGCCGATATGTTCGCGGACCTGGCTGAGATTCAGGGCGCCGCTGACCAAAAAACCTCCCTCCTGGGCAACGATGTTCGGACCCTCGATTTCACTGGCATCGGGCAGTTCCCCGGCGATGGACTCGAGAATGTCAGTCATGGTCAACAGGCCGACGAAATCACCGAACTCGTTCACCACGAAGGCGATGTGGGTTGACTCCTTACGCATTTGTTCCAGTGCGTTGAGGATCGTGAAACTGTCCAGCAGGTTGATGGCCTTGCGCGCCATGGCTTCCAGATTCGGCGGGTTGCCCGCCAGCATTTCCTTAAGCAGCTCTTTTTTGTGGACGAAGCCCAGGGGTTCGTCCACGCGACCTTCACGGATCAACGGCAAGCGTGAATACGACGAATGCATCAGTGTCGTACGGATTTCTTGCGCAGTGTTCGCCAGGTCAAGGTGATCGATCTGCGCGCGATGAGTCATCACGCTGCGTATCGGGCGCTCCGCCAATTGCAGCACGCCACTGATCATCACCCGTTCCCGTCGATGGAAAACCTGTTCGGGTTCTTCGCCGGCCAACATGTCGGCTATTTCCTCGCCGACTTCGTCGGGGCCGAGCTTCTGGCCTCCCAGCAAGCGCATCACCGCGTGGGCGGTACGCTCGCGCATCGGCCGCAGACCCTGCAGGCTTTTCTTGCGCCGCGAGCGTGCCAACTGGTTGAACAATTCGATCAGGATCGAGAAGCCAATCGCGGCGTACAGATAGCCCTTCGGAATGTGGAAGCCCAATCCTTCGGCGGTGAGGCTGAAGCCAATCATCATCAGGAAGCCCAGGCAGAGCATGATGACGGTCGGATGACTGTTGACGAAGTGGGTCAGCGGCTTGCTCGCGATCATCATCAAGCCGATGGAGAAAATCACCGCGATCATCATGACCGACAGGTGCTCCACCATGCCCACGGCGGTGATCACCGCATCCAGGGAAAAAACCGCGTCCAGCACCACGATCTGCGCGACGATGGGCCAGAACAACGCATAGGCAGCATTGCCGGAGCGTTGCGCCACGTGGCCTTCGAGACGCTCATGCAGTTCCATGGTTGCCTTGAACAACAGGAACACACCGCCGAACAGCATGATCAAGTCTCGGCCCGAGAACGTCTTGCCGAAGATTTCGAACAGCGGGTTGGTCAGGGTCACCATCCACGAAATGCTCGCCAGCAGGCCCAGGCGCATCAGCAATGCCAGGGACAAGCCGATGACACGGGCACGGTCGCGTTGTTCGGGGGGAAGTTTATCGGCCAGGATGGCGATGAAGACAAGGTTATCGATGCCGAGCACCAGCTCCAGCACGATCAACGTCAGTAGGCCCAGCCAGGCCGTGGGATCAACGATCCATTCCATGGTTTATTTGCTCCCTCGACCGGTCAGTGCGAGGGCAAGAGGCTGCGACGAGCCTGCCCAGGGCGCGGCGACGGGGGAGAGGCGGTTGTTCGTTGAACGGCGACTGGGAGGTTCCTGAAGGGTTTTCATACAGACCTGAGGTTAAATGGGGAAGAAATCCTACAATGGTTTCCAGCGTTTCCCACGAGACGATTTATTACAGGATCTGACGAAGCAACGGCGAAGCGCAGCAAACCGTGTGATTTTCATGGCGGGTCGGGCCAACATCAATCTAGCGAAATAAGTGCACGGCCAAGCCAACAAGCCCACAGCCGAGCAATACCTGGATCACGCCCCGCTTAAAGCGAAACAACGCAATTGCCGCCCCGATCGCTATCAACGCCGAAGGCCAGTCGAGGCTGCCGCTGAACCCGGTTGGCCAGAGCACGTGGTAACCAAAGAAACACGCCAGGTTGAGGATGACCCCGACCACCGCCGCGGTGATGGCGGTCAGCGGCGCGGTGAACTTGAGCGCGTTGTGAGTCGATTCCACCAACGGCCCGCCCGCGAGAATGAACAGGAAGGAGGGCAGGAAGGTGAACCACGTCACCAACGCTGCCGCAACGGCACCGGCCAGGAACACTTGATCGGCGCCAAACACTTGCGAGACATACGCCCCGATGAAACCTACGAAAGCCACGACCATGATCAGCGGCCCGGGGGTGGTTTCGCCGAGCGCAAGGCCGTCGATCATTTGGGTCGGAGTCAACCAGCCGTAATGGCTGACCGCGCCTTGGTAAACATAGGGAAGCACCGCATACGCACCACCGAAGGTCAGCAGCGCGGCCTTGGTAAAGAACCAACTCATCTGGGTCAGCGTGCCTTCCCAACCAAACAGCGCAGTCAGGGCGGCCATTGGCAAGGCCCACAGCACGGCGCCAATCAATCCCAGCAATGCCAGCCTTGGCCAACTGAACCGGGCATGCTCTGGCGTGGGTGTCTCGTCATCGATCAGGGCCGGGCCGAATGACTTGTTGGCGGCGCTGTGCCCACCAACCTGGAATTTTCCTGGTGCCAGGCGGCCACCGATGTAACCGATCAGCGCCGCACCCAGCACAATCAGCGGGAACGGAACATTGAAAGCGAAGATCGCCGTGAACGAGGCGGCGGCGATGGCCCAAAGCCAATTATTCTTCAACGCCCTGGAGCCGATTCGATGCGCCGCCTGCACGACGATCGCGGTCACTGCTGGCTTGATCCCGTAGAACAGGCCGGCCACTACCGGAACTTCACCAAAGGCGATGTACACCCAGGACAAGGCGATCAGGATGAAAAGAGAGGGCAATACAAACAGGGCGCCGGCGATTACGCCGCCCCAGGACCGATGCAATAGCCAGCCGATGTAGGTCGCCAACTGCTGGGCCTCCGGCCCGGGAAGCAACATGCAATAGTTGAGGGCATGAAGAAAGCGTCGCTCGGAGATCCAGCGCCGTCGCTCGACCAACTCCTGATGCATGATCGAAATCTGTCCCGCTGGGCCGCCGAAGCTGATGAAGCCCAGCTTCAGCCAGAACCAGAAGGCGACGCGCAAGCTGATCGGTTCAGGTCTCGCAGGATCATGTTCAAGGGCAGATTCGGCAAGCTTGGGGTTCATGGGCGATAGCTTGGAAAAGTGAGGGTGCCGCTACAGTATCGGCTGCATATGAAATTGAAAGCTATTTGTCGCAGGCCGGTGAAAGGTCATCGCCTCCCACCGGCAGCGGTCAATCAAGCGCCGCCGACGGCCTCGCGAACGAAGTCTTCATAGCTGCGCAACGGACGGCCCAGAATGGCTTGGAGTCGCTCCACCGTTCCTGCCTCGGCTTGCATGCCGAACGCCTGGATACCGGCCATCATCAGGCGCATGTCGTAGGCCAGCCAGCCAGGGCCGAACGACGCCATCTGGGTTTCGAAGGCGGCCACGTCGTCACCGCCATAAACCACCTCCCGGCCCAACGCCGAACCCCAGGTTTGCGCCACGGCCGCGCCAGTCAGGGCCCGGGGGCCGACCAGTTCCAGCGTGAGCCGTTCGAGGGCAGCGGGTGCCCGGTCGCGTCGCAGCAATTCGGCGACGGCGATGTCGGCGATGTCTCGCGCATCGATCATCGAGACCCCGGCCGAGCCGATCGGCATCGGGTATACGCCATAGTCCTGGATGGTCTGCCGGACCATGAGCTCGTTCTGCATGAAATACGCCGGACGCAGGATGGTCGCCGGCATGTCGAGGCTTTCGAGCATGCGCTCCACCGTATGCTTGCCGGTGAAATGCGGGACATTGGTGAACCTGTCGGCATGTATCACCGACAGGTAGACGATGCGCTCGATACCGGCTTCACGCGCCAGGTTGAGTGTGATCAAGGCCTGTGTCACTTCGTCCGGCGTGACGGCGTTGAGTAGAAACAACGTGCGTACCGACGCGAGCGCGGCGCGCATCGAGGCTACGTCTGTCAGGTCGCCAACGACTTCCGTCACGCCAACCGGGAAGTCGCGCTTGCCGGGCTGACGCACCAGGGCCTTCGCTTCGGCGCCTTTCTCGGCAAGTCGTGTGGTGATGAGAGAACCGATGGTGCCCGTGGCGCCGGTGATCAAGATGCTCATGTGAATCTCCTGTCGCTGATATCAAGGAATGGCATTGCAGTGACCAGACGATAGGGCGTTGCAGGGATAAAACGAAGGCGCCAGAATGCAAACACCTCGTTTCAAAAATGGAACAACATGAACCTGAATGCGCTCATTGATTTCGCGCTGGTCGCCACCAACGAAGGATTGGGCAAGGCAAGCCGCGCCAGCGGCCGGTCGAAAGCCACCTTGTCGCGGCGCATCGCCGAATTGGAGGAACAGCTGGGCGTCAGGCTGATCGAGCGTAGCGCCCGTGGCCTCAAGCTTTCCGAAGCCGGCGAAATGCTGATTGCCCGGACCGAAGGGCCGCTGGGGGAGGTGATCGAAGCCATGACGGCGACCCAGGAAGGCGTGTCGACGCCTAACGGACGCTTGCGGGTGGCGGCGCCGGTCCTGTTTTCCCAATTGACGATGGGGCGCATTGGCGCGGATTTCTGCGCGGCCTATCCGCAGGTGACGATCGATGTGCGGGCGGAGGACCGCCTGGTGGATCTCGTCGAGGAACAATTCGACGTCGCCATCCGAGTCAACCCAAGCCCGGACAGCAATCTCGTCGGACGTTGCTTCGCCAAGGACCGGTTGGTGGTCGTGGCCGCGCCTGGCGTGGCCAAGCCTGAACCCGGAGCGGTCAGGCCTGTCCCCAGTATCGTGCCTTCCAATTTCCAGCCGACCCACTGGAATCTCGATGGTGGGCGCTTGATCCTGGAGCCCATCCCCAAGCTGTGGTTCTCTTCCTACCTGATGATTCGCGACGCCGCGGTCGCCGGTGGGGGCGCCGCGCTGCTTCCGAAATCGATTGCCTGGAATCAATTGGCCCGCGGCGAGTTGGTCCAGTGGGGGATGGTCGCAAGCGCCGAACGACAGTTGTGGGTCCTGCACACCTCCAGGCGCCTGGCGGCGCCGAAGGTTCGCGCGTTTGTGGACTTCCTGTGCGCCCGTTACCCGGATATGTCATTGACACTGGAAGGATAACGGAGCGGTTTGCGCCCACTCAAGGTAACGGCTGTTCCTTGACCTTGGTTGAAACGACCGCGTCGTAACCGCCCGGGCTCTGCACTTCGTCGGAGACCCATAACCGCTCGCTGCGGCATTTGTATTTCACGCCTTTGCGCGGTGCCATGACTTGCGCGCTTTCAATACACATCTGTCTGGATGCATAGGTCGGCCCGGGGTTTCGCTCTTCCACACAGCCTTCCATGCCACTACAGATCCTCATGACAAGAAAATAGACAGTCATCATCCTAATGTTGCTCCAGCGAGCGATGCGGTTGGTTACGTCCTGTGTCAGCGCGGTTTTAGCGCCTGAACGCACAGCGATCATGCGGCGGATGATGAGCCCGCTCACAAATCTTCAGCAATGGGACATCAGTGCCATCTGTCGGAAAAATGGCGCTTCATATAAAAGTTTTTATAGGAAGGTTTTTGGTGACGGATTGTTGACGTCACGGAGGGCGTCATGTCGCGCTTTTTCCCGTCCCTTGAAGCGATGACTGGGAAGAGCTACGGGTGGGACAGACGGCCGTTTTGAACGTGTTGCCATGTGCGCTTCGAGCGGCCTTCGAACAGGTATCTGAACTTGATTTTTTTCTTCGTTAGTTATGCAGGATAAACACGATTAATCATTAAAAGTTATCTTGCGGTAGCCTTCCGAGAGCATTAATTCGCAGGGCTATATGGACAAAATCTGTCCACTTGTCAACGTAATTGCAGCCCCTATTATTGGCGCACTGAGTCGCCAAGAAGAGGGTGTCATGAAGCAGTTATTTGAAGGTTGTGTAAAAGTGATTGTCCCCTGTGGTTCATTGGGAGCGGGTGTACGAGAAGAAGAAATTGCTTATGGGCTGGCGGCGGGGGCGCAAGTAATTGCCACGGACGCGGGTTCAACCGACAGCGGCGCGGCTTATCTTGCCCTTGGCAAGTCGAAGAATAACCGAGGCGCGGTCAAGCGCGACCTGACTATTCTGATGAAGGCCCAGGCGCAATCCGGCGTGCCGATTATTGTCGGGACTTCGGGGCAGGCGGGCGGCGATCTGAATCTTGATTGGACGCGTGATATTGCCTTGGAAATTGCCGGGGAGTTGGGTGTATCACCAAAGATTGCGCTCATTTATTGTGAGCAAGACAAGCAAACCATTAAAAAGCTGAACGCTGAAGGTCGTATCAAACCATTGCCGCCCCACGCCGAGTTGGACGACGCGACAGTGGACGCCTGTGAGCACATTGTCGCTGCCCTAGGGGTTGAACCCTTCCTCGCCGCGCTGGACGCGGGCGCCGATATCATATTGGCCGGCCGTTCGACCGACACAGCCGTCATAGGCTGCTATCCCATTTGGAAAGGCGCGCCATGGGGACCGTCCTGGCATGCCGGCAAGACCGGTGAATGCGGCGTGCAATGCGCCGTCAACCCGACGCTAGGGTCGGGGATCCTGCTCAGTGTTGACGCGAACGGCTTCGAAGTCGAGCCGTTGAGCCTGGACAACCAGTGCACGCCCCATAGCGTATCGGCCCATATGCTCTACGAAAACAGTGACCCGTTCCGGTTGTTGGAGCCCGGTGGAATCTTGAACGTGGCCCAGGCGCGCTACACCGATTTGAATGGGCGCGCTGTTCGGGTAGAAGGCTCGCAATGGGAGCCGATGCCTTACACCATGAAGTTGGAAGGCGCTGCCGCCGGTTTGTACCAAACCATCATGCTGGTGGGCATCCAGGACCCCGATGTGCTCAAGGACATCGATGGTTTTCATGACCGTTTGCTGGACGCGCTATATAAGAGAACACGTCAGTCGATTCCCGCCGAAGAGTTGGGCGAGTTTCATATTTCCCTGCGCATGTACGGGTGGAATGGCGTGACCGGTGTCAAACCCGCAGCCGGAACGTTACCGCCACCGGAACTAGGGATGTTGTTTGTCGCCACGGCTGCAACGCAGGAAATGGCCAATACCATTGCCCAGGCGTGTAATCCGTACTTCTTCCATTATCCAAGCGTGATGGGTAAGGAGTTGCCTTCCTATGGGTTTGCCTTTACACCGGCCGATATACCTCGCGGGCAAATATTCGAGTTCAAGTTGAATCACGTGGTGCAACTTGAGAATCCCCTTGAATTGGTTCGTTTGAAGTGGATTGATCTGTCGGACACCCCAATAGCTGTGAAGGAACTTGCACAATGACTAAGTTGCGTGATGTATGCCGGCACGTCCGATCCAAACAAGCGGGGCCGTTCTGGGTTACGTTCGATATCTTTTTCAACGGACGCGAGAATTTCGAACGTTATTCCAATTGCGCGGCACTCTCGCCGGCTCAATTCGCAACGCTCTACGGCACCGACCCGGAACGGGTCAAGCGGATCCCGGTGCCGGATCTGGAAATGGTCAAGATCTCCTATCCCCGTGCGACGCCCCAGGGCGGAATGGTCGAGCGCGACATGCACGCCGGCCAGCAATACGTCCGTCTGCTTGACGTGATCGTCGACTGAGGCCGGGCGCCCGCTCGAGCCTTGATTTGTGCGCCTCATGGACGAGGACCGACCCCCCTGTTTACCCGAGGTAACTATGACGGACCCGACCGTTGCGATGCGCCTTGCGCAATATGCCCATGAATTTCGTAGCCAACGCCTGCCCGAAGACATCATCAAACTGGTACGCCAGCGTTTCATCGACAGCCTGGCGTGCATACTGGGCGCCTACGGGGCTGACCCGGTCAAGGCTGCCCTCTGTTACGCCGCTGCAAACACGGCGCAATCATCCAGCGTATTCGGCACCAACCTCAGAACAACGACGGAAATCGCAGCTTTCGCCAACGGCTTGATGGTTCGTTTCCTGGACTACAACGATGGCTACATGGGCCTGGAGCCCGGCCATCCGAGCGATAACATCCCGGCCTGCCTGGCGGTGGCGCAAGCCGAAAACGCATCCGGGGCTGAGTTGGTCTCGGCCATCGTCCTGGCATATGAGATCCAAATGCGCTTGCAGGATGTGGCGAGCCTGAACAAGCGTGGCTGGGACCACGTGAACTACATCAACGTCGCGATGGCGGCGGCGGCTTCCAACTTGATGAAGCTGGACGTGGCGCAGACCGAGCAAGCGATCAACATCGCCCTGAGCGGGCATTTGGCGATGCGGCAAGTGCGCAGCGGGTCGTTGTCCGACTGGAAGGGCTGTTCCGCGGCCAATGCCGCTCGCAACGCGATTTTCGCAGCGCAACTGGCGCGCCATGGCATGACCGGGCCGTCGCCGATCTTCGAAGGCGAGATGGGCTTCTTCAAACAGATTAGCGGACCGTTCGACCTGGACATCAGTCGTTTCGGCACGCCCGGCAACGGCGACTACGCGATACGGCGCTCGCTGACCAAGACGTTTCCCACCAATGGCGAATTGCACACGGCCGTCTGGGCCGCGCTGGATATCCGCAAGCGGATTGACGGTGTGCAGGACATTGCCGCCATTTCAATCGAAACGTCTGAATTCAACCGTCGGGTACTCGCCGATACCCCAGAGAAATGGCTGCCGAAAACCCGCGAAACGGCTGACCACAGCCTGCCTTACAACGTCGCCCGGGCCTTGCTCGATGGCGATATCACGGTCGGCTCGTACGCCGCAGAAAAGATCGCCGACCCCGCAGTGATTGCCTTGATGGAGAAAGTCAGCGTCGTCGAAGATCCGGCGCTCACCGCGCTGTTTCCGCGGCACCTTGCCAACCGTGTTTGCGTAACCCTGAAATGCGGCGAGCTGGTCGTGAGCGAGATGATCACCGGTCCCGGTTCGGTCGAAACGCCAATGACCGATAGCGACTTCGAGCGCAAGTTCCGGCGCATGGCGATGCCTCATCTCGATGCATCGGCACAGGCTGCGGTGCTTGGGTTCGTGGCGGGGCTCGAGCATCAAACCGAGTTCGAGACATTGTTTGCGGCGATGGTTGCCTCCTAGGGGCGCCAGCGCCCCAATGGCATCGCCAACGAATGCCCCAATCAGCGGCGTCCGGTATCGGTCGCCGTTGGCAGCGTCCCGGTGTAGCGAGCGCGGGGGCGGCCCTCGTGGTGTTGGTTGTATTGCTCGCTGGCGTGGGCGATCCAGCCGATGGATCGACCTACGCCTCCCAATGAAATTTCCTGCCCGCGCAATCCCAGTTTCCTGCCGATGAAGCTCACCATGAGAATGAATTCCGGTGGGTACGCCACGAGCTCCGAGGCCACCGAGAAGGCTTTTTGCAGCTTGATGAACTCACTGTCGCCATCAAAGGCAGCCGTGAGCGCCGCCAAAAGATTGCTGGCACGCGGGTCGTTGATCGAGTGGACATTGGGACCGAACCCGACAATGTGTCCGTCCTGGTTGTAGCGCTGCAAGATCGGTCGCGTAGGGTCCACGGCGGTACAAATCTCTTCGATCATCCGACTGGCGGCTTCATTCCTGCCATAGGCGATTTTATGGCCCCGTGCGGCGGCGAGTGCAGCGATGACCGCGTAGTACGGAGTGGCGCCAGTGGTGGCGGCGACGCGGACGCTGTGGGTGGTGTGATCCAGCTCATGGTCGATACTGAGGATCAACAGGCGCCGGATCAGATCGGCGTGGGCCGGCGGGGCGCCGCACGACTGGGTGATGAACTCATGCAGGGGTTGCGTACTCGGTTCGGTCGCCCCCACGACCAACGCGGCAAACCACCTCACGACATCGGCGCCTGTACGGGCGTAGCTGTCCGGGGAAAGGTCGAACGCTTTGGGATTCTCTCGCTGGACCAAGGGGAAAAGCGCGATGGCTTTTTCCTGGGCAGACATGTGCTCGTAAATCTGCAACAGCTTGGCGCTGTCCTTCGGGGTGCGAGGCAGCGAATCGCCGAACGCCGAAGGCACCTGCCAGATCAACTCGGCCACCTCTTCGACGGTGGCCCGGTCCGCGAGCTCGACGACGTCATGGCCACGATAAAACAGCCCATCGTCGGTGATCAGCGTAATCGCACTGTCCGAGGGCGATGAGCGCTTCGCCACGGGTTTCTCCGCCGCCGGGACCTTCACCAGCCGCTGAATATCCTCGGCCCAATAGCGACGCTTGGGCGTCCCGGCGATTTTGATGGAGCGGATATTCTTGCGACTGACGTAGGCGTACAACGTCGGCAGGCTGATCCGGAGCAGGGCGGCTGCCTCGTCTGCCGAGAGGTAAAGGCCTTCTTGTTCTGGCATGACGGGCCCACTCGGGTGATTGGAAGTCGTACATGTTTATTAGATATGCAGTCAGGTCGTCAATGTGTATTGGTGGATAAATTTCAACACGTGTTTTTTAGACGACCGATGGCGGGATAGGCCCGATTAAGCCGGGATGTTGACGAAAAAAATCAAGATTTACAGCGTTTCAGCCCCTATGTAGATTTCGGCTGCGCAAGAGTTGTTCACATTGATTTTTCGATGCATCGATAACAATAAAAACGAAAAGGTGAAACGCATGGCTTGGTTAGGTTTCGCAATGGTCGTCACGTTTATGGCCTTGATCATAAGCAAACGACTTTCTGCTGTGACGGCACTCATCCTTATTCCGGTTGCCTTCGGGCTGGCCAGTGGGGCAGGACCGGAACTGGGCGCGATGGTGATGAACGGCGTCAAGCAAGTTGCGCCCACCGCGTTGATGCTGATGTTTGCAATCCTGTATTTCGCGATCATGTTCGACGCCGGGCTCTTCGAACCCGCCGTGAGGAAAATCCTGCGCCATGTAGGAAATGATCCTCTTAAAGTCGTACTGGGCACTGCATTGCTGGCCACCGTCATCTCCTTCGACGGCGATGGCGCAACGACTGTGCTGATCGTCACGACGGCGTTCCTGCCGCTTTACCTGCGGCTGGGGATGAACCCGCTGATCCTGGCATTGATGCTTTTGCTGACGAATACCGTGGTCAATCTCATCCCTTGGGGAGGACCGATCGCCCGCGCCGCCAGCGCTCTTCACCTTGATGTGGCAGAAATGTTCCTGGGGCTGGTGCCGGCGATGCTGGTGGGGCTTGCCTATGCGTTTGCCGTGGCGTTCTGGATAGGCCGAAAGGAGCGGCGCCGCTTGGGATGGACGCCCGGCACCCAGGACGCCGCACCGCAGGAGGTCGCTTTGCCGACCGTACACGCCGAAACCCATCGGCCGAAACTCTTCTGGGTCAACCTGGTGCTTACCGCGGGGCTCATGTACTCCATGGCCACAGGGCTGGCACCCTTGCCGTTGCTGATGATGGTGGGTTTTTCCCTGGCGCTGCTGATCAACTATCCACGCTTGGCGGAGCAGAAGGCTAGAGTCGCGGCTCACTCGGAAAGTGTGCTGATGGTCATCGCGCTGATATTTGCCTCAGGTGCGTTCACCGGCATCTTGTCCGGCACCGGGATGGTTGATGCCATGTCAGGAAAGATCGTCCAGCTGATTCCCGACGGCGGTGGCCAATACTTCAGCATCATTACTGCGCTGGTCGCCTTGCCGCTCAATTTCCTGCTGTCCAATGACGCGTTTTTCTTCGGCATCTTACCGGTGCTGGGGGCGGCGGCTGCCGAATATGGCATCGACCCGATGCATATCGCTCGCGCGTCGGTGCTGGGGCAGCCGGTGCATGCATTGAGCCCATTGGTTGCAGCGGTCTATCTCATCAGTGGAATCATCAAGCGCGACATGGGCGACATGCAACGCTATTGCCTGCTCTGGGCGATCGGCAGCAGCGTTGTCCTGATTGTAACGGCAGTTATTACCCGGGCGATTAATTAATTAATTAATTAATTAGTTCGCTGCGCCGAAGTTCAAAGGACGCCAGTTCGCGTCTGCTCACGTCAAAATAAAAATAATAGAGAGGTGGTCGATGAAATCGATTAACGCCGTCGCTATGACGTTCCTGTCGACATTGTTAATGTCTGGAGTTTGCCTTTCGGCAACCATCAGTGATCCTGACAGGTTCCAGCATGAAGGGAAGTTGAATGCTTATCTTCGTTCGGTCTATATCAATACGCGTATCGCCAACGATTTGATCGAAGACCGCTTTGGCGGTTTTCCGGACGGTGCCCAGCTGGGTGGCACAGGCGTCGGTGCGATCCTGGATTACAACTCCAGTTATTGGGCCGGCGTTGTAGGGATTGATGCCTCTTTGTATGGCGTGGCAATGATCGATTCAAAAGACAATGGCCGGGACCTGTTCGACGATACTGACGGCACCAACGGGGGCTTTACCAAAGTTGGACAGAGTTATTTCAAGTTGCGTTACGAGGGCAACGGCTGGAATGCCGATTCCCAAGTAGGTCGGGGGCGGTTCGACGCCGGAACGTTGGTCACGCTGGACACTCGGATCGTTCCCGGCTCCTACCAGGGAGGCCGCGCCCATTTGAACTTCACCGAGATGGGGATCGGTCCGCTTCCTGGCACGTTGGGGTTCGAAACTGCCTATATCAACCGCACCTCGCCTCGGGACAGGGAAGACTTCGAGCACCTGCTGAGCCAGACGGGCGAGGAAATCAAGGATCTGTATACCTACGGCATCAATTACGACTTGAAAGCTGTCGAGCTGGGTTACGCCCACGGGGTGGCGCGGGACTTCAATGAAAACACCCGTTATGGGCTGACATTAAAAGCGCCGCTGGGCGACAAAGCCGGTGTGGTATTGGACACCCAATATTATGAGTTCCAGAAAGCCGGGCGAATCTGGGAGCGTGACTGGGAGGCGGGTGAGGCGGCTTACGATGATGACGCGACATGGTTGAATATCAACCTGGGTTTATTGCTCGATAAACTTCGCCTGGGTCTTTCTTTTTCCGAGACCCAGGCAAAGTTGAGCAACGGGCAACTGGGTTATGCCTACTTCGACCACGGCGATAATGTTGACGGCCGGATGGATGCCTGGACACGCTCCGGCAATGATTTCAATAACGACGGTGAGCGAACCTGGCAGATTGGCGCCGAATATGACTTGAGCGGGCATTCTTTATTGGGCGCTTCGCTGGATGGTTTCAAGGTCATGACTATTTATAAACAAGGTGAGTTTGATGCGACCGACCCGTTCAGCGGTCGACGCACCGACGTGACCGAGCGACAAAATGAATATCGCCTCTACTATCGCTTTGACGAAAAAGAATACGCAGGACTTTCCGTGGGCCTGATTTATATCAACTACCGGATTAACCAGGACTTCGTCGCACTGGTTTCCGCTCAACCCGATAACGTGGTGAGCGGTTCGGAGGCGCGGGTCTATCTGGACTACGCGTTTTAGAAGTTCAACCGCTCTATCGAGAGGCTCGAGATGTCTACACCTCGTCATAAAATAGTGGTCACACAGCGATTTTTCGATGCCATGGCGACCGACTTCCTGAAGAGCCGCGGCTGTGATGTAGTCGTCGCCGACCTGGCGCCCGGGCAAGCGGACGGCGACCTGAGTGAACAGCAACTGACCGACATCCTGAAGGACGCTGATGGCTGGATCGTCGGGCACGCGACTATCACGTCCAGCCTGTTGGGCTCGCTCCCGCGCTTGCAGGTCATCGCCCGTCGCGGTGTGGGTTACGAACGGGTTGATACGGCGGCGGTGGTAGCGGCGGGGAAGGTCGCGACCATAGCGATCGGCGGCAACGACGCAAGCGTCGCCGACCACACCGTGGCATTGATGCTCGCTGTGTGCCGCCAACTCAAGCGCTGCCAATCGGGATTGTCCGCAGGGGATTGGTCGATCCCCCTGGGCGGCGATTTGTACCGCAAGACGGTGGGCGTCGTCGGGATGGGGCGGATCGGCCGGGGCGTTCTGCAGCGCTTGTCCGGGTTTGAAGTTACACCGTTGATTTTTACCCCTGATCCTCACAAAACACAGCTCGACGGTATCGCCCACGGTAAATTCGTTGGTCTGGAAACGCTGCTCGAGGAAAGCGATTTCGTCACCCTTCATGCGCCTCTCAATCCTCAAACCCAAGGGTTGATCGACGAGCACGCATTGAGATTGATGAAGGGGTCCTCGGTGTTGATCAACACCGCGAGGGGCGGGTTGGTGCGCGATGCGGATCTGCTCTGCGCGCTGCGGGAGAACCGGTTGGCGGGGGCGGGGCTCGATGTCTTCGAAAGCGAGTCTGACCCCACGCTTTTACCTGTGACCGAACGATTGATCCAACTGCCGAACGTGGTCGTGACGCCCCACGTCGGCGCCTCCACGGTCGAGGGGCTCAATCGCACCAACCTGATTGCCGCCCAGTGCGCGGTGGCCGTCCTGCAAGGGCGCAGCCCGCCCAGCCATTGCGTTATCGCGGACGGACGTCGACCCGCCGGCACGCAGGTGTGGCCATGAGTCGTAGCGAAAACCCGTCGCCGGACTCATGCCCGCCGGTTCATCCCGACTTGCTCGCGGTGGCGACGTCGCTGCGCCAACAGGGCCTGCTTCCGATTGTCCAGGGCGATGTGCAGAGCGTCCGGGGCCAGTTGGAGCGGATCAATGCGTGGGCGGCGCACCGCAGCGTGCCCCTGAGCTACGAGCGCACGCTGGGCTTTTGCGTCGACGGCCGAACGGTTCCCTGCAAGCTTTATTGGCCGGAGGGCGATGAGACGCCTTGTTTGATGTTCTACTGCCATGGCGGCGGATTTCGCCATGGTTCGCTGGCCGGCTGGGACGCGCCGCTGCGTCAGTTGGTTCGCGACAGTGGCCTGGCGGTGCTCTCCATCGACTACGCGTTGTCGCCGGAGCATCGCTTTCCCGTGGCGTTCAACGAGGTGGTAGCGATCGTCAGCCGTGTCATCAAGCTCGGGGCAATCACCGACTGCCCGGTGCGCGGCTATGCCCTGGGCGGCGATTCGGCGGGCGCGAACCTGGCCCTGGGCGCGGCCATTGCGCTGCGTGACGTGGGGATCAATGCGCTGCGCCAGCTGTTGCTGTTCTACGGCAGCTACTCGCGGGACATGACCTCCAACTCGTGGCAACGGTTGGGCGGATACGCAGGGCAGAATCTGTCGGTCGAAACCATGAGCGCCTATTGGGCCAGCTATCTGGCCGATGATGAGGACGACTGGCGGGTGCAGCCAATCACGGCTGACCTGACGGACCTGCCGCCGACGCGATTGGTCATTGGCGAGCTGGACCCACTGCTGGACGAAAACCGAGGGTTGGCGCAGCGCTTGAAGGACGCAGGTGTGGTGACGAGCCTGCAAGTCCTGGCGAACATGACCCACGGTTTTATCCGTTTCAACGAAGTGGCGCCCATCGCGCGCAACGTACTCGCTGCTCAGGGTAACGCGTTGCGCAAGGCGCTTTCCAATCAGGCGAACCTTCCATGAATGTTTTCCGAATCGCCGCCTTTGCATGGGCCTGCGTCGCGGCATCCGTTGGCATGGCCGCCGGTACGCTGCCTGTCGGGCCCGTTGCCGGGGATGTGCAGTTGTCGGCGTTTTATCGCTGGCCTGAGGCAATGCCCGAATCGCCGGGTACGCTGCTGCGAAACGAGCGCATGCCAGTGCAGGCACTAATGCCTGCCGCCGCGCAGGCGATACGCCTGCTCTACAGTTCGGTTGACGAACGCTGGCATTCCGGCCTCGTTCCGGTCAGCGGCGCGTTATACCTGCCGGCGGGCAATCCCCCCGCCGAAGGCTGGCCGCTGCTGGCCTGGGCCCACGGTACGCTGGGGATCGCCGATGCGTGCGCGCCCTCCTGGACCGGGCTGCGCGACCGTGACGCGGCGTACATCAATCGTTGGCTGGCGCGAGGGTTCGCGGTGGTCGTGACTGACTACCAAGGACTGGGCGGGCCGGGGCCGCATCCCTATACATTCTGGCAAGCCGAGGGACGTTCCGTTCTCGACTCGATTCGCGCTGCCCGCGCCATCAGACCAGGGCTGATCGCCCCTCGCACGTTCCTCGCCGGGCAATCCCAGGGCGGCGGGGCGGCGTTGGGCGCGGCGATACTTGCCACGACCTACGCACCCGAACTGCCTATCCTGGGGGCGATACTCACGGCGCCGAACAGCACGTTTCCCCAAGGCCCCATTGCGCTGCCGCCACGCCAATCCAACACCGTGTTCCTGGTCCTGGCGTCCGGTGGCCTGCGCGAAGACGGACCGCCAATCGAAACCATCCTGACCGCCAAGGGCCTCCAATTGCTGGACGTCGCCCGGCAGGGCTGTACCCGTGACATCGCGCTCAAATCCAAGGCGTTGCGGATCGGTTCGTTTGCAGAGCTGTTGACGATCACCCCCGAGGCATTGAACTCAGCGCGCATCCCGTCCACCGACATGCCGCAGGCTTCGATTGCGTTTGCGTTGTTCATCGCCACCGGCCAGGCAGATCAGACGATCACGCCAGAGCGGCAGTACGCGGTCGCGGCGGCGTTGTGCGCCGCCGGCAACCCCGTCACTTGGCGCACCTATGAAGGCCTGGGGCATGACGGGGTGTTGCACGGTTCGCTGGAAGATGCCTTCGCATTCGTCAGGGCCCGACTCGATGGGCAGGGCGATGGTTCGAATTGCGCCACCTTGCAAAGACCTGGTCCGCCGGGGGAGAGAAACGAAGGAGCGCTGTTCAACGACGACTGAGTGCTGAGTACACCTATGTGGCAAGGGAAGTTGCTCCCTCTCCACGGTTTTGGCGGGTTTGCCATCTCGCGAACCGTCCCAATGCAACGATTGCCAGGCCATGGCCTCATATGAGTCATAAGCGGCGCCCTGGATACCAGGCGCCGGGCCGATTTTCCTTATGACGGGTGATTGTTTTCATGACGATGGCTGAGAAAAACCATGTCGACTGGCTGGTGGAGCAATCGATGCTCAAGGCGGCGAGGCAACGGGCCAAGCTTTACTCGGGACAAGGGCGCCTGTGGCAACAGCCCTTCGCACACACCCGGCCCCGTGACGCCTGCGCGCTATCCTCCGTTTGGTTCACCGCGTACCCGGCCTCCATCGTCACCCGGGAAGATGGCACGGTGCTCGAAGCGCTGGGGGATGAAACCTTGTGGCATGCGCTGTCGAAGATCGGCATCCAGGGCATCCACAACGGCCCCTTGAAAAGGTCCGGAGGCCTGCACGGCACTGAATTTACGCCGACGATCGACGGCAACTTCGACCGCATCAGCTTCGACATCGACCCGGAACTGGGCACCGAGGCCCAGTTGCAGGCATTGACACGCATGGCCGCTGCCCACAATGCCGTGGTCATCGACGACGTCATCCCGTCCCACACCGGCAAGGGCGCGGATTTCCGCCTGGCGGAGCTGGCCTACGACGACTATCCAGGCCTCTACCACATGGTGGAGATCCGCGAGGAAGACTGGCCGCTGTTGCCTGAAGTCGAGGAGGGGCGCGACGCGCAGAACCTCACCGCGCAGCAGGTGGACGCCCTGCGCGACAAGCACTACATCGTCGGCCAGTTGCAGCGGGTGATCTTCTTCGAACCCGGCGTCAAGGAAACCGACTGGAGCGCAACCCCCGTCGTCATGGGTGTGGACGGTAAGCCGCGGCGTTGGGTCTACCTGCATTACTTCAAGGAAGGGCAGCCGTCGCTGAACTGGCTTGATCCAAGCTTTGCCGCGCAACAGATGATCATTGGCGATGCGCTGCACGCCATCGATTGCATGGGGGCGAAGATCCTGCGCCTGGACGCCAACGGTTTCCTGGGCGTCGAGCGCAAGCTCGATGGCACTGCATGGTCCGAGAGCCACCCGCTGTCGATCACCGGTAACCAGCTGCTCGGCGGTGCGATTCGCAAGGCAGGGGGTTTCAGTTTCCAGGAATTGAACCTGACGTTGGATGACATCGCCGCCATGTCCCACGGCGGGGCGGACCTGTCCTATGACTTCATCACGCGACCGGCCTACCAGCATGCCTTGCTGATGGGCGATACCGAATTCCTACGCTTGATGCTGCGCCAGATGCACGCCTTTGGCATCGATCCGGGGTCGCTGATCCACGCGCTGCAAAACCACGACGAATTGACCCTTGAGCTGGTGCACTTCTGGACGCTACACGCCCATGACACCTACCTCTACCAAGGCCAGACGTTTCCCGGCAACATCTTGCGCGAGCACATCCGCGAGCAGATGTATGAGCGCCTGTCCGGTGAACATGCGCCTTACAACTTGAGGTTCGTGACCAACGGCGTGTCCTGCACCACGGCCAGCATCATCACCGCCGCGCTGGGCATCCGCGACCTCGATGCCATCACCGCCGCCGATATCCAGCAGATTCGCCAGGTGCATCTACTACTGGTGATGTTCAACGCCATGCAGCCGGGCGTGTTCGCCTTGTCAGGCTGGGATCTGGTGGGGGCATTGCCGTTGCCGGCGGAGCAGGTCGAGCATTTGATGCGCGACGGCGACACGCGCTGGATCCATCGCGGCGCCTACGACCTTGTAGACCTCAACCCGCAAGCGCCGATGTCTGCCGGGCAAATGCCCCGCGCCAGGACGTTGTATGGCAGCCTGCCGAGCCAATTGAAGGATCCGGATTCGTTCGCCTCCCAACTGCGCAGAATCCTGGCCGCGCGCCGGGCCTACGACATCGCCGCGAGTCGCCAGATATTGATTCCGGACGTTGAGCATCCAGGGTTGCTGATCATGGTCCATGAACTGCCGGCCGGCAAAGGCACGCAGATCACCGCGCTGAATTTCGGCTCGACGCCCATCACTGAAACCCTCCATCTGCCAGATATCGCGCCGGGACCGGTGGTGGACATCATCAATGAGCGAGTCGAAGGGGATCTCACGTCGGAAGGCGAGTTCACCATCACCTTGGACGCGTTCGAGGGGCTGGCGCTGCGAGTGGTGAGCAGTTCGCCGATGATCTGAGGGAGTCGAAGTCTTTGATCCGTGAGGAAGATTGAAAAGATAAATATCAATATGCCACTATTGTTATTGCCGCATCAATCAGGTGCAAGTCCAGGACATCGCCGGTTCGGCGTTGTATCGCATGCGCATTGAAGTCTCCAGCCAGCCGATCCGGCGTTGCGGCAAGCGTTGTGTCGACGACGGCTCGCTGGACCTGGCGCAAGTGACGACGGCGCTCGACGAATGTATCGATGAGTCGATGCGTGTGCTGGCTGCCGACCTGATGTTGCCGGCGCCGCCGGAAGCGGCCCAGGAAACCCTGCGCTATGTGCTTGATGGGCAGCGTGTAGTCGAGCGCGGTTATCAGTTGGCCAACAATGGGAATTACTGGCGCTACCGCAACCTCTACGGCGCGGTGAAATCAGTGCCGGTGCCGTTCGAGGACGCGTTGACTCAGGAGCAGTTGCGCCAGGTATACGGCCGCTGACCGCTCACATGTTCGGCCAGATGTCAGCGTTGGTCCGTCCAAAACCGGCTGACGCCGCCGTTGGCACCCTGCACCGGATCCCGATCCGGAAACGGCAACCCTTCGATGTTTGCCAGTTGCGCCTCGCTCGGCGCTTCGCGGCAGATGTCGGCCTGCTGGCCGGGTGGATACGCGCCGACCACCAGGAAGTCCTCGCTGGAGTCCAGGTTGCAATGCCCGGTGCCGGCGGGGAGAAGCAGCGCATCACCGGCCTTGACGTCGATGACTTGGCCGTTGGGGCCACCGATCATCAAGCGAGCCTTGCCGCTGGCAACACCGAGCACTTCGTGGCCTTCAGTGTGATAGTGGTGAAAGTCGTAGATCCCGTAACGCCATTGCGGTGGCCAGCCGTTGGCGCGTAAAGTCTGCTCCAGGCGGGCGGCCAGATCGTCGGTATGGGTCGCGACCGCATCACGGTAAATGATCACCGGCAGGCGTGGGTTGTTGGGTACCCAATCGTTGCGTTCCAGCAACAAGGTCTGGATTGAATCCGGGAGTGCGTTGAGCGTGCTCATCGAAGAAGCTCCACATCTGTGCCTTTATGGCCTAGACGATGCGTTCGAGGGGAGAGTTCAACGTCGCTGACCGGTGCCGCCCGTCAGCGCTTTTCCTTCATGATCCGCTCCACTTCACCCGAAGCCTTGAGCTGTTCGAAAGCGCGTTGTGCCTTGGCGACCGTCTCGTCGGGTGTGCTCAGGCTGAACGCCAGGTAAACCCGATGGGGCTGCTCATCCAGCGCGTAGACCTCCTCCAGCAGGTTGAAGTCAATCCGGGCATCTTGGCTCATCAGGCGCGCGGTGTTCTCCGGCATCGGCACGAGCTGGACCTGACGGTTCAACAGTTTCTGGAAGTTATCGTGGTTATTCGCTGAAACGACCAGTCGGCTGAAGCCACGACCTTGCAGATAAACCTGCTTGGCGTCATTTCGTACCACGCCGATGCTGTACTGCTTGGCCTCTTCCAGGGTGCCAATGGCGATGGGGGCCGTGTCGCGCAGCTTGTAGAGCCGGCTGGTGGAGCGATGGATTTCACCGACCCACTTGAACAGCTGTTCACGGGCCGGGGTGCGATCCAGCGGAAAGATCAGCACGTTGGGCTCGCGCAGCGCCATTTCATAGGCCCGCGCCCAGGGGTAGAGGGCCATGTGGAAATCGTCGAGGTCGGCCTGCTTCAAGGTATCGGCGGCGATATGGATACCGGGGCCGACCAATTTCTCGTCGCGCAGATAGGCATACAACGAGTCCTCGGTCACGACCTCGATGGTTTCGGCCTGGCTTTGAAGGCTGTTCAAGGCCAGGAATACCCATGAACAGAGCATCAATGAGTGGCGCATACAGACCTCGGTTTTGGCGATGATTAGAGGGACACGCGGTTGCGGCCCTGGTGCTTGGCCCGGTACAGCGCCTGGTCGGCGCGTTGCATCAATTGGTCGAAATGATCCATGGCCTCGGGGTCCAGCTCGGCGACGCCGATGCTCAGGGTGACGAATGGGGAGATCGATGAGCCGCTGTGGGGCAGTTGGCGTTCGGCCAGGGCGCCACGCAAGCGTTGGGCCGCCTCCCAGGCCTGCCCTGCGTCGATATTGGGCAGCAGGACGACAAATTCCTCGCCACCGACCCGTGCGGTCAGCTCGCCAGAGCGGCCGAAGACCTCGCGCAGGGTTTCAGCGATCTGTTGCAGGCATTGGTCGCCGTTCATATGGCCATAGGTATCGTTGTAGATCTTGAAGAAATCGACGTCGCACATCAGCACCGCAAGCGGCGTCTTGTGGCGCATGGCGCGGCGAAACTCGACTTCCTTCAGCTCGTCGAAATGGCGACGGTTGGCCAGGCCCGTCAAGGCGTCGTGACGGGACAAGGCTTCGAGGGCCTGGTTGGCGGCCTTGAGCTCCGCGGTGCGCGCCTCGACCAGCTCGACCAGTTGATCGCGGCTGGCGGCGATCGCCAGCTCGTCCGAACGCTGGCGCTCCAGGTGGGCGTGGAGATTGTCCTGGAGTTCATTGACCTGGGATTCGAGCAAGCTCAACTCGTCCTGGCGATCCACCGAACGCTGCAACTTGAGGTGGTGCTTGAGTGTTTGTGGCTCGAGCTCGCCCAGGTGCCGGGCGATATGCACCACGTGGATCGTCACCAGGCGGTTGAACATGGTCATGACCAGGCCCGCCAGCAGCATGGATTGGATGATCTGGGTGATGACGATGCTGCGCGCTTCGCCCCACAGGCGCTGCCACAGCAGTTGGTTATCGCCTTCGATGATGAGCTCGCCGACTTTTTCGTGGGCGCCGAGATAAGGCTGCGCGATGAGCTCGCGGTGCAATACCGGTGCTACCCCTTCGTTACCGGTGGTGTAGCGATTGAGCTCGATGATTTCCGGCGACCGGCCGGGCCGCAGGACATTCAGCGCCACGCGTCCGACCGGCGCGGCCTTGGCGACGCTGGCAAGCTGTTTGTCCAGGGAGTCGCGGTCCATCTCCCAGATCGCATGAGCCAAGGTGTCGCGGAAAACCTGGTCGATCAGCCCCAGCTCGGCATTCATGTCCGTCAGGTTGCTTTCCCAGGCTAGCCAGGTGCGCCAGGTGACCATCGCCACTGTGAAAAACAGGCAGAACAGCAGGGTCGCCAGGACCAGGCGCCGACCCAGGGAGCTGAGGGTCTTGGCCTGTGCCCGTTGAGAGGGTGGGGGTGTGAGATGGCTGTCCATCTCATAACCACTTGCGCGCGATGGCATCGTAGACGCCGTTGCGACGTATGGCTTGCAGGCCTGCGCGGAATTTTTCGACGGTCTGCGGCGGCGTGTTGCGGCTGAACGCCATACTCAGGCCGTCGACACTGCTCAGTTCGGGCAGCGCCAGCGACTTGATCAATACTTTGTCCGGGTCTTCGCCGTTCTGACGGGTCAGGTACAGCGCATTGAGCTCGTTGGAAATCCACAGCTCCACGTGGTCGACCTTGAGCTTGCGGTAATTGTGTTCATATTTGGTGCTGGACTGAAGTTCTTCGCCGATGCGGAAGCCCTTCGAGACGAGAAACTGCTCGCCCACATCCTGATTGACGGTAGCGATCTGGTGCCCATGGGCATCGGCCAGGGAGTCGAGTTTCACCGGCCGCTCGGCCAGTGAATAGATATACCACTGGGTCGGGGCGATGGCGCCGATCCACTGGAACAGCGATTCGCGTGCCGGGGTGCGCACGATGGAATAGATCAACACATTGCTTTCATTGAGCGCCAGTTCATAGGCCCGCGCCCAAGGCATGGGCTGGATCGATGCTTCGACGCCGATCTCCTTGAGCACAGCCTCGACCACTTCGGTGCTCATGCCGGTCACCCGGCCGTCCTGCGTCATGTTGTAGGGCGGCAACTCCTCGGTGACGATGCGCAGTGGCGGCTCAGCCGCGATGGCCAACGCCGATCCACCTGCAACCAGGAGCATCAGGGCGCCACACATCAGTAAGCGGTTAACCAGCGAAGCCATTGATCATCACCCTATGCAGCCAGCAGAGCCTGGCGAGGCCTGAGGGCCTTCGTCATCCAGGTTATCGGCTGGGTGAGGGTGTTGCTTGAGCGCAGCTACGCATCTTCCGGGCGACCGCTCTATCACGCGGACGCCAGGACGCGCCGGTGAACCTTCCGTCAATACAACGCTCACTTGTTAGGTCGTCGCCCCGGGTGAACGCGCTGTTTTCTGCCGATAAGGAATTCGCATGGATCCAACCTCGACCTCCCACGTGCGCCCCGTAGAGCGCGAGTTCAGCCCACGCGCGGTAATCACCGGGATCGTGCTGGGTATTTTGCTGACGCCCTCCAATGTCTATGCGGGATTGAAGATCGGCTGGTCGTTCAACATGTCGATCATCGCCTTGCTGGTTGGCTACGGCATCTGGCAGGGCCTGGCCAAGCGATCGTCCGGCCGGCTGCCCTGGACGCTCCACGAGAGCAACATCAACCAGACCGTGGCGTCGGCCGCGGCATCGATCATTTCCGGCGGGCTGGTGGCGCCGATCCCGGCGTACACCTTGCTGACCGGCCAGCAACTCGACGCGTTGCCCATGGTCGCGTGGGTATTTTCGGTGAGTTTCCTGGGTATCTGGATTGCCTGGTACCTGCGGCCCTCGTTGCTCAACGACAAGGCGCTGAGGTTTCCCGAGGGCATGGCGACCCTGGAGACCTTGTTGCATATCTACAATCACGGCCACGAAGCCGCGACGCGCCTCAAGGTGCTGCTCGGCGCAGCCGTGCTGTCCGGGTTCGCCAAGTGGGTCGATACCTTCGTCTGGGCCATCCCGCGCTGGTCGCCGAGCGCCCAACTGGAGCGGCTGACATTTACCGCGGATCCGTCGCTATTGCTGGTGGGGTTTGGCGGCATCATCGGCATCCGTGTCGGCCTGACCCTGTTGCTCGGCGCGCTGTTGGCGTGGGGTGGGTTGGCGTCGTGGCTGTTGGAAAATGGCCTCGTGCACTTACCGCCCGGCAGCAGCGGCCCGCAATTCGCCGTGCTAGTGGAATGGCTGCTGTGGCCGGGCGTGAGCCTGATGGTTTGCGCGACCCTGGCTTCCCTGGCGATCCGCTTGTGGTCGCTGCACCGCTCAACCAAGGCCAGTGGCGCGGCGTCCTGGGCGGTGCCCAAGGCCGGGCCCGCCGTTGGGTTTTTGCTGGCAATCGTCTTGGTGGTCAGCCTGCAAGCCATGTTGTTCGGCATCAATCCCTGGATGGCGCTGCTGACCATTCCCTTGGCCATTTGCCTGGCGGCGGTGGCAGCCCGGGTGGTCGGCGCCACCGGAATTCCTCCCATTGGCGCCATTGGGCAACTGTCCCAGCTGAGCTTCGGCATCGTTGCACCGGGGCAGGTGCCGATCAACTTGATGAGCGCCAACACCGCCGGCGGTTCGGCGGGGCAATGCACGGACCTGATGAATGATTTCAAGGTCGGCCGGGCGATCGGCGCGACGCCGCGCAAGCAACTGCTGGCCCAGACGCTGGGGATTTTCATCGGCAGCATCGTCGGCGTGCTCGCTTACCTGGCGTTGATCCCCGACCCGCAAACCATGCTGCTCACCGAAGAATGGCCGGCCCCGGCCGTCGCCACCTGGAAGGCCGTGGCGCAAACCCTGACCCATGGCCTGGACTCGTTGTCGGTGAGCATCCGCTGGGCGATCTTCATCGGCGGCGCCGTCGGTTTGCTGCTGGGCATCCTCGACAGCCTGCTGCCGGCCCATCGCGCCCGCTACCTGCCCAGCACGGCTGCCCTGGGCCTGGCGTTTGTCCTGCCGGCCTCGGTGTCGCTGATGATGGCCCTTGGCGCCGTGCTGACCTGGCTGGTGAGCTGCCGCTGGCCGAGCCTCACCGAACGCTTCGCCATCACGGCGGCGGCGGGGTTGATTGCCGGGGAGAGCATTACCGGGGTGGGGGCTTCGTTGTGGGAGATGCTCGGTAATCTGTGAGCCCCCGTGGCGAGGAAGCAAGCTCGCTCGCCACGGGAAGCGGTGGGTGGCGCCGAGTCAGTGTGAATGTCGCGGCTCACCACTGCGGGCGATCACCCTCAGGTGCAACGTGGCCGGCTCCAGGCAACCGCCCGTGGAAAGCTGGCCGACCAGTTGCCGGTACAGTTCCTGCCAAGGCGTTTGCGACGGCGGGAAGTTTGGCGTCCAGGCGCGGCGGCGCCGCTCCATCTCGGCGTCGTCCACCAGCAGGTTCACGGTGCGGGTGTTCAGGTCGACTTTCAGCCGGTCATTGGTCTGTAGCAGCGCCAGGCCGCCGCCAACGGCCGCTTCCGGGGACATGTTGAGGATCGACGGGCTCGCCGAGGTGCCGCTCTGGCGACCATCGCCCAGGCACGGCAGGGAGTCAATGCCGCGCTTGATCAGCGCGGCGGGCGGGGCCATGTTCACCACTTCGGCGCTGCCGGGATAGCCCACGGTGCCGGCACCGCGAATCACCAGGATGCAGCGCTCGTCGATGTCCAGCGCCGGGTCGTCGATGCGTGCGTGGTAGTCCTCCGGCCCCTCAAATACGATGGCCCGCGCTTCGAAGCTGTTTTCGGCTCCGGGTTCGGAGAGGTAGGTTTTGCGGAACGCTTCGCCCACCACCGACATCTTCATGATCGCGCTGTCGAAAAAGTTTCCGCTGAGTACGATGAAACCGGCGCGGTGCTTGAGTGGGGTGTCGAAGGGGTGGATGACGTCGGCGTCGCAGGTCAGGCTGCCGCTGACGATCTCGCCGATGGTCTTGCCGCTGACCGTGGCGCAGTTCTCATGCAGGCGGCCGGCCTTTTGCAATTCGTGCATGACGGCCGGCACGCCGCCCGCGCGGTGGAAGCCTTCGCCCAGGTATTTGCCAGCGGGCATGCAGTTGACCAACAGCGGCACGTCCTCGCCGATTTTTTGCCAGTCGTCCAGGCTCAACTCGACGCCCATGTGCCGGGCGATGGCGATCAGGTGCGGCGGGCAGTTGCTCGATGCGCCGAGTGCCGAGGCGACGGCGATGGCGTTTTCGAAGGCTTCACGCGTCATGATCTGGGAAGGGCGCACGTCCTGGCGCACCAGTTCGCAGATGCGCTTGCCAGTGGCGTAGGCCATCTGCCCGCGCTCGCGGTACGGCGCCGGAATGCTTGCGCAACCGGGTAACGACATGCCCAGGGCTTCGGCCAGCGCGTTCATCGACAGGGCGGTGCCCATGGTGTTGCAGTGGCCCACGGAGGGCGAGGCCGCCGTGGTCATTTCCATGAAACCTTCGTAGTTGATCTCGCCAGCGGCCATCAAATTGCGAGCGTGCCACAGCACTGTGCCGGAGCCGATCAGCTCGCCCTTGTGACGACCGTCGAGCATCGGCCCGCCGGACAGCACGATGGACGGCAGGTCGGTGGTGGCTGCCGCCATCAGGCAGGCGGGGGTGGTCTTGTCGCAACCGGTGGTGAGCACAACGCCGTCCAGGGGATAGCCGTGGAGGATTTCCACCAGGCCCAGATACGCCAGGTTTCGGTCCAGGGCCGCCGTGGGGCGACGCGACTGTTCGGCGATGGGGTGCACCGGGAATTCCATCGGAATGCCGCCGGCGTCGCGGATACCGGCCTTGACCCGTTGCGCCAGCTCCAGGTGATGGCGGTTGCAGGGCGTCAGGTCGCTGCCGGTCTGGGCGATGCCGATGATGGGGCGGCCCGATTGCAGCTCTTCGCGGGTCATGCCGTAGTTCATGTAGCGTTCGACATACAGCGCGGTCATGTCCGCGTGGGCCGGGTCGTTGAACCATTGCTCGCTGCGCAGGCGGCGTTTTGGCGTGTCACTCATGATTCATTTCTCTCTTGTAATTGGGTGAATCGACGATCAGTCGGGCTCAGCGGTCGAGCAGCCCCCGCGCGGCGAGGTTACGCAACAGGGCGCCGACGCCGAAGGTCCACGGTGCCGCGTCGCAGCTATGGGTCACCTGATTATGCAGGCTGCCCAGTAGCGGGCTGCTGATACTGACGCGGTCGCCGAGTTTGTGGGTGAAACCGCTGCCGGCATGATCACGGTCCTCGGTGGGGGCGAACAGCGTACCGAGAAACAGCAGGAAGCCATCGGGGTATTGATGGTTGGCGTTGAGTGTCTGGCCTGCCAGGTCCTGCGGGTCGCGGCTGATCTGGCTCATGGAACTGCAACCGTGCAGCCGGTAACCGTCTTCGCCTTGTACGTGCAGATCGACTTCGCAGGCACGCACATCGTCCAGGCTGAACTGCTCGTCGAACAGGCGAATGAACGGCCCGATGGCGCACGAGGCGTTGTTGTCCTTGGCCTTGCTCAGCAACAGCGCGCTGCGGCCCTCGATGTCCCGTAGGTTGACGTCGTTGCCCAGGGTGGCGCCGTGGATCTGGCCACGGCTGTTCACCGCCAGCACCACTTCCGGTTCCGGGTTGTTCCATTGTGAGGCGGGATGAATGCCGATCTGGCTGCCACTGCCCACGGCGGCCAGCACCGGCGCCTTGGTGAAAATTTCCGCGTCCGGGCCGATGCCCACTTCCAAATACTGCGACCACATACCTTGCTCGATGAGGTACGCCTTGAGGCGCATCGCTTGCTCGGAGCCTGGCACGATCGAGCGCAGGTTGTCGCCGATCACGCCGTGGACCGTGGCGCGCACGGCTTCGGCGCGGGCCGCGTCGCCGCCGGCCTGTTCCTCGATGACCCGCTCGATCATGCTCGCCGCGAACGTCACGCCGGCCGCCTTGATCACTTGTAAGTCCAGCGGCGGTAACAGGAACGGCTTGGCCGGGTCGGCATGGGGGCCGGTGTTGGCCAAGAGTGCTTCGAGGGTGGCGATGAAGGTGCCAGGCGTCTCTCTTACCGTCGCCAGGGGCGAGGGTGTTTCCAGTAGGTCGCTAAGGGTCGCGAATCGATCCGAGAGGTCGAACACCCCGTCACTGCGCAGCACGATGGGCGAAGGCCCGGCGATCCGCCCCGGGACCCAGGCGCGACCAATCAACGTGCCGGCCACGCCATCGACCGGCAGAGTGTTCTCGGGAGTAAGCAATAGCGACATGGACAGGCTTCCTGGTTCGTAAAGCCTTCACGCTAGGGCCCGTTGTCGATGAACTCCAATGAGATATATTCAGTATCCGATAACGCGTGGTTATTGCGCTGCCGAGGAATGCCCATGTCCGATCTGTCCTTTTCCAGCTTTTGCGGCTGGCTCAAATTTCGTCATCTGCTGCTGATCGACACGCTGGGACGCACCTGCAACATGCATTTGGCGGCCGAGCAGATGAACCTCAGCCAGCCGGCCGTGAGCAAAATGCTCAAGGAAATCGAGAGCCTGCTCGGCTTCGCCCTGTTCGAGCGTCGACCGCGCAGCATGCCGCCCACCGCTCTGGGCGAGCACGTGCTGCGCTACGCGCAAATAGCCCTGAATGACGCCCGTTCGTTCGTCGAACAGATCAGCAGCCTGCGAGAAGGTGGCCACGGTTACTTGAAGGTCGGCGGTATTTTTGCCGCGACGGCGGTGGCGTTGCCCGAGGCGATCCTGCAGATCAAGCAGCGCTGGCCCTTGCTGTCCATCGAAGTGGTGGAGCAAACCAGTAATCATCTGATGAAGATGCTCGAAGAAAAGAAGCTCGACCTGGCCGTGGCGCGTTTCACCGATCAAAGCCAGCAGCAGCGCTACGACTTCCAGCCCCTTGCCCCCGAACCGTTCTGCATCGTGGTCAACGATCGCCATCCGCTGGCCAACGCTGGGCCGACATCCTTGCAGCAACTGGTGGACCTGCCGTGGATTCTCTATCCGGTCGGCACGCCGATTCGCGCCCGCATGGAGCTGGCCTTCGCCGAAGCTGGTGTGGGGATGCCGCGCAACACCATCGACACGATTTCGATGCAGACTTTCCTCCAGGTCCTGCAACGTGGCCCCATGATCGGAATGCTGCCCAACGCCATGGTCGACCCGCTGCTCGAAAGCGGCCAGCTCAAGACCCTCGACACACCGCTGCACCTGGTGCCCCAGGACTACGGCATCCTCACCCGCAAGGACGAGCCGCTGGTGGGCGCGGCCCTGGAGTTCGCCGAGATCCTCAAGGACAACGCCCGCTTGAGTGGTTGAACGTGCCGCCCCATCGCGAGCAAGCTCGCTCCCACACAGCCTGCTTGCGCTGAACCCGTGGCGAGGGAGCTTGCTCCCGCTGGGCTACGCAGTAGCCCCCTACGATTTCTGATAACACTGGGTTATCAACTAATCCAAAAATGCCATTGGGAAAGAATCGCTTCCCGACAGTAGAGTCCTCGTTCAATCGCCGGATGACTCGCTCATTCGACGTGACCCAATAAAAACAATCAGGGGTTACCTCATGCAAACCATCTCCGAGCATTCGCCCGCCCAGGCTTCCGCCGGCGGACTCGATTTCGAGGACCGGACCTACCGCAAGGTCATCTGGCGAATCCTGCCTGTCCTGCTGTTGTGCTACATGGCGGCCTATCTCGACCGGGTGAACATCGGTTTCGCCAAGCTCGACATGCTCAACGAGCTGCAATTCAGCAACACGGTCTATGCCTTGGGCGCCAGTATGTTTTTCTGGGGCTATTTTCTGTTCGAAGTCCCCAGCAACCTATTGCTGCATCGCTTTGGCGCGCGGTTCTGGATCGCCCGGATCATGCTCAGCTGGGCGGTGATCTCCATGGCGGTGGCCTACACTGTGCCGCTGGCGGCGTTCTTCCATATCGAATCCAGCACTATGTTCTATGTGCTGCGTTTCCTGCTGGGTATCTGTGAAGCGGGCTTTTTCCCGGGCGTGATCCTTTACCTCAATTACTGGTTTCCGACCCACCGGCAGAGCCGGGTGATGTCCGGGTTCCTGTTGGCCTTGCCGGTCAGCCTGACCCTCGGCGGGATCTTGTCCGGCTGGCTGATGAATAGCATGCAGGGCGTGCAGGGCCTGTCCGGCTGGCAATGGATGCTGATCATCGAGGGCATTCCTTCGATCATCATGGCTTTCGTGGTAATCGTCTGCCTGGCCGACAACATCGACAAGGCCAAGTGGCTGTCGGCAGCAGAAAAAGCCATGCTCAAGGCCAACCTGCAAACCGACAACCAGGGCAAGGCGTCGCGCTTGAGCGAGGTGTTTTTCAACCCTCGGGTGTGGTTGCTGGTGTTGATTTTGCTGACCTTCAACACCGGCTTCTATGGCCTGGCGTTCTGGATGCCTTCGATCATCAAGAGCACCGGCATCACCAACAGCCTGCACATCGGTTTGCTCACCGCCATCCCTTATTCGGTGGCCGTCGTGGCGATGCTGCTCAACGCCCGGCACTCCAACCGCACCGGTGAGCGGCGCCTTCACGCGGCGATTCCAGCCTTCATCGGTGGCGCCGGGCTGATCCTCAGTGCGTTCTTCGCCGATAACCTGGTGCTGTCGGTGCTGTTCCTCAGCGTCTCCGCTTCGGGGATCCTCAGCCTGATGCCGATCTTCTGGACCCTGCCGGGCACCGTGTTGTCGGGCGTCGCTGCCGCTGCCGGGATCGGCATGATCAACGCCATCGGCAACCTGTCGGGCTTCACCGGATCGATGATCACCGCCGTGGCCGAGACGCTTACCGGCAATATCAACAATGGTACCTATGTCCTGGCCCTGTGCCTGTTGGTCAGTGGCGGGCTGATCCTGGCCATTCCGGCCTCGATGCTCGCCAGGGCACCAAAACGCGCGGTCCCGGCAACGCAACTGGAGACCGCATGAGCCTGCAGAACAAACGGGTGCTGGTGTCGGCGGCCGGGCAGGGTATCGGCCTCGCCAGCGCGGTGGCCTTCGCCCAGGCCGGGGCCGAGGTGTTTGCCAGTGACATCGATACGCGCGCATTGGCGGGCATCGAAGGGGTGACGGCGGTCACCCTGGATGTCACCTCGGCCAGCGCCATCGAGGCTGTCCGCGACTGGATCGGCGGCCTGGACGTGCTCTTCAACTGCGCCGGTTACGTGCACAGCGGCAACATCCTGGACTGCGACGAAGCGGCCTGGGTGCGTTCGATGGACCTCAACGTCACGGCCATGTACCGGATGATCCGTGCGTTCCTGCCAGGCATGCTGGCGCGGGGTGGCGGGTCGATCATCAACATGTCGTCGGTGGCGTCCAGTGTCAAAGGCGTGCCCAATCGTTTCGCCTACGCTGCCAGCAAGGCAGCGGTGGTGGGGCTGACCAAATCTGTCGCCATCGACTTCGTCAGCCAGGGGATCCGCTGCAACGCGATCTGCCCCGGCACCGTGGATTCACCATCGCTGCGCCAGCGCATTGCCGACCAGGCCGCGCAGCAGGGTGTCGATGTGCAACAGGTCTACCGGCAGTTTCTCGACCGTCAGCCCATGGGGCGCATTGGCAACACTCAGGAAATCGCGCAACTGGCGCTGTACCTGGGCAGTGACGCGTCCGCCTACACCACGGGAGCGGTGCACGTGATCGATGGCGGCATGAGCCTTTGAGTTTTCACTTGAACAGGAGCACTTCATGAAACTGTTGCGATACGGCGAAAAAGGTTCGGAAAAGCCCGGGCTGCTGGATGACGACCATCGGGTCCGCGACCTGTCGGGCCATGTGCCGGACATCGCCGGCAACGCCCTGGAGCCGGAAGGCCTGGCCAGACTCGCGGCCATCGACCCGCGCAGCTTGCCGGTGGTGACCGGCCAGCCTCGGATCGGCCCGTGCGTCGGGCAGGTCGGCAAGTTCATCTGCATCGGTTTGAACTACGCCGACCATGCCGCCGAATCGAACATGGAGGTGCCGAAAGAGCCGATCATCTTCAACAAATGGACCAGTGCCATTTGCGGGCCGAATGACGATATCCAGATCCCCCGCGGCTCGCTCAAGACCGACTGGGAAGTCGAGCTGGGCGTGGTCATCGGCAAAGGCGGGCGCTACATCGACGAAGCGAATGCCCTGGAGCACGTCGCCGGATATTGCGTCATCAACGACGTGTCGGAGCGCGAATGGCAGCTCGAACGTGGCGGCACCTGGGACAAAGGCAAAGGCTTCGACACCTTCGGCCCTCTCGGGCCGTGGCTGGTGACCAAGGATGAGATCCCAGACCCGCATACGCTGGACCTGTGGTTGGAAGTCGACGGGCATCGCTATCAGAACGGCAACACCCGGACGCTGATCTTCAGCGTGCCGCAACTGATCGCCTACCTCAGCCGGTGCATGAGCCTGCAACCGGGCGACGTCATTTCGACCGGCACGCCGCCGGGTGTCGGGCTGGGCATCAAGCCCAACCCGGTGTTCCTGCGGCCGGGCCAGACCATGCGCCTCGGGATTGCAGGATTGGGCGAGCAGCGTCAGGTGACCGTGCAGGCGGATTGATCCGGGAAGCGTTCAAGGGTAAGTAGTGCCGCCAATCCTATTCGGGTCTGCGACACCTTACGCGCTTGCGGGCGTGCCTGCCTGCTCGATGACCAGCTCGGCAAGAATCGCAACGGGGTCGGCCAGGCTCTGTCGCGACCGATGGATCAGGCCGATGTCCCGATGAAACGTGTGTGGCCCCAGGTCTAGGGCCCGCACGCCTTTGGGCCACGGCTGATGGGCTGACGTCTGCGGCACCAGGGCGACACCGACGCCTTTTTCCACCAGTTTGATGATCGCGTCCAGTTCATCCAGTTCGCACACTTCCCGCAGGGTGAAATGCATCTGCCGCAGGAAACGATCGACTTGCCTGCCGCCGAACGAGGACCGGTCATAACGGATGAAGGGTTGGCTGGACAGCAGCGCCGCCCAATCCTCGCCGGGCATTGCACGGGGAATGATCAGCCGATAAGGCTCCAATGCCAGGGTGGTCCAGCGCAGATCGCTTTGCAGCGAGAACGGCGGGCGGATCATCACGGCCATGTCGATTTCACCGGCGTCCACCAGATTGATCAATTCCACCGACAGGCCCGGCACGATGCGTGTGCGGCACTGCGGGCATTGCTGGTGAAACCTGGCGAGAGCGTCCGGCAGGTACGAGCGCTGGACCGAGGCGATCGCGCCGATGTTCACCAGCACGCTGGCGGGAAGCCCGGGGGTGGCGGAGCCGAGGCTCTCGTAAAGGCGAAGCAGTTCCTGGGCTTGCAGGAGAACCTGGTGGCCCCGCTTGTTGAGGTGGGCCGTGCGCCCCTTGCGGTCGAATAGCTGGAAGCCCAGCTCGGCTTCCAGGCGCTGGATCTGCGCACTGACCGCCGCCTGGGTGAGGCCGATCTTGTGCCCGGCTGCGGCGAAGGTGCCTTCGCGCGCGACGGCAATGAGGGTCTTGAGTTCTTTGATCATTGATAAAGATTAATGGTCTTTCTAAGAAATTTATATTGATTTTATTGTTCGGTTCCCGCGCCTACGATGGGCAAACGCGCGGTTGCGTATCCCATGATTGAATCTTTGGAGTCCCGATGAGCGTCTCGCCTTTCCATTTAGCAATTCCGGTCTATGACCTTGCGGCAGCCCGTACTTTTTACGGCCAAGTGTTTGGGTTGGAGGAGGGCCGCTCCAGCGAGCAGTGGGTCGATTTCAATTTCTACGGTCACCAGTTGGTGATCCACGAGCACCCCAAGACCGCGTCCCAGGAAAGCGTGCACAGCAACGCCGTGGATGGGCACGATGTGCCGGTGCCTCATTTTGGCGTGGTATTGGGGTGGGCTGAATGGGAAGCGCTGGCCGAGCGACTGAAATCCTTCGGCACTCAATTTGTGATCGAGCCCTACGTGCGTTTCAAGGGGCAGGTGGGCGAACAGGCGACGATGTTCCTGTTCGACCCTTGCGGCAATGCGCTGGAGTTCAAGGCGTTCAAGGACATGAGTCAGTTGTTCGCCAAATAACGGCATGCACATGACCTTGTGGGAGCGAGCCTGCTCGCGATAGCGTCGGATCAGTTTGCAGCGATGTTGGATGTGCCGACGCCTTCGCGAGCAGGCTCGCTCCCACAGGGTTCGGTGCCGTCCTTAGCCATGCACCGTCACGCGATTGCGCCCTGTCTTCTTCGATGTATACAACGCCTGGTCGGCCCGGGCGATCAGCTCGGCGTGGTCGTTCGCCGGCGTGCTCAGGTCGGCCACGCCCAGGCTGATGGTGAACCGAATCTCCTGGCCGTTGTACTGCACCAACAATTGTCCGACAGCCTTGCGCAGGCGCTCTGCGAAAATCCGTGCGCCGGCCTGGTCGGTGTCCGACAGCACCACGCCGAACTCTTCGCCCCCGTAGCGCCCGGCCACGTCGGACTCGCGTACGTGCTCGTGCAATAGCGCGGCAACCTGTTCGATCACCTTGTCGCCGGCCTGGTGGCCGTAGGTGTCGTTGACCTGCTTGAAATGATCGATGTCCAGCATCACCAGGCTCAGGGCGTTGCCATAGCGCTGATGGCGGGCGTAGGCGGCTTTCAGGGTGCCTTCCCAATGACCGCGGTTATAGAGGCCGGTCAGGCGATCGGTGCTGGAGAGCAATTGCAGTTGTGCATTGGCGGCCTGGATCTGATGGCGATTGGTCGCGACGTCGGTGACGTCATAGATCACCAGGCAGATATGGTTGATTCGGTTGTCAGGCGAGCGCAGCGGCAGCAAGGTGGTGTTCTGGTACATGAACTCTTCCTGGCCGGTGATCGGTTGGTAGCTCTTGAAGCGCATCAGGTACGGGCGCTGCTCCCAGACCGTGAAGGCGGGGGTGCCCAGGGTCGCGACGCTTTCCACCTTGCGGCTGAACCATTGGCGGTCGATTTCCGGGAACAGGCTGAAGAAATTCCGGTTCTGGGCGTCCTTGGGTTGGACGCCGGAGCGGTTCTCCATGAAGGTGTTCCAGACCTGAACGCGGTACTCACGGTCGAGCACCACCACGCCGACGTCGATGCTCTGAACGATGGCCAGCAACCAGTGGAATTCGTTCAGATCGATGGAGTCAGTCATGGCTCAGCTCATCAGGTAGGCGAGTTTGTGGGTCAGCCGCTCGATGGAATCCTCCGTGAACAGCAGTAACAGGTCGAAGCGGATATCCTGGCCTTCGAGGCCGTAGCTGATCTCCACCGCGAGGGTTTTTTTCCAATGGACGCGGTTTGCCCGGATCAATTCCTCGATGGCCGCATGCTGGCCGAGGACCTGCGGATGACCTTGGGAGAACACCACATCGATCTGCTCGGCGATGCTGCTCAGGCACGCACCGATCAGGATGCTCGAAAGGTCCACCAGCATCTCCAGGTCTGAATAGTCGGCGCTTTCGCGCTGCATCAACTGGGCGATATCGGCGATTTCCGAATCATGGAAGATCAGCAGGGCTTCGCCGGCAATGCCGCTGCCGATAAACCCCTGACAGATGGCCGTGAGTTGCTGGGAACCGCCGACGTCGTTCAAGGCCATGTGCAATTCGCCGACTTCGAGCACGTTGACGTTCGGCACCGGCAGTTGCACGAAAACCCCCAGCACCTTGGCAATCAGGGCGGCGGCCTGGCCGATGGCAACGTTGACCGTTTCGCGGAACGCGTCCTGGAAGCTGATGGCCGTGTTCGGTGTCGCTCGGTTCTGCGGCGGCGCCTGAGCGGGCTGGCTCAACAGCCCCACGCGGTTGAGGGTCTGGCGCAGTTCGTTTTCATCGAACGGTTTTTTCAGGAAGGCCAACGCGCCCAGCTCAAGGACGCGGCGCACGGCCTCATCCTGAATGTCACCGGAAATCACGATGACCTGCGCCTTGAGGCCTTCGGCGCGCAACGCGCTCAGGACCTGGTATCCATCCATTTCCGGCATGGTCAGGTCGAGCAGCACCACATGGCCGAGGCCCTGACGTATGGCATCCATGGCCTGGCGGCCATTGACCGCCTCGGTGACTGAAACCGGCCAGTCTTGCGGCAGCGCACGCAACACTTGCTTGCGCGCCATGGTGGAGTCATCGCACACAACCAGAGGGATCAACGGCACTGGGGTGTCCAACGACGAATAGCGGGGGAGTTCCTTCGTGCCTCATTCATAGGCGGCAGTGGCCCTCTGATCAATGAACGGGATGCTGTCTTGGCTTCTTTTAAAAACTGGACCATTAAGTCAAGGGCGTCAAACGCCACTCGTCATCTGGCGCAACTGCGCCGGACTCACCCCTAGGCGCTGCTTGAACGTTGTTGTCATGTGCGCCTGGGAGCTGAAACCGCAGGCGTGGGCGATTTGCGCCAACGTCGCCGATGAGTCGCGTATAAACGCCCGGGCTTTGGCGAGGCGGCGGTCGATCAGGTAGGCGTGGGGGCTTTTGCCCGTCGCGAACTTGAAGGCGCGCATGAAATAACCTTCGGACAATCCCAGCAACTGCGCCATTGCCGAGACGCCCAGCGGTTGATCGAGGCCGGCATCGATGAACTCGTCGAGCAGGCGCATCCGGCTGTCGGTCATGGAGCCCCGGGGCGTTGCGCAAGAATGTTCGCCCGGCGTCACGCGCTCGGCCAGCGCCACGGCCCAGGCTTCCCAATCATCTTCGACCGAAGCGTGCAGCAACGCCTTGCGCATGCGTTGCGCGAGGGCGCTGGCGCGTGGGTCGACGCGATTGTTGAACGCATGATCTCCAGGCAGCACGCCGCCGTCAGTGCGCACCAGACGCAGGTATTCGCCGCCAACGGGTGACTCCGAATACACGTCGCACTGGGCTGGCACGAACGCCAGGCCGTTGGGCTTGGCGTAGAACGGCTGCACCCGGTCGCTGCCAATGGCATGCAGGCCTCGCTGGCTGTCGAAGGCAAAGCCGATGACCGGCTGGGTTGCAACGTATCGAGCCGAATAGGCGCTACCGGGGAGCAGTTCGATGAGCCACGGGCCGGCCTCGACGCGACGGGTCGATTCAGTCGGGCGCGGTGGCTGTGGGCGGTTTCGATGGCTCATCTACCCATAGTAGTGAAGCGAGGGGACAAAAGTCAGGTCAGTTTTTTGAAAGCCCGGCTTCGGCGTCCCTGGCTAGACTGGCCGAAACCCAAGGAGACCCATCATGTACGCACTGACTCTCGACGATATCGAACAAGCGGCTCGCCAGGTCTACCAGGTCATGCCCGCCACGGCCCAGTACGCCTGGCCCTTGCTGGCGGAACGCCTCGGTTGCACGGTGTGGGTCAAGCACGAAAACCATACCCCCACGGGCGCGTTCAAGGTCCGCGGCGGCATCACATTCATGGATTGGCTCAAGCGTGAGCATCCGCGAACGAAAGGCATTGTCACCGCGACCCGTGGCAACCATGGCCAGAGCCAGGCGCTGGCGGCCAGCGCGGCGGGGCTGCGGGCATTGATCGTGGTGCCGGAGGGAAACTCGGTCGAGAAGAACGACGCCATGCGCGGCTTCGGTGGCGAAGTGATCGAATACGGTCGCGATTTCGATGAGGCCCGTGAAGAAGCGGCACGCCTGGCGCAGACCCAGGGACTCTATCTCGTACCGCCGTTTCATACCGAGCTGGTCAGAGGCGTCGCCACCTACGCGCTCGAGCTGTTCAAGGCCGTGCCTGACCTGGACACCGTCTACGTGCCCATTGGCTGCGGCTCCGGGATCTGCGCGGTCATCGCTGCCCGTGATGCCCTGGGCTTGCAAACCCAGGTCGTGGGCGTGGTGTCCACCGAGGCGACGGCGGCGAAACTGTCATTTGAAGCGGGTGAAATCCGCGAAACCGCCTCGGCCGATACCTTTGCCGACGGCCTCGCCGTGCGCAAGCCGATTGTGCAGGCCTTCGCCATCTACGGCGCTGGCGCGGCGCGCATCGTAGCGGTCAGCGACCAGGAAATTGCCGAGGCCATGCGCGTCTATTACACCGACACCCACAACCTGGCCGAAGGTGCCGGCGCGGCGGCGTTGGCGGCGCTTATCCAGGAGCGCGGGAAGATGGAAGGGAAGAAGGTCGGGGTGATTTTGTCCGGCGGTAATATCGATCGATCGGTGTATGCCCGCGTAATCGGGTAGTCAAGAGACGACAGGGCGATGGGGTTGTGACTAAATTCAGATTTGGTCATAAGTTGTCAATGGCCGTCGGGATGCGTAAGCTGCCCCGATGAACCAGCCATCCATCGCACCACCCAGCGCCCGTGGACCCGCCGATCACGACATTCGTGACCAGATCATCGCGGCCGCCCATGAACATTTCAGCCAGTACGGCTTTGGCAAGACCACGGTTTCCGACCTGGCCAAGGCTATCGGCTTCTCCAAGGCGTACATCTACAAGTTCTTCGATTCCAAGCAGGCGATCGGCGAAGCCATCTGCGCCAACTGCCTGTCGACGATCGTCGAGGCGGTGGAAGAGGCGATCAACGTAGACGGGCTGACGGCAACGGAGCGCTTGCGCAGGCTGGTCAAAACATTAGTGGTCACGGGCGTGAACCTGTTTTTCAACGACCGCAAGCTCTACGATATCGCGGCTTTCTCGGCTTCGGAGCGCTGGCCCAGTTCCCAGGCGTATAACGAACGGATCAAGAGCTTCGTGCTGGAGATCATCCGCCAAGGGCGTGAGCTCGGCGAGTTTGAACGACGCACGCCTCTGGACGAAACGGTGGAGGCCATCCACCTGGCCTTGCGGCCGTTCGTCAACCCCTTGCTGCTGCAATACAACCTCGACTTCGTCGAGGAAGCCCCCACGCTCACGACCAATCTCATCCTGCGTAGCCTGATGCCCTGAGCTTTGGCTGATGGCCACTCTTGCCGCTATTTAGTGACCATTTCTAAAAATGTTCACCTTGTCGCCACAGCTCCTTCCTCAGGAGCTTGCCAACCACCGCCAAGCGCACGGAATGCCGCGACCGCTGCCCGTGCTGATTCGGTTCGAGCCTGCGCTCGGGCATCGGATGCCTGCAGCAACGTCTCGTCGGCGTTGAACACGTCGATCAGGCTGGCGGTGCCTTTCTGGTAGGCGACGAAGGTCGATTGACGGGCCTGGTTCAAAGACGTTTCGCCTTGGGTGAGGGTGGTCGCCTGGGTTTCGCGATTGACCAACGCGCTAAAGGCGTTTTCGACGTCTTCAGTGGCGCGCAGCACGGACTGGCGATAAGCAGCCAACGCTTCGGCTTCCTCGCCCTTGGCCTCGTCGATCCGGGCGTTGATGCGGCCAAAATCGAAGAGCCTCCAGCGCAGCCCCAGCACGCCCGCCGATTGGCTGGCGCCGCCACTGAACAAGTTACCGCCGGACACCGCCGTGGCGCTGCCGAGCAAGGCGCTGAGGGAGAACTTTGGATAGTACTCGGCGACGGCCTCGCCGATGCGCGCATTGGAGGCCGCAAGGTGACGCTCGGCGACGATCAGGTCTGGCCGGCGACGCAGCAGGTCCGCCGGCGTTCCGGTTGTGGTTATTTGTGGGGCGAGGGGAATGTCGCGGCGCTCGGCCAATAGCGGCCGATGGGTGCCGGGCGGAGTGCCGAGCATGACATCCAAGGCGTTCATCGCGGCATCCAGGCCGGTCTGCAGGACCGGTAACGTTGCCTGGACTTGTGCCAGTTGCCCCTCGGTCTGGCGAACCTGATAGCTGGCGGCGAGGCCTTTGTTGTACAGCAATTGGACTTTTTCCAGCAGGTCTTGCTGCGTCCTGACCTGTCGGTTTGCAATGTCCAGCCGGGCCTGCAGTCCACGAACGGTGATGTAGGTGTCGGCGACCTGCGCGGCGACCGCCAAGCGCGTGGCGACCGCACCGGCCTCGGACGCCTGGTAGTCCGCCAGCGCTGCTTCGCGTCCACGCCGCAGGCCGCCGAAGGCATCTATCTCCCAACTGGCGCCGAGGTTGAGTTCGTAGGAACTTCCGTATCGATCATAGCCAGGCGTTGAATCGAGCACCTGGCCGAGCGGGGTCTCCACCGACTGGTAGGCGCGCGCGGCCTGGCCACTGATATTTCCCGAGGGCAGCAAAGCGGCGTTCGCTGCGCCCAGTCCGGCCCGTGCCTGCATCACGCGCGCCGATGCCTGCGCCAAGTCCAGGTTTTGTTCAAGGGCCTTGGTGACAAACACCGTGAGGTTTGGATCACCAAACGCTTCCCACCAGACAATCGAGTCGGCCCGAACGCTCGCGGACCGCTGTTCGACCAGAGGCTGGCCTACGTAACGACTCGAAAGTGGAACTGCGGGACGATGGTAGTCCGGGCCGACCGCGCAACCTGTCAACAAGCCGGTGCTCAAAAAAAAAGCCAGGGGGCGCAGGGGTGGCATGGAAAATTCCTCGAGTCGATGCGGACTGTGACCATATCATAAGATGGTCACAAGCTGTCAATTGGCTTCCAGGCAGAGCTAACGGACAGTTGTTAAGCGCAACACGGCTTGAAGGCTGACGGTCATAGCGCAAGGATCGTGACGATTGACAGATATGGTCACTCGAATGAGAATGCGCCTTCCATCCTGTCCGCTCATGAAAAGGGACCTTATGCTCCGGCGCCGACCTGTCACCCTTGCCGCTTGCTTGCTGCCTCTCGTCCTGACGGCGTGTGGCGAGTCATCCACCGAGAAAGATCCACGCACGCTTGCGCCCATAGTGAGGGTCGCGCAAGTTTTGGGTTCGCCCGACCGGTCGCGTTCGTTTACCGGCGTGGTCACGGCCAGGGTCCAGAGCGACCTGGGCTTTCGCGTGTCGGGCAAGGTCCTCGAGCGGCTGGTCGACACCGGCCAGACGGTCAAGCGCGGCCAGCCACTGATGCGCCTGGACCCTGTCGACCTGGGGCTGCAAGCGCGAGCACAACAGGAGGCCGTCGCCGCCGCTCGGGCGAGGGCGAAGCAGACCGCCGATGACGAGACTCGTTACCGAGACCTTGTCGCTGCCGGCGCCATTTCCGCCTCGGGCTACGACCAGATCAAGGCCGCCGCCGATACCGCAAGGGCGCAACTCAGCGCGGCCCAGGCCCAGGCTGACGTTGCCCGCAACGCTTCTGGTTATGCCGTGCTGCTCGCCGACGCCGATGGCGTTGTGATGGAAACCCTCGCCGAGCCCGGGCAAGTTGTCGCTCTTGGACAAATCGTGGTTCGACTGGCCCGGGCAGGCCAGCGCGAAGCCGTGGTGCAACTGCCTGAAACCCTGCGGCCGACGTCGGGGTCAGTCGCCCAGGCGACGCTGTACGGCAATGCCAGCGAGGCGGTCAATGCGAAGCTGAGGTTGCTGTCGGATTCCGCCGACCCTGTAACGCGCACCTTCGAGGCGCGTTACGTGTTGGAGGGCGCGCTGGCCAGCGCACCGCTGGGTTCCACGGTCACGCTCCGGGTCGCCGCGGGGCCTCGGACGGAACAGGCACTGCAAGTTCCGATCGCTGCCATTTTCGACTCGGGCAAAGGCAGTGGTGTCTGGGTCATCACGGGCGAACCGGCGACAGTCGCCTGGCGTCCGGTGAAGGTCGTCGGCTTGAGCGACGACGCCGCGCAGGTCTTGGGCGAGCTGAAAATGGGCGAGCAGATCGTTGCGCTCGGCGCCCATCTGCTGCACGAGGGCGAGGCGGTGCGTCTTGCGCAACCGCAAGACGTGAAGGTTGCGGGGAATCGCCCATGAGCTTCAACCTCTCCGCGCTCGCCGTCCGCGAGCGTTCCATCACGGTATTCCTGCTGTTGCTGATCGCCGTTGCGGGTGTCCTCGCTTTTTTCCAGCTCGGCCGCGCGGAAGACCCACCCTTCACGGTAAAGCAACTGACGGTCATCACCGCCTGGCCAGGCGCGACAGCCCAGGAAATGCAAGACCAGGTCGCCGAACCGCTGGAAAAACGCCTGCAAGAATTGAAGTGGTACGACCGCACGGAAACCTATACCCGTCCCGGCCTTGCGTTCACGATGGTGTCGCTGGTCGATCGGACGCCGCCGTCGCAAGTGCAGGAAGAGTTCTACCAGGCGCGCAAGAAGCTGGCTGACGAGGCGATCAAACTGCCGCCCGGGGTTATAGGGCCGATGGTCAATGATGAATTTTCCGACGTGACCTTCGCCTTGTTCGCCCTGAAAGCCAAAGGCGAGCCGCAACGACGGCTGGTGCGTGATGCCGAAGCGCTGCGCCAACAACTGCTGCATGTGCCAGGCGTGAAGAAGATCAATATCATCGGCGAGCAGGCCGAACGGATCTTCGTGTCCTTTTCCCACGATCGCTTGGCGACCCTGGGTGTGTCGCCCCAGGATATTTTTACCGCCCTCAACAGCCAGAACATGCTCACGCCCGCCGGCTCCATCGAAACCGTCGGGCCGCAGGTGTTCCTGCGCCTGGATGGCGCTTTCGACAAGCTGCAGAAGATTCGCGACACGCCGGTCGTGGTACAGGGGCGCTCGCTGAAGCTGTCGGACGTGGCGACTGTCGAGCGTGGCTATGAAGACCCCGCCACGTTCCTGGTGCGCAACGGTGGCGAAGAGGCGTTGTTATTGGGCGTGATCATGCGCGAGGGCTGGAATGGCCTGGACCTGGGCAAGGCCTTGGATACGCAGATCAGCAAGATCAACCAAGACATGCCGCTGGGCATGGCGCTGACCAAGGTTACCGATCAATCGGTCAATATCGACTCGGCGGTCGGCGAGTTCATGGTCAAGTTCTTCGTCGCGCTGCTGGTGGTGATGATTGTCTGTTTCCTCAGCATGGGCTGGCGCGTGGGTGTCGTGGTCGCGGCGGCCGTGCCGTTGACGTTGGCCGTGGTGTTCGTGGTCATGGCCGCCACCGGCAAGAATTTCGACCGAATCACCCTCGGCTCGCTGATCCTCGCGCTCGGTTTGTTGGTGGACGACGCGATCATCGCCATTGAAATGATGGTGGTGAAAATGGAGGAGGGCTACGACCGGATCAAGGCCAGCGCGTATGCCTGGAGCCACACGGCCGCACCGATGTTGTCCGGCACGCTGGTGACCGCCATCGGCTTCATGCCCAACGGCTTCGCGCAATCGACCGCCGGCGAATACACCAGCAACATGTTCTGGATCGTCGGCATCGCGCTGATTGCTTCCTGGGTGGTCGCGGTGGCATTCACACCGTACCTGGGCGTGAAATTGTTGCCCGACATCAAGCAGGTCGAAGGCGGGCACGCGGCCATCTACAACACGCGGCACTACAACCGTTTCCGCCAAGTGCTGACGCGAGTCATCGCGCGCAAATGGTGGGTGGCCGGTACGGTGATCGCGACATTCGTGGTGGCGATCCTCGGCATGGGCCTGGTGAAAAAACAGTTCTTTCCGACCTCGGATCGGCCCGAGGTGCTGGTGGAAGTGCAGATGCCGTACGGCACCTCCATCGAGCAAACCAGCGCCACCACCGCCAGGGTCGAGGCCTGGCTGCAACAACAGGAAGAGGCCCGGATCGTCACCGCCTACATCGGCCAAGGCGCGCCGCGTTTCTACCTGGCGATGGCGCCGGAACTTCCCGATCCGTCATTTGCCAAGATTGTCGTGCTGACGGATAGCCAGCAAGCACGCGAAGCCCTCAAGTTCCGTCTCCGCGAAGCGATCGCCGAGGGGCTGGCTCCCGAGGCGCGGGTGCGGGTCACTCAATTGGTGTTCGGCCCGTATTCACCGTTCCCCGTGGCGTATCGTGTGATGGGCCCTGATTCGACGAAGCTGCGCGAGATCGCCAGTCAGGTCCAGAGCATCATGCAGGCGAGCCCGATGATGAGGACCGTCAACACCGACTGGGGACCCTTGGTGCCGACGCTGCATTTCAATCTCGACCAGGACCGCTTGCAAGCGGTGGGGCTGACGTCCAATGCGGTCGCCCAGCAATTGCAATTCCTGCTCAGCGGCGTGCCGATCACGGCAGTGCGCGAGGACATCCGTTCGGTGCAGGTGATCGGCCGCGCCGCCGGTGACATCCGCCTCGACCCCGCGCGGATCGAAGGTTTCACCCTAGTGGGCGCGACAGGCCAGCGCATTCCGCTGTCCCAGGTCGGCGAGGTGGATGTGCGCATGGAAGATCCGATCCTGCGCCGTCGTGATCGCACGCCGACCATGACGGTGCGCGGCGATATTGCCGAAGGCCTGCAGCCGCCGGACGTCTCCAGCGCGATTATCAAGCAACTGCAACCGGTCATCGACAGGTTGCCCGCCGGCTACCGGATCGAGCAGGCGGGCGCCATCGAGGAGTCGGGCAAGGCCGGCAAGGCCATCGTGCCGCTGGTGCCGATCATGGTCGCCTTGACGTTGCTGATCATCATCCTGCAAATGCGCTCGATCTCGGCGATGATCATGGTGTTCTTGACGGCGCCACTGGGGCTGATCGGCGTCGTGCCGACATTGCTGATCTTCAATCAGCCATTCGGTATCAATGCATTGGTCGGCCTGATCGCCCTGTCGGGCATTCTCATGCGCAATACGCTGATCCTGATCGGACAAATCCATCACAACGCCAACGAAGGGCTGGATCCGTTCCATGCGGTGATCGAGGCCACGGTGCAGCGTGCACGGCCGGTGTTGCTCACGGCACTGGCGGCAATCCTGGCATTCATCCCCCTGACACATTCGGTGTTCTGGGGCACGCTGGCCTACACCCTGATCGGCGGCACGTTCGTCGGCACCATCATGACGCTGGTGTTCCTGCCGGCGATGTATTCCATCTGGTTCAAGATCCGTCCTGATACGAAGAGGGCTCCATGAAAAATCGCGAAGGTCAAAAACGCATCGTCATCACTGGCGTAGGCATCGTCGGCCCGCTGGGCTGCGGGGTGGAAGAGGTCTGGCAGCGCTTGCTGGCCGGGCAATCCGGCATTCGCAACCTGTCCGCCGACGTCACCGACGGGACCGGCGTCGCCGTGGGGGGGCAAGTGCCGACCTTGGAAGAGGACGGTATCGCCGGTTACGACCCGGAGCGCCTCATCGCGCCCAAGGATCGCAAGAAGATGGACCGCTTCATCGAGTTCGCCCTGGTGGCGGCTCACGAAGCCTTGGAGCAGGCGGGCTGGCATCCTGTTGATCCCGTCCATCAGGAGCGGACTGCCACGATCATTTCTTCGGGCGTGGGTGGTTTCGCCACGATTGCCGATGCGGTGCGCACCACCGATGCTCGCGGTCCACGTCGACTGTCGCCGTTCACCGCGCCGGCTTTCCTGGCCAATATGGCGGCCGGGCAGGTGTCCATCCGACATGGTTTCAAAGGGCCGCTAGGTGCACCCGTTACCGCTTGTGCTGCCGGCGTACAAGCCATTGGCGATGCCGCTCGGCTGATCAAGAGTGGCGAGGCGGACATTGCCATCTGCGGTGGCACCGAGGCGGCGATCGACCGCGTGACGTTGGGCTGCTTCGCGGCGGCGCGGGCACTGTCCACGGGATTTGCCGAGCGTCCACAAGAGGCCTCGCGGCCGTTCGATCGGGAGCGCGACGGCTTCGTCATGGCCGAAGGCGCCGGGTTGCTGGTGATCGAGTCGCTGGAACACGCCCTGGCCCGGGGTGCCAAGCCCCTGGCGGAATTGGTGGGGTATGGCACCAGCGCCGATGCCTACCACCTGACCGCAGGCCCGGAAGATGGCAACGGCGCCCGCCGCGCCATGGAGCAGGCGTTGCGCCAGGCAGGTCTCAACCCCAGCGAAGTGCAGCACATCAATGCCCACGCGACGTCCACCCAGGTGGGTGATGCCGGTGAGCTGGCGGCGATCCGCGCGGTTTTTGGCACGAACGGCGGCGCGGGCGCAGGCGTGGCGATCACTTCTACCAAATCAGCCACTGGCCACTTGTTGGGCGCGGCCGGCGGCATCGAAGCGATCTTCACGGTTTTGGCGCTGCGTGATCAGGTCGTGCCGCCGACGCTGAACCTGATGCATCCCGACGAGGCAGCCAACGGCCTCGATCTGGTTGGCCTGAAGGCCCGGAAAATGCCGATCACCCATGCACTGTCGAATGGGTTCGGTTTTGGTGGCGTCAATGCCAGCGTGTTATTCCGTCGTTGGGACGATTGACGCCGCGTCAGCGGCGCAAGCGGAACAGCACCAGCGCGACCAGGCAGGTCAACGCCTGGATCGCACCCAGTGTGGCGATGGGTGAAAAGCTCAGCACGGCGGCGAGCCAGGTGGTCAACGCTGCCGCACCCATGGAGAGAAAACCCAGCAGCGCCGAGGCCATCCCGGCCTCTTTGCCGAAAGGCCCCATGGTGATCGCCGTACCCAACGGATTCGCCAGGCCCATGCCCCAAAGGAACGTCACCATCGACACCGCATACCAGCCAAGCCCCGGGCTAGCTGGCCCCACGATGAGCAAACCACCGCCGATCATGGCGCAGGCAATGCCCAGCAGGGCGGTGTTACCTGGGCCAAAACGTCGGGCCAGGCGAGGAGCGGCCAGGCCGGCGGCGAACACCACAAACACCGTTGATGCGAAATACAGGCCGGCCTGCAGGGACGTCAGGCCGATGCCTTTCATGAGAATGGCCGGGGCAGCGGCGAATGACGCGAACAGACCGCTGAGCAACAGGCTCATCGACAGGGCAGGGAGGATGAAACGCTTGTCCACCATCAGCCTGGCGTAAGCGCGCACCACACTGCCGGTAGAGTGCGGCGCCCGGCGGTCGGCGGGATGGGTTTCGCCAAGATCGCGTACATAGAAGAACGCCAGCACCACGGCGGCCAATCCCACCAGGATAAAGATGGCGCGCCATCCGAGCGTGACGGACAGCACGCTGCCCGCCAAGGGTGAGAAACCTGGCGCCGCGGCCGTGGCGACCATCGTCAATGACAGGGCGCGGGCCAGTGTCTCGCCTTCGAACAGATCCCGTGCGATGGCCCGCGACAGCACCGAGGCCGCGCACACGCCCAACGCCTGAACGACGCGGCCGGCAATCAGTACCTCAAGGGTGGTGGCGAGGCCGCCAATGACGGTGCCGACTATGAACACCGACAGTCCGCCCAGCACCAGTTTCTGCCGTCCATAACGGTCAGCCAACGGCCCGACCACCAATTGGCCCAGGGCAAAAGTGACGAAGTAACTGGAGAGCGTCAGGCCCAGTTCGCGGGCGGTCACGCCGAGGTCATCACCGATCACCGGGAACGCAGGGAGGATGATATTGGTGGAGAGCATGCCGATGGCCGCGAGGCCGGCGAGCAGTGCGACGATTCGGCCGGTCAGGGCTGGGCTCGATGCGAGTGGCTGCGTTTGCACAATCGCTGATGCATCTGCGGTTTTCATGGATCAACCCTCTGGCCGGTTTTGTCTCGCTTATGATGATCGTAATATGACGATCGTCATCTAGGGCGTCAAGGTCAATGGAAAATTTAGGGGGATGGGTGCGATGAGGGGATTCGAGAGGGCTTACAAAAGTTTATACAGCTGAAATGACTCGGTCGACACCTGGCGGCGCCGACCGAGTCAGGGGTATTTACCAGCGGAAGTTGACGGAGGTCACCAACTCGCGCTCGTCGCCGTAGCGGCAGATGGCAAATTCGCAATAAGTGTATTTTTTGTTCGTCACGTTGTTGGCGTTGAGGGCGATGTCCCAGTTCTTGTCGATCTGGTAGCTGGCCATTGCATCGAACAGCGTGTAGGCAGGCATTTGCGAATCGATGCCCGAAGCTTGGGTGGTTCCCTTGTAGCGCGCGCCGCCGCCGATTTTCAGCTGCGGTACGCCGAAACGGGCGAAGTTGTAGTCGGCCCACAGCGCGGCTTGGTGGTAAGGCGTATCTTCGCTGCGCTGACCCACTTCGCTCTGGATTACGCTTTTGGTGATGCGCGCATCGGTGTAGGCGTACGTCGCGATGACCGTCAGTTGAGGCGTGATGTCGGACTTGGCTTCGAGTTCCAGGCCACGGGAGCGCTGCTCGCCAATCTGCTGGGGATTGAGGCCAGCCAGGTCGCGCTTCACGACGTTTTCCTGAGTCAGTTCATAAACCGCTGCGCTCAACAGTGTATTGCTGCCCGGAGGTTGGTAGCGGATGCCGATCTCGTACTGCTTGCCTTCTGTAGGCTTGAACGTCTGGCCAGGCGCGTCGGCCACCGCAACTGGGAAGAATGATTCGCTGTAGCTGATGTAAGGTGCCAGGCCGTTGTCCGCCTGGTACACCAGGCCGGCGCGCCAAGTGGTGGATTCGTCGTTCTGGCTCAGCTTCTCGCCGGTGGCGAAGCCTTTTTGGTCCTGGTCGGCCCAGTCGTGGCGGCCGCCGAGCAACAGGAGCCAGTGATCGTCGAACTTGATCTGGTCTTGCAGGTAGATACCTGTCTGGAAGGTATCGATCTGCGAACCACGGTCGCGGCTCCGGCTCTTGTCCACTATCACCGGCTGACCGTAGTTGTAGTCACCAATATTGATAGAGGTCGAGTTGGCTCGGAAGTTATGCGAGTCGTATGACGCGTCGTAGGTATCGGCACCCACCAGGAAGGTGTTTTCAATCCCGCCAATGTTCCAACGCGTCTCGAAGTTGGTGTCGCTGGCCAACGCCCGGGAGCGCTCCCGCCGATCACTGTACTGACGACCCAAAACGCCCGTGGCGGCTGCTGTATTGACTGGATTCCCTGTCCGAATCTGCATGTATTTCCACTTCACATCCGCTTCGTAGTAACGCAACTTGTTGCTGATACGGGTGTGTTCATCAAACCGGTGTTCGAACTCATAACCGATGGCGGACATCTCGCCGTTCATGTCGTCGTAGTCGGGTTCGCCGATGAAATCGTGGCGGCCGATGGTGAAGGGGCCGTTGCCAACGCCTTTGACCAATTGATAGGGCAGCGGGGCGGAGAAGCGCGTGTCGCTCTTCTGATAGAACGAGAGCAGGGTCAGGGACGTGTCTTCATCAGGGCGCCAGGTCAGGGCCGGGGCGATGTAGAGCTTGTCGTCGTTGACGTAATCCTGCTGGGTGTCGCTGTCGCGCTTGAGCATGGTCAGGCGGTAGGTGAGGACCTCGCTGTCACCGAGCGGGCCGCTGAAGTCGGCGGTCAGTTGCTTGCGATCATGGTTGCCATATTGCAGCCCCAACTCATGCAGCGGGGTTTCGGTCGGGCGCTTGCTGACACCGTTGACGAAGCCGCCTGGCGACAGTTGGCCGTACAGCACCGACGCCGCGCCGCGGATAACTTCCACGCGCTCCAACCCATACGGGTCCTGGACGCCATCGTAGGAGTTGTTTTGCAGGCGCATGCCGTCGCGCAGGGAGCCGCCAGTGGCGGATTCGACGTCGAAGCCGCGAATGCGGAACCGGTCCGAGGTGCGGTTGAAGCTGCTCGGTTGGCTGGTGAAGCCCGGGGTGTAGCTGAGGGCGTCCGCCATGGTGTCGGACTTGCGATCGCGCATTTCATCGGCGGTGACCACGGACACCGATTGCGGCGTTTCAGTGATGGCCGCGTTGGACTTGGTGGCACTGCCGTTGCGCAGGGCGACTTTGCCGGCCAGCGGCGCCGTGGGGTTTTCCACGGCGGCGGCATTGATGTTGATTTCGCCGAGTTGAAGAGGAGCGTTGGCTGCAGCCTCTTCTTGTGCGGCGATCGCCTGTGCTGAAAAGATGCTCCCCAAAGCCAGGGCCAGAGTGCTCAAGTGAAACGCTGGATGACGCGAGACGTAACATTTTTCGGTGCCAACTGTTGTTTTTCTTACGAGCATCGAGGAAGTCCTTGAGGATTGTTATTGATCTTCGCAAGCCTATCGTCCCGGTCCGGCGGCAGGGCAGGCGAGCGAAGTTAGTGTCTACTGGCCATAATCTGACTGTGAATGATAAGGGTTTGCATTAATATTGTCAGGCTTGTAGGGAATTTATTTTAGTTTCGACATATTCTGTGCCGCACTTTTTAGCCTGCGGTGGGTTTTCCGGCGTTGTTACCGGGAAACGAATGCGCGGGATCTGTACGATGGACGATTCGATCAGGCCCTCTTGGGCGGTGGAGGGACGGTCATGCTGAAAGCCAGCAATGTGCGGCTGAGCTATGGCGAGCAACAGATTCTCAACGGTGTCAGCCTGGACATTCCCGAAGGCTGCTTCACGGCGTTGATCGGGGCCAACGGCTGTGGCAAGACCACACTCTTGAATGTGCTGGCACATATGCTGCGCCCAAGCGCGGGTGAGGTGCACCTGTCCGGCAAGGCTCTGGGGCAGTATTCGCGCCGGGCGCTGGCGCAGCGCATGGCGTTGTTGCCCCAGCGCACTACGTCACCGGCCGGCATGAGCGTGCGAGAGCTTGTGATGCAGGGACGTTTCCCCTGGCAGAGCTGGTGGCGGCAATGGTCCGAACAGGATCAGCAGGCAATCGACCGTGCCATCGAACTGGCGGGCATCGCACCGTTGCTCGATCGCTCGTTGGCTACCCTGTCGGGTGGACAACTGCAGCGCTGCTGGATTGCCATGACCTTGGCCCAGGACACCCCAGTGATCCTGTTGGACGAGCCCACGACGTTTCTCGATATCGCTCATCAGATCACCTTGCTCGAACTACTGGTGGATCTGCGCGAGCAAGGCAAGACCGTCGTCGCCGTGCTTCACGATCTCAACCAGGCCGCGCGTTATGCCGATCACCTGGTGATGATGCGTGAAGGCCGCTTGCTGGCCCAGGGCGCGCCCGCTGAAGTCTTTACCCGTGAGAATCTCAAGGCGGTCTTCGACCTGGACGCGCACATCATCACCGACCCTTATTCGGGCGACCCGCTGTGTGTTCCGCAAACCACCCGTAGCCAGCCATCGGCTGTGCGGGAGGCGATGTGAGTCACGGTTTGCGAATACCGGTGTGGCTGGGCCTGCTGGTCGCCATCGCCTTGGCCGCGCTGCTGCACCTGGCGGTTGGCGCCAAGAGCATCCCTTGGAACGAGGCCTGGCAGGCACTGGTGGCGTATGCACCGGACAACGCCGATCAGAGCGTCATCCGTGGCAGCCGCCTGCCACGCTTGCTGGTTGCCATGCTGGTGGGCGCCAGCCTTGGCCTGGCGGGAGTGATCATGCAGGCGGTAGGTGACAACCCCCTGGCCGACCCCGGCATTCTCGGCATCAACAGCGGCGCGGCATTGTTCGTGGTGTTCGGCTTGCTGGTGCTGCCCGGTCACGACCTGTCGATGATCCCATTGTTTGCTTTCAGCGGTGCCCTGGTGGCAGCCATTGGTGTCCTGCTGCTGGCGGGCAGGGGCCATAACCCGATTCGACTGACCTTGTCCGGCGCGATGATCGCGGCGTTGTTCAGCGCCATCACGTCAATCCTGCTGTTGCTCGACCAGCAGGGGCTCGACAGCCTTCGCCGCTGGCTCACCGGGTCGATCGGCGTCACCGGAGGCTCGATGCAGGCATGGGTCTGGCCTTATGTGGTGTTGGGCATGGTCTTGTGCCTGGTCAATGTCCGGGCCTTGAACGCCCATCGGCTCGGTCCGCAGGCCGCGGCCGGCATGGGCGTCAACTTGTTGAAAATGCGCCTGTTCGGGCTGGCTTCCGTGGTGCTGCTGTCAGGATGCGCCGTGGCGCTGGCGGGACCGATCGGTTTTGTCGGGTTGGTGGTGCCCCATGCGGCGCGGCTGTTGTTTGGCGATGATTATCGACGGCTATTGCTGGCCGCGCCGCTGCTCGGCGCGTTGCTGCTGATCCTGGCGGACATTGCCGCACGAACCGTTGTGCGGCCCTTTGAGCTGAACACCGGGATTGTCACGGCACTGATCGGCGGGCCGATTTTCGTCGCGTTGGTGTTGAGGAAAGTCAAATGACGCGCGTTGGGCTGATCTTGCCCAGGGCACTTCCATTACTGCCTTGGGTGGCCCGGCCCATCGACGTGATTTCGGTGCTGGCCCTGATGTTCGCATTGGTTGCCTTATCGTTGTACGCGTTGACTGTCGGCAGTTATTCGTTGGGGGTTGTCCAGGCCTGGCAAGCGCTGTGGGCGCCTGAACAGGTCGACTCGACGACGCGCAATCTGCTTTGGGAATTGCGACTGCCACGTGTGGCCCTGGCGATCCTCGCCGGCATGGCCATGTCGCTGGCCGGCCTGTTGATGCAGTCGTTGACGCGCAATCCGCTGGCGGCGCCGGGGCTGGTGGGCGTGGAGTCGGGCGCCAGTGTGACGATGCTGCTGATCATTGTGCTCTGGCCCACGCTGTTGCCCCTTGAACTCTATCCATTGGCGGCACTGGCGGGCGGGTTGGCCGTGGCATTCTTCGTCGCGCTGCTGTCGTGGCGCCAGGGGATTTCGCCGCTGCGGTTGATCCTTGTCGGCGTTGGGCTCACCGCGATGCTCAGTGCAGTAGCCGATTTACTGATCACCTACGGCAACATCGACCAGGTCGAGTCGGCCCTGATGTGGCTGGGCGGCAGCTTGCACCGGGCCGGTTGGCCGCAGGTTCACAGCCTCGGCACCTGGCTGTTGCTCGCGGGGGTTCCCTTGCTGTTTTTTCACCGTCAATTAAACCTGTTGCAGTTGGGCGAAAAAGTCGCGCTCAGCCGGGGCCTGAACGTCACGGGTGTCATGGCTTTCCTATTGCTGTGCAGTGTCATGCTGACAGCGGCCGCCGTGGCGAACGTCGGCACCATGACTTTCGTCGGGCTGGTGGCGCCGCACCTGGCGCGCCAACTGGCAGGCGATCGCCACGGTGCGCTGATGCCTTTGTCGGCGTTGATGGGGGCATTGCTGGTACTGGCGGGGGACACACTGGGCAGGGGGCTGTTCCCACCGCTGCAATTACCGGCGGGGCTGGTGGTTGCAATTATCGGCGCGCCTTATCTGATCATATTGTTGGCGCGTCAACGCAGTCGCTGAAAACACAGCGGCGCTTATCTTGAAATTATCGGAGGCAAACGCGTGCGGGTAGGGATGAGAGAAGTGTTCAAGAGGTTGTTTGGCATGCTGTGCGTGCCGTTTGCATTGATGTCGATGCACGCTGGCGCGGCCGAAACCAAAGTGTTCGAGAACAGTTTCGGTCGTGTCGAGGTGCCTGTTTCACCCCACTGCATTGTCTCCCTGCACGATTTCAGCCTGACCGATCAGTTGCTCGAATTGGGTATCAAGCCCTGCGGATCGACAGGCAGGAAGAAGCTGTTTTCGGACGTGCTGTTTCGCGGTGCCCAGGAGCGCTTCGACGTGACGGGCATTCAATACATCGGCTCGCACCAATCTCCTGACCTGGAAGCCATCGCCGCCCTGAAGCCTGACCTGATTGTCGGCCTGTCTTATCACGCGGACCTAAAGGAAAAGCTCAGCAAAATCGCACCGGTCGTGCTGCTGCCCTCCCGGGAAAGCGACATCAAGACCTACGCCAGGCAGCTCGCCGAGCTGGTCGGCAAGCAGCAGCGTTACGAAGAAATGCTCCATGAATACGAATGGGTCGTCAGCGAGTTCAAGAAGCGGGTCAAGGACCCTTCGCGGATCACGGTCACGACGCTCGAGGTCTATACCGATGGTTTCCAGTTGATCGGCCGTGGCGGGATGGACGACGTCATCAAGGATTTCGGCCTGGGCCGTGTCGCCGCCTATCGCGAAGCGCGCCAGAACGTGCCCTACAGCCTGGAGCGAATCGGCGACTTCGACAGTGATTTCATTATCGACACATACGAAGAACTGCTCGATTCGGAAGCGAGCACGGCTGCGTTTCGCCAGTCGCCGCAATGGCAGAACCTGTTTGCGGTGAAGAACCGCCAGTTTCTGTACCTGAACCGCAGCCGCTATGCCGATACGATGCAGGGCTTGCTGGGTTCCGCCTACCTGTTGATGTCCCATATCGCTGAGCGGGAGAGCATGCTTCAGGCCAAATGATTTGTGTCGATTGTCATACAAACGTCATTAATGACAATGATTCTCTATTGCAGTTGTTACTCGTTTGTAATAGTTTGTGCTCTCGAAAAAACACGCTCATCGGAATGGCGAGGGATCACAAATGGAAACTGGTTTGGCGCGTGCACAGGTTCAACCCATGGAAGGCGTACCGGGCGACGAGCAGACCTTGCCATTTATCTTCCACGCGCCAGGCGCGGGGGCTGCGTGGCAGGACAGCCGGGCGCAGATCCTGCAAGCAGTCGAGGCGCAGTTACCGCGAGCGGGCGGCATCCTGTTTCGTGGCTTTGTGTTCAATGGCGAAGCGGACTTTGAAGCATTCGCCCGCGGTTTCGGTCATGAACTGCTGACCTACGACTACGCCTCAACGCCGCGCACCAAGCTCAACAACCGGGTCTACACGTCGACCGAGTACCCGGCCCACCAAGTGATCCCTCTACACAACGAGCAGTCCTACTCGCTTAACTGGCCAATGAAAATCTGGTTCCACTGCATGCAGGCCTCTGCGGTGGGCGGTGAAACCCCCATTGCCGACAGCCGCAAGGTCTACCAGCAACTCGACCCCGCCATACGTCAGCGTTTCGCCGAGAAGCGCCTGATGTACGTGCGCAACTATGGCAACGGCCTCGACTTGCCCTGGCAACAGGCGTTCAGCACGGAAGACCGTTCACAAGTCGAACATTTCTGCCGCGCCAACCAGATCCAGTTCCAATGGAAAGAGGACGGCGAGCTGTCCACCCGCCAGATCTGCCAGGCCGTGGCCCAGCACCCGGTGACTGGGGAGTGGGTGTGGTTCAACCAGGCGCATCTGTTCCATATCTCCAATCTCGCCGCACCCGTGCGCGAGACGCTGATTTCCATCGTCGGTGAAGAGGGCGTGCCACGTAACGTTTTCTACGGTGATGGCTCGCCTATCGAGCTTGATGCCCTGGAGCATGTCCGTGCCGTATTGCAGCGCTGCCAGGTGAGCTTTCCCTGGCAAGCCGGTGACGTGCTGATGCTCGACAACATGCTGGTGGCCCATGGCCGTTCGACATTCCAGGGCGCGCGAAAGGTCGTGGTCGCCATGGCCGAGCCTGCTTCCGCGAACTGAGCTAGACGCTCTTGCAGACAGCCGTCACATGGGGCGGCTCATTCAGAACAAGCAAAATGAAGGACATCAAATGCTCGATCGCTTGATGCATCGCTGCTGGCTGCGTGGGATTCGCCTATCGAAAGTCGAAGGCCAATTGGTCATCACCCCCGGATCACCTAGGGCGTTGGACGATGAACTGGCAAGCGAACTGACGGCGCACGGCGCCGACGTGCCGCAATGGCTGGCCCGGCACCCCGATTACTTTGAAGCGCGCCCGCTGACGGATAACGAGCAGGCGCTTTGGTTCTTGCAACGACTGGAGCCGGACAGCTGCGCCTATAACATCGCTTACGCAGGGCGCATCAAGGCGCAGTTCGTCACCGACGACTTGCCCCGACGCCTGCAAGACGCCTGGGAAACGGTGCAGCGACGCTATCCCATGCTGTGCACCGCCTATGCCGAGCGCAATGGCGACCTGTTGCAGTGGAGCGACCGCGAGCGAGTCCGGCCGCTGGAGCGCATCGCGCTGCAGGCGGCCGACAGGCAGGCGTTGCAGCAGCGCGTCACCGAGTGGGCCGATAAGCCTTTCGACTTGGAAGCCGGCGACGTCAGTCGGGTCGTCCTGTTGAGCAACGTTCACGCCGATGATGTCGAGCACACCGTGCTGCTGGTAATTCATCACATCGCCGCTGACCTGGCCACGTTCTACATCGTGCTCAATGAACTGTTCGCGCTGATCAACGAGCAAGCATTGCCCGCTGTGAATCCAGATGCCTATCGCGACTATTGCAGCGAATTGCACATACGCAGCGAAGCCGCCGAACCGATGGAGCTGGCCTGGTGGCAGGCGCAATTGGAAGGCGCCCCGGCACTGGAGCTACCGACCGATTTTCACTACGGCAGCAATCAGGCATTCCAAGGCGGGGAGCTGTCGTTTCGTTTCGACCGGGCCACCACGGCCAGAATTCGTGCCGTGGCCCGTCAATGGGGCGTGACGCCTTATATCTGTTGGTTCTCTTTGTTCCAGCAGTTTCTCGGCGTGCTGTCCGGCCAGGATGACTTTGTGCTGGGCACTCCCAGCGGTTGGCGCCTGCGCCGCGAGCACGTCAATCTGCCGGGCTACCTGGTCAACCCGTTGCCGGTCCGCTGTCGTTTGCAGCGCGAGCTGTCCGGTGGCGATTGGGCCAGGCAGGTGGACGCCAACGTCAAACAAACCTTGCAGCACCGTCATTATCCGTTCTCGCGCCTCGTCAAACAGTTGGATCTGCCTCGGCAGATGGGCAGGGCGCCGCTGTTTCAGCACATGTTCACCCTCAACAAGGAGCGCATCGCGCCGTTCGAGCAGTACGTCGACCGTCTGCTGTCGGAGCAGCGTGGCGCGGCCCATGAGCTGAACATGGTCATGATCGACGAGGAAGACGGCTTCCTGTGCCGGTGGCGTTACAGCAAGGCCTTGTACCGCCACGAAACAGTCCAACGTTTTTGCGACCAGTTCGTTGCGTTGGTCCACGCGGTCATCGAACAGCCGGACGTACCGTTTGCCCAGCTCGACTGGCTGGCACCGGCGCAGCAATCCTTGCTCTGTGGCGAGGACCTGCCGGTCCCGGTCAGCAACGCCTGGCAGGCATTCGTCCAGCAGTGCGTTCGAAAGCCCGAGTCGATTGCCCTGCAAGACGAACAGGGCACGCTCAGCTATGCCGAATTGGGCCGTGCAGTGGTCGCCCGTGGCGAGCGCTTGCAAGCAGGCGCGAATCTGGAGGGCGCACGCATCGCCTTATGCTTGCCCCGCAGCCGCGAGCTGGTGATGCACATGCTCGCCGCCTGGCAGTGCGGCGCCACCTACCTGGCCCTCGATCCGCAGTGGCCGCAGTCGCGTTTGCAGGACATCTGCCAGGATGGCACGCCCAAGGTCTGGGTCGGCGAGGGCCAGCGTCCCGAGTGGCTGCCTGAAACGGTGCGGTGGCTGTCGTTGCCAACTGAGGCGTTGTCGGGTGAATCGCCGTTGCGCGCGTCCTTGCCCGCTGAAAGGTCGGCCTACGTCGTCTACACCTCCGGCTCCACGGGACGGCCGAAGGGGGTGATGGTCAGCCAGGGCAACCTGATCCATTACGTGGTCGGGTGCCTGGAACGCCTGGATCTGTCCGCCGATGCCAGTCTGGCAAGTCTCGCCAGCTGCGCCACCGACTTGGGGCACACGGCCTTGTTCGGTGCGTTGCTCAGCGGCCGTCGCCTGCGGCTGTTGGCTGAGGAACTGTCATTCGACGCCGAGGAGCTGGCGGCCGTGCTTGAGCGCGATCCCGTGGACCTGCTTAAAATTGTGCCTTCACACCTCAACGCCTTGCTGGTCGCCAACGATCCCCAGCGCCTATTGCCGCGCCGATGCCTGGTCACCGGTGGCGAAGCCCTGGGCAATGAGCTGGTTTCGCGCTTGCGGGCATTGATGCCGGACCTGCGTATCGTCAACCACTACGGCCCCAGTGAAACCACCGTCGGGGTGTTGACTCATGAGGTCGATATCGATGGCGCGGCACCGCTGGGACGACCGCTGCCCAATGTCCAGGTCAGCGTGCGTTCGCCCGAGGGCCGTCTGTTGCCGATCGGTGTCAGCGGCGAACTTTGCGTGCAGGGCAAAACGGTTGCGCTGGGTTACCTCAGCGCCAACGATTCAGACCACGCCCGCTTCGGTGCCCATGGCTATCGCACCGGTGACCGGGTGCGGCTCAATCATCGGGGGCAGATGGAGTTTCTCGGTCGGCTCGATGAGCAGGTCAAGATCCGCGGGTATCGGGTCGAGCCGGCAGAGGTTGCGGCACGGCTGCGGGCGATGCCGCAGGTCGGCGACGTACAGGTGCTGAACAACCCATCGCCCCTGACGGGCAACCGCTTGGTGGCGTTCCTGGTCGCACCATTGGCCGCGTTGCCTGATATTCAGGCCGCCCTGCAAGCGCAACTGCCGGACTATATGCAACCGTCCCAGTGGCATTGCCTCGATGGGTTTGCCTTGTTGCCCAACGGAAAAGTCGATCGCAAGGCATTGCAGCATTTGGCCGGGCAAGCGCCGGCCACCGCGCAGACGACGTCTCCCATCGAAGAACCCCTGAATGCGGTTGAAAGCGCGTTGCTGGATATCTGGCGCGGGCTGCTCGGCAACCCCGACCTCGGCCCCGATGACAACTTCTTCGCCTTGGGCGGCGATTCGATCCTCGGCCTGCAGATCATTGCTTTGGCCCGCCAGCAACATATCCTGATGACGCCCAAGCAGTTGTTTGCCGAACAGAGCGTACGCGCCTTGGCCCGAGTGGTGCAGACGCCACAGCGCAACCTCGAACAGCGTCTGCTCGATATCGCTCGTGAGATTCTCAATAACCCCGACCTGAGGGTCGATGACAATTTCTTCAGTGTCGGGGGAGACTCGATCCTGAGCTTGCAGATCATCGCCCGGGCCAAGCAGCACGGGCTGCAGCTCAAGCCCAAGCAGATTTTCGAGTTCCCAACCGTGCGCGGTTGGGCCGAGCAGGTGGTTGATCTTGGCGCGGTGGAGACGGGCGCTACGCCGGCCGTGCTCGAACCTGTCACAGCGTTCGCCCTGACGCCGATCCAGCAATGGTTTTTCGCCCAGGAGCAAACCGAGCCCGAGCATTGGAACCAATCCTTGCTTCTGGGATTGAACGCACCATTGGAACAGGCGCGGTTCATCCAGGCTGTTGGCGCACTGTTACAACGTCATGCCAGCTTGCGCCTGATATTTGAAACGTCGGAGCAGGGTTGGCAACAACGCTACCAGGCGTTTTCCTCGGGCCAGCTCGACGGGTTGTTCCACATCGAAGACCAACCCTTGGACGAAGCGCTGTTGCAGCGCTGGCAACAAGGCTTTGATTTGGGCAAGGCGCCTTTGATCCGCTGGGTGTATTTCTCCCAGAGCCGTGAGCTGCTATGCACGGCGCATCACTTGGTGATCGATGCCGTGTCCTGGCAAGTGCTGCTGGAGGAATTGGAAAGCCTCTACTTGCAACCGAACGCGGCGTTGCCTGCCGTGTCGGCGGGTTTCCACGCATGGAGCGAGGCCTTGCAGCAGCATCGCCGCGAGCCCGCCGTCCTGGCCCAGGTTGGCTACTGGCATGAGCAGGTAGCCGCCGAACATAGCGCTCCTCAACAGCCCAATACATACGGCGAAAGCCGGACACTAAACATGCAACTGTCGGTCGAGCAAACACAATTGCTGTTGGGCGATTGTCACGCGGCCTACAGCACTCAGGTCCAGGATCTGCTGGTGGCCGCGTTGGCCGGTGTCATCGGCCAATGGCAGGGGCGCGAGCGCGTCACCCTGGAGCTGGAAAGCCACGGTCGTAGTGGCTGGGAGCAAGGCCCCGAGCTGTCGCGCTCCATCGGTTGGCACACCAGCCGATATCCGCTGGCCATCGATACTTCCTGGGATTTGGAATCCTCGATCATCGCGGCCAAGGAAGCCCTGCGCCGCGTCCCCGAACAAGGCATCGGCTACGGCCTGCTGCGCCAGGATCCGGCCCACGGCCTGGGTGCCGTCACGCTGCTGACGTTCAACTACCTGGGGCGTGTCGATCAGTGGATCGGCGCATCGAGCCTCTGGCGCCTGGCGCGGCCGATGTGCCCCGGCATGCGCGCCGACAGCACCTGCCGCACCCATTGGCTGGACGTGACGGCGCTCGTCAATGAAGGCCAGCTACACGTCGAATGGCGTTATGCGCCGCAGGTCCACGATCAGGTGTTGGTGAACGAACTGGCGCGGCAATTCCAGCAGCGACTCAGCACCTTGCTGGATCACTGTCAGGCCCCTGCGGCGGGCCGCGCCACGGCTTCGGATTTCGCCGACTCGGGCCTGTCCGACGATGAATTTTTGGGGTTGCTCGAACAACTTGAGCAATGAACCCCCTGCGCCCCCCAATTACAGGTTCGGATACCGTCAGCATGAACGACAAGGTCAAAGCTGTTTCGCGCAATATCGAAGCTATTTACCCGCTGGCTCCCATGCAGCAAGGACTGCTGTTTCACAGCCTGATGCACCCTGGCAAGGGCATGTATCTGCTCCAATATCGCCATGTCATGGTCATGCCGGACCTGGACCTCGCGGCCTTCCGCCAGGCCTGGGCGCAGGTGGTGGAGCGCCATGAACTGCTGCGCACATCGTTCGTCTGGAAGCAGCAGAAACGCCCGATGCAGGTGGTGCACAAGCAGGTCGAATTACCGATCACCTATGAAGATTGGTCGCATCTGAGCGAAGGCGAGCAGCAGGACCGCCTCGAGCAATTGCTCAGCGCGGAGCGTGCCGAAGGCCTGGACTTCACCAAGGCGCCACTGATGCGGGTCAGGCTGTACAAACTGGCGCCCGATACCTACCAGTTCGTGCGCAGCTACCACCACATCCTCATGGATGCATGGTGCTTCTCGATCATCATGATGGACTTCCTCAACGGCTACCGCGCCGCCCGGGAAGGGCGCCGACTGAGCCTGCCGACACCGCGCCCGTATCGCGACTTCATCCGGTGGCTGGAAACCCAGAAACCGGAAGATCACCAAGCCTTCTGGCACCAGCGACTGGCGGGCTTCGATACGCCCAACGAGTTTGGCTTTGGTCATGTCGGTCGCATCCAAGGTGCTGCCGAACCGGTCGAAGACTGTGTCGAACTCCTGGAGCCCGGGCAGACCCAGGCGTTGCAGAACGTCGCGGCGCAGCACGGCCTGACCCTCAACACCCTGGTGCAAGGCGCCTGGGCGCTATTGCTCGGGCGCTACAGTGGTGATCGCGACTTGGTAATGGGCATCACTGTCGCTGGCCGCCCGGTGCACCTGCAAGGCATGGAAAGCATCGTCGGCCTGTTCATCAATAGCTTGCCGCTGCGCTGGAGCTGTGGTCCGGAGGATAAGCTCGGCCCGTGGCTGAAAGCCTTGCAGACCGAAAACCTGAGCCTGCGCGAACACGAAAGTGTTTCCCTGGCCGACATCCAGCGCTGGAGCGACGTTCAGCGACAGGACTTGTTCCAGAGCCTGTTCGTGTTCGAGAACGCGCCCATTGCCGCCGACTTGCGCCAGGGCCAGTTGGATTACCTGATCAGCGACATGGCCAACCGCACCCACACCAACTACCCGGTCACTGTGGTAATCGTGCCGGGCGAGCGCCTGCACCTGCAGTTGACCTATCAAACCGACTGGTTCCTGCGCGAAGAAATCGAGCAGATGCTGCGGCATTTCCGCACCTTGCTGTTGAACATGGGCGATGCCCTCGGCGCAGACGCCGGCACGCCCTTGCATCATTTGGCGATGCTGGATGAAAGCGAAGTCACTCACCAGCACGAGGTTTGGGCCGGCGGTGGCCTGGCGGCGGACGAGCAACTGCTGCAACCCTTATACATCGAGCGATTCCAGCAACAGGTGCGCCAGACGCCAGAGCGTGTCGCCGTTGTCCATGGCGAGCAAAGCCTGACGTTCGATCAGCTGAACCGCGCCGCTAACCGACTGGCTCGGCACTTGCGCGCCCAGGGTGTGGGCAGCGACGACCTGATCGCGGTGTTCGACGAGCGGGGCCTGGATCTGGTGGTGATGATTGTCGCCACGCTGAAGGCCGGTGCCGGTTGGCTGCCGCTCGATCCGCGCAACCCGGCGCAGCGCCTGGCCCAAGTGCTGCGCCAGAGCCGCACGCCGTTGCTGATCCATAGCGCAGGGCAGGGCGAGCTGGCGATGCAGGCCCTCGACCTGCTCATGCACCGACCCAAGGCCGTTCGCTACGACCCTTCGGTGCTGGGCAGCTATAGCGACGATAACCTCGACATCACGGTGCACGGCACATCATTGGCCTACTGCATCTTCACTTCCGGCTCCACTGGCACGCCGAAGGGCGCGATGGTGGCGCAGGCGGGCATGCTCAATAACATTCTCGGTAAATTGCCGGGGCTGGGGCTCGATGCGAACGATGTGATTGCCCAGACCGCGCCGCAGTGCTTTGACATCTCAGTCTGGCAGACCCTCGCCGGCCTGGTGCTCGGAGCCCGCACCGTGATCCTCGGCGACTGCGTGGTGCAGGACCCCGAGGCATTGGCCTCGGCCATCGGGCGGCACGGCATCAGCATCCTCGAAGCGGTGCCGTCCTTGATGCAAAGCCTGCTGGACGCTGGATTGGAAACGTCCCCCCTGCGCTGGGTGCTTGCCACGGGCGAGGCCTTGCCGCCGGCCTTGGCGCGTCGCTGGTTCGAGCGCTACCCGGCGATCCCGCTGATGAATGCCTACGGGCCGGCTGAGTGCTCCGATGACGTGGCCTTTCATCCGCTGCTCGAGCGCCTGCCGGAACAGCGCATCAACGTACCGATCGGCCGCGCCACGCTGAACAATCGCTTGTACCTGCTCAACGCCGATCTGCAGCCGATACCGGTCGGCGCGGTCGGGGAGATCTTCGTTGCCGGTGTCGGCGTCGGGCGCGGTTACATGGCCGACCCTGCGCGTACGGCGGCGGTGTTCCTGCCGGACCCGATCGCCAACGACGGTTCGCGCCTGTACCGCACCGGTGACCTGGCGCGCTTCCTGCCCAACGGCGACCTGGAATACGTCGGACGCACCGACCATCAAGTCAAGATTCGCGGCCACCGCATCGAGCTGGACGAGATCGAGGCATGCCTGACCCATTACCCCGGTGTGCGCGAAGCCGTGGTCGTGGCCCGTGACGACCAGCAACGCGCCAAGGTACTGGTGGCTTACATCGTGGCCGATGACGCCTGCAGCATCGAGATGTTGCGCGAGCATGTACTGGGCAATCTCCCGGCCTACATGATCCCGAGCGCATTCGTATTCCTAAAGCGTTTCCCGCTCAACGGCAACGGCAAGATCGACCGCAAGTCGTTGCCCTCCCCGGATTTTGCCGCGCAAAGCCAGGCCCGCTATGTGGCGCCGAGCAGCGAGTTGCAAGGCCAGTTGGTGCAAGCCTGGCAAAGCGTGCTCGGCCTGGACCAGGTGGGTGTCGAGGACAACTTCTTCGAGCTGGGCGGCCATTCGCTGCTGGCGACCCAATTGATCGGCCTGATCGGTAAGCTCAGCGGCAAGGATTTGCCGTTGCGCGTGGTCTTCGAGCGTCCGACCATTACCGCCATGGCGGATTGGCTGGAGAACCAGGCTGGCGCGGTAAAGCCGTCGCCGTCCTTGCTGCCGCGCCCGGAAACGCTGCCGCTCTCGTTTGCCCAGCAACGGTTGTGGTTCCTGCAACAACTCGACCCCGACAGCCCGGCGTACAACCTGGCCGGCGCCGTGCGCCTGACTGGCGAGCTGTACGTCGCTGACCTGCACGCGGCGTTGCAAGCGGTCCTCGACCAGCACGAGGTGCTGCGCACCGGGTTCATCGGCGCGGCCCAAGGGCCGAGCCAGGTTGTCCTGGCGCACAGCGAAATTGAGTTGCCGGTCATCGATGTGGCGAGCGAAGACGCGCTGCAGGAACGGCTACGCCTGGACGCCATGACACCGTTCGCCCTCGACGCGGCGCCGCTGTTGCGCGCCAGGCTGTATCGCCTGGCGCCGGAGGCGTTTGTCCTGTCGTTGAATTGCCACCACATCGTTGCCGATGGCTGGTCCTTGCAACTGATCATCGACGGCCTCTGCGAGCAGTACCGCAATTGTCGCAAGGGCGTCGCGACCCCACGGCCCGCCCCGGCAATGCAATACGCCGACTACGCCGTGTGGCAACGCCAGTGGATGGGCAGCAAGGCGTGCGAGCAAGAGCTGGCCTACTGGCGCGAGCAACTGGCCGGCGAGCTGCCGGTGCTCGACCTGGCGGCCGATTTCCCTCGTCCCGCCCAGGCGAGCCAGGCCGGTGGACGTGTCGAGCGTCGCTTGCCCGACGACCTGGCGGCGCGGCTCAGGACCTTCAGCGCTCGCCATGGCTGGAGCAACTTCATCCCGATGCTGACCGCTTTCCAACTGCTGTTGCGCAGTCGCAGCGGAGAAAACGACATCCTGGTCGGTGTACCGGCGGCCAACCGGCACCATGCGGCGTTGCAGCCGCTGGTGGGTTGCTTCGTCAACACATTGGTGTACCGCAAGAGAATCTCCGGCGAGCGCAGCCCGCTGCAACTGATGAGCGAATTGCAGGCATTGTCGGTTTCGGTCCAGTCCCACCAGGACTTGCCGTTCGATTACTTGATCGAACAGTTGGGAGTGGTCCGGCAGGTGAGCTACAACCCGCTGTTCCAGGTCATGTTCAATTACTTCCCGGGCAACGCTCTGGAGCGTTTCGAACTCACTGACGTCATCGCCGAGCCGCTGGACAACCGCCCGGAGAGCGCCTTGTGCGATCTGCACCTGGACGTGCGCGACAGCGAACACGGGATTAACCTGAGTTTGCAATACAGCAGCGACCTGTTCCGCGAGCAGACGGTGCGAGGCATGGCCGAGCAGTACCTGGCCTTGCTCGATGCGGTGATCCAACAGGCCGGGCGGCCGCTGGGTGAGTTGACATGGCAGCCCGCTGAACGGGCCCTGGCGCGGATCGATGGCCGCGCCCTGGCCGGTCAGCAAGACATCCTTGACGCCTTCGCGCTTCAGGTTGCGCGCCAGCCCGAGGCGATTGCCGTCGTGGCAGGCAATCAACAAATGACGTACGCCGAATTGGACCAAGCCGCCGAGGCACTCGCAACGAGGTTGCAGGTCCAGGGTGTCGGTGTCGAAGACCGCGTAGCGTTGAGCCTGCCGCGCGACGCTCGCCTGCCCATGGCCATGCTGGCGGTCCTCAAGGCCGGGGCGGCGTATGTGCCGTTGGCCGAGGACACGCCGCCGGAACGCGGCCGCTACATTCTCCAGGCGGCGCAGCCCACGTTGTGCCTGGGCACCGCCGCGAGCCTCGGCGTGTTGGCGCAGTGGAACCCCGGCCTGCCGCTGCTGGACATCGACGCCAGTGGGGCGACCGGTACGCGCAAGCCTGTGGACTGCAACCCCGGTCAACTCGCCTACGTGCTGTACACCTCGGGTTCCACCGGCCAGCCCAAAGGGGTGGCGATCAGCCGTGGCAACCTGATGAACCTGATGCTGGCCGTCGAGCAGGTCCTGCCAATGACGGCCCGGGACCGGGTCCTGGCCTTGACCACCGCGACCTTTGACATTGCCATTGTCGAGTTGCTCCTGCCCTTGGCCCATGGCGCCAGCATCCTGCTGGCCGATCGAGAGCAGGCGCGGGACCCGCAAGCGATCGATCAGTTGCTGATAGGCGGACAACCCACCGTCATGCAGGCCACGCCGGCCACCTGGCGAATGCTCGTGGCGCATACCTCCCGCAGCTGGCGGGGCGTGCGTGCCATCTCCGGTGGCGAAGCCTTGCCGTGCGCGTTGGCCGAAGCCATCGAGGGCAGGGGTGCCAAGGTCATCAACGGCTACGGGCCGACTGAAGCGACCGTCTACAGCACCTTCGAAGTGCGCGGTGGCGAAGAAAGCGCGGTCGAGGTGCCGATCGGGCAACCGGTGGCGAACACCGCCGCATACGTGCTCGACGCTGACTTGCAACCGGTGGCTGCCGGCGTGCCAGGTGAGCTGTACCTCGCGGGGGCCAACTTGGGTCGCGGCTATTTCGCTGCCGCGCGCCTGACCGCCGCCGCGTTCCTGCCGGACCCTTTCGTGGCTGGCGCGCGCATGTACCGCACCGGCGACCGGGTTCGACGCAATGGCAACGGCAGCCTGGATTACCTCGGGCGCCTGGATTTCCAGGTCAAGCTGCGGGGTTTCCGTATAGAACTGGGGGAAATCGAAGCGCTGTTGTCCCGCGTCCCCGGGGTCCGCGAGGCGGCCGTGGTGCTGCTGGGCAGCGGTGACGCGGCGCGGCTGGTGGGCTACTACGCTGGCGATGCGCTGGACGAAACGACGCTGCGCGCCAGCCTCGGCGCCCAATTGCCGGACTACATGTTGCCCGGCCAGCTCGTTCGCCTCGACACCTTGCCGTTGAGCCCCAGCGGCAAAGTCGACCGCAAGGCCTTGCCGGCGCCGCAACAGCGTGACGGCCAGCAGGGCGCGCTGTCGAGCGACTGGGAACAAACCCTGGCCGGCCTCTGGGAAGAGCTGCTGGAATGCACCGACATTGGCGCCGACGACAACTTCTTTGCCCTCGGCGGACACTCGCTGTTGGCGGCGCGGCTGGTGGCGCGAATCGCCGAACAGCATGGCCGCCGCCTGCCATTGCGCAGCGTGTTCGAACAACCGGTGCTACGGGACTTGGCCGCCATTTTGGCCCAGGCAAGCACCGAGGCTGATCGCATCTTGCGCCCGTTCGCAGAACCCTTGGCGCCGTTGCATTTCACTCAGCAACGCTTGTGGTTCCTTGACCGTTTACAGGGCGATACCCAGGCCTACCACCTGTCCTTGGCGCTGCGCCTGGATGGCACCCTACAACCCGATTTGCTGGAGCAGGCGCTGGCGCAACTGGAGGCTCGCCAACACAGTCTGCGGACGGTGTTCAGCGACACCGCCGACGGCGCACGCCAGCATATCGAAGACCTTGTGGCGGTGCCGCTGAGCTTCGAACCGCTGGAAGTCGATGAGCATTCGAGCGGCTTCGCCCAGAAGCTCAGCCAGGAGGCGCAGCATTCATTCGATCTCACAGCGCCGCCGCTGTGGCGGGTGCGTGTGTACCAGGGCCAGGATCGCAGCGTGCTGCAGGTGACCTTGCATCACATCATCGCTGACGCGCGTTCGCTGGAGATTCTCTTCAATGAGCTGCAAGTGATCTACCAGGCTTTGCTGGAAAGGCGTGACGCTTGTCTGCCAGCGTTGCCGTTGCAGTTTTCCGACATCGCGGCCAGTTGGCAGAGCCCGGCGGGGCAGGCGCAGATCGAGTCGCAACTTGACTATTGGCGCCGTACCCTGGCGGGCGAGCCGCCGGTGCTGAACCTGCCGACCGACATGCCTCGGCCCGCCGAGCAGGGCTACAAGGGCCAGCGTCTGCGCTTCAACCTGTCGGCTAGGCTGGTCAAGCGCCTGCGCGAGACGGCGCAGCGCCGTGGCCTGACCGCTTTTGCACCGTTGCTGGCCGCCTGGAAAACCTTGCTGGCCAGGCACTCGGGCCAACGTGAAATCTGGATTGGCTTGCCGGTCGCCCATCGCCATCAGGCTCATACCGACAACCTGATCGGCTATTTCGCCACCACTCAGGTCCTGCGCAGCCATCTCGATCCGCAACAATCGGTCGAACAGTTCTGGCAGCAGTTGCAAACCACGCACCTGGCGGCGCAACAGCACGCCGACGTGCCTTTCGAGCGCCTGGTGGAAGCCCTGCAAGTACGCCGCGATCTCAGCCACACGCCGCTGTTCCAGGCGTTGTTCAACCTGATCCAACGCGATGCCAACGCAACGACCGAGCAATACTTCGCCGGCTTGCCCGTACAGCGACTCAACGTTGAAAGCGACAGTGCCCTGGTGGACATCGGCCTGCACATCGAGCAGCAGGGCGAGGAGTGGCAATGCGTGCTGGAATACAACACCGACCTGTTCCTGGCGCACACCGCGCATCGTTATGCCGATGAGTTCCGCTACCTGCTTGAAGGCATGTTGGAACAACCCGAAGCGCGCCTCTGGGACATCGACCTGGCCAATGCCGACCACGCCTTGGCCCAGCGTCCTTGGAACCGTCCGGCGCAATCCTCGACGCCAGTGGTGGACGTCATCGCCCGTTTCGAACAGCAGGTCGTCCTGACACCTGAAGCGCTGGCGGTGGATTGCCAGGACCAGCAACTGACCTACGCGCAACTCAACGCCATCAGCAATCGCCTGGCCCAGTGGCTGCGCGCGCAAGGTGTCGGCACGGATGACCTGGTTGCGGTCTGTCTGACTCGCGGTCCATGGCTGCTGCCAACCCTGTTGGCGGTCCACAAGGCCGGTGCGGTGTACCTGCCACTGGATCCGCAGCAGCCGGGCGAGCGCCTGGGCTTAATCATCCGGCATGCGCGTGCGGCCATGGTGCTTACTGAAAGCCTTTGCGCCGGGGCCTTGGGCGGCGTCAACCACTTCCTGCTCGACGGGTTGGCGCTGGACAATTGCAGCGACGCCAACCTTGCATTGCCGATTGATCCACAGCAGCGCGCCTACGTGATCTATACCTCGGGCTCCACCGGCACACCGAAAGGCGTGCAGGTCAGCCGCGGTAACCTGAGCAATCTGCTGGCAGGCCTCGATCGCTTGCTGCCGCTTGGCGCCGAGGATGTTTGGCTCGCCAGCACCACGTACGCGTTCGATATGTGCAAGCCGGAGCTGTTCCTGCCGCTGGTCAACGGCGCGGCCATCCTGCTGGCGCGCCGCGAGCAGGTGATCGACGGGCATCAACTGTCCGCGCTGCTGCGCCGGGCGACGGTATTCCAGGCTACCCCCGCTGGGTGGCAGATCCTGCTGGAAACCGGCCAGGCCGATTGGCCGCCGCTGCGTGGCCTGATCGGTGGCGAGGCGGTGCCCGGTGAGCTGGTGAACGAACTGCGCGGTCGTGGCGTGGCGCTGATCAACGCCTACGGCCCGACGGAAACCACCGTCTGGTCGACCACCCAGGCGTTGCAGGAGGTGCCGTCCGGCGTCGCCGACATCGGCGCGCCGTTGCTCAACACGCTCTGCTACGTGCTCGACGACATGCTCCGCCCGGTGCCGCTCGGCGCGACGGGTGAGCTGTATATCGCCGGCTCCGGCGTCACGCGAGGGTATCAGCATGCGCCGGCCACCACGGCGGCGGCGTATTTGCCGGATCCCTATGCAGGCGAACCCGGTAGCCGCATGTACCGCACCGGCGACTTGGTACGCCGCCGCAACGACGGGCGGCTGGCCTATGTAGGTCGCGGCGATTTTCAGGTCAAGGTGCGCGGTTTCCGTATCGAGCCCGGTGAAATCGAATCGCTGCTGCGCCGTTACCCAGGCGTGGAAGAAGCGGTGGTGATGATCGATCCGTGCAGCCAGAGCCTGTTTGCCTGGCTGCAGACACCGAGCCCGGTCGATCAGGCGGCGTTGCGTCGGTATCTGGAAGGCGTGCTCCCGGGCTACATGATCCCGGCTGGCTTCATCGAGCAGCCACGTCTGGCCCTCAACGCCAATGGAAAGATCGACCGCAAGGCCTTGCCGGCACCACAGCCTGTGGCGATCCAGGGAGTGGCGCCGCGCAGCGAGCTGGAGCGGGAGTTGGCGGGCATCTGGCAGGACCTGCTGGCGTTGCCGCAGGTTGGCGTGTTCAGCAGCTTCTTCGAGCTGGGCGGACATTCGTTGTTGGCCATGCGTTTGATGACTCAGGTCGAGAGCCGTTTTGGCGTCAAGCTCGAACTGCGCAGCCTGTTCCAGAACCCCACAATCGCCGCGCTCGCCGAGCAGATTGAAAAACCCCAGGGGCCTTCGACCGACGAAGCCCTGGACGAAATGCAGCGCCTGTTGGCCGAGATGGAAATGTAAGGATGAGTACGATGACGCAACAAGCTTTCCTGGAGATTGCGCAGCGGCTGGCATCCTTGCCCGCGGAGAAGAAAAAGGTCTTTCGCCAACGCCTGTCCGAGAAGGGCATCGACAGCTGGCGCCTGCCGATCGTCCCCGCTCTGCTCGGCGAAGGCGAACACAGGCCGCTGGCGCAGGCGCAACGGCGCTTCCTGTCGGCTGAAGCCCTGAGCAGCCGGGCCCTTTATAACCTGTGCTCGGTGCTGCGCTTCGATGGGCGCCTGGATGGCGCGCGTTTGCAACAGGCGATGCAGCAGGTGGTCGACCGCCACCAGATCCTGCGCACGCGCTACAGCCCTGACACCAGCGGACAGTTGCAGCCCCATTGCGAGCCACAACAGGTGCACTTGCCGGGCGTCGAACGGTTGACCATCGCCGCATCCGAGCACGAGCAATGGTGTGCCGATGAATATGCCCGCCAACTCGCCGAGCCCTTCGACCTGGCGCAGTCGATGCCTTGGCGCTGGAAGGCATTCAGCGATGCCCAGGAGCATTGCACCTGGCTTTTTTTCACCATTCACCACGTCGCCTATGACGCCTGGTCGGCCCAACAACTGACCCTGGAACTGGCCGAGGCTTACCGGGCACTCGCTTCGAACGAGCCTGCCGCGTTAGCTGAACTGAGTATCCAGTACGCCGATTACGCCGCATGGGAACGCGAGTGGCTGGACAGCGATAGCTGCCGGCAGCATATCGATTTCTGGCGCGACCAACTGGCCGATGCACCGGCGCCGATGGCGTTGCCACTGGACCGTCCGCGCCCCACGCCCACACAACGTCGCCACAGTGGCGCGGTCCTGGCCCGGGAGCTCCCGCCGCAACTGACCACGGCAGTCGAAAGCGCCATCCGCAATCATGGCGTGACGTTGTACATTTATGGCCTGACGGCATTCACCTGCCTGCTGTCGCGCTATAGCGGCGAGACTGATCTGTGCCTGGGCACCTCGATTGCCCAACGTGACCGTCCGGAACTGGCATCGTTGATCGGGCCGTTACTCAATACCCTGGTGATTCGCCAGCGCCTTCAAGGCAATCCGGACTTCAGCAGCGCGTTGCAGCGCACCCGCGACACCGTTGCGGCGGCGTTCGACCATCAGCAGTTGCCCTTCGAAAACATCCTCGAAAACCTTGAACGTCCACGTTCGAGCCCGTTGTTCCAGGTCATGTTCGTCCAGGTCGATCTGCCCGAAAGCCGCACCCTGGCCTTGCCCGGCGTGGCGGTGGAGGTACTCGACCCGCCGCAACGCCACGCGCGTTTCGACTTGACGTTGCGCATGGTCCGTACCGCCGACGCGCGGCTGCGTTGCGAACTGGAATACAGCGACGAATTGTTCGATACGGCCACGGTCGAGCAAATGCTCGACGACTTGCTGGCGATCTTCCACGAGGGCTCGGCTCATCCGCAGCGGCGGTTGTCGGACCTGCAACTGGTTTCCACGCCGAGTGAAGTGCGCGGCCCGGTCCTGGGCGCGATCGCGTTGCCGTTGGACCAGCAGGTGCTGCATTGGGCCACGCACACGCCGAATGCCGTGGCGTTGTGCAGTGTGGGGCAGAGCATCGATTACGCCACGCTCGGCGCGGCCAGTCGCTCGATGGCCGCACGGCTGGCCGCGCAGGGCGTTGGGCCGGGTCAGGTGGTCGCGCTGTGCATGCCGCGCTGTGCCGAACAAGTGCTGGCGACCCTGGCGTGCTGGCAGCGTGGCGCCACCTGTCTGTTTCTCGACCCGGCGCAACCAGCCCGGCGACTCGCACAACTGTTGCACGACAGCGGCGCGAGCCTGTGGCTGACATTGGCGCAAGCACCCGAGACTGGCGTGGGCATCCCATGCCTGGTGCTGAGCGCCGACGATTGGTCGCTCAACGCGAACGTCCACCAGTACGAAAGCCTCAGCCAGCCTCAGTTGCCTGCCTACCTGATCTACACGTCGGGCTCGACCGGCCAGCCGAAAGGCGTTCAGGTCACGCATGCCAACCTCGCCCATTACGCCAATGCCGTCGGTCAACGCTTGCAAGCCAAATCGGGTAGCCGCTGGGCGACCTTGGCAACGGTCGCCGCCGACCTCGGCTTGACCTCTGTTTTCGCCGCGCTCAACGCAGGCGACACGCTGGTATTGCCACCGGCGTCGTTGGCCTTCGACCCGCCCGGCTGGGCCGATTTTCTCGACCAATATCCGGCGGATTGCCTGAAGATCGCCCCTTCGCACCTGCGCGGTTTGCTGGCGTTGGACGACGCCCGTCGCGTGTTGCCCAAGGTGCTGTTGATTCTTGGTGGCGAGGGGTTCGACCAGGCGTTATTCGCCAAGGTGCGTGAACTGGCGCCGCAACTCCGTATCTTCAATCACTATGGCCCGTCGGAAACGACTGTCGGCGTGGTCTGCGGTGAAATTCTGGACTCCGAGGCGTTCGTAGCGGGTCAGTATCTGCCGCTGGGCCAGCCGCTGTCCGGCTGTGAGTTGCGCATCGTCGATGGTCAAAATCGGTGCGTACCGCTGGGTGTCGCCGGTGAGCTGCTGATTGGTGGTCCCCAGGTTGCCCAAGGCTATCTCGGCCAGCCTGAGTTGACAGCACGTGCGTTCGGCGTCACGGCCCAGGGCCAACGCTTTTATCGCAGCGGCGATCGGGTTCGCCTGGATCGCGACGGGCGCCTGGTGTTTCTCGGACGTCAGGACGATCAAGCTAAGATCCGCGGGTTCCGCGTCGAACCGGGCGAAGTCAGCGCCTGGCTCAACGCCCAGCCTCAGGTTCGCGAAGGCGCCGTGCTGGCTTGTGAAGTAAAAGGGCGGACGCAACTGGTGGCGTATGTCAGCCCCTCGATGACCACCCAAGCGCTGGCGGCGCTGCAAGCCGAGGCCAAGCGGCAACTGCCGGAACACATGGTGCCGGCCCATTGGTTGGCGCTGGACGCTTTGCCGCTGACTGCCAATGGCAAGCTGGACCGACGTGCATTGCCTGAGCCGGCGATCGATGAGCCGGCCGCCGAAGCCACCGAGCAGCCCAGCGGAGCGACCGAACAACGATTGGCGCAACTGTGGTGCCAGATCCTCGGCTGCGCGCCAGTTGGCCGCGCGGACGATTTTTTCGCTCTCGGCGGGGATTCGATTCTCAGCCTGCAATTGATCGGCCTGGCATCCCGGGAAGGGCTCAATCTGGAGCCGCGGGACGTGCTGCAGCATCCGACCCTGGCGGCCATGGCCCTGTGCATCGACTGCCGCGCCGAGCCGGCATTGCTTGCGGTTCTGATGGCTTTTCGCGAGTTGCTCGGACAACCTGGCCTGGGGCCGGACGCCGATTTCTTTGCCATGGGCGGCGACTCGATCCTCAGCTTGCAGTTGATCGCGCGCTTGCGTCAGGCCGACTTGCGCCTGATGCCCCGGCAATTGCTGGAAAACCCGACCCCTCGGCAACTGGCCAAGGTGCTCGCACCGATCGTCGCACCGGTCGCTGATGCCGTGGCGCCGTGCGAGGACGCGGCGCAACCGCAGGCTCTGTCCCATGCCCAGCAACGGGTGTGGTTCATGCAGCAATTCGACCCGGCTGAAACCGCCTACAACGTTACCCAACTGTTGGCCTTGCGCGGCGACCTGGATGTGCCCCGCCTGCAACGCGCCTGTCAGGCGCTGGTGACCCGGCATGACGCATTGCGCTGCCGTTTTTTCGAAGAGCACGGGCAAGTCTGGCAGCGGCTGGGCGATACGACTGCACCGATCTTCAACGTCCATGACATCGGCGCCCTGAGTGACTCGGAACAGGACGCGGCCATTGCCAGTGCCGCCAAGCGGGTGTTCGATCTCACGCGAGGTCCGCTGCTGGCCATCGATGTGTTTTGTGTGGCGCCCGGCGACTATCGCCTGCTGTTCAACGTGCACCACATTGCCGTGGACGGTTGGTCGATGGGCTTGCTGGTCCAGGATCTGGCAGCGCTTTATCAAGATCAGACCCTACCGGCGGCAAGCGCTTTGCTGCCGTTGATCAAGGCGCATCGAGAGCGCTTGGATGGCGCGTATGGCAAGGATTCGTTGGCCTATTGGCAACAACGCCTGGAAGGCCTGGGCAACGAGCCGCTGGAGCTGCCTGAGCAATCCACGCGGCCGGCGGTGCAGGCGTTCGGTGGAGCGCGAGACGAATATGTGCTGCCCGGTTCGCTGAGCACTGCGGTCGAGGCGCGGGCGAGGGCGCTAGGCGTCACGCCGTTCGTGCTGTATTTCGCGGCCTATCAGTTGCTGCTCTGGCGCCACGGCGGGCGCAGTGATTTCGCCATCGGCTTGCCGGTGGCGGGGCGTGAGTCAGTCCAGAGCCAGGCGTTAGTCGGGTTGTTCGTCAACACCCTGGCCCACCGTGTCCAGATCGACGGCCGCCAGAGCCTGCAAGCATTCGTCCAGGCCCTGAACAGCACGCTGAATGAGGACCTGGCCCATCAATCGCTGCCGTTCGAGCAGTTATTGGAAGTGCTGTATGTAGAGCGCAGCCTGGATCGCACGCCGCTGTTCCAGACGATGTTCAACTATCAGGTCGACCATCAGGATTCCCGCAGCCTGAACCTGCCCGGCATCAGTGCCCAGGCTTTGGCGCTGCCGGGTGGCGTGGTGAGCGCCAAATTCGACCTGACGTTCAACCTGTTCACCCAGGGTCGCGGTGCCGAGGCCAGCACCGGTTTGATCGTCGAATACGCGACGGCATTGTTGCGGCCCGACATCACTCGCCGGTTGGTAGAGGATTACCAGGCATTGCTCGCCAGCCTGTCGGGCCAGGATATTGATGCGCGCCTGCTGGAAATCCCGCTGCGTTCGGTTGCGACTTTGGCGACTGCCGGGAAGTCGTTGCCCTTGCAAGGCGAAGCGGATTGGGTGACGCGTTTCGAAGTGCAAGCCGCTGTGCATCCCGAGTGCATCGCCGTCTACTGCGCCGACCGCCAATTGAGCTATGCCGCGCTGGAGGCCCAGGCTAACCGCTTGGCTCATTGGTTGCTGGCCCAGGGCGTCGGGCCTGAATCGTTGGTTGCCTTCTGCCTGCCTCGGGATGAACGCCTGTTGGTGTGCATGTTGGGCATCCAGAAGGCCGGTGCCGCCTATTTGCCACTCGACCGCGCCCATCCACCGGCCCGCCAGGCGCAAGTGCTCAACCGGGCGCAGCCACATATGCTGCTTTGCGATTCGACGACAGGGGATTGGCCTGCCGACCTACGTGTTTGCCTGTGGGCAGATCTGCCATTGGCGCAATTTCCCACCCAGGCGCCTGGATTGGCGACGCACCTCGGGCAACTGGCCTACACCCTCTACACCTCGGGGTCGACCGGGCAACCCAAGGGCGTGCAGATCAGCCGTGGCAACTTTGCCAATTTCCTGCTCGCCATGGAGCAGGCGCTGCCCTTGGATAACGTGCAGCGTTACCTGGCCTTGACCACTGTCACTTTCGACATCTGTGGCCTGGAGCTCTGCCTGCCGCTGGTGCGTGGCGGCTCGGTGGTCCTGGCGGACGAGGACGAGCGCCAGGATCCGCTGCTGCTTGCACGCTTGATTGACGAACGGTCCGTTGACCTGATCCAGGCCACGCCCGCTACCTGGGCGATGTTGTTGCAAGGCGACCGCCGGGTGTTGGAAGGGCGAGTGGCCCTGGCCGGCGGCGAGGCGGTGCCGAAGGAGCTGGCCAGCGAGCTGAAGCAGCACGTGGCGCGCTTGATCAATGTCTACGGCCCGACCGAGACCACGGTGTGGTCGACCCAGACGCCGATCGACACACTTCAATTGCCCGTCGCCCCGATAGGCCGGCCGTTGCTCAACACCCGCTGCCATGTTCTCGATGAATACCTGTGTGAAGTGCCGCCAGGCTGCGTCGGTGAACTCTATATCGCCGGTGACGGACTGGCCCGGGGTTATGCCGGGCAGCCGGGGCTGACCGCAGAGCGCTTCATTGCCGACCCGTTCGGTAACGGTGGTCGCTTGTACCGCACCGGCGATCTGGCGCGCTGGCAGCCCGACGGCCAGCTGTACTACCTCGGACGCACCGACGACCAGATCAAGTTGCGTGGCTATCGCATCGAACTGGGGGAAATCGAAGCCGTCCTGCTCAGCCATCCTCAAGTGCTGCAAACGGTGGTGGCCGTGCAAGGCGAGCAGTTGGCCGGATTCTGGGTGGCGAATCCTGACGATGCACCTGGTGAGGCAGCTGTTCGAGACTATTTGCAGGCGCGCTTGCCGGTCTACATGGTGCCGACGCACCTGCAGGCGCTTGAGCAACTGCCGCTCAACAGCAATGGCAAGGTCGATCGCAGACAACTGCCGCGCTTGCAATCGGTTGTCGGCAGCGCGCCAGCAACCGGGCGCCCGCTGTCGGCCGGCGAGGGGATGCTGGCGCAGATCTGGGCCTCGGTGCTGAACGTGCGGGACGTCCCACCCGACGGACATTTCTTCCAATTGGGCGGGCATTCCCTGATGGCGGCCCAGGTACGCGGGCGCCTGCGGGAACAGGGCTTCGAGGTGCCATTGCGCTGGCTGTTCGAAACACCGGTGCTGGCGCGACTGGCCGAGCGAATCGAGGGCCTCGCCGCTGAGCAGGATCTGGCGTCGGTGACGATTCCGGTGGTTGACCAAGGCATCGATCAACCCTTGTCCTCGGCGCAGCAACGGGTCTGGTTGATGCAACAACTGGATGAGGTCGACAGCAGCTTCAACATGAGTAGCAACGTGCGCTTGCGTGGGGAACTGGATAACCAGGCCCTGGAGCGTTCGTTGCAACGGTTGGTGAATCGACATGCCATCCTGCGCACCACCTATCACCAGTGCGGCGGCGAGTTGCGCCAGCGAATCCACCCGCAATTGGCGGTGGCTTTGCAACGCCTGCCGTCGAGCGAATCGAAGTGGTCACTCGATGCCCGGGACATGGCGCTGCGACCGTTCGACCTCGGCAGCGAAGCGCCGCTTCGGGTGGTCCTGTATCGCCTCGGCGAACAGGAGCATGTACTGCAAATGGTCATGCACCACATTGCCTCCGACGGTTGGTCCGGCGCGGTGTTGGTCGATGAGCTGATCGAAGGTTACGAGGCCTACAGCACCGGCGTGCTGCCAACCCAGGAAGCGCTGCCGATCCAATACGTCGACTACGCCGTTTGGCAAGGTTCGGCGGCGGTCCAGTTGCGTCAAAGGGAAGGCTTGGAGTTCTGGCGAAGGACCCTGGCGGGGATTCCCGCGCAGGTGCCATTGCCATTCGATTTCCCGCGTCCGGAGCGTGATAGCGGTGCCGGGGCGGCGGTGGATTTCCAATTGTCGCCCGCCACGGTGGGCCGGTTGAAAACCTTTGCCCAGGACAGCGGCATGTCGCCTTTCATGGTGCTGCTGACGTGTTATGCAGCCGTGCTGCAACGTGAGACACAAGGCCGCGACCTGGTGATTGGCACGGACGTGGCGAACCGCGACCATCCGGCCACCGAATCGCTGATCGGCTTCTTCGTCAACCTGCTGGCCTTGCGCATCCGCGTGCAACCGGAACTGAGCTTCCATGAGCAGGCCATGCAAGTCCGCGAGTTATGCCTGCAAGCGTTCGCCTGGCAGGACACGCCGTTCGAACGCGTGGTCGAATGCCTGGAATTGCCGCGGGTGGCCAATGTGCATCCACTGTTGCAGACACTCTTCGTGCTCGACAACACGCCGCGTCAACAGCGCCAACTGGGCGATCTGCAGGTCGAGCCGTTGACGGGCGAGCAGCACCACTCCAAGTTCGACATGGCGCTGTTCGCCAGCGAAGACCGCGACGCGCTCAGCCTGCGCTGGGTGTACCGCACCAGCCTGTTCCGTCCGGCCACCATCGAACGCTTGCGCGATGCCTTCGAGTTGCTGCTGGAGCGCGCGCTCGCCGCGCCGCAAACCCCTATCGATACCTTGATGCCGACTGTGAAGGGAGCTGCTGCAATGTCCACGGACAACCCGCTGCAACGCAAAATGAGCAAATTGGGCAAGATGCGCCAGGGCGGATCGGCGGCTACCCGTGAGCCCATCGAGGCCCGGCCGCTACGAGTGGACTCGGCATTCCCGTTGCTGGTTTCGTTGCGTGACCGCGAACTGGCCCCGGCCATCTGGGCGCAAGCCAACCGCGACAAGGTCGAGCACTGGTTACGCAAGCATGGCGGCATCCTGTTCCGTGGCTTCGACCTGCCGACCCCGGCGGATTTCGAGGCGTTCTGCCAGGCGCTGTGCCCGCAGCTGTACGGGCAATACGGTGACCTGCCGAAAGAGGAAGGCGGCAAGAACATCTACAAGTCCACGCCATACCCCAAGGACCGGATGATCCTGTTCCATAACGAAAGCGCGCATCAGCACCGCTGGCCACGTCGGCAGTGGTTCTACTGCGAGACGCCCGCGACGTCCGGGGGCGCGACGCCAATCGTTGACAGTCGCCAGGTCTACCGCGAATTGCCGACGTGGTTGCAGGCGAACCTACGGAGCAAACAACTGATGTACGTGCGCAATTTCAGCACCAGCCTGGACGTTAGTTGGCAGCACTTCTTCCAGACCGAGGACCGAGCCGACGTCGAGCGGATCTGTCGTGAGAGCAACATCGAGTTCCAGTGGCGCGGCGCCAATGACCTGCACACCCGGCAGGTGTGCCCGGCGGTGATCCTGCACCCGTTGACGGGCGAAGAAAGCTTCTTCAACCAGATCCAGCTGTACCACCCGGCATTGCTCGATGAGGATGTTCGCGAGCAATTCCTGCGCGACGGCGAATCGGCAATGCCCAGGCAAGTGTTTTATGGGGACGGCTCGGAGCTCGAACCAGCGGCTATCGATGCCATCAATGCCGCCTACGACCGTTGTGCCGTGCGCTTCGACTGGCAACAGGGCGACGTGGTGATGCTTGATAACATGCTAGCGGCCCATGCTCGGGATCCGTTCGAGGGCGAGCGCAAAATCGTGGTCGCCATGGGGGAAATCTATGCCCGCCAGCAAGTCATGGCCGCGCCGGCGCAGACCGAAGAGACACTTGAAGAGTTGACGCCATGATGGACCTTGGACTCACGCTTTCACCCCAGCAGAAACAACTGGCCCAGGCCAACCCACACGCCTGGCGCTGGGTGCGCATGGTACTGACAGGCGTTCCCGAAGGCATCGTCGAGCAACGCTTGCGCGACAGCCTGGCGCAGCATCAAGCGCTGCGCTTGCGCTATGAGCGGCCACTGGGCGCCACCGGGCTGCGCCAAAGGGTGATCGAACCTCAGGCATTGCGCCTTGACTGGCGCCTGGGGCGCGCAACCGACGGTCACGATGAGCAGGATTGGCTGGAAGAGGCGCGGCGTCGCTGCCAGGCCGAACAGCCCGACGTGCTGGCTTGGCTGCTCGATGATCAATTGTTGCTGGCGGTCCCGGCCTACTCGCTGGACGCGCGCAGCCTGGTCCAGTTGCGCGAGCATTTGCTGGGCCGCGCCGCGCCGCTGGATGACGAGCCCATGCAGTACGTGGACTACGTCGAGTGGATCAACGGCCTGCAACTGGATGAAGACGCTGAGCAGGGCGCACAGTTCTGGCGCAACCTGGCCTTGCAGGACATCCCGGGCATGCGCCTGGTCGAACGTTATGGCATCGCCAGTGGCCGTCATGCCGTCGTCCGTCAGGAGTTGGCGCAAAGCGAGGTGACGGGGCTGACCGCCCTGGCCGAGCAGGAAGGTATCGCTGAGGAGCAGTTGGTCTTGGCGGCCTGGGGATCATTGCTCGGCAGGCTCAATGGCCAACGGCAGGGCCAACTGGGTTTGCAGCATGACCCTCGAGATAACTACGAGGAACTGACCGGCGCGTTTGGTGTGTTCGAACAGACGTTGCCGATGGTGATGCAAATGTCCGAGCACAGCACCCTGGTCAACCTGGCCCGGCAAATGGCCCGGCAACTGGAGAGTGCCGTCGACTGGCAGGAATACGTCGGCCAGGCGCAGTTGTTGCCAGAGTGGCGAGCCAGTTTCCAGGCAGGATTGCAGGTTCTGCAAGTGCCGCAACCGGACGCGTTGCAGTGGCTCTCGTTTGACACGCCGATCGAGCTGCAACTTCAGTTGACCCTCCACACCCAGGGCAATGGCGAGCTGGCGTTGGCGTATGATTGCGGGGTGTATCGCGAGGAGCAGATGCAGGCGCTGCTCAAGCGTGTCAAGCATTGGCTCGGCCAACTGATGCAGTCGCCCAATGAGCTTATCGATGGCATGGATGCGTGTCTGCCCGAGGAGTCGCTGGTGTCCTCGCCGCGTCCTGACCTCGGAGCGGACCTTGACATCATCGTTGCCCTGCGCCGGCACGCCCAGGCACACCCGGATCGCCCGGCGCTGCGGTATGCCGACCAATTTCTCTCATACGCTGAACTCGATGCCTTGAGTGACCGCGTCGCCGGCAGCCTGGATCAGGCGGGCGTGGGCCGCGGCGACGTGGTGGGGCTGTATCTGCCACGCGGCGCGCAGATGCTGGTTGCGATGCTCGCTTGTTTCAAGGTCGGTGCCGCGTATCTGCCTTTGGATCCCCAACAGCCGCCGCTGCGGCTGGCTGCGGTACTCGATGACGCCCAACCTGCGTTACTCCTGCACTTGGAGGGCCTCTTGCCTGACACGTCGGCCCGGACGCTGTGCTGGTCCCAGGCAAGCAAAGGGCCTGTGTCAGCTACATCGCACTCCGGCACCGCGCAAGACCTGGCCTACGTGCTCTACACCTCGGGCACCAGCGGCAAGCCAAAAGGGGTGCAGATCGAACAAGGGCAATTGCGCCATTACGTCACCCAAGTAACCCGTGCACTGCAACTGCCCGAGGGCGGGCATTATGGGTTGGTGTCCTCGCTGCTCGCGGACCTGGGCAATACCGTGTTGTTCCCGGCGTGGCTGCAGGGCGGTTGTGTGCATGTGCTGGCGCAGTCGACGGTGACCGACGCCCAGGCCTTTGCCGAGGAGCTAAGGCGTTATCCCCTCGACGTGCTGAAAATCGTCCCATCGCACCTCGAAGCCTTGATGGGCGAGCAAGCCGTCGGCGTACTGCCTCGCCAGGTGCTGGTATTGGGCGGGGAACCGATTGGCGAGGCGTTGCTGACACGCTTGGCCCAGGCCGAGCCGGCCTGCCGACTATATAACCACTATGGCCCGACCGAAACCACCGTCGGGGTGTTGTGGCGAGCCATTGATCTTGCGCAGGGCGTGACTGGTTGCGCGTTGAATCAAGTGTTGGGTGCCAACCGTATTCATCTGCTTGACGAGCAGCAACGGCCAGTGCCGCCCGGCCAGGCTGGCGAGTTGTACATCAGTGGCGCCAGTGTCGGCAGGGGATACGTCGGCAATGTCGGTGGCGAGGCCTTCGGTGTAGATCCTGCCAGCGGCAATCGCCTGTACCGCACCGGTGACTTGGTCTTACGCCAGGCCGATGGGGCCCTGCGCATTCTGGGGCGCAATGACCAGCAGGTGAAAATTCGTGGGTTTCGCCTTGAGCTGGCGGAGGTCGAGCAGGCGATGCTCGCCCAGCCGGGCGTCTTGCAAGCCGCTGTGCTGCTGGATGGCGAAGGCGATCTCGGGCGGTTGCTGGCATTTGTAGTCACGGACGATGTTCAGTTCCAGGGGACGGATCCGTTGCGCGCCAGCTTGGCTCGTCAATTGCCGGATTACATGCTGCCCAGCGGTATCTTTGCGTTGAAGGCCATGCCTCTGAACAGCAACGGCAAGCTCGATCGTAAGCACCTGCTCGAACGGGCCCGGCAGCGATTGCAGAATACGCGGGTGAAGCCGGAGGGGGAGTTGGAGACGGTGGTCCTTGCGATCTGGTGTGACGTGTTGGGGGTCGACGACCTCGGCGTAACGGACAATTTCTTCAACGTTGGCGGGCATTCGCTGGCGGCGATCAAAGTGGTGTCGCTGATCCGTGAACGGTTGGGCCTCAACCTGCCGACCAATCTGTTGTTCGAGCGGCATACGGTGCGTGATCTGGTGCAGGACCTGGACGATATCGGCAGCGGCCCCTTTAAGATCTTGAGCGACGCCGATCCGCACGCACCGGCCTTGCTGGCGGTGCATGGTGCGCAAGGGCACCTGCAGGCTTACCAGCCGCTGGTGGAAAACCTGCGCGGCGAAGTGGCCGTCTTTGGCCTGGCCGCCCTTGAAAATGACTGGGCCCACGGCGATATGGATGCGCTGTTGCAGCAATACGTGGCGAGTATCCCGGTCCAGCTCAAACAGCGACCGATGGTGTTGTTGGGCTGGAGCCTGGCCGCGCGCCTGGCCTTGTTGCTGGTGCCGCATCTGCAAGCCAGCGGCTTCAGCGTCGAAGGCCTGGTGTTGCTCGATCACGATGCTCAGCGCAGCCTGGCCGGCGAGGGCGACGAAGCGGGCCAGTTGATTGCCGATTTCGCGTTTTATTGCCGCAGCCACGGCCAGCCGATCGGCGAGTCGCTACGGGAACGGTTGACGGGCCTGTTGGCCGGCCTCGACTATGCCGAGGGTGTCGCCCGGCTGCTCGACGATGAACAGGTGCGCGGGCACCTGCAATGGAAAGCGGCGGATGGTGAACTGCTGGCGCTGATGGCGCGATATCGCGCGATCAAGACCCGTTTGTACGAGCAGGCCTTGCCAACCGTTGACGTGCCAGTCTGGTTGTGGCGCGGCAATGCCCACGGCGACTTGCGCGCACAATGGCAAGTCCACGCGCGCCAACCGGTTAGCCAGTGGACGCTGGACGTGGGGCATCATGAGATGCTCGGCGAGCCGCGACTGGTCGAAAACCTGCTGCCTTTACTGTTGCAAACCTCTGCCAAGGTGGTGTCGGTCCCATGATGTTATTGAGAGAATTACTGCACAACGCGCGATGGCGCATTTTCCTAGCGGTGCTGAGCAGTGCCCTGAGCGCGGCCACCAGTATCGGCCTGATCGGCTACATCAACCGCTGCCTGGAACAAGGTCTCAATGACCTCGGCCAGGGCTTGCTGCTGTTCGGTGGCCTGCTGGTGCTGTTGTTCATCAGCGGGGTCACCGCGCAATGGCTGCTGGTGCAGATCGGCCATCGGCTGGTGTACCAGCTGCGCTTGCGGCTGGTGGGCAAGGTGCTGGGCACCGCGCTGGAACGCATCGAACGGTTGGGCAGCCCACGCATCTACAACGCCCTGACCAAGGACGTGACCACCGTCGCCACGGCCTTCAAGCAATTGCCGATTTCCTTGTACAACGGCTTGCTGCTGTTGGCGGGGCTGGCCTATATGGCGTGGTTGAGCCTGCCGTTCTTCGGCCTGACGCTGGCAGTAATCGCCGCTGGCGTCGGCCTCGACGTGCTGCTCGGGCGCAAGGTCAAGACCTTGATGCAGGCGGTCCGGCAGCAGGACGACCAACTCACCGAGCAGTTCGAAGCCGCCATCCAGGGGCGCTGCGAACTGGGCCTGAGCCGGGAGCGTCGGCATTTGCTCTATCAACGCAAGCTCGAACCCATCGCCCGGGCGTCGCTGGACGCATCGGTACGCGCTGACACTTTGTGGGCCGTCAACCTGAACTGGACGACGTTGCTGGTGTTCGTGCTGATCGGCACGCTGTTTTTCCTTGGCCAGGGGCTGGGATTGCTGAGCCAGCAGGTGGTGGTGGGCTACGTCTTGGCGATCATGTTCCTGCGCACGCCGATCTCGATGATCCTCGACGCTATTCCCGCTGTCATTCGTGGTCATGTCGCTTTACAGGCCATTGATGCCCTGGCACTGGGCGAGACGGTAGAGTTCAAGGCGTCCGCGCAAGCAGCGCAGCCGTTTCGTGATCTGCGTCTGTCGAACGTGCATTACCGGTATGCCGGCAGGAACGAGGAATTTGCCTTTGAATTGGGACCGATCGACCTGACGATCCGGCGCGGCGAGTTGATCTTCATTGTGGGGGGCAACGGCAGTGGCAAGTCGACCCTGGCCAAGCTGCTGACCGGGCTCTATGTGCCCGCTTGCGGGGAAGTTTCACTCAACGGCGTGGTGCTCGATGCCAGCACCAGCGAATGGCATCGCGAGCACTTCGCCGCGATCTTTGCCGACTTCTATCTGTTCGCCGATGTGTTGGGCGAGGCGGGCGACCATGAAGGGCTGGAGGCTCGGGTGGACCATTATCTGGAGCGCCTGGGGCTGGCCCACAAGGTTGAATTCGCCGCTGGACGCCTGTCCACCACCGCGTTGTCCCAGGGCCAGCGCAAGCGCCTGGCCTTACTGTTGCTGATGATGGAAGGCCGTGAAGTGTTCCTGCTGGACGAGTGGGCGGCCGACCAGGACCCGGTGTTCCGCCATGTGTTCTACAACGAATTGCTGCCCGAGCTCAAAGCGGCCGGCAAGACGGTCATCGCGATCACCCATGACGACCGTTATTTCGACGTGGCGGACCGGGTCTATCGTCTCGACTACGGCCACCTCGTCGATTACGACCGGGCGACGGAGAATCCCTTTCAATTGGCAAAATGATCGGCGCGATCAGGCGCTTCAATGCTGCCGCTTGCATTCATCGAGGGGGCAACTGCTGCAATAGCCGACGCTGGGAAGGCGATACCGAATGCAGCAGATTCGCCGCAGGCGCTGCGGCTCGTCCTTGCCGATATCGTGGTAACGCACGGGGGCGAACAGCGGGTTGCGCCGACCATCGGGGCGCAGGCGGGCAGTGAGGATTTGCCGGGCGGGCAGGGTGCTCTCGGGATTGGCCAGCGGATGCAGGTCGATCCGCGTGGTGACGAATTCGAAGGTGTTGCCGGCATTGCTCCAGAACAAGCGGGGCGATGCGCGGCTGACACTGGCCAGCGTGTCGATGACCGGTTCCAGGTGTTGTTCGACCAGCGTATGGAACCGTTCAAAGGCTGTGCATTCGGGCAGTGGTTGCCCGGCGTCGCGAACATGTAAGGCCTGTGGCCTGGCGTCGTCGCCGAGTTTCAACCCAACATCGTTCAGAGCGACTGGCAGGTCCCGTTGCAGCAACAGGTTGGCGCCCATCACCGGCGCGAGGAAGGTACTGAAATACCACTTGGACCACAGCGACACCAGGGCCAGGCGTTCATCGGTCTTGTAGCGCGCCAGCAGCTCGTCGACGAACTGACTGAACGTCTCGCGCTGGAAGAACAGTTCCACCGACAGAACGGTGGGCGAGTGGCTGCGCAGTTGCAGTTTTTCTTCGAAGGCCGCGAGCGGCCCGGTGAACAGCGGAGCAAGGCTGGGAATCATTGACTCATCCGTGACCGCGAATTGAGAGACGTTATCGTCCAGAAGGGGCGAAGTATAAACAGCGCACCACCGTCTTGCGACTGCTCGTGGGTGTTGAAGCAGGCAAGCCATGTAAGATTTATAAAATATTAATGAGAATCGATACTATTTGTATTGTATCGTAGCGATCTTTCCCGTCATGCCAGTCAAGGAGCAAGCAATGAGTTTGGATAGCCCGGATACGCGGTTTCTGGTTGTCGTCAACGAAGAGGAGCAGTACTCGATCTGGCCGGACTACCGCAGTGTGCCCGATGGCTGGCGCACCGTAGACATGCAGGGCAGCAAGGAAGAGTGCCTGGCCTACATCGAGAAAGTCTGGACCGACATGCGCCCGCTGAGCCTGCGCCAGGCAATGCAGGCATAAGGACAGGGCTGATCGCCCACGACAGCGTTCTCATCTCAGGGAGTCAAAATGGAAAGTGTCCAGCCCCGCTCATCATCCAGCGCCACCTTCACGCTGGAGCAGTTCCGCCAACAGGCGCCTCGCGAACTGAATACCAATCCGTACCTGCAACGCCAGGCGGCCCGGGAATCGAATGCGCGTTCATACCCGCGACGCATCCCGCTGGCCCTGCAAGAGGCTCACGGCCTTTATGTTCGCGACACGCAGGGGCAATTGTTCATGGACTGTCTCGCCGGCGCGGGAACCTTGGCGCTGGGCCATAACCACCCGGTGGCCATTGCGGCGATGCGCCAGACGCTCGATTCCGGCTTGCCCTTGCACACCCTGGACCTGACGACGCCGGTCAAGGATCGCTTTGTCGAGGACCTTTTCAATGCCATGCCGGAAAACTTCGCGCGTCACGCGCGCATACAGTTCTGCGGGCCGACGGGTGCAGATGGCATCGAGGCGGCCCTCAAACTGGCGAGAATCGCCACCGGGCGTAAGCCGATCCTGACGTTCTCCGGCGGCTATCATGGCATGACCCTGGGGACATTGAGCCTGATGGGCAACCTGGGGCCGAAACAGGCGCTGGGCTCGCTGATGGCCGACGTGCAATTCCTGCCGTACCCTTACGACTACCGTTGTCCGTTCGGCATCGGTGGTGACGCTGGCATCGATGCCGGGCTGCACTTCATCGAACAACTGCTGAGCGACCCGGAATCGGGCGTGTTGCCGCCGGCGGCAGTGGTCGTGGAGGTGGTGCAGGGCGAGGGCGGGGTGATCCCGGCACCGGTACGCTGGCTCCAGGGCTTGCGTCAATTGACTCGCAGATACGGCGTGGCCCTGATCATCGACGAAGTGCAGACCGGCCTGGGTCGTACCGGCAAGCTGTTCGCTTTCCAGCATGCCGATATCGAGCCAGACATTCTGGTGCTGTCCAAAGCCATCGGTGGCGGCCTGCCACTGGCGGTGATGGTCTATCGCGAAGAGCTGGACACCTGGAAGCCCGGTTCCCATGCCGGCACGTTCCGTGGCAACCAGATGGCGATGGCTGCAGGTGCCGCGACATTGCGCCATATCATCAGCGAAAACCTGCCAGAACATGCCGATGCCATGGGGCAGCGCCTGATGGAGCAACTGCGCCAGTTGCAGGGCGACTACCCTTGCCTGGGCCAGGTGCGCGGTCGGGGGTTGATGGTGGGCGTGGAAGTCGTCAGCGACACCCCGAGCGACAGCCGTGTTCCTCCTGCGGACACCGCATTGGCCCAGGCCATCCAGCGCCAATGCCTGCGCCTGGGTGTCATCCTGGAACTGGGCGGGCGTCACGGCGCCGTGGTGCGATTCCTGCCGCCGCTGATCATCCAGGCCGACGAGATTGATGTGCTGGTCGAACTGTTCCGTGTTGCATTGAACAACGCCCTCGCCGAGACCAAGGGCCGAGCGTTGCACATCGCTTGATCCAGCGCTGTTCACTCGTGGCGAGGGAGCTTGCTCCCGCTGGGTCGGTCCGACGCTTCGGGCGCAGCGGCCCCGAAATCTTGCGGCTGCTACGCAACCGAGCGGGAGCAAGCTCCCTCGCCACGGAGCCATCATTTTCTCAGGTGATTACTGCTACTTGTAACGCTGCTCGAACACCGCCAGTTGTTCAGGCTTGATCAACTGGAAGGGCACCCAGACTTCTGTCTCGACCGGCTCGCCCTTGATCATCTTGATGGCTGCCTGCACCGCGCTGGTCGCCTGGGCCTTAGGGTCCTGGAATACCGAGGCGACTAGCATCCCGCGCTTGATCGCCGCCAGGCCGTCCGGCAAGCCGTCAATTCCGACAATCGCAACCTCGCCCTTGGCCTTGCCGGATTGTTGCAAGGCCATGGCCGCACCGATGGCCATCTCGTCATTGTTGGCGACGATGGCATCGAACCGGCTGCCGGCGAGCAACCAGTTGCTGGTCAGGTCCATGCTCTTGTTGCGTTGCCACTCGGCACTCTGCTGCTCGACGATCTTGATGCCGGGAAAGTCCTTGAGCACTTGCTTGACCCCTTCGGTGCGGTCGTGGGTAGCGTTTTGCGCGAGGTCACCCATGATGATCGCCAGGTTGCCTTTGCCACCGAGCTTTTCGGCGAGGTAACGCATCTGCAATTGGCCAGCCTCGATGTCATTGGACGCCACCGTGACCACCCCTTTGGGCAGCGTACGCTCGTCCGGGTGCCGATTGACGTAGACCAGTGGCGTCTTCGCCTCGACTGCGGCACGGGTGATATTGGCGGTGGCGGAGGTGTCGACCGGCAGGACGATGACCGCGTCCACTTTCTGGTTGATGAAGCCCTGGACCTGGTTGAGCTGGCGAACCACATCGCCCTGGGCGTCCTCGAACTGGATCTGGACGTTGTCCTTCTTGGCGGCCTCGTCCAGGCCGTTACGCACATAGGTCATGAAGTTATCGTCGACCCTGGCGATGCTGACGCCGATGCGATAGTCGGCGGAGGCCCATTGGCTGAAGAGCAGGAGCAGCGTGGCGAACAGCAGTGTGCAACGACGCATGATGGTTTTCCTTTTGTTGTTATGGAGTGAACGTCATCCATAAATGTTCTGCACGGGCCTTACTCATCCAGCGTGAAGGCCCGCCTGAATCGCTCAAGCGCCCGCTCGCTGTCTCCGCTGGCCCATCCTTCGAGGCCGACGACACCGCTGTATCCCATGCCGGACAACGCCCTGGCAATCGCCGGATAATTGATTTCGCCAGTGCCGGGCTCCATGCGGCCAGGCACATCGGCGACTTGGATTTCACCGATGGCGCCGCCGGCGCGCTGGATCAGTTCGGTCAGGTTTCCTTCGCCGATCTGCGCGTGATAGAGGTCCAGATTCATTTTCAGATGCGGGCTGCCTACGGCTTCGATCAGCGCCAGAGTGTCGTCGGCGCGAGCGAAAGGCGTGCCCGAATGGTCGACTTCGGTGTTGAGGTTTTCCAGCAGGAATACCCGGCCGGCGTCTTCCCCCAGGCGGGCGATTTTTTCCAGGGTCTTGCAGGCGCTCAACCACATGCGGCCGGTGGCCTGGGCCACGGGTTTGACCGGCAGACCCTGGTCCCCCAGGCCGGTGCCGTGCAGGTTCAGGCTCGGGCAATTCAATTGCGCGGCGACACCCAGGGACTCCTGGGCACTGTCCAGCAGTTGCCGGATGTCCTCGGGGTCGGTGAGGTTGCCCGTGATGTAGCCGGTCATCGAGGTAAAGTCAGCGCCCGTCGCGGCGAGGGCGGGGATGTCCTTGGTCGTCCAGTTCCATATCTCGACGCTGAAGCCCAGCGCATGGATGCGTTTGACGCGTTCGATAAAGGGCAGGTCGAGGAACACCATCTCCGCGCTGACCGCCAGCTTGAACGGTACGAGACTCATGACAGCGCCCCTTGGACACGCACCGCTTTGCCTTGCTGGAAAGACTCGATACAGGCACGGGCAATCGCCAGCGCGGCCCGGGCGTCCTCACCGCTGGCTAGGGGCTTTTCACCGCTGCGTACGCAATTGACGAAGTGATTGAGTTCGGTCACGTAGGCGTCACGCAGCAAGTCGGTGTCCATGCGCTGGGTATCGGCCTGGACGCCACTTGCCAGGTAGCGCAGCAAGTCGCTGTCGTTGACGCTGCCCATGGTCAGCATGCCGGCGCTGCCGAACACTTCGCCGCGGACGTCGTAGCCGTAGACCGCCTGGAAGTTGGCCTCGGCCGTGGCGATGGCGCCGTTGTCGAATCGGATCGTGACCACCGCCGTGTCGAGGAACCCTTTGTGTTTGAAGTCGGGCGCGATCAACGCGTCGGCCATGACGAACACCTCGACCGCTTCGGCACCCGGATTGAGGTAGCGCAGGGTGTCGAAGTCGTGGATCAGCGTCTCCAGGAAAATGACCCACTGCGGCGAGGCGGCGGGATTGTTCAGCGCCGGGTCGCGGGTCAGCGAACGCAGAAGCTGTGGCGTGCCGATTCGGCCGGCGACCACGTCCAGGTGCGCGGTGCGGAAGCTCTTGGCGAAGCGCCGGTTGAAGCCGACTTGCAGCGTCACCCTCGCATCGGCAGCGGCGGCAATGGCCCGATCGGCTTCCTCCAGCGTGACGGCCATGGGTTTTTCGCAGAAAACGCTTTTGCCCGCCTGCGCCGCGCTAATCACCAGTTCGGCGTGGCTGCGAGCTGGCGCGGCGATCAGCACCGCGTCGATATCCGGGTCATTCAGCAACTGTTGTGGATCGGTATGAACCTTCCCTACGCCCAGTTCTGCGGCCAGGCGCTCGGCCTGGCCGGGGGTAGGATCGGCAATGGCGGCAAGGTATGCGCCGGGGATGTGGCGAGCGGCGGTCAGGCCGTGAAAGCTGCCCATGCGACCCGCACCGATAAGACCCAGGCGGACGGTTTTTGACGTACCCATGAAAGACTCCCTTTTATTGTTGTTCGCGACTCGGTGTCGGTGCATTGCCGGGAGCAAGGGCTGTGCCAATTGTTAACAGTCTGAAAATAAAGGGTTTTATGGGTGCTTTGTGATTGCATGTGTCCATTTAGAAGACATGCCTATACTGACATGTCAAAAGCATGTACATAGAGCCCGCCATGAACACACAGCCGATGACGTTGAGCGTTGAAGACCGTGATTACCTGACTGCCCTGGGGCCTGCGTCATTGAATGGGGGATCAAGCCCGGCGCTGGATGAAGCCTGGCGAGCCTGCTTGAGCGGCGTCACCGAGCGTCCTGAAGGTGTCCGGCAGGTTATCTGGAGTTCCTGGCAGCGTAGCGTCGATGCCGGCCTCGACTCGGCAGACGGCGAGTACCGTTTTGTCTCGCCTGCCGAGCTGACCGCCACACTGGCGGCGAATCGACTGTTGACCGCCGCGGCGGCGCAGGTCATGCGCGGCCTGCTTGCCTACAATCCCAACGGGCATATCAACCTCACGGATGCCCAGGGCACCACCTTGTACTTCTGTGGCTTGGACCTCACACCCATCGGCAGTCGCTTGCTTGAATCGGTACAGGGCACCAATTGCACCGGCCTGGCGCTGGTTGAAGACCGCTTGGTATACGTGCTGTCTGGCGAGAATTTCGGCGCCGGCCTGCGCCAGCGGCAGATGCATTGTGCCGCCGCGCCCATCCGCGATGCCCACGGCCGGACCCTGGCCATGTTGACCCTAACGGCCGAGCCCGGCTGGTTTCACTTCCACACCTTGGGCACCGTCCAGGCTGCAGCCGAAGCTGTTTCCAGGCAAATGGCGCTGCAAGCGTTGCTGGAAGAACAACAAACGGTTTTGGAAGTGCTCAACGAGGGCTTGGTCGTATTGGATGAAAAAAACGATATCAAGGCCCTCAACCATTACGCCCGGCAATTGTTTCGTGTCGACCCTGCCTGGCTGGGCAAGCCGTTCCAGAGCCTGGGCCAGACCGAACTGAGCGATGAAATCCTGCGCAGGGCCGGGGAAGGAGTACGGGACCTGGACTGTACGTTTGAGCTGCACGATCGCAGCCACCTGGCCTGCCTGGTGTCGGTCTGTCCCCTGGAGCAGGGCGGTCGCATTGTTTCATTGCGCGAGAACCGGCGCATCCGCGAGATTACCCGGCGCATCATGGGTACCCAGGCCAGCTATACCTTCGAAACCATCCAGGGCCATTCACGCGCCATCCAGGACGCATTGCACCTGGCTCGAATCGCCAGCCGCAGCGATTCGACCACGCTGATTCTCGGGGAGAGCGGCACCGGCAAGGAACTGTTTGCCCAGGCCATCCACAATGGCAGCGAGCGTTGCGGCGGACCTTTCGTTGCGGTCAATTGCGGGGCCATTCCTCGCGACCTGGTCCAGAGTGAACTGTTCGGCCATGTCGAAGGCGCGTTCACCGGATCGGTGCGTGGCGGTTCGGCGGGCAAGTTCGAATTGGCTGACGGCGGGACGATCTTTCTCGACGAAATCGGCGACATGTCATTCGATGCTCAAGTCAGCTTGCTGCGTGTCCTGCAGGAAGGCGAAGTCACTCGGGTGGGGGCGAAAAAATCGTTGCGGGTGAACGTGCGCATCATCGCTGCGACCCATCGCAACCTGAGCCAGGCCGTGGCCGAAGGGGCTTTTCGCGAAGATCTTTATTACCGCCTCAACGTGCTGGGCCTGACGGTACCGCCCCTGCGCATGCGCCGCGAAGACGTGCCGATGCTGGCACGGCATTTTCTTGCGCGTTGCGCCCGGTCGCTGCGAAAACCCATGCGCGACCTGTCCCCGGAGGCGCTGGAGCTCTTGGGCGCCTACCACTGGCCGGGCAACGTCCGTGAGCTGGAAAACGTCATTGAGCGCGCGACCAACCTGGCTGCCACCGAGCTGATCCAAGCGAGTGATCTTGCGTTGGAGATCAGGCAGGGAGGACAGCCATCGGCCCGGCATTTTGCCCCCGAGCCCCGGGCAGCCGTGGATCTAGGTACCCATGAAATGAACGCGATCATCGCGGCCCTCAGGGACACGCGGGGCAATATCCGCCTGGCCGCCCGGCAGTTGAACGTTTCCCGTGGCGGTTTGTACAACAAGATGAACCGATTCGGGCTCAAGGTGGAAGCGTTCCGTTCGGGATTGGCCTGAGCCAATACCCAGACGCCGCTTCAGCGACGACTTCGTTCCCGACCCAGCGCCACCAGGCACCCACCAATCAACAATGCGGCGCCCGCCACCAGCAGGGGCGCGGATCGCCGCGTCGGCTTGCGCCAACCGCCTTCGACACGTCGCTGGCCGCTGGGCGGGGAGAACAGGTTTCCGGAGGATGAAGCCATTGCCGGGCTGCGATCCAGGCCCCGGCGTGTCAGCCAGCCGGAGATTTGCGCAAACCCGGGCACAAGAAAATGCGCCATCCTTGCCAGTGTCGCGGCGCTGCCCACGGTGGTGGTGGGCTTGGGGTTGAGTGCGCAACTGACCATCGCCTCGGCGACGCGATGGGGGTCGTAGACCGGTGGTGGTGGCTTCAGCGCGTGGCCGGTGAAGTTGGCGCCATCGCGAAAACCCGGCGTATCGATGACCGCGGGATAGATGTCGCAGACGTGGATGTCCCGGTATTCCCCCAACTCACCGCGCAAGGCTTCGGACAACCCGCGCAGTCCGTACTTGCTGGCGGAATAGGCGGCGGCGTAAGGCTGGGCGACCCAACTGCCTAACGACAGGGTATTGATCAGGATGCCGCGTTGTTGCTTCTTGAAATACGGCCAGGCCACGTAGGCGCCGCGCAGGTAGCCAAGCAAATCGGTTTGCAGGACCTGCTCATGCACATCGAGCGGCGTCTGCTCGAAGCTGCCTACCGCACCCACGCCGGCATTGTTGATCCAGATGTCAATGCGACCGTCACCGAACGTTGCGGCTTCGGCGGCAAGCGCCTGCATCTGCTCACTGCTGGTGACGTCTGTGCACACCGCCAACGCGTCGGCTCCCTGGGCCTGGCATTGTGCAACGACCTCATCGAGCGCCGCACGGTCGCGTGCCGCCAGGACCAGGCGTGCGCGCTGCCTGGCAAACGCCTGGGCGGTGGCGCGGCCGATCCCGCTCGAAGCGCCGGTGATGACCACCAGTTTCTCCGACAAGGGATACGACGTCGTCTTACGGCTCGGGGCGGTTTCGCCTGTCGGCTGATGGATCTCGGGCTGCATGGGCGAAAGCTTCAGGCGCACCCCGTCCGCCATGATCAGCGTCAGGTCCTGGACGGTGCCGGCGACCCTGTCCGGGTACACCGGCTCGCCCTCGGGATCGAGTTGGTCATAGACAAACTTTTCGCCCTCCAGCCAGCCCACCGCGGTGTTCAGTTCTGGGCCCAGGTAATACTTTCCATCAAGGAAAAAGCCGGGGAAATGTGGCGCTCGCTCGACGCTTTCGACGGCATAGCGTTCGCCCGTCCTCATTCCGGTTGCCGGGGAAATCATGATCAACACCTCCGCTCTGTTGGTTCTGCGATAGAGAGCGAGGGTGAAACGGGGGTTCCATTGAAGTGAGGAAAGGAAGTTCGAGTGAACCGAGGCTCATTTTCTTCAGTCATTGCTGTAGGAAGTGATCACATCAAGGAGCCTCAGATGCGTTCTGTTTATCTCGCCAGCCTGTCCTTCACCGCGTTGCTGTGCGCAGCATGCTCAAGCCAATCGCCTGCGACATGGAGCTACGAGGACGCGCGAAGTCGCACCCCCGTGCCGCCCGACCAGGCCTATCCCGAGTTGTTTGAGGCGGTGCAAGGCAAACAGTTGTTCACTGACCAAAAGCACTTCGTCGATGCGCTGCCCAAGCGCGACCCCTCGCAGATTCGCGCCGATTACCTGGCCCGCCGCGACAGTGCCGATTTCGATCTCAACGCGTTCGTGAAGGACAACTTCGTCGAGTCAGGCCAGGCTGAGAGCCCGACCCCAAAACCCGGCGCGCCGATCAAGGAACACATCGACAATCTCTGGCCGGTGCTCAGCCGAACCTACACCGAGGTTCCGCAATACAGCAGTCTATTGCCGTTGCCGCAGCCCTATGTCGTGCCAGGCGGGCGTTTCCGAGAAATGTATTACTGGGATTCGTATTTCACCATGCTGGGGTTGGAGCAAAGCGGTGACCAGACGCAGGTTCGCCAGATGGCCGACAACTTTGCCTACATGATCGACACCTACGGCCACATTCCCAATGGCAATCGCACCTACTACCTGAGCCGATCGCAGCCGCCATTCTTTGCCTATATGGTGGAATTGCAGGCGCATATCGAGGGCGAGCAGGCCTACGGGCGTTACCTTGGGCAACTGCAAAAAGAATATGCCTACTGGATGGAAGGGGCGCAGACCCTCAAGCCGGGTGAGGCTGGGCGACACGTCGTCAAGCTTGCCGATGGCAGCGTGCTCAACCGCTATTGGGACGCCAGCCCCACGCCTCGTCAGGAGTCGTGGCTGCAGGACGTCAAGACCGCTGAACAGGCAGCCGACAGGCCCAAGCAAGAAGTCTGGCGCGACTTGCGCGCAGGCGCTGAAAGCGGCTGGGATTTCAGTTCCCGCTGGCTGGGAGACGGTAAAAACCTGGCGACCATTCGCACGACCTCCATCGCACCCGTGGACCTGAACAGCCTGATGTATCACTTGGAGCGCACCATCGCCAAGGCCTGTGAAACGGTGCGGAACACGCCGTGTACCCAAGCCTATGGGCAACGGGCCGAGCAACGCCAGCGCGCCATCGAGACGTACCTGTGGAACGCCGAAGGCGGTTATTACGTGGACTACGATTGGCAGCAGAACCGGCAGCGCCCGGCACTCACTGCCGCGACGCTGTTCCCGCTCTATACCGGCCTGGCTTCCAGCGAACGCGCCAACCGCACTGCCGACGCCGTGCGCAAGGGCTTGCTGCGTCCCGGCGGCATCGCCACCACCCAGGTCAATAACGGCCAGCAGTGGGATGAACCCAATGGCTGGGCGCCCCTGCAATGGGTGGCGGTCGAGGGGTTGGAGCGCTACGGCCAAACCGACCTGGCCAGGGAGGTTGGCAGCCGTTTTCTGCAACAGGTCCAGGATCTCTACCGCAAGGAAGACAAACTGGTCGAGAAGTACGACTTGTCCGGCCAAGGCGACGGTGGGGGCGGGGGCGAGTATGAATTGCAGGATGGCTTTGGCTGGACGAACGGCGTGACGCTTAAATTGCTGGGCAAATACGGCGGTTGAGCCGGGCCGCTTCAGTGCTATTCTTCGCGAAATTGCGAAGAATAGCGCTGCGGTAGCGCCGATGAACACAACCCGTGATCAATTCCCCTTGCCGGAGGACCTGAAGGTCTTTCTGACTGTCGTCCGAAAGAATGGCTTTGCCAGCGCGGCCGAGGCATTGGGCTATTCACCGGCCTATATCAGCAAGCGCATCTCGGTATTGGAGTCGACGCTCGCTACCCGACTGCTGCATCGCACGACCCGGCGCATCGCATTGACCGACGACGGCGAGCGCGTGCGGGTGTGGGCCGAAAAGCTGCTGGGGGATTTCGATGAGTTCGTCGGTGATATCGCCCGGGCTCGCCATCAGCCCACCGGCTCGTTGCATATCTGCAGCAGCTTTGGTTTTGGCCGCAACCATGTCGCGCCGGCAATCGGCAAGCTGTCGCAGACGTATCCTGGCCTCGACATTCGGCTGGATGTGTTCGACCGCGTCGTCGATATCGTTGGCGAGGGGTTCGACCTTGAGATCCGCGTCGGTGATGACCTGCCAGGGCAACACCTGGGCCGCAAGCTGGTGAGCAATCGGCGCGTGCTCTGCGCAGCCCCCGGGTACCTGGAACGACGGGGCACACCGCGTTCGCTCGATGACCTCAAGGACCATGATTGCCTGGTGCTCAAGGAGCGCGACAACGCCTTCGGCATCTGGACCTTGAGCAAGGATGGGGTGCAGGAGACTGTGCGCATCGGCGGCCCGTTGTCCTCCAACAGCGGCGAGATTGTCCTGGAATGGGCGTTGAGTGGCGGCGGGATCCTGCTGCGCTCGATGTGGGACGCCGGGCCCCTGCTTGAACAGGGGCGGTTGGTTCAGGTGCTGCCGGCGTATTCGCAAAGCGCCAACGTCTGGGCGGTGTATCCTACCCGGCTCAGTCAGTCGGCGAAGCTGCGGGTTTGCGTTGAATTTCTTGAGACGTGTTTTCGGGACTTGTCGGCTGGGTAGGAGAGCAGCACCGCTTTCGCGAGCAGGCTCGCTCCCACAGTCTTGCTCAGTGGTTGGACGTTACGCTACAGCCAGGGATTTTCCGCCAGGTGCCGGCTTTCGAAGCGGCGTATCTGGTCCGCACGTTGAAGGGTCGTGCCAATGGCATCCAGGCCGAGCAGCAAGGATTGCTTGCGCAGCTCGTCGATCTCGAAAGAAATTAGCTCACCGTCCGCCAATCTGATCTGTTGCGCCGGCAGGTTAACGCTGATGCTGGCGGTTTCGGCGCGGCTGATCGTCTGCGCGAGTCTCTTGAGTTGCGCTTCGGGCAATTGAATGACCAACACCCCGTTACGCTGGCAATTGTCATAGAAGATCCCGGCGAAGCTGCTGCCGATCAACGCCCGGATGCCCACTTGCTTCAAACCCCACACCGCATGTTCGCGGCTTGAGCCGCATCCGAAGTTTTCCCCGACCACCAGGAACGTTGCGCCGCGCCAGCCCGGTTTGTTGAGCACGAATTCAGGATTGGGATCGCCGTTGCCCAGCCACTTCAAGTCGAAGAACAGGCCACGGTCCAGCCCGTTGCGGTCGATGCCCTTGAGGAACTGCTTGGGCATGATCACATCGGTGTCGATGTTGGCGGCCAGCAGCGGGGCGGCGGTGCCACTTACAGTATTGAAGGGTTGCATGCTTCAGGCCTCCGGCAGCAGTGAACGAACATCGGTCAAATGACCAGCAATCGCGGCGGCGGCCACCATGGCCGGGCTCATCAGGTGGGTGCGCGCGCCGGCGCCCTGGCGTCCTTCGAAGTTGCGATTGGTACTGGAGGCGCAGCGATCCCCAGGGGCGAGCACGTCATCGTTCATCGCCAGGCACATCGAACAGCCGGATTGGCGCCATTCGAAACCGGCTTCGCGGAATATTTCCGCCAGGCCTTCTTCTTCGGCCTGTTCGCGCACCATGGTCGAGCCGGGCACGATCATCGCGCGCACATGGGCGGCAACGTGCTTGCCCTGTACGACACGCGCCGCATCGCGCAGGTCCTCGATTCGTGCGTTGGTGCACGAGCCGATGAAAGCATGGTTGATGACCACGTCGGCGAGCGGCATGCCTGGCGTCAGGCCCATGTAGGTGAGGGCACGCTGCAGGCCTTGGCGCAGGATCAGGTCGGGTTCTGTCGCAGGGTCGGGTACCTGGCTTCCGATCGGTGCAGCCTGGTCAGGGCTGGTGCCCCAGGTGACCATGGGTTCCAATGCGTCGACATCGAGCGTCACTTCCCGGTCGAACACCGCGCCTTCATCGCTGTGCAGGGCTCGCCATTTGGTCACGGCCCGTTCCCACAGCTCGCCCCTGGGAGCGCGGGGCTTGCTTTGCAGATAGGCAAAAACCTTGTCATCCGGCGCCATGAACGCGCCCCGGGCGCCGGCTTCCACGGCCATGTTGCAGATGGTCATGCGGGCTTCGACGCTAAGGGCGATGATTGCCGGGCCGGTGAATTCGATCGCATAACCGGTGGCGCCCGAGGCGCCGATTCTTTCGATCAGCGCCATGATGATGTCCTTGGCGGTGACACCTGCCCCAAGCGTGCCGTTGACCGTGACGCGCAGAGTTTTCAGGCGCTTGTAGACCAGCGTTTGCGTAGCCAGCAGGTGTTCGATTTCAGACGTGCCGATGCCAAAACCAAAGGCCCCCAACGCGCCGTATGTCGTGGTGTGGCTGTCGCCCGCGGCCACCACCATGCCCGGCAGGATGAAACCTTGCTCGGGGGCGACGACGTGCTCGATGCCCTGGCGTTTGTCCAGCACGTCGAACAGTTCGATGCCGAAGTCCCGGCAGTTTTCTGCGAAGTACGAGACCTGCCGGGCGCCGCCGGCATTCGGCATGGCTGCGATGCGCTGGGGCGCCGTCGGGTTGACGTGATCGACCACCGCCAGCGTCGCGCTCGGCCGCCAGACGCTGCGGCCGTTTTCACGAAGGCCGCTGAAGGCTTGCGGGCTGGTGTATTCGTTGGCGACCTGGCGGTCGATGTACAACAGCACGTGGCCCTGATCGTCCAACGGGCAAACGGTATGGCTGTCGATGTGCTTTTGGTAGAGCGTTCGGGGGCTGTTCATGCAGGCGCTTCTTCATTTTTGGCGGGTCTGCCCACAGCATATTGGCTGCCGGCGTCGCATCAAGAGCCCAGCGGTGAAGGCGTTGCACACGGATTGTGATCAATCACGACGGGGGGTGGGGCGGCCATCCATGGTTGCCCCGAATCGGTGTGGGTCAGCGTCGGGCGGTGCGGGTGCTGACATCCACCCACACGGCCAGGACCAAAATGCTGCCCTTGACGATCATCTGCCAATAGCTGTCGACGTCGAGCATGGACATGCCGTTGTCCAGGCTGGTGATGACCAGCGCGCCCAGCAGCGCGCCGTAGACCGTGCCCGAGCCACCGCGCATGGATGTGCCGCCGATAAAGCAGGCGGCGATAGCGTCCAGTTCGCCCATGTTGCCCGCCGAGGGCGAGCCGGCGGCAAGGCGCGCGGTGTTGACCATGCCGGCGAGGGCGCACATCACGCCCATGATGCCGAAGATCCACAGCTTCACTGCCTGTACATTGATGCCGGACAGGCGCGTGGCCTCCATGTTGCTGCCCACCGAGTAGACGCGCCTGCCGAATACGGTTTGGCTGGTCACGTAGCTGAACACCCCCAGCAGAACCAACAGCAGCAGCACCGGAACCGGGATCCCGTCGTAGCTGTTGAGCGTATATACGAACCCGGCCAGCACGGCGCCGATCAACACCACCCGCGCCACGTCCCGCGTCAGGGAATGGGCCGCGAGGCCATGCAGCGCGCGGTTGCGGCGCTGTTTCCAGGTCAGGAAAAGCGTCAGCGCGAACAACAACACGCCCAGGCCCGTGCCGACTGCGTGGGGCAGGTAACCCTGGCCGACGTAAACCAGCTCCGGCGATACCGGCGCGATGGTGGTGCCGCCAGTGATGCCCAGCAGGATTCCGCGAAACGCCAGCATGCCACCCAGGCCGACGATGAAGGAGGGGATGCGCAGGTAGGCGGTCATGTAGCCGTTGGCCAGGCCGATCATCAGCCCACACAGGGCGACCAGGCTCAGGTTCGCCAGCAGCGGGATGTGATAGACCACGTCGAGTATCGCCGCCAGACCTCCCAATAAACCGAGCAACGAGCCCACCGACAAATCGATCTCGCCACTGATGATCACCAGCACCATGCCGCAAGCCAGGATGCCGGTGATGGACATCTGCCGCAGCAGGTTGGAGAGGTTGCGCGGAGTCAGGAACCCGCCCTCGGTCTGCCAGCTGAAGAACAACCAGATGACCGCCACGGCAATCACCAGGGCGAGCATTTTGTAGCGGGTGAACACTTGTTTGACTTGGTTCATCTACGCGGACTTCCGATCATTGTTGTTATTGCTTTCGGGATGGCTGAGCGCGGCGGCAAGCACCTGTTCCTGGGTCAATTGCTGGTTGATGAAATCGCCGCGCAGTTGCCCCTCGCCGATCACCAGCACGCGGTCCGACACACCCAGCACTTCGGCCAGTTCCGAGGACACCATGATGATCGACACGCCTTCGGCCGCCAGCGCGCCCATCAGCTTGTAGATCTCGTACTTGGCGCCGACGTCCACGCCCCGGGTGGGTTCGTCGAGAATCAATACCCGGGGCTTGGTCAGGAGCATCTTCGCCAGCACGGCTTTCTGCTGGTTGCCACCGGAAAGGCTTGTGATCGGCAGGAACGGGCTCGCGGTCTTGAGGTGCATGCGCGAGATTTCCCGGTCGATGCTGCCCAGCTCGGCCTCGGCGTCGATGCGGGTCATCTTCGAGAAGTTTTCCAGGACCGCCAGGGTGATGTTCTGGCCGACGCCCAGGTCCGGGATGATGCCCTGGCGCTTGCGATCTTCAGGGACCATGCACAGGCCGGCCCGGATCGACTTGAGGGGCGTGCTGCTGTCAATGCGCTGGCCGTCCAGCCAGACTTCGCCTTCGTGACGACCGGGGTAAGCGCCAAACAACGCCGACACCAGCTCCGTGCGACCCGCACCCACCAACCCGGCGATGCCAAGGATTTCGCCGCGCTTGAGCACGAACGAAATGTCGTCGACGCGTTTGCGCCTGGGGTTGTCGACGTCGTAGCAGGTCACATGGCGTGCCTCGAAAATCACCTCGCCGATAGCGTGGGGTTCGGTGGGGTAGAGGTTACTCATCTCCCGCCCGACCATTTGCGTGATGATCTTGGGAATATCCATGTCGGCCATGGCAGTGGTGGCGATGTGTTTGCCATCGCGTATCACCGCGATGGTGTCGCACACGGCGGCCACTTCATCGAGCTTGTGGGAGATGTAGACGCACGCCACGCCCTTGGCCTTGAGGTCGCGGATGATGTCCAGCAGCACTTCGATTTCCGAGCGGGTCAGGGCCGACGAAGGCTCGTCGAGGATCAGCAGGCGGGCCTGTTTGTTCAGGGCCTTGGCGATCTCGACCAATTGCTGGTAGCCACCGCCGTACTGCGAAACCGGCAGCGAGACGTTCATGTCTGGCACCTTGAGTTCACGCATCAGGGCTTCGGCGCGGTGGATCATCGCCGGGTAATTCATGCGTCCGCCGGGCAAGGTCAGCTCGTGGCCCATGAAGATGTTTTCGGCCACCGACAGGTCGGGCACCAGGGTCAGTTCCTGGTGAATGATGACGATGCCGGCAGCTTCGGTTTCGCTGATCGATTGCGCCTTCAGCGGCTGGCCGTCCCAGAGAATCTCACCCTCCCAGGTGCCGTAGGGATAGACCGCCGATAGGACTTTCATCAAGGTGGATTTGCCGGCGCCGTTCTCGCCGCACAGGCCGACGCATTCACCCGGCCTGACCTTGATGTCGATGCCGTTCAGGGCCTTGACACCGCCGAAGGTCTTGACGATGCCGTTCATTTGCAGCAGGTATTCAGACATGGCGAGGGCTCGTAAGAAAGGGGCTCACACAACATAAAACCTGTGGGAGCGAGCCTGCTCGCGAAAGCGGTAGGTCAGCTTGCATCTGCATTCACTGTGCCGCCGCCATCGCGAGCAGGCTCGCTCCCACAAGGATTTTTGCTATCCAAAGAGCTGCGCCCGGGTCATTGCCCCGCGATCTGCGCCTTGGTGTAGAACCCGTCCTTTTCCAGTAGGTCGATGTTGTCCTTGGTCAGCGCGGTAGGCGTGAGCAGGATGGTGTCGACTTTCTTGTTGCCATTGTCGTACTGCGAGCTGTAGGTGGGTTTTTCGTTGCGCGCCAGTTGTACCGAAAGCTTGGCGGCTTCGGAGGCGATCAGCTTTAAGGGCTTGTAGACCGTCATGGTCTGGGTGCCGTCGATCACCCGCTTGACCGCCGCCAGGTCGGCGTCCTGGCCGGAGATCGGCACCTTGCCGGCCAGCTTTTGCGCGGCCAGGGCCTGGATGGCGCCGCCAGCGGTGGCGTCGTTGGAGGCGACGATGCCGTCGATTTTGTTGTTGTTCCGGGTCAGGGCGTTTTCGACGATGCTCAGGGCTTCGGTGGGGTTCCATTCCTTCACCCATTGCTGGCCGACAATCTTGATGTCGCCCTTGTCGATGGCCGGTTGCAGCACCTTCATCTGGCCTTCACGCAGGATCTTGGCGTTGTTGTCGGTAGGCGCGCCGCCGAGTAGGAAGTAGTTGCCCTTGGGCGCTGCCTTCAACACGCCGCCGGCCTGCATCTCGCCGACCTTTTCGTTATCGAAGGAAATGTAAGCGTCGATGTCGGCGTTGAGGATCAGCCGGTCATAGGACACCACCTTGATCCCGGCCTTCTTGGCTTCGGCGACGGCGTTGGTCAGCACAGTGGCATTGAACGGCACGATCACGATGACGTCGACGCCACGGGAAATCAGGTTTTCGATCTGGGAGATCTGCTTCTGCTCGTTGGCATCGGCGGACTGGACATAAACCTTGGCGTCGAGTTTTTCTGCCGCCGCGACGAAGTAGTCTCTATCGCGGGACCAGCGTTCCAGACGCAGGTCATCGATGGAGAAACCGATCTTGGGGTGGGTGGCGTCGGCCATGGCCGGGAGCGATAGCAGGGCGAGGGCGCCGGCGAGCAGGGTACGTTTGAATGTTTTCATGGTGGTGCGTCCTTTTATTGTTTTTTGAAAGACACTGCCTGACGAGAACGTGATGCCGGTAGAACTGTAGAGCGTTGCGCGGCGTTGCGGGCACAGATTTGTCGCGCGAATGTAACAGCCTCCCCGCGCCCGCAAAGTCGCCCGCCGTCAGGAGTAGATGAACCGGTTGACGACGTTTTCGAGCATTTCCTGCCGACCGCTGACCGCCTGCGGATTCAGCTCGTTGGTGAATGCATGCTCGGCCAGGGATTCGAGGCTGTAGTCCCCCGCGAGCAGCGCCTTGCCGAACGGCTGCTGCCAGCCGGCGTAGCGCTGGTCCTTGAATTTCTGCAACTGATCGTCCTGCACCATGGCGGCTGCGCGTTCCAACGAAAGGGCGAGCACGTCCATGGCCGCGACATGGCCGTAGAACAAGTCGACGTCGTCCAAGCTCTGGCGGCGTACCTTGGAATCGAAGTTGAAACCGCCGTTGCCGAAGCCTCCGGCCTTGAGGATCTCGTAGGTGGCCAGGGTCATTTCTTCGACACTGTTGGGGAACTGATCGGTGTCCCAGCCGTTCTGCGGATCGCCCCGGTTGGCGTCGATGCTGCCGAAGATCCCCAGGGAGACCGCCGTGGCGATTTCATGATGGAAACTGTGCCCGGCCAGGGTCGCATGGTTGGCCTCGATGTTGACCTTGATCTCTTTTTCCAGGCCGAACTGCTGCAGAAAGCCGAACACCGTGGCGCTGTCGTAATCGTACTGGTGCTTGGTCGGCTCCTGGGGCTTGGGCTCGATCAGCAGGTCGCCCTTGAAGCCGATCTTGTATTTATGCTCGACCACCATGCGCATGAACCGGCCCAGTTGCTCGCGTTCGCGGGCCAGGTCGGTATTGAGCAGGGTTTCGTAACCTTCGCGGCCGCCCCACAACACGTAGTTGGAGCCCTTGAGGCGCTGGGTGGCATTCATGGCGCTGAACACCTGGGCGGCGGCGCAGGCGAAGACTTGCGGGTCAGGGTTGCTGGCGGCGCCGGCGGCAAAACGCGGGTTGCTGAAGCAGTTGGCGGTGCCCCAGAGCAGCTTGATGCCGGTCTGTTCCTGGTGACGCTCGAGGTGATCGACCATTTGCGCGAAGTGGTTGCGGTATTCCTTCAGCGATTGGCCTTCCGGCGCGACATCGGTGTCGTGGAAGCAGTAGTAGTCGATGCCCAGCTTGGAGAAAAACTCGAACGCCGCCTCGGCCTTGCCGATGGCCACTTCCATCGGGTCCCCTGCGTGCTGCCATGGGCGTTTGAAGGTTCCCGCACCGAACACATCGGACCCCGGCCAGACAAAGGTGTGCCAATAGCAGACCGCCATGCGCAGGTGCTCGCGCATGGGTTTGCCGAGGATCAGTTTGTCGGCATCGTAGTGCCGGAAAGCGAGCGGCGAGTCGCTGCCCGGGCCCTCATAGCGGATCGGCTGAACATCGGGGAAGTACGACATGGACGGTTTCCTTTTTATTCTTGGCGGTGACCTGATACTAACGCCGCCCCTGGGGCCGCTGATTATGAAAATCATCAAAGGACAGTTCGATTTTGAGTATTGAGATTCGCCGTCCGCGCGCCTAGTCTCTGTCCACCGGCCCAGGGTTCTTACAATGAAAATCGTCCCGCCCGTCCACCGCATCGCCCTTTTGTTCAACGGCAGCAAGATCTACGACCGAGGCATCATCAGCGGCATCGGTAACTACCTGAGCAGTACCCGCGCGTCCTGGGATCTGTTTCTCGAGGAAGATTTCCTATGCAGGTTGAAAGGGATCGAGCGTTGGCAGGGCGACGGGATCATCGCCGACTTCGACGACCCGCTGATCGGCGAGGCGCTGGCCGGGATCAAGATGCCCGTGGTGGCGGTGGGCGGCTCGTACCAGGACGAGCGCGCCTATCCCAAGGGCATTCCCTATGTCGCCACGGACAACCATGGGCTGATCAAATTGGCTTACGAACATCTGATCGAAGCCGGACTGACGCGATTCGCCTGTTTCAGCCTGCCGGAATCCCAAGCCAATCGCTGGGCCCAGGAACGGGAGAAAGCCTTTCGCCGGTTGATGCTGCGCGATGGTCTGCACGCCGAGGTCTATCGCGGCATGGGCACCAGCGCGCCGCTCTGGGACAGCGCCGTCGAACAGCAGATCGCCTGGCTGCAAAGCCTGCCCAAACCCATCGGCATCATCGCCGTCAGCGATGCGCGAGCCCGCCAGCTGTTGCAGGCTTGCCTGACCGCCGGCATCGCTGTTCCGGAGCAGGTGGCGTTGATCGGCATCGACAACGATCCACTGACCCGCAGCCTGACCCGGGTGCCGCTGAGCTCCGTGGTGCAGGGCACCGAAACGATGGGTCGGACCGCCGCGCGGCTGCTCCACCAGATGCTGCATGGCATGCCGTCCACAGGCACGCAGGTGCTGATCCCGCCGGATGCTATCAATGTGCAGACATCCAGTTTGCACCAGCCGCTGGGCAATCCTTATGTGATGCAAGCGCTGTTGTTCATCCGCCAGTACGCATGCCAGGGCATCAAGACCGCGCAAGTGGCGGCGTATGTCGGTGTCTCGCGCTCATCCCTGGAAGCGCATTTTCGCAAGGAGCGAGGTTGCAGCGTTCATGACGAAATCCTGCGCTTCAAATTGGCCGCGGCGGCCAACGGCTTGGAAAACACCGACTCGGCGATCGCCGACATCGCCCGCAATTGCGGCTTCAAGTCGGCGCAATACCTGCACACGGTGTTTCGTCGCGAGTTCGGTTGTACGCCTCGGGAGTATCAGCAGGGCGCGAGTGTGGTGAGCGAGTAGTCCGGGCTCCTGTGGTGAGGCGTTAATCGACGGTCAGCTGCGTCGGGGGAGGTCCGTCGGTTTCATCTTGGCCGAGCGCTTATGCGAGGTCCTTCTGGGGCTTTCAACTATTGCCATCAGTAATAGTGACCATTACGAAATGCAAGTTCTGCTTTGTCGGCAATCATTGGAAAATCAGCGCCATCGAACACGCAGCCCACCACTGCAGGACTTCAATCATGCGCCCTTTATCTTTCCTTGCCCTGGCGTTTCCCCCCTTGTTGCTAGCAGGTTGCGCTTCGGCTCCGAACGATCCGGCCCTGACCTTGCAGACCAGCAAGACACCGGCCGAATACGCCGAATGCGTCGTACCGAAGCTGCAGGGCAGCGCCCTGAACCCGACGGTCTCGCAGACCCAGCGCAGCTACCGCATCGTCGTGCCGAGCAAAACTGCGGCGGACAACGTGCTCGAAGCCTACAAGGCTGGCAACGGTGGGAAGGTGTTCATTTACGACCGGCATCTGTTGGCCTCCAATCTCTTGCCTTCGAATTTTGAACGCGCCGCCCAGGAATGCATCTGACCGGCCCGTAGACGTTTTACCCGTGCTCCTTTGGTTGGCCGCAACCAACCAATTCCCTTTGCCCCGCACCGTATTCGGTCGCGGGGCTTTTTTTGTTTGGAGAGCCTTGCGTACGTGGGTGTGAGAGGATGCCGTACGCGACGTCGCCGCCTATAAAGGATCGAAATGAACCTGCCCCCTGCCCATGCCGTGCCATTCATCCTGATGCTCTCAGCCTTGTGCGTCCCGGTGCACGCCGCGACGTGGCAGATCTGCGATATGCAATTGCGGGTCACTGAGGTGGTCAAGCAGCCGTTCCCTGGTCTCCGAGCCCAGGTTCTGAAAACCAGCCCGGCCTCGCCCAAGGTGGAATGCCCAGAAGTCGGCGCAGTGATCAGCTTCATCCCGGAAACCGCTGACTATCAGTCAACGCTTGCGCGGCGAAAATGGCCCGCAAAAGGCCAGGCGATTCGGATCAGATACCGTTACCTGGACGGCATCTGCAAGGGCGACGGCAACGAGCATCCTTGTCGGATCGAGCATTATCCGTTCGTGGCCCAATGATCAGCCTCGGCCGGCGTTCGCCTCGGCTTCGATCGCAGCCATGACGCTGGGTCGCGTCTCGATCCGAGCCATATACGACGCCAGCGCCGGCCAAAGGGCTTGCGCGCTGACTGGCTGATGTCCGATGAGGTTTTTCCGGTGTGCAGTCCGAAATTGCTGGCGGGGCCCAATGCCCTGAAGGCGCCCGGCGATCTGACCCATCACACCCTGTTGCAGGTCAGTGGTATGACGCGGGACGATTGGAGCCTCTGGCTGGGGGCCGCCGGGCAACCGAGCGCCCTGGCCGAAGGCTCACGGTTGACGTTCGACCTGGCGATGATGGCCGTGCAGGCAGCCATCGACGGCTTGGGTATTTGCATCGGCCGCTCGACCTACGTCGACGACGATCTGAAGGCAGGTCGACTGGTCGCGCCATTTGCCCTGAGGTTGAAGTCCGATCTCGGTTTCTATCTGGTGACACCCGTCGAGACAGCCCACTCGAAAAAGGTCGAGGCGTTCAGGGCCTGGTTGATCGATTCGACCAGGGAGGCAAACACACCGGGTATGCGGTCGTTGGATTAAGCGTCCAGGTCACTGCGGTGGGCGTTGCGGCAACGCCGAGTGGCCGAAGGTATTGCCCATGCGAATCCGCGTGGCCGACTGGTTGTACAGACCCAGCCTGTTCGGCGCTCGCTGCTCTATCGGCACGTTCAACGCTTCCTGGTTCTTGCGCGCTGCCGGCGTACCCTTCGGGTTGGCCATCTGTTCGCTCAGGCATTCGTAGGACAGCGCCTTGTACCCGTTCACCTCGACATTGATGCATCCCTCATTCGCCGGCTCGGCGGCTTGGGCCCACAAGGGAAGGGCAGCAAGCAGCAGCGCGAATACACGACAGTCCATGGCGGAGCTCCTTTCTAACGGTAGAAGCCTGAATCTACCTCGTATTGGAGCGAGGTATGACGATGTTTTTTTTGCAGCGCTCGTCACACAAACGACATGTACACGTCTCATGATGCGCCAACGCAGGGCGTCGACACGCCGTTCGGGCCGGAAGATGTCTATGTCAAGAGAAGCGCTGAGCAGGTGCTGCCTCGCGCCCACGGTACTGTTCTTGTTGCTCCATGCATTGATGCCGCAACGCGACGCGTGGTCTGCCACGCCTGCGCCCGTCGAGGTGGACGATCGGCTGGCGCGTTTTGTCGAGTTTGCGATACCCGCCCAGGAAATGACCGTTGCCCTGGAGCTGTACAGCAGGGCCAGCGGGATGGCGATCCTGGTGGACCGTCAACTGGCACATGGGCGACGGTCGACCGCGGTGCACGGACGCTTGAATGCCCGCCAGGCGTTGGAGCAATTGCTGGCCGGTAGCGGCTTGGCGGCGCTCTACACCGGCGCAGACGCTTTCACCGTGAAAGAGGCAAAGCTGACCCTCCGCGCCGATGCGTCTTCGCGCAACGGTGGTCCTACAGTGCGCGAGGACAATTTTGCCCGTGCATTGCAGGTCGCGTTGGAGCAGGCGCTTTGCCGGTCAATGGTGACTCGCCCGGGCCATTATCGAGCAGCGTTACAGCTGTGGGTGGGGGCATCGGGCGAGGTGCGGCGCAGTCGCTTGCTGGCCTCCACCGGTGACGCCCGGCGCGATGCGGCGATTATCGAGGGGCTGGGCACATTGGACATCGGCCGGGTTCCGCCGTCCTCGTTGCCGCAGCCGGTGACGGTGCTGGTGATGCCAGGCGCCGCTTCGGCCGGCACGGAATGCAACCCATGGGAAGGAGCGGTAGAGCCATGAAGGAAAAGGAGCAGAGCACCATGCTCAAGGTGTTCCTGGCTTCCTATGATGTGTTTCGCGCACGCTTGCGTCGGCGTCTGGGCTCCGATGACCTGGCCAACGACGTACTGCACGAAACCTATCTTCGGGTAGACCGCATGGAACAGCCGGTGGATGTGCAGAAGCCCGGCGCCTACCTGTTCCGCATGGCCCTGAACATCGCGGCTGACCGTCGTGCGCAGGATGCACGCTTGCTCACCGGCACTGAAATCGAGGAACTGATGCAAACCGCCGACGAACATCAGGACCCGGCGGTGATCGTCGGTGGCCAGATTGAAATTCGCGCGCTGATGCAGGCGCTGACCGAGCTTGCGCCCCGGCGCCGGCAAATATTGATGGCGTCGCGCATGGAGCAAACACCGCATCAGGAGATCGCCCAGCGATTCGGCATCTCCACCCGGATGGTTGAGAAGGAACTCAAGGCTGCGCTGCAATACTGTGCCGATCGCCTGGAAAGAAAAGTGATTCAGCGGTTCGGTCCCGGCGCGGGAAAACAGTCTTAGGTGATAAGGCGCTTGTCGCGCATACCTTCTTGAGTCATTTCACGTTTGAAAAACATGTCTATAAGCGCATCTGAATCGGCCACTGCCACGGCTAACCAGCTCCGGGAAGAAGCGTTCCATTGGCTGGTGCGCTTGACTTCAGGGCACGCCACCCACGCCGACGCCGAGGCTTTTCGGCGCTGGAGTGCGCAAAGTTCCGAGCACGCCCGGGCCTTTTTCCTGGCCCGCCAGTTGTGGCAGGCCATGGCGCCCGCCGAGCAAAAGCTCCAGCAGGAGCAGGCGGCAGAGGTCGTCAACCACCCGCGGCGTTTCGGGCGCCGAGCGTTTCTCGGCGGCGCGATTGCCGCGTCGGTTGCGATGCTGGTCGCACGCCCGTCGCTGCTGGACGGCTGGCCCATGGGCGCGGATTTTCATACCGGTGTCGGCGAGCAACGCCGCGTCGACCTGACCCAGGGCGTGGTGCTTGAGCTCAATACCCAGACGCGCATCAGCCAGCGCAGCGAGGCCCCTGGTGACGCCGCCATCGAAGTACTGAGCGGTGAACTGGAAATCCAGGCCAGCACGGCGTTGCGTGTGCTTGCCGGCAATGGCGAGATGTTCGCCGATGGGGCGCGGTTCAATGTGCGGGCCACCGAGGGTAGCGTGTGCGTAACGTGCCTGGAGGGCCGCTTGCAACTGAAGCATCAGGGGCGGCGCGTGAGCCTGGAGCAGGGCCGACAATTGACCTATACCGCGCAGCGACAAGGCCAACCCACCCCCTTCGATACCCAGCAAGTCATGGCTTGGCGTCAACAGTTGCTGGTGTTCAACGATGCCCCCTTGGCGAGCGTGATCGATGAGATCAACCGCTACCGTCCCGGCATGATCGTACTGATGAACGCTGAGCTCGGGCGGCGCAAGGTTCAGGCGCGCTTCAGCCTGGCGCAACTGGCGAATGTCGCCGTACTGATTCGCGATGCCTACGGCGCCACCATCACCGAGCTACCGGGCGGCGTGGTGCTGGTCAGCTAGGCGTTTTCATTCCAATGGGCTGCTATTGAAGCGGTGCCAGCACCTGGCGGTAGCGCTCGGTGCCGTGTGCCGTGCGGCGGCTGAAGCTGATTTCCAGACCCGCCGGATTTTCTTCCTTGCTGCCAGTCAGATGGCTCCAGCCCCGGTCGGTGCGCCATACCCGCACATCAACGCGCTCAAGCTCACTCAACACCGCGACACGCTCCTTGGGCGCCGGTAGGGGGTAGCGTGACCGCGCGACGCCCGAGGCACGGAAAAGCGTGCCGCTTTCAATCCACCACCTCACCCGTTGCATCTTGCCGTCCTGGTCCGCCGCTGCACGTATCAATTCCAACTGCAAAGGGTCGCTGTTGCTGCTGCGAATACTGATCGCAGCGGGCACCGGGGGGCGGCTGGCCGAGGGTTCGTCGGGCGGTGGCGGCTCGGCCAGTTCAGTGGTGGCTCGCAGGGCGAAGTCACGCTGCAGCTGGTTGAATGCGCGCATCAGTTGCGCGTGCTGTTCGGCGCTGTCCTGCAAGTGGGCGTCGGCGCGGGTCACACCGTCGAGCCCGCGCCAGGCGATCAGGCTGACAATTGTCATCAGCAGGATGGCGACCATCACTTCAATCAGCGTGAAGCCGTTTTGCCGAACCATCAATGCACCTCGATGCGGCCAGCCGCGGTGCGCGTCACCGATACGCTGGCCTGGTTGCTGGACAGAATGACGTGCAGGGGCGCGGCAATCCATTCGGCATCGAGCACCAGTGTTTTGCCTGGGTGGATGCGCACCTGCACCGGTCCCGCGCTCCAGTGCCTGGGGCGCAGTTGCGGGTCGTTGATGAACTCCCGGTCCTGTGCGCCGACAGCGTCCAGCCGCACGAAACGGTAACCCTGGCTGTCCGCGACCCAGGCGATGCGACGACCGTCGCTGCGCGCTTCGGCCTGGGCGGTTTCCAGCAGCAAGGCCAGGCGCTTGGCATCTTCGCGCAGGCCACTGGCAGCGTCGGCGTGGATATTCAAGCTGATGGCGGCGCTGGCGATGCCGATGATCACCAGCACGACCATCAATTCGATCAGCGTGAAGCCGCGTTGTCGGTGTCGCCATTCATTCATGGTCTCTACGCCTTTCGCTGGGGTGAATTTGCAATAAAACCGTGAGAAAGCGCTGGTAGCCTGAAGCACTGGACGTCACGGAGGATTCGCTCATGCGCCATTTCCATCGCCTTGATCCGGCCACGCTGGTCCAGGCTGTCGCCGTGTTGGCCAGCGTGGCGGGGCTTGTCACCTGGGGCTTCTTGCTCAACGATTCGGCGCCCGTGCAAGCCCAGGCCAATAGCGAACCCTTGCCGCCCTTGGCAGCCACTGGCCAAGCCGCGGCGCAATGGTTCGCCAGTTCCCCGCACAACCTGGAGATCAAGCTCAGCGGCCTACTGGCCGGACCCCATGGCGCGGTGGCGATTCTCAGCATCGAGGACTCGCCGCCGCGGGCTTTTCGTGCGGGTGAGCCATTGGGCGAAGGCGTGCGCCTGAGAGGAATCGAGGCTGATGCCGTGGTCATCGAGCGGGCCGGCGTTGAGTCTCGCCTGTCGATGGCTCGTTTGCCGGTGCCGGTGGCGCTGCCGTCGTTGCGCTGATTCATGGCGGGGTGACAGGGCGGCTGAGCAGCGTTTCCAGGCGCGCCAGCGGCGGTCCGTCATGTTCACGTTCATGCACCAGCACTTTCACTCTCAGCAGGTCGCCACTGCGGGTTACCTGCTGCTCGCAGCTGAGTTTCAAGCGTCCTTGATCACAGCGTTGCATGGCGCTGCCCTTATCTGTGGTCCCGCGCAGACGCACTTCTGCCAGGCTGTTCTGGGCCGCCAACAGCGCCATCGAGCGATCCCGCAACAGCGCGTTGCTCTGGCTCATCTGTGCACTGGCGCGAACGGCCGCTGACATCGCCACCGCCACGATCAGCAGCGCCACCAATACTTCGATCAGGGTAAAGCCGCGTTGCCGGGGTACCTGTCGGGTCATGGCAATGAGCATCGTCGGGGAAATGTGCTTCAGCCTAATGGCCGCGTTTGACGGATTGCTGACCAAAGCTCCTGAGGATTTTTTATACCAGTGACATATGCCGCTGGAACAATCCGCAGCGAATGGAAACCTCAACCAGCGCCAGAATGCGGCGCCAGCCAAGGAGTGTCGAGATGGGTGTCGCATCGTCTGGCCGTCCCACACGTGGCCCTCGCCGGCAGCGAGGTTTTACCCTGATCGAGATCATGGTCGTGGTGGTCATTCTCGGCATTCTTGCCGCCATGGTCGTGCCGAAGGTGCTTGACCGCCCGGACCAGGCCAGGGCCACGGCGGCCCGCCAGGATGTTGCGGGCCTGATGCAGGCACTCAAGCTGTTCCGTCTCGACCAGGGTCGCTACCCGACCATGAATGAAGGGCTAAAGGCCCTGGCGGAAAAACCCGCCAACGCCACCAGCGGCAATTGGCGCGCGTATCTGGAACGGCTGCCCAAGGACCCTTGGGGCCGCGCCTACAACTACCTCAACCCGGGCACCAACGGTGAGGTCGATGTGTTTTCCCTCGGCGCCGATGGGCAGCCCGACGGCGAAGGTGTCAACGCTGATATCGGCTCCTGGCAGCTCTAGTCGTGAATCGCTCAGCCCAGCGTGGCATGGCGGTGATCAGCGCCTTGCTGGTGGCGACCGTGGTCGCGGTGATCGCCGCCGGCATGATCGCCCGACAGGTCCAGGTGACTCGCGGCGTGGAAAGCGAAAGCCAGCGGGTGCGGGGCGCCTGGCTGTCCAATGGCGTATTGGAATGGACCCGCCAGGCGCTCTGGCAGCAACGCCTGCGCGAGCCCATGACGCGTTTGGACCAGGCGTGGGCGCAGCCCTTGCGTGGGGTGCGCCTGGGCACTGAAAGCGGGGTGTTCGACGGCCATATCAGCGATGAGCAAAGCAAGTTCAACCTGCGCAACCTGATCCTCGACGGCCAACTCGACACACTGGAAGTCGCCGTATTCGAACGCCTGTGCGCCGAGCTGGGCGTGCCCGTGGCCCAGGGCAACCGTATCGTCCAACGCGTGGTAGAGGCCTACCCCAAGCGCCTGCGTCCACCGCCACCAGTCTCCAGCGCGGCACCCGGGTTCGATAGCGGTCGCCTGACATCGCCGGACGCCGAAAGCCAGCCGCTGCCCGCCACCCGGCCGATGTTGCGCGGTCTCGATGACCTGGCCGGCCTGCCCGGGATCGACCTCGCGGCCCTTGAGCGCCTGCGCCCCTATGTCACGGTGCTGCCGGCGCTCACTTGGGTGAACGGCAATACCACCACGGCCCAGGTCTTGGCCGCACGAGTGCCCGGTATGAGCGTGGCCCAGGCACAGGCGGTGATTGCCGAGCGTGACCGTGGCCAGTGGTTCATCAACAGCGGGGATTTCCTCAACCGCTTGCGCGTGCCGCAGATGAGCACCGAGCAGCTGCGCCTGGGCATTACCAGCGAGTGGTTTCTATTGCGGGGACAGGCCACGGTCGAACAACGCCGCTTCGGTGTCGAAGCATTGTTTTATCGCAGCGAGCAGCGCAGGCCCCAGGTGGTCTGGTCGCGGGTGGGCGCATGAGCACCTTGCTGCGCATAGCGCTGGCGCCGTTGGCACAGTTGACCGCCGACAGCCCGTTGGACTTCGCCTGGCTCGATCGCAAGGGTGCGCTGGTCGAGCAGGGGCGGCGACCCCTGCGGGAGCTGAGCGGCGCGGCCCAAGGCAAAGCCCTGGAGCTCTGCTTGCATCCTCAAGACACGTTGCTCGCCTGCGTCGAGTTGCCGCCACTGCCACCGGCGCGCCTTGGCGATGCCGTGCGCTGTGCGGCAGACAACCTTCTGCTGGGCTGCGACGATACCGTGCACCTGGTGCACGGGCCTCGTGATGCGGGCGGCCAGGTTCAACTGGCCTGGTTCGAGCGCGCGGCGCTTTCGCGTCTTTCGCAACTGCTGCAGGGGCTCAGGTTGCAACCGCGTGGCGTGTACGCGGCGCCTTGTTTTCTGCCGCTGGCTGAGCCGGGCACATGCACGGCGGCAAGCGTGGAAGGTCATTTGCTGGTCCGTGAGGATCGCCAACGCGCATGGGTGCATCCGATGATGCAAGAAGGCGCCGAACAGTTGCGCGAAAGGACGGTGCGTTGGATCGGCGAGGGTGCGCAATCCGTCGATCCATGGCCGGACGAGCAACGCTGGATCGGTCCCGTCCCGGCGTGGAACTTACTGAGCGGGATCGAACAAAGCGTCCGGGGCAATCAGCGCTGGGGCCGCGCGGTCGGCTGTTGCGCGATGGCGGCGTTGATCTGGACCCTGGGCCTCAACCTGTACGCGATGCGGTTGGCCGGCGAGGGCCAGGCAATCAAGGGGCAGATGAGCAGCCGGGTCCAGCAGGCTTTTCCTGAACTGCCGGTGATTCTCAATCCCTTGCAGCAGGCTCGCCAGCAACGCGATGCCCGGCGCAATGGCGCGCTGGCGGAGGGTCCGGTCAGCTTCGCTGCCCTGGTGCAGCAGGCGGCTGGGCAGTTGCCGTTCATGGCGGGCGCGGTCGACAGACTCGACTTCGATGGCAGCGAATTGCACCTGACCCCCCGCACGCCTGCCCGCAAGCCACCCGCCGATAGCAACTGGCAAACCAGCCTGGCGCAAGCGGGCATCGTGGCCGATCTCGCCAATGGGCGATGGACGCTGAAGCGTTTGCCAGCGCACGCCGCGGCAGCGCCCGTTGCGGGAGGCGCGGATGAATAGCCTTGCCCGTTACCGCGCCCGCTGGCAGGCGCAGCGAGCCAGCGCTCAGCAGTTCTGGCAACGCAGCAGTGCCCGGGATAAACGCATCCTGCGGATCGCCGCGCTGGTGTTGCCCGTGGTGCTGCTGTGGTACGGCCTGATCCAGCCGCCACTGCAACGCATCGACCATTGGCAAGCCGAACTGCCGCGCCTGCGCTCCCAGGCGGCGGCCCTGGAGGGAGTGCTGGCCGAGGTTCAGGATGCCGGCGTGGTGTCCGGCGCGGTCACGCCACAGCTTGTGAAAGCGCGTTTGGATGACATCGGTCTGGCCGGCGCCTACGACCTGGAGCACCGCGTCGAGGCCGGCGCCGTGACCTGGCGGCTGACCCTCGACGACGCGCCCGCCGATGCCTTGTTGAACTGGTTACTGGACGACGCACCCAGGCTCGGCCTGCAGGTGCGCGACGCTCATTTGCAACGGGCAACCTCGCAAAGCACTGAGACGGCCGCGCGGATTTCCGGGGTCGTTGGCATGGAACAGGCGCCCGGCGCTAAGGAATCCTCATGAAGCGGTTTGGTCTGTATGCGTCAACAATTCCCTTGGCGCTGTTGCTCAGTGCCTGTAGTCAATTGGGCAGCGAGCAGGCGCAGCCCATTCCCGCTCAAAGTGAGCTGGGCCAGCCGCTGGCACAGACCGGCAGCGGTGACGCGTTGGCGGAGCGCCAGCGCGTGCAGGCACAGGCAGAGCAGCGACGCCAGGTCACGCGCAAGGCCCCGTCGCGCTCAAGCCTTCGGCCGCCCGCCGATAATGCCGGCCCGACCGGCAACGGGCTGGGCAACCAACCGGTGCAACTGAATTTCGTCGAGGCGGATATACCCGCCGTGGTGCGTGCGCTGTCACGCGCCACCGGTCGCCAGTTCCTGGTGGACCCACGTGTCAAAGGCCAACTGACCCTGGTGTCCGAAGGCGAAGTGCCGGCCCGCACGGCCTATGACATGCTGCTCGCGGCCCTGCGCATGCAGGGTTTTGCCGTGGTCGAAGTGCAAGGCGTCAGCCAGGTGGTACCGGAAGCCGACGCCAAGTTGTTGGGCGGACCGGTGGGGGACGCCGATCGTGCGGCAGGCAACGGCATGATCACCCGGACCTTTCGCTTGCAATACGAAAACGCCGTCAACCTGATTCCGGCACTGCGGCCCATCATATCGGCCAACAATCCCATCAATGCCTACCCTGGCAATAACACGGTGGTGGTCACCGACTATGCGGAAAACCTCGATCGGGTGGCGCAGATCATCGCCAACGTCGACATACCCGGCGCCATCGACACGGATGTAGTCCCCGTGCAGAACGGCATTGCCGTCGACATTGCGACGATGGTGTCGGAGTTGCTCGACGTGCAGGGCGCCGATGCGACGCAAAAGGTGTCGGTGATTGGCGACCCTCGATCCAACAGCATCATCCTGCGCACCGGCAGCCCCGAACGCACCGAGCTGGCCAGGCAACTGATCTACAAGCTCGACAATGCCCAGAACAACCCGAGCAATCTCCACGTGGTGTACCTGCGCAACGCCCAGGCCAATAAGCTGGCGCAAGCTTTGCGCGGCTTGCTCACGGGTGAAGGGGAAATGGCCGGTGCGTCCACCGACAGCGCACGGAGCCTGTTGAACGGCGGTGGCCTGGGTGGCCCGGCGGGCAGCAGTACGACCAGCAACGGCAGTCATTCGTCGAGTACTACCGGCAGCAGTTCGCAAGCCAACAATGGGCAGAATGCAGGCCTGCAAATGTCGAGCGGCCAGGGCAGCCATCAGGCAGGCGAAGGCGCAGTGGCGTTTTCCGCCAACGGCGTCACCGTGCAGGCCGATACCACCACCAACACGCTGCTGATTTCCGCGCCCGACCCGCTGTATCGAAACCTGCGTGAAGTCATCGATCTGCTCGACCAGCGCCGCGCTCAGGTGGTGATCGAAAGCCTGATCGTCGAGGTCAGCGAAGACGATGCGAGTGCGTTCGGCATTCAGTGGCAAGCCGGCAACCTGGCGGGCAACGGCTGGATCGGTGGCGCCAACCTGGGCGGTGCCGGCATCAATACCTCGGCCAAGAACAGCATTGATGCGTTGCCCGGTGGCTTGAGCATTGGCAAGGTCTCGGGCACGGTGAATATTCCCGGCATCGGCCAGGTGCTGGATCTGAAAGTGTTGGCCCGCGCCCTGAAAAGCAAGGGCGGAACCAATGTGTTGTCCACGCCCAACCTGCTGACGCTGGACAACGAAGCGGCGAGCATTTTCGTGGGCCAGACCATCCCCTTCGTCACCGGCAACTACGTGACCAACGGCGGCGGCAACAGCAACAACCCGTTCCAGACAATCGAGCGGGAGGAAGTGGGGCTGCGCCTGAATGTACGCCCGCAGATTTCCGAGGGTGGCACGGTCAAGCTGGACATCTACCAGGAAGTCAGCAGCGTGGACCCGCGCGCCTCCAGCGACGCCGGCACGGTGACCAACAAGCGCGCCATCGACACCAGCATCCTGCTCGACGACGGACAAATCATGGTGTTGGGCGGCCTGCTGCAAGACGGTTTTACCGAAAGCAGCGACGCGATTCCGGGGCTGGGCAGCATCCCGGGCATTGGCGCGCTGTTTCGCAGCGACAGTCGTTCGCGGACCAAGACCAACCTGATGGTCTTCCTGCGTCCCTACATCATTCGCGACAGTAACGTCGGCCGCAGCATTACCCTCAATCGCTACGATTTTATTCGTCGTGCCCAAGGCAATCTGCAGCCAGCGCACAAATGGCCGCTCACGGATATGCAGGCGCCGCAGTTGCCGCCGGCCGCCCAGGCGATGCCGCTCAATCCGCCGCCACGCCAGCCGATACCGCTCAATCAGCCACCCCGAGCGATGCGCGCCGTGCCGCTGGAACCGGACAAGCAGCCATGAGCCCCTCTCTGCAAACCGGTGCGGGCGCGTTGCCCTATGCATGGGCCAAGGCCCAGCGGCTCCTCCTCAAGGCAGGTGAGGAGGGCAACGTGTTGCTGGTCAGTGCCGCGACGCCGGGCTGGGCCATCAACGAGGTACGCCGGCGTTATGGCCCCACTGCGTTGCAACGGATACGCGACGAAGAGTTCGAAGCGCTGTTGACCAGCGCTTATGCCGACACCGGCAGCGCCGCGGCGATCGTCGGCGCGGCGGAAAACGAAGTCGACCTTGATCGCCTCATGCAGGACATCCCGGAAGTTACCGACTTGCTGGACAGTGAGGGTGGCGCGCCAGTCATCCGCATGATCAACGCATTGCTGACCCAGGCCGCGCGGGATGAGGCCAGCGATATTCATATCGAACCGTTTGAAAGCCATTCCGTGGTGCGTTATCGCGTCGACGGAGCCCTGCGCGATGTGGTCGCGCCGCGCAAGGCCCTGCACGCGGCGCTGGTGTCGCGGATCAAGATCATGGCGCAGTTGGACATCGCCGAAAAGCGCTTGCCCCAGGACGGCCGCATCGCCCTGCGTGTTGCCGGACGGCCCATTGATGTGCGGGTGTCCACCGTGCCCACCGGCCACGGCGAGCGGGTGGTGATGCGCCTGCTGGACAAACAGGCCGGGCGCCTGCAATTGGAAACCCTGGGCATGGCACCCGCGGTGCTGAGCCAACTGGATCAACTGATCCGCCAACCCCACGGCATCGTGCTGGTCACCGGCCCCACCGGCAGCGGCAAGACCACCACGCTGTATGCCGCCCTGGCCCGCCTGGATGCGAGCACCAGCAATATCCTGACGGTGGAAGACCCGGTGGAATACGACCTGCCGGGCATCAGCCAGATCCAGGTCAACACGCGGATCGACATGAGCTTCGGCCTGGCGCTGCGGGCGATCCTGCGCCAGGACCCGGACGTGATCATGATCGGTGAAATCCGCGATCAGGAGACCGCGCAGATCGCCGTCCAGGCGTCGCTGACGGGCCACCTGGTGTTGGCGACCCTGCACACCAACGACGCGGTGTCGGCGGTGACGCGGCTGACCGACATCGGGGTCGAGCCGTTCCTGTTGGCGTCGTCATTGCTCGGCGTCCTGGCGCAACGCCTGGTGCGTCGCCTGTGTCCGGAGTGCAAGCAACCTGACGAAGCCGCGCCGGGCCAATGGCGTCCCCATGGCTGCCCGCGCTGCAACCACACCGGCTACAGCGGGCGTACCGGCATCCACGAACTCTTCGTGGTAGACGACGAGGTGCGGCGCTTGATCCATCAGGGTGAAGGCGAGCAGGCGTTGCGCACCTGTGCGCGACAGGCCGGCATGTTGAGCATGCGCGAGGACGGCGAGCGATGGGTGAGCAGTGGTTCCACCGCCCGCGAAGAAATCCTGCGCGTGACCCGGGACGCCTGATGAACCGCTATCGTTTCGAGGCCGCCGATGCCTCGGGGAACATCGAGCACGGCGTGCTGGAGGCCGACAACCAGCGCAGTGCAATGAGTGAACTGCGCGGCCGTGGGCTGACGCCGTTGCGCATCGACGAGCAGTTGCAAGTCGGCAGCTCGGGTGCCTCGGGCCTGTTCAGCCCGAAATTGTCGGACAGCGACCTGGCCTGGGCTACCCGTCAATTGGCGAGCCTGTTGGGCGCCAGTCTGCCGCTGGAAGCGGCCCTGTCGGCCACCGTCGACCAGGCCGAGAAACGCCACATCGCCGACACCCTCGGCGCGGTGCGCGGCGATGTGCGCAACGGCATGCGCCTGGCCGATGCGCTGGCCGCGCGACCACGGGATTTTCCCGAGATCTACCGGGCGATGATCGCAGCGGGGGAGGAGTCTGGTGATCTCGCCCAGGTGATGGAGCGTCTGGCCGACTACATCGAAGAGCGCAACAACCTGCGGGGCAAGATCCTCACGGCCTTCATCTACCCAGCGGTGGTGGGCGTGGTGTCCATCGTCATCGTCATTTTCCTGCTGGGTTTCGTGGTGCCGCAGGTGGTCAGCGCTTTTTCCCAGGCGCGCCAGGACCTGCCAACCCTGACCCGAGTGATGCTGCAGGCCAGCGATTTCCTGCGCGCCTGGGGCTGGGCCTGTTTCGCCGGGCTGGCCGGTTGCTGGTGGGGATGGCGCCGCTATTTGCGTAACGCCGAGGCACGCCTGGCCTGGCATAGCCGGGTGTTGCGGCTGCCGCTGATCGGCCGCTTCGTGCTCGGGGTGAACACGGCGCGTTTCGCCTCGACCTTGGCGATTCTCGGCAGCGCCGGCGTGCCGCTGTTGCGCGCCCTGGACGCCGCTGGGCAAACGCTGGCCAACGATCGCCTGGCTCATTGCGTTGCTGATGCGACGCTGCGGGTACGCGAAGGCGTCGGCCTTGCCAATGCGCTGCGAGTCGGCAAGGTGTTCCCGCCGATCCTGATCCATCTGATCGCCAGTGGCGAAAAAACCGGTAATTTGCCGCCCATGCTCGAACGCGCCGCGCAAACCCTGTCCCGCGACATCGAACGGCGGGCCATGGGCATGACGGCGCTGTTGGAGCCGCTGATGATTGTGATCATGGGAGGCGTCGTGCTGACCATCGTCATGGCTGTGTTGCTGCCGATCATCGAGATCAATCAGCTGGTGCAATGAAACCTGCGTAATCCCACACCAGAGCGCCACTCGGGTTCATCGGTGCGACATGTACGGCGCGCCAAGCTACGGCGCACGGGGCAGGGCATACAATGGGGATTTAGCTCATGCTGCGAAAGCTGGGCGAAATGTCAGTAAGGTGTCGGTAACTCCCGAGAATATTTAGGAAAAACAACACCGAACACCCGAGATTTTTTCCTTTCTCTGTCACCGGAAGTTGAGAGCTTCTACGCCGTGGCCACCCCTTTAAAAGAGCGCTGGAAACCTGCTCGGGGCAGCGGTCGCGATGAGAAGCACAAGCGAACTACCAACGTCCAGACACGATGAAAGGAGATTCTTCATGTTCAAGCGCAACGTTCTTGCTGTTTCCATGGCCGTCGCCGGCCTTTGCTCCGCCCAGGCCATGGCCGCTGTCGTCGGTGGCGGTGCCACTCTGCCGCAGAACCTGTACGGCGTGCCTCCAACCGGTGGCGTCGCTGCTCCCGTCGGCATCCTCAACGGCCCTGCGCCACAACCGGCCTTCGCCAACTACGTGGGTGTGGGCAGCGGCGGCGGCAAGACTGCTTTCCTGACCAACAACTCGGACGTGCTGGTCTGGAACCTCGACGGCAACTCGGCAACTGCCCTGGAAAAGGTCTACGTTCCGGCCGTGACCGTTGACTACGCCGGCAGCGATTCGATCCTGTCCAGCGCTGAACTGACCACCTATCGCGCCGCTCACCAGTCGCCAGCCGTGCCGACCGGCAACGCCGCCAACTGGGGTCCGATCATTCAGATCCCTGCCGAAGCCACTTCGGTCACCGTTCCATACAAACTCACGTTGGCCAACGGCACCGCCGTCAACAACCTGAACCTGACCAGCGCCCAGCTGTGCGACATTTTCTCTGGCACTGTCACCACCTGGAACCAGGTCAACAGCACCTACCCCAGCACCCCGATCAAGGTCTACTACCGTGCTGGCAGCAGCGGCACCAGTGAGATCTTCACCCGTCACCTGAACAGCCAGTGCCCGACCAAGTTCACCACCAACGGCACCTTCACCACGGCTGTCGGCACCGTTCCGGCGAACTCCACTGCCGTGACCGGCAGCACCGCGATGGCCAGCACCGTGCTTTCCACCGAAGGCGCCATCGGCTACGTCGGTCCGGAAGACGTCAACGCCAGCAGCAACGCCGTGGTCGCTCGCGTCAACGGCAACCTGCCCACCGTCGGCAACGTGACGACCGCCCTGAGCACCATCGCTCCGCCAGCCGCTGCTGATCGTGGCCTGCCGGAAAACTGGGCCAAGGTCCTGCCTAACCCGGCGACGGGCTACAGCATCGTTGGCTACACCTTCCTGGTGTTCAACCAGTGCTACAAAGACAGCACCGATACCGCGGCTGTACGTGACTTCATCGGTCGCCACTACACCCTGTCCGATGCCAACAACAACGACGATGAAATCATCGCCGCCAAGCTGATCCCGATCACCGACACCTGGAAAACTGCCATTCGCAGCACCTTCTGGACCGCCAGCAACTCGCTGTCGGTGGGTAACGCCACCGCCTGCAACGGCATTGGTCGTCCGCAATAAGCCCTGATTAGCGTTCGCTCCATGAACCGGCAACAGCTTCGCGCTGTTGCCGGTTTTTCGTTTCAGGCAACCGCCCGGCAGATGAACATTGCGTGACAAAAGTTCGGTCGCGACGGCTTCAACCTGCCTTGGAATTAGTCATTTGTGCGCCTCGTCCCAGAGGTCGCTATCGAATTCGCCCTGCGTAAAAAGGATCCGTAGTGATGCGTTGCCGCCCCCAGAAAGCCACTCGCCGTAATGCTGATTCCGCCGCTGTGCCGTGCCTCAAGCCCTTGGCTCAAGCCATCGCCTTGCTGTTGCTGGCCAACCCCGCGTACGCAGCGACCAGTTTCAGTTCGGCCTGGTTCGCGGCCAAGGGCGCGGCTCCGGCGGCGGGCCCGGCCAGCCCCAGCGCGCCTCGCCCTGGAACGCCTCCACCGCTGGCGCAGCAGCAACGGGTGCAGCAGCAGTTGGGCCGTTCGCTGGCGAACATGAACAGCACGGTGGCGGCCATTGCGGCCAGCCAAGCTGCCCAGGCGGCAGGACGTGCGGCTACCTTTGGCGCACCGCAAACCATCCATAACGGTTTGGGTGGCAATGGCCTGAACGCGGTGATTGGTCCGGACGGCAAGCCACTGTTCGTCAACGCCAATGGCCCGGTGCAGACCGATGCCAATGGCAAGGTCGTGGTGACTGTCAAGCAGACCGCCGACAAGGCAATCCTCAACTGGGACACGTTCAATATTGGCCGTGACACCACCCTGGCGTTTCAACAGGACGCCAGTTGGGCGGCGTTGAACAAGGTCAACAACAGCACCGCGCCGAGCCAGATCCAGGGCCAGATCAAGGCCGACGGCACGGTGATGATTCTCAACAGCAACGGCGTGGTGTTCAGCGGCAGCAGCCAGGTCAACGTGCGTAACCTGGTGGCGGCCGCCACGGATTTCAGCGACGAACAGTTCAAGACCGGTGGCCTCTACAACGCCAACGCGGCGAGCTTTACCAACGCCCAGGGCGGGATCCGGGTGGAGAAGGGCGCGCAGATTTCCACGGCCGCCCCGAGCAAATCGACCGCCGGTGGCGGCTATGTGTTGTTGCTGGGCAAAAACGTCGACAACGCAGGCACCATCAGTACCCCGCGTGGACAGACCGTGCTGGCGGCGGGCGACAGCTTCACCATCAAGAAGGGCTTCGCCAGCGACGGTAACTCGACGTCGACCACGCGCGGCAATGAAGTCATCGCCCACCAGGATGGCGGCACGGGCGCCGGCCGGGTGAGCAACACAGGATTATTGATGGCGGCCAGCGGTGATGTGACGCTGACCGGCAATCATGTGCGGCAGGACGGTGTGGCCGTGGCCAGCACTTCGGCGGACACCCGTGGCACGCTGCACCTCACGGCGCGAGGCAGCGATGCCAGCGTGGCCCTGGGCGAGGGCAGCACCACGGCGATTCTAGTGGATGCCAGCGCGACGGCCCTGGACAGCCAACGCGACAGTGCCTTGAAACCGATCGTCAGCCAGGACGGCAAAGTCATTCCAGCGGACACCTATCGCCGCGACCTGTCCCTGGTGCAGATCGACAGCGCCGGCAGCGTCGATTTCCAGAAGGGATCGATCACCCTCGCCACCGGCGGTCAGGTGGCGGTGAACGCCGGCACCCGCAGCCTGGTGCGCGACGGTGCGGTGATCGACGTCTCCGGCGCCACCGGCGTCAAGGTGGCGATGGAAGCCAACAGCATCAAGGTCAACATCCAGGGCAACGAGCAGCGCGATGCCGCCGGCAACCGGGATGAAGGTGCGTTGAACAACAATGATGTTTGGGTGGATGCCCGAGAGTTGGTATTCGTACCCGCCGGCACCAACGGGTACGCCACTGATCGCTGGTACACCGCCGGTGGCCTGCTGGAGGTCAGCGGCTACCTCGGTACCCAGGGCCACAGCGCTGGCGAATGGATGGCCCAGGGCGGCACCGTGAGTTTTACCGGTAATGATGTGGTGACCCAGGCCGGCTCGCAGATCAATCTGTCCGGCGGCACGCTGGATGTGCAGAGCGGCACCGTCAAGCAGACCTGGCTCAAGGGCGCCGATGGCCGCTTGTATGAACTCAACAGTGCGCCTGGGGACATGCTCTACACCGGGATCTACAAGGGATACGAAGACCACACCCAGCGCTGGGGACAAACGAAGTATTACTACAATCCCTTGATTGCTCCACGTTCGCGCCAGGAGGCCGGCTACACGGTCGGTCGCGATGCCGGCACCCTAGTGATCGGCACTAAAAACGCGGTGCTCGAAGGCACGCTCGCCAGCGATACCTTCCAGGGTGACCGCCAGACCCGCGCCGCCCAGGCGGGCCTGGATGGCTACCAGCAGTCGCAGAAAGCCGTGGCCCGTGGCGGGCAGTTGGTGGTCGGCTCGTACGTGCCGTTCTACGTGAAGGAAAGCGGCACTGTGGAATATGCCCTTGGCGCCACGGCCAATACCTTGAAGAACGTGGTCTTCGGCCAAGACGCGGCGGGCGTTGCCGGTAGCGTCGGTCTGGACGGTGCCTTGCCGACGGATCGCCAGGGCACGTTGTACCTGGACAGTAACCAGCTCAACGGCTTCAAGCTCGGTGCCGTCAAGGTCGCTGCGAGCGAAGGCATCACAGTCAACGGTGCGTTGCAAGTGGCTCCGGCCGGTTCCATCAGCCTGTTTGGCCCGACGGTGGCCGTGAATGCCAATCTTACTGCCCACGCTGGTGCCATTCAGGTAGGCAGGGATTTCGTCCAGGTCGACGGCACGATGCCGGTTGCCGGCGCGTCCTCGGTCAGGGTGGCTGACGGGGTGCGTCTGGATGCCAGCGGGCTGTGGAGCAATCTACAACTGGACCCTGGCGATATCAGCGCCTTGCCTTACCAGAACGGCGGCAGCATCGCCCTGAAAACCGGCGGCGCCATCGTGCTGGGCGCCGGCAGCGTGCTGGACGTTTCTTCCGGAGCGGCACTGCTCAACTCAGGCAAGTTCCAGGGCGGCAAGGGCGGCGATGTCACCTTGAGCACTCTCACGGGCGAATTGAGCCTGGCCGGCGAATTGCGGGGCCAGGGTGTGAAGGGCGGCGGCACCTTGCAATTGCAGGCCGGTAAAGTCCTCATCAGCGACACCGCGACCTCCGCGGCGGCCGGTACCTTGCTGCTCGATGGCGGCTTCTTCAAAAAAGGCTTTTCCGCCTACGACATCATCGGCAACGACGGCCTGGAGGTTGCCGAGGGCACCCAGGTTGACGTCACCGTGCCGGTTTATCGCCAAGGCGCTGGCGCGCCTGGGGTCGCCACCGGTGGTGCATCGGGCAGCGCGCTGGAAACCTGGACGCCGCCGCTGTACCTCGAAGACGCCAGCAAGGGCGTGCTGACCCAGCGCCAGGGTGCCAGCCTGTCCTTGCAAGCCGGCAGCCAGCAAACCGGCGCGGCGAATGTCGCCACGGCTGACCTGCTGGTGGGCAAGTCGGCGGTGTTGAATGTCGACCCCGGACAAGCGATCCGCTTGACGGGCATTGGCCAAATCACCGTGGACGGCACGTTGAATGCCTGGGGCGGCTCGATCACTGTCGGCTCCGCGCCTGGGCCGCAAGCGGCGGTCATACCGCCCGGTGACAACTTCAAGTCGATCTGGATCGGCGAGAACGCGGTCCTGGACGTAGCCGCTCGCGCCGCCACCGCCACGGGTACCAGGGGGACCCAATACGGGTTCGTGCGTAACGGCGGAAGTATCGTCATCGGTGGTGAAATCGACCATGCGACGGGCGACGGCGGCGGTATCGGAAAATTCATCGTGGTGCGCGAAGGCGCGTTGCTCGATGCTTCGGGTGCCCAGGCGGTGCTGGATGACGCGGGGCAACGCCGAGTGGTTGCCAGCCACGGCGGCGACATCAGTTTTGGCTCGACCAGTGGGCTTTACCTGGACGGTCAGTTCAAGGCTGCCGCCGGCGGTGCCGGAGCGGCGGGCGGGAGCTTGTCGGTCGGGCTCGGGGCGACGGTTTATTTGAACAGCTCGGATTTGCCGGACAACCAGCGCAAGACTCGCGAACTGATTATCGAGCAGCACCATTCCGCGACGGGTATCACGGCCGGGAGCGCGCCAGAGCAGGGCGCCTCCCTGCTGGAGCACGGCTATGCACGGCTTGCGGTGGATCAGGTCGAGGCCGGCGGCTTTGATACGTTGTCCCTTTTCAGTACCGGTCTGCTGACCTTCGATGGCAATGTCAACCTGACGATGGCCAATGCGCTTCAGCTCTACGCGGGTGCGTACGGCATGGCGGAGACAGCGGCGGCGGACTCGGTGGTCAAACTGCGCGGTAACTATGTGCGCTTGGCCGGCGCGCAAGATAATACGACCGCCGGGGCTGACAACAGCAGCACCGGCATAGGGCTGGCGCCTTCGGCACGACCTGCCGCGGGGCAGTTGTTGGTGTCAGCGACCGGGTTGCTTGAGGTTCGCGACGCGGTGAGGATCGGTGGCAGCGGAACGCTGACGATGTCCGACGGAGAAGTCCGGCAGGTTGACCGTCGCGGCTTTGCAGATCTGCAGCTCAACAGTCAGGGTGACATTCGGATGGCAAGCAGCCAGGCCGATCATAAAATGTTACTCCGAACCCCTGGCGTCCTGGGCCTCACCGCCGCGCAGATCTACCCCGGCACCGGCGTGCAAGGAGCGCTGACCGCCAAGCGAATAGACATAGGCCGCAATGGCTCGGCGATCCCTTCGGTGCCTTACTCCGCGTTCGGCGAGTTGCGACTCGAAGCGGATGTCATCAATCAGGGCGGCATTCTGCGGGCGCCCTTGGGCAACCTGATCATCGGCCAGACGGCGCTGGAAACGGAGGGGCGACCTGGCAGTGACGTGAACCTGCTGTCAGGCAGCCTGACCTCCGTCAGCGGCGCGGGGCTCGTCATGCCCTATGGCGGAACAGCGGATGGCAAGTCCTACGTGTTCGATGGCGTGACGCTCGACAAGAGCCTGCTGCGGCCCGCCCTCAATGGCGTGCCGGGAAAGATTGATCTGGTGGGCGAGACCATCGACGTTGCGGCGGGGGCGGTGGTGGATGTGTCCGGCGGCGGCGAATTGACCGGCGCCGGTTTCATCTCGGGGCGTGGCGGCTCCACTGACGCGCGCTTCAACCCCTTGGTGCAGTTCGGTCCGGACGGTTTCCTGTTACCGGCACTGAGCAGCAACCCGGTCTACGCCATCGTTCCTGGCGTACAGACCGGCTATGCGCCCGTGGGCGGTGAAGCCGGCGCCGTCGCCCCCTTGGCCGGCCAGCAGATTACCCTTGGTGCCGGCGTCCCCGGCTTGCCGGCCGGCACCTATACCTTGCTGCCCTCGACCTACGCGCTGCTGCCGGGTGCGTTTCGCATCGAGGTCAACGGCCTGGCCGGGCAGGGCGGGGTGGTGCCGACCCAGGCCATGCGTAACGGCTCCTGGGCAACGGCCGGTACCCTCGGCATTGCCGGCACCGGCGTACGCGACAGTCTGGCGAGCCAGGTGATCGTCACCGCGGCCGATACGCTGCGCCGCTATTCGCAGTACAACGAGACCAGCTTCAGTCAGTTCGCCCTGGCGGATGCCGCGCGCCTGGGCGTGCCCGCCGTCCTGCTGCCCCGGGATGCCAAGGCGTTCAACGTCACGTTCGAGCGCAACCAGAGTGACCTACCGAGCTTCAGTTTTGCCGGCAAACTGCTGAGCAAAGCAGCCAAAGAGGGTCGCGGCAGCACCACCTCACTCACGTTGGTCAGGGCCGGGGACCTGGAAATCATCAAGGCTGGACAGGTAGCCAACGCCGGATTGAACGGTGTAACCCTGACCGACGATGCGGTCAATGCCATCGGCGCCAGCAGCCTGTTCATCGGCGGTTACGCCTTGGCCCGCTATGGCCAGGGCGGTAACTTCCTTGAGTTCACTGACGGTAACGGCAATGTCTCCCGGACCCAAAACATCACCCTGCGTAGCGGCGCGACCTTGCGGGCACCTGAAGTGTTCCTGGTGACGTCCAGCCCGAATGGCGGGATCACCGTGGAGCAGGGCGCGTCGATCAATACGCTGGGCATGGGCGCCGTGGCCCGTGACTCGCGTGATGGCTATCTCTACAACCCCGGCCGCAACAGCGTGCTCGCCGTCTCCAATGGCTACGTGAACATGCTGGCGCCTGCGGCGCCCAACCCGATGACGCCGGACAGCGCACCTGGCATTATCCGCATCGGTGTATGCGATGGTGTTTGCAGCGGTACAACCCGTTTGTACTCCGAAGGCACCATCGCTTCGGCCACGGACAATCGCTTCGAGCTGACGGATGCCGTACGCTTCGGTACCCGTAACCTGACCCTGGCGGTTGGCGGCATCAACGTTGGCAGCGCCGAGACCCTGGCCGACCTGGCGTCACGCAATCTGTTGCCCAGCGGGCTGACACTCAACCAGCAGGTGCTCGACCGCCTGTTGCAGGGCGATACCAGCGCTGGCGCGCCGGCGCTCGAAACCCTGGTGCTGGGCGCGCGCGATTCACTGAATTTCTATGGCAACGCCAGCCTCGATACCTTTGACGCTGTGACCGGCAAGTCGCGGCTCAAGGAATTGGTGCTTGGCACTCCAGCGATCTATGGCAAAGGCAATGCCAATGAAACGGCGCTGATTCGCACCGGTAACCTGATCTGGAATGGGGTGCAAAACGAGGCTGGCAGCATCGTGGCCGGCGGCGCGGGCACCGGCACGGGCAACCTGCAGATCGATGCCCAACGCATCGAGTTTGGTTATGCCCCAGCCACCGAGTCCAAGGCGGCCAAGGCCTATGACCGGCTTGCACTGGGATTTGCCAACGTCAATCTCAACGCCAGCGAACGCATCACCGCCAACCATAAGGGTGGCCTGCTGGTTTACCAGCGTCAGGGTGAATACATCACAGGCAAGGGGTTCCAGTACAGCGGCGGCAACCTGAACATCCTCACGCCGTTGATGACCGGCGAGGCCGGGTCGGTCAACCGGATCACCGCAGGCGGCAATATCCGTGTCAGCGCTCCGGCGGGCAGTCGCTTGCCGGTGGCCAGCGCCGATAGCTTGGGCGCCGAACTGGCGTTGAACGGCAAGAATGTGCGGGTCGAAGGCAACGTGGTGCTGCCCAGCGGCAAGCTGACCCTCAGCGCCGAGGATGAATTGACCCTCACCGATGCCGCGCGCCTCGACCTGGCCGGACGCAAAATCACCTTCAACGATGTCAGCAAGTACAGCTGGGGTGGTGACCTGATCCTCGAAAGCCGCAACGGCAATATCCGCCAGGCCGCCGGCTCGGTGATCGATCTCTCCGCCGTGAACAACCAGGCCGGGACCCTCAAGGCCACCGCATTGGCGGCGGCCGCTGGCAAGGTCGACCTGGCGGGCAGCGTGCTGGGCAGCAGCAGCGGCTACTACGATGCGGGCGGCACCGCCGTGCCCTACAAGGCCGGGAGCTTGGACATCCGTGCCCAGCGCCTGGGCGATGGTAGCCTGAGCGATGACTTCGCCGCCCTCAACCAACGCCTGAACCAGAGCCAGGTCTTCGGCGGCCGCAGCTTCCAGCTCAAGCAGGGTGACCTGGTGATCGGCGATGGGCTCAAGGCCGGCGTGATCAGCGTGTCGGTGGACGGCGGCAAGCTGACGGTCAACGGCACCGTGGACGCCAGTGGCGAGCGCGTGGGGTCCATTCGCCTGGCGGGCAAGCAAGGCTTGACCGTGGGCGGCGACGCGGTGCTCGACGCCCACGGCCGCGTGCTGCGGGTGGACAGTTACGGCCAGATCATCGATTCGCCGAACCGCGCCATGGTTGAGCTCAGTTCCGGAGATGGCCTGCTGACGCTGGCCGGTGGCGCGCGCATCGATTTGCGCCATGGCACCGCCACCACGGTCGGCCACGACGGCAAGGCCCGTGGCACCCTGGAGCTGAATGCGCCACGCCTGGGCGGGGCCACGGCCGGCGACATCGCCATCGACGCCAGCGGCAACCTGAACATCCAGGGCGCCAAGCTGATCGCGCTCAATGGCGTGCAACGCTACGACGATGCCGCCTACGGCACCGACCCGGCGGCCAGTGGCCGGCCGTACCAAGTCATCAATCAGGACTACCTCAACGGTATCCATGACGACAACCGCGACTTTATCGACAATGCCTTGAACAACAATGCCTTACGCGATGGCAAGCTGGCGGGCCTCAACAATGCCGCCTATCGCAACGCGTTCCACCTGCGCCCCGGCGTCGAAATCGTCAGTGCCACCGCCGACGGTGACCTGGTGGTGCAGGGCGACCTGGACCTCTCCGGTTACCGCTACGCCAGCCTCAACCCGCTTACACCAAAGACGGGCGTATACGGCTCCGGCGAAGTCGGCAGCCTGGTGCTGCGTGCCGGGGGCGACCTGACCGTGCTTGGCAGCATCAACGATGGTTTCGCGCCGCCGCCGGAAACCCCGGATGACGATGGCTGGGTGCTGACGCCCGGCAAGGTGATGTTCAACGGTGATTTGATCGTGCCGCGAGCGGGCATTGAATTGCAGGACGGCACGACGTTCCTGTCCGGCGTCATCCTCAACTACGACCTGCCACTGCAAGCCATTACCCTGGCCGCGGGAACCCGCCTGCCCGTGGACGGCGAGTTGGCCGAGGCGATTTCACTGCCTGCCGGCACGGTATTGGCGGCCAATATCCGTTACAGCGACGGCCGTATGGCGTATGCCGCCGGTACGCGCCTGACCGCCGACCTGACCGTGGCGCAAGGGATGATCCTCGGGAGTGGTTCAGTGTTGATCGGCGATACCGCCTTGACCGGTTTGGTCTGGCCAAAAGGCGTGGCTTTGCCCAGCCGTCCGGCAAGTTCGGTGACAGTTCATAGCCCAAGCACCGTGGTTCAGGCGGGCGCGTTGCTGTTGCCCTTGGGCGCGCTGATACCCGCAGGCACCGACGTGAAGCTGGCCGCGGGCGTGGACAAGATCAATCTGCGCGGCGGCGATGGCAAGGGCCGTAACTGGGCAATCGCGCCCATGTTGGCCGAGGGTTCGCAGTCCTGGTCGCTACGTGCCGTGGCGGGCGCTGATTTGCAAGCCGCTGATACCCGCCTGGTCAATCCGTATGCCGAGCATGGGCGCTTTACCGTGGCCGATACTCACTATGGAATGCTGGCCAAGGCGGGTGGCTTGGTGTTGACCGATCAAGCCTCGCTCGACTATTACGGTGACTTGAGCTACTCCGGGCGGCCCGTGGCGGAGTTGGCTGACCTCTACGGCATAAGCGTCGACGAGTTCTGCGGGCAGGGGGCAGGGCTCTGTGTCGCTGCGGGGCGGACGCTGACCGAGCAAGCCTCGCTCGATTATTTCGGTGACCTTACTTATGTCGGGCGGCCGGTGGCGGAACTGGCGGACCTGTATGGCATGTCCGAGGACGAATTCTGTTCGCAAGCGCCCGGATTATGCATCGGTGGGAGCGTTTACACCTACGTGGTGGGCACCAGCAGCTTCAGTGTGCTTCGTACCGGTACAGGCGATCTGGACCTGGTCAGCGCAGGTGATTTCAGCATGCAATCGCTGTTTGGCATTTATACCGCGGGCACGTCGTCCTTGAGCCTGGCCGACTCGGCGGCGTACAACCTTGCGCGAGGCGTCTCGCTGAATAACGCCGGCCTGCCGACTGACTCGATCCTGGGGAACGGTGACAGCCCTTATGAACGCTTGGTGGATGGCGGCGCAGACAGCCGATATCGCGCATGGTATCCAGACCATGGCGGTAACCTACTGCTGTCGGTGGGCGGCGATTTGGCCGGTGACATAGTCGGCAGAAAACAAAGTACTCTCGTGACCGAAGACGCACCGCAGATAGAGAGCTCGGGGGTTGGGAATTGGTTGTGGCGCCAGGGCGATGGTGACGGTACGCCTACCGCCTGGTGGATTAACTTCGGCACTTATGTGCCCCATGGCACCGATCCGGTATTGAACGGTTTTACCGGTATCGGCACCTTGGGTGGCGGCAACGTGGATGTGCGAGTCGCAGGCGACGCGGGTATGTTGGCCCCCCGTGGAGAGCGAGGTGAGCAGAGCGCCAGTCGCAGTCAGGGGATAGTCTTGGCGGTCGGCTCGACCGGGCGCATGGTGGACGGTCAATTGAAGTTCACGGGTGGCGGTGACCTGTCGCTGACAATCGGCGGCGCGCTCAACCCTTCACTGGAGGCTAGGGCGTTTCTCGACTTAGCCGGCCAGCCGGTTGATTCGCGCCATGACATGAATGGCAGCCTGACGAACTTGCGGGGTTCGCTGAGGGCCAGTGCCGGTTCGTTCGGCGGCATGGAATTGATCAACGGTCCGGACAAGGTTTCGCAGGACCCCCGAGAGATCCGTGCCTACAACCCATACGATGCAACGATGGCCAGCGCGACCGGTGGACTGCTGCTGGTACCCGGCGATGCCACCGCCAGTCTGGATGCCCGTGGCGATCTCGTACTTGGCGGCGCAGTGGACCCGGGCCGTGCGCCGACACGAGTCGCCCAGTCGGTGGACCTGGGCGGCGGGACCAGAGGCCCCGGATATTCCTGGTTCAGCCTGTGGACCGACCATACCGCTATCGATCTGTTTGCCGCTGGAGGGAACCTTACGCCTTCGACCCAAGGCGCAGAGCTTTCAACTGGCGTCAATATCGCCACGCCTCGTGGCGGTATGGACTATTCACCGACCGACGGGCGTTTCGTCTATCCGTCGATTTTGCGGGTAGCCGCGCCCTCAGGCAGCCTGTATTACGGGCCCTCATCACGTGGGGTAGGGGGCTTTGTGACCCCCTATTCCTTGATCCTGGCGCCTGGAAACCAGGCGCAGCTGGAGTTTCTCGCTGGGGATTCGATTTATGCGGGAGGCTACGCAATATCACCCACCCGTGCTCCGGAAAGCAGCCTGACGACCCCAGACAATCCTGCGTTCTATTACAGGGACGAGTCGGGCCGGCTGTATGGCGATCTGGAAGGGGCGAGTGTGAACCTCTCGCTACCCAGCAGTATCGGAATGGGCTTGTTCGCGTTTGGCGGTACCGGTGCAGACGGAGATTACCGAGGGGGCGATCAGCCAGTGCGCTTTTATGCGGTCAAGGGCGATATCGTGGGTTTGCGCACGGGCGAAATGATTGCCTTCAGTTCCGGCCCAAGAGCTGGCGAGACGTGGTACGAGGCCGCCAGCCCCGCATGGATCATGGCGGGGCGGGATATCGTCAACAGTGGTGACATCGCGGGCACTTTACTGACGCAGTTCGAAACCCGGCCCACCAGCACCGGCAACCTGTTCGTCCACGATGACCCCACGGACATCTCCATTGTCTCCGCCGGCCGCGACATCCTCTACAGCACCTTCAACGTTGCCGGCCCCGGTACGCTGGAAATCAGCGCCGGGCGCAATATCCTGATGGAAGACCAGGCCGCCGTGACCAGCCTCGGTCCGGTGAAAGCCGGTGACAATCGCCCCGGCGCAAGCATCGTGATGCAAGCCGGTGTAGGCGCCGCCGGGCCGGATTACCTGGGCTTCGTGCGGCAATACCTGGACCCGGCCAACCTGGCGGACGCCGGTGCCGGCCTGGCCCAACAGCCGGGCAAGGTGGCGAAGACTTATGAGGTCGAGCTGGCGGCGTGGCTGGCATTGCGGTACGGCTTCGACGGCGATACCGAGCAGGCACAGGCCTACTTCGCGGCATTGCCGTCCGAACAACAGCGGGTGTTTGCCCGCCAGGTGTATTTCGCCGAACTACGTGCCGGTGGCCGCGAGTACAACGATGCCAGCAGCCCGCGTTCCGGCAGCTACCTGCGCGGTCGCAACGCCATCGCCGCGTTGTTCCCCACCCACGACGTGGCCGGCAATGCCTTGGCTTACCAGGGCGACATCACGATGTTCGGCGGCGCCGGGGTGCACACCAACTTCGGCGGCGATATCCAGCTGCTGACGCCCGGCGGGCAGCAGGTGTTTGGTATCGAAGGCGAGGCCCCGCCGTCCAGTGCCGGGGTCATCACCCAAGGCACCGGTGACATCCAGTTGTTCAGCAACGGCAGCGTGTTGCTGGGACAAAGCCGGATCATGACCACCTTCGGCGGCGACATTCTCGCCTGGTCGGCGACCGGGGATATCAACGCCGGTCGCGGCTCGAAAACCACCCTGGTGTACACGCCGCCCAAGCGCGTCTACGACGACTGGGGCAACGTCACCCTGTCGCCGTCGGTGCCGAGCACTGGCGCCGGCATTGCCACCCTCAACCCCATCGCCGAGGTCGCGCCGGGCGACATCGACCTGCTCGCGCCGCTCGGCACCATCGACGCGGGAGAGGCGGGCATCCGGGTCTCGGGTAACATCAACATTGCCGCGTTGCATGTAGTGAACGCCGCCAACATCCAGGTGCAAGGCAAGTCCAACGGCGTGCCGGTCAGCGCGGTGGTCAACACTGGCGCACTGACCAACGCCAGCTCCGCCGCAGCGTCCGCGAGCGATGCCGCGGAAGGCGTCGCGCGCGAGCAACAAGCCGCGTCGCGCAACCGTATGCCATCGGTGTTCAGCGTGCAGGTCCTGGGCTTCGGCAACGAACGTCTGGCGCCGTCCCAGGAAGGCGCCAGCCGGGCACCGGACCCTGAACCGAACAACAGCGTGCGGGTATTGGGCGCCGGACGGTTGGACGACCAGGCGCGTAATCAGTTGACCCCGGAGGAACAGCGCAACCTGACGCTCTAAGAAACATCAAAAAAACCCCGGGCGACAGGCAACTGTCGCCCTTTTTTGTGGGCGCTCGGTCGCTGTCGGTAACCGTTCATGAAGATTCGATGACAAAAGTTCGGTAGTGGCAGGTGGCCGGGGTCAAGGTTGTGTGAAACGGCAACGGCGCAGGAACGCCGTGGACGAAAAGGCCTTATGCAGGGAAGCCGGACAACTTTTTTCTGGCGCTATTTCGCGCTGGATGCCAGGTGTGACAGGGGCATTGGGGTCTATGGAAAGTTACTCGAAAGTGGGCATGCAGGAGCTGGACCAGCGCCTGTCGAAAATTGTTGAAGCCGCGCGCAAAAAACCGGTCTCGGTGTACCGCTACGGCGCGCCTTGGGTGTGGATTGTGTCCCAGGACGATTGGCAGAGTGCCTTGAAGGAACTGTCCAGCTACGTGCCGCCAGGTCATTCCCTGGTGATGTTGCGCCCGCAAATCGAGGAGCTGCTGGAGGCCGCGTCCGAGCCCTTGCAGCAATGGGCCCGGGAACACCACATCCAGGTGCCGGTACCGGCCTTGATGCTCGCGTTGCTTTTGCAACTGCTGTACTCGCTGCCCAGTGAAAAACAGTTGTACGAGCAGCTCAATTACAACCTGTTGTTCCGCTGGTTTGTGGGCCTTGAGCTGAACCAGCGGGTCTGGGCGTTCTCGGTCTTTGTGCGCGATATCGGCGAGCTGCTGGACAGCCCGCACGCGGCGAAATTGCTCGAGCGCATCGTCAGTGAAGTGTTCTGCGGCGACCTGATGCACATGCCGGAGTTTTCGCTGAACTTCGCCTTGTTGCACACCTGGCTTTCCAGGCACGCAGGCCATTCCAAACGCAAATAAACCGTCAGGCAACAACACGATGCAAAGCGGCGCGTCATGCGGCGCGCGGCTTTGTAGCAGGCGCTGCGCGCGTGGCGCAATTGAATCGAGGGGGATGTGTGGATCATTGGGACTTCAACATCGGCCGGTGCAGGCCATACCTGCCCATGGCGCTCGCGCTGATGCTCGTCGCGGAGGCGCCAACGCTGTGGGCCGAGGAAGCCGATACAGCGGCCGAGGCCGGAACGCCTGCGCGCCTGGTGGACGTGAATGAGTACGTGGTGCGCGGCAACACCGTGCTCGATGCCCGGGAAATCGAAGAGGCGGTGTATGCGTTCCTGGGGCCGCAACGCAAGCTCACCGATATCGAAGGCGCACGCGATGCCCTGCAACAGCGCTACCAGGCCAAGGGTTACCAGTCGGTGTTCGTCGAACTGCCGGAGCAGCAGGTCGAAGGCGGCGTGGTGTACCTGCAGGTCAGCGAAACCAGGATCGGCCGGGTACGCGTGGTCGGCACCGAGCACTACTCTCCCGTCAATGTGCGCGAAGAAGTACCGGCGCTGACAGAAGGCAAGGTGGCCGATTTCGCGGCGGTGCAAACCCAGCTGGGGGTTGCCAACCGTAACCCCGGACGCCAAGTGGTGCCGGTCGTGCGCGAAGGGCAGCGCCCGGGAACGATGGATGTCGACCTGCAAGTCGAGGATAAAAATCCCTGGCAGGCGAGCGTCGGCTTGAACAACGACTACAGCGCCGACACCGAAAAGCTGCGTTCGGTGGTCACGCTCGGCCACAACAACCTCTGGCAACGCGGCCATACGGCTTCGCTGACCTATTTCACCGCCCCCGAGGACCGGGACAACGCGCAGGTCTGGTCGGGTTCCTATAACGCTCCCTTGAGTGAGCGCTGGAACCTGCAGTTCGCTGGCTATCAATCCGACAGCAACGTCGCAACCATCGGCGGCAGCAATGTGCTGGGCAAGGGCCATTCCTACGGCGTGTCGTTGATCTACAACGTGCCTGCGCAAGGCGTCTGGGCGAACTCGCTGTCGGTGGGCGTGGATTTCAAGGATTTCGATGAAGCCCTGCAGTTCGGCGGTTCGAGCGATGAAGTGCCGATCAAGTACGCGCCCATCACCCTTGCCTACAACGGCTTTCGCTACACCGAAACCTCACAGTTCGGCCTGGGCCTGAGCATCGTTGCCGGCACCCGCAGCTTCTTCGGTTATGGCAGCGACGCCGATGAATTTCGGGCCAAGCGCTACGAGGCCAATCCCAGCTTCGCCGTGTTCAAGGGCGACAGCACCTTCACCCGGAATTTTTCCGGGGACTGGCAAGCGGCAAGCAAGCTGAGCTTCCAATTGGCCTCCGGGCCGCTGGTCTCCAACGAACAGTTTTCCGCCGGTGGCGCCACCAGTGTGCGCGGTTATCTCGCTGCGGAACGCACTGGCGATGATGGCGTGCTGTTTTCCCAGGAACTGCGCACACCGTCGTTGAGCAAGCACCTGGGCAAAGGCATCGGCAGCTACGTCGACAACTGGCGTTTATACATCTTTGCCGAAGGCGCGCAGTTGGCCCTGCAAGACGCGCTGCCCGACCAGGAGGCCGACTACAGCCTGGCGAGTATCGGCTTCGGCACCCGCGCCACGTTGCGCGAATGGCTGTCGGGCAGCCTCGACTGGGGCCTGCCGCTCAAGGACGGCCCGAACACCCGCAAACACGATTCACGCGTGCACTTCAATGTGCAGGCGACCTTTTGACCGGTAGGCACAGACCTTGGAGCACTCCGTTATGCATCGCTTGATTTTCATTCTTCTCGCTTGCCTGGGCCTCGTGCTGCCGGCAACGGCCAGCGCTTGGTGGCAGGACGATTGGCACTACCGCAAACAGATCAGCATCGACACCACGCCCCAGGGCGCGGCGATCAGCCAGGCGGTGGGGCGCACCTCGCTGCTGGTGCGTTTGCACACCGGCAATTTCACCTTTGACGGTGTCAACGAAAACGGCTCGGACATTCGCTTTGTCGCCGCCGACGACCACACCGTGCTCAACCACCAGATTGAGAGCTTCGATCCGCTGATGGGCATGGCCTTGATCTGGGTGGACGTGCCCATGGTGGAGGGGGGCAAGCGCTCGGACATCTGGATGTACTATGGCAACCCGAAAGCACCGGCCACCAGCAATCCCCAGTTGGCGTTCGATGCCGATTACAGCCTGGTCTATCACTTCGATGGTGCCGTTGGCGCACCACCGCGTGATGCCAGCGCCTTTGCCAACCACGCGCAGAACGCACCGGCAAACATCATTGACGGTGTCATCGGGCGCTCGGCACAGCTCAACGGTCAGCCGCTGTTGCTGCCGGCCAGTCCATCCCTGGGCGTGAGCGCGGGTGGTGCGTTGACCTTCAGCACCTGGTTGCGAATGGAGCAGGGCGCAGGCGAGCAACTGCTGCTGGCCCGTCGTGATGCCGGCAATGCGCTGCTGGTGGGCGTGAACCAAGGCGTGCCCTTTGTGGAAGTGAACGGCCAGCGCGCCGTGGCCAACCAGGCCGTGGCACTGGGGCAATGGCAACACTTGGCGTTGACGGCTGACGCCAGCGGGTTGCGTTTGTATGTGAATGGAAAGCCGGCGGCGAGCCTGGCGCAACCGTTGCCGGCCTTGCAGGGTGCGATTGCCATCGGCGCCGACTCACCGGCCGCCGTCGATGCCGGCGTGGTGGCTCCGGCCGCTACGTATCAAGCCTTCACCGGCGCCCTCGATGAACTGCGCTTGTCCCGCGTCGCCCGTTCGCCTGAGCAGATCCTGGCCGATGCCACCGCCCAGGGCGCCGAGTCGCGCCTGGTGGCCTATGGGGTGGACGAAGAACAGTCTGGATTTGGTTTCGGCAGCCTGGGTTTCCTGCTCAATGCGGTGCCGCTGGACGCCTGGGTGATCATCGCCGTCCTGGTGCTGATGATGCTGCAGTCGTGGGTGATCATGGTGCGCAAGAGCCGCAATGTCAGCCGAGTCAGCCATGCCAACGAAGTCTTCCGCAGTCATTTCGCCAAGGTCGGGACACGGCTGGAACTGCTTGCAGATGACCGCGACCTGGCGCAGCGCCTGGGCGATTCGTCGCTGTGGCGCCTGTATGGGGTGGCGGTCGCCGAGATCCGCACGCGCCGCGACCAGGGCGCCGACACCTCGTCGATCTCCGCCGCCACCATCGAAGCCATCCGCTGTTCCATGGACGGTGTACGGACCCGGGAAAACCAACAGCTCAGTTCCAAGTTGTCGACGTTGTCCAACGCCATCGCCGGCGGCCCTTACATCGGCCTGCTGGGGACGGTGCTGGGGATCATGGTGGTGTTCCTCGGCACCGCCATGGCCGGTGATGTGAACATCAACGCCATCGCCCCCGGCATGGCGGCTGCGTTGCTGGCCACCGCCATGGGGTTGTTCGTCGCGATTCCGGCGCTATTTGGCTACAACCGCCTGACCACGCGAAACAAGGAAGTCAGCGCCGACATGCGGGTATTCGTCGACGAGTTCATCACCCGCCTGGCCGAAGTCCACGGCGAAAGCCAGTCCAGTGAAGCGGCGCATCGACGGGGCAACCACGTCGCCAGCCCATCGTTGACGGTGTAAGGGAACGACCATGGCCAACCTCAATAGCGCCTCGGACGACGACGAAGATGCCGCCGTCGATACCATCAACATCACGCCACTGGTGGATGTGCTCATGGTGGTGCTGGTGATGTTTATTCTCACCGCCACCGCCCAGGTCTCCGGGATCCAGATCAACCTGCCGAAGGCCAGCTCGACCATTTCGCTTTCGCAGCCCAAGACCAAGGCGATTTCCATCAATGATGGCGGCCAGGTGTTCCTCGATGCTTACCCGGTCACCCTTAACGAACTGGAAGATCGCTTGCGCATCGAGAAAGCCCAGAGCCCGGATTTTCCGATCATCGTGCGCGGTGACTCGGCCGTGCAGTACCAGAAAGTCGTTGAAGTGCTGGACCTGTTGCGCCGCCTGGAGTTGTCCCAGGTGGGCCTGGTCACCGGCAAACCGAGCCAGGGCTGAGTCATGACGTCTTTTCCTGAACAGGCGCAAAACGAACACCTGGAACGACAGCGGGACGGCACCGGCAGGGTGCGCCGCGTATTGCAGTGGACTGTCGGTTTGCTGGTGGGGGCGGGCCTGGCCTGGCTGCTGTGGTCATGGGCCAACGACATGAGCGGCATCCGTCGCGAGGCGCCGAAGATTCCCGCGATCATTCCGTTGCCGCCACCGCCGCCTCCGCCCCCGGAAAAACCGCCGGAGCCGGAAAAGCCGGTGGAAGAAAAAATCGTCGAGCCCGAACCCACGCCCGAACCGGAGGAAGTCAAGCCGGAGGAAGAAGCACCGCCTTCACCCGCCGAGGACCTGGCCGACCCGATGCAAATGGACAGCGACGCCCAGGCTGGCTCCGACGCTTTCAATATCGGCGCGGGCAAGGGCGGCGGGATGGCTGGCGCCGGTGGCGGACGCCTCGGCAACGGCACCTACAGCCAGTTCCTTGCCTACAGCTTCCAGCGCTTGCTGCGCGAGTCGCCCGAGCTGCGCAACCTGGCGTTCCGCCTGGAGGCCGACGTCTGGCTGGACCAGGCCGGTCGCGTGACGCGCGTGGAGCTGGGACGCAGCAGTGGCGATGCCGAACTCGACGCCAAGGTCCTGGCGACCTTGCGCGCTTCACCCCATCTGGAACGTCCACCCGCCTCGTTGCAGGTGCCGGTGCGTATCCGCCTACAAGGACGCCGACCGGCCTGAGCCGGGTCGACAAGAGACCATTAGGAGTTGTGTTCATGATCTGCAAAATCAATCGAGTGGCGCTGGGCGTCGGCCTGGTGATCGCCAGCCTGGCGGGCAGCGCGTTGGCGCAGACACCCTCGCAGAACGCGACGGTCAATCTGATTCGCCTGTTGGTGCAACAAGGCGTGCTCAAGCAGGACCAGGCGCAAGCGCTGATCGATCAGGCCGAAGCCGAGGCCGTGCAAGCCCGGCAGGCCGCCGCGACTGCCGCGCCAGTGCCAGCGCCCGGCGCGCCGGGGGAGGTGCGGGTGCAATACGTGCCGGCCATCGTTCGGGAACAGATTCGCGACCAGGTGAAAGCCGAAGTGATCGCCCAGGCCAAACAGGAAAACTGGGCCCAGCCCAACACCTTCCCCGACTGGGTCTCACGCATCACCTTTGAAGGCGACGTGCGCTTGCGCAACGAGTCGCGCTTCTACTCGGGCAGCAACAGCAACGAGATCGTCGACTTTGCCGAGCTCAACAACAGCGGGCCTTATGACGTCAACCCCAACAGCGGCTCGCAACTTCCGCCGTTGCTCAATACCCGCGAAGACCGCGAGAACATGCTGCGCCTGCGGGCTCGCATGGGGATGCGCGCCGCGCTTTCGCCGCAATGGACAGCGGCTATCCGCCTGGGCACGGGATCGGACAGCAGTCCAGTCTCCACCACCCAGACCCTTGGCGGCGGCTTTGACAAAAAGGACCTGTGGCTCGATCAGGGCTACCTCAACTATCGCCCCACCAAGGAACTGAGCTTCACCGGCGGGCGCATGCCCAACCCGTTCATGTCCACCGATCTGCTGTATTCCAACGACCTCAATTTCGACGGCTTGGCCGGCTCGTTCAATCACCCGTTGAGCCGCGACCTGGCAATGTTCGGCACCCTCGGTGCGTTCCCGGTGGAGTACAGCTCCGACAGCGCGTCGAGCGATGGTTTCAACAAGGAAGACAGCGAGAACAAGTGGCTCTACGGCGCCCAGCTTGGCGCGACCTGGGCGTTTGCGCCGGACAACAGCATCAAAGGGGCACTGGCTTACTACCAGTTTGACGACATCGAAGGGCGGCGCTCCAACCCTTGCGCTATCTACGACGGCGCGCCGGCCTGTGACAGTGACGAAACGCGTCCGGCGTTCATGCAAAAGGGCAACACCCTGATGGAACTGCGCAACCTGGTGCCTGACCCTTCCGCGCCGACCACCTCGCCGCAGCCACAGTTCGTGGGCCTGGCCTCGGAGTTCAACGTGCTTGACCTCAACCTGGTGTGGGACACCTTGCTGTTCGACGATCTCAAGCTGCGCAGCCAGGGCAACTACCTGGTCAACCTTGGTTACGACGAAGGCAAGATGCGCAAGCGCTCGGCCGGTGCGCTGGTCAACAACGTGGACGAAAACGGTGACATCGAAAGCGGCGATACCGCCTGGATGCTGCAGTTCACCCTGGGCAGTTCCCTGGACCTGAAGAAGCGCGGCGATTGGAACCTGTTCGCCGGCTACAAATACATCGAGCCGGACGCCTTGCCGGACGGCTTCAACGACTCCTCGTTCCACCTCGGCGGCACCAACGCCAAGGGTTATTTCCTCGGCGGCAACTACGGCATCGAAGATAACGTCTTCGCGACCGCGCGCTGGTTGAGCAGCGAAGAAGTCTACGGCGCGCCGTTCGATATCGACGTTCTGCAACTTGAGCTCAACACGCGCTTCTAGCGCCGGGAGAGACAGCATGAAAAAGTCATTTCATCCCGCGATCCACGCCGTGGTGCTGCTGTTGGGGCTCGGTGCAGCCCTGGGCGCATCGGCGCAAACCTTGGAAGAACGCCTGCGTGCCCAGTTGCGCAGTACCACTCAACAGCTGCAAACCTTGCAGAGCGAACAGGCGCAAGGCGCCGCCGCGCGCCAGGCAGCACAAACCGAGCTGAGCGCGGCACAAGCGCAAATCAAGCAACTGACCGCCGAACTCGCCAAGGCCCGCAGCCAGAGCGAACAACTGGGCGCGCAACAGGACGCCGTACGCAGCAGCGCCCAGGCGCAGATCGCGGCCAGTACCGAGCAGGTCGGCAAGTTCAAACAAGCTTATGAAGAGCTGCTGGGCCGCGCACGGGGTATAGAGGCAGCGCGCGCCACGCTGCAAGCCAGCCTGACCAGTCGGGACAGTGAAGTGCAGCAGTGCGTGGCGAAAAACCAAGAGATGTACGGCATCGCCAAGGAGATCCTCACTGCCTACGAAAACATCGAGGTCAGCGACGTATTGAAGATCCGCCAACCCTTCGCCAGTGGGGCACGGGTGAAGTTCGAAGAATTGGCGCAGCGCTACGGCGATGCGCTGTACCAGACCCAGTTCGATGCCGCCAAGACCACTGCCGGCAACTAACCATTGATCAAATGACCATAAGGAACATCCTGTCATGACCGCACAGACACTGATCCATAGCATCACTCCCGAGCAACTGGGCGAATTACTGCAAGCCGCCGGTTATCGTGTCAATCGTACCGAGCAAGGCGCCGTGGTTCAGTTGTTGAGCGCCAGCCAGGGCATTGGTTTTGCCGTGCGTTTCGGCAACCCGGCCGCCACCGAGGGCAGCTATGTCGATTTCACGTTCAGTTGCGCGTTGCGCATCGAGGGCCAATTGCCTGACGGTCTGGTCCAGGTATGGAATGCCAGCCGCCGCTTTGCCCGCCTGAGTCGCCAGGGCGATTTCCTGGTGATGGAAATGGATGCCATCGTTGCCGCCGGTGTCAGTGAAGACCACGTGCGTGGCGTGCTGGAACTATGGGACCGCCTGTTGCAAGAGTTCGTGGTGTACCTGCGCGACTACAGCCAGCACGCACGCGAGCAGCACAAAGACGGTGCGGATGTAACGCAGGAAGCTGCGGTCGAAGAGGTCTGATTACGATGAACAGGTTTAGTAGACTGGCTGGCATCAGTGCGGCTGTCCTGATGCTCGGCGGCATTGTGCTGACGGTGATCTCCAACCCTGACGGCGTATCCCAAGCCTCGGTGCCTGCGGCACAACCGAAACCCGCCAGAGCCCCGGCCGAGGCTGCACCGGCCGTGGCCAGTCTGGGCGAACTGCAACTGAGCAGCGCCGAGCTCAACGCTGTGTTGAGCGCGCTCACACCGCAGGTGCGCGAGCAGCTGCGCGGCAATCGTGGTGCGCTGGAGGGGTGGGTCCGAGCGCGCCTGGCAGAGAAAGCCCTGTTGCAGCAGGCCGACGCCCAAGGTTGGCAGGAGCGTCCGGACATCCAACAGATGACCCGCGCGGCCACCGAACAGATTTTGCTGCGCACTTACTTGCAATCCGTCAGCCAGGTCCCCGCCGACTATCCGGATGACCAAGCCCTGCAACAGGCTTACGAGAGCGCCAAGGACAAGCTGCGAAGCCCGGCGCTGTACCGAGTCAGCCAGATTTTCATCGCGGTTGAGCCGGGAGCCAACGAAGAACCGCTGCGCAAGAAAGCCACCGAGCTGGCTCGTCGTGCCCAGGCCCCCAACGCGGATTTTGCCGACCTCGCCCGGCAGTTTTCCGAGGACCAGGCGACGGCCCAACGCGGCGGTGACAGCGGCTTGCAACCGTTGCAACAATACGTGCCGGAGATGCGCCAGGTCTTGAGCCGACAACGGGTCGGCAGCGTCTCCGACGCGTTGCGTAGCCAGGCGGGTTTTCACATTCTCAAACTGACCGACATGCAGCCGGCACGCGCCGCCAGCCTGGATGAAGTTCGCGAACAACTGCGCGAGGCGCTGCGCAATCAGCGGCAGGAACAAGTGGCCAGGGCCTATATGGAAGGGCTGGTGAGCAAGGCAACGCTGAGCATCGATGGCGCGCAACTGAATCAGGCATTGGAGTCTGTTCGTTAAGCGGTCCGGCAATTCGAGGGTCACCTTAGGGAGGAGGGCGTATGGCGTTGGAGGAGGTTGATCTCATTCACGAGTGTGCGCGGCAGGCCACCTCGGTAGGTACCGATGTCTTGAACGGCTTCAAGGATCTCCAGGCATTGGAGTTCTTCCTGGTGGCGGCCCGTTGCAGCTGTTTTATGCAGGCGGCGCGGAGCCTCAACGTCAAAGCTTCGGTGTTGCGCAAAAAACTTTCGCGGCTATCGAGCCATTACGGGCGTCCTTTGTTCGAGCACCGAGGCAATGCGCTGGTGCTCAGCCAGGACGGTCGTCATCTGCGCAGCCAGTTGCTGGCCCACCGTGCGTTGCTGGCATTGCCCGGCACGTCCGACGAGGACCCGGCGCTGGTTCGTGTGGCCGTGGCGGAGCCCTTGTTGCATGACATCCTTAATCGCGACCTGCTCGGCTTCCTGCGCCAGCACGCCAACGTACGCCTGAACCTGCTGCGCCTCGACAGCGAACCGGTCGAGGCGGATGTCATCGTCTGGCTCGCCGACTCGCAAGTCGTGGCTCCGACGCTGTCGTTTCCGGTGGCCGAGCTCAGTTGTCTCGCCGAACTGGAATACATTCCGCACATCGCCAAGCGTTATTCACGGGAAGCGAGCCGCCCGCGCAGCCTGGTCGAACTGCAGGACTACATGTTGGTGAGCCTGCACAGCTACGCGGATATTGCTTCCCTGCAGCCTTGGAATAGAGCAGTCGAGGCGCGTCGTTCTGGCGTCACCCACGTGAATTCCTATGAACTGATGCGCAAGATGATCCAGTGGAGCGCTTGCGTGGGCCTGCTGCCGCATTACGTAGGCGCGCTCGAAAAAAACCTGCAGCCGCTACCCGAGCTGTTCGGCCGTGACATGACGATGCAGGTCTGGATGGCCGTGCACGGCGACGAAGCACACCGGGAAGAAGTCGCCCGGCTGGCGGCGCTGGTCCGCGCGGCGTTTGAGGAACACCGGGAATGGTTCTAGCCCGTGCCGGCCAGCCCTCCTTCACAACGCCAGGTCCGGGTCGGAGTCGCTGTGCTTCTGGCCCACCGGATCGCTGTTGGTCGGAGCCTTCGGCTCACTGTTGCCACGAATATCCGGTGGCGGTGTCAGTTGTAACACGTCGCTGGTGTATTTCCATTCCTCGTAGACACGGTCAGGATCGTCGTTGAGGCGTGTCCCATAGCTGGGCACGATCTGGTGCAGCTTTTGCTGCCAGGCCGGGGAGGCGACCTTGTCCTTGAAGACCCGTTGCATCACTTCAAGCATGATCGGGGCCGCCGTCGATGCGCCAGGGGACGCGCCAAGCAGGCCGGCGATGCTGCCGTCCTGGGAGGCCACCACTTCGGTGCCCAACTTCAGCACGCCGCCTTTTTCCTCATCGCGCTTGATGACCTGCACCCGTTGGCCGGCTTGCCAGAGGCGCCAGTCTTCCTGCTTGGCCTGGGGGAAATACTCCTGCAAGGCCTTGAAACGATCATCATCCGACAGCATGAGCTGGCCGGCCAGGTATTCGACCAAGGGGTATTGCTCGATGCCGACCTTGGTCATGGGCCAGACATTGTGCGTGGTCATGCTGGTGAACAGGTCGAAGTAGGAACCTTCCTTGAGAAACTTGGTGGAGAAGGTCGCAAATGGCCCGAACAGGACGACGCGCTTGCCGTCCAGTACCCGCGTATCCAAATGAGGCACCGACATCGGCGGCGCGCCGGTGGACGCAATCCCGTAGGCCTTTGCCATGTGTCGTTCGGCAACGCTGGGGTTCTCGGCGACCAGGAACGAGCCGCCGACCGGGAAGCCCGCGTATTCGTCAGCCTCTGGAATGCCTGACTTCTGCAACAGATGCAGGGCGCCGCCGCCTGCGCCGATAAACAGGAACTTGGCGTCGGTGGCGCTCGTTTCGCCGTCCTTGAGGTTCTTGTATTCAACGTGCCAGGTACCGTCGTCATTGCGGGTGATGTCGCGCACTTCGCTGGACAGCTTCAGGCTGAAGTTGGGTTTGCTTTGCAGATAGCTGACGTACTGGCGGGTGATTTCACCAAAGTTCACATCGGTGCCGATCGGCGCCCAGGTGGCCGCGAGCTTTTGATTCGGATCGCGGCCTTCCATCATCAAGGGCACCCACTTCTTGATCTGCTCCGGGTCTTCCGAATATTGCATTGGGCGGAACAAGGGGCTCGCCTGCAGCGCTTCGTAGCGTTTGCGCAGGAACCTGATGTTGTCGTCACCCCATACAAAGCTCATGTGCGGGGTGGAGTTGATAAACGAACGGGGGTTTTTCAAGACGCCGCTCTTGACCTGCCACGCCAGGAACTGCCGGGTAATCTGGAAGGCCTCGTTGATCTCGATGGCCTTGGTAATGTTGACGTTGCCTTGGTCGTCCATCGGCGTGTAGTTCAGCTCGGCCAGCGCCGAATGGCCGGTGCCGGCGTTATTCCAGCCGTTGGAGCTTTCTTCGGCCACGGCATCCAGGCGTTCGACCATTTCCATCGACCAGCCCGGTTCTAGCTCGTTGAGCCATATGCCCAGGGTTGAACTCATGATGCCGCCGCCCACCAGCAGCACATCGACTTTTTTCGTTTCCGCGGCCTGGGCACCGTTGACGCTCAATGAGAGGGCGACGCTCAGCAGGGTCGCAATGATTGCAGTGTTCATAGTTCCATCCTCGGCGACCGAGGAAGTCGCTCGTTAACGAAATGACGCAACCGACCTTGTGTTGACTGGCGTCACGGGGCGCTGTTCAGCGACCCGGCGGGAGAGGGTGACGAAAGGTGATTCAGCCTGGGCTGCGGCGGGGGTTTGACGACCCGAACAAGACCCGGCATATTGTGCTCGTTTATGTTTATTCATGCTCGTTTATGCAGGTTGTGATGTCATGAGCGCCACTCACGAAGTATTTCCCGGCGAGCGCCAACGCTTGATCAGTGAGCGACTCGCCGTCTATGGCCGGGTCATCGCGGCGGACCTGGCCAGCGAATTCAATGTATCCGAACACTCGATCCGCAGGGATCTAGGGGCATTGGCGGCGGCAGGCTTGTGCAAGCGCGTCTATGGCGGCGCGATTCGCCTGCCGGCGGCCGAAGCGCCCATAGACGTTCGGATCCATCAGGATCCGGCGCGCAAGGACGACCTTGCCCGGACGGCGGCATCGTTGCTCAGCGCCGGTCAGCACGTCTTTCTCGATGCCGGGTCGACCAACCTGGCCATTGCCCGTGCCATCGATCCAGCGCTGCGCTTGACCATCAGCACCAACTCGCCCTTGATCGCGGTGGAGTTGATGAAACTGCCCAACGCCGAGGTCATCCTGCTCGGTGGCCGTCTGAACCCTGTCGCCGGTGGTGCGATCGGGCTGGCGGCCGTCCAGCAATTGCGCCAGTTCAATTTCGACCTGTGTTTTGTCGGCGCCTGCGCCATCGACCCGGACAATGGCGTGACGGCGTTTGGCCTGGATGACGCCGAATTCAAGCGTGCGGTGGTCGCGGCGAGCGGTCAGGTGGTCGTGGCGGTTACCAACCAGAAGCTGTCCAGCGTTGCTCATTACCAAGTGGCGACGTGTGAAGAAGTCACCGCGCTGGTGGTGGAACACGATGCACCCCATGAGCGGCTCGACCCCTTCCTGGAGCGCATCGCCAAGGTCATCAAAGCCCCCGCCAAGACATAAGATGCTGCAACGGGCCACGAGCCCATTGTCCGACAAGCGTTTTACGTCTAGTTTGCTGCCCCATCATAAGTACAAAAGTCAGGAGTCATCGATGCAACCGATCCGTCTCGGTCTGGTGGGCTACGGTAAAATTGCCCAGGACCAACACGTGCCCGCTATCCGCGCCAACCCTGCTTTCGAGTTGGTGGCGGTCGCGACCCAAGGGCAGCCTTGCGCTGGAGTGGAGAACTTCCAGTCCCTGGGGGAGCTGCTGGACAAAGGTCCGCGCGTCGATGCGGTCGCGTTTTGCACGCCGCCCCAGGGCCGGTTCGAGCTGGTGCGGCAGGCGCTGGAGGCGGGTAAACACGTCCTGGTGGAAAAGCCGCCGTGCGCCACATTGGGCGAGGCCATGGCGTTGGTGGACCAGGCGCATGCGGCAGGCGTCAGCGGGCTGTTTGCCTGGCATTCGCGTTATGCGCCCGGCATCGAGGCGGCCCGCGACTGGCTTGCCAGCCGCACGCTGCAAAGCGTCCAGATCGATTGGAAGGAAGACGTGCGCAAATGGCACCCCGGCCAGGCATGGATCTGGCAACCCGGCGGCCTGGGCGTGTTTGATCCGGGCATCAACGCCTTGTCCATCGCCACCCACCTGTTGCCGCTGTCATTGTTCGTCGGGTCGGCCGAACTGCGGGTTCCCGACAACTGCCAGTCGCCCATCGCCGCGAGCATCAAGATGTCGGACGCGCGCGGTCTCGATATCCGCGCGGAGTTCGATTTCGACCATGGTCATGATGAGCTCTGGAGCATCGAGATTCGTTGCGCCGAAGGCACTTTGCGCTTGGACAACGGCGGTGCGCTGCTGAGCATCGACGGCGTGCGCCAGGTCGTGTCGCAGGAGGGTGAGTACGCGGCGGTGTACCGGCACTTCCAGCAACTGATCAATGACAAGGCGTGCGACATGGACCTGCAACCGCTGCGCCTGGTGGCGGACAGCTTTTTCGTCGGCAGCCGTACCTTGGTCGAGCCGTTCTACGACTGAAATACCCCATGCCGGGGGTATAGCAGAGCTTCCATGGCGAGCGAGCTTGCTCCCTCGCCATGGCGCCTTGCCTAGCCCAAATCCTGCGCCCGATGCCGCTCCGGCACCTGGCTCGCCTCATCGCCCCAGGTCCGGTTGACACGCTGTCCGCGCATGACTGCGGGCCGCTGGGCGATTTCCTCCGCCCAGCGCTGCACATGGGTGTACTCATGGGCGCTAAGAAATTCGGCCGCCGAGTACACGTTGTTCCGCACCAGTTGGCCATACCAAGGCCAGACCGCGATGTCGGCGATGGTGTACGCCTCGCCGGCCAGGTAGCGGTTTTCAGCCAGGCGACGGTCCAGGACATCCAGTTGGCGCTTGGCTTCCATGGTGAAGCGATTGATGGGGTATTCCAGTTTGTCCGGCGCGTAGGCGTAGAAATGGCCGAAACCACCGCCCAGGTAAGGGGCCGAGCCCATCTGCCAGAACAACCAGTTCAGGGTTTCAGTGCGGCCGGCCAGATCGCTGGGCAGCAAAGCGCCGAATTTCTCCGCCAGGTAAAGCAGGATCGAACCGGACTCGAACACACGGGTCGGCGGCTCGACGCTGCGGTCCAGCAGGGCCGGGATCTTGGAGTTCGGATTGACCTCGACAAAGCCGCTGGAGAACTGGTCGCCTTCGCCGATGCGAATCAGCCAAGCGTCGTATTCCGCGCCGGTGTGCCCGAGGGCCAACAGCTCTTCGAGCATGATCGTGACTTTCACGCCATTGGGCGTTGCCAGCGAATAGAGCTGCAAGGGATGCTCGCCGATCGGCAAGTCTTTTTCGTGGGTCGGCCCGGCGACAGGCCGGTTGATGCTCGCGAAGTGGCCACCCGAGGGGGCCTCGTGTTTCCAGACTTTGGGTGGAACGTAAGACGCTTGGCTCATGAACGTACCTTATCGTTGAGTGCACTTGTTCCGGGACGAAGCCACGACACGTTTGCGCTATGGCTGGCGTCGAGACGTGGACTCTAATCTATGGGCGCTCTGTCAGGCAGACAAGGGCAACCGACAAGATAAGTCGAGTCGACGGCGCAGCGCTTTGAAGGGTCATTCCATTTAATGAAACAGTGGATTTCAATCCATGCGTATTCCTGCGCCACCGCTTTGGGCAGAAGATGGCTCCACCTCATGCACCGTTCGCCATCGGTGTGATGGACCCTCCCTGACCAATGCGCATTCAACCCCGTTGCAAAACGGGGGGCGCGAGGAGTAGCTGATGAACGAAGCCACCAAAGCACAATCTTCGCCCTGGCATGAAGGGGAGTTGACCTTGCAGCGCTCCGTCGGGGCGGTTGAGATGATGGCCGGCGTCGGTCAGCGACAACTGGCGCGTACCTGGATGCCGGACCAGCATCGGGAGTTCTACGGGCAATTGCCGTTTGTGGTGCTTGGGGCAGTGGATCGTCAGGGCGATGTCTGGGCGACTCTGCGCACCGGGCAGCCCGGCTTCATGAATTCACCAGATCCTGAAACGCTGCATATCCATTTCGATCCGCAGCCTGAAGACCCGGCCCAGGAAGGGCTGGGCGAGGGCGACGCCATCGGCATGCTGGGTATCGAATTGCACACCCGTCGGCGTAATCGCATGAACGGCGTGGTGCGCCGCGAGCTTGACCAGGGCCTGGAGATTTCGGTGACCCAGGCCTATGGCAACTGCCCGCGCTACATCAATCTGCGCCAATACCGCTTCGTCGATGAGCAGCCTGCTGCCTCACGTGAGCTGGAAGTAGCCGATCCTTTGGTTCGTCGTCTGGTCACCGCGTCAGACTCGTTCTACATCGCGACTTACGTGGTACGCGACGGCGAACGGCAGGTCGACGCCTCCCATCGCGGCGGCAAGCCCGGTTTCGTGCGCATGGACGAGGACGGGACGCTGACCATCCCGGATTTTTCTGGAAACCTGTTCTTCAACACGCTCGGCAACATCCTGCTGAACCCACGCGCAGGCTTGGTGTTCGTCGATTTCCAGACCGGCGACCTGCTGCAGATGAGTGGTTCGGCGCAGGTGGTGTTGGAAGACCCGCAGATCGCCGCGTTCCAGGGCGCCGAACGGTTATTGCGGTTCACCCCGCAGCGCGTGGTCTACCGTTCGACGGCAATACCGTTGCGCTGGAAGGATCAGGCTGAAGGCGACTCGCCCAATTCACTGATGACCGGCAACTGGGAACAGACTGCCGAACGCTTGCAGGCCGAGGCCCTGCGTACCCATTGGCGTGCGCTGCAAGTCACGCGAGTGGTGGACGAAAGCCACAACATCCGCTCGTTCTATCTGCAAACCACCGACGGTGCCGGCTTGCCCCGGTTCGAGGCCGGGCAGCATCTGCCCGTGCGGGTGTTGTTGGAGGGGCAGGGCGTGCCTTCGATCCGGACGTACAGCGTGTCCAGCGCGCCCTCGGATGATTTCCTGCGCATCAGCGTCAAGCGTGACGGCGCGGTCTCTTCGCATCTGCATGAGCAGATCCAGGCGAGCCACGATATCGAAGCCCGGGCGCCACAAGGTCATTTCACGGTGGACGCCACCGAGCGCCGGCCGTTGGTGCTGCTGGCGGCGGGCGTTGGCATCACGCCGCTGTTGTCGATGCTGCGCGAGGTGGTCTATCAAGGAAAACGCATCAGCCGCATGCGTCCGGTCTGGCTGGTGCAAAGTGCCCGGCACGTGGCCGACCTGGCCTTTGGCGAGGAAATCGATGAGCTGGTGGCGCGTGCCGGTGACAAAGTGAAAGTGCTGCGCCTGGTCAGCCAACCGCCCGCCGACGGCAAACCCGGGCAGGGTTATGACGTGGCCGGACGAATCGATGTGGCGCTGCTCAAGCAACTGCTGCCGCTGGACGACTACGATTACTACCTGTGCGGTCCGGGCACGTTTACCCAGGCGCTCTACGACGGCCTGCGCAAGCTGCGTATCCCGGATGATCGCATTCACGCTGAAACCTTTGGTCCGTCTACGCTGGTGCGCGATATCGAGGTCCGCGTACCGGCCGCCGAACAGGTGCCGGCGGCGACTGAGGCGGTGAAAGTGCTGTTCTCCGGTTCGGCCAAGGAAGCCCGCTGGGAACCCGGCAGCGGGACGCTGCTCGAGCTGGCCGAGGCCCGCGGCCTGAATCCGGAATTCAGTTGCCGTGGCGGTTCCTGCGGTACCTGCAAAACCCGCATGACCCAAGGTCAGGTGCACTACCTGACCCAACCCGCCGAGCCCGTGGCCGACGGCGAAGTGCTGATCTGTTGCGCGGTACCGGCCCAGGGCAGCGAGCCTTTGGTATTGGAGGTTTGAAACCGGCGATGCAAGCTGACTAGATCGTCCGCCTTACACGTCCCGGCGCCTCGCCATAGACCTCTTTGAATTTCTTGCTGAACGCCGCCTGGGATTGATAGCCGACCTGTGCGGCGATATCGCTCAAGCCCAGATGCGAATGGCTCAGCAGGCTGAACGCCAATTCCATGCGCACCTGGGTCAACAGCACCCACGGCGAGACGCCGGCCACTTTGACAAACGCGCGCATGAAGTTGGCCCGGGACATGCTCGCCAGTTCTGCCAGGCCCTGAATGGTCCAGTCATGGGCGGGGTCATCCAGCATCGCCTGCCAGGCGCGGCCAAGGCGCTTGTCAGTCAACAATGCAAGCGAGCCGCTGTCCTGGCCGTGATTGGCCAGGTGCGCCCGCAGGATCAAGGTGAACAGAGCCTGGGACAACGCATCCAGCAAAAATCGCGCGCCTACCTTGTTGTCGTCCGCTTCGGCGCGAATCACCTCCACCAGCCCCTGTAGCGGACCATTGGCGGGCAGCGCGCCGCTGGGAATCACCAGGTACTCAGGCAGCGATGCGAACAGCAGCGAGGCACGATTGAAGTGGAATCCGCCACAGATCATGTCCAGTTCCGCGCTGGCGCCACCGATGCGGTGGACCGGCAGCGTGCCTCCGTTGATGATTTTCGGCGAGGTCGGCGCCACGGTTTTTCCGGGGCTGTGCATGACGTGTCGGGCGCCCCGGGGTAATAGCAGGATGTCGCCGGCGCGCATGGGCAAACGCTGGCCGTCGGGGAACTCCACCCGGCATTCACCCGCCAGCACGATGTGGTAGGGCGCATTGCCGAGGGCTTGCTGTTCGCGGTGCAGGGCCCAGTCACCCTGGAACTGGCAACGCAGATCCAGGCTGCCGCGCACGTTCGCCAGGCTGATGAGTTTATCGATGGCATTCATTTGAGCGTTTCGCGACAAAAGCTGAGCGGATCGAACAAACCCGACCCGCACCCAAGTGGAAAACTGAGGGCGTTGAAACAGTACACCCAACCCACTCAGGAGTTAATGCCATGTTCAATAATTGGTCCGAATTGTTGCCTACCATCCAGAAAGCCTTTGGTGCCCTGGGCCGCAGCAACCCGAAAATGGTCAAGGCCTATATGGCCCTTGGCGAAGCCGCCAGCGAAAATAATGTACTCGACGCCAAGACTCGAGAGTTGATTTCCCTCGCTGTGGCGATCACCACTCACTGCGACGGTTGCATCGGCGTGCATACCGATGCCGCGATCAAGGCCGGCGCCAGCCGCGAAGAAGTCGCCGCCGCCCTGGCAACCGCTATTTCGTTGAATGCTGGCGCAGCTTATATCTACTCGCTGCGGTCGCTGGAGGCGTACGACACGCTCAAGCAACCGGCTTGATTGCGCGCTCTGCAAAGCCCCGGGCATGTTGTCGTGCCCGGGCTTTTGTGACTGGCGTGTTGGGAAACTAACGTGCGGCGCAGTTGTTCCTATAAAAACGCTCAGCTGAATCCGGATCCGTCATGGAAGAACCCAGCCTTTACACGATCGGTCATTCGACCCGAACCCTCGAGCAATTCGTGGACATCGTAAAAAGCTTCGATGTCGAGATGATCGTAGACGTCAGGACTGTTCCGAGATCCCGGACGAATCCTCAATACAACCTCGATACGCTTGCGGGGCTGTTGGAGCCGCACGGGTTGAAGCATGAGCAGATACGGGAGCTGGGCGGCCTGCGAAAAAAATCCAGGACGGTAGCCGATGAGGTCAACGGATTCTGGGAAAACCGCAGTTTCCACAATTATGCGGATTACGCGCTGTCGGACGAATTCGAGACGGGCCTGGACCGCCTCCTTGCGCTCAACCAGGCACGCCGATGCGCCATCATGTGTGCGGAAGCGGTCTGGTGGCGTTGTCATCGCCGCATCATCACCGATTACCTGCTGATTCGCGGTGTCGACGTCTTCCATATCATGGACAAGGACAAGGCGACCCGGGCGGCGTTGAATCCGGCGGCACGACGCTCCGAACTGAAGCTGACCTACCCGGCGGTTTCCGATTCGGCAGCCGTTCCGTGAGGTTGTTTGCCTCGCGCCTCACGCGCTTCCCCTCGCACAACCAATCCGATCCCGACAGCAGACACCGCCATCCCCAGCGCCATTTGCCATGACAGCGGTTCGTCGAACATCGCCCAGGCCCATACCATCGTGATGGGCGGGCTCAGGTAAAGAACGCTGGCGACCCGGGTCGCCGAGGCCCGGCGCAGGCATAGCCAGTAGAGTCCATAGCCGCCCATCGTCGACAATCCGGCCGTCCATATGACGCTCAGGGCGAACCCGGTACTGGGTATCGGCGCCAGACTGCCTTGCACGCCTTCGATCAGGGCAAAGGCCAGGCCCGAGACACAACATTGCAACCAGAGGTTCGGTAGCAGGCCCATGGATTGCGAGGCTGGCAGGTGTTTTTGCCAGAGCGTCGCCGCAGCGAGCGACAACATGCCCAGCAGTGGCAGCCCGTAGACCCACAACGGCGCGCTGCCCCACCCGAGCGCGCCATGGGTGCCCAGGGCAACGCCCGTCAGGCCTATGAACAAACCTGCCCAGACCCGCGGCGCCATGCGCTGCCCCAGGATACCCGCGGCCATCAGCGCCAGGCCCATCGGCAACAAGTCGGCGAACAAGGCGGCCAGGCCAGCGGGCACACCCCAGGCAATGCCCTGGGTAATACCAGCCAGGTAACCCGCCATCGCCAGCAGTCCGATACCGGCGTTTTTCAGGAGGGTGACGAGGGCGGTACGCCTCAGTTGCCGGACGACGAAAGGAAACAGCAGGAGCGTGACCAGCACGCAACGCCAGAACACCACAAGCAGCGGCGGGGCGTAATCGATGGAGAATCGCGCGCCGACGAAGCCGGAGCTCCAGGCCACGAGTAATGCCGCTTCGAGCAAGGGCAACGGAATCAGCCAATACGCACTGGGCGGCAACGAGCGGGTGATCGATTTGGTCGGGTTCATGGTCACAGGCTACGAAAGCCGACTAATCTAATAAATCAAAATATCGTGCAGCACTGGTTTAAAAAGGTTGAATCATGACAGCCATACTGGATATCGAACTGATCCGGACGTTTCATGCAGTCGCGCGCCTGGGCAAGTTCAGCGGCGCGGCGCAGCAGCTCCACAAGAGCCCGGCAGCGGTGAGCGTGCACATCCAACGATTGGAAGCAGTCGCCGGGGGCCGTTTGCTGGACCGTGACAATCAGTCGGTTTCCCTGACCGCCCTGGGCAAGCGCCTGCTCGTGTCCACCACGGAGCTGCTCGCGACCCATGACCGCGTGCTCGCCGACCTACACGGGACACGGCTGGCGGGGCGCGTCACCCTGGGCGTGCCGGACGAATACGCCGATCATGTCATTCGCGACATTCTGCCGACATTCACCGCAGCCTGGCCAAACGTGGTCCTCGAACTCAAGACCGCACCCAGCTATGCGCTGCGCGAGTATGTCCAACGTGCAAAACTGCAGGCCGCCGTACTCACCCAGCCAATGGACCAGCCTGAGGCGGCGGGCCAGATCCTGGTCACCACCACGCCGGTTTGGGTAGGCGCGACCCATGGGGCGCCGAGCGCGACGGACCCGCTCCCGCTGGCCGTGCATGCGGCGCAATGCCCTTACCGCCAAGTCATGCTGCAGGCGCTGCGGCAAAGCGGGCGCAAGGTGCGAATCGTCCTGGAGAGCCCCTCGAACCAGGCCATCAAGGCATGCGTGGAAGCCGGACTGGGAATCAGCCTGATCGACCGCGCCCGGGTGACGGAGAACATGCGCATCCTCGAGGGTTTGCCGGTGGTGCCCGATCATGAAGTGGTGTTCGTGCGCTCCCAGGCCTCACACGCCGATGAAGCGGTAGATCTGTTGGGCAAAGCGATCCAGCAGCGCTTTCGACTGTAAGAACAGGAGGAGGCGACGGCTATTCTTCCGCCGGCCTTATGTGAAAGATGGTGTAGGGCAGGATAAGCGTATCGGCGACAAAACTGAGGGGCAGATCGATGGCCGCGAGCGGCGCAAACGCACTGGCGTACGTCGCGTTATCCTCCGTCGCCGCTTCCTTGAGCACCTGATAATCGAAATACGTACCGCAATAAGGCTGCACACCGCAGAGCGACCCGGGGCCAAAGGTTTCGTTGGCCGTTGCGCAGCCGGTCAGCATTGCGATGGTTAGAGCCGCTCCGATGATGCGCATGGCGTTCCCTCGATATTGGAGCGCGACTGTAGCATTTGTGACGGGTGAGTCGGTGCCTTGATCGAAAGCGCCTCGCAGCTCGCCGCGCACAAGTTATCGATCACGCCGATTTCTGTTCAGCGCACCCGCCCCGATGAATCGAAACGCCCCACAAACCCAACGCTACAACACTGATCGACCCACCCAGCCAACTGACCGCGGCCCAGCCCCACAGCGCATAGGCCTGGGTCGCGGCGGCGGCACCCAGTGCGCTGCCGATCGAGTAGAAACACATGTAGGCGCCGACCATGCGGCTTTGCGCGTCGGGGCGTGCGGCGAGGATGAGGCTCTGGTTGGTGACATGCACGGCTTGTACGGCGAAGTCGAGCAGGACCACGCCGAAGACCAGGGCGATCAGGGAGCTTTCGGCGAAGGAGATGGGCAGCCATGAGAGCACCAGCAGACCCAGCGAAAGACCCGTCACGCGTTGCCCCAGGCCTCGATCGGCCCAGCGACCGGCTCTCCGAGCCGCCAGCGCGCCGGCAACCCCGGCCAGGCCAAACAGGCCGATGGCGGTGTGGGAAAGCGACAATGGCGGGGCACTCAACGGCAGGACCATGGCGGTCCAGAGGACGGAAAACGCGGCGAAGATCAGCAGCGCGAACAGCCCCCTGATTCGTAACAGCGGTTCGGTCATGAACAGTTGGAACAGCGAGCGGATCAGGGCCGGATAGGGCTGCCGATTTCCCGGTGACGCCGTGGTGGGTGCCACTTTCCAGAACACCGTCGCGATGATCAGCATCAGTCCCGACGACACAAAATAAACCGCACGCCAGCCGGCGAGGTCGGCGATGAACCCCGAGATGAATCGCGCCAGAAGTATGCCCATCAGGACTGCGCTGGTGAGGGTGCCGACGGTCTGGCCTCGTCGGGACGGTGCCGATAGCACGGCTGCATAGGCCACCAGCACTTGGACGACGACCGCGAGCAGGCCCGTGGTGATCATGGCGCCCAGGAGGATGAGCCAATGCTGGGATGCGCCGACGACCGTCAATGCGATCACGGACAACGTCACCAGGGTCAGGATCAGCCGTTTGCCGTCGATCCTGTCGCCCAGCGGGACGATAAAGAGCAAGCCCAATGCGTATCCAAGCTGGGTGGCCGTGACCACGATGCCGATCGAGGCGGGAGCGACGCCCAGGCTCTCGGCCATCGAGGCTAGGAGGGGTTGGGCGAAGTAGACGTTGGCGACGGCCAGTGCGCAGGTGATGGATAACAGGGATGTGAGGGCTGGGGACAGGCCTTGGCTTGGGATGATGTGTGCGGTCATGTGCGCCTTCCAATCTGGTTGCAATTAAAAACCGGATTGGATTTTTGCTTGAATGGGTTTTAATTTGCAACTAGTTTGGTGGAGCTACTCCCCTGCGTCAGCAAACAGGAAACCCAATGTCAGAAAACACCCCATCGCCCAACAGCGAATGCCCGGTAGCCCGAACACTGGAAATCATCGGTGACCGCTGGTCGCTCATGATCATCCGCGATGCCTTCGACGGCATTCGCCGCTTCAGCGAATTCCAGAAGAGCCTGGGCGTTGCCAAGAACATCCTCGCATCGCGCCTCAAAGGCCTGGTTCAAGTCGGTGTATTGCGCGTGCAGCCCGCATCGGACGCAAGCGCCTACAAGGAATATGTCCTGACGGAAAAAGGCCAGGAAATCTTTCCAATCGTGATCAGCCTGCGGCAGTGGGGCGAACGGTTTTTGTTCGCCGAGCACGAGACGCGGTCGGTGCTGTTGGACAACGCCTCTGGCGAGCCGTTGATGCCCATCGAGGTCCGCGCATTGAGCGGCCAGAAATTGCAACCGGGGGATTGCCACAGGGTGAGACGCATCGCCGCCGAGCCGTGACTCAGGCGCGTTGCTTCAGGGCTGGGGAGGCTGCTCATAGCGTTGCTGGATACGCGCCAATTCGCCAGACCGACGCAGTTGCTCCAGCGCGTTGCTCCAAGCGGTGATCAGTTCATCGTCACTGTCGGTGCTGAAGGCGATGTACAGCGACGAGCGGTAAAGCTCGATGGGAATCTTGCGCAGGGTGCCCGGCGCGATGTCCAATTGGCGGCTGTAATACGCCACTCCGGCCGCGGTGTCGCCGACGATGATGCTGGTTCGTCCGGCAAGCAGCATGCGGTACAGCAGCCTGCTTTCGGTCGCACTTTTGTCCAGGTTATTGAACCCCAGCGATTGCAACGTCTGCGGCACCAGGCCCGCGTGCCGCGTGGTGACCTGGGGAGCGCGCAGCAGTTGTTCGAGAGAGTTGATCGGCGGCGAGCCGGCCAGTTGGTAGGCGTGGATGGATTCCTCAACGATCGGGCCGACCCATTTGTACAATGGCTCACGCTCCGGTGTGCGGAACAGCGAATACATGATGGTCTTGGGCCGGTTCTTCAGGATCTGCGTGGCGCGCATGCTGGGTTGCACCGACATCTCGAAATGATCGCCAGTCAGCGCCATGATGGCCCGGACGATTTCCGTGGTCATGCCGGTGAGCCGATGGTTCTCCACATAGTTGTAGGGTGCCCATTCCTCGGTGACGACCTGATATTGCCCGTGTGCGGTTGCCGGGCCGAGCAACAGGCTGAGCAGCACTGCGGCAGGCATCGAATACTTCACGTGTTCTCCTGATCAACGGTTCGCTGTTGCTGGCGAACCCAAGACAAGCATAGACCCAAACACGTGCCGGGCATCGGCGGCTGCTTCGTTATGCGAGCGATGCCTCAGTTCATTGTCGCAAGCGTGGCCGGTAGCAACTTTTACATTCCATCGCTGATAAAGTGGGCGCCCCGCCAAGACAGCGGCAGCATAAGCAACGCAAAACAGGATTGAACGCTTGAACGAACAGACATTGTCCATGCGCCTTGAACGCGTGGCGGGGCTCGTGCCGACAGGGGCGCGCCTGGCCGATATCGGCTCGGACCATGGCTATCTCCCGGTGGCGTTGATCAAGCGTGGGGTGATCGCGGCGGCGGTGGCGGTAGAGGTGGCGTTGACGCCGTTCCGCGCGGCTGAGCGCACCGTGCGTGAAAGCGGCCTGGACGAATGGATCAGCGTGCGCCTGGCCGACGGCCTGGCGGCGATCGAACCGGCGGACGGCATCACGGCGATCAGTCTGTGCGGCATGGGCGGCGAGACGATTCGCGACATTCTTGACAGCGGCAAGTGTCGCCTGAGCGGTCGGGAACGCCTGATCCTCCAGCCCAATGGCGGCGAACAGCCCTTGCGCCAATGGCTGATGGACAACGACTACCGCATCCTGTGCGAAGACGTATTGTGGGAAAACCGCTTCTACTACGAAATCATCGTCGCCGAGCGTGACGGGCCGGTGATGTACAGCGCCGAGGAGCTGTACTTCGGCCCGCTGCAAATGCAGGCCCGCAGCCCGGTATTCCTGGCCAAGTGGCAACGCATGCTGCGCCTCAAGCACAAGACCCTGGCCAATTTCGCCCAGGCGCAGCAGGCCGTGGCTGAAGAAAAAGTACAAGAGGTCGCGCGGCAGGTGCGGTGGATCAACGAGCTGCTGGCGTGAGCCCAGCGAATCTCGATGACATCCTCGATCCAATCGGCTAACGGTCCGCCGCGTCCTGTTTCAACACCAGCAACCGATAGACGCCGCCGTCATTTTCGATCCCATGGGTGTCATGGGTGAAGCCAGGGAATGACCGGTCAAAACTCTCCAGAGCCTTGAGGTAAGCCAGCAAGGGTCCGTCCGATGGGCCTGCATTTTCCCCTGGCATCAACAGGGGGATGCCCGGTGGATACGGCACGATCCCCGTTGCCGCGATCCGACCGGCGGCCTCGTCCAGCGTCACCTGCTCGATTTCGTTTCTGACCAATTTTTCGTAGGCCTCCACGGGGCTGAACTGCGCTTGCGGCAGCGTGCCGAAAGCCTTGGCCATGGCTGCGGTGGTCTTGGTTTTTTTCATGGCGGCGAAGATCTCTTCGGCCAGGTCCTTGAGCCCCATGCCGGCATAGCGCTGTTGGTTGGCGCTCAACAGGTCGGGCAGGCACAGCTCCAGTTCGAGGTTGGCGTCGTAGTCGCGCTTGAAGTCGAGCAGGGCGTTGACCAGGGTGCCCCATTTGCCTTTGGTGATGCCGATGGAAAACAGGAACAGGATGGTGAAGTCGGTGGTTTTTTCCACCACGATGCCTTGCGTGCCCAGGTAGGCGCTGAGTACACAGGCCGGGATGCCGAAGTCCAGCAGATTCCCGTCGTCGCCCATGCCAGGGCTCAGGATCGAGACCTTGATCGGATCGAGCATGCAGTAGCCGTCTTCAATGTCGCCGAAGCCGTGCCAGACCTCATTGGGGTGCAGCACCCAGCAACCGGGGTCGGCCTTGAGCCGCGCTGGATCGACCTCATGGAAGGCGATCGACTGCCCGTCCACTTGCACCATCGGCGGTTGCCAGCACGAGAAGAACCAATCGTCGTGACTGAACATCTCGCTCTGCATATGGGAAATGACCTGCCGGAAGGCGACAGCTTCTTCGATCGCCTCGCTGGTGAGGATCTGCCCGCTGGGCGCCTCCATCATCGCCGAGCTGACATCGCACGAGGCCATGATCGCGTAGTTGGGCGAGGTCGAGGCGTGCATCATGTACGACTCGTTGAAGCGCCCGTGGGGAATCGGATTGCGGCCATTGCGCACGTGGATCATCGACGCCTGGGACAGCGCAGCCAGCAGCTTGTGAGTGGACTGGGTGGCGAACACGGTCGGTTTCGACGGGTCGTGGTCGTCCGGGCTGCCGTGCATCGCAAAGCGGTCCTTGTACAGCGGGTTGAAGCGCGCGTAGCCATACCAGGCTTCGTCGAAGTGCAAGCGATCGACGCTTTGCCCCAACAGTTCCTCGACGCGGGTGACGTTGTAGGTCAGGCCGTCGTAGGTGGAATTGGTGATAATCGCGTGCACGGGTGTCGGGTCGATGTCGCTCTTGACCAACGGATTGCTGGCTATGGCGGCCTTCACGCCCTCGGCGCTGAGGGTCTGCGGCAGGATCGGGCCGATGATGCCGAAGCGGTTGCGAGTCGGCACCAGGTAGGTCGGAATTGCCCCGGACAGCGTCATCGCATGCTCGGCGGATTTGTGACAGTTGCGGTCGCACAAGGCGATCTGGTCCCGCGTCACGCTGGCCATCAGGATCACGCGGTTGGACATCGATGACCCGTTGGTGACGTAGTAGGTGCGATGGGCGCCGAAGACCTTGGCGGCATAACGCTCGCCTTGCCCGATGGGGCCGCTGTGGTCGAGCAGCGAACCCAGCTCGCCGACGGAGATGGACAGGTCCGAGCGCAGCAGGTTTTCCCCGAAGAATTCATAGAATGCCCGGCCCGCCGTGCTTTTCAGAAAGGCCGTGCCGCCGGCGTGGCCCGGCGTGTGCCATGAATATTCGTAGCTGCGGGCAAATTTCAGCAGGGCGCCGAACATCGGTGGCAATACTGCCTGGCGATAACGTTCGATCGCCGCCAGGATCCGCCCGCTCAGGAACCGGCTGGTGTCCTCGGGCAGCCAGATGAAGTCGTCGGCGTGTTGCATGACGATCAACGGCACGTTGGACGCGGTGCTGCGATCACTGATCAGGAACACCGGCACGCGGGTGTTGCGCTCGCGCAGGGCGGTCAGCAGGTCGATGCATTCGCGATGGTCTTCGCTGGTGTCTATTTCCCAGCTGAGCAGCACGCACTGGATGGCCGGGTCGGAGCTTAGGATCGACTTGGCATCGCTCAGGGTCTCGGAAGTCAGCACGCTGACGGCGCGATCCTCTACGTCACTGATCAGCTGGATCAGGGCCCGGCCGAATACGCTGCGCTTGTCGGGTGCGTTGGAGACGAGCAGGGCCAGCATCCCCAATAGATTTCGATGTTCCGTCATGGCAATGCCTCCAGGTTAGCCGGCTTCAAGTGGTTGACGGGAATGGGCTCGCCAACGATGTGCTGCGCCGCGACGGTCTGGGTCGGTACGCTGTTGTTCATGGCCTCCAGGCGGATCAGGCGGGTATTGACGTAACCGAACAGCGTGTAGCCGACGATGACCGCCACGCCGCCGAGCATCAGCGCTTGTTCGCCCGAGCTGTAGAGCGCCAGGTAACTGTAGGCCGCGGCGATGCCTGCGACGATATTGGTGACCAGAGCCTTGTTCGCCGGGACATTGGAAACCTTCTGCAGGGTCACCAGCGTCGCCATGGAGAGAATGTACGGCACCAGGTTGGTCACCACGGCGAGGTTCACCAGCGTATCGAACTGCTTGGCGAGGTCGGGACTGATGGTCAGCAGCGCCATCGCCGTCTGCATCGCCAGCAGGATCAACATGCTGATGATCGGCACGCCATGCTTGTTGGCCTTGGCGAAGATCGGCAGGAAGTAACCCGTGTCCGCCGAACTCTTGAACACCTGGGCGACGGTGAACTGCCAGCCGAGCAGGGAGCCGACGCACGCCAGCACCATCAGCCCCATGACGATGTTGCCCACCAGGGGCGTGAACATCTTGGCGAACACCAGGCCGAACGGCGCGGTGGAGGACACCAGCTCGGCGTTGTCGACGATACCGGCGATGACGTTGGTCGAGACGATGTAGATCACAGCGGCCCCGAGCGTCCCGCCGAGAACGGCGATCGGCACGTTCTTCTCGGGGTTCTCCACCGCGTCACCGTTGGCGCACGCCGACTCCAGGCCTAGGAAGGCCCAGAGCGTGATCGCCACCGATGCGCCAGCCGCTTCGTACCAGGGTTTATCGTGAGGGTTCCAACCGGCCGCATAGACACTGCTGTCGAACCAGAACCAACCAATAGTCGACACCAGCACCACCGGGGCAATGACGCCCCATACGGTCACGGCGCCGATCTTGCCGGTAACGCTTGCGCCGCCGAAATTGGCGAAGGTGGTCAGCCACAACAAGGCGATGGTTGCCAGGCCGACTTGCAGCGAGTCGAGCTGGATGCTGAAAAGCGTCTGGATATAGCCGACGGCCGTGATGCTGATCGCCACGTTGGCAATCAGCAGCGATAGGCCATAGGTGTAGTTGGTGATGTAGTTGCCGGATTTGCCAAAGGTGTATTCGGCGTATCCGCCCATGCCGCCGGTCTTTCGACTGAGCATGCCGCAGCGGGCGAACGCGTAGGCCAGCGCCAGGGAGCCCGTGGCGGTGATCAACCAGGAGAGGATGGAGATGCCGCCGACTTCGGCGAGCTTGGTGGGTAACAGGACAATGCCGGATCCCAGCATGTTGACGGCAGTCAGCATGGTGAGTTGCCCCACGCTCATTTTCTTGGCGGCTGACATTCCCTTGCCTCACATACTGAAAGTGACGGGGTTAAGTCATAGCAGAGGATCTCCAGTAAGCAAGAATCGCTCGCATCGCGATGACTCCATCTATCGAATAACCCGTGGCGAGGGAGCTTGCTTCCGCTGGCCGGCGAAGCCGTCCCCGGCGGTCTTCGGGCAGACCGCGTCGGCTGTTTGCCACTGCTATGCAGCCGAGCGGGAGCAAGCTCCCTCGCCACGGTGGGTGTGAGGATCAGCCGTCGAGCAAGGTCATCACCTCGGCACTGTAGCGCTCGCCGGCCACGGCGCCTGCGGGGGCGAAAATGGCGTCCAGATGATTCAAGTCATCGCTGCTCAGGAAAACGCTGGCGGCGGCGACGTTGCTTTCCAGGTACCGACGCTGCTTGGTGCCCGGGATCGCGGTGACATTGCTTCCCTGGGCCAGTACCCAGCCCAAGGCCAGTTGCGCGGCGCTGATGTGCTTGTCCTCGGCCATGGCCCGGACTCGTTCGACCAGGGCGAGGTTGCGATAGAAGTTGTCGGCCTCGAAACGCGGATTGAAGCGCCGATAGTCGTCGGCGGCAAAGTCCTCCGGCGTCTTCAACTCGCCCGTCAGGAAACCACGCCCCAACGGGCTGTAGGCGACAAAAGCGATTCCCAGGCGTCGGCAGGTTTCGAGCACGCCGTTGTGTTCCGGCTCCCTGGACCACAACGAATATTCGCTTTGCACCGCCGCCAGGGGATGCACGGCATGGGCCCGCTCGATTGTCTCGGCGCTGGCTTCCGAAATGCCGATGTGGCGAATCTTGCCGGCTTTGACCAATTCGGCCATGGCGCCAATCGTTTCTTCCACCGGCACCTGAGGGTCGATTCGGTGTTGATAGTAAAGATCCAGGTAATCGGTTCCGAGCCGCTTGAGGCTGCCGTCGATCGATTGCCGGACGTACTCCGGGCGACCATCGACGCCCCGGGCATGTGGATCGTCGCTGCGAACCAGGCCGAACTTGCTCGCCAGAAAAATCCCATCGCGCTTGCCGCGCAACGCCCGTCCCACCAATTGCTCGTTGGTGTGCGGCCCGTACATGTCCGCGGTGTCGAAGTGTGTTACGCCCAGTTCCACGGCGCGGTGGAGCGTGGCGATTGCCTCTGGCTCATCCGCGCCGGTGGTGTAGAAATCCGACATGCCCATGCAGCCCAAGCCGATGGCGCTGACGTGTGGGCCTTGATGGCCAAGTTGGCGGGTGATCATGAGAGTGTTCCTTTGGGTTGAGATGACGAGATCAGTCTCCTTAAATTGGTTTTATGGATAAAGCTGGTGACTTTGGTTTAACTATTCGTGATTTCTAAACAGTGAGCCGAATAATGGACCGATTACAGGCAATGCAAGTGTTCCGACGCATCGTCGAGCTGGGCGGTTTTGGCAGGGCGGCCGATGACCTGGGGCTGCCCAGGGCCACCGTCAGCTTGTTGATCCAGCAATTGGAAAGCCACTTGGGCGTGCAGTTGTTGCAGCGCACCACCCGGCAAGTGCGTGCCACCCTCGACGGCGAAGCTTATTACCAGCGCTGCGGCCACTTGTTGGAAGAACTGGACGACCTGGAAAACTCGCTCTCCACGCAACGGAGCCAACCCCGGGGCACCTTGCGCGTGGACATGCCGATCGCCTTCGGTTGCACCTGGATCGTGCCGAACCTGGCGGACTTCTATCGACGCTATCCGCAGTTGCAACTGGACCTTGGTTTCCATGATCGGCAAGTACATCTGCAACGCGAGGGGGTCGATTGCGCCATCCGGGCCGGCAATATCGTCGACCAGGCGCTGGTGGCGCGGCCGATCGTGCGGCTGCATCAAGTGACCTGCGCCAGCCCGCAGTACCTGGCTCGCGAGGGCACGCCACGGCGACCTGAAGAATTGTCCTGGCACCGCGCCGTTGGCTTCGCGTCCGGCAATGGACGTTTTTTTCCGTTCGAGTTCGAGGCAGCGGGGCAGGTGCGAGAGCTGAACATGCCTTCGGAACTGACCGTCAACAATGCCGACGCCTACTTGACGGCCTGCGAAGCGGGACTCGGCTTGATTCAGGCGCCGCGTTACCACGTGCAGCGGCAGTTGGCAGAAGGGCGCTTGGTGCAAGTGTTGACGGAACATCCAGTGCCGTCATGGCCGATTTCGGTGGTCTATCCGCCCCATCGGCAACTGTCGCCCCGGGTGCGGGTGTTTATCGACTGGGTGATCGAGTTGCTCCATGGCGAAGCGGATGCCCAAGGCGAGTTGATGATGAAGGTGTAAGGCTTGGAAAAGCACGGCGCTGCGTTGCGCTGATGGGATCCAAGACTGGCGAAGCCGCCATGAGTGACTATTTTGTAAGGTGCGAAAATTTTCTGGAGTGTCTCATCGACACATGAGGTTCAGCATGGACAACGCACACAGCAATGCAGGATTGGCCCCACGAGCAGGCACTGGGAAGACCTTCGTCGACCTTGACGGCTACAACGACACCAAGAAAATCGCGGTGGCCCCGGACGGCACGATATGGCTGGCGGGCATGACAAAGGTAGAAAAGGATTGGGAGTACGAAGGCTACCGGACCTCCCTGATGCGCTTCAATGCCGACGGCACCCTCGATACGACCTTCAGCGACGACGGCAAGACGCAGCTCCCTCACGATATTTTCCCAGGGGAAGGCTACAGTGCGGCCGTACAGCCAGACGGGAAGTATCTGCTCGTCTACCCACAATTCACGTCCGGCATCGCCATGATCCGGCTCAATACCGACGGCACGGTGGACCAGGGGTTTGGTGTCAACGGTAAGGCCATCGTGCCGGGGTCCTGGGGCGATTATGCCAGTGCCACGGTACAGCCTGACGGCAAGATCCTGGTGTCGAATCAGGACAGCTACGAGAGTCTGTTTTCGGTCAGTCGCCTCAATGCCGACGGAACGCTTGACTCGACCTTCAATGGCGGCAACGCCATCCAATTCAATATCCCGAACATGGGCGCGCTGGAAGGGTACGGATTCACCCTGCAAGCGGATGGCAAATTGCTGGTGCCGGGTTACAACGGCGAGATGGTGGTCGCGCGCTTGAATGCAGACGGCAGCCTGGACAGCAGTTTCGGCACGGACGGCCTGGTCGATACGCAGGTGGCGGGCCTGGCAGCCTCGGTCACCGTCCAGGCCGATGGCAAGATCCTGTTGGCCGGTGGCGGCGAACAAAATGGCAGCGGTTTTGATTTCAAGATCATCAGGCTGAACCAGGACGGCACTCTGGACACAAGTTTCGGCAACGCTGGCGTCGCGGTGATCGACCTGACCGGTGATCGGGACATGGCTAGGGACATTACCGTTCTGGCGGACGGGAAAATCCTGGTGGCGGGGCAGAGCACCTATTTCGGCAACGCTGATTTCAGCCTTATCCGGCTCAACCCCGATGGCACGCTCGATACCACCTTCGGCGCACTTGACGGTGTGTTGCCGGGCATCGATGGAGGGCGGGGCGATGACGTCCTGTCAGGCACCTATGTCCCGGAACGACTCAGCGGCCATGACGGTGCCGACTTGCTTGATGGCGCTGGGCAACGGGACGTGCTGGAGGGCGGAGCCGGTGCCGATGTCTTCCGGGTCAGTACGATCGGCGACAGTTACCGCACCGACAACCAGGCCGTCAGCGATCGAATCGTCGACTTCGACGCCGATCTGGATCGGATCGATTTGACGTCGCTGGGGTTCAGCGGGTTCGGCAACGGATTGGATGGAACCCTGGCGGTGCACGTCAACGAGGCCGGAACGCGAACCTATCTGAAAAGCTTCGACGCGGACGGGCGGGGGCATCGTTTCGAATTGGTCCTGGATGGCGACGTGGCTCAGGCCCTCGATGAAACCAACGTGGTATTCGCGCCGCACCTGATCCAGGGGACCGAGTCAGCCGACCGACTGATGGGTTCGGTGGTCGGTGACCAGATTGTCGCCGGCGCCGGTAACGATGTCGTTTCGGGCGGCAATGGGCACGATGTCATCGACGGCGGGCTGGGACGCGACGTGCTCAGCGGCGGCGAGGGCTGGGATGTTTTCCGCTTCGATGCTCTCGATGACAGCTTTCGCACGGCCGACGGCAATTTCCAGGATCGGATCATCGACTTCGATCCGCTCACGGACAAGATCGACGTGTCGGCGTTGGGCTTCACCGAGTTCTGGAGCGGCTATAACAAAACGCTGCAAGCGGTCGTCAGTGAAGACGGCCAGCGGACCTACCTGAAAAGCTATGAGGCCGATGACGAGGGGCGCCGATTCGAGGTCACCCTGGAGGGGAATGTGGCAGCGCAACTGAGCGACAAGAACTTTATCTTCGCTTCAGGTGACGAGCCCTTTGCGCAACTGCAACTCTTGGGCGTCGCGGCCCCGGAACAGTTCGGGTAGACGGTCTGCCTGCGAGTAAAAATGTCGGAACTAACGCGCTCCCGACACGATCCTTTTCCAAGGCGTATCACCGCGACCGAAAAGGAGTTGTCATGACCGTTACCGCCCATCCTATCTACCGAAGCACGCCGGGACCGCTCCATGCGGTCCTGCTTGCCGGCACGGTTCCACTGTTTCTCGGGGGCCTGCTCAGCGACATCGCTTACTACAAGACCTACCAGATCCAATGGAGCAATTTCGCCTCCTGGTTGATTGCCGGTGGGTTGCTGTTTTGTGGGCTGGCGTTGGTGTTCGCGCTGGTCAATCTGATTCGCGCGGACCACAAGGCCGGTCGTCCAGTAGGCTATTTCCTGTTGTTGCTCGTCACCTGGGTGTTGGGGCTGATCAACGCCTTCGAGCACGCCAAGGACGCCTGGGCCGCGATGCCCCAGGGCCTGGCATTGTCCGTCGTCGTGACCTTGCTGGCCTGCGTGGCGGCATGGGTCGGGCTGACCAACCTGCGTTCGGGAGGTGAGCAATGAACCCTCGCATCCCATTGACGGCCTTGAGCATGGCCCTGCTGTTGAGCGGTTGCGGAGGCGAAGGGGACGCCACGCAAGCGCGCGGTCCGGACCCGAAGTTGCCGGAGCCCCAGCGTAGCCTCCTGCCCAGCATGAAAATCGCCGAGCCGGTGGCTTGGGGTGACCAGAAGCCTACGGTGCCGCAAGGCTACGACATCACCGCCATCGCCACCGACCTGAAAATACCGCGCCAGACCCTCGTCTTGCCCAACGGCGATATCCTGGTGGCCGAAGGCAGAGGCGGAAATGCACCGAAGTTGAAGCCCAAGGATGTGATCGCCAGCGTCATCAAGGCGAAGGGCAACACGCAGGTCAAGGGCGGTAACCGCCTGACCCTGTTGCGCGACGCCGATGGCGATGGCACTTACGAGCTCAAGACTGTCTTCGCCGAAAACCTCAACGCGCCCTATGGGCTGGCGTTTGCCGACGGCAAGCTGTACGTGGCGAACCAGGATGCGCTGGTCCGCTTCGACTACCAGGAGGGCCAGACCAAGGCCAGCGGGGCGCCCGTCAAGGTCACTGATCTACCGTCGGCGATCAACCATCACTGGACCAAGGCGTTGGCCATCAGCCCCGACGGGCGCTCGCTGTATGTCGGTATCGGTTCCAACAGCAACGTCACCGAGCGTGGCATGGAAGTCGAGATCGACCGAGCGATGGTCTGGCAGATCGACGCCGAGACGGGCGCCCACAAGCCTTATGCGACCGGCCTGCGCAACCCGACGGCGTTGAAGGTCGAACCTGGTTCCGGGCAGTTGTGGGCGGTGGTCAACGAGCGGGACGAGTTAGGGCCCGACCTGGTGCCGGATTACCTGACTTCCGTGCGCGAAGGCGCGTTCTACGGGTGGCCCTATAGTTATTGGGGGCAGAACGTCGATCCACGGGCGCAGCCGCAGGATCCGCAAAAAGTCGCCGCTGCGGTCAAGCCCGACTACAGCCTGGGGTCCCACGTCGCCGCCCTGGGTGTCGATTTTTCGATTCCGGCCATGGGCGAACAGTTCGCCGAAGGGGCGTTCGTGGGTGAGCACGGCAGTTGGAACCGTGACCAGCCTGTGGGCTACAAGGTGATCTTCGTGCCGTTCAGCAACGGGCGGCCCGCCGGTGAGCCGGTGGATTTCGCGACTGGCTTTCGCGGGTCCGATGGCAAGACCCGAGGGCGGCCAGTGGGTGTGACGGTCGATCCTCGGGGTGCCTTGATCATCGCCGACGACCTCGCGAACACGGTCTGGCGTGTAACCCGCAAGCCATGATCCCCAAGCCCGGGGCGGATCGTCGTCCCGGGCAACCTCCATGACTTACTAAGCGGAAACACTGTTCGACCGGTTTTTTGCGCCTTCAGAACGGGCCCAGTTTAAGTGGGTACTGGATGACGATGTACAGCCTGTCGATGTCATCGCCGGCCTGGGCGCTGTTGGCGCGATGGGTGACGTGGGACAGCTGCAACGACAAGTTCTTGGCCGGGCCTGACGGCACGAGATAGCGCAGGTCGATGTCGCGTTCCCAATGTCGGCCGCCGTCTCCCTGCTGCGGGACGTAGTTGCCGATGTTGCCGTCGTACGGGTTGTAGGCGCCGCCCCGGGGAGCATGGCTGCCATCTATCCCGCGCCCTGTCACGTAGCGGGCCATGAAGCTAAGGCCGGGAACGCCCATGGCGCCCAGGTCAAGGTCGTAGCGTGCCTGCCAGGAGCGTTCGCCCGGGCCATTGAAGTCGGCATATTTGATCGAATTGGCCAAGTAGATGGAGTCGCCGCCGACGAAGTCGAAAGGCGTGTCGCCGCGCACTTTCTGATAGGCCAGGGTGAATGCCTGGGCCTCGCGTCGGTATTTGCCCGCGAGGCTGAATGCCGTGTTGTCGATGGCCCCGGCACTGGCTTGGCCGTGGTCGCGGGTGTAATACAGGTTGCCGTCCAGGAACAGGTCGCCAGCGGTTGCGTGCAGATTGCCGTAGTACTGGCGCCAGGTGTCGCTCAGTTCGGAGGCGTAGAGCGCGCCGCCCACTCGCTGGCCGCTGAAAAGATCGGCACCGATGAAATCGATGCTGGCGTGTCGGGTGGTTGCCCCGTAGCCGGAAAAATCTCCCTTGGCGGTGGACGCATCCTGATTCTTGAACGCGCTGAAATGACCGGCCTGGAGATCGACCCCGTCGATCTCCCGACTGGTGAGGAGTGCGCCGCTGGCGTATTCCGGTTGCAGGCGTTTGTCCGCAGTGTCGAATACCGGCGTCGCCACGGTCATTTCGCCCAGTGCCAGGGTGGTTCGCGACAGGTTGAATTTCAGCGCGCCGCCGGCGCTGGAATATTGATCCTCGCTACGGCTGTCGCTGTCCAGCGGCAGCAATCCCGTTCCGGCGTGGCCCTTGCCGCCGTCCAGTTTCAAGCCCAGGAACCCGTGGGCGTCGATGCCTACGCCGAGGATGCCGGGGGTGAAGCCAGACTCGAACGTGGCGATGAATCCTTGCGCCCATTCCTTCTTGTAGCTTTGGCCCGCCGGGGTAGGGGACCGGTAGTCACTGTTGAGGTAAAAGTTGCGGCCCAGTACCTCCAGCGACGCCCCTTCCAAGAGGCCGGGCGCCGCCAGTGCTGGGGCGTTTGCTGTCAGCAGGGCGAGGAACCAGAGCGGCTTCAGCGTAAACGTCGCTTGCCCGGGGGCGATCAGGTTTTTCATGACAGGCGACATGGATGATTTCCAGATAACAGAGGCTCGCGCGATCACCCAGGCTCCCCCGCGTGCAGTAACGTGCGCAGCATGCGGTATCGCCAGGCGAACGGGCTGATGCCTTCGCTATGGGTGAAGATGTGGCAGAAGTGCGCCTGGTCGCAAAAGCCGCATTCCTGGCTGATTTGCGTGAGGGTCAGGTCGGTGGTCTGCATTAGCCGCTTGGCGCGCATGATGCGCTGGGCCCTGATCCAGGCTTGAGGGGACTGACCGGTGCTGGCCTTGAACGCTCGGGAAAAGTGACTACGGGAAAGCGCGCACGCCTCGGCCAGCCGGGCTATTGCCAATGTTTCACCGAGGCCGTCGAAGATCATTTTCTTGACCAGGCTTTCACGCCAGGGCGAAAGGCCGCCGTGGTTGGATTTTTGCAACGGCGTAAGGGGCGTCCTGACGGCGGTGAGCGATGGATGAGCCATGACATGAGTTCCGTGCCAGCGGGAAGCACGTCGATGTGCAGCGCTCTGGGGCGCGCGTCCCGCTTTAGAAGGTCTGCAGAGAGCCTCCATTTTTGGTGACGCCGCGCGCGGGTGCGAGTTAATCGTTGTTAATTACGTTCAGACAATCGAATGAACGCCTGATTTGACCCACCGGTCATACGATAACGGACCCGACAGCACTCCAGAAAGCCGCGCCCGTGCCGACTCAAGGGTATTGCCTATAGTTTCTGCTTCACAGGGACGCCCGCTGACGCGACGGAACACAGATCATGACCCAATCTTCTTCCCATCCCAACTTCAAGTCCCTTGGCTGCGCCGAGTGTCGTGACCACGAGGCGCTGGGGTTCGAATTCACCATGGCGTTCCAACCCATCTTCAATGTCCGCACGCGCCAGGCGTTTGCGTACGAGGCGTTGGTCCGAGGCCTGAAGGGTGAGTCGGCCGGCCATATCCTGGGGCTGGTGAACGACAGCAACCGCTACCGATTCGACCAGGCCTGTCGCGTGAAGGCCATCGAAGAAGCCGCTCGGCTGGGTGTCCTGGAGATTCCCGGTTGCCTGCTCAGCATCAACTTCCTGCCCAACGCGGTTTACCGGGCCGAGACCTGCATTCGCGCAACCCTGGAGGCTGCGCGTCAGACCGGCTTTCCGCCAGACAGGCTGATGTTCGAAGTGACGGAAGGCGAGCGTGTCGACGACCCGGATCACTTGAAATCGATTTTCATGGAATACGAGCGCCAGGGCTTCACCACGGCCATCGATGATTTCGGGTCTGGCTACTCAGGGCTCAACCTGTTGGCACTGTTCCAACCCCAGGTGCTGAAAATCGACATGGCGCTGACCCGAGGCATCGATCACGATCCGGTCAAGCGTGCCATCGTCGAGGGGATCATCCTGGTCGCCAACCGGCTGGGGATTACCATCATTGCCGAGGGCGTCGAGACGCGCGAAGAGAGCGCTACGCTGCTGGCGATGGGCATCGAGTTGATGCAAGGATTTCTTTATGCGCGGCCCGAAATCGGCCGGCTGGCGGTCGGAAGCTTTGATTAACCGATAGCTTGAAGCAATGGTGACGCAGGCCTCACCGGGGTGGGCCTGCTTTTACCAGGGCGGTGCTGTTGTGGTTACACCGGCGGAGTCCGCGGCGGGATCATCCGTTTCGATCCCAGCGACTCGAACGCCGAAGCCAGCTGCAACAGCTTCGAATCGTCATAGGCTCGGCCGGCGAACGTCAGGCCGACAGGCATGCCGATGTCTGCCATGACGCCCATCGGCACGGTGACGGTGGGCACGCCCAGGTGGCGGATGGCGAGGTTGCCGTTGGCGACCCAGACCCCATTGCTCCAGGCGATGTCGGCCGAGGCTGGATTGACGTCCGCGTCCGCTGGGCCGACGTCGGCCACCGTGGGGAAGATCACCGCATCGAGGCCCAGGCGCGCCATCCAATCTTCCAAGTCGATCCGGCGCGTCTCTTCGAGACCTCGCAAGCCATCAGGCAAGGTAGGAATCTGGTCCCACGGCGTGATTCCGCGCTGGGCCATCTTCACGTACTCGTCCATGCCGGCGGCAAGGTCATCCTCGCGGTTGGGCAGGGTGCCAGGGTCGTGGGGGAAAATCAGCGGTCCGTCGACGTCGGCCAGGCGATTGAGTTTCGGATCACCGTTGGCCCGCAGGAAATCATCGAATGCCCAGGCCGATAGATCCCACAATTCGTGATGCAAGAACTCCTTGGACACCAGGCCGCGGGTGAACACGGTCGGCGCGCCAGGGCGATCACCCTCGCAGTTGGATACCAACGGGAAATCCACCTCGATCACCTCGGCGCCTTGGGCTTGCAGAGCCTTGCGCGCTTCTTCCCAAAGAGCGATCACCGACGGGCGCGTGATGATGCGCTGGCCGGTCGGGCCACCGATCCCTGGCTTTTCGGCCGTGCCCGCCTCGGGGTCGGCGTTGATGTACATGCGCGGGACCCCAAAGCGCACGCCGGCCAGCACCTGCGGTTTGGCGGCAAGGCTTTGGTAGGACGCGGGACGAACGGAATCAACGGAGGGAATCGGCACCCAGGGTTGCAGGCGCCACAGGTCTCCGCGGGTGTCGGGGTCATTGGCCACCACCACGTCCAGCACTTCGAGCAGGTCGGCCATGGTTCTGGCGAAGGGCACGACAACGTCCATGGTTGGCGTCAACGGCCAATTGCCGCGCACCGAGATCACTCCCCGCGAAGGCGTGTAGGCGCACAGCCCGTTGTTGGACGCGGGGCCGCGTCCGCTGGACCAGGTTTCTTCGGCGAGGCCAAAGGCGGCGAAGCTGGCGGCGGTGGCGGTGCCCGCACCGTTGGACGAGCCGGAGGCAAAGGGCGCGGTGAGGTAGTCACCGTTGTACGGGCTTTCGGCGCGGCCATACACGCCGCGTTGCATGCCGCCGTTCGCCATCGGCGGCATGTTGGTCTTGCCCAGGCAAATGGCCCCGGCGGCGCGCAGCCGCTCGACGGTGAAGGCGTCGCGATAGGCAACCAGGTCCTTGAAGGCCGGGCTGCCAGAGGCAGCGGTCAGGCCCTTCACCAGGTAACTGTCCTTGGCCGTGTAAGGAATGCCGTCGAGCGGGCCCAGTGTCTGGCCCTTGGCCCGACGGGTATCCGACGCCTTCGCCTCTTGCAGCGCGTCGGGGTTGCGAACCACCACGGCGTTGAGGGCCGTAGGCGTTTCGGGGCCGTCGTAGGCGTCGATTCGGGCAAGGTAGGCCTGGACCAGTTCGACCGCCGTGGTCTGGCCGGATTCGAGCGCAGCCCGGAGTTGGGCGATGGAGACTTCGGTGATTTCAATCATGCGATGACCGCTGCGGCTGGCGAATGACGTGATGCGAGGCTTGGTTCGAACGAAGTTCGGGTGGCTTCACGTCTTTCAAAATGGGTTCTGATATCGGTTGCAGACTTTACTACGAGAGCGCCGGCCATTCACGAGGAATGTCCCGTGGCGTGGCAGCCGTTGTCACTGACCGTCCGAGGGGACGTGCGGTAATCGAGCGTTCTTGACAACAGATTCGTGGGCGCGAATACTTCCGTCTAAATTCATATAGATGACTAGATAACAAGGTAGATAACGTCTGATGAACCCACTGCCCAGCGATGCCCGCTTGCCGCTCTATCAACGTTTGCGCGACCAATTGGCCGAGCAGATTGCCAACAATCGCTGGCGTCCGGGGGAGGCGATTCCCACCGAGGCGGCGCTTTCAGCCGAATACCAACTGTCCACCGGGACGGTGCGCAAGGCGATCGATGCGTTGGTCAGCGAAGGCGTCCTGGAGCGTCAGCAGGGCCGAGGCACCTTCATTCGTCGCCCCCAGTTCCAGTCGTCGTTGTTTCGTTTCTTCCGTTTTCAGTCCGCGTCCGGGGAGCGCCGGGTTCCAGAGAGCCGCATCTTGTCGGTAGAACCGGTGGCGGCGCCGTCAGCCGTGGCCCAGGCGTTGGGGCTGCCAGTGGAGGCGGCGGTGATTCGTATCGTGCGGGTGCGTCTGCTGGACGTCGAGCCCGTGCTCGCCGAAGAGATCTGGCTGCCTCGCAGCCGATTCCAGCCGTTGCTGGAAATCGACCTGAACCACAAAGGCCCGTTGCTTTATCCCATCTATGAAGAGACCTGCGGACAGGTTGTCGCTTATGCGCAGGAAACCCTCACCGCCGAGTCAGTCAACGACGTGCATGCCCGCTTGTTGCAAGTGCCGGTCAACAGCCCGGTGGTGGTAATCGAGCGTCTGGCCCGTGATTACGCGGGCAACCCGCTGGAGTGGCGACGTTCGCGCGGGCATGCCGAGCATTTCCGCTACAGCGTAGAGATTCGTTGACCTCACCGGGTTAGCGGATCGTCCGGCAGCAAATACCGCTGCCCTTGCCGTTTGTGTTTTTCCTGACTGGCCTTGCAGCGGCACGGTTCGCGCTCGGCTGCCTTTCGTTCCACCTACAAGGATAAAAATCATGTTCAGTTGGTATCGGCAAATCACCTCCCGGGAGCGTAAGACGTTCTGGGCCTGTTTCGGCGGATGGTCCCTCGACGCGCTGGAAGTTCAGATGTTCGGCCTGGCGATCCCGGCGCTGATCGCCGCGTTCGCCTTGTCCAAAGGCGATGCGGGGCTGATCAGCGGGGTCACGCTGGTGACCTCGGCCCTGGGTGGCTGGGTGGGCGGGACGCTGTCCGATCGCTACGGGCGGGTGCGCACGCTGCAGTGGATGATCCTGTGGTTTTCGTTCTTCACCTTCCTGTCGGCGTTCGTCACAGGCTTCCATCAGTTGTTGATCGTCAAGGCCCTACAAGGCTTCGGGATCGGTGGCGAATGGGCCGCCGGCGCGGTGCTGATGGCCGAGACGATCAATCCGAAATACCGTGGCAAGGTCATGGGCACGGTGCAGAGTGCCTGGGCGGTGGGCTGGGGGTTGGCGGTGGGCGTCTTTACGCTGATCTATTCCCTGGTGCCGCAGGACATGGCCTGGCGGGTGATGTTCATCGTCGGCCTGCTGCCGTCGTTCCTGATCATCTGGGTGCGTCGCAACGTCGAGGAGCCGGACAGCTTCCAACGGCTGCAAAAGGAACAGGCCATTCCCCAGAGTTTTTTCAAGTCCCTGGGCGGTATCTTTCGCCCTGAGTTGATTCGCGTGACATTGTTCGGTGGCTTGCTGGGGTTGGGGGCACACGGCGGTTACCACGCGGTGATGACGTGGCTGCCGACGTTCCTCAAGACCGAACGCAACCTGTCGGTGCTCAACTCCGGCGGCTACCTGGCGGTGATCATCTTCGCCTTCTGGTGTGGCTGTGTGGTCAGCGGGCTGCTGATCGATCGCATCGGCCGACGCAAGAACATCCTGCTGTTTGCGCTGTGCTGCGTCGTGACGGTGCAGTGCTACGTGTTCCTGCCGCTGACCAATACCCAGATGTTGTTCCTGGGTTTCCCCCTCGGCTTTTTCGCGGCCGGCATTCCGGCCAGTCTCGGGGCGTTTTTCAACGAGTTGTACCCGGCGGATGTGCGCGGCGCCGGTGTCGGCTTTTGCTACAACTTCGGCCGGGTCCTCTCGGCGCTGTTTCCGTTCCTGGTTGGTCATATGAGCGACTCCATGTCCCTGGGGTCGGCCATCGGCATCGACGCCGGCATTGCCTACGGCGTAGCGGTGCTTGCGGCGCTTTGCCTGCCGGAAACCCGAGGCCGCAGCCTTGAGGCCACGGCGCCGCCTGCACCGGACGTAGCGCCTGGCACCGAGAGCGCCCGGGCCTGATCACTGCTTATTTTTGAAAGATGAAGACCAATGGTTGATACCTGCACTACGCCGATCACCGGCATCGACAGCCATGCCCATGTGTTCAGCCGTGAACTGGAGCTGGCTGCGGTGCGGCGCTACACACCGGATTATGACGCCACGCTTGCGCAATACCTGGATCACCTGCGCTCCCACGGTCTGAGCCATGGGGTGTTGGTCCAGCCGAGCTTTCTCGGCACCGATAACCGTTACCTGCTGGCCGCCCTCCGGCAGGCGCTGGGGCAACTGCGCGGCGTTGTGGTGGTCGAGCCCGAGATCAGCCGGACCGTGCTGAATGAAATGGCACGGCTGGGCGTGGTCGGCGTTCGCTTGAACCTGATGGGCAGGGCCGTGCCTGATTTTTGCGAGACAAGGTGGAAAGGCTTCCTGGCGCATCTTGCCGAGTTGGACTGGCACGTGGAACTGCATGCGCCGATCGACCAACTGTCCGGGTTGATCAGCCAACTGATCCCTTTTGGCATCCGCCTGGTGGTCGACCATTTCGGTCGTCCGGATGCCCGTCTGGGCCTCGACCAACCGGGTTTCGCCGAGCTGCTTGAGTTGGGGCTCGGCGGGCAAGTCTGGATGAAGGTCTCGGGCATCTACCGATTGGCGGGGACGGATCGAGAAAATCTCGACTTCGCCCGCTCCGCGTTGGCGATGCTGGAGCAGAGCCTGGGCCCTCATCGGATGGTGTGGGGCAGCGATTGGCCACATACACAACATGAAGGCGTCGTGGGCTTCGACACCGTTGTCCGGCAGTTGCGGGCTTTGCAATGTCCGGCGCCGCTCTTGCGCGCGCTCATGGTGGAAACCCCCCGCAGATTATTCAAGTTTTAAGACGCGCCCGCCGGTATGGCGAACTTTCCTGAACTCGTAGGCTGAATAAACATCTAGTATCTATTGCAGCTGCATGAAAAAATCCGCGCCGGCATATTTATAAGGAGTTATCCGGGCCGGGATCACGACTCAGGTTGAAGCCTGAGTCGTTGTGTAGCAGGCATTCAGCCAGGCGGATTGAGGATCAACCATGTCGAATATAGAAGCGTTTCCCACGGGGACGCGCACGCCGAGCGAGTATGAAAGCCTTGTGGCAACGGGCGCCAGCGCACTTGATGCGATTCCTGGCGCGGTGTACCTGTGCGATCACAACGGCTGGCTGGTGCGGCACAACAGCGAGGCGGCCGCCATGTGGGGGCGGACGCCGATTCTGGGAGAGGGCGGTGATCGTTTCTGCGGTTCCTACCGTTTGTTCCTGCCCGACGGCACTCCGCTTGCCTTCGAAGACTGCCCGATGGCCACAGCCCTCGTCACGGGTGAGGCAACGCGCAACCAGGAAGTGTTCATCGAGCGTCCGGATGGGTCGCGATTCATTGCCCTGGTGAATATCAGGCCGTTGAAAGACTCCCAAGGCATCATCCAAGGGGCGATCAACTGCTTCCAGGACATTTCGGCGCAGCATGCCTTGGCCGAAGAGTTGCGACGCAAGAATGAGGACCTTGAAGATTTCTTCGAGAACAGCGCCGTGGGCCTCCACATCGTCAGTGGTGAAGGCATCATCCTGCGCGCCAACAAGGCCGAACTGGCCTTGCTGGGTTATTCGCCGGAGGAATACATCGGCCGTAGCATCACCGATTTCCATGCCGACGAGCCGGTCATCAACGACATCCTGAACAAGCTCGGCAGCGGTCAATGCCTGCAGGATTACCCGGCGCGCCTGAAGGCCAAGGACGGCTCGATCAAGCATGTAACCATCACGTCCAACGGCCGGTTCGAAGAGGGAAAACTGTTCAATACGCGGTGCTTTACGGTGGACATGACCAGTGTCCACGTGGCCGAGACGGCGCGCCAGGAGAGCGACGACAGACTCCTGGCGACTTACCAAGCGGCGACGATCGGCATTGCCGAGTCCGCCGCGGATGGCCGGCTGCTGCGCGTCAACGACGCCCTCTGCAACATGCTGGGCCGCACGCGCGAAGAGCTATTGGAAATGACATTCCTGGACTACACGCACAGGGACAGTACCGACGAGGATGCAGCCCTCTATGCACGCCAGGTGGCGGGTGAACTGGACAATTACGTGCTGCGCAAGCGCGCCTTCAAGCCCGATGGCGAGACCGTCTACCTGGACATCCACAGCTCGTCCGTGCGCGACGCCAACGGCGCGTTTCGGTATGGGGTCCGGATACTGCAGGACGTCACGCTGGCGCGTCGCATGGAAAATCAGATCCGCGACAGCGAGCGGCATATGCGCAATCTGCTCGAGGCCCTGCCGGCGGCTGTCTACACCACCGATGCTCAAGGCCGTATCACCTTTTTCAATCGGGCAGCAGTGGAGTTGTCGGGACAAACACCACAGTTGGGCGACCTTTGGTGCGTGACCTGGAAATTGTTCACCACCGACGGGACCTTCCTGCCCCACGACCAGTGCCCGATGGCAGTCGCCCTGAAGGAAAACCGGCCGATACGCGGGGTCGAAGCCGTCGCGGAGCGGCCCGACGGCACACGGGTGCCGTTCGCCCCGTACCCTACGCCGCTGCACGATGCCGAGGGCAACCTGGTGGGCGCCATCAACATGCTGGTGGATATCTCCGAGCGAAAACAGGCGGAAGACCGGCAAAAAACCCTGATCGACGAGCTCAACCATCGGGTCAAGAACACCTTGGCCACGGTGCAATCCCTGGCGGCCCAGACGGCACGCAACGCAGAAAGCGCCAAGGACGGTTACAACCGGTTCGAAGCGCGGCTGCTCGCGTTGTCCCGCGCCCATGACCTGCTGACGAGGCGGCATTGGGGCCATACGGCCCTGGGGTCCCTGGCCCAGGAGGTGCTCATGCCCATTTTCGGCACTGATTCTGACCGTATCACGATCGAGGGTGATCCCATTGACGTCGATACCCGGGTCGCGCTCGGCCTCACGATGACGCTCAACGAATTGGCGATCAACGCCCTCAAATACGGTTCGATGTCCGTCGAGACGGGCCGCCTTTCAGTGAGCTGGAATGTCCAGCCGCAATCGAACGGCGTGTTGCTGACCGTGGACTGGCGCGAGCAAGACGGACCGCCAGTGTCGCAACCGGAACGCGAGGGTTTGGGATCGCGATTGATGAAGCGCTGCATCGAACGCGACCTGGGTGGAATATTTGTGCTGACCTTCGCGCCTGAAGGCGTGCTCTGCCGGTTCTCCTTCATGGTTCCCGAGCACCACGCATGACGATATTTGCCGGGATCAAGGTGTTGCTCGTCGAGGATGAAGGCACAGTCGCCATGCTGATCGAGGAAATGCTCGAAGAGCAGGGGTGCGAGGTGGTGGCCTCCATCCCGCGGCTTGCCATGGCCCGGGAAGCGGCGGGGACGGTTGAGGTCGATCTGGCGATCCTGGACGTCAACCTGGCCGGAGAACGGGTTTTTCCGGTGGCTGAAATCCTTCGTGATCGTAAAATTCCTTTTTTATTCAGCACCGGATACGGCGCCAGCGGCCTGCCCGCCGAGTTTGCCCAGTGCCCCGTGTTGCACAAGCCGTTTTCGGAAAACGAGTTGCAGCGAAAAATCGCGCTGACCCTGCAAGAACGCAACGCCATCCCAGGGCCGATATCGGCGGCTCTGAAACCCAAGGAGCAACCATGAGTCTGCACGGCCAATACGATTCCCAGAACATTTTCGCGATGATCCTTCGGGGTGAAGCACCTGCCTACAAGATCTACGAAGATGACGATGTGCTGGCCTTCCTCGACATCTTTCCCCAGTCCCGGGGCCATGTGCTAGTCATTCCAAAGGGGGCCCAGGCGCGCAATATCCTCGACGTCGACCCGGCAATCCTTGGCAAGATGATGGCAGCGGTACAACGCCTGACCCGCATCATCGTCGACGAGTTGCAACCCGACGGCGTGCAAATCGCCCAATTCAACGGCGCGCCGGCGGGGCAGACGGTCTTTCACATCCATGTGCACATCGTTCCGCGCTGGGAAGGACAGGCGCCTGGCGTACATGGGCAAGGGAAAGCCGATCCGCAGGAGCTTGAGGCGTTGCAGGCGCGGTTGGTGGAACGGATTCGCTCGAGGGCCTGATGGGGCGTAGTGCTTGTCCTCACCGCAGCGGAACGTACACATCGGTTTGCCATTGATCTCGTGGTGTCTCGGGATAGGCGCTCAGGTAGTGGAAAAACAGCGGCTGGTCACGAAGTTCCTCGCCGCTCGCGGGTAGCCATTCACGGTAGATCGGATAGATCGTTTCGCCGATATGATCAGGCGATCCGGCGTGGCGGACCACTGCGTAGCGACCGCCGGGGATGACCATCGGCTGAACACCGAACGCGTTCGGCGCCACTTCCTCATCAATCTCGCCGCAGATCGCGAAGCGGAAGTCGTGTGGCGGTGTGGTGTCGGGGTTGCCGTAGGGAATGCCAAACGTACGGCTTGATGCCACGGGCGACTTCCCGCTACGCATACGCCATTCGATGAACCGGTCCACGCTTTCGCTGACGAGCCCGGCCGGGCCGCGATGTTCAAGCGCCGCAATCCTGACTTCAGAGAACTCGATGATTCGAACTTGCATAAAGATACTCCGTGAGAAATGGGGGATGGCAAACACCGTACTCCAGACCTGCCAGTTGGGTTTCTTCCTGAACGCGCTTGGCGCCATGCCGAACGCTCGGCCAAACGCTCGACAGAACGCCTCGGGGCTTTTAAAGCCCGCATCCAATGCGGCATCCAGTACCGAGTACCCAGCAAAGGCAACCAATTGATGTGCCGCGCGTCGTAGCCGCATCAGCTGCACATAACGTGAAACGGGCACGCCCATGAACGCCGTGAATTGTCGATGGAAGTGAAATACCGAGAAGTTCGCCACATCACTCAACGTTTTCACCGAGAGATCACCTTCGAGATTGGCGTCGATGTAGGCGAGGACGGCGTCGAAGCGTCTTTTATAGGTGGAGGTCTTTGGCAAGTCGGGCACGGATCAGGGCTCTTGGAAACGGGTCGGGCCTAGAGTCGACTATACGCCGCGAGCCCGCCTAGCCGCTTTTGCTAAAAGAACTGGCGGGGACTACGAACGCGGACGGCTGAAATTACCCCGCCCGCCCTTATCACCGCGTGTTACGCGGGTCCGATATGCACGCGGTACCGGATATGTCGATCGAATCGGTCTTCCGGATTTTCATAGGCTTCCAGCTTTTCCAGGAAGCCTATGCGCTCAAGACCGGCCAAGTCCTCTAGCGTCCAGTCAAACGGGAAGTCGCCGGAGAACGTCTTGCCTTGATGTTCAACCCAGTGATCGACGGGGAAGGGCATGTAGCCGAGCCACTCTGATTGATAGGTGATTTCATCAGATTGGCTCGTGGTCACAACGGCTCGGATCAGCTTCTTGGTAATTGCTAGGCGTTCGTCCATGGGTTTTTCGAACCTGGTTGCCGATATATCACTTCAGGCTGTTCTGAAAGAAACTCATCAACTTGTCAAACGGAATCAGATCGACCCGATCATAAAGATCCACATGCCCGGCCCCAGGGATGATCACCAGTTCCTTGGGCTGGCCGGCAAGTTTATAGGCCTCTTCGCTGAACTCCCTGGAGTGGGCATCGGCGCCGGCAATGAAGAGCATCGGGTGAGGTGAAATGGTCTCGATGTCATTGAGCGGGTAGAAGTTCATGAACTTGATGTTGCTGGTGAGCGTGGGGTGCGTAGTCAAGTCCCTGGACGAGCCGGATGGCGTGAACTCGCCGCGTGGGGTGCGGTAGAAGTCGAAGAATTCGCGTTGGATAGGGTGGGTGTTTTCATCCAGCTTGTGCACCGTACCGCTGGTGTACAGCGTTTCACCGCCGGCGAACTCGACGTTACGCTGCTGCGTTGCCTGAGCGATAATGGCTCGGCGTTGATCGAGCGTCTGGGAATGCTTCAACCCGTTGCGATTGACGCCGCCCATGTCATACATGCTCACGGTGGCGATGGCCTTCATGCGCGGGTCGATCTTGGCGGCACTGATCACGAAGCTGCCGCTGCCGCAGATACCGAGGGCGCCAATCCGTTCCTTGTCGACGAAAGGTTGGGCACTGTTACTTCATGTTGTGATCCAGCAAAGCAGTCGCCACGCTGACAGTCAGGAAAACGGCCAATAGCCACCGATCGCTGTGCGTCGCCTACAATCATTTGTGCATTTGACCTCCTGTGGACGCAGGACAACTTTTCACCCCTGGTCGCTTTCAGAACACGTTTAGTCGTCCATGTGCAATCGCCACCCCCCGGGAGTGGCAAGCTGTGAAGATGCCCCGGACCCAGTGCGCCAAAGACATTTGGCCGGCGAGCAAGAATGGCGATCGGATTGCCACGTAACCGTGACGTGGGCCGCACGCCGCAGCCAAGACTCCGAACGGCCACCGCCACGCGGCGCTGTCGTTCGAGATGCCGAGGTACGTTTATGCCTGATGAGACGCTTCACCTGCCTCTGATTCACGACGTGCTGGCGCGCAAGAAGGACACCCCTGGTGCCTTGCTGCCCATCCTCCATGCCATCCAGGAAGGGTGCGGTTACGTTCCCGACACCGCCGTCCCTGAAATCGCCCATGCCCTCAACCTCAGCCAGGCTGAAGTGCGCGGCGTGATCAGCTTCTACCATGACTTTCGCACAACGCCACCGGCGCGCCACACCCTGCGCCTGTGCCGGGCGGAGTCGTGCCAGAGCATGGGGGCCGAGGGGCTGGCTGCGCAGTTGCGCGAACAGCTTTCGGTGGATGACCACGGCACCAGCGCCGATGGAGCGATCAGCCTGCGACCCGTCTATTGCCTGGGCGCCTGCGTCTGTTCGCCGGCCCTGGAGCTGGACGGGGAACTGCATGCGCGGCTGACCCCGGAGCGCCTGCGCCAATTGGTGAATGGCTGCCTGGAGGATGGCCCATGCTGACCCTCTTCATTCCCCGTGATTCAGTGGCCCGCGCCGTCGGTGCGGACAAGGTGGCCGATGCGCTGGTCCGCGAGGCCGAGCGGCGTCAATTGCCATTGCAGGTGTTGCGCACCAGTTCCCGTGGGCTTTATTGGCTGGAACCGTTGGTGGAGCTGGACACGCCAGAAGGACGCTTGGGTTTTGGCCCAGTCACGGCCCAGGACGTACCGGGCCTGCTCGACGCGCTGGCGGGTGATCCTGGTAGCCATCCATCGGCATTGGGATTGGTTGAGCACATTCCCTACCTCAAGAGCCAGCAACGCCTGTTATTTGCCCGTGCCGGCATCACTCAACCTTTGTCCCTCGATGACTACCGCGCCCAGGGCGGGTTCCTTGGCCTGGCCCGGGCGATCCAGACGGACGGCGCCGAGGTGGTGGCGCAAGTGCTCGACTCTGGCCTGCGTGGCCGGGGTGGGGCGGCTTTCCCGGCGGGCATCAAGTGGCGCACCGTGCGCGACGCTCCGGGGCCGCAGAAGTACGTGGTATGCAATGCGGACGAAGGCGACTCCGGCACCTTTGCCGACCGCATGCTGATGGAAGGCGACCCGTTCCTGCTGATCGAAGGCATGATCATCGCCGGCATCGCCGTCGGCGCGACTATGGGTTACATCTACGTGCGCTCGGAGTATCCGGACGCCGTCAGCACCTTGAACGAAGCACTGCGCATCGCCCGCGAGGCGGATTACCTGGGGACCGATGTGGGCGGCAGCGGTCGCGCCTTCGAGCTTGAAGTCCGGGTTGGCGCCGGCGCCTATATCTGTGGTGAGGAAACGGCGCTGCTCGAATCCCTCGAAGGCAAGCGCGGCACGGTGCGCGCCAAGCCGCCGCTGCCGGCATTGCAGGGCCTGTTTGGCTTGCCGACGCTGGTGCACAACGTGGTGACGCTGGCCTCGGTGCCGGTGATCCTGGAGAAGGGCGCGCAGTTCTATCGCGATTTCGGCATGGGTCGTTCCCTGGGAACCATGCCGTTTCAATTGGCCGGCAACGTTCGCCGTGGCGGCCTGGTTGAGAGAGCGTTCGGCCTGAGCCTGCGCGAATTGGTGGAAGAATATGGCGGCGGCACCGCTAGCGGTCGTCCGCTGAAGGCCGCGCAAGTCGGCGGGCCGTTGGGCGCCTGGGTGCCGCCAGCGCAGTTCGACACGCCATTGGACTACGAGGCGTTCGCCGCCATGGGCGCAATGCTCGGCCACGGTGGCGTGGTGGTCGCCGATGACAGCCTGGACATGGCCAGGATGGCCCGGTTTGCCTTGCAGTTCTGCGCGGAGGAATCCTGCGGCAAATGCACGCCGTGCCGCATCGGCTCGACCCGTGGCGTCGAGGTGGTGGATCGCCTGCTCGCCAGCACCGATGCCCATGCCCGTCAGGACCAGGCGCTGTTGCTGCAAGACCTGTGCGACACGCTGCAATACGGCTCGCTTTGTGCCCTCGGTGGGATGACGTCCTACCCCGTCGCCAGCGCCCTCAAGCATTTCCCCGCCGACTTCGGTCTGGCGACCTCGGAGGCCGACCAATGATCACTATCTTCGATCCAGCCAGCGACATCGACCTGGGCACCCCGGCCCGCGAAAGCGACGTGCAGGTCAGCCTGACCATCGACGGGCGCGAAATCAGGGTTCCGTCCGGTACCTCGGTGATGCGCGCGGCGACCCTGCTCGGCACCACCATCCCCAAACTGTGCGCCACCGACAGCATGGAAGCCTTCGGCTCCTGCCGCATGTGCCTGGTGGAAATCGACGGCATGCGCGGCTATCCGGCCTCGTGCACGACGCCGGTGACCGACGGCATGGTGGTCCGCACGCAAACGTCCAAGCTCGCCACGCTGCGCCGCAACGTGATGGAACTGTACATTTCCGACCACCCGCTGGACTGCCTGACATGCCCGGCCAACGGCAACTGCGAACTGCAGACTGTGGCGGGGCAGGTGGGTTTGCGTGAGGTGCGCTACGGCTACGAAGGGGCCAATCACCTGGCCGAAGCCAAGGATGTATCCAACCCGTATTTCGATTACGACCCGAGCAAGTGCATCGTCTGCAGTCGCTGCGTGCGCGCCTGCGAAGAAATCCAGGGCACCTTCGCCCTGACCATCAGCGGGCGCGGCTTCGACTCCCGAGTAGAAGCGGCTGGCGGCGAGAATTTCCTCGATTCCGAATGCGTGTCCTGCGGCGCCTGCGTCCAGGCCTGCCCGACGGCCACACTGATCGACAAAAGCGTCGTGGAGATCGGCCAGCCGGAACGCAGCGTTGTCACCACCTGCGCCTATTGCGGCGTGGGTTGTTCGTTCCGCGCCGAGATGAAAGGCGAACAACTGGTGCGCATGGTCCCGGACAAGAACGGCCAGGCCAACCACGGCCACTCCTGCGTCAAGGGCCGCTTCGCCTGGGGCTACGCCACGCACCCGGACCGCATCACCAAGCCGATGATCCGCAAGCACATCAGCGACCCGTGGCAGGAAGTCAGCTGGGATGAGGCGGTCACCTACGCCGCCAGCGAACTGCGGCGCATCCAGCTCAAGTACGGGCGCGATTCCATCGGCGGCATCACCTCCAGCCGTTGCACCAACGAAGAAACCTACCTGGTGCAGAAACTGGTGCGCACCGCGTTCGGCAACAACAACGTCGACACCTGCGCCCGGGTCTGCCATTCGCCGACCGGCTATGGCCTCAAGCAAACCTTGGGCGAGTCCGCCGGCACGCAGAATTTCGACTCGGTGATGAAGGCCGACGTCATCCTGGTGATGGGCGCCAACCCTACCGATGCACACCCGGTGTTCGGCTCCCAGCTCAAGCGTCGCTTGCGCCAGGGTGCACGTCTGATTGTCATCGACCCACGGCGCATCGACCTGGTGGATTCACCCCACGCCCGCGCCGAGCTGCATTTGCAACTGCGTCCAGGCACCAATGTGGCGATGCTCAACGCGTTGGCCCATGTGATCGCCACCGAGGGCTTGATTGACCAACCCTTTGTCGAGGCCCGTTGCGAGGCGACGGATTTCGCTCGCTGGCGCGATTTCGTCAGCCTGCCGGAAAATGCCCCCGAAGTCCTCGGCCCTGTCTGCGGCGTGCCTGCCGAGCAGATCCGCGCCGCCGCAAGGGTCTACGCCACGGGCGGCAACGCAGCCATCTATTATGGCCTCGGCGTCACCGAACACAGCCAGGGCAGCACGTCGGTGATGGGCATTGCCAACCTGGCCATGGCCACCGGCAATATCGGTCGCGAAGGCGTCGGGGTGAACCCGTTGCGTGGGCAGAACAACGTCCAGGGCTCTTGCGACATGGGCTCCTTTCCCCACGAACTGCCCGGCTACCGGCACATCTCCAACGAAACGGTGCGAGCCCAGTTCGAACAGGCTTGGAACGTGACCCTGCAACCCGATCCGGGCCTGCGCATCCCGAACATGTTCGAGGCGGCGCTGGACGGGACCTTCAAGGCGCTTTACTGCCAAGGCGAAGACATCGCCCAGAGCGATCCGAACACCCAGCACGTGACCGCCGCGCTGTCCGCACTGGAATGCGTGATCGTCCAGGACATCTTCCTCAACGAAACGGCCAAATTCGCCCACGTGTTCCTGCCGGGCAGCTCGTTTCTGGAAAAGGATGGCACCTTCACCAATGCCGAGCGCCGCATCTCCCGCGTGCGCAAGGTGATGGACCCGTTGGCCGGCAAGGCCGACTGGGAAGCCACCATCGCCCTGGCCGATGCCCTGGGCTACAAGATGGACTACCGCCATCCCTCGGAAATCATGGATGAAATCGCCCGTTTGACGCCGACCTTCAGCCGCGTCAGCTACGCCGAACTGGAGCGCCACGGCAGCCTGCAATGGCCGTGCAACGACGCCGCGCCGGACGGCACGCCGACCATGCACATGGAGGCGTTCGTGCGGGGCAAAGGGCGTTTCATGCTCACCGGCTACGTGCCCACCGACGAGAAGGTCAACGGCCGTTATCCGCTATTGCTGACCACCGGGCGCATCCTCAGCCAGTACAACGTCGGCGCCCAGACCCGGCGCACCGACAACGTCGCCTGGCACGAGGAAGATCGCCTGGAAATCCACCCGACCGACGCCGAGAACCGCGGTATCGCCGAAGACGATTGGGTCGGCATCAGCAGCCGCGCCGGGCAGACCGTGCTGCGGGGCAAGGTCACCGAGCGGGTGGCGCCGGGCGTGGTCTACACCACGTTCCACTTCCCCGAATCCGGCGCCAACGTGATCACCACCGACAACTCCGACTGGGCCACCAACTGCCCGGAATACAAAGTCACGGCGGTGGAAATCGTGCGGGTCAGCCAGCCTTCGGAATGGCAGAAGCGTTACCAGGCCTTCAGCGACGAACAACGCCGCTTGCTCAAGGAACGCCGTCAAGGGGAAAAGGCCGAGGTGCGTCGATGAGCGCTCAGAACCTGATCAAAATGGCCAACGAGATCGCCCGGTATTTCGCCACCGAGCCTGACCAGGCGCTGGCGGTGAAGGGCGTTCGGCAACACATCAAGAACTTCTGGACACCAGGCATGCGCCGGGACCTGGGGGCTTGGCAGGAGAAATATCCGGATGCGGTGCTGCATCCATTGGTGTTGGCGTCGCTGAAAGAGCCGGAGGAGGCGGCCTGACGCAACCCCGACGGGAGCAAGCAATCCCCGTGGCGAGGGAGCTTGCTCCCGCTCGGTGGCGCAGCCGCCGCAAAACCGGGCGCTGCGGTGTACCTGAAGAAATGCAGTCGCTGATTTGGGGCCGCTTCGCAGCCCAGCGGGAGCAAGCTCCCTCGCCACGGGTGCAACGCTGCTTGGTCACGCCCGACGCGAAACCTGTGGGAGCGAGCTTGCTCGCGATGACATTCGATCAATCAATATTTTCACTGGCTGACACGGCGCCATCGCGAGCAAGCTCGCTCCACAGTGCTGTTTGCTGCGAGATCGCGTCGTTCGATAACGCCGAATACGTCCATCGCCCTCAGCCCTTACAACCGACCTGTAGAACGCCCCAATCCCCGTGGCGAGGGAGCTTGCTCCCGCTCGGTTGCGCAGCCGCCGCAAAACCGGGCGCTGCGGTGTGTCTGGAGAAATGGAGTCGCTGATGTGGGGCCGCTTCGCAGCCCAGCGGGAGCAAGCTCCCTCGCCACGGGTCGTCATTTCCTACGAGGTTTTCGGACCGCCTTGGCTTATAGCAAGTCCCGGAAAAATGCCCGAATATCCTCCGCCAACAACTCAGGCTGCTCCAACGCCGCAAAGTGACCGCCCCGGGGCATCTGTGTCCAACGCTGAACGTTGTAGCCTCGCTCCACCCAGCTTCGTGGTGGCAGCGGCAACTCCCTGGGAAACAGCGCGACCCCCAACGGCGGCTTTATTCGCTCACCGCTGGCAAGCACCAGAGGCCGGCGACTGCCTTCCACATACGGGCGAAACGACGAGCCAATGCAGTTGGTCAGCCAATAAAGCGTCACATTGGTCAGCAGCCATTCGCGATCGATGGGGGCGCTCGGATCGCACCACGACAGAATCTTTTCGCCCATCCAGGCCAGCAATCCCGCAGGCGAGTCGTTCAAGCCCACGGCCAGGCTTTGCGGCTTGGTGCGCTGGATGTGCGCATAGGCACCTTCGGTTTCGCTGAAGGCCGCGGCGCGTTGCAGGAATGCGGTTTCCTCTTCGCTCAGAGGCGGGTCGGTTTCGCCCAGGGGCGGGCGGTACGCGCCGGGGATGTAGTTGAGGTGGATGCCGGTCAGACGCTCGGCAAAGCGCACGCCCAACCAACTGGTGACAGCCGCGCCGACATCGCCGCCCTGGGCACCGAACCGCTCGTAACCCAGCCCGGTCATCAGCTCGCTCCATAACCCGGCCACTTCATAAGGCCCGCACCCGGTTTGCATGAACGGCGCCGAAAAGGTGTAGCCCGGCAAGGACGGTACCACCACATCAAAAGCATCGGCCGGGTCGCCGCCATGGCTGGCGGGGTCCGTCAGCAGCTCGATGATGCGCTGCATCTCGATGAACGAGCCGGGCCAGCCGTGGGTGAGCACCAGCGGCATCGGATTGGGCCCGATGCCGCGCTGGTGGACGAAGTGAATCTCTTGCTCGCCCAAGGTGGCGACGAAGTGCGGCAGGCGATTGAGCGCCGCTTCCTGGGCCCGCCAGTCGAAGTTTGTCGACCATTGGGTGAGGAGGTCGCGCAGCACGTCCGCGTCCATGCCTTCACTCCAGCCCACGCCGGCCAAGGGCTCTGGCAACCGGGTGCGACGCAGGCGATCATGCAGGTCGTCAAGCGCGCTGTCAGGGACGGCGATGGAGAAAGGTCGGACGAACATGTTTTGCTCCAGACGGGTGGTTTATTGAATTTATCAGACCGCCGTCGAGTCTTTGAAAAATGGACACCGCAACGGATCGGCGACCAGTCGCTGCCTGCCGACATATTCCATGACCTCAGACAGCTGACACCAGCTAAGGACGGACAATGACCTTCTTTATTTTTCTCATCGCCTGCTGTGCTGCTGCGAGTACTGGCGTCATTTTCAAACCGGGCCAATGGTACGAATCCCTCGTCAAACCCAGCTTCACACCGCCCAACTGGATGTTCCCGGTGGCCTGGTCGATTATTTACCTGCTGCTTGCCTGGGCAGGGTACCGCTTGAGCCTGATGCCGGGAAGCCAGTTGGTCTTGGCGCTGTGGGCGGCGCAAATTGCGCTCAACACGTTATGGACGCCAGTGTTTTTCGGGGCGCATCAGATTCTCGCCGGCATGGTGATTATCACGCTGCTCTGGTTGGTCGTGGCCGCGATGGTGGTATTGGCGTTGCGCCTGGACGTGATCACCGGGCTGATCCTGTTTCCCTACCTGGCGTGGCTATGCGTGGCTGCTGCGCTGAACTTCTCCATCCTGCGCAACAACCGTTGACGGCGAGCGGCGAAATCAACGCTGCTTTGATCCCCCACCAATCTGCCAGACATACGGCGGCTCCGTCCCATTGATCTCCCAATCCCCAATGATCCGTTCCTTGTAGATCAGTGGGTTGTGTGAAGCCGCCGTGCGGGCGTTGCGCCAGTGGCGGTCGAGGGCTTTGCCGGTGCTGGTGGCGGAAGCGCCGAGGGCGTTGAACAGGTCGCTGGTGGCGCGCAGCGTCAGGTCGGCGACCACCACTTGGGCCTGGGCCGATTCGAGTTCGGCGAGGATGTTGGCGGTGTGCTCGGCTTCGGTGTCCTGGCCGAAGCGGCTTTCATAGGCTCGCTGCGAGGCGCTGGCGGCGCGCAGGGTCGTGGCTTCGGCGGCGTAGACCTGGGCCGATGCCTTGCCGATCACTTGCTGGACTTGGACGTCCTGGCTCACTTCGCTGGCGTTGCCGGTGCTGAACACACGGGTGCGTTGGCGCACATGTTCGCTGAAGTCCTGGACAGCGGCGCGGCCGGCGCCCGTCTGCACGGCGAGCAGGACCAGTTGATAGAACGCGGTCTGGTATTTGAAACGGGTGGAAAAATCGATGAGGTTTTCAGCCTCCACCACGGCGTTGTCGAACACCGATGTGCCGCTGCCGGTGGTGCGCTGGCCGAAACCGTCCCAGTCATCGCTTTGCTTGACGCCCGGTTGGTGGACACTGACGGCGGCGATCACGTCGGCGCCGTTGTCGTCGCGCTGGGCATACAGGTCGATCCAGTCGGCGAAGATACTGCCGGTGCTGTAGTATTTGGTGCCGTTGGCCACCCATTGCTCGCCCTGGCGGGATACGCGGGTGATGACTTGGCCGATTTTCACCGCGCCGATTTCGGTCCAGGCGTTGCCCACCAGGTCACCGTCGACGAAGCGCTTGAACCAGACGTCTTGCGGGCTGCTGGCGTGGGCATTGAGACGGTCCTCGACAAAGGCGAAGTGGCCACGCAGCGCCTGGGGCAGGTTGGAGTCGGCTTCGGCCAGTTCGATCAGCAAGTGCAACAGCTGCGGCAACGACGCCCCGGCACCACCGAATTCGACCGGAACCCGTACGGCGCCGAAGCCCGCTTCCTTCAGCCATTTCACCTGTTCGAACGGCAGGCTGCGTGACTGTTCGCGTTCCAGGGCGCCGGCCTGGATACGCGCGAAGATCGGCCGGAACCGCTCGGCCAGGGCTTCATAGTTGGCGCCAGTGGAGAGAACGGGTGGCAAGTGTTGTTGCTGTGCGGTCATGGCGATGTTCCTTTTGAGGACGAGAGGGCGGGCAGGGTGAAAGCCTGCCGTTGCCGACAGCCATTGCACGCTCCATGCCCGGTGCTTGAAGCCAACGAAAACGGGGCGTTCGCGGGGTTTTCCAGCACAAAAGCTGTCGTCCTGCGGGCAATCTGTCCGGCGACTGTGCGCCAGGCAACAGTCAGTCCTTTGGGCAGCGGTACGCCGGGTGTTGGCTGGGCAACAGCGATCCAACAGCCTGCCTGTCGCACGACAGACATGAAAATCAGATAAATAACTAACCCGTTGAAAATAAATGAGAAATATAAGTGGCACGGTTGCTGCTCTAGCCCTTGTACAGAGGCGACGACGCCTACATCCAACGAGCTGGGAGTACACGCAATGAGCCAGGACCCGATCAAGTTTGCCTATTGGGTGCCTAACGTCAGCGGCGGGCTGGTGGTCAGCAAGATCCCGCAGCGCACTGACTGGGGCATCGATTACAACCGCAAGCTGGCGCAGATCGCCGAGGCTGCCGGTTTTGACTATGCGCTGACCCAGATTCGTTTCACCGCCGGCTACGGCGCCGAATACCAGCACGAATCGGTGGCGTTCAGTCACGCGCTGCTGGCGGCTACCACGCGCCTTAAAGTCATTGCAGCAGTGTTGCCGGGGCCGTGGACGCCTTCGGTGCTGGCCAAGCAGATCGCAACCATCGACCAACTCACCGACGGCCGCGTAGCGATCAACGTGGTCTCCGGCTGGTTCAAGGGCGAATTCACCGCCATCGGCGAACCCTGGCTGGAGCACGACGAACGTTATCGCCGCTCCGAGGAATTCATCACCACGCTCAAGGGCATCTGGACCACCGACAACTACACCTTTCGCGGTGATTTCTATCGCTTCAACGGCTACACCCTCAAGCCCAAACCGCTGCAACAGCACCCGGAGATTTTCCAGGGCGGCAGCTCCCGGGCCGCGCGGGACATGGCCGCTCGGGTGTCCGACTGGTACTTCACCAACGGCAACACGGTGGAAGGGGTCAAGGCCCAGGTCGATGACCTGCGGGCAAAAGCGGCGGCGAACAATCACACGGTCAAGGTCGGCGTGAATGCTTTCATCATTGCCCGCGACACCGAGGAAGAAGCCCGCGCCGTGCTGGCCCAGATCATCGACCAGGCCGACCCCGAAGCCGTCAACGCGTTTGGCGACGCGGCCAAGCAAGCCGGCAAGGCCAGCCCGGAAGGCGAGGGCAACTGGGCCAAGTCCAGCTTCGAAGACCTGGTGCAGTACAACGACGGCTTCAAGACCAACCTGATCGGCACGCCTCGGCAAATCGCCGAGCGCATCGTGGCGTTGAAAGCCGTGGGTGTGGATCTGGTGCTCGCCGCGTTCCTGCACTTCCAGGAAGAAGTGGAGTATTTCGGCCAACGAGTCCTGCCATTGGTGCGTGAGTTGGAGCCGCAGAAAGTCACGGTCAAAACGGCGGCGGTCGCCTAGGCGCGGAGGCAGCATGGGCAAGCTCACCGATACCCTCGACACGTTGCCGCATTGGCTGCATAGACAAGCGCTCGAGCATGGCACGGACGTCGCGCTGCGCCACAAGCACTTGGGCATTTGGCAAGTGCGGACCTGGGAGCAAGTGGCCGATGAGGTGCAGAGCTTGGCGGGTGCGCTGCAAGCACGGGGGTTCTCGGTGGGCGCGACCCTGACGATCATCAGCCGTCCGACGCCGCAAGCGATCGTGGCGGCGTTGGCGGCGCAATGGCTGGGCGGCGCCGCGAGTTTGTTCGATCCCTTGGACGCACCCGCCGGGCAGATCGCACTGCTCGGCGAATTGCAGCCGGATTTCGTACTGGCCCAAGGGCACGAAGAGTTGTTGCGCCTGGGCGCGGCGCAGGTGACGCCCCGCGTGCTGATCTACCTGGACGGGCGCGGGCTGTCGGGCTCGGGGCCGTTTGACCGGGCGTTGGATTACGCCACGTTGATGGGTTCGAAAGCATTCACTGACACGGTTCCGCTGGCCCACGCGCAACAAACGGCTTTGGTCTTTTACCGGCGCAGCCAACAAGCCACCGAAGCACAACGCATCCGCCACACCGAACTGCTGCAACACGGACGCCACTTGGTACAGCGCGAAGGCTTGGGTCGATACGAAGAAGCGCTAGCGGCCCGGGGATTTGCCTCGGCCGGCCAGGCGCGGTACCTGCTCGCGCCCTGGCTGATCGCCGGTTTCCGCTTGAATTTTCCGGAAAACCTCGCGACCCGTGATCGCGATCGGCGTGAGCTGGGTCCGACGCTGGTGGCCGGCACGCGGGAGACCTATGAGCGTTTGCATGGCTACGCACTGGAGCGCCTGCCACCGCCGGGCGATCGCGCCCGCAGGTTGGTGGATTGGGCCTTGGCGGCACGTCCGGGCGCGTTGCGGCGGTTCGTCGGCCATTGGCTGGTTCGTCGGCCCCTGCGGGATGTATTGGATTTTTCACGGACCCATGCGCCGCTGGTGGTGGGGGATGCCTTGCGGCCCGAAACCCAGGCGTTTTTCGAATCCGTGGGTATCAAGGTCCGTCGGTGGGGGGATTCGACTGAATGGGAAGTGCCGTCGAGTTCGCCGGGGTCCGTTACGAATGGACAGGATGAGCCTCATTCACAACGCGTCTGGAAGGAGGCGACTACATGACACAAACGGCCGCCACGCACCTGCTAGAGCTGGACAATATCTCGCTGTCGTTCAAAGGCGTCAAAGCGGTCACCGGCATCAGCTTTCGCGTCGCCGCTGGCGAGATCTGCGCCCTGATCGGCCCGAACGGCGCCGGCAAGAGTTCGTTGCTTAACATCATCAGCGGTGTCTACCAACCCCAGGAAGGACGCATACGTTTCGACAACCGCGAGCGTCGTCGCGTGCGTGCCCACGACGTGGCGGTGCGTGGCGTTGCCCGGACCTTCCAGAACATCGCGCTGTTCAAGGGCATGAGCGTGCTCGACAACGTGCTCACCGGACGCAACCTCAAGCGCCGCAGTACGTGGATCGAACAGGCATTGCGCCTGGGGCGGGCCGGTCGCGAGGACGACAGCCAGCGCGAAGCGGCCGAACGGATCATCGCGTTCATGCAGTTGCAGCCGTGGCGCGACGCGTTGGTGGGCACCTTGCCCTACGGCTTGCAGAAACGCGTGGAGCTGGCCCGGGCCCTGGCGGCGGAGCCCCGATTGTTGCTTCTGGATGAGCCGATGGCCGGGATGAACGCCGACGAGAAGCAACAGATGAGCCGTTTCATCATCGACATCAACCGGGAGCTGGGCACGACGGTGCTGCTGATCGAACACGACATTGGCGTCGTCATGAACATCAGCGATCACGTGGTGGTGCTCGACTACGGTCGCAAGATCGGCGACGGCTCGCCCGAAGCAGTACGGAAGAACCCGGAGGTCATTTCGGCCTACCTCGGCACGCGACACTGATTTTTTTGAGATTCGACGCCTTCCCGTCCGGGAGGGCTGGCAGGTTGCGCCCGCGAAACAGGAAAACGCGATGGAATTTTTCTTTGAAGTATTGATTGGCGGATTGCTCGCCGGGGTGATGTACGCCTTGGTGGCCATCGGTTTTGTGCTGATCTACAAGGCCTCCGGGGTGTTCAATTTCGCCCAGGGCGCGATGGTGCTGTTCTCGGCGCTGACCTTCGTCAGCCTGCTGGAGCGGGGCGTGCCGTTCTGGCTGGCGTTTCTTATCAGCCTGGCGGCGATGTTGCTGATTGCCGTGGCGGTGGAGCGCGTGGTGCTGCGCCCGCTGGTCAATCGCCCGCCGATCACGCTGTTCATGGCGACCCTGGGGCTTTCCTACGTCATCGAAGGTTTCGCCCAGGCGCTGTGGGGGACGCAAGTGCACGGGCTGGACCTGGGCATCAGCGATGAGCCGCTGGAGCTGGGCGGAATGCTGCTGTCGCAATTCGACATTTTCGCCGCGCTGACCGCCGCGTTGTTGGTGGCGCTGTTGTCCTGGCTGTTCAACAAGACCCGGCTCGGATTGGCGCTGCGGGCGGTGGCCGATGATCCCTTGGCGGCATTGGCGGTGGGCATCCGCTTGCAGCGGGTGTGGGTGGTGGTGTGGACGGTGGCGGGCTTCGTCGGCCTGGTCGCCGGCCTGCTCTGGGGCGCTCGGCTGGGGGTGCAGTTCTCGCTGTCGCTGGTGGTGCTCAAGGCGCTGCCGGTGTTGATCATCGGCGGCTTCACCTCGATCAGTGGGGCGATTGTCGGCGGGTTGATCATCGGCGCCTCGGAGAAACTGGCGGAGGTGTACCTGGGGCCGATCATCGGCAGCGGCATCGAGAACTGGTTTCCCTATGGGCTGGCGCTGCTGTTCCTGCTGGTGCGTCCGGCGGGGCTGTTTGGCGAACGCGCCATCGAACGGGTCTAGGAGAACAATATGATTTATCGAGAAGCAGGCCAGTTCAACAGCCGTTATGCCGAAGATCGCCGTAGCTTCCCCTTGCGCCAGGATCGCCATGGGCTCGCGGCGCTGCTGGCGGTTGCCTTTGTCGTGGTGCCGTGGGTGGGGAACGACTACTGGCTCAGCGCAATCCTCATCCCTTTCCTGGTGCTGTCCCTGGCCGGGCTGGGGCTGAATTTTCTCACCGGCTACGCCGGGCAATTGTCCCTCGGTTCTGCGGCGTTCATGGCCGTGGGGGCGTTTGCCACTTACAACCTTGAAGTGCGTGTCTACGGTTTGCCGTTATTGATCAGCATCGCCCTGGGGGGGCTGGCGGCGGCGTTGGTGTCCGCGCTGTTCGGCCTGCCGAGCCTGCGGATCAAGGGCTTTTATTTGCTGGTCTCGACCTTGGCGGCGCAGTTCTTCGTTGGCTGGGCGCTGACGCGGTTTGGCTGGTTTTCCAATAACAGCGCGTCGGGGGTGATCAGCGCGCCGCGCCTGGACATCTTCGGTGTGAACCTGGATGCGCCGGCCGGTCGTTATCTGTTGACCCTGACCGTGGTGGTGGCGCTGTTCTGGCTGGGCAAGAACCTGGTGCGCAGCGAATTGGGACGCCAGTGGATGGCCGTGCGCGACATGGACACGGCCGCGGCGGTGATCGGCATCCCCCTGGCGAAAACCAAGCTGCTGGCCTTTGCCCTCAGCGGGTTTTACCTTGGCGTGGCCGGCGCGCTGTGGGCTTTCGCTTACCTGGGCACCGTCGAGCCCCATGGCTTCGATCTCAATCGCTCATTCCAGATCCTGTTCATCATCATTATTGGTGGCCTCGGCAGCCTGTTGGGCAACTTGCTCGGGGCGGCCTTCATCGTCCTCTTCCCGGTGCTGCTGTCCAACCTGGTGTCGCTGCTGCCCGGCGGGCTGATCGATGCCGGCCAGGTGGAGAACCTGCAAAAGATGTTTTTTGGCGCCCTGATCATCCTGTTCCTGATCAAGGAGCCAGAGGGCCTTGCGCGCCTCTGGCAACGTTTTCGCGAGCGTGCGCGGCTGTGGCCGTTGCGCTACTGAACAGCTCCCTCCCGTTGGTTCTCTGTGGCTTCATAACAAGGAAAATCCGATGTCCAAACGATCGATCGCCAGCGGCCTCGCGCTGGCCCTGACCCTCACCACCGCAGCGTTCTGCGTCCAGGCGGGCGATGAACAATACTTTCCTCTGCAAAGCTATCGCGTCGGTCCCTACGCTGCCGGCGGCACCGGTTTTTTCGGTGGCTTTATCGACTACCTCAAGTATGTCAACGCCAATGGCGGCGTAAACGGAGTGAAACTGACCTGGAGCGAGTGCGAAACCGAGTACGTGGTGGAGAAGGGCGTCGAGTGCTACGAACGCCTGAAGAAAGGCTTGAACGGCGCGCCTGCGGCCGCCACCAACCCGCTGTCGGTGGGCATCGCCTACGCCACGCTGGACCGCTCGACGGCCGACAAATTGCCGCTGATCACCATCAACCACGGCCGCACGGACTCCACCGACGGTAGCGTGTTTCCCTACGTCTTCCCGTTGCAATTGAACCCGTATTCCGAAGTGTCGGCGATCATCAACTACATCGGCCAGCGCGCCGGCGGGCTGGATAAGCTCAAGGGCTTGAAGATCGTCACCCTGTACCACGGCTCCCCGTACGGCAAGGAAACCAACGAGGTATTGCAGACCCTGGCGGACAACTACGGCTTTGCCCTGACCTTGCTGGAGGTGCCGCATCCGGGCAACGAGCAACAATCGCAGTGGCTGAACATCCGTCGGGAAAAACCCGATTGGGTGATCCTGCGCGGCTGGGGTGTGATGAACCCGGTGGCGCTGAAAACCGCGCAGAAAGTCGGTTTTCCTGCGGACCACATCATCGGCAATATCTGGAGCAACTCCGAGGACGATGCAGCGCCGGCCGGTGCCGCCGCCAAGGGTTTCATCGCCATCACCACGCACCCTTCCGGCACCGATTTCCCGGTGCTGCAAGGCATCAAGAAGGACGTGGTCGACGCAGGCCACGGCGACTTGGCGGACCCCAAGCGTTTCGGCACGGTGTATTACAACCTGGGCGTGGTCAACGGCATCCTCAACGTCGAGGCCCTGCGCATCGCCCAGCAGAAGTTCGGCCAACAACCGTTGACCGGCGAGCAGGTGCGCTGGGGCTTCGAGAACCTCAGGCTGGATGACGCCCGTCTGAAGGAGCTAGGCGCGTTAGGGCTGGTGCAGCCGTTGCAGTTGTCCTGCTCGGACCATGAAGGGGGCGGCGCGGTGCGCTTCCAGCAGTGGGACGGTACGCAATGGAAACTGATCAGCGACTGGGTACAGGCCGACCGCGCCTTGCTGCGGCCGATCATCGAAGCCTCGTCGCACCAATACGCTCGGGAAAAAGGCATCACGCCGCGCGATTGCAGCAAGGAATCCTGAATTATTTGTTGCGACCAGGCGCTTGCGTCCGGTCGCTTTTGCGAGAAGGCGGGACAGCATGACGACAGATGAGCCCATCCTGCGGATCGAGGGTATCGAGGTATTGTATGAGTCCACCATCCTGGCGCTTCGCGACGTGTCGCTGAGCGTGGCGAGAGGACAGATCGTGGTGCTGCTGGGCGCCAACGGCGCGGGCAAGAGCACCACGCTGAAGGCCGCGTCGAACCTGGCGCGCGCCGAGCGGGGCGAAGTGGTGCGCGGACGGATCGTCTATCAAGGTCGGGACGTGACGCGCAGCGCACCGCATCTGCTTGCGCAAGGCGGCCTGGTGCAGGTTTTGGAGGGACGGCACTGCTTCGGTCAGTTGACGGTGGAAGAAAACCTTTTGGCGGGCGCGCAGCCCCGTCAGGTTTCGCGACGTCAGCTCTTGGCTGACCTGGAGTCGGTGTATGCGCATTTCCCACGTCTGAAGCTGCGCCGCAAAAGTTTGGCAGGCTACACCTCCGGCGGCGAACAACAGATGATCGCGATCGGACGCGCGCTCATGGCCCGGCCGCAGTTGGTCCTGCTGGATGAGCCATCGATGGGGCTGGCGCCGCAGATCGTCGAAGAGATTTTCGAAATCATCCACCAGCTCAATCAGCGCGAGGGCACCAGTTTTTTGATCGCCGAGCAAAACATCAGCCTCGCCCTGCGTTACGCCCAGTATGGTTATGTCCTGGAAAGCGGGCGGGTGGTCAGCGAGGGCAGCGCCGAACGACTGGCGGCGCCTGGGGACCTGGAGGATTTCTACCTGGCTGCCCGGGCAGGGTGATGACCCAACACGCCTTCGGGAAGGGAAGCGTACCCGTGGGAGCGCGCTTGCTCCCACCGGGTCCTTGTGTGCTTGGGGAAGTGGCTCAAGTCGACAGATTGACCACCCGACCGTCCCGCGTACTCAACGCCGGTCGCCGTCTGTTGACCACCAACTCACCGATCCGGATCAGCAGGCTGCGGGTGACGTTGCGGCTCAGGCCCAGCAGGCTGGCGGTGTGGACCTGGTTGCAATTGGCGTAGCGATAGGCGGTGCGCAGCAGGGCGGCTTCTACCTGTTCATGGACATCACCGTGCGCTTGCTCAAGCATTTGCACGAAGGCTTTTTCCAACAACGCCTCGGCGGTCTGCGGGGTGTTGTCGTGCGGCGTGTCCTGACGCTCGATGCGCAAATTGGACAGGTGCAGATCCTGCACGCCAATCACCTGGTTGCGGCAAATCAGCAAGGTGTGATGGATGACGTTTTCCAGCTCGCGAATATTCCCCGGCCACGAATAATCCAGCAGCTTGCGCTGCGCCTGGGCATCCAGCGTAACCTTGCCATGACCAAGTCGGCGGCTATATTGCGCGATGAAATGACGAATCAACGGGATGATGTCGCCGGGTCGCTCGCGTAAGGGTTTGAGCACCACGCTGACCACGTTCAAGCGGTAATACAGATCCTCGCGAAAGTGCCCGGCATTAATGGCTTTTTCCAGCTGCACGTTGGTGGCCGCCAATACACGCACATTGATCTTGATGCTCTTGCGCGAGCCCAGGCGGACCACTTCACGCTCTTGTAGAACGCGCAGCAACTTGACCTGGATCGGCAGCGGCAGATCGCCAATTTCATCCAGGAACAGCGTGCCGCCATCGGCCTCTTCGAACCACCCGGCCTTGGCTGTCAAGGCGCCGGTGAACGCGCCTTTTTCATGCCCGAACAGCTCGGCTTCCACCAGCGTCTCCGAGAACGCCCCGCAGTTCACCGCCACGAATGGCCTGTCACGTCGGGCGCTGAGGTTGTGGACGTGGCGCGCCACCAGTTCTTTGCCGGTGCCGGTCTGGCCGATGATCAACACGCTGGCGTCGCTGGGCGCCACCTGTTGCAAGTGGGCCAGGAGCGCTTGGGAACTGGGGTCTTCGAAAACCTGGGCGGTGGCGCGGATCGACGTAGCCAGGCCGGGAGAAGGGGGAAGCGTGAGAAGCTGCATGGCAGTGGCCCGTTGATAAATCGAGGAAGAGTGGGTGGCGGCCAACGCCGGTGATGGCATCGCCGTGCAGAACCATTGGCCTTGACGGCTAATCTAGAAGATCTAAAAACCATATTGAAAATAACATTAAGCTATATGCTTAAGTCGTTGGATCGGATCAACGGGCGCAAACCTCCCATTTCCCCGCACAGGCTCCAATGATCACTCACCCACACGAATATGCGGCGTAACGGACATCCCCACCCGCAGCTTCCTGGCAGCGGGCTGGTCGGGGGCAATGTGGATTCGTACCGGCAGGCGCTGGACGATCTTGGTGAAGTTCCCGGTCGCATTGTGCGGCGCAACGGCCGAATAACTCACGCCACTGGCCGGTCCCAGGCTTTGCACCGTGCCTTGCAACGCCTCGCCCGGCAATGCGTCCACTTCGATGTCCACCACCTGTCCGGTCTCAACCCGCGCCAGTTGCGTCTCGCGAAAGTTCGCGGTGATGTAGACGGCGTCGAGCGGGACGATGGCCAGCAACGGTTTGCCCGCATTGACGAACGCACCGACCCGTACCGATTTCTGCCCGATCATGCCGCTGATCGGTGCCGTGATCCGGGTGTAGGACAGCTGCAGTTGCGCGATGGATTGCGTGGCCTCGGCATGGGCGAGGGTCGCCACGGCTTTTTCCAGGTCGGCCTTGAGGATATCCACTTGTTGCCGGGCAGCTTGCAGACCCGCCTCGCTCTTGTCCCGGCGTGCCTGCTGGATGCTCAGTTGCGCTTCGGCCTGTTGCCGTGCCTGCACGGTGCCCGAGCCGTCATTGGCCAGGTTGCGATACCGCGTCTGGTTGGCAGTCGCCAACTTGACCGCGGCCTCGTCTGCCGCCAGCGCAGCCTGGGCCTGGCGAATGGCGGTGGCCTGCCGGGCCAGGTGTGCCTGCAAGCTGACGATACCGGCCCGGGCACTGGCGACCTGGGCTGTCGCCGCGCTCAGCGCCGCCACGAAATCACGGTCGTCGATGGTCGCCAGCAAGTCGCCCTTGGCCACCGGTTGGTCGTGTTCGACCCATACCGAAGCCACCGTGCCCGACACTTGCGGCGCTACCGTGGTGAAGTCGGCGTGGACATAAGCATCGTCGGTCGACTGGATGGCGGCAGCCGACTCGGGTCGGTTGAGGTAGGCGGCCCCGCTGATCGCCACGGTGAGCAGCAATGCAATGATGAGCTTGGCTTTCTTGGGTAATGCCATGATGGGTCACCGATGGGAGGAAGAAGGGGGCGAGGCGGCCCGTATGACCGGGGCAGGGATGAAGCTCAGGCGCAGCACCAGCGGAATCAGCAGCACGGCCAGTGCGCCCAGGACGCGGTAGGCGTCGGCGATAGACAGCACCAGCGCCTGCCCGCCGATGAGCATCATCAGTTGCTGTGGATCGGGCATGGACGGCAAGGCGCCGCCCACCATGGCCGTGTGGTCCAGCAGCATTTCCGAGTGGAAACGTGCGCGCAACACCATCAACTGCCCGACCAGCGCAGCGCCGGCCAGGGACCCGAAGGCGCGCACTGTATTGATGGTGCCGGAGAAAAAAGGCCCCTCGGCAGGCTGCACCACGCTGGTGATCAGAAACAGCATCGACACCACGGCCATGGGTTGCCCCAGCGATTGCAGCGTTTGCGCCAAGACGAATTGTTCGCGGTTCCAGTCGCCGGTCAATTGCGCGCCACACAGGCACGCCAGGGCAATCAGGCACAACCCCGCGGCGAAGACCAGGCGCGCATCGACCCACTTCTGGTAGAGCAGCAGCGCCACCAGGGGGCCCAGAATCAACTGCGGCAGCGCCACGATCAGGCCAATGGAGGCCATTTGGAAGGGCCGATAATCCTGGAGCGTGGCCAGATAGCTGGCGGGCAACAGCGAGCTGGACATCAGCACCACCAGCAAGCAGAGAAACAAGGTGCAGCCCAGCCCCAGGTTGCGCCGCCCCAGAACTTGCAATTTGATGAAGGGCGAGGGGTGATACCACTCGGTCAACAAGTAGATCACCAGCAATGCCAGGCCGGCCAGCAGCGAGGAGGTGACCAGCGGCGAGTTGAACCAGTCCAGGCGCGTGCCTTGGTCCAGTGCCACCGTGATCAGGCCGAAGGCCGGCACCGCGAATGCCATGCCCAGCCAGTTGGCATGCCCGAAACGCTGGGGTTGGATGGGTTCTTTGGGCAATCCCCAACCAATCAATGCCGCAGCGATACAGGTCAGCGGAATGATCTGCCAGTACACCCAGCGCCAGTCCTGCAGGCCATCCGTCCAATGGCCGGCCAGCCAGATGGACAGGTTGGGCGCGAAGGTGGCGGTCATGGCATACAGCGCCAACCCATACAGCCGTATCGATGGCGGCAAGAATTTCAGCGCAGCCATCATCAGCAAGGGGATCGTCATGCCACTGGCGAGGCCTTGAACAAAGCGCAACGCCAGCAGCAGGTCCAGGTCCCGGATGAAGGGCAATATCGCCGCCAGCGCGGTACAAGTGCTCAACACCCACAGTTCGAGGCGGCGGACCGAAAGCGTCATGGCAAACCAGGCCGCAAACGGCATGGCGATCAGTTCACCGGCGCTATACGCCGTGGTGAGCCAGGAGGCATCGTCCAGGCCGAAGCCCAACGCGCCCCTCACGTCCGCCAGGGCCAATGCGCCGACGCGGATGTTCAGTCCCGCCATCATTGCCGCCAGGAAGATGCCCAGCAGGCCGACCAACGGCCGCTTCGAGGCCCCGGCGTGGGGCGCTTCGCTGACAGCGACGGCGGCCGTCGGCAAGGCCATGCTGTTCATCGAACCTGCTCCGGATCCCAGCCGCCGCCCAGGGATTTGTACAGATTGACCACGGTGAGGGTGGCGTTGGTCGCGCTGGTGTTGAGGTGGGTCTGGCTGGCCAACAAGTTGAGTTGCGCCGTGAGGACGCTCAGATAGTCGGCGGCGCCTTGTTGATAGCCACGCTCCGCCGCGTCCAGTGCCTCCCTGTTCTGTTCGTACGAAACCTGCAGCTCGTCGTGCTGGCGCCGTTGAGCAGCCCAGGCGTCCAAGGCATTGTCTATCTCGTGCCAGGCTTGCAGCACGGTCTGGCGATAGGCGAGGGCGGCGGTTTTTTGCCGCGATTCGTTCAGGGCCAAGCGCTGCATCAGGCGGCCACCCTCGAAGATGGGCAGGTAGACGGTCGGCCCGACCGAAAACATCCGCGAGTCCCAACTGGTGAGGTCGCCGCTGTCGAAAGCCTCCACGCCGATGCGGCCTTTCAAGCCGATACGCGGATAGAAATCAGCCTTGGCCACGCCGATGGCCGCCGTGGCAGCGTGGAGTTGCGCCTCGGCGCGCAGGATATCCGCGCGCCGGTGGGCCAGTTCCGACGGCACGCCCAGCGGAATGCGTGCAGGCAGCGACGGCAGGGGCATGGCCTGGCGCAGTTGCGCATCGAGGGCTCGCGGTTGTTCACCCATGAGCAGGGCGAGGGCGTTCATCTGGGCGTTACGACGCTGGGCCAGCTCGGGAAGCAGGGCTTTGACCGTCGCCAACTGCGCGCGGGCCGATGAGGTTTCGAAGCGTGTCGCCACGCCGTTGCGCTCGCGGCTTTCGGCCAGGGCCAGGGTGCGTTCGGCAACCGCTTGGTTCTGCCGGGCAATGTCCAGTTGTGCCTGGGTCCCGCGCAACTGCAGATACGTGCGCGCCACTTCGGCGGTCAGCGCCACCCTCGCGGCTTCACGGTCGTAGACAGAGGCTTGAGCCGTCGCCTCGGCGCTTTCGCGTGATCGTCGGGCCCGGCCCCAGAGATCAACTTCCCAGTTGGCGTCGAAACCCAACTGCCAGAAATTGCTGGGGTCGGTGGGAGCCCCCAGTGCGGCAAATTTGCCATGCTCACTCAGCGCCTCGCGGGCATAGCTGGCGTTGGCGCCGACGGTGGGCAACAACTGCGCCGCTGCGATGCCCAGCCGTGCGCGGCTTTGCTCGATGCGTTCGGCGGCCATTTGCAAGTCAAGGTTTCCCTCCAGCGTGCGTGCCAGCAACTGGGTGAGCAGGGCGTCATTGAACAGCCGCCACCATTGCATGGGCACGGCCGCAGTGGAGGAGCGAGGCTCGCCGCGGTGTTCCTGGCGGGGCGTCAGTTGCGCGGCGTCAAATCCGTTTTCAGGCCTGGTGAAATCCGGGCCCACCATGCAGCCCGCCAGGCAAGCAGCGCCAAGAGCCGCCGTGATGGCGGGGACGCGTGCAAGGAGGTGTTGAGGTAAAACGTCGAAGCCCGACATAGCCAGATCCCCGCAGTGTTTCGGCGTCGCCGCAAGAGCGTTCGCCATGGGGTCGATGGGTTCATGAATGACGATTCGCTCGCCTGACCCCATGTTATCGACGGGTTGCCCCAGGCACACTTCTACCTCGGTTCAGCGAAACCATACGTGGGATAGGCGGGGATATACGCAAGTATGAGCAGGAACCGATCCCGTTGATCAGTGCGGCTGACCGAGGGCTTTTGCGATGCAGTCCAGCAACCTTCTGGCATCGCAGGGCTTGGGCAGGCAATCCACCAGCCCCGACGTGTTGGCGGCCAGTTCCGGGTACGCCGTAATGAACAGGGTAGGGATACGCACCTTGTTTTTCAGCAGGTGCCGATGCAACTCGATGCCGCTCATGCCCGGCATCTGTATGTCGCAAACCAGGCAGCCGGTTTGCGCGGGCGCTTCTGAATCGAGGAATTCCCTGGCGCTGCGATACGTACGGACCTGATGGCCGCTGGACCGCAACAGGCTATTGAGCGCCGTGCGTACGGATTCATCGTCATCGATGACTGCGATCGTCTTGTTGCACACGGGGGTGTCTTCCATGGGATCGCTCGTAACAGCGCCGGTTTTCAATTCACCATACGCGGTCCGTCCAGGCGCAAAAGTATACCTATGTATATCCGGCTAAGACCTAAGGTGCGCGCGCCCCTGGCGGCATGCAACCAACGGATGCCCAAGTCATACGCGGGCAGGAATGACTGGCGGGGAATTTCACATAGACTGGCGCCGCATCGTCGGCCTGCGTGGTCATTCAACTGCCGTATCCGCTGTGTCCGAGGCCCGTCATCGCCGTTGAAAAAAATATGGGAAGGGCACAGGCGAGGCGCTAATCTAAACGACGGCAATACGATCCGTCCCGGAACCCGACATGAACGCTTTTCGTCGAGTCGCCGGCGCAGCCATGGAAGCCGAACCCTGGCCTTGGCAATTGCGGCACGACACCGGATGGCAGCTCGACGGTAAATGCAACTGAACCCCTCTTGCTCCAGTGCCGATGGAAACCCGCATGCAAACACAATGGGACGATGGCGAGCGTATCTTCTGCCGGGAACGACGCCCAGGTGCCGACGGCGATAAACCTGTCCTGGTGGTTCGGCCCGCCACCCGCCAGCCGCGGCCCGATTGCCTTGAGCGTCTTGCTCATGAATTCGGCCTGAGGGACCAGTTGGATGCTTCGTGGTGCGTACAGCCCCTGGAATGGATCAGTGAAGGTCCTCAAGTGCAACTGGTCGCCAGCGACCCGGGTGGTTTGCCGCTGTTGCAATTGCTCACCTCGCCCTTGGAGACGACCCGCTTCTTGCAGCTCGCGGTGAGCATTGCCGTCGCATTGGGCAAGCTTCACGAGCGTGGCCTGATCCATAAGGACATCAAGCCCAGCCATATCCTGGTGGATTGCGACGACGGCCAGGCCCGGCTCACCGGGTTCGGCATGACGTCACGCTTGCCCCGCGAGCGGCAGGCCCCCGAGACGCTTGCCGGGACGCTGGCCTACATGGCGCCCGAACAGACCGGCAGGATGAATCGCTCGATCGACTCGCGCAGCGATCTCTATTCTTTCGGCGTCACGCTGTACCAGATGTTGACCGGCTCGCTGCCGTTCACAGCATCGGACCCGATCGAATGGGTGCATTGCCATATCGCCAAGAGGCCGCTGGCGCCCAACGAGCGGATCCAAACCATTCCCGACATGCTGTCGCGGATCGTCATGAAGCTGCTCGCCAAGACCGCCGAGGAACGCTACCAGACGGCCGCGAGCGTAGAGCACGACCTGCGTCAGTGCCTGTCGCATTGGCGGCAGTGGCGTCGCATCGAAGATTTTGCATTGGGCGAGCAAGGCGGCTCAGACCGCCTTTTGATTCCCGAAAAACTCTATGGACGCGAGCCCGAGGTCCAAGCGTTGGTAAGCGCGTTCAACCGGGTGGTTGAACGTGGCGCGCCGGAACTCGTGCTGGTCACGGGGTATTCCGGGATTGGTAAATCTTCCGTGGTCAACGAGCTGCACAAGGTACTCGTGCCGCCAAGGGGGTTGTTCGCCCGTGGCAAGTTCGATCAGTACCGGCGCGATATTCCCTATTCGACGCTGATCCAGGCGTTTCAGAGCCTGGTGCGTACGCTGTTGGGCAAGAGCGATGCCGAGTTGGCCGGTTGGCGCGATGCATTGCGCCAGGCCCTGGACCCCAACGCACGGCTGATGACGGACCTGATCCCTGAACTGAGGCTGATCGTCGGGGAGCCGCCTGCGGTGCTGGTACTCGATCCCCAGCAGGAGCAACGGCGCTTCCTGCTGGTGTTGCGCCGTTTTATCGGTGTGTTCGCCCGCCGCGAGCATCCCCTGGCGCTGTTTCTCGACGACTTGCAATGGCTTGACGCGGCGACGCTCGACCTGCTGGAAGACCTGCTGACCAGCGACGACGTGCAATATCTGCTGCTGGTCGGTGCGTACCGCAGCAACGAAGTGGATGCGACGCACCCGCTGTCAGGCAAACTCAAGACGCTGCGCAGCGTCGGCGGCAAGGTCAGCGAAATCATGCTCTCACCGCTCGCCAAGGGGCATATCGAGCAATTGATCGCCGAGGCGCTGCATGACGAGCCTGCTCGCATCGAGCCGTTGGCGCAGTTGGTGCTGGACAAGACCGCGGGCAATCCGTTCTTCGTGATCCAGTTCTTGCAGGCGCTCGCCGATGAGCACTTGCTGGCGTTCGATCATGGCAGCCGACAGTGGTGGTGGGACCCGGATCGGATCCACGCCAAGGGGTACACCGATAATATCGTCGACTTGATGAGCGGCAAGCTGGCGCGCCTGCCGGCCCAGACGCAGCAGGCCTTGCAGCAGCTTGCTTGCATGGGGAACGTCTGCGGGCTGAACGCACTGGCGATTATCCTTGAGGTCCCCAGAGCGCAAATCCGCACGGTCCTCTGGGAGGCGGTCCGCCAGGAGCTGGTGGAGCGCCGCGACGGTGCTTACGGTTTTGTCCACGACCGTATCCATGAAGCGGCCTACTCGATGATCCCCCCGGAGTCACGCGCCTCGGCCCATTTGAAAATCGGCCGGCTGCTGGCCCGGCGGACCGCTCCCGAGGGCCGGGACGAGGCGATATTCGACATCGTGGGCCAGCTCAACCTCGGCGCCGGGTTGCTCGTCGATCAGGCCGAGCGAGAGGAGCTGGCCGCGCTCAACTTGCTCGCCGGCCAACGGGCCAAGGCGTCGACGGCCTATGCTTCGGCACTCAATTACCTTGCCCATGGTGCCCAGCTGCTGGGCGATGACAGTTGGACGCATCGGCACGGCTTGAATTTCGCCCTTGAGCTGAACAGGGCCGAATGCGAGTTCCTCACCGGCCAGCTCGCCATTGCCGACGAGCGGCTGACGGCGCTGGCCAATCGCGCCGTGACGGTGAGCGAACGGGCCAGCGTCGCCTGCCTGTTGATGGATGTGTACTTGCTGATGGATCGCAGCGACGGCGCGGTGGCGGTGTGTCTCGCGTATTTGCGGCATGTCGGCATTCACTGGGCCGCGCAGCCAAGTGACGAGGCCGTGCGCCAGGAATACGACCGCATCGCCACATTGCTCGGCGATCGGGCCATCGAGGATTTGATCGATCTGCCCTTGATGGAAGACGCGACCGCGTTGGAGACCGTCAATGCGCTGAGCAAGCTCTTCGCCCCGGCCCTGCAAAGTGACGCGAACCTGGCGGACCTGTTGATCTGCAAGGCCATCACCTTGAGCCTGGAACGCGGCAATTGCGACGCGTCCTGTGTGCTCTATGCCAATCTGTTCAGAGTCGCGGGCCGGCGGTTCGGCGACCATGAGGTGGGGTTTCGTTTCGGGCAGCTGGGCTGCGACCTTGTCGAGCACCGTGGCATGACTCGATTCGAAGCCAGCACCTATCTGTGCTTCTCTTGCTTTGCCGTGCGCTGGATGAGACCGGTCGGACAATGCCGCGACCTCTTGCGTCGTTCGTTTGCGGCTGCGAACCGGATCGGGGACCTGCCGTACGGTGCTTACGCGGGCAACAACCTCACTGCGGATCTGCTCTTCGCCGGGGAACCGCTGCCCAAGGTACAAGATGAAGCCGAGCGTGGCCTGGACTATGCGAGGAAGGTGCGTTTCGGGCTGGTGACGGATTTCATCGTCACGCAATTGCTGCTGATCCGGATGCTTCGCGGCCAGACGTCGATCTTCGGGCGCATGGATGACGACGAACTGGACGAGGTGACCACCGAATCCCATTTGTCCAGCAATCCGGACTTGGTCCTGGCTGAATGCTTGTACTGGGTTCGCAAGCTACAGGCCCGCTGTATGGCCGACGAGCCAGAAGCGGCCTTGGCCGCTGCCGAAAAAGCGCGCCGGTTGCTCTGGGTTTGCCAGTCCTTTTTCGAGGAAGCCGAATATCACTTTTTCGGTGCCCTGGCCCATGCTGCCGTTTATGACAAAGCCCCTGCGGATCAGCGAGGGGCGCATCTGGACGCAATGAAGGAGGGCCATGGACAGCTTCAGGCCTGGGCGCGGCAGTGCCCGGACAACTTTGCGAGCCGCGCCGCACTGGTGGGCGCGGAGATTGCCCGTGTCGAAGGGCGGCCAATCGATGCCGAGCTGCTTTACGAACACGCCATGAACCTCGCCCGGCAAAGCGGCTTCGTCCATGTCGAGGCGCTTGCCAACGAACTAGCCTCACGTTTCTACGCCGCCCGTGGCCTTGGGAAAATCGCTCGCATGTATATGCAGGACGCCTGCTACGGCTATCTGCGTTGGGGAGCCGACGGCAAGGTTCGACAGCTCGAAGCCCGGTATCCGTGGCTGCGCGAAACAGAACCCGCGCCCGGCCCGGCGACTACGATGGCGACTCCGGTGGAACACCTGGACATCGCCACCGTGCTCAAAGTCTCTCAGGCAGTGTCAGGAGAAATCGTCCTGGAGAAGCTGATCGATCGGGTGATGGCCACGGCCATCGAGCAAGCCGGCGCTGAGCGCGGCCTGCTGATCCTGTCCACTGGCGAGGGGCACCGGATCGCGGCGCAAGCGACGACCGGCGGGACCACGACGCAACTGCGTGACGAGCCGGTCAGTTCGGCGCTGTTGCCGGAGTCGATTTTTTACCATGTGCTGCGGACCCAGGAGAGCGTGTTTCTCGACGACGCCATGGGCCCGGCCGCCGCGACGTTTGCCGCCGATCCCTACTTTCGCAAACGTCCGGTGCGGTCGATCCTGTGCCTGCCGTTGATCAACCAGGCCGCGCTGGTGGGCGTGCTGTATCTGGAAAACAGCCTTGCCGCCCATGTATTCAGTCCGAACCGGCTCACCATCCTGAATCTGGTGGCGTCTCGCGCGGCCATCTCCCTGGAAAACGCTCGTCTGTACCGAGAGGTGGCCGAACGGGAGGCAAAGATCCGTCGTCTCGTCGATGCCAACATCATCGGGATTCTGGTCTGGAATGCCGAGGGCGACATCATCGAAGCCAACGACGCATTCCTGCGCATGGTGGGCTATGAGCGCGAAGACCTTGCCTCCGGCCGGCTGCGTTGGAGGGACCTGACGGTGCCGGAGTATCGCGAGCTGAGTGAGCGTTCGTTGGCCAAGGCCCTGCGCACCGGGCAAGCCTGCCCGTACGAGAAGGAATACTTCAGGAAAGACGGCAGCCGTCTGCCGGTGATCGTTGGCCTGGCCATGTTCGAAGCCAGCAGCCGGGAAGGCGTGGCCTTTGTGCTGGATCTGACCGAGCGCCGACAGGCCGAGGAGAAGATTCGCGAAAGCGAGCGTCGCTATCGCGAAGTGCAGGCCGAACTGGCCCATGCAAACCGAGTCGCGACGATGGGCCAGTTGGTCGCCTCGATTGCCCATGAGGTCAACCAGCCGATCGCCGCGACGATCCTCAATGCCGACGCCGCCCTGCGTTGGCTCAACGCCCAGCCGCCGGAAATCGAGGAAGTCCGGCAGATTCTCGGGCATCTGGTCTTCGATGCCAATCGAGCCGCCGATGTGCTGGGGCGAATCCGCGAGCACATCCGCAAGGCTCCACCGCAGAAAGGGCCGCTGGACATCAACGCAGCCATCGAGGAAATGGTCGAGTTCAGCCGCAGCCAGATCATCAAGAGTGGCGCCTCGATCCAAACACACCTGGCCGACGCGCTGCCTGCTATCGACGGGGATCGCGTGGAGCTGCAACAGGTGCTGCTCAACCTGATCATGAACGCATTGGAGGCCATGAGCGCCGTCGATGAAAGCGAGCGGCACTTGTCGATCAGTTCCGGGCTGGACGATGCCGGTTGCGTGTGGGTGAAAGTCTGCGATTCGGGGCCGGGCTTTGCCTTGGGATGCGCGGAACGGGTGTTCGCATCGTTCTACACCACCAAGGCTTCGGGCCTTGGGCTGGGATTATCCATCTGTCGATCGATCATCGAAGCCCACGGCGGCTGTTTGCAGGCGCACGCCAACCAGCCCCGTGGGGCTGTCCTCGAGTTCTCGCTGCCCGTTGCTCGCTAATACCAAGGTTTACACGCTGCATATCAATCGATCAGTGAACCAATCCCACGTACAAATGATCCCCGCCAACCCGAGCGATACAGTGATTGCCATGGGTTGCGGAGGATCTGGCAATGAAACTGACAGGCATCGCGGCGGATGAATTTTCGTCACTTCGTTCAATAGTGCTTATCTGCCTGGCGTTGGTAGCGGCCAACGTCTCCTACCGTTTGGTTGTGCCGGTGCCGGCAGGCGTGACTCTGGAACCCCGCCACGGCACCAAAAGGCCCGGAGGGCTGGCGATCGATTCGCTGAGGTTGGTCGATATCAGCGCCTTGGGCGAGGTGCCCATCGGGGCGCATCTGATCAGTCCGCGCCGTTTCTATATCCATCACGGGATTTACCTGGGCGCCGGAAGCGTTGCCCATTATTCGGGGTTCAGTGGCGCGCTGGAAGCGGGGCCCATCGAAGTGACCGATCTGGAGCATTTCGCCAGTGGCAGGCCGGTGTGGATCATCCAACAACCCGCCCGCTATCCGGCCAACGAAGTGGCCCGTCGGGCCCGCTCCAGGTTGGGCGAAAACCGCTACAGTCTCCTGGCCAACAACTGCGAACATTTCTGCACCTGGTGCCTTACCGGGAAGGGCTACAGTGCCCAGGTCGGCGCGTATTGGCACCGGCCGCGCGAGTTCCTGGCAACGATTACCGCACTGAAGGCTCTTTTCGTTGCGTGACGCTACCGATTGCGCCTCGTCAGGCCCACTTCGGCGTCGAAGGCGCTGTGCTAGGCTTTTTCAATCCACCCTGCGAGAGAATCGTGCATGAACGGCAATATCAAAAACAATGAGCCGGGCAGCGAAGGTCCTGTTGTGTTCGTGCTGGACGACGATGCGTCCATACGTTGTGCATTGAGCAATCTCCTGCGCTCTGTCGGCATGCGCGTCGAGACATTCGCGTCCACCGCCGAGTTTCTCCAGCGGCCCAAACCCGATTGCGCCAGTTGCCTGGTACTCGATGTCCGGTTGCAGGGCAGTAGCGGGCTGGATTTCCAGCGCCAGTTGGCGGCGTCGAATATCAGGATTCCCATCATCTTCATTACCGGTCACGGCGACATTGAAATGTCCGTCAAGGCGATGAAGGCCGGCGCCATGGACTTTTTGGCTAAACCGTTTCGCGAACAGGATTTGCTGGACGCCGTGTCAGCTGCGCTTGAGGCGGACGTCAAACGGCGGGAAATCGAGCAGCAGCTTTGCGGCTTGCATACGCGTTACCAGACGTTGACGGCGCGCGAGAAGGAGGTCATGGCCCTGGCCGCCAAGGGACTGATGAACAAACAGATCGCGGGGCAGATGAACCTGAGCGAGATTACCGTGAAAATCCATCGCGCCCATGCCATGAAGAAAATGCACGCCAAGTCGTTCGCCGACCTGGTGCGGATGGCTGAAACCCTCGGCGCAGAACCTGCCTAACGCGCCAAACCTGTGGGAGCGAGCTTGCTCGCGATGGCCGTAAGGCGGTCAAATCGATGCGACTGACCCGCCAACATCGCGAGCAAGCCCGCTGCCACAGCAGAGCCCGATCCCGAACCGCCGCCGTTTTGCTCTATCCCCCGCAAAAATCCCGCTTCCCCTCTGGCACTAACCTGCGACTACGTTGTCAGTACTTGGCCGCCGTAGGGCCGACGTTCGGCTCATATAGCGACAATGTCAGCTACATGACGCCCTTTTTTTGACGCCTTCGGGGCAAAGACTCGCATGGATTTCGCGGGGACCGTTATTTCCTTTTGCGGGTTGACACTCTATGGGTTTTTTTCTCGATCCACGGCATGACATTGATGCCGCTTTGTTAAGTTATCGCCGTGTATTCTGGTCCCTGGCCTTGTTCAGCGGCGTGATCAATCTGCTGGTGCTGGTGCCGTCGCTCTACATGATGCAGGTCTACGACCGGGTCCTGACCAGTCGCAACGAAACCACCCTGGTCATGCTCACCTTGATCGCCCTTGGGCTGTTCATGTTCAGTGCGTTGATCGAATGGGTGCGCGGCGAGGTGATGATCCGCATGAGCGCCGGGCTGGACGACGCCTTGGGCGAGCGGATTTTCGATGCGGCGTTTGCCCGCAGCCTGCGCGAGCACAACGCCAACCCGGCACAAGTGCTCACCGATCTTGCCACCTTGCGACAGCTGATTACCGGCCAGGGCCTGATCGCCTTGCTCGATGCGCCGTGGCTGCCGATCTTCCTGCTGGTGGCGTTCATCTTTCACCCTTGGTTCGGCGTATTGACGCTGGTGCTCGCCGTATTGCTGATCGGCCTGGCGCTGTGGGGCGAGTTGGCGACCCGTTCGCGCCTGGGAGAGGCCAATCGACTGGGCGTGCAGTCCTCGGTCTACGTCAACAGCACATTGCACAACGCCGAGGTCATCCAGGCCCTGGGCATGCTCGGGCCGCTGCGCCAGCGCTGGAGCCTGCTGCAACAACGGATCATCGCCGCGCAGGCCCACGCCAGCGACCGCGGGGCGCGCATCACCTCGGCGACGCGATTCGTGCGGATTTCCGGTCAGTCCCTCGCTTTGGGGTTGGGCGCGCTGCTGGTGCTGGAGGGGCAGCTCTCGGCGGGGATGATGATCGCCATGTCGCTGCTGCTGGGACGTGCCCTGGCTCCGGTGGAAATCGCCATCGGCTCGTGGAAGCAATTCAACAGCGGCCGCCAGAGTTACCAGCGCCTGAGCCAACTGCTCGCGCAACATCCACGCGATCGCTTGCGCATGCCGCTGCCACCGCCCACCGGCGCGCTGCGCCTGGAGCAGTTGTACGTCGGACCGCCCGGGGCATCACAGCCGATTCTGCGGGGCATCAATTTCAGCCTCGGCAAGGGCGAAGTGCTTGCGGTGGTTGGTCCCAGTGCCAGTGGCAAATCGACTCTGGCTCGCGCGTTGGTTGGCGTGTGGCCGGCCATGGGCGGATCGGTGCGCCTGGACGATGCCGAGATCAGCCAGTGGTCCCATGACGCGCTGGGGCCATACCTGGGCTATCTGCCCCAGGACATCGAACTGTTCGATGGCAGCGTCGCCGACAACATCGCCCGTTTCGGCGAGCAGGACGCCGACAAAATCATCGCCGCCAGCCGTCAAGCGGGCATTCACGAAATGATTCTCAGGTTTCCCAAGGGCTACGACACACCGTTGGGCCCTGGCGGGCTTGGCCTGTCTGGCGGTCAGAAGCAACGCCTGGGCCTGGCGCGCGCGCTGTATGGCAGCCCGTCGGTGATCGTGCTCGACGAGCCCAACTCCAACCTCGATGAAGCCGGTGAACTGGCGCTGGTGCAGGCCATCGGCGTGCTCAAGGCCGCCGGCAGCACCGTGGTGTTGATCACCCATCGGCCCAACGTGCTGGCGGTGGTCGATCACATCCTCGTGTTGAAGGACGGCACTCAACAAGCGTTCGGCCCTCGGGACCGGGTGCTCAAGGCGCTGATGCCGGGGCCGCGGCCGGCCGCTGTGCGGGAGGCAGGCAAGGATGCGTGATTTGAAATCGGCCACACCGGCCCACGGCGAGCATGGCCTGAGCGTGCTCAGCAGCGACACATTGCCCACCGCGAGCACCGATGCGGGCGGGGCGGCGCGCTACGGCGTGGTTTTCCTGGCCCTGACCCTTGGCGGCTTTCTGCTTTGGGCCTGCCTGGCGCCGCTCGACCAGGGCGTGGTGGGCAGCGGCACCGTGGTAGTGGCGGGGGAGCGCAAAGCGGTGCAGTCGCTGGTGGGGGGCGTGGTGGAAAAACTGTTGGTCAGTGATGGCGATCGTGTCAGCCAGGGGCAGTTGCTGGTGCAGCTCAACACGGTGCAGGCGCAATCGCAGTTGGACGTGACCCTGGGCAAGCTGCTCAACGACCGCAGCATCGAGGCGCGGTTGATGGCCGAGCGCCTGGGCGCCGATGAAATCCAGTGGCCGCAACAATTGCTGGAGCGCGCCGAAGAGCCACGTGTCAAGGCGGCCATGGCCCTGCAGAGTCAGCTGTTCATGACCCGGCGTGCCGAACTGGGCAGCCGCCTGAAGATCATCGAGCATGAAATCGGCGCCTTGCAGCAACAACTGCAGGGCTACGAAGGGGTCAAGCGCAACTACGATGCGCAAATGCGCTTCCAGCAACAGGAACTCGAGGGCTTGCGCGAGTTGGCCCGGGAAGGCTACGTGCCGCGCAACAAACTTTTCGAGGCCGAGCGAAACGCGGCGCAACTGGCCGGACAGATCGCTTCGGGCATCGGCGACGTCGGGCGCACCCGCCAGGCCATCAACGAAAGTCGGCTCAAGGCCTTGCAGGCGCAGCAGGAGTTTCGCCGCGATGCCGAAACCCAGCTCAGCGAGGTTTCGGCCGAAGCCGCGGCCTATGCCGATCAGATCCGCGCCTTGCAGTTCGAAGTCGATAACGGTGCGATCCGCGCGCCGGTGGCGGGCCAGGTCATGGACATGTCGATCCACACGGTGGGCGGCGTCGCCCAAGCCGGGCAGACGCTGATGCAGGTGGTGCCGTTGGACGCGCCGATGGCGATCACCGCGCGTTTCGATCCGTTGATGGCCAATAAGCTCACCCCCGGATTGCCGGTGCATGTGCATTTCACCGCCCTGCAGCGGGTGGATACGCCGACTGTGACCGGCACGGTCACCACCGTGTCGGCGGACCAACTGATCGACCAGCAGACCCACCAGCCGTACTTCTCCGCCAAGGTAGAAATTCCCGCCGAGACAGTCGTCGCGCTGCAAGGCGCCGGTTTGCTGGTGCGTCCCGGCATGCTCGCCGACGTCACCGTCGTGACCGGTGAGCGCACCTTGATGAACTACCTGATGAAACCTTTGCGCGAACGCTTGCTCGCTGCCTTCAAAGAGGAATGAGCATGACCGACCGTTGCCGTTACGGCGTCCGTGTGCTGTTGAGCCTGTACACCAGTTGGGCGGTGATCGGCCCCGCCTGGGCGGCGGAGGGCGGGCTGAGCCTGACTGCCGCCTACGATGCCTCGCGGCTCAATGACCCGACCTTGCAGACCGCGACCCACGCCTACGACGCGTCCCGGCAGGAAGAAGCGATTGGGCGTGGCGGGCTTTATCCGCAGGTCTCGCTGTCCTCGCGGTATGGGTATGGCGGGCGTACCGATGGCGGCGACGACAGCAGTTATGTGAACAGCAACGACTACCAGGCGAACAGCGTGACGCTGGCGGCGCAACAGCCGCTGTATGACAAGGGGCGCTGGGCGGCTTATCAGGAAGGCAAGGCCCGCGGCGTGCTCGGTAGCCAACAATTCGACGTGGCCGGCCAAGCCTTGTTCGACCGGGTCGCCAAGGGCTATTTCGATGTGGCCCGGGCCGAGAATGAATTGAAGTTGATCGCCCAGCAGAAGACCGCCATTCGTGGCTTGGTCATCCAAAGCAAAAAGCTCTATGAAGGCGGCCAGGGGGCAATCACCGACATCGACGAGGCCCAGGCCCGGCTCGATCTGGTGGAGGCCCAGGAAACCGAAGCCCAGGCCCGTCGCGTGGCCGCGCTGCGGGCACTGTCGGGGCGGGCGAGTGTGCCCATCGAGGACATCCAGCCGATGCGCGAAGAATTGCCTGCCGGCAGCCCCATCCCGCCGGAGCAGGATTTGCCGTACTGGACGGCAATCGCCCGCGAGGCCAGCCCCGAACTGGCCGCGCGGCTGGCGGCGGTGAAAGTCGCCGAGGCCCAGGCCGACAGCCAGCGCGCCGGGCATTACCCGACGTTGTCGTTGACCACGCAGTTGACGCGCCGGGAAACCCGCCAGTACCAAGAGCTCGACCCGCGCCAGGACACCTATTACGTCGGTGTGCAGCTGGACATCCCCTTGTATCGCGGCGGCGCGGTGCGCGCTTCGGTGGCCAAGGCCGAGGCACAACTGGCCGGCGCCCAGTCCGACTATGACGTGCAGCGTCAGGAGCTGGCTGAGTCCATCGAGACCGATTACCTGGGCGTGGTGGCGGGGTTCGCCAAGAGCAGGGCCATGCTACGGGCGGTGGAGTCCAATCAGCGCGCGCTGACGTCGACGGAAAAAGGCTTCCAGGGCGGCGTGCGCTCGACGGTCGACATCCTCGACGCCCAGCAACGGCTGTTCCAGGCGCGCCGGGACCTGCTCGACACCAAGCTCGACATGCTCCAAAGCTACGTAAGCCTGCACACCCACACCGGCCAGATGAACCGTGCGGTGCTGGAGCAGGTGCAAAGTCTGTTCTGAAGTCCTGGCGCTGTGGTGGCGAGGGAGCTTGCTCCCGCTGGGCCGCGAAGCGGTCCCAAAGCAAATTACTGCGGTGTGTCAGGCAAATTCCGTCTTGCCTTTTTAGGGCCGCTACGCGGCCCAGCGGGAGCTTGCTCCCTCGCCACAAAGCAGGAGAGTACAAGGGCTGCAAAGCAGCCCCTATAAGCTCAATCAGGCAGTGAAGTCGCTGGCATGCAGCTCCTTGACGCCCACCAGAGAGAGTTCGAACTCGGCGGTGGCGTCGGAGTCGACGCTGCCGTAGAGGATGCCGTCGACAAAGCGCAATTGGCCGGTGGCGTTGGTGGTGTCAAAGGCGTTGCTACCAATGAAGGTGAACGCATCGAGGTTGGCGGTCAGCGGGTTGGCGTCCAGGCCGGTGAAGTCCAGCTTGTCCATCTCCGTGCTCTTGAAGCCGTTGATCACGTCCCGTGCCGCCCCGACGCCCATGTCAGACAGCGCGCCAAACGCATAGGTGTCCGCGCCGGTGCCGCCGGTGAGGTTATCGGTGCCCGCACCGCCGATCAGCCGATCATCGCCCGACCCGCCCACCAGGGTATCGTTGCCGGCACCGCCGTCGAGGATGTTTCCAGCGCTGTTGCCCGACAATGTGTCGGTGTAGGCGCTACCGGTCAGGTTTTCGATGAACTTCAAGGTGTCCAGCCCGGAGCCCACGGTGTTTTGCTGGGCAGAGGTCGAGAGGTTCACGGTGACCCCGGCCAGGGCTCGGTCGTAGGACACGGTGTCGTTACCATCACGCCCGTCGAGGATGTTGTCGCCGGCACCGGCGAACAAGGTGTTGGCCAGCGCGTTACCCGTCCCGTTAGCGACGCCGGGGCTGTCGACGTAGAGGTTCTCCACGTTGTTGCCCAAGGTGTAGGCGGCGAGGCTACTGTGGACGCTGTCGATGCCGCCGGTCACCGGATTGCTGCTTTTCTCGATGATGGTATCGCTGGCATTGTCGACATAGTAGGTATCGTCGCCGTCGCCACCGCTCATGCTGTCGGCTCCCGCAGCGCCATTGAGCACGTTGTTGGCGACGTTGCCGGTGATGAAATTTCGCCGATCGTTACCGGTGCCGTCGATGTCCGAAACGCCGGTCAGCACCAGGTTTTCCAGGTTGGCGCCCAGTGTCCAACTGACCGAAGCCTGTACCGTATCGATCTGCGCGGTCGAGGTGTTGGTTTCCACGACGCTGTCGAACGCGTTGTCGACGACGTAGATATCGTTGCCATCGCCACCGGTCAACGTGTCGGCGCCCAGGTCGCCGTTCAGAGTATCGTTGCCCGAGCTGCCCACCAGCGTATCGTCCTGGTCGGTGCCGGAAATCATCCCGCCCTCATTCTGCGCGCCGTCGAAAATGTCCTGCACGCTGTTGTTGTCGTTGGGGTTGCCCTGGAAACCGAGGTCATCGGCGATGTAGTCGGCCAGGCGCTGGCCGACGATTTCCGCTGATTCCTCGTGCAGGTGCCAGACGTCGTCGGGATAGACCAGCGGGTCCACTTCATAACGCAAGGGCAGGTCGTTGGGGTCCACCGCCAGTTTCACATCGGCACGCTCGGCGGCGATGGCTTCCTGGACGGCGCGAACGTAGCCCACACCCTCGACGATGTCGGCGATCTTATCCTCCGGGTAACCACGGGCGCGCGCGGCGTCCTGCTCGTAGTGGCCGGTCTCCATGATGTACACGTTGAAGTTGCCGAATTGGCTGTGCAGGTAATCGAATACCTTCAATGTCGCCGCTTTGTAGGCTGCCGCTGCTGCCGCCTTGTCCGTGGAGCGGGCGATTTCCTGGGCGGCTTCTTCGCCTTGGCCCCAGATGATGCCCATGGTTACGTTATCGATGGACTTCAGTTCGGTGAGCTGGTCACGCAGCAACGTCACGGCGCGCAACAGCGCCGGCCCCGGTTGATTGGTATCGGTCAGCCACCAGCACAACTTCAGCTCCTCGGCGCCCAGCGTCGACAAGCCGTTGACCGTGCTGCCGCCGACGGCGATGTCAATGCCGTTGCCATCGGCATCGTCGAACTGGCTGCGTACGTCGTAGGTGGTGTACTTGCTCAGATCGTTGACCAGCATCGAGGTGCCGGATTGATCGTCGTCTTCGCTCATGCGCAGCAGGCGCGCGTTGGATTGGCCAAGAGTCGGCAGGTAGAGGATGTCTTGCTGGGCGCGTTCGCCAAAGACGAAATCGTCGGCGGTGAGGGTGTTGAGGTAGTTGCCGTTCAGGGCGATTTCGAAGCGATTGCCATCGGCGTCGGCCTGGCTGGATTTGACGTAGGTCTTGTCGCCCGCCGCGTTCAGGGTCATGTAGAGCGTGCCGTTGTTGCCGTCGCCCAGGCCAAGGAAGCCCAGCCCGGAGACGTCGATCTTGTCCACGCCAACGGTGAAGTCGTAGATCGTGTCCGTGGCGGTCACGCCGCCGGTGTCGTAATCCCGGTAGCTGTCGGCCAGGTTGTTGTAGCGGAACGTGTCGGCGCCGTCGCCGCCATACAACGAGTCGCGTCCGGCGCCGCCGTCGATGATGTCCGCGCCGGTGCCGGCCTTTATGGTGTCGTTGCCGCCGAGGCCGAGGATCAGGTCGGCGCCTGCCGTGCCGTTGAGGCTTTCGGCGTTGGCGGTACCGGTGATGGTGTTGGCCGGCGCATCGGCGACCACCAGGGCGAAGTTGTCGCTGACCGAGGCGCCCGAGGGGTCGGTGGCCTTGACCAGCACGTCGTAGTTACCAGCAGCGGCGGTGGTGGGCGTGCCGCTGAACGTCAGGTTGGCGGCGTTGAACGTCAGCCACGAAGGCAGGGCGTTGCCGTTGGCGAGGGTCGCGGTGTAGGTCAGCACATCCTGGTTGGCGTCGCTGAAGCTGTTGCTGGCCACGGTGTATTTGAACGGCGTGCTTTCGCTGGCGTTCTGGTCCAGAAGGGGGATGACCACCACCGGCGCGACGTTCGTCGGAGTGTTCTGGTCGGCAAAGACAAAATGATTGGCGGTCAGGCTGCTGACCAGGTTGCCGGCCATCGAGATTTCGAAGCGGTTGCCGTTGGCATCGACCGTGAGGTCCTTGAGGTAGGTGCGGTTGGTCGATGCACTGTAAGTGACTTGCAGCGTGCCATTGAGCCCGTTGCCCAGGCCCGTATAACCGAGAGCCGCGACGTCGATCTTGTCGGCGGCCACGTCGAAATCGAGGATCTGGTCACTGGCGCTGGTGGAACTGGTGCGGTAGCTGTCGAGCTTGGACGTATAGCGGAATACGTCGGCGCCCGTACCACCGGTCAGTTTGTCCACGCCGGTGCCGCCCACCAGGACATCGTTGCCGGCGGCGCCATTGAGGGTGTCGTTGCCCGCACCGCCGAAAATCTGCTCGTTGGCGACGGTGCCGGTCAAGGTGTCGTTGTTCGGCGTGCCGTTGATCACCACGGACGAGGGCACGTCTTGCACGGCCAGGGTAAAGCTGTCGCTGACGGTGGCGTTGCTGCCATCGGTTGCGGTGACCTGGATCGAGTAAGTGCCCGACGCCGTGTCGGGAGGCGTGCCGCTGAAGGTGCGCGTGGCGGCATTGAACATCAGCCAGCTGGGCAGGGCGCTGCCGTCGGCCAGCTTGGCGGTGTAGCTGAGGCTGTCATTGTCCGGATCGTTGAAGCTGGTGGCCGGGACCACATAATTGAAAGGTGTCTTTTCGGTTGCGTTCTGATCCAGCAATGGCGTGGCTACTACCGGCGCCTGGTTGGTGGGCGAGGACGTGGCGAAGACGAAATTGGCATTGGTCAGCTTATTGAGGTAGTTGCCGTCCAGCGCTACCTCGAATCGATTGCCGTTGGCGTCTGCCTCCAGGGACTTGATGTAGGTCTTGGTGCCGGCGCTGTTGAGCACCAGGTAGACGGTGTTGTTCTTGCCGTCGCCAAGGCCGGTGAAGCCCATGGCGGAAAGGTCGATCTTGTCGGCGGCGATGTCGAAGTCGGTGATCAGGTCACCCAGATTCGCGCCGCCGGTGTTGTAGTTGCGGTAGCTGTCGAGTCGGTTGGCAAACACAAAGGTGTCTGCCCCGGCGCCGCCGGTGAGGGTGTCCATGCCCGCGCCGCCGTCGAGCTTGTCGGCGCCCGCGCCACCACTGAGGCTGTCGTTGCCCGCCAGGCCGAGCAGGGTGTCCGCCGCATCGCTGCCCTGCAACGAGTCGCTGCCGGTGGTGCCGGTGATCACCCGGTTGAAGATGAAGTTATCTGCCGTCAAGGTACTCGCCAGGTTGCCTGAGAGAATCAGCTCGAAGCGATTGCCGCTGGCATCGGCGTCGTAGTCCTTGATGTAGGTGCGGTTGCTGCTGGCGTTGTAGCTGACCTGCAGGGTGCCGCCACGGCCATTGCCCAGGCCGGTGAAGCCGAGATCGGCGAGGTCGATCTTGTCCTGGGTCACGTCGAAGTCGGTGATGGTGTCGTCGAAGCTCGCCGTTGCGTTGCGGTAGCTGTCGGACTGGCTGGTGAAACGGAACGTATCGGCGCCCGTGCCGCCGGTGAGTTTGTCGACGCCCGCGCCGCCCACCAGAATGTCGCTTCCGGCCGCGCCGTTGATGGTGTCGTTGCCCGCCGCCCCAAAGAAGATCTCGCTGGCGCTGGTGCCGGTGAGTGTGTCGTTGCCGGCCGTACCCTGCACGGTGGTCATCGGCACCGTGGCGCTGACGTAGCTGCCATCGCCATAGACCAGCGTGGCGCCCTTGCTGGTGTGGCTGATGGTGTTGGCGATGATGGCGTTGCGATCGGTGCCGTCTTCGTTGCGCTCGGCGACGCCGTAGGTGGACAGGTTGCTGCCGCTGATGATGTTGCCCTGGATCAGGTTGTCGCTGCCGTTGAAGTACTTGCCGGACACCCCGAGCGTATCGTCGTAGGACTGAATGATCACTTCCGGCACCGCGCTGCCCAGCGCGTTGTTGTTCAGCGTGTTGTCCAGTACCTCGACATGGTTGCTGCCATAGATGCGGACACCGGCGCCGTTGTTGTCATGGATGTCCACCCCGGTCACGGTTACGTCGCTGGACAGCTTGATCAGCACGCCTTCAGCGCCGTTGCCGTACATCTCGCCACCGGTGATGGTGATGTTGCTGGGGGAGGGGATGTCTTCACTGCCGCGCTGCACCACGATGCCGTTGCCGCCGTTGTTGTAAGCGACGTTGTTGGTCATGGTGAAATCGTGGGTACTGGTGACAACGTTGAAACCGTGGCGGTCGTTGTCGTAGGCAACGTTGTTTTCGAAGGTGCTGTCGCTGAGGAAGTCGGCGACGAATCCGTCCAGGCCGTTGCCGTGGGACACGCTGTTCTTGATAACCATGTTGACGGTTTGCTCGTGGGGGTCGAAGCCATACCCGGAGCAATCCTTGATCTCGACGCTGTCGAGGGTGACGTTTGAGTCGTAGCCTTCTTCGCCGGGGATATACCCGTTGAACCAGCCGTCCACCTTGCCGGTGGTGGCGTCGCGGTTGCCGTCGATGGTGAGGTTGCTGACCCCGAAATCATGGGTTTCTTCGCCATAGGCTGAGCGGATGATGCCGGTGATCTTGGCATCGGAGCCATCGACCAATTTCACCGTGGTGTCGCCCATGCCGTCGCCGTACAGGTAAACGTTGCTCTTGAGCATCAGGCAGCCGTCGGAGGGTTCCTCGCCCCCTGACACGATGTAAGTGCCCGTCGGCATGTACACCTGGCCCCCGCCCGCGGCAGCTGCCGCATCAATTGCACTTTGAATGGCCGCCGTGTCGTCAGTGACGCCATCTCCTTTGGCGCCAAAATTTTGTACGTTGAAAATCATGGACTTATCTCCGTATCAGGTTAAGAACCTCGGTATCTGCCAATATTCCATCAGCGACCACGGAGTTATGACCGGAGTAAGTGAAAAAGTTGCGTCCGCATATCGGCGGAGTGTCAAAAAACTGATAAACGGTTGTGGGTTGGTTTGATGTGTAACATTTAATTGACGCTTTTGAGCGCCGTATCAGAGCTGTGGGAGTTCGATCGCGATAGCGGTGTACCCGTTACCTTTGATGCAACTGATCCGACGCCATCGCGAGCAAGCTCGCTCCCACAATGAAAGGGTGGTGCGGCTTGCAGTGCCTTGGCCAAGGTGAACATTCACTCCAAGACCTTCTTGAGAAACGGCGCCGTGCGGCTCTCCCCGCAATTCGCCACCACCTGCGGCGCGCCGCACACCACGACTTTGCCTCCCTGAGTCCCGGCCCCTGGCCCGATGTCGATGACCCAGTCGCTTTGCGCTACCACGCGCATGTCATGTTCCACCACGACCACCGTATGCCCTTCATCCACCAGTCGATTGAGCTGCACCAGCAAGCGGTCCACGTCCTGGGGGTGCAGGCCGTTGGTCGGTTCATCCAGCACGTAAAGCGTCGCGCCTCGGGCCTTGCGTTGCAGTTCCGTCGCCAGCTTGATCCGCTGGGCCTCGCCGCCGGACAGTTCGGTGGCCGGTTGGCCCAGGCGCAGATAGCCCAGGCCGATGTCTTTGAGTACCTGGAGCGAACGCCTGGCTGGCGGTTGCTCGGCGAAGACCTCCAGGGCCTGGTTCACCGTCAATTGCAGCACTTGGGAGATGTCCAGGCCTTGCCAGGTCACTTCCAGGGTCTGTGGGTTGTAGCGGGCGCCATGGCAGGTCGGACAGGGGGCGTACACGCTGGGCATGAATAATAATTCCACGCTGACGAAACCTTCCCCCTCACAGGTTTCGCAACGGCCCTTGGCGACGTTGAAGGAGAACCGTCCGGCATCGAAACCGAGCGCTTGTGCCTGCTCCGTCGCGGCGAAGAGCTTGCGCACATGGTCGAACAGCCCGGTATAGGTGGCGAGGTTGGAGCGTGGCGTGCGGCCGATGGGTTTCTGGTCGACCTGAACCAGTCGCTTGACCCCCTCGAGCCCGGCGGTGACCTGGCCGCCGCTGGCCAGCACCGGTTCGTCTTCCAGGCTTTGCTCTTCGCCATCGGCGTTGGCGCCGGGCTGGCCCAGGTGGGCGCCGACCAGATCCAGCAGGGCCTGGCTGACCAGGCTGGATTTGCCCGAACCGGAAATGCCGGTGACAGCCGTGAAGCAGCCCAGGGGAAAACCCACGCTCAGGTTGTCGAGATTGTTGCGGGTGATGCCGTCCAGCCGCAGCCAGTCCTTGGGTGGGCGCGGATGGCGCGCAATGGCCCGTTCTTCGGCGAACAAGTAGGCGCGGGTGCGGGATTCGGGCACTTGCCCAAGGCCTTCGGGCGGGCCACTGTAAAGGACCCTGCCGCCTTGCTCGCCCGCGTCGGGGCCCACGTCGATCAGCCAGTCGGCGCGGCGCATGGTGTCCAGGTCGTGCTCGACCACAAACACCGAGTTTCCTGCTGCTTTCAACCGTTGCAAGGCGCCAAAAAGCGCCTCACTGTCGGCCGGGTGAAGGCCGGCGGAAGGTTCGTCCAGCACATAGATCACCCCGAACAATTGGGAGTTGAGCTGGGTCGCCAGGCGCAGGCGTTGCAGTTCACCGGAGGAAAGCGTCGGCGTGCTGCGCTCCAGGGCCAGATAGCCGAGGCCCAGGTCGATCAGCGTGACGATGCGCTCCAGCAGTTCGGCGGCAATGCGCTGGGCGGCCAGGCGCTTTTCCAGGGACAGATTGGGCGTGTGGCGCGCGTCCGGCCCGCCAGCGTGCGGGTTGTCGCCCCTGGCGGCGCGCTGCTCACGAGCCTCGCGCGTCTGGCGATGGGTCAGGACATCGCCCGATTCTTCGGGCTGCTCCAGATAATCCGGCGCCGCGACGGCCTTGAGCACCTCGGCCAATTCCAGCAATGACAGGTTGGACAGCTCGGCGATGTCCAGCCCGGCAAAGGTAACGGTCAGCGCCTCGCGCTTGAGGCGCTTGCCTTCGCAGACCCGGCAGGGGCTGGCGCGCATATATTGCGCCACCCGCTTGCGCATCTGCGCGCTTTGCGAATGCATGAAGGTGTGCAACAGGTAGCGCCGGGCCCCGCTGAACGTGCCCTGGTAGCTGGGCTCGAGTTTGCGCTTGAGGGCGTCGCGGGTCTGGGCCGGGGTGAGCCCGGCGTACACCGGGACGGTGGGGGTCTCTTCCGTGAAGAGGATCCAGTCGCGTTGCTTCTTCGGCAGGTCGCGCCAGGGAATGTCGACGTCATAGCCGAGTGTCACGAGGATGTCCCGCAGGTTCTGCCCTTGCCATGCCATGGGCCAGGCGGCTACCGCGCGTTCGCGGATGGTCAGCGAAGGGTCGGGGACCATGGTGGCTTCGGTCACTTCGTAAACCCGGCCCAGGCCGTGGCATTGCGGACACGCGCCCTGGGGCGTGTTGGGCGAAAAGTCCTCGGCATAGAGCATCGGTTGGTCGGCCGGGTAGCTGCCGGCGCGGGAGTAAAGCATGCGGATCAGGCTCGACAAGGTGGTGACGCTGCCCACCGAGGAGCGCGCGCTGGGCGTGCCGCGCTGTTGTTGCAAGGCGACCGCCGGCGGCAGGCCTTCGATGCTGCCTACGTCCGGCACGCCGACCTGGTCGATCAGGCGCCTGGCATAAGGTGCAACGGACTCGAAATAACGACGCTGGGCTTCGGCGTAAAGCGTGGAGAAGGCCAGCGAGGATTTGCCGGAACCCGACACGCCGGTGAACACCACCAGGGCATCGCGAGGAATGTCCACGTCAACGTTCTTGAGATTGTGTTCGCGGGCGCCACGCACCCGGACGAAACCGGTGCCAGCGGTCAAAGCAGGGGCGGAGCGTTGGGGCATCGGGGATTCCTTGTGGTTGTCGGTGCGTTACGGGCGGTGGGAGCGGACTGCATCCCGGCATGGACGAGTATGCGACCGGGCTAGATCGTTTGCGTGCGAAAAAATTTACTGCGCAGGAGGGAGAGGGGCGAAGCGCTGCGCAGGACGGGAGGAACCTGTTCGTGCCCTATGCACCGCACCCCTTTGTGGCGAGGGAGCTTGCTCCCGCTGGGCTGCACAGCAGCCCCCGGAACAGTCGCCGCGGTAGGTCAGGTTGATGGCGTTTGGCCCGTTGGGGTCGCTGCGCAATCCAGCGAGAGCAAGCTCCCTCGTCACCGGGAGCGCGCCGTTTCCTAGAGCTTCGGCAACTGCCCGATCCGCCCCATCATTTCGGTCACGACCTGTAGGTCCAGCAGAAACTGCTCCACGGTCTTGAACTCGTTGTCGTTGTGGCCGGTGTACTTGACGTCGGGCATGGCCAGGCCGAACTGCACGCCGTTGGGCAAGTCATGGACCGACGTGGCCCCGGCAGACGTGCCAAACTTGTGCTCCATGCCCAGGTTCTCGGTGGCGACGGCCAGCAGTGCCTTGACCCATTCGCCCTCGGGGTTACGGTACATGGGTTCGTCGATAGTGTTGTCGAAGGTCACGACAACCCCGGACTTCTTGGCCCACGCGGAGAGCTTGTCGTTGATCTCAGCCTTCAGCGTGTCCGTCGGCTTGCCCACGGGCACCCGCAGGTTCACGGCGAGCTTGAAGCTCTTGTCGTCCATCCCGACGTAGGTGAGCGAGGCGGTCAGCGGGCCCATGAACGCGTCGGAAAAGCCGATGCCCAGTTTGTTGCCCAGGTAATCCAGGCCCCAGTTGTCGGTGGCGTAACGCGCGGCGTCGGTGATGTGGTTGTGCTTGAGCGCGACCTTGCCATCCAGGCCATTAATGAAGGCCAGCATCCTGGCGACCGGGTTGACGCCTGACTCGGGCTCGGAGGAATGGGCGGATACGCCGGTAAAGGTCAGCTTGACGGTTTTATCGGCCCCTTCGCTCCTTACTTCAAAGTCGCCGCCATTGGCTTTGGCGTAGTCGGTGCCGGCCTTGAGCAGGCTGGCGGCCAGTTCGGCGGGTTTGTCGGTGGTGAATGTCGCGACTGAAGTTGACGGGATCTGGTTGGTCGCCATGCCGCCGGTCATTGCAACGACTTCAGCGCCTTTGCCTTCGCCCGCCCGGCGAGGGAAGTTCGCCATGACCGTGCCGTAGCCTTTCTCGGCGATCACCACTGGGTAGCTGCCATCGAGCGCCAGGTTGTAATTGGGCGTCGGGTTGCGCTCGAAATAGTAGGGGATGGCGTCGCCGGTGGTTTCTTCGGTCGTGTCCACCAGCAGCTTGAAGTGGCGCGCCAGCGGCAGTTTTTCGTCCTTGATGATCTTCATGGCGTAGAGCGCCACGACGATGGCGTTCTTGTCATCCTCGGTGCCTCGACCGTACATGCGATCGCCCACCAGCGTGACCTTGAACGGATCGAGCCTGGTGCCGTCCTTGAGCACCCAGTTTTCCGGCGTCACCGGCACCACGTCGGCATGGGCGTGAATGCCCACGACTTCGTCACCGCTGCCTTCGAGTGAAATCTCATAGACGCGGTTGTCGATGTTGCGGAAGTTCAGGTTGAAGTCGTTGGCCAGGCTTTTGATCTTGTCGGCGATCTTGAGAAACTCGGGGTTTTCATGCTGGGCCACGCCGTCCTTGCGAAAGGTCGGGATTTCCACCAACTGGCGCAAGGTCTCGGTGGCGGCCTTGCCATACTTCACCCGGGCGTAGATACCGAGCAGCCGATGGATTTCGTTCTGTTGTTCCGCCGACAGGGTTTTGTTGCCTTGGAAGGCATCGATGGCCGGGCCGAGATTCGCGGATTCGGCCAGCTCACTCTTGGCGACGCTCGCCAGGAACTGGCGGAAATCGCTGACCGAGGTATCGGCGTAGGTCTTGACGAAGTCCGCGCTCTGTTGCGCGGTGATGTTGGCGTTGGCGGATATCGAGTAGGACGAGAGGGTGGACAGGACGAGGGTGGCAATAGCCAGGCGCTTGAACGGGAAGTTCATGGTGAGGGCATTCCTTTGCAAGGGAAAAGTGTCGTTTGGTGAAACAATCACTTACAACCTAGCACCATGAGCGCCGGTTGGGGGAGCCCTAAGAACGGAATATGTCGCCGGAAAAAGCGCAAACGGCGCAGAAATGAAAAATCCCCTGTGGGAGCGAGCAAGCCCGTTCCCACAGGGTTCGGTGGTGACTGGAGTCAATGCGTCCCGCGCGGAATCGTCTTGAGCAGATCTTCCGGGCTGATATGCCCCACCACTGGCTGAGCCGTGCTGCCCGGCAATGGCAGGTCGAGGATATGCCCCTTGATCTTGCCGACCACATGCATCTCGCAGGGTTTGCAATCGAACTTCAAGGTCAGCACTTCATCGCCGTGAATCAGCTGCATCGGCGCGACCTTGGTGCGCACGCCGGTGACGCCCTTGGCTTGCTTGGGGCAGAGGTTGAACGAAAAACGCAGGCAATGCTTGGTGATCATCACCGGTACTTCGCCGGTTTCCTCGTGGGCCTCGAACGCCGCGTCGATCAGCTTGACGCCGTGGCGGTGGTAGAAGTCCCGGGCCTTCTGGTTGTAGACGTTGGCCAAAAACGACAGGTGCGACTCCGGGTACACCGGTGGCGGCGTGGTTTCAGCCTTGCGCCCGCCCCGTGGATGCGCCGCGACGCGCGCCGTGGTCAGGGCTTCGATCACCTCGCGGCGCAGTGCCTTGAGCTGGGAGTTGGGAATGAAAAACGCCTGGGGCGCGTCCAGCTTGATCGACGTGGCGTGGTACTCGGTGGTGCCCAGTTGGCCGAGCAGGTCCTGCAACTGCTCCAGGGCTTGTTCTGGCTTGTTCGCCAGGCCGAAAGGACCGTCGAGGGCAACGCTGGCGCTGATGCCTTCTTCGCTGGTGGCGGTCAGCTCCAGACGCTCTTCGCGCAACTGCGCGACCCAGGCCAAGCCTACGCGACGCTCGGCGGAGGTCTTGAGCAAAGCTTGCTGCCAGTTGTGGTCCAGGTTGCGGCTTAGCGGATGGTTGGGCCGCAACTGATACATGCCGGCGGGCATCTCGTTGGGCTCGACGCGGTAGCGGTAGCGCTTCTGGCCTTCGTCATCGAGGAACTCGCCCTTGGGCTCGGCGATGTTGGCCCGGAAACCCACCACTTCGCGCTTGACCAGCACGTTCAGGCCGTCGCCGTTGGACAACGGATCAGACGTCACCACGTGCAGGTCGCGCTTGCCGACTTTCTCCACCACGCCCACCGGCACGCCGGTGAACGTGGGGGAGTCGAAGGCGCCGATATCGATCTTGCGCTCGCTGACGAAGTAGTCGGTGCTGCCACGGTGGAAGGTCTTGTCCGGGTCCGGCACGAAGAAGTGCGCGATGCGGCCACTGGAAGCGCGGGCCAGGTCCGGGCGGTCTTCGAGGACATCGTCCAGGCGCTGGCGATAGTAGGCGGTGATGTTCTTCACATAGGCCGCATCCTTGTAGCGGCCTTCGATCTTGAACGAGCGCACGCCAGCTTCAACCAGGGCGCGGATGTTGGCGCTCTGGTTGTTGTCTTTCATCGACAACAGGTGCTTTTCGTAGGCGACCACCCGGCCTTGATCATCCTTGAGGGTGTAGGGCAGGCGGCAGGCCTGGGAGCAATCGCCACGGTTGGCGCTGCGGCCGTTTTGCGCGTGGGAGATGTTGCACTGGCCGGAAAACGCCACGCATAACGCGCCGTGAATGAAGAACTCAATGGCCGCGTCGGTCTCGTCGGCGATGGCGCGGATTTCCTGCAGGTTCAGCTCGCGGGCCAACACCAGCTGCGAGAAACCGGCTTGGTCGAGGAATTTCGCCCGGGCGAGTGTGCGAATGTCGGTCTGGGTGCTGGCGTGCAGCTCGATCGGCGGAATGTCCAGTTCCATCACGCCCAGGTCCTGGACGATCAGGGCATCGACGCCGGCATCGTAGAGCTGATGGATCAACTGGCGGGCCGGCTCCAGCTCGTTGTCATGCAAGATCGTGTTGATCGTGGTGAACACCCGGGCATGGTAGCGATGGGCGAACTCCACCAGCCCGGCGATATCGCTCACCTCGTTGCAGGCGTTGTGACGCGCACCGAAACTCGGGCCACCGATGTACACGGCGTCGGCGCCATGCAGGATCGCCTCGCGGGCGATGGTCACGTCGCGGGCGGGGCTGAGCAATTCCAGATGATGTTTAGGCAAGGACATGTTTTTTTAGTCAGGCTGGTCACGGTCGAAGCGCGCATTGTAGCCGCCAGGCGCCGGATCGGCACCTGTGCAAGCCTGTGTCGGGGGAAATGAGCCGATACGCGGTCAGCCCTGGGCGGCGCCGATGCTGCACCAGCGGTTGCGCCCGGTGTTCTTCGCCAGGTACAGGAACGCGTCGGCGGCCTTGATCAACATGGCGGGGCTCACGTCCTCGTTGCTCGGCTGGCAGGTGTTGATGCCCGCGCTGATGGTGACGATGCCCAGGGGATGATCGCCATGCTCGATGTTCAGGGCCCTGACGGCTTCGAGGATTTGTTGCGCGACCTGGGCGGCGCCAGTGCTGTCGGTATTGGGCAGCAACACCGTGAATTCCTCGCCGCCGTAGCGGACCGCCAGGTCCCCGGGCCGCTTGATCGTCTGCCCGATCGCGCTGGCAATCGCCCGCAGGCAGTCGTCGCCGGCGGCATGGCCGTACTTGTCGTTGAAGCGTTTGAAGTAGTCGACGTCGAGCATGATCAGGGCCAGGGACGAACCCTGGCGCTTGGCCAGGCGCAGCTCATCGGCCAGGGCGCTGTCTAGCCGCCGACGGTTGCCCAGGCCGGTCAGGCTGTCGGTCAGGGCCATGTCCCGCATGGCCTGGTGGGCGCTGCGGATCTGCTTTTCCATGGTCATGCGGTAGCGCAGCTGGCTCAACACGATGAGCCCGAAACCCACCAGGATGGCGATCAGGAATATCAGGACCAGGCTGGTCTTGAACAAGTCCCGGCGCCACGGGGCGACGATCGATTCGCGGGACAAACCGGCTTCCACCACCAGCGGGTAGGTGGTCAGGGCCCGGTAGCCGTACAAGCGTTCGGTGTCGTCGACGACCGCCCGGGCTTCGGCCACGCCCTGGTTGGAGGTTGGCAGGTGCTCACGGAAGATCACGCTGTTGACCAGGCTCTTGCCGATCACCGAGGCGACGAAGGGCCGTCGTACCAGGATCGTGCCACTGCGCAATGCCAGGACCAGCGCGCCTTTGTCGTCGATCTTGAAGTCACCGTAATAGTCGACGAAATAGCTGACCTTGACGGTCCCGAGCATCACGCCGGCGAAAGAGCCGTCGGGGTTGTTCAAGCGGCGCGAGACAGGAATGATCAAGTCGTCGGTGGAACGACTCTTGATCACTTCGCCGATACGCACGCCACGGTCCTGGTGGGTGCGGTGGTACTGGAAGTAGTCTCGATCGGCGTTGTTCGCCATTTCCGGTATCACGTCCTTGTCTGTCGCCAGCCATTGACCGTCCGGGCCGTAGATAAACAAGCCGTGCAGTTGCGGCATGATCGCGGCTTGCTGGATGAGCAGCTTGTGGATACGCGCAATGTCCATGTTTTGCAGCCCGTCGCCTTCCACTCGTTCGGCAAGGGCGGCGGTGAGCACGTCCACTTGGCGGATGGCGTCTTCGGCGTGTTGGGCGGTCGCCCTCGCCAGGTTGGTGACCGAGTCGCGGGCGGAAGCGAAGGCCGCGCGATAATCGCGCCATGTGCGCCAGCCCTCGACGGCCAGGAAGGCCATGACGACCACGAGCATGAAACTGACCGTCAGCCGAAACGCCGCCCCGGCTCGCACAGCCTGCGGGAACGCTTGATCGGGGCTTTCAATCCTGGGCTCTGGCTGTTTGCGTCCGAGCATTGGCTTATCCTTCTACACGACGGGTCCGTGCGCTTGCAGCGCACAGCCTATCCTATTCCATTTCAGCACGTTAGCTAACTGCGACGAGGCCTATACAGCCGACGACACACGGCACAAGGGGAAGGTTCATGAAAGTTGGCGTCATATCCGACACCCACGGCTTGCTGCGCCCCGAAGCGTTGGACGCGCTGCAAGGCTGCGAGAGGATCATTCATGCCGGTGATATCGGCAGCCACCAGATCCTGGAAGCCCTGGCATCCATCGGCGAGCTGTACGTGGTACGTGGGAACAACGACCTGGAGGCCGACTGGGCGGGACAGATCGCCGATCAGTTGCAATTCGATCTGGGCGGGTGCCAGGTGCTGTTGGTCCATGACATCGCCGATGTGCCGGCGACGCTCGATCCAGCTGTAAGGGTGGTGATCACCGGCCATTCCCACAAGCCGCTGATCGACTGGCGTGGCGAGCGGCTCTACCTCAACCCCGGCAGCGCCGGCCGGCGGCGGTTCAAGCTGCCGGTGACGCTGGCGTTGCTGGAGGTCAGCGAGCAGGGGATCGAGCCGCGGATCGTGCCGTTGCTACCGTGACAGGTCTGAGTTACCTGAAGTATTTGTCGACGTAGGACTGGATCTCCTGGCGCATGAAACGCCCGGATTCATCGGCCCGTTCCTCCCAGCCGAACACACACGCCGTGACGATGCCGTCGAAGCCGGTCTTCGCCAGTTCGCCAAAGAACAGGTCCCAGTCGATCTCGCCCTGGTGCATGTCCATGTGCTGATGCACCGTCACCTTGGCTCCGGGTGGGTTGACGATATAGCGCAGGCCGGACGAGGCCTTGTGGTTGTAGGTGTCGGCAATGTGGACATGGGTGATCATCGACCCGGCTTCAGCGATCATGGCTTGCATGTCATCGCCGAAGTAGAACGTGTGGGGGGCACAGTACAAAAACTTCACGTTGTCTGAACCGACGGTCTTGAGCATGTCCAGGGCCGGCTGAAGGGTCTCGCACCAGTCCTCCGGATGCGGCTCGACGTTGAGGGTTACGCCTTCGGATTCGAGAATCGGCACCAGCTCTTCCATCGAGCGCCACCAGGCCGCTTCGCTCGACTCATGACTGTGCATGCCGCCACAGCAGCTGACCTTGTGCCCGCGATCGGGCGACGGCCCGCGACCAAACTCCGAGTTCATCGTCGTACACCCCATCTCCACGGCAACCTGGATCGCTTCCTTCCAGTAGTTCACCGCCGCCCGGCGTTCGTCCTCGTGGGGGCTGGCCCAGCGGTACATCGGCAGCAGCGACGCCAGTTGCAGGTCATGGTCGCGCAGGGCTTTCTTGAATTCGGTGATGCGTTCCTTGTGGGCGCGAGGGCGAACCCACCACGGCAGGAAATCTTCACGCGGCGACAGTTCCAGGTATTGGTAGCCGAGCTCGGCGGTCTTGCGGCACAGGTCCGGCAGGCTCAGGTGGCGGTGCATGTAGGGATCGAGGGCGATTTTCATTGTTGTTCTCCGTTGATCAACATTGGTTACCTGTGGCAGCAGGTTAATAGGCGATCCAGGTTGAATCGTTGTTGGCCGATTCCACGCAGCGCTCCACCCAGCGCACGCCGTCCACGCCGGCGTCGATGTCGGGATAGCGCAGCGCGGCCAGCATTTGGGCGTCGCCACGGTTGGCGGCGTCCATGGCGAGGGCGAAGCGGCGATAGAGATTGGACCAGGCCTCGAACAGCCCTTCGGGATGACCGCCACCGATGCGGTCGTCCAGCAAGGCGTCGTCGTGCAGATAGCCCATGCCGCGCTCCAGGGTTTGCGCGGGCTGGCCCTGGATCTCGAAACTGAGCTGGTTGGGGCGCTCATCCCACCATTCCAGGCTCGCCCGGGACCCGATCACGCGGATTTTCTGGCCGTGCATGGAACCGGCATTCACCGCGCTGGACCAGACCATGCCCATCGCGCCGCTTTCGTACTCCATCAAGGTGTAGGCGTTGTCCTCCAGCGGCGCGCGGCTGGCGACGAAGCTCTGCCGGCTGCACATCAAGCGCTTGATCTTGAGCTCGGGCAGCATCACCTTGGACAGATACAACGGATGCGTACCGACATCCCCCAGCACATAACTGGGCCCGGCCTGGCGCGGGTCGACGCGCCATTGCGTCGCCTGGCTCTGAGCCTCTACCGGCGCGCTGTGAAAACCGTGGGCGAACTGCATATGCACCATGCGGATCTCCCCCAGCTCCTTGGCTGCAATCATTGCCCGCGCCTGTTCGATCAACTGGTGCCCGGCGTAGCCGTAGGTCAGGCCGACGATACGGCCCCGGGACCTGGCCAGGGTCCGCAACGCCTCGGCTTCGTCGAGGGTGAAGCACAGCGGTTTCTCGCAAACCACATGCAAGCCGGCTTCCAGGGCGGCGCGGGTGATGGCGTAGTGCGTGCCGTTGGGGGTGGCGATCGACACCGCCTCGATGCCGTCGGGCCGCTGTGCTTCCAGCTCGAACAAGCTCAGGTAGTCCGGATAACAGCGCGCCGGGTCGATCCCCAACGCTTCGCCGAAGGCCTGGCCACGGCCCGGATCGATGTCCAGCGCGCCGGCGACCAGTTCGAAGTTGCGATCCCGCAGGGCGGCCGAGCGGTGGATGTAACCGATCTGGCTGTGCTCGCCGCCGCCGACCATGGCCCAGCGCAGGGGCCGTCCAAGGGTTTTGCTGCCATTGATCATAAGTGTTGTCCTCGTTTGGTCAGAAGCCGATGCCGGCTAGATAGGCGCGGCTGGCCGCCACGTCGTCCAGGCTGGTGGCGGCGTTGCGCGGGTCGCGTTCCTGTTCGACGGTAATCGCGCCTTGGTAGCCGAGCTCACGCAGCAGGCCATGCAGGGCCGGGTAGTCGATGGCACCGCGTCCTATCGGGCACATCACGCCCCGGGCACAGGCGGCGAAGAAGCGGATGCGCTCGTTCAGCACTTGGTCGAAGACCGCCGGGTCTATGTCTTTGAAGTGCAGGTAATCCAGGCGATGGGCGTAGGTGCGCAGCGATGCGAGCGGGTCCATGCCGGCGTAGTAAAGGTGCCCGGTGTCCAGGCACAACCCGGCAATGTCGTGGGGGATGTCATCCACCAGCCGCGCCAGCTCATCGGCGAATTCGATGTAGCCGCCCGCGTGAGGATGGATGACGGCGCGGATGCCATAGGTCTCCCAGGCGAGGGCGGCGATGGCGCGGATATGCGCCATCATCGCGTTCCAGTGCGCGTCGTCCAGGCGTGGCGCGCGGTCCGAATGGCCGGCCGCGTAATCGCGTTCGTCGTGGCCCCAGTCGATGATCACCAGGTAGGGCCCGCCGAAGCGCTGGCCGGGCTGGGGTTTGAAGGGCGGCAGTTGTTTGAGCGAGCCGCAGATGGAGTGGGTCTGGCGCAACAGTTCGGGCAGATTGGCTGGGTTTACCAAGTCATCGAAAATCGTTCCCGCGACGATGTGCAGGCCGTGCTCCGACAGTGCTGGATTGAGGATTTCCGCCTCCAGCGGCAGATAACCATAGGGCCCCAGCTCGATGCCGCGATAGCCCGCATCGGCGGCTTCGCGCAGCACCCGTCGCCACGGTGGCAGAAACGCGTTCTTGATGTCATCGACGCCCCAGCAGCAAGGCGCCGTGCAGATGTGGATCGCCATTTGAAGCACTCCGGCTGTGTTGTTGTTTTTGTCTTGGGCTGATGCTATTGCCTCGTTGCGGAGCGGGCCATGGGGAGATGGCTTAATGTGTCAGAACCCCTCATGATGGCGAAAAGAGGTGTCAAGACATGTCAAAGCAGCCACGCCGAAAATTGCGCCCCACCATGGCCGATGTCGCCCGGGAAGCCGGTGTGAGCCTGTCGACGGTGGACCGGGTGCTGAACCTGCGCGCCGACGTGCGTGCCGATACCGCCCAGCGCATCGCGGCAGCGGCGGGGCGCTTGGGCTTCCATGCCAAGGGGGTGATCGAGCAGCGTGTGCTCAACGACCGTCCCACCCTGCGTCTGGGGTTCCTGTTGCAGAAAAGCGGGGTGCCGTTCTATCAGGGGCTGGCCCACGCCCTGTCAAACGCCGCCGCCACCTGCACGCGAGCGCGGATTCGCGTGGTCATTGGTTACCTGGACGACCTTGATCCGGTCAACGTGGCCCAACGCATCCTCGCCTTGCGTGACCAGGTGGACGGCCTTGGCGTGGTGGCGGTCGATCACCCCAAGGTGCGTGAGGCGGTGGCCCAATTGCGCGCGACAGGCATATCGGTCGTGGCGCTGCTCTCGGAACTGTCCAGCGGCGCCGGCACTGGTTACGCCGGCCTCGACAATCGCCTCACGGGACGCACCGCCGGTTGGTTCATCAGCCGCCTCGCCAGGCAGCCCGGGCCAGCGGCGGTCATGCTCAGCAGCCAGCGTTTCCAATGCCAGGAATTGTGCGAATTGAGCTTTCGCAGCTACTTGGCGGAGCAAACCGGCGAATGGGAGCTGCTCGCCTCGCGCCTGACCCTGGAGGACGACGAGTTTGCCTATGGCAACACCGTCGACCTGCTTACGGCAGAACCCGACCTGGCAGGGCTTTACGTAGCCGGCGGCGGCATCGCCGGGGTATTGCGGGCCCTGCGCAGCCTCCAGCAGCAACAGCTGCGCCTGCCCGTCGTGGTGTGCCATGACCTGACGCCGCTGACCCGGGAGGCGTTGAAAACCGGATTGGTCCAGGCGGTGCTCTCCCACCCGGTGACCACCCTGGCCGAAGAAGCCGTGGATGCTCTGGTCGAAGCCGCGACGGCCACGTCGGTGGGGCCGGTGGCGAGGCGGGTGGTGGCGTTGCAAGTGGATGTTCCGGAAAGCGTCTAGGCTCTGTACGAAATGTATCCGCACTCACCCATACAGCGTTGAAACGGGGCTGGCCTTCGCGCGAACACATTTCAAACAGACCCTGGGACACCCGCGCGCGCTGGTCCAGCCATTCGTTCCCCAACCAGTTTTTTCCTTCCCAGCCACAACAAAAACCCTCGTTTCGTAAATTCCCGCCTGCCAACACAATCGCCTCGACAGCTTGTTTCGATAGCTGCAATCGCAGAACAACAAGAAACCGGAACCCGAGGCGGCGACACGCCGACTTGAGCCAAACCCTCTGCCGGAAGTGCCAAGACATGCCCGTTGAAACCCTACGCATCGATACGCTTGTAATAGGCGCCGGCCAGGCCGGCGTCGCCATGAGTGAACATTTGAGCCGCCAAGGCGTGCCGCATCTGGTGGTGGAGCGCGACCGCATCGCCGAGGCCTGGCGCACGGCGCGCTGGGACTCGCTGGTCGCCAACGGCCCGGCCTGGCATGACCGCTTTCCTGGGCTGGAATTCGACGGCCTGGATCCCGATGCGTTCGCCTCCAAGGACCAGGTGGCCGAGTACTTCGAAGCCTACGCCCGCAAGTTCAACGCGCCGATCCGCACGGGTGTGGAAGTGCGCAAGGTCGAGCGCACTGTCGGTCGCCCAGGTTTTACTATTGATACCTCCGACGGTGTGATCGAAGCCACTAACGTGGTGGTCGCCACCGGGCCCTTCCAACGTCCTGTCATCCCGCCCATCGCGCCGCAGATGCCTGCGGTCACCCAGATTCACTCGGCGCAATACCGCAACCCCGGGCAGTTGGCCGAAGGCGCCGTGCTCGTGGTGGGGGCGGGGTCGTCGGGGGTGCAGATCGCCGATGAATTGCAGCGTGCCGGCAAGCAGGTCTACCTCTCTGTCGGTGCCCATGATCGTCCGCCACGCGCCTATCGCAATCGGGATTTCTGCTGGTGGCTCGGGGTGCTGGGCGAGTGGGATGCCGAGGCGGTCAAGCCGGGCAAGGAGCACGTGACCATCGCTGTGAGTGGCGCCCGGGGCGGCCACACCGTGGATTTCCGCCGGCTGGCCCACGAGGGCATCACGCTGGTGGGCCTGACCCGAGCGTTCAACGGCCACGTAGTGAGTTTCGAATCCAACCTTGCCGAAAACGTCGCCCGTGGCGATGAAAACTACCTGGCGTTGCTCGACGCCGCCGATGCCTACATCGAGCGCAATGGCCTGGACCTGCCGTCCGAGCCCGAGGCGCGCCGGCTATTGCCCGATCCTGAATGCATGACCCATCCGATCCTTGAGCTGGACCTGGTCGAGGCGGGTGTCAGCACCATCATCTGGGCCACCGGGTACTCGGTGGATTACAGCTGGCTGAACGTCGATGCGTTCAAAGCCGATGGCAAGCCTCGGCATCAGCGTGGGGTCTGCAGCGAACCTGGCCTCTATTTTGTCGGCCTGCCTTGGCTGTCGCGCCGGGGGTCGGCGTTCATCTGGGGCGTGTGGCACGACGCCCGGCATATCACCGACCACATCGTCAAACAGCGCACGTATCTCGACTACCGCGATGCATCCCAGCGCATTTCGCCACCTTTGAAAACCAGCCTGACGGGAGTTCGTTGATGCCTACTCACACTCGCATCCGCATGTTCAACACCAAGGACACCTACCCCAACCAGACCCTGGACAACGACCTGTGCCAGGCCGTGTGCGCGGGCAATACCGTTTACGTCCGTGGGCAGGTCGGCACCGATTTCAACGGCCAGCTGGTGGGCCTCGGCGATCCGCGGGCCCAGGCCGAACAGGCCATGCGCAACGTCAAGCAACTGCTGGAAGAAGCCGGCAGTGACCTGAGCCACATCGTCAAGACCACCACCTACCTGATCGACCCGCGCTACCGCGAGCCGGTGTACCAGGAGGTCGGCAAATGGCTCAAGGGCGTGTTCCCGATTTCCACCGGGCTGGTGGTCAGCGCCCTCGGCCAGCCGCAATGGCTGATGGAAATCGATGTGATCGCGGTCATCCCCGAATAAGGAGCACGACATGACGTTTTCCATCGTCGGACGCTGCGCCGAAACCGGCCAGTTGGGCATCGCCATCAGCTCGTCGAGCATTGCCGTCGGCGCCCGTTGCCCCTGGCTGCGGGCAGGGGTTGGCGCGGTGTCGAGCCAGAACATCACATTGCCTGCGCTGGGCCCGCAGATCCTCGACGAATTGGCCGCCGGTTCGGTGGCCCAAGAGGCGCTGGACCGTGCCCTGGGACGCAACGGCTACAGCGAGTATCGCCAGGTGGCCCTGGTGGATGCCCAGGGGCGCACGGCGGTTTTCAGCGGTCGCCACGCGTTGGGCGTCCATGGCGCCGGGGTCGGCGAACAGTGTGTGGCGGCCGGCAACCTGCTGGCGAGCGACGGGGTCATTGCCGCAATGGTCACGGCATTCGAACAGGGTGAGGGCAGCCTCGCGTCCCGCCTGTTGGGCGCGTTACAGGCGGGACAGGTCGCAGGCGGAGAAGCCGGGGCGGTGCATTCGGCGGCGTTGTCGGTGGTGGATGACCTGACCTGGCCAATCGTCGATCTACGGGTCGATTGGGCGGATGAAAATCCCATCGGCGAACTGGAAAAACTCTGGCTCGCCTATCAGCCGCAGTTGCAGGACTACCTCATTCGCGCCCTCGATCCAACCCAGGCGCCCAGCTACGGGGTGCCGGGCGATGAGTGAGTTGCGCAGCCGTGCATTACTCGCCGAGCTGGTGGGCTTTGCCACGGTCAGCCGCGATTCGAACCTGGCGTTGATCGAGTTCGTTCGCGATTACCTGCACGGCCTGGGCGTGACCAGCGAGCTGATCTACAACACGGAACGGACCAAGGCCAACCTGCTTGCGAGCATCGGCCCGTCGGTGCCGGGCGGCGTGGTGTTGTCCGGGCACACTGATGTAGTGCCAGTGGACGGGCAAGCCTGGACCGCGGAGCCGTTCCGCCTTAGCGAGCGGGACGGCAAGTTGTTCGGACGCGGTACGGCGGACATGAAAGGCTACCTGGCCTCGGTGCTGGCTGCGGTGCCGACATTCCTGTCCAGCCCGTTGAAGCGTCCTGTACACCTGGCGTTCTCTTATGACGAAGAAATCGGTTGCCTGGGCGTGCGCGGCCTGCTGGAAGTCCTGCCGCAACGCGTCCCGCAACCGGCCTTGTGCCTGATCGGCGAGCCCACCGAGCTGCGACCGGTGTTGGGCCACAAGGGCAAGTTGGCGATGCGTTGCCACGTCAAGGGCGCGCCTTGCCATTCCGCCTATGCGCCTTACGGGGTCAACGCCATCGAACAGGCGGCGCGCTTGATCGGCCATCTGGGTGAGATCGGTGCGGAGCTGGCCGAGCCCTCACGACACGATCCGCGTTTCGACCCGGCGTATTCGACCGTACAGGTCGGCGTGATCCAGGGCGGCACGGCATTGAACATTGTCCCGGCCGATTGCCGCTTCGATTTCGAGGTGCGCGCCTTGCCGGACTTCGCCCCGCAGGCAGTGGTCGAGCAGTTGCGCGATTACGCCGAACAGACGCTGCTGCCCAGGATGCAGGCAGTAAACGCCGACACCGCCATTCGTTTCGAACCCTTGTCCGCTTACCCGGGCCTGGCGACCTCGCCGCACAGCGCGGCCGCGCGCCTGGTGGCCCGGCTGTGCGGCAACGACGATTTCGGCACCGTGGCGTTCGGCACCGAGGGCGGGCTGTTCCACCAGGCCGGCATCCCAACGGTGGTGTGCGGCCCCGGCAGCATGGACCAAGGCCACAAACCCGACGAATACGTGAGCGTCGAGCAAATGGCTGCCTGCGATCGCTTGATGGACCGCCTGGCGGTTTACCTCAGCGAACCCAATGACGTTTGATCCAAGGAAATACCCGTGAACGAATTCAATGATTGGAAGGCGCGTGCCGCTCAAGTGCGCCTGCGCGACAGCGCCCTGATCGACGGCGAGCCCCACGAAGCTCTCGATGGCGCCCGATTCGAAGTGATCAACCCCGCCAACGGCGTGTTGCTCGCCAATGTCGTGGCCTGCGCTGAACCGGAAGTGGACCTTGCCGTGAAAAGCGCACGCAAGGCATTCGAGCAGGGCCCTTGGGCGCGCATGGCGCCCAGCGAGCGCAAGGCCGTGTTGTTGCGTTTGTCTCAGTTGATGCTGGCTCATCGCGAGGAACTGGCGCTGCTGGATTGCTTGAGCATGGGCAAACCGGTCATGGATGCCTGGAACATCGACGTGCCGGGTGCCGCCCATGTGTTTGCCTGGTATGGCGAAAGCCTCGACAAACTCTACGACCAGGTCGCGCCCTCGGCGGCGAACGTCCTCGCCACGATTACCCGCGTTCCGCTCGGCGTGATTGCGGCGGTGGTGCCGTGGAATTTTCCGTTGGACATGGCGGCCTGGAAAGTCGCGCCAGCGTTGGCGGCGGGCAACAGTGTCGTGCTCAAGCCGGCGGAGCAATCGCCGTTTTCGGCCCTGCGCCTGGCTGAACTGGCCCTCGAGGCAGGCGTGCCACCGGGTGTGCTCAACGTCGTGCCGGGCCTGGGCGAGCAGGCCGGGCGGGCGCTCGGCTTGCACCCGGACGTCGATTCGCTGGTGTTCACCGGATCGACCGAGGTCGGTAAATATTTCATGCAGTACTCGGCCCAGTCGAACCTCAAGCAGGTCTGGCTGGAGTGCGGTGGCAAGAGCCCGAACCTGGTGTTTGCCGATTGTCAGGACCTCGACCTGGCGGCGCGCAAAGCCGCGTTCGGAATCTTCTTCAACCAAGGCGAAGTGTGCTCGGCCAACTCGCGGTTGTTGGTCCAACGGTCGATTCACGACGCGTTCGTAGAACGCCTGGTGGAACAGGCTCGCCTGTGGCAACCCGGCAATCCGCTGGACCCTGCGAGCCCTGCCGGCGCTATCGTCGATGCGCGTCAGACCGCGAGGGTCATGCAATACATCCAGCAGGCCAAGGCTGAAGGCGCACGCCTGGTGTGTGGGGGACGCCAACTGAACATCAATGGGTCGAGCAATTTCATCGAACCGACGATCTTCACCGACGTGCGCCCAACCATGCAATTGGCCCGTGAAGAGGTGTTCGGGCCGGTGCTGGCAATCAGCGCGTTCGATGACGAAGAGCAGGCCATCGCCATGGCCAACGAACACATCTACGGCCTGGCGGCCTCCGTGTGGACCGACGACCTGAACCGGGCCCACCGTGTGGCGCGGCGTTTGAACGCGGGCACGGTGTCGGTCAATACCGTGGACGCCCTCGACGTCACCGTGCCCTTTGGCGGCGGCAAGCAATCGGGCTTCGGACGCGATCTGTCGCTGCACGCCTTCGACAAATACACACAACTCAAGACCACCTGGATCCAGCTGCGCAGCTGACCGCGGTCCAGGTCGTCGTTCGCAATCGATTTGTTCTCCCTAAAAAAAGAAAACGGAGCAACCGATGGACAGTTCCTCAAGCGTGCCGCTACAAACCATTACGCCATCGCAGGTCGGCCCACGCAAACGGCTGGGCCTGAGCGCCCTGTTGGCCGTCGCCGTGGGCCTGGTGGTTTCCCAAGGCGTCATGGTGCTGATGCTGCAAGGGGCCGGGATCGCCGGGCTGGGCTTCGTGATTCCGTTGGCCCTGGCCTGGCTGTTGGCCCTGAGCTACGCCTGTTCGTTTTCCGAACTGGCCTTGATGATTCCCCGCGCAGGCAGCCTGAGCAGTTACACCGAAGTCGCCATCGGCCAGTTCCCGGCGATCCTGGCGACGTTTTCCGGTTATGTGGTGGTGGCGATGTTTGCCCTGTCGGCGGAACTGCTGCTGATGGAGTTCATCATCGACAAGGTCTACCCGCACTCGATGCCGCCGTTGAGTGTCGCGGTTGGCGTGCTGTGCCTGTTCACTGTGCTCAACCTGTTCAACATCGACATTTTCTCTCGGCTTCAAACGGTGTTGGCCCTGGTCATGGCGGTGATGCTGTTGGTCATGGGCCTCGGCGCCTTGGCGAGCGATGGGGCAGGCAGCGTATCGACGTTGGTGGCGGCTACGGGCTGGAACCCCATGGGCCTCGGTGTCATTGCCCTGACCGCGATGGCGGTGTGGGGATTTGTCGGGGCCGAATTCGTCTGCCCACTGGTCGAGGAAACCCGCCGTCCGGAGCGCAACATCCCGGCCTCGATGATGATTGGCCTGACGGTGATCTTCGTCATTATCTGCCTGTATTGCCTGGGCGCTTTGCTCACCGTTCCCCAGGCTGAGCTCGCCAGCAATGGCTTGCCGCACTATCTGTTCGCGACTTCGGTGTTCGGCGAGGCCGGGCAGGTATTCCTGGTGACCGCCGCCATCACCGCAACGTGCAGTACGCTGAACAGTTCCCTCGCTGCCATACCGCGCATGTTGTTGGGCATGGCCCGTAGCGGCCAGGCGTTCGGCATCTTCAAACGCCAGGGCAAGCGCAGCGGTGCTCCTTGGGTGGCGGTGCTGTTCGTGGCGCTGGTTACCGGCTTGCCGCTGCTGCTGATGCACGACACGCCCGACGCCATCAACCTTTTGCTTCTGGCGGCGGCCCTGGCCTGGCTGCTGGCCTATGTCATCACTCACATCAACGTGATTGCCCTGCGGCGCCGCTACCCCCATGTCCACCGGCCGTTTCGCACGCCGTTCTACCCGGTGCCGCAGCTGTTCGGCATCGCCGGCATGCTCTTTGCCATCTGGCACGTGTCCCCCAGCCCTGAAATGACTGTTCCGATCTTCGCCAGCGCTGGCGCGGTGCTGGGCATCGTTTCGCTGATCGCGCTGGTGTGGGTCAAGTGCGTGATGGGCAAACCGCTGTTCAAGCCCGAGCCGCTGGCGTCTGTCCAGGGCACCGAAACCGACAAGATCAACAAAGGAGACCTTTAATGAACGCGCCATTGAACCCGAACCGCAGCACCCGCGAATATCAGGCCCTGGATGCGGCGCACCACATCCATGCGTTTCTCGACCAGAAAGCCCTCAATGCCGAAGGGCCACGGGTCATCGTCCGTGGCGAAGGGCTGGCGCTCTGGGACAACGATGGCAAGCGTTATCTGGACGGCATGTCGGGCCTTTGGTGCACCAACCTGGGCTACGGGCGCCAGGACCTGGCGGCAGCGGCCAGCCGTCAGTTGGAGCAATTGCCGTACTACAACATGTTCTTCCACACCACCCATCCGGCCGTGGTGGAGCTGTCCGAGCTGCTGTTCAGCCTGCTGCCGGATCATTACAGCCACGCCATCTACACCAACTCCGGCTCCGAGGCCAACGAGGTGCTGATTCGTACCGTGCGCCGCTACTGGCAGATCCTCGGCAAGGCGCAGAAGAAAATCATGATCGGTCGCTGGAACGGCTATCACGGCTCGACCCTGGGCGCGTCGGCGCTGGGCGGCATGAAGTTCATGCACGAAATGGGCGGGGTGATTCCGGATGTCGCGCACATCGACGAGCCGTACTGGTTCGCCCACGAAGGTGACCTGACCCCAGCCGAGTTTGGCCTGCGGGCGGCCCGGCAGTTGGAAGAGAAAATCCTCGAACTGGGCGCCGAGAATGTCGCGGCGTTCGTGGCCGAACCCTTCCAGGGGGCCGGCGGCATGATTTTTCCGCCAGAGAGCTACTGGCCGGAAATCCAACGCATCTGCCGGCAGTACGATGTATTGCTGTGCGCCGACGAAGTCATCGGTGGCTTCGGTCGTACCGGCGAATGGTTCGCCCATGAGTATTTCGGCTTCGAGCCCGACACATTGTCCATCGCCAAGGGCCTGACCAGCGGCTACATCCCCATGGGTGGGCTGGTCCTGTCCAAACGCATGGCCGAAGTGTTGGTGGAGCAGGGCGGCGTGTTCGCCCACGGCCTGACTTATTCCGGGCACCCGGTGGCGGCCGCGGTGGCGATAGCCAACCTCAAGGCCCTGCGCGACGAGGGCATCGTGACACGGGTCAAGGACGACACCGGGCCGTATCTGCAACGGTGCCTGCGGGAAACGTTCGACGGGCACCCGCTGATCGGCGAGATCCAGGGCGCCGGCATGGTCGCGGCCCTGCAACTGGCCGAAGACAGGAACAGCCGCAAGCGCTTTGCCAACGAAAACGAAATGGCCTGGCAATGCCGCACCTTCGGCTTCGAGGAGGGCCTGATCATTCGCTCCACCTTGGGCCGGATGATCATGGCCCCGGCGCTCGTGGCCAGCCATGCCGATATCGATGAACTGGTCGACAAGACCCGTATTGCTGTAGACCGCACCGCCCGCGCTTACGGTCGCCTCTGAGTCCGTCGCCGGCTCGTGCGGGCGAGCCGGCATTTTCGAGGAACCGATTCATGTCCAGATCCTTGCGTTACAACATGGCGTGTGCCCTGGCGTTGCTGAGTACCAGCGTCCTGGCCGCGCCACAAAGCCTGACCGTGATTTCATTCGGCGGCGCCACCAAGTTGGCCCAGGACAAGGCCTACTTCCAACCCTTCAACGCCAGCGGTGCGGGAAACATCGTGGCCGGCGAGTACAACGGCGAGCTGTCGAAGATCAAGGCGATGGTCGCGGCCGGGCATACCAGTTGGGATGTGGTCGAAGTGGAGAGCCCCGAACTGCTGCGTGGTTGCGAGGAAGGCTTGTTCGAAAGACTCGACCCGGCGGCCATAGGGAAGCCTGCGGATTTCGTTCCGGGAGCGCTCACTGAGTGCGGCGTGGCCACGTACGTCTGGTCGATGGTCCTGGCCTATGACCAGAGCAAGCTCGCCAAGGCACCCACCTCCTGGGCCGATTTCTGGAACGTGACCGAATACCCGGGCAAGCGTGGGTTGCGCAAGGGGGCCAAGTACACCCTGGAAATCGCCTTGCTGGCGGACGGCGTCAAGACAGAAGATGTGTACAAGGTCTTGAATACGCCGGAAGGCGTGGCGCGGGCATTTGCCAAGCTGGACCAGATCAAGCCGAATATCCAGTGGTGGGAGGCGGGCGCCCAGCCGGCGCAATGGCTGGTGGCCGGGGATGTGGCGATGAGCGCAGCCTACAACGGTCGCATCGCCTCGGCGCAGAAAGAGGGCATGAAACTGAGCATCGTCTGGCCGCAAAGCCTGTATGACCCGGAATATTGGGCGGTGGTGAAAGGCACGCCAAACAAGGCCTTGGCGGAGAAATTCATTGCCTTCGCCAGCCAGCCGCAGACCCAGAAAGTCTTCTCGGAGAACATCCCCTACGGACCGGTGCATCGCCAGACACTGGGCCTGCTGCCCGCTGAAGTCCGCGAGCAACTGCCCACCGCCGAGGCCAACCTGGCACAGGCGCAAGCGGTGGACGCGGAGTTCTGGGTCGACCATGGCGAAGAGCTGGAACAGCGCTTCAACGCCTGGGCGGCTCGCTAGTATCCAACCTAATATCGAACCGCTCTTGTGGCGAGGGAGCTTGCTCCCGCTGGGGTGCGAAGCACCCCCTTTACCCTGTGATCGCGGTGTAGCAGGTGGACCGCGTCAGGTTTTTGGGGCTGCTGCGCCCGAGGCGTCGGACCGGCCCAGCGGGAGCAAGCTCCCTCGCCACGGAGGTATGAGGCTCGCCGGTCTACGCCAGCCATTCCCCGAACTGCTCCTTGCAGTAATCCACGAACAACTGCGCCGGCTTGGTCAGGTGCGCGCGCTTGAGCCAGCCGGCCACCAGGGCCGAACCGGTTACGTCCTCGGCGATGCTGACACACACCACGTCCTGTCCGTCGTAGGTGCAGCTCGATTGCGGGCGGGTCACCAACACGGCGAAACCAAATCCCTGGCCGACCATGCCGCGCACCATTTCGATGGAGGGCGAGCTGAAGACGATGTTTGGCGTCAGGCCCAGCTCCTCGAAAATACTGACGAAGTAGGTGCGGCTGGGCTGCACATCCAAGAGGATCATCGGTTCAAGCGCCAGGTCGCGAAGCGATACCTGGGATTGATTGGCAAAGCGGTGTCCGGCCGGCAGCAGTGCGTACGGCCGTTGCGGTGCCGTGAGCGCTTCGGTTTCGATCGTGCTGTCGAGATCGTGCTCATAAAAAATCGCCAGGTCGAAATGTCCACCGGTCAGGCCTTGAACCAACTCCTGCTGTTCGCCGTCCTGCACGCGGATCTCCACGCCAGGAAAACGCTCGCGAAAACCGGCGATCAGCCGTGGCAGGTAGAGTGGGGCGACGGTCTCGAAGCAGCCGATGTCGATCTGCCCGCTGACGACGTCATTGTCGGCCAACGCGTTCTGTTCGAATTCCCGGGCCATGCGCAGCAGCTCCTGGGCCTTTCGATAGAAACGCGCACCGGCCGGCGTCAGCGAGACGCCCTGGGCGTGATGACGGATCAACAACTGCACGCCGAAACTGTCTTCCAGGCCCTTGACCGCCGTGGCAATCGACGGTTGGGCGATATACAGCTTGCGGGAGGCTTCGGCGACGCTGCCACACTCCACGGTGGTGACGAAGTACTTCAACTGACGCAGGGAGTAGGACGCCACGGCACACCTCGGTCCGGATGATTTTGCCTACCTTACCGTGAGCCGCTTGCGCAGCGCGACGGGCGTTGTAACGGATTTTGCTAGGCAGTGGCGATATCCAGGCTGGCTTGTCGGACGGGCATAAAAAACGCCCGCCGAAAAAACCTTGGCAGGCGTTTGGGAAAGTCCGGCACAGAAGGAGGGACTGGCCGGTTGGCGCGTGAGTTTCAGGGCATTGGGATCAGGCGACAGGGATCAATGGATCCGCGGCAGCCAGTGCGGTGGCGCGGTCGGCGGCGGGTGGGTAGATCCACACAGAGTTGATCTGGGTCTTGAGGTCCTTCGCTTCTTGTCCGACCAACTTGACCTGGCGATCCCAACCTTCGGTGTACACCGCGCCCCAGGCGCCCAGGTCCAGGCACGTCACGTACTTGGGTTGGCTGTAGGTCATCGGCGCGACGCCCAGCAGATCGGCTGCCACGTTGTTGCCCGCGTAGCGGCCCAGGGCGATGGCGTGCTGGCAGGACATCGCCGCGTAATTGCCCAGGTCGTCGGTGGCGGCGTAGGCCACGTCGCCGGTGGCGAAGATATCGCTCTGCCCGAGCACCTTCAGGGTCCCGTCGACATGCAGCCGGCCCTGGCGATCGTGGGTGCCGGGCACTTGTTCGGTCAGCGGGCTGGCGCGGAAACCGACGGTCCAGATGACGGTCCTGGATTCGATGCGCTGGCCGTCCGACAGCGTGACGCCGCCGGCATCCACCGATTCGACCGAGGCATTGAGCATCCACTCGATGCCAAGGTGGTCGGACGCTTCGATGATCGAAGGGCTGATTCCTTCGCCCAGCGCCGCACCGATTGTCGGCCCCCGGTCGACCACGATCACGCGGATATTGGCGTCGCTGCCCAGGACGGCGCGCAGGCGGGCGGGCATCTCAGTGGCGGTTTCGATCCCGGTGAACCCGCCGCCGGCCACCACCACGGTGTTGCGAGCGGGGCTGTCGGGCAGGGTTGCGAGGGATTTCAGGTGGGCTTCGAGGCGCGTCGCCTGTTCGATCTCATCGACGTCGAACGCATGCTCCAGCATGCCCTCAAGGTCGGGGCGAACCAGCTTGCTGCCCGCTGCCAGTACCAGCCGGTCATAGCCCAGCGTGCCTTGACCGCCAAACACGTCACGATAGCCGACCTGCTTGCGGTTGACGTCGATGCTCTCGGCAAAGCCTTGGACGAAATTTACCCCGACCGCGTCGAACAACCCGGCCAACGGCGCCATCATGGTGTGGACGTCGGGTTCGTAGAAACGCGGGCGGATGCGCAACTCGGCCTGGGGCGCCAGGACGCTGATCTGTACGTCATTGCGATCATGCTGGTCGAGCAGGCGAGCCGCGCTGAGTGCGCTCCATACGCCGCCAAAACCGGCGCCGACGATCAAGATTTGCTGTTTCATGAGGTGCTCCCGAAGACTGAGTCGATACGTTGAATTTGTTTGATGTTTCAGCGTGACCGTGTTGCGAAACGCCCGGAAGTGCTTGGCCTGATGGGGTGAATCATTAGGCGCATTCAGCTTCGGTTCGCTATTGGAAATGGTATTCGTCGGCGGGAGCCGCGGCACTTCTACATAGGGTCAGTGGCGGCATGCGTGGGTGTTAGGGGGGCTATACGAAGGTATTAAAATCGTTGGGTTGTGGATTTTCAGCAGCCACAGAACCATGCGCACCCCATTACGCTTGTGGGAGCGAGCCTGCTCGCGAAGAGGCCATTGCAACCGCCTTCACCCCTCGCCACCCATCACCGATTCAATGCAGGCAATCAACTCACCACAATCAAACGGCTTGGGAAAAACCGCCACCGGGCTCATCCCGCCCGAGCGGGTTCGCGGCGGTACGGCAGGCAGGCCCGTTATGAAAATAAGCGGAATGTCGATGCCGCGGGCACGAAGCTCATCGCACAGTTGAATCCCGGTCATCCCCGGCATTTGAATGTCCGACAGCAAGCAGGCTGTATTCACATAGCCAGCTGAAGACAAGAAATCGAGAGCACTGGGGTAAGTCTTGACGCGATAACCGTGGGAGCGCAGTAAACCATCCAATGCAACTCGAACCGATTCATCGTCATCGATAATTGAAATAATTGCGGTGTCGGACATTTCGAAACCTGGCAGTAATGTCAGGACGCCATAAAGGCGCCCCTATCACTGCAAGATACGCGGTACAAAAGCTGCGCCTAGTATACGTGGGTATGAACTTTCACTGACCGCGCCCCGGGTCCAATGCCTGGGCCATGCGCACCAGCTCGGCAAACGAGCGCGCGCCCATCTTGCGCATGGCCTGGCCGCGATGAATCTTGACGGTGATTTCGCTCAAGCCGATCTGCCCGGCAATCTGTTTGTTCATCAACCCCGACGCAGCCAGGAGCATCACTTGGCGTTCCCGGGCGGTGAGGCTGGCGTGGCGGTCCTGGAGCGCCTTTTGGCTGTGCTCGGCCTCGCGACGCAGGCGGTCGCGCTGGTGGGCGGTGGACACCGCATCGATCAGGTCTTGCTCACGAAACGGCTTGGTCAGGAAGTCCACTGCGCCGGCTTTCATGGCCCTTACCGTCATGGCGATATCGCCATGGCCGGTCATGAACACGATGGGCAGGTGAACGTCGGCGCTCGCCAGCTGTTGCTGGAAGTCGAGGCCGCTGGTGCCGCGAAGGCGCACATCCAGCAGCAGGCAACTGGGCCCGTCGGCGCGTGGATGGCGCATGAAGTCTGCCACCGAGTCGAACAGCTCGACCCGCAGGCCGATGGACCGTAGCAGACTGCGGAGCGCTTGGCGTAACGACGCATCGTCATCGACCACGTAAACGATGGGCTCAGCGGTGAAGGCAGGGTTCGGGGTGTGGCTTGGGTTCATGGGCGGCGTCCTTGGCGGGGCGGGCAGAGGTAAGCAATGGCAACGAAAACGTGAACGAGGTGCCTTGTCCAGCCGCGCTGGCGGCCCAGATCCTGCCGTCATGGAAGTCGATGATGGAGCGGCAAATGGAAAGCCCGATGCCCAAGCCGTTTTCCTTGGTGGTGAAGAAGGGGGTGAACAAAGAAGGCAGGATTTCGTCGGAAATTCCGATACCGCGGTCCGCCACCTCCAATAGCACCTCGTGCTCCTGCGTCCAGGTGCGTATGCGCAGGATCCGATCGGGCGCGTCAATCGTTTCCATCGCGTGGCACGCATTGATGATCAGGTTGATGATCACTTGCTGCAGTTGCACCCGGTCGGCGTTGACCTGGCACGCCTTTGCCGCGAGGTTCGCCTTCAGGCTGATCTTGTGATGAGCCAACTGCTGGCGCACCAGGTTCAGCGACTCGTTGACGATGTCGTCCAGTAGCTCAGGCTGACGCAGAGGGTCGCATTTGCGCGCCATTGCTCGTGTACGATTGATGACTTCGCTGGCGCGACAGGCATTGGTGACGATCCGCTCCAGCGCGTCGAGGGCTTCCTTGAGGTCCGGAACCGGGCGATCGAGCCAGCGACGACAGGCCTCGCCGCTGCTGGTGATGGCGGTCAGCGGCTGGTTGACTTCATGGGCAATCGAGGCGGCCATCTCTCCCAGGGACGTCAGGCGCGTGACGTGGGCCAACTGGGCGTGGGCGCGGGACAACGCTTGCTCGGCGTGTTTGCTGGCGATCAGGGCGTTGATCAGGTAGGCCTGGTTGTGGCGCAGGCGGTCCGCGGCCTGCTTGCTGCGCAACGCGAGAAACGCAATGGCGGACAGGGCCGTCAGGCAACGAAAGAACCCAGTGATGGACTCCCAGCGGTGATAGCCACCGTTGTACGCAAACATCGCCGTCAGCAAAAACATGCACATCAGCGCTACGGTGATCACCAGGTTGATGGAAAACAGGTTCGCCGCCATCAGCAGCAAAGTGATGTACAGCAGCGTCGGCGCCAGGTCGGAATGGGTTTCGGAATTGATGATGACGATTCCGCAGGCCACCACCAGGCCCACGGCCCAGCCCAAGGCGTTGACCAGTGGGTGGGCGCTGATGCCCATCGATGGCTCCCCGCCCATCGGGCATGGGATGTACCGGAAGCTGTCATAGACACTCTTGAACATCGTGGCGGGTGTGGGCACGGCGCAGACCTTCTGTTTTGCGGTGCAGCCCGAGGAGACGGGGCATCGATTTCGGATCTTAGAAGTTGCCCCTGGCATCGGGTAGGACATAAATCCCTGAATTACTGCCAACCCCGGCCGGTTGTCGATGCATACCCACGTATCAATGAATCTACCCAAAGCGTGAGTCCGGTGTCCCCCAGTACAACAGACACCGGAGGGGCTCAGGCATAACCTTCCTGGTACGTCGTCGTTGTCCAACCGTGCAAACGGCCCGAGGCACGACGTTTCTTTGCTGACTCATTGGCCCTGTGCCTGGAATGGCTACCATGATGAACAGAAATGACCTGCGTCGTGCTGACATCAATCTGCTGGTTGTCTTCGAAACCATGATGCATGAGCGAAATGTCACACGTGTGAGCGAGAAGCTGTTTCTCGGGCAACCGACCATCAGTGCGGCCCTGGCGCGTTTGCGCTTGATGTTCGACGACCCGCTGTTCGTCAGGACCGGGCGGTTGATGGAGCCGACGTCCCGGGCCCGGGAGATTTTTTCCAACCTTTCACCCGCTTTGGACGGCATCGCCGCCGCCTTGAGTCGCTGCCAGGCGTTCGACCCTGGCACCAGCGAGGCAACGTTTCATATAGGCCTTTGCGACGATGTCGAGTACGCGCTGCTGCCGGATTTGCTGCGCCGCCTGCGGGTCGAGGCGCCGGGCACGACGTTGGTGGTGCGTCGCACCGATCAATGGCAGATGTGCCAGTTATTGGTCAGTGGGGAAATTTCCCTCGGTATCAGCCATACCCTGGAACTGCCGGCCAACGCCCGGCGCAAGGCGCTGCGCCCGATCCGGCCGATGCTGCTGCGGGCCGATTCGCGTCCCGGCGAATTGACCCTGGACGACTTTTGCCGCCGGCCCCACGCCGTGGTTTCATCCATGGGCCACGTCATCGATGATTCGGACCGCGCGTTGAGCCTGGTAGGCCGGCAGCGGCGGGTGGTGCTGACGGTGCCGCAATTCAGCGCATTGCCCGTGTTGTTGGATCGCAGCGACATGATCGCCATCGTGCCCGACTATGTAGCCCGGGCCATGGCGGCAGTCGCAGGCTTGCGGGCGGAGCCGGCGCCGGTCCAATTGCCTGAGCATGAGCTGTCGATGGTCTGGCGAGGTGCCTCCCATGATGATCCAGGCGAGCGCTGGCTGCGTTCTCGTTGCTGCGCGTTCATCGCCGAGCAGGCCCAGTCGGCGCCGCAAGCCCGGCGCGTGGCCTGACGCGATCGCGCAAGCCTTCTCAAAGGGAAAACCGGCTGCGATATTCGCGCGGTGAGATCGACAGATGCCGCTGGAACGTATGGCGCATCCGTTCCTCGTCGCCGAAGCCGCACGAGCGGGCGATCTGGTCGATGTTGCGCTCGGAGTCCTCCAACAACCTTCGCGCGGCTTCGAGGCGGAACATTTCGACGGCCTTGGCCGGCGTTCGTCCGGTCTGGCGCTTGTAGACCCGGGCAAAATTGCGCGGGCTCATCCGCGCCTGCCGGGCCAGACGTTCGATGGTCAGGTCGGCCTCGTCCAGGTGCTCGGCGAGCCAGGCGTGCAATTCATCGAACCCGGCGCTGTCCTGGGTCTGGGACAGCAACAATTGGCTGAACTGTGCCTGTCCACCGGGCCGCTTGAGAAACACCACCAGTTCCCGGGCCACTTGCAGAGCCACGTCGCGACCGCAGTCGGCCTCCACCAGCGCCAGGGCCATGTCGATGCCGGCGCTTACCCCCGCGGAGGTCCAGACCTTGTCCTGTTGGATGAAGATGGCGTCCAGGTCCACTTCGATCAATGGGAAACCGCTCTTGAGCATCTCGCACATGGCCCAATGCGTGGCGGCACGGCGGCCATCGAGCAAGCCGGCCTGGGCCATGAGGAAGGTCCCGCTGCACACCGACGCCGTGCGCCGGGCCCTGGTGGAGGCCGCGCGCAGCCAGTCCACCAGTTCGACACAGTCAATCATCGCCTGACGAATGTTCGGGGCACCGGGCACGATCAGCGTGTCGATGATGACGTCGTCGAACTGATGCAGGGACGCCGTCTCGACGACCAGGCCTTCAGCGGTCTGCATCAGCCCGCCGGCCAGGCTTGCGGTGTGCATCCGATAGCCCGGCCGGCCGCGTTCGGCCATGGCTTTGGTGGCGGCCCAGAACACGGTCTGGGCGCCGGTCAGGTCCAGAAGGCCCATTTGCGGATAGGCGAGGAACACCAACGCACGCGGTTGGGACATCGACTCGGCGGCGATGTGAATGTCATGGGTCATCTCGTTCATGGTCGCGTCGGCTCGGTAGGGCGCATTTTGAGGATAAAGGTTTCGGCCTGCCCCCCGCTTTCGCGAGCAGGCTCGCTCCCACCGGTAAGCGACGGTGGGAGCGAGGTCATGGGTCATTGCTTGAGCGGAATCAGCACCGCTTCGTTCTCACCCATCACCATGAACACCAAAAGCTTTGCTGGTTGGGTGGCGCTGGCGTTCCTGGAGACCAGATGCTCGGAACCGGCGGCTTCGTACCAGTACTCGCCAGCCTTGTAGGTGATGGCCGGCTCGCCCTTGACCTGGGACGTGATTGCGCCTTCGAGCACATAGGCCATGGCGGTGCCGTCATGCTTGTGGGCGATGGACGACTGGCCCGGTGCATAGTCGACGGTCAACATCATGGCTTTCTTGCCGGGCAGGTTTTTGAGCAGTTTTTCCTGAAGCACCTGAACGTTCTCCGACGGCGCGGTTTCGTGGGCGTAGAGCGCGGCAACGGGAAGCAGGCTCAGGGCGGCGATCAAATAGAGCGTTTTCATGGGGCGGGACCTTTGTGGTATCGAGTGAGTTCGCGTTCACCCTAAGCCCCAAGGTGTCGGGGACAAACGTCCAATTTATTGAAAGACGAGTAGACCACGGTGGCGAGGGAGCAAGCTCCCTCGCCACGCCAGAGATGAGCCCATTCACACCACCGGGAAACTGTTGAAATCCACGCTGCGAGCCAGGCGGCTTTCGATCAGGCTGATGAAGCCCTGGACTTCGGGGCAGTTGAAATGCGCCTGCATCGCTGCTTCCGATTGCCAGCGGGCGCTGACGTTCCAGCGGTCATTGTCTTGCGGGCAACGGTCGACCATATAGGCGTCGCAGCCTGGCGAGGCCCGCAGGGTTTCGACGATTTGCTGCAACTGCCGGCCCAGTTCTTCCGAGCGCCCGGCGGCGGCCTGCACCTGAACGGTATTGATCACTTGGCGAGACATTGTCCTGGCTCCTGAATCAAGTCGAACGGAATCTGATGACACCCAGGCAGGATAGGCCCGGCAAGACAAGGCTAAAACAGCCAATGGGCGGATAAATGCCCAGTCCAATCGGTCAGGCGACCTGCTGCAGGATGTCCCGCAGGCGATCGAAGGCGATATCGATGTCGAGCAGTTCGATGGCGCCAAAGCCCAGTATCAAGCCTGGACGCACCGGTGTCGCGGTAAAGAATCCGTCGAGGCTATAGAGCCCAACCTCGGCTTTCTTCGCCAATTCGATCACCAACGGCAGGTCGATCGGCACCTTGCACAGCACCGCCATGTGAAAGCCCGCTGTGGTGGGCACGGCCTCGAACCACGGTGACAGGTCATCGGCCAAGCGCGCCAGGATCCGCTCGCGCCGGCCGGCATACAGCGCGTGGCAGCGGCGGATGTGCTTGAGCAGGCAGCCCTCGGCGATGAACTTGGCCAGTGCCCATTGGGGCAGGGTGGAGGTGTGCTGGTCGGTAAGGCGCTTGGCGAGGATCACCGCCTCGAGAATCGCCGGCGGCAGGACGGCGTAGCCGAGCCGCAGCTCCGGCAGCAAGGTCTTGGAGAAGGTCCCGACGTACGCCACGATCCCGCGCTCGTCCATGCTTTGCAGGGAGTCGGTGGGCCGGCCTTCATAGCGGAATTCACTGTCGTAGTCGTCTTCGATGATGATCGCGCCCAGCTCATACGCCCGTGCCAGCAGCGCCTCGCGCCGGGGCTGGCTCATGGGCATGCCCAGGGGAAACTGGTGGGACGGCGTCACGTAGATCAACCGCGTGCCGTCGGGAATCATGTCCACGCGCATGCCTTGCTCATCCACCGGCACCCCGGCCACCGTCGCGCCGTGGGATCCGAACAGCAGGCGTGCCGGCGGGTAGCCGGGATCTTCCATCGCCACCAGGCTGCCGGGGCGGGTCAGTACCCGGGAAATCAGATCGAGGGCCTGTTGCGCGCCGTTGCACACCACCACGTCGTCGTCCTGGCAGTTGACCCCTCGGGAAAACGCGATGTGCCGGGCGATGGCATTGCGCAGCGCCGGCAATCCCTCGGGTTGGCTGTAGAAACCCTTGGCGGTGGCGATCTGGCGAAGGGCGTGGGCGGTGCAGCGACGCCAGTCATCCAGGGGGAACTGGCCCTTGCCGGTGGCGCCGCCGATGAAGTCATAGCGCAGCGCGCTTTCGGGCAGCGGATGGCGCAGCAGGTCCGGCATGTTGCGCCAGGTCTCGACCACGTCCGCCCCGGCCAGCTCACGGTGACTCTGCTTGCGCACGACGCTGGCCGAGCGCGCGTTGACATAGGTGCCCTTGCCGATGACGCCGGTGAGGAGATTTTCGTAGGTCAGTTGCGCGTAGGTGTCGGAGACGGTCTTGCGCGAGATGCCCAACTGCTCGGCCAGCAGCCGGCTGGGTGGCAGTTGCGTGCCGGCCGCCAGCCGACCGCTCTCGATGGCGCTGCGCAATTGTCGGTACAACTGGCCCGCCAGGTCCTTGCGGCCGTTGATGACGACGTGAAGTTCCATACCTGCGGGCTCCCGGATAATCGATGACGGCAAGGGCCGCGGACGCAAGGTTACCCGCAATGCGCCGGCGCGGAGAAGTTGCGTGGGCGTTTATCGTCAGATTGGACCTGTCACGGGCGGCGCCGACGTCCTACCGTGGAATCATCAACCACCACGGAGGCCGCCATGAGCCCGCGTCTTGACTACTACAGCGCATCCCCCGGGGCGATGAGAGCAATGATTGGCCTGGAAGCGCTGACCAGCCGCCTGAGCATCGAGCCGGCGCTGCAGCATCTGATCAAGATCCGCGCCTCGCAACTCAATGGCTGCGCCTTCTGCACCGACATGCATTCGGTGGATGCGCGCCGCCAGGGCGAGACGGAGCGGCGTCTGTATGCCGTGGCGGTATGGCGCGACAGCGGATTCTTCAGCGAACGCGAAAGGGCGGCCCTGGCCTGGACCGAAGCGGTCACCCTGTTGGCTGAAAGCCAGGTGCCCGATGACGTCTATGCCGTGGCCAGCGCCAGCTTCAGCGAAGAGGAACTGGTGGACCTGACGCTGGCGATCAGCACCATCAACAGCTGGAACCGATTGGCGGTGAGTTTTCGCCAGAGTCCGGGAGGCTAGGCAGTGCCTAAGCGGCGTGCTGAAAACAGACCGTCCAACATTCTGCGGTCAGTCCAACAAAAGCCATGAAGCCTAGAGCCACCGCGGCGTTGTAAAGAACGAGGCCATTTCCGAGCGAGCCAATGCCGCGCCGAAGTAAGGCCCTTGTACCTGGTCACACGCCACGCTGCGCAATTGGCTGAACTGCCGGGCATTCTCGATGCCCTCGGCGGTGACCATCAGCCCGACGCTGCGGCTCAGCCGGATCATCGCCAGCACGCCTTCCTGATCATGCTCCAGGCCCAATTGCGTGAGGATATTGCGATCGAAGCGGATGCCGTCGAATGGCTGGTCGAGGACTTCCCTGAGGGAAGCGATGTTGGTGCCGAACTTGTCGATGTTGATCCGTACGCCCAGCGCCTTCAAGGCATGCAAGGTATTGGCGAGGGTCTTGTGGTCGGTGAGCAGTACGCCTTCGGCCACTTCCAGGGTCAGGCGTTGGGCGGAAAGACCGCTGGTCTCCAGGGCTTTGTGTACCTGGTTGAACAGGAAACTGCTGCTGAACCACCGAGGCGAAACGGCCAGGGAAACGTTGAGTGCGTTGGGCCAGCTCGTCGCTTCTTCGCAGGCGTTGATCAGCATCCAGGTGCCCAGCTCTTCCAACTGCCCGGACGCTTCGGCGACCGGGATGAAGTCGATGCCGCCCAGTTCGCCGCGTTCGGGATGGTGCCAGAAAGCCTGGGCTTCAAAGCCATGCAACTGCTCGGCATTCACGTCGAAGCGTGGCAGGTAACGCAGTTCGAGCTGGCCTTCCTGCATCGCGTCGCGCAATTGCTGTTCATAGCGGCGCCGGTCACGGGCGACGTTGCCCATGGCCTCTTCATAGATGCGCCAGGTGTTGCGGCCGGCGGCCTTGGCCGCATACAGGGCAATGTCAGCCTGGCGCAGCAGTTCCTCGGCACGTGGGTCACGGGGGTGCGACCACGCCACGCCGATACTCACGCCCAGGTACAGCGTATTGCCGTCCAGGTGCATGGGGCGCTGCATGCAGTCGATCAAGCGCTCGCAGAGCTGATCGAGGTCTCTTGCGCTGCCTGGGTTGGGCATGACGATGACGAATTCGTCGCCCCCCAGTCGCGCCACAAGATCGCTGTTGCGAACGTTTTGCTGGAGGATATGAGCCACTTCCTTGAGCACTTTGTCGCCCACGGCATGGCCCAGGGAGTCATTGACCGGCTTGAATCGATCCATGTCCAGGTTCAGTAGCGCCAATGGTGTGCTCTGCGCTTGGTCCAGGTGTTCGCTGAGGCAATCGAACAGACGGTTGCGATTGGCCAGCCCGGTCAGCGGGTCGTGCTGGGACAGGTGCTTGATTTGTGCCAGGGCGCGCAATTCATCGGTAATGTCGGTGGCGGTGCCACGAAAGCCCTGGCTACCGGCGTCGATGGCCCGTACCGAAAGCTTGCAGGTGCGTATGCGTTGGTTACGCGCAATGTACTCGCACAGCAGAGGGGCAGACGAGGCACTGTTGGCGCCGCCGAGCAGCCAATGGGCAATGGAGATCGACCCGCTGTGGGATTCCAGCAACCGGTGCAACGGTTTGCCGATCCATTGCGTGGGGCTGAAGCCCGTCACCTGTTCAAAGCGTTCTGACAGATAGGTCAGGTTTGCGGCCGAGTCGACTTCCCACAGCCAGTCTGACGACACTTCGGCAATGTCGCGAAAGCGTTCCTCGCTGCGCTCCAATGCCTTGCGATGGGCCAGGAGGCTGACGTACTGCTGTTCCTGGGCACGAAGCATGACCAAGGCGTGGCGCAATACCAAGAGGGCCATGACGCCCAGGAACAGCAACGCCAGCGCCAACAACGGCAACAGGGCTTTACGCAGATCCTTGCCAGGGGTAGCGGGGCGCCAGGCCAGGGCTTCGCGGGTCAGGTCATTGAGCAGCACCTGGGCGGTGTCTTTCGGGCCTGGGGTATGGGCGATATGGGCGTCCGGCAGGGCAAAGTCTCGTGCCAGGTCCTGCAACGCGTCCGTATCGAGGACTTTGACGAATAAAAGCAGGCTCGGCGGGCCAGGAATCTCAGCCACGCTGTTGTCGGTGCCGGTGGTGATGGCAGAGACGGCGACAAAGGCGGGCGCGTCCTGGTGATGGAGCAATTCGACGATCACTTCATCGCGATTCTCGGCGGCGCTGGCCTTTCTGGCGAGTGCCCGCAGGTTGCCAGTCAGCCATGTGTCGGCGTGCACTTCGCTCATTTCACCATCAATGACCGAATAAACCGTCTTGCCGGTCGGGGAAATCACGAACACAGCCTGGTAGCCATACAGCGAGAACACGCTGCTGCCGACATTTTCCTGGTCGTAGGCCCAGTCTTTGTCGACTTCGACGTGCAGGTGGCGGTAGGCGTCGCTCCACTTGGAATAATCGCTCAGGTCGCGGCCGATGCCGGTACGAATCCCGTCGACGGCCCGTTGGGCAAAGAACAGGCTCTGGGAACGGGCCTGTTCGTCCTGGGTCTGGGTGATGTTGAGCAATACCGCGATGGCCAGCGCGGACATGATGAACAGCAACAGCATGATGGCCGGAAAGGTGCGGCGAGTGAAACTTCGGGTAGGCCGCTCGCCGGAAATCACCGTGGAGCCATTGCCAGCATCTTCATTCATAAAAACAAGCCATCAGCTGAACGCGAGACATCCCGCACTAGTTTTGTATCGGCTGACCGCCTGATTAACTTAATGAAAGTGGAAAATAGCTGACCAGTTGCACCATTTTTAACGGCAGCTGCCCTCAGGTGCTACGCCTTGGCGGTATCGCCGCCCATATAGGCGCCGCCGATCGATCCGATCAGCTCATAACGGCGCGCTCGAGTCTCCATGCTTATTCTTTGTCCTTGCGATGACCGGGCAGCAACGCGCCGAGCACCTGCTTGGCGGTCTCGACCACGATGCCGCGCTCGTTCGGATCGCCCTGGAGCAAGGTCGAGGCGAACTTCTTCGCCTGTTCCAGCTTGATGTGCGGCGGCAGCGGAGGCACGTCGGGGTCGGTGCGGAACTCGATCACCACCGGGCGTTCGGCGGCGAACGCCTGGTCCCAGGCGCTCGCCACGTCGCTTTCCTGGTCGACGAGGATGCCCTTGAGGCCGATCGACTCGGCGAACAGATGATAGGGCACGTCGGGAATATCCTGGGACGCCTCGAATTTCGGGTCGCCTTCCATCACTCGTTGTTCCCAAGTCACCTGATTCAGGTCCTGGTTGTTGAACACCGCGCAGATCCAGGTGGTGTTGGTCCAGGTGCGCCAGTATTTGGCGACGGTGATCAATTCGGCCATGTTGTTCATCTGCATCGCGCCATCACCGACCAACGCGATCACCGGACGATCCGGGTGGCAGAACTTGGCGGCGATGGCGTAGGGCACGGCGGCGCCCATGGAGGCGAGGCCGCCGGAGAGTGAACACATCATGCCGCGACGGATCTGGACATCCCGCGCATACCAGTTGGCGCAGGAGCCGGAGTCGCAGGTGATGACGGCGCGATCCGGCAGCCGTGGCGAGAGTTCGAACGTGACGCGCTGCGGGTTGATCGGTTTGGCCGAGACCAGGGCGCGTTTTTCCAGGGTCTTGTCCCAGTCCGCTCGCCATTTCTCGATTTTTTCGCGCCAGGTTCGGTCGGTCTTTTCTTCGATCAGCGGCAACAGGGCCCGCAGGGTGTCGGCGCTGTCACCTTGCAAGTTGACTTCCATGGGGTAGCGCAGGCTGAGCATGTCTGGCTTAAGGTCGATCTGCACGCCACGCGCCTGGCCCTCGCCAGGCAGGAATTCGGCATAGGGAAAGCCGGACCCGATCATCAGCAGGGTGTCGCAACCGGCCATGAGGTTGTCGCTGGGCTCGGTGCCCAGCAGCCCGATGGAGCCGGTGACCCATGGCAGTTCATCGGGCACCACGGCTTTGCCGAGCAGGGCCTTGGCGACGCCGGCGCCGAGTTTGTTGGCGATGGCGATCACTTCGTCCGTTGCATGCAGGGCGCCGGCGCCCACCAGGATGGCAACTTTCTTGCCGGCATTGAGCACCTCTGCCGCTCGGCGCAGGTCTTCCTCGTAGGGCACGACCTTGGGTTTGCGGTAGCCGACGCCGGAATGCAGCGTGCCGTGCTTGTGGGGCGGCGGTGTGTATTCCAGGTCTTGGAGGTCGTTGGGCAGGATCAGCGCGGTGACCCGACGCTCACCCACCGCCGTGCGTACCGCGCGGTCGAGCAGGTGGCGGACCTGGGCCGGGGCGCTGGCTTGCTGGACGAACGCGCCTGCAACGTCCTTGAACAGGCTGGGCAGGTCCAGTTCTTGCTGATAATGGCCGCCGAGGGCGTTTCGGGCCTGCTGGCCGCAGATTGCCAGGACCGGCATATGGTCCATGCGCGCGTCATACAGGCCGGTAATGAGATGCGACGCCCCAGGGCCGGAGGTTGCGATGCAAACGCCCAGCTCGCCAGTGAACTTGGCATGGGCGCAGGCCATGAAGGCCGCCATTTCCTCGTGCCGCGCCTGGATGAATCGGATCTTGCCCTTGGCCCGGTTCAGAGCCCCGAACACACCGTTGATGCCATCGCCCGGATAGCCGTAGATGCGCCGAACGCCCCATTCATAAAGGCGTTCAACCAGAAAATCGCCGACGGTCATGCTCATGTCTGTTCCTCGTCCTGATGGGCTGTCTTGAGCGTTGCGCCCGCTGGGCAGCGGTACGCAGCGCCATGGCTCTTACAGGACTGGACCGACTCAAGCCCTTCAAGGTTTCGATTTTTTTGACCGGAGCAACGACTTCAATAGCGCATCGACGCTCAACCGCCCGGCGCCCTGCAACAGCAGCGGCAGCAATGCGACCAGGTAAATCAATGGCAGCTTGAAGTTACCGTAGCCCTTGTTGGTGATCGCGTACCCTTGGGCCAGCTCGCCCAGGCTCGACCAATCCGCCGGCCAGTGCACGGCGGCGGTAGCGACCACGGTGACGATCATCAGCACCAGCGCCGAGGCACGTGTGCCCAGGCCGATCAACAGGGCGAGGGCGCAGATCAGCTCCGCCCACATCGACAATTCCCAGTTCCAACTGGCCGGCACATGGTTGAACGGGAACGGAAAAGCCGACTGGATCTCGGCGAACCAGTTCTGGCCGTTCCATTTTTCCAGGCCGGATTCAAAGAACTCCCAGGCCAGGAACAGGCGCAGCCCCAGCGGTGCGAGCCACGAACCGGCGTGATCGAGGTTCAGGTGCAGGCCGTTCAGGGCTTTCGAGAAAGAGGCGTACATGGTTGATCTCCTCGGCTCAGGCCGCACGTTGCAGGGATTGACGCTTGTTGGCCTGGGCCAGCTTGCCCACCAGGCGGACCGCCGTGGCGGCGCATATCAGGCCGAAGGGCAGCACGTACCAGGCGCTCATCGGAATGCGCTTGAAATTGGAATAGGCAAAGATCGCCGCCAGTACCCACATGCCGGTGGTATGCAGGCGCTTCCAGGCGGTGGCGCCGATCAGCCGCGTGGTGCTTTTGAACGAAGTCAGGGCCAGCAGCAGGATAAACACGTAGCCCACGGTGCCGGGCACGTTGCCAAGGGTGGTCCGGCCGGGCCAGAACTCGGTGTTGAGCTGGCCGTACCAGTAGATCAATGCGGCGTGGACTAAATGGGAAAAGGCAAAGGCCAGCCCGATGAAGCGCCGTTCGCGCACCAGGGATTTGCTCAGGGGCGAGGGCACCAGCACGGCGAACGCCGACGCTGTAAAGGCCAGCAGGAACAGGACGAAGGACGAACGGGCGGTCGCGCGAATGGCACTGCGCACGCCTTCTGTGAGGTCTGGATTGATGATCAGGACCAGCACGGTCATCAGCAATACCAGGGCGGCAAGCAGGCTGAACAGCGACCAGCCCTGGTAACGGAAAGCAGGCGGCGTTGCGGTGGCGGTAGGCATGGGGAAGCTCCTTGGATGGCCCGGCATCGTGGTGGCCGGGAATAGAAGGAGTCTTTCAAGTGGGTGTAAGCGGGGTGTGTCGGGAAGGGGGCCGGTGTGCAAGTTTGTGTATGCGGCGTGGTGGTTGACACACTGATATACAAACCCCGATACCGAACCTTGCACATGACCTTGTGGGAGCGAGCCTGCTCGCGAAAGCGGTGTGTCAGCTACATCAGCGTTGGATGTGCCGCCGTCTTCGCGAGCAGGCTCGCTCCCACAAGGGATATCCACAAGGGATTCAGTAGTCTTCAGACCTGGGTATCGCAACCCAACCGCAGCTCAGCGCACAGCCCACCGCCCTCACGGGTGCTCAAGGTCAGCGAACCGCCCATGGCATTCGCCAGTTGCTGGGCTATGGCCAAACCCAGGCCGGTGCCACCGGTTTCCCGGTTGCGCGAGCTTTCCACCCGGTAGAACGGCTTGAGCACTTCGGCCAGTTCCTGCTCGCTGATGCCGGGGCCACGGTCCAATACCCGGATCGCCAACTGCCCGTTCGAGGCGGGCAGGACCTGGATCTGCGCCGCGCCGCCGAACTTCAACGCATTATCCACGAGGTTGACCAGCACCCGGCGCAATGCGTGGGGACGGGTATCGATGATCGCGGCGTTCTTGCCGGACAGCTGCACGTCCTGCCCGGTGTCCTGGTAGTCGAACACCAGGCTGTCGAGAAACGCGTCCAGGCTGATCCGGCAACTGGCCTCGGTGGCGCCATGGATGCTGCGGGCGTAGGCCACGCCTTCACGCACCAGGTGCTCCATTTCCCCCAGGTCGCTGTAAAGTTTGTCTTTTTCGATGCCGTCATCCATGAATTCGGCCCGCAGCTTCATGCGGGTGATGGGGGTCTGCAGATCATGGGAGATCGCAGCCAACAGATGCATGCGCTCCTTCAGATAGGCGGCGATGCGGTCCTGCATGGCATTGAAGGCCTTGGCCGCATGTACCACCTCGGTCGGGCCTTTTTCGTCCAGGCGCACGCCGTGGGCGTTGGGGTCCAGGGTTTCGACGGCCTGGGCCAGACGGGTGAGGGGGCTGATGGCGATGCGCACGGCAAGCCACGTGCAGCCGATCAGCAGCGCCAATTGCCCCAGCAAGACCACCGGCAGCCAGGGCGACAGCGGTGCCATCGCCGGACGTACGTCGATGGTCAGCGGATTGCCGTCCTTGAGGCGCAGGTGCGCCTGATAGTGCATCTTCGGTCCCGGGATCTGGTTGTAGGTCAGGGCATAGGCTTCGCCCAAGGCTTCCTGGATCGAGCTGACCGATATCGGCGCGTTGTCCGGGAGCATCGGCATGCCAGGCTGGCCCTCATCAAGCACATAGCCGTAGTTGCGTCGCGCAAGCTTTGGCAGCCACGCGGGGCGTTCGGCGGCAGGCAGGCGATCGAGGATCGCCACGGACGTCGAGACGTCAGTCTCCAGGTTGCCGAGCATGGTGTTCTTGGCGCTCTCGTAGCGTTCGTAGTATTGGACGCCAAACGACAAACCCTGGGCCAGGACCAGACCGATCAGGAAAATCAACGACAAGCGCGAGGCGAGGGTACGCGGCCACCGCAGAGACAGGGTCATACCGAGGCCTCGAGGATCTCCACCGGCAGCGAGAACACGTAACCTTCACTGCGTACCGTCTTGATGTACGCCGGCTCGCGGGCGTCGTCCAACAGGCGTTGGCGCAGGCGACTGACCAACAAATCGATGGAGCGGTCGAACAGGTCCGCGTCACGGCCCTGGGTCAGGTTCAATAACTGGTCGCGGTTGAGTACCCGCTGTGGATGGTCGAGGAATACCCGGAGCAAGCGGTATTCGGCGCCGCTCAGGGCCACCATGGTGCCGTCGCTGTCCAGCAGGTGGCGAGCGGTGGTATCCAGCCGCCAACGGCCAAACGCCAGCAGGCGCCCGCTCTCGGTGACCACAAGGTTAGGCGGCAACATGCGCGTGCGGCGCAGCACGGCGTTGATCCGCGCCAACAGCTCCCGGGCGGCGAAAGGCTTGACCAGGTAATCGTCCGCGCCCATTTCCAGGCCGATGATGCGGTCGGTCTCGTCGTTGCGAGCGGTGAGCATCAGGACAGGCGTGGCCTTGTGCTTGCCGGCCCGCAGCTCCCGGCACAACACCAGGCCATCGTCGCCGGGCATCATGATATCCAGCACGATCAGGTCCACCGGAGTGGTCTCCAGAAAGGCGCGCATTTGCCGGCCATCCGCGACCACGGTGGTGCGCAAACCGTTCTTTTTCAGGTAGTTGCCTACCAGCTCCCTGATCTCGCGATCGTCATCCACGATCAGCACATGATCGACATGATCCATGGTGTTCTGCCCCTTGGCGTTTTGGTGTGGGTCAGTCTACAGCCAGCAGCCGGCCTGGCTCGCGACGGTTTGTATTGCAGTGTATCTGGCGCGTGGCGGATACACAGCGATGCAAAAAGCCACCTGCTCGATACAGGCGCGATACGTGGGGGGCATTCAATGGCATCCATCGAGGCGACACAACCGGCCTCTGCGACAAACACCCATTGAATCGAGGACCGCACCATGAACACCAAAGCCATCTACGCCGCCTGCCTGTTCGCCGCGCTGAACATCTGCACCCTGTCGGCCCGGGCCGAAAGCACCGCGCCGGCGCACACCTACACCTACGGCACACACCTGGATGTACGCAAAGTGCTGTCCCTGAGCGAAGACCCGCAGCCAGCCTGTGGCGTGGTCAACGCCCACATGACCTACCTGGACTCGGCGGGCCATGAGCAGGCGCTGGATTACCGCAAGCTCTCCGATAACTGCACCAACCAGAACTGACCTTCGCCAGCCTTTTATATTGAGGTGTTGCCATGCTTCTGATCGCATTTCTCGGCGGGATCCTGACGATCCTCAGCCCTTGTATCCTCCCGGTGGTGCCGTTCCTGTTCGCCCGGGCCAATCAATCGCGCCGTTCGGTGTTGCTGACGCTCGCCGGCATGGTGCTGACCTTTGCCTTGGTGTCCAGCCTGGCGGTGGCCAGCAGCGAATGGGTGATACGCGCCAGTAGCGTCGGCCGGCAGGTCGCCTTGGTGGTGATGGTGCTGTTTGCGCTGTCGCTGATGTTCAGCCGGGTGGGCACTTGGTTGGCGCGGCCGCTGGTCAGCCTGGGCAACCGTCTTGACACCGGTGCCGGGCGGATGGGCGGGCCTCTGGCGTCAGTGTCGGTCGGTGTCGCCACCGGGTTGCTCTGGGCGCCGTGTGCCGGGCCGATCCTCGGCGTGATCCTGACCGGGGCCATGCTGCAAGGCGCCAGCGCCCAGACCAGCCTGTTGCTGTTCGCCTACGGCCTGGGCAGCGCCTTGTCGCTGGGTACCCTGATCCTCGCCGGTCGAGGCCTGATCGGTCGGTTGAAACTCTCGCTGCCGATCACCGCCTGGCTGCGCCGCGCCACTGGGGCACTGGTGTTGCTGGCCGCCGTGGCGATCGGCACTGGGGCGGATGACCGGTTATTGGCCGCGACGTCGTCGCAACAGTCGGCCAGCCTGGAAAAAAGCCTGTTGAAGAGCGTGCCCAAAGCCATCGACTATGTGGTGAGCAAGGCCAGCGCGAGCGCCATGCCGGACCTCGAAGCCCAAGGCGCCATGCCTTCGCTGGACGGCGCGGTGCAATGGCTCAACTCGCCGCCGCTGAGCAGCGAGTCGTTGCGGGGCAAAGTGGTGCTGGTGGATTTCTGGACCTACGACTGCATCAACTGCCAGCACACGCTGCCGTATGTGAACGAGTGGGCGAAGAAATACGAAAAGGACGGGCTGGTGGTCATCGGCGTTCATACCCCGGAATACGGCTACGAAAAGATCATCGACAACGTACGCGCACAGGTGCGCAAGCTGGACATCCAATATCCGGTGGCCATCGATAACCGCTATGCGATCTGGCGTGCCTTCAACAACCAGTACTGGCCGGCCCATTACTTCATCGATGCCAAGGGGCAGGTGCGCTATAGCCACTTCGGCGAAGGGCGGTATGGCGAACAGGAACAGGTGATCCAGCGATTGCTACAAGAGGCGAAGGCTGGATAAAGATCCTATTTATCAAGAGATTATAGTGTCTATATAAAGTTGTTTGTACGAATAGACATAGGCTTGAGAACGGCGCGCCAATGCTGGCCCCTTGCTCCATAAGTTGAGGTCAAACTCCTTTCATTTCAGAAAGTTGGACGACAAACCTATGCGTGTTTCTATCTGGTTCGCGGCGGCCATGCTCATGGCCGCCGTTTCGCATGAAGCCCAAGCCAGGGCGCTGACGGCAAACCAGCAATCGGTGTGTCGCTGGGGTTCGGACATTGCCGCTGGAGCGCAGGCGTCCAAGCTGTCCGGAGTGAGCCTGTATGGGGCGCGCAAGAAACTGCAGGTGCGCAAGTTTCCCCGGCCCTGGATGCGCATGACCGCCCTGGGCATCACCGAACAGACCTACAACAGCACCTCGCGGCTCAAACCTGCCGCAGTCAAGCAGACCTACTACGAACAATGCGTGCGCCATGAGCTGGCGCGACGATAAGCCATCAGCCCGGGTTCCTGCCGTAATACCGTTCACTTGAGAAAAAGACGATCCCGTGGCGAGGGAGCTTGCTCCCGCTGGGCCGCTAAGCGGCCCCATACCTGCCGAATGCAGAGCTTCAGATACATCGCATTCTTCGGTTTTACGACTGCTTCGCAGCCGAGCGGGAGCAAGCTCCCTCGCCACAGCTGTCTGGCGACCTTTAGTGAACAGCGTCAGGACGCCTGCCGGGCATCTCGATCCCGTGCTGATGCACCCGTCGATACAGGGTCGCCCGGGAAATGCCCAGCGCCCGGGCCGTCGGGGTGGGTTTCCAGCGATGACGCACCAGGGCGTCCAGCAACGCCTGGCGTTCAGGGCTGGCGCTGGGCTCCGGCCCATGATCGGCGGCGTCCGTGATGTGCAATGACTCAGGCAAGTGGCTAAGCTGGATCACGCTCGCCTCGCACACCGCGCAGGCATAGCGCAGCACATGCCGCAACTGGCGGACATTGCCCGGCCAGTGATAACCCAGCAGGCATTCCAGCGCGGCGCCGCTCAGTCGCACCGCACCGCCGCACAGCGCCGACTCTTCTTCAAGGATTCGGTTGATCAACGCCAGCCGGTCGGTGCGTTCGCGCAGCGGCGGCAGCTGGAAGCGGGCGCCGCCGAGACGGAAATACAGATCCTCGCGAAACTCGCCGGCCGCCACCAGCGCCTCCAGGTCGCGGTGGGTGGCGCAGATCACCTGGATGTCCACGGCCTTGCGCCTTGAAGCCCCCAGTGGCGCCACTTCGCCTTCGGCCAGCACCCGCAACAGGCGGGTTTGCAAGGCGAGCGGCATGTCCCCGATTTCATCGAGGAACAGCGTGCCGCCATCGGCCTGCTGCAACAGACCCTGCATGCCCTTGGCCGAGGCCCCGGTGAAGGCACCGGCGACGTAGCCGAACAGCTCACTCTCGATCAGGCTTTCCGGTATGGCCGCGCAGTTCAAGGCCACGAAGGGCCGATCGCGGCGCTGGCTGGCCTGGTGCAACTGGCGGGCGAAGACCTCCTTGCCGGAACCGGTTTCGCCCTGGATCAGCACCGGCAGGTTGCGATCCTTGACCCGCACCGCCAGGTTCAGGCTGTCGGCCAGGCGTGGATCGAGTTCGGTGGGAGTCATCGCGACGCGCTGGCGAGGCTTGGCCCGGCGCCGTGGCGCGCTCAGGCGGCCATGCAAATCGACATCGAGTGGGTAGAGGCTTTCATCCCGGGCCCGGTGCAGCAATTGCGGGTCGAAAACCTGGCTGATGTGGCGAGGCAACTGGCCGTAGCGTTGCATCAAGTATTGGCGCGCCGCCGGGTTCAGGGCTTGCAGGCAGCCATCGTCGTCCCAGGCAAGCAGCAGATCCGGCTGGCTGTCGACGTACCCGGCGTTGCGATGGGCCCGCAACACCCAGTAACCCTGGGCGCTGCTCATGAAAAACGCCTGTTCGATCTCCCGGGCGCTCTGCACCACCATTTGCCGGATCAGGTGCTGGGAACGTCGATCATCCGGCGAGCGCACCGCCGAGACGTCCAGCACGCCGAGCAGCTCGCCCTGCGGATCGAAGACCGGCGCGGCGGAGCAGGTCAGGCCAATGAATGCCGCGCGAAAGTGATCACGCTTGTGCACCGTCACCGCAGTCTTGGCCGTGAGTACCGCCGCCACGCCACATGTGCCTTCTTCGCCTTCCGACCAGCACGTACCCAGGTAGAGCCCGGCCTTGCGGCAGTCGTTGCGAAGGGTGGTTTCCACCCGGTAATCGATGGTCTGGCCCTGGGCATCGGTCAGCAGCACGCAATAGTCGGCATCGCGCACCCGGCCGTGCAGGCGCGCCACTTCGTCGCTGGCGATATTGAGGAACAGTTCCGAGCGCTCGCGGCATTGCTTGAGCACGTCGTGGGACAGGATCCGTGGGCCCTGCAGCGAGCCGGGGTCCAGGTGATGTTGCTCCATGGAGCGGCGCCAGGAATCGAGGATCAGGTCCGGCACGGGCAGCTGCGGCAGTTGGGCGGCGTTCTTCAGCACGCGGCTGATGCAATCCACGTGCGCCCTGGAGTGAGCGGAAAGCATAGGGGCCTCCGGTTCAGCTTCTTGTCATTGTCGGCACATTAAGCGCTGATCGCCGGGCGCAGACAAGCCCGACGGAGCGCAGGCAACCCGGTGAGACGCCACGTCTCAACGTCTCGCGGTTAGGTCGTGCAGGCTGGCATGTGGCGTCTCACCGGGCCTATGGCCAATGCTTGCAGCGGAGCGCCGCAAGCGCTCTGGCTCGGGCGTTAGCGTCCAGTTTCCGGCTATTGGCACCGCCCTTGCTCTAGGCCTTGGACCCACCCGTTGGGCTTCCAATAATAAAAAGAGGTGCCTATGACTTGCACGCCAAGCCCGTTGACTGTTCCCGCCACGGTGGCGCCATGAGCCGCCGTCCGCTCACCGTCGGCATCATCGCCAACCCCGCGTCGGGCCGTGACGTGCGGCGGTTGACCGCCAATGCCGGATTGTTCTCCAGCACCGACAAGGTCTCGGTGATCCAGCGCTTGCTGGCGGCGTTTGGCGCCACCGGCATCGAGCAGGTGTTGATGCCCACCGACATGATCGGCATGGCCGCCGCCGTGCTGAAGAACAGCCACAGCCGCCAGGCCCGCAGTAGCCATTGGCCGGCCCTGGAGTTTCTCGACCTGACCCTGCGCCAGACCGTCGAAGACACCCGCCGCGCCGCGCGCCTGATGGCCGAGCGCGAGGTGACGCTGATCGCCGTGCTCGGCGGCGACGGCACCCACAAGGCTGTCGCCGCCGAAGTGGGCGACACTCCTCTGTTGACCCTGTCCACCGGCACCAACAATGCCTTCCCCGAATTGCGCGAAGCCACCAGCGCCGGGCTGGCCGGCGGGTTGTACGCCAGCGGGCGAATTCCAGACGAGGTCGGTCTGCGTCGCAACAAGCGCTTGCTGGTTTGCGACGCCGGGCGTGGTTTGCGGGAAGTCGCTCTGGTGGACGTTGCCGTGTCGCCGCTGCGCTTTGTCGGCGCGAGGGCGATCAGCCGCGCGCAAGACCTGGCCGAAGTGTTCGTGACCTTCGCCGAACCTCAATCCATTGGCCTGTCGGCGTTGTGCGGCTTGTGGTTTCCGGTGTCCCGCCAGGCTCCGGGCGGGGCCTGGATGCGCCTGGATCCGCAATCCCCTGAAGCGCTGCTGGTGCCGCTCGCCCCGGGCCTGTTGCAAGGCTGTGGGGTGCTCGCCGCCGGGCCTCTGGAGCCCGGCGTCGCCCATGGCTTGTCGCTGTCCGCCGGCACCTTGGCCCTGGATGGCGAGCGGGAAATCGAATTCAACGTCCATGACCGGCCCACGGTCACCCTCGATGCCGGCGGCCCGCTGAGCATCGACGTCAACGCGGTGCTCACCTACGCCGCGCAACAGCGCTTGTTGGCCATTGGTCGCGAGCACCCGCAACACCCCTCGAACCTTCAAGAAGACACGCCTGGAGAATAAAAATGTCGACATCGCTCAACCATGATCAATTACTGCACGCCTATCAAGTCATGCGCACCATCCGCGCCTTCGAAGAGCGCCTGCACGTGGAATTCGCCACGGGGGAGATCCCCGGGTTCGTCCACTTGTATGCCGGCGAAGAAGCCTCGGCCGCGGGCGTCATGGCCCATCTCGGGGACGACGATTGCATTGCCTCGAACCACCGTGGCCACGGCCATTGCATCGCCAAGGGCGTGGATGTGTACGGGATGATGGCCGAGATCTACGGCAAGAAAACCGGCGTCTGCCAAGGCAAGGGCGGCTCGATGCACATCGCCGATTTCGAAAAAGGCATGCTCGGCGCCAACGGCATCGTCGGCGCCGGTGCGCCACTGGTCGTCGGCGCTGCCCTGGCGGCTCGGCTCAAGGGCACCGACAGCGTCGCCGTGGTGTTTTTCGGCGACGGCGGTTCCAACGAAGGCGCAGTGTTCGAAGCCATGAACATGGCCTCGGTGTGGAACCTGCCATGCCTGTTCATCGCGGAAAACAATGGCTACGCCGAAGCCACCGCGTCCAATTGGTCAGTGGCCTGCGACCACATCGCCGACCGCGCCGCCGGCTTCGGCATGCCCGGCGTGACCGTCGATGGCTTCGACTTCTTCGCCGTCCATGAAGCCGCCGGGGCCGCCGTCGAGCGCGCCCGTGCCGGGGAAGGGCCGTCGCTGATCGAGGTCAAGCTGACCCGCTACTACGGCCACTTCGAAGGCGACGCCCAGACCTATCGCGCACCCGACGAGGTCAAGCATTTCCGCGAAAACCAGGACTGCCTGATGCAGTTCCGCGAGCGCACCACACGGGCCGGGCTGCTCACCGTCGAGCAGTTGGACCAGATCGACAAAGAGGTGGAAATGCTGATCGAAAATGCCGTGTACAAGGCCAAGTCCGATCCCAAGCCGGCGGCGTCCGACCTGCTGACCGACGTCTACGTCAGCTACCCCTGAACGCCCCTGAAAACAACAAGAGAGAATCCCATCATGGCGAGAAAAATCAGCTATCAGCAGGCAATCAACGAAGCCCTGGCCCAGGAAATGCGTCGCGACTCCAGCGTGTTCATCATGGGTGAAGACGTGGCCGGCGGCGCTGGCGCACCCGGTGAAAACGATGCCTGGGGCGGCGTGCTCGGCGTCACCAAGGGGCTTTACGACCAATTCCCCGGGCGGGTGCTGGACACGCCGCTGTCGGAAATCGGCTATGTCGGCGCGGCGGTCGGCGCCGCCACCTGCGGCGTGCGCCCGGTGTGCGAACTGATGTTCGTCGATTTCGCCGGGTGCTGCCTGGACCAGATCCTCAACCAGGCGGCGAAATTCCGCTACATGTTCGGCGGCAAGGCGTCCACGCCCCTGGTCATTCGCACCATGGTCGGCGCCGGCCTGCGCGCCGCGGCCCAGCATTCGCAGATGCTCACTTCGTTGTGGACACACATTCCGGGACTGAAAGTGGTGTGTCCGTCATCGCCCTATGACGCCAAGGGTCTGCTGATCCAGGCCATTCGCGATAACGACCCGGTGATCTTCTGCGAGCACAAGTTGCTTTACAGCATGCAGGGCGAGGTGCCGGAAGAGCTCTACACCGTGCCGTTCGGCGAGGCCAACTTCCTGCGCGACGGCAAGGACGTGACTCTGGTGTCCTACGGGCGGTTGGTCAACACCGCGATGGATGCGGCACGCAACCTGGCCGGACGTGGCATCGACTGCGAAGTCATCGACCTGCGCACCACCAGCCCGCTGGACGAGGACAGCATCCTTGAAAGCGTCGAGAAAACCGGACGCCTGGTGGTGATCGACGAGGCCAACCCGCGCTGCTCCATGGCCACCGACATCTCGGCGCTGGTGGCGCAAAAGGCCTTTGGCGCGCTCAAGGCACCGATCGAGATGGTCACCGCGCCGCACACGCCGGTGCCGTTTTCCGACTCCCTGGAAGACCTGTACATCCCCGACGCGGCAAAAATCGAGCAAGCCGTGCTCAACGTGATCGAGTGGAGCAAGCACTGATGAGCCAGATTTTTACCCTGACCATGCCCAAGTGGGGCCTGTCGATGACCGAGGGCCGGGTCGATGCCTGGCTCAAGGAAGAAGGCCAGGCCATCACCAAAGGCGATGAAGTGATGGACGTCGAGACCGACAAGATCTCCAGCAGCGTCGAGGCGCCATTTTCCGGCGTATTGCGCCGCCAGGTGGCGCGCCAGGATGAAACCCTGCCGGTCGGCGCCTTGCTCGGCATCGTCGTCGAAGGCGAAGCCAGCGACGCCGACATCGACGCGGTCATCGAGCAGTTCCAATCCAATTTCGTGCCTGGCGACGCGGCTGACGAGGACAGCGGCCCGAAACCGCAGAAAGTCGAGGTGGACGGTCGGCTGATCCGCTATTTCGAGCGCGGCGAGGGCGGTACGCCGCTGGTGCTGGTGCACGGTTTTGGTGGTGATCTCAACAACTGGCTGTTCAACCATGAAGCCTTGGCCGCTGGGCGCCGGGTGATTGCCCTGGACCTGCCAGGGCATGGCGAATCGGCGAAAACCCTGGAGCGCGGTGACCTCGACGAGCTGAGCGGTGTGGTGCTGGCCTTGCTCGATCATCTGGACATCAACGCGGCCCATCTGGTCGGGCATTCCATGGGCGGGGCCGTTTCGCTGAATGCCGCGCGCTTGATGCCGCAGCGCTTGCGCTCACTGACCCTGATCGGCAGCGCCGGCCTGGGCGCCCAGATCAACGGCAGTTACTTGCAAGGCTTCGTCGACGCCGCCAACCGCAACGCCCTCAAGCCACAGCTGGTGCAACTGTTCTCCAATGCCGAGCTGGTCAACCGGCAGATGCTCGACGACATGCTCAAGTACAAGCGCCTGGAGGGTGTGGACGTGGCCCTGCGCCAATTGGCAGAGAACTTGTTCAAGGACGGCCGCCAGCAAGTGGAGCTACGCGAGGTGGTGCAGGCCGGCCATGTCCCGACCCTGGTGATCTGGGGCAGTGATGACGCCATCATCCCGGCGGTCCACGCCGAAGGGTTGAGTGCCCAGGTCGAAGTGCTGCCGGGCCAGGGCCACATGGTGCAGATGGAGGCGGCCGAGCAGGTCAATCGATTGATTATCGAGTTCATCGGACAGCACTGAACCAGCGGGCGGCGGTTGAGTCGTCGCCCTATGAAAAATCCTGGAGGTAACGCTATGAACGCTTCAATCAAGCCGACCCGCAGCATGCGCGCCGCCGTTTGGCATGGCCGTAATGACATCCGCGTCGAAGACGTGCCGCTGCCGGTTTCACCGCCCGCCGGTTGGGTGCAGATCCGCGTGCAGTGGTGCGGCATCTGCGGTTCGGACCTGCACGAGTACGTGGCGGGGCCGGTGTTCATCCCGGTGGACGCGCCACACCCCCTGACCGGGATCAAGGGCCAGTGCATCCTCGGCCATGAGTTCTGCGGCGAGATCGTCGAGCTGGGCGAGGGCGTCGAAGGTTTCAACGTCGGCGAACCAGTGGCCGCCGATGCCTGCCAGCATTGCGGCACCTGCTATTACTGCACCCATGGGCTCTACAACATCTGCGAGAACCTGGCTTTTACCGGGCTCATGAATAACGGTGCGTTTGCGGAGCTGGTCAATGTCCCGGCCAACCTGCTGTACAAACTGCCGGCCAACTTTCCTGCCGAGGCCGGCGCGTTGATCGAACCGCTGGCGGTGGGCATGCACGCAGTGAAGAAGGCCGGCAGTTTGCTTGGCCAGAACGTCGTGGTGGTCGGCGCCGGGACCATCGGCCTGTGCACGATCATGTGCGCCAAGGCGGCCGGCGCGGCCCAGGTCATCGCCCTGGAAATGTCCGGCGCGCGCAAGGCCAAGGCCCTGGAAGTCGGGGCCAGCCATGTGATCGATCCCAATGAGTGCGACGCCCTGGCCGAAGTTCGGCGCCTGACCGGCGGCCTGGGCGCCGATGTCAGCTTCGAGTGCATCGGCAACAAGCACACCGCCAAGTTCGCCATCGACCTGATCCGCAAGGCGGGCAAATGCGTGTTGGTGGGGATTTTCGAAGAACCGAGCGAGTTCAACTTCTTCGAACTGGTTTCAACCGAGAAGCAGGTGCTGGGCGCATTGGCCTACAACGGTGAGTTCGCCGACGTGATTGCCTTCATCGCCGACGGACGCCTGGACATCTCGCCGCTGGTGACCGGGCGCATCCAGTTGGAAGAAATCGTCGGCCAGGGCTTCGAGGAGTTGGTAAACAACAAGGAACACAACGTGAAAATCATCGTGTCACCCGCACGGATCTGACGGCGCCTGAAGTGGGCGATTTGGCGATGGCCGGAAGCGGCCATCGCCTTTTTTTCAATGCTCGTTCAGGTGTAGGCCAGCAAGCGCCCGCAGCCGATCACCGCGATCCACAACGCCACGGACAGCAACGCCTGGAGCTTGGCCAGGCTCGGCGCCGTGACGTGGGTATTCCATTGCTGGACGGAGCGGTAGGGCACCAGATGGAACAGCAGGGCATTGACGCCTGCCGCCGCGATCAGGCACAGCTTGAGAATGAACACGTTGTTGCTGGCGAAATCATGAGGGTGCGCACTGAACATCATCAAGCCGGCAGGCACGATCAACAGCAGGGCCCCGACGGCCCATCGCAGCAGATGGCGAGCCAGTGCGGTCACGGCGATGTCCCTGGACAGCCCGAGGACGCGCAGATCGAACATCACCACCGCGCCCACCAGTATCGAGAACCCGATGATGTGTAGCACTTCCACCAATGGATAGAGCCATAGCTCGCTGCGCATGGCCGAGGCCAGGGGCGAGTCGCCCAATCGGTCCATCCAGCCTTGCGCGACCGGGCCAGTGACCTGCATCAGCGCAGCTCGGTGGTTCTGTCGTCGATGGTGATGCGTTCGGCGCGAAGCTCGTCAGGCTTGTTTTTATTGGCGTAGCCGACCACGGTGGCCCGGTTACCGGCTTTGAGCATGTCTTTGGTCAGCCCCCGATTTTCCATGCGAGAAGGCGGCGCGAGCACGACGAACCACGTCTTTTCCGTTGTTTGCAGGCGCACGGTCCCGTGGGGGTGGGAGTAACCGGACTCCTTGATCGTACCTTCGAGCGTCAGTGGCTTGCTGGCGTCGTATTCGCTCCAGCCATGGTGGGCAAGGGCGGCGGTGGCGACCAGCATCGTGGACAAGCCGATGCAACGAAAGATCAGGTTCATTGCAAGGTCTCCTGGGTTATCGATTCAATCGGGCTGGTACTCTCGCCAGACCCGCTGCTCGTCGAGTTGCAGCAACTGTTCCTCCTCTTCGCGGAAGCGGCGGTCGCAATCGAGGAAAAACTCGTCGAGCTGCGGCGGTTCGACGTGGGTGGCGCTGAGCATGGTGTGGACCTGGCCGCGGTGATGGATCTGGTGCTCGAACAGGTGCAGCAGTAAGCGGTCGATCCGTTCGCGAACCCGACTGTCGGCGCGCACCAGATCGACGGAACGGGTAAGGTCCTCGTACCTGAGGTTTTTGCAGAATGCCGCCAGTTGTCGGTCAGTCCGGTCCTGGCTTTCCCTGAGCTGGTTGAACGCCAGCATCTCGGAAAAATCCCGCTCCTGGCCCAGGACATCGCCTTTGAGGGCGGTGAGGTAATAGCGATCTACTTCCAGTATGTGGCACAGCGTGGCTTGGATGGAGGGGAAGAAACTGGTGCGGTAGGCCTCGTACTCCACGGTGTTCAGCTGTGCGCAGGCGTCCAGCAGCCTGTGATTGGCCCATTGGTTGTTCAGGGCCTGGGCCAGGAAATAATTCATGGGACGCCTCCCGTGCGTCATTGCGCCGGGGAAAAAGCGTAGCAAAGACTGGCGATAACGCCGTGTTGCTGGTCGGTTGGTCCCGTGTTTGCACCACAACCCCCTGTGGGGGCGAGCAAGCTCGCTCCCACAGGTTTCTCACATGCCTGAGCCTGCGCCCCGGCTTAAAGCCCCACCTCCGGCAACACCGGCCGATTGGCCAGGGCCGTGGCCATGATCTGCTCCACGTACACCCGGTCTGCTTCCGGCAGGGCCAGGCGCGGTGGGCGGGTGAGAGCGCTGCCTCGGCCGGCAATGGCTTCGCAGAGCTTGATGCACTGGACCAGGTCGGCGCGGGCGTCGAGGTGCAGGATCGGCATCAGCCATTCGTAGATCGGCATGGCTTCGGCGAACCGTCCGGCGCGGGCCAGCCGGAAGATCGTTTCACCTTCCTTGGGGAACACGTTGGACATGCCCGAGACCCAACCTTCCGCGCCTACGGCGAGGCTTTCGAGCACCACATCATCGAGACCGGCGAACAGCACGAAGCGATCGCCCACTTCATTGCGCACGTCGATGAAACGCCGGGTGTCGCCGGACGAGTCCTTGAAACACACCACGTTGTCGCAATCGGCCAGGGAAATCAGGATGTCCGGGGTGACGTCGTTCTTGTAGATAGGCGGGTTGTTGTAGACCATCAGCGGCACGTCGGCATGCCGGGCGACGTAGCGGAAATGTTCGGCGGTTTCGAACGGCTTGGAGCCGTAGACCAACGCGGGCATCAGCATCACCCCGTCGACACCGACCTTGCGCACCGCATTGGCGACTTTGGCGGCCTGCACGCTGGTGAACTCGGCTACGCCGCAGATCACCGGCACTCGGCCCCCGGAAGCGTCCACCGCCACTTCGGTCACGGCAATCTTTTCCTCCGCGCTCAGGGAAGTGTTTTCCCCCACCGACCCGCAGACCACGAGGCCGGATACGCCATCGCGAATGACGTTGGAAATGACCTGATGGGTTTTTTCCAGGTTGATGGAAAAGTCATCGTTGAATTGGGTGGTAACGGCGGGGAATACGCCGCTCCAGTTGATGCGTTGGCTCATGGGTGTCTCCTTTTGGTGTGTCTCTGTGGCGAGGGAGCAAGCTCCCTCGCCACAAGGGTTATGGGTGGGTATGAAAGTCATGCGCCGGGCCAGGTGTCTGAGAGCCGGTAGCCCTGCGGCCACGGATCGGCCGGGTCCAGCAGCAATTGGTGGGTTCCGGTGATCCACGCCCGCCCGGCGATGCACGGGTAGATCGCCGGGCGACCGGCAACGTCGGTCAGTGAGTCGATGCGGCAATGGAATTCGGAGCCGATGATCGAGCGGCCGATAAACCGTTCACCCACCTGCATCAGGCCTTTGGCGTGCAGCACCGCCATGCGGGCCGAGCAACCGGTGCCGGTGGGCGAGCGGTCGATCTTGCCGGGCTGGATGACGACGGCGTTGGCGCCGGTGGCGATGCCGTTTTCCATGACGACGGGCGCGGCGACCTGGCAGAACGAAATGTGCGACCAATCGGGATTCAAGGGGTGTACGAAGCCCAACTGCTCGTTGGCGGCCCGGGTGATCTTCAGCCCCACGGTCACCAGATCGGCGGCCTCGTCGGGGCGAATGGCGAAGCCCAGGCGCTGGGCGTCGACGATGACGAAGCTGTCGCCGCCATAGGCGGTGTCCACCTGCAATGTTCCCAGGCCCTCGACTTCGATCCAGGCATCGAGGCGGTCAGCGAAGGAGGGCACGTTCTTGATCTCGACCCGTTGCACCTTGCCGTCGCGGCAGTCGGCCACGGCCTCGATCAAGCCGCCCGGTGCCTCCAGGACCAAGCGCGTCCGGGGTTCGGTCATCGGCAGGATGCCGCTGTCCAGCAGCACGGTGGCGACGCACAACGAATTGGAGCCGGACATGGGTGGGGTGTCGGCCGGTTCCATGATGATCCAGGCCATCTGCGCCCGCGGGTCCTTGGCCGGCACCAGCAGGTTGACGTGGCGGAACACCCCGCCACGAGGCTCGTTGAGGACGAAGTTGCGCAGGGTCTGGTCCTGGGCGATCCAGCGTGATTGTTCCCAGACCGTGGCGCCGGGTGGCGGCGCGACACCGCCGACGATCACATCGCCGACTTCGCCTTCGGCGTGGCAGCTGACTATGTGGATGATTCTGGATGAGCGCATGGGTCAGATCCTTGTGTTGTCTGGTGGGGCCTCATCGTCGGATCGCCGCCCGGAGCAAGCTCGCTCCCACAGGGTTCTGTGGTGGTTAGCAGGTCATTGCGGCCTACACAAAACCCGTGTGGGAGCGAGCCTGCTTGCGATAGGCCATCCGCTATTTCACCGATTTGAGGAACGCCGCCGTCTCCGGCTGCACCGGATTGCCGATCACCTGCTCCGGCGGGCCGATCTCATGGACTCGCCCATTGCAGAAGAACGCCACGCGGTCGGATACGTCCCGGGCGAAGCGGATCTCGTGGGTCACCAGCACCATGGTCATGCCGTCTTCGGCCAGCATGCGCATGGTGTCCAGCACCTCACCGACCAGTTGCGGGTCGAGGGCCGAGGTGGCTTCGTCGAACAGCATGTAGTCCGGCGACATCGCCAAGGCACGGGCGATTGCCATGCGCTGCTGCTGGCCGCCGGAGAGCTTTCCGGGAAAGGCCTTGAGCTTGTCCCCCAGGCCCACGTGCTCAAGCTGTTTGACCGCCAGCGCCTCGGCGTCCTGCTTGGTCTTGCCCAGCACCTTGCGCGGCGCGAGCATCACGTTTTCCAGCACGGTCAGGTGGGGAAAGGCGTTCCACTGCTGGAAAACGATGCCGATCTTCTGCCGGAGGCGGTTGAGGTCGGTGGCGCTGTCGTGTACCGAGACGCCGTCCACGCGGATGCTGCCTTTCTGGATCGGCTCCAGGCCATTGATGCACATCAGCAGGGTCGATTTACCGGAACCGGAGCCACCGATGATCGACACGACTTCGCCCTTGTCTACCGTCAGGCTGACACCCTTGACGACTTCCAGGTTGCCGAAGGATTTATGCACGTTTTCGATCTCAATCATTTTCTTGCCACCTTCTTTCCAGGCGAGCGCCGAGGCGGGCGACCACCAGGCTCATGAGGTAATAAATGAGGCCCGCGATGCACAGCACCAGCAGGGGTTCCTGAATACGCGTGACGATGGTTTGCGAAGCCCGCAGCAGTTCGACGATGCCGATCCACATCACCAGCGCGGTGTCTTTCATCACCCCCAGCACCAGGTTCAACCAGCCGGGAAACGCCACCCGCGTGGCAATCGGCAGGACGATGAAGCGCAGGTCCTGCCAGTACGTGAGCCCCAGGGATCGGCTGGCCCGCCGGGTGCTCGTCGGTACCGCCAGCACGCCACCGCGGACAATCTCGGTGAAGTACGCGGCGGCGTAGACCCCCAGCACGATGCAACCGACGGCGAAGGCGCTGAGGTCCAGGCCGACGATGCTCTTGAGGGAATTGAACAGCACGAACTGGATCAGCAGTGGCACGCTGCGAAACGCATCGAGTACCCAGGCCAATGGCAGGCTGACCCTGGGCAACAGCGCCCGCAACAGGCCGAACAACAACCCGGCCACGGTGCCCAGCAGGATCGACCAGACGGTCAATTGCACCGTGACCCAGGCACCTTCGAGCAGATACAACACGTCGTTGACGGTAAGGCTTGTAGAGAACATGTCCCGCCCTCAATAACGAAACAGGCGCCAGGACAACAGCCGGGCCAACCCGACGATCAACTTGGCGATCAGGTAATAGAGCACCGCCGCGAGGGCGAAATATTCGAAGGTGCGGAACGTCTTGACGTTGTATTCCTGGGTCACCCCCGTGAGGTCGTTATTCAAACCGACCACCACACCCAGGGACGTCATCAACACCGCCCAGACCATCTGATTGGTCAGCGGGTAGAAAACGATGCGCAACAGTTGCGGGACGATGATCATCCGGTAGGCCTGGAACGCGCTCATGCCCAGGGAACGGGCGGCGCGCATCTGCGTGCCCGGTACGGCCTTGAGGCCGCCGCGAAAATTTTCCGCCAGGTAGCCGGCGTTGTTGAAGGTGATACCCGCCAGCAACGCAAACCACGAACTGACGTGCAGCCCGAGGGAGCCGAGGCCAAAGTAGAGGATGTAGATCTGGAACAAGGAGGGTGTGTTGCGGGCGATCGACACCCAACCATTGCCGACACCGCGCAACAGCGGATGGCGTGCCTGGCGCATCACCGTCAGGACGAGGGCGATCAGCACGCCGAAAATCATCGACAACGCGGCGGTCTCGAAGGTCACCCAGGCGCCGGCAAGCATATCGGGCAGGGCGCGTAAGGCGGGGCGCCACTGGAAGCTGTAGTCAAACATGGCTCGGAGTCCCCTTGGGTGCGGAAGGTTGCAACCACTGTGGCGGCTGATCGCTGGCGGTGGCGGTGCAGGCCGCCTCGATGCAATCGGCCAGACCGGCAAAATGCACGCCGCGCCCCACCAGGCCCGGCGCGTAGTGCGCGTATTTTCCGGAATTGGTCATCAGGGTGGTGGCGGTCGGCGGGATCACCGGCTCGCCCAACATGCACCAACAGGTGTCAGTGACCAGCGTCGCCCCGAAGGCCCGGATCGCGTCCAGGTAACCTGCTTGGCGGGCCTGTTCCAGTACGGCACGGCCACAGGTGATCGCCAGCACCACGCCGGGGTGTTTGTTCCGGCCCGAACACAGGTGTGCCAGGGCGGCGAATTCGCTGAGGGAGAAATGTGGATTGCCCAGGGAAATCACATCCACGTGGCGATGCCGGGCACTGTTGAGCTCGCGCCAGCTGACAAGCAGTCCGGCAGCGTTGACGGTTTCCACCGGTAACACAGCGTCGCAGTCCAGCACATTGGTTGCGTCCATGGCCTCGGGCGTTATCCCGGCGATGTGGAACAGTGGCGCGGCGCTGGTGGTCGCGAACGCGGCGCCAAACGCCTTCAAATCATCCCGGGTGGGCGCGGCGTCTTCCAGGCCCCGTATCAGCGGGACACGTCGTCCCGTCAGGCCGCCGATGTGATAGCCCAGCAGCGGATAAAAACTGTCGTCCATCGGGTCGGGCCTTGTCACTTCGACGATCAGCCCGGCCTTTCGCGGCCCATCGAGATGACATCCGGCCAGCGGCGCGCGACCGCACAGGGCGATGCAGATGTCGAGAAAGTCCGGGTACTTCTGCGTGCGGGCGCCGAGCACGCTGTTGGCGTAGACCACCGCGTTGGACTCGGCCCAGACAATCTGTTCGCCGGCCACGGGCGCGGTGTCCAGCAAGTAGGGCGCACAGGTGAAGCTCAATTGCGCGCCCATGGCCATGTAAGCATCACCCAAGGCGCTGGCCGGTTCGCCCAGCGCAGGGTCGACGCCCAGTTCCCGCCAGCGGCGCTGGTCCACGGAGATCGAATTGAGGGTCGTGGGCACACTCACTTTCGCCCCCCACTGCACCAGTTGTTCGGCAAAACGCAGGCTGGCCGGGCCGGTATAGATACAGCCGTCGATGTGCGCCTGGGTGATGTCCAGCAGTTGGTCGGCGCCCTGGATCTCGGCCATCCGCAGGACGATTTGCATCGCTACTTGGGCTGCCTTGCCGTGCGCGCCGTCGAGCATTGCCCGATCCCGCTCGTTCAACCGGACGGTGAACGGCATGGACGGCTGCGGGGCCATATCCGTCCCGTGCCATTGATCGTTGGGCCGTCGGCCGGACAACGTCAGGCGGTTGCCCTCGACGCGCACGAATCCTTGGCCGCGCAAGCCAGCGAACGCCTCGTGGCCGATGCACAACACCGGCAGCGAGCGCTGGAAAATCACCTCGGCCACGAGTACTCCAAGGGCCAGGATCTCGTCGACTTCGGCCAGTACCAGGGCGGCCGGTGCGTGGCCGTTGCTGATGAGCTCCATCAACACGCTGCTGCCGGTGCAGGAACCCCGCCCGCTGGGAATCGCCAGCACGCGGCCGCCCAGGCGTTCGCCACTCAGAGGATGATGCCGGTCGATGATTTCGCCCGTAATGGGATCGACCCCGCCCCAGAAGCTCAGGCCAACGTCGGCGAACAACAGGGTGCCCTGGGCGGCACCCTCCACCAGGCTGCGGCCGTGCAAGCGGATAGGCGTGCTTGGCATGCCGCGATCCTCAGTAGTACACCTGGGGCACGGTCAGGTTGGCCGGCGGGATCTCGGTGCCGACCCATTTGACGAACAGCTCCTTGTAGCGGCCCGTGCGCACTTGCTGGTTGACGAACAGGTTGAGGTAGTTGAGCAAGCCGTACTCGCTGCGCTTGGCGCCGAGGGACACGTAGTCGATGACATAGGGAGCATCGCCGGCGATCTTCAGGCCCTTGTACTTGCCCGACTTGATGGTCGCGGCGGCCACGGTGTTGGTCACGACGGTGGCGTCGATGTGCCCCTGGGCGACGGCCAGCAATGTGTCGTTCTGCGACTGGTAGGCGCGGAAACTGCCGCTGCCCCAACTCTTCTGGTCTTTCTCCAGGGCGATGGCTTCGTAAGTGCTGCTGGTGTTTCCGAGTTTCTTGCCCTTGAGGTCGGCGTAGCTGTTGATACCGGTGTCGTCGCGGGTCAGCACCACCATCTGGAAGGCAAAGTAGGGCACGGTCAGGCCAACGGTCTTGGCCCGCTCCAGGGTGTCGGAAGTGGAAGCGACAATGACATCGGCGCGGCCCGAAAGCAGCGCGGGGATGCGGTCGGAGAATGGCGTTTCCACCACTTCGGCGTCGACGCCGAGGACCTTCGCCAGGTCGTGGCAGTAATCCACGTCGAAGCCCGCCGGTTTGTTACTTTCATCGCGAAAACCCATGGGTGGGAAGTCCAGTGTCACCGCGCAACGCAGCTTGCCCGAGCCGATGATGTCGTCGAGCTTGTCGGCATGGGCGGGTAGGGCAAGCAGGGGAAAGAGGACAACGCCAAGGGCTACGGCCAATGCAGGGTTTTTCATAAATGCCTCGCTGTCGAATAAATGCGGTGAAATATCGTATTGAGGATTTCGTATACGATATTAGAGAAGCAATCGACGTGCCTGATCGGGTCTTATTCCTGTGTTTTTAGTAATGCTTTGATAACCAACAGATTATGGTGGTCCGGCTGGCCAGGCACCGGGCGCGCAGGTGAAAGTGAAGTGTTACAGATGGGAGCAGTGGGGTGGGTTTACGCCCCCTAAAGGAACAGGCTCAACGCTGGTTGTCCCGGTACTGGCTGGGCGAAAGGCTCGTCAGCGCGCGGAACTGGCGACTAAAGGCACTGTGATCGGTATAACCACAGCGCAGGGCGATCTCGGTAATGGGCAGATCGTGTTCCAGTAACAATCGCGAGGCCTCTCCCAGGCGCGCCTTGTGGATCATCTGCCGAGGCGTGATCTGGAAGATGCGCTTGCAGTGTCGTTCCAGCTGCGCCACCGACAACCCGGCGATGGCAGTGAGTTCCGCCAGGCTGATGGGGCGGGCGAAGTGCTGCTTGATATGCGCGTCCACGGCCGCCAGTTGTTGGTACGCCGGATGGCTCGATTGCGGCGACTGCAAGTCACGGGAAATCCCGGCCAGGCCGACGATCCCGCCCTCAGGTTCGCGCAAGGCAAGCTTGTGGGTCAGGCACCACACCGGTTGGTTGCCGTAATAGAGGTGCAATTCGAGCTGGTCGGCCAGCTCCCGTCCGCTGGCCAGCACCCGTCGATCCTGTTCGGTGTACAGCGGGCCGAAGCGCTCCGGGAACACTTGCTCAGCAGTCAGACCGAGCAGGTCGTTGCATTGCTTGAAGCCGCAACGCCGGGCCAGGGTCTGGTTGACGAATGCGTAGCGGGCTTGGGTGTCCTTGATGAAAAACACCGTGTCCGAGAGGGTATCGAGCAACGGCGCGATGGGCAGCAGACTGCCCAGCAGGGTGTCGAAGTCGCAGGGAGTGAAGGTCGTCAGCGAGGGGTACATGGGCGGCTTCGTCGTTTTGTCAGACGTGGAGTTTTGATCGAAATGAGGTGCTTGTCACGCCGTACGCGTGGCTCACTCATCTGCCAGATTAAGCAACGTCTCAACCCGTGCCGGACTGAACGGTGGACGAGGAGCCGGCGGCGCCCAGCCAAACAGATGCTCCAGCGCCGCGCCGCAAACCCTACCCTGGCAGGCGCCCATCCCGCAGCGGCTGGCAAGTTTTGCTTCGCGCCAGTCGGCATGGCTGCTCAGTTCTGCATAGGCCACGTCTTCGCAGCGACACACCAAGGTGTCGCCCCGGGCCAGGCCTTTCAAACGAGCATTTAGGGCAAAAGCCTTGTTCAACGCCAGGGCAAAGCCCTGCCATCGCGCCCGGCGAGGCCAGAGGCGTTCGGCTGCCGAGGTGTCGTCGGCGGCGACGTGACCGGCGATGGCGCCTTCCACCAGGGCCAGTTCGCTGCCACCGAAACCGGTGCACTCACCAGCGGCGTAATGATCACGGCGCGTGGTGGCCTGCCAGGCGTCGACCGCCAGGGCTTGTCCAGCCAGCTCGCAGCCCAACGCCTGACCCAGCTGGGTATTGGGAATCAGGCCGAATCCGCAGGCCAACCGGTCGCACGCCAGTTCCACAGTCTTGCCCCGCTGTTGCAGGCGCACGCCTTCGAGCTTGTCCCGTCCCAGGGCTTCCAGCACATGCGTGCCGACGCGGTAGTGGGAATCGAACAGGCTGAACGCCTGCGTCAACTTGCCCGGCCAGCGCGGCAATTGCATGGCGAAACCTGTAACGGCGGCACCGCTGGCTTGTTCGGCGATGCGCAATATTTGCGCCCCGTGATGCCTGGCCGTCGCCGCGCTGGCCAACAACAACGGGCCGCTGCCGGCAATCACCAGGCGTTCGCCGCGCACCGGCAGGCCGCCCTTGATCAGTGCCTGCAAGCCACCGGCACCGGTGACGCCGGGCAGTGTCCAGCCAGGGAAGGGCAGCAGCAGTTCCCGCGCGCCCGTGCAAAGAATCAGCCGCTCGTAGCGGATCAGCCATCCCTGCTCGGCGTTTTCCACCAACAGCGTCTTCTCGCCCGCGCAGGCAATGACCCGGGTGCCGGCGTGGCAGTACACATTAGTGCAGGCGTTCAGACGATCACGCATCCGACACGCCTGGGCAGGCAGGCTGGCCTGGGGACCGTCGCGCCAGATCTGTCCGCCAGGGCTCGGGTTGTCGTCCAGCAGCACGATGCGCGCCCCGCTGCGTGCCGCGGCCAGCGCAGCGGCCATGCCGGCGGGGCCGGCGCCGATGATGAGGATGTCGGCGAGTTCGGTCATGGTCGGGTGTCCACGCGCATGCCGTCGCGGCACAGCGTCTGGCACGCCAGGCGCCGGCGGCCGTCGATCATCACCCGGCATTCCTGGCAGATGCCCATGCCACACAAGGGGGCCCGGCGTTGGCCGCTGACCGAAGTGCGACTGCAACCGTCAGCACCCAACGCCAATGCCGCCGCGACGCTGGTGCCATCGGCCACCGAGAGCGGGCGGCCATCGAGGAATAACTCAGGCATGGACCGCTTCTCCCAGGAAACGTTGCGGCAGGTAAGGTTGCGCGGCCAGCGGCGCGGTTTCGTTGAATAGCTGGGCGACCAGCAAGTCGGCCGTCGCCGGCGCGGTCGTAACGCCGAGCCCTTCATGACCCACCGCCAGCCATAGGTCCTTGCGCTGCGGATGTTGGCCCACCAGTGGCAAGCCGTCGGGGGTCGCCGCGCGAAAGCCCGTCCAGGCGCGGATACCGTTGAGGTGCGCCAGGCCAGGCATGTAGTCCACGGCACGCTTGAGCATTTTCGCCAGCATCCAGCCTTCCACCTCTGGATCGACATTGCCGAACTGCCGCGAAGCGCCGATGAACAGTTGTCCCGTCGGGCGCGGTTGGATGTTGCACGCCACCGACGGTCCGCTGGCGTTGTGAGCGCTGGTGACGTAACCCAGCTCAACCAAGGTGTGGCTGACAGTGGCGGGGTAGCGGTCGGTGATCAACAGGTGCCCCTTCTTGGGTTCGATCGGCAGCTCCGGGCACAGGTCGGTGGCCTGGATGCCGTTGGCGAGGACGACTGCGCCGGCGCTGAGCCAACCGCCCCCTGCGAGGCGCACGAGGTGACCGTCCACTTCGCTGACTTGCGCCCGCTGATGGCGAATGTTGGCGTGATCGAGCATCCAGCGGGCGGCCGCGGGTGCGTAGAGAATGCCGTCGCCCTTGATCAGCAGCCCACCTTCCAGGCCGGGCCGCAGTTCCGGTTCGCGCTGGAGCAGTGCGGCTCGGCCGATCAGTTCACAGGCTTCGTCATGGGCCATCAGGTTCATGTATTTGCTGTGGGCCACGGCCATCTCTTCGACGTTGGCCGCCAGCCACAACGTGCCGTTGTTGCGCCAGGCGCAGCGTTCTGGAAGATCGGGAGCCATCTTGCGCCAGCGTCGCAGAGAGTATTGGCTCAAGGCCAGCTCCGCCGGGTTGTCATCGAGTACCAGCAAGTGGCCCATGCCGGCCGCCGTGGCGCCGTGCCAACCGGCGTCCAGCACCAGCACCTTCAAACCACGCTGGGCCAAGGCTTGCGCGCAGGCGGCGCCGATGATGCCGGCGCCGACGATGATCACGTCTGCGACATGGCCTTGGCTCACGGACGAATGCCCCAAGCGAACGGATCGTCCGGCTCGAGGAGCAAGGTGCTTTCAGCACTGATATAGGCCCGGCCGCGAATGGTCGGCACGATGCGCTCGCCTGAACGTTCATACGACCCTTCGAATTCACTGCCGATGACGCTGGCCTGGCGCCAGATCTGCCCGGGTTGCAGTTTGCCGTCGGCCGCCAGGCACGCCAGTTTGGCGCTGGTGCCGGTGCCGCAGGGAGAGCGGTCATAGGCTTTGCCGGGGCACAGCACGAAATTGCGGCTGTCGGCCTGGGGATCGTCGGCGAACAGCTCGATATGATCGATCAGCCCGCCGTCCTCGCCGCGAAACCCCTGTTGCTCCAGGGCTTGTTGCACGGCGAAGGTGTAGGCGGTCAGCGCGTCCAGGTTGTCGCCCGCCACGCGTTGCCCGTGGTCGGCGATCAGGAAAAACCAATTCCCGCCCCACGCCACATCGCCAGACACCGGCCCGATGCCCGGCACCTCCAGGCGCAGCCCTTGGCGGTAACGGTAGGCCGGCACGTTGCGCACGCTGACCGAGCGATCCTCGTGCAACGTCGCCTGCACCGTGCCCACCGGTGTCTCGATGCTGTGCACGCCCGGGCCGATCCGGCCCAGATGAGCCAATGACGCCACCAGGCCGATGGTGCCGTGGCCGCACATGCCCAGGTAGCCGCTGTTATTGAAAAAGATCACCCCGGCACAGGCGTTCGGGTCCACCGGTTCGCACAGCAACGCGCCCACCAGCACATCGCTGCCGCGCGGTTCCAGGACGCACGCGGTGCGCCAGGCGTCGTGCTGCTCGGCCAGGCGCTGCCTGCGTTCGGCCATGCTGCCCTGGCCCAGGTCGGGGAAGCCATCGGTCACCAGTCGGGTCGGTTCGCCGCCGGTGTGGGAGTCGATCACGGTGATGCGTTTCATGGCGCCACGTCCGTTCAGATGAGTGGACACAAGCGTGGCGCGCGCCGGGGGGTGGCGGCTTGATGGTTTTATCTCGCGACGGTGACGAAATCAGCACAACGCGAAGGTATCACCGGCTCGAGGGCAAGAACTCGAACAGCGTCCTGCAGACCCCGGCGATATGTTGGTCCAGCAGTTTCACCGCGCGCTCCACGTCACCGGCGCGGCAGGCGTCGAGGATTTCGCGGTGCTCATGGTCGGCGCGATCCTTACCGGCCGACAGGCTCATCTGCATGCGCAGGTAACGTTCGAGTTTGTCGTGGACCGAGCGGATCAGGCTCACCATGAAGGGCCGTTGCGCCGGTTCATAGAGGCAGGCGTGCAACTGCCAGTTCAGCTCGGCCCAGCGGCCGACGTCGTCCTCGCCGATGAACTCCCGGCAGATGCTTTCGGCACGGGCGAAGGTCGCGTCGGTCATGTTGGGAATCGCCAGGCGCAGCACCTTGTCCTCCAGCAACATCCGCACCTCGAACATCTGCGCCAGTTCCGCCTCGGAGATCCGCGTAACCATCGCCCCGCGATTGCGCTGGAACATCACCAGGCCCTCGGCCTCCAGGCGCTTGAGCGCTTCGCGCACGGGGATCTTGCTGACGTTGAATTGCCGGGCGATGTCGTCCTGGCGAATCGGCTCGTCCTCGGCGAAAAGCCCGGCCACGATAGCGTCGCGCAAGTGGCGGGTAATGATTTCCGAGGTGGACGGGGTGTTGCCCAGGTCGGGCAGGTTGAATTTGGATAAAGTCACGGCGAGGGTCGTTTGGCTGAGGTGGGGATATGGTATACGACCTGCCTGCCGTGATGTCGAGCGACGTTGGCCATTGTGGCGAGGGGGTTGTTCAGCCGTGGGAGGGTTGGGTGATGAAAGCCTGCGTCCGGACGATGCGCAACCCGGTGATCGTTGCGCCTGCCAGCAACGCCAGGCCAAACACCGTCAACGCGACATCAGCGCCGAAATGGTCAGCCATCCAACCCGTCACCACGACCGGAATGCTGAACCCGACATAGGCGAAGAGGAAGAAACCGGCGCTGACTCGGGCTTTTTGCGTACCGGCCATGGCCGTGATCGCCGACAGTCCGCCGAGGTAAAGAAAGCCATAGCACGCACTGCTGGCCCCCAGTGCGCCGAGCAGCACGGCGGCCAGCGAACCCTGGCTCGCGCCCCAGGCGAGCAGCGCATAGCTCAAAGGCAAGACGAGCAGCCCCAATCCCGTGGCCCTGGCCGGCTGCATGCGTTTCACCCAAGGCTGGAAGATCAGCCCGCAACTGATCACGGTGAAGGTCGACAGGCCGGACCATCGCTGCAAGTCATGGGCCGCGAGCACCGAAGGCAGGATGGCGATCACCAGCCCGGAAGTGGCCCAGGCCAGCAGCATGGAGAAGCTGTAGGGCAGGCTGCCAGCAGGGAACAACGGCAGGCGCAACAGCGGCGCGTGCCTGATTTTCGGGGCTGGGTCCGGCAGTCGCGCGACCACGACGATCGCCAGGGCGGCCAACGCCAACTGCACCCAGAAACTGCCTGGCGTAACGCTGTGATGGACGAACAGGAAAAGGCTGGTCAACGCCGCGCCCAATCCAAAACCCAGGGAGGTGCTGGCGGTGACCCGGTTGGCCGGCGACCGGGCATCGCCGGTCGGCATCAATTCCACCATATAGGCCGTGGAAGTCGCCGAGGCCAACCCGGTGCCGACGCCCATCATCAGGCGCGCCACGCCCAGCGCCGTCAGGTTGGGCCAGATCGAGGTGATGACCGTTGCCAGCATCGACAGGCCAAGCGCCACCAGGATCAACGGTTTGCGGCCCATCCGGTCGGCCAGTCCGCCGAACGCCAGCAGCACGGGCAACACGCCGAGCACATAACCGGAAAACGCCACCGCCGTGGCGCCTGCGCCATAACCCGAAAGCTGCGCATAGGTGGTGTACAGCGGCGCCTGCAGGTTGACCGCCAGGGTGATCAGGCACAGACCAAAGGCCAGGCCCCATGAATGTCGTTGCTGTGCGTCCAAGAGAGATCCTGCAAAAGTGTGAGCCTGGGCGGACTATCACCGCCGGACAGCAGGCAAACAAGGAACAGACGGGGGGCTTTTATGTTTAACTGTTTGCTCGAAATTCAAGAACACTTAGCCGAGACGCCGCGCCATGGACCTGAACATCGATCGCAACGCCAGGGGAAGCGTGATCCGGCAACTGGTTGCCAGCCTAACCGCGTGGATCGATACCCATGGCATCCGCCCCGGTGCGCGAATGCCTTCGATCCGCCAGTTGGCGACGGAAAACGGCTTGAGCCTGTCGAGCGTGATCAAGGCATATGACCAACTGGTCGCCAGCGGCGTATTGGAATCGCGGCATGGTTCGGGTTTTTTCGTGGCCCAGCAGTTACCCCAGGCGCTGGCGGCGCAGATCGAGGATGAGGCGATATCCTGGCCGCTGTTCGACAACGAATCGACCCAGCTCAAGCTGGGTTGCGGCTGGCTGCCGGACGCGTGGCGCGATGACACCGACCTGGGCCAGGCGATCCGGCAGGTGGTGCGCAGTGACAATAAGGCGCTGTTCAATTACAGCACGCCGTTGGGCTCGGCTGATCTGCGCCTGCAAATCCAGAAGCGCCTGGGCCTGATCGACATTCACGTCGATCCTCGCCAGATCATCACTACCCAAGGCGCCAGCCATGGCTTGGACCTGTTGGTGCGCACGCTGCTCAAGCCCGGTGACCTGGTGTTGGTGGAGAGCCCTGGCTATTACAACCTGTTCAACCTGCTGAAGCTGCATGGAGTCAGGACCCTGGCGGTGCCGAGAACCGCCCATGGTCCGGATATCGCCCGGCTGGAGCAGTTGCTCGAAGCGCACAAGCCCACGTATTTCTTCATCAACAGCATGTACCAGAACCCCACCGGCACCAGCCTGGCGCCGAGCGTGGCCTATCGCCTGTTGCAACTGGCGACGCTGCACGACTTTCGCCTCATCGAGGATGATATCTACGCCGATTTCCAGAACGGCCCGACGTCGCGCCTGGCCTCCCTCGATGCCCTGGACCGGGTGATCTACCTGGCGAGTTTTTCCAAGACCTTGTCCAGCTCGTTGCGCATCGGTTACGTCGTCGCCCAGCCTGAAACCATCCAGCGCCTGGCGCAGGTCAAGATGGTGACCGGTATTGGTTGTTCATTGCTGACGGAAAACGTCGTGGCGACGCTGTTGGCGAACGGGGCGTATCGCAAGCTGATCCAGCGCCTTCGCGGGCGCCTGAACAAGCAGATGGCGAGCACGTTGCGTCAGCTTGACCCGACGCACTGGGAAGTGTTTGCCGAGCCCAGTGGCGGGCTGTTCGTGTGGGCGCGGCCTCGTCTTGTGCCGGCCGAGCGGGTGCGACAGATAGCCAAGCAGCTGCAGGTCCAGTTGTCCCAAGGGTCGTCGTTCCTGCCAGAGGGGGGTGCCTGCGACTGGTTGCGGCTGAACGTTGCGTTCACCCAGGATGCCCGGGCCCAGTCGTTTCTCAGGCAAATTCGACAAGTTTCCACAGCTGGAACGGGGGTACTAATGGGAATAGATGTCAAATAGGAATGAGTTGCTGTATCTTTCGCGACACATTCTTGTCGCCCTTGAGGCGGCGTCTTTCATTAGGATTGTGTGTCGATGCGTCGGATACTCGTTTCACTGTGTGTGCTCCAAGCTTATTCCATCTCCTCCTGGGCAGAAGAGCCCGTTTCCACGGACAAGGCGCCGCTGGAGTTGCAAGCCACCGACATTGTCGGCACCTCGGACTTCGAGACTGCACAAGGCCCGGTAAAGGGCTACCACGCCACCCGTTCCGCCAGCGCCACGCGTACCGACACCGCTATCCACGAAACCCCGCAGTCTATTTCTGTCGTGTCCCGCGATGTGGTCGAAGACCTCAGCGCCACGCGCCTGCAAGATGCCCTCGATTACGCTGGCGGCGTCGGCAGGGGGAACAATTTCGGCGGCCAGGGCCTGACCACGTTTACCGTGCGTGGTTTTACCACGGGCGAGTTCTACCGCAACGGCTTCCCGATCAATCGGGGTTACCCGAACATGCCGGATGCCAACACCATCGAGCGTCTGGAAGTGCTGCGTGGGCCGGCGTCCATGCTGTATGGGCGTGGCGATCCCGGCGGCACCTTCAACGTAGTGTCCAAGCAACCATTGGCCGAGCGCACGGTGACCCTGGGCAGTCAGATCAGCGATCAGGGAATGCGTCGCGGCACCTTGGATGCGTCCGGCCCGTTGGATGACGAAGGCCGCCTGGCTTATCGCTTGAATGTGGTGGGCGAGGGCGGCGATACGTTCCGCGATCATGTCGAGACCGAACGTTATGGCATCGCCCCTGTGGTCACTTGGCAGGTCAACGACACCACGCGCCTGACCTTCGAAGGCGACTTCATGCGCAACAATGCGCCGCTGGACCGTGGCCTGACGCACTACGCAGGCCAGCGTGGCACCGCGTCCCGCGATACTTTCTTCGGCGAAAAAGACGTCGGCAAGTTGCACAACGACAACAACATGCTGCAGGTGCGTTTCGAGCACATGCTCAACGACGACTGGATCCTGGCCGGTGGCACCCAGTGGCTCGACGGCACGTTGCAGGGCAACGCTGTCGAAGGCAACGGCATCGCCGCCGATGGGCGCACCCTGGGGCGCAACTTCAACTACCGCAAGCTGGAATGGACCGACCGCGATACCCAGCTCAACCTCACCGGGCACTTCTCCACGGGAGGGTTTGAACATACGCTGCTGACGGGTGTTGAATACGAAGACTACAGCTACGAATCCATCATCCAGCGTTCCGCCGGTGGTTCTGGCGCGTACCCGATCGACATCTTCGATCCGGTCTATGGCCAGCCGCGCCCGGCCTTGACCCGCACCCCAACCGACGACCAGGAAAATCTCAAGACCTTCGGCGTGTTTGTCCAGGACCAGGTGGCGCTGACCGAGCGGCTGAAGGTGCTGGCGGGGGCGCGTTTCGAGCGGTTTGAGCATGAGTATGAAAGCTTTGTGCCCCAAGCACGCCCCGGCAGCCGCAACTGGGAGGTTACCGACAATGCAGTCACCCCACGCCTAGGCGTGATCTATGACCTGACCGACACGGTGGCGGTCTATGCCAACACCGCGCGCTCGTTCAAACCCAACAACGGCGCGAGCCGCGAGGGTGGCGGGTTCAAGCCGGAAGAGGGTAAGTCCTATGAAATGGGCGTTAAGTGGGAAGCGCTGGATCGCCAGTTGAGCGTCGATGCGGCGGTCTATCAGATCGAAAAACGCAACGTGCAGACGCCCGATCCGCTGGATTCGACCTTCAACGTCGCCGCTGGCGAAGTGCGCAGCCGTGGTTTCGACTTGAACGTGGCGGGCAACCTGACACCGGAGTGGCGCGTCATCGGCGGCTACGCCTATGTGGACGCCGAAGTGACCAAGGACGAGAACATCCCCACCGGTACTCGCCTGCTCAACGTACCGAAAAACACCGTCAGCCTGTTGAACGTCTATGAATTCCAGGACGGTGGCTTGAAGGGGTTAGGCCTGGGCCTGGGCGCCAGGTATGTGGATGAGCGGGCCGGCAACACCGCCGCCACCACCTTCACCATGGACGACTACACGGTGGTCGACCTGCTCGGCTACTACAAGGTCAACGAGCGCATTCGCCTCAACCTGGACCTGAAGAACCTGTTCGACGCCGATTACGAAGAGGGCGCGTTTGGTGGCGTCTACGCCTATCCGGGCGCACCGCGGACGGTGCAGGCGGGCATCTCTTACACGCTGTAGGTTCGAGCTAAAGAAAAACCCCGAAGGTTTCTGCCTTCGGGGTTTTTGTTTTTCACCATTTGCCGGTGCTCATGCCGCCGTCCACCGGCAGGACCGCGCCAGTCGTGAAGTCGGCACCCGCCAGGTACAACACGGCTTCGGCGATCTCTTCGATGGTGCCCACCCGACCGGCCGGCGCCAGGTTGTTGAGGAAGTCGCGGTGCGCCGGGTCATGCATCGGCGTGTCGATGATACCGGGCGCCACGGCGTTGACCTTGATGTTGAAAGGCGACAACTCCAGGGCCAGGGCGCGGGTCATCTGGTTGACGCCGCCCTTGATCAACACTGGCAGTGCCGCCGGCACCTGGATGTTCGGTTGCAAGGCCACCGAGGCGGAAATGTTGATGATGAAACCCTGCTGGCGATCGATCATGTGCGCGGCTGCGGCCTGGCTGGCGTAGACGAGCCCTTTGAGATTGGTGTCCAGCAGCGATTCCAGGTCCTGCGGGCTGTATTCGACAAAGGGTTTGGGCAGGAAAAAACCGGCGTTGTTGACCAGCCCATCAACCGCGCCAAACGCCGCGATGGCTTTGCCGACAAGGGCGGTAGAGGTCGCCGGATCGGCAATGTCTCCGGCCACGCCGATGAAGCTCGCTGGATGGCCCAACTGGCCGGCCGCATCGTCCAGGCCCGACTGGGAACGGGCATTGCCCACTACGTTATAGCCGCGAGCCAGGAACGCCTTGACCAAGCCAAGGCCAATGCCGCTGGACGCGCCGGTGATGATGACGGTTTTCTGATTGCTCATGATGTTGACTCCTGATCACGTTGAGTAGGAACCGCTGCGCCTGTCTGGGCGTTGGTTGTGTTCAGGGTATTGATGCGCTTGGGTTTGATAAATGGGGGTTCTGGTACTTGAGTTGATACTTGGTGTAATCAATCGTTGGAACCTGCGTCATTACCTGTGGGAGCGAGCCTGCTCGCGAATTCGATAGAGCAGTCAATGCAGGTGTGCCTGTTACACCGCCTTCGCGAGCAGGCTCGCTCCCACAGGGTTATCAAGGGCAGAAAAAAGCCCGGTCATTCGGACCGGGCTCGGTAGGGCGAAGCCTTACTCCTTGGGTTTACTTCGATACTCCGTCGTCGTCATGCCGGCATAACCCCAGTTATCGGTGTCGACTTCCTCGATCACGATATGGGTCAGGTGCGGGTCCTTGCCCAACACACGCTGCAGGGTTTCGGTGATTTCGCTAATCACCTGGGCTTTCTGTTCGCGGGTAACGCCGTCGCGGGTGATACGTACATTGACGAAAGGCATGCTGCACTCCAGTTGACGAGAATAGGCGCGGGAAGATCCAGCGCAATCGAGGGACCACTGTATTTATACGCCACGGCCTGATAAACAGGCATCGGGAATCTTCAGTTGATACGCGGTGTAATGAATCATGAAGCGGCACTTCGAAGACTTGCAGTTGGGCAGCATTGAGCTTTTCTGTCTGGCGGCGGAGGCGGGCAGTTTCACGGCGGCGGCGCAGGTGGCGGGCGTGACACCAGCGGCGGTGAGCCGCTCGATTTTTCGGTTGGAAGAGCGTCTGGGTTCGCGCCTGTTTGTGCGCACCACCCGCAGCATCCGCCTGACTGACGCCGGCAGGACTTTTTTCGAGCAATGCCGTCAGGCATTGACGCAATTGGTCGAGGCGCAACAGGAAGTCATGGGGGCGCAATCCGTGCCATCCGGGCAACTGCGCATCAGCGTGCCGACGACTTACGGCCATCACCGCATCCTGCCACTGCTGCCGGCGTTTCGCGCGCAATACCCGCAAGTCACCGTTGATGTCCACTTGAGCAACCGCAACATCGATTTTGTCGCCGAAGGTTATGACCTCGCCATCCGTGTTCGGGCCCAGCCGGACTCCTCGATGATCGCCCGGTTGCTGGAAGACGCGAAACTGGCGGTGGTCGCGTCCCCGGATTACTTGCGCAGGGTAGGCACGCCGCAAACGCTGGAAGACCTGCAATTGCACGAGTGCATCCAATTCGAGCTGCCCAGCAGTGGTCGTCGTATCTCTTGGTTGTTCAACGTCGAGGGCAAGGAGAAGGAAGTGTTCGGGCAGGGTGGGTATTGCTGTTCCGACGACGTGTTGGGCGGGGTAACGCTGGCCAAGCATGGCGCCGGGCTGTTCCAGACCTATCGATTCATCGTTGAAACAGAGTTGGCGGACGGGCAATTGGTGGAAGTGCTGACACCGTTCGCGGGGCGTTCGCGCCCGTTCACGTTGCTGTATCCCCATGGCCGGTACGTGCCGCAGCGGGTGCGGGCGTTTGTGGATTTTCTGTTGCAGTACCGGGAGCAGTGGGCCGCGACTTGAGGTGATTGTGATCTGTGGCGAGGGGATAAATCCCCTCGCCACAATGGATCACCGTAAGCTCAAATGATGCGTTTGCCGCAGAGATTCCCGGCCCAGCCTTTTATCAGAACCGGAATGCCTGACGACCAATCAGCAGCCATTTGCCGTTCTGTTTTTGCCAAATCTGGAAGTTTTCGATTTCGGTCGGGACCACTTCGGTGCCCTTGAGCGCCTGGGCGGAGAAGTGGTTGCGTACCAGGGCCACGTCGCCAGAAAGGGTGATCTTCTGATTTTTCATTTCCAGGGTCTTGAATGCGCTCTTGCCGGTTTCGATGTCGGCGATGAAGGCTTTTTTGTCCTGGATATTGCCGCTGGAGTGGCCGTAGGTCAGGTTCTCGGCGGCAAGGGCCTGGAGTTGGGGGATGTCTTTGTGAAGCATGGCCTGGGTCAGGTGGTCTACAGCTTCGGCCACCTCTTTTTCGGCCGGTGCGGCGGCTGCGACGTAGCCGCTGAAGAGGCAAACGAAACCGATCAGCAATGATGCTTTTTTCATGGGTTTTTTCCTTGTTTTTGTAAGTATCGGGAATTCGAGCGTCTAGGGCTCGTCGGTCATCGTACAACTTGTCAGGGTAGACTGGAATAGGGCACGGTCAACGTGTCGAGGGGAGCAAGCGTCCTCGCCACAAGGGCAAACGGTATTGATCCGCGGTTTGCCTACAGTCCCTCGCGAACCGCCCCCCGAATCCCCTCCAGCAACATCGTAAACGCCGGATTGTCATTATCTTCCCGCCACACCAGATGCAGTTCACTCTGCACCCCTTCACCCAGATCGATCTCGCGAAACACCACTTGCCTGAACGCCACGCTGGTCGCGCAACGCGGCACCAGTGCCAGGCCCATGCCGGCGTTGACCAGCGCCAGGATGGTCAGCGAAGACCCCAGCCATTGCACGAACTGCGGGGCGACACGGGCCGAGCGCAGCATGCCGGTGAGCAGTTCGTTGAAGGGCGGGTAGGCGGAGTGGGCGTACATCAGGAACGGCTGTCCATCCAGGTCCTGCACGCTGACAGACTCGGCGTTGGCCAGCGGGTGGCCCGCAGGCACGGCCAGGACAAACGGCTCGCGCACCAGGCACTCAGTGGCGTAGCCGGTTTCCAGCAGCGGCGAGCGGACGATGCCCAGGTCGATGCGCCGGGCGCGCAGGGCTTCGTGTTGTTGGTAGGTGTTCATCTCCGACAGGACGATCTTCACCTGCGGTTGCTTGAGCCGCGCTTCGGCGATCACCTTTGGCAGGAATTCATACACCGCGCTGCCGACGAAGCTGATGGTGACCGAACCGATATGGCCCTGGGCAAAGCGCTTGGCGGCCACTGCGGCCTGCTGCGCCTGTTGCAACAGGTTCTGCGCCTCGATGAAGAACGCCCGGCCGGCGGCGGTGAGGGCGACGCTGCGGGTGCTGCGGGTGAACAGTTCGACGCCCAGGTGATGCTCCAGCAATTGGATCTGCCGGCTCAAGGGTGGTTGGGTCATGTTCAGGCGTTCGGCGGCGCGACGGAAGTTGAGTTCGGTCGCCACGGTGGTGAAGCAGCGCAGTTGGGCCAGCTCAAACATTGATTCAATCCTGGTATCAATCAAGTGCTAGGTTAGATTAGACGGGAACAATCAGCGGCGTCCATCATCGACGCGCACACCTTCCGGAGCCGCTGCATGAAAATCAAACGCGTCACCGTCACCCCCATCGCTTTCCGCGACCCACCGCTGCTTAACGCCAGCGGCATCCATGAGCCCTTTGCGCTGCGCTCGATCATCGAGATCGAAAGCGATAACGGCTACATCGGCCTCGGCGAGAGCTACGGCGATGCGCCGGCCCTGGCGATCCAGCAACAGGTCCAGGACCAACTGGTCGGCATGGACCCGTTCAACCTCAACCAGTTGCGGGCCATCGTCCAGGCCACCGTGGCGGCCCACAAGCCGGCCAGCGTTGCCGGGGCGGAACTGGCGCCGGGCTCCCATGCGAGCAAAGCGGTGAGCAATGCCTATTCGGCCTTCGAGGTGGCTTGCCTGGACTTGCAGGCGCATTACCTGAACGTGCCGCTGGTGGACCTGTTGGGCGGTGCGATTCGCGATGAAGTGCCGTTCAGCGCATACCTGTTTTTCAAATATGCCGAGCACATCGACTCGCCATATCCTGCGGACAACTGGGGCGAAGCGCTGAACGAGCAGCAGATCGTCGCCCAGGCACGGCGGATGATCGAGGAATACGGGTTCAAAAGCATCAAGCTCAAGGCCGGCGCCCTGGAGCCGGAGCATGAAGTGGCCTGCATCAAGGCGTTGAAAAAAGCGTTTCCCGGCTTTCCGCTGCGCATCGATCCCAACGGCAACTGGTCGCTGGAAACCTCGATCCGCATGGCTGAGCTGCTAGGGGACGACCTTCAGTATTACGAAGACCCGACGCCTGGCCTGGAGGGCATGGCCGAGCTGCACAAGCGCACTGGCCTGCCGCTGGCGACCAACATGGTGGTCACCGATTTTGACGAGTTCCGCCGAAGCGTGGCCCAGGACAGCGTGCAGATCGTCCTGGCCGACCACCATTATTGGGGCGGGCTGCGGGACACCCAGGTACTGGCGAAAATGTGCGACACCTTTGGCCTGGGGGTTTCCATGCATTCCAATTCGCACTTGGGCATCAGCCTCATGGCCATGGCCCACGTGGCGGCTTCGGTGCCGAACCTGGATTACGCCTGCGACACGCATTACCCATGGCAGGAACCGGATGAAGAAGTGATCAAGGGTGGTAAGCTTCCGTTTGTCGACGGCTGCGTGAAGATCACCCGGGCGCCGGGCCTGGGGTTGGAGCTGGACCGCGATCAACTGGGCAAGCTGCACGAGCAGTTCCTGAGCTGCGGCATTCGCCAGCGCGATGACGTGCGGCAGATGCGCCGTTATCGGCCGGATTGGAAGACCGTCAAGCCGAGGTTCTGAGCTGAAGGCGAGGGGGCCTGCTGCGCAAGCCAGCGGGAGCAAGCTCCCTCGCCACGGGATCACCTTGTATTAGGGAACGAAGTCGTACTCGGCTTTGTGGCGAGGGAGCTTGCTCCCGCTGGGCTGCGCAGCAGCCCCAAACCAGACGACTCGGTACCACTGCACAACGAGTTGATCCTACCCACCCACCGGCCCACACCCAAAGTACCGCGCCCGGCGGCATCCGGGTCTTACACACAAACTGCCGCGCCGGGCCTGCGCTGCCAAAGCAGCCGCCAATCACTTCCAAGGCAGCGTATGACGCGCCCGGGTGCCTTTCGATAATCGCCTCCGACATCCCGTCCCCTGTTGCGGAGCGCGCCATGCACAACAATAAAAATACCTGCCTGCGTTTTTTGCCTGCGGTCATCGCAGGCCTCTCGACCCTCGCCCCGATGCCTTGGGCCCACGCCGAAATCATGCTGTACGACAAGGACCAGACGACCTTTTCCACCGACGGCTACATCAACGCTTTCTACGTCAACAGCGACGTGGACCGTGCCGGCGAACAGTTCGACCGCCGCCAGTCGCGGGTCAAGATGGGCTTCTTGCCCAACTACCTGGGCTTCAACATGGGCAAGCAGGTCGATGACCTCAAGCTCGGCGCCCGGGCGTCGTTCTGGGTGACCATCAACGACAGCGAAACCAACGGCACCGACACTGCCATCGACGTGCGCCAGTTCTACGGCACCGTCGCCAACCCGGAGTGGGGCGAAGTGCTGATCGGCAAGGACTTCGGCCTGTTCGCCCGTTCCAACATCCTGCTCGATGAGCTGCTGGCCGGTTATGGCCAGGTCAGCGACACCTTGGGGCTGGTGGACGGCGGCGGCGTCTCGTTCGGCAATATCGGCAGTGGTTATCCGTACCCGTTCCCGACGTCGCAAATCACCTATCGCACCCCCGTGATGGACGGGTTGCGCGTGGCGGTGGGCATCATGGACCCGGTGGACACCAACGACAGCAGCGCCACCGGCAAGGCCTACCAGGAGAACCCTCGCACAGAGAGCGAGGTTACTTATCAGTTCGACCTGGGCGCAGCGAAGATCTACAGCTGGCTGAACGGCAGCTACCAGACCTCCGACAACACCGACTCCAGCGTCGAGTCGGTCACGTCCAAAGGTTTGGGTTATGGGGTGCAGGCGAAGATGGGTGGGCTGTCGCTCACCGGCTCGGGGTTTCAGGCCAAGGGTATCAACCCGTTCTTCACAAACAATGCCGGCGAGGCCACGTTGCGCAATGTCGACAGCAAGGGCTACCTCTTGCAGGGCTCCTACAAGCTGGGCAAGAACCGCCTGGCGCTGTCCTATGGCAAGACCGAGGACGACGGAAACGGCGTGGTCGGCAGCGGCGCCGACTATGAGACTCGCGGTGTCGCGCTGTTCCACGACATCAACGATAACCTCAAGCTCGTCGCCGAATACAACCAGTTCGAAATCAACGGCCATGACACCAGCGCGCAGAACGAAGACACCGATACCTTCGCGGTGGGGGCGGTGTTGACCTGGTAAGGACTACTCAACCCTGTGGCGAGGGAGCAAGCTCCCCCGCCACAGAAGCGATCCACGTGAACAAGGTTTTCTTGGCGGCCCCAACCGTGCGCATCGCGGCTGGGGCCGCCACGGTTCTCATCCCATGGAAGCGTCCATCCGCTACCCAAGTAGCATTCGTGGGCCGGGCGTCGATTCGTACACTCAAGGCTCTATCACGCACCGTCGGAGGCGCAGATGCAGCAGGCCCAGAGCGAGGGCGTGGTCAGCGCCATGTCCCAGGCAACGGACGTCGAGCAAGTGGCCCAGGAGCTGGCGCGACAGTTGTTGCACCCGTACCTGGGGTTCGTGCTGTTTTTCTGTTCCGCCGAATACAATCTGCCGGCCCTGGGCCACGCGCTTTCGCGCAGCTTTGGCGGGATCCGGCTGGCGGGATGCACCAGCGCGGGGGAAATCACGCCACAAGGTTACGGCCGCAACTGCGTGACGGCGGTGGGTTTCGACCACCGGCATTTTTCCATCGCTGCCGAACTGATCGGCGAAATGGAGCACTTCAGCCTGATCGATGCCCAGCAGATGGTCGAGCGCCTTGCCAGTGGTTGCCGCAGCAACGCCTTGGCGCCGATCAAGGGCCACAGCTTCGCCTTGACCTTGCTCGACGGTTTGTCCAGCCGCGAGGAGATGGTGCTGGCAGCCTTGAGCGCCGCCCTGGGGGACATCCCGCATTTCGGCGGCTCGGCCGGGGATGACAATTACCTGACCCACACCCACGTCTACTTTGAAGGTCAATTCCACAGCGGCGCGGCCGTGGTGGTGTTGATCAATACTTGGCTGGAGTTCGAAGTGTTTACCACCCACCACATCCTGCCCCGGCAGGAAAAACTGGTGGTGACCGGCGCCGACAGCGCCACGCGCAGGGTCTACGAGCTAAACGCCGAGCCTGCGGCCGAAGAATACGCACGGCACATTGGCGTGCCGGTAAACGCGCTGGATTACCGGGTCTTCGCTGCCCATCCATTGGCCGTGCGCATCAACGACCAGTACTACGTGCGAGCGATCCAGCAGGTCCATTCGGACCTGAGCCTGAGTTTCTACTGCGCGGTGGAGAACGGCATCGTCCTCACCGCCATGAGCCCGGGGCCGTTGCTGCACAACCTGCAAGATCTGTTCGATGGTTTGCAGGCGCGCCTCGGGGACTTGCTGCTGACCCTGGGCTGCGACTGTTTCCTTCGACGCCTGGAGCTGGAAGATCGCGACGGCCTGGAACAGATCGGCCAGTTCCTGCGTGAACATCGGGTGATGGGGTTCAACACCTATGGAGAGCAATTCAATGGCATGCACATCAACCAGACGTTCACCGGAGTTGCCATTGCCCGCCATCGCGTCCCCGACCATCGCTGAACTGCAGGCGCAGCTCGCCGCCCTGGAGCATGAGAACCGCAAGCTGCGGCGCATCAATGAAGCGCTGATCGAGCGGGTGGAATCCGGCGTGACGCGCGGCAGCGACCCATACGCAGCCTTCCAGCATTCGGTGGTGCTGGCCGAACAGGTGCGTGAGCGTACCGACGCCTTGAACCAAGCCATGGCCGAGTTGAAGGCCGGCAACCATTTGCTCGGCGAAGCGCGGTTGCGGGCGGAAACGGCCCATCGGCATTTGATCGACGCGATCGAGAGCATTTCCGATGCCTTCGTGCTGTTCGACGCGCAACAGCGCATCGTCCTGTTCAACAGCCGTTTCAAGGCGTTCTGGGCCCACAGCCGGGTGCGAATCATCGCGGGGATGCGCCTAGCCGAGGTCAAGCGTTTGATGACCGCCAACGGCTTGTTCAGCGAAGAAACCCGCGGCCAGCCCGACGAACCGGTGCTGTACCGATTGCAGAACGGGCGCTGGCTGCAAGTCAGTGAGCGGCCGACCCAGGAAGGCGGCCGGGTGATTCTCTTCACCGATATCACCGACGTCAAACTCAGTGAAACCGTGCGCCGGGAACAGGCCATCGCGCAGAAATCCCATCTGTTGCAGCGCGCCGTGGACAACCTGTCCCAGGGCGTGGCGATGGTTAACGCTCAAGGCGTGCTGGAACTGTGGAACCGGCGCTTCCTGGAGCTCAGTGGCCTGGCACCGGTAGCGGCCCATCGGCCGTTCAACGAGGTCATCGCCGACAGCGAGCTGCAACTGCTCACACCGACCAGTCGCGATGGCAATGGCCGGCTGATCCAGGAGTGTGAGCAACGGCTGTCCGATGGCCGAGTCCTGGAGATCCGCACCCATCCACTGCCCACCGGTGGCTACGTCAACACCTTCACCGACATCACCGAGCGCTACCAGCACGCCGAGGCGTTGAGCGAGAGCGAGCGCTGGATCCGCCTGATCACCGACCACGTTCCGGCGCTGATCGCCTATCTCAACGCCGATCTGGTTTATGAGTTCACCAACAAGGTCTACGAGCAATGGTATTGCTGGCCCCGTGGCGTGATGCTCGGCCAGAGCCTGCGAGAAGCCCACAGCGAGCAGCACTATCAGCGCTTGGAAGCCTACGTGGCCCGGGCACTGGCGGGCGAGAGCGTGACGTTCGAATTCGCCGAGACCAACATCAACAACCAGGAGCGCTACATGCTGCGCTCCTATGTGCCCAACGTGCTGGCCAACGGCGAGGTGGTGGGGATCTTCGTGCTGATCCGCGACATCACCGAGCGCCGTCGCACCGCCGAGGCGTTGTACCAGGCCTATCAAAACCTGGAGCAGCGCGTGCAGGAGCGCACCGCTGAACTGACCAGCCTCAACGACCAGTTGCTGCGCGAGATCGATGAGCGCAGCCGGGTGGAACTGCGCTTGCGTGAAGCCAAGCGCGAGGCCGAGCGGGCCAACCTGTCAAAAACCAAATTCCTCGCGGCGGTCAGCCATGACCTGCTGCAACCGTTGAACGCCGCGCGGCTGTTCACCAGCGCCTTGCTGGAGCGCCGCGAGCCGGTGGCGAACGCGCACCTCGTGCGCAACGTGAGCAATTCGCTGCAGGACGTGGAAAACCTGTTGGGCACCCTGGTGGATATCTCCAAGCTCGATGCCGGCGTGATCAAGGCCGACGTGGCGCCGTTCGCCTTGAGTGAATTACTCGATAACCTGGCGGCCGAATATCGCCAAGTGGCGCGCAGCGAGGGTCTTGAATTGTGTTTCGTACCTTGTTCGGTGCTGGTGCGCAGTGACATCCAACTGTTGGCGCGGATCCTGCGGAACCTGCTGAGCAATGCGCTGCGCTACACCCCGAACGGGCGGGTTCTGCTGGGATGCCGGCGTCTTGGCAATCGTGTTTCGATCGAGGTCTGGGATTCTGGCATAGGCATCGCCCAGGATCGCCTGGAGGAGATTTTCCAGGAGTTCAAGCGCGGTGATGTCCAGCGTCCGGACCAGGATCGAGGCTTGGGCCTGGGGCTGGCGATTGTCGAGAAGATCGCCAGGATACTTGGGCACCGGATCCGGGTGCGCTCATGGCCGGGCAAAGGCTCGGTATTCGCCATTGAGGTGCCCCTCAGCGCCACCGCGCCCAAGCCGCTGCCGTGCCTGGACATGAGCGAGCCCATGCTTGAACGCCTGCGCGGGGCGCGGGTCTGGGTGCTGGATAATGATGGAGCGATCTGCGCCGGCATGCGTACCTTGCTCGAAGGTTGGGGCTGCCTCGTGGTGACTGCGCTGTCGGAACAGGACCTGGCGCGGCAAGTGGACGGCTACCGTGCCGAAGCCGACCTGCTGATCGCCGATTACCACCTGGATCACGACCAGAACGGCGTGGACGCCGTGGCCCGGATCAACGCCTGCCGTGCCTCACCGATCCCGGCCATGATGATCACCGCCAATTACAGCAATGAACTCAAACGGCAGATCCGCGAGCTTGGGCACACACTGATGCACAAGCCGGTGCGGCCGATGAAACTGAAGATTGCGATGAGTCACTTGCTGGGCCAAACAACCAGCCGATGAGTCGAACCGCTTTTGTGGCGAGGGAGCTTGCTCCCGCTGGGCTGCGAAGCAGCCCCATCCTGAACAAGCCTGACAGACCGAGGTGCCTGGGTTTGGGGCCGCTTCGCGCCCCAGCGGGAGCAAGCTCCCTCGCCACAGTGTCCCGTTAGTGTTCAGCTTCAACGCCGCAAATAAGCCCCGAAATCAATATCCCCCGCGCTGAGAATCGCCTGCACTCGGTTATGCACGTTGAGCTTGCGCAGGATCGCCGAGACGTGGGCCTTGACCGTGGTTTCGGCGATGTCCAGCGTGTAGGCGATCTGCTTGTTCGACTCGCCCTTGGTCATGCGTTCGAGTACCAGCAGTTGCTTGCGCGTCAGGGCCTGGAGCAGTTCGGGCGGGAACGCCGGGGTTTCGTTCAAGCGGCGGCCCGTGGGGCTCTTCTGGGTGCGGATGATGTCCGGCGGCAAGTACACGTTGCCGTTGAGGATCTGCTCGATGGCGTCGGTCATTTGCGAGCGAGGTGAAGACTTGGTGATGAAACCCACCGCGCCATAGGTGATGGCCTGCAGAACGATTTGCTTGTCCTGTTCGGCGGACACGATCACCACGGGGATGGTCGGCGCTTCGTTGCGCAGGTTGATCAGGCCGTTGAGGCCGTGCATGCCGGGCATGTTCAAGTCCAGCAGGATCAGGTCCAGGTCGTCGTGTTCGCGGGTCAGCGCCAGGGCGCTGTCCAGGTCGGCGGTTTCCATCACCTCGCTACCGGCGAACCCGTCGCTGATGACGTTGTGGATGGCTTCGCGAAACAGTGGGTGATCGTCGGCTATCAGGATTTTATACATGGCCATTCACCTCGTTATTGTCGTGTTGGGGCAATTGCACGCAGGGCGCTGCATCAGGGAAAAGGTTCGGGGCGGGCCGCTTGCAAGGGCAGGTTGGCCGCCTCCCAGGCGTCGAGGCCGTCGCGGTACCAATACAAATGTTTATAGCCCATGGACGCGGCGCGTTTTACCGCGTTCCAGCTCAACCAGCAATCGGAGCGGCAGTAAAAGACCAAGGGTTGGTCCCGGCGCCCGTCGGTGGCCTTGCGCAGGTGGGAGGTGAAGTAATCCTGCCAGTTCGCCTCCAGCTCACCATCGCCCGTATTCGCCAGCCATAGGCTGCCGGGGAGGTTGGCGTGGGGCTCGGTGTCGATGAAGCGCCCCTGGACCCATGGACGACGGTACACGTCGATCAACACCGGGGCGGGCGTTTGCCCAAGCAGGCGCTGCAAGCCTTCGGTGTCGACGGTTTGCGCGCCCTGGGCGGAGGCGGGCGTGGGGCTGCGGTATTGGGTAATGCGATAGCCCTGCGCCGAAAACAACGCAGTGTCGGCCTGGGCGACATTCAGCGACAGGCCCAGCAAGACGATGGCCAGCAAACGGGGCATGGGATTTATCCTTTTTGTTATGCGCCCATTACATGCCAGGGTCGAGGTCTTGTGAATGCGACCATAGACAGGAAAACCGGTACTAAAGTAGTAATTTCCTATTCCTGTGGGTATTTCAGGGTCAGCTGGCCCTGCGCAACGCCGCATGCTGCGGATTGAATGTCCACACCGCCAGCGCTGCGAACACCAGCGTCAACGCCACGCACACCGCCATCGCCACCAGGTTGAACTGCCCATACAACGCGAACCGCACCAGTTCCACGCCATGGGTGAAGGGGTTCACCGCGCACAGCCAGTACAACCAGGGGCTGGCTTCGAGCATTTTCCACAGCGGGTACAGCGCCGAAGACAGGAAAAACATCGGGAAGATGACGAAGTTCATCACCCCGGCGAAGTTCTCCAGCTGGCGGATCGCGTTGGACAACAACAGGCCCAGGGCACTGAGCATCAGCGCCACCAAAAGCAAGGCCGGCAATGCCAGCAGAACGCCCATGGCTGGCGGCTGGACACCGTAGAGCCAGGCGATGGCGAGGAAGGCGTAGACCTGCAAGAGCGAGATCAGCGAGGTTGCGAGCAATTTGCTCGCCAGCAAAAAGGCCCGGGGCAGGGGGCTGGTCAGCAGCACGCGCATGCTGCCCATTTCGCGGTCATAGACCATCGACAGCGAGCCTTGCATGCCATTGAACAACAGGATCATGCAGGCCAGCCCCGGCACGATGTACACCTCATAGGGGATGTAAGTGTCGTAGGGCGCGATGATGGCGATGCCCAGCGCCGCCCGGAAGCCGGCGGCGAACACCAGCAGCCACAACAACGGTCGCACCAGTGCGCTGAGCAATCGCGTGCGTTGCAAGACGAAGCGCAGCCATTCGCGCATCACGACGCCAAGGAAACATTGCCAATACGCGTTCATGCGGCAACTCCCGAGGCGGTCAATCGATGAAAGGCCGAGCCGAGACTGCCGCCGTGTTCCTCGCTCACGTCCTCGGCCCGTCCGCTGGCGACCAGCCGGCCCTGATGCACGATCAGCAGGTCATCACTGGGCTGCACTTCGTCCAGCAGGTGCGTGGCCCAGAGCACACTGATGTCCTGTTCGCGACACAGTTGGCGAATGTGTTGCCCCAAAGCCTGGCGGCTGGCCGGATCGAGCCCGACGCTCGGCTCGTCCAGCAGCAGCAAGCGCGGTTCGTGGAGCAGGGCCCGGGCGATTTCCACCCGGCGCCGGTGTCCGCCATTGAGGTGGCGCACCCGCTCGTGACGTCGTTCGGTCAACTGCTGGCGGGCCAGTTCGGCTTCAATCCGGGCATCGGCCTGGCGCCGGCAAAAGCCATGCAGCGCGAGGTGATAACGCAGGTTCTGCTCGACGCTCAGGTCCAGGTCGAGCGTGCTTTGCTGGAACACCACGCCCAACTGGCGCAACGCCTGGTGCGGTGACGTGCGCAATGAATGACCGCCGACGCGGATCTCGCCGCGCTGAACATTGTACAGGCGCGTCAGCAGCGCAATCAGCGTCGACTTCCCAGCGCCGTTCGGTCCGAGGAGGGCGGCGAAGCGTCCGGCCGGTACGCTGAAGCTGATCTGGCGCAGGGCTTGCCGCGCACCATAGGCGAAACTCAGGTCGCTGGCCTCCAAGGCGTTCATGGCGTCACCACCACGCCCCAGGGATAGCGGCCGACTTTCACCGACTTGAGCACCTTGCGGCTCTGCACGTCGATCACCGAGACGTCGCCGCTGACTCCATTGGTTGCCAGCAGTTGCGTCTGGTCCGGGGTGAACGCCAGCTGCCAGACGCGTCGGCCCACCAGCAGGTAATCCAGCACTTCGAAAGTCTTGGCATCGATCACTGCCACATGGTTAGCCGGGCCCAGGGCGACGAATGCCAGCTTGCCGTCGGCGCTGAGCTTGATGCCCACTGGCTGCACCTTGTCCGGGTGCACGCCCTTGATCTGGAAGGTCAGAGTCTTGAGCACCTGGCGCGAGGCAACGTCGAGGATAGTCAGCGTCCCGCCGATCTCCGCCGAGGCCCAGAGTTGCGTGCCGTCGCGACTGAACTCGACGAAACGCGGCCGTTGGTCCACCAAGGTGTTGTCGGCCAGGGTCTGGGTGCTGGTGTCGATCCAGTGCAGCATGTTGGTGGTTTCGCTGGTGTTGACCGCCCACTTGCCGTCGGGGCTGACGGCCATGCCTTCGGGCTCGACGCCGACGCCGATCTGGCCCAGCACTTCGGAGGTATGGGTGTCGATCACTGTGACCAGCGCATCGTCCTCGTTGGAAACGTAGAGCCAGCGGTCGTTGGGGTGCAGGGCGAATTGCTCCGGATCCTTGCCGGAGGGCAGCTCCTTGATGATCTTGCGAGTGGCGACGTCCATCACCTGGACGCGGTCCGAATCGCTGGCGCAGATGTACAGCAGGCGGTTGTCATGGGACAACAACAAGCCTCGCGGGCGCTGGCCTACCGGCAAGGTATCGACAACTTCCAGGCTCTGCAGGTCGATCAGGCTGAGGCTGTTGTCTTTTTCGTTGGAGACCCAGGCGATACTGGCGGCAGCGGGACCGGCAAGGAGCAGCGAGGCGCCCAGGGCGAGGGCTTGGCAAAGCAAAGCCGGGTTGAGCAGGGGGCGGCGCATGGCGTTTTCCTTATTGTTGTGATCGATCAGGGGTAGCGACAGCTCACTTCGGGCCGGTCGAAGCCCAGGCTGTCCATTTCGTTGGACGGGTGGAGAAAACCGTCCTGGGGCGACGTGCTGACCAAGGCCCGAGGCTGAACCAGGGGAATCGGTTGGCGCAGTTGACCATTCCAGGGCCGGTAGCTGAGCTTGCGGCCCTTGAATCCATCCAGCGGCAGCTCGTCGCCGAGGGCCAGTTGGCGAATGGCGAATGGCTCGTCCTGGCGCAGCTTGCTCACGGCGGCGGCGATACTGCGCACGGCGATCCAGGCGGCGAAGTCGCGGTCGTTCATCCAGCGGCCGGCCAAGGCTTCGAAGCGCTTTTGCAACTGCGCCGCGCCGTATGTCTCGACGGTCTTGTGCCAACCGGTGGGCGTCAGTCCCTGGGTCCCTGCGACCGGGCGCGGGAGCCAGGTCTGATAGGGCACGTATTCGCCGAAGTCGCCGCGCTCATCGGCTACCAGCACCACGTCGTACTCGGCGGCCTGGGTGAACAGCGGCATATCGGCCTGGGCGCTGCGGCGCTGGTCGTTATCGAACTGCCAAGGTTTTTCGACGACGATCTTCATGCCGAAGCGTTTCACGGCCCGGCGCAATGCAGCGGCGTAGGCCTGGTCTTCGGGTGCCTGGCCGACGATCAGCAAGGCCCGCTGCCATTTGCGCACGACGCTGAACTGGATCAAAGCGTCGGCCAGTGTTGCGCGGTCGGGCAGGGTGTGCAGCACGTTGCTCAGGCAGCCGCTGGTGCGCAGGCTGTCGTCGGGGCTGCCGGCGTTGAAGAGCAGGCTGTCGGGCAGGGCGGCGCTGAGCTGGCGTAGGCTTTCGCCCGGCGCATTCACCACGAACAAACGCAGGCCCTGTTCATGCTGGGCACGGGCGGCCTCCAGCAGTGCTTGGGAATTGTCGACGTTAGCGCTTTCTAGACGGTAGTCGTGCTTGAGAAATCGCCCGGTGCTGTTGCTGTCGATGATCGCCAGTTCGGCGCCGCGCAATCCGGCATCGTTGGGTTCAGCAATGACGTTGGACAGCAGCGGGCCGGGGTCGGGACGGTAACCCAGGTAGCCGATGCGCACCTGCAACGGCGCGGCATCGCTGGCCTGAGCGGTCGATGCGGCCAACAGGTAGATCAGGGCGTAACTGACAAGCCAGCGCATGACGTCCTCCATTGCGGGTAGCGCCAGCATAGGAAGGCCGTGATCCCGGGGAAATATGCAGAAAGTACCGCTGGGCCAGTACCAAGGTAGTAGCTCGGTCCGCGCGCCGGGGTCTTAGGATGCTTCCAATTGTCATTCATCAGGGGAGCGGACAGGACATGCGGGTACTCAAGACGCTGCTGTTGCCGTTGTTACTGATCCTGAGCTTGATCGGCGTGGATCGACGCGCCACGGCCCCTGTGGGAGCGAGCCTGCTCGCGATGGCGGCGGCACGTCCAATCTTGAGGCTGGCTGAACCACCGCTATCGCGAGCAGGCGCGCCCCCACAGGGGATCGGTGCGAGACAGGGGGCGGAGCACTGACCATGTCTGCCCTCTGGCGCATCAACCTCTGGGTCACGGCGTTCTTCGCCCTGATCACCCTGGCCTGCGCAACGCTGCTGTTGCACCAGGCCACGGTGGATGTGCGACGCGAACTGCAATCGGCCGAGTCGGTGGTGCATTACCTGCGCGAGACTGCCCAGCGCGACCCGGCCAGCCTCCAGTCGCGGCTCACCGGCAGCCTGCGTCACGTTCGGGTGCGCTGGTTGGCGCCCGGCGAAAACGCGCCGGCGCAGGAGCCTGGCTTGAACGCCTGGTTGGGGCGTCGACTCCTGGCCCAAGGGCCTGCCGCCCAGATCGTCGAGTTGCAGGACAGTCGTCGGGCCTGGATTGCCGTTGACCCCGGTGACGAAGTCGATGAAATCTTCGATTCCCTGGTGCAGTTGCTTGGCGTTTGCGCGATGGCGTTGCTGCTCAGCCTGCTGGCGATCCGCTGGGCGGTGCGCCGGGGCATGCGCCTGCTGGACGAGTTGCTACAGGCGTTGCACCAGGTGTCCAGCGGCGACCTGCAAGTGCATCTGCGGCCCGAGGGCCTATCGGAAGCCCAGCAATTGGCGGCGCATTTCAACCGCATGACCGACGCCCTGGCCCAGACTCGGGCCGACAATGCGCGGCTGACCCAGGCGTTGCTGGCCGTCCAGGAGCAGGAGCGCAGGTCCCTCGCGCAAACCTTGCACGACGATTTGGGCCAGTACGTGGCAGGTATTCGCGCGAGGGCCTGTTTGTTGCGCCTGGTGATTCATCAGCCGCCCGTGCTGGAGCAGACCGCCAACGAATTGGAAGAACACTGCGATCATTTGCAGCAAGGCTTTCGCGCCTTGGTCAACGACTTGTATCCGGTCGTGCTCCAGCATCTGCCGTTGGGTGAGGCCATTGAATTGTTGGCCCGGCAATGGCAGGACAGCCACGGCATCGCCTGTCAGTTACGGGTCGATGGAGCACCGCCGCCATTGGCCGCATCGCACAAGGCTCAGTTGTACCGCCTGTTGCAGGAAGCGCTGACCAACATCGCACGGCATGCCGACGCCAGCCAGGTGCGGATCCGCATGCAGCACCGCGCCGGTCGCCTGCGGCTATGGGTGCGCGATAACGGACGCGGTGCCCAGCAGCCCTCCCGGGCCGGCGTGGGCCTGCATTCGATGGCGGAACGGGCGCGCAGCCTTGGTGGTGAGCTGCGCATCATCAGCCGGCCCGGGGCGGGTTGGGCGCTGGCCTTGAATATTCCCTTGGAGGCCTCATGAACATTTTGTTGGTGGACGACCACGCCGTGGTTCGGCAGGGCTACGCCAGCTTGTTGCGGGCTTTGATGCCACAGCTGCAGGTGCGCGAAGCGGCCTGCGGCGAAGAGGCGTTGAGCCAGGTGCAGGAACAAGTGCCGAACCTGGTGATCATGGACTTCGGCCTGCCGGGGATCAGCGGGCTGGAAACCACCCGGCGCCTGCGTCAACGCTTGCCGCAACTGCGGGTGCTGTTCTTCAGCATGCACGACGAGTTGCCGTTGGTTCGCCAGGCGTTGGACGCGGGCGCTGCGGGCTACCTGACCAAGAATTCGGCGCCGCAGGTATTGATCGAGGCGGTACGGCGAGTGCTGGCCGGCCATGCCTACATCGAGCAGGCCCTGGCCACTCAGTTGGCCTGCGCCACCACCCGCCACGACAGCGATCCACGCCTGCAATCGATGACCCAGCGCGAGCTGGAGATCTTCGTCATGCTCGCCAATGGCACTCCCGCGCGCACCATTGCCGAACAGCTATGCATCAGCGCCAAGACCGTGTCCAACCACCTGACGTTGCTCAAGAGTAAGTTGCAGGTCAGTTCCCATGCCGAGTTGGTGCATTTGGGGATCGATATGGGGGTGGTGCGGGTGGCTGGGTGAAAATCACGGGCTTCATTGTTTCCAAGAAGTCGGGCAGCCCACACACCCCTGCATATTCGCATCCTGGAAATTCCCGTAATGCTGCCGCGAGCCCGTCAGGTTCGCCCGTTCCAGGTTGCTTTCGCCCAGTTTGACCTCCTGCAGGTTGGCATCGCGCAAGTCGGCGCCCTTGAGGTCGGCTTTGCTCAGCCACGCCATTTCCAGGTCGGCGGCTTGCAGATTGGCGTCGTGCAGGCGGGCGCCGGACAAGCGGGCGAACTGGAGATAGGCGGCCGTCAGGTCGGCTCGCTGAAACTGCGCGCCCTGGGCAAACAGGCCCCAGCCCTGGATCGCCTTGAGCGTGGCATCGCTGAAGTCCGCCAGGCGAAGGTTGCTTTGTTGCAGGCTCGCGCGACTCAGGTTGGCGCCCTGTAGCTGGGCCTTCTCTAGATTCGCCAGGTCCAGCCGGGCATGGCGCAGGTCGGCGTCGCGCAGATCCGCGCCGGCGAGGTTCATCTTGCGCAGGTCCTGGTTGGCCAGGTGGGCGCCCCGCAGGTTAGCGCCGGGGCATTGGCTGGATTCGGCAATGAGGCAACCGTTTAGGGTCAGTGGGGTGTCGGGGTCATCGGCATGGGCAACGGCGCCGATGAACAGAAGCAGTAATGGCAAAAATTTCATGGCAGGAACTCGATGTTAACTGTGGGAGCGAGCTTGCTCGCGATGGCGGTGGTTCAGCCGGCATTGATTTGACTGACACTGCGCTATCGCGAGCAAGCTCGCTCCCACAGGGGGTGGTGTGGGTCAGGACCCAGTTGGTTCAGGTTATTTCTGCGCCGTCGCCTTATCCCAACTCGGAATCTTGAACACCCAGAACGAACCGCCCTGGGCCACCGGCTTGGTCAGTTCGGCCATGTCTCCGCCCCACAACGGTACGGCGCCGCCGTAGCCAACGGTCACGCCGATGTATTGCTCGCCGTCCTGCTCCCAAGTGACGGGCGGGGAGACGATGCCGCTGCCGGTCTGGAACTTCCACAGCTCTTTGCCGGTTTTCGCGTCGAAGGCCTTGAAGAAGCCATCGCCAGTACCGGTGAACACCAGGTTGCCCTTGGTCGCCAGCACACCGGCCCACAGTGGCAGCGGCTCCTTGTGCTCCCAAACCACCTTGCCGGTGGTGGGGTTCATGGCTCGCAGGCTGCCGACGTGGTCGTCATACATGCGCTTGATTCGAAAGCCCATGCCCAGGTAAGCCGAGCCTTTCTTGTAGCTGACTTCCTCGGTCCAGTACTCCTCTTTCCACTGGTTGCCCGGTACGTAGAACAGCCCGGTGTCCTGGCTGTAGGCCATGGGGTTCCAGTTCTTGCCACCGAGGAATGGCGGTGAGACTTCCACCGGCTTGCCCTTGGTTTCACCGGGCAATGGCTTGGCCGGACGCTGGCCAGGGTTTTCCACCGGGCGGCCAGTCTTCAGGTCGATGTGGCTGGCCCAGGTGATGTTGTCGACAAAGGGGAAGGCGTTCTGCAGTTTGCCGTTGTTGCGGTCCACCACGTAGAAGAAGCCGTTGCGGTCGGCGTGGGCGGTGGCCTTGACCATTTTGCCGTCCTTGTCCTTGTAGTCGAACAGCACCAGTTCGTTGTTGCCGGAAAAGTCCCAGGCATCGTTGGGCGTGTGCTGGTAGAACCATTTCACTTCACCGGTGCTGGGGTCGACGCCCACCTGCCCGGAGGTGTAGAGGCTGTCGTAATCGTGGGGATTGCCGTCCTTCGCCGTGCGCGCCCAGGTGTTCCACGGGCCGGGGTTGCCCGCGCCGACGATGATGGTGTTCGTCTCGGGATCAAAACTGGCGCTTTGCCAGGGCGCGCCGCCGCCGTGGCTCCAGGCCTCGACCTTGCCGGTCTCGGTGGTCTTGTCGTCGGGCCAGGACGGCGCCTTGACGTCGCCGGTCGGGGTGCTGTCCTTGCCGTTTAGCCGCCCCATGTGGCCTTCGACGAAGGGGCGCATCCAGACTTCTTCACCGGTGTCCGGATCGCGGGCGAACAATTGCCCGACCACGCCGAACTCGTCGCCGGAGCTGCCATGGATCAGCAAGACCTTGCCGCTGGTCTTGTCCTTGATCAGCACCGGGGCGCCGGTCATGGTGTAGCCGCCGGCGTGATCGCCGAACTTCTTGTTCCACACCACCTTGCCAGTGTTTTTGTCCAAGGCGACGACCCGGGCGTCCAGCGTGCCGAAGTAGATCTTGTCGCCATAGATGGCCGCGCCCCGGTTAACCACGTCGCAGCATGGGCGGATGTTGTCCGGCAGGCGGTGGTTGTAGGTCCACAGGCGCTTGCCGGTCCTGGCGTCGAGGGCGAACACTCGTGAGTACGAGCCGGTGACGTAGACCACGCCGTCGCTGACGATGGCCTGGGATTCCTGGCCGCGTTGCTTCTCGTCGCCGAAGGAATAGGACCAGGCCGGGGTCAGCTTGAAGACGTTCTTGTCGTTGACCTGGGCCAGCGGGCTCCAGCGCTGGGCGTTGGTGCCCATGCCGTATTGCAACACGTCCTTGGTGGTCAGGTGATCGTTGGCGATGTCTTCCCAGGTAACGGCGGCGTTGGCCTGTGGGCCCAGGGACAGGCTGCCGGCCAGCAGCAAGGCAACGGTCAGGGACGAGAGGGCAGGGAGCGTTTTTATTGTCATGGTGGGATTCCCAGTGAGGTTTTGGCCTGACTAGGGTCGGGTCTCGCCCCCCTGGTCCGATACGGAAAAAGTCCCGCCCTCGCCGGGAAAACTTCCCAGGGCGCCTGTCTTTGCGACTAGCGTCGGATGGCCTGCTACCAAGGAACTAGACCGCGACCACCAAAGCAGCATTCGGTTGGGGGCAGACGGTTCCTAAGATGACGGCACGGCCTCTGCGAAGAGGTCTTGCGTGCAATTTCGAGGGCATAACAATGACAACAAAACGCAACGCCATCATCGCTACCGCATTGCTGATGGGGCTGACCGGCGCAGGCTCCGCATGGGCCCATGGCAACGTAGTGCCCCAGGCAGTGGAAACCCAGGGACTGACCCCGATCAAAGACACCAACCTGCCGTTGGATGCGGATGGCTGGGCCTCGCAAAACCCCTATCGCAATGCTCCCGAACGGGACAAAGCAGTCGAAATCGGCGCATCGGCGTACAACCAGAACTGCGCGGCCTGCCATGGCCTGGAAGCCAAGTCCGGCGGGATCGCCCCGGACTTGCGCATGCTCGATGCCGCCGAAGCCGGTGACGAATGGTTCGTCGAACGGGTGCGCCATGGCGCGGTGCGCGACGGCCGGGTCTATATGCCGAAGATGGCCGACTACCTGAGCCAGGAAGCGCTGTGGGCGGTGCGGACCTATCTGGACAGCGTACACGTCGAGGAGTGACCGCCATGCGCCTGTTCGCCTGGGTGATGTGCAGCCTGTTGCTGTGGGGCTCGGCGGTGCAGGCGCAGGTCCGCGGCTATGACCAGATGATCGCCGACGGCGAATTGAAGGTCGCGGTCTACAAGGACTTTGCCCCCTACAGTTTCGAAGACCAGGGCCAGCCCAGGGGCGTCGACGTTGAATTGGCCCAGGCCTTGGCCAAGGCCATGGGCGTGCGGCTGAAACTGATGTGGGCGCCGCCTGGCGAGAAGCTCGACGATGACCTGCGCGACTACATCTGGCGCAGCAGTCCGCTGCACGACCGGCAACTGGCCGACCTGATGATGCGAGTGCCGTACGATCACGACTATGTGCAGCGGCGCAACGACATTGGCGAACGGGAAAACGCCCAGGTCGTGATGTTCGGGCCATATCAGCAGGAGTGCTGGCAGGTGGCGTATGACCGCCGTCGATTGGCTTCGGTGGGCAGTGTCGCGGTGTTCCAGCGGCACCCCATCGGCGTCGAAGTCGATAGCGTGCCATCGTTCTACCTGACCTCGGTGTTCAACGGCATGCTCAGTGCCAAGACTCGCCATTACCCCAGCGTTGCCAAAGCCTTCGGGGCCATGCGGGCCGGCGAAGTCGATGCGGTCATGGCGATGCGCGGCGAGATCGACTGGCAAGTACATCAGGCTGCCGACTCGCAGTTGGCCCTCGCTGAAAACGCTTATCCGAACATGGGTAAGCAGCGCTGGGAGATCGGCATGGCGGTGCATGAAAGCAACCGTCAGCTGGCCTATGCGGTGGAGGAGGCGCTGGAAGGCTTGATTCGCGACGGCAGCCTCAAGGCGGTGTATGCCCGCTATGGCCTGCGCTACGAAGTACCGCAAATGTACCAATAGGAGCGCAGGATGAACTGGCGTGTGTTGGGGCTGCTGTTGGGCTGGCTGCCATTGATGGTTAGCGCAATCGAGCCGGGAAAGGATCCGGTGCCATCGGTGATGTGGGCCTTCTATCACAAACAATTGCTGGCTGACGCACCGTTCGTTTTCGACGACCGGGTGCGGCTGCTGGCGCCACCTTTTGCCGAAGATGCGCGGCAGGTGCCGCTGGAAATCGATGCCAGGGCGTTCACCGGCGATGTTGTACGAGTGCTGGCGTGGGCCGAGCTCAACCCACTGCCGAAAATCGTCGACTTCCAACCTTCGGAGCGGGTGCTGCCGTGGCTGTCGATCCGCATTCGTATCGAGCAGGCCACGCCGTTACGTGCCGCCGTACAGACCCGCGACGGCCTGTGGCACGTTGGCTCGGCGTTGATCGACGCGGCCGGTGGTGGTTGCACGGCGCCCAGCGTGGTGCGCACCCAACCGGGTTGGGAAGAACACCTGGGCGAAGTGCTGGGCGGGCGCTACCCGCGTGGGGACTCGAATCGCCTGCGCTTGCAGATAGCCCATCCCATGGACAACGGCCTGGTGAGCGGCATCCCTGAGTTTTTCCTCAACCAGGCGCAACTGTTGGACGCTGACGGCAAGCTGCTGGCGCGCCTGGAGCTGTTCCCGGCGGTCAGTGAAAACCCCAACCTGGGCTTCGACATCCAAGGCCCGGGACAGACCCGCCTGGTGCTGCGAGACAACAGCGGCAACGAATTCGAGGCGGCCATTCCCTGACCACAAGGAGCGCGCCATGCGCTGGTTGTTGCTGATCTGTCTTGGACTGTGCCTGCCGGCGTGGTCCTCCGATTATTCCCTCAAGCCCCGGCAGATCGCCGAGGGCACCTGGCTGCTGGAAGGCAGCACGGATAATTTCGCCAAGGCCAACGGTGGCAACATCGTCAACACGGCGTTCATCGTCACCGACGTCGGGGTGGTGGTCATCGACACCGGCCCGTCCAAGCGTTATGGCGAGGCGCTACGCCAGGCCATCGCGGCGACGACGGACAAACCGGTGATCCAGGTGCTGCTGACCCACCATCACCCGGACCATGTGCTGGGCAACCAGGCCTTCAACGGCGTGCCTGTTGGTGCGCTGGCGGGCACCGCGGACTTGCTGCGGCAGCAGGGCGATGCGATGGCGGAAAACATGTACCGCCTGGTGGGCGACTGGATGCGCGACACCGAAGTGGTTTTGCCGACCCAGGCGCTGAGCCCCGGTACGCTGAAGGTCGGCGATCACTCGCTGCGCCTGCTTGCGTTGGCCGGGCACACCGGGGCGGACCTGGCGATCCTCGATGAAACCACCGGCGTGCTGTTTGCCGGTGATTTGGTGTTTTATGAACGGGCCCTGACCACCCCGAACAGCCCCGGCCTGGATATCTGGCTCAACGATCTGAACACGCTGCAGGCGCTGCCCTGGAAGCAGATCGTCCCCGGCCACGGCCCGGTGGCCATCGACGCCCGGCCTTTCGCACAGATGCACGATTACCTGGGCTGGCTCGACCAACTGATGCGCGAGGGCGCCGCCCGGGGCGACGACATGGCCGAAATGATCCGCAGCCCCATCCCCGAGCGCTTCGCCGGGATCAGCTTGAGCCGGTATGAGTTGATCCGCAGCGTCAGTCATCTTTACCCGCGTTATGAGCGGGCGGGGATGACGCGGGTGGATACCCAAAACCCTGACTGATCTCATACCCTGTGGCGAGGGGATTTATCCCCGCTGGGCTGCGTAGCGGCCCCTTGGATCTATCTGGCATATCGAGTTATCAAGCTTAAGGGCCGCTTCGCGCCCCAGCGGGGATAAATCCCCTCGCCACAGTTTGCTGGCCTGTACCAAGGAACTAGAAAACTCAACACAGCGGGCAATTGTTAGCGGCGGCCCCCGGCCCAAGAATCTGCGACAGACCGGGAAAATTTCCCGGGTATAACAATAATCGCAGAGGTAGCCGCCATGATTCATCCCGCACGTCGCCAGCCCTTCGCCGTAAGCCTGCTGCTCAGTGCCATGCTGCTGTCCGGCTCGGCCTTGGCCGCCGTGACCGACCAGGAAATTCTCCAGGACCCGAAGAATCCGCAGCAGGTCGTGACCAACGGCCTGGGCGTGCAGGGCCAGCGCTACAGCCCGCTCGATGCCCTCAATGTCGATAACATCAAGGACCTGCGTCCGGTCTGGGCGTTCTCTTTCGGCGGTGAAAAGCAGCGCGGTCAACAGGCCCAGCCCATGATCAAAGACGGGGTGATGTACCTCACCGGCTCCTACTCTCGGGTGTTTGCGGTGGATGCGCGCACCGGCAGGAAGCTCTGGCAATACGACGCGCGCTTGCCCGATGACATCCGCCCTTGCTGCGACGTGATCAACCGGGGCGTGGCGTTGTATGGCGACCTGGTGTTCTTCGGCACGCTGGACGCCAAGCTGGTGGCCCTGAACAAGGACACCGGCAAAGTGGTGTGGAGCAAGAAGGTCGCCGACCACAAGGAAGGCTATTCCATCAGCGCCGCGCCCATGGTTGTGAATGGCAAGCTCATCACCGGCGTGGCGGGGGGCGAATTCGGCGTGGTCGGCCAGATCACCGCATTCGATCCGAAAAATGGTGCGTTGCTGTGGACCCGGCCGACCGTTGAAGGCCACATGGGCTACCTTTACAAGGACGGCAAGGCCGTGGAGAACGGTATTTCCGGCGGCGAGGCGGGCAAGACATGGCCGGGCGATCTCTGGAAAACCGGCGGCGCCGCGCCTTGGCTGGGCGGCTACTACGACCCGGAGACCAACCTGCTGCTGTTCGGCACCGGCAACCCGGCACCGTGGAACTCCCACCTGCGCCCTGGCGACAACCTTTATTCGTCGTCGCGCCTGGCCCTGAACCCGGACGATGGCACCATCAAATGGCACTTCCAGAGCACGCCCCATGACGGTTGGGACTATGACGGCGTCAACGAGCTGATCTCGTTCAACTACAAGGACGGCGGCAAGGACATCAAGGCGGCGGCGACCGCCGACCGTAACGGCTTCTTCTACGTGCTCGACCGCACCAACGGCAAGTTCATCCGCGGCTTCCCATTCGTCGACAAGATCACCTGGGCCACTGGCCTGGACAAGGATGGCCGTCCGATTTACAACGAGGCCAGCCGTCCGGGTGCGCCGGGCAGCGAGGCCAAGGGCAGCTCAGTCTTCGTCGCTCCGGCATTCCTCGGCGCGAAGAACTGGATGCCGATGGCCTACAACCAGGACACCGGTCTGTTCTACGTGCCATCCAACGAGTGGGGCATGGACATCTGGAACGAAGGCATCGCCTACAAGAAAGGCGCGGCGTTTCTCGGCGCTGGGTTCACCATCAAGCCGCTGAACGAGGATTACATCGGCGTGCTGCGGGCCATAGACCCGAAAACCGGCAAGGAAGTGTGGCGCCACAAGAACTTCGCGCCGCTGTGGGGCGGGGTGCTGACCACCAGGGGCAATCTGGTGTTCACCGGTACGCCTGAAGGGTTCTTGCAGGCGTTCAACGCCAAGACTGGGGAAAAGGTCTGGGAATTCCAGACCGGCTCCGGCGTGCTGGGCTCGCCGATCACCTGGGAAATGGACGGCGAACAGTACGTCTCCGTGGTCTCGGGTTGGGGCGGTGCGGTGCCGCTGTGGGGCGGTGAAGTGGCCAAGCGCGTGAAGGACTTCAACCAGGGCGGCATGCTCTGGACCTTCAAGTTGCCGAAGGAACTTGTCGCCAAGCGCTAAAACGTTGCCGAGAACCGTGGCGAGGGAGCTTGCTCCCGCTCGGCTGCGCAGCAGCCGCCAAAAGCGGGGAGTGCTGCGCACTCCAGCGGGAGCAAGCTCCCTCGCCACAAGGGCCTGCGCCGGCCTTGAACTTGCGCTTATTGCTTGAAACCTACGACCAAATAACGAGAGAGCCCCCTGCCAATGACGCATTCGTCCACCGCGCGGGGCTCTCTACCATCGGCCTATCGCCTGTCCCGCGACAGGCATCGACCAGGCAGAGGCCCATCATGATCTACGCACAACCCGGAACCCCAGGCGCCGTCGTTTCCTTCAAACCGCGCTATGGCAATTTCATCGGCGGCGAGTTCGTCGCGCCGGTCCACGGCGAGTATTTCACCAACACTTCGCCGGTCAATGGCGAAGTCATCGGCGAGTTTCCGCGCTCCAGCGCCGCCGACATTGACAAGGCACTGGACGCGGCCCATGCCGCCGCCGATGCCTGGGGCAAGACGTCGGTCCAGGACCGCTCCCTGATCCTGCTGAAAATCGCTGACCGCATCGAACAGCACCTGGAAATCCTGGCGGTCAGCGAGACCTGGGACAACGGCAAGGCCGTGCGCGAAACCCTTAACGCCGACGTACCGTTGTCAGCCGACCATTTTCGCTACTTTGCCGGCTGCATTCGCGCGCAAGAGGGCGGGGCCGCCGAGATCAACGAGTTGACCACCGCCTACCATTTCCACGAGCCGCTGGGCGTGGTCGGGCAGATTATCCCGTGGAATTTCCCGCTGCTGATGGCCGCCTGGAAACTCGCCCCGGCCCTGGCCGCCGGTAACTGCATCGTGCTCAAGCCGGCGGAGCAGACGCCGCTGTCGATCACGGTGTTCGTCGAGCTGGTCGCCGATCTGCTGCCGGCCGGCGTGTTGAACATCGTCCATGGTTTTGGCCGCGAGGCCGGTGAGGCCCTGGCCACCAGCAAGCGCATCGCCAAGATTGCCTTCACCGGCTCCACACCGGTGGGTTCGCACATCATGAAGTGCGCGGCCGAGAACATCATCCCGTCCACCGTGGAACTGGGCGGCAAGTCGCCGAATATCTTCTTCGAAGACATCATGCAAGCCGAGCCGGCGTTCATTGAGAAAGCGGCGGAAGGCCTGGTGCTGGCGTTCTTCAACCAGGGCGAAGTCTGCACCTGCCCATCCCGTGCCTTGGTGCAGGAATCGATCTATGCGCCGTTCATGGCCGAGGTCATGAAGAAAATCGCCAAGATCAAGCGCGGCAACCCGCTGGACACCGAGACCATGGTCGGTGCCCAAGCGTCCCAGCAGCAATACGACAAAATTCTTTCGTACCTGGACATCGCCCGGCAAGAGGGCGCCGAACTGCTTACCGGCGGCGCGGCCGAATGCCTTGAAGGAGACTTGTCGAGCGGCTATTACATCCAGCCGACCCTGCTCAAGGGCCACAACAAGATGCGCGTGTTCCAGGAAGAGATCTTCGGGCCGGTGGTGGGCGTGACCACTTTCAAGGACGAAGCCGAAGCCCTGGCGATCGCCAACGACACCGAGTTTGGCCTCGGTGCCGGCCTCTGGACCCGCGACATCAACCGCGCCTACCGCATGGGCCGGGCGATCAAGGCCGGTCGCGTCTGGACCAACTGCTACCACCTGTACCCGGCTCATGCGGCGTTCGGTGGCTACAAGAAATCCGGCGTCGGGCGTGAAACCCACAAGATGATGCTCGACCATTACCAGCAGACCAAGAATCTGTTGGTGAGCTATGACATCAATCCGCTGGGGTTCTTCTGACCCTGGGAGATAACAAGGCAGTTGCAGTGACCCTGTGGCGAGGGAGCTTGCTCCCGCTGGGCCGCGAAGCGGCCCTTTCCTTGATGCACATATTGATTGTGTGGCTGCTATTTTGGGGCTGCTGCGCAGCCCAGCGGGAGCAAGCTCCCTCGCCACAAGTGCTCGCTGCTCCAGTAGTACCAACGCACCCCACCCACTGCTTCGAAAGTAGCATTCGAGCCCTGGTCGCCCCGTGCATTAATGAACCTGCCGGAATCGCCCGGTACAAGAAGAGGAAAGACCCATGTGGACTAAACCCGCGTACACCGACCTGCGTATCGGCTTTGAAGTGACGATGTACTTCGCCAACCGATGAGCGCCGGCCCGGCCTGATGCGTTCGGGCCGGGCTCCCCATTGGTCGGATTGCATTCATGGCGGGATGCTTTAGGCTCAACGTATCCCATGACAATAACAACAGGCTTACCGATGAGCCCCCCTGAAAAAATGAGCCTCAGCCCGCTGCGCAAGTTCGTTTCCCCTGAAATCATGTTCGGCGCAGGATGTCGGCACAACGTCGGCAACTACGCCAAGACCTTCGGCGCGCGCAAGGTGTTGGTGGTGACTGATCCCGGGGTCATCGCCGCCGGTTGGGTCGGCGATGTCGAAGCCAGCCTGCAAGCCCAGGGCATCGATTACTGCCTCTACAGCGACGTCTCGCCCAACCCACGGGTCGAGGAAGTGATGCTCGGTGCCGAGACGTACCGCGAGAACCATTGCGACGTCATCGTCGCGGTCGGTGGCGGCAGCCCCATGGACTGTGGCAAGGCGATCGGGATCGTGGTTGCCCATGGCCGCAGCATCCTTGAATTCGAAGGCGTGGATACGCTGCACGTGCCCAGCCCGCCGCTGATCCTGATTCCCACCACCGCCGGCACCTCGGCCGACGTCTCGCAGTTCGTCATCATTTCCAATCAGCAGGAACGCATGAAGTTTTCCATCGTCAGCAAGGCGGCGGTGCCGGACGTGTCGCTGATCGACCCGGAAACCACCTTGAGCATGGCCCCGTTCCTGTCCGCCTGTACCGGTATCGACGCCCTGGTGCACGCCATCGAGGCGTTCGTCTCCACGGGCCACGGGCCGCTGACCGATCCCCATGCCCTGGAGGCAATGCGGCTGATCAACAACAACCTGGTGCAGATGATCGCCAACCCGGCGGACGTCGCCCTGCGGGAGAAGATCATGCTCGGCAGCATGCAGGCCGGGTTGGCATTCTCCAATGCGATCCTCGGCGCCGTGCATGCGATGTCCCACAGCCTGGGGGGCTTCCTCGATCTGCCCCATGGGTTGTGCAACGCAGTGTTGGTGGAACATGTGGTGGCGTTCAACTACACCTCGGCACCGGAGCGTTTCAAAGTGATTGCCGAGACCCTGGGCATCGATTGCCGGGGCCTCAACCATCGGCAGATCCGCACCCGGTTGGTGGAGCACCTGATCGCCCTCAAGCACACCATCGGCTTCCATGAAACCCTCGGACTGCATGGCGTCAGCACGTCGGACATTCCATTCTTGTCGCAACATGCGATGGACGATCCGTGCATCCTCACCAACCCTCGAGAGTCGAGCCAGCGGGATGTCGAGGTCGTCTATGGCGAAGCCCTCTGAGGAGCAGCAAAAAGCCCTGGCAGGCCTGCTGGGGCTGGGCAACCACTCGACGCGCAAAAGCCACTACCCTGAACTGGCGGCGCGCCTCGATGAGCTGGAGCAGGCCCGACGGCACCTGCAACAGCTCAATGATCAACTGGAACAACGGGTGGCCGAACGCACCGATGCGTTGCTGGAGGCCAATCACAACCTGCAGCAGCAAATTGCCCAGCGCGAGCTGGTCGAGCAACAGCTGCGAGATGCCCGGGACGCCGCCCAGGCGGCCAACCGCAGCAAGGACAAATACCTGGCCGCCGCCAGCCATGACCTGTTGCAACCACTCAACGCCGCGCGCTTGCTGATTGCGACGTTGCGCGAGCGGCAACTGCCCGCCCCGGAACACGTACTGGTGGAGCGGACCCACCAGGCGCTCGAAGGCGCCGAGGATTTGCTCACTGACCTGCTGGACATCTCCCGCCTGGATCAAGCTGCTGTCCGGCCGGACCTGGCGCCTTATCGAGTGGATGAGCTACTCGCGCCGCTGGTGTCCGAGTTCCAATCGGTGGCCGGTGCCGCGGGCCTGGAATTGCGCGTGCGGTTTGCCGATGACGCGGTACTGACGGATCTGCGATTGATCACTCGCATCCTGCGCAACCTGCTCAGCAACGCCTGCCGATACACCGACCAGGGCGGCATCCTGCTGGCGGCTCGGCGTCGGGGAGGGCGGTTGCGTCTGGAAGTCTGGGACACGGGGCGAGGCATTGCCGCTGATTGCCTGGAGTCGATCTTCTTGGAGTTCAACCAACTGGACGTCGGTCGTGCGGCGGATCGCAAGGGCGTGGGCCTGGGACTGGCGATCGTCGAACGCATTGCCCATATCCTCGGTTATCGGGTGCAGGTGCGTTCGCGGCCGGGACGCGGCTCGGTGTTCAGCATCGACGTGCCGCTGTCGGCCGAGCGGCCGCTGCCCATGTCCCAGGTCCCGGTCCAGCCAGTGGCGGGCAATCCGCTGCCGGGTCGAAGGCTGTTGGTCATCGATAACGAAGTGAGCATTCTGCAAAGCATGGCGGCGCTGCTGGAACAGTGGGGTTGTGAAGTGCTGACCGCCACCGATCAAGCCGCTGCCCTCGACGTCCTGCGGGGCCGTGCCCCGGAACTGATCCTGGCGGATTTCCACCTTGATCATGGTGTGGTCGGCTGCGAGGTGGTCAGGCATCTGCGCGAGCATTTCCAGCGGGCGATTCCCGCCGTGATCATCACTGCCGACCGCAGCGACCAATGCCGCCGCGCCTTGCGCAAACTGAACGCGCCGCTGCTGAACAAACCGGTCAAGCCTGGAAAGTTGCGGGCGGTGTTGAGCCAGTTGCTCGCATAGGCCGCCGTACACAGATCCCCGTGGCCGCTGGGTCAACGGAAATGATGGGGCTGACACGCCGCTTTGGCGAGCAGGCTCGCTCCCACAAGAACGAGGCATTTGCAGGTATTCGTGTTATGTTATCCGCTTTCATTTGGCAGGTGTTCTCATCTGCCTTGTCCGGACCACGACCGCCCGAGTACCGCCATGAGTCTATCCCCAAGCGCGACAAGCCCAGCCGCTGTCATCGCGCCGACCCTTGCATCCACCACCGCAACAGCCGCCACACGCTTGCTCGCCATCGACGCCCTGAGGGGATTCGTCATGTTGTTGATGCTGGTGGACCATGTGCGCGAAACGTTTCTTCTGCATCGTCAGGTCACTGATCCGATCGATGCCCTGAGCGTGACCCCGGACCTGTTTTTCACCCGTTTGCTCAGCACGCTGTGCGCGCCGGTGTTCATCTTCCTTACCGGTTTGTCGGCATGGCTCTACAGCCAGAAACACACCGCCGGCCAGACCTCGGTGTTCCTGCTCAAGCGCGGTCTGTTCCTGGTGTTTCTGGAACTGACGTTCGTGTGTTTCGCGTGGAACGCCGAGTTTCCGCCGAAGACGCTGTGGTTGCAGGTGATCTGGTGCATCGGGATCTGCATGATCGTCCTGGCGGCGCTGCTGCATTTCAAGCGCAGCTGGCTGATTGTGCTTGGGGTCGCCATCGTCGCTGGGCACAACCTGCTGGACGGTATCGTGCTCGGGCCGGATTCACCGTTTTTCGTGCCGTGGTCGATTCTTCACCAGCGGGCGTTCATTGACATCACCGAGTTCACCCGGGCCCGCACCACCTATCCGGTGCTGCCTTGGATCGGCGTGATCCTGCTGGGTTGGGGTATCGGGCCATGGTTCGCCAAGGACGTGGAGCCCGCCGTGCGCCTGCGGCGGTTGTTCATGGTCGGCCTTGGCTTATTGATCGCCTTCGCGTTGATCCGCTATGTCAATGTCTACGGTGATAAACCCTGGGTCCAGACCGGGGATGGGTTGCGCACATTCATGAGTTTCATGAGTGCGACGAAATATCCGCCGTCGTTGATGTTTCTCATGCCGACGCTGGGGCTGGGCTTGATCCTGCTGGCCCTGTTCGAAAAAGCCCAGGAGCGGGGGAGCATCGCGAAACTGGCGATCTACGGCGGCGCGCCGATGTTTTTCTACTTGCTGCACCTCTACGTGCTGAAGGCCATGTACCTGGTTGCGGTCGCCTTGTGGGGAACCAACCAGGGCGCGTATTTCGGCTTCGATCACTTGCCAATGGTCTGGTTGTGGAGCGTTATGCTGGCCGTCGTGCTGTTTTTTCCAACACGTTGGTTCGCCGCCTTGAAACAACGCCGTCGCGATATCTCGCTCCTCAAGTACCTCTGATTTGGCGAAACCGCGATATTTGCGGGACGCAACCGAGCCATTAAAACGCCGCCATTTGGTCGGCGTTTTTGCCTGGAATGTAAAAATACGCTTCGGTCTGTTTGGTTCATTCTGTAAACTCCCCCCGCTGCGACAATCGGGCACGGCCACGCCGGGCCCGATCCAGACCGTTTTGCAGTGTCCCTCACCCAGCTGAAGCCAAGACCTACAAGAAGTCAGCGCCGGAGAGACATAAATGTGAGGCCGATATGCTCGGCCCCTGTAGGTCCATCCTCCAGTCCACTCGATACCCGCCCGCCGGCCTTGCCGCAATGGGGTGTGGTTGATGCTTGAACGAAATCGGAGGACGGAATGGCGTTCCATCCTAGGGATACACACATGTTGAAGAAAACACACACGGCGCTATTGGGCCTGGCGATGGCGATGGGTCTTGCGACCACGCACGCCGCCGAGCCGAAAAAAGTGGATGTCTTGCTCATTGGTGGCGGCATCATGAGTTCGACCCTCGGCGTCTGGCTCAATGAGCTGGAGCCGGGCTGGACCATGGAAATGATCGAGCGCCTGGACGGTGTTGCCGAAGAAAGCTCCAACGGCTGGAACAACGCCGGTACCGGTCACTCCGCGCTGGCCGAGCTGAACTACACGCCGGAAGACAAGAACGGTAAGGTCGAGATCGTCAAGGCCATCGAGATCAACGAAGCGTTCCAGATCTCCCGTCAGTTCTGGTCCTGGCAGGTCAAGAACGGTGTGCTGAAGAACCCGCGCTCGTTCATCAACTCCACGCCGCACATGAGCTTCGTCTGGGGTGATGACAACATCGCGTTCCTGAAGAAGCGCTACGACGCGCTCCAGGCCAGCCCGCTGTTCGCCGGCATGCAGTACTCCGAGGATCCGGCGCAGATCAGCAAATGGGTTCCGCTGATGATGCAAGGGCGTGACCCGAGCCAGAAAGTCGCGGCCACCTGGAGTCCGCTGGGTACCGACGTGAACTTCGGCGAAATCACCCGTCAGTTCGCAGCTCACCTGCAATCCAAGCCGAACTTCTCCCTCAAGCTCTCCAGCGAAGTGGAAGACATCACCCGCAACGAAGACGGCACCTGGCGCGTTTCGTACAAGAACCTAAAAGACGGGACCGAAACCGAGACCGACGCCAAGTTCGTGTTCATCGGTGCCGGTGGCGGCGCGCTGCACCTGCTGCAGAAGGCTGACATTCCAGAAGCCCGTGAATACGCCGGTTTCCCGGTGGGTGGCTCGTTCCTTGTGACCGAAAACCCGACCGTCGCTCAGCTGCACCTGGCCAAGGCCTACGGCAAGGCTTCGGTTGGCGCGCCGCCGATGTCGGTGCCGCACCTGGACACCCGCGTGCTTGATGGCAAGCGCGTGATCCTGTTTGGCCCGTTCGCGACGTTCTCTACCAAGTTCCTGAAGAACGGTTCGTACTTTGACCTGCTGACTAGCACCACGACCCACAACGTGTGGCCGATGACCAAGGTCGGTATCGAACAGTACCCGCTGGTGGAATACCTCGCCGGTCAGCTGATGCTGTCGGACGAAGACCGCTTCAATGCTCTGAAAGAGTATTTCCCGGACGCCAAGCAGGAAGACTGGCGCCTGTGGCAAGCCGGCCAGCGCGTGCAGATCATCAAGCGTGACGAAGAGAAGGGCGGCGTGCTGAAACTCGGCACTGAAGTCGTCGCTTCCCAGGACAGCAGCATCGCCGGCCTGCTGGGCGCCTCGCCAGGTGCCTCGACCGCTGCGCCGATCATGCTGACCGTGCTTGAAAAAGTCTTCAAGGACAAAGTCGCCACCCCGGCCTGGCAGGAAAAACTGCGCCAGATCGTACCGAGCTACGGCACCAAGCTGAACGAAAGCCCTGAGCGTGTTGCGCAGGAATGGGCCTACACCAGCGAAGTGCTGCAACTGGACCCGCCACCGGCTATCGGCAAGGCTGGCACCGTTGTAGCTCCGGCCCAGCCGGCTGCTGCCCGGGAATCCAATCCAGCGGCTGACATGGCGCTGTAAACCGGACGCTGTCTGGTCAGGTAAAAAAACGCCGCTCATTGAGCGGCGTTTTTTTATGTGCGTGCGCCACGAATCAGAGGTGACGCTCGACCTTGGGCTCGTCCCGAAACCGCGTATCAAAATCCTCCGCCAACTGGGCCAACGTGATACTGCCCAGACGCTCAAGCAACAACGCCTGGGCCTCATCGAACGCATCCGTCAGCGCCGCATTCACCGCTTGTTCAACCAGGCATTGCGGATGATCAGTGGACAGGCCGATGGCGAAAATCGACGTGCTGCCCAACGCCTGATGAATGTCCAGCAGCGTCATCTCCGCCAACGGTTTAGCCAGGCTCCATCCACCGCGATGGCCTTTCTCCGAAGTGACGTAACCCTGTTCCTTGAGCAACGCCATGGTTCGGCGTACCACGACCGGGTTGGTACCCAGCATCTGGGCGAGGGTGTCGGAGGTAGCCGATTGCTGGTGGCGATCCATATGAATCAAGACGTGCAGCATGCGCGATAGGCGGGTGTCGTTTCTCATGGGTGGGTCCGAAGGTAAATCTGCGTGGAGTATCGCCTGTAATGGCAAAAGTTACGAGACCATTGACAGGCGCTTTTCAAGAAACATACGATGTTTCGAGAAAATTCCACGCCTTCGGAAAACGGAGATCGCCCCATGGAACACGACATCATCATCGCTGGCGGCAGCTACGCCGGCCTGTCCGCTGGCCTCCAATTGGCCCGCGCCCGTCAAAAGGTGCTGGTAATCGACGCCGACCAGCGTCGCAACCGGTTTGCAGCGACTTCCCATGGTTTCCTCGGACAGGACGGCCGCGCCCCGGGTGACATTGCCAGTGACGCCCGTGCCCAACTCATGGCTTACCCGACCGTGAAATGGCTGTCGGATAGCGCGATCCACGCCATCCGCGACGCGGACGGCTTCGTCGTCGAGACGGCCCGTGGACAACGCTACAGTGCCAAACGCCTGTTGCTCGCCACCGGCGTGATCGATGAGTTGCCCGATGTGCCAGGATTGAGGGAGCGTTGGGGAAAAAACGTTTTCCATTGCCCGTACTGTCATGGCTATGAATTGGAGCAAGGGCCGATTGGTGTGCTGGCGACGTCGCCGATGTCGCTGCACCATGCCTTGATGCTGCCCGACTGGGGCCCGACGACGTTTTTCACCAATGGTGTGTTCGACCTGACCGTGAGCAACAGGACAGCCTGGCGCAACGCGGTGTGACCTTGGTGCCGGAACGTGTCGAACGTATTGAAGGCGATCGGGCCAATGTGGTGTTGGCGGGCGGGCGAGTGATCGCCATTGAAGGCCTGTTTGTCTTGCCGCATACCCGCGTTGCCAGTTCCCTCGCCAGATCCCTGGGTTGCAACTTTGAAGAAGGCCCGCTCGGGGCGTTCATCCAGGCCGACCCGATGACCCGGGAAACCAGCATTCCCGGGGTGTTTGCTTGTGGCGACGCGGCGATGCCGTTCGGCTCGGTCGCGCTGGCCGTTGGTGATGGGGTGAGGGCGGGCTCCGGGGTGCATCGGTCGTTGATCTTCCAGACCCACCCTTGAAACTCAGACCTGTACCGCGCCGGTTGCCACGGCGAAAGCGAGCATCACCAGGCTGACGCCCCAGGCCCAGAAAAACGTATAGGCCATGTGCTTGCGCAGTTCGACGCCGGACAACGCAAGCGCCAGGTAGACGCTGGGCACCACCGGGCTGATGGAGAACCCGGTGTTCTCGCCGATCAACATGGCCCGGGCGACCGCTTCGAGGGGAACGCCGGCCGCGGCGGCCACGTCCCTGATCACCGGTAGCAGGGCGAAATAATAGGCGTCCGGCGAAAAAATCATGCCCAGGGGCACGCCGAAGAAGCCGACGATCACGTGCAGGTATTGGGCAGAACCCGCGGGCAGGATATCGATCAGCGCCAAGGCCATGCCGTCGGACATCTTCGCGCCGGAGAGCACGCCCAGCAGGACGGCGGCAGCCATCATCACCAGGACCATCTGCAGTGCATCGGATGCATGAGCCTTGAGGCGTTCGGCCTGGGCGTCCAGGGATGGGAAATTCAGCGGCAGGGCGATGCCCAGTCCCACCATGAAACACGCATACAAAGGGAAAATACCGGTGAACAGGCACACCAGAATGCCACCGGTCAGGGCCACGTTCAGCCAGTAGCGCGGCTCCCGGGGAGAAAGACTGAATTCGCGATCCTGGGTTTGCAGACCGTCTACATCACACGTTGCGGCCGCCGCCCCCAGCGACATCGGTTGGCGACGCTGCGCGCGCATACCCAATATCGTCGCCACCCCAAGCATGCACACCAGGCCCACCATCTGCACCGGCAGCAAGCCCAGCCACAGCTCGGTGGCGTCCAGGCCCGACACCGCGGCGGCGCGGGCGGTCGTGCCGCCCCAAGGCACCATATTGATGACGCCCGCCGTGGTGCCCACCAGACACAGCAACATCGCCGGGCTCATGTTCAAGCGTTTGTACAACGGCAGTAGCGCCGGGATGGTCAGTAGGAACGTGGCGGCGCCCACGCCATCCAGGTGCACCACCGACGTCACCAATACGGTCACCAACGCCACAGCCAGGGGTTTGCCGCCCGTGCTGCGGATCAGCAGGTTGACCAGAGGATCGAACAACCCCCGGTCACGCATGATGCCAAAGAACAGGATGGCAAACAGGAAGAGCGCGGCAGTCGGCGCAACCGTGATCAGGCCGGCCTTGATGAATTCGCCAATCTGCCCGAGATTGAACCCCGCGAGCAAACAAACGATCACGGGAAGGGTGGTGAACGCCACCACCGGGCTGATCCTGCGCAGCAATATCAGTCCGATGATGGCAAGCATCATCAAAAAACCCAGGGTTGTAATCATGTTGCAGCCTCTCTTTTTATTCTTGTCGGATGGTTCGGGCGGGCGAAGGATCGATCAGTCTTGCGGGCCTGGCAGGTGCAGGGCCAACAGCAGATAGCTCAAGCTCTTGCCGTGGCGGTCCAGGCCGCAACTGCGGTTCACGCCGCCCTCCAGGGCGTCTTCAAGGACAAAGTTCAATGCATTGAGGTTCGGCAGTTCATAGCGATGCACCATGGAAGGCCGCCGCGTGGCGAATTGCTCGGCCACCCGTTCGCAGGTCAGCTCCCGCAGCAACCAAGCGTAGTGGGCCGCGTCATGGGGAAACACCGCGATGCTGAGAATGTTGCCTTTGTCGCCGGCACGGGCGTGGGCAAAATCGGCGAGCGTGACGAGGTTCATCAGTACCACTCCAGGGTTGTATGGATTTCACCGCGCGGCAGCAGGAAACTGCGAGTGGTGACGGCCTCGACGAGGTGTCGCCGAACGCCACCGCCGCCGGCTGGCCCGTTGGTGTAGAGCGATTCCACCTCGGCCAACAGCACTTCGAGCAACGACCGGTCGGTGTGGGTCAGGCCGATGCGCACGCGCACATCTTCGAGGGCTGGTGCCTGGGCGAGTTGCTTTTGCAGATAGCGACCGCCCTGGTCGTTGAACAGGCTGGCGACGCCGGAAAGATCGATCCAGGGCTGTACGCCTGGCGCCAACCGGTCGAAACGCTCCAGCAGGATTTCTTGCGCCAATGCCGCACGCGCCACGGCGCCGGGGCCGGCATAGGATATTTCCGCCTCGCCGAACCAGAGGCCACGCACGCCCGCCAATCCTTTGAGCGTGTCAGGACGCGGATGGCCGAGCAGGCCGCTGATCTCCACACGGTCGTCGCCCAGGTCCTGCACGCGTGCTTCGCCCAGATCCAGTACAACATCCGGCGTCAGGTAGCGGCGAGGGTCGTGGACTTCGTAAAGAAGCTGCTCCTTCACGGTCTGCTCGCTGACGCGGCCGCCGCTGTGGCGGGTCTTGCCCAGGATCAAGCGGCCGTCCTCGTGGATTTCGGCGATCGGACAACCGAGATTGACCGGGTCTGGAATGTCTTTCATCCCGGGATGAGCAAAATAACCGCCGGTGACCTGGGTACAGCACTCCAACAGATGGCCGGCCGCCGTGGCGACGGCGATTTTCCGCCAATCGTCCGCGCTCCAACCCAACCCATGACGAATCGCGCCTACCGCCAGCGAAGGGTCGGCTACACGGCCACAAAGAACGATGCCGGCACCGCCGGTCAACGCCTGGACGATACCGTCGGCGCCGGTGTAGACGTTCACGGAGACAGGCTGTTGAGTATCGGACGACAGCCATCGCTCATAGCGCGGCGGTGTTTCTTCAAGCAGGTCGTCGCCGAGCACGCAGGCAATTTTCAGCCCAGGGAAACGACCGGCCAATGCTTTGCGCAGTCGCTGGGCGGCCGCCCTCGGGTTGGCGGCGCCGCCGTTGGTGATGATCGGGATCCCGGCTTCGATGCAAAGGTCCAGCATGGGCTCGAGAAAATCGAACAACCGGGCGGAATAACCGGCCTGTGGATCGAGGCGCTTGCGCAGTTGCGCTTCGGCCAGGGTCCGCTCCGCCAGCAGCTCGAGCATGATGTACCGCTGGCCGCTGCGTTGTGCCAGGTCCTGGGCCAGTCGCAGGGCCGCGTCAGGCCGGTCATTGGCGAAACCGGCGCCACACCCGACGAGAATTGTTTTTGTCATGTCCGTTTTCCACTGAAGGGTGGCCCTATAGTGGAGAGGCTGGATTGTTCTGTGAATTTTAAAGGTAGAATCAATTGATCCAATAATTTTATGAGCGGGCCATGAACGTATCCTTCCGCCAGCTGCGTGCGTTTATCCTGATCGCTGAAACGTCCAGCTTTACCCGCACCGCCGAACAGCTGCACCTGTCCCAGCCGGCGCTGAGCTACAGCATCCGCAAACTCGAAGAAAGCATGGGCCTGCAATTGCTCGCGCGAAACACCCGCAGCGTCGAGCTGACCCCGGCCGGCGAGCATTTCCTGCCCCAGGCCCGGCGCATGCTTCGGGACATGGACGATGCCGTGCGCGACGCCCGCGACACCCTCAGCTTGAGCCGGGGCACGCTCAGGCTCGCAGCGTTGCCGACCGCTGCCGCGTCGTTCCTGCCGGTGGTCATCGCTTCTTTCCAGCGTGAGCATCCGGGCGTGAACGTGCATCTGCTGGATGGCCGAGCGGGGGAAATCATGGGCTGGGTGCAGCGTGGCGAGGTGGATTCCGGCATCAGTTCACTGCCGGACGACCTGTCTGGCTTGAGCTTCGAGCGCCTTTTGGATGACAACCTTGTGCTGCTGAGCCACAAGGATCATCAACGCGATTGGACGCAGCAGCCTTATATCGCCCTGACGCCGGACACCAGCATCCGGCCGTTGGCTGACGCTGCGTTGCGTTACCTGAACGTCGATCCGTTGCCTGCCTGGGAAGTGGCGCATATGAGCACCGCCACGGCCTTGGTGCGGGAAGGGCTGGGATTCTCGCTGTTGCCGGCCAGTTGCACGGCGGTGTTCAACATCGGCGAGCAATGCGCCGTCACCGCCATCGATCAACCGGCAAAACGTTCGATTGGTCTGCTGCAGTGCAAGCCAGTAGCCCCGTCACCGTCGTTGAGCCAGTTCATGGGGCATGTGCGGCAGGTATTGCGGCTGGAATGAGGGCCGATGCGCGGCCTTCGCGAGCAGGCTCGCTTCCACAGGGGAAAACCGCAATCCATGTGGGAGCGAGCCTGCTCGCGAAGGCGCAAGTTCGATCAATACAATTACTGAGTGCCAAACATCGCCGTCCAATAGATCCCCGCATCGCTCTTCGGGTCCACCGCATACCCGGCGCCCAGTTCGCGATATTGCGGATTCATCAGGTTGGCGCAGTGCCCCGGACTTGCCAGCCAGCCGTCCACTACCTTCAGCGCGGTGTCCTGGCCGGCGGCGATGTTTTCGCCGATGGCCTGGCCCAGGTAACCCGCCAATTCAGCGCGATCGCCCGGCATGCGTCCGTCACGGTCCTTGTGATCGAAGAAATTGTTGTTGGCCATGGCCCGGGTGTGATTGACAGCGGCCAGGGCCAGCGTGGCGTTCCAGGCCAGCGGCGTCGTGGCGCTGAACGCATCGGTGCCGCAGCGGCGCGGCTGTGCGCGGGCGCTGTTGATCAGTTTGAGCAATTTCTGCCCTTCGGCCTGCCAATCACCCAGGCGCGCCGATAACAGCGGGCGGGCGAGCACGATGCGCCACTCACGGTCCAGGCGACTGACGCCGATATCGACAAATTGTGGGTCCAGCACAACTTGGCAGAAGCTTTCCTGTACAGCCTTCATTGCCGCTTGGGCGTCGCGCGGCCCGGACAGGCTGATGGCCTGCACATTGACCATCGGGTAGGCTGCTCGCGCCAACGCCTGTTGCAGATCGCCAATGCCATTGGCCGACAGGATCAACCGCGAATCCATCGCCAGCGGTGGCAATTCCAGGGACGCCTGGCCCGCGCAGCTTTGGGACTGGCTGCGGTAGAGGTTGATGGACTCGACCAGTTGCGTCTCCTCGGTGGCTGCGGCGCTGGTGGCAAACGCCAGTCCCAGCGACAGCGCGGCAAGACGCATGACGGAAAAAATGGCACGCATGTAAATCTCCCTTGAGCGGACGGCGCCTATGATGCGCAATTTTTGCCCCGCTGGGGCAACGGTATTCACGCTCTCTTGAAATCCCTTGCAACGGCACCGTTTGGTACCGTTTGGGACGATCCTCAAGTAGTCGGATCAATTTTCAGGCGATTAGGTCCATTTTCGTCGTCTCAAGGCCATAAAACTTCCAGCGCGTCAGCTCATCCAGTTGCCTCCGTCGACGTTGTAGGTCTGTGCCACCACGTATTCGCTATCCGCCGACGCCAGGAAAATCGCCATGCCGACCAGGTCCTGGGCCGTACCCATCCGGCCATACGGGACCTGTTGCCCGACCAGCCGCTTCTTTTCTCCCAACGGCAGGTTCTCATGGCGCGCGAACAGCGCGTCGACGCCGTCCCAATGTTCGCCGTCCACCACGCCAGGGGCGATGGCGTTGACGTTGATCCGGTGCTTGATCAAGTCCAGCCCGGCGGACTGGGTCAGGCTGATCACGGCAGCCTTGGAGGCACAATAGACCGCCACCAGGGCCTCGCCGCGCCGGCCGGCCTGGCTTGCCATGTTGATAATCTTGCCGCCGTGGCCCTGGCTGATCATCTGCCGAGCGGCGGCCTGCAAGGTGAACAAGGTGCCGGCGACATTGATGGAAAACAGCCGTTCGTAGCTCTGGCGCGTGATTTCGACGACGGGCGCGAGGTCGAACAAGGCCGCGTTGTTGATCAGAATATCCAGCTTGCCCGCACGGGCCACGACTGCGTCGATGGCGCCATCGATTGACGCCTGGTCAGTCACGTCCATCTTGACTGCAAAGGCGCTGTCGCCCAGTTCAGTGGCGGTGGCTTTGGCACGCTCGAGGTCGATATCGGCAATCGCCACCGTCGCGCCTTCGTTGATATAGGCCTGGGCAAACGTGCGTCCGATGCCGCGGGCGGCGCCGGTCACCAGGGCGCTTTTTCCTTCCAGTCGTTTCATGGGGAAGTCCTGTCATTGTTAGGGGCAGACCGATTACAGCAGCGCGGGCGGAAGCCGACAAACGCCAGTGGGGCTGAAAACTGATACTTTTTTAACGCGATCGACTACCCCAGCGCCCGTGTTAAAAAAGTATCGGTGCGCGATCGCGACGACGCTGGCGAGGCCCTAGGCACTCGGCGTAAGGTGCCCGCAATAACGAGAAAGAGGCGCGACATGCCTGACCACCGAACGCTGCTGTACGATCACCGGCCTGCCGAGCTGGAAGTCATCCTGACCGAGCCCGAGCACAGTTTTCGCTGGTACGAACACGATTATCCCTATCCGCTGGCACGCTGGAACCATCATCCGGAGTTTGAAATCCACCTGATCCGCCAGGGCAGCGGCAGGTTGCTGGTCGGTGACTACATGGGCCCTTTCGGGCCAGGCCATGTGGCGATGATCGGGCCGGATTTGCCTCACGACTGGATCGGCGATGTCGCACCCGGGGAGCAGTTGGTCGGGCGCGACGTGGTGTTGCAGTTCGACGGTGCCACGCTGTTGTCGTTGCGCCGGACCTTACCTGAACTGGGGGATCTGCAGCGATTGTTCGAGCGGGCCAGACGTGGCCTGGCCTTTAGCGGCGGCACTGCGCGCCGTGCCGCGCAACTGCTCGAAGCGATCGGCCCGGCCAGGGGGCTGGCGCGACTGGCGCTGTTTCTCGAACTGCTCGACACCCTTGGCCATGCCGGCGACGGCGAGGCCTCATGCCTGGCCAGTCCTTGCTATGCGCCGGTCCTTGACGCGCGCAGCTCGGAGCGCATCCAAAAAGCGTTCGAATATCTGCAAGCCGAACTCACGGGCGACCTGCGCGTGTCAGAGATCGCCCAGCAACTGGGCATGAGCGAGCCCGGATTCTCTCGGTTCTTCAAACGCATCACCGGGCACGGGTTCATCGACCTGACGCGCAAGCTCCGGGTCCAGCGCGCCTGCCGGTTGCTGTCGCAGAGCGAAATGGCGGTGACGGACATCTGCTTTGAAGTCGGTTACAACAACCTGTCCAACTTCAATCGGCACTTTCGCGTCGAGATGAACCAGACGCCCAGCGAGTATCGCCACAGCCTCGAGGCAGGCTCGCCACATCCCGTCACGCAATCGCATTCGACAGACCGCACCTGAATCTGCGTTCATGGCCGGTGTCGAAAATCATGAACCGGCAATCAAGCCGGTTCGCCTACAGACAGTGCTCCGGTCATGCAAGAAAACACCTACGACCTGCTGGAAGTCGCCAACGGCAAGCCCATCAAGCTCTGGACCCAGGGCGTCCCGGTGGAGCCCGAGGCCCGACAACAATTGATAAACACCGCGAAGATGCCGTTTATCTTCAAGCACTTGGCGGTGATGCCCGATGTCCACCTCGGCAAGGGCTCGACCATAGGCAGCGTGATCCCGACCGTGGGGGCAATCATTCCCGCTGCGGTGGGGGTGGACATCGGTTGCGGCATGATTGCGGCCCGTACTTCACTGGATGCCGCCGATCTGCCCGACAACCTCCAGGCCCTGCGTAGCGCCATTGAAAAAGCCGTGCCCCATGGCCGCAGCCTCAGCCATGGCGGGCGCGACAAAGGCGCCTGGAGCAACGTCCCACGGCACGCGGACCAGGCGTGGTCCGTGCTGGCCGCGCGGTTCAAGGCGATTACCGACAAATACCCGAAGCTGGCCCGCACCAACAATCGCCAGCACCTCGGGACCCTGGGCAGCGGTAATCATTTCATCGAGGTGTGCCTGGATGAGGCCAATCGGGTCTGGTTCATGTTGCACAGTGGCTCCCGGGGCGTGGGCAACGCCATCGGCAACCTGTTCATCCAGCTGGCCCAGGCCGACATGCGCCAACACCTCGCCAATCTGCCGGATCGAGACCTGGCCTATTTTGAAGAAGGCAGCCGACATTTCGATGACTACGTCGAAGCGGTGGGCTGGGCCCAGGATTTCGCCCGGCAGAACCGGGCGTTGATGATGGACGCCGTGATACAGGCCACGCGACAGGTGATCAGCAAACCGTTCGATGTGGCTCTGGAAGCGGTGAACTGCCATCACAACTATGTGCAGAGGGAGCGACACTTCGGACGCGAGGTGCTGGTGACCCGCAAAGGCGCGGTATCGGCGCAAAAAGGCGAACTGGGCATCATTCCCGGCTCGATGGGCGCCAAAAGTTTCATCGTCCGGGGCCTGGGCAACGAGCAATCGTTCTGTTCGTGCAGCCACGGGGCCGGTCGGGTCATGAGCCGCACCGAAGCGAAAAAGCGTTTCACCGTCGACGACCAAGTGCGCGCCACCGCCCATGTGGAGTGCCGCAAGGACGTCGCCGTGATAGATGAAATTCCCATGGCTTACAAAGACATAGAAAAGGTAATGCATGCACAACGTGAACTTGTCGAAGTGCTGCATACACTGCGTCAAGTGGTGTGCGTCAAGGGTTAGCGGAGCTCGTCATGTTGAGGATCGTTGAACAGTCGACCAGTGATGCGTTGCGCCAGCGGATGGAGAAAGCCGGTTGCGCGTTTGATTTCCTGGTCTTCGCGCCCGAGGCGGTTGATACCGTCGACCAAGCGCTGCATGGCCAGGCGGTAGACCGGCTGTTCCAGCACATCAAGGCTCAATGGCTCGAACAGCACCGTCAGTTGGTCGTGGATCCGTCCGTTGCCGACGTCCCGCCTCCAAACATGAACTGGGACTTGGCCAAAGCCCGGCCCAGAGCGCTAGGGCGCGATGAGATCCTTCAACTGGTGAGTGTTGAAAAGACCGGGCGAAACCCGGAATCCTTCGCTTTGTACGACGCGTTCTGCGAGCCACCCTATGGCACTCGCTTCGTTGACGACACGCCCCAGGCGCTGTTCAAGGAATGGCTTGACCTGTTGGGGCTTGCACCGGATGCCCGCGTGGTGGTGGTGGACTGGGTCGATAATTTCAACTTCAACGGGTTGGCCAGCGACGAGCCCGACCCGGCCCGGGACCCCTGGAGTGATTATTTCGACGATGGCATGGAATGGTGGGGCGTTTGGTGCCTGAGTATCTGGAACCCCGAGCGTCGCACGCTGGGGGTGCTGGCGGCGAGCACGACGGATTGAGGCCCAGGAGAGACACGTCCCGATAGTCGAGCCTATACAAAACCCGTGGCGAGGGAGCTTGCTCCCGCTCGGCTGCACAGCAGCCGCAAAACGGCGAGTGAGCTTTACCTTGATTCCATTAAGGGGCTTGCTTCGCAGACCATCGGCAGCAAGCTCCCTCGCCACGGGTTTTGCGGCAGTTCAGTTTTGGTGTCAAGTGATCCATCAAGTCTTCACTGATTTGCCCAATGGATCCATTGAGCCAGCTAAAACCGATACGCCGCCGGCACCTGCGCCTCGATGAATCGCTGCATGTGTTCCAGAAAGCACGCCTGCAATTTCGACAAGGGTCCCTGAATCGGCAGCAACATGCTGAAGTCCATTTCAATCGCCGGCTCGAAGGCGCGGAAGACGATGCCGTTGCCCCGGTATTCGACCGCGCTGATGGCGTCCACCAACGCAACGCCCAGGCCTTGCTCGACGAACGTGCACATGGGCTGGGAAAGCTGCGTCTCCAGGCGCAATTCACGTTCCACGCCGTGTGCGGCGAAAATCGCGTCGATATGCTGGCGAGAACCAATGGACTGCGGATAGGAGATGAATCGCTCGCCGTGCAGGTCTTGCGGCACGATCATCCGGCGATCCGTCAGACGATGGCCAGCGGGAAGGGCGCAGAGCATCCGTGTCGCCAGCAGTTTTTCAGCGCGGGGACTCGGGTAGGTGTTGGGCAGGACGATCAAGCCCAGGTCGCAACGCTGGCCCACCACCAGGTCCACGACTTCCCGCGAGGATTGCACCACCAGGGAAACCTGCACCTGGTCATGCTCGGCCATGAACGCGGCGATGGCCCGTGGCAGGAACGACAAGCCCATGGCCGGCGCGCAGGCGATGTGCAGCGATCCGCGCTTGAGGTTGCGGATGTCCTGTGCGGTCCGCGCGATGCGTTCCACGCCCAGCAGCGACCGCTGCACCTCCTGATAAAGCGTCATGGCTTCGGCGGTGGGTTGCAGCCGCCCCTTGATCCGGTCGAACAGGCTGAAGCCGATGTCTTCTTCCAGGCTGGCGATCAGCCGGGTCGCGGCGGGCTGGGAAATGTGCAGCATCTCGGCGGCGCGGGTCACCGTCTGCCCCAGGATCACTGCGCGAAAGGCTTCGAGCTGACGAAGGTTCATGGGCTTACCTATCCATAACAAAAAGACATGAGCTGGACAAAATAAAGCATTTTTCACGAGCGCGGCAGCGCCCTAGCATCTTGTCCATCAAAGCATGTGGCCGGAATAAAGGCCTGTGACCCCTGCAAGAAGCACCTCCACGGTAAAGAGCTGCCATGCAAAAAACTGATGTCATCATCGTCGGCGGTGGGTTGGTAGGTATGTCCATCGCTTATGGCCTGGCCCTGCTCGGACGCCAGGTGAGTGTGCTCGACGAGGGCGACGACGCCATACGCGCCGCCCGGGGCAACTTCGGTTTGCTCTGGGTCCAGGGCAAGGGTTTTGGGATGAGTCCTTATGCGCAATGGACCCGTGAGTCCGTGGCGCTGTGGCCACGCTTCGCCGCTGCGTTGCAGGCCGATACCGGCATCGATATCCACCTGCGCCAGCAGGGCGGTTTCCAACTGTGCCTGAGCGACGCGGAAATGGCCGAGGAGGCCGCGCGCCTTGGCTGGCTGCGCGAAGCCCTTGACGGCGATTACCCCTACGAACTGCTGGCACCGGCACAACTGCGCAGCCGTCTGCCCGGCATCGGGCCAGACGTGGTGGGCGGTTGCTTCTCGCCCATGGACGGTCATGTGAATCCGTTGAAACTGTTGCGTTCGCTCTACGCCGCATGCCAGGCCCGGGGCGTAACGTTGATTAATGGTCATCACGTCGATGCAATCGAACCCGATGCCAGTGGTTTTCGGCTACGTGCCGGCGACCAGCACTGGTCGGCCCGGCAGGTTGTCCTGGCCGCCGGCCTGGGCAATCGGAGCTTGGGTGAAATGGTTGGTCTGGATGTGCCCGTGCAACCGAACCGAGGGCAGATCCTGGTGACCGAGCGCCTCAAGCCCTTTCTCGATTACCCCACCACTTACGTGCGTCAGACCGACGAGGGCACCGTGCAATTGGGCGATTCCCATGAATCGGCAGGTTTCGACGATGGCACCGGTAGCCAGGTCATGGCTGCTATCGCGAGGCGCGCGGTGCAGTGTTTCCCGCTGTTGGGTGATGTGCGGCTGGTGCGTGCCTGGGGCGCGTTGCGGGTGATGAGCGCGGACGGGTTCCCCATCTACGAAATGCCCCAGGGCTGCCCCGGGCTGTCGGTCGTCAGTTGCCACAGTGGTGTGACGTTGGCCGCCGCTCATGCCCTGCGCCTGGCCCCGTGGATTGCCGGTGAATTCGATGACCCGGCCGTGAAGCCATTCGGCTTGCACCGCTTTAGCTCATCCGTGGAGGTGCGTCATGCTGGCTGACAGCCTTTTCAGACCTTTGGCCGCTGCGCAGCACAATGTGTTGATCGAATTCGAAGGCCAACCGTTGAGCGTGCCGGGGAATGTCTCGCTGGCGGCCGCCTTGCTCGCCAGCGGCGTCCGCCATACCCGCGAAAGCGCCATCAACGGCAGGCCCGGGGCGCCGTATTGCATGATGGGCGTGTGCTTCGAATGCCTGGTGCAGGTGGATGACCAGGCCAACGTCCAATCCTGCCTGGTGGCCGTGCGCGCCGGCATGCGCGTGCGCCGTCAATGTGGCGCCGCCAGCCTGGTAACGGGCCGGGAGCAAAGCGATGAGTAACGTCGCGATCGATCTGGTCATCATCGGCGCCGGACCTGCCGGCATGAGCGCGGCGCTCGAAGCCCGGTCCCGTGGATTGTCAGTGGTGGTACTGGACGAACAGGCCAGCCCCGGCGGGCAGATCTATCGCCAGGTCCTTCACGCCGATGCCCGCAGCCGCGCGGTCCTGGGTGAGGATTACCGCGTGGGCGCTGGATTGGCGGCGGAATTCATGCAGTGTGGAGCCCGCTATTTGCCCAACGCGGCAATCTGGCAAGTCACACCGCAGCGCGCGGTTCATTACCTGATCGACGGCCGTGCGCGAGTCTTGCAGGGGCGCCATCTGCTGATTGCCACCGGCGCCCTCGAACGGCCGATGCCAATTCCCGGCTGGACCTTGCCCGGGGTGATGACCGCCGGCGCGGGGCAGATCTTGCTCAAGAGCGCGGCGATGGTTCCGGCCGGGCCCGTGGTCCTGGCAGGTTGTGGTCCGCTGTTGTACCTGCTGGCAGTGCAGTACCTGCGGGCCGGGATCGTCATCGACGCGCTGGTCGATACCAGCCATCGGCGCGATCTCATCAAGGCCTGGCGTGAGATACCCGGGGCGCTCCGTGGTTGGCGTGACTTGCTCAAGGGGGCGGGGTTACTGGCTGAATTGAAGCGTGCCGGTATCCGCCATTTTCGCGGTGCCGCTCATTTGCGCATCGAGGGCGAGGATCGTGCCAGGGCGTTGAGTTTCGACAGTGGCGGGCGGCATCACCAGGTAGGTGCCGAGCTGATTTTGTTGCACCAGGGCGTGGTCCCTCATACGCAGGTCAGCCGGTCGCTGCGCCTGGAACATGACTGGAGCGAGTCGCAGCTGTGCTGGGTCCCGCGCCGCAATGGCTTTGGCGAAACCAGTGCTCCTGGCATCTTCATTGCCGGTGACGGCGGTGGCATCGGCGGCGCCCAGGTGGCGCGACTCGAAGGGCGGTTGGCGGCGCTGGCCGTGGCCGGATGTCAGGAGCCCGCGCGTCGCGTCCAGAAGGCATTACGCCGCGCCCGTGCGGCGCGGCCATTGATCGATGCCCTTTATCGCCCATCGACGCAGAGCTGCGTTCCCGCCGATGACGTCACGGTGTGCCGCTGCGAAGAAGTCAGCGCCGGTGATATCCGCCGTCACGTCGACCTCGGCTGCCTGGGGCCCAACCAGACCAAGGCCTTCGGCCGCTGCGGCATGGGCCCGTGCCAGGGCCGCCAGTGTGGCTTGACTGTCACGCAGATCATCGCCGCCCATCGCCGGGTTCCACCCGCCGAGGTCGGCGACTACCGCATCCGTGCGCCCCTCAAACCCATCACGCTGGCCCAACTGGCCGGCGAAAGCCACTCATTGGAGCAACTGTCATGACCATCCAACGTATCGAAAGCAACCCGCGCCTGAGCCGTAGCGTCGTGCACAACGGCGTGGCCTGGCTCAGCGGCATCGTCGCCGCCGATTGTAGCCAGGACATCGAGGGCCAGACCCGCCAGGTGCTGCAACGGGTCGATGAACTGCTCGCCGCGTCGGGTAGCGATAAACGTCGGCTGCTCAGCGTGCAAATCTGGATGAAAGACATGGGGCGCGATTTCGCCGCGATGAATGCGCTGTGGAGTGATTGGGTCGAGGCCGCGCATACCCCGGCGCGGGCCACCGCACAGGTGGTGTTCGATGACCCGCAGATCCTGCTGGAACTGATCGTCACCGCGGCGGTGTAGCACCGCCGGACCGCTGTGCTGCCGTCCCCGGGCAAGACGACCACCAGAGCCGTCGCCCGCGCTTGTTCACGTTGCTGCTGCCATAACGGACGGCTTCCCCCGGAGCGTCCGAAATCAATAACATCGCATCCGGAGCTAATGAATGAACATCAAACGCATTGCACTTAACCTGGGCATCGTCTCGTTGCTGGCGTTCGGCGCCAACCTGCAGGCCGCGCAGACTTCGTTGCGCATCGGCATCGAAGCGGCCTATCCACCGTTCGCCTCTAAAACCCCGGACAACGCCATCGTGGGTTTCGACTACGATATCGGCCAGGCCTTGTGCGCCGAGATGAAGGTCCGTTGTGAATGGAAAGAGCAGGAGTTCGATGGCTTGATCCCGGCGCTCAAAGTGAAGAAAGTCGACGCGGTGATTTCCTCCATGTCGATCACGCCGGAGCGGATGAAATCGGTCGACTTTACCGACCGTTACTACCGAATCCCGGCTCGCCTGGTGTTTCGCAAGGGCAGCGGCATCAACGCGATTCCCGCGCAGCTCAAGGGCAAACGAATCGGCGTGCAACGGGCGACCAACTTCGATCGCTACGTCACCGACAAGCTTGCCCCGGCCGGCGCCGAAGTCATCCGCTACGGTTCGCAGAACGAGATCTTCCTCGACCTGCTGGGCGGCCGTCTGGACGCGACGATGGCCAGTTCGGTCGTCATCGACGAAAGCTTGCTCAAGCGGCCGGAAGGCAAGGATTTTGAATTTGTCGGACCCAATTTCGTCGAAGAACAATACTTCGGCACGGGCATCGGTATCGCGGTGCGCAAAAACGATCCGCTGGCGAGCCGCTTCAACCGGGCCCTGGCAACCATTCGCGCCAATGGCACGTACGATCGGATTCGCCAAAAATATTTCGATTTCGATATCTACGGTGAATAATCAGCGCATTGTCTACGGCCTGTAGGCGCTGGCCGGCAGGCCTCATGTTCCATAACTCGGGGTGATTCATGAAAACCAAAGCGGTACTCACGGAACAGGACGTTGCACAACTACTGGTGGCGGCCAAGGAGCTTGCTCACCAGCGCCAATGGGCGGTGTCGGTGTGTGTGGTGGACGATGGCGGGCATCCCCTCGGGCTGCTGCGCCTGGACGGCGCGTCGCCCTTGTCGACCTACATCGCCACCGAAAAAGCCCGCACCGCCGCCATGGGACGGCGTGACAGCAAGGCCTTCGAGGACATGATCAACGGCGGCCGCCTGGCCTTCCTGAGCGCGCCGCACTTGCAGGGCATGCTCGAGGGCGGCGTGACGATCCGCCATGACGGCCAATGCATCGGCGCCATCGGGGTTTCCGGTGTGAAGGCCGAGGAAGATGCGGAGCTGGCGCGGTTGGCGGTGGAGACGGTGCTGCCGGTAATCACGCCCGATGCGTGATGCTATTTCCCCTCGATCTGCACAAATCTTCCAGACAGACGCCCGAGCAGCCGTTAATCTGCCGGAGCACATCGACTAGACGGAAAGAAACATGACAGCGCGCAACTGGATCGATCTCAAGCAGGACGCCACGTCCGGCATCGAGACCGTGCGCGCGCATTTCGAGGGGCATGCCTACGATCCGCATTGGCACGACGCCTACCTGGTGGGCGTGACGGAGCAGGGCGTGCAGCAGTTCCATTGTCGCCGACAACAACACACCAGCACGCCGGGCAAAGTGTTCCTGCTCGAGCCCGGCGAACTGCATGACGGTAACGCCCCTCACGAACACGGTTTCACCTACCGCACGTTTTATCTCGAACCGCAATGGCTGGAGCGCGAACTGCGCTCGCTGTTCGAAGAAGCGCCGGACAACGCCCGCCTGGGCTTCGCCGCAACCCTCAACGACGACGCACAACTGGCGCGCGCCACCGCCACGGCTTTCCAGAGCTTGCATGAACAGCACATCCTGATCGTGCGCCAAACCGCCCTCGACATGCTGCTGTCCAACCTCACCCAACACCTGCACTGGCGCGCGCGGATCAATCCCGACCCGCGCTTGCCGCTGGTGGCGCAGCAGGCCCGCGACTACCTGCACAGTCATTTGAGCGAGGACATCGGCCTCGACGACCTCGCGCGGGCCACCGGTGTGGATCGCTTTCGCCTGAGCCGCGCGTTCAAAACCGCTTTCGGCCTGGCGCCCCATGCTTACCTGATCCAGCTGCGCCTGGCTCGGGCGCGACGTCTGCTGGCTCGTGGCGAAAGCGCCGTGGCGGTGGCTGCGATGCTCGGTTTTGCCGACCAGAGCCACCTCGGCCGTTGGTTCCAGCGTGCCTATCGCATGAGCCCGGCGGACTATCGCAAGCGAGCACTCCGGAACCAATGAACCGGTTCATTCGCTTTGTTGCGGTACAAGGGCGGTCCAACGGGCGAGCGCCATGGCGCTTTCATTGTGGTTGCGATCAAGTGCTGTCACGGCATACATCATCCCCTCGGAACTCGACGGTGACGTATCCACCCAACACTGTTGTGTTCCCGCGCTGCGCACCGTAGCGATCAGATTTTCAGGATTGTCGATCATGACTGACTGATTGCACGCGAATCTGTAAATCGCGTAGTACACGGTCCCCTCGTCATTTCCATCCACCCATCGAAGTTCAACCCCTTGCGACGCCGTGTGGCATTCCGGCTCTATGGGTGGGGCGGGGGGCTTTGTGCCTTTCCACGGCATGGAAGGAACGAGCGCCAGGGTTGGCCATATACTTTGCTTGATCACACCTGTCGCGGGTAGCACCGCCGGGGCATGGAAGAATGACGCTCGAAAAAGAACACTTCCGTGAACGCCCTCCGATGTGAGGTTCCACAGGAGTTGGTTACCGATTTCAGTCGTGCCATTTTCCACGAGCCACTGTGGTTCCGCACTGCTGGCGACTCCTACTTTATAGAGTGCCATGCCGATATATAGATGCACACTTTTGCCGCGAACGACACTTGCCCACCAGTTCGAAATAATGTCGTACTGCACTATTCTGCGCGTCAGCGGCCAATACACTTGAGGCGCGATATAGTCGAGCAGTTCATCCAATACCCACTGTCTCGTATCGGCGAACTGCTTATCGTAGGTGGGACTGCCGGCCGTGGTATCCGACCCCTCTATATCGTCTCTTTGGTTGCGCCATACTCCTGCGGGACTGACACCGAACTTGACATGTGATTTCGAGGCTCGTATTCGCCTGGAAAGCAGGGCTATCATCTCGGTGATATTATTTCGGCGCCAATCGCCCTTGTCTTGAAAGGCATTACCATACTTCGCAAAAGTGTCCGCATCATCAAGTGGCGAGTCTGGCGTTTCGTAATAGAAATAATCATCGAGATGAACGCCATCGATGTCGTAGTTGTCGACCACTTCCATGATGCCTTGAATAACCCAATCCCTTGCCTGTGGAACCCCTGGGTCCAGCACGAATCGCTGCGCGGCGATGCGGACCCAGTCAGGATTCGAGGAGTAAACACTGACGGGCGAGGCGGGGGGCACGTTACTCAACGCCTCGACAGTGCTTTGTCTTGTATTCATGGAGACTCTGTATGGGTTGAACCATGCGTGCAGCTCCAAGTTGCGCAGGTGTGCCTGCTCGATAGCGAACTGCAATGGATCGTAACCGGGATCCTGGCCCAAAGTGCCAGTAAGATAGGCCGACCAAGGCAGTACTTGCGAACGGTAGAAGGCATCGCAAGCCGGTTTGACCTGAAAGAACACCGCATTGAGCCGCAGCTTGACTGCCTCGTCCAGCAGGTTTTTGAGTTCGTTCTTTTGTTGGTTGATGCGTGCCTGAGGATCAACAAGCGAGAGGGAGTTTTTTGATGGCCAGTCGAGATTGATTACTGTCGAGATCCACGTGCCTCGAAGATGACGCTTGATGTTAGTCAAAGTATTGCTCCCCGCAGAAAATATGATGTGTGCGGACAGGAATATAAATGAAGTAGTCAGGGTTGGTTGTTCAGCGTGCTGTCAATTTTGCGGCGAGATATTGCACGATCAAAGTATGTAACTTGGCATTGCCATATGCGTCCGGTAACATGGTTCCTCGAGTAGCTTCGAGGGTCGGTTTTTACAGTAATGCACTGAGCCCGGTGAACTAGCGCAAGCGCTGCTCAATTGTTCCAGACTCAATACGGCGGCATCGGGATGATCAGCTCTACGATCACCAATGAGAAGTCGCTCCATGGACCAGTTACTGCCGTTTGCCTTGTTTGCCTTCGTCGCCTCCATCACGCCGGGCCCGACCAATATCCTCGTACTGAGCCACAGCTCACGCTACGGCCTGGCGACCACTTGGCCGATAATCCTCGGCGCTTGCGCAGCCGCCGCCATGTTGGTGCTATTGGTGGGCACCGGGCTGGGGGACGTGCTGGCCCGGCATGGCATGGTTCAAACGGCGCTGTCATGGGCCGGCATCGCCTGGCTCAGCTGGATGGCTTGGCAGATCTACAGCGCACCGGCTGAAGCCATCGACCCGGACCGACCTGTGGACGGGCCCCGACTCGGCCTGGCGGGCGCCGCCGGGTTGCAGCTGGTGAATCCCAAGACCTGGATGATGGCGTTGGCGGTGGTCAGCGTGTTCGCCGGGTCCGAGGCCGACCGTACGGCGCGGGTGCTGTGGCTGTCCCTCGCATTCTTCGCGATTTCGATCCCCTGCATGACTGCCTGGGCCTGCTTGGGGCGTGGCGCGGCGAGGTTTTGCCGTTCCGCCGTTGCGATGGGCCGCTTCAATCGGGCCATGGCGGTGTTGCTGCTGGTCTCGGCGTGGTTGACGTTGGTTGTCTAGTCGAGAGCCGCTTAGATGGCGGCCTGACGCGAAGGGGCAACGGGTTCGCTGCACGCACCCAGGCGCCGGGTGCGATTAGCCGCGAGCCCGTGCCCCAGTCTCGCAACCCCTTGCAACGCTTCGCCGGTTTCAAAAAGCGTCCGATTTCGACAGCATCGCCCAACCCTGAGCTGAGCGTGCTCACCACTTCGAACGCTCGAACGACCCCAAGGAAGGAGGTCCATCATGTCCATTCAAACTCATGTCGCCATCATCGAGGCCAAGCTGCCCGGCTGGTTGAAGCGAGCCGCGCGCCCTCATCAGACGCGCTTGAAAGCCCTCATGAAGCAGTTACAGAGCGACAGCGACGCACTCAACGCGTTGGTTGCCGACCTGCCGAAACCAGCGGTTTTCGCAACCAACCTGCTGCAAGCCGAGCCACAGATACAACGCTGGATTGCTGTAAACGGCTTTGGCACGGCTGTCGATGCGGTGCGCAGGGCAAGGGTGAGTCGCACCCACTACATCCGTGACCCCGCCCTGACGGTGGTGAAAGCCGCGATGCAAAATTTCCCGCCCGCCGATGCTGTGACAGGCAGCGACTTCGATAAGGACGGCGTGCTCTACATTCAAGGTCGCAGCCTGGAGTTCCTGGACGCCGAAGAACGATCGGATACCGCGGCATTGCCCATGTCACCCGCCGAATTTGCGCGTCTTTGTCGCCGGATCAACGCAGGCGGGGCTTACCGACAGGTGCTCGAAAGCAGGTTGCCGCACCTCGGCGCCGAAGTCCCCGCCATTGCGCATGTCTACATGAGCTATGCACGCAGCCGTCTCGCCTACGATGCCTATGAAGCGAAGCTGGACGGGCGCCTGGATGAAACCGGCGAGCGGATGCTGGCCCACGTCGGTGTGCACCTGGAAGAGCGACCTGCCGTGCCGCTGGCTTGCGAGGTCAAGTCCCTTGAGCTGCTGTCGGTGCCGTTGTTCGGTGCACGAGTTTACTGGGGCGTGCAAGGCAACGCCGAAGGCGTTCGGCCAGTCGTCCTGCACATGCCCCATGATGCGGTGGCGCCCCTCAAGCAATTCAAAAGCCTGCAAGCCATGTCTGCCGAGCTGATCGAACGGGTACGTAAACGCAGTTATCGCCAGAGCCTGATGCATTACTTCCCGTTGCGCTTGCAGGCCTCGTTGGGGACCGCGTTGCACGATCAGGTGGAATGGCGGGTGGATGCCCACCCTAACGTGATGCAGGAGATCTACGGCCGCATCACCGGCTGGCGCGAGGGTGAGCGGGGCGAGGACGGGACGCGGGAACGCATCCGGGTGCCGATGCCAAAGGTTGCCTGGGGCCTGGGTGATCTGCGCGAGCAGCCCTGGCCCGCTTGCTATCGCGAGTGGCGCGGCCATGTATTGGCCAACGCGGCTACGCTGATGGTTCCCACCGAGGAGAAGGACTGGCAGGCGCGGATGGCGCGGTTTGCCTACTGGGAAAGCCTTGCCGAGCGTGCGTTGATGGTCACGGCCATGCTGTTCCCCTTCTACGCACCGGTTGGCATGACTGCGGCGGCGGTCGGGGGCGCGCAGATGGTGTATGAGATTTTTGAAGGCATCCAGGCGTTCAACGAAGGCCAGGCCCAGGAGGGCATCGACCATATCTTCAATGTCTTGTTCGGGATCGCCCAAGGTGCCTATCTGGGATTCGTGGGCGGGACCCTCGAGCCGATGTCCGCCCATGACGGTAGCACGCGCTTGTGGAACGGCGATGTGCGTAGTTTCCGGGCGCAAGGCGTGCCGCCGGCAGAAGCCGAACAGGACGCGTGGGGCGTCTGGCGCACACCGGAGCAGGCCTGGGTTCGAATCGACGATGACTACTTCGAAGTCCAGGGAGCCGGCGACGCGCTCGACCTGCGCTTGCCTGCCGACCATCGTGGTATCCGACCGCCCCTGAAGTGGAACCGTGCCCGTGGTTGGCAGTGGGCCCATCGCGATCCGATGCAGCAGGGCAACCTGGAGCTGCTGCGATCCTTCGCCGAAACACCCTCCGAGCTGGATGACCAGACAATCCTCTCATTGCAGCGCCAGACAGGTATCAACGAGGAACATCTACGCTATTTGCAGGTCGAGGGCCAGCCATTGCCGGCAATACTCGCCGACAGTCTGGATGACGCGAGGAACTGGCAGGACCTGAAACAGGCCGTCGCGCGACTGCGCCGCAATGAGTCGATGGGGGGCGCGCACTTTCGGATCGTCCAGACCCTTGTCGATCTTCCAGGCTGGCCGAGAGGCGCCACGCTGCGCTACGACGATGGCGTCAGGGTCTACCCCATTGGGCGTGCGGGCGACGTGCGGTTTATCCGATTGACCAGCACAGATTTGCAGAGCGATGCCTGGGCCAACTATGTGCTCTCGAATTTGGGCAGGGAAGAACAGACCGAGATACTCGGGCAACGCAGCATCGGCCTGCGCCCAGCAGAGCGTAGTCGGCTGTTGGCGGACCGCTGGGCCGACCTGTTGGAGCGCAACGCGGCACGGGTGACCGATGGCATGCGTCGCGGTGTCGCGCTGGATCCGTTGGCCGCGCCGATCAAGCGTGCTTTTCCCGGTATGCCGGAGTCCATCGCCAACGAGCTTGCCCGTCAAACGACGGGGGTTGAACGGTTGCGCTTGGTCCAAGGGCGTGTGGCCGGGGACTTGGGTGACCAATGCGCCGAAGCGTTGCGTGAGTTGCGCCTGACCCGCGCGCTGGGCGCATTGGAACGCGGTGAAAGCACCGGCGACCGGGATCGCCTGGTCATGGGCCTGCTCGACCAGTCGCCGCTGGCAAAGGGGCGTTTGCATCTTCGCCTGTGGTCGCGGGAACTCCGGACTCCGCTTGAGCTGGAAGGAGAAGGGCCGATGAAGACCATCCGCCAGGAAGGTGAGCGATACCAGCCTTTCGATGAACAAGGTGAAGAACTGGCGGGCCCTCTCCCGTTGGAGGAAGCGCTGCTCAGGGCCATGCCCGATGACGCGCGCAAGGCGCTCGGCCTGGATATATGGGAAGCGACGAAGCTGCGCACCCGTTTGGTTGACCAGGCCTTGGATGATCGGCAGGCACTCCGTGGTTTCCTACAGATGAAGCGCATCGGTGATGACGGGCCCGGCCTGCAATCGCTCAACGGCCGCATGGGTTACCCGCTCAGCGGGCGTGGACGCCTTCCTCTATCGGCGTGGCGCAACGGCCTGGACCATCGGATCGAACAGCTTTATCCCGGTCATGCCGGTGATGCCATGGTCCAGCTTCGGCTGGATCTGAGCCAGCAGGCGAGGCGGGCGGGCACGACGCTGGAGGCGTTGGTCGACCGGCTGCAAGCCCAGTGGGCAGCACTTGACCAAGAGCTGCATCACTGGGAATCCCATGGAGACGTGCATCACCCCGCCGAAAATCTGCTCGACCCGCAGGCGCGGGCCGAGCAGCGCAGGATCGTCGGCGGGGAAATCCGCCGTGCCTGGCGACGCACCCCGGTTCCGGGCCAGGAGGGGAGCGAGGTGCGGTTGAAGCTGTCGGGGCACTACCTCGGCCGATTACCGACCATCAGCGCAAATTTCGAGCACATCGAAGAGTTGATGTTGACGAATCTGAGCCTGGATGAGGACCCATCTGATTTCCTCCGGTTGTTTCCCAACATCGATACCTTGCACCTGCGGGGCAACCAGCTGAATACGATACCCGTGGCTGCCGGCGAGTTGCGCGGGCTGCTGGAGTTGTCAATGAAAGACAATCCCTTGTTGATGACCGCCGATGTCTTCGTACCTCTGCTTGGCGGCGATTCGGCGAGCAACCTGCATATCCTGAACCTGTCGGGAGTCAGCAGTGGGGTAGGGCCGTCGATGAATGCCGCCACGGTCGAGGCCATTGGTCGCCTCGCCGAGCTGCCTTCGCTGCAGGACCTGGTATGGGCTGATAATCTGCATTTCACTCCCGAGCAGCTCCGAGCCATCGCCGCCTTGCCGGAGCTGCGCATCTTGAACCTGTCGCGCTGTGGCCTGAGGCTCGATGAGGAAGGCAGCGCATTCCTGCGCACGGCGACCGGGCTGGAGGAGCTCGCCTTGAACGGCAACAATTGCACCCATCTGCCAAGCCTGCCCGAGCTCAGACTGTTGCGGGACCTGGGACTGGCCAATACCGGGCTCGATACGGTGCCCCCGGCGGCCCTGGCGATGCTGTCCAATCCATCCGCCGCGCATATCACCCTCGACCTCATGAATAATCGGATCAGCAATATCCAGGATGACCTGCTGCCTCTATTGGGCGGTGAGCCAACACCTGATGTGCTGGCAATACTCCTTCAGAACAATCCGTTGCCGAGCGCCCAGATCCAAGCGCTTCGCGTCTTGCGACCGGAGGCCTTTCGCTACACGGCCGATGATTGGTTGGAGGGCTTTGACTCTTTTCGAGGCTCCCTGGAGGCGGCGCGCGATGAGCCCGGGAGCAGGCGTTTCATTGACTGGTTTTCAGTCCGGATGACCAGCGATATCAACAGTGCCGACCCGGGGCTGCCGTCCAATGCTCGTTCCAGGGGAGCCGCCGTGCTTCAGCATTACACGAATTTCGAGGACATCTATGCCGAGCTTCCGAGCCGACTGACAGACTTTGATCCACAACTGGCAGCGCTGCGCAGCCGGTTGCAGGCGCGCATCCTGGACAGGGTATCGCCTGATTTGTCAGAGCTTGAAGTGCACATATCCATGTTCATTACGGTACAGCGCGCCCGCCTTTTGAATGAACCAGTGCCTTTTGCCAGTTTCATGAGAATTCAATACGACTTCTGGAATTACTCGCTATCGCTCAGGCCGCTCACTGTTGCCGAGCGTGCCGCACTGATGAGCCGGGAGGCGTTCATCGACTGGCTTTGCACGGCCCAGGACATTTTCAACGATGCTGATCAAGTCGCTCGCGTAGGGGAAACCACTTGGCGGCCGTACCTTGGTCTGATGTCCCGGGACTGGACTGAAGGAGCGGCCATTTGGGAAAACGTGGACGAGAAGCTGTCGGATGCCTTCAGCGAACCGGTGGATCCGGCCGGCTGGCCGCAAGCGCTGCTGGACAACCTCAGCCATCCGGCCGCCGATCTACCGAGTGCCTGGGAGCACGCTCCGGTGGATGGCCAGATGGTTTGGCGCCGAGCGAACCTGGAGGCCGTGAACGATGTGGAGTGGACTGCTGGCCAGCCGGTGGCACTCAATGATGATCAGTTCCGGCGCACCATGGCGATCTACCGCTCAGTGAGGACTCGGGAGATCGACACCTTGGTTCGTCGCGTGACTACCGATCTGGTCGATCCATGGTGGCCGTTGCGGCCTCAATAGCGTCCATACCCTTGCCTGAGGCCTGTCGTCTGAATACCAGGGCCTTAAGGCCACAGGCCGGGTCAGCGTCTGGAAACTCCGGGGGATTGGCCAGCCGCTCTGCAAATAACAGCCCCGGCGCTTCGCGCATGACACCGTCGATGAGGAAGTCCGGGCCGGTGGCCGGATCGTTGCTGCAAGCCAGGACGGTTCCGGCAGGCGTCAACAGTTCCGGCAGGCGGCGCAGTACACGCTGATAGTCCTTAGTCAGCAGAAAGCTGCCTTTCTGGAAAGTGGGTGGATCGATGATGACAAGGTCGTACGGCCCGTTGTTGATGACCTTGCCCCAGGACTTGAACAAGTCGTGGCCGAGGAAACTGACCTGGCCCAGGTCATGGCCATTCAACCGGTGATTGTCGCGTCCACGGCTCAAGGCCGCGCGGGACATGTCCAGGTTGACCACGTGGTGCGCACCGCCGGCAATGGCCGCTACCGAAAAACCGCAGGTGTAGGCGAAGAGGTTCAGCACCCGCTTGCCAGAGGCATTGACCCGCACCCAGTCGCGCCCGTAGCGCATGTCGAGGAACAGGCCGTTGTTCTGCTTCCTTCCCAGATCGATTCGGTAGCGCAGGCCGCCTTCGGTCAGGGTCCATTCATCGATCGGTTCGCCTACCAGCCACTGGGTGAGACTGTCGGGCAGGTATCGATACTGCACGGCGAGGGTATGGGCGCCGCTGTGTTGCCAGGCGGGCGAGGCGGCGAGGGCGCGCAGCATGGTGAACAAGTCATCCAGTTGCGTTGGATCGGGCTCCTTGAACAGCGAAACCAGCACCACGCCTTGCAGCCAGTCGACAGTGATTTGCTCCAGCCCTGGCCAGCAGCGCCCGCGGCCGTGGAATAGGCGACGGGTTTCGTCGGGCACCGATCCCAGCGCCGTCGACAAGTGGCTCTGCAATGTTTGAAGGGCTTGAGGATTCATCAGGAAAAACGCCAGCGACTCGAAAGGCCGGCATTTTAACCACCGGCGAACCGGGTGCAATCCCTGTGGCGAGCAAGCTTGCTCGCGCTTGAGTGCGAAACGCTCACACGATTGGGGCTGCTGCTAGCCGCCGCTGGTCGCCAGGATGCTCGCCACCTGTTGCGGCTGGCAATTGAGATAGGCCGAACGCTTGAGCCACGCCGGGTCGGGGTACCAGGAAAACATGAATTGCCCACCCTTGAGCTTGTCGATCACCTGGCGCGCCACTTGCGGGCGTACGGCGGGGCAGCCGAGGCTGCGGCCGATGCGACCCTGGCGCGCGCTCCACAGCGGATTCACATAATCGGCGGCGTGGATCACGATCGCCCGGTCCCGGGCCAGGTCGTTGAAACCGGGTTCGAGGCCGTCCATGCGCAGGGAGTAGCCATGGGCGCCCTGGTAGCTTTCCTGGGTACGGAACAACCCGAGGCTGGACTGATAACTGCCCAGGCGATTGGAGAACTGCGTGGCGAAGTTTTCCCCGGATTTCTGCCCGTGGGCCACCAGGTCGCGCAGCACCAGCTTTTTCTGGCGCAGGTCGAAAATCCATAGCCGGCGGGCCGTGGACGGTTGCGAATAGTCGATCACCGCCAGGTGGCGGGCCTGTCCAGCGCCGTTGGCAACTGCGCACTGCATCGCACTCAGGGCACTTTTCAGCGCCTGGGGATTGAGTTCCGGCGCGGCGTGGGCGAGGCTGTTGTAAAGAGGCTGGGTCTTGGGCTTTTCGGCCAGCGCGGGGCTGCACACGACGCCCAGGCTGGTCAGGACCAGGCAAAGTCGGCGCAAGTAGGCCGATACAGGCGAAAACAGCTTATGGTGGCGTTCGTTTGCGGCATCCCGTCCGGTTTCGTTTGTCTGCATGATGGCGGGTCGTACCTGTCGCAAAATTCACCGTCAACGAGACGGCCATGGATTGGAGTAAAGCAGTTGTTTAAAAAGCCCGCATGTTACCTGAGCCTTTTATTGCTCGTTGCGCCATTGGTCGCTACGGCCGATGACGGCGATCCGGGGCAGGCGCAAACCACGCTGGCGCAGCTGTCGGTCAACTGCCCTGAGTTGGCTGCAAGCGTTGATTTTCCGACAGTCATGAGCTTGCAGTCCCTGTACCAGCAAAACGCAGGCCAGGCGATCTGGATGGATGATGAGCGGTTACAGGCGCTACAAATCCAATTGCAACAACTGGCGGATGATGGAATGGATCCGGCCCGCTACAGCCTACCGGGCCAGGGCGCCTATTCGAATGCGGCCTGTACCGACATCGCCATCAGCCAACGCTACCTGCAAGCCCTGCATGATCTGCGCTTCGGTTATCTGCCACAGAACCGCCTGGAGCCGATCTGGAAAGCCAATCCGCAAGCGCCGGATCGTCGATCCATGGTGCTGCACTTCGCCATCGCGGGCCTGCACAATCCGGTAGAGGCTTTCGAACTGGCTCGGCCGAGCCTGACGCTCTATCGCAACCTGCGCGAGCTTTACGTCCGGCAGCGGCAGCAACCCCTGGCGGACTGGCAATCGGTGCCCGGTGGTCCGCTTTTGCAGCCAGACAAGCGCGACGCCCGCGTCCCGGCACTCGCCCGGCGCTTGTTCAACGAAGGCTACCTGAGCGTGCCGCCACTCGATGCCGATGAGCATTACAGCCCGGGCCTCGTGGACGCGATGAAGAATTTCCAACTTGACCATTCGCTGCAAGCAGATGGGGTAGTAGGCCCCTGGACCGTCTCCGAGCTCAACATCAGCCCGGCCATGCGTCGCGAGCAGTTGCGCATCAACCTGGAGCGCATGCGTTGGTTGGCCCAGGACCTGGAGCCGGACAGCGTGCTGGTCAACGTGGCGGCGGCGCAACTGACGGTTTACCAGGGCGGCGCTCCAGTGTGGCAAACCCGCACCCAGGTGGGGCGTGCCGAACGCCAGACGCCGCTGATCAAATCGCGTATCACCCGCCTGACGCTGAACCCCACCTGGACGATCCCGCCGACCATCATGCGCGAGGACAAACTGCCCGAAATCCGTCGCGACCCGGAATTTCTCACTCGGCACAATCTCCGTGTGCTCGATCGGGACGGCTTGCCGGTGGCAGCGGAGAGTATCGACTGGGAGCACCCCGGCGATCTCATGCTGCGCCAGGATGCCGGCTCGAAGAATCCCTTGGGCAAACTGGTCGTGCGCTTTCCCAACCCGTTTTCCGTGTACCTGCACGACACGCCCAGCCAGGCTTTGTTCAGCAAAGGCCCGCGGGCCTTCAGCTCTGGCTGTGTGCGCATCGAGCAGGTCATGCACATGCGGGACTTGCTCGTAACCCCGGCCGAACGCAAGCGGACCGACACGCTGCTGGCAAGCGAGCTGACCCATGAATTCAGGCTGGCCAAGCCCGTGCCGATCCTGCTGGGCTATTGGACAGTGCAAGCGGACAGCCAGGGCCGGGCGGTGTATATCGCGGATATCTACCAACGTGATATCGCCCTGTCTGCCGCTGACCGCCGTGCGCTCTGAGCACAGGGGGCTCAGGCGCAGGCCGCTTCGCCCGTTACATGGACTGTCTCGTCAGTTGTCGAAAAGAGCCGTTGGCCAAGGGCCTCTGCCGTTTGCAGATGCAGCTTCGGATCGAGGCTTTCCGATTCGAGCAATCTGTCGGAGCTCACGACGTGGGCGCCGCAGTAGTCGAAGATGCCGTGTTCGATTTGCGAGACCATCGCCTTGTCGTAGCCGTGGCGTTCGAAACTGCCGGCATCTGCGCCGCCGACGCCCACCAAATGAACCCGCAGCCGCTGGAGTTTCTGGACAAATGGTTGACCGGGGATGTAATCGAACGCCCAGCCGTTGGAAAATACCCGGTCGATCCATCCCTTGAGCAATGCCGGCATCGACCACCAGTAGATCGGGTACACCACGACCAATGCGTCGGCACGGTCGATCCGGGCCTGCTCGGCCAGAACATCGGCGGGCGGTGCTGCAACGCGGCGATGAACCGCACCGTCGGCGTAATCAAAGCGTGGGTCGAATCCTTCGGCCGCCAAATCGGCTATCTCGAACGTATCCGTCGGATTGGCTTGATTGATCCCGTTGCCAATGGCTTGGGCGAGGGCATGGGTCAAAGAACCCGGGTTATGGTGTGCAACAACGATAACGGCATGCATATGGATTTCCTCTGGTATCGCGCATTAACAAGCGCGTATGATCAGCTAAGTTACTGAACGTAAGTTACCGTTGGTATAGTTAACATGTCAACCCACGAAGAAAATGGGCGCCCCGGCGCTGCCCCCCGGCGGCGGCTATCGCGCGCCGACAGGCAGCGGCAGCTGTTGGAAGTTGCCTGGCGCATGGTGCGCGAAGAAGGCAGCGAGGCGCTGACCCTGGGCCGCCTGGCGGAACAGGCTGGCGTGACCAAACCCATCGTCTACAACCACTTCATCACGCGATCAGGGCTACTGGCCGCGCTTTATCAGGATTTCGATGTCCGTCAGACCGCGTTGATAGGTGCCGCGATCGACGCCAGCGAGCCGGATCTGGAAAGCCGCGCGCAGGTGATTGCTTGCTCGTTTGTGGATTGCGTGCTGCTTCAGGGAAGGGACATACCGGGCGTCAGCGCGGCGCTGAGCGGCACGCCTGAACTTGAGTCCATAAAAAGGGAATGTGAACGAAGCTTCCTGGAAAAATGCCGATCAGTCCTCGAACCCTTCGCCGGAACCGGACGCCTTTCCCAAGCGAGCCTGCGGGCGATGCTGGGGGCGGCGGAGGCGTTGTCCGATGCGGCGGCCAATGCAGAGGTCAGCGCGGAGGAGGCCAAGCGGGAGTTGTTCCTGACCATCGTTGCGATGGTCGAGCGGGCTGCCGGAAATGCCTCAAACTGAACCGCTATCGCGAGCAGGCTCGCTTTCAAAGTCTTGTGAACGGAACAACCCCATGTGGGAGCGAGCCCGCTCGCGATGGCGGCAACACATTCAACCTCTCTCCAAGGATTCTCCACCAAGAAAAAACGAACCCCAGGCTCGTTTTTCGGTTCTTAACTGATGTCCCTTGATAACAGGGACATCAGGCGGGGCCGCGGTCTTGCCCACCAAACACTGCGATCAAAGGAGGCTACATGCCCAACTCCTTCCATTCGCCCTGGTGGAAGAACGCTGTGATCTACCAGGTTTATCCTCGCTCTTTTGCCGATGCCAACGGCGATGGCATTGGCGATCTTCCCGGTTTGACGGCACGTCTGGACCATCTGCAACGTCTGGGCGTCGATGCGTTGTGGCTGTCGCCGGTGTACCGCTCGCCGATGTGTGACGCAGGCTACGACATCTGCGACTACACCGATGTCGATCCGCTCTTCGGCAACCTGGCCGACCTCGACGCATTGATTGCCCAGGCCCACGAACGAGGCTTGAAGGTCCTACTCGACTTCGTGCCCAACCATACGTCCGACCAGCATCCCTGGTTCCTCGAATCACGTTCCAGCCGCGACAACCCCAAGCGCGACTGGTACATCTGGCGCGACCAGCCCAACAACTGGCGGGCCTCGATCGATGGCGGCAGCGCATGGACCTGGGACGAGACCAGCCAGCAGTACTACTTGCACTTTTTCTTGCCGCAACAACCGGATCTCAATTGGCACAATCCAGAAGTCGTTGCCGCCATGCACCAAGTCCTGCACTTCTGGCTCGAGCGCGGCGTGGACGGGTTTCGCGTCGACGTGGTGCATTGCGTCGGCAAGGACCCGAGTTTCGCCGACGACCCGCGCTGCATGGCCGGTGAAACGATGGTCAAGATCAACGACCAGCCCTATAGCCATGAAGTGTTGCGAGGGTTGCGACGCCTCGTTGACAGCTACCCCGGCGAGCGGGTGCTGATCGGTGAGGTGAACATTCGCTCCACGGCGCAGGTGGCGGCCTACTACGGCGCCAGTGACGAATTGCACATGTCATTCAATTTTCCACCCCTGGACGCCCCCTGGGACCCGGTGGTGTTTCGCATGTGCATCCGCGAGGTGGAAAACGACCTCGGCCCCTTGCAGGCCTGGCCCACGTGGGTGCTGTCCAACCACGACAACAGCCGTCACCGCAGTCGCTATGGTGGCTCGTTGCGCCGGGCGAGGGCCGCGGCAGTGATGCTGCTGACGCTGCGGGGCACACCCTTCATCTACCAGGGCGAGGAATTGGGGCTGGAAGACACCCAAGTAACCGCCCAGACCCGCGTCGATCCTGGCGGGCGGGACGGCAGCCGGGCACCGTTGCCGTGGACGTCCCAGGCGCCGCACGGTTGGTCGGGGCAGGCGCCGTGGTTGCCATTTGCAGCAGACGCCGGCGCGTTGTCGGTGGAGTCGCAGGAACGTGCCGCCGATTCGGTGTTGGCCCTTTATCGCCGTTTGCTCGCCTGCCGTCGCAATAGCCTGGCGCTGCGCCTGGGCGGCTGGGAAGAACTGCCGTCCCATCCACAAGTGCTGGCCTATCGTCGCCATTGTGAAGGCGACGAGCGCCTGGTCTGCATCAACTTTGCCGACAACGAACACACCTTTCCTTTGGCCGATCCCTGGCGGGTGGAAGTCGCCAGTGATGGGGCGGACGAAGGCCAGCCGTTCAGCGGTCTTCTGGCTGCCGAGCAGGCCGTGATCCTGTGTCGATAAGGAGTGATCAATGAAAGCCAATTGGCACCGAAACACTTTGATCTATCAGATCGATCCATCCTTGTTCTACGACAGCAACGGCGATGGCCGGGGCGACCTTAAGGGCATCATTCGCCAGCTCGACTACCTTCAGGCGTTGGGCGTCGGTGCGCTCTGGCTGATGCCGCTGTATCGGTCACCGTTCAAGGACGCCGGTTATGACGTCAGCGATTTCATGGCACTGGACCCGCGCTTTGGCAGCGAAGAAGACTTGCGCCAGTTGATCGTCCAGGCCGGTGAGCGCGGCATTCGAGTGATCCTTGAATTGGTGGTGCAGCACACCAGCGATCAGCACCCCTGGTTCCTTCGCGCGCGGCGGGACAAGGACAGCGTCTATCGAGATTATTATCTGTGGTCCGACACGCCGGTGGACGATGGCAACCAGCCAATCTTCCCATCGGTGGAGGACAGTATCTGGCGCTGGGACGAACAGGCCGGACAGTACTATCGACACCTGTTCTACCGCCATGAGCCGGACCTCAACCTGGCGAACCCTCGCGTGGTCGAGGAGATCGAGCGCATCATGGTCCATTGGCTCGAGCTGGGCATCGCCGGCTTTCGTCTCGATGCCGCTTCACACCTGGTGGAGCAGGCTGGCGGCGGCGATGAAGAGCAGGGCGTCTGGGTGCTCGACCGATTCTACAAATGCATGACCCGCATCAACCCCGAAGGCGTGCTGATGGGCGAAGTGGATGTCGAGCCGGAGCGCTTCAGCCACTATTTCGGTACTGGGGAACGCTTGGGCCTGGTCTTGGATTTCTGGGTCAACAATCATCTATTCCTGGCACTGGCCCGTGGCGAGGCCGAGCCTTTGCAGCGGGCCATCATCCGGCGTCCGGCGCCACCGGATGGTGCGAATTACGCGGTCTGGCTGCGCAACCATGACGAACTCGATCTGGAGCGCTTGAATGAGCAGGAACGCGAGGAAGTGATGCAGGCGTTCGCCCCGGAACCGGACATGCGCCTGTACGGCCGAGGCATCCGCCGGCGCCTGGCGCCGATGCTCGGCGGCGATGTCCGGCGCCAGGCCTTGGCCCAGGCATTGTTGTTGTCACTGCCCGGGACGCCGATCGTGCGCTACGGCGAAGAAATCGGCATGGGCGAGGACTTGTCCCGTCCCGAGCGCCTTTCGGTGCGCACGCCCATGCAATGGAGCGACGAGGCCAATGCCGGGTTCTCATCGGCCCAGCGCCTGGCCGCGCCGCTGATCGACGAAGGGCCGTTCGCCTATACGCGACTGAACGTGGAAGCGCAGCTGGATGACCCCGATTCGCTGCTGGCTCGCGCCCGTCGATTGCTGTTGGCGCGCAGGCGGTTGGGTGAAGTGGGCGACGGCAAGGCGCGCCTGTTGACGGTCGATCATCCAGCGGTGTTCGCCATCGCGCATGAATGCAGAGCCACCTCGGTGATGCTGGCGAATCTCGGCACCGACGCGGTCACCGTGCAGTTGCGCGAGCTGGACCTGGAGGGTTTCGAGGAAGTGCTCTCGGACAGCCCGTACCCGGCCCCGGCGCAATCGAAGCTGGCGCTGAACGGATACGGGTATCGCTGGTTCCGGCGCGGTGGGTCAGAACAGTAGCAGCACGAGCGCCAACAACCCGCCACAGGCCAACAGCAGGGCCGACACCTGTGTCGAGCTCAGGGCCAGCGCAGAGTCCCGGGAGCGGCCGTTGAAGCGGCCGCGGGTACGATGCATGGACTCCTGCGGCTCAAACAGATTCTCCGGGCGCTGATTGTCGTCATCCTCGTTGGTCATTTGCCCCGACCAGGCGTTGCGGGCCAACAGGCGATCGAGCAGCCCAGGCATCAGACACGTGCCGACAATGGCTTTGAGCGACGCCGCACCCAGCCACAATTCCCTGGGCGTGCGCTTGACCACGCTCAATATCGCCCGGGCGGCCACGTCCGGATCATGAATCGGTGGCACCGGTTGCGGGCGCTTGCCCAGCTTGTTCCGGGCCCAATCGAACTGCGGCGTGTTGATCGCCGGCAGTTGCACCATGCAGACCTTGATTTTGCTGTGCTCATGAAGCAGTTCGCAGCGCAATGAATCGGTAAAGCCACGCACCGCGAACTTGGCCCCGCAATAAGCGGCTTGCAGGGGAATCGCGCGGTAGGACAGCGCCGAGCCGACCTGGATGATCACCCCGCGATTACGTCGTCCCATCAGGTCCAGCGCTGCGAGGGTGCCGTGGACGGTGCCCAGGTAAGTCACCTTCGTGACTCGGTGGATTTCTTCGGCGCTCAACTGACGGATCGGCGAAAACACCGTGACCATTGCGCAGTTGATCCACACATCGACAGGTCCCAGTTCGCGCTCCATCCGCTGGGCCGCTTCGAAGACTGCATCGGCGTCGGCGACATCGACGCTGATCGCCAGGCACGTCGTACCCAATTGGTTCAGTTCTTCTGCGGTAGCCGCCAAGGCTTGTTCGCCCCGGGCCAGCAACCCGACGCGGTAGCCCGCCGCGGCAAACCGGTGGGCGGTCGCACGACCGACGCCGGCGGTGGATCCACTGATGACAACGACAGGTGGGTTTCGCTCATCCATTGCGTTCACATCCGATCAATAGCCTGCGCCCTCTGGCGCTGTTGGGTTCCAGTTATTGTGAAAATCCCGGCCGGCGTAGGTTCAGGATTTTTTGCGGTCGGGCTCTCAGGGTTGCACTTATATGAAGCCGTCGGTGCCCGATCGCACCATCGCAAGGCAAAGGAACAGGCGGATGTCGCCCACGGGTTTCGGGTAGCCGAGCTGACCCCTTCGCGAGCTAGCCCGCTCCCACAAGGGGCTGGCGGCGAATATGCGATTGTTGATGAGGTTTGGCACGCTCGCTGCAAGACCTTGTCCAGGCCCACCGTGAACACAATCGAGTGGGCAGCCCCGTCGGTCAACGAAGATCGAGCGCCAGCAGGCCGGGGGATAACGGTAGATCAGGGCGCAGCCGCCGGGTCGATACCGCACAGAACAGGCAAAGACGCCTGGAACCGCAAGGTTTCAGGCGTCTTTTTTTTGCTTTCAAAAAACCGTGATGGGCTTTTGTCGGGTGCTTTTATGAATTCCAACGTTGCTTCCCTGAACAAACTGCAAACGCTGATCGTGATCGGCAATGGCATGGTCGGCCATCACTGCGTCGAGCAACTGATCGAGCGCGGTGCCCTCAACCATTACCGCGTGCATGTCTTCAGCGAAGAGCCGATGCGGGCCTACGACCGCGTGCATCTGTCCGAATATTTTTCTGGGCGAGACGCCGAATCCCTGGCCCTTGGCGAAGCGACGTTGTACCAGACGCCGGGTGTGACGTTGCACCTGGGCGTGCCGGTATTGGAAATCGACCGCCAGGCGCGTGAGGTGGTCACCGCCACTGAACGCCTCGGCTATGACAAGCTGGTGCTCGCCACCGGTTCCTATCCGTTCGTGCCGCCGATCCAGGGCGCCGAGGGTGATTCTTGTCTGGTCTACCGCACCCTCGAAGACCTCGATGCGATCCGCGCCGCCGCCAGCAACGCCCGTCGTGGCGTGGTGGTCGGTGGCGGATTGTTGGGCCTGGAAGCGGCCAATGCCTTGAAGAGCCTCGGCCTGGAAGCTCACGTCGTGGAATTCGCCCCCCGGTTGATGCCCGTGCAATTGGACGAGCAAGGCGGCCTGGCACTCAAGGCGCGCATCGAGAAACTGGGCGTTGGCGTGCATTTGTCCAAGGGCACCCAATCGATCAGCGCGGGCGAGCAGTACCGTTATCGGATGAACTTCGGCAACGACGATTTCCTCGAAACCGACTTGATCGTGTTTTCCGCCGGTATTCGCGCCCAGGATGCGTTGGCCCGTCAATGCCAATTGCCGATCGGCCCCCGCGGTGGCGTGGTAATCGACGACCATTGCCAGAGCAGCGACCCGGACATTTACGCCATCGGCGAATGTGCGGCGTGGAACGGCAGCATTTTTGGCCTGGTCGCGCCGGGCTACCAGATGGCCCGCAACGTCGCGTCGCGCCTGTGCGGCGAAGCCGGCGAGGCGTTTACCGGCGCGGACATGTCCACCAAGCTCAAACTGCTGGGCGTGGACGTCGGCTCCATCGGCGACGCACACGGCAACACGCCGGGTTCGCGCAGCTTCCAGTTCATCGACGAAACCAGCGCCAGCTACCGTCGCCTGGTAATCGACGCTGACGGCAAGCGCGTGATCGGCGCGGTGCTGGTAGGCGACAACAGCTACTACGACACCTTGCTGCAGTACATGCAGAACGGCATCGCGTTGCCCAAGGACGCCGCCAGCCTGATCCTGCCATCGTCCGAAGGCGCCCCGACACTGGGCCCGGCGGCTTTACCCGAAACCGCCACCCTCTGCTCGTGCCACAACGTCACCAAGGGGGCGGTCTGCTCGGCCATCGACGGCGGCTGCACCGATCTCGGCCAGCTCAAGTGCGACACCAAGGCCGGCACCGGTTGCGGCGGCTGCGCGGCGCTGGTCAAGCAAGTCTTCGAGCACGAACTGATCGCCCGCGGCGTCAGCGTCGACAAGAGCCTGTGCGAACACTTCGCCTATACCCGCCAGGAACTGTATGCCCTGGTGCGCGTGGAAGGCATCATCAGTTTCGAAGAATTGCTCGCCAAACACGGTCGTGGCCACACCGGTTGCGACCTGTGCAAACCGGCCGTGGGCTCGATCCTGGCGTCGTGCTGGAACCAGCCGATCATGGACCCGCACCTGGTGCCGTTGCAGGACACCAACGACACCTTCATGGCGAACATGCAGAAGAACGGCACCTATTCGGTGGTGCCGCGCATCGCCGGTGGAGAAATCACCGCCGACAAACTGATCGCCATCGGCGTGGTTGCCAAGAAATACGACCTTTACACCAAGATCACTGGCGGACAGCGCATCGACCTGTTCGGCGCGCAGCTGCACCAGTTGCCGGACATCTGGGCCGAATTGATCGAAGCCGGGTTCGAAACCGGCCACGCCTACGGCAAATCCACGCGCACGGTAAAATCCTGCGTGGGCAGCACCTGGTGCCGCTACGGCGTGCAGGACAGCGTGCAAATGGCCCTGACCATCGAGGATCGCTACAAAGGCCTGCGCTCGCCCCACAAGCTCAAGTTCGCGGTGTCTGGCTGCACCCGTGAGTGCGCCGAAGCCCAGAGCAAGGACGTCGGCGTGATCGCCACTGAAAAGGGCTGGAACCTCTATGTGGCCGGCAATGGCGGTATGCGTCCGCGTCACGCCGAACTGTTCGCCACCGACCTGGACGATGCGACGCTGATCCGTTACATCGACCGCTTCCTGATGTTCTACATCCGCACCGCCGACAAGCTGCAACGCACCTCGGTGTGGCGCGAGAGCCTGGAAGGTGGCCTGGACTATCTCAAGGACGTGATCATTCACGACAGCCTGGGCCTGGGCGCCGAGCTCGAAGCGCAGATGCAACTGGTGGTCGACCGCTACGAATGCGAATGGGCCAACGCCCTGAAGGACCCGGAAAAGCTCAAGCGCTTCCGCACCTTCGTCAACGACAAGCGCGGCGATCCAGACGTTCATTTTGTCCGCGAACGCGGCCAGCGCCGGCCGGTGCATGCCGGCGAACTTCACTTGATTCCCGTCACCGAGGAGGTGCTCTGATGAGCCAGCCAAACGTCGTTCGTATCGCCCAAGAATCCGTGCAATGGCGTGCCCTGTGCAGCCGCGATGACCTGGTGCCCAACTCCGGCGTGGTCGCCTGGCACGACGGCAGCCAAGTGGCGCTGCTCTATCTCCCAGAGCATGCGGACAAGCCACTGTACGCCGTCGATAATCGCGATCCGAAGTCCGGCGCCAACGTAATCGGCCGCGGCCTGTTGGGCAATATCAAGGGCGAACTGGTCATTGCCTCGCCGATGTACAAACAGCATTTCCGCCTGGAAGACGGCCTTTGCCTGGAGTACCCGGAGCAGCGCTTGCGCGTCTGGCCGGTGCGCTTGAATGGCGATGTGGTGGAGATTGGCGAGGGCTGACCGTCGCAATTGTGGTCTTTCGGTGCCCTGTGGCGAGGGAGCTTGCTCCCGCTCGGCCGGGCTGGCGCTCCAGTGCGCAGCGACCGCAGGTTTTTGGGCCCGCTGCGCGGTCCAGCGGGAGCAAGCTCCCTCGCCACGACAGCGGCCACTTTTGTTTGAGATTGGGGAGTAGTAATGAAGACCGCCGCGCAACTGGTAAGGCTCAAGAGCGTACAGAACCAGCGGGTCCACAGCATCGCACCGGATCAGGCCGTGCTCGAAGCATTGCAGATCATGGCCGAGAAAAATGTCGGTGCGCTGCCGGTGATCGAAGGCGGGCAGGTGGTGGGGGTGTTCAGCGAGCGGGACTACGCGCGCAAGATGGTCCTCAAGGGCCGTTCATCCGTGGGCACTGCGGTGCGCACCATCATGAGCACGCCGGTGATCACCGCCGACAGCCAGCAGAGCATCGACCGCTGCATGGCGGTCATGACCGACAGCCACCTGCGGCATTTGCCGGTGCTGGAAAACGGCGAGCTGATCGGGCTGTTGTCCATTGGCGACCTGGTCAAGGAAGCGATCGTCGAACAAGCGGACCTGATCCGGCAGTTGGAGCATTACATTCGCGGGCATTAAGCACCTGCTGTGCCCTTGTGGCAAGAGAGCCTGAAAGCCATTCAATCGCTTCCGTGCTGGGCCGTATCAGCGCTTGGCCGGTGCTGGCGCAACAATTCGATTTGTTGGGCGGGAATCAAAGTGCGCAAGGATTTATAGAGGGCGCGGGTTTCCAACAGGTTCCACACGCGCAACATGGTTTCCAGCGCATCGAGGGGTTTGCTGATGAAGTCGCGCGCGCCCAGCGCCAGGGCACGCAGGCGGGTGTCGCGGGTCGCGTCGGCCGTCAGGACCAGGATCGGCAGGTAATCATTGGCCGGGATCCGCCGGTTGAGCTGCTCCAGCACCGCGAAGCCATCGAACGCAGGCATGTGCAGGTCCAGGATGACCAGGTCCGGCTCGAAACTGTTGAACAGGTCAAGGGTGCGCAGCGGTTCGGTGCTGCTCAGTACATTGTGCAGCCCTTCGCGGGCGAGCAATTGCTCCATCAGATCCAAGTTGGGGCGCTGATCGTCGATGATCAGGATGCGCAGGTCGCGATTCATGCGGACTCCGGTAGATAACGCTCAAGGTGGCCAAGAAAGGCCTGGATATGAATGGGTTTGGTGAGGATCGCCGTGGCGCCGGCGTCAAGCAGGGCCCGGTGGGACAGATCGCTGGCATCGGCGGTGATCATCAACACCGGCGTGTAGGCCGTGGTCGGGGATTGGCGCAGGCGGCGAAGAACTTTCAGGCCATCCAGATCGGGCAATGTCACGTCCAGCAGGATCAATTGCGGCGCGTGCTGGCGAGCCAGGTCGAGGCCCATCTGGCCTTGCATGCTGGACAGCAACTGAATGCCTGGACGGCGTTGCATCAGGGTCTCGATCAGGGCGAGGCTAGACAGGTTGTCCTCGATGCACAGCACCTTGCCGTCGAATTCGGTGCGTGGGCGTGCCACTTCCAGCGCAACCATGGGCGGCAGGTGAGCGCCGGATACCCGGGCGCCGGGCAGTCGCAAGGTGAAGCAACAGCCTTGTCCCGGATCGCTGCGTACTTGCAGGCTGCCTTGCATCATCTCCAGCAGGCTCTTGCTCAGCGAAAGGCCGAGCCCAGTGCCTTCGACCTGGGGATCCGCGCCGAGGCGCTCGAATGGCTTGAACAGCTGATCCAACAGCTCGGGGGCGATGCCACGCCCGGTGTCGCTGATGGCGATACTGACATGGGGAGCTTCAGCCGTGACCTCAATGCGTACTTCGCCACCCGGCTGGTTGTATTTGATGGCATTGGACAGCAGGTTCAGCAATACCTGCACCAGGCGCTGGCGATCGGCAAGCACGCCGCTGCCCTCGGGCAGCGATGCAAGCTCGGCCAGATGGATCCCGGCGTCGGCCGCCATCGGCGACACCAGCGTCAACGCTTCGTGCAGCACCGCCGGCAATCCGATCGGTTCGATGTTCAGGGGCAGGCGGCCGGCTTCGATCCGGGCGATGTCGAGTACCTCGTTGATCAACGCCAACAAGTGCTGACCGGCTCGCAGGATGTGGCTGACTTGCGGGCGCTGGCCGGCAATGGAATCCATGTCCAGCAGTTGCGCGAAGCCCAGGATGGAATTCAACGGCGTGCGCAGTTCATGACTCATGCGCGACAAGAACTCACTCTTGGCGCGACTGGCGCTTTCGGCTTCTTCACGGGCCGTGCGCAGGGCTATCTCGGCGGCACGTCGGTCGGTGATGTCCCGGGTGATCTTGGAGAAGCCTCGCAGGGCGCCGGTGCTGTCGTATTGGGCGGTAATCACCACGCTGGCCCAGAAACGACTGCCGTCCTTGCGGCATCGCCAGCCTTCTTCCATGTAATGACCTTCGCGGGTGGCCGCGAGCAAGGCCATGTCCGGATGCGCCGGGCATTCTTCGGCCAGGTAGAACAACGAGAAATGCCGGCCGAGCACTTCCTGTTCGGTATAGCCCTTGATCCGTTCGGCGCCGACGTTCCAAGTGATCACGTGGCCTTGGGCGTCCAGGGCGAAGATCCCGTAGTCCTTCACCCCATCGATGATCAGCCGCAGGCGTTCTTCGTTGTCGCGCAAGGCTCGTTCGCGCTCGGCCAATAATTGCCCAGCCTCCACCAGGCGCGTGCCCAACTGGCCGATCTCATCCCGCTCCGGTGGTTGTGGCAACAGCGGTTGGCCCAGCGCCAGACGCTGGGCGTTGCCTTGCACCTTCTGGACCCGGGCGACGATGCCCTTGGACAGGAACAGCACTGCAACGATGGCGCCGAACAGTCCGCACAGCGCCGCCAGCAGAGTCGCGAACAACAGGCGCATGCGCGTAGCGGAAGCGGCGGCGCTGCGGTCGGTGAGCAGGGCGTCCTCACGGATACGCATGGCGCTGATCTGCTCGCGCAGCACGTCCAGCACTTGTTTGTTTTCGATCAGGATGGCGGTGATGGTCGCGGTGTCGTCGCCTTTGCCGGTGCGCAGGGAGACCAGTCCGTTGAGCTTTTCAGTGATCAGCGGCGTGATGGTCTTGAGGTGCTCGCGCATTCTGGCGTCGCGGATATTATGATCCAGGCGTTGCAGTGCGGCCTGGATCTTTGGGGTGGCCTGTTCGTAGCCGGGCAGGAAATCTTCGCGGCGGGTCAGCAGGTAACCGCGCACGCTGGCGGCTGCTTCGGCCAGTAGGGTGTGCACCGCCTGGATGTCGCCCTGTACCAGCAGCACCCGGCGCACATCCTCTTCGGCGCGTGCGGTCTGGCGCTCGGTGATGTAGATCAGCACCAGTGACAGCAACAGGACAACCAGCGGCAGGGAAATCACCACCAATGCCTTGCCCCGCAAGGGCAGGTCGGCCCAGCGACGGGCCGCGAGGATCTTCATGGCCATTGCCCCGACGGTTGCGCGACCAACCCCAGGGCGACACCGCGCACCGCGGCCTGGGTGCGGTCGGCGGCGCCAAGCTTGCCGATGACCCGCTCGACATGGGCCTTTGCGGTGCCGGGGGCGATGCCGAGTTTTTCGCCGATTTCACGATTGCTGAAACCACTGGCGACCAGGCCGAGCACCTGCCGCTCACGGGCGGTCAGGGCCTGGACCTGAGCCGTACCTCCGGCGCCGCGCTCGGCCATGCGCCGCAAGAGGCGGGCGCTGACCGAGCTGTTCAAGGCTTCCTCTCCCTGGGCGACCCTTCTGAGCGCATCGATCAACTCGGCGCGACTGGCATCCTTGAGCAGATAACCGACGGCGCCCGCGCCGATGGCCGCTTCCAGGTGGTCGGGGCTGTCGTCCATGGTGAAAATCATGACCTTGAGCTGCGGCTGGCGTTGTTTCAGGATGCGCGCCGCGCCGAGGCCATTGAGCACCGGCATGCGAATATCCAGGATCGCGATGTCCGGTTGCAGCTGCTGGCACAAATCGAGCGCCTCCTGGCCGTCTCTGGCCTGGCCGACCACCTCGAAGCCCTCGATACCGCAAAGCATTGAAATGAAACCGGTGCGGGTCACTTCGTGATCATCGGCCAACAGCACGCGCAGAGGACGGTTCATGATTGGCCTCCATGGGTTGGCAGGGGCACGCTGGCCAACAGGCGAGTACCACCGTTGCGTTCGCTGCGACAGTCCAGATGGCCTCCCAGGAGGCTGGCACGTTCCTGCATGGCCGCCAGGCCCAGGTGGCTGGAGCCATGGCTTTCGATGGGCGGTTCGAGGGCAAACCCGCGGCCATCGTCCTCGACCCGCAACGTTGCCCGTCCGTCACGCACCACCAAGCCCAGGCAAACATGCCTGGCCTGGGCATGCTTGAGGATATTGTTGATGCCTTCCTGGGCGATGCGGAACAGGGCAATCTCGGCGTTTCCCGACAGCCGCGCAGCGCTGTGCTCGACCCAGTCCACCGTCAGCCCGGCGTCACGCAGGCGATCGGCTTCCTTGTCGATGGCGGTGTACAAACCAAAATCGTCCAGTACATGGGGGCGAAGGCCGCCGATCAACTGCCGGCTCTCGCCGACGCAACGCTGGGCCAGGTCGAGGATGGCCTGGTGTTCGCTGTGCAGCGTCGACGACAGCGGCGGGCAGCGGCCGGCGAAACCTTGCAGGCGCTGATGCAGCCCCGCGAGGTTCTGCGCAAGGCCATCGTGAAGGTCATAGGCCACGCGCTTGCGTTCGTCTTCCTGGGCGCTGAATAGCCGATGGACCAGCTCGGACATGGTCCGCTCACGGGCTTGCAGCGCCTGGAGCAGCCGGCTGTTTTCCAGGTGCGCCGCCAGCAGCGTCGCAAGCAATTGCAGCGACTCGATGTCCTCGTTGTCGGGGGGCCCGAGGGGCACGCTGTTACCCAGCAGCAGGGCACCGAACACGATGCCGTCCGCGCCTCGCAGCGGCACGCGCAGAACCTGCGCCAGGGTTTTCCCCGGACAGTCCAACCACTGCGGTTCGGGCGCCGACGGCTGCGCGAGCTGGGCAAGCAAATCGAGCCCATCGCCGCTGCCGTGACTGGCAACGGTTTGCAACGTGGCTTGCGGCGTCCACTCCAGCAACAAGCCATGGTCCATGGCGACGAATGCGCACGCTCGCTGCACCGCGCGCTCGCGCATTTGCGCCAAGGGCAGGCGGGTCAATTCGTGCCCGGTGCCCAACAGAAGGCCCAAACGTGCCGCGCGGCTTTGCGACTGGCGGTATTGGCTGCGGATCGCCAGGGCGCTGCCAGGGTCGTGGGGTGGGCTTTGCATGGGGGAACTCCAGCGTGGACGTGAACCGGCCTGGTTCGCGATGGCGACATTAGACCTTGGGATCGGCACCTGGCCTATCTGCCGAATGGCATAGGCGATCAGCACCGGTTGGCCGATGGCGAGCGCTGCGGGGATCGGCAAAGTGGGGGCATTGAAACCCAAAGGACCACAACGATGAAAATGAAAACCTGTGCCATCGCCGCTTTTTTCGTGCTGGCTGCTCCCTTTGTCCAGGCTGCGGAGACCGCGCCGTTCGTCTATCGCACCGTCGTCGAGCAACCGCAAAAGCAAACCGACCGGGAAATAGCGGGGCTTTTCGACCGCTGGAACGCAGCACTGCAAACCGGCAGCGCCAGCGCGGTGACCGCCCTCTACGCGCCGGATGCGGTATTGCAACCGACTGTTTCCAACAAGGTGCGCAGCACACCGGACCAGATCCAGGATTACTTCGTGCACTTCCTGGCGGCCAAGCCGGTCGGGGTAATCAACTACCGGGAGATCCGTCACCTGGGCGCCGACGCTGCGATGGACAGCGGGGTCTACACGTTCACGCTGACCCAGGCCGACGGTTCCAAGCGAGAGGTCCAGGCGCGGTACACCTTCCTCTATGAACGACTCGACGGGCAGTGGAAAATCATCAACCATCACTCATCGGCCATGCCTGAAGTGCCCAAGACCCTCCACGCCAGCCATTGAGACCGCCGGTGCCTTTGTCATATGTCAGCCCCGGCACCGTCGGCACATCCCACTCTGCGCCAAGGTGTGCGCGCCAATGTCGAGAACGTCGCGGATAAGCGGTATTGAAGTTCGGCGGGGGCTTCGGATGACAGTGAGCCGCGGTTGACGCTGCGACGCCTCGGACTTATTCGGTTTCGACGACCGTGGATTTTTGAATGTGGTTCTCTGAAGTGGAGGTATATCCGTTACCAGGATGACGGATATACAAACCGGCCAAGAGCAGTCTCAACCATCCCGAAACAGATCCCGCGAGTCCAGCAACCGCCAGGCAATCTCAGGCCGCTTCTCCAGCCCCCGGCGAATCGCAGCCGGGATCGACTGGCGAATCTTGCGGCACAGCCCCGGCTGCTCCTGGAATACGATGGCAATACCGCGCATCGTCCGAACCTCGTTATAGCCGGGCTCGATGGTTACCCGCACACCCAGGTTCTCGAACAACCGCTGCTGCAACCGTTCAAGCTCGTCCAGGCTCTGGATATTTTCCAGTCGCTCAAGCAGGCGTTTCTCTTCCTGGCGATTCAGGCAAAGGATGCGCAGATCGCTGCCCGGCGTTTGCAGCAACGCATCACGCCCGCAATCACAGACACCAGGCGGGCAGGGGGGACGGATGGGCATCGGCGCGGTCATGGGCTCCACAAGCTCTGCAACACGACAAACCGCCTTCGGCGTAGGGACGATCCAGGCAATGTGATGCCTGACGGCGTGTCGGTCAACCCATCGGGAAGGCCGCCTGTCCGCACTCCATGGGGGGCCGCTCGTCAGTTTCGCCAGGATCCGATCAAATTTTCCAAGGCCAGGGGTGATCAAGAAGACAGACACGTCGCGTCCCGCTTCGTCAGTGGGCCGCGCCTGGGAAAAAGGAGAACCCATTTGATGCAACCCAATCCGTCTACCTTGCCGCTGCTGGAGGAGCTGCTGATGGCCCGTGGGCCCGGCGGGCAGGAGCATGAAGTGCGCGACATCTGCCTTCGGGAGCTGAAACCGCATTGCGACGAAACCTGGGTCGACCCGGCGGGCAATGTCATCGGGCTGATCAAGGGCGCCCGGCCGGACACGAAGCCGCATCAGTCGATCCGGATCATGGCGCACCTGGACGAGATCGCCATGCTGGTCAAGCGCATCGAGTCTGACGGCACGTTGCGAGTGGTGGCCCTGGGCGGTGCCAATCCGATCAACTTCGGGGTCTGCCCAGTGGACATTCTTGGCGACCGGGATTTCATTCCTGGCGTGTTGTCGTTCGGGTCGATGCACAGCACCGGTGAAACCCACCAGGGCGCGGACGTGTTGTCGGGAAACGTCAATTGGGGTGACGTCCATGTGATTACCCGTCGCACGAGCGAGCAATTGCAGGCCCATGGGGTACGCCCCGGCACGCGGGTGGTGTTGAGCCAGCACTGGCGACGACCGTTCCGGGTCGGCGACGCCATCGCCGCGCATTTCCTGGACGACCGCGCGCCCATGGTGGCTGCGCTCCAGGCCGCCACGCTCTTGGCCGAGCGCCGTAAAGAGCTGCCGCACGACGTTTATTTTGTTTTTACCACCCAGGAAGAAGAGTCCAATGCCGGCGCCCTTTATGCCGCCAGCCATTTGCCCGGGGACGCCACGGTGGCGGTCGAGGTCGGCCCCGTGGTCGCGGAATATGCCACCCGATTGGGCGTCGATCCGATCATCAACACGGGTGACAAGAATGGCTGTTACCACCGTGGGCTCGTCGCCCAGCTGTACCAGGCCGGTAAACGCAGCGGGCTGACACCACAATTTGCCTTGTTGGCGGATTTCGCCAGCGACGCCAGTGCGATCATGAGCAGCGGGGCGTCCGCCCAAGGCGGTTGTATCGCAATCCCGACCGAAAATACCCACGGCTATGAGCTGATCGTGGAAGGCAGTATCGAGGCTTGCGCGGTGACATTGCTGGAATTCTTGTTGAATCGATGTGGTGCCTGACGCCACGGGGATCAATGTGGGAACGAACCTGCTCGCGAAGGCGGCGGCCCATCCAATATTGCATTGGCTGATACACCGCATTCACGAGCAGGCTCGCTCCCACAAGGGTTTGGTTACAGCCCCAGCTCAGAAAGGCCTGGGTGATCGTCCGGCCGACGGCCCAGCGGCCAATGGAATTTACGTTCGCTTTCCTTGATCGGCATGTCATTGATGCAGGCGTAGCGGTTGGCCATCAGGCCGTTCTCATCGAATTCCCAGTTTTCATTGCCGTAGGAGCGGAACCAGTTGCCCGAGTCGTCGTGCCATTCATAGGCGTAGCGCACGGCAATACGGTTGCCAGTAAAGGCCCAGAGCTCCTTGATAAGCCGGTAGTCGAGTTCCTTGGCCCACTTGCGGGTCAAAAAGGCCTTCGCTTCTTCCCGGTTATGGGCGAATTCAGCGCGGTTACGCCATTGAGTATTGAGAGTGTAGGCCAGCGATACTTTCTGCGGGTCACGACCGTTCCAGCCGTCTTCGGCCAGGCGAACTTTTTCGATAGCTGTTTCACGGGTGAAAGGTGGCAGCGGTGGGCGAACTTCGGCAGAGGACGACATGGCCAATCTCCAGATAATGAACGTGGGTTGCACGATTGCTTTACAGCGAGGGTCTTTACGAGCGGTCCTGCGGTTTACACGTGTTGCTTATTCAATCGCCAACAACATCTTCAGGACGTCTTGGGCCTGATCGGCAGCATCGTGATCGCCCATGACGAGCGCGAGGGTAATGGCGCCGTCAATCAGGATGAGCAGCTGTCGGGCAAGCACGTGCGGCTGCTCAATACCCTGTTCGGTACACAAGCGGGTCACATAGTCGAGCAATGCCTGTTTGTGCATTTTCGCAACCTGGCGGACCGGATCCTGAGGGTCGCCGGTTTCGCCGCTTGTGTTGATGAATGCACAACCACGGAAGCCTTCGCTCTGGAACCAGCCCTTGAGCACGGGAAACAGGCTGAGCAAACGTGCGAGGGGTGTCGGCGCCTTGCCCACTTCGCTGCTGAACCACTGCATCCAGCGTTCATCACGGCGCTTGAGCGCCGCGACGACGAGCTCCTCCTTGTTGGCGAAGTAGCGGTAGATACTCTTCCTGGAGACGCCGGCGGTTTTTACCAGAAGATCCATGCCGGTGGCCGCGATGCCACTTCTGTAGATCAACTTTTCGGCGACATCAAGGATGATGTCTCGTGTTTCAGTGCCAGTGATTTCGTTCATGCGACTTAAAGTAGAACGGTCATTCTCCTTGGTCAAATATTTTTTCATCTCGACGGGGAGACCCCAAGCCACGCGTCATGGTGTAAGCTCATCGGTTCTTCGGAATCGACTTTTTGCGAGCCCTATGCCGTCGCTTTTCAAACGTTCCTTGCTGCCCAAGCTGCGCAGCTTTCCACTCACCGCCGACGCCGTGACGATCCTCGACGGTGCCGCCGAGTTTCGCCGTTGCCTGCTTGAGAAAATCGCCCAGGCCACCCAGCGCATCTACATCGTCGCCCTCTACCTGCAAGAGGACGAGGCCGGCCAGGAAATCCTCGATGCCTTGCATGCCGCCAAAACCGCACGTCCCGAACTGGACATTGCGGTGGTGGTGGACTGGTTGCGGGCGCAACGTGGGCTGATCGGGGCCAAAAAACAGCCGGGCAACTCGGCGTGGTATCAAAAACAGACCCGCGCCCATGCCAGCGAAGTGCCGATCTACGGCGTGCCGGTGCAGACCCGCGAGCTGTTCGGGGTACTGCACCTCAAAGGCTTCGTGATCGACGACTGTGTGCTCTACAGCGGTGCGAGCCTCAACAACGTCTACCTGCACAAGTTCGACAAGTACCGCTACGACCGTTATCACCTGCTGCAGAACGCCCCGCTGGCCGACTCGATGCATCATCTGGTGCAACATGGCCTGATCGCCTCCAGGGCCGTGCATCGCCTTGACCTGCCGGACCTGCCCAGCACCCGCAGTTTGCGCAAGGACATCGGCGACCTGCGCAGCCGCCTCAAGTACGCGGCCTACGACACCACGGCGGGCAGCCTCGACAAGAATGGCCTGTCGGTGAGCCCGTTGCTGGGCGTCGGCAAGAACAACCCGCTGAGCAGGGTGATCGGTGAACTGATCGCCGGCAGCCGCAAGCAGTTGACCATCTGCACGCCGTATTTCAACCTGCCATTGGCTGTGACGCGGGAAATCAACCGTGCCCTGGCTCGCGGCGTGCGAATCGACATCATCGTTGGCGACAAGACCGCCAACGATTTTTATATTCCTGCGAGCGAGCCGTTCAAGATCATCGCTGCGTTGCCCTACCTGTACGAAATCAGCCTGCGTCGCTTTGCCAAGCGGCACCAGCGCTACATCGACAGCGGCCAGTTGAACCTGCACCTGTGGCGAGACGGCGACAATACCTACCACCTCAAGGGCATGTGGGTGGACGAGCGCTATACCTTGCTCACCGGCAACAACCTCAACCCACGGGCGTTTCGCCTGGACCTGGAAAATGCCCTGTTGCTGGACGATCCCAAGGGCGAGTTGTCGGGACCGCGCCAGGCCGAGCTCGAGCGGATCTATCGGCACACCCAGCGAATCGAACGCTACCTGGACCTGGAAACCCTGCCGGATTACCCCGCAGCGGTGGGCAAGTTCCTCAAGCGCGTCAGCCGGGTGCGAATAGAGCGTCTGCTTTACCGGATCCTGTGAAAACCCAGGCCATGTCGGAAAAAGACACCATCTCGGTCCAGTTGGTGCGCGAAGCACTGCTGCAAAGCTGTGCCCCTGGCGCTGCGACCGACGAGGTGCTGCGCAAAGTCGGCATCGACCCGGCGTTGCTCGGCGATGGCCAGGCGCGGGTCCCGGCCCATGCCTATGCGCAGCTTTGGCGCCTGCTGGCGAGGCGCCTGGATGATGAATTTTTCGGCATGGACCCGCGCAAGCTCAAGTCCGGCAGCCTGGCCTTTCTGTGCCGCTGCGCCATGGCCCAGCCGACATTGGCGTCCGGGCTGACGGCGGGGCTGGGGTTCCTTTCGCTGATGCTCGAACACCTGCCGGCGCAATGGGCTCGCCAACAAAGCCTGGCGGAAATTGTCCTGCTCGAAGAAGACCAGACACCGCGCCGGGCCTTCACGTATTTCACCTATTGGATGATCGTCCATGGCGTGGCCTGCTGGCTGGCCGGGCGACGCATTCCGATCCTGTCCGTCGAGTTGCGGTGCCCGCAGCCCGACTTCTGTGATGATTACCGCGTCATGTTCTCCCAGAACCTGCGCTTCGACCGGCCCCGTACGCGGATGATCTTTTCCGCCGACTGCCTGGACCTGCCCATCCGCCGCAGTCCCGAGGAGCTCAAGCGCTTCCTGGCCCAGGCACCGGCGAATATCCTGGTCAAGTACCGCGACCCGCAAAGCCTCTCCAGCCGCATCCGCCATGACCTGCGCCAGCTGCCCGCCGAGCAGTGGCCGGAAACCGAGGCCCTGGCCCAGCGGTTATGCGTTTCCGCCTCGACCCTGCGCCGACGCCTGGCAGAGGAGGGGCAAACCTACCAGGGCCTCAAGGACGGCGTCCGCAAGGAGCTGGCCATTGCCTGGCTGGCCGAACCTTCCATCAGTTTCGTGGAAATCGCCTCGCGCCTGGGGTTCGCCGACGCCAGTTCGTTCTACAAGGCGTTTCGCAAGTGGTCCGGGTCCAATCCTGGGCACTATCGCAGCTTGATTCTCAACGAGGCGGGCTGACGGCCCGCACAGCCAACGCCTACTTTGGTCCATGGCCAAACCAGTCAAGCAACTTGAAGGCTTTGACCATTGCCGCGCCGCCTCTTCGGCGCGAGTATTTCCCTGCTATTCACGGTTCCCCCCACCAATAAAAAGTACAGAGGGATTCTGGTCATGCGCGATTATTCGTCCGCCACGTCGCAGTTCGATTACCTGAACACCGTCAATGCCTCGTTGCACGGCTCGCTCGAAGCGCTCAATGCCTGCGTCGAATGCTGCGACAGGCACACCTTGCCGGGGCGCATCGCCTTGTTTTGGGAGGGCCGTGACGGCAGTGACGCGACCTGGACTTACCGTGACCTGCAGGACAACGCGGCGCGCTTCGCCAATTTCCTGCGCGCCCAGGGCGTCGGCAAGGGTGACAGGGTGGCCGGCCTGTTGCCGCGCACTGCCGAATTACTGATCGTGGTGCTCGCCACCTGGCGTATCGGCGCGGTGTACCAGCCGCTGTTCACCGCATTCGGCCCAAAAGCCATCGAACACCGCCTCGGCAGCTCCGGGGCACGGGTTGTGGTCACTGACGCCGTCAACCGTCCAAAACTCACTGAGGTTGCCGATTGCCCCATCGTCGTCACGGTCGGCGGGAAAAAGGGCGAGGGCATCGTTCGTGGCGATTTCAGCTTCTGGGCCGAAGTCGCCAATCAGCCCAACCAGTGCGAACCCCTGATGCTGACTGGCGAAGACCCGTTCCTGCTGATGTTCACCTCCGGCACCACCGGCCCGGCCAAGGCGTTGTCGGTGCCGCTCAAGGCGATCGTGGCGTTCCAGAGCTACATGCGCGACGCCGTGGACCTGCGCCCCGAAGACGCGTTCTGGAACGTTGCCGATCCCGGCTGGGCCTACGGCATCTATTTTGGCGTGACCGGGCCTTTGGCGATGGGGCATCCGATCACGTTCTACGACGGCCCGTTCACCCTGGACAGCACCTGCCGGGTCATCAATAAATACGGCATCACCAACCTCGCGGGCTCGCCAACGGCCTATCGCCTGCTGATCGCTGGCGGCGAGCAGTTCGCCCGCTCAATCAAAGGCAAGCTGCGCATCGTCAGCAGCGCCGGCGAGCCGCTGAATCCGGAAGTGATCCGCTGGTTCGCCGACAACCTGGACGTGGTGATCCACGACCATTACGGCCAGACTGAACTGGGCATGGTGCTGTGCAATCACCACGGCCTCAAGCATCCGGTGCACCAGGGCGCCGCGGGTTTTGCCTCGCCGGGCCATCGCATCGTGGTGCTGGATGAAAGCAATCAGGAGTTGGGGGTCGGCCAACCGGGCATTCTTGCGGTCGACCGTAGCCAGTCACCCATGTGTTGGTTCGCCGGCTACCAGGGCGGGCCGACCAAGGCCTTCGTCGGCGATTATTACCTGAGTGGCGACACCGTCGAGTTCAATCCGGACGGCAGCATCAGCTTCGTCGGGCGCAGCGATGACGTGATCACCACGTCCGGCTATCGCGTTGGCCCGTTCGATGTGGAAAGCGCGTTGATCGAGCATCCGGCGGTGGTCGAGGCTGCCGTGGTCGGCAAGCCCGATCCGGAACGTACCGAGCTGGTCAAAGCCTTTGTGGTGCTCAGCGCCCAGTACCGCGCCGCGCCAGAGCTGGCCGAAGAACTGCGGCTGCACGTGCGCAAGCGCCTCGCTGCCCATGCGTATCCGCGAGAGATCGAATTTATCAGCGACTTGCCGAAAACCCCAAGCGGCAAATTGCAGCGCTTTATCTTGCGCAACCAGGAAATCGCCAAAGCTCAAGAGGCTGCGGCGAAGAACGTTTCAGCTTGAATCCAAGGAAACCATGATGCAGATCGACAACAAGATATTCCTCGTTAGCGGTGGCGCTTCCGGCCTCGGCGCGGCCACCGGTGAAATGCTGGTCAAGGCCGGCGCCAAGGTGATGCTGCTGGACCTCAACGCCGACGCCGTGGCCGCCCAGGCGCAAAAGCTTGGCTGCCAGAGCGTGGTCGCGGACATCAGCAACGAAGCAGCCGCCGAAGCGGCGGTCAAGGCCACGGTCGATGCGTTTGGTGGCCTCAACGGCTTGGTCAACTGTGCAGGGATCGTGCGCGGCGAGAAGATCCTCGGCAAGAACGGTCCTCACGCCCTCGCCAGTTTCAGCCAGGTGATCAACGTCAACCTGATCGGCAGTTTCAACCTGTTGCGCCTGGCCGCTGCGGCCATTGCCGAAACCGAAGCCAACGCCGACGGCGAGCGCGGTGTGATCATCAATACCGCGTCGGTGGCGGCCTTCGACGGCCAGATCGGCCAGGCAGCCTATGCCGCATCCAAGGGCGCGATCGCCAGCCTGACCCTGCCGGCCGCCCGTGAGCTGGCACGCTTCGGCATCCGTGTGATGACCATCGCGCCGGGCATTTTCGAGACCCCGATGATGGCCGGCATGACCCCGGAAGTGCGCGACTCCCTGGCCGCCGGCGTGCCGTTCCCGCCGCGCCTGGGCAAACCCGCCGAGTACGCGGCGCTGGTCCGGCATATCATTGAAAACAGCATGCTCAACGGCGAGGTGATCCGTCTCGACGGCGCCTTGCGCATGGCCGCCAAATAGGAGGATTTGTCATGTCCCATGATCCAATTGTCATCGTCAGCGCTGTCCGCACCCCGATGGGCGGCTTCCAGGGCGAACTCAAAAGTCTGACCGCGCCGCAGCTGGGTTCGGCCGCCATCAAGGCTGCCGTGGAGCGTGCCGGCATCGCACCGGACACGGTTGAAGAAGTGTTGTTCGGGTGTGTGCTCGCCGCAGGCCAAGGCCAGGCGCCGGCACGGCAGGCAGCCCTCGGCGCCGGGCTCGACAAATCGACCCGTTGCACCACACTCAACAAGATGTGCGGTTCGGGCATGGAAGCAGCGATCCTCGCCCATGACATGCTCGTCGCCGGCAGCGCCGACGTCGTGGTGGCGGGCGGCATGGAAAGCATGTCCAACGCCCCGTATCTGCTGGACCGTGCTCGCGCCGGCTTGCGCATGGGCCACGGCAAGGTGCTGGACCACATGTTCCTCGACGGCCTCGAAGACGCCTACGACAAGGGGCGCCTGATGGGCACCTTTGCCGAAGACTGCGCCGAGGCCAACGGCTACAGCCGTGAGGCCCAGGATGCCTTCGCCATCGCGTCCACCACCCGCGCGCAACAGGCAATCGAGGATGGCAGTTTCGATGCCGAAATCGTGCCGTTGCAGGTCATGGTCGGCAAGGAACAGGTCACCGTTCGCCACGACGAGCAACCGCCCAAGGCACGCATCGACAAGATCCCCACGCTCAAACCGGCGTTCCGCGAAGGCGGTAGCGTGACGGCGGCCAACTCCAGCTCGATTTCCGATGGCGCCGCAGCCCTGGTGATGATGCGCCAGAGCCAGGCGCAACAGCGCGGCCTCAAACCGCTGGCGGTCATCCATGGCCATGCGGCCTTTGCCGACGCCCCGGGCCTGTTTCCCACGGCGCCGATTGGCGCGGTCAAGAAGCTGATGGGCAAGACTGGCTGGTCGCTGGACGAGGTTGATCTGTTCGAAGTCAACGAAGCTTTTGCCGTGGTGGGCGTGGTAACGATGGACAAGCTGGAAATCCCCCATGACAAGGTCAACGTCCATGGGGGCGCTTGCGCCCTGGGCCATCCGATCGGTGCATCCGGCGCACGGATCCTGGTGACCTTGTTGTCGGCCCTGCGCCAGAAGGGCCTCAAGCGCGGCGTCGCGGCCATCTGCATCGGCGGCGGCGAAGCCACGGCCATGGCCGTTGAATGCCTGTATTAAGGAACTGCCATGCTCCCGACTGAAGAACAGACACAAATCCGCGACATGGCTCGGCAATTCGCCCAGGAGCGTTTGAAACCGTTCTCGGCTGAATGGGACCGCGAGCATCGTTTTCCCAAGGAGGCCATTGGTGAAATGGCCGAGCTGGGCTTTTTCGGCATGTTGGTGCCGGAACAGTGGGGCGGCTGCGACACCGGTTACCTGGCCTACGCGATGACGCTGGAAGAAATCGCCGCCGGCGACGGCGCGTGCTCGACCATCATGAGTGTGCACAACTCGGTGGGTTGCGTGCCGATCCTGAAATTCGGCACTGACGAGCAGAAAGCCAGGTTCCTCACACCCCTGGCCAGCGGCACGATGCTCGGCGCCTTTGCCCTGACCGAGCCTCAGGCCGGCTCCGACGCCAGCAGCTTGAAGACCAGGGCGCGGTTGGAGGGCGACCATTACGTGCTCAACGGCAGCAAGCAGTTCATCACGTCCGGGCAGAACGCTGGAGTGGTCATCGTGTTTGCGGTCACCGATCCGAGCGCCGGCAAGCGCGGTATCAGTGCTTTCATCGTGCCCACCGACTCGCCAGGCTACAGCGTGGCGCGGGTCGAAGACAAACTCGGCCAGCACGCCTCCGACACTTGCCAGATCCTCTTCGAGGACCTGAAGGTGCCCGTGGCCAATCGCCTGGGAGAAGAGGGCGAGGGCTACAAGATCGCCCTGGCGAACCTGGAAGGCGGGCGGGTTGGCATTGCCGCGCAGTCGGTGGGCATGGCCCGCGCGGCATTCGAAGCGGCGCGCGACTATGCCCGTGAGCGCCAGAGTTTCGGCAAACCGATTATCGAACATCAGGCCGTGGCGTTCCGCCTGGCCGACATGGCGACTCAAATCGCCGTGGCACGGCAGATGGTTCATCATGCCGCAGCCCTGCGCGATGGCGGCCAGCCGGCACTAGTGGAAGCATCCATGGCCAAACTGTTCGCCTCGGAAATGGCCGAGAAGGTCTGCTCCATGGCGCTGCAAACCCTGGGCGGCTACGGTTACCTCAACGATTTCCCGCTGGAGCGCATCTACCGCGACGTGCGGGTCTGCCAGATTTACGAAGGCACCAGCGATATCCAGCGCATGGTCATTTCGCGCAATCTTTGAACAAGGAATCCTGCATGAATTACGAAACGATTTTGTTGGAGATCAAGGACCGCGTCGGCCTGATCACGCTAAACCGTCCTCAGGCGCTGAATGCGCTCAACGCGCAGATTGTCAGCGAGCTGAACCAGGCGCTGGACAGCCTGGAGGCGGACCCGCAGATCGGTTGCATCGTGCTGACCGGCTCGAAAAAAGCCTTCGCCGCCGGCGCCGACATCAAAGAGATGGCCGAGCTGACCTACCCGCAAATCTATTTGGACGATCTGTTCAGCGACAGCGACCGCGTTGCCAATCGCCGAAAGCCGATCATTGCGGCGGTGAACGGTTTTGCCTTGGGCGGCGGGTGTGAATTGGCGTTGATGTGCGACTTCATCCTGGCGGGTGACAACGCCAAGTTCGGCCAGCCGGAAATCAACCTCGGCGTGCTGCCGGGCATGGGCGGCACCCAGCGTCTGACCCGCGCCGTGGGCAAGGCCAAGGCTATGGAAATGTGCCTCACCGGGCGTTTTATCGATGCGGTCGAGGCCGAGCGTTGCGGCATCGTTGCGCGGATCGTGCCGGCTGATGAGCTGCTGGACGATGCAATGAAGACGGCGGCACTGATCGCCTCCAAGTCCGTGCCTATCAGTATGATGATCAAGGAAAGCGTCAATCGCGCTTTTGAAGTCAGCCTGTCCGAAGGCGTGCGTTTCGAGCGGCGGGTATTCCACGCCGCGTTTGCGACACAGGACCAGAAGGAAGGCATGGCGGCGTTCGTGGCCAAGCGTGCGGCGGCGTTCCAGGACAAGTAGGCGGCGTTCCGACTGACCCCATCGCGAGCTAGCTCGCCCCCACAGTGGATCTGAGGTGTACGCGCCATTGCGTACGCCTCCAAACCCTGTGGGAGCGAGCTAGCTCGCGATGTTTTTCCCGCCGTTACGCCAGGTAGTGCTTGAGTTCGCGGGCAATGACCATGCGTTGTATTTCGCTAGATCCTTCGTAGATCTGGGTAATCCGCGCATCCCGGTAGTAGCGCTCCACCGGATAATCCTCCAGATACCCGTACCCCCCATGGATCTGTATCGCCGACGAGCAGACTTTCTCGGCCATCTCCGAAGCAAATAGCTTGGCTTGCGACGCTTCCGACAAGCACGGTTTACCAGCGCTGCGCAGGCGCGCGGCGTGGAGGATCAGCAGGCGGGCGGCGTTCAGGCGGGTGTGCATGTCGGCCAGCAGGTTGGCGATGCTTTGGTGCTCGATGATCGGCTTGTCGAACTGAACACGATCGCGGGAGTAGGCCAATGCCGCTTCGAACGCTGCGCGGGCGATGCCTAGTGCCTGGGCGGCAATGCCGATGCGACCGCCTTCGAGGTTGGAGAGCGCAATGGCCAGGCCTTTGCCTCGGGCACCCAGCAGATTGGCCTCGGGCACGGTGCAGTTGCTCAATGTCACCGCGCAGGTGTCGGAAGCGCGAATGCCCATTTTGTGTTCGGAGCGATCGACGTTGAAGCCCGGGGTATCGGTCGGCACCAGGAACGCCGAGATGCCTTTCTTGCCCAGGTCCGGGTCGGTCACAGCGAAGACGATCGCCAGCTTCGCCCGTTTGCCGTTGCTGACGAACTGCTTCGCGCCGTTGATCACCCATTGGCCGTCCCGCAGCTCGGCGCGGGTGCGCAGGTTGTGGGCTTCGGAGCCGGCCTGGGGTTCGGTCAGGCAAAAGCAGCCGATCGCCTGGCCGCTGGCAAGATCCGCCAGCCACGTCTGCTTCTGCTCATCGGTGCCGAAATTGAGGACCGGCCCGCAACCCACCGAGTTATGAATGCTCATCAATGCGCCCGTGGCACCGTCGCCAGCGGAGATTTCTTCCACGGCGAGGGCGTAGGCCACGTAATCGACATAGGTGCCGCCCCATTCCTCCGGCACGACCATGCCCAGCAGGCCCAACTCGCCCATCTTCGCCACCAGGCCGTCGTCGATCCACCCGGCTTTCTCCCAGGCCTGAGCGTGGGGCGCGATTTCACCGCGGGCGAAGTCACGGGCCATGTCGCGGATCATCACTTGTTCTTCGGTCAGCTCGAGGTCTTGCATGATCAATTCCCGTGGTAGTCGAGGCCGTCGAAGAAACTCGCCACGACCGAGGCGTCCAGCGCCTCCAGGGTCGGCGGGTTCCAGCGCGGGCGCTTGTCTTTATCGATCAGCAAGGCGCGTACGCCTTCGATCAGGTCACCGCGCTCGAACCATTGGCGGTCCAGGTGCAGCTCGAGGGCGAAACAGTCTTCCAGGCTCAAGTGACGGCCGCGACGCAACATTTCCAGGGTCACCGCCATGGCCAATGGCGAGCGGGTTTCCAGCAGATTGGCGGTTTCCATCGCCCAATCATGGCTGTTGGCAACCGTGACCTGACGCAACTGCTCGACCATGCTCGGCACATCGGGCAGAGCGAAGAAATGGTCGATGACGGACCGCAAATCGGCGAGGGGCGGTGCAGGTAGCTGTTGAACCGCCATTTTTGCCAGCAGGCTTTGCAAGTCCTTGAGTGGGGTATCGCGCCACTCCAGTCGATCGAGACGCTCATCGAGCTGGGCAAGCTTGCGGCTATCGAGGTACCAGTCGGCGAGCCCACAGTACAACGCGTCGGCGGCGCGGATGTGCACACCACTGACGCCCAGGTAGATCCCCAGCTCACCGGGAATGCGCGGCAGGAAATAACTGCCGCCCACGTCCGGGAAATAACCGATGGACACTTCAGGCATGCCCAGGCGAGTGCGCTCGGTCACTACCCGCAGGTCGGCGCCTTGCGCCAGGCCCATGCCGCCGCCCAGCACGAAACCGTCCAACAGCGCCAGAATGGGCTTGCGATAGTGGTGGATGGTCAAGTCGAGGGCGTATTCCTCGACGAAGAAGTCTTCATGCAGGGTATCGCCCTGCTTGTGGCTGTCGTACAGCGAGCGGATATCACCGCCGGCACAGAACGCCTTGTCGCCGGCACCGCGAAGGACCACCGCGCGAATCTGCGCATCCTGCGCCCAGGCATCGAGTTGCTGTTGCATGCTGCGCACCATGCCCAAGGTAAGGGCATTGAGGCCGGCGGGGCGGTTCAGGGTCAAGTGGCCAATGTGGTTGCGGACTTCGAACAGCACCTCGTATGGCGCGGTCTCGACGCCGTCCGCAGCTTGGGATGAAACCTGAGCTGTCATCGCTAACTCCCTGCTTTTATTGTCTTTATAAATAATGTCGCGCGTACCCGATCGGGATCGTAACAGTGCAAATTTGCATTGCACAACCGGGATACGTGCAGGTCATGTCTGCATATTTATAGCAGCCACAGGCTCAACCGCGACCCGACAGCACCTCCGTGATGCTGCGGCGCTTGGCATGGCGCTCGCTGGCGTGGATCAATTGTTCGAGATCCTCGGGAGTTACGTCGAAGAACGCTTCCATTTCCTCGAGCGCAAGCTTCAAGTCTTCGGCGGTGATGGCCTGGCGATCCACGGGCGGGTGGTCGGCCGGAATGGCGGCGACCGGCTCGCTGGCGCGCTTGGGGTAGCGTACGCGCGTCAGGTTGTTGTAGGCCAATGCGAAGGCGAGCAGACCGGAGCCGGCCAGCATCGAAGCGCCAAGCGCCTGCCAATCCAGGGCAATGATCGAATGATCCGCCAGCACCAGCGTGGCCGCCAAGGCCCCCGCCGGCGGGTGCAGGCAACGCAGCCAGCACATCAGAACCAGCGCCATGCCGGCCGCCAGGCAAGCGCTGCCCAGTGTTCGGCCGAGCACATGGGCGACCAGCAACGCCACGACTGAAGCACAAAGGTAACCGCCAAAAATCGACCAAGGCTGGGCCAGGGCGCCCGACGATACGGCGAACAGCAATACCGCCGAGGCCCCGAGAGGGCCGATCAGGTGTTGCGCCACTTCGAGGCCAAACACCTGGCCGCAGAGCCAGACACTGAACATCGTTCCTAAAGCCATGCCGATCGCGGCACGGCTCCATTCGGTGGGACGGGTATTGATAGCAGCGGGGAACCAGCGAGAGAACATTAAGCGGAGATCCAAAAAGCCAACAAAAAAAGGGGCTTACGGGAGAATCCCAGAAAGCCCTTTAAGTGTTCCAACATTTGGGGGAGGAACGGAGCACAGTGTGCCGCTCGGCTCTCTTGCTTACAAATTCATATTAATGCTGGTTGAGTTCATTTATTTTGCAGTTTGATCAAGCGCTTCTGGCTTGTAACCAAGGCTGGTGGGCAATGGGCAAGCTGCATGACTGTCCGCGGCCCATCGGGAAATAGACGAAACCTCTGTCCGCCATGCGTTCCGGTTCATAGAGGTTTCGCCCATCAAAAATCACCGGTGCGTTCAGGCGCTGCCGGATCAGCTGGAAATCGGGGGCCTTGAACGACTGCCATTCGGTGCAGATGATCAACGCATCGGCGCCGGCCAGGACTGACTCTGGCGTTCCCATCAGCATCAGTTTCGGCTCGTTGGGGTAGAGCAGCTGGGTCTGTTGCATTGCTTCGGGGTCAAACGCGCGGACGTTGGCCCCAGCCGCCCACAACGCTTCCAGAAGCATGCGACTGGGGGCGTCGCGCATGTCGTCGGTGTTGGGCTTGAAGGCCAGGCCCCACAGGGCAAAGGTCTTGCCATGCAAGTCGCCCTGGTAGTAAGCATTGATGCGTTCGAACAGTTTGTGTTTCTGCCGCAGATTGATGGACTCCACCGCCTGCAGCAGGTCACTGGCGCAATGGGCTTGCTGCGCTGTATGGATCAAGGCCCGCATGTCTTTGGGGAAGCACGAACCGCCGTAGCCGCAACCGGGATAAATGAAGTGATAGCCGATGCGCGAGTCAGCCCCTATGCCCTGGCGCACCGACTCGATGTCGGCACCAAGGTGTTCGGCCAGTTCGGCGATCTGGTTGATGAAGCTGATTTTGGTCGCCAGCATGCCGTTGGCCGCGTATTTGGTCAGCTCGGCGCTGCGCACGTCCATGAACAGGATCCGGTCGTGGTTGCGGTTGAATGGCGCATACAGCTCGCGCATGGTTTCCCGAACTTCCTCACGCTCACAGCCGATCACGATGCGATCGGGACGCCGGCAATCGGAGACCGCGGAGCCCTCCTTGAGGAATTCGGGATTGGACACGACATCGAATTGCAGCAGGCGCCCGGCCTTGAGCAGGCACTTATCGATGTGGGCGCGCAGGATATCGCCAGTGCCCACCGGCACGGTGGACTTTTCCACCACCACCAGCGGCTGTTCGCCGTAGCGGGCAACGGCTTCAGCGACGGCGAGGACTTGGCGTAAGTCCGCCGAGCCGTCTTCCCTGGACGGCGTGCCGACGGCGATGAACACGACCTGCCCATGCCGGACGGCCATTTGTTCGTCGCTGGTAAAACGCAAGCGCCCGGCATCGAGCCCCTCGCGCACCAGCGTCGCCAGGCCGGGTTCGAAAATACTCACCTGGCCCTGGCGCAGGTTCTCGATCTTTTGCTCGTCGATGTCCATGCACACCACGTCATGACCGACCTCGGCCAACACGACGGCTTGCACCAATCCAACGTAACCACTGCCGAACACGCTGATCTTCATGGCGAACTCCCTGGACCATCCCGAGCGGCCGCACCCAGCGGTACACCGCGGTGCGCTCGTTTCAGGATAGGGCGGGGATGTTGCAGTTCACTGACAGCCTGCCGGGGCAGGGTCCGCCGCCAGCCGGTATTGGGCAGGCAGTTGCGCGCTGAATTCTTCAACCACCTCCCGGGTCTGGGTGACGATGTCTTCGACCCGCTCCATGCCCGCGCCGGTGCGCCAGCTGGCGACCACGTCCATCACCGAGGGCAGCGGCACGCCATCCACCAGCCTCAACGTGCCCTGGGCCAGTTCGCCTTGAACCAGCGCCGCGGGCATGGCGCCTATGCCAAAGCCGTCGCGCACCAGCCGCGTGATGGCCGATGCCGAATTCACGCAATTGATGCGCGGCGAGACGATATTGGCCGAGTGCAGCAGGTTGAGGATGTCCTGGTGCGGACGCGAGTTGCGCGAAAAGGTCACGATGCGCTCCTGGGATAATTCTTCCAGCGAAGCATAATCGCGGTCATAGGCGGAGCCGGTGCGCACCACCCAATGCATCGGATAACGGGTCAAAAGCGTATTGCGCACGCTGTCCAGGCGCAGGATGTCGGTTTGGAAGATGATGTCCTGATAGCCTTTTTCCAGCTGCGAGCACAGGTTGCTCGCGGTATCGGCCGACAACTCGATTTCCAGGGCCGGGTAGCATTCCATCAGCCGTGTCACCAACGGGCTGAGCCAAGTATGGATCACCGTGTCCATCGCGCCGATGCGGATCCGACCGCGCACCTGACGGGGATCCTTGATCACCGCCTTCATGCTTTGCATGGTTTCCATGATGCGCTCGGCATATTCGAGTACCCGCAGGCCTTCGGATGTCAGCGACACGCCCTTGGGATCGCGGACGAACAAGCGCACGCCCATTTCATCTTCAAGGGCCGCGATACGGCTGGAAATCGACGCCTGAGTGGTGAAGAGCTTTTCCGCCGTCAGCCGGAAGCTTTTCAAGCGGGCGACCCAGACGAAGGTTTCCAGGAACTTGATATTCATGTCGGGCAGCTCCTTGAAACGAAGAGGCAGGGAAATCCAAGGGCGATCAAACCGTTCGATCATGCCTGACTGACAGGTATTGGATCACGTCTTCAAGCGCGCTTGAATCCGGCACCGCATCCATGGCGTCATCAACGCTGCACCACGGGTACGCCAAACGCGACACCCAGGCCATGACTACCGATAGATCGTCTGCAGGCAAGGTTTTCATGTGTGAAATGGTAATGGTGAGTCCCTCAGCCAACCACGATTGGGGCCTGAATCGCCAGTCATACCGGCCACACCCGACCCGGACTTCACCGCTGTGCTTGTCCGCCATGGCGACCATCCAACGGCACTGTAGCGTCTCGGCGTTGGACGCAGGAGGAGCGTCCAGGCAAAACGTGTAGACGTTCTCGAAGGTCTGGTTGAAACGGCTCACCAGCACATCACCGATGGCGCCACGGCCTTCGACATGATCGGGGAATGAAATGGATCCGGTGCATACCACCATGTCCAGGGTCGCGTCATTGGTAAACGCCTGGTCCAGCAGGTGGGGGCGGTTGCCGTCCTTGGCGCGGATGTACTGCTCGATCGATCGTCGCGGGCTGTTCATCAAATCTCCGTCTCCGGGTCGATACATCACAATGCGCTGTTCCATAGATCGGTGACCAGCATGCAACCCGGCGCGTGAGTGATACACAGCGGCGGACGCGACGCCTGGACCACCGATTGAGGCGTCACGCCACAGGCCCAGAATACCGGTATTTCATCGCTTTCGACCGGTACCGCATCGCCGTAGTCCGGCGTTTCCAGGGACTCAATGCCGATCAGCGATGGATCGCCAATGTGTACCGGGGCGCCATGGACGCCGGGCATGCGCCCGGTGATCTGGATCGCCTGGATCGCCGCCGCCGCTTTCATCGGGCGCATGCTCACGACCATTTTGCCAGACAGTCGCGCGGTGGGGCGTGTGTCGATGTTGGTGCGGAACATGGCGACGTTGCGACCCAGGTCGATGTGCCTCATCCGAATGCCGGCCTCAAGCAACGGTTGCTCGAAAGAAAACGAACAGCCGAGGGCGAAAGTCACCAGGTCATCGCGCCAAAGGTGTTCGATGTCCGAAGGTTGCTCACTTATCTCTCCGTGGTGAAAGACCCGGTAGCTTGGGACCTCGTGGCGGATGTCGATGGGAGCGCCCAGGTTGCGCAGGAAGGGGTCACCCGGTTCCGTCACGTCCAGCACCGGACAAGCCTGACGGTTGAGCGTGCAGTAGCGCAGGAACTCGTCGGCCCAGTCTCCCGGCAGGATCACGATATTGGCTTGGACCCGGCCCTGGCCCAGGCCGCTGGTATGGCCGTGGTATTGCCCGGCGGCGATTTTCTGGCGCAAGGCTTGCGGTGAACACTGCTGCAGTTGCTCGAGGGACAGGGCTGATGGACTCATCGCAAGGGGCTCCGTTGGGTTCTTTTTCTGAGTGAGTCCTTTTTAGAAAATCCCGGCGATGGCGTCCAACAAGGAAAATTGCTACCCCCTGACAAGTAAAAGTTATTCGACCGTCGACAGCCCCGGTGCCGCGACCATGCGTTGCGGTCCGACGTCCGTGGCGTACTGGCAGACCACTTGGCGGCTCATGTGCACGATGCTTTCGATCAGTTCGAGCCCCACGCCGGCCCGCCACGATGCGACGACATCGAGCTGGGGAAGGGGCGCGCCCGGTTCCAGCTGGATCAACTCGCCACGGGCCAGCGGCTTGGTCACCAGCGCCGCGGGCAGCGCACCAATGCCGAAACCGTCGCGTATCAGTCGCGTCATCGCCGATACCGAATTGACGCAACTGACCCTCGGCGTACCGACGCCATGGGCATACAGCAGGTTGAGCACATCCTGGTGAGGCCGTGAATGCTTGACGAAAGTGATGATGCGCTCGCTCGCCATTTCCGCCAGCGAGGCGTAGGGCCGGGCGTAAATCGATTGGCTGGCGGCGATCCAGTGCATCGGGTAATGCCCCAGCTCGAGATTGCGCACGCTTTCGTGGCGGACCAGGTCGGTCTGGAAGGCGATGTCCAGGTAACCTTTTTGCAGCTGCTCACAAAGATTTCGCGCCGCGTCGGCGGTGATTTCGATCTCCACGGCGGGAAACGCCTGCATCAGCATCGACATCAACGGGCTCAGCCAGGTGTGAATCACCGTGTCCATCACACCGATGCGCACCAGGCCTTGCTGTGGGGTGCTGTTGTCCAGGGACTGCTTCAACTCGCGCTGGACGTCGAGCATTCGCTCGGCATATTCAAGGACCTTGGTGCCTTCCGGGGTCAATGACACGCCCCGTGAATCACGCACGAACAGGCGCAGGCCCAGCTCGTCTTCCAACGAGGCGATCCGACTGGAAATCGCGGCCTGGGTGCTGAACATCTTTTCGGCGGTCAGGCTGAAGCTTTGCAGGCGAGCGACCCAGACGAAGGTTTCAAGGAATTTGAGGTTCATGGTGGCTCTCTTGGCGTTTATCGTTCTTATGGTTGGAATTGTTACTCCAGATAGGGCTTCGGCGCGCATCAAATTTTCTTATGTACGCGCCTGGGTTTTTCCCGTTTGACGCTGTATCGCGCCACTGCGAAGAATCCGCCCCGTGGCGAGGGAGCTTGCTCGCTTAAGCGCGCAGCGCTCAGCGTGAATGGGGCCGCTGCGCCCGAGGCGTCGGACCGGCGCAGCGGGAGCAAGCTCACTTGCCACAGTATCCGCACTGCCCCAAATAATAAGCGAGGCGCGTCCGCCGTCCCCGAAGGGATCGTTCGCGCCCACAAAAAGGAGCACGCCATGCCCTGTTTCATCGATACCCGCTGGAGCCGTTCGCCCATTGGTCCCTTGCTCGGCCTGGGCCTGATCGGCGCGCCGGTGGCCCACGCCGATTTCATTGGCGACAGCAAGGCCAGCCTGGAAGCTCGCAATTTTTACTTCAACCGCGATTTCAGGCAGGAGGGCGCTCGGGACAAGGCCGAGGAATGGGCGCAAGGGTTCTTGTTGCGCCTGGAGTCGGGGTACACGGCCGGCACCGTGGGTTTTGGTCTCGACGCCTTGGCGATGGCCGGCATCAAGCTGGACTCGGGCGGCGGCACGGCGGGTACCAATCTTTTGCCGGCGGACCTGTCCGGCGGCTCCCAGGATCGCTACGGCGAAGTCGGCCTCACCGCGAAAATGCGCTTGTCCAACAGCACGCTGAAAGCCGGGACGCTCCAGATCAAGGACCCGGTGGTGAATTCCAACGACACGCGCCTATTGCCGAGCACCTTCAAGGGCGGGCTGTTGAACGTGCAGGAAATTGACCGCCTCAAGCTCACCGCCGGGCAGCTCACCCAGATCAATTTAGTCGATTCCACCGACTATCAAGACATGACCGCCAATCGCATCGGCGGCATCAGCGACAGGTTCCAGTTCGCCGGGGCGGACTACCAGCTTCTGCCCAATCTCACGGCGCAGTACCGCTACGGCAAGCTCGAGGATATCTACCAGCAGAACTACCTCGGCTTTGTCCACACCCTGGACCTGGGCGATGGCCAGTCACTGAAAAGCGACGTGCGTTACTCGCGCAGCACCGAGGACGGCAGTTTCCGCAGGATCGATAACCAAGCGTTCGGCGCACTGTTCACCTACAGCCTCGCTGGCCACGGGTTCGGGCTGGGCTATCAGCGCATGAGCGGCGACGATCCATTCCCCTACATCTCCCGCAGCGATCCCTATCTGGTCAACTTCGTGCAGATCGGCGACTTCGCCAACACCGACGAACGCTCCTGGCAAGCCCGCTACGACTACAACTTCGCCGCCCTCGGTGTGCCGGGCCTGACATTCATGACCCGCTACATCAGTGGCGACAACGTGCAACGCAGCGCGCCAGGGGAGGGCCAGGAATGGGAGCGCAACACCGACATTGCCTATGTGATCCAGGACGGCACATTGAAAGGGCTGGGTTTCAAATGGCGCAATGCAACGGTGCGTTCGAACTTCGGCAATGACCTGGATGAGAACCGTTTGATCGTCAGCTATACGATGGCGTTGTGGTGAGTCCCCAGGCCGTCAAGCCTTGACCCAACGCTGACGGCTCCAACTGCTCAACGTATCGACGGTGAAGACCAGCAGCAACATCGCCAGGATCACCGTGCTGCCTTGCGCCTCCTGGAACAGGCTGAGGCTGACGTAGAGCATCTGGCCAAGGCCGCCGGCGCCGACGAACCCTAGAACGCTGGCCATGCGGATGTTGTTTTCCCAGCGGTACAAGGTGTAGGCCAACAGTTGCGGCATCAGGTTGGGCAGCGTGCCGTAGCAGAACGCCCAGAGGGCGCTGGCCCCTTGCAGGCGGAGGGCATCGGCGGGTTGCGACGGAGTGTTTTCCAAGGCTTCGGCAAACAATCGACCGAGCACGCCGACGGTGTGCAGGGCGAGCGCCAGCGTACCGGCGTTGGGGCCAAGCCCGGCGGCAAGCACCATCAGCGCGGCCCATACCAGCTCCGGCACCGCGCGCAAGGCGTTCAACAACAGGCGCGACACGCTCTGCAACGGCCAGCCAAGGCGCCCGGCGGCGGGCAGCGCCAAGGCCAAACCCAGCACTGCCGCGAGCAGTGTGCCAAGGGCGGACATGGCGATGGTTTCCAGCGCGCCATGGCCGATCGCCTTGAGGTAGGTCGGGCTCAGGTCAGGGGTCAGGAAACGCTGGGCATAAGCGGCCATTTGCTTGAGATTCGAGTGATCGCCAAGGGCGTCCAGGTCGATACCCAGATAGACGAACGAGGCAACCACGGCCGCGCCGATGCACAGCAGCAACAGCGCGTTGAGCAGGCGACTCATGCCAACCTCCAGCGCAGCACGCGACTGAGCTGGTCGGCGAGCAGCACCAATATCAGGAAAGTCAGCAGCAGGCTGGCGACTTCACCGCCGGCGAACATGCGCAACGACAGGTCCATCTGTTGGCCCAGTCCACCAGCGCCGACGAAGCCCATCACCACCGAGGCGCGGATGGCGCATTCCCAGCGGTACACGGTGTACGACAGCAGCTCGGCGGCGACGTTGGGCAAGATGCCGTAGCAGAAGGCGGCGAGCCGACCGCTTCCGGCTTGCATCAGCGCGTGTGCGGGGCGTTGGTCAACCGACTCGAAGATTTCCGCGTAGACCTTGCCCAGCATGCCGCTGTAGGTGATGGCGATGGCCAATACCCCGGCGGTGGGGCCAAGACCGACGGCCCGGACGAAGAGCAACGCCCAGACGATCTCCGGCACGCTGCGCAGGAAGATGAGCAGGCCACGGACCGGCCAACGCAGCCACTGACCCCAAAGGCCAGGCCTGCCTGCGCGGTACGCGGCGGACAACGACAGCGCCCGGCTGGCGACCAGGCTCGCGGGCACCGCCAACAGCAGTGCCAAGGTCATGCCGGCGGTAGCGATGGCGAGCGTCTGCAGTGTGGCTTGCAGCAGCAATTCGACAAACGTTTCGTCATGGGCCGGCGGCCAGAACGCGGCGGCGAACCGGCCCATCTCGCTTTGGCTATCGCTGGCCAGCAGCACACCCAGGTCCAATTCGCTGAAATGGATACCCGGCCACAGCAGGGCAATGGCCAGCAGGCCAAGGAACAGGCGAGGGAGGGCGGCGGGGTCCCGAGCGTCACGCGTCAGCATCGGGGAATCTGCACGCTCGACGGCGGCGGTGGGCTCGACAGCGACTCCAGTTGCTCATTGGCATAAAGTGCATCGAGCTGCTTGCGATCAACCGCTTCGGTCGGCAAGTCGAAGAGAATCTGGCCCTCACGCAAACCAATGATTCGCGAAAAATGCGCAAGCGCCAGGTCCACCGCATGCAGACTGGTCACCAGGGTGACCTGCTGCTCCCGGGCATGCTGGCAGAGCACCGAGAGCGTGTGCTCGGCGAGCACCGGGTCCATCGCCGATACCGGTTCATCCGCCAGCAACACCTCCGGCGCCTGGTAAAGCACGCGGGCGATGCCGACGCGTTGCAGCTGCCCGCCGGACAATTGCTGGCACTGCACGAACAGTTTTTCCCCCAGGTCCAGACGGGCCAAGGCTGCCCGAGCCCCGCGCACGTCCAGCGGATGGAACAGGTTCAGCAGGCTTTTGCCGAGACCCCATTGTCCCAGCTTGCCAGCCAGTACTGCGGTGACCACACGTTGGCGCGGGGGCAGGGGAGGCGCTTGATGAATCAAGCCAATGCGTGCACGCAGGCGTTGGCGCTGGCGCGCCGACAGCTGCCAGGCCCGCTCGCCCAGCACTTCTACTTCACCGTGGCCTGGCCGCAGCGCGGTGGCAAGGACGTTGAGCAGGCTCGACTTGCCAGCGCCGGACGGGCCGATGATCGCGACCTGTTCCCCTGCGCGCAGGTGCAGGTCCACGCCGCGCAACGCCTGGGCGCCGTTGGCGTGGATGACGCTGGCCTGGGTCAAACGCAATGTCATTTGAGCAGGTCAGCGGCGCGTGCGGCTTCTTCGATGCCCTTGTAGTTCTCGGGCTTTGTTTCGATGAAGCGGCTGGCGGCTTGCAAATCAAGGATCTCCTTGTCCTTTGGGTTCGCCGGATCGAGCGCCAGGAACGCGGCCTTGATCTTGGCGGCCACCGCCGGGTCGAGGGTCCCGCGCACCGTCCAGTTGTAGTCGAAATACGCTGGGGTGGTGGCGAAGACCTTGACCTTGCTGGTGTCGACCTTGCCGGCGGCCACCAGTTTTTCCCAGACGCTGGCGTTGAGCACGCCGGCGTCGACCTTGCCGGCCTGGACCCACGCGGCCGTCGCGTCATGGGCACCGGAGTAGCCCACGCGGCTGAAGTAGGTTTCCGGCTTGATGCCATCCTGGAGCATGAAGTAACGCGGCATCAGGCTGCCGGAGGTAGACGAAACAGAGCCAAAGGCAAAGCTCTTCCCCTTCAGGTCGGCCAGGGATTTGACGGCCGGGTCGGCACTGATGAATTTACTGGTGAACTGCGCGTCCTGCTCACGTTGCACCAATGGAATGGCGTTGCCGGTCTTCAGGCGAGCCTGGACGAAAGTAAAACCGCCCAGCCAGGCCATGTCGATGCGGTCGGTGGCCAATGCCTCGACCACCGCGGGGTAGTCGCTCACCGGTACGAACTCGACCTTCATGCCGATCTGCTGCTCCAGATAAGCACCCAGCGGCTTGAACTTGCGCAGCAATTCGGTCGGCGCTTCGTCGGGAATCGCGCTGACTTTCAGGGTGTCGGCGGCCTGCGCCAGGACAGAACTCAGGGTCAGGGTGAAACCGACGGCCAAGGCCAGGGAACGCTTGAGCATGGAAATCTCCGGTGCGTGAAAGCAAAAAGGTTCAATCACCTGGCATTCTTGCCGGGCGCGTTGTGAGGGTAGACGAATGGGGGCGATTTTGATCGTTTCCGGTGATCAGGTAAATGGCTATAGTCGCTTGCTACATCCTGTTGCGTCAGAGCGAATAACGTAGGCCGAGCATGACCGATGGGGCTTCGTACTGTGGACCGAGCAGATCCATGTGCCGACCAGTGCGTGTCTTGTGTCCGTCGAAAATCCTGACTGTTCAAGTCCGCAGTCCTTGCAATGCAGCTCATTACAGTTGCTGTCCGGTTGCATGACGCTGTGACCGTTCATGCTCAGTGTGAACGTGCTGAGGTGGCAATCGTGGCTTCAAATCTGTCTGCCCACGCCCCAGGTAGCTCCATACGAAGGTTCACATAATGTATATTATGTTAAACACGATGTTTACGTATCCGCTCCCTTCCTGTTGTCCACTTCCAGTAACCCCGCTTCTCGAAAATCAGAAGATTGACCCACATTCATAATCCACCTCTCGACATCGGCGCTCACTAACGGCTTGGACTGTTTCCGGCTCACACGCTCGCTACCAGAATTTTCCTAACGTCCAAGCGAGGGAGATGCCGGGCCGGAGCTTTGCAGCTGCGGCCCGGCTGATATCGACGGACACGTCGCCCAGGTTAAAGCACATTCTCCGTTGCAACCCGCTTGATCGCGGGGGCCGACCCGACATCTCTGACAGGGTTGCCGCCCGGCGCCTTCAGGTCCTTGGCAAACGTCCCGTCCACCTCCCCCTTGAAAAAGTTCTTGCCGTAGATCAGCAAGCACAACACAACGCCAATTCCAAATGCCCAGCTCGCGCCTTTGATCGCCAGCACCGCGCCAATCACGCCCGCGATGCCCAGGTCACGCTGGCTTCGGGCTTCGAGAATGCCCAGGCGTACGCTAACGTACCCTTGGATCAGCAGCGTCAGTGACAAGGCGACACCGAGAATCGGCTGTACCAGCGTGACGACCGGCAACAACAGCAGACCGCTGTTGGTACCCCAGCGGAACGACCCGACGCCGCCAATGATCGACTTCATTGCCTTCGGTCCACCTTTGAAACGCTCGATCACCACCACCAGCATCGCGGCCCATTTTGGCCCGCACATGGCGACATCGGGACCAAAGATGCTCATGAACGCGTTGCGCGCGCCGAAGATCAGGTGAGCGCGATCGGCGTTGTAGTCGACGACTTCGTCGGTGCGCACGGTTTCTGCCTCATCGAGGAGCGATTTGGCGCTGAGCACGTCGCCGAACACGATGATGTAGGCCGCCAGCATGGTCGGCAACGCTGAGATGAACATGGAGACTGGCGGCATGCCCAGACCGAAGACGGTGTAGTCATTCCACAATCCGGCAAAGTCCGGTTGGCTGATTCCCCACTGAATCGTCGGCCATGGCGCCTCACCAAACAACGGTGCAATCACCACCGCCAGCAGGATGATCGGCAGGATGCCGAGCTTGGCGAAGTTCCACCAGAAGCGGTTGCGTTGCTTGAGCTCGTTGAAGTGCTGGGAAAAGATCAGGTAGAAGGCTATGCCCACCGCAATGGAGATGGTCCAGGGCAATACATTGAATTTGCCGCCCACCTGGAACACCGCGATCACGGCACTCAAGCCAGCCCCGACGATGATGCCGGACTTGATTGCCGAGGGCACGAATTCCACAACCTTTTTCGCCATTCCAGTCGCCCCCAGGGCAATTGAAAAAACGCCAAGCATCAGTTGGAAGGCTATCAAGGCATGGACACGCTCCGGGCCCATTGGGAACTGCGCGCAGTAAGCCATCAACAGAGGAACCGCCGGCGTGATCCAGCCAGGAACGGTCGGGTCACCGAGCAAATGGTGCGCCAGGTAAAGCAAGCCGTTGAGCATCACCACGGCAAGCGCGACTTCGAAAGGCATGCCCAGCAGTTCGGTCATCAGCGGGATCGCGGCCAGGTCCACGGCACACATCAACAAGCCTTGGAGGTAGTCTGGAAGTTCGATTTTGTAATGGAGAAACGGCAACCGGACCTTGAAAGGACCGAGCGGGATGTATGGACTTTCGCCCCGCTGCGCAGGAGTGTCAGACATTGGGTTCACCTGTGTTATTGGTCTTGTAGTGGCGGGCGCACGCTCCGGGAAACCGGAGCCATGGCTTTATGGATCAGTAGGCGGCGCGATAGATCTTCTCGATATCGGCGGCCGTCAGCTTGCGCGGGTTGTTGCGCATCAAACGGTCGATCTTGCTGGCCTCCTCCGCCATCGCTGGGATGGCCTCCTCGGGCACGTTGAAACTGCGCAGCCCGGAGGGAATATCAACGCCAGCACACAGATCCGCCATGGCTTTCACAGCCTGGTCCGCAGCGTCCCTGTCGCTCAGGTTCGCGACGCGCACGTCCATGGCTTCGGCGATGTCACGGAAACGCTCGACGCAAGCCGTCTTGTTCCACTCCATTACGTACGGCAGCAGCAAGGCGTTGCTGACGCCATGGGCGATGTTGAACCGTCCGCCGAGCGGGTACGCCAGCGCATGCACCGCCCCTACCCCCGCGTTGCCAAACGCCATGCCGGCCATCAGGCTCGCGGTGGCCATGTCTTCCCGGGCTTGCAGGTTGGTTGGGTTGGCATAAGCCTTCGGCAGCGCCTTGCTGATCAACTTGATCGCACCGAGCGCGATGGCATCGGTGATTGGCGAAGCGTTGACTGAAAGATAGGACTCGACCGCATGCACCAGCGCATCGACGCCACTGGCCGCCGTCACACTGCGTGGGCAGGTCAACGTCATGGTCGGACTGACCAGCGCCACGTCCGGTAGCAGGTAGTCACTGACGATGCCTTTTTTCAGCTGTGCTTGCTTGTCGGAGAAAATCGCGACGTTGGTCACTTCCGAACCTGTGCCGGCAGTTGTCGGGATAGCAATCAAGGGCGGGCCCTTGCGTTTCACCAGATCGACTCCGAACAGTTCCGTCAGCGGACCTGCATGACCGGCATACGCCGCGACGCCCTTGGCAATATCGATGGCACTGCCGCCACCCACCGCAATCAGTCCGTCGTGCCCACCCTCGCGATAGGCGCGAGTGCACTCCTCCACGATGGCCACCTCAGGCTCCGGTTTGACCTGGTCGAAAACGCCGTAGTGGCGATCACCGAGTTGCGCCAGCGCCAGGTCCACAGTGCCGGAGTTCACCAGGACGGTGTCCGTGACGATCAGTGGGTTCTTGATCTCAAGGCGCGTCAGCTCAGCGCAAAGCTGCTCGATTGCGCCGGGTCCGGTGATTAATTTATTGGCGATTTTGAAAGAAGAAATGTTCATCGGGCTCGTCCAGTTGATGTTGTTTTATGGAAGACGTGCCAAATGGGATAGCGAAAGCCGTGCCAATGCCCTGGAAGCCCCGCCCTACGGGACTTTGCGTGAATTATGGGCTTATTTACCGGTGAGCTCCGATTAGTTTTCTGATCGTTTTACCCTAGATTGATCAGAATCCTAATCAGACTATTCCCAGCGTTTCATTTTCTGCACCACAGTCGCCTGGCTCACCCCTAACGCCTTGGCCGCAAGGCGCGTGGTCTTGTGCGCAAGCAGCGCGGCGCGAATCGCGCTGCGCTCGGCATTTTCCAATACCTTGCGCAGTGGCAGCCCCGCGTCATTGGTTTTCGACGGATTAAGGTTGAGGATCTCTTCCGGCATATCAAGCGCCTCGACAGTCCCGGTCTGATTGGTCACCACCAGCCGTTCGACGACATTGATCAACTCGCGAATATTGCCGGGCCAGGCGTATTCGCACATCAAGTCGAGGGCATCCAGACTCCACTGGACCTGGCGTTCATAACGAACGTTGAATCGGTCGAGGTAGTAACGCAGGAGTGGCGCAATCTCCTCCCGACGTTCGCGCAGTGCCGGTATGTGAATCGGCACCACGTTGAGCCGGTAATACAAATCAGCCCGAAAATGCCCCTCCGCCACCCGCTGCTTGAGGTCATGGTGGGTGGCGCTGATGATGCGTACATCCACCTCCTTCAATTCCAGGCCGCCTACAGGAATGAAGCGGTTCTCTTCGATGACCTTGAGCAGCTTGACCTGCACCGGCAGCGGAAGATCACCAATCTCATCTAGAAACAACGTGCCGTGATGCGCCAGTTCCAGCAGGCCACGCTTGCCTTTGGGACCTGCGCCAGTGAACGCCCCAGGTGCATAGCCAAACAGCTCGGCTTCGATCAGATTCTCGGGCAGCGCGCCGCAGTTGAGCGCGAGGAAGGGTTCGCTGGCACGGGGGCTGGCGTTATGGATGAATTGCGCGACGAGGGTCTTCCCGACGCCGGTTTGGCCTTGAAGCAACACCTTCACCGAGCTGCTCGCAACCTGCCGGGCCAGCGAAAGGACGCGGCCGGAAACTTCCTGATCGGCCATGAGCGGAGAACGCAGCAGATTGTCCCGTTGCCCGGCATGAAGCTTGGCGGTGCTGTTGCGCAGTTGTTTGAGCTGTTGCAACTCATCGCGCTCGTGTTTCATGCGCAGCAGTTCAGTCATGTCGCGCACGGTGCTGACCACATATGAAATTCGCTTTCCAGCGTCGAGAATTGGCGTGGCACTGACGAGCAGCTTTTTGCCATGGCTCAGGCTCTGCATCACCGATACCGGCCGACCGCCCTGTAACACGCGCAATGTGGCCGATTGCGAGATGACGCCCTCCTTCACCAGCTCCTGCATGGATCGACCGACGAGATCCGCACCACTGAGCCCGGTCAGGCGCTCATAGGCTTGATTTACTTTTAGCGTATTGCCGTCGCCATCCGTGATGTAGACGCCGTCATGGAGAGCGTTGAGCAGTTCTTCGAAGCTGGCGTCATTGACGTTCACCGGGGAGGTTCCTTCAGGGGGAGCAGTCATATGCAGAGGGTACATTCTTGCAAAACCCCGCCTGCGAGAAAATCGCTTCCCTGGGACAAGCCCTGAAATACGCGGGTCTTTCGGATTGCACGATTACACGGAACCGGAATCACGTGTTGTTCCGATACTGAGCCAGCCTACTCCACCGCCTCAACCACCCCCTGATCCTCCCCCAGGAAACCGCCACTCTGGTGATGCCACAATCGCGCATAGGTCCCGTTCTTCCCGAGCAGCTCGGCGTGGGTGCCCTGCTCGATGATGCGGCCTTCATCCATGACGATGAGCCGGTCCATGGCCGCGATCGTCGACAGCCGATGGGCAATGGCGATCACGGTTTTGCCCTTCATCATTTCATCGAGGCTTTCCTGGATGGCGACCTCGACTTCTGAATCCAGTGCGCTGGTGGCTTCGTCAAGCAGCAGGATCGGGGCGTTCTTGAGCATCACCCGGGCAATGGCGATGCGTTGTCGCTGGCCTCCCGAAAGCTTGATCCCACGCTCCCCAACCAGGGTGTCGTAGCCGCAATGACCTTGCTTGTCACTCAGTTGGCTGATGAATCCATCGGCTTGAGCGCTGATCGCGGCGCTGCGGATCTGCGCGTCGGTTGCATCGGGGCGGCCATAGGCGATGTTGTCGCGGATGGAGCGGTGCAACAGCGACGTGTCCTGGGTGACCATGCCGATGGCACTGCGCAAGCTGTCCTGGGTGACGTGGGCGATATTCTGCCCATCGATCCGAATCTCGCCGCTGTCCACGTCGTAGAAACGCAGCAGCAGGTTGATCAGCGTGGATTTCCCGGCGCCGGAACGGCCTACCAGGCCGATCTTTTCGCCCGGGCGGATGCTCAGGCTCAGACCATCGAGCACCTGTCGTTCGCCGTTATAGTTGAAGCGCACCTTGTCGAAGGTCACCGCGCCGCCCGTGGTGACCAGCACGCCGGCGTCTGGCGCATCCTGCACCTTGGGGCCGCGGGTCAGGGTCGCCATGCCATCCTGCACCGTGCCGATGTTCTCGAACAGCGAGGTCATTTGCCACATGATCCAGTGCGACATGCCATTGATACGCAACGCCATGGCGGTAATCGCCGCGACGGCACCGGTGCCGACTTCGCCTTGATGCCATAGCCAGAGGGCATAACCGCCCGAGCCCATGATCAACCCGACCACCAAAGCCTGGTTGACGATCTCGAACTGGCTGACCAAGCGCATCTGGCGAAAGCCGGTTTGCTTGAAATCCTCCATGGCGGCGCGCGCAAAATGCGCTTCGCGCTTGGAGTGGGAGAACAGCTTCACCGTGGTGATGTTGGTGTAGGCGTCTGAAACTCGCCCGGTCATCGACGACCGCGCATTGGCCTGTTCCTGCCCGACTTTCTCCAGGCGCGGCACGAAGTAGCGCATGGCGACACCGAACAAGACCATCCAGGCAATGAAAGGCAGCATCAGTTTCAGGTCAAAACCGCCTGCCAGGGCGATGATCGCGATGAAGTACACGCCGATCCCGGGAACGATCTCGATGATGGTGAACAGCACCTCACGCACCGACAGCGCCGTCTGCATCACTTTGGTGGTGACCCGGCCGGAAAACTCATCCGAAAAGAACGACAGGCTTTGCCTCAGCATCAGCCGGTGAAAATCCCAGCGCAGGCGCAACGGCAAGTTGATCGCTAGAATCTGGTGCTGCACCATCGTGCGCAACGCGACCAGCCCAACGCTGGCCACCAGGATGATGCCGATGCCCCACAGCACCCGACTCTCTTGCGCTGCCGCATCGCCGCCTGCCTGCCAGGTCGAGAGCAAGTCCACGACCTGACCGAGGAAAGAAAACAGCCAGGCTTCGTAGATCGACACACCGGCACTGAGCAGCGCGAATGCGAGAATGTAACCGCGTGCGCCTCGCGTGCAAGCCCACAGGAACCGCGCCAGACCGTCGGGTGGCGGGGGGACTTCATCGGGTGGGAAAGGGTCTAGCCGTTGTTCAAATAGGCGAAGCATGGTGATTTCCAAAACGATCTGACGAATAGATAGTCGCATTTAAAGGATGCGTTGAGGGTTTTGGACGCGCAGGCAGTGCCGTTTGCTCAGAATTTTTACCCGCAGAGGGCCGGAATTTCTCCGGCTCCCGCTGAAATACGAAAAATGAAGAAAAACGCCATGCCCTTGGACAAGTTCCTGCATGACATTCTTGAATTGCTCGAAATCGACTCCACAGGAACTTGTCGTCGAGCGCGCCAAGCCATTACGGTTTGCCGAATCCAACGGCTCACATGATGAGATTCTAAGTTTGCTGGCCGGATACAGGCCGGCGCAGGAATGATGAGACTTGCACACTGTCCACAAGCGAGGTGATTGAAATGAAACTCGGAATTATCGGCGCAGGCAACATTGGGGCGACCCTTGCCCGCAAACTCGCGGCGTGCGGCCATGACGTCAAACTGGCGAACTCAAAAGACCCTCAAAGCATCCAGAAACTTGCCAGCGAAATCGGCGTGCATGCCGTGACCAAGGACGATGCGGTGTCCGGCGTGGACGCTGTAATCCTGTCGATTCCGTTTGCTAGATACCCTGACCTCAAGCAGACGTTGAGCAACGCTTCCCCGAAGACCGTCGTCATCGATACTTCCAATTACTATCCGGGTCGTGACGGGGCAATCAAGGAAGTTGAGGACGGCAAGCCCGAGAGCGTCTGGGTGAGCGAACAGCTTGGTCGCCCGGTGGTCAAGGCATGGAATGCCCTGCTCGCCGCCACGCTTGCCGACAAAGGCCAGCCGGCGGAAGCTTCAACGCGCATCGCGATACCCGTGGCTGGGAACGATGCCGCCGCTGTGGCGCTAGCGCAGGATCTTGTCGAGCAGACAGGCTTTACCGCTTTTGCCGCCGGCAGCCTCGAAGCCTCATGGCGTCAGCAGCCAGGCACACCGGCTTACTGCACCGAGTTGACACTGCCGGAGCTGGAAATGGCGCTGGACGCGGCTGAAAAGGCACGGGCACCGGAGAACCGCGACGCACTGATCGCCAGGTTCATGGATCCCGGCAGTCAGCTTACCCATGAGCAGATTGTGGCCCTGAATCGCACGATGACAGCCTGACTTGCTAGCCGGTCGTAACCCGGCGCAACGGAGCCCGCTGGACCGGCCTCTGCTGCCAATCAAGCTGCGCCTGGACCATGGCCACCGCATCCAGCACCTTCTGCGCCCAGCCTTCATCCTCCGGATGCACCACGACAACGCGAAACCCGTGGTCATCCCCTTCAATCTGCACACCCTCGGAATCATCGACGTGCAAGTCGATATCGAACGCCGGCGGGTACTTGGAGGGTGAGTTGGACAGCCCATGTGTCGTCAGGGCGCGGTTGTGGAGCACGCTGTTGACGACACCGTCGACGCGGATGCCGTACAGCAGCAGCCAACGTCTGATGTAGGACGGCGTGCGCCCAGACGATGTGTATACCCAGATACTGCAACCCTGGCGACGCAGCTCCCGGATCAGCGAGCGCGTACCCATGCGCAGCGGCTATCCCAGCCAGCGCTGAACACAGGCCGGCAACCGGCTTCGCTCGACATCGCAGTGGTGGAGTTGGCAGGCGAGCGTGTCGTCGATGTCGAACGAAATGCGTATGCGCTGGCGTAGGAGCAGCCGCGTCGGATTGACGCTGCGGATAGCCTGCCCTACCCGGCCACCTAAGGTTTTGCATCCGGCGAGCACCAGAGCCCTGCTCATCGGTGGCGGCCCTGTGAGACGGGCAAGGATTTGCCCTCGAGGAAAAATTTCATTGGGTCCGGTGCCTGTTCTTCGAGGAACGCTGCGTATTTCTTCTTGATCTTGGGCAATTCATACAAAGCCTTGACGCCATGCTTGGCGGAGTTGCGTATGACCGAGGACGGATTGAAGTAGCCCTCGGCGTTTTCCAAAGACAGCACAAAAGGAGGAAGCCCCGCGCGCATGAGCAGATAGCTGACGATGAGCGACCCACTGCGGTTGTTGCCCTCGATGAACAACTGCGGCTTGCTGAGAATGCGTACATAGACGCCGGCCGCACGCTTCCACACCGACTCACTGCGATACGCGCAATACCAGTTGTACAAGTCCTTGATGCCGCCCTCAACGTTGTTGAAGAAATGCGCCTCGGTCGCCGCCAGGTGCTGGGCGTATTCCAGCCGGCGTACGGGGTCTCGGCCACACAGCACCGTGGCGTTGATCTCGAGCATCAGGTTCAGTTGCTGGAGATCGAACAGGTCGACGCCGCGGGCCACATAGTCGTCAATCAGCCCATAGCCTTCAAGCACATTTTGCAGCACTTCATCCGTCAGGGGGTCCCGCGGCTCCGTGAAGTGCCGGCTCAGCGCGGCGAAGCTCTTTTGCACTTCGCGCAGTGCGCGCTCAATCGCAGGCAAATCAAGGCGATGCGTAGCAGGCATTGGTGCTCCTTGGAAACGCTTGGTAAATGTCTACCGGATGCCCGCCAAATCCATTTGGCTTCTGCAGGGATGCGGCCTCGACCGGGAATGTGGCTCAGCTGAACTTGCCGCTGATGTAATCGCCGGTCATCTGTTCACGGGGGTTATCGAAAATCTGCGTCGTCGGGCCCATTTCCACCAGATAGCCGGTGCGTGTGCCCTGGGAGATGTCCACCGAGAAAAACGCTGTGGTATCTGCGACGCGGATGGCTTGCTGCATGTTGTGAGTCACCAGCGCGATGGTGTAGTCCTTTTTCAACTCGACCATCAGTTCCTCGACCCGCCGGGTAGCGATCGGGTCGAGCGCCGAACAGGGTTCATCCAGCAGCAACACTTCCGGCTCGGTGGCGATGGCGCGGGCAATGCACAGCCGTTGTTGCTGACCACCGGAGAGCGACAGGCCGCTGACCTTGAGCTTGTCCTTGACCTCGTCCCACAGCGCCGCGCCTTGCAGCGCATGCTTGACCCGGTCGCCAATGTCACCTTTATAGCGATTGAGGCGCAGGCCGAACGCGACGTTGTCGAAGATGCTCATCGAGAACGGGTTCGGCTGTTGGAACACCATGCCGATATAACGGCGCACCACCACCGGGTCGACACCCTTGCCGTAGACGTCCTGGCCAAGAAAATGCACGTGGCCCTCGAAGCGGAACCCCTTCACCAGATCGTTCATCCGGTTGAGGCTGCGCAGCACGGTGCTCTTGCCGCAGCCGGATGGGCCGATGAAGCCGGTGATCTTGTTTTTCTCGATCGGTACGTGGCTGTCACGCACCGCCATGAAGTTGCCATAGAAAATCTTGTCCAGTTTGCAGTCCATGACTACAGGCGCCTGGGTGACAAACGGAGCGGCTATTTGCGCAGTGGATACGTTCAAGATCAGATGCTCCCGTTCTCAATACTTGGGCTTGCCGAAAATACGGCTGATGATGTTCACGACCAGCACGATCATCACCAGCACCAACGAGGCCGCCCAGGCGAGCTCCAGTTGGTTGTCGAAAGGCATGCCGGAAAAGTTGTAGATCAGCACGGCAAGCGATGCCGTCGGATTCATGACCTCCAGGTTGCCTTGGTGGTAGATCCAGTAGTTGCTGAACAGCGCGGTAAACAGCAACGGCGCGGTTTCGCCGGCGGCGCGCGCTACCGCCAGCATCACGCCGGTGAGGATCGCGGGCATGCCGGTGGGCAAGATGATTTTCCAGATCACCTGCGAGCGGGTGCAGCCCATGCCATAGGCGGCGTCTTTCATGATCTTGGGCACCATCCGCATCGACTCTTCCGCCGTCAGCACGACGATAGGCAGCATCAGCACCGCCAGCGCCACGCCACCGGCCGGTGCCGAATACGTGCCGGTGGTCATCACCACCAGGGCATAAGCGAAGACACCGGCAAGAATCGATGGCAGACCCGTGAGCATCTTGGCCGCAAAACGCGCGGCGTTTGCCAGTTTGCTGTCCGGCCCCAGCTCTGCGAGGAAGATCGCTGCCATGATGCCGACGGGCACCGCGATGGCCGCCGCGATACCCACCATTACGAAGGTGCCTGCCATGGCATTGCCGAAGCCTCCGCCCATCTCGAAGCCAGTCGGTGGCAGCTCGGTGAACACTTCCAGGTTCAAGCGCGCACCGCCGCGGGTGATCAGCATGTACAGCACCGAAATCAGCGGTACGCTTGCCAGCAATGCCCCCGCCCAGACCAGGGTGGTCAAGATCAGGCTGCGCAGGGCCCGGCCCTCGAACCTGCGTTGCAGGCTGGGCATCGCGCCCGCTGGAGCCGTCAAATCTGTTGCAGCAGTGAGATCAGTCATCACTTGTTACCCCGTTGGGCGTACATCATGATCATCGAACCGATGATGTTCACCAGCAGCGTGATGAACATCAGCACCAGCGCGGCATACATCAACACCTCGATCTCGTTCGGCCCGGCCTCGGGGAAGTTCAGCGCCAACAGCGCCGCGAGGGTGTTGGCCGGTGCGAACAGCGAGAGCGAAAGCGTGTTGGCGTTGCCGACCAGCATGGCCAGCGCCATCGTTTCACCCAGCGCCCGGCCCAAGCCAAGGACCAGCGAGCCGAAGATGCCGGTGGCGGCAGACGGCACCATCACCTTGAGAATCGCTTCCCAGTGGGTGGTGCCCATGCCGTAGGCGGCCTGCTTGGTTTTCATCGGTACGGCTGTGAGCGCATCCTGGGAAACGGCGGCAATGGTTGGCAGGATCATGATGGCCAGCACCAGCGCCGCAGGGAGCAGCCCCGGCCCGCTCAAGGAAGTGCCAAAGAACGGGATCCAGCCCAGTTCGCTGTTCAACCAAGTCGTCAGCGGACGGATCGCAGGGATGACCACGTAGATGCCCCATAGGCCGTAGACGACGCTGGGGATAGCCGCGAGCAGTTCGACGATGGTGCGAAAAATGGCGGCGAGCTTGGGGGGCAGAAAATCCTGGGTCAAGAAAATCGCCATGCTGACGCCGAAGAAACCTGCAATGAGCAATGCGATCAAGGCGCTGTAGAGCGTGCCCCAGATCGCCGGGAGGATGCCGTATTTACCTTGGTTAACGTCCCAGACAGTGCCGAAAAGCACATCCGTGCCATGCTTCTCCATGCCCGGAAGCGCCTTGCGCCCCACCTCGAACACCAGCGCAAATACCAGCGCCAGGATCAGAACCACCCCTATGCGTGCAAGCGCACGGAAGGTGCGATCAACCAGGAAGTCCTTCGCCGATGGTGGTTGGCAGGCAGAGTCCGGATTAACCGGTACGACAAAAGGTTTGTTCATTGGCTAAGTCCGAACAAGGGAAAAGCTCTCCCGGCGCGGCTGATCGCGCACGCACCGGGAGAGGCCTCATGCATCACTGAATGTTGGCGGACGCTTTGCGAACCTGCTCGACGACGGAGGCCGGCAGTGGGATGTAACCCATCGAGTCGGCAATCTTCTGGCCTTCGGTCAGGCTGTATTCGACCATTTCACGCATGGCCTTGGCCTTGGCCGGATTGCCGTTGTCCTTGCGGAAGATCATCCAGGTGTAGGACGTGATCGGGTAGGACTTGGCACCGTCCGGATCAGGCAGCCACGACACCAGGCTTTGCGGCATCTTCACCGCAGCCAAGGCCTCGGCACCGCTTTCGGCGTTCGGCACGACGTACTGGCCGGCCTTGTTCTGCAACTGGGCAAAGTCGACCTTGGCGAGTTTGGCGAAGCCGTATTCGATGTAGCCAATCGCACCCGGGGTCTGGCGCACGGTAGCCGTCACGCCATCGTTCTTCGGCGACTTGATGAACTTGTCGCTGGCCGGCCAGTTGACCGTATTGCCCTCGCCCAACGCCTGCTTGAACTCAGGGTTGATGGTCGCCAAATGCTTGGTGAACACAGCGGTCGTACCGCTGGAATCCGCACGCACAACGACGGTGATCGGCGTATCGGACAGTTTCAGGTCCGGGTTGGCGGCGACGATCTGAGGATCGTTCCAACGGGTGATCTTGCCCAGGAAAATGTTGGAGTAAACGTCCCGTGGCAGCTTCAGGCCCTTGGGATTGCCCGGCAGGTTATAGGCCAGGACGATTTCACCGGCCGTCATCGGCAACAACTGCACGCCTTCGGCGACCTTGGCGATGTCTTCGTCTTTCATGGCCGAATCGCTGGCGGCGAAATCGACGGTCTTGTTCAGGAAATCCTGGACCCCGGCGCCGCTGCCCTTGGATTGGTAATCCACGGTGACACCGTCGGACTTCTTGCTGAAATCCTTGAACCAGGTGAGGTAGATCGGCGCGGGGAAACTGGCGCCAGAGCCCGTCAGGCGGACGCTCTCTGCGGCGAAGGATGCCGAGCTGGCACAAAGAGAAACCGTAACGGCAAGCGCAGCAGACTTCATCAAACTTTTCATTAAAGGAAACTCCTTGTGATGACGGGCTGAGGAACTCTGCAACAGAGTTGTTACGTTTTTATGAAGATCGAATGGCAACGTCGCTTTTTTCGACCTGACATGTTCCTGTCAGCGGCCCGTCACCCTGACGTCAGTTCCCTGCGCCTAAGGTAGGCCTTGATCTCTCTGAGGTGGTTGCGCGAGCAACAGGCCCGGTGGGACGTCGTTTTTTGCTGGCCTCATGCATCAGCGGAAGGAGAAACGCTAATGAGCCATCCCGATGGGCACGACAGCACGCTCGATCAATTGACCTGGCGGGCGACCCTTGACCGCAATCTGGACAAGAAAGACCTGTTGCTTCACATGCTCGCCGAACAGCAGTTCGTGGTCGCGCAACTGCGAGCCCGCAATATGGATCATCGGGACTATCTGCTCGCGGTGATTGATTCGGCATCGGTCGTGAGCGAAGGCGCTGGCCAACCCTCCCCCTTCGATGCCCATCGAATGCGTCGCGTCATTACCGAGGCGGCCGCGAGGGGCCATTGGGGCAAGGCAGGCGAACGTGGCCGGACTCAGGGGATCGCCGCTCATTACGATGCCCAGGGCTGCGCCGCGATCGTCGTCGATATCGAGATGAGCGATGAGCGCCGCTTGATTGTTCATCACGCGGTCGTAGTGGCGGACCTGGGTTATGTGGAGAGCCCAGGCCGTGTGCGCTCGCAGCTTGAAGGCGCCTGGCTGATGGGCGTGGCTTTGGTGACGTCTTGTGATATCGGGCCCGCGATGGGCAATCGTTGCGCGATACTGGCCAACCGTGCGAGTTGGCCACTGGTTCCATGGTTGCCAGGCGAAATCGCCGTGCACCTGATCAACCCAACGGGTGCTGTCAATGTCGGGCAGCCCAGTCAGGTGAGCTACGTACCGGTCGTCCGGGCCCTTTGCAGCGCAATTTGCCAGGGCCCGGACAACCGAGCCAGCGACGCGCGGCTCAGCAGCCAGGTGCTCGAAAAAGCCGGCGAACGTTGAGCCGTTGCCTGGGGCAAGAGTCTGCCCTGTGTCGAGGTTCTGCCAGGCGCCAGCTTAGGAAGCGCTGATTCGCAGCATCATTGCACCTGCAACCGGCGCAACTCGCCGCCCTCTTGTTTCAAGCGTTCCAGGAACGCCGCAGCGTCCAACAACTGATAGGGAAAATAGAGCCCTGCCGACGTCACCGGCTGACCATCCAACCCAAGCAGGCGTTCAAGAAGCATGGCGACGCTAAGGCCGGTCAGCGGCGCCGTGCCCGCCGGGTGAACGACGGCGTGACGGGTGCGCAGCGGTTCGCCTTTCAGGTCCGCGCCGGCAAGCTCGATGATGATTTCGGTGGACATCGGTTGTCCTTGTCGCCGACTGGAGCTCACCCCGATGCCGATGTTGAACTGGACATTGGCCGCGCCCGTCGCAGCCGCCAGGCCGGCGACATCAATGGATGAGAAGCCGCCGGCGTCGATTGGCGTACCGTCCACGGCTTGGAACTGCGTATTGGAATGTTCGCCTTCACGCCATACGAACACCCCGTCGCGCCTTGTCAGCGCTGCGGGGAGCATCTTGTTGAGGTGTTCGAAATCGCTGGCGACGGTCGGCCCGCCAGTGTCCTGCTCATCGACCAGCGCATCGATGCGGATATCATCGATCCGGCCAAATTCCCGGGCCACGCTCAACGTCGCCGCCGTCGTTGCGCCGGCCATCCATTCGTAACCCAGAACAATGGGCGAGGCGCCTGGCGCATGCATGTACATTGCGATTTCGGGGGCGATCTCGAAGACCCCGGAAGATATGCTCAGGTGCGGCACCCCGCGCTTTTGCGCATAGCGCAATCCGGCGAGGGCGTGGTCCATGTAGAAAACCACCACGGCGCTGACCGGACGATCGCCGAGGCCCAGGTCGTCTGCGCTGGAATCGATCACCACGGCCTGCGCCCCGCCCATCTGCGCTGCGACCCGTTGGGCCTTCGCAAGGTCCCGCCCACCAATCAGCAGCGGCACGTCAGGATAAGCGGCGCGTAGCGCTCGGGCTGTGTGGTGGCCGATTGCGCCGGAACCGCCCATGAACAAGATAGGATTGAGTGACATTGTTTGTTCTCCTTGTTTCCGGGTTAACCTACTATTAGTAGGTAACCTAGCACACCATCACCGACAGTTACCTACCATTGGTAGGTTTTTTTGAATTGGAAGCGACAACGTGCAAAAAGAAATCGAGCCGACCCCTGTCAGCGCTCCGCCCCGCAGGCTTTCCAAAGCCGAACGGCGACGCCAGCTACTGGACACTGCCTTGTTGATCGTGCGCGAGGAAAACGCCGACCGACTGACCCTGGGCCACCTGGCCGTCCGCGCCGGTGTGTCCAAGCCCGTCGTCTATGATCATTTCGGCACACGCTCGGGGCTGTTGATCGAGCTGTACAAGTGGATCGATACCGAGCGTGTCAACGCGTTCCGGGACGCGATGTCCAGCACCACCCTAAGCCTTGAGCAAACCGCCCAGGCCCTGGCCAGCGCCTACATCCAGTGCGCGGCGGACCATACCGACGAGTTTCACGCGGTGGGCGCGGCCTTGGCCGGCAGTGACGAAAAGGCGGCGTTCCAGGAATTGCTCGACAATTGCGTAAAGATGTTCATGGCCGTTCTCAAGCCCCACGCCCGCCTGGCAGAAGCCGAACTTGAGCGGTGCTGCATCGGCCTGGTTGGCGCGGGAGAAGCGCTCTCCGGCGCCTTGGTTAGGGGGCGACATGGCGAGGAGGAAGTGATCGAAGCGTTCACGGCATTGATACAGGGCGTTCTGAAGCCGATGTCCTCGCAGCCTCAGGGGCCTGCTGATTAGGTCGGTGTGACGCGTCCGCCGTTCAAACCTGTTGCTCAAGCAGGGCGAGGGTTTTGCGATCCGGCTCGCCGGAATAGAACTGGTCGAGCGCCTGTTGATACAAAGGAGAGCCCGACTGGGCGCTGACGAACAGCGTAAGACAGGAACGAAACTTCATATCATCGGGCGAGCCGAATATGCGCTCGGCGCTGACGTCGCTGTGTTGCAACACCGCTTCAACAGAGCTCTCCAGTCGCGGACCGAGCACATCGTGTTGCAGATACGCGCGGGCCTCGGCAAGGCCGGAAATGGCGAAGCGACTGGCCATTTCGGAACGGCCAAGCCCGCGCAATTGCGGAAATATGAACCACATCCAGTGGCTCGTCTTACGGCCCGCACGCAACTCATCCATGACGCGACTGAATACCGGGTGTTGCGCGTCAACGAAACGGGCCAGATTGTAAGGGTCGTGCATGTTTGATGCTCCTCCAACGGGAGCGACTTGATCGGTCGCCCCCACAAAGCCGGATTCAAGCGCTCTGCTCTTGCTTCAGCCGCTTGAGCAACGCATGGGCGGCCGCTTGCGATGAGGCCGGATTCTGGCCGGTGATCAGGTGCCCATCCTCCACCACATGACTCGCCCAGTCCGCGCCCTTGGAGTATTGGGCGCCTTTGGCCTTGAGCATGTCCTCCACCAAAAATGGCACCACTTGCGTCAGGCCCACCGCCTCTTCTTCGGAGTTGGTGAATCCGGTGACTTTTTTACCTTCCACCACAGGCTCGCCATCCGGTGCGTTGACATCCTTGAACACCCCAGGCGCATGGCAGACCGCGGCGATGGGTTTGTTCGATGCATAAAAGGCTTCGATGAGGGTCTTGGAGTCGGTGTCTTCGGCGAGATCCCACAGGGGGCCGTGGCCGCCAGGATAGAACACCGCATCGAAATCATAGGGATCGACCTCGCCCAGCGGCACGGTATCGGCCAGTGCCGCTTGGGCGCTGGTATCCGTGGAGAAGCGCCGCGTGGCGTCGGTCTGGGCTTGTTCCTCATCGCTCTTGGGGTCCAGAGGGGGCTGCCCGCCCTTAGGGGACGCCAGCGTCACCGCGGCGTTGGCGTCGATGAACACGTAATAAGGGGCCGCGAATTCTTCCAGCCAGAAACCGGTCTTCTTGCCGGTGTCGCCCAACTGATCATGAGATGTAAGCACCATCAAAATTTTCATGTACACCTTTCCTCCGATCGGTAATGGGCGAAATGCATCCGCCCTGCATTATTGTCAGAGGCTGCATCGCGGTAGACGTTCAAGTCGTTAGCGCCACGCCGCGATGCAAATGCACAGGCGTCATGCCCTGGCCGAAATGGCCGCCAGGCGCAGTTCCCTTGATGCGGCGCAATCCGCCTGTCGCCCCAGTTGCCAGCCCAGGTAACCCCACAGTAACGCGCAACACGCACCCACCATTGCCGCCACCCCTACCCCTTGGCCCAGTTGGTCGAGCAGGCTCTTGGCCCAGCCGCTCATGGCGTCGCCGGCGCGATAGACCACGGTGTCGATGAAGTTCTTGGCTGTGTATTTACTTTCAGCATCCAGCGGTGCGAAGAGCATCTCCCGGCCCGGCCGCACGAATGCGTATTCGCCGATGCGTCGCACAATCATCAGGGTCGCCAGCAGCGCAAACCCAGGCGCCAGGGCCAGGCCCAGGAAGCCGATGCACATCAGCAACGGGACGATAGCCAGCAACGCGCGCACGCCAAGCCTCGGTGCGATTCTGCCGGTGATGAATAGCTGGGACAGCAACGCACCGGCCTGCACGATGATGTCGATGGTGCTGAAGATGCGAACTTGCGAGGCGCGGTCCGGATAGTGTTCGGCCACCAGACGCGCTTGCTCGAAATAGAGAAACGTACTGACCGTCGCCAACAACACTACGAAACCGGCGATGCCCAACAAGTAAGGCGAGCGAAGCACGGCAACTATCCCACTCAACGGATTGCCGGCCAACGGCTGTCGGGGGCTTTGCGTGGGCGCAGCACCGGGCCGCCCCGCCCCACCTTCTTCACGCCAGTTCATCAAGGTCCGTTTCAACACAAGCGTCGCACCGAGCAACACCGCCGCCAACAGCATCAAGCCTGACGCACCCACGATGTCGATAAGCAAAGCGCTCAGGGCCGGCCCCAACAGGCCGCCGACACTGGCGCCGGCGGCGATGAACGCGAACAAGCGCTTGGCCTGCTCGCTGTCGAATACATCCGCCATCAAGCTCCAGGCCACCGACACGACGAACAGGTTGTAAACCGATATCCAGACATAAAACACCCGGGCCAGCCAGACGCTGTCCGGTTGGAATTGAAAGAACTCGACGAACATCAACAGGTTAATGCCGAAAAAGCCGTAGACCCAGTCGATCAGACGCAGTCGCGGCACCCGGGAACTGAGCCAGGCGAACAGCGGAACGGCCGCGAGCATGACCAGGAAGGTCGCGGTAAACAGCCATTGCAAGTTCTCGACGCCTGCTGCAATGCCCATCGATTCGCGGATCGGACGCAGCATGAAGTAACCGGTAAACAGGCAAAGAAACAGCAGGAACCCGCACAGCGCCGGACGCAGCTCGCCGTCGCGGGCGTTGAGGGCGAGACTCAGCCGATGCAAGTAGGAAGTCGTACTCATGAAAACTCCAGAGGGAGGCGGCAGCAGGCTAGAGAGCAGGCGCGAGACGGACACTCGCGCCATGACCGGTTCAGCGATAGGTAACGCCGGTCAGACGTTCGGAGGCGGCCCAGAGCCGTTCGGCGTCCGCTTCGTTGGTCGCGGCTGGCGGTGTCTTGGCGAACCCCAGCGGGCCGCGTTTTTCCTCATCGCCCGTCGGGCCGTAGTAGGCACCGCCAACGGCCTGCTCGGCGGTGGCCCCGTAGAGCGTGGGCAGCGCACCTTGTGCCGCGGAATGGTACGCATCGCGATCCTTCGCCCAGCGCTGGCCGAACACGCTATTGACGCCCGGGCCGCGGGCGATCAGTTCGGTGACGGCCACGCCGGGATGGGCGGCAATGCTGCGGATACCCCATTTTTGCGCGTCACTACGCCGTTGTAATTCGAACGACCACTGGAGCACAGCCAGTTTCGACTGGGCATAGGCTGCATAAGGGTCGTATTTCTCCTCGGACTGCAAGTCATCGAGATTCACCGCGCCGCGCGTGGCCGCGATGCTGGAAAGGCTTACCACTCGCGCGTCGTCGCTTTGGCGCAGAAGCGGAACCAGCAGGCCAGTCAGCGCGAAGTGCCCCAGGTAATTGGTCGCCAGCTGAAGCTCAAAGCCATCGGCGGAGGTGCCCCGCTCCGGCGGCGCCATGATGGCGGCGTTGTTGATCAGCACGTCGAGGCGCGGCAATCGCTGGTTGAGCCGCTCGGCCAGGCCGCGCACCGATGACAGGTTGGCCAGGTCGACGGGCTCGAACTGCAACTTGGCGTCGGGTACGGCCTGGCGGATACGCTTGATGGCCTCCGCGCCCCGCTCCGGGTTACGCGCCGCGATAATCACTTCGGCGCCGGCGCGCGCCAACGCCAGCGCATCTTCGTAGCCCATGCCGCTGGTGCCGCCGGTAACCAGCACGATCCGGCCCTTCTGGGAGGGCATGTCACGGGTCGACCAGTCGGGTTTCGGCGCGGCACGATCCGATGCTTCAAGACTCATCGCACTGAGGAGCGCGACGCCGGCCGTCAACGTACGGGCCAGCCTCATGAGCTTGCTGATGTTGTATGAAAAGCCAACGGCGGGGGTGATCGTTCTATTCCACATGATTGAGTTCCTTGATTGGGTGGCAACCGGCGCGACCGGGCTTACTGAATGGCGCAGGCGTCAGTCTGCTGAAGGAAACTGACGTGCCGGATCTGTCCTTGGGTGTCTACGTAGGTCATCTTTGCCTGCGCGACCTCGCATACGGCTGATTTCGGCTCCTCGATACGCAGGGCCTGGGCAACGTCCAACGGCATGCCGTACTCATAAGCCGGAATAGGGGTTTGCTCTTTGGCAAACAGAGGCGAACCGCTCAACGTGATCACTGCCAGCAGACTGGCGACCGACAAGGTTTGAATGTTCATGGTGGACTCCACTGTCCTGACCGGGATGGTGGTTGAACTTTAAGAGCGGGACGCTGACGTCAAGGTGACCGGTGCCTGTCAGGAACATGTCAAACGCCAATGCGATGGAGGTGCTTCAGTTGATGAAGATGCCGAATGTGCCGGTGTCTTCGCGAGCAGGCTCGCTCCCACAGGGGGTGTGTTGCCCTTGGGATTCAAGTCACCCGCAGATCCAATGTGGGAGCGAGCCTGCTCGCGATGGCGGTGCTTCAGTTGATGAAGATGCTGAATGTGCCGGTGTCTTCGCGAGCAAGCTCGCTCCCACAGGGAGTTGTGTTGCCCTTGGGATTTAAGTCCGCCGCAGATCCAATGTGGGAGCGAGCCTGCTCGCGATGGCGGTGCTTCAGTTGAGGAAGATGCTGAATGTGCCGGCGTCTTCGCGAGCAGGCTCGCTCCCACAGGGGGTGTGTTGCCCTTGGGATTCAAGTCAGCCGCAAATCCAGTGTGGGAGCTAGCCTGCTTGCGATGGCGGTGCTTCAGTTGATGAAGATGCTGAATGTGCCGGCGTCTTCGCGAGCAGGCTCGCTCCCACAGGGGGTTGGGTTGCCCTTGGGATTCAAGTCAGCCGCAGATCCAATGTGGGAGCGAGCCTGCTCGCGATGGCGGTGCTTCAGTTGATGGAGATGCTGAATGTGCCGGCGTCTTCGCGAGCAAGCTCGCTCCCACAGGGGTTGTGTTGCCCTTGGGATTCAAGTCAGCCGCGAATCCGGTGTGGGAGCGAGCCTGCTCGCGATGGCGGTGCTTCAGTTGATGAAGATGCCGAATGTGCCGGTGTCTTCGCGAGCAAGCTCGCTCCCACAGGGAGTTGTGTTGCCCTTGGGATTCAAGTCAGCCGCAAATCCAGTGTGGGAGCGAGCCTGCTCGCGATGGCGGTGCTTCAGTTGAGGAAGATGCTGAATGTGCCGGCGTCTTCGCGAGCAAGCTCGCTCCCACAGGGGGGGTGTGTTGCCCTCGGGATTCAAGTCAGCCGCAGATCCAATGTGGGAGCGAGCCTGCTCGCGATGGCTGTATCACGGGCAACGGGGACTGAAGGCGGACTAACGCGCTGCCTGGCTTGTCAACGAGAACCCGAAGGTATTGAGCCCGTCCTTGCTGTGGGCGAACACGCGACCGCCGTGCATGGAGGCCACCGCCCGTACGATGGAAAGCCCCAAGCCATGATGCGCGTCACTGCGGGCCCGGGCGGCGTCGGCCCGGTAGAAGCGCTCGAACAGACGCTGCAGATGAACGTTATCAATCGGCTCGCCAGCATTGGACACGCTCACCTCGGCCTGCATGCCATGGCTGACCAGGCTTACCGTGATCGTGCTGGTCGGTACCGCGTATCGCGCAGCATTCTGGATCAGGTTGGCCAGGGAACGGTGGAACAGGCGTCGGTCGATGCACACCCGCATGTCGCCTTGAATCACCACGCTCAACTGCTTGTCGTGCAAGACCGGCTCCAGGTAGTCCACTGTCTTGGAGGCCTCTTCATAGAGCGAGACATCGCTCAGCTCCGTGGCTCGCTGCCCGCTTTCGGCACCCGCCAGGAATAGCATGTCATTGACGATGGTGCCCATCCGCTCCAGCTCTTCGAGGTTCGATTGCAGCAGGTCTTGAAGCTCATTCACGTCCCGGCCGTGGGCCAGGGCGACCTGGGTCTGGCCGATCAGGTTGGTCAAGGGCGTGCGCAATTCGTGGGCGACATTGGCATTGAACCCTTCGAGCTGGCACCAGGCGGCCTCCTGGCGAGCCAGGGCGCCGTTGAACGACACCGCCAGCTCCTGCAACTCACCAGGCAACGCCTCGGTGTCCAGCCGTTGCTTGGAATCCCCCGGCGGCAGGCTGTTGGCCTGGCGGCTCAGGCGCCGGACCGGTCCCAGGCCAAAACGCGCGATCCAATACCCCAGCAGCGCGACCAGCACGACACCCAACGCGGACGTTACGATCAACGTCTTGGTGAAATTATTCAGGGTCTTCATGAACGGCGTCGAATCGAGCCCCACGATAAAACGCACCTCCGGCCGGCTGCCCATGGCCGCGATGGTTTCGATCATCAGCACCATGGGGCGATCCCGGTCAGGGATGGCGACCGTGGAAAACCCATCCGGACGCTTTGACCAATCCTGGCCGTCCGGCATCGCCCCGCCATAGCTGTAGGCCGGGTTATCGACCAGGACCCAGTAACGCACGCGCTCATCGGTGGGTGTCAGGCCGTCGAGCTTTTGCCGCAGCCCCACCCAGAATTCCGGTGAATCATATTTCGCGAGCACCGGATCGAGAACCGAATGCCGCAGGATCAGCTCGTTCTGCATCTGGTCTTCGAGCGATTGCTTCAAGGAACAGCGCAGCAGCGTTGCGCTGACCGCGGTGATAAGCATGACCGCGAGGGCAAACATCAGGGCGAGCCGCTTGGAGATCGATCCTTTCATCACACCATCCCAACGTGCCTGTCGTCCGCTTCACGACTTTCCAATACATAGCCCATTCCGCGCACGGTATGCAGCAATTTGCGTGGATATGGCGCATCCACCTTGGCGCGCACACGCTTGATCGCGACCTCCACCACGTTGGCATCGCTGTCGAAATTCATGTCCCAGACCTGCTCGGCAATCATCAATTTGGAAAGAATCTCCCCCTGGTGTCGCGCCAGCAGGCTCAACAGGCAGAACTCCTTTGCCGTGAGGTCCAGCCGCAAACCGGCCCGGGTGACCTTGCGAGCTTGCAGGTCGACCTCCAGGTCGTCGATGCGCAGATGCGTGGGATCGGCCGCATCATCGGCGCGACGGCGGATCAACGCCTGGACGCGCGCCACCAGCTCGGCAAACGAAAAGGGCTTGCCCAAGTAGTCGTCAGCACCCTCGCGCAACCCCCGGACGCGATCATCCACCGTGCCCCTGGCCGACAACATGATCACCGGGGTTTTTTTGTGCAGGCGCAGGCCCTGCAACACGGCATAGCCGTCCTTGCCCGGCAACATGACATCGAGGATGACCACGTCGTACTCAAGCTCCAGGGCATAGTGCAAGCCATCGATGCCGTTCGTCGCGACATCGACAATGTAGCCGAGCTCGCTCAAGCCGCGGTGGACATAGGAGGAGGTTTTTTCTTCGTCCTCGACGATCAGCAAGCGCATCTGGTGACTCCTCTACGAAAGCGGGGCAACCAGAAGAGTCTAGACGCAGAAGGTGTCCGGAGGCTGACGGCTTGCTGACATTCTTGTCAGAAAGCCCCCCCCCGCGAACCCAGACCCTACCAAAGCGCGACGTCATAAGTGACGTAGACACGGTTGCTATCGCGTCCCCGTGAAAAGTCGGAGCGATAGACATAGTTACGCAATTTGACACCCAACCCCTTCAATTTACCTTGCTGCACGATGTAAGCGACTTCGGCGTCGCGCTCCCACTCGTTCACGACGCTGTTGGATTTGCCATCGGCGCCACTGAGGTAGCGGCTGGAAAACGTCAGGCCGGGCACGCCTAGGCGAGCGAAATCGTAGCCGTAGCCGAGCATCCAGGTCTTTTCATCTTCCTCGATGAACTTGCCGATCCCGACGTTGCTGAAGGAATAGACCGTGGCGCCGCTGATGTATGGCAAACCCCCTTCCCCGCTCAGCTTTTGGTAACCGGCACTGAACGTGTGGCCGAGGGCAACGTACGACAGCGAGCCGCTGAACATGTCATTGTCGACTTTACCGCCATGGGCCAAGCCCGAATCGGCACTGTTGAAGTAGCGCAGGTCGCTGGTGAGCACGCCGGGACCGAGCTGTAGGTCATATTGGACACCGGCGAAGTTCTGCCGGTAGAAGTTTTCCAGTTCGCCATAGAAATAGCTCAAGCGAATGTTCTTTCCCAGCTTGTAGTCGGCGCCGGCATAAATGAAGTCGCCTGACTCGTTGCCACTGTAGCCGTCGGGCACGATCGGCATGCTGTCGCTTGAATCGCGCAGTTTGAAACGTTCCAGCCGCCCCCCCGTCAGGGTGAGGTTGTCGATGTCGTTGCTGCTGACCTGCCCGCCCTGATAGGTCTGGGGCAGCAGCCTCGCGTCGTTGTAGATCAGTACTGGGTTCTTGGGCAGCAGCGTGCCGTATTTGAACGTGGTTTTTGCCAGTCGGGCCTTGGCGGTCATCCCCGCGCTGGCGAACTCTTCTGCGGCACGACCGTCGTCATGGACCGGTAGCAAGCCAGTGCCGCTACGACCGCGCCCCGAATCAAGCCTGAATCCGAGCAGGCCCAGGGCATCGACGCCGAAACCGACCGTGCCTGACGTGTAGCCTGACTGATAATCCAACAGCAAGCCCTGAGCCCATTCGGTGCGCTCGCTTTTGGCGGTCCGCGCCGCTCGCGCACTCATGCCATGTTCATCGCGAAAGTTCTCGTTGAAGTAAACATTGCGCAACTGCAATTTGAGCTTGCTGTCGTCGACGAATCCCTCTGCACTGGCGTTGGCCAACGGCAGCAGACCAAGGATCGGAAACAGAACCCCGCGAATCAGGTAAATACTCATGTCGAGTGTCTCGTTGTTGTTATTTGGCGCGCAGGCCGGCGCACTCCCCATGCGGGGAGCGTCAGGCAAAGACTAAAGGGTGTCGGGTGAATCAGGAGAACAGCGTCAGCGCCCCGGTCAGAAGCGCCAGCGCCGTTATTACGATTGAGGTGAGCACCGCCCATTTGATGGTGGCTTTCTGGAAATCGCCCAGGTCGCGATCGACCATGCCCACCAGCAACAAGGTCGAGGCCACCAATGGGCTCATCAGGTGCACCGGCTGACCGAGGATGGACGCCCGAGCTATTTCGACCGGGTGAATCCCGTAGGCGGCAGCGGCGTTAGCCAGGATAGGAACGACCCCAAAGTAATAGGCATCGTTGGACAATACGAACGTCAGCGGCATGCTGGTAATTGCCACCACCAAGGGGAACAAATGGCCCCAGGAAGGCGGAATCCAGTCGACCAGCGTTTGCGCCAGGGCATCGACCATTTTCGTTCCGGAGAAAATTCCGGCGAAAATACCCGCCGCGAACACCAGCAGGACCACGGTCATGGCGTTACCCGAGTGGGCGAGAATGCGCTCTTTCTGGATGTCCAGCTGCGGATAGTTGATCACCAGCGCCAGGACGAAACCGATCAGGAACAGGATCGCCGAGTGCATGAGGCCCATCACCAGCGCGACCATGACTGCGACGACCAACATCAAATTGACATAGGCCAGTTTCGGACGCTTGTGCGGCGTGTCCTCCAGGATGGCCTTGATATAGCAATCGCCGCCTCCGCTCTGTAGTTGAATGTTGCCGATACGCTTGCGCTCGGCACGACCCAGCAGGAACGCGGTGAACACCACCCACATCGCGCCACCGATCATAGTCGGCAACAAAGGCACGAAGTACTCGCCGGCATCCAGGCCGAGTGCCGCGATGGCCCGGGTCGCCGGCCCGCCCCAAGGCGTCATGCCGCTCATGATGCTCAGCGAAAGCATCGCGACGGTCGCCAGGATCATCGGATTCATGCCGATGCGCTTGTACAGTGGCAGCATCGCGGCGCAGGTAATCATGTAGGTCGTCGTGCCGTCACCGTCCAGTGCAACGAGAAGCGACAGCAGTGCGGTGCCCACGGCGATTTTCATCGGGTCGCCATTGACCCGCTTGAGGATCTTGCGGATCAGCGGGTCGAACAGGCCCGCGTCGATCATCAGACCGAAAAAAAGAATCGCGAACAACAGCAATGCCGCCGACGGTGCAACCATCTTCAGCCCATCCAGCATCATCTTGCCAGTGGTCCCACCGAAGCCGCCGATCACCGCGAAGACTATCGGCACGATCGTCAGGGCGACGATCGGCGACAGCCGTTTGGTCATTATCAGAAAGGTGAAGACCACCACCATGGCCAAGCCAAGTAAAGCGAGCATAAGTCAGTTCTCTTGTTGTTATGAGTGGCTGATGCAATGACAAAGTCTGCCCGGGTCATCCGGCCAGGCGCTGGGGAACCGTGGCGTAGACAAAACCTGAGAAAAGCCTGCGGGCGGTACGGACCACCGAGGCGCGAATGGTCTCACCCTTTTCGCCGGTGTAGGACAACACGACATCGATACCGCCACTGGGGTGCTCGATGCGCACCCGCTGAAGGCGTGGTTCGCTGACGCCGCCAAGCAGGTTGGCCGCGACACTGCCGTCGGTCACGCAGGCCGTCGCCAGCCCGATGGAACCGGTAATCGCCAAGGCGCGATGGCAGCTATGCGGCATGAAGTAGCGCACCTGGATCGTCCCGCCGCACGTGGCCGTCGAGACCAGCACTGGCTTGGGAATCACTTTGTCGCTGACGTCGCCCAGGCCCATCGCCAGGCCGGCCTTCAAGCGCAAGGACTCCAAGCGCTGCAAGAACGCCGTATCGCCATCAAGCTCGGCGGGGCTTTCGTCGCCACGCTTGCCGAGCTGGCCGGCCTCGACAATCAGCATCGGCATGGCCATGTCGATGCAAGTCACCGGGATGCCATCGATCAAGTCGACGGATTGCCCCGTGGGGAAGAGTTTTCCGGTCTTGCTGCCGGCTGCGTCGAGAAAGGTCAGTTGCACTGGAGCGGCCGTACCCGGTACACCGTCGATGGCAGTGTCGCCTTCGTAGCTGACCTTGCCCTGAGGTGTCTGGACCTCGGCATTGACGAAGGTTCCGGTATTGAGGTTGCGGATCCGCACGCGGGTCAGGTCGCCTGTGGCCTTGACCAGCCCTTGCTCAATTGCGAACGGGCCGACGGCACAGAGCATGTTGCCGCAGTTGGGTGCAGTGTCGACCCGGCGCTGGGAAACCATGACCTGGACAAACAGGTAATCCACGTCGGCTTCAGGGTGCAGCGATGGGCTGACGATCGCCACCTTGCTGGTTTGTGGACTACCACCCCCGATGCCGTCGATCTCCAGCTCATGGCCAGAACCCATCAGGTTGAGCAGCAACTCGTCACGTTCAGGAATCGTTGCCGGCAAATCCCAGGCGAGAAAAACCGGACCTTTGGAAGTGCCGCCGCGCATGAGTACACAAGGAATTCGTTGCATGACCACTAACTCTTGTTGATCAATCTGGATAATTGATGCTCTGTGCACAAGAGTGGCAGGGTTTAAAAAGTGTTTCCAATGCAAAGATCGGAGTTATTATTGCGTTTCGCAAAAGAATTATTTTGGAGTTCTTTGGAACTTGGTAGCGAGAAAAATTGATGGAATATGAACTTCAGGACATCCGATCTTTCGTTAAGATCGCCGAACTTGGCAGTTTCCATGAAGCCGCCGATGCACTGCACCTATCCCAGCCCGCCCTCAGCCGACGGATGAAAAAGCTTGAGGAAGGATTAGGCACCGCCTTGCTCGACCGCACGACGCGAAAGGTCAGCCTGACCAGCGTTGGGCGTGATTTCCTGCCTAAGGCGCGGCGCTTGTTGGATGATTTTGACGATTCCATTCTCAATATCCGCGAATTGGCCGAGCGGCAGATCGGCCGAGTGACCTTGGCCTGCATCCCGACGGCGGCGTTCTATTTTCTGCCCTCGGTAATCCGGCTTTATAACGAACGCTACCCGAAGATCCGCATACGCCTGCTCGATCTCAGTGCCAACGAAGGATTGGAGGCTGTACTGCGTGGCGAAGCTGACTTCGGCATCAACATGATGAGTGGCCAGCACCCGGACATCGAGTTCGTGCCCCTGGTCAACGAACCCTTTGTGCTGGCCTGCCGACGAGACCATGAGCTCGCTGGCCGCAGTGCGGTCACCTGGTCGGAGCTCAGCGACTATCGGCTGATCGGTGTCGGTCGCTTGAGTGGCAACCGCATGCTGCTTGACCACGCCTTGTCAGGCCTGAGCTGGCGTCCGCAGTGGTTCTACGAAGTGCAGCACCTGTCCACATCCTTGGGCTTGGTCGAGGCTGGCCTCGGCGTGTCGGCGATGCCCAGCCTGGCGATGCCGGCGGTCGATCATCCGACGCTGGTCAGCGTACCGCTGATCGAGCCGGTGGTGAATCGGTCGCTGGGCCTGGTTTATCGACGCGGTGCCTCCCTTTCCCCCGCTGCGGAAAAGTTCGTCTCGATCCTGCTGGAGCAGTGGCCACAGTAGAGGCCAACGCTATGCACCGGCCAATCGATGCCATACTCGCTCACCACAACGCTTGGTCGAGAACAAGGCGCCAGGACGCTGACGCATTGTTTCTCAGAGCGCCTTGTCCCTGTCGCGCAACAGGGGCTTGGGTCGGCTTCATGAGTGCTCGGAGTGAGCCCCCACCGCTTCATTACCCGTGATGTTACGCATACGCGCATATATTCCCTGCGCGCCGTCGTCCACCAAGGAAAACACTACGGGAATGACCAGCAGGCTCAGCACTGTCGAAGTGATAAGCCCGCCAATCAACACGATGGCCATCGGCGCGCGGAAGCTCGGGTCAGCCCCCCAACCGAGTGCGATGGGCATCATGCCGGCGCCCATGGCGATTGTCGTCATGACAATGGGCCGCGCACGCTTGCCGCAGGCATCGATGATCGCTTCAGAGCGCGTCAATCCGTGGTCTCGGCGCGCGAGGAGGATGTAGTCGATCAGCAGAATCGAATTCTTCGTGGCAATCCCCATTAGCATGATGAGCCCAATCATCGACGGCATCGACAATGTCGAGCCGGTGACGAACAGCGCAAGGAAGGCGCCTGGCACCGAGAGCACCAGGGCGGCGAGAATGGTCAGCGGTTGCAGGAAGTCCTTCAGTAACAGGACCAGGACCATATAGATGCACAACACCCCGGTCAGCATCGCCACGCCGAATCCCGAGGCAAGCTCCCCCATGGCTTCGGCATCTCCCACCGAAGTGCGCACCAGGCCGGGCGGCAGTGCTTGCAGGCTCGGCAAGGCAAGCACTGCTTGTTCAATGTCGCCCAATGGCTGGCCGTTTGTCTCGATTTCGATGTTGACGTTGCGCATGCGGTCGAAACGTTCGATCTGCGCCGGGCCGCTGGCGATCTCCAGCGACGCGACATTTTCCAGCGGCACCGGACCACGGGCGCCGGGCACCGGCAGGCGCTTGAGCGTCTCGAAATCCTGACGAGCGGCGTCGGTCAAGCGCACGACAACAGGCACTTGCCGTTCACTGAAATTGAGTTTGGCGAGCGCCTGGTCGTAGTCACCCAAGGTGGCGACGCGCAGGGTGTCGGCGATAGCTGCGGAGGTCACGCCAAGGTCGGCCGCCCTGGCGAAATCGGGTCGCACCAGCAGTTCGGGGCGTTTCAGGCTCGCGGTCGAAATCACCGCTCCCACGCCAGGCACGCCGCGCAGTTCGCGCTCCACCAGCTGCGCATGCCGGGTGAGCAAGGCGCCGTCTTCGCCGGCGAGCACCAGCACGTAGTTTTCCGACTCGCCCATGCCCACCTTCACCCGCGTTGCGGGCAGTATCGCGAGGGCTTCGCGCAATTGTTTCTCGATCTGTTGCTTACTCAGTCCGGGTCGATCGTTGCGGTGCGTCAGGTTAAGTGTCAGCACCGCCGTGCGGACATTTTTGACGTTGCCGCCCGCTCCTATAGGGTCGGTGCCGGCATTGCCGTCCCCGACGGCGGTGTAGACCTTTTTCACCTGGGGGTTGTGCCGGACTATCCCCCGCGCCTGCTCGGCCAGCACCAGGGTGTCGCCCAGTCTGCTACCGGGCGCAAGCGTGAGGGTGACCTGGGTTTGCCAGTCGTCATCGGGCGGCATGAAGGTGCGCGGCAACGCTGCCGCGAGCATCAACCCGCCGACAAAAAAAATCGCTGCGCCAACAGCGGTCACGGCTCGATGACGCAGGCACCAGCGGGCCCAGGACAAGTAGTGCGTCACCCATCCGGCCACCCTGGGCTCGGGTTTTTTCGGGGCGCGCATCAGGTAGGCCGCCATCATGGGCGTCAGCAGGCGCGCGACAACGAGAGAGAAAAATACCGCCGTGGCCGCCGTCCAGCCGAACTGGACGAAAAACTTGCCGACCGTGCCGCTCATGAACGCGGTGGGCAGAAACACCGCAATCAACGTAAACGCCGTGGCGACCACCGCCAGGCCGATCTCCTCAGAGGCATCCATGGCCGCCTGGTAGGGTTTCTTGCCCATCTGCAAGTGACGCCCGATGTTTTCCACTTCGACGATGGCGTCGTCCACCAGCACACCGACCACCAGCGACAGCGACAGCAGCGTAACGGTGTTGATCGTGAACCCCATCCAGTGCATCACCGCGAATGTCGGTATCGCCGACAGCGGCAGCGCGACAGCCGAGACGAAGGTCGCTCGCCAATCCGGCAAGAACAGGAACACCACCAGCACCGCCAGTGCCGCGCCCTCGTAGAGCAGGTGCAGGGAACCCTGGTAATTTTCGATCACCGGCTCGACGAAACTGAACGCCTGGTTGAACGTGATTCCAGGATGTCGGTTCTTGAGCCGCTCAAGGGCGGCGCGTACACCTTCATCGACCTCGATTTCCCCGGCCCCTTTTGCCCGTACGATTTCGAACGCGACCACCGGCTCGCCGTCCAGCAGCGCCGCCGAACGTCGCTCGCCAACGGTATCGGATACCGTCGCGACCTGGTCGAGCCGCACTCGCCTGCCGTCACTCAAGGTCACGTCCAGTATCGCGACTTCATTGGCCGACCGTACCGTGGCAAGCGTACGCACCGTTTGCTCGATGCCACCCAGATCCACGCGCCCGCCGGAGGCCTCTTGCTGGATCTGGCGAAGTTGACGAGAAATATCCAGCGCCGTGGTATTCAAGGCCAACAGGCGTGCCGGGTCCAGATCGATGCGGATTTCCCTCGTCACCCCACCGACACGCTCGACTGCGCCCACGCCAGGGACAGCCAGCAAGGCCTTGCTGAGGGTGTTGTCGACGAACCATGACAGCGCCTCTTCGTCCAGGCCCGTGGCCGACACCGTGTAGGTCAGGATCGGCGTGCCAGCAACCTCGATCTTGCTGATCACCGGGTCGCGCAGGTCGGCGGGCAGGTCTGCCCGGAACCTGGAAACCGCATCACGAACGTCATCGAGCGCTTCCTGGGTGGGTTTGCCGAGGCGGAACTCAACCGTGATATCGGCGTTGCCGTCGGTCAAGGTGCTCTGGATATGCTTGACGCCCTGCACGGTGGCGAGAGAATCCTCGATCTTGCGGGCCACATCGTTTTCCAGCTGGACCGGCGAAGCACCCGGCAGCTCGGCTGAGATAGCGACCATGGGCAGGTCGATGTCGGGAAAGTTCTGCACCTTCATCTTCCAGAAGGCCATCGCGCCGGCAAATGTCAGCAGGATGAACAACAGCACCGAAGGCGTTGGGTTGCGGATCGACCAGGACGACACGTTAAGGCTCATTGCGCGCTCCCGCTGGTGAGATTGTGTATCGGTTGGGTGCGCCCCTGGACGACGCGGACAAGGTCACCTTCAGCGAGAAAACCGCCTCCGGCTTCGATCACGGCGGCGGTGCTGTCGATGCCAGCGGTGATCTCGATTCGATCGCCGACGCGGCGCCCTACTGTCACCTTGGCCTGGGCCACTTGGAACGCCGCGCCGACCTGCAAGACGTAACTGAAGCCGTCGTGCTGCAGCACGGCAGTTTGCGGCAGCGTCGCCATCCGCTCGGCCCCGACGTCGAACTCGCCACGGGCAAACATCCCGGCACGCGCCGCCGTGTCGGCGGGCAGGTCGACATACACCAGGCCATTGCGGGTCTGCATGTCCACCGTGGGCGCAACCCTGCGCACCCTGCCCTCGATCGCCGCGCCATTGACCGGCACCACACGCGCAAGCTGGCCGGGATGGAATTTCGCGAGATCCGCTGCCGCGACCTCGGCGCGCCATTCGAGCCGGCTCTCGCGGATCAGGCGAAACAGCTCCTGGCCGGCGGGTAATACGGCGCCCACCGTGGCACTGCGCGCCGATATCACTCCGTTGTCGGGCGCCAGGACGCGGGTCTGGGCCAGGCGCAGGTGCTGCAATCGTTCGGCGGCCTCGCCCGCCTCAAGCCTTGCCTGCGCCGTGCGTTCGGCTGTCACATGTTGATGGACCTGCTGCTGCGAAAGCGCCCCGCTCGACTGCAACTGCCGGGCACGCCGCGCGATGGCCCGGGCTTCGGCCAGGGCCGAGTGTGCTTCGGCGGTGGCCGCGCGACGTTGCGCGAGTTCGGCGGCCACCGTATCGGAGCTGAACGTTGCAAGCACCTGGCCACGCCGCACCACATCGCCAACGTTCACCATGACCTCGGCCAACCGCAAGCCATCGGCCTCGGTGCCGACGCTCGCTTCCTGCCACGCCATGATGTTGCCATTGGCCTGGATGCGCACCGGCAGCATGGCCGATTCAAGCCGGGTGACGGCCACGGTCATTGCCGGTCTGGGGTGATGTTCAGAACCGGGCGGTCGCGGGTCCGGCGACAGGCCCATCATCACCAATGCAACGGTGCAGGCGATGGTCGCGACAAACAGAACGACGTGGCAGGTTTTTCTTTTCATGGGGATCGGATTCCTGCGCAGGGTTCGCATCGCTCGCGGGTGCCGATACATCCACATGGCGCGATTGCTCGAGACGGCCACTATCCGACAGGCAGTCTTTCGCAACACTTACCGGCAAAAGGCGGTTAGCCATGCCGAACCGTAAGTGTTCAGTAAGAAGAAGTTCTCAACGATAGGCATGCATTCATCCCACCGATCCGGAGACTTCCATGCGCGCCTTGACCTTATCGAAACCTTACCTTGCGATCCGGCTGACCATCGCCAGCTCCGCGCTTGTGCTGGGCGTGTGCTCACCGATCGCGGCCAGTGCCGACGAGTCTGAAGGCTCCGCTTGGGGCCTCGGCGTGGGTGCAGCCAGCAGCCAACAGCCCTACAAAGGCATCGACCGTGACAGCGAGGTCCTGCCGCTGATCTATTTTGAAAACGAATATGTGCGCGTCTTTGGCCCAACCGCCGAGATCAAATTGCCGAGCCTGGACATCAGCGACACCCAGCAACTCGAATTCAGCCTCGTCGGTGAGTACGATTTCAGTGGCTATGATGACGATGACGCCCGCATCCTGGACGGAATGAGCGACCGCAAGGGCGGCTTTTGGGCGGGGGGCAAGGTGCAGTGGCGCAACGACCTGGCCGATGTCAGCGCCGAGTGGTTGGGCGACGTTTCGAGCAACAGCAAGGGCCAGCGCTTCACCCTGGGCCTGGAACGGTCCTGGAATTTCGGCGAGCACATCAGGCTCACGCCACGGCTGGCCGCCATCTGGCAGGACGACAACTACGTCGACTACTACTTCGGCGTCCGGGAAAATGAAGCTCGCGCCGATCGGGCAGCCTATGATGGCAAGTCCGGCATGAACACCGAAATCGGCTTACGTGGAAACTATATGTTCGATGATCATCACTCCGTGTTTCTGGACCTCAAGGCCACGAGCCTGTCCGATGAAATCAAGGACAGCCCGCTGGTAGATCGATCTACCGAAAACAGCGCGCTGTTCGGCTACCTGTACCGTTTCTGATGAGCCGCATACTGCTGGTCGAAGACCATGAGCGTCTGGCGCAACTGGTGTGCAAGGGTTTGTCGAGCGCAGGCATCGCCGTCGACGTCATCAGCCGCATCGATGCGGCATGGGCGGCCATCCAACAGGTGCCCTACCAGGCGTTGATTCTCGACCGAGGTTTGCCGGATGGCGATGGGCTGCTACTGCTCGAACGCTTGCGCAACGCCGGGTTGGGCGTGCCCTGCCTGGTGCTGACGGCCCGCGACGCGCTGCATGACCGGATCGAAGGCCTGGACGCCGGGGCAGATGACTACCTGCCCAAGCCATTCGCCATGGACGAAATGGTCGCACGCGTGCGGGCCTTGTTGCGCCGCCCCGTGGAGCGCCGCCCCTTGGCGCCGTCACACGGCGACCTCAGCGTGCAACCCGACGCAGGGGTCATGTGCAGCGTCAAAGGCAGCGTTCCACTGGCACCGGCGGAAATGCAGATCATGTTGTTGTTACTGCGCAAGCCCGGTGAAATCGTCCGTCGCAGCGCCATCGAGGCGGCTGCGTGGGGCTTGAGCGAAGCCGTGACGCCAAACGCCCTCGACGTGGCCTTGCATCGTATTCGCCGCAAGCTCCTGGCGATCGGCTCCCACCAACGGATAGTCAACTTGAGAGGCCTGGGCTATGCCCTTCGTCAAGACGACCTGGCGCAATAGCATCAGTTTCAAGGTCCTGCTCGCCTACGTCGCCGGCGTGGGCTTGAGTATCTTGCTGATTGCGCTGGGCGCTGTCGCGCTCATTACGTCCAGGAGCGATATCCTCCTGACCACCGACGTCGCCGAACGCACCCATGAACTCGCCGGCAAGCTGATGTTCGACGCTGCGGGCCATCCTACCGGCTTCGATGACAGCGAAGGTGATCGCGTCTGGACCTTCAAGAGCCTGGGGGCGGAGATCGGCTATCGCGTGCTGGACTCGCAGGCAAACGTCGTCCTGGCCTCCACCGACGAGGCATTCTGGTCGCCGGTCGCCAAATCACCGCCTTCGGACCAAGGGCGCTTCAAGTTCGAGCGTGAGGGCATGCTGATGTACGCCGCCACCGCCCCGGTGGAGCGCGACGGCACGATCTGGTATCTGCAATTTGCCGTCAGCGAACGACTGATGGAACTGCTTCATCAGGGTTTCGCCTGGCCTTTCATGGGGGCCGGTATCGTCCTGTTCAGCCTGGTGCTGCTTTTTGTCTTCGGCGCTTGCGCCTATTTCACGCTGGGGTATGCGCTCAAGCCACTGCGCGAAGTCTCGGAATCGGCGGCGGCCATTTCCCCTCGATCCTTGCATTCACGCCTGGACAGCAAAACCGTGCCGTCGGAAGTCGCGCCACTGGTCAGCAGCTTCAACAGCGCCCTTGAACGCCTGGAACAGGGATACCGCGTGCAGCAGGAGTTCCTCGCGACCGCGGCCCATGAACTGAAGACGCCACTGGCGCTGATCCGCGCGCAAATCGAATTGATGGCTCCAGACAAGACCCGCGACTCGCTGCTCGATGACGTCGAGCACATGACACGCCAGGTTCAACAATTACTGCTGCTGGCCGAGACCAGCGAGGCCCACAACTACAGCTTTGCCGCCGTGAACGTCGGGGAAGTGGTGCAGCAAGCCGCAGACTACCTGCAACGCATGGCCGACGCCGCGCGGGTCGGCATCGTCCTTACAGGGCATACGGCCACGCAAACGCCTTGGCAGGCCGACCGCAGCGCCCTGTTCACGCTGCTGAAAAACCTGCTGGAAAACGCCATCCAGCACGCGCCTGAAGGCACGCAGGTGCGGGTGCAATGTACCGCCGACCAGTTGACCGTGCGCGACTGGGGCCCCGGCGTGGAGCAAGCGCAACTGCCCCACATATTCACTCGTTTCTGGCGCGGCGCCCATCGGCGCGATCACGGCGCGGGACTGGGGCTGACCATCTGCCAGGAGATCGCTCGCGCACACGGGTGGACACTGGTTGCGCACAGGGCGGAACCGGGATTGGCGTTTTGTTTGTCCCCGCCTTTCACCGATTCACCGAGTATAAATAGCAGTCAGGAGAGTTCATGAAAATCCATCGCCTGTTTTTCGCATGCGCGTTAGTACCGGGTCTCTTTGCTGGTGGCTGGGCATCGGCGCAAAGCTTCCCTTCCACGGCCGTGGTCCGTATCGCGCAACTTGAGATCGACATTTCAAGCTTTACATCGAGCAAACCAAGTCGGTGATCCGCTCGCGACGGCTGATCGAGACGACGCCGGTGCAACTGAGTTCGAAGTGACAACGTCGCGACTTGGTTCGTTACGCTGGGCCCGAACTGACATCCAAGCCCAGCCAGCACTCAATAATCCCAGGACCCCGCCACCCAACGAAACGCGTCGCCATCCACCGCCACACGGCCCACGGAAGGAAACGAAAGGTGGGTCGCCACGAACAGCTCCCCGCTTGCCGCGGCCTCTTGCATCAACCGTACGCGAACGCGCACCGCTTCTTCAGGGTCATGCTCGAAGCCGTTTTGCCAATCGGGATGGTCGAAAGCCACCGGAAACAAGGCGTCGCCGGCAAACGTGAGCTTTTCGCGGCCAGACGTCACATGCACCACACTGTGCCCCGGGGTATGCCCGCCGGTGCGTTTGACCACGACACCCGGCGCCACTTCATGCTCCTGCTCGAAGGTGTGCAGTTTGTCGTGGTATGCCTCCATGAACTGCCGCGCGGTCGTGTGCAGCACGTCCGGTATCGGCGCGGGCATGACGGTGCGGGAGAAGTCAGGCTCCGCCCAGAAATCGACCTCGGTTTGGCAAACATGGATCCGCACGTCCGGGCTCAGGCGGTTCCGTACCTCGTCGACGAGCAGGCCGCCTATGTGATCCATATGCATATGGGTGATGACCACGTCGGTAATGGAGGAAAGCTCGATGCCGGCCGCCTCCAGCCGCTTTGGAAACAGCCCTGCACGTGGGAAGCCGGGGAACTGCCCGCCCAGCCCCGCGTCGACCAGCAGGGTTTGCTCGCCGCTGCGCACCACCAGCACGTTCAACGCCCAATCGAACGCGTCCGGGCCAAGGAACATGTCCTTGAACCAGGCAGCACGTGCGGCGGGGTCGGCATTGGTGGACATGGTCGAGGTCGGCAGCGGCAGCACGCCGTCGCTCACCACCAGTACATCGATGTCGCCGACCTTGAGTGCGTAGCGCGACGGAACCAGTTCCTCGGTCGCGGGTACTCCCTGGATGGTTTTTTGCGGCGTGTCTTGCAGATGCATCGTCATGATCGCTCTCCTGTGCTGGATGAGGCGAATCCGTATCCATTGGTAGAACAACGGATCACCTGGAGGACGAGTGTGCATCGCGGTATGGCGCGCCCGATATCATACGCGGGTATGCCGTGCCTACATCTTGGCGTGGTCGTTTCAAACGAATGGCTGGGTGATTTGCAAGATTGGGCAATCATCGGACCGGATCGTGCAAGCTATCGCGCCCAATGCTTTCTATAGTAATCGGTGCCCAACCATCTGGAGCTGGTCCGACTATGAGCGCCCTCAATATCAATGGCCGTGAGCACACGGTTGACGTAGACCCTGGCACCCCTATTCTCTGGGCCCTGCGCGACACGCTGGGCATGACCGGCACCAAGTTCGGCTGCGGTGCGGCCTTGTGCGGCGCCTGCACCGTTCATCTGGATGGCCAGGCCATTCGCTCCTGCGTGACGCCGATAGCCGCGGCGGTTGGCAGGAAGATCACGACCATCGAGGCGGCCACCGACGGCAGCGACCCGGTAGGCACCGCGGTGCACGAAGCCTGGGTCAAGCATGACGTGGCGCAGTGCGGCTACTGCCAGAGCGGGCAGATCATGAGCGCGACCGCGTTTCTCAAGGCCCAGCCCAAGGGCAAGCAGCCGACACCGGCCGAGATCGACTCGGCCATGGCCGGCAATATCTGCCGCTGCGGCACCTACGCACGAATCCGCGCCGCGGTGGCCGACGCCGCCAAAGCCCTCGCCTGACAGGGAGTTGCGCCATGCTGAACGAGATTTTTCCAACCGAACTTCCGCGAGCCTTGCAGCACTTGCTCGAACGCGATGACGCGGACGGTCCCGCGACCCTGCCCCGCCGCAGCTTCCTCAAGATCGTCGGCATCGGCGGCCTGGCCTTGGGGGCTTTTCCTCACCTGGCCCTGGCCGAACAGGCCAACGGCGCGGGCGAAGGCCCACTCAAGCCGACCCAGCAACCCTCTGCCTTCGTCCAGATCGCGCCTAACGGCGAGGTGACGGTGACCATCAATCGCCTTGAGTTCGGCCAGGGCGTGCAGACCGGCCTGCCGATGATCCTCGCCGAAGAGCTCGACGCCGACTGGAGCCTGGTGCGCACGCGCAACGGCAGCAACGACGCGGCGTACATGGATCCGGCCTTTGGCATTCACCTTACCGGCGGCTCCAATTCGATCAAGAACAGCTACACCCAATACCGCGAACTGGGCGCCCGGGCCCGTTCAATGCTGCTGGCCGCCGCAGCGGCGCGCTGGAATGTCGACGCCTCCAGCCTGACCACGCAAAACGGCGCGGTGCTTGGCCCTGGCGGTCGCAAGGCCACCTACGGTGAGTTGGCCGAAGCCGCCATGGCGATGCCCGTGCCGGAGAAGGTCACGCTCAAGGACCCCAAGGACTTCCGCCTCATCGGCCAGGCCACCACCCGCCTCGACGCCAAGGCCAAGAGCAGCGGGCAACAGGATTTCGGCATCGACGTGCATCTGCCGGGGCAACTGACCGCCGTGGTCGCCCATCCACCGGTATTTGGTGCCCGCATCGCCTCCCTGGACGACAGCGCCGCACGCGCGACCAAAGGTGTAAAAGCCGTGCTGCGCGTGCCGTTGGACGGCGGTGCCGAAGGCGTCGCGGTGATCGCCGACGGTTACTGGCAGGCCAAGCTGGCGCGTGATGCGCTGAAGGTCGAATGGGACGTAGCCAAGGTCGAAAAAGTCGACACGGAAAAACAACTGGCCCAGTACCGCGAACTGGCCGGCCAATCCGGACCGCTCCACTTCGATGCCGACATGAAGCCCCTGGCGTCGGCGCCCCATCAACTGGAAGCCGAGTTCGTATTTCCTTATCTGGCCCATGCGCCCATGGAGCCGCTGAACTGCACCGTCCAGTTGTCCGAGGGCCGTGCGCAGTTGTGGGTGGGTACGCAGTTTCCCGGCGGCGACGGCGCGGCAGCGGCCAAGGTGCTCAATCTCAAGCCCGAGCAGGTCCAGGTGAATGTGCAGACGGCGGGCGGTGGCTTCGGCCGGCGCGGCGTGCCCACCAATGATTTCGTCGTACAGGCTTGCGAAGTGGCCAAGGCGGCCCGCGCCGCCGGGCTCGATGCCCCCATCCGCACCCTTTGGAGCCGTGAAGACGACATCAAGGGCGGCTACTACCGCCCCATGCACCTTCACCGCGCGCGGATCGGCTTCGACGACAGCGGCAAGGTGTTGGCCTGGGACCACGCGCTGGTGGGGCAATCCATCTTGACCGGCACCTTGTTCGCCGGGCAGATGAAAAACGGCATCGACCCCACCGCCACCGAAGGCCTGCGCGATCCGTATCCGCTGCCGATGCGATTGACGGTGCATCATCCCAAGCTCAACGTGCCCGTACTGTGGTGGCGCAGCGTCGGCTCGACCCACACCGCCTTCGTGATGGAGACGCTGCTCGACGACATCGCCCGCACGACCAAGCAGGACCCGGTGGCGTACCGCATGAAGCTGTTTGGCGACCAGAACCCGCGTCATCGCGACGCGCTACAGTTGGCGGTGGACAAGAGCGGCTACGGCAAGCGCCAGTTACCCGCCGGTCAAGCCTGGGGCGTGGCGGTGCACGAGTCGTTCAGCTCGGTGGTGGCCTACGTGGTCGAAGCCTCGGTGCAGGATGGCCGTCCCGTGCTCCATAACGTCACGGCGGGCGTGCACTGCAATCTGGCGGTCAACCCACGCAGCATCGAAGCCCAGGTCCAAGGCGCTGCGCTGATGGGCCTGTCGATGTGCCTGCCTGGTGGCGCCGTGACGTTGAAGGACGGTGTCGTGCAACAAAGCAACTTTGCCGACTTCAGCGTGCCGCGTATCACCGACATGCCGCAAATTGCCGTCCACATCGTCCCGAGCGCTGAGCCACCGACCGGCATGGGCGAACCCGGCCTGCCCGCCTTGGCCCCGGCGTTTGCCAATGCCATTGCCAGCCTGACGGGCAAACCCCTGCGGCAGTTGCCCGTTCAGCCTGGCTTGATTGGGAGCGAACGCCAAACCTTGGCGAGGGGTTTTATCCCCTCGCCACAGCCACATGGGACACCCGTTTCTTCAATTGCCCTGACCGCAATCCTGCTCGATCGCGCTGTAGTCCAGCGCCTGGATCGCCCCGGTGGAATCCAGGTAGGTCATTCGCGACTCGACGACGCCGCAGCCTGAGCCCATCCCTTGCTTGACCGACAGCACCTTGGCGATGTCCAGGTTATCACCGTACATGTAGGTATGCGGCTTGACGGCGTCCTGGGCGTTGGCTGCCAGAGCGCCGAGGCTGAGGACGGCGAACAGTGAAGCAATGCTGAGATTCTTGACGTTCATGGCGATGTCTCCGACGTTTGAGTGAGTAGCTGAGACGGCTTGTGCTGTCTCGATGGGCTCATTTGACGCCGGCGAGGTATCTGGGGTGTGTCATCGACTGGCACAAAGGAATCAGTGCGTATCGGCAAAGGGTCTGGATACACAGCGATACAATCATGCCGTTCACGCTTTATCATGGCGCCATCCCCATTCCCTGACCTGATGGAACGACCATGACTTTCGATTTCGACCTGGTGTTCGAGCGCCACGGCACCGGTAGTACCAAGTGGAGCCGCTACCCGGCGGATGTATTGCCAATGTGGGTGGCCGATATGGATTTCGCCGCGCCACCGGTCGTCGTCGATGCGCTGCGCAAACGCCTGGAGCACCCGATGCTCGGCTACAGCGTTGCCCAGGACAATCTGCGCGCGGCCATCGTCGCCGATCTCTGGAGCAAATACGCCTGGCGCGTCGAGCCCCAGCAAATCCTGTTCCTGCCTGGGGTCGAGCCGGGTTTCAACATGGCACTGCATGCGCTGGTGGAACCGCAGCAGAACGTCGTGGTGCAGGTGCCCAACTATCCACCGCTACGCAACGCGCCTGGTAACTGGAACCTGAACAAGGTGGAATTGGCATTCGACACGGTCGATGGCGAGTTCCGCACACCGCTGGCCGAACTACGGGATGCTCTGCAGGGCGGCGGCGCGCTGTTGCTGAGCAATCCGCATAACCCGCTGGGCAAGGTATTCGGTCGCGACGAACTCAAGGCGGTGGCGGATATTTGTGTCGAGCAGGACGCCTGGATCATCTCCGACGAAATCCATGCCGAGCTATGCTTCGATGGCCGCGTGCACATCCCCACCGCCAGCCTGGGCGCGGACATTGCCGAACGCACCATCACCCTGATGTCCGCCAGCAAGGCCTATAACATCGCGGGGCTGAAAACCTCCTTCGCCATCATCCAGAACGCCAAGCTGCGCGAGCGGGTCAACGGCGCCAGGGCCGGCATGGTCGACAGTGTGAACGCCCTTGGCCTGGAGGCCACCCGCGCCGCGTACAGCGAAGCGGGACCGTGGCTGGAGGCCTTGAAGCAGTATTTGCAGGCCAATCGTGATTACCTGGTCGAGGCGGTGAAGACCCGCTTGCCGGGCATCACCATGACCGTGCCGCAGGGAACGTACCTGGCGTGGCTGGATTGCTCCGGATTGGGGTTGGACGACCCACAGGGCTTTTTCCTGAAGCAAGCCAAGGTCGGCCTGAGCGCCGGGCTGGATTTCGGCGACGACGCGGGGCAGTTCGTGCGGCTGAACTTCGGCTGCCCACGGGCGTTGCTGGAGGAAGGGATTGCGCGGATGGAGCGTAGCCTGAAATCCCGAACCTGACCGGATCCCCCGTGGCGAGGGAGCTTGCTCCCGCTGGGCTGCGAAGCGGCCCCAAAATCTTGCGGTCGCTGCGCCCGAAGCGTCGGGCCGACCGAGCGGGAGCAAGCTCCCTCGCCACAAAAGCCTCCACCACCGGCCATGCCGAAGTCAGTCATGCATATCCGGCGTATGCACAAAACACAGCTTGTTCCCCTCCGGATCCCGGCAATAGGCGCCGAAGTAATCCTTCGAATATTGGGGCCTCGGGCCCGGCTCGCCTTCGTCGAAACCTCCCATGTCCATCGCCATCTTCCAGGCTTCGCGTACGGCTTGCTGTGATTCAGCGGCAAAGCTGACCTGCATCCCATTGCCCCAGGTCGCCGGCAGCCCGTTGATGGGCACCTGGACGAACACCTGCGGCCAATGCCTGCCGGGCTGATGCCAGCCCTCGCCGGGTGGGCCAGAGTCGTCCTCGCTGTCCATGCGCACCAGGCCAAGGCAGCCCAGGACCGCATCATAAAACGCGACCATCTTCGGTAGGTCGCGCGCGCCGATCTGTATATGACTGAACATGCCCTTCTCCTTCTGAGACCTTATTCGATTGGAAAAGGCGGCTTCGCCCACGTTCACCTTAATCGGTGATCGGTCGATGAAACGCTCGTGGTCACGCTTATCGACCGGCAGGAAAATCCGACCGAACTCCGGCCAAAACCCCAGGGTCCACCCTCCATCGCAACCACTGGAGATGGAGAACGAAAATGGCCGATTACCCAACCCCACCCTTCCCTAAGCAAAACCAACCCGTACCTGGCAGCCAGCAGAAAATGGACCCTTACCCAGACTGCGGCGAACAGAGTTACAAAGGTTCAGGACGCCTGGCGAACAAGATCGCTCTGATCACCGGCGCCGACAGCGGCATCGGGCGCGCCGTGGCGATTGCCTTCGCCCGTGAAGGCGCGGACGTGGCCATTTCCTACCTGAACGAACACGAAGATGCCAAGGAAACCGCGCGCTGGGTTGAACAGGCCGGTCGCCAGTGCCTGTTGCTGCCGGGCGATCTTGCCGACAAGGCCCAGTGTCGCAAGGTTGTCGATGAAACCGTGGCGCGCTTCGGGCGTATCGATGTCCTGGTCAACAACGCCGCGTTCCAGATGACCCATGAAACCCTCGAAGAAATTCCCGATGAAGAATGGGTGCGCACGTTCGATATCAACATCACGGCGATGTTCAGGATCTGCCAGGCCGCGGTGCCGCACATGAAGGCCGGAGGCTCGATCATCAACACCACATCGGTCAACTCCGACATGCCCAAGCCGACGCTGCTGGCCTATGCTACGACCAAGGGCGCCATTGCCAACTTTACCGGCGGTCTGGCCCAGATGCTCGGGCCCAAGGGTATTCGCGTGAACAGTGTTGCGCCGGGGCCGATCTGGACGCCGCTGATCGTCGCCACCATGCCCGAGGAAGAAGTGCAGAATTTCGGTTCCCAGACGCCGCTGGGCCGCCCCGGCCAACCGGTGGAAGTGGCGCCGATCTTCGTGCTGCTGGCGTCGGATGAGTCCAGCTACATCTCCGGCTCGCGGTATGCGGTGACGGGGGGCAAGCCGATCCTGTAAGCGCAGGCACATATTCCGTGGCGAGGGAGCTTGCTCCCTCGCCACGGAAAGCGCCCTTCTGATCACTCCTTGGCAATCACCGAAATCTTCCCATTGCGCTCGATGATCGCGAATTTGATCTGGTCCAGGGTCTCGATGCCCTGGCTCGAGCGTGCCGCTTCCATGATGTCCGCCTCAACCAGCCGTGCGTGGCGCATACGGCCCTGGAGGATGCGCCCGTCCTCGACGATGATGGTCGGGCCGCCGTCGATGAGCCGGGACACCCAGTCGGAGCGCAGCTTGAGCAACGAAAATCCGACATCAATGGCGATCAGCGTGACGATGACCATGAACGAGTTGGTCATCGAAAAGTCATCCCCCAGCAGCGCTTGCTGGGTCGCCTCGCCAATGATCATCAAGAGCACGAAATCGAACGTGGTGATTTCCGCCAACGAACGACGCCCGGCGATCTTGAACAACACCATCAGCACCGCATACATCGCGGCGGCTCGCAGTACCGAATCCATATGTCACCTAAGGAAAGATGAATTGACTGAACGTGACCACGGCGCCGTTGGGCGTTGCGATGCGGCTCTGGTACGTGCCGAGGCCTTCGCTGAGCAATGACAGGTGCAGGTTCGCCTGCCCCTGACCATCCGCCTGGAGCCAGAGCTTCATGCCCGGACCCGCGGCGGCCGAGCGCATGGGCGTAGGTTGCACGCTTTGCACGTCGAATCCCTCCAGCCAGTCGCCCCCGAGCTCGATTTCCAGCACTGCATTGGGTGCTCCCTTCAAGCGCACGATCACGGGGTTGGTCGAGCCGTTGCGATGGAACCTCTCGTATTCGACCCCGATGCTGCCGTCAGCACTGTGAATCTCGCTATTGCTCAGTGGCCCATGGGAAAACAGTCCGAGCAACGTCAACAAGACCAGCAGCACCAACGCATACCAACCCACCCGTTCGAAACGCCAGACCTTGTGCTGGAACGCCATGTCCTCGCACACCGGGTACTGGCGACTGCGATGATCGTCCTGTTCGCATTGGTCGGTCATGGGGTCCTCCTATCGACGTTCACCCGCCATGGCGCGCCGGTGATAGCTGGGCAATTGCTGCAAGGCGTATTCACTGGATAACCGTTGCACCTGGCGCCGATCGCCGAAAAAACGCTCTCGGCGGCTGAACAGCGCGCGCTGCCCGTTCAATTCGAACGCCCAGGCAAAACACACCGTGCCGGCGGGAATGCCGTCCTTATCGTCGGGCCCGAGCAGGCCGGTGGTGGCCACCGCCACGTTGGCGTTGGCGTCGCGCAATGCGCCAAAAGCCATTTCCTCGGCGACTTCGCGGCTGGTCAGGTTGAAGGTATCGATGGTCCGCGGCTTGACACCCAGCAGCCGCTGCTTGGCTTCGGGGGAATACACCACGTAACCGCTTTCGATCAGCGAACCGCTGCCCGGCACTTCGGCCAACAGCGTGACGATAAGCCCTGCGGTGCAGGACTCGGCAGTGGTCAGGCGCAACTCATGTTCACGCATGTACTCGATCAGGGAATGGGCAACAGTCATGGCATACAGTCCTTCATGGATGCTGATGGGTTGACCCCCGCCGCCCCGAATCATTCCCTTTATCGCGCCGTCGCGCCAAGCGGTCAAATAAATGAAACCCCTGGTCATTCCTGTACCTCATAACGGTATGAGCCTCATGCAGAGGCTGTCTTGATCAGGAGGTCGTTATGTCCGTGCTTTTCGTCAAACTGTTCACCCATCCGGAATTCGCCTGGGGGGACATTCGCGAGCAGGAACAGGCCCATCCCCACCATTACCTGGCGCATCTTCTGTTGCTCGCACTGATTCCGGCGGTATGCCTGTTCGTCGGTACCACTTGGACCGGTTGGAGTCTGGCCGAAAACGAAACCGTGCGACTCAGCCACGCCAGTGCGCTGCAGCTGTGCGTCTTGCTGTATGTGACCATCGTTGTCGGCGTGACGTTGATGGGGCTGTTCATCCGCTGGATGTCGCGCACCTTCGAGGCCCGGCCAACCGTCAACCAATGCATCGGTTTCGCTGCCTACACCGCGACCCCCTACTTCCTGGCCGGAATATTCGGCGTGTACCCCAGCCGGTGGCTGGCAGTGGCGGTCCTGCTGGCGGCTTCGGTGTACTCGACTTTCCTGCTGTTCGTCGGCCTGCCTAAGTTCATGGGTTTGAAGAAGGAACAGGGCCTACTGTATTCGGCCAGTGTCTGGGGCGTCGGCCTGCTGGTGCTGGTCACGATTCTGGTGGAGATGATCCTGCTGTGGTTCAACTATTTGCAGCCGGAGTATTTGCGGGTTCCGGTAGGCTGAACGGGGTTTTGAGGTACACAATGACGGTGGCGGCGGTGTTGCGAAGCGTCAATTTCGCAATGTTCGTGTAACACGACTATCCTGCGGCTTTGCATCCTGAAATCGAGTCGGCAGCGCTGGACCGCCCCGCCGCCCCTTAAGGCCTAACCTAATATGTCATCTCCAAGCAAACGCTCTCCCAACGTTCCACAACGAAAGGAGCTGAGCCCCAGTCACCTGGATTTCGCCGTCGTGGGCATCGGCGCCTCGGCGGGTGGGTTGCAGGCCATCAAGCAGTTTTTCGAGCACATGCCCAAGGACAACGGCATGGCGTTCGTGATCGTACTTCACTTGGCGCCGGATCATCAGAGCATCGCCGACAAGATCATCCAGGAATCCACCAAGATGCCTGTATTGCAGGTGACCGAGGCGGTGCCGATCGAGAAGAACCATGTCTATGTGATTTCCCCGGCCCATCATTTATCGATGAACGACGGGTATCTGAAGGTTACCCCGGCCGAACCGCGCCAGGGTGGGCATGTGGCGATCGACCTGTTTTTCCGTGACCTGGCCGATGTGCACAAGGACCGCGCGTTTTGCCTGGTGCTGTCGGGCACCGGTTCCGACGGTGCCGTGGGTCTGTCAAGAATCAAGGAGCAAGGGGGGGTGACCCTCGCTCAGTCGCCCCAGGACGCCGAATTCGATGGCATGCCACAGGCGGCCATCGACACCCAGATGGTCGATCTGGTGCTACCGGTGGCGGAAATGCCGCAAAAACTCCTGGAGCTGTGGCAAAACTCCCAGGCCATCCGCCTGCCGACCGCCAACGACCCTGAGATACATGCCCAGCCGCCGACATCCGAGCGAGAAGCCGTTGCCGCCGAGCAATCGCTGCACGACATCCTGGTGCAGCTGCGGGCAGGCACCGGCCATGACTTCAAGCATTACAAACGGGCCACCGTGCTGCGGCGTATCGAACGACGCATGCAAGTCACCGCCCAACCGGACCTCAACGCCTACTACAGCTATCTGCAGAATCATCCGGAGGAAACCAAGGCCCTGCTCGGTGACCTGCTGATCGGTGTGACCAACTTCTTCCGGGACCGTGAGGCCTTCGAAGCCCTGGAGCGCGACGTACTGCCCAACCTGCTCAAGCCGGTGGAACCGGGCAGCGTCCCGCCGGAGGAAATCAGGGTCTGGTCGGCCGGATGCTCGACCGGCGAGGAAGCCTACACCCTGGCCATGTTGATCAGCGATCAACTGCAACACGATGCCAGCAACGCCAAGCTGCAGATATTCGCCACCGACATCGATGAGCGGGCAATTACAGTGGGCCGCGGCGGGGCCTACCCCGAAGCGATCATCACCGACGTACCGCCCACCCGCCTGCGCCAGTACTTCGTCAAGGAAAGCTCGACCTTCCGTGTGCGCAAGGAAGTCCGCGAACGGGTGCTGTTCGCCAAGCACAGCCTACTCTCGGACCCGCCGTTCTCGCAGATCGACCTGATCGTGTGCCGCAACCTGCTGATCTACCTCGACCGCGAGGTGCAGCGTGAAATCCTGCAAATGTTCCACTTTGCCCTGCGGCCGGGCGGCTATCTGTTTCTCGGCTCTTCGGAATCGGCCGACGCCTGCAGCGAGTTGTTCAGCCCGGTGGACAAGCGCAACCGGATCTTCCGCGCCAAGTACGGCACCGCCAGCAGCCGCCGCACACCGACCATGCCCCGTGGCGGTTATGTGCGCAGTACCTCGGCGTTGGTCCCGCCCCAGGTCGCGGTGCCACGCAAAGTCTCGTTCGCCGATATCCACCTGCGCGCCATCGAGCGGGCCGCGCCGCCCAGCATGATTGTCGACAACAATGGCGACATCCTGCACATGATCGAAAGTGCCGGCCGCTACCTGCGCCATGTCGGCGGCGAAATGTCGCGCAACCTGCTGACGCTGATCAATCCGCAACTGCGCCTGGAAATCCGCACGGCGTTGTTTCAGGTCAACCAGAACGGCCAACCGGTCAAGTCACGCCAGGTCAACATGGAACGCGACGGACGGCGTTTCCTGGTGGACCTGCTGGTCCAGCCCTATCGCGACGAACAATCCGATGGCGACTTTGTGCTCGTCGTCTTCGAAGAGGAAGAAGTCGACCCCGGCCAGCAGGTTGCCGCCATTACCAGCCAGACCGAAAACCAGGTGCTTGCCAACCTGGAACGCGAACTCCAGCGCACCAAGTCGCACCTGCAGGACACCATCGAGCAGGCAGAAGTCTCCAGCGAAGAGCTCAAGGCTTCCAATGAAGAAATGCAGGCCATCAACGAGGAGTTGCGATCGGCCACCGAGGAGCTGGAGACCAGCAAGGAAGAGCTGCAATCGATCAATGAGGAACTGCTGACGGTCAACTACGAACTCAAGACCAAGGTGGAGGAAACCGACAAGATCAACGACTACCTCACCAACCTGATCGCCTCCACCGATATTGCCACGGTATTCGTCGACCGCAGCATGCGCATCAAGTGGTTCACGCCTCGGGCCACGGAGATTTTCAGCATGCTGCCGGTGGACACCGGCCGTTCGTTGCTGGACATCACCCATCGGCTGGACTACCCGGACATGGCGGCGGACGCCACCCAGGTATTCGAATCCCTGAACATGATCGAGCGCGAAGTCACTAGCAGCGACGCTCGCTGGTACATTGCCCGGCTGCTGCCATACCGCTCCAGCGAAGATCATATCGACGGCACGGTGCTGACCTTCATCGATATCACCAAGCGTCGCGCGGCCGAAGAAGAGCTGCGCTTGGGCGAGGAACGCATGCGCCTTGTGGCTGAAAGCACCCGCGACTACGCGATTATCCTGTTGGACGAGCACGGCGTGATCAACAGCTGGAACACCGGGGCGGAGCTGATCTTCGGGCATACCAAGAGCGAAGCCGAAGGCAGTTACTACGACTTCGTGTTCACGCCCGAGGACCGCGCCACTGGCGTACCCGAAACAGAATTGAGCACCGCTCGAACCAAAGGCCGTTGCGAAGACGAGCGCTGGCACCAGCGCAAGGATGGCAGCCGCTTCTTCTGCAGCGGCGAAGTCACACTGCTCAGCGGCGAATATCTGCAGGGTTACGTGAAGATTGCCCGTGACCTCACCGGCCACAAGCGCCTGCACGAGGAACAGACCCAGCGGCTCATGGAAACCCAGAACTCCAGCCATTTGAAGGATGAGTTCTTCGCCGTCATGTCCCACGAGCTCAAGCACCCGCTGAACCTGATCCAGCTAAACGCCGAATTGCTTCGCCGCCTGCCGGTGACCAAGGCCGCCACCACCGCGGCCCGGGCCGTCAATACCATTTGCGATGCGGTCAACAGCCAGGCACGCATTATTGACGATCTGCTGGACGTGGCCCGTGTCCGCACCGGCAAGCTCAAGCTCAAGCGCCAAGCCGTCGATCTGGCGCGGGTGCTGCAAGACATCTACACCGTGGTGATCAACGACAATCATCCCAACAAGGTCACTCTGGACCTGCCCGAGGGTTCCAATGGAGAACTGATCGTCAATGCCGACCCGACCCGGCTGGAACAGATCATCTGGAACCTGGTGAACAACGCGCTGAAGTTCACCCCTAGCGGCGGCCGCGTGCAACTGGTCGCCAGCCACGACGACCATATGGCGCGCCTGGACGTAAAGGACTCCGGCGTGGGTATCGCGGCGGAGCACCTGAGCGAAGTGTTCGACCTGTTCGGCCAGGCCGAGACCCAACACGCGACACACCAGCGCGAAGGCCTGGGGATCGGCCTGTCACTGGTCCGGCAATTGACCGAAGCCCACGGCGGCAGCGTCGAGGTCAAGTCCGAGGGGCTGGGCAAAGGTTGCACCTTCACGATTCGCCTGCCCCTGAGCAATGCCGCGATCGTGCCCAAACCGCAGGCTTGCGAGGAACAGTCGGGACGCCTGAGCGGCCTGACGGTGTTGCTGGTGGACGATTCCCCGGACGTGCTCGATACCCTCAAGTTGCTGCTGGAGATGGAAGACGCCAACGTGGTCGCCTTCGACCAGCCGCTGCAAGCCTTGCAGGCCGCCAAGGACGCCCGTTTCGACGTGGTGATCTCCGATCTGGGCATGCCGGTGATGAATGGCCATGAATTGATGCAGGCGCTGCGCGAGCTGCCTCACATCAAACACATCCCGGCCATCGCCCTGACGGGCTACGGTGCGTCCATCGACCTGCATAAATCACAACAATCGGGCTTCGACCAGCACATCGGCAAGCCGGTGTCCTATGACGAGTTGATTGAAACGATCGAGCAGTTGCGGCGTTCGCGGGTTTACTAGCTGAGGCTGGCTAAAACAGCCTCTGTGGCGGGGGGAGCTTGCTCCCTCACCACAGAGGCGGGTTATTTTTAGCTACTCATTGCCTCGCCAAAAAAGGGAGGCCAATCAAGCTACTTCGCAGTCTTCTTCATCCCAATCCGCCGCCGCATGTCGGCGGTGATGCTCTGGCGGGTCTTGGGCAAGTCAGCCCAAGGCTCATGCCCCACTTCCGCCAGCCGCTCGTGGACGTTGTTCACGTTCCAAAGGTTGGCGCCCTTGAGCTCGGCCACTTCTTCCCGGTAGATGGGCACCGACACCGGCAGCCCTTCCCTGGTACGCACTGCGTAGGCACAAATGGTGGTTGCGCCCAAACCGTTGCGCAGGTAATCGATGAAGATCCGCCCTACCCGGTTCTTGGGACCCGACACTGCCGAGAAGCGATCGGGCAACAGCTTGGCCATGTGGCTGACGATGGCATGGCTGAAGCCCTTCACCTCATCCCAGCCCAACTTGCGAGTAATCGGCACGACAATGTGGATGCCCTTGCCGCCGCTGGTCTTTAGAAACGCCTTCAGGCCCAGCTCATCCAGCACTGACAAAGTCAATTGCGTGGCTTCCACCATGCTTTTCCACGGCAGCGCCGGGTCCGGGTCAAGGTCGAGGACGAAGCGGTCAGGCTTGTCCAGATCGGCAGAAGTCCCGTTCCAGGTGTGCAGCTCCACGGTACTCATCTGTACCGCGCCGATCAGCGCTTCGGCGTTGTTGATGATCATCACTGGTTGCCCGGTCAGGTCCTTGTCCAGGCTGGTGATGCCGGGAATTGCCAGGCGCTCGGGGTTCTTCTGGAAGAACAACTCGCCGGCGATGCCATCCGGCGCCCGTACCAGCGCCACCGGGCGATCGGCCAGCTCCGGCAGGATAAAATCAGCAACGCTGGCGTAATACTCGGCGAGTTGCATCTTCGTGGTGCCGCTGCTCGCGTCGATAATCCGATCCGGATGGGTAATGCGGACCTTGCCTTCCAAGGTTGGCGACTGCGTGGTCTTGGCCGTGGCCGAGGCCTTGGATTTGGATTTGGATTTGGCTTTCGGCTCGGCCGGCGCCGGTTCAGCATTGTCCTTGGCCGCCGCTTTTTTCACGGTTTTGGGCAATTCCTGGGTAATCGCCTTTGCCGGTTTGTCATTGCGCAGGCCATGGAACACGGCATGGCGTACCGAGCCTTCCTTGGTCATTTCGGCAAACGCCACTTCCGCCAGCAACTCCGGTTTTAGCCAGTGCACACCCTTGGCGTCATACCCTGTGGGCGGATTGACCACGGCGGCCTTTTTGGTTTCCAGGGGCAACAGCTGCTGATGGATGCTTTTGAGCGTGGTTTCGTTGAAACCGGTGCCAACCTTGCCGGCATAGCGCAGCTCGCCGCTGTCGACGTCATGCAGGCCCAGTAACAAGGCGCCAAACGCGCTGCGGGCGCCCTTCGGCTCGCTGAAGCCGACCACGACGAATTCCTGGCGGTTCTTGCACTTGAGCTTGATCCAGTCGCTGCTGCGCCGGGACACATAGGCGCTGCCCTGGCGCTTGCCGATCAGCCCTTCCATGCGCATCTGGCAGGCACTGTTGAGCAATGCTTGCGGGGTTTCCTCGAAGGAATCGGAGTAACGCAGCAAGGGATCTTCGTTGGGTTCCAGCACCGCAGCCAACGCCGCCCGACGCTCCTCCACCGGCACTTTGCGCAAGTCCATGCCGTTGAGGTACGGCAGGTCGAACAGGTAATAAGCGATCTTGCCACTGCTGCCAGCGTCGAAGGCGTTTTGCAGGGCCTGGAAGTCCGGCACGCCTTGCTCGTCGGCGACGACCATTTCACCGTCCAGCCAGGCCGATTCCAACCCCAGCCCCGCCAGAGCCTCGGCCTGTTTCGGCAGTTTGTGGGTCCAGTCATGGCCGTTGCGGGTAATCAAGCGCACGTCGCCATTATCGATGCGCGCCATGACGCGGTAGCCGTCGAACTTGATTTCGTAGAGCCATTCGCCGTCGGGTGCGCTTTCCACCAGGGTCGCCAGTTCCGGCTTGAGGGTCTCGGGGATGGGCCCGGCCACGGCGCCGCTGAGGGTGGTCTTGCCGCTCTTTTTGGATGGCTTCGCCTTGGCGGGTTTTTCCGGCTGCTTCACAGCCTTGGCGGCGGCCGCCTTGCCCCGCCGCTTGGGCACGATGGTGCGGTCACTGAGCACGCTGTCGGGCTCGGCCTGCACCACGTCGTACTCGCTTTCCGGCCGGGCGGCGTCATCTTGATGCTTGATCAGAAACCATTGTTCCTGCTTGCCCGGCATATGGGTGCGCACCAGGTTCCACAGCCCCGCGAGCTTTTCCCCCCGCAGCTCGAACTTGAGCCGGCCTTTTTCGTAGGCTTCGTGCACGTCACCCTGTGGAATCCACACGCCCCGGTCCCAGACGATGACGTCGCCCGCGCCGTAGTGCCCCTCCGGGATACTGCCCTCGAACGTCGCGTAATCGATGGGATGGTCTTCAACGTGAACCGCCAGGCGCTTGACCTTCGGGTCCAGGGACGGCCCCTTGGGCACCGCCCAGCTCTTGAGCGCGCCATCCAGCTCCAGGCGAAAGTCGTAATGCAGCCGCGTTGCATCGTGCTTCTGTATGCAGTACTGCAACGCGTGGGTGGTTTTTGCCGATTTGCGAGAGCGCTTCGCCGACGGCTCCGAGGTGGCGCCGAAATCGCGCATGCGGTTGTAGTCGTCGAGGGTTTTGCTGGTCATTGGCCACCTGCAACTTGCGCGAGGGTGGGATCGGCCACCGGCAAACCGGCGGTTTCCGACAACAGCTGATCGACCACCCGGCCCAGGGCCTCTTCGGTCGTATCGCCCAGCAGCAGGCCTTGCTCGTAGAGGACCACTTGTCGATCAGCGCTGGTGCCCTCCTGGATGATCCGGCGCGCTTGCTTGAACACGTCCTGCACGCCCAGCGCCGTCGCGGTCTCGCCGAAGGTCTGCTCGGCCAGGTTCAGCCACTCGCCAATCAGCATCGGTTGCTCCTGGCCTTCGACAATAAATTCCGCGAGGATGCCGTGGCGCTTGGCCCGATAGCGGTTTTCCTTGAGGATCCAGTGGGACATCAAGCTGTAGTGGGCGCCTGGCTTGGGCTGGGCGACGGCGTGGGCAATCATCAGTCGAAACAGCGAGACGAGGCACAGCACATCTTCGGTCCGCGGGCAGGCATCGCAGATACGCAGCTCCAGGGTCGGATAGTGCGAGGAAGGCCTGATCACCCACCAGCAATCGCTGGGCTGGCGGATGGAGCTCGTGCGGGTGAGCATGTTGACGTAGCCATTGAAGGCTGATTCGTCCTCGAAGAATTCCGGCACGCCCATGCGCGGCCATTCATCGCAGGCCACTTGCCTATAGCTGCTGAAGCCACTGTACGCGCCGTTCCAGAACGGCGATGACGCGCTGAGCGCCAACAGCATCGGCAGCCAGGGCAGCACCTCATTCATCACCTTGACCCGGTCATGATCGCCCGGCACTTCCACATGTATGTGCAGGCCCGACAGGACGCTGCGGCGCGCCACGCGCTGGTAGTCGTCGAACAACTGCTGGAAGTGCAGCTCGTCGGTGGGTTGCAAGCCAACGGTCGCCATTGGATGGGATCCGGCGCTCAGCAATCCCAGGCCATGGGGCGCCAAGCGCTGGGTCAGGCCGTTACGCACCTGGGCCAGGTAATCGGCCGCTTCGGCCAGGCTGCGGAAGATGGGCGAAGCCATTTCCACCTGGCTCTGGAACATTTCATGGGCGAAGTGCTTGCCCAGCTCTTCCCGGCACGCCGTCACCGCCGCCGCCGACGGTTGATCGGGCATGCGGCGGGTTTGCAGATCGGTGATGAAATATTCCTCTTCAATGCCGAACTTCAGACGCCTGTTCATCGATATTCCCTCCGATACCCGCACCCGTGCGGGTGACAACCAACGCCACCACGGCGATCCGTTCCACGTCCTGATAACCGGGTGTCAGCAGTTCCTCGCCAAACACATCCGGGTCCAATTCCCTGTAGGTCCAGGCGAACTGCGGTGAATCGCGCCAAGGGCCCAGAGCCTCCAGAAACGGATCACGACCGTCGACCATCGCCACGCCGGTGTAGAGCACCAGCGAACCGCCGGGTGTCAGCCGTGGCAATGCCTGTTCGACGATACGCAGCGACAATCCCGCGCCCAGCGTTCCGCCGCCATGGCGATAAGCACGCTCGGCGGGGTCGGCCATATACGGAGGGTTGGCGACGATCAGGTCGAAGTCACCCTCGACGTCCTTGAGCACGTCGCTGCGGGCGATCTCGACATTTGCCACCTCGGCCAGCGCCGCGTTGACGGCGCACAGCCGCAAGGCCATCGGGTTGATGTCGATGGCCAGTACCTGGGCTTCGCGACGGGCACGGGCAATCACCATCGCCCCGACACCGGCGCCGCAGCCAATGTCCACCGCGCGATGCACGGCCGTGAAGTTCTGTTGCAGATGGGTATGGATCAGGTGGGCGAAACGGTAGCTGTCGGGGCCAAAGAACACTGCGTCGTTGGCCTGGGTCGGAAATTGCGAATGGGCGAACAGCATGCCGTCCAGGCTTGACCAACGCACGCGGCTGCGCAGCAGGCCGTCGTGTTCTTCCAACACTTCTGCTTCTTGCAATTGACGCTGCTCGTCGGCGGAAATAAGCCCCGGCGCGAAGGGCCTGGACCAGCCGAAAACATCCCGCAAGGTCTTGGAGCGCTCGTTGCCTGGCCGCTGGTTGACGCGCTCGTGAGTAAGCGGCGTTGGGGTGATGAAACGGTAGCCGTCAGCGTGCAGGCGACGACCTAGCTGCAGCAGCGCCAGGTCGGGTTCGGACAGGCGGTCTTCCTGATTCATGCAGGGCTCCTAGCGAAGGGCGGATTTGAGTTCGATGAACCGGCGGGTCGCCAACAACCCGGCCGGGTGGCTGTGGCAGCGGGCCGAGAGCCAGGGCATCAGAATTTGCATCTGCTCATCGGGGGCCTTGCCCCGCAGCGTTTGCTGCAGGTTCTGCACATCCGGGTCTTGGGCCGGTGCCGGCGATTCATGGGCCGCGCCATGATTGCGGCGGGCGCCGGGACGACCGCGCTGGTCCAGCCAGTCGCCGGCGATCCAGTCGTGCAGCAGCTGTTTTTCGTAAGGGCTGAAAACCCCGAACATGGCCGCGCCCGGGCCTTCGATCAGGGTCCAGAAACGGCTGTTCTGGGGATCTTCATGGCGTCGGATCCAGCCTTTGCCTTGCATGGCCTTGAGGAAACCCTCCAACTGCCCCGGTTCCGCCAGCCATTGGTTGACGGTCTTGCCTTCGAACTTGCAGTAATCGGAATGCATGTGCTGGCCGAACGGGCGCTTGCGCTCAAGCATGTCCAGGACTTCGCGCTCAAGGTCGAACGACTCGATGACCGCCCGGCTGCCCTGCCCCAGGTCGTTAAGGCGATAGCCCAGTGTGACCCGGCGCCAGAACGACTCGCGGTCAGCTTCCATCGGCATCAGTTGTTGCAACGCTTGCACGGCTTTGTGGGCGTGCCCGGTGCTGGCGTTGTCGATGGTCACGTGAAGCGTGAAGTAATACGGGTCGATGTCCAGCTCGCTCAGCTCATAGGCGCTGATCAGCAAATGCAGGGGCAGTTGCTCATAACCCAGGTTGTAACCGATGACCTCGGGCAGGTATTCGTCGCCGGCATAGCCCAGGGCCAATTGAACAGCACCTTGCAGGTAGCGTTCGTCATCGATGTCGGGCATGTCCTGTAAGCCGTGTTCGGCCAACAGCTTGCGGTAGAGCACGACATGGTTCTGGGCCGGAACGCCATCCCCAAGCTCTTCCAGATAGGTGCACAGCAGCCCTTCGAAGCGATGGTCATGCCAGTGTTTGAGCACACCGTACAGCCATGCGCCGTCCACGAGCTTAGTCGGCGCCACGGCCTGGATAAAATACAGGGCATGGGCCTTGGTCTGGAAAAACTCCCGACCGCCGCCGCTTTTGCGCCGTTCCAGGTAGTCGGCATATTGCCGGGCCACGCCGGCGCTGTGCTGTTCTACCCAGGCGAGCAACGCGCCAGGGTCGTCAGGCATTTCTTGAGGCAATGCGCTCGCTTGTTCGAGACACGGTTGCAGGAAGGCCTGGGCAACCGCTTGTTTGTCAGCATCGTCGGTGCCTTGCAACAGCCGCTCGTAACACTGGCGAACGTTACCAGCACTTGTGAATGGCTGCGCGGTGGCAGGCCTGGATTGGAGGGGTGTCAGCGCAGTCATATAGGCCTCTTGGGTTCTTGGCTGGACGCTCGAATCGGCACGTCTCTTCCTTTGCAGAGCCTCGCGCAGGGCAAAAAATTCCCCTGGATCGAAAAGCGCCCGGATAAACGGAATCGCCCTGATATGCGGCGGAACCCTCGCTTCGCTATCGCCCTCGAACGTTGGACAGGCGCCTTTTCATTACCCAAGGAGCAATCATGATCTTTACCGTGTGGGTAGCCGTACTCGGCGCTGTCTTGCTGACCTTGGCCCTGACCTCCTCCTACCTGCGCTGGATGCCCGTCACCACCTCCGCCGTGTGCCTGGCGCTGGGCGTCGCCATCGGGCCGGCTGGGCTGGGGCTGCTAAGGCTCGATGTCAATGACTCGTCCGGGTGGATGGAGCACCTGACCGAAGTCGCCGTCGTGTTTTCGCTGTTCGTCAGCGGTCTCAAGCTGCGCCTGCCCCTCAAGAACCGCAGCTGGCGCGTGGCTTACGGACTCGCCGGGCCGGTGATGATCCTGACGATCGTCGGGCTTTGCCTGGCGCTGCATTACCTGCTTGGCCTCGGTTGGGGCATGTCGATGCTGATCGGCGCGATACTGGCGCCGACCGACCCGGTGCTCGCGGCCCTGGTGCAGGTCAACGATGCCCGCGACGACGACCGGGTGCGGTTCGGGCTGTCCGGTGAAGCCGGGCTGAACGATGGCACGGCGTTTCCCTTCGTCATCCTTGGCTTGCTCATGCTGAGCGAGGAAGGCAGCGGATTCCTCGGCGAATGGGCGTTGCGGGACGTCCTGTGGGCGGTGCCGGCGGGTTTGCTGGTGGGCTACTGGCTGGGGCGCGGCATCGGCGGGCTGACGTTGTCGATGCGTATCAAGAATGCCGACAGCACCTTGTCACCCAACGACTATCTGGCCCTGGCCCTGATCGCCCTCGCCTACGTGGCGGCAGAAGCGATCCACGGCTACGGTTTCCTGTCGGTGTTCGCCGCTGGCCTGGGGCTGCGCCAGGCCGAGGTCGAGTCCACCGACGAACACTCGCCACCGGCAGAACACCTGGTACAGCCGGTGGTGGGCCACGAAACGGTCGAGCCTCAGCAGGCGGTGGTCGGCGACACCCAGGCCTTGGACGACGGCCAAGTGGCGGCCGGCGTGATGATGAGCGACATGCTGGCGTTCGGCAGCCTGGTGGAGCGCTCCATGGAGGTTTTCCTGGTGACACTGCTGGGCGTCGTCCTTGCCACTCATTGGGATTGGCGGGCCCTCGCCGTCGGCGCCCTGTTATTCGCGGTCATTCGCCCGTTGAGTGTGTGGGTGATGCCCTGGGGGCGGTTGCTGGACCATCCGCAACGGCTGTTGATCGGCTGGTTCGGTATCCGCGGGATCGGCAGCCTGTTTTATCTGTTCTACGCCTTGAATCACGACGTGCAATCGGAAGTGGCGCAGCAGTGCATCAACCTCACGCTGTCGGTGGTGGCGCTGAGCATCCTTGTCCACGGTGTCACCACCCAACCCGCCCTGGCGTGGTATGAGCGCCGCAAAGGCGGTCGCGCGGGCTAGCCGCCCGGATCGGTCACTTGGATAAACACCGAGTAAATGCCCAACAGCACCCAGAACGCTGCGAATATCCACGGCGTGCGCACCGAAAACAGCAGCGATTTACGGTAGCCCTTATGGGTCGACTCTCGCTCGCTGAACAGCGGCGATTCGTCGTAGGCCAGCCCCATCAGCGGCTCGCTGCGCAGCAATTCGCTTTGTTTGAAATGCCAGTGGTCGATGATGTCGTAGGCGGCCCGAATGCCCGGCCATGCATTGAGGGAACTCAAGACGCCGAGCAACGCCAAAAATGGCGGCACGATCAGTGTGAAGAGCTTGCCCCACTCCGGGTTCAGATTGGCCATGCAGGATGCAAACGCGATCACCAGGAATGACTGGGCGGTCAGGTAGGCGTCGGTGCGATTGGCCAGAATGCTGGTTTCGTACTGGATTTCCCGACGATAAAAGTCCAGCCGCTCCTTGGGCGAGCCGAACATTTTGGCGTTGTGTTCGGTCAGTTCTTCTTCAGGGGTCAGGCGGGTGAGGATTCTGGGCATTGCTCAGGTTTTCCCTCGGTTTGATTGGGGTACATCTAGAAGGATGAGGGCCGGGCAAGTTCAAGCCGATGGACCAAAGGTCAACGAAACGCTGCTGCACCGCCGGGGTCTTTAAAGGATTGAAGGCAAGAGGAAAAAGGCGTGGATTATCTTGGATGGGTGCAATGGCCAGCAATGGCGATCACGGTATTGGCGGCATGGTTGATCGGATCGCGCCAGCCCCGTCGGCGAGTGGCGGGCTTTAGTTGTTTTATTCTCAGCAATATCCTGTGGGTCATTTGGGGCTTGCACACGGATGCCTACGCGCTGATCGTCTTGCAGTTCTGCCTGTGCGCGATGAACCTGCGGGGCTTCAAGAAAAATACCCAATGACACACCATCTGATCGTGGCGAGGGGTTTGATCCCCTCGCCACAGCGGTCGCACATGACGACTTGGCGGTTTAACCCATCGTCTGCCCGATGATCTGCACCAGGTCGATCTGCTTGAATGGCTTGGTCAAACGCGGCAATTGCGTTGCAAACCCTTCCAGGCGCTCGGCGTAACCAGTGGCGAGGATAACCGGCAGGGTCGGTTGGCGCTCGCGCAGCAATCTGGCCAGCTGCGCGCCATCCATCTGGGGCATGGCCATGTCAGTGATCACCAGGTCGATACCTTCATTGCGCTCGAACAGCTCCAGCGCTTGGGCGCCAGACAACGCGCAGAGGACCCGATGCCCCAAGTCTTCGATCAGCAAACGGGTGCTGGTCAGCACCAGGCTGTCATCGTCCACCACGAGCACCGTCAGTTTCTGGACGTGTTGCGTTGGTATCTCGGTGGCGGGTGGCTTGTCCCTGACCGAATCGTCGGCCACTGGCAACCACAGCTCGGCACTGGTGCCGACGCCTTTCTCGCTCTTTAGAATCAGCCGGCCGCCCAGCTGCTCGGCCAGGCCATGCACCATGGACAGACCCAGGCCAGTGCCTTTGCCGACGCCCTTGGTGGTGAAAAAAGGATCCACCGCCGAAGCCAGCGTCTCCTCGTCCATGCCCTCGCCTTCATCGCTGATGGTCAGGCAGATGTAGCGTCCGGTCGCCAGCGGCTTGCTTGCCGTCGGAGCATCGCTCCCCTGTCGCTCCTGTGCCTGGATCAAGATCCGGCCGCCCTGGGGCATCGCGTCCCGGGCATTCGTCGCCAGGTTTAGGATCGCCAGTTCCAGTTGGTTGACGTCGGCCAGCACCGGCGACAACGCCTCGTCAAACTGGGTCTGGATGTGTATCGAAGGGCCCATGGAGCTTTGCAGCAAACCGCTGATGCCGTCCACCAGCGCCGACAATTCGACCGGTTCGGCGCTGAGTTTCTGCCGCCGGGCAAACGCGAGCATGCGCTGGGTCAGCGATACGCCGCGCAGCGCGCCCTGGGTGGCGTTGTCCAGCAGTTGGGTCAGCTTCGGCTCGCTGGGCATACGCTTGCGCACGATCTCCAGGTTGCCAAGGATCACCGTCAGCAGATTGTTGAAATCATGGGCGATGCCGCCGGTGAGCTGGCCGATGGCTTGCAATTTCTGGGATTGGAACAACGCCTCGCGAGCCTGTTCAAGGGCCTGCTGCGCTTGGGTGGCATCGGTGATGTCCCGGGTGATCTTGGCAAACCCCAGCAACGTACCGGTATCGCTGCGAATCGCATCGATAACCACGTGGGCCATGAATCGCGTGCCATCCCTGCGCACGCGCCAGCCCTTCTTTTCGAAACGCCCCTCCGTGGCGGCGATGCTCAGAGCGCGCTGCGGCTCCCCGGCTTCGCGGTCTTCAGGGGTGTAGAACATGGAAAAATGCTGGCCGATGGCTTGAGCCGGCAGATAGCCCTTGATGCGCTGGGCACCCTGGTTCCAGTTGGTGACTTGTCCATCCGGATCGAGCATGTAGATGGCATAGTCGGTGACGCTTTGCACCAGCAGGCGAAATTGCTGTTCGCTTTGCTTGAGGGTTTCCTCGGCCATCTTGCGATCGGTCAGGTCACGGGTGATCTTGGCGAAACCGAGCAACTCGCCGCTCTGGGCGTCGATGATCGGGTCGATCACCACGTGGGACCAGAACAGCGTGCCATCCTTTCGCACTCGCCAGCCTTCGCCTTCGAAGCGTCCTTCGCGCACGGCGGTGTCCAGCGCCCGCTGCGGCAGGCCGGCGGCGCGGTCCTGGTCGGTGTAGAAACGGGAAAAATGCTGGCCCAGGATTTCCGATTCTTCATAACCTTTGAAGCGCCGGGCACCGGAGTTCCAACTGATGATAATGCCCGACGGATCGGTCATATAGATGGCATAGTCCACCACCGCATCGATCAACAGTCTAAAGCGCTGATCTTCATCGATACGGGCGGTCTTTGGGTTCTTCTCAAGCATGTGGCCGAGGCATCCAAGGGAATTTGGGTGGAGTATGGAACAACTGACGCGCCGGGAAAAACCTGATTTTCGTGGGGCTATAGGCTGTTGGGCTTGTGACAGCGGTGCATCCGCCTAAGAAGAGGCAGGATATGCAGGCGCCATCGCGATCAAGCTCGCTCCCGCAGGTGCCTTGGGATGCTCAGGATTGATTGACCACCACCGTGGCAGCAACTGCTGCACCTTGGCCTCGCCGAAGCGATCGTCGATCAGCATCACCACTCCGCGATCCTGCTGGGTACGGATGACGCGCCCAGCCGCTTGCACGACCTTCTGCAGGCCGGGGTACAAATAAGTGTAGTCGTATCCATCGCCGAAGATCGCCGCCATTCGCTGCTTGATCTGTTCATTGACCGGGTTGAACTGCGCCAGTCCCAAGGTGGCGACGAAGGCGCCGATCAGGCGCGAGCCCGGCAGGTCGATGCCTTCCCCGAACGCCCCGCCCAGCACGGCGAAGCCGATGCCCTGGCCCTGCTCCGTGAATCGCTCGATAAACGCCTGTCGTGGGGCCTCGCCCATGCCGCGCGATTGCGCCCAGGTCTCGACGTGCGGATATCGCTCGGCGAACAGCCCGGCCACCTGCTGTAAATAATCGAAACTGCTGAAGAACGCCAGGTAGTTGCCAGGGCGCTCATCGAACTGGCGGCCCATCAACTCGACGATCGGCTCAAGGGAAGCCTGGCGACGGGCGAACCGGGTGGAAATGCGACTGACCACCTGTACGTCCAATTGTTGGGCCTGGAACGGTGACTCAACATCGATCGATACCGTGTCCGCCGGCGTACCCAGCAAGTCAGCGTAGTAGCGCCGTGGACTCAGGGTCGCGGAGAACAGCACGCTGCTGCGTGACGCCGTGAACCGGGGCCGCAGGAAACCGGCCGGGACCACGTTGCGCAGGCACAGCGTGGACAGGCTGCGCTGGCGACCGGTTTCGCGCTTATGGATATCGAACAGGAAGTGCTCGTCGAACGACTCCGCCACGCGCCCGAACTGCAAGATGTCGAAATAGAAGGCCTGCAGGCCGCTGTCCAGGCCTTGGGGGTGGTCGTTGAGGTAATCGCCCATGGCCGTGGCGCAGGACCCCAGCGCAAGGAGCAGCTTTTCCGGGGGGCGGCCATAAGCCTGGTAAGCCGCTACCTGTGGTGCGTGCAAGGCATTCCACTGGCGATTGAGCTTTTGCAGGGGTTTCTTCAGGGGCTCGGGCGCGGTTTTGAGCACCGCCGACAAGGTGGCCTGATCCAGGGTCGCGCTGTACATCTGCCGCCCTCGCTCCACCAGGTTGTGGGCTTCGTCCACCAGGGTCGCGACCGCCCAGCCATTGGCCTGGGCAAGGCCGAAAAGCAAGGCGCTGAAATCGAAATAATAGTTGTAATCTGCCACCACCACGTCGGCCCAGCGGGCCATTTCCTGGCTCAGGTAATACGGGCAGACCTCGTGGTGCAGGGCGATGTCACGCAACGCGGCTTGATCGAGGAGCGTTACCTGGCTCGCCGCTGCCCGGGCCTGGGGCAGGCGGTCATAGAATCCACGGGCCAGCGGGCAGGATTCGCCATGGCAGGCTTTATCCGGATGTTCACAAGCCTTGTCCCGGGCGATCATTTCCAGCACCCGCAGCGGCATCGCCGTCGTGCTGATGGTGAGCAGCCGGGCGGCGTCCAATGCCAGTTTGCGTCCTGGGGTTTTCGCCGTGAGAAAAAACACCTTGTCCAGGCGCTGCGGCGCCAAGGCCTTGAGCATGGGGAACAAGGTGCCAACCGTCTTGCCGATGCCAGTGGGCGCCTGGGCCATCAGGCAACGACCGGTGCTGACGGCCTTGAAAACCGACTCGGCCAGGTGGCGCTGCCCCGGCCTGAAGGTCGCGTGGGGGAAAAGCAGGGCCTGTGCGCCCTGGTTGCGTGCCTGGCGATGGCGCATTTCCTGCTCTGCCCAGGCCAGGAACCGTGCGCATTGCTGCTCGAAAAACGTCTGGAGTTGCGACGCTTCGAAACGCTGGTCCAGGCAGGTTTCCTTCTCGCTGACGATATCGAAATACACCAAGGCAACGTCAATGCGCGGCAGCTCCAATTTCTGGCACATCAGCCAGGCGTAGATCTTCGCCTGGGCCCAGTGCAGCTGCCGATGGTTGTCCGGTTGCTTGCTGAGGTCGCCGCGGTAGGTCTTCACTTCTTCGAGGCGGTTGGTCGCAGGATCGTAGCCATCGGCCCGCCCCTTGACCTTCAGGCTCTGGTAGGTGCCTTCCAGGCTGACCTCGGCCTGGTAGCCCTCGCTGCGCCGTGATGCCACGGTCCGGTGGCCGACAATCCCTTCCAGCGCGGTGGGTGACGGAGTAAAGCGCAAATCGAGGTCGCCGACCTTGGCGGTGAAGTCACACAATGCCCGCACGGCGATGCTGTAGCCCGGCGCCTCGGTCATGCGCCCTGCTCCGCCCATTGCACGTAACAGACAGCCACCGGCATACGGTGCTCATGGCAGAAGTCCAGCCATCGCAGCTGGTTGTCCTGCAGGCGATCGCCAGGGCCTTTGACTTCGATCATGCGGTAGGTCTTGTGCTGCGGCCAGAACTGGATCAGGTCCGGCATGCCCGCGCGGTTGGCCTTGATGTCCAATAGCAAACGACTGAACCAGTGCTTGAGGTGCTCTGCCGGCAGACAGTCGAGCGCCTGGTCCAACAGCGCTTCGGACAGCGCCCCCCAGAACACGAAAGGTGATTGCACGCCACATTTTTCTGAATAACGACGGCGGATGGTTTCACGGTAGCGCCCGTCATCCAGCTCGGCGAAGCACGCCGCGAACAGCTCGGCGCGACGGTCGTGAAAGTCCTCGTTGAGCAGGTCCACCGGGCCGCGCTGGAACGGGTGGAAGAACGACCCTGGCAACGGCGCGAAAATCGCCGGCCAGCACAGCAGGCCGAACAGGGAATTGACCAAGCTGTTCTCGACGTAGTGCACCGGCGCGGCGTCGTCATGCAAATGGGCCTGGACGCAATATTCCACCGACAATGCCGGATCGACCCGGGGCAAGTGCAAATCCAGCCGCTCGACGCTCCGGGCCATCGGGCGCGGCACGGGTGGCCCGCCCAATTTGCGCCGCAGCCGCGGCACGATCCGCAACAGGGCTTGTTGTTCGGCGGCGCTTTGCGGCGACTGCGTCGCGGCTTCGCCCAGGTCAAGGGCCAAGGCATATTCACCCACGCGTTCAAGCACCCGGATCATGCGCAACCGCGCGCCGGGATAGGTGCAATCGCGATAGATGCACAGGGCCGTGGCAAAGTCGCCGATACGTTCAGCGTGCTGGCCGATCTGGAACAACAGCTTGCCCCGACGCCGCTCCAGCCAAGGATTATCCAATTCCAGGGTATTGATCCGGGCGACGATCGCCTCAAACGCTTCACCGGCTTCGAAGCACTGCTGGCATTCATGCAGGAAAAGACAGGCATCGATGTCCTGCCGGCTGCGCAGCCCCCGGGACTCGACACTGAACTCAACGGCCTCGTAGGTAAAAATACCCAGATCCGCCAGCACGAACTCCGACCAATCCTGGTAGAGATTGCCGAAGAACATCAAACGCAAGCGGTCGCACAGCGCCATGACCGTCAGACTGAACAACCGGTCCTGGAGCTGAGGGCACCAGGCGCGAAATGGCTGGGGTTGGCTGAACCCCTCGCTCAACGCCAATAGCCAGTCAGCCTTCTTTGCCTTGGGCTGCTCGATACCATGGCCCAGGCAGAACAGGATTTCAGGCTTGAGCAGCACTTCGAACAATTCTTCCAGGCTCAGCTCAGCCTCTTCCTCCACCCAGCCCAAGGCGATCAGGGGTTGCACCGCCGTGCCGATGTCGCCGATCTCGGGGTAATGCAATTTGCCGTGGCGAAAGTGCCGCCCCTTGCGCATCACCATCCGCACCAGCAGGCCTTGGGCGGCACGCGGCAGTGCGGCGAAATCCTCGATGAAACGTTGCTCCTCGACGCTGAGTACATCGGCGTAGCGTTGCGCCAGCCAGGCGAGCACCCGCTGGAAATTGTTCAGGTAGTAAAAGGGATCGTCGAGGGGGTTGGCTGTCACGGAAAATAGCGCCACGGTGCTTGAAGTACTGGTTATGCGTACAGATAACAGCTAGTCGCAGCCCAGGCAACTGCAAAAGATGAGCGGTCTCCTATATTTAAAGGGGAAACCTTCAAGCGGCGATGAACTTTCCTACAACAAGCGGGACCAATGGCGGTTAACTCAGTGATGGCCCGGTCGAATCAGCTGGGCTTCACCCCTATGCATAGAGGTTATGGATATGAACATCAGGTTTCTGGGCCTGCCCTGGGTCGCCGTGACATTCCTGGCGCTGGCCGGCTGTGCATCACCAACCGTGGTGACGTTGCAGAACGGTACCCAATACTTGACCGAGGACACCCCCAATACCCGCACGGCGGATGGCTTCTACGAATTCGAAGACATTTCAGGCAAGAAAGTCCGGGTTCGTGCCGATGAAGTCGCCACGATTCGCAAGGAAGACTGAACGGATCCCGGGCCCTCCCCTTGGAGGGCCGGCCGGTCTGTCCACCTGTAGCGGACCGACCCTCGCCAGTCCATGGCCCTAGCCTCGCTGGCTTCGCTATATCGGCTTTTTCCCCGAACATATTTCCCGCAGACAGCCCCTCAACCAACGGTGCACGGGGTCAGCATCCATTCGCGGATGCCAGAGCATTGCGACAGTGAATTCAGGAATCGGGACTGGCAGCGCGAAGCTGTGCATGCCGTGGCGCAGGCGCGTGGTGTAGCGCTCCGGCACGCTGGCAATCAAATCGCTGGACCGCGCGAGCCCCAGGGCAGTGGAAAAACCCGGGACGCAAGTCACGATGTCGCGGGATAGATTCAACGCCCCCAAGGCCTCATCGATCGGGCCATGCTCGATTCCGCGCAGGGAAACGCCGACATGCCTGCCGGCCGCGTAACCGGCTACATCCACCTCGGCCCGACTCAGCGGATGCCCCGCACGCACCACGCCTATGATGCGGTCGACGAACAACGCCTGGGTGCGCAGTTCCGGGCGCGTGTCCTCATCGACGACGGCGGTCTCCAGGTCCACGCTGCCCTCGCGCAGCGCCGTGCCGTCCCGGTCGGTCTTCTCGACAAAACGCAACCGTATTCCGGGGGCGTTCTCGCGTAGGTATGCGATCAGGTCGATCGCGAAGTTCTCCACGAATCCTTGGCGGGTGCGCAACGTAAATGTCCGGTTGATACGGCGCAAGTCCGGAGCCTGCACCGGACGCAAGGCGGCCTGGGCGCCGTGCACCAACTGGCTGACTTGCTCGCGCAGTTCCATGGCCCGGGGCGTTGGAACCAGGCCGCGCCCCGCCCGGACCAGCAACGGGTCCCCCGTCGCCTGCCGCAACCGCGCCAACGCTCGGCTCATGGCCGAGGCACTTAGCCCCAGCCGCCGGGCCGCACCGGCCACGCTGCCTTCGGACAACAACGCATCCAGGGTGACGAGTAGATTCAGGTCGATTGCAGACATTGGCGGGCCTTTGGCTGGGTTGGATGGCGTCACATGCAGCTATAACCTGCAACTCATGCGTCTTCCGCCATGTTAAGCCTCGACGTACCGTTGTAACAGCAGGTTGCAAACAACGGAGACATGATGAAGCCAGCCAATGCAGAACAAAGCTTGCCAACGACAGCGGCTCACTCGCCGAGTACCCCGGTGCGCTGGGCCCTGACCAGCCTCGCACTCTCGACACTGCTGGCGTCACTGGGTGCCAGCGTAGCCACCGTCGCCTTGCCGGTGCTCGCCGAGGCGTTCGAGGCCTCGTTCGCGCAAGTCCAATGGGTCGTGCTGGCCTACCTGCTCGCGATTACCACGCTGATCGTGAGCGTGGGCAGGCTCGGCGACTTGCTGGGCCGGCGCAAGCTGCTGCTGGCAGGCATTGCGCTGTTTACCCTTGCGTCGGCGCTGTGCGCCCTGGCGCCGTCGCTCTGGTGGTTGGTCGCGGCCCGGGCCCTGCAAGGCCTGGGGGCGGCGATCATGATGACCCTGACGCTGGCCCTGGTCGGCGAAACGGTGGAAAAGAGCAGGACTGGCAGCGCCATGGGGCTGCTTGCCACGCTGTCGGCGGTGGGCACCGCCTTGGGCCCGTCCCTGGGCGGCCTGCTGATCACAGGGTTCGGCTGGCACGCACTGTTCTTGATCAACGTGCCCCTGGGCCTGCTGACGCTGCTGTTGGCTTGGCGATTCCTGCCTGTAGTGCCCAGGCCGATTGCCATCGGGCGCTTGCGCTTCGACGGCCTGGGCACGCTGTTGCTCGCCACCGGGCTGGGCGCCTATACCTTGGCGATGACCGTCGGACGCACAAGCTTCGGCTGGCTGAACAGCGGGCTGTTACTGGTAGCGGTTATCAGCGGCGGGCTGTTCGTCCAGGTGCAACGTAGGCTCGACTCGCCACTGATTCCCCTGGCGATGTTCCGCGACCGCCCTTTGGTGTCAGGCCTGGCGGCCAGTGCATTGGTCGCGGCGGTCATGATGGCGACTTTGCTGGTCGGTCCGTTCTACTTGTCCATCACCCTCGGTCTGCCTCCGGCAATCGTCGGCCTGGTACTGGCGGCGGGCCCCTGCGTGGCCGCGCTCGCCGGTGTGCCCGCCGGACGCCTGGCTGATCGATTCGGGGTACGTCCAATGCGGCTAGCCGGGCTGGCAACGATGGTCCTCGGCACCCTGCTCTTGTCGCGGATTCCCCCCACGCAGGGCATTACGGGCTATGTTCTTGCCATTGCGGTGACAACCCTTGGCTACGCGCTGTTTCAACCCGCGAACAACGCGGCGGTGATGGCGCCGGTCCCCGATGACAAGCGTGGCGTGGTTGCCGGCCTGCTCAATTTATCGCGCAATCTTGGCTTCCTTTCTGGCGCGTCAGTGCTCGGTGCGGTTTTTGCCGCGGTTTTGCCGACCAACGGTATCTCTGTCGCAAGTCCGGAAGACGTAACGAACGGCATGCATCTCACGTTTGCCGCCGGCCTGGCCCTGACCGCCCTGGCGTGGTTGATAAGCGCCGCAACCCGCGTGCCAGAGCGGTTGAAGCAAGGCGCGGAGCGCACCAGCAAACGGTGATGGCGTTCTGAACATTTAGCGTTAGGTCATGACGCAGATCAAAAAAACTGAACCAATCGCCAAACGGACTGAAAAAATCCACGTGCCGTTCATTTTCAAATGCTATTTTTAGTACTCACTGGTAGAGCCAAGATGGCTCTTCCTTCCTGACATGAGCAAAAGGAAGCGCTTGATGAAGAAGGCGGGCTACAGATGAATAAAGGATCTTTCAGCAAGGTAACGTTCCCCAACGCCTGCCAGTTGATGCGCTGGCACTTCCATCCCATGGGCTTCGAAGCCAGCATGGACGCCCCGGGCAGTATGGTTGCCCGGTTATTTGACCGCGCGAGCGGCGAAACCATGATCGCGATTGCAGGCATTCCCTGCGCGACCGTGATGAACGCCCCCGACGTCGAGCGAATTATCGAAGCGGTGGAAGCCGAGCTAGAAGCCTTCGTCCCCCCGGTTGGTTTGCGACGATTCGCCTCGTGACGAAAAAAGCCCACATTTTCATGTGGGCTTTTTTGTCGTTAAGAGTTTTGCCAAGGCAGCTCAGCCGCGCGCACGGCGGTGATCAGCGAAAAACGGTTTGCCTACCCCGACCCGGTCCGAGGCCTTCGGTGCGTTAGCCGCCTGGCTGTCCTGACCATCCACATACCAGTAGCAATGCTGCACCGCCCGTGTAATGCCCACATACGCCAAGCGCAGGATCTCATCGCGCTGCGCCGAGTCGTAAGGTTCGGCGTCGCCTTCCTGGCCCAACCCAGCCATTCGATACACCTGGTTCTTGTAGGGCGAACGGGTCAAATGTTGGCAGTCGCCTATCAAGAACACCGCATCCGCCTGGAGACCCTTGGCGCTATGGTAGGTCATCTGCCTGAGGCGCCTTTGGGAATACGGCAAGCTAGAATCCACATTAACTGTTGGCTCAATATACTTTTGTATCAATAGCTTATCGCTGCTTTTTCGATACAACATCAAGATCGAATCGCCGTTGCGGTAGTGCTCGCCGAGCCGCCTCGCCAAGCCTTCGTCGTCCCGCTCCAGCACATTGACCGGGCTCGGCGAACGAGGCTCTCCACTGGCCTTGGCTTTTTTGCCGGGAATGGAAGGCGTCGTACCGACGATATGTTCGGCCGCGTCGATGATGTATTGGTGGCTGCGGTAATTCTCGGTGAGCATGACCCGCGTATTCGCCGGTGACGGAAATTGCTTGTTGAATCCCACGAAAAAACTCGGCGAACTGCCACGCCACCCGTAGATCGACTGCCAGTCGTCACCCACGCACAGCAACGACGACCGCTGGGCGCCCCGCCCCACATGCATGGCGGGCCCGCGCTTGCGCACCTCACTTAGGGTCGCCCGCAGCCAGGAGACGATCTGTGGCGAAACGTCCTGGAACTCATCGATCATCAAATGTGACATCGACCTCAGCAGCGCGTCATCGAGCAGCTTGAAGTTCTCCGGCGAATGCTCGCTGTACAGCGAGAACATCCGGTTGTAGGTCATGACCGGAGGGGACTGGTCGAGCAAATGGTCTTCGAAAGCCCGCCAGAAACGGCTCAGCGCTTCGAAAAAATACCGATCCGGGTCGTCCTTGGAGAAACACAGCCTGCCCACGGCGTCCGGGACATCCAGGCCGAGGTTTTCGATGAAGCCCGCCGCCGAAACGAAACAATCCAGCAACGGTGCCGAAGCCAACTCGCCCTTTATCTTGTAATCAAAGCCGGGGCCCGCCGTGGCGTTGCCCGCCAGCGAGGCGAGGACCCGCCTGGCCTCTTCATAGCTTTCGAGCCAAATCAACGGCTTACGGCAGAAAGCTTGAAACAGGGTTCGCTTAACTGCCCATTCGGCGCGCAGGCTGAGCTTGGCGCCGGGCCGACTCAGTTGAGTATTTTCTCGCGGATCGAACCCTAGCATCACCCAGGCATCGAGGGTCGGTATATAGCCGTGGCAATGAAACCTCGACCCATTGATCTCAAACGTTTCGCGCTTGGGCTCAACCCCTTTGATCGGCCAGGCGCCCGCGCGAAACCAGAGGTCTTCGATCGCATCGCACAACGCTTCGTCGCGCTGGGCCGCCAGCTCGGTCACAGCGATGCGCTTTTGCACATCCGGGTGGTCGCGCTCCAGTTCCTTGAGCCGCAAGGCGTGACGGGAAAGTGCCATCATCAGCTCACGGAACCGCTCGTCACGCTGGTAAAGCCCGTGGTAGCAGGCGTTGAGCTGCTGGCGCTGGGCATCGTTGATGCGCAGATCGAACGGATTGCCTTGGCCGTCCTCATCATCAGGCCCGGTTCGATGGCTCAGGGTCTCGAACGCCTGGAGCCGCTCGAATCCCGGCAAACTGCGGACCATGGGCAGGATACGAGAATGGAAGGTGCGCACCAGTTCGCGCGCCTCCTTCAACCCGATCGCCCGCCCCCAAAGCGCAAAGACCGAGATGAGCTTCTCGATGAAATCCTTGCGCGACTCCCGGGTAAATGTCACCACGGTCATCGAGCCCAGCTCGAAGCCCAGGTACTGTGAGAGCAGCACGATGCGCAGCACCAAGGTGGTGGACTTGCCCGCGCCCGCGCCCGCAACGACCGACGTCGCCGGCGTATCGCTGAAGATCATTTTCCATTGGGCGCTGCTGGGTTGCGCCTGCGCCGGCAACAACCGGGCAACGTCAGCCTTCATGCGTTTTTTCAGCTCGGCCGTCAGGGGGAAGCGCCAGTCATCGAACAGCAGGTCATCGACTTGGGGAGCGGGATGTTCAGTGCTTCGCGAATCCCGGATCAACAGGACCTGGCGACCCTCTTCCAACCCCTCGGCCTTGCCTTCGCTGAAACCATAGTCAAACCCGGCGGTGTGGCCGCTTCGAAAGCCATCGGCCTGACCGTGCAGCCAGGACGCCCGGTGTTGGGCGCGCAAGCGTGTCAGGCCGTGGCCGAATAAACGCGCGGCCAGGCGCTTGAACCAGGGCATCTGGGCCAGGGGCAAGAGGTCGGAGGGAAGATCGGGACGGTGTTGCGGCACGCTGGGGACTCCGGTGTTCAGAACCATGGCGACTATGGTGTCTGGATTTACCGGCGGATTCCAGCCAAAAGCTTTTAAGTCATGGATTTAGGCGATGAAATGAAAGTGCCATGGCAGGTTGGTATCGCAAGGTTTGCTGGCATGGCAATGCTTCGCGAGCAGGGTCACCCACCCCTGTATTGGCATCGCTGCAAATACAGGGGGGAGCGTAACGTTCGGTTACTGCCCGGAAATGGCCCCGTCCACCAGCGCCTGGGCTTCGACCACCAGTTGTTTAAGGTGCTCGTCGCTCACGAAGCTCTCCGCATAGATCTTGTAGATGTCTTCAGTGCCCGACGGACGCGCTGCGAACCAGCCGTTCTCGGTCATCACTTTCAGGCCGCCGATGGCCTGGTCGTTGCCTGGCGCATGGCTGAGGATGTTCTGGATCGCCTCCCCGGCCAGTTCGGTGGACTGGACCTGGTCCGGCGACAACTTGCTCAGCAGTGCTTTTTGCTGCTGGCTGGCCTTGGCGTCGACCCGCACCGAGAACGGTTCACCCAACTCGTCTGTCAGGGCGCGATAGGCCTGGCTTGGATCACGACCCGTGCGAGCGGTCATCTCCGCAGCCAGCAACGCCGGAATCAGACCGTCCTTGTCGGTACTCCAGACGCCACCGTCCTTGCGCAGGAACGAGGCGCCGGCGCTTTCTTCGCCGCCGAAACCGAGGGAACCGTCGAACAGTCCATCGGCAAACCACTTGAAGCCCACCGGGACTTCATAGAGGCGTCGTCCCAGACGGTTGGCCACGCGATCGATCAGGCCACTGCTGACGACAGTCTTGCCGACAGCGGCATCGGCACGCCATTGCGGGCGGTTCTGGAACAGGTAGTCGATCGACACTGCCAGGTAGTTGTTCGGCGCCAGCAGGCCGCCGCTCGGAGTCACGATACCGTGGCGGTCATGATCCGGGTCACAGGCGAACGCCACGTCAAACCGTTCTTTCAGGCCGATCAGGCCTTGCATGGCGTGGCTGGAGGATGGGTCCATGCGGATTTGTCCATCCCAGTCGACCGTCATGAAGCGGAAGGTCGAATCGACGTGAGTATTGACCACGTCCAGATCCAGTCGATAGTGCTCGGCGATGGCCGGCCAGTAGCGCACGCCCGCGCCACCCAGCGGGTCGACGCCCAAGCGCAACCCGGCATTGCGAATGGCATCAAAATCGATGACGTTGACCAGATCTGCCACGTAGGTATTGAGGAAATCATGGCGGTGGGTGGTGTCGGCCTTGAGCGCCTGTTCGTAGCTGATGCGCTTGACGCCGGCCAGCTGGTTGGCGAGCAGCTCATTGGCCTTGGCTTCGATCCATTTGGTGATATGGGTATCCGCCGGGCCACCGTTGGTGGGGTTGTACTTGTAGCCACCGCTTTGCGGCGGATTATGGGACGGCGTGATGACGATGCCATCGGCCAGGCCAGTGGTGCGGCCTCGGTTGTAGCAGAGGATGGCGTGGGAAACGGCCGGCGTAGGGGTGTATTCATCGCCTTCGGCAATCATCACGGTGACACCGTTGGCGGCCAGCACTTCCAGGGCGCTGGCAGCCGCGGGGGTCGACAACGCATGGGTGTCGATGCCGACGAACAGCGGCCCATCGATACCTTGGGCTTCGCGGTAAAGGCAAATCGCCTGGCTGATGGCCAGCACATGCCATTCATTGAAGCCCAGGTCGAAAGAACTGCCGCGGTGCCCCGAGGTGCCGAAAGCGACGCGCTGGGTCGCAACCGAGGCATCGGGTCGGCCCGTGTAATAGGCCGTAACCAGTCGCGGGATATCGATCAACAACTCTGCCGGTGCCGGCTTGCCCGCAAATGGACTGACTGTCATGCAAAACCTCGGAATGGAGTGGCTCGAAAATGGATGCAGTTTACTGACAGTTCGACCATCACGCGATGGGTTCGATCCCTGGCCCAGCGATCAAGATTGCTCGAGCTTCAAAGCGTCGGCCAATGCAGATAGGGCGGCCTGCCGATCGTCCACTGAGCTGAATGCGTGGGTCAGGCGCAGATGCTGGCCGTACATCCCCTGGATGCTGAACAATTCTCCCGGCGCGATGACGATTCGACGGGCCAGCAGGCGCTGAAAGACCCGGCGCATGTCAGCTGGGCGCGAAGTTCGCGCCCAGACCGTCGCCCCTCCTTCGGGCTCCACCCATTGCAGGCAATCACTCACCCGCTCGCGCAACAATTGCGAGGTCGACGCGGCGCTTTCCCGCAGCAAGCGGCGCAAGACCAGGAGGTGCTGGTCGATCCTTCCATTGCTGTACAGGCGTGCAATCGCCTTCTGGCGAATCGGCGACAGGCGAAATGCGCGCAGCAGGAAGTGCCGTTGCAAGGTCAACGTCAGTTGCCTGGACAGCACGTAACCGTAGGGCGCCTCGGCACCGATGGTTTTCTCGAACGTGGAGTAGACAATCAGGCGATCCGGGTCCAGCAGATCCCGAAATGGCGTGCTCCCTGGCTCGAATACCAAGTCGGTGTAGCTATCGTTCTCCAGCACCCAGGTACCGTATCGTTCGAGCAACCGCGCCACGGCGCGGCGATTACCCTCGCTCGCGCGCGTCCCCCTGGGCATGCTCAAGACCGAGGACAGCACCACCAGGCTCACCGTTTCGCTCGCAAGCAATCGCTCCAGTTGCTCGACGTCCATGTCCCCGCCCGCCGGTGATGGCAGCTCGATCACTTGCACATCGGCCGCTTGCAGCAGGCGCAGGACAGTCCAGTCGCCGGGCGACTCCATCAGCACCGTCGCCCCCTTGAGGGCCAATACCGCGATGAGGATCTCCAGGACACCTCGCAGGTCGGCACCGATATAAACGTCGTCGGCATTCCAGCATCGGGCCGGCGAAGACGTATAGCGAGCCGCAAGGGCCGTTCGCAGCTCCTGTTCGCCCCAGGGTTGTGAGGGCAATTGTGAAGCGCGCGGGTATTGGCGGAGCAACTCGCGCTCAAGCAAAAGCAGCGGGCTGTCCAGCGGCTGCAGGGAAGCCGGCTCATCATCGCTGAGCACCAGCATGCCAGGCCTGCGGGCGTTAACATACAAGGTTTCGAGCAAATCCTCACCGTCGCCCAGGTCGGCAACGCAGGGCACCGGCGACGCGTAGTAACCGGACTTGGCGATTGAATACACGCGCCCTTCCTTCTCCAGTAGGGAGTAGGCGTACTGGATCGTCGAGATGGATACGCTCAGGCGCTCGGACAACTGCCGCAACGATGGCAATCGCACCTTGGCGTCTGCGCCAAGCTCATTGATGAGGTTCGTCAGGTATCGGTAGACCGCCTGGTAGGCGAAATCTGTTTCCCGGCCTACCTTCATGAGCCCGCGCCAACGATACGAGCCATGGCCAGCCGTGCCGGGACGAGAAAAGCCAACCCCTTCAAACCCCGTTCCTCAGCGTCGCGCCGAGCGTTCGCGCAATCCATCGGTACCCTGCTCATCTTCATCCGTATCGAAGCCTTGCTCGACTGATTGCGGGCCGACCACCGAAACCGCCCCCCGTTCCGCGGGGACGAGTCGGACGCGGTACAACTTGCCAAGCATCGGGATAGACAGGCCGCTGACATCCACCATCCATTGCGCAACCTGATCGGCGACGGTCCCTCCCTGCAAGGCTTTGTGCAGGTCCGGCATCGCCACCAGCATGCCCGGATGGCTACAGCGCAGGAAATGCTCCAGCCCCGCTCCATTGTCCACGAAGGGCGCAAACAGCATGCACACCAGTTGGGTTTCATTGAGCCTCAGGGTGTTTTGCACCTCGTTGGCTGCCTGGGCGCGACGCTCGGGGATGGCCGCCGGCGAGCCGAACAGTTCCTGGACCTGTTGGCAGACATGGAGGGGTAATTGCTTGCGATGCATGAGCATGACAGTGCGCTGCACATAGTCGCCATAGCCGGTTTCATAGCTGCGGCCTTGCAGATAGCAGGCCTGCAAGCCGTACAGGTGAGCGGACAGGAACGGACTGAGGAACTCATGCTCGATCGTTGGCGCAACCAGCCCATCGGGACGTACCCGCAGAAATTCACTGAACAGAGGCCAGTTGTTTTCCTCCAGGCGATCGACGATCAGGTCGTCGATGCTGATATGCCCTATCCGCCGACAGGCCTCGAACTGACCTTCGGGCCGCCACGGCCCCAGGCGGGCCCGGCCATAGAACTGTTGGAAGAAATCGCCGCCTATCGTGTCGAGCTGCATGAAGAGGCCGTCGAAGCCACAACTCGGATCGACCGGCTGGCCAACCTTGCGGGTCGCACGATGAAGGCCCGCCATGAATTGCTTCTGCTGGCGTGGCGTGTCGCTGCTGACCCATGAATCGACGCCCGACTCCCAGCGCGCCACATGCCTGTAGAATTCCGCCATTGCCAGGTAGCCCTCATCCCCCAGGCCCAAGAGGCTGTCGGACGGACGCAGGTGGCCCAGCATCAGCATGTGGGTCCGATTGGACTCATACCACGCCTCCGAAGGTGCCTTGCGATGGTCGAATGGCACCACCTCACGGTTGTCGGCCATGAGCAGCTCCACCCTGGGGTCGTCGTAGAGGAACAGCGCGCTGTAGCAGCGATGAATATTCTCCAGGCTGGCCTGGGTCGTCTCCCCCAGGCGAGGCGTGGCGACGCGAAGATCGAACGTCGCCGGGTGCCGACCGGCGATGCTCAATTGCGCCGCTCGCAAGGCTGTCAGGACGTAGAACCCCTCCCGGCTCCCGTTCTGCACCGACAGCACCCGGTAATCGCCGATTCGCTCGATGCCCCCAGCGGCAACGATCAAGCGTTGGATCAGGAGCTGCAGTGCAGTCCGTTCCGCTCGGGAATAAAAATCCAGCAAGCGTTGCAATACTTGCTGATAAACGTAAGTCATTGCCTGTTCATGAATTGCACTCATAACCATTTACCTGGAAATTCGATTATCGGCGTCGCGCCCGCACCAATCCGATTGCGCGACGCAGTGTTCTGAATATTGCTTTGTTATTGCCAACAGTATTGGCAATACGCTCCATATTTGCCTTGGGTAATCATTTGACACATACGAGGCACCTTGACCCCGCCGCCTCATCAGAACCCAGGAAAACCCCGCAATCATTGCCCCTCGCTGAACAATCGTTACGTCCTAGGAGAATTCTTACAACTTCCCACAGACTAGAGAGACAACAGATAAAGAACATGCCGAAAAGCAACTCTCCTGTTGACCAACTCGATTTTCCCCATGATCGACGGGCAGGACCAAAGCAACTACCATCCGGGCCATTTTGAATATTCGCTGAAGGGTCGAAACCTGAGTAAAGTCTGTATTGCGCCACGACTTCTTCCTTGAGTTGGAAACAAGCGTTCAATTATCAGCACTTAAATAATGATTAGAAGATACAGATTGGCGCCAAAAACCAGTTCAGTTGCGCGACTTCGGTTTTCAACGCGGGGAAAAGCGGCATAGGTAACGCGCACAAGCAGGCGCAGGGCCGCCTTGGATAAGGCAAGACGCAATGAAAAGGCGCGTGGCCAGGCAGGCAAGGACCGCGCAAGAGCCGAAACCGCTGGCTCTTGCGCAAGGAGGGGAATCAGGCGGGGTCGACCACCTGAAGGGCAACACGTTCGCGGCAAGGGCATTCGCCCATGTAGCGGTGGGCCTCGACGAACTCGGAGAAGGGAAAGACCCGAGTCTTGAGTGGCAACACGACACGATCGGCGGTGAGCTGGTTGATATCACGCAATGCGCGCTGCAAGGCCACTTGGTCCTGGACAATCCCCAGTTCCGGCTTGCCGGTGAAATTGCCGATGCAGTGCACGAAGAACTGGATGTTCTTCTGGAAGGCCGCGCAAGCCGGAAATGGCGTCTGGTTGCCACCCTGCAAGCCATACAGCACCAGGCTGCCACGAGGTGCCAGCACGTCACCCAGGAGCGACATCTGCGGACCGCCAAGGCCGTCGAACACGACGTCGACGCCACGATTGTCCGTCAGCTTGTTGATTTGCATCAGCAAGTCCTGCTCTTCGGTAACGATCACCTTTTCGGCGCCCAGCGACAGCAGATATTCGCGCTCGTCGGCAGTCTTGGTCGCTGCGATCACCCGCACACCCAAGGCCTTGCCCAGCTGCACGAACGACGGACCGGCGCAATGGCTGGCATCGGTGACCAGGGCAAACTGCCCAGGCTTGACCCGTGCCAGGTCCATGTAGGCGAAGTAGGCGATCAACAGCGGCGTGTAATGCACCGCGGCCTCGATTGGGCTGAGCACATCGGGATAGCGAGTCAGCGCGGTGCGTGGCAGCACGATGACCTCGCCATACACCGGATAATCGTTCGGACTCTCTGCGGGGAAGCTGGCGACCTTGTCGCCGACGGCCAGATCGTCGACACCGTCGCCGATGGCGGTGACCACGCCAGCCATTTCATGGCCAAGCCCCGAAGGCAGGCGCGCCTGGGACGACGCCAGGTTCTGGCGCCACAGGGTGTCATACCAGCTGATGCCGATCGCTTCGACGCGGACCTGCACTTCTCCCGGCGCAGGAAGAGCCGCCGCATGCTCTTCGCATTTGAGCACCTCGGCACCACCAAACTTGTGAAAACGGATCGTGCGGGACATCGCAAACCTCGTCAAAGTAACCTCTAATGCCATGAACTCTATCCGGGCTTTGTAGCCAAGACCATCAGTGGCTATTAATAGTCGACATGCCTGTCATTGATTCCGCAGCAAGAAAACCGAACCAGTCCTGTAGGACTTATCCCTAAGAAAATGCATTTACCCGATGCAGAGTACCAGCCTTTCCCCGTAAGATTCATGCCGGTCATTGTTCCCATATGGCCGCCCACGTCAAGCTTGCCGAATCTGCCAGGACCCCAGATGAATCGTAATGACCTGCGTCGTGTCGACCTGAACCTGTTGATCGTGTTCGAAACATTGATGCATGAACGCAGTGTGACCCGCGCCGCCGAGAAGCTGTTTCTCGGCCAGCCGGCCATCAGCGCCGCGCTGTCGCGCCTGCGCAGCCTATTCGATGACCCCTTGTTCGTGCGCACCGGGCGCAGCATGGAACCCACCGCCCGAGCGGTGGAAATCTTCGCCCTGCTCTCTCCGGCCCTGGATTCAATCTCAACCGCGGTCAGCCGGGCGGCGGAATTCGACCCGGCCACCAGCACTTCGGTGTTTCGCATCGGCCTGTCGGACGATGCCGAATTCGCCCTCCTGCCCATGCTGCTCAAGCGCCTGCGAGCCGAAGCACCGGGCATTGTGCTGGTGGTGCGCCGGGTCAATTACATCCTGATGCCGGGCTTGCTGGCCTCGGGGGAAATCTCCATCGGCGTCAGCTATACCGACGACTTGCCGGCCAATGCCAAACGCAAGGTATTGCGTCGCAGTTCGCCGAAAGTGCTACGGGCCGACACCGCGCCGGGACGGCTGACCCTGGACGAATTCTGCGCCCGGCCCCACGCCCTGGTGTCATTCGCCGGGGATTTGAGCGGCTTTATCGATGAAGAACTGGAAAAACTCGACCGCAAGCGCCATGTGGTACTGGCGGTTCCGCAATTCAACGGCCTGAGCACACTGTTATCGGGCACCGACATCATCGCCACCGTACCCGATTACACCGCCGACGCATTGACCGCCGCCGGCGGCGTGCGCGCCGAAGACCCACCCATCCCGGTGCGAAGCTTCGAACTGCACATGGCTTGGCGGGGATCACAGGATAATGACCCGGGAGAACGCTGGTTGCGGTCGCGGATCCAGATGTTTTTTGGGGATCCTGACAGTCTGTAGATGTCGCCGGATAGGGTGTTTGTCTGATCATTTTTGCCTTTCCATAGGCCATGGAGATCCACTCACTTCCATATGATTGCTACATTGGGGGCACATCCGAGGGCATGCTTTGGCCGGATTGAAAAGGATGCCCCCAATCTAAGGCTAAGCTCCCTTCCCTCTTGGTCAGTTGGATCAAGAGTTCGACAACCATCGACCCCTGCTTTCGTATTATCGACTACTCAGGTTAAACAAAAACAAATCGGCAGACGTTCAGTCACTATGGCAACGAATCAGGCGTCCTGCAAAATCAGGTCGGCGCCCTTCTCCGCTACCATCAGCACTGCGGCGTGGGTATTGCCGCTCGTCACATTGGGAAAAATCGACGCATCGACAATGCGCAGACCATCGAGACCATGGACTTTAAGCCGTTTATCGACCACTGACTTCTGTACATCCGCCCCCATCGCGCACGAACCGCACAGGTGATAGATCGAACCGCTGTTTTCGCGAAAGTACTGCAACATCTGTTCATCGCTTTCGACCACTGGCCCCGGCAGTACTTCTGCAACCGTGATGCTTTTCAAGGCCGGCGCCTGCATGATTTTGCGCATCAGCCGACTGCCCTGGATCACTTCGTCGATGTCCTTTTGTGTGCTCAGGTAATTGGGATCGATCAGCGCAGCGTCGCGGGGGTTATTCGACTGGATCTCGATATGCCCACGACTCGTCGGACGGCAGGGATTGAAACACAACAGGAAGCCGGAATACGGCTCGGGCTTGAGGCTGGCCTTGTTGTTTTTCGGGATCTGGTACGACAGCGGATTGAAGTACAGTTGCAGGTTAGGGTCGGCCTGCGACTCGTTGCCACGGAAGAAACCACCGGCCTGGTTGACGCTCATCGCCAAGGCACCTTTGCGGGTCAGCAGGTATTTAAGGCCGAGCTTGAACTGCCCGAACAGCGAGCTGAGCTGGTCATTAAGCGTCGGAATGTTGGCCTTGTAGTAGTAGCTGACGCACAAGTGATCCTGAAGGTTCTGCCCCACCGCCGGCAGGTGTTTGACCAGCGGGATCTGGTGCCTGGCCAGCAACGCCTGATCGGCGACACCGGATAGTTGCAGAATCTTCGGTGTGTCGATGGCACCGGCGCAGAGGATCACCTCCTTGCGCGCCTGGAAGGTGCGGACCACGCCGTGTTGGGTCACGGAAATACCGCTGGCCCGCTCGTTCTCGAACAACACCCGATCCACCAGTGCGTAATGTTCGACCGTCAGATTCGGGCGGCCGAGTGCGGGATGCAGATGCGCAAAACTACTGGAGCTGCGTTGGCCGTTCTTGGTGTTGACATCGTAGATACCCGAGCCTTCGAATTTCGGCCCGTTGAAGTCGTCACTCTGCGGGTAACCGAGTTCATCGCACCCCTTGAGGAATACATCGCAGATCGGATGGGTCTCTCCTTTCATCGGAGTGATGCTGATCGGGCCATTGCCGCCGTGATATTCACTTTCGCCCAACGGGTGGTTTTCCAGTTTGCGAAAATACGGCAACACGTCCTTGAAACCCCAGCCGTCGTTGCCGTTGGCGGCCCAGTCGTCGAAGTCGTGGGCCTGGCCACGGACGTAGATCATCGCATTGATCGAGCCCGAACCGCCCTGGACCTTGCCGCGCGGGGCATAAATCTCACGGTTGTTGAGCTGCTTTTGCGGCTGGCTGTAGTACATCCAGTTGAAGGTCGGGTTGTAATACATCTTGGCGAAGCCGACCGGGATCTTGAACCACAGCGAACTGTCCTTGCCGCCCGCTTCCAGCAGCAGCACCGTGTATTTGCCGCAGGCCGATAGCCGGTTGGCGAGGATACAGCCGGCCGCGCCGGCGCCAGCGATGATGTAGTCGTATGTCATGCACGGTTACCGCGTAAGTCGTTATTTAAAAAACACCCATTCCCGCAACTGAACGACGGGAAATCCCGTCAGCCTCTGGCCGGCGATGTGTCCTTGACGTCTGCCGGGGCCGGTGCCATTTGCAGGTGCAAACGCTCACCGGTATAGGGCGAATGCCTGCGCACCACGTCCATGTTCAGTTCCACCCCAAGGCCCGGCTCGGTGGACGGGATGATGTAGCCGTCCTCCCACTGCAGCGGCTTGGTCAGGACTTCGGCGTGGAAATCGCCCCAGGTCATGATGCTTTCCTGGATGAGGAAATTCGGGGTACAGGTTGCCAACTGGAAACTCGCCGCCGCGCCAATCGGCCCGTTATAAAGATGCGGTGCGATCTGCGCGTAATAGGCCTCGGCCATGCTCGCGATCTTCTTGGCTTCCAGCAGCCCGCCGCAGCGGGCCACGTTCATTTGCAGAATCGACGCACCGCCGGCCTGCAACAGCTTGAAGAATTCGTACTTGGTGGTCAGCCGCTCGCCCGTAGCAATCGGAATGGTGGTCTTGGCCGCGACTTGCGCCATCGCCTCCTCCTGACCCGGTGGCACTGGCTCTTCAAACCATAACGGGTCGTACTTCTCCAGGCGCTTGGCCAGGCGAATCGCCGAGGACGGGACCATTTGCCCATGGGTGCCGAACAACAGGTCGCACTTGTCGCCCACCGCTTCGCGGATCTTTCGGCAGAAGGTTTCGCAGCGCTCCAGCACTTCCAGCGAAATCTGGTGACCGGAGTACGCGGTGTACGGCCCGGCCGGGTCGAACTTCACGGCGGTGAAGCCTTTATTCATGTTCTCGATAGCGCATTCGGCAGCCAGGTCCGGGTCGTCGTAGTCGTACTCACCCTGGCTGTTGACCGGGTACAGGTAGGTGTAGGAACGCAGACGTTCATTGACCTTGCCGCCAAGCAATTCATAGACCGGCTTGTTCGCCGCTTTGCCGATGATGTCCCAGCAGGCCATCTCCAGGCCGCTGACCACGCCCATCATGGTCAGGTCGGGACGCTGGGTGAAACCGCTCGAATAAGCCTGACGGAAAAAGCGTTCGATGTGATGCGGGTCGTGGTTGAGCAAGTAGCGTTCAAACACGTCTTCAATGATCGGCAGCATGGCTTTGGGGCCGAAGGTAGCAGCGTAGATTTCGCCGACACCTTCAATGCCGCAATCGGTCTTGAGCTTGACGAACAGCCAATACATGCCGCCGATGTGCGGTGGCGGTACGGCAACGATATGGGTTTCAAGGGCGATGATTTTCATCTCAGGCACCTGTTTTATTAGAAGATTGACGATTGATACGCGCGCGCAAGGTCAGGGCCGCGACGGTCCCGATCAGGCCGACGGAGGCGATGTAGCCGAAATACAGCTTGTAACCAAGGGCGCCGGGGAAGTGTTCGGTGAGGTAACCGTTGATCAATGGAATGAAGGCGTCCGGCAGGTAACCGACCACCGATACAATGCCGATGGCCAGGCCGGTAATGCGCAGCGGAATGTTGCAGGTGTCGAGGATCGCCCAGTACAAACCGCGAATCGCATACGTCATAAGGCCGATGAAGATCACCGTACCAATCAGCAGGCCCATGCTGTTGAGCGCCGGGAACACGATCAGGCCGACCATCGCCAACGTCGCCAGAAACAGCGCCACGATCAGCACCGGAATATTCGAGAACTTGTCACCGAGCCAGCCGCCACCGATACCGCCAATCGGGCGCATCCACAGCTTAATGGTGGTGATAGTGCCGGCCATGACGGCGGTCATGCCGCCGCCCTGCAAATAATCGGAGAAGCTGTAGGTCGCCCAGAAGATGTGGTAACCGCAGAACACGATGGCCGTCACCAACCACAGCTCCGGGATTTTCATCAGTGTGGTCAGGTCGCTGAGCAGGTTGTATTTACCCTTTTCCACTGGCGCGGTGTCCTCCATCGACTTCGGGTCCTTGATCAGCACCAGCACACAGCCGATGGCGATACAGGTGAAGGCGTAGAGGTAGACCACGTGCTTGAAACCTTCAGCGGCGGACTCGCCACGGGTTTCAGTGGAGAACGCGAACAGCCCCAGGGCGACCGTTGCGAGCAACGCTTCGACCAGGCCGCGACCGCCGTCGAGGATGCCGAAGAACCGGCCCTGTTCAGTGTGATGAGCAATCATCTTCACCCGCTTGAGCACCGAGGCCCAGAACGTCAGGCCGGTGGTCAGGCCCCAGCAACCGAAGATGATCATCAAACCGGTCATCGACGGTGCCGTGGAGTACCAAAGCCCCAAGGCTCCGGTGGCCACCAGCGAAAAGAAAATCAAAAACCGCGGCGCGATCCGATCGGCCAACCAACCGCTCGGCAAATAGCTAAGCAGGAAAATTGTCCCGAGCATCGAGTACAGATAACCCAGCTCGCTGTGGTTGATCTGGAACACCTCGATCATGGTGGTTTGGTAAACCTGCCGCAGGTACAGGATCGGGTAGATCGCCCCGGCGGCCAGCACCAACAGCATTAACTGGATGTAGCGACTTCTCTTGTCACTGCGGCTTTTTGCAGCCGCGTTCGAACCCTGAACAGCGGCAACAGTGGTTGCAGGCTTGGACATCTATGAGACCTCGGGCAGCCCGGTGGTCCGGGAGCCCCAATAATTGTTTTTATAGGTTTGGAGCAGTAACAAGCGCAAAGCTACAAGCGGCAAGTCAGAGTCCGCTGCCGTTCGCTTTCACTTATCGCTTGAAGCTTGCAGCTACCGTCTAGTACTTCATCACCACAAGTCGGGTCTGGGTGAATTCGAGCATGCCATGCTTGCCGTCATCACCGCCCAGGCCCGAACGTTTCCACCCGGCGTGGAAGCCCTGGTAAGGGTCGGCCGGTGTCCGGTTGATGTACAACTCACCGGCCTCGATGGTGTTGGCGACTTTCAGGGTGGTGCGATAGTTCTCGGTGTACAGCACCGATGACAGGCCGAACTGGTGGTCGTTGGCCATGGCCAGCGCTTCGTCGATGTCGTGGTACTTGAGCACTGGCAGCACCGGGCCGAAGATTTCTTCCTGGATGATTTCCATCTCCTGGCGACAATTGCTCAACAGCGTCGGGGGGTAGAAATGGCCGTTGCCCTCAGGAATGAAACCGCCTGTTTCCAGTACAGCACCGTCGACGACGGCGCGCTCGACCATGGCGTGGATGTTTTTCCGCGAGCTTGCGTTGACCAACGGGCCCATCAGGCTGGCGTCGGTGGCGCGGTCGCCAAACTTCACGGCGCTGATTTTGGCTTTGAGCAACGCGAGGAATTGTTCGTAAACACTTTCCTGCACGTAAACCCGCTCCACCGCCGTGCACAACTGGCCGCAGTGAGTGGTCTTGGACGCGACGATAGCGCTGGCGGCGGCTTCAAGGTCAGCGTCGGCTTCAATGACTGCCGGGGTTTTGCCGCCCAGTTCCAGGGACGGCTTGGCGATGTTGGTCTTGCAATAATCGAGCACGATGCGCCCGGCGTTGACGCTGCCGGTCAGGGTGATCAAGCCGACGGCTTTATGGGTGCAGACCGTTGCGGCGGTGGCATGGTCCATGGTCAATATGTTGACCACGCCAGCCGGTAAACCGGATTGCTGCACAGCCTTGGCGATTTCAAACGCCGAGGTCGGGGTGTTGTTACTCGGGCGCACCACCACGGTATTACCGGCAATAAGCGCCGGGGCGATTTTGCGCAGCAAGGTGTAGACCGGGTAGTTGAACGGAATCAGGCAGGCGACCACACCAATCGGTTCGCGGTGCAGGAAGAGGTTTTCGTTCGGGGTGTCACTGGGAATGATCTCGCCTTCGATCCGCCGTGCCCACTCGGCGTGGTAACGGGTGATTTGCGCTGCGTAACGAGCTTCGTTGCTGGCGTCGCTGACACTTTTGCCGGACTCGGCGGCCAGGGCGGCACCGATGCTCTCGGCGCAGGCCTCCAAGGCGTCGGCGAATGAGCGCAAGTGCTCGGCGCGTTCGATGCTGGTGAGCTTGCCCCAGCGCTTCTGGGCGGCGGCTGCAGCCTCGACGGCGGCGGTTGCTTCAGCGTTGGTGGCGGCCGAGACCTGACCGACCAAGGTTTCGGTGGCCGGGTTGTAGACCGCAATCAGCGCATCGCTGGCAGGCTCAATGAAGTGACCGTTTACAAAATTTCGCTCAAGTCGCATGTGAATCGCCCATCGTTGTTTTTATCCAGTCCCCGCAGTCTTGGCATCCTGAGGGGGTTGAACAAACGATTTATTGAGCGGCGTAACATTCAAAAAATGCAGGTTACCCGGGAAGGAATCAAATTTCCCGTGAGGATTGGGGGGTCAGTTGGCGGCGGTGGAGGGTTCGAGCTGCCTTTGCGCCAACCAGATTTCCTCCTGCAACCACTGGCTGAACACCTGCAATTGCGGCATCAACGTCTGCTCCGGCCGAGTCACCAACCAGTAGGATTGATGCCCCTCCACATGCACGTTCAGTACCTGGGTCAACTGCCCGCTGGCCAGCTCCGGGGCAACCATGTGCCAGTCGGCAATGGTGATGCCCAAGCCGTCAGTGGCCGCACGAATCGCCAGGTCCAGCAGGTCGAATTCATAGCCGCCCTGGGTATCCACGCCGCTGATTTTCGCCGCATCGAGCCAGTGTTTCCAGGTCAGGTAACGCTGGTCTTCCCTGGCCAACACATGCAGCAAGGTCAGGCGATTGAGGTCGATTCCGCCCTCGCTCGCCTCCCGCGTATACAGGGACGACGCGCACACCGCAATGTGCCGTTCCTGGAGCAGCAGCGAGCTGTCCAGCCCATCCCATTCGCCATCACCAAAGCGGATCGCGCAGTCCAGGGTGCTGGTTTCCGCCAGGCTGTCCTGCAAACGCGTAGTGATGCTCAGCTCCAATTCGGGGTGCTTCTCACGCAGCCTTCCCAGGCGCGGCATCAACCAGCGGCTGGTGAAGGTTGGCGGTGCGTTGATGTGCAGGCGATTGGCGTGGGACTTCTGCTGGATGCTACGCACCGTCAGCTCGATTTTGTCGAAGGATTGATGCAACGCCCGCAGCAACATCCGGCCGGCGCTGGTCAGTTCAAGGTGGTGATGCCGGCGCTCCAACAGATTCTCGCCGAGCTGTTCTTCGAGCTGGCGCACCTGGCGGCTGACGGCACTTTGCGTGACGTTGAGCAGCTCTGCCGCCCGGGTAAAACTGCCCGTACTACCGGCCACTTCGAAGGCTTTGAGCGCATTGAGCGCGGGCATTTTGCGTTTCATAAACAGTACTCGCGCTGGGGCTGACGAGCCATAAGCATCCCACGGCTTGCGGGAAATTTCCCGAGTAACATGAATTTTTGTGTTGTGCAGGCCGATTCCCTAGCTCCCTCGCCACAGGTAATCGGCAATATTCAATGACGTCGGTTTTAGCCCCGCCACTGTCGCTGACGTATAAATAGCATGAGTATTTCGCAGCACACTCACGACTATTAAGCACTGGCTGTTTTATTTATATAGGCGCTAGTCTTACTCAATTAAATACCCGTCTAAGTTAACGCACTTACATAGGACAGTTCTTGCACCTACGCCCCATTCCATGCAATTAAACTGACCGAGCTAACCCCATGCCAATCAACACACACTCACCCACAAAACGTATTGTTTTATTGGCGCTTATCTTTACAGCGTGTAACGCCACCACCCACGGCTTCAGTATCTTCCTTTATTCCGCCTTATTACCCCAGATCCGCCAGGTGTTCGAGCTGAGCTACAGCCAGGCCGCGTTCGTCGCGGCGCTGCTGCAACTGTTCTACATGGGGGCGTCCATTGTCAGCGGCATCGCCGCGGTGTGGATCAGCCCGCGCAACATGGTAAAGCTGACGATGGCCTTGAGCCCGGCGCTGCTGGCCTTGGCGGTCGCCACCCCGTGGGTGCTGCCGTTCGCGCTATGCCTGGCACTGGTCTCGGCCTGCGCCGTGTCGAACTGGAACGCCATCGCCGCACTGGTCGGCGAAGTGATCCCCGCCTCCCATCGCAGCCGCGTGCTGGGCCTGGCGTCGTCGGGGGCGGCGTTCGCGATCTGCCTTAACGGTGTGCTGATCGCCCTGTTGCAGGGCATCTCGTTGCGGTACTTCTGGCTGATGTGCGCCGGGCTGACCTTGATTGTCACGCTGCTGACCTTTTGGGCCCTGGCGCCGTTGGCAACAGGCCAACACATCAAGCAAAGCAGCGCGCCGTCGCTACGCCGGGTACTCAGACACTGGGTGAACCTGTGCCTGGAATACCCGGTAGCGTTGCACATACTGTTGCTCAGCGCTTTCATAGGCGGGATCAGCGGTCCCTTCCTGAATTTCCTCTCGGCGTTTGCCAGCGAACGGCTGGGCGCCAACGCGCAGATCACCGGGTCACTGTGGACACTGATCGGAATCGGCGGGGTCGTTGGCGGTTTGTTGCTGGGCGCGTTGGCGGATCGCTGGGGGGCATTGAGGGTGATGGCGTTGAGCATCAGCGCCTTCGGCCTGGCAATGCTCGCCCTGCTCTGGCAACCGAGCCTGAACTTGACCTGGCTGGCGGCCGGGCTGTTCGCGCTGTTCTATTTCCCTGTCTGGGGCTTGATGGCCGCCTACCTCAGCGCACGCTTGAGCCCCGTGCAAAGCCTGCAAGTGGTTAGCCTGAGCATGGTCGGTTATGGCTTGGGCAGCGCCACCGCGAACTGGCTGTGCGGCTGGCTGCTGCAGGCCACCGGGCAGTTTGGCCTGGTGCACGGCTGGATCGTCTGCTGGGTCACCGCCAGCCTGTTATTGCTGAGGCTGATGGCCCGCCGTCAACGCTGTGAGCCGGCGCTCGGCCAGCCACTCTGAACGGCCCAAGCGACGCGACAGAATGTCCACCAAGGCCTCCACGGCCAGCGCCTCGCACTGAGTGGAGCGCCAAAACATCAACCGCGCCGGTTCTATCGGTGGAAAGCCCTGAGCCGCGTCCAGCACCTTCCAACCCGGCGGCACCAGGCGCCGCGCCGTGACACCGACCGACTGGCCCTGTTCGATGGCAATCCCTATCCCTCGCGGGCTCTGGCTGGTGTAAACCACATGCCACGCCCGCCCGGCCTCGGCCAGCGCCCGCACGGCATTGGCTCGAAAGGCGCAGCCCTCGGCATACACTGCCAGAGGCACCGAGACATCCGCCCCGGCGCTCCAGCCCTCAGCCGCCACCCACACCAGCGGCTCGTCGCACAGATATTCGCCCAGTTGCAGATTGGCGTGTTGCACACCGAGCACCAGGTCCAGCTCACCGCGTTGCAAACGACTGACCAGCGCCGTCGACATCTCGCAACAAATGTCGGGCCGCACCTGGGGAAACTGCACCTGAAAGTCGCGCAACACCTCGGCCAGGCAAAACTGGGCGTAGTCCTCGGGCATGCCGACGTGAATACACATCTGCTCATCGGGCAGTTGCACGGCGTTGATCGCATCGGCATGCAGTTTGAGGATCTGCCGCGCATAGATCAGAAACGTCTCGCCACCGGGTGTAAGGCTCACCGAGCGACTGGTGCGCTGGACCAACGGCGTGCCGACGATTTCTTCCAGGCGCTGCAAACTTTGGCTAATGGTCGATTGGGTTTTGTGCAGACGCTCGGCCGCCGCAGAAAATCCGTGGCACTCGATAATCGCAACAAACACTTTAAGTAAGGTCCCATCCAGTTCGCCTGACATAACTATCGCCCCTGCCGATGGATTCGATCACAACTTGTAATTTCCACTTCGCACCTCTTTAAGCAACTATCGATTCAACGCCAAACACTGTTAATTGATAGTTCCAGGAGACTTGCATGAGCCTTCAACTTGCCGACGCCGAAGTGGGCGATATCAGCGATATCATAAATACCGAGTTGTACCCCATACATGATTCGGGCCATGTCCGGTTGCAGGCGCTGATCGAACACGCCCGCGCAGAACTGGCCGAAGACGGTTGCTGCCTGCTGAAAGATTTCTTGCGGCCCGAGGCGCTGGAACGGGCCCGTGCCGAAGGTCAGGCACTGTCGGGCAAGACCTTTTACTCGGTGCGCAAGGTCAATGCCTATTTCACAGAAGACGACCCTACCCTGCCCCAAGATGACCCGCGCCGCACATTCATGGAGCGCACCAGCGGTTTTGTCACGCGGGACATGATTGCCCCGGACGCGATCATTCATCGCCTCTACGTCTCGCCGATGATGAAGCGATTCATCGGTGCCTGCCTCGACGAGCCGGAGATTTTCGAATACGCCGACCCGTTCGCCGGGTTGGTGATCAATGTGATGCCCGAAGGCACCGAGCAACCCTGGCACTTCGATACCAACGAATTCATCGTCAGCATGATGACCCAGAAGCCCGAGGCTGGCGGCCTGTTCGAGTACGCGCCGATGATCCGCACGCGCACTCAGGAAAATCTAGGTGCTGTCGGCAATGTGGTGCGCGGGAACGACCGCAGCCGCGTGCAGGAACTGGAGCTCAACCCCGGCGATTTGCAGATTTTCAAGGGTCGCTTTTCAGTGCACCGGGTAACCCGCGTCGAAGGCGCTACTGAACGTAATACGGCGATCTTCGCCTACTCCGAAAAGCCTGGAATCATCGGCCGTGCCCAGCGCACCAAACAGCTTTACGGACGCCTGTCCGAAGCCCATCTGCAAGCCGAACGCAACCTGGTACGCAGCGACCAGTTGCTCGACTGAACCATTCCAAAAAAATCTTAAAAAAACCAACCGTATTTGCCTGCGAGGAACACCCCATGAGTCTGTCCGGCCCCAACCGCAACCCCGCCGACTGCGAACCGACCTACGCCGAGATCCAGCAGATCCAGATGGACCGTTTGCAACGGGTGCGCAACGAACTGAAAAAACGCGACTACGCTGCGTGCGTGCTGTTCGATCCGACCCACATACGCTACGCCACCGGCTCGCGCAACATGCAGGTGTACTCGGCGCGCAACCCGGCACGTTACGCTTTCATCCCGGCAGAAGGCCCGGTGGTGGTCTTCGAATTTGGCGGCTGCCTGCACCTGGCCGAACAGCTCAACACCGTCGATGAAGTGCGCCCGGCCAAGGCCATCTCCTATTACTTCTGCGACAGCTTCCTGAATAACGTAACCGCCGAATGGGCCGCTGAAATCGGTGAATTGGTACGCAAGCACGGCGGCGGTAACAAACGCATCGCCATCGAAAGCGCGACCTCGGCCGCTGCGTTCGAACTGCAAAAACTCGGCTACCAGATATTCGATGCCCAGGAACCGCTGGAGCGCGCGCGCTGCATCAAGGTGCCGAACGAGCTGAAGATGATCCGCGCCAGCCTGCGTGCCACCGAGGCCGGCGTGCGCTTGATGGAAAGCAAACTGGTGCCGGGCATAAGCGAAAACGAACTGTGGTCGCACTTGCACCAGCACGTGATCGCTACCGACGGCGACTACGTCGAAACCCGCCTGCTGTCCTCCGGCCCGCGCACCAATCCGTGGTTCCAGGAGTGCAGCACCCGGCCCATCGAAGCCGGTGACCTGGTAGCGCTGGACACCGATGTGGTTGGGCGTTTCGGCTACTACGCGGACTTTTCACGGACCTTCCTCTGCGGCGAGCAAGCCGCCACCGCCAAGCAACAGGAGCTGTACAAACTGGCCTACGAACAGGTGCAAACCAACATGGAAATGCTCAAGGCCGGCCGCAGCTTCAAGGAATACGCCGAGCTGGCCTGGAGAATCCCGGACAACTACAAGGCCAACCGCTATTTCGCCCTGGCCCACGGCGTTGGCATGACCGGTGAATACCCGTACGTGGTGCACCGCGAAGACATCGATGCACTGGGTTACGACGGGGTGTTCGAAGCCGGCATGACCATCTGCGTGGAGAGCTATATCGGCCACGATGCGGGCGGCGAAGGGGTCAAGCTCGAAGAGCAGATTTATATCCACGAAAACGGCATCGAGTTGCTCTCGGACTATCCGTTCGATCCGCGCCTGATGCCACGCTGAGTTGCCCCGGACGGCGCCGTAACCTCCTTCGACATCGTCCGGTTTTCCCCTTGTTCCCACCCGGAACAAGGGGCGTTTGCGGCCACCGCGCAGTGTTTCGTACCCGCGCCTTCCTCCGTCCGGCCTGTCTAGCTCAAGCGGCAGCCTTCCTTACGGTCAGTAACATGCATTTATCGAACGTTTCAGCGTTGAATTTATCGTTTGTCGATCGTTGCCCAGATGACAAAACTGCGGGCATCTCTAATAAAAACAACATGAGAGCAGCCCTATGTCATACCCAGCCTCCGTCCTTCTGATCTCGTTGCGCCTTGCTCTACTGCCGGCTTTACGCCTGTCACGCCTGCGCCTTCGCGCTGCCGGCCACTGACAGTCTCGGTTCTTCGAACCGACCGCGTCTGCCGCTCGCCCCATGTGCGGCCAGTCGAAAAACGCACTTTTGCACGTTATCGGAGAGGCATATGAAAGACTTAATGACACTGGACGGCACTCTGCCGCATCCAGCGGTGAACGACCTGTGCACCCAAGTCAAAAGTGGCGAGATCAATCGTCGCCAATTCCTGCGCACCGCCGCACTGCTGGGCATCTCCGCCGCCAGCGCGAGCACTTTCCTCGGTTCCGCGCTGCTCGGTAATTCGGCTCATGCCGCTGCCGCGGTAACGCCGCGTCAGGGCGGCAGTCTGAGGTTTGCCTGTGCTATCCAGGAAATCCAGGACCCGATGCTGATCACCTGGATCGAAGCCTCGAACCTGCTGCGCAACAGCCTCGAATTCCTGACCTGGGTCGATGCCGACAACATCACTCACCCGTACCTGGCCGAGAGCTGGAGCCCGTCCGAGGACCTGAAAACCTGGACCTTCAACCTGCGCCAGGACGTGAAGTGGAGCAACGGCGACACCTTCAACGTCGAGGACGTACAGCACAATATCGGGCGCTGGATTGCCGCCGATTCCAAGTCGGTCAACCGCACCGCGTTCCAGGACATTACCGCGTTCGAGAAAGTCAGTGACTTCCAGTTCCGCCTGGTGCTCAAGCGCCCGATGCTGGCGATCCCGGAAATGCTCAATGCCTTCACCTGCGCCATCGTGCACCGCAGCTTCAAGGCCGGTGACAACTGGGCGAAAAACCCTCTGGGTACCGGGCCGTTCAAACTGGTGTCATTCGCGGTCAACAAGCAGGCGACCTTCGCCAAGCGTGCTGATTACTGGCGCAAACCGGCAAACCTCGACGAGTTGCGCTACGTCGACATGGGCACCGATATTTCCACCCACCTCGCGGCGTTGCAGGCCGGGCAAGTGGACGTGTTGTACCGGGTCACCGTGGCCGAACTCGACCTGGCCAAACGCTTGCCCGGTGCCCAATTACTCACCTGCAAGTCGGCACAAACCATCGTCATGCGCATGGCCTGCGACCAGAAGCCGTTCGACGACCTGCGCATCCGCAAAGCAGTAGCGCTCTGCGCCGACAACGCGCAGATGCTGAAAATCGCTTATCGCGGCATGGGCACCCTGGGCGAAGATCATCACGTCGCGCCGTCCCACCCGGAATACTTCCCGCTGCCCAAACGTGCGCGGGACGTGGCGGGTGCGAAGAAACTGCTCGCCGAAGCCGGCCACCCGAACGGCATAGACATCGACCTGATCGTCGGCAACACCCAGGGCCGCTACGAACAGGACTGCGCGCAGATCCTCCAGCAGAACTGCGCCGAGGCCGGCATTCGTATCAACCTCAAAGTGATCCCGGCCACGCAATACTGGCCGATCTGGGACAAGGCCGCCTTCAGCCTCACCTACTGGGCGCACCGCCCGCTTGGTGTGATGTCGCTGGAACTGGCCTACCGCAGCGGCGCGGCCTGGAATGAAAGCCACTACAGCGACCCGGCGTTCGACGCAGCGCTGGACAACGCAATGGGCGTCGTCGACCCGAAACAACGGGCCGCAGCGATGCAAAGCGTCGAGCAGATCCTGCAAGACGCCTGCGTCATGGTCCAGCCGTTCTGGGGCGATAAATTCACCGCCGCGAGCAAGAAGGTCCAGGGGTTCCAGGTTCACCCCTCGGACTTCTACCCAATGGATCAAGTCTGGTTGAGCGCCTGACTCAAGCGCCCCGAACGAGCCCGCCCACTCAGCTGCGGCGGGCCGCCATCCCTTGATTAGCCGGAGCGTGCGAGCATGGCTGAATTTCTATTGCGCAAGTTGTTGGCGCTGGCGGCAACCTTGCTGTCGGTGTCAGTGATCGTGTTCCTGGCGTTGGAACTGAATATCGAAGACGTCGCAATCAACGTCCTCGGCCCCTACTCCGCCGCCGACCAGCGCGCTGCATGGCTGGTGGAACATGGTTACAACCAACCCTTCGTCTGGCGCTACCTGGTGTGGCTGAAGGACTTTCTCAGCGGCGACTGGGGCACCTCAGTGCATTTTCGCGAGCCGGTGATTGATCTGCTGCTGCCGAACCTCGGGCAAACGCTGATCCTAGCCGGGTTGGCGTTGGCGGTCATAGTGCCGGTGGCGTTGACCCTCGGCATTCTGGCCGGGATTCGCCAGGGCTCAGCGGTGGATCGGCTGGTGTCATTCCTGTCGATTGTCACCACGTCGATTCCAGACTTCGCCAGTGCGGTGTTTGTCTCGGCGATCTTCGTGTTCTGGCTTAATTGGCTGCCGGGCGTGAGCAGCATGAGCGACGGCTTCAACCCAGTGGAACTGGCGCTGCCACTGATGGTGCTGTGCCTGTTCGGCATCGGCTATCTGGCGCGGATAACCCGGGCCTCGATGGTCGAGGTGATGCAGGCCCCGTACATCCGCACCGCCCGCCTCAAAGGCGCGTCGACCTCACGCATCGTGTTGCGCCATGCGCTGCGTAACGTGCTGATCGCACCAATCACCGTGATCATGTTGTACATCCCGTGGCTGCTGTCGAACGTGATCGTGGTCGAGGTGTTCTTCGCCTACAAAGGCTTCGGCTCGCTGCTCTACACCGCGTCGCTGAACCATGACGTCTACCTGATCGAGGCCTGCGCAATGATCAGCGGCATCGTAGTCGGCGCAACCAAAATCTTCTCGGACCTTGCCTACACCTGGCTCAACCCGCGCATAACGTTGCGCAGTCTTGGCGGAGGTGGCCAATGAACTTCCTCAACTCGTTCAAACATCCCCTTGCGTTACTCGGTTTGCTGCTGGTAGGCGGCTGGGCGTTGATGGCGCTGTTCGCGCCGTGGCTGGCGCCCCACGACCCGTTGGAAAGCTTCACCCCGCTGCTGACGCCAATGACGCCGGATGGCAACGGGATGCACTTTCTACTCGGCACCGACATGATCGGTCGCGACATTCTCTCGCGGCTGATCTGGGGCACGCGCACCGTGTTGTTCTGGTCGATTCTGGCGACGCTGACCGCATTCGCCGTGGGCATCGCCATGGGCCTGTGCGCCGGCTACTTCAATGGTTGGGTCGATGCGCTGCTGTCCTATGTCGCCGACACCGTGCTGTCGTTCCCGGTACTGGTGTTGTACATCGTGATCATCATCGCCCTCGGCGCTTCGGCGCTGAACATTCTGATTGCGGTGACCTTCACCAGTGCCCCGGCGATCTTCCGGATCATGCGCGCACTGACCATCGACATCCGTTCCCGGGATTACGTGCTCAGTGCCATCACTCAGGGCGAAGGGTCGTTGCGGATCATGCTGGTGGAAATCCTGCCCAATTGTGGCGGCCCGTTGATCGTCGATTTCTGCCTGCGCATCGGCTACACCGCGATCATGATCGGCGCCCTTGGCTTCCTAGGACTCGGCCTGCCACCGCCGACGCCGGATTGGGGCGGCATGATCAACGAAGGCCGTAGCATGGCCATCGTCTTCCCCCACTTGGTGATCTTCCCGTGCATTGCCATCTCCACCCTGATGCTGGGCCTGAGCCTGCTGGCGGACGGTCTGGACGAACACGCCCAAAAAGGCGCAAGGAGCTGAGCATGAGTCATCAACAAGTATTGAGAGTGGAAAACCTCTCCATCGAACTGCCCGCCGGCGCCGATCGTAGCCACGCCGTCAAGGGCATCAGCCTGGATGTACGCAAGGGCGAAATTCTCTGCGTGATCGGCGAGTCCGGCTCCGGCAAATCGGTGCTCTCGGCCGCAATCATGGGCGATTACGCCAAAGGCCTGCGCCACACTGAAGGCGTGATTGATTTCCGCGGCGACGATATTTGCCGCATGGACGAAAACGCTCTGCGCAAGCTGCGCGGCAACCGCATTGCGATGATTTTCCAGGAGCCCATGGCGGCGCTGAATCCGGCGATTCGTATTGGTCAGCAGGTCGAGGAAATCTTTGACATTCACGCGCCGCAGATGCCCGCCACGGAGCGCCGCGAACGCATGCTAGCCCTCCTGGATTCGACCCAATTGCCCGATCCGCCACGGATTGCCAACAGCTTCCCGCATCAACTCTCGGGCGGCCAATGCCAACGGGTGGTGATAGCCATGGCGCTGGCGATGAACCCGGATTTGCTGATTGCCGACGAACCGACGACTGCGCTGGATGTGACCACACAGGCCCAAGTGCTGAAACTGGTCCGCGACCTGCGCGGTCGTGGTCAGCACGGCATCCTGTTCATCACCCACGACTTCGGCGTGGTGGCAGAAATCGCTGACCGCATCGCGGTGATGGAGGGCGGCGTGCTGGTGGAAATCGGTGAGCGCGATCAAGTCCTCAATTCGCCAAGACACCCGTACACCCGCAAATTGATCGCCGCTGTGCCGGCCCTGCACCCAGAGCTGCACGCGCAGTGCGCCGATGGTGAGTTGGCGTTGCGCATCGAGCACTTGACCAAGACCTACAACGTCAGCGGCCGCTTGGTCCCGGCGCTCAAGGATGTCTCGCTGCAACTGCCACGGGGCAAGACGCTGGCGATTGTGGGTGAGTCAGGCTCGGGCAAAAGCACCTTGGTCAAAGCCGCAATTCGGCTGGTGGAAAGCGACAGCGGCCATGTCTGGGTGGGTGACACGGATTTCCTGGCATTGCGCGGTTCCGCGCTGGCGGCCAATCGGCGGCGGATTCAGATGATTTTCCAGGACCCGTACGGCTCGCTCAATCCACGGCACCGGGTCGGCGATATCATCGCCCGCGCCGCGCAATTGCGCGGGTTGTCGGCCAAGGATGCGTGGACCGAGGCCGGTGATCTGCTGGAACAGGTCGGGCTCAAGCGTGACGCCCTCAAGCGCAAGCCCCGGCAGTTCTCCGGTGGCCAGCGTCAGCGCATCGGCATAGCCCGGGCCCTCGCGATGCGCCCGGAAGTGCTGATTGCGGATGAAAGCGTATCGGCGCTGGATGTTTCGGTGCAAAAACAGGTACTGGAGCTGCTCGCTGAGCTGCAACAGCGCCTCAACCTGAGCATCTTGTTCATCACCCACGACCTGCGCGTGGCGGCGCAAATCAGTGACTACATCGCGGTGATGCGCCAGGGCGAAGTGGTGGAGTACGGCACGGTGGAACAGGTGCTGATACGGCCGCAAAACGCCTACACCCAGACCTTGCTGGCTGCAGCCCCCGGCGCTTCGGCGATTCCGGTGGTGCCTGTTGCCGAACCCGCGCTGAGGTTGATCCGACCGCAAGCCAACTGAGTTAACAAGCCTTTTCCCCAGGTAGCAGCGTTCGCTGCGCCATGGGCCGCTGTTGCCAACGATAACTAAAAAACCAGGAGTACACTGTGCGCACAACTACCCGGATTGCGGTCCGTTCCATCGCTCTCATTCCGCTGCTCGGCGCCTTCGCGGCCCCGGCCATGGCAGTGCAGGTTACCGACAACCTTGACCTCGGCGGTGCCATTCGGGCGCGCTGGGACTATGACCCGGACCGCGACATTCAGAAGTTCGGCCTGGACACGGTGTTCCTCAGCGCCAAGTACAACTCCGATACCTGGATCGGCGAGGCCCAGTACCGCTTCTACGGACGTTCCTATCCTTACCAGTACACCAAGAACTACGGCGATATCCAGTTCGCCAAGTTCGCCTGGGTCGGTTACAAGTTCAATCCTGACCAACAAGTGCAGGTAGGCCTGAATACCGTGCCGTTCGGTTTGCAGCCGTACTTCGGCAGCACCTTTTACGAAACCCTGGGCAACGTCATCGGCCTGGAAGATGTGCAACAAGTCGGCGCCAAGTACATCCAGCAAAGTGGCGACTGGAATATACAGGCCGGCTACTACCTGCGCCCGGCGTGGCAAGGCAAAGGCACGAGCAAAGGGGTGACGTATTCCAGCGTGGTGTCGGGGGCCGACAGCTACGTGGGCGACGGGAGCGACAACCAGGAACGCAATACCGTGGTGCTGCGCGTGGCCAAGGCCCTGGACCTGGGCGCGTGGAAATCCGAAATCGGCCTCTCCGGCCTGACCTCTACCCTGGAAAACAAGGACACCGATAACGATGGCCGTCGCAACGCGGTGGCCGTGCACTACCTCGGCAAGAACGGCCCATGGGGCGTGCAACTGCAAGCGGCGAGGCAACAGATGTCGCCGCGCAACCGTGGCAGTGATGAAGTGGTCACGCTCGGCGGGTACGACGGCACCTACAACGTCGCCAGTCGCGGAAACTTGTATGTCGCCGACCTGAGCTACGACGTCGCCGGCAAATACCTGTTCGACCAGATCAGCGGTGTGAAGCTGTACGCCAACTATAGCGCCTTCGACAAATCCGCCGACGCGTTCAAGACCTCGCAACGGCTGATCCTGGGGACCTCGTTTTCCTTCAGCAAACTGTGGATCGCGACGGAATGGCTCTACGGAAAAAATGACCCGTACATTGGTGGCAGCAGCTACACCCAAAGCCTGGCGGCGGGTGGGAGTAACCAGTGGGAGAATCAACTGTACATGAACATTGGATACTACTTCTGATCCGGATTGTTTGGCGTTTCTGAAGGCCTCTCCGCGAGCAAGCCCGCGCCCACAGGTTTAGCGCATAACCTGTGGGCGCGGGCTTGCTGGCGAAGAGTTTTACCCAAACACCACTTGCATCAGCCTCTCAGAAAGGAGTCAGATACGTCGTACAGAATATTCACCAAAAACAATAAACCTGCCCGCGTACTACTGCGTCGAAGGCCGGTATGGAGTCATCCTTTTCATGCGTCAACTGCCCTCGCTCAACATGCTGCGCATTTTTGAAGAAGTCGCGCGGCATCGCAGTTTCAGCCAGGCGGCTTTGGGTCTGAACGTCACCCAAGGCGCGGTCAGCCGTCAGATCAAGCAGCTTGAAGATTATCTCGGCGTGGCGCTGTTTATCCGCACACCCCAAGGCCTGTCGCTGACCCAAACCGGCCTTGCCCTCTCCCCCCAATTGAGCGATGCCTTCGACCACGTCGAACGTGCCCTGCAAGCGGTGCGTGTGCCGAACCTGCGCCAACGCCTACGCATCGTCGCGCCACCCACCTGGGCCACGCGCTGGTTATCAGCGCATTTGCGCGCGTTCTGCCAGCGCTACCCGGACATTGGCCTCAGCGTGACCCACCAGAACGGCAACGACAGCCTCCCGGAAATCGATTGCCACATCCGCTTCGGCCTCGAAGCGGCCAACCATTGCAGCAGTCAGTTGCTGGTCATGGAGCGGCACATGGCAGTGGCCAGCCCCGAGTTGTTCGTCAATGGCCAGCCGCCGGATCTGCGGCAGCTTCCGCTATTGCACATACTGCATGACGGCAAACGCTTGAAGGTGTGGGAGAACTGGTTGGCCGCGATGGGCCGCGAGGATGTCGATGCCGCGCAAGGGCTGGAGTTCAGCACGCTGGACCAGGTGATCCACACGGCACTGGCCGGTGGTGGGCTGGCGGTGATTGACCGACAGATGATTGAAAAGGAACTGGCGAATGGCAGCCTGTTGCCGATCACTGCGGTGGAAGTGGTCGGGCCTTACGGATATTGGCTGGACGTGGCGAATGAGAAACGGGGGCTGTCGAAAGTGCAGTTGTTCACTGATTGGTTGGGATTGGTCAGCAATCCCTGAAACACCGAGATTCCAATGTGAGAGCGGGCTTGCTCGCTCCCACATTGGGCTTGTGGTGAATTTTAGATTGGGGCTGCGACCTTTGTGGCAGCGGGTGCCGCGCTCTCCATCGGACCCTGCGCCTTGCACGCCTGGCTCAGTGTCAGGGATTTGGTTTCCGGTGCCCAGGCCCAGGAAATGATCGCGCCCAGTGCGAGAATCGACGCCAGGATGCCCATCGTTGGGCTCAAGCCGATACCCGCCACACTCACCGGCAACAGGAAAGTGCTCACCGCCGAGCCCAAGCGACTGACCGCCGTTGCCAGGCCAATCCCGCTGGCCCGCACTTCGGTCGGAAAGCTCTCGGCCGGGAACACGCCCACCAGATTGCTCACCGCTGACAACACCAGCGTGAACACGCCGAACACCAGCACCATCAGGAACGCCGCACTGCCCGGCAGAGCTGCCAGCAGGAACAAGGCCACCGCCAGGATGATGAATGAATTGATCAGAAAGCCTCGGCGCGAGAATTTCACCGTGCACCAGATGCCGATCAATGCGCCGAGAATCAGCAGCATGTTGAGCATCAATTCGGTGCCAAAGCCCTCCGCCAGGCCCATCTTCTGCAGGATCGACGGCAGGAAGGTATAGATAGCGAAGTACGGCATGACGATGCAGACAAAGAACAGGCAGTTGAACGCAGTACGCTTTCGGTATTCGAGGCTGAAGAGCACCGCGTAGCCGGAACGGGTTTCGGTGGAGCGGGTTTCATCGAGTTCAACATTATCACCCAGGTGTTTTTTGACAATCGCCCGTGCTTCGGCGATCCGCCCTTGATTGACCAACCAGCGCGGTGATTCCGGGGTGCCGATCCGCGCGATCAGGATCAACGCTGCCGGGATCGCCGACGAGGCCAGCATCCAGCGCCAGGCGTCATCCCCCAGACTGAGCATCGCCGTGCCGACGAAGGTCGCGGCGACGTAGCCGAAGGTCCAGATGACACTAAACGAACCGAGCAATACGCCGCGATGTTTTTTCGGTGAGAACTCGGCGAGCATCGCGTGGCCGACGCTGAAGTCGCCGCCCAGGCCGATGCCGATTATGACCCTACAGAGCAATAGCTGCATCGCAGTTTCGGCGTAGAACTGCATGACCGAAGCCATGGTAATCAGAACAAAACTGACCAGGAAAATTTTCTGCCGCCCGACCTTATCGGAAATCCGGCCGAAGAACAGGCTTCCAAGAAACAGGCCAATCAGTGCCGAAGCGCCGATCAGGCCTTGCCAGAAGGCATCGAGGTGCATCTGCGGGCTGAGCAACGTGAAAGCGATACCGATCAGGCCGAGGATGTAGCCGTCGGTGAAGTGCGCGCCGAACGTGAGACCGGCAATTTTGATATGGAAGCGCCCAATGGGCAGGTCATCGATCTTTATCGATTGAGCGGACATGTTCGTCTCCAGTTGTTGTTATTGAAGGAGAAATGAAACCGATGGCGCTTGTACCTGTGGGAGCTGGCTTGTTCGCTCCCACAGGATTTGGGGTTGGGGCTAGAGGCCGCCCATCAACAGGTATTTGATTTCCAGGTAGTCTTCCAGACCGTACCTGGAGCCTTCGCGCCCCAGGCCCGATTCCTTGATGCCGCCAAACGGCGCGACTTCCGTGGAGATGATGCCTTCGTTGATCCCGACCATGCCGGCTTCCAGGCCTTCGGCCATGCGCCAGACGCGGCCGATGTCGCGGCTGTAGAAGTACGCCGACAATCCGTAGGGCGTGTCATTTGCCCGTTGCAATACGTCGGCTTCGTCCTTGAAGCGGAAGCACGCGGCTACGGGGCCGAACGTTTCGTCCTGGGCGATCAGCATGTCGCTGGTGGCATCGGTGAGAATGGTCGGCTGGTAGAACGTGCCGCCAAGCGCATGCCTACGACCGCCGCACAACAGCGTGGCGCCCTTCTCCAAGGCGTCACTCACGTGCAACTCAACCTTGGCCAACGCCGCTGCGTTGATCAACGGACCTTGCTCGGTTTCACCGTCCAGAGCACTGCCGACGCGCATCGCAGCGACCGCTTCGGCGAGTTTGCCGGTGAACGCTTCGTAAACGCCGTCCTGGATGAAGAAACGATTCACGCAGACGCAGGTCTGCCCTGTATTGCGGAATTTCGAGGCCATCGCGCCTTTGACCGCGGCGTCCAGATCAGCATCGTCAAACACAATGAACGGCGCGTTGCCGCCCAATTCCAGCGAGACTTTTTTCAGCGTATCTGCCGCTTGGCGCATCAGCAGCTTGCCGGTGCGCGTCGAGCCGGTAAACGACAGTTTGCGGACGATGCCGCTCGCTTGCAGTGCACCGCCAATCGCTGCGGCGTCACCTGAAATGACGTTGAACACGCCGGCCGGAATGCCCGCCTGCTCGGCCAGCACCGCCAAGGCGAAGGCTGACAAAGGTGTCTCCTCCGACGGTTTGAGAATCATTGTGCAACCCGCCGCCAGCGCCGGACCGACCTTGCGCGTGACCATTGCCAGCGGGAAGTTCCAAGGGGTGATCGCCGCAACCACGCCGACAGCCTCCTTGACCACAATGATTCGCGCATCAGCCTTATGGCTCGGGATTACGTCGCCGTAAGCGCGCTTGGCTTCTTCGGCGAACCATTCCAGAAAGCTTGCGGCATAGACCACTTCGCCCATTGCTTCGGCGAGCGGTTTGCCCTGTTCGCAACTGAGCAAAGTGGCCAGGTCTTTCTGGTTGCTCAGCATCAGTTCGCTCCAACGCTTGAGGCGCTGGCTGCGTTCTTTGGCTGTCAATTTTCGCCAGGCTGGCAAAGCGCGGTTCGCCGCGGCGATAGCGAGGTTGGTTTCTTCGGCGCCGGCCTTTTGCACGTCGGCGATCACTTCGCCATTGGCCGGGTTCAACACCGGATAGGTCGCACCGCCGCTCGACCATTGGCCGTCGATGAAGTTGCCGTTACGAATCAGCGAGCTCATGCCACAGCCTCAGTCAGAGTAAAGCGTTCCAGACCCGGGCGGGCTGAGCGCAGGATGCGTTTGCCGGCGGTGTAATCGTTGATCACGTCGCACGGGGTGTAGTTGCGTTCCAACTCATGCAGTTCTTCGGCGTCGAGCCTGGTTTCCAAGGCTGCCAAGGCACTGTCGAACTGCGCGGTGGTGTCGGCGCCGACCAGCATGCAATCGACGCCCGGATGATTGGCAACCCAGGCTTGAGCGATTTGCGCGTTCGATACCCCACGGGCGCGGGCCACGCGCTGCACCGAATGAGCGATCTCGAACGATGCCTCGTCGCTGTACATCTGCTGAGTGAAGAAGTCGGTCTGGTTGCGGGTCGATTGAACGTCGCCGGTGAGCAAACCGCGAGCCAGCGGGCTGAACACCGAGACACCCAGGCCCTGATCACGACAGAACGGAATCATCTCGCGCTCTTCTTCGCGGTAGGCGCAGTTCAGTTGCAGCTGCATGTTGATCGGCTTGACCCAGCCGTTGCGTTCGCAAGCCATGAGGATCTTCGCCAGCTGCCCGGTGAGCATGGTCGACACACCGATGTAGCGAGCCTTGCCGGAGCGCACAATGTCGTTCATCGCACTCATGGTTTCTTCAACCGGGGTATTCAGGTCGAAGTAATGCAGCATGAACACATCGACGTAATCCATGTTCAAGCGCTTCAGCGAGGCGTCGATGCTGTCCATGATGTGCTTGCGCGAATGACCGCTGGCGTTGATGCCGTTGCGGGTGCCGTAGCCAACCTTGGTGGTGATGACCAAGTCTTCACGACGGGCCAGACGCTTAACGATGCGCCCGACCACTTCTTCACCGACACCTGCGGAATAGAAGTCTGCCAGGTCAATGAAATTCACCCCGTTATCGAGGGCATGGGCGACGATCGGCTCGCTCTGCTTTTCATCGAAGATCCACGGTTTCCAGTCCGGGGTGCCCATGTTCATGGTGCCCAGGCACAGGCGGGAGACTTGCAGGCCGGAGTTGCCCAAACGGATGTATTGCATGGCTCAGACCTCAGGCTTTCGGGGTGTAGAAAGGGTTGCTGATGTGAGCGACCACATCCGCCAGTTGTGCGGTTTCCGGCTTGCCGGTCAGGGCGGCGCGGATCGCGGTACGGCAGGCGTTGTAGTTATTCAGGTACACCGCATCCAGATCATCGCAGGCCGGGTTGACCCAGTTGGCCGTCACAATCGCCCACTCGTCTTCAGCTTCCGGCGGCAAGGTGCCGTCCAGCAGCGCTTCCAGTACAGCCTTGGCGATCCCGGCCTGGGACGCGCCCCAGGTGGCGTTGCCGTGCAAGTCGCTGCTGATCGCGGCCTTGTTGACGTAGAGCGTCATCGGCTTGGCCGGAATGTTCGGTTGGGCGATCACCATAAAAGGGCAATGCCCTTGGCTCGGCGACGCCAAGCTGTTGGCAAACGCCTGCCCCGCCGGCCCGTTGCGCGGGCCGATCAGGATGTTGATGTGTGCGGCATTCACACCAGGACCTTCGAAACCTTCACCGATATACAGATCGAGTTCTTTCATGAGTCGTTACTCTTTTTGGATTTATTTTGGGTGATCAGAAGCGCACGCGGATCTTGAAGATCGCGTGGCAAACATGAGGGTATGAAGAGCGCAACACGAGGCTGGCGGAGACGCGGCAGAGGGGCTTAGTCATGATTGCAAACGCTCTTTTTGTTATTGATGAGCTGTGTTTGCGTTTTTTAACATCGGGGCCCGGAGGGGCTGTAACCATTAAAAGTCATGGGGGCATGAGTTCTCCTCATACCCAGCAAATCCCGCGCGGAACTGGAAGACAAATTGTTCGCCTACCAGCCCTGCAGGGTAGAGCGCGATTTCGCATTATCCTGCGCTTCAAGGGGCAAAATTGGGGCAAATCTCAATTTGGCCGATCTTGAATCACTGCGCTAGAGCCCAGTCAAAATGTTTTTTGGCGACCCTGAGAGTCTTTAGATTTCGCCCGGCAGGCTGTTTAGCTGATCATTTCTGACTCTTCACCGGTCGTGGCGATCCATTCACACCGGGCAGCGCTCGTCGTTCGCGCCACTCATTACTCACTGGACGTCATGCAAGCACGTCATTTCTGTGAAAGCATGTTCAGGCGCTGATGTTGATCCACTGTGTACTTTTCATCGCCCGCTACAGGTACCCAATCCTTTAAAGGTGTCAGAAAGTGCAGTTCAAAACGACGTGACAGGAACGCCCATTTTCCGTCGCGACGTTCAAACCTGTCGTGGTACAGCCCACTGGCTTGAACCGGACCTTTTTCAATGTCATGGAACAGGCAATACGCGGCCACCGTACCCGCCGCGCTGTCACCCTTGATTTCGATCAGTGGGTTGGCCATCCAGTGGTGCATATAAGGCATCTGGTGCCAGCTGTTTTGCGCCATCGCCAGGATTTCGTCACGGTTTCCGGCCTTGCCGAAACCCGGTAGGTCCAGTGTCGATTCTTCGTGCCAGATTGCGCTCAGGAGCAACACGTCAACGCGATCGAAGGCATTGGCGTAGGCGCTGATCAGCGACTCGATTGCGGCGCGACTTTCCAGGGCGTCCAGTCGGGTGCTCAGTTCTTCAATGTTCATGATGGGGTTTCCTGCTGAGACTTCGCAAAAGCGAAAAAGGCAACCCTCTGCGAGGGCTGCGCTGCGGTTAAGCAAGTGTTCAGATCTGCGACAGGCCGCCGTCGACCATCAGCTCCACACCGTTGACGTATTTCGCATCGGCGGATGCAAGGAACAGCGCCGACGAGGCGATTTCTTCAGGTTGGGCCATATACCCCAGCGGAGTGATCTGCTCGACATGTTGTCGCAGCGCGGCGATGTCGCGTTCGCTCATCTTCAAGCCGTTATCCATCAGAGGCGTGCGGGTGAAGCCAGGGCTCAGGACATTCGCTCGAATCCTGCGACCTTTGAGTTCGTTGGCCCAAGTCCTTGCGAAGGACCGCACCGCGGCCTTGGATGCGTTGTAAAGGCTCAGCCCTTCCATCCCGTTGCTGGAACAGATAGAGGCCGTCAACACGATCGAAGCGCCATCTTTCAACAATGGCATTAACGTCTGAACGGTAAAAAAAACGCCCTTTACGTTAATGTCGAACATATTGAAATAAGCCGCCTCCGTGGTCTCGCCCACCGGGTTTTTTTCACAAATGCCCGCGTTGGCAAACACTGCGTCCAATTGATCGTCACGGGCCACAATGGTCGCCTTGAGCTTATCGAGATCAGCCTGGCGCGCGACATCCGAAATGACCGCGACGGCTCTGTCGCCCAGCTTTGCCACCGCAGCTTCCAGCGTGGCTGCAGAGCGACCCGTGATGTAAACACGCTTGGCTCCCTCTGCAATCAAACCCTGCGCAATCGCAAATCCGATCCCGGTGGATGCGCCGGTGACAACTGCAATCTGATTGGCGAATTTACCTGACATATCTGACTCCTCAGCCTCGGTTGTGTGGCTCGATTGAAACCACAGTACGGCCATTTTGAGAGGAGTCAGGGGCTGAGCGGCACTGCCAAAAATGAACATTGGCCGTTCAGTTATGTGAGGCGTCAGCGAAGGTTTGATCGTTTAGATTCGAGTCAGCTGATTCAGAGCATGACCCGCAATCGAGAATATCTGGAACCGAAGTGTTCCAGGAAGGAGACCTTATGCCTCAAACTAAAATCGCCCCCCCGGAACCGCGGCGCTGGTTGATGTTCGCCATCTTGTTGGTCGGTGCGTTTTTACCGCCGCTGGATTTTTTCATCGTCAACGTAGCACTGCCCTCGATTCAACAATCGCTGGGCACGGCCTCCTCCGCCGAACAGTTGATCATCTCGTCATATGCGGCTCTTTATGCCGTGACATTGATCACCGGGGGTCGGCTCGGCGATATCTACGGCCGCATGAGAATGTTCTTCGTTGGCCTGGTTGGCTTTGCAATCGCCTCATTGATCTGCGGTGTCGCCGAGTCACCTTGGATGTTGATCGCCGGACGTTCGCTGCAAGGCGTGACGGCAGCGGTCATGGCGCCCCAGGCACTCGCTTCAGTGCAGGCCATATTCCCTGAGTCCGAAAAATCTTTGGCGTTGAGCCTCTATGGCGCAGTCTTTGGTCTGGCGTCGGTAGTCGGCCAGGCCCTTGGCGGAATATTGATATCGCTCAACTTGATGGGCTTGGGGTGGCGGGCGATATTTCTTGTGAATTTACCGATTGCGTTACTGGTGATTCTGATCGCCATTGCGGTGGTCAAGGAAACCCGCGCACCACATACAAGCAAGCTTGATCTGGGCGGAACGGTACTGTCCATGGTGACGCTGGGAGCGCTGATCGTGCCGCTGATCGAGGGGCGTGAAGCGGGCTGGCCTTTGTGGGCCTGGCTGTCGCTTGCGGCGGTGCCGCTGCTGGCCTGGCTGTTCTGGCGCTACGAAGCGCGTTTGCACCAAGCGCAAGGCGCGCCGTTGCTGAATCCTGCCGTACTGCGCGCGCCTGGGTTGGGCCGGGCACTGTTCGTCGCTCTGACCTTTTACGCGATCGGCGTGTTTTTTCTGCTGTTTTCTATTTATTTACAGGGAGCGCTGCATACGAGCCCACTCAATGCAGGCCTCGTCTTCCTTCCTTTCGGCGCGGGCTTTTTGCTGGGACCGCTCTCCACTCCTCACTTCAAACATTTGCTGGGGGCGTACGTCAATCCGGTCGGGATGGGACTTGAAGTGTTGGGGCTCATGCTCCTGGCCTGGCTCGTGGCGCACACGCCGATGTCCGTCAGCCCCGCTGCGCTGCCCCTTGCCGTCATTCTGTTTCTGATCGGCTTCGGACAAGGACTGGCCCTTCCGACATTGATGCGCATGATCACAGGGCGCGTGGCGCCAGCGTACTCCGGCATGATTGCGGGCATTACCAGCTCTACTCTGCAAATCAGCACATCACTGAGTGTCGCGATAATAGGCGGAGTTTTTTACACCCTTCTAGGCACGGACACAGACGCGGCTGCCATCACCCACGCCTTCACCGTCTCAATACTCTGTATCGCGGCATGCCTGGTCGTAGGCACGGGACTCAGCCTTACCCTGGCGCGCCAACCTGCTGCGCAACTGCAAACGACAGCCATGCACCCAGCGGAGTGAGTCAACCGCCTGCCTGGTTGCCGATCATGATGGAAGCAAGGTCGGCAAGAGCACGCAAGCTGTCCATCTGCCGCATGTCCTGGTGGTAGCCCATCCATATGTCGCGGCCCGGTGGCGCCTCATGCGGATCAATCAGGCGCAGCGCCGTTAACCGGTCGCCCAGGGCGCGGGGCAGCACAGCGATGCCCTGCCCTTGCGCGCACATCTGCGCCTGGACGGTGCGACTACTACTGGTGAACACCGTACGGGCCAGAGGGTAACGCTGCCGCAGCCACTGCACATCGGGATAATGTGATTGGGCGACACTCATGGTAATCAAGCCAACCCCCTCGCCCTGCGGCTCGAGGTCAGGAGATCCGACGGCGGTGTACAGCCCATAGCTCAGGGAAGTGAGTTTGCGGTGAACAATATCGGGTTCGGTGAAAGGAACGATCCGAAACGCGATGTCGGCGTCGCGACGGGCCAGGTCGAACAATCGATGCCCGGCGATGACCTCGGGCACGATCAGCGGATAACGTCGCCCCAGTTCGCTCAGAACCGGGGCCAGCACGTAACAGGCAAACCAGTCAGCGCAGGAGATGCGCAACACACCTTCTGGCTGCGCGCTGTCGCCCGCAAGGCGCCGCTCGATGGCCAACGCACTTTGCTCCATTTGCTGCGCCAGGCTGAGTAGCTTCTCTCCGCTCTCGGTCAGTATCAGACCTTGGGTGGTACGCAGGAAAATGGGCTGGCCGCTGGACTGTTCAAGCACCTGCAAGCGCCGCCCCACGGTCGGATGGCTAACACCCAACAGCTTGGCAGCAGCGCCCAATGACCCACTGCGGGCAATCGCGAGAAAGACCCGCACATCACTCCAATCCATGCTCCGCCCCGATGCAAAAATGAAGAGTGAGAGTGCAGCAATGGCAATGCCGTAGCAATCCCGCGCTCGACAGGCATGTCTACAAACTAGTCGACACACCATTCGGAGACGGGAAATGAAGACAGGCTTTATCGATCTGGGAAGTACTGCGCCTTGACCTTACCGCGAAACACCCAGAACCCCCACGTGTTGTAGGCCAGCGTGACCGGCACCAGCACCGCGAATCCCACGAGCATGAACCCTTGGCTCGAAGCTGGAGCAGACGCTTGGCTGATCGCCAGCGACGGCGGCAGGATTAACGGATAGAGGGTAATGATCGCGGCAGCGAACGCCGTGCCAAACCATCCCAATACCGCAAACAACGGAAGGAAATGGTATCGGCTGGAAAAAGCCCGGTAAAACCCGACCAGCAACGCGCACTGAACAAGCAGAAGCGCCGGGCTCAGGTTCGATTCAAGAAGATGGTCTCGATAGGACGGCGTCAACTCGCTGGTCCACACCACAATGATTGCAATGCCTGCCAGTGTCAGCCACCCCAGCCATCGCGCCTGCCTTCTCGCCGCCGCTTGCAGCGCGCCTTCGGTTCGCCAGAACAGCCAGCAACTGCCAAGCAGTGCGTAGCCAATCACCAGCACCACGCCACACGCCAGCGCAAATGCACTCAACCACTCCCAACCGTTTCCGGCGAACCGGCCCTCGTGGTGATCGATTCCCTGTACCACGCTGCCCATGATGACACCCTGGCAAAGCGTTGCGATCAACGAGCCGGTCACGAGGCTGACGTCGAGCCAGCGCTTCATTCGTGCAGGCGCGTCGGCCCGGAACTCCAACGCGACGGCCCGGACAATCAATGCCAGCAGCATCGCGATCACCGGGATATAGAGGGCGGAAAACAAGACGCTGTAAGCCACGGGAAAAAGCGCGAGCAAACCGCCGCCACCGAGCACCAGCCAGGTTTCGTTCCCGTCCCAGATCGGCAGGATGGAATTGACCATGATCTGCTTATCGTCGGGGTTGTGGCGGGTCGCGAAGAGGATGCCGACGCCCAGGTCGGTGCCGTCCAGAATCACGTAGGTGATGATGGTAAAGGCAATTGCGGCGGCCGACAGATTGGGTAACAGCGCTTCAGAGATGAACATCACGATTTCCCCCGCGTTGCGCTGGCTTGATCGTCGGCATCCGTTGAGGTTGCCGGCAGTCGGTTGATGGCGCGTATCAGGTAAAACAGCCCCAGGCCGAAAACCAGCAGGTACAGGATCACCAGGGCGAGTGTGCTGCCCAGGACGAATGAGAGCGGTTGCTGCGAGCTGCTGTGAACGGTGCGCATCAAGCCATAGACCGTGAATGGCTGGCGCCCGACTTCGGTAACCACCCATCCGCAAACCATCGCTACGAACCCGGCCGGGGCCATGAACACCGCACAGCGCATCAGCCATCGACACTCGAACAGACCGCCGCGCCAACGCAAGAAGAGACTGGCGATACCCATGGCCACGATCAGCAAGCCGATGCCCACCATGATACGAAACGCGAAAAAGACCACGGCCACGGGCGGGATGTCTTCGGGCGCGAACTCATCAAGGCTCTGTATGGTGCCGGTCCAGTCGTGGCGCAGATAAAGCGAGCCGAGATGGGGTATCGCCAGTTCGAAATCATTCCTGCGGTTGGCCTGGTCCGGTATCGCAAACAACCTGAGCGGCTCGCCCTGGCCGGCTTCCGGGCGTCGCCAGGAACCTTCCATCGCGGCCAGCTTCTGCGGCTGGTGATCTCGGGTATTTTCGCCGTGCAGGTCCCCCGCGACGAGCTGGATAGGCCCGACCACGGCCGCCATCCACAGTGCCATTGAGAACATCACTCGCGCAGGCGCGTGGGTATTGTCGCGCAGCAGGTGCCACGCGCCCGCGCCGCCCACGAGGGTGGCCGTGCCGAGAAAGGCGGCGATGCTCATGTGCACCATACGGTAGGGGAACGAGGGGTTGAATATGATCTGCAGCCAGTCTTCGGGCACGAACCGGCCATCGCCGGCAATGCTGAAGCCCGCCGGTGTGTGCATCCAGGAATTGGCTGACAGTATCCAGAACGCACTGAACAACGAGCCGACGGCCACCGCGCATGTAGACAGGAAGTGCAGGCGCGGCCCGACTTTATTCATGCCAAACAGCATGACCCCGATGAAGCCTGCTTCCAGGAAAAACGCGACCATGACTTCATAGAACATCAGAGGCCCGAGGATGCCCCCCGCCCGGCTGGCCAGCGCGCTCCAGTTGGTCCCGAACTCGAACTCCATGACCAGCCCCGATGCCGTGCCCACGGCGACTGTCAAGGCGAATATCTTCAGCCAGAATCGGTAGACGTCCATATAGACCTGACGCTTTCGCCACAGCCAGAGGGCTTCCAGCACCATCAGGTAATTGGCCAGGCCGATGGAAAATGCGGCAACCACGATGTGGAAGCTAATGGTGAACGCAAACTGGTAGCGCGCTAGCATCAACGCCGAATCCATCGATTCCATGGGCAGGCCCCGCTCAAGCGCCGCTGGGTTTGCCGCAGAATTGGCTGATCGGTTTATCGATCGGCCTCTTCATGCCCTCACCCATCGCTTTCAAGCCCTCCAGGAGCGGCAAGATCGCGCGCCAAAGCGATTCGTCATGCAGCAAACGGTATGAGCCCCGCACGCCTGGCGCGACGTCGTCGTTGTTGGGCGCGGTCCATTGACTGACCGCAGCGCCGGCATCCTTCAGCGCGAAGACCAGCCGGTAGAATTCATCGGGCGGCACGCGGGACAGTGCCATCGCCAGGATCGACAGGTTCTGAATGACGTTGAGCGTGCCTTCCTTGTTCAGGCCATCAACCAGCACTTTGGCAATCGCCGTGTTGGCACAGACCAGGTCATTGGCCATGCGCAGCACGCCGTGTTCATGGAGGCTCTGGACCAGACGATCGAGTTCATCCTGCGCGTCAGGCTCGGTCTTGCTTGGTTTTACGTCGTAATCAATAGGTTCGGCCATCAAAACCTCTCCGGATGGGGCGCCGGTGCGTCGATCGGCGCGTAGTCGTCTCTGGCCCACTTCACCTCAACAGCCACGCCATTGTTCGGTGTCCTGTGGCCGTTTCGGAAATTGCCGCGCGGCAATGCCGATTGCGGAGGGGGATCCCTCAGGATCGTCATCTTCACAGCGGTTTCCTTGTAGGCCGGCGTGTTGACGTCTGGATCATGATGTTCCCCGGTGAGTTCATTAATGCCGGGCTTGCCCTGGTGAATCGGCATGAACAGCACCTTGCCGCGCACTCGATCGGTGATCAGAACCAGCACCGTGACCGAACCACGGCGAGAAGTGATCCGCACCTGGGTCCCATCCTGGATACCCCGCTCGGCTGCAAGCTCGGGACTGATTTCGACGTACCAATGCGGTGACAACGAATCGACACGGTCGCCACGTCCCGTCTGGTTGTTGCCCTGGAAATGCTCCAGCATGCGTCCGTTGTCCAGCAGCAGGTCGAATTCGCTGTCGGGCGCTTCCGCCGGAGGTTTCCACTCCAGCGGGTACAACACGGCTTTGCCGTCGTCGGTGTGGAACCGGTCGGTATAGAGCAACGGGGTATCGGTGCCATCCGGCTTTACTGGCCAGAGGAGAGATTTCCATCCGTCCAGGCGCTCATAGCTGGCGCCAGCGAACAGGGTGGCGATACCGGCCACCTCCGCGAAGATCTGCGAGGGATGCTCGTATCCCCAGTCATGGCCCATTCGCTTGGCCAGATCGGTCAGGATGCGCCAGTCCGGCAGGCTGTTGCCCAGCGGCGGAAAAACCTCATGAAAACGTTGAATCCGCCGCTCGGTGTTGACGAAGGTGCCCTCCTTCTCAACGCTTGGGCAACCTGGCAGCACGACGTCGGCGAACTGCGCGGTGCGGCTGAAGAAAATGTCCTGCACGACCATGAAATCGAGTTTTCTGAAAGCCTCATGCACGTTTTCAGTGTCGGCGTCGGAAAACGCCGTCTCTTCACCGATCACATACATGGCTTTTATCTTCTGCTCGGCGGCATGCTGAACCATCAGGAAGTTGTCTTCACCGACCTTGTTGGACAGTCGTTCCGGCGCCACACCCCAGGCCTTCGCCCACTTGGCTCGAACCGCTTCGTCAGTGACTTTTTCATAACCGGGATAGACGTTCTTCAAGCACCCGAAGTCGCTGGCCCCCTGGACGTTGTTGTGGCCGCGCATCGGATAACCGCCGGTTCCGGGGCGGCCATAGTTGCCGGTAACCAACAAGAGATTGGACAGTGCGGTGCTCGTGTCGGCCCCGTGGCTATGCTGGGTAATGCCCATTGCCCAGAGCAGGCAGACCCGTTTGGCCTTGCCGATCATGTTCGCGGCGCTGACCAGATCCGCCTCCGACAACCCGGTGACCTGCGACGCGAATGGCAGGGTAAAGGGTTCCAGGGAGCGTCGGTACTCGTCCACCTGATTCACCCGCGCTTCCAGGAATGCCGCGTCCGCCATGCCATGATCGAACAGGTAACGCGACATGGCGCTGGCCCAGACTATGTCGGTGCTCGACCTGATCTGCAGGAACAGGTCGGCGCGCTCCGCCATTTCATGCTTGCGTGGATCGACCACCAGCAGTTTTTGCCCTCGATGCTTGCGCGCGGCCTTGATTTTCGAAGCGATAACCGGATGGTTCTCCGCCAGGTTGCTGCCCACCAGGACGATGAGGTCCGCCTGCTCAAGATCGGTGATCGTGCCGGCGTCGCCGCCGTAACCGACCGTGCGGAACAACCCCTGTGTCGCGGGGTTCTGGCAGTAGCGTGAGGAGTTGTCGACGCTATTGGTGCCGATGATCAGGCGAGCGATTTTCTGCGTCAGGTAAGCTTCTTCATTGCTGGCCTTGCTGGAGCCAATGAAGCCGATGGCATCGGCGCCATGCTCACGTTTTATGGCCAGAAGACGGCCTGCGACCAAGGTCAGCGCCTCGTCCCAGCTTGCTTCACGAAACCGGCCGTTTTCCCGGATCAGCGGCGTCGTCAGGCGTTTCTCGCTGTTCACGAAATCCCAGGCGAACTTGCCCTTGATACACGTGGAAATGCCGTTCGCCGGTGCGTTCACCACTGGCTGCACCTTGAGCAGCGTGCGGTCGCGAGTCCACATTTCGAACGAGCAGCCCACGCCACAATAGGTGCACACGGTCTTGGTGCGTTTGATTTCAGGCTGGCGCCAGTGCATGTCCATGACGGAAATAGCGGTAATGGGCGGCGCACCGATCGTATTCTCGATCGTCTTCACCGCGTCGATGAGCGGCCGCTTGATGTCCTCGGGCATCGACGTCAACGGTCCGGCATCCGGCTGCATGGTTTTTTCGAGCAACGCGTTGCAGGGGCAAACCGTGACGCAATGACCGCAGCTCACACAACTGGAACCCTCTATCTTGGTTTCGCCATCCCACAACACCCTTGGATGCTCCTGGGTGAAATCGATGCTCAGCGTTTCATTGACCTCGACGTTCTGGCACGCTTCCACGCAACGCCCGCACAGGATGCATTGATCGGGATCGTAGGTATAAAACGGGTTCGAGTGGTCCTTGCTGTAGGGCTTGCGCTGGTATTTGTAGCGCTGGATCACGGGGTTCATGTCGGCGACGGTATTGTGCAGCGTGCAGTCACCGGTGTTGTGCTCGCAGACCGTGCAATAAAGCTCGTGCTTGGCAAGGATCCGGTCCATGCCTTCTTCCTGCGCCGCCTTCACGCGAGGCGTTTCGCTCACCAGCTTCATGCCGTCGGCGGAACGCAGCGCGCACCCGCGGACCAACTCGCCATCATGCTCGATCCAACAGACATCGCAGGTCTGGATCGGCCCGAGGGCGCGGTGATAGCAGACGTGAGGCAGGTCGATGCCCTGCTCTGCCAAGAAATCGATCAGCGGCTGGTCAGCGTCACCCCTGAGGGTGCGACCGTTGTACTCGACGCTGCACTGGTATCTGCCATTCATGGAAACTCGCCCCGTTGGCCGACTGACCGCCCGGACAGCGGCCCAACGAAGCTAGAGACCGAATGCCCACACGGAAATGTTCAGTTACAGAATCGATATCCCAGTGCTGCAAATGTTCATTAATTTTTGCGCGAAGCCGCTACAGCGTGTGGCATCCGAATGCTTGTAACGCTCCGCTAATAAATGCTGGCTTGTCCTTTCGCTCAAGCATTCACATCCACGACCGTGCGCCCGCGAACCTGCCCTTGCAGCACCCGAGCCGCGACTTCCGGCACTTGCGCCAGGCCGACAAGCTGCGTGGTGCGAGCAAGCTTGTCCACATCCAGATCCCGGGCCAGACGCGACCATGCCTGCAAACGGACAGCCTGCGGCGCATTCACGGAGTCGATACCGGCCAGGGTCACGTTGCGCAGGATGAAAGGCAGCACCGACCCCGGCAGATCCGCGCCCTGGGCGAGGCCGAAAGCGGCGACGACCCCGCGGTATCGGGTCTGGGCCAGGGCATTGGCCAAGGTATGGCTACCGACCGAGTCGATGACGCCCGCCCAACGCTCCTTGGCAATCGGTGCGCCCGGCTCCGACAGGGTGCGCCGATCAATCACCTCTGCAGCGCCCAGGTCACGCAGATAGTCGGCTTCTTCCAGGCGTCCAGTCGACGCGATCACCCGATAGCCCAGGCCCGACAACAGCGCTATCGCCACCGAGCCCGCGCCGCCGTTGGCGCCGGTCACCAGGATATCGCCCCCGTCGGGCGCCAGGCCGCCGTGTTCCAGCGCCAGCACGCTGAGCATCGCGGTGTAGCCCGCCGTGCCAATGGCCATGGCTTGGCGGGTCGAGAATACGTCCGGAACCTTCACGAGCCAGTTACCACTCACCCGGGCCTTCTGGGCGAAACCGCCGTGGTGCGTCTGGCTCAGCCCCCAACCGTTCAGCAGTACCCGGTCGCCAGCCTGGAAACCTGCGTGGCTGGAGCTTTCAACGATTCCGGCGAAGTCGATGCCGGGAATCAACGGGAACTGGCGGATCACCGGCGAGCGGCCACTGAGGGCCATGGCATCTTTGTAGTTCACCGTGGAATATTCGATAGCGACGGTGACATCACCGGGCATCAGGTCCTCTTCGGTGAAGTCGACCAGGCCGGTCGATATGGCTTCATCGGTTTTGGTGGCAAGCAGCGCTTTGAAGGTCATGGTTGTTTTCCTGTGCATTTGAGCGGCGAATGTCGTGGGCCCGGTTGAGCAGATTCACGCCAGTTGCATCGCCTTGCGGATACCGGTATCCAGCATGCCCGCCGGCGCGAAGCGGCGCATGAACTGCAATTGGGCTGCCGCCTTGCCGGCGGTGTAACGCAACTTCGGACGCTCGGCGCGAGCGGCCTTGAGCACCACGTCAGCGACCACATCGGGCCCCTCGGCCGTGGCCATTGCGTGATTGACGACCTTGGTTACCTTACCCCGGATATCCTCGTACAGGTCCAGCTTAGCGTCAGCCTGCAGGCTGTTGCTCTCGAATGATGTCTTGGTATAACCGGGCTCGATGACGACGACCCGGATGCCATGGGTCCGTAATTCATGATCAAGGGCTTGGGAATAGCCATCCACCGCGTGCTTGCTCGCCACGTACAGCGCCACATAGGGCACGGATACCACGCCGAGTATGGAACCGATGTTGATGATGCGACCGACACCCTGGCGACGCATATGCGGCACAACGGCGCGCGTCATTCGCACAACACCGAGGAAATTGGTATCGAAGATCGCCTTGGCCTGGTCGATCGAGCTTTCTTCGGCCGCGGCCGGGGCGAGCCCGAAACCGGCGTTGTTGACCAGCAGGTCGATACGCCCTTCCAACCGCATCAACTGCGCAACCGCGGCCTCGACGCAGGCATCGTCGGTCACGTCGAGTGCCAGCATCTCATACGCCTGATGATCGGCCCGGGCTCCGCGCCGGCTGGTGCCGTATACCTGATAGCCGGCCGCTACGAGGGAGTTGGCAATGGCTTCGCCGATACCGGAAGAAGCGCCGGTCACCAAGGCTACGGGTTTGTGGATCGTCATGGAGTGTTCCTCGGCAACTGGGTCGGGCCCGACATCGATACGTGTCGGGGCAGCTCTATGATGATGAGCATAATCATAGCCGTCAACAGTTTTGATTTTGATTGACATCTAATCTAGGCAAGTCCGACAAACACACGGACAGCCGTCATCCTGCCGCCACGCAGCCTCGGCTGAACATTCCGTTAAGGTGGTTCCAAGCAGGGAGAGCGGTTCGGGACCCGCGACTGCCGTGGGTCCTAAACCGCTTTCTTATCAAGCGACCAGATCGCCGCTATTGAAGGTATTCACGCCGACCAACTGGATTTCGAAATCGGCGTTGAGGTCGCCGTTTACGTTGCCATACAACACATGATCAACGAAGCGTAACTGCCCTGCCCCGGTGAACTCACTCGCGTCGATGAAGCTGAACTTGTTGAACACCGGCGTCAGGGCATTCGCGTCCAGTTTCGACAGGTCGATCTTGTCGCCTTGCAGGCGGCTGAAATCGAGGATGACGTCGCCAGCACCGTCCTTGCCCAGGTCGCTCAACGAACTGAATACAAAACGATCGGCTCCGGTGCCGCCGGTGAGGGTGTCCGTCCCCGCTCCGCCCATCAGCGTGTCGTTGCCTGCGCCGCCGTCGATCCGATCATTGCCAGCCGCGCCGTTCAATACATTATTCGCCGCGTTGCCAATCAGTACGTTTTCCAAGGCGTTGCCGCTTCCGTTGATCGCGGCAGCATCGGTAAGCGTTAGGTTTTCCAGATTGGCACCCAGGCTCCAGCTCACCGAGGAACGCACGGTGTCGATCTCGCTGGCGAGGCTGCTGGTTTCGCTGATGACGTCCCTGAGGTTGTCCACCACGTAGGTGTCGTTGCCGGTTCCCCCGATCAGGGTGTCGATGCCGGCGCCGCCATCGAGGATGTCCGCACCGTCCAGGCCGTTGAGGGTGTTGGCGGCGGCGTTGCCGGCCAGGCTGTTGCCCAGCGCGTTGCCGGTGAGACTGAGCGCGGCGGCGCCGAGCAACTGACCGTCCTCGACGTTGGCCGCCAAGGTGTGGCTGACTGTCGTACGCACGACGTCGCGCCCCTCGTCGGCGAGTTCAACGACGCTGTCGCCGGTGTTATCGAGCATATAGATGTCGTTGCCATCACCGCCGATCAACGTGTCGCGTCCGGCGAGGCCGTTCAGCACGTTAGCGCCGGCGTTGCCGGTCAGTACGTTGTTAAGCGCATTGCCGCTGCCGTTGATGGCGGCGATACCGGTCAGGGTGAGGTTTTCCAGATTCGCGCCAAGCACCCAGTTGACCGAAGCACGTACGCTGTCGATTTCGCTGGCCAGGGTGCTGGTTTCGCTGACGACATCCTTGAGGTTGTCGACCACGTAGGTGTCGCTGCCGGTGCCGCCAACGAGCGTGTCGATACCGAGGCCACCGTCCAGGATGTTGGCGCCGGCATTGCCCGTGATGCGGTTGTTCAGTGCATTGCCGCTGCCATTGATGCTGCCGGCACCGCTCAACGTCAGGTTTTCAAGGTTGGCGCCCAAGGCGAAGTTGACGGTCGAAATAATGCTGTCGATCTCGGTCAGGGAGGCGCCTCGCTCGATGACCGTATCGCCGGCGTTGTCGACGTGGTAGGTATCGTTGCCGGCACCGCCGTCGAGTTGGTCCGCGCCTGCCCCGCCGTTCAAGACATTGCCGGCCGCGTTGCCAATCAGTACGTTTTCCAAGGCGTTGCCGCTTCCGTTGATCGCGGCAGCACCGGTAAGCGTTAGGTTTTCCAGATTGGCACCCAGGCTCCAGCTCACCGAGGAACGCACGGTGTCGATCTCGCTGGCGAGGCTGCTGGTTTCGCTGATGACGTCCCTGAGGTTGTCCACCACGTAGGTGTCGTTGCCGGTTCCCCCGATCAGGGTGTCGATGCCGGCGCCGCCATCGAGGATGTCCGCACCGTCCAGGCCGTTGAGAGTGTTGGCGGCGGCGTTGCCGGCCAGGCTGTTGCCCAGCGCGTTGCCGGTGAGACTGAGCGCGGCGGCGCCGAGCAACTGACCGTCCTCGACGTTGGCCGCCAAGGTGTGGCTGACTGTCGTACGCACGACGTCGCGCCCCTCGTCGGCGAGTTCAACGACGCTGTCGCCGGTGTTATCGAGCATATAGATGTCGTTGCCATCACCGCCGATCAACGTGTCGCGTCCGGCGAGGCCGTTCAGCACGTTAGCGCCGGCGTTGCCGGTCAGTACGTTGTTAAGCGCATTGCCGCTGCCGTTGATGGCGGCGATACCGGTCAGGGTGAGGTTTTCCAGATTCGCGCCAAGCACCCAGTTGACCGAAGCACGTACGCTGTCGATTTCGCTGGCCAGGGTGCTGGTTTCGCTGACGACATCCTTGAGGTTGTCGACCACGTAGGTGTCGCTGCCGGTGCCGCCAACGAGCGTGTCGATACCGAGGCCACCGTCCAGGATGTTGGCGCCGGCATTGCCCGTGATGCGGTTGTTCAGTGCATTGCCGCTGCCATTGATGCTGCCGGCACCGCTCAACGTCAGGTTTTCAACGTTGGTGCCCAAGGCGAAGTTGACGGTCGAAATAATGCTGTCGATCTCGATCAGGGAGGCGCCTCGCTCGATGACCGTATCGCCGGCGTTGTCGACGTAGTAGGTATCGTTGCCGGCGCCACCGTCGAGTTGGTCCGCGCCTGCCCCGCCGTTCAAGACATTGCCGGCCGCGTTGCCAATCAGTACGTTTTCCAAGGCGTTGCCGCTTCCGTTGATCGCGGCAGCACCGGTAAGCGTTAGGTTTTCCAGATTGGCACCCAGGCTCCAGCTCACCGAGGAACGCACGGTGTCGATCTCGCTGGCGAGGCTGCTGGTTTCGCTGATGACATCCCTGAGGTTGTCCACCACGTAGGTGTCGTTGCCGGTTCCCCCGATCAGGGTGTCGATGCCGGCGCCGCCATCGAGGATGTCCGCACCGTCCAGGCCGTTGAGGGTGTTGGCGGCGGCGTTGCCGGCCAGGCTGTTGCCCAGCGCGTTGCCGGTGAGACTGAGCGCGGCGGCGCCGAGCAACTGACCGTCCTCGACGTTGGCCGCCAAGGTGTGGCTGACTGTCGTACGCACGACGTCGCGCCCCTCGTCGGCGAGTTCAACGACGCTGTCGCCGGTGTTATCGAGCATATAGATGTCGTTGCCATCACCGCCGATCAACGTGTCGCGTCCGGCGAGGCCGTTCAGCACGTTAGCGCCGGCGTTGCCGGTCAGTACGTTGTTAAGCGCATTGCCGCTGCCGTTGATGGCGGCGATACCGGTCAGGGTGAGGTTTTCCAGATTCGCGCCAAGCACCCAGTTGACCGAAGCACGTACGCTGTCGATTTCGCTGGCCAGGGTGCTGGTTTCGCTGACGACATCCTTGAGGTTGTCGACCACGTAGGTGTCGCTGCCGGTGCCGCCAACGAGCGTGTCGATACCGAGGCCACCGTCCAGGATGTTGGCGCCGGCATTGCCCGTGATGCGGTTGTTCAGTGCATTGCCGCTGCCATTGATGCTGCCGGCACCGCTCAACGTCAGGTTTTCAACGTTGGTGCCCAAGGCGAAGTTGACGGTCGAAATAATGCTGTCGATCTCGATCAGGGAGGCGCCTCGCTCGATGACCGTATCGCCGGCGTTGTCGACGTAGTAGGTATCGTTGCCGGCGCCACCGTCCAGGGTATCCGCGCCGCCCAGGCCATTGAGCACATTGGCGGCAGCATTGCCGACCAGGCTGTTATTCAGCGCGTTACCGACGAGATTGAGGGCCGCGACACCGAGCAACTGCCCGTTCTCGACATTGGCCGACAAGGTATGGGTGACTGCGGTGCGAACCAGGTCGATACCACCGTCGGCAAGCTCGACGACGCTGTCATTTACGTTATCGATCACATAACTATCGTTTCCGGCGCCACCAACCAGCGTGTCTCGGCCGGCCCCGCCGTCCAGGACATTGTTTCCGGCGTTGCCGGTCAATACGTTGCTCAATGCGTTGCCGGAGCCATTGAGGTTGGCGATACCCGTCAGCGTGAGGTTCTCCAGATTGGCGCCCAGGCTCCAGCTCAAGGAGGAACGTACCGTGTCGATTTCGGTCGCCAGGGTGCTGGTTTCGCTGATGGTGTCCCTGGAATCGTCGACCACGTAGGTATCGTTACCGGCGCCACCGGTCATGACGTCCCTACCGCCGCGGCCATCCAGGAGGTTGCCGAGCGCATTGCCGATCAGCGTGTCGTCATTGGCCGAGCCGATAGCGTTTTCGATCTTCGCGCCGTAGGCGATCGCCAATCCTTCATTGAAGGCAGCGCCGGTCTTGGTGTTGAGGAAGGCCTGGCCGATCTTGCTGAATTGGCCCTCGTTCAGGTTGATACGCACCGCCCCCGCCTGGTTGCTCGCGTCGATGGTGTCGTTGCCGCCCGCGTCCCAGATCGTCTCGAAAACCGATTGGCCAGTCGTCCAGCTATACGTGGTGTTACCGGTCTGCCATTGGTTGTTCGCGCCATACAGGCTCTGGATCGCCGCGATGTCCAGCAGCATGGGTGTCGTCGGCTCGTAGGAGTACGCGCTGTTGTAACTCATGATGGTGTAGCGCACGTCATCGAATTGCGCGGAAAGTACCGTCGGGTTCGACAGGCTCTTGGAGAACGGATGCTTGAGGCCCAGCGCGTGGCCGATCTCATGCATGAAGACCAAGTAGTCGTAGGACCCCTCGTCCGGGGTGGGGTCATTGGTGATCGGCCCCAACCAGACATCGCCCGCGCTGGGCGTGCGGCCGGGATAATAGCCCCACGCTGCGGTGTCATCGTCCATCCACAGGTAACCGCCGAACCGCAAGTCACCCACGTTGGTAGCAGACTCGCTGACTTGGGTGAAATGGAGGTTGGCAACCGCCCCCCAGCTGTCGACGGCACGAACAATGCCGTCCTGCTGCTCCGTCGTTACGGCGTAGCCAAGCAGGTATTCGTTTTCACTGCTGTAGTTACTAGCGAAGTAGGAATCCGCCGTCATGAAGCTGTACGTCAAGGACGTGCCTGCTGTCGCACTACCGCTCCAATAAGTACCGACCAGCAAGCTGTTGACCTGCGCGTTGGTGGTCAGTTTTGCGTTCGAAACGGAGGAATAACCAAGCGGACTGGGCATGCGAACTTCCTTTGGACTGTCTGCGACCTTTCCCGGATGCGGCCGCTACAAGTGGTTTATTTTGCATGAGAAACAAGGGCATTGATATTAGTTAGCCACTATTTTTCGACCGCGCATCCGAAGAGGCTGGGGCAACCAGCCAATCGTTGGCCTTGCGGATGTCCGGCTCCCCTAACCGACCGCTCCAGCGATGCAGGACCAGCAGGCTGGTTACGAAGCGATACTGGGATTGAAAAAAGTCACGCCGCGCACGAAATTCAGCCTGGATGGTGTCCAGCACGTCCACGGCATTCTTGACGCCATAGGCGAAGGCCTTTTCAGTGGCTATCCGGGATTTTTCGGCGGACTCCAGTGCGCGCCGCGTTGCCTTGATCCGGCTGAGCTCGGCGCTCATGCCCAGGTACGCCGTGCGGGTTTCCTTGATGACCTGGCGGCGCAAGGCTTCCAGCTCCTGTTGCGCGACCTCCTTTTCGCTTTCGGAACTCGACACCCGGGCACGGGTGGACCCGCCGCTGTAGAGGGGCATCTGCAAGTCGAGGGACGCGACGAGATTGTCCGAGCGAGGCGCCAACGCACCTTCATAGCCGATGTCGCTGCGTTGCGCCGTGAGATTCAGGCCCAGCCGAGGCAGATGGCCGGCCCTTGCCTCGCCGATCGCCGCCTCGGCGGCACGGATACTGTGTTCGCGGGCGTGCAACGCTGGATTGCTGTCGAGTGCCGTCTGCACCCAATAGTCCTGAGCTTGCGCCGGCAGGCTGAAGACCGGATTGTCGGCAATACGCTTGAACGGTTCCCGGACCTCGCGCCCCACCAGTTCGGAGATGGCCTCGCGACTGACCTCGACCTTGTTCCTGGCCTCGATCTCGTCAGCCTTGAGTGCATCGACCCGCGCCTCCAGGTCGAGCGTATCGGTCACCATTGCCATCTGGCGCGCATACAACGCGTGGACGCGCTTGAGGTTGCGTTCGGTCGCGTCCAATTCGCTACGCACCAGGGACAGCTCGTCCTCCGCCGCAAGCACGGCAAAATACCGTTCGGACAGGTCAATGCTGGCCTGCACCTGCGTGTCATCGGATTCGTATTGGCTCTGGCGCGCCAACTCCACGTATCGCTGGTAGCTGCGCCAGACCTGCGGGTCGTAGATCACCTGGTTGAGCATCACGGCAACGCGCTTGCCGTTGTACTGGATACGGCTCAGCTCGTCCTCCCGCCGACTGCGGTTCACGCTACCGCTGGCGTTGAGCTGCGGCAACAATTGGCCGAAGGCGGCGCGCTCATTGCCCTCGCCGCTGCGAGTCAAGGCTTGCGCCCGCAGGATACGCGGATCGGCGCCTTGCGCTTCCTGGTGCAATTGCCACAAATCGGTATAGCTGGACGCCGCCCCATCGTCGGCGAGGACGCCAAGTGAGCAGGCAATCAGGCACAACGCGACCAAAGACCTCATCTCAATCCTCGATCAGCGAACGGGCGAAGGCGTTACTCGCCGGCTGAATCAAATACTCCAGCAGCGTCCGCGCCCCGGTATTGATCAACACTTCAACCGGCATGCCCGGCACCAGCGTAAGATCGCCGAGCGCCCGGCGCCCGTCATCGGTCAAGGCAACGCGCGCCAGATAATAAGCGGCGCCAGTGTCCTTGTTGACCAGCCGATCGGCCGATACCTGCATCAACCGCCCTTCGACGACCGGCGTCGTGCTGCTGTTGAACGCGCTGAACCGAATGCCCGCCAGTTTGCCCGGCTTGATCCGGTCGATGTCCGTTGTCGAAACCTGTGCTTCGACGATCAATTCTTCATTGGCCGGGACGATATCCAGCAGCGCGGTGCCCGGGCTGACCACGGCACTCAGGGTGTGTATCGCCATGCCCATGACCCTGCCGGATTCGGGCGCGAGGATTTCGGTGCGCTGGTCGCGATCCTGCAGGGTCGCCAAGCGTTCGCGCAGTTCATAGACCTTGGTCCGTGCATCGCCCAACAGGCTCGCGACCTCTGTGGCGAAGGTTTTTTTCAACTGGAGGATTTTCAGTTGCGCTTCGTCGGCCTGAACCCGGGCCCGTGCGCTTTCGGACTGGCTTTCTGCCATTTCCGCCTGCAACCGAGAGAGGCTGCGCTCCTGCTCACGCAGACGCTGCTTGTCCACGTAACCCTCGGCCAACAACGCACGCAGGTCGACGATTTCGTCCTGGTAGGATGCCGCCAGCATTTGCTTGCTGGCCACGACGGCTTTGTACCCGCGAATCTGCTCCTGGATCTGGCCAATGGATTTTTCCTGCAAGGCAATCTCACCAAGCAACGACGTTCGTCGAGCCTGGAAGATTCGTCGTTCGCTGTCGCGCGCCTCGCGCACACGCGGATCGGCGTGATCTAGTGTCGGTACAGGAAGCGGCTCGGGCAGAGCATCGCGTTCAGCCACCAACCGGGCTTCGAGTTCAAGGGCGGCGATCAGTTGGCTGCGCATCGCTTCCATTTCCGAGCGGGCCTGGGTGTTGTCCAGAACCAGGAGCACGTCGCCCGCCTTCACCAGATCGCCCTCACGCACGCGCAGCTCGCGCACAATGCCTCCTTCCAAATGCTGCACCGTCTTGCGATAGCTCTTGACGGTGACCACACCCGGCGCCAGTGCCGCGCTGTCGAGCGGCGCGAAGGTCGCCCAGCCGCCAAACAGGCCGAAGGTCACCAGCAGCATAACGTAGCCGATGCGCCGTACGGGCTTGTCATCGGTCATCAGCTCAGCCCTGTCCACGGATGAGTGACTATTGTTTTGCATAACGCTCATCCGTTTGTGACGGTTCAACGACGCCGGCCTGCCTGGCCGTCGACGCAGCGCCTTGCAACCGTTCCAGCACCCTGTCCCGGGGCCCGAAGAGGCTCAATTCGCCTTGATTGAGGACCAACAGCTTGTCGACCTGCGCCAGCACGCCTGGCCGGTGGGTGATGACAAATACGGTCGCCCGGCTTTGCCTGAGTTTTTGCAACGCCTCGGCGAGCATTCTTTCTCCGGCTTCGTCGAGGTTGGAGTTCGGCTCATCGAGCACTACGAGGCGCGGCTCCCCATACAAGGCGCGAGCCAGGCCGATACGCTGGCGTTGACCACCGGAAAGCCCGCCGCCGTTGGCACCGATCAGGGTGTCGTAGCCGTCTGGCAGTTGAAGCACCAGCTCATGGACCCCGGCCATGCGCGCGGCGGCGACCACCGCAGGCGCATCCACCGGACCGAAACGGGAGATGTTCTGGCTGATGGTGCCCTCGAACAGCTCAATGTCCTGCGGCAGATAGCCCACATAGGGGCCGAGTTCCTCCCGGCGCCATTGGCTGATATCCGCGCCGTCCAGGCGCACCGTACCGGCCATGCCCGACCATATCCCCAACAGCGCCCTGGCCAGGGTCGATTTGCCGGCGCCACTGGGACCAATGATGCCGACCACCGACCCCGCCGGCACCTCGAATCCCACGCTACGAATGATCGGCTTGCCGCCGTTGGGCGAGCCTACCGAAAGCCCCTCGACACGGATCGCCCCCTCGGGCATTGGCAGGGACATGCGCTCAGGTTCGGCGGCGAACTTGAGTAACAATTCATGCAGCCGGGCATATTGCGAACGCGCCCCCAAAAAGCCTTTCCATACGCCAATCAGCTGATCGATAGGGGCCAGCGCGCGCCCTAGCAGAATCGAGCCAGCGATCATGAGCCCGGGAGAAATCTCGTGATTGATCGTCAGGTAAGCGCCAAGGCCCAGGACCAGCGATTGGACGACCTGCCGAAACGTCCTGGAAATCGCCGCAACGGTGGTGCCACGGTCACTGGCGAGGCTTTGCAGCGACAGGACCCTGTAGGTTTGCCCATTCCATTGGTCACGCAGGCTCGTAAGCATGCCCATGGATTCGACCACATCGGCGTTGCGCAGGCTTTTGTGGGTAAACGCCATGGCCGCCATCTGTTCCCGGTTGGCAGCCTGCAGCGGCGCGTGGGTGAGCTTCTCGTTGGCGAAGGCCAGCGCCCCAAGCAACAGCGCGCTCAATAACCCCATCCAACCGTACCAGGGATGGAACATGAACATGACTGCCAGGTAGATCGGAATCCAGGGCGTGTCGAAAAATGCGAAAAGGCCGTTGCCCGTCAAGAACTGGCGTAACCCATTCAAATCACTCACGGGTTGGGCCGTGGCGTTCATGCCACTGGAATTGAGCGCCTGCTTGAAACTTGCGTCGAACAATCGCTGACCTAGCAGCGTGTCCAGACGCGTACTGATCCGTACCATGATCCGCGAGCGAACCCACTCCAGGCCACCCATTGTGGTCATGAGCAGTAACATGATCAGCGTCAGCATCAATAGCGTCGACAGGCTGGCACTGGCTACCGCGCGGTCGTAGACCTGCAACATGTAGAACGAAGGAACCAGCATCAGCAAATTAACGAAAAAACTGAAAAAGGCAACGGAAAGGAAACTGCCCTTGCACGCGGCAAGGGCTTGTTCCAACTCGGTCCTGGAGTGGGCTGGCATGGGTCATTACCTGAGGTCCGATTCCGGTCAAACCTTAAAAAAATCACAAAGGGACAGGCCCGCTGACGCCTGGAAGATCCTTGGTTGGATACCGTTGGAGCACCGGCGAAATCGGGTCTACCAGCGTGTATCGGCACATCAGTTCAGTACTTAAGGGGCATCCCCTGGGATGCGCCGCCCTTGCCCGCGCCCCACGCAGACTCACAAGCCACCACTTGCGGCACCACGCGGATACCGACACGCCGATTGGCCCTTCGCCCAGCTTCGGTGTCGTCTCCAGCTATGGGCTGACCGGCGGCGACGCCCTGGACGGCTAGGCAACCGGCGGGGATTTTGCCCACGTGCTGCATCCAGTCCCGCACTGCAACAGCACGGGCGTTTGAGAGTTGCAGGTTCTGTTCCGATGAACCTGTCCCGTCGGTATGGCCTGAAATGACGATCAACCCGTCTGGCTGGGCCTTGATATCCACCAAGGCCTTGACCAAGGTATCGGTCGAACCAGGCTTGAGCTGCGAACTGCCGACATCGAACAGCGACAGGCTGTCCAACTGCACCGGAGCGGGCAAGACCAACGCTGACCTCGCGCTCATCCGCCACCCGACAACCCCTGCGACGAGAGCGAAGACGAGCGCCGCGCCGCACAGCCATGGCGAAAAGTGCCCCTTACGATGGGTCATGTCCGGCGGGGGCAGGACCACAATGGGTATCGCCAATGCCGGCTCTGTCATTCCCATGGGAAGCAGTGCCGCTTCGATACGTTGATCGCATCGTTCCAAACGTTGGATCAGCTGGTTGACCTGCTGGCGCAGAGACTGGAGAGCCGGCAGCGGCGTGGATGCGTAGCTTGCCAGCCGCTCAGTCAGGCAGCCCAACGCACCATCGAGCTCAAGCAACGCGCGCTGATCGTTGGTCGTCAGCGCCAGGCCACGCAGCAGCGTTTGCAGCTGTGCGAACAACCACCCCAACGTATCCAGGCGCACCCGCACCGACGGCGGCCACAGGCTGGGCCATTGACCGCTGAGCGTCTTCAACAATCGAACGCCTTGGACCATGCCGTCCAAACCGTGACGCTGGCTTCGAGCCAGCGCATAGAAGCTGACGGTTTGCAGCTCCGCACCGTTGAGTTGCAGCAGCACAAGGCATAACTGCTCGACTTTTTGCCAATCCACGTCTGGGCAGGCGCCATGGCCCAATCTGGCCAACTCGTCGCGCAAAGCGACGAACTCAGCATAGCCGCGCGGATCGCCACCGATTCGAACATGCACTTCAAACAACGCGCTCATCGCGCTTGCCTTGCGTTATCCGTTCCCGTTGCCGCCACATGGTTCTGTCGCTTCAGGTGACGCATCAGGACTTTGCCCTCCGGTCCCAACGTGGTACCGAAAGTTACCCGGCGCCCTCCTTTCAACTGCACGTCCAGGGCGCACTCCAAATGCCCCGGCAGTAATTGCGGCAGTAGCTCGATGGCGAGCGCCGTCAATCGCGGTTCGTATTTGAGCAGGGTATGGGTCATGGCCTTCATCAACGTATGGGCGGTAGCCGGTAGCCCCTGCAAAATGGTTCCCATGTCGGGAAGTCCATAATCCGGTAAATGGCTGAGGCTGCCGGCCCGGCTGTTGAGGATGCGTTGCAGGTTGTCCAGGACCGACAGCGCGTGCTGGTCCTGCTCGCTGACGCGATGCAAATCCAGTTCACCATTGAAGTTTTGCAGCAGCATTTCATAGAGCGAAGGGTTGGGCTCGGTCATGGATCAGTCCTTCGCCAACGGGCGCAACGTCAGTTGGTTGGCGCCTATCTCGATGAGCCGTGCCCGATCCGGGTCCAGGTCTTCGCGCCTCAGCAGCAGGCGCCAGGAGCCTAACGCGGCGTCTGGACTTCGAAACAAGCCCACCAGCGCCACTACCCGCGTGCGGGGGTCCATGGGCACGCTCAACAGCGCCCCTGCCCCGGGTTTCACCACCACGGCGCGTTTGTCCAGCAATGCACCTTCGAACAGGTTGTCGTCTGTGTTCACCAGCCCGTCGTAGGTGGCCTGCTCCAACGCGGTACTGTCGCGTAACTGGTAAACCCGCACCAAGGTGGGCAGCGATAAGGCGTTCATGTCCGCGGTTTCGGTGTTGAGCGCGGTTCGTGCGTTGAAATCCAGGTGCAAGGTCTTGACCTGTTTACGGAACATCGTCCCGGTGGTGAACCCCGTGCTCGGCTCGACGGTCTGCGCCGCTCCACACCCGCCAAGCGCAGCGACCAGCACCGTGAGTGCCAACCGGTTAATAAAGGTATGTGACATGTTGTGTTTCCCTGATCCGTGGGTTGGTCGAAAGGCCCTGGTAGCGGCCCATATTGATCGTGAGGGTGTCCTGTTCTCGCGGCTGCCAGGTGTCTGAACCCAAGCCCAGCACACCGGTCATTCCCAGTCGTATCTGCCGATGCCCCAGTATCGGAGTTGGCAGGCTGCTTACCGCGATGGTCAATTGCAGCGTCGCGGTGCAGCGCCATCCCAGGTACACCCGCAGGAGTACAAGCAGGTCGCGGTGAAGCGCTCCGCCGGGCAACCAGTCATTGGCCTCCTGCGCGTCGTCGGTGGACAGCACCAAGTGCAGCTGGCTGTTGACGTCTTGCCCGACATTGCCCAGCGGCGTGCCCTTGGACAAGCGTAGGTTGAAGAATCAGCGTGAGCTGGGTGAACAAATGAATGTCGGCGTAGAGCGCAAAAAAGCGGTTGAGCATTTCACCGAACAGACTGATATCGCCGTCCCCCGAAAAGCCGTGGGCATCCAAGGTGATTTCAATATCCACCCCGCGCAGCAAAAAGCCATTTTCAAAACGTTGGACCAGGTGATGGTTCACCTCGACAATCGCCGCCAGGCGACGCCGGTTCTGCTCGCTGCCGGTCCAGTCATACAACGCCAACGTCCCGCGCAGCACCTCTGCGCTGTCGAGCATCGGCAAGAAATTGGAGCCCAGGTGGCTCAGGATGCGCCAGTGGAAACGGTCGCGGTTTGGCGGATAGCACGGCAACGTCGGCGCACACAGGTTGCGCACCCGCAGGCCGAACTGGGTGGTTTGAACCGCTGTATCGAGCACCGTGCTCTGCAGCGCTTTGCGTGGCAGCTGGCCGTGGGTGCCGATCAGGTGTAACGACAGGCTGGCGTGGGTATGCAGCCGATCCTCGTCGAAGCCTTCTCCGCCCAGGATCAACCAGGTGTCATACAGCCCATTGGCGGCCCGCTTCAGGCGGCTATGGAAATAACGTTCCGGCGCCTCATCACGCAGCATGCCGCCTTTATGGCGAAAACTGGTGAACGGCACGTAGTCCATGCGCTCGGCGCCTTTGGATGCGGTCACCTGGTCCACCGAATAGATTTCCAGATGGCCATCCTGCAAGCGCATCGGACGCAGCAAGTAATCGGTTTGCAAGGGGTCCAGCGCCAACGGGTCGGCCTCCAGTACGAACAAGTTGATCACCGGCACCGAGTGCAGACGAATATGTTCACGGTTCAGGTCGAAGTTCTGCGGCCAGGGCTTGGACAGCACCACTTCGAGCTCGAACCAGGGCGCGCCGGACTCAAGCGGCAGTTGCTCAAGGCCACAGAGGGTGACGAACATGAATTTTTCACGAAACGTGAAGTACTCAAGCAGCAGTTGATAGCCGCTGAAAGCGCTGTCGCCCTTGGGCCACAGGCGATCCTCGTCGCCAAAGCCCTTGGGGGTGAAATACCAGTCCACCGGCTTGCGATCCGACTGTCCTGGCAAGCGCACATACATTGCCTGCCTGTTCAAGGTCAGGGCTTGGTGCAGTGCGCTGGCCAGTGGCGCATCGGCATTCAAGTACAGCGGCAAGCGGCTCAGGTCGATTTGTGACCAAGGGACGGACGCGCTTCGGACAAAACGCAAACGCAGCAGCGAGCGGCCATCCGGTTCGTGGTCGCGCGCCACGACTGTCAACGCCAGCGGCTGTAACGTCACGTCTTGCGTGGTGGTGTAGCGACAGCAGGTGTGCTGCGGCCCGATGGGGCGCGACAGGATCTCGAACCCTCTGGGGATTCGTTCGCTGCGCTTTATCAAGGCAAGATCCGGCGCCAGCTCGATAATCGACAGGGACGGTATGGTCCGCAAGTAATGCGGCCACAGCAGGCTGACCAAGCCTTCGGTGAGCTCCGGCAGATCATCGTCGAGCTTCTCCCGCAAGCGCCCCATCAAGAATGCAAAGCCCTCGAACAAACGTTCTACGTAAGGGTCTTGCGCCCCCGGCTTGTCGAGATTGAGATATGCCGCCCGGTCCGGGAACGCCTCGGCGAATTCCTTGCCGGCCTCGCGCAAATAACGCATCTCGGCGTCGAAATAGCGCAGTGTCAGATTTTCCATGTCCATAAAAGTCCTGAAATGAGTGTCAGCCGCAAAGCACAGCGGCACGTACCGGATCGATGGCCACCAGCGCCGCCAACAAAGGTTCCATGCGTCGAGCCAGGGCAGGTTTGTCCGTGTCGTTGCGTTGGGCCTTGACCCGCAGCAACCTGAGCAGGCGAGCCTTGACCTCGAAATACAACTCGGGCTCCCACGCGCACAGGTCATGGTGCTGTGAAGCGGTGTCCAGTTCCCCCAGCAGGTGGATGGCCAGCTCACTTTTGCCGAACTGTTCTGCCACCCTCGCCATCAGCAGGCGCAGCAGCCATCGTTGGCGTGCGCAAACAATGTCCGGGCGCGCCGCCAGCCAAGCCAGCGCTTGCTCGACCCCTTCTTTGTCGGCCTGCGCCAGGGCTTCGGTTTCCCACGACAAGATGTCGGCATCGCCGATGACCGGTGCCGACGATGGCGCGGCCAACCCTTGCTCCGGGCGGTCTGCGCTGGCTTGCTGGGCAATCCACTCACGTGTGGTCTCATCGGCGAAAGGCGTGCCGTCGCGCCAGCGCAGCAGCTCCAACCCCGGCAACCGATCCAAAAACATGCCCAGGTCACGTCGGACGACATCAGCCCAGCACACCTGCGGCGCCGGTTGTCGACTCAGTGCCTGATACACATACCACTGCAAATCCAACCAGAAATGGTTCACGCCTTCGGCATAGATTCGTTCCGCGTGATCGAGCAACTGGGTCCAGCCCTGCTGCAAGTACAAACGCTTGAGCTGCGCCCGATAGTCAGCCTTGGGCGGCGTCAGCCGGGTGTTGCCATCGGCGTCCTCGGGCGGCGCCTCTTGCACCGTGTCCCAGCGCAGGCTCTTCATCACGCGGTGGGCCGCCAGCCAACCCTGAGGTTGATCACGCAGATAACCAGCCAAGGCCCGGCCGTGGTCCAACAGATCCCGACCGGACTTGATCGCGATAGCAGCCGAAGCCCCGGCCTGGGCTTGCGATTCCTGGCTGGCGGTACTCTGCGGGACCAGCGCCTCCATGCCTTCGGACCGAGCCAATCGGGCGGATAACGCGGCATACAGGGCCCCTAGGCAAGGACGTTGATCGTCAGGCCATGCCGTCAGGCCCTGCTCCAGCCAGGCCAATGCCGCGGCGGTGCGCTCGGCCTCGGTTTTCACCACCTCCGGATACCGCCACAGCGTATCGAGCAGCTTTTCGCCGGCCAGCCACTGCAACGCCATCTTGCGGCTGTTCGGTCGCACGGGCAGTACCGTATCGGTGAACCGCTCCACCAGCGCCGCCAACAGGCTCAAACCGTCGGCCAGCCCGGCTTCGCCGTCCCTGCACAAGCGAGCCCACACGTAATAGGTGGCGACGCGTAAATCCTTACATTTGCGGGTCAGTAGCTCTTCACCCAGTTGGGCCACTCGTTCAGCATCGGCGCCGGACAGCTTGCCAACCTCTTCGCGCATGCATTGAAAATCATCGTCATAGCCAGGGTCGTGCCCAACGGGTGCCGCTTCGCTGATGGGCTGCAGCCAGGGTTGCCAGCGTGCGGCCTGTTCACGGGCGATGGCCAAGGCGTCGCGCTTGCCCAGGCAATGGGTGATCAGGTTTTGCAGGCTCATCGGAGCACCTCATTGCGCGCCAGAGGCACCGCTGGTCCGCCCTCAGCCAAAAATATCCGCCCCGGCAACGTAAACCCTCGCAACTTCAAAAGCGCCATCGGCCCGGCATCCAGTTCGGTGCGCAGGTGCCACGTCAGGCCCAGACCATCGGGCGCCTTGAGCACCATGCGGTAGCGGCTGTCGCCATCGTCCAGCGCGGTGAACGTGGCCTGTTCCAGCAAGCGGATCAGCCCCCAGGCGCCGGCGTAGTCGGCGAACAACCGTTCGCCGGTGTGGACGCTGGTCCACGTCAGGCTGACGCCGGGGTAGTCGCTGCGCCCCGGCCAGCCGAAGCGCTGCCAGCGCTCCTTCTGGTTGAAGTAGTGGTGTTTCTCTCCGTTGAGGATGAAGGTGGTTTGCACCACATCGCGCACGCCTTTGCCGCTCAGTTCAAAACTCAAGCCCAGGCCGCCGTCGGTGTAGAGCACGTCGGCCAGATCGCTCAGTTGATTGACCGCCTCCAGGAATTGGGGATTGACGCGCAAACCGCGACCGTGGCGGGGATCGGCCACCCAGCGGTTGCCTTCCTTGCGCAACACGCCGCTCAACTGGCTGTGGAGAAAACGTTCGATGCGCCCCGTGTCGGCGCGGATCATTTGCCCCAGCATCGGCAACGAAGCATCGCTGGCCGTCGCGGCGAAGGGATAACGCCCGGTAAAGGCCGCGTTCCAATGCTCGACGATCGAACGCCGCCACTGGCTGTTGAGGCCCGCCGCCGACGGTTGCAGCACTCGCTGCCAGGCCTGCTCCAGCGGTTGCACGAACAGCGTTTCGCCCACGCCGGCCCATTGCGCACCGAGGCTGGCGGCCATCAGGCGGCCATAGGATTGGGTATCGGTGAGGTCGATGCCCCGGCCCTGGAACACCGTCTGCGCCAGGGCCTGGGTCATTTCCATGGGGTCGCTGGCCGTGTTGATCTGTTGCAGTTTCAGGCGCACGCGGGTCACTTGGGTGAGGTAGGCCTGGAGGCTCAAATGGTCAGCGCCACCCTTGCCCAGCAAGGCCAACAACGGGCCGAACGTCGGATCCAGCGGGCCGCTCGGCAGGTCGGCCAGCGGGTCTATGGGAGGGGCCTTGTCCGGGCCGATGAGCTTGTGCGCGGACCTCATCAGCGAGTCGCCCAGGGCCGGGACCCGGGTGCCCGCCTGCCCTTGATAGGCCAGGGTATTGATCAACGCGAGCAACGGCGATTGGCGCACGTCGCTCATCAGCGTCAACTGGTCGATGACCTGTTCCAGGCTTTTGGGTTGATTGCCCCGCAGGCTGTTGAGAAACACCAGCCAGGCGCCCGCGTAGTCCTTGAAATAACGTTCGGTCAGGCGCGCCTTGAGCTCGCCGGGCGTCAAGCGCACATCGATGTCACCGGGGCGATCACTGAGCACCCAATCGATTTCTTCGCGGCGCGCCTGGGTGATGTCATCGATGGCCTGGCGCACCTGGCCCTCCCAGGCCTGGCGCGTGAACACTCCCGGCACGCTGGCCTTGCTGGAAAACAACCCGGCGGCTTCGGTGTCGCCCACCATCTGTTGCAGGCCCAGGGCTGGATAGTACGGGGTGGCGTCGTCCAGCACCCGTTGATACAGGCTGGCCTCGGCGTTGCGTTGGCCCAATTGGTCGAGCAGTACCTGGCGCACCTGCGCCACCAACCGCGGGTCGGCCTCGATGCGCCAGTCCGGGTGCGCGGCCAGTTGCTCGGCGTAGAACTGCCACAGGTTCGGTGCGAGGATCTGCCAGAGCCCTGGCGAAATTCCGTCACGCGTGGGTTCGGCGTGGCCCAGGGTCTTGACCAACAGGGGCGCCTCGGCTTTGTCCGGGCGCGCCATCATCAGGTAAGCCTTGAGCTGATCGTAGGCCATACGCGTGCGCTCAACGCGCTCGGGGCTGCCCGGCGCCAGCTTGACCAGCGCCTCCAGTTGCCCGCGCAACCTCGCCGCCGCCGGGTCGCGCACCAGGCGGTTATTGGCCTCGACATACCGGGGCCACAACAGCTCGAGCAAGGTTTCATTGCGGTTCAAGCCAAAGCGCTGGTACCACGGCGCACCGGACACGACACGGTGATCCAGGCGAGCCAGCACGTGGACGAGCGCTTCGAGCGCCAACAGTTGCTCCTCTTGGGTGGATGACTGTTGCAACGCCGTTGACAAGGCCTGCGCCTCGACGATCTGCGCCCGATTGCTCACAAAGGACAGCGCCATCCCCGCGCCCCACACCAGCGCCAGGCCCATGAACAGCCCATAGACGACTCGCGGCGCGCCCCACCCCAACCGCGCGCCGACGGCCTTGTCGCGCTGCACGCCGTGCCACGCCGGGTCCGGCCACCAGAAATGCTCGCCGTCAGCGCTTTGCGTCACGCGCAGTGGCAGGCTGAACCACAACCCTCGCAGCATCACCCCCGGGTTGAACCCACTCAACGACGGCGCCAGCGCCTGCCGCCAACGGGCAATGCCCTCGGCCTGCAAATCTCGGGACAGGCGCAGCAGGAAATCGTGGTGCATCCGCTTCTTGATCTTCATCTGGGCAAAGCCCTGGCAACGCAACGGCTCGACCAGATCCTCCAGGCACGCCTCCAGCAGCGACGGCGTCACCTTGGCCGGCAACAGACAACCCACCGGCTGGCTCTCGCGCCCGTCCTGGGACCAGCCGCTCTCGCACACCTGCCACAAGTGCAACGGCAACCGTCGGCGTAGCCGCCGAGCCAGCCCCTGCAACTGCCGCATGCCCTTGGCCAGCGCCACCGCATCGGTGCTTTGCGGTTTGTCCAGCGCCCAGACCACCCCATCCAGCGCCCGCCAACGGCGTAGGGTGAGCCATGGGTTCAACAGCGGGGTTTGCAATTCTTCCTGGACGCTGCCGCCCCATAGCAGCACGGTGCGTTCGCCTTCGAGCCATTTCTTTTTCGCCAGCTCCGGGGCGATGGCGGCGATCTGGGTGGGCTCGCCGACGATGAGCAGCAGACGGACCTTGTGGCGCCAGAGGGGGCCGTATTGGAAGTGGAGGTTTTCGCGTAGCTCAATCGACGATCTTTCATGCATCGAGTTGGGGTCTGCCTTGTTGAGCGGTAATAGCGGGCTGATGTGTGTCTGATACTTTCGATACGCCGAACGCCCCAATGCATGGCCTAGAAAATGGAATCCACCCAGGAACGACACCACGACGAAGGCTACCGCAGATATGCCCAGCAACCCGAGGGCCTGATGGTCGCTACCAGGCTGAACGCCCAGTGTTTGAGGGTACCGTCGGGCATGCACACGCTTAGCCGGGTTGCCTTGAGCTTACCAAGGCCCAATGCGTCGGTATCGAACTCGACGGCCGTCACGCCCCAGGGATGCGCCAAGGCCAAGCCGGCGCGTTGCTCGTTGGCCCACGCTTCCCAGCGCGCCTGTTGTTGAAACTGTTGCGCAGACAACAGGGTGCCGGACGTCCATAAGGGACGATCGATTTTCATGGCGTCATTTCCTTGAAAGCGAGTCAGGCTTTCGCCTTGGGCATTTGCGAGACCAGGGATAAGTTGACGTCCATGCCCTCGACCTGAAAGTGCGGCACTGCGTACAACTTGACCCGGAAGAAACCGGGGTTGTCCTCGATGTCCTCCACCGTCACCTTTGCGTCACGAAGAGGGTGCGAAGCCTGCAGGTCATCGCCCGGATCGGTCATTTCGGTGACAAGTCCGCCGATCCACTTGTTGAGCTCCAGCTCCAGCAAACGACGATCCTTGGTGGTGCCGATGTTTTCGCGTTGGATCAACTTCAAATAATGGGCAATGCGCGAGAGCAGGAAGATATAGGGCAGCCGTGCGTTGATCCGGCTGTTGGCGGTAGCATCCGCGGTGTCGTACAACGCAGGTTTCTGAGCCGAGCTGGCGGAGAAGAAACAGGCGTAGTCGCGGTTCTTGTAATACGACAAAGGAATGAAACCGAGATTGGCGAATTCAAATTCGCGGGTTTCCGGGATCATCACCTCTGAAGGAATCTTCACCTGGTTGCCAGTGCCCAGGTCATACAAGTGGATCGGCAGGTCGGTGACTGCGCCGCCCGATTGAGGCCCACGGATCTGCACGCACCATCCATTGGCGATGAAGCTCTTGACCATGTTGGCGGCAAAGGCAAAGGATGCGTTGGTCCACAAATACCTGTCGTGATCGGGGCCCTTGACGCTCTCGATGTGATTGAAGCTGCGCACTGGCACGGTATCCGGGCCATAGGGCAGGCGACCCAGGACCCTCGGCATGGTCAGGCCGATGTATCGCGCATCGTCACTGTCGCGAAACGCCTTCCACTTGATGTATTCGGCGCGATCGAAATAGTTGCCGATGTCCTTGATGGCAGCCACTTCCTCCATGGATCGCTTGCCGAAAAATGCCGGCCCCACCGAACCGATGAAGGGCATATGGGCTGCCGCGGCGACTTTCGAAATATTACGCAGCAAGGCGATGTCCTGCGGGCTACGATCGAACTCGTAGTTGGAGATCGCTGCCGCGATCGGCTCTCCGCCCGGCGTGTCGTATTCACGGGTATAGGTATGCAGGTACAGCCCGCTCTGGGCGATTTCGGGGGCGTCTTCGAAGTCTCGTACCAGATCATCCTTGCTGATATCCAGCAGTTCTATTCGCACGTTCTGTCGAAAATCGGTCTGGTCGACCAGGGACTTTACGCCGCGCCAGGTTGATTCGATCCTTTGGAATTCGGCGTGATGCATGACCGCATCAAGTTGACGACTGATTTGCATGTCGAGCAACGCTATATGCTCATCCAGCAGCACTTTGTCCAATCGTTCCACTCTGTGCGGCGATTCCTTGAGCAACTTCAAGAACACACTGACAGCGGCAGTGACGCGCTCGTCAACCGAGGCCTCGGACAGCGCCTCGGCATGCTGGAAAGTTTCGATGCTTCCCAACTCCGCGATGGGATTCAAATTGATCTTACTGAACAGGGCTGCATAAACTCCCTTATCTTCAGCCAATACTGTAGCGCCGCGCGAGTGCACGTTATTACTTTCAGTAGACATATGAATTTACTCTTTGGGCTGCCGCCCGTATTTGATTAGCGAATGTCTTTTGGCGCCAAGGCCGCCAATTCGTCCCGCAGTTCATTGCTGAGCGCATCATCCTGGAGGATGCGCTCCAATTCTTGACGGAAGGCCATGTTATCAAGCAGGTTCGACTTCAAGTCGCGTAGAAGATTGCGCATGGCCAGCAGCGCCCGTAACTGAGGGATCTGCCTGGCTACTTGTTCCGGCTCAAAGTCTTTCATGCGATGAAACTGCAGTTCGATTGAAATATCCTCCCCGTTGTCCGCCAATGTGTTATGCGCAGCGATCGTCAAAGTTGGCGAAAACTCGGCCAGGACATGATCGACGTTGTGCTTGTTGATATTGATCTTGTCCCTGACGGATAAAGGGCGCTGTTCCCTGCCGTTGCTGTAATCTCCCATCACCATCAATTTGAGTGGCAACTCAACTTTCTTTTGCGCGCCGCCAGTGTGCAGATCAAGTTTGATATTGACCCTGCTCTTGGGTACTTCATTCTGGAAACTGTATGAAGCCATGCCTATTCCTCTCAAACCGGATGTTAAGTGTTCGCTGTACAAACATAGCGAAGCGGCGCAGAGCCGGACAGGTCTAGACCTAGGCCATTTCTACGAAAGAGAATGGACTCACAAGCTGTCGGAAAATGGCCTACAGATACGGTTTACAACGAAGCGTTGCCGACGTCGGTGCGCGGTTGACACCCGAGACGCGAAGGAGAGGCTTACAAACGAGGAATGACGCAAACCCATTTTCAAGCCGGGTTTCGCGGCGTCTATCTTGGGAGCGGTTGCCGCCATGCGAAGTTCAAGGCTTTTGTCTTCCGGATGATCTATACCTTCAGGTACACGTCGTCAGGCCAAGGGACAGGCCGACGTGTAGCCAATAATAATGTCGTGCCCTCGGTCGGGTGCTGCTTGCTTTGGACAGCAGGAGGCTATTTGCGCGCCGCCTCCCTCAATAGAATGGCGCGCCTTTCAATGCCTGAAGTAACGATCATGAGCCGGATCACCCGCGTATTGAATGACCGTACCAGCGTATTGTCGCTGCTCTGCCTGCTCCTGGCTGTCGATAGCGCGTGCGGCGAGCCCCAGGTCATTGAACTGCACATTCTCGACGCGCCCCCGTTGACACTCCTCAACGACCCCAGGGGCCACGGCATTGTCGGCGATGTCGCCGTGAAGGCGATCACCCGCGCCGGGTATGCGGTAAAGATCCATGTGCTTCCCTGGGCCAGGGCGCAAAAGCACGTCAGCGAGGAGCATGACTTCTTGATAGCGCCGCTGTCGCGCATTCCGGGGCGAGAAACCCGCTTCACCTGGATTTCGTCGATCATGCCCATGGAGCGCGCGTTCTTCAGCCTCGATCATAAGGTCGGCAGCTTTGCCCAAGCGAAAGAAACCTTTCGCAAGGTGGGCGTCGGCCTGGGCAGCGCGCAAGAGGAAATCCTGCGCACCGAGGGCTTCCGGGACGACCAGATCTACCCGTTGGCCATCGGCGACAACCCTGCCCAAATGCTCCTGATGGGGCGCATCGATGCCTGGTTCAACGGCGTGCCCGAAAGCCGATATATCTGGCCAAAAGTGTCCAAGCGCAAGCTCCTCATGAGTTCAGTGGGCAGCAGTGCCGACCTCTATCTCGCGTGTTCCAGGCAATGCTCGGCGAAACTCGTCGAGGATTTGCGCGGCGCGGTGGAAGCGTTGCGCAATGAAGGGGCGATCAAGCATATCCATGATCTTTATGTCCCGTGACATCGCCGAGCGGGCGATGGCATCAGTCTTGCGAACCACCTGAAGGGATATCAACTGGATTGATAGCCAACTAACGAAAGCCCCGCGATAGAGGCCTCGTCGATGACTTATATCATTCCGGATGATAGTTACCTTTGTTTCATTCGATTCGTTCCTCTGCGCCTCGACACGCATCATCCGCCCATCTCAATACACTTGGCGGATGCTATCCATGGAACATTCACTTTCTAAATTGCGCTTTCCCCTCGCACTGTTGGCGGTGCTGGTGATCAGCGCTTGCGGTAAGACTCCCGATACGGCAGCTTCGATGCCGGCGGCCAAAGTCAGCGTGGCCAAGGTGCTGGAGCAGCCCGTCAACGAATGGGATGAATTCACCGGGCGCCTCGAAGCGCCGGAAACCGTCGAGATACGCCCGCGGGTTTCGGGGCAGATCGATCAAGTTGCTTTCACCGAAGGCGCCCTGGTCAAGAAAGGCGACCTGTTGTTCCAGATCGACCCCCGCCCCTTCCAGGCGGAAGTGCGTCGTCTCGAAGCGCAACTGGCCCAGGCCCGCGCCACCGCGACCCGCAGCGAGAACGAGGCCCAACGTGGCGAGCGCCTGCGTCTGAGCAATGCGATTTCCGCTGAACTGGCGGATTCGCGTACGACCGCTGCACAGGAAGCCCGCGCCGCCGTGGCAGGTATTCAAGCGCAGCTGGACCTGGCCAAGCTGAACCTCAGCTTCACCCGGGTTACCTCGCCCATCAACGGTCGTGTCAGCCGGGCGGAAATCACCGCCGGCAACCTGGTGACCGCCGACGTCACGCCGTTGACCAGTGTGGTGTCCACCGACAAGGTCTACGCCTACTTCGACGCCGACGAGCGTGTGTTCCTCAAGTACACCCAACTTGCCCGCCAAGGCCAGCGCGGCCAAGCCACGCCTGTCTACATGGGCCTGTCCAACGAAGACGGCAATCCGCACCTGGGCCAGATGAACTTCGTCGACAACCAGGTCAACCCACAGACCGGCACGATCCGTGGTCGCGCGGTGTTCGACAATAAAGACGGCGCCTTCACGCCAGGCCTTTATGCCCGACTGAAGCTGGTGGGCAGCGGCACCTATTCCGCCGTGCTGATCAACGACGAAGCCGTAGGCACCGACCTAGGCAAGAAATTCGTCCTGGTGATGGATGGCGAGAACAAGCCGGCCTACCGCGCTGTCGAGCTGGGGCCAAAGATCGAAGGCCTGCGCATCGTGCGCAACGGCCTGAGCAAGGACGACACCATTATCGTCAAGGGGCTGCAACGGGCCCGTCCGGGTTCGCCGGTTACGCCTGAAACCGTGCCGATGGCCAGCGAGCAGACCCTCGCCGCCCTGGCACAACAACGCAAAGCGCTCGAAGCCAGCAATCTGCCCCAGGTCGCGCCCTCCAAGGCAGCGTCCGGAGCGGCAGGCAAACTGGCCTCTGCGTCCCCACGCGGTTAAGGGACTGAACTCAAGATGAAATTTTCCCAGTTCTTCATTTCACGGCCGATCTTCGCAGCGGTGCTCTCGCTGCTGATTCTGATCGCCGGCGCTATCTCGCTGTTCCAACTGCCGATCAGCGAATATCCGGAAGTCGTGCCGCCTACCGTAGTGGTGCGCGCCAACTTCCCGGGCGCCAACCCCAAGGTCATCGGCGAAACCGTGGCCGCGCCCCTGGAACAAGCCATTACCGGCGTCGAGAACATGCTGTACATGTCCTCGCAATCCACCGCCGACGGCAAGATCACCCTGACCATCACCTTCGCTCTGGGCACCGACCTGGATAACGCGCAGGTGCAGGTGCAGAACCGTGTCACCCGCACCGAGCCCAAGCTGCCGGAGGAAGTGACCCGCATCGGCATCACGGTGGACAAGGCGTCGCCCGACCTGACGATGGTCGTGCACTTGACCTCGCCGGACAAACGCTACGACATGCTCTACCTGTCCAACTACGCCTTGCTCAACATCAAGGACGAGTTGGCGCGCCTGGGTGGCGTGGGTGATGTGCAGCTGTTCGGCATGGGTGACTATTCCCTGCGGGTCTGGCTGGACCCGAACAAGACCGCTTCGCGCAACCTGACCGCCACCGACGTGGTGACCGCGATTCGTGAGCAGAACCGCCAGGTCGCTGCCGGTGCCCTGGGTGCGCCGCCGGCACCGAATGCCCAGGCCTTCCAGCTCTCGATCAATACCCAAGGCCGCCTGGTCAATGAGGAAGAGTTCGAGAACATCATCATTCGTTCCGGCGCCAACGGTGAAATCACTCGCCTGAAGGACATCGCTCGGGTGGAGCTGGGCTCCAGCCAATACGCCCTGCGCTCGCTGCTGGACAATCAGCCGGCGGTGGCAATCCCGATCTTCCAGCGTCCTGGCTCCAATGCCATCCAGATCTCCAACGATGTGCGGGAGAAAATGGACGAGCTGAAGAAAGGCTTCCCGGCCGGCATGGACTACAGCATTGTCTATGACCCGACGATCTTCGTCCGTGGCTCCATCGAAGCGGTGGTGCATACCCTGTTCGAAGCGCTGATCCTCGTGGTGCTGGTGGTCATCCTGTTCCTACAGACCTGGCGCGCCTCGATCATCCCACTGGTGGCCGTACCGGTTTCGCTGATCGGTACCTTCGCGGTCATGCACCTGTTCGGATTCTCCCTCAACGCCCTTTCGCTGTTCGGCCTGGTGTTGGCCATCGGTATCGTGGTGGACGACGCCATCGTGGTGGTGGAGAACGTCGAGCGGAACATCGAACTGGGCCTCACCCCCGTGGAGGCGACAAAGCGCGCCATGGGCGAAGTGACCGGCCCGATCATCGCCACCGCCCTGGTGCTCTGCGCGGTCTTCGTTCCTGCGGCGTTCATCAGCGGCCTGACCGGTCAGTTCTATAAGCAGTTCGCCCTGACCATTGCGATCTCCACGGTGATCTCGGCGATCAACTCGTTGACCCTGTCGCCGGCCCTTGCCGCAGTTTTGCTCAAGGGGCATGACGCACCCAAGGACCGTTTCTCCAGATTCCTGGACCGGGTCTTCGGTGGCTGGCTGTTCCGTCCGTTCAACCGCTTCTTCGAACGTGCCAGCCATGGCTACGTGGGTACTGTCGCTCGGGTGATCCGCAGCAGCGGGATTGCCCTGATCGTCTACGCAGGCTTGATGGTGTTGACCTTCTTCGGCTTCTCCAACACGCCGACCGGTTTCGTGCCTGGCCAGGACAAGCAATACCTGGTGGCCTTCGCCCAACTGCCGGACGCCGCGAGCCTGGACCGCACCGAAGACGTGATCAAGCGCATGTCCGACCTGGCCCTCAAGCAGCCTGGCGTGGAAAGCGCCGTGGCCTTCCCTGGCCTGTCGATCAACGGCTTCACCAACAGCCCGAACGCCGGCATCGTGTTCGTGACCCTCAAGCCTTTCGACGAGCGCAAGGACCCGAGCATGTCGGCCGGCGCCATCGCCGGTGCCTTGAACGGCCAGTACTCGGAAATCCAGGAAGCCTACATGGCGATCTTCCCGCCGCCGCCGGTGCAAGGCCTGGGCACGATCGGTGGTTTCCGCCTACAAATCGAAGACCGGGGCAACCTGGGCTACGACGAGCTGTACAAAGAAACCATGAACATCATCGCCAAGAGCCACAACGTGCCGGAACTGGCCGGATTGTTCACCAGCTACACCGTGAACGTACCCCAGGTCGATGCCGCCATCGACCGTGAAAAAGCCAAGACCCATGGCGTGGCCGTCAGCGACATCTTCGACACCCTCCAGATCTACCTGGGTTCGCTGTATGCCAACGACTTCAACCGTTTCGGCCGCACCTACCAGGTCAATGTCCAGGCCGAGCAGCAGTTCCGTCTCGAATCGGACCAGATCGGCCAACTGAAGGTGCGCAACAACCGTGGCGAGATGATCCCGCTGGCGACCTTCATCAAGGTCAGCGACACCTCGGGGCCTGACCGCGTGATGCACTACAACGGCTTCATCACCGCTGAAATCAACGGCGCCGCCGCCCCTGGCTACAGCTCCGGACAGGCCGAGAAAGCCATCGAGAAACTGCTCAATGACGAACTGCCCAATGGCATGACCTACGAGTGGACCGACCTGACGTACCAGCAGATCCTCTCGGGCAACACTGCGCTGTTCGTGTTCCCGCTCTGCGTATTGCTGGCGTTCCTGGTGCTCGCCGCGCAATACGAAAGTTGGAGCCTGCCATTGGCGGTAATCCTGATCGTACCAATGACGCTGCTGTCGGCAATTACCGGGGTAATTCTGTCCGGTGGCGACAACAACATCTTCACCCAGATTGGCTTGATCGTATTGGTAGGACTTGCCTGTAAGAACGCGATTCTGATCGTCGAGTTCGCCAAGGATAAACAGCTCGAAGGCATGAGCCCGCTGGCGGCGGTCCTGGAAGCGTGCCGCCTGCGTCTGCGGCCGATCCTGATGACCTCCTTCGCCTTCATCATGGGCGTGGTTCCCCTGGTGTTCTCCAGCGGCGCCGGTGCGGAAATGCGTCACGCCATGGGTGTGGCGGTGTTCTCGGGCATGCTCGGCGTGACCTTCTTCGGCCTGCTGCTCACCCCGGTGTTCTACGTACTGATCCGTAATTTCGTCGAGCGCAGCGAGGCCCGCAAAGCGGCCCGGGCCCTGAAACTGGAGGCGCAACAATGAGTTTGAAAGCGTTCCTGCCGAGCCTGCTGGTGCTTGCACTGAGTGCCTGCGCCGTAGGCCCGGACTACAAGGCACCGCAAACGGAGGCGGCGAATATCACCACCGCCACCGACGGCGCCGCCGGCCAGAAAAACTTCGACCGCGCCCGCTTCGAAGGCGTCTGGTGGCAGCAGTTCGACGATCCGACCCTCAACTCGCTGGTGACGCGTTCTCTGGAAGGCAACCGGGAATTGCGCGTGGCCTTCGCCCGCCTGCGGGCTGCCCGGGCGATTCGCGACGACGCCAGCAATGACGCCATGCCGACCATCACCAGCCGCGCCAGCAGCGAACTGGGCAAAGGCCAGAACCCGATGGGGCAGACGGACGATCGGGTCAACTCCGAGCGTTATGACCTGGGCCTGGACATGGCCTGGGAGCTGGACCTGTTCGGACGCATCCAGCGCAACCTGGAAGCGACCGATGCCGACCAGCAGGCCGTCGAAGCCGATCTCTACCAACTGCAGGTGACCATAATCGCCGAGCTGGTGGACGCCTACGGCCAACTGCGTGGCGCGCAGCTTCGGGAGAAAATCGCCCTGGCCAACCTGGAGAACCAGCAGGCGTCCCGCAAGATCACCGAAAGCCTGCGTGATGCCGGCGTCGGCGATCAGCTCGACGTGGTGCGTGCCGACGCCCGTTTGGCCGCGGTGGAAGCCAGCGTGCCGCAACTGCAGGCCGAACAGGCGCGTCAGCGCAACCGCATCGCGACATTGCTGGGCGAGCGCCCGGACAAGCTGAGCGTGGACTTGAGTCCTAAACAGCTGCCAGCCATTGCCAAGGCCCTGCCGATTGGCGATCCAGGCCAATTGTTGCAACGCCGTCCCGATATCCTCAGCGCGGAGCGTCAACTGGCAGCCGCCACGGCGCGCATCGGCGTGGCCAAGGCCGACCTGTTCCCCAGGGTCAGCCTGAGCGGTTTCCTCGGGTTTACCGCCGGACGTGGTTCGCAGATCGGCTCCTCGGCCGCCAACGCCTGGGCGCTGGGCCCGAGCATTACCTGGGCTGCTTTTGACCTGGGCAGCGTGCGGGCTCGCTTGCGCGGCGCCAGCGCCGATGCCGATGGAGCACTGGCGAACTATGAGCAACAAGTGTTGCTGGCCTTGGAAGAGTCGGAAAATGCCTTCAGTGATTACGGCAAACGCCAACAGCGCCTCATCTCGCTGATCCGCCAGAGCGAATCGAGCCGCGCGGCCGCCGACCTGGCCGAAATCCGCTACCGCGAAGGCACTGAGGATTTCCTCGTGTTGCTCGACGCCCAGCGTGAACGCCTGGCGGCCGAAGACAGCCAGGCCCAGGCCGAAGTGGACCTGTATCGCGGCATCGTCGCGATCTACAAGGCCTTGGGCGGAGGCTGGCAACCGGAAACCGTCGCCAGCAACTGACACCCTTCCCAACCGAGCTCCTTTGGTTGGCCGCAACCAACCAATTGTTTGCCCCGCGCCTCATTCGGACGCGGGGCTTTTTTATGGATGTCAGAATCCATTGTGGGAGCAGGCTCGCACCCGCGGGTCCCTCACCGCGATTACAGGTTTGACTCAAACGCGGACCTGACCGAAGCTTGCGGCATTTCACGCTCCTGGTTATGGATTACCTGCATGTCTTCGTCTCGCCGCTACCTGCTGTTCACGCTTGCGGTTGTCTTGGCAATCGGTCTCGTCGGGATATGGCTGCGCAATGCCACACCGCAGATTCCCGAGGCCATCAAGCGTGGTTACAGCGAAGCGTTGGAAAGCGCCCGCAACGGACAGCCAGGAGCAGCGCGGATGCTGTACCAGCAACTGGGACGTCCGGACCTCTCCCCCAAGCGCCGGGTATGGCTGCACGGCGAACTGCCCAACTATCCAAGCCCCCAAGCGTTGAAACTGGCGCAGGCGGATTTGCACAGCGAATCGCCGCAGGTCCGCCGCGCGGCGATCGGCAGTATTGTCGGGCTGGTGCCGAACGCCCAGCGCAGCCTGCTGCTCGGCCCGCTTCTGGATGAAAACGACCCGGATGTCCGGTTCGCCGCCGTAAATGCATTGCTGGGGCTGTCACCCGATGAACTTGGGCTGTATTTCGGTGCGATGCAGATCGCCGTCGATACCTGGAAGCAGTCGTTGAACGACAGCCCACCCTCCCCCGAATCCCTCTTTCAGCTTGCCCGGCTGTACAGGCATGACGCCGAACTGGAAAAAGCCCAACAGGCATTGGAGCATCTTCTGCGCCTGCAACCCGACAACCTGCCGGCGCTGGTCATGCAGGTCGATGTGCTGGATAAACAAGGCCAGGGAGAAGCCGCCCGCCAGTTGCTCGCTCGGCAGTTGCAAGCGCAGCCGGCATCGGCTTATCTGCAACATGCGCTGGGCATGTGGCTGTTGCAGCACGGCCAGAGTGAATACGCGGTGCTAGGCTTGGCGAAAGCGGTGGAATTGGAGCCTGATAACCGGCAATACCGTTTTGATCTGGCGACTACGCTGCATGAAGAGCAGGAAGTGGAAGCGGCGCAGAAACAGTTGCAGGAAATCGTCCAGCGCTACCCCGCCGACCGCAACGCCCGGGTGTTGCTGATCAACTATTGGAAGGAGACCGGTCAGTTGCAGCATGTCCAGGTGCTGTTGGCCCAGCTGGAACAACTGAACCCCGACGACCCGGCAATACAACAAGGTTTATAGGGCAATAGGCGTATACCGAAAGTTGTGCAACAGTACGCGTTTTGTCAAAGGAAGCGGAACCGCCATGACTGCCGAAGGTCAAGTGTTCAGGCAGTTCATTTCAGGCGCTAACCCGCCAGCTGCCTACTTCCCTAGTCATGAGAGGGTTATTTTTGATTACATCTAACGAGTTGATCAGCGCAAAAGCCGCCACCGGTATCGAAGGGCTGGACGACGTCCTTTCCGGTGGTTTGTCCCGAGGCCATGTGTTCCTCCTGGAGGGAGAACCGGGCACTGGCAAAACCACGGTCGCGTTGCACTTCCTGCTAGCCGGCGCAAAGGCCGGCGAGTGCTCGTTGTACATCACGCTATCGGAAACCGAGCGTGAACTGCGCCAGGGCGCAGCCTCCCATGGCTGGACCCTGGATGAAAACATCCATATCTTCGAATTGACCCCGCCCGAGAGCCTGCTCAATGCCGAGCACCAGCAAAGCCTGCTGTATTCCTCGGACCTGGAGCTGGGCGAAGCGACCCGGCAGATCTTCGAAGTGGTCGAGCGCGTCAAGCCGACCCGCGTCGTGCTGGACAGTCTCTCGGAGATCCGCCTCCTGGCGCAGAGTTCCCTGCGCTATCGCCGGCAGATCCTGGCGATCAAGCACTATTTCGTGCGATACGACGCTACGGTAGTGCTCTTGGATGACCTGACCACCGAGTCCCTGGACAAGACCGTACACAGTGTCGCCCACGGCGTTATCCGCCTTGAAGAACTGACCCCCAGCTACGGTGCCGAGCGGCGTCGGCTGCGGGTGGTCAAGTACCGTGGGCAGAAATACCGTGGCGGCTACCACGACTTCACCATCATGGGCGATGGCGTGCATGTATTCCCTCGCCTGGTGGCCGCCGAACACCGTGGCCAGTACGTGCGCCAGCAACTGTCCAGTGGCATCAAGGAAATGGACGCCCTGCTGGGGGGCGGCATCGAGACCGGCTCCAGCACGCTGATTCTTGGCCCGGCGGGTACCGGCAAATCCTTGATTTCCTTGATTTTCGCGGCGGCAGCGGTGCATCGCGGCGAAAAAGCCGCACTGTTCATTTTCGATGAAGAGCTGGGGCTGCTGTTCGAGCGCATGAAGCACATCGGCATCGACCTGCTGGAACTGCAAAATACCGGGAATCTGCTGATCGAACAGGTCGATGCGGCCGAGCTTTCGCCCGGCGAGTTTTCCCACCGGGTACGCCGTTGCGTCAACGAAGGCGACATCAAGACCGTGGTCATCGACAGCATCAATGGCTATCAGGCCGCCATGCCCGAAGAAAACGCCTTGGTTCTGCACATGCACGAGCTGTTGCTCTACCTCAACCGCAAAGGCGCGGCGACGTTCATGACCGTCGCCCAACACGGCCTGGTGGGGGACATGCAAGCGCCGGTGGACATCACCTACCTGGCCGACACCGTCATCTTATTGCGTTATTTCGAGGCGCTGGGCAAGGTTCGCCGGGCCATTTCCATCATCAAGAAACGCACCGGCAGCCATGAATCCACCATCCGCGAATACCGCATCAACAAGCAGGGCATGACCATCGGTGAACCGCTGGAAGCGTTCCAAGGCGTATTGCGCGGAGTGCCAACCTATATGGGAGCGGGACACCCGTTGCTTGAGGATGATCCCCAGTGACGTCGGGCGAGCCACTGTCCGAGCGGGCGCTGATTCTCGCGCCCCTGGGACGGGACAGCCAGATTGCCCTGATGATTCTCAACGAGGCCGGCTTTAATGGCCTTGTATGCAGTCATCTGGGTCATTTGTGTGAAGAGTTGGAACACGGGGCGGGCCTGCTGGTGATTTCCTCGGAAGCGCTGGTAGGGCCCGACCTGGAGAACCTGCTCCAATACATCGAGCAGCAACCGGCATGGTCCGACCTGCCCATCGTCCTGCTGACGCACCACGGGGGGCCGGAGCACAACCCAGTCGCACGTATCGGCACACAACTGGGCAATGTGACCTTCCTGGAGCGGCCGTTCCACCCGGTGACGCTCGTCAGCCTGGTGACCACCGCCCTGCGCGGCCGCCGAAGGCAATACGAAGCCCGGGACCGCCTGATCGACCTGAGCACCAGCGAACAACGCCTACAGAACACCTTGGAAACGCTGGAACAGCAAGTCGAGGAGCGTACCGCCCAACTGCGTCACAACGAGGAAGCCCTGCGCCAATCGCAGAAAATGGAAGCGGTCGGCCAGCTCACCGGCGGCATCGCCCACGACTTCAACAACATGCTCACCGGCATCATCGGCAGCCTCGAGCTGCTGCGTCGACGCCTGGCGCGAGGCCGCACCGAAGATCTCGACAGCCTGATCGACCTGGGCGTGACCTCGGCTAATCGCGCCGCGGGCCTGACCCACCGGCTGCTGGCCTTCTCCCGCCGCCAGTCGCTGGATTCCAAGGCCGTGCAGATGAATACCCTGGTGCTGTCAATGGGCGAACTGCTTCAGCGCAGCCTCAACGAAAGCATCGCCCTGGAAATGCGCCTCGACGAACACCTATGGATCGCCGAAGCCGACCCCAACCAACTGGAAAGCGCCCTGCTCAACCTGGTCCTCAACGCCCGCGATGCCATGCCCGGCGGCGGCAAGCTGGTGGTGCAGACCTTCAATAAATACCTGGACACCGGTTTTACCGATGCCTACAGCAACCTCGAGCCCGGCGACTATGTGGTGTTGAGCGTTCAGGACACCGGTTGCGGCATGCCCGAAGCGGTGATGCATCGCGCGTTCGACCCCTTCTTCACCACCAAGCCCATCGGCCAGGGCACGGGCCTTGGGCTTTCGATGATCTATGGGTTCAGCAAGCAGTCACGCGGACACGTGACCATCGACAGCGAGGTCGGCAACGGCACCACCGTGAATCTCTACCTGCCGCGCTTCATCGGCGAAGAAATGCACGAACCGCAAGTCGTCGTCCCACAGGCGCCTTATGCGCAAGATGGCGAAACCGTATTGATCGTTGAAGACGACCCAGCGGTGCGGGTCCTGGTCAGCGCGGTGCTCAGCGAATTGGGCTACGCCTTCGTCGAGGCCGGCGACGCCAACGGCGCGGTGCCGATCCTGCAATCGAACCAGCGCATCGACCTGCTGATCAGCGACGTGGGGCTGCCCGGCATGAACGGAAGACAACTGGCCGAAATAGGCCGCCAGATCCGCCCTGACCTCAAGGTATTGTTCATCACTGGCTACGCTGAACACGCGGCGGTGCGCGGTGGTTTTCTTGACCCGGGCATGCAAATGATCACCAAGCCGTTTACCTTTGATTTGTTGACGGCGAAGGTGCGGGAGATGATCAAGGTTTAGAAGACGCCGAATATCTTAAATGCCGATCACGCCAATAGATAGCTGTAGGAGTTGTCAGTTATCCGTACGACTTTTTCCTGATTGAATTTTTAACGCAGAACCCTGGGCGACCCGTCCGGGGTATTGATAATGCGTTAGAGGTGGATCATGAAAAAGTTTGGCATATGGGTACTGTTGCTCACGTTGACAGGGAGTGCCGTAGAGCATGCTTTCGCATTGGATTGGCGCCGTTCGGGTGACGCAGTGGCGGCCGATCTGAATCGACGATACCGCGATCTTCGGGTTGACTGCGGCACCGCTTTAAGGCCGAGTTTTCTTTGTACCGGTATAATGCTGCGCTCGACAAAAGGCGGACCCAATTACTTCACTTGGAATCCAAGCCCATACTCGCAACGTAGCGGTGGGGTTTCGTTTTCCTACCTGAGGAAGGATGTGAAATTCCAAGGGTTGGTTTATGGGCAAAACAGCGGTTTCATTTTTTATCCAGACTTGATCAGGGATCCCGCTAGTTTCCACGTGCAAGTCCTATGCGCCTTCCCTATGGACGGAGCAACCAACAACCGGGACAAATCCGGCTGTGGCGCTTACCCTTTCCCGAATGCAACCCAACGCCATCAAAGCCAACGTTGCGAGACATTGGGCATCACCACCGCAGAGCAATGGGTACAGAACCAGAATACCCATAGTGCGCGGTGCGGTTTTGACGTCGATGACCGAACGAACAATGCGAACGCGAAGTCTTTTGCTCAGACCATCCGTGCTCATAACCTCGCCGGGTTTTTCGAGGGAAGCTACGCTTATATCGAGCTCGTTCTCGAAACGTGGCCACAGTATGACAATCCCGTTTCGCTTCCCATCGAGGCTTTTTTCTATACGGAAGGCGGGAAGGCAAACGCCCAGCAGGAGCAATATCACTATTGGAATCAGTCCGGAGGAGAGATTAGGCCGATTATCAAGCTGATACTGCCGGCAATACCTTCTGACGATGCAGTATTCAGTTTCACGGCCAGCGATCAGTGGCGTCTTACTGGGTACTAGTGAAGCGTTTGAAGTCAGGACAACATTTCTTGCATGACTTTCTGCAACACATCCAAGTCAAACGGCTTGTCCAGGATCGGCGCCTTGCGGGTAATGGGGCTATCCGTCTCGCGCACTTCCTGGGCGTAGCCACTGATGAAAATAACCTTCAGGTCCGGACGCAACCTCACCGCTGGCTCAGCGATCTGCACCCCGGAAATACCCCCGGGCAGACGGAAGTCGGTAATCATCATGTCCAGATGAGGCTTGCTCGCCAGGATCTCGAACGCCTGCTCGCCGTTTTCAGCCTGCAGCACCCGATACCCCTCCCCGGAAAGATAGGCCGACAGCACCATCAGGATCGAAGGGTCATCCTCGACGATCAATACAACGTCTTGCGCATCTTCACTCATGAGAAGCCTTTGTTGAATCAATAGCTGCTGATACGACCCTGGGGTCGCTCAGAGGTTGCGTCCGTTCGCCAGTTTTCTGAAAAGGCAGACAAACGCGAAACAACGCCCCTTCGTTGAGGCGGCTGTTGACCGTGATGATGCCGCCGTGGGCGGTGACGATCTGCTCGGAAATGAACAGCCCAAGGCCCAGGCCGGCGGCGGCGGCCTTTGACGACACCCGTTCGAATTGCTGGAAAATACGCTTCTGGTTCTCTTCGCTGATCCCGATCCCGTGGTCCTGGACTTCGATACAGGCATGCTCCGACGTCTGGTAGACGCGCACCTCGATCGGGCTCTTGCAGCCATAGCGCAACGCGTTCGTCAGCAGGTTCGAAACCACCTGCTCGATACGAAACTCATCCCAATGCCCTTCCACCGAAGGTTCGGCGGTACAAGTCACGGTGCATTCGGCGGCACTGATCTGTGGTTGGAAGTTGTGCAGCAGGTTTTGAACCAGCGCCGTCAGATTGAAACGGGTCGGACGGATGGACAACTTGCCGGTGCGGATCCGCGATACGTCCAGCATGTCCTCGATCAAACGGATCAAGCTCTTTATCTGGCGTTCGTCGCGCTCGACCATCGCCTTCACTTTATCCAGGGTGAAGGCGGCGGCGTTGTCCCGCGCCAGGTGCATTTTACGCAACTGCGTTTCCAGGATCAGGCCGTTGAGTGGCGTGCGGACTTCGTGGGCGACGATCGACATGAAGTCATCGCGCATGCGCACGGCCTGCTCCAGCTCGCCGCGAGTGGCTTGCAATTGCTCTAGCAACAGCTCTTGCTCCCGGCGGCTCTGCTCCAGGGCAAGCACTTGCTCCTTCATCGCCTTTCGCTGGCGATAAAGTTCGACGAACACATTGACCTTGCTTTTGACCGCATGGGTATCCAGCGGCTTGTGCAGGAAGTCCACCGCGCCGTTTTCGTAGCCGGTGAACGCGTAGTTGCGCTCCCGGCCGGCCGCGCTGACAAAGATGATCGGGATACTGCGGGTCTTTTCCGTGCCGCGCATCAACTCGGCCAGTTCGAAACCGTTCATGCCCGGCATCTGCACATCGATGATCGCCAAGGCAAAATCATGTTGCAAAAGCAGCGACAGCGCTTCGTCCGCCGACAAGGCCTTGAACACCCCGCGGTCATCGCGCTGGATCAGCGCTTCCAGGGCCAACAGATTCTCAGGCAGATCGTCGACGATCAGCAGTTTGGCTTGAATATCTCTTGGCATTTAGTTCATTTCCAGCCCGGCCAGCAATTGGCCGATGCCCTGCAAAGTTAGGATATGGTCAGGCTCGTGCAAGCTAAGGGCCGCTTCAGGCATGGTGCAAACCTGCGCCTCCTTCGGGTCCTGGACGACCGTGATGCCGCCCAGCGCCTTGACCCTGGCCAAGCCTAGGGCGCCATCGCTGTTGGCGCCGGTCAATACCACCGCCAGCAGACGAGGGCCATAGACATCGGCGGCTGACTCGAACAGCACGTCGATCGACGGCCGCGAATGGTGAACCGGCTCTTCGAGGCTCAGCGACAGGCTACGGTCGGCCTCGATCGAGAGGTGATAACCAGGGGTTGCAACGTACAAGGTGCCCGGAAGGATGTCTTGCTTGTCGCGGGCTTCTTCAACGGGTATCGCCAGGCGATGACGCAATACCTGGGCTAACTGACTGTCCCGCTCATCGGGCAAATGCAACACCACCAGCACAGGCAGGCTGAAGCCTTTGCGCAAGTGGCTGAAAATCTTGAGCAACGCTTCGACGCCGCCGGCGGATGCGCCGACGACGACTGCTTCGATCAAGTGGCTGGATCTGTCCGTCAGTGGATTCATAACTTGCGATAGATCCGTTCCTGTTTGACCAGCGGTTCGAACTGCGCACTGAACGCCGAAAAATCCAGCGTCTCCTTGCTCCCCAACACCAGGAACCCACGGTGGCAAAGGGACTCATGAAACAACCCGAAAGCGCGATCTTGCAGCTTTTTATTGAAATAAATCAATACGTTACGACATGAAACTAATTGGGTTTCTGAAAATACGCTATCGGTTGCCAGGCTGTGGTCGGCAAAGGTCACATGCTTGCACAAGGTCTTGTCGAACATCGCGTAATCGTAGGCGGCCGTATAGTAGTCGGCAAACGAACGCTTACCGCCGGCGAGCTGGTAATTCTGGGTGTAGGCCCGGACATTTTCCAGGGAAAAGATGCCCTGCTTGGCTTTTTCCAGGGAGCGCGGGTTGATGTCCGTGGCGTAAATGAACGTACGATCCAGCAACCCCTCTTCTCTTAGCAGGATGGCCATTGAATAGACCTCCTCCCCTGTGCTGCAACCGGCGATCCAGATCTTGATCGACGGGTAGGTCTTGAGCAGCGGCACCACTTCCTCGCGGATGGCAAGGAAATGCGCAGGATCGCGAAACATCTCACTGACAGGGATCGTCAGCAACTGCAGCAGTTGCATGAATGCGCCAGGGTCGTGCAACACACGTTCCTGCAAGGCCGATATGGTCTTGCATTCGAATTGGTTCAACGCATGCAGCACCCGGCGCTTGATGGAAGCGCCGGAGTAGTCGCGAAAGTCGTAGCTGTACTTCAAGTAGATCGCTTCGATCAACAAACGAAGCTCAATGTCTGTGTTTCGTTCCACTAGATTCTTTCCATATTCGGCAACCACACGCGAATCAGTGAGAACAGGCGATCCAGGTCAATCGGCTTGGCCAGGTAATCGTTGGAGCCCGCCGCCAGGCAACGCTCCTGATCATCCTTCATGGCCTTGGCGGTCACGGCGATAATCGGCAATTTGCGCCAGCGGGGGTCCTTGCGGATCAGCGTGGTCGCTTCGAAGCCATCCATCTCGGGCATCATCACATCCATCAGCACCAGGTCGATGTCTTCCACTTCATTCAAGCGATCAATCGCCTCATACCCATTGCGCCCGATCACCACGATCGCCCCCTTGGCCTCCAGGGCGCTGGTCAGAGCGAAGATATTGCGCACATCGTCGTCCACCAACAGCACCTTGCGGCCTTCGAAGACCTTGTCGCGGCTGCGGGCGGTCTGGAGCATGCGCTGTCGTTCATGGGACAACCGGGATTCGACTTTGTGCAGAAAGAGAGTGACTTCGTCCAACAGGCGTTCCGGCGAGCGGGCGCCCTTGATGATGATCGAGCGTGAATATTTGCGCAGCTCCGCTTCCTCATCCCGCGTCAGGTTACGCCCGGTGTAGACGATCACGGGCGGGAATGAACAGATCTCTTCGCTGGACATGCGCTTGAGCAAGTCATTGCCCAGCATGTCCGGCAGCTTGAGGTCAATGATCATGCAGTCGTAGACGTTATTGCGCAGCAGGTCCAGGGCTTGCTGCGCCAGGCCTACGGCGGTGATCTCGATGTCGTCGTCGCCGATCAGACGGGTAATGCTGTCGCGCTGCAAGTCATCGTCTTCAACCAACAGCACACGTTTGACCTTCTGGGTCAGCTTGGCCTCCAGTCGCGCGAAGACGTCCTTGAGCTCCTCCCGGGTGGTCGGTTTGACGGCGTAACCAATGGCGCCCATGTGCATCGCCGCTTCGACGCGGTCTTCGACGGAAATGACGTGCACCGGGATGTGGCGGGTCTGGGCCTGTTCCTTCAGGCGTTGCAAAACGGTAAGCCCGGAGTGGTCCGGCAGGCGCATGTCCAGCAGAATGGCATCGGGGCTCAACTGCAGGGCCAGATCAAAGCCTTCGTCGGCGCCATGGGCCACCAGGCACTGGTAGCCCAGCTCATGGGCGAGGTCGAACAGGATGCGGGCAAACTTGGGTTCGTCCTCGATGACCAGGATGCAACGGGAATCGAACGGCGCCTTGTCCCGGTCGTCGGCGAATTGCGGGAGGGGTGCGTCCACCTCGGCAATCAGCGGCACGGGTGCCGGGGCACGGGTCGTTGCAGGCACGGTTGCGGTCGGGGTAAAGGTCACTGGATTCACCGGATTTTCCCCGGGCTCGACGTAACGCTCCGGCAAGACCAGCGTAAAGACACTGCCCTGCCCTGGCTCGCTGGTCACCGAGATCGAACCGCCCAGCAAGGTCGCCAGGTCTCGGGAGATCGACAGCCCCAGCCCGGTGCCGCCATAGCGGCGGTTGGTGGTGCCATCGGCCTGGCGGAACGCCTCGAAGATACTCTGTTGCTGATCGGCGGCGATGCCGATGCCCGAATCACGCACCATGAAGGCAATGCCCGAGCCCGGCTGGCCGGTTACGGACACCTGGACCGAACCCCGTTCGGTGAACTTCACCGCGTTGGACAGCAGGTTCTTGAGTATCTGTTCGAGGCGCTGGCGGTCGGTGTACAGCATCGACGGCGCGTCCGGCAGCAACTGCACCTCGAAGTCCAGTCCCTTTTCAGCCGTCAACGGCTTGAACGTATCCTGGAGCCCTTCCACCAAACGCGCCACGCTGGTGTTTTCCGGCCGCACTTCCAGCTTGCCGGCCTCGACCTTGGAGATGTCGAGGATGTCATTGATCAGGTTCAGCAAGTCATTTCCGGCGGAGTAGATCGACTCGGCAAACTTCACCTGTTCATCGCTGAGGTTATTGTGAGGGTTCTCCGCCAGCAATTTGGACAGGATCAGCGAACTGTTGAGCGGCGTGCGCAGCTCATGGGACATGTTGGCCAGGAACTCGGACTTGTACTTGCTCGAACGCTGCAATTCTTCGGCGCGTTCCTGCAATTGGATCTGGGCCAGGTTCAGCTCGCTGTTCTTCTGGTCCATGGCGTCGCGCTGCTCGGCCAGTTGTTCGTTGGTCTGCTCCAGTTCCTGTTGCTGGGCTTCCAGGTGCGCCTGGGATTCCTTCAGGATGCGCGACTGTTCTTCCAGCTCTTCGTTGGCGGTCTTGAGCTCTTCCTGCTGCACTTGCAACTCTTCGTTCAACTGCTGGGTTTCGGCCAGCACTTCTTGCAAGCGTTGACGATAGCGGGCCGCTTCGATGGACGTGCCGATGTTCCCGGCCACCAGCTCCAGCAGCTCGATGTCGCGCGCGGTCAACGGCCGCAGGAAGCCCAGTTCAACGACACCATTGATGCGGTCATCGTCACGGGTCGGCACCACCAGCACGCAGTTGGGCAGTCCCTCGCCGAGCCCGGAGCTGACCTTGAGATAATCCTGGGGCACATCGTCCAGCCGGATAAGACGCCCCTGCCGCACGGCCTGCCCGGCGATGCCCTCGCCATCGATGATGACCTGCTGGAGTTCGTCATCCTCCTTGGACATGCCATAGGTGGCGATACGCCGTAGCGTGCCGTTTTCTTCCCGTGCATAAAGGGCGGCGACCACGGTGCCCAGGTACTGGGCACAAAACTGCAAGATGTTGCGCCCCAGCAGATTCAAGCTCAACTGACCGAGGACCTGTTCCGCCAACTGGGTCTGGCCATTGCGCAACCAGGCCTGTTTCTCCAGGTGCAAGGCACTCTCCTGCTGGACTTTCAGGCTGGCGCTGTAGTTGCCAGACAGTGTCAGGAGATCCCGACGGCCAACATAGGCCAGCAGCCCACTGACTGCGGCGACGAACAGCAGATACAGAGCGATGCTCCAGACCGTGGTGGTGCGCACCTGTTCGTTACGTTCGGCGCGCAGTTGTTGCTCGGTCTCGACGACATCCTCGAAGGTCTTGCGTATTTCGTCGGTCAACCGCTTGCCGCGCCCGGCCTTGAGCGCACCGCGATAGTCCCCGCCGCTGCGATGAAGATCGATCATGCCTTGGGCGTAATTGGCCCATTCCACCTGGAGTGCCTCAATCCGGCGCAAACGGTCGGTCTGTACCGGATTATCGGCTGTCAGTTCCAACAATGTGTCCAGTGCCACCGCAATCCGGGGCTTGGCCACTTCATAGGGGTCGAGGAAGTGCTCGTCGCCACTCAGCAGGAACCCGCGCATGCCTGTTTCCAGGTCAACGCTCAGCTTCAGCGCTTCGTTGGCGTTATTGATCACCCGGTCGGTGTGCCCGACCCATTGGATCACCGAGAGAAGGTAGGTGATAAGCACGATGAAAAACACCGCGCTGAGCGCACCGATACCCAAGGGGAGGCTGATGTTACGGCTCAGAAGCTTGCGAAAACTTTGTTCGTCAACCGAAGACGAAGGAGTCATGGAAAAGGCCTTGGTGAGCAGTTGAAAATCATGGAGTTTGCCCAAAAATACGGACTGGATCCACATTTCTGACGATTCAAGGTCGCAAATCCAAGGCGCTGTACCCCGGTTGTAAGGATGCGACTATCCTTGTCAGCTCTTGTACTATAGATCCTTTCTTGTACAGCTTCGGGAACTTGTGCCGCCTCTCGACTTACTCATGCATTACGGCCGGTTATTACCAAGCCCTTACGATTCCACCTTCCGAGAAGTCCATTATGTCCGTCCCTGCCCCTGTCACCCCTCCCACCATCCTGGTCGTCGAAGACGACAACATCGTGCGCATGTTGATTGTCGACGTGCTGGAGGAACTGGAATACGAGGTATTGGAGGCAGAAGGTGGCGAAGAGGCGCTTAAGCTCCTGGAGGAGAAGGACCGTTCCATCGACCTGATGATGACGGATGTCAGCATGCTGCCCATGGACGGTCGCGAGTTGGCAACAAAAGCACGCGAAGTGCGCCCCGGACTCCCCATCCTGTTCGCCAGTGGCTACGCCGAAAGCATCGACGTGCCAGAAGGCATGAGCGTCATCGGCAAACCCTTCTCCATCGATCAATTGCGCGACAAGGTCCAAAAGATTCTTTCTTGAGCGCGGACGCATTGTTGGTCACTATCGGCGCCCCGCGCGCCGACTGCGCCTGAAAATGCTCCAAGGATTGCCCGTCATGCCTCACCCCACCACCAAAGTCCTGGTTATCGGCTACGTCTGGCCCGAGCCACGCTCATCGGCGGCCGGCGGGCATGTCATGCAACTGCTCGAAGCCTTTCTCGAACAAGGCTGGGACATCACCTTCAGCAGCCCCGCCAGACCCGGTGAGAACCGCGCCGACCTGATTGGCCTGGGCATCCGGGAAGTACCGATCGAGCTCAATAGCAGCAGTTTTGATGTGTTTATCAGTGAGCTGGCGCCGGATATCGTCCTGTTCGACCAATTCATGATGGAAGAGCAGTTTGGCTGGCGGGTCGAAAAGCACTGCCCCGACGCCCTGCGCGTGCTCGAAACCTCGGATCTGCAAAGCCTGCGTCATGCACGGCATCAGCGACTGAAAGACCGCTTGAAGTCCGATGAGTCCTCCCAGGACTTCAGCGACCTGTTCGCCCCGGCCTTGCGCGAGGAATTCGAGCTGATGGCGGACACTGACATGGCAAGGCGGGAAATTGCAGCCCTCTTGCGTTGCGACCTGAACCTGATGGTATCTGAGTTCGAGATCGAGCTGCTGGTGGAACACTTCAAGGTGCCCCGCGAGCTGTTGCTCTGGTGCCCGTTGATGCTGGACTTGCCGACCGAGCCGTTCGTGCCCTTCGAAGACCGAGCGCATTTTCTCAGCATCGGCAATTTCCGCCACGCACCGAACTGGGACGCCGTGCTCTGGATGAAAAACGCTATATGGCCACTGATTCGCCAACGATTGCCGGGTGCGCAGCTGCATCTCTACGGGGCCTACACCCCGCCCAAGGCAGCGGCACTGCATAATCCAGCCCAAGGGTTTCATATCATGAACTGGGCCGAGGACGCCTTGCAGGTCATGTCCGCGGCACGTATCTGCCTGGCGCCGCTGCGTTTCGGCGCCGGCATCAAGGGCAAGCTGATCGAAGCCATGCTATGCGGCACGCCCAGTATCACCACGCCCATAGGTGCCGAAGCCATGCACGGCGGCATGCCCTGGCCCGGAGTGATCGCGCAAAGCGCCGAGGCCATCGCCGAAGCCGGCGTACAGCTGTATACCGACCAGGCGCGCTGGACCCATGCCCAGGGGGCCGGGTTGGCCTTGCTCGCGGAACGTTTTCGCAGGCAGGTCCACGGCCCTGCCTTGATTGACAGTATCAATGCCTGCCGCGTCGACCTTGCGCGGCGCCGTCGGGACAATTTCACCGGCAGCATGCTGCGCCACCACCAGCACAAGAGCACCCAGTACATGTCCCAATGGATCGAGGAAAAGAACCGCAACAGCTGACTCAATCGTCGCTCCGAGGGCTGGAACCCGGGCGGCGAAGGGGGCATTATCCAGCGGCGATAACAACAAAAGCGCCAAACCCATGACCCGCACAGCCAGAGTCACCGACCCTTCCTATGAGTTGATGGACGACCACAACGGGCTGTCCATCATCTACCGCCAGCACGGTTTTCCCTGTCCGCTGGTGCGCTGGCATTTCCACAAGGAATACGAGCTGCACCTGATCGTCGCCAGCTCGGGCAAGGTTTTCATTGGCGATTACATCGGCAATTTCTCCCCGCAATCGCTGTTCCTCACCGGCCCCAACCTGCCCCATAACTGGATCAGCCAGGTCGCCGAGGACGAAGTGGTGGCCAAGCGCGACATGCTGGTGAATTTCACCGATGAGCTGTTTGAAAGTGGGCACCAGGTATTTACCGAACTCAAGACGCTGGCGCCGCTGCTCGAACGCGCTCAACACGGCATCGAGTTTCGCTGCAAGCGCACCGTCCGCCAGGCCATGACCTTGATGCAGCGCATCGCCGATGCGCAGGGCATGAGCCGGCTCGGCTACTTTTTCATCCTGATGGAGCTGTTGGCCAGCTGCGATGACTATCAATTGCTCTCCGGCGCCACCGCCCCACAAGCGGCTGATGAGCACAGCATCGACCGCACCAACCGCGCGGTGGACTATATTTTTGCCCACTACGCCCGGGAATTGCCCCTGGAAGAAGTGGCCGAGCACCTGGGGATGAAACCGACCTATTTCAGCCGGGTGTTCAAGCAAGCCACCGGGCGTTGCTTCATCGAATTCGTCAATCGGCTGCGCATCAGCAAATCCTGCGAATTGCTCGCCGATGGCGACAAGCCGGTGACGGATGTGTGCTTTGAGTCGGGCTTCAACAATATTTCCAACTTCAACCGACGCTTCCAGCAACTCAAGGGCATGACGCCTTCCCATTATCGGCGGCTGGCGGTGCAGCGGTTGACCGAGCAGAACCAGGGCTGAATCTTCATCGCCGCCCATGGCGAGGGAGCTTGCTCCCGCTGGGCCGGGCTGGCGCTCCAGCGCGAAGCGGCCCCAAAATGGGGCTGCTGCGCAGCCCAGCGGGAGCAAGCTCCCTCGCCACAGTTTTTCGCGAATTTCACTCAGTGCAAAAAAGTATCAGTAAAAGTGCGACGGATGATTTGTCATGCCGTCCATTGAGGGCTGTAATCAGCGCACATTCTTCCTCTCATCCGGAAGACACAAAAACAATAACTGTCCTTCTGCAGCCCGTGGGCGCGGAAAAGGAGTGCGCGATGAAACCTTCGGTAAAAGCTCTGCTTGTCTCCACCTGCATGACCCTCAGCAGCGTCAGTTTCGGCGCACAAACCCTGACCATTGCCACCGTCAATAACAGCGACATGATCCGCATGCAAAAGCTTTCGAAGACCTTCGAGGCCGAGCACCCGGACATCAAGCTGAACTGGGTGGTGCTTGAAGAAAACGTCCTGCGCCAGCGCCTGACCACCGACATCGCCACCCAGGGCGGTCAGTTCGACGTGCTGACCATTGGCATGTACGAAGCCGCACTCTGGGGCGCCAAAGGCTGGTTGGAACCGATGAAAGACCTGCCGGCCGCCTATGACCTGGATGACATTTTCCCGTCCGTGCGCGATGGCTTGTCGGTAAAGGGTTCGCTATACGCCCTGCCGTTCTATGCTGAAAGCTCGATCACTTACTACCGCACGGACCTGTTCAAGGACGCCGGGCTGACCATGCCCGAGCACCCGACCTGGACCCAGATCGGAGAGTTCGCGCAAAAGCTCACCGACAAATCCAAGGAACAATATGGCCTGTGCCTGCGGGGCAAGGCCGGTTGGGGCGAGAACATGGCGCTGATCACGACCCTGGCCAACGGCTTTGGCGCGCGCTGGTTCGATGAGAAATGGCAGCCGCAATTCAATGGACCCGAGTGGAAGGATGCCCTGAACTTCTACGTCGACAACATGAAGAAATCCGGCCCGCCGGGCGCTTCCAGCAACGGTTTCAACGAAAACCTGGCCCTGTTCAACAGCGGCAAGTGCGCGGTCTGGGTCGATGCCAGCGTCGCGGGCTCGTTCGTGACCGACAAGACCCAGAGCAAGGTGGCCGATCACGTAGGCTTCACCTTCGCGCCCCACGAGAAAACCGAAAAAGGCACCTCGTGGATGTACTCATGGTCGCTGGCGATCCCGGCCAGCTCCAAAGCCAAGGAAGCCGCCAAAGTGTTTACGACTTGGGCAACGTCCAAGGAGTACGGCCAGTTGGTCGCCAAGACTGATGGCATTGCCAACGTACCACCGGGCACCCGCGCCTCCACTTACAGCGACGAGTACATGAAAGCCGCGCCGTTTGCCAAGGTAACGCTGGAATCGTTGAAAGTCGCCGACCCGAAAGCCCCCACCCTCAAGCCTGTGCCCTACATCGGCATCCAGTTGGTCACCATTCCCGAGTTCCAGGCCATCGGCACCCAGGTAGGCAAGTTCTTCTCGGGCGCGCTGACCGGCCAGCAGACCGTGGACCAGGCGTTGACCGCCGCGCAATCCACCACCGAACGCGAGATGAAGCGCGCCGGGTATCCCAAGTAAAGGCCTGTAAGTATCCATTTGTGGCGAGGGAGCTTGCTCCCGCTGGCGGGCGAAGCCCGCCCTGGCGATCTGAAAGATTGCCTATCGGTATGGGCCCGCTACGCGGTCCAGCGGGAGCAAGCTCCCTCGCCACAGGGAAACGCGTCGCATAAGAGTAAGCACTCATGAATACCTCAACAACGACAGTCAAAGCCCCCATCGAAATAGCCCCGCCGGCTCGCAAGATCCGCCTGGCCAACCCCGGCTGGTTCCTGGTCAGCCCTTCGGTCGCCTTGTTGCTGCTGTGGATGATTGTGCCCCTGGGCATGACCGTCTACTTTTCGATGATCCGCTACAACCTGCTGTACCCCGGCGAAAACGAATTCGTCGGGCTGGAAAACTTCACCTATTTCCTGACCGACTCGGGCTTCATGCCCGGCGCCACCAATACCCTGTTGCTGGTGGGCAGCGTGCTGTTGATCAGTATCGTCCTCGGGGTGTTGATCAGCGCGTTGCTGGAGGCCAGCGAGTTTTTTGGGCGCGGCATCGTCCGCGTGCTGCTGATCTCGCCGTTCTTCATCATGCCCACGGTCGGTGCGCTGATTTGGAAAAATCTGATTTTCCATCCAGTCTCCGGGATCCTCGCTTCGGTGTGGAAGCTCTTCGGCGCCCAACCGGTGGATTGGCTGGCGCACTACCCGCTGCTGTCGATCATCGTCATCGTCAGCTGGCAATGGCTGCCCTTCGCGATCCTGATCCTGATGACCGCCATGCAGTCCCTGGACCAGGAACAGAAAGAAGCTGCCCGCCTGGACGGCGCCGGCCCCATCGCGATTTTCTGGCACTTGACCCTGCCACACCTGGCCCGCCCGATTGCCGTGGTGGTGATGATCGAAACCATTTTCCTGCTGTCGGTGTTCGCCGAGATCTTCACCACCACCAACGGTGGCCCTGGTTATGCCTCGACCAACCTTGCGTACCTGATCTACAACCAGGCACTGGTGCAGTTCGACGTCGGCATGGCGTCGGCCGGTGGGCTGATTGCCGTGGTCATCGCCAACATCGCCGCCATCATCCTGGTCCGGATGATCGGTAAAAACCTCACCGACAAGCATTGAGGCCGTCGCCATGACTCTTCAACAATCCCGTCGACTGCAAAGCCTGCTGTTGGGCACGCTGGCCTGGGCCATCGCGATCCTGATCTTTTTCCCGATCTTCTGGATGGTGTTGACCAGCTTCAAGACCGAAATCGACGCCTTCGCCACGCCGCCGCAGTTCATCTTCGCGCCGACGCTGGAGAACTACCTGCACATCAACGAGCGCAGCAACTACTTCAGCTTCGCCTGGAACTCGGTGGTGATCTCATTCAGCGCCACCGCCCTTTGCCTGCTGATCGCAGTGCCGGCGGCGTACTCCATGGCCTTCTACGAAACCCAGCGCACCAAAGGCACGCTGCTGTGGATGCTTTCCACCAAGATGCTGCCGCCGGTGGGCGTACTGATGCCGATCTACCTGCTGGCCAAGCAATTTGGCCTGCTGGACACGCGCCTTGCGCTGATCATCATCTACACGCTGATCAACCTGCCGATCGTGGTCTGGATGATTTACACCTATTTCAAGGACATCCCTCGCGACATCCTCGAAGCCGCGCGGCTGGACGGCGCCACCTTGTGGCAGGAAATGGTTCGTGTGCTGCTGCCCATCGCCAAGGGCGGGTTGGCGTCTACCGTGCTGCTGTCGCTGATCCTGTGCTGGAACGAGGCGTTCTGGTCGCTGAACCTCACCTCGTCCAAAGCGGCGCCGCTGACTGCCTTGATCGCCTCTTACTCCAGCCCGGAAGGCCTGTTCTGGGCCAAATTGTCCGCCGTCTCGACCCTGGCCTGCGCGCCGATCCTGATCTTCGGCTGGATCAGCCAGAAACAACTGGTGCGCGGCTTGTCCTTCGGCGCGGTGAAATAACGCGCCTTACACAGTTATCAGAAGTGGAGGCCCATCATCATGGCCAATCTGAAAATCAAGAATCTGCAAAAAGGCTTCGAAGGTTTCTCCATCATCAAGGGCATCGACCTTGAAGTGAACGACCGCGAGTTCGTGGTGTTCGTCGGCCCGTCGGGCTGCGGCAAGTCCACGCTGCTGCGGTTGATCGCCGGCCTTGAAGAAGTCAGCGACGGCACCATCGAACTGGACGGCCGCGACATCACTGAAGTCAGCCCGGCCAAGCGCGACCTGGCGATGGTGTTCCAGACCTACGCCCTTTACCCGCACATGAGCGTGCGCAAGAACATGTCCTTCGCCCTGGACTTGGCCGGCGTGCCCAAGGCCGACGTCGAGAAGAAAGTCAACGAAGCGGCGCGCATCCTCGAACTGGGGCCGATGTTGGAGCGCAAGCCCAAGCAACTGTCCGGTGGACAGCGCCAGCGCGTGGCGATCGGCCGGGCCATCGTGCGCAATCCGAAGATTTTTCTGTTCGACGAACCGCTGTCCAACCTCGACGCCGCCCTGCGGGTGCAGATGCGTTTGGAATTGGCGCGTCTGCACAAGGAACTGCAAGCGACGATGATCTACGTGACCCACGACCAGGTCGAAGCCATGACTCTGGCCGACAAGGTCGTCGTGCTCAACAGCGGGCGCGTCGAGCAGGTGGGCTCGCCTCTGGAGCTGTACCACCAGCCGGCGAACCTGTTCGTCGCCGGCTTCCTCGGAACGCCGAAGATGGGCTTCCTCAAGGGCAAGGTCACCGGTCTGCACGACCAGGGTTGTGAAGTGCTGCTGGACGCCGGCACTCGCATCAGCCTGCCGCGAATTGGCTCGAACTTGAGCATCGGCGGCGCGGTAGCCCTGGGGATTCGCCCGGAGCACCTTAACCTGGCCCAGCCGGGCGATTGCACGCTCCGGGTGACCGCCGATGTCAGCGAGCGCCTGGGCAGCGACACCTTCTGTCACGTCATCACCGCTTCCGGCGAAGCCCTGACCATGCGCGTGCGCGGTGACCTGGCGAGCCGATTCGGCGAGCAACTGGACCTGCACCTGGACGCCGAACACTGCCACTTATTCGATGCCGAGGGCGTAGCGGTTTCCCGCGCGCTGCGCGCTGCCGCCTGATTGCCGAGATTTTGCGATGAAACTCAACCGACAGAACCTGCACAACCTCAACGCAGAGGTCGTCCTGCCCGCTTATAACCTGGACGACCGGCGCCAAGGCATCGCCCACATCGGTGTCGGTGGCTTCCACCGTGCGCACCAGGCGTATTACACCGATGCATTGATGAACACCGGCGAAGGCCTCGACTGGGCCATTTGCGGCGTAGGCCTGCGCCCCGAAGATCGCCGCGCCCGGGACGACCTGGCCGGCCAGGATTTCCTGTTCACCCTCTATGAACTGGGCGACACCGACGACACCGAGGTCCGGGTGATCGGTGCCATCACCGACATGCTGCTGGCCGAAGACAGCGCCCAGGCATTGATCGACAAGCTGGCCGACCCGCAGATCCGCATCGTCTCGCTGACCATCACCGAAGGTGGCTACTGCATCGACGACAGCAACGGCGAGTTCATGGCCCACCTGCCGCAGATCCAGCACGACCTGGCCCACCCCGACGCGCCGAAGACCGTGTTTGGATTTCTGTGCGCAGCCCTGGCCAAGCGCCGCGCCGAGGGGACGCCGGCGTTTACCTTGATGTCTTGCGATAATCTGCCCCACAACGGCGCGGTGACGCGCAAGGCGCTGCTGGCCTTCGCCGCGCTGCGTGATCCGGCGCTGGGGCAATGGATTGACCGCAACGTGAGTTTTCCCAACGCCATGGTCGACCGCATCACCCCGATGACCAGTGGCGCCCACCGCTTGCAGCTGCATGACGAGCATGGCATCGATGACGCTTGGCCGGTGGTATGCGAGCCGTTCGTGCAGTGGGTATTGGAAGACAAGTTCGTCAACGGTCGCCCGGCCTGGGAGAATGTCGGCGTGCAATTTACCGACGACGTTTCGCCTTACGAAGAAATGAAGATCAAGCTGCTCAACGGCAGCCATCTCGCCCTGACCTACCTGGGTTTCCTCAAGGGTTATCGCTTCGTCCACGAAACCATGAACGACCCGTTGTTCGTGCGCTACATCCGCGCCTACATGGACTTGGACGTCACGCCCCAACTGGCGCCGGTACCCGGCATTGATCTGACGCTGTACAAGGACACCCTGGTGGAGCGCTTCTCCAACCAGGCCATCGCCGACCAACTGGAACGGGTGTGTTCGGATGGCTCGTCGAAATTTCCGAAGTTCACCGTACCGACCCTCAATCGCCTGATTGCCGACGGCGGCGAGACCCGCCGCGCGGCGTTGGTGGTGGCGGCCTGGGCGGTGTATCTAAAGGGTGTGGACGAAAATGGCGCGGTCTATTCAATTCCCGACCCTCGCGCGGCTTTCTGCCAGGCGCTGGTGGCTGACGATGCCCTGGTGACCCAGCGAATGTTGGAAGTAGAAGAAATCTTCGGCACGGCTATACCTCGCTCACCTGAATTCGTGGCAGCCTTCGAATGGTGTTGCAACAGCTTGCGCGAGCATGGGGTAACGCGGACGCTTGAGCGAGTGCTGGCGGATCAAGACTAGGTACGGCCCGCCTTTCGTGGCGAGGGAGCTTGCTCCCTCGCCACAGGTTTTGTATGTCCCTGACGATAATCTGATGCTGATCCGAGGATTTCCATGGCAAACCAACAACTGTTCCTGGGCATCGACTGCGGCACCCAAGGCACCAAGGCGCTGATCCTCGACGCGGCCAGCGGCCAGGTACTCGGCCTGGGCGCCGCGGCCCACAGCATGATCAGCGGTGCCAACGGCCGCCGTGAACAAGAGCCCCAGCAGTGGCTCGACGCATTCACCCAGGCGACGCACCAGGCATTGGCCGCCGCCGGGGTCGATGGCCAGGCGATTCTCGGCATCGGCGTGTCCGGGCAGCAGCATGGCTTGGTGCTGCTGGATGACCAAGGCCAGGTCCTGCGCCCGGCCAAGCTTTGGTGCGACACCGAGACCACCCCGGAAAACGATCGGCTGCTGGCGCACCTGGGCGGTGAAAGCGGCAGCCTCGAACGCCTCGGCGTGGTGATCGCGCCGGGCTATACGGTATCCAAATTGCTCTGGACCCAAGAGCAGCACCCCCAGGTCTTCGAGCGCATCGCCAGCGTCCTGCTGCCCCACGATTTCCTCAACCACTGGCTCACCGGTCGCCATTGCAGCGAATATGGCGATGCCTCGGGTACGGGTTATTTCAACGTACGCACCCGTCAATGGGACGTGGCGCTGTTGCGGCATATCGACCCCAGCGGCCGGCTGCAATCGGCTTTGCCCGAACTGATCGAGGCTCACCACCCTGTCGGCAGGATCCTGCCGGAGATCGCCGCACACCTGGGGCTGAACCCCGAGGCGGTGGTGTCCAGCGGTGGCGGAGACAACATGATGGGCGCCATCGGCACCGGCAACATCCAGCCCGGCGTGATTACCATGAGCCTCGGGTCCTCCGGCACCGTGTACGCCTATGGAGCGGAGCCTACCGTCAGTCCGCAGCCATCGGTAGCGACCTTTTGTTCCTCCAGCGGCGGCTGGCTGCCGCTGATCTGCACCATGAACCTGACCAACGCCACCGGGGCCGTGCGCGAGCTGCTGGACCTGGACATCGACACCTTCAACACCCTGGTATCCCAGGCACCGATCGGTGCCGAGGGCGTCTGCATGCTGCCATTCCTCAACGGTGAACGTGTCCCCGCCCTGCCCCACGCCACTGGCGCCCTGCTGGGCCTGACGACCACCAACCTGAGCCGGGCCAACCTGTGCCGCGCGGTGGTCGAAGGCACGACATTCGGCCTGCGCTACGGCCTGGACCTGTTGCGTGCCAATGGCCTCAAGGCCCAGAGCATCCGCCTGATCGGCGGCGGCTCGAAGAGCGCGGTCTGGCGGCAGATCGTCGCGGATATCATGGACACCACCGTCATCTGCACCGAGCAGAGCGAGGCGGCGGCCCTGGGCGGGGCAATCCAGGCTGCGTGGTGCCATGGCGGCGCGCAAGAATCCCTGGCCGATCTGTGCGAACGCTGCGTCACGCTCGACCCGGCCAGCGAAACCCGCCCCGTCACCGAGCATGTCGCGGCGTCGCAACACGCCTACGAACGTTATCGGCAACACGTCGCAACCCTTTGAGAGCAGGCAATTATGTATTTGGTGTGTGGTGAAGCGCTGTTTGATTTCTTCAGCGCAAATGAAGCACGAACCCCGGCTTCCCAAGTGAATTACAAAGCGATTGCCGGCGGCTCGCCCTTCAACGTGGCGGTGGGGCTGCGGCGGTTGGGGGTCGAATCGGCGCTGTTTACCGGGCTTTCCGCCGACTATCTGGGTCGTCGTCTGCACCAAGTGCTGGTCGACGAAGGCGTCAGCACCCGGTTCGCCCACGACTTCGATGTGCCAACGACCTTGGCGATGGTAGCTGTCGGGGCCAACGGCTCGCCGCATTACAGCTTCCGTGGCGAAGGCTGCGCGGACCGCCAACTGAGCCTCGACCATCTGCCGACCCTGGGCCCGGAGGTGCGCGGTTTGCACGTCGGCTCGTTTTCCCTCGTGGTGCAACCCGTTGGCGATACATTGCTTGCGCTCGTGCAACGCGAGAGCGGCAAACGCCTGATCAGCCTGGACCCGAACGTGCGGCTCAACCCGCAACCGGATATCGAGCTCTGGCGCTCGCGAATAGCGACACTGGTGCCGTACGCCGACCTGATCAAAGTCAGTGACGAGGACTTGAGCCTGCTTTATCCCGACCGCGATCCACAGGATGTCATCGCAGGTTGGCTGGAACACCGCTGCCAACTGGCGTTCCTGACCCGTGGGGGCCAGGGCGCGACGGTGTTCAGCCGTCAGCATGGGGTGTGGTCGCTCCCCGCTTGCCCGGTGCAAATTGCCGATACCGTGGGCGCAGGCGACACGTTCCAGGCGGCGTTGATCGCTTGGCTGACCGAACAGCGATTGGATGATGTGGAGGGTTTGCATTCGCTGGACGCTGGGCAAATCGGCAAGATGCTCGACTTCGCGATGCGCGCTGCTGCGTTGACCTGCGCCAAAACCGGACCGGATTTGCCGTACCGCCAGCAGCTTGATTAGAAAGGAATGACTCGACGCCGGGTTCGAACACATCGGACCCGGGCGTCAGGCTTGCTTAGGTTGGGCTGGGGTTAGCGCCCGTTCATTCGGTGCTGCTGATGAAAATAATTGCCTGAACCGTGACCGTGATCCAGTTCAGTACGCAGCTCGGCAATCAGATCATTGATCGCCCGGCAGCCCGTGAGCTTGGTGGCATCGATGTCGCTCTTGACCAGTGCTACGCGATCGGTTTCATGATCGTCGTAGATCTTGACGGTCATGGACAAGTCCGGTGACAAGGTGCATTGCGACCGCTTGGGCAGCAGGCTGCTTTCGATGATGTTTCGCATTTCGAGGGCAGATAAAAACATGGCAACTCTCTCCTGTTGAGCCAGCCAATTCATGTTCACGACGGCGGTATTTTCGTCCGTTTCTTCCCTGCGGACTGGACTGTGAATGCCGTGCCGTTCGTTCATTTTGGCGTTTTCTGGTGTTGGGGCCCGTAGATCGGGCTCCTGTATTTACCCGCAATTAATATGCCCATGTCTGAATACCTCCAGACTGTTTCAAATCAATGACTTAGCCAGTAACGCCCTTGGAAGGACCATGCAAAATGCATGGCGAGGGCCTTTCTTCCATGCAAACTGCAATCAGTCAGTTCGACTTGCCACGCTCAGAGTAGCCACTGTTTCGACTTCATGGCCGGGCGTCCGTCGGCTGATTCAAAAAATTCGCCTGACGGTTCAACATCAAGCGATTTCCACGGCAGCACGTTCCGCCACGTGGCGCAAGCTGTCGAAGTTAATGTTGGCACCAGAATCGATAGCAACGAACGTTTGCCCTTGCGCTCCGCTTTGCGCCACGTGTTGCTTGATTCCCGCTACCGCCAGTGCACCGGAGGGTTCTGTGATCGAACGTGTATCATCATAGATATCTCTGATCGCCGAGCAGAGCTGGTCATTGGTCACGGTGATCACATCATCGACACAGAAGCGACAGATATCGAAACCGTGGGCGCCGATCTGCGCCACCGCCACACCATCGGCAAAAGTGCCCACGCTGGGGAGCGTCACCCGCGCACCCGCTGCCAGCGCGGCTTGAAGACAGGCGGAGTGTTCTGATTCAACGCCGATGATGCGGACTTCGGGGCGTAGATATTTGACGTACGCCGCCACCCCGGCGATCAGCCCTGCGCCGCCCACTGGAACGAAAATCGCGTCCAATCGGCCTGGGTGCTGGCGCAGGATCTCCATCGCAACGGTTCCCTGCCCGGCGATAACATCCGGATCGTCGAACGGCGAAACGAACTCCCGCCCGGTGCGGCGAGCCAGTTCCAACGCGAACGCCAGGGCAAACGGGAAACTTTCACCGTGCAACAACGCCTCGGCGCCTCGGCTGCGTACACCCGCGACTTTCAACTGCGGCGTGGTCTGCGGCATCACAATGCAGGCCGAAATGCCCAGCTCCCGCGCCGCCAGCGCCACGCCCTGGGCATGATTGCCCGCCGAGGCGGTGATGACCCCACGGCTGCGCTGCTCCGGGGTCAGTTGCACCAACTTGTTGTAAGCACCGCGGATCTTGAAGGAAAAGGTCGGCTGCAGATCTTCACGCTTGAGCAGGATCTGATTGCCGAGGGCCTGGGATAGCGCGGGTGCCGCCTGCAACGGTGTGGCCACCGCCAGCTCGTAGACCGGGGCGGCAAGGATCCTTTTTACATACTGTTCCAGCAAATCCAGCTCGGCACTGGTCGGGGTCATGGCGGTCTCCTGGTTCTGAAGAAGCCCTGGAGACAGAAAGAAAAAACCCGCCTCTAGGGCGGGTTCGGTGCAGCCGTCAGCTAGCCCGCCAATCAGGAATGGCGGTAATAATGCTTGGCTGGCTGCGCAATACGGTGGAAGTCATGGCTGGAAATTAGCCGCGACGAAGCGGTAAGTCAACGGAAATCAAGTCGCTGCAATCTTGTGGCGAAGGGGTGAATCCCCTCGCCACAACTTTAGTTTCATCGCATCGCGATTACTTCAGTCCGACCTTGTACAACGCGCCGTCATCTTCGTCCGTCAATACATAGAGGAAACCATCCGGGCCCTGGCGAACATCGCGGATGCGCTCCTTGAGCTCACCCAGCAAGCGCTCTTCATGAACGACCTTGTCACCTTCGAACTCCAGGCGAATCAGGTCCTTGGACACCAGCGCGCCGATAAACGCGTTGCGCTGCCAAGGCTTGAAACGATCGTTGTCGTAGAACGCCATGCCGCTGAGCCCCGGCGATACCTGCCAGACGTGGTGCGGCCCTACGGTGCCTTCGACAGTCTTGCCCTGGGCCTCGGGAATCGGCGCGCCGGAATAGTTGTCGCCATGGGTCGCCAACGGCCAGCCATAGTTCTTGCCTCGCTCGATGATGTTCATCTCGTCACCACCCTTGGGACCGTGCTCGTTTTCCCACAACGTGCCGTTCCAGGGGTTCAGCGCAGCGCCTTGGGGGTTACGAATGCCGTATGACCAGATCTCCGGGCGTACGTTTTTCTGGCCGACGAAGGGGTTGTCGTCAGGCACCTTGCCGTCGGGGTAGACCCGCACGATCTTGCCCTGCAGCTTGTCCAGGTCCTGGGCGGTGGCACGGTCGTTGTTCTCCCCAAGCGTAATGAAGAGATAGCCATCCCGGTCGAACACCAGGCGGGAACCGAAGTGGTTGCCAGTGGAGAGCTTGGGCTGCTGTCGGAAAATCACGTCGAAGCCGTCAAGGCTTTTCAAGTCCTTGGACAATTGCCCCCGGCCCACGGCAGTGCCGGCCTTGCCGTCCTCCCCGGCCTCGGCGTAGGACAGGTAGATCGTGCGGTCCTGCTTGAAGTCCGGAGACAGCACCACATCCAGCAAACCGCCCTGTCCCTTGGCCCAGACCTGCGGAACACCGTTCAGCGGTGCAGACAATCTTCCATCGGTGCTAACCCACCGCAGGTTGCCGGCGCGCTCCGTCACCAGCATGCCTTGCTGGTCAGGCAGGAACGCCACGGACCAAGGGTGCTCGAGCCCCCTGGCTACCGTCGTGACTTCGAGGGTGCCCTCCTCGCTCTTGAATGCCTGGACTTGCGCGGCGAAGACCGGCGTGGCGAGGACCACCATGGCGCTGGCAAACAGGGTGGCCCGGAATGTTTTACGCAACATGCACACTTCCTTCTGTGGTGACGTGGATCAGGACGGCGCCTCAGCGATTGCCGTTGTTCGTGTTCCTGGGGGGTGTCGGAGATTCGATCGTCGGCCGTGGCGAACCGGCTGGCGAGCCAGCCCGAGGATAGCCGTTGCCGATACCGCCATTTTCCAAGGTCGGGGGCCGCGGCACCGGCACCGTCGGGTTGCTGCGAATGGTTGGCACGTTGGGCTGGGTGCCCTGCATGCTGTTGGGGTTGGCCCGGCGGATCGGGCTGTTGTACGGATTGTTGTTGCCCGGCACGTTCTGCGCTAGCAACACGGGCCCGGTGACCGGGGTAACGGCCTGGGCCGTGGCGCTCATGAAAAGCGCTATCAAGGCGAGCACCCGCCTGTTCATGGAAACCTCCCTGCAACACGAGACGATACCGGCATATCGAAAGCACGCTACGCCGCAGGTTCGTTGTTGTTAAGCGAAATATCCCACTGAAGATGTAACGAGGCATCTCCGCCTGCGGCCTCCCATGGACGTCAACCGCAGCCAGCCGGCGCCCGGCGGAAACTTTTCCCAAGCCAGTGGGGTCACCAGAGAGACCACTCACCGGTAAGGAAAAATGCACCATGGCACGGGCAATCTGGAAAGGCGCAATCAGTTTCGGACTGGTCCACATTCCCGTGGCGCTGGTGTCGGCCACAGCGTCCCAAGGCGTGGATTTCGACTGGCTGGACAAACGCAGCATGGATCCGGTGGGGTACAAGCGTGTCAACAAGGTCACCGGCAAGGAAGTGACCAAGGATGACATCGTCAAAGGCGTGCAGTACCAGAAGGGTCAATACGTGCTGATCAGCGAGGAGGAAATTCGCGCAGCCCACCCCAAGTCCACCCAGACCATCGACATTTTCTCTTTTGTCGACAGCGAGAAGATCCCGCTACAGAACATCGACAAGCCTTATTTTCTGGCGCCGGACAAGCGCGGCGGCAAGGTCTATGCGCTGCTGCGCGAGACCCTGCTCAAGACCAACAAAGTCGCCCTGGCGAATGTGGTGCTCCATACCCGCCAGCACCTGGCGGCGCTCATGCCGCTGGAATCGGCCCTGGTGCTGGTGATGCTGCGCTGGCCTGCCGAAGTCCGCGAACTCGATGTGCTGGAACTGGGCGACGAAGTGACCAACCCCACGTTGGCGAAAGGCGAACTGGAGATGGCCAAACGCCTGGTGCAAGACATGAGTGGTGACTGGGAGCCCCAGGAGTACCGCGACAGTTTCCAGGAAAAAATCATGGAGCTGGTGGAGAAAAAGGCCACCGAAGGCCGGCTCGAAGCGGTGGAAACCGACCCTGGCGAAGAACAGCGCAAGACCGCCGACGTCATCGACCTTACCGAACTGCTCAAGCGCAGCCTTGGCGGCAAGGGCAAGGCCCCGGAAAAACCAGCCGAAAAGACTGTGGCAAAATCGACCAAGACGCGTAAATCCGCTCCAGCTAAAAAAGCCACCAAGGCCTCCCAGGGCTAAACCCCGGGCGCCTGCAATACAAGGGAATCTGTCATGGCCAAGGCCGAGAGTGAATCTGCCCGTCTGTCCGATGTGGAAGCGGACCCCATAACGACTCGTACCCGTGCCCGACGGGGCGAACAGGTGGACAACGGCCGGCTCCCGGAACGTCTGTCACCACCGTTGGCCACGCCGGTGGAGCACCCACCGGCGGGGGAATGGCGCTATGAAGTCCAGTTCCACGGGTATCGACTCCTGGCGCGAATCGAGAACGGCGAAGTACGCCTGTTGAATCGCAGCCACACGGACTGGACCGAACGGCTCAGGCTGCACGCCGACGCCCTGGCGAAGCTGGACCTGGGTGACTGTTGGCTCGATGGGGAACTGGTGCTGCTCGACGACACCGGCCATTCCGACTTCCCTGCCCTGCGCCAGGCCTTCGAGATCGGTCGTAGCGTCGACATGGTCTACTTTCTTTTCGACGCGCCGTTTCTCAATGGCATCGACCTGCGCCAACAGCCGTTGGAAGAACGCCGCGCCGCACTCAAGAACGCCCTGAAGAACAACACCAGCAAGCGCCTGCGGTTTTCAGAGGCATTCTCCGCCAGCCAACACGACATCTTCGAAAGTGCCACCGCCCTTTCCTTGGACAGTGTGGTCGGCAAGCGCCTGGGCAGCCCCTATATCTCCGGCCGCAACCCCGATTGGGTCAAGCTCAAATGTCGGCTGCGCCAGTGCTTCGTTATCGTGGGGTTCACCCGCCCCCAAGGCAAACGCAGCGGTTTTGGCGCACTGTTGCTGGCGGTCAACGGGCCGTCGGGGCTGGTGTACGCCGGTCGGGTCGGCACGGGCTTCAGCCAGTCCCAACTCAAGCAACTGCATGAACAACTCTGCGCCCAGGAGCGCGAAACCTCACCGCTGGACAAACCGCTCAGCGGCGCACAGGCACGCGGCGTGCATTGGGTCGAGCCGACGCAAGTCTGCGAAGTCGAATTCGCTGAATGGACCGGCGACGGCCTGGTCCGCCAGGCGGTATTCCTTGAGCTACCGGGCGACGGGCAAGCCAGTCGCGTTGTGCGCGAACAACCCATGCCGATAAAAGCGGCGGCCCCCAAGCCCAAGCGTCGGACCAAGGCCAACGCCGCCAAGGTCGACGGCGTGGTGATCACCCACCCCGACCGCGTCGTCGACAGCGTCAGCGGCGTGCAAAAAGCAGAGCTGGCGCAATACTACCTGGACATCGCCCCGTGGATCCTGCCCCACCTCAAGTTGCGCCCGGTCGCGCTTGTGCGGGCACCGGAGGGGATCGGCGAAGAACTGTTCTTCCAGAAACATGCCGACCGCCTGGAGATCCCACATATCAAACAGCTGGACCCGGACCTGGACCCAGGCCATGCGGCGCTGATGGAGATCGACAGCGTCCATGCGCTGGTCGGCGCCGCGCAGATGGGCGCGGTGGAGTTGCACACCTGGACGGCGACCCATGATCGGATCGAGACGCCCGACCTGTTCGTCCTGGACCTGGACCCCGACCCGTCGCTGCCCTGGAGCGCCATGCTGGAAGCGACACGCATGACCTTGTCGGTGCTTGACGAACTGGGCTTGCAAGGATTTCTCAAGACCAGCGGTGGCAAAGGCATGCACGTCATCGTGCCGATGGCGCGTAGCGAGGGGTGGGATGTCACCAAAGCCTTCGCCAAGGCCATCTCACAATTCCTGACCCGGCAGATGCCGCAACGAATCACCGCGACCATGGGGCCGAAGAACCGAGTGGGCAAGGTGTTTGTCGACTATCTGCGCAACGCCCGTGGCGCCAGCACCGTGGCCGCCTACTCGGTGCGCGCAAGACCAGGCCTGCCGGTTTCGGTCCCGATAGCACGGGACGAACTGGACGGCCTGCGCAACGCCCAGCAATGGGACATCCAGACGGCGCTGGAACGGGCCAAGGGCCTGGGCGCCGATCCGTGGGAAGGTTATAGCCATCGCCAGCGGATCACCACCAGGATGTGGACACAGCTGGAGGCTGAAAAGCCCGGTTCCTGACCTTTCAGATCCAGACGAAAATAGCCAGCAGAGCGCCGAAGAACGCCCATTTCTGCAAGTAGTACAACTTGCGGTTGCGTTTCTTCAGCGCTTTGCCTTGCAGACGAATCTTGTACAACCGTGAAAACGCCCGGTTCAGGCCGCCAGTCTTGTCACCGGCATCGTTCGGCGCTCCAGCGGAGGACATCACGGTACGGCTGAACCAACGGTTGAATGCCGTGGCCCAACGGTACTTCATGGGCCGTTCCACGTCGCAGAACAAGATGATGCGGTTATCTGGCGTCGTGTTTTCGGCGTAATGGATGAACGTCTCGTCGAATATGACCGCCTCGCCGTCCCGCCAGTGATACGACTGGCCGTCGACATCGATGTAGCAACCGGCATCATTGGGCGTCTGCAGGCCCAGGTGGTAGCGATAGGAGCCGGCGTACGGATCACGATGTCGGACCAGTTTCGAGCCGGGCGGAAGTTCAGCGAACATGGCCGCCTTGATCGAGCCGATGCCCTGCACCAGCTCGGTGGTGCGTGGGCACAGCTTCATGGCCGACGGATGGCTGTCGCCATACCACTTGAGATAGAAACGCTTCCAACCGGTCTTGAAAAAGGAGTTGAAGCCCACGTCGTCATATTGGTTCGAGCGCTTGATCTCGCCTGCTTGCAACAGGTTTTGACCCTCGGCGCGAATTTCTTCCCAATGGGCCTGCAACGGGCTCAGGTCCGGGAACTCGCCTGGGCTGAGGAACGGCTTGTTGGGGAATTTCGAGCACAGGTAGAGCAGGCAATTGACCGGCGCGAGGAAGGACGAGTGGTCGCTCAGCTGGCGTCCGAGCTTATGCCGCACGCGCCCACGCAGATGCACATAGCCGATGGAGAGGATATAGATCGCAACGATGATGAGCTTCACGGAGTCCGTCACAATGCAAGAGTTGACAGGCGGCGTCTCCTGGCCAGCCAAGCGGCGAGGTAGAGGGCGTCGAGTGAGATGGCATTTTAGCCAGACTTTGTAACTGAAAGTTATCCTCAGTTGTGAAAAACTGTCTCGCCCGGGCAATACCCTATCGTTAACGCGTCCAGATCAGTACAATCGCCGCCCAATATCACGCGCCCCCTTTTGGCCGATGCCGGAAAACCGACCTCGGCGCCTATCCATTCGGGCGAGGCGCTCCGTATGCAGCTGTCCTCTTATGCCGGATGGACCCTTGCGCTTGCGACCGCGAAGCTTCCAGCGCGGTGCGGATCGGCGCAAACAGGTACTGAACAGGTACTGCCGCACCCTTAGCTACTCTGAATGTTCCGCAGGATAAACCTTTGATTTCTACAGCTAACATCACGATGCAGTTCGGCGCCAAGCCGCTGTTCGAAAACGTCTCTGTCAAATTTGGCGCGGGTAACCGCTACGGCCTGATCGGTGCCAACGGTTGCGGCAAGTCGACCTTCATGAAAATCCTCGGCGGCGACCTCGAGCCATCCGGCGGCCAGGTGATGCTGGAGCCGAACGTGCGCCTGGGTAAACTGCGCCAGGACCAGTTCGCCTACGAGCAATTCACCGTGATCGATACCGTGATCATGGGCCACGAAGAGCTGTGGAAGGTCAAGGCCGAGCGCGACCGCATTTATTCGCTGCCGGAGATGACCGAAGAAGACGGCATGGCCGTGGCCGAGCTCGAAACCGAGTTCGCCGAGATGGACGGCTACACCGCCGAATCCCGCGCCGGTGAACTGCTGCTGGGCCTGGGCATTCCCCTGGAACAGCATTTCGGCCCGATGACCGAAGTCGCCCCAGGCTGGAAGCTGCGTGTGTTGCTCGCCCAGGCATTGTTCTCCGATCCGGAAGTGCTGTTGCTCGACGAACCGACCAACCACCTGGACATCAACACCATCCGTTGGCTGGAAAACATCCTCACGGCGCGTAACAGCACCATGATCATCATTTCCCACGACCGGCACTTCCTCAATAGCGTCTGCACCCACATGGCCGACCTGGACTACGGTGAGCTGCGCCTGTTCCCGGGCAACTACGACGAATACATGATCGCGGCCACCCAGTCCCGCGAGCAGTTGCTGTCGGACAACGCCAAGAAGAAAGCCCAGATCGCCGAATTGCAGACGTTCGTCAGCCGGTTCTCGGCCAACGCCTCGAAAGCCAAGCAGGCCACTTCCCGCGCCAAGCAGATCGACAAGATCCAGCTGGCCGAGGTCAAGCCATCGAGTCGCGTCAGCCCGTTCATTCGCTTCGAACAGACCAAGAAGCTGCACCGCCAGGCCGTGACCATCGAGCGCATGTCCAAGGGCTTCGACGGCAAGACGCTGTTCAAGAACTTCAGCTTCACCGTCGAAGCCGGCGAGCGCGTGGCGATCATCGGCCCCAACGGCATCGGCAAGACCACCCTGCTCCGTACCTTGATGGGCGAGCTGACACCGGACGCCGGCTCGGTCAAATGGACCGAAAGCGCGGAACTGGGCTACTACGCCCAGGACCACGCCCACGACTTCGAGGACGACGTCAGTTTGTTCGACTGGATGGGCCAGTGGACTCAGGGCGAACAGATGATCCGTGGCACCCTGGGTCGCATGCTGTTTTCCAACGATGAGATCCTCAAGTCGGTCAAAGTCATCTCCGGTGGTGAACAGGGCCGCATGCTGTTTGGCAAGCTGATCCTGCAAAAGCCGAACGTACTGGTGATGGACGAACCGACCAACCACTTGGACATGGAATCCATCGAAGCGCTGAACCTGGCGCTGGAGAACTACCCGGGCACGTTGATCTTCGTCAGCCACGACCGCGAATTCGTATCGTCCCTGGCGACCCGCATCATCGAGCTGAGCGCCGATGGCGTGGTCGACTTCAGCGGCACCTACGATGACTACCTGCGCAGCCAGGGCGTGATGTTCTAAGAACAGCCACAAGCCGTAAGCCTCAAGCTGCAAGCGAAAGCCCTGTCCATGTGACGGGGCTTTTTCGTTCCAAATCCAAAAACCGGTGGGAGCGAGCCTGCTCGCGAAATGGCCACTCCTGCCAGCATCCCACTGCCTGACCCACCGCCATCGCGAGCAAGCTAGAATCTCCCACGGGGCACTTATGGCCTGCCCCCAAGGCTCAAGTACACCCAAACACTGTGGGAGCGAGCCTGCTCGCGATGGCGTTGGCACAGTCATCCCGCTCAACAACCGTTAGCCAGCTTCCTTTTCTCCCCGCCACGCGCCATGATGAAGCACTCCTGCCGCTGCCCGCGAACGAGCCACCATGCCAACAGCCCAGCCCGCTCCCAGCTCCTTGTCGATCACCTTGCAGATCGTCTCCATCGTTTTCTACACCTTTATCGCCTTTCTTTGCATCGGACTGCCCATCGCCGTGTTGCCAGGCTATGTCCACGATCAATTGGGCTTCAGCGCCGTCATCGCGGGGCTGACCATCGGCTCGCAATACCTGGCGACCCTGCTCAGCCGCCCCATGGCCGGAAGGCTGTCGGACAGCGTCGGGACCAAGCGGGCCATCGTGTATGGTTTGCTAGGGATTCTGCTCAGCGGCGTGCTGACGCTGATCTCGACATTGCTGCAGGATTTCCCGCTACCAAGCCTGGTGATCCTGATCGCGGGACGTTTGCTCTTGGGGGTCGCCCAAGGGCTGATCGGTGTCGGGACGATCAGTTGGTGCATGGGCCAGGTCGGCGTGGAGCACACCGCCCGCTCGATTTCATGGAATGGGATTGCTTCCTACGGCGCCATCGCCATCGGTGCGCCGCTGGGGGTGGTGATGGTCGGCAGCCTCGGCTTCGACAGCCTGGGCATCGCCTTGTCCTTGTTGGCCGGCATGGCGCTGCTGCTGATTCGCAACAAGCCGTCGGTACCGGTCGTGCGTGGCGAGCGCCTACCCTTCTGGGCCGTGTTCGGGCGCATTTCGCCCTTTGGCGCGAGCCTGTGCCTGGCCTCGATCGGCTACGGCACGCTCACCACCTTCATTACGCTGTTCTATGTCAGCCGCGGGTGGACCGGCGCGGCGTGGTGCCTGACGGTCTTCGGCATCTGCTTCATCCTGTCGCGGCTATTGTTCATTTCCAGCATCGCCCGTTTCGGTGGCTTCAGCTCGGCCATTGTCTGCATGAGCATCGAGACCGTGGGGCTGGTGATGCTCTGGCTCGCCCCCTCCACCGCGTTTGCCCTGGTGGGCGCGGGCCTGGCCGGTTTCGGCTTGTCGCTGGTCTATCCGGCGTTGGGCGTGGAAGCCATCAAGCAGGTGCCCAACAGCAGCCGAGGTGCCGGGTTGAGCGCCTATGCGGTGTTCTTCGACCTGGCATTGGCGATTGCCGGCCCACTGATGGGCGCGGTGGCGTTGAACCTCGGCTACTCGTCGATCTTTTTCTTCGCGGCCTTGTTGTCGCTTATCGGCCTGGGCCTGGCGCTACTGCTGCGCCGGCGGGCCGAGCGTAGCGATCACTGATCGGCCGTCCTCATGCCCGCGCGGGTCGGCTTGCCCAGTGCCTGGCTGAAGAAGCGACTGGCCTCGGAAATCATGGTGCGGTGGATGTCCTTGCGATCGACCCCATCGGCATCGGTACACAGCGCCGGCATTGCCGCGATCTGCTCGTCGGTGCATGGGGCCATGAAGACGAAGTGGCCGGCCCCGGCCAATGTCTTGAAGTCCGGCGCGGTGGGCAGCTTGCGCGCCAGGGCCGCGGCGTTCTTGTCGAACGCCACCAGTTTGTCGCCGTCGCCACTGTAGAGCAGCACCGGCACATGGACGTCCGCCAACGTGTGACGGCCGAATTTCAGGCTCAATGGCGCCATCAGCAACAATGCGCGAACCCTGGGATCAGCCACCGGTGACAGGTCATCGCGATCGGCAATCAGCTCACCCTGGGTATTGCAGGCGTCACGGTCATCGGGCCGTTCCTGGCAATAGCGCCGCAGGCGATTGAGGTCCGGCGTGGCGCCGGAAAGAATCAAGGCGGTTTCACCGCCCGCCGAATAACCGATCACGCCCACCTGTCCGGCATTGACGAATGGCGAGAGCATGGGGTCGTTCAACGTTGCGGTGATGGCTTCGGAGATCTGGATCGGCCGCCCGTACAAATTGCTTAAAGTACCGAGTCGGCTGTGATCCTGGGCGTTGTCCCCCGGATGTATCACCGCCACCACCACGAACCCCTTGCGCGCCAGCGAGGTGGCCAGGTCATGCAGGGCCAAGGGCGTGCCGGTGTTGCCATGGGAGAGCATGAGCAATGGAAACCGGCCGATGGCGATCTGGGCATCCGGCGCCGCGTCGATCTGATAGCCGCCCAGGGAGCTGGACTGATCCTTGGCGGTGGACGGATAGAACGCGATGGCATGCATCGGCTGCTGGTCCAGCGGATCGAGAAAATCCAACTCATGGAAACCGGCGCTCCAATGCGGATGCGGCGCCGGCGCGGCCTGCACCGGACTGAGGCTGGCAAACAGACAAAGCAGTAATGCTGCACCAACACGTGTCATCGAATCTTCCACCTTCGCACGCACGGGGAAGGCCCCGTCGTTACCGTTCGGGCCGTGCATAACCTGCGCCACCAAGCCCAGCGCCGACATACGAAAAAACCCCGTATTCCAGCCGCTTCATGACGACGAGAATACAGGGTTTTGCAAAGGTTGCCCGAAGCGCCTGGCGCCTTTACGCAAGCCTTACGCGGCAGCGAATTGCTGGCCGATCTGCAGCTTGGCTTCGCTTATCGCTTTGCTTCGCATGTCATCACCGTAGGCCAAGCCTTCGGCGCGGACGAATTCGATGTCGGTGATGCCCAGGAACCCGAACATTTGCTTCAGGTAGTCCTCATGGCCTACGCCACTTGGTTGCCCGGCATGCAGGCCGCCGGAGGTCGAGACGATCACCAGCTTCTTGCCGCCGCACAGGCCTTCGGGGCCGGCTTCGGTGTAGCGGAACGTCTGACCAGCCACGGCGATGCGGTCGATCCAGGCCTTGAGCTGGGTCGGAATGCTGAAGTTGTACATCGGGGCTGCAATCACGACGGCGTCTGCCGCAAGAAATTCGGCCATGGTCGATGCGCTGAGGTCGGCTTCGTGCTTGAGGGCAGCATCGCGCAGCTCAGCGCTGGTGCCGGCGGCGACCAGCGTCTGGGCGGAAAAGTGGCTGATGGCATCGGTCGCCAGGTCGCGGTAAGTGACGGTGATGCCCGGCTCGGCGGCTGTCCAAGCCTGGACCAGTTCACGGCTCAATTGGCGCGAAGCGGAGTTGTCGCCGAGGATGCTCGAATCGATGTGCAACAGTTTCATGTGAGTGCTCTCCAAGTGAGGATCGCGACCAGGCGATCAATTGAGAACAATCCTATCGATGAAACCAATAGCCGATAAGATACCAACAATGCGATAGTTTGTTCCACTGACAGGACAATCGAGCTGGCCATGCAGGACCTCAATGATCTTTATTACTTCGCCAAGGTGGTTGAGGCCGGCGGCTTCGCGGCGGCCGGACGATTGCTCGGCATACCGAAGTCGCGGCTGTCACGGCGTATAGCCGAGCTGGAAGAGCGTCTCAATGCTCGCCTGTTGCAACGTACGACTCGCCAACTGAAGCTGACCGCCGTGGGTGAACGCTACCTTCGCCACTGCCAGGCGATGTTGTTGGAAGCGGAGATGGCCGACGAGGCCGTGGCGAGCATGTCCAGCGAGCCCCGTGGACGGCTGCGGGTGTCGAGCCCGGTGGGATTGGCGCACCAGTTTTTGCCGTCGATCATCGAAACCTTCCTGGCGAAATATCCGCAGGTCCAACTGGAGATGATTCTGCTCAATCGGCGAGTGGACCTGGTCAGCGAAGGCATCGACGTGGCGCTGCGGGTGAGAGACTTGGGTGACGAGGACCCGCTGTTGATGACCCGCCGCTTGCGCCAGGCCCGGTTGATCATGGTCGCCAGCCCCGCCTTTACCGAGGGGCGCCGAATCGAAACCCCGGAGGATCTACGGCAACTGCCGGTGCTGGGGGCGTTGGAAGCAGATCGACAGGTTCACCTGCGCCTGCTTGACCGCCGTGGCCAAAGCACCGAACTGGCCTTGGAAGCGCGCCTGGGCATCGATGATTTCATCGTGCGCCGCGCCTGCGCCCTCGCCGGCCTGGGCTTTACCCTGCTGCCGAGCATGTATTGCGAAGAGGAATTGCGCGACGGGAGGTTGGTGGAGTTGTTGCCTGGCTGGTCATCCCCCGATGGCTGGCTCTTGGCGGTTTATCCTCACCGGCGCGGTATGCTGCCGGCGGTGCGCGCCTGGATCGATCATTTGGTGGCGGCGTTTGAACAATGTGGAGAGAAAACGCTATGAGCTTGAGCGAAGAGGATGTCGCACGGTTTTGCCTGGGCCTGCCTGGGGTCAGGGAAGACTACAAGTGGGGCGGCGTGCGGGTATTTTCCATCGCTGGAAACAAGATGTTCGCCTTGCAGGGCCTGCGCAGTGATTCGTTGGCGTTCAAGGTCGACAAGGACCTGTTTCTAGGCCACTGCGACCGGCCCGGCATTCACCCCGCGCCTTATCTGGCCCGGGCGCAGTGGATCATCATGAACGTGCCCTACCCGCTGGGCGATGACGAATTGCGGGGGTTGCTGCAACGCTCCCATCAACTGGTGGTCAGCAAATTGCCGAAGCGGACGCAGGTTGGGTTGTTGCTGTAGCGTCCTAGAACAACGCCAGCAGATGCCCACCCAGGAACAACTGATCCACCCAGAACCCCTGGTGCAATAACACGACGAACCAGAACACCACCTGAAACGAAACCTTGCGGGTCTTGTGGCGAAACACCTGTTGAGCCAGCAACGCACCGGGCCAGCCACCGGCCAGCTCGACGGCGTGCAACACATTTTCCGGCGTGCGCCAGGCGTCCGAACGCGCCTTGCGCTTATCGCTCCAGTAGAGCAAAAACGCCACGACACTGACGAGGCCGTAAGCTGTCATCGGCACCCAGGACTCGCCTTGCAGCCCCAGCAGTAGCGAACCCGCGAGCGGCAAGGCGCACAGCAGCGCGAACACGCCCAGCTTGAGCCGCAGGTTCTGCACGGCCCCGCTGGTGTGACGCGCGCCGCGCCGGCCTGAATCGTTCATGGCTTGGCCGCTGTCCAGTCCACCCAGCCAAACTGCCAGGTCGCCAGGATCAACAGGCCGAACGCAATCCGATACCAGGCGAAGACTGCATAGCTGTGGCTGGCGATGAAGCGCAGCAGGCCCTTGACCGCGATCATGGCGAAGATGAACGCGGTGATGAAGCCGATGGCAAACACGGGGAAATCCGCTGGAACGAACAATTCGCGGTATTTATAGCCGGAGTAAACCGCCGCGCCGACCATGGTCGGCATTGCCAGGAAAAAAGAGAATTCCGTGGCGGTCCTGCGCGACAGGCCGAACAGCAGCCCGCCGATGATGGTTGCCCCGGAGCGGGAGGTGCCGGGAATCATCGCGATGCACTGGGCCAGGCCGACTTTCAGGGCGTCCTTCCATGTCATGTCATCGACGGTTTCGGCGTGCACCGTGTGCTGGCGCTTCTCGGCCCACAGCATCACCAACCCACCTACTACCAGCGCCGTCGCAACGGTAATGGCGTTGAACAGGTAATGATGGATCCAGTCGGCAAGCAGCACGCCCAATATCACCGCGGGAAAGAAGGCAATCAGTAGGTTGGCGGTGAATCGACGGGCGCCGGGCTGGGTCGGCAGGCCCAACACCACATCAAAAATCTTGCGCCGAAACTCCCAGACCACCGCCAGGATCGCGCCGAGCTGGATGATGATGTTGAACGCCATCGAACGTTCGCCACCAAACCCGAGCAAATCCGCAACAACTATCTGGTGCCCCGTGCTGGAAATCGGCAGAAACTCCGTCAGGCCCTCTACCACGCCAAGAATCAATGCCGAAAAGGCAGTCCACAAATCCATTCATCCCCCAAAAAAAAGCCTGTCTATCCAGGCCTTATCTATATTCAAACATTACGCGGCGAGCGCAGCGGGCTGCACGATAACCGCGACCTTGCAAAAAAAACCAATGAAAAAAGCAGAACAGGCTCAGGTTTTGCGCTGCGGGGCCGAAATCCTATCAGACAAGCCCTGATAACGCTGCCGCGTCATGACCCAGGTCCATCACGCGTACCTGCCGAGCGTTAAAGTGCCGGCCGTCGTTAAAAATGACAAGAATAAGAACCGGAGTGACAGCGTATGAATAGCTTGCGCAGTGTATCGATCAGCCGACGCTTGTGGCTCATCCTGGTCGTGGCCATCGTGATGTTGTTCACGCTGGGCGCGTTTATGCTCAAACAGATCCACACGGACCTGTATCAGGCCAAGGTGCAGAAGACCCAACACGTGGTCCAGACCGCCAGCGGTGTGTTGAGCTACTACCATGGCCTGGAAACCGCCGGCACGCTGACGCGCGATGCGGCGCAGAAGCAGGCCCTCAGCGCGGTCCGCGGGCTGCGCTATGACCAGAACGACTACTTCTGGATCAACGACCTGACGCCGGTCATGGTCATGCACCCCACCAATCCCAAACTCGAAGGTCAGAACCTCTCGGCGATCCGCGACCCCAACGGGTTTGCGCTGTTCAACGAGATGGTCACCATCGCCAAGGCCAAGGGCGCCGGCATGGTCGACTACCTCTGGCCCAAGCCGGGCGCCGACGCGCCGGTCGGCAAGACGTCCTACGTCAAACTGTTCGAACCGTGGGGCTGGATCATTGGCTCCGGTGTGTATGTGGATGACGTCCAGGCAGAATTTCAGTCCCAGGTGATCAAGGCCGCGTTGATCGGTTTGGCGATTACCTTGGTCATGGGCCTGCTGCTGACGCTGATCGTGCGCAGCATCGTCCGTCCGCTTCAGGACACCGTCAACGCCATGGCCAACATCGCCAGCGGTGAAAGCGACCTGACCCGCACCCTCGACACCCACGGTCAGGACGAAGTCACCCAGTTGGCGCGACACTTCAACGCCTTTACCGCAAAACTGCGGCAAGTCGTGGGCCAGTTGCAGAGCTCTGCCAGCGCGCTTGGGCAATCATCCAGCGAACTGGGCAACGACGCCGCGCAGGCGCAGCAGCGCAGCCAGCAGCAATCCCAACAGATGGAACTGGTGGCGACCGCCATCAACGAAGTGACCTATGGCGTGCAGGACGTCGCCAAGAACGCTGAACATGCCGCCAGTGAAATGCGCGACGCCGAATCCCAGGCCCAGCAAGGCCAGGTCAACATCGACGGCAGCCTGCAACAGATCGACCGGCTTTCGCAGACCATCGACCAGGCCGTGGAAGTGATTCGCACCCTGGCGAGTGAAAGCACCCAGATCGGCAGCGTGCTGGAGGTGATTCGCTCCATCGCCGAACAAACCAACCTGCTGGCGCTCAACGCCGCGATCGAAGCCGCCCGCGCCGGCGAACAGGGCCGCGGCTTTGCCGTGGTGGCCGACGAAGTGCGTCTGCTGGCCCAGCGCACGCAGAAATCCACGGCGGAAATCCAGGCCATGATCGAACGCCTGCAAAACCACTCCGAAGCCGCGGTGAAAGTCATCAGCGACAGCAGCCGGGCCTCGCAGTTGACTATCGAACAAGCGGGCCTGGCCGGTGCCAGCCTCAACGCCATCGGCCAAGCCTTGCGCAACCTCAACAGCCTGAACGCTTCCATCGCCAGCGCCACTCTTCAACAGGCCCATGTGGTGGAAGACATCAACCAGAACGTCACCCAGGCCGCCGGCCTCTCCCACAGCACCGCCGTGGCCGCCGAGCAGTCGAGCCTGGCGAGCGCGCGCCTGAAAGACTTGAGCGAACAGCTGAACGGGTTGCTCAAGCAGTTCCGGGTCTGAGATGCATCCTGCTCGCGATGCGCTAGCACATCCAACATGGATGCCAGCTGACCCGGCGCCATCGCGAGCAAGCTCGCTCCCACAGGGTTGCGAGATGATCTGGAGTGCGGATTTACACCGTAATCCCTTGTGAGCTTGCTCGCGATAGCGCCAAGGCTTTCAGCGCTGAAGTTGGAGCTCTGCGCCCCATAGCGTTTACAATCCCCGCCCTCTCCGACTTCCCCAAGGAATCGCCATGTCCGGGCTTGAACTGTTTGCCGCAGCCCTCGGCGTGATCGCTGTCTGGTTGACCGTCAAGCAGAACCCCTGGTGCTGGCCGATCGGCCTGGTCATGGTGCTGCTGTACAGCTGGATTTTCTTCGAAGTTAAGCTTTATTCCGACATGTTGTTGCAGGTGGTCTACGCGGTTCTGCAGCTGTATGGCTGGTGGCAGTGGACCCGTGCCGGGCGCGATCACGAGGGGCGCCAGGTCACTCGCCTGGGCGCGCCGTCGGTGTGGCTCGGCCTTGCCATCGGTGCGGCGGGTAGCTTGGTGTTGGGCGGTGCGATGGCCCATTGGACCGACGCCGCGCAACCCTGGCTCGACGCGGCGCTCACCGGGTTCAGCTTGGTTGCCCAGTGGTGGATGGCACAGAAACGCGTGCAGTGCTGGCCGTTGTGGATTGTCCTCGACGTGACTTTTGTGGGTTTGTTCATCTACAAGGATCTGTACCTGACCGCCGCCCTTTACGCCCTGTTTACCCTGCTGGCGGTGCAAGGCTGGCGGGAATGGCGTGCCGACCCGGCGCTGCGCACATGAAGGTGGTGGTGCTGACCGGTCCGGAATCCAGCGGCAAGAGCTGGTTGGCGGCCCAGTTGCAGACTTATTTCGGCGGCGTGCGGGTGGATGAATACGTGCGCCACTTCATGGAACAGACCCAACGCGAGACGTCCCTGGACGACATTACCGCTATCGCCACGGGGCAACTGGCCTGGGAAGATGCGGCCCGGGCGCGACAACCGGCCTTGTTGATCCTCGACACGCACCTGTTGAGCAATATCCTCTGGAGCCAGACGCTGTTCGGCGACTGCCCGGCCTGGCTCGAACCGGCACTGCTGGCACGCCATTACGACTTACACCTGCTCCTCAGCCCCGAACAGGTCGAATGGATCGGCGACGGTTTGCGCTGTCAGCCTGCCCTCGCCGAACGGGTGATTTTTTTTGATGCCATTGAAGACTGGCTGGTTCGCCACCGGCAACCCTTCCTGAAAATCGAAGGTGACTGGGCGCAGCGCCGCGAGCAAGTTCTGGCTGCCGTCTCCCGGTTGCTCCAAGCGTGATGTTTCATCCCTGATACATCCCGCTCTCGCCAAACGCGGATCCACCGCCGCCTCAAGGGTTTGGCAGCCTGACTGTCAAGTCACTGATACACCTTCTTCCAACCCCGGTTCTGGGGCCAAACAGTGGCCTGTGGCCGGTAGCCCGTCGGCAGGCATGTTTCATTGATGAAACAGATTGCCTGACGCTCGCCTGGTCATTCCCGCAACTTACTGAAAACCCGCGCTTTTCCAAATCCGGCACAACACCTGCTCCGCTCCTTCGCAACGCTGACTAGGGCCAGCGCCAAGTGCAGAAGGAACGAAGTCATGGGGACTATCAACACAAGCTTGACCTGCCTGTTGCTGTTCGGCTGCGCCACCGCGGCAACGCTCAGCCTGCCGGCACAAGCCGAGGGCAACGGCGTCATCGTACTCGACCGTGACGTGCAGCCTGTCCATATCGGTCGCAACGGCGGCAAAGACCCCTACCCGACCACCGTCAACGCCAACCCTTCCGATCGGATCAACCAGGCAACCGCGAGCACTGAGCTCAGCGACGGCGAATTCGCCGGCATTGCCAGCGGCTCGACGATCCGCAACACGGTCAATCCGAATACCGGCGTGCAAGGCCTCAACGTCGTGACCAATCCCAACGGCATGCCGGGCATGAGCGCTGGACACGGTGGCGGTAGCGGCGGCGCCATTTCCGGCACCATCAACCGCTCGCTGAGTTCCGGCCTGGCCCCATTGGGCCGCTTGGCGGGGGGCCAGTGAGATGAAATCGACTTGGCTCCTGATCGCGCTGCTCGGCTCATCCGCCGTGCTCGCCGATCCTGGCGTGGCGGTGAGCCATGCCGATCTGCAGAACTCCGGCAGTCGCTATACCGGCAACCTCAATGTCAACCAGGCGGCCGGGGACCGGACCCAACAGACCAACACCCGGGCCATTGCCATTGGCACCGACGCCCAGGCGACCACCGTCGTGCGGCAACGCCTCGACACGCCGGCCAGTGCATCGATGAACGCAAGCGCGCGCATTGGTGGCAGCTCATTTACCAACGGCAACGGCGTGCTGGGCGTCAACCAGTCCGCCGGCGCCAACAATCAGATGGCCAATGTCATGCGGGTGAGCATCAGTGCCCGCCCGCAAAGCATGGACGACAGCGCCCTGTCTCAACAGAACGTGGCGCTGGTACCGAACTCCGGAGCAACTGACACCCCAACCGGCAGCCGCCAGGTCGCAACGAGCGACCAGGCCTTCACCGGCAGCCGAGGGGTTATCCAGGTGCATCAGAGTGCCGGGGTGGGGAACCGCATGGCTAACACCCTGAGCATCCGGGTCGCTGACTGACCCGGCGCAGCGCATAAGAAAGTACCGACACTTAACCAACGACACGCAAGGAGAAACACCATGAAACCCACAATGGCGCTCAAACCATTGGTTTTCGCTCTCGCCGCTGTCATGGCAATGGCTGCACAGGCTGACGGAAACGGTCACGGCAATGGTCATGGCAACGGCCATGGCAACCACGGCCCTAAAGGGCCAACGCTGGAACAACTGCTCTCCATCAGCGCCGGCGCTGGGGCCACGGTGCTGGATGTGCAGAACAGTGACGGCAACGAAGTGACCAACCAGGCGACCCGAAACACCGCCGAGGCCACTGATTCCCTCAATGGCAGCAACGGCAACATGGGCGCCAACATCGCCGCCGGCGATGGCAACCAGCAGGACAATGCCGCCGCACTGGCCACCGCCGATGAAAGCTTCATCTTCGGCTCGGCTGTCGCCATGTCCAGCGCCACGCAAGTCAATAACAACAACTACGTCAAGAACAACTCCACGCTGAACAACGCGTCGCTCACCAACGCGGGCAACAACGGCTCCGGCAACATCGGCATCAACGTGACCGCCGGCAACTTCAACCAGCAGAAAAACAACCTGGCCATCGCTGTGTCGGGCGGCCGGGTGGCTCAAGCCGCTGCGTCGGCTGACCAGTCTTCCACCGGCCTGGTGGTCGACAACAAAGGCGTGAAGAAAAACGAGGTTGTCACCCTTACCAACAGCTACGAGGCTTCTGGCACCTTCAAGGCCAAAGGCAACGGTACCGTCGAAGATGACGGCGGCTGGGGCAACAGAGGCGGTTACGGTGGCGGTCACGACGACGACAAGTTCAAGTTCTCCGCCGTCGGCACCTTCGAACTGGCCGGCAGCAACACCCAACAAGTGTTGACCCGCGACGGCTGGAAAAACCCTGTAATCAACAACGCAACCATGACCAACTCCATGAACGGCTTCTCCGGCAACGGCGGCGCCAACGTGTCGGCGGGCGTGGGCAATCAGCAGAGCAACTCGCTGTCGATTGCTGCGGGTTGCAAGGCCTGCATGTAAAAAAAGCTTCCCTGTGGCAGCGGGCCCTGCTCGCTCCCACAGGGGCTTTTCCCGATATCCACTAGGCGTATCGATCATGCGTGCGAGAGCGCTTTGCCTGTGTCTATGCTTTGCCTGCGCGAGCGAAGCCGCGCAGATGCCCGTTGCCGCCCTGCCTGGCGGCATGCTCGTCTACAAACCGGTGCAGAGCGTGCGCGAACGCAAGTTCAGCGACATCGTCGAGCAGAAAACCGACTTCAGCTGCGGTGCCGCCGCACTGGCCACCGTGTTGCGCCAGGCCTATTGGCTCGACGTGGATGAAGAACAGGTTATCAAGGGCATGCTGGTCAATGCCGACCACGACCTGGTTCGTACCCAGGGCTTCTCCATGCTGGACATGAAACGCTACGTCGAAACCATCGGCATGCGCGCCCGGGGCTATCGGATACCGCCGGAGAAACTTTCCGCGGTGACGATTCCAGTCGTGGTCCTGATGGATATACGCGGCTACAAGCACTTCGTGGTACTGCAGCGATCCGACAAGCAATGGGTCTACATCGCTGACCCGGTGCTGGGGCACAAACGCTACGCCCATGACGAATTCGTCAAAGGCTGGAACGGCATCGTCTTCGCCATCGTCGGCCCCGGCTACGACAAGACCAACGCGTTGCGCAGCCCACCGCAACCCCTGACGGCACGCAACAAACTGGACGGCTTCAACCCGGTCAAGGACGCGGAACTAATGGATTTCGGCTTCATTCAGAGCGATTTTTTCTAATCGCCGGACAACTGCCAATAAAAATACAAAAGGAGCAGGAAGCTCCGGGAGCAACACATGAAAACCTCATACTGGCTCACGCTGGCCTGCCTGGCCGCAACGACGTCGGGTCTTGCCCACGCCGGTTTCAAACCCATTGAAGTCAAGGATCAGGAACTCGCCGAGCTTCGGGGTCGTTATGTCATGCCTGGGCGAGTCATCAGCTTTGGCATCGTCATGAGCAGCACCTGGCGGAACGCCAGTGGCGACGTGATCGGCGCGTCAAGCTCCATGCAGATCCAGGCCTCGACGGTCAAACCGCAGTTCTATGTGTCCACCATCAAGCAGACCGGCAACGGCAGCGTCCCGGAACAGGGCAACGGCACGGTCACCGGCGGCGCCGGCCTGGGCTCGGGCCAGGGCGTGACCCAAAGCGTGCGAGCCGCGGGTGACGGCAACACGGCCTATAACAACGTCAGCATCAACGTGAAGGAAAGCAGCCACGCCCCTGCCCTGGCCCCCTCGCAAGGCCAACTGTTGACCAAGGGCCAGACCATCAGCGGCAGCAACGCCGCCGGCAGCGTCGCTGTCACCGCGACCGGCAGCGGCGTGCAGATGGCGATCCAGGCCAACCATAACCAGGGCAATACCCTGCAGCAGGTGGCCCAAGGTGGCTTGTTGCAGAACACCCGCCTGCTGGGTAACAGCAACCTGGTCAACAACATGACCCAGCTCAATGTCGTACTGAACAACAATGGCCCCAGCACCGGAGCCCTGGACTGCAACCTTACGCAGCTGCGCGGCCTTCGAAACCTCGGATATTGATCTACGCTGATCTCCAATCATTGGGCAAATAGGGACGGCATATTTCATGTATCGATCCGTATCGTTGCGCGCTGTGATGTGTTTAAGCACGATGTTCCCGGCAACCCTGGTGCAAGCTGCACCGGACTCGGACATCGAGGCCCTGAAACAAGAACTTCTAGAGCTCAAGCAACGGTACGAGGTCCAGCAAAAAGCCCTGGCGGTCCTCGAACAACGCGTCCGCCAGGTGGAAGACCAACCCACCGCCCCGCCGCCCAAGCGCCTGGCTAAATCCCCGGCCGACATGAAAGGCAACCAGGGCGTGGCGGGCAGCGGCGCGGCCAGTTCAGGAGGCAGCGGTTACGGACAGTCCCTGGCCGACGATTCGCAGCCGGCCCAGAGCGTCTCCAACCTCTACGATGAAGCCAGCGGCTTCTTCGGCGGCGGAAAATTCAGCTTCGAAACCGGCGTGACTTATTCGCGCTACGACACGCGACAGCTGATCCTCAACGGTTTCCTGGCCCTGGATTCGATTTTCCTGGGCAATATCAACCTCGATCGGATCAAGGCCGACACCTGGACGCTGGACCTCACCGGTCGCTACAACTTCGACAACCGCTGGCAGTTCGACCTCAATGTGCCGGTGATCTATCGCGAATCAACCTACCAGTCCGGTGGCGCCAATCAAGGGGCCGCCGGGGTGACCAGCGAAGAAACCGTCACCCGCGACCCGACCATCGGCGACGTGAATTTCGGCATTGCCTACAAATTCATGGATGAATCGGTCAGCAGCCCGGATGCCGTGGTGACTCTTCGCGTCAAGGCACCCACCGGCAAGGATCCGTTTGGCATCAAGCTGCGCCAGTCCCAGGCCAACACCAACCTGTTCGTTCCCGAAGACTTGCCCACGGGCAACGGCGTCTGGTCGATCACCCCGGGCATCTCCCTGGTCAAGACGTTCGATCCGGCCGTGCTGTTCGGCAGCCTTTCCTACACCCACAATTTCGAAGAATCCTTCGACGACATCAGCTCGACCGTCAACCAGGAGGTGCCTGGCAAGGTGCGGATCGGCGACAGCTTCCAGATCGGCGCGGGTATCGCCTTTGCCCTGAACGAGAAGATGAGCATGTCGTTTTCGGTCTCCGACTTGATCCAGAAGAAAAGCAAGCTCAAGCAGGACGGCGGGGATTGGGAATCGGTGGTGTCCAGCGACGCCAACGCGGGCTACTTCAACATCGGCATGACCCTGGCCGCCAGCGACAACCTGACCATCGTGCCCAATCTGTCCATCGGGCTGACCGACGACGCACCGGATTTCACCTTCAGCCTGAAATTCCCGTATTACTTCTGATGCAAAGGCTGATCATGCAATCGACAACTGTGGGAGATCACAGCCTTGCGCATTAGCCAGGTCGGCGAATCCTGGTGATGGAGATTGCTGGCTTCGATGGCGACATTTACTGGCGCGGGCAATCCCAGTACAAATCTCGAATGTCATCGCGAGCAAGCTCGCTCCCACAAGTATCGTGGGGGCGTCCTACCGGTCGGTTGTGGGGCTGGAAGCGACGGACGTATTCGGCCTGATCGAACGACGCGGTCTGGAAACCTGACTCCCCACTGTGGGAGCGAGGCCGTTCAGCGAATCTGGTGCTTGTGCAGCAGCCGATAGAACGTCGGACGCGACACGCCCAGCACACGGGCCGCCACGCTCAGGTTGTCGCTGTGGCGATTGAGCACGTCGCTCAAGGCCTGGCGTTCGGCGCGGGTCTTGTAGTCTTCCAGAGTACCCATCGGGGCGACGACGCCCTGATGGCTGGCCAGGCCCAGGTCCCGGGCTTCGATCTGTCGCCCTTCCGCCAGTACCAGGCCGCGACGGACGCGGTTGGCCAGCTCGCGCACGTTGCCGGGCCAATCGTGCATCCCCATCGCCACTAATGCGTCCTCGCTGAAACTGCGAGGTCGGCGACCGGTTTCGTGACTGTAGAAATGGGAAAAATGGCTCGCCAGCATCGCCAAGTCGCCATGACGCTCCCGCAACGGCGCCATCACGACTTGCAGAACGTTCAAGCGATAGTACAGATCCTCTCGGAAACGCCGGAGCTCGATGGCCGCTTCCAAGTCCACATGTGTCGCCGCCAACACCCTGACATCAACGGCAATCGGCTGGCTGCCACCGACCCGCTCGATGTGTTTTTCCTGGAGGAATCGCAGCAGATTGGCCTGCAATTCCAGCGGCAAGTCACCAATTTCATCCAGGAACAACGTGCCACCGTGGGCGGCTTCGATCCGTCCGATCTTGCGTTGATGGGCGCCGGTGAAGGCGCCCTTCTCGTGGCCAAAGAGCTCGGACTGGATCAGATGCTCCGGGATCGCGCCACAATTGATCGCAATGAACGGTTTGTTACGCCGATGGGACTGGCAATGCAGGGTTCTCGCCACCAACTCCTTGCCGGTGCCGCTCTCGCCGCGAATCAGTACGGGCGATTCAGCCGGCGCCAGTTTGCTCAGTAACTTGCGCAGCTCGCGAATTGGCTTGCTGTCGCCCAGCAGCTCGTGTTCAGGCTGATCGATATGGACAGAGCCCTGCCCCCGCAACCGCGCCATGCCGAACGCCCGCCCCAGCGTCACCTGGACCCGGGACACATCGAACGGCAGGGTGTGGAAGTCAAAGAACCATTCGCAAACAAAATCCCCGACGTTCTGCAGGCGCAGCACTTCCTGGCTGAGTACGGCGATCCATTCAGTCCCGCTGCGGCTGATCAGTTCCTTGACCGCTTCCGGCCGCTCCAGATGGAAGGGCTGCAAGCGCAAGAGGCCGACGTCACAGCTCCGGTCGCTGGCATGCTCAAGGGAACAGCTGTCGACATCCCAGCCGATGGCGCGCAAGCCTGGCATCAGGCGATGGCAATCATCACAAGGGTCAACCACGAGAAGGCGACGCAACGCACTGGCTTCGATCATGACTGATCCTTGGCGCCAAAATTAAGGAAATATGATTAGAAACAGGCGTTTGGCGAACCTGCATGTAACAGTAGCAAGAAGTTGACACTTGCTTGTATCGATTAGTTATCAAGTCGGCCCAAAACCGGTTATAAGAAATGCGCTTCGTTAGTTTCCGCGCGTCGAATCTTTCACGGCGCTTTCAAACAAAAGCCGAAAAGCCTGGTCTGAAAGAAAATCGAAATTTATTCAAAGATTGTGTGACCTGGTCCCGGGTTCGGGACATCAGTACAAGTAACCCGCCGCACGGTATGCCCAACCGACGGCACATCATTTGATTGGGCACCCTTGAGAGATAAACGCCATGAACGCCCCGCTCCGTATCAACGAAGCTCTTTTGATTGCCGACCGCGCATTCCGTCCTTTCCAATGCGTGGCCTGGGCCCCACAAGACGGTAACGGCGAACTGAGCCTGACCGTCATTGACCGCACCAATACCCATATCGGTCGTACCCAGATTCCAAGCAGCGCCTACACCGACCCGGCGCAACTTGCCGACCTGTTGAAACAGGCCCGTGCCGAACTGAGCCAGGAAGGCTACAAACTTCAATCCTGGTCGATGCCGGAATAACTTCCCCAAGAAATACCGGTTCTTTTTCAGAACCAAAAAAACGGCGCTTTCCATTTCTGGATAAGCGCCGTTTTTTATAGGTGAGATCAAGCCGTTCGGCGGTCTTCTTCTTTCAAGCCTTGGAAGTGGCGCAAAACCGCAACACCAGAATGCCCGCAAGTGCAGCCAATGTAGAACCAGCCAATACGCCAACCTTCACTTCATCGATCAACAACTGCGCACCGGGGAACGCCAGGTTGCCGATAAACAAGCTCATCGTGAACCCGATCCCGCACAACAACGCCACGCCATATACTTGCCGCCACGAACTGTGGGTCGGCATTTGCGCCAGCCCGGTCTTGATCGCCACCAACGCGAAGGTGAAGACGCCGAGCTGTTTGCCCAGCAACAGTCCCGCGGCGACCCCCAACGGCACGGGATCCAGCAGGTTGCTCAATGACACACCCGCCAGGGAGACGCCGGCATTGGCAAAACCGAAGATCGGCATGATGAGAAAAGCGACCCACGGCGATAACCGTCGTTCAAGCTTGAGGGATGGGGAATCCTCTGCAGGGGCGTCTTTGTTCAGCGGGATGCAAAAGGCAAGTGCGACCCCCGCCAGCGTTGCGTGTACACCGGATTTTAGAACCAGCACCCACAACACCAAACCCAGCGCCAGATAGGGCAACAGTCTGGTTACTCCGGCCTTGTTCATGACCAGCAACACTGCAATCACTCCAGCGGAAGCCGCAAGCATGGTCACGTCCAGGCCGCTGGTATAGAACATGGCAATGATAGCGACCGCGCCCAGGTCATCCAGAATGGCAAGGGCTGAGAGGAAGACCTTGAGAGACATCGGCACTCGGTTGCCCAGCAACGAGAGCACACCCAGCGCAAATGCAATGTCGGTTGCTGCGGGGATGGCCCAACCCGCCAACGTTTCAGAAGAATGCCTATTGACCCAGGCGTAGATAAGCGCGGGGACAATCATGCCCCCCAGGGCGGCAAAACCCGGCAGTGCCCTCTGGCTCCATTTGGCGAGTTCGCCAATCTGCATCTCACGCTTGATCTCGAGGCCTACCAATAGAAAAAATATCGCCATCAGCGCATCGTTGACCCAGTGTTCAACAGACATACCCAGAAAAGAGGCATGCAGTACGCTGGTATAAGTGGTGAACAGTGGGCTGTTAGCCACGATCAGCGCGGCGAGCGCCGAAAACATGAGCACGATGCCGCCCGACGACTCCGATTGCATGAAGCGTTCCAGTGGCGTGGCCATGCGCGTATCACCGCCCTGAGTTGAGCTATTCCCCATTGTTTCCTCCCATAATCCGATCAGCGTCGGATTCTACCCAATACTCAAGCCAGCGGGGCAGTTGTCTTACAACTTGATGGAAACAAATTTCAGGCTCGGGAAAAAACGGCGGCTGGCAAGCATGACCACCATAAGAAAGAGCCCGCCCAATCATCCGGGATGGAAGGGAAGTCACCGCGGCAGGATGTACCGCTCGATCGCCAACGCCGCACCGTCCTCGGTGTTGGCTGCGGTGACAACGTCAGCCTGGCGCTTGATCGCCTCTTCGGCCTGCCCCATCGCAATCGAAAGCCCCGCGCGATGGAACATCGCCGGGTCGTTGCCACCATCCCCCATTGCGGCGGTCTGCTCCAGCGGCACGCCGAGGAACTCGGCCAGGGTCGACAGCGCCTCCCCCTTGTTCGCCTTCATCGCGGTCACGTCCAGATAGATCGGTTGCGAACGCGATACCTGGGCCTGGCCTTTGAGCAGTGGGTGCAAGCGCGCCTCCAGCTCCACCAGCAAGTCTGTGTTGGCGCTTGTCGCAACGATCTTGTCGATGCGCTCCAGATAGGGTTCGAAACTGTCCACTTCGACAGGCGGATAACCCAGGCCACGGGTTTCCACCGGCACCATGGGCCCATTGGCGTCGCGCACCAGCCAATCGCCGTCGGCAAACACCCAGACCTCGATGCCGGGCTGATCGGCGTACAAGGCCAGGGTGGCCAGCGCCGCCTCGGGCGGCAGGTAATGCACGGCCAGGAAGGTGCCGTCCGGATGCACCAGCGTACCGCCGTTGAACGCTGCTGTCGGCAGGTCGACGCCCAGCGCCTCGATCTGCTGCAACATTGCCCGTGGCGGCCGTCCGGTGGCGAGGCTGAACAACACGCCGGCCTCGCGCAACGAGCGGACGGCGGCGATGGTGCGCTGGCTGAGGCTGTGATCAGGCAGCAGTAAGGTGCCGTCCATATCACTAAGCAGGAAGCGGATGGGGCGTTTCAGCTGATTACTCATCCGAGGCCATGCCAGACGCGACCGTCGCGAGTCAGCAGATCATCAGCGGCCGCCGGGCCATCCTCCCCGGCCTTGTACGGCTGCACCGTTGCGTCTTCTCGCCACGCGTCGAGGAACGGCTGCACCGCGCGCCAGCCGTTTTCGATGTTGTCGGCGCGCTGGAACAACGTCTGGTCGCCTGTCAGGCAATCGTAGATCAGGGTTTCGTAACCCGTGGACGGCTGCATTTCGAAGAAATCCTTGTAGGCAAAACCCAGCTCGATATTCGCCATGTCGAGGGCCGGCCCAGGCCGCTTGGCCAACAGGTCGAACCACATGCCTTCGTTAGGCTGGATCTGGATTCTCAAGTAGGTAGGTTGCAATTCGTCGACTTCAGTGTCACGGAACTGAGCGTAAGGCGCCGGTTTGAAGCAGATAACGATTTCCGTGTCGCGCACGCTCATGCGCTTGCCGGTGCGCAGGTAGAACGGCACGCCGACCCACCGCCAGTTATCGATCATGACTTTCAGGGCGACGTAGGTTTCGGTGCTGCTGTCGGGCGCGACGTTGGTTTCCTCGCGGTAACCCTTCACTGCGTTGCCGCCTACTTCCCCGGCCGTGTATTGGCCACGTACCGAATTGGCGCGCGCCTGTTCCACCGACCAGGGGCGGATCGCCCCCACCACCTTGGCCTTCTCGCCGCGCACCGCGTCGGCACCGAAAGCGGCCGGCGGTTCCATGGCGACCATCGCCAGCAATTGGAACAAGTGGTTGGGCACCATGTCCCGCAGGGCGCCGGTGTGCTCATAAAAACTGCCACGGGTTTCGACGCCAACGGTTTCGGCGGCGGTGATCTGCACGTGGTCGATGTAGTGGTTGTTCCAGAACGCCTCGAACAAGCTGTTGGAGAAACGGCTGACCAGAATGTTCTGCACCGTCTCCTTGCCCAGGTAATGGTCGATCCGATAGATCTGCTTTTCGCCCATGACCTTTAGCAGGCAGGCATTTAGCGCCTCGGCGGTGTGCAGGTCGGAGCCGAACGGCTTCTCGATCACCACGCGCCGGAAGGCGTCATCCTGCTCTTGAAGCAACCCGGCCGCGCCAAGGCGGCGGACCACTTCACTGAAAAAACGTGGCGCGGTCGCCAGATAGAAAACCGCATTGCCAGTGCCGCTGGCGGCGATTTTCGCCGCCAGCGCTTCGTAGGTGCTGTCATCGAGGAAGTCACCCTGGACGTAACTGATGCCTTGGGCCAGCCTGGCCCACAGCGTCGGATCGAGCGCGCGGTCGGGATCGCCGCCCTTGCTCGCCGCTTCGCTACGAATGAAATCCTCGAGTTTTTTTGCAAAATCCACATCGCTGATGGCGTTGTGGTCAACACCCACGATCTGCAGGCCATCCCCCAACAGCCCGTCACGGCTGAGGTGGTAAAGCGCCGGCATGAGCAAGCGCTTGACCAGGTCTCCATGGGCACCGAACAGGAACAGCGTGGTCGGTGGCGCAGGTTGAGCCTTGGATTTCCTGCCGATCGAGGTCATTTTTTCGTAGTCTCCACATGGCCGCCGAAGCCAAAGCGCATGGCCGAGAGCATCTTGTCGCCATAGGTGGCCTGCTGACGGGAGCGGAAACGGGCAAACAGCGAACTGGACAATACCGGCACCGGCACCGCTTGCTCGATGGCGGCCTCGATGGTCCAGCGCCCTTCCCCACTGTCGGCCACTTCGCCGGAAAAGCCATCCAGCTTCGGATCGCTGGCCAATGCATCGGCGGTCAGGTCCAACAGCCAGGACGACACCACGCTGCCACGACGCCAGACTTCGGCAATGTCGGCCAGGTTCAGGTCGAAGCGCTGTTCAGGCGGCAGGCTTTCGCTGGATTTTGTCTTGAGGATGTCGAAGCCCTCGGCGAACGCTTGCATCATTCCGTATTCGATGCCGTTGTGGATCATCTTGACGAAGTGCCCAGAGCCGGCCGGGCCCGCATGGATATAGCCTCGTTCGGCGCGATCGTCGTCGGACTTGCGGTCACGGGTGCGTAGAATATCGCCCATGCCTGGCGCGAGGCTTTCAAACAGCGGGTCCAGGCGACGAACGACGTCGGCGTCGCCACCGATCATCATGCAGTAACCGCGCTCGAGCCCCCAGACACCACCGGAGGTGCCGACATCAATGTAGTTCAAGCCTTTTTCCGACAGCGTCTGGGCGCGGCGGATGTCGTCCTTGTAATACGTGTTACCGCCATCGATGACCACGTCGCCCGGCTCCAGCAGTTCGCTGAGCACGTTGATGGTGTCCTCGGTGGGTGCGCCCGCCGGCAGCATGACCCAGACCGCCCGAGGCTTTTGCAGCCCGGCGACCAGAGCCGGCAGGTCCGCGACCCCCGTCGCGCCTTCCTGGCTCAGGTTTTCGACGAAAGCGGCATTGCGGTCATAAACAACGGTGGTGTGCCCATTGAGCATCAGGCGCCGTGCAATATTGCCGCCCATGCGGCCCAGTCCGATGATCCCGAGTTGCATGTGCTGATGCTCCCTACTACAAATTAAGGTGTGTCAAAGGTTTAGCTCAAGGTGACTTGTGGAGGTTAGTCCAGAGCATTGCCGCATAGTTTCCGGGTAAATCGCCCGATCACAAAGGATAACGTTCAATAACCCGCCGAAGACACGTCGACCATGAAAAATAAAAAAGTTCCATCAACGGGCAAAAGTATTCAGAATTGGTGCCGATAAAGAATTGTCGCCAAGAAACTGACGACATCTCTCTAGTTGATGTAGCCATTTGCGAGGTGAGCAATGGGCCCTGTCGTTACCGCACGTCCTCCTCAGACCCTTTACGTGACCATTCGTCGCGACGAACTACGCCTGCTGAAAGAAGAGCGTGATTTGCTGCTTGATGAAGTGACGCAGTTGCGCTTGCAGTTGCAACACGCACAGCTTCCTTACCAGAGCCAGGCTTTGGCTCGCTGATTCTGGCCCAGGCGGCACGTGGCACCGGGCGAGCCGGTGTCACACTGACAAACACTCCCAATTACCCTTGTGGCGATCGAGCTTGCTCCATCGCCACAAAGCCGTTCCCGCCAAACCAGCGGAACCGGACGCCATGATTCGCCTGCAAAAAACTCACGAAGTTTTCACACCACCCTCGCAATACTCCTGCGCTGACAAATAGTTACGACGCATACTGCCGGCGCCAGATCGGTGCCAGTGGACCCCGTCGGCAAAAGCTGGAGCGCTTGATGAGTGTGTTCAAACGCAGCAAAACGACTGCGAAAAGTTTCGATTGGGCCGGGTTCGGCTGGCTTTTTCTGTTCTTCTGGTATTTTTCCGGCATTACCCAATTGCTTATCCTGGCAAGCGATACCTCAGGTTTCACCGGGTTTCGCCAAGCCTTCGTCATGAGTGCGTTCTGGCTGGCGCCGCTGCTGCTGTTTCCGGCTCGCACGCGCCTGCTCGCCGCGGCGATCGGCGTGGTGCTGTGGGCATGCTCGATGGCCAGCCTGGGCTATTTCTTTATTTACCAGCAGGAATTTTCCCAAAGCGTCATCTTCATCATGTTCGAGTCGAACGTGAACGAAGCCGGCGAATACATGACCCAGTATTTCGCTTGGTGGATGGTGCCGGCGTTCCTTGCACACACCCTGGTTGGCTATTTCCTCTGGACACGCCTGCGCCCGGTCTATTTGCCCCGGGGCCAGGCGATGATCGCCGCCGGCCTGATCGTCGTTGCCGTCGTCGGTTACCCATTGGTCAAGCAGACCCTGCGTACTGGCACGCTTGCCGGCGGTCTGGAGAAATTCGAGGATCGCATCGAGCCGGCCGTGCCCTGGCAGATGCTGGTGGCTTATCGTCGCTACGGTGAACAGCTGGAAAACATGCAAGGCATGCTTCACAGCACCAGCAAGATCGCGCCCCTGCGCAACCTCAAAGACAGCGCGGCCAACCAGCCCGCGACCCTGGTGCTGGTGATCGGCGAATCCACCAATCGCCAGCGCATGAGCCTGTATGGCTATCCGAGGGAAACGACGCCGGAGCTGGACAAGCTCAAGGATCAACTCGCGGTATTTGACAATGTCATCACCCCGCGGCCCTACACCATCGAAGCCTTGCAGCAGGTGCTGACCTTCGCCGACGAGGAAAGTCCCGACCTCTACCTCAGCACACCGTCACTGGTGAGCATGATGAAACAGGCCGGCTACAAGACGTTCTGGATCACCAACCAGCAGACGATGACCAAGCGCAACACCATGCTCACAACCTTCTCCCAACAGGCCGATGAGCAGGTCTACCTGAACAACAACCGCAACCAGAATGCCGCGCAATACGATGGCGACGTGATCGAACCGTTCAACAAAGCCCTGGCGGACACCGCGCCACGCAAGCTGATCGTGGTTCACCTGCTCGGCACACACATGAGTTATCAATACCGCTATCCGCCGACCTTCAATAAATTCACCGATCGCCAGGGCGTGCCCGCCGGCGTACGTGACGACCAGGTGCCGACCTACAACAGCTACGACAACGCGGTGCTGTACAACGACTTCGTCGTCTCCAGCCTGATCAAGGACTACGCCCGCACCGACCCCAACGGTTTCCTGTTGTACCTGTCGGACCATGGCGAGGACGTCTTCGATTCGCCAGGGCATGACACCCTGGGCCGCAACGAAGGCAAGCCGACCGCGCCGATGTACACCATTCCGTTCATGGCCTGGGCCTCGCCCAAATGGCGCGAAACCCATGACTGGAACTTCACCGGCGACCTGTCACGTCCTTACAGCAGCTCACACCTGATCCACACCTGGGCGGACTTGGCGGGCTTGAACTTCGATGAGCTGGACCGGAGCAAAAGCCTGGTCAGCGATTCGTTCACGGCGCGCCCATTGCTGATCGGCAACCCCTATCAAAGCCAGCATAAGGCGCTGATCGATTTCAGCCTCATGAAACCCAAGGGTCCGGCGGGCCAGGTCGTTTTGAAGTAGCCGAAAAGTCCCCGTTGCTACAGGGGTTTGATCCAGAACAACATACGGCCATGGGCCGGGTCGAACATGCCGGCGGCAAAACCGAACTTGGCATAACTGGCCTGGGCCACGGCGTTGCCTTCCAGCACTTCCAGGGTGATCTTGCAGCACCCACGCTGGCGGGCAATATCTTCGACTTTCTGCAACATCTTCTGGCTCAAGCCCAGCCCGCGAAACGCTGGCATCACCGCAACATCGTGGACGTTCACCAACGGTCGGCAGGCAAACGTCGAGAAACCCTCGAAGCAATTGATCAACCCTGCCGGTTCACCATTGACGAACGCCAGCACACTGAAGGCATGTGCGCGCTTGGCCAGTTCCTGGGGCAAATGCGCAAGCACTTCGGCCGGTAGCGAATGGCCGCCACCCATCGGATCCTCGGCATAGCCGTTGAGCACGTGGCAAATCGCTTCGGCATGGATCGGATTGCTGTAGCTGGCTTGCAATACAAGGATTTCCTTGGCTTCTTCCATGATCTTCCATCTCGTTTTCGGTATGGCCGACGGCTTGGCCGCGGCGGGATCCGGTCAGGCGAGCTGACCGAAACGTTGCAATTGCATTTCCTGGAGGCGACTGAGAGTACGGCGAAACGGGAATTGCAGATAGCCCTCCGTGTACAACTGGTCCATCGGAACCTGGGCCGACAGATACAACGGCACCTTTCGGTCATAACACTCATCGACCAGGGCGATGAACCGACGGACGCCATCGTCGTGTATCGACAGCTGCGGCAACTCGCGGTCGCCGGCCTCGACCCGCTCCACCCCGTCCTCGGTGCCACGGGCGATACGCCCTTCACGCTGTTCGGCGCTCAGGCACGGGACATCGCTGAGAAGGATGGCGCTGAAACGGTCGCACAGCGCCATGAAGTCGACGGCCGAGAACGGTTGTTCGCAGAGATCCGGATAGCGGCTCCAGAGCACCTTGTCACAGGCCTTGAGCGCCACGACCTGGCGATGGCCGACTTCGATCGGCTGACTGACAGGTGCCCGCCCCTTGCTCAACCGGTCGAAGACCTCCGCCAAAGGGTCCGCCTGGGCCGGGTCACGCACCCAGTAGCGCTGCTGCAGCGCCCCCGGGTGCTGGCGGTGGTCTTGCCAGCCATTGACCGGAACTACTTGCATGTAGCGTTTGATGGACGCGATGGTCGGCAGGAATCGCTCCCGGTTATGGCCGCTGGCATAAAGCTCATCCGGCGGCAGGTTAGAGGTGCTGACCACAACCATGCCCAATTCGAACATGACCTGGAACAGGCGGCCAAGAATGATCGCATCGCCGATGTCCGTGACGAACAGCTCGTCGAAGCACAGCACGCGCACTTCTCCGCTCAACTCCCGCGCAAGCGCCTGCAACGGGTCCGGTGTGCCGGTGAGCTGGAACGAGCGCTGATGCACCCAGGCCATGAAATGGTGGAAGTGTTGCCGACGGGCCGGAACCTTGAGGCTTTCATAGAAGCGGTCCATGAGCCACGTCTTGCCGCGCCCGACCGGCCCCCACAGATAGACGCCCTTGATCGACTTGCGGCCCTCGTGCAATGCCTTGTGGCATTGCTCAAGGGCCATGATGGCCAACTCCTGGGCTTCATCCTGGACAAAACCATGGTGTTCGATAGCGTGTTGCCAAGCGCTCAAGGGTGAGTCGAAAGTCATACGGCCCGGGTCCGGAAGGCAAAGGTGGGGAGTATGCCATGCGGGGCGACCCCGTGCGTTTCTCCTCAATCAGGCTTACCCAAACCCCACCCCCTAGACAGAAATATCCAACCGGCTGATCTTCCCCTGCTCATCGAGTCGGAAGGTATAGCGCAACTCGAGCGGGCTGCCAGGGAAGGTCCCGGAGATCAGGTTGTGGACCAGCACCTTTCCGGTACGCTGCTGCACGTTGAGCACTTCCACCCGTGGCTGGTAGCGCCGCGCGGTGTCTTCCATCCATTGAGCGATGGCCCGGGCGCCGACCCGATGGTTGCCTTCATCGAACACATTGGCGTCTTCGGCAAAGAAACGCGTTACCGCCGAGCTGTCGCGGGCGTTGGCGGCGGCAATGTAGCCGGCGATGGCCGGCGCCAGGGAAGAGACGGGATTGGACATGTCAGGGCTCCTTGTTTTTTCGTTTCAAGGCCATGCTAAAACAGCGCTGTGTCAGTTTTTGTCAGGAGTGAAACGCCCCGTCTCGTCGAGATTCATCAGCGCAAACCAGGCGCGCAGCCAGTCACTGCGCCTGCCTGGATAACGCTCGCCCTGGACGACGGCCGAGGCAATCCGGTCCGTGCGAAAAGTACGATAAGCGCCACGCAATTCGCACCAGGCCACCACCACCCGAGCCTCATTGAAAAAACCCAGGGCCAGCGGCCAGATCAAGCGCTGGCTCGGGGCCTTGTTCACATCGGCGTAGTCGATATGCAGCTTGGCCTGCGTGCGAATGGCCTGGCGATAGACATTCAGCTCGACAGTGTTTTGCGGATAGCCGTAGCCCGCCGGGCCCGGTAATACGGTGGGGTTGTGCAGCGCATCGCGCAAACCGGGCGCCAGCACCGCCTCGACCTTGGCCAGGGCATCGGCGGCTGCCTTGCCCAGCACCTCGTCGCCGCGCTGGTCGACATAACGCAAACCCAGCACGATGGCCTCGATTTCATCGGCGGTGAACATCAAGGGCGGCAAGAACAGGCCGCTGCGCAGCACATAGCCGATGCCTGCCTCGCCCTGGATCGGTGCGCCGAGGGCCGTGAGTTCGGCGATATCGCGATAAAGCGTGCGCTCGGAGACCTTCAACTCGCCCGCCAATGTCGCAGCCGTGACTGGGCATCGCTTGCCCCGCAAGACTTGCAACAAAGTAAGCAGCCGAGTGGTTCGCGACACGATGATAGGCCCACGAGGAAAGTTGCAGCAGATTAGCAGAGGCTGGTGTCAGAAACTGTCAGTAGGCGACACCGCTTTGACTTGAGCCTCATGGCGAGTGGAATGTTATTGTCCTGTCCCACCCGCCCCAACGCGAGAGCCCCTTTCATGCGCACAATCCGCGGCTTGTCCTTCATTTTGATAGTGCTCAGCCTGAGCGCCTGCGCCCTCTTCCAGCAACGGGATCCGCTGAACATCAACGTGGTCGGTATCGAGCCGTTACCCAGCCAGGGCATGGAACTGCGCTTTGCGGTGAAACTGCGCTTACAGAACCCCAACGAAACCACTATCGAGTACAACGGCGTCGCGCTGGACCTGGAAGTCAACGGCCACACCCTGGCGACGGGGGTCAGTGACCAGAGCGGCTCGATCCCGCGTTTCTCCGAAGGCGTATTGAGCGTGCCGGTGAGCATCTCGGCCTTTTCGGTGCTGCGCCAGACGCTGGGCCTGAGCCAGACCCAGCGCCTGGACAACCTGCCCTATGTACTCAAGGGCAAGCTCGCCGGCGGTGTATTCGGCACGATGCGCTTCGTCGACCGCGGGACCCTTGACTTGCCAGGCGCCTCGGCCACCTGGTGACTCATGCAGTGAAGCGCACGCCCGGCTTGGCCCGCTCGTCCACCACCAGTTCGAACACGTCGGGCCGGGCGTAGTGGCCGACCACATCATAGTCATAGCGCGCACGCACCAATTCGTCGGTGTCGATTTCAGCGGTCAGCAACCCGGCGGTACCCTTCAACGGGCCAGCCAGCACGTCCCCCATGGGGCCAACGATCACGCTGCCGCCGGCGATCAATGGCCGTTGTGCCGGCCAGTTAGCCACTTCGACTCCCAGCGCCTCGGGGGATGCCTGGACCTGGCAGGCACTGACCACGAAGCAACGACCTTCGTGAGCGATATGCCGCATGCTCACTTGCCACATCTCCCGCTCATCCACCGTTGGGGCACACCAGACGTCGACGCCTTTGGCATACATCGCCGTGCGCAGCAGCGGCATCATGTTTTCCCAGCACACCGCCGCGCCCACGCGACCCACCTGGCTGTCGATCACCGGCAGAGTCGACCCGTCGCCCTTGCCCCAGATCAACCGTTCTGTGCCGGTGGGCATCAGCTTACGGTGCTTGGCAACCAAGCCGGCGTCGGGCTCGAAGTACAGGGCCGTGCAATACAAGGTATTGCCGGCCCGCTCGATAACACCCAGCACCAGGCTTGCCCCGGTGCGCGCCGACAGGCCTGCCAATGCCTCCGTCTCGACGCCAGGTACGTCGATGGCGTTGGCGAAGTAGCGAGCGAACGCCTCGCGTCCTTCCGGTAGCCGATAGCCCAATTGCGTTCCAAAAGCCTCGCCCTTGGGATAACCACCCAGCAGCGCCTCCGGCATTACGACCAAACGAGCGCCCGCGTCGCGAATTGCCTCTTCATAGGAGAGGATCTGCGTCAGTGTTTCGGCTTTGCCACCCGGTAGCGAGCCGATTTGCAGGGCAGCGACGATGGATTTGGGCATGGTCTTGAACTCCGTGGTTTCAGGTGTTGCTGATTTTCACGCCACGGCCGATCATCGATAAAGCCCGAAACGCTGCTAAAAGATATGAGCCAAATGAATATCGTCGACGTCGATCTTAACCTGCTGAAAACCTTCGAAGCCTTGCACGACGAATCCAGCGCAAGCCGCGCCGCGTTGCGCCTGGGGGTCACCCAGTCCGCCATCAGTGCGGCGCTGCGCAGGCTTCGCGGCATTTATGACGACCAGCTGTTCGTGCGCACGGGTCGGGGCCTGGCCCCTACCTTGCGCGCCAACCAGTTGAAACCCGTCATCAGTGAAGCCTTGGACAAGTGCCGCCAGAGCCTGGCAATGGTCGATCCTGGCGCCAGCCACTACGAAGGTCGATCCGTCATCCTCGGCTTATCCGATGATTTCGAGATCGCCTATGGACGCCGCCTGATAGAGGAAGTGGCACGACGGGCGCCGGGCCTGCGCTTGATCTTTCGCCAGACCCATAGCCAGATCGTCGGCAGGGCCTTGATGGAGCGCAGCCTGGACCTGGCGATTACGGCGGGGGGATTTACCGAACGGCTGCTGAGTCGCAGGGTCCTCGGCGAAGGTGGCTACGCTTGCCTCATGGATCCGGCCAGTCTGGCAGCGGGCCAGCAGGACCTTACCCTCGAAGCCTTCGTCGCGCGGGAGCATCTGTTGGTGTCGTCCGGCGGCTTCATCGGCATCACCGATGAGGGGCTGGCCGCGCTGGGCCTGCGACGAAGAGTATGTTCCTCGACCACGCATTTTGCGGCGCTGCCGTTCCTGCTCAAGGACAGCCAGGCCGTGGCGACCATCCCAGACCATGCCGCCCGCGCCATCGCCCAGCTCAGCGGCCTGGCATTGGTGCCCTGCCCGCTGGCCTTGCCGCGCTATCCCATCGAGCTGGGGTCGCGGACCCACGGGCAGAAGGACCTGGCGGTGGACAAGGTGCGCGAGGCGATCATCGCGACCTTTGCGTAAGTTTTTATTTATTGGCGGCCATCAGTCGATTGACCTCGCTGCGCACCATGTTGGCGTATTCCGGAGGCGACATGCCGTCCAGTTCTGCGCGTACCCATTCGGCCCACTTGCCCTTGCGCTTGGAACGCTCGCCGAACAACCGGGCGGCGTCGCCCTTGGCCTTGCCCAGGTTGTTCTGCCAAAGCTCGAAGAGCCGGGATTTTTCGTCTTCCAGCGCGGCGCGCTCGGCCAGGGGCCTGTCAGCCAGATTGAAACTCATGGGGAATTTCCTGTTGCGTAAATAGGCGGCATCTTACACCTTGCGGGGAAACGGCTTAACACCGAATTGGCCCTGCGCTGTACGGACGCACCCCTGGCGCTGCAACTTTTACCGAAGCGTGGCACTCCACTGTTCACTGCCATCCATCCTCAAGGAGCACCTCAATGGCCCGTAAAAGCGCCGCGCAACCGAACGGAGAGCAAATCAAGGATCAAGCCTTCAGCGAACTGAAGGCATTGATCGAAGAGTCGGAAAAATTACTCAAGAGCAGTGCGTCGTTGGTCGGCGAGGATGCTGAAAACCTGCGCGGCCAGATCGCCCTGAAACTGCAACAGGCTTTGGATGCGGTTGCCAGCGCCCGGGAGCGCACGCGGCCGATGGTCGATGCAACGCAAGTCTATATTGGCGGGCACCCTTGGCAGACTGTTGCTATTTCCGCGGGGTTTGGCCTCGTGGTGGGGTTATTGCTCGGGCGACGTTGAGCACCGACCCAAGGCAAGGGAGACCGCTCCCTTGCCATGAAAAAACCACTGGCCTTCGGTCTACGCTCCCGCCAGTTCCCGCAACTGAGCGTACGCCTGCCCATCCAGCGTGATGCCCTGTTCTGTGGACTTGCCGCGCTCCCGGTGCCGACGATCACCGGGCAAACGGCGCAGCCCCACTCCGTGCATCTGCCTGACAAGTTCCTGGCTGCGCTCGGCAAATCCTTGCCCAGCGGCCTTGCTGGGGTCGATGACGATCAACAATTGCCCAGTCCAAGGCGTTTTGGCGCCGGGGTGATTGCGCCAGTCGAACTCGAAGGAAAAATTGCCCCCGGTTAACGCCGCCGCCAGCAATTCGACCATCATCGACAACGCCGACCCCTTGTGCCCACCAAATGGCAAGAGCGCCCCGCCTTCGAGAATTGCCTTCGGGTCGCGGGTCGGCTGGCCCAGGCTATCCACCCCCATTCCCGGCGGCAGCAGCTCGCCTTTGCGCGCGGCAATCTGCACATCGCCGTGGGCGATGGCGCTGGTGGCAAGGTCGAAGACGATCGGCTCGCCACCGGCGCGTGGCGCGGCGAAAGCGATGGGGTTGGTGCCGAACAAGGGGCGGTCCGCGCCATGAGGCACTACGCAGGTCATGCTGTTGACAACGCTCAGTGCCACCAACCCTTCATAGGCAAACGGCTCGACGTCCGGCCAAAGCGCCGCGAAATGATGAGAGTTGCGGATCGCCAGCACCGCGATACCGGCGCTGCGGGCCTTTTCCACCAGCAAGGGCCGCGCGGCCGCCAGAGCGGGCTGGGCAAAGCCATTGCCGGCGTCCACCCGTACGAAACCTGAGGCGACATCCTCGACCACCGGCACGGCTCGGCCGTCGACCCAACCGCTTTTGAGCGTGGAGACATAACCCGGCATGCGGAAAACTCCATGGCTATGGGCCCCGTCGCGCTCGGCTGCGGCGCAGTTTTCGGCGAGGGTGCGGGCGACCTCTGCCGATGTGCCGTGGCGCAGGAAGATCTGCTCCAACAGCCCAACCAAGGCGTCAAGGGATAACGTGCAAGGACCGGTGTGATCGGGAAGCGCGGACATCTGAAGCTCCTGAGTGATTGTAGGAGGTAGCAACAGCGTTGAAACGACAAGACTTGGGCTGATTAACACTGCCCCATGAGCGCGCTGTCAACCTTTGCGCAAGCAACCCTTTGGGCCGGGGCGTTCGCCAGCGAGCCTGGCAGACACGCCCATCGTCCATGCGGTAACTATGTACCACCTGTGCCCTTTCAGCGTGGCCTAGTCTGGCCGCTTCATCCACCGGGACGCCGCATTGGCCTGCCCTGACGAGAAGCGACGATGAGCACAGCAGCACTGCCGTTATTATTTCCCCAGCTGTTGGCCGCCAAGGGCTTGGATGAGCTGGAGGCACACCATGGCCTGACGCAGGCCGACCTCGACTGGCTGCAAAACGTTTCGCTGCCCACCCATGCGCAACGCGCCGCACAGACGCCTCCGATGATCGCCGAGACCATCCAGCTTAGCGCCGAAGGCAAGCCGGCCATTGCGTTGGCTGGCTGCTTCTGCCTGCGAACCACGCCCAGACGCGGCGATACCGCCGTCGATCCAGCATTCCTGTACACGCCATGGGACGGGGTTCGCAAGTTCGACAGTCCCGCAGCGCTCCGGGCCTGGATTGACCAGACACTGCTGGACAACCGCGATCGCAACAATCTGTTTCGGCTCCTGTCGATTGCCCAGCGCAGCGAACTGAAGGGCACGACGGATATCGAACAATCCTGGCAGGCCATCGACGGGGACGTTTTCGAGACTCAACTCAACACCATCGAACATGCCCAACACCACAACGTGCTGTCCATGGTGGAGGAATTGGTCAAGTTGCCCCCGCTCGCGACGCTGCTGGACCAGATACTGGGCGACGCGCTACCCGGCCTCGATCCCAGGCAGGTACGCATTGCGCTGTCCAGGATCGACTACACCCAGGCGCCCGAGGCGATTCATGTCACCCAAAGCATTCCCCTGAGCGAGGCGGTGCTGGTCTATTTCCACCATCAAGGCTGGCCAGCCGGGCATCTTGCCGACCTGACCCACCCTGACACGCCTGCGTCGTCCTATTCCGGACAGGAGTGGGAAGCGATCATCAAGGGTGCGGCGATAAGGCTGATCCCGAAGCTGATCGATCGTGTCAACGCGTTCTGGGACACCAGCGGCCCCTTCCACACATCTCGGCGCCAATTCCTGGCCCAATTCATTCAGGACGCCCTGTGGGCGGCCATTCTGATCAAACGAGAAAAAAACCAGCTGACGGAGGCCCAGGGCCGCGAGTTGCTTCGGCTGTTCAGGCCGTCGCGCCGGGACGAGGCAGTGCTGTTCATCGAGACTGTGCGCCTCTGGGAATATGCACCTAACTTCGTGGAGCTCGCTGGATCGCTGATGGTCAGCGGGCAAGGTCATTACCTCTACACGCCCACCGACGGCCTTCAAGTCGTTGGCAATTACCTTGGATTCAAAGAAGCGCTGGTCAGCACGCCCGAGCAGAAGGAGGCGATCTACAGCCTGCTGGACCTGGACGAGCGCAACCGGCTCCTGGGTTTCGAGCATCCGAAAATTTGCGGCGAACCGATAGACATGCCTATCGCTGATTCATTGGCTGGCGCGATCATCGACAAACAGACGCACAACCTGCGGTATGCGCTGCAAATGTCCCGCCAGGGCCGGGTGAATGTCCATGCACTGGTCGACAAGGCCCTCGACATACGAGCCTTCATCAGCAACAAGCTACTCAATCAAAAGACCGCCGGACATTGGGGGACCCAGCCCGCTTTCCATGGAAAATTGCGACTTTCCAACTTCCTGGCCGATCAGATGGAAAGAAAGGCCAAGAGCTGCATCGACGTGGAAGGCGCCTTCGCTAGCGAATTTTCCAGGCTGCCATCGTTTCTCCGGTCTTCGCTTCAAAACGGACTCAGGCAATTGCTTCCACAATTGACCAATGTGTTTTCAGTGGGGATTCGCGCAGAGGCTGATCTACGCTCGATCGACGCCACGCTGCCGACAATCGCCCATGAACTGATCACGACGGTGTTCGCCTTCGACCCCGACTACCCGGATCGCCGGCGGCGCATCGGCGTCAGGGGATTCCGGCCAGACGTTTATTCATTGAAACTGACGTGCGCATCGTCCGGCGTCGCCATCTCGCTGCCACTGGCGAACTGTTTTCTATTGACCGAGCGTGGTGGCCTCGATACGCCGTACTCGGGCATGGCGATCGTCTGGACACCTGCCGACGGGCTACAGGCATTCGCCTCGGTCGACCTGGCCACTCGACAATTGAATCGGCAGCTGCTTGATTCCCGCAGGCGATTTGGCTTGCTGTCCAACCTTCCCCCCGCCCAGCGCCAGCCCCACCGACGCTATCAACTGGACACCTACGAACTGATCGAAGACAACGTGCTGATGAATCGAATGACCTCGTTCATCCACCTTTTCGAGACTGAGTACGCCTACCTGAGTGCCCTGAAAAGCGGGGATTGGCAACTGACCCGCTCGGCACTGGCCAACGGTCTTGAAGCCCTGCTGGAAAAAGGAGCGCCCACCAACCTGAAACGCGCCACGGCCATCGCCCAGGCCAGCAAATACCGGCAGAAACTGCCCGCCTGGCTCGGCGCTGCCCCCCTCGAGGATCAACGTTTGCACGTCGAGATCCTGGAGCAATACAAAAGCAGCGTAGCCGATGGCAAGGATTACCTGGACGGCATCGAACCCCTGCGTACCTACGTGCAAAATCGTCTGCAAGCACTGCTGGACGCACGTTTCCCCGAGGACAGACTCAACCCCGAAACCATCCAGATCACGCCAAACCTGGCGGTGGTCGGCCCTGCCAGTTCATTGACCGACTTTGCCTTGCACCCCATCGATGTCACCAGCAAGGGCTTCAAGGTTTCCTCGACCTCCACGCAATCATTGCCAGACAGCCTGAACGAACTGGCGGTGCGGCAGATGTTGTCGTCGCTCGATATCCAGAGCACCTACAAACATCAGGTGAAACAAGCGCTTTGCGGCGCAATTTCCGATGTCCAGCCCAGGAAGCGACGCTTTCGCCAGCAGCTGCCATGGCAATTGTTGCAATACGCCCACTCACGTCTTCTGCAACAGCACATTTCCCCGAAGGCGTTCGACTTGATCCTCCAGGTCCTGGACATGCCGGACGCCATCGCCCGTCGAGCGGTCAGGGGTGCCGGTGCGATCATACGTCCACTGGAACTGATCAAGACCGGCGGCGCCGCCGCGGTAAGGGCGCTCGGGCTCTATGTGATCAGCTCGAGCGCCGATCCGGCGGACCCTCATGTTTTATATGCTCCCTACCACGAGGGGCATTCGCTGGCCGAGTTCAAGGATGAACCAAGCATCGTCGCCGCCCTCAATGTCCCCGGCGCGCTTCAGGACCTGCTGGTCCGCCGGCTGCCCGAAGACCAGCGAGCCACCTTCCGGAATCTGTTTACCGCCACCCTCGGGCAACTGTCGGAGATTACCCTCGCTTCGAATCCGATCGACACCGATGTATTCGAAACCCTGTACAACGACAACGCGACGTTGCTACTGGATATGCTGGGGACGAAGAACCAGGACCATCGCCCATTCGACTGGGCAACGGTGCTGCACCTGTTCAGTTCTGGGATCGGATTGGTGGGTAGGCAGCTACCGGCCAGGTTGACGTTCCTGGAAACGCTTTGGGAGAGCTATCAGGACTTCAAGGGTTCGGCCGAAGCCCTGCAGCAGCACGACTGGAAAACCGGCCTGCATGACTTCATCGCCGGCGCCGCGGAAATGGTGTCGCTGGGTTTGCTCAATCGCGACGATACATTCGGCCTCCTCGATCCCGCCGAACCGGCCTCGCCAAGCGGCTCCTCGACGCCCGGGTGGCAGGAAATCGCCTGCACCGCGCCACTGCGCACCGACTTACAGGCCTTCGAAGCCATAGGCATCAGCCTCTGGGCGCTCCAGCAGAACCGGGCCGACGGCACCTATGAATCAAAGGACGGCGGCAAGTTCTACGTGCCCCTGGCCGGCAAGGTCTATCAAGTGGCAAGGGCCGGCCGGGGCTGGCGCATTATCCACGGTGATGACGAAGGCCCGTTGCTGAGGTATAGCGCCAACGAAACGACATGGGCAATCGACCCACAGCGACAGACCATTCGTTTCGGCAAGGCGGGGTCGAAAATGGCGGTGACCTATAGCGACTTCAAGGCAAAGGGATCCTTGAACATCGAAGCGCGCGGCATGGCTGAGATACGCAAGAAGTCTCCTTATCGCGCCAACGTCATCGTACAGGCACTGGAAACCGCCAGATTCTATTCGCTGAACGCCTTGCTCAATCTAGAGCAGTTCAAAAAACAGCCTTTGCCAGGTTCTCGGCTGGATAGCTTCCTGATGTCGTTCTTTGGGGTCCGACAGGTCGACAGCGCCCTGATCGGCAAAGTGGAGACCGCCATTTTCCCGATATGCAGGGCGTTGGCCGACCCCACCTGGGAACAGCAGAACGCCAGCCGTATCGTCATTGGCAATTTGAAATACCTGGAAGACCGGGCAACCGCATTTGTGCTCGAACCTGCGGCCCGCGGGCGAATCTACCTGACGCAGTTTTTCTTCGAACCGGGGCTGGACTGGTACAAGACCGTGGTGCCGGCGTTCTTCAACGTCGACGCGCATGCCCAAGGCGCGACGCTTATCCACGAGATATCCCATCAGCTCATCGACACGATCGACATCATCTACCTGGACGCTGCGCTGCCGTTTCCCGACTTGATTTCAACCTCGACCCACCTGGGGCAAACACGTCATGACACGCAGAAGGAACTGCAACTCAATGGGCTTTCCCTGGGCACGGCAAAATCCAAGCTGTTCAGACAGTGGGACAGTACCGACAACAGTTACAAGAGGTTGGAGTTGTTGCCAATGTATAAAGACATTGCCAAGGCCATTTTGAAAGTCACCGACACACGGAGCATGGACGAAGCACGAAACGCGTTCTTGAACCCGGTTTTGCCGGACAAGCGCATCGACGTCATACTCCGTAACGCCGATTCGGTCACGCTGCTGATTTGTGAATTGGGGCGCCAGCTCGATCCGAGTCCATCGCGTTCCACTTGAGTGCGTTGAGCCCTGGGCATGCCAAGGCCGTTGATCTTTTTTTCACGGCATGTGTGCGACAGTACGACCCGGACCTGGACGCTCCTACGTCTGACCAACGGAAAACCGATGCATGCCGTGCAAATGCCATCATCCCTGTTCTCGGCAATGGGCCCCGAGGGTTAGAATGCGGCAAACCAGGAAGAGCCCATGACCGAACGTACACTCCCGGAAGCCGAATACGATGCCATCACCGATGCGGCCGCGCATTGGTGCATGCGTCTGCATGCGGACGACTGCACGGATGCCGAACGGCTGGCGTTCAAGCAATGGCACGACGCCGATCCGCTGCACGCCTTTGAATACGCAGCCATGCTGGAAATCTGGGGCGTTGCCGAGCATCTGCCGCGCGTCGAGCCAATGGCCATCCCTGCGACCCAGCGCCCGCGGTCTCGCTTCGGCTCCATGGCGATCGCGGCGACGGTGCTTGCCCTGGGCCTGCCCCTGGCTGCTTTTACCGGTTGGAACATGGGGTGGTTGCCCAACGCCTACCAGCGATTCGAGGCAGGTTCGAGCGTGCGTCACATCACTCTGGAGGACGGCAGTCAGGTAGAGCTCAACCTCGCAAGCGAGCTGGTGTTTGCCAACTACAAGGACGAACGCCGGGTCACGATGAAAAAAGGCGAAGCGTTTTTCGATGTCCGCCACGATAGCCGCCACCCCTTCGTCGTTCGAGCAGGCCAGGGCCAGGTGCGCGTGACCGGGACCCGTTTCAACGTGTGGATGTACCAGGATCAAGTGCGGGTTACGCTGGTGGAAGGTTCCGTGTGGGTAACCAGCCATCGGGCATCCAAAGCGGGCGGCCAGCAACTATCACCTGGGATGCAGGCGAGCTACAGGGCTGGCGATTTCCAGCCGAAGGTTCGTGACGTCGCCCTCGATGACAGCTCGCTGGCATGGCGAAGTGGCAAGCTGGTGCTGGATAACCTGGCCCTGTCCGACGCGCTGCCGCTGATCAACCGCTACCTCGACCGTCCCGTGATGCTGGCGGACAACGCAACGGGCACTCTGCGCATCGGTGGAAACTACAACCTGAACGAAGTGAAGAACCTGGTGCCTTCGCTGCCCAAGGTCTTGCCGGTGTACCTGACACAGAACAGCGACGGCAACCTGGTATTGAACGCCATCGCTCGTCCTACCCGAAACTGACATAGGCCGCCTCCCTTGGGGACGCGGCCTGATTGCTCCCGCGGCTATTGCGTCGCCACCCTGCCCGCCTGCTCGCCCTCATGGATGGTCTGGGCCTGGTAATGCGGGTCGGCCTTGATCTGCTGTTCAGAGAAAGGCAGCACACTTAATTGCCCCTTCGAGAATGCCTGGGTCTGGTCCGCCGAATAGGGCGATGAAGGATCGCTGGACAGTGAGAACGCCAAGAGTCCCTGTGCGTTGGGTCCGTTGCCGTCAAACGTCACCACTTGCAGGTAACTGGTGCCGCTGACCACTTCCCGCTGGCCGTTCGCGCCCGGCATGCTCTGGATGGCGTTATAGATGCCCAGCTCGCCCGGTCCACCGTGAATGGGTATCCGGCGGTCGCCGCTGCGGGTCACCTGCACGTCCCGCCATTGGCTATCCGCTTGCAGTCCCGCAGCGTCCACCGCTTGGACCGATGCGACCATGGCCTGGCTCAGCGCATCAGCCACTGGCGATGCTTCGATCGCCAGGCCGCGCGGGGTATGTTGCGGATCGTTCGGGTCGAACGCGACCCGCCAGATGCCCGGCGCCGCCTGCAATGCCTGCATGATGTGCTGGAAATGGACGAACCCCACGCCGCTGTCCAGGCTGGCGGTACGGTCCCAGGCCTTGAGCTGGCTGCATGCCTGCGTCAGGGCCGGTGCATCGGGCCCCAGCTTCTCGGCACAGAAAGCCAGCAGGTCCGGCATGACCTGATCGGCCAGGTACACCCGGTCGTCCATGACCATGCCCTGCAAATCGCTCACCGTTACCGGCCCCGCCTTTTCCAGTTGTCCCAGTCGGTCCAGGGCAAAACGCGCCCGCAGGCCCAGTGGCAGGTCCTGCTGGCTGATCACCGGGGAATAACCGGCCAACGGCTGCGACGGATTGACCATCCACGCCGAATCGTTGGAGTTCTGCAAATAATCGCGGCGCAACAGTTGCGGGAGCTTGTCCGCCGCATAGGTACCCTTCTGCACCGCCTTGGGGTCCACATCCCAGGCGCATTCGCCGCGTGAACCGTCCAGCACGATCAGCCGCAGCCCGGCCTTGGGGTCGCTGCATCGGGCAAGCTTGCCGGCATCGACGTTGGGCACCACCGAGACGTTCATATAGAGGCTTTGTCCCTGGTCATCAACGGCCAGGGTATTGACCCAGGGAATCCCCTGAATGCCATGAACGGCCTCTTGCAGATCCTTGAGCGTGTCGGCTCGATTCATCGCGTACCACTGCGCCAGCACCCGGTCGTTTTCCAGGTTGGCGTCCCGAAGGCTATAGGCGAACCGGTTATCCCAATCCAGTTTCCCGGGCCATTGCACGATCGGTCCGAACTGCGAACCGTAGACCACACGGGAGACCGGCTTGACCTGCCCATCGGCCTGCTTGATGTCCACCGTGACCGTTTGCTGGCTCATGGCAACGGACTTGCCATCCACCAGGTAGCGAGTCGGGTCCTTGGGGTCCAGTTGTAGCCGATACAGGGTGAAATGCTTGGACGTATCGACGGTATGGGTCCAGGCCAAGTGCCGGCTGAAGCCGATATTGATCATCGGTAGGCCCGGCAACGCCGCGCCCATCACGTCCAGCTTTCCGGGGATGGTCAAATGCATCTGGTAAAAACGCATGCCTCCCACCCACGGGAAATGCGGATTAGCCAGCAGCATGCCGCGCCCATTGAACGAGCGTTCGCTGCCGATAGCCAGGGCGTTACTGCCGCGCTCCAGGGCGAAGCGCTGTTGCCGTTGCGCCGCGATGGCGAAACCGGACGCCGAGCCCCGCGCGTCTGCCGTAGCCTTGGGCGGCTGCGCCCCGGCCAACGCCTCGGTGAACTGGCCGACGCCACCCTCCACCAACAGGCGCCGGGTGAGCTTGACAATATCCAGCGCGGTGATTGGCCGCACCCACTCGCTTGCGCATTGTTCCGGCAGGCCTTTGGCCTTGCGCTCAGCCAGCGCGCGGTTGTAGCCGGCGGCATAACCTTCCACCAACTGCTGGACCTGGGGCGTCTGCGCCTGCCAGAAACCGGAAACCGCCCAGGGCGTGTTGAGCCACGCAAAAAACACGTCGCTTGCACGATTCTCGCGTTGCTCGACGGTGACCTGTTCCGGACCAAAATAGCGCGAGCGTTGGCCGTTGACGGTCACGATCTCATTGGCCAACAGGCATAGGTTGTCCTGGGCGTACGCATAGCCGATGCCGTATCCCAATCCCCGCTCATCCTGGGCGCGAATATGCGGCACGCCAAAACTGGTGCGACGAATTTCGGCCGTGGCCTGCCCGGCCTCGCCTCGTGCGCTGACAACGGTACTCAAGCCCAGGGACATCCCCAGCAAGAGACCGGCAAGGCAAAACCTCGATAACTGCCCGGACATTCCCACACTCACTCCTGATCGATAGCGTACAAAAACCAGGACGGCCGCCGATACGCCCTTGTACGTCCGCCCCGGCCTGGAAGTTCACATGCGCCGCGCTTCAACGCGGATGTGCCTACCTTGAGAACGAACCGGATGAAAAAAAATTAATCGGCTGGCAAGCCGCTTCTACCGGGGTTTGACGGTATCCAGGCATTTTTTTCACACCCACGTCCTCATGATTGGCCGCCCTCGTTCGTCCTATACAGGAGAGCGTTGATGATCTTTTCTGTCAGGCTGGTAAGGAGTCTTTACATGCATAACGCGCAAATGCCCATGGAGGGCAAGCCAGGATCGGCCCGTGTCACGATGACAGCCACAAACCGTACGTTCCCTGGGCCAGCGGAACGAGGCGGCAACGAGCAGATCAAGCGTCTGCTCAAGAGCTATGGGCTCAGGACGAGCCTGATTCGCTTGAAGGTCATCGACGCCTTGCTCAAGGCCGCCGATGAAAACCGCCGGCTGGGTGTACGCGGCGTCCATAGCCAATTGTTGGGGCTGGACATTCCCTTGTCCTTCCTGAGCGTGCGTGAGGTGCTGAAGCGCCTGTGCGGCGAAGGCGTGGTCACGCTCAATTCGGATAAAAGCTACAGCTTGCACCACCAGGCCGTGGCCCTGCTCAACACCGAAGAATGAGCGGCGCTCAAGGCTTGACCTTGCGTCGCATCACGCCGTTGATCACCACGACGATGACCGCCACGGCAATGGCGATGTATTGAAACAGCTGCTCGCTGATCATGCCCTTGCCTTGCATCCAGGACAGTCCGAGCATGATCGCCAGTACGACGAGAACCACCAGAATCGAGTATTTCAAACGTTGCGAATGAGTCATTTGCCAGTTTCCTGAAGTTTTTCGTTCTGCACCTCTGATGCGTGTTTATTCCACCACAAACAAGGTGGGATGCAGTCAGGATCGTATGGTACAACCGCTGGGCGTTTTCGTGCGACCGAAGGATCTTTCCTACATATACCGGTCCGCTTTCCACTGCCTGTTACGCGAAAAGGCGTCTTTCGACCCTGGATCTCGCCAACGTACTCTCGAAAAAGAAGAAATTTCCTTCTTTCCGAGAACCGACGTTGGGAATCCATGCCAAATCAGCCCACCCTTCTTTCACCCTTTCGCCTGACAGGTTTCTGCCTGGCCATCGCTCTTTTCGAGTTCCTCACTTACATGGCAAGCGACTTGATCATGCCCGCCATGCTCACCGTGACCCAGGACCTCGATGCATCCCCCGATCAGATTCCCCATGCGTTCAATCTGTACCTGCTGGGCGGCGTCCTGCTGCCGTGGCTGATCGGCCCGTTGTCGGATCGTCATGGGCGGCGCCCCTTCATGCTCGTGGGGTGTGCCGGGTTCGTGCTGGCTTGCGTGGCGATCACCGAGGTCACCGGCATGCAGGGTTTCAATGGGCTTCGCCTGGTCCAGGGGATGGGGCTGGGCTTCGTGATTGCAGTCAGCTACCCCGCCATACAGGAAATATTCTGCGAATCCGCCGCCGTGAAGGTCATGGCCATGCTGGGCAATCTCGCCCTTCTTTCACCGCTTTTAGGCCCTTTGGCGGGCGGACTGCTGCTGCAGTGGCTGTCGTGGCGCGAGCTGTTCATGTTGCTGGCCGGTCTCGGGGTGGTCAGCTGGTTGGCTTTGTGGGGGTTCATGCCGCGAACGCCCCCTGGCACACATGCCGGCGCTGAAACACCGGTCGTCGAAGCATTCGACCTGCGTTCGCTCGTAAGGCGATACGCAGCGCTGCTGGGCCACGGTGGCTTCATGTCGGCCAGCGTCGCGCTGGGGTTGATGAGCCTGCCGCTGATTGCCTGGATCGGCCTGTCGCCCCTGCTGTTGATCCAAGGACAAGGCCTGTCCCCATTGGCGTATGGGGTTTGGCAGATTCCGGTTTTCGCGGCGGTCATCCTCGGCAATCTCGTCCTCAACGCCCTGGTGGAACGGGTTGGGGTGCATCGGGTGGTCCGCTACAGCTTGTGGCCGTTGTGTACAGGCCTGACCGCGCTGGTGGCCGGCAGTCAGTTCGCCCTGTCCGTTCCCGTCCTGGTCAGTGGGCTGTCGCTGTATGCCATCGGGCTCGGCATGGGCAATGCCGCGCTGTATCGACTGGCCCTGTTCGCCACCGACGATAGCAAGGGCTTGGTTTCGGCCATGGTCGGGATGATCTCCATCGCCGTGATGAGCGCGACAGGGTCGCTGTTGGCGCTGCTGGGTGCCGGGGCGAACCTTGAGTCCTTCGCGCTGATGGTCGGCATCGCCGGGCTCAGCTGTCCTGTCGTGCTGCGCCTGTTCACCTCGCGCCCCGCTGCTCTCCCTTGATTTGCCTTCCCATAGGATGACCCGATGATTCACTTTCCCCATGCCGATGCGCTGTGCGCATGGCCCCAGCCGTATGACGGCGATTCGCTGCCACCGGGGCTGTTCGACAGAGCCATGGCTGAAATCAGCCTGTTCCATAGCCACCACACGCCAGGCTACGAACATTGGCTCAACGCCAACGGGCTTTGGGCCGACGACCTGGACCGTTTGACTGACTGGTCGCGCCTGCCGCCCATCTACGCCAGCTACTTCAAGCAGCGATTGCTGCTCAGCCCCACCGCCGAAGGTGCATTGGAACTCACGTCCTCGGGCACCAGCGGGCAGAAAAGCCGCATGCGCTACGACGAGCGCAGCATGGCGGCGGCCCAAGGCATGGTGGTAAACATCTTCGAGCATTACGGCTGGTCGACACCCGACTCGCCGTGCAACTACTTGCTCTTCAGCCATGAGCCCGAAGCGGCCAATCGCCTGGGCACGGCCTACACCGACCAGTTCCTGTGCCGCTTCGCACCGGCCAATCGGCTCGCCTACGCCTTGCGATGCACTGGAAAAGGCCATGAATTCGACGTCTTCGGCGCCATCGGCACTCTGCAATCTTTCGCCGAAGAGGGCCTGCCGGTGCGCATCTTCGGCTTTCCGGCGCTGCTCTGGCATGTGCTTGAGCGCATGCGTGAAACCGGCATACAAGACCTGAAGCTCGCCGCCGGCTCGTTGGTCTTCCTGGGGGGTGGCTGGAAGAAACAGGCGGCCGAGGAAATCCCCCGACGTCACGTTTACGAGCGCATCACACAGCAACTCGGCATCGAGGTCCAACGCTGCCGCGACGGCTACGGTGCGGTCGAGCACGCGGTGCCTTACATCGAATGCGCCCATCATCGGTTCCACGTGCCGGTCTATTCCAAAGTCTTCATACGCCACCCCTCGGACTTCAGTGTCCAGCCGTTCGGCGAACCAGGGTTGTTGTCGTTCGTTTCGCCCTACATCTCGTCAAGCCCCGCGCACGCCGTGGTGATGAGTGATCTGGCGACCCTGCACCCGGCCAACTGCAAGTGCGGCCTTCAAACCCAGTGGTTCGAGCTGCATGGCCGGGCCGGCACCAGTGCCAGCCGAAGCTGCGCCATGGCCGCTGCCGAATTGATCAAGGAAAACTGATATGTACCTCATCAACGGCCAACTGAACGCCGGGCTGCCGCTCGATGCAGCGCTTGAACGCCTCCAAGCGCAACTGCCCGTCTTGCTGGAAACGCCACCTCGCAGCGAGGAGGTGATCGACTGTGCCGAGGCGTTCGCGCAATGGCTGCGTGCGGCAGACCGAAGCCCGCTGCTGGACGAGGACCAGCGTCAGGCCCTGATTGCTTTCTGCGCCCGCAAGTCGTTGAGCTTCAAGCTGGAACGGGAGCTGGGCGTCGATGCACGTTCGCTACGGCGAATCGATTATTGCGACGGGCCCTTCGAGAGTTGGCAGCCCTTGGGCCTGGTGGTTCATGTCACGCCGGGCAACTCGCCGTTGCTGGGGTTTTGCGCGGTGCTGGAAGGCCTACTTGCGGGCAACGTCAATTGGCTGCGCCCCAGCACCCGCGAGGGCGACCTGACGGCGCAACTCCTAGCGGCGTTCCTGGCGTGCGATCCAGGCGGCCGGTTACGTGGTTATCTGGCGGTATTGCCGGTGCCCTCTGAACAAACCGGGCGTCTTTTTGCCGTTGCCAATGGCGTCAGTGCCTGGGGCGGCGAAGCTGCCTTGAAGGCATTGCGCGAGCGCATTCCAACGGGTTGTCGCTGGATCGATTGGGGCCACCGGATCAGCTTCGCCTATATCACGCCTCTGGCCGCCAGCGAGCAGGCCTTGGATGCGCTGGTGGACGAAGTCTGCCGCCTCGACCAGCAGGCCTGCTCCAGCCCGCAATGGCTGCTGGTGGACAGCGATGATCCTGGGCAATTGCAAGCAGTGGGAAGCGCCCTGGCCGCCGCGTTCGAACGCCGGACCGGGCGCTGGCCCACCCTGGAGACCACCGCCGCCGAAGCCTGTGAGATCACCACCCGTACGGCACTGGCCCGCCTGGACTTCAGCTTTGCCAACGAAACCGGCCAGGTCTGGACGGGCAATGGCTGGCGCATTCTCTGGGAGCACCACCGCGCACTGCAACCTTCGCCATTGTTTCGCACGCTCCTGCTACGGCCGATGCCGCAAGTGCTGCTCGCCGAAACCTTGCTGCCATGGCGCAATGTGCTGCAGAGCTGCGCCCTCATCTGCGAGCCGGAACGCGCTCCTGGGCTGGTTCGGCGCCTGATGACCGCTGGGGTTGGCCGGGTGACCTCCACGGGAGAAATCCAGCAAGGTTACGACGGCGAGCCCCACGATGGGGTCTACGGGCTGCAACGATTGAGTCGCCGGGTATCGGTCAGCCTTGATGCAGGCATTGCCAGCCATCGCGTCACGCTGGATGCCGCCGCGAGCCCATTGGCGCTGACCCCTTCGACGCCCATCATGGACAAAGCAGCGTTCGTGGCGCTGCCCCCGGCCCCTCAGGCACAGCTGTTCTTCCGTTCCGGCGGCAGCAGCGGCGCGCCGGTTTTGTCCCCCTATAGCCATCGTGATTTCGACCGCCACATGCGGGCCGCCGCCGATGGGCTGCGCGCCGCGGGGCTCGACCCGACGTACGATCGAGTGATGAACCTGTTCTATGGCGGCAGCCTGTACGGCGGGTTCCTCAGTTTCACCAAGATCCTCGAACAGATGGATGTCGTGCATTACCCGATGAGTGCGCCGCCAGATGACAACTTTGCAGAGATTGCGCAGTTGATCGTCGAGCATCGAATCAACACGCTCATGGGCATGCCCAGCACGTTGCATCGTCTGTTCTCAAGCCAGCAATCAGTCCTTCAAGGCTACGGCGGTGTGCGCAAGATCATGCTTGGTGGCGAACACCTGGGGCAGGACTGTCGTCTCCTGTTCGAGCAATGCGGCGTCACCTGCGTTCGCTCGGCAATCTACGGCAGCGTCGATGCGGGCCCCCTCGGGCATGCCTGCATAGCCAGTGGCGACGGTGTGTTTCATCTGATGGAAGATATCCAATCCTTGGAAATCGTTGACCTGGAACGGGATATGCCGGTCGGGCCTGATGGTATCGGGCGCTTGCTGTTCACCTCCCGCGTACGCCAGGCGCGCCCGCTCCAGCGATACGAAGTCGGCGACCTAGGGCGCTGGCTACCCGGCCCATGCGCGTGTGGCCTGGAGTCGCCCAGATTCCAGCTGCGCGAGCGCCACGGCCAACTGGTGCGCATCGCCACCGAGTCCATCAATACCCGGGACCTGTCCGAGCACGCGCAGACGGCCATCCAGATCGTTCTGAGCCATGCGGGCTGTGGCGGTGAGCGTTTGCTGATTCGTACCGATGGCGACGCCGAAACGGTTCGGCGCCAGGTGCTGGGCCTCGCAGCGCTGCGCACGTCGGTCAACGCCGGGTTGCTGGCCCTGGACGTCGAGCACTGCCCGGTTGAGCGGTTCGAACATAACAAGCACAGCGGCAAAGTCCCGCTGGTGATCGATTGCAGGTTAGCCGGCCGTTGATTTCGCCCGGTACCCGATAAGCCGACCCATAGCCTTGAGAATATTCCGATGAGCGCCCCATTAACCTACGACCAATGGCTCAACCATATCCGCACGCATTCGATGTTCTATCGCACGCAGCTGAGCCATCTACCCATCCATGGCTGCGAGTTCCACCAGTTGCCGATCGTCAATCTCAGCGAGTATTGGAAAGACAGCCACGACCTGGACCATTGGCCGGTGTTGACCAGCCGCGTTAAGGACGCACTGGTCTTCAAGACCGGCGGTACGACCAGCGAAGGCAAGTTATCGGTGTATACCCACGCAGAATGGCAACTGATGCTCGATTGCTTCGGTCGCAGCTTGACAGCCCAATTGGCTGCGGGGGATCGCATTGCCAATCTGTTTTTCTCGGGGGATCTCTACGCCAGTTTCCTGTTCATCCACGGCGCCCTGTGCAGCGTCGATGTTGCGATTACCGAGTTTCCCTTCTCCGGCTCGGTGGAACTCGATGTGTTGGCCGACGCCATTGCTGGACACCGCATCAACGTACTCGTCGGCGTGCCTGCGCACTTGCTGGCCTTCGCCAGCCATGTCATTGGCAAAGGGCGCAGGCTGCCACAGATCACCACCGTGCTCTTTGGCGGGGAGAACCTGTTCGAAAGCCAGATGCCGACATTGAAGCGCGCCTTCCCGGGCGCGCGTTTCGCGTCCATCGGATACGCCAGCGTGGATGCCGGACTGGTAGGTGCGAGCACGCCTGATTGCGGCTTGGGCGAGCACCGGGTATTCGATCAGCACACGCGGGTGGAAATCGTCGACGACCTGAGCGGGGAAGCTATCGAGGCCATTGGCCAAGCCGGAAACCTGGTGGTGACGAATTTCAACCGGACCCTCATGCCCATTGTCCGATACCCGGTGGGAGACCGCGCCAGTTGGTGCGAGCCGGCAGGCACGCCGGGGCGCAAATTCGCCCTTCGAGGACGCAGCGCAGAGAGCCGGCGCGTACGCGTTGGCGTGTTGTCGCTGTTTCCCGAAGAAATAAGCGACATCGCGCGGCGCGTGGCCGGCGGTGTGCAGTGGCAACTGATCATCGAGCACAGCCAGGGCAATGACTGCGTGTTGCTCAAGTGGCTGCCGGAAAAAGCCGAGGATGCAGGCCCAACGCGATCCCATGCGCTTAAAGCGGCCTTGATCGAGCAATATCCAGGCCTCGATCGACTTCACGTGGATACCCAGGCCTGTACCGCACAGGACCTGGAGCGCCACCCTCGTTCCGGCAAGCACCTGTCGATCATCGATCGTCGGGTATACGGTTCGCGGGCAGCGGAGGATGCTGGATGAGCCTTCTGGTATTCAGGCCGTTCCAAGCCACCGACAGCGCCGGTACGTGCGAGCTGTTTCGTCGGGTGTACGGCGATCACTACGTCTCCCCTGACGTCTACATGCCGCAAATGATCTGCCAGCACAATCTCAAGGGGCGCTGGCATTCGCAGGTGGCGGTGGTCGACGGGCGCGTGGTCGGTCATGCCGCGTTGTGCCGCCAGGGACACGCCACTCAAGATGCCGAGCTGGCGCTGGTTGCGGTGGACCCCGAGTTGCAGGGCAGGCAGATCGCCTCGCGGCTGGGGCAACAATTACTGGACGGTTGCCGGCAGCTCGGGCTCGCCAGGCTATCGATCAAGCAGGTCACCAGCCATCCCTACAGCCAACGGCTGTCCCAACGACTGGGTTTTCATGACGTCGGCCTGCTACCCGACTTCGTGCCCTCTCCGTTCGCCACGGACCAGGCCGAAACCATCGTGATCGGCTGCCAAGTGATCGGCGACCACCCTCGACCGCTGCCACGTCTTCAATGGCCCGCGCCCCACCAATGGCTGATGGGCGCTTTGGAAACGCGTTTCGGGACCACCCTTGTGGATAGGCCGCAGGGCATTCATCCGTTGCGGCTTAGCCATTTACCCGGCCGGATCGAGATCGTGGCGGATCGGGTGGATACATGCCTCGTCGGGCAGCTTCGGCGCTTGCCGGCCCATTGGCCGCTTTCGGTCCGAATCGGCCTCGGTCGACACTTTTGCGCCGACCACCAGCTGCTGCTGGCTGCGGGTTTTTTCTTCACTGGGATGATGCCCACGGACGCCGGGCAAGGTTGGCAGGCGCTGTTCCACCGAGTTGCACATCCGCGCAGGCTCAGCCTGCACTCGGCCCCCATGCAACGCCTTCACGATGAATTGCAGGCTCACGCTCAAACCTGGAAAAACGCCCAGGCCCATTCCGCCGCCTGACGGCTGGTCAGGCCCCACACTCAAGCTCCTGGCAGAGAAGCCGACATATATTGGAACGTTCATCCCATTTGCTTCCGAAAGTCGCCCCGTGCAAGGAACACCCACATGCCCTCATTGCGCACCATTCAGGCCCGCTACACGTTGTTTTTGGTTCTGTTCATTCTGGTGTTATCCATCCTGACGGTCGTCGGCATCAGTTACCTCGTCGCACCCAAGCTGCGCCACACCGAGGAACAAGTGGCGCTGAACCGCATTGCCGAGGTCGCCGAGCAGATCCAGGGCGAACTGAACAAGGTCCAGGCCCAGCAACGCAGCATTACCCAGACCATCCCCTTGCTCGACAGCGATGCCATCGACAAGGTACTGCCAGGCCTGGTGGACCAGTACGGTGAGCTGAAAGTGTTCGGCGGCGGGATCTGGCCTTTGCCCAACCAGCGCGCCGAAGGTCGCAGCAAATTCAGCACGTTCTGGCACCGCGACGCTTCCGGCAAGCTGATCGTCAACACCTTCTGGAACAGCGATGCTGCGCCGAACTACTACGAGCAACCCTGGCACAAGGGCGGCATGGCCACTCCCCCTGGCAAATGCGCCTGGGCGGCAGCCTACAAGGACGACGCGAGCGCCGAACCCCGGACCAACTGCGCCATGGCCATCCAGAAGAATGGCGCGCCGTATGGCGTCTCCACCATCGACGTGACCCTCGGCTTTTTCAACGAGCTGATCGCACGCAAGGAAGCAGAACTGAACGCCGAGATGCTGATCGTGGAAAGCGACGGCAAGATCATCAGCAACAGCTCGCGGATCAGCGGCCCGATCGTGCTCAAGAACATCAGCGAACTGGCGGCTGGCTCGCCATTCGCCGCCCAGGTCAAGGCTGGCCTGGCGAACCGTGACCAACCGCAGCGCGTCGAATTCGACAACAACGGTGAAGCCAGCACCTTCTTCATGCGGCCTATCGAAGGCTCGCCCTGGTTCCTCGCCACTGCCCTGCCGACCCGCCTGATCAAAGCCCAACGTGATGACGTATTGAACACGCTGAGCCTGTTGCAGATACCCATGGTGATCCTGTTGGTGCTGATGCAGCTGTATGCGATCCGCCAATTGACCAACCGCATGAAAGTGCTCAAGGGCAACATCGATGCGCTGTCCACGGGCGACGCCGACCTGACCCGCCGCATCACCATCCGCGCAGAAGACGAACTGGGCGCCATCGGTCATTCGGTCAACCGCTTTATCGCGTACCTGCAAGACATGATCGGCGAAGTCACCCAGGCCACCGGCGCCATGGCATCTAGCCTGGACAAGCTGCAGCAGACTTCGGCCCACACCAGTGAAATCCTGATGCGCCATGCCTCGGAGACCGACCAGACGGTAACGGCCATCACCGAAATGAGTTCCACGGCCGAAAGCGTGGCACAGAACGCCGCTGAGACGGCCGCCTTCACCCAGCGGGCCAATGAACATGCCGATCGCTCCCGCGTCGTTGTCGGCGAGGCATCGAACAGTGTCGTCGCGTTGATCGAGGAAGTGGCCAGCGCCACCCACAAGGTCGAGAGCATGCAGCAGGATGCGCAGCGCATCACCGAGATCCTCGGTGTGATCGGGGCCATCGCCGGGCAGACCAACCTGCTGGCGCTCAACGCCGCCATCGAAGCCGCCCGGGCTGGCGAGCAAGGCCGTGGCTTCGCGGTGGTCGCCGACGAAGTCCGCGCCCTCGCCGCCCGCACCCAGGCCAGCACTTCGGAGATCAACGAAATGCTGACGCGCCTGACCCAAGGCGTGAGCTCGTCGGTCGCGGCCATGGAAAACACCCAGACCAGTTGCCAATCGGCTGCCGACGCCACCTCCCGAGTGAACTCGGGCCTGGACGAAATGGCCGGCTCCGTCAGCCAGATCAACAGCCTCAGCACCCAGATCGCCACCGCCGCAGAGCAGCAAAGTGCAGTGACCGAAGAGATCAACCGGAGCATGGTGCAGATCCGGCACATGGTCGAAGAGCTGGTGGAAAGCGGCCTGGCCAGCGAGAACAACACCCGTCAGTTGCTGGAAGCCAACAGCCGGGTGAATGCGATCATGGGGCGGTTCAAGGTTCGCTGAAACATCGCCTGAGTAAAAGGGGGCCTCCTGTCAGGGTTGATAGCAGGCCCCCTTTCAGTTCAACGTTAAAGGGCATTGCGCCTGCCGCTGTGGCGATTGAAAGCGGCCTCTCCAAGCCCATCGACGAAGGCGAAGGTGGCGCTTGGACACAGCCCAGCGAGCCCCGACCGGGTTAACTTCCAGATGGCTCAGGTGGCTCGGGGGGCTCACCCAACTCAGTTCGCTCTGAAAGCAACAATGTGCCTTGGTTATAAGGCACCCGACAATAAGCGCCTAAATAACTTTCAATGGTCGATGTAGATTTGGTGCCTTGATAGATGTTTGCAAAACACGGCCATAATGGATTACCGCTATCATAGCGGCCGGTCCAGTTGTTGTAGTTCCAGCCTAGGTCCCGCTCATAATAAGTGCGGATTGCCTGCATAGTGCCGCCATCGGGATATGGATTTTGGTTAAAAGAACTTTGCGCGCCCTGACCGTTTGCCCAGCCCTGCGCCTGGCCGCCTCGAATGGAGCGTGTCGATCTTAGTGTCCAAGCATTTGAGCGGCTCACTGTATATGACGCAGTTTGCCCGTAGGCGTCGGTTATCGTAATGATCGCCTCGCCGTTTCCTCCACCGACCACGACCCCCTGATCATTCACAGTGGCAACACCGGTATTTGACGTGCTGTATGCATACGGAGGATTTCCACGCGAGGGGGTGCGAGTAACGGTTGTGCCCGCCGGCATCGGTGTGCTGTTTCGTGCTCCGTTGTAGTACAGGAAGAAGCCATCAAGATTGGCGATGCGGTTATCTATCACTAAGGGTTCTATCACCCTAAGACGACGAACAGCCGACGTCGGACGATCACCGTAAAGGCCTGTGGCCTTGAAGTTATGTTCACCGACCGCCACCGTAATTGCCGTGCTGGTCCAGTTACCAGCGACAGCCATAAATTCTCCTATGGACGTGTTTCCGTCGAACAGTTCAATCTTTTGCCCTACCGAGGCGGCACCGCTCAATATCACGCTGCTCTCCACCGTGTTGCTGTTGTCCGGAATCTCAGCGTTGCTCGGCTGGCCCCTCACAGAGGTGATCGTCGGCGTCACCATCACAATTGATTTGACGGTGTAAGTACGCTGCGGAAACGTTATTGCATTGGCCTCGTCGATGGTCTTGCTGAAATCCGCCTTGAACTCCACGGTCAGCGTGCTGCCGTCTTTCAGGTCCTTCAGGAAGTTGTAAGAGTTGCCCAAGGGTCCTGGCTGATAGAAAACGTTGTTGACCCAACCTTGATTGACCCTAGGCCCTTTAGTTGGCGGCTTTGGCACCCAGATATCGAGGTTGTAAGGCGTGGTGTTATCGGCCTTCGTGCCCTTGAAACGCAGCCACACGTCCTGGTCAACGGCAATCAGGGGCCAGGTACCGAACCAGCAGGTGACATTCGCACTGATGGAAGCCAGGTTCAGTTCGCTGCCCTCGCCATTATTGGCGGCTTCCAGGATCCTTGGCTTGCCGAGTTCAAGATCACCTGGAGCCAGGGGCTGTATCGCCAAGGCAAAGGGCGGTGACGCCACAGGGGCTTCGCTGCCTCGAATCACCGCATAGGACACCGTCACCGACCTGCCCAGGTTAAACGCGACCACACTGTTGGGAATCGGGATTTCCAACCCCGCACTGACCAACGATTCGCCTGAGGTGTGTGAGCCGCCGGCTGGGGTTCCCGGTGCGCCCGTCCAGGTCACCGTCAGTTTGTCCGTGGGCAGCAACTCGGCGTTGACCGGCACGACGATGGTCAGGGTGTCCTTGGCGTTGACCGGGTTCAAGGACGCGCCGCTGGCCTCTTTCACTGAAGGCGGTGCCAAGGTCAACTGCCGGTCCAGGTGGACATCAATATATTTGTCAGACGACAGGTTGGAGTTACCCAGTTGATCGGTCACCTTGAACTGGACCGCAGTAAAGGCGCCGTCTCCCACGTCTCTGAAGGTGTCGGTGAGCAGCGTATATTCCGCCGGAGCCGGAGCACTCGGCACATCGTAAGGTTTAGCCACCGCGCCTATCCGAAACTCGATGCGATCGAAATCTCGCCGGTTGCCATAAGTAAAACCAAACTTCACCCCTTGCGCCGCCCTGTCAGCACTGACCCCATCGCTGATCACGTCGGGCGGGATCACCAGATCCATGTTCTGGGGGGCGGGTTCACCGGGCGCCCTAAGGTGATAGAGCACGTCCAAAGAGATCGAGTCGTCGGGATTCCCGCTCAGGCGCGTCACTCTGTAGTGCAGGGTGTTGACCCCGTCTCTTAACTCCCCATGGGGAAGGTACAGGACGATGAACTTAGCTTCATCTCCCGGCTGAACGGTATGCCCTGCCCCGGTGCTCCGTATTCCATTGACGTACAAATCGACGTGATCAAACGCCGCCATTATCCAAGGGCCGCTTTTGAGATCGGTCAATGGATTGATCACGCATTGCAGTCCCTGAAGCCGGTCGTCATAGATGCTTTTAGGAATGCCGCCGTGCGCAATATTTGGCGGCTATAAAAATGTCACCCACCCAGGAATATGCACTGGATACAGTTCGAAGGGATGGCTCAAGGCTGAGGCTGGAATATCCATGATTTTTACCTGGCAGATGATTGGCCTTTCGGCATGAGCCATCACACATCAGGCAAGCAACATCGGCTACTGTCAGAACCTACAGGTATGGATGAGATTTGGACGAGTGGCAGGCTTTCTTGCTTACCAGCGCCCCCCGTTTTTCCTGTACATCAACTGAAACCAACGCTAAACCCAAAAACGATGCGCTATTTCTGTATGTTCATGCATAGACAATCCCCCAATACGTGCGGGGCCACGCGCCGTTGGGAGCTGCGCGGATTTCATATGTCCCCGGCTGCCGAGCGAGTGCCGAAAGTGGCCGGCGATGAGTACCAACCGTTAACGATCTCATTCCGGACAGATAATAAAGGTCCCCACCTCCAGTTATCCCGAATGTCGCGTCATTTGGAGTCGATGCGTCTGGGGCCCGATGTACTTGTATGTCTACGTTTACCGGAAAGGTACCGATTCCTATCGGAAGCTTATTATTCGTTGTATTAGGCTGGTACACCCGGGTGGTGCCTCCATACATAATCGTAAATGTACAGAAAGGGCCTGCAGCTCTGACGGTAAAGGTACGCGCATCTGAAACCGGTTCTACGCCATATTTGGCCTTGGCGGTAAAACTGCGACCGCCAAGCGCCACGGCGATGGCCGTGGTTGTCCAAGTACCGCCAGTCGCAACGAAGGTGCCCCTGGAGTCCTGGCCCTCGAAGATCTCGACGTCCATGCCAGCCGTGGCCGTGCCGCTGAGGATCACCGAGGTTTCCACGGTGGTGGTCTCGTTGGGGATTTCGGCATTGCTGGGTTGGCCTTTCACCGAGCTGATTACCGGCTTCTGAGCCGCGACCACGGTAAAGGTACGCGCATCTGACACCGGTTCAGCGCCATATTTGGTCTTGGCGGTAAAACTGCGACTCCCAAGCGCCACGGTGATGGCCGTGGTTGTCCAAGTGCCGCCAGTCGCAACGAAGGTGCCCCTGGAGTCCGGGCCCTCGAAAATCTCGACGTCCATGCCAGCCGTGGCCGTGCCGCTAAGGATCACCGAGGTTTCCACGGTGTTGGTCCCGTCCGGGATTTCGCCATTGCTGGGTTGGCCTTTCACGGATGTGATCGTCGGCGTCACCACCACAATTGATTTGACGGTGTAAGTACGCTGCGGAAACGTTATTGCATTGGCCTCGTCGATGGTCTTGCTGAAATCCGCCTTGAACTCCACGGTCAGCGTGCTGCCGTCTTTCAGGTCCTTCAGGTAGTTGTAAGAGTTGCCCAAGGGTCCTGGCTGATAGAAACCGTTGTTGACCCAACCTTGATTGACCCTAGGCCCTTTAGTCGGCGGCTTTGGCACCCAGATATCGAGGTTGTAAGGCGTGGTGTTATCGGCCTTCGTGCCCTTGAAACGCAGCCACACGTCCTGGTCAACGGCAATCAGGGGCCAGGTACCGAACCAGCAGGTGACATTCGCAATGATGGAAGCCAGGTTCAGTTCGCTGCCCTCGCCATTATTGGCGGCTTCCAGGATCCTTGGCTTGCCGAGTTCAAGATCACCTGGAGCCAGGGGCTGTATCGCCAAGGCAAAGGGCGGTGACGCCACAGGGGCTTCGCTGCCTCGAATCACCGCATAGGACACCGTCACCGACCTGCCCAGGTTAAACGCGACCACACTGTTGGGAATCGGGATTTCCAACCCGGCGCTGACCAACGATTCACCCGAGGTGTGTGAGCCGCCGGCTGGGGTTCCCGGTGCGCCCGTCCAGGTCACCGTCAGTTTGTCCGTGGGAAGCAACTCGGCGTTGACCGGCACGACGATGGTCAGGGTGTCCTTGGCGTTGACCGGGTTCAAGGACGCGCCGCTGGCCTCTTTCACCGAAGGCGGTGCCAAGGTCAACTGCCGGTCCAGGTGGACATCAATATATTTGTCAGACGACAGGTTGGAGTTACCCAGTTGATCGGTCACCTTGAACTGGACCGCAGTAAAGGCGCCGTCTCCCACGTCTCTGAAGGTGTCGGTGAACAGCGTATATTCCGCCGGAGCCGGAGCACTCGGCACATCGTAAGGTTTAGCCACCGCGCCTATCCGAAACTCGATGCGATCGAAATCTCGCCGGTTGCCATAAGTAAAACCAAACTTCACCCCTTGCGCCGCCCTGTCAGCGCTGACCCCATCGCTGATCACGTCGGGCGGGATCACCAGATCCATGTTCTGGGGGGCGGGTTCACCGGGCGCCCTAAGGTGATAGAGCACGTCCAAAGAGATCGAGTCGTCGAAATTCCCGCTCAGGCGCGTCACTCTGTAGTGCAGGGCGTTGACCCCGTCTCTTAACTCCCCATGGGGAAGGTACAGGACGATGAACTTAGCTTCATCTCCCGGCTGAACGGTGTGCCCTGCCCCGGTGCTCCGTATTCCATTGACGTACAAGTCGACGTGATCAAACGCCGCCATTATCCAAGGGCCGCTTTTGAGATCGGTCAATGGATTGATCACGCATTGCAGTCCCTGAAGCCGGTCGTCATAGATGCTTTTAGGAATGCCGCCGTGCGCGATATTTGGCGGCTGTAAAAATGTCACCCACCCAGGAATATGCACTGGATACAGTTCGAAGGGATGGCTCAAGGCTGAAGCTGGGATATCCATGATTTTTACCTGGCAGATGGTTGGCCTTTCGGCATGAGCCATCACACATCAGGCAAGCAACATCGGCTACTGTCAGAACCTACAGGTATGCGCCAAATCTGGACGAGCGGCAGGGCTTACAGAATCGCGAACGAATGTGATCGCTATGTTCACCGGGGCCGCTGCCAACTGATAGTTCCGTCATCCGCCCTTCAGCCTGCTGTCAGGCCACCGCCGCTACTCTGTTATCCTTCCATCCAAAGCCGTTCGCCAAGAGACCTGACCCATGGCCAATCCCCTGCACCTGCTCGCACTGAGCGCCGTTTTCACCTCTGCCCTGGCCCAGGCTGCCGAGCCGGTCACCATCGATGTACACCGCGACGCCAATTGCGGCTGTTGCAAGAAATGGATCTCCCATCTGCAAGCCAACGGTCTTAAGGTCAATGACCATGTCGAAGCCGACATGAGTGCGGTCAAGCAGCGCCTGGGCGTCGCGCCCAACCTGCGTTCCTGTCACACCGCCGAGATCAACGGCAAATTCGTCGAGGGTCACGTTCCCGCCGAGCAGGTGCTGGCGTTAAGCAAACGCGACGATCTGCTCGGCATTGCCGCGCCAGGCATGCCGATGGGCTCGCCGGGCATGGAAATGGACGGCATGAGTGATGCCTATCAGGTGATCGGGCAGAAAAAGGACGGCTCCCAAACCGTCGTGGCGGACTATCCAGCCCACTGATGCCCGAGGCATATGTCGGGCTGTTCCTGGCGGCATTTGGCGCGGCGACCCTGTTGCCGCTGCAATCGGAAGCGCTGCTGATCGGCCTGGTACTCAGCGAGCGCCACGCGGTCTGGCTGTGGCTGGGGGTCGCCACCTTGGGCAATGTGTTGGGCTCACTGGTGAACTGGTGGCTAGGGACCCGCGTTGAGCAGTTCAAGGACCGCCGTTGGTTCCCTGTCAGCCCGTCTCACCTGGACAAGGCCCGCCAGCATTACCAGCGCTATGGCTATTGGTCGCTGCTGCTGAGCTGGGTGCCCATCATTGGCGATCCCCTGACGCTGGTGGCGGGCGTGATGGGTGAACCGTGGCGACGCTTTCTGTTGATGGTCACCCTCGCCAAAGGCCTGCGTTATGGCGTACTCGTGCTCGCAACCCTGGGCTGGATGGGTTGAACGTTCCCACGGTTCGGTTGCCTGTGATTAATGTCGCCATAATCCAGCCGTTCCAGGATCGGTCGGTTGCCTAAAGGAGTTTGACAATGCCGCGTTTGACTACCCGCTGGAAGTCCAGCCTGTTCTTGCTCGCTGCCCTGCCGCTGTTCGCCCAGGCCGAGAACCCGCCCGAAGGTCCGGCCTATGGCCCTCAGCTCGAAGGCTTCAAATACCCCTACACCCTCAAGCACTTTTCCTTGCAGTCTCAGGGCAAAACATTGCAGATGGGCTACATGGACGTGCCCGCCCAAGGCAAGGCCAACGGTCGCAGTGTCGTGCTGATGCACGGCAAGAATTTCTGCGCCGCGACCTGGGGCGACTCGATCAAGACCCTCAGCGAGGCTGGCTACCGGGTCATCGCGCCGGACCAGATCGGCTTCTGCACCTCGAGCAAGCCAGACCACTACCAGTACAGCTTTCACCAACTGGCGAACAACACCAACGCGCTGCTCAAGACCCTGGGTGTGCAGAAAGCCATCGTGCTGGGCCACTCCACCGGTGGCATGCTTGCCACCCGCTATGCGCTGCAATTTCCCGATCAGGTCGAACGCCTGGCGATGGTCAATCCCATCGGGCTCGAAGACTGGAAGGCCCTCGGCGTTCCCTACCGCAGCGTGGACCAATGGTATGAACGCGAGCTGAAACTCAGCGCCGACGGCATCCGTACCTACGAGCGCAATACATACTATGGCGGTCGCTGGAAGCCGGAGTACGAGCGTTGGGTGGACATGCTGGCCGGATTGAACAAAGGCCCGGGACATAAGCAGGTGGCATGGAATTCAGCGCTGATCTACGACATGATCTTCACCCAGCCGGTCTACTACGAGTTCAAGGACCTGAAGGCGCCGACTCTGCTGCTGATCGGCACGTCCGACACCACCGCCATTGGCAGCGACATCGCTGCGCCGGCAGTGAAGGCCAGGTTGGGCAAATATGACGTGCTGGGCAAGCAGGTCGCCCAGCTGATTCCTCGATCGACACTGGTGGAATTCCCCAATCTGGGTCACGCGCCGCAGATGGAGGAACCAGACCGGTTCCACAAAGCCCTGCTGGGCTGGCTGGACAAACCCATTCTCTGACGAGGTATTTCATGGCGGTGCAGATTGCAGTCATCGATGATTGGCAGGACGTGGCAAGGGATGTGGTGGATTGGTCCGCACTGGAGAGCGTCGGCCAGGTGACGTTCCTGCATGACTATCCCGCCGACCACGACACCCTGGCCGCGCGCCTGCAAGGCTTCGATGTCATCTGCGTGATGCGCGAACGGACGCGTTTCGATGAAGCGCTGCTGCGCCGCTTGTCCAAGCTCAAGCTATTGCTGACCGGCGGCATGCGCAATGCCGCCCTAGACCTCAAGGCTGCCGCCGCGCTGGGTATCCAGGTGTGTGGCACCGACAGCTACAAGCACGCCGCGCCCGAACTGACCTGGGCACTGATCATGGCGCTGACGCGCAACCTCGTCCCAGAAGCCAATGCGTTGCGTGCCGGGCTTTGGCAACAGGGCCTGGGCGGCGACTTGCACGGCAAGACCCTGGCAATCCTCGGCCTGGGCAGCATCGGCACGCGCGTGGCGCAGTTCGGCCAAGTGTTCGGCATGCGAGTGATCGCCTGGAGCGAGAACTTGACGGCCGAACGGGCAACCGATGCCGGCGTCACCTATGTAAGCAAGCAAGCGCTGTTCGAGCAGGCCGATATTCTCTCGATCCACCTGGTACTCGGTGACCGCACCCGGGGCCTGGTCGATGCCCAGGCGCTGGGCTGGATGAAGCCTGGGGCGTTGCTGATCAATACTGCCCGCGGGCCGATCGTGGACGAGGCTGCCTTGATCGATGCGCTGCAGCACAAACGCCTGGCTGGGGCGGGCCTGGATGTATTCGCCCAGGAACCGTTGCCGCCCGACCACCCGTTCCGGACGCTGGACAACGTACTGGCAACACCTCACGTGGGTTACGTGAGCCGCCAGAATTACCAGCAATTCTACGGCCAGATGATCGAAGACTTGCAGGCCTGGGCGGCAGGCAAGCCGATTCGGGTGTTGAAGCCGATAGCCTGAGTTTGCCCGTCCCTGTGGGAGCGAGCCGTTTCCGGGCGGCGTGCCGACGAAGACGGTGTGTCAGTTAGAAGAGATGTCGTCTGACCTGGCGCTTTCGCGAGCAGCCTCCCTCCCACCCAGCTCCCACCATGAAGCATCTGCACCCTGCTTGAAAGCCATCAAAACGCCTCCATCCTGCCCGCCCCTTTATGGTGCGATGCGCTGTTGAACCGCGCACGCGATTGAACCAGCGCCTTTCCCTACAACACGAATGTTTCAAAGAGGCTGCATTTCGTCGGCTCGTATTCCCCTTCGTCGTGTAAGACATTGCCGACAATAAATGTGATTGTCCGACAATTCGACGAAGCGAACCGCACCGCTCTAGCTTCTGACCTAGACTGCCGGTCCGGGCGCAAAACCGACCGGTCATCAGGACGAAAAAAAGTCGAAACTTTTCACAACGGCGAAAGGTCAGGTTAGAGGAAGGGCAACAACGGCTGGAGCATTCCTTGCAACGGTCCCCTCACCTGATTCGCTTCGCCGCATTGGGCAGCGCTTTGCTCTCCTTGCGTAGCGCTCGTGCGCCTGGCCGCAGGATTCGGCCAATGTAACAACAGCTCTGGCGCTTGCCGGAAACAGATCGAGAACATAGGAGTTATTTATGATCAGTGCTGCCTTGGAACCACAGCAAGTCCGCTCTCAACTACCGCCGGCGGCAGAATCGCCGACGGCACCGGTGCTGGCCACCGGAGGCAAGGCACTGCTCCCTGTCGTTCGACAGAATCCAAATCGCAAGAAAATTCTGTTCGTGACGTCCGAAATCGCCGACCTGGTGAAGACCGGCGGGCTGGGTGACGTTTCTTCCGCCCTGCCCCGGGCGATGGCCGGTCTGCACGATGTGCGGATCCTGATCCCTGGGTACCCGCAAGTCATGAACAGCGGCAATCCTATCCATATCATCGGCGAACTGGGCGGCCATGCCGCACTTCCGCCCTGCAAGATCGGCCGCATGGACATGGCCGACGGTCTGGTAATCTACGTACTGATCTGTCCCGAACTCTATGCCCGCGAAGGTTCTCCCTACGGCGCCAACAATGGCCGCGACTGGCCCGACAACCACATTCGCTTTGCCCGCCTGGGCCTCGCCGCGGCAGACATCGCCGCCAACCTGGCGCAAATCCACTGGTGCCCCGACCTGGTCCACGCACACGACTGGCCAGCCGGGCTGGCGCCTGCCTATATGCACTGGCGCGGTCAACGCACCCCCACCCTGTTCACCATCCACAACCTGGCGTACCAGGGCGTGGTCAGCCTCGCGTCCTGCCCTGAGTTGGGTATTCCCGAGCATGCGCTGCAACAGGAAGGCATGGAGTTCTACGGCAAGCTGTCGTTCCTGAAGGCCGGCATGGCCTATTCCAGCCACATCACCACCGTGAGCGCCACCTACGCCCAGGAGATCACCACACCGGCGTTCGGCTGTGGACTCGATGGGTTCCTCGCCTCCAAGACTCAACAAGGCTTGCTCAGTGGCATCCCCAACGGCATCGATGAAAGCTGGGACTCGGCCACCGATTCCCACCTGCAGCGCCAGTTTTCCATAGGCGACTGGGATGGCAAGGCAGCCAACGCCGCGCATGTACGCGACCTGTTCGGCCTGGATGATTCCACCGGCCCACTGTTCGCCGTGGTATCGCGCTTGGTGTATCAGAAAGGCCTGGACCTGACCGAAGCCGTTTCCGAATTCATCGTCGAGTCCGGCGGGCAGATCGCGATCATCGGCCGCGGCGAGCCGGAAGAAGAACAAGCCATGCGTGAACTGGCCCTGCGCTTCCCAGGCCGGATCGGCGTGCGCATCGGCTTCAACGAAACCGACGCTCGGCGGATGTTCGCCGGCAGCGACTTCCTGTTGATGCCGTCCCGCTACGAGCCCTGCGGCTTGAGCCAGATGTATGCGCAACGCTTTGGGTCGCTGCCCGTTGCCCGGAATACCGGCGGGCTTGCCGACACGATCGAAGACGGAGTCACCGGGTTCTTGTTCAACGAATCCACCGTCGACAGTTACAAAGAGGCGCTGACCCGTGCGTTCAAGGTGTACGAGTTCCCCGAACTGCTTAATGCGATGCGCTGCCGGGCGATGTCCGCGCCGTTCAATTGGAGCAAGGCTGTGGAACCCTACGCCGAACTTTACGAACAACTGGTCGCTAAATCATTAGGAAAATCTGCCAGACAATGAGGTAACCGATGCCGTCAAGGACGCCTGAAACCTGGACCCACGGCGCGGTCCTGCTTGATCCAGAGCACACCCGTTTCGCCCTGTGGGCCCCTGATGCCCTTTATGTCAGTGTCGAACTCGACACTGGAGAATCCATACCGATGCTGCCCCAGGCCAACGGCTGGCACATGATCCAGGCCCGTTGCCCCGCTGGCACTCGCTACCGCTACAACATCGATGGTGAACTGCAAGTGCCTGACCCGGCTTCCAGGTCCCAGGATGGCGATATTGACCGCCACAGCGTGGTGGTCGACCCGCACGCTTATCAATGGCGGCACACCGGTTGGCGCGGACGCCCCTGGTACGATGCCGTCATCTATGAGCTACACGTCGGCGCCCTGGGCGGTTTCGAAGGTGTCGAGCAACAGCTGGCGCGCCTGGCCGGGCTTGGCGTCACGGCCATTGAACTGATGCCGCTCTCGCAGTTCCCCGGAGACCGCAACTGGGGCTACGACGGCGTGCTGCCGTACGCGCCCCAGGCTTCTTACGGTACGCCGGACCAGCTCAAGCACTTGATCGACAGCGCCCATGGCCATGGAATTGCAGTCATCTTGGACGTGGTCTACAACCACTTCGGCCCCGACGGCAACTACCTGCACCGCTACGCCAAGGGCTTCTTTCGCGAAGACGAGCACACACCATGGGGCGCGGCGATTGATTTCCGGCGCCGCGAGGTCCGTGACTTCTTCATCGACAACGCGCTGATGTGGCTGTCGGAGTACCGTTTCGACGGCCTGCGCCTGGACGCGGTTCACGCCATCGAAGACCCCGACTTCCTTCAGGAACTGGCCGCCAGGGTGCGTCAGCAGGTGGACCCGACACGGTATGTCTGGCTGACCGTCGAGAACGAACACAACCAGGCCAGCCTTCTGGAACAAGGCTACGACGCCCAGTGGAACGATGACGGACACAACGCGCTGCACGTGCTGCTGACGGGCGAGACCGACGCTTACTACGCCGACTATGCCGAGCAACCGACGGAAAAACTCGCCCGCTGCCTGAGCCAGGGCTTCGTGTTCCAGGGCCATACCAACCGCCATGGCGAATCCCGCGGGGAGCCCAGCGGTCACTTGCCGCCCAGCGCGTTCGTACTGTTCCTGCAGAATCACGACCAGATCGGCAACCGCGCCCTCGGTGAACGTCTGCATCAACTGGCGCCGCCGCAAGCCCTGCAAGCCGCGACTGCCCTATTGCTTTTGTCGCCGATGATTCCGCTGATGTTCATGGGCGATGAGGTCGTCGCTGAACAACCGTTCCTGTTTTTCACCAGCCACCACGGCGAACTGGCCGAGCTGGTGCGTGAAGGCCGCCGCAACGAGTTCAAGGCCTTCAGCGCCTTTGCCGATCCGCAGAAGCGTGAACGGATCCCCGATCCGAACGCGGCCAGTACGTTCGACGCCTCAAGGCCCAACCTGGAGGCGCACCAGCCGGAGCAACTGGCCAGTGAAGCTCTTTATCGCCTACTGCTGAAAATCCGTCGGGAGGAAATCGTTCCGCGCCTGCCCGCCGCCCATGCCTTGGGCGCCGACGTATTGGGTCACGGCGCCGTCAGCGCACGCTGGCAAATGGGCGATGGCAGCGTGTTGCGCATCGACCTGAACCTCAGCGACAAGCCTGTCAACCACAGCGCCCCGCAAGATGCGCAGATTCTTTTCGAACATCCACCGCAGGCCATGGGTCTGTTGCAACAGGGGGTACTCACGCCCTACAGCGCGCTGGTCAGTCTGACGCAAGCGGCAACCTTGCCCACCCTTACTGGAGAGCGCCTATGAGTGATGCGCAATTGGAAATCCTCGCTGGCCGGGCAGGCCTGGCGGTGGACTGGATCGACGCCAACGGCCGGGCCCAGAAAGTATCGCCGGCGGTCCTGCGTTCGGTCCTCACCGGCCTGGGCCATCCCGCCGGTAGCGCGCAGGAAATCGACGCCAGCCTGTTGCAATTGCAAGAGGACCAACAGAACCACCGCCTGCCACCGCTGATCACGGCGGACGTCGGCGTCAATGTCGACCTGAGCCGTTATTTCGAGCCCGGCACGCCTTGCGAAATCCAACTCGAGGACGGCGCGACGATGAGCTCAAAGCTCGATGCCGATGCCGCTCTCCCCGGGATCGTCCCGGTGGGGTATCAGCACGTGAGCATCCAGGGCCAACATTTCACCCTGGCGGTGGCGCCGGCCCGTTGCTACAGCGTGGCCGATGCCGTGGATGATCCAACGCCTCGGGCCTGGGGTTTGAGCGCACAGCTTTATTCGCTACGACGCCCGGGTGATGGCGGCTTCGGCGACACCCAGGCCCTCGAAGAGCTGGCGCGGGTCGCGGGCGAACGCGGCGCCGATGCCCTGGCTATCAGCCCGATGCATGCGATGTTCAGCAGCGATACCGGCCGCTACAGCCCTTACTCGCCTTCCAGCCGGTTGTTTCTCAACAGCCTGTATGCCGCGCCGGGCACCATCCTGGGCGAGCGTGCGCTGCGCACGGCGATCGACGCCAGCGGCCTGACCAACCAATTGCGCAGCCTTGAAGAGCAGCCGCTTATCGACTGGCCGGTTGCTGCCCAAGCCAAGCAACGGGTGCTTCGCGCCCTGTATGACGGCTTCAGCCAGGGCGAGCACCCTTTGCACGAAGACTTCAGCAGCTTCCGCCATAGCAGTGGAGAAGCCTTGGAGAATCACTGCCGCTTCGAAGCCCTCCAGGCCGAACGCGCGGCTCGCGGCGAAAGCCTCGACTGGCGACAGTGGCCCGAAGAATGGCGGGACCCGCGCAGCCCGGCAATCGCCCGTTTCGCCGAAGAAAACGCTGACGAAATCGGCTTCTACGCTTTTTGCCAATGGTTGATCGCCCGCTGCCTGGAGCGTGCCCAGAGCGCCGCCAAATCCAGCGGCATGAGCATCGGCCTGATCGCCGACCTCGCGGTGGGTGCCGACGGCGCCGGCAGCCAGGCCTGGAGCCGGCAGGACGAATTGCTCGCGTCCCTTACCGTGGGCGCGCCCCCCGACATCCTCAATCGCTCGGGCCAGGGTTGGGGCATCTCCGCGTTCTCCCCCGAGGGCCTGGTTCGCAATGGTTTTCGCGCCTTCATCGAGATGCTGCGGGCCAATTTCGCCCACGCCGGAGGCTTGCGCATCGACCACATCATGGGATTGCAACGGCTATGGGTGATCCCCAACGATGCCCCGCCCACCGACGGTGCCTATCTCTACTACCCCATCGACGACCTGTTGCGGCTATTGGCCCTGGAGTCCCATCGTCACCAGGCCATCGTCCTGGGCGAGGACCTGGGTACGGTGCCCGACGGCCTGCGTGAAAAACTGGCGGCGCGCTCGATCCTCGGCATGCGCGTGTTGTTGTTCGAACAGGACAACACGCACTTCAAGCCCATTCTCGATTGGCCCGACGACGCCCTGGCGACCACCAGCACCCATGACCTGCCCACTCTCAACGGCTGGTGGCACGGCCACGACATCGACTGGAATGCCCGGCTGGAGCTGATCGATTCCCACACCGAAATGGATTGGCGCAAACATCGCCAGCGTGAACGCAAAGGGTTGCGCAACGCGCTGAACCAGGACCCGCAGAACTTCCGCGAGGAACACCGCGAAACCGACCAGGTGCTGGACGCCAGCGTGCGCTTTCTCGGGCATACCCGAGCGCCGTTGGTACTGCTGCCGTTGGAAGATGCCCTGGGCATCGACGAGCAGGCCAACCTCCCCGGCACCACCGACACCCACCCTAACTGGCGGCGGCGCCTGGCTCTGGAGAGCGGAGCGCTGCTGGACGACCCGGACGCCGCACGGCGTCTGGAAATACTCGCCTGCGCGAGGCTTCAGGCGAACGAGCGTGACCGATGAACGATAAAATGACTCCATCCCTGCGGGCCACCTTACGCCTGCAATTTCACAAGGGCTTCACCCTCGACGACGCCATACCGCAAGTGCCTTACTTCGCGTCGCTGGGTATAAGCCATATCTATGCCTCACCGCTGCTCAAGGCGCGGGCCGGATCCATGCATGGCTACGATGTGGTCGACCCGACCCAGGTCAACCCCGAGCTGGGGGGTGAAGCCGCGCTCAAGCGCCTTGTCGCCACCCTGCGCGAACATCGGATGGGGCTGATCCTCGACATCGTGTCCAACCACATGGCCGTCGGCGGCAATGACAATCCGTGGTGGCTGGACCTGCTGGAATGGGGACGGCTGAGCCCCTATGGCGAATTTTTCGACATCCAATGGCATTCCCCCGACCCGTTGATGGAAGGCCAACTGCTCCTGCCCTTCCTGGGCAGCGACTACGGCGTGGCCCTGCAAGAAGGCACGCTGAAACTGCGCTTCGATGCCACGCAGGGCAGCTTTTATGTCGAGCATTATGAGCATCGCTTCCCTGTCTGCCCCATGCAGTACGGTGAGTTGCTAAAGCCTTCGGACGACCTGGCAGCCGAGCGGATCGAGTCGCTCAAGGGACTGGCCGAGCGCTTTACCACGCTGAACTACCAGACCGATGCCCACTCCCTCGCCCGTCCCTTGCAACAGGAACTGCGAGACCTGGCAGCGGAGCCCGCGATACTCGACGCCATCGAGGTCACCCTGCGCGGCTACGACTCCACGCAGCCGGAAGGTTTCGAACGCCTGCATCGGCTGCTGGAACGTCAGAGCTACCGTCTCGCCAGTTGGCGTACGGCGGCGGACGATATCAATTGGCGGCGTTTTTTCGATGTCAACGAACTGGGCGGCCTACGGGTCGAGCGGCCGGCGGTATTCGAAGCGACCCACGCGAAAATCTTCGAGCTGATTGCCGAAGGATTGGTGGACGGGCTGCGGATCGATCACATTGACGGCCTGGCCGATCCTCGGGGCTACTGCCGCAAGCTGCGCCGGCGCGTCGACTCGCTGTCCCCGTCACGGCATCTGCCGATTTTCGTGGAGAAAATCCTTGGCGATGGCGAAACCCTGCGCCGGGATTGGAACGTTGACGGCAGCACCGGTTACGAATTCATGAACCAGATTTCGTTGCTGCAACACAACCCGGCCGGCGCCGAGCCCCTCGCTGAATTCTGGAGCCGCCACAGTGAACGGCCAGCGCATTTTATCGAAGAGGCGCGCCTGGCCCGCCAGCAGATTCTCAATGGATCCCTGGCCGGGGACTTCGAAAGCGTGGCCCAAGCCCTGTTGCAGGTGGCGCGGGATGACGTGATGACCCGCGACCTTACCCTGGGTGCCATTCGACGGGCATTGCAGGAACTGATCGTGCATTTCCCGGTGTACCGCACCTATATCACCCCGCTGGGTCGCTCCGCCGAAGATGAGGTGTTTTTCCAGAAGGCCCTGGAAGGCGCCCGGCAAACCCTCAGCGAAGCCGACTGGCCGGTGCTTGACTGCCTGGCCGACTGGCTCGGTGGCATGCCTTGGCGCGGGCGACCTCGGGGCAGCGAGCGCAAACGGCTGCGCCACGCTTGCGTGCGCTTCCAGCAACTGACTTCGCCGGCCGCCGCCAAGGCTGTCGAAGACACTGCGCTGTATCGTTCGGCGGTGCTGCTGTCGCGCAATGACGTGGGCTACAACACCGAACGGTTCAGCGCGCCGGCTCAGGAGTTCCACGGGGCCTGCTTCGAGCGGTTGGAGCATTTCCCAGACAACCTGGTGACCACCGCCACCCACGACCACAAACGCGGGGAAGACACTCGAGCACGGCTGGCGGTGATCAGCGAACGCCCGGATTGGTACACCGCGTGCGTGGAGCAATGGCGCATCCTCGCCCCGTCGCTGCACAGTGACCCGGCCGCCCCTTCGGCCGGTGACGAGTTGATTCTTTACCAGGCCCTGCTCGGAAGTTGGCCGCTGGACCTTGACTTGCAGGGCCCCAAGGCCTTGGCCAGCTATGCCGAACGCTTGTGGCAATGGCAGCGCAAGGCGTTGCGCGAAGCCAAGTTGCAAAGCAGTTGGGCCGCCGTCAACGACTCTTATGAGCAGGCAACGCAGATGTTCCTGGAGCGGTTGCTGCTGTGCGATGAGGGCTTGCCTCTGCGCTGCGCCATCGCCGAAGCCGTGCAGGCCATCGCTCCAGCGGGCGCCCTCAACAGCCTGGCGCAAACCTTGCTGCGCATGACCGTCCCCGGCGTACCGGATCTGTATCAGGGCAACGAGTTCTGGGACTTCAGCCTGGTGGATCCGGACAACCGTCGCCCAGTGGATTTCGAGGCCCGCCGTGAGGCGATGCAGGCCGACAGCGCCCCCGTGGCGCTTGTGCGTGATTGGCGCGACGGGCGTGTCAAGCAGGCACTGATCGCGCGGACGCTGGCCTTGCGGTCCGAGTATCCGCAACTGTTCCGCCAGGGCAGCTACGAGCCGTTGCCGGTTCAGGGTGAGCATGCCGAGCACGTATTGGCATACATGCGCCAACACCAGCAACAACGGGCGATCGTCGTGGTGCCGATTCACACGGCGCGCCTGCTGGAAAACAGTGCCCTGCCCCAGGTCGCTGCATCGGACTGGGGCGACACGCGCATCTCGCTACCGTTTGCCACCGAGGGAGCAAAACTGAGGGGACTTTTTGCAAGCGCAGCAGTCACACCCCAAAGGGAGCTGATGGTCAGCGCCGCACTGGGGGATTTCCCGGTCAATATCTTTATTGAATCTTGAGTCAAGTCAGGAGCACTGCGATGAGTACCGACGATAAACGCATTCGTGAATTCGCCTATCAGATCTGGGAGTCGGAAGGTAAGCCTGCCGGGCAAGAAGAGCGCCATTGGGAAATGGCACGCAAGCTGGCGGAGGCCGAAGCCCTGGCGCCAAGCAAACCACCGAAAGCACCGAGCAAATCCGCGGCCAGCAAGACTGACGGCACCAAGCCGGCTGCTGCCGCCAAGGCCACCGTCGCCAAGGCCGCCGCCAAGAGCACCGCGCCCAAGGCCAAGCCCGCGACCAAGCCTTCGGCAGCCACCGCGGCAATGGTCCCGCCCGCCGACAAGGCTAGCGCTAAAAAGCCACGCGCCACGCGCAAGCCCCCGGCGGTCTGAATCCGCGAACTCATCGTTCCCAAGCCAGTGCTTCTTTCAACGAAGAGGCCTGCTTGTGGCGTGCAGACTTGTCTTCTCGCCACAAGCGCAAAGCACGCAGCCCTGCGTGCAGCGCACCACCGTATCTGTCTTTTGCAGGAGCAACTATGACCCGTCCGAAAAATACCACGCCGCCGCCCGTTATCGAGGCTTCGCGGATACGTGAAGGGCTGCCGTTTCCACTCGGCGCGACCTGGGATGGCCTGGGGGTCAATTTCGCGTTGTTCTCGGCCAACGCCACCAAGGTCGAACTGTGCATCTTCGACGACACAGGCGAGGTGGAACTCGAGCGTATCGAACTGCCGGAATACACCGATGAGATCTACCACGGCTATCTACCGGACGCACATCCGGGGCTGATTTATGGCTACCGCGTCTACGGTCCGTACGACCCCGAGAACGGCCACCGCTTCAACCCCAACAAGCTGCTCATCGACCCCTACGCCAAGCAACTGGTGGGCGAGCTGAAATGGTCGGAAGCCCTGTTCGGCTACACCATTGGCCATCCCGATGGCGATCTCAGTTTCGATGAGCGTGACAGCGCCCCATTCGTGCCCAAGTCCAAGGTCATCGACCCGGCCCATACCTGGGGCCGCGATCATCGGGTCAGCGTGCCGTGGGACAAGACCATCTTGTATGAAACTCACGTGCGCGGCATCTCCATGCGCCATCCCTCGGTGCCGGAGAACCTGCGTGGTACGTTCGCTGGCCTGATGGTCGACGATGTCCTGGAACACATTCGCAAGCTGGGCGTGTCGTCTGTGGAATTGCTGCCCATCCACGCGTTCGTCAACGACCAGCACCTGCTGCAAAAGGGCATGACCAACTACTGGGGCTACAACAGCATCGCCTTCTTTGCCCCGGATCCGCGCTACCTGGCCAGCGGCAAGATTGCCGAGTTCAAGGAAATGGTCGCGCACATGCACGAGGCCAATCTGGAGGTCATCCTCGATGTGGTCTACAACCACACCGCCGAGGGCAATGAACAGGGCCCGACGTTGTCCATGCGAGGCATCGACAACGCGTCGTACTACCGGCTGATGCCCGACGACAAGCGCTACTACATCAACGATTCGGGCACCGGCAATACACTGGACCTGAGTCATCCCTGCGTGCTGCAAATGGTCACCGACTCGTTGCGCTACTGGGCCACGGAAATGCACGTGGACGGCTTCCGCTTCGACCTGGCGACCATTCTGGGCCGGTATCACGACGGCTTCGACGAACGCCACAGTTTCCTCGTCGCCTGTCGCCAGGACCCGGTGCTGCGCCAGGTAAAAATGATCGCCGAGCCCTGGGACTGCGGCCCCGGCGGCTATCAGGTCGGACGCTTCCCGCCAGGTTGGGTCGAATGGAATGACAAATTCCGCGACACCGTGCGCGCCTTCTGGAAAGGCGACGATGGCCAACTGGCCGACTTCGCCAGCCGCATGACCGCCTCGGGCGAGATGTTCAACCAGCGTGGCCGACGGCCATACGCCTCGGTCAACTTCGTCACGGCCCACGACGGCTTCACGTTGCACGACCTGGTCTCCTACAACGACAAGCACAACGAAGCCAACGACGAGAACAACCAGGACGGCAGCAACAACAACCTGTCCTGGAACCATGGCGTCGAAGGCCCGACGGATGATCCCGAGATCAATGAGCTGCGTCATCGGCAGATGCGCAACTTCTTCGCCACCCTGCTCCTGGCCCAAGGCACACCAATGATTGTCGCTGGCGACGAGTTCGCCCGAACCCAGCACGGCAACAACAATGCCTACTGCCAGGACAGCGAAATCGGCTGGGTCAACTGGGACCTGAGCGCTGATGGCCAGGCGTTGCTGAAGTTCGTCAAGCGCTTGATCAAACTGCGCATGTCCTACCCGATCCTGCGACGCGGCCGATTCCTGGTCGGCAATTACAACGAGGACATCGGCGTAAAGGATGTGACCTGGCTGGCCCCCGACGCAAGCGAGATGACCGTCGAACAATGGCAGGATGGCCAGGGCCGTTGCCTCGGCATGTTGATGGACGGCCGCGCACAGGAGACCGGCATCCGCCGCAAGGGCGGCGACGCGACATTGTTGCTGGTGGTCAACGCGCACCACGACATCGTCAACTTCCGCCTGCCAGAGGTGCCCGAAGGGAGTTTCTGGACCTGCATGGTGGACACCAACCAACCCGCGGTGCGTGGCCAGGAACGTTTCGATTTTGATTTCGAATATTCCGTGACCGGGCGCTCACTGCTGCTGTTCGAGCTTCAACGCGAGGAAGAGGAATAAGGGACCTTCCCCCGAGTCGGCTGGCGCAAGGACGCGCCCTGCTGCACGCGCAACACAGTTCGAACAAAAAAAACCGGTTCAGATACACATTCTGACGCGACGAATCCGCTGGCATGGTCAATACTTCGCCTGCGGTCGATTCCAGGACTCGGAACATCGCGAATCACAGTCATCGCTCCCAAGGGGCGACATTGGGCGGCTGGCCCGATGCGTGACTGAACGATTGGACACGACAAGGACGTATCTCATGAAACCTGCCTCTCGGTTGCAAGGCCGGCATCACCCGCAAATCTGGAACAGCGCGCCGCAACTGGCCGATATTCCGATCATCAGCACCCAGACACTCATACCCGCGGGCGCCCGCGCGGTCATCCTTGCCCCGCACCCTGGCGACGAAGTCGGCGCCTGCGGTGGGTTGCTCCAGTTGTTGAGCAACCTGGGCCAACCGATGTTGCTGATCTCGGTCACCGACGGCAGCCTGAGCCATCCGGGCTCGCCACTGTGGTCCGATGAGCGGCTGCGCACGTTTCGCCCGCATCCCCAGGAGAGCGTGGACGCCCTGCATCGCCTGGGCGTGCCTTCCAATGGCCTGCAGTGGGTCCGCGGAGGGTTCCCGGAAAAGGGCCTCGCCGAACATGAAGCCCAACTGACCGCGTTCATCGGCCATTACCTCAAACCTGGCGACGTGGTGTTCAGCACTTGGCGCCTGGACGGCGACAGCGACCACGACACGGTCGGCCGCGCTGGAGCCTTGGCCGCTGAGACCGTCGGAGCGGTGTTCAACGAACTGCCCGTATGGGCCTGGCACTGGCCGGTTCGTGAGCAGAACAGGATCCCCTGGCATCGGGCGCGCAAATTACGGCTGGACGTGTGGACCACCGCCCGCAAGCGTCACGCCATGCACGCCTATGCCAGCCAGCTCGGCAGCGAGCCCACCAACGGCATCGCACCGCTGGTGCCGAGGGTCATTCTCGATCGCATGGGCATGCCGTACGAAATTGTATTTATCTGACCTCCAGCCCTGTGGGAGCGAGCTTCCTCGCGATAGCGGCCCAGCCAACATCTCGTCAAGCTGACCTACTGCTATCGCGAGCAGGCTCGCCCCCACATTTTTTGCCTTGGAGTTTTGTCCGGCAAGAATTCCGGAACTGCCGCAGTCGCCATGAGTCGCATGAACAGAGACGTCTGACTCAGGAGTGAACGTGACTCGCGATCCCCACTGGCGGGTCGAAGAATCAGTGCCGCTGGACGCACCCGCGGCGATTCATCGACTGCGTGTTCTCACGGTGAATACCCATAAAGGCTTTACAGCCCTCAATCGTCGTTTCATTTTGCCGGAGCTGCGCGAAGCGGTGCGCGCCACAGGTGCCGACCTGGTTTTCCTTCAGGAGGTGCTTGGTGAACATGATCGACATGCCCTGCGCTACGACAACTGGCCCCAGACCTCGCAATACGAATTTCTCGCCGACAGCATGTGGAGCGACTTCGCCTACGGCCGGAACGCGGTGTACCCCGACGGACATCACGGCAACGCGCTGCTTTCCAAATACCCGATCCGCCAGTTCCGCAACCTCGACGTGTCAATCACCGGTCCCGAACGGCGCGGGTTACTGCATTGTGTGCTGGACGTGCCGGGCCATGCCGAAGTCCACGGGATCTGCGTGCATCTGAGCCTGCTGGAAAGCCATCGCCAATTGCAGCTCAAGCTGCTCTGCAAATTGCTTGACTCTCTCCCCGAGGACGCTCCGGTGATCATCGCCGGGGATTTCAACGATTGGCAATTGCGCGGCAACACCACGCTTGCCCGTCGCCAGTACCTGCACGAGGCCTTTGAACACCATCACGGGCGTCCTGCCCGGACCTACCCCGCCCGCTTCCCCCTGCTACGCCTGGACCGCATTTACCTGCGCAACGCCACCAGCCACGCCCCGCAGATCCTCGGGAACAAGCCCTGGACGCACTTGAGCGATCACCTGCCGTTGGCGGTGGAAGTGCATCTGTAGCCCCTGATCCGGGTAAACCGACCTGTAAGATCTGACAGTAGCGACGCCTTTGATTCGTTGCTAGCGTGCCTTTCCATACAGCGAGCGTTGCCGGGTCCTGTGTGCCATCTGTCGTGCAACCCATGCTGAAACAGGCATGCCATGGATGCCCATGCAGAGGGATAGCACATGATTCGGCGCGATCGGCATCTCAATCGTCTGTTCAACGCCTTGTGGGTAGCGGCTCCGTTCCTGCTTCCTGCCTCATCAGCGATGGCGGCTTGCACATTGTCACCCACGGCAGGCGACGACACTTACGTGTGCGACAGTGGCACGAGTGCAACCGGGCTTACGGATCTGTCGGGCAACAACAACCTGACGGTCTCAGGCAGTGGCCTCGTTCAGGGTGACGTCGTGTTCGATGCCGGAACCGACCGCATCGAAATCAACGCCAACGGTGTGATCGATGGCGACGTCGAGCAAGGCTCGCAAGCCGACGCGTTTGAAATGAATGGCGGCCGGATTCTATCGATCTCCCAAGGCGATGGCCTCGATACGTTCCTGATGACTGGCGGCACCATCGTCGACGCGTTCGAAGATGGCGACATCGCCCAGATGACCGGCGGCACCATCGGCAGGGTCGACATGAAGCTCGATGACAACGTCTTCGACATGTCAGGTGGGGAAATCATCGGCAACCTCGTCACCGGCTTCGGCAGGGACACCATCATCCTGTCCGAAGGACGCATCGGCGGTAATGTCAGCGTCAGCGGTGGCAACGACAGCGTGACCGTCAGTGGCGGGGAAATCGGCGGCGAGGTCCGGACCAGTGCCGGCGACGATCGATTCCAATGGAGCGGCGGCACCATCCGCTCAGCCATTCTGATGGGCGACGGCACCGACACCGCTCTGTTGCAGAATCTCACCGAGGCGGGACTCGCCCCCACGCCCAGCCTGGACGGAGGCTTGGGCCAGGACAACCTGACCTTCGAGGGCAGCACGTCCAGTACCGGAGCCCGTTATGACAACTGGGAAACCGTCAGCCTGACCCAAGGCTCGCGCCTGGACTTGGGCGACACGCTGCTGCTGGGCGACAACGTCACCGGCACGGGTGTGTTCAACATCGACAGCAGCAGCGTATTGACCTCGACCCAAGGCGTCATCGCGCCGTTTACTTCAGGCCAGATGACCACGCTCAACAATGCCGGAGCAATTGATCTTGCCGACGGCAACACCCGCACCAACGACACCCTCACCGTGCAAGGCAATTACGCCGGCAATGGCGGCCAGCTACGCCTGCAAACGGTGCTTGGGGCCGATGATTCGCCCAGTGACAAACTGGTGGTCAACGGTGGCACCCTGACAGGCGGCACCGCCATCACCGTCACGAATCTGGGTGGCGCCGGCGGCCTGACTACCCAGGACGGCATCGAACTGGTCCAGGCCCAGAGCGGAGCCGTCAGTGATAGCAGCGCCTTTTCACTGGCGCAATCCGTCTCGGCCGGTGCATTCGACTATCGCCTGTTCAAGGGCGGCGTGGCCGGCAACGCCAACAACTGGTACCTGCGCTCCACGGTAGTGGCGGGCCCGGTCGCAGCGCCCAGCCCGACGCTGCCGCCGCTGCCGGCCGCCGTGCCGGGCGCTGCGCCGATTCCCTTGTACCGCCCCGAAGTCCCTACCTGGTCAGTACTGCCCCCAGCCGCCGCGCAATTGACGCTGATGGCCCTGGGTACGTTTCACGATCGGCAAGGCGACCAGCGCCTGCTGTCGGAAACCGGCGCGTTCGGCGCGGGTTGGGGCCGGGCCTACGGCAAGGACCTCGATCAAACCTGGGCCGGCACGGTAACGCCCCGGTTCGACGGTTCCATCAAGGGTTTCCAGGTCGGCCACGACTTGTACGCCGCCCCGACGTCCGACGATCGGACCCAGCGTATCGGTTTTTTTGTCGGCCACACCGAACTGAACGGCAACGTTGACGGCTTCAACCTCGGGTTCCAAGGTCGGCGCGCTGGCAAGATCGAGCTCGATGGCGACAGCTATGGCCTTTACTGGACCCTCATCGACCGCTCGGGTGGCTACATCGATGCGGTGGTCATGGGCACCCGCCTGAATGGCGATAACCGCTCCGAACGTGGCGTCAAAATCGACAATCGCGGGCACGCCTTGACCCTATCGGCGGAGGCCGGCTATCCGTTTGCGGTAGCTCGCGACTGGGTCTTCGAACCCCAGGCCCAGATCATTCATCAGAAGATCAGCCTGGACAGCCAGGACGATGGGATTTCAAAGGTCGAATTCGACTCCGACAGCGCCTGGACTGGCCGCCTAGGCGCCCGGCTCAAGGGCAGCTATCAAGTCAGCGGCTTGCCGGTGGAGCCCTATCTACGAGCCAATATCTGGCACACCTTTTCCGGCACCGACACGGTGACATTCGACGACACCCAACGGATCGAGACCGAACAACGCGCCTCCACGGCGGACCTGGGCGTTGGCTTGGTCGTGAGCCTGGCGTCTAGCGTCAGCGCCTATGCCGGCGTGGACTACAGCAATAACCTGGACAGCAACCAGCAACGCGGCGTGGCGGGCAATGTGGGCGTGAGAATCAGTTGGTGAGGCGCAGACGACGATGAATTGACGCCCAAATAGGATCGTTTTTATCCGCGTGAAATCATTGGGTTAGCGCTCCCTGATTTCACTATGCCATTTGTCGGCCAATTTCTTGACGCAACCGCTTTGGTCTTCTTGAATACAACGTACTACCCCCGGAAACACAGTCAGGGGCAGGCCTCTGGAACCCCGCCATCGCGGGTCGCCAGAGGTTTGCCTCATCCATTCGGTCGCCCCTCATTCGGGGTAGGAGAGACGCCCTAAGCGAGAAATGCATGCGATTGCAAGGCAGACCCCCATGAAAACTTCCCCCCGCCCGCAGGAACTCAAAACCACCCTCTGCACCGTCTCGACCTCCCTGTTGCTGTGTTCGTCGATGCAAGTGCTGGCCGAACTGGAAGACCCTCTCACTGCCCCCTGGTACGACCGAACACCCGCCGACCACCCAACGGGCAACGACCCCGCGTCGGGCAAAAGTCCCGCGCTCTTCACGCTTCGCAACAACAATGGCCATACCCAGCGCGTCGGTTTGATCAGCGGCCAGAGCCGGATCACAGCCAATGGCAGCGCAATGCTGGTCGCGCCGGCTCTCGCCAAGCCGGGCCAGGAAACCCTGAGCCTGGAGGGGCAGAATCTTGGAGCCTACTGGAGCCTGACCGGCCCCGCGGGCTGGCACGTGGACCTGAGTGCCAGCGGGGGGCGGGTCAACGGGTTCAGCCTGAACGAACAGGGTCAACGTCAAGCCACCGAGGGCAGCGCCGTCACGCTGTCGGTCGAAGGCGGCTTCCCCATCGGCATCAGCGAAAACTGGGTGGTCGAACCCCAGGCGCAGTTGATCAACCAGCGCATCAGCCTCGATACGCCGAACGGCGAAAATGGCGACAGCAGCGAACTGAGCACTTGGAGCGGTCGCGTCGGCGCCCGGCTCAAAGGTGCCTACCAAGTCAACGGCCTGGGCGTCGAGCCGTACGTGCGCACCAACCTGTGGCACACGGTCCAGAGCGCCGACACCGTTACCCTGGACAAAGTCGACAAGATCAGCAGCAGCCGCAAATCTTCGACCGTTGAAGTCGGCCTGGGCCTGGTTGCCCGGGTCACCCCAGTGGTGAGCCTGTATGTCAGCGCCGACTACAGCAGTGACGTCGACGACAACGACCTCAACGGCGTCATCGCCAGCCTGGGCGTGCGGATGCGTTGGTAAACACCGGCTTCATGCATTCAACGCAATGGTGGCAGGGGCGTAGGCAGGACAGCCGCACGCCCTTGCCACTTCGAAATCACCTTCATTAAGGCGTATAACGCTAGAAGCGCCGCAGACTGTCAGCCCATGGCTCATTTCATTGATGGAGTAACGATATGACCACCGCCACCCTGCTCTCCCATTTATTTCCCAGCGCCGCGGATATCCCAGAGGCCTACCGTCTCGGTGATCCCGTCGAACAACGGGAATACCTGGTCGATGGCGTCTTGAGAACCTGGCAAGGACCACTGGCCACCGTGCGCAGCCCGGTTTACCTGGCCGGCCCGAACGGCGATGAACAAGTGATCCTCGGCAGCACGCCGCTGCTGGACGCCGAGACGGCGCTCACCGCGCTTGACGCCGCCGTCCGGGCCTATGATCGCGGCCAAGGCACATGGCCGACGATGCGCGTCGCCGAACGCATCCGCCATGTCGAGAGCTTCCTGGCGCGCATGCGTGAACGACGTGAAGCAGTGGTCAAGCTGCTGATGTGGGAAATCGGCAAAAATCTCAAGGACTCCCAAAAGGAATTCGACCGGACCTGCGACTATATCGTCGACACTATCAACGCCCTCAAGGAGCTGGACCGTCGTTCCAGCCGCTTCGAGCTGGAACAGGACACGCTGGGGCAGATCCGCCGCGTGCCCCTCGGCGTCGCCCTCTGCATGGGCCCGTACAACTATCCGCTGAACGAAACCTTCACCACGCTGATTCCCGCGCTGATCATGGGCAACACCGTGGTCTTCAAGCCGGCCAAGCTCGGCGTGCTGCTGATACGTCCGCTGCTGGAAGCCTTTCGCGACAGCTTTCCTGCGGGCGTCATCAATGTGATCTACGGCAGCGGCCGAGAGACCGTCAGCGCACTGATGGCCAGCGGCAAGATCGACATATTTGCCTTCATCGGCACCAACAAGGCTGCCAGCGACCTCAAGAAACTCCACCCGCGCCCGCATCGCCTGCGCGCCGCCCTGGGGCTGGATGCAAAAAACCCCGGCCTGGTGTTACGCGATGTCGACCTGGACAATGCCGTCAGCGAAGCGCTCACCGGTTCGCTTTCTTTCAATGGGCAGCGGTGCACGGCCCTGAAGATCCTGTTCGTTCATGAAGACGTCGCCCCGGCGTTCATCGAGAAATTCAATGCCAAACTCGCCGCGCTGAAACCCGGCATGCCTTGGGAAGATGGCGTGGCGCTGACGCCACTGCCCGAAGCCGGCAAGGTCGATTATTTGCACGCCCTGGTGGCCGATGCCATCGCCAAGGGTGCGGGGGTGATGAACCAGCACGGTGGCGAATCCCGGGCTTCGTTCTTCTATCCGGCGGTTCTATACCCGGTGAACACAGCGATGCGTGTGTATCACGAAGAACAGTTCGGCCCCGTCGTGCCCATCGTGCCGTACCGTGACCTGAACACCGTGGTCGATTACGTGCTCGAATCCGACTTCGGCCAGCAACTGAGTATCTTCGGCACCCACCCAGCCGAAGTCGGCAAGCTGGTGGACACCTTCGCCAACCAGGTCGGGCGCATCAACATCAACGCCCAGTGCCAACGCGGCCCAGACACCTTCCCTTTCAACGGCCGGAAAAATTCCGCCGAAGGCACATTGTCGGTCCATGATGCGCTACGCACTTTTTCGATCCGTACGCTGGTGGCAACCAAATTCCAGGAGAGCAACAAGGCGCTTATCAGCGACATCATCCGCGAGCGGGATTCGAATTTCCTGACCACCGACTACATTTTCTGAGACCGCTCGCTGGTTACGACAGGGCCGGGCGCCGCCATTTGACGCCCCAGCCCTGTTGCATGCCGGCAGCAGCCAGCAGGATCGCCGCCACCCCCAGCCACTGAAGCGGTTCGAGGCGATGACCGAAGGCGAACCAGTCGACGAAGATCGCCGCGATCGGATAGATAAAGGACAGCGCGCCGGTCACGGCTGTCGGCAACCGCTGGATCGCGCTGTATAGCAGCACGTACATGATACCGGTGTGAATCATGCCGAGGGTCAGCAGGCTGGCCCAGGCCTCGGGTTGCTGCGGCAACGTCGAGAGATTCGCCCATGGAGCCAACAGCAGTATCCCGGTGCTGACCTGGATCAGCGCGATCAAATGGGGTGGCGTGCCGCTGAGCCGCTTGATGATCAACGCCGCAATGGCGTACAGCAAAGCCGCACCCAACGCCAGGGCGATGCCCGCCAGATAGTCCTCGCCACCCTGCCCTTGTTCGCCATGGGCGCTGACGATCGCCAGCATCCCAAGGAACGAAACCGCGAGCCAGAAGAGCTTTTGCGCGGTGATCTTTTCGCCCAGGAACAACGCCGCCAGCCCAACCAGCATGAACGGTTGGACGTTGTACACCGCCGTACCGATCGCAATCGAAGCGCGGGAATAGGAAGCGAACAGCAGTACCCAATTGCCAACGATTGCCACGCCGCTGAGTACCGCCAGCAGGAATGTTGTGCGCGTCAGCACATCCCGACGCAGGAAACCAAATCCCGCGCAAATCAGCAGCAGCGTGACGGCGCCAAATACGCAACGCCAGAACACCACATCCAGTACGGGCAGGCCGGCCACCAGTACAAACCAACCTATGGTTCCGGAAATCAGCATGGCGGCGGTCATTTCGAGCGAACCGCGGCGTAGGGTCTTGTCCATCTTCAGGCTCCTTCGGTAAGTGGCTACAGTATGCCGAGCCGCCGGGCCGCTTCTCCATGGCCTGAAAAAGGCTAAACTGGTTTTTGACCTTTTTTATAAAGGCCATTTTGACCATTTACCTAACGGAGCCGTTATGACTGACGCCATCGACCAAATCCTCATCAAGGCGCTGATGGAAGATTCCCGACGCTCGCTCAAGGCTTTGGCGAACCTGAGCGGCCTGTCGTCCCCCAGCGTTGCCGAACGCCTGCGTAGACTCGAAGAGCGTGGCGTGCTCAGGGGCTATACCGTTGAAGTCGATCCGAAGTGTTTTGGTTATCAACTCCAGGCCATCGTGCGCATTCGCCCATTGCCAGGGCAGTTGCAAGAGGTGGAGCGGCAGATCCAGGCCATTGGCGAGTTCACTGAATGCGACAAGGTGACTGGCGAGGATTGTTTCATCGCGCGGCTGCATGTGCGGTCGATGGAACAGTTGGATGTTTTGTTGGATAAGTTGAATGTTCTTGCGGAAACCAATACGGCTATTGTCAAGAAGACGCCGGTGAAGCGGCGGTTGCCTCCGATGGGGTGAGAGCCGTTGATGGACGCCGACCTGGTGCAAGCCCCAGACAAAAAAAAGGCGCCTTTCCTTCAGGAAAAGCGCCGTTTCTCAAATCAACAGCTCAAGCCGGACACTCCGGCAATATCAGTCATCACGTCCCATCAACCCAAACAGCTGCAGCAAGCTGACAAACAGGTTGTAGATCGACACATACAGGCTGATGGTCGCCATGATGTAGTTACGCTCGCCGCCATGGATGATGGCGCTGGTCTGGTACAGGATGCAGACCGACGAGAACAGCACGAAGCCGGCGCTGATCGCCAGTTGCAGGCCGCTGATCTGGAAGAAGAAGCTAGCCACCACCGCACCCAGCAACACGAAGAAACCGGCGGTGATGAAACCACTCAGGAAGCTCATGTCCTTGCGGGAGATCAGTACGTACGCCGACAGACCACCGAACACCAGCGCGGTCATTGCGAAGGCCGAGCTGACCACTTCTGCGCCGCCCTGCATGCCCAGGTAACGGTTGAGGATCGGGCCGAGCAGGAACCCCATGAACCCGGTCAGGGCGAAGGCCGAAACCAGGCCCCAGGCCGAATCGCGGAGCTTGTTGGTAAGGAAAAACAGGCCGTAGAAACCGATCAGCACGACAAAGATGTTCGGGTAACCGACGCGCATCTGTTGTGCGACGAAGGCCATCACACCGCTGAAAGCGAGCGTGAGTGCCAGCAGGCCATAAGTGTTGCGCAGGACGCGGCTAACTTCTAGCTGCTCAGCCTGCACGCTGTTGTTCACTGCGTAATCCTGTTCGCGCATGGCGACACTCCTCCGGTTTTGAAACATTCAGTGGCAAGGATCATAACAGACGCTCTGTAACAAGCTACGTGGAGAGTTTGACAGTGTGTTTCATTCGGGTATTATGGCGCCCGCAACGCAATACGGAGGTGTGGCCGAGTGGTTTAAGGCAACGGTCTTGAAAACCGTCGACTGTAACAGGTCCATGAGTTCGAATCCCATCGCCTCCGCCATCTTCTAACGTTAAAGCCCTGACTTGTCAGGGCTTTTTCGTGTCTGGCGTTTGAAAAAACAGTGACGGTCTTCACAAAGGAAACAGTGCATGCCATCCCCTAGCCTACTCAAGGAAAGTAAAGTGCCCCGTAAAACAATCGGTTCGATCGCTGCTGCAATTGTCGGCGTGGTCCTGTTATGCGTGTTCTTCGGAAGTTGGTACACGGTTGATGAAACCGAGCGCGGCGTGCTTCTGCGCAATGGCGCGCTGGTCGGGGTGGTTGAGCCGGGGCTGTCGTTCAAGACGCCATTTATCGAATCGGTACGCCTGATCAGCACGCAGAGCCAGGTAACCTCCTACGACGACTTGCAGGCCTACAGCAAAGACCAGCAATCGGCCGAGCTCAAAGTGTCGGTGTCGTGGCACATCGCGCCTTCCGACGTGGCGAAGGTCTATACCCAGTTCAAGGATCTGGAAGGCATCCGCGACCGGATGATCAGCCGGCAGGTGCCGACGCAGGTGGAGAATGTGTTCGGCAAGTTCAACGCCGTGGCCGCCGTGCAGAACCGCGTCCAACTGGTCAACGATATCTCCGCTGCGATCAAATCGACCATTACCGGGCCGGTGATCATCGACAGCGTCCAGGTTGAAAACATCGATTTCAGCGATGCCTACGAAAAGGCCATCGAAGCGCGCATGGCCGCCGAGGTCCAGGTCAAGACCCGTGAGCAGCAGCTCGCCACCGAACAGGTCCAGGCGCAGATTCGGGTGACCCAGGCCCAGGCGGAAGCCGATTCGCAAGTGGCCCAGGCCAAAGCCGATGCCCTGGCAACGGAACTGCGTGGCAAGGCTGAAGCCGAGGCGATAAAAGCCCGCGCCCAGGCGCTGGCCAGCAACCAGAACCTGGTGGAGCTGACCAAGGCCGAGCGTTGGAACGGTGAGTTGCCCACCACCATGCTGCCGAACAGCGCGCTGCCTTTTATCGATTTGAAGTAACCTCCCTCGGCGCGGTCGATTCCGGCCGCGCCATTTTCCCGTGCAGCGTCTGGACAGATACGTCGACGCCGGTGGTTGACGCTACACTTGCTTCACTGATGACCAGACGTTCACCGTTAGCAGGGAGCTCACCGTGTACCCAGGCAAACAAACAACGCAACTCCCCTCCTGTATCCCATTCTCCGCCCGTCATCCCGATAATTGCTCACACTCGCCAGGTCCGGTTTCGGCATCCGTTCCGCGCAGGAGAAACCTGTGACCATTCTGATCAATAAATACAAGTGGCCCGTCCTGTTGGCCGCGGCGCTTGTTGTCTTTTCCGCATTGATCTTCTTTTTAATAAAATCCTATACATACGACTCAGCGACCTATTTCGAATCACGGGACTTCATTCGCCAACTCAAGCAAGCCGACGCCAACTGGAACGTAAAAATCCTCAGGAAGAAAATCGGCGTCAACAATAACCTGTCACTCACCCCACCGCCCGAAGCGCAGACTCGCTGGGAGCAATTGGAGCGTTTGAACAGTTCCGGCCCGCTGGCGGCGCTCTGGGCGTCAAGGCGCCAGGGATACGTGGATGCGGTCAAGAACAAGAATCTGCTGGTCGAGCAGTTCGAGCAGCACAACGCCACCCTGCGGGCGTCACTGGATGAGTTGCCAACGGTTGAAGACGAAATACAAAACCTGTTGCAGGAGATGAAGGCGAACGGGGAGATCGCGCGCCTGACCGCAGCCTCGAATGTCCTGGACCTGGCGTTGACCACCCTGGAGTTCGCCCTTTACGTCACGGCGGATAAAGAACGGGAAGTGCGGGACCAGTTAAGCGAACTCGAACATCAGATTGACCAACTGCCTGCCCTCTATCGGCCCGCGTTTGTGTCACTGATACACCACGTCAAAACCATCATCCACGAACAGCCCCAGGTCAACGACCTGCTGGACCGCATCAGCGTCATCCCAGTGGCCCAGGAGCTGGACAGCATCAACGAGCTGTTGAACGAAACGCAGCGCAGGACCGCCGCCACGGACCGTAAGTACCATATATACCTGGCGGTGTGCGCCGGCCTGATGGCGCTTTTGATGATCTATCTGGCCGTACGGCTGGTGCGCAGTTATTCAGTCATCAACCAGATCAACCATGAGCTGCAAACTTCCAATGACAAACTGGAAGAACGCGTCCAGGAACGCACTCGCGAGTTGAAGGAGGCCGAACGGGAGTTGGTGGATGCCGCTCGCATGGCAGGCATGGCCGAGATTGCAACGAACGTGTTACACAACGTCGGCAATGTCCTCAACAGCGTGAATATTTCCGCGGACCTGGTCACTCGCAAGTTGAAAAACAGCAAGACGCAAGGGTTGGGCAAAGCCGTGAAAATGATGAACGAACATGCCGACGACCTGGGTCATTTCATCACCGAGGACGAAAAAGGCAAGTTGTTGCCCCGCTACTTCAATGAACTGGTGGACTCTGTTGCAGGCGAACAAGCACTGCTCATCGAAGAACTGGCGCAGTTGACCAAAAGCATCGATCACATCAAGGACATCGTCACTACCCAACAAACCTACGCCGGGGCTGCGAGGCTGATCGAGCCGCTGAACGTCGCCGATCTGTTCGAGGATGCCCTGCGCATGAATTCAGGGGCGCTGAGCCGGCATCATGTCACCGTGATCAAGGATTACCAGGACGCTCCCGTGATTCTCGGCGACAAGCACCGGCTGCTGCTGATCCTGATCAACCTGATCAGCAATGCCAAGTTCGCCATGTCCAGCGTTGAGCACCCACGGGAGATGACCCTGGGAATCCGCATCGTCGACCAGACGACGTTATGCGTCAGCGTCAAGGACCGTGGCGAAGGGATTTCCAAGGAAAACCAGGCGAGGATCTTCAATCATGGCTTCACGACCCGCAAGGACGGCCATGGCTTTGGCCTGCACAGTTGCGCCCTGGCGGCAGTCGAAATGAACGGCCGTCTCTTGGCCCACAGTGACGGACCGGGGCACGGCGCCCTGTTTACGCTGGAACTGCCCCTGGAGCTGGCAGCCTCATGACCCGCTTTGACTGCGCGGCTGGCATCCGTGCCTGCGCGCAGTCAACAGAACGCGGCCCTACTTGACGTTCCCGGACGGGGCGTTACGGCGTCTCCTGGCGGGTAATGCGGCGGCGTAGGCCAGCGCTTCCTCCCGTGAGGCGAAGGAACCCAGCCGATCAGCCTGGGTACAGACTCGCCAAGGGCCGCTGTTGACGCTCAGTACGTCATAGCCATTGATGTGCATTTTCGTCAGCATCGCAGTACTCATGGTGATCACCTCCTGCAAAGTACCGAGTTACGCTGCCTACCATACTCCCGGTTCACCCGTCGGTGCCTACCGGGCGTCGCGACAGTTCATCGTCCATGCAATTCAATGGGAGTCCGAATCCCACAGCCAATCCCATAAACCGGGCAGATGCACGGGCTGGGACGTGTCGCGAACCGTGCGAGCCAGCGCCGCTCGTTCCAGGGCGCGGCTGTCGTCGTAGAACGGCTTCGCATCGGTCCTGAGCCCGGTCTCCCTGGCACTGTCCAAAAGGATCTGTAGGTATTCACGGGCGTGGCGGGCGGTATATCGGTTGAGGTCGTGGAAGGTCACGACGACCGGTATCACACCGTCCACAGTGGGCAATTGACCATCCGCGATGCGCTCGCGGACCTCGGAGAGCTGGCGCGTGAGGTTCATCCGCCGTCGTGGGCTCACGGTAATGCCCCAAACCTTGCCATCATTGGCGCTCAAGTCAGTCAGCAATACGTGCATACCGTGTCGTTGATAAGCGGCAAACGTGCGCTTGTCGAAACTCCAGAATGGCGGCCGTACCAGGTTTGGCGATGCGCCTGTGATCACAGCGATATCGTTGGCGCCATTGAACAGGGACTGCTCCAACTCATCCGGATCCAGGAATCGATGATTGGTATGCCAATAGGTAGCCGTGTGGAATCCCAATAGGTGTCCGTTCGCATGCTCACGACGCATGAGCGAGCGGCCGATTTCGCTGCCACCGGCCCGTGGCGCTCGGGTCTGGACGAAAAAAACCGCCTTGATCCCAGGCTGCACCGGATTACGGTCCAATGCGTCCAGCACGTCGGCGCTCGGATTCCAGAAAGACGATGCGCTAGGCCCATCATCGAATGTCAGCAGGAAACGGATCGGGGCCTGGACGCGCAGGCGTTCCTCGGTTTGCGGGGTCAATTCGATGGGCGGGCCGATGCAGCCCGACAAGTGCAGGGCAAACAGCGCCACGACCAGCGCCCTGGCGAAATTGTTCATGTCTTGCCTTTATTCAGTGCCACGTTACGTCGCCTTTGATCCTTGGCACCGGTGCTTTCAAGCTCACCTTGGAGAAGGTTACCCGGGTTTGGTTCCGCACCGTAAGCACGGTGTTCAGCAACCCTCGACACTCTCCCTGTAGACCCCATTCTTGACCGTCCGGAAATCCAATGGAATTTTCCGAACGCCTCCGTATCCATCCGTATAGGATCAATTAGGGAGGATTTATGGGCGGTCCATCGCTTTACATCATCGACTACATGCTCCATGGCGAGCCCAAGTCTTTCATCATTCGCGCCGAAGTGATGAATAACTCCGAAGCTTGGCATTGGGCCAGTTGCGACGCGGGTGTTGGGCGCATCCCCAAATTCGGCAGGGAGAAGGTCAAGCGGGTTTCAAAACCCATGGCAGAAAAATATGGCATTACCGATGTGCGCTGGCGAGCCTCCGTCGCGCCATCCTGGGTCAAGGAGTCTGGCTGAACAAGACATGAAAGGGTCCGGCGCACCGACTGTCCAGTCGTGCGCCGGATATCCAACGCCGCAGAAATATCTCAACTACCCTTATTGCAGCCTTACCCGTCCATAGCGATGGGTTTCGTGCTGCCTCATCCAACGTTGAATGGAGGTGTGACATGTCCGAAAAAGAGTCCATCACCACCCTGCTCACTTTATTGGAATCGCGCCAGGCGGGGCTGACCGCGGCCTGCAAGGAAATTGCCGACTGGGTCGACCATCAGGGCGGCCATCCCGCTGCAGTGCGCATCCGCGATCGGCTCAACGACATCGAAAAGGATGCCCCGTCGATCCAGAGCGCCCTCTCTTCACTCAAACGTGTGGAACGTCCGTTGCCAAGATTTCGCTAATAGGTTTCGCTATATGTTTCGTTGATGGAAAGCTTCGTCAACGACGCTTGCCACACCGGTTTCCCTGAGCTCCACCGGTTGTAAACCCGATGGAACGACGGCGTACGTTTGCACCTCGATATTGATAGGTATCGATGCAAGAGCCGTCATAAGGGAGAACCAACATGAATGCCAGAGTCCTGCTGCTGATTGCCTGTGCCTGCCCCGCCACCGTCATGGCGCAGGGTTGCGAGGTCCTTACCCGATCCCAAAGCCAGGCGGTACAGGAAATCGAAACCCGCAGTTGCTATGAGTACAAGGGCGTCCCCTCGGAGGCCATCGGCTGGTCCTGCAGCAACGAAAGCAAAGGGACCCTGAGCACTCAAAAGAAACCCGTCGAGCGTTGCGCCGAGGGCTACGTGGCAACGTGTCAGGCAAGACTGACTCAGGAAGCCCTGGCCAATCCCCATTCCACCAGCAAGGATCGCAGCGGCGGCTCGGCGAATATCCCGGACAACGCCCAAGTCACCTGGTACTACTACGACGCGCAACAAGTGCAGCAAGCACAAAAGGATTGCGAAACCACCGGCGGCCAATGGAAGAACCGCTGACCGGGTGGTTCGCATCACATGGCGTCAGCCCTTGCTGTGTTCTGGGGAAGAAGGCGGGTTCTTGACGCCTCGTGGCCCGGCCACGCCCCAGATGATCAAGCCCAAGACAGGCAAGATAATCAGCAACAGCGCCCAGCCCGCCTTGGTACCGGCCGACTTGTCGCTGCGAAAGACGCTGACGATCGCCCACAAGTCCACGAGCAACAGCAACACCGCTACGGCGATCCAGAAATAACTGGCTAGTTCAGACATGGCCTCAATCCTCTTGTCGGTCTATGGATTAGGCATGGCCGCGCCAGCTCCGTTCAAAGAATCTGACTTGCTGTTACGGTTGACGATCGTGCAGCTACAAGCGCTCGTTGAGGTAGGCGACCCATTGCTCATAGGCCTCGTGCTGACGCCGGACCGCCTCGTCCCAGGCGGTTCCCGACATTTGATGGACACAGATAAGCGCCATCATCTCCGACGTTGCTGCGTCGAGCTCAACCAGAAGCTCGTGGGATCTGACTTTGAAGTCTTCAACGGTGGTCATCATTCCTCGCTCCCCCCATCGGGGCCGGCTCGTCCACCCAACATTGATGCGTTTTTTCGGCGCTGATTCATTTTTGGCGATGATCGGTCGTCGACAACGGCCCTGCCTCGACGTTTTCCAACCGTCCGCGAAATAAACGAAGCCTTTTCCATGGGGGCGCGATCCCATGGACAGAAACGAAACATTCCGTTTTTTGAACGCCGAAATGGCGCGAGGCTCAAATATTGCAGTTATATTGCAATTTAATGACAGTCGGGATTGGACCAGGTTATGAAGATTCGAGCGACCGTCATCTGCGAAGAAGACCGCCGCATCCTGCTGGTACGTAAGCCCAAGAGCCGCTGGGCGTTGCCTGGCGGAACTGTCGAGCGCGGCGAAACCCACGCCGACGCCGCCCTAAGGGAACTGGCGGAAGAAACGGGGCTGAGCGCCGAAAGCCTGCTTTACCTGATGCGGATCAATGACGGCGGTACCGAGCATCACGTGTTCGAGGCGGCGGTCAACGATTCGACGGCCGCCAGGCCACAAAATGAGATCAGCGACTGTGTATGGCACCCGTTGGACGCCATTGCGCAGTTGCAGATGAAAAAAGGGATGCGGGAAATATTGGAAGCGTTTCGGCGCAGGCTGTAGAACGCTTAAAACCTGACGAACAACTTTTACGGACCAGAAACAAACAAGGGTTTGCATTAGCTTTCGCTCGCAAACCCTTGATATAGATGGTGCCCGAAGCCGGAATCGAACCGGCACGCCCTTACGAGCGGGGGATTTTAAGTCCCATGCGTCTACCAGTTTCGCCATTCGGGCGGTAGCGCGGTCAAGCCATGTGACACTGTCGGATAGGCATCCCACAGGATCGAGGCTGGTGCAACAGAGGGGGAAATATATACATCCCTCCTGGGTGAAGCAAGGCGGCCATTGCCCTTTTCAAGACAAAACCTTTCACCGCCCCCTAAATAAAAAAGCTCCGTAGATCATGAATCTACAGAGCTTTTTAGAAGTGGAGGCCGAAGTCGGAATCGAACCGGCGTAGGTGGATTTGCAATCCACTGCATAACCATTTTGCTATTCGGCCTCAATACGCCTGATGCAATGAAACCGCATCAAACGGATAAAAACTTATCCGGACAAAGCCGCTAATAGCGAGCTATCTCCTTGAAAACATTGAAGTTTTTTACGCCTCGATGCATTCGATGGGCGCAATTATGTACTCATTTGCCTAAGCTGACAACCCCTTGATTTCAAAAAAAATTTGCCTGGCGGTGAGACCTTCGGATGTATTTCCTGGGCAACACGACGGGCCGAAACCTCTGCCAACCGGCTCATCGGGAAACCACTCACACCAACGGAACAACCGCCGTTGCCCTCGGTTCATTCGTTATGTCGTCCCCTGGATCAGCAAGGAGAACCATCATGACTGAACGCCCAAAACTGGTGGCGAGCCGGGCTCCGGTGCCCACCTCATCACGCCCCAATCTTGGCACGCCGGAGCGCCTGGTGTCGCTGGTGGCCGGCTCGTTATTGCTTGCCAATGGTTTGCGCCAGGGCGGTCTCAAGGGCTGGCCGCAGGTGCTGCTCGGCGCGTGCGCTGCCTGGCGAGCCTATTCAGGCACATGCCGGATCAAGCAAGCCCTGACCCACAGCCCATTCGAACAAACATTCGAACAGGATCGCGATTGGGACGGCAGCAAGGTCATTTCCCGCAGCATCACGGTGGGCAAGCCGAGGGACGAGGTCTACGCGTTCTGCAGCGAACCGGCCAATCTGGGAGCGCTCATGCCATGGGTGGACGCCATCGAACAGACGGGCGAACGAACTTATCGCTGGGTCGCCCATGGCCCGATGGACAAGACGTTGCAGTGTGACCTCGAACACTGCGAACCCAAGGAAGGCCGCAAGCTGCACTGGATTGCCGGTCCGGACCGACGCTTCAAGCATGACATCCAGATGCATTTCAGCGATGCGCCCGCCGGTCGCGGTACGCAGATCAAAGTCATCGTGGCTTGCGAGACGCCTCTCGGCGCGGCCGGCTATGCGCTCGCCGCCGCTATTTCCCGGTTCTCCGACAAGGCCCTGCTCAATGTGCTGCGCAGCATCAAGCAGCAACTGGAAACGGGCGAAGTCAGCACCAACAAGATGCGCGATCCGCATACCAAGGACTTTCTGTTTGTCCACCCGGCTACCCACGCGACGCAAGCTCCAGCCAATGACTCATCCTCTGACAAACCCGAACTCAATGGAGGTACCGTCTGATGCGCGCATTGACTTGGCAAGGCCCCAACAAACTGCAGGTCGAGACGGTGGACGATCCCTCCATCCTGAATCCCCGCGACGCCATCGTGCGGGTGATCCTGTCCTCGGTGTGCGGCTCGGACCTGCATCTGCTGGGCGGCTACGTGCCGACCATGCAGGCCGGCGATATCATCGGGCATGAGTTCATGGGCGAAGTGGTGGAAACCGGCTCGGCTGTCACGCAGATCAAGAAAGGCGACCGGGTCGTCACAGTGTCGATTGTCGGCTGCGGAGAATGCGAGCATTGCCAGCGTTCGGACTTTTCCTGCTGCGACAACTCCAATCCGAACCCCACCGCCACCGACATCGCCTACGGTCAACCCGCCTGCGGCATCATTGGCTACAGCCATGCGTTCGGTGGTTATGCCGGCAGCCACGCCACCTACATCCGCGTGCCGTTTGCCGACGTCAACCTGTTCACGATCCCCGATGGCGTCAGGGACGAGCAGGCCGTGTTCGTCTCCGATGCGGTGCCCACCGGTTATTTCGCCGCCGACAACGCCGATATCCAACCCGGCGATACGGTGGCGGTCTGGGGTTGCGGCGGGGTTGGGCTGATGGCGATGTCCAGCGCCTACTTGCTAGGCGCAGAACGGGTGATTGCCATCGACCGCTTTGCCGATCGTTTGCGCCTGGCCGAGGAAAAGGCCGGCGCCATCGCCCTCAACTACGAGACCACCGACGTGCATGCCGCCCTGCTGGAACTGACGGGCGGCCGTGGACCGGATCGCTGCATCGATTGCGTCGGCATGGAGGCCCATGGCACGGAAGTCGATTATTTCTACGACAAGACCAAACAGATGCTGCGCCTGCACACCGAGCGCGGGACCGTGCTGCGCCAGTCGATTCGCGCGTGTCGTAAAGGCGGGACGGTGTCGGTGGTCGGCGTGTACGGCGGCTTGCTGGACAAATTCCCGATGGGCGCGATCGTGAACAAGTCACTGACTCTGCGTTCCGGCCAGCAACCGGGACAGCGTTATGTGAAGCGTCTGTTCGAACACATCCAGAACGGTGACCTGGACCCCTCCTATCTGCTGACGCATCCCATGGGCCTGGAGCAATCGGTTGAGGGCTACGCAATGTTCAAGGACAAACGTCAGGATTGCCTACGGGCGGTGTTCCGCCCGGAATAGATCAAACTCCATGGCGAGGGAGCAACTCCCTCGCCACCGGGATTGCAGGGCCTCACCGGACAGTCGCGGCGCGCCGTCATAATCGGTAACATACCGGCCTTTCCCGCAGCCCTCCTGCGCCCTGCCGACTAAGTCCATTCCATGCCTTTCGAACTCAGCGTTGAACTTTCCACCCTCGCGATCCTGGCCGTTGTGGCGTTCATCGCCGGCTTCATCGATGCCATTGCCGGCGGTGGCGGGCTGCTCACCACCCCGGCCCTGTTGACCGCCGGCCTGCCGCCACACTTGGTGCTGGGCACCAACAAGCTCAGCTCGACCTTTGGCTCGGCCACGGCCAGCTTTACCTTTTACAAGCGCAAGCTGTTTCACCCACGGCAGTGGACCCACGCCCTCGTCGGCACGCTGATCGGTGCCCTGGCCGGTGCCGTCGTTGCCCATTACCTGCCCGCCGAGTGGCTGAACAAGATGCTGCCGGTCATTGTCTTTGCCTGCGGCCTCTACTTGCTGTTCGGCGGCACGCCCAAGGCACCGCTGGACAGCAATGCGCCGATCAGGAAGACCTGGCAGTCGCCGCAAGGCTTCGCCCTCGGTTTCTATGACGGCGTGGCCGGCCCGGGCACGGGTGCGTTCTGGACCGTCAGCAGCCTGCTGCTCTACCCCATCGACCTGGTCAAGGCCAGCGGCGTGGCCCGCAGCATGAACTTCGTCAGTAACATCGCGGCGCTGACGGTGTTCATCGTCTCGGGCCAGGTGGACTGGATCATCGGCCTGAGCATGGGCCTGTCGGTGATGGTCGGTGCTTTCTTTGGCGCGCGCACCGCCATCAGCGGCGGCGCGAAGTTCATCCGGCCAGTGTTCATCACCGTGGTGCTGGCCCTGACCGTGCGCCTAGCCTGGCAACACTGGTTCAGCATGGCCTAAGCGCCGCGCCACGTAGAGGTCGATCAGATACCGGGCAATCGAGCGCGAGGCGGGAAGCGGTGGCAGATCGTGGATGCTGAACCACTGCGCGTCTTCGATCTCGTCCTCTTGGGGCACGATGTCGCCGCTGGCGTATTCGGCGTGGAAGCCCAGCATCATCGAATGGGGAAACGGCCAGCACTGGCTGCCCACGTACTGGATGTTCTTCACTTCGATACTGACTTCTTCGCGGACTTCCCGGACGAGGCAGTCCTCGGCCGACTCGCCCGGCTCGGCAAATCCTGCCAAGGTGCTGTAGACACCCGAGACAAAACGGGGCGAACGTGCGAGCAGGACTTCATCGCCACGGGTGATCAGCACGATCATGCTCGGTGAGATCCGCGGGTAATGCCGCAGATCGCACGCCTGGCAATGCATCGCCCGCTCGCGCGGTACCTGGCTCATGGGCTGGCCGCAACTGCCGCAAAAGCGGTGTTCCCGGGCCCAGGTCCCGACCTGAGCGGCATAACCCAACACCTTGAACAGCGTGTGATCTTCCTCGAGCATGAACGCGCGCAAGCCTTTCCAGCTGCAACCGGGAATATCCAGGGGGCTGTGCAGTTCCAGCAGGTAGACCGGCTCGCCATCGAAATGGCCGATGCCGTGCTCGGCGAGGATCGACAGGTCTTGGCGCTTGAGCCAGTCGCGAGGAAACAGCGCGCCGTTATCGTCGTACAAAAAACCTTCCGGGCTGCGGGCCACGGCCCAGCCGCCGGGAAGGTCGGTGTCGAGTACTGCGGTGGTCCAGCGTGAAATCATGATTGATCAATCCAGAAATTCGGGTTTCTGTTTGCTCATATGGGCGGCCATGGCCACGCGCAGGTCATTGGATTGCAGCATGGCGGCATTCCACGTGGCGACATATTCCAGGCCGTCGTCGATGCGGTGGTCGCGCATGTAGCTGATCATTTCCTTGGTGCCGGTGATGGCAATCGGCGACTTGGCGGCGATTTCCCGGGCAATGCCCATCACGCCGTCGAGCAGGCTGGCGGTGTCATTGTAGACACGATTGACCAGGCCAATGCTGCGCGCTTCGTCGGCACCGAAGGTGCGCCCCGTATAAGCGAGTTCACGCAGCATGCCGTCCCCGATGATCCGGGGCAAGCGTTGCAATGTCCCAACATCGGCCGCCATGCCGATGTCGATTTCCTTGATGGAGAACTGCGCGTCTTCGGCGGCGTAGCGCATGTCGCAAGCGGAAATCAGGTCGATGGCACCACCAAGACAATAGCCTTGGACCGCCGCGAGTACCGGTTTGCGGCAGTTGTCCACGGCATTGAACGAGGCTTGCAGCTGCAGGATCTTGCGTCGCAGCACGCGGGCGTTACGGCCCACATCCTTGCCCAGTTCGTTCGCCACGCCAGCCAGCATCATCAGGTCGATGCCTGAGGAAAAGTGCTTGCCGGCACCGCTCAGGACCACCACCCGCGCTTCGTCGGTGTCGTCGATCCATTGGAAAATCTCGACGATTTCGCTCCAGAACGCCGCGTTCATGGCGTTGATCTTGTCCGGTCGGTTGATCTGCACATGGGCGATGTTGTCTGCAAGTCCGACGTTGAACGCTTGGTATTGCGACATGGCAGTATCCTTTGACCGGCTGGAAGAGGCCTGAACTATAACAAGCGATCACGACCGGACGTAGGCAGCGCATCGGCCAAAAGCGGGACTGCATCACGCTGCGCAATCTAATGTGGGAGCGAGCCTGCTCGCGAAGGCGGCAGGTCAGTCAACATTTTCATAAGCTGAACCACTGCTTTCGCGAGCAGGCTCGCTCCCACAAGGTCTGGGGCGGGTATCAGTCCGTTGCCGGCTGCTCGGACGCCTCCAACCGCCCATCCCAACCACCGCCCAACGCGGCAATCAACTGCACACTCGCAATCAACCGGCTCTGTTGCAGGCTCAACACGCTGCGCTCGTTGCTCAGAGCTGTAGCCTGGACAGACACCACGTCGAGATAGCCGATCAGCCCTGCCCTGTACTGATTCTGCGTCAGGCGCAGGGACTCGCGGGCGGCGTCGAGGGCTTCCTGGCGCACGCGGGCTTCGTCTTCGAGCACCTTGAGCTGGATCATGTAGTTCTCGACTTCGCGGAAACCGTCGAGCACGGTCTGGCGATAGGTGGCGACCGTCTGATCATACGCCGCCACGCTGCGGTCGACCTCCGCTGAGCGCTGGCCGCCATCGAACAGGGTCATCGCCAGTTGCGGGCCGACCGACCAGAAGCGGTTCGGCACGCTCACCCAGTTATCGTAGGTACTGCTGCTGTAGCCACCGCTCAGGCTCAGGGTCAGGTCCGGGTAATAGGCGGCCTTCGCCACGCCGATGTTGGCGTTCGCCGCCATGACCGAGCGCTCCGCCGATGCGATGTCTGGACGGCGTTCGAGCAATTGCGACGGCACGGCCACCGGGACTTGCGGCAGCGCTGGGACATCCTGGGTTTCGGCCAGGCTGAATTCGGCCGGCGGCAGACCGATCAGCACGGCAATGGCGTTTTCGAACTGCGCACGCTGCCAGATCAGGTCGATCAGGTCGCCCTGGGTGGTCTTGAGCTGGTTCTGCGCCTGGGCCACCGCATCCTTGCCGGACACCCCGGCGCGGTACTGGTTTTCGGTCATTTTCAGGGAGCGCTGGTAGTTGTCGACGGTGGTCTGCAACAAGCGCTTCTGCTGGTCGATCACCCGCAACTGCAGGTAGTTCTGCACCAGCTCCGATTGCTGGCTCAGACGCATCGCCGCCAGGTCGGCAAAGCTGGCCTCGGCGCTGGCTTCATCAGCCTCCAAGGTACGGCGCAACCTGCCCCACACGTCCGCTTCCCAGCTCACGCCGGCCTGGGCGCTGTAAGTGTCGCGGATGCCGCTGGAGGAACTGCTCAGGCTCGAACTGCTGCTGCCCGTGCCTTGGCTGGAGCGGGTCTTGCCGACCGAAAGGTCGACCGTCGGAAAGAACGCCCCGCGAGCACTGCGTGCCAAAGCCTGGGCCTGACGGTACTGGGCTTCGGCCTGGGCCACGGTCTGGTTGGAGGCGTTGAGCTGTTCCACCAGGTCGTTGAGCCGGGTGTCAGCGTACAGTTCCCACCAGGCGCCACGGGCCAGGGCGTCGCTGGGGTTGGCCTGGCGCCAGCCCTGGGCCTCCTTGTACTGCGACGGCGCGGCGGCTGACGGGCGCTGGTAATCGGGACCGATTGCGCAGGCACTCAGCAGTGCCACGCAGAGCGCCAGGCTCAAGACACGCGAACCACGGGCAGTCGCCAGCGCAGCGACAAGGTTGAACAACGAACGATCGGTCATAGCGGAGTTTCCAGGGCAGCATCAGTGCGCACCCCACGCCAGCGGTTGAAACGATGGCGCAGGTTATCAAGATAGAGGTAGACCACCGGGGTGGTGTAGAGCGTCAGGACCTGGCTGAATACCAACCCGCCGATAATGGTCAGGCCCAGCGGTTGGCGCATTTCCGAGCCTTCGGCGCCACCGAGCAACAGCGGCAGGGCTCCGAGGATCGCGGCCAGCGTGGTCATGAGGATCGGCCGCAGTCGCAACAGGCAAGCGCTGCGGATCGACTCCAACGGCGTTTGGCCGGCGCGCTCCAATTGCAATGCGAGGTCGATCATGAGGATGGCGTTTTTCTTCACGACGCCAATCAGCAGGAACAACCCCAGCAGCGAGATCAGGCTGAACTCGCTGCCCAGGACATAGATCGACAACAACGCGCCCACCCCGGCCGAGGGCAAGGTGGATAGGATGGTCAGCGGGTGGATATAGCTTTCGTACAGCACGCCGAGCACCAGGTACACCGCCAGCAACGCGCCGAGGATCATGAACGGCTGGCTTTTCTGGGTCGCGGCGAACGCGTCGGCGGTGCCGGCCATTTTCGCGATAACATCTTCGGGCATCCCGAGCTTGGCTATCGCCCGCTCGATCGCCGCGGTGCCCTGCTCCACCGTGACGCCTTCGGCCATGTCGAACGAAATGCCTTCTGAAGCGAACTGGCCTTCATGGCTGACCCGGTCGTCCTCCAGGCTGTTTTCATAATGGGCAATCGCCGACAGCGGGACCCGCGCGCCATCGGCGGTAATCACCTGGACCTGCTCGAGCGTATTCGGGTCCTGGGCATATTTGGGATTGACCTCCATGACCACCTGATACTGGTTCAGGCTGTCGTAGATGGTCGAGATCTGCCGCTGGCTGTAGGCGTTGTTCAGTACCGAGGTGACCATGTCCATGTCGATGCCCAGGCGCTTGGCCTGGTCGCGGTCCACGATCAGCGTCACCTGCTGCGCCCCGCCACCGTCGCGGGCGTCGATGGCGGTCAGTTCCGGCAAGGCGCGGAAGGCGGCGACGACCTTGGGATACCAGATGCGCAGCGACGCCAGGTCGGCGCTCTGGAGGATGTAGGAATACTGCGACGTGGTCTGCTCGCGACCGCCACCGAATTGCAGGTCCTGGTCGGCCATCAGCATCAATTGGGCACCGGGTACCTTGGGCATTTCCTTGCGCAGGCGCTCGATGACCTTTTGCGCGGAAACCCCGCGTTCCTTGATCGGCTTGAGGCGCACCAGCATGAAAGCATTGTTGGTGCCGTTGTTGCCGCCGATGAAACCCGCCACGCTCTGCACCGCTTCGTCCTTGAGCACCGCGCGACGGAAGATTTCCATTTTCGGCTGCATCACGTTGAACGACAGCCCATCGTCACCGCGCACGAAGCCGATCAATTGGCCGGTGTCCTGCTGGGGCATGAACGTCTTTGGCACCACCACGTACAGTGCGATATTCACGCCGATGGTCACCAGCAGGCTGAGCAAGGTCAGGCGCCGATGGCGCAGCACCCAATCCAGGCTGCGGGCGTACCCTCGGACCATGCGCTCGTTGAGGCCGTGGCTCCAACGCTGCAAGCGGTTTTCCTGCCCCGGCACGTGGGGCTTTAGCCACCGGGCGCAGAGCATCGGGGTAAGCGTCAGGGACACCACCAGCGAGACCACGATGGCGGCCGCCAGGGTGATGGAAAATTCGCGAAACAGACTCTCGACGATCCCGCCCATGAACAGGATCGACAGGAAAACCGCCACGAGCGAGGCGTTCATCGACAGCAAGGTGAAGCCCACTTCCTCGGCGCCCAGGTAGGCCGCTTTCATCGGCGGCACGCCCTCGTCGATGTGCCGGGAAATGTTCTCCAACACCACGATGGCATCGTCCACCACCAGCCCGGTGGCGAGGATCAGCGCCATCAGCGACAGGTTGTTCAAGGAAAAACCGTAGAGGTACATCACCGCGAACGTGCCCACCAACGACACCGGCACCGCCAGGGTCGGGATCAGCGACGCACGGAAATTACCGAGGAACAGGAACACCACCAGCACCACCAGCGCCACGGCGATCAACAGGGTCATTTCCGCTTCGTGCAGGGTGGCCTTGATCACCGGCGAGCGGTCCATGGCCAGGTTGAGCTTGACGCTGGCCGGGAGCACCGCTTGCAGGGCCGGCAGCTGGTTCTTGATCTCGTTGACGGTTTCGATGATGTTGGCGCCGGCCTGGCGGTTGATGACCAGCAGCACGGCGGCATCGTCGTTGAAGAACCCACTGTTGTAGCGGTCCTCCACGCTGTCGCTGACCTTCGCCACGTCCTTGAGCCGCAACACCGAGCCGTCCTGGTAGCGGATGACCAGCGTTTCGTAGTCCTTGGCCTTTTCCAACTGGTCATTGGCCTGGACTTGCCACATGCGCTTGTCGTCTTCGACCGACCCTTTTGGCCGGCGGACATTGCTGTCGGCGATCGCCGTGCGGACGTCGTCGAGCGCCACGCCGTACTGGTTGAGTAATTGTGGCTCCAGCTCGATACGCACCGCCGGCAGCGAACTGCCGCCGATCTGCACTTCCCCTACCCCCGCCACCTGGGACAGGCTCTGGGACAGGATGGTGGAAGCCAGGTCATAGAGCTGGCCTTTCTCCAGCACGTCGGAGGTCAGCGAAAGCACCATGATCGGCGCCTGGGACGGGTTGACCTTCTTGTAGGTCGGCATGCTGCGCATGCCACTGGGCAGCAGATTGCGCGAGGCGTTGATTGCCGCCTGTACTTCCCGCGCCGCGCCATTGATGTCGCGGTCCAGGTCGAATTGCAGGATCACCCGGGTCGAGCCCTGGCTCGAACGGCTGCTCATGGTATTGACCCCGGCGATGGCGCCGAACGAGCGCTCCAGCGGCGTCGCCACGGTGGAAGCCATCACCTCCGGGCTCGCCCCCGGCAGGTTGGCCTGGACCACGATCACCGGGAAATCCATTTGCGGCAACGGCGAAACCGGCAGCAAGCCAAAGCACACGCCGCCGAGCAGCATGATCGCGAAGCTCAGAAGCATGGTCGCCACTGGACGGCGGATGAAGGGGCCGGAGAGGTTCATCGGCCGCAGCCCCATGCTTCAATGGACAGGCTTTCGTGGCGAGGGAGCTTGCTCCCGCTTGAGTGCGCAGCGCTCACAAAAGGGGCCGCTGCGCAGCCCAGCGGGAGCAAGCTCCCTCGCCACGAAAAGCCCTGGCACGGCACGAAAGCCGTCATACCCGCACCTCATCGGCCTCAGGCCTGACGAACCGCCGCCCCAGGCGATCGAAGTACAGGTAGATCACCGGCGTGGTGAACAGCGTGAGCACCTGGCTCACCAGCAAGCCGCCCACCATCACCAGGCCCAGGGGCTGGCGCAACTCGGCGCCGGAGCCGGTGGCGAGCATCAGCGGCACGGCGCCGAACAGCGCAGCGAGGGTGGTCATCAGGATCGGCCGGAAGCGCAGCAACGCAGCCTGGTAGATGGCGGTCTGCGGGTCCATGCCCTGGTTGCGCTCGGCGTCGAGGGCAAAGTCGATCATCATGATCGCGTTCTTCTTGACGATACCGATCAGCAAGATGATACCGATGATCGCGATCATGCCCAGGTCATTGCCGGTCAGCATCAATGCCAGCAATGCGCCGATGGCCGCCGAGGGCAAGGTGGAAAGAATCGTGATCGGGTGGATGTAGCTCTCGTAGAGCACGCCCAGCACGATGTACATGGTCACCACCGCCGCCAGGATCAACAACAAGGTGCTCGACAGCGACGCCTGGAACGCCTGCGCCGCGCCCTGGAATTCGGTCTGCACGCCGACCGGCATGCCGATGTCCTTCTGCACTTTCTCGATGACATCGACAGCGTGCCCAAGGGCCACGCCCGGTGCCAGGTTGAACGACATCATCACCGCCGGGAACTGGCCAATGTGAGCAATCGCCAACTGCGCCTGACGTTCTTCGACCCGGGCCAGGCTCGACAGGCGGACTTGCCCGCCGTCGGTGGTCTTGACATGGATCTGCTCAAGGGCCTGCGGGCCGATCTTTTCCCCCGCCTGAGCCTGCAGCACCACGCGGTATTGGCTGGCCTGGGTATAGATGGTCGAAATCTGCCGCTGGCCGAAGGCGTCGTAAAGCGCATCGGTGATGTTCGACACCGACACGCCCAGTCTCGATGCGGCGTCGCGGTCGATCACCAGGTAGACCTGCAAGCCCTTGTCCTGCAAGTCACTGGCGACGTCGGTGAGTTCTGGCTGTTGCACCAGGGCTTCGACGAGCCGCCCGCTCCAGAGGCTGAGCAATTCGGCATCCGGCGACGACAGGCTGAACTGGTATTGGGTACGGCTGACCCGGTCTTCGATGGTCAGGTCCTGCACCGGTTGCATGAACAGCCGGATGCCCACCAGTCGGTCCAGTTGCGGTTGCAGGCGGGCGATGATCGCGCTGGCGCTGTCGTCCCGTTCGCTGTGGGGCTTGAGGTTGATCAGCAGGCGGCCGCTGTTGAGCGTTGCGTTGTCACCGTCCACGCCTATGTAGGAAGACAGGCTTTGCACGGCGGGATCGGCGAGGATGACCTTGGCCAATTGCTGCTGGCGCTCGCTCATGGCGGCGAAGGAGATCGATTGCGGCGCCTCGGATATGCCCTGGATCACGCCCGTATCCTGCACCGGGAAAAAGCCCTTGGGCACGGCCAGGTACAACACCACGGTCAACACCAGGCTACCCACCGCCACCAACAGCGTCAGCGGTTGGTGCTTGAGTACCCATTGCAACTTGCGCCCGTAGGCGGCGATCAACCAATCGATCCAGGCGCCGCTGGCGCGGTAGAAGCGGCCCTGCTCCTCTTCCTTGGGTTCACGCTTGAGCAGCCGCGCGCACATCATCGGCGTCAGGGTCAGGGACACCACCAGCGAGATAAGGATCGCCACCGCCAGGGTGATGGCGAACTCGCGGAACAGGCGACCGACCACGTCCGCCATGAACAGCAGCGGAATCAGCACCGCGATCAGCGACAGTGTCAGGGAAATCAAGGTGAAGCCGATCTGCCTCGCACCCTTGAGCGCCGCCTGCATCGGGCTGTCGCCCTCCTCGATGTAGCGGGCGATGTTCTCCAGCATGACGATGGCATCGTCCACCACAAAACCGGTGGCGATGGTGAGGGCCATCAGGGTCAGGTTGTTGATGGAGAAACCGGCCAGGTACATGACGCCGAACGTACCGATCAATGACAGCGGCACGGCCACCGACGGGATGATCGTGGCACTGACCCGGCGCAGGAACAGGAACGTCACCATGACCACCAGGGCAATGGCGATGAGCAATTCATGCTGAACGTCGGTGACCGAGGCGCGGATGGTCTGGGTGCGGTCCGTTAGCACGGCAACGTCCAGGCCGGCCGGCAGGTTGTCGGTGATGCTCGGCAACATCGCCTTGATCCGGTCCACCACCTCGATGACGTTGGCCCCTGGCTGGCGCTGGATATTGAGCAGCACGGCCTGGTTTTCGTTGGCCCAGGCGGCGAGGCGTTCGTTCTCAGCGCCATCGACGATCTCTGCGACGTCCTTGAGCCGCAGCGGCGCGCCGTTGGCGTAGGCCAGGATCAGTCCGGCGTAGTCCTCGGGCGAGGTCAACTGGTCGTTGGCATCGAGCATCGAGACTCGGGTCGGACCGTCGAAGTTGCCCTTGGGCTGGTTGACGTTGGAAGCGCCGATCAAGGTGCGCACATCCGCCAGGTTCAAGCCCGCGGACGCCAGGGCTTGCGGATTGACTTTGATCCGCACGGCCTGGCGCTGGCCACCGGCGATGGTCACCATGCCAACGCCGCTGATCTGCGCAATCTTCTGCGCCATGCGCGTGTCCACCAGATCATTGAGCTTGGGCAGCAGCATGGTCTTGGAGGTAATCGCCAGGGTCAGCACCGGGGTGTCGGCCGGGTTGACCTTGTTGTACACCGGCGGCGCCGGCAGGTCGGTGGGCAAAAGGTTGGTAGCGGCGTTGATCGCGGCCTGCACCTGCTGCTCGGCGACATCCATGTTGATGTCCAGATTGAAACGCAGGGTGATCACCGATGCGCCGCCGGAACTGGTGGAGGCCATCTGCGTCAGGCCCGGCATCTGCCCGAACTGACGCTCCAGCGGCGCGGTCACGGCGCTGGTCATCACGTCAGGGCTGGCGCCCGGGTACAGCGTCATCACGCGGATGGTCGGGTAATCGACCTGGGGCAGTGCCGACACCGGCAGCAACCGATACGCAATCAGACCGGCCAGGACAATGGCCAGCATGCTCAGCGTGGTGGCGACCGGGCGAAGGATGAACAGCCGCGAGAGATTCATGCGCCGTCCTTTTTCGCCTTGTCGGCCATGGCCGGCTCAGTCGGGGCCGCGGCGGTCTTGCCCTGCAAATGCTCGGTCGGCGTGGTCGGCACCTCCTGGCTGTCGTTGACCACTTCCACTTCGCTGCCCTCTTTCAGGCGGTCGGTGCCTTCGAGCACCACCCTGTCGCCAGCGGCAAGCCCCTCGGTGACGACCGTCCTGTCGCCATCGCTAGCGCCGATCTTGAGCTTCTTGATGGTGACTTTCTTGTCGCCATCCAAGGCATAGACGAATGTGCCGTTGGTGCCGAACTGGATGGCGGCGGTCGGCGCAAGGACCACGCCTTTGAGCGTGTCGGCCAGCAGGCGCACGTTGACGAACTGGTTGGGAAACAGCGACTGGTCGCGGTTCTCGTAGCGAGCCTTGAATTTCAAGGTGCCGGTGGTGATGTCGATCTGGTTGTCCAGGCTTTGCAAGACGCCGCTGGCCTGCAGCTTCACATCACCACGATCCCAAGCCTCGACCGGCAGTTTCGCCCCGCCGCGGTAGCGGGCGAGCACGGTTTCGAGGTTGTTCTCAGGCAGCGTGAAGACAACGCTGATGGGTTGGGTCTGGGTGATGACGGCCAGGGCCGTGGTGTCATTGGCCGCTACCAGGTTGCCGATGTCCAGTTGACGCAACCCTACGCGCCCGCTGATCGGCGCGCGGATCTTGGTGAATTCCAGGTTGAGCTTGGCGTCGTTGACCGCCGCCTGGTTGGTCTTGACCGTGCCCTGGTACTGGCCCACCAGCGCAGCGGCGGTGTCGAGGGTCTGCTTGGCGATGCTGTCCTCGGCATACAAGCCGCGATAACGCTCGAGGTCGACCTGGGCGTTCTTCAATTGGGCCTGGTTCTGCAGCAACGTGCCTTCGGCCTGGAGCAAGGCGTTCTGGTACGGACGCGGGTCGATCTCGGCCAGCAGGTCCCCGGCCTTGACCATCTGCCCTTCCTCGAAGGCGATCTTTACCAATTCGCCGCCCACGCGGCTGCGAACATTGATGGTATTTAGCGCGGTAACCGTGCCCAGCGCCTTGTAATACAGCGGAAAATCCCCGGTCACCGCCGGCGCCACCCGAACCGGGATCGGGCCCGTCGCACCGCCAAAGCCTGGCCGCATGCCGCCCGAACGCCCCATATGCCCGGCCGCGCCTTTCTGCCCTGCTTCGTTGTTCGAGCCGGTGCCGGCAGGCCAGAATTTCCAAGCCAGCAACGCAACGGCCAATAGGATGAGCAGGCCGAACAGCCAGCGACGAGATTTACGGGAAACAGAGGATTGCATTGAATGGTCAACCATTGGGCGCGTGGGCTTCTTCTACAGGAGGCTGAACGATAAGCACTGGCGGGTATTTAGCAAAGCGCCTTTACCGGCAATTTACCTTGGGCTTACCTTTCTCATACTCGGCTAAGGCCTTGAAACACAAATGAAAACGGCCTGGTCAGGCCAGGCCGTTAACAATTGTAATAAATACTTTGTTTCGGAACAGTTATTTCAGGGCTGCGAGCGCCGCCTCGTAGTTCGGCTCTTCAGCGATTTCCTTGACCAGCTCGCTGTGCAGCACGGTGTCGTTTTCGTCCAGCACCACCACGGCGCGGGCAGTCAGGCCTTTGAGCGGGCCGTCCGCGATGGCGACGCCGTAGTTCTCGATGAACTCGGCACCGCGCAGCGTGGACAGGTTCTGTACGTTTTCCAGGCCTTCGGCGCCACAGAAGCGGGCCTGGGCGAACGGCAGGTCGGCGGAAATGCACAGCACCACGGTGTTATCCAGGTCGTTGGCCTGGGCGTTGAACTTGCGCACGGAAGTGGCGCAGGTCGGGGTGTCGACGCTTGGGAAAATGTTCAGCACTTTGCGCTTGCCCGCGAAGTCTTGCAGGGACACGTCCGACAGATTGCCGGCAACCAGAGAAAAGGCTGGCGCCTTGGAACCGGCTTGTGGCAATTGGCCGTTGACTTGGACTGGGTTGCCTTTGAGGGTGACTTGAGCCATGAACGGATTCCTTCTGACAGGTTTGAAAACAGTGAGGCCGGAGTTAACCATGAAATGGAGCTCCGACCTATGCCTGCACACAAAAAGTCACGAGTGGCGGGGCCCGCTATTTAGCCTTGAGCTGCAAATACGACTGGTGCAGATCTGAGGCCCAGCCGTCGATCACCCCTTTGACATCATCGGGCTTCATGACCTGGGACTCGTTCGACAACGGCTTACCCGTGCCCTTGCGCACCACCTGTGCGACCACCGCATTATTGCCACCGTCCAGAAACACCGCTTCGGTGCCCAGCGTGGTTTCCTGATCGCGAATGCCGCTGGCCGTACTGACCGCGGCGGCCACCAAGGCAATCGGAATCACTTCATAAGGTTTGAGCCCCTCGGTCTTGCTGCTGACCGCGGTGATGGCCGCCCGTACTACCAACACACCCGGCCCCGGACTGGTCGCCAGAGGCAACGACTTGCCCGCCTCCCGCTTGAGCGCCTGGTCGTAGTAGCTGGTAATGCCGGCCAACGTGCCGGCGGGAATCTTCACGGTCGGTTGCGGCTTGGGATAGAGCTGCGTCGGCTCGATATACACGCTGGAGTATTTAGCCAGATCGATCTTCGGATCGACCCAACGCATCACTTCGGCCCCCGAAGGCGATTTTTCTTCCTTGAGGCGGCTGTAGTCTCCCAGGAAGCCGGAGTATTCGTCCGGCTGGGTGACTTTGCTCGAGCAGCCCATCAGCGCGAGCGAAGCGATGCAGACAGTGCCGATCATGGACGCGAGTTTCATGCTGTTACTCCTGTAGGCCACACCTGAGGGGGGCGGAACTACAGGTATAGCCAATGCGCAGGGTTTTTCCTGTTCAGTAGCCGTATCGAGGTTGGATGTGCCTGCCTCATTGCGAGCAAGCTCGCTCCCCCCAGTGTTAACTCGAACCTTTGGGGAAACGAGCCTGCTCGCGAAGAGGCCTTAGGCTTCAATGGTCAAATTACTGATGCTGCACCTGAACCATCGAGCTTACCTGCACCCGCGCGTGCATCTGCTCCGCCCCGCCACCACGGCGCATGCCGCGAACCGGACAGGCGTCAAGGTAATCCAGGCCAATCGCCAACTTCAAATGGCGGTCGGGACGAAGCAAGCGATTGGTCACGTCAAAGCTGTACCAGCCGTCATCCAGCCAAGCCTCGGCCCAGGCGTGGCTTGCCAGATGGCTCTCGTCCTCGGTACACAGATAGCCGGACACATAACGCGCCGGCACGCCGAGGCTGCGGGCGCAGGCCACGAACGCATGGGCATGGTCCTGACAGACCCCGGCGCCACCGGCGAACGCCTCTGCCGCCGTACTGCTGACGGCAGTAGTGCCGGGGCTGTAGGGCATGCGATCGGCAAGGCCATTCATCAAGTCGGCCAACGCAGCACGGTCACGACGTGCGCCGCATTGCGCCACGGCGAAAGCGCTGAGGGTGTCGTCGGCCAGGGTGAGGCGGCTGGTGCGCAGGAACGGCAGCGGTGATTGGGTATCGGGCTCCATTTCCACTGTCTGGTCGATCTGCACTTCACCATAAGCGGTCAGGATCAGGGCGCCGTGAGGCTCGTCCATGGTCATGACGTGCAGGATATTGCCGTACGGGTCGAGCTGGCTGCGCACCAGGCGCGGCAATTCAAGATGCCATTGCAGGATGGTCTGGCGTCGGGTGTCCTTGGGCGTCAGGCGCAGGAACTGGATGCTGGTGCAGACCTCGTCGGCATAGCTATAGGTCGTGTCGTGGCGGATGGACAGTTTCATACGACCTCCAGATAGGCGTCATGAATGGTCTGGCCCAAGTGGCGGATCTGGCCAATCAGCTCGGTCAACCATTGGTGCAGGCCCGACGCGAGGATCTCGTCGATCCCCGAATAACGCAGCCGCGCATTCAGCTCGGCGGCCAGCCGCTGCGCCGGCCGACCGTTATTGCCCGGCAGGCTGGCGAGAATATGGTCCAGTTCTTCAATGCAGGCGTGCAGCGAGCGTGGCACGTCGGCCCGCAGCAGCAACATCTCAGACACCTGCTCGGCATTCGGCGCGTTACGGTAGATCTCGTTGAACGCCTCGAACGAAGACAACGCCCGCAGCAACGCACTCCACTGGTAGTAACCGCGCGCCGAGTTGTCGCTGACCTCTTCCGATTCTTCGCCGAACATCTCGTAGCGGGCGTCCAGCAGCCGCAAGGTGTTGTCGGCGCGTTCGATGAACGTCCCCAGGCGAATGAAACAGTAGGCATCGTTGCGCATGATCGTGCCCGACGTCGCGCCACGGAACAGGTGCGAACGCTCCTTCACCCATTCGCAGAAATGGCTGATGCCATAACGGCCCAGGCCGTTGCTGGCGATGCTGCGCATCTCCAGCCAGGTGGCGTTGATGTTCTCCCACATGTCCGCGGTGATGCGTCCGCGCACGGCATGGGCGTTGGTCCGCGCCGCCCGCAGGCAACTGTAGATGCTGCCGGGGTTGGTTTCGTCCAACGCAAAGAAATGCAGCATGCGCTCGGTGTTGAGGGTGTCATAACGGGCGTTGTAGTCATCCAGCGTACCGGCCGCCAGCAACGACATCGCCAGCTCGGCCTGACCATCGCCGCGTCCGGCCTGGGGCATCAGCGACAGCGAATAACTGACTTCGAGCATGCGTGCCAGGTTCTCGGCGCGCTCCAGGTAGCGGGACATCCAGTAGAGGTCCGATGCGGTTCTTGAAAGCATGTCTTAGTCCTCCACGACCCAAGTGTCTTTGGTACCGCCGCCCTGGGACGAGTTCACCACCAGCGAGCCCTCGCGCAGCGCCACGCGGGTCAAGCCGCCGGGCACCAGACGAGTTTCCTTGCCGGACAGCACGAAGGGACGCAAGTCGATGTGGCGTGGCGCGATGCCGCTTTCGACGAACGTCGGACAGGTGGAAAGGCTCAAGGTCGGCTGGGCGATATAGGCCTCGGGCCGGGCCTTGAGGCGGGCCCGAAAATCTTCGATCTCCGCTGCGGTGGCAGCTGGCCCGACCAACATGCCGTAGCCGCCGGAACCCTGGGTTTCCTTGACGACCAAGTCGGGCAGGTTCGCCAGCACGTGGGACAGGTCCTGGGGCTTGCGACACTGCCAGGTCGGCACGTTCTTCAGGATCGGTTCTTCGGTCAGGTAGAAACGGATCATGTCGTCGACATAGGGATAGATCGACTTGTCATCCGCCACGCCCGTGCCGACGGCGTTTGCCAGCACCACATTGCCTGCACGGTAGACCGCGATCAGCCCCGGCACGCCGAGCATGGAATCAGGGTTGAAGGACAGCGGATCGAGGTAGGCATCGTCCAGGCGACGGTAGATTACATCCACCTGCTGGGGCCCGGCCGTGGTGCGCATATAGACATGGTCGTCACGCACGAACAGGTCCGCGCCTTCCACCAGCTCCACTCCCATTTCCCGGGCCAGGAACGCGTGCTCGAAATAGGCGCTGTTGAAACGCCCCGGCGTCAGGACCACGGTGGTCGGGTTGTCCAACGGGCTTGAGCTTTTGAGCGTGTCGAGCAACAGGTTCGGGTAATGATCGATGGGCGCTACGCGCTGGGCGGCGAAGAGTTCGGGGAACAGGCGCATCATCATCTTGCGGTCTTCGAGCATGTAGCTCACGCCACTTGGCGTGCGCAGGTTGTCCTCCAGCACGTAATAGCTGCCATCGCCATCGCGGACCAGGTCGACGCCTGCGATGTGGGCATAGATGCCTCGGTGCAGGTCCAGGCCCTGCATCGCAATTTGATAACCCTCGTTGGCGAGCACCTGCTCGGCGGGGATGATGCCTTCCTTGAGAATGCGCTGGCCATGGTAGATGTCGGCCAGGAACATGTTCAGGGCCTGGACCCGCTGGATGCAGCCGCGTTCGACGATTTGCCATTCGCTGGCCTTGATGCTGCGCGGAATGATATCGAACGGGATCAAGCGCTCGGTGCCCTGCTCGTCCCCATAAAGCGTGAAGGTGATGCCCGCCCGATGAAACAGCAGGTCGGCTTCACGGCGGCGTTGTTCCAGCAGTTCCAGCGGCGTGTCCGCCAGCCAGCGCGAGAATGCTTGGTAGTGCGGGCGGCAGTCACCCTTCGCGTCGTACATTTCATTGAAAAAAGCGTGGGGCATAGCCAACTCCCAGCCGTGTCGTACACGGCATTTCTTATTACGTCGTCATTCCACCAAGTACGGCCTTGCCTCGTTTATGAGCCCTGGTTCTTTGAATACCTCGTCAGGCATGGGTCTCTGATCAGGCCTTTGCGTCTGGATGACGTGCGCCCCTTTTTTATATTTGCGTATCGAAACTCCTTTCTGCTGGGTCTCGTGGAGCCGTAGCAAGGGCTGTGCCTAAGTGCGGCGGATTGAAGCAATGCTGGAAAAACCGGCGCAAAGCGGTGAAAAAGCGAAATTTATTTTTGATTTCGCGACGAAAAGAGTTTCGAGCCCTGAAACGCTGACTCCAGTTTCAAGCGCCGGCACAGCAAACGGGTCGAATCGGTGCAGACAGACGGGAAGTCGAGGCCGAACGCCCCGAAAAGAGGAAATTATTACTCACCGCTAAAGCGCTGCGCTTGGCTCAACCATAGCTCACGGGCGAAGACTTCGCTGAAAGAGCGCTTCGTTGGAAGCGAGCTTGCGCGAAGACGGCCTGAAGCCAGAAACAAAAATGCCCGGACATGGTTGTCCGGGCATTTTTGTTGGCGCGCTGCGATCAGAACGTCACGCTGGCACTCAACCTGGCGGTACGCGGCTCGCCGACGGCGACCTGAAGTTCGCTGCCGGTGGATGACGGGTAGTATTGCTTGTCGAACAGGTTATCGACGTTCAACTGCAACGACGTCTTGTGCCCGAACACCGGCGACTCCCAGCGCAGGAAAGCGTCGGCGACGGTATAGCTGCTGAGCCAGAAATCGTTGGCGTTGTTGGCGGCGCGCTCGCCGACATAACGCGCACCGGCACCGGCGTGCCAGGCACCGAATTCGGCCGGGACGTTCAGGTGGTGGCTCAGGTACAGGCTGGCGGTGTGCTTGGGGGCGTCGGCCAGACGATGGCCTTCATCGTCCGGATCATCAAGGATCTCCGTGTGGGTATAGGCGTAGGTGCCGATCAAGTCCCAACGTTCGGCGAGGCGACCGGTGATATCGAGTTCGAGGCCTTGGGAGCCAACTTTGCCAGCGGCTTCTGCCAACGTTACGCCGTTGATCGTAGAGGACGTCACGACGTTTTTCTTCACGATATCGAACAGGGCGAGGTTGATATTCAGGCCCGGCAGCGGATCGTATTTCGCGCCGACTTCGTTGCTGCGGCCCTCCTCCGGCTTGAAGGTATGACTACCCTCGTCCACCACGTCGTTAGGCTTGAACGAGCGACTGTAGTTGCCATATAGCGACAGTTCTTCCGTGGCTTTGTAGACCAGGCCGAGGAATGGGACGAAGGCGTCTCCATTATCGTCGCGAACTGGCTTGGCAGGGACGAGTCCCTGCGTCGTGTATTGATCGTAATGCTGATAACGACCGCCAAATACAAGGATCCAGCGGTCGTCCAGGTGCCAGTTGTCCTTCAGATACACCGAACTGGAGGTCAGCTTGTTGCTCAGGTTGCTCTGCGCAGCATTCACACGACTTGGCTCATCCAGGCCACCGTACACCGGAGTCGTAGGGTCGAAACCTGCTTGGTTAGCGCCACGGTAGGTCTTGCCCCGAAACTGGTCTGAAACCTGGTTGTCGACCCCGACCAACAGATCATGACGCTGGCCGAACGACTCTTGATTGCCAATGAAGTCCCAACTGGCGTAGCGGGTTTCATCGTCATAATGGGCACCGTTGGCGGCGCGCTGAAGGACACCATTCGACAGGCGCGGCTGCGCAATCGAAAGGCTGTAACGGTCATTGTTCCAGCCGTAGGTCACCCGCGTCTTCCACGCGTCACTCAATTCATACTCGAACCGCGCAGTGGCCGTCTCACGGATGCCGATGCTCTTGGCCCAAGGTTCATCCAGGCGCTTGTCATAGTCGATGTCGGCCGGATGTCCATTGGTGAACATCGTCCCCCGGTCAAACGGGTTGGAATATTCGTTGTACTCATAGCTCAGATTCAAAGAAGCCCGCTCGCCGGTCCACGCCAACGACGGCGCCACGAGTGTACTTTCGTTGATCCCATAGTTGCGCCAGTAATCCTCATGGCCGCGCTCGGCGATCAGGCGATAGGCCAATCCGGTATCGCCCAGCGGTCCGGTGGTGTCCAGGGCCATGGTGCCGCCGCCTTCGCTGTAGGCGGAACCGCTGAGCGTGGTGCTCTGGGTGTATTGCGGCTTCTTGCTGATGACGTTGATCAGGCCGCCAGGTTCCAGCGCGCCGTACAACATCGAGGCCGGCCCCTTGAGTACTTCGACCCGCTCGGTGGTGGCGCTGAAGTTATGGCCCAGGTTGGAACGCACGCCGTCGCGCAGGATCGAGCCGTCGTCGTTGGTGCCGAAGCCGCGCTTGACCAATGAGTCCCGCGAGCCGCCCAGGGTGTTGCCCTGGCTGACGCCGCTGACGAACTTCATCGCGTCCTCCAGCGAGCGCACCTGATAGTCCGCCAGCGTCTGCTGAGTGACTACGTTGATCGATTGCGCCTCTTCCTTGATCGGTACATCGCTCTTGCTCGCCGTGCTGGCTTGCGTCGCCGTGTAGCCCTCGTCCTGAATGATCCGACTGCCTTGCACATCCGTAGTGGGCAGTTCGAGGGTGTCCTGTGCCCTCAAGGGGCTGGCCATGAAACAACAGGACAGCGCAGGTAAAACACATTTGACGAGGGCGTTGCGGTAGGCGAAAGGGGTGAAACGATTCAAGACGCGCACTCACAGAGGGTTGGAAATGAGAGCGAATATACTTTGAGAATGATTCCCAGTAAATCTTTCCAACATTTCCACGCTTGACTCTGAATGCATTAAAGGGCGCCGGAGGATGACTCCGGCGCCCTTTATCGGTCCCCTCTCCGTTTTGGGGCTCGTTGAAGGTCAGTGATCGATGGCGGCGCCGGCGCCCCTCGGTACGCGGATATCCTCCACCAAGTGCTGGATGTGCTCCGGTGGCGGCGCGGTGAAGCGTGACACCACCAGGGCCGCCAGGAAGTTGAATACCATGCCCAATGTGCCGATGCCTTCAGGGGACACACCAAGCCACCAATGTTCAGCCGTGTTCATCGTCGGGTTGATGAATTTGAAATAGACGATGTAGGTGAACGTGAAGGTCAGCCCGACGATCATCCCGGCGATCGCGCCTTCGCGGTTCATGCGCTTGGAGAAAATCCCCATGACGATGACCGGGAAGAACGAAGACGCCGCCAACCCGAAGGCGAACGCCACCACCTGGGCGACGAATGCGGGTGGGTAGATGCCGAACAATCCGGCGATCAATACCGCCACACCGGCCGCGATACGCGCCGCGAGCAACTCCTGCTTCTCGTTGATCCTGGGCATGATGTTGCTTTTGAGCAGGTCATGGGAGATCGAGGTGGAGATCACCAGCAACAGCCCCGCTGCCGTCGATAGCGCCGCCGCCAGCCCACCGGCAGCGATCAAGGCAATTACCCAACCGGGCAGCCCGGCGATTTCAGGGTTGGCCAACACCATGATGTCGTTGTCGACATACAGCTCGTTGGGCACCGGCGAAAGCTGGTTCTTGAGCAACCGCTGCTCATGCGCCCCACGTTCGCCGGTAAAGCTCGGCGCCCCGACCAGCGCCGCCCCAGGGCTGTACTGGATGATGCCGTCGTTGTTCTTGTCCGCCCAGGCAATCAGTCCGGAATTTTCCCAGGCCTTGAACCAGTCCGGCGCGGTGGCATAACTGACGTTGGGGATGGAGGTCAGCAGGTTGGTACGAGCGAACGCTGCCACCGCCGGTGCGGTGGTGTAGAGAATCGCGATGAACAGCAACGCGTAGCCGGCAGACTTGCGTGCGTCCCGGACGGTGGGGGTGGTGAAGAACCGCACGATCACATGGGGCAGGCCCGCGGTCCCTACCATCAGCGCCATGGTGATGAAAAATACGTCCATGGTCGACTTGGTGCCATTGGTATAGGCAGAGAAGCCCAACTCGGCGCCCAAGCCATTGAGCCGTTCGATCACACTCTGCCCCGAGCCGGCGGCTTCGCTGATGAAGCCCAGCTGCGGGATCGGATTGCCGGTGATCATCATCGAGATGAAGATGGCCGGCACCATGTAGGCGAAGATCATCACGCAGTACTGCGCCACCTGGGTGTAGGTGATGCCTTTCATGCCGCCCAGCACCGAATAGAAGAACACGATGGCCATGCCGATCATGACGCCGGTGTTGATGTCCACTTCCAGGTAGCGGGAAAACACGATGCCTACGCCGCGCATCTGCCCCGCCACGTAGGTAAAGGAAATGAAGATCACGCAGATTACCGCCACCACCCGCGCCGTCTGCGAGTAATAACGCGCCCCAACGAACTCGGGCACGGTGAACTTGCCGAATTTGCGCAGGTACGGCGCCAGGCACATCGCCAGGAGGACGTAGCCGCCGGTCCAGCCCATCAGGTAGACGGAACCGTCGTACCCCGCGAAGGCGATGATCCCCGCCATGGAAATGAACGACGCCGCCGACATCCAGTCCGCACCGGTCGCCATGCCGTTGAGCACGGGGTGCACGCCCTTGCTGGCGACGTAGTACTCACTGGTGGAGCCGGCCCGCGTCCAGATCGCGATCGCGATGTACAACGCAAAGGTGGCGCCTACGACCAGGTAGATCAGGGTTTTTGTGTCCATGTGCGCCGCCCTCAGTCTTCGTGAACGTCATATTTGCGATCAAGCTGATTCATCTTCCAGACATAGAAGAAGATCTCGAGCACAAAGACGTAGATGGACCCCTGCTGGGCAAACCAGAACCCCAGAGGCGTGCCGAAGAAACTGATGGTGTTGAGTGAGTCGACCAGCAAGATGCCGAAACCGAACGACACCACGAACCAGATGACCAGCAGCACCAGCATCCAGCGTAGATTTTCCGTCCAGTAGGCACGCGCAGCCTGTTGTTTTTCAGTGGACATCGAAGCGCCCTCTTGTTTTGTTGTTATTGTTTTGCACTTCAAACCGTAGCAGTCGCCGGGCAAGGCGCTAGTACGACTTTCGTCTAATTCGTAACAACAGTTATTGACATCCCTTTCGCACCGAAATGACAGGGCTAGGCCGCGTCAGAATCCCAGGGTGATATCAAATCGCCCCAACCCCCTAAAGCTTTGCCGTTCTCGGTCGAATGTATGCCATCGAATCTATTTTTTCCCTGGAGCTGTGATGCAGACGTTAAAGGCCTTGTATGAGTCTATCGAAATGCAATTTTTCGATACCCTCACCAAAAAGCTTTCAAGCCTTTTCCTCTTGGTCGCGGTCAGTGCCTTGCTTTATTGGGTGGCCCTCAGCGCCCGCGCCGATATCGTCCTGCAGTTGCGCACTGCCCAGCTTGACGCCACGCTGCTGGGACAGATTCAAGACCGCCTCGACAGCCTCACCCATGCGCTGCTCTTCGGCGCGCTTTTGACGCTGGCCATGGTCAGTTTCATGGTCTGGTACTTCCGCCACCTCATCGTGCGCCCCGTTACCGCCATGACCAAAGCCCTGGAAGAGATCGCCAACGGCGAGGGCGACTTGTCCAAGGACCTGCCGCTGGTGACCCACGACGAGATCCGCACGCTGGCCGCCACCTGCAACCGTTTCCTGGCCAAGCAGCGCGAGATCATTAGCAACGTCCAGGCATTGACCGTCCATATCGCCGTCGAATCGGCCCGCTCGCTGAAGAACATCAGTGATTCCAGCGACAGCGCGACGCACCAGGCGCGCTTCGCCAAGGAAGTGATGGAGCAGAGCAATACCGCCGTGGGCCGTATTGAAGAGGTGTCGCGCCAGACCCAGGGCATATCCGGCACCACCGCGCAGAACCTGAGCATGGCCCGGGACTCCTACGCCGAATTGCTGGAAGTGACCGGCAACATCAGCGAGATTTCCAGCAGCCTCGGCGAGTTCGCCGGGCTGGTGGACGCCCTCAACCAGCGCTCTTCGAGCATCAAGTCGATTGTCGGCCTGATCCAGCAGATTTCCGCCCAGACCAACCTGTTGGCCCTCAACGCCGCCATCGAAGCCGCGCGTGCCGGGGAAAGTGGCCGTGGCTTTGCGGTGGTCGCCGATGAAGTGCGCACCTTGGCGCAGAACGTCAGCCGCGCCACCGACGATATCTCCCGTAACATCGACGCCATGTTGCAGGAAGTCAGCTCGACCCACGAACAGACCACCCAGATCAGCCACAGCGCCCGGGAAACCCAGAAAGTCGTTGAACGCGCGTCCGGTCATTTCGAAAGCATGATCGTCGACTTCGAATCCACCAACGGCAAGTTGGCCGACATCGCTGACCATATCCAGCAATTCGCCGATACCAACACTGGCATCAACGAACGCGTCACCCAGATCCACGCCGACAGCCAGTCGATCGACCAACGCATGCAGCAATCGGCGACCGCCACACGCGACCTGTCTGGCGTGGCGGAGAAGGTCCAGACGCTACTGGGCCGCTTCGTGCTTGGCCACGGCAAGCTGGACGCCGCCATCACCCGTGCCAGCGAATGCCGCGACACGCTGCAGGTTCAGTTGCAGGCGTTGCAGGATGAAGGTGTCAACCTGTTCGACCAGAATTACCAATTGATTCCCGGCACCGATCCCAAGCAATACATGACCAGTTATACCGAACGCTTTGCCCGGGTCTGCCAGGAAGAATGCGACAAGCTCACCCGCAGCACGCCGGGCGGCAAGGTCTCGTTCATTGTCGATACGAAGGGGTATTGCCCGGTCAACAACAGCTGGGTGTCCAAGCAACCCACCGGAGATCGCGCGGTGGACCTACCGGTTTGCCGCAACAAGCGGATCTTCAACGACCCGATCGGCCTGCGCGCTGCGGGCAACGTCCAGCGCTTCCTGCTCCAGACCTACCTGCGCGACACAGGGGAAATCATGACCGAGATCGACGTGCCGTTCTTCTTCGGCGGCCGTCACTGGGGCAATTTGCGGGTGGGGTTTGATGCGGCGGTGTTGTTGGCGGACTAAGCGTTTCGACCAGCCGTGTGGGAGCGGTGATGTACACAAATCTTGAGGCCAGCCCAAAACAACTGTGGGAGCGAGCCTGCTCGCGATGGCGTCAGGTCAGTCAATTCATCATTAACTGACCCACCGCTATCGCGAGCAGGCTCGCTCCCACAAGGCGATCTGTGGTGTACGCAATCCCACGGCCACCCCAAAACAACTGTGGGAGCGAGCCTGCTCGCGATAGCGTCGGGTCAGTCAATTCATCACCAACTGACCCACCGCTATCGCGAGCAAGCTCGCTCCCACAAGGGAACCGGTGCTGTACAAAAATCCTGAGACCAGCCCAAAACAACTGTGGGAGCGAGCCTGCTCGCGATGGCGTCAGGTCAGTCAATTCATCATTAACTGACACTCCGCTATCGCGAGTAAGCTCGCTCCCACAAGGGAACCGGTGGTGTACAAAAATCCCGAGACCAGCCCAAAACAATTGTGGGAGCGAGCTTGCTCGCGATGGCGTCGGGTCAGTCAATTCATCACCAACTGACACTCCGCTATCGCAAGCAGGCTCGCTCCCACAAGCGAACCGGTGGTGTACAAAAACCCTGAGACCACCCCAAAACAACTGTGGGAGCGAGCTTGCTCGCGATGGCGTCAGGTCAGTCAATTCATCACCAACTGACCCACCGCTATCGCGAGCAAGCTCGCTCCCACAAGGCGATCTGTGGTGTACGCAATCCCAAGGCCAGCCCAAAACAACTGTGGGAGCGAGCCTGCTCGCGATGGCGTCGGGTCAGTCAATTCATCACCAACTGACACTCCGCTATCGCGAGCAGGCTCGCTCCCACAAGGGAACCGGTGGTGTACAGAAAGTCCTGAGGCCACCCCAAAACAACTGTGGGAGCGAGCCTGCTCGCGATGGCGTCAGGTCAGTCAATTCATCACCAACCTGACACTCCGCTATCGCGAGCAAGCTCGCTCCCACAAGGGAACCGGTGGTGTACAGAAAGTCCTGAGGCCACCCCAAAACAACTGTGGGAGCGAGCCTGCTCGCGATGGCGTCGGGTCAGTCAATTCATCACCAACTGACACTCCGCTATCGCGAGCAGGCTCGCTCCCACAAGGCGATCTGTGGTGTACGCAATCCCGAGACCAGCCCAAAACAATTGTGGGAGCGAGCTTGCTCGCGATGGCGTCAGGTCAGTCAATTCATCATCAACTGACCCACCGCCATCGCGAGCAAGCTCGCTCCCACAAGGGAACCGGTGGTGTACAAAAATCCTGAGACCAGCCCAAAACAACTGTGGGAGCGAGCCTGCTCGCGATGGCGTCGGGTCAGTCAAATCCTCGTCAACTGACACTCCGCTATCGCGAGCAGGCTCGCTCCCACAAGGCGATCCGTGATGTACGCAATCCCAAGGCCACCCCAAAACAACTGTGGGAGCGAGCCTGCTCGCGATGGCGTCAGGTCAGTCAATTCATCACCAACTGACACTCCGCTATCGCGAGCAGGCTCGCTCCCACAAGGGAACCGGTGGTGTACAGAAAGTCCTGAGGCCACCCCAAAACAACTGTGGGAGCGAGCCTGCTCGCGATGGCGTCAGGTCAGTCAATTCATCATTAACTGACCCACCGCTATCGCGAGCAGGCTCGCTCCCACAAGGGATGGGCCTCAGTTCAACAGCACTTAGGCCCGGCCTTGCCGCCGTAACGGGCCTCTTGGCGCTCTCGGAAGAACGCCTCGTAGTCCATCAGCGGCTTGTCCGGGTGCTTGGTTTGCATGTGCTCGACGTAGTTGTCGTAGTCGGGCATGCCGACCATCAGGCGGGCGGCCTGACCGAGGTATTTACCGAGGCGACTCAAGTCATTGAACATCGTTGCAATCCTCTATCAAGCGTCCGGCAGGGCCTGGAATGGCGCTTCTTTGTCCGTGCGCTCTTTCGTGCCCCAGGCGGCGATGCCGACCTTGAGCGCGTAGAACAGGATGCTGAAGACCACGAACAGGAACAATACCGTCAGCGTTGCGTTGGTGTAGGCGTTGAACACCACGTGCTGCATCTGCTCGATGCTCTTGGCCGGGGCCAGGATCTGGCCGGCGGCCAGGGCATCGTTGTATTTGCGCGCCAGGGCCAGGAAGCCGATCGCCGGGTTGGCGTCGAACAGCTTGATCAGGCCCGCGGTGGTGGTGCAGATCAGCAGCCAGCTCGCCGGCAGCAGCGTGACCCAGACGTAGCGCTGGCGCTTCATCTTGATCAGCACCACGGTGGCGAGCATCAGGGCGATACCGGCCAGCATCTGGTTGGAGATGCCGAACAGCGGCCACAAGGTGTTGATGCCGCCCAGCGGATCGATCACGCCCTGGTACAGCAAGTAACCCCACAGCGCGACGCAGCCGGCGGTGGCGATCAGGTTGGCGGTCCAGGATTCGGTTCGCCTGAGGGCCGGCACGAACGAGCCGAGCAGATCCTGCAGCATGAACCGCCCGGCACGGGTGCCGGCGTCCACCGCGGTGAGGATGAACAGCGCTTCGAAGAGGATCGCGAAGTGATACCAGAAGGCCATGGTGTTCTCACCCGGCAGCACCGAGTGCAGGATCTGCGCGATACCGACCGCCAGGGTCGGCGCACCGCCGGCACGGGCCAGGATGGTGGTCTCACCGATGTCCTTGGCCACCGCTTGCAGCGCGTCGGGGGTGATTGCAAAGCCCCAACTGCTGACGGTCTGGGCCACGGCCACCACGTCAGTGCCGACGATCGCCGCCGGGCTGTTCATGGCGAAGTACACGCCCGGCTCGATCACCGAGGCGGCAACCATCGCCATGATGGCCACGAAGGATTCCATCAGCATGCCGCCGTAACCGATGTAGCGGGCGTTGGTTTCGTTATCCAGCAGCTTGGGCGTGGTGCCCGAGGAGATCAGCGCATGGAAACCCGAGACCGCGCCGCAGGCGATGGTGATGAACAGGAACGGGAACAAGCCGCCCTTCCACACCGGCCCGGTGCCGTCGGTGAACTGAGTCAGCGCGGGCATTTTCAGCTCGGGCATGGTGACCAGGATGCCGATCGCCAGGGCGACGATGGTGCCGATCTTGAGGAAGGTCGACAGGTAGTCCCGTGGCGCCAGGATCAGCCACACCGGCAGGACCGCCGCGACAAAACCGTAGCCGATCAGCATCCAGGTGATCTGGATTCCGGTGAAGGTGAAGGCCTTGGCCCAGACCGGATCGGCGGCGATCTGCCCGCCCAGCCAGATCGAACCCAACAGCAACAGCACGCCGATGATCGAGATCTCGCCGATGCGGCCCGGGCGGATGTAGCGCATGTAGATGCCCATGAACATCGCGATCGGGATGGTCGCCATCACCGTGAAGATGCCCCACGGGCTCTCGGCCAGGGCCTTGACCACGATCAGCGCCAGCACCGCGAGGATGATGATCATGATCAGGAAGCAGCCGAACAGCGCGATGGTGCCGGGAATGCGGCCCATTTCCTCGCGCACCATGTCGCCCAGGGAGCGACCGTTGCGGCGGGTGGACAGGAACAGGACCATGAAGTCCTGCACCGCACCGGCCAGCACCACGCCGGCGATCAGCCAGAGCGTGCCGGGCAGGTAGCCCATCTGCGCGGCCAGCACCGGCCCGACCAGCGGCCCCGCGCCGGCAATGGCCGCGAAGTGGTGGCCGAACAGGATGTGCTTGTTGGTCGGGACGTAGTCCAGGCCATCGTTGTTGAGCACGGCAGGCGTGGCCCGGCGCGCATCGAGTTGCATCACGTTGTTGGCGATGAAGAGGCTGTAGTAGCGATAGGCGACCAGGTAAATGGCCACGGCTGCGACGACGATCCAGAGGGCGTTGATCGGCTCTCCGCGGCGCAAGGCCACGACACTCAGCGCACAAGCTCCCAGAACAGCCACGGCAAACCAGGCGAGGTGTTTAACCAGACGGGTTGTCATTGCGTGTCTCCTGCCGATATCCAATGGATTGCGGCGATTGTTTTTATAGTGTGCCCCGGCTATTCGGAGCCGGCCCAATATCCCTGCATGCCGTCAATAAATAAATCCGTAGTACTACGTAGAACCCCGATTCCCTTGTGGGAGCGAGCCTGCTCGCGAAAGCGGCGTGTCAGTTAATGATGATTTGACTGCCCCATCGCCTTCGCGAGCAGGCTCGCTCCCACAGGTCTTATGCCGCGCGCACAGGTTTGGCATATGATGCCGCCATTCGCCTCCCCGCCGCGCCCGGACTGGAGTAAAGATGCTGCTCAAACACAAAATCGTTGCTCTCGGGATCCTGCCGCTGGTCCTGGCGATTGCTGTCATCGGTGCCTTGGTCATCTCACTCAACCGCCAGTTGGGTGATCAACAGGCGCAACTGATCGAAGACAGCATCCTGGCGAGCAAGCGCGCCGAATTGAAGAACTACGTCGAGATGGCGCAGAGCCTGATCGCGCCGCTGTATGACAACGGCCAGGGCGACGCGCGGGCACAGCAGCAGGTACTGGAAGAGCTGCGCAAGCTCAGCTTCGGTATCAACGGATATTTCTTCGTGTACGACCGCCAGGGTCGCAGCCTGATGCACGCCCGGCAGTCGGAACTGGTCGGGCAATACCTTTGGGACATGAAAGATCCCCAGGGCCTGCCCGTCATCCAGGCGTTGCTCAAGAGCGCCGAATCGGGTGAAGGCTTCCAGCGTTATGCCTGGAACAAGCCGTCCTCCGGCCAGGTGACCGACAAACTGGCCTATGTCGTGATGCTCGATCGCTGGGGCTGGATGCTCGGCACCGGGATTTACCTGGAGGACGTGGAGCGTGCCACCCAACAGGCCCGCGCCGAAGTGGCCCAAGGCATCCACACCACGATGCAGGCAATCGCCGCCATTGCACTGATCGCAGTGCTGCTGGTGTTCGCCGGCGGCATTACCCTCAACGTCAGCGAGCATCGCCTGGCCGACAAGAAACTGCAGCGCTTGAACCAGCGCATTGTCAGCTTGCAAGAGGAAGAGCGCTCCCGGGTATCCCGTGAACTGCATGACGGCATCAGCCAACTGTTAGTGTCGATCAAGTTCCAGTTCGAGCTGGCCAGCCACGTCATCGAGAACGGCCAGGAAAATGGAGTGGGCATCTTGAAAAACGCCACTGACCGACTGGGTGAAGCCATCGGTGAAATCCGTAGCATCTCCCACGACCTGCGCTCGTCTTTGCTCGACACCCTGGGCCTGCCTGCCGCCATAGGCCAGCTTGCGGCCGAATTCGAGCAACGCAGCGGCCTGGAAGTGTCCTACCGAAGCAACGAATTCGACTGTCGCCTGGAAAACGGCGCACCGGTCTCGCTGTTTCGCATCGCCCAGGAAGCGCTGACCAACATCGAGCGTCACGCCGGGGCGAAGCGTGTCGCCATCACCCTGTTCGGCTCCGGCCAGTCCTTGCGACTGACCGTTGTGGATGACGGGATGGGCTTCAACGTTCCACAGGTCGAGCGCGGCCATACGGGCATCGGCTTGCGTAATATCCGCGAACGGGTCGAGCATTTCGGCGGGCGGCTGGACATGACATCGGTGCCAGGACGAAGCGAACTGGATATCCTCTTGCCCATGACCATGTCCACCACGGAAAGCTGATGCGCCTTGAATTCAACAAGAGCCCTTGTCGATGACCCTGTCTCCAGCCATACGCGTCGCCCTGGTCGACGATCATTCCCTGGTCCGGGACGGCATCCGCGCCCTGCTGTCCGTCATGCCCCGGCTGGATGTGGTTGGCGAAGCGGAGAATGGTGTACAGGCCATCGAAATGGTCGAACGCTGCCAGCCGGATCTTCTGTTGATGGACATCGGCCTCAAGGACATGAACGGCCTTGAGCTGACCCGGCTGCTGGGCAGGCAGCACCCAGGCTTGAAGATCCTTATCCTGAGCATGTATGACAATCATGAGTACGTCAGCGAATCGGTGCGCGCCGGCGCCAGCGGCTATGTCCTGAAGAACTCACCGTCGAAGGAAATCATCGCCGCCATCGAGGCCATCATCAGCGGCGGCACCTTCTACAGCGCCGAGATCGCCCAGCGCCTCGCCACCGACCCGCACACCGACAGCGAGCTGACGCCGCGCGAGACCCAGGTGCTGAAGAAAATGGTCCAGGGCTTCAACAACAAGGAAATGGCCCGCGAGCTGGACATCAGCGTCCGCACCGTCGAAACCCACCGCCTGAGCATTCGCCGAAAGCTCAACATCGACAAGCCCGCGGCCCTGGTAAAATACGCGATCGACCACGGGATCATTCCGCGCTGATGTAGTAACCAGGATGTTCAAGATCATCCAACAACCCCGGCCCGCTCGGCACCCAACCCAACAAACCGCGGGTGTACTCACTGGACACCGCCATGTTCGCGCCCGCCATGTGAGCGAACCAGCCAAAATGCTCGCGCTCTCGGGACTCGACCGGCACTCCCAGGCCACGTCCTATCGCCTGGGCAATGTCCTTGAAGGGTACAGCTTCGTCGGTAACGGCGTGGTAGACGGACTGGGTCACGCCCTGCTCAAGCGCCAATCGATAGACCCGTGCCGCATCCAGTCGATGCACGCCCGACCAGCAATGGTTACCGTCGCCGAGATAAGCCGATACGCCCTGCTCACGGGCCAGACGAATCAGGATCGGTACGAATCCATAGTCGCCGACGCCATGGACCGATGGCGCCAACCGAACCGTCGCCACGCGCACACCACGCTCGGTCAGATCCCTTGCCGTGGCTTCGGACTTACGAGGCGAGGCCGGGCTGACCACTTCCAGCTCACTGGCGCCCCGGGTCAATCCGAACAAGCCCGAGGTCACCAATAGCGGTCGCTCGGAGCCTTGCAACGCGCCGCCCAGTGCCATAATCGCGCGACGGTCTTGCTCGGCATTTTCGGCAAATCGTGAAAAATCATGATTAAAAGCGGTGTGAATAACCGCATCCGCCGCCGACGCTGCATGATGCAGGACATCCAGATCATCCAACGTCCCTTGAATTACTCTCGCGCCGGTGGCGGCGAGCGCGGCAACCTTTTCTTCGCAACGGACCAGGCCGGTGACTTGATGCCCGGCGCCGAGCAAATCCTGCACCACGGCCGACCCAACCCAGCCCGTGGCACCGGTAACGAATACGTGCATGAGCAACGCTCCTGTCTGGAAAAGCGAGATAGAAAGTCTTCTATAACCTGAACAAGGCTCAGGATTTGTATTGAACTTGTATTTCCCGACTTCGGAGCAACATCAAGGCCACCCCGAACGACAACGCAACGGCAACCGCACCGCCCAGGTAAACCGCCTCGATGCCCCAACCACTGGCCAGCACACCAGCCAGCGGGCTGGTCATGCCCAGGGAAATATCGAGGAAGGCAACATAGGCGCCCATGGCGAGGCCACGTGACTGCGGCGGAGCACGCCGCACTGCTTCCACGCCAAAACCGGGAAATGCCAGGGAATAACCGAAGCCGGTAAACGCGGCGCCGAGATAGGCGATGAATGCCGTATCGGCGCCCCAGATGAGCAGCAGCCCAACGGCCTCGATCACGACGCAGACCAATGCGACACGCGCGCCACCGATCTTGTCCGGAAGATGCCCGAACAACAGCCGCGCGCCGATGAAGGCCAGACCGAACGCCGTGAACGCGAGCGAAGCGTTGCCCCAATCCCTGGCCGCGAATAACAAGGCAATGAACGCTGTGACGACACCAAAGCCGACGCTGCAAAACGCCAGGCCCATGCCGGGAACCCATACCGCGCCGAACATCTTGTAGAACGGTGTGCGCCGGGTCGCCGTAGGGGCTACGCCGCGGACGCCGGCGACAACCGCCAAGGCCAACAGCGCAATAAACGCCGACGCCACAACGATGCCCATGAACCCCCAACCCGAATCGAGCGCCACGCCAAGCGGGGCGCCCAGGGCGAACGCGCCATACATGGCAATGCCATTCCAGGCCATGACCTTGCCGGCATGCTGCCCCCCTACAAGACCGATGCCCCACCCCAACGCCCCGGTGACGATCAGGCTTTCACCGATCGCCAGCAGCACGCGACCGCCTACTAACAGCCAGACCGACAACACCGGCGTAGCGACGAACGCCAGGGACAGCAGATAGACCAAAGCGGAAACCGCCGCCGTCACCAGCCCGACCATGACCGCGCGCTTGCCGCCGCGCAGGTCGGCGAAATTGCCGGCCCAGGATCGCGACAGCAGCGCCGCGGCGAACTGTGCACCCACTACCAGGCCAATCACCAACGTGCCCATCCCCAGCGTGTCGTGCAAATGAAGCGGCAAAACTGGCAGTTGCATGCCGATGGTGAGAAAGCCAATGAACACGGTCAACGTGAGCGGCAACAACTTGAATACCGGATTGGTTTCGACGGCTGCCGGGGGCGCCACAGAGGCACCCGGATGAATATCTTCTTGAGTCATAACCCTACCCATGGAAAGGGACGCGAAGTGAAGTTGAATGCCGCTTGCGCAGCCGCCTAAAATGCGATCAATTAGTCGCATTCAAGATACGAATAATCCGTCGTATTTCCTATTCGCATTCCTTTTCCGAGGCCGATGCCGCCATGTCCGATCGCCCAAGCCCGCAGATTTCCTCACGCAAGCAGCCAAAACAGGCACGTTCCACCCAGCTTGTGGCGGCAGTCCTGGAAGCGGCTGTTCAGGTTTTGGCGAGTCAGGGCGCCCAACGCTTCACCGTTGCCCGCGTTGCCGAGCGAGCGGGTGTGAGCGTCGGATCGGTGTATCAGTACTTTCCGAACAAGGCAGCGATCCTGTTTCGGCTGCAAAGTGATGAATGGCGGCAGACCAGCGATATGTTGCGAGACATTCTGGAAGATCCCTCCACACCGCCCCTCTCGCGGTTACGAACCCTTGTGCAGGCGTTCATCCAGTCCGAGTGCGACGAAGCGCAGATTCGCGTCGCGCTCAACGACGCTGCGCCACTTTATCGGGATGCGCCTGAGCACCAGGCGGCACGTACTTCAGTGCAGGCATCGGTGGATGCGTTCATGCAGCAAGTGCTGCCGGACGCGAGTATGCAAACCCGCGCCCTGGCCGGTGAGCTGATCATCGCCACCCTCAGCTCCGTGGGGAAACGGTTTTCGGCAACGCCTCGCGTTCGGCAAGAAGTCCAGAGCTATGCCGATGCCATGGCAGATATGTTCTGCGCCTACCTGAAAAACCTCCAGGCGTGCGAGAGCATGGCAGGCTGAGCATTCGCGTCGACGTTCCAGTGACAGCCCGCAGGCAGTTTTACTACACTCCCCCGTCTTGTCCCCTTCCCTTGCGAGACGTCCCATCCCATGAAAACCATAACAAGCACGATGACGCTCTTTGGCCTGTTGGCATTCTGCGGCAGCGCCCTGGCCGAACCAACGGCTTCGCATCTGGACAAAGTGATCCAGCAAGGTGAACTGCGCGTGTGCACCACCGGCGACTACAAGCCCTACACCTACAAGGCCGAATCGGGGGAATACGAAGGCATCGACATCGACATGGCCCGCTCGCTGGCCGCCAGCCTGGGCGTCAAGGCGCAATGGGTCCAGACCACTTGGAAAACGTTGATGCCCGACATGCTGGCGGGCAAGTGCGACATCGGGATGGGCGGGATTTCGGTGACCCTGGAACGACAGAAGAAAGCCTATTTCAGCAACACCCTGGACGTGGATGGCAAGATCCCGCTGGTGCGTTGCGAAGACCAGTCGCGCTACCAGACCATCGAGCAGATGAACCAGCCTTCGGTGCGCCTCGTCGAGCCGGCCGGTGGCACCAACGAAGCCTTCGTGCGGGCATTCCTGCCCAAGGGCCAGCTCGCCTTCCATGACAACGTGACGATCTTCCAGGAGCTGTTGGACAAACGCGCCGACGTCATGATCACCGATGCCTCGGAAGCGCTCTACCAGCAGAAACTCAAGCCGGGCCTGTGCGCCGTCAACCCGACCCGCTACCTGCAATATGGCGAGAAAGCCTATCTGCTGCCCCGTGACGACAACACCTGGAAGATGTACGTCGACCAGTGGTTGCACCTGAGCAAGGCCAACGGCAGCTATCAGAAAGTCATCGGGCAGTGGCTGGCCGTGCCTCAAGCTCAATAACGAACCGGTGGCCGTACACGCTCCCGGGTTTGTGTGCGGCGCCATGGTCTGGCATGTTGGGGCTTCAAACAGAACTGTCACGAGGCCCCATGCAGATCGAATTATTGGAAATCAGTGAGCACCTTCATCGTTTTCCGCCATTCGATGCCCTTCCCCAGGAGACCCTGGAGGAAATTGCCCGGCGCGTCGAAGTCGCGTATTTCAAGGCCTCAAGCCCGATCCTCGAAGCAGGTGCGGCCATTCATGACCTGCACTACGTACGCAGCGGCGCGGTCGAGATCTATCGGCGAAGCGGCGAACTGTACAACCGGCTGGTCGAGGGCGATATCTTTGGCCAGGCGGGCTTGCTGCGCAGCAACCGGGTGCGCTTCCCGGCCAAGGCCCTGGAAGACAGCCTGATCTATTTCATTCCGGCGGATGTATTCGCCCAGTTATGCGAGCGGCACGACAGTTTTGCCGACTTTGTCGAAGCCGAGGGGCATTCCAGGCTCAAGTCAGCCGTCGAGGCCCAAGGCCGTGCGAGCGAGCTGATCCAGCTCAAGTCCCGAGCATTGATTTCCCGGGATCTGGTCTGGGTTACGCCGCAAACCAGCGTCCGGGAAGCCGCACAGTTGATGACCGAACGAAGCGTTTCCTGTGTCGTGGTCCTTGAGCCAGCCGGGAAACACCCCGAGCAGATGCTCGGCATCGTGACCGACCGGGACTTGCGCACCCGCGTTGTGGCCGCCAACCGCAGCGGCGAAACCACCATCGGCGAAGTGATGTCGATCGACCCGGTGGCCATCCAGGCCGATGACTCGTTGTTCGAGGCGATGCTGTGCATGCTCAGGAGCAACATCCATCACCTTCCGGTGATGCACAAGGGCCGCACGCTGGGCTTGATCAATCTGTCGGACATCATCCGACACGAGTCTCAGAGCAGCCTGTACCTGGTAAACAGTATTTCCAACCAGACCAGTGTCGAGGGTCTTCGCTCATTGCTGCGCGACCTACGCGGGACCTACATTCGCATGGTCCGCGACGGCGCGACCGCCCACATGATCGGCAGCGCCATCTCGGGCATTGGTCGTGCCTTCACCCAGCGCCTGCTTGAACTGGCCGAACGCGAACTGGGACCACCACCGGTTCCGTATTGTTTCATGGTGCTGGGCTCGATGGCCCGTGACGAACAATTGCTTGTCACCGACCAGGACAACGCCCTGGTGCTGGACGATCGTTTCGACCCAGCGCTGCATGACGATTACTTTCGCAAGCTGGCTGCGTTCGTCAGCGACGGGCTCGCCCAATGCGGCTACAGCTACTGCAAAGGCGGGATCATGGCGACCAACGTCCAGTGGCGCCAGCCATTGCGAGTGTGGCGTGGCTATTTCAGCCAGTGGATCGAGAAACCGAACGCCGCCACCCTGCTCAACAGCTGCATCTTTTTTGACTTGGACGGGGTCTATGGCGCGCTGGACATGGTCGAATCGCTCAAGACGCTTTGCGCGCAGAAGTCCAGGGATACTCCTGCTTTCCTGGCGGCGATGGCGCGCAACGCATTGAATCGCACGCCGCCCCTGGGTTTCTTTCGCACATTTGTCATGGAAACGGATGGGGAACAAAAACAGATCATCAACCTCAAGGGCCGTGGCACGGCGCCCCTCACCGACCTGATCCGCATCCACGCGCTGGCGTGTGGCACCACGGCGCAAAACTCATTCGATCGGCTCGATGCCATCGGCCAAACGCAATGGGTACCACCCGAGGCCATCGAGCATCTGCGCTACGCATTGGAGTTCCTGTCGATGGTGCGCATACGGCACCAGGTCGATGCCATCGAACAGGGTCGCAAACCGGATAATTACATCGAGCCCGAGCGCTTCTCAACCGCTGAGCGGCACAACCTCAAGGAAGCCTTCCAGGTGTTGAGCAATGCCCAGAAATTCCTGCGTTTCCGCTATCCCGGTCACGCCCGGCCATCCCGATGAACGCCCAACGAGTAGCGACCGAACGGACGATGCCGGACTGGGCGGCGCGCTTCGAACAACTGGCGCGACAAGCACGCCATCCCCTGCTGCAGCGTTTCTACCAGACAGGGGTGATCGACGGCCAGACCGCGTTGGAACAAGTGGAACTGCTGGCCATGGACTTGGAAACCACTGGTTTGAACGCCCGCAGCGACAGCATCGTCAGCATCGGCCTGATGCCTTTCACCCTCAAGCGAATACGTTGCGGCGAAGCTCTGTACTGGGTCATCAAACCTTCCACGCTGACCCATGAGTCGGTGACATTCCATCGCATTACCCATGCCGACATCCGTCATGCCCCTCGATTCCCCGACATCATGGACAACCTGCTGGAAGCATTGGCGGGGCGAATCATGGTGGTGCATTACCGGGCCATCGAGCGCGACTTTCTGGACGAGGCGTTTCGGCGTCACCTTGGAGAGGGCCTGCAGTTTCCGGTCATTGACACGATGCAGCTGGAGGCATGGCGGGTCAGGGGTCGTCGCCGTTGGCTGGACCGGCTGTTGCGGCGGCCACCAGCCTCCATCCGGCTGGCCGATACGCGTCTGCGTTATCGACTGCCCACCTATCACGCCCACCATGCATTGACCGATGCACTGGCCACGGCCGAGCTGTTGCAAGCGCAGGTAGCCACCCATTACAGCCCGTCCGTGGCGGTCGGGCAGCTCTGGGATTGAACGCTGGGGCGCGCCTCGCCCCAACCAATCTTCAGGCGATCAGGATCGCGGTTCTGACATCAATCCCTTCACCAGGGAAATACAGCCCAGCAGCAGAACGATGGCAAAGGGAAGCCCGGTCGAAACCGCCATGGCCTGCAAGGCGACCAGCCCCCCACCCAACAGCAGCGCAATCGCGATCACGCCCTCGATGACAGCCCAGAAAACCCGTTGGGGCACAGGCGCATCGACCTTGCCGCCGGCCGTGATGGTGTCGATTACCAGCGAGCCGGAGTCCGACGAAGTGATGAAGAACACGATCACCAGCACGATGCCCAGCAACGAGGAAATTTCCTTGAGGGGCAGCGCCTCCAGCATCGCGAACAGCTTGAGTTCCAACACTGCATCCTTTACCCCACTCAATCCCTGCAAGGTGGCCTGGTCGATGGCCGTCCCGCCAAAAGTGGTCATCCATAGCACCGACACCAGCGAAGGCACCAGCAAGACAGAAATCAAAAATTCCCGGACGGTCCGGCCCCGGCTGACCCGCGCAATGAACATGCCTACAAAGGGCGACCAGCTGATCCACCAGGCCCAGTAGAACGCTGTCCAGCCCTGGGTGAACTCGGCGTCCGTACGGCCGAAAGGATTGGACAATGCGGGCAGGTATTCAGCGTAGGTCACCACGTTCTTGAAGAAGCCGGTAAGAATGGCCAAGGTGGGACCGACGACGATGATGAAGAGCAGCAACAGGAGCGCCAGGCCCATATTGATTTCCGAGAGCAGCTTGACGCCCTTCTCCAGCCCGGCCAGAACCGACCACAGGGCAATCAGCGTGATACCGATGATCAGTACCACTTTGCTGACGTTGGACGATGGAATGCCGAACAGATGTTCAATCCCCGCCGCGGCCTGCTCGGCACCGATGCCCAGCGAGGTCGCCAGCCCGAACAGCGTCGCGAACACCGCCAGGATGTCGATGATATGCCCTGGCCAGCCCCAGACGCGCTCCCCCAGCAACGGATAGAAAATCGAGCGAATCGACAGCGGCAAGCCTTTGTTGAACGAGAACAGCGCCAAGGACAACGCCACGATGGCGTAGATGGCCCAGGGATGCAGACCCCAGTGAAAAATCGTCGCAGCCATCGCCAGGTCCGCAGCGCCTTTCATATCGCCCGCTGCGCCATCGAGGGGGGCCCAGTCCGTGCGTACCCCGCTGGGATCGAGCGTCACGCCCCCCATCGCGGCGGCATAATGCGACATGGGCTCCGCTACGCCGTAGAACATGAGCCCGATGCCCATCCCGGCGGCGAACAACATGGAGAACCAACCCACATAGGTATGATCGGGCGAGGCATCGCGACCGCCCAATCGCACCTTGCCCAGTGGCGAAACGATCAACGCCAGGCACAACAGAACGAAAATATTGCCTGCGCTCATGAAGAACCAGGCCAGGTGCCGGGTCAGCCATCCGCGCATGGCGCTGAAAAGCGGCTCGACTTCATTTTGCAGCGCCAGCGTCACGATGACGAACAACAAAACGGTGGCGGCAGAGATGAGGAAAACCTTGCCATGGATGTCCAGGGAGAAAGAAAACTCACCGCGGAAATTGTCCTGTCCGATGACGTAGTCTGTTTCGATGAGATTTGCCTCGCCGCTAGGGGCAGGTATCCCCTCCGTACCGGGCGTCTGGGATTTTCCTGATAGATCGTCTACAGGATCTTTACCCACGTGAACCTCCTTTGATTATGCAACACGCACGCGCGCGTGATGGTCTGAAAAGCCCCGCTGTTCCAAGTGAAAACGAGAGTAAGTGCCATAGCCTAACAAGTCTGGAGGCATGCCTGTGACATCGACCGGCCATGACTGTTCCACAAACGACATCAGGTTGGGCCTACGAGACGCCTCGACCGTACTGGTTGCGCATCGAAGTCATCCGCCCCCAGGCAAAACGAAGGGCGCCGGGACAGTGTCCGGGCGCCCTTCGTATGGACCGTCCGTGGGGGTGCTTCAACTCACTGCGCGGCACGCACCTTGTTGATTTCGTCGTACATCATTTTCACCAGATCCCCGTCCAACGACTTGGCGAACTTGTCGACGACTGGCTTCACGCGCTCGCGAAAGCGGTCTTTCTCGGCCGGGGTGATTTCATTGACGGTCATCGCACCGGCCAGCGCCGCCTTGGCCTTTTCCATGCTCGTCTCGGTGACTTCACGCTGGAAGGTCTGCGCCTCGGCTGCGGCTGCGCGAATCATTGCCTTTTCGTCGTCGTTGAGGCGGTTCCAGGTTTTCTGGCTGATGATCAACGACTGCGGGTTGAAGATGTGGCCGGTGACGGAAAGATATTTCTGCACCTCGTAGAACTTGTTGCCCTCGATCACCGTGAACGGGTTTTCCTGGCCGTCGATGGTGTGCTGCTCAAGGCCCGTGTACACCTCGGGGAACGCCATCGGCACCGGGTTGGCGCCCAGGGCTGAGAAGGTTTCCAGGTAGATCGGTGACTGGATGACGCGCAGCTTCAAGCCCTGCAGGTCTTCGAGCTTGGTCACCGGGTGCTTGCTGTTGGTCAGGTTACGGAACCCCAGGTCCCAGTAACCCAGCCCTACCAGCCCCTTGCTGTCCAGCTGTGCCGCCAGTTTCTGCCCGACCGGCCCATCGATGACGGCATGGGCCTCCTTGACGTCGTTGAACAGGAAGGGGAAATCGAGCATGGCGTAATCCGGTGCCTGGGCGGCCAGGATGCCGGAGTTGAGCACGGTGATGTCCAAGGTGCCGCCCTGCAATGCCGACACCGTTTGTACGTCGCCGCCCAGGGTTCCGCCAGGGAACAGGCGGACCTTTATCTTGCCGCCGCTCTTTTCACTGAGCAGGTCGGCGAACTTCTGCGCGCCCTGGCCCTGGGGATGTTCCTTGACGTTCTGGAACGCGAATCGCAAGGTCCGCTCACGGATCTCGTCCGCGTGGCTGGCCACGCCGGTCAGCAGCAAGCCCGTCGCGCACGCCCCGGCCAGCAAGGTTTTCATCAGTTTTCCCATGTCACTCTCCGATCGTTATTGTTTTTAAAGGTCGAGCCAGCGAGCACCGGTGTCAGCCGGTGAAGAATTTCAACGGTCCCAGTACCAGTTGCGGAAACAGCACCAACAGCAACAGCACCACAAATTGCGCAATCATGAACGGCCAGACCCCCCGGACTATTTCCTCGAACTCCAGCTTCGCCACGCTGCAGACCACGTTCAGCACCGTGCCCACGGGCGGCGTGATCAAGCCAATCGCAGTGTTGATCAGAAACAGCACGCCGAAATACACCGGGTCGATCCCCGCCTGGATCACCGCTGGCATCAATACCGGCGTCAGGATGAGGATGGTCGGGGTCATGTCCATCACCGTACCGACCAGGATGATCAACGCCATCATCACCAGCAGCAGGAGCGTCTGGTTGTCCATGAACGGCGCGAGCAGTTCCGCCAGCTGGCCCGGCAGGTCGGCGATGGTCACCAGCCACGATGAAACCATGGCCGCCGCCACCAGCAGCATCACCACCGAGGTGGTCCTGGCCGAAGACAGGATCACTTCGTACAGCTGGCTGATCTTCATCTCCCGGTAGATCACCAGGGACACGAACAGCGAATAGACTGCCGCGACCACTGCTGCCTCCGTTGGCGTGAAGATGCCGAACTTGAGGCCCAGGATGATGATCAGCGGCAAGCCCATCGCCCAACTGCCATCGAGCAACGTGCGTAGCACCTCGGCTCGGGAACGCTTGGGCGCCGTCTCGACGTTCTCGCGCCGGGAGATCAACCACCAGGCGATGGCCAGCCCGACGCCGAGCATCAGCCCCGGCACGATACCGGCCAGGAACAGCTTGGAAATCGACACGCCGGACGCCACGCCAAAAACGATGAAGCCGATGCTGGGCGGAATCACTGGCGCAATGGTGCTGCCGGCGGCGATCAGCCCGGCCGAACGTCCCCGGTTGTGCCCCGCCAACACCATCATCGGCACCAGCAACGCCGCCAACGCCGCCGCATCGGCCACCGCCGAACCGGAAAGCGAGGCCAGCAGGCAGGAGGCAATGATCGCGACGTAACCCAGGCCGCCGCGCTTATGCCCAACCAGCGCCATGGCAATGTTGACGATGCGCTTGGATAACCCGCCGACATTCATGACTTCGCCGGCCAGCATGAAGAACGGCACGGCCATCAGCGGAAAGCTGTCGGCGCCATTGAGCAAATTTTGCGCAATGATCTGCGCATCGAACAAGTCCAGGTAAAACATCAACGCGACGCTGACCACCAGCAAGGCAAAGGCAATCGGGATACCCAACGCCATGCTGCCCAGCAGCGACCCGAGGAAAATAGCCAACGTCATGGGCGGGTACTCTTGAGGGTGTCAGGGTTGAGGCCGGCGGCTTCGCTTTCCTCGACTGACAAAGGATCGTCATCCCGCAGTTTGCCGAACAGTGCCAGGTACAGTTCGTACAGCAGGATCGCCGTGGCGCTGACCCCGAACACCAGCCCGGCGGCGTAGAACAGCGCCATCGAAAGGCCCGAAGCCGGCGCGACCACGTTGAGGTTGATCACCGCCTGCTGCCAACTGCCGCTGACGATCAGTCCGCAAATGTAGAGCATCAGCAGATGCCCGATGACCAGGCAGGCACGCTTGCCTGCTGGCGGCAAGCGCTTGACCAGGCTGTTCATGCCCAGGTGCGCGCGGTCCTTGAGCGCCACGAGGGCACCTAGAAAAATCATCCAGACGAAGAACCAGCGCGACAGTTCCTCCGACACACTGATGCCGGAGTTGAAGGCATAGCGCAGCACTACATTGCCGAACACCAGCACGATCATCGCGACCATGCACAGCACGATCAGCAACTTGAGCAGCTTGAAATACAGATCGACGACTTTTGTCATCTTGAACACCTCCAGGTTGATCCAGACACCGGCCGTGTAGCCGGCGACAGGGCGAGCGCTAGCGGATCGACGCTGGAATATTCCGGAAAGCACCGCAAAGGGAGGTACGCAATGAGGACAAGTTCGGTTGACGGGCACGCATGAGGGGATCCTCTGTTTTTATTATGGCCTCGCCTGGACATGGCAAGGCTGGGTGACCGCTAAAATGTACTACCCAGTTAATCCGGTCAATAACCTTGCTTGACCGGATGACCGATCCAGGCGGAACTACCGTGCGATTATCGGTCACCGTTGCGAGGCGCCCCGCAGCCTCCCGGTTGGGCGAGGGATTTTTCGAAGGCGTTTTGTATCGGTCTGTATAGGAGCAGCCGATTGATACGAATCCGCCGATTTCGCTCCTTTGCGGCACACATTCTCGATACACCCGGGCGCTTAACTGCACACACCGGACAGCAGCACACACCCGCTGCACTGGCCCACTCAATCAAGCGCAAGGAGAACTACCATGATCAACTTCTCGAAACTCTCGTCCCTGGCAATCGCCCTGACCCTGGTTGGCGGCGTCGGCCTGTCAAACATCGCCTCGGCCCAGAGTGCGCCGGCCCCTGACCACGCAGCGCATCAGCTGGCTGAAGGTGGATCGGATCGCCTGATCGAGAATCGCGTAGCCGAAGGCGGCTCCGATCGCTTGATCGAGAATCGCGTAGCCGAAGGCGGCTCCGATCGCTTGATCGAGAATCGCGTAGCCGAAGGCGGGGCTGATCGGTTGCAGGAGCTGCGTGAACGCAGCCCTGTCTGAGAGCGCTTTTCTGTGGCGAGGGGATTTATCCCCGCTGGGCTGCGCAGCAGCCCTAAAGCCTTCGCCTCTGTCTTACAGGCCCACCGAGCTGCCTGATTTGGGTCTGCTGCGCAGCCCAGCGGGGATAAATCCCCTCGCCACAAGAGCTTTCTGGCCTTCATGGGCTGGAACATCACCCAATAAAAAGCCCCGCATCTCTCGATGCGGGGCTTTTTATTCAACGGTGAATCAGTTGGCCGTCACGACCGCCTGACCACTCAGCGCCAGGTCCAGCAGCTCGCGGTTGGCCACCGCATACATGGCGTAATCGGTGCCGCTGGCGGCACGGATGTCCACCAGCATGGCGCGCCAGCGCTCGACCATTTCACGATGCTGCTCGAGCCACAGCGCCAGGCGTGTTTCCACGTCCTGGCTACCGTCACCTTCCTGCAGGACCGAGATGGTGATCGCCCGTTGCTGCCAGTCGATGTCATCGCGGAACGCTTCACGGGCCAGGGCCTGCCAGTTGTTTTCAACCGGCAAGGCACTGATTTGCTGCAGGTACCAGGTGATGTCAAGCGCGCTGCCCACGGCGAAGTAAGCCTTGGCCACGTCGGCGGCGTTCTGGCCGGTGACGTCGGACGCCTCGATGATCGGCAACAAGGTGTACAGGTGCGTAGTACCGGCAACCATGCGCGCCAGCAGTTCCGGCACGCCGGCCGCCACGTAGGCCTGGTAGCGAGTCTGCCAACCTTCGCGGGTCGGGCCTTCCAACAGTTCGTCGAGCTTGAGGCCCAACGCCGCCAGGTGCGGACCGAAGTGAGCGACGTCACGGGCAGCGTTCTGCTCGTTGCGGCGGCTGCGCAGGAACCAACGCGTGGCGCGACGACCCAGGCGCATCAGCTCATCCATCAGCTCCAGCTGCACGTCGGCGGAAACCTGGTGGTCCAGGGCTTCGATCTGGCGGAACCAGTGTGGGAGATGGAAGATATCCCGCACGATCACATAAGCACCCGCCACGTTCGCCGGGCTCATGCCCGTCGACTCTTTCAACCGCTGGACGAAGGTGATGCCCATGTGGTTGACCAGGTCGTTGGCGATCTGGGTGCTGACGATCTCGCGCTTCAGGCGATGGCGACGCATGGCCTCGGAGAACTTGCTCACCAGCGTTGGCGGGAAAGCCGTCTCCATGTCACGGGTCAGGTAATCATCGTCCGGCACCAAGGAGTTGAGCAGCGCTTCCTTGAGGTCGATCTTGCTGTAAGAGATCAGCACCGACAGTTCGGCACGGGTCAGGCCGTGGCCCGCCGCGACGCGTTCGGCCAGTTGCTCTTCCGTCGGCAGGAACTCGATGGCACGGTCCAGCTTGCCCCGGGCTTCCAGATCGTTCATCAGGCGCTTGTATTCGGCGATCCGCACGAAGGCGCGGCGTGCCGCCAGGGACAGGGCCTGGGTCTGCTTGTAGTTGTTGCCCAACACCAGGCCACCGACTTCGTCGGTCATGCTCGCCAGCAACTGGTTGCGTTGCTTGTCGGTCATGTCGCCGGCCTGCACCACTTCGTTGAGCAGGATCTTGATGTTCACTTCGTGGTCGGAGCAGTCCACGCCGCCGGCGTTGTCAATGAAGTCGGTGTTGGAACCGCCGCCATTGAGGCCGAACTCGACGCGACCCAGTTGGGTCATGCCCAGGTTACCGCCCTCGCCCACCACCTTGCAGCGCAGTTCGTTGCCGTTCACGCGCAGCGCATCGTTGGCCTTGTCGCCGACATCGGCGTGGCTTTCGCTGCTGGCCTTGACGTAGGTGCCGATACCACCGTTCCACAACAGGTCCACCGGCGCCTTGAGCAAGGCGTTCAGCAGTTCTGTCGGGGTCAGTTTGTCGGCCTTGATGTCGAAGCGCTCTTTCATCTGCGGCGAGATCGCGATGCTCTTCGCGCTGCGCGAGAAGATGCCGCCGCCCTCGGACATGATGCTGGTGTCGTAGTCGGTCCAGGCCGAACGCGGCAGCTCGAACAGACGCTTGCGTTCGGCAAAGCTGCTGGCAGGCTCTGGGTTCGGGTCGATGAAGATGTGCAGGTGGTTGAAAGCCGCGACCAGTTGCAGCTTGTCGGACATCAACAAGCCGTTGCCGAACACGTCGCCGGCCATGTCGCCGACGCCCACCACGGTGATGCTGTCTTGCTGGACGTTGATGCCGCGCTCGCGGAAGTGGCGCTGCACGCCGACCCACGCGCCCTTGGCGGTGATGCCCATTTTCTTGTGGTCGTAGCCGGCCGAACCGCCGGAGGCGAACGCATCGCCCAACCAGAAGCCGTAGTCGATGGCGATGCCGTTGGCGATGTCGGAGAAGGTCGCGGTGCCCTTGTCCGCCGCGACCACCAGGTACGGGTCATCGTCGTCATGCCGCACAACGTTGGCCGGCGGTACCAGCGCGCCGTCCTTCAGGTTGTCGGTGATGTCCAACAGTCCCGAAATGAAGATGCGGTAGCAGGCGATGCCCTCGGCCGCGATCTCGTCCCGGCTGCCGCCCAATGGCAGGCGACGCGGCAGGAAACCGCCCTTGGCGCCCACCGGCACGATCACCGAATTCTTCACTTGCTGGGCTTTTACCAGGCCCAGCACTTCGGTGCGGTAGTCTTCTTCACGATCCGACCAGCGCAGACCGCCACGGGCAACGTTGCCGAAGCGCAGGTGCACGCCTTCGACCCGTGGCGAGTAGACGAAGATTTCGAACTTCGGCACCGGCTTCGGCAGTTCCGGAATCAGGTGCGGGTTGAACTTGAAGCTGAAGTACGACTTGTTCTGGCCGTTGGCGTCGGTCTGGTAGAAGTTGGTCCGCAAGGTGGCCTTGATCAGGTCCAGATAGCGACGCAGGATGCGGTCTTCGTTGAGTACCTGCACCTCGTCCAGGGCCGAGAGGATCGCTTGCTCCAGACGCAGTTGCTTGTCTTCCAGGTCATCGCCGCTGAGCTTGCGCGCCAGGTAGAAACGGGTCTTGAACAACCGGGTCAATTCGCGAGCGATGTCGGTGTGGTTATTCAGGGTACTGGCGATGTAGCCGAGGTCGAAGCCCAGGCGGATCTGTTTCAGGTAGCGGGCGTAGGCACGCAGCAACGCCACGTCGCGCCATGGCAGGCCGGCGGTCAGCACCAGGCGGTTGAACGCATCGTTCTCGGCATCACCACGCACGATGTGGACGAACGCGTCCTGCAAGGTGTCGTTGAGTTGCTGGATGTCGAGGTCCAGGCCTTCGGCGGCGGTGAAGGCGAAATCATGGATCCAGAACTCGCGGCCATTGGTGTGGCGCAGGCGGTACGGGAACTCGCCCAGCACGCGCAGGCCGAGGTTTTCCAGGATCGGCAGCACGTCGGACAACGCCAACGGCGTGTCGGCGTGATACAGCTTGCAATGCAGCTCACGCTGGCCGGACACCTGGCCCAACGGCTGGTAGAAGCTCATCACCAGCGGGTTGGTTTCACTCAGGCTCAGCAGGTGTTGCATGTCCACCACGGCGGAGTGCGCGGCAAAGCGCTCGCGGTAGCCGGCCGGGAAGCCTTTCGGGAAATCCGACAGCACGTTGGTGCCCTGGGCTTCGCCGAAGCTCTCGATGACCAGGCTGGCGTAGTCGTCCTTCCAGCTGCGGCAGGCCTGCACGACTTCTTTTTCCAGCAGCAGCGGGTCGATGTCGATGCGGTTCTTCGGATCGACGCGCAGGATCAACTGCACACGGGCCAACACGGATTCGGAGAAGAAGGTCCAGAACTCGCAGTCCGAGGCTTTCAGGCGATCCATCAGCACTTGCTGGATCTTCTGGCGAACTTCGGTGGAGTAGATGTCACGCGGCACGTAGGCCAGGCAGTAGCAGAAACGGCCGTACGGGTCCTTGCGCAGGAACACGCGAATCTTGTTGCGTTCCTGGATCTGCACGATCGACATGACGGTGCTGAACAGCTCGTCCACCGGGGTCTGGAACAGGTCGTCGCGGGGCAGCACTTCAACCACCTGGGCCAGTTCCTTGCCCAGGTGCGCCTTGGCCTGGAAGCCCGAGCGACGTTCGATTTCCTCGACCTTGCGGCGGATGTACGGAATGACCCGCACGCTCTCGCCATACACCGACGAGGTGTAAAGGCCCATGAAGCGGCATTCCTTGACGACCTTGCCGTTGGCGTCGATCTCGCGGATCGATACGTAGTCCGGGTAGGCCGGACGGTGTACGCGGCTCGGGTGCGCGGCCTTGGCGAACGACAGCAGGGTCGGTTCGCGCAGGTAGTTGACGGCGTAGTCTTCGATGCGCAGGTCTTCGGCGGTCAGGCCGGCGCGCAGCAATTTGGTCAGGCCGAGGAAGGACTCGGGGTCGTACTCGATGTGACCGCCATCGGCTTCGTCGCGAACCACGAACTCTTCATAGCCCAGGAACGTGAAGTGGTTACCCACCAACCATTCCAGGAAGCTCTTGATCTCGGCCTTTTCGTCGGCGTCGGTGGCGTAGGCGCTGTTGTCCAGGCTCGCGAGGATCTCCTGCACCTTGGCTTTCATCGGCTCGAAATCAGCCACGGCGACGCGCACTTCGCCCAGCACCTGCTCAAGCTCCTTGCTCAGGACGTTGAGTTCGGCGGCGTTGGCGCAGCGGTCGATTTCCAGGTACATCAGCGACTCTTGCAGCACGTCGTCGCCCTGGGTGCCCTTCGGCAGGATCTCCAGCAACTCGCCCTTGCTGCCGCGACGCACGCTCAGGACGGTGGTTTGCAAGGTATGGATGCTGTAGCCGCGACGGTTCAGCTCGGTGCGGACCGAATCCACCAGGAACGGCAGGTCATGGTGCAGCACTTCGACGGCGGTGTGGGTCGATTGCCAGCCGTGGCGTTCGTAATCGGGGTTATAGACGCGCACCTGCGGTTGCGCGTGGTCGAAGCGCTCAAGCAGGCGCCAAGCGGACAGGGTGCAGCCGGCGAGGTCGGACAACCGGCGCTGGGTGAGTTCATCGAGGGAAATGATGCCGAAAAATTGTTCAGCGAACAGCGCCACTTGTGGCAGTGCCTGTTCACTGATGTGCTGCGCCAGTGCCGCTTGCAGTTGATGCTGGAAGTCGGCTTTGCTGGCTGCGGTGAAGAACGCCATCTGTGGTACTCCGCTTGGGCTTGTTATTGATGAAAGCGTCGCGTGCAGCCCCTTTCGGGGCCGTCGGCCATCCCGTTCCTGATTCTCGGGCAGAGGAAACAGGATGACAGGTGGGTGAAGCTGGACGCGACCCGCAGGTCACATCCTTTCCTCACCTAATTGCAACGTAATGACCACCTGCAAAAAACACTCCGCGATGCTCTTTGCAGGTACACATCCGTTGCGCAGCTTAACGAGTGCGACAACGTGCCTGCTTGCAGCGCTGCGACATATTCGGTCATCGGCTAGCTCCCCCGCTCGCCAGGCATCGAACAACCCTAGGCTGTGTACGAAATGTGCGCGAGCACATTTCATACAGACCCTAGCAGTCCCAGGGCCAAACGGCACCCTGCGGTGGTAATCCAGCAGAAATTCGCCCGGACTGGCAGAATCCCGTTTTTCCCCCGCAAGGCTCATCGGAGCCAGGAGCCTTCCCATGCAAATGACCACCGCCCTGCTGATCGCCAACCCATGCGATGACGAAGAAGACAACATGGCCATGCTCTGCTGCCACAGCGCCCAGGGCGAAATGTTCCTGATGACGCGCTATCCGGACGAAGACGAACTGGAGATAACCCTGGACGGCGAGCCCTCGACGCTGGACGGCGTCAAAGTCACCCTTAGCCCGACCCTGCTGAAAATCGAAATCGCCGCGACGGACGCCGATGCGCTCAATGGCGATGATGTGCTGGAAATAACCTTCGATCCCAAGGTGACGGACGTGGCGGAAGTGGAGCTGACCTTGCAGAACATCCTCAGGGGGACGGGGACCTATATAAGCCAGCTCTGACTTCCCAGGCGAGCGCTCCTCTGTGGCGAGGGAGCTTGCTCCCGCTCGACTGCGCAGCAGTCGAAAGGCGGCCTATGTAGCTTGCTCATTACATCGCGGCGAGTGATGCGAAGCACCGTCGGTCGTACCTGTGACGCGCCGCCCTTGACGACCGAATGAGTTCTGGTGTTTCCTGAAACCGGTTTCAGAACCTCAATAAATCTAAAAAGCAGGTTTCAATCCGTGAATTCTTTCTCCGCCGCCCAGCGCAGCCGCGTGACCATGCTCGACGTCGCCGAACGCGCTGGGGTCTCCAAGGCCAGTGTCTCGCGTTTCATTGGCGAGGACCGCGCCCTGCTCTCGGAAACCATCGCCCGGCGCATCGAGCAGGCGATCAGCGAGCTGGGCTACCGGCCGAATCAGATGGCCCGCGGCCTCAAGCGCGGGCGCACGCGCCTGATCGGCATGCTCGTGGCCGATATCCGCAACCCCTATTCGATTGCCGTGATGCATGGCGTGGAAACCGCCTGCCGGCGCCACGGCTACAGCCTGGTGGTGTGCAACACCGACCGCGACGATGAGCAGGAGCGCCAACACCTGGCGCTGCTGCGCGCCTATAACGTCGAAGGGCTGATTGTGAACACGCTGGGTCATCACCGCGATGAGCTGGTCGAACTGCGCAGCGAGATGCCCATGGTGCTGGTGGATCGCAAGGTCGATCGACTCGACGCCGACCTCGTCGGGCTGGACAACCCGGCCGCCGTCGAGCTGGCCCTCGATCACCTCGAACAGCGCGGCTACCGCGACCTGCTGTTGGTCACCGAGCCGTACGATGGCACCAGTTCGCGGATCGAGCGGGTCGACAGTTTCAAGGCCAGCATCGAACGACGCCCAGCCCTGGCCGGCACCGTGGTGGAAACCTGCGATCAACTGCTCCCGCGCATCAAGACCTTTCTCGCCCAGCCGGACCGTGGCCCCAAGGCGTTGTTTTGCGCTAACGGTATCGCCGCGCTGGCTGCGACCCAGGCATTACGCGATTTGGGTTGCCACTTGTTCGACGATATCGGTTTGATCGCCCTCGATGACCTGGACTGGTATCCCTTGGTGGGCAGCGGCATTACCGCCCTCGCCCAACCCACCGCTGAAATCGGCGCCCGCGCGTTCGAATGCCTGCTCAAGCGTCTGCGCGGCGATAACGGGCCGGTGCAGACGCTGGATTTCTCGGCGCGGTTGATTGAGCGTGGGTCGACGCTTGGAGTTTTTCGGTGATCGGGCTGGCCCCATCGCGAGCAGGCTCGCTCCCACACTGGACTTGCGTCGCACTGAAGATCCCTTGTGGGAGGGAGCCTGCTCGCGATGAGGCCCTCAAACACATTCCATAATTTTTTTGACCAAAACTGAAACCGGTTTCAGAGGTACAACAACAATGACCAAACCAGCCGTTTCCATCAGCCTCTCCAGTTACGGCGCCGACCTCGTACGCCAGCATGGTCAAGGCAGCTTCATCGCCCTGCTGGCCGCCGCCGGCGCGTCGCGCATCGAATGGCGCGAAGAGCTGCTCACCACCGAACAACCCGCCGAACTGGCCGCTGGGGCGCGGGCCCAGGGGTTGGAAAGTATCTTTTCATCGCCGATCGAGCTCTGGCTCCCCGGCCAGCCCAGGCCCAATCCCGCCCTGGCGTCCACCCTGCAACGTTGCGAAGCGTTCGGCTCGGCTTGGCTGAAGGTTTCCCTCGGCCACTTCACTGACTCCCACGACGTATCAGCCCTGGCGGATGCCCTATCGGCAAGCCCGGTGCAACTGCTGGTGGAAAACGACCAGACCTTGCAAGGCGGGCGGATCGAGCCCTTGCAACGCTTCTTCGCGGCGGTGGAAGAACGCGGGGTACCCATCGGCATGACCTTCGACATCGGCAACTGGCAATGGCAGGACCAATCAGCCACCGTGGCCGCCCGGCAACTCGGACGGTACGTGGCATATGTGCATTGCAAGGCCGTGGCCCGACGCGCCGATGGCAAGCTGGTCGCGGTGCCGCCAGCCGCGATCGACCTGCACCTGTGGGAGCAATTGCTCAAGCACATGCCGGTCGGCGTGATGCGCGCCGCCGAGTACCCGCTAGAAGGCGATGACCTGCTGCAACTGACCGCTGAACATGTCGCCACCCTGTCCCGCCTGGGGCAATCGCGCCGGGAGGCCGCTCATGTCTGAGATCGATGTGCTGTCGTTCGGTGAAACCATGGCCATGCTGGTGGCCGACGAGACCGGCGACCTGGCGGCCGTCAACCAGTTCCACAAACGCATCGCCGGGGCCGACAGCAATGTGGCCATCGGCTTGGCGCGGCTGGGTTTTCAAGTCGCGTGGCTCAGTCGGGTCGGCGCCGACTCCCTGGGCCGTTTCGTGGTGCAGACGCTGGAAAAGGAAGGCCTGGATTGCCGTCACGTGGCGGTTGATCCGGCGCACCCCACCGGGTTCCAGCTCAAGTCCCGTACCGACGATGGCAGCGACCCGCAAGTCGAATATTTCCGGCGTGGTTCGGCGGCCAGTCACTTGTCCGTGGACTCCATCGCACCGCCATTGCTCGCCGCCCGTCATTTGCATGCCACCGGTATCGTGCCAGCGCTGTCTGTGACTGCACGGGCGATGTCCTTCGAATTGATGACCCGCATGCGCGAGGCCGGCCGCAGCCTGTCGTTCGACCCCAACCTGCGCCCGAGCCTGTGGTCCAGCGAAGCGACGATGATCAGCGAGATCAATCGCCACGCCGCCCTCGCCCACTGGGTCTTGCCCGGCCTCGGTGAAGGTCGGTTGCTGACCGGTTTTGACGACCCGGCCGACATCGCCGCGTTCTACCTGGACCAGGGCGCCGAAGCCGTGGTGATCAAGCTCGGCCCGGACGGCGCTTATTACCGCACCTCGCGTGACCAGGGATTCATCGCCGGCGTGCCGGTGGCCCGGGTGGTGGACACCGTGGGCGCCGGGGATGGCTTCGCCGTCGGCCTGATCAGCGCATTGCTCGAAGGCCGCGACATCACCGAGGCGGTACGGCGGGCGAACTGGATTGGCAGCCGCGCGGTGCAGAACCGTGGAGACATGGAAGGGCTGCCGACGCGCCTGGAATTGTCGGCTGAATTTGAAACCGCCCATCGCGAGCAAGCTCGCTCCCACAAAGATTCGAGTTACCCCTGTGGAAGCGAGCTCGCTCGCGATTGAATCCACCGCTAAACGCACCTGCTGCATAAAAACAACAAGCTCAGGAGTCAACGACATGCAAACGCTCAACCTCGCCACCCGCCGCTGGTGGTACATCATGCCCATCGTCTTCATCACCTACAGTCTGGCCTACCTGGACCGGGCCAACTATGGTTTCGCCGCGGCTTCGGGCATGGCCGAAGACTTGATGATCACGCCAGGGCTGTCCTCGTTGCTCGGCGCGCTGTTTTTCCTCGGCTATTTTTTCTTCCAGGTCCCTGGGGCGATCTACGCGCAGAAGCACAGCGTGAAGAAGTTGATCTTCGTCAGCCTGATCCTCTGGGGCTCGCTGGCGACCCTCACGGGCGTGGTCTCCAATGCGTATTGGCTGATCGTGATCCGCTTCATGCTCGGCGTGGTGGAAGCCGCCGTGATGCCGGCGATGCTGGTCTATCTCTGCCATTGGTTCACCCGGGCCGAACGCTCGCGGGCCAACACCTTCCTGATCCTTGGCAACCCGGTCACCATGCTGTGGATGTCGGTGGTCTCGGGGTACCTCGTCGAGCAATTCGACTGGCGCTGGATGTTCATCATCGAGGGCCTGCCGGCGGTGCTCTGGGCTTTTGTCTGGTGGCGCCTGGCCGATGATCGTCCAGCCCAGGCCAAGTGGCTCAGCGAGCAGGAGAAGAAGGACCTGGAAAGCGTGCTGGCCGCCGAGCAGGTCGGTATCAAGGCCGTGAAGAACTATGCCGAGGCCTTCCGCTCGCCGAAAGTGATCATCCTGGCGCTGCAGTTTTTTTTCTGGAGCATTGGCGTCTACGGGTTCGTGCTGTGGTTGCCGTCGATCCTCAAGGCAGGCCTGAAGATGAACATGGTCGAGGCCGGATGGCTGTCATCGCTGCCTTATCTGGCGGCAGTGATCGCCATGCTGATCGTGTCCTGGGCGTCGGACAAGGTCCAGAAACGCAAGCGTTTCGTCTGGCCGCCGCTGCTGATCGCCTCCATCGCGTTTTACGCCTCCTATCTGCTCGGAGCTGAACACTTCTGGTGGTCCTATGCCTTGCTGGTGATTGCCGGCGCCTGCATGTACGCGCCCTACGGGCCGTTTTTCGCCATCGTTCCGGAGATTCTCCCGGCCAATGTCGCGGGTGGCGCCATGGCGCTGATCAACAGCATGGGCGCGCTGGGTTCGTTCGGCGGCTCCTATCTGGTGGGCTACCTCAACGGTTCCACCGGCTCCAACGGCATGTCCTTTCTGTTGATGAGCGGCGCGTTGCTGCTGTCGGTGTTGCTGACCCTTGCCCTCAAACCCGGCGCCAGCGACCGGGTCGTGACCAAAACCGCGACGCCCCATCCGGCGCCTGTCCGTTAACGAATCGGGAACCCCTATGAAAAAGCACGTGGTGTTGTACAAAAAGCTGTCAGCGCAACTGATGGATCGCTTGCAGGCGCATGCCCAGGTCACCCTCATCGAAAACCTGGACGCCCAGGGCCTGGCGCAACTGCGCACCGCCCTGCCCAGCGCCCATGCCCTGCTGGGCGCGAGCCTCAGGCTCGATCCGTCGCTGCTGGACCTGGCGCCGCATCTCGAGGCGATCGCCAGCGTTTCGGTGGGCGTCGACAATTACGATATCGATTACCTGACCGAACGCCGGATCCTGCTCACCAATACGCCGGACGTGTTGACCGAAACCACCGCCGACACCGGCTTCGCCTTGATTCTGGCAACCGCCCGACGCGTGGTGGAGCTGGCCAACCTCGTCCGCGCAGGCGGTTGGCAACAGAGCATCGGGCCCCGACATTTCGGCAGCGACGTCCACGGCAAGACCCTGGGCATCGTCGGCATGGGCCGCATCGGCGAAGCCCTGGCCCAGCGCGGGCACTTTGGCTTCGGCATGCCGGTGCTCTATCACAGTCACTCGCCCAAGCCTGCGGTGGAGCAGCGTTTCAATGCGCGCTATTGCGATCTGGATACGCTGCTGCAACAGGCCGACTTCATATGCCTGACCTTGCCGTTGACCGCTGAAACCGAAGACCTGATCGATGCACGGGCGTTTGCGCAGATGCGCCCTGACAGCATCTTCATCAACATCTCCCGAGGCAAAGTCGTCGACGAAGCGGCAATGATCGACGCCTTGCGCAACGGGCAGATCCGTGGCGCCGGGCTGGACGTTTTCGAGCGCGAGCCCCTGGACCCGGAATCGCCGCTGTTGCAGATGGACAACGTAGTGGCGACGCCGCACATGGGCTCCGCCACCCACGAGACCCGGGAAGCGATGGCGCGTTGTGCCGTGGAGAACCTGCTGGCGGCGCTGGCGGGTGAAAGGCCAGCGAACCTGGTCAATCCGGGGGCGTGGAAGCGCTGACATTGCCGCCTTCAAAATGTGCCATCGCAAGCAAGATCGCGATGGCACCTGTATTCATTTAGATGTGCACGCAACACAACCTTTCCGGGCACACCCGCCTTAGAGCGCCGCTGCCGAATTATCCTTTTTGATCCTTCCTTAAATAATATAAACATACCAAACGGCGAAAACAGTAGAGAGAAACCACACTTCCAGCAAAGCAGCTACATTCCTACATCTCCCTCCTACTCAACGGCAAGAACAAACCTACGTCAGCCTCGGAAGTCACGCAATAGCCTTCACATCACCCCAATGCTATTAATTAATCACTTGCGAACAAACGCAAGTTGGGCGCTCGCATCGCGACGCCCATTAATTACATTGGAGTAATCGATATGGGTAGGAAACGCTCTGAAATAAATCATACCTTTTTCGGCCTGCCGCAGGCATTAGGCCTTTCTAAAGATCTCCTCGCAACGGAAGCCGATTTTTTCGCGTCACTGACTGCAAAAAAACTATCCATTAAACGAACGAAATACTCGACCGAACGGTAGCCCGCTTCTCAGGCAACAGCATCGTCGCCCATATCTATATCCCAGGACTTGAGCGCTTCAACATCATTAGAAACGGTCGCTTGGTGGTGCCTCAGTACGTGTTACGCGGTTGAATTATCGAACGCAAAGCAACCAGGAGCGAGTACATGCACAGCATCCGAGCAATGATAAAAACCGCCTATAAAAAACACGCCAAACTTCTAGCAATAACCGTAATCACAATTATCGCACTCAAGCTCATCGCACTTGCCCCCCCGCTGTTACTCGGAACCATTATCGATACCCTGCAAGACAATAGCAATCCAGCATCGAGCACTCTACTTGCAATGACGACAGGCCTGATTGTCGCGGGATGTATTCATGCCGTCATCACGCCTCTGCAGCTCCATGCGCTGTCCAAGCTGGTACAGGGCATTATCATGAGCGCTTCCATTGAGTGGATCACCGAACTCATAGGTAAAGAATTTTCGTTATTTAACTCTTGGAGAATCGGCCACTTCATCAAATCGGTCGAGCGCGGAATTACTGCCCACGAACAACTACTCACTTTCACTATAACCATTGCGCTTCCCGTACTCCTGGAATTCATAGTTGTTGGGACTGCTTTTATTTACATTGGGGGCGGTGAAATTTTTTTGAGCATGACGGCATCCGGAGTTATCTATCTGGCTACCACCCACCAAATTATCAAATGGCGAAGAAAGCACATCGATGCAGTCAATGAACAGGAAGATGAGTTAAGTGCACACCTCTACAACACCCTCAACGCGGGGAAAAACATAAAGCTGGAAGGTGCCATACCTACTGCCCTGCACCCGTTGAACGCGGCGTTCAGACGTTATGCCAGCGCTGCTGTGACTACCGCATCCTCTGGCGGCCTGCTGAGCACCGCCAAGATATTGTTCGTAAGCCTCTCCACTGGGGGATTGCTCTACTGGGGCGTCTTGGACCAGCTTTCGGGTCAGCCCAGTATCAGTGTCGGGCAGTTGGTTGCCATTTTTTCAATCGCGGGGAGTTATCTGCTCAGTATTTCAACCTTGACTGACGGGTATCGTGTTCTTGATCAGTTCCTTGCAGACCAGGGTCAATTTCAGGGTCTGCTATCACTCCCGGACTTCGATCGCAGCAATCGGCTGGCCTTGGTTGATTCCCAGCGCTCCTCAGTTCTGGAACTCGGCCCCTGCGAAGTGACGGGAACGGGACCGCTTCGCCTGTCGATCAAGCGCTCCCTGGCATTTGCTCAAGGGCAGTCAGTGGCCGTTACGGGCCCTAGCGGCGCAGGCAAAACCACTTTTCTGGAAGTCCTCGCCGGGCTTGATGCATCAAAGCGAGACCTACTGAGCATAGACTTGGTACCGGTCTCACTTTTGACCGGCCAAGCCCACTTGGACGCCTTGAGATACTGCCCTCAACAACCGCGATTTCTGGAGGGTTCTTTTGAACAATCGGTTCTGTTCGGAGGCAGCGCATCGCCGATGTTGTCTAGAGCCATACGGCAATTGGAACTGGATGAGATTGTGACAACACGGCAGGTCAGCGAAAATGCATCGAATATCTCCGGAGGCGAAGCTAAACGCCTATCACTGCTGCGCCTTATCAACAAACCCGGAAAATTCAATATGTTCGACGAGCCAAGCGCATCCATAGAACCCAGGCTGACCACGCCTCTATGGGACCTGTTATTCGACGTTTTTGCCGGGCAAGGGTTGATATGTGTCACCCATGACATTGACCACCTGCATCGGTTTGACCGGGTCATTGTGATGCATGACGGGGCAATCGTGGAGGACGGTCCGTGGCTGGATCTTATCGACAGGCCAGCAATCAAGCTGCTGGTGGATGAGATTCGGATGCAGAACTAGCGAAATATGGTGCTGGATCTGCTGCCGTCATCGTCGGATCGCCGCCGGAGCAGGCTCGCTCCCAAGGTTTTGCCGTTTGCCCAAATTTAAGGAATGACACAAGTCCCTTGTGGCGAAGGAGTTTGCTCCCGTTCGGCTGCGCAGCAGTCGCAGGCCCGGCGGGCGCGGTGTGTATGGGGAACCGCGCCGGCTCGGTTTGGGGCTGCTGCGCAGCCCAGCGGGAGCAAGCTCCCTCGCCACGAGGTTATGTCGGCTGACGGGTTTCGATGTTGTCCAGTGCACGGTTCGCCAGCAGGCTGCCCAGTTCGATCAGTTGCTGAATGCCCAGGAGGAAATGCCGGCGTGAACCGTCCAGGTCGAAAGCCAAGTCATTGGCCATGGCATTGGCGGAAGCCAGGGTTTCGCTGAGGTAGGCAAGCAAGCTTTCGGTGTCGATGTCTTTGTTGACGGTAAAGAGTTGGCCGGGGGCAGGTTCTGCTCCGGGTTTGTCCGGTTTGCGTTTTAGGTAATGGTCGAGGACTCGGTCGGTGACTTCGTCGTGTTTTTGGGACTTGGTTTTTGGGCGCGGTGAGGACGAATCGGTGTTCGGTGGGTTGGGCGTTACTTTGAACATAGATGAAACTCCAGATTAGAAAATTGGAGCCATCTCTCTCGCTACCAAACGAAGGGAGGTGGCCATACGAAGGTTGGTAGACCGGTTATCTGGCAACCCGGCGCGTCCAAGGACGCCCTGCGCATGACCACCATAAAACAGAGGACGAAAAGCCCCCTATATCAGGCTGCACCTGCGCCAGAAAACCGGGCTACCAAACCCGATCGCTGATTCCTCAACGACCCGGAAACGATAGAACCTGCCTTCCAAGCGCACAAGCCGGCGGATTCTGGCGCAGTCGTAGGCAATGGCGCAAGACAACGTAGCCTGTTCCAGAGCACTCCTACGTCCGGATAAACACCCCTTCATTTTGAGAGTGCGTTGCACTCAAGCGGGAGCAAGCTTCCTCGCCACGGGGTAAGTGCGCCTGTCCGGGTGGGATTCTTCGCAAGCAAGCCCACCCCCCAATGTTTCCAAGCCGATCACAATTCACACGGCCGATCAAAATCCCGTTAGTCGCCACCCCCCGCCATGCATTAAAGTAACGCCCCCAGCCCCGGCGTTATCCGAACGCCTGGGCCACCCTTTCCAGGAACAGTCATCGATGGAACATCGTGAAGCGCTGCTGGCGCTGCGAACCTTTCTTTCTACGCAGATTCTCGGCCAGGAAAAACTCATCGAGCGCCTGCTCATCGCCTTGCTCGCCGATGGGCATATGCTGGTGGAAGGCGCGCCAGGGCTGGCGAAGACCAAGGCGATCAAGGAGCTGGCCGAGGGGATCGAAGCGCAGTTCCATCGCATACAGTTCACCCCCGACCTGTTGCCGGCCGACATCACGGGCACTGAGATCTATCGTCCCGAAACCGGCAGTTTCGTGTTCCAGCAAGGGCCGATCTTTCACAACCTGGTGCTGGCGGATGAAATTAACCGGGCCCCGGCCAAGGTCCAGTCCGCCTTGCTCGAAGCGATGGCCGAGCGGCAAGTCAGCGTCGGGCGCAGCACCTATGAACTGTCGCCGCTGTTCCTGGTGATGGCGACACAGAACCCGATCGAGCAGGAAGGCACCTACCCCCTGCCCGAAGCCCAACTCGACCGATTCCTGATGCACGTCAAGATGGGTTTTCCCGACGCTGCGGTGGAACGCCGCATCCTGCAACAGGCCCGAGGCGAGGCACTGAACGGCGAGACCAAGCCGGAGCGGCGCGTCAGCCAGCAGGCGATCTTTTCGGCGCGCAAGGAAATCCTCGGGCTGTACATGGCCGATGCCGTGGAGGAATACCTGGTGCAACTGATCATGGCCACCCGCAACCCGGCCAAGTTCGATCCGGAAATGGCCGAGTGGATCGCCTACGGCGCCAGCCCACGGGGCTCGATTGCCCTGGATCGCTGCGCCCGCGCCCACGCCTGGCTGGCCGGGCGCGACTTCGTCAGCCCGGAGGACATCCAGGCCGTGCTGTTCGACGTGCTGCGCCATCGCATCATCCTGTCGTTCGAGGCCGAAGCCGCCGGCATCGATCAGGACCGGGTCGTGCAGCGGATTCTCGACGTCGTCGCCGTCGCTTGAGTATCGACAATGAATAACCCACTGGCGCCCGTCCCGGGCATCCGCGTCAGCCTTTCGGAGCTGATCGAGATGCGCCATCGCGTGCGCGAAGTGCAGTTGTTCTCCACGCCTGGCCAGCGCAGCCCACTGATCGGCCTGCACCATTCCAAGCTGCGCGGGCGCGGGGTGGATTTCGATCAGGTGCGGGTCTACCAGGCCGGCGATGACGTGCGCACCATCGACTGGCGGGTCACCGCGCGGACCCAGGAACCCCACACCAAACTGTTCCACGAAGAACGCGAGCGGCCGATCTTCATCATGATCGAGCAGAGCCACCGCCTGTTCTTCGGCTCCGGGCTGATTTTCAAGTCGGTGCTGGCCGCTCGGGCCGCAAGCCTGATCGGCTGGGCCGCGCTGGGGCACAACGACCGGGTTGGCGGACTGGTGTTCGGCAACAACGCCCATTACGAAGTCAAACCACGGCGCAGCAAGCAGAGCCTGTTGCAATTGCTCAACCGTCTGGTCCGGGTCAATCAGTCCCTCCAGCCCGACGGCGAGTCGGACCGCGACTCCTTCGGCGTTGCCTTGCGCCGGGCCCGGGAGGTGCTGCGCCCCGGCAGCCTGGCGATCATTATTTGCGACGAGCGCGCCTTGTCCGACAGCGCCGAGCAGCAACTGACCCTTCTCTCGCGCCATTGCGACCTGCTGCTGTTGCCATTGTCCGACCCGCTGGATCACGCCCTCCCCGCTGCCGGATTGCTGCGTTTTGCCCAGGGCGGCGAGCAACTGGAACTCGACACGCTGAACCTGGAGTTACGCCAGACCTATCGCGCCAAGGCCGAAGCACGGCTGGAGCGCTGGGAGATGTTGGCCCAGAAGCTGCGGATCCTGATGCTCCCCTTGAGCACTCAAGGCGACATGGTCGAACAACTGCGTGAATACCTGAATCCCAAGCGCCCGGGGAAAGCCCGATGAGCAGCCTGGATCAGTTGCAGCCACTGATGGCCCCGCCTCCCATCGGATTCTGGCCGCCCGCGCCGGGCTGGTGGCTGTTGCTGTTGTTACTGCCGATGCTGGGCTTGGGCTTGTGGCAGTTACGCCGATTCATCCCCATCAAACGCAGCAGCGCCCGGGCCGAACAACCGCTGGACCCGGTGCGCCTGGCCGCACTGGCCGAGCTCGCGCTGCTGCCCAAGCCCTACGACGGCGCACCGGCCGGCGCCTGGTTGCAACAACTCAACGGGCTGCTCAAGCGCTTGTGCCGCAATCACTATCCGTACAGCCAGAGCCACACACTCAATGGGCGCAAATGGCTGGCCTTCCTCGATAACCGCTGCCCGGCCGCCGGCCTGACCCGATGGATGATTCTCGTGGAGGGCGCCTACAAACCCGAATGCAAGCTCGATGACAAAGCCATCGCCGGCCTGACCCAAGCCGTCGAAATCTGGATTCGCAAACATGTTTGAATTCGCCTGGCCGTGGATCTTCGTCCTCTTGCCGCTGCCCTGGCTGATGCGCCTGGTGCTGCCGGCTGCAGACAGTGGCGAGCCGGCGCTCAAGGTCAGCTTCCTCGATGAACTCGAAGGGTTGGTGGGCCGCCGGGCCCGGGCCAATCTCCCGACGTGGCGCCAGCAGGCCCCCTTCATCCTGCTTTGGCTCCTGTTGTTGATCGCCGCCGCCCGCCCGCAGTGGCTGGGCGAGCCGTTGCCGATCGCCGCGAGCGGTCGCGACCTGCTGGTGGCGGTGGATGTGTCGGGGTCGATGGACTTTCCCGACATGCAATGGAAGGACGAAGACGTCAGCCGTCTGGCGTTGGTCCAGCGCACGCTCGGCGATTTCCTCGAAAGCCGCGAAGGTGACCGGGTCGGCCTGATTCTGTTTGGCACTCAGGCGTATCTGCAAGCGCCCCTGACGTTCGATCGCCACACCGTGCGGCGCTGGCTCGACGAAGCGCGCGTAGGCATCGCCGGCAAAAACACCGCCATTGGCGACGCCATCGGGCTGGCCCTCAAGCGCCTGCGTCAACGCCCGGCGCAGAGCCGAGTATTGATTCTGGTGACCGATGGCGCCAACAACGGCGGCGAGATCGACCCGCTGACCGCCGCGCGGTTGGCTGCCGATGAAAACGTGAAAATCTATCCGATCGGCGTGGGCGCCGATCCGGAACAAAGTGGCACCGCCGGGTTCCTGGGCGTCAACCCGAGCCTGGACCTCGACGAAGCGACACTCCGAGAAATCGCCCAGGTGACCGGCGGCCAGTATTTCCGGGCCGAGGACGGCGAGCAACTGCAGGCGATCAAGACAACGCTTGACCAGCTCGAACCGGTGTCCCAGCAACCGACCCAGGCCCGCCCGGCCCACGCGCTGTATCAGTGGCCGCTAGCCGTCGCACTGGTGTTGAGTATGTTGCTGGTGGCACGGGAGCGCTGGCCGGACAATCCATTGCAGCGCCTGTTCACCCAGCCGCTGTTTCAACCCGCGCACCCTTCCGAATGGCGCCAGCGGCTCAAGCGCCTGCGACTGCGGAGGCGCCGATGATCGCGCTCTGGCCGCACTGGCTGCGCCCCGGTTTCATCCTGCTGCTGCCCTTGCTGGGCTGGCTGCTCTGGCAACTGTGGCATCGGCAGAAACGGGTGGGCCGTTGGCAGATGATCCTGCCCCCGGCATTCCATGGGGTGCTGCTCAGCGGCGGCAGCGGAAGTGAAAGCAAACTGCCCTGGATTGCCCTGGGCCTGGGCTGGCTGCTGATGGTGCTGGCCTTGCTTGGCCCCAGCTGGACACGGGTCGAACAGACCAGCCAGAAACCCGCCGATCCGCTGGTGGTTATCCTCGAACTGACCCCGGAGATGCTTGCCACTGACGTCCCGCCCACGCGTTTGGAACAAGCCCGTCGCAAAATACTGGACGTGCTGCACAACCGCAGCGACGCCCAGACCGCGATCATCGTCTACGCCGGCAGTGCCCACACCCTGGTGCCGCTGTCCGATGACCTGGCCACCAGCGCCAACCTGCTCGAAGCCCTGGCGCCATCGATCATGCCCCAAGGCGGCCACCGCGCCGACCTTGCCGTCAACAAGGCCATGGCCCTGCTGAACCAGGCCGGGCTCGGCCACGGGCGTATCCTGCTGATCGCTTCGTCGCTGAACGAGCAGGAACGCATGGGCATTCGCCAGGTCCTGGACGGTTCCGCCACCCGCTTGCTGATGCTGGGCATTGGCACCCGCGAAGGCGCGCCGGTGGCCCAGGACGACGGCAGTTACCTCAAGGACGCCCAGGGCGCTATCCTCGTGCCGCGCCTGGACAGTCCGAGCCTCAAGTCGTTCGTCAATGAGCTGGACGGCCGTTACCGCCCCACGCATGTGGACGACAGCGACCTGCGCGGCCTGGGCCTGATGGACGCACCGCGCCAACTGCGCAGCGATGGCCAGACATTGCGCCTGGACACTTGGGCTGACCAGGGTTATTGGCTGCTTCTGCCGCTGTTGCTACTGGCGGCGTGCGCGGGGCGGCGCGGCTGGCTTTTCTGCCTGCCGCTGCTGTTCGTCCTGCCGCAAACGGGCCATGCCTTCGAATTCCAGGATTTGTGGTTGCGTCCCGACCAGCAAGGCCAGCACCTGCTCAAGCAAAAACGCCCGGCCGAGGCCGCCGCCCGTTTCGAGGACAGGCAATGGCAAGGCGTCGCCCTCTATGAAGCCGGCGAGTACAGCGAAGCGGCTCGGCGATTCGCCGAAGGCAACGACGCCCGCTCCCACTACAATCGCGGCAATGCACTGGCCCGCAGCGGTGAGCTGGAGGCGGCGATCGATGCCTATGAGCAGGCTTTGGAGTTGCAACCGGACCTGCGTCCGGCGCAGACCAACAAAGCCCTGGTGGAAAGCCTGCTCAAAGAACAGACTGCGCCACCGGACGAGCCCGAATCTGCCGAAAACCAGGAGCCGCCTCCCTCGGAGCAACCGCAGGAGACCGACAGGCCGAGCCAATCGTCCGAGCAGGGCCACCCCTCCTCCGAAGCGACAGCCACGCCGGACGACTCCGAGGCGTCCGAGGCCCCACCGCCCGGCGCCCAGGATGTGCCGGGCAGCGAGTTGCCCGACGAGCAGACCACCACCCCGCCGCTTCGCCCGGCCGCGGGTCAACGCAACGAAGAAGAACAACGCCAGGCGCTGGAACAATGGCTGCGCCAGATCCCGGACAACCCGGGTGAGCTGCTCAGGCGTAAATTCTGGTATGAACAGCAAAGCCACCAGGCCCAGGAAAAAGATCAATGACCCGCTTCACCGTCTACCTCCTCGCCTTGCTGCTCTGGACTGCCGGGATCCAGGCTGCGCAGTTGACTGCCAGCGTGGATCGCAGCCGCCTGAATTCGGGGGAGACCGTGGAACTGACGCTGGAATCCAACGACGCCACGCTGTTCGGCAAACCCGATCTGAGCCCGCTCCAGGAATTGTTCGACGTACGAGGCACCCGCCAGGTCAACCAACTGACCACCCTCGACGGCGAGAATCGCGCCACGACCCGTTGGATCGTCACACTGCTTCCCCGCCAGAGCGGCACCGTGGTGATCCCGGCCCTGAAATTGGGGGAAGTGACCAGCCAGCCGATCACGTTGCAGGTGATCGAAAGCGAAACCCGCAACGCTTCCGGCACCCTCGCACCGGTGTTCATCGAAGCCAGCCTCGACCAGGCCGAAGTGTACGTGCAGGCCCAGGCGATCCTGACCTTGCGCATCTACCATTCGGTGTCGCTCTACGACGACAGCAGCCTGACACCCTTGCACATCCCCGATGCGCGCACCGAGCAACTGGGCGAATCGCGCACCTACGAGAAAGTCATCAATGACGTGCGCCACGGCGTAATCGAACTGCGTTATGGCATTTATCCGCAGCGCAGCGGCGAGCTGGCGGTCCCGGCCCAGACCTTCAGCGCCACGCTGGTCGAACCCACCGCCCAGGGCGGCGCATCGCCCGTCGCCAAGCCCGGCCAACTGATGCGCGTAAGCTCCACGCAGCTGCTGCTGACCGTCAAGCCAAAACCCGCCAGCTACCCGGCCGACCTTCCCTGGCTGCCGGCCCGCAGTCTGTCCTTGAGCGAAAGCTGGAGCCCGGAACCGACCCACAGCCAGGTCGGCGACTCATTGACCCGCAGCTTGACGCTGGAAGCCGAGGGTCTGACCAGCGCCCAATTGCCGCCACTGCCTGCTACCGAAATCAATGGCCTGCGCCGTTACCCCGACCAGCCGGTGCTGAGCAGCCGCAGCAGCGAACGTGGCCTGGTGGGCAGCCGCGAAGACCGCGAGGCACTGGTACCCAACCGCAGCGGCACTATCGAGCTGCCGCCGGTTGAAGTGGTCTGGTGGAACACGCTGGAAGATCACCTGGACCGCACCAGCCTGCCCGCGCGCACGCTGCAAGTGGCGAACAATCCAAGCTTGATGGTCGACACGCCGGCGGGCACTGCGCAGATCGTCACGACCGTCGACAGCGAGACACTTTGGTATTGGCAGTTGAGCACGCTCATTCTGGCGTGTACGACGCTGCTCGGTTTCGGCCTGTGGTGGCGCGCCCGCTGGCAACCCGCCGTCCTGCGCTCGACCCAGGCCGGGCCAAGCCCGCGCACCCTGCTCGATGACCTCAAGCGTGCCTGCCTGGCCAACGACTCCCACGCTACTCGCCAGGCATTGGACGCCTGGGCCCGGCAGCAACCGGAAACCCTGGCCGACATGGCGGCGCGTTTCGTGCCGCTGTCCGATGCCCTCGACGGCTTGAACGGCGCCCTGTACAGCGAAACCGGCCAATATTGGCAAGGCGAAGACCTGTGGCGCGCCATCCGCGCCATTCCGCCGCTCGAGGGAACGCCGGACGCGGCGGGTGATTCCAGCTTGCCGCCGCTTTATCCCAAATAGCCGGGATAGCACCGCTTTCTGTGGTGAGGGGATTTATCCCCTCGCCACAATTGGCTCAGCTGTAGTGCTCGCCAAGTTGAGCCGCCCCCTCCCCCGCGTTTCCCAGTAAACTCTGCATTTTTGCGCCGCCTCTCTTCCCGCGGCCATCGTCTGTTTTCTGGAGTCTGCCTTGCGTCTGTTTCACACCTCCGACTGGCACCTGGGGCAAAACCTCCACGGCCAGGATCGCGACTTCGAACACGCCTGTTTCCTTGATTGGCTGCTGCGTCAGCTGGCCAGCGAAAAACCCGACGTTCTATTGATCGCCGGCGACATTTTCGACACGGTCAACCCGCCCGTCAAAGCCCAGGAGCGTCTGTACGACTTCATCGTCAGCGCCCATGAACAAAACGCCAACCTGACCATCGTCATGATCGCGGGCAATCACGATTCCGGTTCGCGCATCGAATTGCCGGCGCCGCTGATGCGCCGCCTGCGCACCCATGCCCTGGGCCGCGTCCTGTGGCTGGACGATGGGCAGCTGGACGTCGAGCGCCTGCTGCTGCCGCTGCCCGACGCCAAGGGCAAGGTCCGGGCCTGGTGCCTGGCCCTGCCGTTCCTGCGGCCGGCCGAGGTCACGGGCGCGCAACTGGGGGATGATTATTTACGCGGCATCGGCCAGGTCCACGAATGGCTGATTGCCGCCGCCAACGCCAAGCGCAAGAAGGGCCAGGCGCTGATTGCCGTCAGCCATGCACACATGGCCGGCGGCTCGGTATCGGAGGATTCCGAGCGCAGCCTGATTATCGGCAACGCCGAAGCCCTGCCAGCCAGCCTGTTCGGCCCAAGCATCACTTATGTCGCCCTCGGTCACTTGCACAAGCCACAAAAGGTCAACGGTGAAGAACGCATCCGCTACAGCGGATCGCCGATTCCGTTGTCGTTTTCCGAAATCGGCTACCGGCACCAGATCCTCGACATCGCCCTAAACGGCGAAACCCTGGTCAGCGTCGAACCACGGCTGATTCCCCGCGCCGTCAACTTGCAACGCCTGGGCCCGGCGCCCCTGGCCGACATCCTGGTGCAACTGAAGGACTTGCCGGACATCGACTTGCTGGCCGACATCCATCGCCAGCCCTGGCTGGAAGTCCGGGTGCGCCTCGATGAACCGCAGCCGGACCTGCGACATCAGGTCGAAACCGCCCTGCAAGGCAAAGCCGTGCGACTGGTGCGGATCGCCGCCGAGTATGCCGGCAGCGGTGGCTCCGGCGATGCCGATGGAGGCGCGGCGCTGATTGAACTCGACCAGCTCAGCCCACAGGAACTGTTCAGCCGCGCCTGGCAGGACACCTACGGCAACCCAGTCGATGACCAGACCCTCAAGGACTTTGCCGTGCTGTTGCAGGATGTACAGATGGAGAGCGAACAGCCATGAAAATCCTCGCGATCCGTCTCAAGAACCTCGCCTCCCTGGCGGGGCCGTTCGAAATCGATTTCACCGCCGAACCCTTGGCCAGCGCCGGTCTGTTCGCCATCACCGGCCCCACGGGCGCCGGCAAGAGCACCTTGCTCGATGCCCTGTGCCTGGCGCTGTTCGGCGCGGTGCCACGGCTGAACAACACCGGTCGTGACGCCAAGGTGCCCGACGCCGACGGCGAAATCGGCACGGGCGATCCACGCACACTGCTGCGTCGTGGGACCGGCGAGGGTTATGCCGAAGTGGATTTTCGCGGCATCGACGGTCGCCGCTACCGGGCTCGCTGGGAGGCCAATCGTGCCCGGGAAAAAGCCTCCGGCAAGCTGCAAGCCAGCCGCCAGAGCCTGCGTGACCTGGACAATGACCAACTGCTGGCCAGCCAGAAAGGCGAATACAAAGCGCAACTGGAAGCCGTCCTCGGTTTGAATTTCGAGCAGTTCACCCGTGCCGTGCTACTGGCCCAGAGCGAGTTCAGCGCCTTCCTCAAGGCTGACGACAACGACCGCAGCGAATTGCTGGAAAAGCTTACCGACACCGCGCTGTATACACGCCTCGGTCGTCGTGCCTTCGACAAGGCCAAGCAGGCCAAGGAAACCCACAAGCAATTGCAGGACCAGGCCACGGGCGTCACACCGCTATCGCCCGAAGCCCGCGCCGAGCTGGATCAGTACTTCAACGAAGCCCAGCAGCAGCTCAAAACCCAACAGGCGCAGCTCAAGCAACTGGAGCAGCAACAAGCCTGGCTCAAGGACCTGCGCCATCTGCAGGACGAACAGGTCAGCGCCGCCGAGCAATTGCAACGGGCCCAGGCCGATTGGGAAGCGCTGGCAGACGAACGCCTGAAACTGACCCGCCTGGAACAGCTGGCACCCCAGCGGCATCAGTTCATCCGTCAGGCGGAACTGGCCCGGCAGCTGGACCCGCTGGCGGCCAGGATCCAACAGTTGACGCAGCAACACGTCGAGTTGCATGAACGGCAGGCCGAACTGGAACAAGGCCTCGGCATCGCGCAGCTGGCCGTGGCCGCCGCCCGCCAGCAGAGCACCGACAGCACGCCACTGCTGCGTCAGGCCTTCGACGAACAAAGCAGCCTCGCCCGCCTGGCCAGGGAGGCCGAGCAAGGCGCTGAACAGTTGCAGCAGGCCCAGCAGGCAAGTACCGACGGCCAGCGCACGATCGACACCTTGCTGGAACAACAGCAGCAGGTTGGCGAACGGCTTGAACGGATTGCCGGCGAACTGGAACAAAGCACAGACCTCGCAACACTGAGTGATGCATGGGGCGCCTACCGCGATCGCCTCCAGCAACTGATGCTGATCGCCAATCGACTGAACCAGGGCCAGGAAGAACTTGCGCTGCTGGAACAAACCGCCGCTCGTGCCGCCGAAGACCTCGCAACCCGCCGACAAAGTCTTGAGGTGCTCTACAAGGAGGCCGGTGCCGAACCGCAAGCCGTGGCCGAACAGATCCAACTGCTTGGCAACCTGCTGCAAGACAACCGCAAGCAGTTACGTGCATTCGAAGACCTGGCTCGGTTGTGGGCCAGCCAGCAGGATTTGGACAAGCGTGTCGCCGAACTGGAACAGCGCCAGCAGCAAGCCTTGCAGCAACGCGACCGACTGGTGCGTGAAGGCAGCGAAGCCAAGGCCGAGCTGGCGGTCGCCGAACAGACGCTGACCGTGACCCGCGAGCTGCTGGAACGCCAGCGCCTGGCCCGTAGCGAAAGCGTCGAGCAACTGCGCGAACAATTGCAGGACAACCAGCCCTGCCCGGTGTGTGGCAGTGTCGAACATCCCTACCACCAACCCGAAGCGCTGCTGCAAAGCCTCGGGCGCTTCGATGAAAGCGAACAGGCCAACGCTCGCAAGGCCGTCGACCTGCTCAATGAAAAAGTCATCGAACTGCGGGCCCAGTACAGCGGGGTCATTGCTCAGCTCAAAGAGTTCAAGCAGCAGCAAGAACAACTCGCCGACCAACAACGGAGCGTGGCGCCAAGCCTTGAAGCTCACCCGCTGTCAGCGCAGCTGCTGGCCCAGGATTCATCCAAGCGCGACGCCTGGCTGGCCCAGCAAACCGCACAGCTGAATCAACTCATCAGCCAGGACGAACATCGCCAGGCCGCCCTGCTTACGCTGCAACAGGACGCCGCCAAGCTGGCGCAGCAACTGCGCGATGCAGAGACAGCCAGCCAACAAGCCTCGCAGCATCTGAACAACCAGCTACAGGCACTGGCCCGGGATCGCCAGCGCCTGGACGAGGAGCTTGAGCACTTCAGCGCACTGTTGCCGGCCGACACGTTGCAGGCCCTGCGCAGCGAACCTGCCGCCACGTTCATGCAACTCGACCAGCGGATCAGCCAGCGCCTCGCGCAACTGGAACAGCAACGCGAAGAGCTCGCCGACCAAGTCCAGCGCCAGCAAGCCCTGGAGAAAGAACAGGATCGCCAGCAGATACGCACACAGCAACTGGAATCGGCGCAGCGCCAGTTCAGCGCGTTGAACGCGCAACGACAGGCGTGCGAGGAAAAACTTCACCAACTGCTCGGTGAACACGCCAGCGCCGAGCAATGGCAACACCAAATCGACCTGGCCCTGGAACAGGCTCGCCATGCCGAGACGACGGCCAATCAACAATTGCAGGATCTGCGCAACAGCCTCGTGCAACTGGCTGCCGAACTCCAGGCACGCCATGAGCAGGCCCAATCCCTAGAGGCCGAACAGCAGGCGTTGGCCGCGGGTATCGCCCAGTGGCGCGCAGCTCATCCGGAACTGGACGACGCCGCGCTGGGCGCGTTGCTTGGTCTCGACGACCAACAGGTCGCTCACCTGCGGCAACGCTTGCTCAACAGCGAAAAAGCCATCGAGCAGGCCCGCGTATTGCTCACCGAACGGGAGCAGCGGCTGCAAAACCACCAGTCGCAACACAACGGCAACCTGCCGGCGGAACAATTGGCCGAAGCCCTCGCCACGCTTCACGGGCAGTTCGCGGCCAGCGAACAACGCTGCGCAGAGCTGCGTGCCGAACAGGCCGAGGACCAGCGCAGGCAGACTGCCAACCAGGCCCTGGCCCAACAAATCGAACGAGCCTACGCCGAGTACCAGCGCTGGGCACGCCTGGACGCATTGATCGGGTCGGCCACTGGCGATCGCTTCCGCAAACTGGCCCAGGCGTACAACCTCGACTTGCTGGTCCACCACGCCAACGCCCAGTTGCGACAATTGGTTCGCCGCTACCGCCTCAAGCGCGGCGGCAGCATGCTCGGCCTACTGGTATTGGATACCGAGATGGGTGATGAATTGCGCTCGGTGCATTCGTTGTCCGGCGGCGAAACCTTCCTTGTTTCCCTCGCCCTGGCACTGGGCCTGGCCTCGATGGCGTCCAACACGCTGAGAATCGAGTCGCTGTTCATCGACGAAGGCTTCGGCAGCCTCGACCCCGAGTCGCTGCAACTGGCGATGGACGCCTTGGATGGGTTGCAGGCCCAGGGGCGCAAGGTCGCGGTCATTTCCCACGTGCAGGAAATGCACGAGCGCATCCCGGTGCAAATCCAGGTCCGGCGTCAAGGCAACGGATTGAGCACGGTGGAGGTGAAATGAGCCGCGCCACGCTGTATTCGTTCCGCCGTTGCCCCTACGCCATGCGCGCCCGCATGGCGTTGCGCTACAGCGGTATCGCGCTGGACATCGTCGAAGTGAGCCTCAAGGCCAAACCACCGGAAATGCTCGCGCTGTCGAGCAAAGGCACGGTGCCGGTCTTGCATGCCGATGGACGGGTCATCGATGAAAGCCTCGAGATCATGCACTGGGCCTTGGGCCTGCATGATCCGCAGGATTGGACATTGCTGAATGATCCCGACGGTCGTGCCCTGACGGCGACCTTGATCGAAGAAAACGACCAGGTTTTCAAGCTTCACCTCAACCGTTACAAATATCCGGAGCGCCATCCGGACCACTCGGCGCTGCATTACCGGAGCGAGGGTGAAGCGTTCCTGCGCAAGCTGGACGGATTGCTTGAAAACCGCCAGTTCCTGGCCGCGGATCACCTGAGCCTGGCGGACGTGGCGCTGATGCCGTTCGTGCGCCAGTTCGCCCATGTAGATCGCGAGTGGTTTGCCCAGTCGCCCTACCCTCGGCTTCGGGACTGGTTGCGGGGTTTACTGGATTCAGAGCTGTTTGTGGCAATCATGGCCAAATAGGTATTTATCCAGCGCTGCACATGGGCGCTTGGGCGCAATCAATTTGAAATGGCCCGAACACCGCCGCCCTCGGCTTGACCGGCGGGTTCCCCACCAACACACCCAGCGCCCTGGCCGTGAGGATGTTGTGGGCGATGCTGTGGTTGCATTCGATGGTCCGCGCCAACGACCCCGCCGACGCCTGACCCAATCCAAGCAATGAAAAGCCATTGGTGATGAATGCCAGGAAGGCGATCACCCAGAATTTGCACCTGCTCATGCTCCGGCCGCTCCTTTCGCGACGGCATGCGTGACGCTCACGGCTGAAGCCTGGAGGGAGGGTTCCGCAACGTTTTGGTATTGGGTGCCGAGACTGACTACCAGCACCAGCGTTACGTAGAGGCCGATGGCCAGGTAGGCGCCGCGCTTGGCGCAGATGAGGATTGCACTGGCCATGGGAGGCTCCGTGGGCATGTTTGAATGCCCACAGAATCAAGCAAATAAACCGTTATGAGTAGCGACAAATATGCATAGTCACCATCAGTTTAATTGATCGATAAAAGGTATCCGCTCAGTCGCTCAACAAGCTCAACAATCGCTCGCGAGCCACTTCCAATTCACCGGGAATCGGCTGGGCCGCCGAAACAATCGGGGTGGAATAAAGGAACAGCAACATCACTGCCAGACGCATCGCCATGGTGTCGATCCTTATTAGCAAGGAGTCAATTAACTAGCGTCAAATTTAAACACATGGCCATGTGATATCACAACAAAACTTTCCTCCTGAACGCACGAAGCCTGCGATCTTGTCTCTCCGTATTCGATGAGGAGATGAAAAGATCGCAGGCTTCAGTGTCAGCGTGCTCAGTGTTGAGTCTTGTGATCCAGCGCCGCGTAGAAGTTGGCGCTCTGTTGCAGGTATTTTTCGGTGTAGCTCTGGGTGCGGTTTTTCTTGTCGCTGATCTCGATGCTGGCACTGGCGGGCAATGCCACGGTGGCGGAGATGGCGGAAGCGGCGATCACGGAAAAAAGATTCATGTTCATGGCGGTAATCCTCGGATTCAGTTGGCTGACTTGCCCGGTGGGGCCGTGAAGCAAACTTACGCGCCGAGGCGTCTCGTCTTGAAATGCTTTGTAATACTAGCGACTATCAGTCTCGTTGATACAACTCCGAAAGCCCCGAAAATCGGGGCCTCGGGTTATTGACGAACGAGGAATTTCACATCGCTCGGTGCGTCCATGGGCAGCTTCTGGACGGTCTTGCCCAGCAGGCCGGTCTTCGGATCGCGCTCGATGACCACGATCTGATTGCTTTTCTGATTGGCGACCAGAACGAATTTTTCGCTCGGGTCCAGGCTGAACTCTCGAGGATGATCACCCTCGACGGAGCGTCGCTGCAGCTCTTTCAAGGTGCCGGAAGCCGGGTCGACGGCGAACACCAGCATCTCGTTTGTGGTGCCACGATTGCTGACGTACAGGAACTTGCCGTCTTTGGAAGCATGGAGCGCTGCCGCGGCTTTACCTGGCTGCGGCTTTCCATCGGCCAGCGCGACAAGCTGGCGCTGGGTCAGGCGACCGTCCTGGTAATCGAACACGGCCACCTGGGCCGTCATTTCCATCGTCAGCCAGGCGTGCTTGCCATCCCCACTGAACAATAGATGGCGCGGTCCGCTGCCCGGTGGCAACTGCACGAACGGCGGATCGGCAGGCGTCAGCGGCATTTCGGGGTTGGCCTTGGGGTCGTAACGGTAGACAAACACCTTGTCTGCCCCCAGGTCGTTGGCGAACACATATTTGCCATCGGGTGACGACACCGAGGAATGCACATGACCCGACTTCTGCCGCTCGGAATTGACCCGACTCGGCTGATGGCTGCCCATCTGCACCACCGGCGCCAACCTGCCATCCGCGCCCACCGGCAACACCACCAAGGTGCCGCCCGGGTTTTCCAGGACGGAATAATTACTCACCAGCAAATGCTGGCCATCATGGCTCAGGCTGGAGTGGGTCGGCTCGTTGCCCAGGGATTGCACCTGGTTGATCAGGCTCAGTTCAAAGGTCTTCGGGTCGATGGCGTAGCTGCTGACCTTGCCCACCGGGTCTTTCTGGCCCGGCCCGTTTTCGTTGACCACGAACAACCGGGTCATGTCCTTGGAAAGGGTCAGCCAGGAAGGGTTGTGCGTCTTGATCACTTGCAATGGGTTGGCATCGATCTGGCCGGTGCGGCTGTCGAATCGCAGCCGGTAGATGCCCTGGCTCTGGTCCGCCGTGTAGGAACCCACCAATAACTGATGGCGCTCGCCAGTGTCCGCCTGGACGCCCATGGCGCCGACGCTGCCGGCCATCAACAAGGGCCAGAAACTACGCATCTTCATGATCGGAGTCCTCATCGTCGTGGCCGCTGGTCGCTTCCACGCATTCCAAGTGGTGATCGCCCGAATCGCTGGTGATGATCCAATGCTTCTGGGCTTCGTCGAAGGTCGCGGCCTGCATCTGCGCCTCAGTGAAACGCCAATGCTCGCGGGTGCGACCGTTCATGCACTCGACGTGCAATTGGTCTTGCTCATCGAGGGAGAAATCGAACGCGTGCAGCCCGTCGATGATCAGCATGTCGCAGTGTTCGAGGGCATGCAGCAGGGTGTCGGTTACGGCAGTCATGGTGATCAGTCGGTCATTGGGAAAGCCAGCATGATAACCCAATGTAGGAGTGAGCCTTGGGCCATAAGGTTCGAAAGCAGTGTTGCCTGACATATCGCTTTCGCGAGCAGGCTCGCTCCCACAGGGGATCTCCAGTGAATGCAAATTTTGTGTTCGCTGAAAATCCAACTGTGGGAGCGAGCCTGCTCGCGAAGAGGCCGGCACATTCAACTCGAATGTAACGACCTCACCGCAACCCTCAAAGCGCCTCGCGCCCCGGCACCCCATCCACCAACCGCAGGATGCCCAGCGGATTGGCGTTTTTCAGCGGTTCCGGCAGCAGGCTGTCCGGGTAGTTCTGGAAGCATACCGGACGCAGGAACCGGTCGATCGCCAGCGTACCCACCGACGTGCCACGGGCGTCGGACGTTGCCGGGTAAGGCCCGCCGTGCACCATCGAATCACACACCTCCACGCCGGTTGGATAGCCATTGAGCAAGATGCGCCCGACTTTCTGCTCCAGCAACGGCGTCAGCTCGCCAAACTGTTCGAAGTCCTCCGGCTCGCCAATCATCGTGGCGGTGAGCTGGCCATGAAGGCCGTTCAGGGCTGCGGTCAGTTGCGCCTGGTCCGCGACCTCGACGAACACCGTGGTCGGGCCGAAGACTTCTTCCTGCAACGCTTCGTCGCTGTTGATCAGCAGGCTGGCATCGGCCTTGAACAATTGCGGCTGGGCCTGGTTGCCCTGTTGATCGCGACCGGCCAGGTGTTCGATGCCCGGGTGAGCCAGGAGCTTCTGCAAGCCCTTGCCGTAGCTTTGCAGCGTGCCGGCGTTGAGCATGGTCTGCGGCGCCTGGTCGCCGATCAGCGAAGCTACCTGCTGGGTGAACGCGGTGAATTCCGGCGAGCGGATGCCGATCACCAGGCCAGGGTTGGTGCAGAACTGACCGCAGCCCTGCACCACCGAGGCGGTCAAGTCGCGGGCAACGCTGTCGGCGCGGTTTTTCAAGGCCTGCGGAAATACGATCACCGGGTTGATGCTCGACATCTCGGCAAACACCGGAATCGGCTGGGGCCGAGCGGCCGCCATGTCGCACAGGGCGCGCCCGCCCTTGAGGGAGCCGGTGAAACCGACGGCCTGGATCGCCGGATGCTTGACCAGCCATTCGCCAACACCACCGCCGTAGATCATGTTGAACACGCCGGCCGGCATCGCGGTTTTTTCCGCTGCGCGAATGATCGCATCGGCCACGTGCTCGGCGGTCGCCATGTGGCCGCTGTGGGCCTTGAACACGACAGGGCAACCGGCGGCCAGGGCGGCGGCGGTGTCACCACCGGCGGTGGAAAATGCCAGCGGGAAGTTGCTGGCGCCGAACACGGCCACCGGACCCAGGCCGATGCGGTACTGACGCAGGTCCGGACGCGGCAGCGGCGTGCGCTCCGGCAAGGCGCGATCGATACGCGCACCGTAGAAATCGCCACGGCGCAGGACCTTGGCGAACAGGCGCATCTGGCCGCTGGTGCGACCGCGCTCGCCCTGGATGCGGGCCGCTGGCAAGGCGGTTTCGCGGCAGACCACGGCGACGAAATCATCGCCCAGGGCGTCCAGCTCATCGGCGATGGCGTCGAGGAACTCGGCCCGGCGCGCCGCGCTCAAGCTGCGGTAGATCGGATGCGCCGCCGCAGCGGCCTTGGCGGCCGCGTCGACTTCTTGCTCCGTGGCCTGGACGAATTCATGGGGCAAGGCTTCGCCGGTGCTGGCGTCGACGCTCTGCAGGCGAGTCTGGCCGGCCGCGCTGCGCGCACCGCCGATGTAGTTGTGACCAAGGATCTGGTTCATCGCAAGTCTCCTCTTAAAGTGTGCCGATAGTACCCGGATTGAATACCGCGTCTACCGGGGCAATGCCGTTGACCAACGGCGCGCCGAACTCGGCCTGGCTGATTTCGAACACGTCCCCCGGCTGGGTGCGGATGCCGTCGGCGAACGACAGCGTCGCGGTGCCGAAGAAGTGAACGTGAACGTCCCCCGGGCGCAGGAACTGACTGTACTTGAAGTGGTGGAATTCCAGGTTTTCGAGGCTATGGCACATGTTCGCCTCGCCGCTGAGGAATTCGTTCTGCCACAACACTTCGCCGTTGCGCAGGATACGACTGGTCCCGGACAGATGTTGAGGCAATTCACCCACGCGAAGTTCCGGCCCAAAGCTGCAACTGCGCAGTTTCGAATGGGCCAGGTAGAGATAATTCTTGCGCTCCATGACGTGATCGGAAAATTCGTTGCCCACCGCGAAGCCCAGTCGATACGGCTTGCCATCGTGCCCAATGACGTACAGGCCGCTGATCTCCGGCTCTTCGCCGGCGTCTTCGGCAAACGGTGGCAACGGGAACGGATGGCCCGGGCGGACCACGATGCTGCCGTCGCCCTTGTAGAACCATTCCGGCTGGACGCCGGCCTGCCCGGCCTGTGGTTTGCCGCCCTCGACGCCCCATTTGAAGATGCGCATGGTGTCGGTCATCGCTGCTTCGTCGCCGGCCTGTTGGTGCATCTTGTCCCGGGCCGAAGCGCTGCCCAGGTGGGTCAGGCCGGTGCCGCTGACCAGCAAGTGCGCCGGGTCCGGGTGGTCCAGCGGCGGCAGGATACGCAGTTCGCCGAGCAGTTGCGCGTAGTCATGGCTCGCCCCCAGGCCCAAGCCGTTGACCTGCTGCTCAAGCTTCACGCCCGCCTCGATCGCGGCCAGCGCCAGCTCCCGCACAGTGGCGGCGCCCTGCACTTCACGTACCTGATCGCCCTCGACCACACCGACGCGGCGCTCGCCGTTACTCAATTCGAACTGAACTAAACGCATGGGTTTTCTCCCGTAAACAAATTTTGACCTCTGTGCAGTCCCCTGTGGGAGCGAGCCTGCTCGCGAAAACAGTCTGACAGTCGACATTATTGGTGGATGGAAAACCGCTTTCGCGAGCAGGCTCGCTCCCACAGTTTTTCAGCGTCAGCCCTCAGATTCAGCTACGCGTCGCCCCCCGGGCGCTCGCCGCGAACTGATCCGCCGGCAGCACATGCTTGCGCTCCAGCAGGCGATAGACCACGCCGGTCAGCACCAGGCCGAACACCATCACGCACGACAGGAAATAAAGCCCCGAAGCCAGGTTGCCGGTGTACTCCTTCAGCGCACCGATCACGAACGGCCCGATGTAGCCACCCAGGTTGCCCACCGAGTTGATCAACGCAATGCCCGCCGCCGCGCTGGCGCCAGCGAAGAAACGTCCTGGCAAGGTCCAGAACACCGCTGTGCAAGAGAACAGCGCGAATGCCACCAGGCACAGCGCGGCCAGTTGCAACACCGGTACCGACAGCCAGGCACTGAGGAACAGGCCGATGGCGCCCAGTACATACAGCACGGCCAGGTGACCGTAGCGATCATTCAAGCGATCGGAACTGCGGGGAATGATCAACAGGCCGATGATGCCGAAGATATACGGTACGGAGGACACAAAACCGGTCACCAGGTCACTGCCGCCAAACTGCTTGATCAGTGTCGGCAACCACAAGCCCAGGCCGTAGATGCTCAAGGTCACTGGCAGGTAGAACAGCGCCAGCAGCAAGACTCGCTTGTCTTTCAGCGCATGCAGTGGATTGCCGTGGCGCGTCTGGCCGTATTGCTCGAGGTCTTTTTGCAGCTCGCCGGTCAGCCAGTCCTTCTCGGCCTGGTCCATCCACTTCACTTGTTGCGGGCCATCTGGCAGATAGCGCAGCACGGGCCAGGTCAACAGCACCGCCGGCAGGCCGATGACGATGAACAGCCACTGCCAGCCATGCAGGCCAAGGATGCCATCCATGCCCAGCAAGCCACCGGACACAGGGCCGGTGATCATCATCGCGATGGGTTGGGAAAGAATGAACAGCCCGAGGATCTTGCCACGATGGCGCACCGGGAACCATTGGGTGATGTAGTACAGCACGCCCGGGAAGAACCCGGCTTCGGCCGCACCCAGTAAAAAGCGCATCACGTAGAAACTGTGAGGCCCTTGTACAAACGCCATGCCAATGGTGATGGCGCCCCAGGTGATCATGATCCGGGCGAACCAGCGCCGGGCACCGAAGCGTTCGAGCATCAGGTTGCTGGGGATTTCCAGCAGGAAATAACCGATGAAGAAAAGTCCTGCGCCCAGGCCATAGGCGGCGTCGCCGATGCCGATGTCGGCACCCATGTGCAACTTGGCGAAGCCCACCGCAGAGCGGTCCACGTAGGCGATCAAGTACAGCAGGATCAGGAAGGGAATCAGTTTGAGAGTGATGCGACGAATAAGCCGCAATTCCTGGCTCATGGGGCCGGTCTCCGATTGTTGTTGTTATAGAACCTTGGGGGATTTCTCTCGCGAACGAACGCCAGGACAACCCCTCCGTTGAATCGGACTATATAGTAATACTATTTACTCAACAACACTTCCAAACCGCGCAAATTGCGCTTATGTTACGCTTCAGCTCGAACAATATAGTCATACAATAAGAGAATCGATCATGTCTGATAAGAAACCCTCCCTGCGCTCGGCCCAATGGTTTGGCACTGCCGACAAGAACGGCTTCATGTACCGCAGCTGGATGAAAAATCAGGGCATCGCCGACCATCAGTTCCACGGCAAGCCGATCATCGGGATCTGCAACACCTGGTCGGAGCTGACGCCGTGCAATGCGCACTTCCGCCAGATCGCCGAGCACGTCAAACGCGGCGTGATCGAGGCTGGGGGTTTCCCGGTGGAATTCCCGGTGTTCTCCAACGGCGAATCGAACCTGCGCCCGACCGCCATGCTGACCCGCAACCTGGCGAGCATGGACGTGGAAGAGGCGATTCGCGGCAACCCGATCGATGGCGTGGTGCTGCTCACCGGTTGCGACAAGACCACCCCGGCCTTGCTGATGGGCGCCGCCAGTTGCGACGTGCCGGCCATCGTCGTCACCGGTGGCCCGATGCTCAACGGCAAGCACAAGGGCCAGGACATCGGATCAGGCACGGTGGTTTGGCAGTTGAGCGAGCAGGTCAAGGCCGGCACCATCACCATTGACGACTTCCTCGCCGCCGAGGGCGGCATGTCCCGCTCGGCCGGCACCTGCAACACCATGGGCACGGCCTCGACCATGGCGTGCATGGCTGAAGCCCTCGGCACTTCCCTGCCCCACAACGCGGCGATTCCGGCCGTGGACGCCCGTCGTTATGTGCTGGCCCACATGTCCGGCATGCGCGCGGTGGAAATGGTCCGTGAAGATCTGAGATTGTCGAAGATCCTGACCAAGGAAGCCTTCGAAAACGCCATCCGCGTCAACGCCGCCATCGGCGGTTCGACCAACGCGGTGATTCACCTCAAGGCCATCGCCGGACGCATCGGCGTGCAACTGGACCTGGACGACTGGACCCGCATCGGTCGTGGCATGCCGACGATCGTCGACCTGCAGCCATCCGGGCGCTTCCTGATGGAAGAGTTCTACTATGCCGGCGGCCTGCCCGCCGTGCTGCGTCGCCTGGGTGAAGCCAACCTGATCCCTCACCCGAACGCGCTGACAGTCAACGGCAAGAGCCTCGGTGAAAACACCAAGGACGCGCCGATCTACGGCCAGGACGAAGTCATCCGCACCCTCGACAACCCGATCCGCGCCGACGGCGGTATCTGCGTGCTGCGCGGCAACCTGGCGCCATTGGGCGCAGTGCTCAAGCCATCCGCCGCCACGGCGCAACTGATGCAACATCGTGGTCGCGCGGTGGTGTTCGAGAACTTCGACGAGTACAAGGCCAGGATCAACGACCCGGAACTGGACGTCGATGCCGACTCGATCCTGGTCATGAAAAACTGCGGGCCGAAAGGTTATCCAGGCATGGCTGAAGTGGGCAACATGGGCTTGCCGGCCAAGCTGCTGGCCCAGGGCGTGACAGACATGGTGCGCATTTCCGATGCGCGCATGAGCGGCACCGCCTACGGCACCGTGGTGTTGCACGTGGCGCCGGAGGCCGCGGCTGGCGGACCTTTGGCAGCCGTGAAAGAAGGCGACTGGATCGAACTCGATTGCGCCAGTGGCCGCTTGCACCTGGACATCCCGGACGCCGAACTCGCCGCGCGCCTGGCCGACCTCGCACCACCGCAACAATTGCTGGTGGGCGGCTATCGCCAGTTGTACATCGACCATGTGCTGCAAGCGGACCAGGGCTGCGACTTCGACTTCCTGGTGGGCTGCCGCGGCGCCGAGGTGCCGCGTCACTCCCATTGACCCCGCCCCCCCTTATGGGAGCAAGCTTTGTGAGAGCAAACTTTGTGGGAGCGGAGCTTTTGTGGGAGCTGAGCTTGCTCGCGATAGCGGTTGAACATCCAACACCCCAGTTGGCTGTCATAGCTGACTGTGGCGAGGGAGCTTGCTCCCGCTGGACTGCGCAGCAGGCCCCTTTTACGGCTGCTGCGCAACCGAGCGGGAGCAAGCTCCCTCGCCACAGGGCCATTCAGCCCCAAGGGTTTGGCCTGATGAATATCTGCCGCGCCTGCTATCATGCGCAGCACCCCACGCACACAGGATCGCGCCGCGTCCCATGGATTACCGTAAACCCTCCGACCGCAAAAGCATGCATGCGCGCATCGTCCAGGAACTGGGCAGACAGATCGTTTCCGGCCGCTTCAAGCCCGACGACAAACTACCCGCCGAAGCGTTGCTGTGCGAAGAGTACGCCGTCAGCCGCCCCGTGCTGCGCGAAGCCACGCGGGTGTTGGTCGCCAAGGGGTTGGTGTATTCACGGCCGCGAGTGGGCACGGTGGTCAAGGCCCGTCGGGAATGGCACATGCTCGACCCGGACGTACTGCACTGGCTGATGCAAAGCAGCCCGCAGAATGAATTCTTCGGCCTGCTTACCAGCGTGCGCAGCATCATCGAACCGGCCGCCGCCGCGCTCGCCGCGCAGTTCGCCACCGACGAAGACATTGCCGCCATCAGCGAAGCCTACCAACGCATGGAAGCGGCACCGACTCCCGAAGCGCTGCTGCAACCGGACCTGGATTTCCACAGCCGCATCGCCGACGCCACCCACAACGACCTGCTCGCCAACCTCTGCAACATGTTGTCCGTGGCCATTGCCGAAGCGCTCAAGCACTCCAACCAGCGGCCCAACCTGCATGAACTGGCGATGCCGCGACACAAGGCGATCCTCACCGCCATCGAGAACCGCGACGCCCTCGGCGCACGCCACGCCACCCTGGTGCAATTGGATGATGCCCGCAGCGCCTTGAACGTGGTGTTGGGCAGCGATCCCGCCCCGGCCTGACACAAGCCATCCCCAGCGGGTGGTACCTATATACCGCACGCAGGGAAAGAGAATCCCGACACTTGACTCTCGCCGTCATCCCGACGGCCATGCGTCCAGAAAAGGAATTCTCATGAACACGCTCTCCTCGGCCGGCAGCCCGCCGGCCGCCGCGCACACCATCAACCCGATGTCCGCCCGCCCGACCTTCAAGCAGGTTGTCCAGCAGGTGCTCGGGCAAGCCCTCAGGGAAAAATACCCCGCGCTGGCCATCGACCTCGACAAGACCCGACTGGCGACACCGAACGAGGCCGCCCAAGGCTGGAACTACCAACCCTTCATGCCCTTGGTGCTCGATTACCTGGCCCTCGGCACGCCAGTGGATTTCAGTTCACGGGGTAATTTGGACTGTTATCTGTCCGACTCGGTCCCCAGCCGTCTCTGGTCGGGCAACGACAGGCTCGACATGAAGGTTGTCGAGAAACTGCTGCATGAGCTGCCCTGGACCGTGCCGATCGGGCTCGAAGAAGCATTGACCCGCTATTGGAACGGCGATGCCGAAACCATCTCCCATACCCAGGTGGCTGCCCGCACCAGCCGCTGGCATTGGCTGGGCGATACGCTGAGGATCTCGTTGCATATTCGCAGGCTTCAGCAACCGGGCCTGACGGTGCCCGCCTGCGAGGCGCTGGACCAGATCGTCCGGTGGCCGGACCGCGAGCAACGTTTCCAGCGCAATGCCTCCGCAGTATACGTGTATGGCCTGAACAGCGTGCTGACCAAAGGCGCCGTGTCCTCGGTGCTGCCGAGCAGCGATCTTCTGCTCATGCATTACACCGAGTACGGGCTTACGCTCTTGCTATGCAGCCCGGGCGCCGCCATCCGACCTTTCGAATCGCTGGACGCCTTCAATCGCCATTGGCGCGAACAGATCGCCAATCGCTATGTGGTCGACACGATCACTTGCCAACGCTACGAGCTCGACGGCGACGTTTTCGACACCCAGGCCGCGCTGATCCTGGAGCAACAACTCACCGAGCTGAAGGCCGTGCAACTGCCGTCAAAAATCGGCCTGGCGAACCTCAGTGCGCTGTACAGCGACTTGAGCGACCCGACGCGATGCCTGCGCGATGCACCAAGGCTGACGCCTGAGACATCGGCTCGACTCGCGCCGCTACTCCCCGATTGGTTGAAAAATGCATCCCTGGCCGATTGCGGCCGATTCCAGCGGTACAGCCTGGCGCTGGCCAGTCTCAGGAGTCGGATTCAAGGCCCAAGCCACCCCAGCGACATCAAGGCCTTTGCCGCCGAGGCGCTGCTCACGCAAATGAACAAAACCAATGACATCAGCCCGGACAAGGCCGACCCCAGCCAGTACCAACCCGATGATATCGAGCTGATCTTCACAGTGTCCGCGGGATATCCCGGCACCGCCGGTATCAGCGAACGCAGGACGATGAGCCTTACCCGCCTGGCCATCGACAATCTTGTCGCCCGTCCCAGCGGCCATCTGCAACTCTCCCACCGGCAGGGCCTGTCATTGCCGGCCTGGCTGACAACAGATTTCATCACCCGCAAGAACGGGCTGATCGAGCAAGTCGACATCGGCACGACCTATCCTCGCTACCTGCAACAAGAGCTGTTGGGCGACTCGTCCCAAGCCCGTGAGCAGCAAAAGATATTTGCCGAACAGGTCCCGGCGCAGTTACCGCTCGAAGCGCTGCGGCAAGTGCTCACCGAAAAAAACGGCATGACCCGCCAAGGGCTGCGCCTCATCGAAGCGGTTTTCCAACCCGACACCGAGGGTCGACAAGTCGACGGGCAACCCGTTGTCATGCGTCACCTGGCCTTTCTGCGCAAACCCCAGGCCCAGCCCGACATCGCGAGCAACATGTTTATCGTCGAAGCACAGGACGCCAGCACCGGCCCGCATCTGTTGTACCGTCCGCTGTACGTGCCCTCGCTGATGGAGTTTCCCACCCGCCTGGCGCTGCAACAGGCCATCGCCACTACGGGCGACCTGCAAACCAGCGTCCTGACCTGGATGTCCGACGCGGCGCGCTCGGTGTATGCCAACGGTGGCTTTACGGAGCCGCACATCGTGCGTTTTTTCCAGGGCGACGAATTCAGCGCCCCCGAAAAACCCGTCCCGGCCACGCTTGCCACCGATGGCATGAATGACGAGTTGCTGCAGTACCTGCACCGAGGCGAACTGCTCCAGTACCTGTATGGCTGCAACGCACAGGCCTTGATCACACAGGCCGACCGAAACTCCGTCTCGAACAGCGAAAGCCGCTGGGCGGCATTGCTGGAAGGCGGCAGCCTGTTGTTCAACACGTTGCTGTTCCCGTTGTTGCGAGGCCCGGCCATGTCCGCGGTCTGGTTATGGAGCTTGATGGCCAGCGCCAGTCGCGACATTCCCGCCCTGATCAGCGAAGACCCTGTGACACGGGAGCTGGCTGCCGTCGATTTTCTGGTCAACCTCGCCATGCTGACCAGCCAGTTGCACGCCAGCCCGGCGCCACCACGCGTGCCCATCGCCGAAACGGTCAAGGAGCAGGCCATGCAGGCCCCTGCTCCACGTGCCACGGCCGAACAATGGCCGGCGCCGCCGGTGCCGGCCATCCTGGAAGGATCCGTTTCCCTGCCCGACGCGCATTCCGGCGCCCTCGACCGCATTCTCGATTTCAGTTTCACCGGCGCCCGTCATCGCCTGACGTCGCAGCAACGCACCCAACTGGCACGCATGCAAGTACCCCGCCCCGAATCTCTCCCCGAACCGATCCACTACGGTCCCTTCAAGGGCCTCTATGTGATCGGTAACAAATGGCACGCGCTGGTGAACGAAAACTTGTATCGAATCAGCCCGGAAGCGGACGGCAGCACCAGGATCGTCGACCCGCTCGACCGGCTCAGGATGGGCCCGGCGCTGCAAACGGATGGCCAAGGCAACTGGTCCATTGACCTGAGCCTGCGCCTCAGGGGGGCATGCCGCCTAAACGCATTGCCGAGCAACGGCAACTGAACTTTAAAAGAACCATCACCTTGATCGAAGAGACAAATGCGATGAGGAAGCGCATTGATAGGTTGCAAACGGAGCTGGACGTCGCTCAACAGATACTCAACAGAGTAGAAAATGACAGCACCAAAACCGAAAACCAGCGGGGCCCCAGGCGCAAAGTGTTCTATGACCTGAACAAAGAACAGGTCGACATTTACCTGACGATGCTCGACAGGGCGCCGGAACATGCCAGGTTGGGTATCGATATTCCCGCCAAGGAAATCCGTGCGCTGATGGAAAATGTGGTCATCAACGCCCGCAGGGCGGTATTGGTCACTGATATGGAGCAACGCGCCCTCAATGCAGCCAACCCGAACTATGGGGAAGAATTGGTGTTGACGGCCGTCACTTCCAACATGAGGGACTATCTGAAATTCCTCGATCAGACCGTCGAGATCAATGAGCGGGCCATCTACTGGCTGGAACTCAAGGATGAGTACCTGGACAGACTGTTGAACCTGGACAGCGCAGGCGCCCAGGTCTACGAGCGTCTGGTCAAAGACCGTCCACTGGACGAGCGAAATGCCTTGGGTTCCAAGGCCCTGCAACTGGCGACATTGCCGTTGCTGTCGATCAAGCACCCGGAGAGCGACCTGCCCGACAGCTTGTTTCGTATCCTCCAGCCTTTGGGAGAGCAGGTGCGCTCGCACTCGGAACTGGGCATGTACGACCTGCCTGAGCTTGAGCATCTGGAAGTGTTGGAAAGCCTGACCGAGCGATACGCCAAGACGCTGGATGCCTTGCTCGGCATGAAGACGCTCTATATCGACGACATCAACGAAGCGTACTTCGACAAGCTGATCTCACTGGTCGACAGCCTGTACCAAGACGCCTCCAGCAAGCTTGCCGCCGAAGTCAAACCCGAGCCAAAACCTCGCAAGCGCCCGTCAAAACGGCCTAAGTCGCCCTCCGGCCGTCCTCAGAAGAAGGTGATCAAGACGCGAAAGAACGGCGTGCTGATTGGCGACCTGAAGCCTGCGGGTACCAGCTTGCCGATCGAAGTCGTGGAGCTGCGCTCGCAAGCCAATGACGAGGTGCTTTCCACGTATTCGCAACACGACGATGTCTGGGATGTCGTCGAAGTGCGTCGACCACGGCCCGCTCCCCGAACGCGCTCCATCAAAGCAATCAAGGCCGATGCACAGGCCCTGCTGGGACAGTTGGCGGAACGCCTGCGCCGCGCCGATGACTACAAAAAGCGCTGCCGACATCCCCAGGAGATCGAAGAAATCATGAGCAACGAAGCCAGTCGCTTCCGTGTGCTCGCCGATGAACTGGACCGCGCCTTCACAGCCTCGAAAACATCTCGCACAGCGGCGGACCAGGCGCTGGGCAAGCAATTGTCGGATGCGATTTCAAGTCTGGGCAGCAAAGGCAGTGCCTTGCGCACCGAACTGAGCCTGCACCTGCCGCCCACCGACGGCAACCTTCGCTACTTGTTCGATAAAAACCTGATTCAAGTCGCGCTGCTCGGCAAACGCCAGCCCTTGAAGGGCACTCGCAAGGACTTCCTCCAGGAATACGCGGTCAATGACCGCAAGGGTTTCCCGCTCTGGTATGGGCATTTTCACTATGAAACGGTGGATTCGCCGAAAGCTGACTACACCGTCGCCCACCTCAAGACCAAGGAACAACGCCACGAACATTATCATTCGCTGCTTGCCAAGGCCGACAGCCCTTATGCGGTTGTAAACGTGCATCGTGGCCAGATAGGCCGGTCACTGGCGCAAAGCAGGTTTCTACCGTTGGCGCCGTGATCGAGGTACATGAAAGCCTGGGAGCGGGCTTGCTCGCGCTGGCGGATGGACATTCGACACCTTCATTGACTGTCACACCGCTATCGCTTGCAAGCTCGCTCCTACATCAGTTCGCCACCTGGGCTGTGCTGAAGGTACTGCATCGGTCAATGGGCAAACAGCGAATTGCCCTTCTGCCCCGCCAGTTTTTCCGGCTTGATCAGAAAGCGCGCCAAGGCCGGCAGCAGCCACAACGCGCCGAACATGTTCCACAGCAGCATGAACGTCAGCATCAAGCCCATGTCAGCCTGGAACTTGATGGCCGAAAAGATCCACGTGCACACCCCGATCGCCAGGCACAGCCCGGTGAATAGCACCGCTTTGCCGGTGGACTTCAGCGTCTGGTAATACGCTTCCTGCAACGGCAGGCCGGCCCGCAGGAAACTCTCCAGGCGGCTGTAGATGTAAATGCCGTAGTCCACGCCGATCCCTACACCCAAGGCCACCACCGGCAGGGTCGCGACCTTCACGCCAATCCCCATGAAGGCCATCAACGCGTTGCCCAACACCGACGTCAGCACCAGCGGCAGGACGATGCACAGCGTCGCCGCCCAGGAGCGGAAGGTGATCATGCACATCGTCGCGACGCAGATATAAACCAGGATGAGGATGATCAGCTCCGATTCCTTGATCACTTCGTTGGTGGCGGCCTCGATGCCGGCGTTACCGGCGGCCAGGATGAATTCCAGGCCATCGCGGTTGTTCTCCTTGGCGAAGTCCTGCACCGCCTTCACCGCGCGGTCCAGGGTCTCGGCCTTGTGGTCGTTGAGGAACACCAGCACCGGCGCCAGGGAACAGCTGTTGTTGTACAGGCCATCGGCCCGGGCAATGGAGCTGTTGAGCACATCGGGGTTACGGGACAGGGTTTCCCATTTCAGGTTGCCCTCGTTCATGCCCTTGATCATTTGCTTGGACACGGTCACCAGGGAAATTGCCGATTGCACGCCCTCGGTGTTCTGCATCTTCCACATCAGCTCGTCGATCGGCGCCATGGCTTCATAGCGCGAGCAGCCTTCGGCCTTGGTCTTGACCATCACCACCAGCACATCGGAACTGGTGGAATAGTTACTGATGATGAAATTGTTGTCTTGGTTGTAGCGCGAATCCGGTCGCAGCTCGGGTGCGCCCTGGTCCAGATCGCCGATCTTCAGGTTCTGGCTGTACCAGAGGCCGCCGCCGAAAGCGAGTACCGCCAAGGCAATCGACACCGGCGCGACCTTGGCACTGGCGAACTTCGACAGCAGGCGCCAGAACGGATGCTCGCGGGTCGCGTCTTTCTTGCTGCGCTCGACGGCCCGCTTGCTGATGCCTACATAGGAAATCGCCACCGGCAACAGGATCAGGTTGGTGAACACGATCACCGCCACACCGATGGAGGCGCCGATGGCCAGTTCGCGAATCACGCCGATGTCGATGATCAACAAGGTAATGAAGCCGACGGCATCGGCCAGGATCGCGATCATCCCCGGCAGGAACAACTGGCGGAAGGTACGCCGGGCAGCCGTCAGCGCGTTGTCCGCTTCGCTGGACTGCAAGGCGATGCCGTTGATTTTCTGTACGCCATGGGAAATGCCGATGGCAAAGATCAGGAACGGCACCAGCATCGAATAGGGGTCAAGGCCAAAGCCCGCCGCGTGCATCAGCCCCAACTGCCAGACCACCGCCACCAATGTGGTGCTCAACACCGCCACGGTGCTGCGCATGCAGTTCGTGAACCAGTACAGGAGGATCAACGTAATCACGAAGGCCACGCCAAAGAACATCACCACCATGACCAGGCCGTCGATCAGGTCGCCGACCTTCTTGGCGAAACCGACGATATGGATCTGCACATTGGGGTTCTGGGCTTCGAACTTGTTGCGGATCTTGTCTTCAAGCTCATGGGAAAACTTGCGGTAATCCAGGGCGAGCAACTTGCCTTGGTCTTGCGGGTCCGGGTAGGACTCCAGCAGCGGGATATCGATGATGCTCGATTTGAAGTCGTTCGCCACCAGGCGCCCGACCTGGCCGGACTTGAGCACGTTGTTGCGCAACAAGTCGAGGCTGTCCGCCGAGCCATCGTAGCTCTGGGGAATCACCTCACCGCCGGCGAAGCCCTCCTCCGTCACCTCGGTCCAGCGCACGCTCGGGCTCCACAGCGACTTGAGCCCGGAGCGGTCAACGCCGGAGATATAGAACACTTCATCGTGGATCTGGCGCAGGGTCTCCATGTATTCCTTGGAGAAAATGTCGCCGTCAGTGGCTTCAACGGAGATCCGCACCGTGTTGCCGAGGTTCGCCAGATCGTTGCGGTGTTCGAGCATCTTTTCGATGAAAGGATGCTCGAGGGGGATCATTTTTTCGAAACTGGTGGAGGGCCGGATCAGCGTCGCCTGCCAGAAAAGGAAGATGCTGACCAGCAGGCAAATGACGATCACTGCCGGGCGGTTGTTGAAAATCAGGCGTTCGAGAAACGTCGCCTTGTCTTGGTGATGACTGCTCATGGGGTCCGCCTTGTTGTTATTGTGCCCGTCTGACAGGTCCGGCTCATTTGCTCAATTCGGCGCCAGTGGACGTGGTGGCGCGAACACCGCCCTGTCCCGCCAGGATCAGGTTACCGTTGCCCGCCGACGTGACGGCCGCCACGGAAATTCGATCCGGACGGTTGAACACGCTGAACGTCACGCCATCGTCGGTGCTGCGGATCACGCTGCCACCGTTGCCGACGATGACGATCGAGCCGTCCGGCAACAGCGTTGCACCCGACAAGCCGAACTCCAGCGCGCCACGGGCGGCCTTGAGCTCGACCTGCTCCCAGGTCGTGCCAAAATCGGTGGAACGATAAAGATTGCCGCGAAGGCCGTAGGCCAACAGGGTCGAAGGCTGGGCTGTGCCAACGACGCCAAACAGCGAGCCTTCATAAGGGCCTTGGATTTTTTCCCAGGTCTGCCCCCAATCGGAGGAACGGAACATGCTGCCGGCCTCGCCGACGATGAACAGCCCTGTATCTTTCACGGCGGTAACAGCATTGAGGTGGTATTGATCTTCATTGTCGAGGCGGTCGCTGGCGTCTTCCCAGTGCTTGCCGCCATCGTTGGTCTCGTACAGCGCACCGTAGGCACCCACGGCGAACCCATGGCTGGCGTCCTGGAACCAGACGTCCAGCAAGGGCGCCTCGCGAGGCAGGTCTTCGAATTGCTTGGTCCAGGTGGTGCCGCCGTCGACGCTGGCGAGGATCTGCGCGTCGTGTCCTACGGCCCAGCCATGCTTGTCATCCACGAAGAACACCGCAGTGAGCAGCTGGCGGGTCGGAACCTTGGCCTGGGTCCAGGATTTACCCTGGTCATCGGAATAGACGATGTGGCCACGGTCACCGACCGCCACCAGTCGCTGGCCGGCCTGGACCACATCAAGCATCAGGGTCTTGCTGGCCTTGGCCGACTCGACGGAATAGATGACATCGGATGTCGATGCGGCCACCGCCAGCACGGGTGCCGACAAGACGGCGGAGCCCAGCAGTGAGAGCGCCGAGGCCAGCAACGCCACACGGCGCAGCATCGGCGGCCGGCAGCGGCCCACAGCCATGACAGGCTCATTCATAGACCTTTCCCCCATTATTATTGTTATGGCTTGGTACGTTGCCAGGCTTGGAGCATAGCCCTGAAACCTGCAATCTAGAGCCACTCGCAAGCGGAACCTATCCTATCGGGCTTTCGAAAGGTCTGACAATCGACGCCACGTTATCTTTTGTTAACCATGGGGATAACGGGAAGGGGTGAATCAGAAGATATTCGTGAGAATGATGACTGTGGCGAGGCAGCTTGCTCCCGCTGGAGGCCGGAGGACTCCCTTTTCCTGGTTCACGCGCCTTCAGTGGCGAAACGAATCAAGAGCAGGCCTGCTTCGCAGGCCAGCGGGAGCAAGCTCCCTCGCCACAAAAGGCAGCGCGAAGCCTGGTCAAGCCAGGCTCTTGCTCACCACTTCAAACACATCGGCCGACAACCCGCCAGACGCCAGGATGCGCTCCAGCTCGGCCTTCATCAGTGCCTGGCGGGCACTGTCGTATTTGCGCCACCGGGTCAGCGGCGCCAGTTGCCGCGAGGCGATCTGCGGGTTGAAACCGTTGAGCTGGATGACCAGATCCGCCAGGAAGCGGTAGCCCGAACCGTCGGCGGCGTGGAAGTTGATCAGGTTCTGCCCGGCGAACGCGCCGATCAACGCCCGCACCTTGTTCGGATTCTTGATGTTGAACGCAGGGTGCTCCATCAGCGCCTTGACCCGCGCCAGGCCACCCGGCAACGGGCTGCCCGCCTGTACGCTGAACCATTGGTCCATGACCAGTGGGTTGCCCTTGAAGTTTTCCGCGAACACTTCCAGGGCGCGAGTCTTCTCGGTTTCGAACGGAGAGTTGACCAGCACCGCCAGCGCCGTGAGGCGCTCGGTCATGTTGTCGGCAGTGTCGAACTGATCGAGCGTCGCGCTCAACACTTGCGGTTTGTCGGTCAGCATCAGGTACGACAGCGCAATGTTCTGCAACGCGCGACGGGCGAAGTGTTCAGCCTCGGCCACGTAAGGCGTGCGCCGGGACAGGTCGCGATTGGCCTCATAGCGCAGCCATAAGGCTTCGAACAGGTCCTGCGCCAATTGCCGGCGGGCAAACTCGCGGGCGACGTGGATCGCCTCGACGTCGGCGATTTCGCTGACTTCGGTCAGGTAGGCTTCGCTTGGCAGCGAGAGCATTTCCGCGACCATCGCCTGATCCAGCGATTCATCCGACAGCACGGTGCGCAATGCGCTGACCAGCCGTGGATCCAGCACCAGGCTCTCGCCCCGCTGGTGCTGGCCGATCAGTTCCTGCAACACCTGCACCGACAACTGCTGGCCGGCATCCCAGCGGTTGAAGCCATCGCTGTCGTGCTGCATCAGGAACATCAGTTGGTCGCGGTCGTATGGGAAGCTCAGTTTCACCGGTGCGGAGAAACCGCGCAGCAACGAAGGCAGAGGCTTCTCGGCGATATCGACGAAGGTGAAGGTCTGCTCGGCTTCGGTCACCGAGATCACCCGGGTCGTGCCGCTGGCCGCCGCTTCGCCGTTCAGGCGTAGGGGCATTTCACCGCCCTGGCTGTCCAACAGGCCCAACTCGACGGGAATCACGAACGGCAGTTTTTCCGCTTTGTCCGGGGTTGGCGGGCAGCTCTGGCGGAAGGTCAGGCTGTAGGTCTTGGCCGCTGCGTCGTAGGACTCGCTCACCACCAGCCGTGGGGTACCGGCCTGGCTATACCAGCGCTTGAACTGGCTCAGGTCGACACCGTTGGCATCTTCCATGGCCTTGATGAAATCGTCGCAGGTTACGGCCTGGCCGTCGTGACGCTCGAAATACAGGTCGCTGCCCTTGCGGAAGCCTTCGGCCCCCAGCAGGGTGTGGATCATGCCGACCACTTCCGAGCCCTTTTCGTACACGGTCAGGGTATAGAAGTTGGAGATCTCGATGAAGCTGTCCGGGCGCACCGGGTGGGCCATTGGCCCCGCGTCCTCGGCAAACTGGTGGGTACGCAGGTACGCCACGTCCTGGATACGCTTGACGGTGGCCGAGTTCATGTCCGCCGAGAAGCCGGCGTCGCGGAACACCGTGAAGCCTTCCTTGAGCGACAACTGGAACCAGTCGCGGCAGGTCACGCGGTTGCCCGACCAGTTATGGAAATATTCGTGGGCAACGATCGCCTCGACCCGCTGGTGCGCGGCATCGGTGGCGGTTTCGGCACGGGCCAGCACGGCGCTGGAGTTGAAGATATTGAGGCCCTTGTTTTCCATGGCGCCCATGTTGAAGTCGTTGACCGCGACAATCATGAAAATGTCGAGGTCGTATTCGCGACCGTACACCTCTTCGTCCCAGCGCATCGACTTCTTCAAGCTGGTCATGGCGTGCTGGCATTTGTCGATGTTTTCTGGCTCGACGTAGATGCGCAGCGCCACGGTGCGGTCGGTCATGGTGGTGAACGTGTCTTCGACGCACCACAGGTCACCGGCCACCAGTGCAAACAGGTAGGCGGGTTTTTTGAACGGATCTTCCCAGGTCGCCCAGTGCCGACCGTCTTCGCCGGGGCCGCTGGCAATCGGGTTGCCGTTGGACAGCAGCACCGGATAGCTGTGCTGCTCGGCCACTACCGTGGTGGTGAACTTGCTCATCACATCAGGGCGGTCGAGGTAGTAAGTGATCTTGCGGAACCCCTCGGCCTCGCACTGGGTGCAAAACATACTGCCGGATTTATAGAGGCCTTCCAGCGCTGTATTGGTTTCCGGATGGATCCGCACAGTGGTATCGACCGTGAACGCCTGGGCTTTGGGCTGCAAGGTCAGGTGGCTGTCATCGAGCTGGTAGTCGCCCTGCCCCAGGTCGGCGTCGTCGAGCTTGATCGACAGCAATTCCAACTGCTGGCCATCGAGCACCAGCGGCGGCAGTCCGGCACCGCGCTCGGGGTTGCGGCGCATCACCAGTTGCGCATGGACCAGGCTGTGGTCCTCGAACAACTCGAAGGTCAGGTGTGTTTCGTCGATCAGGTACTCGGGGGCCTGATAGTCCTTGAGGTAGATCATCTTCGGTTGTTCGGTGCGCATGGGTCGAATCCTTCTACTGATGCACGGCGAGCTGGTAAGCCGTGTATTTACGAATATTGATCACGCCGGTGTCGAAAATCAGGTATTGGCCCTTGATTCCCAACAGCGTGCCCTCGGCGATCGGGTCCTTGTCCAGGTTGAAGCTGACGATCTTGGCCGGGTATTGCTCCACCGGGTAACGGATCTCGATGGGTTCGACGTCCGCTATGGTCTGGATCGCCTGCAAGCCGAATCGTTCCTGAAGGCCCTGCAAGCCCGGGGCGCAGCTTTCGAAGAGGGAATCGCGGATGGCGGGCAAGTCCACCGCCGCCGCGTCGCCCTTGAGCAAGGCGCGCCAGTTGGTCTTGTCCGCCACCTGGCTGCGGAACAGGTCCTCGACGAACCCCGACTGCTGGCGGGTGGCGACCCGCAGGATCGGCAGCGCCTGGCTCGCACCCTGGTCGAGCCAGCGGGTCGGCAACTGCGTGGCGCGGGTGATGCCGACTTTCACGCCCGACGAATTGGCGAGGTAGACCACGTGATCGGTCATGCAGAACTGCTCGCCCCACGCTGGGTCGCGGCAGGTGCCCGCGTCGAAATGGCAGCGCTCGGGGCTCATGATGCACAGGTCGCACTGGGCCAGCTTGGTCATGCAAGGGTAGCAATAACCCTGGCTGAAACTGGTCTTGGTCCGGCGTCCGCAATGGGTGCAGTGGATCGCACCAAGGTATTGCAGGCGAATCGTGCTGCCGATCAACGGATTGACCGGCACCTCGACGTCACCCAGGCGAAAGGCATATTGAACAGTCGGCCCGTCAAGGCGCGCCGACATCTTGCTGATTGCACCGCGGCCAATCTCGATCAATGGATGGCATCCGACTTGAACAGGATATTGGGCACTTCGATGGCTTTGGACTGGCATTCCTGCGGGCCCATATAGCCGGTGCGCTCTTCCTCGGGCAGGTTCTGGATTTCCCAGGCGATCATCGCCTGCAGCGACAGCTCGCGCTGCTCGGCGGTGAGCTTGTTGCCATCGGCCCATTTACCGATCTCCACGGCCAACTTCAGGCTGCGGTAGATGTCGGGGGTGATGTTCTGGATCATTTCGTTGAAGGAAGACATGGATTCTCCGCGCAATCGCGCATTTTCAAAAGACACAGGCGCCTGTCAAAGAGACATTTTACGGCGAGCGAACAGCCCGCCCAACAGCCCGGTGAAGCAGCCGACGAGCAGCCCACCGACATGGGCCGCGTTGGCGATCTCGCCGAAACCGATCAGCGAAACCAGCCCGGACAGGCACAGCAGCAACCACACCAGCATCATCACCAGCACCCCTCGGGGCAAATGATAGGCCGGGTTCGGTGCGAGCAGTTGGTAGATCCAGCAATGCCCCAGCAGGCCGTACAACACTCCCGACAACCCGCCGAACAGCGTCGGGCCGCTGAAAAAGTACTGGGCGAAATTGGAGACAAGGCTGAACAGCAGCGTCAGCCCCAACAGGTTGATGCCGCCCTGGCGCGCTTCGATCCGCCGCCCCAGCTCCCAATACCACATGCCATTCATGGCGATGTGCAGGAAGCCGAAGTGAATCAGCATCGGCGTCACCAGGCGCCACCACTGCCCCGCCGCCAGGCTATCGGCCAGCGGTGTGAACTGGATGTACTCGCCGACGATGCGAAACTGGAGGAAGGTCAGCCAGCGCAAGGTTTCAAGATTGTCCCCCAGCAGGGTCACGGCGCTGACGATCAGGCTCAGCAGCAATACCAGGGCCGTCACCGGACTGCGGGTCAGCTGTTGCACGAACCCGGTTCGCCGGGAAGTGCTGCCCTTGTCCGGCAGTTCCAGCTGTTGCTCGGGATCGCCAGCAGGGAATCGCGCATACAACGAGCGCACGTCTTCGCTGATCTCGTTCGGCACCCAGAGCACCTGCTCACCCGCCTCTTCACTGACGCGATGGGGGACCTGCATGCGTTGCAGCAGTTTGACGAAACCGCTGAGGTCTACCGCCAGGGGCAGGCGCAGGACCGCGACGACGCTCATTGCACCACCTCCGGTCGCTCGACATCGACCCAGACGAACTTGTGCGGATCCAGGCGGGTTTCATGGTCGAGGCGATACGCAACGAGCTTGCCATAGAGCACCGCGCTGTAGTCCAGGCACGCCAGGTTCGAGCGGATCGGCGCAGGCTTGCCGCTGCGCCAATAATGGCCGACGAACAACATCGGCTGATCGACGCCATAACGCAGCAGGTTGTTTTTTTCATCCGGGGACAATGGCGTGCGGGCCACAGGTTCTGGCAATGCATCAGGCTGGAACACGATGTCGCCGTAGGTCTGCGGGTTGTCTTCCCAGAACTTGGTGCGGAAGAATGCCCGCGTCAGGCCATCGCCCCCCGTCAGGGTCATGCCATGGGGCAGGCGCATGTCGGTGCCCCGCAGCAGGCGGTCGAAGACCGTACAGGCGAAACTGCCGGATTCGGCCGACGCCTGGAGAAAATGCTCGTCGACGCAGCCATTCGGAAACAGGCCACGCAAGGGTTCGATGAGGCCGGCATCCCAGCAAGCGTGCACGACCCGGAAACGGCCGGCATCGACAAACAACGGCAGCTCATAGAACCATTTGAGGAAATCGCGCCACTCGCCAGGGTGCTGCTCGAACTGGCTCAGCGTCTCGTTGAGCAGGCGGGCATGGCGCGGCGTGTGCTCACGCACGTAGCGCTGGCCGCTGCCCGGCAGTGCCGGGGTGCTCCAACCCAGCGCATTGAATTCGTGGTTGCCCATGATGCACAGCGCCTGGCCGGCCTGCACCATGTCGTGGACGATGTGCAGCGCCTCGCGAATACGCGGGCCACGGTCGATGATATCTCCGAGGAACACAGCCATGCGCGACGGATGCCGCCAGACCCCGCCCTGCTTGTGGTAACCGAGCCGGTCAAGCAGGTGTTCCAGGGTCAAGGCGCATCCGTGCACGTCGCCGATCAGGTCGTAACTGCGCGCGGGATCGAGCATCAGTCGCCTCCACCCCCCAGACGACTGCCCCAGCCGAGCTTGGTCCGGCAGACTTCGTAGTAGTTGTGATCCAACGGGTGGATGAGGCGCAGCTTCTGGGCCTTTTTGCTGACGGTGATGGTGTCACCTGGCGCGCAGGTGAAATGGTTCTGGCCGTCGCATGATACTTGCGGGTAGATCTGCATATCCTTGGACACGACGATTTTCAGTTCACTGTTGCCATCGACCACGATGGGTCGCCCAGATAAGGTATGGGGGTACATGGGCACAATCACAATAGCGTCGAGCTTGGGATGCATGATCGGCCCGCCCGCCGACAGCGCATAGGCGGTGGAACCGGTGGGCGTCGCGACGATCAGGCCGTCGGCCTTCTGGCTGCAGACGAACTGGCCATCAATGTACAGCTCGAATTCGATCATGCGGGTGGACTTGCCGGGGTGCAGCACCACGTCGTTGAGGGCATCGCCTTGGCCGATGGCCTCGGCGTGACGACGGACCTCGGCTTGCAGCAGGAAGCGGTTCTCCACCAGATAATGGCCGTCCAGTACCTCGGCAACCTTGATTTCCAGCTCGTCCGGGCGGATATCGGTGAGGAAGCCAAGGCTGCCACGGTTGATGCCCAGTACCGGAATGTTGTGCCGCGCCAAGGCCCGGGCGGCGCCCAGCAGGCTGCCGTCGCCGCCGACGACGATGACCATGTCGCAGACTTCGCCGAGCATCTTGCGCGACGATGTCTGCAGACCGTGGCCCGGCAGCACTTCGGCGATGGTGTCTTCGAGGATCACATGCAGGTGCCGCTCCAGGAGGAAGCGTTTGAGACGGCGAACGGTGTCCAGCACCTGTGAACTGCCCAGGCGACCGATGATGCCGATATTGCGAAATTGCTCCATGAGGCTCCTGCGGGGTCTGCGACGGGCGAAAAATACGATTATGGGCGAAAGCGCTCCGTAGACAAAATTCTTTAAGCCTCCAGCGCAACGGCTATGCTCGCAAGATGATCCTGTTCCCTGAGTTGCTGGACCTGCCCCGCCGCCTGCGCCATCCCGAAGTGCGGGATCTGGCGTGGGTGATCGTCGCCCCACCGATGCTCATCGACACCCCTTGGCCCCAGCGTCACCCGCTGGCGGGCAGCGACTGGGTGCAGCAACCCCATCGATTGGAGCATTGGCTTCGCCAGCTGGACCGCGACAGCTACCCGCTGCTCCAATGCCTGTCCCAAGGTCGGACGCGGCGCCTGGGCCTGTATTACGAAAGGCTGTGGCAGTTTGCCGTGCAACACGCGCCGGGCATCGAACTGATCGCGGCGAACCTGCCGATCCGTCGCGAAGGCCATACGCTGGGGGAACTGGACCTGTTGCTGCGCGATGGCGAAGGTGTGCACCACCTGGAACTGGCGATCAAGCTGTACCTGGGCCCGCAACAGGGCAACGGCCACGACACTGCGCAATGGCTCGGCCCCGGCTGCCATGACCGTCTCGACCGCAAGCTGGCGCACCTGCGCGAGCACCAACTGCCGATTTCAGCCCGCCCGGAAAGTCGCCAGGCCCTGGCTGCGCTGGGCATCGAATCGTTTCGCCCACACCTATGGCTCGGCGGTTATCTGCTTTACCCCTGGCCCGGCGAGGCCGAACCACCGAGCGGCGCGCACCCCAGGCATTTGCGCGGCCGTTGGCTGCATCAACGTGATTGGCCCGAGTTCATCGGCCAACGGCCTCCGGGCCGCTGGCAGCCCCTGCCCCGCGCCGCCTGGCTGGCCCCGGCCCATTATCCGCCGGACCAGGTCTGGACTGTCGCGCAACTGGACGCCTGGCGAACCGCACTCGACCCCATGGCGCCGGCACAACTGATGGTGCGCCTGACGGAAAATGCCGAGGGCGAATGGGAAGAAGCCGAGCGGGCGTTCCTTGTGGCGAATCTTTGGCCGGATGTGCCGGGCAACGGCTAAGCTTTGAAATGCCCTTCTGGGCACCATCGCGAGCAGGCTCGCTCCCACATCTGGAATGCAGTTTCCTGTGGGAGCGAGCTTGCTCGCGATTGAGGCCGACGCCATCTAAGGGACAACCGCACAACCAACGCCGGCACCGTCAACACAGATCAAAGCTTCTTGTGCTGCTCGACCCACTTGCTATAGCTATCGATGAACTTCTGCAAAAACGGCCTGACCGAATCCGAGAGGTTGCCCGCTTCGTCGAACGCGGTCCCCGCGCCACTCAGGTAGGCTTCCGGTTGTTGCATGCAGGGCACATCGAGAAACACCAGGGATTGGCGCAGATGATGGTTGGCGCCGAAACCACCCATCGCACCGGGTGAAGCGCTGATCACCGCGCCTGGCTTGCCACTCAGGCAACTCTGGCCGTAAGGGCGCGAGCCAACGTCGATGGCGTTTTTCAGAGGGGCCGGCACCGAGCGGTTGTATTCCGGGGTTACGAACAGCAGCGCGTCGGCGGCGCCTACTTGCTCGCGAAACCTGGCGTAGGCTTGGGGCGGTGTCACGTCAATGTCTTCGTTGTACAGCGGCAGTTCGCCTATCTCGACGATATTCAGCTTGAGGTTGGTTGGCGCCAGCTCCGCCAACGCCAGCGCAATCTTGCGGTTGATCGACGCCTTGCGCAGGCTGCCCACCAAAACGGCAACGTTGTAGACATTACTCATCAGAGGTTCTCGATTGTCGGCTCATAGGAAGCCTGTAGTTATAGATGATCGGCACGACAATTGGACCAATGGAGCGTCGAAAACCTGCCGCACGGACTATTTTTTTCTTGTAGGAAAACTTACCGCGCTCGGCAAAGGTCTACAGAACCGCAAATCGAGTGATCTATTTCCAGAGGTTCTAAGCAATGGCAACAGTACTTGTCGGACAGTTTCATGCGCGGGACGCTGAAGGACGCGTCTATTCTGTGCATGAATTCCAAGAATCAGACCCGTCCCAGGACGGCATTGGCAAGGATGTCATCACCTATAAGCTGGCCATTGGCGATCGAGTCAGCAAGTTGGATGAGGAGAAATTTCTCCTGGTGCAGTCCGGCATCGAACTGATCCGCGAACCCGAACCGCAAATAGCGCTGTAACCCGGTTTCTTGAGCAGAAGTCGCACCCGTAATTGGGTTAGGATTCAGCCTCCCAATGGCTTACCTGCCTAAAACGGACTTCTTGCATGCGTTTACGCCACATCGAAGTGATCCAGGCGCTGCTGCAGACCGGCCACCTCGCAACCGCGGCCGAATGGCTGCAATTGCCGGTGGCCGAAGTCGAGTCGATCCTGCGCGATGCAGAAGCCCAGCTCGGTTTCATGCTGTTTGCCAGCGTTCGCGGACGATTGCAGGCCACCCGCGAAACCCTGGAGTTGCGCGAAGGCATTACGCAGCTTTACGACACCCTCGAGCCAATACAGCGGCTGGCCAGCAGCTTGAAACATCATCAGGCCCCGCCCCTGCGCATCATCTGCACCCCGCCGCTGGCGCAACAGTTGCTGCCCCTGGGCATCGCCGCCCTGCGTCGGCGCCATCCGGATGCGCCTTGCACCCTGCTCAGCGAACCAACCCGCGAAATCGTCAAGAGCCTGTTGCTGCGTGAAAGCGACTTGGGCCTGAGCCTGCACGATCCGGAACACCCGGACATCCACTGCCAGACAATCGCCCAAGGCAAACTGCAATTGCTGGCGCCCCACGGCTGGCTGCAACCTCGGCAGAAATACATTTCAATACAGGACTTGGCGGGCCAGTCGCTGGTGGGGCTTGATGGTCATGACCCGCTGAGCCTGGCATTCGACCACAAGCTCGCGGCGCTGCGCCCCGCACCGGTGATCCAGATTCGTGTGCAGACGCACCAGATGATGCGCGCGATGGTCGAAGCCGGCGAAGGCCTCGCCATCGTCGATCCATTCACCGCCTCGGGCGCCAAGGGCAGCGGGCTGGATATCTGCCCGGTGTCACCAGCCGTTCCGATCTGCCTTTACGCACTGAGCCTGAACGGTGTGCAGCCCTCGCCGACGGTCCAAGCGCTGCTGGAACGAATTACGGAACAAGCCGAGGCGTTGCTGAACCACTGATCGTCATGCCCAGCGGATCGTCGAACAACCGGTACCAGAACAGCGCCACCTCGGCGGTATGCCGATCGATGCCGCGATAGCGCAAATGATCGATCCCGCCGAGCACGTAGCCGCAACGTTCGTAGAGACGGCAGGCACCCAGGTTATTGTTCTGGGTTTCCAACATGATGCCCGGCAGTTTTTTCTTGCGGCTCCAGAACTGGGCCACGTCCAACAGTGCCTTGGCCACCCCATGCCGGCGAGCCGGGGCATGCACCGCCAACTCATCGATATGGGCATAGCCATTCCAGTTGGTGCTGATCACCAGGTGACCCACTGGCTGGTCGTCCAGGTAGGCCATGAAGATTTCGCTGTCGGGGGCATCCCGGAAACTGGCGAATTCTTCAGGATCGATACCGTAGCACTTGCGGTAGGGAACGATCGGCGTCACCGGCCATTGGCTCACCGGCCGGCCGATCTGCGGCGTACCGTAGGCGCTGACGTCAAAACTGAAATCACTGCCCCAGACATACACGGCAAAGCCGTCGTCGACGACGCGTACCGAGAGGCCGGGATGCTTGGGATTCTTGACCGGTTGCATACAGGGAAAGGTCCTCATTCCTTGAGGCAATCAACGGCACAGTGCCATCCATTGCCCTTGCCTCTCGAATCTTCACACATCAAGCGGGTATCCATGGCCTGCCTTGCTTCAGGTTAGAAGGTACTGGCGATTGTCGCGAGAAATGATCGGTATGAACCGTGGATCCGGATCAATTCGCGGCGGCCTGCGCCTCAGCCAGTTGCGTCCACAATGCCGGGGCGCCCGCGGACTTGGCGATCGCTTCCAGACGCGCGGCATGTTCGGCCAGGTCGCTTTCGCTGGCGCGGATGATCCGGGCCGGCTTGCGGTCCGCAGGCAAGCGACGGATTTCGGTCGCCTGGTTGCCCGAACCTTCGCCGGTGCCGTTGCCGTCCGAGGCGTTACCGGCGAGGGACAGGCTGGTCTGCCCGCCGGTCATGGTCAGGTAGACGTCGGCAAGGATTTCGGAGTCGAGCAAGGCGCCGTGCAGCTCACGGCCGGAGTTGTCGACGCCGTAGCGCTTGCACAAGGCGTCGAGACTGTTGCGCTGCCCCGGATGCCGTTCCCGGGCCATCATCAACGTGTCGAGAATGGTGCAGTGCTGGGTGATATCGGCGCGGTCGTGCTGGCCCAACAGGGCGAATTCATTGTTGATGAACCCGACGTCGAACGCCGCGTTATGAATGATCAGCTGGGCGCCCTGGATGAACTCGAAGAATTCATCGGCCACCTCGGCGAAACGCGGCTTGCCCACCAAAAATTCATTGGTGATGCCGTGCACGCCAATGGCACCCTCGTCGCTTTCGCGGTCCGGTTGCAGGTAAACGTGGAAATGACGGCCGGTCAGGCGCCGACCCATCAGCTCGACACAGCCGATTTCAATAATCCGGTGACCGTCGGTCACCGGCATGCCGGTGGTTTCGGTATCCAGTACTACAGATCTGTTGGCCATCAGTGTTCAATTCTCAACGGGCAGTCTTGCAAAAGCGCGGATCTTACCATGCTATGAGGTGGGATTAGCCTGGGACCGCTTTTGTGGCGAGGGAGCTTGCTCCCGCTAGGTTGCGCAGCGACCGCCGAAAGGGGCCTGCTTCGCCCGAGGCGCCGGACCGGTCCAGCGGGAGCAAGCTCCCTCGCCACGATTATTTCCATTTGCCAAAAATCAGATCCGGCCGGATCAGGACTGCTTGTAGCCGCGCACCTCATCCACTCCTCGATTGGCCAACTGGTCGGCCCGTTCGTTTCCGTGGTGACCAATGTGGCCACGTACCCATTTCCAGGTGACGTTGTGGCGGTTGACCTGCTCGTCCAGCAATTTCCAGAGGTCGGCGTTCTTGACCGGTTCTTTCGCCGCCGTCTTCCAGCCGCGCTTCTTCCAGTTCGCCATCCACTCGTTGATGCCTTTCATTACATACTGCGAGTCGGTCACCAGCAGCACGTCGCAAGGACGCTTGAGCTCTTCCAACCCCCGAATGGCGCCCATCAGCTCCATGCGGTTGTTGGTGGTATTGGCTTCGCCGCCCCAGAGCTCTTTTTCCACGCCCTTGCACACCAGCAATGCACCCCAGCCACCCGGGCCAGGGTTGCCCTTGCAGGCGCCATCAGTGAAGAGTTCCACGCTATCGCTCATGCCAATCAATCCAAAAAACAAAAGGCCGCCGCCCAGGGCCGATCAGCGCCCGGAGCCGGATACGGCCAGAACCATCGATAAAGGGATTACGGCTCGATGTGGCGACGGTTGACCTTGGCCATCGGCAAGGGAATCAGCTTGCCCATCGGCTCGCGTCGCGCCTGACGCACCGGGCGCAGCCCGACCGCGATCTTGCGCGCCACCAATAAATAGAAGCCGCCACCGGACAATTGCCAGTCACCCGCCTTGCGCTCCCAGCCAGCCAATCGGGCCTGCCACTTGGGCGACGCAAGCGGCGGACGATAGCACCCGAAGCGGCGTTTCTCCAGCGCGAAACCCAGCAGGTTGAGCCAGTCGCCGACCCGCGAGGCCGAAATGCAACGGGCCTGGCGCAGCGCATCGCTGGCGAATACATGGCGCAATCCCCAACTGCTCCAGGGGTTGATGCCGATGATCAACAGATGCCCACCGGGCCGCACGCTGCTGGCGGCTTCGCGCAACAGCCCATGGGGCGACAGGCAGAAATCCAGGCCGTGCTGCATCACCACCACATCGGCGGCATGCTCGCTCAAGGGCCAGGCCTGCTCCTCGCAAACGATCTCGACGCCCGGCAACGGCGCCCCCAAGCGCACGTTGCGCTGGACCTGAGGCGCCGACGGTGGCGTTTGCGCCGAAGGACCGTAATGCACCAGATAGCCGCCAAAGAACCGGCCCAACTCGTCTTCGAGCATGCGCCGTTCTTCTTCCAGCAGAAATTGCCCGACAGGGCCGGACAGCCACTCACGGGCAGAGCTGATCAATGCCAGCCAGTCAGGATCGGCCTGAGCGAACGCTTCATCGGTCATTGCATTCTCCAACGCGTCAGGAAGTTCTAAGATGCGCCTTTGTTTTGAGCTTGGCGAATTCGACGATGATACAGATCACTGCCCTGCCCGCATTTAACGATAACTACATTTGGTTGTTACAAGATCACTCGACGCAGACTTGCGCCGTGGTCGATCCAGGCGACGCCGCGCCAGTGCAGGGGTGGCTCGAGGCTCATCCCGACTGGGTCTTGAGCGACATCCTGGTCACCCACCATCACCACGATCATGTCGGCGGTGTCGCCGCGCTGAAAAGCGCGACCGGCGCCACCGTCTACGGCCCGGCCAGCGAAAACATCCCGGCGCGAGACATCGCCCTTAACGACCACGCGAAAGTCAATGTGCTGGGCCTGGACTTCGATGTTTATGCGGTTCCCGGGCACACATTGGGACATATCGCCTACTACCACAGTGGCCTGCTGTTCTGTGGCGACACGCTGTTCGCCGCCGGTTGCGGACGGCTTTTCGAGGGCACGCCCGAACAGATGCACCACTCCCTGGGCCGCCTCGCCGCGCTCCCTGAAGATACGCTTGTCTACTGCACCCATGAATACACCTTGAGCAATCTGAAATTCGCCGCCGCGGTCGAGCCGTCCAACCCAGACGTTGCCGCCCGCCTGGAGAAAGTCACCCAGCAGCGCAACCAGGGCATCATCACCCTGCCCTCGACCCTGGCTTTGGAAAAACTCACCAATCCGTTTTTGCGCACCGCTGAAACATCCGTTAAACAAAAAGCAGACGAACGGAACGGTCAACCCAACCAGACGGCGAGTGAGGTTTTTGCGGCCTTGAGGGCCTGGAAAGATAAGTTCTAAGGCAGCTACCGATTGATACAAAAATTCTGAATGGTTGACCTGCTGGGGTGCGCTTCCTAGAATCGGCCGACATTTTTGCCCGGAACTTACTTCCAGCCAATGTCGTCATCTATTCGCAGGTCCGTCCAGTCAGACACACTGACCCGCTTGGCCCAGGCCATCGCGGTGGCAGTGTCCGCCACGCTGGCGGGCTGTCAGAGCACCGGCCAGGTGCCACAGAGCGATGCTGCGCATAAGCCGAATGTCGCCGCGCGGGCCAAGCAAAAACCTGTGTGGCTCACGGAAAAGCCTACCCCCCAGGTGCCCCAGGATGTGTGGGAACGCATGCGCCAGGGCTTCCAGCTCCAGGAAACCGCCGGCGTCAACCCGCGCATCGAGCAGCAGCGTTTGTGGTTCGCCAGCAACCCTTCATTCCTGGAAAATGCCGGCGAGCGCGGCAGCTTATATATCCACTACATCGTCGAGCGTCTTGAAGAACGCAACATGCCGCTGGAGCTGGCGCTGTTGCCGGTGATCGAAAGCGCCTACAACCCCATGGCCTATTCCCGGGCCAATGCAGTGGGACTGTGGCAATTCATCCCTTCCACCGGGCGTTATTTCAACCTGCGCCAGACCCGCTTCTACGACGGCCGTCGTGACATTACCGCGTCCACCACCGCCGCGATGGACTACCTGACGCGCCTGCACGACATGTTCAACGGTGACTGGTTGCTGGCACTGGCGGCCTATAACGCTGGTGAAGGCACGGTCAGCCGCGCCATCGAGCGCAACGAGAAGCTTGGCCTGCCCACCGACTACTGGAACCTGCCGCTGCCCAGCGAAACACAGGCCTACGTGCCCAAGCTGCTCGCGCTGTCCCAGGTCGTGTTGGCTCCGGACGCCTATGGCGTGAACCTCAACCCGATCGCCAACGAGCCGTACTTCCAGGTCGTCGAGATCAACCAGCGCATGGACCTGTCGAAGGTCGCGGCGGTGGCGAACATCGACGAGGACGAGCTGTTCCAGCTCAACCCGGCCTTCAAGCAGCGCACCACCATCGACGGCCCGCAGCACCTGCTGGTGCCGACCTCCAAGGCGCAACTGCTGACCGCCAGCCTGTCGACCATGCGCCCGGAAGAACTGATCAGCCCTCGCTCGCTCAAGCCAGTCTTCGAGACCGCCGATGACAGCGAAGTGGAAGGCGCAAGGCGCACCTACCGCGTCAAGCGCGGCGACAACCTGGCCCAGATCGCCAAGGCCAACAAGGTCCAGACCAAGGACTTGCAGCGCTGGAACAAGCTCAGCGGCAACAAGCTCAAGGTCGGTCAAACGTTGGTGATGCAGGACGTCAAGGCCACCAAGGCCCGCGGCAAGCGCATCAACACCGTCGTGGCCGCCAAGGGCAAGGAACAAAAGAAGCAGACCCAATACAAGGTCAAGCAGGGTGACTCGCTGTACGTCGTCGCCAAGCGCTTCAATGTCGAAATGCAGCACCTCAAGCGCTGGAACCCGCGCATGGGCAAGGCGCTCAAGCCTGGGCAGATGTTGACGGTCTATTCCCCGCACTAAGCTTATCGATGGCTGAAGGGCTGTGCCCGAGCAGCATTCGTGGCGAGGAAGCTTGCTCCCTCGCCACGAATGCATGCTCGCCCCGGCTTCGCCTAATCTGAGAGGCTTTGGCCCACCGCCTTTTTCCCGCCCATACAAGCTGTTACTGTACAGGCCATAAATGCCCAAGCCGCCTGGATCGGATCCCAGACTTGATACGCCCCCTCCTCCTGCTCCTGATCAGCCTGGCATCGAGCCCTGCCGCCGACGCTACCATCAGCGAAAGCCATGGCTATGCGCAGTTCGGCACGCTGAAATACCCGGCCCGGTTCACCCACTTCGACTGGGTCAACCCGCAAGCGCCCAAGGGCGGCACCTTGCGGATCATGGCGTTTGGCACCTTCGATACCCTCAATCCCTATACATTCAAGGGCAGCAGCCCGGTTTCGACGCCGAACTTCCTGCAATACGGCATCAATGAGCTGAACGAACCGCTCATGGTAGGCACTGGCCAATATGCGCCCTCAGGGGATGAGCCAACGTCGAGTTACGGCTTGATCGCCCAGTCGGTGGAGTACAGCGAGGACCGCAGCTGGGTGGTGTTCAACCTGCGGCCCGAAGCGCGCTTTCATGATGGCGTGCCGATCACTGCCTATGACGTAGCGTTTTCCTACCGAACGCTGCTCAAAGATGGCCATCCGCAATACCGGACCAATTTGCAGGAAGTGCTGCGGGTGGATGTCCTCAATCCGCTGAGAATCCGCTTCGTGTTCAAGCGCTCGGGCAATCCGCTGCTGATCCTGCGCCTGGGTGAGCTGCCGGTGTTGCCGCAGCATTATTGGAAAGACCGCGATTTCAAGGCGACCACCTTCGAGCCGCCGTTGGGCAGCGGGCCTTATCGCATCACCAAAGTGCAGCCAGGTCGCCAATTGGTGTTCGAGCGAGTCAAGGACTACTGGGGCAAGGATCTGCCGGTCAATCGTGGCAAGTACAACGTCGATCGAATGGAAGTGGATTTCTACCGAGACAGCGGCGTCGCCTTCGAAGCCTTCAAGGCCGGTGAGTTTGACATCTACATCGAGCACCAGGCCAAGAACTGGGCCAACGGGTACAACTTTCCGGCGGTGAACCGTGGCGATGTGATCAAGGCGCAGATTCCCCACCAGATTCCGACCCAGACCCAGGGCCTGTTCATGAACACCCGGCGCGCCACCTTCGGCGAGGTCAAGGTCCGAGAAGCCCTGGGGTTGATGTTCGATTTCGAATGGACCAACCGCACCCTGTTCAGCGGCGCGTACAAACGAACCCTCAGCTATTACCCCAACAGCGAATTCTCCGCCACTGGCCTGCCCGTCGGCCACGAGTGGCTGTTGCTCAAACCTTACCGTGAACAACTGCCCCCTCGATTACTGACCGAGCCCTTCAGCCTGCCCCAAACCGACGGGCGCGGCATTCCCCGGGAAACCCTGCGCAGGGCCCTTGGCCTGCTGAAGGAAGCCGGCTGGACCCTCAACGGCCAGCACCTGCTCAACGCCGCCGGCCAACCCCTGCGCTTCGAGATCCTGCTGGTCAACCCGAACCTGGAGCGCATCCTGCAGCCCTACGTCGAAAACCTGGCCAGCATTGGCATCCAGGGCCGAGTGCGCACAGTGGATCGTGCCCAGTACAAGCAGCGATTGGACCAGTTCGACTTCGACATGATTTTGCTGACCCTGGGCCAGACCCTCAGCCCGGGCCTTGAACAATGGCAGTATTTCCACTCCAGCCAGGTCGGGATCAAGGGCAGCAAGAACTACGCAGGGATCGCCAATCCGGTGGTTGACCATCTGCTGGAAAAACTGCTCTCCGCCCAGACCCGCGACGAACAAGTCGCCGCCGGCAAGGCCCTGGACCGGGTCCTGCTGTGGCAGCATTACTGCATTCCCAACTGGTATATCAATTACCATCGCCTGGCGTATCGCAACCGGTTCGCCTTTGTCACCACACCGCCCTACACCCTGGGCCTGAGCGCGTGGTGGCTGAAATCTTCGGAGAAAGATCAATGAAGCCTCTACGCGCCCTGCTTCTGCAGGCCGGCAGTTTGTTATTCGCCGGGCTGGCCTGCGCCGCGCCGCAGCACGCCGTGACCTTGTACAACGAGCCACCAAAGTACCCGGCCAATTTCAAGCATTTCGACTACGTGAACCCCGATGCCCCCAAGGGCGGAATATTCCGTCAGGGTGGCTTTGGCAGCTTCGACAGCCTCAACCCATTCATCAGCAAAGGCGTACCTGCCGATGATATCGGCCTGATCTACGACACCTTGGCCAAGCAAGGCCTGGATGAGCCCTTCACCGAATACGGTCTGGTCGCGGAAAAAATCGAGAAAGCGCCGGACAACGGCTGGGTGCGCTTTTACCTGCGCCCCGAAGCGCGCTTCAACGACGGCCACCCCATGCGCGCCGAAGATGTCGTGTTCAGCTTCGAGACCCTGACCAAGGATGGCGCGCCGATGTTCCGCGGCTATTACAACGATGTGGCCGAGGTCATCGCCGAAGACCCACTCAAGGTTCTGTTCAAGTTCAAGCACACCCATAACCGTGAACTGCCGCTGATCCTCGGCCAACTGCCGGTATTGCCCAAGCATTGGTGGGCCAGCCGCGATTTCAGCAAGGGCAACCTGGAAATTCCCCTGGGCAGCGGGCCCTACAAGGTCACCGAAGTAAAGGCCGGACGTTCGATCCGCTATGAGCGGGTGAAGGATTATTGGGGCAAGGACCTGCCGGTGAACCGCGGTTTCTATAACTTCGACTTATTGACCACCGACTATTACCGCGACAACACCGTGGCGGTGGAAGCCCTCAAGGCCGGACAGTTCGATTACTGGCTGGAAATGACCGCGAAGAACTGGGCCAACGCCTACAACATCCCCGCCGTGACCGAAGGCCGCCTGATCAAGGAACAGATTCCCAACGGCAACCCTACGGGCATGCAAGGCTTCATCTTCAACCTGCGCCGCCCGGTGTTCCAGGATGTACGGGTGCGCCAGGCCCTGAGCCTGCTGTTGGACTTCGAATGGACCAACAAGCAGTTGTTCAACGGCGCCTACGCCCGCACCCGCAGCTATTTTGAGAACTCGGAAATGGCCGCCACCGGGTTGCCAGGCGAAGACGAGCTGAAGATTCTCGAACCCTTGCGCGGCAAGATTCCCGAGCAAGTCTTCACCGAAGCCTTCCAACCTTCGGTCTGCGACGGCAGCGGCATGATCCGCGACCAGCAACGCAAGGCCTATCAGCTGTTGCAGGAAGCCGGCTGGCGCATCGTCGATGACAAGATGGTCGATGCCCAAGGTAAGCCGGTGGTGCTGGAGTTCCTGCTGGCCCAGACCGAATTCGAACGGATCCTGCTGCCGTTCAAACGCAACCTGAGTGACCTGGGCATTGAACTTGTGATCCGCCGCGTCGACGTGTCGCAATACATCACCCGCGTGCGCTCGCGGGACTTCGATATGGTGGTGGGCAGCTTTCCGCAATCCAGCTCGCCAGGAAACGAGCAGCGCGAATTCTGGATGTCGGCCGCTGCGGACAAACCCGGCAGCCGCAACACCATGGGCCTCAAGGACCCTGCCGTGGACCAACTGGTGGAACAGTTGATCAACGCTGACTCGCGCAAGAGCCTGGTGGCCCATGCCCGGGCGTTGGACCGGGTCCTGCAATGGGGCTATTACGTAATTCCCAACTGGCACATCAAGACCTGGCGCGTGGCCTACTGGAACCACATCGGCCACCCGAAAGTCACGCCGACCTATGACATCGGCACCACTACATGGTGGGTCAAGCCGGAGGTCAAGCCAGCCGATGAGGTAGAAAAGCAGGTCATCGAGCAGCAAATCGCCGCTCCCGAGAGTGTGGAGTAACCCGATGCTGGCTTATATTTTTCGGCGGCTGTTGCTCATCATCCCGACGCTGTTCGGCATCCTGCTGATCAACTTCGTCATCATCCAGGCCGCGCCCGGCGGCCCGGTGGAGCAAATGATCGCCAAGCTCGAAGGGTTCGAAGGCGCCACCAGCCGCATCGCTGGCGGCGGTGCCGAGGTATCGGTGGCAGGTTCGTCCTCCTACCGCGGCGCCCAGGGCCTGGACCCGGCGCTGGTCAAGGAAATCGAGCGCATGTACGGCTTCGACAAGTCCGCCCCGGAGCGCCTGTGGATCATGATCAAGAACTACGCCCGCCTGGACTTCGGTGACAGTTTCTTCCGCGACGCCAAGGTCATTGACCTGATCAAGGAAAAGATGCCCGTGTCCATCTCCCTCGGGCTATGGAGCACACTGATCATGTACCTGGTGTCCATCCCCCTGGGGATCGCCAAGGCGACGCGGCACGGCAGTCATTTCGATGTGTGGACCAGTTCGGCGATCATCGTCGGCTATGCGATCCCGTCGTTCCTGTTTGCCATCTTGTTGATCGTGGTGTTTGCCGGCGGCAGCTATTTCGACTGGTTCCCGCTGCGTGGGCTGACATCCAACAACTTTGATGAACTGACCCTGGGCGGCAAGATCCTCGACTATTTCTGGCACCTGGCCTTGCCAGTGACCGCGCTGGTGATCGGCAACTTCGCCACCATGACGCTGCTGACGAAGAACAGCTTCCTCGATGAAATCAACAAGCAGTATGTGGTCACCGCCAAGGCCAAGGGCCTGACCCGCAACCGCGTGCTGTATGGCCATGTGTTTCGCAACGCAATGTTGTTGGTGATCGCCGGCTTTCCTTCGGCCTTCATTGGCATTTTCTTCACCGGCTCGCTGCTGGTGGAAGTGATCTTTTCCCTCGACGGCCTGGGCCTGATGAGTTTCGAAGCCGCGATCAACCGCGACTACCCCGTGGTATTCGGCACACTGTTCATCTTCACCTTGCTGGGGCTGGTGGTGAAATTGATTGGCGACCTGACCTACACCTTCGTCGATCCGCGCATCGATTTCGAAAGCCGGGAGCATTGAGATGAACCTGTCCCCTCTCAATCGCCGCCGTTTCGAACTGTTCAAAGCCAACAAGCGCGGCTGGTGGTCGCTGTGGCTGTTCCTGGTGCTGTTCGTGCTGAGCCTGGGCGCCGAGCTGATCGCCAACGACAAACCGCTGGTGGTGCATTACGACGGCGGCTGGTATTTCCCGGCCCTAAAGCGCTACCCCGAGACCACCTTTGGCGGCGAATTCCCGCTGGAGGCCAACTACAAGAGCCCGTACATCCGTGAGCTGCTGGCCGCCAAGGACGCCTGGGTGGTGTGGGCACCGATTCCGTTCAGCTACCAGAGCATCAACTACGACCTGAAAGTCCCGGCACCGGCGCCGCCCTCCTCGGTGAACTGGCTCGGTACCGATGACCAGGGGCGCGATGTGCTGGCGCGGGTGATCTACGGTTTTCGTATCTCGGTGCTGTTTGCCCTGACGCTGACGGTGCTCAGCTCGATCATCGGGGTGATCGCCGGTGCCCTGCAGGGTTTCTACGGTGGCTGGGTGGACCTGGCCGGCCAGCGCTTCCTGGAGATCTGGTCCGGGTTACCGGTGCTGTACCTGCTGATCATCCTCGCCAGTTTCGTCCAGCCCAACTTCTGGTGGCTACTGGGCATCATGCTGCTGTTTTCCTGGATGAGCCTGGTGGACGTCGTGCGCGCCGAGTTCCTGCGCGGCCGCAACCTGGAATACGTGCGCGCCGCTCGCGCATTGGGCATGCAGAACGGCGCGATCATGTTCCGCCACATCCTGCCCAACGCCATGGTCTCGACCATGACGTTCATGCCGTTCATCCTCACCGGCGCCATCGGCACCCTCACCGCCCTGGATTTCCTCGGCTTCGGCCTGCCGGCGGGCGCGCCTTCCCTGGGCGAGCTGGTAGCCCAGGGCAAGTCCAACCTCCAGGCGCCGTGGCTGGGCATCAGCGCGTTCGCCGTACTGGCGATCATGCTGAGCCTGCTGGTGTTCATCGGCGAGTCCGCTCGCGATGCCTTCGATCCGAGGAAGTGAAATGAACCAGGACAATCTGATCGAAGTACGCGACCTGGCGGTGGAGTTCGTCGTCGGCGAACGCCGCCAGCGGGTGGTCGAAGGCGTCAGCTTCGACATCAAGCGAGGCGAAACCCTGGCCCTGGTGGGCGAAAGCGGTTCGGGCAAGTCGGTGACGGCCCACTCCATCCTGCGCTTGCTGCCCTATCCGCTGGCCCATCATCCCACCGGAACCATCCAGTACGCGGGCCAGGACCTGCTGGGCCTGAAGGAAAAAACCATCCGCCATATTCGCGGCAACCGGATCGCGATGATTTTCCAAGAGCCGATGACGTCGCTGAATCCCTTGCACTGCATCGAAAAACAGCTCAACGAAGTGCTCGGCATCCACAAGGGCCTGACTGGCAAGGTCGCTACCCGCCGCTCCCTTGAACTGTTGGAGCTGGTCGGCATTCCTGATCCGCACAAGCGCCTCAAGGCCCTGCCCCATGAACTGTCCGGTGGCCAGCGGCAACGGGTGATGATCGCCATGGCCTTGGCCAATGAGCCGGAACTGCTGATCGCCGACGAACCGACCACCGCGCTGGACGTCACCGTGCAGCTGAAAATCCTCGAACTGCTCAAGGATTTGCAGGCACGCCTGGGCATGTCGCTGCTGCTTATCAGCCACGATTTGAACCTGGTGCGAAGAATTGCGCACCGCGTATGTGTCATGCAGCGCGGTTGCATCGTCGAACAGGCATCGTGCGCAGAGTTGTTCCGCGCGCCGCAACATCCGTACACTCGGGAATTACTGGCCGCCGAGCCCAGCGGCAACCCGGCAAACAACGTCGTCGGCCCGCCGCTGTTGCAGGTCGAGGACCTGAAAGTCTGGTTCCCGATCAAGAAAGGCGTGTTCAAGCGTACGGTGGATTACATCAAGGCGGTGGACGGAATCCGCTTCAGCCTGCCCCAGGGCCAGACCTTGGGCATCGTCGGCGAAAGTGGTTCCGGAAAGTCGACCCTGGGGCTGGCGATCTTGCGGTTGATCGGCAGCCAGGGCGCGATCCGCTTCGAGGGCCAGCAGCTTGACTGCCTGTCACAGCAGCAGGTCCGGCCGCTGCGCCGGGAGATGCAAGTGGTGTTTCAGGACCCGTTCGGCAGCCTGAGCCCACGGATGTGTGTGAGCCAGATCGTCGGCGAAGGGTTGCGGATCCACAAGATCGGCACCCCGGCAGAACAGGAACAAGCGATAATCGCGGCATTGAAGGAGGTAGGCCTGGACCCGGAAACCCGGAACCGCTACCCCCATGAATTTTCCGGAGGGCAACGGCAGCGCATCGCCATTGCCCGGGCCCTGGTGCTCAAGCCGGCGTTGATTCTGCTGGATGAGCCGACGTCGGCCCTGGACCGTACCGTGCAACGCCAGGTGGTGGAGCTGTTGCGGTCGCTGCAAACCAAGTACAACCTGACGTACCTGTTTATCAGCCATGACCTGGCTGTCGTCAAAGCGCTGAGCCACCAATTGATGGTGGTCAAGCATGGCCAAGTGGTCGAACAAGGTGATGCCCGCAGCATATTCGCCGCGCCGCAACACCCCTATACACAGCAGTTGCTGGAGGCCGCCTTCCTGGCCCCAACAACTGCCGAATAACCTGAAAGAGGAGCAACACATGGGTTTTCTCGCCGGTAAGCGCGTACTGATCGTCGGTGTCGCCAGCAAGCTGTCCATCGCATCCGGCATCGCTGCCGCCATGCATCGCGAGGGCGCTGAGCTTGCCTTCACTTATCAGAACGACAAACTCAAGGGTCGTGTCGAAGAGTTCGCGCAAGGCTGGGGTTCGAGCCCGGAGCTGTGCTTCCCATGCGACGTGGCCAGCGATGAAGAAATCGCCAAGGTCTTCGAAGAACTGAGCAAGAAGTGGGATGGCCTGGACTGCATCGTGCACTCCGTGGGCTTCGCCCCGGGCGACCAGTTGGACGGCGACTTCACCGAAGCCACCACCCGCGAAGGCTTCCGCATCGCCCACGACATCAGCGCCTACAGCTTCGTGGCCCTGGCCAAAGCCGGCCGTGAAATGATGAAAGGCCGCAACGGCAGCCTGCTGACCCTGTCGTACCTGGGCGCCGAGCGCACCATGCCGAACTACAACGTCATGGGGATGGCCAAGGCCTCCCTGGAAGCGGGCGTTCGCTACCTGGCCGGCTCCCTGGGCCCGGACGGCACCCGCGTGAACTGCGTATCGGCCGGCCCGATCCGCACCCTCGCCGCTTCCGGCATCAAGAATTTCCGCAAGATGCTGGCCGCCAACGAAGCGCAAACCCCGCTGCGTCGCAACGTCACCATCGAAGAAGTCGGCAACGCCGGCGCCTTCCTGTGCTCTGACCTGGCGTCGGGCATCAGCGGTGAAATCATGTACGTGGACGGCGGCTTCAACACCACCGCCATGGGCAACATCGAAGAATAATCTTCGCATTGCAACAAAAACGCCGCTTGGCCTGGAAAGGTCAAGCGGCGTTTTTTTGCTCTGCACGTTATCTGTGGAAGCGAACTTGCAACCCCGTCCAGACCCGCACCGATCTCGAACGGGCATTTTTGGGCGCAGGCGAATACACTCAGGCACAGCCAACAAAACAGGACATCGACCGATGAAGCCCGCCAACCATGACGCTGCCCCACGTTTCTGGCACGACGCGGCGCTGCCTTTCATCGAAGCCCGGGCCATCGCCGATGGGCGCAAGGTCTGTTATTCGCGTCACTCCCACGACCATTTCTCGATCGGTGCGATCACTGCCGGGCGCAGCACGTATCTGCATGAGCAGTCGAGCTTCCAAGTCGAGGGCGGCACGGTGGTGCTGATGAATCCTGGCGACGTCCACGCCTGCAATCCCATCGACAATCAACCCTGGTCCTACGTGATGCTGTATGTCGATACCCAATGGCTAAGGGACCTGCAACGGCGGATCGGCTTTGATCCGTCCATGGAGTTCCAGGCGTTCGACACCACCCACAGCCGCGATGCCGCGCTTTTCTCCGGCCTGTGTGCGCTCTACGAAATACTGGTGGATGAACAGGTCGATACCCGCGCCAAAAAAGATGCCGTCGAGGCGTTTTTCACCGACCTCCAGCATCGGCTCAATCCGGCCGGGCGCCCGGACCGGGGCAGTCACCCTGCTTTGATGCGGGCCGCGCAGTTCATCCATGACCATTGCACCGAAGCCCTCAAGCTCGAGGATATCTGCGCGTTTGCACAGCTCTCGCCGTCCTACTTGAGCCGGGCCTTCAAGCGTCACTACGGTATGACGCCCCACGCTTTCCTGATCAATCGCCGGATCCAATTCGCCCGTCGCCAATTGCGCGAGGGCAAGTTGATTGCCGATGTCGCGCTGCAAAGCGGTTTTGCCGACCAGGCGCATTTCCAACGGGCATTCAAGCAACACCTGGCCGCCACGCCCGGGCAATACCGAGGCTGACACTGCCCCGTCCCGTGGCGAGGGAGCTTGCTCCCGCTGGGCTACGGAGTAGCCCTCGATTCCAGGCGACCGCTGCGCAGTCGAGCGGGAGCGAGCTCCCTCGCCCCGACAGCGTTCCAACCCCAAGGACGGGTTGCTCACGGCAACAACAGATACACCGCGCTCGCCACCAGCAACGCCGCCATGGCCCGATTGAACAGGCGCATGGTCACCGGATTCCCCAGCCAGGTACGCAGGAAGCTGCCGGCGTATGCCCAGCAGCCCACGGACAGGTAGCAGATCACCAAATAGATCGCCGCGAACTGCCACACCAGCGATGCCTCGCCATCGGCGACGAAAGCGCCCATCCCCGCCACGCAGGCCAGCCAGGCCTTGGGGTTGAGCCACTGCATCAGTGCGCCGTAGATCATCGACGGCGCGCGCCCTTCGTCCCGCTCACCCAGCTCGCCGTTGTCCATCGCCAGCTTCCAGGCCATGAACAACAGGAACGCCACCCCCGCCAGTTGCACCACGCGGGTGAGCCCCGGCCAGCGCTGCAAGACTTCGTGCAACCCCAACCCCATCAAGACCAGCAGCAGGACAAACCCCAGGGTGGCGCCGGCGACGTGGCGCAAGGTGGCGCGTAAACCGTACCGAGCGCCGGAACTGAGGGCCACGATATTGACCGGGCCCGGCGTAATGGACGCGACCAGCGCAAAGGTCGCCATGGATAATATCAAGCTCATCACATATCTTCTTCGTTTGAGGAAAGAGGCCCCAAGTTAAACGGGTTGCCCGCACGGGTATTGAAGAAAACTGCCTTCGTCATCAAGCACGCCCGCTTCTTTTTTTACGCAAACTTTACGCGCTGACCGACTCGCCAAATCGATACTGTGCAGCTTTTGAATCAGGCGTTATCCATGTCCATAGCGGTTCTGCGTCTCATCGGTTTCATCCTTGGGATTTTCCTGATCACCCTCGCGGTCAGCATGGCGATTCCGCTGTTCACGCTGATGTTCTACGAGCGCAACGATGACTTGTCGGCGTTTCTCTGGTCGAGCCTGATCACTTTTGTCTGCGGTGTGGCACTGGTCGCCCGTGGAAGACCGGAACAGGCCCAGATGCGGCCCCGGGAAATGTACCTGCTGACCACCGCCAGTTGGGTATTCGTCTGTGCGTTCGCCGCCCTGCCAATGGTGCTCATTCAGCACATCAGCTACACCGATGCGTTTTTCGAGACCATGTCCGGCATCACCACCACCGGCTCGACCATCCTGACCGGTTTGGACACGGCATCGCCCGGCCTGTTGATATGGCGCTCGATGCTGCACTGGCTTGGTGGAATCGGCTTTATCGGCATGGCCGTGGCGGTCCTGCCGTTATTGCGGGTCGGTGGCATGCGGCTGTTCCAGACCGAATCTTCGGATTGGTCGGAGAAAGTCACGCCGCGCTCGCATGTCGCGGCCAACTACATCCTGTGGATCTACGTAGGCTTGACCGCGCTCTCGACGTTGGCGCTGTGGCTTGCCGGCATGACGCCTTTCGAGGCGATCAACCATGCGATGTCGCTGATTTCCACCGGAGGATTCTCCACCTCCGATGCGTCCCTCGCCCATTGGCCGCAACCGGCGGTCCATTGGGTGTCGGTGGTGGTCATGATGGCGGGGGCGCTGCCCTTCACGCTGTATGTGGCGACATTGCGAGGCCACCGGCGCGCCTTGCTCAAGGACCAGCAAGTCAGGGGGTTCATAGGCTTTCTGGTGGTCACCTGGCTCGGGGTCGGCACCTGGCTGAGCCTGAACAGCGACCATGCATGGTGGGACGCGGTCCGTATCGTCGCGGTCAACGTCACCTCCGTGGTCACAACCACTGGCGTGGCCCTGGGGGACTACACGTTGTGGGGCAGCTTCGCCCTGCTGCTGTTCTTTTACCTGACGTTCGTCGGCGGCTGTTCGGGGTCCACGGCCGGGGGCCTGAAGATCTTTCGGTTTCAGGTCGCCAAGGTCCTGTTGATGGGCAGCTTGAAGCAACTGATCCACCCCCGGGCGGTGATCCAGAAGAAGTACAACAACCACCCCATCGACGAGGAAATCGTTCGCTCGCTGCTGACGTTTTCGTTCTTCTTCGCGATCACCATCGGCGCCATCGCCCTGGGCCTCGCGCTGATCGGCCTGGATTGGACGACCGCCTTGACCGGCGCCGCCACCGCCGTGTGCAACGTCGGCCCGGGCCTGGGCAATATCATCGGCCCGGCCGGCAACTTCTCGACCCTGCCGGACGCGGCGAAATGGCTGCTGACCCTCGGCATGCTGCTGGGACGCCTGGAGATCCTGACGGTGCTGGTGTTGTTCACGCCAGTGTTCTGGAAATATTGATATCGGCAAATTCACTGTCGATTTTTCGGTGGAGGGCTTTGGGCCACGGTTCTATGCTCCTCCCATGAACCTACAAGACTCGCTGCTCCCGCCCCACGCCGAAATGGTCCGCGCCATGCTCGAACGAGACACCGCCTACGAGGGGGTATTTTTCACCGCGGTCAAGACCACCGGCATTTTCTGTCGTCCCAGCTGCACGGCACGCAAGCCGAAGCCAGAGAACGTGGAGTTCTTCGCCCACGCCGACGAGGCCATGTCGGCCGGCTATCGAGCCTGCCTGCGCTGCAAGCCATTGGATGCCGCGGCCATCGCACCGGCCTGGATCCAGGCGCTGCTCAAAGCCGTGGATGCCGGGCCCGACGTGCGCTGGACCGATGCGCTGCTGCACGAACAGGGCATCGAACCGCTGAAGCTGCGCCGCTGGTTCAAACAGCATTTCGGCATGACTTTTCACGCCTACCTGCGGACCCGGCGCCTGGGCATCGCCTTGGGCGGAATCAAGGAAGGCGCCTCGATCGACAACGCCGCTTTCGATTCCGGCTATGAATCCCTGAGCGGTTTTCGTGATGCGTTCGTGAAGTCTTTTCATATCACCCCCGGCCGCGCCGGCCTCAGCGAACCGTTGCTGTTCACCCGACTGACAACCCCTCTGGGGCCGATGCTGGCCATGGCCGAACGTCGCGGACTGGTGCTGCTGGAATTTCTCGACCGCCCGGCCTTGACCAAAGAATTGGAAGAACTGCAGCAACGCTACGGCTACACGGTCGCCCCGGGGCATAACGCTCATCTGCAACAGATCGAAGCCGAACTGGCGGATTATTTCGCCGGCAAACAAACGACTTTCCACGTGCCGCTGCACATGCCTGGCAGCGCCTTTGCAGTCCGGGTCTGGGCCGAACTGCAAAAGATCCCCTATGGCGAAACCCGCAGCTACGGCGCCGTCGCCTGCGCCCTGGGCAGCCCTGGCGCGAGCCGCGCCGTGGGCTTGGCCAACGGGCAGAATCGCCTGGCGATCGTCATTCCCTGCCATCGGGTGATCGGCGCGGACGGCGCGCTGACCGGTTACGGTGGCGGCCAGCCGCGCAAGGCGTTTCTGTTGCGGCTGGAAAAAGCCGCGGTGCAGGTTTCGTTGCCCTTGGCGTTTTGATCAGCCCCGAACAGAGATCCGGATGAGCACGCCTTACGACGAAGCGAGTACTTTCCTGGCCAATCTTGACGAAGACTGGCGGCGTCACATCGCGTCCGTCGGCCCGTGCCTGCTGCAACCCAAGCCGGCCCGCGATCCCTATGAGGCACTGGTGCGGGCGATTGCCTACCAACAACTGCACGCCAAGGCCGGGGACGCCATTCTCGGGCGGCTTGTCGCGCTGTTTGCCCCCGCCGCGTTTCCCGCCCCCGAACAACTGTTGGCAACAGACAGCACGCTACTGCGCAGTTGCGGATTCTCCGCGAGCAAGCTCGCGACCCTCCAGGGCATCGCCCAGGCGACACTGGATGGGATCGTGCCGGATTACGCCACGGCCCGGGCCATGGACGATGAAGCACTGATCGAGCGCCTGGTCAGCCTGCGCGGCGTCGGGCGCTGGACCGTGGAGATGCTGTTGATCTACAGCCTGGAACGAGTGGATGTCTTGCCGGCGGATGACTTTGGGGTTCGCGAAGGATATCGACGGCTAAAAGGTCTGGAGACTCAGCCGAATCGCCGGCAGATCATCGCTATCGGCCAGGCCTGGAGTCCTTATCGGACGGTGGCGGCTTGGTATTTGTGGCGGGTGCCCAAAATCAAGTCCGCATGATCGTTCATCGCCGGCAAGCTCTTCCACTGACGTCGGCGCATCAACTCAAAAGTTGAGAACATCACCCCATCGAGGTTGTCCAGATTATTCAGTCCCTAACCGGAGGTTCCCCCATGCACCTCGAAGGATCCTGCCACTGCGGCGCCGTTTCGTTCAGCCTGGACAGCACCCATCCCTACCCTTACCAGCGCTGCTATTGTTCGATCTGTCGCAAGACCCAGGGCGGCGGCGGTTTTGCGGTCAACCTGGGGGGCGATGCGAAGAGTCTCAAGGTGCAAGGCCGCAAGCACATCACGGTCTACCATGCGCGACTCAAGGATGAAGGCGATAAACGCGCCCATCGCAGCAGCGCCGAACGGCATTTCTGTTCGCTTTGTGGTTCGGGGTTGTGGTTGTTCAGCCCCGAGTGGCCGGAGCTGATCCATCCGTTTGCCTCAGTCATCGACACGCCGTTGCCGGTACCGCCGGAGCACACCCACCTGATGCTGGGTTCCAAGGCGCCGTGGGTGGAAGTCGAGGCGCATCCGGGCGACCAGCAGTTCGAGGTATATCCCGAGGAATCGATTGCCCAGTGGCATGAACGGTTGGGTTTGACCCGTTAGGCCGGCACGCCGCTGTGGAACCGGAACTCCCCATCCGGCGACTCGATCAGCTCGCGCTCGGCCTCGCGAACCTTGTCGATCACCTGGGCGATGTCCTTGGCGTCTCCATACTGATAAGCCAGCTTCAGATAACCCTGGAAGTGCCGGGCCTCACTTTTCAGCAAGCCGAAATAGAATTTGCCGAGTTCCTCGTCCAGATGCGGCACCAGCGCCTCGAATCGCTCGCAGCTGCGGGCTTCGATGAAGGCGCCGACCACCAGGGTGTCCACCAGTTTCACCGGCTCGTGGCTGCGCACCACTTTGCGCAAGCCCGAGGCATAGCGCCCGGCAGAGAGCTGGCGAAGACCTACCTTGCGTTTTTTCATCAGGCGCATGACCTGCTCATGATGCACCAGCTCTTCCCGGGCCAGGCGCGACATCATGTTGATCAAATCTACATGGGAATGGTACTTGGCGATCAGGCTCAGGGCGGTGCTGGCGGCCTTGAACTCGCAGTTCTTGTGGTCGATCAGCAGCGTTTCCTGATCGGCCAGCGCAGCCTGGACCCAGGCATCGGGGGTGCGGCAGCCGAGGAACTCGTGAATTTCGGGAAGGATCATGGGGCTCACGGAAAAGGTAGTCGAGCAAAGGGCGCCGATTATACCGGCCTGCCTCCAGACCACCAGTCACACCGATTGATATGCATCAAGTCGACGCGCCATCCATAGCAACTATAGTTGAGCAACGCCATGCCTCTTTATTGCTGGAGACGCCGATCATGCAAGCCATTCGCAGCATCCTGGTGGTCATCGAACCCGAACATTCGGAAAGCCTTGCGCTCAAGCGCGCCAAATTGATCGCCGGGGTAACCCAGGCTCATCTGCATCTGCTGGCATGCGACAAACACCACGATCATGCCGGCCTGCTCAGCGTGCTGAAAAGCGCATTGCTGGCCGACGGCTATAGCGTCACCACCGAACAGGCCTGGAACGAAAGCCTCTACGAAACCATCATCGACGTGCAGCAGGCCGAAGGCTGTGGCCTGGTCATCAAGCAACACTTCCCGGACAGCCCATTGAAAAAAGCCCTGCTGACCCCGGCGGACTGGAAGTTGCTGCGCCATTGCCCGACTCCGGTGCTGCTGGTCAAGACGTGCGGTTCCTGGAAAGACCGGGTCATCCTGGCGGCAGTCGATGTCGGCAATGCCGATGGCGAGCATCGTCACCTGCACTCGACCATCATCGATCACGGCTATGACATTGCCCTCCTGGCCAAGGCGCACCTGCATGTAATCAGCGCCCACCCGTCACCGATGCTCTCGTCGGCCGACCCGACCTTCCAGCTCAAGGAAACCATCGAAGCGCGTTATCGCGAACAATGCCGGGCGTTCCAGGCCGAGTTCGACATCGATGACCAGCATCTGCACATCCAGGAAGGCCCGGCGGACGTATTGATTCCCTACATGGCCCACAAGCTTCAGGCCGCGGTCACCGTGATTGGCACCGTGGCGCGCTCCGGCTTGTCAGGCGTGTTGATCGGCAATACCGCCGAAGCCGTGCTCGATGCGCTGGAAAGCGATGTGCTGGTGCTCAAGCCACAGGAAGTCGAAGACCACCTGGTGGAGTTGGCGTACAAGGGTTGAGGCTTTGTGGATTCAGCCGAGTTTCCGTGGCGAGGGAGCTTGCTCCCTCGCCACAAAAGCTATCTGGTCCGAATGACAGGCTGTCAGCCGTCCATCGCATCCTTGAGGAACCCCGGCGCGATATAACGTTGGTAATGCGCTTCGGACAGGAGGAAGAATTCCCGATCAATGGCATCTCGCAGGTCCGGCAGGTCCCAATCGCGAAACTCCGGCAACAGGACCATGCCGTACGCTTCCAGGTTATTGATCACCCGCGCGCCCCGGGCGATCAGTTGATAGGCCCAGCAATATTCCGATTGGTGCGGCACGAAGCGGATCTTGCGCGCCTCCAGTTGCTGACGCAGCAACGCCGGGTCGAAAACCTCCAGCTTCGCCACCATTACCTGCACCAGCAGTTGCTCGAGCCGCATCCACACCGCGCGTTTTTCTTCCTCGTTGTAGCCGTTCCAGTGGATCACTTCATGGTGGAACCGCTTGCAGCCACGGCAGACCAGGTCACCGTAGACAGTGGAACAGAGGCCGACGCAGGGGGTCTTGATGAGCTGGTTGGGCATAAGGCAACGCACACGCAAAAACAGGACAGACGGGCATGTTAGCCCTTTGTCTAAGATTGATCACCCCTCAAACCTGGAAGCCCAACTTACCTTTAATTTTTTTTTCCCGTAGAATCAGCCAGCCTTTTAAGGCGCCAATGTCCGTTAGAAGCTGTTTTCAAAGCGTCACGAGCACAGTCGTTCCTTCAGAGCGGTGTTGGCGAAGGGTCTTTCCAGCGGGGAAAGCCCAACGCCAACCCTCATCAGCTCCCCGTTCTGCAGGCGTAAAACTTTGAAAGCAGCTTCTGTGAGGAACTCCGTCAACTCTGGCGTGGAGGCCCAAAAAGCCCCTGTCGCGCATGAGTGCCGTGAGTTTCTGGATGAGCGTCCCGGACACCCATTTGGGACCACTGATGAGGGTAATAACTGTGCTTGAAGCCTACCGCAAACATATCGAAGAGCGTGCAGCCCTGGGTATCGTTCCCCAGCCGCTTAACGCCGAACAAACCGCAGGCCTGATCGAGCTGCTGAAGAATCCTCCGGCTGGCGAAGAAGCCTTCCTCGTTGACCTGATCACCAATCGTGTTCCGCCAGGCGTCGACGAAGCCGCCTACGTCAAGGCCGGCTTCCTGTCCGCCCTGGCCAAGGGCCAGGCCCAATCCCCTCTGTTGGACAAGAAGCGCGCTGTAGAACTGCTCGGCACCATGCAGGGTGGCTATAACATCGTGACCCTGGTCGAGCTGCTGGACGACGCCGAGCTGGCGCCAGTCGCCGCCGAAGAACTCAAGCACACCCTGCTGATGTTCGACGCCTTCCACGACGTGGCTGAAAAAGCCAAGAACGGCAACGTTCACGCCAAGGCCGTGCTGCAATCCTGGGCTGACGGCGAGTGGTTCAAGAAGCGCCCGGTGCTGGCCGACAAGATCAGCCTGCGCGTGTTCAAGGTCACCGGCGAAACCAACACCGACGACCTGTCCCCTGCCCCGGACGCCTGGTCGCGTCCTGACATCCCGCTGCACGCCCTCGCCATGCTGAAAATGGCCCGTGACGGCATCGTTCCGGACGAGCAAGGCAAGACCGGCCCGATGAAGCAGATCGAAGAAATGCGCGGCCAGGGCTTCCCGATCGCCTACGTCGGCGACGTGGTGGGTACCGGCTCCTCGCGTAAATCGGCCACCAACTCGGTGCTGTGGTTCTTTGGCGACGACATCCCCTACGTGCCGAACAAGCGCGCAGGCGGTTTCTGCTTCGGCAGCAAGATCGCACCGATCTTCTACAACACCATGGAAGACGCCGGCGCACTGCCGATCGAGTTCGACGTGTCGAACATGAACATGGGTGACGTGATCGACCTGTACCCGCACGCCGGCAAAGTCTGCAAGCACGGCACCGACGAAGTCATCACCACCTTCGAAATGAAGACCCCGGTGCTGTTGGACGAAGTCCGCGCTGGTGGCCGCATTCCGCTGATCATCGGCCGGGGCCTGACCGAGAAGGCTCGCGCCGAACTGGGCCTGCCACCGTTCGACCTGTTCAAGAAGCCTGAAGCGCCTGCTGAAAGCACCAAGGGTTTCACCCTGGCGCAGAAGATGGTCGGCAAGGCTTGCGGACTGGCAGAAGGCCAAGGCGTTCGTCCTGGCACCTACTGCGAACCGAAAATGACCACCGTGGGTTCCCAGGACACCACAGGTCCCATGACCCGTGACGAACTGAAAGACCTGGCGTGCCTGGGCTTCTCGGCTGACCTGGTGATGCAGTCCTTCTGCCACACCGCGGCCTATCCAAAGCCGATCGACGTCACCACCCACCACACCCTGCCTGACTTCATCATGACCCGCGGCGGCGTTTCCCTGCGTCCGGGCGACGGCATCATCCACTCGTGGCTCAACCGCATGCTGCTGCCAGACACCGTGGGCACCGGTGGCGACTCGCACACCCGTTTCCCGATGGGCATCTCGTTCCCGGCCGGTTCCGGCCTGGTCGCGTTCGCCGCTGCCACCGGCGTCATGCCGCTGGACATGCCGGAATCGATCCTGGTGCGCTTCAAAGGCAAGATGAAACCTGGCATCACCCTGCGTGACCTGGTTCATGCCATTCCTTACTTCGCTATCCAGAACGGTCTGCTGACCGTCGAGAAGAAAGGCAAGAAAAACGCCTTCTCCGGCCGCATCCTGGAAATCGAAGGCCTGGAAGGCTTGACCCTGGAGCAGGCGTTCGAGTTGTCCGACGCCTCGGCCGAACGTTCGGCTGCCGGTTGCACCATCAAGCTGTCGAAAGAGTCGATCACCGAGTACCTGCAGTCCAACATTACCCTGCTGCGCTGGATGATCGGCGAAGGCTACGGCGATGCGCGTACCCTGGAACGTCGCGCCCAAGCGATGGAAGCCTGGATCGCCAACCCGCAACTGATGGAAGCCGATGCCGACGCCGAATACGCCGAAGTCATCGAAATCGATCTGGCCGACATCAGCGAGCCTGTGCTCTGCGCGCCGAACGACCCGGACGACGCCCGTCTGTTGTCCAGCGTTGCTGGCGAGAAGATCGACGAAGTGTTCATCGGTTCGTGCATGACCAACATCGGTCACTTCCGCGCTGCCGGTAAACTGCTGGATCAGGTCAAGGGTCAGCTGCCAACCCGTCTGTGGCTGTCGCCACCGACCAAGATGGACGCTCACCAACTGACCGAAGAAGGCTACTACGGCATCTACGGCAAGGCCGGTGCTCGGATGGAAATGCCAGGCTGCTCGCTGTGCATGGGTAACCAGGCACGCGTCGAGCCGAACTCCACCGTGGTGTCGACTTCGACCCGTAACTTCCCGAACCGTCTGGGTGACGGCGCGAATGTCTATCTGGCCTCGGCCGAACTGGCATCCGTAGCGTCCATCCTGGGTCGCCTGCCGACCGTCGAGGAGTACATGGAATACGCCGGCAAGATCGACAGCATGGCAGCGGACGTGTACCGCTACCTGAGCTTCGACCAGATCGCCGAGTTCCGTGAAGCGGCTGCAAACGCCAACATCCCGGTCGTCCAAGCGTAACGCTTAAGACGCCCGCCTAAAAACGCCGCCCCTCTCACGAGGGGCGGCGTTTTTTTATGCTTGGGATTTGATGAAAGCTGACTCGCCGCTTTCGCGGGAACGCCGCCCGGAGCAAGCTTGCTCCCACAAAAAAAGGTCAGGCCAAGAGGGAATAGACCAACGCAGTAATCGCCACCAAACCCACCGCTACCACAAAAACATTCGACGCTTGTCCGCGATAGCGAGCCATGGCCGGGACCTTGCGGATGGCGTACATCGGCATCAGGAACAGAATTGCCGCGATCACCGGGCCGCCCAGGGTTTCGATCATGCCCAGGATGCTTGGGTTGAGAGTGGCGACAACCCAACACACCACCAGCATGAACGCTGCCGTGAGGCGGTCCAGGGTCTTGGGGGCTGGGCGGCGGCCGCTCTTGACGATCAAGCCCTTGAGGCCTTCGCTGGCGCCGATGTAATGCCCGAGGAAGGATTTGGCGATCGCCACGAAAGCAATCAACGGCGCCGCGAAGGCGATGGTCGGGTTGCTGAAGTGGTTGGCCAGGTACGACAGGATCGACAGGTTCTGCGCCTTGGCCTCGGCCAGTTGTGCCGGGGACAGGGTCAGCACGCAGCTGAACACGAAGAACAGCACCATTACGACCATCAGCACATGGGCGCGCGACAGGATTTGCGCACTGCGCTTTTCAGCGTCATTGCCGTAGCGGCGTTTCTGGTCCACTGCGAATGCCGAGATGATCGGCGAATGGTTGAATGAGAACACCATCACCGGAATCGCCAGCCACAAGGTATGCAGCAACGCCGAAGGCTGCGGCACCGTCGACGCCGTGCTCAGGATCCCGCCGTTCCAATGGGGCACCAGGAACACCGCCAGAAACAACAGCGCCACGATAAAGGGATAGACCATCAGGCTCATGGCCTTGACGATGACCTGCTCGCCGCAGCGGACCACGGCCAGCAGGCCGAGGATGAGCATCAGCGACAACAAGGCCCGGGGCGGCGGCTGCACGTGCAGCTGGTGTTCCAGAAAACTGCCGACCGTGTTGGTCAGCGCCACGCTGTAGATCAGCAAGATCGGGAAGATGGCGAAGAAGTACAACAGCGTGATCAGCGCACCGGCCTTGATACCGAAATGCTCTCCCACCACCTCGGTGATGTCCGCGCCGTCGCGGCCGGACAATACAAAACGGGTCAAGCCCCGATGCGCATAGAACGTCATGGGGAACGCCAGCACCGCCAGCACCAGCAGCGGCCAGAAACCGCCAAGGCCGGCATTGATCGGTAAGAACAGCGTGCCGGCACCAATGGCGGTGCCAAACAGGCCCAGCATCCAGGTCGTGTCTTGGCGACTCCATTGGCTGAGGGTGGCTGGGGCTGTCGTTTCAAAGCGCTCTTCGACGCTGTTGGCCTGATCATTCATCCGGTCGGGTCTCCGCTTTCCGGTCACATGCACCCGGCCGGGACGAGTCGGAAAAACCCGACAGGCAGCGCCCCTGGCCGAAACAGGGGCGCGATTGTCCGGGATTAACGTGCAGAAGCAAAGACTTAGCTGAGGAGCGGTTCTGCGGAGCAGCGTTTTCCAGTTCGCCCCCACAAGAACAGCGCAGCAGGACAAATGATCATAAAAAAGCCCAGGCCATCCCTCCCGCCGGCTCCTACAATCAGGTTGAATATCGATGATCGAAAAGCGCCTACAGGAGCCCAGCATGACCGCAACCGTTCTGGTACTGGTTGAAACCGTCAACGAATACCTGCCAATCCTGGAGCGCCAGGGTTATCACTTGGAATTGGCGCCCACGCCCGCCGAACGCAAGACAGCGATTTTCGAACACGGCGACCGATTCAGCGCGGTGTTGACCCGTGGCCCCCTCGGTTTGACGGCTGAAGAAATGACGGCTTTGCCAAACCTCAGGATCATCTGTGTAATCGGCGCCGGTTATGAGCAAGTGGACCTGCAAGCCGCCAGCGAGCGAGGCATCGTCGTCACCAACGGTGCCGGGGTCAGTGCCTCCTCGGTGGCCGACCATGCCATGGCGTTGTTGCTGGCGTTGGTGCGCGATGTGCCTCGATCCGACGCGGCCCTGCGCCGTGGCGAGTGGCCGCGAACCATGCGCCCTTCCCTCGCGGGCAAGCACCTGGGCATCCTGGGGCTCGGCGCCGTGGGCATGGCCATTGCCAAGCGGGCCGCCCTAGGTTTCGACATGAAGGTCAGCTACCACAACCGTCGCGTGCGCAGCGATGTTCCCTACGCCTTCTGCGCCACCCCCACCGAGCTCGCCAGGGTGTCGGATTTCCTGATTGTCGCCACGCCCGGAGGCCTGGACACCCGCCAATTGATCAACAAGCAAGCCCTCGATGCCCTGGGGCCCCACGGTTTCTTGGTGAATATCGCCCGGGCCAGCGTGGTCGCCACGACCGAACTCATCAGCGCCCTTGAACACCGGCGAATTGCCGGGGCTGCGCTGGATGTGTTCGATCACGAGCCCGAAGTGCCTGACGCCCTGAAACACTTGCCCAATGTCGTGCTCACGCCTCACGTGGCCGGCCTGTCGCCGGAAGCGACACACGCCACGGTGGAGTTGGTGGGTGAGAACCTGAACGCGTTCTTTTCCGGCAAGCCGGTGCTGACGCCAGTGCAGCTACCCGATGCGCAGGCTTGCGTTGACCGGTAGGCCAGACGCAACCACGGCTCATCAAATCCGCTGATCACCCAGCAACACGCTAACCTATAAGACCCCGGCGTGCTTGTGACGGCTGTCGCACGCCATTAGATTAGCCAATGATCGATGGCCTCCAAAATAAGCAGAAGGGATAAGCATGGCAGTTACTGATCAGTCCACCCGCGTGCGCGACGGTGAAGAACTCGATGCCAACCTGATCGACCCGTACCTCAAGGCCCACATTCCTGGCTTGACCGGCACGCCGGTGATCAGCCAGTTTCCCGGTGGCGCGTCAAACCTGACGTACCTGCTCGAATACCCCGAACAGGAGTTCGTCCTGCGCCGGCCCCCGTTCGGTCACAAGGCCAAATCGGCCCACGACATGGGCCGTGAGTTCCGCATCCTCAATCAATTGCGTGAAGGTTTTCCGTACTGCCCGAAAGCCTACGTCCATTGCACCGACGAGTCGGTGATGGGCGCCGAGTTTTACGTGATGGAGCGGGTCAAGGGCATCATTTTGCGCTCCGAGCTGCCACCGGAACTGGGCTTCGACGCCGCCCGCACCGAAGCATTGTGCAAGAGCTTCATCGACCGGCTTGTCGAGCTGCACCGCGTCGACTACACCGCTTGCGGCCTGGCCGACCTGGGCAAGCCCGAGGGCTACGTGGCCCGGCAGATCCGTGGTTGGAGCGACCGCTACGACAAGGCCTTGACGCCCGATGCTCCGAAATGGGAGACGGTCAAGGCCTGGCTCAACGACAAGATGCCCGCCGATCATCCAACATCGAGCATCGTCCACAACGACTACCGCTTCGACAATGTCATCCTGGACCCGGACAACCCGATGCAGATCATCGGCGTGCTGGATTGGGAACTGACCACCCTCGGCGATCCGTTGATGGACCTGGGCAACAGCCTCGCGTACTGGATCGAAGCCGGTGATCCGGCGCCCGTGCAACTGATGCGGCGCCAGCCAAGCCACGCGCCGGGCATGCTGACCCGCCGTGAGTTCGTCGATTACTACGCCGAACGCGCCGGGATTCGCATCGAAAACTTCGACTTCTACTACACCTATGGACTGTTCCGCCTGGCCGGTATCGTCCAGCAGATCTACTACCGCTTTTTCCATGGCCAGACCCAGGACAAACGCTTCGCGCAGTTCGTTCAGATGAACAAGCTGCTGGAGCAGATGAGCCTGCAAGTCATCAGCAAATCCACGCTCTGAGCGCACCTATAACAAGGAAACAGCATGTCCAAGACCCAGTTGTTCGACCTCGACGGTAAGATCGCTTTCGTTTCCGGCGCCAGCCGCGGCATCGGCGAAGCCATCGCCAAACTGCTGGCCCAGCAAGGCGCCCACGTGATCGTCTCCAGCCGCAAGCTCGATGGTTGCCAGCATGTCGCTGACGCCATCATCGCTGCCGGCGGCAAGGCCACCGCCATTGCCTGTCACATTGGTGAAATGGAGCAGATCAGCCAGGTGTTCGCCGGCATCCGCGAACAGTTCGGGCGTCTGGATATCCTGGTGAATAACGCCGCCACCAACCCGCAATTCTGCAACGTGCTGGACACCGACCTGGGCGCGTTCCAGAAAACCGTGGACGTGAACATTCGCGGCTATTTCTTCATGTCGGTGGAGGCCGGCAAGCTGATGCGCGAAAACGGTGGCGGCAGCATCATCAACGTGGCGTCGATCAACGGCATTTCCCCGGGAATCTTTCAGGGCATCTACTCGGTCACCAAGGCCGCGGTGATCAACATGACCAAGGTCTTCGCCAAGGAATGCGCGCAGTTCGGCATCCGCTGCAACGCCCTCCTGCCGGGCCTGACCGATACCAAATTTGCCTCGGCGCTGGTCAAGAACGACGCCATCCTCAAAACCGCCCTGGCGCAGATTCCCCTCAAGCGCGTGGCCGACCCGAGCGAAATGGCCGGCGCGGTGTTGTACCTGGCGAGCGATGCGTCGAGCTATACCACGGGCGTGGCGTTGAATGTGGATGGCGGGTTCCTTTCCTGACAACGAGCCGCGAGGCAGACCTTTGGAATTCCTGTGGGAGCGAGCTTGCTCGCGATAGCGTTGCATCAGGCACAACAGTACCGGCTGATCCACCGCAATCGCGAGCAAGCTCGCTCCCACAAGGGATGCTGAGCGGCAGCAGAATGAATATTTATTCCAGCATTTGCAATTAGCGAATATTTATTCCATAAAGAGCTCTCCTGAAAATAAAAATTCAAAGGGCTCTTCTCATGCGTGAACTCGGCATCGGTCTGATTGGCACCGGCTTCATGGGCCGTGCCCATGCCTTGGCGTTCCACAATGCCAAGGCGGTGTTCGACCTCCCCTTGAACCTGAAACTGGCGGCCCTGGCCGACGCCGATCCGCAGCGTGCCCGGCAATGCGCCCAGAGCTGGGGGTTCGAGACGGCTCACAGTGACTGGCAACGGCTGATCGACGACCCGAAGGTTCATTTGGTCGCCATCACCACGCCCAATCATTTGCACTTTCCGATGGCCATGGCCGCGTTGGCGGCGGGCAAGCCGGTCTATTGTGAAAAGCCGTTGGCGGTATCCCTGGAACAGGCCGAGCAGATGCGCCAGGCAGCCAAGGCGGCTGGCGTGGTGACGCGGGTCGGCTACAACTACCAGCACAACCCGATCATCCAACTGGCGCGGGGGATGATCCAGCGCGGAGAGCTTGGACAGATCATCAGTTTCCAGGGCGAATTCAGCGAAGATTTCATGGCCGACCCGGCCTCGCCCTGGTCGTGGCGCTGCGAGGCCGCGCATGCCGGTGGCGCGCTGGCGGACCTGGGCAGCCATCTCCTGGCGATGGCGCGGCATTTGTTGGGCGAGGTAGAGGCTGTGTGTGCCGACAGCCAAACCGTGCACAAACAGCGTCCTGCCAAGGTTGGCAGCACCGAACAACGCGCGATCGCGGTGGATGACCAGGTCAATGCACTGCTGCGCTTTGCCAGCGGCGCCCGGGGCACGGTGAGCAGCAGTTGGCTCAAGCACGGCTGCAAGAATCACCTGAGCTTCGAAATCAGCGGCACACTCGGCACGCTGGCGTTCGACCAGGAAAGGCTGAACGAGCTGCGGGTGTGCCGCGCCGGCCAGGCGGGTTTCCAGCGACTGCTGGCCGGCCCGGATCTACCCGGCTATGCCGCGTTCAGCCCTGCCGCCGGGCACCAGCTGGGCTACAACGAACTGAAGACGTTGGAGGTGCAGGAGTTGATCATGGCGCTGGCAGGTGAAGGTGGCAGCGGGACGGATTTCGAAGAGGCCTGGGAAGTGGAGCGGCTGGCGGCGGCGATTCGCGTGGCGGCGAGTGAGGAGCGTTGGGTGCAAGTGCGGTAGCAATGAAACACGCTTCTGTGGCGAGGGAGCTTGCTCCCGCTGGGTTGCGCAGCAACCCCAAAGAAGTCGGAGGTAGTTGACCTGACACACCGAGGTGAATGGTTTTAAGGCTACTTCGTAGCCCAGCGGGAGCAAGCTCCCTCGCCACAGGATTCAACGCTGGGCTTGGAGTTCAGCTAACCGCCCCGCCAGTGCCTTGGCCTGGCTCGCCACGTCGGTGACCGCCGTGCTTTCCCACCACATCCCTCGCAATGGCGGGCCCATCGCGAACAGGCGGCTGGCCGGTTCGCTTCGGGCGTCCAGCACCGCACCATCGGCACGGGCGGCAATCCCCAGCGCCAACGGACCGGGCTGGATCAGCCCCCGGGCCAGCAGCTGTTGGGGCAATGGCCGCGCGACCCGACGCCAGTCGTATTCGATGCCGCTGGAGTTGATCAAGGCGGCGCCCTGCACCACTTCCAGCGCCGCCTCGCCCCGTCGACGAATATTGATTGCTACCGATCCGTCGCAAGAAGATACAAGCCCCTTGTACGACGCCGCCTGGATCCGCAACCGTCCCTCCCCGTGCAGACGCGCCACCAGTTCCGCGCTCAACGGAGGCGAGCGATGGTGATGGCTTTCCCACCAAGGTCGCACATGCCGCACAAACTGTCGGCGCTGCACATCGCTGGCCTGACTCCACAAACGCCCGATATGGGCACGCACCGTGTCCAGCGGGGCCTGCCAATCGATGCCCTGGGCTTGGGCCAAGCGGCATTGCCCACGCAGCGCGCGCATCAACTGGCGTGGCGAACGCAGGCTGTGATCATCGGCGAGAAAGTCCACCCAGGCCGGTGGCTGCCGACGTACATGGGGCAACAAACCGTGACGGGAAAATACTTCGATAGGCCCGCGATGCCCGGCCTGTTCCAGCGATACCACGGCATCGACCATGGTCAATCCCGAACCGATGATCATGACCGTCGCTAGCGGATCAAGCTGGCGCATCGCAGCCACGTCCCACGGATCAAGCGCCGCGGCGTTCAAGCCGCTCGACTCGGTCTGCGGGGTTCGTGCCGCGGGGAACATGCCGGTGGCGAGCACGGCAAAGCGTCCTTGCAATACTTGGCCATCGCCGAGCGTCACTTGCACGGCATCATCGATGACCCGCAAATCGACGGCCTCCCCGCGCACATGCTCCGCCACCGATCCATGGCGCGCGCCCAACGCACGAGCCTCGGCCAGACGCTGTTGCACATACAGGCCGAACATCCCCCGCGGAGGAAACAACTCGCTGACCGGCACATGTTGCTGATCGGACTCAGGCCAACCACCGGCCACGATGAACGCAGCGAGCCATTGCGTGAGATCATCGGCATTGTCCGGGGCGACGCTCATGCGTGCCGCATTGCCATTGAGGGTGTGGCCCAGTTCCACGGCGCTGTAGGCCTCGCCCCGGCCCAACTCGCTGCGCGGCTCGACAATCAATACCTCGCGCCGGCCCGGCAGCCGCAGCAGTTGCGCCGCCAACAGGGTTCCGCTCAGGCCGCCGCCGATAATCAGGATATCGGCCTGGCGGGCGGTGCCGATAACAGATTGCTCCAGCGCTGTGTCCATACCGCTCTCCAGGAGTCAAATCACCACGTTGCGGACGAATCTCACCGCCACCGGACCATCGTTGCGATAAGCATGGGGCTGGTTGCTGGCAAACATGAAAAACTCGCCGGCCCCGACTCGACGTTCTTCGCTGCCCAACAACAATGTCAGGCAGCCCTCGAATACGTAGAGCTGTTCGCTCCAACCGTCCGCGTCGGGTTCTGAATGGTAATGCTCGCCGGGTTCCAGGCGCCATTCCCAAAGCTCCACCTCTCGGTTGGCGGTGGCCTTGGCCAATAAGATGGCTTTGCTGCCGGGAATCACACCGGCCCAGGCCAGCTCATTGATCCGGCTCGGATCGCGGGCGTCAGGCGCCTGGATGAGGTCGCTGAAAGCCACGTCCAAGGCTTCGGCAACGCGGTCCAGGGTGGTCAGGCTGACATTCTTTTCGCCCGCTTCGATGGCAACCAGCATCCGCCGGCTAACACCGGACAATTCGGCCAGCGCCGTCTGGCTGAGCTGCGCGGCATGCCGCAGGCGGCGGACGTTCTGGCTGACGTGTTGCAGGACGGACGCCCGCTGGCCATTTTCTTTGTGCACTATATTGCTCATCTGCCGGGGTTGCGCATTATACTGCCCAACTTCGGGCGCATTGTGCGTCCGCCTCAAGTAGTGCGCAAGGTCATGGCATCGGTGAACTCCCCGCAAACTTCCTCCCATCTGCCCAGGTTCAGCAAGGCCGAATGCGTGCTCGTACTGATCACCATGATCTGGGGCGGCACGTTCCTGCTGGTGCAACACGCCATGACGGTCAGCGGACCGATGTTCTTCGTGGGCCTGCGCTTTGCCGCCGCGGCGGCGTTTGTCGCGCTGTTCTCGTGGCGCCACTTGCGTGACCTGACCCTGTTCGAGCTCAAGGCCGGGGCCTTCATCGGAGTGGCGATCATGCTCGGCTACGGCCTGCAGACCGTAGGCCTGCAAACCATTCCCAGCAGCCAATCGGCCTTTATCACCGCCCTGTATGTGCCTTTCGTGCCGCTGTTGCAATGGCTCGTGCTGGGCCGGCGGCCGGGGTTGATGCCAAGCATAGGCATCATGTTGGCGTTCACTGGGCTCATGCTGGTGTCCGGGCCGGCTGGGGCCTCGCTGAACTTCAGCCCCGGTGAAATCGCCACGCTGATCAGCGCCATCGCGATTGCGGCGGAGATCATTCTGATCAGTGCCTATGCGGGCCAGGTCGACGTACGGCGGGTAACCGTGGTGCAACTGGCAAGCACGGCGGTGCTGGCATTCCTCATGGTGGTGCCGACGCAAGAGGTCATCCCAGGCTTTTCCTGGCTGTTGCTGATCAGCGCGGTGGGCCTGGGCGCCGCCAGCGCAGCGATCCAGGTGGCGATGAACTGGGCGCAGAAAAGCGTCTCGCCGACCCGCGCCACGCTTATCTATGCCGGCGAACCGGTATGGGCCGGCATCGCCGGGCGCCTGGCGGGTGAGCGGCTGCCGGCGATTGCGTTACTTGGGGCGGGCTTGATCGTGGCGGCGGTGATCGTCAGCGAGTTGAAAACGCGGAACAAAGGTGTCGTAGAGGCGGATGAAGCGCTTGAGCGCGAGGGCTGACCATCATGCGTCAGCCCTCGGGTTTCAGTAGCGAATAATCAGATTATCGAGATCGTAGACCCCACCGCCCTGCGTGATGTCGACGCGGTGCAGAATGCGCAGCGAACGATGATCGTCGGGCTGCTCGCTGCGGGGCGCTGAACCGTTGAGCAGTAACACCCTATTTTCGATATTGAATTGTGCATTCAAGGTTGGTACGGCCGCAACGGCCCTCCAGAATGCACGTTTGAACAGATCGAAACGCTCGAAAACTTGCCCGCGCAATGAATCGGCGACTGACGCAGGGACCGACGCTCCCTGGCTGCTCAAGGCTTGCGTTCGCCAATCGTCAGCCTCCGCGTGCCCTTCTCCACTGACGACACCTGGACAATCCCGACGGTCATTGAATAGCACATAGACCGGCTCAAGCCCTGACTCCCGCGGAAACACCACCACATAATCATCGAATCGCACCTCTTCGATAGATTCGAACGTGGCCAATTCGGGCACTGGCGATGACCGGACGAAACCAACGGAATCGAGCCGATCCGGTTTTGGCGCCACCGGCGCTTCCAGGCCATGGGGTACTGCCCACTCCATAACGGAGGGCTGCGGGCCATCGCTCGTGAACCGATAGGCCCTCTCGCCTTCCTGCCAGACGGCGAGCCTGACACGAACCTTCGCAGGCAAAACCCCGGCGCAGGGAGTGATAAAGACTTCGAAGAGTTCGCGTATTTCCTTTAATCCATACGACAGGCTGCCGGCCTTCACGGGAACTGTCGAGGTGCTCATTCGCAGCGGCAGTTCTACTTCGCCTTGCTGGGCGGCCAATAGTTGCCAATCAGGATCGATCAGAGAAAGCTCATTCAGCGCAACGCAGAGGCCAAAACGCACGGCCTTGGCGCGGCTGGCGAACCTGAAGTGCAGCACGCCGGCGTACTGTCCAAGATGTTCCTGCGCACCGTCGGTCAATGACCAATTGAATTCGGCGACTGCGGAACGCAGGGTCTTATGCAAGCCCACTCGTTGTACCGACATCAACGGCTGTGCGTCGCTGATCAAAAGATCCGGTCGTTCCAGGTTAGCGACGACAGACAGGCGAAACTCGCTTGGGTATCGGTCGGGAGTCCGTAGGCGCACCAGTTGCTGCCAGGCATGATCAACTAAGGCTTCGGCGTTGGTGTGGAGTTCGGCATGGCGCTGGGTATTGGCGGGCAGACGCGCCAGATAACCAGCCTGATTGGCAGTGGCCTGCTGCAAAACGGCTTGCCAGAGGGGCCTCTCCGCCTGGCTGTAGGTAAGATTTCGCTGTGCCGCGGCTTTGTCGAACTCGACACGCATTTTTTTACCTTCGAATGCACGAACCGCCATCAGCACCTCGTGCTGTGCATGTTCAACCCGACGGATACCTTTTTCCAGTGCCTCCAGCGTCGCGTTCGAATGCTGTTGGATTGGCAGATGCTGGATAGCGCTTTCAAGCAGAGAGAATGCTGAATCGACCGTTTGCTCCGCAGAGGCGATGTCCCCAGCCACTCGCTGAGCGTTCGCAAGTTCGTGCCTGGCTCTCGCCGTGTTGTGTCCAATAAGGCTCGACCCGTCGACCGGCGTGAACGGTGCTGGAAGCACACCGTCCTTGAAAGGAATGAGTCTCCTCTGGTGATACCAATGCTTGAGCTGGAAGGTGACTGCGCCTGGGGAATGAAAATCGGAGGTATCCTCCGGGTAAAACAACAGATCCGCACCATCAGGATGACCAACTATCAGATCGAAGTGTTTGATCAGTCTGTCATGCTCTTTCTTGTCCCTGCAGCCCTCCACATTCCAGATCTTGTCGACAAGAGTTTGAAACTCGGACTCGGTGTAATCTTGGAGTTTGGGTTTAAGTTCCATCTTTGGTTTTTCCTTGCTCAAGCGTGCGACGTGGATGACGCACCTGCTCGCGACGGGTCGAGCTGATGCGTACGAAACGATGATTTATTCGGGTTTGAAACCAGGTTTGTTATTGCGGGCTCGCCATTCCTTGACTTCTTTCAGGATGCCGGCGGGGCTGTCTTCCTGGCCTTCCTTTGGGTAGAAGAGAACATCTGAGCCGTCGGGGTGTTCCGTAATAAGTTCGAAATGATCAACTAGCTTGTCCAGATATCTCCCCAGTTCCTCCCCTTTAAGATCACTCGTATGATGGAATAGCTCTCCGAGGAAGGATAAAAATTCCCTCTCGGTATAATCTTCCAGCGCTTTTTTAAAGATCATTATCCTTAACCCTCCCTATGGTGCTGGATGTGGCGCCTGGGCGTAAGTACACGGATGTTGTCCACATCATATACATCCCCACCTTTTGAAATTTCAATCTCATGATGGAGCTCAAATACCTTTCGCCCTCCTACTTGCTCCTTTTTTATAGAGTATGGTGACTGGCCATTTCGCATCCTATCCAAATTGATGCCGGTAAATTGCTCACCCAACTCAACATCCACTGCCACCGCCCTCCAAAACGCCTCCCTAAACCGATGAAAGTTCGCAAACTCCCTCCCCCTCAACTGATCCGCAATCCGATCAGGAATCGCCGCCCCAGTCATTCTCGCCGCCTCCCCCAACCAAATGCCTGAAACTGGCTGCCCAAAGCCGAGGGCCATCCCGGGATCATCTCGCCGGTCATAAAACAGCGCATCCGGCGAGGGCAGATCCATATCCCCCGGATACCCAGGAATACTCGCACCGGTCTGCACTGGATCAACAGCCGGAAGCGTCTCGTTTTCCGGTAGGACGGGGATGACAGGCTTGCCGGGATAAATCTGCGAAAACGGTGGCGTGACGGGCAGCGTGGTCGGGCCAAGTTGTTCGATGCCCGGCGGAACCAAAGGCGTTCGGGTACCGTGGCCGATGGGAGGCGCCGGCCAGGGGATGACCGCTGGGACGATGCCCGGCCTGCCGAGCAGGCTGTTTGGTGTGGTGATGCTGATCCGGTCGAGGTTGAATGGATTCTCACCCAGCTCCGCACGCTCCCGATAACGCAGCTCGAATTCTCGACGCTCTCCCACCCATGTGCTTTTTGGCGCATAGGGCGCAAAGCCGCGTTCGATGCGTTTGCGGTTGAGTTCGTCTGTGTTTGCCCACAGAGCCGGATGTTCAGCGAGGGTCCGCCATAGCGCCTGGTCGAAGGCGCCGAACGACATCTCCTTTTCTGTATGGCGCAGGATGGCGATGAAGCCCTGCTCGGGTGCGGTACATACTTACCGCACCCGAGCAAGGTTCGTGTGGTACGAGTGCCTTGATACCCATGGTCGATCCCGACGACCCGGCGCTCGCAAAACGACTCCAAACAGGAAAACTTCCCCCTCCTTGTAGGATTCTGCGACACCCTTGCGGTTGGTGATCGGGAATACGCCACGTATGATCCCGAACAACCTTTGCCGAATAGAAGCCTATGTCGCTGATAGTTCTATTGCTTTTGCCCTTCGTCGGCAGCTGTGTCGCGGCGTTGCTGCCGCATAACGCGCGCAATGCCGAATCATTGCTGGCAGGTCTTGTGGCCTTGGTGGGCACCGTTCAGGTGGCTTTGTGGTACCCGCAGATCGCCGACGGCGGGGTTATCCAGGAGCAATATGCCTGGCTGCCCAGCCTGGGCCTGAATTTCGTCCTGCGCCTGGACGGCTTCGCCTGGCTGTTTTCGTTGCTGGTGCTGGGCATCGGCACGCTGGTGTCGTTGTATGCCCGCTACTACATGTCGCCGGACGATCCGGTGCCGCGGTTCTTTGCGTTTTTCCTGGCTTTCATGGGCGCGATGCTCGGGCTGGTGATTTCCGGCAACCTGATCCAGATGGTGTTCTTCTGGGAATTGACCAGCCTGTTCTCATTCCTGCTGATCGGTTACTGGCATCACCGCGCCGACGCGCGGCGCGGCGCCTATATGGCGTTGATGGTGACCGGCGCCGGCGGGCTGTGCCTGTTGGCCGGGGTGATGCTGCTTGGCCATGTGGTGGGCAGTTATGACTTGGACAAGGTCCTGGCCGCCGGCGACATGATTCGCCAGCACGCCCTCTATCCAGTCCTGTTGCCGCTGATCCTGATCGGCGCCTTGAGCAAGAGCGCCCAGTTTCCTTTCCATTTCTGGCTGCCCCACGCCATGGCCGCGCCCACGCCGGTGTCGGCGTACCTGCACTCGGCGACCATGGTCAAGGCCGGTGTTTTCCTGCTGGCACGGTTGTGGCCCTCGCTGTCGGGCAGTGAACAGTGGTTCTATATCGTCGGCGGCGCCGGGGCGTTCACATTGATGCTGGGCGCTTATTGCGCGATGTTCCAGAACGACCTCAAGGGCCTCCTTGCCTATTCGACCATCAGCCATCTGGGGCTGATTACGCTTCTGCTTGGCCTCAACAGCCCGCTGGCGGCGGTCGCGGCCGTGTTTCATATCCTCAACCACGCCACGTTCAAGGCCTCGCTGTTCATGGCCGCCGGCATCATCGACCACGAAAGTGGCACCCGGGACATCCGCAAGCTCAGCGGCCTGGTGCGGCTGATTCCGTACACCGCCACCCTGGCGATGGTTGCCAGCGCGGCGATGGCCGGGGTGCCGTTGCTCAACGGCTTCCTGTCCAAGGAAATGTTCTTCGCCGAGACCGTGTTCATTTCCGCCACGGCCTGGGTCGAGCTGGCGCTGCCGATCGTCGCCACCATCGCCGGCACGTTCAGCGTCGCCTATTCCCTGCGTTTTACCGTCGACGTGTTCTTCGGCCCCACTGCCACCGACCTGCCCCACACGCCCCATGAACCGCCGCGCTGGATGCGCGCGCCGGTTGAGCTTCTGGTGTTTACCTGCCTGTTGGTGGGCATCTTTCCGGCACAGGTGGTTGGTTCGTTGCTGGCGGCGGCGGCGCTGCCGGTGGTGGGCGGTCCGCTGCCCCAGTACAGCCTGGCGATCTGGCATGGCCTGAACGCGCCCATGATCATGAGCCTGGTGGCGATGTCGGGTGGGATCGTCCTGTACCTGCTGCTGCGCAAGCAATTCAAGCAAGGCCATATCAAGCAGCCACCGCTGATGGGGCGTCTCAGCGGCAAGCGTTTGTTCGAGCGCAGCCTGGTCCTGATGATGCGCCAGGGCCGGCGGTTGGAGCGCAAGATCAGTACCCGGCGCTTGCAGGCTCAGTTGTTCCTGCTGGTACTGGCGGCCGTAATGGCCGGGCTGATTCCGATGCTCAGCAGCACGCTGGCCTGGGGCGACCGCCCCAGGATTCCCGGCTCCGTGGTGTTCGTCACGCTGTGGGTGCTGGCCATCGCTTGCGCGTTGGGCGCTGCCTGGCAGGCCAAATATCACCGCCTCGCGGCGCTGACGATGGTCAGTGTCTGCGGCCTGATGACGTGCGTGACTTTTGTCTGGTTCTCGGCCCCGGACCTGGCCTTGACTCAACTGGTCGTGGAGGTGGTCACCACGGTGCTGATCCTGCTGGGCCTGCGCTGGTTGCCACGGCGGATCGAAGATGTATCGCCGCTGCCCAACAGCGAACGCCGCGCGCGCATCCGTCGTCTGCGGGACTTGCTGCTATCCATCGCAGTGGGCGGCGGCATGGCGTTGCTGTCCTATGCGATGCTCACGCGCCAGACACCCAACGACATTTCGTCGTTTTACCTGAGCCGGGCCTTGCCCGAAGGTGGCGGCAGCAATGTGGTAAACGTGATGCTGGTGGACTTCCGCGGCTTCGACACCCTGGGCGAAATCACCGTGCTGGTGGCGGTTGCGCTGGCGGTATTCGCCCTGCTGCGGCGCTTCCGGCCACCCAAGGAAAGCATGCAGCTCCCGGCGCAACAGCGCCTGCTGGCGCCGGACGTGGTGACCGACCTGGTCAACCCGCGTCACGCCAGCGACACCGCGCTGGGCTTCATGATGGTGCCGTCGGTGCTGGTGCGCCTGCTGTTGCCGATTGCCCTGGTGGTGTCGTTCTACCTGTTCATGCGCGGCCACAACCAACCGGGTGGCGGTTTCGTCGCCGGCCTGGTGATGTCGGTGGCGTTCATCCTCCAGTACATGGTCGCCGGCACCCAGTGGGTCGAAGCACAAATGAGCCTGCGACCGCTGCGCTGGATGGGCACGGGGCTGTTGTTCGCCACCGCGACGGGGTTGGGGGCGATGGCGGTGGGTTATCCGTTCCTGACCACTCACACCTGGCATTTCGAGTTGCCGCTGCTGGGTGACCTCCATCTGGCGAGTGCGCTGTTCTTCGACATCGGCGTCTACGCCGTGGTGGTCGGCTCCACGCTATTGATCCTTACCGCCCTGGCTCACCAGTCGGTGCGGGCCCATAAACCGGGGCTGCACGCCAAACCCGTCGCCCCCCTCAAAGGAGCCAACGCCTGATGGAAGAAGTCATCGCAATCGCAATCGGCGTATTGGCCGCCTCCGGCGTCTGGCTGGTGCTGCGGCCCCGGACCTTTCAGGTGGTCATGGGGCTTTGCCTGCTGTCCTATGGCGTCAACCTGTTCATCTTCAGCATGGGTAGCCTGTTCATCGGCAAGGAACCGATCATCAAGGACGGCGTGCCCCAGGACCTGCTGAACTACACCGATCCGCTGCCCCAGGCCCTGGTGTTGACCGCCATTGTGATCAGCTTCGCCATGACCGCGCTGTTTCTCGTCGTCTTGCTCGCGTCCCGCGGGCTGACCGGCACCGACCATGTGGACGGCCGGGAGCCCAAGGAATGATGCTGACGCCTCACTTGATCGCCGCGCCCATCCTGCTACCGCTGCTGACCGCCGCGTTGATGCTGATGCTGGGCGAGAAACATCGCCCGCTCAAAGCGCGGATCAATCTGTTTTCCAGCCTGCTGGGCCTGGGCATCGCCGTGCTGCTGTTGGACTGGACCCAGGACCAGGCATTGCCCGCGTCCTTTGGCGTGTACCTGCCGGGCAACTGGCAGGCGCCGTTCGGCATCGTGTTGGTGGTCGATCGCCTGTCGGCGCTGATGCTCGTGCTGACGGGCATCATCGGCGTCTGCGCCCTGCTGTTCGCGATGGCGCGGTGGGATCGGGCCGGCGCCAGTTTCCATGCGCTGTTCCAGATTCAGCTGATGGGCCTTTACGGCGCTTTCCTGACGGCGGACCTGTTCAATCTGTTTGTGTTTTTCGAAGTGTTACTGGCCGCGTCCTACGGCCTGATGCTCCACGGATCGGGGCGGGCCCGCGTCTCGTCGGGGCTGCATTACATCGCCATCAACTTGCTGGCGTCGTCGTTGTTCCTGATTGGCGCGGCGTTGATCTATGGCGTCACCGGCACCTTGAACATGGCCGACCTGGCCTTGAAAGTGCCCTTGGTGCCCGAAGCGGACCGCGGCCTGCTGCACGCCGGTGCCGCGATCCTGGCAGTGGCGTTCCTGGCGAAGGCTGGCATGTGGCCGCTGAATTTCTGGCTGGTGCCGGCCTACAGCGCGGCCAGCGCCCCGGTGGCGGCCTTGTTCGCGATCATGACCAAGGTGGGCGTCTACACCGTGTTGCGGTTGTGGACTCTGCTGTTCTCGGGGCAAGCCGGCGCGTCGGCGTATTTTGGCGGCAACTGGCTGGTCTACGGCGGCATGGCGACCATCGCCTGCGCGGCCATCGCCATCCTCGCGGCCCAGCGCCTGGAACGCATGGCCAGCCTGAGTATCCTGGTCTCGGCCGGCATCCTGTTGTCAGCCATCGGCTTCGCACAGCCCAACCTGATAGGCGCCGCGTTGTTTTACCTGGTGAGCTCGACCCTGGCGCTGTGCGCGCTGTTCTTGCTGGCCGAACTGATCGAGCGCTCACGCTCCGCCAATGACCTGCCGCTGGAAGATGACCTCGACACCCTGCCGCGCCCCCTGGAATCGCTGCAGCCGCCCAAGGGCATCAACCTCGATGACGAACAGAAAGCCGTGGTCGGGCAAGTGATCCCTTGGACCATGGCCTTTCTCGGTCTGAGTTTCATCGCCTGTGCACTGTTGATTGTCGGCATGCCTCCGTTGTCGGGGTTTATTGGCAAGCTGGCGCTGCTCAGCGCGCTGCTCAACCCCCAGGGCCTGGGGATGAGTGCCGACGTGCCCGTATCGGCCGCCGCCTGGGGCCTGCTGGCGCTGTTGATCCTGTCCGGGCTCGCCTCGTTGATCGCCTTTTCGCGCTTAGGTATCCAGCGCTTCTGGACACCGCAGGAACGGCCCTCCCCGCTGTTGCGGCCGTTCGAATGCCTGCCGATCCTCGCGTTACTGGGGCTGGGGATCGTCTTGACGTTCAAGGCCGAGCCATTGCTGCGCTACACCCAATCCGCCGCCGATGGGTTGAATACGCCTGAACATTATGTGATGGCGGTTTTTTCCACCCGCGCCGTCCCCAACCCTGAAGGCAACACTCGATTGCAGGCGGTGCAGCCATGATCAAGCATTTGTTTCCCGCACCGTGGCTGTCCCTGGCATTGGGGTTGCTCTGGCTGTTGTTGAACCTGTCCCTGAGTGCCGGCCACCTGCTGCTGGGCGCCGCGCTGGGTTTCCTCGCGCCACTGATGATGCGTCCGCTGCGGCCACGACCCATCCGCATCCGGCGTCCCGGGGTCATGCTGCGACTGCTCTTGCTGGTGGGATGGGACGTGCTGGTGTCCAACCTGGCCGTCGCCTGGCGCGTACTCAACGCCGGGCGCCGCCCGCCTCGCTCGCGGTTTATCAAGGTGCCGCTGGACCTGCACGACGCCAATGGGCTGGCGGTGCTTTCGATGATCACCACGGTGATTCCAGGGACGGTCTGGTCGGAGTTGGCGCTGGATCGCAGCATCCTGTTGATACACATTTTCGATCTGGAGGACGAAGGGGCGTTTATCGACCATTTCAAGGCCACCTACGAGCGTCCGCTGATGGAGATTTTCGAATGAGCGCGCTGCTGTCCAATGCGATCCTGCTGAGCCTGTTCCTGTTCTCGCTGACCATGGTGCTGACCCTGGTGCGCCTGTTCAAGGGCCCCTCGGCACAGGACCGGGTCCTGGCCCTCGACTACTTGTACATCGTCGCGATGCTGATGATGCTGGTGCTGGGCATTCGGTATGCCAGCGACACGTATTTCGAGGCGGCGCTGTTGATCGCCCTGTTCGGCTTTGTCGGCTCGTTTGCCCTGGCCAAGTTCCTGTTGCGTGGCGAGGTGATCGAATGACGGGAGAACTGTCGATGTGGGTCGAGATCCCAGTGGCGATCCTGCTGGTGCTCGGCAGTCTTTTCGCCCTGACCGGGGCGATCGGCCTGGTGCGGCTCAAGGATTATTTTCAGCGCATGCACCCGCCTGCCCTGGCTTCGACGCTGGGGGCCTGGTGCGTTGCGCTGGCCTCGATCATTTATTTCTCGGCGCTCAAGTCGGGCCCGGTGCTGCATGCCTGGCTGATACCGATCCTGCTGTCCATCACGGTGCCGGTAACGACCCTGCTGCTGGCCCGGGCGGCTTTGTTCCGCAAGCGCATGGCAGGGGACGATGTACCGGCGGAAATAAGCAGCCCCAGGACCGGGAGCGATGGCTAAGGAAGCTTGAGCCAGGCATTGTTGTGGCGAGGGGATCTATCCCCTCGCCACAACGGCGTTCGCCTCTGGATTGCTCAAGCCCACGCCACCGTCAGCAACCCTGCCCCCAGCACGACACACAACGGCGAGTAGACCCAGGTATCGAGCCGGGCGAACGTCGACCCCTTGACCTCCTTGAAGAAGCCCACCAGGTTCGACTCGCCAATGGCCCGGGCAAACATCAACAGGGCAATCGCACTGATCAGCCATTGCAAGGCACGATGGGTCACGGGAGGCGCGATCAGGCCGACCCGCAGACACACCAGCACCGCAATCATCAGCAGCGCCAGCGCCACCAACAGCGTCAGCCATCCCGACGGGTTGAACGCCGGTTGCAGTGTCCCGCCCTGCTTCACCGGCACCTGCGGCACTACCGCCAGCGCCGCCCACTGCCCGCCCAGGGCCCAATACAAATGAATCAAGCTGATGGTCGCAAACACCGCGACCAGCGACCGAGCCAATACAAGCGTCATTCGCCAGCCTCCTGAAAAAGGTTGAACAATCATCCTAGCTGGAATCTGGCATTTCGCTGGACGGGCGCAGGCTGCCGGATTCCAGTGAATGACGACTTGCCCAGGATCAACTGTTCAATTGACTGGCCTTAACGCGCTACAGCCCCGCGGTCACCTTGTCGGCGACCTCCTTGGGTAACCAGGCTTGCCAAACCTCGGGGTGAGACTTGAGGAAGGCTTCGGCGGCCTCGCGGGAGGGCGTGCGTTTCTCGCTCATATCGGCCAGGGCCTTGTTCAGCGGGTCGATCGGCAGGTCGACCTTGCTGAAGAACTCGGCAATGTCCGGGTGTTGTTTCTGGAACGGTACGGACACGCCAATGGACAACTTCGAAGCCAGGGACCGCGTCGGCCTGGGGTTGGGGTTGTCGGCATCGGTCAGGGTTTTCCAGGCCTCGGCATCGAATGGCGGCTCTTGCAACTGCACCAGCTTGAAACGCCCGAGCAGCGGCGTGGGCGACCAGTAGTAGAACAGGATCGGCTTGCCACGGCGAATCGACGAAGTGATCTCGGCATCGAGCGCGGCCCCTGAGCCGCTGCGAAAGTTCACATAGCTGTCGGAAAGACCGTAGGCCTTGAGCTTTTGCTTGTTGACCACCTCGGAAGTCCAACCGATGGGACTGTTGAGGAAGCGTCCCTTGCTGGGGCTTTCCGGGTCCTTGAACACGTGCTTGTAGCGCGCAAGGTCCTCGACGCTGCGCAAGTCCGGCGCCAGGGGCTTGATGCCCTTGGCAGGGTCGCCCTTGATGACGTATTCCGGCACCCACCAGCCTTCGGTCGCGCCCTTGACCGTATCGCCCAGGGCGACCACCTTGCCCTCGGCCTCGGCCTTGACCCACACCGGGCTGCGACCTGCCCACTCCTCGCCGATCACTTGGATATCGTTATTGGCCAGGGCGGTTTCCAGGGTAATGGTGGTGCCCGGCAACGTGTCCGTCGGCAACCCGTAGCCCTTTTCGACAATGACCCTCAGGATGTCGGTGATCAGGCTGCCGCTTTCCCAGTTCAGGTCGGCAAAGTGGATCGGCGTCGATGCAGCGGATGCCGGAAGGGGTGAAACCAACACAGCGAGGGTGGCCCAGGCAGCCAGCCACTGTCGAACTCGTTTCATGTTTGATACCTCATGCCGGATGCAGCAATAGCCGAACGGCGTGCGAAGCGAACGCAAGCCTGTGACTAGTTCAGTCAATTGACTGTAGCCAAGGTTCCAGCAGGAGCGTTTTAAAACTGTTACGAGTATAAAAAGAACAAAGGACATCAACCCGATTCGTCATCCAAGGATGAAAGCCGCTTCCTACTCGCTGGCCTTGAATGTCACAAGTTCACCCTTGCGCCATTTGGCAGCCTTGGCGGTGACTGCTTTCAACGTCTTGGTCAAACCTTCCTGCAACTGTTCGTTGGCGGCCAATACGGTCACTACGCTGTGCCCTTCCTTGAACAGGATGGCGTGGCCCTCGGCGGTCGTGACGAACGCGTAGTCACCCAGGCCATAGACCGTCAACTTGATTTCACGAAACCGGATTTCAAACTTGCCTCCCTCGCGACTGGGAAGTACCGCCGCGCGAAAATGGTCGCCGACCTTGAGTTCCAGCCGGGGTTTGTCATCGACGACCAATGCCGACTCGGTGTCGATTTCGGCAATATAGATACCTTCGGCGGTCTGCTCGGTGATATAGACAAACCGTGACTGGAATTGCTTGACCAGTTTTGCCCGCAGGTCGCCCAGTACAAATAACGCATGCATGTCGAGATTACTTACTGCCAAGGAAACATCCCCATCTTTAAACGGCCCACTCTTTGAGAATGGACCACGAGAACCCGCACGGCCCCATGGACCTGTCATTGAATTCGAAAGTGAACGGTGCGCCCTGACCCAGGGCGGGAGAAGACTAAAGGATCGCTACTCTCGCCGTCTTTCCCGGCGGTCGTCAGAGGCTGAAGGAAAACACCACTCTGAGCATCGGAAAAGGTGGGACTACTAACTTTAGGGAAATTTCTCACTTAGAAAAGCATTTTTCTGACATCGAGGCCAAAAAAAATTGCTTTAGATAGGCGCAACCGTACACACGGTGCTGCCGATTCTAGAGCAGCCGCTGACGCGCAGACTACTTAAAACAGCCGGCAATTCGTCGGTAACCATAGAAAAGGAATTCACATGGCTACGTTTCCAACCCTGATCCGCCCCGCCATCTCATGTGTCGCCCTGGCGCAAGACGCCACTCATGACGACGGTTACGCACCGATTGCATTGATCCAGCCCAGATACCGGGTCGTTCTTGCCGGCAAGTGTTTTTTTCATATCGAAGAAACCTCTACCGGGCGCGTAAGAGGTTTCCGCGCCGACCATAACGAAGCCTGCTATCTCGCCCGCACCCTCGAACAGAACCCTTCAACGGCAGGCGCCATGACTTAACTCAGCCGCCGACCGGCAACTGCTGCCATACTGCCTGCCCAGCGAGCGTCTCCATCGGCGACGCTCGTACAACAATATGACTTGAAGGGAAGGCGCGACGTGACGGAACTAGACATCGGCGATTTTTTCATTCGCGGCGAAGCCAGAGAGGTAGAAGGCGAATTCCAAGCGGTCATCGTCATGCGCGCCAAAACCGCCGCCACTGCGGTCACCTATCACCAGGTAGAAAGGGATCGCTGGTTCAAGACGCCGGAACTTGCGGCCGAGGCCGCCAAGGAGTCAGCCCGGGCCCTGAAGCTCGCGGTGGACGAAGGTGCGCTGAAAGCCTGAAGCCAATCGAACTCCTGACGACTGCTCGCCTCAGATAGAGGGAAGCAACCGAGGCGCCATGACGGCGGTAGTCCAGAGGAGTCCTACAAAATGGAACAACCATCCCACGAACTCAGCACCCTGTTTGACCAACTTGGCCTGCCTTCGGACGGCAAAGCCATCGATGATTTCATCATGGCGCACCCGCTGGATCCGAACACCAAGTTGGTCGATGCGCCTTTCTGGTCGAATCAGCAACAAGATCTGCTTCGCGAATGGCTGCTTGCCGACGGCGAAGAGGCGGTATTGGTGGATCAACTGAACGTACGCCTGCACGACGGTAAATAACCCCAGAACGGCAAGCAAGCTCTCGTGGCGAGGGAGCTTGCTCCTCATACAGGCTGCGTCGAGACTCAGCGCGGCTTCTCGGGCTTATAGCCCAGCCGCAACCCACCCCAATGACGTCCCTTGAGCATGATTGGCACCGACAGGTCATGCATCAGCTCGCCCGTGTCCCGCGTATAGGTTTGCAGCAACACCGGCTGTTGATGACTGCCGCAGCGGATCCCGGTGCGATCGGAGAACTTGCGCTTGGTGCGATTGTTCAGCGTGTCCACTTGCGGATCGCCGGTCAACGGCTGACAGAACGCATTGTTGTGAGTCGGCACGTAGCCCTGCTGAGTGCAGGCAATCGCGAAGACCAGCCCCTCATGCCGCGCCAGCAACGGTTCCTGGATCGCTGGCAGCACCTGGTCGGTGTAGCGGTCGAAACGGGTCTGGAACTTCGCCGGATGGGTATTGGGGATCGGTTGGTAGCTGCGATCGAACAGATCCTCCAGGCTGACGCGCCCCTGGTCGATATCCGCCTCGAACTGTGCGGCAATCCGGCTTGCCCCTTCCCGCGCCAAGTCATAGACCCGCTGGTGATAATCGTCCAGGCCCACCTCGGCCAGGCGCTCGCTGATGGTCTCGGCCTGGCCTTCCATCTGCACAGCGGCCTCGGCCAGGCGCTGGGTCTGCTGGTCGCTGATCGCCAGGTCACCGCGCATTTGCTCGATCGCATGAAACAGGCTATCGAGTTGTCCACGGTTAGTGTCGGTACCCTGGGCGATAGCGCTGACCTGGGTTTCGACACCGGCCGCAAGCCGCGCGATGTTTTCCAGGTGCTGGCCGGTGTGCTCGACTTGCTGCACACCGCTGTCCAGGTCACCGGCCAATTGGCGGATCTGCTCGACGACCTGCGCGGTGCGCTGCTGGATATCCGCGACCATCACGCCGACCTCGCCGGTCGCCGCGGCAGTGCGCCCGGCCAACCCACGCACCTCGTCGGCCACCACCGCAAACCCGCGACCATGTTCCCCGGCACGGGCCGCCTCGATCGCAGCGTTAAGGGCCAACAGGTTGGTCTGGCTGGCGATCGATTGAATCACCAGGGTCACCCGCTGGATTTCGTCGCTGCGCACGCTCAGCGCCTCGATGAGTTCGCGGCTTTCATTGGCGCGCTGACTGAGCTGATGCATGCGGCTGATGGATTCGACCAACTCGCTGCGTCCGGCGACACTGCTGCGATGGGCCTCGCTGGCCGCGCCCAGCGCCTGTTGACTGAGCTGCGAGGTGGCCTGCTCGGTCGCGATCATCGCTTCGGCGTTGCCAACGATCTGCGCCGCGGCCCCGAGCTGTGACTGGACCTTGCCCGCCAGCTGCTTGACCGAATAGGCAACGCCAGCGGCGGACAGTGCATTATGGCTGGTGGTGTAGGAAAGATCGCGGGTGAGCTCGGCCAGGCTGTCGCTTGCCGTCGGCACCGGTGTGCTGTTCAGCCGCGAGCGCAGGCGTGGCAACCAGACGATGAGCAGCGCCAGCGGCAACGCCAGGTACAACGACCAACCGCCCAAGGTCATGCCACACAGCAGCGAAACCAGCGCCAGGCTTTGCAGAGTCGGCGCAAGCCAGCGCGCTGTAACGCGCGCTGCTGGCACCGAGGCCGACGCTGTCGCCGCCAGAGATCCTTCTGTCGCCATTTTCGTCACCCACTTTTCTCATTGTTATGGCCGCATTAAACGCCACTATCGAGCCATTATCCATGGTCCATTAGTCGTGTTTTCGGCAAAAAAACGAGAAGCGTGATGACCAAAAAGCAAAAAGACCGCAGCTTCGGATGAAGGGCTGCGATCTTTTTCGAAAACGGTATCAGGCCTGGCGCTGGTGCTTGTCGATCTGCTCGTGACGTTCCTGGGCTTCGATGCAGTATTTGGTGGTCGGACTGATCAACAGGCGCTTGAGGCCGATCGGCTCGCCGCTGTCGTCGCACCAGCCGAAGCTTTCGTCGTTGATACGGTCCAGGGCCTGCTCCAGTTGCGGCAGCATGCGCTGGTCGCGATCGATGGCGTTGACCAGCCAGGTGCGCTCTTCTTCTACGGAAGCTGCGTCCGCCGGGTCGGCCGGGCTGTCCAGGCTCTCAATGGCGATTCGGTTCTGTTCGATGCGCTCGTGGGTTTCGACTTTCATGTTCTGCAACAGCTTGGTGAAGTAAGCCAGTTGCTCGGCATTCATGTAGTCATCCGCCGGCATGGCCAGCAACTTTTCCTTTGTCATTGATTTCTCTATAAAAAAACGTGCATTAAGGCGAATTATGGAGCGTCCCGCATCAAGCAGCCACGCTCATCGGGAAGGCGCCGTTTATTCCAAGCGCCACCCGGCACTCAATTTACGAGGGGCGGCAGTCTAAGGCCGAGTCGGGGCGTCAGCAACCGAAAACATGGGGAAAATGTCCGACAACCGCTTCAAATGCTGTCTGACAGGCTTCTGCCGGCCGTCGGAGTGCGTTTATAACAAGAAATTCGCTGCGATGGCTGTATCAAGAAGACAAATGGCAACGCCACGCGGGTCAGGCGTGGCGCTTTGTCGCAACCTCAGGCATGTCAGCGTTTGAGTTTGCGCTTGTTGCGGTACTGATCGATCACCACCGCGACGACAATGATCAGACCCTTGATGATGTCCTGGATATAGGCATCGACACCGACAAAGGTAAAACCACTGGCCATTACCCCGAGGATCAGCGCACCGATCACCGTCCCGGTGATGCGCCCCACTCCACCGGCCAGGCTGGTGCCGCCAATGACCGCCGCGGCGATCGCGTCGAGCTCGTAAGACATGCCCATGCCGGCCTGCCCGGTCGCCGCCCGCGCCGAGGCCACGACGCCGGCCAAGCCCGCCAGCAGCCCGGCGATGCTGTAGACGATCACCAGGTGGCGCTTGACGTTGATGCCCGAGGTCCGCGCCGCCTGCATGTTGCCGCCGATGGCGTAGGTGTATTTACCGTACTTGGTGTAGCGCAAGGCGACGTGGAAGATCACCGCCACCACCAGGAAGATGATCACCGGCATCGCGCCATGACCAATGGCGGTGTACGAATCGGACAACATGCTCACCGGCTGGCCTTCGGTGTAATAACGCGCCAAGCCACGGGCCGAGACCATCATGCCGAGGGTGGCGATAAAAGGCGGGATGCCGGTAACGGCGATGATGCTGCCGTTGATCGCCCCCGCCAGCAGCCCCACGCCGAGGCCCGCCACCACCGGTATCCACACGGGCAGGTCCGTCAGGGAAGGAAACACCGCCCGGGAAAAATCCGAAGTCTGGGCCAGGCTCGCGGCAATCATCGCCGACAACGCCAGCACCGAACCTGACGACAAGTCGATGCCGGTGGTGATGATCACCTGGGTCACGCCGATGGCCAGCAGGCCGATGATCGACACTTGCAGGATCATCAGCACCAGGCGCTGGGAGTTCATCAGGAAACTCTGGTCGCGCATGATCCAGCCGAACAGCTCGAACACCAGGCCGATGCCGATCAGCACCAGGAAAATGCTCAGTTCCGTGGGCAGCCGCCGACGCGTCCTGGCCGGTGCGGCGGCGGGTTTGTTTTCCAATATCGCGTTCATAGCCAATCACCTTTTTTATCTGTGGCGAGGAAGCTTGCTCCCTCGCCACGGGATTATTGCTCGACGTTATTGATTCGCCCGGAAGCCATCAGGACAGGCCCGACGCCAGTTGCATGACTCGTTCCTGGGTGGCTTCGCTGCGGTCGAGGGTGCCCATCAGGTCGCCTTCGTGCATCACCATGACGCGGTCGCTCATGCCCAGCACCTCAGGCAGCTCCGAAGAAATCATGATGACCGCCATGCCTTCGCTGGCGAGGTAGGCAATGAGTCGGTAGATCTCGGCCTTGGCGCCGACATCGATGCCGCGGGTCGGTTCGTCGAGGATCAGGATGCGCGGGTTGGTCATCAGCCAGCGGGCCAGCAAGGCCTTCTGCTGGTTACCGCCGGATAGAGTGTCGATGCACTGCTCCAGGGACGGTGTCTTGACCCGCAGCTTCTTGCACATGTCCTCGCACAAGGCGCGCAGGGCTTTTTGCTGGATGAAACCGTTGCCGACGTAATGAGGCAGCACGGCCATTTCCATGTTTTCCAGCACCGACAGGCAGGGAAACAAGCCGCTGAGCTTGCGATCCTCGGTCAACAGCGCGAAGCCCTTCTCGATCGCCATGTGCGGATCACTGATGTGGACCGGCTGGCCGTCCAACAGGATCTCGCCGCCAGTGGCAGGGGTGACGCCGAAAATCGCCTCGGCGACGTTGGTCCGGCCCGAGCCCATCAACCCGGCGATGCCGAGGATTTCCCCGGCGTGCAGGTCGAACGACACCCCTTTGAAAATACCCGCCAGGCTCAAGTCCCGTACCGACAGGACCCGATCGCCGATTGGCTTGTCCCGCTCGGGGAACAATTGGCTCAACTCACGCCCGACCATCATCGAAATCAGGCTGTCGCCATCCATGCTGTCGGCCCGTTGCAAGCCGATGTAGGCGCCGTCGCGAAACACCGCCACTTCATCGGCGATGGCGAAGACTTCGTTCATTTTATGGGTGATGTAAATGATGCCCTTACCCTGGGCCTTGAGGTCGGCGATGATCGAGAACAAATGGGCGACTTCGGTCTCGGTGATGGCCGAAGTCGGTTCGTCCATGATCAGGATGTCGGAGTCATACGAGACGGCCTTGGCGATCTCCACCATCTGCCGTTCGGCAATGCTCAGGTTGCCCACCTGCTCCTCCGGGTCAAGCTTGATGCGCAAGCGCTCCAGCAACCGGGCGGTGCAGCGGTGCATTTCACCATGATCGATCATGTGCAGGCCGTTGAGCTGTTCGCGGCCGATCCAGATGTTTTCGGCGATGCTCATGTGGGGCATCAGGTTCAGCTCCTGGTGGATCATGGCGATCCCGGCCTGCAAGGCCGCCAGGGGGGTGTCGAAGGTCACCGGCTTGCCCCGCAGGCGCAGCTCGCCGGCGTCGGGCTGGTAGATGCCGGCGATGATCTTCATCAGCGTGGATTTGCCCGCACCGTTTTCCCCCATCAAGGCCAGCACCGAGCCGGGGCGTACCCGCAATTGCACGTCTGACAGGGCCACGACGCCAGGGAAGCCTTTGCTGACGTTGACGACCTCCAACAGGTACGGTTCGTCAGGTAATGCGTCCGGCCGGAACGTTGCCGCCGGGGCGCTCGAAGCAGTCGCTGATGCGAACATGGTGGGTACTCCCTGGGCAAGGCCGGCGCGGCGACCTTGCCTGTTTATTGTTGTGATGAAACAGGTGAAGCGTTACTTGAACTGATCGACGTTCTCCGGCGTGATCAAGCGATATGGCACCCAGACGGATTGCTCGACCGGCTGCTTCTTGACCATTTTCACCGCGGTATCGATCGAGCCGTCGGCTTGACCCTCGGCGTCCTGGAACACCGAGACCGCCATGTCGCCTTTCTTGATGGCGTTCAAGCCGTCCGGCGTGCCGTCGACCCCTGCGATCAACACGCTGCCCTTCTTGGCGCCCGTTTGCCTGAGGGCCATGGCGGCGCCAATGGCCATTTCATCGTTGTTGGACACGACGGCGTTGAACTCGCGGCCTTGGGTCAGCCAGTCATTGACCAGGGTCATGCCCTTGTCCCGGGACCACGTGCCCGTCTGCTCCTGCTCGATCTTGATGTCCGGGTACTTGGCGAGGACTTCCTTGACGCCTTTGGTGCGGTTGGTGGTGGAGTTGTTCGCCAAATCGCCCAGCAGGATCACGATCTCACCCTTGCCGCCCATCTTGTCGGCCAGGTACTGCATCTGCATGCGCCCGGCCTCAAGGTCATCCGAGGCCACGGTGACCACGCCTTCCGGCAGTTTCGGGTCGTCCGGACGGCGGTTGACGTACACCAGCGGAATGCCGGCGGCCACGGCGGCCTTGGTGATGCGTTGGGTCGCGGCGGTGTCCACCGGGTTGACGATGAGCGCGTCGACCTTCTGGCTGATGAAGCTTTCTACCTGACTCAATTGCTTGACCACATCGCTGCGCGCATCTTCGAACTGCAACGTGACGCCGTCCGGCAGGGCCTTGGCTTTCTTGTCCATGGACTCGCGCAGGTAGGTCAACCAGGTGTCATCGAACTGGGACATGCTGACGCCGATCTTCAGGTCCGCCAGGGCAGCGCCGCTGGCAAACATCAATGACAGGGCCAGCGAGGCAATACGGGTCTTGGTGTTCATGAACGTTCTTTCTCCACTTTTTTGTTGGTCTTATGGATAAGGCGTAACGGACTTCAGGAACGTGGTAAACGCACGATCGGTGCCCCGGGCATGCAGCACACCACGGCGCCCCTGCGCTGGATGCACAGGGCTTCGAACAAGGGAAGGATTGCGGACAGGCGCAAGGACAATGGCAGGTGAAACGCAGAGCGGTTGAAGGTTTTCATCGACGGTACCTGGCTGTGTTTCTTGTTTTTGTTTCGTCCTTCGTCCATTCAGGGTGAGCCTGGATAAACGCGGACAGGGTTGTCGGTAACCTGGAATCGACTTTATTGGAAAATATTTTCCATATCAACTCATTTTAGAATTTTATTCGTTTTTTGTTCCATGTCCTACAGGCTCAGATAAACACACCACCTGACCCTGCTCCGCGCTCTGTCTTGCCGCGTCCAGGAGGCGTGTCGTGGCCAAGGCGTCGCGGGCCGCAACGGGCAGCGGGCCGTCGCCCTGCAACGCTGTCTGTAGACGCTGATAGAACGCGAGCCAGCAGCCCCGTTCCGAGGCTACCCGCTCGCGCTCGGCACCGTGTTCGAACCAGCCCCAGCGCCGATGTTCTTCCGTGCCCCAACGTTCGCCCTCGGTGGCGGGGCTCAGTCCCGCCAACGCCAGGGCCTCCTGACCATCGAGGCCTTCGACGGTATAGCAGCCTTCGCTGCCACTGACCCGAAACCTTGGGCGCGCAGCGCTTTGCAGGCAATTGCCGCTCAAGTGCGAGACCACACCGCTTGCGTGGACCAACGACATGAAAAAACCGTTGTCGTAGGCCTGGCCTGGCTGTCGATAATCCAGCTCGGCATACACCCGGGTCACCGGCCCGAACAATTGCAGCGCCTGGTCCACCAGATGGCTGCCCAAATCCCGCAGGAAGCCCCCGCCACTGGCTTTGCCCACCGAGGTCGGCGAGTAACGTTCGACGCTGGACTCAAAACGAATGACCTGCCCCAGGGCACCGGATGAAAGCAATTTGCGCACCGTCAGGAAATCCGAATCCCAGCGGCGGTTCTGGTACACGCTCAACGGTACGTTGCGTCGTTCGGCAGCCAACACCATCGCTTCGGCCTGCCCGGCATCAAGGGCGAATGGCTTGTCGCTGACCACCGCCACGCCGTGCTCGATGGCCTCCATCACGATGGCGGGGCGCGCTTGCAGCGGCGTGGACACCACCACCGCATCGACGCCGACCGCCACCAGTTGCTCAAGGCTATCGAAGGCCTGGACCCGCGGATGCTCGGTTGCCAATTGCTGGCGTCGCTCGGCGGAACGGGTCACCACCCCGACAAACGTAGCGCCCGGCAGGCTGCTGATGAGCGGCGCATGAAAAAACCGCCCGCCCTTGCCATAGCCCACTAGTCCGATTCGCATGAACACTCCTTATCTGGAAATAACGCCGGGCCCCTGTGGGAGCGAGCCTGCTCGCGAAAGCGGTGTGTCAACCAACATGAATATTGACTGGCCTGACGCCTTCGCGAGCAGGCTCGCTCCCACAATTGACTGCATTCCACAGAGGGAATGTGGTCAGCCGTAAAAGCGTGGCCGCTCCGGCAGCTCGACCTTGATGATCTGCCCACTCTGCTGCGCTTGGACACAGGCATCCGCCGCCACCGCCGCGGCGAAACCATCCCAGGCCGACGGCCCGCCTACTTGCCCGGCACGCACACCGTCGATGAACGCCTGCAACTCGACGTCATAAGCGGCGATGAAGCGATCCTTCCAATCCATCAGGATGGCATTGGACAGCTTGGCGCCGCTGCGCAGTTGCACCTGGGACGGTTCCGGCAGCTTGGCGATGCCGGTCTCCCCCACCACTTCGCATTGGATGTCGTAACCGTACTGGCAGTTGACGAACACCTCGACGTCGATCCGCGTGCCCTTGGCGGTTTCCAGCAGAACGATCTGCGGATCCCGCAGGTGGGCCAAAGCCTTGCTGCTCTTGCGCGGGAACACCACCTGTACCGACACATAGTCGTCGGCCAGCAGCCAACGCAGCACGTCCAGCTCGTGGATCAGGGTATCGGTGATCGCCATGTCGGTCTTGTAGTTCTCCCCCACGCTCGGGTTGCGGTGGGCGCAATGCAGCATCAACGGCTCGCCGATCTGGCCGCTGTCGATCACCGATTTGAGCGCGCGATATCCTTCATCGTAAGGGCGCATGAAGCCCACCTGCACCAGGCGCTTGCCGTGGGCCACTTCGGCGTCGACGATTTTGCGGCAGCCTTCGGCCGTGACCGCCAGGGGCTTTTCGCAGAACACCGGTTTGCCTGCCGCGATGGCCGCCAGCACGAACTCTTCATGGCTCGGCCCCCAGGAGGTGACGAGGATCGCCTCGACGTCCGGCGCCGCGATCAACGCGTGGCCGTCCGGATAGACCTCGGCGGTCAGTTTGAGGTCGGCCACCACTTTCGCCGCCTGGGCAAGGTTGATGTCAGTCACTGCCACCACCTGGCTGTTGAGCAAGGTCTGGCTGCAACGACGGATGTGGTCCTGGCCGATGGCCCCGGTGCCGATGACGCCCAGCTTCAAAGACATGTTGAACTCCTTATGTAGGTGTTGGCGCAATCAGTATTGACGGGCCTTGGCCAGTCGTTCGTTGAGGGTCTTGGCGACGGCATCGGTGCGGGCGCTGGTGGAGACCTGCGCCACGCCGACCCGCCACCAGGATAGGTATTTGTGGATCATGGTCTTGGGCAGGACCTTGATGTCGATCAGGGTCGAGACCGTCTGGCGCCGGGCGTCGGCCAATGCCGCGTACAACTCGTCCAACGTCTTGACCGTGTAGGTCTTGCAGCCATAGGCCGCCGCGCTCATGGCGAAATCCACCGGCACAAAGCCGCCATCGAGCTTGCCCGTCTCGGGGTTGCGGAAGCGGAACTCGGTGCCGAAGCTGTCCATGCCGTGTTCCATTTGCAGGTTGTTGATGCAACCGAAGGTCATGTTGTCCAGCAGCACGATGTTGATCTTGCGCCGCTCCTGGATGGAGGTTGCGAGTTCCGAGTGCAGCATCATGTAGGAGCCGTCGCCCACCAGCGCGTAGACCTCTTTATCGGGCTCGGCGAGTTTCACCCCCAGGGCGGCATTCACCTCATAGCCCATGCATGAATAAGCGTATTCGACGTGGTAAGTATTCACGCCCTTGCTGCGCCAACTGCGCTGCAGGTCGCCGGGCAGGCTGCCGGCGGCGGCGACGATGATGGCGTCGTCCGCCAGGGTTTCGTTGAGGGTGCCAAGCACGCGACTTTGGGTCAGGCAGGACCCCGTGAGCTCGATGAATTCACGAAACACTGCGGGGTCCATGTGATCGTTGATTTCCGGGACGAAGTCCTGGGTCTGGAAATCTGCCCGGTAGATCCGGTCCACTTCGGCGTCGAGCTGGGCCTTGGCGTCGGCGATCTGCGCGCCCCATTCGGCACGGTAGTCCCCCAGCTTGTCGGCCAGCGCCTCCAGGCCCGAACGGGCGTCGGCCAGCAGTTGCACGCCATCGAGTTTCAGCGCATCGCACGGGCTGATGTTGAGGTTGAGAAATTGCACGTCGCAATGCTGAAACAGCCATTTCGACGCTGTGGTGAAATCGCTGTAGCGGGTGCCGATGCCGATGATCAGGTCCGCTTCCTTGGCCAGCAGGTTCGCCGCCAGGCAGCCGGTCTCGCCAACGCCACCGACATTCAGCGGGTGGCTGGAGACGATGGCGCTTTTTCCCGCCTGAGTCTCGGCAAAGGGAATCTCGAAGCGCTCGGCAAAGGCTTGCAATGCAGCATTGGCCCCGGAGTACTTCACCCCGCCACCGCAGATGATCAATGGCTTGCGCTTGCCCTTGAACAACGCCAGGGCATCGCCGAGCATCGCTTCGGTGGCCGGCCGGCGGTCGATGCGGTGCACGCGTTTCTGCAAAAAATAATCCGGGTAATCGTAGGCTTCGGCCTGCACATCCTGGGGCAGCGCCAGGGTCACCGCGCCGGTCTCGGCCGGGTCGGTGAGCACGCGCATGGCCTGGATCGCGGCAGTCATCAATTGCTCGGGGCGGTTGATGCGATCCCAGTATTTGCTCACGGCCTTGAAGGCATCGTTGGTGCTGATGCTCAGGGCATGGAATTGCTCGATCTGTTGCAGCACCGGGTCCGGCTGACGACTGGCATAGACATCGCCAGGCAACAGCAGCAGCGGGATGCGATTGGCCGTCGCGGTGGCGGCGGCGGTCAGCATGTTCGCCGCGCCGGGACCAACCGACGAGGTACAGGCGTAGATTCTGCGCCGCAGATGCTGCTTGGCAAACCCGATGGCGGCATGAGCCATGCCTTGTTCGTTGCGGCCCTGATGAACCACCAGGTCGCCGCTGTCCTGCTCCAGCGCCTGGCCCAGGCCCAGCACGTTGCCATGGCCGAAAATGGTAAACACCCCGGCGACGAACTTGCTCTGGACGCCATCGACCTCGACGTACTGGTTATCGAGAAATTTCACCAGGGCCTGGGCCATGGTCAGTCTTGTTGTGGTCATGCTTGCACCTTATTGGAATGCAAATCCGGCAAATTTACTCACCCCCTGTGGGAGCGAGCCTGCTCGCGAAAGCGGCCTGTCAGGCGACATCAGTGTTGGATGTACTGCCGCCTTCGCGAGCAGGCTCGCTCCCACAAGGGGATCTTCATCAAGTCAAAATCAGCTCAGGCCTGGGACTTTTGCAAGTGATTCATACTCGCCCCCAACGCTTGGCGAATATCGGCCAACCCATGAACACTTTCGGCAAACGGCTCGAAGGACAGGTAACCGTCATAGCCGCCGCGGAGCAGCGCCTCGATCTGCCCGGCATTGCCGAGAATATCGCCCTCGCCCACCAGCACTCGGTGGCCGTCGCGAATGGTCGCCAGTGGCGCTTGGGCATCCTCGACCCCTGAGATGTGAACCAGCCCGGTCAATTCAGGGAAGAACTCCTGCTCGCCGGCCAGATGGTGATGGAAGGTGTCATGCACCAGGCGAAACACATCCAGCCCGTCGGTGGCCTTGATCGCTTCCACCGCCGTGCGCTTGCGGCGTAGCGAGCACTCTGCAAAACCCAAGGGTTCGATGAAACCGTAGATGCCGAAGGCGCGCAGGATCGGCGCAAGTTCACTTAAGGCAGTACGCAAACCCGCCGCTCGCTCGACCTCGCTGCGCGGATCGGCGCGATCGTTGAGCGGGCACATCACCAATCCCTCGGCGCCACACTCGCGGGCGTAATCGGCCAGGCGCACTGCCTGGGCACGGCGCTCTTCGTTCCACACATCGAACGGGTACAGGGCGTTGATCGAAAGCACTTTGATGCCGCGCGCCTCGCACAACTCGCGGACATGGGCCGGCGGCATGCCGTCTTCGATCTCGACACCTTTGAGGTCATTGCGAATCTCGATGGCATCGGTCTTCAACGCCAGCGCCAGGTCGATGAAAGCAGGCAGCGACAGGCGCGGGGCAACCATTCGATTCAAGGCAAAACGCAGGGGCTTGTTCATTGTTGTTCTCCCTCCGGCATTCATGAAATGAGTTATTGGGCAGTGGGCATGCTGAACTCGGGGCCCTTGGCGATGCTGTCGGGCCAGCGCTGCATCACGCTCTTGTAGCGACTGTAGAAACGCAGGCCTTCCTCGCCATAGGCATGGTGATCCCCGAACAGCGAACGCTTCCAGCCGCCAAAGGAGTGCCAGGCCATGGGCACCGGGATCGGCACGTTGATGCCCACCATGCCGACCTTGATGCTGCGGGCGAACGCCCGGGCGATGCCGCCATCACGGGTGAAGCACGACACACCGTTGCCAAACTCATGGGCATTGATCAGCGCCACCGCCGTGGCGAAATCCGGCACACGAACGATGCCCAGCACCGGGCCGAAAATCTCCTGTTGGTAGATGCTCATCTCGGCGGTGACCTGGTCGAACAGCGTCGCGCCGACAAAGAATCCCTGCTCGGCCCCCGGCACCTTGAAGCCCCGGCCGTCGACGATCAGTCGCGCACCCTCGGCCACGCCAGCATCGATGAAGCCTTCTACCTTGGCCTTGTGGTCGGCGGTGACCAACGGCCCCATGTCGGTGCCGGGCTGCTGGCCATTGCCGACTTTCAGTTGGTCGATACGTGGCAACAGTCGGGCGATCAGCTCATCGCCCACGTCGCCCACCGCCACCGCGATGGAAATCGCCATGCAGCGCTCGCCGGCAGAACCGTAGGCCGCGCCGATCAGCGCGTCCGCCGCCTGGTCGAGGTCGGCATCGGGCATGACGATCATGTGGTTCTTCGCCCCACCCAGGGCCTGCACGCGCTTACCGTGCGCCGTACCCTGCTGGTGGATGTATTCGGCGATGGGCGTGGAGCCGACAAAGGAGATCGCCTCGATGTCCGGGTGCTGCAATAGCGCATCCACGGCCGCCTTGTCGCCCTGGACGACATTGAATACGCCGTCCGGCAGGCCGGCTTCGGTCAGCAAGCGGGCCATCAGCAAACTGGCGGACGGGTCGCGTTCCGAAGGCTTGAGGATGAAGCAGTTGCCGGCAACCAGCGCCAGGGGAATCATCCACAACGGCACCATGACCGGGAAATTGAACGGCGTGACGCCAGCGCAAACGCCCAGCGGTTGGCGCAAATTCCAGTTATCGATACCGCCGCCGATGTTGTCGCTGAAATCGGTCTTGAGCAGGCTCGGCGCACCGCAGGCGTACTCGACGATTTCGATACCGCGGGTGACTTCGCCGTGGGCGTCGGACAGCACCTTGCCGTGTTCACGGCTGATGATCTGCGCCAACTCATCATGGTGGCGGTCGAGCAATTCCTTGAACTTGAACATCACCCGCGACCGTCGCAACGACGATTGCTCGGACCAGGCCGGGAACGCCGCCAGCGCCGAGGCCACCGCTGCCTCGACGGTACTCGGCTCGGCCAGGGCCACCCGGGCCTGCACCGCGCCGGTGGCCGGGTTGAAGACATTGCTGGAGCGAGCGGTGTCGCCATCCTGCACTTGGCCGTTGATGTAATGGCCTATTACCGGGGTGTCGCTCATTGTCCTGGTTCTCCGTTGGAATGTTCGAATTCAGAGGTCGAGCAGCCAGCTGTGCTGCGGGTCGTTATGGAACTGCCAGACCCGCTTCGGACCGGCCATGACATTCAGGTAATACGACTCGTACCCGTAGGGCACGCTGACCGGGTGGTAACCCTTGGGCACCACCACCAGGTCACTGTTTTCCACGGCCATGGCCTGGTCGATGCTGCGGTCGTCGGTGTAGACCCGCTGGAACACGAAGCCCTGGGACGGGTTGACCTGGTGGTAGTAGGTCTCTTCGAGAAAGCTCTGGTGCGGCAGGTCGTCGGTGTCGTGCTTGTGGGGCGGATAGCTGGACGAATGACCGGACGGCGTGCGCACTTCCACTACCAGCAGCGAGTGGGCCGGTTCGCTGTCGGGCAGGATGTCGCAGACATAACGGGTATTGGCGCCCTTGCCGCGAACGCTGCGTTTCATGCTTTGCGGGCGGATCAGCCGTGGCCCGTATTCATTGCTGGCCGCACCCGGCGCGGCGCACACCGCTACTTGCACGTCGCTCAAGGCCGTCACCTGGGCCTGGCTGCCGGGTGGCAGGTATGCGGCGTAGGGGGATTTATCCTCGAACACCGAGTGGCGGTCACCGAGGTTGTCCCAGCTGAACGTTCCCTGCCCCGGCGCTTCGCCCTTGAGGTCGATACGCCCGCTGAGCAAGACCACACACAACTCCTTGTCACCCGCCATCACCGGAAGGGTTTCTCCGAGGCTCAGGCGGTAGGCCGCGAAGCCCACGTAATCCAACGCACCATGGGGCAGTTCGACCAGTTTCTGGCCGCCGGGATTGCTCTTGATCAACAGGCTCATGCCGGCATCCTCTCTTGCAGCAGGGCACGCAAGGTGTCGTAGCCCTTCTTGGCGTAGACATAACTCGGCGCCACGGCGGGGTCCTGCTCGGCTTCCACCACCAGCCACCCTTGGTAGTCGGCAGCCAGCAGGACGTCGAGCAACGCAGCGAAATCGATGTCGCCATCCCCCGGCACGGTGAAGGTGCCATTGATGATGCAGTCGGGGAAACTCCAGAGGTTGTTGCGCGCCAGCTGCACCACGGGTTTGCGCACGTCCTTGAAATGCACGTGACAGATGCGCTCGATGTGCTTGCGCAAGACTTGCAGCGGTTCGCCACCGCCCATGTAGCAATGGCCAGAGTCGAACAGCAGTCCCACTTCGCTGCCGGTCAAGGCCATCAGCTTGTCGATGTCCGAAGGCGATTCGACGTAGGCGCCCATGTGGTGGTGATAGGCCAGTCGCACGCCCTGGGACAGGGTGAAGCGCGCCAGTTCGGTGAGCTTGTCGGCGTAGGCTTGCCAGGCTTCGTCGGTGTGAAAGCGCGGGCGTTCGATCAATGGGATGCGCTGGCCCTGGATGGAGTCAGCCACTTCGCCATAGACCAATACCGTCGCGCCGTTCTGCGCCAGCAGCTCGACATGGCTGGCGATGGCGTCGATTTCCTCGGCCGCCGAACGCCGCGCCAATCGACTGGAATACCAGCCGGAAACCAGCGCCAGGTCGTACGGGCGCAACACATCGCCGACGCCCTTGGCGTCCTTGGGGAACTTGCCGTTGAGCTCAAACCCTTCGTAACCGATTTCCTTGCCTTCGCTCAGCGCCGTGCTCAAGGGCGTCTCGCCGCCAAGGGACGGCAGGTCGTCGTTGCTCCAGGAAATCGGGTTGATGCCAATTCGAATAGCGGGCATGGCTGCACCTTTTATTGTTTTTCAAACTGAATAACGAAAACCGTTTGGAATACTTATCGTGGCGAGGGGATTTATCCCCGCTGGGCTGCGAAGCGGCCCCTTAAAGACTAAATGCAAGTTGCCTGACACACCGAGTTGCCGGGTTTGGGGCCGCTTCGCGACCCAGCGGGGATAAATCCCCTCGCCACAAAAGCCGCCACAACACCCATCAAGCCCGGGCACTGCGCCACGCCTCGATCAATTCCACAAACCGCCCCTGCACGTCCCGGATCAACGTTTCGTCATCGATCTCCCCGGCCATCCAGGCCCGGCTCGGCTCCTGGAAAATCGTCCGGCCCACGGCAAAGCCCCGGCAGGTGGTGCTCTGGCTGGCCTGGCGGAAGCCCTCGGCCAATGCGGCGGCCGGGGCGTTGAGGCCCAGCAGCACCACGCCACGGCAGTACGGGTCGCGCTGCTGGATCAACTCGTCGAGTTGCTTCCACTCTTGGGCCGTCTGCGCTTCGATCTTCCACCACGCCGGGAAAATACCCAGGTTGTAGAGGCGCTTGAGGGCGCGATAGAGCACGTCCGGATGGGCTGATGGATGATCCTTCGGCGGGATGACTTCCAGCAGCAACTCATGACCGCTGACCTGGGACGCCTTGTACAAGCCCATCAACTGAGCCTCTTGTTCCAGGCGCAGCAGCGGTTCGTCGTCGGGGTGAAATTGAACCAGGCATTTGATGATCTGTTCCTGCGGCCAGGCAATCAGGTTGCTGCCGATGGAGCGCCCGTGCTCGAACGCCAGCGGCCGCGAGCCCTGCACTTCCACCGGCCGCGCCACCCACCAGCCACGCCCGGTGGCCGCGTTGAGGGAGTCCTGGCCAAAGCGCTGGTCGGCCAGCAAACCGACATCGGCGGCGATACCCTGGCGTTGCAGGTCGACCTCGACCCGCTGCACAGCCTGGATGAACAGTTGCTTGAGCTCGCTGATACTGTCGAGGCCACGCCCGCCGCGCTGAGCCAGTTCCACCAGTTGCCAGCGATGGTCGAAGGCGAAGATGAACAACTGCTTCCAGGCCCTGCGCGGCACGCTCACCTGATGCAGCCGTTGCAGCGCGGCATCCTGGTCCGGTCGGGTGATGGGCACCGGGCTGTTGAACAAATAGTCGAGTTCGGCCCGGGTCGGCATCGCCGGAGCGCAGGCATGGCGCGAAACCACCAGGCCACCGCAGGCATTGGCCAACTGGCAGCAGCGCTCATCGTCGGCGTCCTCCAGCCAACCGGCGAGGAACCCGGACATGAACGCATCACCGGCACCCAGCACATTCAAGACTTCGACCCTAACGCCCGGGTAAATGGCGCCGTCTTCCAATCGGTTCGGGATGTCACCGTGGATCACCGTGCATCCTTGTGGGCCGAGCTTGACCACCAGGGTTGCCGCCGTCAGCGCGCGCACCGTACGCAGCGCGGCCAGCAGGTCCTCGCTGCCGCCAGCGATGAGGAATTCTTCCTCGGTGCCGACGATCAGGTCGAAACGCGCCAGGATGCCTTGCACGTGCTGGCTGACCTTGCGGTCGGCAACGAAACGGGTTTCACCGTCGGCCTTGCTCGCCAGGCCCCAGAGGACCGGGCGGTAATCGATGTCGAGAACGCATTTGACGTTGTGTTTTCGGGCATGATCCAGCGCCTGGATGCTCGCGTTGTAGACGCCTTCGGTAGAGAAATGAGTGCCGGTGATCAGCAGCGCCTTGCTGGAAGCGATAAAGGTTTCGTCGATGTCTTCGGCCCGCAGCGCCATGTCCGCGCAGTTTTCCCGGTAGAACACCAGGGGAAAGGTCTCGCGATCCTTGATACCCAGCAAGACCATGGCGGTCAGGCGCTCGGCATCGACCTTGATGCCGCTGACGTCACAGCCTTCCCGGGCGAGGGACTGCACCAGGAAACGCCCCATGTGATCGTCGCCTACACGGCTCAACATCGCCGATTTCAGCCCCAGGCGTGCCGTACCGAAGGCGATGTTGGCCGACGATCCACCCAGGTACTTGGCAAAACTGCTGACATCTTCCAGCCGCGCGCCGACCTGCTGCGCATAGAGATCGACGCCCAGGCGTCCCAGGCAGATGACATCCAATTGACGCCCACTGGCAAAACGAGTCTGGCCCATGCTGGCTCCTGTTATTTTTATCAGCCTGCGCTTGCCGTCGGAACCGACGCCAACGCTTTGGTGGATGCAGACTAAAACGAGCAAGCGCCAATAATCAATATTTTTTCCATATATTTTTATCGTGGAATATTTTTTCCAATATGCTATTGCTCAACCGGGCCAGACGCGGTGCATCGTTTCAGCAGGCGCTACAACTTCGTTCACCCATGATTTTCCTCCCGCCTACGCTGTAGACTGCGACCAGCCAACCTATTGTCGAGGATCGGCCCGTTTTTCAGGGGCGTCCTATAAGAACAAGCCAGAAGGATTTCCTATGACCCGCCCCGATCTGCAGGCGCCGTCCGAGAGCGCGTCCGAAGCCGCCCTCCCCAGCCCACCGATCAACGCCGAGCGGCTGTTGCAGCTGATCACCGAGGAATACGAAGGCCTGCCGCGCCAGCTCAAGCGCATCGCCAGCTATATGAGCCAGCAAAGCGACCGGATCATGGTTGATCGCATCAGCGACATCGCCCGGGAATGTGAAGTGCATCCCTCGGCCATCGTGCGCTTCTCCCAGCGTTTCGGCTTCAGCGGGTTCAGCGAAATGCAGGCTTTGTTCCGCGAGGCGTACACCCACAAAACCACGCCGGTACAGAACTACCAGCAACGCATTCGCAGCATGATCGCCAACAAATCCCAGAAGGCCAGTGCCGGCGACCTGGCCCGGGAATGCATCAACGCGACCCTGTCGGGTATCGAACGCCTGGGGCTGGAACTCGAAGACGAGGCGTTCGAAAAAGCTGTGGACCTGGTGGTGAATGCCGACAACATCTATGTGGTCGGTGTGCGGCGTTCATTCGCGGTGGCCGATTACCTGGTCTACAACCTGCAGCACACCAACAAGCGCATTCACCTGGTCTCCGGCCTGGGCGGCAGTTATCGCGAGCAGATGCGCAGCGTGCGGGCCAACGACCTGGTGATTGCCATCAGCTTTACGCCTTACGGCAAGGAAACCCAGCACTGCCTACGCATTGCCCAGCATCACCAGGCGAAGACACTGATCATCACCGACAGCAACTTATCGCCGCTGGCCAAGCGGGCCAACGCGGTGTTGCTGGTCAACGAAGGCAGCTCGTTCGCGTTCCGCTCGTTGAGCGCCACGTTGTGCCTGTGCCAAGCGCTGTTCATCGCCGTGGCCTACCGACTCGAACTCAAAGTCGATGAAATCCATGAACAGGTCGGCTTCGAGGATTGATACCCGACCTGCCAAACCGCTGAAGGAGAAGCCATGAAACTGATCGGCATGTTGGACTCGCCCTACGTGCGACGCGTCGCCATTTCCGCCAAATGCCTAGGGATTGCCCTAGAACACGAATCGGTGTCGGTGTTCCGGCAATTCGAGCATTTCCAGAGCATCAACCCGGTGGTCAAGGCCCCCACGCTGGTGATGGATGATGCCTCGGTGTTGATGGATTCCACCTTGATCATCGATTACCTGGAGGCACTGGCCGGCCCGGCGAACAGCCTGATGCCGTCCGATCCAGCCCAACGATTGCGCTCCTTGCAATTGGTCGGGCTGGCGCTGGCGGCGTGCGAAAAGTCGGTGCAGATCTATTACGAACGCACCCTGCGACCGGCGGATATCCAACATGCTCCGTGGCTGTCACGAATTTCGGGCCAGTTGCTGGCCGCCTACGGTGAGCTGGAGCAAGCCCTGGCAAAACAACCGCTGCCCACCGATGGTTCCATCGATCAGGCCGGCATCACCGTCGCCGTGGCGTGGACCTTCACCAACCTGTTGGTGGCGGATCAAGTACAGGGCAAGTCCTTCCCGCAGATCAGCGCATTCACCGCCTATGCCGAAGGGTTGGAAGCGTTTGTCAGCACGCCGGTGGAGTGACGGCTGGATACATGCCTTTGTGGGAGCGAGCAAGCTCGCTCCCACAGGGTTCAGGCCGGTTCCATTTTTCTAGGCTCTGGAATCGGCGCTACCTCGAAGCGGTCGGCCAGGAATGGCGTGATGTCCAGTGGCAGCGGCTCCTGGTTCACCAGTTTGTCCAGCAGCACGCCGGTGATGGCCGAGGTCAGGATACCGGTGCGAAAGTGCCCGCAGGCGTTGAGGTAGCCCTCGACACCGCGCATCGGCCCCAGGATCGGTAGCTCATCGGGTGAGCCTGGACGCAGGCCGGCCCAGGTGCGCTTCAGGTTGATGTCGACCAGTTGCGGGATACAGCGCACGGCACCCTGTACCAGCCCTTCGATCTCCGGGTAGGTGGTGGTCACGTCGAACCCTTTGTCCTCCGTGGTGCTGCCGATGAGGATTTCGCCGTTGTCTTTCTGCGCCACGTAGCAGTCGCTGGTGGTCAGGCAGCCATTGAGGATTTTGGGCATGCGCTCGGTCAAGAGGATCTGGCCCTTGACTGGCTTGACCGGGATCCGCACGCCCGTTGCCTGCTCGCTCAGGTCCGCCGCCCAGGCGCCGGCGGCGTTGATCAAGGTCTGGCAAGTAAATGTCCCGGCCTCGGCGGTCTTCACGCCGGTGACCCGCGTCCCGCTTCGCAACACGTCAGTCACGTTGGTGTTGAAGAACAGGTCGACACCGTTCTGCCGCGCGCCCTCGGTGTAGGCGTCTGCCAGGCGGAATGGGCTGACCTGATGGTCGCACAGGAATTCCAGGGCACCCCGGGCCTCGTCGCTGACGTTCGGCTCGGTCTCGCGCAATGCCGCCTGGTCGAGCCAGCGCACCTGATCGGCCAGATGGGGAATGCAGGCGACAATATGCTCGGCATACAACCGATCTTCATCGTCGTAGATCACGAACTTGAGCCCGGTCCGTTCGAACTTGAAATCCATGCCATGACGATCGAACAGTTCCCGGTGCAATTGCGGGTACATCGCGTTGGACTGCAAGGCGAATTCGAAAAACGAGTCGGGCAGGATATGCGGCGTGCTGGCATCCACCGCCACGGCGGCGCCCTGGGTCTGGCGCTTGCGATTGGCTGACATCATCCTGAAGAAAATCACCCCGCAACCCAGGCCCACCGATTCGCCAATGGCCCAGAGGCCACCCGCCGAGGCGCGGGTGGCGTTGCCTGGACGCTTGGCGTCGATCAGGGCGATCTTCAGATGGTTGCGCTTGGACAGCTGGTAAGCGCAGGAGGCGCCGATCACGCCGCCACCGGCAATCACAACATCGTAATGCCTAATCATGGGAAACGGCCTCCGTGCCGAGGTACTGGAACGCTGAAAAAGGAACAGGATCTATGGGGAAACGTGGCCGCAGCCACCCTACATCAGCGCGCCCGGTGGCCTCGCGCAACCGGTCGCTGCAATAACCGACGCACATGCGCCCCTGGCAGTCGCCCATGCTCACGCGGGTGCGCATCTTCAGGCTGGCCATGTCTTGCACGCCCTGCGCCAGGGCCCGGTCGATGTCGGCGCGGGTGGCATGTTCGCAGCGGCAGATCACCGTGTCGGCGGCAGGCAGCGCCGTTTGGCCCGCCCCACGCTGGGTGTAGCGATCGACCGCGGCGCGAAAACGAATGATGCGGTCCAGTTGTGCCTGGTACCGCTCGCGACGCCCGAGGGCTGCCGCCCCATCCAGGACGTTGCGTTGCACCAGCACCGACAGCGCCGCGATGCGCCCGCTCAGCATGGCTGCCTCTCCCCCGCGAATCCCGCCCATGTCGCCCGCCAGATGGACATGCGCCTCGCTGCCCCGTTGCCAGGCATCGGATACGGCACGCAGATAGCCGTCGTCGCTGAAACCATGTTCCAGGCCCATCTGCTGGCTCAGCTGGGTGCGCGGGATAAACCCGTAGCCGACGGCCAACGTCTGGGCCGGCACCTGTTCGGCGCGCGCAAGGTCCGGTTCCCAATTTACGGAGTACGGCGCTACGGTCACGGCGCTCAACTCGCCCTCGCCTTCGGCACGCACCACGCCCCAGCCATAGCGCACGGGAATGCGATGGCGCTTGAGGTACGCGAGCATGCCCAGGCCGTCGAGGAACAGTTGCGGCTTGTTCAGCAGCGCTAGGCTTTCCTTGGCGATCCTGCCGAACGCACACGCCTCATAGACACCCGCCACGGTGACGCCCGAGGCGTGAAGCTGACAGGCCACCAATGGCAATAACGGGCCCGTCCCGGCGATCACCACCGGGCTAGGCGGCTTGACCACGCCGCTCTTGATCTGCAGCTGCAAGCCGCCAAGCATCATCACGCCCGGGAGGGTCCAGCCAGGGAACGGTACGCTGCGTTCATGGCACCCCGCTGCCAGGATCAACTGCGAATAGGCAACCGACCGCAAGCGCTCGTGCGCATCGAGCAGCGTCAGCGCCCGGAATCCCTCCGCCCCAATGACACGGCTGCCCAATTGCACGTCGATCAGGTCGGCGTGGCGCTTGAAGTCCCCGTGGAGCTTCTCCAACGCTTCGCTGTAGCGGGCCCCCAGGTAATCCAGGCATACGCCATCGCGCAAGGGGCCGCGATACACCACGCCACCGAGGCGCGGCGCCTCTTCGAGCAAGGTGCAGCGCACCCCGTGGGAGGCCAGCTCGGTAGCCGCCGCCATGCCCGCCGGCCCGCCGCCGACGATGACCGGATCGAGGTTCATGGCGCCTCCGTTTCAGCAATGCGGTTGGCCCGGGTCTCGATCTGCATGCCGGGGCGCACGAGAGTCTGGCAGGCGCGGCGCTTATGGCGACCATCGATCTTGACCAGGCAGCAGTGGCAAACCCCCATCCCGCAATAGGCGCCACTGATCTGGTCGTGGTCGTTGCGGGCCACCTGTCGGCGACCCAGGGCCTGGATCACGGTAAGCACGGTTTCGCCCTGGGCGGCATTGACAGCCTGTCCGTCCAGGAGCACGGTCATGTCAGCCTCGAGCGGCTGGATATCGTATTGTCGGTGTATGAGGTCTTGAGGTTGCATCATGCAGCTCTTCCTTGAAGGTTCAGTCGGTTTTGGCTCCTTGCGGCACGCCACCACCCGCCTTGCGGCGATGCCCATCGGCGACTGCGCGCCAAAACAGGGCAACAGGCGCAGCATGCTGGTGCGCGGCGCAATGATGTTAGGGATTATTTGTGACGAAGTGTTGATCCAGGCCAATCAATGCGCACGTCCGCGCCCATGAACTTTTTTTCAGAAAGCCGACAGGTATTCTTTGGCAGAATGCTGCGCAGTCGCTCCAATTACTCACCCGGTACTGACCATGAACCGCATCCTGACCATCGAAGACGACGCCGTGACCGCTCGGGAAATTGTCGCCGAACTGACCCGCAACGGCCTGGACGTCGACTGGGTCGACAATGGCCGCGAAGGCTTGGAGCGCGCGGTCAGCGGTGACTACGACCTGATCACCCTCGACCGCATGCTCCCCGAACTGGACGGCCTGGTGATTGTCACCACGCTACGGACCATGGGCGTGGCCACGCCGATTCTGATGATCAGCGCCCTGTCCGATGTCGACGAACGCGTCCGCGGCCTGCGCGCCGGTGGCGACGATTACCTGACCAAGCCGTTCGCCACCGATGAAATGGCCGCCCGGGTCGAGGTGTTGCTGCGCCGCAACAACGGTGCCCGTGAACCCGAGACCGCGCTGCGGGTGGCGGACCTGGAGCTGAACCTGATCAGCCGCGAAGCCAGCCGCAACGGGCAACTGCTCAGCCTCTTGCCCACCGAATACAAACTGCTGGAATTCCTGATGCGCAACAGCGGCCAGATCCTGTCGCGCATGATGATTTTCGAAGAGGTCTGGGGGTATCACTTCGACCCCGGCACCAACCTGATCGACGTCCACATCGGTCGCCTGCGCAAGAAAATCGACCCGCCGGGCCTGGAACCGCTGATTCGCACGGTACGAGGGTCCGGCTATGTCATTGCTGAACCCCGCTAAGGGCTGGCGATCCTCCAGCAGCCGCCTGCTGGCGCTCTACAGCGCGCTGTTCGTGATCTGGAGCGCCATCCTGATGGGGGTGATGTATTACGAAGTGTTTGGCTACCTCGACAGCCTCGCCAAACATTCCCTGATGCAACGCCAGCACCTGTTCGCGCGCATCCACGGCGACCAGCTGGAGGACGCGCTGATGGCCAGCCTGACGTTGGACGAACGCGGCGTCGACGCCTACGGCCTGTTCGATCCGCAGTTGCGCCATCTGAGCGGACCGATCCAACGCATCCCTGCCGATCTGCCGCTCGATGGCAAGATCCATATGCTCGGCGGTTGCGTCGATTCCGACGACCCGGGCGTGCCGTCCGACAGTTGCGACGCGATAGCGACCCGGACCCAGGATGGTCGCTGGCTGGTGCTGGCACGGGACAACGGCTCGTTGTTCGCCGTGACACGCATCATTTCACACGCGCTGTTCTGGGGCGTATCGCTGACGATCCTGCCCGGCATCTTCGGCTGGCACCTGCTGCGGCGCCGGCCGTTGCGGCGGATTCGCAAGCTGCAAGCCAGCGCCGAGGCCATCGTCGCCGGTGACCTGACCCATCGCCTGCCGCTGTCGAGCCGCCGCGATGAACTGGACATGCTGGCGGCCATCGTCAATGCCATGCTCGACCGCATCGAACGGCTGATGAACGAGGTCAAGGGCGTCTGCGACAACATCGCCCATGACTTGCGCACGCCACTGACCCGCCTGCGGGCCCAGCTCTATCGCATCCAGCAGGAAGCGGCGGACGGCTCGCCCGAAGCCTTGCAGATGGATCAGGTGATCGCTGAGACGGATACGCTGATGGCGCGGTTTCGCGGGCTGTTGCGGATATCGGAGTTGGAGGACCAGCAGCGTCGCTCCGGCTTCATGCGCCTCGATCCCTTGCAGTTATTGCAAGAACTGCACGATTTCTACCTGCCCCTCGCCGAAGAGCGCGAGCTGGTTTTCAAGCTGGAGGTGCCCGCCAGCCTGCCCCTGCTCAACGGCGACCGGGCGTTGCTGTTCGAGGCCGTGTCGAACCTGCTGAGCAATTCCATCAAATTCACCCCACCGGGCGGTGAGGTGATCCTGCGCGGCGTCGACCAGGGCGACAGCACCCGCATCGAAGTGCTCGACTCCGGCCCTGGCATCCCGGAGGCAGAGCGCAAGGCGGTGTTTCGCCGTTTCTACCGCGCCGAGGGCAGCAGCCAGCACGGCGGATTCGGCCTTGGCCTGTCCATTGTCGCGGCGATTGTCAATTTGCACGGATTTACCCTGGAAGTGGATCGCAGCGAGTCGGGCGGCGCCCGGCTGGTGCTCGATTGCCGGGCGACATTGCTCTGATTCGTTGGCCCGTGGCGAGGGAGCGCGTCTTACCGGACCAGGAAATCAGGCAGGATCACTGCGGTGCAACGGCGTGTTGTGCAGTTCGTAGCGCAGCTCGTCAATCAGCTTCTCCAGGCCCTCTTCAGAGCGGATGCTCTCGACGCTCATGCCGCTCACCACCAGATCGACCTCGCCGCTTTCCTGGTGATACAGACGAATAGTCAGCGTGCCATCGCCATTGAGGTTGCATGCGCAGGACAGCGGAGCAAAACTTTTTTCGAGGCGGGCGCGAAGCGGAGCAAGATGGGTCATCGTTTGCACCTCAGCTTCGAAGTCGCAAATGACCGGTGGACACACCCGGCCTCCTGGCTCCCGCAGACTTCCTGTCGATCTCGCACTTGAAGGGCTTGTTGCGCATTGTGGCGTATTCCTTGACTGTTTCGTGGGGGACGCGACATCAACAGCTATGCCGCACCCTCTCAGCCTAAGGAAGGAGGCGCCCGCGAAGAACCCGAATTTGCACTAGCACGGCAGGTGCATATGCACTGGCTACTATGGTGCCTTCATCCGCCATTCATTTGCGTACAACCCCCGCTCCCGCGCCCAGACAATCGCTTCGCTGCGGCTATGCACGTCCAGTTTGGAATATAGCGTAGCCACGTGATTGCGCACGGTGTTTGGCGCGAGCTTGAGCCGCGCGGCAATTTCCTTGTCAGCCAGGCCCTCGCAGATCAGGCCAAGCACGTCGCGTTCCCGGGCCGTCAGCTCGGTGAACGATGTCGTGGGGCTTTGCGCGTTGATACTTTTCACATTGGCGAGTTTTTCGATCAAGGTGCGGCTGAACCACGAGGCGTCCTTCATCACTTCCTCGATGGCCGCCACCAGTTCCAGCTCCGAACGCTTGCGTTCGGTGATGTTCATCAGCACCAGCAAATAGCAGGCTTTGTCCTGGATGACCACAGTGTCGGCCGCCACTTCGCAGTCGATCTGTTCGCCCCCCTTCCTGTGAACCTTGATGTCGACGCCGGACACAGTGGCGGTCTTTTCCAACCGCGCAAAAAGCGTCGCGCCTGCGTCCTTGTCGAGAAAACCGATTTCCTCGACGGTCTTGCCCAACAACTCTTCGCTGGCATAACCGGTCGCCTGGAGGAAGGCTTCGTTGATTTCCAGCAATTGCTGCTCAGCGCTACAGATCAGCGTTGGCACCGGCGACAGGCGGAATGACTTGGCAAAGCGCTCCTCGCTTTGGCGCAGCGCCGTCTCGGCCTTGCGCCGGGGCTCCATGTCCATGAAGGAGAACAGCATGCAGTCTTCATCGTGCAGGTCCAGGGGCTGGCCGGCGACGATCACTTGCTTGCTGCTACCGTCCGGCAAACGCATTTCGGCCTGCATCTGCGGAATGGTCGCACCCTGGCCCAGGCGCTCGATGGCCAGGTCACGCTTCTCGGCCGCTTCGAGCACATCCAACTCATACACCGAACGGCCGATCACCTGCTCGCGGCTGTAGCCGGTCATTTCCAGGAAGCCCGCGTTGACCTTGATATAGCGCAGGTCGCTGAGGCGGCAGATCACCGCAGGCGCCGGATTGGCGCCAAAGGTTCTCTCGAACCGTTGCTCAGCGCTGGCCCATTCAGTGGCATCGCTGAGAATCAGCACCAGATATTCCGGCTCGCCGGCACGGTCACTCAGGACCATGCTGCGGATGCGGTGAACCCAGGTCCGATCCGGGTCGGCGTCTGGCGTGACTTCCACCAGCACATCGCTGAATTCATCGCCGCGAGCGACGCGGGCGATGGGGTAATTGTCTTCGGGCAACGAATGGTTATTGCGATAGCGCAGGTGGAAACGCTTGGCGTATTGCTTGGCATTGGCGCCCAACTCGCCGAGCTCCGTGACGCCGTGCATGGTCAGGGCGGCTTCATTGGCCCAGGCAATGGTCTGGTCGACCTCGACCAGTATCACGCCGTCAGACAATCCGGCGATGATTTGCAGCAATTGGCGGCGATTGGTATCGGTGTTCGGGACGTCCTGATTCATTGGGTCTCCATGGGTCGTGACGTTCAGGCATGGATGCGTTGAAGGTTACGACCACATGGGCTTGCGATAGTGCGCCAGGCCCTCAAAGCCCCGCGGCGATAGCCTTGCCGACGTCCTGGGTCGAGGCTTGTCCGCCCAGGTCAGGGGTTATCGGCCCGTGTGCGATCACCTGCTCGATGGCCCGCAGGATCCCGTCATGGGCCGCGCGATAACGCTCATCGCCGTTGCCAAGGAAATCCAGCATCAACGCTGCCGACCAGATCATCGCGATCGGGTTGGCAATGTTTTGCCCATAGATATCCGGCGCCGAGCCGTGCACCGGTTCGAACAGCGAGGGAAAGCGCCGCTGCGGATCCAGGTTCGCCGACGGCGCGATGCCGATAGTGCCGGCGCAGGCGGGGCCGAGGTCGGAAAGTATGTCGCCGAACAGGTTCGAGGCGACCACGACATCGAAGCGGTCTGGTTGCAGGACGAAACGGGCGCACAGGATGTCGATGTGCTGTTTGTCCCATGTCACCTCGGGGTATTGCTCGGCCATCAAGGCCGTGCGTTCGTCCCAGTACGGCATGCTGATGGAAATCCCGTTGGACTTGGTCGCGGCCGTCAGGCGCTTGCGCGGTCGGGATTGGGCCAGGTCGAAGGCGAACTTGAGAATCCGGTCGACGCCTCGGCGAGTGAACACCGATTCCTGCAGGACGAATTCATGCTCGGTGCCTTCGAACATCTTGCCGCCGACCGAGGAATATTCACCCTCGGTGTTTTCGCGGATTACCACGAAATCGATATCCCCCGCCTCCCGTCCGGCCAGCGGACAGGGCACGCCCGGGAACAGCCGCACCGGGCGGATGTTCACATACTGGTCGAAATCGCGGCGGAACTTGAGCAACGAGCCCCACAGGGAAATGTGGTCCGGGACCTTGTCCGGCCATCCCACGGCGCCGAAGTAGATCGCGTCGAAGCCCTTGAGTTGTTCGAACCAGTCGACGGGCATCATCTGCCCGTGCTCCAGGTAATAATCGCAGTGAGCCCAATCGAACACTTGGATGTCCAGGTCCAACTGCCATTGCCTGGCGGCCTGCTCCAATACTCGCAGGCCTTCGGGCAATACTTCCTTGCCAATGCCATCGCCGGCAATCGCGGCGATTCTAAAGGGTTTGCTCATCAGTCCTGACTCCCGGTTGTCTGTTCAAACGAAGGCCGCATCACAGCCCACCGATATGGAAAGCTTTCACTTCAAGGTATTCATCCAGGCCGTACTTGCTGCCTTCGCGCCCCAGGCCGGACTGCTTGATGCCACCGAAAGGCGCCACCTCCATGGAGATGATCCCGGTGTTGAGCCCGATCATCCCGAACTCCAACGCCTCGCCAAAATGCCACGAGCGCCGCAGGTCCTGGGTAAAGAAATAGGCACCCAGGCCATAAGGCGTGGCATTGGCCAAAGCCAGTGCCTCGTCCTCCGTCGAAAAGCGCATCAGCGGTGCAACCGGGCCGAAGGTTTCTTCATTGGCAAGCAACATCCCGGCGTGGGCGTCGCCCAGCACCGTCGGCTCGACGAACTGGCTGTCGCCTTGAGGAATGCCGCCACACAGGAGGCGCGCGCCCTGGCTCAGCGCATCGTCGATATGCCGGGCGACCTTGCTCACCGCAGCAGGATTGATCAATGGGCCGATCATCACGTCGGCTTCGAGCCCATCGCCGATCTTCAGCTTGCGCACTTCCTGCACCAGCCGCTCGGCAAAACGTTCGTAGATGCCTTCCTGCACCAGGATGCGGTTGGCGCAGACGCAGGTCTGGCCGGCGTTGCGAAACTTGCTTTGCATGATGCCGGCCACGGCCTGTTCCAAATCAGCATCGTCGAACACGATGAACGGCGCATTGCCACCGAGTTCCAGGCTCAGGCGCTTGATGTGCTCGGCGCTCTGGCGCATCAACAGGCGGCCGACCGCCGTCGAGCCGGTGAAGGAAATCTTGCGCACCGTCGGGTTGCCGGTCAGCTCTTCGCCGATGCCAGCGGGCATACCCGTGACCACATTGAAGACCCCGGCCGGAATCCCGACCCGCTCGGCCAGCACGGCGAGCGCCAGGGCGGACAACGGTGTCAGGTCCGACGGCTTGACGATCACCGGGCACCCCGCCGCCAGCGCCGGAGCGCACTTGCGGGTAATCATCGCGTTGGGGAAGTTCCACGGTGTGATGGCGGCGCAGACGCCGACCGGTTGCTTCAGGGTGAGCAGGCGACGGTCGCCGCTGGGAGCCGGAATGGTCTCGCCATAGACCCGACGGGCCTCTTCGGCGAACCATTTGACGAAGCCGGCGCCGTAGCGAATCTCGCCCCTGGCTTCATTCAGTGGCTTGCCCTGTTCATGGGTCATGATCAGCGCGAGGTCTTCGAGGTTGTCCATCATGGCCTGATACCAGCGCTCCAACATCGCCGCCCGCTCCGCCGCCGGACGCGCGCGCCATGCCGCCCAGGCCCCGTCCGCTGCCTCGATGGCGCGTCGGGTTTCGCTGCCTTGCATCGCGGGGACGCGGGCGAGCGTTTGGCCGGTGGCCGGGTTGATGACGTCGAGGGTGGCGCCATCGTCGGCCCCCACCCACTGCCCGTCGATATAAGCCAGTTCCGCCAGCAGGCTGGGGTCTTTCAGAAGTTGAGTGAGCATGATCGCGTCCTGTTCCGAGGTAGTTCCAGTCTAAGGAGGTCCGGCGGCGCAGGATGCTGAAAGCGGAGGTTGGGCGGTGTTGGATGCTGAAGTTTTGGGGTGAAGCGGCAGGCTATACCGATAGGACCGCGACTGCTTTGTTCTTGCTTGGTGCGTGGGAACGGGCTTGCTCGCGAAGGCGGCGTATAAGCCCATGAGTGAGTCGGATGTGCTGGGCCCATCGCGAGCAAGCTCGCTCCCACAGGTTTCTTTGGCGCGGCTAAATCTGGGGGCCTTGCGGTGGACGCGGTTTAAACCTTCAAAGCCCCAAGCAACCCAGCCAGGAACCGCTCCCCCGCCTCCATCTGAGCCACCTCGATAAACTCATCCGGCTTATGCGCCTGTTCGATGGAGCCCGGCCCACACACCACCACCGGCACGTCCAGCCGCTGCTTGAACAACCCACCCTCGGTGCCGAAAGAGACCTTCGCAGTCCCCGTATCCGGCTCAGCGAAATGCTTGAGAAACCGCACCGCTTCGACGCTCGGATGCGTATCAAGACCCGGATAGACATTCAGCGTCTCGATCTGGATGTCCGCTACGTTCGAGAGCTTTTTCGCCTCGCGGACGATCACTTCGGCGTGCTCGTGCAGTTGCTCCAGAAACCGATCCAGATCGTCGGCCGGCAGGTTGCGCACTTCGAAGTCCAGCGTACACAGGTTCGGCACGATATTGAGTGCCTTGCCGCCGACGATCTGCCCGACATGCACCGTGCTGAAGGGCACGTCATAGTCGCTGTCCTGGGCGCCCTGCTCCTGCAACTGCCGTTGACTCTGGCGCAACGCCGCGATGAAGTCGCACGCCACGTGGATGGCGTTGACCGAGCGTGGGGCCAGGGATGAGTGCGCTTCCAGGCCTCGGCAGTAGGTGCGGTAGGAGCCCTTGCCCTTGTGGCCCAACACGAATTGCATGTTAGTCGGCTCACCGATCACGCACAGGAACGGCCGCACCGGGGCCAGGTGCAGCACGTCGAGCAGGCGGCGAACGCCCACGCAGCCGATTTCTTCATCATGGGAAAGCGCCAATTGCAGCGGCCGGCTCAACGGCTGGTCGGCCGCGTCAAGCATGGCGTCGATCGCCAGGGCGATGAAGCCTTTCATGTCACAGCTACCGCGCCCGTAGACCCGGCCATCGCGCACCGTCGCCTGGAATGCCGGAACGGTCCAGGCCTGCCCCGCCGCCGGCACCACGTCGGTATGGCCGGATAGCAGGACCCCTGGCACCTCACGGGGGCCGGTGCTGGCGAACAGGTTGGCTTTCTTGCCGCTCTCGTCCTTGACGATCAGCGATTCGATGCCTTTGCCCGCCAACACATCGCGGACGTATTCGATCAGCGCCATGTTCGATTCCGAGGAAACCGTTTCGAACGCCAACAGGCGCTCGAAAATAGCCAGGACGCGAGGTTTCATGAGGCTTTGCTCCGTTGTTCGGACGGGGTGAACCGGCGGATGGAGAACGGTTCGATCGACGTGCTGGTGGTGCCGGTGCTGATCAGTTCGGCCATGACATCGCCGACGCCCGGACCGAGCTGGAAACCATGGCCGCTGAAGCCGAAGGCGTAGTACAGGCCGTCGACGTTGCCGCTGGCGCCCATCACCGGCAGGTTATCGGGCAGGTAGCCTTCGATACCGCTCCACACGCGGATGATGTTGAGGTTGCCGATGCCCGGCACCAGGCGCCGCATCTGGTCCAGTTGGTTGAGCAGGCTGCGCGGTTCGACATGGGCGCGGCGGTTGAGCATGTCCGGCTCGCAACGGTAGCCACCGCCGATGATGATGTTGCCCCGTGGAATCTGCCGGAAGTAGATCACTTCTTCGGGAATCTTCGTGTACACCCCGATCACCGTCGGCAAGGCATAGGGCACCGGCTCGGTGACGGCCATTTGCGGACCGTTGGGTGCCAGCGGCACCGGCTCACCGAACTGCCCGGAAAGTTTTTGCCCCCAGGCACCGGCTGTGATCAGCAATTGGGAGGCGCGGAACTGGCGGCCATCGGTCGTGGTGACGCTGAATTCGCCATTGGCCTTGTACACCTCGGCGACTTCCGTGCGTTCTTCGATGCGGGCACCGAGGCGCCGCGCCGCCCGGGCAAATGCCGGTGCCGCGAGACGCGGGTTGGCGTGACCGTCATGGGGGGCGTACGAGCCGCCCTTGACGTCCTTGCCCAGGAACGGAAAGCGCCCGTGCAGTTCACTGCCCCGATAGATCTGCAGTTCCAGTTGCCGGGCTTCGGGGGCATCGGCGTAGGCTTGCAGCTCCTCGATTTCCTCTTCCCGGTAACACACGCGCATGTGTCCGCTGGGAATGAATTCCAGGTCCTCGCCGATCAGTTCCGGCAGGCGTTTCCACAGGGCCCAGGAACGGTTCGCCAATTCCAGCTGCCCGAGAAAACGGCCCTGGCGTCGCACGTTGCCAAAGTTGACGCCGCTGGCATATTGGCCGATCTGGTCGCGCTCCAGCAGGATCACCGACCGGCCCCGCTGGCGCAGGAAAAACGCCGACGCCGCGCCCATGAAACCACCACCGACGATCAGTACATCGGCCTTTTCAACGGTCATGGCGTGACCTCCTGAGTCAGCATGGAAAGCGGTTTGACCGGTGCCTGTCCGCGCTGGCGTCCGACTTCTTGCACCGGCACGCCGGCCGCCGCGGCAATCACCTCGGCCCCGGCCTGGGAGCAATAGCGACCCTGGCAGCGACCCATGCCGACCCGGCTGAAAGCCTTGGCCCGATTGACTTCACAGGCCCCCTTCTCGCTGACGGTACGCCGCAGCTCACCGGCGCTGATCATTTCGCAGCGGCAGACGATGGCTTCGTCCGGCAAGGCCTTGGCTTGCGCGGCCGGCCAGGGAAACGCCTGGGCGAGGCCGAGGCGGAACTCGTCCATCACCTTCAACGCCCCGCGCTGTTCGGCCAATCGGGCCGCATCCACCGGTTGCTGCAAGTCATTCAGTAGCGCCATGGCCACCAGCCGCCCGGCATGCTCGGCGCCGTCGGCACCCCGGATTCGCGAGCCGTCCCCCGCCGCATAGATGCCACTGACCGACGTCCGGCCTTCTTCGTCGGTGTCCAGCAGCCATTGCCCGGAAGCCTCGTCGAAGCGCAGGCGGCAGCCCGCCAGGTCGGCCAGCTGGGTTTCGGGACGCAGGTGATACCCCAACGCCACCGCGTCGCAATCCACCGTCAGTTCCTGGCCGTCTGCGCGACGTACCCGAACGCCGCTCACTCCGGCGGTCGCTTCGCCGAGCACTTGCAGCGGCGAAATACCCAGGTGTACCGCAACCTTCGCCCGGTACAGCTGCGCCAGCAGTTTCATGCCCGTGAACAGCAGGCCAGGACGCGCCATGAGCTTGGGCAAAGCCAGGATGCGCTTGACCAATGGCGAGGTGTCCAGCACCGCCGCGACCTGGGCGCCAGCCTTCACGTATTGGCTGGCCACCAGGTACAGCAACGGCCCGCTGCCCATGAACACCACCCGGTGCCCAATGGACACCGCCTGAGCCTTCAAGGCAATCTGCGCCCCACCGAGGCTATAGGTGCCGCCCAACTGCCAGCCCTCGACCGGCATCAAGCGGTCGGTGGCACCGGTACAGAGGATCAGTGCGTCAAAATCCACTGTCGTATGGCGACCCTGGCTGACGCAGCTCAATTGACCCGGCGTCAGGTTCCACGCCAGCGTATCCGGACGATAGTCGAGGTTGGGGCGCAGGCGATCGAAGCTTTCGTGCAAATCACGGGCCTTGGCCGCTTCGGTGCCGTACAGCGTCCCGTAGTCCCGGATGAACCCTTCGGGCTGGCGCCGGTAGATCTGCCCGCCGTCGCGACGGTTTTCGTCGATCAGGATCGGCCTGAACCCTGCCGCGACCAACGTCTGGGCACAGCGTACGCCGGCTGGTCCGGCGCCGACGATGACTATCCGCGCAGTGGCCATATCGCCTCCGGTTGCGTGGTGATGATATCCAGCCCTTCGCGGACTTCGTTGGAGCAGGCGCGCAAGCGTTCGCCGCTGCGGGTCCAGACCCAGCAATCCTGGCAGGCGCCCATCAGGCAAAAGCCGGCGCGGCTGCCGGGATCGAATTCCGACTGGCGCAACGCTGGGCCGTGGGTCAGCAAGGCGACCATCAACGTATCGCCCTGCAACGCCGTGATGGGCACGCCATCGACCTTCAGGTTGACGACGGGTCGACCCTGTTCGGCCAACCTCACGAAACGCGCGTTCATGCGTAGGCTCCCACGATCATGCTGTTTGAATCCCGCTGGCTTTTCAGCAGTTCGCCGCTGTCGTGGTGACAGAGCACCTCGCTGCCGCCATCGATGATGCGCCGGGGTGGCGCGATATGGTTGCACACCCCATCGACCCGTACCGGGCAGCGACCGAGAAATGTGCACAGATCCGGTTCATTGGCCGTTGGCCCCAACGCCGGCAACGTACCGCAAGTCGTCGCGCCGCAGGTTTCCAGCCAGCCCTGGCGCAGCTCTGGCACCGAATGGATCAGCAGGTCCGTGTAGGGATGAAACGGTGCCTGGGCGAACGATTGCCGAGACCCCGACTGGACCTTGTGGCCGCTGTACATCACCACGATGTCGTCGCACAGCGCTCGCACAGTGGAGATGTCGTGGCTGATGAACAGGTACGACACGCCCAGTTGTTGGCGCAGGTCGCGCAGCAGTTCAAGAATCGCCGCGCCGACCACGGTATCGAGGGCCGACGTCACTTCATCGCAGAGGATCAGGTCCGGCTTGGCCGCCAGCGCCCGGGCCAGGTTGACCCGCTGTTTCTGGCCGCCGGACAGCTCGCTCGGACGGCGCTCGGCCAAGTCCCGGGGCAAACGGACCAGGTCGAGCAACTCGCCGATGCGCTCGCGCAGGGCCGCGCCCTTGAGGCCGAAATACATCTTCAACGGCCGGCTCAGGATGGCGCTGATGCTATGCATGGGGTTAAGGGCGGTGTCGGCGTTCTGGAAAACCATCTGGATGCGGCGGAACTGGTCAGCAGTGCGTTCCTGCAAGCTGCCGCCCAATGGCTGGCCGTCGAAGGTCAACCCGCCAAGGGCCGGAGGCAGCAACCCCGCCACCACCCGGGCCAAGGTCGATTTACCTGAACCGGACTCACCGATCACCCCGATGGCCTGGCCCCGGCGCACGGTGAGGTCGATGTCCTCCAGCACGCGAATCGCCGGCATGCCTTGCGGGTTCTTGTTGCCGTAGCCGGCGGTCAGCCCCCGGATGGTCAACAGCGGAGCGTCCTCCGCGAGGCCGCAGGGCGGACGGATCGTCGTGTCCGGACGCGCCGCCGCCAGCAGGCTTCGGGTATAGGCATGGGCGGGCCCCTTGAGCAACGGCGCGGTCGCGCTCTGCTCGAATATCTCGCCGCCGTTGAGTACTACGATCTGGTCGGCCATCTGCGCGACGACAGCCAAGTCATGGGACACGTACACCGCCGTCGCGCCCCGCTCGCGCACCACGCGTTTGAAAGCGCGCAGCACATCGATCTGGGTCGTCACATCCAGGGCGGTGGTGGGCTCATCGAGCACCACCAGCAGCGGATCGCTGATCAGCGCCATTGCCGCCATGACCCGCTGCAATTGCCCGCCGGAGACTTGATGGGGATACCGCTGACCGATGCGCTCGGGGTTCGGCAACGCCAGGTCACGGAACAGTTCGATGGCCTTGGCTTCGAGCACCGCCCGGCTGCCCAGGCCATGGATCAGCGCGCCCTCGACCACCTGGTCGATGAGCTTTTTCGCTGGGTTGAATGCCGCCGCGGCGCTTTGGGCAATGTACGAGACGCGATTGCCGCGCAAGCCTTGCAGCTCGCCTTCGCTCAAGGCCAGCATGTCGTGCTCGCCGATGCGCACCACGCCACCGGCCAGGCGACAGCCGCGTCGGGCATAACCCAGCAGCGCCAGGGCAATGGTGGTCTTGCCGGAACCGGACTCGCCGATCAATGCGAGCACTTCGCCTTTTGCCAGAGAAAAACTGACGCCCTTGACGATCTCCACCTCGCCGCGTTCGCCACAGGCGACTACCCGCAGGTTTTCGACTCGAATCAATTCGCTCATTTCAATGACCTCCCGTGCGTCGATTGCGCCGCGAAGACAGGCGATCGATAAACAGATTCACGCCGATCGTCAGGGTGCCAATGGCCAGGGCCGGAATCACGATGGCTGGCGCGCCCTGGTTGAGACCGCCGATGTTCTCGCGCACCAGGGAACCCAGGTCCGCGTCCGGCGGCTGCACGCCCAGGCCGAGAAAGCTCATGCCACTGAGCAGCAGCACGATAAAGCCAAAGCGCAGCCCCAAGTCGGCCAGCACCGGGTTGAGCATGTTCGGCAGGATCTCCACACAAGCGATGTACAACCTGCGCTCGCCACGGGTACGGGCCACCTGCACGTACTCCAAAGCCTCGATATTCACGGCCATGCTGCGGGCGATCCGGAATGCGCCCGGCGTGAAGCTCAGCACCGCCGTGCAGATCAACAAGGTCACCGAGGAGCCGAAGGCCGAAACCATGATCAACGCAAGCATCTTGCTCGGGATCGAAATGAAGGCGTCCATCAGGCGGCTGATCAGCTCGTCCAGCCACTTCGGCGAGACCACTGACAACAGCGCGCAAGTGGTTCCCAAGCCGCTCGCCAGGACCGCCGCGACCAAGGCCAGGCCGACGGTGAACCTTGCGCCCACCATGATCCGGCTGAGCATGTCGCGGCCCAGGTAGTCGGTGCCCAGCGGGTACGCCGCGCTGAAGCTGTCGAAAACGTTGTCGGACACCACTTCGCCCACCGGGTGCGGCGCCAGCCAGGGTCCGAAAATGGCCACCAGCAACCAGATGACGCACATGGCGGCGCCGAGCAGGCCGAGCCAGGAGGCGCCGTTGGAAACCTTGCCATAGGCCAGTTCGGGCGCAGCAGGCGGGGACTTCGCAATGAGATTGTTCATTGGTTTCTCAGCCTCGGGTTGGACAGGATTGCGCACAGGTCGGCAATCAACACCAGCATCAGGTACGCCGTGCAAAACAGCATCGTGCAGGCCTGGACCAATGCCATGTCGCGGTTCGTCACGGCATCGACCATGAGGCTGGCGATGCCGGGATAGTTGAAGATCGTCTCGACGATCACCACGCCACCCAGCAGGTAGGACAAGCTCAAGGCGATGGCATTGGCGATCGGCCCGATGGCATTGGGCAAGGCGTGGCGCAAGACCACCCGCACCGGACTCACGCCTTTGAGGCGAGCCATCTCAACGTAGGGGCTGTCGAGCTGATCGATCACCGCTGCCCGGGTCATGCGCGCCATCTGCGCAACGATCACGCAGCACAGCGTCATGACCGGCAAGGCATAGGTGCGCATGAATTGCAGCGGCGAGGTGATTTCGCTGGAGTAGGACAGCGCCGACAGCCAGCCCAGGTTGACCGCGAAGATCAACACCGCCAGCGTCGCCACCAGGAACTCCGGCACCGCCACCATCGTCAGCGTGAAGAAACTCAGGACGCTGTCGATGCGCCCCCCTCGGCCCATCGCCGAGCCGATTCCGAGGATCAGTGCCACCGGCACCGACACCAGCGCCGTGGCGGCCGCGAGCATCAAGGTGTTGGGCACTCGTCCGGCCATCAGCTCGCTGACCGGCACGGCATTGGAAATCGATACGCCGAGGTCGCCGCTGAGCAGGCTGGTCAGCCAGTGCAGGTAGCGCAATGCACCTGGCTGGTCGAGGCCCATCTTCACCCGCAGGGCCGCCACTTGTTCAGGCGTCGCGAACTGTCCAAGGGACTGTTGCGCCGCGTCTCCCGGCAATACCGCCGTGATGGCGAACACCACCATCGAGACGATCAGCAGGGTCACGATCGCGGCGCCGAGGCGCCGGCCGATCAACCACAATGTGTTGCTATTCATCACCCGATCCTCTTGCCATGTCACGGAGCCAGACCACGCTCATCAAGCGTCCAGCCAGACTTGCTCGGAGAACATGTAGCCCATGAAGCCACCCAGCGGATTGGTGCCGTAGCCCTTGACGCGTTGGTCGACGCCATCGATGTTGCTGATGAACACCGGGATGCCGATGCCACTGTGCTCATGCACCAGCGTCTGCATGTCGGCGTACATCTTGCCGCGCTTGGCCTCGTCGGTTTCGCCACGGGCCTGCACCAGCAGTTGGTCGAATTGCGGGTTTTTCCATCCGGACTCGTTCCACGGCGCCGAGGACTGGAAGAACTGCGAGAACAGCATGTCGGCGTTCGGCCGTGGGTTGATGTTGCCGAAGCTCAGCGGGTGCTTGGCCCAGTGGTTGGACCAGTAGCCGTCGCTCGGCAGCCGATTGACGTTGAGCTTGAGCCCGGCCTCCTTCGCCGACTGCTGCAAGAGCACGGCGACGTCCACCGAACCGGTGGCGGCCGGCGAGCACATCACCGGCATGCTGATGTTTTCCATGCCGGCTTTCTTCAGCAGGAAACGCGCCTTTTCCGGGTCATAGGTGCGTTGCGGCAGGTCGGCGTTGAAGAAGCGCGCGCCCGGCGCAATCGGATGATCGTTGCCGACCCTGGCAAAGCCACGGAAAATCGCCGATTTGACCTGCTCGCGGTCCAGCAACAGTTTCATCGCCTGGGTGAATTCCGGGCTCTGGCCTGGCATCTGGTCCTGACGAATGATCAGGTCCGTGTAGTTGCCCGACGGCGAATCGACGACACGGTGGCCTGCGCTGTCCTTGATGCGGGTCGTCGAGCGCGGGTTGACCTCGTTGATGATCTGCACATCGCCCGACAGCAGCGCGTTGACCCGCGACGGCTCGTCGCCGATGCCAATGAACTCGATCTCGTCCAGGTAGGGCAAGCCGGGCTTCCAATAATTGGTGTTGCGGGCGCCGATCGAGCGTACTCCCGGCTTGAACTCCTTGACCTTGAACGGACCGGTGCCGACCCCCTGGCTGAAATCCGTGGTGCCCTCGGGCACGATCAGCATATGGGACACGGCCAGAATCGACGGCAGTTCGGCATTCGGGCCGCTCAAGCGGATCTGCACCTCGTGGGTCCCGTTGGCCTTGACCTCCTCGAATTGCGAGGCCAGCGGCAGGACCTTCGAACCGGTGACCGGATCCTTGTGCCGCAGCAGGGAAAACACCACGTCCGCCGCTGTCAGCCCTTTACCGTTGTGGAAGGTGACTTCCTTGCGCAGGGTGATCACCCACATCGTCGCATCGGTGGTATCGATGCGTTCGGCCAGCTCCAGTTGCGGCACCATGTGGCTGTCGAAACGGGTCAGGCCGTTGTAGAACATGTAATGGCGCACGTAGTCGGTGGACGATGAGCCCTTGGCCGGATCCAGGGTATCGGCGGTGGAACTGGTGATGCCCGCCACTCGGATACGTCCGCCGGGCTTGCCCTTGCCTGGGCTCGTGGCGTCATCGGCCCACAACTTGCCGGCGGCGCCGAACAGGCTGCCGGCCCCGGCCGCGGCGACCCCGGCCAGCCCGAGCATTTGCAAGGCGTGGCGGCGCGACATGCCGCGATTGAGCCCTTCGAAAACCCGCAGACTTTCTTCGCCCGTAATCAACTGGCCGTCGATGCTGTTCTTATTGTCAGTCATGTCAGTTCTACCTTCCGCAAGTGATAGGGGCTCGGTTGCGCACGGTCGTCGCAACGGTTGAAACGCCAAACAACGCCTTATGAATCAGTGTAGGTAGTCCTGCAGGCGGTAATACGCGCCTACAAACGGCAGGAACCAGGGCTTGCCGAAGTGCCCGGGAATCGCCGGCCAGTCGAGCTCGCGCCAAGGGTTGGCCTCGACCTTGCCGGCCATGACGTCGGCCATGACCTGGCCCATGTGCACCGACATCTGCACGCCGTGGCCGCTGTAGCCCATGGAGTGGTAGATGCCGCCATGCTGGCCGGCGCGGGGCAAGCGGTCAGAGGTCATGTCCACCAGTCCGCCCCAGCAATAGTCGATTTTCACGTCGGCCAACTGCGGGAACATCTGCACCATCGCCGCTTGCAGCACCTTGCCGCTCTTGGCATCGGACACACTGTCAGACATGGCAAACCGCGCACGGCCGCCAAACAGCAAGCGGTTGTCCGGGGTCAGGCGAAAGTAATTGCCGATCATGCGACTGGTGACGTAGGAGCGACGGGCCGGCAGCAAACTGTCGATCAGCGCCTGTGGCAGTACCTCGGTGGCGACCACGAAACTGCCCACCGGGACGATGCGTCGCCGATACCAACCCAGCCCGCCTTGCTGGCACGCACCGGTGGCTAGCAGAATTTGCGAGGCATGCAGCACGCCTTTGTTCGTGTTGACTTGATAGCCGCTGCCGCGGGTCTTCCAGTCCTTCACCTCGACGCCCTGGAAAATCAACGCGCCATGACGGGCGGCCGCCTCGGCCAGGCCGACACCAAAGCGCCCGACATGCATCTGTACGCCATTGCGCTGCAGCAGGCCGCCGTGGAACTGGTCCGAATTGACCTCGGCGCGAACTTCCTTCGCCGACAACAATTGAACCTCGGCATCGACCTCCTTGCGGATCAGTTCACAGGTGCGCGCCAACCCTTCGTAGTGCATCGGCTTGGCGGCCAGCTTGAGCTTGCCGTGACGCGTCAGGTCGCAGGCAATCCCTTCCTGCTCGACCAACGAAACGACGCTCTGCACGGCGCTTTCGTAGGCCAGGTAATAAGCGCGGGCCTTATCGGCACCCAGGCTTGCTGACAATGCCGCATAGTCCTGGGCGACGCCGGTGTTGCACTGCCCGCCATTGCGCCCGGACGCCTGCCCGTTCACCCTTCCCGCCTCCAGCACCGCCACCCGGGCGCCCTTCAAGGCCAGGGCCCGGGCCGCCGCCAGACCGGTGAAACCGCCACCGACGATGGCGACGTCGACCTGGTCGGGCAACCCGCCGACCTGGGCACCGGTGAAGGCCGGTGCGGTATCGAGCCAATAAGACTCACTGCCCATGTCTAAACCCCTTTCGCCTTGAAGCGTTCGCTCGGTTTCAGAGCCCGACCAGTCCAGGCAGCCCGCCGATATCGGGGATCTGGTGGTAGTTGTAGATCGAGTTGCCCGGTTGCTCATGACCACGAGCAACGAAGGCCTTGTGCTTGATCTTCATGTCATTGGCCGGCATCAGGTCGTAACGGAAGCTCGACGACACATGCAGCACATCCTCCGGCCCGCAGCCGAGGTTATCGAGCATGTATTCGAACGCGGCCAGCCGCGGCTTGTAGGCCTGGGCCTGCTGGGCAGTGAACACTTTATGGAAAGGCGCGCCGAGCTTGTCGACGTTGGACATGATCTGCTCGTCCATCGCGTTGGAAAAAATCACCAGGGGGATCTTGTCGGCGATCTTCGACAGGCCCGCCGGCACATCGGCGTGGGGGCCCCAGGTTGGCACGGCGTCGTAATAGAGCTGGCCTTCGCCGCGGTATTCGACGTTCCAACGCTTGCAGACCCGCATCAGGGAGGTCTTGATGATCTCATCATAAGGCCGCCAGTCACCCATCACCTGGTCCAGGCGATAAGCGGCGAAGTCCTTGACGAATTGGTCCATCTGCCCGGCATCGACACGGTCGGCGAACAGCTCGCGCGTCATGTTGCCCATCTGGAAGTTGGTCAACGTGCCGTAGCAGTCGAAGGTGATGTACTTGGGTCGAAGAAAGCTCATGAGTGCGGTCCTGGATTTGTTGTTGAAGGCATGACGAAGCAAACATTGACGCCATTCGTGAGGCTCGCGGCAACGCTGCATCACGTTTTCATTACAACACCATGAGACCGTGGAAAAACCGTTAAAAATAGTCGACGCTTGGTACAAACCACCGTTTTGCGGGGCCCGCTCAGCAGACTTTGCGGGATGCTCCAGACACGGGCGCTGCGCCCGTGTTTCTGAGGGTTTGGGGGCAGTTATGGTGCGCCAGGCGACGTTTTGCCGAGCGGTTTACGGCAGGATCTGCGCCGTGGCGCAGCGATTGGCAGCACAACGTGGAAACGTTTTCGACGGCCGCTTCAACGGCCGCAAAACCTGATCCTGGACAACATCCGCAGATCGCCCTCGCGGTAATAGTCATCGCTCCAGCTGTCGTCCGGCGCCAGGGGCTGGACCTGCTTGAGGGCGAGCTTTTTTGCGAAATAGCGAAACCGGTAGTGCTCATAGAAGCGCAGCAGTTCCAGCCCGTAGCGGTCGGCCAGGTCGGTGTCGCCCTGGATGATCAGATAATTCTCGTCGTTGCTGGCGCTGGCGGCGGCGCTCAGGTTGTGGCTGCCGCTGATGATGGTCGGCGAGTCACTGGTGAAGTCGGTGACCACGGCCTTGGTGTGGACCAGCAGGTTGCCCTTCTGGCCTTTCATGTTTTCCCGCAGCCAACCCTCCAGGCCCGTATTGAGCAGCGCGGTGGCGGCGAATTCGGCGGTGCGGTCGGCATGGAAACCGGTGATGCGGCTGGTGGTGTTTTGCAGGCCGTAGCGCAACACGTCGTCGTTCGGCTGGCCGAGCAAGGCATCGAGAATCCGCTCGGGCAAGACGAATGCGGTGACGAACAGCAGGTCCTTGCGCGCGGCCGCGATGATCTCGACAAAGCGATCGAGATCGCCCTTGCCGTTGCGGGGCGAAAAACCGGCGAAGAGTTTTTCGTCGCCGTCCATGGGATTGCTGAGCGTCAGCCAATCGCGGGTGGCGTCGACGTCCCCGGGGTTGGCCCAGATCTGCTCGAACACCTGGCGATAACTGTCACTGATGCGTGGTTCGTCCAGCACATGGATGACGTTGGCCTGGCGATAGACGCCGTTGGCGGTGAAGTTGGTGCTGCCACACAATACGGCCTCGGGTGTCGGCACTCCATGCCGGTCGATTTTGCTCAGGACGATGAACTTGTCGTGGAAAATGCTATGGGTGACTCGACCACGCTTGTTCGCCGCCGGCAGTTTTTGCAGGCTGGCTTCGTTGCTGATCGTCGCCTCGTCCTCCGGCTGGGCATGGTAAAGCACCCTCACCCGAGCGCCGCGCGCATGGGCCGCGTTGACCGCCTCGACGATCACTGGCAGTTCGTATTCATAAATGGCCACGTCCAACGCCCAGCTTGCATCCAGGGCCCGGTCGATGAAGCCGACCAGGCGCCCCAGCAAACCGTTTTCCAGCCAGCGACGCGGCGCATCCGGCCAGTCTTCAATGGACAGGCTCCGATTGGCGCTGATCAGGCTGTCCAATTCCGGAAACTTGCGCTGGAACGCCTGGCTGGCGGCCACCGCGCGATTGAAGATGACGCTCTGGTTGGCAGGCTGGCCGTCATCGCTGGTGACGGTCAACGCAAGGGCCTCGCCCAACTGCGGCGCATCGGGACTGCCGTAGGCCAGGTGCACGCGGTAATGGATCGTCGTGCCAGGGTTGACCGCGTAATCGGCCCAGCGAAATTTCTGCAACGGCGCCTTGTCGCTGGGCGTGGCATGGAACTGCGGGAAGGTGTGGGCCTTGTCGGGGAAGGTCAGACTGTTGAACAGGAACAGCCACGGCTTGTCACCGTGCTGCTTCTCGATGGCGAAGCCCAACAGCCCCTTGCGCCGTGGCTCGGCGAGGTCCATGGCGAGCAGCACACCGTTGGTGCCTGCGTAGGCCTTGACCCTGAAATCGTCCTGGGGGTTGGTGACGAGTACGCGCATGGGTTCATTCCTTTGAGAGTTGCTTGAGCATAGAGCAGTGATGCGGGTTGGGTGGGCAGAGCATTGGAACCGGGGTGATGCCATCGCGAGCAAGCTCGCTCCCACAGGGAGCTGGGGTGTTCAGCAGTTATGTGTTCACAGCGAAACCCATGTGGGAGCGAGCTTGCTCGCGATAGGGCCCAGACAGCCACAGCTCATTTCAAGTGCCTTCATCAATATGCCGATACTCAGCCCCCAACTGCCCCGCCAATTGCCGCGCCCGACCCAGGCGGATCGGCCCGCGCTCGATGTCGATGAGCAGGCTGGGGCAATCGAGGGGCGGCATGGGTTGCCCGTCTCTCACCCGGCCGTCGGTCATCAGCAACACCCGCTGTCGCTCCGCCGGGAAGCGCTTGCGACGGGAGGCCAGCCAGCGCTGCGCCTCGCCGATCGCCGCCAGCAACGGCGTACCACCACCGGCCCCCAGCGCGTCGAGCCACTTCACCAGGCCGTGGGAGGCCTTGAGCCCTTGCACTTGCCAGGTCGGCGTGGCGCCGCTGGCCGTCAACAGCGCCAACCGTGCGCGTTGTCGGTAGGCCTCGTCGAACAGTTGCGCCAGCAGGCCCTTGCCGTCGCTCAAGGCCCGATGGCGACGGGTCGAGGCCGATGCGTCGACAATCACCAACCACAGTTCATGGGCTGAACGCTGCCGCGATTTGAAACGCAGGTCCGCAGCCAGGCGCGGGCGCCCCTTGAGCAGCGTGCCCGGCCAGTCCACCACACCGTTGGACGCTGCTCTGCCGTGGCCTTGGCGCCCATGGTCCAGACGTCCCGGACGGGGTCTGGCATTCGCCCCCGACGGCGAACGGGGGCGAATGCCTAGGGCTTTTTTGGCCAGCTCGGCACGTCTCGTCGGGCGCCGGTCGGCAACGCCCGGGGCGGCAGGTCGCCCCTTTGGCCTTGGCCTTCGCTGGGTTGGCTGGTTTCATTCGGGTTCGAAGGTGGGGCCTGGTTTGGCGCGGGGGCCGGAGCGGCATGCTCGCGGCGGCGATGACGCAGGGCAAATTCGGCAACGGCATCGATGTCTTCAGCAGCGATGGCGTGCGCGCCACGCCAGGCGGCATGCGCGCGGGCAGCCCGCAGCCAGACCAGGTCGGCGCGCAACCCATCGACTCCGCAGGCAAAGCAACGCTCGGTGATCTGCCCCAGCGCCGCGTCATCCAGGGGGATTTGGGCCAAGCCTGCGCGGGCCTGTTCGCAGCGTTCACGCAACCGCTGCTGGGCCGGCTCCCACTCGGCGCAAAACGCCGCCGGGTCGTTGTCGAAATCCAGGCGGCGACGGATGATCTGCCCGCGCTCGGCCGGTGCGGTGTGGCCATTGAGGGCCACGTTGAGGCCGAAGCGGTCGAGCAGTTGCGGACGCAGTTCGCCTTCTTCCGGGTTCATCGTACCGATCAACACGAAACGCGCCGGATGCCGGTGGGAAATACCGTCGCGCTCGATCAGGTTGGTGCCGCTGGCGGCGACATCCAATAGCAGGTCCACCAGGTGATCAGGCAACAGGTTCACCTCATCGACGTACAACACGCCGCCGTCGGCCTTGGCCAGCACCCCCGGGGAAAACTGCGCGCGCCCTTGCCCCAATGCCGCGTCCAGGTCGAGGGTGCCCACCAGCCGCTCCTCGGTGGCGCCAAGGGGCAAGGTCACGAACTGACCGCTGGCCAACATATCCGCAAGGCCCCGGGCCAGGGTGGACTTGGCCATCCCGCGCGGGCCTTCGATCAGCACGCCGCCGATCTTCGGATCGATGGCCGCCAGGCACAGGGCCAGTTTCAGCGCATCGGCGCCGACCACGGCGGCGAGGGGGAAATGTGGGGTGTCGGTCATATGAGATATCTCATCAATGTAAGGAGGTCCCCTGTGGCGAGGGAGCTTGCTCCCGCTGTAGCGCGCAGCGGCCCCAAGAACCTTTGGTCACGCTGCTGTTCTGGATGACGACTGCTTCGCAGCCGAGCGGGAGCAAGCTCCCTCGCCACAAGCGGCCGTCATCCGTCGGTAAGTCAGCCATCTTCTTCGATGTCCAGCAGCAGGTTTTCCAGCGCCTCGCGATAATCCCCCGGCGCCTGCCACATCCCCCGCTGCTGCGCTTCGAGCATGCGCTCGGTCATGTCCCGCAGGGCGTCGGGGTTGTGCTGCCGGACGAAGTCACGGGTATGCGGATCGAGCAGATAGGCATCGGCCAGCAAGGCGTACTGGTGGTCTTCGATCAACTGGGTGGTGGCGTCGAAGGCGAACAGGTTGTCCACCGTCGCCGCCAGTTCGAACGCGCCTTTGTAGCCATGACGCTTGACCCCGTCGATCCACTTCGGATTGGCCGCGCGGGAACGGATGACTCGGTTGAGTTCTTCTTTCAAGGTACGGATCTTCGGCAGATCCGGTTGGCTGTGATCGCCGTGATAACTGGCGGCGGTTTCGCCGCTGAGGGTTTCCACGGCTGCGAGCATGCCGCCCTGGAATTGGTAGTAATCGTTGGAATCGAGCAGGTCGTGCTCACGGTTGTCCTGGTTCTGCAACACCGCTTGCACCTGGCTCAGGCGCCGGGAAAATTGCGCCCGCGCGGCGGTGCCTTCGTCGCCCGCGCCATACGCATAACCGCCCCAGTTGAGGTACACCTCGGCGAGGTCTTCGCGACTCTGCCAGAGCCGACCGTCAATGGCCCCCTGCACGCCCGCCCCATAGGCGCCGGGCTTGGCGCCGAAAATCCGCCAGCCGGCCTGGCGCGCCGCGTCTTCCATGGGCAAGCCCGATTGCAGCAAGGCTTCGCGCTCGGCACTCACTTTGGCCGCCAGCGGGTTCATGTCATCGGGTTCATCCAGGGCCGCTACGGCTTGCACCGCCGCATCGAACAAGCGGATCAGATTGGCGAAGGCGTCCCGGAAAAACCCGGACACCCGCAACGTCACATCCACCCGAGGCCGGTCCAGCAGGCTCAACGGCAGGATCTCGAAATCGTCGACCCGCTGGCTGCCCGTGGCCCACACCGGACGCACGCCCATCAGCGCCATGGCCTGGGCAATGTCGTCGCCGCCGGTGCGCATGGTGGCGGTGCCCCACACCGACAGGCCGAGCTGGCGCAGGTGATCGCCGTGGTCTTGCAGGTGCCGCTCCAGAATCAGGCTCGCCGACTGAAAACCGATGCGCCACGCCGTGGTGGTGGGCAAGTTGCGCACGTCGACGGAGAAGAAGTTGCGCCCGGTGGGCAGCACATCCAAGCGTCCGCGACTCGGCGCGCCACTGGGGCCGGCCGGTACGAAACGCCCGCCCAATGCGTCGAGCAAGCCGCCCATTTCCGCCGAGCCACAGGCATCCAGGCGCGGCGCGACGACGGCACGCAGGTGGTCGATGATGCCGTGCACCGTCTCCCAACCCGGCGCGTCGAGCTGCGCGATATCGCCGGCCAAGGCTTGCTCGATCAGTCGCGCCGCGAACAGCTCCAGACGCTCACGGCTGTCGCCGACGGTGCGCCAGGGCTCATCGCTGACGTCGCGCAAAGCCTCGGGGCGCTCGCCGGCCCAAGGCTCGGCCAAGGTGCAATCGAGCGGATCGAAGCCCAACCCGAACGCCTTGGCCAGGGCCCGTAGCAGGCTCGACTGGGCGCCCTTGCCGTCGCCACGGGGAATGCGCAGCAATGCCAGCAAGGTGTCGATGCGCAGCCGTCCGCTCGGCGACTCGCCAAAGATATGCAGGCCATCGCGAATCTGCGATTCCTTCAGGTCGCACAGGTAGGTGTCCAGGCGCGGCAGCCAGATCGCCGCGTCGGCGTCGCTGTCGAGGCCGGCGTCGAGTTGCAGCTCGCGGTCGATATGCGTCTCGCGCACCAGGGCCAGGATGTCCCGTTGCAATTCCCTGGCGCGGCGCGGATCGAGCAATTGCGCCTCGTAGTATTCGTCAGCCAGCAGCTCCAGGTTGCGCAGCGGCCCGTAGGTTTCGGCGCGGGTCAGCGGTGGCATCAGGTGGTCGATGATCACCGCCTGGGTACGCCGCTTGGCCTGAGCGCCCTCGCCCGGGTCGTTGACGATGAACGGATAGATGTTTGGCAGCGGCCCCAGCAGCGCGTCCGGCCAGCAGTTTTCCGACAGCCCGACGCCCTTGCCCGGCAGCCATTCGAGGTTACCGTGCTTGCCGACGTGAATCACGGCGTGAGCGCCGTAGGTGTGGCGCAACCAGAAATAGAACGCCAGGTAGCCATGGGGCGGCACCAGGTCCGGGTCGTGGTACACCGCGCTCGGATCGACCTGATACCCCCGCGCCGGCTGAATGCCGACGAACGTCAGGCCCAGGCGCAGGCCGGCGATCATCAAGCGTCCGTCACGGAACATCGGGTCCTGCTCGGGTGCGCCCCAACGTTCCAGCACCGCTTGGCGATTGGCCTCGGGCAGCGCGTCGAACAGGGCCCGGTACGCGTCGACGGCCAGGCTCTGATGACAAGGCCGCAGGTCGAGGCTGTCCAGGTCGTTGGTGACGCCGCCGAGCAACTGCCGGATCAGCGCGGTGCCGCTGGCCGGCAGCTTGGTGGTCAGCGGATAACCCTCGGCCTGCATCGCCCGCAGAATATTCAGCGCCGCCGCTGGCGTGTCCAGGCCGACGCCGTTGCCGATGCGTCCGTCCCGGGTCGGGTAGTTGGCGAGGATCAGCGCCACGCGCTTTTCGGCGTTGGGCAGGCGCGGCAGGGTGGTCCAGCGGCGGGCCAGTCCAGCGACAAAATCCATGCGTTCGGGTATCGCCCGGTAGCAGACTACATCGCTCTGGCTGCGCTCGCTGCGCCAGGCCAGGTCCTTGAAACTGATGGGCCGGCTGATGATTCGCCCGTCCAGCTCCGGCAAGGCGATGTGCATCGCCAGGTCCCGTGGGCCCAGGCCTTGTTCGCTGGCGCGCCAGCCGGGTTCGTTGTCCTGGGCGCAGATCGCCTGGATCACCGGGATATCGCGGCGAAACGGCCGCAAGTGCGGCGCTTCCGGACTCGATTGTGCAAAGCCGGTGGTGTTGAGAATAACCCCCGTTGCCACTTCGTCCAGCCAGTCTTCCACCTGTGCCAGACAACCGGGTTCCTTGAGGCTCGCCACGGCGATCGGCAAAGGGTTGAGCCCCGCCGCTTGCAGCCGCTGGCAGAACACGTCGATGAACGCGGTGTTCGCGGCTTGCAGGTGGGAGCGATAAAACAACAGCGCCGCTACGGGATCGCCTGCCCGCCAGTCCGCTTGCCAATCATTCAGGGTCGCGTTGGTTTTTTCCGGGTGATAGATCGCCGTGCGCGCCAGGGGCTGGGGCTCGCCCCACGGATAATCGCGGCCAAACCATTGGCTGCCCAGGTGACGGAACAGGTTAAGGGCGTTTTCCAATCCGCCTTGACGAAGAAACTGCCAGAGCCGATCGCGGTGCTCGGCGGACACGTTGCTCAGGTCGCTGAGCTCCGGGTCCGGACGGTCGTCCCCCGGCACCAGGATCAGTTTCACCCCGCGCCCGGCCAGTTCCACCAGGCGCTCGACGCCGTAGCGCCAATAGCCGATGCCTCCGTGCAACGACAGCAGGATGACCTTGGCGTGGCGCAATACATCTTCAACGTACAGATCCACCGAGGCGTGGTTCTGCACTTGCATCGGGTTGGCGAGGCGAAACTGCGGAAAATCGTCCGGCAACTGCCGCGCCGCTTCTGCCAGCAGCGCCAGACTGGAATCGCCGCTGCACAGGATCACCAGCTCGGCGGGGGTTTGCCCGAGGTCGGCGATGTTGTCATCCGACACGAAACCACCGGGCTGGGTCCTGAGCAGGTGCATGGTTTAGACGCTGAGGGCGGCGCGCAACTGCGCTTCGAGCAGCCCGGCGTCCAGGGCCTGGCCGATCAGTACCAGACGTGTGACGCGCGCTTCATCGGCGCCCCACTGGCGGTCGAAGTGCTTGTCGAAGCGCGTGCCCACACCTTGGATCAACAGGCGCATCGGCTTGTTCGGGATGGCCGCGAAGCCCTTGACCCGCAATACGTCATGCTGAATTACCAGTTGCGTCAGCGCGTCCAGCAGCAGGCTTTCGTCAGCTTGGGGCAGTTCGATGGAAATCGAATCGAAGGCATCGTGATCGTGGTCGTCGTCATCGCCGTCATGGTGGTGGTCGTGATGGCTGTGGCGGCTGTCGATGTGTTCCTCGGAGCCCGCGCCCAGGCCGATCAACACGTCCAGCGGCAGGCGACCGTTGCTTGCTTCGATGACCTTGACCGCTGGCGGCAGCTCTTCGGCGACTTCCAGGCGGACTTTGGCCAGGTCCTCGGGGTTGATCAGGTCGGCTTTGTTGAGGATCACCAGGTCGGCGCTCGCCAGTTGATCGGCGAACAGCTCGTGCAGCGGTGATTCATGGTCCAGGTTCGGGTCCAGCTTGCGCTGGGCATCGACCTTGTCCGGGAACGCGGCGAAGGTGCCCGCGGCCACGGCCGGGCTATCGACCACGGTGATGACCGCATCGACGGTGCAGGCGCTGCGGATTTCCGGCCACTGGAAGGCCTGGACCAGCGGCTTGGGCAAGGCCAGGCCGGAGGTTTCGATGAGGATGTGGTCGAGGTCGCCGCGACGCGCCACCAACTCACGCATCACCGGGAAGAACTCTTCCTGCACGGTGCAGCACAGGCAGCCGTTGGCCAGTTCATAGACGCGGCCGTTGGCTTCTTCTTCGGTGCAACCGATGGAGCACTGCTTGAGGATCTCCCCGTCAATGCCCAGTTCGCCGAACTCGTTGACGATGACCGCGATACGTCGGCCTTGGGCGTTGTCGAGCATGTGCCGCAGCAAGGTGGTCTTACCCGACCCGAGGAAACCGGTGACGATGGTGACGGGGAGTTTGGCCAGTGTTTTCATCGGATGCCCTTTGGCAAGGTGGCGGGCAAACGGGACGACAACCACTGGCACAGGCGCGCGCGGAAGATTTCGCCACCGGATCACCCCGCCCGGTTGTAGTGAGAATCTGTTGTCGAGGCAGGTCTCCTGGCTGACGGCGGGCCAGATCGGCTTTTTTCAAAGCCGGGACTGACATTTTGCTGCGCCTTCCCGTGCGCCCGTTGTATAGGGCAAGCACAGTGGCCTTGCAGAAACAGCACCGTTCACAGTTGCGGGGGCAGCCGCGGCTTGGACCGCGTTCCCTTCTCAGGCTCTGTACGCGAACATTTCATACAGACCCTAGCTTCGGCGCGTGCCGAAGAACCTCGAAGGCGCAAGGCTACGCAGGGTGTGCGGGCGGGTCAATGTCCCAAGGCAATCTCCGACGACTGATGCGTCCTGGCGACTGCCCCAAGGGCAAGTCAGCGCGCCGCCACTCGCCAGAGCCGGGCGATGTCCCGGGCCCGCTCGGCCAGCAGGCGTGGCGCATCGGCGCAAGCTTCTTGTAGCGTCATCGGCCCATTCGCCAGGGCAAACGCGGCATCGATGCCGTGCTCATAAAGCGCTTCGTAGCCCTCCCCCAGCGTGCCGGCGATGACCACCACCGGTACGCCGCGCCGCTGGGCGATGCGGGCCACGCCAAACGGCGTCTTGCCACGCAGGGTCTGGGCGTCGAAACGGCCTTCGCCGGTGATCACCAGGTCGGCGCCGTCGATCGCATCGGCCAGGCCGGTCAATTGTGCGACGACTTCCACGCCGGTACGAAACTGCGCCTGGAGGAACGCCTTGGCGGCAAACCCCAGGCCGCCAGCGGCACCGCTGCCGGGTTCGTCGCGAACGTCGCGGTTCAACACTTGGGCACAATGTTCAGCAAAGTGTCCCAGCGCCCGGTCCAGTTGTTGCACCTGCTCGGCGGAGGCGCCTTTCTGCGGGCCGAACACGGCTGAAGCGCCATGGGGACCGCAAAGGGGGTTGTCGACATCGGCGGCAATCTCGAAGCACACGCCGGCCAGGCGCGGGTCCAGGTCGCCCAGGTCGATACGCGCCAGTTTGCCCAAGGCCAGGCCGCCGGGCGGCAGGGCTTGGCCCTGGTCGTCCAGCAATGCCGCGCCCAGTGCCTGCATCGCCCCGGCGCCGCCGTCGTTGGTGGCGCTGCCACCGATCGCCAGGATGACTCGGCTCGCCCCTTCATCCAAAGCGGCGCGGATCAGTTCGCCAGTGCCATAGGTGCTGCTGGAACAAGCGTCGCGCTGTCCCGGCGGCACCAGTTGCAGGCCGCTGGCCTCGGCCATCTCGATGATCGCCGTGCGGCTGTCGGGCAACCAGCCCCAGCGGGCTTGGACAGCGGCGCCCAGCGGGCCACGGACCCGCGCCTCGCGCCATTGGCCATCGCAGGCCGCGAGCACCGCCTCCACCGTTCCCTCGCCGCCATCGGCCATTGGGCACTTGATCAGCTGCGCGTCCGACCAGACCTCGGCCAGCCCTCCTGCGATGGCGTCCGCCACGGCCTGGGCGCTGAGGCTGTCCTTGAACGAGTCGGGGGCGATGACTATTTTCATTTTTGTTCTCCGGTTCCGATGTACAGCATGCTGCCAGCTGACCGCGACTCTGACGCCGGTCCGCCGCACAAAAGACCTTGGGCATTATTGGTCAAATTCACAAAGGATGGGTTGGCATTGCTGGCCTCTTCACGAGCAGGCTCGCTCCCACATGGGAACTGCTGTGGTCGCATATTCTGTAATCACTGGAGATCAATGGTGGGAGCGAGCCTGCTCGCGAAGGGGTCACTCCGGAAAGTTCTGATCATGGGGCAACAATTGAACCCCCAGGTACAACGCCAGCATCCCATCCAGCCTGAGCGGGTCGACGCCGCTGAGTTCGGCGATTCGTTCCATGCGATAGCGCAGGCTGTTGCGGTGGATGCCCAGGGCGTCGGCGCAGGCCTGGCTCTGGCCGTCGTGTTCGCACCAGCTTCGCAAGGTAGCGAGCAATTGGCCGTTGCTGTCCTTGGCGATCACTTTGCGCAACGGGCTGAGCAGTTCGTCGAGGGCATCATCGCTGCGATGCCGCCAGAGCATCACCGGCAGTCGATAGCGATTGAGGAGCAGCAAGCGCGACTGCGGCAGGACATCGCGCCCATACGCCAGCAGATCCGCCACCCGCCGGTAGCAACGGCGCAGCCCCGCCAGCCCCTCGGCCTGGCCGCCCACAGCAACTCGCAGGATGCTCCAGCCCAGGCCATCGAGCTTGCCCAGCAGCCGCTCGTTCTCCACCGAGGCCGTGACCGGCCGGCACCAGAGCAAGGAGGATTTGGACGACGTCAGGCACCAGCTGTCCGGGTAGCGCGACATCAGCCAGGCGCTCAGCGATTCGACGGTTTGACCAGGGCCATGCTCCAAGCCCAATTCGAACAGATACGGTACGCGCGACAGCTGCGGCTTGAGGCCCATCTGCTGCGCTTCATCGAGCAACCTTGGCGAATCACCGGCATCGCCCAGCAGCAATGCCAGCAAGTCATCGCAACGCTGGCGGCGCCATTGCTGCTCGGCCTGCTGGTTGCGCTGGCCGAGCAGCATTTCGGCGGTCATGCGCACCAGTTCGGCGTAAGTGCGCAATTGCGCGGGTTCGCCGGTAATGCCCAGCACGCCGATCAAGCGCTGGTCGAGCATCAATGGCAGGTTGATTCCCGGCTGTACGCCCTTGAGGTGGACGGCGGTGTGCTCGTCGATTTCCACCACCCGTCCGTTGGCGAGGACCAGTTGCGCGCCCTCGTGTCGGGTATTGATGCGCTCGCGCTCGCCGCTGCCGAGGATCAAGCCCTGGTTGTCCATGACGTTGACGTTATAGGGCAGAATCGCCATCGCCCGGTCGACGATGTCCTGCGCCAGGTCGTGATCGAGTTCGAACATGGGCGGTGTTCCTTGCAAGCGGCGTGATTGTTGTTTTGAGGTGCGCCGCCCACGGGATTGGTCAGGCGCACAGGGTCGGATTGCAAACGTTGTGCTGCGGCACAAAGACACGGGACCTTGGGCTGGCCGAGACTCAAGGGGCGGTCAACGTTACCCCTTGGCACGCCAAAATCATAATAAAGAGAGCCCCGTCATGTCCCAGAGCGCAGCAGCCCTCCTGGCTACCCCCGACGAAAAGAATACCGTCTACAAGCGCATCACCCTGCGTTTGATCCCGTTCATCTTCATCTGCTACCTGTTCAACTACCTCGACCGGGTGAACGTTGGCTTCGCCAAGTTGCAGATGCTCGACGCGTTGAAGTTCAGCGAAACCGTGTACGGCCTCGGCGCCGGGATCTTCTTCATCGGCTACGTGCTGTGCGGCGTGCCGAGCAACCTGGCCTTGACCAAATTCGGCCCTCGGCGCTGGATCGCCCTGATGATGATCACCTGGGGCACGCTGTCGACCTGCCTGCTGTTCGTCACCACCCCAACCCAGTTCTACACCTTGCGGCTGTTCACCGGGGCGGCTGAAGCCGGGTTCTTCCCTGGCGTCGTGCTGTACCTTTCGCAATGGTTCCCGACGTTCCGCCGTGGCCGGATCATGGCGCTGTTCATGTCGGCCATCCCAGTGTCGGGGCTGCTGGGCAGCCCGTTTTCCGGCTGGATTCTCAACCACTTCGCCGCCGGCCAGGGCGGCCTGGCGGGTTGGCAGTGGATGTTCCTGCTGCAAGGCATCCCGACAGTGATTCTCGGCGCCCTGGCGTTCTTCCTGCTCAGCGACACCTTCGCCAAGGCCACCTGGCTGACCGACCATGAACGCGCCGTGCTCACCGCCGACCACGCCGAAGACCTGGCCAACAAACCGAAAACCACCACAGACTCCCTGGCCGCCGTGTTCAAGAACCCGGCGATCTGGGCCTTCGGCCTGGTGTACTTCTGCATCCAGAGCGGCGTGTATGCGATCAATTTCTGGCTGCCGTCGATCATCAAGAACCTCGGTTTCAGCGATAACCTGGTGATCGGCTGGCTGAGTGCGATTCCCTATCTGCTGGCGGCGGTGTTCATGTTGCTGGTGGGGCGCTCGGCGGATCTGCACAAGGAGCGTCGCTGGCACTTGGTCGTGCCGATGCTGATGGGCGCGGTGGGGCTGCTGATCGCGGTGAACTTCGACACCACGCCGGCCATCGCCATCCTCGGCCTGTCCATCGCCACCATGGGCGCCCTCACCGGCCTGCCGATGTTCTGGCCGGTGCCCACCGCCCTGCTCAGCGCGGGCGCGGCGGCCGGCGGGCTGGCGTTGATCAACTCCATGGGCCAGATGGCCGGTTTCCTCAGCCCATACCTGGTGGGCTGGGTCAAGGACACCACTGGCTCGACCGATGCGGCGCTGTACCTGCTGGCCGGCGTGATCGTCTGCGGCAGCCTGTTGGCGCTGCGCATGACCCGCACCTTGCGGGCCTGACACCTCTTTTACCCTGTGGGAGCGAGCTTGCTCGCTCCCACAATTGATTTGTGGTGGTTTGAGAATTCTGTTTGATCCTTGCGGCGGTTCTGGTATTTGATTGAACCTTTCCCCATGAATAAAAGGATCTTGTCATGAGCTACCGCACGCTAGGCCATTCAGGGTTGCAAGTCTCGACGTTGACCCTGGGAACCATGATGTTCGGCGAACAGACCAGCACCGAAGATTCGCTGCGGATCATCGACAAGGCCTGGGACCAGGGCATCAACTTCATCGACACCGCGGACGTCTACACCGGCGGTCGCTCCGAAGAAATCGTCGGCGAGGCGATTGCCCATCGTCGCCATGAATGGGTGCTCGCCACCAAGGTCGGCTTCGGCCCGCCGGACGGTATGCCTAACCGCAGCGGCCTGAGCCGCAAGCATCTGTTCAATGGGATCGAGGCCAGCCTGACGCGCCTGGGCACCGATTACCTGGATATCTATTACCTGCACCGCGAAGACCACAACACCCCGCTGCACGTCACCGTGTCGGCCATCGGCGACCTGATTCGCCAGGGCAAGATCCGCTACTGGGGCCTGTCGAACTACCGCGGCTGGCGCATCGCCGAGGTGATCCGCATTGCCGACAGCCTGGGCATCGACCGCCCGGTCATCAGCCAACCGCTGTACAACATCGTCAACCGCCAGGCGGAAACCGAGCAGATCACAGCGGCGCAGAATTATGGCCTTGGCGTGGTGCCGTTCAGCCCCCTGGCTCGCGGCGTGCTCAGCGGCAAGTACGCGCCAGACGTCGCACCGGACGCCAACAGCCGTGCCGGACGCCAGGACAAGCGCATCCTGGAAACCGAATGGCGGGTCGAGTCCCTGCGCATCGCCCAGCAGATCCTGGAATACACCCAGGGCCGCGGCGTGGGCATCGTCGAGTTCGCCATCGCCTGGGTGCTGAACAACAATGCCGTCACCTCGGCCATCGTCGGGCCGCGCACGGAGGAGCAGTGGGATTCGTACACCAAGGCGCAGGCGGTGAAAATCACGGCGGAGGATGAAGCGTTCATCGATTCGCTGGTGACACCGGGCCATGCCTCGACGCCGGGGTTCAATGATGTCGGCCATTTCGTGCCGGGGCGCGTGCCGCGTACGTCGTAACTTACACTGAGATCACCGTGGCGAGGGAGCGTGCTCCCGCTCGGCTGCGCAGCAGTCGCTCTTTGGGGCCGCTACGCGGCCCAGCGGGAGCAAGCTCCCTCGCCACGGGTAAACGGCTTTCCGTATCGTGCTGCAATTCCAATAACAAGAGGCATCCGTGTCCAAAGGCATCGCTCTATCGGTCTCGGCATCCGCCCTGTTCGCCGTCATGTACTACTACACCTCGCTGCTCGCGCCGCTGACGGGCCTGGAGATTTTCGGTTGGCGCATGTTGCTGACGATGCCGTGCATGACTGCGTTCATGCTGATCTCCCGTGAATGGAAACTCGTCTCGGATCTTGTCGCACGCCTGATCGCCACGCCGCGCTTGCTGCTGGGTGCAATGGCGTCATCGGCACTGATGGGGGCGCAGTTGTGGCTGTTCATGTGGGCGCCGCTCAACGGCTACAGCCTGGACGTGTCGCTGGGCTATTTCCTGCTGCCGCTATCGATGGTCCTGACGGGGCGCATCGCCTATGGCGAGCGCCTTTCGCGCCTGCAGAAAGCCGCGGTGTTTTTCGCTTCTCTCGGCGTGCTCAACGAGCTGTACCGGGTGGGTGGGTTTTCCTGGGCGACGTTACTGGTGGTGCTGGGCTATCCGATCTATTTCATCCTGCGCAAACGCCTGCGCACCGACAACCTGGGTGGGCTCTGGCTGGACATGACGTTGATGCTGCCGTTGGCGCTCTGGTTCGTGCAGAGCGGCGAACAAGGTTTCAAGGTTTTCAATCAACACCCATGGCTGTCGCTGCTGATCCCGCTGCTCGGCGTCATCAGTGCCTCGGCCCTGGTGGCCTATATCGTTGCCAGCCGGTTGCTGCCCTTCAGCCTGTTCGGGCTGTTGAGCTACGTCGAGCCGGTGTTGTTGCTGGGGGTCGCGCTGCTGCTGGGTGAAAGCATCCAGGCTGAAGAATGGCTGACCTATATCCCCATCTGGATGGCCGTGGCGGTTCTGGTATTCGAAGGGTCCAAGCATATGGTGCGGCAACGGCGCCGGGCCTGACTGCCCCAGCTTGCATCACGAAACACTCTGCGCCCACGCGCCAGGTCCAGCTCCTTTATCATGCCCGCACGAACGCCAGGAGGGCGCTCGGCAGACCTTACGATAAAGGAATTATCGATGTCAGAACCTTCCCAAGGGCGATCCGCCCAACCAGGGGTGGAACGGATTCCACCTGTGGTGATCACCGATATCACGTCCCATCCGCTGCAACGTCTGCCCGAACATAACGACACGCAACCGGATAAAAAACCAACGCCCCGGGAACGGCTCACGCGTTTGGATGAACGCCTGGGGCCGGTGAAGATTGGCGAGTTGAGCATAAGCCGCGTCGACCTTTATCGCATGGGCGCACGCCTGGGCGACGCCGGGACCGCAACAGACTCGGCACTTCTTTCGCAACCGGACGGAGCGCTGATCGATGCCGTCCGGTTCGATCCACTGATGATCGAGACTTACATCAAGGCGCACCCTTTGGGCAACGCCCCCGATGCGACCTCTCTGTTATTCGAGCTCGCGTCCGTCCGATCCTCCAGCTCCCCCGCGATTCTTGAGCCAACACCAGGCCACGTCCCCAGCGGGTCGATGGACACGTTCGGCAAATTGCTCGATGCGTTGCAGGCGATGCAAGCGTTGCAGGGCCAACCCTTCGCACCGGGCATGCCAACCTGGGTCAACAACCTGAAGAGCCACGGTATGCTCACCGCTGCGCTGGGCATGCAGATCTACGGAATCTACGGTGGTCTGGTGGGGATCCGTGATGGCCTGAGAAACAGCGATCTGGCCGAGATAGCGGTCAGCTCCGGGGAAATCGGCGGTGAGCTCACTTCGGTCATGGTGGAGCACGGGCTGTTGAAGACCGGAAAACAAATGCTGCGCCAGGCTGACCGGGTGCTCATGGGCTTCAAGGCCACCGCCGTGGGCAAATGGCTGATCCGCAGCGCGGGCCTGATGGCCGGTATCCTCACGCTCCCTTTCGATATCTACCACGCGATCAATGCCTTCGACGCCGCCGCCAGATCCACGGGCAAGGAAGCCATGGACCATTACGTCTCGGCCGGCATGAGCGTGGCGAGCGCAGGCCTCTCGGTCGCGCTCGGGGCGGCGGCAATGGCGGGGTTCGGTCTGACCGGCGCGGTTGGGTTGGTGGCGTGCGCCGTTCTGATGGTGGGCGCAAGGATCTACGGCGCAGCACGCCAGGTCGATGACATTGACGATTACATCGAGCTGAGCATCAACGAACGCTGGCGCTCGGGTTGGTTCGCGTTCACTGGGCAAGCGCTCGATACGCAAGTGATGGGACGCTACGAGGTTGCGCGCACCCGTGTCGGGTACACCCAGGCGCTGGTGGACCAGGCGCGCAAGCTGCTGGACGGCGAGCTGAAACCCAGCGTGGAAGCCCTCGTCAGCGGCCGCTTCGAAGTCAACATGCAACCGCTCAAGCACTGGAAACTGCACTGGGATGACGGCGAGCAGCCTTACCGGGAAGTGAGCACACCAGAGGTAGTGGAAAGCGACGATGTAATCGATGCATCTCGGGGGCTGGACAAGGCTCCCAGGGTGACCGTCGGTGAACCGGGCAAGGGCAAGGGCATCTACTGGCAGTTGGGTGGCGGCAACGACCAGGTCTTCGGCGTATACGACAAACCCAACTACTTCAGCTTCTCAACGGGTAAAAAGAGCCTGACGGGAGGTTCGGAGGATGATGCGTTCATGTTCCATGTGAACGGGACCCTCAAGACGCCGGTCGTGGATGCCAGGAACGCGCTGCATGGCGGCGCGGGCAACGACACGCTGTCGTTGCAGGGTCGGCTCCCGGACGTCAACGGCTCTTACACCTATCTCGGCCTTGAAATCGATCTGCCCGGCGGACTCTCCCTGTTGAAGTCCCACGACGACACCCACCCTGCCCACTACGCAACGATCACCTCGATTGAAAACGTCGAGACACTGCCGCGTGGCTACAGCCGAGTCATCGGTGACCGGCACCCCAACCACATCACGCTCAATGGTATGGATGACCGAGCCACCGGTGGACGCGGCGATGATGTTTTCCGGCTGATGGGCAACTCCAGTCGGGTCGACGGTGGCCCCGGCACGGACCGTTACTACGTCGCCATCAACACTGGCGACATCCATATCACCGAGGATGGGACGGAGCCGAGCATCATTGAACTCGGCTACCCAGCGGAAGGGATCCAGGGTTGGAAAATCCAGGGCACGTCATTGAAGGTGAGGTTATCCCATGATGCGCAGACAACGGATTTATTTCGCGAGCTGTGCATTGTCGATACGTATTGCCAGGTTGGGACTCAACGGGTCCTGCGTAATGACGCTCTGCTGTTCGTGACGCAAGATGGCTTCACTTTCAAGCCGGATCTGCCAGACGGTTTGCTCGCCCCGGAAGATCACCCCATCAGCGCGATCATGGTGCACCAAGGCAAATCGCCGCCCGCGCCGGTCATTTTCAATGGTGAAAAAGTCGCCTCACGGGATCTCGTCACCGAAAACTATTTCGTTGCCAGGGAATGCCCCGAGCCGATCTTCGATATCCCGCAGCAACCGGCCAACGCAACCACCACGCTGTTCCTGGACCATGACGACAGCGAATTGGAAGCCGTCCACGCTCATTACCGCGTGGAGGTTTGCACCATCGGTTATTGGAACTGGCTGACCTACAGCGACATGAAGCTGGTGCTGCAATTCACCAACGGCACGCGGCTGACGCTCGATCATTGGATGAAGCATAACCAGGTGTTGCGTCGAATGTCACGGGCACGTTGATGTCCACTGGCGTATCGCTCACGCGCGCCATCACTCTGGTCTTTCGTGACGGCACCTCCTACCGGGTGGGTACGGTACGGCCGTCATTCCACGATGATTATCAGAACCCGGGAACACGCGTGGTCGAGGGGCGCCATGTACTGCGCCGACGCCCTGGTCGTGCTGTCTTCCGGTCCCCGTCCCATGAAGTCATACGCCTGCCATCCAGACCGCAAAAAATCAGGTTACCTGAACGCCAGCACACCAGCATTTACGAGCTGGAGGGCAACGCCTCCACTTACGAAGTCCACCCCAGCCCTGGCGCCACCCTGCGCCTGTATACGACCAGCGCAACCGATTCGTCGGTGTGGAATATTCACGCCGACAGCTTTGACATGGATCTGGCCCGCAGCGATATCCGTGTCGGTAGGACCTGGGTCCTGCTCGGTGACGTGCGGTTGTTGCTCACGCCAGCGCCCGATGACCGGAAACCACCGGAAATTGCGCATGTGGAACTCGTGTCCGGCACCCGTTACCAGATCGACACCGATCTGGCAAAAGCGCGACTGTTGAGCATCAATGCCAGGTTCCATGCCGACATTGCCACGCTCCTGCGAGAAATCCAGGCCCATGAAGCTGATGGCAGCCTGGCGACGACATTTCTCAGCGTCGCTGGCGTTCGCCTCGCTGACGGCACGCCAGGCGCGATCTTCTATGACGTACTGGACCAGCGCTGGATTCTCGCTAGCGACGACACGCAAGAAGTGAACAGCTCGGACCTGATGATCGGGACCGTTGCCCAGCACTGAACGGCACTCCCTCAACACGTCCAAGCAGCCAAGACCAACCTGTTTTCAGACCCGGTCGACGCATCGCACCCGCACGCGTCGGCACCGGCTGGCCGCTGCAACACGACACCTATCAAGGAAGAGAACATGTCTCCAAAAAAACCTGTGCGCCCGAAGGGCACAGACACGCCAGGCACCGATCCGGGCACGATCACCCTACCCGACGTCAGGCTGCCGCCTCATCTTGCATTGCCTGGGACCGGCATCCCGCCACGCCCCCACACGTCGACGTCCGAGCCCAGTGGCTCTGCCGGGGCTTCATCCCAGAAGAGCCCGCCGCCACCCGTCGAGCTGACGGACCCGACCAGTGGCGCCCCAACGGCTGCGCAGCCTTCGCCAAGGTCCTTGGATCGCTACGCGCTCAATCCACCCGAAGGGTTGCCACCGGCCCGCGCCGATGGTCTTCGGGTCAACGGCAACGGCAGCTACGTCGATCTGGACGACGGGAAAGTCGCCCGGGTCGTCCATGACCCTGCCTTGAACGCTTATTACGCGTGGGGCCTGAATGAACTGTCACCTTCGGGCCCGGCACTCTATCGGCCAACAGGCGCGGTGTCCTGGCGCGAAAACGCCTTCGCCACGAAGCTGCGGGCCTACCAACTGGGCAAGGACCAGCGAGCAGTATTCGATCGCAGGAACGAGGGGCTATCGAGCCAGTCCATCAAAGAGCGCGACGCTGCTTTAGGCCCTATTTACCGGACCCAACAGAACCAACTGAAAGAGGACGCCCGGTTATTCCTTCAAAACGCCCAACGGATCCCTCGTTCCGCCGCTCCTTCGTTGCTTGGCGTGGAGACATTTTCCAAGCTCATCGAGAAAATCTTCGAACACTCCCAAGGCCTGGTCATGACGGAGCGGTTTTCGGGCACCGGCAGCAAGATGCAACTGATCGACGCGATGCCGGCACTGGTCGCAAGCGGTGTAACGACGCTGTACCTGGATCGCTTGCGAATCGACATCGACCAGGTCGTCCTGGACGGGTTCGCCAGGACCGGTGTCCTCGACGCCAGACTGAAGCGTCGCCTGCACGCTCTCGACGTGAATGATGACGCGGTCCCGCCAACGCCCTACACCTATCAGAACCTGATCATCGCGGCGCGGGAAAATGGCATAAGGGTCCAGGCCCTGGACTGCGCCGCCAGGGCCCAGGCGGAACTGTCCGGAGACGACGGTTTCCGAGGCCTGTTCACGTATCACGCCAGCCAAGTGATCAACGCCGACCGCCTTAATCGTCCGCAAGGCAAGTGGGTCGCCCTGGTGGGAGCGTCCCAGTATCGTAAAAGGAACATCGCTCTTGAACAGGAGCAGCACGCCACGGTGACTTTCAGCTACCCCAACACGCCTGGCCTGGCCCAAGTGCAAGGTGTGATGAGCTTGCATGTCGAGGACCTTGCCCATGGCCCGAACCTGCAGGTCATCCAGGACCCGTCGCTCGGGGCCGCTGATTTGAATCTGAACGTAGGGGGCCAGGGCATGAAGCCATTCGAGCTGCCCGTTCGTTACCGACGCGTTCTGGAACAAGACATTCGAAGTGCCAACCTTACGCAGGACCCCCATAGCCTTTTTGCGACAATACCGGTGCAGCGTGGTCTCGATGTCGAAACCGCGCAGCGGGAACGTTTCCAGCGCGCCAGGGATACCATCAGCGCCAGCCAGTACTTCTTCGAAGGCCAACCGGTCACCCGCCCCAGGCCGCCCACGCCGGCACTGCAACCTTACAGCCCACCCCCCGCTGTGCTTGAAAGCATTTACCGTGTATCCAACGGCCTGGTCTTGGGAGCGGCCTACAACGCCATCGGCGCCAGGAAGCTCTTGATCGACAACATGCCCGCCCTGAAGGAGCAGCAGGTCAAGACGCTCTACATGGAAAACCTGATCAGTGAATACGATCAACCCCGGCTGGATGCATTTGCCTCCAGCGGTGCGATGTACGATCCTCTGAGGGCGAATCTCCGGCGCCAGGACGAACTCCAGCAGATGAATCCCTCCAGCGCCCATTCGTTGGTCAACCTCATCACTGTTGCTCACCAGCACGGCATCAAGGTGCAGGCGCTCGACACGTCGATCACCTTCAGGGACGAAATGAGGCGGCACGCCCCCGAGCGCTCCAGGAACTTCAAGTACGTGGCCCATACCCTCATCGAGACCGACCAGGCCCACCGGGGCCCGCACAAATGGGTGGCGCTGGTAGAGAGCGGCCACGCCAATACCGCTCGAAACACCCCCGGATTGGCTGAACTGCAAGGTGCCGTCGGGGTACGCGTGGTCGATGCCGGCAGTCAACCCACGCGAGTGCTGCCCGATGAAGGAGAGATCGTTTCCAGTCTCTTGCCCATCGCACGACCAGCCGCTCACCGTACTCCCTCCGGCGCCGGGTACCTTTTTGTGAAGTCAGATCTGCTGCTGGAGATAAGTACCGGCACCCAGCTGATACGGCGGGCGCCCGTCAGCCCTGGCAAGTTGTTGAACAAGCCGAACGAATTCCTGATCGAACGCTCGGAAGATGGGTTTCAGCTGTACCTGGCGAAACATCAGCTGGGGGACTTCAGCGTATACCCTCTGCTTATGGCTGCTGACCAGCTATCGGTCGACATTCCCGATCTGTCCCAGCATTACCACCGGGTGTGGCAAGTCAACAGAGTGAAGTTCAAGGACATCGATGGGCTGGTGTGGGCGCTCAAGACTGCCGGTCTGAAACAGGTCAGCGGCACGACGGTGATTCCCGTCTCGCCGCTGCGCCTGATGGATAGGCACCCACGGCTGACCGATCCTGGCATGTACCTTGTCGAAACCAGACCGGAAGGCACCATGATCTTCCACCGTTCCAAGGACAGCTCGATCAAAAGAACGCTGGTCAGCAAGGATCAGTTGTCGGGCAAGCTTTATATCAATCGACCGGAATGGGGGCTTACCGAGCTTCGTCTGTTTGACAACCTGGACGCCCTCACGGCCCACCTGGATGAAGCGATTGGGTTGAAACGCGTGCAAAGCGCCTGACAAACAGCACCGGTCAAGCATTGATGCCGGGACCTGCTCTGGCCAATATCCAGGGCGCGGGCGAGCTTGCTGGCGATAGCGCCACCACGGGCGGATGGATCGCCAGCGTAGCTTGCGCCGGGCAAAAAAAACCGCCCGGCATCAGGCCGGGCGGTGTTTGTGACACTCAGGCATTAGTCAGTAGTCAGCACACCACGGCGCACCTGGTCACGCTCGATCGACTCGAACAGCGCCTTGAAATTGCCCTCGCCGAAGCCATCGTCGCCCTTGCGCTGGATGAATTCGAAGAACACCGGGCCCATCAGGGTTTCCGAGAAAATCTGCAGCAGCAAGCGCTTATCGCCCTGCTCGGAAGCACCATCGAGCAGGATGCCACGCGATTGCAGCTCCGCCACTGGCTCGCCATGATTCGGCAGACGGCCCTCGAGCATTTCGTAGTAGGTGTCCGGCGGCGCGGTCATGAAGCGCATGCCGATTTTCTTCAGCCCATCCCAGGTCTTGATCAGGTCGTCAGTGAGGAACGCCACATGCTGGATGCCCTCGCCGTTGAACTGCATCAGGAACTCTTCGATCTGGCCAGCGCCCTTCGAGGATTCTTCGTTCAGCGGAATGCGGATCATGCCGTCCGGCGCGGTCATGGCCTTGGAGGTCAACCCGGTGTATTCGCCCTTGATGTCGAAGTAGCGGATCTCGCGGAAGTTGAACAACTTCTCATAGAAGTTCGCCCAGTACGCCATGCGCCCGCGATACACGTTGTGGGTCAGGTGATCGATGATCTTGAGCCCCGCACCCACCGGATTGCGGTCGACACCGTCGAGAAACACGAAATCGATGTCATAGATCGAGCTGCCTTCGCCAAAACGGTCGATCAGGTACAGCGGCGCGCCGCCGATGCCTTTGATCGCAGGCAGGTTCAGCTCCATCGGGCCGGTCTCGATATGGATCGGCTGGGCACCGAGTTCCAGGGCGCGCTTGTAGGCTTTTTGCGAGTCCTTGACGCGGAACGCCATGCCGCAAACCGACGGACCGTGTTCGGCGGCGAAGTAGGACGCCACGCTATTGGGCTCGTTGTTGAGGATCAGGTTGATCGCGCCCTGGCGATACAGGTGTACGTCCTTGGAGCGGTGGGTCGCTACCTTGGTGAAACCCATGATCTCGAAGATCGGCTCCAGGGTGTTGGGCGTAGGGGATGCAAATTCGATGAATTCAAAGCCCATCAGGCCCATCGGGTTTTCGTATAGATCTGCCATGTCGGCGCCTCATCATGCTTATCAATTAACAAGAAACGTTAGTTGCCAGTGATGCTGAGGGCGCGCGGCGGCGCGCAGGAAATACCGCGGACGCTGCGGGCGAGGAAATCGCCATAGATCAGTTGAAACCCAAGTATCTTCATTGTCGACCCAAGGCTCTTGCGGGCGAGGCTTCTGCTGCCAGAAGACGTTATTCTTATATGCGTAAATCGATTCTACACAGCGTAACCACATTTGTCCGCCTTGGGTATCAAATCGCCTTTTTGGCCGAGCGTGCAAGGGGTTTGTTGCACAGGAAAATACCCATCAGGATCAGCCCCCCGCCCCCGCACATCAAGGCCGTAAGCCGTTCGTCCAATAGCAAGGCGCCCAGCAGGACCGCCGTCAGTGGATTGAGCGCGATGAACACGCCGGACCGGGTCGCGCCAATCCGGCGGATGCCGTCATACCAGGCGATATAGGCCAGCGCCGAGCCCAGTACGCCAAGGTACAACAGGCTCAGCCATTGCCCGGCATCCAGTGCGGTCAGCGCCGCGAAGCGAATCTCTCCCCCGACCGCGCACGCTCCCCAAAGCATCAGCGTGCCCAGCAGGATCGACCAGGTCACCGTTTGCAACGGGCCAAGGCTTTCATTCAGGCTTTTGGAAAATAGCGAGTAAATACCCCAGCCGAGCACGCAGCCGAAAATCAGCACGTCGCCTATCCACCCTTGCTCCGTTGTTTGTAGCAAGGCCGGGTCACGACCCACGATCACCAGACCCGCCCCGCCGAGACACAAGACGATGCCGGCGACTTTCAAGCGGCTCAGCCGCTCCTTGAATAACCACCAGGAGGCCAGCCCGATCACCGCGGGGTTCAACGCCACGATCAACGAGGCCCGCGACGCGCTGATGTATTGCAAACCATAAAAGAAACACAGGTTGTAGAAGAAAATACCGAAGAACCCCAGCATCGCCAGTTGCAAGCCCTGCTTCAGGCTGGGCCTGGCCAGAGGAATGCCGGCCACCCCGAGAAACACCAGCAGCGCGAGACTCGCCAGCAGAAAGCGCAGGCTGGCGGCCAGCATGGGCGCCAATGCATTGGAGAGGATCCGCCCGGCCACGAACGTCCCTCCCCAGATCATTGTGACCATGGCGAGCTTCAGGTAGACCGGCAGGTCGGAAGCGATCGGCATGGAATGTTCCATGGGTTTCATTGCTTTCATCTCATTCAAGGTCGTTCGGATGCCAGTGACGAGGGAGCTCTCTCGCCACGGTTTTCTCTGTCGCTCAAGTGCCGTATTGTTCGCCTCATATCTTGTCATCGTAAAATGAGCTTTTACTCATGACCCTGACCCAACTCGAAATCTTTTCGCTGGTCGCCGAGCTGCGCGGCTTCACGGCAGCCGCGACACGGTTGGGCATCGGACAATCAGCGGTGTCGCACGCAATCAGGTCCTTGGAAAACGAACTGGGCGTCGAGCTGTTCAGGCGTCATCAGACCCTGGTGGAGCCCAGCGACATCGGCCAGCAATTGCTGCTGCGGGCCCGAGCCATGCTCGGCTTGGCCAACACGCTGCGCCAGGAAGCCGCGGATGCCCGAGGCATGCGCCGCGGAACCTTGCGCATCGGCTCGTTCGGCCCGACAGCCTCGATGAAGCTGTTGCCCGCTATCCTGGAACGCTTCAGGACCTTGCACCCGGGGATCGAAGTGCATGTCGACGAGGGGCCGGACCGGCAGGTTCTGCAATGGTTGGACGAACGCCGGATCGACGTCGGTTTCGTAGTCTTGCCGGAGGAACGCTTCGATACGTTCGCGTTGGTGACCGACCAGATGGTCGCCTTGCTCCCTGCTGCTCACGCCCTCGGGGATCGAACCCACGTGCAACTCAAGGATTTGTGCGACGACCCTTTCATTCTCACCGAGGCCGGCTCGTCGGAACTGGTCTGGCGACTGTTCAATGCCGCGCGCTTGACACCCAATGTCCGTTATCGCTGCTCGCAACTGCTCAGTACGCTCGACCTCGTCACTCGTGGCGACGCGGTGAGCGTAGTGTCCGAAGGCTCGTTGCCCCTGTTCGATAATCCTGGCTTCGTTGTTCGTCCTCTGTCGCCTCCCGTCCCACGACAGATCGGCCTGGCCGTACTCGATAGCCGCCAGGCCTCGCCGGCAACCCTGGCATTTATCGAGCTGGCACAGGCCGTTCAGCCGACTTGATTGCGCTTAACTTTCGATAGGGTTATCTATTAGCCCAACGGACTAGAGCACGCGATTGCATTACACCGCCTAGTACTGCTAACAGCCAATCTCCGTCGCCAGTCGCTTGACGTCATCGGCTCGACTGATGGTAAAACGCCAACAGCTGTTACATAACGAAAAAGTTACGATTTACACTTTTCGGTTTAACTACTACAATTTTTTCTGCCTCTACCAGATAGCAGGAGAGTCATTAGTCACCGAGTCGCTACAAGGCGCCTGGCTTATAGCTTTGTTTGCGGTTGGTATCAGCCTTATATTTTGATTGGAGTAATTATATTGTCCAGACTCGCTGAATTTCGCAAAGCCGAAAAGGCCCTTCAAGAGCAGCTCGCGCAGCTGGAAGCTTTGAAGAATGACGCCGGGCTCAAGAAAGAAATCGAATTCGAAGAAAAGCTCCAAGGGCTGATGAAAACCTACGGCAAGGGCCTGCGCGACATCGTTGCGATCCTCGACCCGAGCCCGTCCAAATCAGGCCTGTCGTCGGGCAAGACGCCAAAGACCCGCCGTGCCCGCGTCGTCAAGGTCTATCAGAACCCGCACACGGGCGAACTGATCGAAACCAAGGGCGGCAACCATCGCGGTTTGAAAGCCTGGAAGGAAAAATACGGTGCGAGCACCGTCGATTCCTGGCTGCGCGGTTGAAAGCACTACAACGAAAAAAGCCCTGGCCTGCACCCAGGGCTTTTTTATGGGCCGAACTTTCGTGTTGGCCCAAGAGTATTACGCTGAAAGCCTTATAATTTCAGGCTATTTCGTACCGACTGTATTTCATCCTGGCTTTCTACAAATACCTGCGCCTGCCCCGCATAGGACAACACGTAGGCATTACCGTCATTAAGTGCCGCGACGAGGGTCTGCGACAATACATGACGCCCGTTTTGCGTGATCGTGCAAGTGGTTTCCAAAGCGCTTACGCCGCCCAATACGGACGCGTGAATCTTATTGCAGACACTTTGATAGCCGCCTTGGAAAAAATCCTTCTGAATGGACTTTCTCATTTCCAACAGCACGCCTTGCAAGTTTACTTGATGGTCGGGCTCGACAGCCGACGCGGTCAATTCCATCACCATCACGGCATTGCCCGAAGGGTCGCTTTTGGTGGCGCGCTGCCGACTGGTACCTTTGGCCGGGGCCAGTGCGTCGGCGGGCAGCGATTCGATGATCCATCCCGAGGGCCAGGTTACCTGTGGTTCGGCCGCCCCCACATCGACGCTCGACGCGACGGCAAACAACAGGACGAACAGCGAAGAAAGCGGTCGAAACATTGCGTTGCACTCAAGGACTGATCGTGAAGTCTGAAGCGCGACGCACCACCAGGCAATAGGCACGTTTGGCGATGCCACGCCCCTTGCGTATCATGGACGCACCTGCAAGGAAGCTAGCACAAGCCCCACTTATTTTTCGGAGGGCCCATGAGCCTGCAAGAACTCAATACTTTCCCTGGCGTCACCGCTCAACCCGATGCCGCAACGGCCAAGTTCGTCTTCAACCACACCATGCTGCGGGTCAAGGACATTACCAAGTCCCTTGATTTCTACACCCGTGTGCTGGGTTTTTCCCTGGTGGAAAAGCGCGACTTTCCAGAGGCCGAATTCAGCCTGTATTTCCTTGCCCTGGTCGACAAGAACCAGATCCCGGCGGACGCGGCGGCGCGTACCGAGTGGATGAAATCGATCCCCGGCATCCTCGAACTGACGCATAACCACGGCACCGAAAACGATCCGGCGTTCACCTACCACAACGGCAACACCGACCCGCGCGGTTTCGGCCACATCTGCATCTCCGTGCCAGACGTGGTCGCCGCCTGCGAGCGCTTCGAAGCGTTGGGCTGTGACTTCCAGAAACGCTTGAGTGATGGCCGCATGAAAAGCCTGGCCTTCATCAAAGACCCGGACGGTTATTGGGTCGAGATCATCCAGCCTGCACCGTTGTAAGTTCTGCGGTCACAAAAAAAACCCATGAGCCAAGGCCCATGGGGTTTTATTTTTCCAGCGACCGGCTATCAGGCCGGTGCGGAGGTGCGGATCAGGTGATCGAAGGCGCTCAGCGAAGCCTTGGCGCCCTCGCCCACGGCGATCACGATCTGCTTGTACGGCACGGTGGTCACGTCACCGGCAGCGAACACACCCGGGATCGACGTTTCGCCACGAGCATCGACAATGATCTCGCCACGCGGCGACAGCTCGACGGTGCCCTTGAGCCAATCGGTGTTGGGCAACAGGCCGATCTGCACGAAGATCCCCTCCAGCGCCACGTCGCGCACTTCACCGCTCGGACGGTCCTTGTAGCGCAGGCCGTTGACCTTCTGCCCGTCACCCGTCACTTCGGTGGTCTGGGCGTTGGTGATCACCGTCACGTTCGGCAGGCTGTGCAGTTTGCGCTGCAACACCGCGTCGGCACGCAATTGCACATCGAACTCCAGCAACGTGACGTGGGACACGATACCCGCCAGGTCGATGGCCGCTTCGACGCCGGAGTTACCGCCGCCGATTACCGCGACCCGCTTGCCCTTGAACAGCGGACCGTCACAATGCGGGCAGTACGCCACGCCTTTGTTGCGGTATTGCTGCTCGCCCGGCACGTTCATTTCGCGCCAGCGGGCACCGGTCGCCAGGATCACGGTCTTGGCCTTGAGGCTCGCGCCGCTGGCGAACTTGACTTCATGCAGCCCACCGGCCGTGCCTGGCACCAGTGCGTCGGCGCGTTGCAGGTTCATGATGTCGACGTCGTATTGCTTGACGTGTTCTTCCAGGGCGACAGCCAATTTCGGCCCTTCGGTTTCCTGGACCGAGATGAAGTTCTCGATGGCCATGGTGTCGAGCACCTGGCCACCGAAACGCTCGGCCGCCACACCGGTACGGATGCCTTTTCGTGCCGCATAGATGGCCGCCGAGGCACCGGCCGGGCCACCGCCCACCACCAACACGTCAAAGGCATCCTTGGCGCTGATCTTCTCAGCCTGGCGCTCGATGCCACTGGTGTCGATCTTGGCGAGGATTTCTTCCAGGCCCATGCGACCCTGGCCGAAGTTCACACCGTTCAAGTACACGCTTGGCACGGCCATGATCTGGCGTTCATCGACTTCAGCCTGGAACAGCGCGCCGTCGATGGCGACGTGCTTGATGTTCGGGTTCAGCACCGCCATCAGGTTCAGCGCCTGGACCACGTCCGGGCAGTTCTGGCATGACAGCGAAAAATACGTCTCGAAGTTGAACTCGCCCTTGAGCGAGCGGATCTGTTCGATCACTTCGACACTGGCCTTCGAAGGGTGGCCACCGACTTGCAGCAGGGCCAGCACCAGCGAAGTGAATTCATGTCCCATGGGAATGCCGGCGAAACGCAGGCTGATATCGGCTCCCGGGCGGTTCAACGAAAACGATGGCTTACGCGCATCGGTGCCGTTGTCGAGCAAGGTAATCTGGTTGGAAAGACTGGCAACGTCTTTGAGTAACGCAAGCATTTCCTGGGATTTCGCACCGTCGTCGAGGGATGCAACGATCTCGATCGGCTGGGTGACCCGTTCCAGGTATGACTTCAACTGAGCTTTAAGATTGGCGTCCAACATACGGGCGATTTCCATTTTTGAATTTCAGAAAAAACAACGCCCAGGCGAATCTCGCCCGGGCGTTTTTTGGGGCGAAGCGGCTTACTTGGCTAAGAGCGGATCGCCCTCGGGTAATGCATCGGTTTAGATCTTGCCGACCAGGTCCAGGGACGGAGCCAGGGTGGCCTCGCCTTCTTTCCACTTGGCTGGGCAGACTTCACCTGGGTGAGCGGCAACGTACTGGGCTGCCTTGATCTTGCGCAGCAGCTCGGAAGCGTCACGGCCTACACCGCCGTCGTTGATTTCAACGATCTTGATCTGACCTTCAGGGTTGATCACGAAAGTACCGCGGTCAGCCAGGCCAGCTTCTTCGATCAGCACGTCGAAGTTGCGGGAGATGGCCAGGGTCGGGTCGCCGATCATGGTGTACTGGATCTTGCCGATGGCTGGCGAAGTGTTGTGCCAGGCAGCGTGGGCAAAGTGAGTGTCGGTGGACACGCTGTAGATTTCGACGCCCAGCTTCTGGAACTCGGCGTAGTTGTCGGCCAGGTCTTCCAGCTCGGTTGGGCAAACGAAGGTGAAGTCAGCTGGGTAGAAGAACACAACAGACCACTTGCCTTTCAGGTCGGCGTCCGATACTTCGACGAAAGCGCCGTTTTTGAAAGCGGTGGCTTTGAACGGTTTAACTTGGCTGTTGATGATAGGCATCGTTGACTCTCCGTCAGTGGTTGAAAAGTTGATGGGGTGAATCTTAGCCATTCATTGCGCTGTTGGCTCATTGCCAAAGCTCATGCAAATGATTGGTTTTGGCTATCAGGAATCTATATAGATAGAAGAAATCTGTGGAAGCTGCCGAAGGCGGCGATCAATTGATCGTGGCAGCTGCCTGACAGTTCACGGGGCTGGATCAACGGATCACAGCCCCATGGACGAAAAGCCTGATCAGGCGGTAGGCGTACGCATGGTGACGAATTCTTCGGCTGCGGTTGGATGCACGCCGATGGTTTCATCGAAATCGCGCTTGGTAGCACCGGCCTTGAGGGCAATCGCCAGCCCTTGGATAATTTCACCGGCGTCCGGCCCGACCATGTGGCAGCCCAGGACCTTATCGGTCTTGGCATCGACCACCAATTTCATCAGGGTGCGTTCCTGGCAGTCAGTGAGGGTCAGCTTCATCGGCCGGAAACGGCTTTCGAAAATCTGCACCTCATGGCCGGCTTCCCGAGCCTGTTCTTCCGTCAAACCTACCGTGCCGATGTTCGGCAGGCTGAACACCGCCGTGGGGATCATTCGATAATCAACCAGGCGGTATTGCTCAGGCTTGAACAGGCGCCGCGCCACCGCCATGCCTTCGGCCAGGGCGACAGGCGTGAGCTGCACACGGCCGATCACATCGCCAATGGCCAGGATCGACGGTTCAGCCGTCTCGTATTTTTCGTTGACCTGCACGAAGCCTTTCTCGTCCAGCTTGACGCCCGTGTTCTCCAGCCCAAGATTGTCCAGCATCGGCCGGCGGCCGGTGGCGTAGAACACACAATCGGTCGACAACGTGCGACCGTCCTTGAGCGTCACTTTCAAGCTGTCGTCGGCTTCTTTGTCGATGCGTTGGATGTCTGCGTTGAATTGCAGGTCCAAGCCACGACGCTGCAGCTCTTCGGCCAGATGCTTGCGCACCGCGCCATCAAAACCGCGCAAGAACAGGTCGCCGCGATAAAGCAAGGATGTCTGCGCGCCCATGCCGTGGAAGATCCCGGCGAATTCCACGGCGATGTAGCCGCCTCCCACCACCAGCATGCGCTTGGGCAGCGTCTTGAGAAAAAACGCTTCGTTGGAACCGATGGCGTGCTCGCTCCCGGGAATATCCGGAATCACCGGCCAGCCGCCGGTGGCGATCATGATGTGCCTGGCGGTGTAGCGCTCGCCGTTGATCTCGACTTCATGAGGGCTGGTAATCCTGGCGTGGCCTTCATGCAAGGTCACACCGCTGTTGACCAGCAGGTTGCGGTAGATGCCGTTGAGGCGATTGATCTCACGATCCTTGTTGGCGATCAGCGTGGCCCAGTCGAAACTCGCCTCGCCCGCCGTCCAGCCGTAGGCCGACGCTTGTTCGAAATCCTCGGCGTAATGCGCGCCGTAGACCAGCAGTTTTTTCGGCACACAGCCGACGTTGACGCAGGTCCCCCCCAGGTAGCGGCTTTCCGCCACGCCCACTTTCGCGCCGAAACCCGCGGCAAACCTCGCCGCCCGCACACCGCCGGAACCGGCGCCAATCACATACAGATCAAAATCGTAGGCCATCATCTATCTCCTTCGGCAGGTTGTCAGCATACCTGCTGTTTTCACCTGAGGCAGCGTTGCAGCGCAAACAGCGACTTTGTTTGTGTGATTGATGATTGGCGGAAGGTTTTTTTGCAGAAAAAAAAACGCCCCGAACCAGTCGGGGCGTTTTTTCAAGGCGCGACGCAGGCTGAATCAGTAAGCCTTGCCGGTCTTGTAGAAGTTCTCGAAGCAGAAGTTGGTTGCGTCGATGTAACCTTCGGCGCCACCGCAGTCGAAGCGCTTGCCCTTGAACTTGTAGGCCATGACGCAGCCGTTCTGGGCCTGTTTCATCAGGGCGTCGGTGATCTGGATCTCACCGCCCTTGCCTGGCTCGGTCTGTTCGATCAGGTCGAAGATGTCCGGAGTCAGGATGTAGCGGCCGATGATCGCCAGGTTCGACGGCGCATCTTCAGGTTTTGGTTTTTCAACCATGCTGTGAACGCGGTAGATGTCTTCGCGGATCATTTCACCGGCGATGACACCGTACTTGTTGGTTTCCTGCGGATCCACTTCCTGGATCGCCACGATGGAGCAACGGAATTGCTTGTACAGCTTGACCATCTGGGTCAAAACGCCGTCGCCTTCCAGGTTCACGCACAAGTCGTCCGCCAGGACCACGGCGAACGGTTCGTCACCGATCAGCGGGCGGCCGGTCAGGATCGCATGGCCCAAACCTTTCATTTCGGTCTGGCGGGTGTAGGAGAACGAGCACTCGTCCAGCAACTTGCGAATGCCGACCAGGTATTTTTCCTTGTCGGTGCCCTTGATCTGGTTTTCCAACTCGTAACTGATGTCGAAATGGTCTTCCAGGGCGCGCTTGCCACGGCCGGTGACGATGGAGATTTCCGTCAGGCCCGCATCCAGGGCTTCTTCGACGCCGTACTGGATCAGTGGCTTGTTCACCACCGGCAGCATTTCTTTGGGCATGGCTTTAGTCGCTGGCAGGAAGCGAGTACCGTAACCGGCTGCTGGGAACAAGCATTTCTTGATCATATAAGTCCTTGAAAAGGCGGTGTGTACAAGTTTTCGGCGCAGTCTAATCAGCCGGCAGGCACCTTACAATGCCTGCGCTGGCCAACCGATGCCATCATAGAGAAATAAACCGGCGGATAGTTCAATCGCCTTTCGCTTCGATGGTTCCAGCGGTCCTCACTGTACGCCCATCAGCACGGTTTGCGAGCATTTGGCGTATCATGGCCGCCTTGATTCCGCCAACGAGGCAGCTAGATGTCGGCAACACAGAACGCAAACGGTTATTCGGTCAGCCAGGACAAGGACGGCCAGTGGTGGATTATCAACTACCACGGCGAGCAGGTCGCCGGTCCCTTGCCCACCAAGACAATGGCGGTGGAAGTCGCCGCGGTCTTTCAGGACGAACGTTCCGCCCCGGCGCCCCGGGAGCGTGAACAGGCGCCAGCGCGCAATACTCGCCGCAAGAAATAAACAGACGGCCCCGCCGAAGCCCTGGTGCTCGGAAGGGGCCGCGGGTTTAGCTGTACCGGAATGGCCATTCGCTATAATCTCGCGCCATTCCTCCCCATCCTGATGACAACCCCCCATGAAGACAATCCTGGCGCTGTTTGCAGTTCTGGCCCTGGCAGGCTGTGCCTCAGCCGAAAAAACCTATCTGGATACCGGTGAACAAGGCTTGGCCATCGACTGTTCAGGCGAAGCCAATTCCTGGGCGACGTGTTACGAGAAAGCGGAAGCTTCCTGCGCCGGTACGGGCTACCGCATCGTCGGCACGGATGGCACGCCACAGGCCAACGACAGCGAAAAGACCCTCGGTGTGCACGTGGGCAACTTCACCAGCCGCAGCGTGGTGGTCGTCTGTAAATAAAGGACGGGCCCTGCTTAACCGGAAATACAAGCGTTGGCCGCGTCCTGAACGTCGCCCGGGCGCACCGGTACGTTGGAGAGGCTTTCGTGCAGCTTGATGCTGGAGCCGCTGGAGCGTTCGTCGATGTCGAACACCGCGGCCGGTAGCGCCGACAGCTTGCCGGGGACGATCACCCGCACGCCATTCTTATGCGGCTCCATTTGCAGCGGGCCACGGCTCTCCAGAAGCTTGTCGGCAACGCACTTGGCGTATTCATGAGGTTTCTTGCCGGAGATGACGCTCATGGTGGGCGGCGTCTGGTTGATGTCCGATACCGATGCACATCCACCCAAGGCCAAGGCCAATACCCACACGCTGCGCTTCATATGAATCCTCCAATAAAGACCCTCCGACAATGCAAACGTCGATTTTCTCCAACGTCCTCTCATTTTTTATTCGCCACCGCCTGATAAATGAATGACACCCAGGACAGGGGCCGGATATTAACCCGCGGTGCTGATAAACTGCGCTCCATTATCATTGCTTCATCTTACTGTCCTGATTTGCAAGAAATGCCCTTCTGGAGGCGCCCATGAAATTCATCCACCAGCGCGAGCACCTCAACGAAGACGATATCGTCGTGATCGAATGCTCCCAAATGTGCAACATCCGTTTGATGAACGACGCCAATTTCCGTAGCTTCAAGAATGGTGGCCGCCACACCTACCACGGCGGCGCGTTCGACACGTTCCCGGCCAGGATCACGGCCCCCAGCACCGGCTTCTGGAATATCACCATCGACACCGTCAACCGTCGCGCCATCAGCGTTACCCGCAAGCCGACCCTGACCCACAAGATCAAGATCATCCGGCGCTCCAGTTCGAAGCTGAGTTGAGCCCCCCGTCCAAGATAGGTAAAACCGTGGCCCAGACAACCAAATACGTTATCAAGTACAAACTCAACGGCGAGCGCCGCTTCGAGTTCGCGCAACTGCAGACCGGCACCGAGGAAGAAGCGCTGGTCGCGCTGCAAAAGTTGCATGGCGAGACCGATGATCAGATCACCGATCTCAAGGTCAGCAAGGCACTCTAAAGCCTGCCAGCTGGCTTTTTGTGGTGAGGGAGCTTGCTCCCTTTCTACAAAAAGCGCTTCACATCGCAAGAATCGGAGTGCCCGGCAGCGCTGCACTCTTCAGGCTGAACAGTCCTTTTATCCAGGATTGCAATCATGTCCTCAACGCCTCTATTGACCCAACACCTCCCCCACCTCGATTGGCCCACCATGGTGGATAGCCTCGATGAGGACGGCTGCGCGATCATTCGCAACCTGCTGCCGACCGTACAATGCCGGCAGTTGAGCGGTTTGTATGAGGACGCCGGGGTTTTTCGTTCGCGGGTAATAATGGGGCGCCACGGATTCGGGCGCGGTGAGTACCAGTATTTCGCTTATCCGCTGCCTGAGATCGTCCAGCAATTGCGCCAGTCGCTCTATCCGATGCTGGTCCCAGTGGCTAATCGCTGGAACGATTGCATGGGCCTGGAAACGCGATACCCCGATAAGCACACGGATTTCATCCGCCGTTGCCATGCCGCCGGGCAGCAGCGTCCCACACCGTTGCTCCTCCAATACGGCCCGCAGGATTACAACTGCCTGCACCAGGACCTTTATGGCGAACAGGTGTTCCCGTTACAGGTAGCCATCCTGCTGTCGGAACCGGGAGACGACTTTACCGGGGGCGAGTTCGTCCTCACCGAGCAACGCCCGCGCATGCAGTCACGCCCCCAAGTCATCGACTTGAAACAAGGCGACGCCGTGGTGTTCGCCGTACACCAGCGGCCGGTCAAAGGCGTTCGCGGGTATTATCGGGTTAACTTGCGCCATGGCGTCAGCCGTGTACACAGCGGTCGCCGGCATACACTCGGGATCATTTTTCATGATGCGCAATGACGACACCCCCGTCACTCTCGACCTGTTCGCCGACCAGGCGCCCACCACGCCTGGCCAGGTCGAACAGATCGGCCAGCAATCCTTCGTGCTACGCGGGTTTGCCCTGCCCTGGCTCGACCGTTTGTTGCCAGCGCTGGAAACAGTCTTGCAGGCCGCACCGTTCCGGCAGATGGTCACGCCCGGTGGCTTTACCATGTCGGTGGCCCTGACCAGTTGCGGCGCACTCGGCTGGACCACCGACCGCAGCGGCTATCGCTACACCGCCCATGATCCACAGACAGGCGATCCCTGGCCCGCCATGCCGCCAGTGTTTCGCGAGCTGGCCCAGGCCGCTGCCCGGCAAGCGGGCTTCGAGCACTTCGAGCCCGATGCCTGCCTGATCAACCGCTACGTGCCCGGCGCGCGGATGTCGCTGCACCAGGACAAGAACGAGCGCTCCCTGACGGCCCCCGTCGTCTCGCTTTCCCTTGGCCTGCCGGCGACATTCCAGTTTGGTGGATTCGAGCGCAGCGACAAAAGCCAGCGCATTCCGTTGTTTCATGGCGACATCGCAATCTGGGGCGGCGTGGACCGGTTGCGCTACCACGGCGTGCTGCCGCTCAAGCCGGGACAACATACACGTCTGGGCGCCCAACGCATCAACATGACGTTCCGCATGGCCGGATGACAATGCAGAATTCAACCGCAAGACCCGGAGTGTCGTCACCTGGATGGCTCAGTAATCTAGCCAAAACGGGCCAAAGGAATCACGACCATGAACAGCACTTCAAGTACGCTCGCCCCTGATCAGGACCCTCGCTGGGCCGCCGTACTCGCCCGGGATCCGCGCGCCGATGGCACCTTTGTCTACGGCGTGAAGACCACCGGCATCTATTGCCACCCCAGCAGCCTGTCGCGCCTGCCCAATCCGCGCAATGTCGAATTCTTCGACACGCCGGAACAGGCCCAGGCAGCCGGTTATCGTCCCAGCAAACGGATGGCCAGGGACCAGACCCAGATCGCCGCGCAACAAGCGGCGCGGGTGGCGGCGGCCTGCCGGCAGATCGAGGCGGCCGAGCAACTGCCAGGCTTGAATGAACTGGCACAAAGCGCCGGCCTGAGTCCCTTCCATTTTCATCGCGTCTTCAAGTCGATCACCGGCCTGACCCCCAAGGCCTACGGCGCCGCCCATCGCTCGCGCAAAGTGCGCGAACGCCTGGCCGACGCCGGAACGGTGACCGAAGCGCTTTACGACGCAGGCTTCGGTTCCAACAGCCGCTTCTATGAAGCCGCCGACAAAGTCTTGGGTATGAAACCTGGCGAGTATCGCGCCGCCGGGCTGAACACCGATATTCGCTTCGCCCTCGGCCAGTGTTCCCTGGGAGCGATCCTGGTGGCGCAAAGCGAGCGTGGCGTGTGCGCGATCCTGCTGGGGGACGACCCGGATGCGCTGCTGCGTGACCTGCAAGACAAGTTCCGCCGCGCCAACCTCATCGGCGCCGACCGGGAATTCGAGCAGCTGATTGCCCAAGTGGTGGGCTTCATCGAGGCACCGGCCCTGGGCCTGGACCTGCCACTGGACTTGCGTGGCACGGCGTTCCAGGAACGGGTCTGGCAAGCCCTGCGAGAGATCGCGCCCGGCAGCACCGCCAGCTATGCCGAAATCGCCCAGCGCATCGGCATGCCCAAAGCGGTGCGCGCGGTGGCCCAGGCCTGCGGCGCCAATAGCCTCGCCGTGGCGATCCCCTGCCATCGAGTGGTGCGCAGCGACGGCAACCTGTCGGGCTACCGCTGGGGCGTTGAGCGCAAGCGTCAGCTGTTGGCGCTGGAACGCTCGCCCGAGGATTGAACACCGATATAGATCGCCACCGAGTCGGGGGCGTTATAGACCTCGAAATCGGTGGTGAACCGGCGCACGGCCTGCGGATTGTCGGCGAAGTACGCCCAGATCAGCCCCCAGGTCTGGATCACGCAATCGGGCATTTCGCCCTTGGCCGAGAACATCAGGTAATCCCCGCCCTCGACTTCCACGGCGGGGTAGCCTGCGCTCGTGGCGTCGACCTGTACGCCCGCCGTCACATTGAAGTAGCCGGTAGCATCGGACTCGTAGCCGGAGTACACCCCGTAGACGAACGACTCCGACTGCCGCGCCGGAACTCGCTCGAACAACCCTTCGGTGAAGAATTGCTGCCACATCGGGCCGATTTTCGCCGTATCGCCCTGTTGCTCCTCGGCGTTGCGGGTGCGTACCTGCAAACCGGCGACCGTGAAAGGTTCGACGGTCTTGAGTTTCACGTCCATGGGTTCGGCTCCTTGATAAGTGGTGTCCCATGGTACCCATCCCGCCGTTGGCATCAAACCCGGGCAGCGATTGAAAAACTCGACTGGCCCTGGCCGGGTCACACCTGCTAAAAACACCGTTTCCTTCTGCCGTCGGAGACACCCGAACATGAGTCAGTGGCCAGACACCCGCATTCTTGACCTGCTCGGCATCGAGCATCCCATCATCCAGGGGCCGCTGGCCGGGGTGACCGGTCCGGCGATGGTGGTCGCCACTTGCAATGCCGGCGGACTGGGCTCGATGCCCGCGGCGATGCTCGACGTGGAGCAACTGCGCCAGGCACTGACGACCATCGCCGAGCAGACCGACAAGCCGTTCAACGTCAATTTTTTCAGCCATCAGCCGCCCGCCTTCGACGAACAACGGGCCGAGGCCTGGAAACAGCGCCTCAAGCCTTATTACCAAGAGCTGGGGGTGGATTTCGACGCGCCGACGCCCGTATCCAATCGCACGCCGTTCGACGATACGGCCTGCCGGGTGCTGGAAGACATGCGACCCAAGGTGGTCAGCTTCCACTTCGGCCTGCCGGAAAAATCGTTGCTCGATCGGGTCAAGGCCACCGGGGCGAAAGTCCTCTCTTCGGCCACCACCGTGGAAGAAGCGATCTGGCTCGAGCGACACGGCTGCGACGCGATCATTGCCATGGGTTATGAAGCCGGCGGTCATCGAGGGATGTTCCTCAGCGACGACCTCGATACTCAGGTGGGCCTGTTCGCCTTGCTGCCGCAAGTCGTGGACGCGGTGACCGTGCCGGTGATCGCCGCCGGCGGTATCGGCGATGCGCGGGGCATCGTCGCCGCATTTGCCCTGGGTGCGTCGGCGGTGCAGCTGGGCAGCGCCTACCTGTTTACCCCGGAAGCGAAGATCACGCCTTCCCATCACCGGGCGTTGCGCACGGCCAAGGAAAGCCAGACTGCAATCACCAACCTGTTCACCGGTCGGCCGGCCCGAGGGATCGTCAACCGGGTGATGCGCGAGGTCGGCCCGATGAGCCCACTGGCGCCAGCATTTCCGCTGGCGGGCGGCGCGTTGATGCCCCTTCGCGCGAAGGATGAAGCTGACTTCGCCAACCTTTGGGCCGGCCAGGCATTTCCCCTGGGGCGGGAGCTGCCCAGTGGCGAGCTGACGCGGCGCCTGGCTGAGGAGGCTCTGGCTCGGTTCAAGGGCTGAGCGCTAGCCTGACAGTCTCCGGCGCTTGACCGGACGCTATCGCGAGCAAGCTCGCTCCCACAGGGGTTCAGTGTGAATATCAATCATGCATTCATCCCGAAATCCTGTGGGAGCGAGCTTGCTCGCGATGACGGCAGCCCTGCCACCGCTGACTTCTGACAAAATGCCACGTTCCGTTTGTCAGCCTTTCGCTATATATTCCGCTATATAGCGAACCCATTTCGACGGAACCCTGCCCATGCGCCTGACCCCACTCGCCCTGCTGCTTGCTACTTGCTTTTGTATCAACGCCGCCCAAGCCGATGAAGTGCAAGTCGCCGTCGCGTCCAACTTCACCGCCCCGATCCAGGCCATCGCCGCCAGCTTCGAGAAGGACACCGGGCATAAACTGATTGCCGCCTACGGCGCGACCGGGCAGTTCTATACCCAGATCAAGAACGGCGCGCCATTCGAGGTGTTCCTGGCTGCCGACGACACCACGCCGGCGAGGCTGGACAGCGAAGGCGACACCGTCCAGGGCTCGCGCTTTACCTACGCCATCGGCACGTTGGCGTTGTGGTCGGCCAAGACCGATTACGTCGACGCCAAGGGGCAAGTCCTGCGGGACAATGCCTTCCAACACCTGTCCATTGCCAATCCGAAAACCGCGCCGTATGGCCTGGCCGCCACACAGGTGCTGGAAAAGCTGGGGCTCACCCATCAGGTCAAGGGCAAGATCGTCGAGGGCCAGAACATCACCCAGGCCTATCAGTTCGTTTCCACTGGCAATGCCGAACTGGGTTTCGTGGCCCTGTCCCAGGTGTTCAAGGACGGCAAGCTGACAAGCGGTTCCGCGTGGGTTGTCCCGGGCGAACTGCATGATCCGATCAAGCAGGACGCGGTGATCCTGGCAAAGGGACGGGGCAACCCCGCCGCCCAGGCATTGATGAGCTATCTGAAGGGCCCGAAAGCCGCCGCCATCATCCAGGCCTACGGTTACCAACGCTGATGCCACTGACCGACGCCGATTACGCCGCCATCTGGCTGACCCTGAAACTGGCTTCGCTGACCACGGTGATCCTGCTTTTCATCGGCACGCCCATCGCCCTGTGGCTGTCGCGCACCCAATCGCGGCTTCGCGGTCCGGTGGGTGCGGTGGTCGCCCTGCCGCTGGTACTGCCGCCGACCGTGATTGGCTTCTATCTGCTGCTGGCGCTGGGACCCAACGGCTGGATCGGCCAATTCACCCAAGCCCTCGGGCTGGGCACCCTCACCTTCAGCTTTACCGGACTGGTGATTGGCTCGGTGATCTACTCAATGCCCTTCGTGGTGCAGCCGCTGCAAAATGCCTTTTCCGCTATCGGCAGTCGTCCTTTGGAAGTCGCCGCCACCCTGCGGGCCGGGCCGTGGGATACCTTTTTCAGCGTCATCCTGCCTTTGGCCCGACCGGGTTTCATCACCGCCGCAATCCTCGGCTTCGCCCACACGGTGGGTGAGTTTGGCGTGGTGTTGATGATCGGCGGCAACATCCCCGAGAAGACCCGGGTGGTGTCGGTGCAAATCTACGACCACGTCGAAGCCCTTGAGTACAGCCAGGCCCATTGGCTGGCGGCGGCGATGCTGGTGTTTTCTTTCCTGGTGCTGCTGGCGCTGTACTCTAGCCGCCGAACTCGCGCCGGTTGGAGCTGATCGATGATCGAGGCGAGGTTTCAACTCGACCGTGGCGATTTTTCCCTGGACCTGGACCTGCAATTGCCCGGCCGTGGGGTGACGGCGCTGTACGGCGAGTCCGGATCCGGCAAGACCACCTGCCTGCGCTGCATGGCCGGGCTGGACCGACCGACGCGGGGTTTCGTCGAGGTCAATGGCGAGGTCTGGCAAGACAGTGAGCGTGAGGTGTTCGTCCCGCCTCACAAGCGAGCGCTGGGGTACGTTTTCCAGGAGGCGAGCCTGTTCGATCACCTGTCGGTGCGCGACAATCTTCTGTTCGGCCTCAAGCGCGTTACCGCGGCGCAACGGCGCGTGGACATCAACCACGCGACGGAACTGCTCGGCATCGGCCATCTCCTCGACAGGCAACCTCACAACCTTTCCGGTGGCGAACGCCAGCGCGTCGGCATCGCCCGCGCCTTGCTGACCAGCCCGCGCCTGCTGCTGATGGACGAGCCTCTGGCCGCCCTCGATACACGCCGCAAAAACGAGATCCTGCCTTACCTGCAACGGCTCCACGATGAGCTGGATATCCCGGTGCTGTACGTCAGTCATTCCCAGGATGAAGTGGCGCGGCTGGCCGATCATATCGTGGTGCTGGACGCTGGGCGGGCCTTGGCCAGCGGGCCAATCGGCGAGACCCTCGCCCGGCTCGACCTGCCATTGGCGTTGGGGGATGACGCAGGCGTGGTGATCAACGGAAAAGTCGCCGGCTACGACCCGGACTATCAGTTGCTCACCCTGACCCTGCCCGACAGCCAGTTGAACGTGCGGGTTGCCCACACGGCGCTGGCGGTCGGGCAGCCGCTGCGCTTCAAGGTCCAGGCCCGGGACGTCAGCCTGAGCCTGGCGAGCGACGGGCAGACCAGCATCCTCAATCGCCTGCCAGTGGCGGTCGTCAGCGAACTGGCCGGCGACAATGCCGCCCATGTGCTGATCCGCGTGGAGGCCGCCGGCACACCGCTGATGGCGCGGATCACTCGGTATTCGCGCGATCAGTTGAAGCTGCATCCCGGACAGATCGTGTGGGCGCAGATCAAGGCGGTGGCGGTGTTGGCGTAGCCTTCGCGCCTGTAGGGCCAGCACACAAGCGTCCCAAGTGACATGAGAATCTCGGCACGACCGCAACGGGCAGAGGTCAATGAGTTCACAGGCCATTTGAATTCATCGCCAAGGATCAACCATGCCCGACACCCCGCTGCCCGATGCACTCCCGGCCGACTTGCACTATGTCGATGATACTGCGCCGGGCATCACCCGCAGGAAACTGCGAGGCAAATTCTGCTATTTCGACCCTTCGGGCCAGCGCATCACAGACGCGGCCGAAATCCAACGCATCAACTCCCTGGCCGTTCCGCCGGCCTACACCGACGTCTGGATCTGCTGCGACCCGCGCGGCCACCTCCAAGCCACCGGGCGCGATGCCCGTGGGCGCAAGCAGTACCGTTATCACACGCGCTGGCGCGAAGTGCGCGATGCCGACAAGTATTCACGCATGTTGGAATTCGGCCGCACCCTGCCCCGGCTGCGCAAACGCCTGGAAGAGATCCTCGCCACCCCCGGCTTCAGCCGCGACAAAGTCATGGCGACGGTCATCACCTTGCTCGACGTCACCCTTATTCGCGTCGGCAATACGCAATACGCCCGGGACAACCGCTCCTACGGCCTGACCACCCTGCGCAACAAGCATGTCGCGGTCAATGGCAGCGCCATCGCTTTCCAGTTCCGGGGCAAGAGCGGCATCGAACACCAGATCACCGTGAAGGACCGGCGCCTGGCGCGGATCGTCAAGCGCTGCCAGGAAATGCCCGGGCAGAACCTGTTCCAGTACCTGGATGAAAACGGCGAGCGCCACGCCATCACTTCTTCGGATATCAACGCCTACCTCAAGACCCTCACCGGCGCCGATTTCACCGCCAAGGACTACCGCACCTGGGCAGGCAGCGCGGCGGCGCTGGACGGCCTGCGCACACTGCAGTGGGAAACCGAAACCGAGGCCAAGCGGCACGTGGCCGAGATGGTCAGGCAGGTCGCCCGACAGTTGGGCAACACGCCCGCCGTCTGTCGTAAATGCTATATCCACCCCGCCGTTGTGGAGGGTTTCATGCGCGGCGTCCTGCACGAACTGCCCAAGCCCCGGGTTCGCAAAGGCCTGAGTGCCCAAGAAGCTGCGCTGACGATGTTCCTGCAGCGCATGGCCCAAGCCGTCGAAGCCTGTTGACCGAAGCAATCGAGCGCTGCGGGCCTCGATAAGCGAGTGACGGAAGTGGAACATCCGACAGCCGGCGGACTCCCAACTGTACAGAGCCGCTGATCCGCAGACTCGTCAACGCGTAAGTCGAGAGGAGTTTCAGATGTCCGAACACATCGTCCATTTCCATTGCCAGATCGATCAAGGAACCACCGAGCGCTTTCGGGACAATTGCCTGGAAGCCATTGAAAAAGGCGCCGACTCGCTGATGCTCAACCTCTCTACGGTCGGCGGTAGCACGAACTTCGGTTTCACCCTCTACACCTTCATCAAGTCTCTTCCCGTGCCGGTGCGCGCCGTGAACGCCGGCAACATCGAATCGATGGGCATCGTCATGTACCTGGCCGCCAGCGACCGCACCACCACGCCCCACTCGCGCTTCCTGATCCACCCGATGAATTGGTATTTCGGCCAGAAGTCGGTGGATCACTCGCGCTTGCGCGAATACCTGTCCAGCCTGGACAACGACGTGGCGCGGTATGTGGAAATCTACGTCAAGGAAACAGCCGGTGCCGCCACGCAACTGGATATCTTCAAGTGCCTGTGCGCCGAGGAGCGTGTGATCCCGGCGGAAAACTCACTGGCCTTTGGCATTGCCCACAGGGTTGAACAAGTGGTGTTTCCACCCGAAGCCAAGCATTGGAAAGTGAGCGGCGGTGAGGACTGAGTATTCGATGAATAAATATCATTTGCCGCCGCTTTGTTAATTAATCTTTTCGATGTTGTATAAGCTCAAGCGAAACGGCTGTATAAGTTTTTTCAGCAACACTTTTCAACTCACTACCGTTCGTCGCCAGCGAAACGTTTTTTCTAAACTTCCATCCGCCGTTTTCTTTCACAATACTGCGAGGCACGTTTACTCGCTTAACCAAAATGAGGATTCTCGAAATGGCTAATAGCGGAAACAAAAATCCAGGTAACTTCGCAAACGACCGTGAGAAAGCATCCGAAGCCGGCAAGAAAGGCGGACACGCTTCCGGCGGCAATTTTGCAAATGATCGGGAAAAAGCCTCTGAAGCAGGCCGCAAAGGTGGCGAACGCAGCCACGGCGGCGGCAGGAAGTCGTAACCCGAGAACCGTTGGGGCGCAGCTCTGCTGCGTCCTGGCGCTTGACTTGTCGAGGTAACGAATGAGCCAGGATCGATTCATCGTCAGTTTCATCGCCGACGGCCAACCCGATAGCCGGGTATTGGCAGGCGACACCGAGACGCTTACCACCGAAGAAGCCGAGGCACTCTTGCGAGTGTCCTTTACTGAATTAAAGAGCGTCAAGATCAGCGATGTTCAAGTTCAGAAAAGAACCAAGCCAAACGAAACGGAACATGATGTTCCGGGGCATTTCAAACAGCCGTAGTGTATATAACCTTTCTTTTCAACTCCCTGCCCCAGTGGCGAGGGATTTTGCTCCCGATGGGCTGCACAGCAGCCCAACTCGTATTAACAAAACATATATATCCAGGTGGATTGCCCTGGGCCGCTTCGCAACCCAGCGGGAGCTAGCTTCCTCGCCACAAAGCATTTGTTCAAATGACTTTAATGGGTATGCCCCGTCGGATCCTTTATCTGCCACACCTGCCCTTTGCGCCACGCATCTGCGCCAGGATCGATGTCCGGTGCGCTGATCGATTCGCGGGCGTGTTTCTTCGCTTCGCTGTCGATGCCCATCCGGCGGTCGCGTTCGCGCACCAATTGCGGATCGATCTGCCCATCGGCGGTGAACCCCATCATCAACTGCGGAACGCCGTAAGGCAGAGCGTTGCCCTGCTCGGTGTGCCAGGTGTGCCAGGTCTTGCCGTAAGTGCTGACCAGGTTCTTCATCAAGCGGGTTTCCGCCACCTCCGGTATGCCCGGCGCGACCAGTTGTCCAGACTTCACCTCATGCACATGGCTGTGCCACAGCTGCTTTTCGGCGGCGGGCAAGCTTTCGAACAGGCGCTTACTGATGATATATTCCACGCCCATCAATTTGGCCTTGGCGCTGTTGGCATCGAAGATGGCGCACTGGAACACTTCTTCGTTCAGTGCCGTGCAGTAATGGTGCGCTTCCATTTGCCCGGACATCCGGCCGTTATAAAAATGAAAGCCGTCCAGGTAGGTATCCAACGCTTGCAAAGGGGGTTTGTTCTGCATGATCCCGGCCCCCGCTTCCAGCGTCGCGGTGGTTGGGCTTTTCGCGGCGCCTGGCGCGTCTACCGGTGAGTGGCTGTTACCGCCCGCGCAGCCCGCCAATCCCACTGTAGCCACACACAACAGGGCCCAGGTTCCATGAACCATCTTTCCAGTCATCTCGACTCTCCTTTCCATGACTGCTCATGAGAAAGGCATTGGAAGACCGGGGTTTATTTTTTTCCCGAGGCAACCGATGAGCGGCCGTTAGCGGCGCTCGCCGTAGGCCTGTTTGACCGAGTCTATCCAGGTCGGGTCCAGGCGTGATTGCTCTGAATCCAGGCCCAGCGCCTGCATGTTTTCCAGATGCTCGTCGGCCTCACGGACCAACGAGGCGTGGTCGCTGGAATTGGCATCCAGCCGGTGCATCTGGGCCAGGCCCAGGTGATAGAAACGCAGTAGCTTCATCGCTGCCGGATCCCGGGCCTGCACACCGGCCTTTACCTGGTGCATCACGTTGGTGACGCTCATCAGGCTGCGCTTGAGCTGCCAGCCATACACCGCAGCGGCCATCCACGGCTGCGACCAGAAATAGCCGCGCATCAGCCCGACCATCACCAGCACGGCAGCGAAAACGCCGCCGACATTGAAGCGAAAATTATCGCCCCCGGGTGTACCGAACAGCATCACCGCCAGGCTGGACAACAGCATTGCCAGCGCCAGGAACACCACGGCCACGATGAGGGTGCTGCGACGGGTCTGTTGCCGGTAGTCGGCGGCGTCCCACGGTTTGATCTCGAACATCGCGTCGCAATTTCCTTGTATGGCGTGAAAAGACTCGCGCATTATCGCCTGCCCGGTCGATTTAGCTATGCTGGGGCTCATTTTGTGTTGCAACCGACCCGATGGATCCGGATCAAAGTCCATGGCGATACCGCAAGGATCGTGCGATCTTCCTGCGTGGACGTTTTTTTCAAGATGCCGCCGTCGTGCGAGCGGCATCGTTTTCAAGGAAAGCTGAATGACTCAAAGACATGTAATCAACGCTTCGGTAAGCCCCAAGGGCAGCCTGGAGACTTTGTCCCAGCGCGAAGTGCAGCAACTGAGCGAAGCCGGTTCCGGCAGCATCTACGATCTTTTCCGCCAGTGCGCCCTGGCGATTCTCAACACCGGCGCCCATGTCGATAACGCCAAGACCATCCTGGAAGCCTACAAGGACTTCGAGATCCGCATCCACCAACAGGACCGTGGTGTACGCCTGGAGCTGCTGAACGCGCCGGCCGATGCGTTCGTCGACGGCGAGATGATCGCCAGCACCCGGGAAATGCTCTTCAGCGCCCTGCGCGACATCGTCTACACCGAGAACGAGCTGGACAGCCAGCGCATCGACCTGAGCTCGTCACAGGGTATCAGCGACTACGTGTTCCACCTGCTGCGCAACGCCCGCACCTTGCGCCCTGGCGTGGAACCGAAAATCGTCGTGTGCTGGGGTGGCCACTCGATCAACACCGAAGAATACAAGTACACCAAGAAAGTCGGCCACGAACTGGGCCTGCGCAGCCTGGACATCTGCACCGGCTGCGGTCCCGGCGTGATGAAAGGCCCGATGAAAGGCGCCACCATCGCCCACGCCAAGCAACGCATCCAGGGTGGCCGCTACCTGGGCCTGACGGAGCCGGGCATCATTGCCGCGGAGGCACCGAACCCGATCGTCAATGAACTGGTGATCCTGCCGGACATAGAAAAGCGTCTGGAAGCCTTCGTGCGCGTCGGCCACGGCATCATCATCTTCCCGGGCGGCGCCGGTACGGCGGAAGAATTTCTCTACCTGCTGGGCATTCTCATGCACCCGGCCAACCAGGACCTGCCGTTCCCGGTGATCCTCACCGGGCCTAAAAGCGCTACGCCGTATTTCGAGCAGTTGCACGCGTTCGTCGGCGCGACCTTGGGCGAAGCCGCGCAGAAGCACTACCAGATCATCATCGACGACCCGGCCGAAGTGGCGCGGCAGATGACCCAGGGGCTGAAAGAAGTGAAGCAGTTCCGCCGCGAGCGCAACGACGCCTTTCATTTCAACTGGCTGCTGAAAATCGACGAAGGTTTCCAACGCCCGTTCGACCCTACCCACGCCAACATGGCCAGCCTGGGCTTGAGCCGCGACCTGCCCTCCCACGAACTGGCCGCCAACCTGCGCCGGGCATTTTCGGGGATCGTGGCCGGGAACGTGAAGGACAAGGGCATCCGCCTGATCGAAGAACACGGCCCGTACGAGATCCATGGTGATCCCGCGATCATGGAGCCGCTGGATCGCCTGCTCCAGGCCTTTGTCGCGCAACACCGGATGAAACTGCCGGGCGGCGCGGCGTATGTGCCGTGCTATCGGGTAGTGACCTGATCCCGAAATCGCTGAGGTTAAAAATGTGGGAGCGAGCTCGCTCCCACAGGGGCTAGCGTTGGTTTGAGACGCGTATCAATCCATCGTCCACCACAATGCTCAGCCCACGGTAATCCGCGATCTGCGAATGCACCGTCACCACCGGGTGCGTATGCGTGGCCGTCACTACCATTACGTCCATGTCCGCCGCCTCGCCAGCCTTGATTCCGGCTTCTGCGTCCTCGAACACCAGGCATTCCTGCGGAGCAACTTGCAAGCGTTGTGCGGCCAATAGGTAGCACGCTGGATTCGGCTTGCCGGCGCTCACGTCCTCGGCGGTCACCATCACGTCGGGGAGCGGAATCCCGGCCGCTTCCATGCGACGCAAAGCCAAGGCCATCGGCGCCGAGGTGACAATCGCCCATTGCGTCGGCGGCAGGCTCTTGAGAAAGCCCAGCGCACCGGGCACCTCGACCACCCCTTCCACGTCCTCGATTTCTTCGATGGTGAGCTGCGCGGCCTCGGCCTGGGCATCCACTCCTGGCAGGTTCTGGCGGGCAACGGTGTCGACGGCGCGCACGCCATGGATAGTCGGCAGGAATTTAGCCACGTCCAGGCCATGGCGCATGGCCCAGCGGGTCCAGATCCGCTCGGTGGCGGCGACGGAATTGAGCAGCGTGCCGTCCATGTCGAAGAGGAAGGCGCGGTAGGCGACGGTGGGGAGTTCTGCGGACATCGGGATCCTCGTAAATCGGAAAAGGTGACTAACCCTGTGGGAGCGAGCTTGCCCCCCAAGGGTTCCATGTCGGGCCGGTTACACCAACCGCTCGATCCGCTGGTGCTGCCAGACCCGTTTGTAATACAGCGTCTGCAGCAACAGCATGCTCAGGTAAGCCACCGGAAACGCCATCCACACCCCTTGCAGGCCGAAGTGTGCGTCCAGCAGGTAGGCGACCGGAACTTGCACGCCGATGATGCAGAAAATCGAGATCGCCACCGGCATCAGCACCGTGCCGCTGGCGCGCATGATGCCACCGATGATGGCCTGGAAGCCGAACACCAAAAGGCTCCATAGCATGATGTGCAACAGGTGCTCGGCCTGGACCCGCGCCGCCGGGTCGGTGATGAACAGGCCCAGCAACCAGTGGGACAACAGGTACCCCAGCAGCACCAGCCCACCGGTCAACCAGACGTTGATCAGCATCCCGGTGCGCAGGATCGGCCCCAGGCGTTCCAGGCGTCCGGCGCCGATGGCCTGGGCGCCGAGGATCGACGCGGTGATGGCAATCGACAGCGCCGGGAACTGCACGTAATTGACAATCTGCGTCACCGCGCCATAGGCGGCCGTGGCCTGGGACCCGTGGCGATTGACCAGGGCCAGGATGACCAACTCCGACAGCGAGATCACCACCATCTGCAATCCGGTGGGTAGGCCGATGCGCAGCACTTTGCCGAGGATGTCCCTGTCCAGGCGCATCGCCGCGAACAGCGCCCGATCCGGCGCCAAGGCATGGGCCCGTCGATTCAGGCGCCACGCCAGCATCGCCATCGCCGACGCGGTGCCCACCAGCCCCGCCAGCGCCGCGCTCTGGATGCCCATCTGCGGCAACCCCAGCCAGCCACGGATCAACGCCGGCGTCAGCGCCATCCCGACGCTGGTGGACACCAGCAACGCCAGCAACGGCGAAACGGTATCGCTGACACCGCGCAATAGCTGGGTGAAAAGCACAAACACCAGCAGCATCGGGAGGATCCACATCATCACCCGCGCATACGACACCGCATCCTCCAGCACGTCGGCGGGCGTTCCGAGGCCTTGCAGCCCCTCGCGGGCAAAAACACTGCCGAGGATCGCCGCCGTCAGTCCGATGATTGCCCCCAGCAGCAGCGTCGAGCCGGCAATCGCCTTCACGGTTCCCGTCTCGCCGGCGCCGTAGGCCTGCCCGATCAAGACCCCTGCCCCCGCGCCCAGGCCAATCACCAACGCGATGAAGAAAAACACGATGGGAAACATCCCCGACACCGCCGCCAGGGCCTGGGTGCCGAGCATTTGGCCGATGTAGATGCTATTGAGCGTACCGGACATCGATTGCAGGAAATTGGACAAGACCATGGGGGCCAAGAACAGCAGGTAGGTCTTCCAGAGAGGCTGGGTGGGCATGAGGGCTCGATGGCAGGTTCGAAAACTGGTGCGGGTAATTTAGCTCAATCCTTTCATTGTGTTTCACAGAATGATCTGACGAACACTGTTGAGGTTCACCGTGATTTCTTCCACAGGTCAGGGCACCTCGACATTTCCAGGATCTCGTCTATTCTGCGATAGCAATGTGCCACTTTTTTTCCAAAACCGGACGACTGGTCCTCAAGACCGGGTCGACTTTGCAGATAACCAGTTATTCGCAAATATCCTGTCAGCAATACTGTTCAAGGACCGAACCATGATGTCGTATTCCCACGACCATTCCCTTGCCACATCCCAGACGCACACCTCTTGGCACGCCTTGATCGTTGCCATCATCGCCGGCGCAGGGCTGCTGGTACTCAATGGCACGAGCGCTCAAAACATCGGTTTCAGTGCTGTGCTTCTGGTCCTTGGCGTGGGTGCCGGTATCTGGGGCGCGCGCTCGCAGCGCCTGCAATTGGACAAGGTGGCCGCAGCGGCCATCGCCCATCATGAACTGCAAGCCGCCGACCATGGCGCTCACAAAAGCAGCGCGCAACTCAACGAAGTGATCCTCGGCGCGATGCCGATCTGGGCCAAGCAAGTCGAAAGCTCACGGCAGCAGACAGAAACCGCGATCGTCTCGTTGACCAGCCGCTTCACCGGCATTTCCTCGCGTCTCGAAGAAACCGTACAAGCCTCGCAACTGGCCGCTGGCGAGTTGGCGGGCAGTGGTGGCGGCGGTGCCGTCCAGGTGCTGGCGCAGAGCGAAGGCGAACTGGTGAAGGTGATCGATTCGCTGAAGTGCACCCAGGCCAGCCGTGATGAAACCTTGGCCCAAGTGCGCAACCTGACGGCCTACACTGGCGAGTTGCGGACCATGGCCGCGGATGTCGCTGCGATTGCCGCCCAGACCAACCTGCTGGCCCTCAACGCCGCCATCGAAGCCGCCCGCGCAGGCGAAGCCGGACGCGGTTTTGCGGTAGTGGCAGATGCCGTGCGGGCCCTGTCGAGCAAGTCCAGCGAGACCGGCCAACAGATGTCGGCCAAGGTCGATGTCATCAACACCGCCATCACCCAATTGGTGCAGGCGGCTTCCAGCGGCGCCGACCAGGACAGCCAGTCCGTGGCCGTGTCCGAAGGCAGCATCCAACGCGTGCTCGAACGCTTCCAGAGCGTCACCGGCCGCCTCGCCGATTCGGCCGACATGTTGCAACGGGAGAGTTTCGGTATTCGAGACGAACTCACCCAAGTGCTGGTCAGCCTGCAATTCCAGGATCGGGTCAGCCAGATCCTCAGCCACGTGCGCGACAACATCGAGGACCTGCATGTGCACATGCAGCAAGCCAGCCACTCGCCCGAACAGGCCATCTCCATCGACGCCCGCCAATGGCTGGCGCGCATGGAAACCACCTACGCCACCGACGAGCAACGCCGCAACCATCACGGCGACTCGGCCGCGCAACAGACTTCACAGGAAATAACCTTCTTTTAGGAGCCCCTCATGGCGAAAAATGTATTGGTTGTCGACGACTCCGCGAGCGTTCGGCAGGTCGTCGGCATCGCGTTGAAAAGTGCCGGCTACGACGTGATCGAGGCCAGCGATGGCAAGGATGCACTGGGCAAGCTCAACGGCCAGAAAGTGCACCTGATCATCAGCGACGTGAACATGCCGAACATGGACGGCATCACCTTCGTCAAGGAGGTCAAGAAACTGGCCAGCTACAAGTTCACGCCGATCATCATGCTCACCACCGAATCCCAGGAATCGAAGAAGCAAGAGGGCCAGGCCGCAGGCGCCAAGGCCTGGGTGGTCAAGCCGTTCCAGCCAGCGCAGATGCTGGCGGCGGTGTCCAAGCTGATTCTTCCCTGATGGCTGGAGGCTTCAATGCCGCTGCTGTACGAAGTAGAAAATGACACCGCGCAGGTGCAGATCGACGGCGAGCTGACGATCTACACCGCCGCCGACCTGGCCGCGCAATTGCTGCCACGGTTGGGGGCCACGCCCGCCATGGTGCTGGACCTGTCGCAGATCACCGAGATGGATGGCGCCGGCCTGCAATTGCTGCTGATGGTTCAGCGCGAGGCGCCCAGGGCCGGGACCCAACTGACGGTGGCCGACCCAAGCAAAGCCGTCACCGAAACACTGGCGCTGTGCAACCTGGTTGCGTAGTCCCTTTGCAACACGTCGGACACGACAAAGGATATGAGCGTGAGCATCAATCTCGATCAGGCACAACAAACCTTCATCGTCGAGGCCCGTGAACAACTGCAGGCGATGGAAGAATCGTTGCTGCAATTGGAAAACGACCCCGGCGACGATGACGCCATCGGCGCGATTTTCCGAGCGGCCCATACGATCAAAGGGTCGGCTGGACTGTTCGGCCTGGAGCCGATCGTCAGCTTTACCCACATCGTCGAGGACGTGCTCGATCGCCTGCGCGAGGGCAGCGTCGCGGTGGACCCTGGCTTGATCGCGGTGCTGCTCAAGTCCGGCGACCACATGCTCGAATTGATCGACGTGGTCGCCAACCAGGGCTCGACGTTGCAGCCCCCTGCCCTGGCGCGGGAAATGGAACTGTGCCAGCTCCTGCAGGAGTACCAGGCGCCCCCGACCGCGACCGAACCGGATCGGGAAACCCAAGCCGAGCCAACCGGCTCAGCCGAAGCGTGCCTCTGGCACATCTCCCTGCGCTTCGGCCAGGACGTGTTCCGCAACGGCATGGACCCCTTGTCGTTCCTGCGCTACTTGCAGACCCTGGGTGAAATCGTCGACATCACCACGCTCACCGAGGCGATGCCGGCCATCGACACCTGGGATGCCGAATCCTGCTACCTGGGCTTCGACATCGCGTTCCGCTCCGCCGCCGGTTATACCGCGATCAATGAAGTGTTCGATTTCGTCCGGGAAGACTGTGCGATCGAAATCGTCGCCCAAGACGTCGAGGCCCAGGCAAGCATCGGCGAGGTCGCGACATCCCAGGCACAGAGCGACGAAAGCACCGCCATGGTCACCACGGGCGAGCTGATGCCGGACCAACGCAAGACCCCGCGCATGCCTGCCCAGGTCGCGCCTGACAAGCAGGCCGTGGTCAGTGACAGTAAAACCAAGGACGGCGCGTACGTCCGGGTCAATGCCGACAAACTCGACGAACTTATCAACCTGGTCGGTGAATTGGTGATCGCCAGCGCCGGCGCCAGCCTGTTGGCCCGTAACTGCCAGAACGACCCATTGCAGGAAGCCACCTCGTCGGTATCCGGGCTGGTGGAGGAGATTCTCGACGGCGCCTTGCGCCTGCGCATGATCCCCATCGGCGAGACCTTCAACCGCTTTCGTCGGGTGGTGCGCGATGTCAGCCAGGAGCTCGACAAGGACATCGACCTGATCATCAGCGGCGCGGAAACCGAGCTGGACAAGACCGTGGTGGAAAAGATCGGCGACCCGCTGATGCACCTGTTGCGCAACGCCATGGACCATGGCATCGAAACCGCTGAGGCGCGGCTGGCGGCAGGCAAACCGGCCAAGGGGCATTTGCACCTCAACGCTTACCACGACTCGGGCAGCATCGTGCTGGAAATCGCCGACGACGGCGCCGGCCTGAACCGCGACCGCATCCTGGAAAAAGCCCACGAACGTGGGCTGATCGCAGCGGGCGCGAACCTGACCGACCAGGAAATCTACAACCTTATTTTCGAACCGGGCTTTTCCACCGCCCAGGCCGTCACCAATCTGTCCGGGCGCGGCGTGGGCATGGACGTGGTCAAGCGCAACATCACGCTGCTGCGCGGCACGGTCGACCTGGACAGCCAGCCGGGCAAGGGCACCGTGGTGCGCATCCGACTGCCGCTGACCCTGGCGATCATCAACGGATTCCTGGTCGGCATCGGCCAGTCCACCTATGTCATTCCGCTGGACATGGTCCAGGAATGCATCGAGCTGAGCGAAGACGATGGCATCGCCAGCCGCGAACAAGGCTACCTCGACCTGCGGGGCGAGGTGCTGCCATTGGTGTACTTGCGCGATCACTTTCATCACGAAGGTCCGGCCTCGCGCCGGCAGAACGTGGTGGTGGTGCGCTACGCCGAACTCAAGGCCGGGCTGGTGGTGGATGACCTGCTGGGTGAATTCCAGACCGTGATCAAGCCTCTGGGCAAGCTGTTCGGCGCACTGCGCGGCATCAGCGGCTCGACCATTCTGGGCAGCGGCGCCGTGGCGTTGATCCTCGACGTACCGGCCCTGCTCACCCAGATCGCACAAATAGAAAACCGCTACAACTCGACCCCATTACAACAAGCCAACGCTCGCTGACGCTTCAACACTCCATGGAGAGGTATTCCCCAATGAAATGGTTCTACGACCTTAGAATCGCCACCAAACTGATCGCTTCATTTCTCGTGGTGTTGGCGCTGACCGCCGTCATGGGCGTGTTCTCGATCATCCAACTGGGCCAGGTGAACGGCACCGCTCTAGATATCCGTGAGAACTGGATGCCGTCCATGCGCGCCGCTTCAGGCATGCGCTTTTTTGCGGCGAGCTATCGCCTCAAGGAGAATCGCCATATTGCCGCCGACTCCGAACAGGAGCGCGTCACCCTCGAGCAAGAAGCCGAGGAAGCCAAAAAGGCCTTCGAAACGCGCCTGGGCACTTACGAAAAACTGCTCTCCAGCGCTGAGGATCGTCAGGCATTCGAAACCACCCGCGATGACTGGGCTTCTTACCTTGCAATCAGCAAAGACCTGCTCGCATTGTCCCGGCAGAACCTGACCGAGCAAGCCCAGGCGATGCTCAAGGGCGAATCCAAGAATCGCTTCGACCTGGTGACCAACGACTTGCAAAAACTTGTCGAGCTCAACGCGGCCGGCGCTGACGTCGCCAGTGCGCACGGCACCCGCTTGTATGAAAACGCACGTCTGTCGATCATCGCCGTGCTGGTCGCGGCCCTGCTGGTGGGCCTGGGATTGGCGCTGTTCGTCTCACGCATCATTTCCCGTCCGTTGAAACAGGCGGCGGTGGTGGCCGAGCAACTGGCCGAGGGCAACCTGAACGCGAAAATCGATGGCGGTTCCAAGGACGAAACCGGCATGGTGCTCAACGCCATGCAGAACATGGTCGGCAAGCTGTCGCACATCATCGGTGAAGTGCGCAACGCGGCGGACAACCTCGCCAGCGCTTCCGAGGAAGTCAGCGCCACCGCCCAATCGATGAGCCAGGCGACCAGCGAGCAGGCGGCCAGCGTCGAGGAAACCAGCGCATCCATCGAGCAGATGAGCGCCAGCATCAACCAGAACACCGAAAACGCCAAGGTGACCGATGGCATGGCCAGCAAGGCTGCCAAGGAAGCCACCGACGGTGGCGAATCGGTGCAGCAGACCGTGGTGGCGATGAAGAAAATCGCCCAGCGAATCAGCATCATCGACGACATCGCCTACCAGACCAACCTGCTGGCGCTCAACGCCGCCATCGAAGCGGCCCGCGCTGGGGAACATGGCAAAGGCTTCGCAGTGGTCGCTGCCGAAGTTCGCAAACTGGCCGAACGTAGCCAGGTCGCGGCACAGGAGATCGGCGAGCTGTCGTCCAGCAGCGTCGAGATGGCCGAGAAGGCCGGCAACCTGCTGAACGAGATGGTCCCGTCCATCAACAAGACCTCGGATCTGGTGCAGGAAATCAGCGCCGCGTCCGAAGAACAGGCCGCCGGTGTGGCGCAGATCAACACCGCCATGACCCAACTCAACCAGGTGACCCAGCAGAACGCCTCCAGCAGCGAAGAGCTGGCCGCCACCGCCGAAGAGATGAGCAGCCAGGCCGAACAACTGCAACAGGCCATGAGCTTCTTCACCTTGGACACGCCGCCCAAGGCCGCCCTCCAGGTCGCCCGGGTCGATAACACGCCCGGCCCGTCCAGCCGTAAACCGGCCCGGGCACCGGCACCGGTGATGCCCAAGGCGTTCGCCTACAACATGGCCAGCGCGCCGGACGAATCGGAATTCACCCGGTTCTGATGGCCCGGTTCCATAGGCTTGCTTAAAGGAGAAAAGGCAATGGGCGCCATCGCGACCACACGTCAGACCGCCAGCGCGGTCGAGGAAGAAGCGCAGTACCTGACGTTCATGCTCGGCACAGAGATGTTCGCCATCGGCATCTTGTGCATCAAGGAAATCATCGAGTACGGCAACCTGACCGTCGTACCGATGATGCCGGCCTTCGTTCGTGGAGTGATCAACCTGCGCGGCGCGGTCGTGCCGGTGGTGGATCTGTCGGCCCGTTTTGGCCGGCCGAACTCCACCATCAGCCGCCGCAGTTGCGTAGTGATCATCGAGGCCGCCAGCGCTGACGGCCTGGCCCAGGACATCGGGCTGCTGGTGGACACTGTATCGGCGGTGCTGGAAATCCCGGCCTCGCAGATCGAACCGCCACCGAGTTTCGGCGCGAAAATTCGCGCCGACTTCATCAGCGGCATGGCGAAGGTCGAGGGCAAGTTCGTCATCGTCCTGGAGGTGGATCGGGTGCTGTCCATCGACGAAATGTCCGAACTCGCCCAGGCCAGCCCCGCCGCACTGGAAGCGCCAGACTCATGAGCACGGACACTTGCAAGGAACGCACAGTGAATTCAATGGCGCTCACTGACCGGGAGTTCGGCCAGTTTCAATCCTGGTTGTACCAGGCCGCCGGCATCAACCTGTCGCCGGCCAAGAAAGCCCTGGTGGCCGGGCGCCTGTTCAAGCGCCTCAAGCACTATGAGCTGGACAGCTACGGCGAGTATTTCAAGCTGATCATGAGCGGCCAGCGCAGCGACGAATTACAAGTGGCGCTGGACCTGCTCACGACCAACGAAACCTACTTTTTCCGTGAGCCCAAGCACTTCGATTTTCTACGCGATCACGTGCTGCCCCATGCGACACCCGGCAAGACCTTTCGCCTGTGGAGCGCGGCCAGCTCGTCCGGCGAGGAGCCCTACAGCCTCGCCATGACCCTGGCCGAAAGCCTGGGCACCACGCCCTGGGAAGTCATCGGCTCGGACATCAGCATGCAAGTGTTGGCGAAGGCCCGTTCCGGGCACTATCCGATGGAGCGCGCCCGCAACCTGCCCCATTCGTTACTCGTGAAATATTGCCTCAAGGGCACCGGCAATCAGCAAGGCACCTTTCTCATCGATCGGGCGTTGCGCAACCGGGTCAACTTCATCCAGGTCAATCTCAACGACACGCTTCCGGAGTTGGGGGAGTTCGATGTGATTTTCCTGCGCAACGTGATGATCTATTTCGACCAGCCCACCAAAAGCAAAGTGGTTGCCCGACTGATCCCCCGGCTCAAGCCCGGTGGGTATTTCATCGTCAGCCATTCGGAGAGCCTCAACGGCGTTTGCGATGCGTTAAAGCTGGTCGCGCCTTCGATTTATCGCAAGCCATGAACGCCGCGATAAAGCCAGTCGCCGAAGTCTATCTGGGGCCTGGGGAGTTTCGCTTTGCGACCTGCCCGACCCGGCTGCGCACGATCCTTGGCTCATGCGTTGCCATCACCCTCTGGCATCCACGGCGCAAGATCGGCGGCATGTGCCACTTCATGTTGCCCAACCGGGTACGCTGCTCCACGGCGCTGAATGGGATGTACGCCGATGAAGCCTTTGAGTTGTTCGTCCGCCAGGCGCGGGCCCATCGCACCGAACCCGAGGAATACCAGCTCAAGCTGTTCGGCGGCGGCGAAATGTTTCCCGAGCTGCAACGCCACGTGGCGTTCGGCGACGTGGCGCGGTTGAACGTCAACGCCGCGCTGGAAATGGCCGCCCTCTATCGCCTGGACCTGATTGCCCAGGACATGGGTAGCACTGGCTACCGAAGTATTGTTTTCGACCTGTGCAATGGCGATGTCTGGGTCAGGCACCAACCGATAAGGACCTTGAATTAATCATGCCAGGCAGAAAAATCAATGTATTGCTGGTGGACGATTCCGCCGTGGTCCGTCAGGTATTACTGGCGATCCTGAGTGACACGCCGGACATCAACGTTATCGGCGCGGCGTCCGATCCGATCTTCGCCATGGATAAACTGGCGAAGGAATGGCCCGACGTGATCGTGCTGGACGTGGAAATGCCGCGCATGGACGGCATTACCTTTTTGAAAAAGATCATGAGCGAACGGCCCACGCCCGTGGTGATCTGTTCTTCCCTGACGCCCAAGGGCGCGGAAACCACGCTGCAAGCCATGGCCGCCGGCGCGGTGGAAATCATCACCAAGCCCACTAGCGGCCTGAAGAACTTCTTGCTGGACTCGGCGTCGGAATTGGTCTCGGCCATCCGCGCCGCCGCCCAGGTCAACGTCCGCAACCTGGGTAAACGCCCGGCCCCGGCCGCCCCGCTGACCCCGGCGGCCAAACTCAGCGCTGACGCGATGCTGCCCGCCGCCAACGGCCACGCCATGGCCCAGACCACCGAACGCATCGTCGCCATGGGCACCTCCACCGGCGGCACCCAGGCCCTGGAGGCGGTGCTGACGGCCCTGCCGCGCGTGTGCCCGGGCATCGTCATCGTCCAGCACATGCCGGAAAAATTCACCGCCTCATTCGCCGCCCGGCTCAACAGCCTGTGCCAGATCGAAGTGCGCGAAGCGAAGAACAACGACCGCATCCACCCGGGCCTGGCGCTCATCGCCCCCGGCGGCAAGCACATGATGGTGACCCGCAGCGGCGCGTTCTATCACGTGCAAGTGGTGGACGGCCCGTTGGTCAATCGCCATCGCCCTTCGGTGGATGTGCTGTTTCGCTCGGTGGCCAAGTTCGCCGGCCGTAACGCCACGGGCATCATCATGACCGGCATGGGCGACGACGGCGCCCGCGGCCTCAAGGAAATGCTCGATGCCGGCAGCGCCACCGTTGCCCAGGACGAGGCCAGTTGCGTGGTTTTTGGCATGCCCAAGGAAGCGATCAAACTCAACGCCGCCCAACGGGTGATGCCGTTGCTGGACATTGCGCAGGTGATCTTGCACCGCTGATCCGCGCATCTTTTCTCAAGCGAAAGCTGTGTGGCGAGGGAGCTTGCTCCCTCGCCACACAAAAGCTGTCTTAAACAGGCGAGATCGTCGCCAGCACACCAATCAGCAGCGTCAGCGCCAGGAAACCACCCAGAAAAATCGCCATCTTCGCCATGAGCTTTCTCCCAATAGAGCCATTGCGGCACGATCGAATTGTGGGACGAGAACTGAGACCGTTACAGACGCACCTGTAAGCGAAAAATACGGATCAGCGGAAAAAGGTTCGCAGCGCTCTGTATCCACGACACACAGCAATACAAACACACCGCCGCATGACACATCCCAGATACACGACAAGCGCCAAATGGCCCCGTCCGAACAGGCCAGTCCCGCCTTGCTTCGACCCGACGTGCCGAGCACCGGGCAAGCAACGTGACACCGCCACGGCACACGCCCCGCGCAACGCTTGCCAGGGGCCACACAGCTCTTATCTGGAGAAATCTCATGACGCGTACAAAAAATTCGAACTCCGCTCGCCTCGCCCTCGCCGCCCTGGCTTTGTCCGGCGGTTTGAGCCTGGCCCAGTCCGCTTTCGCCGTTGACACCCTGGCCCAGGGTTATCAATTGGCTTCGGCAGAAAAGACCTCTGAAGGCAAATGCGGTGAAGGCAAATGTGGCGCTGCCGAATCGGCCAAAAAGGCCACACAGGCTGAAGGCAAGTGTGGTGAAGGCAAATGCGGTGCCGCCGAATCGGGCAAAAAAGTCACCGCGGCAGAAGGCAAGTGCGGTGAAGGCAAATGTGGCGACGCGTCCTTCGCTCGTAGCGACACTGACGACGATGCTCGTGTGTCGCTGAAGGAATTCCTCACCGTCGCGCCGACCCAGCAAGCCGAGTTCGAAAAGATTGACAGTAACCACGACGGCTACCTGTCCGAGGCGGAAACCTACAAATACCGCACCGGCCAATACACAGCCAATGGCAAGAAAGTACCGACTGAGCTGTTCATCCATATGAGCCAGGCCAAGGAGTAAATCCCCCTTCGCTCCTCCCTCCTGGCCGCTCAGGCCGGGAGGGTTTGGCCATCCCCTGGAGAAGCGCGATGAGCACGTTCACTTCACCCTCCGGCGCCGGGCTCGGCCTGCGCCGTGCCCTGCTAAGCGACCTACTGGAAATGGCCCCCAGCGCCGTGGATTTCCTTGAGTGCGCCCCGGACAACTGGATCGGTGTCGGCGGCGTCTACGCCGAACAACTCGACCAACTCGCCGCACGGCACCCCATCACCTGCCACGGCCTGTCCCTGTCCCTCGGCGGTCCGCAGCCCCTCGACATTGAACTGCTGCGTGGTACTCGCCGCTTCCTCGATCGCTACGCCGTGGCGCTCTACAGCGAACACCTGAGTTACTGCTCCGACAGCGGTCACCTCTACGACCTCTTGCCGATCCCCTTTACCGAAGAAGCCGTCCATCACGTCGCCGCCCGCATTCGTCAGGCTCAGGACGTATTGGGCCAGCGCATCGCGGTGGAAAACATCTCCTACTACGCCGCGCCCTTCCAGGCCATGAGCGAGATCGACTTCATCACCGCCGTGCTACAGGAAGCCGACTGCGACCTGCTGCTGGACGTCAACAACCTCTACGTTAATGCGATCAATCACCGTTACGACGCCGAGAAGTTCCTCGCCGCCATCCCGGCCCAACGCGTCACCTACCTGCACGTCGCAGGCCATTTTGACGAAGCCGAGGATTTGAAAATCGACACCCACGGCGCGGCCGTCAAGCAAGACGTCTGGACGCTGCTACACCAGGCGTATCAACGATTCGGCTCGGTACCAACCCTGCTGGAACGCGACTTCAACTTCCCACCCTTGTCGGAACTGCTCGCTGAAGTCGGGCAGATCAAACACCTTCAAAAACTCGCTTGCCCGGCAACACCGGAGGCCCGCCATGCCTGAACAACTGCTCGACCAACTCAACTGCATGGCCAATTACGTCCGCAATCCTCAAAACCCACCACCGCCGGGAATTGAAACCCGACGCCTGGCCGTCTACCGGCAACTGTTCATCGGCAGCATCGAATCGCTGCTGGCCGCCAGCTTCCCGGTCATCCACCAAACCCTGCCAGACGCTGACTGGCGATGGCTGGTCCACGACTTCTACGCGAACTACCGTTGCCAGACGCCACTGTTCACGCAGCTGGGCGGGGAGTTTGTCAGCTATCTGGAACAATGTGCCAGCTCGCAGAACCACCCCGCCTGGCTGCCCGAGCTGGCGCAACACGAATGGAGCGAAAGCGCCCTGTTGCTGAATGATGCGGTGGAGCCCGCACACAATCCCCACGGCAATCTGGTTGAAGGCACGCCCGTGATGTCGGAACTCGCGTGGGCACACGCCTATGAATGGCCGGTGTGCGACATCGGGCCGGATCATCGGCCCATCGACAAACCAACGGCCCCGACGTTGGTCCTGCTTCAGCGCCGTGGTGGGCACGTGACGTTTTCACGCCTTGCGCCAATGGCTTATGCGCTGCTGGTTTCGCTGACGGAGCATAGGCGCAGCGGGCGGGAGCATCTGGTTGCGTTGGCCGAGGCGGCAGGAGTGACGGTGCGTGAGTTGATGCCGGTGGGGGTCGCGGCCCTTGAGGGGTTCAAGGCGCAGGGGATTGTGTTGGGAACGCGTTGGGGGTGAGCAAGACCATCGAAAGATACATCTCCATCAACGCTTGCGCCCCACCCCAAGACAAAACATCTTCCGATAATCAGAAGGCGACGTCCCCAGATGCGCTCCAAAGTGCTGCCTCAACGACAATGACGTCCCAAACCCCACCTCCCCTGCGATGCATTCGATGGGCAACTCAGTCGTTTCCAGCAATGCCTGCGCTCTGGCCACTCGTTCAGCAGTTAACCATTTGGACACGGTTGTGCCCGTCGCCTCCTTGAACCGACGGGTAAACGTCCGCCTGCTCATTTTCGCCATGTCTGCCAGAGCGTCGAGAGACAGGTCACTGGACAGATTCATTCGGGCCCATGTCAGGACGTCGGATAAGTGAGTCTCGCCAGCGAATGCTGGCACTGGGTGTTCAACATACTGCGCCTGGCCTCCCGGCCTGTGAGGTGGCGTCACCAGCATTTTCGCGGTGCGATTCGCCACGTCCGCACCGAGGCGCTCGCGCACCAGGTGCAAGCAACAATCGATTGCCGCTACGGTGCCCGCGGACGTCACGATGTTATCGGCACGGACGTAAAGCACCTCGGGTTTGAATCGAACCTTGGGAAAACGTTGCGCAAACTGGTCACGGGCAGCCCAGTGGGTAGTGGCTTCCTTTCCATCGAGCAGCCCGGCATCGCCGAGGACGAATGCCCCCAAACACAATCCCACAATGAGCTTGCCTTGCGTGTTGGCCAGCTGCAGCGCTTCCACGAGCTGGGGCGATGCAATCAGGGATTGATCGCCCCACGCCGGGATGATGATGACGTCGCAGGTTTCCATCAGCTCCAAGCCGAGGCTTACCGACAACCCAATGTCTTGGTCGGTACCGACCATTCCGGGCACTTCTGCGCAGTAATTGATTTCATACCGAGGCCCATCGGGCGCAGGCTGGGCGGTTCCCAATACCATTCCCGGCACCGAAAGGTGGAAAAGGCTGACGCCTTCGAAAGCTAAAACAGCAACGCGTACGGAGAGCATGGGGGCAGCCTCGGTTCGCCCCGTAGGGCTCAAGGTGAACAACGTTGATCAGTTGGCCCGATTATATCGAAATGTGTCGTTCGGGCCACTGTTGACCCCCGAGACATTCGGCAAGAATGGCCCCCTCGTGGTAAACAACAGGAATGATTTTTATGAAACTCAGAACGTTACAGCTTGCCCTCAGCATTGCTTGCGCCGTGGCCGCTACCCCTTCGTTTGCCGGTTCAACTACTCCCAAGGCGCCTGGCGCCCCTCATAAACTGGATTTGCAGCAGGTTCGCAACGCGACGGTAAAAATCACCTTCGGTGACACCACCTTCCTGATCGATCCGATGCTGGCAAAAAAAGGCGCCTATCCGGGTTTTGAAAACACCTATCGAAGCAACCTTCGCAACCCCTTGGTTGATCTCACGCAATCGCCGGAGAAGGTTATCGCCGGGGTCGACGCCGTCATCGTCACCCATACACACCTGGACCACTGGGACGATGCCGCACAAAAAGCGCTGCCTAAAGACATTCCGTTGTTCGCTCAACATGAAGAAGATGCGCAACTGATTCGTTCCCAAGGTTTCAAGAACGTACGCGTACTAACTGACGAAGCGGAATTCGGCGGCGTCAAAATCACCAAGACCGGCGGCCAGCATGGCACTGACGAAATGTATGCCGTGCCAGCGCTCGCAAAACCTCTGGGCGAAGCCATGGGCGTGGTTTTCCAGGCGCCAGGCTATAAGACTCTCTACCTTGCCGGTGACACGATTTGGCGTAACGAGGTAGACCAGGCCATCAACCAGTACCGTCCGGAAGTAATCGTGCTCAACGCCGGCAAAGCAAAAATGGCGGGATTCGAAGGTTCGATCATCATGGGTGAAGATGATGTGCTTCGCGCCTCAAAAGCCGCGAAAAACGCACACATTGTCGCGGTGCACATGGACGCGATCAACCATATGTCCCTCACTCGTGAAGAACTGCGCGCCTACGTTAAGAAGCAAGGGATTGAGGGGCGTGTAGACATTCCGGAGGACGGTGCTTCGCTGGAGTTCTAAACGAAAAGGGGCAGGTTTATTTAATCAATAAATCTGCCCTTTTCTCGATGCCGGCGCGGTGGCGGCGCTTTAAACGTTCAAGGCGCAGGGATTGTGTTGGGGGTGACCCAAAGCGCGGAGTTCTCTACCGCCCAAAGGATTCATTGAAAATCGTATTGACATATCGGTAAATCTCGATATTATCCACTCCATGGAATTGATCGAAGTATTTAAAGCCCTATCGAACCCTACACGCCTTCAAATCTTGAAAGGCCTGAAGGACCCGACAAAGAACTTCCCTCCGCAGGATGAAGGTGACGTTCTCACGGTGGGCGTTTGCGTCAGCAGTATCCAGGAAGGCATTGGATTGTCCCAATCCACGGTGTCTGGTTATCTTGCGACGCTGCAACGAGTGGGCCTGGTGGAAGTCAGGCGCATCGGTCAGTGGACTTACTACAAGCGTAATGAAGCGGCCATCAGCACCCTTGCTGAAATCATAGGGAAAGAGCTCTAATTTTTTGCCGTAAGATATCGAGATATCTCGATATCCCTTTTTATAGATATGAGGTGTCATTATGAAAGCGATGGTATTGAAATCATTTGGCGGTACGGAATCGTTTGAACTTCGCGATGTGCCCAAACCCGTGCCGCATGCAGGGCAAGTCCTGGTCCGGGTGCATGCCACCTCCATCAATCCCTTGGATTACCAGGTCCGACGCGGCGACTATCCGGATCTGGTGCCACTGCCGGCCATCACCGGACACGACATTTCGGGCGTTGTCGAAGCAGTTGGGCCGGGCGTGACAGCCTTCGCTCCCGGAGACGAAGTCTGGTACACCCCGCAAATATTCGATGGCCCAGGAAGTTACGCCGAGTACCACGTAGCTGCTGAGAGCATCATCGGCAAAAAGCCTCCGTTGCTAAGCCACCTTGAGGCGGCGAGCCTGACATTGGTTGGCGGGACGGCGTGGGAAGCACTGGTCGTGCGTGCGTCGCTCAGAGTGGGAGAAAGCATTCTGATACACGGCGGCGCGGGAGGAGTCGGTCACGTGGCGATCCAGTTGGCGAAAGCCATCGGAGCACGGGTATACACGACCGTGCGCGAGGCGAACTTCGAGTTCGCGCGCAGTATGGGGGCCGATATCGTCATTGATTACGAGAAGGAGGACTACGTCGAGGCCATCATGCGAGAAACAGAAGGCCGTGGGGTTGACGTCGTGTTTGACACCATCGGCGGCAATGCACTGTCACGCAGCCCGGAAACACTTGCACAGCTTGGTCGCGTAGTCAGCATCGTGGACATTGCACAACCGCAAAACCTGGTTCAGGCCTGGGGCAAGAACGCGAGTTATCACTTCGTTTTCACAAGGCAGAACCGAGGCAAACTCGATGAGTTGAGTGCATTGATAGCACGAGGTCAGTTGCGGCCACACGTTGGCGCGGTCTATTCCCTTGCCGACATCCCGCTCGCCCATGCACGGCTGGAAAGTCCCAACAACGGCGTTATAGGAAAAATCGCGATCGCCGTTGAGCCATCGCTCATCTCATAAGCCCGTACTTTTTAACCGTTCATGTCATTTCGAGGTACGCCATGATTTACGAGATCGCCCTGCTCCCCGTTCACAAGGACCGCATTGAAATGTTCCGACGTGCGTTTGCCGAGGTCGCTCCTCTGCTCACCCGTGCAAAGGGATACGGCGGTCACTTGCTGGCGCCCGGGATTGAAACCCCTGAACAATTCAACCTGATCGTGAGATGGCAGTCACTTGAAGATCACACGCCGGGTTTCGAAGAGAGTGAAGACCATCGGATATTCATGATGGGATTGGAGGAATATTTTTCGGATGAACCGAAGGTCTACCACATCGAGGGAGGCAGTTTTTAGGACAGATGGACATCTCCACCCCAACGCCCGATACACCGTATCGGGCGTTTTGGCGTTTGACTTAGGCCCCAATTCATTCCGAATGCCTGCCTGGCGGTGTTCCGGATCGACCGAAAACTGGCAGGTCGGCGGTGGTTATGCCTACGCGCACACGCCATCAAGCATGCCGAGAACCCGCCGAAAGAGGTATTCTGCGCGGCTAGAAAACAGCCATGGCCAACGGCTGTTCGCAACTTGAAGCGGTCTTGAAAGTGGTGCGCCAGGAGGTCTGCATGTTGATTGGATATCGATTCGAGCGTACCGCGCGGGATGACCTGCATATCCACTCGATCAATTGGGTGCAGGGCGGATTCGTGCTGCTGACAAGCGCGATGACTTTCATTTTTCCAGTGGCGGCCGTGCTCGCAATCACAGATGCCGACTTGTCGCCGACAGGCATGGATCCATTGGCCTCACTCCTGCTCGTGCTCGGGCTGCTGCTGATTCCTGCCCTAGGCTTGGCGCTGATGCTTTACACCGGCACCCGCGAAACCTTGCTGTTGTCGCGTATCGACGGTGAAGGCAAGCGCCGTACCCAGAACTTCTTTGCACGCCGCGAACGGGTGCATTCGGTGTTTAGGTTCGACGCCGTCAAGCACCTCGAGCTCCGCCGCCATCAACAGGCCAAACCAGCCAACACCCAACTGTGGCTGGTGATGCGCGATGGCGCCACCCACCGCCTGACAAGTGACAACGTTGCGGTGGTGCCGGGCAGTGAACGCACCGAGCGGTGGCTGCGTGAGCTGAGCGACTACCTGCAAGTACCGATGCCCACGGAGGTTGCTGTCGGTTCGACGGCCGTTTCGAAAGTGCCCTACAGGCCTACTCCAACGCCGGCGAAGATCGCCAGGCAACACAAAGCGAAGGCACTCACGCCTTCGGCTGAGTCGACCGAACAACTAGGCATCCCCGCACGCGCCCTGATCGCCTTGATTGGCGCTTTCTTGATTGTGCTGGAGCTGACCCGTCTGATCGCATGGACGCCGTCGCTGTTTACCGGACGGATACGCATCGGCAGCACTCGCCCGACGATTTTCTACTGGACCGAACAGCCCGTGGCCTTTTCATTCCACTTGATTATCGGCCTGGCAGAGTTGCTGATCATCGGCGTCATCGCCTGGGGCTGCGTGCGCGTGGCGATCGAGGGGCGGTTGAAGTCAAAATAGATCTGTCCCGTTTTCTCCGTTTTCTCCCTTTGGCGTCGAGCCAGCGATCTCTTAAGCCTCCGCCTCCTTGCACCGGAGTTTTCTTCTTGCCTTTCTTCAGATCAGAGAAGCCCGTAATTTCATGTGTCTTCGGAGCAGGATGATAGTCGTGGCCCGCCTCGGCCAGACCCTTTCGGCGGATGCTCAAAACCACATAAACCGGCCGAACCCCCTTCGCCGGAACGTGGATTTTTGACTTTTGGCAGATTGTTTGGGCGCGTCACGAATCGCGATTCTCATCCTGAAAATTCAGGACGGACGCTATCGCAAGGGACTCATGCGGCGCTGTCAGACGCTTCTCGAATTGCCCGTTCCGTTTTCCTCAGACGGTGTGGGCCGGCAAGGCAACAAGATCTGCGTCTGTGTCACGAACCGGATTAGCTCGCCCGCTGCCTGCACGCCTCTCCGAACGCGCGAAAGATCGCCCGATAATCCGGATGCTCCGTCACTTCCCATTCCGGGTGCCATTGCACCCCCAACGCAAACGCCCGGCTGCCCTCCACCGAAAGCCCCTCCACCAGGCCATCCTCCGCCACGGCTTCGATGCGCAAACCCTGCCCCACCCGTGCGATGCCCTGGCCGTGGACGGAGTTGACTTCGATCTGTTCCTTGAGCCCCAACCGCGCCAACACCCCGCCCGGTCGCACGGTCAGTGCATGGTTGCGGGCGTATTGGTCCTGGACCGGCTCGTTGCTCGGCGGCTCGTGCTCGGCGCCGGGGCCGTTGAGTTGTTGATGGAGCGTGCCGCCAAAAGCGACATTCATTTCCTGGAAGCCGCGACAGATGCCAAGCACCGGAAGACCGGCCTCGACAGCGGCGCGCCAGAGCGGCAGCGCCAGGTTATCCCGGGCCGGGTCGTGCTCGGTGCCAGGCGGGCTGGGTGGGCCGCCGTAGTGATGGGGTTCGATATTGGAAGGCGAGCCGGTGAAAAGCAGCCCGTCCAGGCCAGCGATGACGTCAGCCGGATCGATCAGTGACGCAACCACCGGAAGGATCACCGGCAGTGCCTCGGCGGCGGTCGCGACGGCTTGTGCGTATTTGTCGTTGCTGAGCTGGACGGTGTGTGGGCCAACCTTGCCTGAACAGGCGATGATTCCGATCATGGGTGGACGAGACATAGGGTTCCCCAGTTTTTCAATTGCCTATGGATCGGATTTCGGCGCGGGTTCGGTTGTTCAATTTTGATGACGGCTGGCGCCATTGCCTGAACGAAGCCATCGACACAGCGGTCGGAACAGCAAACCCCGGCAAAGAAACCTCACCTATGCCCTTACGATCCGCTGTCCTCGTCACCTTGATCGCGTTGTCTGCCGGCACGTCTGCAATGGCGCAAGAGCCGTTGCGCCTGGAAAGCCTGAAGCGCTGCGGCGACTTGCTCGAAATCGAGCGCCAGGAGTGGTGCTTGACCGCGCGAGGGCTGGGTGAAGCAACGCCGCAACTGAAGCTCGGTGAAAAAGCGATTCCCGCTGACAGGGTCCAGCGTGACGGCCAACGCCTGCGTCTGCATTTGGACAAGGCCGACTACCAAAGCGGGCCGCTCTGGCTGGAAGACGGTCCGCGCGCCAGCAATGCCGTCTGGTTGACCCTGCGCAGCAGTCATGTCGTCGCGGCCGGGCCGGATGAGGTGACCAAGAACATGGACGGCCTGATCACCTATGTGGATCTGGTCAGCGTGTTGATCGAGGAAAGCCACGATGGCCGCCAGGAGGCGGAACGTCTCGCCAACAAGTACGGGGCCAGGGTGGTCGGCAGCATCGCGCCGCTCAACGTGTATCAATTGCGCCTGCCGGCCAGGGACCTGATGCAGCGCGACGCGTTGGTGCTGCGCCTGGGCGGCGAAACCAGCGTCGATGCCGTAGTGATCGAAGAGTCCGGGGCCGAAGAAACCGAGCAAGCGCCCACCCAGCCCGAAGAGCCCAAGAAACCGGCCCAGGGCTCCGATGAATGGGCCGCGAATCGCTTTCTCGACGCGGTGCATTACTACCAGCGGCGCATCCCCGGGCAGCAGGCGCCGATCCAACCGCAGCCGGTGCGCATCGGCTTGATCGAGCGTGACGTGGATTTCGACACGGCGGATTTTGCCGACTATCTTGGCCCCTGCTCCATGCCGCGCACCTGCGTGTACGCCCGTGATGCGAACAAACCCGACAACCATGGCACGACCGTCGCCGGCATTCTCGCCGCGCGCTGGAACGATGGTGGCAACACCGGTTTGCTGCGGGGCCTGGACAAGGCGAGCGGCGGCTTCGAAGTGATCGTCGAGCGAAATTCGGACGCGGGGATCACAGCCAACATCGCCGCCTCGGTGAACCTCGTCGAGGATGGCGTGCGTGTGCTGAACTGGAGCTGGGGCGTCCACCGCGTGGGAGCGAAAGACGTCAAGGGCGATGACGTCGATTCGCTGCTGCGTTCGGGTATTGCCATGAGCGGCTACGAAGAACTGCTGGAAGAGTTTTTCCTGTGGCTGCGCAAGGAACATCCCGACGTGGTGGTGGTGAACTCCGCTGGCAATGGGTCGTCATTTTCCGGCACCGATGAATACCGCCTGCCCTCCTCGTTCATTACCGAACAGTTATTGGTGGTCGGCGGACACCAGCGCAGCGAACGGGCCGGCGTCGCCGTCGATGACCCAGGCTACGCGGTCAAGCGCAACTCCTCGAATATCGACATGCGCGTCGACATCACCGCCGCCGCGTGCACCCACGCCTCGACGCCCAATGCCGGCGAGGATGGCCCGGTGCATTGCGGCACATCGTACGCCACACCCATGGTCACCGGCCTGCTGGCAGCGATGCTGTCGATCAACCCGCAACTTCACCCCGAACAGCTGCGCATGCTCCTGCGACGCAGCGCCATGACCATTGGCGACAATCACGACTTCGAACAAATGGACGGCGAAGACCTCACCGCACCCATCCTGCCGTCGGAGCGCAATTACCAGCTCAACGACAAGGACGTAGGGCGTTCGGCACGGCTGGACATGCAAAAGGCGCTGGATCTTTCGGTGCAGAGTCGCAGCCGGGTGCGTTGATGCAGGGTTCAAAATCAGCGCTACACTTTCGGCGATAACTTATTCGACTGGCGGTATGATCGACCCCCAGCCTCTTACGCGCCCAAGTGAAACAACATGAATCGTCGCAAGAAAATAAACCAGTTGCTCAAGGCCAACGCCAAAAAAGCCAGTGCCAAGCTGGCACCGAAAAGCAAAGACCGATACATCAGCAAAGCCGACCGACTGAAAATGGCGGCTGAAGCCGGACCGGACTCGACCGTTTCCCCTGAGAGCTGATTCTTTGAACCCCATTGACCCCCTGTCGCTTCAACGCGTCATCACCGCCCACGGCACACTCGAAGGCGCGGCCTATTTCGACGCAGAGGAAAGCCTCGTCCACGACATATTCGTGGACCGCATCGTTTTCCAGACCAACTACCTGGACCACAGCAGCTATAAGGCCGACCTGGCCGAGGGCGCGGTACGTGTGCGCAAGACGCGGCTGGATAACTACCACCGAGGCCACAAGGCCCAGGTGATCGACGATGCCATGGACGAGGACGATTGGCTGGAATTGGGCAGTCTGTGGCAGCGTCTGAGTCATGACCTGGACACTCAGGGGCAAACGCCACCACTGGATCCGGCCGATACGCTGGCGGACCTGTTCGACTGCCTGTTCGACGAGACGCACGCGCAAGCGCTGATCGAAAACATGCCGGCGGCTACCGGCCAATGGGACTGGGCGTGGACTCAGCTGCAATCGGCCCTTGTCAGCACGCATCGGATGGCTGAGTTCGAGTGGAAGGAATGGTCGTTGTCTGGCGTCTACGCCATCAACGCCCTCGCCCCCCTGCGCGAACGGGGCATTGAAATCCCCACGCCCGACGGCACAGTCGTCGATGCAGTCAATCACGCCGACGATTGGGAGCGGGCGCTGCTCCAGTATTACAATGCACGACTGGAAATCCACGATCTGAAGCTGTTGGCCATCGGCACGCATTTCGACGAGTACCAAGCGTTTGCATGCCTGCCGATGAACGGTCTGGGCCTGGCCAATGCGTTGGAAATCATGGGCAGGCTGGGCATCGTCTACAAATACTGATCCTGCTGTTTTGTGGCAGGGAGCTACCTTGCCACAAAACCCTGCACACCCAGGAAGCAGAACACGGGTATCTGAAATCCCCATAGTTGCTATCGACGCCAGCGCCGTTCTCGTTCCGCTGCGCCCTCTCTAATCTGCCCACCAACGGGATCGACGACGATCTCGGCAGATCAAACCGTCCCTTATGGAGAGAGAAACGATGAACACAATCAACCGCACCCTGGCTGTCGCAACCCTGGCCCTGGCCACCCTCGGCGCCGAAGCGGCGACACCTGTCCAGGCCGGCGCCAGCGCCTCGGCAATCGGCAGCGTGGTGCAGTCCGCCAGCTACATCACCACCAAAGATGGCGTCCAGCTGTATTACAAGGATTGGGGCCCGCGCAATGGCCAGGTCGTCACCTTCAGCCACGGCTGGCCGCTGGATTCCGACAGCTGGGAAGGACAGATGATGTTCCTCGCGTCCAAGGGCTACCGCGTGATCGCCCATGACCGCCGCGGTCATGGGCGGTCCAGCCAACCTTGGGAAGGCAACGACATGGATCACTACGCCGACGACCTCGCGGCGGTCATCGAAGCGCTGGACCTGAAGAATGTCACCCTGGTCGGTTTCTCGACGGGGGGCGGTGAAGTGGCTCGGTACATCGGTCGCCATGGCACAGCCCGGGTGAAAAAAGCCGTGCTGGTGTCCTCGGTTCCACCGCTGATGCTCAAGACGGATACCAACCCCGGCGGCTTGCCGCTCGAAGTCTTCGACGGCCTGCGCAAGGCCTCCCTGGAGAACCGCTCGCAACTGTACCTGGACATCGCGTCCGGTCCGTTCTACGGCTACAACCGCAAAGGCGCCAAGCCATCCCAAGGCCTGATCCAATCGTTCTGGGTTCAAGGCATGCAGGGCGGCAGCAAGAACACCTATGACTCGATCGCGGCATTCTCGGCGACCGACTTCCGTGGCGACTTGAAGAAATTCGACGTGCCGACGCTGGTGATCCACGGCGACGATGACCAGATCGTGCCCATCGACGCTGCAGGCCGCGCCTCGGCAGCGCTGATCAAGGGTGCCCGGTTGATCGTCTATCCCGGTGCGCCGCACGGGCTGACCGAGACACACAAGGACCGTCTCAATCAGGACCTGCTGACTTTCCTCAAGGAATGAGGCTCGGATCGCCCTGGACGGTAACCCCTGTGGAGCGAGCCTGCTCGCTCCCACATGATTTTGCTCAAGGCCCTTCTTCGAAAGGGCTTTGGCGTTGCAGCGCCGCCTCCACCGCCGCCTTATCGATCACCGACCACACCCGAACGATCTTGCCCTGCTCGAAGGTATAAAACACGTTCTCGGAAAATCGAATCCGCCGACCGTGGGTGTCCAATCCGAGGAAACGTCCGCGCGGCGAGCAATCAAAAAGCAAACGACTCGCGACATTCGGCGGTTCGACCACCAGCAGGTCGATATTGAAACGCAAGTCCGCGATCGTGCCCACATCGTTTTCCAGCATCGCCCGATAACCCGCCAGGCCCACCGGGGCTCCGTTGTAGTGCACGCTGTCGTCGACGAAGCTGCCCAGGTCTTGCCACCGACGGGCATTGAGGCAGGCGATATAGTTGCGGTATTGCTCGGCCAGGTCCATGTCCAGGTCCTCCATCAGCGAGGGTTACCTGGCAGTGACCGCAGACAAAGGCCAGTGGTTCTGGACGAGCGCCTTCAATGCCGCAACAGTTTGCGCAACGGAATCTCATCCTTGCGAACCGGCGACTTGATGACGATGTAGCTGAAGTACTTGGAGATGCCGATGTTCTTGTCCAGCAGGCTTTCCATCACGTCCTGGTAATCCTGGATGCTGCGGGTCATGAAACGGACCAGGTAATCGTAGCCGCCACTGATCAAGTGGCATTCGAGCACTTCGTCGACGAGGCGAATATTGGACTCGAACTTGGCGAAGTCCTCACGCTTGTGGTCGCTCAGGGTGACTTCGGTGAACACCGTCACCGAATCGGTGATCTTGGCAAGATTGAGATGGGCCTTGTAGCTGGAGATATACCCCGCCGACTCCAGGCGCTTGACCCGTTGCAGACATGGGCTGGCTGACAGCCCCACAGCGTCGGCCAGGCTGACGTTGGTCATGCGACCGTCTTTTTGAAGCTCGACCAAAATGCTGATGTCGATCCGGTCCAGTTTCGCTAAACCTTCCATCGCATACCCCTCGCCTGCCGTTTGTAAGACAATCTTCTAACAAAATCAGCGCCGTAAAGACAGCTGGTGCTGAGCCACCAGGTCCGCCATGCTGTTGATACAGTAGTCCGCCGCGCAGGGTGCCGGGGAGGTGTCGAGGTCGCGACAGATCAGGCACACCGCCCCAACCGCCCGCGACCCTGTGCCAGGGCGGGTCACGTGAAGGATCGCCGCCGCGTCCAGCCCATTGGCGTCCAGCCAGTCACGATCCTGCAGCGGCGCGCTCGCCAGCGAAATGAAATCCTCCGGCTCGATGCCCAGGCGCTCGCACAACACGCCACGGTCTTCGGCGTCGCGGTCGCCCAATACCAACAACCGATAGAACTTGCGCAGGTAAAGCATCGCTCCCGGTGCGTCCTCGAACAGCGTCCAGCCCGCGGCCGAGCGGGCGAAGCTCATGCCCTCCTCCCAACTGGCCTTGAGCTTCCAGCGCTCGGCCAGTTGACGGTGGGCGAAACACAGCAGGCCACTGAAGCCCAACTCGCCGAAGCGCGGATACAGGGATTGCAGCACCTCGTTGAAATCGGCGAGCAGCGCGGCTTTGTCCAATGGTCCGGCATGGTTTTCCAACAACGGCTGCAAGGCCGCCCAGACACCTGAATCACGATCCACCAGGACCCCATCGCAGTCGATCAGCAACGCCTGGTATTCAGTCAGCTTCATCTGTAAGCCTCCGATGATGTCCCATCGATCAACGCTCCCTAAACGGCACAGACCCGTGCCAAGGCGCCTTCGAGAATCTGCAACGCTTCGTCGATCTGCGCTTCGGTGGTCACCAGCGGCGCGAGGAAACGCAGGACGTTGCGGTACACCCCGCACTTGATCACCAGCAGCCCACCGGCACGGGCTTCGTCGATCAGCCGCTGGTTGAGCTCCGCATCCGGCGAACGCGCATCGTCCTCCTTGATCAGCTCGATCGCCAGCATGAAACCCTTGCCCCGCACATCGCCAATGCACGGATAGCGCGTTTGCAACGCCAACAGGCCCTGGCGCAACCGTTCGCCCAACGCCTCGCCGCGGGCCAAAAGCTGTTCTTGCTCGTAGGCGTCGATAACCGCCAGCGCCGCCGCGCACGACAACGCGTTGCCGCCATAGGTGCCGCCCAGGCCACCGGGCAGCGGCGCATCCATGATCGCGGCCTTGCCGACCACGCCCGACAGTGGCAAGCCACCGGCCAGGCTCTTGGCGACGGTGACCAGGTCTGGCTGGATGCCGGCATGCTGGAAACCGAACCATTTGCCGGTACGTCCGAAGCCGGTCTGGATTTCATCGAGGATCAGTACAATCCCGTGTTTGTCCGTCAGCGCGCGCAGGCCCTGGAGAAACTCGGTGGGCGCCGAGAGGAAACCGCCGTCACCTTGCACCGGTTCGATGATGATCGCTGCCACTCGCTCGGGCGCCACTTGGGTTGCCAGCAGCTCGTCCAGCGCTTGGAGCGCCATTTCGCCGGTGACGCCTCGATACGCGTTTGGATAAGGCGTGTGGAAGACTTCCGGCGCGAACGGCCCGAAGTTCTGTTTATAGGGCTGGCTCATGCCGGTCAGGGTGGTGCCAAGCAACGTCCGGCCATGGAAGCCGCCACGAAAGGCAATAACTGCCGAGCGGTTAGTGTGGGCACGGGCGATTTTCACGGCGTTTTCCACGGCTTCGGCGCCGGAGGTAAAAAACGCTGCCTTATAGTCGTGCTGGCCGCCGATCATTTCACACAGGCGCTGAGCCAGATCCAGATACGGCTTATAGGCCACGACCTGGAAACAGGCATGGGAGACTTTCTGCAATTGAGCCTGCACCGCCGCGACGACTTTCGGGTGGTTGTGGCCGATGTTGAGCACACCGATGCCACCGACGAAGTCCAGGTAGCGCTTACCGTCCACGTCCCATAACTCCGAACCCTGGGCCCGATCGATCACCAACGGGTGCGCGGTCACCAGCCCACGGGGCACGAATTGATCACGCTTACGGAGCAGACTCGGGGTTTCTTCGACTTTACTGTTCATTGGCATTTCCCATCGTGAGCCGCGCAGCCAGGAAGCGGCTGCGGTGTGTTCACAGGTTAAGCGTTCGACGCAACGGTCTACGCCGAACTTGCTCGTCGAGGAATCCGGATCGACTGTTTACACCCCGGCAAACAGCAGAATCCGCCAACGGCCCAACGCCCCGACGATTCTGCCGCCATGGGCGCGCTACAGCACCGCCTCGTGCCCCCCTGCGCATGCCTTTCGACAGATCCTGCTTCGCCATTCAGGCATGCTGAACACTCTGGAATCTGACGCGAGAACTGTCCATGGCCCTGCTCTATAAAGCTGACCCGATACGCGGCGAACAGTGGCGACGCCTGTTCGCCGAACAGGCACCCGACATCCAATGGCGGGCCTGGCCAGACATCGGCGATCCTCGGGATATCCGCTACCTCGCCGCCTGGCAGGCGCCGGATGACCTCGAGACGCTGCTGCCCAACCTTGAGGTGCTGTTCGCCCTCTCGGCTGGCGTCGACCAACTCGACCTCGCACGTTTGCCACCCACGCTGCCCGTGGTGCGGCTGCTGGATCCGGGCATCAGCCAGGGCATGTGCGAATACGCCAGTTTCGCCGTGCTCAGCCTTCATCGAGACATGATGCGCTACCGCCAGCAACAGGCCGAACGTCGCTGGCAGGCGCATCGCCTGGTGCCGGCCCGGCAACGTCGGGTGGGTGTCATGGGTCTTGGTCTGCAGGCGCGACAGATACTCGCCACCTTGAAGCCATTCGGCTTTGCCTTGTCGGGGTGGGCCCGTAGCGAACATCACATCGATGGCGTGACCTGTCACGCCGGCGCCGAGCAATTGCCCGCTTTCCTCAGCCAGTGCGACATCCTCCTGTGCGTGCTGCCGCTCACCGAACAGACCCAAGGCATCCTCAACCGCCAGCTATTGGAGCATCTGCCCAAGGGGGCAGCCTTGATCAACATGGGCCGGGGGGGTCACCTCGTCGAGGCGGACTTGCTCGACGCACTCGCCAGCGGGCAACTGAGCGCGGCAGTGCTCGACGTGCTGACGCAGGAACCGGCCGATCCCGGGCATCCTTTCTGGAACCACCCGCAGATCCTGCTGACGCCTCATATCGCGGCGATGACCCAGCCGGAGACAGCCTTTGACGGACTGCTGGAGAACATTCGACGGCACCAGCGGGGCGAATCGATGCTGGGCTTGGTGGATCGCGAGCGCAATTATTGACATGGCTATCGCGCAAATCGGCTCGGTATTTCCTGCTGGGCTGACGCCCCGTTGGGGCAAGAAATTCGGCCGGCACCGCTGCGGCTTATCGAAGCTGCCGAATTCACTGGCGGCTATTGTCAGCCCAGGCGACAGGTGAGATACAACCATTCTGCACGGACAATTGCGTCCGGCTCCACGTCAATTTCCAGGGGACCCGCCATGTCCATTTCGCAACGCCCTGCTTACGTTTATCGCGCCATGACCGACGCTGATGTTCCCTCGGCGCATGCCTTGTCCGTGCAGCTGAAATGGCCCCATCGCCTGGAGGATTGGGCCATGTTGCAGCGGCTCGCCCAAGGTTTCGTCGCACTGGATGGGGATCGCTTGATCGGCACTGCGTTCTCCTGCGCCCAGGGCAACTACGCCACCATCGGCCTGGTTATTGTCGACGATGAATACCAGGGCCGGGGCATCGGTCGCAAGTTGATGGAGTTGGCGATCGAGGCTTGCGGTTCGCGGACCGCCGTTCTCAATGCGACGTTGGCCGGCACGCCTCTATACGCCAGCCAGGGCTTCGTTGAGTTCGGGCAGATCCAGCAACATCAAGGGCACACATCGTCACCTGTCCCGCCGGCCCTGGGCAACGGCCAACGCTGCCGTGCGCTGGCACCGGCCGATCGGGCCGAGTTGATCAGGCTGGCCAACCTTGGCAGCGGCCTGGATCGCGAGGCCGTGCTGAACGATCTGTTCGATGTCGTTGAACAGGGCGTGGGCATCGAGCAGGACGGCCAGTTGCGCGCCTTCGCCCTGCTTCGCCCTTACGGACGCGGACGCTGCATTGGCCCGGTCATCGCCCAGGACGCCACGCAGGCCCGGCACCTGGTCGCGGCATTGCTGGCCCACGTGCCGGAGGCGTTCGTGCGCATCGATATTCCCGCCGACTGCGGCTTGGGGCCCTGGCTCGAAGAGATTGGCCTCAAGCACGTCGACACCGTCGCCCAGATGGCACAAGGCACTGCGCCCCAGGCCAGTGGCGGCGTGCGCCAATTCGCACCGGTGACCCAGGCCATCGGCTGACAGACTCTTCATTCCATGCCGTTAATTCCGGAGCAATGTTTCATGCTTGAACCCACTGCAATGCTGTTGGCGCGCGCCGATGGCAGCCCCGCCTCCACCTCATTCAAGCCAGGTTCATTGGGTGCCAACGACCCCTTCGACCGGCTCATTGCCTACGCTGGGGTTGATGGCATGGCCGCCGGCGTGGTCCGGGCCGGCGGACGAATCAGCGTCGAGGAGTATCCGTTCAGCGAAACGATCGTCGTCCATGCCGGGGCGGTCACGCTGCGCAGCCAGGCGCAAACGCTGCGGCTCAATCCGGGCGAAAGCGCTGTGATAGCCCGTGGCACCGCCCTCGAAATTGATGCGCAACCGGCTTCGCTGTGGGCCTTTTGTGCCGATACCCAATCCGTCGAGGCCAATCAACCGGGACTCACCGCCCTGCCCGCGCCGACCTTGCTTGCACCCTCCGCGGCGCCCGACGAAGAGATCCTGCTCAGCCCGGCGCCGCAATGCCGCTCGCACAACCTGTTCGTCGAGCAAGCGACGAACCTGCGCATCGGCATCTGGGATTCAACCCCCTACACACGCAAGTCACGGCCGCACAAGCTGCATGAACTGATGCACCTGCTCGAAGGCAGCGTCACCTTGCAACTGGCCGACGGCACCGAGCTGATCGTCGGCACCGGCGATACAGTGTTCGTTCCCTTGGACGCCCCTTGCGCCTGGAAAAGCAGCGTCTACGTGCGCAAGGTCTACGTCGTGAGATGAGCGCCAGGCACTGAATTCAAGATTGCACCGGGTTCTTGTGGGAGCGAGCCTGCTCGCGAAGAGGCCGGCACATCCAGCATCTTCATCGCCTGGGGTGCCGCCATCGCGAGCAGGCTCGCTCCCACATTGGATTTGTTTGATAGCCACAGAGCTCACATAATCCACATTGGATTTGTTGGTAGCCACAACTCACATAATCCACATTGGATTTTTGGTAGCCATAGAACTCACATAATCCACATACCCTTGTGGGAGCGAGCCTGCTCGCGAAGAAGCCGGCACATCCAGCATCTTCATCGCCTGGGGTACCGCCATCGGCGAGCAGGCTCGCTCCCACAATTATTCTGTTTTTTCTGCATTACCCGCCGTATCGATACTCACCACCACCGACATTCCCGGCCGCAGGCGTTCGCTTTCCGGCTGGCCTGGATCGACTGTGATGCGAACCGGCACGCGCTGGGCGATCTTGACGAAGTTGCCCGTGGCGTTGTCGGCCTGCAACAGGCTGAACTCAGAACCGGTGGCCGGGGAGATCCGTTCGACATGCCCATGGAATCGGCGATGGCCGAGGGCATCCACGGTGAAACTTGCCGGCTGGCCAACACGCACCTTATCCATCTGGGTTTCCTTGAGGTTGGCGATCACCCATTTCTGGTTCGGGACCAGGGCCATCAGCTGTGCACCGGAGTTGACGTAGGCCCCGAGGCGTACGCCGATCTGCCCCAACTGACCGTCCCGGGGCGCCACGACTCGGGTGTTGGACAGATCGATGCGCGCCAGTTGCACCGTCGCCTCGGCACTGGCGACGGCGGCTTCGAGGGAGCCACGGTTGACGACCACCGTTTGCAAATCCTGGCGGGCGATTTCCAGGCTGGCCTGGGCTTGCGCCACGGCGGCTTGGGTTTGTGCGCTGGCCGCGCGGCTCAGGTCCAGCTCACGCTGGGACACCGAACCGTCTTTGATCAGTTCCTCGTTGCGGCGCAGGTCGGCGGCGTTTTTTCGTGCCTGGGCCTGGCTGTCCGCCAGCGCGGCCTGGCGCAGCTTGATGGTGGCTTCGGCGCTGTTGCGTTGCTGCACGACGTTGGCGAGGGCCGCTTGCTGCACGGCCAGTTCCGCCAGTGCCTGGTCGAGACGTTGTCGATAGATGCGGTCGTCGAGGCGCACCAACAGATCGCCAGCCTTCACGAACTGAAAATCCTGCACCGGCACCTCATGCACGTAGCCGCTCAACTGCGGCCCGATGATCGTCACTTGCCCGCGCACCAAGGCATTTTCTGTGGTTTCCACGGCGCTACCGAACGGCGGCAATTGCCAGGCATAAAGCACCACCAGCACACCGACGATCGCCACTGCCGCGAACCCCAGGGATGAAAGAACTCTTATCCGCAGGGAACGCGGTTTTGTCGCTGGAACGGCGGGTGGCGCCTGGTCCTCAGGCGTATCGGCGATGGCGTTGGTGGTCGTGGAGGTCGGCTCGGTCATGAAGAAGTGGCACCGCTTGGTTGTGTCGAGGGGGCAGGCGCTGTGGCGACGTGCTGGGTGGTAGTCATCAGCCACAGGGCGCGGAGGGAGATCCAGATCATGGTCAGCACGGCGATCACCGCGATCAGCATGAACACATCGTTGTAGGCCAGCACGTTGGCTTCGCGGGTGGCGGCCGCGGCAAGGCTGCGAATGCCTTGCAGGTGCCGCAGGCCCGGATCGGCGATCAGCGAACCCACCGCCGAGCCACCGCTGTCCACCCGCGCGGCCACGCGAGGGTCGAACAGGTTGATGTTTTCCACGAGGTGGCTGGAATGAAATTTCTCGCGCACCACTTGGAAGGTGCCGAGCACCGCGGCCCCCACCAGGCCACCGAGGTTCTGGCAAATCCCGAACAACACGGAAAAACTCACCAGATTGCGCGGGTTGGTCAGTACATTGCGCACGCCGAGAATCATCGTCGGCCCCAGGAAAAACGTACTGCCAAACGCCAGCAGAAACTGACTGAAATACATGTTCTGCGGGCGGCTCAGGTTGTTCGAGTAGCTGTCCATGACCGAGCCTGTCGCCATCAACGCGAGGGAAATGATCAGGGGCATGAACAGGTGCGCCGGGTTGATCGTCAAGGCACTGGTCACCAGCCCGGCAATGCTGCCGACCAGCATCACCACATAAAGGCTGTGCATCTGTTGGCTGCTCATGTTCAGCGCTTGCAAAAAACCCACCGCTCCAGTGGATTGTTCCGAAGTCACCATGCGAATCAGGATCACCGCCAGGGCCAGGCGGATCATCACCCCACTGCCCAGCCAGCGCGTCATCAGCATCGGGTTGCTGCGGTTATGCTCGATCGCCAGGCCCGCCAGGATCAACACGATGGACAGCGCCGAGGCCACGCCGATCCATGGTGCCTCCAGCCACCAATCGATGCGCCCCAACGACAGCACCGCGCACAACAAGGCGACGCCGCTGGCAAGCACCGTGAAGGTCAGGAAATCAAGTTTTTCAAACGTCTTGAAGCGGTCGCCCGGTGGCAACTTGAGCAGCAGCACGCAACCCAACGAGAGCAGCGCCATCCCCAGTTCGAACAGGTAGAGGCCCCGCCACTCGGCAATTTGCAACAGGTCTTCGGAGAACAGCCGGGCCATCGGCAAGGCCAGCTGCGAAGTCCCCAGGCCCAGCACTAGCGCCTTGAGCCGCCACTTCGCCGGGAAAGCCTGGACCATGTAATACAGGCCCAAGGAGCTGAGGGCAGCGCCGACCATGCCATGGGCCGCCCGCACGGCAATCGCCGAGTTCAGGTCGTTGACGAACAGATGACCGAACGTCACCAGGGCGTACAGCGCCAGGAACACCTCAGTGAACGCGCGCAAGCCGAACTGCTGGCGAAACTTCACCAGCAGCAGGTTCATGGAGACGTTGGTCATGACGTAGGCGGCGGGCAACCAGGCCATCTCGGCGGTGGTCGCGCCGAGGGCCCCTTGCAAGTAAGGCAAGTTGGCGATCACCAGCGAATTGCCCAACCCCCCGGTCAACGCCACCAGCACGCCCACCAGCGCAAAGGCGAGCCGTTTGGGCGTGGGATGCAGTGGCGTCGACGGGGAGCCTGGCAGCGTCGGCCTTTCGTGGGGCTCCCAGGCGCGTGGGGTGTATTGATCCATTCAGAGACCTTGCAGGGACATGTCGGCTCGTTTGCCACGGGTCAATTCCCGTTCGACGATGGGAAGGTGCAAGAAGTGCCCGGGGCTTTTGCGTGGCGAGGGAGCTTGCTCCCGCTGGCTGCGCAGCAGCCTCCCCTGTAAACGGAATACGCCGTAGAGAGTCGCCTGGGATGGGGCTGTTGTGCAGCCCGGCGGGAGCAATCTCACTCGCCACCCACTGCCTTTTTCGAGGCCATTCGACTAATGTCTTACGCCGGTCATCGCATGACCTGCGCCGCTCGTCGCTATCCTGGGGGCACCGTTTTTCCTTGCCGCAACGGCCCGCTTGCCTGCGTTTTGTTAGGCGAAAGCGTTGAAATAGCCCACGGCCGGATCATTCTCGATGAAAATTTGCGGTAATGGCCAGTTGACAACGAGGAACGCTCCACAAATAATCCGCTCCATGTTGTACGACGACGTATGACAAATAAAAACAACAAAAAGTAGGAGCGTCAGAGTGAGCACTCGTGCCCGTTTTTCGTCCAGTAACCGCCCCAGCCGCCGTACCCTTCTCAAATCCACGCCCGCGCTGTCACTGCTCGGCTGCACCGGTCTGGCGCTGTTCATGCCCATGACCGCTGGTGCCGAAGGCTTTGTCGATGATGCCAAAGCCACGCTGAACCTGCGTAACGCCTATTTCAACCGCAACTTCGTCAACGACAACGCCACCCAGGGCAAAGCCGAGGAATGGACCCAGAGTTTCATCCTCGACGCCAAGTCCGGCTTCACCCAGGGCACCGTCGGTTTCGGCGTTGACGTGCTGGGCCTGTACTCGGTCAAGCTCGACGGCGGTCGTGGCACGGCCGGCACCCAGCTGCTGCCGGTGCACGACGACGGCCGCCCGGCCGATGACTTCGGTCGCCTGGGCGTGGCCCTGAAGGCCAAGGTCTCGAAGACCGAATTGAAAGTCGGCGAGTGGATGCCAGTGTTGCCGATCCTGCGTTCCGACGATGGCCGTTCCCTGCCGCAAACCTTCCGTGGCGGCCAGGTGACCTCCACCGAGATCAACGGCCTGAGTCTCTACGGCGGCCAGTTCCGCGCCAACAGCCCGCGTAACGACGCGAGCATGGAAGACATGTCGATGAACGGCCGCGGTGCATTCACCTCCGACCGTTTCAACTTCGGTGGCGGCGAATACGCCTTCAACGAAAAACGCACCCAGGTCGGCGTCTGGTACGCGGAACTGTCCGACATCTACCAACAGCAATATTTCAACCTGACCCACAGCCAGCCGATCGGCGACTGGACCCTGGGCGCCAACCTCGGTTACTTCACCGGCAAGGAAGACGGCAGCGCACTGGCCGGCGACCTTGACAACAAAACCGCCTTCGCCATGCTTTCCGCCAAATACGGCGGCAACACCTTCTACGTCGGCCTGCAGAAAGTCGGCGGCGACGATGCCTGGATGCGCGTCAACGGCACCAGCGGCGGCACCCTGGCGAACGACAGCTACAACTCCAGCTACGACAACGCCAAGGAAAAATCCTGGCAACTGCGCCACGACTTCAACTTCGCCGCCGTCGGCGTGCCGGGCCTGACCCTGATGAACCGCTACATCAGCGGTGACAACGTTCACACCGCCACGGTCGATGACGGCAAGGAATGGGGCCGTGAAACCGAACTGGCCTACACCGTGCAGAGCGGCGCACTCAAGAGTCTCAACGTGAAATGGCGTAACGCATCGATTCGTCGCGACTTCAGCACCAACGAATTCGACGAGAACCGTATCTTCATCAGCTATCCGATTTCGCTCCTGTAAGACCCATGGAACACTTGCCATGAACGCCTGCCAGCGCCATGGCGAGCCCCGGCAAGGATGCCGACCCAGAGCGGTTCGTCGATCAAACGTTGACAAGGTAGCGGAAGGATAAGGATATTCCCTCTCGGTCGTACGACAACTTATAACAACTGTACCTCTCACTGTTTGCTCAGGTAATGCCATGACCACCACACAGATTCGCCATCCCTTCAATCGCCTGCTGTTGACCGGCGCCGCCGGCGGCCTTGGTAAAGTCTTGCGCGAACGCCTCAAGCCTTATGCCCGCCACATTCGCCTGTCTGACATTGCCAACATGGCCCCGGCCATCGATGAAAGCGAGGAAGTGGTGCCGTGCGACCTGTCGGATAAGCAGGCCGTGCATCAACTGGTTGAAGGTGTCGATGCCATCCTGCATTTCGGTGGTGTATCGGTTGAGCGTCCATTCGAGGAGATCCTCGGCGCCAACATCAGCGGCGTGTTCCACATCTACGAAGCCGCGCGTAAGCACGGTGTCAAACGCGTGATTTTCGCCAGTTCCAACCACGTCATCGGTTTCTACAAACAAGACGAAACCCTCGACGCCCACTGCGCTCGCCGTCCGGATGGCTACTACGGCCTGTCCAAGTCCTACGGCGAAGACGTCGCCAATTTCTACTTCGATCGCTACGGCATCGAAACCGTCAGCATCCGCATCGGCTCGTCGTTCCCGGAACCGCAGAACCGCCGGATGATGAGCACCTGGCTGAGCTTCGACGACCTCACCCAACTGATCGAATGCTCGCTCTACACACCCAAAGTCGACCACACCATCGTCTATGGCGTCTCCGCCAACCGTGACGTCTGGTGGGACAACAGCCACGCCGCGCACCTGGGCTACAAGCCCAAGGACACCTCGGAAATCTTCCGCGCCAAGGTCGAAGCGCAACCGATGCCGGCCGCCGATGATCCGGCCATGGTCTACCAAGGTGGCGCCTTTGTGGCCGCCGGCCCGTTCGACTGATCCGCCTGTTGTCCGTGGGATACAAACGAACCAAGGAATCACCATGCAAGCCGAATTGATTGTCGACGCACGCAACGCCGTCGGGGAAAGCCCTGTGTGGGTGCCCGAGGAAAACGCCTTGTATTGGGTGAACATCCCCAGCGGCGGCCTGCAGCGCTGGAGCGCCAGCAGCGCAAAGATCCAGAGCTGGGAAGCCCCCGAAATGCTCGCCTGCATTGCCCGTCACCAGGACGGTGGCTGGATCGCGGGGATGGAAAGCGGTTTCTTCCGCCTGCATCCACATGACGACGGCAGCCTGGACAGCGAGCTCTGTGCAAACGTCGAGCACAGCCGCACCGACATGCGCCTCAACGATGGCCGTTGCGACCGCCAGGGCCGTTTCTGGGCCGGCAGCATGGTGCTGAACATGGGCGCCAATGCGGATGAAGGCAAGATGTACCGTTATGAAGCCGGACAACGCAGCCCGGTCGAGGCGCAACTGAGTGGTTTCATCGTGCCCAATGGTCTGGGCTTCAGCCCCGACGGCCGGACGATGTACCTGTCCGATTCACACCCGCTGATCCAGCAGATCTGGGCCTTCGACTACGACATCGACAGCGGCACCCCATCCAACCGCCGCCTGTTCGTCGACATGATGCCCCTGGCCGGTCGCCCGGACGGCGCGGCAGTCGACGCCGATGGTTGCTATTGGATCTGCGCCAACGACGCCGGCTTGATCCATCGCTTTACGCCGGATGGACGTCTCGACCGCTCCCTGGAAGTGCCGGTGAAAAAACCGACCATGTGCGCCTTTGGTGGCAGCCAGCTGGACACCCTTTTCGTGACCTCGATCCGTCCTGGAGACGACAACGATCCGCAATCCCTGGCCGGTGGCGTGTTCGCGCTGAACCCCGGCGTCAAGGGTCTCGCTGAACCTGCTTTCGGAGGATGGAAACACTCCGCGAACTGATCTGCTTTGCCGCTTCTCATCGATAGACATAAAAACAACAACACTGGAGATTGACCATGAATTTCAAACGTACACTTCTGATCGCGGCCTTGCCCCTGGCCTTCCTGGCACAGGCGGCGCAGGCTCTGGACATCAAGATCGCCGACATCCACCCCAAGGGCTACCCAACCGTGGTCGCCGAGGAATCCATGGGTAAAACCCTGGAAAAGGAGAGCAAAGGCGAACTGAAGTTCAAGTACTTCCCGGGGGGCGTACTGGGCTCTGAAAAAGAAGTGATCGAGCAGATGCAAGCCGGCGCAATCCAGATGTCCCGCGTCAGCCTGGGCATCGTCGGCCCCGTGGTGCCGGACGTGAACGTCTTCAACATGCCATTCATCTTCCGCGACCAGGCGCACATGCGCGCCGTGATCGACGGTGAGGTCGGCGATGCGATCCTGGACCGGATCACCAACTCCGAATTCGGCCTGGTGGCCCTGGCCTGGATGGACGGCGGCACGCGCAACCTCTACACCAAGAAGCCCGTGCGCACGCCGGAAGACCTCAAGGGCATGAAAATCCGCGTCCAAGGCAACCCTATGTTCATCGAAATGATGAACGCCATGGGCGGCAACGGTATCGCGATGGACACTGGCGAGATCTTCAGCGCGTTGCAGACTGGCGTGATCGACGGCGCGGAAAACAACCCGCCGACCATGCTCGAGCACAACCACTACCAGAACGCCAAGTTCTACAGCTTGACCGGGCACCTGATCCTGCCTGAGCCGATCGTGATGTCGAAAATCACCTGGAACAAGCTCACCCCAGAGCAGCAGGACATGGTGAAGAAAGCGGCCAAGGCTGCCCAGGCTGAAGAGCGCAAGTTGTGGGACGAGAAATCGGCCGCCAGTGAAGAAAAACTCAAGAAAGCCGGCGTCGAGTTCATCACCGTCGACAAGAAACCCTTCTACGACGCCACCGCGCCGGTCCGAGCCAAATACGGTGCACCGTACGCCGACCTGATCAAGCGCATCGAAGCTGTCCAGTAAGACCTCTTAATCTGTACTCATGAAACGGCTGGGCGCGCCTGCGGTTAGAAGGCGCGCCCGGTAACGGTGGAACCCGATGAAGAATTTGCTGCTGCGTATCAACGACAAGATTTACATGACTTGCATCTGGGTGGCCGGCCTCTCTGTCCTTGCCGTTGCGCTGATGATCCCTTGGGGCGTGTTCGCCCGCTACGTCCTTGGCACCGGCTCAAGCTGGCCGGAGCCCACCGCGATCTTGCTGATGATCGTCTTCACCTTCATCGGCGCCGCCGCCAGCTACCGCTCCGGGTCGCACATGGCTGTGGACATGGTCACCAGCCGCCTGCCCCAGCACTGGCAAAACGTGGCTTCGGTGTTCACCCAGTTGATGATGGCAGCGGTGTGCATTTTCATGACCATCTGGGGTGCCAAGCTGTGCATGACCACTTGGAACCAGTTCATGAGCGCCATCCCTACCCTGCGAGTCGGCATCACTTACATGCCGATCCCGATCGGTGGGTTCCTGACCCTGATTTTTGTCTTGGAAAAACTCTTGCTGGGTGATCAAAGCCAGCGTCGGGTCGTGCAGTTCGACCTGGTAGAAGAAAACGAAGGTGCCGCTTAATGGACGCTCTGATTCTGCTGGGCAGTTTTTTGGTATTGATCCTGATCGGCATGCCGGTCGCCTACGCGCTGGGCGCCGCCGCCCTGATCGGGGCATGGTGGATCGACATTCCGTTCCAGGCCATGATGATTCAGATAACGGGCGGCGTGAACAAATTCTCGCTGCTGGCCATTCCGTTCTTCGTCCTGGCCGGCGCGATCATGGCCGAGGGCGGCATGTCTCGCCGGCTAGTGGCCTTCGCCAGCGTGCTCGTAGGTTTCGTCCGGGGTGGCCTGTCCCTGGTCAACCTCGTGGCCTCGAGTTTCTTTGGCGCGATCTCCGGTTCCTCGGTGGCTGACACCGCCTCGGTCGGTTCGGTACTGATCCCGGAAATGACACGCAGGGGCTATCCGCGTGATTACGCCACCGCCGTCACCGTCAGTGGTTCGGTACAAGCGCTGCTGACACCGCCAAGCCACAACGCAGTGCTGTACTCTCTCGCCGCTGGCGGCACCGTCTCCATTGGTTCGCTGTTCATGGCCGGCATCGTCCCCGGCATCATGATGAACCTCTGCCTGATGGCGCTGTGCCTGGTCTTCGCGAAAAAGCGCAATTACCCCAAGGGCGAGGTTATTCCGCTCAAAGAAGCGCTGAAGATTTGCAAGGAAGCCATGTGGGGCATGATGACGTTGTTCATCATCCTGGGCGGCATTCTCTCGGGTGTGTTCACTGCCACTGAATCGGCCGCCATCGCCGTGGTGTGGGCGTTCTTCGTGACCATGTGCATCTATCGCGACTACAAGTGGAGCGAGTTGCCGAAACTGATGCACCGTACGGTGCGCACCATTTCCATTGTGATGATCCTGATCGGCTTCGCCGCCAGCTTCGGCTACATCATGACGCTGATGGAAATCCCGGCGAAGATCACCACCGCGTTCCTGACGCTGTCGGATAACCGCTACGTGATCCTGATGTGCATCAACGTGATGTTGCTGCTGTTGGGCACCGTGATGGACATGGCACCGCTGATCCTGATCCTCACGCCAATCCTGATGCCAGTCATCGTCGGCATCGGCGTGGACCCGGTGCAGTTCGGCATGATCATGCTGGTGAACCTGGGCATCGGCCTGATCACGCCGCCGGTGGGCGCGGTGCTGTTCGTCGGCTCCGCCATCGGCAAGGTCAGCATCGAAAGCACCGTCAAGGCCCTGCTGCCGTTCTACGGCATGCTGTTCCTGGTTCTGCTGCTGGTGACGTACGTGCCCGCCATTTCGCTGTGGTTGCCACATTTGGTGTTGTAACAGAAAACAATAGGTCCCCTTGTGGCGAGGGGATTTATCCCCGCTGGGCTGCGCAGCGGCCCCAAAACCAGCCATCTCGATTTGTCTGATACACCGAGATTGAAGCCTTTAGGGCTGCTTCGCAGCCCAGCGGGGATAAATCCCCTCGCCACACTTGGGCGTATTCCCCTCCAGCTTTGCCAACCCATCAGACGCCGCCATGACACCACCACTCCTCCACCTCGAAGACGAACTGACCCGCCTCACCCTGGCCCCACACCTGGGCGCCAGCCTCGTTGAATGGACCTTGCGCAGCACCGGCGCTCCCCTCCTACGCCCACCCGCGCCACAAGCGCTGGAAAATGGCCTGCCAGGCAAGCTCGGCTGCTTCCCGTTGATCCCGTGGTCGAACCGAATCGCCCATGGCGGTTTCGATTGCCCCGGCGGCTGGCTCGCCCTGGAAGCCAACAGCCCCAACGATCCATTTCCGATCCATGGCAGTGCCTGGCAGCAGCCTTGGCAAGTCGCCGAACAGAGTGCCGGGGAAGTTTTGTTGCAACTCGACTGCCAAACCCCGTTTGCCTATTGCGCCAGCTTGCGGATCCGCCTCAGTGGCGGCCAATTGCAGATGGCGCTGCACGTCACCCACATGGCCGAACAGGCCGCCTGGCACGGGTTGGGTTTGCATCCGTATTTCACGCGCACAGCCGATACCCGCCTGCAAACCCGCGCCAGCGAAGTCTGGATGTGCGACACCACGAAACTGCCAACGGAACTGAAGGATGTTCCCTCGGAGTGGGATTTCCAACACGCACGGTTACTGCCGGATACCCTCGTCGACAACGGCTTCGGTGGTTGGGATGGCCAGTGCCTGATCCAGCAACCAGACCTGGGTTATGAACTGGAATGCCGCGCCAGCGGCAGCGATTACTTCCTGCTGTACTGCCCCGTGGGGCTGAATTTTTTCTGCATCGAACCGGTAAGTCACCCGGTCAATGCCCATCACCTGCCAGGACGGCCGGGGCTGCGTTTGCTGGAGCAAGGGCAATCGGTGGCGTTGGGGTTTTCGATGCAGTGCCGAGAGTTGTAAGGCGCGCCGATCCCCGTGGCGAGGGAGCTTGCTCCCGCTCGGCTGCGAAGCAGACGCCCTGGCTCAAGACCGTATGGGCCTGCTGCGCAGGCCAGCGGGAGCAAGCTCCCTCGCCACAAAAGCCCCCTGACCAGATCGCTACGCCCGCACCAGCATGAACACCGCCACCCCCAGGCAAACCCCGGCAAACCCCACCTGCAACGCCCGCGCCGGCACCTTCGCGCAGAACCGTCGCCCCAGGATCATCCCGACGATACTCGCCGCAATGAACGCCGCCCCAACCCGGTCGATGCTCACCCCGGCATGAAACGCGCCGACCACGCCAATCAACGAAACCAGGCTGATAACCATCAAGGATGTGGCGACGATGCCGCGCATCTGCACGTCGGTAAGTTGCTTGAATGCCGGCACGATCAAGAAACCGCCGCCCACGCCCAGCAAACCTGAGACCATTCCCGTGACCGCGCCCAATGCCGACAGCGTGGCGGTGCAGCGCGGTGTCCAGGCCAGCCGCCCGGTCTGGCGATCGAGCATGCAATTCTTTTGGCCCCAGCTGGCCGCGCCGTGATCGCTGGGGCCCGGCTGCGAGGTTTCCCGGCGCAGCATGCGCGCCGCCACCAGCACCATCAGCAGGCTGAACAGGACCATCAGGATTTTTTCCGAAAGCTGGTGGGCGAAGTAAATGCCCACTGGCGAGAACACAGCGCCCAGCAAGGCGATTAACAGCGCCGCGCGGTAACGCACCAGGCCATGGCGCAAGCCATCGATGGCGCCCACCGCCGCCGCGCTGCCCACCGCGAACAGTGCCACCGGCGCGGCCTGGGTCATGCTCCAGCCCAGGCCCAACACCAGGGCCGGGACGGCCAGGATACCTCCGCCCGCCCCCGTCAGGCCAAGAACCAGGCCCATCACCACACCGAAAAAACTTGCCAGTAACATAGGGGTCTCTCAAGCCGCGCACGTCTGTTGTCAGGCGTGAGCGCATTTGCAGGACGCGGTGGCCCTCACTTAAGCTGCGGACCATATGTCGTAAATCTTGCGCATTGCAACCGCTTCTTCTTGCACAGGTCCGCTGCCATGCCCGCGCAGATCCAAAGCTTCCTCGATCCCGCTTCAAAGACCTACACCTACGTGGTTTACGAACACGACGGCGGGCAATGCGCGGTGGTCGACCCGGTGCTCGACTACGATCCGGCATCGGGCCGCAGCGGTACCGCACAGGCTGATCGAGTGATCGCTTATGTGCGCGAACATCAATTGACGGTGCAATGGCTGTTGGAAACCCATGCCCATGCTGATCACCTGTCCGCCGCGCCTTATCTGCGCCGGGAACTGGGCGGCAAGATTGCCATCGGCGAATCCATCGGCCAGGTGCAGGACGTGTTCAAGGCCCTGTTCAACCTGGAACCACACTTCGCCGTCGACGGTTCGCAGTTCGACCACCTGTTCGCGGCCGACGAGTCCTTCCTGATCGGCAATCTCAAGGCCACTGCGCTGCACGTGCCCGGTCACACCCCGGCGGACATGGCCTACCTGATCGATGGCGACGTGATCCTGGTGGGCGACACGTTGTTCATGCCGGACGTGGGCACCGCCCGTTGCGACTTCCCGGGCGGCAATGCCCGTCAGCTTTACGCCTCGATCCGCAAGTTGCTGGCCTTTCCCGCCAGTGTGCGGCTGTACGTGTGCCACGACTATCCGCCGGAAGGACGCGAGCCCCAATGCATGAGCACCGTGGGTGAGCAGCGCCAGTACAACATCCACGTACGCGATGGCATCGATGAGGCGTCGTTCGTGACCATGCGTACCCAGCGCGACAAGACACTGGGCATGCCGACGCTGCTGTTGCCGGCGATCCAAGTGAACGTGCGGGCGGGCCACCTGCCGCCGGCGGAGGGCAATGGTGTGACGTACCTGAAGATTCCCCTTAATCAGCTATGAAATGCTGTCCATCAGGCAGCAGAGGGACCGCACAACGGATGCCTTAGACCACTGGTCGGCACTGTTATTTCTGTCAGGTGTCAGCCTCATGATTTGTATCTATTTTCCTGTATGACAAAACAGGAGGCATTTTATGAAACCCTCATCGACACAAATATCTAACAACTTCCTTTGCTCTGGCTCCGAGTGGCGGATGGCAATCATCCTCCGGGTTGCATTCGGTCTTCTATTTTCAATGTCATTGTTCTTTCAAAGCAACGTTCAGGCAGCGGTAGTTGCCGGAGGCATGGCTAAGATAGACCGTAACTTTATGTCGACGACCAATGGTTACAACGACATCGAGTTTTCCATTACCATCACAAAAGAACCCGGATTCAATGGACACACTTATTGGGGCCATCGATTCTTCTTCAAGAACGGTGAGGGCGGTCATATGGGTCTACAGGCCCGCACAGCCAATGAGAGGCTGCTGATTTTCTCGGTCTCGAAAGCCACCGGCTGGAAACATACCACAGCCTCCAATTGCGTTTTTATTTCTCACGAAGGCAATGGCGTTCAATGCTGGATAACCTATCCCTGGAAGGCGGGCGTGAACTATAAATTGCGTGTATCGGCTACCGCGCCTGACCAATGGAGCGCAACCATCACAGATACCTCGAGTGGCGTTTCAACTGCGGTAGCAACTATCGAAGTCCCCGTCCAGTGGAACGGCTTATCCGAACAAGTGACTGATTTCCTGGAGGACTATGCCCAAGGAGCACAGGCCAGGCCATCCTGCCAATCGGTGCCTTCCACCTCTGCTCTTTTCTACCCTCCACGAGCGAATTCAGGCACCGTCGCGCCACTCGGCTCCACACCCACCACCTATGGTCTCTGCCAAGGAATCGCTTATTCATCTTGTAGCAACGATGGGGTCTGCACCGCCTCGGCAAATCATGCCTCGTCGCCGGAACCGGTCGTATCGAAAAAAGTAATGGAAGTCATCGGATCACGCTGCATGTCCTCCGTCTGGACGCTCAATTTCGTTCCGAAAAATGGTGATGGGAATATACCGCGTGCGGAGGGCAACATTAAATATGATGTGTCCGACACCGATTATGCGCCGTTGGTCACGCTACCCACGGAAGCATGCAAAGGCGTCAAGATTGTGCTGAGTAGTCGTACCCAAAAAACAGTAAAACTTTTATTGGGCAATACTAATGCAGGTAAAGATTCGATCATGTTATTGAACGGAGACCAATTCGAGTTTGTCTTCGATCCGGCCATTCAGAAATGGAAAGCATCCAAGCTACCAGTCCGATAGTTACCCTGTGACTCGTCTGATCTCAGAAATGACCTGAAGTAGATTGTAAAGCAATTCACTAAGTGTCTGAGTCAAAGCTGGGCTTATCCGAAAATCCGATGCCAGACCTCTGGTATCGGATTTGTTATGTCTGTTCAACAGGACCTGCTCGACCTCAGCGACCTATCACCTCTGAGCACCTTCACCCATTATGAAAGCAGATTGAGACTTTCAGGCCGCTCGCCGCCGCGAACGCTGCCTAAGTCGCTAACGTCATGCCATTGGCCGGCAACGGCAACGCAGTCTTGTAGCGCACCTGCTTGAGCGCAAAGCTGGAGCGGATGTTCGCCACGCCCGGGACCTTGGTCAAAAAGTCCATCATGAACCGCTCCAGCGACTGAATGGTCGGCACCAACACACGGATCAGGTAATCAGGATCGCCGGCCATCAGGTAGCACTCCATGACCTCCGGCCGGTCGGAGATCGCTTCCTCGAAGTGCTGCAACGCCTCTTCCACTTGCTTTTCCAGGCTCACATGGATGAACACGTTGACATGCAACCCCAGCAAGTCGGCGTCCAGCAGCGTGACCTGCTCGCGGATCACCCCCAGCTCTTCCATGGCTCGGACGCGGTTGAAGCATGGCGTCGGTGACAGATTGACCGAGCGAGCGAGATCGGCGTTGGTGATCCGGGCGTTGTCCTGAAGGCTGTTCAGAATGCCGATATCGGTGCGATCCAATTTGCGCATGAGGCAAAATTTCCTGTTTTTTATCGTTGTGCAGATTTTTTATCTGCAAATGATCTGAACAGCAAGGCAACAGAGAAAAATATTCTTCTTCGTCGAGCCTATGATTGTTGTAGGACAATTTCCCACCTACCCAGGGAAATTCGTCAGCTAGCGCGCCCACTACAAGAAATTCACAAGATCGAGCGTAGAAAGCCATGAACCCAGCGTACGAACCGCTACGCCTGCACGTCCCAGAACCCTCGGGCCGTCCCGGCTGCAAGACCGACTTTTCCTATCTGCATCTGTCCGATGCCGGCACGGTGCGCAAACCTCCCATCGACGTCGAACCCGCCGACACCGCTGACCTGGCCCGCAGCCTGATCCGCGTGCTCGATGACCAGGGCAATGCCTTGGGCGAGTGGGCTGCGGACATCCCCGTCGAGATCCTGCGCAGGGGCATGCGGGCCATGCTCAAGACGCGCATCTACGACAACCGCATGGTCGTCGCCCAGCGCCAGAAAAAAATGTCGTTCTACATGCAAAGCCTTGGCGAAGAAGCCATCGGCAGCGCCCAGGCCTTGGCATTGAACATTGACGACATGTGCTTCCCCACCTACCGCCAGCAAAGCATCCTGATGGCCCGGGAAGTGCCGCTGGTGGACCTGATCTGCCAACTGCTGTCCAACGAGCGCGACCCGCTCAAAGGCCGGCAATTGCCGATCATGTATTCGGTCAAGGACGCCGGCTTCTTCACCATTTCCGGTAACCTCGCCACGCAATTCATCCAGGGCGTGGGCTGGGGCATGGCTTCGGCGATCAAGGGCGATACCAAGATCGCCTCGGCCTGGATCGGTGACGGCGCCACCGCCGAATCGGACTTCCACACCGCCCTGACCTTCGCCCACGTCTACCGCGCCCCGGTGATTCTCAACGTGGTCAACAACCAGTGGGCGATTTCCACCTTCCAGGCCATTGCCGGCGGTGAAGCCACCACCTTCGCCGGGCGCGGCGTCGGCTGCGGCATCGCCTCCCTTCGCGTCGATGGCAACGATTTCATGGCGGTCTACGCCGCTTCGCGCTGGGCCGCTGAACGCGCCCGCCGCAACCTCGGCCCGGCGCTGATCGAATGGGTCACCTACCGCGCCGGCCCGCACTCCACTTCCGACGATCCTTCCAAATACCGCCCCGCCGATGACTGGAGCCATTTCCCCCTGGGCGATCCAATCGCCCGCCTCAAGCAGCACATGGTGAAGATCGGCCAGTGGTCCGAAGAAGAGCACGCGGCCGTCACCGCCGAACTCGAAGCCGAGGTGATCGCCGCGCAGAAAGAAGCCGAGCAGTACGGCACCCTCGCCGGCGGGCAGATTCCAAGCGCCGCGACCATGTTCGAAGACGTCTACAAAGAGATGCCGGAGCACTTGAAGCGCCAGCGTCAGCAGTTGGGGATCTGACATGAACGATCACAACAACAATATTGCGTTGGACACCGCCATGACCACTACCACCATGACCATGATCCAGGCTCTGCGCTCGGCCATGGACGTGATGCTTGAGCGCGACGATAACGTCGTGGTGTTCGGCCAGGACGTGGGCTATTTCGGTGGCGTGTTCCGCTGCACCGAAGGCCTGCAGAACAAGTACGGCACTTCACGGGTGTTTGACGCACCGATTTCCGAAAGCGGCATCGTCGGCGTGGCGGTGGGCATGGGCGCCTACGGGCTGCGGCCGGTGGCCGAGATCCAGTTCGCCGACTACGTCTACCCGGCGTCGGACCAGATCATTTCCGAAGCGGCGCGCCTGCGCTATCGCTCGGCCGGCGAGTTCACCGCGCCGATGACCCTGCGCATGCCCTGCGGCGGCGGAATCTATGGCGGCCAGACCCACAGCCAGAGCATCGAGGCGATGTTCACCCAGGTCTGTGGCCTGCGCACCGTCATGCCGTCCAACCCCTACGACGCCAAGGGTCTGCTGATCGCCTCCATCGAGAACGATGACCCGGTGATCTTCCTCGAACCCAAGCGCCTGTATAACGGCCCGTTCGACGGCCACCATGACCGCCCTGTAACGCCATGGTCCAAGCATCCGCAGGCGCAAGTGCCGGACGGTTACTACACCGTGCCACTGGACGTCGCCGCCATCACCCGTCCGGGCAAGGACGTGACGGTGCTCACCTACGGCACCACGGTCTATGTCTCCCAAGTGGCGGCCGAAGAGACCGGCATCGACGCGGAAGTCATCGACCTGCGTAGCCTCTGGCCGTTGGACTTGGACACCATTGTCAAATCGGTGAAGAAAACCGGCCGTTGCGTGGTCGTCCACGAAGCCACCCGCACCTGCGGTTTCGGCGCAGAGCTGGTCTCGCTGGTGCAGGAACACTGCTTCCACCACCTGGAAGCGCCCATCGAGCGTGTCACCGGTTGGGACACCCCCTACCCGCATGCGCAGGAGTGGGCGTATTTCCCTGGGCCGTCCCGTGTGGGCGCGGCGTTGAAACGGGTCATGGAGGTCTGAATGGGCACGCACGTTATCAAGATGCCGGACATCGGCGAAGGCATCGCGGAAGTTGAGTTGTCGGTGTGGCACGTCAAGGTGGGCGACATGGTCGTCGAGGACCAGGTACTGGCCGACGTCATGACCGACAAAGCGATGGTGGATATCCCCTCGCCAGTGCATGGCCGGGTCATCGCCCTGGGTGGCGAGCCGGGTGAAGTCATGGCGGTGGGCAGCGAGCTGATCCGCATTGAAGTGGAAGGTGCGGGCAACCTGAAGGACTCCGCGCAACCGGCTCCGGTTGCGGCTGCTGCTGCGCAAGCACCGAAGCCAGCGCCAGTGGCAACGCCTGAACCGGTGATGGCAAAAACCGCCGCACCCCGCTGCACCCCGCAAGCCCCAGTGGCACGTGACCCCGACGAGCGTCCACTGGCTTCGCCGGCCGTGCGCAAGCACGCATTGGACCTCGGTATCCAACTGCGTCTGGTCCAGGGCAGCGGCCCTGCCGGGCGTATTTTGCATGAAGACCTGGAAGCCTATCTGGCCCAGGGGCCGTCGACCCAGGCCAAGGGCGGTTCGGGTTACGCCGAACGCCATGACGAGCAGCAGATCCCGGTGATCGGCATGCGCCGCAAGATTGCCCAGCGCATGCAGGAAGCAACTCAACGCGCTGCCCATTTCAGCTACGTCGAGGAAATCGACGTCACCGCGCTGGAAGAGCTGCGGGTTCACCTGAACGAAAAACACGGCGCCAGTCGCGGCAAGCTGACCTTGCTCCCCTTCCTCGTCCGCGCGTTGGTCGTGGCCCTGCGCGACTTCCCGCAGATGAACGCCCGTTATGACGACGAAGCCCAGGTCATCCATCGCTGCGGCGCAGTGCATGTCGGCGTTGCGACCCAGAGCGATGTCGGCCTGATGGTGCCCGTGGTGCGTCACGCCGAAGCCCGCAGCCTGTGGGACAGCGCGGCGGAGATTTCGCGCCTGGCCACGGCCGCCCGCAATGGCAAGGCCAGTCGCGATGAGCTCTCCGGCTCGACCATCACCCTGACCAGCCTCGGCGCACTCGGCGGCATTGTCAGCACACCGGTGCTGAACCTGCCGGAAGTGGCGATCGTCGGCGTGAACAAGATCGTCGAGCGGCCTGTGGTGATCAAGGGCCAGATCGTGGTCCGCAAGATGATGAACCTCTCCAGTTCCTTCGATCACCGGGTGGTCGACGGCATGGACGCGGCGCAATTCATCCAGGCCCTGCGCGGCTTGCTCGAACAACCTGCCACCCTGTTTGTGGAGTAGGCGATGCAGACTTTGAACACTAAGTTGCTGATCATCGGCGGCGGTCCCGGCGGCTACGTGGCGGCGATTCGCGCCGGCCAGCTGGGCATTGAAACGATCCTGGTGGAAGGCCAGGCGTTGGGCGGTACCTGCCTGAACATCGGCTGTATCCCGTCCAAGGCATTGATCCATGTGGCCGAGCAGTTTCACCAGACTCACCACCACAGCCAGGGCTCGGCCTTGGGTATCACCGTGTCGGCGCCAACCCTTGACATCGGCAAGAGCGTGGAATGGAAGGACGGCATTGTCGACCGCCTGACCACTGGTGTCGCCGCGTTGCTGAAGAAGAACAAGGTCCAGGTCATCCACGGCTGGGCCAGGGTCATCGACGGCAAGACCGTCGAGGTCGGCGACACGCGCATCCAGTGCGAGCACCTGCTGCTGGCTACCGGCTCGAAAAGCGTAGAACTGCCCATGCTGCCGATTGGAGGGCCGATCATCTCGTCCACTGAAGCCCTCGCCCCCACCTCGGTGCCCAAGCACCTGGTAGTGGTCGGCGGTGGTTATATCGGCCTGGAGCTGGGCATCGCCTATCGCAAGCTCGGCGCGCAAGTCAGCGTGGTCGAGGCCCAGGAGCGGATCCTGCCGGCCTACGACGGCGAACTGACCCAACCGGTACACGAGGCGCTCAAGCAGTTGGGCGTGAGGCTGTACCTCAAGCACAGCGTCGAAGGTTTCGATGCCCAGGGCAGCACTTTGCAGGTGCGTGATCCCAACGGCGACACGTTAAACCTGGACACTGACCGGGTGCTGGTGGCGGTTGGACGCAAACCCAACACCCAAGGCTGGAACCTTGAAGCCCTGGACCTGGCGATGAACGGCTCGGCGGTGAAGATCGACAACCATTGCCAGACCAGCATGCGCAACGTCTGGGCCATCGGCGACCTGAGCGGCGAACCGATGCTCGCCCACCGGGCCATGGCCCAGGGCGAGATGGTCGCCGAGCTGATCGCCGGCCAGCATCGCGAATTCAACCCGACGGCCATCGCGGCGGTGTGCTTCACCGATCCGGAAGTCGTCGTTGTAGGCAAGACGCCGGACGAGGCCAAGGCTGCCGGGCTCGATTGCATCGTGTCGAGCTTCCCGTTCGCCGCCAACGGCCGGGCGATGACCTTGGAATCGAAAAGCGGTTTCGTGCGCGTCGTGGCGCGCCGGGACAATCACTTGATCGTCGGCTGGCAAGCGGTTGGCGTGGGGGTGTCGGAGCTGTCCACCGCGTTCGGCCAGTCCCTGGAAATGGGCGCGCGCCTGGAAGATATCGCCGGCACTATCCACGCCCATCCGACGCTGGGCGAAGCGGTGCAGGAAGCAGCGTTGCGGGCGTTGGGGCATGCGTTGCATTGTTAACGGCAGTTATACCGTGGCGAGGGAGCTTGCTCCCGCTGGGCCGCGAAGCGGCCCTGAATCTGGCGACGGGTTTATTCAGTCACACCGCGTCTAACGGGTTACGACTGCTTCGCAGCCGAGCGGGAGCAAGCTCCCTCGCCACGGGGGAGTCGGCTGGAAATATCTCCTGCTCCTCATCGAGCAAGCTGCGAAACACCCCCGGAATGAAGTATTGTTGTCCCCATTCAAAAACGTCAGAAGCTTGAACCGTTTCGACGGTTGTCAGGAAATAGAGGGTGTCATGGGTAACGAGAGCATCAATTGGGACAAACTGGGCTTTGACTACATCAAGACCGACAAGCGCTACCTGTCGCATTGGCGCGATGGCGCCTGGGACGCGGGCACCCTGACCGACGACAACGTGCTGCACATCAGCGAGGGCTCCACCGCCCTGCACTACGGTCAGCAATGCTTCGAAGGCTTGAAGGCCTATCGCTGCAAGGACGGTTCGATCAACCTGTTCCGTCCGGACCAGAACGCCGCCCGCATGCAGCGCAGCTGCGCCCGCCTGCTGATGCCGCATGTCGACACCGAGCAGTTCGTAGAAGCCTGCAAGCAAGTGGTCCGCGCCAACGAGCGCTTCATCCCGCCGTACGGCACTGGCGGCGCGCTGTACCTGCGCCCGTTCGTAATCGGCGTGGGTGACAACATCGGCGTGCGCACCGCGCCCGAGTTCATCTTCTCGATCTTCTGCATCCCGGTCGGCGCCTACTTCAAGGGCGGCCTGACCCCGCACAACTTCCTGATCTCCAGCTTCGACCGCGCCGCCCCACAGGGCACCGGCGCGGCCAAGGTCGGCGGCAACTACGCCGCGAGCCTGATGCCCGGTTCCCAGGCCAAGAAGGCCAGCTTCGCCGACTGCATCTATCTGGATCCGCTGACCCATTCGAAAATCGAAGAAGTCGGCTCGGCCAACTTTTTTGGCATTACCCACGACAACAAATTCATCACCCCCAACTCCCCTTCGGTCCTGCCGGGCATCACCCGCCTGTCGCTGATCGAACTGGCGAAATCGCGCCTGGGCCTGGAAGTGATCGAAGGCGACGTGTTCATCGACAAGCTGTCGGATTTCAAGGAAGCCGGCGCCTGTGGTACCGCTGCGGTGATCACGCCGATTGGCGGCATCAGCTACAAGGACAAGCTGCACGTGTTCCACAGCGAAACCGAAGTCGGCCCGATCACTCAAAAGCTCTACAAAGAGCTGACCGGCGTGCAGACCGGCGACGTGGAAGCGCCCGCGGGTTGGATCGTCAAGGTTTGATCCAAGCCCCTCTGGGCAGCTGAATTTTTTCATTAAAAAAGCCCACCCTTGTCCTAGCAAGGGTGGGCTTTTATGCATCTGCGTTCAGCTACTCTTGCCGCAATACCGGCGATCGCCCCCAACGCTGGCGAAACCAACCGTAACCGCTTACCAGCAAGATTCCACTCAATACCAAAGCCGCGCCAACAATAAAGTTCGGCTCCAGCGGCTCATCCAGCAACCAGACGCCAAACCCGATGCCGAACAGGGGCGTCATGAACGACAGCACCCCCAATTGCGACGCCAGATACCGGCGTAGCAGCGAAAACCAGATCAGGAAGCTGGCGAAGGACACCAGCAACACCTGGAACGCCATGCTCGCAATGAGAGATGGCGTGGGGTTGATTGTCGTTTGCCCCAGCGCTGCCGACATGCCGATCAGCAGCACCCCGGCGCCCACCAATTGATAAAGCAGCGTCTGGCTGGCCGGCAAGTCCGTCAGCCGCGAACAGCGTACCGTCACGGTGGTGGCGCCCCACAGCGCGCCGGCCAACAAGCCCATGCCATCGCCGAGCAACGAACTGCCGTTCGCCGCGCCCGAACCGCCACTGAAGGCCACCACAATGCCGCCGAAGGCAACGGCGATGCCCAGCCATTGCGCCGGTTTGAGACGCTCGCTTGGCAACTTCCAGTGCAAACCGAGGGCGGCGAACATCGGTGCGGTGTAGAGGAAAATCACCATGTGCGAAGCCGTCGTATGGCGCAGGCCCTCACCCACCATCACGAACTCCAGCGCGAACAACAACCCCACCAACAGGCCCGGGCGCCAACTGCCGTCGGTCAGGGACAGGCGTTCACCGCGCGCCAGCACCAACAGCCAGACCAGTACCGCGGCGATGGCCGAGCGCACCCCCAGTTGCAACATCGGCGCCATGTCGGCGGCGCCGGCCTTGATCGCGACTTGCTGGAAACCCCAGATGGCACAGAGGCCGGTCATCAGGGCGATGACCTGGCCATCCAGGGCACGGCGGGTGGTCATGGAAAGGTCCTCGGGCAGAAAAGAGATGAAAGGATTGTCGGCCTGACAGCTTTGCTGGATATAGTGATTACCCGACAAGCCATCCCGGTAATCCGCCATTGCGGTCGATATGCAGCCACCAGCCCAACACCTGAAGATTCCTCCGTTCGACGCGGCGCTACCCTCGGCGATTTTCTTCCGCAGCGCCTGCATGCCGGCCCACGCCACGTATCCCCGGCACCGGCATGCCTGGGGAGAGTTCGTCTATTCCTACAGTGGCGTGATGGAAATCGAAATCGCCCAGCACCATTACCTGGCGCCCCCGCAATACGGCATCTGGCTGCCGCCGGACATGGAACACGTGGGCTTCAATCGGCATGAAGCCTGCCATTGCTCGTTGTACCTGGCGGCCGAGCTGTGCGGTGCGCTGCCAGCCGTCCCCTGCGCGCTGACCCTGAGCCCGCTGATCCGCGCGTTGCTGGAAGAACTGCGCAGCGACCCGCCGAGCCAGCCACAGACGCCCGAACAGCAGCGCTTGTTGCAAGTGCTGGTGGACAAGCTGACGCAGGCGCCCCACGTCGGCAGTTACCTCCCCTCTTCGGATGATCCGCTGCTGGGTCCGGTGTTGCGGGCCTTGGAGGCCAATCCCAGCGACCCGCGCTCCTTGCCGCAACTGGCTCGCGCCGCCAACACCACCGAGCGCACACTGATGCGCCGGGCCCAGCGGGACCTGGGCATGTCCTTGGTGGAATGGCGCCAGCGCCTGAAAGTCATCGAGGCCCTGGCCCTGCTCGAACGTGGCCAGAGCGTGGAAACCATTGGCCTGGACCTGGGCTACAGCAGCGCCTCGGCGTTCATCAGCATGTTCCGCAAAATGATGGGCACCACGCCGGATGAATATCGGCGCCGCCATATGACTGCATGAATGAGCGGCCGCCATCGCGAGCAGGCTCGCTCCCACAGGAAGTGTCGGGTGGTCTTGAGTGTTGTGTTCAGCGCAAATCCACTGTGGGAGCGAGCCTGCTCGCGATGGCGGTGGGTCAGCTTGCACAAGGATTGAATGCGCCGCCGTCATCGCGGGCGAGCCCGCTCCCACAGGAAATCTCGGGTGGTCTTGAGTGTTGTGCTCAGCGCAAATCCACTGTGGGAGCGAGCCTGCTCGCGATGGCGGTGGGTCAGCTTGCAAAAGGATTGAATGAGACGCCGCCATCGCGAGCAGGCTCGCTCCCACAGGAAATCTCGGGGTGGTCTTGAGTGTTGAGTTCAGCGCAAGTCCATTGTGGGAGCGAGCTTGCTCGCGATGGCGCCAGTCGATATGGCATCGAATTCCGCATCGATCCCAAACCGCCCTGCCATTTCCTTGCGGCCGCTGGCCGTCAACCCCAGCGCCCGGCTGTCCAGGTCCTGGACCAGCCATTTGCGCTTGATCGCCAGTTGCAGCAACGCCGCCCCCAAGGCACCGCCCAGGTGCGGCCGGCGCATGCTCCAGTCCAGGCATGGGCAGGCGAAACGGCGTCGTTGGGCCGTCAATGCCTGCACATCGATACCCAAGCCTTCGAACAGCGCCTCACCCGTTTCACCCAGCCGATACCCTTGGCCGTCCACCTCGACCAGCCACCCGGCTTCGAGCAAGCGGTCGTGCAGCCGCACCGCTAGGGTGCCCGCCATATGGTCGTAACAGGTGCGAGCAAACTGCAGGCGATCCGGCGTACGTGGGGTGAAGGTCGGCGCGGCGTCCTGGCCAATCACCATCAACGCCTCGAGGGCAGCGGCCACGCGTTTGTCGGCGAGGCTGTAATAACGATGACGGCCCTGCACATGCAAGCGCACCAGCGCCGACTCCTTGAGCTTCGCCAGGTGGGCGCTGGCGGTGGAGGCACTGACATCGGCGATGCTTGCCAGCTCCGTGCTGGTGCGGGCGTGGCCGTCCATCAGCGCGCAGAGCATTCGAGTGCGGGCCGGTTCGGCAATGGCCGCGGCTACCTGGGACACGCCCACATCGTGTTGCTCTGCGTTCATATTTCGCTCCCGGACGAATCAAGCCATGCGTCGACTGGAGATAGTAGCAGCACTCTCCCCGCACGAACGAGGCAACCATCATGGACCCGATCACCGCCGCGACACACGCCGATCCCTACCCATATTATTCGACCCTTCGCGCCAACGGCGGGCTGGACTTCGACCCACACTTGAATATCTGGGTCGCTAGCAGCGCCGAAGCGGTGTGCGCGGTCTTGCATCATCCCGACTGCCACGTGCGCCCCGCCCACGAGCCGGTGCCGAAGGCGATTGCCGAGGGGCCTGCCGGCCGAGTGTTCGGGCGCCTGATGCGGATGAACGAAGGTGAACGACAACGCTGCCCGAGGGCGGCCATCGCGCCGAGGTTGCAGGACATCGATCCCCGCCAGGTCGAGGCGCTGGTGAAGGCGCGCTTGCTCAGGCATGGCGCCGAAGGCGTGCGCCAGGCGCAGTTCAGCGGCCCGGTCAGCGTGGTGGCGCAACTGCTGGGTTTCAATCCGACGGACAGTCACCTGATCAGCGAGCTGACGGGTGATTTCGTCGCCTGCCTGTCGCCCCTGAGCCAAGCTCCACAACGGGAGGCCGCCCACCGGGCCAGCGAGCAACTGGCAAGGCTTTTCCAGGAGCGGATCGTCGCGCGAGACAGTCAGTTATTGAACGGCATCTGCCAGGGCTTCGAAGACGCCGACCCAGACAGCCGGACCGCCAACCTGATCGGCTTGCTTTCGCAAACCCATGAGGCCACCGCAGGCCTGATCGGTAACGCATTGTTGGCGTTGATCCGTGATCCCGCGCTACATCAAGTGCTCCGGGACGACCCCACGCAGATCAACTCATTATTGGCCGAAGTCCAACGTTTCGACCCAGCCGTGCAGAACACCCGACGCTTCATCGCCGCGCCTTGCGAGATCCTTGGCGCTGCGCTGTCCCAGGGAGACGCAGTCCTGGTGCTGCTAGCCGCGGCCAACCGCGACCCGCAGCTCAACCCAGCGCCCGATACCCTGCTGTTGGATCGCCCGAATCGGCGCAGTTTCAGCTTCGGCAGCGGCCGCCACGAATGTCCAGGCCAGGCCCTGGCGATGGACATCGCCCGCGCATCCCTGGAGGCAATCCTGGAACGCACGCCGTGCCTGGATCAACTGGCCTGGCACTACCGCCCCTCGACCAACGGACGGATCCCGCTGTTCAGCGACCGGTCATGAACGAAGACGCCTCAATCGTCCCGCGTCAGGACTTCCAGCAACTCGATTTCAAAGCTGAGATTGGCGTTGGGCTTGATGTGGGCGCCCACGGACCGTTCACCGTAGGCCAGGTGCGCCGGCACCCAGAGTCTGCGCTTGCCGCCGACCTTCATGCCCATCAATCCGATATCCCAGCCCTTGATGACCCGGCCAGTGCCGATCACGCATTGGAAGGGTTTGCCGCGACTGTGGGATGAATCGAACTCTGTACCGTCTTCGAGGGTGCCGCGATATTGGGTGGTAATCAGCGCGCCTTTGACTACGCTTTTGCCGTCGCCCTCTTTTAAGTCGATGATTTGCAACTCGTCATTCATGGCGTTATTCCCGTGTGATCCAGGCGCGGGGTTTTCGCAGATATCTGCGCGACAGGCAACCTTTTGCGGCAAAGGGAACCGCAACAACCACTGTGGTTCACATGGGTATCGACCCTGCATTTCAGATAAGGATTTTCTGATGATCGACTCACGCCCGCTCCACGGCTTCATTCCGCCTTACATCCTCAACCGCATTATCGCCCATGGCTCCGAGCAGCAGCGTTCCAGCGCCCTCGGCACCCTGACTCATGTCAAGAACCTGCGCCACAACCCAGGCCCTCCCAGCAACCCACCCGCGTCCGCCAAGCTGCCCAAGCCCGGCAAGGCCGGCCAACCACAGCGCAGCATCCACGACGCCCAGAACGGCATGGAACTGCCAGGCCAACCGGTGCGCCTGGAGGGTCAATCGCCCAGTGGCGACCCGGCGGTGGACGAAGCGTACGACGCCCTCGGCGCGACCTATGACTTTTTCTGGAGGGTGCTGGAGCGTGACTCCATCGATAACAAGGGGTTTGCCCTGGTCGGCAGCGTGCATTACGGCCAGGACTACGAAAACGCCTTTTGGAACGGCGCGCAGATGGTGTTCGGCGACGGCGATGGCGAGATCTTCCAGCGCTTCACCCGCTCCCTCGACGTCGTGGCCCACGAGTTGGCCCACGGCGTCACCGAAAGCGAAGCGGGCTTGATCTATGCCAACCAGTCCGGCGCATTGAACGAATCGATTTCCGATGTGTTCGGGGTACTGGTCAAGCAATTCGTATTGGGCCAGACCGCCGAGCAGGCCGACTGGTTGATCGGCGCGGACCTGCTCACCGACAAGATCAACGGTGATGGTTTGCGCAGCATGTCCAACCCCGGCACCGCTTACGATGACCCGCTGCTGGGCAAGGATCCCCAACCGGCGCACATGCGCGAGTTCGTCATCACCCGCGAGGACAACGGCGGCGTGCACATCAACTCCGGCATTCCCAACCGGGCCTTTTATCTGGTGGCGACCGCGCTGGGCGGATTCGCCTGGGAAAAGGCCGGGAAAATCTGGTATGACACCTTGTGCGACAGGCAACTGGCCAACGACGCGTCCTTCAGCGCGTTTGCTCGCCTGACCATTGAGCACGCCCGCCAGCGTTTCGGCGAACGGGAAGTCAAAGCCGTCCAGGACGGCTGGGCACAGGTGGGTGTCGACCTGAACGAGGAGAACGGATGAAAACCCTGCCAGACCTTGATGACAAAGCGGTCGTAAAGCTGTCGCGCCAGGGCGGCGTGGCAGCCATCCATGCCCTGACCCGGCCCCGGGAAATCGAGTTCGCCCAATGCGACATCGACCAACGCACGCGCATCTGCTCGGTGCTGGAGGGGTGCCTGCCGCTCACCTCTTCCAGCCCTGGCCGCGGCGACCAGCGTTATTTCCAGATCGAGGTGCGTTACCGGGCCAACGACCAGGACGACGAAATGGTGTTGCAAGTGCCCGAGGACCGGGCACCTGGCGAGTTGGTTCATCTGTGGGATAAAGGCGAAGTGCTTTAGTGCTTTAGTGCTTTAGCGTGTCGCCGGGACGATCTTGACGATTGCGCCGGACACGGTTTCGATCAGCAGGTACTTGTCGTCGATATGCACCCATTGCTGCTCTTCTGTTGGCTGCTCGAGCTTTTTCTGCTTCCAGTCTTTCATGGCCCTGTCCGAGCGCTGGTAGTCCGCCGGGACCCGGTCGTTTTCCACCAGCCGGCGGCCATTGCTTGGCGAATGCTCCAGGGCGTCTCCGGTTTTCTCGACGGCTTGCGCGACAGGCCCAAAGGCTCCGAGGCCGGCGATCAAGACGAGGCTGGCGATGAGGGTGGGTTTGCGCATAGAAGAACTCCAATTAATTCAAGGTACTGAATCTGGGACTTCGGCGACGGCGAATCATTCCTTTTACTGTTGCTTCTGAAGGCCCCATTCCCATGTGGCGGCTATGGCATAGTGGCGAGCCTTGGCCCAACACCCGCCGGACGGACCCAACATGAGCACCACCACCTCTTCCCCAGCCCTCAAGGAAATCTTCAACAACGCCCGCCTGGAACACATCGCCACCGAAATGCGCGCGGTGTACCCGGCGTTCGATGCCAAGGCGTTCCTGGACATGACCAACGATGGGCTGGCGCAGTTGTCGGTGATGCAGCGCATGGCGCGGGTCAGCGAGTGTCTGCATACGGTCTTGCCGCTGGATTACGAATCATCGCTGGAAGTACTGCGTGCCCTGGCGCCGCGGTTGAACAGCATGTTCGTGAGCATGTTCCTGCCGCACTACGTGGCGTCGTACGGTCGGCATGCCTTCGAGGCGTCCATGGACGCGCTCAAGTATTTCACCCGGTTCGGCTCCGCGGAATTCGCCGTGCGGCATTTCCTGCGCGATGACCTGGCGGGTACTTTAGAAGTGATGCATGAATGGGCACTGGACGCCAACGAGCACGTGCGCCGCCTCGCCAGCGAAGGCAGCCGCCCGCGCCTGCCCTGGTCATTCCATCTGGAGCCGATCCAGGCCAACCCGGAACTCGCTGCCGCCATCCTCGATGCGCTCAAGGCCGACGACAGCCTGTACGTGCGCAAATCCGTCGCCAACCACCTGAACGATGTGACCAAGCAGCACCCCGACTGGGTCCTTGACCGCATCGAAGGCTGGCCGCTCCAGGAGCGCCACACCGCCTGGATCGCCCGGCATGCCCTGCGCAGCTTGATCAAGCAAGGTAACCCCCGGGCGCTGGCGGTCATCGGAGCGGGAGGTAAGGCGCAGGTCGAGGTCTCGGATCTGCAAGTGCTGCCGGCGGTGATTCGCCTGGGCGAGCAGGTCACGTTGTCGTTCAAGGTGCAATCGACTTGTCCCGAGAACCAACGCTTGGTGATCGATTATGCGATCGATTACGTAAAAGCCTCGGGCGGTACGTCGGCCAAGGTGTTCAAACTCAGGACCTTCGACCTGCCCGCCCTGGCGTGCGCCAACCTCAGCCGCTCCCAGCACATCCGCGAGCTGACCACGCGCCGACACTATGAGGGCCGGCATGCGGTACATGTGCTGATCAATGGCGAGCGGCTGGGCAGCACCGCGTTCGACATCGTCCCCTGAGCAATCGCCTCAGGCGATCGCCACGCGCGGGAATTGGCGGATGTTCTTGAGGAAATGCTCGGCCGGTTGCGGATGCCCCAGCAGATATCCTTGCAGTGAATCGCAGCCCAACTGCGTCAGGAAGTCCTGTTGTACATCGGTCTCCACCCCTTCGGCGACGATCCGCAGCCCCAGGGCCTGGCCGAGGGCGACGATGGCCGAGACGATGGCCGCGTCATCGCTGTCGTGCTCCAGGTCGCGCACGAAACCGCGATCGATCTTCAACTCGTTGGCCGGCAGGCGCTTGAGGTACATCAGGCTCGAATAGCCGGTGCCGAAGTCGTCGATGGACAGGTCCACGCCCATGTCCGACAGCTGTTGCAGCACCGTCATGCTCGCGTCCGCGTCGCTCATGGCAGTGGTCTCGGTGATTTCCAGCGTCAGGCTGTTGGCCGGCAAATGATGAGTTTCCAGCGCCTTGGCCACGCTCTGCACCAGGCCCGCATGGCAGAACTGCAAGGCCGAGAGATTCACCGCGATGCGCCAGTCGGTGTAGCCCAGCACGTACCATTCGCGCATCTGCCGGCAGGCTTCGTTGAGCACCCATTCGCCGATCGGAATGATCAACCCGGTCTTCTCCGCCAGGTCGATGAAGGTGTCGGGCATCAGCAGGCCCTGGGTTGGATGAGTCCAGCGCAGCAGCGCTTCGGCACCTACCGGACGGCCCTTCGCGGCGTCGAACTTGGGCTGGTAATGCAGGCTGAACTGCCGCTGCTCGACGGCGATGCGCAAGTCTTGCAGCAGTTGCAATTGCTTGCGGGCGTTGCTGTTCATCGAGGCGTCGAAGAAGCTGTAGCCGTTCTTGCCGGCGCCCTTGGCGTGATACATCGCCGCGTCCGCGTTCATCAACAGTTCATCGGCGCTCTGGCCGTTGCCCGGATAAAGCGAGATGCCGACACTGGCGGAGATCTGCAGGTCATGGTCGGCGACCCGGAACGTGCCGCCGATCAATGCAACCTGCCGAGCGGCCAGGCGCAGGGCGTCGTCCGGCTCGGCCAGTTGCACCAGCAGGACGAACTCGTCGCCACCGATCCGTGCGAGGGTGTCCTGGTTGCGCAGATCCTCGCGCAGGCGCAGGGCCACGTCCCGCAGCAACAGGTCGCCCATGTGATGGCCAAACGCGTCGTTCACCGGTTTGAAGCCATCCAGGTCAATGAACATCAAGGCGAAACACCCGCCCTGTTCCTGCACGCGGTGCATGGCTTGGCCAATGCGATCGGCCAGCAAAACACGGTTGGGCAGTCCGGTCAGGGGGTCGTGCAAGGCCAGTTGAGTCAGCTCCCGGTTGGCCTGGGTCAGCGACCTGGCCAACTCCGCCGTACGCGCTTCAAGGCGTGCGTCGAGGATGGAAGTCAGCAAGGTAATCGCCAGGATTGCCAGGGTGGTAATCAGCACCACATTGTCCAGCCCCTTGCCGCTCAAGCCATCCAGGGCCCCGCAGAAACTGCCTTCGCGGAACTGCGCCGCGGCCATGCCGGTGTAGTGCATGCCGACGATGGCGACGCCCATCACCACGGCGGCGCCGGCACGAGCCAGGCGTACGTGAGGCGTATTCTGGCGAAGATGAAAGGCGATCCATAACGCCGCCGCGCACGCTACGACGGCAATCAACAACGAAGCCCCGAACAGCGTCGGGTCGTAATCGATGCCCGGTTGCATCCGCAACGCGGCCATGCCGGTGTAATGCATGGCACTGATGCCAGTACCCATCACCAACGCGCCGAACGCCAAATGCCAGGCGCGCAGTTGTGGCTGGCTGACCAACCACAGCGCAAAGCCGCTGGAAAGGACGGCAATCAGCAAAGACAGCGCAGTGATCGCCAAATCGTAGCCAAGCTCTACCGGCAAGGTGAAAGCGAGCATGCCGATGAAATGCATGGACCAGATGCCCACCCCCATCGCCAACGCACCACCGGCCATCCAGAAGTGAACGGCGCGCCCCTGAGCGGTGGCGATACGCCCGGCCAGATCCAGCGCGGTGTAGGACGCCAGGATTGCAACAAACAGGGAAAACGAAACGAGAGCGGGTGAATAGCTGCCGATGAGCATGGGTTTTTTCTCGTGACCTTAAGGCCGTACTGCTTCCATGCCCGGTTGAAAGTTGGCGATTCTACACAGTCGCTACAGAAGTGCATCAAAAAGCCATCATACAAAAAATATTTGCGACGAAAGACACTGGGCTCCCCTGTAGCGGCCCTTATCCGCAGGGCGTCGTCCACCGGCCATGTGGAATCAAGCTTGCTCGCGATGCGGTGCCCGGCACAAACAACCACCTGAGCCGGAACCGATTCGGCTAAGCTCTTCAGTTCCCCCCAGGAGCAGCCGGCATGACCCTAGCGGATACCAAAGCCACAACCACCGCTTTACTCGTGATTGACATCCAGAACGACTTCATCCCTGGCGGCCAACTGGCCGTGCCGGGTGGCGACGAAATCGTGCCGCTGGTCAACCGACTCGGCCGTTCGTTCCTGAACGTCGTCTGCGCCCAGGACTGGCACCCCGCCGGGCACGCCTCGTTCGCCTCCAGCCATGAAGACAAGCAACCCTTCGACCTCATCCAGCTCCCCTACGGCGAACAAAAGCTCTGGCCCGATCACTGTGTCCAGGATACCCCGGGCGCCGCGCTGCACCCTGACCTCGACTTGCCTCATGCCCAATTGGTCATTCGCAAGGGGTGCAACCCGGCCATCGACAGTTACTCGGCCTTCATGGAAGCCGACCGCCAGACCCCGACCGGCCTGACCGGCTACTTCAAGGAACGCGGCATCGACACGGTGTACATGGTCGGATTGGCCCTGGACTTCTGCGTGATGTACTCGGCGCTGGACGCACGAATGGCTGGCTTCAACGCGATCGTCGTTCTGGACGCTTGTCGGGGCATCGATATCGACGGTTCGATGGACGCGGCCATGCGGCGCATGCAGGAGGCCGGCGTGCGGCTGATTCAATCCAGCGACATCGCCAGCCCGGCGTTTGCCGGATGACTGTTACTACCCGTATTCCCTTGTCACAGTGAGTTCCCATGCCCCGCCTCACCCGCACTCACCCGCGCCTTTCCTGGGCCACGATCATTGGCCTGGCCGCGGGTTTGTCGATGCCCGCTGACTCGGTCATCGGCAAGATCCTGATCGGCTGGAACGTCGGGGTCTGGACTTATCTGCTGTTGATGTTCTGGCTCACGGTGCGGGCCAAGGCGCCGGACGTGAAGCGCATCGCCGAAATGGAAGACGAAAACGCCCGGCTCGTGTTGTTGATGGTTTGCATCGCAGCCTTGGCCAGCCTGGCGACCATCACCTTTGAACTGGCCGGAAGCCGCGACCTGCAAACGGCCGGCAAGTGGCTGCACTATGGCGCGACCGCGTTGACCGTGATCGGCTCATGGTTGCTGATCGGAGTGATCTTCAGCGTTCACTACGCCCGGCTGTATTACACCTGGAACGGCAAGGAACCGGCGCTGCGTTTTGCCGAAGGCCTGGCCACACCCAATTACTGGGATTTCCTGTACTTCTCGTTCACCATCGGGGTGGCGGTGCAGACCTCGGACGTGGGGGTTGCCACGCGGCAGTTGCGCAAGATCGTGTTGGCGCAGTCGTTGATCGGTTTTGTGTTCAATACGGCGATATTGGGGTTTTCGATCAATATTGCGGCGGGGTTGTTTGGATGACTGTATGGGGCCACTTCGTGGCCCAGCGGGAGCAAGCTCCCTCGCCACAGGGATGGTGTCAGGCTTCAGGTGTTGGCAGCCACAGCCGGAAGCGTGCCCCCCCTAGCGGCGAATTCTCGACCGTCAGCGTGCCGCCCTGGGCTTGCAGGGCGCGGCGGCTGATTGCCAGGCCGAGGCCGAAGCCGCCCGTGGCCCGGTCGCGACTGCGGTCCAGGCGGTAGAACGGCTCGAAGACGCGCTCGCGCTCGCTGTCGGGAATGCCGATGCCGTCGTCGTCGACCCAGATTTCACAGCCTTGCTCGCTGACCAGCACGCCGACCTGGATGCGTTTCTCGCAATAGCGCATGGCATTGCGGAGCAGGTTCTGCAAAGCGCGGGCGGTGAGGCGCGGGTCCAGCACAAAACGCTCCAGCGCCCCGTGCAGCAGCACGTCGATCACCACCTCTGGCGCGGCCAGGTCTTCGTCGAGGCTGCCCAGGATACTGTCGATGAACTCGTCCAGCGGCACTTCGACCCGCTCCGGCAACCGCTCCGGATTTTGCAAGCGGCTGTAGGACAGCAGTTCCAGCACCAACTCGTCCAGTTCGCGAATGTGCGCCACCAACCCTTGCAGACGCTCGCGACTGGCCGTCGGCATCTCCTCCGACAACGCCAGAGCGAGGCCAAAATCGAGCCGAGTCAGGGGCGTGCGCAGTTCATGGGACACGGCGTTTAGCAGGTCCCTCTGCTGGTTGAGCAGATTCTCGATGTCCCCGGCCATGGTGTCGAATACGTGGGCCAGGCTGCCGATGTTCGAGCGCGGCGCAATGTGCGTGCGCTCGCTCAAATGCCCCTTGCCGAAACGCTCGGCGGTGCGCTTCAGACGCTCCAGATCGCGCCAGTGCGGCCGCAACCAGAGCAGCAGGCAGCCCAGCATCGTCGCGCCGATCAACACGTTGATGCTCCAATACAACCAACTGACATCCGCCGGGTCGGGCGGCACGATCATCTTCACCGCCGTGTGCTCGTCCAGCGGCGCGGCCGCCAGGGTTCGCCAGCCCCAGTCACCGATGCGCACCACGTTTTCACCGCGCTTGAGACGCGCCTGTTCGGTTGCGGTGAAACCGGCGTCCCCGGTGGTCGCCAACTCGATGCGCAATGGCTCGAACTCCTTGTCCATCTGCGCCGCCAGCGCCGGCCATTGCTCGCTGGGCGCGGCGCGGAACTGCTTGACCATCAGGGTTTGCAGGCCACGGGAATAGTCGAGGTTGTAGGTTTGGAAACGCTCGTGGAACAGGCGGATCACCAGTTCCGGCATCAAATAGATCGCCGCGCTGTAGGAAACGATGGTGACCAGATAAAGGCGAATCAGCAGCTTCCACATCGATCAGCATTCCCACTCGGAGCGGCTGAACAGGTAACCCTTGCCCCACACGGTCTTGATCTTGCGCGCCTCGCCGGCGTTGTCGTCGAACTTGCGCCGCAGCTTGGAAATGGCCACGTCCACCGAACGGTCGGTGCCGTTGAACTCGATACCGCGCAGCCGTTGCAGGATCTGGTCGCGGCTCAGCACTTCGCCTGAATGACGGGCCAGCACCACCAGCAGGTTGTACTCGCCGCTGGACAACTCCACCGGCTGCCCGCGCCAGGTCACCGTGCGCTCGGACAGGTCGATGCACAGATTACCCATGACGATGCGGTCGTTGACCGTCTGCGGCTCGGTCAGGCTGCTGCGCCGCAACAACGTGCGCACCCGCGCCAACAGCACCCGTGGCTCGCAGGGCTTGGTGACGTAGTCGTCGGCGCCCATCTCCAGGCCCAACACCTGGTCATGGCTGTCGTCCCGCGCCGTGAGCATCAGGATTGGCAACGTCGCCGAATCGGCCCGCAGCAAACGGCACACCTGCAAGCCGTCCAGGCCCGGCAGCATCAGGTCGAGAATCACCAGGTCCGGCGGATTGGCCCGCGCACGTTCACGCACATGGTCGCCACGGTTGAGCACGCTGACTTGATAGCCGTTGCGTTCCAGGTAGCTGGCGATGAGTTCGCAGAGGGCGGCGTCGTCTTCGACGAGGAGGATGTTGGGCATGGGTGGGTCCGCTAAGTGCTGTGGCGCCTGGCAGGGCCTCATCGCGAGCAGGCTCGCTTCCACAGAGGTCTTCGGGTACGGCGCAAAACCACTGTGGGAGCGAGCATGCTCGCGATGGCGACATATCCGGCGCAGGAAATCTCAAGCCGCCAAGGATATACGCCCTCGTCCACCCGCGAGCAAAACCCTTACACAATTTCACACACAGTCGTGGCCATCCCTCGCCTCGAAGACGGAAGGGCCAAAGTGCTTAGTTTAAATTATCGCAGCGGTAGGATTCATGTCTGACAGCGCTTGTAAACTGTCAGCTCTGACAGTTTACAAGCCGTTAAAAAACGGGCCTCCTATAGTTCATCCTGAGTTAAGGCCATACGGCCTTTGGATATCTAATTCCCAAACGGAGATCGGACCATGAATGCCGCTAGCAACTCACTGAGTTTTGCACCAAACAATTACGTGCTCGCATCTGCTTACTCGACCCAGGGCAAGGAATTTCCAGAATTTGCAGCTACCTCACGATTGATTGAAAAGAAGCTTGTCGGGATAGATAAGGTAGAAACCATAGTCATTACTGCAGTGGATCGTGAGGAAAAAAAGACAACGGCAACCGCAACCACTACGCGTGAACTCATTATTTGTATCCCAGCAGACTATGAATTGGGGGTACATCAGGTAGGTAATGATCTACGAGGCACGGTCCGTTCCGATGTAGGCTTCAGCTATAAGGATGCCGATAAGTTCATCTATGAAGGGGTTTCAGGTAACATCGAATTGCTCCCTGCGTCAGAAGGGCACACAAAAGGCGTATTCAATATAGCCGTCGAAATTCCAGGGTCCGAAGGGCAGACTTTTATTCTCAAGGGAGAGTTTCAGGTGCTCAAGGCTGCATAAGCCAGAAACCAGAAAAAAGGGGAAGCCGAGGCTTCCCCTTTTTCTTTTTCAGAATTTGTAGTGAGCGCCAAAATTGAAGCCGTAATCCTTGGTCAGGTTATCGCCTTTACTGGTATCGAGTTCACCATGGACCTGCCAACGATCACTCAGTGTCCAAGAAGCACCCGCCGCCACTTCGAACCGCGTACCGGAAAGATCGTTGTTGAACTTGTTATCGTTGACCCGCACCTCGTTGTGCTTGGCAAACTCTTGGACAAGGGCTGTACGAACATGCGGTTGGAGCACGCTGCCATCGTCCAGCTTCATGCCCCGTCCCACGGACAGACCCACTTTACCCAGCATGGAACGCGTCGTGTCAGCATCCGCCTTCAAACCATTATCAAGGCTGAAGTCCTTACCCTGCACCGTCGCTACCTGCCATTGAGTGAACGGCTCGATGTAATAGCCATCTTTGAAGTCGATATGCTTGCCAAACTCAACGGATGCACTGGCGCCCAGGTTGTTGTAACCGCCCTTGGTCCTGGTGCCGTCGCTCATCGTCACCTTGGCATCATTGCGGAAATGATTGAGCTTGGCCACGGTATCCAGGTAATAACCACTGTCCCCCAGCCAAGTGCCATACATACCGAGAGAGGTGCTGTCGATTTCACCGGAGCTGCCACGGCTCAAGTCGAGGTTCGACTTGCTGTAGCCGGCGAACACGCCCAGCAACACCCGCTCACCGGCGATTTCCACCGGGGTGTCCACCCCCAGGGAAATCCCCTGTTGGTTCTGGCTATAACCATTGCCATAAGCTTTGTTGGTGACGCTGTATCGGCTGCCGAACGAACGCATCCAACCGCCCGTCTGACCTCCATTGACGCGTAGGTCGCCCATGCGGGTGTTCAATAGCGCCATTTCTCCATAAATGACCGTCGGCGCGGTGCCGAAGATCGCCATGACTGAACGGGTCGGATTGCTGATCACGTCCTTGTCGGGTTGCAGATACCAATCATCACCTTGCTTGACCAAACGGTAAGTGTATGCCCCGACATCCACCCGATCGTTGACCAGATCGTATTGAGCACCTGAAGCGACACTCTGTACCACCTTGATCGATGCGTCGCTGACAGGATCTAGCCCGGTACTGGCTACCAGCAATTGATGATTGCCAGATGCACTGCCGGTGATGTTCAAAAGATCGCTGATGCCTTGCCTGAAATCCGTACCCAGCTCGAATCGACCATTGCCCGCCAGGTTGGCTACGTCCAGCTGGAAGTATTGCTGGTTGCTGCCCAAGCGAACCGTTCCCCCGCTGTTGAGCGTGAGGTTACTCACCGCCTGGCTCTCGACCATTTGCCACAGTGCCTGGTTGCTGATAGCGAAGGTGTTAACGTTGTTGACCTTGCCGGTCAGGCTGGCACCGTTATCCAGCGCAAGGCTCGAAGCGCTGCCGGCCGCACCAGAGACATCACCGACCATCACACTTCGGTTGTTGATGGATACATTGGCAACATCCTGCAAATTACCCGTCAGCGTGGATGCGTTATTGATCACCACGCTTGAAGCGCCCAGCACATTGCCGGTCATGCTCGCTTGATTATTAAGAGTCGCGCTGGTGACGTTTTGCATGTCACCGGTCAATGACGCTGCGTTCTGCAGGGTCACGTTGCCCGTCCCGCCTGCATCCACCACGATATTGCCGGTCAGCGCGCTGTTATCGACAAGCAATCCTGCTGAGGCGCCGTTGCGCACTTCCAGCACTGTACCGTTACCGCCTATCAAGGTCGAACCGTTGCGCACCTCGATGTTGGCCACGGTTGGAACAGTCGAGGTATTGAACCCTACGACAATGGCCGAACCGGTCTTGCCCTCTATCCGGGTACCGTCCAGCACAATGGACGAAGGCGTGACTCCGGTTGGCATCGTATCGGTGCCTACCGTCAATCCGTTCAGGCCGCCGGTGATCGTACTGCCGCTGGCGGATAACGAGCCCTCCAGAAGCCGTATGCCGAAACTGTTGGCGCCGGTACCTTCCACCGTGGAGTTCTGTACGGTCAGGTTACTGAAACGGTTGCCGGCTATCCCCCCCGTCAGACCTCGTACCGTACTGTTGTTACGCAACGTTACCGTAGAGCCGCCCACGGTGTTGACGTCCCGGGCGGCCAGGATGCCAACGCCATCGGTACTGGTGACTGTGGAGTTGTCCAGCGTAGCGTTGGCGTTAGTTAGCGCGATGCCACGGGAGAACTGGCCTGTTCCGGTGGCGTTGACCGCGGAGTTAGTCAAGTTGACAGCACCACCGGCGCTGCTGATGATGCCCAACGTGGAAGCTCGCGTGCCGGTCAGGGTAGCCCCTTGCCCAACGGACCAAGTATCTACTGGGGTAGTCGCATCAATGGTCTGGTTCTGTCCGGGGAGGACGACACCTGCCGCCTGCGCCATGGACGGATTGATCAGCAAGGGCATGAACACCATGACCGCAAGGCTGAGCGTTGTCTTACGATAGGAAAAAACAGGCCTAGACGACATAAATGAGTCCTACTCGATTACGTTCCTTAGGGGAACGAATGTCCGACTCGTTATATGCGCGAGCCGAGTAAAAAAACGGTCGCCAGAGTACTGTCTACCCACCCGAGCTTATGTAGGATAAATCTGTAACTGCGTAAGGCTTTTTCCGTTTATTGTGGGAGCTCTATTTCTTAGCAATTGAAACTTCACTTCAACAGCTAAAGACGACATCGGTTGTCGCCTTTAGCTGCTCCAGCTGAAATTACAATCAAGGTGTTGGCTCTGGGCGCTCCACTTCGCAATACACCAGGCTTGAGTTCAACAGTGCCACGGGAACGGTCACCGCCGCTTCGATACCATTTGCGGTATAAGCAATATGCGCGTAGCGGGTAGGAGGGCGTTGTCCGGCGGCAGGGCTGGGCAGTTGAATGGTCTTGATTTTTTCGTAGTCCGTCAGTCTGAACTCCAAATCCCCCGTGGCCGGCATCGCTGACGAAAGCTCGATGCGCGTATTGGGAATCGCCGGGGCCCCAGGTACATTGTTTTCTCGTCCTTCGAATACCAGATCCACTGGCGTACCGGTGGGAATGTTGGTATCTCGCCGAATCCGGATTCGCAATTGACGGGGCTGATAGGGCGGCTTCGGACCGTCCGCAGCAACCGGGTGGTCGAGGCTCGGGCAGTTGATGCTGGTCACGATTCGTTCCGGCACCAGGCTTCCTGTACCAGGGTTAGTAAAGGCAGACACAACGATTTGCGGCGCAGGAAGATTTATGACGATTGCGGTCACGTCGACCTTTGTTGTCGGCGTCTGCGTCATCCCATTTTCGCCACCAGGGTACCCGATAGTGATGTACGCCTCCCGGGCATTGCCGCCCGCCGCAGTACCGTTACCCTCAGCCAGAATCGTTGCCCAGGGTAACGATGTTGTAACGGTTGTATCGCCCACCCGCACCGGCACCGGGCCACCTACTGGTTTGCCCTGATAGAAAAACGTGACAATCTCACGCCCCGTGACAGGTCGATCGACGTCCGTCCAGACTGGCCAGTTCATGGCCGCCGCCAAGCCCGCCTGGTCAGGCCCAAGCGTATTAGGATCGGGTTGAGGAGTGCCTGCGCCCTGCACTACTACATGAGCAATGTTGACATTCTCCGGATCCGGGAGGTTAGGCTGTTCCGGTCCCGCATAACTAAAATCGATGACCGCAAACTGCTGAGGCGCCGATACCGGGTTGGGAGTGATCGAGGAGCGTTCCAATTCATAATAATATTCCAGCTCAGTCTCGCTATCCTTGTTCGCGTCTCCAAAAAGGGGAGCCAAAGTGTCATAGTCCAGCAAGAATTCTAGTGGCCTGGTATTACCTGGAGGTATTTCTTGTTCCTGCAGTTGGGTCGGCCCGCTTTCCGATGAATAGAGGTAGGGGATGATCCGGTCCCCGGGGATTGAATGAAGAGGGTGGTCAATTTCCATAACCGCTAAGCTGGGGCTCGGACGTACCGTCGCGAATGTAATGGGTATTGCACCACCGTTGGTAACAGGAATCCTGGGTACAGCCAGCACCGGCCTTTCTGCCTTGACCCGGCTGAACATTGGAGTAATGGGTGCGTGATTGCTGATGTTGCCCGGCAGATCAGTAAGATTGTAGGAGTAGTAATGCATCCCGTCATTCAGTGCTGCAAGAAAGGCATGGGGGATATTGATGGTCCCATTGGGCGGAACAGGCCCGTCGTAGGCGGGTGTTTCCCCCTGCATCAAGCCAAAGGTGGTTTGCGTCGAAATATAGAATTTGACCCGATCATTATTCGCCTCAAATTTTTGATACGCATGAGGAATGGTGAGATTCAATCCACCTGCGTTGGCGGGATCGGCCAACCAGGCATCATCGATAACGACTGGAAACGCGGCGTCCAAAGTTAACAACGCTGGGCGGGTACCGGTCCCATTGCCAGCACCGGGCTGGCGTTGGTAAGGCGCAGTCAAATCGATCAGTGCTTCGGTATAAGGGTCCGAAGTATCAATGTTGTCGTTGTCGTCGTAAACTATGAATGCGAGCTCATAGGCATTGTATTCTCCAGTAGGGTTGAAGACGTCCTCAAACCCATCCGTGGGCACCTGAAATTTAATCGGAAATGACCAGACTCCTCCGGGCTGATCTGCTTTTAACTGTGTCGCAATTACATAAGTCGGATCATGCTCAACAGGAATCCTGCCTTTGGGAAACAAATGAAGCTCTACCATTGAGCCCCCTTGGGGACTTTCATCCTCAATACTCGCAAGCTGCACTTCAATGGAACCGTCGACTTTTAATTGTTGGTACGTCAGCCTGTTATCCGGCAACTGCCCCACAATGACAGGAGGCTCAGCCAGTACCCCACGCGATTTAACTTGAATATTCATTTTTTCGAACTCCATCGACATTACGCTTAATGGATCTTTAACATCAGAAAAGGCGTGGATTGCCTCCAGCCCTGTAGCACCAGGACCGCAGGGAAGCGCTTGCCCTGGAATGACTCGATCAATCTTCACCAATGCGGGCGGTGACTTTCCCAATGCGCTGCCGTTTCGATACAAGGTATAACTTGCCAAAGCCGAAGCATTTCTTTCCATTGGCTTTATGTGCTGTTCGTACTTGTCACTTTCCAGGACCAGATCGAATCCCTGGTCAGATGACGCCTCTTCTCGAGTCAGAATCTTTGTCACTCGCACCGCTGTTCCGGCAATCGGACCGAGACCATTGAGGCTGCTATAGCCCTCCCAGTTCAATGCACATTCGTCATCCTTGGCGAACCGCCCAGATTGGGCTGGCACGTGTACAAGCACCCGCTCCCACAACTTGGGTTGCGAAGAACAATTGAGATAACCCCATAGTGTGGCGCTGGGAAAACCTGGCCCAGCCAGGTTCACCGGTGTAGGTCTCGTCACATGAAATATCTGCGGAGACGATGTATCTTCGTTTTCGGAGTCCCCCTGCGTCACACGATACTTCAGAAGAACATCTCCCTCCTGTTGCAGATATTGAGCGGGCAATAAGACAAATGCCGGAAATACCACAGGAACGGGGAAATAATTACTATAGAACGACACTTCATCTGACGATCCAGGTGCAACTACCCAGACCTCCAGCAGATCACTCTTGCCGAGTTGCTGAGAGGGATTCTCCCACTCAGGAATTAATAACTTTGCGCCTTGGGTGGAGGCTTCAGGAGGAAAGATATTGTCGGCACCAACCCCTTCAATGCTGAGAGGCCTCGCCAAGATACCAATATTCCTAACTAAAGAGGACATACATGACACTCCAGACCGGCACTCAATAGCCTGGAGAAATTAAGCGCGGATTTGCCCGCCGCGCCTACTGTCAGATCTGACAGGTTAACCCACCGTTCGTCGGGTGAACCACTCAATTACAAACGTCAGGTAGCCGACCCGCCTACCTCTTCAATAAATCCACGGCACATCGGGCCATCCCTTGGCAGGCGTCTTTGAGCTGGGATTGGCCCACCACCAACCCAACTCGAATATGCCCCGCCGCGCTCGGCCCAAACGCCTCCCCCGCCAGCACCGACACCTCATAGCCCTCCAATAACCGCTCGGCAAACGCCTGCGCACCCACCCCCGTCTGCCGCACGTCAACCATCACAAACATGCCGCCATCAGGCTGTACCGGCTTGAGACCAGGGCAATTTTCCAGTGCCGCGCACACCAGGTCGCGACGCTGTCGATACTCCTCGCGCATCTGCGCCACTTCGGGCAAATCCAGATCCAGCGCAACCTGGGCCGCGCGCTGAACGAAGTCCGGCAGGCCGAACAGCATGCACAGCGACAGATTGGAAAGGTGTTCAGCGAGAGGTTCGGGGCCAATGGCCCAGCCGATGCGCCAGCCGGTCATGGCGTGGGATTTGGACAGGCTGTTGATGGTGACGGTGCGCTCAGCCATGCCCGGCAGGCCGGCCGGGCTGATGTGTTCGCCTTCGTAGAGCAAGTCGCTGTAGACCTCGTCGCTGATCAGCCACAGGTCGTGTTCGATGCACAGTTGCGCCAGGGCTTGCCAGGTGGACAGCGGCAGGCTGGCGCCGGAGGGGTTGTTGGGGCTGTTGATCAGCATTGCGCGGGTGCGCGGGGTGATCAGCCGGGCGACGTCGGCCGGCTGGACTCGGAAGCCGTTCTCCGGCGTCACCGCCACCGGCACCACTTTCGCTGCGCAGGCACCGAATACCGCTTCATAGGTGACGTACATCGGTTCGGCGACGATCACTTCATCGCCGGGGTCGAGCAGGCATTGCGCGACGGCATAGACCGCGCATTGGGCACCGGGAAGCACCGTGACGTGCTCGGCGCCCACCGGTTGGCCGCAGCGCTGTTGATGCCGCCGGGCGATGCTGGCGCGCAACGAGTGCAAGCCTCGCGTATCCGAGTAGTGGGTATCGCCGGCCCGCAAGCTGGCGACGGCGGCCTCGACGATCGCGTGGGGTGTGTCGAAATCCGGGTCGCCCACCGAGAGCAACAGCACGTCCCTGCCCTGCTCGCGCATGGCCAGCGCCCGGTCATGAATTTCCCAGGCGGCGGCACCGTCGCCGATGATGCGTTGGGTCAGGGCTGAAAAGCGCATGTCATTTCCTTGAGAGTTGCAGTGTTTCAGCTCAACCCTATCTCAAATCCTGAAGCACGCCACCGTTTGGGCTGCCTTGCACATTGACGCCCCGCACCCGCCCATGGTCTCCTGTGCGCCTGTTTGGGTGCCCTTCACAGGGTGAAACGGGAAACCGGTGAATCGTGTGCTTTACTTCAAGGCCACGTCAGTCCGGTGCTGCCCCCGCAACGGTAAGCGAGTGAAGCGTCGAAACCACTGTGCATGCGCATGGGAAGGTGACGCTTTCAGGCAAGGCTCAGGCCCTGCCCCTCGTGAGCCCGGAGACCGGCCCATGACTTCTTTTCAACAAACCCGCGGTGGGCGGGCGCTGTTCGAATCCCGGCGAGTCTTCGCCTGGGTTTTCATTGCGCTCGGTCCGCCCGCTGACACCAGAGGGAAGCGCCATGTCGACCATCAGCAGCACCGCCCGCACGACCAGTAGCACCGTCACCCTGAGCCAGCGCTTGAGCGCCGCGGTCCTTGCCTCGATTCTCGGCGCGGGCCTGGTGTATTTCGCCGGTTTCTCCCACATCGAAGCGGTGCACAACGCAGCCCACGACACACGGCACAGCGCCGCGTTCCCGTGCCATTGAGCGCCGACGCCATGATCAAGCGTATCGCGCAAACCGCCGGTTTCAGTGGATTGTTGGCCGCCCTGCTGCTGACTCTTCTACAAAGTTTTTGGGTATCGCCGCTGATCCAGCAAGCCGAGACCTACGAAAAGGCCCCGGCCGCCGAGGTCCATGAACACGCCGCTGGGGTTGCACACAGCCATGACGCGCAAGCCTGGGAGCCGGAGGACGGCTGGCAACGCGTGCTCTCCACCACCGGCGGCAACCTGGTGGTCGCGGTGGGTTTTGCGCTGATGCTGGCGGGCCTGTACACCTTGCGTGAACCGACGCGCACATCCCAGGGTTTGCTCTGGGGCCTGGCCGGCTATGCCACCTTCGTCCTGGCGCCGACGCTGGGCTTGCCGCCGGAACTGCCGGGCACTGCTGCGGCGGATCTGGCCCAACGGCAGATGTGGTGGATCGGCACCGCTGCATGTACGGCGGTGGGCATCGCCCTGATTGCGTTCGGTCGGCATTGGCTGTTGAAAGTGTTGGGCCTTGCGACCCTGCTGATTCCTCACGTCATTGGCGCCCCGCAGCCGGACGAGCATTCGATGCTCGCGCCCGAGGCGCTGGAAAGTGAGTTCAAGCTCGCTTCGCAATTGACCAATGTTGCGTTTTGGCTGGCCTTGGGCCTGATCAGCGCCTGGCTGTTCCGCCGTGGTGCACAGGCTCACGACCAAGCATGAGTGGCGGGCCGATCCTGGTGGTCGGCCTCGGCTGCCAGCGCGGTTGCTCGGCCAGCACGTTGCGGGCATTGCTTGAGCGGACGCTGCTGGCCCACGGTATCGCGCTCGACGAAATAAGGGCATTGGCGAGCATTGACCGCAAGCGTGACGAGCCGGGGCTGCTGGAGTTGGCAGCGCAATTATCGCTGCCGCTGACGTGTTTCAGCGCTGAACAACTGGCGGGTTATCAAGCACAGCTCAGCCATCGCTCAGCCATCGCTTTCGAGCGTACGGGTTGCCATGGCGTCGCCGAAAGCGCCGCCCTCGCCCTGGCCGATCAACTGGGTGTTTCGCCCGCGAGATTGCGAGTCACCCGCCAGAAAGGCCCACAGGCGACGTTGGCATTGGCGGCGGCTTCGTAACACTCGATAATCGACTGCCGAATCATGAGCATTGCTCATGCACGCCCTCATCTTTGCATAGGAACCGGTCATGACCGTTTACTTCATCGGCGCCGGCCCTGGCGATCCGGAGCTGATCACCGTCAAGGGCCAGCGGCTGATTCGCAACTGCGCCGTGATCATCTACGCCGGCTCCCTGGTGCCAACGGCCGTGCTGGAAGGCCACCGCGCCGAACAGGTGGTAAACAGCGCCGAGCTGCACCTGGAACAGATCATCGATCTGATAAAGACGGCACACCTCAACGGTCAGGATGTAGCGCGAGTGCACTCCGGCGACCCGAGCCTTTACGGCGCGATCGGCGAGCAGATCCGCTGCCTACGGGAGCTGGACATTCCTTTCGAAATCATCCCGGGCGTGACCGCCACTTCAGCTTGCGCCGCTCTGCTCGGTGCCGAGTTGACACTGCCGGACATATCCCAAAGCGTGATCCTGACCCGCTATGCCGACAAAACCGCCATGCCCACTGGAGAGGAGTTGGTCAGCCTGGCGCAACACGGCGCCACCATGGCGATTCACTTGGGCGTCAACCATCTGGAAAAAATCGTCGATGAGCTGCTGCCCCACTACGGCGCGGATTGTCCGATTGCGGTAGTTCACCGGGCGACGTGGCCCGATCAGGATTGGGTGGTGGGGACGCTGGAGGATATTGCCGAAAAGGTACGGGCCAAGGGCTATCGGCGTACGGCGTTGATTTTGGTGGGACGGGTGTTGGGCAATGATGTATTCAGCGAATCATCGCTGTACCGCGCTGGACATGCGCATCTCTACCGACCCTGACTCATCACTGTCCCTTGTGGGAGCGAGCTTGCTCGCGATGACAAAGGCACATTCAACATCATCGCAAGCTGACCCACCGCTATCGCGAGCAAGCTCGCTCCCACAGGGTTCGGCAGGTGCCCACAGGTTACGCGCCGATCACCGAAGCTGTTGTGGCGAGGGAGCTTGCTCCCGCTGGACCGCGAAGCGGTCCCTGGGTAACCCACGCACCCATCACGGAGAACGCGCCGGTTGCCTTGCGATTGCTTCGCAATCGAGCGGGAGCAAGCTCCCTCGCCACAGTGTGCTGCGCGCAGCGAACACCTATCAGTAGTAGGCGTTTTCTTTCTGCGTGTGGTCGGTCACGTCGCGTACGCCCTTGAGTTCCGGGATGCGCTCGAGCAAGGTGCGCTCGATGCCTTCCTTCAAGGTGACGTCGGCCTGGCCGCAGCCCTGGCAGCCGCCGCCGAACTGGAGCACGGCGATGCCGTCTTCCACCACGTCGATCAACGATACCTGGCCGCCGTGGCTGGCCAGCCCCGGGTTGATTTCGGTTTGCAGGTAGTAATTGATGCGCTCGTTGACCGGGCTGTCGGCGTTGACCATCGGCACTTTCGCGTTCGGTGCCTTGATGGTCAGCTGGCCGCCCATTCGGTCAGTGGCGTAGTCGACAACCGCATCGTCCAGGAAAGCTTCGCTGAACGAATCGATGTACGCGGTGAAGCTTTTGAGCCCCAGCGCGGTGTCTTCAGGTTTTTCTTCTCCCGGCTTGCAGTAGGCAATGCACGTCTCTGCGTACTGGGTGCCGGGCTGGGTGATGAAGATGCGGATCCCGATACCCGGGGTGTTCTGCTTGGACAGCAGGTCGGCCAGGTAATCGTGGGCGGCATCGGTAATGGTAATGGCGGTCATGGAAACTCCTCGCAGGCTTGCCGGCAGTTTACGCCAATCATCGCGCCGGACAAAGTCCTAGTATTTTTGTCAGGAAAGAACCCGACGATGTGAAGGCGCATCGCCAGGCGCCTCGATCAGAGTTTCTGGTAGCGATTCATGTCCAGCCCCCCTGCTTCCATGGGGTCGGTTTCCATGGCGTCGACAAATGCCGGCACCTGCCCGGCGGGGATGTTGAAGATGAAATTCGGATAGCTGCTGAGCACGCCCGGATCACTGCCCAGGTTCAACTGGCAGGCAGACTCATGGCAGGCGTGGCAGGCCACGCATTTTTCGGTGAAGATCGGCTGGATGTCGCGGGTATAGGAAATCGCGGGAGCGGGACCTCCGGCGGCTGCGGTAAAGGACAACAGCAGCAACAGACTGCCGGATAAGAAGCGGTACGGCATGTCTCGATGCCTAAGAATTCTCCGGCGATTCTACCGGGCCGGTATCACCTTGCAAACATGAGCGATATTCATGCAAAAGCCCAGCATGATCAAATACCGCACAGGTTTGCTATGATTTCGGCTTTCGTAATGGTCTTTTTTTCCAGGTAGTCCTATGTCCGATCGCAGCGCTCGCCTCCATCTTCTCCAGCAGGCCCTCAAGGAACGCATCCTGATCCTCGATGGCGGCATGGGCACGATGATCCAGAGCTACAAACTGGAAGAACAGGACTACCGGGGCAAGCGTTTCGCCGACTGGCCAAGCGACGTCAAGGGCAACAACGACTTGCTCGTACTGACCCGCCCCGACGTGATCGGCTCGATTGAAAAAGCCTACCTGGATGCCGGCGCCGACATCCTCGAAACCAACACCTTCAACGCCACCCAGGTGTCCCAGGCGGACTATGGCATGCAGGGCCTGGCCTATGAATTGAACCTGGAAGGCGCGCGCCTGGCCCGCCAGGTTGCCGACGCCAAGACCCTGGAAACCCCGGACAAGCCGCGCTTCGTCGCCGGCGTGCTCGGCCCGACCAGCCGTACCTGCTCGCTGTCGCCGGACGTGAACAACCCTGGCTACCGCAACGTGACCTTCGACGAACTGGTGGAGAACTACACCGAAGCCACCAAGGGCCTGATCGAAGGCGGCGCCGACCTGATCCTGATCGAAACCATTTTTGACACGCTGAACGCCAAGGCCGCGATCTTTGCCGTGCAAGGCGTCTACGAAGAACTGGGCGTCGAACTGCCGATCATGATCTCCGGCACCATCACCGACGCCTCCGGCCGCACCCTCTCCGGCCAGACCACCGAAGCCTTCTGGAACTCCGTGGCCCACGCCAAGCCGATCTCGGTCGGTCTGAACTGCGCCCTCGGCGCCAGCGAATTGCGTCCCTACCTGGAAGAGCTGTCGAACAAGGCCAGCACCCACGTATCGGCCCACCCGAACGCCGGCCTGCCCAACGAATTCGGCGAATACGATGAACTGCCGGTGGACACCGCCAAAGTCATCGAAGAGTTTGCCCAGAGTGGCTTCCTTAACATCGTCGGCGGCTGCTGCGGCACTACTCCGGCGCACATCGAAGCGATCGCCAAGGCCGTGGCCGGTTATGCGCCGCGGCAGATTCCGGAGATTCCCCGGGCGTGCCGCCTGTCGGGGCTGGAACCGTTCACCATCGATCGCAGCTCCTTGTTCGTCAACGTCGGCGAGCGGACCAACATCACCGGTTCCGCCAAGTTCGCCCGGCTGATCCGCGAGGACAACTACACCGAAGCGTTGGAAGTAGCCTTGCAACAAGTCGAGGCCGGCGCCCAGGTGATCGACATCAACATGGACGAGGGCATGCTCGATTCGAAGAAGGCCATGGTGACCTTCCTCAATCTGATCGCTGGCGAACCGGACATTTCCCGGGTGCCGATCATGATCGACTCCTCCAAGTGGGAAGTGATCGAGGCCGGCCTCAAGTGCATCCAGGGCAAGGGCATCGTCAACTCCATCAGCATGAAGGAAGGCGTCGAGCAGTTCATCCACCACGCCAAGCTGTGCAAGCGCTACGGCGCCGCCGTGGTGGTGATGGCCTTCGACGAAGCCGGCCAGGCCGACACCGAGGCGCGCAAGAAGGAAATCTGCAAGCGCTCCTACGACATCCTGGTCAATGAAGTCGGCTTTCCCCCAGAAGACATCATCTTCGACCCGAACATCTTCGCCGTCGCCACCGGCATCGAAGAGCACAACAACTATGCCGTGGACTTCATCAACGCCTGTGCCTACATCCGCGACGAACTGCCTTACGCGCTGACCTCCGGCGGCGTGTCCAACGTGTCGTTCTCGTTCCGCGGCAACAACCCGGTGCGCGAGGCGATCCACTCGGTGTTCCTGTTGCATGCGATCCGTGCGGGCCTGACCATGGGCATCGTCAACGCCGGCCAATTGGAGATCTACGACCAGATCCCGGTGGAGCTGCGCGACGCCGTGGAAGACGTGATCCTCAACCGCACCCCCGAGGGCACGGATGCCCTGCTCGCCATCGCCGACAAGTACAAGGGCGACGGCAGCGTCAAGGAAGCGGAAACCGAGGAATGGCGCGGCTGGGAAGTGAACAAGCGCCTGGAGCACGCGCTGGTCAAAGGCATCACCACCCATATCGTTGAAGACACCGAGGAGTCGCGGCTGTCGTTCGCCCGGCCGATCGAAGTGATCGAAGGCCCGCTGATGGCCGGCATGAACATCGTTGGCGACCTGTTTGGCGCCGGCAAGATGTTCCTGCCCCAGGTGGTCAAATCCGCCCGCGTGATGAAGCAGGCGGTGGCGCACCTGATCCCGTTCATCGAGGCGGAAAAAGGCGACAAGCCGGAAGCCAAGGGCAAGATCCTCATGGCGACGGTCAAGGGCGACGTGCATGACATCGGCAAGAACATCGTCGGCGTCGTGCTCGGGTGCAACGGCTATGACATCGTCGACCTCGGCGTGATGGTGCCGGCGGAGAAAATCCTCCAGGTCGCCAAGGACGAGAAGTGCGACATCATCGGCCTGTCCGGCCTGATCACCCCGTCCCTGGACGAAATGGTGCACGTGGCTCGCGAGATGCAGCGCCAGGACTTCCACCTGCCGCTGATGATTGGCGGCGCCACCACCTCCAAGGCCCACACGGCGGTGAAGATCGAGCCCAAGTACAGCAACGATGCGGTGATCTACGTCACCGACGCCTCCCGCGCCGTGGGCGTGGCGACCCAGTTACTGTCCAAGGAGCTGAAGCCGGCGTTCGTCGAGAAAACCCGCCAGGACTACATCGACGTGCGCGAGCGTACCTCCAATCGCAGCGCCCGTACTGAGCGCCTGAGCTACCCGGCGGCCGTGGCGAAGAAGCCGCAGTTCGACTGGAGCAGTTACCAGCCGGTCAAGCCCACCTTCACTGGCGCACGGGTGCTGGACGACATCGACTTGAACGTCCTGGCCGAATATATCGACTGGACGCCGTTCTTCATTTCCTGGGACCTGGCCGGCAAATACCCACGCATCCTCACCGACGAAGTGGTCGGCGAAGCGGCCACGGCGTTGTACGCCGATGCCCGGGCGATGCTGCGCAAGCTGATCGACGAAAAACTCATCAGCGCCCGCGCCGTGTTCGGCTTCTGGCCGGCCAACCAGGTGCATGACGATGACCTGGAAGTCTATGGCGACGACGGCAAGCCACTGGCGCGCCTGCATCACCTGCGCCAGCAGATCATCAAGACCGACGGCAAGCCGAACTTTTCCCTGGCCGACTTCGTCGCGCCGAAGGACAGCGGCGTCACCGATTACGTCGGCGGTTTCATCACCACCGCCGGCATCGGCGCCGAAGAAGTCGCCAAGGCGTATCAGGAAGCCGGCGACGACTACAATTCGATCATGGTCAAGGCCCTGGCCGACCGTTTGGCCGAAGCCTGCGCCGAATGGCTGCACCAGCAGGTCCGCAAGGAACACTGGGGCTACGCCAAGGACGAAAGCCTGGACAACGAGGCGCTGATCAAGGAGCAATACACCGGCATCCGCCCTGCCCCGGGCTACCCGGCCTGCCCTGATCACACCGAGAAGGCCACTCTGTTCCGCCTGCTCGACCCAGAAGCCAGCGAACTGAAAGCCGGACGCAGCGGCGTGTTCCTCACCGAACACTACGCCATGTTCCCGGCGGCGGCGGTCAGCGGCTGGTACTTCGCCCACCCTCAGGCGCAATACTTCGCCGTGGGCAAGATCGACAAGGATCAGGTCCAGAGCTACACCGCGCGCAAGGGGCAGGACTTGAGCGTGACTGAACGCTGGCTGGCGCCTAACTTGGGTTACGACAACTAAGCGAAAGAATGCCGACCGTTCGACGGCGCAAGCCTCGTCCGGTCGGCATTTTTATTGCCAAATGCCGCGAATCAGTCGCGGCGAGAGGGTCCGGGTTGAGGTGACTGGCGGTCGGATAGCTGCGTTTCAGCGGCGGTGCCCTGCAAGTCGTTCACGGTTGTTCGCGTCAGCTCGACCAGTTTCTGCTTTCGCATGGCATCGAATTTTCTGCCCAGGGCGATGACTTCCTGATCGTACTGCTGCCCGTCGACGTCGCCATTGTTTCTGCGATCTTCCAGCTCGTTGAAAAGCTCATCGCGCCCATTGGCAACAGCCTCGTCGATATCGCTCATCTGTTCCGGATACCGCGCCTGAAGGTATGTCGTCCAGTATTCCCGCGACACCATGTCTATGAGCAGCTCATCGGTCCGTTCTGCCTCAAGGATCGAGGCGCGCGCCTGCTCCAGCTGAGCATCAGTGATCGCGACGCCATAAGCCATATGTGCAGGCTGCCCCGGCAAATCGATTCCATCCCCCCATCCTCTCGTCAGGCCAATGCGATAGCGCAGGCGCACCTCTGCCCGATCCATGCCTTGCCCGTTCGCTTCGGCCAACGTATCGAGCCGGTCCAGCCGAAACAACTGCCGCGACAAGCGCAACAGGGCCTGGCCCCTGGGCGTCAGACGGTCCGGTGAAAGGTTGCGCAAGGCTTGATGGACAAACACGCGGACTTCCAGCTCGCTGAACGTCAAGATTCGCCCGTCGATGCAGGTACCGTGGGTTTCGGCGTTCTGAAAGAGCAACTGACGCAACTCCCTATTTTCACTGGCGGCTTCCAGGACGTTCCATACCCGCTGCGTCAGTCCTGTTCGGCCGCGCCTGAAATCGATGGTAGTGCGCAGCCGATCAAGCAACTGGAAAAACCGCTCGTGATCGTTCTCTTGGGCCAACTGCGCCCAGATCGTTCGACGGGCCATCGCCTGTTCATCGCTTGAATCGGCCAGCCAGGGTTCCAGCGCATCGGTCGACGTATCGTGCGACGGGTCAAGGAGAGGTTCGACCGGGGCCACACCGGCGTGGGGATCGTGATGGGCACCCGCTCCTGCGCCTGCGCCGCCATCGGGGTCGTCATCAAAATTCGCCATGTCATCCTGCGGCGCCTCCAACGCCGCAATCCAGCTATCGATTTCGTCTTCGGAAAACCCCAGGACCTCGTCGTCGCCGGCCCGCTCAAAATAATCCCTGATTGCATAGAACGCGGGGAGCGACAGGTATTCGTTTTCGCTCAGGTCCATCCCGCCCACCAGCGTGTCGTGACTGCCATCGAGCAACCCCGCCGGTAGATCCGAGAACTCGTTACCGCTCACGTTCAATATGTGCAAAGCCTGCGCATCCAATAGACGGCCAGGCCAGACTCGCATCTCGTTGTAGCTGAGTTCCAGCGATTCGATCTGGCCGAAATCCGGAGGATCGAATGTGGTCAGCCCGTTGGTGGAAAGGTTAAGCGAACGCAGGCGGCCATTGGTCAACAGCGGATAAGCCGACGCGGACGGCAGGTTGTTATAACCCAACCCCAAGTGCTCCAACCGATCCATCTGCAGGACCGCATCAGGTACCGCGCGCAAATCATTGCTGCCCAGGTCCAAGCGGTTCAAACGGGGGAAGGCGCCGAGAAAGGCGTTCGAACCTTGCTCGGTCAACAAGACCCCGGAAAGATCCAGCGTCCTTACGCCAGGGAACTGCTCCACCAGCTCAGGCAAGTCGCCCACTTGCAGGTCCCGCAAACTGAGCCCCAGCCCTCGCCCCTCGACGCGCATCAGCCCCTCTTGCCACACGCCACGGATGCGCGCTGCCGCGAGCGCACGGCTTCGCGCAGGCACGATACCCCTGGCTGTGTTGACTTCCCTCACAAAGAGCCAGCCATTGAGGCGACGAATCAGCGAGATCGTCGCCTGATGCCATTGGGTGATTCGGGCGTCCATCTGCAGGCCGGTCATGCCCTCGTTACGCCATCGCTCAAGCCTGGAGGCGGCCTGTTCCTGGGTCAGGAGCGGATCAAGACGCTGCAGGCGAAGCTGACGCCCGGCGTCTCCCTCGGGCACTGCCGATTGCTCGGGAAGCGATAACAGGCGTTGGGCTGTGGACCAGCCCGTTTCCGGCGGCGGGAATTGAGACGGTACGGTTTCGCCGGCAAATCGAGCCAATGCCCCATGGGGAAGCCCTCTCGCATTCTCGACCCGCTGCTGTGCCGCCACCAGGGCGGCCTCGCCCTCGGGGCTCAAGGGGTTACCGGTCAGATTGACGCTGAGCAGCACCTCATCGTTGGCAAGAGCTGATGGAGGGAGCGAGCGCAGCAGGCTGTCCCGCAAGTCGAGCCATGTCAGGTGCGGCAGGCTCTCGGCACCGGTTGGCCAAGCCTGTAACCGGGTCGCCCTGAGGTTCAATGTCCTGAGCTGGCCCATGGCGCTGACATCGAGGTTGTCGAGCGGGTTGTTCTCCAGGTTCAGTTGCTCCAATGTTTGCAGACCATTGAACTGTGCCTGGACATCGGGCGTGACGATCAGGCCGTTGTCGCGCATATCGAGTTGCGTCAAGGCCGGCAGGTCTTCGGCAATGAAGGGCAATGCAGTGAAGCCGTTGCCGCTGATGTCCAGGGCCCGTGTGCCGCTGAATGCCTGGAAAAAGCCGCGTGCCTGGGCGGCAGGGACATTCAACGATCCCAGGCGCAAGGTGCGTACATGAGCAAAACTGCCGGCCGGCAATACTGGGAGACTTTCCATGACGCCGTTGGCAAGGCTCGATCCCGACGGGGACACCTCAAAAGTGGAGACCTCAGCCGTCGGCAAGCCAAGACGCTGGCGAACAGCGCCACGCCAGCTGTCTCGCAAGGCTCGAAACACAGGTCCCGCGCCGTCCCACCAACGTCGCGAAAGCGTGGCGTATGGCAACTGACCCGGTTCCCCGGGCTCGTAAAATTGGGCGAAGATTGCGTCGTGCTGCGCCCTGATCGCTTCCATCGCATCAAAGCGCTCCTGGTGGTTATGGAAAGCACTGTCGAGCGGCTCGGGCAGACGCCCCGAGAGCTCGGCCTCCCCGACCAGTCGCCGCAACTGCCCGCGACAGTATCCGTCCACCATTTGGTCCAGATCCACCAGATGCCCCCATTCACCTGTGTATCGGCTGACATATCCATAGGCACGCCCGAACGCTTCGGGGGTCAGGTCTGACCAGTTGAGCGACAACCCTGACCACAGCATTTCGTGCCCTTGGAACATCGCCTCCGGCACTGTGTGTATCGATGTGCGCCCCAGGTCCAGGCGCCGGAGGAATGGTAGATCCTGAACGTACGCGGGCCATCGTGACAAAGCCTGAGGCGCGTCGATGCTCAATGTCCGCAACAGGTGCAACGGTGTCAGGTCAAGCTCATGCAGGCTGGCAGAATCGAAACCCGAGTAGTGGATATGCAGCTCCTCCAGAGAAGTCAGCGCGCTGAGCCTTGTCGGGAAATCCGCGGCCAGCGATTGGGCGGCGGAGGAAAACCGCAGATAGGTGAGCCCTCGCATTTGGCCCACTGCTTGCGGCAAGGTAGTCAAGTGCTGCGCGGGCTCAACGATAGAACCGAGAAATTCGCGCCCTCGGCTGCCGATCGACAATCTCGTGACCCCTGGGAAACGTGCCAGGAACCCATCCGCATTGGCATCTGTAAGGCCGTTGCCAACGATTGTCAGATCCCGCACGTGTGGAAAATCAGCGGTAATCTCGGGCAGCGGCGCCTCAGAGAAAAGCGACAGCGGCATGGCCTCGCCCGATTCTTGCGCCACCGGAAGGTCACGCCAGGCATCCCTGAGCGCCTGCGCAAATTGATTTCTGTGGAAACCGTCCGTGCTGTGCGCCGCAGCGCCGTGCCATTGATCGAGGGTGTCACTGAGCGCCTGCCATTCCCGCTGGCGCGTTTGCAGTACCGAATATATCTGCTGGTCCGTGTTGCCCCGTTGCTGCCTCAAAAACGCCGCCGCTTGCTGCGCGTCCGGATAAAGCGCCTGTACCCGCGCTTCAATGGAGGGATTGAGCCCCGCGCCGCGCCCGCTCGCGTAATAGCCCTTGAGTGTCGCGCTCACTCGCACCGGCGGTTTGAAGCGTCTGGCGTGGGGTTCAAGCTGCGATGTCATTTCCTTGGGATGCCGATCAGCGTATTCGATGAGCTTGCGTTGCAGCAGGGTGCCTTGATCGGCACCCGACAGCCCCATGGCGCAAAGCAGCTCCTCTGGCAACGCACGCATAATCGAGCTGTAGAAGTTGCCGTCAGGATCAGGAACCCGCCCCTGCTGCTCATCGAAAGCCTGATAACGGGGTCCGTTTTTGATCAGGTATTTTTTCTGCGGCGCAGTCTCGGCGCCGATGCTGTCGAGCAATGCCCCGCCGACGCCTCCCTCGCGCACTTCCAGGCGCAGCACACCCGGCCATCCCGGTAGTTTTTCCAGGGCCCGCAATGCCAGACGCTGGCTGTCGGCCGAAGCGATATTCTCGCTGCGCAACCCCGCATACGCCCGAACCTGACGCCCCTGCCGTGCATACCAGCGCGCCTCTTCAAGCATGCTCAACGGCGTACGTCGCGTTGCATCGATACGGGCAAGATCAGCACTGCTGCCATGGGCGATCACCTCCTGAGCGGCGGCCTCGCTAAGGCCGGGACACTCACGCTGCAGAATCCTGACTCGACCGTCCATGGGGTCCGGGCCCTTGTAGCGGTGCTCGAAAATCTGCGGTCGACTCATTTGGGCATAATCCCCCAGCGCCCCGGTGGACGGCCCCGATGTTGCAGCCTCTTGTAACAGTCCCATCCGGCCGGCATCGGCATCCGCCTTGTACAGGCGCATTGCGTCCTTCAGTTCAGGAGGCGGCGGCGTCAGGTCCATGTGCATCTTGCGTAGCCTGTTGTCGCTGACGCCGCTGACGTCCGCGAGCCTGAGCAGCTCCTCATCGGTAAACGCAGCGGTTTGATGGCCCATGCGCCTGAGCAGCGTCAGGCGGTCCCACGTCATCGGTCGCTCCAGCGAATGGCGCCAGGCGCCGGTGCCGTTATGCATGAGGATAGGTTGATACGCTGCATCGTCCGTTGGATGCTTGATCCGCCATTTGCGAATCGACGCATCGAAAAATTGCTCATAGACCTTGTCGCCGTTACGAATGTAGGTTTTCGCGTCGATTTCGTATTGGCCCAACGTGTTCGGAACGTGCGAATCGTCCAGCGTCACGTCGCTTTCGTAGCTGCCCAAATCCGGCTTCCACAGGCGCGTTTCGCCATTGGGCAACGTCACCGGTTCAAGGCGCTCGATCACCGGTTCAGCCTTGATAGCGGCCAGCTTGCGCATTCCCGCGCCCGCGCCGGCCATCACACCAAGCATCGCCAGGTTTTGCGCGACATCGATCAAGTGGGCCTTCGCGGCACGTTTATCGCCCTCGCCCCATTCCACGGCGCCTTCAAGGGTTTCGTACAACAGCTGTTCGGCCATGACGACCATCATCACCTCGCCCAGCACCGGAACGAACATGGACACGATGTTCACGGCAAACAGTCCCAGCTCCAGCAGATGGGCCAACTTTGCTTCCCTGGCCTTGGCGTCTACATCGTTTGTGGGAACCGCGTGACTGCGGGCATCGGCCAGAACCTTTTCGCGATGCTGGTTGAACAGATATTCCCAGAGATCCAGGTTCTCGGCCCACAACGCGCGACCTTTCTGGCCCACCGTGGAAGGCGCCAGATAGGGATCAGGTTCGCGCTCCGTTCCTGAACGCCTGGGGGGGAATTCGTCGATGCGCGTCAGGCTCAGGAAAACCTTGCCGGAGCCCAGGAGGATCGCCCACGGCGACTCGTGGACGGCTTGGTCGAGGGTCCGTAATGAATCGATCGGAGAGTCGGCCGCCTCTCTGACGAACTGGCTGAAGAAATAGGGTCGCTTTTCGTACGGTACGAACTGACTGAAAAAGCGCTGATAAGGCGTGGGACCGGTGCCTGGCGGTTGCCCGGTTTCGGGGGTGGTGAGCAACTGCTTGAAACGTGTCTTCAACTCGTCGCCGCGGTAACGCTTTAACGGATGGTGGGGGTCGTTGGGAACATAGAGAATGACTTCGTCGCTATAGCGATGCATTTCGCAGATCGAGAACGCGACACAGCCCACCAGCCTCTGCCTCATCAGCGTCATGTCCTCGAACCAGACCGGTTTTTTGCCCAACCACGGGTTGTTTTCACCCTCGATGACCGAGAGGATCATCGCGTGATCCCCGGGCTCGATGTCCCTGTTCAACAGCGCTTGCTCGGCTGCGGCCCGCATCGCGGTTTTCTGACTGGCAATGAAATGCTGGCGAAGCGTGTCTTCGGTCTCCCCGTCAGCCGGATAGAAAAAGGACTTGAGGTAGACCTGATATTTGGCGCCAATATCCAGGGTACGGCACAGGCTTAGGAACTGGCTGACCGACAGTTTCAACGCCACGGGCGCGTGAGTACCGGGTGTTGCTGTTTCCACGAAGAACCCTGAGCTTTCGTGATAGGCGCCGGTGTCACACTCCCAGCTTTCGAAGTTGTGCAGCGCAAGCTGAAGCAGGGGCAACACCAGCAGATCGAACGTGGAAAGTTCTACCTTGGAGACGCCCATGTGCATCGCTCGCCTGATGCATAACCAGGTTTTGTCGACATCCACCTCTATCTCGAACTGATCCTTTAATGCCTGCACCAGCAGCGGCCTGGCAAACGTGTCGATGTCCTGGTACGAGGACATGGTTTTATCCAGTTGGATCTGTGCTGCAACGCTTGCCTTGAAACAGGCATGCAAAGCCTTGCGCTGCTCTGGCGAAGCGTTTGCGTACCAGGCCGGCGTTTGCGTTGCGGCTTTCTTGAGGGCCTGCCGGCGTTGTGGCGAAGCCTCGATCAGCCATGCAGGCATGGCGGTTTCCAGGAAATCCGCGTGCAGGCTCTCCGTAGCCCGTGGTTTTGGCTGGATGGTTTTTTGGGGGTGGTGCGTGGAATTCACTGGCATGCGTCGCTCCTTTGAATGAGGCGACAGCAGACCAGCTCGGCCAACCGCATCTGCGGTACATAGATATAGGCCGACGGAAAACGGCGGATTGAATGGCAATCCAAGAGCGCACAGTTTGACTATGCTGGGTGGGAACCGATTTTCAGCGAGGGATTTATGGACGATCCAGTCGACAACAAGCCGCCCACCCTGTTGCAGATGATGCACAGCGTGCTCGCCGCGGCTTTTGGTGTGCAGAGCGGCAAGAATCGCGCCCGGGATTTCACCCACGGCAAACCAAGCCACTTCGTGATACTGGGGATCGCTTTCACGGTGATCTTCGCCTTGACGTTGTTTGGCATCGTCAAGCTGGTGGTGCATCTGGCGGGGTTGTAGCTCCCTTCAACACCATACATGACCCTGTGGGAGCGGGCCTGTTCGCGATAGCGATTGTTCAGTCAAGCATGAAGCGACTGACACACCGCTATCGCGAGCAGGCTCGCTCCCACATTGCGTTGCGCGTTGAGTTGAAAATTATTGATGACTGACCCAGAACACCGCCGTGCCTACCACCAGGATAATCAGGAACAGAATGGCCCAGGCATCAACGGTACTGTCGCTTTTCCTTGCTTTGGTCGAATTGCTCATTGCATCGCCTCTTGTCGGTTTTGTAGGTGATTGCATAGGGACTCGACCACAGTTAAGACGATTATTGCCCGCACGACAAATGTGGATTAGCCGATAACTTATCTCATTAGTCGATTTCGTTCTTTACATATACTCAAACATCACTTTTGCGCATAACTCAAAACAGGTATCTTGCACCGGCTCCTCTAGGAGTGCGCGGCCGTGCGCGCAGAATTGCCGAGGCAGAACCCGATTCCAGCGAGCCAAGACGCAGCTGTTTCTGATCGGCCCAAGCCTGAGACCGAGACTTATATGTACGTATATGACGAGTACGATCAGCGGATCATCGAGGACCGCGTCAAGCAGTTCCGTGATCAGACCCGACGCTATCTGGCAGGCGAGCTGAGCGAAGAAGAATTCCGCCCTCTGCGCTTGCAGAATGGCCTGTATATCCAGCGCTTCGCCCCGATGCTGCGCGTGGCCGTGCCTTATGGCCAACTGACCTCGCGCCAGGTGCGCAAGCTGGCGCAGATTGCCCGCGACTACGACAAGGGCTACGCCCACATCAGTACCCGGCAGAACGTCCAGTACAACTGGCCGGCGCTGGAAGACGTGCCTGAGATCCTCGCCGAACTGGCCACCGTGCAGATGCACGCGATCCAGACGAGCGGCAACTGCCTACGCAACGTCACCACCGACCAGTTTGCTGGCGTCGCGGCCGATGAGCTGATCGACCCACGTCCATGGTGCGAAATCGTCCGTCAATGGACCACGTTCCACCCGGAATTCGCCTACCTGCCGCGTAAGTTCAAGATCGCCATCAACGGCTCGAGCTCGGACCGCGCGGCCATCGAAGTCCATGACATCGGCCTGGAAACGGTCTACAACGCCGCCGGCGAGCTGGGCTTCCGTGTACTGGTGGGTGGTGGCCTGGGCCGTACGCCGGTGGTCGGTGCGTTCATCAACGAGTTCCTGCCATGGCAGGACCTGCTGAGCTACCTCGACGCCATCCTGCGGGTATACAACCGCTACGGCCGTCGCGACAACAAGTACAAGGCGCGGATCAAGATCCTGGTCAAGGCCCTGACGCCTGAAGTGTTCGCCGAAAAGGTCGAGGCCGAAATGGTCCACCTGCGCGGCGGCCAGACCACCCTGACCGAAGCCGAAGTCCACCGTGTGGCCAAGCACTTCGTCGACCCGGACTACAAGGCCCTGGGCAACCAGGATGCGGAACTCGCCGCCCTCGACAAGGAGCATCCAGGTTTCGCCCGCTGGCGTACCCGTAACACGCTGGCTCACAAGAAGCCCGGCTATGTCGCGGTGACCCTGTCGCTGAAACCGACCGGCGTGGCGCCAGGCGATATCACCGACAAGCAACTGGACGCCGTCGCCGACCTGGCCGATCGCTACAGTTTCGGCCAACTGCGCACCTCCCACGAGCAGAACATCATCCTGGCCGATGTTGAACAGAGCCAGTTGTTCACCCTGTGGGGCGAGCTGCGCGAACAAGGTTTCGCCACCCCGAACATCGGCCTGCTGACCGACATGATCTGCTGCCCGGGCGGTGATTTCTGCTCCCTGGCAAACGCCAAGTCGATCCCGATCGCCGAATCGATCCAGCGCCGCTTCGACGACCTGGACTACCTGTTCGATATCGGTGAGCTGGACCTGAACATTTCCGGTTGCATGAACGCCTGTGGTCACCACCACGTTGGCCACATCGGCATCCTGGGCGTGGACAAGAAAGGCGAAGAGTTCTACCAGGTCTCCCTCGGTGGCAGCGGCAGCCGCGACGCCAGCCTGGGCAAGATCCTCGGGCCATCGTTTGCCCAGGATGACATGCCGGATGTGATCGAGAAACTGATCGACGTGTACATTGAACAACGTACCGAAGACGAGCGTTTCATCGACACTTATCAACGTATCGGCATCGACCTCTTCAAGGAACGCGTCTATGCAGCGAATCATTAAGAACAACGAAGTCATCGACGAGACCTGGCACCTGCTGCCCAAGGACGCGACCCTCGATGGCATTTCCAATTGCGACGACCTGATCGTGCCCCTGGCCCTGTGGCGCGATCACGCCCACGCCCTCAAGGCCCGCGATGGCGGCCTGGGTGTGTGGCTGGACGCCGACGAGGAAGCCGAGGAAATCGGAGATGACGCCAATCAGCTCCAGGTCATCGCCCTGAACTTCCCGGCCTTCACCGACGGGCGCAGCTACTCCAATGCCCGTCTGTTGCGTGAACGCTACGGCTTCAAGGGTGAACTGCGGGCCATTGGCGACGTGCTGCGCGACCAGTTGTTCTACATGCGCCGCTGCGGTTTCGACGCCTTTGCCCTTCGCGCCGATAAAGACCCGTACGAAGCCCTCGAAAGCCTCAAGGACTTCTCGGTGACTTATCAGGCGGCCAGTGACGAACCGCTGCCGCTGTTTCGTCGTCGCTGATACCTGATACACAAAAAAGCCCTGGACCGGGTGACCGGTTCAGGGCTTTTTTGTTGATGGATATTGAGAGCAGAACCTAATCTTCAGCCCGCCTTGGCCCCATGTGGGAGCGAGCTTGCTAGCGGTTTGCCTGGGCAGGTGATGTTGAATGTACCGCCGCCATCGCGAGCAAGCTCGCTCCCACAGGGTTTAGTGGTGGCCACCCGCCTCGAATTACCAAAACCGCTGCTGGGTCAGGCGGCTCCACCAACTGAGCAGCACACGATCCACCGAACCGCTTGCCGCCATGCCGATGCGTTCCTGCAGGCTTTTGCGTTCGGCATAGTGCAGGTGGTACAGCTCGGCACCCTTGGCCCTTTCGGCCAGGTACTCGTCGCTGGTTTTCAGCTCGTCCACCAAGCGCTTTTCCAGCGCCGCGACACCCAACCACACTTCACCTGTGGCAACGTCATCGATCGCCAGCTGCGGGCGGTACGTGGCGACAAAGTTCTTGAACAGCGCATGGGTAATGTCCAGGTCTTCCTGGAATTTTTCCCGGCCCTTTTCCGTGTTCTCGCCAAACACCGTCAACGTTCGCTTGTATTCGCCGGCGGTCAGCACCTCGAAATCGATGTCGTGTTTCTTCAGCAGGCGATTGACGTTGGGCAACTGCGCCACGACGCCGATGGAACCGAGAATCGCAAACGGGGCGCTGATGATCTTCTCGCCGATGCACGCCATCATGTAACCGCCGCTGGCCGCCACCTTGTCGATGCACACCGTCAACGGTACGCCCGCCTGGCGGATCCGCGCCAGCTGCGACGAGGCCAGGCCGTAGCTGTGGACCATGCCGCCGCCGCTTTCCAGGCGCAGCACGACCTCGTCCTTGGGCGTCGCCAGGGTCAGGAGGGCGGTGATTTCATGGCGCAGGCTTTCGGTGGCGGAGGCCTTGATGTCACCGTCGAAATCCAGCACGAAGACCCGAGGCTTGGCAGCCGGTTTGTCCTTCTGCTTTTTTTCGGCCTTTTCAGCCTTGCCTTCGCTCTTGCGCAGGGCCTTGAGCTGCTCCTTGTCCAGCAGCGTCTGCTCCAGGCGCTCGCGCAACCCTTTGTAGAAATCGTTGAGCTTGCTGACCTGCAGCTGCCCCACCGACTTGCGCCGCCCCTTGCTGCGCAGCGCAGCGAAACTGGCCATGACCACCAGGATGGCGATGACCAGTGTGACCGTCTTGGCCAGGAAACCGGCGTATTCGACGAAAAACTCCACAGCGACTCCTTAAATGCAATGCGCCATTTGAACGCAGGCGCGTAACGCTGCCAGCATACCCATGCGCTTGCCCTGCTACCAGCCATGAAATCTGTGGTTACGTTAGCTCGGACGAGCCTGGATAACGCTGTAACGGCCATTTCAAACAAGCGTATGTTTTTTCATTGACACGCCATCGCCATCCCCATAACCTCGCCAAACCTTCAACGTACCGGGATGACGCGGACGTGGGCAGCATTTATCTGATTCGACATGGCCAGGCCTCCTTTGGTGCGGACGACTACGATGTCCTCTCGCCCAACGGCATACGCCAGGCGCAAGTGCTGGGCAGCCACCTGGCGCAGCTCGGTGTCGTGTTCGATCGCTGCCTCTCGGGCGACCTGCGTCGCCAACAGGACACCGCCACTGGCGCGCTGGGCCAGATGAGCGCAGCCGGCCTGCCGGTTCCGAAACTGGAAATCGACGCCGCCTTCAACGAATTCGATGCCGACGCGGTCATTCGCGCCCTGCTCCCGGACATGCTCTCCCAGGAGCCCGAGGCCCTCGACATTTTGCGCAACGCCGCGCAGAACCGCGCCGAGTTCCAGCGCATCTTCGCCTTGATCGTCGAGCGCTGGCTCAGCGGCCGCTACGACCCTCCGGGGCTGGAGAGCTGGCTGGGTTTCGTCGAACGGGTCCAGGCTGGCCTGCACCGCATCCTCGACAACGCCGACAAGACGCACAAGATCGCCGTGTTCACCTCCGGCGGGACCATCACCGCCCTGCTCCACCTGATTACCCAGATGCCCGCCAGGCAGGCCTTCGAGTTGAACTGGCAGATCGTCAACACCTCGCTCAACCAACTGAAATTCAGGGGCCGCGAGGTGGCCCTGGCTTCCTTCAACAGTCATGCGCACCTGCAACTGCTGAAGATCCCGGACCTCATCACCTTCCGCTGAGTCCGGTTTGCTGTAGACCCCTGCTGTATTACCCCGAATAAGGATCGAAACCATGACCTCCGTAGCCGACGCCGTAAAAGCCATGCAAGCCAAGTTCAACCCAGCCGCCGCTGCCGGCCTGGACCTGGTATTCGGTTTCAACATCACCGACGAAGACAAGCAGTACGCCCTGATCGTGAAGGACGGCACCTGCGACATCCAGGAAGGCGAGAATCCAGACGCCAACTGCACGCTGGTCCTGGACAGTCAGACCCTCAAGGACATCGTCAGCGGCGAAACCGACGGCATGCAAGCATTCATGGGCGGCAAGCTGCGCGTTGAAGGCGACATGATGCTGTCGATGAAACTGTCCGAGCTGTTCCCGTCCTGAGATCAGGTCGCCCTGGCTGTATCCAAATCCCGCCCTTGTGGCGGGATTTTTTGTTTCTCGCCGCAAACCTTACAATGCTCGTTCACCCCGCCTCGGCCTGAACATGGACATCGACCTCGCTCGCACTTTCCTGGAAATCGTCCGCCACGGCAGCCTCGCCGCCGCGGCAGAGAAACTGCACGTCACCCAGACGGCGATCACCGCCCGGGTCCAGAAGCTTGAAAGCCAACTTGGCTGCGGGTTGTTCGTGCGCAATCGGGCCGGCGCGCGACTGACCAGTGATGGCGAAGCCTTCGTGGTCTATGCCAACCAGCTTGTGCAAACGTGGGAGGCCGCCCGCCGTGACCTGCCGCTGCCAGAGGGCTATCGCAACGTCTTGCACCTGGGCGGCGAAGTCAGCCTGTGCAACCCCTTGATGCTCGCCTGGGCCGGCGAGCTGCGCCAGAAAATTCCCGGCCATGCCCTGCGCATGGACATCCGCGACGGCGAAAACCTGCTGCAGCAACTGGAGCTGGGCCTGCTGGACGCGGCGGTGGTGTATCAGCCCGAGTACTGGCCGCGGCTCCAGGTTGAGCAGTTGCTGGAAGAAAAACTGATCCTGGTGCGCCTGGCCGCTCGTCCCGAACCTTACGTGTACATCGACTGGAGTGCCGATTTCCGTCGCCAGCACGACACGGCGCTGCCGGACAAGGCCAAGGCCGCGGTGACCTTCAATCTTGGGCCCCTGGCGTTGCAGTACATCCTGGAAAACGGCGGCAGCGGTTATTTCCGCACTCGGGTCGTGCAGAGCTACCTGGACAGCGGCATTCTGGAGCGAGTGCCCAAGGCGCCGGAATTCAATTACCCGACCTACCTGGTGTATTCAAGGGACCGGGATTCGGCCGCGTTGCAGCAGGCGTTCGACGTGCTGCGGGACATCGTCAAGACTGGCAGCGACTGGTCTCAGCGCTGGGATCCGCTGGGATAATGGATTGGGTGGGCCGCTTCGCGGCCCAGCGGGAGCAAGCTCCCTCGCCACAAAAAGCGCTCAGGGGATAACCGTCATCGCTACTTTTGCATCAGCGCGGCGATGTCGTCCTTGATCCGCAACCGTTCTTTCTTGAGCTTATCCAGGTCGTCGTCGGTCACTACGGCGGTGGGTTTTTCAGCCTTCACGACTTTTGTATCGATTTTCGAATATCGAGTGATCAGCGCGTCGAGATCCTTGTCCTTTTCGCGTTTTTTCTGAATGTCGTCTTCTGTGCACTTCAGATCCTGGCAGAGATCATGGGACACCGGCATGGAGCACCTCCTTCGTGAGTTCGGTGACAAGTGCTTTTCTGGGCACTGCCTGTCAGCAGCATGGCCTTGCCGATCGGGTTCTGTCGACCGCCAATCCGACCAGCGGTGACCGTTCGTCGTGCCACGACGCGTTCCGATAAAACCTTCCCCCGAGCTTTTCCCTCCATTGATCAGTACCCAGAGAATCACCTGTACAACCTGTGTGGAGACTGACCTATGGACAGATTTACCCTGCGTCAACTCGGCCTGGCTGTTGCCCTGAGTAGCAGCATGGGCATGGCATGGGCCGCGACTTCCAGCGACTTTGTCGACAACGCGGCGGCCGGCGGCATTGCGGAGATCGAAACCGGCAAACTGGCGCTGCAGAAAAGCCAATCGGCGGACATCAAGGAGTTCGCCAACAAAATGATTGCCGACCACACCAAAGCCAACGAAGAGCTGAAGGCGCTGGCGAAAAAACATGACATCGAAGTACCAGACGACACCACGTTGATGAAAAAGGCCAAGGCCAAGATTCTTGACGTGCGCGATGAGTCCTTCGATCCGGCCTATGCAAATAACCAAGTGATGGCTCACGAAGAGACCGTCGCCCTGTTCAAGAAAGAGGCTGAGACCGTCACTGACGATAAGAAGCCTGGCAGTACCGAACTGAAGGCATTTGCCCAGAAAATGCTGCCGGACCTGCAGCATCACCTGGAAATGGCGAAGAAGCTTCAAGCGGCCCACCCTAGTAAATAACGCCATCGTCAATAAAAAAGCCCGACTCTCGAGTCGGGCTTTTTTATTGATCAGCTGTCGGCTGTGTCGATATCAGCATCAGTCTTGTCACCGGGTCCAGGCCGATCCGGTTCCGGCTTGAAACCGGGGCTGTAAGTGTTGTCGTTGTCCTGATGATTTTTCTTCTGATCGACCTCACGGGCAGCACTGTGAGCCTCGTGTGTTTCAGCCGGATTGGCAGGCTGGTTATCCGTCACTTGAGGATCGATTGCCGGATCGTTACGCGAGGACGGGGTTTGCGTCTGGCCTTGTTGCTGAGTATTTGCAGAGTCGCTCATTAGACACCTCGTTCATGACCAGGCCGAATAGTGATCGGCCCTGCTTATTCGAAGGCAAAACGGCGGCTTGGGTTCCATTCTTTTACCGCGTCGGGCTCACTCGTCCAGTGCCGAACTGACCATCCGCGCCAATGCATCCGGGTTGTAGGGTTTGCTCAGCAGGTGGGTATCGGGGCTCAGTTGGTGATTGCGAGAGATGATGTCCCGGGTGTGTCCCGACGTGAACAGGACCGGCACCGGCGGGGTCTGTACCTTCGCCCAGGCCGCCAGGTCGGAGCTCTTGATCAGGCCGGGCATGACCACATCGGTGAAGATCAGGTCCACCGAGACGCCATCGAGCAACAACTTCATGGCCTCGTCGCCGTTGGCGGCGGTCAGGGTCCGATAGCCGAGCTGCTCCAACAACTCCACCGAGGCTCCGCGTACGTCGTCGTTGTCCTCGACCACCAGGATGGTTTCCTCCAGGCCGGATCGAAGCTCGCGGGGAGGTGCCTGTTCCGGGGACTCGGGCTTGTGGCTGCGGGGAAAATACATATGCACCTGAGTGCCTTCGCCCGGGTGGCTGGCAATTTCGATGTGCCCGCCGCTCTGCTTGACGAACCCGAACACCATGCTCAATCCAAGCCCCGTGCCTTGGCCGTCGGTCTTGGTGGTGAAAAACGGCTCGAAGACCTGGTTCAGGACTTCGGGCGCCATGCCCGCGCCATGATCGATCACCGACAGTCGCACGTAATCCCCTGCCGCAACTCCTTTGCCGGCACAGGACGATTCGTCCAGGACGATATTTTCCCCGAGCATTCTGATGACACCTTCGCCCCCCATGGCGTCGCGGGCATTGATCGCCAGGTTCAACAGGGCGTTTTCCAGCTGATTGCAATCGACGTGGATACACCAAGGCTCAGGAGGCAACGCCACCTCGATGCGGATGGTTTCGCCCAGGGCTCGCTGCAACAATTCACCCAGGCCCTCATAGATGCGCCGAGGGTTGTAGACCGCCGGTGACAACGGCTGGCGACGGGCGAAAGCCAGCAACTGCGACGACAGCTTGGCGCCCCGCTCCACGGCTTCGATGGATGCACCGACCCGCCGCTGGACGTTGGGATTGTCAGGCTCGTGGCGAGCCAGCAAGTGCAGGTTGCCGGCGATCACCTGGAGCAGGTTGTTGAAGTCATGGGCCACGCCTCCCGTGAGCCCGCCGATGGCCTCGAGTTTCTGCGATTGACGCAACTGCTCCTCGGCCGCCAACCGCGCCTGCACTTCACTGGCGACGCGTTGTTCCAGGTCGCGGGTGAACTTGAGCAGCGACGCTTCGGCGGTCTTGCGCTCGTTGATATCGATCAGTACGCCGGGAAACCGCAGGGGCTTGCCCAACGCATCGAACTCGCATCGCCCGCTGGCCAGCACCCAAAGGTAATCGCCCTCGCCACGGCGCAAGCGATATTCGGCGGTGTAGGGAGCGCCCGTGCGCACGGTCAGGTCGACCCGTTGTTCGACGTCGTCGATGTCGTCGGGATGGATGCGCTGGCGAGCGATCTGGATGGGCAGTGCATCCAGCGGGCACTCGGGCGGATAACCGAAAGTACGGGCGAAACGTTCATCGCCAGACAGCGTGTCGGTGGCGATATCCCAGACGAACGACCCCAGCAACGGCCCGGCCGAAAGCGCCAATTGGATACGCTCATTGACCGCACGGTAGCTGCGCTCGGCCTCTTGCCGGGCCCGCTCGCTCAGCACCAGCTCGGTGGTTTCCACGACAATCGCCAACACGCCGGCAGGCGAATGGTCATCGTCGGGGACCGGGCTGTAGTAGAGATCCAACCAGACGTCTTCGGGCTTGCCGTCGCGCAGCAGCACCAGCTCCTTGTTGCGGTAGGACAAGGTGCCGCCGCCCAGGCACACGTCCAATACGTGGCGGTTGAATTCGGCCACCTCCGGCCATCCCAGCTCCACCGCGCTCCCCAGCAGGTAGGGATGGCGGCCGCCGGCGAATTCGGCATAGGCGTCGTTATAGATCATGTAGCCCTGGCGGCCCCACAGCATGACCATCGGCAATGGGGAAGCGAGCATCAGTTGGACCGCGCTGCGCAGGCTGGCGGACCAATGCTCGATCGCACCCAGCTCCGTGCGACGCCAATCGTAGGCCCGGATGCGCCGGGCCATTTCTCCGTCCCAACCGGGACACCCGTTACTTTGGGATAAGAACTTCATGGAACGTCTCTCACCTCAAGCTACCAGCAGGGAAGCGGCATACCACAAGTCCCTTGTGCTAGTGCTTCGAGCGCGAGGTCGGCAAATGGTTTCATGCAGACTGACGACGCCAACCCTCTGTGGCGAGGGGATTTATCCCCTCGCCACAGATTTCAACCAAACATTCAGCGAAAATCCCGACTGCGCACATTGATGCCCGCCAGCAAGCCGCTCAAATCGCTCAGGCGCCCGGCAATCAGATGACGGACCTCGCCGACACTTTCCCAGCGCCCGTCCACCCTGAGCAATTGCGACCCTACCAGAACCTTGCGCTGGCGTTCGGCCAAGTCGCGCCAGACCACTACGTTGAGATTGCCGAACTCATCTTCCAGAGTGACAAAGGTCACCCCGCTGGCCGTGCCTGGACGTTGGCGACCAGTGACCAGCCCCGCGACGCTGACGTGGCGGCCATGCTCGACAGCCTGCAATTCCCGGGAGCTGCGGCAGCGTCGGGCGCGCAATTCGGAACGCAGCAAGGCCAGCGGATGAGGCCCCAGCGTCGTGCCCAGGGTGGCGTAGTCGGCGAACAGGTTTTCTCCCACCGTGGGTGTCGGCAAGGCCACGGTGGGTTCTTCCGGGCTGGGCAGGCCCGCGAACAAGCCCAGTTGTTTTTCCACTCCGGCAATTTCCCAACGGGCACGATGGCGGTCGCCGGCCAGGCCGCGCAAAGCGTTGGCGTCCGCCAGTTGCTCCAGGGCCCGGGCGTCGAGTCGAGCCCGTTCGCCCAGGTCGGCCACATCGCTGAAAGCCCGCTGCCCGCGTGCCACCTCGATACGCCGGGCATCGTCCTCTCTAAACCCCTTGATCAGACGCAAGCCCATGCGAATCGCCGGCTGGCGGCCTTCCAAGGGTTCCAGGCTGCATTCCCAGTCGCTGGCCCGCACGTCCACCGGACGGATCTGCAACTGATGCCGGCGAGCATCCTGGAGGATCTGGTCCGGGCTGTAGAAACCCATGGGCCAGCTGTTGATCAGGGCACAGGCGAACGCCGCCGGCTCGTGGCATTTGAGCCAACTGCTGGCGTAGGTCAGCAAGGCGAAACTGGCGGCATGGGATTCAGGAAAGCCGTAATTGCCGAAGCCCTTGATCTGTTCGAAGAGCTGCGCGGCGTATTCAGGTTTGTACCCTTTGGCCGCCATCCCGTCGGCCAATCTTTTCTTGTGCGGTTCGAGCCCGCCGTGGCGCTTCCAGGCGGCCATGGAACGACGTAACTGGTCCGCTTCGCCCGGGCTGTAGCCAGCGGCGACAATGGCGATCTGCATGACCTGTTCCTGGAACAGCGGAATGCCCAAGGTGCGGCCCAGCACTTCTTTCAATTCCGACGATGGATAAGTGATCTTCTCTTCTCCATTGCGCCGCCGCAGGTAGGGATGCACCATCCCGCCCTGGATGGGTCCCGGTCGCACGATCGCCACCTCGATCACCAGATCGTAGTATTCCTTGGGCTTGAGCCTGGGCAACATCGCCATCTGCGCCCGGGATTCGATCTGGAACACGCCTATGGTGTCGGCGCGGCTGATCATCTCGAACGTGGCCCGATCATCCTTGGGCAACGACGCGAGGGTATGACGCACGCCCCGGTAATGCGCGATCAAGTCGAAACAGCGACGAATCGCGCTGAGCATGCCCAGGGCCAGGATGTCCACCTTGAGCAGCCCGACCGCATCGAGGTCGTCCTTGTCCCACTGGATGATGGTGCGCTCGGCCATCGCGGCGTTCTCGACCGGCACCAGGGTGTCCAAGGGTTGCTGGGAAATCACGAAGCCGCCGGGGTGTTGGGACAGGTGCCGGGGGAAGCCGATCAGTTGCTGGGTCAGGCTCAACACCCGACGCAGCACCGGGCTCTCCGGGTCGAAACCACCCTCGCGCAAACGCTCCAGCGGCGGTGCCTCATCGCTCCAGCGCCCGCAGCAGTCGGCCAGTGCATTGACCTGGTCCGGCGGCAGGCCCAGGGCCTTGGCCACGTCGCGTACCGCCCCGGCGCCGTGATAGCTGCTGACCACGGCCGTCAACGCCGCGCGATGCCGGCCGTAGCGCTGGAACACGTACTGCAGGACTTCCTCGCGACGTTCGTGTTCGAAATCGACGTCGATGTCCGGTGGCTCATTGCGCTCGCGGGACAGGAAGCGTTCGAACAACATGTCCGTCTGTGCCGGGTCGATTTCGGTGATGCCCAGGGCGTAGCACACCGCCGAGTTGGCCGCCGAGCCCCGGCCCTGGCAGAGAATGTGACGGCTACGGGCGAAACTGACGATGTCCTGCACGGTGAGGAAGTAGCTGTCGTAGCCCAGTTCGGCAATCAACTCCAATTCCTTGTCGATCTGCACGCGCACCTTTTCTGTGACGCCGTTCTTCCAGCGCTCGCGCATGCCGCGCGCGGTCAGTTCCCGCAGCCAGGACGCCGGATCATGGCCCTCGGGCACGAGCTCGCGGGGGTATTCATAGCGCAACTGACCGAGGTCGAACGTGCAGCGCCGGGCGATGTCCAGGGTTTCATCGAGCAAGGCGCGGGGGTAGAGATCGGCCAGGGCCTGGAGGCTGCGCAAGTGGCGTTCGCCGTTGGGGTGCAGACGCTGACCGGCCTCGGCAACGGTGACGTGGTGGCGAATGGCGGTCATGGTGTCTTGCAAGGCGCGGCGACCCCGCACATGCATATGCACGTCGCCCGTGGCGACGGCAGGAAGACCCAGGCGTTCGGCCAATGCGAGCAAGTCCGAGAGCCGTCGCTGGTCGTCTTGACCGCAATGCAACTGCACGGACAGCCAGAGTCTTTCGTTGAACACCTGTCGGAGCCAGCGCCCTTGCGCCTCGGGCGTCTTGCCATCGGGGACCCACAGGGCGAGCAGCCCTGGCAGCGGCTCGTCGAAGTCTTCTCGGACGATGCGATAACGGCCCTTTTCGCTGCGCCGCCGTGCGCGGGTGATCAGCCGGCACAAGGTTTGGTAGCCCTCGAGGTTTTCCACCAACAACACCAGCTTCGGACCGTTCTCGACCTGGATTTCGCTGCCGACGATCAATTGCAAGTCCAGTTCCTTGGCTGCCTGCCAGGCCCGGACGATGCCGGCCAAGGTACATTCATCCGTCACCGCCAGGGCCCGATAGCCCTGCTGTTTGGCGCGACGGCACAATTCCAGGGCGCTGGAGGCGCCGCGCTGGAAGCTGAAGTTCGACAGGCAATGCAGCTCGGCATATTCGACGCTCATGCGAACCAACCTTGCAGCCACAACGGTCCGCCCTCGCCCACCGGTCGATAGGCCCAGCCGCGTTGGCCGGCGCGGGTTTCGATCAGGTAGTAATCACGGCGCACATCGGCGCCGTCCCACCAGCCGGACTCAATGCGCTCCGGGCCCATGAGGATTCGCGCCTGGCCTTCAGGCAAGACCTGGGGCTCGCCAAGCAGCCAGCCGGGACGCTGGACATCATCGCGCAGCGGACACATCTGTTGTTGCGGCTGGGGTTTCATCTGCCAGGCGCACTCGGGGCGGTGGTCGTCGCCAAATCCCAACCCTTGCACGGCTTCGTCACCGAGGCGCGCCCGCAGCCGTTCGCGCAGTTGTTCCCACGGCAAGGACTGCTGGGGACGCTCGTCGAACAATTCCAGGCGCTGGGGCACGAAGCTCGGCAGGTCTTCGGCACACAAGCGAAAACCGCGCACGGGCGCCTCGACCTGCACCTGCTCGAGACGGCCACGGGCCAGCTCGAACAGCATCGAAGCATCCCGCTCGGCGCTGAGCAGGCCGACCTTGATCACCGTGTCCGGCAAACCGGCGTGTTCCAGGTGCAAATCAAAACGCTGCACGCCGCTGTCGCGGCCGCACAGGTAGGCCGACAGGTCACCGGTCAAACGTCGCAGAGGAAACAGCAATGCCTGGTGGGACTGCACGTCGTAGTTGAGTTCGATGCGCACATCGAAACGGTCCGGGGGCAGGTAGAACGACAGCGCCAGGGTGCGGCTGCCCACCAGCGCATCGAGGTGCTTGAGCATGTCGGCTTCGAAGCGCCGCGCCAGGGTGTGCCGGGGCAAGGCCTGGACTTGGCTGAGCCGGCGCAGGCCCATGCGCGACAAGGCCGTGGCAGCTTCGGGCGCCAGGCCGACTCGGTCCACTGGCATCTGTCCCAGGTACGCTTGCAAGGTCTCGTTATCGGGCACGACCAGGGCGTCGTAAGCATTGGCCAGCATCCGCGCCGCCACGGGATTGGGGGCGGCGACGATGCGATGACGAAAACCCAGCTCAGTCAATTCGGCCCGCAACCGCGCCTCGAACAACGGCCATGGCCCGAACAGCCCCAGGCTCGACTCGATTTCGAACAGCACCGTGCGTGGATAATGCACGCTCACCTGGGAGCTGAAACGATAGGCCCAGGCCGCCAGGAATCGTTGCCAGTTTTCGATCTGCGCCGCGTCGTACTCGGCGGTGGCGAACCCTTTGCTCAAGGCCTGGGCCGCGGTCATGGTCTGGCCGGGGCGCAGGCCCAGGGCGCGCGCCGGCTCATTGACCGCTTGCAGCACCCGGCGCTGGGCCGGGCCGGTCAGCAGCGCCAGGGGCTCGCTGGGGTCGGGGCGCTGGCGCAGCGCGGCATCCAGCGCCAATTGCGGGAAGAGAATACAGACCCAGCGCATCGCAACCTCAATGCCCTGTCTGTGGGGGGAACGCAATCGGCGCCGAACGCGCCAGCCCGCCCCGGGACTTGAGCACCCGCAATTGTGCGGGCCGGGAATCGATGGCGATGCGCAGGGCCGCCGGGGACGGGTTGATGGCTTCCTGGATCGAGCGCCAGGCGAACGCCAGCGTCTGGCCGGTTTCCGCCGCGACCTGCAAACGGCGCAAGGCCCGGTCATCCGCCTGGCGCGGCCAGCACAACACCGCGCCGCAACTGCCCGAGCGCAGGCATTGCTCGGTGGCCCATAAGGCCTCCCGTGGATCGGCCTGGATGATCGACAACTGGCGCAAGTCCACCCCGGCGTTTCGCCAGGCCTGGGGATAGGGCACGAACGGCGGCGCCACCAACACGATCCGCTCCCCCGCCGCCGATAGCCGCGCCAGGGTCGGCCACACCAGTTGCAATTCGCCCACGCCCGGCGCGCCGATGAGAATTTCCGTCAATGCCGCTTCCGGCCAGCCACCACTGGGCAGTGCAGCATCCAGTACGGCGTGGCCGGTGGGCTGTGGACTGGCGGCCGGCGGCGCAGGCCGGCCCTTCCAGACCTGGCCGCCATTGAACAGCGTGTCCAGCGCAACGACGGCGCCCATCAGCCTTGTCTCACCAGGCCACAGAACACGCCTTCTATCGCCAGGTCCTGGTCGGCTTCGACGATGATCGGCTGATAGGCTGGGTTGCGTGGCAACAGGCGTACGCGCTCGCCGACTCGCTCAAAACGCTTGATGGTCACTTCACCGTCCAGGCGCGCCACGACAATCTGCCCGTTGGAAGCCTGGGGCGTGCGTTGCACACCCACCAGATCGCCGTCGAGGATACCGTCCTCGATCATCGAATCGCCCTGGACCCGCAGCAGGTAGTCCGGCGCTTTGGTGAAGATCGCCGGGTCCAGCAACAGACGGCTGTGGACCTCGGCATCGGCACCGATCGGCAGGCCGGCGGCCACCCGTCCCAACACCGGCACATCCAACAGTTCGGGACGCGGCGGCTGATTCAACAGCCGGATGCCCCGGGCCTGGTGCGGATTGACTTCGATGAAACCGGCTTCGGTGAGCGCCAGCACATGCTTGCGCGCCACGCTACGAGAGGCGAAACCAAACGCCTCGCTGATTTCAGCGAGGCTGGGAGGCTGGCCCTGTTCGGCGATGCGTTCGCGGATAAAGGTCAGGATGGCGGTACGGCGGGGAGTGAGAGTCGTCATGGAGTACATTTGTACTCCTGTCGGTTTTTTCTGACAAGCGCCGCCAGTCAGTTCACAGCGACTTATGGTTTCGGTGACCAGCGTATCCTTGCTCGCGATGGCGTGGGTCCCGGTTGCGTTCCTTGGCCTTGATCGCCGCCATGGGGCCGGCGGTACCACCACCGATGACGACGATGTCGTATTCCTGTTCGAGGGTATTCGTTGAGCGTTGGGTCATGCCTGCGTCCCTTTTTGCCGGTCGATCCGCAAGCGATACTGGAAAGCATCGCCGCGGTAGTAGAGGTATTCGAAATCCAGCGGTCGCCCATCGGCGCCATGGGTCAGGCGTTCGATGCGCATCACGGGCGACCCTGGCTCGACCTCCAGGGCTTGGCACAGCTCGCTGTCGGCCAGCACCGCATCGATGGCAAGGTCCGCGTGGCCGAGGGCCAGGCCGCAATCGTTTTCCAGAATCAGGAAAATGTCCCGTGTAACCAGATCGGCTTTTTCCAGGCGCTCGCCGAGGTCCTTGGGCAGGTAGGTCATCTCCAACGACACCGGTTCGCGGTTGATCAGCCGCACCCGTTTGATCTGCGCCACCACATCCCCCTCCGCAACCTTCAACCGCTCGGCCACCGGCTTGTCGGCGGGAATGAATTTGAAACTGCGAAGACGATTGATCACCTCGAAGCCGCGGCCGGTCATGGACTCGGCCAAGCCCTGGAGGGTGCTGACGTTCTGGAAGGTCTTGGGTTTTGCGACAAAGGTGCCTTTGCCATGGATCTTGAAAATCAGACCTTCCTTTTGCAGGTCCCCCAAGGCTTGGCGCACGGTGATTCGGCTGACGCGAAACAACGCACCCAGCTCGCTTTCCGAAGGCATCTGGCTGCCTTGGGGGTATTCACCGTCGAGAATGCGCGTGCGCAACAGGTCGCGCAGTTGCAGGTGCAGCGGCACGCTGCTGAGGGAAAGAACGTTGTCAGGCATGGCTTCAGTCACTTGTCATAACGAGTTATGACGTGATCTTAAGGAAACCTCCCGAGTCTTGAGAAATACCGTTTGGACATATCCTTAGAGTCGGCTCAGGGCAACAGCAGCCCCTGCTCCCGCTCGCACAGCTGCACCACGTAATCCCACAGCACCCGCAGCCGCACGGATTTATGCAGTTCGCGGCGGGTGCTGATCCAGTAGCTGCGGCAGAGGGTTTCGTCCGGGAGCAAGGGCACCAGCGTCGGGTCGCTGCCGGCCATGTAACACGGCAACACGGCGATGCCCAGGCCCGATCGCGCGGCTTGCTGCTGGGCGATGACGCTGGTGCTGTGGAATACCACCCGGGGCTTGCGGCAAAAACTGTTGAGGAACATGAGCTCCTGGCTGAACAACAGATCGTCGACGTAGCCGATCCAGGCGTGACGGCCCAGATCTTCGCGGCTGCGCAAGGGCGGCGAGCGATCCAGGTAGGCCTGGCTCGCATACAGCGCCAGGCTGTAGTCGGTGAGCTTGCGTGTCACCAGCAGGTCGGCCGCCGGTCGTTCGAGGTGGATGCTGATTTCCGCCTCGCGGTTGAGAATGCTGACGAAGCGCGGCACCGCCACCAATTCCACCTCAAGTCCCGGATAGCGCTGGAACAACCCCTCCATGCGACTGGCCAGGAACATGATGCCCAGCCCTTCCGTCACGCCCAACCGGATCTTGCCCAAGGGTGCGCTGGATTGGGTGATGTCCTCTTGGGCCAGCAACGCGACGTTTTCCATGGCCTCGGCATGCTTGAGCAGCGCCTCGCCCGCCGGGGTCAGTTCATAACCCTGGGCGTGCTGGACAAACAAAGCCGTGCCCAGGCTTTTTTCGATGGCCTCGATGTGCCGGGCCACGGTGGCATGGGTGGTGTTGAGCCGTCGCGCGGCCGTCAGCAAGCGGCCGCTGCGTTGCAGTTCCAGGAAGTAGCGCAAGTCATTCCAGTCGAACATGAGCCATCCTTGAAAACGCCTGAACCCGGGATTGTTTATAAACGCTCAGCAGGTGCGCAAAAACTAACATTCTTTTGACGAAAACTAACAACTACGATGAGCCAACAAGAACAATAAATGAGGTCGCGAATGCAACCTGTCGTCGATGAATACGATTACGTGATCGTGGGCGCCGGCCCTGCCGGGTGCTTGCTGGCCAATCGGCTGTCGGCCAACCCGCAACACCGGGTGCTGCTGCTCGAAGCCGGCGGGCGAGACAACTATCCGTGGATTCACATCCCGGTCGGCTACCTGTTCTGCATCGGTAATCCGCGCACCGACTGGTGCTTCAAGACCGAAGCGCAACCGGGCCTGCAGGGCCGCGCCCTGAGCTATCCGCGCGGCAAGGTGTTGGGCGGCTGCTCGTCCATCAACGGCATGATCTACATGCGTGGCCAGGCCGCGGACTACGATGGCTGGGCCGCCGAAGGCAACGCTGGCTGGTCCTGGAAGGACGTCCTGCCGTTGTTCAGGCAAAGCGAAAACCACTTCGCCGGAGACTCCGAACTTCACGGCGCGGCCGGCGAATGGCGCGTCGAGCGCCAGCGCCTGTCATGGCCGATCCTCAACGCTTTTCGCACCGCCGCCGAGCAGAGCGGCATCCCCAACGTCGAGGATTTCAATGGCGGCGACAACGAAGGCTGTGGCTATTTCCAGGTCAACCAGAAAGCCGGGATACGCTGGAACGCGGCCAAGGCTTTCCTCAAGCCGATACGCAATCGCCCCAACCTGACGGTCTTTACCGAAGTCGAAGTCGACCGCGTTTTGTTGCGCGATGACCGCGCAAACGCTGTCAGCGCTCGCTGGCAAGGCAAGGCCATGAGCTTCAAGGCTCGCAAGGAAATCGTCCTGTGCGCCGGGGCCGTCGGTTCGCCGGGCATCCTGCAGCGCTCCGGGATCGGCCCGCGCAGCTTGCTGCAACGCTTGGGCATTGGCGTGGCGCACGAGTTGCCGGGCGTGGGCGGCAACTTGCAGGACCATCTGCAACTGCGGCTGATCTATCAACTGGAAAACGCCCGCACCCTGAACCAGATCGCCGGTACGTTGTGGGGCAAGATGGGCATGGGCCTGCGCTACCTGTATGACCGCAGCGGCCCACTGTCCATGGCGCCCAGCCAACTCGGCGCCTTCGCCCGCTCGGGGCCGGAACAGACTTCAGCCAACCTCGAATACCATGTGCAGCCATTGTCTCTGGAACGCTTCGGCGAACCCTTGCACAGCTTCCCGGCATTCACCGCATCGGTGTGTGACTTGCGCCCGATGAGCCGCGGTCGCGTGGACATCCGCTCAGCCGATCCGAGTGAAGCGCCGTTGATCCAACCCAACTACCTGAGCCACCCCGAAGACCTGCGGGTCGCGGCCGACGCGATCCGCTTGACCCGAAGAATCGTCGCCTCCCCGGCCCTCGGCGCCTTCAAACCTGTGGAATACCTGCCGGGACCCAGCCTGCAGACCGAAGAGGAACTGCACCAGGCCGCCGCCCGCATCGGCACGACGATCTTCCACCCGGTGGGCACCTGTCGCATGGGCCAGGACGGCGACGCCGTGGTGGATGCGCAACTGCGCGTGCACGGCATCAAGGGCCTGCGCATCGCCGACGCCTCGATCATGCCGCGCATCATTTCGGGAAACACCTGCTCGCCGACGTTGATGATCGCCGAGAAGGCAGCGCGGATGATCCTCGAACCCATCACCGTCAGCATCACAAGCCAAAAGGAGTCGGCCACAGTCTGAAAGACACTGGAGATCCCTGTGGGAGCGAGCCTGCTCGCGATGACGGTGTGTCAGCTAACGTTCATGTCGACCACCACACCGCTATCGCGAGCAGGCTCGCTCCCACAAGGAAAACATTTGGATCAAGAAAGTGTGTCACATCAGGAGACGCCCCCACCCGGCGTCGCAGTGGAACAACAAAAACAATCACTGTGAGGGATACCGCTATGTCTGAACATGTTCAGCCCCTGGAAGCCACGCGCAGCGCCGGCACCAGCCAGGAAACCCAGAAAGTCATTTTTGCCTCGTCCCTCGGGACGGTGTTCGAGTGGTACGACTTTTTCCTCTACGGCGCCCTTGCGGCGGTCATCAGCAAACAGTTCTTCGCCGGAGTGAATGACACCACGGCGTTCATTTTCGCGCTGATGGCCTTCGCCGCCGGCTTCATCGTGCGGCCGTTCGGTGCGCTGGTGTTCGGGCGGCTGGGGGACATGATCGGGCGCAAATACACCTTCCTCGCGACCATCGTCCTCATGGGCCTGGCCACGTTCTGCGTCGGCCTGCTCCCCAACTACGCCAGCATCGGCATCGCCGCGCCGGTCATCCTGGTGGTGCTGCGCATGCTCCAGGGCCTGGCTCTGGGTGGTGAATACGGCGGCGCGGCGACCTATGTCGCCGAGCATGCGCCGATGGGCAAGCGTGGGTTCCACACCAGCTGGATTCAGTCCACCGCAACATTGGGGCTGTTGCTGTCGCTGCTGGTGGTACTGGGTTGCCGCTACTTCACCGGCGATCAGTTCGAAGTCTGGGGCTGGCGCATTCCGTTCCTGCTGTCGATCCTGCTGCTGGGCATTTCCACCTGGATCCGCCTGAGCCTGCACGAGTCGCCGGCCTTCCTGAAAATGAAAGAAGAAGGCAAGTGCTGCAAGGCGCCGATTCGCGAATCGTTCGGCAAATGGGAAAACCTGAAAGTGGTGCTGATCGCCCTGTTCAGTATCAACGCCGGGCAAGCGGTCACCTTCTATGCAGCGCAATTCTACGTGCTGTTTTTCCTTACCCAGTTCCTCAAGATGGACCCGGCCCTCGCCAACAGCCTGCTGATCGTCAGCGTGGTGATCGGCGCGCCGTTCTTCATCTTCTTTGGCTGGCTGTCGGACAAGGTCGGGCGCAAACCGGTGCTGATGATCGGCCTGCTGTTGGCGACGGCGCTGTACTTCCCGATCTTCAAAACGCTCGCCCATTACGCCAACCCCGCCATCGACCTGGCGAGCCGTCAGGCGCCGATCACGGTAGTCGCCGACCCGGCCACGTGTACCTTCCAGTTCGACCCGGTGGGCAAGGCCCGTTTCGACAGCCCTTGCGACAAGGTCAAAACCTTCCTGGTCAAGCAAGGCCTGCCCTACAGCAGCGTCGCGGCACCGGCCGGCAGCACCGTGCAGGTCAGCGTCGGAGACGTGAAGCTCGAAGGTTACGACGAAGCCGCCCTGCGTGGCGCGGTGACCCTGGCCGGCTACCCGCAACAAGCCGACGCCCAGCAGATCAATCGGCCGATAATCGTGGCCCTGATCGTCGCGCTGATCATCATTTCGGCGATGTGCTACGGCCCGTTGGCGGCCCTGATGGTCGAGCTGTTCCCAACCCGGATCCGCTACACGTCCATGTCCTTGCCCTACCACATCGGCAATGGCTGGTTCGGCGGTTTCCTGCCCACGGTGTCGTTCGCCCTGGTGGTCTATACCGGGGACATTTTCTACGGGCTGTGGTACCCGGTCGTGATTACGGGGGTGAGCCTGGTGGTGGGGATGATCTGCCTGCGGGAAACGCGCAACGTGGACCTGGACACCAACTGAGCACTCATCGGACCCTTTGTGCCGAGGGGTTCCATCCCCTCGCCACGGGTGCTGTCGTCAGCTCAGTGTACCGAGTGGCTCTTGACCGTGCTCTCCACCAGATCCAGCATCTGCCCCAGCGCCCATGGCTTGGCGATGAACGAGGCCTGGTGCTTGATCCCGGCGCTTTCCGGGGTTTCGAAGCCCGACATGATCAGCAGCGGTATCTGCGGCCAACGATCCCCGGTCAGGTTGGCCAGGTCGGCCCCGTCCATTTCGCCAGGCATGGTGATGTCGGTGAGTAACAGGTCCACGTAATCGGCGCTTTCCTCCAGAAATGTCAGCGCCGAATCGGCGCTTTCCCTGGGCTCGACGACAAATCCTTCGTCCTCCAGGATCTCGCAGAGGAATTCCAGGATGGTCGGATCATCCTCGACGACGAGAATCAAACGTGTGCTCGCCTGTCCGTTGCCCTTCGGCATCGAATTCATGAAGTGACTCTCCTTGATTCCATTAACATGCTTTGCGGTTTGAGCCGCTCTGAAAGTTATGAGCGATGCCCTTGCGATAAATTCATTCTGCTTGCCCATCCAGTCGCCGGGCTGTCTTGCCAAGGGGGTCGTTGCAACGCAGCGCAATGTTTTATCTGTATATCCATACAGATAAAGCTTGCCCCGTCGCCAATCCCTGACCATGCTAGCGCCCCATGAAACCTGCTTAGGAAGAGGCGCGATGCGGCTGTACCTGTGTGAAAAACCGTCCCAGGCCAAGGACATCGCCGCGGTACTGGGCGCCACCCGGCGCGGCGATGGCTGCTGGCTGGGCGCGAACGTCACGGTGACCTGGTGCATCGGCCATCTATTGGAGACCGCGCCGCCCGACGCCTACGATGCCCGCTACAAGCGCTGGGTGCTGGCCGACCTGCCCATCGTGCCGGCGCGATGGAAGATGACCGTCAAGCCGAAAACCGCCAGCCAGTACAAAGCGGTCAAGCGCCTGTTGGGTGAAGCAAAGGAACTGGTCATCGCCACCGATGCCGACCGCGAGGGCGAAATGATCGCTCGGGAGCTGGTGGAGCATTGCCGCTATCGCGGACCTATCCAGCGCCTCTGGCTATCGGCCCTGGACGAAGCCTCGATCCGCAAGGCCCTCGCCGCCCTCAGGCCGGGAGCGGAAACCTTCAACCTGTATCACTCGGCACTGGGTCGCTCCCGGGCCGACTGGCTGATCGGCATGAATATGAGCCGCCTGTTCACGCTGCTGGGGCGCCAGTCCGGTTATCAAGGCGTCCTGCCGGTGGGCCGCGTGCAGACACCGACCCTGCGACTGGTGGTGGATCGCGACCGCAGCATCGCCAACTTCGTACCGGTCGCCTACTGGGCCATCGACGTGCAACTGAGCCATGCCGGCACGGCGTTTGCCGCCCAGTGGCGCGCCGACCCGGATGCCTGCGACGACCAGGAGCGCTGCCTGAACCAGGCCCTGGCGCGAAATGCTGCCCAGGCCATGGGCAACGCTGCGACCGCGCGGGTGACCAAGGTTCGCACCGAACGCCTGCGCGAGGCCCCGCCGCTGCCGTTCGACCTCGGCACCTTGCAGGAAGTCTGCTCGAAGAAACTTGGACTCGGCGCCCAGGAAACCCTGGACATCGCCCAATCGCTCTACGAGACCTACAAGCTCATCACCTATCCCCGCAGCGATTGCGGTTTCCTGCCCTTGAGCCAGCACAGCGAAGCACCCGCGATCCTGGCCGCCCTCGCCCAGGCCGACCCGGCCCTTGCCCCGCTGCGCGATCACCTGCAGCCGCAGCGCAAGTCCCGGGCCTGGAACGACGCCAAGGTCAGCGCACACCACGGAATCATTCCCACGGCGGCGGCGAAGAACCTCGACAAGCTCGCCGCAAAGCAACGGGCCGTCTATACGCTCATTCGCGCACGTTACCTGGCGCAATTCCTGCCCAATCATGAATACGACCGGACCCAGGCCGACTTCGATTGCGCTGGGCAAGACCTGCGCGCGGTGGGCAAGCAGATCGTCGAACTCGGCTGGAAACGCGCCCTGCCCGAAGCATTGGCGCCCGCACGAGGTCGCGAAGCCCCCACGCCGCAAACCTTGCCGCCACTGGCCGAGGGCCGCGATTGCAAGGTCGACGCGGTGACACCAAAGGATTTGTGGACCCAGCCGCCCAAGCCCTTCACCGAAGGCGACCTGATCAAGGCGATGAAAAACGTCGCCAAGCTGGTGGAGGATCCGCTGCTCAAACAGAAGCTCAAGGACACCACCGGCATCGGCACCGAGGCGACCCGTGCATCGATCATCCAGGGCCTGCTCGACCGTGGTTACCTGGTGAAAAACGGCAAGGCCCTGTCGGCTACCCCAGCCGCCTTCAGCCTGATCGACGCCGTGCCTCGGGCGATCGCCGACCCCGGCACCACCGCCATCTGGGAACAGGCGCTGGACATGGTGCAAAGCGGCGAGATGAGCCTAGAGGAATTCGTCACCCGGCAGGCCGCCTGGATGAGCAAGCACGTCGCCCGCTGCCAGGGGATGAGCTTGACCATCAGCGGCCCGGCCAGCCCCGCCGGGCGAGGCGCCACGCCGTGGAAGAACAAGCGCAAGCCGGCCAAGCGCAAGGCTGGGGGCGCTCCGCGCAAAACCAAGGCCAAGGCCACCTGACTGTCAGATGAGATCCCTTGCCACAGGTGATGACTCGCGGCCTTTTTTCATACCCAAACCATTTTGTCCGACAATATGTAGTGACCAAAAATAATCACTACAAAACCGTTGACGCCTCCGATTTGCCCTTGCATGATGCAGACGTCTCCCCGATCGGGAGTACAGGCAAATGTTTGAGCAAGCTCGTCTGACCGCCGAGCTGTTTTTTTGGATAAGGGACTGCCCACAAGGCAGATTGAAGGTGCTGACCTGGCATGACCGTCCGGTGACAAGGACGAGAAACGCTGGCGAATCAATCCTCATGACGCATGGGCTCGACCCTCGAAAGTCGACACTGGCCTGAAGATTCTTCGCTGTTTCTCTTCGTTGTAGCGCATTTGCGTAGCAGCCCTTCGATTAACACTACACAACCGATGCACGACCCCGCAGAAGTCCGGCGGACGAATGCTGACGGCCTGATTTCGGTATCAGGCAGGCACTTACCGAACAGCGAAGTTTTGCGAACCACCAGACAGATCAACCAAATGGTCAAGGGGCTTACACATGAATCTGAATAATCAACCATCTATTGATGAACTGGCTCGCATGTTCGCAGCACACAAGGACAGCCTGGACAGCCATATCCTGTGGATCAGCAAGACCGGCCAGGTCCATATGGACTGCCTCTCGCCTTTCACCCAGGAAGACGAATTCGAGAAGAGCCAGGCAGACTTGTGTGCGCGGCTGAAGATGTACCGCCGTGGCCAAGGCTACGTGGGCAAGAAGGCCGCAGCCGACAAGGACTTCATGGGCCGCGTGCTGCAAACGCTGACCCAAACCTGGCAATCGGTGCAGGACACTGCCGAGGTCCGGGTCGTCGACCGCCTCTGCTGATATCACACATAAAAAAGGGCCCGCTCCTGACTCAGGAGCGGGCCCTTTTTTTGGCCCCGAGGGTCTGTATGAAATGTGTTCGCGCGAAGGCCAGACAAGGCGAAACGGGGCGAGGAAGCGCAGTGTACTGGAGTACATGAGCATTCCGAGCCCCGTTTCAACGCAGTATTGGTGAGTGCGGATACATTTCGTACAGAGCCTTAGAACACCGACCAGCCAATCCTTTGGCTGAGCAATTCCAGCGCCGCCATGCCGGCCAGCGAGTTGCCGGCCGCGTTGAGCTCCGGCGACCAGACGCACACGGTGAACTGCCCTGGCACCACCGCGACGATCCCGCCGCCGACGCCGCTCTTGCCCGGCAGGCCGACACGGTAGGCGAAATTGCCCGCCTCGTCGTACAGGCCGCTGGTGGCCATGATGGAATTGACTTGCTGGGTCTGGCGAGCGCTGAGAATCTGCTCGCCGCTGTGCTTGCAGAAACCGTCGTTGGCCAGGAAGCAGAACGCCCGGGCCAGGTCGATGCAGTTCATTCGCAGCGCGCAGTGGCTGAAATAACTGCGCAGCACCGCTTCCACGTCGTTATGGAAGTTGCCGAACGATTGCATCAGGTAGGCCATCGCCGCGTTGCGGGCACGGTGCTGGTACTCCGACTCGGCGACCTTGCCGTCGACCAATATCTGGGGGTTACCCGACAGCCGCCGTACAAAATCACGCATCGACAGCGCCGGAGCGGCGAAGCGTGACTGGTTGATGTCACAGATTACCAACGCGCCGGCGTTGATGAACGGGTTGCGCGGACGGCCGCGTTCGAACTCCAGTTGCACCAAGGAGTTGAAGGGCTGGCCGGAGGGCTCATGGCCCAAGCGTTCCCAGATGGCCTCCCCGGAATGCTCGATGGCCTGAACCAGGCTGAATACCTTGGAGATACTCTGCACCGAGAACGCTGTCTCGGCGTCGCCCGCGCAATATATCTCGCCATCATTGCTGTACACGGCAATGCCCAACTGATTGGCCGCCACGGTGCCGAGGGCGGGGATGTAGTCGGCCACCTTGCCCTGGCCGATCAGGGGACGAACCGTATCGAGGATCTCGTTCAACAGTGCTTGCATGTGCGCAGGGGTCCGATCATTCCCCATTCGAGTGCGGGGATACAGACGCTAGACGCCGACGGGGAGGTTCAGAGCACACTGGCTCGGTCCAAAAAACGTGGCGAGGGAGCTTACTCCCGCTGGTCTGTGCTACAGCCCCATTGCTGGTCGCCGCAACCGGACAGACCGAGTGATGGAATGAGGGGCCGCTGCGCGGCCCAGCGGGGGCAAGCTTCCTCGCCACAAAACAGCGTCCGGCCATGACTTTCTAAAAGTTGCGGGGGCGCTAGTCGCAAGATCCAACGGTCTATAGTCAAGGATCAACCGGCAGGAGGTAAACGATGCGCCAGATCATGCAAAAAGAACCCTGGTGGGCCGCGCCGCCCCAGCCTGGGCAGGATGAAAACGAACTGGAATGGGGCTGGCTGGTGATCTACAGCGAAGGCGAGCCGCGCTTCGAATTTATCAAGGAGCGTCCCACGGACGAACAGATCCGCCATCGCAAGGGCTGTCGCGTCACGCTGGGGTCTGACTAGGGAACAGACACCGGTCATGGAGCAATGGCGCGCAGTTCCACCGGCCGATCGGCAAGGTCCGCTTCCACCAGGTTGCCATCGATTTCCCCGGCCAGGTAATACACCGCAGCCATCACCCCGCTGAGGGGATGCTTGAGAGATTTGAACCAGGCTTCGTCGAACGCGGCGCTCAGGCTCTTGCGGATTTGCCCTTCCATTTCTTCCCGTTCGCCCTCGTGGATCATCGCCCGGATGCCCGCCACGCCCACTGAAATCAGCGCCCCGGCCGCCTTTCCGGCCACAGCCGCCGCCGCACCGGCCGCCCCTCGGGTGGCGAATTGGGCCTCGATCTTTTCGCTGGTGCGTTGCGCCACCGTGGCGATCACCGCGTCCGACGGACCTGAACCGGTGTCTGCCGCCTTGTCGACATGATCGATCAACGCCGCGTAGGCCGGCAGTGTATTGAGCGGTTCGGTGTGGACCATTTCGTACAACGACGCATTGCGTGCCGCTGGCGGGCCCAGGTTGATGGCCGTGATGCTGTGCAGACGCCGGTTCATCACTTCGGGTGGGATGCGATGTCGCTGGGCGATCGCCTGGATCTGCTGATTGAGCAGGCGCAAGTAATAACCCGTCGCGTTGGCCCTGATTGCCTCGGGATCGATTTCCACCGCCACGGGTTCCAACACCTGCTCGCGATATTGTGCCTGCAAGTACACCGACAGCCGCTTGGCCGCCGAATCCGCCTCGCCCTCGGCGCTGGCCGAATACCAGCTGACTTTCAGGGCCAGCCATTCCTGGGTCCAGTAACTGCTGAACCAGGGGATGAACTCGGCCTCCGTGCGCTCGTAGACCAGCACCCGCCAATGCTCCATTGAGCCACGCGCATACAGCTGAGCCTGTTCAAGGGCTCTTTTCGACGCGACGATGATTTGTCGGTCAACCTGTCGCCACGTGTCCTGGGCAATCGCGACCGTGGCCACCGGCTGGCCGCGCTGAGACGTGGCGCACCCCGCCAGAACGAGCATCACGACCAGCATCAGCGAACGCAGCACCATTGCGCCACCCGGGCACCAAGGGTTCCAGGGATTTGAGTATAGGCGTTGGAATCGGGTCGGTTTCTGTGGAGAGGGTCGCAGCAGTTAGAACCGAGTGAAATGCGCGAACTGCCAGTCCTGCGCCGGGTCGTCCGTTGATGGATTGGGGCTGGCGCCACTCGGTGTCCAGTCAGTGCGCTGCCCGGCCAGTGTGCCTAGGTAAGGCCTGGCGATTTCCAGCACGCGCTCGTGATCCATCTGTTCGGGCTCGACGATGCCTCGGTCCGGATGCTCGACCGCCCAGACAACCCCCGACAGCACACCCGCCGCTACTTGCAGGCTGGTGGCGTTGTTGAACGGCACCAGCGCGCGGGCTTCGTCGATACTCAACAGCGAGCCGAACCAGTAGGCGTTAAGCTCATGTCCCATGAACAAAACGCCCAAGGCGTCTATGCCGCCGCTGTCGATTTCACCGTTGAGGATGCGCTGCCGGGTTTGTGCCTGCCAGCCTCGGCCGATCAGTTCGTGGACCGACAGCAAGGCATCGTTGCAAGGATGGTAGGCGTAATGAAGGGTGGGTCGATAAAGCAACTTGCGCTGATCCTTCAAGGTCAGCAGGTCGGCTGTCGAAGCGGTCTCATGGTGGGTGATCAGCATCCCCAGGCATGGGCCGCCCAGGGGCGTCCAGGTCTTTACCAGCACGCTGGCGCTCGGTCGCTCCAGATAGATCGCGTTCCGACTGCCGAAACGGTGCCGCCGCGCGGATGGCGGCCAGACACGCTCATGGCTGCCCCAACCCAGCTCCGCTGGCTGGGTGCCCTCACTGATAAAGCCGTGGACCGACCAGGTGTTGACGAACTCATCGTCTTCCTTGAGACGCTGGGACCGTTGCGTATCGCGTTCGGCGAAATGAATGACCTTGATGCCCATTTCCATGCATAACCGGGCCCAGTCGACGCCCTGGCGATCCTCGGGCAGCGGATGGTTCAGCTGCATGGCCAATTCCATCAGGCCGGCCTTGAGCAGGTGGGTAATCAAGCCAGGGTTGGCCCCGTGGGCAATGATCGCCGTCGGGCCCCTGCCCAGTTTTTTGCGCAAATTCAGGGCTTGATAGCGCAACGCGTAATTGGTGCGCAACGCGTGGTCCAACTGCGGATCGGTGTAGCCCCCCGCCCATGGCTCGACGCAGGTGTCCAGGTAAAAAGCGCCTTTGTCGAAGGCATACGCAATGACTGCCAGGGAGCTGACTTCCACCGACAGGTTGACGATGAAGTCACCCGGCTCGACGAAGCGATCCAGGATTTGCGCGAAATCCGGCTCGGTCAGTGCTTCGCGGACGAAATGGATGCCCCGCTCCTTGAACCAGATGTTCTGCTCGATGACCGGTGCGATAACAGTGATCTGCCGGACCTCGATGTGCTCCTGCCCCAGCAGCAAGGGCAAGGTGGCCCGGGCGATGGAGCCGAAGCCGATGAAGACCAGATGGCCGGTGAACGGGACCTGATGTTTCATGTGCTGCTTCCTTGAAGACGGTGTATTTCCCATGAAATAACCGAACGACGACCGAAGCTACTGTCAATGTTGACAGGTGCGGCGCGGCTCAACCCGCGCCGCACCTGTGTTCGCCTATGAAGTCCCCAGTCCACCGGACAGGTCCGCGCCTGAATGCACACGTCCGTTGGCCGGCTCGACGCCGGGTTCATCACGATGCTCGGTGGTCTTGCTTACCGTGTCACGCACCGTTTCATACCCCTCGCGCGCCTTTTGCTTGGCTTTGTCGGCCAGGTCGGCACTGGTCTTGCCCATCACTCGCTGCTCGGTGGTGGTACTGGGCAAGGCCGCTCCCAACATCGCGCCCAAGGCTATACCCGCCGCCGCCATCATCAACGGCTGCTCCTTGAGCAAGCGGCTGAACTGATCGCCCAGGTCGTGGGAGCCCTGGGTCATGCGCTCACCCGTTTCATGGGCGCTGCGCCGGGCTTGACGGGCACCGGAGCCCAAACCTTCGGCCAGATGCGAGGCCTTGTCCTTGAGATGGTGGAAACCCTCACGCAAGGAGTCGGTGGTGTCGTGCAGATGGTTCCGGGCACTGCCCACGCCACTGGCGAGCCCCTCGGTCCAGCCGCCGGTGTCCTGGTCGGGTCCGACGCGATAGCCAACCCGAGGCGGGTGGTTCTGGCCGAGCATCAGCCAGCACAATCCGACCGTGGTCAGTACCGTCGGCACGGGGTTGTTGCGTACTGTGGTGCCCAGGTTGCCGAAGAACTCCGCGCCGTTGCCCTTCACCAGGCCCAAGGCCTGGTCGAGCATCTGGCCCGGGGTGAATTTGCTGCCCAGGGCATCGACGATATGGCTGATATGGGCACGCTGCTCGTCGATCTCGCGCTCGATGGCCTCCGGGCTCTTTTCCGATTCTGTTTTGAATTCATCCTTCATGAGGCTTTCCTCCGCAGGGCTTCCTGGTCTTTGTTCAAGGCGTCGAGCGTTCGGTCAGGCTTGAAATGGGACGGTTCGAATTGCTTCTTGCCGGACTGCACCATGACGAAACCGATGATCATCACCACGACGCCAACGATCAGCGCGGCCAACCAGGGCGCCATCATCGTGCTCAGGCCATACACCACGGCCATCAGCAAGATGATGAAGCCGGCCATCAGCACCATTGCGCCGCCCGCCACACCGGCGATACCGGCTTTCAAGGTGTTGAGGCTGGCCTGGAATTCCGCCTTGGCCAGGGCCAGTTCCTTGGTGAACAGTGAGGGCACCTCGTGGGTCAACTGCCGGAGCAGGCCCATGACCGAGGCATCGCTTTCGGGCGCCGGGGCCCCTGCGGGACGCTGGATATCCGGGTCTGGTCGATTCATCACAATTCTCCTCTGGTATTGGCCGAGCCCGGCAGCGAGCCGGTGGCTGAATCACTGGGATGGTCCTGCACGCTGGGTGAAGTCGGGGTAACGCCGGTGGCAAGGCCGCTGCTGCTTGTCGCGGCACCCGGACCGATAGGATCAGGTATCGGGTCGAAAGGCTGAGTGCCGCACCCTCCGGTCGGTGGCTCCGTCTGTTCGGCGGCAGGGTTGTCGACTTCGGTGGCGACCGGCGACGTGCCGGCCTTGAGGAACCGCGACAGTCCGAAACCCACGGCAATACTGCCGGCGAGGAACAGGCCGGGGTTCTCTCGCGCCAGCCGCGAGCCATCGTGCAGCAACTGCTCGGCGCTCTTGTTGCGCAGTTTGCTGGCCAGGCCGCTCATGTTATCGGCCATGTCCGCCAGGTAATGCGACAAGCCCAGCGTGTCGTTGGCTTCGAGTTCCGACATGGCCGACTTGGCGCTACGCGCCAATGCATCGATCTGGTCCGCCGCGGTATCGCGGTACTGGCCAAAATGCGCATCGGCCTGCTCTCGGGCGCTGCCGATGGCTTCGTTCACGTCATCCTTAATGTGGTTCAGGGGCTCTTCAGCTCGCCCATGGCTTGCGGTGCCGCTTTGTCGCTCGGGGTTGTTGTCCGGGATAGTCATGTCTGTCCATCGCCTCCGTGATGAAAAACTCAACATCAGGCACTGCCTGGGCAGATGCCTGGATCAGTGCCTCTCAGAACAAGTGACGGGACGCATGGGAGCCGAGTTCCAACGAGTTTGAGGGTTGCACGCCGTGTGGTCGCCGACGCCGTTGGGTTGGGTTTCGTTAAAAAAAAAGGCATTGGTGCGTACACCAATGCCCGATCCAACCCTGGTCCAACAGACCAACCGACGCTCCTATCCAGCCTCAACCCAGCGCGGTATCCAGAAACATCATGACCGCGAACCCCATCATCAGCCCGAGGGTCGCTGGCGTTTCGTGGCCGTTGCGGTGGGTTTCGGGAATCACTTCATGGGACACCACAAAGATCATCGCACCCGCCGCTAGCCCCAGGCTTATGGGGTAAGCCACGGCCACGCCAGAAGACATGCCCAGGCCGACCACCGCGCCCAGCGGCTCCATCAACCCTGAGCCGACCGCAATCAGTGCGGCGCGCAACGTGCTGATCCCGGTCACCCGCAGCGCCATGGCGATGGCGAGGCCTTCGGGAATGTCCTGGATCGCAATGGCGGTGGTCAAGGGCAAGCCGACCTTGAGGTCGCCGTTGGCGAAGCTCACCCCTATGGCCATGCCCTCAGGCAAGTTGTGCAAGGTGATCGCCAGGACAAACAACCAGACCCGGTTGATGCGCTTGGCCTCGGGGCCACGCCGGCCACTCAGCTCATGCTCATGGGGGACGAAACGGTCAAGGCCGACCATCAGCAAAACCCCCAGCCCAAGGCCGATCACGACCACAAGGGCGGCAAGCAGTTGGTTGCCACATATGATTTGCGCCGCTTCAATGCCGGGCAGGATCAACGAAAAGGAGCTCGCCGCGAGCATCATGCCGGCCGCGAAACCCAACATGATGTCCTGGGTGCGCGATGAAATATCGCGCAGCACCACCGCCATCAGCGCCCCCAGGGCGGTGGCGGCGAAGCCGGAGGTTCCGCCCAGCGCTGCATAGCCCAGGTTCTGGCGGTCGGCGCCCACCAGCGCGTTATAGCCGCTATACAGCAACAGCACCGCGACCAGCGCCAATCCAAGCCAGAAGGTCACCCCCAGCAGCAGATTGTTTTGCACAGGATCAAGCCAGGTACGCCAGGGCGATCGAATCCGGGAGGTGGGCTGGTCCATCTAATGTCCTTGTCGATTAGCCGCGCGAAGCCCGCCCGTCCCCCATGATGGCGGGACGGGCGGGCGATATGTTCAGGCGAGAGGGCCCAAGCCCCCTCGCCGGTTTATTACAGTTTGTCACCTTGCATCCCCGAACCCAAGTCGGCGCCTGTCGTAGGATCGCTTTCAGGGTTGGACATCGTCCGCGCCTTCATGTCCATCAGCAGAGCTTCGTCTTTCTCACTCAACTGCACAGTGGCCATGCCATCTCCGCCATCGACCGCTGGCGTTGGGTTCTCGACGAATTCCCAATCGTCGCCCTGATTCCAAGGACCGCGCACCGAGGGTTCGCCCTGGGACATATTGAAGTACACATTGGTGAACTCCGGCATGCCAGGCAATTTCCCTTGTGGGAAGTTGGGCTGGATGGAATGGAGGGCTTTTTCGAAGGACAGCTGGTGGGCGATTTCACGGGTCATCAGGAAGCCCAGGGCTTCTTTTACACCCGGGTCATCAGTGACATTCATCAGCCGCTCATAAACGATTTTCGCCCGGGCTTCGGCGGCGATGTTCGAACGCATGTCCGCCGTGGGCTCACCGATGGTGTCGATGTAGGCCGCGGTCCAAGGCACACCGGCCGAGTTGGTCAGCGGCGAGCCTGCGCCATACAGCACGCTGGTGATGTGGGAATCGTTGCCGGCGCCGTTGATCTCGCGATACAGCTGGCCCTCTTGTTCGACACCTTCGGCCATCTTGCCCTTGGCGCCCTTGTTCAACATCACGATGATCGAGCCGATCACCTCCAGGTGGCTGAGCTCCTCGGTGGCGATGTCCATCAGCAGGTCCTTGCGGCCTGGATCATCTTCGGACAGGGCCTGGGTGAAATAACGGGACGCTGCTGCCAGTTCGCCTTGGGCGCCACCAAACTGTTCGAGCAACAGGTTTGCGAGTCCTGGATTGGGCTCGGCGACGCGCACGGTATATTGCAATCGTTTGTTATGAATGAACATGATTGAACTCCTCGGTCAGGACACAGTTCATGGGAAACCCTGCCGACGACAGGCCCATGAAAGTCAGAAGAAGTTAAACAGATAAAATTTATTTTTTATTCACGACATAAGACGAACGGTCACTGTGGTTATACAAAAACCAACCCGCCTTGAATAATGAATAATTAAGCGAAGCCGGGCATGACATGCCCGACTGTAAACACACTTTAATAAGCGGCTGGTACAGGCCTCATGCCAGCGACATGAGGCCCGTAGACCCCGGGGCATTACGATTTACGACCGCCACCGTGGCTGTTTTCACCGCCTTTCTTGCCAGCTTCGGAGGCTTTTTCCCGATCATTTGCAAAGTTGCCTCCAGACGCCTGGCCACCTTTCTTGCCGGCTTCCGATGCCCGTTCAGGGTCATTGGCAAAATTGCCACCCGAGGCTTGTCCACCTTTGCGGCCCGCCTCTGCGGCACGTTCCGGATCGTTGGCAAAATTGCCACCCGACATGTGGCCACCCTTACGACCGGCCTCGGCTGCGCGTTCCGGATCGTTGGCGAAGTTGCCACCCGATGCTTGGCCGCCTTTTTTGCCGGCTTCCGATGCCTTTTCACGATCGTTAGCGAAATTGCCAGGGTTGTTATTACCTGTATTTGCCATTTCATTCACCTCGTTAGTTGCTATTTGCGAACCCCGTTGGCTCGTACTTATTCGGAAAACATGCCGCATCCAAGGTTTGAAGAAAGTGCTTCAAACGGCGACGAACGGTCAATGCTTAATTTATATACCGCTGCGCTTGGAATGAATTGAAATTCGCTATCACCCAAGCGGCGATCAATTAACGTCATCAAGATGCTCAACTTTATGGGAGCCACCTGCTCGCAAATGCGATGTCTCAGTCGATATGAATATCGAACTTTGAACTGCTTCGCGAACAGGTTCGCTCTCACAATGGCTTTACTCTGAACATCTAAATACAGTGCGTGTCTTTCCACGCTGTCCGCCAAGGGCCGAGTGGCGCCGGCACCCCATTGCACCGGTCTCGTCACCCTGGCCTCGCGCCGTTCCAGGAAGCCAAAACTCGCGGGCTGCCGGTGTTGTCTTGCACCACCGCACTGACCGGCTTGCGGTGTCCGGGTACCCTGTCGCCGATACCCGGATAAAGCGTTATTCAGGGCGAGATCGGGTCGCTGGCCGGGAACGTCTCTTCCAGCGCTTCATCCAGTTGATCGTTGGTAATGTCCCGTTCGCCAACTTTGCCACTGCGTTCGCAATGGCAATCCTGCGCCGGGCACGGCTCGCCGTTGGGGTGTTGTTCCGCGCAGGCCTGGCTGCAATAAGCCTCGCCGTCGTGATTGAACACCCGCTCGGGATCGACGTCGCAGTGACAGCCGGGGCAGCCACATTTCAATTCACTCATGCTCCTACTCCTGCATTCGCGCTATCAGGATCCCACCAGCAACTGCACCTCAAGGTTCGCTGCCGCAACGCCATGCTTGGCGACATACACTTCATCAACCCAACCTTTGGTCAGGTTGCGATAAGTCTGGGTGCCCACGGCCGTGCCGCTGTCCCATTCAATGATGTCGCCGATGTCAACGTCGTTGGCGGGGCCCAGTTCGAGCACCGTGTGGCCATCCTCTTGCGCCACGTAGACGCCGACCCTGGCGCTTTGTCGATTGATGGCTCTTACCTCTCCGGTGGTCTGCTTCATACCTGTCCTCTATCGTTTTGACGGCAGGTTGGGACGTGGCCGGAGCAACCGGCCGCGCCTTTCATGCAAGCTCCAACCTCAGCGCTTGGCTTCGGTATGCGGGTTGGCCGAACGCTCCAGGAATGCCTGGGTGATTTCCGGCAAATGGTCGCGCAGCCAATCGGCCATCGCGATTTCCTGGGGCAGGATCTGCTCGCAAGCCCTTTGGGTTTCCACGTCGCCGGCCACTTTCGCCGCTTCGATCAGCACCGTGTAGGAAGCAATCTCGAGGTTTTCGAAAACGTAGCCACTCATGGCACCCTTGACCACTTCGTCACTCATCGCCATGCCGCCCATGGCCTGACCGAACGCCATCAGCTTGCCGGCCATGTCCTTGAGCATCGAGGGGCTGCCGCCCAGGCGCTGGATGCACCCTTCGACCAACTTCTGCTGCCCGAGCGTCTCTTCGATGTGCTGTTCGATTCGGGCCTTGAGCACCGGATAATGTTCCAGGCGCTCGGCCTGGGCCTTGAGCATTTTCTCCGCTTGCTGTTCCATGGCGTGAGCATCGTTGAGCCAATCCAGCAGGTTCTCTTTAGGGGTTGCCATTGCGTTCTCCTTATTCAGTGTCATTGGCGCACTGCAGTGCGAAAGCTCTGAAATACCGCACATAGGGTGGATGTCCGCCGCGCCGGGAAAGTTTGAAGAAACAGCATCGGAGGGCGACGAAAGGCGTACCGCGGACCCGATGCTAACCTCTACGATTCAAGGCCAGCGGAGCACAGCAATGCCCGACGATCTTCACCGTGAACCCATCGAACAACTGCAGGAATACCTGTCCGGGCGCCGTTTCCTGGTGCTGACGGGCGCGGGAATCAGCACCCCTTCCGGCATCCCCGACTACCGTGACAGCGACGGCGTTCGTCGGGGCCGGCAACCGATGATGTACCAGGAGTTTCTCGCCAAACCCGAGGCGCGAAGACGCTACTGGGCGCGGGCCATGCTGGGCTGGCCACGCCTGCGCCAAGCGCGCCCGAACCTGGCCCACGAGGCCCTTGCAGCGTTGCAGGCGGCGGAGCGCATCAGCGCGCTGATCACACAGAATGTCGACGCCCTGCACGACCGGGCCGGAAGCCGCCAGGTCATCGAGCTGCACGGCAGCTTGCATCGAGTGCTGTGCCTCGATTGCGGCCAGCGCAGCGAGCGGCAGCACATCCAGGCTTTGATGGAAACCGAGAACCCCTACCTGATCGGTGTCGACGCAGTGCAGGCGCCCGATGGCGACACGCTGCTGGACCCGGCGTTCGAGGCACGCTTCCAGGTTCCGCGTTGCCCCCATTGCGCGGGTGAACGCCTGAAACCGGATGTGGTTTTTTTCGGTGAAAACGTCGCCGCGCCCACCGCCGCTCGCGCCATGGAAGCCGTTGAACAAGCGGATGGATTGTTGGTGGTGGGGTCGTCATTGATGGCCTATTCGGCGTTTCGCCTGTGCCGGGCAATCAAGGACCAGGGTAAGCCGCTGCTGGCGATCAACCGGGGCAAGACCCGGGCCGATGAGTTGCTGGATTTGAAGGTTGAAATGCCGTGTGAGCAGCTATTGCCGCTGCTGACCTGAAGCTCGCTCCCACAGGTCCTGATCCTTGAACGTATCGAACAATGCCTGGGCCGCCGCCGACAGCTCGTAGCCCGGCTTGGTCAGGACGCCGATGGCTCGTTCTATGACCGGCTCGCCAAGGGTGATGCAGCGGGCGCCCAGCTCGTGCATCTGGCCGACGCACAGGGCCGGCACGGCGCTCACGCCCAGGCCGCTGGCAACCATCCGCCCGACCGTCGCCAGTTGGTGGCTCTCGAATTCCACGGGCAGTTTCATGCCTCGGGATTGCAGATGCTCCTCCAGCATCACCCGCACGGTAGAGGGCCGTTGCAAGGTGATGAACGGCTGCTCCAATAAAGTCTCCCACTGGAGTTCGTCGCGCTGGGCCAATGGCGAATCCAGCGGCACCACCGCGACGAAACGGTCCAGGTACAACGGCGTGAACACCAGCGACGAACCCTGCATCGGCTCGAACGCCACCCCCAGCTCCACGTGGCGATCGCGGACCATTTCCAGCACCTGTTCATTGATCACGTCGTTGACCGTGACGTTGACATTTGGGAACCGCGCGCGGAAGGTCTTGAGGATCGGCGGCAGCAGGTTGCCGGCGAAGGATGGCATCGCGGCCAAGGTCACACGGCCACGCTGCAAGGTGAAACGCTGGCGCATTTCGTCTTCGGCGTTATCCCAATCGGCCACCAGCCGGCGGGCCAGTGGCAGCAGTGATTCGCCTTCGGGGGTCAACGCGACGTTACGCGTATTGCGACTGAACAGACGGCCACCGAGGCCCTCTTCCAGCGCCTTGATCGTCAGGCTCAGGGCCGATTGAGAGAGGTGCAACCGCTCGCAAGCCACGGCGAAGCTCAGGCTTTGGGCGACGGCAAGGAAAGCGCGGATTTGCTTGAGGGTCATAGTCGCTAACGCTCCCAGCGGCGAGTGGTCAGTTTCGAGCTGCAAGCTTATGCCAGCTATTATTGAGTTTTATCAATCAATGCAACGTAAAAATCAACTTAACAAATATATGACTTGGCGCAACACTGCATTCCATTGCGACCCCATTCAAGAATAAAAGAGGTGTCTATGGCAGGTTTCGACAAACGCGTGAGCTCTTACGAAGAGGCGCTGGACGGCTTGAAGGACGGCATGACCGTCATCGCCGGCGGCTTCGGTCTATGCGGCATTCCAGAGAACCTGATCGCCGAGATCAAGCGCAAGGGCACCCGCGACCTTACCGTGGTTTCCAACAACTGCGGCGTTGACGGTTTCGGCCTCGGCGTCCTGCTGGTGGACCGGCAGATTCGCAAGGTGGTGGCTTCCTACGTGGGCGAAAACGCCCTGTTCGAACAGCAATTGCTGAGCGGCGAAATCGAAGTCGTGCTCACCCCCCAAGGCACCCTCGCCGAAAAAATGCGCGCGGGCGGCGCAGGCATCCCGGCGTTCTTCACCGCTACCGGCGTCGGCACCCCCGTGGCCGAAGGTAAGGAAGTACGCGAGTTCCACGGTCGCCAGTACCTGATGGAAGAATCCATCACCGGCGACTTCGCCATCGTCAAAGGTTGGAAAGCCGACCATTTCGGCAATGTGATCTATCGCCACACCGCTCAGAACTTCAATCCCCTGGCCGCCACGGCGGGCAAGATCACCGTGGTGGAAGTCGAAGAAATCGTCGAGCCCGGCGAGCTGGACCCGGCACAGATCCATACCCCCGGCATCTACGTCGACCGGGTCATCTGCGGCACGTTTGAAAAGCGCATCGAACAGCGCACCGTGCGTAAGTGATCCCCTGCCCCCGGCCCGAATGGAGGAATGACACCATGGCACTTTCCCGCGAACAAATGGCTCAGCGCGTCGCCCGCGAAATGCAAGACGGCTATTACGTAAACCTCGGTATCGGCATCCCGACCCTGGTCGCCAACTACATCCCCGAAGGCATGGAAGTCATGTTGCAATCGGAAAATGGCCTGCTCGGCATGGGCGCGTTTCCCACCGAAGCAGAAGTCGACGCTGACATGATCAACGCCGGCAAACAAACCGTCACCGCGCGCATCGGCGCGTCGATCTTTTCGTCCGCCGAATCGTTCGCGATGATTCGCGGCGGCCACATCGACCTGACCGTGCTCGGCGCGTTCGAGGTGGACGTCGAAGGCAATATCGCCTCATGGATGATCCCCGGCAAGCTGGTCAAGGGCATGGGCGGCGCAATGGACCTGGTGGCCGGCGCCGAGAACATCATCGTCACCATGACCCACGCGTCCAAGGACGGTGAGTCGAAATTGCTGCCTCGCTGCAGCCTGCCGCTGACCGGCGCCGGTTGCATCAAGCGCGTGCTCACCGACCTGGCCTACCTGGAAATCCAGGACGGCGCCTTTATTCTCAAGGAACGCGCCCCGGGCGTCAGCGTCGAGGAAATCGTCGCCAAGACCGCCGGCAAACTGATCGTGCCGGACCACGTCCCTGAAATGCAGTTCGCTGCCCAGTGAGGAGAGATTCGATGCAAGAAGTCGTGATTGTCGCCGCTACCCGTACCGCCATCGGCAGTTTCCAGGGTTCGCTCGCGTCCATTCCCGCGCCGGAGCTCGGTGCCGCAGTGATTCGTCGGCTGCTGGAACAGACCGGTCTGGCTGGCGAACAGATCGATGAAGTGATCCTCGGCCAAGTGCTGACCGCAGGCTCCGGGCAGAACCCGGCGCGCCAGGCGTCGATCCTCGCCGGCCTGCCCCACGCGGTGCCGGCACTGACCTTGAACAAGGTTTGCGGCTCAGGCCTCAAAGCGCTGCACCTAGGCGCCCAGGCGATTCGTTGTGGCGATGCCGACGTGATCATCGCTGGCGGCATGGAAAACATGAGCCTGGCCCCCTATGTGCTGCCAGCCGCCCGCACCGGCTTGCGCATGGGCCACGCGAAAATGATCGACAGCATGATCACCGACGGTTTGTGGGACGCGTTCAACGATTACCACATGGGCATCACCGCCGAGAACCTGGTGGACAAGTACAGCATCAGCCGCGAGGCGCAAGATGCGTTCGCCGCCGCGTCCCAGCAGAAAGCCGTCGCCGCCATCGAAGGCGGCCGCTTCGCCGATGAGATCACGCCGATTCTGATTCCCCAGCGCAAGGGCGATCCGGTGGCCTTTGCCGTCGACGAACAACCGCGCGCCGGCACCACCGCCGAATCCCTGGGCAAGCTCAAGCCGGCGTTCAAGAAAGACGGCAGCGTCACGGCGGGCAATGCCTCATCGCTGAACGATGGCGCCGCCGCCGTGATCCTGATGAGCGCAGAAAAAGCCAAGGCGCTAGGTTTGCCGGTGCTGGCAAAGATCAGTGCCTACGCCAACGCCGGCGTCGACCCGGCGATCATGGGCATTGGCCCGGTCTCGGCCACTCGCCGTTGCCTGGACAAGGCCGGCTGGTCGCTTGACCAACTGGACCTGATCGAGGCCAACGAAGCCTTCGCCGCCCAGTCCTTGGCCGTCGCAAAGGAACTGGAATGGGACATGGACAAGGTCAACGTCAACGGCGGCGCCATCGCATTGGGCCATCCAATCGGGGCTTCGGGCTGCCGAGTGCTGGTGACGCTGCTGCATGAAATGATCAAGCGCGACGCCAAGAAAGGCCTCGCGACACTCTGCATCGGCGGCGGCCAAGGCGTTGCCCTCGCGCTGGAACGGGCGTAACCGACAACAGGCACAACGGTGGCCGCGCGGACCCACGACATTCGCGCAGTCACCGGCACCACCACCGGCGCGACCTTGGTTGCGCCGGTTTTTTTATGCCTTGAGTTTGGGTTGTCCAATCTGGCCCCATCGCGAGCAAGCTCGTTCCCACAAGGGTGCTTTGGTATCCGCAGACGCACTGTTCACCCCAAATCCTCTGTGGGAGCGAGCTTGCTCGCGATGGCGGTGGGTCAGGTGACGATGATCCGTCAGCCCCCCGCACCCAACCGGTCACGACTGTTGGTCAGGTGCAGCCACATGGCCGCGCGGGCGGCGTCGGGGTCCTGGCGCTTGATGGCGTTGTAAATCGCTTCGTGCTCCAGATTGGCAAATTGCGCAAGCCTGCCCAGGTCCGCCTGGCCACGTTCGGCCATGTTCACCCGCGTACGGGGAATCATCGCACTACCCAAGTGCTGCATGATTTCGACAAAACAGGTGTTGTCCGTGGCTTCGGCGATCAACAGGTGGAAACGCCGGTCAGCCTCGACGCAGCTGTCATTGCTGCTGAGCAACCGCTGATAGTCATCCAAGGCCTCGCGCATCTGCTGCAACTGCCGTTCGCTGCGACGCTGGGCAGCCAAAGCCGCGGCCTGGGTCTCAAGCCCCAAGCGCAATTCCAGGATTCCCCGAACGCCCGCCGCGGTATCGACGTTGAGCCTCAGCCCTTGCTCTCCCGTTTGTTCCAGCACGAAAGTGCCTATGCCGTGGCGTGTCTCCACCAGCCCCGAGGCCTGCAACTTGGAAATCGCCTCGCGCACCACCGTGCGGCTGACGCCATGCTCTTGCACGATGGCGCCCTCGGACGGCAACTTCTGCCCCGGCTTCAACTGCCCAAGCAAAATGCTCTGGCTCAACTTCGCCACCAAGTCATGGGCCAGGTTGTGGGCGCGCTTGCGCAGGGGCGCTTCAATGTCTTGTTGCATGTGCCAGGGTTCCTTGAAGACAGGCGTGTCGATCCTATCACTGGCAGGGTTGGATTTGTGCATCGGCGAGGCTTTTACTTGTATGACAACAGGCAGGATGCCCCTTTAAAACCGCATAAAGGGGCATGTATTCGACACCCGTTTCAAAACCGTTCAGATAGGGTAGAAGCGTCTTTAGCGGCTTACAACCCCACAAATACAGCATAAAAACCCTTCCCACCCAATCCAATCGTGCTCAAAAAAAGCTTGTCAGACAAAAAAACCCACTTGTATGATGTCTATCAACATCGGCACCCGCACGATGCCCCGCATAAAAATAAAGAGTGGGAGAAAAATCAGTGAATACCTCCAGCCTCAGGGCGAATGCCGGCGCGGATCCGGTGCTGCAATCGGCTATATCCAAGGTCAAGCGCCACATCTTGCCGCTGTTCGTCATCATGTTCATCGTCAACTACATCGACCGGGTGAACATCGGCTTCGTCCGCTCCCATATGGAGCACGACCTGGGCATCGGTGCAGCCGCCTACGGTTTTGGCGCCGGCCTGTTTTTCATCGGCTACGCGCTGTTCGAAGTCCCTTCCAACATCTTGTTGCAACGCATCGGCGCCCGAATCTGGCTGACGCGCATCATGCTTACCTGGGGCCTGGTGGCGGCAGGCATGGCCTTCATTCAGAACGAAACCCACTTCTACATCCTGCGTTTCCTGCTGGGCGTGGCCGAGGCTGGCTTCTTCCCTGGCGTGATTTACTACTTCACCCGTTGGTTGCCCGGGGTCGAACGCGGCAAAGCCATCGCCATCTTCCTCAGCGGCTCGGCGATCGCTTCGCTGATTTCCGGCCCATTGTCAGGATTGCTCCTGCAGATCAACGGCCTGGGCATGCACGGTTGGCAGTGGATGTACTTTATCGAAGGGATGTTTTCCGTCGGCCTGTGCTTCTTCGTCTGGTTCTGGCTCGACTCCAAGCCCCACGACGCCAAGTGGCTGGACCGTGCTGAACAGGACGCGCTGGTCAAGGCCATCGATGATGAACAGGCAGCCCGTGAAGCCGCGACGCCGATCAAGCTGTCCATCGGGCAACTGCTCAAGGATCGCCAGATCATTCTGTTCTGCGTGATTTATTTCTTCATTCAATTGACGATCTATGCCGCCACCTTCTGGCTGCCGAGCATCATCAAGAAGATGGGCGAGCTCAGCGACGTTCAGGTCGGGCTGTTCAATTCGATTCCCTGGTTGCTGTCGATTGTCGGCATGTACGCCTTCGCCTCGCTGTCGGCCAAATGGAAGTTCCAACAGGCCTGGGTCGCTGCGGCCCTGCTGATCGCCGCGGCGGGGATGTTCATGTCCACCACCGGCGGGCCCATCTTCGCCTTCGTCGCGATCTGCTTCGCGGCCCTGGGTTTCAAATCGGCGTCTTCGCTGTTCTGGCCGATTCCCCAGGCCTACCTAGACGCACGCATTGCCGCCGGCGTGATCGCGTTGATCAACTCGGTGGGCAACCTCGGCGGCTTCGTCGCGCCGACCACCTTCGGCCTGCTGGAACAGCACACCGGCTCGATCCAGGGCGGTCTGTATGGCCTCGCCGCCACGTCGATCATTGCCGCGATCATCGTATTCGCCGCACGCAACACACCCAAGCAGAAATCCGCCACGACCTCTACCGACCCGGTTACCAGCCACGCCTGACCACAACAATAATTCAAGGATACGTACACGATGACTACGCCAGACACCAGCAAAGCCCCGATCATCACCAGCATGCAGGTCGTGCCCGTGGCCGGCCACGACGGCATGCTACTGAACCTCAGCGGCGCCCATGGCCCGTTCTTCACCCGCAACATCGTCATCCTCAAGGACAATGCCGGGCACACCGGCGTGGGCGAGGTGCCCGGTGGCGAACGCATTCGCCAGACGTTGGAAGATGCGCGCTCGCTGGTAGTCGGCAGCCCCATCGGCACCTACCAGAAAATCCTCAACAGCGTGCGCCAGGCCTTTGCCGACCGCGACGCCGGTGGCCGTGGCCTGCAAACGTTCGACTTGCGCATCACCATCCACGCCGTCACCGGCCTGGAAGCCGCATTGCTGGATCTGCTCGGCCAGCATCTGGATGTCCCGGTCGCGGCCCTCCTCGGCGAAGGCCAGCAGCGCGACGAAGTGAAGATGCTTGGCTATCTGTTCTATGTCGGTGATCGGCAACAGACCGACCTGCCCTACCGCAGCGAACCGGACGCCGAAAACGACTGGTTCCGCGTGCGTCACGAGAAAGCCCTCGATGCCGAAGCGGTGGTGCGCCTGGCCGAAGCGGCCCATGCGCACTACGGTTTCCAGGACTTCAAACTCAAGGGCGGCGTGCTCAAGGGCGACGAGGAAATCGAAGCCGTCACCGCATTGGCCGAGCGTTTTCCCCAGGCGCGCATCACCTTGGACCCGAACGGCGCCTGGTCACTCAAGGAAGCGATCCGCTTGTGCCGTGATCAGCACAAGGTGCTGGCGTACGCCGAGGACCCTTGCGGAGCGGAGAATGGCTATTCGGGCCGCGAGGTGATGGCCGAGTTCCGTCGGGCCACCGGCCTCAAGACCGCCACCAACATGATTGCCACCGACTGGCGCGAGATGGGCCACGCCATTACCTTGCAATCGGTGGACATCCCCCTCGCCGACCCGCACTTCTGGACCATGCAGGGTTCTGTACGGGTCGCGCAGATGTGCAATGAGTGGGGCCTGACCTGGGGCTCACATTCCAATAACCACTTCGATATTTCCCTGGCGATGTTCACCCACGTGGCAGCCGCCGCACCGGGCGACATCACTGCCATCGACACCCACTGGATCTGGCAGGACGGCCAACGCCTGACCAAGGCGCCTTTGCAGATCAAGGGGGGTTGCGTGCAGGTGCCGAAAAAACCTGGGCTGGGGATCGAACTGGACATGGACCAGCTGGCCAAGGCTCACGAGCTGTACAAAGGCATGGGGCTTGGGGCGCGGGACGATTCGGTGGCGATGCAGTACCTGATCCCGGGCTGGACGTTCAACAACAAGCAGCCGTGCCTGGTTCGCTGAGACGCTAAGAACTTTTAGCTCGGCACCGTAATGTGGGAGCGAGCTTGCTCGCTCCCACATTGGATCTGAATCCGGAACTAACCCTCCGGCCGCAGGATCAGCACCGCCAGCGGCGGCAGGTTCAGTTCCAGCGAAAGCGCCTGGCCATGGCTGGGGATTGCCTCGGTCGAGGCACCGCCGCCGTTGCCATAGTTGGAACCGGCGTAGGTGTCGGCATCGCTATTGAGCAACTCCACCCAACGACCACCAAACGGCACGCCCACCCGATACGCCTCGCGCGGCACCGGTGTGAAGTTGGCGACCACCAGCACCGGCCGACCGTCCTTGCTCCAGCGCAACCACGCATAGACGCTGTTGAGCGCATCGTCGCCGATCAGCCACTGGAAGCCCTGGGGTGCGTCGTCCTGATCGTGCAGCGCCGGCTCTTCGCGATAGAGTCGATTCAGATCGCTGACCAGCCTTTGTACGCCGCGGTGCTCCGGGTACTGCAACAGGTACCAATCCAGTTGCTGGTCATGATTCCATTCGCGCCATTGGCCGAACTCGCAACCCATGAACAGCAGCTTCTTGCCGGGATGGCCCCACATGAAACTCAGATAAGCCCGCAGGTTGGCGAATTTCTGCCAGCGGTCACCGGGCATCTTGTCGATCAGCGAACGCTTGCCATGGACCACTTCGTCGTGGGAAATCGGCAGAACGAAACGCTCGGACCAGGCGTACACCAGGCCAAAACTCAACTCGTTGTGATGATGGGCGCGGTACACCGGATCCTGCTGGATGTAATGCAGCGAATCGTGCATCCAACCCATGTTCCACTTGTAGGCGAAACCCAAACCGCCCTGCTGCGTGCTCTGGCTGACGCCAGGCCAGGCGGTGGACTCTTCGGCGATGACCAGCGCACCAGGCGTTTCCAGGGCGATCACGTCGTTGAGATGCCGCAGGAAATCGATGGCTTCCAGGTTCTCCCGTCCGCCATGGCGGTTAGGCACCCATTCGCCGGCCTTGCGCGAATAGTCGCGATACAGCATCGAGGCCACGGCGTCCACCCGCAGGCCGTCGACGTGGAAATGCTTGAGCCAATGCAACGCCGACGCCAGCATGAAGCCGTGGACTTCGGTGCGGCCCAGGTTGTAGATGAGCGTGTCCCAATCCTGATGGAAGCCTTCCAGCGGGTTGCCGTACTCGTACAGCGCCGTGCCGTCGAACTGGGCCAGGCCATGGGTATCGGTGGGAAAGTGCGCCGGGACCCAGTCCAGGATTACGCCAATGTCAGCCTTGTGGCAGGCGTTGACGAACGCGGCGAAATCATCGGGCGAACCAAAACGCGCCGTGGGGGCAAACTGCGAAAGGGGTTGATAGCCCCACGAACCTCCGAACGGGTGCTCCATGATGGGCATCAGCTCGATATGGGTGAAGCCCAGGTCCTTGACATAAGGGATCAACCGCTCAGCCAGCTCATGCCAGTTGTACTGCCGGGACACCTCCCCCGCCTCGTCGATCTCGCACTGCCAGGAACCGGCGTGCAACTCATAGATCGAAAGCGGCGCGCCCGGTAGCTGGCGTTCACGACGGCTCTGCATCCACTCGTCGTCGTGCCATTCGATCTTCAGGGGCGGGGCGACCTTGGACGCCGTATCAGGCGGCATCTGCGTGGCCAGGGCCACCGGGTCGGCCTTGAGCGGCAGGATGCCGTGGGCACCGAGGATTTCGTATTTGTAGCCTTCGCCGGGACCCAGCCTCGGGATGAAGATTTCCCACACGCCAGACGGGTAACGAATGCGCATCGGGTGCCGGCGCCCGTCCCAGACGTTGAAATCCCCCACCACCGAGACCCGGCGCGCATTCGGCGCCCAGACGGCGAAGCGCACGCCATCGACGCCATCCACCGTTTTCAGTTGAGCACCGAGGCAGGCACTGAGGTCGCGGTGATTGCCCTCGGCAAACAGGTAGAGATCCATTTCCCCCAGCAGCGGTCCGAAGCTGTACGGGTCCTCGGCAACCTGCTCGCCACCGGCCCAACGGGTGCGCAGCAGGTACGGTTGGGCTCGGTCGAAATGGCCGACGAACAGGCCCGGGGTTTCGGTGATCTGCAACTCGCCCAGCTCTTCGCCGCCGTCACGGGCGAGCACATGCACACTCAACGCGCCGGGCAGATAGGCCCGGATGAATTGCCCTCCGGCGCCATCGCCATGAGGGCCCAGGATCGAAAACGGGTCGTGGTGTTCGGCGCGCACCAGCGCGTCGATGTCGTGGGGGGCCGGTAGCAAAGACTCTTTGGCCTGCCCCTGTGATTCCTTGTTCGAGACGCTCATGATTCTCTCCACTAAATCGGTCCGGCTAAATCGGAAAAGGGTTCAAGCCCACTCAATAACCCGTACAGGCCGTGCAGCGGCACGGGCAGCCAGGCAGGGCGATTCTCGGCTTCATAAGCCACTTCATAGGCCGCCTTCTCCAGGCCGAACAACGCCAATGCGGCGTCCTCGCCTTCAGCATCCTTCCACTCATGGGCAAGACTAGCTGCCGCCAGCCGATATGCCTGGACAAATGCCTGGCGAGCCTCGGTCAGATAACGGTCGGCGACTCGCTTGCGCGCCGCATCGGCATCGGCCGTGCTGTCGACGGTGTGCAACTGGACCGCCATCGCCGCCGCGTAATCGAACGAGCGCAACACACCGCTGACGTCCTTGTACGGGCTGTGCTTGCCACGTCGTTCATGCAACGGCCGCGCCGGCTCCCCTTCGAAGTCGATCAGGTAGGCATCGCCCTTGATCACCAGCACCTGCCCCAAGTGCAGGTCGCCATGCACGCGGATGCGCAAGCCGCCAGCGGCCTTGCCGGCCAGCTCCTGGACGTGGGCCAGCACGGTTTTCCTGTGTTCCAGCAAGCGTGCGACCATCGCCTGGTCCGCTGGGTTCAATTGGTCCTGGTTCTGTTTGAGCAGACGCAAGGCATTTTCCACCTGAGCGGCCACGTCCTTGCCGATGGCCTGGGCCTCCTTGGCGCTGGTAGGCTGGGGCGCGAAGTCCGGATTGTCGGTGGGCTGGGCGAGCACCTGGTGCATCTCCCCGAGGCGCTGGCCGAGCATGCCGGCGAAATCCTTCAGTTCGCCCAAGGCGTTGTAATGCTGTTCCTGCTCCGACACGGCGTCGGCCAATTCGTCGCGCAACGCGCGTTCGAGATTGTTCTGGGTCCATTCCCATGCATCGCCCTGGTTGCTCAGGTAACCCTGGGCGATCATCAGCAAGGCATCTTCACCCTGGGCATCGCGGCGAATCACCGAACCCAGCAGCGGCGAAATATTGCTGAAGCCTGCCGCGGTCAGGTAAGCGCTCATCTCCAGTTCCGGGTGAACGCCGGACGCGACCTTGCGAATCAATTTGAGCACCAGGCTGCCACCCACCACCACTGAACTGTTGGACTGCTCGGCGGACAGGTAGCGCACCTCCGGCTCGGCGCCCAGGTTCAGCGCCGCCAGACCTTCGGTGGGTTCGAAGCGCAATTCACCGTCAGCGCACGGCAGCACCGAACCGGCCTGAATGCCCTGGAGCACCGCGCGAATGAAGTTTTCCAGGGTGAACGCATCGGTGATCAAGCCGACCTGGCGACCCCGACGAACCCGCGACAAGGCCAGTTGCTGGGGCAGCGCCGGGCCGACGTGCTCTTCGGCGAGCAGGCCAAATGGAAGTTGATAACGTAAGGTCTGGCCGGCGCTGGTGACGTCGATTTCGCTCAACAGCACAGGGTGTTGCGGATCGCCGAAGCGCACGCCATAAACGATGTCGACGTTCTCGATGGCGCTGTCCTTGCCGGCGAACCAGCGGCGCTTTTGCAGCCAGCTTGGCAGGATGCTCTGCTCCAACGTGGCGCGCGATGGCGCCTCGAGCAATTCTTCCAGGCGTTTTTTCAGCACCAGCGTAGTGAAATCCGGCAGGCTCTGGACCGGCTCCACATGCCAGCTCGGCATCTGGTTTTCCGCCGCCAGGGCGAACCAATAGAAACCGTACGGCGCCAGGGTCAGTAGGAAATTCAACTGGCCAATTGGCGGGAATGCGTTGCCACCAAGCATTTCCACCGGGACCATGCCCGCATAGGCCGACAGATCCAGCTCGGCAGCCTGGGCACTGCGCGATACGTTGGCCACGCAAAGGATGATTTCGTGCTTGCCGTCCGGGCCGGTGTACTCACGGGTATACGCCAGGATCCGCCGGTTGCTCGGCGACAGCATTTTCAACGTGCCCCGGCCAAAGGCCTTGGATTGCTTGCGCACTGCGAGCATGCGACGGGTCCAGTTGAGCAGCGAATGAGGGTCGCCGGACTGGGTCTCGACGTTCACCGACAGATAGCCGTATTGCGGGTCCATGATCGGCGGCAACACCAGGCTCGCCGGGTCGGCGCGGGAGAAGCCGCCATTGCGGTCGATGGACCACTGCATCGGCGTGCGCACGCCATCGCGGTCGCCCAGGTAGATGTTGTCGCCCATGCCGATCTCATCGCCGTAATACAAGGTCGGCGTGCCAGGCATCGACAGCAACAGGCTGTTGAGCAACTCCACGCGGCGGCGGTCGCGCTCCATCAGGGGAGCCAGACGTCGACGAATGCCGAGGTTGATCCGCGCGCGACGGTCGGCGGCGTAGTAATTCCATAGGTAGTCGCGCTCCTTGTCGGTGACCATCTCCAGGGTCAGCTCATCATGGTTGCGTAGGAAAATCGCCCACTGGCAGTTGGCCGGAATCTCCGGCGTCTGGCGCAGGATGTCGGTGATGGGAAAGCGATCTTCCTGGGCCAACGCCATGTACATGCGCGGCATCAAAGGGAAGTGGAACGCCATGTGGCACTCGTCGCCATTGAGGCCTTGGGCATCGACGTCGCCAAAATAGAGCTGGGTGTCTTCCGGCCATTGGTTGGCCTCGGCGAGCAACATGCGGTCAGGGTAATTGGCGTCGATCTCGGCACGAATCAGCTTGAGGACGTCGTGGGTCTCGGGCAGGTTCTCGTTGTTGGTGCCGTCGCGCTCGATCAGGTAGGGGATCGCGTCCAGACGCAGGCCATCGATGCCCATGTCGAGCCAGTAGCGCATCACCGAGAGCACGGCCTTGATGACTTGCGGGTTGTCGAAGTTGAGGTCCGGCTGGTGCGAGTAGAAACGGTGCCAGAAGTACTGGCCGGCGACCGGGTCCCAGGTCCAGTTGGACTTCTCGGTGTCGAGAAAGATGATCCGGGTGCCGTCATATTTGTGATCGTCATCGGACCAGACGTAGAAATCCCGCGCCTTGGAGCCTTTCTTGGCCTTGCGTGCGCGCTGGAACCAGGGGTGCTGATCGGAGGTGTGGTTGATGACCAGCTCGGTGATCACCCGCAAGTTGCGCTTGTGGGCTTCGGCAATGAAGCGCCGCGCGTCGGCCATGGTGCCATAGTCGGGGCTGACCCCCCGGTACTCGGCGATGTCGTAGCCGTCGTCACGCCGGGGCGAAGGATAGAACGGCAGCAGCCAGATGGTGTTGACGCCCAGGTCGGCGATGTAATCGAGCTTCTCGATCAGACCGGGAAAATCACCGATTCCGTCATTGTTGGAGTCGAAATAGGATTTGACGTGAACCTGATAAATGACCGCGTCCTTGTACCAGAGCGGGTCGTTGATGAAGGTGGCAGACCGGGGTTTCTTGGCCATTTGCAACTCCTGCTGATTCTATAAAGCCGTTGAGCTGGCTGGCGAGACGTACGTGGCGAGGGAGCTTGCTCCCGCTTGAGTGCGAAGCGCTCATCGCTTTTAGAGGGCCGCTGCGCGACCCAGCGGGAGCAAGCTCCCTCGCCACAAAAGCACTTCATCCGCTCACTTTTGTTCTATGCCACGCTGATCCGCCAGATCCCGAACGGCTGGTAAGCCGGGTCGATGCGCATGAACTGGTACTTGCCATACCAAGTCCAGCGGTGGCCGTTCATCAAGTCCTCGCCCTGGGTCTGGGCGTCGTCCGGCAGGCCCATCTCCCATAACGGCAATTCGAAATTCGCTTCCTGGACGTTATGCGGATCGAGGCTCACCGCCACCAGGATGAAATTGCTGCCGTCCGGTGTGCGCTTGCCGAAGTACAGGATGTTGTCATTCCAGGCGTTGTAGATTTTCAGGCCAAGGTGCGTGTGCAACGCCGGGTTCTGGCGACGGATACGGTTGAGCTGGGCGATTTCGGCGATGATGTTGCCCGGCGCGGTGAAATCCCTCGGGCGGATTTCGTATTTCTCCGAATCGAGGTACTCCTCCTTGCCCGGCACCGGCGCCGATTCGCACAGTTCAAAGCCCGAATACATGCCCCACAGGCCCGACCCCATGGTCGCCAGCGCCGCACGAATCAGGAAACCCGCGCGTCCCGAGTGATGGAGGAACGCTGGGTTGATGTCCGGTGTGTTGACGAAGAAATTCGGCCGGTAGCATTCGCGCCAAGGCGACTCATTGAGCTCGGTGAAATACGCCGCCAGCTCGGCCTTGGTGTTACGCCAGGTGAAGTAGGTGTAGCTCTGGGAATAACCGACCTTGCCCAGTCGCGCCATCATCGCTGGGGTGGTGAACGCTTCCGCGAGGAAAATCACCTCTGGGTGCTGCGCACGAACGTCGGCGATCAGCCATTGCCAGAACGGCAATGGCTTGGTGTGAGGATTGTCGACACGGAATATCTTCACGCCTTCGTTGACCCAGCCGACGACGATATCCCGCAGTTCCAGCCACAGGCTGGGGATTGCATCGGCGGCGTAGAAATCGACGTTGACGATGTCCTGGTATTTCTTCGGCGGGTTCTCCGCGTATTTGATCGTGCCGTCCGGCCGCCAGCTGAACCAGCCCGGATGCTGCTGCAGCCAGGGGTGGTCCTGGGAACACTGGATGGCGAAATCGAGGGCGATCTCCAGGCCATGGTCGGCGGCCGCGGCCACCAGGCGCCGGAAATCTTCGCGGGTGCCCAGCTGAGGATGGATCGCCTCATGGCCGCCCTCCTCGCTGCCGATGGCATATGGGCTGCCTGGATCGTCCGGACCGGCGGTCAGGGAATTGTTCGGCCCTTTGCGGAAACTGCGGCCGATCGGATGGATCGGCGGAAAGTACAGCACGTCGAAGCCCATGTCCTGGATCACCGCCAGGCGCGAATGCACGTCGTTGAACGTGCCGTGACGCTTGGGATCATCGGTGATCGAACGGGGGAACAGTTCGTACCAACTGGCGAATTCGGCCAGTTGGCGCTCCACGTCCAGTGGATATTCGGGACTGATGCTCAGGTAAGGCCGGTGATCGGCCAGGGACATCAAGTCGGCACTGCGTGGCGCGAGAAACAACGCCACTTGCTCTTCAGGCAGCAGGCCCGAAAGCTCGTGGTGCAACGCGGCCAGCTGTTCGCTCAATTCGCCGTCGCTACGCTCGGCGGCTTGTTGCACGTGGTTGCGCCCCTCTTGCAGCTCCAGGCTGATGGGCACACCGGCGGCGTATTTTTTTTCCAATTCATAGCGGAAGCTGGCGAACTGGTCGAACCAGGCTTCGATACAGAACACGTAGCGTCCGACGGCCGGTACTGTGAACTGGCCACGCCAGCCATTATTACCCAGCTCGGCCATGACCTCGCTGTTCCAGATGTCATCTTCCAAGGCACGCCAACGGATTCGCACGGCCAATTTATCGTGGCCATCGGCGAACACCTTGCTGGTCACCGTCACGTCCTGTCCGGCGAGGGCCTTGGCGGCAAATTGCCCGCCGTCAATCACTGGCGTGGTGTCTTCAATCGCAATACGCGGCAACAACAAGGCCTGGGACAACGGCAGATGCGGGTTGTATTCCAGGTCGGTCGGCTGTTCGGCAGTCATCGAGCATCGCTCCTTTTACGCCCCATGGACGCGTTTGTGGCGGTAAAGGCCCAACGGGTCCTGATTAACTCACTTAAGCTCCGAACCGGACCGGCAGCCAAAAGTTCAGCGGGATTTGCTGGCCGGCAGCGGGGAATCAAACCCGTCCAACGGTGGTCAACCAGACAAGCACGACTCAAGCCACTTGCGTCCTGGAGGCACCACCCGATGACCATTCCCATCCCGGCCGAAACACCCGATCCGAACATCGACGACCCCAACCTGCCGCCACCGGGTCCCGATCCCGAGCCGATTCCGGAAAAAGACCCGCCGCTGGACCCGCAGCCGCCCCAGGGCGATCCGCCAAGCGAGGCGCCGCCGGAGCGGGTTTGAAAGCCTAGCCGCAGTGAACCTGCGGGAGCGAGCTTGCTCGCGATAGCGTCAGGTCAGCGAAGCCAGAGGTGACTGACACATCGTTATGGCGAGCTAGCTCTCCCACAAGGACCTTGCGCACAGCCCCGGCGAATGCCTTACAGCTTCTCATCCTTCTCCAGTGCCCGAACAATCACTGGCATCACACTGAAGATTGCCAGCGCCAGAACGGTGCTGAGCACCGCCGTCGCTTCCCGGCCGAGCCCGGCGGCGACGCCGATGGCGGCGGTCATCCACAGGCCCGCCGCGGTGGTCAGGCCTTTGACGTGGCTTTCATCTGCATCCGCGTTTTTCAAGATGGTACCGGCGCCGAGGAAACCGATCCCGGCGACAACGCCCTGTATCACCCGGCTCATCGCATCGGCCTCTGACCCCGACATTTGCGGCACCAGCACGAACAGCGCGGCGCCCAGCGCCACCAGCATGTGGGTGCGCACCCCGGCGGCCTTGCCCTTGTGCTCACGCTCGAACCCCAAAATGCCTCCCAACAGTGCAGCCATTACCAGGCGCACCGTCACCCGCGTCATTTGCTGGGCATCGGCGATGTCGGCGAACTCCGCTTGCAGGGTCATCCAGACTTCATCCCACCACGAATCCATGAACGTTCCTCTCTTCACTCGATAAATGATTGACCGCAAGCGATGCGAGACGTGCGACCGCTGATCAGCCACGAAGAACCCTGCCGATCGGGAGGCGCCTAACGTTCAGGCATACAGGAAGGAGCAGTACCATGACTGTACGTATCGATGACCACCAGACCTGCCATTTCGACACCGCCAACGGGCCGGAACTTCGCCCGGCCAGCGAGCTGACCATCATCACCGACCCGGACAAGGCCATGTCGGCGGTGGAACTCAATGGCGGGCGGGTCTACCTGACCGAAGCGCAGGTCGATGCCCTGATCGTGGCTGGGGCGGCTGACGGGCGGCAGAATCTGAAGGCGACGGACGGGGATTCGGTCATCTGACGGCTCGTTTGGCTCTTATTTATGATCTTGCGTTGCTCTTGATTTCGCTTCGGCTTTTGATCTTGAACGCCCCGTTAACCACGCTGGCCGAACGCAGGTATTGCGTAGTGGGTATCCCGGCATGGATGCCGGGATAGCCGCGCAGGGCCATGGATGGCCCATCGCGGCGGGCCCACGGAGCAATGCCGGAGTGAGGGAACGCCGAGCCTAGGCGAGGTGCCGAGTGGTGGGGCGAAGCCTTTTTTGCTTACTTTTTTTGGCGTCTGAAAAAAAGTAAGCCGCCGTAAGGGCGGAACCGTCAGTAGCCACCAACCGCAGAGATGGATATACACACCAATCCGGAAGTCGCATCAAACTGCCGCAAAGCGAGGGCTACATCGCATCTGATCCGGTTTTTATCAACCCACCTGAGCCTGTTATGCAAACAGTTCAATGGTCATAGTGCCCCAGCCAGATAGCGGCTGATGAGCGACCGACCATGAGCGAAAGAATCCCCGCCCAACTGATACAGACCTTCGACCCCACGCCCACAAAAACAAAGTCCAGAACCACCGACAACCTGATCCACACCCGCAGCTTTACCGGCTTGTTCCGCACCTTGCGCATCAGCGGTGCCGGCATTCTGTTCCTGTTGTTCTTCGGCACGGTATGGCTGAACTGGGGCGGCCGCCAAGCGGTGCTCTGGGACCTTTCCGAGAGCAAGTTCCACATCTTCGGCGCGACCTTCTGGCCCCAGGATTTCATCCTGCTGTCCGCCCTGCTGATCATCGCCGCGTTCGGCCTGTTCGCCATCACCGTGTTCGCAGGGCGCGTGTGGTGTGGCTACACCTGCCCCCAAAGCTCATGGACCTGGATCTTCATGTGGGTCGAGAAAATCACCGAAGGTGAACGCAACCAGCGCATCAAACTCCAAGCCGCGCCGTGGGACTTGAACAAACTCCTGCGGCGCTCGGCCAAGCACACTTTGTGGCTCGTCATCAGCCTGCTCACCGGCCTGACATTCGTCGGTTATTTCACCCCGATCCGCCCCCTGGCCGAGGAACTGCTGACCTTGCAGATCGGCGGCGTCAGCCTGTTCTGGGTGCTGTTTTTCACCGCGGCCACTTACCTCAACGCCGGCTGGCTGCGCGAAGCGGTGTGCATGCACATGTGCCCTTACGCACGGTTCCAGAGCGTGATGTTCGACAAGGACACCTTGACCATTTCCTATGACGTGGCCCGTGGTGACATTCGCGGGCCACGCAAACGCGAGGTCGATCCCGCCGATGTCGGACTGGGTGACTGCATCGACTGCCAGATGTGCGTGCAGGTCTGCCCCACCGGCATCGATATCCGCGATGGCTTGCAAATGGAATGCATTGGTTGCGCGGCGTGCATCGACGCCTGCGACTCGATCATGGACAAGATGGGCTACGCCCGTGGCCTCATCAAGTACACCTCCGAGCATCAACTGCAAGGAGGCAAGACGCATCTGCTGCGGCCACGGCTGGTGGGCTACACGGCGGTGCTGCTGGTCATGATCGGTGCTCTGGCGGTGGCGCTGGCGGAGCGCCCCATGGTGTCGCTGGATGTCAGCAAGGACCGTGGGCTGTTCCGTGAAAACAGCCAGGGCCAGATCGAAAACATCTATAGCCTGAAAATCATCAACAAGACCCAGCAACACCAGGCGTATGAATTGTCCCTGGTGGACGGCGACGGCTTTGTCCTGCAAGGCAAGACACGCCTGAGCCTGGCGCCGGGGGAAATCGTCGACGTGCCAGTCTCGGTGGCGATGCTCAGCGAACGGCCACGCAGCGGTTCCCAGGAAATGACCTTCAAGGTTGCCGACAGTGACGAGCAGCAAGTCTACAGCGTGGCCAAGAGCCGTTTTGTCGCGCCGATGAATCGGTGAACCTTTAAGATGCAATGTCCCTTATGACCGGGCCCGCCATGAAACGCTACGAAAAATTCGCCGATGACATCGCTGAACTGATCCGCTCCGGCATGCTGGGGCCCGGCCAGCGCGTGCCGTCGGTGCGCTACGCCAGCCAAACGTACGGCGTCAGCCCGTCCACTGTTTTCCAGGCCTATTACCTGCTGGAGCGACGCGGCCTGATCCGGGCCCGGCCGCGTTCCGGTTATTTCGTCAATAATCTTGCACCGCGCCCGTTCTGCGAGCCGGTTATCAGCAGCCAGGTGCAAGAGTCCACTGAAGTCGATGTCAGCGAACTGGTGTTTTCGGTGCTCGACTCGATCAAGGATCCCGCCACCGTACCGTTCGGCTCTGCATTCCCCAGCCCCATGCTGTTTCCGTTGCAGCGGCTGTCCCGCTCGTTGTCCAGCGCGACCCGGGACATGGACCCACGCGTGGTGGTGACCGACATGTCACCGGGCAATCCTCAACTGCGCCGCCAGATCGCCTTGCGCTATATGGTCGGTGGGCTGATGTTGCCCATGGAGCAATTGCTGGTCACCAACGGCGCCCTGGAAGCCTTGAACCTATGCCTGCAAGCGGTGACCGAGCCCGGCGACCTCGTGGCGATCGAAGCCCCTGCGTTCTATGCCAGCCTGCAAGTGCTGGAAAGGCTGAAGCTCAAGGCCGTGGAAATCCCCGTGCATCCGCGTGACGGGATCGACCTGGACGTGCTGGAACAGACGCTGGCGCGCCATCCGATCAAGGCGTGCTGGTGCATGACCAGCTTCCAGAACCCCATGGGCGCCACCATGCCCGAGGCGCGCAAGCAAGCGTTGGTGGAGCTGTTGCGCCAACACCAGGTGCCGTTGATCGAGGACGACGTCTATGCCGAACTCTATTACGGCCAGCAGGCTCCCAAACCAGCCAAGGCGTTCGACACCGAAGGGTTGGTGATGCATTGCGGTTCGTTCGCCAAGAGCCTGGCCCCGGGTTATCGCGTCGGCTGGGTCGCCGCCGGGCGCTATGCGCAGAAGATCGAACGGCTCAAGCTCATGACATCCCTGTGCGCCTCGATGCCGGCCCAGGCCGCGATCGCCGACTACCTGCAACACGGCGGCTACGACCGGCACCTGCGCAAGCTTCGCTACGCCCTGGAAGAACAGCAAAGCGCCATGCTCGCCGCCATCGGCCGCTATTTCCCGCCCCAGACCCGCGTCAGCCAGCCGGCGGGCGGCTATTTCCTCTGGCTGGAACTGCCGGAGCAGATCGACTCGCTGAAGCTGTTCCAGATGGCATTGTCGCAAGGCATCAGCATCGCCCCCGGGCCGATCTTTTCACCGACCCAACGTTTCAGGAATTGCATCCGGCTGAACTATGGCGGGCCTTGGACTGAGGCGTCGGAAAAGGCGATGGAGACATTGGGGCGGATTATCCGGTCGTTCTAATATTTGGTTTGCCAGCACTACCGCCATCGCGAGAAAGCTCGCTCCCACATTTGGAACGCAATCCCCTGTGGGAGCGAGCTTGCTCGCGATGAGGCCAGGGCAGACCGCCCAGTTCTCAGCGCCCACCACCAAGGTCAACAAACGTCCCCGTCGCATACGAAGCCTTGTCCGACAGCAACCAGATAATCGCCTCCGCCACCTCATCCGGACGCCCGCCTCGCGCCATGGGAATCGCCGATTCCAGCTTGCTGACCCGCTCAGGATCACCACTGAGGGCATGGAAATCGGTGTAGATATAGCCCGGGCGAACGGCGTTGACGCGAATGCCTTCGCCGGCCACTTCCTTGGACAGGCCTACGGTGAAGGTATCCAGTGCGCCCTTGGAGGCCGCGTAGTCGACGTATTCCCCCGGCGCGCCCAAGCGGGCGGCAACCGACGAGACGTTGACGATGCTACCGCCCTGCCCGCCATGGCGGGGCGACATGCGCAGCACCGCATGCTTGGCACACAGGATCGGCCCCAGCACATTGGTCTTCAGGATTTTGAGAATGCGGAACTCGGACATTTCATCGAGCCGGGATTTGTGGGCGACCGTACCGGCGTTGTTCACCAGGGCGGTGACACGGCCCAATTCGGCGTCGACGCGGTTGAACAGGCCGACCACCTCGTCTTCGATGCTCACGTCGGCCCGCACCGCAATGGCCCGCGCGCCCTTGGCCCGGACCTGTTCGAGGATGTCCTGAGCGGCGTTTTCATCGGACTGGTAGTTGATGCAGATGTGATAGCCCTGATCCGCCGCCAGCAGCGCCGTGGCCGCTCCGATCCCGCGCCCGCCACCAGTGATGACGATGACTTTATCCACGCTTGCTCTCCCGTTCCACGCAAACACGTCGGGCCCAAGAATAGCGTTGACCCGACGATTTGCACAACGCGGCCGGTTTACCGGGGCGATGACACCGACTGGCGAGCCAGTGCGCGCAGGTCCAGGCGCCCGTCCAGCAGCGGCGGGCACCAGTAATACCCGCCAGTGATCGGCCGGCTCATGCGGTACAAGCCATCGGTAATGCCGTCTTCGAGGCCGCTCATGCGGCGCAGTTGCGCTTCGAAGGCATCCAGGGAGAAACCGAACGCCAGGAACATCAGCCCAGCGCGATCGCCTTCGATCCACGGCATGGAACGGCGCACGACGAAAGCCTCCGGTGCAAAGCTTTCCTGGGCCGTGCGCTTGACGTGGGCCGACTCCGGCGCCTCTTCGATTTCCTCGTTGTCGCTCAGGCGACGGCCCATGATGTTGTCGCGTTCGTGGGACTGCATCGCCGCGAACCCGTCCAGATCGTGCTGCCACTGCTGGATCGCGGCGAAGCTGCCACCGCGCAGTCCGTCGGCGCCCTGGGCCAGGGCAGCGGCGACGGCCGCGTCATCGTGGGGGTTCTCGGTGCCGTCTTCGTAGCCGGTCAGGTCGTGGCCGGTCATATGGCGGAAGGTTTCGTTCATTTGCACCAGGCGCAGGGCCGGCGCCAGGGCCGCTTCGATGGCGCGGCTGCGGTGCAGCAGCTCGCCGCGATCCTCGCCATGCAACCAGCACCACAGCGCGTGCTGGGTCGAGGGATTATCGACGCCGACACCGGCCAGGGCAGGAAATGCCCGCAGCCCCTTGACCTCGGCGCCCAACGCTTGCACCAACGACTCGCCAAACCCGACAACCGCGCGGCCATCCAATTGCAGCAACAATTTATCGATCGCAGCCGGCAGTGCCTCGACCGATTCCAGGGCAAAAAACAGATGACGGGCCTGAGGCGGAACAGGGGTGGCGAGAATGCCGGGCTGGTAGTAACTCATGGGAACTCCTTCGGAAAGAGTCGCGAGTTTACCCGGCGGCGGCCGCTTTGTGTCGCTTCGCTTGAGGACAGGGCCCTTCGGTCGACGGGACCGTTTTGTGGGAACGCTCCCACGTCCCTGTCAGACAGCTCGGAACCCAGCCTGCATCCGTTGCTGCGGATTGCCGGGCAGCTAAAAACGCCCTAGATTGACCGTCCCTCAAGGAAGGCCAACGAGAGCGGTCCATCATGCACATTGCCAAATCGATACTCGCCGGGAGCTTTTTCCTGATCCTTTCTTTTACCGGCGTCGCCCAGGAACGCCTCGAAGAAACTGTCAATGCCGTTATCCAGCCCCTGATGAAACAGCAGGACATCGCGGGCATGGCGGTGGCGATCACCCACAACGGCCAGCGCCAGTTCTTCAATTATGGCGTTGCCTCCAAGGACACGAGAAAGCCCGTCACCGACCAGACCCTGTTCGAAGTCGGCTCGATCAGCAAGACCTTCACCGCCACGCTCGGCGCCTATGCCCAGGCCCAAGGCAAGTTGCAATTGTCGGATCCCGCCGGTCGCTATGCCCCGCAGCTGAACGGAGCAGCGCTGGCAAACACCCGCCTGCTCGATCTCGCTACCTACACGGCGGGCGGGCTGCCTTTGCAGTTTCCCGACGATGCAGACCATGCCGACAGGATGTTCAGCTATTACAAGTCCTGGAAACCGCTCTACCCGACCGGCACCCAACGGCTCTACTCGAACCCGAGCATCGGCCTGTTTGGCCATCTGGCGGCCCGCGCCCTGGGTCAGTCATTCGATGACGTGATGGAACAAACCCTGATGCCGGGGCTGGGCCTCAAACACAGTTATGTACGGGTGCCGCAAGACCAATCGGGCCGATACGCCCAGGGCTATGCAAAGGATGGCAAGCCCGTGCGGGTCGGACCTGGCGCCTTGGATTCCGAGGCGTATGGGGTGAAGACCAGCTCAGCGGACCTCATTCGTTTCGTCGAGGCCAACCTGCGACCGCAAAAGCTGGAGGAAGCCTTGAAGCAAGCCATCGCCACGACCCACATGGGTTTCTATCGGGTCGGCGGGATGACCCAGGGCTTGGGCTGGGAGTTCTACCCTGCCCCGTTCACCGTGGATGACCTGCTCGCCGGCAATACCCCGCAGATGGCCCTGACCCCACAGAAAGTCGAACCGCTCAACCCGCCCCGCCCGGCGCCGGACGGCAGCTGGATCAATAAGACAGGCTCTACCAACGGCTTTGGCGCATACGCGGCGCTCGTGTCTGGAAAGGATTTGGGGATCGTGATGTTGGCGAACAAGAACTACCCGATCGAAGAACGGATAAAGGCCGCCCACAAAATCCTGGCGGCGTTGGAACGACAATGAAGTCTGCTTTTGTGGCGAGGGGGCTTGCTCCCTCGCCACGTAAATTCGGCGTTATAGAGGGTCAATCCTCCAGCGCCTTCGGCGCGGCCGCGGGCTTGGTGGGCTTGGCCGCCTTGCCCGGCTTGGCGCCTTTCGCGTCCTTGGCCGGCGCGGGTTCTGGCTCGGGTAGCGGGGTTGGCGCCACGGCTTCCTTTTCAGCCGCAGGCAATTTGTCGACAGCATCGAACAGCTCGCTCAATGTGATCGCGCCGGAATGCTCAAGCTTCTTTTCCCCATCCTTGCCCACCAGGATGATCTTGGGCAGCGCACCGGCTCCCAGCTTGAGAGAACGGATCAGTGCCATGGTGCTTTGCGGGTCCAGATCCTTGCCATCACGTTTTCCGATGGTGTTGAAAACGGTGTAGAGCATCATGTTTCGTTCGGAGAATCCCTGCTTGCCCTCTGGCTTTTCGAGCTCTGCTTTCAACGTGGACCATGCAGGGTCGACGGAGCTGGGCGCGATAATGATCAAGGGGCGGGTCTTGCCCACCTCCGCCACCAGGGGCGAGTCGCCATCAGCGGCGAACAAGGGGCCAGCAAAGGCCAGCAAGGTAGCGAAGGTCAACGACCGAATAAGCATGCGCCTCTCCTTTTGATATTTACGCTGTACTGATTGCACATGGCGGCGATTGTTCCGCGAGAGTCGCCCGTTACCGCAGCTGCCTGCCTTGAAGCTTAGGCCACCGGCCCCATAGCGCAACCGCGTCACGAAGCGCTCAAAGGCCGAACGGGAAGGTGTCTTCCTCGTGCTCAAGCGTGTGAGGTGTTGGCAATGGCGTGACCGCTTCGGTCTGCTCGAACCAGAGCCAGGCATCGAACTGCTCGGCCAATACGGCTTCGAAGTAATGGCTCTGGCGTTCGGTTTCAGGGCGGTAGATCACGCCGATAGCGCGTTCGAGCAGGGGCTCGGACAATGCGTCCAGCAGTGCCTCGTCAGGATTAGTCCGCCAGTCCGTGAGCGATGCGCGAACACCCGCATTCAGGAATTCCCGCTCCCAACTGCCGGCCAATGCGGGCAGCACCTGCTTGATTTTCATCGGTGAGTCCCAGTCATCGGCCGCCGCCACACTGCCATGATCAGTGCCCATGCCCAACAGCACCGCGTCGCGGCCGTAAGCCATGCGGCATAACTGGCCGATATTGAATTCACCTTCCCAACCCATGCGGGTCGCGGCGGCATTGCCGATGTGGGAGTTGTGCGCCCAGACCACCGCTTTCGCATCGGGGCCACGATGTTCCATCAGGCTCTGCAGGGTGTCGAACATGTGCCGGTCCCGCAGGTTCCAGGACGATTTTCCGCCGCGATACATGGCCCGGTAGTACTGTTCGGCGGCGCGCACGACCCGGGCGTTCTGGATGGCGCTGAAGAAACTCTCGTCATCCTCGATCAGGGGATCGAGGCGCTCGGCGAGCAGCGTGTTGAGCTGCTCGACCACCGCGTCCTCGCAGGTCGCCAGGTTGCCGCGTTCGGTGAAATGACCGTAAAGCGCCGGGTCGTCGTGCCAAGGCGTCAGGCAACCATAACGATGCCGGGCGCCGCGGGCCAGGTGGGGGTGTGCCTTATCGAGGTAGTTGAGCACTTCGTCGATCGAGTGCCGCAGGCTGTAGACGTCGAGCCCGCGAAACTCCACGCGCCGATCGCCCGGCTGCTCCAGGTTGTAATCGCGCAACCAGCGGACGAAGGACTGTACGTCGGTGTTGCGCCACATCCAGCTTGGAAACCGGGCGAAAGCCTGCTGTTTCCAGGCCGAGGGTCCGAGGTCACGCACGCAGCGGTCGATTTGCCCGGCGTCGGGCCAGTCGGCTTCGACGGCGACGATCCCGAAGCCGTGATGCTCGATCATGTGCCGGGTGATGGCCGCGCGGGTGCGGTAGAAGTCATGGGTGCCGTGGCTGGCTTCGCCGATCAGCAAGACCTTCGCGTCGGCAAAGCGATCGAACATCTCGCCAAACGCCGGGCTGTCCTCGGCGGGCAGCGGTTCGGCGTGATGACGCAGAATGTCGGCGATGTCGGAGCGAGGTTCGACGCGACGACGGCGCAGGCGTTGCAGCAGATCTCTGGCTGGGCTGTTCATGGATCGTGGCCTCATCAGTACCTGGTTTACAGGTATGACTATGCCTATCGGCCCATGACTCCGAGCAAATCAGAACGCCAGTTTGAAGCCGATCATCGCCAACATCACCGCCAGGCAAGGGCGCAGGAGTTCATCGGAAATACGTCCCGACAAATGGCTGCCCAGGTAAATGCCCGGCAGTGAACCGATCAGCAAGAAGCCGAGGATGTGCCAGTCCATGTTGCCCATGCTTGCGTGGCCCAGGCCGGCCACCAGGGTCAGCGGCACGGCGTGGGCAATCTCGGTCCCCACCAGGCGCCTGGTGACCAGGAACGGATAAAGGATGAACAGCGCGACAGTGCCCAGGGCGCCGGCGCCGATGGAGGTCAACGCGACCATCGTGCCCAGCACCAAGCCGGTAATCACAGTGAGTACGTTGAGCCGTGAGCCGCTGGGGTTGTAGTGGCCGCCGGCGCGATCGTGGGCGAATTGGAGCAGGCGTTTCTTAAACAGGATCGCCAGGGCAGTGGCGAACAACACAAAACCCAGTGCTTGCTTGATGACTGCGTTCATCGCGTCTGGCGAGCTGTTCAGGCTGCTGAGGAACCACAGGGTCAGCCCGACCGCCGGCACGCTGCCCAAGGTCAGCCAACCGGTGATGGACCAGTCGATATTGCGGTTCTTGGCGTGAACCAGCACGCCGCCGGATTTGGTAATGGCCGCGTACAGCAGGTCCGTACCCACCGCCGTCGCGGGGTTGATGCCGAACCACAGCAGAATGGGGGTCATCAGCGATCCGCCACCCACGCCGGTCATCCCGACGATGAAACCGACCACCAGGCCCGCTACGACTAAACCGAAATTACCGAAATCCATCAAACCCGTCTCAGCGCGACCGCGTGAAAAATCTGGCCGCGAGCATAGCGATTTTTCTTATAACCCCCTATATCGATGTGATCTATCTTTATTCCATTTTTGATCACTGGACGGGCAGGAAATTCAGGAACAGCAGGCTCTGTGCATAGTTGAGCCCTATCCGCCGGTAGCGCTCGTCGAGCATCTGCGTCACCAGGTCCAGGCGTGCAACGATTTTCCCGAACTCGACGGCAAAGCTCAGGTTGCTGCCCTCCTCCGAGATTTCGTTGGAAAACAGCATCGGCGAGCCGTCCTTGTTCTGCCGCTGGCCCAGCAACCAGGTTGCCTTTTCGATGTTGCGCGCAGCGTTGCTGACGAAGCGCGGATCGATGGTGTCGGTCATGTAGAACTCCAGGCGATTGCCGTGGGCCGTGACCAGCATGCTGCCAATGGCGTAGATGAACGCACCGACCCTATCACCAAGGAACTCGGGGCTCATGGCATAGCTCAGGGCCGCCAGGTCCTTTTTATTGCCCAAGGTCGGCAAGGGCTGCTGTTGCTCGATGGCTTGGCGCACTTGCTTGACGGCGACGCGGACGTCGAGGAAGCCCGACTTGCGCAATTCTTCCGGGTTGCGCAGGTAAAGTTTGTGCATCAGCAGGTAAAGGCTCTGCAAGTTGTCGTGCATCGAGAGCGTGGCCATCCGGTCCACGCTGGTCTGCAAGAATTCCTGGGGCTTGGCGTTGCTGAACTGCGTAACCATGTCCTGGCCTTGCTGGTGGGTGCAGCCGCCGCTGAGCAACAGCAACAGGCCCACCAACAGCAGGTTGCTGCGACGTGGCGACACCATCACGGAAAGTAAAACACCGGCCATCGAATCTCGTCTGGACATGGGGAAGCGGTGGGGCTCGCCGCTTCCTGGCCATGGATAGAGCGGAAAAAACCCTAAAAGTGCAGTGCCTTACCCGAGAGTTGACGTCTGGTCACGATTCGCCTCGATCAATTAGTCTTACTTTTTAATTGATAAATCTCAATTTATAGCTATAAATCCCTTCTCCACCCGCAAATAGAAAGACTACTGAACAGAAAAACCTTCATCGCTGTCCGACCAATTAACGGACTCGACCCGCGTTAAAACAACAAAAAAACAACAGGAAGGAAGGTCACACTCATGCTTGAATCCAGACACCTGCTCTCGGCCCTCGGAGTTTCTCTGATGATTGCCACCTCTTCACAGGCCGCCGGCCTGACCAACGAACGCGTTGCTTTCGGTAAGACCGACGACGGCACGGCGGTTGAAAAATATGTGCTGCGCAACAGCAACGGCATGGAGGCTACCGTCATCACCTATGGCGGGATTCTCCAGTCGCTGATCGTGCCGGACAAAAACGGCATGACCGACGACATCGTGCTCGGCTTCGACGATGTCCAGGGCTACCAGAAGAATGGCAATGTATATTTCGGCGCGACCATCGGCCGCTTCGGCAATCGCCTGGCTGGCGGCGCGTTCGAGTTGGATGGCAAGCGCTACCAGGTGCCACAGAACGACAAGGACAATTCGCTGCACGGCGGGCCGCAAGGGTTCGACAAGCGTGTCTGGAAAGCCGAGCCGAGCAACGACAAGGACTCGGTCGGCGTGACCCTGACCTACCTGTCGAAGGACGGCGAGATGGGGTTTCCCGGCAATCTGAAGAGTGACGTCACCTACAGCCTCAACGACAAGAACGAACTGCGCATCGACTACAAGGCCACCACTGACAAACCGACCGTACTGAACCTGACCAACCACAGTTATTTCAACCTGGCGGGTGCAGGCAATGGCGACATCCTCAAGCAAGTCGCGACCTTGCACGCGTCCCGCTACACACCGGTGACCGCCAAGCTGATTCCCACCGGCGAGCTGGCGCCAGTGGCCGGCACGCCGATGGACTTTACCAAGCCAACCGCCATCGGCACCCATATCAAAGCCGATCATCCGCAGTTGAAGTTCGCCGAGCCAAAACAGGGTGGGTTTGACTTCAACTGGGTGCTCGACGCCAAGGGTGACGTAAACAAACTCGCCGCCGACGTCCAGGATCCGAAGTCCGGGCGACGGCTGCAGCTCTTTACCACCGAACCCGGTGTGCAGTTCTACACCAGCAACTTCCTCGATGGCACGGTCAAGGGCAAGCAAGGCAAGGTCTATCCGCACTGGGGCGCGTTTACCCTGGAGACCCAGCACTTCCCCGACTCGCCGAACCAGCCGGACTTCCCGACCACGCGGCTGGATCCGGGCCAGACCTACACCCAGGCCATGGTGCTGAAGTTCTCGGCGGAATAACCCTCCTGCCAACCGAGCGTTCCCACGTTGCGCGTGGGGACGCCTCCCGTGGCGCTTTGCGTCATGCATTTCGGCCCTAGAGCATCCCGCTGCATTGCGGCGCGAATCAAACCTGAACGCCTGGTCTATTCTGCTGCCACAGCTTAATCGACCCGCACGACAGGAGATGTGAATGAGAACTCTGGAGTTGGCCGGCGTGTCCGTGCCGGTAATCGGCCAGGGCACTTGGCGCCTGGGTGAAGAACCGTCCTATCACAAAAAAGAAGTGGCTGCCCTGCGCCTGGGCATTGAAATGGGCATGACCCTGATCGACACCGCCGAAATGTATGCCGAGGGCGGCGCCGAAAAAGTCGTTGGCGAAGCGATCACCGGGCTGCGTGACCAAGTGTTCCTGGTGAGCAAGGTCTACCCCCACAACGCCAGCCGCAAAGGCATTCCGCTGGCCTGCGAGCGCAGTCTGCGGCGGCTCGACACCGATTACATCGACCTTTATCTGCTGCACTGGCGTGGCCAATACCCGCTGGAAGAAACCGTCGAAGCGTTTGAACGACTTCGCGAAGAAGGCAAGATCGGGCGCTGGGGCGTGTCGAATTTCGACGTCGACGACATGGAAGAACTGAACGCGTCCGACTGCGCCACCAACCAGGTGCTGTATAACCTGCAGGAGCGCGGCATCGAATTCGACCTGCTGCCCTGGAGCCAGCAACGGCGCATGTCGATCATGGCCTACTGCCCGGTCGGCCAGGGTGGGCAGCTGCTCAGGGATCACACCATGCAACAAATCGCCGAGCGCCACCGCGCGACACCGGCGCAGATTGCCCTGGCCTGGCTGTTGCGCCAGGACAATGTGATCGCCATTCCCAAGGCCGTGCAGCCTGAACATGTGCGCCTGAATGCCGAAGCGGCGAATCTGCAACTTGAGCCCCAGGATCTGGCGGCGCTGGACCTGGTGTTTCCCAAGCCCCAGGGCAAGCAGCGGTTGGCGATGGTTTAGCTTGGGGAATCGAAGGTTCTGTGGCGAGGGAGCTTGCTCCCGCTGGGGTGCGAAGCGGCCCTCGCTTTAGGCGGCTGCTGCGCAACCGAGCGCGAGCAAGCTCCCTCGCCACAAGAGCCTCCCCCTCCAGCCCATCACTCAGCGGCATCAGAACAACCCCATCTGCCCCCCGACCAAAGTCGAAAAATCATCGTCCACAAACGGCAGGATTGCATCCGCCACCGGCTGTAGTTGCTTAGTCACGTAATGGTCGTAATCTATCGGCGCGCTGCGGGTTTCCAGCGGTTCGGGGCCGGCCACGGTGATAACGTAGCTGATCCAACCGCCGTTCTGATACTGCCGAGGCCGACCCTGGCGTTCGTTGAACTCATCGGCGAGCCGAGCGGCCCGTACGTGGGGCGGCACGTTGCGTTCGTAATCATCCAGGGGGCGGCGCAGGCGCTTGCGGTAGACCAGACGCTCATCGAATGTACCGGCCAGCGTCTGGCGCACGTAATCGCGCACATAATCCTGATAAGGCTGGCGATGGAAGATCCGTCCGTACAGCTCCTGCTGGAACTGCCGGGCCAGAGGCGACCAATCGGTGCGCACGGTTTCCAGGCCCTTGTAGATGATTTCATCGCTGCCGTCGGCGCGGGTCACCAAGCCGGCGTAGCGCTTCTTGCTGCCCTCCTCCGCGCCGCGGATGGTCGGCATGAGGAAACGCTTGAAATGGGTTTCGAATTGCAGCTCCAGCGCGCTCTCCAGGCCGAACTCGTCACGCACGTGCTCGCGCCACCACCCGTTGACGTAAGCCACCAGTTCCCGGCCAATCGCCGCGGCTTCTTCCTGGCCATGGGGCCGGCGCAGCCAGACGAAGGTTGAATCAGTGTCCCCATAGATCACCACATGCCCCCGGGCTTCGATCAACTGCCGGGTGCGTTGCATGATCTGATGACCGCGCAGGGTGATGGACGACGCCAGGCGCGGGTCGAAGAAGCGACAGCCACTGGAGCCGAGCACTCCATAAAACGCGTTCATGATGATTTTCAGCGCCTGGGACAAGGGCGCGTTATGTTCGCGCTTGGCGGTCTCCCTGCCTTCAGCGACCCGCGCCACGATGGACGGCAGGCAGTGTCGGGTACGGGAGAACCGCGCCCCGCGAAAGCCTGGGACAGACTCGTGCTCGCCCGGATGGCGCAGCCCCTCGATCAGGCCCACCGGGTCTATCAGAAAGGTGCGGATGATCGACGGGTACAGGCTCTTGTAGTCGAGCACCAGCACCGATTCGTAGAGCCCCGGCTGGGAATCCATGACGAACCCGCCAGGGCTGGCCTCGGGCGGACGCTGGCCGAGGTTCGGCGCAACGAAGCCCTGGCGGTGCATCAGCGGCATGTAAAGGTGCGTGAACGCCGCCACCGAACCACCGCTGCGATCGGCCGGCAGGCCGGTGACGCTGGCGCGCTCCAGCAGGAACTCGAGCAGATCGGTCTTGGCGAAAATCCGCGTCACCAGCTCGCAGTCCTTGAGGTTGTAGCGGGCCAGGGCCGGCTTGTCCTCGGCGAACATGCGGTTGATCTCGTCCATGCGCTGGTACGGGTTGTCGATGGACTTGCCTTCGCCCAGCAGGGTCTGCGCGACGTTCTCCAGGCTGAACGACGGGAAACTCCAGGTCGCCGAACGCAAGGACTCGATCCCGTCGATGATCAACCGGCCCGCCGCCGAGGCGAAGAAATGATTGTTGCGCGCGCCATGCTCGCGCCACTGCATTTCCTCGCCGCCACGCCCCAGGCGCAGCGGCACGGCCAACCGACGAGCATGCTCATGCAACACGCGCAAATCGAACTGCACCAGGTTCCAGCCGATGATCGCGTCGGGGTCGAAGCGGGCAAACCACTCATTGAGCTTCTTGAGCAGCAGCGTTCGGGATTCGCAATATTCGAGTTGGAAATCAACGTCGCGATCATCGCCGTTCGGTGGACCGAGCATATAGACCTGTCGCTCACCGCAGCCTTCCAGGGCGATGGAGTACAAATCGCCCTGGGCGGTGGTTTCGATGTCCAGGGACACCAGCCGCAGCGGTGGGCGGTACTCGGGAGCCGGTTTCATCTGGGCGTCAAGCAGCACGCCGTCGGCCGATGGCGTGCCACCGAACCACACCGGGGCGGTGATGAAGCGCTCCATCAGGTAGCGCTCCGGTGGCCGGATATCAGCTTCGAACACGTCCACGCCGGCGCGCCGCAGCGTGGTGTCTAGGCGCATCAGTTGTCCATGCTGTCGACAATACAGGCCCAGCACCGGGCGATGCTCGAAATCCAGCAGGTCCAGGGGACGCAGCTCGATGTCCTTCTCCCCTTGCAACAGCGCTTCGGCCTGGCCGCGCTGCACTTGCGGCACGAACGCCACCGAAGGCTGCACCGGCAGGCGCACGCGCCGGGGGCCGGCATCGGTCGCCAGCCAGAACTCGACTTCGGTGCCCGCCGGGGTATCGCGCCAATGCCGGGTCAGGACGAAGCCCTGCTGTAGATCCACCGCTGAAACCTCAAAACTTGCATGTGCGCTGATTCTACCTGTGGCGAGGGGATTTATCCCCGCTGGGGTGCGCAGCAGCCCCTCAAGCAACTTGCATCAGATGAATGTCGTGTCGACATTTTTGGGACTGCTGCGCAGCCCAGCGGGGCGGCGCGACGCTTCGCTAAATCCCCTCGCCACAACGGCGGATGACTTTAGATAGGAGTGAATTCACCCGCCATGACGCTTTTGGACGACTGACTGCCGCTTTATCGCTTGCCCTTCGCCGTTGGGTCTACGATTCTTTTACCACCCGCAAAAAACGATACCCGAGGGCTCCCCATGAAAACCGTCGCGCAGTTGCTCCGGATAAAAGACGAGAAGAACCAGCAAGTGCACACCATTTCACCGGACGACATGGTTTTGCAGGCCCTGATGCGCATGGCCGAGAAAAACGTCGGTGCCTTGCTGGTGGTGAAGAACGACGAGGTGCTGGGCATCATCAGTGAGCGTGACTATGCGCGCAAAATGGTCTTGCACGGGCGCTCATCGGTGGGCACGAAAGTCAGCGACATCATGGTTTCGCCCGTGATCACCATCGATCCCCATCAGAACGTCGAGACGTGCCTGAGCATCATGACTGAAAAGCACTTGCGGCATTTGCCCGTCGTGGAGGACGGCAAGCTCGTCGGCCTGTTGTCCATTGGCGACCTGGTGAAAGAGGCCATTGCCGAACAAGCAGACCTGATCCGACAACTGGAGCAATACATTCGCGGCGAATGATCGGCTCGGGCGGGTTGCTCATTTGCGACTCACTTCTATATTGAAGGAGTTGCCCCGCCGAGCATCCCCATGGCCGTTACCGAACGACTGATCATCTGTGAATATTGCGATGCGGTGTACGAGCCGGTTGAGCTCGCCCCGCATCAAAAAGCTGCGTGCGTGCAATGTCACGCCGTGATCCAGCGCTACAACGGCTTGACCATCGAACAGCGCTTGGCCTTGACCATCACCGCGGCGGTGGTGTGGGTCTTCGCCAACGTTTATCCGGTGATAAGCATCCGCCTCCAGGGCTTGAGCAACAGCGCGACGCTGTGGGACTCCGTCGTTGCCCTGAGCCAGGGCCCCATTACCTTCATCGCCCTGGTCGCCGCCGTCGCGATCATCATCGCCCCGGCCTTCCAATTGGCGCTCCTGCTCTGGGTGCTGGGCTACGCCTATTCCAAGCGGCGGGCACCGGCTTTCAGCCTGTGCATGCGCAGCCTGGAAACCCTGCGGCCGTGGAGCATGCTGGAGGTGTGTCTGCTGGGTGCGTTGGTCGCGGTGATCAAGCTTGCCGGCCTGCTGGATGTACTGCCCGGCATCGGCCTGTTCGCCCTGGCGGCCTTGAGCCTCTTGATGATCCGTATTGCCGGCCGCGATGTCCGCGACCTTTGGGACACCCTGTGAACGGGCCATTGCCAGGCAACCCGCCCCGGGCCGGCGACCTGAACCTGTGCCTGTGCCACAGCTGCGGCCTGGCGTGCGACATGAGCGACGAGCCCGAGACGTGTCCGCGCTGCGATGCCGCCCTGCACCGGCGCAAACCCGATACCCTGACCCGCACCTGGGCCTACATGCTGGCGGCGCTGGTGTTCTATATCCCGGCGAACCTGCTGCCGGTCATGAACACCCAAATGCTCGGCGATGGCGCGGACAGCACGATCATCAGCGGCGTTCTCGAGTTCTGGAACAGTGGCGCCTGGGACATCGCCTTGATCATCTTCATCGCCAGCATCGCCGTACCGGGCATCAAGTTCGTCGTACTGACGCTGCTGCTGGTGACCGTGCAGCGGCGCAGCACCTGGGCCCAGGTCCAGCGAGCGAAGCTGTACCGGCTGGTGGAGGTCATCGGTTACTGGTCGATGCTTGATGTGCTGGTCGTAGCGTTGGTGGCGGCGCTGGTGAAATTCCAGGCCCTGAGCGACATCGAACCGCGACCGGGAATACTGTTCTTCGGTCTCGTGGTGCTGTTTACCATGCTGTCGGCCATGAGTTTCGATCCACGGCTGATCTGGGATACCCAACCATCCGAGGAGGTCATGGATGAAGTCGCAAGCCACTGATGGACAGCCCGCACCGGGCCGGGCCCATGTCACCAGCCGTCGCTGGACGGTGTCGCTGGTATGGATCGTGCCCATCATCGCCGTGCTGGTGGGGGTGTCCCTGGTGGTCCATAACTGGCTGCAGGAAGGCCCGACCATCACCATCACCTTCAAGACGGGCGAGGGCCTCACCGCGAACAAGACCCCGGTCAAATACCGCAACGTGGTCATCGGCCAGGTCACCGACGTGCAACTGAGCGCCGACCAGAAGAATGTGACCGCCACCGTCAAGCTCGCCAAGACCGCGGACACGTTCACCCATGAAGACTCGGTGTTCTGGGTGGTCCGGCCGCGTATCGGCGCCGGCGGTATCTCCGGGATCGATACCTTGCTGTCCGGGGATTTCATCGGTGCCGACGCCGGCCACTCCACCGTGCGCGCCAAGTCCTTCACCGGCCTGGAGGCCCCGCCCCCCATCACTTACGGAGAGCCGGGCAAGCGCTTTACCCTGCACTCCCAGGACCTCGGTTCGCTGGACATCGGCTCGCCGGTGTACTTGCGCAAGATCCCGGTGGGCCAAGTGGTGTCCTATGCCCTGGACGCCGACGGCAAGGGGGTCAATATCGAAGTGTTCGTCAATGCGCCAAACGATGCCTACGTCACCGAGAACACCCGCTTCTGGAACGTCAGCGGTGTCGATGTGAACGTCGGCGCCAACGGTTTCGCGGTCAAGACCGAATCCCTCTCCGCCCTGCTGGTCGGCGGCATCGCCTTCAGGGCCCCGGAGTACAGCCCCAACGACACGCCCGCGCCCGAAGACAAGAATTTCGAGCTGTTCGCCGACCAACAGAGCGCCCTCGCCCCGCCCAGTGGCAAGGCGCAATTCCTGGCTTTACGCTTCGACCAGGCCTTGCGCGGCTTGCGCGTTGGGGCCCCGGTGGAGTTCCTGGGCATCGAGATCGGCCGTGTCGTCGCCATGAACCTGGATTTCGACGAAAAGCAGCGCACGTTCCCTATCAATGTCGGCATCGTGATCTACCCCCAACTGCTGGGAAAGGCCCACGAAAAACTGCTCAAATCGCTGGATTACGATCCGGAAGACGAAGCCGCCGCTGCCCGGCTGGTGGGCAGTTTCGTCGAACGGGGCCTGCGCGCCCAGGCTCGCAGCGGCAACCTGCTGACAGGGCAGTTGTATATCTCCCTGGATTTCTACCCCAAAGCGGAAAAGGTCGCCTTCGACCTCGCCGCCCGCCCCCTGCGGATCCCGACGATCCCGGGCAGCCTGCAGCAATTGCAGGAACAGCTGCAAACGGTGGTGGAGCGCATCAACAAGCTGCCGCTGGAGAGCATCGCCAGCAATCTGGACGGCAATCTGGTGGAGCTGCGCAAAGGACTCTCGCAATTCAACAACAAGACCCTGCCGGGCGTGCAAAGCACCTTGCAGGACGTGAGCAAGACCCTGCAATCGGCGAATTCTACGTTGGCGGAAGACTCGCCGCAGCGTGAACAGCTGACCCAGACCCTGGATGACCTGGGCCGCATGTCCCGTTCGCTGCGCGAGCTGTCGGACTACCTGAGCCGACATCCTGAATCGCTGCTTCGCGGCCGTCCGAAGGACGCCCCGGCGCAAAACCTGACTTTTCCGGTGAAAGAATGATGACAGGAGCACGCTCGATGCCGCTGACGCTGAGATGTTCGTTGATTGCCCTGGCGCTGCTCCTCGGCGCCTGCCGCAGCGACCCTATCCACTATCACACCCTGAGCCCGGTCCAACCGGCGGGCCAGGTGCATGCGGGCGTGGATATCCAGATCGAGCAACTCAGCGTTCCACCGCAAGTGGATCGCACCCAGATGGTGATTCGCCAGGGCGACAGCGGGTTGGCCATCCTCGAAACCGAATGGTGGGGCTCAAGCCTGGCGGACGAACTACGCAGCAGCCTTGACGAGCAATTGAGCAACCCCGGTGCGCCAAAGCGGTTGCTGCGGGTCGACGTGCAGCGCTTCGACTCGATTCCCGGTCGGTATGCGCGCATGGACGTGCAATGGCGACTGCGCACGCTGGGCAGCGACGCCCACGCCCTCACCTGTCGCAGTAGCCTGCAAACACCGGCCACGGGCAATATCGACGACTTGGTGAAGGGGCATCAAAACAACGTCCGGCAGTTGGTCGACCTCGTGGGGCAAGCGGCATCGCGCAACGCCTGCCCCTGATTCAATCGGGCCAATGCAGTGAAAGCACTGGAGCGACTCGCGGGTGGTGGTCGATGCGCGCCAGCAAGGCATGGAACTCAGGGCGGGCATTGAGCATCGCTTCCCGGGTTTCGACCCATTTCGTGATCACCGCCGCCAGGATATCCAGCGCGCCGGGCTCGGCGCCGCCGAGAAAGGGTGACGCTGCAAACTGGTCGGCAAACAGAGCCCAGTTGCGATACAGGCGCTGTTTCGTGCCCGACACCAGACGTTCCTGGGTGAGTTCGTCCGCATCAGGCAGCCAGCGCTGGGGGAAATCGATAATGCCAATGGGTGTGTAGCAGTTGGCGGCGATATAGACCAGGCCACGTATGACCTGCGCGCGCTGGGCCGGATCCTCCGGCAACAGTTTTGATTCTCGGAAAGACAACCCCAAGTGAATCAGGATCGCCGCCGCCTCGGTCAACACCGAGCCGTCCGGCAGTTGCAGCGTCGGGACCTGCTTCTGAGGATTCAACGCCTCAAGTTCTTTCGCGGCCTCGTTGTCCTCGGTCGAATAGGTATCGACGCGTCGATAAGGCACCCCGCATAGGTTCAAGGCGACCTCGACAGCTGCCGAGCCGGACTGGCTGTGACCGAATAACTGGTACATGCACCTGCCTCCTGCAAAAGGGATTATGCCGGTAGAGCTTCCTGGTCCGTGAGTGTTCCATCAATCTGACTGACACACCTGCAACGAGCTATCACCGCCGTCGATGTTCACCATCACGTCAATGAAGTTCTCATGCTCCCTGCCCGGCGCAACAATGGCCCCACACAAACAACACACCCCGGAGCACACCATCATGAAACGCCAAATCATCCTCAGCTTCGCTTTCTCGGTACTGGCCGCCAACGCATTCGCCGCCACTTCCCAACCCGTCGTTGCCGAAGGTGGCTCCGACCGCCTGATCGAAAGCCGCGTCGCCGAAGGTGGTTCCGACCGCCTGCTGGAACGCCGCGTCGCCGAAGGTGGCTCCGACCGCTTGCTGGAACGCCGCGTCGCCGAAGGTGGCTCCGATCGTCTGCTGGAACGCCGCGTCGCCGAAGGTGGCTCCGATCGCTTGCTGGAACGCCGCGTCGCCGAAGGTGGCTCCGACCGCTTGCTGGAACGTCGCGTCGCCGAAGGTGGCTCCGATCGTCTGCTGGAACGCCGCGTCGCCGAAGGTGGCTCCGATCGTCTGCTGGAACGCCGCGTCGCCGAAGGTGGCTCCGATCGTCTGCTGGAACGCCGCGTCGCCGAAGGTGGCTCCGATCGTCTGCTGGAACGCCGCGTCGCCGAAGGTGGCTCCGATCGTCTGGCTCAGAACCGTGCATGAGTGGTTTTCACGCAATGCCTGACCCGGTTCCAAACGACGTTCAATACGAGTCATGGCGAGGACAGCCCCTTGCCATGACGGTCCAACCCGCTTGCAAGTCATCCCCCTGAAAGCCCGGCCTTAACCGCCGGGCTTTTTCATGGCCAGAAGTTTTAGCGCCCCGAAGCCCGAGCCATGCAGCGCTGATAACGTTCGTCCACGCGCTTGGCAAACCATGCGGTGGTCAGTTTGCGTGTGATTTTCGGACTCTTGAGCACAATGCCCGGCAACAGTGCCCGAGGCAGCGGCTTGCCCTCGGCCTTCTCAGCCAGTTCGAATACACGCTTGTAGAGTTTGCTGTCTTCGAAGGCGAGGCTGTCGCCCAGCTCCAACTGATCGCGGATGGTCGGGTTGCGCATCCCCAGGGACTTGCCCAAGGTGCGCACCGCCAATTCCGTGCTGCCCGGCATGATCGAGCCATGCAAGATCAAATCGCCGTCCAGGGCCAAAGAAATACCCGAAGCGCGACTCACCGCATGTTGAAACGCCGCGTTGCGACTGGCATACCACCCGGCATTGAAATCGGCGAACCGGTACAGCGGCTCTGTGTAGCTCACCGGATAGCCCAACAAATGGGCGATGCCGAAATACATGCCGCCACGACGACTGAACACTTCCCGCCGAATGGAGCCATCCACCGTGTACGGATAATCCCGGGCATTGGCCTGGGCAAATGCGATGCTGACCTGCATCGGGCCACCCGTGTGCACGGGATTGAAGCCGTCGAACAACGTCTTGCCCAACGGCACCATGCTGATGAAGTCATCGAAAATCGCGCTGAGTTCTTTCTCGCTTCGCGCCGCGTCCAGACGGTCGCTGTAGCTTTTACCGTTCGGCGAACGCACCTGGAGCGCGCCGCTGACCAGGAACCCCGGAATGTGCACCTTGGCCGCGCGACGGTCGATCTCCTGCCGGGCGATCTTGCCCAGCCCGGGCACGGCCGGATCGGCCTGGAACGTGGATTCCTGTTCGGTCACCGCCAGCACCGAACAGATGTTCTGCGTCGTGGGCGGGATCTGCTGCGCCGAAAAGGCTACGTAGATATCCGTTGCCCAGCCTGCCCGATCAGCGGTCTTGGCCGGCAACAAACGAACGATCTGCGCCTTGACTTCGGCAGGCTGGCGTTCAGGCTCCTGGGCCTGGCGAGTGCCGCAACCGGCCAGGGCCAGCGAAGCGGCGAGGCTGATCGTCAATCGAGTGAAATGCATGGTGCTCCATCAGATCCATTGTTCGGGAGCAACCATACGACCAAAAGCCGGTAGAAATCCAATAGAGAGCAAGCTTGCTCCTACAAGGCAACGCCGTTCACTCAAGGCCACCTGCAAACCCGTGGCGAGGGAGCTTGCTCCCGCTGGGCCGTGAAGCGGCCCCAAAACCCGCCCAATGCGCAGCAACAGAAACACCGAGTCCGACGGTTTACGACCGCTTCGCAGCCGAGCGGGAGCAAAGTCCCTCGACACAGGTCCATCATCTTTCTAGTACGGTGCTGGGTTAGATTCCGCTCAAGGCCAGGTCCAGGGCGAAGTAGGTGAAGATCAGGTCTGCCCCGGCCCGCTTGATCGCGCCCAGGCTTTCACGTACCACGCGGGCCTCGTCGATGGCACCGGCCTGGGCGGCAAACTTGATCATCGCGTATTCACCGCTGACCTGGTAAGCCGACAAGGGCAAGTTCGACGCCTGGCGAATGTCGCGGATGATATCGAGGTAGGCCCCTGCCGGCTTGACCATCAACGCATCGGCGCCCTCCTGCTCGTCCAGCAACGACTCGCGCAAGGCTTCGCGACGGTTCATCGGGTTCATCTGGTAGCTCTTGCGGTCGCCCTTTAAGGCACTGCCGCCAGCCTCGCGAAACGGCCCGTAGAGCGCCGAGGCGAACTTGGTGGAGTAGGCCATGATGGCGGTCTGGCTGAAGCCCGCGTTGTCCAAAGCCTTGCGAATAGCCTGGACTTGCCCGTCCATGGCCGCCGACGGCGCAATGACATCGGCACCGGCGCGCGCCGCCGCCACGGCTTGCTTGCCCAGGTTGACCAAGGTGCGGTCGTTATCCACTTCATCGCCATGCAGCACGCCGCAATGGCCATGATCGGTGTATTCACAGAAACAAGTGTCGGACATCACCACCATTTCCGGCACGGCGTCCTTGCAGATCCCCGCCATGCGCGATACCAGGCCACGCTCGCTCCACGTGTCGCTGCCATCGTTGTCCAAGTGATGAGACACGCCAAAGGTCATCACCGACTTGATACCCGCGCGGGCATAGCGCTCGATTTCGCCGGCCAGTTTCGATTCGGGGATACGCCTCACACCCGGCATGCTCTTGATCGGCACAAAATCGTCGATCTCTTCCTCGACGAAGATTGGCAGCACCAGATCGTTCAATGTGAACTCGGTTTCCTGGAACAGGCTGCGCAAGCTCGCGTTGCGGCGCAGACGGCGTGGACGTGCTTCGGGGAACTGGCTGGACATGGGACTCCGGGGTCAGGTTTGAATCACGAGGCAAAGCTTATGCCCTGGCCAGCCAGGGCACAAACGGCGCTCGGAAAACAGAGTGTTACCGACCGGGCAATAATCCCTCAGTCAGCGAGCCCTGGTGCCAGTCATTCCGGGATCTTCAACCCGCGAGTCACTGCCGGCCGCGCCAGGAAACGCTCCAACACCCGAGTCACGTTGGGGAAGTTCTGGATGCCCACCAGGTCACCCGCCTCGTAGAATCCCAGCAGATTGCGCACCCACGGAAACGTCGCGATGTCGGCAATGGTGTAGCGCTCGCCCATGATCCAGTCCCGCCCCTGCAAACGGCCATCGAGCACCTTGAGCAGGCGCCTGCTCTCCTCGACATAACGGTCGCGCGGTCGCTTGTCCTCGTAGTCCTTGCCGGCGAACTTGTTGAAGAACCCCAGTTGCCCGAACATCGGCCCGATCCCGCCCATCTGGAACATCAGCCACTGGATCGTCTCGTAGCGCGCCGCCGATTCCTGTGCGAGCAATTGGCCGCTCTTGTCCGCCAGGTAGATCAGGATCGCCCCCGATTCGAACAACGCCAGCGGTTGGTCCCCGGGACCGTGGGGATCGAGAATGGCTGGAATTTTGTTGTTGGGGTTCAGCGACAGAAACTCGGGCGACAATTGGTCATTACTGCCGAAATCGACTTTATGGGGCTCGTACGGCAGGCCAATCTCTTCGAGCATGATCGAGACTTTTACGCCGTTGGGGGTCGGCAGGGAGTAGAGCTGGATCCACTCCGGGTACTGGGCGGGCCATTTTTGGGTGATGGGAAAAGGGGTCAGGTTGGGCATGAAATGGGTTCCAGAGTCAGCCAGAAAGCTGAAGCATAAATCAGCTGATCCAGCTTTGGGCCGTCGCCCATTCTTAAATCCGCAACATCCTGTCGCTAACATTCGCTTCATCTCCTGACGGCATGCCGCTAAAAACAGCGCATCGGCCAGGATCGAACCAAAGGGCGAGAAGGGACTCAGAGAGAGGCCCCGAGAAATCGAAGCGGCTTTACGACAAGGAAAACACCCGGGCCCAGGGCCTCGCGGTGCCGGGGTTTGTCAGCCTGAATCGAGAGCATCGAAGACGTCTATCCCATGATGAACCCACAGAGATTCACCCGTTACCTCAAACGCCGTTCGTGGCTGGTGCTGCCGACGCTGCTTGTGGCCTGTGGACTGGTGCTGTCGCTGGAATCCAGCGTCAGCCGCGCGCAGCCAGCCGACGGTGTCCAGACCCTGGTGTTCTTGCGCCACGCCGAGAAACCCGCCGGAGGCCTCGGCCAGCTCAACTGCCAAGGCCTCAACCGCGCCATCGACCTGGCTACCCTGCTGCCGGAAAAATTCGGCAAAGCTGACTATGTATTCGCCGCCAACCCTACCCGAAACGTCGAAGAGGGTGAGTTGGACAATTCCTATAGTTACATCCGCCCATTGATGACCATCAGCCCCAGTGCCATCAAGCTGGGCTTGCCGGTCAATATCGAATACTCAGCCAACGACACCAGCGACCTGGCAAACGAACTGCTGGACGACAAATACCACAACTCCACCATCTACACCGCCTGGTCCCATGGTTACCTGCCGGAGCTGATCAATAAGGTCGCTGGTGAAGCGGTGGGCAAACGGCAAGAGATTACCGACGATTGGGCGTCGAGCGATTTCGATTCGCTGTATGTACTGACCCTGACGTGGCACAACGGCAAGGCCAGCCTCACCAGCCAGAATTACAAGCAAGGGCTGGATAACGGGCAGGAGACGTGCCCGACGTAACCGGCAGCCCACTTCTATTGACTGGACATCCGATGTGGGAGCGAGCCTGCTCGCGAAAGCGGTTTCTCAGTCACCGATGTGGTGCATGGAACGGCCTCTTCGCGAGCAGGCTCGCTCCCACAGGGGCACGGTGTGTTGAATGCCAGATGGCGCCCTACCCGCCCCGAGCCGCGCGCTTACGCAGGTATTGCAATACCGCCGCCTGCTCCCCGGCGAACTCGATGCGCCCGCCCTTCTTTTCTCGCTGGAATACGTACATCGGGTCGTAATATTCGCGCAGCAAGCCTTCGATCCAGCCGCGATGCAAATCGACGGCTCCCGTACTGGCCTGCTCGGCCAGGGCCGCCTCCATGATGTCCATCAACCGGCGATGACGGTCGCCCCCCAGCCGCCTATGGATGTTATCGAGGCTCGACAGCAGCCGTTCGGAAAACAGTGAGAAACCTTCGTCGCCATGCACGTCGATGAATTCGGCACAAAGGTTGGTCACATAATCACTCAGGATGCGCTCGACCCGTCGCTCCAGGCTGTCTTCTAGCCAGACCATCGGCACCTGCTGCATACGCTGGTACAACGGCAGCGGCACGGCGCAGCTGCCCACCATGCGACTTTCGTCTTCCAGCACGAATTGCTCGAGCCCGGCGGCGCGCTTCTTCAGCACATCCACCGCCAGCAGGTTTTCGAAATCGATGTTGGACGGCTGCCCGGTGGCGCGCTTGCCAAAGCTGGAACCGCGATGATTCGCATAGCCTTCCAGGTCCAGTGCGTTGGGCAGTTGCGTCAGCACTTCGGTCTTGCCCGTGCCGGTCATGCCGCCCAACAAGACCAGGTCGCACTGGGCAGCCGCTTGATCGACGGTTTCGAGCAGAAAGGTACGCATGGCCTTGTAGCCACCGCCGACACGGGGGTAGTCGATGCCGGCTTCTTCCTTGAGCCACTGCTGGACAATCTGCGAGCGCAAGCCACCACGAAAGCAATAAAGCACTCCGTCGGGATGGGAACGGGCGAAGTCGGACCAGGCCTGGATGCGCTGGGCCTTGGTGTCACCGCTAACCAATTGATGCCCGAGGACGATGGCAGCTTGCTGGCCCTGTTGTTTATAGCAAGTGCCAACGCGTTGCCGTTCGATGTCGGTCATCAGGGGCAGGTTGACCACGCCGGGAAACGCGCCCTTGAGAAATTCGACGGGCGCTCGGGTGTCCATCATCGGACGGTCGTTGACGAAGATATCGCGGTAATCGGTGATGTCGCGGGGCATCAGAACACCTCGACCGCGTGGCTCTGTCGCTCGACCAATTCACCGATCGGCTCCAGCGAAAGGCCCAGCTCGACGGCAACCTGCAGGAATTCGCTTTCGCCTTCGGGCGTGACGGCAACCAGCAAGCCGCCGCTGGTCTGCGGGTCGCACAGCACGCGCTTGTGCAACTCCTGGACCCGACCGACCCTGCTGGCGTAGCTGTCATAGTTGCGCAGTGTGCCGCCTGGCACGCAGCCCAGGTCCAGGTAGTACTCGACACCCGGCAAGCGCGGCACGGCGTCGTAGCGGATGCGTGCGGTGAGCTGGCTGCCATCGGCCATCTCCACCAAGTGTCCGAGCAAGCCGAAACCGGTGACATCGGTCATTGCGGCCACGCCGTCGAGCTTGCCGAAATGGCTGCCGGGCTTGTTGAGGGTGCACATCCAATCCCGGGCCAGGCCCACGTCGGCGGCGCGCAGCTTGCCTTTCTTTTCCGCGGTCGTGAGGATGCCGATGCCCAGGGGTTTGGTCAGGTACAAGCGGCAACCCGCGACGGCGGTGTCGTTGCGCTTCATGTGGCGCTTGTGCAGGAGCCCCGTCACCGCGAGGCCAAACATTGGCTCCGGCGCATCGATCGAATGGCCGCCCGCCAAGGGAATGCCCGCCTCGTCGCACACCGAGCGGCCACCACGAATGACCTCCCGGGCAATCTCCGGGGCCAGTACGTTGACGGGCCAGCCGAGGATTGCAATCGCCATCAGCGGATCGCCGCCCATGGCGTAGATATCACTGATGGCATTGGTCGCGGCGATGCGTCCGAAATCGAAAGGATCGTCGACGATCGGCATGAAGAAATCGGTGGTCGAGACCACCCCGCGCTCCTCGTCGATGGCATACACCGCTGCATCGTCCCGGGAGGCATTGCCGACCCAAAGCTTGGGGTCAAGGTTCTGCGCACCGCTGCCGGCCAGGATCACTTCCAGCACCTGGGGCGAAATCTTGCAGCCGCAACCGGCACCGTGGCTGTACTGGGTCAGGCGAATCGGCTCGCTCATGGGCATACCTCTCGTAAGTCAAGGTCGGCAATTCTACCAGCAACGTCCGCCGCCCACCGCCCGTCGCGATCAATCGCCGCGTATCCGACGGAATTTTTCCGGCGTCGCGGGACTCACTTGAACAATAGCCGAGCCTTCCAAGGAGATAGCCGATGGACCCAACCCCACCCGCGACGACTCATCTTGATTACGGTCTCGACACGCTGTTCGGCCGCGAGACCAAAAGCGTCGACTGCCTGTTCGACGTCAAGCGTCTGGACGACGGCGAGCCGCCGTGGTTTGCCCTGCATGTACGCCCGCCGCTGCCCGAAGACCTGGCAAAGGCCCAGATCGTGGTGTTCAGCGCCGAAGGCCGACGCATCAGCGGTATCGTCCGGCGTTCCGAGCGCCTGGCCGATGACAGCTTGCAGCTGGACGTCGAACCGGACTGAAGCGCTCAGGCGCGCGGTGTACTGCTGCGGTACATGAACACCAGCGCCAAAGCCAGGCAGGCCATGGCCAGCAAGCGACTGCTGGACAGTTCGATCGCCGGATTGCCCAGCCAGCCGAAGTTATCGATCAGCATGCCCATGCCCAGTTGCCCGACAATGACCGCCACGGTGGCAACGGCCGTGCCGACTCGTGGCACCGCGCCGACCATCACTATCATGTACACCACGCCAAACAACGCACCGCTGAGCTGCCACTTGGGCACCTCCAACAGGCTCATGGCATGCGCCGGCTCGAAAAACACGATCAACAGCCCCGTGACCACCGTGCCCACCACAAAGGTCAGCAGGCTGCTGCGCAGCACGCCAACCGTCTCGCCCAGGCGTCCGTTGATCGCGGCCTGAACGCTCAGTACCGCGCCGGCGGCAACGACCACCAGCAATAACACAATGATGCTCATATCAACCTCGGGCTATCAGGACAAGGGCGACCACAATCAACGCCAACGCCAGCCAACGCTCGCGATTGACCCGCTTGCGACTCGCGCCGAACCAACCGAAATGGTCGATCAGCACGCTTTTGCCCACTTGGCCGGAGAGGATCGCGATCATGGTCATCGCAATACCGATGTGAGGGGTGGCGAGGGTCAGGACCACCACATAGATGGGTCCCAGAAAGCCGCCGATCAATTGCCAGCGCGGCAGCGTGTCCAGTGATGGGCCTCGCTGGGGGCCGCTGAGCAACAGCAGCAGGAACAACAGCGCGGCGCCCACGCCAAAGATGCTCAACGTCGCCCATAGATGGCCGACCTGGATGCCCAACGGTCCCAACAGACCGGCCTCCACCGACAATCCCATGCCCGCCAAGATGACCAGGGGCAACAATAGCCAGCGCAAAAATGGCCGGGGTGGCGCCGCAGCCTCTATCGGCGCGGCCGCGTCTTGTGATGTCGGTTGCATCGAATATACCTGTCTTGGAAAGAAACGACGGGCATTATCAACTGGCGCTCCTATGCGATAAATGTGAGCATTCCCACAACACTTTTGCGCAGTACGCACAGCGGATTTCCCATGCAAGGACTCGATGAACTGGGTTTCAAGGCACTCCGACTGTTTGTCGCGGTGCTCGATCACGGCAGCTTTTCGGAAGTGGCGCGGCGTGAGGGGTTGGCGCCCTCTTCGATTTCCCGCCAGATCCAATTGATGGAGCAAGCGCTGAACCAGCAACTGCTCTATCGCCACACGCGCGCCGTTTCGCCCACCGAAGCCGGCCGCCTGCTCGGTCACCACGCACGGTTGTTGCTGGTGCAACTGGAGGAAGCCGAACAAGCCTTGCAGGAGCAGTACAGCGAGCCGGCCGGGCTGATACGGATCAACGCTCCCGTGGTGTTCGGCCAGCGACACCTGACGCCGTGGCTGGGCCAGTTGTGCGAGCGCTACCCCAAGCTGCAGTTGGACATCCAGCAGACCGACAATTATGTGGACCCGCTGCAGCAAGGTGCCGACCTGCTCTTTCGCATCGGGCCGCTGCACGATTCCAGCATGCAGGCGCGGATCGTCGCGCCGCACCGCTTCCAGATTGCCGCAAGCCCCGACTACCTCGCCCGTCATGGCACGCCACGCAAGCCCCAGGACCTGGCTGCCCATGAGTGCCTGGCCTATAAAGGCGTGGCGGGCCAGCAGCGCTGGTTCTTCCGACGTCCCGGTCAAACCTGGACGCCATACAGTGTCAGGGGCCCGATCACCGGCAACCACGCCGACACCCTGACCCAGGCCGCCGTGCAAGGGCTGGGCCTGGTGATGTTCCCGTCGTGGCTCATCGGCGAAGCCGTGCGCAGCGGAACGCTGGTGCCGGTGCTGAGCGACTACGAAGCGTCCAACAGCCTCGAACCCCAGCAAATCGCTATCCTCTGGCCCGGCAGCCGACGCCTGTCGGTGAAGGTGCGTACGGTGATCGACTTTTTCCTTAAATGTTTCGGCGAGGTGCCCTACTGGGATCGTCCTTGACGGTCGGGCGCTGGAGTCAAGGCCAGGCCCATGGGATGATCCAGCTTTAGATCGAGCCTGCGTGGAGCGTTTTAATGTCATTGCTGAGTAAACGAGCCGCCGCCGTGCTGCTGACGGCGGTCGCCAGCCTGGCCGCATGGCCTGCCATGGCGGCCCAGCCCAAGACCGTGGCCCAGGCACCGGTCCAGAAGATTTCGATGCTGGGCGGCAAGTTCAGCTTCACCCTGCCCAAGGGCTACACGGCAACGCCGTTATCCGCGGGCGAAGTGGCCCAGGGGACAGCCGGGGCGACCGGTATGATGTACAGCAATGCCACGAGCAAGACAGTGGTGATCACGGCTGAAAACACCTTGGTCGACGGGGCGAATGTGAAGGACAACGACGCGGCCTTCCTGGACAGCACCTTTGCCGATTTTGCCGTCCAGAAAACCAAGGCTCTGCCGGATGCCAAAATTCTTGGCGAACAAAGCCTGGTCCAGAAAACCACCGGTCTGGGCCTGCGTCAGCTCGACACCAAGGCCACGCAGGGTGGCGGGCCGACGTTGGACACCACGCTGATCGGCGCCTCCGGCACCCGTATGGCCGTGGTGCAGATCATTTCCAGGGCCAGCGACCAGGCCGGCCATGAGGCGCTGGTCAAGCAGATCGCCAGCGGGAAGTGAGAACACTGGCGCAGCATGCCTGACCCGTGGGAGCGAGCCTGCTCGCGATGACGGCGATACATTCGGCATCCCATCAACTGAAACACCGCCATCGCGAGCAAGCTCGTTCCCACACTGGATTTGTGGATGACTCAAAACCCAAGCGCAGCACACCCCCCCTGTGGGAGCGAGCTTGCTCGCGATGACGGCGGTACATTCGGCATCCCCATCAACTGAAACACCGCCATCGCGAGCAGGCTCGCTCCCACACTGGATTTGTGGAGGACTCAAAACCCAAGCGCAGCCCCCCCCTGTGGGAGCGAGCCTGCTCGCGATGACGGCGGTACATTCAGCATCCCCATCAACTGAAACACCGCCATCGCGAGCAGGCTCGCTCCCACACTGGATTTATGGAGGACTCAAAACCCAAGCGCAGCACACCCCCCTGTGGGAGCGAGCCTGCTCGCGATGACGGCGGTACATTCAGCATCCCCATCAACTGAAACACCGCCATCGCGAGCAGGCTCGCTCCCACACTGGATTTGTGGAGGACTCAAAACCCAAGCGCAGCACACCCCCCTGTGGGTGCGAGTCTGCTCGCGATGACGGCGGTACATTCGGCATCCCCATCAACTGAAACACCGCCATCGCGAGTAGGCTCGCTCCCACACTGGATTTGTGGATGACTCAAAACCCAAGCGCAGCCCCCCCCCTTTGGGAGCGAGCCTGCTCGCGATGACGGCGGTACATTCGGCATCCCCATCAACTGAAACACCGCCATCGCGAGCAGGCTCGCTCCCACACTGGATTTGTGGATGACTCAAAACCCAAGCGCAGCACACCCCCCTGTGGGTGCGAGTCTGCTCGCGATGACGGCGGTACATTCAGCATCCCCATCAACTGAAACACCGCCATCGCGAGCAGGCTCGCTCCCACACTGGATTTGTGGATGACTCAAAACCCAAGCGCAGCACACCCCCCCTGTGGGAGCGAGCTTGCTCGCGATGACGGCGGTACATTCGGCATCCCCATCAACTGAAACACCGCCATCGCGAGCAGGCTCGCTCCCACACTGGATTTGTGGATGACTCAAAACCCAAGCGCAGCACAATCTCCTTTTGGGGCTGGTGTGCCTATCAGGGGTTGAGTCGCTCAAGCCAGGCCCGCAGATCCTTCACTTCCTGCGCATTGATCTCATGGCCAAGGCCCGGATAGGCATGGAATTCCGGCTCCAGGGCCAGGGTCTTTAGGAAGGTGTCGGCGTCGGTGCCGTCATGGAAGGGAATGATCGGATCCGCGGTGCCGTGGCCGATGAACACGGCTAGCGCCCTTCGCGCCTCGTCGGGCGTCAGTTCGGCCCGCAGCACCGGCAGGATTCGCCCACCCATCGCAGCGATGCCCCCGACGGCTTCCGGGTGTCGCAAGGCGATTTCGTAGCTCATCATCGCGCCCTGGCTGAAGCCCACCAGGTAGACGTTGCCCGCATCGGTCGGGTACTTGGCCCGCGCCTTTTCGATGAACTCCATAAGCATCTGGCCACTGGCCTTCAAGTCTGAAGTGTCACCGTCATACGCGCCCTCGCCCTTTTTGGCGAACCATTGGTAGTGGCCCGGTTCCATGGACTTGGGCGCGCGCACCGAGAGGTAGTTGTAGTGCCTGGGCAGTTCATCGGCGAGCCTGAGCAGATCCTTTTCGTTGCTGCCCGAACCGTGCAGGAAAATCACCAGCGGCCGGTTTCGGGCCTGCTCGTCGGCGCGGACCAGGTAATTGAGGGGCAAATCCGTTTGCAGCGACGGTTGGGCCTGCACGCCGGCCGATACCAGCAGCAGAAACAGGGCGAACGCTTTGAGCATCAGTCTTCCTCCATCATTGGATAGCCGCACGACAACGACCGTGCGGTGAGGTAGACAGCACTTATCAGTCGTTGATCAATTTCCCCGCCCGAATAGGCTCGCGCCCGGCGACTTTCGCCTGCCAGATACCTGGCTGGGTGTAGCGCCCACGATCCAGGGCGAACAGTACGCCGCTGGTGCCCGCTGGCACAACGCTGACCCGGTCATTCAACGGATCGACCACCTCGAACAGCGGATCGCCGCGCTCCACCCACTCCCCGGCCTCCCGCAGGAAACTCACCACGCCATGGTGCGGCGCGAACAGGTATTGCGTGCCTTCGAACGGCAAGCCCTCGCAGCATTCTTGCGGCGCGGCCGGCCAGTCACCGGCGATGAGGCCCTGTTCCGCGAGAAATCCCAGGATGGCTTCGCAATTGGCCTGGGCCTGCTCCACCCGGGTGTCGCCCATGCTGCCCAGTTCGAGCGTCGTCGCCAGGTTGGCCGGCGGAATCGCCGCTTGCGGAAAAATCCTAGCCAGGCGCAACCAGGGCGTCGAGCAGGACTCATCGAACGAACTGCCGCCCGAATCTTCACACAGCAACGCCACCCCGGCCTTCAACCGCGCGGCCAATGAGCGCCACTGCGGCCATTGCTGGGGCAAGGCATACAAGTGGATCGCGGCCTCGAAATCACAGTGCAGATCCAGAGTGACATCGGCGTCGCAGGCGTGGCGAAGCAATAGCCGGTGCAGGGCTTCAAGCTGGGAAGGTGGCGGCGGCAGATCTTCCAGCACCTCGACCATTGTCTGGCGAATCAGGGTGATGTTGGCAGCCGGGTCATCCCCGAGACGGTCACCGATGCGTTGCGCCACCGGGGCGCTGAGTTCGACGAAGGAACGGTTGAAATTCTTGCCGCTGCCCAGCTCGAAACGCCCCATATGGGCGCTTTGCAGATGCTGATCCAGGCCGATGGGATTGGCCACCGGCACGAGCTCGATCACGCCTTTGAGCAAACCACGGGCTTCAAGATCGTTCAGTCGCTGTTTCAGCTCCCATGCCGTGCGCATGCCCGGCAACTCGTCGGCATGCAGGCTCGCCTGGATGTACGCCTTGCGCGGCCCGTGGCCGTAACGAAACACGCTGAGCGAACGCTCCGTGCCCAGGTGACTCCATGGCAGGATATGGTCGATGCGTTGCATAGGCACTCCAGATATCGGTTTCTCGACAGGCTCAGGGTAAAACAATCGCCCATGAAAAAGGTGGCCGGCCGGGTCAGCGGCGGGCCACCTGTGGGCTTCAGCTATTAATGCCCGTAGACGTCAAAGGCGAAGTATTTGTCCTGCACTTTCTTGTAGGTGCCATTGGCGCGGATTTCAGCGATGGCAGCGTTGAATTTCTCGGCAAGCTCTTTATCACCCTTGCGCACCGCAATGCCGGCGCCGCCGCCGAAGTACTTGGCGTCTTCATAGGTAGGCCCGACGAAGGCAAAACCTTTGCCGGCGTCGGTTTTCAGGAAACCTTCGTCGAGGTTGACCGAGTCAGCCAGCATCGCGTCGAGGCGACCGGCAACCATGTCCAGGTTGGCCTCCTGCTGGGAGGTGTAGCGCACCAGGTTGATCCCCGCCGGCACCAGCACTTCGGTCGCGAAGCGGTCATGGGTACTGGCGCGCAGTACACCGACTTTCTTGCCCTTGAGCTCGGTCAGCGGGTCCTTGACGTCGGTGCCTTGCTTCATCACGAAACGCGCCGGGGTGTGGTAGTACTTGATGGTGAAGTCGACGTTTTTCTTGCGGTCGTCCGTGATCGTCATGGACGACAGGACCGCGTCGATTTTCTTGACCTTCAGCGCCGGGATCAGGCCGTCGAACTCCTGCTCGACCCAGACACACTTGACCTTCATCTGCTCGCACAACGCGTCGCCGATATCCACATCGAAGCCGGCCAGCTTGCCGTCAGGGGTTTTCATCGAAAAGGGTGGATACCCGGCCTCGATCCCGAGACGGATCGGCTTGGCGTCTTCGGCCACGGCTGAGAAGGATAATACGGACAGTGCCAGGGCACCGAACATGACAAGCTTCTTCATTTTTGCTCCTGAGTGCGCAGGTTTTTTTGATCGTTATTGGCAGATTCGGAAACAGCGTTCGGTCTGGGAAACCGAAGTGGGCGGGAGTCTAGAGGGGCACTCGGGAGGGGAATTACGTAGAGGCGACAAATAGTTATAGAAATACCCAGGCTTGGCTGAGGATCATGAATTTACGAAAAGCCTGACAGAGGCAAACGCTAGTGGCGAGGTTCTGCACCGCTCAGGACTGCTACGCAGCCCAGCGGGAGCAAGCTGCCTCGCCACTACGTGAACAAGCCGCCGGAAAATTTCAGCAATCGCAGCTGACGATCTTCTCCGCCACGCGCTCTACGGAACCGGTCAGGCGAAAGCCCTCGTCGAGCCAGCCCATGACGCCGCCAATCATTTCCTTGACCGGATACCCGAGGGTCGCCAGGCGGACCGCAGCCTTGTTGGCGCCGTTGCAGTGTGGCCCGGCGCAATAGACCACGAACAGAGTCGTCTCGGGATAGGCCGCCAGTGCGTGCGCGGTGAGCGTGCGGGTTGGAAGATTGATCGCCCCCGGCACATGCCCGCGCTCGTAGGCCAGCGGACCGCGTACATCCACCAGTACAAAATCGACATCGCCCGTTTCCTGGCTGGCATGGACATCGGAACAGTCGGTTTCGAACATCAGGCGCCGGCTGAAGTGTTGCAAGGCCAGGTCGGATGAGGCGGCAGGCACTTCGCTAACGGGGCTGGTCATGATTTTTACTCCTGGAACAAAAGGGCTCGAAGAGACTTTATCGACCTGGCGCTTACCGCTACAGTGGCGGATACGACACTCTGTGGGAATTTTCCGCCAAATGCATCCTACACCCGGCCTCGTCGCGATCCTTGCCTACGACGGCCTGTGCACGTTCGAGTTCGGCGTCGCCGTCGAGATATTCGGACTGGCACGGCCCGAGTTCGATTTCCCGTGGTATGAGCACCGCATCGTCGCCGTCGACGAAGGCCCGATGCGCGCCATGGGCGGCTTCCAGGTGCTGGCCGATGGCGGCATGGAACTGCTCGACAGCGCTCGTACGATTGTCGTGCCGGGCTGGCGCATTCGCAGCGGTCCGCCCTCCGATGCCCTGCTCCAGGCCCTGCGGCGAGCCCATGAACGCGGCGCCCGTTTGTTGTCGATCTGTTCAGGAGCGTTCGTGCTTGCCGCTACGGGGTTGCTCGATGGCCTGGGCGCCACGACTCATTGGCGCTACACCGACGAGCTCGCCGAGCGCTACCCCGCCATCGATGTGGATCCCGACGTGCTTTATGTCGATTCAGGCCAAGTGATCACGTCGGCTGGCAGCGCGGCAGGCATCGATGCGTGCCTGCACCTGGTTGCGCGGGATTTCGGAGCCCAGGTCGCCAACACCGTGGCACGCCGGCTGGTCATGCCGACGCAACGCACCGGCGGCCAGGCGCAATTCATTCCGTCGCCGGTCAGTCGCACACCGCGCAGCGACTTGTCCGGCGTCATGCAATGGGCCCGGGAACGTCTCCACGAGCCGCTGGGTGTGCGCGAGCTGGCAAGCCACGCCGCCATGAGCGAACGAACCTTCCTGCGCCGCTTCACCCAGGCCTCTGGCCTTTCACCCAAGGCCTGGCTGCAACATGAACGCCTGGCTCGGGCGCGGGAACTGCTGGAGAGCACGAGCGACAACACCGACATCATTGCCCAACTCTGCGGCTACCGCTCGGTGGAAAGTTTCCGCGTGGCATTTCGTAGCGTGGTGGGGGTTGCGCCGTCGGTCTACCGAGAGCGGTTTGGGCGGGGATGAACCCAGCATGAGCTTCGCCCAGGTTTGCTCGCGACGCTCAGCGTCTGCGCAACAAGTACGTGTCCATGATCCAGCCATTGGCCTGCCGCGCCGCCTGGCGAGTGCGTTCGATGTCATCGGCCACGTCCCCCAGCCGGCCGGCGACCAGGATTTCGTCCGCCGTCCCTACATAGGCGCCCCAGTAGATGTGCAGGTCCGGATCGCGTACCTGACGATACGCGTCCTGCGCATCGAGCATCACCACCACGCTCTCCGCGTCGCCGACCTGCCCCGCCGCCAACCGCCGGCCAGTGGTGATCTCCAGCGAACCGCCAATGGTATTCAATGACACTTTATGTCGCGCCGCGAGGGCCTGGACGCTGGTGATGCCAGGGATCACTTCGAACTCGAAAGCGCAGCGTCCCGAATCAAGGATCGCCTGGAGAATACGCAAGGTGCTGTCGTACAACGACGGGTCGCCCCACACCAGGAAACCGCCGCATTGTCCGTCCGATAACTGCTCATCGATCAGCCCTTCGAAAATGGCCTGCTTCGCCCGATTCAGCTCCGTGACAGTGCCCGCGTAGTCCGAATCGCCGCGCTCGCGCTCAGGACTGCTGGCTTCGACGAAACGGTAGGAATGGTCGGCGATATAGCGTCGACAGATCTCGCGGCGCAAGTCCAGCAACCCGTCCTTGGCAGGCCCCTTGTCCATCAGGAAAAACACATCCACCTGGTTCAAGGCCTTCACCGCCTGCATCGTCAAGTGGTCCGGATCACCTGCACCGATGCCGATCACCAAGAGTTTTTTCATGGTCGTGACTCCAAGGCTCGCAAGCGCCAAACCCCGTTGAATCGCAGGTCAACGACGCCAAGGGGTTCGATATCGATCCGGTTGAACATGGCCGGTTGGCAGCCCAGCACGTTCATCATGGCGGCGCGGATCACGAACGGATGGGTAACGGCCAACCAACGACCCGGGGTCTTTTCCAGGGACGCCAGCCAGTCACCGACGCGCCGACACAATTGGCTGACGGATTCACCGCCGTGGGGTGCGGCGTCCGGATCATCGCACCACGCCTGGAGGTGCTGCGGTTCGGTCGCGAGCAACTCGTCGATCGATGCCCCCCGCCACCGTCCGAAATCACAATCGGCCAATGCCGGGGTCACCACGGGTGAGTCACCCAACAAGGCCGCCGTCTGGCGCGTCCTCAGTTCCGGCCCGCAGAGCAGATGCCGGACATGGTGGTATTGGCGACCGATCTCGGGGCGCTTCGCCAGCCAACCGGCATCCAGCGGTTCGTCCAGGCCCAAGCGAGCGCTTTTCTGAGCGGCGGTGCGGGCGTGGCACATCAAGGTCAGGCGGGTCGCTTGCACGGGGGTTCTCGGGCGGTTGGAGGGGATCAGTGACAGGGCAATGGCGCACTTTGTTGTACAGCACCTTATATGAACTCCAATAACGTTGGACAAAAAGGCGTTATGTCCGACACCGGCAGAAGCATTACCTGACATACAAAGGCACCTCAACCAAAGCCTTGCCCTACAAGGCTTACACATAAGTTCAGACTTTTTAAACGGAACGTAAAAACCTCTGGACACGTAGCACCCGCTACCCAAATACTATTTTCGAAATGATGAAAAAAACCCAACACCCATCCAGGCAAGGAGCACGGATGCCTCTCTCCAGAGACCAGACCAGCGATCCATGCCTGGTTTTGCCGCCATCGGAAAGCCAGGCCATAGATGCCCTGCGCAGTCGGGCATTGTTCGAAGCGGTGTCCAGCCCGCTGGTTGAAGCCTGTCCAGCCTTGAAGGCCCGGGAGCCGGCCTTGACCCAGGCGTCGCCATCTGCCGAGCCTTGTGAGCACTATGCGCGAACCCATTGAATGCGCCGAATCAGGTCTGTACACCAAGCCTGCTTTCAGATTGCTGCGGGAAGAGTCGGACCATCCGCTGCTGCTGGTCTGTGAACACGCCAGCCGATTCATCCCAGGCGCGCTCAATGACCTGGGTCTGGATGAGACGGCGGCCCAGGAACATATCGCCTGGGACATCGGTGCCCTGGCCTTGGCCGAGCGGCTGTCCGAAACCCTTGGCGCGACCCTGCTGTCGGCCAACTACTCGCGACTGTTGATCGACCTGAACCGCCCATTGCACGTCCCCGACAGCATCCCGGCGCAAAGCGAGATCTACCAGATCCCCGGCAACCACTCGCTGGACGACGCCACGCGCGAATACCGCCAGCAGTGCCTGTTCCACCCTTTTCATGACCGACTGCGAACCCTGATCGACCGCCGCCTGGCTGACAACCGGGTCGTGCGGGTAGTGGGCATCCATAGTTTCACCCCGGTGTTCTACGGCCAGCCGCGCGCACTCGAGGCCGGCGTCCTGTTTGGCGAAGCCAGGGAATATGCCCAGCACATCGTCGAAGGGCTGGCCCGGCACTCGCTGCGGGTCGCCGGCAACCAGCCCTACAAGGTCAGCCCCTTGAGCGACATGACGGTTCCGGTACATGGCGACGGCCGCGGCCTGGATTCGGTGCTGATCGAAGTGCGCAACGACCAACTGCGCAGCCTCGAGTCGTTAAGGACCTGGAGCGCATACCTCGCTCCCCTGCTATAAACACGACGGTGTAGAGTTTTCAGCTGCAAAGCAACAACGCGTGGACAACGACAGTGATCGTCAAGCCCGGTGCCTATCAGCGGGTTCTTTGGAACAGGAGTGCAATCCATGCTGGCTTTACGTCCAGTTCAATTGACCGATTTGCCGCAACTGCAACAGCTGGCCCGCGATAGCCTGGTAGGCGTCACTTCGCTCCCCGACGACGTCGATCACCTGCGGGAAAAAATTCTCGCCTCGTGCGCCTCCTTCGAGGCCGAAGTGCACACCCCGGGCGGGGAGAATTATTTTTTTGTTTTGCAGGAGCTGGAATCAGGTCGCCTCGTGGGCTGTTCGGAAATTGTCGCCACCACGGGTTGCGGCGAACCATTCTACAGCCTGCGCAACCGGCCGTTTTCCAGCGAATCCCGCGAGCTGAACATCCAGCACGGCGTACCCGCGCTGTCGCTCTGCCAGGACCTCAACGGTCAGACGCTGCTGCGCGGTTTCCACATCGACGCTGCACGGGTACGCACGCCGGAGTCGGAGTTGCTTTCCCGGGCGCGGCTGATGTTCATCGGCGCCCACCCGCGGCGCTTTGCCGACTCGGTGATCACTGAGATCGTCGGTTTCAGCAGCGAGGATGGCCAGTCGCCCTTCTGGGACGCCGTCGGACAGCATTTTTTCGACCTGCCCTACACCGAGGCCGAACGTCTGTGCGGCTTGCGCAGCCGAACCTTCCTCGCAGAGCTGATGCCTCAATACCCGATCTATGTCCCGATGCTGCCCCCGGCGGCCCAGGCCTGCATAGGCCGGGTCCACCCGGACGGCCAGGAAGCCTTCGACATCCTCGAGCGCGAGGGTTTCGAAACCAACAACTACGTGGATATCTTCGACGGTGGCCCCACGCTGCACGCCCGGGTCGCGAACATCCGCTCGATCACCCAGAGTCACTTGGCTATCGCGCGCCAGAGCCGACACATCGACGCCACGGGTCGCTACCTGGTCAGCAACGATCGCCTGGGCCATTACCGAGCCATTGTCGCCGACCTGGAAGTCAACGGCGAAGGCCCTGTCCCATTGCAGCCCGATATGTTGCATGCGTTGGGCATTGCAGAGGGTGACCGGATCCGGGTGGTCCGCCTATGAGACGCCTTCGAGCCCGTCTATGGCAGCATCGCGCCCGGCATGATCAAGGAGCGACACCATGATTGTCCGCCCGGTCGCCCTGACCGACCTGCCTGCGTTGATGGACCTGGCGCGCTGCGCCGGCCCGGGGTTTACCAGCCTGCCGGCCAACGAAGAACGCCTGGCGCACCGAGTGCGCTGGGCCCAACGGACCTTCGCCGGGCAGGTGGAACGTGCCGATGCCGACTACCTGTTCGTGCTGGAGGACGACGACCGGCACGTGGTGGGTATCAGCGCGCTGACCGGCGCGGTGGGGGTGCGCGAGCCCTGGTACAACTACCGCGTGGGTGTGACCGTCAGCTCGGCGCCTGAATTGGGCATCCAGCGACAGATCCCGACGCTGTTCCTCAACAACGAAATGACCGGGCAATCGGAAATCTGCTCGCTGTTCCTTCATCCCCATCAGCGCCGTGGCCATAACGGGCGCTTGCTGTCCCTGGCGCGCCTGCTGTTCGTGGCCGAGTTTTCCCAGCTGTTTGGCGAAAAGCTGATTGCAGAATTGCGCGGTCGCGCGGACGACCAGGGCTGCTCGCCTTTCTGGGATAGCCTGGGACGACACTTCTTCAACAAGGACTTCAGCTACGCCGACCAGTTGGCTGGCATGGGCAACAAAGCCTTCATCGCCGAGCTGATGCCACGCCAACCGTTGTACACCTGCCTACTCACCGAGCAGGCCCAGGCAGCGATAGGCAAAGCGCATCCGGACACCGAACCCGCCTTGAAGATCCTCGGTGCCGAAGGCTTCGCCCACAAGGGATACGTGGACATCTTTGACGGCGGGCCGGTCATCGAGGCACCTGTCTCGAAGATCCGCAGCGTACGTGACAGCCAGCCACTGACCTTGACGATCGGCACGCCGGACGGGCAGGCGCCGGTGTGGCTGATCCACAACCGGCGCCTGGAAAGCTGCCGCGTCACCAGCGCCCGGGCCCACCTGCATGGTCAAAGCCTGCTCGTTGACCGCGCCACAGCCCAACGTCTGCAAGTGCAACCGGGCGACACGGTACGCGCCGTGACGTTGCTCAGGCCGCGAGAACAGGCCGAGGCGGCATAAATCCGCCGCCCTGTCCCGGCACTTTCCATTTACTCCTCGCGCAACGTGAGGATGTAACACTAAACAATAACAACCCTCTTTAACCAGAAAGCAACTCGATATTTCCCCGGCAATACTTGTCGACAATTAGCAAGTTGCCTCCCACCCTGTCCAACTCCATACTTTCCAACACCGACCCACTGCAACGAAAACGATCATGATCAAAAATCTAATTACCGAGATAGTTTCTCCAACGGACATTGCGGAAACAATTAAATCATTGGACATGACGTCAGAAACAAGACAACTGGTTTCTCAACTTACCGCCGCACCCGACTTTGCCAGGGAGCAATTCCGGCGGGCAACAATCATGAACGCCACCAACCCGCATACGGGAACCGTGATACTGCACCAGACGAATATAGGCAATATAAGTGTTAAATCACCTACATTCGACTCAACTTCATCGTCACTGTACTCAGTGCCCGGCCACAGCATTCTGTTCGCGCTTGACCGACCCTTCCAGATCCAGCGATACACTTTGATGGAACAGCGTATCGAAAAGGCCGATAGAGTAGTTATTGACGAAAGAAACCCGCTGATCATCGACGGCCGTCATACATTATTCGACTACATCCAAACCGACCCCAAGCCAGCCAGACTTACAGGGCGAATCAATCTGCCAAACAGAGCGGCCGATATCAGCGTATTCGATCGTGTCACGTTGAAAAAGATAGCGTGGTTGCCCCACGATGAAAGTGCCTCACGTTATCTGGTCAGCCTGGAGCTGCTCGACACAATCCAAGACCTCGATGGCGTCAAGGTCGCGGAGGAGTTGGTCTACCACTATCATCCCGCTGTGGTGTGGAAAGCCTTCCAGATACTCTACCGAGCGGACCGGCCCAAGGCGCTGGCATACGCTCCATTGCTGAAAAAACACAAAAGTGCGCGCCTGGACAGCTTGCTTCGTCCACTGGAGAAGGCCGCATGAAACTCGACACTTTCCTGGAGCGCATAAACACTTACGATCTGCAGCGTGACAAAGCCGATGTCATTGAAGACATGCGCCAGCTGGCGACGAATCGTTCTTTATTGAGTCACCATCTGCATGACGTAATACAGAGAGATGGTTTCGCCATCCGCAACAATATCTACAATGCCTATGCCTTTGTACTGCACAGCAACGATGAGTTTACCCTGCGCCTGGGATTCTGGGCACCCGTGGAAACACATGACGAGAGCAAGACTTTCATCTACAACCTGAACCACAATCATGACTTCGACATGTATGCGGTGGGCTATAGCGGAGATGGTTATACAACGGTTGTCCGCGAAATACTTGATGAACTTCCCTTACAAATGGGCAAGGTGCCCAGATTAGGTAAGGAACGAAGCGTAAAACTGGCGCCAGGCGAAGTTTTATACATGCCTGCATTTCGAGAGATCCACAAACAGATCGCGCCTCGGTCAATGTCTGCATCGTTGAGTCTGCTCATTCATCCTGAACACTCGATCAGACCGGACGAAGCCTGGTGTTTCGATGAAAACTATAAGCCGTTTTACCCCGGCGTAGCTGCGCAAGAGACAGCGTTATTCAAAGACACGCTGTCGTTGCTCAACCCCGGGCAGTCATTGGCTGCCCTATAACCAAAAGAGGAAAAAACATGGATAACCTGATGAACAACTGGGACCAAGCGCCTTTGCTGCGAGCCGGTACGGATGCGGTGGATACCGCTGTCCAATTGACGAACGAGAACGAAGTCTTCTGCACTATTCCCTTCTCGACCCGCTTCAACGTTGGAAACATTCACGAGATCAAGAAGATGTGGGGGGAAACGACCCTGTCCTGACATCGTTTAAGCTGTAGGCACTCGCCAGGCTACAGGCCTTCCGGTCTGTGGCCTTTTTTGGTGCACTGCAAAGCATGGCCCATGCACATTCGTCATCATCTTTGTGCCTGCCGCATGATAGCCTTTGGTTTTTCGGCGTTGACACTTTTGCTCAAGCCCTTCCATTCCATTGGTGGAACTTATATGTCCAGGCTTTCCCATCAAGATTTGCGTCGCAACTTCCGCCAATTGCTGGCTTCCGACACGTGCTACCACACTGCGTCCGTGTTCGACCCGATGTCAGCGCGCATAGCCGCAGACCTGGGATTCGAAGTGGGGATCCTCGGCGGCTCGGTCGCTTCATTGCAAGTGTTGGCCGCGCCGGATTTTGCCTTGATCACTCTCAGTGAATTTGCCGAACAGGCTACCCGCATCGGTCGCGTGGCCCAGCTGCCGGTGATCGCCGACGCTGACCACGGCTACGGCAACGCGCTGAACGTGATGCGCACGATCATCGAGCTCGAACGCGCCGGCATTGCCGCGCTGACGATCGAAGACACCCTGCTGCCCGCCCAGTTCGGCCGCAAGTCCACGGACCTCATCAGCGTGGCCGAAGGCGTCGGCAAGATCCGCGCCGCCCTGGAGGCCCGCGTCGATTCGGAGATGGCCATCATCGCCCGGACCAACGCGGGAATACTGCCGGTTCAGGAAATCATCAGCCGCACCCAACAATACGAACGTGCCGGCGCCGATGGGATCTGCATGGTCGGGGTACAGGACTTCGAGCATCTGGAAAAGATCAGCGAGAACCTGAACGTGCCGCTGATGCTGGTCACTTACGGCAACCCGCTGCTGCGTGACGACAAACGCCTGGCCGAGCTGGGTGTACGGATCACCATTGATGGCCACGGCGCCTATTTCGCCGCGATCAAGGCCACTTATGACAGCCTGCGGGAACAGCGCCAGATCTTTACCCAGGCGTCGGACCTGAGCGCCACCGAACTGACCCACACCTACACCCAGCCCGAGGAGTACATCCGTTGGGCCGAGGAATACATGAGCGTCAAGGAATAAGCTCATTCATCGTCCAAAAAAGACGGCCATCGCGAGCAAGCTCGCTCCCAAGGTGCTTGCGGTGAACGCCAATGCTGCGTTCATCCAACAAACTCAGTGGGAGCGAGCCTGTTCGCGATTACGTGTCAGTGTGAAGAAGCTTCAATGCCCGCTGCGCAACATCTCCTTGGGCACATACTTGCCGATCTCGAACTTGCCGATGGCGGCGCGGTGGACTTCATCCGGGCCGTCGGCCAGGCGCAACGTTCGCTGCATGGCATACATGTAGGCCAGCGGAAAGTCGTTGGAAACCCCAGCCCCGCCATGAATCTGGATCGCCCGGTCGATGACCTTCAGCGCCACGTTCGGCGCAACGACCTTGATCTGGGCGATTTCGCTCTTGGCCACTTTGTTGCCGACCGTGTCCATCATATAGGCCGCCTTCAACGTCAACAGGCGAGCCATGTCGATTTCCATCCGCGAATCGGCGATCTTGTCGATGTTGCCACCCAAGCGCGCCAGTGGCTTGCCGAAGGCGGTGCGACTGATGGCCCGCTGGCACATCAATTCCAATGCGCGCTCCGCCATGCCGATGGAGCGCATGCAGTGATGAATCCGGCCCGGGCCGAGGCGGCCCTGGGCAATTTCGAAACCGCGGCCCTCGCCTAGCAGGACGTTTTCGTACGGCACCCGCACGTTGTCGAACAGCACTTCGGCGTGGCCATGGGGCGCGTCGTCGTAACCGAACACCGGCAATGGCCGGACGATCTTGACCCCGGGCGTGTCCACCGGCACCAGGATCATCGAATGCTGGGCGTGACGAGGTGCATCGGGATTGCTCAGGCCCATGAAGATCAGGATCTTGCAGCGCGGGTCGCAGGCGCCTGAGGTCCACCACTTTTTACCGTTGATGACCCACTGGTCTCCATCGCGCTCGGCACGGGCGGCCATGTTGGTGGCATCCGACGAAGCGACGTCCGGTTCAGTCATGGCGAAGGCCGAGCGAATCTCTCCCCGCAGCAACGGTTCCAGCCAGCGCTGCTTTTGTTCTTCATTGGCGTAACGCACCAGCACTTCCATGTTGCCGGTGTCCGGCGCCGAGCAGTTGAACGGCTCCGGCCCCAGCAGCGAGCGCCCCATGATCTCCGCCAGCGGCGCATATTCAAGGTTGGTCAAGCCTGCGCCCAGTTCGGATTCCGGCAGGAACAGATTCCACAGCCCTTCGGCCCGGGCCTTGGCCTTCAGCTCCTCCATGATCGCGGTGGGTTGCCAACGGTCACCTTCGGCCACTTGTCGTTCGAATACCGCTTCGGCCGGGTAGACATGCGCATCCATGAACGCCGTAACGCGTTCACGCAGCTCCTGAACCTTGGGGGAATAGGCAAAATCCATGGGCAGCACCTTCTTGGCAGAGGTTGTTTTTAGGTCATGGAATCGATGCTAGTTGAGCTACGAAAATTTACCTAACCTATTCTCGGCGTGTATTAACATTCATCACCGATATATGGTTCACTGATTTGCATTGCCACCCGGCACCTCATACAAGCCCAAGAATAAGAGTGCAGCGCCATGAATCTGAGCAAGGTCGACCTCAACCTTTTCATTGTCTTCGATGCGATCTACACCGAAGCCAACCTGACCCGTGCCGGGCAGATCGTCGGCATCACTCAGCCGGCCGTGTCCAATGCCCTGGCGCGTTTGCGCGAGACTTTCAATGATCCGCTGTTCGTGCGCACCGCCCAGGGCATGGTGCCTACACCGATGGCCCAGAATATTATCGGGCCGGTGCGCAACGCCCTGTCGCTGCTGCGGGTATCGGTACAGGAAAGTCGGATCTTCAACCCACTGCAAGCCGTCAAGACCTACCGCATCAGCATGACCGACCTCACCGAGGGCGTGATCCTGCCGCCACTGTTCCAGCGCCTGCGTCGCCTGGCGCCGACCGTGGCTATCGAGAGTTTCCTGTCCAAGCGCCGGGAGACCACCAAGGAGCTGGCCGCCGGACGCCTGGACTTCGCGGTGGACGCCCCGCTCAACACCGACCCACAAGTACGCCACGTCAAGCTGATGGAGGACCGTTACGTCTGCGCCATGCGCAAGGGCCATCCGCTGGCGAACAAGGAAAAACTCAGCCTCGACGATTACCTGGCCCAGACCCACGTGCATATTTCCAGTCGCCGCAACGGCCTGGGTTACGTGGACCTGGCACTCGGCAAAATGGGCATACAGCGCAAGATTGCCCTGCGTTCGCAGCATTATCTGATGGCGTCCCAGGTGCTCCAGCAGACCGATATGGTCATGACTGTTCCGGAGCGCTTCACGCGCCGTCATGACCTGCATGCGGTCCACGTGCCCGTCAACGATGTGCCGCCAGTGGAAACCCATCTCTACTGGCACGAAAGCACCGACCAGGACCCGGCCAATCGTTGGATGCGCGAGCAGATCATCGAACTGTGCCAGCAGGTGACGGCCCATGAGAAGAAGCTCGATAAGGTTTAGCCTGTCCAATGTGGGAGCGAGCCTGCTCGCGATAGCGTCGGATCAGTCACTATTCATATTGGCTGGACTACCGCTTTCGCGAGCAGGCTCGCTCCCACAGGTTTCGTCGACAGCTCATTGCTTGACGTGAACGTCAACCTGCAATTAGCTTAGCGCCAACTCCTATCGTTTCGAGCGCTTCCATGAGCAGCCTGACCTACAGCATCTCCGATCTCGCCCGCGAGTTGGATATCACCACTCGAGCCATCCGCTTCTATGAAGAACAGGGTCTTTTGCGTCCGGAGCGCCGAGGCCAGGAACGTGTTTACTCGCCACGGGACAAAGTCAGCCTGAAACTGATCCTGCGGGGCAAACGCATTGGGTTTTCCCTCGCTGAATGCCGTGAGCTGATCGAGCTGTACGACCCCACCAGCGGCAATCAGAAACAGTTGCACAGCATGCTGGCGAAAATTGCCGAGCGTCGTGAGCAACTCGAACAGCAGCTGTTGGACATCGAACAGATGAAACTGGAACTCGACACCGCCGAGGAACGTTGCATCCAGGCGCTGGAACAGACGCTCAAGGGCGAGGAAACCGTCCAGTAACACAACAGTTATCCAGTGGGAGCGAGCAAGCTCGCTTCCACACCGAGCCCATTCACCACAGGTCAATCCCCATGTCCCTGCCCTCTTTTGTACGCCTGATCGAAGTCGGCCCCCGCGACGGGCTGCAGAATGAATCGCAACCCATCAGCGTCACCGACAAGGTGCGCCTGGTGGATGCCTTGAGCGCCGCGGGCCTCGGTTACATCGAGGTTGGCAGTTTTGTCTCGCCCAAATGGGTGCCGCAAATGGCCGGCTCGGCCGAGGTGTTCGCGCAGATTCAGCGCAAGCCCGGTGTGACCTACGGCGCGTTGGCGCCGAACCTGCGGGGGTTCGAGGACGCGCTTGCGGCAGGCGTCAAGGAGGTTGCGGTGTTCGCGGCGGCATCCGAAGCATTTTCCCAACGCAACATCAATTGCTCCATCAAGGAAAGCCTGGAACGTTTCGCCCCGATCATGGAGGCCGCACAGCGCAACGGTGTCAACGTACGCGGGTACGTGTCGTGTGTGCTGGGCTGTCCTTATGAAGGCGCGGTCGAACCCGAGCAAGTGGCCTGGGTCGCCCGGGAGCTGTACGACATGGGCTGCTACGAGGTTTCCCTCGGCGACACCATCGGGACGGGCACCGCCGGCGCCACACGCAGGATGTTTGAAGTGGTTTCGGGTGACGTTCCCCGGGAAAAACTCGCGGGACACTTCCATGACACCTATGGCCAGGCAATGGCCAACGTCTACGCCAGCCTTCTGGAAGGTATCGCCGTGTTCGACAGTTCCATTTCCGGCTTGGGCGGCTGTCCCTATGCCAAGGGCGCCAGCGGTAACGTCGCCACCGAGGACGTGCTTTACCTGCTCAAGGGGCTGGGTATCGAAACCGGTATCGACCTGGACGCACTGATTGCCGCGGGCCAGCAGATTTGTGACGTGCTGGGCCGCCCCACCGGTTCGCGTGTTGCAAAGGCGCGGTTGGCGCAGTGAGGTGTTACCGCCCTCGTCTGTAACGGGGGTGAAACGAGTAACACGGAAACAATTTGTCTGGGAATGGCCGTCCTGATTTTTTCGAGAAAATCACAAGTCATTGTTCTATATAGATTTTTTAAAGTTGGCACGCCACCTGCTATATCTCCTGCACAACAAGAATAAAAAAAAGCGACAAACCCAATAAAAACAAGACGAAACGACTCTGGCATAACAAAAACAACACGGCAGAGACGCAGCTAACAGATTTTTTTGGAGAAGATGTGCTTTTCAGGGTGCTTTCAGGAGCAACCCGCAACCGGGCAGAGAACAATAAAACTACCTTCAGGTAGCGCCCGAATCGGTTGGATCGCCAGGCGAAAAAGCAGATCAGCGCTCAAAAAAATACGTTTGCTCTTGATCCCGGATGGGGATCGCCAAAAACAGCGGTAAAGGGTCACGGCTGCCAAAAACAACAACAGGCCGCCCCTCAATAATAAAAAAAGAGCACGCGACGACAAAATTAAAGGGGAGCCTCGGCTCCCCTTTGTGCTGTCTGGCGTTTGGGTTTTCCTGCGGGAGCGAGCAAGCTCGCCCCCACAGGGAACTTACTCAGCCATTGCTATCGCTCAGTTCTTCGATGCTGATTTCCCGCATGCGAAATTTCTGGATCTTGCCCGTGACCGTCATGGGGAATTCTTCGACGAACTTGAAATGCCGCGGCGTCTTGAAGTGAGCAATTCGCTCCTTGCACCACGCTTGCAGCTCTTGCTCGGAGGCGCTGTGCCCGGGGTGGAACTTGATCCAGGCTACGATCTCTTCGCCATAACGCGAGCAAGGTATGCCAATCACTTGTACGTCGGCCACTGCGGGATGAGTGAAAAAGAATTCTTCCAACTCCCGAGGATAAACATTCTCTCCACCACGGATGATCATGTCCTTGTTGCGCCCGACGATACGCACGTAACCCTGCCCGTCCATGATCGCCAGGTCGCCGGTGTGCATCCAGCCTTGCGAGTCGATGGCTTCGGCACTGCCCTTGGGATTATTCCAGTAGCCGAGCATCACGCTGTAGCCTCGCGTACACAACTCACCGATGGTGCCGCGAGGGACGATTTCCCCCGCCTGGTCGATGATCTTGCTTTCCAGTTGCGGCTGAGTGCGGCCGACGGTAGTGACGCGTAATTCCAATTCATCTGTAGGACCAGTCTGCAACGACACCGGACTGGTTTCCGTCATGCCGTAGGCAATTTGCACCTCAGCCATGTGCATCTCGTTGATGACTCGCCGCATCACCTCGATGGGGCACGTAGCGCCGGCCATGATCCCGGTACGCAGGCTGGACAGGTCGAAATCCCCCCGTTGCGGCTGGTCCAGCATGGCAATGAACATGGTGGGCACACCATACAACGCGGTGGCTTTTTCCTCGGCCACGGTGCGCAGGGTCAGCAACGGATCGAACGCGTCGTTGGGGTAGATCATGGTGCTGGCGTGCGTCACGCAACCCAGGTTGCCCATGACCATGCCAAAACAGTGATACAGCGGCACTGGGATCACCAAGCGATCGCCAGCGCTCAGGCCGAGGCTTTCACCCACCATGTAGCCGTTGTTGAGAATATTGTGATGACTGAGGGTCGCCCCCTTGGGAAACCCGGTGGTCCCGGAGGTGTACTGGATATTCACGGGCTGATCGAAACGCAGGCTGGCCTGGCGCTCGGCCAGTTGCCCTGGCGACACCGAGGCACCCAGGGCCGTCAACTGCGACCAAGGCAGGAAGCCTGAGGGGGGCTGCGGATCGAGGCTGATCACACCGCGCAGATCCGCAAGGCGCTCGCTGTGCAAATGCCCGATAGGTTGCTCTGCCAGTTCCGGCGCCAATGCTTGCAACATGGCATGGTAATCCGAGGTCTTGAATGACCCCGCGCACACCAGCCACTGGCAGCCGGACTGCTTGAGTACGTACTCCAGTTCGGAGGCACGATACGCCGGGTTGATATTGACGAGAATCACGCCGATCTTCGCACTGGCGAACTGACTCACGCACCACTGCGCACAGTTGGGCGCCCATATGCCCAGGCGATCGCCTGTCTTCAACCCCAACGCCAAAAAAGCCCGTGCGTGTAAGTCGACCACTTCGGCCAGTTCGTGCCACTTGTAGCGCAGCGACTGGTGACGAACCACCAGTGCTTCGCCATCAGGGCATCGAGCCACGGTCTGGTCGAATGCTTGGCCAATGGTCTGCTCCAACAAGGACTTGGCTTGGCTCCCTCGGGTGTAGCTCGATTGCGCTTGCGAACCGGGTTGATCCATGACGACCCCTCTTGTCTTTATTCGGTGGGTGTATCGGCAATTTCCGTAGGAAAGCGGCCTTACTCTCGCCCAAGTTGACGTTAACGTAAAGAGCGATTGACAGCCATCCGTCACAAGCTTACGTTAACGTAAAGGTGAGAGCAGTCCTGCTACTTTCCGCACCCGACAAAAAAACAAAAGGTGTCCCATGAGCTACCCATCCCTGAATTTTGCCCTTGGCGAAACCATCGATATGTTGCGCGACCAGGTCCAGTCCTTCGTCAAGGCCGAGCTGGCGCCTAGGGCAGCCCAGATCGACATCGACAATCTGTTCCCTGCCGACATGTGGCGCAAATTCGGCGACATGGGCCTGCTGGGCATCACTGTGCCGGAAGAATACGGCGGTGCCGGCCTGGGCTATCTGGCCCACGTGGTCGCCATGGAGGAAATCAGCCGCGGCTCGGCCTCGGTCGCCCTTTCCTACGGCGCCCACTCCAACCTGTGCGTCAATCAAATCAACCGCAACGGCACCCATGAGCAAAAGAGCAAGTACCTGCCCAAGCTCATCAGTGGCGAACATGTCGGCGCCCTCGCCATGAGCGAACCGAATGCCGGCTCCGACGTGGTTTCCATGAAACTGCGCGCCGAAAAACGTGGCGACCGCTTTGTGCTCAACGGCAGCAAGACCTGGATCACCAACGGGCCCGATGCCAACACCTACGTCATTTACGCCAAGACTGACCTGGAAAAAGGCCCTCATGGCATCACTGCGTTCATCGTCGAACGCGACTGGAAAGGCTTCAGCCGCAGCAACAAATTCGACAAGCTCGGCATGCGCGGCTCCAACACATGCGAGTTGTTTTTCGATGACGTCGAAGTGCCCGAGGAAAATATCCTCGGCGTGCTCAATGGTGGCGTGAAAGTGTTGATGAGCGGCCTCGACTACGAGCGCGTGGTCTTGTCCGGTGGCCCGACCGGCATCATGCAGGCGTGCATGGACCTGATCGTTCCGTACATCCACGACCGCAAGCAGTTCGGCCAGAGCATCGGCGAATTTCAGTTGATCCAAGGCAAGGTCGCCGACATGTACACCCAGCTCAACGCCAGCCGCGCCTATCTGTACGCAGTGGCCCAGGCGTGCGAGCGCGGCGAAACCACCCGCAAGGACGCCGCCGGGGTGATCCTCTACAGCGCCGAGCGCGCCACGCAGATGGCCCTCGATGCCATCCAGATATTGGGCGGCAACGGCTACATCAATGAATTCCCGGCTGGTCGTCTTCTGCGTGACGCCAAGCTGTACGAAATCGGCGCGGGCACCAGTGAGATTCGTCGGATGTTGATTGGCCGCGAACTGTTCAACGAAACCCGCTAACGGAGCTGACCATGGCCACGCTGCACACCCAGCTCCATACCCGCTCGCCTGAGTTCATCGCCAACCGCGACGCGATGCTTGGTCAGGTCGAGGCTTTGCGCACCTTGCTCAATCACGTCCAGCAAGGCGGCGGGCCCAAGGCCCAGGAGCGGCACACGTCCCGGGGCAAATTGCTCCCGCGCGAACGCATCAATCGCTTGCTGGATCCAGGCTCGCCCTTTTTGGAAATCAGCCCGCTGGCGGCTTACGAAGTCTACGGGGAAGACGTGCCGGCGGCCGGCGTGATCGCCGGCATCGGTCGCGTGGAAGGCGTCGAGTGCATGATTGTCGCTAACGACGCGACGGTGAAAGGCGGTTCGTATTATCCGCTGACAGTGAAAAAACACCTACGGGCCCAGACCATCGCCCAACAGAACCGCCTGCCCTGCATTTACCTGGTGGATTCCGGCGGCGCGAACCTGCCACGCCAGGATGAAGTGTTCCCCGACCGCGAGCATTTCGGCCGCATTTTCTTCAACCAGGCCAACATGAGTGCCCAGGGCATCCCGCAGATTGCCGTGGTCATGGGCTCCTGCACCGCCGGCGGCGCCTATGTGCCGGCGATGGCGGACGAGGCGATCATGGTCCGCCAGCAGGCGACGATCTTCCTCGCCGGCCCGCCCCTGGTAAAAGCCGCTACCGGCGAAGTGGTCAGCGCCGAAGACCTGGGGGGTGCCGATGTGCACTGCAAGATTTCCGGGGTGGCCGACCATTACGCCGACAGCGACGAGCACGCCCTCGCATTGGCCCGTCGCAGCGTGGCCAACCTCAATTGGCGCAAGCTTGGCGATGTGCAGCAACGCGCACCCATCGCCCCGCTGTATTCGAGTGACGAGCTTTATGGTGTGGTCTCGGCCGATGCCAAGCAGCCGTTCGATGTGCGGGAGGTCATTGCGCGGCTTGTCGATGGTTCGGTGTTCGACGAATTCAAGGCGCTGTTCGGAACGACCCTGGTGTGCGGCTTCGCGCATTTGCACGGTTATCCAATCGCCATCCTCGCCAATAACGGCATCCTGTTCGCCGAGGCCGCGCAGAAAGGCGCGCATTTCATCGAACTGGCCTGCCAGCGCGGGATTCCCCTGTTGTTCCTGCAAAACATCACGGGCTTTATGGTCGGCCAGAAATACGAAGCCGGCGGCATCGCCAAGCACGGCGCGAAACTGGTGACCGCCGTGGCCTGCGCCCGGGTACCGAAGTTCACCGTAATCATCGGTGGCAGTTTCGGCGCGGGGAACTATGGCATGTGCGGCCGCGCCTATGACCCGCGGTTCCTGTGGATGTGGCCCAATGCCCGGATCGGCGTGATGGGTGCCGAGCAAGCCGCCGGCGTGCTCGTGCAAGTCAAGCGCGAACAGGCCGAACGCAGCGGCCAGCCCTTCAGCGCCAGCCAGGAAGCCGAGATCAAGCAACCGATTCTCGATCAATACGAAGAACAGGGGCACCCCTATTATTCCAGCGCGCGGCTGTGGGACGACGGCGTCATCGACCCGGCGCAGACCCGCGATGTGCTGGGGCTGGCCCTGTCCGCGTCGCTGAACGCGCCCATCGAACCGAGCCGCTTCGGCGTGTTCAGGATGTAACCGGGAAAACGCCCATGACTCAGTACAGCACCCTCGAATTGCAAACCGACCCGCGCGGCTTCGCCATCCTGTGGCTCAGCCGCGAATCAAAAAACAACGCGTTCAACGCCGAGATGATCCGAGAGCTGATTCTCGCCCTGGACCAGGTCGGCAGCGACCCGAACCTGCGCTTCCTGTTGCTCCGTGGCCGGGGCAAACACTTCAGCGCCGGCGCGGACCTGGCCTGGATGCAACAGTCCGCCGAACTCGATTACCACACCAACCTGGACGACGCCCGGGAACTGGCGGAGCTGATGTACAACCTCGCCAAGTTGAAGATTCCAACGTTGGCGGTGGTTCAGGGTGCCGCGTTTGGCGGCGCGCTGGGTCTGATCAGCGCCTGCGACATGGCCATCGGCGCCGACGAAGCGCAATTTTGTCTGTCAGAGGTGCGCATCGGCCTGGCACCGGCAGTGATCAGTCCATTCGTGGTGCAAGCCATCGGCGAACGGGCGGCGCGGCGTTACGCCCTGACCGCCGAACGCTTCGGCGGACAACGTGCGAAAGAGATCGGCTTGCTGTCGGAAAGTTACCCCGCCGAGACGTTGGACGATCAGCTCGGGCAATGGATCGACAACCTGTTGCTCAACAGTCCAGCGGCCATGCGCGCCAGCAAGGAACTGCTGCGTGAAGTCGGCAATGGTGCGCTCACGCCGGCGCTGCGCCGCTACACCGAAAACGCCATCGCCCGGATACGTGTCAGCCCTGAAGGTCAGGAGGGCTTGCGAGCTTTCCTGCAAAAACGCCCGCCCAGTTGGCAAGAGTCGAACAACAAGGAGCCGCGTCAATGAGCGCCCCTATCCTCAATACGCTACTGGTCGCCAATCGAGGTGAAATCGCCTGCCGGGTCATGCGCACAGCCAAGGCCATGGGCCTGGCTACCGTCGCGGTGCACAGCGCCACCGACCGTGACGCGCGCCATTGCCGTGAAGCCGATATCCGCGTCGACCTGGGCGGTAGCAAGGCCGCCGACAGCTACCTGCAAATCGACAAACTGATCGCCGCAGCCCTTGCCAGCGGCGCCCAGGCCATCCATCCCGGCTACGGTTTTCTTTCTGAGAATGCCGGCTTCGCCAGGGCCATTGAAAAAGCCGGGCTGATCTTCCTGGGCCCACCCGCCTCGGCCATCGACGCCATGGGCAGCAAGTCCGCCGCCAAGGCCTTGATGGAAACCGCCGGCGTGCCGCTGGTGCCTGGCTATCACGGTGAAGCCCAGGATCTGGAAACCTTCCGCGCCGCCGCCGAGCGCATCGGCTACCCGGTTCTGCTCAAAGCAACGGCGGGTGGCGGCGGCAAGGGCATGAAGGTCGTGGAAGACGTCAGCCAACTGGCCGAAGCACTGGCATCGGCGCAGCGCGAGGCGCAATCATCGTTCGGCGACGCGCGCATGCTGGTGGAAAAATACCTGCTCAAGCCGCGCCACGTGGAAATTCAGGTATTCGCCGACCAACACGGTCACTGCCTGTACCTCAACGAGCGCGATTGCTCGATCCAGCGCCGGCACCAAAAAGTTGTCGAAGAGGCTCCCGCTCCGGGTCTGAGCCCGGAGCTGCGCCGGGCAATGGGCGAGGCCGCGGTGCGCGCCGCCCAGGCCATCGGTTATGTCGGCGCGGGCACGGTGGAGTTCCTGCTGGATTCGCGGGGCGAGTTCTTCTTCATGGAGATGAACACCCGGCTGCAGGTCGAGCATCCGGTCACCGAAGCGATTACCGGCCTCGATCTGGTGGCCTGGCAGATCCGCGTGGCCCAAGGCGAACCGCTGCCGATTACCCAGGAACAAGTTCCGTTGCGGGGCCATGCCATCGAAGTACGGCTTTATGCCGAAGACCCGGCCAATGATTTCCTCCCCGCCACCGGACGCCTGGCGTTATACCGTGAATCCGCGGGGGGCGAAGGTCGACGGGTCGACAGCGGCGTAGAAGAAGGTGACGAGATTTCTTCGTTCTACGACCCGATGCTCAGCAAGCTGATCGCCTGGGGCGAAAACCGTGAACAAGCCCGTCTACGGTTGCTCGCGATGCTGGATGAGTTCGCCATCGGTGGCCTGAGAACCAACATCGGTTTTCTGCGGCGCATCGTCGGCCACCCGGCCTTTGCAGCGGCGCAACTCGATACCGGATTTATCCCACGCTACCAAGCGCAACTACTGCCCGAACCTGGCGAATTGGACGACGAGTTCTGGTACGCGGCGGCCCTTGCCTTTGCCTTGGGCATGACGCCTCGCGTCCGCGTGGATGACCTCAATTCCCCCTGGGCCGAGAGCACCGGGTTGCGCCTGGGGCTGCCAGGGGAAACCACCCTGCATCTGGTCTGTGGTGGCCAGGATCGGGCGATAACGGTGGACGTTACCGCCCGCAGCGCCGAGCTCAAGGGGGAGCACCTGGTCATCGAGCGTAACGGCCTGCGTCGCAGCCATCGGGCTGTTCGCCAGGGCGACAGCCTTTATCTGCAATGGGCGGGCGATTTGCATCGCGTCGATGTCTACGACCCGTTAGCCGCCGCCGAGGCCAGCCACGGCCATCAGGGCGGCTTGGTCGCACCTATGAATGGCAGCATCGTGCGGGTGCTGGTGAGTGTCGGGCAACCAGTGGAAGCCGGCGCGCAGTTGGTGGTGCTGGAAGCCATGAAGATGGAGCACAGCATCCGTGCACCCAAGGCGGGCGTGATCAAGGCGTTGTATTGCCAGGAAGGTGAGATGGTCAGCGAGGGCAGCGCGCTGGTGGCATTGGAAGAATAGGTATCGGCCCGTTTGCCGGGCCGATCCAGTTCAGAACCTGATGGTTGCCTGTACGACCACGCCGATGATGCGGCAATGCTCTGTGTATAGATTTTTCGGGTAAGTGGGATTGAGCGGGACCAGGTAACGCTGGCCGCTCTCTTCGATCAGTTTGCGGAAGGTCGCATCGCTGCTGCCGGGCAGTTTCGCCACCACCAGTTTGCCGGGCACGGCCTCGATCGCCGGATCAACCAGGATCGACATGCCCTCAGGGATGCTCAGCCCGCTTGGCGCAGTCATCGCGTCGCCTACCACCACCAACCAGAAAGCGTCTCCCTGGGCATGGTAATCCGTCAGCTCGTAGCGCGGCTGCCCGTACCCGACCAGATCACCCTCGTGAACCGCGCCGATGTCGTGCCAGTCATTGACCGGGTAGCGGAAGTACGGGTTGTACTTCTGCGCCAGCGCCATGCCCTCGTCAGTGGAGGTGTCCGGTTCGCGGATCACCATTGCCACTTCCAGGAACTCGAGTCCGAGCTCCTGAAGCACCCGGTTCATGTCTTCAAGACTGGGCTGCCGGCGCTTGGTCAGCCAATGGCCGACACCACCCTGGGACATCCCCAAACGCTCTGCGAGCACCACTTGCGTGATGTGCAGCTCCTTCATCTTGGCCTTGACCAACTCTATCCATTTATCCATGAACGGCACGATACGTGGATGACCACGCCCATCAAAACACAAATTGTAGTATTTAAATCGTCGTCACAATTACGAAGCGTACTAAGCTGGATCCAGGATTTCACACCAACACGGAGAAACTCGACACTATGGACAAGCCCAACAAAGACGAGCCCACAACCCCTTCAGAAAGCCCATTTCCCTCGCTTCAAGATTGCCCTGCGGCGAAGCGCGCCTTGGACTATTACTTGAAACCAGGTATTGCGCACGCCCAAGCAGAACATCGCTTCTTCGACGTGAACCGCAACATCAGCGGTGAGGAAGCCCTGGTTCATGCCTGCGAACTGCTGCGCTGCGCGGCCGCTACCGCCCAGGAATCTGCCACTCGACTCAGCGGCACGAGCCGCGACCTGGCATTTTCGGTGGTGCATATGATCGACTTGGTCAAGGCCATGATCGACCGGTCGCTGGACGGTTACCCTACTCGCTAGGCGTAACGCTGGAAAAGGCGGCTGCATAACCACATGGGAAATAATTTCCAATGGGCGCAATAAAAACATTTGACTTGCAAATGATAATGATTATTATTGCATCAGCTGGTCGCGAGATCAGTCGATAGGCCAGAAGACCTTAGGTCGGACTTCTGGATTATCTCCTCATCAGGCTAATCACGGTTTTTGACCCGGCTTTTTGCCGGGTCTTTTTTTTGCCGATTTTCGGCTTATGGCTTCAGGCTAATGAAGTCTTTGGGTGTCGCTAATTCGGTGCTGGGGATGATAGCAAATGCACATTCGTTTACAAAAGCCCCTGCGTTGCACCGGTTCGAATGATCGACAGGCAGCACTTGAGAATCGATCAGGGACTCTCTAATCTGCAAATGCGTCCAGGGAGGACGCCCCCTTCCCCCTACAACAATTCGTCCCGGTTTTCTCCTTCTTTGCGTGTAAAGTAACGGCCATGAAAATCCTGGGCAGGAATCGTGACCGTGGCTAAATCGTCCTTTGATATCAACGCCAATTTCGACAGCGGCAACATCGAAGTGGTGGACATCGGCAACCCGTTGCAATCATTGCTGAAAATCAGACCTGATACCCGTAGCGGCCATTTCCAGTGGTTTCACTTCAAGGCCAGCGGGTTGCACGTCGGCCAGGAATATTCCTTCCGCCTGCTCAATGCCAGCCAATCCTCCTACAACAAAGCGTGGACCGGTTATCAAGCCGTTGCTTCCTATGACCACGTCAACTGGTTCCGTATTCCTACGCAATTTGAAGGCGATGCGCTGCGCTTCCACCTGGAGGCCGAGCAACCTCACGCCTGGTTCGCCTATTTCGAACCTTACAGCCGCGGCCGCCACGATTGGCTGATAGAACAAGCGCAGCACAAGGCTGGCACCGAACTGCTGGCGACCGGCAAGAGCGTCGAGGGTCGCGATATTCAATTGCTGCGCAAGGGCAGCGGTGCCGAAGGACGGCGCAAAATCTGGATCATTGCGCAGCAACATCCCGGTGAGCACATGGCCGAGTGGTTCATGGAAGGCATCATCGAACGCCTCCAGCACCATGACGATGCCCAACTGAACCGGCTGCTTGCCAAGGCCGACCTGTACCTGGTGCCCAACATGAACCCCGATGGCGCGTTTCACGGCCATTTGCGCACCAACGCGATGGGCCAGGACTTGAATCGGGCTTGGCAGAACGCCAGCCCGGAAATCAGCCCCGAGGTATTTTTCGTACAACAGCAAATGGAAAAGTATGGCGTTGATCTGTTTCTGGACGCTCATGGCGACGAAGAAATCCCCCACGTCTTCACCGCTGGCTGCGAAGGTAACCCCGGCTACACACCGCGCATCGCCGGGCTCGAAGAACGTTTCCGCAGCCATCTCAAACGCCAGACCAAGGATTTCCAAACCGCCCACGGTTACACCCGAGACGAACCCGGCCAGGCCAACATGACGCTGGCTTGCAACGCGGTCGGCCAGAAATACGACTGCCTGTCGCTGACCCTGGAGATGCCTTTCAAGGACCACGACGACCATCCGAACCCGCACACCGGCTGGTCCGGCAAACGCTCCATGCAACTGGGCAAGGACGTGCTGAGCACCCTCGAGTCCATGGTCGACGAGTTGCGCTGAGGTCCCTTTAGCGCCGTTCCCCTGTGGCGAGGGAACAAGCCCCTCGCCACGAGCCTCCCGGTCAGTCCCGGCCGCGCAACATCCTGTGCAACACCTCGTCCCGGCGCACCCAGCCGTGAAACAACGCCGCCGCCAGATGCACCAGCACCGTCAGGAATAACAAATAGGCCAGGTAACCATGAGCCTTGCGCAGCCATGCGAAGGTCTGGGCATCCGCGGGTAGGATGGAAGGCAACCGAAGCGACTCGCTGAGCATCACCGGGTCCCCCGCCGCCGATATCATCCCCCAGCCCAACAGTGGCAACGCCAGCATCAAGGCATACAACAAGACATGCGAAGCCTTGGCCGACAAGGCCTGCCAGCTCGGCAGGTCGGCCGGCAACGGCGGTATCTGCGTGGTGAAGCGCACCACCAGGCGGACAATCACCAACAACAAAATAGCGATGCCCAGGGGTTTGTGCAGTTGAAGCAGCCACTCATGGCGCTCGGACACGGAGGCGACCATGCCCGCGCCGATAAACAACATGGCGATGATCATCAAGGCCATCATCCAGTGCAGCAGCCGAGCCAGCGGCGCGAAATGTCGGGGGGCGTTCATGGACGAGACTCCTGGGTGGCGGGCAACTGGCTGACTTCGCTGGTACGGCGCAGGTACGAACTGGCATAGGCCGCCGAACGAGCGGCCAACAGCGGATCATCAGAACCTTCGATCCCACTGGGCAGGATCAGCGGGTCATAGTTGATATCGCGGCAATCGCCGTTGTCCTGCGCCTGGGCGCGCTCCAGCACCAGGGTGCCGGCATTGAGCACCTTGCGATCGGCGGGCCAGGCCTTGCTGGCGTCGTTGACCGGATCGCCCGGGTTGGCCAAGGTGATGTTCAACTGCCAGCGCAGTGGTCCGCCAGCCAGGCGTTTGGTCAGGTCCTGTTCCAGGAAGTCGGCGCCTTGGGGTGGGCTCGCATCCACCGCGTCCTTGCTTATCGGCACCACCCCCCAACGCACGGCCTGGCGTTGTCCGGCAGGGCCCACCAGGTAGAACGCATTGATGCCGTTGTAGGTTTCAGTGGCATAGCTGGCCGATGGCTTGGCCGTCTTGATCCATTGCAAGAACGGCACTGCCTCGGGATGCGCTGCAAAAAACGCCGGCACGGCGCCAGGGTTTGGTTTGCCCGTGGCCGGGTCCGGCGACTGGGCCTGTTGCAGTTCAAAGAAAGCCTGCGGTGTACCCACCGGGAACACCGGCATACTGTTCATACCGGTGCGCCATTGCTGGCCGTCGGCCTGGGTAAAACGCAGCGCCAGGCTTCGGATCGGCACACTGCCATCCGGTGCGTAGGGGTTGCCGCTGGGCAGCGCAAAACGACCGACCACAGGCGTGCGTGGCTCATTGAATACCTGGGCGCTGGAGTAGGCGCGGGCTTCGCCACTGCTTTCAAAATAACCGGCAACGCAGACACCCTTGGAGTGATTGCGCCGGAAACCCGCATGGACCCCGTTGTTCGTTTCCAGCACATTGACCAAGGCCTTGGGCGTCAGGCGTTGTGGGTCGAGTGTGCCATTGACGTAGGCAAACGCCCCGGCCAGCGCAGCAACGACCACGGCAATGGCCGTCAGGCGCAATGTCAGGCTGGCGGCGCTCAACGGCGGCCGACGTTCAGAAGAAGGGTCAACCATTTGGAGACTCCAAGGCACAAGGCCGTTAGTGGAAAGGACCCGTCAGACGAAAGCCCAACGTGTTTATTCCCACGCTTCATATTTATTTTTCGTTCATTGGAATAATCTTGTGCCTGGATCGTCTTTCCTTCCAACGCAGTGATTGCCCACGAAGCCACGCATCCTCATGAACGAACTCGACGACCAGTTGCGCCTGCTCATTCCACGGCTGAGACGTTTTGCCGTGTCGCTGACACGCAACCCCAGCAACGCCGACGACCTGGTCCAGGCGTGCCTGGAAAGGGCCCTGTCGAAATGGAACGACAAGCGCCCGGACGGTGATTTGCGGGCCTGGCTGTTCTCCATCCTTTACCGGCAGTTCCTCGATGCCCATCGTCGTTCCCGACGGTACGCACGCATGCTGGAATTCTTCACCGGGCGCGACGATGCACACCCTTCCGCCGAGCGCAGCGTCATCGCCCAATCGTCGCTCCAGGCTTTTGACCAGTTGCCCACCGAACAGCGCGCGTTATTGTTGTGGGTGTCAGTAGAAGGCTTGAGCTACCAGCAAGTCGCCGACATCCTGGGCGTGCCGACCGGCACCGTGATGTCGCGCCTGTCACGGGCCCGCCAGGCCTTGCGCCAACTCAGCGACGGCGAAATCGCCCGCCCTGCCCTGCGAATACTCAAATGATCACCCTGCCCCCCAGCGACAAAGACCTGCACGCCTACGTCGATCATCAACTGAGCGAAGCCGACCGACGACAGGTTGAAACCTACCTGGCCAGCCACCCCGCCGTCGCCAAACGCGTACGGGCCTGGCAACAGGACGCGCAGCATCTGCGCGCAACCCTGAGCGCAACCTTGCAACTCCCCCCCAATCCCAGCCTCGACCCGACTGTCATCCGTCAACGCATGAAACACCGTACGCGCCGCCTTCTCGCCAGCGCAGCGGTCTTGACGCTGGCCGTCGGTATCGGTGGGGTGGGCGGCTGGCAGGCCCGACAGATAACCCTGCTCAGCGCAGCAGCGCCCATGGCTGACGCATTGCAGGCGTACCGGTTGATTGCCCAGCAGGGCGTGCTCCCGGCCGATTACCAGACTGGCGACGAGCACAGCATGCAAGGCTGGCTCGACCGTTACTTCAGCCAAGCCGACCGCTTACCGGATCTCTCGGCGGCGGGCTTCACGCCGGTCAGCGGGCGATTGCTCAGCACTGACCAAGGCGCGGCGGCGATGGTTGTTTACCAGGATTCGAGCGGCCTGAAGATCAGCTTCTATATCCGCCCACCAGGTCCGAAAAATTTTCTGCTGCCCCGTGGCAGCCGGCGCGATGGCGAACTGCAGGCCGAGTATTGGTCCGGGCCTGGGTACAATTATGCGATGGTCATCCCGAGCGATACGCCGACGGCGCAGAAGCTCAAGCAGACCTTGAATTTCTGACCACCACCTTCCCCTGTGGAAGCGAGCCTGCTCGCGAAATCGGTCGCACAGTTAGAAATGATGTCGACTGAGATACCGCCTTCGCGAGCAGGCTCGCTCCCACAGAGGTCTTGTGACAGGCCAAAAATCGGTATTCATCCCTGCCTGAACACCTGCGAAGGCCTGCGCAGCAGCGGATCGAACGGGTTGATTCGCGGGCCGATCATCGCGGCTTCGCGCTTGAGCATTTCCACCACCGTTGGCAGCCTATCCGGCCCGAGCCGGTCGCTGATGGTTGCCACGCTCAAGGCCGCCACGGCCCGTCCCTCACGATCGAGAATCGGCACCGCCACGCCGGCCATGCCCTGCAACACCCCGGTGTTGCGCCCGGCGTAGCCCAGCATGCGGACGTTCTCCACTTCCGTGCGCAGGAAGACTTCATCGTAGAGATGAAAATCCTTGAGCCGCGGCAGGTTGTAATGGATCACCGTGTCGCGCTCTTCCTCCGGCAGGAACGCCAGGATCGCCAGGCTGCCCTGTCCCACGCCCAAGGCCACGCGGCCACCGATGTCGCCGGTGAATGTGCGGATCGGAAACGGCCCTTCGCTGCGGTCCAGGCAGATCGCATCGAAGCCACAGCGTGCCAGCAGAAATAGCGAATCCCCCAACGACGCCGACAACCGCAACATCGCGGGCCTGGCCAGTTCCCGCAGGTTGCCGGTGTTACCTGCGCGCGCCGCCAGGGCAAAAAAGTCCAGGCTCAAGCGATAGCGTTTGCTGCGCGCATCCTGCTCGACCATGCCTTCGTCCATCAGGTTGCGCAGCAAGCGGTGCGTTGTGGGCTGGGACAGGCCAATGCGCTGGGCCAGTTGCGTGACTCGCTCGCCGCCCTCTGCGGTCTCGCCCAGGCTGCGCAAAACGGCAAACAACCGAGAAACCGAGCCAACCCCTACTTCAATCTTTTTGGTATTCCGCCCAATGGAATCAGACATAGGATTTTTTACTCAGTTATTTATTCACCGAAAGAAACGGAAAATAGTCATCGCTTCAGTGAAATAGTCCATTGAGCCCATCCTATTCTTCGTCCTACTCTGCGTCCATACAGGGGCGATTCGAACAACAGCGGCAGCCGACGTAAGTCGAGCGCCAACGCACCCCGCGACATCCTTTCGTATCTGCCCATACAAAAAAGCGCGCCTCGCGGCGACGCATAACAATCTCAGGTGGAGCGCAGTCATGGCTTTCGTGCAACTTCAAGACTTGAGCAAACGGTATGGCGACCTGGACGCCGTGGTCGCCACCAACCTCTGTGTGGAGAAAGGCGAATTCGTCTCTCTGCTAGGGCCGTCCGGTTGCGGCAAGACCACCACCCTGCAAATGATCGCCGGCTTCGTTGAGGCCAGCAGCGGCCGCATCCTGCTGGACGGGCGCGACATCACTCATGCCAAGCCCGCCAGCCGCGGCCTGGGCGTGGTGTTCCAGAGTTACGCGCTGTTTCCCCACATGACCGTCAAAGACAACGTGGCCTTCGGCTTGCGCATGCGCAAGGTGCCCAGCGCAGAATTGCAGTCCCGGGTCGATCGCGTACTCAAGCTGGTGCGCCTGGACCGGCATGCCGAGCGTTACCCGCGAGAACTCTCGGGCGGCCAGCGTCAGCGCGTGGCATTGGCCCGGGCGCTGGTGATCGAACCGCCGGTGCTGCTGCTCGACGAACCCTTGTCCAACCTCGACGCCAACCTGCGTGAGGAAATGCAGTTCGAAATCCGCCGCATCCAGCGCGAAGTCGGCATCACCACATTGATGGTCACGCATGACCAATCCGAGGCGCTTTCGATAAGCGATCGAGTGGTGGTCATGCAGGCCGGCCGCATCACCCAGATCGACGCGCCCTACACCCTTTACGAGCACCCGCGCACCGAGTTCATTTCCGGCTTCGTCGGCAAGGCCAATCTGCTGCCCGGCGAACGTGACAGCGCCGGCCTCGTGCAAGCCAGCAGCACCGGTAAAGGTGAGCTGACCCTGAGCCTGCGTCCCGAAAAAATCGACCTGTGCGCCCCCGGCTCGGGACGACTGCAAGGCACCGTCACCCAGCGTTTTTTCCTCGGTAGCCAATGGCTGTATAGCGTCTGCACCCCTCTGGGCGAACTCAGCGTGGTACGGCGCAACGACGGCTTGGCGCCCCTGGCCGAAGGCACCGCCGTGGGTCTGGACTGGGATCCGGCGCTGCTGCGTGTGTTGAGCGTGGATGAGGTGTTGGCATGAAGCTGATCGATGCCATGAAGCGCGGCCGCCAAGGCTATTGGATGTCAGCCCCGGCCCTGGCCTTGTACCTGGGCCTGCTGGTGATTCCCCTTGGTCTGACGCTCGTGCTGTCGTTCAATGTTTTCGACTACGGCTCGGGTATCGACGGCGACGCCTACACCTTCGAGCACTACACCAGCCTTCTGGGCGACCCGTACTTCTACGAAATCTTCCTGCGCACGTTCTGGATCAGCGCCCTGACCACGTTGCTGTGCGTGGTGATCGGCGTACCGGAGGCGTACATCCTCAGCCGCATGGGCGCGCCGTGGCGTTCGATCTTTCTGATCCTGATCCTTACGCCGCTACTGATTTCGGTGGTGGTGCGAGCGTTCGGCTGGAGCCTGCTGCTCGGCGCCGATGGCCTGATCAACCAGACGCTGCAAGCCCTCGGCGGTTCACCCATGAAGCTGCTCTACACACCGTTCGCGGTGGTCATCGCCCTGGTGCACGTGATGCTGCCGTTCATGATCATTCCGGTGTGGACCTCGCTGCAAAAACTTGATCCCGCCGCCGAACAGGCCGCCCTATCCCTGGGCGCGAGCCAATTCACGGTGATCCGCAAGGTGGTGCTGCCACAGATCATGCCGGGCGTGTTGTCCGGCACGCTGATCGTGTTCGGCCTCGCCGCCAGTTCGTTCGCCATCCCCGGCCTGCTCGGCGGGCGCCGCCTGAAAATGGTCGCCACGCTGATCTACGACCAATACCTGTCGGAACTGAACTGGCCGATGGGCGCGGCCATTGCCGTCGCGCTGTTGTTGCTCAATCTTCTGATCATGCTGTCGTGGAACCGCATGATCGAAGGCCGCTACAAGAAATCACTGGGGTAATTCTTCATGTCCAGGAACGGTCCTTTCGCCCTGTTGTTTCATGCCTTGGTAGTGGTGTTCATGCTGGCGCCGCTGGTGGTGGTCTGCCTGGTCGCCTTCACGCCGGAAAACACCCTGAGCTTGCCCACCACGGAATTTTCCCTGCGCTGGTTTCGTGCCGTGTTCGAGCGCGCGGATTTTGTCGATGCGTTCTACAACAGCCTCATCCTGGCGTTCAGCGCGGCCTCGCTGGCGACACTGATCGCGGTGCCGGCGGCCTTGGCGATCACCCGGTTGGAGTTTCCTGGCAGGGATTTTTTCAACGGCCTGTTCCTGTCGCCGATCATCATTCCGCACTTGGTGCTGGGCGTCGCGTTGCTGCGGCTGTTTGCACTGATGGGCGTGAACGGCAACTTCAGCTGGCTGATCTTCGCCCATGTGCTGGTGATCACGCCATATGTGCTGCGCCTGGTATTGGCCTCGGCCATCGGCCTGGATCGCAGCGCCGAGCAAGCCGCGCAGTCATTGGGCGCCGGTCGTTTCACCCTGTTCCGCCAGATCACCTTGCCGATGATTTTGCCCGGCGTCGCCGGAGGCTGGTTGCTGGCGTTCATCAACAGTTTCGATGAAGTCACGCTGTCGATTTTCGTCACCTCGCCGGCCACGCAAACCTTGCCGGTGCGCATGTACGTCTACGCCACCGAATCCATCGATCCGATGATGGCGGCGGTGTCGGCACTGGTGATCGCGCTGACGGCGCTGACCATGATTCTGCTCGACCGGGTGTATGGCCTGGATCGAGTCCTGGTAGGCAAACAATGAGGGCACCATGGCTCTGCTGAAACGACTGGCCGAAAACGACCGACCGGCCCTGGATTTCCTGCTCGACGGCGAACCCGCCAGCGGCTTGCTCGGCGATACCGTGCTCACCGCGGTACTGACCTGCGGCGAACACCTGCGCGGCAGCGATTTCAGCGCCGAGCCCCGTGCCGGCTTCTGCCTGATGGGCGCCTGCCAGGATTGCTGGGTGAGACTGGGCGACGGCCGCCGCGTGCGCGCCTGCTCGACGATGCTCGAAGCTGGGCAGCAGGTCAATCGCGAACCGGGGCGGCAGGTATGAACGGCTTTGACAGGTATGGCCCCATCGCGAGCAAGCTCGCTCCCACAGGTGACCTGCGGCGTACGCACAATCGGCATCCACGACAGATCCCATGTGGGAGCGAGCTTGCTCGCGAAGGCGGCCTCGACAGCAGCGAAAATCCGCTGCCGGTGGGGTTGCCATGAAACCCATCGTCATCATCGGCGCCGGCCCCGCCGGTATCCGCGCCGCGCAAACCTTGGTCGCCCATGGCATCTACCCGATCCTGCTGGACGAAGCCGCCCGCGGTGGCGGGCAGATCTACCGACGCCAACCCGTCAATTTCAGCCGGTCTGCGCGCAAGCTTTATGGCTTCGAAGCAACAAAGGCCAACGCCATCCACCAGACCCTCGATGCGTTGCGCGAGCAGCTCGACTACCGCCCCGACACGCTGGTCTGGAACGCTGAAGCCGGCCAGTTGGATACCTTGCATGAGGGCCGCGCCGATCGCCTGGATTACGCCAACGTGATCGTCGCAACGGGGGCCACCGACAGGATTCTGCCGGTCCCCGGCTGGACCCTGCCGGGCGTCTACAGCCTGGGCGCGGCGCAGATCGCCCTTAAATTCCAAGGCTGCGGCATTGGTGAACGGGTGGTATTCGCGGGCAGCGGGCCATTGCTTTATCTGGTGGCGTACCAATACGCCAAGGCCGGCGCGAACGTCGCCGCGGTACTCGACAGTTCGCCCTTGAGCGCGCAGACCCGCGCTCTGCCCGGCCTGCTCGCACAACCGGCCACGCTCGCTAAGGGCCTCTATTACCGCGCCTGGCTGACGACACATGGTATCCCGGTGCATCAAGGCGCCACCCTTGCGCACATCGACGGGAAACGCCGGGTACAGTCGTTGAAATGGCGAAACAAAAAGGGCGAGCACACGCTCGATTGTGATGCGGTCGCCTTCGCCCACGGCTTGCGCAGTGAAACCCAACTGGCCGATCTGCTGGGCTGCGAGTTTGCCTGGAACCCGCTCAATCGCGCCTGGCTACCGCAACGCGACAGCGCCGGTCGCAGCAGTTCGGCCGGGGTCTACCTGGCCGGTGACGGCGCTGGGATCATGGGCGCCGACGCCGCCGAAATGGCCGGCGAGCGCGCCGCCCTGGCACTGCTCGAAGACCTCGGCTACCGAGTCGACCCGCAACGTTGCGCCCAGTTGGAACAGTCTCTCGAACGCATCGGTAATTTCCGCCAAGGCCTGGAGCAGGCCTTTGCCTTCCCTGATGAGTGGGCGAGCCTCGCTCAAGACAACTTGATGATTTGCCGCTGCGAAGAAGTCAGCGTCGGCGATATCCGCCAGGTCGTGGGCGAAGGTCACTGGGAAATCAACCGGGTCAAGGCCCACTGCCGGGTCGGCATGGGCCGTTGCCAGGGACGGATGTGCGGTGCCGCCGCCGCGGAAATCATCGCTTGCGCAAGTGGCCGCGACATCCGGGACATCGGGCGCCTGCGGGCACAGGCACCAGTCAAGCCCGTGCCGTTTGGCCTGGAGGTCGAGCCATGATCGAGGTCGATGCAGTAATCATTGGTGGCGGCATCGTCGGCGCCTCGGCCGCACTGTTTTTGAGTAAGGCCGGACGCCGCGTGGCGCTGTTGGAACGAGACTTCTGCGGCTCGCATTCCAGCGGCGTGAACTACGGCGGCGTGCGGCGCCAGGGCCGGCCCTTGTCTCAGTTGCCGCTGTCGCAACGTGCCCATGAAATCTGGGGTCAATTGCCGCAGTTGATTGGCATCGACGGCGAGTATCAGCGCAGCGGCCATCTGAAGTTGGCACGCAGCCTCGATGACCTGCGTTCATTGCAGAACTACGCCGCCAGCAGTCAGGGCTTTGGCCTCGATTTGCAACTGCTGGATCACGACGAATTACGCAGACGGTTTCCCTGGGTCGGCACCGTCGCGGTCGGCGCCTCGCTGTGCCCCGACGATGGTCACGCCAACCCGCGGCTGGTCTCGCCGGCATTTGCCCAGGCGGCCCGCAGGCATGGCGCACAGGTTCACGAACAATGCCCGGTCAGCCACGTCACTCACGACGGCCAACGCTTTGCCGTGCACACCGAAACCGGCCTCGAATGTCGCGCGCCGTGGCTACTGAATTGCGCTGGCGCCTGGGCGAGCCGCTTCGCCGCGCAGTTCGGCGAAGCAGTGCCGATGTACGCCGGGCACCCAGCGATGCTGGTGACCGAGCCGCTGCCCGTGGTGATGGACGCCAGCACGGGCGTCGAAGGCGGCGGCATTTATGCGCGCCAGGTCGCCCGGGGCAATTGCGTGCTGGGAGGGGGCCAGGGCTTCGCACTGGACGACGCCCGCGCCAGGCCCGGCCAGCACGCGGTCATCGAGATCCTGCGCCAGGCCGTCGAACTCTACCCTTTTCTGGAGGGCGCCCAGGCGATCCGCACCTGGAGCGGCACCGAAGGCTACCTGCCCGATCGCCAACCGGTAATCGGCCCCAGCAGCACCCAACCCGGTCTCTTGCATGCGTTCGGCTTCGCCGGCGCGGGCTTCCAGATCGGCCCGGCGGTGGGCCAGGCGCTCACCGAAATCATCTGCAGCGGGGCTTCGTCCACGCCGCTGGATGCGTTTTCCATCACCCGGTTCCACTCCATCTCCGTTGCTTGATAGAGGAAGGTCGCGCTAATGAATAACGTAAAACGCAGTGCACTGTTCGGCTTCTGCTCGCTGGGTTCCGCTTGCCTGGGCGCCCTGCTCCCCGTCACCCAGGCGTTGGCCGAGCCGACGCTTTACCTGGGCATGAACGGCGGCACCATGGAGCGGCTTTATGCCGACAAGGTCTTGCCGGCCTTCGAGAAGGCCAACAATGTCAAGGTGGTGATCGTGCCGGGCACTTCGGCCGACATCCTGGCCAAGGTCCAGGCCAGCAAGGGCAACCCGCAGATGCACGTGATGTTCCTGGACGATGGCATCATGTACCGCGCCATCGCCATGGGGCTGTGCGACAAGCTGCAGGACAGCGCCCCCCTGGCACAGATTCCGGCCAAGGGCCGCATCAAGGACCAGGCCGTCGCCGTCAGCCTCGGCGTCACCGGACTGGCCTACAACACGCGGCTGTTCAAGGAAAAAGGCTGGAACACGCCGACGTCCTGGATGGATCTGGCGGACCCTCGATTCAAGGACAAGGTGGTGTTTCAATCGATGGCCTCCTCAACCTTCGGCCTGCACGGTTTTCTGATGTTCAACCGGATCCAGGGCGGCAGCGAAACTGACGTCGAGCCAGGCTTCAAGGCGTGGCCGAACACCGTCGGGCGCAACGTGCTGGAGTACATCCCCAGCTCGGCGAAAATCTCCGAGATGTTGCAGACGGACGAAGCGGCGCTGTTCCCGTTGACGCCGACCCAGGTCACCGCGTTAAAACTCAAGGGCATGCCGGTCGAATATGCACAACCGAAGGAAGGCGCAGTGGTGCTGAATGTCGCCGAATGTGCCGTCGCCCAGAACAGCGAACCCGAACTCGCGCAAAAACTCGCTGCCTTCCTGCTGACGCCCGAAGCCCAGGCCATCGCCCTTGAAGAAGGCGACCAGATCCCGTCCAACCCCAACACGCCGACCACCGAAAAGACGCGAGGCCAAGTGGAAGCGATGAAGCAGTACCTGGAAACCGCGATCGCGGTGGATTGGGATCAGGTCAATGAACAACGTCCGGCGTGGAATGCGCGGTGGAACCGCAGCATCGAGCGCTAGAAGCACTGGCGCAACCTTTTTGTTTATCATGCGGGCCTGCGCCGGTTTCACCATTGCGCTCGGCCCCTTGATAGCAGCGACTTCCCCTATGCAGACCCTCACCCAACTCCAAACCGGCCAGCTATCGGGCATTACCCGACTGAAGCTGTCGTGCGGCCTGACGGAGTTTCCTCAGGAAATTTACGACCTGGCGGACTCGCTCGTAATCCTCGACCTGAGCGGCAATCAACTCGAAACGCTGCCAGCGGATCTCCATCGGCTTACTCGCCTGCGGATACTGTTCTGTTCGGACAACCGCTTCACCGAACTGCCTGAATGCCTGGGCCGTTGCAGCGCATTGACCATGGTCGGCTTCAAGGCCAACCGCATCGAGCGCGTCACGGGCGCAGCCTTGCCGCCGCTGCTGCGCTGGTTGATCTTGACCGACAATTGCGTCAGCCAGCTGCCGGATGAGCTGGGCCGGCGTCCCCATCTGCAGAAATTGATGCTGGCCGGTAATCGCCTGCGGCAATTGCCGCCGAGCCTGGCCCGGTGTCATCGCCTCGAATTGCTGCGTGTTTGCGCCAATCAACTGACCGAACTGCCCTCCTGGCTGCTGGAAATGCCGAGCCTCAGTTGGCTGGCCTACGCCGGCAATCCATTGCAAGCGCAAGGCGATACCCAGGCGCTGCATGCCGCCACGCCGATCGATTGGTCGCAGTTGAGCTTGCAGCGTTCATTGGGCGAAGGGGCTTCGGGCGTGATCTACCATGCACTTTGGCAACCGCCCGGCAAGGCCAGGCGCGACGTCGCGGTCAAGCTCTACAAAGGCCAGATGACCAGCGATGGCTCGCCATTGCATGAAATGCACGCGTGCATCACCGCCGGCAAGCATCCGAACCTGATCGAGGTGCTGGGTCAGGTCAACGGCCACCCAGAGCAACAGGCCGGGCTGGTGATGGCCCTGATCGGGCCCGATTACCGCAACCTGGCCGGGCTGCCGAGCCTGGAATCCTGTACCCGCGACGTGTATGCCGATGAACTGCGCCTGAGCGCCGATGTGGCCTTGCGCATCGCCCGGGGTATTGCCGGCGTGGCGTGCCACTTGCACCGACAAGGCCTTACCCATGGAGACCTGTACGGCCACAACATCCTCTTCAATGACCAAGGCGATTGCCTGCTGGGGGATTTTGGCGCGGCGTCTTTCCACGCCACGGTCGAAAAAGACAGGCAAACACGGGCGTTGCAGCGCATCGAGGTGCGGGCCTTCGGGATTCTGTTGGGGGAATTGCTGGCGCGGATCGAACCGGCGCTCGGTAACGAGGATCTTTCACGACTGAAAGACCTCGAGGCGCGGTGCTGCCAGCCGGATGTACTGGCGCGGCCGGGGTTTGACGAGATTGAAGAATTGCTGCGAGTGGTGAAGGAGCTCGCTCCCTCACCACAGTGACTTTGGCTTAGCCCGCCAGACCGACAAACATATCCTGCACGTCGTCGTGGTTGTCGAGGCCTTCGAGGAACGCCTCGACTTCCGCCATCTGCTCATCGGTCAGGCCGCTGACTGGGTTTTTCGGCTGATAGCCCAATTTGGCGGACAACACCGTGAAGCCTTGCTCCGGCAACGCCTTTTGCACGGCGTCCAGGTCGCCAGGCTCGGTGATGAACAGCGTCGCACCGTCCTCGCCCGGTTCGAAATCCTGGGCCCCGGCCTCGATGGCGGCCATTTCCGGATCAGCGTCGGGGCTGTCCGGGGCGGCTTCGATCATGCCCACGTGGTTGAAATCCCAGGCCACCGAACCCGAGGCACCCAGTTGGCCCTTGCGGAACGCAACGCGAATCTCCGCGACGGTACGGTTGATGTTGTCGGTCACGCACTCAACGATCAGCGGCACCTGATGGGGTGCGAACCCTTCGTAGGTGACACGATGGTATTGCACGGTTTCGCCGAGCTGGCCGGAGCCCTTCTTGATCGCGCGCTCCAGGGTCTCGCGGGGCATCGAAGCTTTTTTTGCCTGCTCGACCACCAGCCGCAGGTGCGCGTTGGTGGCGACATCAGCACCGTTGCGCGCGGCAATGGTGATTTCCTTCACCAATTTGCCGAAGATCTTGCCCTTGGCGTTGGCAGCCGCTTCTTTGTGTTTAACCTTCCACTGTGCGCCCATTACTCACTCTCTTGTCTGACGCGCCGAGACACCTGGCCGGCGCTGTGGCGCAAGTTTATACGGCCTAAACCGGCTGATCGACCAAAAAATCGCTGCCTCCAATCGACATTTTCACAACGTGTTGTAGGGGTTTTCCGAAATAGCGATTCGGGCACAGCGCTGCGCGCCGGGGTTTCGTACCCTTGCACTCTTATCCTTCAGCCAGCATGGGCCGCAATGCGCAACGATTCGGAACACCCTTTCAGCCTGACGATCCTTCAAAGCGACCTGCGCCTGCAAGTGCTGCGGCTCAATGGCCGTGAGGCCCTGAACCAGCCTTACCGCTTCGACCTTGACCTGATCGGCCTGGCGCCGCCGGTCAGCCCCGACAGTCTGCTGGGGCAGGCAGCTTTCCTACGCCTTGATGGCGAGTCGGGCGTACATGGGGTTGTGCATTATGTCAGCCTGACCGCCGACACCATGCGCCGCGTGGGCTATCGCTTGACGCTGGTCCCTCATCTGCAGCAATTGGAACAAGGGCCACGACGGCGGGTTTTTCATCGGCTCAATGTTGTCCAGATCCTGCAGTGCCTGCTGGAAGGTAACGCCGTGCCTCCCGACAGCTATCGTTTCGAGCTGCCGCACGGGCAGTATCCGACTCGCCCGTTCTGCATTCAATATGAAGAAAGCGACCTGGATATGCTGCAGCGGTTATGCGAAGAGGAAGGCATCCACTATCACTTCGAACACGCGCCCCAGGGTCACGTTGCCGTATTCGCGGAAGATCCAAAGAGCTTCCCGGCACAGCCGGTCGAACTGGTCATGCGCCAGGATGCGGACAGGCACCCGACTATCAGGCGGCTATACCAGCGCCATCATTCGATCATCGCCAGACCGCCCGTCGGCCACAACGACCGAGGGGCGACACTCCCGCCTGGAAGCGCGGCCCCAGAAAAAATGCGTGAAGATCCGGCCCAGGCTTACCGCTACCAGGCGGGTCGCCGCAGCCTTGAACGGTTGCGCTATCGGCATCGGGAAATCCATGGCCACGCCACAGAACCAGCCCTGCGCAGCGGTCACATCGCGCAGATCTGCAATCACCCGGTGTCGTCCTTCAATGATCAATGGCTGATCACCGAGGTCCAGCACCGAGGAAGGCAATTTTCCATTCTAGAAGCGAACCCGCCGGCCACGCCGCAACCGCGGCATTATCGCAACCGGTTTTGCGCCATCCCTTGGTCCACGGTGTTCCGCCCGGCGCTCAAGCATCCCAAGCCATGTATCGCCGGTTACCACGTCGCCTACGTGTTCGGCCCGCCCGGCCAGCAAGCCAGGCCTAACGAGCAGGGTAAAGTCGAGGTCAGCCTCTGGAGCCCGGAGGAAGAACCGATCACGTTGCCCCTGTCTTGGCCGATGCCCGATGACCGTCCCCCATTGATTGCCGGCAGCGAAGTGCTGGTCAGCTTCATCGAGGGCGACCCAGACCGTCCAGTATTGTGTGCAGGATTGGTGGGCCCGGCCGTGGACAGCGATGGCCCTCCGTCTGCCCCCCCGCCTGAGCCAGGCGACAAAGATGTCGGGCTGCTGTTCAACTGGCTCTTGAACCCCCCGGACATCTCACCATGATCCTTTCCTAACCCAATTGCGGCTCGTCGATGCGCACTTTTCATTCAAAGTTTTCTTTCCGATAAAAAATGCCGCAACTCCATGGAGATTGCGGCAATAGTTCACGGCATTTCCAATCGAACGTTTCATACATTAACAACTGAACAATACAAATCTTCAGTTCTTTTTGTTCCCGTCCATGTCAAACCATTCGCCATCGGGAAATAGCACACTCCCATCCGGAAATTGAATCTGTCCATCGGCAAATACTACACGCCCATCAAGGTATACCAACGTGCCGTCGCCATATTGAATAGTTCCATCGGGACGCGTGACCGATTCACCTTCGACATCCACCACACTGCCATCGGCCAGCGAGACTGTCCCATCGTTATTCGGGGTACTCCCGGGTGATTTTGCCAGGTTTACGAACGCCAGGGGATCGATACCCACGTTCAAGGTGGGCCACGGAATGGATGCCCACGCCGGGGTGGGTTTAGTGGACGGACCGGGTGTCGTCGCTGGTGTCGGATTGGGTTTTGGCGTTGGTTTAGGTGTTGGCTTGGGCGCTGGTTTGGGTGCCGGCTTTGGGGTGGGCTTTGGTATTGGCTTGGGTGCGGGTTTGAGGGCCGGGCCAGGCTTGGCCGCCGGTTTTGAAACAAGGCCAGGCTTGGCCGTCGGCCTCGGGCGCAGCGGTTTCGCCATCTGCCGGTTAATGACAGCGTGTTGTGCGTTGTTGCCATTGAACGTATCCATGTTCTACTCCTCGTTTTATAAATACGGCCCGGCCGATCCAGGCTCGCTTATTTATAAATTCAAAAACATTGAGGCAACGATAGAGAACTTGAAAAGACCGTACAAACGAAAAAGATCATATAAATATGACCGGGCAAGTATTTCAGAATCTCGACCGCACAACAGCAGACCTGCAAACTTCAACCAGAGCTGAACAACAATGTTGGAGATCGTAGGAAAGAGCGAGCATTGATTGCTATACATGATCTTATTGATGGCTCACTGAAACCCACGACGCCCCTGCAAGCCACCCGTATGAACGAAGATCAACCGAGTACCCGGCTCAAAGGCGCCGGCCTCGACCTGAGCCTTTAGCAACATCAACGCCTTGCCGGTGTAGAGCGGCTCCAGCTCGATGGCCTGGGTGGTTTCTATGAACGTGGTGAGATCAGCATCAACCTGGCCGAAACCACCACGGCTGCCGTCGAGCAGCTCGTAGAGCGGGTCGGCAAGCCCTGCCGCCCTCACGATGTTTTCCACGTTCTGGCTGACGCCATGGCCTTGGGGCACCGCCAGGACGCCATGCACCTTGCGCTGGCCGGCTTCAGCCAGCACCAGGCCCGCCAGCGACGTTCCGGTGCCGCAGGCCAGCCACCAGCCGTGATAGTCCGCCCAGCCCAACGCCGCCAGTTGATCACGGGCACAGGCGACCCAGCTCATGCAACCTTGCGCGCCGGGCAGGCCTGCCCCCCCTTCCGGCACCGCCCAGAGTTCAGGGTATTGCGACCGCCAGGGTGTCCAGAAACCCTCGTCATGACGCCTGCGGTATCCCTCGTAACCCAACCAGTGCAGCGTCATGCCGAACGCTTTCAAGTCGAGCACCGTGGGCGTATCCAGGGGATGACCGCGCAGCAGTCCGACCGTCGCGAACCCAAAGCGCCGGCCCGCTGCGGCCAGTGCGTGCAGGTGGTTGGAATGAGCGCCGCCCAGGCTCATCACACCTGCAGCACCGGCCCGATGAGCTGCGCGCAGGTGGTGAAGCAACTTGAACCATTTGTTCCCGCTGATCAGCGGATCGATCCGGTCCAGGCGCAGCACTGCCACCTCGACGTCGGACCGGGCGAGCCAGTCCAGATGAAGGGGTTCGAGGCGAGGTTGAGGGTGCCAGTCGAGAGCGGGAAGTAGCATGGCGGCGAGTCGGGTGGAAAACAGGCCGGCATATTAACAGCTGGTTGCAAACGTCCTGACATCGAAAAAACGGTGGGGGCGAGCTTGCTCGCGATAACGGTGGGTCAGCCAAACATTTCTGAAACTGACTGACCGCCATCGCGAGCAGGCTCGCTCCCACAGAGGACTTGCGCCTTACAACTGCGCCGCCAGTCGCGAGCCTTGGTTGATCGCGCGCTTGGCATCCAACTCCGCCGCCACGTCGGCGCCGCCGATAAGGTGGACGGTCTGGCCGGCCGCTTCCAAGCCCTCCTGCAACTCGCGCAGCGGATCCTGGCCGGCGCAGATAACCACGTTGTCCACCGCCAGCACTTGCGGCTCGCCCGTTTCGCCGATGCGAATGTGCAGGCCCTGATCGTCGATCTTCAGGTACTCGACGCTGTTGAGCATCTGCACCTGCTTGTTTTTCAGACCTGTGCGATGAATCCAGCCGGTGGTCTTGCCCAGACCGTCGCCGACCTTGGACTTCTTACGCTGCAACAGGAACACCTGCCGCGCCGGCGCATGAGGTTGCGCCTTGACCCCGGCCACGCCGCCGCGCGCCTCGAGGTGGGTATCGATCCCCCACTCCTTCCAGAACGCTTCGCGGTCCTGGCTGGTGGCAACCCCCTGGTGTACGAGGAATTCCGACACGTCAAAGCCGATCCCACCTGCACCGATCACCGCGACGCTACGCCCTACCGGCTTACGCTCGAGGATCACGTCCAGGTAACTCAGCACCTTGGGATGATCCACGCCCGGGATGGCCGGCACTCGCGGTGCGATGCCGGTCGCCAGGATAATTTCATCGAAACCGCCGGCCACCAACTGCGCGACGTCCACCCGAGTATCGAGGCACAGCTCGACGTGGCTCGTCTGCAACTTGCGCTTGAAATAACGCAATGTTTCGAAAAACTCTTCCTTGCCGGGCACACGCTTGGCGATGTTGAACTGCCCGCCGATTTCACTGGCCGAATCGAACAGCGTCACCTGATGGCCGCGCTCGGCCGCCACGGTGGCGGCGGACAACCCGGCAGGACCGGCGCCCACCACGGCGATTTTTTTCACCTGGGTCACTGGCAGGTAGTTGAGCTCGGTCTCATGGCACGCTCGCGGATTCACCAGGCAACTGGTGAGCTTGCCACCGAACGTATGGTCCAGGCAGGCCTGGTTGCAGCCGATACAGGTATTGATTTCATCCGCCCGGCCAGCGGCTGCCTTATTGACGAACTCCGGGTCAGCGAGGAAAGGCCGAGCCATGGACACCATGTCGGCGTCGCCCTCGGCCAGGATCTGCTCAGCGACCTCAGGCGTATTGATGCGGTTGGTGGTGATCAACGGAATGCTCACCGAACCGCGCAGCTTGGCGGTGACTTTACTGAACGCTGCCCTTGGAACCTTGGTGGCGATGGTGGGAATACGCGCTTCATGCCAACCGATACCCGTGTTGATGATCGTCGCACCGGCCTGCTCGATGGCCTTGGCCAGTTGGACGATCTCTTCCCAGGTGCTGCCCCCTTCCACCAGGTCGAGCATCGACAGACGGAAGATGATGATGAAATTCGGGCCGACCGCCTCGCGCACCCGACGCACGATGTCCACCGGGAGGCGCATGCGGTTTTCGTAACTGCCCCCCCAACGGTCGGTACGGTGATTGGTGTGGGCCGCCAGGAACTGGTTAATGAAATAGCCTTCCGAGCCCATGATTTCGACACCGTCGTACTCGGCCTTCTGGGCCAGCAACGAACAAGTCACAAAATCGCTGATCTGTTTCTCGATGCCCTCTTCGTCCAGTTCCTTGGGCTTGAACGGGTTGATCGGCGCTTGGATCGCGCTCGGTGCCACCTGCTTGGGGCTATAGGCATAGCGTCCGGCATGGAGGATCTGCATGCAGATCTTGCCGCCGGCTTCATGCACCGCCCGGGTGACGATCTGGTGCTTGAGGGCTTCCTCCTCGGTGGTCAGCTTGGCCGCACCGGAGTAAACGCCACCCTCATCGTTAGGACCGATTCCCCCGGTGACCATCAGGCCCACGCCGCCACGGGCGCGCTCGGCAAAATAGGCCGCCATGCGCTCGAAGCCACCGGGCTTTTCTTCAAGACCGGTGTGCATCGACCCCATCAGGGTACGGTTACGCAGCGTGGTAAAGCCAAGGTCCAGCGGGGCCAGCAAATGCGGGTAATGAGGGGCGGTCATCGGTTACTCCACTACGGGCGATCACGGAAAATGCGGAAGCTCTATGGCCTCCGTCAGTCATGGGTAACAGCCTAAGAGTCGGGATGGGGACGCTCAATGACCGAAACTGACAAGTTGATGATCCAAATGCACAGGACAATCGGCTCGCCTAGACTTCCCACATCCTCCTCACACCGCGGTGCGCCCTTTCGCTAATCCTTTGTTTTACCGTACCCTGCCAGGTGTCCTGGTGAAAAATCACGAACCTGTAAGCGACCATTGACTGTCCCCATGCGCAAATTTCTGTACCTGCTGTTCTCACTGGCCTTGATGGCCGCCGTTATCACTTACGCACTGTGGACAGCGGACCGTCCAGTCGGCCATTACCTTTCAGACCTGCGCATCAACCTGGCGGTCGACCAGGGCACGCCTTCTGATCGCGGCAACTTGCTCGGCATCCAGCCCGAGCTTTTCCCCACCGACTACCAGAGCCCCCAGCGCCTGCGTCGCAAGCTGGCCGCCTATCTGCAAGCGGCGCGCGACCAAGGGTTTCTCAACGACAAAACCATCGTGGTCCTGCCCGAGCACATCGGCACTTGGCTGATGGTCAGCGGCGAAAAGGACGAGGTGTATCAAGCCAGTACATTGAAGCAAGCCATGCATTGGCTCGCCGCCAGCAATCCGCTGGCTTTTATTCGCGCCCTGGCAAGCGCCAAGGGCAGCAGCCGCCTGGACGATGCCTACCTGCGGATGAAAGCGGACACCATGGCCCGGGATTACCAGACGCTGTTTGGGGGCCTGGCCAAGGAATTCGGCGTGACCCTGGTGGCCGGCTCCATCGTGCTGCCCGAACCCAGTGTCAGCGAAGGCGAGCTGAAGATCAGTGGCGGCGCGCTGTACAACACCAGCCTGGTGTTCGGCCCCGATGGTCGTCCGATCGGCCAACCCCTGCGTCAACGTCATCCGATATTCGACCAACAAGACGTGCTCGGGGCAGAAGAAACCCAGGCTACCCCGGTCATCGACACGCCGGCCGGTCGCCTCGGCGTACTGATCGGCAGTGACAGTTGGTATCCGCTCCATTATCGGCAACTCGACGAGCAGGACGTGCAATTGATTGCCGTACCCGCCTTTGTGGTTGGCCGCGATTCGTGGAATAAACCCTGGGCAGGCTACAAAGGCCTTTCCACGCCAAGCGAAGTGAGCCTCAAGCCCGGCGAGATAACCGAAGGCCAGGCATGGCGTCGCCTGACATTGACCAGCCAGTTGCCGGTCAGCCAGGCCCTGGGGGGCGTCAGCGTGTTTCTGCGCGGCCAGTTCTGGGACAACGGCAGTGCCGGCCAGAGTTTCATCAGCCATGGCGGCCAGCAGTTCCCCGATGGCGAAGCCCGTGGCGCTCGCCTGTTGAACCTCTGGTTGTGAGCATGAAGCCACAGCCGATGCGCCTGGGCGACTTGTCCGTGGGTTTCGTCCATAGCCTTGCCGACGCAATTGCCAGCCACGGGAGGGATCCGCTGCCGTTGCTCGAACAATACGGCCTTGATCCTGCACGCCTGGCCGAACCCAGGGCGCGGCTGTCGATTCCGCGCTACATGCGCCTGGGCCACGCAGCGATCCAATTGACAGAGGATCCGGCACTGGGCTTGCGCATGGGTCAGCTCAGCCGCTTGAGCCAGGCCGGGCTCGCTGGCGTGACTGCCGCCCAGGCGCCCACCGTACGGGAAGCTGCCCGCTGCATGATCCGCTTCGAGCCGCTGTACGGTTCCAATTATCGCGGACAATCAAGCTTCCACGAGGACGCCCGAGGCGCCTGGCTGCGGTTCTATTCCATCAGCCCCTATAACGCCTATAACCGCTTCGTCGTGGATTCGATCATTGCCGGCTGGCTCAAGCAGTTGTCCAGTGTGAGCGAAATCGGGCTGCAAGCCGAACGCATCGACATCGAATTCGAGGAGCCGGAGTATGGGCAGGCCTATCAGATACTTGGCGACTGCCCGATGCAGTTCGGCGCCGAACAGAACCAGCTGCGCCTGGGCCTGGATAGCCTCGCACAGCGCAATCCTCAACACTGTCCCAGTACCTGGCGGCACCTGGTCCAATTATGCGAACGGGAACTGGAGCAACTGACACGCACGCGAACCTTGCGTGAACGTATCATCCAGCTGCTGGGTCCGCTGCTCAGTGGTGGGCGGGAGCCGGATCTAGAAGAAGTGGCGATGCGCCTGAAACTACCGACCTGGACGTTGCGCCGCAAACTGGCGGAGGAAGGCACGCAGTTCAGGGCGATCCTCAACGAGACCCGTCGAGACTTGGCCATGACGTACATTCGCGACACGGAGCTGGCGTTCGGCGAGATCGCCTACTTGCTGGGGTTCGCCTCGGCGGAAGCCTTTCAACGTGCCTTCAAGCGCTGGAACAACCAAACGCCCGGAGACTTTCGTCGCAGCCGCAAGGGGACATGAACCCGATACCCAGCGCCCAGGCTCCGTCGTGTCTCGTCGCCTCTAACTGGCCTCTAGCTGCCAGCGGACATGCCCCTAAAGCTCAGTCGCATCCTCGGCTGGTTCCAGCGGGTCCAGCTCATAGGCCTGATACTCCAGCAGCTCTTCCTGATAATCATCCATTGCGCGTCCTTCCCAATCGTTGAACCGAAGCCTGATGGCTTGGAATCAGCATAAAGCTGCTTTGTGAATAAAACATGAAGCCACAGCCTCATGAATTAAACGTAGCACAGCATTGGGGATTTAAAGCCAAGACATGTAGCAAGGAATGACAGCCCTTGCTACAGCTGCTCAGGAGGCCGGCAGGGGTTGGATTGGCTCGGTCGGTGCAGGCAAGGAGCTGGCCGGCGGCGGTGTGATGGTGTCCGACGAAGAAGGCGCGTAGGACTCCGGCTCGCTGGGTGCGATCGGCGCGGGCTCGACTGGCGGCGCGACCGGCTCCGATGCGGCGGGGGCCGGCTCGACCGGCATGATGGGTGCCGGGGCCGGCGCTGGTTCCGCTGCAGGCGCTTGCAAGGCCCCAGGGGCGGGTGCGGGAGCCGACGCGGGAGCCAAGGCTGCCGGTTCGGCCTTGGGTTCCGGAACGCCAAGCTCCGCTTTTGGCTTATCGGCATTCTCCACGGCTTTCTTGGCTTCCGGTGGCAGGAACACCTCCACCAGCGCGAAGAAGCGCTCATAGAACTTGGCCGCCGATACGGTTTCACTGGCGACCTTGACCATCGAATCATCCGAAGAACCGATCGGCATCGAGACCGATCCCAACACGCCCACGCCCAGGCTGGCGGAGTTGTTGATTTTCTTCAGGGCGTAGCGGTCCTGCAAGGCGTTGGCGAACATGGTGGCGCGATGGCCGGGACCGCCATCCTCGGCGCAGACCAGGTTGAAGCTGATCTCCATGTGGGTATCGCCAGTCTGCTGGAAACTCTTGTGGCCGCTGATCAGCTTCGGATCGCTGCTGGTGATGATGTAGCCCTGGCTGAGCAACGCCCGGCGCCCTGCTTCGCAGGTCGCCACATCAGTCACCGGATAGGTACGCGAGAACGTGCCCGAATCATCAAAGTTCTCGTGCTCGTAGATGGCGGCCTTCTTGGAGGAGCAGCCGGCCGCGACAGCCAGCAGCAATGCCAGCCCAACGGTGCGCATGTGAAATGATTTGAACATTGAGCATCCTGGGTAAAACAATCCGGCGCGTATTGTGCAACAGAACGCGACCAGGCAGCTTGGGTAATCGTGTCTCAAAGGGGGTACAAGTCTACGGGGGCTTGCGGGCAGGAAAAAGACCAAGTTCGACGAATCGACGAACATCCCCGTCAACAGCAATACACAGATACAAAAAGACCCCGGCTTTTCGGCCGGGGTCCATGGCTAACGCATCAATGCACTCAGAAGCGCTTGATGTCCGCCTCGCTTTCCAACTGTTTGCGGTAAGCCGCAAAATCCTGCTGGCCGACACGGGACGCCAGGTAGCGACGGTACTCGGCCTTTTCTTCCTCGGTCGGTGCCGCACCTTCGTTGACGCCGTTCAGGCGCAAGACCGTCACGCTGCCGTCAGGCAGGGTCACGCTGGCGAACGTCGGCTTGTCCTTGGTCTGCGGCTTGGACATGCGGAACAGCGCCTGCAGCACGGCAGGATCGATGCCTTCCTGGCTGCGAGTCGCCGCTTCTACAGCTTTCCACGCCTGGCCATTGACCGGCTTGTCCAGGGCAACCTTGCCATCGCGCAGGCTGGCGATCAGCTCATCGGCCTGGGTCTTGGCACCTGCGCTGGCATGTTCCTTGGACAATTGGGCGCGTATCGGACCGGCCACGCTTTCCAGCGGCATTTGCGCAGGCTTGCGGTGTTCCTTGGCACGCAGCACCACGACCGTTTCCGGGTCCAGCTCGATGGCCGTGCTGTTGGCACCCTCTTCCAGCACTTCCGGGCTGAACGCAGCAGTGATCACGGCGCGGTTGGCCGCAATTCCTTCACCGCCTTCGCGACCAAACGGTGCCGAGGTGTGCACGGTCAGCTTGAGGTCCTGGGCAGGCTGCGCCAAGTCCGAGGCTTCGAACGAAGCGTCTTCCAATTGCTTGGTCGCCTCGACGAAACGCTGCTCGACCTGCTGAGCCTTCAGTTCGCGAGTCAGCTTGTCCTTCAGGCTCGCAAAGGTCGGCACCTCAGGGGCTTCAACACCCAGCAGCTTGATCAGATGCAGGCCAAAGTCGGTTCGCACCGGTGCCGAAACCTGGTCCTTGTTCAGGGCGTACAGCGCCTTTTCGAACTCCGGATCGTAGACCCCTGGCCCCGCAAAGCCCAGATCGCCGCCATTGTTCGCCGAGCCTGGATCCTGGGAATATTCCTTCGCCAAGGCTTCAAACGACTCGCCTTTGGCCAGGCGCGCCTGGACTTCCTCGATCTTCGCCTTGGCCTGGGCTTCGGTGACCTTATCGTTGACTTCGATAAGGATGTGCGCCGCGCGACGCTGTTCGGACAAGTTGGCGATTTCTTTCTGATACGCCGCTTGCAGGTCCTCATCCTTGACGCTGACCTGGTCGAAGAAAGAGGCTTTCTTCAGCTCAACGTAGTCAATGACCACCTGGTCGGGTGTCATGAATTCCTTGGCGTGCTGATCATAGTAGGCCTTGACCTCGTCATCGGTCAGCTTCACGGTCGATGGATCTGCCTTGATGGTAAGGGTAGCGAAGTCACGGGTCTGCTTTTCCAGACGGGCAAACGCCAGCACCTGGGCATCGGTGACAAATCCGCTGCCAGCCAGGCCGGCGCGCAGCTGGCCGATCAGCATTTCCTGCGCCAGCATCTGGCGGAACTGCAGGCGACCGTAACCCAACTGGCGTATGACCTGGTCGAAACGCTCAGGGCTGAACTTGCCATCGACCTGGAACTCAGGCGTTTGCAGGATCACTTGATCCAGCGCGGCTTCGGAAAAAGCGAAATCCGCATCATGGGCGCCTTGTAGCAACAACTTGCGATCGATCAGGCCCTTGAGAGCCGAGTCGCGCAACATCTTTTCGTCCAGCAAGGAAGCATCGAAATCCTTGCCCAACTGTTGCATCAGCTGACGGCGTTGCATGTCGACCGCTTGGCTCAGCTCGTTCTGGCTGATCTCCTCGCCGTTGACCTTGGCCGCTTCATTAGTGTTCGAGGTGGCCTGAAAAATGGCTTCGAAACCGGTCAACGCCATCAATGCGACGATGATCCCGATGATGGTCTTGGCAATCCAGCCTTGTGAATTGTCCCTGATATTCTGCAGCATGCGTCCCCCAGAAACGGTTGAACTTCAAATTTAGGCAACCGTGGAGCGTGGGTAGAATCCGGATAGAAGAAAGGCGCATCCGAGGATGCGCCTTCTCGTAACTGGCGGAGCGGACCGGGCTCGAACCCGCGAGCCTCGGCGTGACAGCCCGGATGTTACCGGACGCATTACCGCTCCGCTGCCAAGCCAGGCATGACCCCGACCCGGATAAACTCAGTGAAACCTTAGTTAACGGCTTCTTTCAGCGCTTTACCAGCCTTGAAGCCAGGCTTTTTGGCAGCCGGGATCTCCAGGGTCTTGCCGGTCTGCGGGTTGCGACCGGTGCGAGCTGGACGATCAGTCACGGAGAAGGTACCGAAACCAACCAGAACAACGGAGTCGCCGGCCTTGAGAGCGCCAGTGACGGATTCGATTACAGCGTCCAGCGCACGGCCAGCAGCAGCTTTCGGGATATCAGCGGATGCAGCGATAGCATCAATCAGTTCCGACTTGTTCACTCTAAGTCCCCTTATATCTATTTGAGATGATTCTAAGTTTTTTTGGTGAAAGCAAAAACGAGTGCTGAATGGCCTGCAGACACTTAAGAGCCGCTTTATAACAAGGGCTCTAAAAAACTGTCAAGGAAGCCCCCCAGGCAAATGCGTATTAATGCGTGCTAATTCTTTCCTTAGAGTCAGACTCTCGCTTTTCTTCCTTCGCGACAATCTCCGGAGCCACATCCGGCAAGGGCTCCGGCGCGTATTGCAGCGCAATTTGCAGGACTTCGTCAATCCATTTAACCGGTTTGATCTGAAGATCCTGCTTAATGTTGTCAGGAATTTCCTTCAGATCGCGCACGTTCTCTTCGGGAATGATCACAATCTTGATCCCACCCCGGTGAGCCGCCAGCAGTTTTTCCTTCAAGCCGCCAATTGCCAGGACCTGACCGCGCAGGGTGATTTCACCCGTCATCGCAACATCGGCACGCACCGGAATGCCGGTCAGCGCGGAAACCAAGGCGGTGCACATGCCCACGCCGGCACTCGGTCCGTCCTTGGGCGTTGCCCCCTCCGGCATGTGGATGTGGGTGTCGCGTTTCTCATGGAAATCCAGCGGGATGCCCAGGCTCCGCGCACGGCTGCGGACAACCGTCAGCGCAGCCGTGATCGATTCCACCATCACATCGCCCAGGGAACCGGTCTTGATCAACTGGCCTTTTCCGGGCACCACGGCGGCTTCGATCGTCAGCAATTCGCCACCCACCTGCGTCCACGCAAGGCCGGTCACCTGGCCAATCTGGTCCTGCTGTTCGGCAAGGCCGTAGCGGAATTTACGCACGCCCAGGAAGTGCTCCAGCAGGTCCGAAGTGACCTTGACCGCGAAGCGTTTTTCCAGGGCGTGTTCCTTCACGGCCTTGCGGCAAACCTTGGCAATCTGCCGCTCAAGGCCCCGCACACCCGCTTCGCGAGTGTAGTAGCGGATGATGTCGCGGATTGCTTCTTCGTCGAATTCCAGCTCGCCCTTCTTCAGGCCGTTGGCCTGGATCTGCTTGGGCGAAAGGTATTTGACGGCGATGTTGATCTTCTCGTCCTCGGTGTAGCCCGGCAGACGGATCACCTCCATCCGGTCCAGCAACGCTGGCGGGATGTTCATGGAGTTGGAGGTGCAGAGGAACATCACGTCCGACAAGTCGTAGTCGACTTCAAGGTAGTGATCGTTGAAGTTGTGATTCTGCTCGGGATCGAGGACCTCCAGCAACGCAGAAGCTGGATCGCCGCGCATGTCGCTGCCCATCTTGTCGATTTCGTCCAAGAGGAACAGCGGGTTGCGCACGCCGACCTTTGTCATTTTTTGAATCAATCTTCCTGGCATCGAACCGATGTAGGTACGGCGATGACCACGGATTTCCGCCTCGTCGCGCACGCCGCCGAGGGCCATGCGTACGAACTTACGGTTAGTGGCGTGGGCAATCGACTCTGCCAGAGAGGTTTTACCCACCCCTGGAGGACCGACCAGGCACAACACCGGACCACGAATTTTCTTCACACGCTTTTGCACAGCGAGGTATTCGAGGATGCGTTCCTTGACCTCTTCCAGACCGTAGTGGTCGGCATCGAGGATATCCTCGGCACGCGCCAGGTCCAGACGTACCTTGCTCTGGGCTTTCCATGGCACCTGGACCAGCCAATCAATGTAGGAGCGCACCACGGTGGCTTCCGCCGACATCGGCGACATCTGCTTGAGCTTGTTCAGTTCGGCCTGGGCCTTGGCAAGGGCATCCTTCGGCAGGCCGGCGGCATCGATGCGCTTCTTCAGCTCTTCGATTTCGTTGTGACCTTCGTCACCATCGCCGAGCTCTTTCTGAATGGCCTTCATCTGCTCGTTCAGGTAGTACTCGCGCTGGCTGCGCTCCATCTGTTTCTTGACGCGACCACGAATGCGCTTCTCAACCTGCAGCAGGTCGATCTCGCCATCGAGCAATGCCAATACATGCTCGACACGGGCTGAGAGATCGATGATCTCGAGGATTTCCTGCTTCTGCTCGATCTTGAGGGCCATGTGAGCCGCCATCGTGTCGACCAGGCGTCCCGGCTCGTCGATGCTGTTAAGCGACGACAGCACCTCGGCAGGCACCTTCTTGCCCAGCTGAACGTACTGTTCGAACTGCGACAGCAGGCTGCGGACAAACACTTCGGACTCACGCTCTGGTGCATCGACTTCATCGATGAGCGAGACTTCGGCACGGCAGTGACCATCCACCTCGCTGAAACGCTCGACCGCCCCTCGCTGCTCGCCTTCAACCAGCACTTTTACCGTGCCATCGGGAAGCTTGAGCAACTGCAGGACCGTTGCAATCGTACCTACGCGATAAAGTGCGTCTTCGCCGGGATCATCGTCGGCAGGATTTCTCTGAGCGATCAGAAGAATCTGCTTATCACCCGTCATCGCGGCCTCGAGGGCTTCGATGGACTTCTCGCGCCCCACGAACAGCGGGATAACCATGTGCGGATATACCACGACATCGCGCAATGGCAGGAGAGGCAATTCGATGGTTGTCTTCATGATTTCGCCTCTACGGCGGCCATAAGGCCGTAAACAGATGGAAGTAAGCTTGAAACCAAGATGGGGGCAGCCTTCAAAAAAAACAAGCGCTAACACGTCTAAAACGCGCTAATAGCAAAGGGGCCCGAAGGCCCCTTCTTTTATTTCAACTGCGGGACACTCACGCGTCCGGCGCAGCCTTGGCAGCCGGCTCACTGTTTTCGTAGATATACAGTGGCTTGGACTTGCCTTCGATAACACTTTCGTCGATCACGACTTTGCTCACCTCGGATTGCGAGGGGATTTCATACATCGTATCGAGCAGCACACCTTCAAGAATCGAGCGCAACCCACGGGCACCGGTCTTGCGCTCCAGGGCTCGTTTGGCAACCGACTTCAGCGCGTCCGAACGGAACTCAAGGTCTACGCCTTCCATTTCGAACAGCTTGGCGTATTGCTTGGTCAGGGCGTTTTTCGGCTCGGTCAGAATCTGCATCAATGCTGCTTCATCCAACTCGTCCAGGGTCGCCAGGACCGGCAGACGACCGACGAATTCAGGGATCAGGCCGAACTTGACCAGATCGTCAGGCTCGACTTCACGCAGGGATTCACCGACCTTCTTGCCCTCTTCCTTGCTGCGGACTTCGGCGTTGAAACCGATGCCACCACGGGTCGAACGGTTCTGGATGACCTTTTCGAGGCCAGAGAACGCACCACCGCAGATGAACAGGATGTTACGGGTGTCGACCTGCAGGAACTCCTGCTGCGGATGCTTGCGACCACCCTGGGGCGGTACGGAAGCGACCGTGCCTTCGATCAACTTGAGCAAGGCCTGTTGCACGCCCTCTCCGGAAACATCCCGGGTAATGGACGGGTTATCGGACTTGCGGGAAATCTTGTCGATTTCATCGATGTAGACAATGCCCATCTGGGCCTTTTCCACGTCGTAGTCGCACTTCTGCAACAACTTCTGAATGATGTTCTCGACGTCCTCACCCACATAACCCGCCTCGGTGAGGGTGGTTGCGTCGGCGATGGTGAACGGAACGTTCAGCAAGCGGGCCAGGGTTTCTGCAAGCAGGGTCTTACCCGAGCCCGTAGGGCCGATCAGCAGGATGTTGCTCTTGCCGAGTTCGACCTCGTCATTCTTTTTGTCACGCTGGTTCAGGCGCTTGTAGTGGTTGTACACCGCTACGGCCAGTACCTTTTTCGCGCGTTCCTGACCGATAACATACTGGTCAAGGATGCCGCTAATTTCTTTAGGCGAAGGCAACTTATGCGCGCTGCTTTCGGCCTGGGCTTCCTGCACCTCCTCGCGGATGATGTCATTGCACAGGTCGACGCACTCGTCGCAAATGAAGACCGAGGGACCGGCAATCAATTTGCGTACTTCATGCTGGCTTTTGCCACAGAAGGAGCAATAAAGCAGTTTGCCGTTGTCCTCGCCGTTGCGGGTGTCAGTCATTCGATCGATCCAAATCCGATAGGCTTGCAACACAAGATGAAGGCAATTGCGGGCTTTTTCAAGCCCGCAGGCGGCCGGTCATCCCAACCACCTGCATTTTGAGCGGCTTAGGCAGGCATTTGACGCTTGTTGATCACAGAGTCGATCAGACCGTATTCGGCCGCACGCTCAGCGCTCATGAAGTTGTCACGCTCGGTGTCACGCTCAATGGTTTCGAGGCTTTGGCCGGTGTGATGGGCCAGCAACGAATTCAGGCGCGAGCGAATATGCAGAATTTCCTTGGCATGGATATCGATGTCCGACGCCTGGCCCTGGAAGCCGCCCAATGGCTGGTGGATCATCATGCGCGAGTTAGGCAGGCAATGGCGCTTGCCCGCTGCGCCGCCGGCGAGCAGGAACGCACCCATGCTGCAGGCTTGGCCGATGCAGATGGTGGACACGTCAGGCTTGATGAACTGCATGGTGTCGTAGATCGACATGCCCGCAGTCACCGAACCGCCGGGAGAGTTGATGTACAGATGGATATCCTTGTCCGGGTTTTCCGCCTCAAGGAACAGCAACTGCGCCGCAACCAGGTTGGCCATGTAGTCTTCGACGGGGCCGATCAGGAAGATGACGCGCTCCTTGAGCAGGCGCGAATAGATGTCATAGGCACGTTCGCCACGGGCGGACTGCTCGATAACCATAGGGACCAGGCCGCCTGCGGCCTGAATGTCAGAGCTCTGCTGATAAAAAGAATTGCGGGACATGTCTCGCAGTCACTCCCAAATAGTTATGTCTTGAATACGCATAAGCCAGCGCGAAGGCTGGCTTATGGTGTGTATTTCTTACCGCAGAACCATCAATCGGCTTGTGGAGCTTCCACCGGCTTGACCGCTTCTTCGTAAGAGACCGCTTTGTCGGTCACGCTAGCTTTCTGCAGAACAGTATCCACAACTTGTTCTTCCAGCACAACCGAACGGACTTCGTTCAGCTGCTGCTCGTTCTTGTAGTACCAGGACACCACTTGCTCAGGCTCTTGGTAGGCCGAGGCCATTTCCTGGATCAGCTCGCGCACGCGGGCTTCGTCAGGCTTGAGTTCGAATTGCTTGACCACTTCGGCGACGATCAGGCCCAGTACCACGCGGCGCTTGGCCTGCTCTTCGAACAGCTCGGCCGGCAGTTGGTCTGGCTTGATGTTGCCGCCGAACTGTTGAACGGCCTGTACGCGCAGACGGTTCACTTCGTTGTCCAGCAGGGCCTTTGGCACTTCGATCGGGTTGGAAGCCAGCAGACCGTCCATGACCTGGTTCTTGACCTTGGACTTGATGGCCTGGCGCAGCTCACGCTCCATGTTCTTGCGAACTTCGGCGCGGAAACCTTCCAGGCCGGTTTCCTTGATGCCGAACTGAGCGAAGAATTCTTCGTTCAGCTCAGGCAGCTTCGGCTCGGAAACACTGTTGACGGTCACGGTGAACTCGGCGGCTTTGCCAGCCAGGTCCAGGTTCTGGTAGTCCTCGGGGAAGGTCACGTTCAGGACGCGCTCTTCACCGGCCTTGGCGCCAACCAGGCCGTCTTCGAAGCCTGGGATCATGCGACCCGAGCCCAGCACCAGCTGGGTAGCCTTGGCGGAACCGCCAGCGAATACTTCGCCGTCGACCTTGCCGACGAAATCGATGTTCAGCTGGTCTTCGTTCTGGGCGGCACGGTCGGTCGCTTCGAAGCGGGTGTTCTGCTTGCGCAGGATGTCCAGCATCTTGTCCAGGTCGGCGTCCGAAACGTCGGCGCTCAGGCGCTCAACGGCAATGGATTCGAAACCGGCAACGGTGAACTCAGGGAACACTTCGAACGTGGCGACGAACTCGAGGTCCTTGCCTTTTTCCAGCACTTTAGGCTCGACGGAAGGAGCGCCAGCCGGGTTCAGCTTCTGCTCGACCACTGCTTCGTAGAAAGAAGACTGGATCACGTCGCCCACGGCTTCCTGGCGCGCATCAGCTTCGTAACGCTGACGGATCACGCTCATTGGCACTTTGCCTGGGCGGAAACCTGGGATTTTGGCCTTTTGGGCAGTCTGCTGCAGACGCTTGTTGACCTGAGTCTCGATACGCTCAGCTGGCACGGTGATGCTCATGCGGCGCTCAAGAGCAGAAGTATTTTCAACAGAAACTTGCATGGATATTCCTCGTTGCACAGACGTTGGCCGGGCGTTTCCGACCCCAGAATCAAGGGCATGCATTCTAGTAGGTCAAACTCAAGAAGTCACCCTACTGAAAACGCGCGGGAAACAGGCGCCGGGTTTAGAAGCGGAGCAATCAGTCATGCCCCGCCCGGTTTGCAAATAAAGTCGATCCTCGCCAGGGCTCTGCACGGCGCTTCTATATATAGAAGCGCCGCCCTCGAGCACTTGGCGTAAGGCCTCCACGAAAAGACCGACGGACATGCCAAGCATCATCACGAAACACAATCGCGACGAATCGCCCTGTGCCCGCATGAAAAAAACCGGACATGAGTCCGCGAATAAAACAAAAACGGCGCAGCCCTTTTCAGGTTCTGCGCCGTTCTCTGCTAATTAAATAGCGACTTGTATGGTGCGGACGGAGAGACTCGAACTCTCACACCTTGCGGCGCTGGAACCTAAATCCAGTGTGTCTACCAATTCCACCACATCCGCGTATCAAGCTTTTAAAGCAAAGGCGCCAGACTGTTAAATCTGGCGCCTTTCTAGAATATGGGGTGGACGATGGGGATCGAACCCACGACAACGGGAGTCACAATCCCGTGCTCTACCAACTGAGCTACGCCCACCATATTGCCTTGTTGCCTTACTTGTGCCAAAGCTGCCTAATGGCGCACCCGGCAGGACTCGAACCTGCGACCATCCGCTTAGAAGGCGGATGCTCTATCCAGCTGAGCTACGGGCGCCTTTTTAATCTGTATTCTTGGACGATTACAAACTAAGTGCTTTCAGTTTTACCGAGTTGAAACATCCAACTCCGCTCCACCTTCTTAACCAGTGCTAGGCTGTGCCCGACAAGTGCGACGAATGTTATAGACGGCCCGATAGGTCGTCAACTCTTTTTTAAAAAAAATTCATTTAATTAAAGGGGTTAGGGGAATTTACAGACCAAGCGCCTTTGCCCTCACGCCTCGGCATGCGAGAATGCGCTCTCTTTTTTTCCCCTCTCGATGGTTAACCACGCGCAATGACTGCACAACTTATCGACGGCAAATCGATCGCCGCCAGCCTGCGCCAGCAGATCGCCCAACGAGTCACCGAGCGCCGCCAGCAAGGCCTGCGCACGCCCGGCCTTGCGGTGATCCTGGTCGGCAGCGATCCTGCCTCTCAGGTTTATGTCTCGCACAAGCGTAAAGACTGTGAAGAGGTCGGCTTCCTTTCCCAGGCCTACGACCTGCCTTCCGAAACCACTCAGCAAGCGCTGGCCGATCTGATCGACCGCCTGAACGACGATCCGAACATCGACGGTGTTCTGCTCCAGTTGCCGCTGCCTGAACACCTGGACGCCTCCAAGCTTTTGGAACGTATCCGTCCGGACAAAGACGTCGACGGTTTCCACCCTTATAACGTCGGCCGCCTCGCCCAACGCATTCCATTGCTGCGCCCCTGCACGCCCAAGGGCATCATGACCTTGCTGGAAAGCACCGGGGTGGATCTTTACGGGCTCGATGCCGTGGTCGTGGGCGCCTCCAACATCGTCGGTCGCCCCATGGCGATGGAATTACTGTTGGCTGGCTGCACCGTCACCGTGACCCACCGCTTCACCAAGGACCTGGCCGGCCACGTCGGCCGTGCCGATCTGGTGGTGGTTGCCGCCGGCAAACCTGGCCTGGTCAAAGGCGAATGGATCAAGGAAGGCGCCATCGTGATCGACGTGGGCATCAACCGCCAGGACGACGGCAAACTGGTAGGCGATGTGACCTACGAGACCGCCCTGCCCCGCGCCGGTTGGATCACACCCGTTCCCGGTGGCGTCGGCCCGATGACCCGTGCCTGCCTGTTGGAAAACACGCTGTACGCGGCCGAGACGCTGCATAGCTGATAAAGGCCTCGACGCAACCTGTGGGAGCGAGCTCGCTCGTGATAGCGGTGGACCAGCCAGCATATCCGTTGACTGAGACCTACCTATCGCGAGCAAGCTCGCTCCCACAGTGTTTTCAGCTGCCAACATCCGATCCAACCCGTGACGCTCGAATTACATTTTTTTCAGATTCGATTCGCCAGAATCCACGTCCATTAAACTTTATTTATTCAAGCGTCCCGGTGGCAGCGGCATATGGCGCTGTCATCGCCCATACTCATAAAATGCGGCGCTTTTTCAACACGCCCCGCTCAACGGCACCCTTAACTCAATCGAGTCTACTCGCGTGAAAATCCGTCTTTCGATCATCAGTCTGTTTTTCGCCTTTACAGGGACTTTCATCGCGCACAACGTCAGTGCCCAGGAAACCATCGCTGCTCCACGGGACACTTCCAAACTGCAAGTCGCATCCGGCAGCGCCATCCTGTTGGACTTGCAGACCGACAAAGTGGTGTATTCCAGCAGTCCGGATGTCGTGGTGCCGATTGCATCGGTAACCAAGTTGATGACCGGCCTGATCGTGCTGGACGCCAAGCAGAACCTGGATGAATACATTTCCATGACCATCGCGAACACACCGGAAATGAAAGGCGTGTTTTCCAGGGTCAAGCTCAACAGCGAACTGTCCCGCCGGGATACGTTGCTGATCGCATTGATGTCGTCGGAGAATCGAGCCGCCGCCAGCCTTGCCCATCATTACCCAGGCGGTTATGCGGCGTTCATCGCGGCGATGAACGCCAAAGCCAAGGCCCTGGGCATGACCAGCACCCATTACGTCGAACCCACCGGCCTGTCAATCCACAACGTGTCGACGGCCCGGGACCTGACGAAGCTGCTGATCGCCGCGCGCAAATACCCCTTGCTGAGTGAGCTGAGCACCACCAAGGAAAAGACTGTAACGTTCCGCAAACCGGTCTACAGCCTGGGCTTTCGCAACACCGATCACCTGGTGCACAAGGCCAATTGGGATATTCAACTGACCAAGACCGGCTTCACCAATCAGGCGGGTCACTGCCTCGTATTGGTGACCAAGATGGGCAATCGTCCGATGGCACTGGTCATCCTCGATGCGTTTGGCAAATACACCCACTTCGCCGACGCAAGCCGCATCCGTAGCTGGGTCGAGACCGGCAAAAGCGCCAGCGTCCCGGCTGTGGCCTTGCAATACAAAGCCGCTAAGAACCTCAAGAGTCGCCAGAGCGGTGTGGTGGAAGCGTCTAAATAAGGCGCGATACATCACACATGAATAGCCCCGACTCGTCGGGGCTATTTGCATTCAGGGCTTCAAATCACCCAGCGGATCATAAGGCCGGGAAGAAGGCGGTTCCTCGTCGTCCTCATCCTGGGGTGCCTTGGCCGGCCCTATCGGATCGACCTGGGGATCGTCGAGGTCCGGAGAGTCGGGATCGAATCCCAGGTCATCGTCACCGGACGAATGTTCGGAAGAATGCGGTCCCGAAGGTGTTTTCGATTGTGCCATTGCTGCCTCCTTGGATCATGGCCTGGAAACTCCAGGCCTTGACGGTAAGAACCCGAGGCACGCCGGGTCGTGCCCGCCAGGTGACGAACGGGGCAGCGCTCAGCGGGCGGTGCCCAAAGCCTTGGTGGCGCGCGCGGCTGCCTGTTCCTGCCCTGCTCCGGCCAACTCATCGGCGGCCTTCAACCAGCGCTTCGAATCGACATTGGCCGGCAACTGCCCCGGTTGCTGGACCAAGACTGCCCAACCGCCAGCGCCTTTGAAAGCCGATTCGAACGCACCGAAACTCATCGAGGAGCGCCGATTCATCCCTGAACGCAGCAGTACGGTGCGCTTGTGCCGGTTATAACCCACGAGGATTGCGTAGCGCGGCTCAGCCCAGAACGCCGAGCCGTCGGTATAGCGCAGCAACACCGGATAACCGGCAGCCACCTGTTCGAGCAACGCGCCAAGCTCAGCCTCCAGGGGATACACCACCAGCCCATGTTCACGTGCCAGGGTTTGCAGGTTCTGCTGTAAACGGGCCTCGCCGCCGGGCAGGTGCAGCGGCTTCTCCAACAACCCTGGGGTAGTCACTGTGCCTTGCAACGTCAATAGGGCCGCCAGGGATTGCGGCGCGCCCTGGAACATTTCGCCACGAAAGAACGGCACGCTGTTGAGTTCTACCCGTTCAGGCAGTCGCTTTACTTGCGGCGACACACTTCCCGCGCATCCCGCCAGAGCGGCGAGACACGCCGTCGCCAATACCAGTGATCGAAAAGATGAAATTACTGGCAACATGATGACTCTCTTATTCAGACAGCCCCGGCATCAAGGCCGGGCTTGGGCCGACGATGATAAGACGCGTGCCGGCCCGGGTATAGCCATAAGCGACAGTTTCGACACCGTGATAGAACCAACCGATTCTTTGCACATGCAAGATATCGACTGCCCGTAACACTTGAGCGACTAGACTGTCCATTGTAAGAGTGCATTGCCCGGTCTGGGCAGAAGGAGGCGCAGATGAGCCTGATGACGACTATTCTGATGCTGGTTTTCGGCTGGTTGAGCGTAGCGGCAGCCATGTTGTGGGGGGTGTTGCGAATCGCCCGTCGCCACCATCCCGCACCAAGACGAGAAATGCAGCAGACCACTAAATCTTCCAGGCGCCACGCCACCGCGCACTAGGGCCTGCAGAAATGTGATCGCGAAGGCCAGACAACGCGAAACGGGGCGAGGAAGCGCAGTGTCCTGAAGTACATGAGCATTCCGAACCTCGTTCAACGCAGTCTGGGCGAGTGCGGATACGTTTCGTATAGGGCCTAGAGGGTCACCATGAAAAAAGCCGCCCGGGCGTTAACCCGGGCGGCTTTTGTCTGCCTTGGATCAGGCTTCGTCGACCAAGACCTTCTGCTTGGCGCGACGGGACATCATGTTCAACACCTCGATAGCCGCCGAGAAGGCCATGGCCGCGTAGATATAGCCCTTGGGCACGTGGGCACCGAAGCCTTCCGCGATCAGCGTCATGCCGATCATGATCAAGAAGCCCAGGGCCAACATGACCACGGTGGGGTTGTCGTTGATGAATTTCGCCAGCGGCTCGGCGGCCAGCAGCATCACCAATACCGAGACCACGACGGCAATAATCATGATCGGCAAGTGCTCGGTCATGCCCACCGCCGTGATGATGCTGTCAATGGAGAACACCAGGTCAAGCATCAGGATCTGACCGATCGCAGCGGCAAACCCCAGGGTCACGCCGGAAGTGGCCGACTTCGGATCATTGGGCGCCGGGTCCATGCTGTGATGGATCTCGGTGGTCGCCTTCCACAACAGGAACAGGCCGCCGGCGATCAGGATCATGTCCTTCCAGGAAAACGCCTGGCCGAGAATCTCGATGACAGGCTCCGTCAATTGCACGATGAAGGCGATGGTGCTCAGCAGACCCAGGCGCAGGATCAACGCCATGCCGATGCCAATCCGCCGCGCCTTGGCACGGTGTTGCTCGGGCAACTTGTTGGTCAGGATCGAAATGAAGATCAGGTTATCGATGCCGAGCACGATTTCCATGACGACGAGGGTTGCCAGAGCAATCCAGGCGGTGGGGCTGGCGGCGAGCTGTAACAGATAATCCATGGGTCAGTCCTGACTCGATTTGACGGGTTAGAGGGTATGGGTAGCGGGTTCGGATTCTTCAGCGTCCTTCTCCGGCGCTTTCTTGGGGCTGATCAGCCCGCCGGTGGCGTCACTGAGGGCTTGCTCGGCGGCCTTGTGCGTATCGTCGATGGCCTGCTTGGCCGTTTCGACAGCTTGCTCCTTCAACTGCTCGGCCAATTGTTGGGCGCTTTTTTCCGCTTGTTCGCAGCCCACCAGGGCCATCGAGGAAAATGCCAGCAAGCCTGTAAGCCCCAGGGTTCTATACGTCATGCACATTGCCTCTCAGAGAATAGACGGAGCACGAAAGATGGCTCACCGATGGCCCGGAATTCTAGAGAGGGAAATACTTCAGGAAAATTCGTATTTTCAGCGGCTATACTTCGGTTTTTACGAAGCGGCGAGAATCATGCTCAATTATCGACAGCTGCATTATTTCTGGGTCGTGGCGAAAACCGGCAGCATCGTGCGGGCCTGCGAGCAACTGAACCTGACGCCGCAAACCATCAGCGGGCAAATCTCATTGTTTGAACAGACCTACAACATCAAGCTGTTCCGCCGAGTCGGACGCCAGTTGGAACTGACCGAGGCCGGCCGCCAGACGCTGCCTTACGCCGAGCACATGTTTCAACTGGGCGGCGAACTGGAGCTGATGCTGCGGGCTCAACCCAACGAGCAGCAAACGCTGTTCCGGGTCGGGGTGGCGGACGTCGTGCCCAAATCCATCGTTTATCGGCTGTTGGCACCTACCATGGAATTGAGCGAGCCGCTGCGCATTACCTGCCGGGAAGACAAGCTCGAACGGCTACTGGCTGACCTGGCGATCCAGCGCCTGGATCTGGTGATTTCCGACAGTCCGATGCCAAGTCATCTGGATATCAAGGGCTACAGCCAGAAACTGGGGGAATGCGGAATCAGCTTTTTCGCCACCCCGGCGTTGGCCGAACATCATGGGCAGGACTTCCCCCACGGCCTGCATGACGCCCCGCTGCTGATCCCCGGGCCGGAGACAGTCGTGCGCAGCCGGCTGCAACGCTGGTTCGCTGAACAGCAGATCCAACCGCGCATCGTCGGTGAATTCGATGACAGCGCATTGATGCAGGCGTTTGGGCAATCCGGCAGCGGGATCTTCATCGGTCCCAGCGTGATCGTTGAAGAAGTCCAACAGCAATACGGGGTACAGGTGATCGGCCAGACCGATGCGGTGAGCGAGTCTTTCTACGCCATCTCCGTGGAGCGCAAGGTCAGCCACCCGGGCATCGTCGCGATCGCCGAGGGGGCGCGGCGCGAGCTGTTCAGCGCTTAGTGCTGCACACAGGCGGCGCGGGGCTTGAACGTCATCAGCAATAACGCCAGCAGGATCGACACCAGAATGAACCCGGCCGCGGCGAAACCGACCTTACCCAGCCCAAGGGTATCGATGACCCGACCGCCAACCATCGCGCCCAGGCCTATACCCAGGTTCGCCCCCGCGATATTCAGCGACGCGGCAAAGGCCGGAGCTTCTGGTGCGGCCTTCATCAGCCGGACATGGCTGACCAAAAACAGCGCCGCCTGGGTCACGCCCCATATGCCAAGGGCGGCGGCCAGCCCAAGAGTCGAATGGATACTCGGCACCAGCGCGACCATGCCGCCGATCATGAACAGGCAGAACACCATCGAGGCGATCAAGGGATGCCGGTCCACCGCGCGACCGCCCAGGGAATTGCCGAGCAGGCCTACCGCGCCGAAACCCATCAGGCACCAGCCCACCAGCGTGCCATCGAAGCCGGCCAGGCGTTCAAGGATATCCGCGAGGTAGGTGTAGGCGGTGAACATGCCGCTGAACACCAGGATCGACAACAACACATGCCCTTGCATCAACGGGCTGTGCAGGATCTTGAATTGCGAGCGAAAGCTCACCTGGTGTTGATGCAGATTTGTCCTAGGCAAGTAGATGAACAGCAGCAGCGCCTTGGCGAACGCAATGACGGCCAGGATCGCAAAGGCGCTTCGCCAGCCGAATGCATCGCTGATCAGTGTACCCACCGGGATACCAAACACCGTGGCGCAGACGATACCGAAGCCGATCCGGGCGATGGCCCTCCCGGCGAACTGCGGCCCGACTATGTCCACTGCCGTTTCGCTGGCCAATGCCCAGAACACAGGCAAGCCTAGGGCCGGGATCAATCGGGCAACTGCCATGACCCAGATGTTGGGCGCCAGCGCCGCCAGGGTGTTGGCCAACGCGAACATCACCAGCACGCTGATAAACAATTTGCGCCGTTCAACCCGGGCGAACCAGGCGGTGAGGAACGGCCCGAACGCCGCGACAGTAAACGCAAACAACGTCACTAACAGCCCCGCCTGGGGAATGGTGACGTGCAGGTCGCGGGCAATGGAAGGCAGCAGGCCGACGATGATGAATTCCGTGGTCAACACCGTAAAACCGGCAGCGGACAACAGGAAAATGGGTAACAGCATGCGCGACTCCGGGAAAAACGACGACACCAGCGATAGCCATAGGCCCGCTGGCGGTATTGAAAAGTGAGAAGGACAAAGCCTACCAGAATGTGCCCGTCAGAAAAACGTGCTCAAACATGGGGGGTGACGGATCGTCACGGGTCCGTCAGATTTTTCGTCGGGCTGTGATAAAGTCCGCGACCTGCAAACGCTCTACCTTCTTTCGGTCCCGTCCATGTGGCCTGCCGGCTTATAGCCCCGTTCGGCTGACCGTTACACATAAAAAAATCAGAGATACCGTTATGACAGCTGTCTCCCCTTCTCCCTTGCACCGCCTCAAAAGCACTGGCCTGGTCACGCAGATCATTATTGGCCTGATCGCCGGTATTGTCCTGGCATGGCTGGCGCCGGACCTGGCGAAATCCACTGAATTCGTCGGCAAGGTTTTTGTGTCCGCGCTCAAGGCGGTGGCACCGATCCTGGTGTTCGTGCTGGTCATGGCCTCGATCGCCAACCATAAGCACGGCCAGGAGACCCATATCCGGCCGATCCTGTTCCTTTATCTGTTGGGTACTTTCGCGGCCGCGGTGGTCGCGGTCATCGCAAGCACGCTGTTTCCCTCCAGCCTCGTGCTGAGCACCCAGGACGTTGCGGTCACCGCACCGGGTGGCATCAGCGAAGTGCTGCAAAGCCTGGCGTTGAGCGTCGTTGACAACCCGGTCCGTGCATTGATGACCGGCAACTTCATCGGCATCCTGGCCTGGGCCATCGGCATGGGCATCGCCATTCGCCATGCCGGCCAAACCACGCGCACTGTGCTCGAAGACCTGTCCAACGGCGTGACCGTGATCGTGCGCCTGGTCATCCGCTTCGCCCCGCTGGGGATTTTCGGGCTGGTGGCCTCGACGCTCGCCACTTCTGGCTTCAGCGCCCTGCTCGGCTACCTGCATCTGCTGATCGTACTGATCGGTTGCATGCTGTTCGTGGCGCTGGTGGTCAACCCGCTCATCGTGTTCTGGAAACTGCGTCGCAACCCTTACCCGCTGGTGTTTACCTGCCTGCGTGAAAGCGGCATCACCGCGTTCTTCACCCGCAGCTCCGCGGCGAACATCCCCGTGAACCTGGAGCTCAGCAGACGCCTCGGCCTGCATGAGGATACGTACTCGGTTTCGATCCCGCTGGGTGCGACCATCAACATGGCGGGCGCCGCCATTACCATCACGGTCCTGACACTGGCCGCCGTGCATACCCTGGGTATCGTGGTGGATATCCCCACCGCCGTGCTGCTCAGTGTCGTTGCCGCCGTCTGCGCTTGCGGTGCTTCCGGGGTCGCGGGCGGGTCGCTGTTGTTGATTCCCCTGGCGTGCAGCCTGTTTGGCATTCCCAGCGAAATCGCCATGCAGGTGGTCGCCGTAGGGTTCATCATCGGCGTGCTGCAGGATTCGGCTGAAACGGCGTTGAATTCGTCCACCGATGTCTTGTTCACGGCGGCGGCTTGCCTGGGTGAAGAAGAGCGGGCGCGGGACGCGGCGTAAACGCTTGGTGGCCTGACAGCCAGCCATAAAAAAGCCCGGGACGGCTCCACCGCCCCGGGCTTTTTCATGCCTGCGGGAGTTAGAACGCGCCCATGTAATCGCGCTTGCCTACTTCCACGCCATTGTGACGCAGCAGTGCATATGCGGTGGTCACGTGGAAGAAGAACTGCGGCAAGCCGTAGGTCAGCAGATAATTCTGGCCAGTGAAGCGTTTTTCCTTCGGCGTGCCCGGACGGGTCACGATTTCGATGCCTTCCTTGCCGTCGATCTGCTCGGCATTGATGCCATCGATGAAAGCCAGCACCTTGGCGATCAATGCCTGCAGCTCAGCGAAGGTGGTCTCGCTGTCGTCATACTTCGGCACTTCGATCTCGGCCAGGCGCGCGGACACGCCCTTGGCGAAGTCCACGGCAATCTGCACCTGGCGTACCAATGGGAACATGTCCGGGAACAGGCGCGCTTGCAAGAGCGCGTTCGGATCGATGTTCTTGGAGGTGGCGTGGGCCTCGGCCTTGTTCAAAACATCGCTCAGGGCATTGAGCATTTGCTTGAAAACCGGGACGGAGGCAGCGTACAGGGAAATAGTCATGGCGATCTCATGGAGTAATGGAAGGAAACGAATCAAACGTGGGCGATTATAGCCACGGCTTGTTGCGCACCTTGTCTTTTATTGCGCAAGGATTAGGCTAGGCGGCTTCCACAGCATAGGGAACGCGCGATGAGCATCGAAGAACAAAGCCCGGCCGAAGAACCGCGGCTCAACAGCACGGAAATCCGCATTCTTGGCGCCCTGATCGAAAAGCAGGCCACCAATCCCGAGACTTACCCCCTCACCCTCAACGCGCTGGTGTTGGCTTGCAACCAGAAAACCAGCCGCGAACCGGTGATGAACCTCAACCCGGGGCCAGTCGGCCAAAGCCTGCGAGCCCTGGAAGGACGTGGTTTCACCCGGTTGGTGATGGGCAGTCGCGCCGACCGCTGGGAGCACCGGGTCGACAAGGCGCTGGAACTGGTGCCGGCCCAGGTGATCCTGATGGGATTGCTGTTCCTGCGCGGCCCGCAGACCGTCAATGAGCTGCTGACCCGCAGCGGCCGCATGCATGATTTCGAGGACACCGAGCAGGTGGTGCATCAGCTGGAGCGCCTGATCGCTCGTGGCCTCGCGTTGCTGGTGCCGCGCCAGGCCGGCCAACGGGAAGACCGTTACATGCATGCCATGGGCGACCCGGCAGACATCGAGGCGATCCTCGCCGCGCGTCACCAGCCGACCGAACGCAGCGCGGCCGGCGGCGTATCGCTGGAGCGTATCGAAGAGCTAGAAGCGCGAATCGCAGCGCTGGAAGAACGGCTGGCACGATTGGAATGACAGGGCCTACACCGCTCGGGCAAACGCCACGGCCTTGTCGAATTGTTCCAGGTTGGGCCGAACGCCGGTGTACAGGACAAACTGCTCCAACGCCTGGATCGCAATGACCTCAAGGCCGGTGATCACCCGTTTGCCTTCCGCTCTGGCATGCACGATCAACGGCGTTTCCGAAGGAATCGCCACGACATCGAACACAGTGTCGGCGGCAGCGATGGCGGCGGGCTCGAATGCCAACAGGTCCGCTTCCGCCCCGCCGGTCATGCCGATCGGCGTGACGTTGATGAGCATCTGCGGCCGTCGGTCACCCAACTCGGCTTGCCATTCGTAACCCAGCGTGTCGGCCAGCGCTCGGCCGGTGGTTTCGTTGCGGGCAACGATCAAGCCGTTTGTATAGCCGCCGTCGCGCAAGGCGCTGGCGACTGCCTTGGCCATGCCACCGCTGCCGCGCAAGGCAAATGTTGACTCCTTGGGCACGGCATGGCTTTGCAACAGTTGCGCGATGGCGATGTAGTCCGTGTTGTAGGCCTTCAAATGACCATTGGTATTGACGATGGTGTTGATCGACTGGATGGCAGCGGCGGAAGGATCCAGCTCATCGACCAAGGCAATGCAGGCCTCCTTGAATGGCATCGACACACCGCACCCGCGGATACCCAGGGCACGGATACCGCCCACTGCCCCGGCCAGGTCCTGGCTGGTGAACGCCTTGTAGTAGAAGTTGAGCCCCAACTGCTCATACAGGTGATTGTGAAAACGCAGGCCGAAATTGCCCGGGCGCCCCGATAGCGACATGCATAGCTGGGTGTCTTTGTTGGGGTTCATCTGCATGTGCGTCTCCTTCAAGCCACTTTCGGATGGACGGGAGTGTCGTCCCGACCGGTTCATCGATGATCAGACACCGTGCGCAGCGAACCGACTCGGTGTTCGTAAAAAAAATCTGTCGCAGACCTTACACAACCTTTACCCAACAGCGCCGCAAATCCTGGGAAAATCGCTGTCATAGCAAGTATCCCCGCGCCCTTATTCGGGTCTGTAGCAGGCCACAGGCGCCGGGGTCGGAACGAGGAAACGCCATGAAACGCAAACTCCCTATCATCGCCCTGCTCGTGGGGGCACTCGCGGTCACCGGCCAGGCATCCGCCCATGGTCGCGGTGGTTGGGAGGGGCCCGCAGTGTTCGGCGCCATCGTCGGCTCTGCCATTGTCGGCTCCGCGCTCATCAACCGAGACCGGCCGGTTTACGTACAACAGCCCGTCTACGTTCAGCCACAGCCGGTCTACGTGCAGCAACCTCCACCGGTCTACTACCAGCCACAGCCGGTGTATATCGAGCAGCCGATCTATTATCGCCCGGCCCCGGTGTATTACGGGCCACCGAGGGGCTATTACTACGGTCCGCCACGTGGGCACTACGGGCGCTGGTAAACGGCCCCTCTAAAGCGAAACAAAAAAAGCAGCCTGTGATTGATCATCACAGGCTGCTTTTTGTTGGGCTGGGGTTTCGCCAAGGCTAGACGTGCTCACCGCTTTTCAATCGCACCGGGCCATGATCCCCAGTGGGATGCTCAGGTGCGGCTACGACGGGGATTTCGTTACCGTCGCAGTCGTGCAACTTGCCGTCGCTGAAATAGTCACCTTCCCGTAGCGCCGCCAGGTCCTGATAACGCAGCACCCGCTCGGTGCCGGCGGCGAATACCGATTGTTGATCGGAGTTGCCGGTGGTGAAGTGGTTGAAGGCCAGGTTCAACATGATGGCCATGATGGCCGATGAGCTGATGCCGGAGTGAAAGATCGTCGCGAACCAGCTCGGGAAATGATCGTAGAAGTTCGGTGCGGCGATGGGGATCATGCCGAAGCCAATGGACGTGGCGACAATGATCAGGTTGACGTTGTTGCGGTAATCGACCTTCGACAGCGTCCGGATTCCGCTGGCGGCAACGGTACCGAACAACACGATACCAGCGCCTCCGAGCACGGAGGTCGGCACGGCGGCGATTACCCGGCCCATGAAGGGCAACAGCCCAAGCACCACCAGGAACACACCCCCTGTCGCCACCACGAAACGACTCTTGATTCCAGTCACTGCCACCAGGCCGACGTTCTGGGCAAAGGCGCTCTGGGTGAACGATCCGAAGATCGGCGCGATCATGCTCGACAACATATCTGCTCGCAGGCCGTTGCCCAGACGCCGGGAATCGACCTTGGTGTCGATAATCTCGCCCACTGCCAGGATATCGGCCGAGGTTTCCACCAGCGTCACCATGATCACGATGCACATCGACAGAATCGCGGCGATATGAAAGGTCGGCATGCCGAAGTGAAAAGGTGTCGGGAAGCCGAACATTGGCCCCTCACCCACTGACGAAAAATCGGCCATGCCGAGGAACACCGCGATGACCGTACCGATGACCATCGCCAGCAGGATCGATAACCGCGAAATCGTCGCGCTGCCCATCTTGCTCAGCACCAGTACCAACACCAGGGTCACCGCGGCTAGGCCAATGTTGGCCATGCTGCCAAAATCCGGCGCATGGCTGTTGCCGCCCATTGCCCAGCGTGCCGCCACCGGCATCAACGTCAGGCCAATGGTGGTGATGACGATGCCGGTCACCAGAGGTGGGAAAAAACGCGTGATGCGGGAAAACACCGGCGTGATAAGCAGGCCGATCAAGGAGGCGGCAATCACCGCGCCGAGGATGGCCTGGAAGCCGCCCTCCCCACCGGTGCCGACAATTGCAACCATGGTTGCGACGCCGGAGAACGAAACGCCTTGGACCAGCGGCAGTTGGCAACCAAAAAACGGCAGGCCCAGGGTCTGCAACAACGTCGCCAGCCCCCCTGCAAACAACGAAGCCGCGATCAGCAGACCGATGTCGGCCGGGGACAACCCGGCCGCCTGGCCGATGATCAACGGCACCGCGACGATGCCACCGTACATGGTCAGGACATGTTGCAGGCCGTAAGCCATATTCGCGCCGACCCCGAGGTTTTCGTCCTCGGGCCGTGGGAGTGAAACATGGGGCGTTTTCATGGTTCGGGGGTTCCCTGTTTTTTGTTATGCGCACACTGTATTCAAAAGTCAGGACAAATGTCCATAGAGTTGTATACAACTTGTTGCGCATCCGTCGCTGACAGGGAATGCAATTGCTAAACCAAAACGCTCAAGACATCACACCAACAGCCCTTCGATTGCGGGTCGCAGCAGTTCCCGGGGCGGCACAGTGAGGCTGAATTCATTTTCCAGCAACGTGATCAGCTCATCCGCGTCGTTGATGGTGCGTCGTTCACTTTCGTGCCCGATCCGGTGCACGGCATAGCTGTTGCCGTTGAGCGTCCTACGGAGTCCCTCACCGGTACGGGCGACCATCAGCCTTCCCATGAACGGTGATTCGGGATGGGAGCAGACGTACCAATTGCCCACGGTATAGTCGATTTCCTCCTGGCGTTGCAGGTCGAAAAGGTACATCGGGCGCCATTCATCGCCGACCTGGGCGCGCAGCAGGTAGCCATCCGGGCTGACGTCGATGCGATACGGCTCATGGGGCGTGTGCTGGATATCGCGGCTATCCAGCAAAAGCGGCGCGGTGGGCACCATACCGCCGAAACCGACGTCGGTGATATAGCGCACGCCACTGAGCGTCACCACGCTCAAGCGATGGGTGCGCGCTGTCCAGGCGCCCTCGGCGGCGTTCATCACAACGCGTCCAGTGATGCCCTGGGCATCAAAGCCCAGGGTTTGCAACAGCGCCAGGAACAACTGGTTGAGTTCATAGCAATAACCGCCACGGCCCTGTTCGAAAACCTTCCGCTCGACGGATTCAAGGTCGATGGCGACCGGCTGGCGCAACAGTGTCGAGAGGGTTTCGAAGGGAAACTCGGCCGTATGGCGCTTTTGAAGCTGACGCAGCGTTTCCAGCGTTGGAGGCGGCGCCGTGTCAAAGCCCAGGCGTCGTAGATAGCGACCGGTGTCGCTCAGTCGAGGTTGGCTCATGGGGATGTCCTTTCCTGTCAAGGCAGGGCTTTGGGTTAGCGCGCTGCGATTGGGCAGGTATAAGGCATTTCCTTCCTACGGACAAATCCCACGAATGCCTGGTCCGCTCGAACCTTCAGCGTCGCTTGCGCGAAGACAAGCGAATCCAGGTAGGCGCATGGTCACTGGGATGCTCCTGGTTCCTGACCCAGGCATCCACGCCCGCGTCGCTCAGGTATGCACTGGCCACGGGGTTGAGCAGCAGGTGATCGATGCGCAGCCCGGAGTTCTTTTGCCAATGCTGGCGAAAATAGTCCCAGAACGTATATATCCGCTCCTCCGGGTAGAGGTGACGCAGGGAGTCCGTCCACCCCTGGTCCAGCAGTCGTTGGTAGCACTCCCGGCTTTCGGGCTGCAACAACGCGTCCTTGAGCCAGGAGCGTGGGTTGTAGATATCCATGTCGGTTGGCACCACGTTGTAGTCCCCAGCCAACACCACCGGATGATCACTCGCCTGGAGTGCCTGCGCATAGTCGATCAGGCGCTCGAACCATGCCAGCTTGTAGTCGAACTTCGGACCGGGCTGGGGATTGCCATTGGGCAAATAGAGGCAGCCCACCAGCACGCCATGCACCGCCGCCTCCAGATAACGACTGTGACTGTCTTCCTCTCCTCCTGGCAGCCCGCGTCTACTCTCCAGGGGTTGCGCATCACGGGCCAGGATCGCCACACCGTTCCATGAAGCCTGGCCATGCCAGATCGATCCATATCCCACCGACTCCAACTCGGCGGCGGGAAAGTCCTTGTCCGCAGCCTTGAGCTCTTGCAGGCAGGCAATATCGGGTTTTTCCCGCTCCAGCCATTCCAGCAGGTTAGGCAACCGCGCCCGAATGCCGTTGATGTTGAACGTCGCGATCCGCAGATTCTTCATGGGCGAATAATTCCTGAATGCCAAGACATAGCTGTGACCGGCGACAGGCCTCGGGGGTTGCAATCATTGCTCAGGAACCGGTTCTTGACATGGACTGGCTGCTTTCAAGCAAGGCAGCAAATGCCTGCTTGTCGATTGGCCGGCTAAGAAAATAGCCCTGCACTTCGTGGCATTCATCGGTGCCCAATGAACCCAATTGGGCCAGGGTCTCCACGCCCTCCGCCGTGACGGTCAAGCCCATCGCCTTGCCCAGGTTGATAATCGCCTGGACCACGGCGCGGTCGTTGCTGCTATTGCTCATCGAGGCAATGAAGCGCTTGTCGATCTTGATGCCGTCGAACGGGTATGTGCGCAGGTAGCCGAGGGATGAGTAACCGGTACCAAAATCGTCCATGTTCAAGCGCACCCCCAATTCCTTGAGCGCATTCATCACCTGGAGCGCGCCATCCACGTCGTTCAGCATGACGTTTTCGGTGATCTCCAGCTCCAGGCGACTCGCCGGGAAGTGGGTTTCGATCAATACCTGGCGGACATCCTCGACCACATCGCTGCGTTCGAATTGCGCCGGTGACAGGTTGACCGAAACCATCAGCGATCCTGGCCAGGTGAGCGCGGTTTCGCACGCCTCGCGCAGTACCCAGCGCGACAGCGGGACGATCAGGTCGGTTTGCTCGGCCAGCGGAATGAAGGCATCGGGGCTCAACAGACCCTGGGTTGGATGTTGCCAGCGCACCAGCGATTCCACCGCGACGATCTCCTGGCCGTCGACCGTGTAGCGAGGCTGGAAATGCAGAATGAATTCGTTGTTCTTCACCGCTTGGCGCAGGTCGTTTTCCAACTGACGACGATGCTGGATCTGATCGTTCATGTGCGAGGCGAAATAGCACCAGGTCTTTTTACCCTCGGACTTGGCCTGGTACAGGGCTATGTCGGCGCAGCGGATCAACTCGCCTGGTACGTAGCCTTGGCGTCGGCTCACGGCAACGCCGATGCTCGCACCAATGTGCAGGGAATGGGACTCGTAGTGGATCGGTTGCTGCAGGCTGTCGATGAGCCGCGTACAGAATCGGTCGATTTCAGTGGAGTGCTCCACGCCACTGAGCACTATCACGAACTCATCCCCTCCCAGGCGCGCCACCAGGTCCTGTTCACGCGTGCTGTCGCGCAGGCGCTGGGCGACTTCCAGCAACACAGCATCGCCCGCCGCATGGCCCAGGGAATCGTTGATCGGCTTGAAGTTGTCCAGGTCCACCATCAGCAGGGCCAACGGCGCGGAATGCTCCTTGGCGATCAACGCGTCGTCCAGGTGTCGCGCCAACTTGTTGCGATTCGGCAGTCCGGTCAGCGCATCATGCAGCGACAGATGCTGGACTTGAGCGTGGGCGGCCACCTCATCGGTGATGTCGCTGGCCGTGCCGCGATAGCCCGTCACGGTTGCCTTGTCCTGGATCGGTCGCGCCGAGACCCGACAGAATCGCAATTGCCCGGAATGATCGCGGTAAGAGCAGCGCAGGTTGCTGGCGTTCTGTTCTTCGACCAGGTTGCCCAGCCAGGAAGCAATGGGCAGGGTGTCGCAGAACAGCAACTGCTCGATCTCCTGGCCCAGCCACTGCTGGTCGGAAAAACCCGTGACGACATTAAAGCGAGCCGATAGATAGGTGATGCGTTGCTGGCTGTCGATCTCCCATATCCAGTCGGACGCCGCCTCGGCCACGGCGCGAAAACGTTCTTCGCTGGCCTCGAGCGCTTGTTTCGATTTTTCAAGGCTGTCGTAGCTGGCGTCCACCTGTCGAGCCGTGCGCATGGCATACCGGAAAAAATAGGCAGTGAGCAACGCCAGGATCAGCAATGCGCCTCCCAACGGCGGAGCCAGTGACCACAGCAAATGCTGGCCCGGCCGCTGCAGCTGCGATATCAAGCTGTAGCCGGTACTGTCCAACGGCACCGCGGGCTGGCCGGGCTCCAATGTGGTGTCTTTCACCAGGTTCAGGTCGGTCAGGCCGTAACCCATGCCCACCTTGCGCAGTTTCACCGGCGTCAGTTGGTCGACGAACAGGAGGATCGACGTCTCCCTGGCGTTGACCTGGGGACGTTCGTCGTTGGGCACAATCACCGAAGCCGTGACGACGGCCGGCCAGCCTTCGAACAAGGTGTAGCGAATCATCGGCCTGGTCAGGTCAGGTTGTGCCTGGAGCTCATCCACGAGGTCCTTCAGCGGCATATCAATGAACGCCGCCGCGTCTGCCTGGACCTGCTGGCCCCGCACCACGGCATATTTGGTGCGCTCACGGTCAATGACAAACACACCTTCTAGTTCATCGTTGGTGAACAGGGTCTTGCCCATGTTCTGGTCGGCATAGGCCCACTGCACATCGACCTCGCCGCTTAGGTGCTCGTAGGCAGTGGTCCAGTAGGCGTAGCTGGTGATGTAGTTTTTCGTGGCTGTGATGCGATTATCGAGGGCACGCTGGATATAGAAGCGGGTCTCGTCCACATCCTGTGCATCCAGCTTTTGCGCGATGTTGAACAGCGCGGCGACGGCCACCAGAACCCCCAGGACAAACAACACGCCAAGGGCCGCCACCAGGCGACGGGTGATCGGCGTATGACGCGAGACATCAGAGGGGGTATCGGCAGTGGTATCCATTGACCTGTTCCTATCCTTTCGGCGCTGGCTTCGCCGTGCAAAGGTCACGGCGTGAACCGCATCGGACCGTTGCGCTTTCTTAACCTTAGCAGCCATCGTCCAGCCAGATGATGAGCCCACAAGATTTGACGAAAGGGCCCACGCCTAGCCTGCATGTTGACCAATGGACCGTTATCCGCCGCCGATGATTCCAACGGATCTCAACGGTCGGAACGCTCCAGCGCATCCAGCGCGCCTTCCCTGGATAGGACCGCGACACAGTTTCGACCGCTGTGCTTGGCCTGATAGAGCGCAGCGTCCGCCCGTTGGATAAACACTTCGGTACTGTCCAGGCTGCTCGGCACGAAGGCATAGCAGCCGAGGCTGACCGTCAGGTAGCCAGAGGGGGAAGCGGAGTGGCTGATGTGCTTGTCGATGACACAGCTGCGGATCTGCTCGGCCAATGCCATGGCACCGTGCAGGTTGGTGTCGGGCAGCAGGACGGCGAACTCCTCGCCGCCGTAGCGCACCGCCAGGTCGGCCTTGCGATGACAGCAACTCTTGAGCACCTTCGCCACCTCGGCCAGGCAGTGGTCCCCCGCAACATGCCCATAGGTGTCGTTGTAGCGTTTGAAAAAATCGATGTCGAGCATGATCAGGCTCAGGGGGCTGCGCTGGCGAGCGCCTCGCCCGAATTCGATGTCCAGGGCACGTTCGAATAAACGCCGATTCGCCAGGCCGGTCAGGCTGTCGTGGGTGGCGATCAGCTCCAGCGCTTCCTGGGCCTTGCGCAAGTCTGCCTCGATCCGCTCGCTGTTGCGCACCTGGCTCACGAAGACCCAACCAAACAGGCAAACGCCCAACACCACCAAGGCCACGATAAGGCTGGACTGGAACGCCCTGTCGTACCAGCCCGCCAGGATCGCTTGTTCGGACATCGCGGCGGTCACCATCAGCGGATAAGCCTGCAGATGCCGGTGCCCATATAACCGGACGATGCCGTCGGGCGCCGGGCGGAGCACCGTATCGCCGGCGCCCATGCTTGCGTGCTGGTGTTCGTAAACGTACTCATCGGCAAGCGGACGACCGATCTGTCCCTCATCGAAAGGACGACGCGCCAGCAACGTACCGTCGGACAGCGCCAAAGACATTTCGCCTTTGGCGTCGAGACTGAAGCTTTTAAAGAATTGATCGAAATAGGACATCTTGATGCCGGCCAGCAGCACGCCCTGGAAGTTGCCCTTCTGGTCGTTCAATCGACGGGAAACCGGAATGATCCATTCACCGTTCTGTCGGCTTCGAACCGCTGGGCCGACGTGGGCGATCAGCGAGGCGTTCTGCTGGTGGAACTTGAAATAGTCCCGATCGGCCACCCCCGCCCCCCTGTGCAGGTGTTCGAAAGAAGTAATGATCCACTGGCCGTTCTTGTCGAACAGGAACAGACCGTGCAACTGCTCCAGGGACTGCACCCGCCTGGCAAACGTCTGGTGCAGGCGCGGTCGTGTCGACGGACCGAACCCGTCGTTTTGAATCCAGTCGGCCAGGCTGGCAAGCGCCAGGTCGGCTTGCAGGAATGTGTCTTGGGCCTGTTGGGCCATGGCCCGGGTGAGGTTGGCCGAAGCGAGGCGCGCCGACTCCAGGTCATGCCGACGGGACTGCTCCAGTTGCAAGAAGAGCAAACCGCAGAGGCACAGGCACACGGCTGCGATGAACATCACTGCGGCCTTGAGCAAAGGCAGGCGTTTCAAGGCACCGCCAGGCGCATGGTTCGGATCGTGGATGGGGATAGGCAAGCGAAATCCTGGGGAGGGCAAAACAGTGAGCGAGTCGCTCAAAAGCCCCCAATAATCGCGAGCTTAGCGTACCGCTTGGGGGGCGGCAATTTGCCTTTAGGAGGAAGTCGATGGATGGCGCAATGGATCCAAAACAAGCCAAGCGCAAGGCACGCGCCGCGCCCGGAGAATAAATTTGAACGGCCCCTGGCCCACATGAACTAACAAAGTTCATGGCCCGGCCCGCGCCTTGCGCGAATCGGCCAGGGCACAACCTGAACAGCAATGGCACAGGTGATCCCGACCCATGGATTCAAGCTCTCTCGACATTTTTACCGACACCCAACTGCTCGGCATTTCCATCGCCAATTGGTTACTGGCACTCAGCGTGATGACGGTGAGTTTCATCGTTGCCAGAGCCGGCATCGGCTTCCTGTTGAAAAACGTACGGGCACGGGCGCAAAGGCCCGATGCCTACGTCAGCCATATTGCTGTCGAGGTCTTGTCCAGCACCAGCAACACCCTGCTATTGCTGGCCTCGATTCTGATCGGCATCGGTGTTCTGGACCTGCCGGAACGCTGGCTGGGTCGGGTCAGCAGCCTTTGGTTCGTCGTCGCCGCCTTGCAGGTGGGGTTATGGGCAAACCGTGCGATCGCCCTGGCCTTGCTGCACTATTTCGCGCGCCACAGCCACAGCGACATCCATCAGAAAAGCGCCTTGGCCACCTTGAGCCTCTGGGGCGCAAAAGTGTTCCTGTGGGCAGTGGTGCTGCTGGCGATGCTTTCCAACCTGGGCGTGAACATCACAGCATTCGTTGCCAGCCTCGGCGTTGGCGGCATTGCCGTAGCGCTCGCCGTGCAGAACATTCTCGGCGACCTGTTCGCCTCGCTGTCCATTGCCGTGGACAAACCCTTCGAAGTCGGCGACTTCATCGTGGTCGGTTCCCTGGCGGGCACCGTGGAACATGTCGGCCTGAAGACCACCCGGATCCGCAGCCTGGGCGGCGAGCAGATCGTCATGGCCAACGCGGGGATGATCAGCACCACCATCCAGAACTACAAACGCCTGCAGGAGCGCCGCATCGTCTTCGAATTCGCCCTGCCTCAGGAATGCTCGACCGAACAACTTCGGCAAGTGCCCGTCATCGTCGAAAACATCATCAAGGCCCAGGAGAAAACCCGCTTCGACCGCGCGCACTTTCGCGGTTTCGGCGAAAGCACGTTGGAATTCGAAACGGTCTACATCGTGCTGGACCCCAGCTACAACGTCTATATGGACATCCAGCAAGCCATCAACCTGGGGATGATGGACGAGTTCGCCAAGATCGGCGTGCGCTTCGCCATGCCGTCCCGCGCCGTGCACGTGGCTTCGTTGCCGGAGATGCCTGAGCAATTCGCCAGGGGGAACAGTGAAAGGATGCCGCTACGAACCGATGGGGCAGGTGCCAAGCATTAACCGTCAATTGCGCTTCCATGACCCAGCGCAAACGCCCACGCTGCCCCTTCGGCTAAGCTCAACCCATCACCACGACAGGGAATCGACATGAGCAAGGCAGACGAACTCGCAGCAAAGCTGAGGCAGGCCCAACGCGCGCCGGCCGACACTGACCATTGCGCCGACCTGGCGATTGAACACTGGCCTGGCCAGGTGTACGAGCTGTACCGCCAGATTGAAAGCTGGCTGGCGCCGGTCTGTGAGGCGGGCCTGGTTATCCGGCGTAACCCCACCCATGTGTTTGAAAGCCATTCCAGCGGGTCGACTTACAACTATGCCATCGACCAATTGGTGATCGAGGGCAATCACCGCCGCATCTTGCTCGACCCGATCGCTCGCTTTTCCCCCGATGCCGAGGGATGCATCGAAATCCATACGAAGGGATTGGAGCGCTGCATCCTGCGCACAGTGGGGATGCATGGCGAATCCCATTGGCATCTGCGGCCAACCGGCCAGCAGAAGCCCGAACCCGTGACCCTCGATGAAGACACTTTCCTGTCGTTCATCGAGGAAGGCTTGGGCATTTAAGCACAAACGGGGATTCAACGGATTGCCCGTTCTCAGAGTCGATTCGATTCAAATGCCGCATCGGGCCCGCTTTTGATTGGCGTCCCTGTTTGCCGGTCAATGAGGATCGCCATGGCATTGTCGATCTCGTCGGCGGCACGCTCCGCATGTTGGGCATCCACCCAGGTCCAGTGCTGTTCGGACACCAGGCCGCCCACCGCTTGGGCGCATAACTCATCGCAACTGATGCCCATTTTTCCCGCAGCAGCTATTACCGCCAGAAGGGCCTGCTCCAAGGGTTGAATTCTCTCAGTAGACACAACTAACCAACTCGGTAGATAACGAGTCCAAAGTCTACCAAGATATCAATGTGCCACCAACCGCAGCCGCCCAACGGTTCCCAAGTCAACGCCCCGTGCTGTATGTCACGGTGGGCGACGCTTGTGTCGATGGTCGAGCCGCCGCCCGAGCTGCCAGAATGGTGAGGATTGCGGCTACGACCAAGACCGCGGCACTGGTCTCGAAGGTCGCGCGATAACCGCTCAAGTCAAACAGCACGCCGCCCACCGTGGCCCCCGAGGCAATGGCGAGTTGAACGATCGCGACCATCAATCCCCCCCCTGCCTCGGCATCGTCCGGCAACGTCCTTGCCAGCCAGGTCCACCAGCCCACAGGCGCGGCCGTGGCCACCAGGCCCCAGAGGCCGAGCAGTAAGGCTGTGATGGACGCGGAACTGCCGAACCCCACCAAGGCCAGGGCGATCGCGGCCATGAGCAGCGGGATGATGATCAGCGTGCGATACAGGCCTTTTTTGAGGAGCGCACCGATCAGGAAGGTGCCGAGCAATCCCGCCAGACCAATCGCCAGCAACATCAGCGAAAGCAACGAGACGTCCACCCGCGTCACGCTCTCCAAGAACGGCCGCAGGTAGGTAAACAACATGAACTGGCCCATGAAGAACGTGCTGACCGCCAGCATGCCCAACGCAACCGGCGCCCGGGCCATCAGCTTGAAAGGATTGGCGGCGCCCCGTTTCGCCTGGATGGGCATCGACGGCAGGCTCATCAGCAGCCATGCCAGGGCGAGCGCGGCGACGGGCACGATGCAGAAAAACGCACCACGCCAGCCAATGATCGCTCCCAGGAAACTGCCCAACGGCGCGGCCACGACCGTGGCCAAGGCATTGCCGCCGTTGACGATGGCAAGGGCCCGGGGGACTTTATCCTGCGGCACCAGGCGCATGGCCGTCGCCGCCGACAACGACCAGAAGCCGCCAATCGCAAAGCCGATCAGTGCGCGCCCGACCATGAAAACCAGATAACTGGGCGCCAGTGCCGCCACCGTTCCGGAGATGATCATCAACAGCGTCAGCGCCGAGAGCAGCCACTTGCGTTCGATGCGCGCCGCGATCGACGCGATGAACAGGCTGGTGACTAACGCAAAGGCACCGGAGACGGCGATGCCCTGACCAGCCTGTCCTTCGCTGATGTGCAGGTCTGCGGCCACCGGTGTCAGCAGGCTGACCGGCATGAATTCCGACGCAACGAGTGCAAAGGCCGCCAACGACATGGCGAGCACAGCGCCCCATGCAGGTTTGCCCTGTGGTTTTGGCAATGAGGTATCGGTCATGAAAATCCTGAAATTGCTTGATGGGCTCGGAGCCCCTCTCTTGGGTCTAGGGATTGCACCGAGCATGGACCCGGCGAGCGAGCGCCGTTCCGGATGAGCTTAATGTGACGTGCAGTTTTAACGACCGGCAAGGGCGACCGGTAGAACATTTCGCTGGAGTTCTTGCCCGATCCTGTGAACCCGCCTGTTTGCCATAGGCAACGCTTCGCTTGGCGGGGTAATGTTCTGCCTATAGCTCTCAATCCCGCAGATATCGACATGACCGCCCAAGACAGATCGCTCCAACAGAGGCTCGCCAACCTCATCGATAACCGGACGACAGGACCGGGCGACTTTGAAACGTCAATTGCCGGTCTTTGTTTTTTCCGCCGCGACGCCCCTGCCCCACCCATGACCTGCATGATCGAACCGAGCATCGTCCTCGTCGCCCAAGGGATGAAACAGGTGTGGATTGGGGGGCAGGCGTATGGGTACGACACCGCACGTTTCCTTATGACTTCGCTGGATATGCCTGCGAACTCGGAAGTGTTGGCCGCCAGCCCGCAACAGCCCTGCCTGGGGCTGGTCATGCGACTCGATTTGCGCATGGTGGCGGATCTGATCGCCCAGGGCAGCGTGATACCACGGGTCGAGCGCGCCGTCGGGATAGGTGCGGGGATCGGCACGGCCACCCAGGATTTTCTCGAGCCGTTCGTGCGCCTGCTGGCCCTGCTCGATGAACCCGACGCCATCCCGGTGCTGGCGCCCTTGATCCAGCGAGAAATTCACTATCGGTTGTTGATGGGCGACCAGGCCGCGCGGCTAAGGCAGATTGCCTCCGTCGACAGCCAAGGCTACCGGATCGCCAAGGCCATCGACTGGTTGAAGCTCAACTACACCGGGCCTGTCCGTGTGGAGGACCTCGCGTCCCGCGTGCAGATGAGCACCCCGACGTTCCATCACCATTTCCGCCAGCTCACGGCTATGAGCCCACTGCAATACCAGAAATGGCTGCGGTTGAACGAAGCAAAGCGCCTGATGCTCAACGAGCACTTGGACGTGGCGAGCGCGGCCTACCAGGTGGGCTATGAAAGCCCCTCGCAGTTCAGCCGAGAATACAGCCGTCTCTTCGGCGCGTCCCCGAAGCGGGATATCGCGGCGTTGCGCAGGCCGGCAGATGCCATTAAAGCTGATTGACTCGTGGTGCCCGGCTCCACCTTGGCGACTCGGCTTCATCCTGCGGGTCCGCCAGCGCAATACATTTGCGCGCCAGGATCAGGGGGATTGCATTGCACCTACACCAACCGCAAGCCAACCATGCGCAAGCCATGGAATACCTTGGAGCGCGCTTCGTTGTGCTCATCCGCCTGACACCGCGCGGTAATACTGCGTCATGTACTCCACGAACACGCGCACCTTGGCCGGCAAATGCCGGGCATGAGGGTAAAGCGCGTAGTAATGCCGTTCCCCTAGGGTGTGCTCAGGCAGGATCCGCACCAGCCTGCCGGCCAGCAGGTCATCTTGCACCGTCGCCAGGGTAAACGCGGCTATGCCGCCGCCTGACAAGGCATAAGCGTGCAAGGCAGTGATGGTGTCTGTATGAAAAATGCCCTGGCAATCCAGAGTGACGGGGCCTTCCCTGGCGCTGGTGAACGTCCACTGAGGAGTCGCCCCATACGTCAGCAACCGATGCTCGTTGAGTTCGGCAGCACTGCGAGGCAAACCGCACTTGAACACGTAGGCCGGCGCCGCTACCAGCACCAGCGGTGAAACGCTGAGCAAACGGGCGACCAGGCTGCTGTCGGCCAAGGGCCCGCAAATCCGCAACGCGACGTCGAAGCCATCGGCCACCAGATCGACCAACGGATCAGAGCAAGACAAATCGATCTGGATCTCCGGATACCGCGCCTGGAAGGCCGGCAACCAATGCGCCAACTCCAAGGTGCCTACCACCAGCGGCGCGCTGATCCGAAGCAGCCCGAAGGGACGCTCGTGTTCCAGCGCGACGGCTTGGGACGCGGCATCGACTCGGTCAAGGATATCCACGCAGGCTGCGTAGTACCTTTCCCCTGCTGCCGTAAGGCTCATGCGGCGGGTATTGCGATTGACCAGACGCACGCCCAACGTGGATTCCAACTGATGCAAATGCCGGGAAACCGACGAGTGCGTGGTGTTCAGCCGCTCAGCGGCGGCTGAGAATCCCTGGGCCTCAGCGATGCAGCGGAACACACGCATGGCGAGCATCTGATTCATAGGGGGCTTAGCGCACCGGTAGCTTGACGATTTCGGCGGTGTTCATCACATCGCCGAACGTATCCTCAATCTCGGCGAGGGCAGCCTTGTGCAAGGCGTCCTTGTCGATCGATTCCCCATTGACCCGGGTAATCGCACGCGTAGCTGATGCATCGGCCGCCACCAACACGTTATAGCTCAGCGGTGCCGCATCCCGAGCAGCGCCCGCCACGCACGCATGGGTCATGAGGCCAGAGACGATCACGTTCTCGATACCCCCGGCTTTCAGACGCTTGTCCAGATCGGTACTGCCGAACACGCTGACGGTGGTTTTTTGCAAGACCGGGTCATTGGGCCTGGGCTGCATATCAGGATGGAATTTCACGGTTTCACCGTCGATGGCAAACACAGGGGAGCCGGCGGGTGCGATGTGCTGAACGTGGTAGACCGGCATTTTGTGTTCATCGGCGAATTCGATCAGCTTCCGGGCGTTGGCCAGCGCTGCCGGGCCGTCAGGGATCGGCATCTTACCGGTGAAGTATTCATTCTGAAAATCGATCACCAGTAACGCGGTTTTACCGGCAGGCAACTGGCTCACGGGCACTGCACCAGACATTGCACGAATGGTTGGATGACTCTCGGCCGAGGCGCCGGCACTGGCGAGAACGCCTGAGAATACACAGGCGGTGAGCAATCGACGGGTAAAGCTTTGCATGGGCAGTTCCTTCTTTCATGGAGTGAATGAAGGGAATCCTAGGTGGATGGCTGGCGCCGGAACACAGCGCGGACGGCACAGAACTTGTTTGGAATTTGCACAGGTGAACCGTGATCGAGCGCTCAGGACTGTCTACAGCCCCGTACCTCTGCCCCACTGCCCGCGATTATCCGCTTCCCCACTTTCTCCCCCACTTCCAATGCCTGCCCATCCCTCTGCTTGCCCTGCCGCGCCTGCCCCACCAGCTGAGGAATCAAATCCCCTTCAGGTAAGTGCTTCCAGAATCGCCCCGGCATGTGCTGGCGCAACGCGGTGGGGTTGAGCCTCGCCGGATTGAAGATGTGTCGATAATAGGTGCGCCACAGTTCCGCGCCGGGATCTTCGGCGTGGCGGGCCCATTGTTGCCATTGCTCGGGGCAACGGCGTTGATAGTCCAGCGAATGCCCATCGAAACGAATGCCATCGCGGGGCGTTGCGATCAGCCAGCGTTGCCGGCCCAATCGATCGGCAAAATGCCCGCTCGCGCTTTCAAGGATGTCGTGGGCGGGCTGGTGGAAAGCCACAAGATCCAACTGCAGTTGTTCGGCGACCGCCGGCGGCAGCGGTACGAAACGCACGAACGCATGAAGGTGATGGGCTTCGCGGCTGACCTGTTTGATGCGCCGTTGCAATTCGCTGCCCAATCGATCGCCAGCGAGCATTGCGGTGCGGTCTCCATGGGCGACGCGCCAGAGCACTTCGTACAGCAGATTCCAGCGTTGTTCGCCCTGGTAGCGGCTGGCCTGTTCCAATTGCCCCAACAACCCCGGCGGCACGCGCGTCTGGAACGGCCCCGGGCCCTGTGGCAGCGGCGTCGGCACAGCCAGCAGGTCGGCGATCGGGCCCTGGGCCCATGTCACGTCGCAGGGGTCGATTCCGTGGCCCAGCAGCGTTCGGGCCTGGTCACGCCAGGTGCTGAAATCGTCGCCACAATCGAGGGCGATCATGCCCACAGCCCCATTTGCACCGGCCGCTGTGGGTCGCGCAAGCGCGCTCGGAGCAGCCCGCTGCGCACTTGGCCGTCAGCGGGGCGGTAATCGCTGGTCACGATAAACGGACGCGCCTTTTCCAACACGCAACGCAACTGCACCAAGTCGTCGTAGCGAATCCGCCGCTCCCTGCGCAGTGTCACCAGCCGCTGGACACTGCGCAGGCCGATGCCGGGAATGCGCGCGAGCAAAGCCGGCTCGGCGCGGTTGAGGTCGAGTGGAAACACATCACGATTGGCCAATGCCCAGGCCAGCTTGGGGTCGATGTCCAGGTCCAGGTTGGTGGATGTGCTCAATAGTTCGCCTGCCTTATAGCCGTAGCCTCGCATGAGGAAGTCGGCCTGATACAACCGATGCTCCCGCAGCAAAGGTGGCGCGGCCAGTGGCACGCTGGCGGGGCTCTCGGGGATCGGGCTGAAGGCGGAGTAATAGACTCGCCGCAGGCCGTAGCCCTGGTAAAGCGACTCGGCGTTGCTGAGGATGGCGTGGTCGTCAGTGGCATCGGCCCCGACGATCACTTGCGTGCTCTGCCCGGCCGGGGCAAAACGAGGCGCCCGCGGCTCGCCCGCCACCGCCTGTTGGCCGTCGTGGATGGTGCCCATCGCCTGACGGATGGTAGCCAGTTGCTTCTCCGGCGCCAGGCGCTTGAGGCTGATCTCCGAGGACAATTCGATATTCACGCTCAGGCGATCCGCCAGCCGCCCGGCCTCTTCGATCAATAGCGGGTCGGCGTCGGGAATGGTCTTGAGATGGATATATCCACGGAACTGGTGCTCTTCGCGCAGCAACCGCGCGACTCGAACCAACTGCTCCATGGTGTAATCGGCCGAGCGAATGATGCCAGAGCTCAGGAAAAGGCCGCTGATGCAATTACGTCGATAGAAATCCAGGGTCAGCCGGACCACTTCTTCGGGTGAGAATCGCGCCCTCGGCACATTGCTGGAGCGGCGGTTCACGCAGTACTGGCAGTCGTACAGGCAGAAATTGGTCAACAACACCTTGAGCAGCGATACACAGCGACCATCCGGCGTGTAGCTATGGCAGATACCCATGCCATCCGTGGCCCCAAGCCCGTCCCGCCCCCGCGAACTGCGCTTGGGGGCGCCACTGCTGGCGCAGGATGCGTCATATTTGGCGGCATCGGCAAGAATGCCTAGCTTGGCAATGAGTTGCATGGAAAACACTCGGACACTGGATGCATGAACAGTATTCGCAGATGCGCCGTGTTGCAAGCTCCGTTGGTCAATCCAGCCGCCGAACCGACAGTGACAGATGGGCTCATTGGCTACGCGATGGGCTATAATCCGCTCACCCACGTGATTCGAGGTCCAACCCCATGGGCACTGTCAGCCTTGAAACAAAGAAGGCCTACGCGGCCAGGACTCGTAGGTCCAACTACGCAGCGAGCCTGCGCCTGGAGGGCTTCAAAGTGTCTTTCGAGGACGGCGAACGCAAGCTGCCATCCCGTGAAGACGTGTTGAAGACCTTCACCAAGACCCGAGCCTGATGCCCGACAAATATGGCGTCGGCGAGGACGCCTACTGCTATCCCGGCTCCACGGTCCTGCGCAACAAACTCGATATCCACGACGAACCCACCCTGGGCGAAGCCGAACAACAGCTTTCGGCGATCGCGGCGAGCAGTGTTGAATTCAACCCGCCCCCTTACAGCCTGGCTTACCTTCAGAACATCCATCACGCATTGTTCGCAGACCTGTTCGAATGGGCCGGACAGCTGCGGACCGTTGGCATGGCCAAGCAGGACACTCGCTTCTGCCAACCGGAATACATGGAGAAGGAAGCCGAAAAGATTTTCGCCCGCATGGCGGCAGCGAATTGGTTCGAAGCAATGGGCCGGGATGAACTCATAGTCGCCGTGGCGGACGCCTATTCCGATATCAACGTCATCCATCCCTTTCGAGAAGGCAACGGCCGCGCCCAACGCATCCTGTTCGAGCACCTCATCATGAATGTCGGGTTCGAAATAAGTTGGTGGGGAATCGAAAAAGACGAATGGATCAATGCCAATATCGCGGCTTATAACTGCGTGCTCGATCCCATGGAAACCGTTTTCAAGAAGTGTATTGGACAGCCGATACAATCTCGACCATAAGTTACCTGCGCTCTTTGCTCAAGCGATACATTCCGTGCCAGCCAACCCTGCCGAAAGACGATGTATGAACCAGACCGCCTCGTTCCCCCCGAATGAACGAGGCCGAGACTTTGTCGTGGGCGACGTCCACGGGCATTTCAAGCTTCTGGAAAGGGCCTTGGCGAAACTCGAGTTCAATACCGAAGTAGACCGGGTTTTTTCCGTGGGGGACCTCATCGATCGCGGTCCCGACTCAGAGGACGTATTGAATTGGCTTGGGCAACCCTGGTTTCATGCGGTACGCGGCAACCATGAGCAAATGGTTATCGATGGTATCTGCGGCCACGGAGACAGACACAGGCACATCCGCAACGGCGGCGCCTGGCTCTATGAGTTGAGCCCGACCACCCAGGAGCAACTTCTAGCAGCGCTTCAGCAACTTCCGATCATTATTGAAGTTAAGTTATCCGACGATAAAACAGTTGGGATAGTACATGCCCAAGCGCCAGCTGTCGGGCTTGAAAATGAATGGCAGAATGCGAAGGAAGCCATTACCGGAACGCGAGGAAAGCAGTCCGAACAACAAGCCTTGGCGCAAGCCCTTTATGCCCGGGACAAAATCGAACAGCAGGACCCGACTCCAATCAAAGGCATCCACGAAGTTTATGTCGGACACTCATCAGTCCCGCGCGTCACCCGCCTCGGCAATGTTGTCTACATGGATACTGGCTGCTCCTTTTCCGACGGAGCACTGAGCCTCATGGAAATCGGCAGCCAATCGGTTTTCAGCATAGGCATGACGCAGTGAATGGGTGGGCTGCCTAGTCCGGGCTGAATGCATTCGCTGCCGCCCCATACCTGATAAACTGTGCGGCCTCCGCATTTGCCTCCAGATTCCCATGCCTCTTCAAGAAACTTTGCGACAGTCCGTTTCCCGCCGCTTCAGCGTGGCCCCGATGATGGATTGGACCGACGCCCACTGTCGCTTCTTCCTACGCATCCTCTCCAAGCACGCCCTGCTTTACACCGAAATGGTCACCACCGGTGCCTTGCTCAACGGCGACCACGAACGCTTCCTGCGCCACCATGAAACCGAGCATCCGCTGGCCCTGCAACTGGGCGGCAGCGTCCCCGGCGACTTGGCGGCCTGCGCCCGAATGGCCCAGGAACATGGCTACGACGAGGTGAATCTCAACGTCGGCTGCCCAAGCGACCGGGTGCAGAACAACATGATCGGCGCCTGCTTGATGGGGCATCCGGAATTGGTGGCCGATTGCGTGAAAGCGATGCGCGACGCCGTGTCGATTCCGGTGACGGTCAAGCATCGGATCGGGATCAATGGTCGCGACAGTTATGAGCAATTGTGCGAGTTCGTCGGGACCGTGCGTGACGCCGGTTGCAACAGTTTTACCGTGCATGCACGGATTGCGATCCTGGAGGGGTTGTCGCCGAAGGAGAATCGCGACATTCCGCCATTGCGCTATGACGTGGTGGCCCGATTGAAAGCGGACTTCCCTGAGCTGGAGATCGTACTCAACGGTGGAATCAAGACACTGGAGGCCTGCCACGAACATCTGCAAACGTTCGATGGTGTCATGCTGGGCCGCGAGGCGTACCACAACCCGTATCTGCTGGCCGAAGTGGACCAACAGTTGTTCGGCAGCACTGCGCCGCTCGTTACTCGTGCCGAGGCCTTGGCACTGCTGCGGCCTTATATTGCCGATCACTTGGCACAAGGCGGTGCCATGCACCACATCACCCGTCACGTGCTGGGGCTGGGCACTGGGTTCCCGGGCGCGCGGCGGTTCCGGCAGTTGTTGTCGGTGGATATCCACAAGACCAAGGATCCGTTGGCCTTGCTCGATCAGGCGGGCCAGTTGCTGGAAGGGCGTTAACCATCACTTGCTTTGAACCTGCGCGCTGTTTTGGCATCGTATCTACCGGTAGTTGCCCCGGCCTTTCAAACACCCGTTTTCAGGTTGTTGCCGCTGGGGCCATCGATACCTCTTCACGCCCTTGAGTGGCTGCCGGCCCTCGGGTAATGTCAACGGACCCATAGGACAGAGCACGCTCATGACTTCCAAGCTGGAACAACTCAAGCAGTTCACCACCGTCGTGGCCGATACGGGCGACTTCGAAGCCATCGCCCGCATCAAACCCGTCGACGCCACCACCAACCCATCCCTGCTGCTCAAGGCTTCGGCCATCCACGGTTATGCCGAGCTGCTGAACGCTTGCGTGGCGGACTGCAAGGGCGACGTGGGCCTGGCCAGCGACCGCTTTGGTGTTGCGGTGGGCCAGGAAATCCTGAAAGTGATTCCGGGGCGCATTTCCACCGAAGTGGATGCACGCCTTTCGTTCGATACCGAAGCCATGCTCAAGCGCGCGCATCGGCTGGTCGATCTGTACGAAAAGGCCGGCGTTGGCCGTGACCGCGTGCTGATCAAGATCGCTTCGACCTGGGAAGGCATCCGCGCTGCCGAGAAACTGGAGCGCGAAGGCATCCAGTGCAACCTGACCCTGCTATTCTCCTTCGCCCAGGCCGCTGCCTGTGCAGATGCCGGGGTTTTCCTGATCTCGCCGTTCGTGGGCCGTATCTACGATTGGTACAAGAAGGCCAACGGCAACGACTACACCGGCGCCGATGATCCGGGCGTACAGTCCGTGACGCGCATCTACAACTATTACAAGGCCAATGACTACAAGACCGTGGTTATGGGCGCGAGCTTCCGCAACCTCAACCAGATCGAGCAATTGGCCGGTTGCGATCGCTTGACTGTCAGCCCTGAGCTGCTGGAGAAACTGGCCGCCGACGAAGGCAAGCTGGAGCGCAAACTGGCACCTGGGCAAGCTGGAGAAGCTCGCCTGAGCCTCAATGAGCCCCAGTTCCGCTGGTTGTCCAACGAAGACGCCATGGCGACCGAGAAACTGGCTGAAGGCATCCGTCAGTTCGCTCGTGACCAGGAGAAGCTGGAAGCGTTGCTGCAAGCCAAGCTTTGAGCTGATTCGCAAGGCATGCAAAAGGGCGAACCTTGATGGGTTCGCCCTTTTTTTATGCGGCTCGGCCTGAGAAATCTGGCGTCTGACCAGGCCATTCGCAAGCAGGCTCGAGAAAGCGTCAGTCCGGCCTACGCAGGCTCAAGAATCAAGGCCGCTCCAGCGCATTCACCAGGTCATGGAACGCTTCGCGATTGGAGTCGTTCAGCCCCATGAGGATCTTGTGGGCTTCGAGTACCTTGATCCGCACTTCTTCCTCGGATTGGTCCTGGTCAGGCAGGTCGTCCAGGCAATCGGGGCATGGCACCGGATCGCCGACGATGTTGAACACCTGGTCGAAACCCATCGATTGCAGAAGACGGGTGATGTCGTTGTGGGTAGTGACGACAGTCGGCAGCAGGCCGACTTTCTGCCGCGACAGGATCGACAGCTTGGCCAGTAGGCCCAGCGTAGTGCTGTCGATGCTGCGGGTTTCGGTCAGGTCGATCACGATGGCGCTGAAATTCAGCGCGGTGAAGATCTTTTCTATTGTCGCATCCAGCGCCGAACACAAGGTCAGGCGCACCTCACCGACAAACTTCAGGACAAAAGTGCCGTCCTGCTCGGCGAACTGGATTCTACCGGTACTCATCAAAGGTTCCTGCTCAACACTAACAGGGCGATATCATCCGGCATCTCCCCTAGCGTGGCTAATCCAAACACTTGCCGCAGGCCTTCCAGGCTGCCGCCCGCTGCACTCACCCGCTCGGGCAAGGCCGCTTCTTTCTCTTTGAGTGTAGGCTCTGACAAAAGGTCCAGAATGCCATCAGACATCAGCGTCAGGCTGAATGTCGGTGGCAGCTCCAATACGTGGTCCTCATAGGTCGCCTCGTTGAACAGGCCTACCGGCAAACCACGCCCTTCCAGGTAACGAACACTGTCTGGTGTATACAACACAGGCAACGGCAGGTGACCGCCGATGCTATAGGTCAACAAACCAGTCTCCTCGTCGATGACTCCACCGACCATCGTGACGTGCTTGCCCAGCTTACAACTGATCAGGCCCCGGTTGATATGCCCAAGGACCTCCGAAGGCTTGAATTCCGGCAATGTGCCGTTGCGCTTGGATTCGAACAGCAGGCGCGTGGTCATGAACTTCAGCAACACCGTGACGAACGCCGACGAAGCACCGTGCCCGGAAACGTCCGCCAGGTAGAACGCCACGCGACGCTCATCTACACGAAAATAATCGACGAAGTCCCCCGACAGGTACAACGACGGTATGATCTGATGGGCAAAACGGAAACCATCGACCGTCCAGGGGCTCACCGGCAGCATGTTCATCTGCACCTGGCGCCCGGCGTTCTGGTCCTCTTGCAACAGGTTCAGGCTGGCTTCGAGCTCGCGATTGGCGGTCTCCAGCTTTTCCCTGTAGCGCTGGTTCTCCACCAGCAGTCGCGAGCGATCCAGGGCTCGGCGCACCGAGTGCTCAAGCACCGCGAGGTCTTCGAGGGGCTTGATCAGGTAGTCCGCCGCGCCCAGGCGCAACGCCTCGACCGCGTCGTTCATCACACCCGCGCCCGAAACGACGATGACCGGGGTCTGCGACGACAGCTCGGTGACCTGGCGAATGAGTTCGAGTCCGCCCATCTGCGGCATGCGCAGGTCGCAGATGACCAGGTCGGGCTTCTCCTGCTCGAATACCTGAAGACCCTGTTGGCCGTTACTGGCCTGCAAGACGCTGAAACCACTGTCTTCCAAGTAGGCCGCGAGACTGGCTCGCACCACTTCGTCATCATCGATTATCAGCAGCGTGGCACTGGTTTTTGGCATGTGGGCAAACGGCGCCAGAATTAGGTTGGCGTAGCGGGCTTGGCGTTGGGCCTGCGCGCACTACTGGATTCGCTTTCTAGCCTCTCTGCCGTACCGGCTTCAGGCCTTCGCCCTACACACGGTTACACCAGAGGTGCCCTTCTAAGGCGCAGACGGTACTCCCATCCGCGGGGCGTTTCAAGCTCATGCGAATCGCCGCTTGCCGTCTTTATTTGTCAAAGCACGGAGAGTTATAAGAACCGAGCGAAGCGTAACTCAATGGAAGGACAAATCTGCGCTTGAACCCTACCAAAGCAAAGAAGGCGGCCATCTGGGCCGCCTCCGCAACTTACAATTGGAAATCAAAAATCATCTTCGACTTGACCATCCTTGACCTTGAATTCGCGGTTTTGCAGGAAGGCATTGCGGATGAACACATACTTGTCGCCGCTGACGAGCTTTTCCGCCGAGAGCAGGCTGGCACGGGTGTCGACGATGTTCAGGCCCCAGATCGAATTGCGGACCGAGACATTATCGATATAAGGGTAAGGGGTGGCGTAGCTGTCGACCCACTTGGCCGGCGCGTCACGCAGGGTACTCGGCCCCAGCAGCGGCAGCATCAGGTACGGTCCGCTGCCCAGCCCCCAATACCCGAGGGTCTGGCCGAAATCTTCGTCGTTACGTTGCAGGCCCATCTTGGTGCCCACGTCGAAAAACCCCAGGAGACCGAACGTGGTATTGAAAATCAAACGGGCTGTGTCGACTCCCGCAGCGGCCGGTTTGGCTTGCAACAGGTCGTTGGCCAGGTTGCCCACGTCACCGATGTTGCGAAACATGTTGTGGATGCCGTCTTCGAGGAATCGCGGCGTCACGTACTGATAACCCTGGGCCAGCGGTTTGAGCGCATAGGTATCAATGGTGTCGTTGAAGGTGAAGATTGGACGGTTGATGCTTTCCCATGGATCTTCTTCCGTGGCGGCCTGGGCGGCAAACGGTACCAGCAGGATACTGGCAGATAGACACAGCTGAGCTAGACGATGGCTCCAGCGCATAGGGAAAACTCCTTGGATTATTCAGGCAAGGGCGCCGAGCCCAGGCGGTAAGGCCGCTAGTATAAGACGGAAAACGTGGATAGGCAGCACTGAAGCAAGAAGCTCGCTGTAGGAATATTCCACAACTAACTCGCATCATGGTGCTGTCACCGGACTGTCATCCGCGCTCGCTAGGCTGCTGGTTATTTCAAGGACGTTCCCATGCCGCGCGCCGAAGCACTGCCCCTCCCTGCCCCCAGCCTTACCGCCGTACTGTTTGGCCTGAGTGGATGCCTGGTGGATTTCGGGGCGCGCGTACGCCAGCCAGGCACCCAGCCATCGGATCATGCCCATCCGACCCCAGGCGCGCTGGAAAGCCTGCAACGCTTGCAGCATCTGGATATCCCCTGCGCCTGGCTCGACGACCTGCCCCCCGCCGTCAGCCATGGCCTGGCGACTACGTTGCCTGCGTCCATCAAGGCGCCGCAACTTCCGGCAACAAATCAACCTTGGCCGGCGCCGCATGCCTGCTGGCAAGCCCTCATGGCGCTGAACGTCCAACAATTGGACGGCTGCGTGTTGGTCAGTGGCGAACCCAAGTTGTTGCAGTCCGGGCTCAACGCCGGGTTGTGGACCATTGGACTGGCGTCCTGCGGCTCATTGTGCGGGCTGTCCCCTTCCGAATGGCAAGCCCTGAGCCAGCAGGAACGGGAAATCAAACGGGCCAAGGCCACGGTGCAGCTCTTCAGCCTCGGCGTGCATTCGGTGATCGACCACCTGGGCGAATTGGAGACTTGCCTGGCCGACATCAACCTGCGCAGACAAAAAGGCGAGAAGCCCTGAGCCGGATCATGCAGGGAGCGTGAGTGTGGATTACTCTTAAGGCAGGCCAAGGACCTTTGACGCAGCGTCGCGGTCCATGACTGTGCCTATCAATAAAGGGAGTACGCCAATGCCTGCCAGCCGGGAATTGCAAGAACAACTCGATACCTTGCGCGAGCAATTGGAACAGGACCCGCCGCTGTCTGAGCCAGATCGCGAACATCTGCACAAGTTGATGGCAGAGATCGAATCTCAGATCGAACTGGAAAACCAGCTTCAGGACAACAACCTGGTCGACGGCGTAAACCTGGCCGTAGAGCGTTTTGAAGTGGAGCACCCAACGATCGCCGGAACACTGCGCAATATCGTCATTACCTTGGGCGGCATGGGGATCTAAACCCTTGAAACGCAGAAAGCCCTGCTATCGCCAGCAGGGCTTTTTAATGTTTACGAATTGAAATGCAATCCCACAGTCAAGATGTCATTGGCGGACCAGCCGATGGTTCGGCAATTGCACCTCGTCGGTGCTGCGATACGGATTGATGTCCAGCCCACCACGCCGCACATACCGCGCATACACCGTCAGTTTCTCCGGCTTGAGCAAGCGCTGCAGGTCGAGGAAGATCCGCTCCACGCACTGCTCATGGAAATCCGAGTGCTGGCGAAAGCTGACGATGTAGGCCAACAAGCTCGCATGATCCAACGCAGCGCCGCGATACTCCACCGCTACGCTGCCCCAATCCGGCTGGCTCGTCACCGGGCAGTTGGACTTGAGCAAATGGCTGTGCAGGCTTTCCTCGACGATGCGCGAGTCATCGCAACGCAACAGTTCCGGGCGCGGGTGCTCATAGGAATCGACGCTGATGTCCAATTCGTCGATGCAAGCACCGGGCAGCGCCACGATGCCTTCGTTTTCCACATCCTTGAGACTGCGGATCCGCACACCCACTGGCTTGCCGGCAGCCGCCGAAAGGTCCTGACGCAAGGTCGCTTCCAGGCTCGCGGTGTCGGTGAATGGGGTCTGGTTCAACGAGTTCAAGTAAAGCTTGAAGGATTTGGACTCGATAATGTTCGGCGAATCCGCCGCGATGGCGAACTCGCCGATGGCCACCACCGGCTTGCCGGAAGGCAACAGCCAGGACAATTCGAAACAGTTCCAGAAATCCACGCCTTTGTACGGCAGGGTCTCGGCCGTCAGGCCCAGCTCCGCCCACTTCGCGGCGCGCGGAATCGGGAACAGCAATGACGGCGTGTACGTGGCGATGTATTCGCTGGATTTGCCCAGCGGGGAATGTTCGGCTGCGGGATGCATGACGGAAACCTGACTGAAGAATCAGCGGATTCTACCAGTCTTTGCCGCAGCCTTTGAGTGCTTACTGACTGACTGTCAGCTCGCCCCTCATGCCAGCCTGGTAATGGCCGGGAACATTACAGGCGAATTCCAGGCGCGTGGCCTTGCTGAAGGTCCAGGTCAGCTCGGCGGTCTTGCCCGGCTCCACCAGCACGCTGTTGGGATCATCGTGGCGCATCTTCGCCTCGCCGTGGCCCATGGCGGCACGATCCAACTCCGGCTTCATCGTGGTCGGCATCAATCCAAACGCTGCTCATCACTTGGATGAGTGAAATTTTGGGGCTGCGGCGCAGCCCAGCGCGAGCAAGCTCCCTCGCCACGAAAGCCGGTCCAGCCTCAGGAATACCGCAACGCCTGCGCCGGTTCGATCTTCGCCGCGCGCCACGCCGGGTACACGGTGGCGAGGAAGCTGAGGATGAACCCGGCAGAACAGATCAGCACCACGTCGCCACGCTGAAGCTCAGACGGCAGGTTGCTGACGAAATACACATCGGAACTGAAGATGTGCTGACCGCTGACCCGCTCCAGCCAACCCACCAGCTCACTGACGTTCAACGCGGCGATCACGCCCAGCACGCCGCCAATGAGCGTGCCGACGATGCCGATCACCGTTCCCTGGACCATGAAGATCGCCATTATCTGCCGCGGCGTGGCGCCGATGGTGCGCAGGATGGCGATGTCGGCGCCTTTATCGTTCACCACCATGATCAACGTGGCGATGATGTTGAACGCCGCCACCGCGACGATCATCAGCAACAGCAAGCCAATCATGGTCTTTTCCATTTTCATGGCGCTGAACAGGCTGCCCTGGGTGTGAGTCCAGTCGTCGGCCTTGTAGCTGGCGCCAAGACCGTTGGCGATATCACCCGAGACTTTCGGCGCCGCGTACAAGTCCTTCACCGCCAGGCGCACGCTTTGCACCTGGTTCGGCTGCCAGTGCTGCATCTGCGCGGCGTCAGCCAGGTGGATCAGCGCCATGGAGCCGTCCAGCTCGGCGCCGACCTTGAACACGCCGACCACATTCAGCCGCTGCATCCGTGGCGTGATGCCACCAGGCGCGGTGCTGACTTCCGGCACGATCAGGGTCAGTTTATCGCCCACGTTCAGGCGGAAGCGCCGGGCAGTGATCTCGCCGATCACCACGCCAAACTCCCCCGGTTCCAGGGCGTCGAGACGGCCCTGGACGATGTGCTGGGCGACGATGGAAACCTTGCCTTCCTGGGCCGGGTCCACGCCGCTGATCTGGATCGGCTGCATCGAACCTTTATGGCTCAGCATGCCTTCCATCTCGGTGAACGGAACGGCCGCGAGGACTTCAGGATTTTTCAATGCGGCGGCGGCCACTGGCTGCCAGTCATCGATCGGGTTAACGCCAACGATGGTGGCGTGCGGAACCATGCCGAGGATGCGCGAACTCATTTCGCGCTGGAAGCCATTCATCACCGACAACACGACGATCATCGCCAGTACGCCGAGGGCGAGGCCGATCATCGATGTCATGGAAATGAACGAGACAAAACGATTGCGGCGCTTGGCGCGGGTATAGCGCGTGCCGATGAAAATCGATAACGGTCTGAACATTCGTTGGGCACCGTATGAAAATAAAAGACCCGGCGCTTGCGGCAAGCGCCGGGTTTCGGTCGATCAGATGGGCGTCAGGCAACCTTCCTGCAAGTGCAGGACGCGGTCCATCTGGCGGGCCAGGTTCATATCATGGGTCACCACCAGGAACGCCGTTCGCATCGAGGTGCTGAGCTCCAGCATCAAGTCCTGGATGCCCTGGGCGGTGTGGGAATCGAGGTTGCCGGTCGGCTCGTCGAGCATCACCAGACCGGGCTTGTTGACCAGGGCGCGGGCAATCGCCACGCGCTGACGCTCGCCACCGGACAGTTCGGCCGGCTTGTGCTCCAGGCGATGCCCCAGCCCTACCCGCTCCAACAGTGCAGTGGCGCGCTGACGGGCCTCGGGAATCGCCGTGCGACCGATCAACAGCGGCATGCAGACGTTTTCCAGGGCCGTGAACTCGGGCAGCAGATGGTGGAACTGATAGACGAAACCCAGGGAACGGTTACGCAACAGGCCGCGGGCTTTCTCATTCAATGCCGAGAGTTCTTCGCCCGCCAGCCAGACACTGCCGGCGGTGGGCGTATCGAGGCCACCGAGCAGGTTCAGCAAGGTGCTTTTGCCCGAGCCGGAAGTTCCGACGATCGCCACGCGCTCGCCGGGATGCAGCTCCAGCTGCAGGCCCGACAACACCACCACCGACTCCGGGCCTTCCTCATAGGATTTGCCCAGGTCGCGGCAACTCAAGATTGCTTTTTCACTCATGCCCGACTCACTCATAACGTAACGCCTCCGCAGGCTGGGTGCGCGCGGCACGCCAGGCTGGATACAGGGTGGCGAGGAAACTCAGGATCAACGCGGCGCCGCAGACCATCAACACGTCATCGGCCTGCAATTGCGAGGGCAAGTAATCGATGAAGTACACGTCGGCGTTGAGAAACTTGTGCCCGATCAGGGTTTCGAGACCGGCAATCGCGGCGCTGACATTCAACGCGGCGAACATTCCGACCAGGGCCCCGACGAACGTACCGATAACGCCAATGACGGTGCCCTGGACCATGAAGATGCGCATGATCTGCCCCGGCGTGGCGCCGAGGGTACGCAGGATGGCGATATCGCCCTTCTTGTCGTTCACCACCATCACCAGCGTCGAGATGATGTTGAACGCCGCCACGGCGACAATCAGCAACAGCAGCAGGCCGATCATGGCTTTTTCCATGCGGATCGCCTGGTACAGGTTGCCGTGTGTGCGGGTCCAGTCGCGGGCGTAGTAACGGTCTTCGCCGAGTTGCTGGGCAATGTTCCAGGCAACACGTGGCGCCTGGAACAGGTCATCGAACTTCAATCGCAGGCCTTGGACCTGGTCCGGTTTCCAGCGATGCAGGCGGGCGAGATCCTGGAGATTGGTCACGCCCAGGTAGCCGTCCAGCTCGCCGGCGCCGACATGGAAGATTCCGACCACGGTAAAGCGTTTCATGCGCGGGAACATGCCGCCCGGGGTGACGGTGACTTCCGGCGCGACGAAGGTCAGCTTGTCGCCGATGGCCACGCCGAGCTTGGCCGCGGCTTTGTCGCCGATCACGATGCCGAAGCTGCCTGGCGCCAGGTCGTCGAGTTTGCCCTGCTTCATGAAGTTGTCGATGATCGACACCTGCCGCTCCAGCCCGGGGTCGATGCCGTTGAGCAAGACCTTGGAAACCTTGCCGTCGTTGGTCAGCAGCCCCTGCATCTGCGTGAAAGGCGCCACGGCCAGCACCTGCGGGTTCCGCTTGACGTTGGCGGCCAGGCTCGGCCAATCGCTGATGGCTTCGCCGGTTTCGAGGGTCGCGTGAGGCACCATGCCCAGCACGCGGGTGCGCATTTCATGATCGAAGCCGTTCATCACCGACAACACGACGATCATCACGACCACGCCAAGGGCCAGTCCGATGATGGACGTCAGGGAAATGAACGATACGAAATGATTGCGACGCTTTGCACGGGTATAACGCGTGCCGATGAATACGAAGAGAGGTCTGAACATGTCGGGGCTTGTTCGGAGGGAAAAGGAACGTCCTTGTGGCGGGGGTCACAAACCAGCTTTACACTCAGACCACCGCCGCTACCATGGGTTCGCCATGTCGACATTAGATGAAGAAGATCGCCGCGAATACTACCGTATCGAGGACACGATCGCACTGGAAATTCGGCCCCTGTCCGTTCCTGAAGCCGCCAGCCAGGAAGTGTTGCAGGATGAGTCCCCATTGTTCAATCTGCTCAGCGAATTGCACCTGAGCGAATTCGAGTCACAGCACCTGTTGCGCCAGATCAGCGAGCGCGAACGCAGCATCGCCGCCTACCTGAAGGCCATGAACAAACGCATCGACTTGCTCAGCCAGGTCATCGCGGTGACCGTGCTTGGCGAAATCGGCGAACCACAGCCTGTGATCATCTCCGAAGGCGGCATTGATTTCCAATACCCCTCCCCCGTTGCGGTCGGCGCGCACCTGTCGATCAAGCTGGTGCTGATGCCCCAGGCCCTGGGCCTGTTGCTCCGAGCCCGCGTCACGCATTGCGATCCCAAGGGCGATGGCTACGACGTGGGAACAGAGTTTGAACACCCGACCGACGCCCAGCGCCAATTGCTGGCCCGCTACATCCTGCAAAAACAGGCGCAAGAACGGCGCCTGGCGCGGGAACTGAACGAATCTGGCATCAATAAGGAAGAACCGTGACCCTCATCTATGGCCACCGCGGCGCCAAGGGCGAAGCACCGGAAAATACCCTCACCGGGTTCCAGGAATGCCTCAAGCACGGCGTGCGCCGTTGCGAGCTGGACTTGCACCTGTCCATGGACGGCGAGTTGATGGTGATCCACGACCCGACCCTCAAGCGCACCACCGATCGCCGGGGCAAGGTCGTCGAACACACCGCCGCCGAACTGGTGACCTACGATGCGCGCAAAGGTGGCCCAGGCTGGATCAAGCCGTGCCCGATTCCTCGGCTGGAAGAGCTGTTCGAGCAATGCGATTTCGAGCACTGGCAACTTGAAGTGAAAAGCGCGTCACGCACCCGCGCCGCCGCGACCGTGCTGGGCATTCGCGAGATGGCCCAACGCTTCGGGCTGCTGGATAAGATCACCATCACCTCCAGTTCCCGGGAAGTGCTCAAGGCGGCCTTGGACCTGACCCCGGACATTTCCCGCGGACTGGTGGCCGAATACGCCTGGCTCGATCCGTTGAAGGTCGCCCAGAGTTATGGCTGCGAGATTCTGGCGCTGAACTGGACCCTGTGCACGCCGGAACGCCTTATCAAGGCGCAGCGCCAGGGGCTGCATGTGTCGGTGTGGACGGTCAACGAGCCCGCGCTCATGCGCAGGCTCGCCGACTTTGGCGCTGACAGCCTGATTACAGACTTTCCCGGTTTGGCCACTGCCACCCTCGAGAATTGCTGAAATCGGTCTCCCCGGCCGGCTCAGGCCACCGGCCGGAGCCGCTCAAAAAAGCCGGTTGAGCCCGTCATAGGCGGCTACCCGATAGGCTTCAGCCATGGTCGGGTAGTTGAACGTGGTGTTCACGAAGTATTTCAACGTGTTCAGTTCGCCCGGCTGGTTCATGATCGCCTGGCCGATGTGAACGATCTCCGACGCCTGGTAGCCGAAGCAGTGCACGCCGAGCACTTCCAGCGTCTCGCGATGGAAGAGGATCTTCAGCATGCCTTGCGGCTCGCCGGCGATCTGTGCCCGCGCCATGCTCTTGAAAAAGGCCTTGCCCACTTCATAAGGCACCTTGGCCTGGGTCAGTTCCTGCTCGTTCTTGCCGATCGAGCTGATCTCTGGAATGGTGTAGATGCCAGTCGGTACATCGTTGACGAAGCGCCAGCTGCCGTTGTCGACAATACTGCCGGCGGCCGAACGGCCCTGGTCGTGGGCGGCACTGGCCAGGCTCGGCCATCCGATCACATCACCGGCACCGTAGATATTCGGTACGCAGGTGCGGTAGTTCTCGTCGACCTCGATCTGGCCACGGCTGTTGACCTTTACGCCAATGTTCTCCAGGCCCAGGGTGTCCGTGTTGCCGGTACGGCCGTTGCACCAGAGCAAGGCGTCGGCCTTGATCTTCTTGCCAGACTTGAGGTGCAGGATCACACCGTTGTCGACGCCTTCCACGCGGTCGTATTCCTCGTTGTGGCGCACGGTAATGTTGTTGTTGCTGAAGTGGTAGCTCAAGGCCTGGGAGATTTCCGAGTCAAGGAAGCTCAGCAACTGGCCGCGGTTGTCCACCAGCTCCACCAGCACGCCCAGGCCGCTGAAGATCGAGGCGTATTCGCAACCGATCACCCCGGCGCCGTAGACGATGAGCTTACGTGGGGTGTGACCCAGGCTCAGGATAGTGTCGCTATCGTAGATACGTGCGTGGTTGAAATCGATATCAGCCGGACGATATGGGCGCGAACCGGTGGCGATGATGATGTGCTTGGCCACCAGCTTCTCGACCACGCCATTGCCACAGACTACTTCGACAGTCTGCTCGTCGGCGAAGCTGCCAGTGCCGAAGAACACATCGACACGGTTGCGAGCGTAGTAGCCGGTACGCGAGGCCACTTGCTTGGAGATCACCTTCTCGGCGCTCTTGAGCACGTCCGGAAAGGAGAACCAGCGCGGCTCGCCGATGGCCCGGAACATCGGGTTGGTGTTGAACTGCATGATCTGCCGGACCGAGTGACGCAAGGCCTTGGACGGGATGGTACCCAAGTGGGTGCAGTTGCCGCCGACCTGCCGACGGCTGTCGACCATCGCCACTTTGCGCCCTGCCTTGGCAGCGTTCATTGCCGCGCCTTCCCCAGCAGGGCCGGAACCCAGTACTACCACGTCGTAGTTGTAGACAGCCATGCGTACTCCTCAGAACAGGCCGCGATGCCACGCTTGGCACCGACGGCTAAATCATGCCGACCGGCGGCATGAAGGAACAATTTGGGGCCGGTTCACGCGCCCGGCCACAGTCTATAGAAGCGTCAACGCCGCGCACATTACCCCTTGGTCGCGTCGTAGGCTAGGGGGCGTTCTCAATTAGTTTCCCCACCGCGTTGTGGGTAAATTAATTGAGAATGCCCCCTTTGCCTGCGCTATTTCGCCACGGGAGCCTTTCAGCACCCTGTCATTGCATGACACTGATCTCAAGTACACTTGGATCATGTGGCGAGGGAGCTTGCTCCCGCTGGGGTGCGTAGCGCCCCCTCCATTTTTGTGAGCGCTTCGCACTCAAGCGGGAGCAAGCTCCCTCGCCACGGTAATTCCACTTTAATGGTCATTGGTTTTTTCCACGGGTCATCCGTTCAAAGATGTCGTTGGTGCGGCTGACGAAACGCTCCCCATCCCGCAATACGAAAAATACCCCGACGCCATGTTCCTGGGCATAGTCCCAACCTCGTTCAGGACCGAGAATCAGCAACAGCGTCGATAGTCCATCGGCCATCATCGCCGAAGGATGAATCACCGTGACGGACGCCAGGTTGTGTAGGACCGGCGCACCAGTACGCGCATCAAAGGTGTGGGAATAACGCTTGCCGCCCTGCTCGAAGTATTTTCGGTAATCACCTGACGTTGAAATCCCGTAGCCGTTGACCTCGATGACCCGCTCCGCCACTTGCCGGTCGTCCCGTGGTTCTTCCAGAGCGATGCGCCAGGGCGAACCATCCGGCTTGCGCCCGATAGCCTTGAGTTCACCGGTGGCTTCGGCCAGGTAGCTGTCGATGCCCAGGGCCTGAAGCCTGGCGGCGATGCGGTCGACGGCGTAACCGGCCGCGATGCTGTTGAAATCGACTTCCACCGCGGCGTCCTTGCACAGTTGGTCGCGCTCAATGCGCAGATGTCTATGACCTACGCGCTGACGAGTTTCGGCCAGGGCCTCGGCGCTCGGCACCTTTTCTTCCCGGGACTGCGGACCGAACCCCCACAGGTTCAATAAAGGCTCAACCGTCAAATCGAAGGCGCCTGCGCTTTGCGAGGAGAGTTGCTCGCCCGCTCGGATCAGCTCGAGCACTGGCTCCGGCATCACTCGGCAACTATCAGCAGGCATCGTATTGAAACGCTCGATGTCCGAGTCACTGCGATAGGTGGACAACTGTCTATCTACTTCGGCCAGGATCTTTTCCACCTCGCCCTGCACCACTTTCGGACCGGGGGTAGCGACATGCCTGACGTACTGGATGGAATAGCGGCTGCCCATGGTCGGGCCGTCGAAGCGCTCCAAGGTGTCGCCGTTGCCGCAAGCGGATAACACGCCAGCAAGCATCACACCCCCTATCCATCGTCCAGTTAACAAATCTTCATCTCCCGACAAAACCGCGCCAGCCATTATGGGCTACAGACACGCGCAAAAAACCTGTGGGAGCGAGCTTGCTCGCGGCGGCGGGGGCTCATCGAGAATGCGCTACCTGACACACCGCTATTACGAGCAAGCTCGCTCCCACAGGGGCTGCAGCGTTTTCATACAAGATTTGCCAAAGTGGGTACTTAACCATGTCTTCCAACACGAGCAACGGCAAGGCGATTTTCCGCGTCGTCAGCGGCAACTTCCTCGAGATGTTCGACTTCATGGTCTACGGCTTCTACGCCACGGCCATCGCCAAGACATTTTTCCCAACAGACAGCGCCTTTGCCTCGCTGATGCTGTCCCTGGCCACGTTCGGCGCGGGATTCCTGATGCGTCCGCTGGGCGCGATTTTCCTCGGCGCCTACATCGACCGCCACGGCCGCCGCAAAGGCCTGATCATCACCCTGGCGATGATGGCCGCCGGCACGGTGCTGATCGCCTGCGTTCCGGGCTACGCCACATTGGGCGTGGCGGCACCGTTACTGGTGTTGCTGGGTCGATTGCTGCAAGGCTTTTCCGCTGGCGTGGAGCTGGGTGGGGTGTCGGTGTACCTGGCGGAAATTTCCACGCCAGGGCGCAAGGGCTTTTTCGTCAGTTGGCAGTCCGCCAGCCAACAGGCCGCGGTGGTGTTCGCCGGTCTGCTGGGGGTCGGTCTCAATCATTGGCTGAGCCCCCAGGAGATGGGCGAATGGGGCTGGCGCGTGCCGTTCCTGGTCGGCTGTCTGATCGTACCGGTCATCTTCGTGATTCGCCGCTCCCTGGAGGAGACGGCTGAATTCCAGGCCAGAAAACACCGCCCTACCCTGTCAGAAATTGTCCGCTCCATCGGTCAGAACTTCGGCATCGTATTGGCAGGCATGGCGTTGGTAGTGATGACCACAGTGTCGTTCTACCTGATCACGGCTTACACACCGACCTTCGGCAAGGCCGAATTGAACCTTTCGGACCTGGACGCGCTATTAGTCACCGTGTGCATCGGCTTGTCGAACTTCTTCTGGCTGCCCGTGATGGGCGCGTTTTCCGACAGGATCGGGCGTAAACCCCTACTGCTCGGTGCGACGATCCTGGCGATCCTGACCGCGTACCCAGCACTGTCCTGGCTGGTGGCGAACCCCAGTTTCAGCCATCTGCTGATCGTCGAGTTGTGGCTATCGTTCCTGTATGGATCCTACAACGGCGCAATGGTCGTGGCCTTGACGGAAATCATGCCAGTCGAGGTGCGTACCACTGGTTTTTCCCTGGCCTATAGCCTCGCCACCGCGACCTTCGGCGGATTTACCCCAGCGGCCTGCACCTACCTGATCCACGTGCTCGGCAACAAGGCCGCACCGGGAATCTGGCTCAGCGGCGCGGCGGTGTTGGGGTTGATTGCGACCTTGGTGCTGTTCAAGGGTAACCGGCATGAGCTGCGGACCGCCCAAGCTTCTGCCGTAGGTGGCGCCTGACAAATCCCAGGCAAAAAAACGCCCCGACAAGTCGGGGCGTTTTCACAAGCAGTTAACGCTTAGCGCGGGAATGCAGGCGGATTCACATCAGCCATGTCTTCCATCACACGAACCACCTGGCAGCTGTAACCGAACTCGTTGTCGTACCAGACGTAAAGGACAACACGGTTATCCTGGACGATGGTCGCTTCTGCGTCGACGACACCGGCGTGGCGGGAGCCAACGAAGTCGGTGGACACCACTTCCTGCGAGTTGACGAAGTCGATTTGCTTATGCAGATCGGAGTGCAGCGCCATGTAGCGCAGGTAGTCGTTCATCTCTTCGCGAGTCGCGGCTTTCTCAAGGTTCAGGTTGAGAATGGCCATCGACACGTTCGGCGTCGGCACGCGGATCGCGTTACCGGTCAGCTTGCCGGCCAGCTCAGGCAGGGCCTTGGCTGCAGCAGTGGCGGCACCGGTCTCGGTGATGACCATGTTCAGCGCGGCGCTACGACCACGGCGATCGCCCTTGTGGAAGTTGTCGATCAGGTTCTGGTCGTTGGTGTACGAGTGAACGGTTTCGACGTGACCGTTGATGATGCCGAACTTGTCGTTCACGGCCTTGAGCACCGGCACGATGGCGTTGGTGGTGCAGGACGCGGCGGACACAATCTTGTCGTCAGCGGTGATTTCGTTGTGGTTGATACCGTGAACGATGTTCTTCAGCTTGCCCTTGCCAGGCGCGGTCAGGACAACGCGGTCGATACCCGGGCACGCCAGGTGCTGGCCCAGGCCATCGGCGTCACGCCATACGCCGGTGTTGTCCACCAGCAGCGCGTCCTTGATGCCGTACTGGGTGTAATCCACCTCGGTCGGGTTCTTCGCGTAGATCACCTGGATCAGGTTGCCGTTGGCGGTGATGGTGTTGTTTTCTTCGTCGATGGTAATGGTGCCATTGAACGAACCGTGGACCGAATCGCGACGCAGCAGGCTGGCGCGCTTGGTCAGGTCGTTCTCGGCGCCTTTGCGCACGACGATGGCACGCAGGCGCAGGCCGTCGCCACCACCGGTTTTCTCGATCAGGATGCGCGCCAGCAGACGACCGATACGGCCAAAGCCGTAGAGCACGACGTCAGTGCCTTTGCGCGGCGAAGCGTTCTGTTGACCAACCACATCGGCCATCTCTTCGCGAACGAACTGCTCGGCGCTACGGCCATTGCCTTCGTTACGGAATTTGAACGCCAACTTGCCCAGGTCCACCGAAGCCGCGCCGAGCTTGAGCTCGCTCATGGCCTTGAGCAGGGGGAATGTTTCGTGGACGGAGAGTTCGCTGTCGTCGGAAGAACGGTGGCGAGCAAAGCGGTGGGCCTTGAGGATCGCGATGACAGACTGGTTGATCAGGCTGCGGCCATAGATCGAGCTCACCACATTGTTATTGCGGTAGAGCTGACCGATGAGAGGGATCATCGCTTCTGCGAGTGCTTCACGATCAATCCATTCACCAAGACACTGGTCGGGCTTCTGAGTCACGGTAACCTTCCACATGTAGGGGCTGAAAAAAGGGGCTACATTATGCCGCCGAGTCCTCTGCGGAGCAATGCGCGCCCGTCGCGCCGTGGTTTTGCGTTCTGACAGAGTAGTCCGCGACTGACAGCCGGGCACTTCCCCCGCTACAATTGTCGACTTTGTCGCAACGCTGGAGCTCAACCTTCCGTGCCCGTTCTGCGTCTTCCGCTTCTCCCTGCCGCGGCAGGTAAACAGCACTGGGGCAACCTGCCCGGTGCCGCCCTGAGCCTGGCTATCGCCGAGGCCGCCAGCGCTGCAAAGCGCTTCACCCTGTTGTTGACCGCCGACAGCCAGAGCGCCGAGCGGCTGGAACAGGAGCTGGGTTTCTTCGCCCCGGATTTGCCAGTGCTGCATTTCCCGGATTGGGAAACCCTGCCCTACGACCTTTTTTCGCCGCACCAGGACATCATTTCCCAGCGCATCGCCAGCCTCTACCGGCTGCCGGAGCTCAGTCATGGCGTTTTGGTAGTGCCGATCACCACAGCCCTACATCGCCTCGCACCGACTCAGTTCCTGCTAGGCAGCAGCCTGGTGCTGGACATCGGCCAGAAGCTTGACGTCGAGCAGATGCGCAGCCGGCTCGAGGCCAGTGGCTATCGCTACGTCGATACCGTTTACGAGCACGGTGAGTTCGCGGTCCGTGGCGCCCTGATCGACCTCTTCCCGATGGGCAGCAAATTGCCCTATCGCATCGACCTGTTCGATGACGAAATCGAGACCCTGCGCACTTTCGATCCGGAAAACCAGCGTTCCATCGACAAGGTCCAATCGATCCGCCTGTTGCCCGCCAAGGAATTCCCGCTGCAAAAAGACGCGGTCACCCGGTTCAAAGCGCGTTTTCGCGAGCGTTTCGACGTGGACTTCCGCCGTTGCCCGATCTTCCAGGACCTGAGCAGCGGAATCACGCCGGCCGGCATCGAGTATTACTTGCCGCTGTTCTTCGAAGAAACGTCCACGCTGTTCGATTATCTGCCCCAGGACACCCAGGTGTTTTCCCTTCCGGGCATCGAGCAGGCGGCGGAAAACTTCTGGAACGATGTACGTAATCGCTACGAAGAACGTCGCGTCGATCCGTCTCGCCCTTTGTTGCCGCCTGCCGAGCTGTTCTTGCCGGTGGAAGACTGCTTCGCCCGCCTCAAGAGTTGGCCCCGTGTGGTGGCGAGCCAGCAGGACGTGGAAACCGGCGCCGGGCGTGAACGCTTCCCTGCCAAGCCTTTGCCGGACCTGGCAATCGAAGCCAAGGCCACGCAACCGCTGGCGGCCCTGGCCGGTTTCCTCGACGGTTTCCCTGGCCGTGTGCTGTTTACCGCCGAGTCCGCGGGCCGCCGCGAAGTGTTGCTGGAGCTGCTCGAACGCCTGAAGTTGCGTCCGAAGACCGTCGACAGCTGGCCTGACTTTGTCGCGGGCAAGGATCGCCTGGCGATCACCATCGCACCGCTTAACGACGGCTTGATCCTTGACGATCCGGCCTTGGCGCTGGTGGCTGAAAGCCCATTGTTCGGCCAGCGTGTCATGCAGCGTCGTCGTCGCGAAAAACGCGCCGACGCAGCCAACGACGCAGTCATCAAGAACCTCACGGAACTACGTGAAGGCGCGCCGGTGGTGCATATCGACCACGGCGTGGGCCGCTACCTGGGCTTGGCGACCCTGGAGATCGAAAACCAGGCCGCCGAATTCCTGACCCTCGAATACGCCGAGGGCGCGAAACTGTACGTGCCGGTGGCCAACCTGCACCTCATCGCCCGCTACACGGGCAGCGACGACGCCTTGGCCCCGCTCCATCGCCTGGGCTCGGAAACCTGGCAGAAAGCCAAGCGCAAGGCCGCCGAACAGGTGCGCGACGTGGCAGCGGAATTGCTGGATATCTATGCTCGCCGGGCCGCACGCGAGGGTTATGCATTCGCAGATCCGAAAGCCGACTATGAAACCTTCAGCGCCGGCTTCCCCTTCGAAGAAACCGTCGACCAGCAGACCACCATCGAAGCCGTGCGCGCCGACATGCTCGCGCCCAAGCCCATGGACCGGCTGGTGTGTGGCGACGTGGGTTTCGGCAAGACCGAAGTGGCGATGCGTGCTGCGTTCATTGCCGTGCATGGCGGCAAGCAGGTGGCGATCCTGGTGCCGACTACCCTGCTCGCCCAACAGCATTACAACAGTTTCCGCGACCGCTTCGCCGATTGGCCGGTGACCGTGGAAGTGATGAGCCGCTTCAAATCCGCCAAGGAAGTAAACGCCGCCGTGGCCGACCTGGCCGAAGGCAAGATCGACATCGTCATCGGCACGCACAAGCTGCTGCAGGACGATGTGAAGATCAAGAACCTCGGGCTGGTGATCATCGATGAAGAGCACCGTTTTGGCGTACGCCAGAAAGAACAGCTCAAGGCCCTGCGCAGCGAAGTCGACATCCTGACCCTGACCGCCACGCCGATCCCGCGCACATTGAACATGGCCGTTTCAGGCATGCGCGACCTGTCGATCATCGCCACGCCGCCGGCCCGGCGCCTGTCGGTGCGCACATTCGTCATGGAGCAGAACAAGAGCACGGTCAAGGAGGCCTTGCTACGCGAGCTGCTGCGCGGCGGCCAGGTCTATTACCTGCACAACGACGTGAAGACCATCGAGAAATGCGCCGCCGACCTGGCCGAGTTGGTGCCGGAAGCACGCATCGGCATCGGCCACGGACAAATGCGTGAACGCGAGCTCGAACAGGTGATGAGCGACTTCTACCACAAGCGCTTCAACGTGCTGATCGCCTCGACCATCATCGAAACCGGCATCGACGTACCAAGCGCCAACACGATCATCATCGAGCGCGCCGACAAATTCGGCCTGGCCCAGTTGCACCAATTGCGTGGCCGGGTCGGACGCAGTCACCACCAGGCCTACGCCTACCTGCTGACACCGCCGCGCCAGCAGATCACCCCGGACGCGGAAAAACGCCTGGAAGCCATTGCCAACACCCAGGACCTGGGCGCCGGCTTCGTACTGGCCACCAATGATCTTGAAATCCGTGGCGCTGGCGAGTTGCTTGGCGATGGCCAGAGCGGGCAGATCCAGGCAGTGGGTTTCACCCTGTACATGGAAATGCTTGAACGGGCGGTCAAGTCGATCCGCAAGGGCGAGCAACCGAACCTCGACCAGCCCCTCGGAGGCGGCCCGGAAATCAACCTGCGGGTGCCAGCGCTGATCCCCGAGGATTACCTGCCGGATGTTCATGCACGCCTGATCCTCTACAAACGCATCGCCTCGGCCACCGACGAGGAAGGCCTGAAGGACCTGCAAGTGGAGATGATCGACCGCTTCGGCCTGCTTCCGGAGCCGACCAAGAACCTGGTACGCACAACACTGCTCAAGCTCAAGGCCGAGCAATTGGGCATCAAGAAAGTCGACGGCGGCCCCAACGGCGGCCGGATCGAGTTCGAGGCGCAGACCCCGGTTGATCCGCTGGTCCTGATCAAGCTGATCCAGGGCCAGCCCAAACGCTACAAATTCGAAGGCGCCACGATGTTCAAGTTCATGGTGCCCATGGAACGCCCGGAAGAGCGCTTCAATACCGTAGAGGCGCTGTTCGAGCGCCTCAATCCGACCACTGCTTGAAGGACGCCCAATGCGCCTGTTTCGCTCCTTGACGTTGTTGATGACGCTGATCGCTCCCCTGGCGGTTGCCGACGACTTGTACCAGGTTGAAATGATTCTGGTCCGCCAGAATGCCGAGCCGGCCATTATCAGCCGCGCCGCGCCGGAGGACTGGGACGCCGGCGCACAACGCCTGGGCGCGGACAGCCAGCGCACGCCGGCGATGGGCAACATCGTCGAGAAACTCAACGCCAGCGGTCAATACACCGTGCTGATGCACAAGGCCTGGCAACAGAACCTGGGCGAACAGGGCAGCAAGATTGCCGTCAGTGATGGCGCCGAGCAGTTCGGCCAGTTTCCCATCGAGGGCACCCTGGAACTGAAACTGGGCCGTTTCACTGACGTAGACGCCGACTTCTGGATCAACCAGATCGACGCCAATGGGCTGGTCACGGCCAGCGAGCGCTTGAAACAACAGAGCCATACCAAGAACGGCCAGCTGAACTTCCTCGATAACGGCCACCTTGGCTTGTTGATCAAGATCACCTCGTTGACTGCGCCTGCGCCTCGGCAGGCACCTGACGTCATTCCAGACTGATCGGCGCGCCCATGCCCTCGCCCCTGAGCAAACCGCTGGCACCTTCCTGGGTCAATCGATTCAAGGAACAAAGCCTGGAGCGTGGGCGCCGATACGCGCTGGAAAACCGCGTGAGGGTCGTCGAGGCCGGCGACAGCACCATCATCGCCAGCTGCGAAGGCTCGGGCGGCAGCGTCTACCGTCAGACCATTCGCCTCAAGGAGTCAGCCAAAGGCACATTGATCCTGCTAGACGCCGCGTGCTCCTGCCCGGTGCGCATCAATTGCAAGCATTGCGCAGCGGTGCTGCTGCAAGTTCAGGAAACCCTGGCCTACCCGGCCGCCGAAAAAGACGCGCAATTGCTGGAAAAGCTCCAGGCAGTGCTGGACAACCGCAGCCCCAAGGCCCCGCCGCAAGTCCTGGTGGAAAACGTGCAGCCGGTGCCACGGCTTTGGCTGGCAAGTGTCGAGTTCAGCGCCTTCGAGCCGCGCAACGGCAAGATGCAGCGTTATATCCAGCACCGCGCCGCCTTGTCCTTCAGTTATCTGGACGAGTACGTCAGCGGCCAGCGCAACACCGACGTACTGATTCGCCAGGAAACCCAGACGCTGCGGATAAAACGCCAGATCGAAGTGGAACAGTCCTACCGCGAGCAGTTGCGAATTCTTGGATTCAAGGTTGCGACCCGACAAAGCAAGGCTCTACCGGAGAGCGCTGGCGAACTGTACGAAATGGTCAACGACAGCGCCTGGCTGACCTTTACCCTTAATGACCTGCCAAAGCTGCGCACCCAGGGTTGGGAATTGCAGATTGATGAAGACTTCGGCTTCGACCTGACGGCGGTGGATGAGTGGTACGCCACGGTCGATGAGACTCCGGAGCGTGACTGGTTCGACCTGGAGCTGGGCATCATCGTCAACGGCGAGCGACTGAGCCTGCTGCCTATCCTGTTGAACCTGATGCGCTCGCATATCGAGCTATTCAACCCGGAACGACTGGCCAGGCGCCGCGATGACGAACTTATCCTGGTTAACTTGCCGCACCGGCCCAACTCGGAATTCGGCCCTCAGCAAGTTGCCCTGCCGTACGGGCGGTTGAAGCCCGTGCTGGCGACCCTCGGCGAGTTCTACCTGCAAGAGCCCGGCACCACCAAACTGCGCCTCAACAGCGCCGATGCCCTGCGCCTGAACCCATTGCAGGACATGCCGCTGCGCTGGGAAGGTGGCGAGCACATACGCAGCCTGGCCCAACGCCTGCGGGACATTAAGGACTACACCGCCACCGCCCCGCAGGGCTTGAACGCCACGCTGCGACCCTACCAGCTCGAAGGTTTGAGCTGGATGCAATCGCTACGACAGCTGGAAGTAGGCGGGATTCTCGCGGACGACATGGGACTGGGCAAAACCCTACAGACCCTGGCGCACATTCTCAGCGAAAAAAACGCTGGGCGCCTGGACCGACCGTGCATGGTGGTGATGCCGACGAGCCTGATTCCCAACTGGCTCGACGAAGCCTCGCATTTCACTCCGCAGCTCAAGGTACTGGCGCTGTACGGTGCCGGGCGCAAGAAACACTTCGAGCGCCTGGCCGATTACGACTTGATCCTGACTACCTATGCGCTGCTTCCCAAGGATGTCGAACGCCTCAAGGCGCAGCCGCTGCATGTACTGATCCTGGATGAAGCCCAGTACATCAAGAACCCCACCAGCAAAGCCGCCCAAGCCGCCCGGGAACTCGATGCCAAGCAACGGTTGTGCCTGTCCGGTACACCACTGGAAAACCACCTTGGTGAACTCTGGTCACTGTTTCACTTCCTGCTGCCGGGCTGGCTTGGCGACGTCAAGAGCTTCAATCGCGACTACCGCGTACCGATCGAAAAGCGCGGCAGCGACGTACGATTGCAACACCTGAACGGTCGGATAAAACCATTCTTGCTGCGCCGTACCAAAGAGCAAGTGGCGACGGAGCTGCCACCCAAGACCGAAATCATCCATTGGGTGGAACTCAGCGACGCCCAGCGGGATGTCTACGAGACGATGCGCCTGGCGATGGACAAGAAGGTGCGCGACGAGATCACCCGCAAAGGCGTGGCGCGCAGCCAAATCATCATCCTGGAAGCGCTGCTCAAGCTGCGCCAGGTGTGCTGCGATTTGCGCCTGATCAGTGATGCCACCCTGCCCACCCGCGGCAGCACCTCGGGCAAGCTCGACAGCCTGATGGAAATGCTTGAGGAATTGTTCGAAGAAGGTCGGCGGGTGCTGCTGTTTTCACAGTTCACCTCCATGTTGGCGCTGATTGAAGATGAACTGAAAAAACGCGGCGTGGATTACGCCATCCTCACCGGCCAGACCCGAGACCGACGCACGCCAGTGAAGGAATTCCAAAGCGGCAAGCGTCAGATCTTTCTGATCAGCCTGAAGGCCGGCGGCGTGGGCCTGAACCTGACAGAAGCGGACACGGTGATTCACTACGATCCTTGGTGGAACCCCGCCACTGAAAACCAGGCGACCGACCGCGCCTATCGCATTGGCCAGGAAAAACCGGTGTTCGTGTACAAACTGATTGCCCGCGGCACGGTGGAAGAAAAGATCCAGCTGCTGCAAAAAGAAAAGTCCGACCTGGCGGCCGGCGTGCTGGATGGGCGTGTGACTGGGGATTGGAAACTGCAGAACGAAGACATCGAGGCGCTATTTGCGCCGCTGCCGGACAAGCTGGAGAAGCGCTGAAACTCCTTGATTGTGGGAGCGAGCAGGCTCGCTCCCACAAGATCATTCTCCAATAAACCGGACTTTCTAGCCCGCCATCAACACCCGCGCCAGGGTCGACTTCACTTTACCCATTCCGTCATGCAGGGCCTGCTCGATTTCCGCCATGGTAATCACCGCAGTGGATTTGCCCGCCGCCGGGTTCACCACCAGCGCCAGGCAGGCGTAGTCCAGTTCCAGCTCACGGGCCAGCGCCGCCTCCGGCATGCCCGTCATGCCGACGATATCGCAGCCATCGCGCTCCAGGCGTGCGATTTCGGCCACGGTTTCCAGGCGCGGCCCCTGCGTGCAGGCATAGACACCGTGACTGCTATAGCCGCAGCCTTCGGCAGCCAGGGCCGCAATCAATTGCTGGCGCAGCGATTCCGTGTAGGGGTAGCTGAAATCAATGTGGGTCACCGCCTCCAGGTCATCGGCGAAATACGTATGCTGGCGACCGCTGGTGTAATCGATCAACTGGTGGGGCACGCAAAAATGACCGGTGCCCATCGCGGCGTGGATCCCGCCGACGGCGTTGACCGCCAGGACCGCCTCGGCGCCCGCCTGCTTCAGCGCCCAGAGATTGGCGCGATAGTTGACCTGATGCGGCGGGAAACGGTGGGGATGGCCATGGCGTGCCAGAAACAACACCTCACGCCCGGCGTATTCGCCGATCTGCACCTCGGCTGATGGCGCGCCGTAGGGCGTCTCCACCGCCAGGGATTGGCTAATGGTCAGGCCTTCCAGCTGGGTCAGGCCGGTGCCGCCGATAATTGCGTAAACAGTCATCGAAACATCCTTAATCAATCAGTTGAGCGGCTTTCAACGCGCCGATCGCTGTCAACCAGCGCGGATCCTGACGGTACTCGGTACTGGCGAAGGCCTGGCCGCGCATACGGGCAATCCGCGCCGACGGCGTGACCTTCAGGCGCTGGGCAGCGCTCAAGGCGAGCTCGGCGGCCGCGCGGTCGTTGCAGACCAGCCCCATGTCGCAGCCCGCGGCCAAGGCAGCCTCGATCCGACTGGCGGCATCGCCGACCACGTGGGCGCCGGCCATCGAAAGATCATCGCTGAAGATCACGCCATCAAACTGCAACTCGCCGCGCAGGACCTCTTGCAGCCAACGACGGGAGAACCCTGCCGGGCTGGCATCCACCTGGGGATAAATGACATGGGCGGGCATGACGGCCGCCAGCTTCTTGCTCAGCTTGGCAAACGGTACCAGGTCGCAGGCTCGGATCTGTTCGAGACTGCGTTCGTCAGTAGGAATGGCGACATGGGAGTCTGCCTCGGCCCAGCCATGCCCCGGAAAATGCTTGCCTGTGGCCGCCATTCCCGCGGCGTTCATGCCACGGATAAACGCACCTGCCAGCAGTGTGGCGCGCTCGGGGTCGCCTTCGAAGGCACGACTTCCTACCACCGCGCTGCGTTGGTAATCGAGGTCCAGCACGGGGGCGAAACTCAAATCGAGGCCGACCGCCAGCACTTCGGTGGCCATGATCCAGCCGCACTGCTCGGCCAAGTACTCGGCGTTCGGGTTATCGGCTATGGCCCGCATCGCCGGCAGACGCACGAAGCCTTGGCGCAGGCGTTGCACCCGGCCGCCCTCCTGGTCAACCGCCAACAACAGATCGGGGCGAATGGCCCGGATCGAGGCGCTCAGCTCGCGCACCTGGCGGGGATGCTCGATATTGCGGGCAAAAATGATCAGTCCACCCACTTCGGGCTGACGCAACAGATGGCGATCTTCAGCCGTCAGCCAGGTTCCGGCGACGTCCACCATCAACGAGCCTTGAAGGGCACCAGTCATAACAGTTCCTTTTAATAACGAGGGACGCGCGCGATGCTGCATCCGCCCCGGCACCGCCAGGCTGAAGGGCCGGCAGACCGCGCGGGCGAAGAATATTGAGACGAATTCAAAAGGAGAATCGGCATGGGCGGCTAGCTTAGCGGATGTAGCCATCCGCGCCCACCCGTGTGCCTATGCCTTGGCGAGCGCCGGCGTCGATTTGCTGCGCGGACGCAGCTGCGCGGCCGCCATTGCTTCATCGGTGACGCCGCTTTCGGCGCGCATGCCCGCTGCCAGGAACGGCACCATCAGGCGCATCACCTGCTCGATCGACGTATTCACGCCGAAGTCGGTCTCGGCGATAGCCCGCAGCGCCTTGATGCCCGACATGCTGAATGCCGCGGCACCAAGCATGAAATGCACGCGCCAGAACAATTCGATAGGTGGTATGCGCGGCGCGGCTTCGTTGACCAGCAGCATGTAGCGACGGAACACCTTGCCGTACATGTCTTCGAGATAGCGCCGCAAGTGCCCTTGGCTCTGGCTGAATGCCAGGCCCAGCAAACGCATGAATATGGAGAGGTCGTTACCGCTGCGTGGCTGGACCACGAGGGCTTGTTCGACCAGGATCTCGAGCAGCTCTTCCAGAGTGGGCTTGACGTCAGGCTTGGCCTGGCGACGCTCCAGCTCGCGATCGAGGCTGATACAGAACGGCCCTAGGAAGCGCGAAAATACCGCTTGGATCAGGGCTTTTTTCGAGCCGAAGTGGTAGTTCACCGCCGCCAGGTTCACCCCGGCCTTGCTGGTAATCAGACGCAAAGAGGTTTCGGCGAAACCTTTTTCCGCGAACAATTGCTCGGCAGCATCGAGAATGCGTTCAACGGTTTCCGACTGGGCCATGGCTACTCCGCCTGACAAACACTTGTTTGAAACATACGTTTCAGCCTGGGGCTTGTCAAGCCTGCCGGGGCATTTTGCGAACGTCCGGTCAGGTATTTAACCACACCTTTGGCGAGCTGTAGCACAGTCCCTGCCAGCGGTTCCATCAACCGTCTGGCAGCCTGGCGAAAAAGGAGGATTGCCAACTGACTCGTACTGTATATAATCCCAGTCACTGTATAAAAAGACAGAGCGATCGATATGCTAAAGCTGACGCCACGCCAAGCAGAGATTCTGGCCTTCATCAAACGCTGCCTAGAAGACAACGGCTATCCGCCGACCCGTGCGGAAATCGCTCAGGAACTGGGTTTCAAATCCCCCAACGCGGCTGAAGAGCACCTCAAGGCGCTGGCCCGCAAGGGTGCAATAGAAATGACGCCCGGAGCATCCCGGGGGATTCGCATCCCCGGCTTCGAAGCCAAGGCCGACGACACCACCCTGCCTATCATCGGGCGCGTGGCCGCCGGCGCGCCTATCCTCGCCCAGCAGCACGTCGAGGAGTCTTGCAACATCAATCCTTCATTCTTTCACCCGAGGGCCGATTATCTTCTGCGCGTGCACGGTATGAGCATGAAGGACATCGGTATCTTCGATGGCGATCTCCTGGCTGTCCACACCACCCGTGAAGCCCGTAACGGCCAGGTCGTGGTGGCGCGGATCGGCGATGAAGTCACCGTCAAGCGCTTCAAGCGCGAGGGCAGCAAGGTCTGGTTGATCGCCGAGAACCCGGAATTCGCCCCCATCGAAGTGGACCTGAAAGACCAGGACCTGGTTATCGAAGGCTTGAGCGTTGGCGTCATTCGCCGCTAAAGGAGGCTTTATGCAATTTCCTCATACACCACAGCACACACAACTTCCGCTGTTCGAGGCATTCATGGCCCAACCGCTGGTTCCAGTCCTGAACGAGGTCATCGAGTCGCCCTGGAGCGTCGAACCCGAAGCCTTCAGCGAGCTGTCGTTGCGTGGTGCGGCGGGAAATTGCCTGAACCTGCTAGCGCCGATCCTGAGAGAACTGAGCCAGGACCAGGACGCTCGCTGGCTTACGCTGATCGCACCACCGGCCAGCGTAACGCAGGCCTGGTTGCGAGACGCTGGTCTCAATCGCGAGCGAATCCTGCTATTGCAGCCGCGCGGCAGCCAGAGCGCCCAGCAGTTGACCTGCGAAGCGTTGCGCCTGGGGCGCAGTCATACGGTGGTCAGCTGGCTCAATCCCTTGACCGCGACCGCGCGTCAGCAATTGATCAGCGCCGCGCGCACCGGCGATGCACAAAGCCTGAATATTCGATTGGGATAAACGCAGGGCTTCTCCAGGACAGAGAAGCCAGACCAGTCACATTACTTCAAAAGCCGACAAACGGGGATCAATGTAGAACCCGCGGCCCCTCTTCCTTGTTGAATTCGCCTTCAACCAGGCGACCTGCCATCTGGACACCCACGCTGAGCATCGCCTTGGCGACCTCGACATGTTGGCCCTGAAGAAACACCTTGGCATCCTCGGAGAAGTTCAGGGTAACCAGCGAACCCTCGTCTTCAGCCCGGCGCAGCTCAATGCGACCATCAGGAAGTTCGACAATTTCTAGAAAGGACGTAGGCATAAAAGTCTGTTCTCCACGAAAGGCGGGGATTATATAGTCATCGGCCAAGCTTCGCTCAGGATCTTGACCAAGCGTTACCGACGGCCATCACGTCAGCATTCGTTCAAGCCGTCACGGAACCGAATCGCCAGGCTTTTGAGATTCTGACGCCAGCTCTCCAACTCTTCCCGACTCAGCTCTGGCTCTGGTTCCTGCTCGTCAAGATTGACCGCGACAATCAACGGCTGGGTAACATCACCCTTCGGTTTACGCGGGGCCCGTGGCGGCTGGAATAACGCGGCATGAGCCTCCAGCAACTTGGCCAGCCAAGTCTCGCGGTTCTGCGCCAACTCGACCATTTCCGCCAGCTCGGGAATCGCGAGGCTGTCCAGTACTTCTGGCATCAGCATCAGTTCGGCCCGTGACGCATTCGCCTGGGGCAAGCGATAGAACCCGGCAATTTCGTGGCAAAGACCCAGCAAGGCGCCGTACAAATGAAACAGCACGGATTCACGCCCAGCCTGGACCAGCGCTGGAGCATTCATGGCGCGCCCATCCTCTGCCCTGGCAAGCGCTTCGAGCGACAGGCCGGCAAAATAAATCTTCTGATTGGTACGGGTGTAGAGTTCGTGGGCCATGGCGGCATTCTCCCCAACGAAATAAAAGCGTCACGCAGGTGCGACAGTGTCGTGGATCAACCGAAGCTACTGCAAGCCAAAAACTGAAAGGCCGCATGAAAACCCAAGGGTTGTCATGCGGCCTTTTGCTTACGCGGCGTTTAGAACAACGACTGAATCGCCCAGCGGGAGCAAGCTCCCTCGCCACGAGGATCGCGCAGATTCAAATCCTTTCGCCATCAATCAGCGCTTGTCTTCAACGGTCCACTTGCCACCGTCGTAGAACGCTTTCCAACCGGTAGGCTTGCCGTCAACCTCGGTCTGCACGTATTGCTCCTTGGTCTTGCGGCTGTAGCGGATCACCGCTGGGCGGCCATCCGGATCCTTCTGCGGCGCGTCGCAGAGGAAATGATACTTCGGATCGATCTCATCCTTGTGCGGCAAGATCTCGATCACCAGCGGCGCCCGAGTCTCGCGATTCTTCGGAAACTGGCTGGCTGCCAGGAACAGGCCGGATGCACCATCACGAAGGATGTAGGTGTCGTTTACCTTCTCGCACTTGAGCTCGGGCATCTTCACCGGATCCATCTTCGGCGGCGCCGCGTCACCGCTCTTGAGCAGCTTGCGGGTGTTCTTGCAGGTCGGATTGGTGCAACCGAAGAACTTGCCGAAACGGCCGGTTTTCAGCTGCATTTCGCTGCCACACTTGTCGCATTCCAGGCTCGGACCTTCGTAGCCCTTGATGCGATAGGTGCCCTCTTCGATCTCGTAGCCGGCGCAATCAGGATTGTTACCGCAGATGTGCAGCTTGCGCTTTTCATCCAGCAGGTAAGCATCCATCGCTGTGCTGCAGATAGGGCAACGGTGTTTGCCGCGCAGCACCAGAGACTCCGACTCACCTTCGTCGTCCGCGGCGATTTCATCGCCTGGTACCAGGTTGACCGTCGCCTTGCAGCGCTCCTTGGGTGGCAGGCTGTAGCCCGAGCAACCCAGGAATACACCGGTCGACGCGGTACGGATCTGCATCGGACGCCCGCAGGTCTGGCATGGAATATCGGTCATGACCGGCTGGTTCGCCCGCATGCCGCTTTCCGGACTTTCGGCCACTTCCAGTTTTTTCTTGAAGTCGCCGTAGAACTCGTCGAGTACGTTCTTCCAGTCCCGCTCACCCTGGGCCACGTCGTCCAGGTTCTCTTCCATGCCGGCGGTGAAGCCGTAGTCCATCAGGTTCGAGAAACTCTCGGACAAGCGCTCGGTGACGATGTCCCCCATCTTTTCCGAATAGAAGCGACGGTTGTGCAGCGTCACGTAGCCGCGATCCTGGATAGTGGAAATGATCGCCGCATAGGTCGAAGGACGACCGATGCCACGTTTTTCCATTTCCTTAACCAGGCTGGCCTCGGAATACCGTGCCGGCGGCTTGGTGAAGTGCTGGGTCGGATCCAGCTTGATCAGCTTCATCACGTCGCCCTGGGCCATGTCCGGCAGGACGTCGTCGTCCCCCGGCTTGGTGATCTGCGGCATGACGCGGGTATAGCCGTCGAACTTCAGGATACGACCCTTGGCGCGCAGCTCGAAATCGCCAGCACCGACGCTGACCGTGGTCGACAGGTATTGCGCAGGTAGCATCTGGCATGCCAGGAACTGGCGCCAGATCAGCTCGTAGAGACGCTCGGCGTCGCGCTCCATGCCCGACAGCTTGCTTGGCTCGGTATTGGCGTCGGAAGGACGAATCGCTTCGTGAGCCTCCTGGGCGCCTTCCTTGCTGCTGTACACGTTCGGCGTATCCGGCAGGTATTTCTTGCCAAACTCGCTTTCTATATAAGTACGCGCCATCGCCACGGCATCGGCCGAGAGATTGGTCGAGTCGGTACGCATGTACGTGATGTAGCCCGCTTCGTACAGACGCTGGGCCATCATCATGGTCTTCTTCACACCGAAGCCCAGGCGGTTGCTCGCCGCCTGCTGCAAGGTGGACGTAATGAAGGGCGCCGACGGCTTGCTGCTGGTGGGCTTGTCTTCGCGCTTGACGATGCTGTAGCTGGAAGCCTTGAGCTTCTCCAGCGCTGCCATGGCCTGGGCTTCATTGAGCGGCTTGAAGGCTTCGCCTTTCTCGCGAGCCACTTCGAAACGCACGGTAGCGCCCTTGGCGGTACCGAGATCAGCATGGACTTCCCAATATTCTTCGGGATTGAACGCACGGATTTCCCGCTCGCGCTCCACCACCAGCTTTACCGCCACCGACTGCACACGACCGGCCGACAGGCCACGGGCGATCTTGGCCCACAACAATGGCGAGACCATGTAGCCCACGACGCGGTCAAGGAAGCGACGCGCCTGTTGGGCATTGACCCGGTCGATGTCCAGCTCGCCCGGCTGGGAGAAGGCTTCCTGGATAGCCTTCTTGGTGATTTCGTTGAACACCACGCGCTTGTAGCGGCTGTCATCCCCACCGATGGCTTCGCGCAGGTGCCAGGCGATGGCTTCCCCTTCGCGGTCCAAGTCCGTCGCGAGATAAATGGTGTCGGCGTCCTTGGCGAGCCGACGCAGTTCTTCGATGACCTTTTCCTTGCCCGGAAGGATCTCGTACTTGGCTTTCCAGCCGTGCTCCGGATCGACTCCCATGCGTGAGACCAGCTGCTTGCGCGCCTTGTCTTTCGGCGACAGCGCCGGCGCTTCACCAGCGGCCGCCTTGCCGCGCTTGGCGGCTGGCTCCTTGCTGGCGCTAGCCGAACCGCTGGTGGGCAGGTCTCGGATATGGCCGATACTCGACTTCACCACGTATTGGTTGCCCAGATACTTGTTGATGGTCTTGGCCTTAGCCGGGGATTCCACAATGACCAGCGATTTGCCCATGGATCAGAAAATTCCTGAATTCTAAAAAGTGAAAGGCGGTTGGCGCCTGACGCGGCACCGCTATATATAGTGGCTGCAAGGTGAGGTCAAGGGCGGGGTCGCCCTCACACTGGCCTCACGACTTGGAAAAGATGCTCTCCTCGACCTGCACCAAAGCAAAGCGCGGCACCTGTTCGCCGTCAACTTCGACAGACTCCTGGAACATGCTCAACGGACGCACCCAAAAGCCGTAATCGCCATACAGGGCTTGATAGAAGACCACTTCTTCCTCGGTCTCGGAATGCCGCGCAACGCTGAATACGCGGTACTGCGGACCTTTGTAATGTTGGTAGAGCCCAGGTTGTATCGGCATGCGTTGGCCCTCACTCAAATTTTTTCAAAATAAAAACAAAATCTTTCTTTACTAAACCCGAAAAACAAAAACCGGGGCACTTGGCCCCGGCTTCCATCAACGCAACGCTTAGACGCGTTCGAAGACAGTGGCGATGCCCTGGCCGAGGCCAATGCACATGGTGGACACCCCTAAAGTGCCGCCGTTCTGCTTCATGACGTTGAGCAGCGTGCCAGAGATACGCGCACCAGAGCAACCGAACGGGTGACCCAGGGCGATCGCGCCGCCGTGCAGGTTAACCTTCTCGTTCATCTTGTCGAGTACTTTCAAATCTTTCAGCACAGGCAGCGCCTGTGCGGCGAAAGCTTCGTTGAGCTCGAAGAAGTCGATATCGGAAATGCTCAGGCCCGCGCGCTTCAACGCTTTCTGCGTAGCCGGTACTGGACCATAGCCCATGATCGCCGGGTCCACACCCGCGACAGCCATCGAACGAATCACGGCCATCGGCTGGATGCCCAGGTCCTGGGCACGCTGGGCCGACATCACGATCATGCACGAGGCACCGTCGGTGATCTGCGACGAAGTACCCGCCGTCACGGTGCCGCCCTTAGGATTGAAGGCCGGCTTCAAGGTCGCCAGGCTTTCCAGGGTGGTTTCCGGACGAATGGTTTCGTCGTAGTCGAACAGTTTCAAGAAGCCGTTCTCGTCGTAGCCCTGCATCGGGATGATTTCATCCTTGAACTTGCCTTCCACCGTCGCCTTGTGGGCGAGCTGGTGGGAGCGCACGCCAAAGGCGTCCTGCTGTTCGCGGGTGATGCCATGCATCTTGCCGAGCATTTCCGCGGTCAGGCCCATCATGCCCGAGGCTTTTGCCGCGTACAGCGACATGTGCGGGTTCGGATCGACACCGTGCATCATGCTCACGTGGCCCATGTGCTCGACACCACCGACCACGAACACATCACCGTTACCGGTCATGATCGCCTGGGCGGCGGTGTGCAGCGCGCTCATGGACGAACCGCACAGGCGGCTGACCGTCTGGCCGGCAGCGGTGTGAGGGATCTGGGTCATCAGCGAAGCCATGCGGGCGATGTTCCAGCCCTGCTCCAGGGTCTGGTTCACGCAGCCCCAGATCACGTCCTCGACTTCGTTGGGGTCGACCTTGACGTTGCGTTCCAGCAGTTTGCTGATCAGGTGCGCCGACATGTCTTCGGCGCGAGTGTTGCGGTGCATGCCGCCCTTGGAGCGGCCCATCGGCGTACGACCGAAGTCGACAATCACGACGTCTCTAGGATTCAAGCTCATAAATGTTCTCTCGCTCTAGTCGTTGGGCGCTTAACCGAAGAAACGCTGGCCGTTCTTGGCCATTTCACGCAGCTTCGCGGTCGGGTGGTACAACGCGCCCAGATCAGCGTACTGGTCAGCCAGGGCAACGAACTCGGCCACACCGATCGAATCGATGTAGCGCAGCGCACCGCCACGGAATGGAGGGAAACCGATGCCGTAGACCAGACCCATGTCGGCTTCGGCGGCGGTTTCGACAATGCCGTCTTCCAGGCAACGCACGGTTTCCAGGCACAGCGGGATCATCATCCAGTTGATGATGTCCTCGTCGGTGACTTCGCGCTGCTCGTAGACGATCGGCTTGAGCACTTCCAGCACCGACGAATCGGCGACTTTCTTCTGCTTGCCGCGCTTGTCGGTCTCGTAGGCGTAGAAGCCCTTGCCGTTCTTCTGTCCCAGGCGCTTGGCTTCGTAGAGCACGTCGACGGCGGAACGACGGTCGTCTTTCATGCGGTCCGGGAAGCCTTCAGCCATGACGTCGCGACCGTGGTGGCCGGTGTCGATGCCGACCACGTCCATCAGGTACGCCGGGCCCATCGGCCAGCCGAATTTTTCCATGATCTTGTCGATGCGCACGAAGTCCACACCGGCACTGACCAGCTTGGCGAAACCGCCGAAGTACGGAAACAGCACGCGGTTGACCAAAAAGCCCGGGCAATCGTTGACGACGATCGGGTTCTTGCCCATTTTTTTGGCGTAGGCCACGGTGGTGGCAATCGCCTCCTCGCTGGATTTCTCGCCACGGATCACTTCCACCAGGGGCATCATGTGCACCGGGTTGAAGAAATGCATGCCGACGAAGTTTTCCGGACGCTTGAGGGCTTTGGCCAGCAGCGAAATGGAAATGGTCGAGGTGTTCGACGCGAGGATGGTGTCCTCTTTGACCTTGTCTTCGACTTCAGCCAGAACCGCCTGCTTGACCTTCGGGTTCTCGACAACCGCTTCGACCACCAGGTCGACGTGGCCGAAATCGCCGTAGGACAACGTCGGACGAATGCCATTGAGCACTTCGGCCATCTTCGCGGCGGTCATGCGACCTTTGTCGACGCGACCGACCAGCAGCTTGGCGGCTTCGGCCAACCCCTGCTCGATGCCGTGTTCATTGATGTCCTTCATCAGGATCGGCGTGCCCTTGGACGCCGACTGATAGGCGATGCCGCCACCCATGATGCCGGCGCCGAGCACGGCAGCCTGTTTCACGTCACGGGCAATCTCGTCGTAGGCCTTGGCCTTTTTCTTCAGCTCCTGATCATTGAGGAACAGACCGATCAGGCTCTGGGCGGCAGACGTCTTGGCCAGTTTCACGAAACCGGCGGCTTCGACTTCCAACGCTTTGTCGCGACCGAAATTCGCGGCTTTCTGGATGGTCTTGATCGCCTCGACCGGCGCCGGGTAGTTCGGGCCCGCCTGGCCGGCGACGAAACCTTTGGCGGTCTCGAAGGCCATCATCTGTTCGATGGCGTTGAGCTTGAGTTTTTCCAGCTTCGGCTGGCGCTTGGCCTTGTAGTCAAACTCGCCGCTGATGGCGCGCTTGACGGTTTCAAGGGCCGCCTCCAGAAGCTTGCCGGGTTCGACCACCGCATCCACGGCGCCGACTTTCAGCGCGTCTTCGGCACGGTTTTCCTTGCCAGCGGCAATCCACTCGATAGCGTTGTCAGCACCGATCAGGCGCGGCAGGCGCACGGTGCCGCCGAAACCCGGGTAGATGCCCAGCTTGACTTCCGGCAGGCCGATCTTGGCCGCGGTGGACATGACGCGGTAGTCCGCCGCCAGGCACATTTCCAGGCCGCCACCCAGTGCGATGCCGTTGATGGCCGCGACGGTCGGTACGTTGAGGTCTTCAAAGTCGCTGAAGATACGGTTGGCTTCGAGATTGCCAGCGATCAGTTCGGCATCGGGCAGCTTGAAGTTGTCGACGAATTCGGTGATGTCGGCGCCAACGATGAACACGTCCTTGCCACTGCTGACGATCACACCCTTGATCGACGCATCTGCCTTGATAGTGTCCACGGCCTGACGCAATTCATTCAGGGTTAGACGGTTGAACTTGTTGACGGACTCACCCTTGAGGTCGAATTTCAGTTCGACGATGCCACTTTCAAGAGCCTTAACCGTGATGGCTTTACCTTCGTAAATCATCAACTGATCTCCACGATATGGAAGCTGAACAGTACACGTTGGACGCTGGCCCCTGGCTCCACATGGACATAACCGCCGATGCTACGCCAATCCGCCAGACACACCCGTCAACGCGATAGTCGGGTTCTGTAGGAACGTTCTGAAAATACAAACGCTCAATTCATACGCCCGTTTGATTTGGGTACGTCACCTTCACGGAATTTCCGACAATTGTCAATCGCCCTAAACAGGCGTTTGAACGGGACTCCGCAGTCATTTCCGTACCGCCTGGATCCGTAACACGACCTTGCATGAGCGACCATTCATAGAATCAATCATTAGAAAAGTCGCCCTAATTCCAGGCGCACCGGATTCAACCGACTAAGCTGGTGACAATATGATTGAGTACGCGGGGAACAGGACGTTTCGAAGCACGCCCTGGAAAGAATGGTTTTACCGGCCTGCCTGGCCAACCCGCCCGATGATGCTGTCGGGCTTTTTTACGCTCAGGCCAACGCCTTTAATACGGCAGAAATGTCCTGCAAAACACTGGCTTCGCCTTTCTCTCCCCAATACAGGGCGATCATTTGCCGGTCGGCCTCGACCTTATAGACATTGGCTGGCAATGCTCGGAAGTGGCCGAGCAACGCTTCATCCTGGCACACCTCCTGCCATTGGTTGACCCACACCCCTGGAGCCTTTTGCCAATAACTCCAGCTGGCCGGCTGACTGCCCCGCCGGGCTCGGTGGTACTGCGCACAGGGGTTTGGTGGCTGCTGGCCAAGCCAATGGGGCCAGTCTTGCGGGGTCAATCGCATGGCCAGCCCGAGGCGTCGCGCCTCCATGCGAAGGGCTATACGCCCGCTCTGTGCGCGAGACGGTCGCAACCATGCCAGGGGGCTTAATACCACCAACAGGATTGACACCACTATCCAGACCGTCATATCTGTACTCCCGAATTCTGATGAGCCCATTGACCTGTATCGCCATCAATGCGCTTGAAACCAGCCATACTTACCGTATCGCCATTCTCTGGAGTGCTTTTCATGTACTACGAACACATCCTGGTCGCCGTCGACCTTACTGAAGAATGCGATCCCGTCGTCAAGCGAGCCCTCGCCCTTTGCGAAGGGCGGGACAACAAACTGTCGCTGGTGCATATCGTCGAGCCGATGGCGATGGCCTTCGGCGGTGACGTTCCGATGGATCTTTCCCAGTTGCAACAGCAGCAGTTCGACCAGGCCAAGGAACGCCTTGACCGATTGATCGTGAAATACCCTGCCTTGAAAAAGGAAAACAGCCACCTGACCTATGGCCAGCCGCGCCAGGAGATCCATCACCTGGCCAAGGAGCAAGGCTGCGACCTGATCGTGGTCGGCAGCCATGGCCGCCATGGCCTGGCGTTGCTGCTGGGCTCCACCGCCAACGACGTGCTGCATGGCGCGCCTTGCGATGTGCTGGCGGTGCACCTGGTCAAGCGCACCTGACCCTGGACCTTCGGGAGCGAGCAAGCTGGCTCCCACAAGGGATTGCGTTCAAATAAAAAAATCCCGGCGTTCATTGCTGAACGCCGGGAATCTTCTCAACAGCGGATCAAGCGTCCAGCTCAGCCCAACGCTCGACCAGCGCATCCAGCTCAGCCTGCAACTGTTCCAGATGCGCGATTACCTTGGCGGTTTCGGCCGCGGGACGCTGGTAGAAGCCGGCATCAGCCATCTCGGCCTCCACCGCGGCGATCTGCTGCTCCTTCGCGTCGATATCACCTGGCAAGGCTTCCAGTTCACGTTGCAGCTTGTAGCTGAGCTTTTTCTTGGTCGGAGCCGGTGCGGCAGCGGCGGCAACCGGCGCCGGCTCGGCCTTGACGACCGCGGAGTTCAAGTCGGCCTTGCCTGATTTGCTCTCAGTCACACCCAGCAGGCGCGGCGAGCCGCCTTGGCGTAGCCAATCCTGATAACCACCGACATATTCGCGAACCAGCCCCTCGCCTTCGAACACCAACGTGCTAGTGACCACGTTATCGAGGAAGGCCCGATCGTGGCTGACCATCAGCACAGTGCCGTTGAACGTCAACAACACTTCTTCCAGCAGCTCGAGGGTTTCCACGTCCAAGTCGTTGGTTGGTTCGTCGAGCACCAGCAGGTTCGCCGGCTTGCTGAACAACTTGGCCAGCAGCAGCCGTGCCCGCTCACCACCAGACAGCGCTTTCACCGGCGTACGGGCGCGCTGTGGGCTGAACAGGAAGTCGCCGAGGTAACTTAATACGTGGCGGCTCTGGCCATCGATTTCGATGAAGTCGCGGCCTTCGGCGACGTTGTCGATCACGGTTTTTTCCAAGTCCAACTGATGGCGCAACTGGTCGAAATAGGCGACGTCGATCTTTGTCCCCTCCTCCACTTTGCCGCTGGTCGGCACCAGGCCGCCAAGCATCAGCTTGAGCAGGGTCGTCTTGCCGGTACCGTTGGCGCCAAGCAGGCCGATCCGGTCACCGCGCTGCAGGACCATGGAGAAATCCTTGATCAGGAACGGGCCGCCCGGATGGGCGAAACTGACATCTTCCAGCACCATGACCTGCTTGCCCGACTTGTCGGCCGTCTCGAGCTGGATATTGGCCTTGCCGGTGCGCTCGCGACGTTCGCTACGCTCCACGCGCAATGCCTTGAGGGCGCGCACACGGCCTTCGTTACGAGTCCGTCGGGCCTTGATGCCCTGGCGGATCCACACTTCTTCCTGGGCCAGGCGCTTGTCGAACAAGGCGTTGGCGGTTTCTTCCGCCGCCAGCACCGCTTCCTTGTGCACCAGGAAACTGGCGTAGTCACCGTTCCAATCGATCAGGCCGCCACGATCCAGTTCGAGGATGCGGGTCGCCAGGTTCTGCAGGAAGGAACGGTCGTGCGTGATGAACAGAACCGCCCCTTGGAAATCCTTCAGCGCTTCTTCAAGCCAGGCGATGGCACCGATGTCCAGGTGGTTGGTCGGTTCGTCGAGTAGCAAAAGGTCTGGCTCGGACACGAGGGCCTGGGCCAGCAGGACCCGACGACGCCAGCCGCCGGACAGCTCGGCCAAGGTCTTGTCAGCCGGGAGTTGCAGGCGGCTCAAGGTGCTGTCGACCAATTGCTGCAGGCGCCAGCCATCACGGGCCTCGAGGTCGTGCTGCACATGCATCAGCTTGTCCAGGTCGGCATCGGTGACGATGTTCTGGCTCAGGTGGTGATATTCGGCCAGCAGCGCGCCGACACCGTCCAGGCCTTCGGCAACCACGTCGAACACGGTCCGCTCGTCGGCTACCGGCAGCTCTTGTGGCAGCTCGCCGATTTTCAGCCCGGGCGCACGCCAGACGGAGCCGTCATCGGGCTTCTGATCCCCCTTGACCAGCTTCATCATGCTGGACTTGCCAGTGCCGTTGCGGCCGATGATGCACACCCGCTCTCCACGGGCGATCTGCCAGGACACCTTGTCCAACAACGGCATCGCGCCGAAAGCAAGGGACACATCGCTGAATTTGAGCAGGGTCATGAGCTTCTCCAAAAACCGGGCGCGCATTCTACCTGAGAAGAGACCTCAAAAGTCCGTCAATTTCGTCGTCGAAGCACTCTGTACTACAAATGTTGCGAAGTTGTGCCAACAGTCCCGCAAAGCTTTCGCCGGTTGCTGGCAAAAGGCTAAGCTACAGGCAAGTTACCCTGGGTTTCTCCTTGGGCTTGTCATGTTTATCTTTGCCCGGACGTATCATGCGCAGTCGCCTTTTCAGTGTTTTATCTTGTTTGTTTGTATGTGCCACTGCCGTTCAAACCGCCCATGCGGTGGATATTTCCACCCAGCGCCAGTACTACGACGAGGCCAAGCGTGCTCTGGCCAAAGGCGATTCCGCTCCCTACTTTCGCTACAGCCAGGCCCTGCGCGATTATCCGCTGGAACCGTACCTGGCCTATGACGAACTGACTGCGCGACTCAAGAGCGCGAGCAACGCCGAAATCGAAAAATTCCTCGCCGAACATGGCGACCTGCCCCAGGCCAACTGGATGAAGTTGCGCTGGTTGCGCTGGTTGGCCGAACGTGGCGACTGGGCAACCTTCGTCAAGTATTACGATCCCAAGCTCAACTTCACCGAGCTGGATTGCCTCAACGCTCAATATCAACTGAGCCATGGCCTTAAGGCCGAAGGTTATGCCAACGCCGAGAAACTATGGCTTACCGGTAAATCCCAGCCGACGGCTTGCGACGCGCTGTTCGGCATGTGGGCCGCGCAAGGCCAGTTGACCGAGCAGAAACGCTGGGAGCGCGCGAAACTGGCGGCCCAGGCACGCAACTATCCGCTGGCCAATAGCCTGATCAGCGGCCTGACCACCCTTGCCCCCCGAGGCAAGCTGTTGGTTGACGTCGCGCAAAAGCCCGAACTGCTCAACCAGCCTTCGCGCTTCATGCCCGCCGATGAGCCCATGTCCGATGTCGTCAGTCTTGGGCTGCGCCGCCTGGCCCGCCAGGACCCGGAAAAAGCCATGTCATTGCTGGAGGGCTATGCCAGCACCATGCGTTTCTCTCGGGACGAGAAGGTCGCCATCGCCCGGGAAATCGGCCTGACCCTGGCCAAGCGCTTCGATAGCCGCGCCCTGGATGTCATGACCAAATATGACCCGGAGCTTCGGGACGACACCGTATCGGAGTGGCGCTTGCGCCTGCTCCTGCGCCTCGCCCGCTGGGACGACGCCTACCAACTGACCCGCCGCCTGCCCGAATCGCTGGCGAGCACCAATCGCTGGCGCTACTGGCAGGCCCGTAGCCTGGAACTGGCGCAGCCACAGAACCCCGAAGCGCTGACGCTCTACAAGCATCTGGCTCGCGAGCGTGATTTCTACGGTTTCCTGGCCGCCGACCGGTCCCAGTCACCGTATTCGCTGGTGAACAAGCCGCTACCCATGAGCCAGGCGCTGATCAACAAAGTCCGCAATACACCGGGCATACGCCGGGCGCTGGAATTCCACGCGCGTGGTCAAATCGTCGACGGACGCCGCGAGTGGTATCACGTCAGCCGTCATTTCAGCCGGGACGAAATGGTCGCCCAGGCGAAACTGGCCTACGACCTCAAGTGGTACTTCCCAGCCATCCGCACCATCAGCCAGGCCAAATACTGGGATGACTTGGATATCCGCTTCCCGATGGCCTACCGCGACACGCTGGTGCGAGAAGCCAAGATCCGCGGTTTGCACCCTAGCTGGGCGTTCGCCATCACCCGGCAGGAAAGTGCGTTCATGGACGACGCCCGCTCCGGTGTCGGCGCCAGCGGCCTCATGCAATTGATGCCGGCCACGGCCAAGGAAACCGCGCGCAAATTCAATATTCCCCTGGCATCACCGCAGCAAGTCTTCAACCCGGACAAGAATATCCAGCTGGGCGCGGCGTACCTGAGCCAGGTGCACAGCCAGTTCAACGGCAACCGCGTCCTCGCCTCCGCCGCCTACAACGCCGGCCCCGGTCGCGTGCGCCAATGGTTGCGCGGTGCAGACCACCTGAGCTTCGACGTCTGGGTCGAAAGCATCCCCTTCGACGAAACCCGCCAATACGTGCAGAACGTGTTGTCGTACTCGGTCATCTACGGCCAGAAGCTCAACTTGCCGCAACCGCTGGTGGACTGGCATGAGCGGTATTTTGATGATCAGTGAGTATTAGCGAGACGCTGTTCCTGAGAAGAAAAAATGCCCGCATCGAAAGATGCGGGCATTTTTGGTCGGCTACTTGGTCTGTTGCTGGACCTTGTGGGAGCGAGCTTGCTCGCGATGGCGTCGGCACCTTCAACATGGATGCAAGCTGACCCACCGCTATCGCGAGCAAGCTCGCTCCCACAGGGGATTCGTGTGGACGCTGCGCTCAGTCGGCTGCCGAGTCCAAGCCAACGTTGAACTGCAACGCTGCCAACCGCGCATACAGCGCATTGCTTGCAACCAGCTCCTGATGGCTACCCACGGCAACCACCTTGCCTTGGTCCATCACCGCAATCCGGTCGGCGTTTTTCACCGTGGCCAGGCGATGGGCGATGACCAGGGTGGTACGGTTCTTCATCAGGCTGGGCAAGGCTTGCTGGATCAGGTGTTCACTTTGCGCGTCGAGGGCGCTGGTGGCTTCGTCCAGTAGCAGGATTGGCGCGTCCACCAGCAGGGCCCGGGCGATCGCCAGGCGTTGGCGCTGGCCGCCGGACAGTCCAAGGCCGCCATCGCCCAGGTGGGTCTGGTAGCCGTCAGGCATTTTTTCTATGAAATCATGGGCGTGGGCAATCTGCGCAGCCTCGCGTACCTGCTCGAATGTTGCTTGGGGATTGCCGTAGCGAAGATTTTCTTCGACCGTGCCGAAAAACAGTGCCGGGTTTTGAGAAACCAGGGCGAAATGACGACGCAGGTCCAAAGGGTCGACCGAGGTCAACGGCACGTCGTCGATCAGGATCCGCCCTTGCACCGGATCGTAGAAGCGCAGCAGCAGGTCATACACCGTTGACTTGCCCGCGCCGGATGGCCCGACGAGGGCCAGGGTTTCGCCGGCCTTGATGCTCAGGTCGAGGCCATCGACCGCATAGCTGTCCGGTCGGGAGGGGTAGGAAAAACGCACGCCTTCAAGGCGCAAGTCACCCCGCACCCGCTCCGGCAACGTCACCAGCCCTGTGACCGGTGGCTGGATAATGTTCTGCGAACGCAGCAACTCGGCAATGCGTTCCGCGGCGCCCGCTGCCCGTTGCAGCTCGCCGATCACTTCGCTGAGGGTGCCAAAGGCGCTGCCAACGATCAGGCTGTAGAACACGAACGCCGCGAGCTCGCCGCCGGAAATCCGCCCGGCGATCACATCCATGCCGCCGACCCAGAGCATCACCCCTACCGCACCCAGCACCAGCACGATCACCAGGGTGATCAACCAGGCCCGCTGGGCGATGCGCTTGCGGGCGGTGTCGAAGGCTTGCTCCACCGTCACGGAAAAACGCTGTTCATCCTGAACCTGGTGGTTGTAGGCCTGCACGGTCTTGATCTGGCCGAGGGTTTCGGAGACGTAGCTGCCGACGTCGGCGATGCGGTCCTGGCTCTGGCGCGACAAGCTGCGCACCCGTCGCCCGAACACCAGGATCGGCGCCAGGACCAATGGCAGGGCAATGACCACGATACTGGTCAACTTGGGGTTGGTGACAAACAGCAGCACGATGCCGCCAATCACCATCAAGGCGTTGCGCAGGAACAACGACAGCGACGAACCAATCACCGATTGCAGCAGAGTCGTATCGGCGGTCAGGCGTGACTGGATTTCCGAACTGCGATTGTTCTCGTAGAAGCCCGGGTGCAGATACACCAGGTGATTGAAGACCTGCCGCCGAATATCGGCCACCACCCGCTCACCGATCCATGACACGAGATAAAAGCGTGCAAACGTACCGATAGCCAGGCCCACCACCAGCACCATGAACAGGCCAATGGACTGATTGAGCAGATGCGGCGAACGGGTCATGAAGCCTTGGTCCACCAGCAGGCGGATCCCTTGGCCCATGGACAACGTGATACCGGCCGTGACAATCAGGGCCAGCAAAGCACCGGCGACCTGTTTGCGGTAAGGGGCGATGAAGCCGCTGGCCAGGCGTATTGCGCGGCGATGTCGTGAAGAAAGCATCGAGAGTGTCCGATAATGCAACAGGAAAAGATTGGCCATCAGTACCGAAACGCAGCGGAACCAAGTGGAATCGAAATGAGTCAGGTTAAATATGACCGCCGAGACTAATGCCTAGATGTTATCGGTCTAACGTCTGGCTGGAAACGCGAGTGTGTTTCTGGTTGAGTGGAGCTGTCGTCATGGACCTTCAAGGAGTGTCATGGCTCGGTCACCTGACGACATTACGATAGGCACGCAACCTGATGAGGAGACAGGCCATGTCCTTGCAACACAGCAGCGACGACAAGATTCAAGTAATCCGCACGCAACCGGACCAGTCCCTGGGCTGCTCGTTCATCGATGCCCAAGGGCGCGAAGTACCGATCACCGAAGACATGATCCAGAAAGCCTGCAGCGAGCTGGAGAAACGACTGGTCAAACCTGCCGAACAAAAGTGATACAGCCCGTCTTCAATTGAACCCGACCTTGATGTCGGGTTTTTTATGCCTGTTCACCGGGCTTAAACGATAGTAGCTCCCAGGGCCGTCACGATCTGCTGCAAGGCCGTCGACTGCCCTTCGATACGCACCTTCAAGCTGTCGATCTCCCGGCGTGGCGGGTAATGCTTGCGCAACGCATCAAACGCACTGCGCTGCTCACCCACCGTACCGATCAAGCTGCGGCGAAAATCCGCATCGTCGCGGCGCGGGTCGTACACGCTCCGGCACAACACCGCCAGCGCCCAGGCCGGGTCGGTATCGGCATCCAGCGTGATGCCCCCGAGCCAAGGCCGGGGTAACAAGTCGGCCAGATCGACTTCGGCGGGCCGCCCAAGAAAATCGCACAGGGCCTGGTAGATCTGCGCCGTGCCGCGCTGGCGACCGTCAAGGCTGTAGCCGGCAATGTGCGGGGTGGCGATCACGCAGAGGTCGGCCAGGTCCACGTCCACCGTCGGCTCCTGCTCCCAGACATCAAGCACCGCCTGGAGGTCTTCGCGCTCCAACAGCACCTCGCGCAACGCCGAGTTATCGATGACCGGGCCGCGCGCGGCGTTGATCAGCCAGGTGCCAGGCTTCAGGCTGTTCAAGCGATGCTCATCAAAAAGGTGCCAAGTCACGTGCTCACCCGTGCGAGCCAATGGCGTGTGCAGGCTGATGACGTCGCATTCCTCGATGATCTGCTCCAGGCTCACGTAGTCGCCGCCTTCGGCAGCGTGGCGAGGCGGGTCGCAGACTTTCACAGCCCAGCCCAGGCCCTTGAGCACCTCGATCAACCGCCCACCTACCTGCCCCGCGCCGACCACGCCAAACGTGCGCTGCGCAAGATCCGCGCCTTCGATCTCAGCCAGGGCCATAAGGCTGCCCAGTACGTAATCCACCACGCCACGGGCATTGCAGCCAGGCGCGCTGGCCCAGCGGATGCCGGCCTCGGCAAAATAATCCAGGTCCAGGTGATCAGTGCCAATGGTGCAAGTGCCGACGAAGCGCACCTTGCTGCCTTCCAGCAGGGCTCGATTGACCTGGCTGACCGACCGTACCAACAGCACATCGGCCTGCTCTACCAATGCTCGGTCAATGCCCCGCCCCGGCACCCGGCGGATCTCACCGAAACCTTGGAAAAATGCATCGAGCAGGGGAATGTTTTCGTCGGCGACGATCAGCATGGCAGAGCTCCTTTGGCGGGACGGGCAGTGTAGGCGTTCCTCGCCTCGATGGGCCAGCCCATTACTTCAGTGAACCCGTTTGTGGCGAGGAAGCTTGCTCCCGCTGGCCTGCGAAGCGGGTCCAAAAGCAGGCGACTGCTGCGCAGTCGAGCGGGAGCAGGTTCCCTCGCAACAAGCATTCGTACGACTAAGCGAGCGATTACAAATCCACAACACAGGTTTTTTCCTGACCACTGCGTCAAGGCGTAGAATCCGCCGCCTTGCGTTTATCTTTTTCGGATGCTTGCCTCGTGAATCCTGCAATCGACACTCCTTCCGTCCTCTCTCGCCCCGCCCGGGTTCGCCTGGAGCTCAAGACGCTGCTCGCCCTCGCCTTGCCGATCATGGTGGCGCAATTGGCGACCACTGCCATGGGTTTTGTCGATGCGGTGATGGCCGGACGGGTCGGCCCGCGGGACCTCGCCGCGGTGGCGCTGGGTAATTCGATCTGGGTGCCGGTATTCCTGTTGATGACCGGCACGCTGCTGGCCACTACGCCAAAAGTTGCCCAGCGTTTCGGGGCCGGCACGTTCGAACAGATTGGCCCCTTGGTGCGCCAGGCATTGTGGTTGGCCCTCGCGGTGGGGCTGGTCGCGACATTGGCGCTGTTCAGCGCCGAGCCGATCCTGCATGTGATGCACGTCGATCCCGAATTGATCGGCCCTTGCATGGAATACCTGCGGGGTATAGGCACCGGGCTCCCGGCAGTGGCGCTCTATTACGTGCTGCGCTGTTTCAGCGACGGCCTGGGGCGCACGCGACCGGCCATGGTGCTGGGGCTGTGCGGACTGGCGCTGAACATTCCGCTCAATTACATCTTCATCTACGGGCACCTGGGCGTCCCGGCCATGGGCGGGGTTGGCTGCGGCTGGGCCACCGCCATCGTGATGTGGTTCATGGCAGCGGGCATGGCGATCTGGACGTATCGGGCCCCAATCTATCAATCGAGCCGTCTGTTCGCCCGTTTCGACTGGCCGCAATGGTCGATGATCAAGCGCCTGCTGGGCATTGGCCTGCCGATTGGCATCGCGGTGTTTGCCGAGTCGAGCATCTTTGCGGTGATCGCCCTGCTGATCGGCAGCCTCGGCGCCACGGTGGTGGCCGGGCACCAGATCGCGCTGAACTTCAGCTCGCTGGTGTTCATGATCCCCTACTCCCTGGGCATGGCCGTGACGGTACGGGTAGGCCAGGCGCTGGGGCGTGGCCAGCCTCGAGAGGCGCGCTTCGCCGCGGGCGTCGGCATGGGCACGGCTCTGGCGTACGCGTGCCTGTCAGCGAGCGTGATGTTCGCGCTGCGCGGCCCCATCGCAGCGATCTACACAGCCGATCCGCGGGTGATCGAGGTCGCATCGATGCTGATCGTCTACGCGGCGCTGTTCCAGTTTTCCGATGCGATCCAGGTCACGGCGGCCGGCGCATTGCGCGGCTACCAGGACACCCGGGTGACGATGATCCTGACGCTCTTCGCTTACTGGGGCATCGGCTTGCCGGTGGGTTACGCCCTGGGCCTGACCGACAGGCTCGGCACCGCCAGTGGCCCAAGCGGATTATGGCAAGGCTTGATCGTGGGGTTGAGCTGCGCGGCGCTGATGCTGTCGATTCGCCTGGCACGCAGCGCGCGAGGGCAGATCCGCATCAGCCGTGCGACGGGTTAGGCGAGTTTCTTGCGGATCCAGTAGAGGTAGGTGCCGGCGTCCTCTTGCTGGGCCACCAGCTCGTGGTCCAGAAACACGCAGAACTTAGGGATGTCGCGGCGAGTCGAGGGGTCGGTGGCGATGACTTTGAGCAGGCCACCTGGGGCCAGGTCGCGGATATGCTGGTGCAACATCATTACCGGTTCCGGGCAATTCAGACCAGTGGCATCCAGCGTGCCGTCGATTGGCGCATCGTTCATTTCACTCATGATCTACTCCTGAAACTGGCGGGCATTGTCGCGCAATGTCGGCGTTCGGTCACCCCTGGTTCAACACTGCACCCTGTGGGAGCGAGCTTGCTCGCGATGGCGCCAGCACATCCAATATCGATGCAAACTGACCCACCGCTATCGCGAGCAAGCTCGCTCCCACAAGGGCTTCATTGGCTTTCGAGGACTAACGGGACTTCGTTTTTTTGGTGTCCAACCGCCGCAGATGACACGTCACCTCCTCTCGGTCGTGGTACAGCTGCTTGCAGCCGATCTCGACCTGGATGCCCCGGGCCTTGAAACCCTCGGCGATGCGTTCGAGCAGGCGTTTCACCTCGGCGTAACGCTGTTTCATCGGCAACTTGAGGTTGACCACGGCCTCGCGGCAATGGCCCTCGCCGATCCACTCTTCCAGCATCGCCGCGTTGCGCGCCGGTTTCTCGACGATGTCGCAGACCATCCAGTCCACCGGCTGCCTGGGCTTGAACGTGAATCCGTCCGCCATCAAGTGCTGCACCAGGCCGGTGTCCATCAGGCTTTCGGCCATTGGGCCATTGTCGATGGCCGTCACCAGCATGCCACGGTTGACCAATTGCCACGTCCAGCCACCCGGCGCCGCACCGAGGTCCACACCGGTCATGTCGCTGTGCAGGCGTTCGTCCCACTGGTCCCGAGGAATGAAATGGTGCCAGGCCTCCTCGAGCTTGAGTGTGGAGCGGCTCGGCGCGTCCCGGGGGAACTTCAGACGCGGGATACCCATCGGCCACATCGCTGAGTTATCCGCCTCAGCCAGGCCAAGGAAGACTTCACGACCGCTCTTGAAGGTCAACAGCAGGCGCGGCTTGCGCGGGTCGTCCAGCAGTTTCCCTGCCCCGCCCAAGGCCTTGCGCAGCGGGCCTTCGAACTTTTTGCAGAAGTTCGACAGTTCCTTGCCGTCGTTCGTGTCAACCACCTCCAGCCACAGGCTGCCACACGTCGGGAAGGCCGCCATGTGGGTCAGGATGACGCTGATTCGGTCGGTCTCAGGCAATTCGATGAACGTGCCACGCGCCCACTGCCGAGGAAAAATCAGATCGGCGAAACGTTGCCCGCGCATCAACCGCTCGGCGCCGTCCTCTTCGGTACAGACAAATTCGGCGCAGGCGCTGGCCGGCTTGGCCTTGGCGTACCCGGCGACGTTGAGCCGGGCCGCGTGTTCGGCAATCTCGGAACAGACCTCGCCTTCGAAGCCCGGCCGGCAGTGCATGAAAAGCGTGTTCATTGAAACTCCGTAGCAAAGCCTGTCACGAAAACCGGCGCATGATAGCGGAGTTCGGAACCGCGAACCTTGCTATACAGTCCAGTGATTAGTCATACGTTCAAAACAGGGCTAGGTTAAAGGCTCTGTCCGTTCCGTCAGTCCGTAGCCGTGCGGACTCAAAGGAGTGATTTCAATGCCGTCCATCGATAGCCTGAAAACCCTTAAAACATTGCAAGTCGACGCCAGGACCTACCATTATTTCAGCCTGCCGGACGCAGCGCGAAGCCTGGGCGACCTAGACAAGTTGCCGATGTCCCTCAAGGTTCTGCTGGAAAACCTGTTGCGCTGGGAAGATGACAAAACCGTCACCGGCACCGACCTCAAGGCGCTGGCCGGCTGGCTCAAGGAGCGCCGTTCCGACCGCGAGATTCAATACCGCCCGGCCCGGGTGCTGATGCAGGACTTCACCGGCGTCCCCGCCGTGGTCGACCTGGCGGCCATGCGCGCAGCGGTGGAAAAGGCCGGCGGCGATCCGCAGAGGATCAATCCGCTGTCACCCGTCGACCTGGTCATCGACCACTCGGTGATGGTGGACAAGTTCGCCAGCCAACAGGCCTTCGAGCAGAACGTCGACATCGAGATGCAGCGCAACGGCGAACGCTACGCCTTCCTGCGTTGGGGCCAGAGCGCGTTCGACAACTTCAGCGTGGTGCCACCGGGCACCGGCATCTGCCACCAGGTCAACCTTGAATACCTGGGCCGCACCGTATGGACCAAAGAGGAAGACGGTCGTCTCTACGCCTTCCCCGACACCCTGGTCGGCACCGACTCCCACACCACCATGATCAATGGCCTGGGCGTGCTCGGCTGGGGCGTCGGCGGTATCGAAGCGGAAGCGGCGATGCTCGGCCAACCGGTATCGATGCTGATTCCGGAAGTCATCGGCTTCAAACTCGTCGGCAAACTGCGCGAAGGCATCACCGCCACCGACCTGGTGCTGACCGTCACGCAGATGCTGCGCAAGAAAGGCGTGGTGGGCAAATTCGTCGAGTTCTATGGCGACGGTCTAGCCGACCTGCCATTGGCCGATCGCGCCACCATCGCCAACATGGCCCCGGAGTACGGCGCCACCTGCGGCTTCTTCCCCGTGGACGATGTGACGTTGGACTACCTGCGCCTGTCCGGCCGTCCGACGGAAACCGTGAAACTGGTGGAAGCCTACTGCAAGGCCCAGGGACTGTGGCGGTTGCCAGGGCAGGAACCGGTTTTCACCGACACGCTGGAACTGGACATGGGCAGTGTCGAAGCCAGCCTCGCCGGCCCCAAGCGTCCCCAGGACCGGGTGTCGCTGCCGAATGTCGGCCAGGCCTTCAGCGACTTCCTGGGCCTTCAGATAAAGCCCACCAGCAAAGAAGAAGGTCGCCTCGAAAGCGAAGGCGGCGGCGGTGTCGCGGTGGGCAACGCCGACCAGGTGGGCGAAGCGGAATATGAATTCGAAGGCCAGACCCACCGCCTGAAGAACGGCGCCGTGGTCATCGCGGCGATTACGTCCTGTACCAACACCTCCAACCCCAGCGTGATGATGGCCGCCGGATTGCTTGCAAAAAAAGCCGTGGAAAAAGGCCTGGCCCGCAAGCCTTGGGTGAAGAGTTCCCTGGCACCGGGCTCGAAAGTGGTGACCGACTACTACAAGGCCGCCGGCCTGACCGAATACCTCGATAAACTCGGTTTCGACCTGGTGGGCTATGGTTGCACGACGTGTATCGGCAATTCAGGCCCGCTGCCCGATCCGATTGAAAAAGCCATCCAGAAAGCCGACCTGTCCGTGGCGTCCGTGCTGTCGGGTAACCGCAACTTCGAGGGACGGGTGCATCCTTTGGTGAAAACCAACTGGCTGGCCTCACCGCCACTGGTGGTCGCCTATGCCCTGGCCGGCACCGTGCGCATCGACATCAGCAGCGAACCGCTGGGCAACGACCGCGAAGGCAATCCGGTGTACCTGCGGGACATCTGGCCGAGCAGCAAGGAAGTGGCCGACGCGGTGGCTCAAGTGGACACAAGCATGTTCCACAAGGAATATGCCGCCGTGTTTGCCGGCGACGAGCAATGGCAAGCGATCGAGGTTCCACAAGCCGCGACCTACGTCTGGCAATCGGACTCCACGTACATCCAGCATCCACCGTTCTTCGACGATATTGGCGGGCCTCCACCCGTGGTCAAAAACGTTGAGGGTGCGCGGGTCCTCGCTCTGCTGGGAGACTCGGTGACCACGGACCACATCTCCCCCGCCGGCAACATCAAGGCGGACAGCCCGGCCGGTCGCTACCTGCGCGAACAGGGCGTCGAGCCACGGGACTTCAACTCCTACGGTTCGCGACGGGGCAATCACCAGGTCATGATGCGAGGCACCTTCGCCAACATCCGCATCCGCAACGAAATGCTCGGCGGCGAGGAAGGCGGCAATACGATCTATATCCCCAACGGCGAACGCATGTCGATCTACGATGCCGCGATGTTGTACCAGGCCACCGGCACGCCATTGGTGGTGATCGCGGGCCAGGAATACGGCACGGGGTCAAGTCGAGACTGGGCGGCCAAGGGTACGAACCTGCTGGGAGTCAAGGCCGTTATCGCCGAAAGCTTCGAGCGTATCCACCGCTCTAACCTGGTGGGCATGGGCGTGCTGCCGTTGCAATTCAAGCTCGATCAGAATCGCAAGAGCCTGAACCTCACCGGCAGGGAAACTTTGGACATCCTCGGTTTGAGCGACACCGAGCTGACGCCACGCATGAACCTGCCCGTGGTCATTACCCGCGAAGACGGTAGCCAGGAACGGATTGAAGTGTTGTGCCGGATCGACACCTTGAATGAAGTGGAATATTTCAAGGCCGGTGGCATCCTGCACTTTGTCCTACGGCAATTGATTGCAGGATAAAAAGAACGTCCTACGAAAACACCGCCTCAGATAGGCGGTGTTTTTGTATGGGCCTGCCTATAATCCCCGCCGGCTCTGCGAGCTTCGCCCGTTTTCCAGCCCCAAGGATTCGACATGCCCGCCCTACCCTGGCCCTACCTGGCCCTTCTCTCGATCGGCTATGGCTTCGCCCTGGTCTATGGCCACCTGGCCTGGACAGCGGCTATTTCGGTCGCGCTGCTGCTGTTCGCCGGGTATGCCGTTCGCCAGCGGCAGACGCCGGTCGGGCAGTTCCTCGGGCATTGCCTGTTCGCGGTGCTCGCGGTCGCGCTGGCCCTGCACTGGATGCCAGGCTTCTTCAACGGCAGGGCCATCGCGGCACAACGTTTTACCGATGATGCCGTGCGATTCGCCATGTACCTGAACCAGGACAAGCCACTGATCGGCTTCTGGTTGCTGCTGTTCTGCCCATGGATCATCGGGCGGCGCCCGTTTCGCTTGTCTGTCTATGCCACGGCCCTGGGCATGTGCATCAGTACGATCCTGGCCCTGGGCGGGGCCATGCTGCTGGGCATGATCAACTGGGCGCCTAAATGGCCAGACTCGGCCTGGCTGTGGGTCCTGAATAATCTTCTTCTGGTGACGTTGGTGGAGGAAGCGTTGTTTCGTGGCTATATCCAGGGAGGCCTGAGCCGGCGCTTTCAACACTTGCGCCATGGCGACAACCTCGCGTTACTGCTGGCCTCGCTGGTGTTCGGCCTGGTGCATGCCGGCGCCGGTTGGGAATGGGTGCTGCTGTCGGGGCTGGCCGGGATCGGTTACGGCCTGGCCTATCGATTGGGTGGCCTGGGTGCAGCGATAGCCACGCATTTTGGCCTCAACCTGCTTCACTTCACCCTGTTTACCTACCCGATGCTGGCGTGACACCGCCGGGAAGAATTATTTCAACAAAAAGCTGACGGTGCCGACAACCTTTCAAAGCCTTGCGGACTACCACACCATGCGTAACAACCAGCCTATTACACAACGCGAAAGGACCTTCCCGGCCCAGCAACGACTTATTTCCACCACCAACGCCAAGGGTGTGATTACCTACTGCAACGATGCTTTCATCGACATCAGTGGTTTTACAAAGGAACAATTGATCCATTCGCCGCACAACCTGGTGCGCCATCCCGACGTTCCGTCGGCCGTGTTCACCCACATGTGGAACACGTTGAAACAAGGCTTGCCATGGATGGGCATCGTCAAGAATCGCTGCCAGAACGGTGATCACTACTGGGTCAACGCCTACGTCACGCCCGTGTTCGAAGGCAATCAGGTCGTAGGCTATGAATCGGTACGGGTCAAACCCACCGCTGAGCAGATTACCCGAGCTGAAGCCCTTTATAAGCGCCTCAACCAAGGCAAATCCGCAGTGCCGGGCAGCGATAAATGGCTGCCGATGCTGCAGGACTGGCTGCCGTTCATCCTGGTCAGCCAGTTGAGTTTCGTTGTCGGCGCTTTTTTCACCTCTTCCTGGGGTTTTGCCCTCGCCGGCCTGCTGTCGGTGCCGTTGGGACTGCTGGGCCTGCAGTGGCAGCAACGCGGTATCAAGCGCCTGCTGCGCCTGGCCGAACAAACCACCTCGGACCCGTTGATCGCACGGATGTTCACCGATAGCCGCGGCGTCCAGGCACGCCTGGAGATGTCGATCCTGAGCCAGGAAGCCCGCCTCAAAACCTGCCTGACCCGCCTGCAGGATACTGCCGAGCACCTGAACGGCCAGGCGCGCCAATCCAGCGCGTTGGCCCACGACAGCTCCAGCGGCCTGGAGCGCCAGCGGGTGGAAACCGAACAAGTGGCCACCGCCATCAACCAGATGGCCGCGACCACCCAGGAAGTCGCCAGCCACGTGCAGCGCACCGCCGACGCCACCCAAGAGGCCAATCGCCTGACGGGACGCGGTCGCGACATTGCAGGCGAAACCCGCGAGGCCATCGAGCGACTGTCGGTCGTCGTGGGCGAGACCGGGCAGACCGTGACCCAGTTGGCCAAGGACAGCGACGAAATCGGTGGCGTGGTTGACGTGATCAAGGGCATCGCCGACCAGACCAACCTGCTGGCCCTCAACGCCGCCATCGAAGCGGCCCGCGCCGGCGAGATGGGACGCGGGTTTGCCGTCGTCGCCGATGAAGTGCGGCAATTGGCCCAACGCACCAGCGAGTCCACTGGGCAGATCCATGCCTTGATCGCCAAACTGCAACAGACCGCCACCAACGCCGTGCAGACCATGGACGCCGGTCATCGCCAGGCTGAAGAAGGCGTTGCGCGGGTCATGGAAGCCGACCAGGCACTGGCGGGGATCAGCGAAGCGGTGGCACACATCACCGACATGACCACTCAGATCGCCGCCGCGACCGAGGAACAAAGTTCGGTGGCCGAGGAAATCAGCCGCAACATCAGTAACATCTCGGAACTGGCCGACCAGACCTCTGGGCAGGCCCACAGCTCGGCGCTGCTAAGCGAAGAACTGACCCGCACGGCCAACACGCAGTATTCGTTGGTGGAGCGGTTCAACCGCTGAGTTCAATTGGCGAACCAAAGGCCCGGACAGCGAAAGCTTCCGGGTTTTTGTCGTCTGGCAGGCCGCTATCGCGAGCAAGCTCGCTCCCACAGGGGTTCCCGGTGGTTATTCAACCTGGTTCCAATGTGGGACCGAGCTTGGCCGGGGCAAACTGCCGAGAACTTACCGGAGAAATCCGACTACCTTGCGCGCCGCCGCCTCCAAATGCTGCTCATGACTAAACCCCGACGCCTTCAACGGTTTCAGATCATGATCCGCCGCCACCAGCCACATGACCTCGATGCCCGGTGACAACGTGTAGCCCTGCACCGCCTCCCGATTGCCCAACGCATCCCGCTCACCCTGGACGATCAAGGTTCGGGTCTTCAACGTTGCCAAGTGCTCGACCCGCGGTTTCTCCGGTTTGCCTACCGCGTAGAAGGGATAGCCCAGGCATACCAGCGCATCGGCGCCCAGCTCATCGGCCACCAAACTAGCCATGCGCCCGCCCATGGACTTGCCGCCAATGGCCAGCCGCCCAGCGACATAAGGCCGCACGGTGGCGTACACCTCTCGCCAGCATTCCAGCAGCTTTGGCGCAGGGTTCGGTGGACGCTTGCCGCCGTCCACGCGCCGCTGGGCCATGTAGGGAAACTCGAAGCGCAACACATTGACGCCCTGTGCGCCTAGGCGGCTGGCCATTTGCGCCATGAAACCGCTGTCCATCGGTGCGCCGGCGCCATGGGCCAGGATCAGGGTCGGCGACTCGGCGCCAGCACCTGGCTTGGCGGCCGTCCACAGCCAACCATGTTCCGCCACGCATCGCGCCCATTGATCCTCGTCAATACTGGCCTTGTGCTGTTTGTCCATGCTTGCCTCGCTTTTAGTCTGCCTATAACTCCAGGCGAAGAACGCCGCACTGCCTTGCGCAGGCACTCACTTCGACTGAACCGTGGATGGGGAACCATGAACACTTCTATCAGTACCGCCTACAACTACAAGGTGGTCCGCCAATTCGCCATTATGACGGTGGTGTGGGGCATCGTCGGCATGGGGCTCGGGGTTTTTCTCGCGGCCCAGTTGGTCTGGCCGCAGCTCAACTTCGATTTGCCCTGGACCAGCTTCGGCCGCCTGCGCCCGTTGCACACCAATGCGGTGATCTTTGCCTTCGGCGGTTGCGCGTTGTTTGCGAGTTCGTTTTATTCAGTGCAGCGCACCTGCCAGACAACGTTGTTCGCGCCGAAAATCGCCGCATTCTGCTTTTGGGGCTGGCAGCTTGTGATCCTGCTGGCGGCCATCAGCCTGCCGCTGGGCTACACCAGTTCCAAGGAATACGCCGAATTGGAATGGCCGATCGACATTCTGATCACCATCGTCTGGGTGGCCTACGCCATCGTATTCTTCGGCACCGTGGCCAAGCGTAGGACCAAGCACATCTACGTCGGCAACTGGTTCTTCGGCGGGTTCATCTTGACCGTGGCGATCCTGCACATCGTCAACAACCTGGAATTGCCGGTGAGCCTGACCAAATCCTATTCGGTGTATGCCGGGGCCACCGATGCGATGGTGCAATGGTGGTACGGCCACAACGCCGTAGGCTTTTTCCTCACCGCAGGCTTCCTGGGGATGATGTATTACTTCGTGCCGAAACAGGCCGAGCGTCCGGTGTATTCGTATCGTCTGTCCATTGTCCACTTCTGGGCGCTCATCACGTTGTATATCTGGGCCGGCCCGCACCACCTGCACTACACCGCGCTGCCGGATTGGGCGCAATCGCTGGGGATGGTGATGTCGCTAATCCTGCTGGCGCCAAGCTGGGGCGGCATGATCAACGGCATGATGACCCTCTCGGGCGCCTGGCATAAATTGCGCAGCGACCCGATCCTGCGCTTTCTGGTGGTGTCCCTGGCGTTCTATGGCATGTCGACCTTCGAAGGGCCGATGATGGCGATCAAGACCGTCAACGCCCTCTCCCACTACACCGACTGGACCATCGGCCACGTACACGCCGGCGCACTGGGCTGGGTGGCGATGATTTCCATCGGCGCGCTGTACCACATGATCCCCAAAGTCTTCGGCCGCACGCAGATGCACAGTATCGGCCTGATCAACGCGCACTTCTGGCTCGCAACCATCGGCACCGTTTTGTACATCGCCTCGATGTGGGTCAACGGCATTGCCCAGGGCCTGATGTGGCGTGCGGTGAACGAAGACGGCACGCTCACCTACTCCTTCGTCGAAACCCTGGTGGCCAGCCACCCAGGCTTCATCGTGCGGCTGGTAGGCGGGGCGATCTTCCTCAGCGGCATGTTGCTGATGGCCTACAACACCTGGCGCACCGTGCGGGCCTCTCAGCCTGCCGAAGCCACCGTTGCCGCGCAGATGGCTTGAGGAGTCCGCGATGAAACACGAAACAATCGAAAAAAACGTCGGCCTGCTGATGCTGCTGATGGTCCTGGCCGTGAGTATCGGGGGCTTGACCCAGATCGTGCCGCTGTTCTTCCAGGACGTGACCAATAAACCGGTGGACGGCATGAAACCCTACACCGCCCTGCAGTTGGAAGGCCGCGACATTTACATCCGCGAAGGCTGCGTCGGCTGCCACTCGCAGATGATTCGTCCGTTTCGCGCCGAGACCGAGCGCTACGGCCACTACTCGGTGGCCGGCGAAAGCGTCTGGGATCACCCGTTCCTTTGGGGCTCCAAGCGCACTGGCCCGGACCTGGCCCGGGTCGGCGCGCGTTACTCCGATGATTGGCATCGCGCGCACTTGTACAACCCGCGCAACGTCGTGCCCGAATCGAAAATGCCGGCCTACCCGTGGCTCGTCACCCAAGCCGTCGACAGCAGCCACACCGAAGGCAAGCTGCGCGCCATGCGCACCCTCGGCGTGCCGTACACCGACGATGACATCGCAGGCGCGACGGCCACGCTCAAGGGCAAGACCGAAATGGATGCGCTGGTGGCCTACCTGCAAGTGCTTGGCACCGCCATCAAGAGCAAGAGGTGAGCCATGGTGCTTGAAATGAGTACTGGAATGATCCGCGGTCTGGGCACCGTCGTGGTGTTCATCGCCTTCATCGGCCTGGTCCTGTGGGTGTTCAGCAGCAAGCGCGGCCCGGAATTCGCCCAGGCACGCCTGCTGCCGTTTGCCGATGAGCCGCCCGCCGACCTCATCCCCCAAGACCCTGAACCAAGGAGTACCTGGTCATGACCACTTTCTGGAGTACGTGGATCTGCGTACTGACCCTCGGCAGCCTCATCGGCCTGACCTGGCTGCTGATCGGCACCCGCAAGGGCGAGACCAAGGGCAGCGTCGACCAGACCATGGGCCACAGCTTCGACGGCATCGAGGAATACGACAACCCGCTGCCGCAATGGTGGTTCCTGTTGTTCGCCGGCACCTTGGTGTTTTCCGTTGGCTACCTGATTCTCTATCCGGGCCTGGGCAACTGGAAAGGCATCCTGCCCGGCTACGACAACGGCTGGACCGGCGCCCATGAATGGGAAAAGGAAATGGCCAAGGCTGACGCCAGGTTCGGGCCAATCTTCGCCAGGTTCTCCGCGATGCCGGTGGAAGAAGTCGCCAAGGATCCGCAAGCCTTGAAAATGGGCAGCCGGTTGTTCGCTTCCAACTGCTCGGTCTGCCATGGCTCGGACGCCAAGGGCGCCTTCGGCTTCCCGAACCTTGCCGACAGTAACTGGCGCTGGGGCGGGAATGCCGAAACCATCAAGGCGACCATCATGGGCGGCCGCATGGCAGCGATGCCGGCCTGGGGCGACGTGTTGGGAGATGCCGGGGTCAGGAACGTCGCCGCGTATGTGCGACACGATCTGGCAGGCCTGCCGCTACCGGCGGACAGCGGTGCCGACCTGCAAGCCGGCCAGCAAGCGTTCAGCACCACCTGCGTCGCCTGCCACGGCGCCAACGGCCAGGGCACCGAAGCCATGGGCGCCCCGAACCTGACGCAACCGGCCGGCTTCATCTACGGCACCAGCCTGGCCCAATTGCAGCAGACCATTCGCCATGGTCGCCAAGGCCATATGCCTGCGCAGAATGAACTGCTTGGCAATGATAAGGTGCAACTGCTCGCGGCTTACGTCTACAGCCTGTCCCAGGGTGTCGGCACCGAGCGCCTGCAAGCGGAACACAAAAGCGAATAAATCCTGACCACACGAACAGCCGCGTTCATCTGGATGCGGCCGTTCCGTGCCCCTGCGCGACTCATTGTCGCACCCTGCCTTAGTCTTTCTTTCGGTTCCATGGAATCAGGTCTAAGCTTGCCTTTGCGTGTGCTGGCGACTGCCGGTTTCAGGTCGATCCGACCCGATGCGTTCGACAATCGTTCGACAAAAAGGCCGCAAAGGCAGGTGAATACCGGCTGTTGCGACAGTTGCCTGTCACCCCCCGAACGCCGTGTTTGAACACACCCCGTTACAACCGACCTGACCCCCTCGCCTCCTTCCTTTGTCGCGACATTTTGCCGAGGGCCAATTTTGTCCCTACACCGAACATGGAAAGGCCGCAGAATCAGCTTTGGAAAGCATTGACCCCGGTCATGGCGCGTTGCAATGACCCCCCGCTTTCTCCATACTTGCGACCGATTTTTATCCTAATAAAACACCCAAACCGTGGAACCTTAGAATGAGCACAGCAATCAGTCCGACTGCTTATAACTATAAGGTAGTCCGCCAGTTCGCCATCATGACGGTGGTCTGGGGGATCCTTGGCATGGGGCTCGGTGTCTTCATCGCCTCGCAACTGGTCTGGCCGGAGTTGAACTTCGATCTGCCATGGACGACATTTGGACGCCTGCGCCCGCTGCACACCAACCTGGTGATCTTCGCCTTCGGTGGTTGTGCGTTGTTTGCCACTTCTTATTACGTCGTGCAGCGAACCTGCCAAACGCGACTGATTTCCGACAGCCTCGCCGCCTTCACCTTCTGGGGTTGGCAAGCGGTGATCGTTGGCGCGATCGTGACCTTGCCAATGGGTTTCACCACCACCAAGGAATACGCGGAACTGGAATGGCCCCTGGCTATCCTGCTGGCCATCGTCTGGGTGACCTACGGTTTGGTGTTCTTCGGCACCATCGTCAAGCGCAAGACCAAGCACATCTATGTCGGCAACTGGTTCTACGGTGCGTTCATCGTCGTCACCGCCATGTTGCACATCGTCAACCACGCGTCCCTGCCGGTCAGCTTCTTCAAGTCTTACTCGGCCTATTCGGGCGCCACCGACGCGATGATCCAATGGTGGTACGGCCACAACGCCGTGGGCTTCTTCCTGACCACCGGCTTTCTGGGGATGATGTACTACTTCGTGCCGAAACAGGCCGAGCGTCCGATCTACTCCTATCGTCTGTCCATCGTGCACTTCTGGGCGCTGATCACCCTGTACATCTGGGCCGGCCCTCACCACCTGCACTACACCGCGCTGCCGGACTGGGCACAGTCCCTGGGCATGGCGATGTCGATCATCCTGCTGGCGCCAAGCTGGGGCGGCATGATCAACGGCATGATGACCCTCTCGGGCGCCTGGCATAAGCTGCGCACCGACCCGATCCTGCGGTTCCTGGTGGTGTCTTTGGCGTTCTACGGCATGTCGACCTTCGAAGGCCCGATGATGGCCATCAAGACCGTCAACTCCTTGAGCCACTACACCGACTGGACCATCGGCCACGTACACGCCGGCGCCCTCGGCTGGGTAGCGATGATTTCCATCGGCGCCATCTACCACATGATCCCGAAACTGTTCGGTCGCGCGCAGATGCACAGCACTGGCCTGATCAACGCGCACTTCTGGCTCGCGACCATCGGCACCGTGCTGTACATCGCCTCGATGTGGGTCAACGGCATTACCCAAGGCCTGATGTGGCGTGCGATCAACGATGACGGCACCCTGACCTACTCGTTCGTCGAAGCGCTGCAAGCCAGCCACCCGGGCTTTATTGTCCGTGCCCTGGGCGGCGCGTTCTTCGCCAGCGGCATGCTGCTGATGGCTTACAACGTATTGCGCACCGTTCGTGCCTCTGACCCGGCTGAAGCTGAAGCCGCTGCCAAGATCGCCGTTGTTGGAGCTCACTGATGAAGCACGAAGCAGTAGAGAAGAATATCGGCCTGCTGGCCTTCTTCATGGTTATCGCCGTCAGCATCGGCGGCCTGACCCAGATCGTTCCACTGTTCTTCCAGGACGTGACCAACAAGCCGGTCGAAGGCATGAAGCCGCGCACCGCCCTTGAACTCGAAGGCCGCGACGTCTACATCGCCAACGGTTGTGTCGGCTGCCATTCGCAGATGATCCGTCCGTTCCGCGCCGAGACCGAACGCTACGGCCACTACTCGGTCGCCGGTGAAAGCGTCTGGGACCACCCGTTCCTGTGGGGTTCCAAGCGTACCGGTCCGGACCTGGCCCGCGTGGGCGGCCGCTACTCCGACGACTGGCAGCGTGCGCACTTGTACAACCCGCGCAACGTCGTGCCTGAGTCGAAAATGCCGGCTTACCCGTTCCTCGTAGAAAACAAGCTCGACGGCAAAGACACCGCCAAGAAAATGGAAGTCCTGCGCTCCCTGGGCGTTCCCTACACCGACGAAGACATCGCCGGCGCCAGGGATGCCGTGAAGGGCAAGACTGAAATGGACGCGCTGGTGGCCTATCTGCAAGGCCTGGGCACCATCATCAAAAGCAAACGGTGATCTGGATGGATATCGGGATGATTCGTGGCCTGGGCACCGTCGTCGTGATGGTGGCCTTCATCGGCCTGGCTCTGTGGGTGTTCAGCCCAAAGCGTAAGTCGGAGTTTGACGACGCGACCTTGCTGCCGTTCGCGGACGATCCCGAAGCCATCAAGCACGTCGAGCAAGCTTCTAGGAGTAACAAAGAATGACTACGTTCTGGAGTCTGTACGTCACAGTCCTCAGCCTGGGAACGATCTTCGCCCTGACCTGGCTGCTGCTGTCGACCCGTAAGGGCCAGCGCAGCGAAGCCACCGAGGAGACGGTCGGCCACTCCTTCGACGGGATCGAGGAGTACGACAACCCGCTGCCGAAGTGGTGGTTCATGCTGTTCGTGGGCACCATCATCTTCGCCCTCGGCTACCTGGTGCTCTACCCCGGCCTGGGTAACTGGAAGGGCCTGCTGCCAGGCTATAACTACCTGGACACCGAAAAGCAGACCCCTTTTGCCAACGGCCAGACCGGCTGGACTGGCGTGCATGAGTGGGAAAAGGAAATGGCCCGCTCGGATGCCAAGTTCGGTCCGATCTTCGCCAAGTTCGCTTCCATGCCGATCGAAGAAGTCGCCAAGGACCCGCAAGCCTTGAAGATGGGTGGCCGCCTGTTCGCTTCCAACTGCTCGGTCTGCCACGGTTCCGACGCCAAGGGTGCCTATGGCTTCCCCAACCTGACCGACGCCGACTGGCGCTGGGGCGGCGAGCCGGAAACCATCAAGACCACCATCATGGGCGGCCGTCACGCCGTCATGCCGGGCTGGGCTGCCGTGGTTGGCGAACAAGGCGTCGCCGACGTGGCCTCCTACGTCGTGACCGGCCTGCACGGTCGCAAACTGCCGGAAGGCGCCAAGGCGGATCCGGCCAATGGCCAGAAACTGTTCGCAGCCAACTGCGTGGCTTGCCACGGTCCGGCCGGCAAAGGCACGCCCGCCATGGGCGCACCTGACCTGACGCACCCGGCCGGCTTCATCTACGGTTCCAGCTTCGCCCAGCTGCAGCAGACCATCCGCTACGGTCGTCAAGGCCAGATGCCGGCCCAGGCCGACATGCAAGGCAATGACAAGGTCCACCTGTTGGCCGCCTATGTCTATAGCCTGTCACATGGCGAAAAGGCTCCGGCCGCTGACGCTCAGTAAAGCAACTCCCTGATACACCAAAGGCCCCGCCAATTCATTTGGCGGGGCCTTTTTTATCGGCCTTCGAAAATGTCGAGCCTGTTTCCCCTTGCCTGCACTTGGCGCCAGTAGTAACGTGCCTACATTCAGTTACCATGGGGTACGCCACCATGTCCGTCACTACCATTTCCAGCCGCGAATTCAACCACGACACAAGTGGTGCCAAAAAAGCCGCCCGTGAAGGGCCGGTGATCATCACCGATCGTGGCAAGCCGGCCCATGTGCTGCTAAGCATTGAGGAGTACCAGAAACTGACCGGCATTGGCGCCAGTATTGTCGAGTTGCTGGTCATGCCCGACGCGTCGGATATCGACTTCGATCCCGAACGTGCCGTCATCACTCCCCGATCGGTCGACCTGTCCTGAATGTTTCTACTCGATACCAATGTCATCTCGGAGCTGCGCAAACCCCAAGCCGACAAGAACGTGCAGGCTTGGGCACGCAGCGTCCCCGCCCCCAGCCTCTACGTCTCGGCCATTACCGTGTTGGAGCTGGAAACCGGCGTCTTGCGCATCGAACGCAAGGACCCGGTGCAAGGCAGTCGCCTGCGCGCATGGCTGGACAACCACGTCATGCCCACGTTTGCCGGCAGGATTCTCGCCGTCGACCGCGCCGTTGCGCTTCGCTGCGCACGTCTTCACGTTCTCGACCGCAGCAATGAATGCGATGCTTTGATTGCCGCCACCGCGCTGGTTCACGGGCTGACCGTGGTGACCCGCAACGTGACGGATTTCCAGAGCAGCGGCGTGGCGTTGCTCAACCCTTGGTCAAGCTGATAACACAACGGACTCACCACTTAACGCCAGGGAGACAGGCGCAATGAAAGGCATCGAACCACCCAAGCATACAAGCGCCAGTTTGAGCATCGTCCATGTCTGACGCGCTCTGGGCTGCCCGCCTGGGCGACGCGCTGAACCACACTTCAATGATGGCCGACATTCTCGGCGGCGTGCTGGAGGTGGCGGCGAACATCGCGATCACTGCCGTGGCGACCGCCGCGGTGGTCGCCGCCACGGGCATTACCGTGGTCACTGGCGGCCTGGGCTGCTTCGTGCTCGGCCTGGTGGTGGGAACGGTGGTCGGCCTGGCCATGAGCAAGACCGGGGCCGATAAAGGCTTGAGCAATATATGCGAAGGCATCGGCAACGCCCTCTTTCCGCCCACGGTGCAGGCCAACATCCTCACCGGGTCCACCGACACCCTCACCAACAACATACCCGCCGCCCGCGCCGCCGGGGCGATTCAATCCCATGTCGCCCCGGCCGGCACCGAGCTCGAAGCCTCCGAGCCAGAAGAAGAACCCAGCTACCTGGACATGGCCGGGTCATTCTTCTCGCAGATGTGGCGTCCTACCGTCGCCACGCCCGCGCCGGGCGCCGTACCCAAGCCCGAAGACTTGGTCATCTGCACGAAGCACCCGCCGATGCCCCCGCAATTCATGGCCGAGGGCTCGGACAAGGTCACCATCAACGGCCAGCCCGCCGTGCGCAGCGGCGACCGCAGCACGTGCGACGCGACGGTGGTGTCGTCCGGGCTGATCTCACCGGACGTGACCATCGGCGGCGGTTCGGTGGTAGTGCGCGAGATCCGCAGCGGCAAGACCCCGGGCGTGGGGTTGGCGGTCACGGCGCTTTTGATGCTCAAGGGCGGCAAAGGCAAGTTCTTCAGCAAATTGCCCTGCATGTTGGTGGGCGGCGCGGTGTCCATGGCCGCCAGCAGTGCGGCGAACGCGGCTGCCAACGCCGCCCTGGGCTCGCCGAACCCGGTGCATGCCGCCACCGGCGCCAAGGTGCTGGGTGGTGATGAAGAGCTGGACTTCGTCTTGCCCGGCATCCTGCCGATAAACTGGCAGCGTTTCTACAACAGCCGCGACGAACGTCACGGCAGCCTGTTCGGTGCCGGGTGGAGCGTGAGCTATGAGGTACAGGTCGAAATCCTCCCTCACCCCGACGGCGGCGAAACCCTGGTCTACACCGATGAACAGGCGCGCCCCATCGACATGGGCTCGATCCCATTGGGCGGCGCGGTGTTCAGCGCCGGCGAGGGTCTGGCCGTGCGCCGTCACGCGAACGGGCAATTGCTGATCGAAAGCGACGACGGCCTGTACCGTTTGTTCGAACCCACGCCGGTCAACCCGGCACACCTGCGCCTGAGCCAACTGGGTGACCGCAACGACAACCGTATCCACCTCGACTATGACGACGCCGGACGCCTGGTACGGCTGCGCGACACCTTCGATCTGGTGCAGGTCGAGTTGATTCGCGAAGGCGAACGCGTCAGCCGGATCGAACGTCTCTATCCTGATCAATCGCGGGAAGTGCTGGTCAGCTACGCCTACGACGCCGCATGCAACCTCGCCGAAGTACGCGACGCTGGCAACCAGATGCAACGGCGTTTCAGCTATGACGGCGGGCAGCGGATGGTCGAGCACCAATTACCCACCGGCCTGCGCTGCTTCTATGAGTGGGCCTTGATCGAAAGCCAGGAATGGCGCGTGGTCCGGCACTGGACCGACGAAGGCGACGCCTACCAGTTCGACTATGACCTGCACGCCGGTATCACCCGCATCAGCGACAGCCTGCAACGCGTCAGCATTCGGCACTGGAACAGCCAGCACCAGATCATCCGGTTCAGCGACAACCTCGGCCAGACGTGGCTGTTCGAATGGAATGATGAACGTCAGTTGCTCAGCGCCACCGATCCACAAGGTGGCCAGTATCAGTTCAGCTATGACGATGCCGGCAATCTGATCAGCGAAACCGACCCGATGGGCCGCAGCGAATCCACCCTCTGGCTCGAACATTGGGGACTGCCGCTGGTGGACACCAACGCCGCCGGCCACAGCTGGAAATACCGCTACGATCAACGCGGCAATTGCACCGCGCAAACCGACCCGCGGGGCCACATCACCCACTATCGCTACGACGCCCACGGCCAGGTCGTGGAAATCATCGACGCCACCGGCAAAAACAAAAAGCTGCGCTGGAACCCGTTTGGGCAATTGGTTGAACACGTCGATTGCTCGGGTTATCCGACGCGTTTCAGTTATGACCAGCGAGGCTACCTGCAAACCATCACCGATGCCCTCGGCGAGCGCACCCAATTCAGCTACGACGCCCAAGGGCGCTTGCTCAGCAGCCAATTGCCGGACGGCCGCACCGAGCACTACCAGCGCGACACCGCAGGCCAACTCACCGGCTACACCGACCCGGCCGGGCACACCACGCGCTACCAACACAACCGCCGCGGCCAGGTCCGCCTACGCACCGACGCCCAGGGCCGGCAAGTGCAGTTCGCCTACGACAGCTTCGGCCGGCTGCAAGCGCTGACCAACGAGAATGGCGAGAGCTACCGGTTTGCCTGGGATGCTGGGGATCGGTTGAGCGAGCAACAAGACCTGGATGGCAGCGCCAAACGCTACGACTACGACCGCCTCGACAACGTCGCGGCAGTGACGGCGATGCCTGCACCGTACGGCACGGGCCTGGCGCTCATTCCCGAAACACCGCCGGCGCCCATCGTCCATCGCCTGGAACGCGATGCCGTGGGTCGGCTGATCGCCAAAGTCACCGACGACGGCCGCACCGAATACCGCTACGACCCGCTGGACCAACTCACCGCCGTCACCTTCACCGACCTGCAAGGCAACGCGCAAACCCTGAGCTTCGCCTACGACGCCCTCGGCCAGTTGCTCGCCGAAAACAGCGCCGCCGGCAGCCTGCAACACCACTACGACGAACTCGGCAACCTGATCCAGACCCAACTGCCCGATGGCCGCTGGGTCAACCGCCTGTACTACGGCAGTGGTCATCTGCACCAGATCAACCTCGACGGCCAGGTCATCAGCGACTTCGAACGCGACCGCCTGCACCGCGAAGTGCTGCGTACCCAAGGGCAGATCAGCACCCGCAGCGAATACGACCGCAGCGGTCGCCTGCGCACGCGACAACGCCGCCACAGCGGCCAACCCTCGCTGTTGCCGGCGGCGGTGCAAAAACACTTCGAGTACGACCCCGCCGACAACCTCATCGGCAAACTCGACCAGCAACCCGCCGCGCAACAGCGCCAGCTCCTGCACTACGACGCCACCGGTCGCATCATCGCCAGCCAGGACAGCCTGCACGGCCAGCGCGAAACCTTCACCTACGACGCCGCCGCCAACCTGCTGGACGGCCCGGCCCCCGGCGCCGGATTGGTGATGCACAACAAACTGCTGACCTACCAGGACAAGCGCTACCGCTACGACGCCTTCGGCCGGATGATCGAAAAACGCAGCGCCAAACGTGGCGTGCAGCACTTTGCCTACGACGCCGAAAGCCGCTTGATCGAGGTGCGCAATGACAACGGCAGCGTGGTCAAAATGGCCTACGACCCGCTGGGCCGGCGCATCGAAAAAACCGAACACGACAGCCACGGCTACCCGCTGGGGGAAACCCGCTTCACCTGGGATGGCATGCGCTTATTGCAGGAAAGTCGATACAACCAGACTAGCCTTTATCTTTATACGGATAACACCTACGAACCCCTTGCGCGGATAGATGGATACGGTGCGCATCAGAAAGTCCGTTATTACCACAACGACCTGAACGGCCTGCCCGAACAACTCACAGAAGTCGACGGACGAAGCGTCTGGCAAGCTCGCTTTGAGGTGTGGGGTAACCCTCTTCAGGAAATTCGTGAACCCTACTTCATTGAAGAGCAAAACCTGAGGTACCAAGGACAGTATCTCGATCGAGAAATTGGGCTGCACTACAACGTTCTCAGGTTTTACGATCCTGACGTGGGTCGCTTCACTACGCCCGATCCAATAGGCTTGGCTGGAGGCCTAAATTTCTATGCCTATGCGCCCAACCCTATCGGCTATGCAGACCCTCTAGGCCTTGCAGTCGACCCGCTGATAAAACTGAAAGACCGTGGGTACACCGGCGTCACGAAGACACCTGGTGGAGGTCTCGACTATTCTGAAAGTAACGCGCTTTACAACAAAAAATCCGGCGTGAACCCAATCGTTAGAATTGAATACACTGGCGACTACGGGAAGGACTTCGAGGCCGCAAACAAGGCGGCCAAGTTGAGTCAAAAAACTACGCCATCCGGCCACGTATGGCACCACTTGGATGATTACGACCCGAAGACCAACACAGGCACGATGCAGCTCATCAAGCAAAACGCCCACAGCGGCATAAGCCATAACGGCGGTGTAGCTCAATACAAAGCAGCTACGGGCAAGGCCTACACCCACCCAGCTCGTTTCAAGAGCAGAACAAAAGGAGCATCCAAATGCGGCTGACCCTCGAAGAATCCGAACACGCCCTCTCTGTGCAAGAGTTGAATGAGTTCCAAGAAAAATTCAATGTGGAATTACCGACAGCCTTTAGGCAATTTTATCTAAAGCACAACGGCGGCGATTTGGCTGAGAGCAATAGCGAGAATGATTTTTTGCTGGGTGGATTCACTCCGATCAAATACGGACAAGCCCCTATCGAAACGGTCTATCGAGACTTGACGGACGACGTTCCGTCGTTAAAGCAAATGATCCCCTTTGCGTACGATCACGGTGGCAATTCCTTCCTCTTATCCGTTAAGGAGGCTGACTTCGGAAATATTTACCTGTACTTGATGGATGAAGAAGATCTGGCGTTCGTATGCGAATCATTTGAAGAATTCCTCGCTGAACTCACGGGTCAATAGAGCCATGCGTCATCGCTGGACAGGCTTAGTCTACACACGAGCCCGTGAAGCGATAGCCTCACGAGGCTCGCTCAGGTCTGCGCCATGAGTATGGAAATTCGCAAGCATCTGGAAGTGAAACTACTGGCGGCGCTGCAGCAAACAACGTCAGCCCACTTGGACCTGAAGGCCAGCAAAAACAAACTTGGCCTGCTCGCTGCCAAGGAAAAATTTGGGGAAATCTACGTTCAACACCTAACCAAGGCCGACGGCTATTACGCGGGGTTGGAGCTCTATACCCGCGAGGCCTTCAGCTTCTGCAAAGAGCAATCCCCGCCCTACGAGAGCCGCCTGCTGAATGCATCGTTTTTATCGAAGAGCTCCTTGTCGGAGCAAGCAAAACAATTCGGTGACGAGCCGGGCGGCATCATCAGGACCCCGTCCCCTCAAGCCATCAGCGCAACCGTCAAGAAAATAAGCGAACGGCTCGAGAAATTTTACCTGCCCAAGGCAGAGCACAGCGTTCTTGGCTCCCCCACATTAATCGATGACGTGTTGGCCGAGCCGGATAACTATGCGTTCCCATTCCTGACGATTGTCTTTGTAGCGCACAAAAATAATCTGAGCCTGGATTCGGATTTGCTCAAGAACGCTCTGGCCACTAAATCAATATTCGGAAACAAGCAGTTCGACTTGCCGCTTGCGAAAAACTACTAGGCGCAGGTTAAGCGCAAATTCCCGTGGCGAGGGAGCTTGCCCTTGCTGGGCTGCACAGCAGCCCCAAAAAGGCAGGCGCATTCCTACAGAAAAAACGCTGCGCCACCGAGCGAAAGCAAGCTCCCTCGCACCGAATCCAGGGCATTACGAAGGCTTGTTTATTCTCCCTGCGCAATGCTTCCGACAAGCTACGAATCCTTGCGCCATTGCCTACAACTACGCCAGAATCCGCCCGCTTGTGCGCCTTGCCCATGGGTTCTATCGTTTCCCTGCCACTGCCCATCAGTGGTCGGGCTTGGCGGCCCGGTACACGAAAGGCGCAACAGCCCCCAATATGATTGCAATGTCTCTGGCATTTGGCACTCCTATGTTATGGCGGGTTGCGCAAGGATCCCTTCGGGGATGCCGGGTTCCTTTCGTGCCGGTCCGCCAACCTTGCGTAACCCGTCACCCCACCTGCTTGGCGGCAGACCGTGATGGTTCCTCTTACGAAAGGAGCTGCACCATGTTCAAAATTACACCGAATCCCCCCGAAACAGAGCGCATCTCTGCGTCCACTCAATCCAAAACGAAGAAACAAGACGAAGCAGAAAAGCGCGCCTTGGATTACTACCTGCTACCGAAACCGGAAAAGTCCGAAGATGCATCCAAACCGGACCTGCTCTTCATCGTGGCAAAAAACGCCGACAACGAATGCCTGCTCGCTAACCTCAGCGAAAACCTGGCATCCGCTGACGCGATGATCAGCAACCTAGCCTTCGACCTCGAAGGCCCCCGCCGCCACATCGCCCTCGGCATCCAGCAATTGATCGAACTGAGTTCAATGCTGGCCAGCCGTGTACTGGATAACGTCGACCCACGCTAGCTGCTACACCACCTCCGTGGCGAGGGAGCTTGCTCCCGCTGGGTGGCGAAGCCGCCCCAAAACAGACCGGCGCATCCCTACAGACACACCGCATCAGCCGGTTTACGACGGCTGCGCCGCCGAGCGGGAGCAAGCTCCCTCGCCACGGATCGCCTACACCTCAAAAGCAAGCGTGTAACCCGCCCTCACCAACCTGCAAGGCGACGTGCAAACCCTGAGCTTCGCCTACGACGCCCTCGGCCAGATGCGATTCAGCACGTCCAGTATGTGCGCAGTACAAAATCCGGAGCCACCTACAAGCTTGACTACCATCCAGGCGGCAGCCCTACCCAGCCCAACGTCCATGGAAATGATTATTGGAAGGTCTATAAAGTCAATAAAGCCGGTGAAGATGTTGTATTCGGCAGGATTGGACATAGTGACTTTAAAAATTATGACCCTCATAAAAGACTGACCCGTATACGTAAACGGCACGCTAATGAACGGTGGAACTTAAATGATTGATTTTGCAGCCGACATAAAATCCAAGCATTCAATTGCGAACATTTTATTGCAAGACAATATCTCGACCTATATGAATGAGCTCTATGAGCATCATAAAGTCGAGATAAAGAGCTACACGCTACCTGACGGTGAAACTAGAACAGCGTACGTAATCGATAGTACGCTCACCCTCTCAACCCTTCCTGACGGAACAATTTTTTCAATCGGTTGCAACGCGCGATACAAAGGGCTTTACGAACATACGCTTTCCACAGGGATGCCTTTTGACCAGATAAAGAAGCTGACCGAACGCCAGCGCATATTTAATGGCATCATAATCCTCAACGAGGATTTTGGCTTCTGCTACGTCTTGCCAACACCTTATGACGAGATAGCTGACAGCATCGAAAACATACCGCCGACGCTAACGCTGGATGAAATTTACATATCCGACTTTTCTTCCTGGCTTCATAAACCGCAATAACATAAACCATCAAATTATCCGTCTGAATGCCAGCTAGAAAGAGGCAGCGCGGAACGCTGGCTGAGCACAAGATTTGAGGCGAAACGCAGATCCCCTGACGAGGGAGCTTGTTCCCGCTGGGCGGCGAAGCCGCCCCCATCCAATCTCCGCCAATGCCATGCTCTGTCTATAGTCAATTGATCCAGGTCATGACTTGTTACATCCGCTACACCATTCAGCCCGGACACCCAACGCGACCAAAGGTCGCACCCTTGAGCCAGAGCGACAGGCGTATCATTGCGCCACTGCAACACCCTTTCTGACCGTGGTCGGCACGTACTGGCCTCGGCATTTTTCCACTGCCGTGGGATGCAATTGATGAGCAACCAGATTCCGGTACATGACGTTACCCCGCCTGCCAAAGACGCCAACAAAAGCGTCGACCTGTACGCCTCTCGGGAGAAAATCTACACCCGCGCCTTCACGGGCCTGTTCCGCAACCTGCGAATGGTTGGCGGGGGGTTTCTGTTCCTGCTGTATTTCGGCACGGTCTGGCTGAATTGGGGCGGTCACCAGGCCGTCTGGTGGAACCTGCCTGAACGCAAATTCTTTATTTTTGGTGCAACCTTCTGGCCCCAGGACTTCATCCTCCTCTCCGGCATGCTGATCATCGCCGCCTTCGGCCTGTTTTTCATCACGGTATATGCCGGGCGCGTCTGGTGCGGCTACACCTGCCCGCAAAGCGTCTGGACCTGGATCTTCATGTGGTGCGAAAAGGTCACCGAAGGCGACCGCAACCAGCGCATCAAGCTCGACAAGATGTCCATGAGCGCCAATAAATTCCTGCGCAAATTCGCCAAGCACAGCCTGTGGCTACTGATCGGTTTCGTCACCGGCATGACCTTCGTCGGTTACTTCACCCCGATCCGCGAACTGGTGTTCGAGTTCTTCACCGGCCAGGCCGATGGCTGGTCGTATTTCTGGGTCGGATTCTTCACCTTGGCCACTTACGGCAATGCCGGCTGGCTGCGTGAACAAGTGTGCATCTACATGTGCCCTTACGCCCGCTTCCAGAGCGTGATGTTCGACAAAGACACCTTGATCGTTTCCTATGACCCGCGTCGCGGTGAAAGCCGTGGCCCGCGCAAGAAAGGCATCGATTACAAGGCCCTGGGCCTCGGCGATTGCATCGACTGCACCATGTGCGTCCAGGTCTGCCCCACCGGCATCGACATCCGCGACGGCTTGCAGATCGAGTGTATCGGCTGCGCGGCCTGCATAGATGCCTGCGACAACATCATGGACAAGATGGATTATCCGCGCGGGCTGATCAGCTACACCACCGAACACAACCTCTCGGGGCAAAAAACCCATAAACTGCGCCCGCGCCTGATCGGCTACGCCTTGGTGCTGCTGGCCATGATCAGCTTGCTGGTAACGGCGTTTTTCATGCGTTCGCTGGTGGGTTTCGACGTCAGCAAGGACCGCGTGCTGTACCGCGAGAACGCCGAAGGCCGGATCGAGAACGTCTACAGCCTGAAGATCATGAACAAGGACCAACGCGACCATACGTACGTCCTGGAAGCCGCCGGCCTGCCTGATCTCAAGCTCGAAGGCCGACGGGAAATCAAGGTCGCCGCCGGCGAGATCTACAGCCAGCCGGTCGAATTGTCCAGCGCACCTGAACAATTGCCATCGAGCACCAACGAGGTGACCTTCATCCTCAAGGATGCCGATGACGAAAGCGTCCATGTTGAAGCCAAGAGCCGGTTCATCGGCCCACAGACTCGTTGAGAGAAATGAACATGCCTGCAGCAACTGCCACCAGCCCTTGGTACAAGCACCTCTGGCCGTGGATCATCATCGGTATCCTTGCCTGCTCGGTAACGCTGAGCCTGACCATGGTGACCATCGCGGTGAACAACCCGGATAACCTGGTTAACGACAACTACTACGAAGCCGGTAAAGGCATCAACCGCTCCCTGGAGCGCGAACTGCTGGCCCAGACCCTGCAATTGCATGCCAATGTGCAGCTGGACGACCTCACCGGGGAAGTCAACCTGCGCCTGGACGGCAACAGCCGTCCCCAGACCCTCGAACTGAGCCTGATCTCACCCACCCAGCCGGAGAAGGACCGCAAGATCGTCCTGACCCGCAACGACAGCGAACCTGGGCGCTACGTTGGCCAATTGGCAGACAAGGTCGAAGGCCGGCGCTTTGTCGAACTGCTGGGGGCGCAGAACGAGAAGACCTGGCGCTTGTTCGAAGAAGAGCAGATCAACCACGAACAGGCCATCTTGCTCGGTGATGAACCGCTGCAAGGCGCTGAAGACCTGAAGAAATAAGCCGCTTTTATGCAGCAACCATGACCACCCCACGGCCCTGCTACCACTGCGCCCTGCCCGTCCCGCCCGGCAGTCGCTTCACCGCCGTTGTCCTCGGTGAAACCCGCGAGCTGTGCTGCCCGGGTTGCCAGGCGGTGGCCGAAGCGATTGTGGCCGGCGGTTTGGAAAGCTATTACCAGCATCGCAGTGAAGCATCGGCCAACCCCCAGTCCCTGCCGGTGCAACTGACCGAAGAACTGGCGCTGTACGATCGCCCTGACGTGCAGCAATCGTTCGTTCGCCATGAAGGCGAGCTTTGCGAAACCACCCTGCTGATGGAAGGCATCAGTTGCGCCGCCTGTGGCTGGCTGATCGAAAAGCACCTGCGCGCTTTGCCAGCGGTGGCCGAGGCGCGACTGAACCTGTCCAACCATCGCCTGCACGTCCGCTGGGCCGACGCCCAATTGCCGCTGAGCACCCTGCTCGCGCAATTGCGCCAGATCGGCTACGCCGCGCACCCGTACCAGGCCGACCAGGCTTGCGAACAGCTCGCCGCGCAAAACCGTCTGGCCCTGCGCCAGCTGGGCGTGGCCGGCTTGCTTTGGTTCCAGGCGATGATGGCGACCATGGCCACCTGGCCGGAATTCAACATCGACCTGAGCCCGGAGATGCACACCATCCTGCGCTGGGTCGCGCTATTCCTGACAACGCCCATTGTGTTCTACAGCTGCGCACCTTTTTTCAAGGGTGCCATGCGTGACCTGCGCACTCGCCACCTGACGATGGACGTTTCAGTCTCCCTGGCCATCGGTGGCGCTTACATTGCCGGCATCTGGACCTCCATTACCGGTGTCGGCGAGTTGTATTTCGATGCCGTCGGCATGTTCGCCCTGTTCCTGCTGGCCGGCCGCTACCTGGAACGCCGGGCTCGGGAACGCACCGCTGCGGCCACCGCCCAATTGGTGAACCTGTTGCCGGCCTCGTGCCTGCGCCTGGCGGATGACGGCCAGAGCGAGCGCATCCTGCTCAGCGAACTGCATACGGGCGACCGGGTGCTGGTGCAGCCCGGGGCTATCCTGCCCGCCGACGGCAGGATTCTCGAAGGGCAGTCCAGCGTCGACGAATCGCTGCTGACCGGTGAATACCTGCCGCAACCCCGCCAGGCCGGCGATGCAGTCACGGCGGGCACGCTGAACGTCGAGGGCGCGCTGACCGTTCAGGTATTGGCCTTGGGGCAGGACACTCGTTTGTCCGCCATCGTCCGCCTGCTGGAACGCGCCCAAGGCGAGAAACCGCGCCTGGCGGAAATCGCCGACCGCGCCGCCCAATGGTTCCTGCTGTTCTCTCTGGTTGCCGCCTCCGCCATCGGCCTGTTGTGGTGGCATCTGGATGCTTCGCGCGCTTTCTGGATCGTCCTGGCGATGCTCGTCGCGACCTGCCCTTGCGCGCTGTCCCTGGCGACGCCAACCGCACTCACCGCAGCCACCGGCACCCTGCACAAACTCGGATTGTTGCTGACCCGCGGCCATGTATTGGAAGGCCTGAACCAGATCGACACGGTGATTTTCGACAAGACCGGCACCCTTACCGAAGGCCGCTTGGCGTTGCGCGCCATCCGCCCCCTGGCGGCGCTCGACAGCGATCAGTGCCTGGCCTTGGCCGCCGCCTTGGAGAATCGCTCCGAACACCCGATTGCCCGCGCCTTCGGCCGGGCGCCACTGGCCGCTGAGAATGTGCAGAGTTTTCCGGGACTTGGGCTTGAGGGCTTGGTGGGGGAACAGCGATTGCGCATCGGCCATCCCGGCTTTGTCTGCGACCCGAGTGGCGCCACCGTACCGGTGATGCCGGACGAACCTGGGCAATGGCTGTTGCTGGGGGATGATGCCGGGCCGCTGGCCTGGTTTGTCCTCGACGACCGTCTGCGTACGGATGCCCCGGCCCTTGTCGCGGCCTGCAAGGCGCGGGGCTGGCGCACGCTCTTGCTGTCGGGCGACAGCTCGCCGATGGTCGCCAGCGTTGCCACCGGACTGGGCATCGATGAGGCTCGCGGCGGCCTGCGCCCGGACGACAAGCTGGCCGTGCTGCAGCAGTTGCGTCAACAGGGCCGCAAGGTGCTGGTGCTCGGCGACGGCGTGAACGATGTGCCGGTACTGGCAGCGGCGGATATCAGCGTCGCCATGGGCTCGGCCACCGACCTGGCCAAGACCAGCGCCGACGCGGTACTGCTGTCCAACCGCCTCGAGGCCCTGGTTCACGCCTTCAGCCTCGCCCGGCGAACCCGTCGGGTCATCATCGAGAACCTGGTCTGGGCGGGGCTGTACAATGGCCTCATGTTGCCGTTCGCCGCCCTAGGCTGGATCACTCCCGTGTGGGCTGCGGCCGGCATGTCCATCAGTTCGCTGACCGTGGTCTTGAACGCGCTGAGGCTGACCCGCCAACCCAAGGTGCAGGTTCTTGATGCCACGCCCGATACCCGTCCGCAGCCGGCCTGAGCCGCGCGGGCATGGAGGTCCGACATGCCAGCTCTTTACGTAATGATTCCGGCCGCGCTGCTGATCGTAGCGATCGCCGTCTACATATTCTTCTGGGCCGTGGACAGCGGCCAATACGACGACCTCGACGGCCCGGCCCACAGCATCCTGTTCGACGAACAAGACCCGAACCATAAGGCCGCGGTGGAAGAAGCAAGCGGCGAGGCCCAGAAACCGGACGACAAGGCGCCGCCCCATGCTTGATCTGGCGCCGCTGTTGATATCGGCCGTCATCCTCGGCCTGCTCGGCGGCGGCCACTGCCTGGGCATGTGCGGCGGTCTGATGGGCGCCCTCACCCTGGCGATTCCCAAGGAACAGCGCAGCCGGCGTTTTCGATTATTGCTGGCGTACAACCTGGGGCGGATCCTGAGTTACGCCACGGCGGGCTTGCTGATCGGACTGGCCGGCTGGGCCGTCGCCAACAGCCCGGCGGCGATGATCATGCGGGTGCTGGCCGGTCTGCTGCTGATCGCCATGGGCCTGTATCTCGCCGGATGGTGGAGCGGCCTGACCCGTATCGAGGGGATCGGCCGGGGCTTGTGGCGACACATCCAACCCGTCGCCAACCGCCTGCTGCCGGTATCAAGCCTGCCACGGGCCTTGCTGCTCGGCGCGCTGTGGGGGTGGCTGCCATGCGGGTTGGTCTACAGCACCCTTCTCTGGTCCGCCAGCCAGGGCAATGCGCTGGACAGCGCGCTATTGATGCTCGCCTTCGGCCTGGGTACCTGGCCGGTGCTCCTCGCCACTGGCCTGGCGGCCGAGCGTGTCACCGCCCTGTTGCGTAAACGCAGCGTGCGCATGGCCGGTGGGTTGTTGGTGATCGTCTTCGGCATCTGGACACTGCCGGGGCCGCATCAGCATTGGCTCATGGGTCATTGACCGAGTCGCCTCCTCCTCAAGCAAATTTAGAGGAAATGAGCACATCATGATCGCAGCCCTGTGGCGAGGGAGCTTGCTCCCGCTGGCCAGCGAAGCAGGCCCCTACACCCCCAGGCAGAAACGCATGTAACTGATATTGCGTCTGCTGCGCAGCCGAGCGGGAGCAAGCTCCCTCGCCACGGATTTGAGTTGTCTGCACGAGCATCACCCTCGACGACTGCCAGCCCCGTTGACGCAAATCAACACGCCCTTTCCCACGCCCCCCTAGACTCGCGACCATGCCAGCCTATCCGGGGAACGCCCGCATGCTCGACGCCATCCGTTGGGACTCAGACCTCATCCGCCGCTACGACCTGGCGGGACCACGCTACACCTCTTATCCTACTGCGGCACAGTTCGCCGGCCAGGTGGGCACCTTCGACCTGCTCCACGCCCTGCGCGACAGCCGCAAGGCACACAGGCCACTGTCGCTGTACGTGCACGTGCCGTTTTGCGCGAACATCTGCTACTACTGCGCCTGCAATAAAGTCATTACCAAGGATCGCGGTCGTGCCCACACCTACCTGCGACGCCTGGAGCAGGAAATCCAACTGATCGGCTGCCATCTGGCCCCTTCCCAACGGGTGGAACAACTGCACCTGGGCGGTGGCACGCCGACGTTCCTGAGCCACGACGAGCTGCGCCAACTCATGGCCAGCCTGCGCAAGCATATGAATCTGGTGGACGACGATTCCGGCGACTACGGCATCGAAATCGATCCACGGGAGGCCGACTGGTCAACCATGGGCCTGCTGCGGGAGCTGGGCTTCAACCGGGTCAGCATCGGCCTGCAAGACCTCGACCCTGCCGTGCAGCGAGCCGTCAATCGCCTGCAGAGCCTGGAAGAAACCCGGGCGGTGATCGAAGCCGCCCGGACCTTGCAGTTCCGCTCGATCAACATCGACCTGATCTATGGCTTGCCCAAACAAAAGCCGGAAAACTTCGCGCGCACGGTCGAAGAAGTCATCAGCCTGCAACCGGACCGTCTCTCGGTTTTCAATTACGCCCACCTGCCGGAGCGCTTCATGCCGCAGCGGCGGATCGATGGCCAGGACCTGCCTACCCCGGTGCAGAAACTGGCCATGCTGCAAGGCACCATCGAACAGCTGACCGCCGCCGGTTATCGCTACATCGGCATGGACCACTTCGCCCTCCCCGACGACGAACTGGCGATCGCCCAAGAAGAAGCGACCCTGCAGCGCAACTTCCAAGGCTACACCACCCATGGGCATTGCGACCTGATCGGCCTCGGCGTGTCAGCCATCAGCCAGGTCGGCGATTTGTACTGCCAGAACAGCAGCGACCTGACCCACTACCAGAACACCCTTGCCGACGGGCAACTGGCAACCAGCCGCGGGCTGGTGTGCAACGCCGACGACCGTTTGCGACGCGCCGTGATCCAGCAGTTGATCTGCCATTTCTCGCTGGCGTTCGCCGAGATAGAGCGAGACTTCAATGTCGACTTGCGCGGTTATTTTGGCTCTTTATGGCCGCAACTACAGACGATGGCAGCCGATGGGCTGCTCGAATTGACGCAGACCCATATCAACGTACTGCCCGCGGGGCGCCTGCTGGTGCGTTCTGTCTGCATGGTGTTCGACGGTTATCTGCAGCAACAAAACCGCCAACGTTTTTCCCGGGTCATCTGAGCGCGACACTTTGACGGGGACACCGCACTGGCCGGAGTTTGTGCGCTGGGTTACCCTTACGTCTCATGTGTGTTTTCCCACAAGGATTTAAGAAATGTCCGAGCCAGTCAAATCCCGCGCTCACAGCCAGGCCCATTGCAAGGATTGCAGCCTGGCCCCTCTATGCCTGCCACTTTCGTTGAATCTGGAGGACATGGACGCGCTGGATGACATCGTCAAACGGGGACGGCCGCTGAAAAAAGGTGAGTTCCTGTTTCGCCAGGGCGATGGCTTCGACTCGGTTTACGCAGTGCGCTCGGGCGCCCTGAAGACGTTCAACCTGAGCGACGGTGGCGAAGAGCAGCTCACCGGTTTCCATCTGCCCAGCGAGCTTGTGGGCCTGTCGGGCATGGACACCGAGACCCACCCGGTCTCGGCCCAGGCACTGGAGACGACTTCGGTGTGCGAAATTCCTTTTGATCGTCTCGATGAGCTGGCGGTGCAGCTGCCGCAACTGCGTCGACAATTGATGCGGGTGATGAGCCGGGAAATTCGTGACGACCAGCAAATGATGTTGTTGCTTTCGAAGAAAACCGCCGACGAACGCATCGCCACGTTCCTGGTCAATCTCTCGGCGCGTTTTCGTGCCCGCGGGTTTTCGGCCAATCAGTTTCGCTTGAGCATGTCCCGCAATGAAATGGGCAACTACCTGGGCCTGGCCGTGGAAACCGTGTCCAGGGTGTTCACCCGCTTCCAACAGAACGCGTTGATCGCAGCCGAAGGCAAGGAAATTCATATTCTCGACCCGATCCAGCTCTGCGCCCTGGCCGGCGGCTCGGTCGAAGGCTGATGCGCTCGCGCGGCTGAGGCTTTCGCCCCGTCGCGCTATACTGCCGCGTTTGCAGCCAGCCAGGACACCTCGACGATGGTCTTCGACTCCTTCGACATCAAATCCCTGATCCGCCCCGTGATCGACTTCCCCAAGCCAGGCGTGATCTTTCGCGATATCACTCCGCTGTTCCAGTCGCCCACTGCCCTGCGGCTGGTCATGGACAGCTTCGCCCATCGCTATGTCGAGGCCGAGTTCACGCACATTGGCGCGATGGATGCCCGGGGTTTCCTGATCGGCTCGATCCTGGCCTATCAGTTGAACAAGCCGCTGGTGTTGTTTCGCAAACAGGGCAAGCTGCCAGCCGACGTACTGGCCGAGGGTTACCAGACCGAGTACGGCGAAGCCTTTCTTGAAGTGCACGCCGACAGCCTGTGCGAAGGGGATTCGGTGGTGATGTTCGATGACCTGATCGCCACTGGCGGAACGTTGATCGCCGCCGCCAACCTGATCCGCCGCATGGGCGCCAGGGTCCATGAAGCCGCGGCGATCATCGACTTGCCGGAACTGCTCGGCTCCCAGCGCCTGGAAGACATGGGCATCCCGACGTTCTGCCTGACGCAGTTCTCCCTCAGCGAAAAATAACCTGGCCAAATCACATAACCCATTGTGGGAGCGAGCCTGCTCGCGATGGCGGTAGATCTGTCGATACCTATACTGGCTGACACACCGCTATCGCGAGCAGGCTCGCTCCCACAAGGGATTCGTGTTGCGGCTACAACGCGATTGGCTTGCGCCCGGCAAACGAATGCGCCAGCGTCCCGCCGTCCACCAACTCAAGCTCCCCACCCAACGGCACGCCATGGGCGATGCGGGAGGCGACCAGGCCTTTATTGCTGAGCAGTTGGGCGATGTAATGCGCAGTGGCTTCGCCTTCGACCGTCGGGTTGGTGGCGAGGATGACTTCGGTAAACGTGCCCGCCTCCTCGATCCGCGCCATCAACTGCGGGATGCCGATGGCTTCGGGCCCCAGGCCGTCGAGCGGTGACAGGTGCCCCTTGAGCACAAAGTAACGGCCGCGAAAGCCGGTCTGCTCCACCGCATAGACATCCATAGGCCCCTCGACCACGCAGAGCAGGCTGTCGTCCCGTCGCGGGTCGGCGCATTGCGGGCAAAGATCGTCCTCGGTCAGGGTGCGGCACTGGCGACAATGCCCGACACCTTCCATGGCTTGGCTCAACGCCTGGGCCAGGCGCGAGCCGCCGCTGCGATCACGCTCGAGCAGTTGCAACGCCATGCGCTGGGCGGTTTTCTGACCCACGCCTGGCAAGGTTCGCAGGGCATCGATCAGTTGGCGGATCAAAGGGCTGAAGCTCATGGGGGAAACGTCCGACATAACAACGAGACGCGGTTTATACCCGCGCCTCCGATTAGCGTCAAATACTCAATCGCGCGCTACTCGCACCACCAACTTGCCGAAATTTCGCCCCTCCAACATGCCGATGAAAGCCAGGGGCGCATTTTCAAGACCGTCGACCACGTCCTCGCGGAACTTGACCTTGCCATCGCGCACCCAAGGCGCCATGGCGCTGATGAATTCCGGCTGGCGATCACCGTAATCATCGAACACGATGAAACCCTGGATGCGCACGCGCTTGGTCAACAGCGTGCGTTGTAGTTGCGGCAGGCGATCCGGGCCACTTGGCGGCTGATGATCATTGTAGGATGCGATCAAGCCGCAAAGCGGGACGCGCGCCTTGGCGTTGAGCAGCGGCACGACCGCATCGAAGACCTTGCCGCCGACGTTTTCGTAATAGATATCGATACCTTGATCGCAAGCCCTGGCAAGCTCTTCGGCGAAATTCGCGCTTTTATGGTCAATACAGGCGTCGAAACCCAGCTCATCGACCACGTACTTGCATTTTTCGCCACCGCCGGCCACCCCCACCACCCGCAAGCCCTTGATCTTCGCCACCTGGCCAACCACGGAGCCCACGGCGCCCGACGCCGCCGCCACGACCAGGGTTTCCCCGGCCTTGGGCTGGCCAATGTCCATCAACCCCATGTAGGCCGTCATGCCCGGCATCCCCAACACCCCCAGCGCCATCGAGGGGCTGGGCAAGCCGGAAGGGATCGGAATGACATCGCGGCCATCGCTGATGCAGTGGCTCTGCCAACCCGTGGCCCCCACCACCAGATCACCCTCTTGGAATTTCGGATGCATCGAGCGCTCTACGCGGCTGACGGCACCACCGGTCATCACCTCATCGATCTGCACCGGCGCAGCGTAGGAAGGCGCGTCACTCATGCGCCCGCGCATGTAAGGGTCCAGTGACAGGAAGAGCGTCTTGAGCAGGATTTGTCCTTCGGCCAGATCGGGCAACGTCACGTGTTCAAGTCGAAAGTTTTCAGGGGTTGGCGCACCTTGGGGGCGCGAGGCCAGCACGATGCGCTGATTGGAAATCGATGACATGGAGGCGTCTCCTAGTTCGTTGAGCGTACACGTATAGGGAGCAGACCATTGCCTTGGGGGCGCGTTCGATGTTTATGCCGGGATAGCACGGTGCAGCCTGCTCCGGACGGCGTTCCGACGAAAGCAGTCGAACAGAGACCCCATTGCTCCTGCCAGAAACAAAAATGCCAGGCGCGATGCCTGGCATTGTGTGTAGCCCATCCCGAGCGCGATGGCGAATCAGAACGGCAGTTTCATGCCCGGCGGCAGCTGCATGCCAGCGGTCATGCCGGACATCTTGTCCTGGCTGTTCGCTTCGATCTTGCGCACTGCGTCGTTGACGGCGGCGGCGAACAGGGCTTCGAGCATTTCCTTGTCGTCTTCGCTCAGGCCTTCGACCACGCTCGGGTCGATGCTGACGCGCTTGATATCGTGGCGACCGGTCATGACCACCGTCACCATGTCGCCACCGGATTTGCCGGTGACTTCAGCGTTGGCCAGCTCTTCCTGCATCTTGGCCATTTTTTCCTGCATCTGCTGCGCCTGCTTCATCAGGCCGGCCATGCCACCTTTCATCATGGTAATCACCTCGAAAGTACTTGGATAAACAACGCGCCCGGCCTGCCCGGCCCGGCGCCTTCAGTTATGAGCCCTGGGTGACCGGGGCCTCGACAGGTTCGATAGTATCGTGACGGACCACGGCGCCGAACTGTTGCATCATCTGTTGGATGAACGGATCGTTCTGGATCGATTCCTCGGCTTCGCGCTGACGGTCGGCGCGGCGCCGGGACGCGGCCTGAGCCGGGGTTTCCTGCTCGGGCTTGATCAGCTCGATGGTCAACGTGAGAGTGCGCTGGTGGTACTGGTTCAGCGCATCGTTGAGGCGACGCTGTTGGGTTGCGTTGAACAGCGCGCTGTGGGCCGGATCCAGGTGCAGCAGCCAATGGTCGCCCTCGACCGAGATCAAGGTGCAGTTGGCGGCGATGCTACCGGTCATGCCACTGATCTGCAGCTTGGGGAACAGCTCCAGCCATTGCAGGGCCAGCCCAGTGGCGGGCATTGCCGCCGGTTCAGGTTCTGGCTCCGGTGCCGGTTCGGCGGCATGTTCGCTGGCCAGGTCGTCCAGGTAGCTGTAGGCCGAATCGATGTCCGGCTCGATGTAGTCCTCGTCCAGCGGCGGCTCGTCGTCCAGATCGATGCCCGGCGTCGCGACCTCGACGTCGGCCACCGTCGGCTCCGGCATTGGCGCAGCCACCCACTCGGGTGCATCGGGCACCACGCTGTCGGGTGTCGGCAGGGGCATCGGCGGCAACTCGGGCTGCTCGGCGATGGTTTCCAAAACGGGCTCGACGGCGGGTTGCTGGATAACTTGCGGCTCGACCGGGTCGTTCCAAGGCAGGTCGATGACTTCTTCGGCGACGGGCTCGGGGAGCGCCTCGACGACCGGTTCGGGCTCTGGCTCAGGCGTGACGACAACAGGCGCCGGGGCCGGAATCGGCTGGGCTGCGGGCGCCACCGCCGTAAGAGCAGGAGCCGCTGCCGACGCAACAACGGGCGTGGCAGCCACTGGCTTGGCGGAATCAGCTGTGGCCTGACTGATCCCCACTGGCTTTAGCGCTTGTCTCGGGGCGTCCGCGGTATCGGCCGGCCGGAACGCAAGCATTCGCAGCAGCACCATCTCGAAGCCGCCGCGCGGATCCGGTGCCAGTGGCAGGTCGCGACGGCCGATCAGGCCCATCTGGTAATAAAACTGTACGTCTTCGGCCGGCAGCGCCTGGGCCAAAGCCAACACGCGGTCCCGGTCGCCATGGCCGTTGTCGACCCCCTCGGGCAAGGCCTGGGCGATGGCGACACGGTGCAGCACGTTGAGAATCTCCGAGAGCACGCCATTCCAGTCCGGCCCCTGCTCGGCCAGGTGACGCACCGCTTCGAGCAATGCCTTTGCGTCCCCTTCGATGAGCGCAGTCAAAACGTCGTAGACCTGGCCGTGATCGAGGGTGCCCAGCATGGCACGCACCTCGGCGGCCATGACCTTGCCTTCGCCGAAGGCAATGGCCTGGTCGGTCAGGCTCATGGCGTCACGCATCGAACCGTCGGCGGCTCGTCCCAGCAGCCACAGCGCATCGTCCTCGAACGGCACGTTCTCGACGCCCAGCACATGGGTCAGGTGCTCGACGACCCGTTCCGGCGTCATGTTCTTCAGAGAGAACTGCAAGCAGCGCGACAAAATCGTTGCGGGAAGTTTCTGCGGATCGGTAGTCGCCAGGATGAATTTGACGTAGGGCGGCGGTTCTTCGAGGGTCTTGAGCAGCGCATTGAAGGAATGGCTGGAGAGCATGTGCACTTCGTCGATCAGGTAGACCTTGAAGCGCCCACGGCTCGGGGCGTACTGCACGTTGTCGAGCAGCTCGCGGGTATCCTCGACCTTGGTGCGGCTGGCGGCGTCGATTTCGATCAGGTCGACGAAACGACCTTCGTCGATTTCCCGGCAGACCGAACATTCGCCGCAGGGCGTCGACGTAATACCGGTTTCACAGTTCACGCACTTGGCGATGATCCGCGCAATGGTGGTCTTGCCCACGCCGCGGGTACCGGTGAACAGATAGGCATGGTGCAGCCGCTGGCTGTCCAAGGCATTGATCAGAGCCTTGAGCACATGGGTCTGGCCGACCATTTCGCGGAACGAGCGCGGACGCCATTTACGTGCAAGAACCTGATAACTCATCGAAAACCGTCGCAACGAAGGAACATAAGCGGCTAATGCTAGCGGAGCAGGGACGAAATTGCATCCGGTGCGCTCGTCTAATCTGGCTAAGCTAGGTTCAGCAGCTCGGTTGTCGACAGTTTTTTGTACAGTCAGGAGAGTTTATGCGTTCGGCCATGGGGGCTTTGCTGTTGTTGGGGACGGGGTGTTTCGCTGATGAGGTTCCCTTGCGTTTTGCCGTCACCGATGGCTGGGCCATGCCCATGGTGCAGATCGACAGAGGCCGCCCGACCCAGGGCATTCTGACGGACGTCATGACCAGCCTGGCGACCCAGGTGGGCATGCCTGCGCAATTCCATGTCCTGGCCCGCGCGCGGCTGGACAGCGCCATGGAGCAGGGCGAAATAGACATGCGCTGTTATGTCTCGCCTGATTGGGTGAAGGATATTGAGGGCGACTATCTCTGGAGCGTCCCGCTGTTCTTCCAGCGCGATGTGCTTGTCGGTTCGCCCGGCGCTCCCGCTGCCATCACGCCGTCGGCACTCACACAACAGTCCATCGGCACCGTGCTGAGCTACAGCTACCCCACCCTGCAGCCATTATTCGACAGTGGCCACCTGCGGCGCGACGACGCCCGCAGCCAGGATCAGGTGCTGGCGAAACTGCTGGCCCGGCGATACCGCTATGCGGTCAGCAATCAATGGGCGCTGGACTGGTTCAACCAGCGTCACAGCGCTGACCGACAGCTGCGCCAAGTCGCTGTCCTGCAGGAACAACAGTTGAGTTGCTATGTGCGCAATGATCCGAAGATTCCCGCACAGCGCATCCTGCGTACCTTGTCGAACATGAAGAGATCCGGGGAAATCGACGCGATCATCCAGCTATATACTGGCCGCAACGAAGGGTTGCGGGACGGCGATGCGTCTCCATGATCAACGGGCCGGGCCTGGCGCTGTGGTGGCGCCCTGTGGTTTCGTCAGCCACCGGCACGAGCGTGATATCGCAGAACAGGAGGTATCTGGCAAACCTTGCGAACGAAGGCCTGGGGGCGTTAAGGAGGCAACCCCACCAGCCACACCCCGGCACACAATGTTCCCGCTGTGGCTGCTTCCTTCCGGATCTGACCAGGTTCACGGGTAATCGTTGCGGGGGGACCGATGGGGTCACCATAACGACGCCCGCCTTGCGGCGAGCCGCGCCATTGTACCTATCTGACAAGAAGTTACAACCGTTCGTGCCGGATTAAAAAAATCCATGAGGTTCAAGTACTTGTATAGGGGAGAAGCTCTTTCGCAATCGCGTCGGCCATTCAGATAGAAACTACAACAGCACCTCATCCGCCCGGCCACCCTCTTCCTGGATCACCAGATGGATGAAATGCAGTTTGGTGATTACTGCCGCCGGTACGACGAACGGGTAGAAATCCGGCTGGCCCATGCTGCGCGAGAGTTCGTTGAGCATTCCGGCCAGTTCGATCCAGGCGTTGACGAATGAAAGGAACGCCTTGCCGCCCGCATGCTCGGGGTCGAACAGGGTTTCGGGAGGAAATGGCTGGTAGTCGAAATCCATTTCCCGCGCACTCATGCCGAAGCCGAGCGCCGTGTCGACGGCGTCCATCATGTGCAGGTAATGGGCCCAGGTTTCAGCCCAGTCCTCCCACGGGTGCATGGTGGCGTAGGCGCTGACGTAACGGGCCTGCCAATCCAGTGGCGCGCCTTGTTGATAATGCCGCTCCAACGCCTCGGAGTAGCTTGCGCGCTCATCGCCGAACAAGGCGCGAAACGGCTCCAGCCAGTGACTGTCGGCAACCAGCCGGTCCCAGAAATAATGGCCGACCTCGTGGCGAAAATGCCCGAGCAAGGTCCGATACGGCTCGTGCATCTGCTGCCGCACGTGCTCGCGGTGAGCATCGTCGGCTTCCTTGATGTCTAGGGTGATAAGGCCGCTGGCGTGCCCGGTCGTCGGCGGTTTCCCGTCGGGGTCGACGCCGATGAAATCAAAGGCCAGGCCGATGTTTTCGTCGGCGCTCTTGGGGATGACCGGCAAGCCGAGGGTAATCAGTTGCGCCACGAGGCGGCGCTTGGCGGTTTCGACCTTGCGCCAGCGCTCGGGGTTTTCCGGGATCGAGAGGTCAGGAATCGTGCGATTCAGGCTGCAGGCGATGCACAGTGTGTCGTGCCCGTTGGCTGGTAACAGCCAATTGCACGCCGCCGGGGTGTCGAGATTGGCGCAGCGGCGAAACAGTCCGGCCTGCGGGTCGACGTCCAGGAGCCAGGTACCAGGTTGCTCGCCGGGCTGAAGGGACGAAAGGCGGCTCTGCTCCGGCTGATACCCCAACGCCGCCAGGCACGCCAGGCATTGGCTGTTGCGAAAGAACAATGACTGGCCGCAGCGGCACGGCCAGACTTTGCTGTTGCGTGACCGATCACCCAGGAACGGCGCGGCGATGCGTGAGCTCAGTTGTTCGAAAAAGCGGTACATGGCGATCTCTCCCAGGAGCCTGCAAGACTAGATCACCTGATGCTCATAATCGTTCCAAAACGCTGTGTCATGACCCCGATAACCGTGGCGAGGGAGCTTGCGCCCCCGCCACAAAAGCCAAGCCTCAGAGCGCGACGCCATGCCCTGTCAAGAACTCGACAAACGCTTGTTCGTCGAGCACCTTGAGCCCCAGTTCATTGGCTTTGGTCAATTTCGATCCAGCGCCCGGCCCGGCCACCACGCAGTGGGTTTTCGCCGACACGGAACCGGCCACCTTCGCCCCCAGGCTTTCCAGCTTGTCCTTGGCGACATCGCGACTCATCAGCTCCAGCGAACCGGTCAGGACCCAGGTGTGCCCCGCTTCAGGCAAGCCCTCGACAACCTTCTTCTCGCTCCGCCAGTGCATGCCGAAATCCCGCAGTTGCTGCTCGGCAGCCAAGGCCTGTTCACGATTGGCGGCGATGGTGAAGAATTCGCGCACGGCGTTTGCCTGCTTTTCCGGCAACGCCTGGCGCATGTCCAGCCAGTCGGCATCCATGACGGCTTCGAGGGAACCGAACTTGTCCGCCAGTTTCTGCGCGCCGCCCGGCCCGACCGAAGGAATGTGCAGCTTGTCGAGGAAGCCTCCCAGGGTAGTACTGGCGGAAAATTCCGCGCCCAGTTCGCCCTGGTCCTGGATCTCCAGGCCATGGCGCAGCAGATCCTTGATGACCTGGCGATTGTGCGGGTCTTCGAAGAAGCTGTGGATCTCGTGGGCAACTTCCAGGCCGACATCCGGCAGGTACGTCAGCACCTGCGGCAGCGCCGCCTGCACGCGCTCCAGTGAACCGAGGGAGCGGGCCAGGACCTTGGCGGTCTCCTCGCCCACGTCGGGAATGCCGAGGGCGTAGATAAAACGCGCCAGGCTCGGCTTCTTGCTGTCGACGATCGCTGACAGCAGATTCCTGCTCGACAGCTCGGCGAAGCCTTCCAGGTCGACGATCTGCTCGAACGTCAGCGCATACAGGTCCGCCGGCGACCCCACCAGGCCTTCGTCCACCAATTGTTCGACGCTCTTCTCGCCCAGCCCTTCGATATCCATGGCCCGGCGCGAGACAAAATGAATGATTGCCTGCTTGAGCTGCGCGCCACAGGCCAGGCGACCGACGCAGCGGTACACCGCGCCTTCGCTGACGGTTTCACGGCCCTTGCTGCGCTTGATCAGTTGAGTGCGTTCGACGTGGGAACCGCAAACCGGACATTGCTGCGGCACTGCCACCGGACGGGCATTGGCTGGACGACGCTCGGTGACGACTTGCACCACTTGCGGGATGACATCACCGGCTCGGCGAATGATCACCGTGTCGCCGATCATCAGGCCCAGGCGCGCCACCTCGTCCATGTTGTGCAACGTGGCGTTGGCCACCGTCACGCCAGCCACCTTGACCGGCTTGAGCCGCGCCACGGGCGTGACGGCGCCGGTGCGGCCGACCTGGAACTCGACGTCCAGCAGTTCGGTAAGCTCTTCGCTGGCAGGGAATTTATGAGCGATAGCCCAGCGAGGCTCCCGCGCGCGAAAACCCAGTTCGCGCTGTGACGCGATGCTGTTGACCTTGAACACCACGCCGTCGATTTCGTAGGGCAGCGAACTGCGCCGCTCACCAATGTCACGGTAGTAATCCAGGCATTCGTCGATGCCGTGGGCCAGCTTCAGCTCGCGGCTGATGGGCATGCCCCAAGCCTTGAGTTGTTTGAGATTGCCAATGTGGGTATCGGCGATGTCCGACGTCACCTGGCCGATGCCATAGCAGCAAAACTCAAGGGGACGATTGGCGGTGATCCGGGAGTCCAACTGGCGCAGGCTGCCCGCGGCAGCGTTGCGGGGGTTGGCGAACGTCTTGCCGCCCGCCTCCAGCTGGGTGGCGTTCAAGCGCTCGAAACCGGCCTTGGACATGTACACCTCGCCGCGCACCTCCAGCACCGGTGGCCAGCCGCTGCCTTGCAACTTGAGAGGAATGTTGCGCACGGTGCGCACGTTGACGCTGATGTCTTCGCCCGTGGTGCCGTCACCGCGCGTCGCGCCGCGCACCAGCATGCCGTCTTGATACAACAGGCTGACCGCCAGGCCATCGAGCTTCGGCTCGCAACTGTATTCCACCGCCGCGCCGCCGCCGAGCAAATCGCCCATGGGCAGGTCGAGGCCTTCGGTCACTCGCCGGTCGAACTCGCGCAAAGTGGTTTCGTCGAACACGTTGCCCAGGCTGAGCATCGGGATTTCGTGACGCACCTGGCTGAAGGCCGATAGCGCCACGCTGCCGACTCGCTGGGTCGGGGAATCGCTCGTCACCAGCTCCGGGTGTTGTTCTTCCAAGGCTTTGAGCTCATGGAAAAGACGATCGTATTCAGCGTCCGGAATGGAAGGTTCATCGAGGACGTGATAGCGGTAATTATGCTGGTCCAGCTCGGTGCGCAGCTCTAGGATGCGTGTTTCGACGGCGCTCATGGTGTTCTCTCATAAAGCAAAAGAGCAGCCTGGGCTGCTCAATTTTCTCAAGACGTTGAGGGGTACTTCGCACCCCAGCGGGAGCAAGCTCCCTCGCCACAAGAGGCTCTCCAACCAAGGGGAGCCGGTCTCATCGCTCAACGCTTCTGGGTCAGCGCGCGGCGTTCGAATTCGACAATGCGCTGGCGGTAGTGCTCGATGGTCTGGGCCGTCAGCACGCTGCGTTGGTCGTCCTTCAATTCGCCGTTGAGCTCCTGGGCCAGCTTGCGCGCAGCGGCCACCATCACGTCGAAAGCCTGCTTGGGATGACGCGGGCCTGGCAGGCCCAGGAAGAAGCTCACCGCCGGCGTGCTGAAATGGTCGATGTCGTCCAGGTCGAACACGCCAGGCTTGACGGCGTTGGCCATGGAGAACAACACCTCGCCATTGCCTGCCATGCTTTCGTGGCGATGGAAGATGTCCATCTCGCCAAAACGCAGGCCGCTTTCCAGGATGTTCTGCAACAGCGCAGGGCCCTTGAAGCCGGCCGGGTCGCGGCAGATCACGCTGATCACCAGCACTTCTTCGGCCTGGGCCTGTTCCTTGTCGCCGCTGGATGACTTGCTCTCGTCCGGGAAATCACCGTCACGGCTGTTGAAGCTCGGCCCGCCATCGAGGTCGAGGTTCAGGTTCAAATCACCCTGGGACGGTTCGCTGTTGCGCTTGCCACGCTTGGAACCCGACTCCCGTGGCTCACGGGCAGGCGCGCTCATGGACGGCAAATCGTGTTCGTCCAGCTGCGGCTCCTTGTGGGTGTCCAGCACCCGGGGCGGGCCCAACAGCTCGGCGCTGTCATCCTCATCGGGGAGGTTCGACAGGCTGCGATCCAGGCGAAACTTGAGTTTGCCCTTGCCGCCGCGCATGCGACGCCAGCCGTCGAAAAGAATACCGGCAATGACAATGATGCCGATGACGATCAGCCACTCGCGCAGACCGATTTCCATTTAATCCCGTGCCTCTATAAAAATGCTGAAAAATAAGGGGCTTAGCTATTTCCAAACCGCTTTAAAACGTGGCGCCAACTCTATGTTCTGAATGGCGTTTTGCCCACGCATACGAAAAATTGACATTAAACTAGCACGACCAAAGATAACTTTACACCGTCTGTCGCATAGGCTTGTGCCCAATCTGTGAATTGAACATCAGCCCCAAGGGTAAAAAACACCTACAGCGTTCAAAACAGAAGCCCTGCGAGCCTTTGTTCAGGCGTCCACCATGGCCATGGCCTCCTCCACATCCACCGCCACCAGCCGCGAACACCCCGGCTCATGCATGGTCACGCCCATCAACTGGTCGGCCATTTCCATGGCGATCTTGTTGTGGGTGATGTAGATGAACTGCACCGTTTCGGACATTTCCTTCACCAGCCGTGCGTAACGGCCGACGTTGGCGTCGTCCAGTGGTGCGTCGACCTCATCGAGCATGCAGAACGGCGCCGGGTTCAGTTTGAAAATGGCAAAGACCAGAGCCAGCGCCGTCAGCGCTTTTTCGCCGCCGGAGAGCAAATGGATGGTGCTGTTCTTCTTGCCGGGAGGACGCGCCATGATTGTCACCCCTGTATCGAGTAGATCTTCGCCCGTCAGTTCCAAGTAGGCGCTACCGCCACCGAAAACTTTTGGGAAAAGCGCCTGCAAACCGCCGTTGATCTGATCAAAGGTATCCTTGAAGCGGTTGCGGGTTTCCTTGTCGATCTTGCGGATGACGTTTTCCAGGGTCTCCAGCGCCTCCGCCAGATCGTCGTTCTGAGCGTCCAGGTAACGCTTGCGCTCTGACTGCTGCTGGTACTCGTCGATGGCCGCCAGGTTGATTGCCCCCAGGCGCTGGATGCGCTGGGCGATGCGTTCAAGTTCTTCCTCGGCGTCCTTTTCGTTCGCCCCGGCCACCAGGGTGGCGAGCACGCCGTCGAGGTCGTAGCCGTCTTCCAGCAATTGGTCCTGCAAGGCTTTGCGCCGCACCGTCAAGGCCTGCCACTCCATGCGCTGCTGCTCCATCTGGCCACGGATCAGCTGCGATTGCTGCTCGGCCTGGCTGCGGCGCTTCTCAGCGTCGCGCAGTTCGCGGTCGGCATCCTCCAGGGCAATCTGTGCAGTCTTGAGTTCTTCGTCGACGCTCATGCGTTTGTCGAGCAACTCTTCGAGCTTGAGGCGCAGTTCTTCCAGTGGCGCCTCGCCCTCTTCCAGGTTGAGGCTCAACTGCTCACGCTTTTCGGTCAGGCGCTCGGACTGCATTTCCAGACGTTCCAAGGCCTGGCGTGTGGAATCGTGCTGGGCCCTGAGCGAGCCCAGGCGTACCGCCAGCTGATGGGCATGGTCTTTGTGCTGGCGCGCTTCCTGGCGCACGCGGTCCAGGCGTTCACGCAGGCTGTCGCGCTGGGCCAGCAGCAATTCACGCTGTTCGGTATCCACCGCCATCGCATCAAGGGCTTCTTGCAATTGCAGGCGCGCCTCGCCGATCTGTTCGTGTTCCAACGCCCGCTGCTCGCCCAACTCGGCGATTTCTTCGTCAAGACGGGTACGACGCAGGGCCAATTGTTCGACCTTGGCCTTGCCGGCAGACAGCTGCGCCTTGAGTTCGCCCTGCTGGCGCGCTTCATCTTGCAACAGCCGACGCAGGTGTTCGCGGCCGTTTTCCTGTTGGCGCTGTTGCGCCCGCAGGTTCTGTAGTTCGGTTTCCAGGGCTTCGACGCTGGCCTCGCGCTCTTCGCGCTCGGCGGCCAGGCGCTGGATTTCCTGGCCTCGGGCGAGCATGCCGCTCTCGGCTTCAGAGGCCCGGCGAACCCGCAGGAAATGCCGCCCGACCCAATACCCGTCGCGGCTGATCAGGCTTTCGCCGGCTGCCAATTGCCCGCGCAAGGCCAAGGCGTGCTCGAGGCTGTCCACCGGCTTGACCTGCCCCAGCCAAGGCGACAGGTCGACCTGGGCTTCGACCTTGTCCAACAGACTGCCTGGCACCCGCACGCCGTCGCCGGCCGGGCTGAGCAGGCGCAGATCGCCCTGGCTGAAACCGGAAAGATCGAACCCGGCGAAATCATCCACCAGCACTGCTTGCAGATCGGCGCCCAGCACGGTTTCCACCGCCAGTTCCCAGCCGGCATCGACCTTCAAACCTTCGGCCAGGCGCGGGCGCTCGGCCAGGTGCTGGTCGCGCAGCCATTCGGCGGTGCCGGTGCCTGGGTCCAACGCGGCTTGCTGCAAGGCCTCCAGCGAGGCCAGCCGACCGTTGAGTCGCTGCAATTCGCCCTGGGCCTGTTGCTGGTTCTGCAAAGCCAGCTGCAAGGCTTGGCGCAGTTGTTCAAGGCGTTCGACCTGGGCATCTTCGCTGGCCTGCAGGTCTTCGAGGGTGGCTTCGCTGGTCGCCAGTTGCTCGCTCAGCTCCAGAATCGCGGCGTCTTCCGGATCCGCGGCGAGCAAGGCGCGCTCTTCAGACAGGCGACGCTGACGTTCGGCCAGGCGCTCCATGCTGGTTTCCAACTGCTGGATGCGCGACTGCTGGACTTCTGCCTGGCGCCGCGGCTCGGCCGAGGTCAGGTTGAAACTGTCCCACTGCTCTTGCCAACCATGCATGGTCAACTCGGCTTCTTCCAGGGCTGCGGCTGCCTCTTCGGCGGCGGCGCTGGTGAGTTCCTGCTCCGGCGTGAGCCGCTCCAGCTCCTCGCCGAGGGTCAGCAACAAGGTGCGATCGTGGCCCAGGTTGGATTCGGTTTCCAGGCGTGCGCGCTCAGCCTCCTTCAAATCTTCCTGCAACTGGCGCAGGCGCTGCTGGCCGTGCTGGATGCTTTGCTCGACCCTGGCAATGTCGCCTCCCACGGAATAGAAGCGCCCTTGCACCAGGTTGAAGCGCTCGGAGAGTTCATGGTGCCCGTCGCGCAGGCGCTCGATGGCGGCATCGGCGTTGCGCTGCTCGGCCACCAACGCTTCGAAGCTGACTTCCTGGTTGCCGATGATCGCCTCGCGCTGGCCCACCTGTTCGTTCAACGCCTGCCAGCGCAGGGCCGACAGTTGGGCCTTGAGCTGGCGCTCTTCGGCTTTGTATTCCTGGTATTTCTTTGCCGCCTCGGCCTGGCGATGCAGGCGTTCGAGCTGGCGCTCGAGTTCTTCACGCAGGTCAGTCAGACGCGCGAGGTTTTCGTGGGTACGGCGGATGCGGTTCTCGGTCTCGCGACGCCGTTCCTTGTATTTGGAGATGCCGGCGGCTTCTTCGATGAAGTTGCGCAGGTCTTCGGGCTTGGCCTCGATCAGCTTGGAGATCATGCCCTGCTCGATGATCGAATAGCTGCGCGGTCCCAGGCCGGTGCCTAGGAAGATGTCGGTGATGTCCCGGCGACGGCATTTGGAGCCGTTGAGGAAATAGCTGTTCTGGCTGTCACGGGTCACTTTGCGGCGGATGGAAATTTCCGCGTAGGCCGCGTATTCGCCGATGAGGGTGCCATCGGAATTATCGAACACCAGTTCGATGCTGGCCTGGCTCACTGGCTTGCGGCTGGTGGAGCCGTTGAAAATGACGTCGGTCATCGACTCGCCGCGCAGGTTCTTGGCCGAGCTTTCGCCCATCACCCAGCGCACGGCGTCGATGATGTTCGACTTACCGCAACCATTGGGCCCGACCACCGCCGCCATGTTGCTGGGGAAGTTCACCGTCGTCGGGTCGACGAAGGATTTGAACCCCGCCAGCTTGATGCACTTGAGTCGCACGTCAGGCCGCCGTCAGGGCCGAAACCACCAGATCGCAACTGCGCTGGGCGTAAGCCGTGAGCACGGTGCGGATCTGCGGCAGATCACGGGCCAGCACGGCCGCGAGCAGGCGCTGGAACAGGTCGAGGAATTCGCTCATTTCCGCCTTGCGCTGCTCAAGAGCCAGGAAATAGGCGCGGCTCATGGCCGGTTGCAGGTTTTCAACGGTTTCCTGCAGATAAGGGTTGTTGGCAAAGGGATAGGCTGCTCGCATCACGCTGAAGCTATCGTCGACGAACGTACGGATGTCCTGGCGCTCGTAGGCTTCCTTGAGGCGCTGCTGGATCGCCACGAACGGCGCCATGTCGGCCTGCTCTTTCCAACCATGCGCCACTGCATTGCCCAGCAGGATATAGAGCTCGCTCATCAATGCGCAAAGGCTGCGCACCTTGTGTTCGGTGAGCTCGGTGACGTGGGCGCCACGGCGCGGCAAGATGGCGATCAGGTGACGCCGCTCCAGGATCAGCAAGGCCTCGCGGACCGAACCGCGGCTGACATTGAGCGCCAGCGTAACCTTCTGCTCCTGGATGCGCTCTCCCGGCTTCATTTCGCCGCGAATGATGCGCTCGGCGAGATGATGGGCGATTTGCTCGGCGAGGCTGTCCGGGGCCTTGAACGTCATGGTTGTCCTTCAAACTCTTCAGATCTGCACAAGCGGCGCAGTGTAGCGCACTCAATACGTCATGGCGCAGGGCCTCCACCTGGTTTTTGGCACGATATAAGCAAAAAGTGCCTGCCCTCTTGGTGAAAGAGAGCCCGTGAGAGCGAGCTCGCTCCCACAGGGTTTTATCGACATAACGGTATTTCTTGACCTTTAAGTCAGAAAAGCATTGACCGAAAAGTCAGAACTGCTAAATTCAGCTCACGTCGATACAACAATAATGAATCTGCGAGGCCTTCCGTGATCCAGTTTTTACTCAACCAGGAACTCCGTAGCGAGCATGCCCTGGACCCGAACCTGACCGTGCTCAATTACCTGCGCGAACACGTTGGTAAACCCGGCACCAAGGAAGGCTGCGCCAGCGGCGACTGCGGCGCATGCACCGTGGTGGTGGGCGAATTGGAGACGGACGCAGAAGGTGGCGAGCGTATTCGCTACCGCAGCCTCAATTCGTGCCTGACCTTCGTCTCGTCGCTGCACGGCAAGCAATTGATCAGCGTCGAAGACCTCAAGCACGATGGCCAGCTGCACAGCGTTCAGCAGGCGATGGTCGATTGCCACGGTTCGCAATGTGGTTTCTGTACCCCGGGCTTCGTCATGTCGTTGTTCGCCCTGCAAAAGAACAGCGAGCAGCCCGACGCCCATAAGGCCCACGAAGCGTTGGCCGGTAACTTGTGCCGCTGCACCGGTTACCGGCCGATCCTGGCCGCCGCCGACCAGGCCTGTTGCGCCAAGCAGCCCGACCAGTTCGACGCCCGTGAGGCCCAGACCATTGCCCGCCTCAAAGCCATCGCACCGACCGAGACCGGTGAACTCAACTGCGGCGACAAACGCTGCCTGGTGCCGCTGACCGTGGCTGACCTGGCCGACCTCTACGACGCCTACCCACAAGCACGGCTGCTGGCCGGCGGCACTGACCTGGCGCTGGAAGTCACCCAGTTCCACCGCACCCTGCCGGTGATGATCTACGTGGGCAACGTCGCCGAACTCAAGCGCGTCGAGCGTTTCGATGATCGCCTGGAAATCGGCGCGGCCACCGCGCTTTCCGATTGTTACGAGGCCCTGCAAGCCGAATATCCGGACTTCGGCGAACTGCTGCAGCGCTTCGCCTCGTTGCAGATCCGCAACCAGGGCACCCTGGGCGGGAACATCGGCAACGCCTCGCCCATTGGCGACTCGCCGCCCCTACTGATCGCCCTCGGCGCGCAGATTGTGCTGTGCAAAGGCCAGACACGCCGCACCCTGGCCCTGGAAGATTATTTCATCGATTACCGGGTCACCGCCCGCCAGGAAAGCGAATTCATCGAAAAGATCATCGTGCCCCGGGCCAGCGCCGAGCAAGCGTTTCGCGCCTACAAAGTCTCCAAGCGCCTGGACGACGACATTTCCGCCGTGTGCGCGGCGTTCAACCTGCGCATCGACAACGGCATGGTCCGCGAGGCCCGTGTGGCCTTCGGTGGCATGGCCGCGACCCCCAAGCGCGCCAAGCACTGTGAGGCCGCGCTGATCGGCGCGCCCTGGACCGACAGCACCCTCGAACGCGCCTGCGCGGCCCTGGCGGAGGATTTCACGCCCCTGTCGGACTTCCGCGCCAGCAAGGAATATCGCCTGCTCAGCGCCCGCAACCTGCTGCGCAAATATTTCATCGAACTGCAAACGCCCCACATCGAGACTCGGGTGACCGCTTATGTCTAATCATCACGCCGTAGAAAAGACCCAAGCCGAACTGGCGCAACTGTTCGCCCGCGACCTCACCACCGGCGTGGGCCGCAGCGTCAAGCATGACAGCGCCGCGAAGCACGTTTCAGGCGAGGCACAGTACATCGACGACCGCCTGGAATTCCCGAACCAATTGCACGTCTATGCCCGGCTCTCGGACCGCGCCCACGCGCGGATCCTGCGCATCGACACCGCGCCTTGCTACGCCTTCGAAGGCGTGCGCATCGCCATTACCCACCAGGACATCCCGGGCCTGAAGGACATCGGCCCGTTGCTGCCCGGTGACCCGCTGCTGGCGATCGACGATGTGCAGTTCGTTGGTCAACCCGTTCTGGCCGTTGCCGCCAGGGATCTCGAAACGGCGCGCAAGGCAGCCATGGCGGCCATAGTCGAATACGAGGACCTGGAACCGGTGCTGGATGTGGTCGAGGCGCTGCGCAAGCGGCATTTCGTGCTCGACAGCCATACCCACCAGCGCGGCGATTCAGCCACGGCGCTGGCAAGCGCCGAACATCGCATCCAGGGTTCACTGCACATCGGCGGCCAGGAACATTTCTACCTGGAAACCCAGATTTCCTCGGTGATGCCCACCGAAGACGGCGGCATGATCGTCTACTGCTCGACCCAGAACCCCACCGAAGTGCAAAAGCTGGTGGCCGAAGTGCTCGGCGTGTCGATGAACAAAGTGGTGGTGGACATGCGTCGCATGGGCGGTGGGTTCGGCGGCAAGGAAACCCAGGCCGCCAGCCCGGCGTGCCTGTGCGCCGTCATCGCGCACCTCACCGGCCAGCCGACCAAGATGCGCCTGCCCCGGGTCGAAGACATGCTGATGACCGGCAAGCGCCATCCCTTCTACATCGAATACGACGTCGGCTTCGACAGCACCGGTCGTCTGCACGGCATTGCCTTGGAACTGGCTGGCAATTGCGGCTGCTCGCCGGACCTGTCCGCCTCGATCGTCGACCGAGCGATGTTCCATGCCGACAACGCCTACTACCTGGGCGATGCAACGATCAACGGCCACCGCTGCAAGACCAACACCGCCTCGAACACCGCTTACCGTGGTTTCGGCGGCCCCCAAGGCATGGTCGCCATCGAAGAGGTGATGGACGCTATCGCCCGGCACCTGGGGCTCGACCCCCTGGCGGTGCGCAAGGCCAACTACTACGGCAAGACCGAGCGCAACGTCACGCATTACTACCAGACCGTCGAGCACAACATGCTCGAAGAGATGACCGCCGAGCTTGAACAAAGCAGCCAATACGCCGAGCGCCGCGAAGCGATCCGCCGCTACAACGCAGGCAGCCCGATCCTGAAAAAGGGCCTGGCGCTGACGCCGGTGAAGTTCGGCATTTCGTTCACCGCCAGCTTCCTCAACCAGGCCGGCGCGTTGATCCACATCTACACCGACGGCAGCATCCACCTCAATCACGGCGGCACAGAGATGGGCCAAGGCTTGAACACCAAGGTCGCCCAAGTGGTGGCCGAGGTGTTCCAGGTGGAAATGGACCGCGTGCAGATCACCGCGACCAACACCGACAAGGTGCCGAACACCTCGCCCACCGCCGCGTCCAGTGGCGCCGACCTGAACGGCAAGGCGGCGCAGAATGCCGCCGAAACCATCAAGCGGCGCCTGGTGGAGTTCGCCGCGCGGCAATACAAGGTCAGCGAGGAAGACGTGGAATTCCACAACGGCCACGTGCGGGTGCGCGATCACATCCTGACCTTCGAGGCACTGGTTCAACAGGCGTATTTCGCGCAGGTCTCGCTGTCGAGCACCGGTTTCTACAAGACCCCCAAAATCTACTACGACCGCAGCCAGGCCCGTGGCAGGCCGTTCTACTACTACGCCTACGGCGCGGCGTGCGCCGAGGTGATCGTCGATACCCTCACCGGCGAGTACAAGATGCTGCGCACCGACATCCTTCACGACGTCGGCGCCTCGCTGAACCCAGCCATCGACATCGGCCAGGTCGAGGGCGGATTCATCCAGGGCATGGGCTGGCTGACCATGGAAGAACTGGTGTGGAACGACAAGGGCAAGCTGATGACCAATGGTCCGGCCAGCTACAAGATCCCCGCCGTGGCTGACATGCCATTGGATTTGCGGGTCAAGCTGGTGGAAAACCGCAAGAACCCCGAAGACACGGTGTTCCACTCCAAGGCCGTGGGCGAGCCGCCGTTCATGCTCGGCATCGCCGCTTGGTGCGCCATCAAGGACGCCGTGGCGAGCCTGGGGGATTACCGGCATCAACCGAAGATCGACGCGCCGGCCACGCCGGAGCGGGTGTTGTGGGGGTGTGAGCAGATGCGGCAGTTGAAGGCTGTGAAGCCTGCGCAAGCCGAGGTCGAGTTGGCTTCGCTTTAAACCGCGGCGCGGCCTTCGCGAGCAGGCTCGCTCCCACAGGGACCGCGTTGCAAATGTGGGAGCGAGCCTGCTCGCGAAAGCGGCCGAACAGACAACAGAGATGTCGAGGTGAACATGTACAACTGGATCAGCGCCCTCGCCGACCTGCAAACCCGCGGTGAACCCTGCGTGCTGGTGACGATCATCGAAGAGCTTGGCTCCACGCCGCGCAATGCCGGTTCGAAGATGGTCATCAGCGCCAGCCAGACGTTCGACACCATCGGTGGCGGTCATCTGGAATACAAGGCCATGGAAATCGCTCGGCAGATGCTCGCCAGCGGCCAGCAGAACACGCATCTGGAGCGTTTCAGCCTCGGCGCCAGCCTTGGCCAGTGCTGCGGCGGCGTCACCGTGTTGCTGTTCGAACCCATGGGGCAGGTCCAGGCGCAGATCGCCGTGTTCGGCGCCGGCCATGTCGGCCGGGCCTTGGTGCCGTTGCTGGCAAGCCTGCCCTGCCGGGTCCGCTGGATCGACTCGCGGGAGGCGGAGTTTCCTGAACAGTTACCCCATGGTGTGCGCAAGATCGTCACTGAAGAGCCATTGGATGAAGTCGACGACTTGCCCGCCGGCAGCTACTGCATCGTCATGACCCACAACCATCAGCTCGACCTGGAACTGAGCGCCGCGATTCTCAAGCGCAACGACTTCGCCTATTTCGGCCTGATCGGCTCAAAGACCAAACGGGTCAAGTTCGAACACCGCTTGCGGGATCGCGGCTTCGACAGCGGCACCCTGCAACGTATGCGTTGCCCGATGGGCATTGGCGAAGTCAAAGGCAAATTGCCTGTGGAGATCGCCATCTCCATCGCCGGCGAAATCATCGCCACCTATAACGCGGATTTCGGCCAGCACACCTCGCGCGCCGAACCCATTGCCAAGTTGCTGCCGGTTTCGCGCCGCAGCCAGCGTTAATCTTTTTATCGAGACAGACCATGCCCCTGACACGCAAAGCCTACCGCGCCGCCCTGCTCCACAGCCTCGCCGACCCGGCCGAAGTTGGCATCGAGGCGTCCTATGAATATTTCGAGGATGGCCTGCTGGTGGTGGAAAATGGCCAGATCAGCGCCATCGGCCACGCCCATGAGCTGCTGCCGACCCTGGCGGCGGATATCGAAATCGCCCATTACCCGGACGCGCTGATCACTCCAGGCCTCATCGATACCCATATCCACCTGCCTCAGACCGGTATGGTCGGCGCCTATGGCGAGCAACTGCTGGACTGGCTCAACACCTACACCTTCCCCTGCGAAAGCCAATTCGCCGACCCGGCCCACGCCGAGGCAGTGGCGGATATTTTCATCAAGGAACTGCTGCGCAACGGCACTACCACGGCCCTGGTGTTTGGCAGCGTGCATCCCCAATCGGTAAATGCATTTTTCGAGGTGGCCGAGAAGCTCGACCTGCGCATGATTGCCGGCAAGGTGATGATGGACCGCAACGCCCCGGACTATCTGGTCGACACTGCCGAATCCAGCTACACCCAGAGCAAGGCATTGATCGAGCGTTGGCATGGCAAGGGTCGCCTGCACTACGCCGTGACGCCGCGCTTCGCGCCGACCAGCACCCCGGAGCAACTGACCCTGGCCGGCCAGTTACTCAGTGAATACCCGGACCTGTACATGCAGACCCACATCAGTGAGAACCTGCAGGAAGTGCAATGGGTCAAGGAATTGTTCCCGGAGCGCAAGGGATACCTGGACGTCTACGACCACTACCAGTTGCTCGGCGAACGTTCGGTATTCGCCCATGGCGTGCACCTGTGTGACGACGAATGCGCGCGCCTGGCCGAGACCGGATCGGCCATCGCTTTTTGCCCGACGTCGAACTTCTTCCTCGGCAGTGGCCTGTTCAACTTGCCGATGACGGAAAAGCACAAAGTGAACGTGGGCCTGGGCACGGACGTGGGCGGCGGCACCAGTTTCTCGCTGCTGCAAACCCTGAACGAAGCCTACAAGGTCATGCAACTGCAAGGGGTGCGGCTGAGCCCGTTCAAATCGCTGTACCTGGCCACCCTCGGCGGGGCCCGGGCCTTGCGCCTGGAAGACAAGATCGGGACGTTGCAACCGGGAACGGACGCGGATTTCCTGGTGCTGGACTACAACGCCACGCCATTGCTGAGCTATCGCCTGAAGCAGGCCAAGGACATTGCCGAGCGGTTGTTCGTGCTGATGACGCTGGGGGATGACCGGACGGTGGCGCAGACTTATGCGGCGGGTCGGTTGGTGCACCAGCGGTAGGTTGTATTGCCTGCCAGGACGCTATCGCGAGCAAGCTCGCTCCCACAGTGGATTTGTGGTGTACACATAACCCTGTGGGAGCGAGCTTGCTCGCGATCGGCGGTATGACTGGTTCAACCCTCAGAGCTTGGCAGGCGAACGCCCCGGCTTCTTGCTCTGCAACAGGTGCGAGAACACCGCGTGCAAGTCATCCGACGCGCTTTCTTCGTCGAGGTTGAGCTTGCTGTCGATGTGGTCCATGTGATGCATCATCAGGTTCACCGCCAAGGCCGCGTCACGGGCCTCGATGGCGTCGATCAATTGGGTGTGTTCGTCATAGGAACAGTGCGAGCGGTTGCCGCTTTCGTACTGGGCAATGATCAACGAAGTCTGGGACACCAGGCTGCGCTGGAAACTGATCAGCGGTGCGTTTTTTGCCGCCTCGGCCAGTTTCAGGTGGAACTCGCCCGACAGCCGGATGCCGGCGCCACGGTCGCCACGGGAAAAACTGTCGCGCTCGTCGCTGACCATCTGCCGCAGCTCGGCAAGCTGCTCGGCCGTGGCGTGCTGGACCGCCAGCTCCGTGATCGCCTTCTCCACCATGCGCCGGGCGAAGAAAACCTGGCGGGCCTCTTCGACACTTGGGCTGGCAACCACCGCGCCACGATTGGGCCTCAGCAACACCACGCCTTCATGGGCCAGGCGCGACAGCGCGCGGCGAATGATCGTGCGGCTGACCCCGAAAATCTCCCCCAGCGCCTCTTCGCTCAATTTCGTACCGGGCGCCAGGCGCTGTTCGAGGATGGCCTCGAAAATGTGCGCATAGACAATATCGTCCTGGGTTCCGCTGCGGCCGGCCTTGCCAGCTCGCGGTTGTTTCTTGAGGGGCTGCAACTGTTCGTTCATGGGCACTCGAGTCGGGAGAACTGCGGCGATTTAACCGTGACTGTAATACGGCACAGCGGGTCGCTGGCAAGTATCGCGTAAAAAACACGGCGATTGTACACAACCTCTGATGGCAACACGACTGTACGGCTGTTTGCGGACACGGCTGTATCGCGACCGGTCGGTGCGTTGAGTTTAGGCTTTAAACCCGAACCTGTGGCGCCACCCGCCCAGTCAATCTACAACAAGGACCGCCGCCCACCATGACCGAAGTCACGACCGCGCCACTTCGTCCATTGGCCGATACATCGCCCTCGGCCATCGTTGCCGGTTTCATCGCCATGATGACCGGTTACACCAGTTCCCTGGTGCTGATGTTCCAGGCCGGACAAGCGGCGGGCCTGACCACCGGGCAGATTTCCTCGTGGATCTGGGCCATCTCCATCGGCATGGCGGTGTGCTCCATCGGTTTGTCGCTGCGCTACCGCACGCCCATCACCATCGCCTGGTCGACACCCGGCGCGGCGCTGCTGATTACCAGCCTCGGCGGCGTGAGTTATGGCGAGGCCATCGGCGCGTACATCACCTGCGCGGTACTGGTCACGATCTGCGGCCTGACCGGCAGCTTCGAGCGCCTGGTCAAGCGTATTCCTGCCTCCCTGGCGGCGGCGTTGCTGGCGGGCATTTTATTCAAGATCGGCAGCGAGATTTTTGTCGCGGCCCAGCACCGCACCGGTCTGGTGCTGGGGATGTTTTTCACCTACCTGATCGTCAAGCGCCTGTCGCCACGTTATGCGGTGCTGGCGGCACTGCTGGTCGGCACGGCGCTGTCGGGCGTGCTGGGGCTCCTGGATTTCAGCGGTTTTGCCTTGGAAGTCGCGACGCCGGTCTGGACCACGCCGCACTTTTCCCTGGCCGCCACCATCAGCATCGGCATCCCGCTGTTCGTGGTGGCGATGACCTCGCAAAACATGCCCGGCATCGCGGTGCTGCGCGCCGATGGCTACAACGTACCGGCCTCGCCCTTGATCACCAGCACCGGCATCGCCTCGCTGCTGTTGGCGCCGTTTGGCTCCCATGGCATCAACCTCGCTGCGATCAGCGCAGCGATCTGCACCGGGCCGCACGCCCACGAAGATCGCAACAAGCGCTACACGGCGGCCGTGTGGTGTGGAGTCTTCTACGGAATTGCCGGGGTTTTCGGCGCGACACTGGCGGCGTTGTTCGCGGCGCTGCCCAAGGAACTGGTGCTGTCCATCGCGGCGCTGGCCCTGTTCGGGTCGATCATCAATGGCCTGAGCATCGCCATGAGCGAAGCGAAGGAACGGGAAGCGGCGCTGATCACCTTCATGGTCACGGCGTCGGGGCTGACGCTGTTTTCCATCGGCTCGGCGTTCTGGGGGATTGTGGCGGGGGTGTTGACGTTGCTTATCCTTAATTGGCGCAACGCTTAAAAGCATCGCGAGCAGGCTCGCTCCCCCAGGGGACTTGTGTCGCTCACATAACCTTGTGGGGGCGAGCCTGCTCGCGAAAGCGGCCTGAAGGACGACAATTACTTAACAAACAGGCACAAAAAAACCGGCACCTGTGAAGGTCGCCGGTTTTTTAACATCAAGCCTTCGAATTGATCGGCTTTTCCGGATACCACACGTCCAGCAACGGGCTGACTTCAACGCTGGTCAGCTCAGGACGGGCCTTGAGCCAGGCTTCGACGGCAGCGCGCTGCTCTTCGGTAACCGAGCCACGCTTCTGCAGGCAAACCAGGCCGTAGTCGTCACCGCCGACATAACCCAGGCCGTTGGCTTCCATGGCTTCTTTCAGGAAAGCGTCGAGGAAAGCGTCAATAGCCTCATCGGCCAGATCTTCTTTGAAATCCAGGTTCAGTTCGAAACCCAGCTCTTGAAATTCATCCACGCACAGCTTTTTGCGCAGACGCTGGGAACGGTTAGTCGCCATTGAAACAATCCTCATAAGTAATAACGGCCGGCACTTTACCAGTTTGGTGCGTCGATTGCCCGACTCATCGGGCATCTGTGCCTACCGTCGGTAAAAAAATACCGCTTCGGCGGGCTTGGGCACGGCACAAGCCGTTGCGCCTTGGGGCATAATGCCGAACTTTCATGACCGTTGAGGACGTTCATTTTCATGTCCTCGTCTTTTCTCCCCTCGCCTGCAGGGTTTTACTTCACATGATCAAATCTTTGCGTCCACTGCTTCTGGCCAGCCTTCTTCTTCCCCTGGCCCTTCCGGTCTCCACCAGCGCCGCCACCATCAACACCGCCCTGTCGCCCAATGTGCAAAAGGCCCTCAAGAACAGCAAGCTGCAAGACAACGCCCTCTCCCTGGTGATGGTGCCGCTCAACGGCCCCGGCACCCCGACGCTTTACAACGCCGACGTCTCGGTGAACCCGGCGTCCACCATGAAGCTGGTGACGACCTACGCGGCCCTGGAAATGCTCGGGCCGAACCACCAGTGGAAAACCGAGTTCTACACCGACGGGACCCTCAGCGGCGGGATCCTCAACGGTAACCTGTACCTCAAGGGCGGCGGCGACCCCAAGCTGAACATGGAGAAGCTCTGGCTGTTGATGCGCGATTTGCGGGCCAACGGCGTGCAACAAGTCACCGGCGACCTGGTGCTCGACCGCAGCTTTTTCATCCAGCCGCAATTGCCCGAGTTCAACGACGACGGCAACGATGTGAACAAGCCCTTCCTGGTCAAGCCCGACTCGCTGCTGGTCAACCTGAAGGCCCTGCGCTTCGTGGCCCGCAATGACGGGGGCCGGGTGCTGGTGTCGGTGGAGCCTCCCATTGCCAACATCCGCATCGAAAACGTGGTCAAGGCCGCCAACTCCAAGCAATGCACCGGCGGCGTGCGCTACAACCCGGTGGCCCAGGCGGACGGCAGCATGACGGTGACGGTCAGCGGCCAGCTCGGCGAGGGTTGTAGTTCCCAGACCTACCTGTCGCTGCTCGATCATGCCACCTACACCGCTGGCGCCGTACGGGCGATCTGGAAAGAACTGGGCGGCAGCATCCAGGGCAACGACCGCCTGGCCGCGACCCCGAAGAGCGCCAAACTGTTGGCCCGGGCATTCTCCCCGGACCTGGCGGAGATCATCCGCGACATCAACAAATACAGTAACAACACCATGGCCCAACAACTGTTCCTGAGCCTGGGCGCGGAGTTTCGCAACGAGGCCGACGGTGACGACGCCAAGGCGGCGCAACGAGTGGTACGCCAATGGCTGGCCAAGAAAGGCATCACGGCGCCGCACCTGGTGATGGAAAACGGCTCGGGCCTGTCCCGCGCGGAACGGGTCAGCGCCCGGGAAATGGCGGCGATGCTGCAAGCGGCATGGCGCAGCCCGTACGCGGCGGAATTCGTCAGCTCGATGCCCATCGCCGGCACCGACGGCACCATGCGCAAACGCTTGAAGACCACTGCCATGGCGGGCGAAGCCCATATCAAGACCGGCACGCTGAACACCGTCCGCGCCATTGCCGGCTACAGCCGTGACATCAATGGCAATACCTGGGCGGTGGTGGCCATCCTCAACGATCCGAAGCCATGGGGCGCTTCCTCCGTGCTGGACCAGGTGCTGCTGGACCTGTATCGCCAGCCGAAACTGCCCCAGGCAGCGTCGCTGCTCTGAGCCAGGCCCCAACACCAACCCAATGTGGAGCGAGCCTGCTCGCGATTCGGTCGACCAGCACACATCGATGCTGGTTGAGACACCGCTATCGCGAGCAAGCTCACTCCCCAGCGGTTAGCGTGAAGCCATTATGCCAACTGCACCTCGACCCGATCCCGTCCTGCCTGCTTGGCCGCGTAAACCCCAGCGTCAGCCCGCAGCAGCAACGCATCGGCGCCTTCGCCGGCGCGCCAACTGGCCACGCCAAAACTGGCGGTGATGATGCCCACGTCGTCAATCGGCGCGCTGCGAAGACCATCCCACAACCCCAACGCCAGCGTGTAGGCGCTTTCGCTGTCGGTATCCGGGCATAGCACCACGAACTCCTCCCCGCCCAGCCGGCAAAACACATCGGTGCGGCGCAGTCGCTGGGTGATCCGCTGGCAGACCGCCTGCAACACCCGGTCCCCCACCGCATGGCCGTGCTGGTCGTTGATACGCTTGAAATGATCGATATCGAGCATGACCACCGTCAGCTCCCCGGAGCCACGTTCGACCCGGGTCATTTCCGTCGTCAGGCGCTCCTGGAAATAGCGTCGGTTGCGAATCCCGGTCAAGGCGTCGGTGACCGACAGCGCCCGCAGCTCTTCCTCGACGCGCTTGAGGTCCGAGATGTCGGAAATGTAGCCGTGCCATAACACGCCGCCGCCGGGCAACTGTTCGGGAGTCGCCTCGCCACGCACCCAACGCAGCCCGCGATGCGGCAGTTGCACCCGGTACTCCTCCCGCCAGGGGCTCAAGGTATCGGCCGAGGTGCGAATCGACGCGCGTACCCGTGCGCTGTCGGATGGATGGATACGCGAGAAAATCGCATCAGCGTGCCGCACCAGCACATCGGGCTCCAACTCATAAATGTCGCGGATGCCATCGCTGGCGTAGATCACACTGAACCCGCCGTTGAAATCCATCTTGAATTGATAGATGCCGCCAGGCACATGGGCGCTGAGTTTCTTCAACAGCAGATCCCTCGCCGCCAGCGCTTCGTGGACGCGCTTGCGCTCGGTGACGTCGATGCAGATCGCCAGGTGCCCGACCCATAATCCCTGCTCATCGAGCACCGGCGTGGCCAACATGTTGACCGTCAGGTGACTGCCGTCGCGGCGCACCAGGGTCCACTCACGAGCCTGTTGTCCACTTTGTTCGCCGCCCTCGAGCAGCATCGCGTGGCATGTCGGGATCGGTTTTCCAAAGCGGGCCGCCAGTTGTGCGGCCCGGTGTTGCAACTCGCGGGGAACGTGGAGGCTCTCCAGGGTCATGCTTTGCAGGACGTCACAGCTGCGGTAGCCGAGCATCTGTTCGGCGCCGGCATTGAACGTAGTGATGACACCGCGCAGGTCGGTGGCGATGATCGCAACCTGGGTCGCGGCATCGAGCACGCCCCGCAGTTGGCCGTGGGTGCCACGCAGTTCCGACTCCCGGGCCCGCAATTCCCGGGTGCGCTGCTCCACCAGTGCCAGGGCCCGCTGCCGTTGGCTGACCAGCGTATAAAACAACGCGCTCAGTAACAGGCTGAGCAATGCGCCCAGCACTGTCAGGCTTGTCACGCTGGAATGGTTGCTCGACAGGAACAGGCGGCTGGGACGCAATTCGACCCGGAAGTCCCGGTCCGCGAGGCGCAGTAACCGGGTCGCTGCCAAATCGCTTTTGCCCGGCTGGTCCGACGTCTCGTACAGCACCTCCCCATGATCGCCATCGGACAGGTCGATCACACGCATCGACAGGTTGTCGCGGCCCGGCGCAGGCAGGTCATCGGCGACCAGCTGGCGCATGCTGACGGCGACCACCACGTATCCGAACGGCTCACCGGCCAGATGCCGACTCACGGGGGCTGCGAGCACGACCCCGCGGGAAAAGGCCGGGTCGACCCCTATCAGGTTAACCGGTTGGGAAACCGCCAGCGCGTTACGCTGGCGGGCCCGCTCCAGCGTCACACGGCGTAACGGCTGCGAAAGAAGATCCAGGCCCAGCGGCGAGCCATAGGACGGTTGGCTCTGGACGTACAGCACCGGTACGTATTCGTCCCGTTCGATGGCCGGGTGCAACATACCGGCTTCATCCTGTTCGCGAATGGTATAGGTGCCAGACACCTCGGCCCGCGCCTGTTGTTCAAACGGCTGCCGATCGTCCCGAAAGACCCGTGGCGCCCAGGCAAAGGCCCGGGTGCGCCGCAGCAGGGCTTCGGTGTAGCCATGGAACTCGCTGTTGGAAACCCCGGAGGAGTTGGCGAAGAAACGTCTCAGGCTGTCGAGGCGTTGCTCCTGGTCCTGGAAACGTTCCTGGAGGCGGCTATAGCGCTCTTCGGCTTGCAGTTCGAAGCGCTGACGCAATTGCTGGTTGAACAGGTTCAGCGTGCCCCAGGCCAGCAAACCGGTCAGCAGCAAGCCCGCCATCAGGACCAGGGACGCCACTAGCCATGCCGAAACATCTTCACTGATAAAGCCCAGGATTCTGGGACGCACCTGATGTAATGCCATACACATAACTCAGAAAGGGACCAGGCATATGTACAGCCCCGGCCACAGCCTAGTTATAGCTATCTGCCATCACTTTAGCCAGCCCCAATGATGCCCGGGAGCCTTGAATTTCAAGGCTCCCCTGGATCCAATGCCTCGAGATCAGCGCGCCATGATTTTCCAGGCGCGGTGGATTTTGCCGTTGCGGGCGAAGTCCGGGTCGATGGTCTTGGCGGTGATTTCCTCCACCGCGTAACGCTCGGCCAGGTTTTCTTCGAGCTGGAACTTGCGGAAGTTGTTGGAAAAATACAGCACGCCGCCCGGCGCCAGGCGCGCCATGGCCAGGTCGAGCAGTTGCACGTGGTCGCGCTGCACGTCGAACACGCCTTCCATGCGCTTGGAGTTGGAGAAGGTCGGCGGGTCGATGAAGATCAAGTCGTACTCGTCGCGACTGGCTTCAAGCCAGGCCATGACGTCGCCCTGCTCCAGGCGGTTCTTGTCGGAAAAACCGTTGAGCGACAGGTTGCGCCGCGCCCAGTCCAGGTAGGTTTTCGACAAGTCGACGCTGGTGGTGCTGCGCGCACCGCCCTTGGCGGCGTGGACGCTGGCGGTCGCGGTATAGCAGAACAGGTTGAGGAAACGCTTGCCGGCTGCCTCCTTCTGGATCCGCAGGCGCATCGGCCGGTGGTCGAGGAACAACCCCGTGTCCAGGTAATCCGTGAGGTTGACCAGCAGCTTCACGCCGCCTTCGCTGACCTCGGTGAATTTGCCTTGGGCACTCTGGCGCTCGTACTGTTTGGTGCCGCTCTGGCGCTCGCGGCGCTTGATGACCACGCGGCTCTTGTCGACATTCAAGGCCTGGGGAATCGCCGCCAGCGCATCGAACAACCGGGCCGAGGCCTTTTCCGGATCGATGGATTTGGGCGCGACGTATTCCTGGACGTGTACCCAATCGTGGTACAGGTCGATGGCCATCGAGTATTCGGGCATGTCGGCATCGTAGACGCGATAGCACTCCATGCCCTCACGCTTGGCCCACTTGCTCAGCAACTTCAGGTTTTTCTGCAGCCGGTTGGCAAACATCTGCCCGCCTTCGCTCAGGCGCGCCTGCTCGATCACCGGGGCGGGTGCCGGGGCTGGCTTGATGGGGTTGCCGTTCTTGTTGTACTGGCGCTCCTGGGGGACATCCGGGGCCTGGTCGTAGGCGGATTGTTCACGCTCGGCCTGGCGTTGTTCCGGGGTGCGACGCTCGCCCGTGACGAACTGATCCGGCAGCACCTTGATCAACAGCAGCTTGCAGGGCAAGGCGCCGTTCCAGAACGAATACTGCTTGTGGCTGCGAATGCCCATGCGCTTGCCCAGGTCCGGCGCGCCGGTGAACACCGCCGCTTCCCAGTTGAGGCAGGCCTGGCGCAGGCGTTCGCCGAGGTTCTGGTAGAGATACAGCAGGCTGGCTTCGTCGCCCAGACGCTCGCCATACGGTGGGTTGCAGATCACCAGGCCCTTCTGGTTCTGGTCCGGGCGTGGTTCGAAAGTGGCGACTTCGCCCTGGTAGATCTTGATCCACTCGCTCAGGCCCGCGCGTTCGACGTTGTTGCGGCCCGGCTGGATCAGCCGTGGGTCGGCCTCGTAGCCACGAATCCACAACGGCGGCTTGGCCAGTCCGGCGGCGGCGCGCTCGGTGGCCTCCTCATGGAGCTTGCGCCACAGCGCCGGCACATGGCCGAGCCAGGCGGTAAAGCCCCATTGCTGACGACGCAGGTTGGGCGCCATGTCGGCGGCGATCATGCCGGCTTCCACCAGGAACGTGCCGACGCCGCACATCGGGTCGGCCAGCGCCCCGCCTTCAGCGGCAATGCGCGGCCAGCCGGCGCGGATCAGGATCGCGGCGGCGAGGTTTTCCTTCAATGGTGCGGCGCCTTGCTGCAAGCGATAGCCGCGCTGGTGCAGGCTGTGGCCCGAGAGATCCAGGGAAAGGATCGCTTCGCCACGGTCCAGGCGCAGGTGGATGCGCAGGTCCGGGTTGAGCTTATCGATGGAAGGACGGTCGCCCGAAGGGGTGCGCAATTTGTCGACGATAGCGTCCTTGACTTTCAAGGCGCCGAAATGGGTGTTGTCGATGCCCGAGCCGTGACCGCTGAATTCCACCGCCAGGGTGCCATCGGGCAGCATGTGGTCTTGCCAATCGACATCCAGTACGCCGTGGTAAAGGTCTTCAGCGTCCTTCATCGGGAAGCGCTTGAGCACCAGCAACACGCGGTTCGCCAGGCGCGACCATAGGCAGAGCCGATAGGCTGTCTCCATGTCAGCGCTGCCGCGAACGGCCGAGGTGTGCTCGCGCGCCTCTTCAAGGCCAAGCCCGACGGCTTCCTCAAGAAGCAGGCCTTCGAGGCCCTTGGGACAGGTGAGGAAGAGTTCGAAACGGTCGGACATGGGATTTCCAGAGCCTTTGGCTAAGTGGGCCGGGCAACGCATTGCCGGGCCGGGTTCAATCAGGTGCTTTTCTCAAGAGCACCCGCGTGGCACGAGCGTGTGCCGTTCCGTACTCGCCGCTCAGGTTCAAAGAGCTTAGATGCGTGTACAGATAAAAAAATTCTGTGCAACAAATTGTGAAAAGTCACCCCTTTCGTCGAATAGTACCCGAGTGCAACAGGGGGCCATTCTCATCCGACCATGGTGACCGCCTTTCGGCGCAGGGCTGATCATACAGGGGTCTTGCTCGAAAGCGGGTGTTGAACATCATGTTACTTATCGCACTAGCATCTTTAATGTTACGTGCTTATGACAAAACGATCATTCCATCCGTGTGACGCTTTGGTTAGAACTCACCACAGGTTGACGTCGCAACGGCGTCAACACCTCGGCTCGTCACGCCGGCAACGAGCCGCCAACGGCAGAATGATTCTGCCCCGGCCTCAATAGAGGTCGACGCTAAGCAACAGTCAACAAGTGAGGGCAACACCCTATGAGAAGACTTAAGCGTGATCCGTTGGAAAGAGCATTTTTACGCGGTTACCAATATGGCGTTGGTGGTAAATCCCGTGAGCTTTGCCCCTTTACTCTACCGTCGGTACGTCAAGCCTGGATCAATGGCTGGCGGGAAGGACGCGGCGACAACTGGGACGGTATGACCGGCACTGCGGGTATCCATAGACTCAACGAACTTCACGCCGTCGGCTGACACAGGGCTTATTACTCAAGAACTCGACAACTTGACATCCAAACCGATTTAACCACGCACGTCCCATCCGGACGGCGGGCCACGGCCCAAGGGGCTCCTTCTGGAGCCCTTTTTAATGCCCGGGATTCGCGGATTTGAGCTGAAAACACTGGTGTGGCGAGGGGAGTTATCCCCTCGCCACAAATGGACCTCACCAACCGGAATCACCCCAACGCCGCAATCGCATCCACCGACTCTCGAATCAGCGCCGGCCCCTTGTAGATGAAACCCGAATAAACCTGCACCAGGCTTGCCCCAGCGGTGATTTTCTCGGCGGCATGCCGGCCTTCGGTGATCCCGCCCGCCGCAATGATCGGCAAGCGTCCCGCCAGTTCACCCGCCAGGATTTTCACGGTATGGGTGCTCTTGTCACGCACCGGCGCACCAGACAAACCGCCCGCCTCGTCACCGTGTTCCAGCCCTTCGACGCCTTCGCGTCCCAGGGTGGTATTGGTGGCAATCACCGCGTCCATGCCGGTCTCGATCAGGGCCTGGGCCACTTGGACGGTTTCCTCGTCGCTCATGTCCGGGGCGATCTTGATGGCCAACGGAACATGCCGGCCATGGATAACCGCCAGCTCTGCGCGGCGCCGGGCCAGATCGGCGAGCAATTGCTTGAGGGAGTCACCAAATTGCAGGCTACGCAGCCCTGGGGTGTTCGGGGAGCTGACGTTTACGGTGACATAGCTGGCATGGGCGTAGACCTTGTCCAGGCAGATCAGATAGTCGTCGACGGCGCGCTCCACCGGGGTGTTGAAATTCTTGCCGATGTTGATGCCCAGCACGCCCTTGTACTTGGCCGCCGCGACACGGGCCAGCAGATGATCGACGCCCAGGTTGTTGAAGCCCATGCGATTGATGATCGCCTCGGCCTGAGGCAGACGGAACAATCGTGGCTTCGGGTTGCCCGGCTGTGGCCGCGGCGTCACGGTGCCGATCTCGACGAAGCCGAAACCCAGTTGCGCAAAGCCGTCGATGGCGGCGCCATTCTTGTCCAGGCCCGCCGCCAACCCGACCGGGTTGGGAAATTCCAGGCCCATGACCGTCACCGGCAGTTTCGCCGCAGCCTTGCATAGCAGACCGTTGAGGCCCAAGCGCCCGCCCGCGCCGATCAGGTCCAGGGACAGGTCGTGGGAGGTTTCCGGGGAGAGTTTGAACAGCAGTTCACGGGCCAGGGTGTACATGGGCGGCTTTGACTCGGGCGACGAAATGAGGCCGCGATTATAGCCGCGCAACGGCGTCGCAAGCGAGGCGCTCGCACAAAACCGCAGCGCTGGCATATGCCTTGCACCTTTTTGGTCATCAGCGCCCCATGCCAACGACGGAATGAGTGCCGCACTGTTTCAAAGAACAACGGCGTCGGCGTCCGGCCTTCCTTGGCCCGGACACGGCGCTTTTTGATGTGGAAGGTGATATCGATGAATGAAGTTCCAGCCACGCCCCTGGCCTGGGTCAATGGCAGCGATGCCCCGGAAAAAAGCGCGATCAATCTTGGCTTCATGGCCCTGAGCGACTGCGCCCCGGTGGTGGTGGCCGCCACCCAAGGCTTCGCCCAACCCTACGGCCTGACCTTGAACCTCAAGCGCCAGGCGTCCTGGGCCAACCTGCGGGACAAACTGGTCAGTGGCGAAATCGACGCAGCCCACAGCCTGTACGGCCTGATCTATGCCGTGCACCTGGGCATCGGCGGCGTCGCGTCCACCGACATGGCCGTGCTGATGGGGCTGAACCAGAACGGCCAGAGCATCAACCTGTCCCACGGCCTCCAGGCCCAAGGCGTGACCAGTCCTGAGGCACTGGAACAGCACGTGCACCAAACTCGCCCGAAACTGACGTTCGCCCAGACGTTCCCCACCGGCACCCACGCCATGTGGCTCTACTACTGGCTCGCGGCCCAGGGCATTCATCCTTTATCGGACGTCGACAGCGTCGTGGTGCCGCCGCCGCAAATGGTCGCGCACTTGCAAGCTGGTCGTATCGACGGTTTTTGCGTGGGCGAACCCTGGTGCGCCAGCGCGGTGAAGCAGAACCTTGGTTTTACCCTGGCGACCACCCAGACGATCTGGCCCGATCACCCGGAGAAAGTCCTCGGTTGCACCCGCGCTTTCGTCGAGCAATACCCCAATACCGCCCGGGCATTGGTCATGGCGATCCTTGAAGCCAGCCGTTTCATCGAGCAAAGCGTCGAGAACCGTCGCAGTACCGCGCAATTGCTCAGCGCGCCCGAATACCTCGATGCGCCGCTGGATTGCATCGAGCCGCGCCTGCTGGGCATCTACGCCGACGGCCTGGGCAACAGCTGGCAAGATCCCCATGCCATGCGCTTCCACGGAGGCGGCGAGGTGAACCTGCCATACTTGTCCGACGGCATGTGGTTCATGACACAGTTCCGCCGCTGGGGCCTGCTGCGCGAAGACCCGGACTACCTGGCCGTCGCGCGCCAGGTCCAGCAACTCGAGCTGTACCGTGAAGCCGCTGCGACACTGGGCATGACGCCCCCAGGCCAGGACATGCGCAGCAGCCAACTGATCGACGGCACCACCTGGGACGGCACGGACCCGGCCGGGTACGCCCGCAGCTTCAAACTGCACGCCTTGAGCGATGCGGCTCCCCTTCTCGCCAGCCGCTGACAGGAGCCACGATTATGCTGCGTATCCTGCTGATCAACGACACCGCGAAAAAAGTCGGCCGCCTTAGAGCGGCCTTGATTGAGGCCGGCTTCGAAGTGATCGACGAATCCGGCCTGACCATCGACCTGCCCGCGCGCGTCGAAACGGTGCGTCCGGACGTGATCCTGATCGATACCGAGTCACCCGGACGCGATGTGATGGAGCAAGTAGTGCTGGTCAGTCGCGACCAGCCGCGACCGATCGTCATGTTTACCGACGAGCACGATCCGGATGTGATGCGCCAGGCCATCAAGTCGGGTGTGAGTGCCTACATCGTCGAAGGCATCCACGCCGCGCGCCTGCAACCGATCCTTGATGTCGCCATGGCGCGCTTCGAAAGCGACCAGGCCCTGCGCGCCCAACTGCTGGCCCGCGACCAGCAACTGGCTGAACGCAAGCGCATCGAACTGGCCAAGGGCATGCTGATGAAAATGAAAGAGTGCAACGAGGAACAGGCCTACACGCTGATGCGCCGCCAGGCCATGAGCCGCCAGCAGAAGCTGATCCAGGTGGCGGAGCAGATCATTGCGATGAATGAATTGCTTGGCTGAAAGCCTTGTAGTGCCTGGCCTGCCCCATTCGCGAGCAGGCTCGCTCCCACAGAATCGGTGAACGCCTCAAATCCCCATGTGGGAGCGAGCCTGCTCGCGATAGCCATCCCCCTCCCTCGGGTTGGCACAGATCTCGCTTAAGCAACCCCACAGGTAACCAACGGCGGTTGCCCCACCTACGACAAAGACGTCGCACACCCTCTTGCCACTCAGGCAATCCGGGTTGCGGCGTTTTTTTGTTTTGGTCCTGCGGGACCGGTGGTGCGACCACAGGCGGCGCACTGCTCAAAGCACTGACTCATTTCTCGAGACTTTTAAAGCTGAGGTGCGCGATGAATTCAAGCTTCTGGAAATCCGGCCACACCCCGACATTGTTCGCGGCCTTCCTCTATTTCGACCTGAGCTTCATGGTCTGGTACCTGCTTGGCCCGTTGGCGGTGCAGATCTCTGCCGACCTGCACCTGACCACGCAACAGCGCGGCCTGATGGTCGCCACCCCGATCCTCGCCGGTGCCGTACTGCGCCTGTTCATGGGCCTGCTGGCCGACCGGATTTCGCCGAAGACCGCCGGCATGGTCGGTCAGGTGATCGTCATTGGTGCGCTGTTCTGCGCCTGGAAACTGGGCATCCACAGCTACGAGCAAGCGCTGCTGCTAGGCCTGTTCCTCGGTGTGGCCGGCGCTTCGTTCGCCGTGGCCCTGCCGCTGGCGTCCCAGTGGTATCCGCCGCAGCACCAGGGCAAGGCCATGGGCATCGCCGGGGCCGGCAACTCGGGCACCGTGCTCGCCGCATTGATCGCACCGGTCATGGCCGTGGCCTTCGGCTGGACCAACGTGTTCGGCTTCGCGCTGATCCCGCTGGTGCTGACCCTGGTCCTCTTCGCCTGGCTGGCCAAGAACGCCCCCGAGCGCCCCAAGGCCAAATCCATGGCCGACTACCTCAAGGCCCTGGGCGACCGGGACAGCTGGTGGTTCATGTTTTTCTATAGCGTGACCTTCGGCGGCTTCATCGGCCTGGCCAGCGCCCTGCCCGGCTACTTCAACGACCAATATGGCCTGAGTCCGGTCACGGCCGGCTACTACACCGCCGCCTGCGTCTTTGGTGGCAGCCTCATGCGCCCATTGGGCGGCGCCCTGGCGGACCGCTTCGGCGGCATCCGCACCTTGCTCGGCATGTACACCGTCGCGGCCGTCTGCATCGCCGCGGTGGGGTTCAACCTGCCAAGTTCCTACGCGGCATTGGCTTTGTTCGTCTGCACCATGCTTGGCCTGGGTGCGGGCAACGGCGCGGTGTTCCAATTGGTGCCACAACGTTTCCGTCGGGAAATCGGCGTGATGACCGGGCTGATCGGCATGGCCGGCGGCATCGGCGGCTTCGCTCTCGCGGCGGGCATGGGCGCGATCAAGCAGAGCACCGGCAGCTACCAGTTGGCGTTGTGGTTGTTCGCCAGCCTTGGTGTCCTGGCCTGGTTCGGCCTGCACGGCGTCAAGCGTCGCTGGAGAACTACTTGGGGTTCGGCCGCCGTCACCGCTGCTCGGGTCTGACCGCCCATCATGAGCCTGCAATTGAGTTTTGCCGAAGCCAGTGCCATCGGCCCACGGGAGGAGAACCAGGACGCCCTGCGCCTGGTGACCCCTGCCCCGGCCTTGGCCGCCAGCAAGGGTTACCTGTTCGCCATCGCCGACGGTGTGAGCCAATGCGCCGATGGCGGGTTGGCGGCGCGCTCTACTTTGCAGGCACTGGCGCTGGACTACTACGCCACGCCGCAAACCTGGGGCGTGGCCCAGGCACTGGACCGGCTGCTGTCGGCGCAGAACCGCTGGCTGCAGGCCAACGGTGGCGGGCAGCCGCTGCTCACCACCGTCAGTGCCCTGGTGCTGCGGGGCCGGCGCTTCACCCTCGCCCATGTCGGCGATTGCCGGGTCTACCGCTGGCACGCCGACCACCTGCAACGGGTCAGCGAAGACCATGTCTGGGAACAACAGGGCATGCAGCATGTGCTCAAGCGCGCCCTGGGGTTGGATCAGCACCTGATCCTCGATTTCCTGGACGGTGAGCTACGCGAAGACGAAACCTTCGTGCTGCTCAGCGACGGTGTCTGGGCGGTACTCGGGGACACGGCCATCGCCGGCATCCTGCGCGACCAGCCGGACCTCAATCTCGCCGCGCATACGCTGGTCAACGCCGCGCATCTGGCCGGTAGCCAGGACAACGCCAGCGCGCTGCTGGTGCGGGTCGATGCGGTGGGCGAAGCGAGCATCGGCGACGCGTTGATCCAATTGCAGCAGTGGCCCCTGCCACCTGCGCTGAAGGCGGGCCAAGTGTTCGAGGGCTGGCAGATCGAAGGCGCGCTCGGCCAGAGCCAGCAGTCGTTGCTCTACCGGGTACGCGATGGCCAGGGCCAACCCTGGCTGCTGAAAACCTTGCCCGGGCAGTTACGGGACGACACCCGGGCCGGCCAGGCGCTGCTATCGGAAGAATGGTTTCTCAAGCGGGTCGCGGGCAGGCAATTTCCGGAGGTGCATGGCGTGCCTCAGCGCCAGCATCTGTACTACGTGATGCGCGAATACCCGGGCGCGACCCTGGCCGAGCTGTTCAACCAGGGCGGTCCGCTGTCGCTGGCCCAATGGCAAGATCTGGCGCAGCGGTTGGTGCGAGCGGTGGGTCTGCTGCATCGAAGGCAGATCTACCACCGCGACATCAAGCCGGAAAACCTGCACCTGGGAGACGATGGCGAATTGCGCCTGCTGGATTTTGGCCTCGCGTACTGCCCCGGCCTGTCCGAGGACCAGGCCAACGTGCTGCCCGGAACGCCCAGCTACATTGCCCCGGAAGCCTTCGGCGGCAACGCCCCTACGGCGCAACAGGATTTGTATGCGGTCGGCGTGACCTTGTATTTCCTGCTGACGGGGCACTATCCCTACGGCGAAATCGAAGCCTTCCAGCGCCCGCGCTTTGGCGTGCCGATCAACGCCAGCCGCTATCGACCGGACCTTGCCGAATGGCTTGGACAAAGCCTTGAACGGGCCGTGGCGGCAGACCCCGCGCAGCGCTTTGAAACAGCCGAGGAATGGCTGTTGGTTCTGGAACAGGGCGAGCGGCGCAGCATGAGCGTAAGGCCCAGGCCTTTGCTCGAGAGGGAGCCGCTGAAGGTCTGGCGGACGTTGGCGCTGGTGTCGTTGGTGGTGAATGTGGTGCTGCTGTTCCTGGTGTTTAACAGCTGAAATCCGGTCGCCCCCCATCGCGAGCAAGCTCGCTCCCACACTGGATCCTAAGTGGAAACAAAACCTGTGGGAGCGAGCTTGCTCGCGATGGCGGCCTGTCTACCACTACAAACTATCGGCCCCACGCTCCATTAGCGAGCAACACGCTTTGATTCGGTGCAATAAATTCCCCTCGGTTTCACCCGACCCGCCGATCACCCAACAAATCCGCGTTCCCGAAGCACTTGGCACAACCACTGCATAACCTCTCTCACCATACATAAAGCAACGCTTCCAACGATGAAGGCGGTGCTTCCCGAGAGAACGGGACCAGGACAAAGGCGTCCTCGCTAGCTGTGCTAGCGGGACGCCTTTTTTTGTTTTCGAAAAATTGTCGAGCCAGCCTGACCGCCGTGATGAAACAGGCCTGAGCTTGCGGAGAACCCTGATGAAAAAACTCAAACTGGTAATGATCGGCAACGGCATGGCCGGGGTTCGAACCCTCGAGGAACTGCTCAAGTTGAGCAATGAGCTCTACGACATTACGGTGTTCGGCGCCGAGCCCCACGCCAACTACAACCGCATCCTGCTCTCACCCGTGCTCGCCGGGGAACAGACGTTCGAAGAAATCGTGCTCAACGACCTGAACTGGTATCAGGAAAACAACATCAAGCTGCTGCTCAACCGCAAGGTAGTAGAGATCGACCGGGTCAAGCGCCGGGTCATCGCCGAAGACGGCAGCGAAGCCGAATACGACCGCTTGCTCATCGCCACCGGTTCCACGCCGTTCATCCTGCCGATCCCCGGCAACACCCTCAATGGCGTGATCGGCTACCGCGACATCGCCGACACCCAGGCGATGATCGACACCGCCAGGACCCATAAACACGCTGTGGTGATCGGTGGCGGCCTGCTGGGCCTGGAAGCCGCCAACGGCCTGAAGCTGCGCGGCATGGACGTGACCGTCGTGCACATCGGCGAATGGCTGCTGGAACGGCAATTGGACAAGACCAGCGGCCAACTGCTGCAAACCGCCCTGGAAAGCCGTGGCCTGAAATTCCGTCTCAGCGAACAGACCCAGGCCCTGCATGACGCCGGCAATGGCCGTGTCGGCTCGGTACAGTTCAAGAGCGGCGACGTCATTCCCGCCGACCTGGTGGTGATGGCCGCTGGCATCCGTCCCAACACCGAGCTGGCGGAAAAATCCGGCATCCCGTGCAACCGCGGGATCCTGGTCAACGACACGATGCAGACCTACGACCCACGCGTTTACGCCATCGGCGAATGCGCCAGCCACCGCGGCACCGCCTACGGCCTGGTCGCGCCGTTGTTCGAACAGGCAAAAGTCTGCGCCAACCACCTCGCGCAACTGGGTTTCGCCACTTACAAGGGATCAGTCACGTCAACCAAGCTGAAAGTCACCGGCATCGACCTGTTCTCCGCCGGCGACTTCATGGGCGGCGAAGGCACCGAGACCATCACCCTTTCCGACCCGATCGGCGGCGTCTACAAAAAGCTGGTGATCAAGGATGACGTGCTGGTCGGTGCCTGTCTGTACGGCGATACGGCGGATGGCGGCTGGTATTTCCGCCAGATCCGTGAGAATCACGCCATCAGCGAGATCCGCGACCACCTCATGTTCGGCGAAAACGCACTTGGCGATGTAGGCCATCAGGGCCAGGACAAAGCCATGAGCATGGCCGACACTGCCGAAGTCTGCGGCTGCAACGGCGTGTGCAAGGGCACCATCGTCAAGGCGATCCAGGAACACGGGCTGTTCAGCGTCGATGACGTGAAGAAACACACCAAGGCCGCCAGTTCCTGCGGCTCCTGCGCCGGCCTGGTGGAGCAGATCCTGATCAACACCGTGGGCGGCGCGGCGGACGTCAAGCCCAAAAGCGAGAAAGCCATCTGCGGCTGCAGCGACCTCAACCACGGCCAGATTCGCCAGGCGATCCGCGACCAGCATCTGCTGACCATCGCCGGAACCATGAGCTACCTGAACTGGCGCACCCCGAACGGCTGCGCCACCTGCCGACCTGCGCTGAACTATTACCTGATTTCCACCTGGCCCGGCGAAGCCCAGGACGACCCGCAGTCGCGCCTGATCAACGAACGCGCCCACGCCAATATCCAGAAAGACGGTACCTACTCCGTAGTGCCGCGGATGTGGGGCGGCGTGACCAACCCGTCCGAGCTGCGGCGCATTGCCGATGTCGCCGACAAGTACAACGTGCCCATGGTCAAGGTCACTGGCGGTCAGCGCATCGACTTGCTGGGCATCAAGAAGCAAGACCTGCCCGGCGTGTGGAAAGACCTCGACATGCCGTCCGGCCATGCCTATGGCAAATCCATCCGCACGGTGAAGACCTGCGTGGGCAGTGAGTTCTGCCGCTTCGGCACGCAGAACTCCACCCAGCTTGGCATCGAGCTGGAACATGACTTGTTCAATATGTGGTCGCCGCACAAAGTGAAGCTGGCTGTCTCCGGTTGCCCTCGCAACTGCTCGGAAGCAGGCATCAAGGACGTAGGCATTATCGGCGTCGATTCCGGCTGGGAGATGTACATCGGCGGCAACGGCGGGATCAAGACCGAGGTCGCCGAGTTTTTCGTCAAGCTCAAGACCGCCGAAGAAGTACGCGAATACAACGGTGCTTTTCTTCAGCTGTACCGCGAGGAAGCCTTCTACCTCGAACGCACCGTGCACTACATGCAGCGGGTCGGCATGGAGCACATCAAGAAAGCGGTATTGGAAGACCCGGAGCGGCGCAAGGCCCTCAACGAACGTCTGAAGTTTTCCCTGTCCCTGGAACAGGACCCTTGGAAACAGCGGCTGGAACAGCCTCAACTGAAAAAAGAGTTCGAGGCCATCCCCGTGAAAAACCTGGAGGTGCCGGCATGAACTGGCTGGATATCTGCGCGTTGGACGAAATCAACGCCCTGGGCTCACGCATCATCCAGGGGCCGAAGGGCGATATCGCGATTTTTCGTACCAGCGACGATGAAGTTTTCGCACTCGACGACCGCTGCCCGCACAAGGGCGGCCCATTGTCCCAAGGCCTTATCTACGGCAAGCGCGTGGCCTGCCCGCTGCACAACTGGCAGATCGACCTGGAAACCGGCCTGGCCCAAGCCCCGGACGTGGGTTGCGCCCACCACCATACGGCCCGGGTAGAGAACGGCCGGGTCATGCTGGCCCTGCGGGAAGCAAGCTCATGAGCCGCCAGACCACAGCCTCGACCTGCTGTTATTGCGGGGTCGGTTGCGGCGTGTTGATCGAGCATGACGGCGAGCGGATCCTCGGCGTCAGTGGCGATCCTGCCCATCCGGCCAACTTCGGCAAACTGTGCAGCAAGGGCTCGACGCTGCACCTGACCGGCGACCTCGCCGCCCGCGCGCTCTACCCCGAGCTGCGCCTGGGCAAAGGCCTGGCCCGGGCCCGCACCGACTGGGACAGCGCGCTCGATCACGCTGCCAGTATTTTCGCCGAGACCATCGCCGAGCACGGCCCCGACAGCGTGGCCTTCTACATCTCCGGTCAATTGCTCACCGAGGATTACTACGCCTTCAACAAACTCGCCCGGGCTCTGGTGGGCACCAACAATATCGACAGCAACTCGCGGCTGTGCATGTCCTCCGCCGTGGTGGGCTACAAGCGAAGCCTCGGCGCCGACGCCCCACCTTGCAGCTACGAGGACCTGGAACTGAGCGACTGCGTGATGATCGTCGGCAGTAACATGGCCTACGCCCACCCGATCCTGTTTCGTCGCCTCGAAGAAGCCAAATCCCGCCGGCCAGAGATGAAAATCATCGTCATCGACCCCCGGCGCACCGACACCTGCGACCTGGCGGACCTGCACCTGGCGATCCTGCCGGGCACCGACGTCGCATTGTTCCATGGGATTTTGCACCTGCTGTTGTGGGAAGACTGGATTGATCGCAGTTTCATCAAGGCACACACCGAAGGCCTCGCGGACCTGAAGAATCTGGTACGCGACTACACACCCGCCATGGTCGCCCAGCTGTGCGGTATCAGTGTCGAGCAACTGCACCAATGCGCCGAATGGGTCGGCACCTCGCCCAGTTTCCTGTCGTTGTGGTGCATGGGCCTGAACCAGTCCACCGCCGGCAGCGCCAAAAACAGCGCACTGATCAACCTGCACCTGGCCACCGGACAGATCGGCCGTCCGGGCGCGGGCCCGTTTTCCTTGACCGGCCAGCCGAACGCCATGGGCGGCCGCGAAACGGGCAGTCTGTCCAACCTGCTGCCCGGTCATCGCGAAGTAGCCAACCCGGAACATCGCGCTGAAGTAGCCGATTACTGGGGCGTCGATCAGTTACCCGCAACCCCCGGCCTCAGCGCCATCGAATTGTTCGAGCAGGTGCGCAACGGCAAGATCAAGGCGCTGTGGATCGCCTGCACCAACCCGGCCCAATCGATGCCTGACCAGGCCGCCATACGCGAAGCCCTGCAAGCCTGCCCATTCGTGGTATTGCAGGAGGCTTTCCGCACCACCGAGACCGCCACCTTCGCCGACCTGCTGCTGCCAGCGGCCAGTTGGGGTGAGAAAGAAGGCTCGGTCACCAACTCCGAGCGGCGCATTTCACACGTTCGCCGGGCAATAAACGCCCCGGGTGAAGCACGTCCGGACTGGGCCATCACCGTGGATTTCGCACAGCGTCTGGAAAAACGCCTGCGTCCGGCCCCCTCCAGCCTGTTTGGCTTCGAAACCCCGGCCCAACTGTTCGATGAGTACAAGCAACTGACCCGTGGTCGCGACCTGGACCTGTCCGGTATAAGCCACGCGCTGATCGATCAGCTTGGCCCCCAGCAATGGCCTTTCCGCGAAGGCGCTACGGTCGGCACCGCCCGTTTATACGTAGACGGCGTGTTTCCTACGGAAAGCGGCCGGGCTCGGTTTGTAGCCGACCCCTATCGCGCCGCCAAGGAATTGCGTGACGCGCGCTATCCGTTGACCCTGAACACCGGCCGCTTGCGTGACCAGTGGCACGGCATGAGCCGCACCGGCACCGCCGCGCAATTGTTTGGCCATGTCAACGAAGCGGTGCTCAGCCTGCATCCCGACGAGCTGCTTCGCCATCGCCTGCAAGCGGGCGACCTGGTCAGCCTCAAAAGCCGTCGCGGCAGCCTGATCGTGGCGGTGGAGAGCGACGAAAGCGTGCGCCCCGGACAGGCATTCCTGCCCATGCACTGGGGCGACCGGTTTCTCAAGGGCGGGGTCAACGTCCTGACTCAACCGGCGTTCGACCCTTTGTCGAAGCAGCCGGAGCTCAAGCACAGCGGCGTGCGCCTGGAACCGGTGAACCTGCCATGGCAGCTTTTCGCCTTGATCGAAGGCGATGTTCAACAGCATCTGGAGACTTTGCGTCCTCTGTGTGAGGCGTTTGCCTATGTCAGCCTTAGCCTTACCGGACGTGAACGTCCCGCATTGCTGATTCGCGCCGCCAGCGCTGCTGCGCCCGCACCGCAACTGCTCCAGGCGATCGACGAGCAACTCGGCCTTATCGACGGGCCCGTCTTGGCCTATGACGATCCGCGCCGCTCCATTGGCAAGCGGGTGCGGATCGAAAACGGCCGCATCACGGCCATTCGGCTGGCCGGAGAAACCCTGGCTCGCCATTGGCTGCAGAACCTGTGGCTCGAAGGTCGCGCCGACGAGCAACTGCGGCGCTGGCTGCTGGCCCCCTTGAGCGCGCCACCGGGCAACACCGGTGCCGCCATGGGCGGCGGGAAAACCCTGTGCAATTGCATGAATGTCAGCCAGCGCGCGGTTTGCGCGGGTATCGAGCGCGGCCTGGATTTGCAGGGCCTGAAAAAAGAACTGGGTTGCGGCACACAGTGCGGTTCCTGCGTACCGGAAATCAAACGCCTGCTGGTTGCCAACGCGCAACCGCTGGCGGCTATCTCGTGAGGAAAACACTATGAACGCAAAAGTCTGGCTGGTAGGTGCGGGTCCTGGCGACCCTGAATTGCTGACCCTCAAAGCCGTGCGCGCCATGGGCGAAGCCGACGTCGTGTTGATCGATGACCTGGTCAACGAGGCAGTGCTGGAACATTGTCCGGGCGCGCGCATCATCGCCGTGGGCAAGCGCGGCGGTTGCCGCTCCACGCCACAAGCGTTCATTCATCGACTGATGCTGCGTTATGCCCGCCAAGGCAAATGCGTGGTACGCCTCAAGGGCGGCGACCCGTGCGTTTTCGGCCGGGGCGGCGAAGAAGCGCAGTGGCTGCGCGAACACGGGGTCGAGGTGGAACTGGTCAATGGCATCACGGCGGGTCTTGCCGGAGCCACCCAATGCGATATTCCACTGACCTTACGCGGCGTTGCTCGTGGCGTGACGCTGGTCACCGCCCATACCCAGGACGGCAGCAGCCTGAACTGGCAAGCCCTGGCCCAGGGCGGGACGACCCTTGTGGTGTATATGGGGGTGGCGAAACTGAGCGAGATCCGTGAGCAATTGCTGGCGGGCGGTATGGCGGCGAATACACCGGTCGCCATGATTGAAAACGCCTCCCTGCCCCACCAGCGCGACTGCCGCAGCGACCTGGCATCGATGGAAACCGACGCCAGCGCGTTTCAACTCAAGAGTCCGGCGATCCTGGTGATTGGTGCGGTGGCGGCTGCCGCTGAGCTTGCCACCTCCCCGCCTGCCTGGGCCCAGGTTTGCGCCCTCTAACAGACAAACCAAAACCTGTGGGAGCGAGCTTGCTCGCGATGGCGGTGGTTAAGTCGCACATACATGGACTGACACACTGCCATCGCGAGCAGGCTCGCTCCCACAGGTTCTGCACAAGCCGTCCCATTAAATCCCAGACAAAGAAAAACCCGGCCTAAGCCGGGTTTTTCTAGTGCTATGGGCTAATTACTTAGCTTGAGCTTCAACCTGCGCTTCTACGCGACGGTTGACTGCACGACCAGCGTCAGTGGCGTTGTCGGCAACTGGGCGGGATTCGCCGTAGCCAACAGACTGAACGCGGGACGATTCAACACCGTACTGGTTGGTCAGAACTTGCTTAACGGCGTTTGCACGACGCTCAGACAGTTTCTGGTTGTAAGCGTCAGGACCGACGGAGTCAGTGTGACCTTCAACAGTGGTGCTGGTGGATGGGTACTGCTTCATGAAATCAGCCAGGTTCTTGATGTCGCCATAGCTGTTTTCTTTAACGACCGACTTGTCGAAGTCGAACTTGACGTCCAGCTCAACACGTACGACTTCAGCAACAGCTGGGCAGCCATCAGCGTCAACGGTTACGTTGGCTGGGGTGTCAGGGCACTTGTCGACGTTGTCGCACACGCCATCGTTGTCGCTGTCGGAGCAGACTTCAGCAGGTGCTGGAACTGGAGCAGCAGCTGGCTTGGAGCCGCCACCGAAGTTCACACCGATACCGACGCTAGGAGCCCACTCGGTGTCGCCCTGGTCGATGTTGTACTGAGCTTCAACGCCAGCACGGGCGTAGAAGTTGTCGGTGAAATACAGCTTGGCGCCGCCACCAACGTTGGCGAAGGTAGAACGGTTACGACCGTTGCTGCCATTCTGGTCGATGCTCTGGTCGGAGAAACCGGCCGAAACGTAAGGACGCAGCATGTCGCCTGGGTTGTTGAAGTGGTACAGAGCGTCCAGAGCGGTGTTCGCGCCCTTGACGTTGGTGCCATCGTCGGTACGTGCGTTGTGCACTTCGTCGTAGGCCAGACGCAGTTCAACGTCGTCGGTCAGGAAGTAACCAACCGAACCGCCGAACAGGTTGCCGTTGTTCTTGAAATCACGAGCGCTGTCGAACATTTCTTTCTTGGCGAAGCCTTCGATTTCAACTGCGCCTTGGCCTTGTGCCAGAGCGCCGAACGAAGTGGCAGCAATCAAAGAACCAATGGCAAAGCCCAAGGTGTTTTTCAGTTTCATCCGTTAAATCCCCATCTGGTGATTGTGAAGCAGTCCCGCAAACCGGGGGACAACTCGGCGGCAAGTCTATCAGAACTTGCCTACACGTAAGAGATATTTGCGCTGAACTAAGTTTCAGCTATGCCCGCAAATTTCTCACGCAGCTTATCGAGCGCGCGCTTATAACGCATTTTTGTCGCGCTCAGACCCATGTGCATTATGTCTGCGATCTCCTGGAATTCCAGTTCTGCGACAAATCGTAGCACCAGAATTTCCCTGTCGATCGGGTTCACATAAACCAGCCAGCGATCGAGTCCACCCTTTTCCTCGGGCTTGGGCGCCTTTTCCTCGGACGCTTCCTCGAGAGGGTCAAGGCTCAACGCGTCCATCAACCGACGCTTTCGCCGCTCCTTGCGATACTGTGTGATGCATTCGTTGTAGGTGATGCTATATAGCCACGTCTTGAACTTCGATTTCCCCTCGAAGTTCTTCAAGCCGTACAGCACCTTCAACATCACCTCCTGACAGACATCATCAGCATCACGATCGTTCCCAAGATATCTTGCACAAACGTTAAATAATGTCCGCTGGTAACGGCGCATCAACTCTTCGTATGCGCGTGTGACGTGAAACAGCTCCGAATGCGCGCGCGCGACCAACTCCTCATCGGAGAGATCACGGGGGTCGTAGCGCGTGGATAGCGATTGGGGTTTGTTCAAAACAAGTCGGGCCGACAGTCTAGGTCAATGTGCGCCGCAGCCTGCGGTACCAGGCATTTTGCGGCGGCATACATTAGCAGGATTTGCCGGGTTAGCGGCTACTCACATGCTGTTCCAGCAGAATCCGATTGGACAGCGACACCAGCTCGCCTTCCTCGGTCAGCAATGTGGTCTTCACCGTGCCGATCTCTTCGATCTGGCCTTCGACCTCTCCAACACGCACTTGTTGCCCAACCTCGTAGAGCTCACGCACATAGATTCCCGCAAGAATCTGACCGGCGATTTCCCGGCTTCCCAACCCCATGGCCAGCGCAACCGCCAGACCAACGGTAATCAAGACAATCACGATCACATGGTTGAGCAGGTCAGTCTTGACCTCCAACTGGCTGATCGCGACCGAAATACTGATGATGATCACCAGGCCCTGGGCAATCCGTCCAAGTCCCGAAGCATAATCGAGCCCGACACCTTCGGCGGCGCCGCGCACCAGGCCGTTGGCCAATTGCGCCAGCAACACGCCCACCAGCAACACCAAGGCAGCGCCGAACACCTTCGGCAAATACAGCGCCAGCATGTCCAGGGTCGCTGAAACGCGCTCCAGGCCCAGGGACTCAGCCGCGGAAACCAGGAATATAAGCAGCACGAACCAATAGACGATCTTGCCCACCAAGGTCGAGATCGGAACCTGGATGCCGCCACGGGACAAGAGCTTGGTCAGGCCGGTGCCGCCCATCAGGCGATCGAGGCCCAATTTGGCGAGCAGCTTGGACAGCAACGTGTCCAGCAGCTTGGCCACGACAAAACCCAACAACAGCACCACCAAGGCGCCGAATAGATTGGGAATAAAGTTAGCTATCTTGGTCCACAACGCAGTCATTGCCGTGACGAGGCTCTGGGTCCAGAGATCAAGTTCCATATTCAGTCAGCCTTATCAGCGGTGCGAGTAACAGGTTTGCGACGGGAAACCGGGGAGACGTGGGCCGACCCGTTGTTCAGGGCGATCATCAGCGCTGGCACCCAACGGCCCAGCAGGCTGAACAGATCGCCGGCGCCCACCTGGCGGTTGGCGGTTTTGAGTACACGGCCCAGGCATGCATCGTCGTCCCGGCTGGACGGCGAGGCCTTGAGCATGTCGCGCAGAGACTGTTCAAACGGATCGTGCATACGCACCTCTCGTGATGTCTGTGGAAGACGCGATCAGATTTCGTCGGGTCACATGAAACCCCATCACACCCAACGCAAACGGCGAAACAGCCACCATTGCCCCAGCGCCACGCAGACCATCAGCAGGCAAGCGACGAGGAAACCATAGGGGCTCTCGGAAAACGGAATGCCGCCGACATTGATGCCCAGCAGCCCCGTGAGGAAACTCATCGGCAGGAAGATCCCAGTGATGATGCCGAAGCGGTACATGGTGCGGTTCATGCGCACTGAAAGGCGCCGGTCCTCGGCCTCCAGTACCAGCCCCACGCGCTCGCGAGTCAGTTCCAGCTCTTCGAGATAGCGGGTCAGGCTGTTGTTCAATTCATTCCAGTAGTCACCGTCGTCCTCGACGAACCAGGGCAACTTGATTCGCGACATCTGGCCGAAAATATCCCGTTGCGGCGCCAGGAATCGCTTCAGCCCGGCAGCCCGGCGACGGATGTGCAAAATGGCATCGTGCTCAGGCGTATACCGTTCGTCGGTATCGAGCTTTTCTTCCTCGGTGTCGACGATTTCCGACAGGCACGTCACCAGGTCCTGCACCTTATTGGTCAGGTACTGCGCCATATAAAGGATGAGTTCCGAAGCTGTCCGGGGCCCCTTGCCCTCGGACAGCTCGGCCAGCAGCTCATCGGTGGCGCGCAAAGGGCGCAGCCGCAGGGAAATCACTCGCTGCGCCGCCGCAAAGATGCGCACCGACACCATGTCTTCCGGCTCGGCCCCCGGATTGAGGTTGATCCCACGCAAAAACAGCAGCAGTTCGGCGTTGGGCAGCGGCAGCAGTCGTGGACGGGTGTTCTCTTCAAGCAGCAGGTCGCAGTTGAATTCACTCAAACCACTGGATTTGCGCAGCCACGTATGGGTTTGCGGATGACTGCGGTCCCAATGCAGCCACAGGCTTTCATGGGCCTGCAGCTGCAGATCGTCAAGTTCGGTCCGGGCTATCGAACGCGCGCCACCTTTACCATCCAGCACCAGGGCATGCACCAGCCCCCATTGCGCGTTTTCTTCCTCGAACATCCTCATCCCTTATGGCTGCAACGCTTTATTCAGGCATCTTCAACGGGCTCGGCGAGACAATCACGCCGTTATTGTCCGCATAGACATACTCGCCCGGACGGAACGTCACGCCAGCAAAGGTGACCGCCACATTGAGATCGCCGATGCCACGCTTGTCGGTCTTCATCGGATGGCTGGCCAGGGCCTGGACGCCGAGGTCGGTCTGGGCAATGACGTCGACGTCGCGGATGCAACCGTAGATCACCAACCCTTCCCAACCATTTTTCGCGGCCTTTTCCGCCAGCATGTCTCCCAGCAGCGCCCGACGCAGGGAACCGCCGCCGTCGACCACCAGCACCTTGCCGTCCCCCTTGAGCTCGACCTGTTCCTTGACCAGGGAATTGTCTTCGAAACACTTGATGGTCACTATCTCGCCACCAAAGGAATCGCGGCCGCCGAAATTGCTGAACATCGGTTCCACCACTTGCACGAGGTCTGGATAGGCATCGCACAGGTCAGGCGTGAGGTAATGGTTCATCGAACAACTCCTGTATGGGCTGGAACGTCGGGCTGAAGTGAACCGCTGTTTGTGACCGGAACAGCGGAACGCGTCATATCTTAGCCGCAAGCAGTCCAGAGCGAAATGCCCTCCTCAGAGCCTTCGCGTCAAACCGCCTCCGCCAGGTGGGGTTGATCCGCCGGCAACGGTCCGCGCTGATCCTCCAGCCACCGAGCCACCAATGGCCAGACCTCGGCCTGGGCGGCTTTACTGACGAGCATTTCGACGTGGCCGAAATCATCGCCGAAGCCTTGTTCGCGCCCAAGGCAGACAAATTGCTTGTGCTCGGAACCGAACTGCTCGAACAGTTTGCGGCATGCCCAGGTAGGATCCTGCTGATCGCCGGCGGCGCTCACCGCCAGCACCGGCACCTGCACGTCGGCCAGGCCCGCCCACCAGTTTTTCTCGGCATCGCCGAAACGCCCGAACAGGCCATACCAGCGCAGGCTCTCCAGGGCCAGGCCGATGGGCTCATCTTCTGGGCCGCGCTTGAGCCTTGAACCGGACAAATGGGCGAAACGCTTGAGGATGAAGCGCCCGCTCCATTCAACCGGGGGAATTTTCAGTGGCCAATAGGTACGGCTGACCTGTGTACCAAAAAATGCCGCCGATGCAACGGCAGGCGCGCCCAGGTAATGGCCGCCCAAGGCCGCTGCCAGGGTGATGCCGCCCAGCGAGTGACCGATCCAATGGGGCACCTGCCCGCTCTGCTCGCGCACGAAGGCGCCGATGGCCGGCAAGTCATACCGGGCGTAGTCGGCCACGCGGTTGTTGCGGTAGCCCTGGTTTCGTTGGGATAAGCCATGCCCGCGCATTTCGGGAATCCAGACATCGAACCCCAACCGCGCCAGGTGCGCCCCCAGCCCCAGCCCCTTGGGCGAATACCAGAAGCGACGGTTGGAAAAACTGCCGTGCAGCAGGATCACCGGGACACCCCGGGTTTCGCCGACATCGGCCATGCCCAGCCGGGTGACGGCCAGCTCGACGCTGTAGTCGGGGCTGTTACCGGGTTTCAAACGATAGACATCTTCGCTCAGATCGCCACGCCGCTCGGCGCTGATCAGGGCGACAGGAAATAGGTTGCTGCTGCTTTGCATGATCTTCTTGCACAAAAAAGGGCGGCTTCCAAATGGAGCCCGCCCTACTTCAAATCAAAAGGGGCCGGAAGACTGGCCGCCGGATACCACAAGGAATTACCCCGGCTTACATTACCGATCAGGCCCCTTCACTCGATCAGACCGCAGCCTGCCCCTCAGCCAGGAAGAACCAGGTTTCCAGTACCGAGTCCGGGTTCAACGAAACGCTTTCGATACCCTGCTCCATCAGCCACTTGGCCAGGTCCGGGTGGTCCGAAGGGCCCTGGCCGCAGATGCCGATGTACTTGCCAGCCTTGTTGCAGGCGGCGATAGCATTGGCGAGCAGCTTCTTGACCGCCGGGTTACGTTCGTCGAACAGGTGGGCGATGATCCCCGAATCGCGGTCCAGACCCAAGGTCAGTTGGGTCAGGTCGTTGGAGCCGATGGAGAAGCCGTCGAAGAACTCGAGGAATTCTTCGGCCAGGATCGCGTTGGACGGCAGTTCGCACATCATGATGACGCGCAGGCCATTCTGGCCACGGGCCAGGCCGTTTTCCGCCAACAGGTCGACCACTTGGCTCGCCTCGCCGAGGGTGCGCACGAACGGCACCATGATCTCGACGTTGGTCAGGCCCATCTCGTTACGCACGCGCTTGAGGGCACGGCATTCGAGTTCGAAGCAATCGCGGAACGATTCGCTGATGTAGCGCGACGCACCACGGAAGCCCAGCATCGGGTTCTCTTCTTCGGGCTCGTAGAGTTTGCCGCCGATCAGGTTGGCGTATTCGTTGGACTTGAAGTCCGACAGCCGCACGATGACTTTCTTCGGCCAGAACGCCGCCGCCAAGGTGCTGATGCCTTCCACGAGCTTCTCGACGTAAAAACCGACCGGGTCGTCGTAGCCGGCAATGCGCTTGTCGACGCTGTCCTTGATGTCCTGTGGCAGGCCGTCATAGTTCAGCAGTGCCTTGGGGTGCACGCCGATCATGCGGTTGATGATGAACTCCAGGCGGGCCAGGCCCACGCCGGCGTTCGGCAGCTGCGCGAAGTCGAAGGCACGATCCGGGTTGCCGACGTTCATCATGATCTTGAACGGCAGCTCCGGCATGGCGTCCACGGAGTTCTTCTTGATGTCGAAGCCCAACTCGCCTTCGAAGATGTAGCCGGTGTCGCCTTCGGCGCAGGAAACGGTCACGCCCTGGCCATCCTTGAGCAGTTCGGTGGCGTTGCCGCAACCGACCACGGCCGGAATGCCCAGCTCACGGGCGATGATCGCCGCGTGGCAAGTGCGTCCACCGCGGTTGGTGACAATGGCGCTGGCGCGCTTCATCACCGGTTCCCAGTCCGGGTCGGTCATGTCGGAGACCAGCACGTCGCCGGCCTGGACCTTGTCCATCTCCGAGACGTCCTTGATGATCCGCACCTTGCCGGCGCCGATGCGCTGGCCGATTGCGCGGCCTTCCACCAGCACGGTGCCGGTTTCCTTGAGCAGGTAGCGCTCCATGACGTTGGCCTGGGTGCGGCTCTTCACGGTTTCCGGGCGGGCCTGCACGATGTACAGCTTGCCGTCGTCGCCGTCCTTGGCCCACTCGATGTCCATCGGGCACTTATAGTGCTTCTCGATGATCATTGCCTGCTTGGCCAGCTCGCTGACTTCGGCGTCGGTCAGGCAGAAGCGCGCGCGATCAGCCTTGTCGACATCGACGGTCTTGACCGAACGACCGGCCTTGGCTTCGTCGCCGTAGACCATCTTGATGGCCTTGCTGCCCAGGTTGCGGCGCAGGATGGCCGGACGACCGGCTTCCAGGGTGCCCTTGTGGACATAGAATTCATCGGGGTTCACCGCGCCTTGCACGACGGTTTCACCCAGGCCATAGGCGCCGGTGATGAACACGACGTCACGAAAGCCCGACTCGGTGTCGAGGGTGAACATCACGCCGGCGGTGCCGGTTTCGGAGCGGACCATGCGCTGCACACCGGCGGACAGGGCGACCAGTTTGTGGTCGAAGCCCTGATGCACGCGGTAGGAAATGGCACGGTCGTTGAACAGGGAGGCGAAGACTTCCTTGGCGGCTCGGATGACGTTTTCCACGCCACGGATATTCAGGAAAGTCTCCTGCTGGCCGGCGAACGAGGCGTCCGGCAAGTCTTCGGCGGTGGCCGAGGAGCGTACGGCGACAGCGATGTCGGGGTTGCCTTCGGAGAGCTTGGCAAAAGCCGTGCGGATTTCGCTGTTCAGCTTCTCGGGAAACTCGGCTTCCATGATCCATTGGCGGATCTGGGCACCGGTCTTGGCCAGGGCATTGACGTCATCGACGTCCAGGGCGTCGAGCGCATCGTGGATCTGCTGGTTCAGGCCGCTCAGTTCCAGGAAGTCACGATAAGCCTGGGCGGTCGTGGCGAAGCCACCCGGCACCGATACTCCGGCGCCCGCGAGGTTACTGATCATCTCGCCCAGGGATGCGTTCTTGCCCCCCACATGCTCTACATCATGGACGCCGAGCTTATCGAGGGAAACTACGTACTCTACCAAGGTGATCTCTCCACTGACTGTGTTGGAAAAGCTCAAGGTACCGGCGGCTCCAGGGGAGCGCTCACCGGCGATATGGCCTGGACCTGGAAAATAAGTGAGAATGCGGGCCACGGGCGGCCGGCAAATCGCGCCTATCATATCCAAGAATCGTGACTAGCTCACTAGCTTAAGGCCCAAGGCGCAAATGAAACGATCTGCTTTCTTTATCTCCGACGGCACCGGCATCACGGCCGAAACGCTGGGCCAGAGCCTGTTGGCGCAGTTCGAAAACATTACCTTCACCAAGCTGACACGCCCCTACATAGACAGCGTCGACAAGGCGCGGGCCATGGTACAGCAAATCAATAAAGCCGCCGAAAACGACGGTTTTCGCCCGATTATCTTCGACACCATCGTCAATCAGGACATCCGTGAGATTCTCGCAACGTCCAATGGTTTCATGATCGACATTTTTTCCACGTTCCTGGCGCCCCTGGAACAGGAACTGAGCGAACATTCTTCCTATTCGGTCGGCAAGTCCCATTCCATTGGTCACAACTCCAACTACATGGAGCGGATCGAGGCGGTCAACTTTGCGCTGGACAACGATGACGGCGCCCGCACGCATTATTACGACAAGGCCGACCTGATCCTAGTGGGTGTGTCGCGGTGTGGTAAGACGCCGACGTGTCTGTACATGGCGATGCAATTCGGCATCCGCGCGGCCAACTATCCGTTGACCGAAGACGACATGGAGCGCCTGCAACTGCCCAATGCGTTGCGCGCCCACCAGCACAAACTGTTCGGCCTGACCATCGACCCGGACCGCCTCACCGCGATCCGCAACGAACGCAAGCCCAACAGCCGCTATTCGAGCTACGCCCAGTGTGAGTTCGAAGTGCGCGAAGTGGAAAACCTGTTCCGGCGGGAGAACATTCCCCATATCAACTCCACGCATTTTTCCGTGGAAGAGATATCGGCGAAGATCCTGGTGGAGAAAGGCGTGGAGCGGCGGTTCAAATAAAACCCGCAACACCACAAAGGCCTGCGGGAGCGAGCCTGCTCGCGATAGCATCACCTTGGTCTGACTGAAAGACCCAGTTGCCTGCATCGCGAGCAGGCTCGCTTCCACATGTGTCCGCGGTCTACTGCGCTAAGGCCGCCTGCTCTTCCATCTTCTTGCGCAAACTCAACGGGCGCATGTCGGTCCAGACCTCTTCGATATACGCCAGGCATTCCTTCTTGAAGCCGCTTTTGCCGACCGTACGCCAGCCTTCCGGGATGGCTTTGTAGTCCGGCCAGATCGAATATTGTTCTTCGTGGTTGACCACGACCTGGAAGAGGATGTCCTCGCGATCGAATACTGAAGTCATGGTGTTTCTCCGTCATTGCTCAAGGTTCGCCGCGCCACGGGCGCAGCCAAGGTATGAAAGGAACGTACCGGGCCGAGGGAAAATTAGGCATCGGCCACGGCGGCTTCCAGGGCGCGCCGGAAAATGTCGGCGACCCGATCGATTTCCGTCGCCGTGATAATCAATGGCGGCAGGAACCGCACCACGCCGCCCTGTCGGCCGCCCAATTCCAGGATCAGCCCACGCTTGAGGCACTCGCGCTGCAAGCGTGGCGCCAGACGCGCATGCACCGGTGGGTGACCTTGGGTGTCCGGCACGCCCGCAGGGTCGACCAACTCGACGCCGAGCATCAGGCCGCGACCGCGAATATCGCCCATCTGCGGGAAATCCCGTTGCAGGATTAGCAAATGCTCGCTCAAGCGCTCGCCCATGGCGGTGGCGTGGGCCGGCAGGTCGTGTTCCACCAGATAACGCATCACAGCGCAACCGGCTGCCATGGCCATCTGGTTGCCCCGGAACGTGCCGGCATGGGCGCCCGGCGCCCAGGTGTCGAGCCAGTCGCGATACACCACGACCGCCAGCGGCAGGCTGCCGCCGATGGCCTTGGACAGCACGACCACGTCCGGGACGATTCCGGCATGTTCGAAGGCGAACATCTTGCCGGTCCGGCCGAAGCCACTCTGGATTTCATCGACAATCAACGCCACCCCGGCCTGCTCGGTGATCCGCCGCAAGCCACGCAGCCAGTCGAGGTCGGCCGGTACGACGCCGCCCTCGCCCTGCACCACTTCGACGATGACGGCCGCTGGCAATTGCACGCCGGCCTCCGGATCGTTCAGCAGGTTTTGCAGATAATGCAGGTTGGCCTTGACGCCTTCCGCGCCACCCAAACCGAACGGGCAGCGGTAATCGTAGGGATACGGCATGAACTGCACGCCGTTGCTGAGCAAGGCGCCCAAGGGCTTCTTCGGCCCCAGGCTGCCCATCAGGCTCAACGCACCCTGGCTCATTCCGTGATAGCCGCCCTGGAACGACAGCACCGTGCTACGCCCCGTCGCGGTACGTACCAGCTTGAGCGCCGCTTCTACGGCGTCGGTGCCGGTGGGGCCGCAGAACTGGATCTTCGCCTCGGCGACCAGGGCTGCCGGCAACAGGCCGAACAGATCCTGGACAAAGCGGTCCTTCACCGGCGTGGTCAGGTCCAGGGTATGCAGGGGCAGTTCATCGGCAAGCACTTGCCGGATCGCCTCGATCACCACCGGGTGGTTGTGCCCGAGCGCCAGCGTGCCGGCGCCAGCCAGGCAGTCGATGAAAGTACGGCCCTCGACGTCTTCGACGTACAGCCCCTTGGCGCGCTTGAGCGCCAGGGGTATGCGTCGGGGATAACTGCGTGCATTGGATTCCTGGCGGTTCTGGCGCGCCAGCAACGGTGATTCGTCGAATTGGTAAAGCGTCTCGACCGGCGTGGAGCCGCCTCGTACTGTCGACGCTTCGATAGGACTTGTGACTGACATGTTCTCGACCCCGCAATGAGTGACCAAACGGCGCACCGGGCAGGTGCGCATTCGCAGCGCACATGCAGGTTTCCTGTTGTGGGAACGCATCAGCGAGGCACGGATTTACTGCCTCGGGCTATCTACTGAGTCAAAGAGGCTTGCACCGGCACGGTCAGCTCGACCCGCAGCCCGTCCGGGCGGCTATCGAACTGCAAGCCGCAGCCGCATCGCTGAACGATGGCTTCGACGATCGCCAGCCCCAACCCGCAACCTTCGCTCTGCCCATTGCGCCAGAAGCGCTGCGTCAGGTGCTGGACATCGTCGGCGGCAATGCCGGGCCCATGGTCGCGTACCTGGAAACGCACACGCTGGCCCACCATTTCCAGGTTCAGCTCGACGTCAGTATCGTCCGGGGTATGGCGCAAGGCGTTGTCCAACAGATTGCGCAGCGCGGCTATGGACAAGACCGCCGGCATCTGGACCGGCGCATCGGACAATTGCGGCGAGACATGCAGCCTGATTCGCTGGGGAGCGCCATTGGCCGCGTCCTGGATAGCCAGCCGCGCGACTTGCGCGGCATTGCATTGCACACCGTCGTCGAACGACAGGCTGCCCTCGACCCGGGCCAGCAACAACAATTGTTCCAGGGTACGGTGCAACCGATCGGCGCCCTCCTCCGCCCGCGCCAGGGACTGGTCGCGAGCGGCGCCGTCGGTCATGCGCGCCACCTGCAGGTGCGTCTTGATGGCGGTCAAGGGGCTGCGCAATTCATGGGCCGCGTCACCGGTCAGGCGGCGCTCACGTTCGATGGCCTTGCCGATGCGCAGCAGCAGCTGGTTCTGGGTTTCCAGCAAGGGTTGCAACTCGCTGGGCAACGGCTGGATCTGCAACGGCTCCAGGGAGTCCGCGTTACGCCGCGTCAACGCATCGCGCATGCGATTGAGCGGCGCCAAGCCCTGGCCGACGCCTAGCCACAACAGGCACAGGCAACCGATCAACGCCACGCCGACCGGCACCGACGCCGCCAGCAGCACCGACATGTTCAAGGCTTCGCGTTCAATCTGGCGGTCGGCGGTGGTGATACGCAAGTCGCCACGGGCCAGGGTGAAGCTGCGCCACGGCGCGCCATCGATCATCTGGTCATGAAAGCCCATCTTCTCGGCTTCCAGCGGTTGTCCCGGGGTGTCGTGGCTGCGTGCCAGGATTTCGCCCCGCAACGAGGTAACCTGACAAGCCATGCCCCCCGGGACGCTCAGTTGTTCGGCGCTGAAATGCGTACCCTCACCCTTGCTGGGCACCGGCGGCAATTGCTCCAGCAGCCCGGCGACCATCTGTGCCGAGGCGACCAGGCGCTGATCCAGAGAAAACATCATCTGATTGCGCAGGTCGCTGAGCATCCACGCCGCCGCCAAGGCCCAGATCAGGGCAAATGCCGCGCCCAGGGTCAGGCTCAAGCGCAATCGCAGGCTCATCACTTGGAAGATTCCCCGCCGTCGGCCGGCCCCAGGCGATAGCCCAGCCCGCGCACCGTCTCGACAACGCCATTGCCCAGTTTGCGTCGCAGGTGGTGGATATGGACGTTGAGCGCATTGCTTTCCAGCTCGTCATTGAAGCCGTAGACGCTGTCCTTGAGTTGCTCGGTGGAGAGCACCCGGCCACGGCTGTGCAACAACGCCTGCAATAGCGCCTGCTCGCGCCGGGAGAGGTCAACCGGCTGGCCGTCCAGGGTGGTTTCCCGGCTGCTGGGGTCATACGTCAGGCGACCGTGCTCGATCAGGTTGACGCTGCGCCCGGCAACGCGCCGCAACAACGTATGCAGGCGCGCCGCCAGCTCGCGCAGGTCGAAGGGCTTGAGCAGATAGTCATCGGCGCCGGCCTGCAAGCCGTCGACACGGTCGGTCACCGAGTCCCTCGCGGTCAGGATCAGCACCGGGATTTCCAGGCCCTGCTGGCGCAATTGCTTGAGCAGCTTGAGGCCATCTTCATCGGGCAAGCCGAGGTCCAGCACCATGACGTCGAACGTCGCCACGCCGACCATCGCCCGCGCCGCCGATGCTGTGGCGACGTGCTCGACCGTCAGGCCTTGAGCCGTGAGCCCGGCCACGATGCCGCTGGCAATCAGCGCATCATCTTCGCATACCAATACGTGCATGAACGCTCCATGGGCAAAAGCCGCGATTGAACCAAGTGAACATTAAGGCGCAATTATGGCAGCCCGCAAAGCCGTGGGTGCGAGGCATACCAGTAACCGTTGGAAACATTCGAACCCATCGCCATACATATATACCGCACCCGAATGGACCGTCGCTTTTACTTTGGTACCCGCTGGACACATATTTTCCTTATTGAAGCAGGTATCCCAACATGTATACGCATACGAACGCGCTGCTCAGTTACGCCGACTTTGTCACCGCGATCCAAAACCTGGTCGACCATGTAAAAAAGCAACGAACAATGGCGACAAACGAGGGCCTGGAGTTATACAACCTGGGAGAATTCAACAGGGCGAAACTCCATCTATTGATAGCTGCCACGGATGGCAACAAAGAAGCGCAATATGCCTTGGCGGAGGTGCTGAGGCGTGACGCCGGAAACATGACCGAAGAGGCGCGAAACTGGTACCAAAAGGCTGCTGGTCAAGATCATTTCTACGCCCTGCTGCGACTGGCGGACGAAACGTCGTTGGCCAAGGCCAAGGCATTGGCTGAAGCCAACGCAGACCCGGCTGAGCGCCTGCTACAGCTTTACGAATTGACGGGGGACATCGAGTCGTTGAGAAAATCCGAGCGAGCCGGTTCCTCCGAGGCCAAATGTATCCTGGCTTACTTGTATGGAAGGGATGAAAAACTTGTCCCCTCCGGCCTCACCCCAACGGCTGAACAGACGAGACTCCTGCTGGAGGCCGCGATTGCGGGCTTGCCCAAAGCCATGGCGTGGTACCCCAGACTGTTAACAGTACGCGATAAGACAACCAGACGTGCCTGGCTGGAAAAGAGGCTTCAGCTCAATGATGTCAATGCCTTGCTGGACTACGCCTTTGCGATCTCGACGGAATACGACATGGACGAGGATGAACAGGAATACGGCTACGAAAAAGACCTTGTCAAAGCCTACGCTCTGCTCTGGCTGGTCAGTGATACAACGCGCCAATTCAAGCGCCACGCTGATACTGTCAAAAATCTCGCCCACCTCGAAGCGCAATTGACCGCGCAAGAAATCACCGACGCCAAGCAACAGGCCCAAGCGTGGAAACTGAGCCATCCCCCGATGTCCGAATACCGGTTAACCTATCAGGAATTCTGATTGGCCCGACGGGTGCCGGCACGTTTGTAGGCTGGCGTTAACTTAAGGTTAATCGCCAGCCGCCACTGTGCGCCTCACTCTCCTGGTTCTAAGGCTCTACCCCATGCGTCGATTGTTTTTGCTGTGGCTGTTTCTGATCTCGGGCCTGGCCCAGGCCGCCAATCCCTTCGAAACCAAGCCCGACTTCCTGCCGGTGGAAAAGGCATTCGTCTTTACTTCCGAACGCCTGGACTCAGGTGAAACCCAGTTGTTCTGGCAGATCGCCGACGGGTATTACCTGTATCAGCAGCGGCTCAAGTTCGATGGCCTGGCCGAAGCGCAGAAACCGAAGCTGCCCGAGGGCGAAGCCCACAGCGACGAGTTCTTCGGCGACCAGCAAGTCTACCGCCAGGCATTGGAGCTGAAGATTCCCGCCGGGGCTACCGGCAAGGTCAAGGTCGGTTTCCAGGGCTGCGCCGATGCGGGCCTGTGCTATCCGCCCCAGACCCAAATCGTAGACCTGGGCGGCGCCGCACCGGTGGCAAGCACTGGCGAGGCGCAAGACCAGGCGCTGGCCAGCGGCTTGCAGCAGCGCGCGCTGGGCTGGAGCCTGCTGGTGTTCTTCGGCCTTGGGCTGTTGCTGGCGTTTACCCCTTGTTCGCTCCCGATGCTGCCAATCCTGGCGGGATTGGTGGTGGGTAGCGGCGCCGGCCCCCGGCGCGGCCTGGCGTTGGCCGGCAGCTACGTGATCAGCATGGCGATGGTGTACGCCGCCATGGGCGTGCTCGCCGCGCTGTTGGGAGCCAATCTGCAGGCATTGCTGCAACAACCGTGGTTGCTGGGCACCTTCGCGGCCATCTTCGTTGTATTGGCGCTGCCGATGTTTGGCTTTTTCGAACTGCAACTCCCAGCCGCCCTGCGTGATCGCTTGGAAAACGCCGGCCGCCAGCGCCGCGGTGGCAGCCTGGTGGGTGCCGGCGTTCTGGGAGCCCTGTCCGGTCTGTTGGTAGGGCCGTGCATGACTGCGCCGCTGGCCGGCGCGCTGTTGTACATCGCCCAGAGCGGCAACGCGCTGCATGGCGGCCTGATCCTGTTCACCATGGGTGTCGGCATGGGCCTGCCGCTGTTGTTGCTGGTGACCGTCGGCAATCGTTTCCTGCCCAAGCCAGGCGCCTGGATGAACCTGCTCAAGGGCGTATTCGGCTTCCTGTTCCTGGGTACCGCGTTGCTGATGATCCGCCCGGTCATCGACGGCTCGCTGTGGATCGGCCTTTGGGGCGCTCTGCTGCTGATTGCCGCTTACTGCGCCTGGCGCCAGACCCAGGGGTTCGGTCGCGCGCCCTATCTGTGGGGCAGCGTATCGCTGCTGTTCGGGTTGTGGGGAAGCCTGCTGGTGGTCGGGGCGGCGGGAGGCAGCGACGATCTGTTCAAGCCGCTGGAGGTCTACAGCGGTGCCCGGGGCAATGCGACTGCCCAGGCACACGACGCCTTCATCACCGTCAGCGAGCCCGCCGCCCTGCAACGGGAATTGGACAGCGCCAAGGCCCAGGGCCAATGGGTCCTGCTGGACTACTACGCGGATTGGTGCGTGTCGTGCAAAATCGTCGAGAAACAGGTGTTTGGCCGCGCCGAAGTCATGGCCGCGCTTAGCGACGTGCGCCTGCTGCGCCTGGACGTCACTGCCGACAACGCCGCCAGCCGAGCGCTGCTCCAGCGCTACCAGGTGCCGGGCCCGCCCAGCCTGCTGTGGATCGGGCCCGACGCAGAAGAACGCCGTGGCCAGCGCATCACGGGCGAGATCGATGCCAAAGGCTTCCTGGAGCGTTGGAACCTGACCCGGGATGCAGGCTGATGCTGACCTTTACCCTGGGCACCTTTGCCATCGCTATCCATCACCTCCTGTTGATCAGCGCGCTGGCATTGGCGACGTTCGTCGGCTGGCGAGTGGCCAAGCGCGGGGGCGAGAACCCCGAGTCGGTGCTGTTCGTGCTGTTTTTGCTCGGTCTGCTCGCCGCGCGAACGGGTTTTGTCGTGGCGTACTGGAACCATTATCGGGACGACCTCTGGCAGATCGTCGATCTGCGCGATGGCGGTTTCCTTGCATGGCCGGGGATATTGGTGCTGTTGGCCGCGGCGCTGCTGTGGGCGCGGCGCCGACCGACCCTGCGCCGGCCATTGGGCTTTGGTGTGGGCAGCGGCCTGCTGTTCTGGCTGGTGGCGACAATGTCATTGACCATCTATGACCAAGGCACGCGGTTGCCGGAGATCGAGCTGCGCAACGCCGACGGCCAAACGGTGAAACTTACCGACTATCAGGGCGGGCCTCTGGTGGTCAATCTGTGGGCCACCTGGTGCCCGCCCTGCCGTCGCGAAATGCCGGTGCTGGAAGCCGCTCAACTGGAACGCCCGGACCTGACGTTCCTGTTCGTCAATCAGGCCGAAAGCATGCATAGCGTCAGCACTTACCTCGCCACCCAGGGCCTGAGCCTGCACAACGTGCTGTTCGACGGCAGTGGCCGTCTCGCCCAGGCCGTCGGGTCAATGGCCTTGCCGACGACCCTGTTCTACGGCGCCGATGGCCGCCTGCTCGGCAGTCATCTGGGTGAACTGTCGGAAGCCAGCCTGGCCCGCGCCCTGGAAAATTTCGAAACGCCGGGTCCAACCTCGGCGATCCCACCTTCTACAAGGAAACTGCCATGCTCCGCCTCCACCACCTGCTGACCCTGGCTTTCGCCGGCGCGTTGCTGCAGGCACCGCTGCTTCACGCCGAAGAATTGCCAGCGGCCATCAAGAAGATCGAAGCCAAGGGCGCGAAAATCGTCGGCACCTTCCAAGCACCGGACGGCCTGCGCGGCTACGCGGCGCAATATCAGAACCGTGGGATGGCGCTGTACCTGACGCCGGACGGCAAACACGTCCTGCTGGGCAACCTGTACGACGCCGACGGCAAGGACTTGAGCGCCGAACCGCTGCAAAAACTGGTCTATGCCCCGATGGCCAAGGAAATCTGGGCGAAAATGGAGGCCAGCAACTGGATCGCCGACGGCAGCAAGGACGCACCGCGCACCGTGTACCTGTTCAGTGACCCCAATTGCCCGTATTGCAACATGTTCTGGGAACAGGCCCGGCCGTGGGTCAAGGCCGGCAAGGTGCAGTTGCGTCACATCATGGTGGGCATCATCCGCGAAGACAGCCCCGGCAAATCGGCCGCCCTGCTCGCGGCCAAGGCGCCGGAAAAGGCGCTGGCCGACCATGAGAAAGCCGGCAAGGGCAGCTCGCTCAAGCCGCTCAAGGAAATACCACCGGCCATCCAGGCGAAACTGGACGCCAATCAGCAATTGATGGACGAGTTGGAGCTGTCCTCCACTCCAGCCATTTTCTATCTCGATGACCAGGGCGAACTGCAACAGCAGCAAGGCGCGCCGTCGTCGGACAAACTGGTGAAGATTCTCGGGCCTAAGTGATCCGGAACACTGAACTGTGGCGAGGGGATTTATCACCGCTGGGTCGCGAAGCGGCCCCAATCCTGTCGACTTGGTTTGTCAGCTTCACCGAGGTTTCTGGTTTTGGGCTGCTGCGCAGCCCAGCGGGGATAAATCCCCTCGCCACAAAGTCAGTGCATCCGTTTCAGAAATCCCAACAACGCTTCAGTCACACATTCCGGATTCTCCAGGTTGGATATATGCCCCGCCTGCGCAATCAGCATGTGTTCGCAGCCGATCAGCTCGGCCATTTCCAGGGCCTCGGACGGTGGCCGCGGCTTGTCCTGGTCGCCACACATCACCAGCGTGCGCCTGGCATCCAGTTCAGGCAGGCGCGACAGGATGTCGTCCCGACCAAAAATGATCCGCCCCAACGGCACGATACTGTCCCTCAGGCGATCCGTTGGCAGCGCGGCCAAGGTGGCACGAAACTGCCGGTAGAGCGCCGACTGCGGATCGATGCCCGGCCGGAAGAAAATCGGCACGATGATATCCAGCAGCGGCTCGGGCACGCTGCCACTGGCCTCGATCTTGTCGAACAGTGAAAAATAATACTGGCGGGTCGGTTCCGGCTCTACCCCGACGTAGGTGTCCATCAACACCAGCGAACTCACTCGCTTAGGCGCTGCCAGCGCCAACCGCGCCCCCCACATTCCGCCCACCGACAGGCCGACCAGGTTGAAGCAGTCGATATCCAGGTGATCCATCAACGCCAGTGTCTGGCGGGACAGGTCGTCCAGTGAGGCCATGCCCTCGGGAAGTCGCCCGGATTGCCCGTGGCCCCATAGCTCCGGGACGATGACCCGATAGTGTTTCGACAGGGCATCGACCTGTGGCGCCCACATGCTCTGGTCCCACAAATAGCTGCTACCCAGCACCACTACCGGGCCTTGGCCCTGGTCCAGGTAATGGAGCGGTTGTCCGTCAATCGTTGCAAAGGGCATCGGTGACCTCCTTGTTTGGCAATGGAATGGCCTAGGGGAGACTGCCGTGACCCGCACTGAGCGTCAACCGCTGGCCTAAACCGCTTCGTAACGACCTGTAAGGTCTGACAGTAGATAAACGCAGCCACTGACGATAGCTCGACGGTTCGATCGCAAAACCGCGACAAAAGTCTCGCCCCCCATCGCGAGCAGGCTCGCTCACACATTTTGATCTCTGGACTCCGATCCATTGTGGGAGCGAGCCTGTCGCGATGAGGCCGCGACAGGCATCACAGCACTACAACCCCTCCAACTCCGCCATCAGATCATTCAACCGGTCCACTTTCTCCTCGGTCATTTCGCTGGCTTGCAACCCCGCAATGTATTCAGCCAATTGCTCCACGGTGCTGCACTCGAACATCGCCCTGAGCGGCACGTTGCGTTGCAAGGCCTTCTGCACGCGGGAGGCAATTTGTGTCGCCAGCAAGGAGTGCCCGCCCAGCTCAAGGAAATTGTCCCGCGCCCCCACCCGCTCGACCTTCAGCACTTCGGCCCAGATATCCGCCAGGGTCTGCTCCAGCGCATTGGCGGGCGCCTGGTAGTCGTGGCCGTGCAACTGGCCGATTTCCAACGCCGGTAGCCCCTTGCGATCGAGCTTGCCGTTGGCATTGAGGGGCAAGCGGTCGAGCCACAGCCAGTGCAGCGGCACCATGTATTCGGGCAGCTCGCTGCGCAGGCGCTGTTTGATCCGATCCAGGCGTTCGCTCGGGCTGAGCGTCGAGTCGGCAGCAACCAGATAACCCACCAGATGCTTGCCATTGACGCCCTCCTGCACCCCGACCGCCGCGTCGCGGACTTCGGGCTGCTCATGCAGCCGTGCTTCGATTTCCCCCAGTTCGATGCGGTAACCGCGGATCTTCACTTGATGATCGATGCGCCCGACGTATTCCAGCACGCCATCGCTGCGGCGGCGCGCCAGGTCGCCAGTGCGGTACAGCCGCTCGCCCGGCGCGCCGAACGGGTTGGGCACGAAGACCGGCGCCGTACGCAACGGATCGCCGACATAACCACGCCCCACTCCGGTGCCGGCGACGCACAACTCGCCCACCGCGCCCAACGGCACCAGTTCCAGCGCGCCGTCGAGCACGTACAAACGGTTGTTGTCGGTCGGCGTGCCGATGGGCAGGTAGGTGCCACGGGTCGAGGCCATGTCGACCCGGAAGAACGCCACGTCATCGGAACATTCCGCCGGTCCGTAGGCATTCACCAGGGCGATGTCGGGGTAACGCATCAGCCATTGATGGGCCAGCTCCGGTGGCATCGCTTCGCCGGTGGGCAGCATCCAGCGCAAGCCATCCAGACCGGTGTGCTCCTGGGCGAGCATGCCCTGGATCAACGAAGGCACGCTTTCCAGCACGGTAATGCCCTGACGACCCACATGGTCCAACAGTCCTTGGGGATCGTGGGCGATGGCATTGGGCACAAGGTCCACCCGGGCGCCGAACAACGGCGCGGCCAGGAACTGCCACACCGAAATATCGAAGCTCTGGGACGCGGTCTGGGCGATCACGTCCGTTTCATCCAGCGCCAGGTACGGCGCTTTGCTGAGCTGGTTGTTGAGCATGCCGCGCTGCTGCACCATCACGCCTTTGGGCAAGCCGGTGGAGCCAGAGGTGTAGATCACATAGGCGAGGTTGTCCGGCCCGCTGTAAACGCCAGGATTGTCCACCGCCGTATCACTGGCCTGGACGTCTTCCCAGACCAGCAGCTTCGGCCTCCCGGCACAGGCGAACTCTTCCAGCAAGGCCAACGCCTGTTCGCGACAAGCTCTCGTGCAGACCAGCAACGGCGTGCGGCTCAGCTCGATGATGCGGCTCAGGCGCTGGCTCGGCAGGCCTGGGTCCAGCGGCAGATAACCGCCGCCGGCCTTGAAGCTGCCGATGATCATGCCCAGCAAGTCCAGGCCGCGCTCGGCCAGCAGCGCCACCGGCTGGTCGAGACCGACGCCCGCCTCGATCAGCCCATGACCGAGGCGGTTGCTGCGTTCGTTCAACGCGGCGTAAGTCCAGCTGTCGTCCTGGCAACTGGCGGCAATGCGTTGCGGATGAGCCGCCACCCGGGCCTCGAACAGCTCCACGTAACTCTGCTCCAGCGGATAGGCACGTTCACTCTGGTTGCAGCCCTCGATGAGGAAAGTCTTTTCTTCAGACCCGATCAGCGCCAGCTCGGCCATGTCACCGTGGAAACCTTCGATCAGCGCCAGCAGCAATCGCTTGAACTCACCCAGCAGCCCCTGGACCGTCGACTCATTGAAGTAACGCTGGTCGTAGGACAGGTGCAGTCCGAGATCGTCGCCCGGGTAACACACCGCCGTCAGCGGGAAGTTGGTGTGGGTGCGCCCTGAATCCGAGGTGGCGTTGAGGCTCTGGGCGCGGTCCAGCACCGAGACTTCCACCGGCGCGTTCTCGAACACGAACAGGCTGTCGAACAACGGCTGGCCCTTGGGCAGTTCGCTGACCTCCTGGATGCTCACCAGCGGCAGGTATTCGTACTCGCGCAGTTGCATGTTGCTGTCCAGCAAACCGTTGAGCCATTGGCGCACGCTGCAACGCTGGTCATCCGACGGAATCTGCACTCGCAAGGCGACGCTGTTGATGAACAGCCCCACCGTGCGCTGCATGTGCGGCAGCTCCACCGGACGGCCGGCCACGGTGACGCCGAACAGCACGTCGCGATCGCCGCTGACCCTACGCAGCACCAAGGCCCACGCGGCCTGGGCGAAGGTGTTGACGGTCAGCTGATGGGCCTGGGCCAGCTCGCGCAAACGCGCACCGTCTCGAACGTCGAGCCGGGTGTAGCAATCGCCGACGACCATGCCGCCGCTGTCACCGGCGTGCTCGCGCAGGAACGGTCGATCCGCGGGGATCGGCGTGGTCCGCTCGAAGCCTTTCAGGTTCTTCTGCCACCACTGCCGGGCTTCGGCCAGGCCCTGGTGTTGCAGCCAACCGATGTAATCGCGATAGCGCGGCGGCACGGCCAGGTGGGGCTCTCGCTGTTCGCCAAGGGCCGTGTAGATTTCGAAGAAATCGTCCATCAGCAGCGAACGGCACCACGCATCGATGAGGATGTGGTGGTTGCTCATCATGAACCAGTAACGCGCCGCGCCAACCCGGATCAAGCGCAAGTGGAACGGCGCCTCGTTCAACAGATCGAAACCGGCCTCCCGTTCGCTCTTGAGCAGCGCCTGGAGTTTGGGCTCCTGGGCGTCGTCGGGTACTTGCGTCCAGTCGAGGTATTGCACCGGCGTGCGGCCGGGTTTGTGGATGACCTGCAGCATGTCTTCACCGACATTCCAGCAGAACGAGGCGCGCAAGGCTTCGTGACGGGCGATCACCGCCTGCCAGGCTTGGGCGAAACGCTGAGGGTCGAGTTCACTGTTGATGCGGTAGCGGTCCTGCATGTAGTACAGGCCCGTGCCCGGTTCCAGCAAGGTGTGCAGCAGCATGCCTTCCTGCATCGGCGTCAGTGGGTAGACGTCTTCGATCTCCGCGGCCGGCACCGGCAGGTTGTCCAGTTGCGCCTGGGTCAGTTTCGCCAGCGGGAAGTCCGACGGCGTCAGGCCGCCCGCCTCGTCCGTCAGGCAGTGTTCGATCAAGTGCTGCAGTTCGTCGAGGTAAGCGTTGGCCAGCACGGCGATGCTCTGGCGGTCATGGCGCTCGGCACTGAAGGTCCAGCGCAGCGCCAGTTCGCCGCCGCTGACCTGGCAGTCGAGGCTCAGCTCGTTGGGCAGCGGAGCGTCGGGGTCGTGAATCGCGCCAAGCGGCTCGTCCAGCGGTCGGAACAGCGCGTCCTGGCCGAGGGCATGGTCGAGCTGGCCGAGGTAGTTGAAAGTGACCATCGCTTGCGGCAGGCCAGCCATCGCCTCGCGGGTGCCGCTGTCTGTCAGGTAACGCAGCACGCCATAGCCGAGGCCCTTATGGGGCACGGCGCGCAGTTGCTCCTTGATGGCTTTGATCGAGGTGCCGATATCATCGGCCGATGGGCTCAGGCGCAGCGGATAGACACTGGTAAACCATCCCACGGTGCGGGTCAGGTCGATGTCATCGAACAGCGCCTCGCGACCATGACCTTCGAGCTGGACCAAGGCCGATTCGTGATTGCTCCAACGGCACAGCACCCGGGCCAGCGCCGTGAGCAACAGGTCATTGACCTGGGTGCGGTAGGCACTGGGCGCCTGTTGCAGCAATTGCCGGGTGCGCTCGGCGTCCAGGCGCAGGCTGACGATGTCGGCATGCCGTTCCTGCCGCCCGCCGTCGGGCCGCGCGCAAGGCAGTGTCACCTGCGGGCCACTTAACTGACCTTGCCACCAGCTCATTTCCTCGCGCAGGGATTCGCTACCGGCGTAGGCCCGCAAACGCGCTGCCCAATCACGCAAGGGGCTGGTCTTGGCTGGCAATTGCAGCGTTTGTCCGGCGACGCATTGGCGGTAAGCCGTTTGCAGATCGTCCATCAGCACCCGCCATGACACACCGTCCACCACCAGGTGGTGAATCGCGATCAGCAGGCGCTGCCGACCGTCCGGTAGCTGCGCCAGCACGGCCCGCAGCAGCGGCCCAGTCGCCAGTTCGAAGCCACGCTGGGCCTGGGCAAACACGGCTTCGCAGGCGTGCGGCGAGCCCACCGATACCGTCTCCAGCAGCGTTCCCTCGAACACTGGCTGATGCTCGGCGCGCCACTGACCGGCGCTGTTGCCAAAGCCCAGGCGCAAGGCGTCGTGCTGCTCGAAAACGGCGCGCAACGCTTGCTCCAGAGCATCCGCTTCCAAGGGCGTGGTCGGCTCCAGCAACAACGCCTGGTTCCAATGTTCACGGTTGGGTATTTCGTTGGCCAAGAACCAGTGCTGGATCGGCGTCAGCGCCGACTCACCGCTCAACAACCCTTGCTCGGCGCTCACCTGTTCGCTGCGAGTCGCGACCGCCGCCAGGGCCTGCACGGTCTGGTGCTGGAACAGGTCGCGTGGCGTGAAGTGGAGGCCCTGTTGCCGGGCCCGGCTGACGACCTGGATCGACAGGATCGAATCGCCGCCCAGCTCGAAGAAGTTGTCGTTGAGGCCGACCTGCTTCACGTTCAGCACGTCGCACCAGATTGCCGCCAGCGCTTGCTCCAAGGCATTGCTCGGCGCCACGTATTGTTGGCGATTGAGCTCCGGATCCGGCATCGGCAAGGCGCGGCGGTCGAGCTTGCCGTTGGCGGTCAGCGGCATGCTCGCCAGCAGGATCAAGTGCGCGGGCACCATGTAGTCCGGCAGTTGCGCCTTGAGGTGGTTCTTCAGCGCTTCGCGCAGCGCCGCTTGCCCGGCGGCGTCCTGAGAGGCGATGTCGGTGGCCAGATAACCGACCAGTTGCTTGCCGCCGGGCATGTCCAGGGCCAGTACCACGGCCTCGCGCACGGCATCGTGCTCCAACAAACGGTTTTCGATTTCCCCCAGCTCGATGCGGAAACCGCGAATCTTCACCTGATGGTCGATGCGTCCAAGGTACTCCACCTGGCCGTCGGCGCGCTGGCGCACCAAATCGCCAGTGCGATACAACCGTCCGCCATGGGCGGCAAACGGGTCGGCGACGAAACGCTCGGCGGTCATGCCCGGGCGCTGGTGATAACCCTGGGCCAGCCCGGCGCCGCCAACGTACAACTCACCGGTCGCGCCCTGCGGCACCAATGCCAGGTCGGCGTCGAGAATGTAGGCGACCCGAGCACCGATCACGCTGCCGATCGGCACGCTGCCGGCGCCCTCCTCCAGTCGCTCCGGGGCGAGGCTCGCCAGCGGCATGACCACGGTTTCGGTCGGCCCGTAGGCGTTGAAGAATAGATCCGGGCTGAATGCGGCGCGGATACGCTGCAAATGCTCGCCGGTCAGGGCCTCACCACCGGTGATGCACATGCGCACCGGCAGCGTCTGGCCCTGGGTCGCCAGCCATTGCGCCAATTGGCTGCCATAGCTGGGGGTGAAACCGAGGATATTGATGCGGTGTTGGCGAATCAGGCCGCAGATTTCCTCGGCATCCCACTGGCCCTGAGCGCGCAGCACCACGTGGGCGCCGCTGAGCAAGGGCACCAGCAAGCGCTCGGTGGCGGCGTCGAAATTGATCGAATAGAAATGCAGCTCGCAGTCTTCGGGGCGCATGCCGAAGCGCTGGATCACCGCCTGGCAATGCATGGCGATTTCGCCGTGGGACACCACCACACCCTTGGGTTTGCCGGTGGAGCCGGAGGTGTAGATCAAGTAAGCCTGGTGTTGCGGCAGATTGATCAGCCCTGGCGACTGGTCGGGGTAATCCGCCACGGCCGCGCTGTCGTCTTCCAGGCACCAGCGCTGCACGCCTTCCGGCAGTGGGCCTAGGGCCTGGAACATGGCCCGATCGCTGAGCAACAGACCGACGCCGCTGTCCTCGATCATGTAGAGCAAGCGGTCCAGCGGGTATTCCGGATCCAGCGGCACGTAGGCGCCACCCGCCTTGAGGATCGCCAGCAAGCCGACGACCATTTCCAGCGAGCGCTCCAGGGCCAGGCCCACGCGAACCTGAGGCCCGACACCACGTTCGCGCAACATCCAGGCCAGGCGATTGGCCCGGCGTTCGAGTTCGCCATAGGTCAGGGTCTGCTCGGCGAACGTCAGCGCCGGCGCGTCCGGGCGCACCCTGGCCTGTTCTTCGAACAATGAATGGATGCATCGATCCAGGCGATGCTCGCCCGGTTCTTCGCCCAGACTCTCGAGCAACTGCCGCTGTTCGCCGGCCTCCAGCAACGACAGCTCGCTCAGCCGCCGGGCCGGATCCACCAGCAGCGCTTCCAACAGGTTGCGCCAGTGCCCGGCCATGCGGGCAATGCGTGGCTCGTCGAACAAATCGGTGCTGTAGGTCAGGCAGCAACCCAGGCGCCGGTCCAGATCGGTGACTTCCAGGTTGAGGTCGAACTTGGTGGCCCGCGCATCGTTGACCAGATAGTCGACGCTCATGCCGGCCAGCGTGCGGCTTTGTTGGAATTCCCACCGCTGCACGTTGCACATCACCTGGAACAGCGGGTTGTACGCCGCGCTGCGCGGTGGCTGCAACGCTTCCACCAGATGATCGAACGGCAGGTCCTGGTGGGACTGGCCCTCGATCACGGTGTGGCGCACCTGCTCCAATAGCTCGCCAACGGACATCTGCCCGTCGAGTTGGCAACGCAGCACTTGGGTGTTGAGGAACGCGCCGATCAACCCTTCACTTTCCGGACGGATGCGGTTGGCCACCGGCGCGCCGATGCGCAGGTCGGTCTGGCCGCTGTAGCGATAGAGCAGCACAGCCAGGGCAGCGGTCATGGTCATGAAAAGGGTCAAGCCATGCTCGGCGTTGAAGGCACGAACCCGTGCGGCCAAGTCATCGCTGAGGTCGAAACGGAACAGTTCGCCGCGATGGCTTTGTACCGGCGGACGCGGGCGGTCCCCCGGCAATTCCAGCAAGGGATGTTCGCGGCCCAGCTGCGCGGTCCAGTAATCGAGTTGGCGTTGGCGCTCGCCGGATTCCAACCACTGGCGCTGCCAGGCGCTGTAGTCCAGGTACTGCACCGGCAACGGTTCCAGCGGCGACTCGCGATCATCGATAAAGGCTTCGTACAGCGCGCTTAGCTCCCGGGCGAAGATGTCCATCGCCCAGCCCTCGGTGACGATGTGATGCAGCGTCAGCACCAGGTAATGTTCGTGCTCGGCGGTCTTGACCAGGCAGGCCCGCAGCAGCGGCCCGGTTTCCAGGTCAAAGGGCTCGTGAGCTTCGCTGTCGGCCAGTTGCTGCACCCGTTGCTGGCGAATGTCGGCGTCGAGCATGGAGAAGTCCTTCCAGTCCATGCGCAGGCCCGTCTCGTCGTGTACGTGCTGGCGAGGCACGCCGTCGACGCTCGGGAACGTGGTGCGCAAGGTTTCATGGCGAAGGATCAACGCCTGCAACGCCGCTTCGAAGCGCCCGACATCCAGCACCCCCCTCAGCCGCGCCATGCCACCGACGTTGTAGGCCGGGCTATGCGGTTCCATCTGCCAGAGGAACCACATGCGTTGCTGGGAATAGGACAACGGCACCGGTTGGCTGCGGTCGACTTTCTCGATCGGCGGCTGACGGTTGGTCCGGCCGCTGGCCTGGATCAACCGCACTTGCTCGGCGAACGCTCCCAGCTCACTGGCTTCGAACAACGCACGCAACGGCAGCTCGACATCGCAGGCCTGGCGCGTGCGGGAAATAATCTGGGTCGCCAGCAACGAATGGCCGCCCAGGGCGAAAAAATCGTCCCTCAAGCCGACGCGGGCAAGGCCCAGCACGTCGCGCCAGATCGCGGCGATCTGCTGTTCGAGAGCGCTGGCCGGTTCGACGTGTTCGCGCACCTGCCATTGCGGCTCGGGCAAGGCACGACGGTCGAGCTTGCCGCTCGGGCTCAGGGGCATGGCGTCCAGGCGCAGCAGTTGGGCGGGCACCATGTAGTCAGGCAGCTCACTGGCAAGGGCGTTTTTCAAGCGCGCGGCCTGGACGATATCGTCTTCATCAAGCACTGCTGCGGTGTAATAGCCGATCAACTGCGGACCGGCCGCCGTATCGCGCACCAGCACCGCCGCCTGGGCGACGCCGTCCTGGGCCAGCAACCGCGCCTCGATTTCCTGAGGTTCGACGCGGAAACCGCGCAGCTTCACCTGCTGATCGAGGCGGCCGAGGTATTCGATGACGCCGTCGGCACCCCAGCGCGCCCGGTCCCCGGTCCGGTAGAGCCGCGCGCCCGCCAGCCCTTGGGGGTCGGCGACGAAGCGCTCCGCGGTCAACCCGGGGCGCCCGAGGTAACCCCGGGCCAGGCCCAGGCCACCGATGCACAGCTCACCCGGCACGCCGACGGGCACGGGATTGAGTTCACTGTCGAGGATGCGGCACAGCACGTTAGTCAAGGGACGGCCGATGGGCGAGCGCTCGCCATCGTCTGCGGTGCAGTGCCAATGAGTGACGTTGATCGCGGTTTCGGTCGGGCCATAACGGTTGTGCAATTGCGCCGCCGGCAACTGCGCCAGCACCCGGTTACGCAATTCGGCTGGCAAGGCTTCGCCCCCGGAGAAAATCCGCCGCAGGCTGGTGCAACGGGCACTCAACGGCTCGTCGATAAACAGGCTGAGCAACGGCGGGACGAAATGCAGCGTGGTTACGCCAAACTGCTCGACCAATTGAGCGATGCGGTGCGGGTCGCGGTGTTCCCCCGGGCCGGCCAGGACCAATCGGCTGCCAGTGATCAGCGGCCAGAAGCACTCCCACACCGACACGTCGAAACTGATCGGCGCCTTTTGCATCAACACGTCGGTTTCATCCAGCTCATAGGCGGCCTGCATCCACTGCAAGCGTTCAGCCAGGGCCGCGTGGGTATTGCCGACACCCTTGGGTTGGCCGGTCGAGCCGGAGGTGTAGATCACGTAGGCCAGATGATCGCCGTGCAGGTGCAACCGCGGCGGGTTGCTCGGCCATTGCTCCAGGTGCAGCGCATCCATGGCGATGACGCTGACGCCCTCGCAGGCCGGCAAGCGTTCGAGCAGCGCGGTTTGGGTCAGCAGCAGATCGACGCCGCTGTCGTGGAGCATGTAGGCCAGGCGTTCGCTCGGGTAATCGACATCCAGCGGCACGTAGGCGCCACCTGCCTTGATGATCGCCAGCACGCCGATAAGCAATTGCGGCGAGCGCTCGGCGGCAATCGCCACGCACACGTCCGGGCCGACGCCTTTGTCCCGAAGATAATGAGCCAGCCGATTGGCCTGGGCGTGCAGTTCAGCGTAGTCCAGCGAGCCGCCATCCCACTGCAATGCCCTGCGTTGCGGTGTGAGCCGGGCCTGGTCATTAAGCAGTTCCGGGAGCCATTGCGTGGCGGGCGCGCAGGGTGCCGCCGCCCAACGCTGCTGCTGGGCGAGTTCATCGGCGCTCAACAACGGCAAATCGCCCAGGGCCTGCTGCGGATCAGCGCAGACCGCCCGCAGCAAACTGCAAAAGTGCTCGGCCAGGCGCGCGATGGTTGCCGCCTCGAACAACTCGTCTGCGTAGTCGAACGACAGTGTCAGCCGACCGTTGCGGTCTTCTTCGCTGTGCAACTGCAGGTCGAACTTGGCCTCGCGGCTGTGCCATGGCAACTCATCCGCCAACAGTCCCGGCAGACGCCGCAACGCGCCGAGGTCCCGCTGCTGGTGGTTGAACATCACCTGGAACAGACCTTGATCGCGAGCCTGGGGAAAGGCTTCCAACAGCTGTTCGAAGGGCAGGTCCTGATGGGCCTGGGCGGCGAGCGTCGCCTCCCGGGCCTGGGCCAGCAGCGCGGCGAAGGGTTGACGCGAATCGGTTTGCGCGCGCAGCACCTGAGTGTTGATGAAAAAACCGATCAAGCCTTGGGTTTCCAAGCGCGGGCGGTTGGCGTTAGGTACGCCGACGCGAATGTCGGACTGACCGGTGTAGCGCTGCAACAAGGCCTGGAACGCCGCCAGCAACAGCATGAACACCGTCGCGTCATGGGCCTGGGCGATCTGGCGCAGAGCATCACTGAGTGACTTGTTCACGCGCAGGCTATGGCGCGAGGCGCTGCGACGCAGTTGGGCACTGCGCGGGTGGTCGGTGCCCAGCGCCAGGGTCGGGTGCTCGTCGCCCAACTGCTGTTTCCAATACGCCAGTTGGCGATCGGCTTCGCCCTGGGCAAGCCATTGCCGTTGCCAACTGCCGTAGTCGGCGTATTGCAGCGGCAACGGCGCCAGCGCGGCGATTTGTCCTTGGGACGCTGCGGCGTACAGTCGCGAGAATTCTTCGATCAACACATTCATCGACCAGCCATCGGCAATGATGTGGTGCATCGTCACCAACAGCAGGTGATCGTCTTCCGCCAGGCGCAGCAAGGCGACCCGCAGCAGCGGGCCTTTTTCCAAGTCGAATTGAGTGGCTGCTTCGTCTTCGCGGATACGCTGGGCCTGGGCTTCGCGTTGATCGGTGACCACGTCGCTGAGGTCGATCACCTGGAGATTGAACTCGCCGGCCGGATCGATCCGCTGCAGGGCCACGCCGTCGCGCTCCAGGAACCGTGTGCGCAAGGATTCATGGCGCTCGGTCAATTGTTGAAGGCTGGCGCGCAGCGCTTGTTCGTCCAACTCACCGCGCAGGCGCAGGGCGCCGGGGATGTTGTAGGCGCGGCTGGCAGGGTCCAGCTGCCAAGTCAGCCACAAACGGTTCTGGGCCAGGGACTGCGGCAGGGCTTCATCGCGCGCCAACGCTTTGATGGCGCTTTGGGCCCGGCCGCCGTCCTGTTGCAGATTTGCCACTGCCGTCGCGAACGCGTCCAGGGTCGGCGCTTCGAAGAGCAGGCGCAGGTTGAGTTCCAGACCAAGCACTTCACGCAGCCGCGCAATGACTTGGGTGGCTGCGATGGAATTGCCGCCCAACAGGAAAAAATGATCGTCGCCACGAACCCGCTCAACGTGTAGCTGCTCGCACCAGAGGCGGCCGATCAGTTCTTGCAGCTCGGATGATGGCGCGGTTTCATCGCCGGTTTCAGCCTTGGCCGAGGGGAACAGTGCATAGCTGTCGAGGCTGGCGTCCGCCAACCGGGCGCGGCACGCCGAACGTTGCAGTTTGCCGCTGGACGTCTTGGGCAGCGCCCCCGGGTTGAGCAGCACCACCACGCTCGGCGCTTGCTGGCAGGCGTCGGCCACGGCCTGGCGAATCGCGTTGATCAAGGCGTCGGGGGGCAGGATCTTCTGTACGCTACGGCTGATTTCAGCAGCGATGCCGATGCCTTCCTCGCCCGCCTCATCGACGGCGAAGGCGGCAACCCGTCCTTTGCGCACCACTTCCACTTCCCGTTCGATGGTTTGCTCGATGTCCTGGGGGTAGAGGTTGTGCCCGCGCACGATCAGCATGTCCTTCAGGCGGCCGGTGATGTACAGCTCGCCTTCGCGCATAAAACCCAGGTCGCCGGTGCGCAGCCAAGTGCGGCCGTCATGCTGGACGAAGGTCTTGGCGCTGGCCTCGGGGTTGCGCCAGTAACCGTGGGCGATGCTCGGGCCGGCGGCCCAGACCTCGCCCACCTGGCTGTCGGCCAGCGGTTGCAGGGTGTTGGGTTCGACAATCCGCACCGCATGATCCGGCTGGCTCACGCCACAACTCATCACCGCGCAGCCCTGCCCCGGCTCGGCACGGTTTTGCGTCAAGGCTGCATCGTCCATGCGCATCGATGGGATGCCTCGGCCACGTGGCGTGCCGGCCACGAACAACGTCGCCTCGGCGAGCCCGTAGGAGGCCATGAAACGGTCGGCCGTGAAGCCGCACGCAGCAAATTTCCCGGCAAAGCGCTCCAGGCTGTCGAGGCGGATCGGCTCGGAGCCGGAATAGGCCACGCGCCAGCCACTCAGGTCGAGGCGGCTCAGGGCGGACTCACTGACCCGTTCGCTGCACAAGCGATAGGCGAAGTCCGGGCCGCCGCTGATGGTGCCGCCGTACTCGCTGATCGCTTCGAGCCAACGCAACGGCCGGGCGAGGAAATAGGCCGGCGACATCAGCACGCAAGGCACGCCGCTGAAGATCGGCTGTAGCAAGCCGCCAATCAGGCCCATGTCATGATAAAGCGGCAGCCAGCTGACGATGACATCGTCGGGGTTCACATCGATGCCGAAGCCACGGCGGATCAACAGTTCATTGGCGACCAGGTTGCCGTGGCTGACCTGCACGCCCTTTGGCAAGGCGGTGGAACCGGAGGTGTATTGCAGGAAAGCGATGTCATCGCGTTGCAGCTGCGGCGCTTGCCATTGCTCGGCGCGGGTCGGATCGAGCGTATCGACGCACATCACCGGCGGTGCCGATTCGATGGCTTGCAAGGTGTCGCGCAGGTCAGCGGTGGTCAGCAACAGCCGCGGTTCGGCATCGGCGATGATCGACAGCAAGCGCTCCTGATGATGCCGACGGGAGGATTCCGGCGGATAGGCCGGTACGGCGATCACGCCGGCATACAGGCAACCGAAGAATGCCGCGACATAATCCGGGCCGCTGGGGAACAACAGCACCGCTCGATCAGCGAATCGGGCCTCGGCCTGCAAGGCGGCGGCGATGGTCCGGGCGCGTTGATCCAGGTCGCGATAACTCAACACCACGCCCTGCTCCGGGGTATCGGCCAGGAAGCGCAAGGCCACCTGATCCGGGGTCAACGCGGCGCGGCGCTGGAGTGCGTGAGCCAGGGTGCGGGGAAGTTCGAACGCGTCGGTCATGGGGGGTTCCTGCCTGAAATTCGGCTTGCAAGTGGTCACCCATGGGGACGGATAACACCGGCAAATAATTAGTCGGCGACCTTGTCCTCACGCGGGTGGCAGAACTGCAGGCCATCACGCGCCGCGACAACGGGTCGCAGCTATCGGGCTGGACTTCCTTTCATCAATAATTCTTCTTCTCAATTGACAATAATTATCATTACGCCTAATTTGGCCGTCGATGTGTAGGACATGTCCGCCGGACCGGTCGTCCTGCTAACTATTTGCAGCAAGGTGAATTCCATGACGGAACAAGTATCCACAAGCAGGTGCGACTCACCGCTACTCCAGGCATTCGTCGATAACCGAACCATCCTGGTCAAGATCGCAGCGCGTATCACGGGCTGCCGGTCCCGGGCCGAAGATGTGGTCCAGGATGCGTTTTTCCGGTTGCAGTCGGCGCCCCAGATCACCTCATCCTTCAAGGCCCAGCTCAGTTATCTGTTCCAGATCGTGCGCAACCTGGCCATCGATCATTACCGCAAGCAAGCGCTGGAACAGAAATACTCGGGGCCGGAAGAGGAAGGGCTGAACGTGGTGATCCAGGGTGCTTCGCCGGAAACGTCTCACATCAACTTCTCCACGCTCGAGCACATTGCCGAGGCCCTGACCGAGTTGCCGAGCCGCACCCGCTATGCCTTCGAGATGTATCGCCTGCACGGCGTGCCGCAGAAAGACATCGCCAAGGAGCTGGGGGTCTCGCCGACGTTGGTGAACTTCATGATCCGCGATGCCCTGGTGCATTGCCGCAAGGTGTCTGGGGTGCGTGGAGATACCTTCGCTCGGCGGTGATTCCGCGGGGCTGACCGAGCAAGCTCACTCCCACCCAAGCGTCGTCGCAGTGCATGTGGGAGCGCGCTTGCTCGCGATGGAGCCTTGAGAATTGCGGTGAGATTTACATCAACGAACACCGGTCAAAAAACCGCTCGCGCCCCAGGATCATCAGCGCCGCTCGCTTGTGCGGAAAGTCGAATTCCTTTTCGCAGTGGAAACACTGGTTGTGCAGATGCCCGATCATGCGGGCGTTGTCGGCCCGGGGCTCGGCCACCACGCGCTGGGTGCGCGGATCGTCCAGAAACAGATAGTGCACCAATGCCGACAGCCAGCTGGCGACCTTATGCGGGCCACGGTGTTGTTCCTCGCCCACCAACATGTGAATGCCACGGTCATAATCGTTGGCCTGGTAGAACGGCGCGATTCGATCCTCCTTGGCCCAGTAGGCCTCGAAATAGGCGAATGGCTCATCGTTGAAACAGCCGATCAGCGTCAGGACCCGAGGGTCGTGCTGCAAGTTGCCCAAGTACTCCCGGTGCTGCTCCAGGCTACCCTCCTCCTGCCAGAAGCTGGCGACCCGAGGGCTGTTCTGCCAACGATTGAAACGCGTCAGGTCCTGCTCGATTTCAAGGGTTCGCAAGGACACCCAGGCGCCCAGCCGCGCGTCGAAACGCCGATACACCTCGCCCCGAGGCTTGATGGGCCGGCGAGGATGACGCTTGCCATCGGTGATGATCATCTGTTGCGGATAACTGCCACTGAACGACTCCCCCAGCCAGGGCTGCGGCAGTTGCCAGAACAGCGTACGTTCGCATGCGTATTCGTTGGGTTGCGCGGTGCCCACCAGCAGGCCGCTGAGCAACGCTTCACCAGGACGCTCGTCAAGATGCCAGACCAGGCACTGGCAGCCCGGATCCCGGGTAAACAGCCAATAGCAGGCCGCCCAAAGCGCCGGCCCCACCGGGCGCCCGTTGGTTTCCTGCAAATGCACGTGCAAGGGCGCGCCTCGTTCCAGGCGCAGCCGGATCAGCGGCGCGCCTTCGAGCATCAGGCTCAGGTGACGTTCGGTTTCATCGGCGCCCAGGCAGCGACCGCCGGGCAAGGGCAGCGTCGCTGCAGGATTGAGGTCAGGCATTGAAGGCTCACGTATTCGTCGGTAGTCAACGTGTGACGTGAGCCGGAAGGGGAAATTTAGTGTCGCCTCAGTGGCGAGGGGTCGACACGAGCTCGATCTGGTAGGGCTTGAAAATCTCCAACAGCTGCCCGCTGTCTCTCAACTTGCCCAGCAATTGCCCAAACGCCTCCCCGGAGATCGGCGCCTGGGGTCGCAGCAGCGCGAAATGGTGATAAATCTGGTCGATACGCTCGGACACGAGCAGTTGCGGAGCGACTTGAGGATTGCGCAGCAGATAGTCGCTGAGGTACGAACGGGTCACCAGCGCAACGTCCGCGCGCCCACGCAAGACCATTTGCAGATTGCTGTCATGGGAATACGTCAGCGTGGCGTTGAACTGGCCGATCAGGAACTTGGGATCGGCATTGAACTCGGCAAAAGCGTAGTGATAACCGCTGAACAGAGCCAGCCGCTTGGCCCGCAGGTCCGCGAAATAGCTCTGCTGGCGGTCAGGCAAACGCTGGGTCACGAAGATTTCCGCATCCTCCAGGCCCATGTCCACCGTGGTATGCGGCACATCCTGCCAACCCCAGTCAGGGTTTTCGAAGATGGCCATGTCGATCCGGCCTTGCTTGAAATCATTGAAGCGCCGCGGGATCGAGGTAGGGACGAGCACAAACTCATAATCGGCCTGGGCGCGATTCAACGCCTCGACCAGTTCCGGTAGCAGGCCGGTGTCCGCACCTTTTTCGGGTCGAACGGTATAGGGCGGAAAATGTGCCGCACCGATCCGGACCAGCTGCGCCGCCTCGACGGGCAACATCCATAGCAAGGCCAGAGCAGCCAGAACGCGCGAGGTCACCCCCATCGGCGAAAACGTCAAGATAACCACTCCCCCAGAAGTCCGTTCAATATGTTCACGCTAGGCGGTTTCAGGCGCTTGGCCAGCCGCTGGTTTATCGTTTTCTTGCAATACCAGAATCAGCGCCTGGTTAGCCAATTGATCAAGGCTCAGGCTACCTCCGGCGCGAAACCAGGTGGAGGTCCAGGACAATGCACCTGTCAGGAAACGTCGGGTAACGAATACGTCCCCGCGAATATACCCGGCCTCCTTGGCCTCTCCCAGGACTTCAAGCCACACACGTTCGTAGATATCACGCAAGGCCAGCACTTGCCGCTGCCCTTCCTCGGACAAAGAGCGCCATTCGTAGACCAGCACCGCCATCGCCTCGCCGTTTTCCCCCGTGATCGATTGCAATTCACAGCGGATCAACGCCAGCACCCGCTCGCGAATGCTGCCGCCCTCTGCCAGGGCTGCCCGCATCATCGCGGTGTTGTAGCGGACGGTCTCTTCCATCACCGCCCACAGAATTTCGTCCTTGCTTTTGAAATGATGAAAAATACTGCCCGACTGAATGCCCACGGCACTGGCCAGATCCCGCACCGTGGTGCGCTCGAAGCCTTTGTTGCGGAACAAATGGGCGGCGGTCTGGAGCAGTTTGCCTCGAGCGCTGTCCGGATCGGTCAGTTGCCCGGCGTCGACCAGCTCACGCATCACGTCCAAGGCTTTTTGCTCGTTCACCAACTTTGCTCCTCAGTCGAACGATCAATGCGCGGCCACTCTCAGAATCGCCAGTGACACGGCAATTTAAGCTGGCCGGGGCAACCAAGCAAGCGCTCGGGCGCAAGAACCTGCGCTCGGTCCTTCGTGTCGGCGCCTCAAGATAGGGCTAGGCGCAGGCGCCGGGTTTGACTACGCTCAAACCCATCAGCACGCCGATACCGGGAACTCTGCAATGCCTCACTGGCTGGTGATTGATCTGGAGGCCACCACCGATGAAGGTGGCTGGCCGGTAACCGAAATGGAAATTATCGAAATCGGCGCGACCCTGGTGAATCGAGACGGCCGGGAAATCGATCATTTCCAGCGGTTCGTGCGGCCGCTGAGGCGACCGCTGCTCACCCCTTTCTGTCGCTCGCTGACCCACATCAGCCAGGCCAACATCGACAGTGCCGGGCCTCTGACCGAGGTCTGGCCGGCGTTCGAACATTGGCTGGCGCCCTACCACCCCAACCTGGAAGGCTGGGTCAGTTGGGGCGACTACGATCGCAAGCAGCTGCTTCAGGAATGGCAGCAACAGCGATTGCACAGCCTCCTCGGCCAAGTGCCGCACATGAACCTCAAGCAACGTTTTGCCAAGGCCCGCCGGTTGGAACGACCGTTGGGGCTCAATAGCGCGCTGCAACTGGCCGGGCTGCAATTTTGCGGACAACAGCACCGCGCGCTCGAGGACGCCCGCAATACAGCGCGACTATTGCCTCTGGTGCTGACGGGCTGACCCGGCGTAGCAGATGACGGCCCGTGTGGCCTTGTGCATACTGGCCGGCCTTTTTCAGCCCTTTCTCGAGGAATCGCCCATGTTCAAAGTCAACGAGTACTTCGACGGCACCGTCAAGTCGATCGCGTTCGGCACTGCCGAAGGCCCCGCGACCATCGGCGTCATGGCGCCGGGCGAATACGAATTCGGCACCGCCCAGCGGGAAATCATGCACGTCGTTTCCGGCGCCCTGACCGTGAAACTGCCTGACAGCACCGACTGGGAAACCTTCGCGGCCGGCAGCCAGTTCAACGTCCCGGCCAACAGCAAGTTCCAGCTCAAGGTCGCCGTCGACACGGCTTACCTGTGCGAATATCGCGGCTGAGTCGGACCGTAGCGAGGACGCTTGCCCCCACGGCAAAAGCGATTGCGTGGTAAATGAAATGCCCGTGTCCAACGACACGGGCATTTTTTATTCCAGCACTTCGACCGGCATGCCCACTTCCAGGCTGCCAATACCGTCATTGACCAGGTTCTGCCCGAACATCGCACCGTCCGGGGTCGAACGGTACTGCAGCAACGTCGCGAAAGGCTCGCGCTGCGGATCGCGCTCACCGGTCTGCGGATCGATCGTGGTCATGATGCAGCGCGAGCACGGCTTGACCACGCGCAACTCCATATCGCCGATACGGATACGCTTCCAACCATCTTCGGCGAACGCCTCGCTGCCCTCGACCACCAGGTTCGGACGGAAACGCAGCATTTCCAGCGGGCGACCTACCCTGCCAGACAGGTCCTGCAATGAGGCCTGGCCGATCAACAGCAAGGGAAAACCGTCGGCGAAGGCCACCTTGTCATCGTCCTTGCCATACCCGGCGGCTGTGGTGCGGGCCAACTCCACCGGCACATGCACGAGCCGAGTAGGATTGCCGATGAACGCGCTGACCCAGGCAGCCGCCTCGTCGCCCGCATCCGGCACTCGCAACGTGTCGCGCCAGATGATCACGCCGCGCCGCTGTTCTTCGTGGGCAGGCGGCAACGGCACTTCGATGACGCCATGGCCCGGCGCACTGAGCGTCAGGCCACCCGCCTCGTTCCACAGCGCCGAAAGCTGGCTCATTTTCGCCACGGCTCGCTGGGTCAGGAACCGTCCGCTGGCCTCATCCACCAGCATCCAGCGACGATCACCGTCGAGCCCGAGCTTGTCCAGGCCAATCCCTTGGACCTGCTGCCCCTTGCCGGACTTCAACGGATAACGGTAAAGCGCACTCAGCCGCAACATGATCGACGTTCCTGGTGGCGAAAAAACGCAACCTTATACGAGCCGGTCGATGAAACAAACCCGGATTGGCTTCAGTCGAGCATCAACCGTTGGCGTACTACATCAACGAGCTTGTCCGGCTGGAATTTGGAGAGGAAATTGTCACAGCCGACCTTCTTGACCATCGAGTCGTTGAAGCTACCGGACAGCGAGGTGTGCAGCACCACATAGAGCCCACGCAGCCGCGGGTCGTTACGGATTTCGGTGGTCAGGCGATAGCCGTCCATCTCTGGCATTTCCGCGTCGGTGAAGATCATCAGCAACTTGTCAGTCATCACCTCGCCGGAATCAGCCCAGGCCTTGAGCATGTTCAACGCCTTCAAGCCGTCGCTGGCGATGTGCATCTTCACGCCCAACTGGCCCAGGGTATCGCGCAACTGGGAGAGCGCTACGTTGGAATCGTCCACCAGCAAGACTTCGCGACCACGGGCGCGCTCCAGCACCGGGTCTTCGAGTTTGTCTCGGGAAACCTTGGCGTTGTAGGGGACGATCTCCGCCAGGACCTTCTCCACGTCGATGATTTCCACCAACTGATCTTCCACCTTGCTGATGGCCGTCAGGTAATGCTCGCGGCCGGCGCTGGTCGGCGGTGGCAGGATGGCTTCCCAGTTCATGTTGACGATGCGGTCCACGCCCCCCACCAGGAACGCCTGGACCGAGCGGTTGTACTCGGTGACGATGATGGTGCTGTTCGGCCCGGGCACGAGCGGACGCATGCCGATGGCCTGGGACAGATCAATGACTGGCAACGTCTGGCCCCGCAGGTTAACCACGCCGCAGACGAAAGGATGGCGCTGGGGCATCAAGGTCAGCTTCGGCAGTTGCAACACTTCCTGGACCTTGAACACGTTAATGGCAAACAATTGCCGCCCTGCCAGGCGAAACATGAGAATTTCCAGGCGATTCTCACCCACCAGTTGGGTTCGCTGATCTACTGTGTCGAGAATGCCGGCCATCGATGACTCCTGGGCTTGTTCGGATGAATCTTGTAAAGGCTTATCGGCTGCCGGGGCCGGATCTTGACCCCGACACGAAATACTCCCCTCGGGGATTGATGTCACATTAACATCATGGTTTACTGGCGTTCCGTTTTCATCCGTTATTTTTTCGCTGCGCGACTCCGGTTTGCGCACGAAGTTCCCCTGCCTAAGGGATTCCCCTAGGCACAATCAGGTCCAACCTGATATTCGCGCTATCCAATAGCCATTAATGTGACGCCATTCTCATTGCTGAACGGAGTCAGGCTTTTGTGCGCCATCGCAGGACACCGAACCTCAAGCCTTTCGGCCGATCCCGCCCGTGCAATCGTTTGCGAACAGCAGCCCTTTGCCGGATCGCATGGGCGCGCCGGGCGTATTGGTTCGTTGTCGGCCATGAGATCCAACCGTTCGCCACGCGCGATTTACTTTTCGCCTGACATGATGTTGTGGAGATAAGCATGCCGAACGATCGCAAGAATTGGAGCCAGCGCCTTCCTGAGTTCCTGGTCGAAGCCGAGACCCTCTTGGCCAAGTCAGAGGAATGCCTGAGCCACCTGCAATTGATCAGCAACGATAAAGACGCCATTGATTGCATGCTCAGCACGCTGCTGAAGCTGGCAAACAAGGCCGATGCGCTGGCGCTGGAGGCCGTTTCGGAGTTTTCACTGCATATCCATGGCTTGCTCAGCCATGCGCAGGACATGGAACTGCATGAGCAGGCCCTGGTCGCGCTCAAGGATTGTTTCACGCTCATGGCCTGGCAGCTGGAGCTGGTCGACCACACCACCGGTAAACTGGGCCTGGACAACAGCGAACAGACGTCGCTGATCGAAGCCTTCGCCTTCCAGGTGGGTCAGAGCCCTTGTCAGGCGTTACAACCACCGCGCCCGCTGGCATTGGTGCCCTACGCCCAGAAACAAGCATGAAGCTGCCTCTCGCTGCCTGGTGCCATGTGCCCGGCGCACGGAGCTTTCGGGCCGCCAAGCCGAGCGCGACCAACGATATTTGAAGTGGTACTATGTCTCGCGTCGTTCGCTTCAACCAGCCGCCGCCAACTGAAGCAATCCCCGACCTGAAACGTTTACCCGACCCGGCCCGTCAGATGCGCTGACCGGCTTGCCCGCAGCGAACACCCATTGGCTCCATCCGCTATGTACGCCAGCTTCAAGTCATTCATTTCCTGGCCACCTTCCCGAGAAAACGCCCGCCGGTTCACGCTGTTGCTGTGCATCTGCTCGACCCTCGGTTGTCTGTTGGCTTACCTGTCGGCCCTCACGGTGCCGTTGAGCTTGCTGGTACTGAATGTCGCAGCCCTTGCCTGTGTCTGGATCCAGTATCGGTTGTCACGAAAATCCATCAAATTCCAGCCGCAGGAACTCGCTGACCGGCTGCTTGAGGTCCAGGAAAACGAGCGCCATCGCCTCAGTCGCGAACTGCACGACGACATTGGCCAATTGCTGACAGCGGCAAAACTGCAGAGCGAATGGCTCAAGCGTCGCATGCCGCAAGAGCTGCAAGGCCAATGCTCCGTGCTCAGCGAGACGCTGGAAGAAACGTTGAACAAGGTGCGCGACGTGTCGGCGATCCTCAATCCAAGGCAACTGACCAGCCTGGGACTCGAAGCCAGCCTGCGCGCGCATCTGCTCAAGACCCTGGCTAATACCCCCGTAAACTGGAGCCTGGATTGCCAGCAACGCATGACGGGTATCCCGGAAGAAATGACAGTGGCGGCTTTTCGGATCACACAGGAAGCGGTCACCAACATCCTGCGCCACGCCCAGGCAAAAAACCTGCTGGTACGCCTGCAACGACTGCCCGAAGGGCTGACGCTGCTCATCAGCGACGACGGCCGGGGCTTTGTCCCCGCCATCCATCCCGCCCGCGAAGGGCAACGCGGCATGGCCGGCATGTCGGAACGGGTCGAACAACTGGGCGGCGCTCTCAAGGTAACCAGCGAGGCCGGCAAAGGCACGCATATCGAAGCTCGCTTTCCCTGGGCGCCTCGCACCCTGGAACGGGCCAGCAAGAATAAGGTTCTCCATTGACTTGTAATTTGCTTCTGGTAGATGACCATTCGCTGATCAGGGCCGGTGTGCGCGCCCTGGTCCTCGACCTGCCTGGCTACGCCGTGGTCGGCGAAGCCAATGACGGCGCCCAACTGTTGGAGCTGGTAGAACGGCTGAACCCCGATATCGTGCTGCTGGATATTTCCATGAAAGACACCAGCGGCCTGCAAGCCTTGCAACAGCTCAAGCAGGTCCGCCCCCAGAGCAAGGTGTTGATCCTGTCCATGCACACCGACCCAGAGGTGATCATGCAGGCGCTGGAGTCCGGAGCCCATGGCTATCTGCTCAAGGACGCCACTCCCACCGAGCTGGAGCACGCCCTGGAAGCGCTGCGCAACAACGAACGCTACCTGAGCCCGGCCATCGCCCATACCGTGATCAACCAGGCACTGACCCGGGTGCAGAAACAGCCGCCCCATCCTGCCCCGACCCATAACCTGACGGCGCGTCAGCTGGAGATCCTGCGGCTGATCGTGCGTGGCAAGTCCACCCGGGAAATCGCCAACGGCTTGAGCCTGAGCATCAAGACCGTGGAAACCCACCGCGCCCAGATCATGAAACGCCTTCAGATCCATGACGTGGCGGGCCTGGTGCTGTTTGCGGTGCGCGAGCAGATCATCAGCCTGGACGATTGAGCAATCCGGGGGATCCCAATAGCGGCGAGTCCACCGGCAGATGCACCCGCAGTGCCTTGGGACGCAAGGTAAAACGCAGGTCATCGACCTGTAGTGGTTCGCCATCCAGATTGATATCCAGTCCCTGGGCTACCTTGATTTCCACCCAGGGCAAGCGTGCCCGCACGAACATGTTGTCGATACCCAGGCCACCGGCCAGCAGGTCCTTCAGCGTGCTCACCACCTCCTGCGGCGCCGGCAGGATACTGATATCAAGCAGCCCGTCATCTGCCAACGCCTCCGGACACAACATGTGCCCCCCGCCGGCCTGCCGGCCATTGCCTATCCCCAGCGCCAGCAGATCGCCGCGCCATTGGAAACCAGGCCCTTGCAGTTCGCCATAGGCTGCACTCAGCTCACCGAACCTTGAAAGGCCGGTAAATAGATAGGCGGCCCCGCCGAGAATTTTCTTCAAGTCTTCCGAGGTGTTCGCTGTTACCTGGCTACCGAAGCCGCCCGTGGCCATGTTAAGGAAAATCCGCCCGCCGACCTCACCCAGATCGACCGCCCGAGGCTCAACCTCCAGCAAGTCCAGGGCCCGCTCCGGCTCCAGCGGGACACCGGCGGCCCGGGAAAAATCGTTGGCCGTGCCCAGCGGCAGCAATACCAGGCTGGCATCGCCAGAGTGCTGGGCAATGGCCTCGGCAATATCGCGCAAGGTCCCGTCGCCGCCACCGGCAATCAACTGGGTATAACCGGCCGCCAGTGCTTCCTCCACACATCGCCGGGCATCACCAGCTTCCCAAGTCAACCGGACCGCGAGGTCCCAACCCTGTTTGCGCTTGAGCATCACTGCGGCGCGAACCTCTTCGTTGAGCGCTTGCTTGCCATGCAGGATCAATAGCGCCTTGCCTTTGCTCATTGTTGTCTCCGTCATTGGAAAGAAGGTTCAGGAAATGGGACCGCTCATTCACTGGAAAAAGCCCAGCTTCCCTCAATTTATATGAAAAAGCATGGCGTTCGGGCCGATGCCACGAAGGTGGGGACAGCCTTCCCATGGCTTTTTCTTATTCAAAGAATTTTCTTACAAGACGTGGCGAATCAGCTCAATTGACCCCCTGGGCATATTGAGACACCTTGGCATTCTGTTGCGTTTAACCGGCAAACGATCATTTAGACAAGGATGTGTCACCCATGGATGGATATGTCACGGCCCGTAGAGGCCCGCTGAATCGCTCGATTAATCATGGCCACAGGGAAGGAACGTCCTATGCGCAGCCATGAATGCAAGGTGTCGCCCCGCCACTTCGTATCCTTCGGGAGCGAGCGGGCCGACGCCAAAAACGAAGGCAAAAGTTGCAGTAATCCCGCTGGAGGAATTGATTTGGAACCGCGCGTCGTTGAACTGGAAACCCACCTCAAGTACATCCGCAGGGACATGGATGAAATTCGTACCGACGTCAAGGCGGTTCGCCACCGACTTGCCTATCTGGCAGGCGCGGCGGCGGTGGTGGTCGGCCTGCTGGGGTGGGTCGCGAACAGCCGTTTCGATCAACTGGTGATGCTACTGTCGCGATGAAGGCAAAACCGCAACGGCCCGAGCCCAGCTCAGGCCGTCACCAATGAATGCGATGCAGGACTAACCCAGCACCTCGCTCAAAGGAATGAAGCCCACTTCATCGCCTTCGACCAACGTCCGCTCTTCGAGGACCTCGACCAGTCCGTCGGCCCAAGCTGCGCTGCGCAGGACTCCCGAACTCTGGTTGCGATAGATGATTGCTCGACCATTTTCGATGCGGCCTCGCAAGTATTCGCGCCGGCTGCCAGCCTTCGGCCAGGCGAAACCGGCCGGCACCTTGAACTTGAGGGGCGCCACTGACTGAACGCCCTGGCGTCGCAACAGATAAGGCCGAGCCAACAACGCGAAGGTCACCAGCGTCGAAGCAGGGTTCCCGGGCAGGCCTATGACCGGCACGTCGCGAAAATGCCCAAATGTCAGGGGTTTTCCCGGCTTGATGGCAAGTTTCCACAGCGTCAGCTCGCCTTCCTCACGAAGGGCGATGCCCAGGAAGTCAGCCTCCCCCACCGATACACCGCCAGTCGACAGGATCAGGTCGACATCCGACAGTTGGGCCAGGCATTTGCGGGTAGTGGGCAGGTCATCGGGCAGGATACCTGCATCGATAACCTCGCATCCCAGGCGTTGCAGCCAACCACAGAGCAACACGCGATTGCTGTTGTAGATCTGGCCCGGCCCAAGGGGCTGGCCAGGCTCCACCAATTCATCGCCCGTGGACAGGACCGCAACGCGCACCCTGCGCACGACTTCCAACGATGCACATCCCAGGGAGGCCGCCAGCCCAAGCTCAATCGGGCCCAGGCGGGTGCCGGCACAAAGCACCCGTTCGCCGACGGTCGTTTCCTGCCCTTGAGGGCGGATATTCTGCCCGATCGCCAGGGGCTGGATGAACCGCACCCGCTGGTCATCCTCAAGCTCGACGTTTTCCTGCATCTCGACGCAATCGGCGCCGACCGGAATCGGCGCGCCGGTGAAGATCCGCGCGCAGGTTCCCGCGACCAGGGGCTCCGGAGCCTGCCCGGCGAAAATCCGCTGGCTGACCACCAGTGGCTCGCCGCGCCAATCGGCCAGGCGTAACGCGTAGCCGTCCATGGCACTGTTGGGCCAAGGCGGCAGGTCGAGCGTCGCCACCAGATCTTCGGCGAGGATCCGCCCCTGCGCTTGCGCCAGTGAAACCCGCTCACGCTCGACGATTGGCGAAGCCGCCGCGCTCTGGAGCAAGCGCTCCAGCGCGACTTCGACGGCCATCAAGGCACCGGTCTTGCCCGGTTTACCCACGGGATTCACAAGGGGCCGCCTGTTTCAAATGGGCTACGAAGTTACACGGCCGGTGCCGCGCATCCAGTTGCTCGGCCAGTATGCCGTCCCATCCGGTGCGCACCGCATTGGTGGAGCCCGGCAAGCAGCACACTAGCGTCCCGTTGGCCAGCCCGGCCAGTGCCCGGGATTGAACGGTGGAGGTGCCAATGTCCGCCACGGATATCTGCCGGAACAACTCACCGAAACCGTCGACCTGCTTGTCCAACAGACACGCAACGGCCTCTGGAGTACTGTCGCGGCCGGTAAAGCCGGTCCCCCCGGTGATCAGCACCACCTGCACCACCTCGTCGGCAATCCAGGCGGCGACTTGCGCGCGGATCTTGTACAGATCATCTTTGAGCAGCACCCGGGCCGCGAGATTGTGCCCGGCTTCCGAGAGCCGGTCGACGAAGACCTGGCCCGACGTGTCGGTTTCCAGGGTACGGGTATCGCTGACAGTCAGCACCGCGATATTGAGCGGTACGAAAGGTACATCAGCCTTGGGTTTCATAGGCTCGTCCAGTTGTAGGGGAAACAGCCTGGTGTTATATCACAGCGCCCGATTTTTTCGTCCGTGTGGAGACACCTCATGACCTTGAACAATCCCCTGCCGCCCTGCTCCATCCTGCTCCTGGCGGGCGGACGCGGGCAACGGATGGGCGGACAGGATAAAGGGCTGCTGGAGTGGCAAGGCAGCCCATTGATTGCTCATCTGCATCGGCAGACCCGGGCCATGAGCGATGACTTGATCATTTCCTGCAACCGCAACCGGGAGCGTTACGCCGCGTACGCCGATCAGTTGGTGCATGATGACGAGGGTGATTTCCCCGGCCCGCTGGCAGGCATACGGGCGGGCCTGAGGGCGGCACGCCATCCGTATCTGTTGGTGTTGCCATGCGACGTGCCGCGAATCGACACCAGCCTGCTCGAAGGCATGCGGGAAACGGCAAGCCGACACCCGGACAAGCCATTGATGGTTCGTCATGGCGAACATTGGGAGCCGCTGTTGTGCGTCATCCCGCGAGCCTTGGCCAATGACTTCGAACAGGCATGGAAAGAAGGCGAACGCAGCCCCGGCCGGATCATGCGCACGTTGCACGCGGTCCCATTGCAATGCCCTGCCGACGATCCCCGGCTGGCCAATCTCAATACGCCGGAACTCCTTGCCCAGCACAAAGGCGTGTCAGATTGACACTAGCCAGGAACTTGCTCGCGATGTATACGTCTGAAGGTCAGTAACTTGAAGAAATCCTTTCGGAGAAACACCATGACTCAACGGACCCTCGCTACTTTCATGCTCGCGCTGGGCCTCGCCACTCTCGCCGGGTGCGCATCGCCAACAGTGATTACCTTGAATGACGGTCGCGAAATCCAGGCCGTCGACACGCCACATTATGATGAAGACAGCGGCTTCTACGAATTCGAACAATTGGACGGCAAGCAGACTCGCGTGAACAAGGATCAGGTTCGTACCGTTAAAGACCTGTGATCCTCAGCGTCGAAGCCAGATAAAGAAAAGCCCGCAATGGTTATTGCGGGCTTTTTTGTTGCCTGCTCGAACCGTCGGCTCGCTACCACCCCAACGAAATCCGACTTTCAAAGTCCCGTTCCTGCCCCGTAAGCGGATCGATGAAACGCACACCTCGAGCCAGCAGCTTGAGCGGATTGGCAAAATCATCCACCGCGTCTCGCACCACGTCCGGATAGAACGGATCGTTACAGATAGGCGCGCCCAAGGCGTTCATATGGACCCGTAGCTGGTGTTTTTTCCCGGTGACCGGATACAGGCCGTAGCGCCATAGGTCACCGTTTTTTTCAAGCACTTCCATGGCCGTTTCGGTGTTGGGCTCGCCCGCCCCCTCCTGCATGCGAAAAAAGGGTTCGCCATCGACCATCCGGCTTTTGTGTACGCGGGGAAACGTCAATCCGGGCAATGCGGGAGCGATGGCTTGGTAGAATTTTTCAATCCGTCGCGTTGGAAACAAGGCTTGATAACACGAGCGGGTGTCCGGATTGGCTGAAAACAACACCAGCCCGGCGGTGTGCCGATCGATGCGGTGCAAAGGCACCAGATGGGGATTGTCCAGGCGATGAATCAGCCGTCGCAACAAGGTCTGCTCAACGTACTCGCCCGCTGGGGTGACCGGCAGGAAATGTGGTTTGTCCGCCACGACCAGATGTTCATCGACATACAGAATCGACTCCATCACCGGGATCGGCTTTTCGTCCGGTACTTCCCGAAAGTAATGGACGCGCAAGCCTTCCCGGTATGGCAGGTCGGCGCGGATTGCCTTGCCCTCGGCGTCCAGCACCCGGCCTCGAGCGATGCGATCGAGCCACTGCTCGCGGCTGATCGCCCTGAAGCGATCGCACAGGCAATCCAATACCGTCTGCCAGGGGCCGGGCGGCAGGTAAAGCGTGCTGGCCTGATGCTGAGCTGCGGAAAACGATGGACCGGACATTAAAAAATTCTTCAGCCTGTTGCGGACTAGGCATTATCCGACAGTCACACGAGCCAGCCCAGCAATGATTGCCTCATGCAAGGATTGGCGCCGGCCTCGTCGCGGCCTCGGTGAATTCCTTAAGCCAGCGCAGCACCTCGACCGCCTCCCAGCGCCCCGGATCGTACAGCGCATACAACAGCCCCTGATAACCCACCACATCCAGCTGCTTGTGGTAGCCGGCGCGCTGGAACAGCGCCTCGATCTCGGCAAAACATGTGTTGAAGTGAAGTTTATTGAAGGGCGTCTTGCCTTCGGTCACCAGCCCGTCCAGACGCAATTCCAGGACCGCCTCGCGCACAACGTCCACGGACATCCAGTTCACGCTGTTTTTCAGTTGTTCGACATTGACCAAGGGACCCACTCCAGATAACTGTATGGACATACAGTAACCGAAGAACGTCTTTTCGCCAATCGCGACGTAGGGACCCAGCCGATGGAAGGTTCAACGTAAAAATGCGGCAACCCGGTCTGGATCGTCGAAGGGCCAGTCCAGTTCGGCGCCTGTATCAACCCTGCGCAGCACTGGAATGCGCAGCCCGTAGGCTTCGGATAAGGCCTCGCTTTCGGCGATATCCACCAACTCCACCAACAATCCATATTCGACGAAAGGCATCAGCACGCTCTCGGCGACTTCACACAGATGGCAACCCAGGGTGCCGAACAGCTGGCATTCAGGAAGCATGGCAGGTAGACCCAAAAAAGACAGTTCGCCATTCTAGGCCCACCTCACGCAACCGTCGAGCCGGCTAAAATGCCGCAGATTATGTCGGTAAAACGCTGATGCAAATCACTGTGCTGAAATGACTTTCCAGTGATGCTCAAGTTTTTTGCTGTTCTACGCTGGATCCAGCAAGCCCTGAAACGGAGTGTCTCTTGTACGCCAACCTGCTGATCATCCTTGCCTCGTCCCTGGTGGTCATCGCCCTGTTTAGGCGACTGCGCCTGCCGCCGGTACTCGGTTACCTGTGCGTGGGCCTGGCCGTCGGGCCCACTGCGCTGGACTGGGTCAACGACAGCGAAGAGCTGCCGGACCTGGCTGAGCTTGGGGTGGTTTTCCTGTTGTTTTCCTTGGGGCTGGAATTCTCGTTATCGAAAATGCTCGAGCTGCGTCGGGTAGTGTTTGGACTTGGCAGCCTCCAGGTCCTGGCTTCTGGGTTGCTATTGGGCGTGCTGCTGGCAAGCAGTGGTGTGCCGATGACGGCGGCCGTGTTGCTTGGAGCCGGGCTGGCCTTGTCGTCTACCGCCATTGTCAGCAAGGAACTGACCAGCCTGGGGGAAATCTTCACCAGCCACGGCCAGAACGCCATAGGCGTGTTGCTGTTCCAGGACGTCGTCGCCGTGTTGCTCCTGACCCTGGTGCCGGTATTTGCCGGCAGCAGCGAACACCCGTGGTATTGGGCGTTGCCGTTGACTCTGGGCAAGACCCTGGTGCTGTTTGGCGGCCTGTTGCTGGCCAGCCGACTATTGCTGCCACGGCTGTTCCATGAGGTGGCAGCCTCCCGGTCCGCCGAACTGTTCGTGCTGCTGGCCCTGGTGATCGTGTTGTTGACGGCATGGCTTACGCACCTGCTCGGCCTCTCCCCCGCCCTGGGAGCATTCCTGGCCGGCATGCTGCTGGGAGAGAGCCACTACCGGCACCAGATCGAGGCCGATATCCGACCGTTCCGCGACATCTTGCTGGGGCTGTTCTTCGTCAGCATTGGCATGCTGATTGACCTGCAATTGTTTGTCGACGATGGCCTGTTGATCCTCGGGCTGACCCTCGCTCTGATGCTCATCAAGGGCAGCGTCGTGGCCGCCCTGGTGAAGTGGCGCGGCAGCGACGGCGAAACCGCCTGGCGCAGCGGCCTCGCCCTGGCCCAGGGCGGTGAATTCTGTTTCGCGCTGATGGCGCTGATGCAACAGAACCGACTCATGCCAGGGGATATCGGCGGCCTGCTATTGGCCGCCACCTTCTGCTCGATGCTGTTGACGCCGCTGTTGCTGCGCGCCGCACCCGGCCTGGCCGCGCGGCTGCACCGCAAACCCAACGAAGAGGCGCAACTGGACCAGATCAGCGCTCTCAATGCCGACTTGTCGAGTCACGTAATCATCTGCGGGTATGGCCGGGTAGGACAATCGATCGGGCGCTTTCTGCGCCGGGAGGGCTTGGCGTTCGTGGCCCTGGATGATGACCCGGTCATCATTCGTGAAGCGTCCGTCGGCGAACGATGCGTGCATTACGGAGACTCACGCAGAGCCGACCTGCTGGCCGCCGTAGGACTGGGTCGCGCAAGGCTGCTGGTCATTGCAGTCGACAAGACGGACATTGCGATGACCGTGCTGAGGGAGGCCCGGCGGGTCAACCCGCAAGTGCCCATCCTCGTGCGCACCCGGGACGACAGCCAACTGGCCGAGTTGCAGGCAGCCGGAGCCACCGAGGTGGTTCCAGAGCTGCTGGAATCGAGCCTGATGCTGGCCTCCCATGCGCTGATCATGCTCGGGCTGCCCGAACAGCGGGTGCGGCACCATGTGGATCAAGTCCGTCACGAGCGCTATGGCTTGCTCCATGGCTTCTATCCCGGCAATCAGGACAAGGAGCCGTAGCACAGGCTCAGTCCTGACTGACCGCTCCGATCTTGTGAATGGACAAGTCGGCCCCGTAGTACTCTTCTTCCTGAGTCAGCCGCAAGCCCAGCACCGCCTTGATCACACCGTAGACCGCGAAACCACCGACCAGGGCGATCAACACGCCGAGGGCGGTGCCGACGAACTGGCTGGCGAGGCTTACCCCGCCCAAGCCACCCAAGGCGTCCTGGCCGAAAATCCCGCAGGCGATACCGCCCCAGACGCCGCACAGCCCATGCAGGGGCCAGACGCCCAGCACATCGTCGATTTTCCACTTGCCCTGGGCCGCGGTAAAACACCAGACGAACAGACCGCCAGCAATTGCGCCGGTCACCAGGGCACCCATCGGATGCATCAGGTCGGAGCCGGCGCAGACCGCCACCAATCCGGCCAGCGGGCCGTTGTGCAGGAAACCGGGGTCGTTGCGCCCAACGACCAGCGCCGTCACGGTCCCACCGACCATCGCCATCAACGAGTTGACCGCCACCAACCCACTCACGCCGGGCAAGGTCTGGGCGCTCATCACGTTGAAGCCGAACCAGCCGACGATGAGAATCCACGACCCCAGTGCCAGGAACGGAATGCTCGAAGGCGCGAAGGCCACCAGACGACCGTCCCGGTAACGCCCGTTTCGCGGTCCGAGCAGGAGCACCGCGGCCAGTGCCAGCCAGCCGCCCATGGCGTGCACCACCACGGAGCCGGCAAAGTCATGGAAGCTGGCACCAAAGTGCGCTTGCAGCCAAGCCTGGAAACCGAAATTGCCATTCCAGACCAGACCTTCGAAAAACGGATAGACGAACGCCACGATCAGCACCGTGGCGCATAACTGCGGGACGAACCGGGCACGCTCGGCTATCCCGCCAGAGATAATCGCCGGGATCGCGGCGGCGAACGTCAACAAGAAGAAAAACTTCACCAAACTGTAGCCGTGGTCGGCACTGAGAACTGCCGCCGGTTGCAGGAAAGTCACGCCGTAGGAAATCCAATAACCAATGAAGAAATAGGCCAGCGTCGATACCGCGAAATCGCTGAGGATTTTCGACAGCGCGTTCACCTGATTCTTCTGCCGGACCGTTCCTACTTCCAGAAACGCGAACCCGGCATGCATGGCCAGGACCATGACCGCGCCGAGCAGGATGAACAGCGTGTTGGAGCTATGGACCAGACCGTCCACAGCACTTTGCAGATTTTCCATGGTATTGGCAGACCTGAAGAAGTTGAAAAAGCACCGTGATGGTTCATCCCAGCCGGTCATGCACCAAGTTGAGACCGAACGACCGACCATAGGTGGGCAGCCGAACCGCTTTGGTGCATGAAACGCGACAACATGACGCCCCGCTTGGAGGTGCTTCGCCGGTTTTGATTATTTGGGTTAAGGTTTTCGGGCTTTCGCCCAGCTTCAGCGCACCGGCACACCTCGGCGCACCAGCACATGGCAAAGGGCGGAGCAAAAGTTGTACCAGTCAGTTTCACTGAACCTTCCGGTTGGGCTCATACTCGAACGCTTCAGACGTCACTTACGGAGATCCACCCCCATGGCCAGAACCCAGGCAAAGACTGCTCAAGAAACGTTGATGGATGATTTTCAGACGCTGGTCAAAGACACCGAACGATTGCTGGATCACACCGCCACGCTGGCAGGCGACCAGGCGGACGAACTGCGTGGCCAGATCCACGAAACACTGCTGCGCGCCCGCGAAACCCTTAAGTTGACCGAAGATTCAGTGCGTGAGCGCGGCCAGGCAGCCATGATCGCTACCGAAGAATATGTACAGGCCAATCCCTGGCAATCGGTCGGCATCGCGGCGGGCGTAGGCTTTTTGATCGGATTGTTGGCGACACGGCGCTGATCATGGGCATCGACGAATCCGGATCGCCCGAAACGGGCACTAAACCAACAGCGCGTCGCCTGGGCGCGGCATTCCTTGGATTGCTGCACAGCCACGTCGAGTTGTTCGGTATTGAACTGCAGGAACAAAAGGCTCGCACCGTCAGCCTGTTGTTATTCGCGGGGCTGGCATTGGTTTTCGGCCTGCTGTTACTGGTGGGGCTGTCGGCTCTGGTATTGATCCTGGTGTGGGATACCTATCGGTTGGCGGGCATCATCGGCCTGTGTCTGTTCTACCTGCTGGCGGCGCTGTTCTGCGGGCTTCGGCTCAAGGCAGCGATTTTTGATGAGTCCTCGCCTTTCCACGCCACTCTCGAAGAACTCGCCAACGACCGGGAGCGCCTGTTGCCATGAGTCGCCCTAATGCTCCTCAAGCCCGTACGCGGCAGGAAATGCGCAAGGCACTGGTGCGCCTGCGCATGGAGATGCATCGCCAGGAAATTCGTCAGGAAACGCGACAATTGCTGCACCCGTTGCAACGGGTACGCGGATTCACCCACAGCTGGAACGAAGGGTTCGGCCTCAAGCACGCCTCGCTTTGGGGCGTCGCCGCGGTGAGCCTGCTCGGCTTTCTCGGTGGCAAGCGAACCCGCAGTGGCCGCTCCGGTGGTTTGTCGCGCCTGATCCGACTGGCGACCGCCGTGCTTCCGCTGATCAAACTGGCCAAGAGTGCGCGCAAGCCTTGAGGCGAATCGACGGGCTCTTCCATCGAAGAGCCCTGTTCGACCGTCGACGCAGCAACACTCGGGCACAACTGATCGGGGTCCTGAGCCCTTGCAGGACGGCGCTCGAACCGGGAAGCTAGGACTTCGACTCATCAAACGGAGCAACCGGCTTTGGATTGGCACACCCTGCTGACGCGCGAACGCCTGGGAAAACCGCTGCACAGCCCGGAAGAGCTGGGCCGCAGTCCATTCCACAAAGACCACGACCGCATTATCTTTTCCGGTGCCTTTCGCCGCCTCGGGCGCAAGACGCAGGTGCATCCGGTTTCCAGCAACGACCATATCCACACGCGCCTGACCCATTCGCTGGAAGTCAGTTGCGTCGGTCGCTCCCTGGGTATGCGCGTAGGGGAAACCATCCGCGGCGCCCTGCCCGACTGGTGTGAGCCCAGTGATCTGGGCATGGTGGTGCAGTCGGCCTGCCTGGCCCATGACATCGGCAATCCACCGTTCGGCCATTCGGGCGAGGACGCCATCCGCTACTGGTTCCAACAGGCGGCGGGACGGGGCTGGCTTGACGCAATGAGCGAGGCCGAGCGCAACGATTTTCTCAACTTCGAAGGCAATGCCCAGGGCTTCCGCGTCCTTACGCAGCTCGAATACCACCAGTTCGACGGCGGCACCCGCCTGACCTATGCGACCCTCGGCACGTACCTGAAGTATCCCTGGACGGCTCGCCACGCCGATTCCCTGGGCTACAAGAAGCACAAGTTTGGCTGCTACCAGAGCGAACTGCCGTTGCTGGAGCAAATCGCCCATAAACTCGGCCTCCCGCAAATCGAGGATGAGCGCTGGGCAAGGCATCCGCTGGTCTACCTGATGGAAGCCGCGGATGACATCTGCTATGCGCTCATCGACCTGGAGGACGGCGTCGAGATGGACCTGCTGGAGTATCCGCAGGTGGAATCGCTGCTCCTGGACCTGGTGGGTGATGATCTGCCAGAGACGTACCGTCAACTCGGGCCGCTGGATTCGCGACGGCGAAAGCTGGCGATCCTGCGAGGCAAGGCCATCGAGCACCTGACCAACGCGGCCGCACGAGCATTCGTCGAGCAGCAGGAGGCGTTGCTCGCTGGCACGCTGCAAGGCGATTTGGTGGAACACATGCACGGCCCTGCCAAGCGTTGCGTATTAAACGCCAAGGACATGGCCCGCAAGAAAATTTTCCAGGACAAACGAAAGACCCTGAACGAAATCGGCGCCTACACCACGCTGGAGATCCTGCTCAACGGTTTCTGCGGCGCAGCCCTCGAACAACACGGTGGCCGTACGCCGTCGTTCAAGAATCGCCGGATTCTCGACTTGCTGGGCAATAACGCGCCCGATCCTCAAGGTTCACTTCACAGCGCCTTCCTGCGGATGATCGACTTCATCGCCGGCATGACTGACAGCTATGCAAGCGACATGGCACAGGAGATGACCGGCCGCACTCGCCAATAGCAGGCGATTGCAGCCGGCGATCGGTAGGGAAACGCGACCTGGCGCTCGCTTTGCAGCCTGCGCCTGGAGCCTTCCGGTTGTCAGCTCGTCATTTTCTGCCGCTGGGAAATAACGGCACAGTTTCTTTTCCCCAACTATTAAAAGCGCGGTTTTATATTCAATAAAATGTAAAACATGCCCTCCTCGCTCCACTTGCCTACCTGCCGCCCTAAATACGTCGTGGTATCCCGCTTCTTTTTTTGTAGGAAACTTCTGAAATTGATCGTGCATGCCGGTCTCCCCGCACGAGTTAGCCTTAACTGGGCTAAGGTGCGCGCTTTATAAGAGCTCTAGGGGACTTTATTCATGAACTCCGTTTTCATTGTCGACGATCATCCGGTCATCCGCCTCGCTGTCCGAATGCTGCTGGAGCATGAAGGCTATAAAGTCGTCGGAGAAACTGACAATGGCGTCGACGCGATGCAAATGGTGCGTGAATGCATGCCGGACCTGGTCATCCTCGACATCAGCATTCCGAAACTTGACGGGCTGGAAATTCTTTCGCGCTTCAACGCCATGACCACGCCCCTCAAGACGTTGGTCCTGACGGCGCAATCGCCAACGCTGTTTGGCATTCGCTGCATGCAATCCGGGGCTTCCGGCTATGTCTGTAAACAGGAAGATCTCAGTGAACTGGTCAGCGCGATCAAAGCCGTATTATCCGGCTACAACTATTTCCCCAGCCAGGCACTTAACCCTGTTCGTCCAGATGACCCACGCAGTTTCGAGTTGGACCTGTTCAAAAGTGTCAACGACCGGGAGTTGATGGTATTGCAACTTTTTGCCCAAGGTCGGACCAACAAGGAAATAGCCAAAGGCATGTTCCTTAGCAATAAAACTGTCAGCACTTATAAAAAACGACTCATGCAAAAACTCAAGGTGAAGTCCCTCGTCGACCTTATCGAAATGGCAAAACGCAACGCACTGGTGTGAGAAACAACAGAATGCTCAAATGCATAAGCCGCTACTTTTTGTTGTTAGCCGCAGGACTCCATGCAGGGCTCCTCCTGGCGACAACGAATGTGCCTCAGGCCTACTCGCTGCTGAGTCGCGCGGCCGCGGATCATATCGAGATCAGGCTCGACGATACCCAGCGCGCCTGGCTCAAGGAACGTCGCGAACTGATCCTGGGAACCTCCGCCCCGGATTATCCGCCTTTTGACCTTTCCAGCAGTGGCCGCGACTACGAAGGCATGACCGCCGATTATGCCGGAGTCATCGCCAAGGCGACCGGCCTGCCAATGACCGTACTGCGGTTCGATTCGCGGGAAGCCGCCATCGCCGCGCTCAAGGCCGGAGAAATCGACCTGCTCGGCACTGCCAACGGGTTCGAAGCGCAGAATTCAGGCGTCGCTCTTTCGGCACACTACGCTGTCGATCAACCGGTGCTGGTCACCCGGACGAATGAAAGCCGCCCGCTGAACGAAGACCTCAAAGGGCTGCGGCTCAGCATGGTCTATCACTACCTGCCGTTGGAGGAAGTCAAACAGCTATACCCCACGGCCCGCATCAACACGTATCCCTCCTACCAGAACGCGATCAATGCCGTTGCCTTCGGCCAGGCCGATGTCTTTCTTGGCGACGCCATCTCCACCCACTACATGATCAGCAAGGGGTACTTGAACAACATCCGCATGGCCAGCTTTGCCAAACACGAGGCACACGGGTTCGGCTTCGCGCTCCGGGAGGACGACACCCGCCTGTTGGACATCGTCAATACCACGCTCAACCAGATTCCCATCGCCGAACAAGCGACAATCGCCAAGCGCTGGAGGGCAGGCAGCGACCTGTACCTCGCCGAGCATAAAATCCAGCTGACCGACCGCGAACAGGACTGGCTGGCTCGGCACCCGGTGGTCCGGGTGGCGGTGAACGAAAGATTCGCGCCCTTTACTTTTTTCGACCCAGACGGGGATTTCCACGGCATCAGCGCCGACCTGCTGGAACTGATCCGCCTGCGCAGCGGCTTGCGCCTGGATATCCAGCGTTATCAGGACGATGACGAAATGATCGCCGCGGTCCTCGGCGGCAAAGCCGACGTGATCGCCGCGTTGCTGCCTGGCAGCGAACGACAGAAATCGCTGAAATTCAGCCGTCCCTACATGGACAGCTCGTTTGTATTGCTTACGCGCAAGCAATCCGACACACCGGCGACGCTGGACCAGTTCGGCGCGCGGAGCCTGGCCGTTACCAAAGGCAACCCCATCATCGAATGGCTACGCAGCCAGTATCCAGACCTGCGAATTATCGAAACCGTCGATTCGCAGCATGCCGCCCAGTCGCTCGCCGAGGGGCAAGTCGACGGCAGCGTGAACGCGCTGGTCATGGCCAACTATTTCCTGGCGTCCCATACGCTGCAGGGCAAGCTGCAGATCAGCAGCACCGTCGGCACCCGCGACGCCATGTTCTCCCTGGCCACGGCCAGGAACGCGACGGAGCTGAGCGCCATCCTCGATAAAGCCCTGACCAGCATCGACCCCGATGAACTGGGCGTGATCGACAACCGTTGGCGCGGCTATATCCCGGCCGCGGAAAGCACATGGCGCACCTACAACCGCCTGTTTCTCCAGGTCGTAGCGGGGGCCGGCCTTTTGCTGTTGCTCTCACTGGCCTGGAACGCCTATATGCAACGGCAGATCCGCCAACGCCAGCGGGCGGAACTGGCCCTCAATGACCAGCTCGAGTTCATGCACGCCCTGCTCAACGGCACGCCCCACCCCATTTATGTAAGAGACCGGGACGGGGTCCTGCAAAGCTGCAACGACAGCTACCTGGAGACGTTCGACGCAAGACGCGAAGACGTGATCGGCAAGGACATCATGCCCGGGGCCATGAGCAACGCCTTCGAAGCGCTGGAGTACCAGGCCGATTATCGACGCGTCATGGCCCAGGGCACCGCACAGATCATCGATCGGCCCCTGCACATCGGTGACCGCAAGCTGACGATCTATCACTGGATACTGCCTTACCGTAACTCCGCGGCCCAGGTGCAAGGGATCATCGGCGGTTGGATCGATATCAGCGAACGGCGACAGCTTGTCGAGGATCTGCGAGCCGCCAAGGAACAGGCCGACGACGCCAACCGGGCCAAGAGCACGTTCCTGGCCACAATGAGCCATGAGATCCGCACCCCCATGAATGCCGTGATCGGCATGCTCGAATTGGCGCTCAAGCATGCCGACAAGGGCCAGATGGACCGCGCGGCGATTGAAGTCGCATACGAGTCGGCTTCCGGCATGCTCGACCTGATCGGCGATATCCTCGACATTGCCCGTATCGAATCCGGCCACCTGGGCCTTGCACCCGAACGGGTCGACCTCAAGGCGCTGGTGCAATCGGTCATGCGGGTTTTCGAAGGACTGGCCCGGCAGAAAAACCTGGCGTTGTCGTTGCGATTCGAGCCAACCGAGGGTAACCCGGACGTGCTGATGGACCCGTTGCGATTCAAGCAGGTGATTTCGAACCTCATCAGCAACGCCCTGAAGTTCACCGAGCAAGGTGAAGTGAATGTCAGCGTGAGGCTGTCCCGCGCAATCGGGGAAGACTCCCTTCGAATGCAACTGGACGTGCGCGACAGTGGCATCGGCATCAGCCCCGCCGACCTGCAACGCCTGTTCGAGCCGTTTGCCCAGGTCGACAATGGCAACCGGATGGCCCGCAAGGGCGCTGGGCTGGGCCTGGTGATCAGCCGCCACCTGTGCCAGGTCATGGGCGGTGAACTGCACATGAACAGCCAACCGGGCGCAGGAACCCAGGTCCGGGTTTGCCTGCCCTTGGCCATCCTGCCCGACGCAAAGGCTCGCGCCCCCGTCGCGCCTGTCGTTGAAACAGCCGCCTGCGCGCTGAACGTCCTGGTCGTGGACGATCATTCGGCCAATCGCCTGTTGATGTCTCAACAACTGGACTACCTGGGTCATCACCACCATGTCAGCCATGACGGCGAACAGGGATTCAAGGCCTGGCAGGAGGGGAATTTCGACCTGGTCATCGCCGACTGCAACATGCCGGTCATGAGCGGCTACGAGCTCGCCGGAGCAATCCGTCGACACGAGGCCGAACAACGGCGGCCGCCCTGCACCATCCTCGGGTTCACCGCCAATGCACAACCCGAGGAAAAACAACGCTGCAAGGAGGCGGGCATGGACGACTGCCTCTTCAAGCCCATCAGCCTGAGCGCCCTGCATCAGTGGATGAGCACGATCAAACCCGGCGGCCGCGCCCACGCTTTCAACGTTCAAAGCCTGCAGATGCTGACTGGCGGCGACCCTGTCTCCATCCAGCGTCTGCTGGCGGAACTGCTCAGCAGCAATCGCGCAGACCGCCAGGAGCTACTCGACGTCGCCCGAGGGGCAAACCCACAGGCGATCACCGAGACCGCACACAAGATAAAAGGCGTCGCCCGTATCGTGCAGGCGACTTCATTGATCCAGCTGTGCGAGACACTGGAGCAGGCCTGCCAACAAGGGCTCGCGCCGGAACGCATCGATGAATGCACGCATGCCCTGGGCCGGGCGATGAGCGAACTGGAGCAGGCCCTGGAAACAGAGATCGCCAAGGCAAAATAACCGGTGTTTACTATGCTGTTCGCTCAGCAGTGCGTAGCCGGGGGCGATCTCCCCCAACACTTGGAGTGATGGAAATGCCCAGCGCACCGCGTCCGCAAAAACGCCGGTTTCCCCTGCACGTCCATATCAGTGTGATGTTCACGCTGCTCTTGTTGCTGACCGGTGTGGTGCTGGGCGTCTTCAACTATCGACAAACCACCCAGATCATCCTGTCTGGCAGCGAACAGCTGTTCAATCGAATCGAACAGGACGTGCGCCTGGACCTGTACGACACCTATGAACCGATCCGCCATCTGCTGGGCCTGCTGGCCCACTACCCGGCGACGCGCGAACCGGGGATGGCCCAGCGACTGACGCTCCTCGCCCCCTTCACCCAGGCACTGCGGGACAACCCGAACCTGGCATCGCTGTACCTGGGCGATCGCGACGGCAATTTCCTGATGGTCCGGCCTTTGGGCTCCGAGGCCTCGAAGACGCCGATCAAGGCACCGGCTGCCGCGCGCTACGAGGTCTGGACCATCGAGCGCACGGCTGACGACGGCCAGGTGCTCTCCCAATCATTGTTCTACGATCAGGCCCTGGCGCTCATCGGTCGCCGCGACAACTCTGGCGAGACCTTCGATCCGCGCAGCCGCGGCTGGTTTCGCAGCGCAATGGACACCTCCGAACAAATCACCACCGAACCCTACGTGTTTTTTTCCAGCCGCAACATCGGCACGACCCTCGCCCGCCGCAGTGGCGATCAGGCCGTCATCGGCGCAGACCTCACCCTGGCCGCCCTCTCCCAGACGCTGGCCAAGCACAAAGTAACCGCCAGTACCGAGATTGTCCTGGCTGATCTGCAAGGCAACGCAGTGGGTTATCCCGACAGCGGCCGGCTGGTGACCGACAGCCAGTCGGCACGCCTGATCAAGGCGCGCGACTTGCACCCGGCCATTGCCGCCGCGCTCGACAACGACACTGATACGCCGCGCCTGGAGGCGGCGGGACGCGAGTGGATCGTTTCTCGCAGCCACATGCAGGAAGGCGGGCCGAAGGGCCTGGAACTGGCGTTGCTGGTTCCGGAAGACGAGCTGCTCGCCGGCGCCTATCGCATGCGCTGGCAAGGCGCACTGATCACCCTCGCCACCTTGCTGCTGTGCCTGCCCTTGGGCTGGCTGACCTCCAGGATTTTGGTCAAGCCATTGCGGGCCCTGGTGCAAGAGGCCGATGCCATCCGCAGTTTCAATTTCCATTACCCGGTGTCCCGTCGCTCCCCCGTGTTGGAGGTTGACCAACTGGGCGTTTCAATGGCCCGCATGAAGGAAACCCTGGCGAGCTTTTTCGAAATCACCGCCAGCCTGCGCGCCGAAACCCGCTTCGCCCCGCTACTGGAGCGAGTGTTGTTCGAGACCGTGAAAATTGGCCAGGCCCAGGCTGGCCTGATCTACCTGCGCGAAAACGATGGCGAGCACATCAAGCCCTGCGGACTGGTCATCGACGGTTCCCCTCGGGACCCGCAAACCTTCGCCCTGCGAGGTTACTCACTGGACGCTGCGGACAATCCCCAATGGCTTCGCGAGCTGGCCGTCGCGCAAACCCTTGTATCGTCCCTGGGTTTCGAACAGGCGGGCGATTTGCGCAGTGTCCTGCTTGCGCTGGACGCGCCACGGGTACACCTGATCGGCATCCGCCTGTGCAATCGTCACCAGGAAACCGTTGGCGCGCTGGTTCTGCTGATCACCGACACCGGCACCGAAGCGGACCTGGAAAAGCTCCAGCCGGATCGCATCGCCTTCCTGCAGGCCGTGTCCGGCACCGCGACGGTGAGCATCGAAAGCCAGCGCCTGCAAGCCAGGCAAAAACAATTGCTGGACTCGTTCATCCAATTGCTGGCCGGCGCGATCGATGCAAAAAGTCCCTACACCGGCGGCCATTGCCAGCGAGTACCGGCCCTGACGCTGATGCTCGCCCGGGCCGCCGCCGCCAGCCCGGCGCCGGCGTTCGAAAGCTACCGCCCGACCGAAGACGAATGGGAGGCGCTGCACATTGCGGCCTGGCTACACGACTGTGGCAAGGTGACCACGCCCGAATACGTGGTGGACAAAGCCACCAAGCTGGAAACCCTGAACGACCGTATCCACGAGATCCGTACCCGCTTCGAAGTCCTCAAGCGTGACGCCTGGGTCGACTACTGGCAGGCGCTGGCAACCGGAGGCGAACCCTCATCCCTGGCAGAGCAACGCGACGCGACACTGGCCGCCCTCGACGATGACTTCACCTTTGTCGCACGCTGCAACCTGGGCTCCGAAGCCATGGCCGATGCCGACCTGCAACGCTTGAAAACCATCGCCCGCCGCACGTGGACCCGGACCCTGGACGATCGCCTGGGGGTTTCCTGGGAAGAAAACCGCCGCCAGGTGCGCACGCCCAAGCCGACATTGCCCGTGAATGAACCCTTGTTGATGGACAAACCCGAGCATCTGTTCGAGCGGCACGAGGCCGAGTTGATTCCAGAGGACAATCCCTGGGGTTTCCAGCTCGATGTGCCGACCTGGAAATACAACCGCGGCGAGCTCTACAACCTCAGCATCACGCGTGGCACGCTGACCCGCGAAGAGCGTTACGTGATCAACCACCACATGGTCCAGACCATCCTGATGCTCAGCCAGTTGCCCTTCCCCAGCCACCTGGAAAATGTTGCGGAAATTGCCGGCGGCCACCACGAGAAAATGGACGGCACCGGCTACCCCAAGCGATTGAAGCGTGAGCAGATGAGCCTGCCGGCTCGAATGATGGCGATTGCCGATATATTCGAAGCCCTGACCGCGGCCGATCGCCCCTATAAAAAAGCCAAGAAGCTGAGCGAAGCCCTGGGCATCATGGCCACCATGTGCCGTGACGCCCATATCGATCCCGAGCTGTTCGGGCTGTTCATCGAAGAAAGAATCTACCTGCGCTACGCCGAGGCGTTTCTCGACCCGCTCCAGATCGATGAAGTCGACCCGGGCGACCTATTGCTCAGGGCTGGATTGAAAGCATGATCAGCAATCGGTCAGGCGCAGGAATATCGCCGCCAACTGTTCGATACCGGCCTGGTCATGCTCGCTGAAGCGCGCCAGTTTGGGACTGTCCAGGTCCAGCACGCCGACCAGGCGCCCGTCCTTGACCAGCGGCACCACCAACTCGCTGTTCGAGGCGCTGTCGCAGGCGATATGCCCGGGGAACGCATGCACGTCCTCGACGCGCTGGGTCTGGCGGGTCGCCGCAGCGGCGCCACACACGCCGCGACCGAAGGGAATCCTTACACAAGCGATCTGCCCCTGGAACGGCCCCAGCACCAGCTCATCGTTGCGATTGAGGTAAAAACCGGCCCAGTTGAGGTCGTCCAGCTGACTGAACAGGAACGCCGAGAACTGAGCGGCGTTGGCGATGAAATCGCGCTCATCCGCCAGCAGCGATTGCAACTGTGCCGATAACAAGCCATAGCCTTCGAGGCCTTCGCCAGTGCTTTTCAAATCGATCATGCATCTTGCTCCAGCAATTTCAGGCCCACCCAATAACGGGCAAATTGATAGGCGCAACGTCCGTTGCGATTGCCGCGTCCGGTCGCCCAGCGAACCGCTTGTATTTCCAGCGCCTCGTCACGCTGCCAGGCCAGCCCGGCCTTCGCCGCGAGCTCGCCGATCCAATGCTCCACCACGTCGAGAAAATGCTCTTGGGTGAACGGATAAAACGACAGCCAAAGCCCGAAACGGTCAGACAAGGCAATCTTGTCCTCCACGGCTTCGCTCGGATGAAGCTCGCCGTCGACCCGCTTCCAGTTTTCGTTGTCGCTTTCCTTTTCCGGCACCAGATGACGACGGTTCGAGGTGGCATACAGCAGCACGTTGTCCGGGGCCTGTTCGAGGGATCCGTCGAGCACGCTCTTGAGTACGCGGTAGTCACCTTCGCCGGACTCGAACGACAAGTCATCGCAGAACACCACGAAGCGCTGGGGCAATTTCGCCACTTGCTCGACCACCCGAGGCAGATCGGCCAGATGATCGCGTTCGATCTCGATCAAGCGCAGGCCCTGGCCAGCATGTTCGGCCAGCAACGCACGTACCAGCGAAGACTTGCCCGTGCCGCGCGAGCCCCACAGCAAGGCGTGGTTGGCAGGCATGCCATCGATGAACTGCCGGGTGTTGCGCCCCAACTGTTCGACCTGGCGATCAACGCCGATCAGGTCCGACAAGCGCATATCGAGGCTGACCTGGAGCGGCAGGAGAAAACCGCCGCGCCCGTCGCGCTGCCAACGGGCGGCCAGGGTCTGGTTCCAGTCGATGGCGGGCCGTGGCGCAGGCAAAAAGGGCTCGATACGGGTCAGCACCGCATCGGCGCGTTCAAGAAAAGCAATCAATCGGGCGTCCACGTCTTCTCCTCGGACAGGTTCACGGTAATGATGACGCTACAGCGACGAAACGACGAAGCCGATGGCGGGTCTGTTTCACACACTACATACCGGCCGCACCGATATTCAGAGATGATCAGCTATGCTTGACCGGCGAAGGGAAACGTAAGTGGTTCACCATTCCATGGACATCAGGTTCACCCAACGGTTGTCGTACAAACAGGCCCGACTGACCGTCCTGGTGGGTTTCGTGCTGGGTACTTTATTAAGCCTGGGACAGATCGGCATCGATTATGCCAGCGAAGACGCATCGATCAACCGTGAAATCCTCTCGCTGTTGGAAATCAGCCACAACCCGGCCTCGCGCATCGCCTATAACATCGACGCCGAACTCGCTCAGGAACTGGCCCTGGGCCTGTTGCGCTCGCCGGCCATCATCGGTGCCGAACTCATCGACAACAACAATACGGTCCTGGCCAGCGTCAAACGTCCCGAACTGCAGAGCAACAATCGGTTCATCAGCGACTTTCTCTTTGGCGCCCAGCGCCAGTTCGAAGACCGGCTCTACCTGACCCATCTGCCCGGCGAGTCCCTGGGAGTGTTGCGGCTGGATGTCGACACCTATTCGTTCGGCAGCCGCTTCCTGCGACGGGCCGAGATCACCCTGCTCAACGGTTTCGCTCGTAGCCTGATCCTGACCGGCCTGTTGCTGGCGCTTTTCTACGTCATGCTGACCAAGCCCTTGGTGCGGGTCATCCGCGAGCTGAGCAGCCGCGATCCCAGTAGCAGCGAACAGAGCCCATTGGAATGCCCTTCCGGCCATCAATACGACGAAATCGGCGTGCTGGTTTCAGTCGCCAACCAGCAGTTCGAAAATATCTCCACCGAGATCCAGCAGCGACGCACGGCTGAAAACCGCCTCACCGATTACCTGGCGCAATTGGAAAATATCGTTTCGGCGCGCACCGCCGAACTCAAGGCCATCAATGCCCGCCTCAGCCAGTCCAACGAAGAACTGGAGGTTGCCCGGCGTACCGCCTTGGACATGGCCGACACCCGTTCTGCATTCCTCGCCAACATGAGCCATGAGATCCGCACGCCACTCAATGGCCTGCTCGGTATGATCGCCCTGTCCCTGGATGGCCCACTGACCGCTGAACAGCAGCAACAGCTGTCGATCGCCCACGACTCGGGCAAAGTGCTGGTCGAGTTGCTGAACGATATCCTCGACTTGTCCAAGTTCGATGCCGGCCAGCTGGAGCTCGAACGCATCCCGTTCGACCTGGGTTCCCTGGTCGAAGACACCGCCAACCTGCTTTCACAAAATGCCGCCCCGAGCGTCGAACTGGCGTGCCTGATCGAGCCGCAGTTTCCCGCGCAGGTACTGGGCGACCCGACCCGCGTCCGCCAGATCGTCAGCAACCTGCTGTCCAACGCATTGAAGTTCACCCGCTTCGGCCGGGTCGATGTGCGCTTGAGCCAGTATGAGGGCGGCGTGCGGATCGAGGTCTGCGACACGGGCATCGGCATCCCCCAGGAGGCCCAGGCGCGGATCCTTCAGCCGTTCACCCAGGCCGGCGCAGGCATTACCCGCCAGTTCGGCGGCACCGGGCTGGGGCTGGCATTGACCTACAACCTCTGCGAAGCCATGCAGGGCCGGCTCACGATCAGTTCCGAGGCCGGCTTCGGCAGCCAGTTCTGTGCCGACCTGCCGTTGCCTTGCCACACCCCTGCCGTCCCCGTCGTACGCTTGCATGGCAACGTCGTGGCCATCACCACCGCGAACAGCGGGCTGGCCGAACTGCTGGGCATGTTGCTACCCGCCTGGGGATTGGATTATGTCCAACGTTCCGTGGATGACGGGCTGCTGGGGCTCAAGCCCGACATCCTGATCACCGATTGCCCGGAATGCCTGTTCAACCTGCGGCCGACCTTCGACGCCACCATTCTGCTGGTTACCGCCTATGGCAGTTTCATGCCCAGCGAAGAAGCGAGCGCCCTCGCCCCATTGCTGCAACAGGCCCGGCCGCTGGCGCGCCATGCGCTTTATCAGGTCCTGCGTCGCGCCTTGCAAAGCGAGGCGACCACGATCAATGAGGCGCAGATCGACGCATTGCCGCCCACCCTGCGTGCTCGTGTCCTGTTGGTGGAAGACAACCCCGTCAACCAGCTGGTGGCCAAGGGCATGCTGGTCAAACTGGGTTGTGAAGTGGTTGTCGCGGCCCACGGCGCCGAGGGCCTGGATCAGCTCGAACAGCGGGAATTCGACCTGGTCCTGATGGACTGCAACATGCCGGTCATGGACGGCTACGAAGCCAGCCGGCAGATCCGCCGCAGCGGGCGCTGGCCCGACCTGCCGATTGTCGCGCTGACCGCCAACGCCATGCCCGAAGAACGTGAGCGCTGTCGGGCCGCCGGCATGAGCGACTATTTATCCAAGCCGTTCCGTCGCGAAGAACTGGCCGCATTGCTGGACCAATGGGTGCCCACTACGTCAGCGCTTTGATCTGGGCCAACAAATGATCGAGGCCGTCGCGCAGCTCTCCCACGCGATCCAGATCAATACCGCTGTCACACAGCAAGCGAGCCTTGAGCGGGCCGACCTGCTCACGCAAGGTCCGCCCACGCTCCGACAGGCTCAAATGCACTTCGCGTTCATCACGTGCCGATCGTTGCCGCTGGACCAGCTCCAGTTGTTCCAGGCGCTTGAGCAACGGCGTCAGCGTGCCGGAATCAAGCAGCAAGCGTTCGCCCAGGGCTTTGACGGTCGGTTGCTCCGGCGGGCTCACCTGCCATTCCCACAGTACGAGCATCGCCAGGTATTGCGGATAGGTCAGGCCAAGCTGATCCAACATCGGCTTGTAACCCCGAATCACCGCCCGCGACGCGGCGTACAACTTGAAGCACAACTGGCTGTCGAGCTTCAGCGAATCGACTGACAGATCATTCATTTGAGCAGGGCTTCGATCTCGGCGGTGAGGTCTTGGGGCTTGGTGGTCGGGGCAAAGCGCTTCACCACTTGGCCGTCCTTGCCGATGAGGAACTTGGTGAAATTCCATTTGATGCCCTTGGACCCCAGCACTCCCGGTGCCCGCTGCTTGAGCTGCACGAACAACGGATGGGCATTGGCACCGTTGACCTCGACCTTCTTGAACAATGGAAAGCTCACGCCGAAATTGAGCTCGCAAAACTCAGAAATCGCCCCCTCGTTGCCTGGCTCCTGCTTGCCGAACTGATTGCAGGGAAAACCCAGCACCACCAGCCCCCGGTCCTTGTAGGACTGCCACAACGCCTCGAGCCCCTTGTACTGCGGTGTGAAACCACATTGGCTGGCGGTATTGACCACCAACACGGCCTTGCCGGAAAAATCGGCCAGGGTCTTTTGCTCGCCCTTGATGGTCGTGCACGGGATGCTTAGCAGATTATCGGTCATTGAGGGGAGCTCCTGAAGAGGTTGGGAGAATGAAGATAGCGACCAATTAAATTGCGTGCAATTTAATTCTCGGGACACCTCACGGACCATGAGGCTGCTGTGACTGTTGTGATGAGCCATGGGTGTTGTGGCGAGGGCGCTTTCTCCCTCGCCACAAAGGACCGCGTAGAACGTTACTCCCGAGGCACGAGATCCAGGCACACCGAGTTGATGCAATAACGCAGGCCGGTGGGCGGCGGGCCGTCGGGGAAGACGTGCCCCAGGTGCGCGTCGCATTTGGCGCAGACCACCTCGGTGCGGATCATGCCATGGCTGACATCCCGCACTTCCACCACCGCGCTGCCTTCGATGGGCGCATAGAAACTCGGCCAGCCACAGCCGGAATCGAACTTGGTCATCGAATCGAACAACGGCTCGTTGCAGCAGATGCAGTGGTAAACACCGTCGGTCTTGGTCCCGTTGTATTTGCCGGAGAACGGTCGCTCGGTGCCTTTGAGCCTACAGACGTTGTATTGCTCCGGGTCGAGCATTTCACGCCACTCTTCAAGGGTTTTCTGCAACTTTTCCATCGTCCTACCTCGGCAATTGAAAAAGCCCGATCCGACGCTTTTCCGCAGATCGGGCGGCACGTATGATTGCGCCTCGTCAGGCGCCAGTCTGGCAGCCACGTCATGCGCATTCAAATGGATTGTGGCGCATCTACCGCGTCCGGCCCGGGCACAGACGCAGGATCCCCAGTACGGTAGTTCACACGCCGCCTGGATCGTTCATTTTCGGGAACACATCGCCATGCAGGTCAGCAAATCGAACAAGCTCGCCAACGTCTGCTACGACATTCGCGGCCCGGTGCTCAAGCACGCCAAACGCCTGGAAGAGGAAGGCCACCGCATCCTCAAGCTGAACATCGGCAACCCGGCGCCCTTTGGTTTCGAAGCCCCCGATGAAATCCTCCAGGACGTCATCCGCAACCTGCCGACCGCCCAGGGCTACAGCGACTCCAAAGGTCTGTTCAGTGCGCGCAAGGCCGTGATGCAGTATTACCAGCAGAAGCAGGTCGAAGGCATCGGCATCGAGGACATCTACCTGGGCAACGGCGTGTCCGAGCTGATCGTCATGTCCATGCAAGCCTTGCTCAACAACGGCGACGAAGTCCTGGTGCCGGCGCCGGACTATCCGCTGTGGACCGCTGCCGTGAGCCTGTCCGGCGGCAACCCGGTGCATTACCTGTGCGACGAGCAGGCGAACTGGTTCCCTGACCTGGCGGACATCAAGGCCAAGATCACCCCGAACACCAAGGCCCTAGTGATCATCAACCCGAACAACCCCACCGGCGCCGTCTATTCCAGAGAAGTGCTGCTGGGCATGCTGGAACTGGCCCGTCAGCACAACCTGGTAGTGTTTTCCGACGAGATCTACGACAAGATCCTGTACGACGATGCCGTGCACGTCTGCACCGCGTCCCTGGCGCCGGATCTCCTCTGCCTGACCTTCAACGGCTTGTCGAAGTCCTATCGCGTCGCCGGCTTCCGCTCCGGCTGGATCGCCATCTCCGGGCCCAAGCATCACGCCCAGAGCTACATCGAAGGCATCGACATGCTGGCCAACATGCGCCTGTGCGCCAACGTGCCGAGCCAACACGCCATCCAGACGGCATTGGGCGGCTACCAGAGCATCAACGACCTGGTCTTGCCCCAGGGCCGGTTGTTGGAACAACGCAACCGCACCTGGGAACTGCTCAACAACATCCCAGGCGTCAGCTGCGTCAAGCCGATGGGCGCCTTGTATGCGTTCCCGCGCATCGACCCGAAAATCTGCCCGATCCACAACGACGAGAAATTCGTCCTCGACCTGCTGCTGTCCGAAAAGCTGCTGGTCGTCCAGGGCACGGCGTTCAACTGGCCATGGCCGGATCATTTCCGTGTCGTGACCCTGCCGCGAGTCGATGACCTGGACCAGGCCATCGGACGCATCGGCAATTTCCTAAAGTCCTACCGCCAGTAGCCCGGTCAGCGTGCGAGGCCCCTCGCCTCGCACGCTGTCTGATTCAGCAACATATCCAATCTTTGCGCGCCGGTAGGCCTTCTACACTGGGAAACCAGCGACCTTAGGAAGAGGAAACTCAACGTTCACGGGGCAAGGGCGACAAATCTCGATTCCACGATCACTTTCAGAAAAGTCTTTCAAACATTTAGGACGCGTGTAGGACACAGTTTGAAATAGTAGGCGAGTTGAATAGCCTGCGGCAGCACCTTATATACCCCGCATAACGCTACATCTTTAGCATGAGGAGATTGCTACCACCATGATGCGCATCCTGCTGTTTTTGGCCACTAACCTGGCGGTCGTGCTGATTGCCAGCATCACCCTGAGCCTTTTCGGCTTCAACGGGTTCATGGCGGCCAACGGGGTTGACCTCAACCTCAATCAGCTGCTGATCTTCTGTGCGGTGTTCGGTTTCGCCGGTTCCCTGTTCTCGCTGTTCATTTCCAAATGGATGGCAAAGATGAGCACCGGTACCCAGATCATCAGCCAGCCGCGCACTCGCCACGAACAATGGCTGCTGCAGACCGTCGAGCAACTGTCTCGCGAAGCCGGTATCAAGATGCCCGAAGTCGGGATATTCCCGGCCTACGAGGCCAACGCCTTCGCGACCGGTTGGAACAAGAATGATGCACTGGTGGCGGTAAGCCAGGGCTTGCTCGAGCGGTTCTCACCGGATGAAGTCAAGGCGGTGCTGGCTCACGAGATCGGCCACGTGGCAAACGGTGACATGGTGACCTTGGCGCTGATCCAGGGCGTGGTGAACACCTTCGTGATGTTCTTTGCCCGCATCATCGGCAACTTTGTCGACAAGGTGATCTTCAAGAACGAAGAAGGCCAAGGCATCGCCTACTACGTGGCGACCATTTTCGCCGAGCTGGTGCTGGGTATCCTCGCCAGTGCGATCGTCATGTGGTTTTCGCGCAAACGCGAGTTCCGCGCCGATGACGCCGGCGCCCGCCTGGCCGGCACCAGCGCCATGATCGGCGCCCTGCAGCGCCTGCGCGCCGAGCAAGGTTTGCCAGTGCACATGCCCGACACCCTGAATGCTTTTGGCATCAACGGTGGCATCAAGCAGGGCCTGGCCCGCATGTTCATGAGCCACCCGCCGCTGGAAGAGCGGATTGACGCACTGCGTCGCCGTGGTTGATCGCTAGAGCCTCAAAAAGAAGCCCGCAGCAATGCGGGCTTTTTTTTGCTATTCCAAGCGCGGGGCCGGATTTTTCAACGATGGGGTCATTGAATGCACCCCACGACTGGATACCAGATATACCCGCTCATCCAGCCGCTTCACGCCCGCCTGCAAGAACTTCCAACTCTCGCCCAGCACATCCTGTTCGTGCAAGACCTGCAACTCCCAAGCCCCACCCAGCAACCGCTGCACCTCGTCATGCCCTACCGAAAACGGAGGTCCAGGCATCTCGTCCTGGTTGTAATCCAGCGTGATCACCAGCCCGACACAGTCCGGCATTATGCTCTGCAGATGGGCCGCATACCGCTCACGCATCGGCTCGGGCAAGGCGATCAATGCAGCGCGGTCATACAACGTCGCGCAATCGGCTACGTCCAAAGGCGTCAACGCAAAGAAATCACCGCAACGGATTTCAATGGCGCCGGCACGAAATATCTTGAAGGCGCCCTCCTCACTCACGTTCGGCTGGAGCTGATGTTCCTGGAAAAAATCAGTGACGGCTTTTTCCGACAGCTCAATCCCCCGTACGGAAAAACCTTGTTGCGCCAACCACAGCAGATCCAGCGTCTTGCCGCACAAGGGCACCAACACTCGCGTCTCTTCAGGCAACCCCAACTGAGGCCAGAAACGCCGCAGGTAAGGGTTCACTTCAGGCAGATGAAAGCCGATCTGGTTGGTTGACCAACGCTTGTGCCAAAACTCGGGGTCCATGGGGTTCGCTCCATAAATTCGATCAAAACAGCTTAAAACTTGTATTAGATTTCGATCATTGACCTGACAGAAGATGACACATCTTAACCCTCAGGAGCCCGTCGATGCTGCCCAGCCTGTTTATCTCCCATGGCTCCCCCATGCTTGCCCTGGAGCCCGGCGAAAGCGGTCCGGCCCTGACTCGCCTTGCCGCGCAGTTGCCCAGGCCCAAGGCCATCGTCGTTGTCTCAGCTCATTGGGAGAGTGATGAGCTGCTGGTCAGCGCCAACCCACGGCCACGCACCTGGCATGATTTCGGTGGTTTTCCACCCGACCTGTACAAGGTGCAATATCCCGCCCCTGGCGATCCTCGGTTGGCAACACAGGTCGCCGACCTGCTCAACGCCACGCAGCTGCCGGCACGTCTCGACACGGGACGGCCCGCCGACCATGGCGTCTGGGTGCCGCTGTCACTGATGTATCCCGAGGCGGATATTGCGGTGGTACAGGTCTCTTTGCCTAGCCGTCAGGGGCCAACGCTGCAAACGCGGGTGGGCCGCGCATTGGCGAGCCTGCGGGAACAAGGCGTGCTGGTGATCGGCTCCGGGAGCATCACCCACAACCTGCGGGACCTGGATTGGAACGCCGGCCCCGACAGCATCGAGCCGTGGGCCAAGGCGTTTCGCGATTGGATGGTTGCCAGGCTGGCGTCGAACGACGAGACGGCACTGCATGACTACCGCCGCCAGGCTCCCCATGCCGTGCGCAGCCATCCCAGCGACGAGCATTTGTTGCCGCTGTATTTCGCCCGCGGAGCCGGTGGTACGTTCAGCGTTGCCCATGCTGGATTTACCATGGGGACGCTGGGGATGGATATTTATCGGTTCGACTGATCGCAAACCGAGTCGCGCCAATCGCGAGCAAGCTCGCTCCCACATTGGGTCTTCGGCGCTCAAAAATCCCCTGTGGGAGCGAGCTTGCTCGCGATTGGCCTCCCCGCCGCTCGCACTGAGACAACACCAGAGGACAGGCAAAAAAAATCCCCGAACCAGTCGGGGATTTTTTCGTGCTCGATCAATCAACCCGTAGGTCGATCAATCCTCGCGGTAGCGACGCAGCTTGAGCTGCTTGCCGGCCACGCGGGTGTCCTTGAGCTTGGTCAGCAACTTCTCCAGGCCATCTTCCGGCAGTTCCACCAGGCTGAAGCTGTCACGCACCTGGATACGACCGATGGCTTCGCGAGCCAGGCCACCCTCGTTGAGGATCGCGCCCAGCAGGTTCTTGGCGGCAATGCCGTCACGAGCACCCAGCGCGGTACGGCAGCGAGCACGGCCTTCGGCCAACGGGATCGGTGCACGACGCTCGCGATCACCACGGTCCGGACGATCGCCACTGCGCTCAGGACGGTCGCCACGCGGTGCGTTGTTCGGCACCAGTGGGCGTTCCTTCTCGATTGCAGCCAGGTTCAGCGCTTGGCCGTTGGTGGCCTTGCGCAACAGGGCAGCGGCCAGGGCACGTGGGGTGCAACCGATGTCGGCGGTCAGGCGATCGAGCAGATCACCGTGGGTCGATTCGGCGTCAGCCACCAGCGGCGACAGGCTGTTGGTCAGTTTCTTGATGCGGGCATCGAGAACGGCCTGGGCGTCCGGCAGGCGGACTTCAGCGACCTTCTGACCCGTCACACGCTCGATCACTTGCAGCATGCGGCGCTCACGCGGGGTGACCAACAACAACGCACGGCCTTCGCGACCGGCACGGCCGGTACGACCGATACGGTGTACGTAGGACTCCGGATCGTACGGCATGTCGACGTTGAACACGTGGGTGATACGCGGAACGTCCAAGCCACGGGCCGCGACGTCGGTCGCCACAACGATGTCCAGGCGGCCATCCTTGAGGGAGTCGATCACGCGCTCACGCTGGTTCTGGGCAATGTCACCGTTCAGCGCGGCGGCTTTGTAGCCTTTGGCTTCCAGGGCGCTGGCCAGGTCCAGGGTCGCTTGCTTGGTGCGCACGAACATGATCAGGGCGTCGAAGTCTTCGACTTCCAGCAGACTGAGAACGGCGGAAGTCTTCTGGTCGGCGTGAACCAGCAGGTGAGCCTGCTCGATCGCGGTGACGGTCTGGGTCTTGCTCTGGATCTTCACGTGCTTCGGATCGCGCAGATGGCGTTCGGCGATGGCACGGATCGATTGTGGCAAGGTGGCCGAGAACAGGACGGTCTGGCGAGTCTCAGGCATGGCCTTGAAGATGACTTCCAGGTCGTCCATGAAGCCCAGCTTGAGCATTTCGTCCGCTTCGTCGAGAACCAGGTGGTTCACGGTGGCGAGGACTTTTTCGTCGCGACGCAGGTGGTCGCACAGACGGCCCGGGGTGGCGACAACGATCTGTGCGCCATTACGGATTGCTTTCAGCTGTGGGCCCATCGGCGCGCCGCCGTAGACAGCCACAACAGTCACGCCTGGCATTTGCTTGGCGTAGGTTTCGAAAGCGGTTGCAACTTGTAGCGCCAACTCACGAGTTGGGGCCAGGATCAGAGCTTGCGGCTCGCGCTTGGACGGATCAATGCGGTGCAGGATCGGCAGTGCGAACGCGGCGGTTTTACCCGTACCGGTTTGCGCCTGACCAATCATATCGTGACCGGCGAGAATGATCGGGATCGACTGCTGCTGAATGGCCGAAGGCTCTTCATAGCCGGTAGCGACTACTGCAGCGACAATATTGGGATGAAGTTCAAGAGCGGCGAAGCCGCCGATTTCCTGGGTCATGGGTCTGCCTCTAAGTGCATCCGCAAAGACCCATGCTCCAAAGCTGCGCATGCCGTGTTGAGACTCAAGAGTCGCCCTGGCAGCTTTGTCGGCGGGGATTTGCGAAAACGAATGAATGAAAAAGAACGTCGCGGAAGCATCCGTTGTGCGGACATGCAACCGAAGCTGGCTTCGGAATATTGCGCTACCTTGACGCGGCCCGGCTAAAGGCCGGCGCGCACTATACCGGAATTCGCCCAAAAAGGGAGCTTTTTTTACTGAAACACTGTTGTAGGGCTCGCGACCAAAAGCCTTGGGGCAGCCGGCTAAAACGGTTCACTTGCGCTGGCGTTCCCCTGTGGCGAGGGAGCTTGCTCCCGCTGGGTCGCGAAGCGGCCCCATCGATTCCAGACTACTGACCCAGGCGTCTGCTTCGCAGCCGAGCGGGAGCAAGCTCCCTCGCCACAAAAGCCCTTGCAGTTCTGATCACGTCGCCGGACGGATGGCCTTGATCAGCGATTGCAACGAATACCCCAATCGTGGCGCCAGCCCTTCGGCCCGGGCAACCAAGCCTTGCATGTCCAGCGCCTGGTCCAGGTCCGCCGGCACGATCAGGATCACGTTGCCCTCCTTCACCGGCAATTCCCAATAGTGTCGGTGGTACAGACCACGCAACAATGCCGCGCCCAGGGGCTTGCCGTCATCGGTTGCCCATTGATTGATCACCAGCCAGCCGCCCGGGTTGAGGCGCTTCTGGCAGTTTTCCAGAAAACCCCACGCCAGATGGCCTACGCCGGGGCCGACATCGGTATAGAGGTCGACAAAAATCAGATCGGCCGGCTCCGCCGTTTCAAGCAGTTCCAGGGCATCGCCGACGCGGATGTACAAGCGCGGATCGTCATCCAGCCCCAGGTATTCGATGGCCAGGCGCGGCACATCCGGGCGCAGCTCGATCGCCTCGACATCTTCCAGCGGCAGAAACTTGAGGCAGGCCTGGGTCAAGGTACCTGCGCCCAATCCCAGGAAGAGCGCGCTTTCCGGCTGCTCGTGACACAACGCACCGATGAGCATGGCGCGAGTGTAGTCGTATTCGAGCCAGCTGGGATCGGCCGTGAACACGCAGCTCTGCTCGATGGCATCGCCGAACTCGAGAAACCGGTAGTCGGCCACTTCGAACACGCGAATCATGCCGAACTCGTCGTGCACCTCGGCGAGCAAATGCTCGACGCGCTCCTCTGTCATTTCATCTCCTGATGTTGCCGGGCGGCCATGGGCCTGCCCATACGGGGCGAAGGCGCGATTGTCCGCGAAGCAAGCGGAACAGGTCACGCACTAATTTGCTGATAACATGAGCGCCCGAGCGTAAATCACCTAGAGATCATGATGAGCCAACCCTGGAGCCCTGACAGCTGGCGCGCCCTGCCGATCCAGCAGCAACCCCGATACCCTGACGCGGCGCATCTGCAACGGGTCGAGCAGACCCTGGCCAGCTATCCGCCACTGGTGTTTGCCGGTGAAGCCCGGGAGTTGCGCCGTCAGTTCGCCGAAGTCACCCAGGGCCGGGCCTTTCTGTTGCAGGGCGGCGACTGTGCGGAAAGCTTCGTCGAATTCTCCGCCGCCAAGATCCGCGACACCTTCAAGGTGCTGCTGCAGATGGCGATCGTGATGACGTTCGCCGCCGGTTGCCCGGTGGTGAAGGTCGGGCGCATGGCCGGCCAGTTCGCCAAGCCACGCTCCGCCAATGATGAAACCATCGACGGCGTAACGCTGCCGGCCTACCGGGGTGACATCGTCAATGGCATCGGCTTCGACGAGCAAAGTCGTGTACCGGATCCGGAGCGGTTGCTGCAGTCCTACCACCAGTCCACCGCCACGCTGAACCTGCTGCGTGCGTTCGCCCAGGGCGGCTTTGCCGATTTGCACCAGGTGCACAAATGGAATCTGGATTTCATCGCCAACTCGGCCCTGGCGGAAAAATACAGCCACCTGGCCGACCGCATCGACGAAACCCTGGCCTTCATGCGCGCCTGCGGCATGGACAGCTCGCCACAACTGCGTGAAACCAGTTTTTTCACCGCCCACGAGGCGTTGCTGCTCAACTACGAAGAAGCCTTCGTGCGCCGCGACAGCCTGACCAATGACTATTACGACTGCTCGGCCCACATGCTGTGGATCGGCGACCGCACCCGTCAGCTGGACGGTGCCCACGTCGAGTTTCTGCGCGGGGTGAACAACCCGATCGGCGTCAAGGTCGGCCCCAGCATGAACCCTGACGACCTGATTCGCCTGATCGACGTCCTCAACCCGGACAATGACCCGGGCCGACTGAACCTGATCGCGCGCATGGGCGCCAACAAGGTTGGCGATCACCTGCCGCAACTGCTGCGCGCCGTACAGCGTGAAGGCAAGCAGGTGCTGTGGAGCTCCGATCCGATGCACGGCAACACCATCAAGGCCAGCAGCGGCTACAAGACCCGGGACTTTGCGCAGATCCTTGGCGAAGTGAAGCAGTTCTTCCAGGTCCATGAAGCCGAAGGGACATACGCCGGCGGTATCCACATCGAGATGACCGGGCAGAACGTCACCGAATGCATCGGCGGCGCGCGCCCGATCACCGAGGACGGCCTGTCGGACCGCTACCACACCCACTGCGACCCGCGGATGAATGCTGATCAGTCGCTGGAGTTGGCGTTCTTGATTGCCGAGACCTTGAAGCAGGTTCGGCGGTGAGTCTGTAGGTCCTTCTTCACCGTTCAATCGCCTCGCGAGCAGGCTCGCTCCCACATTGGATTTGCTGTGTCACAAAGGCTGTAGTCACCGCAAATCCCTGTGGGAGCGAGCCTGCTCGCGAAGGGGCCAGCTCAGTCACTGGTAATTTCAGCCAATGCCACCGCCAACCGAACCCCACCCTCCCGCTGGCAATTGAGTTGAACCCGCTCCAACCCCAACCACCGGGCCATGCTCCACAGATTCGCCGCCAGCGCCAGCATGCCCTCCTCGTCCATCCCGGGCACCTCTTCGTGCACGGCATGCACGGCCAATTGCCCCAAAGCCCGCTCCGCCCGCAAATCAACCCGGGCGGCAATTCGCTCGTTGTGTAGAAACGGCAGGACGTAATAGCCATACACCCGCTTGTGTACCGGCGTGTAGATCTCCAGGCGATAGCGAAAATCAAACAGCCGCTCGGTGCGACTGCGCTCCCAGACCAGCGAATCGAACGGTGACAGCAGCGCACTGGCGGCAACCTTGCGTGGAATTTTCACAAGGGGGCGACACCAGGCCGGCTGTTTCCAACCCTGGACCTGACAGCGCAGCAGTGCTCCGGCCTCTTCCAGTTCAGCCAGCCGCTCGCGGGCGTCCGCCGGCCCCAGGCGAAAGTAGTCGCGCAGATCCTTCTCGGTGCCAACCCCCAAGGCTTCGGCGGCATGGATCAGCAGTGTGCGCTGGGCCTGGGCTTCGTCCGGCAGCGGTTGCTGCAGGATCGAGGCCGGCAAGACCCGCTCCGGCAAATCATAGAGGCGCTCGAAGCCACGGCGCCCCGCCACCGTCACCTCGCCCGCCGCGAACAGCCACTCCAGCGCATGCTTCTCCGCGCTCCAGTCCCACCACGGCCCGGCCTTTTCCTGGCGCGTGGACAAGCTGCCCGCGCCAGTCGCGCCCTGGTCCCGAACAGATTGCAGGACTCGACCGATCACGCCTTGCTGCTCGCGGCCGAAACGCGCCAATTGTTGGTAGATACCTTCGCCGCGCGCCGCCCGAGCCATGCGCCAGCGCATCGACGGATACATCGTCATCGGCAGCAGCGAAGCCTCATGCCCCCAATATTCGAATAACGTGCGACGACGCCCCTGGCTCCAGGCAGCTTGATCGAGCAAATCGCGATTGTAATGACCGAGGCGGGAGAACAGCGGGAGGTAATGCGAGCGCACCAACGCGTTGACTGAATCGATCTGCAGGACGCCAAGGCGTTCGATCAGGCGGTTGAGGCGGGAGGGTTGGACCGGCGCCGACGGTAGCCGCCCATCGAATCCTTGGGCGGCCAACGCCAGACGCCGGGCCTGTTTGAGGGTAAAGGACAGAGTCGCGGGCATGGAGATCTCCTTGTCTGCTCGCAACCTACCTCACCACTAAGCGGTTTGTGTAGGGAAGGATGGCTCATTTGTGCATTGGGTCATCCCAGAATGGCCGGACCACTTCTTTTTCCACGTCGGCACGGCTGACGCCGATGTCCTTGAGCGCCTCGTCGCTCAGGCCGGCAAGCAATTCACGTTCATGGTGCAATTCATACCAGCGGCTAAACTTGTGCAGCAGATCGCTGAGGGAAAACCGGTGGAATGAGTGCTTGTCTATCGATACATACCCTTTCTGACCTTTCATCGTCATGTCCTCCGTTGGGGGTAGCTCAAGTCTCGCGCCAAGGCTAAGATCAATCCAACGAATGTTTCTTATGCAATACATCTCGGAGATTGATCCATTGTCGAGTTACCCGAGCATCGATACGGAAGTGCTGCGGACCTTTGTCGCCATCGCCGATCAGGGTGGTTTCACCCGTGCCGGGGAATTGGTCAACCGTACGCAATCCGCGGTCAGCATGCAGATGAAGCGGCTGGAGGAAGACGTGTTGCAGCGTCGGCTGTTCGAGCGCGACGGGCGACAAGTAAAGCTCACCGCCGAGGGCCAGGTGTTGCTGGGTTATGCCCGGCGCATCCTCAAGTTGCACAGCGAAGTGTTCAATACCCTGCGCGAACCCCATATGGTCGGCACGGTCCGCATCGGCACACCGGACGATTATGTGATGCGCTTTCTACCAGGCATCCTGCAGCGCTTCGCCCAGTTCTATCCGCTGATCGAAATCGAGGTGCATTGCGAATCATCCAAGCAATTGCTGCTGCGCCAGGACCTGGACCTGTCCATCGTCACTCGCAAGCCTGGGGATGAAATAGGCCAGTTGCTGCGCAAGGAACGTTTTGTCTGGGCCGAAGCGGCGTGCTTCAACACCCATGAGCAAACGCCCCTGCCGCTGGCAATGTTCAACAGCGATTGCTTCTGCCGGCAGTGGGCCTGCAATGCGCTGGACGCCATGGGACGCGATTACCGCGTGGCCTATAACAGCTCGAGCTTGTCGGCGATCATGGCGGTGGTAGGCGCGGGCCTGGCAATCACTGCGCAACTGGAAAGCCTGCTGACCCCTGACATGCGCGTCCTCGGCGAGGCCGAGAACCTGCCGGAGCTGCCCGAGGCCAGCATCATGCTGATCCGCAACCTGCACAATCCGTCGCCGATCACCGAATGCCTGGCCGAACACATCGTGGAAGGCTTCAAACTTTAAAGATGAGCAGTACGGCGCACAGCACCAGGAAACCGCAGAACAGCCCACGCAACAGTCGCTCCGGCAAGGCGTGGGCGACCTTCACGCCCCAGCTGATGCTCATCAGCCCACCGACTGCCAGCGGCACGCCGATCCACCAGTCCACTTCATGATGAAACGCATAAGTGACAAGGGTCACGCCGGTACTGGGCAAGGCCAACGACAGCGACAGGCCCTGGGCAACTACCTGAGTCGTGCCGAACACACTGGTGAGGAACGGCGTTGCGACAACGGCCCCACCCACACCAAACAGGCCACCCATCGTCCCTGAAGCCGCACCCAACACGCCGAGCCATGGCCAACCGTGGCGCATCTGCGCCGAAGCGGGCGCCGTGGTGGTGAACATTCGGATGAGGTTATATGCAGCCAAAACAACCAAGAACACCACGAAGCCGATGCGCATGCTTTCGGCGTCAATGCCCACGGCCCAGATAGAGCCGAGCCAGGCGAAGCAGAATCCCATGGACGCCAACGGCAGGACATGACGCAACTCGATGCGATTGCGCTGGTGATAACGCCACAGCGCCAGCATGACGTTAGGCACCACCATCACCAATGCCGTGCCCTGGGCAATCTGCTGGTCCAGGCCGAACCATACGCCCAGCACCGGTATCGCAATCAGCCCGCCACCGATGCCGAACAATCCCCCCAAGGTGCCCAACGCGGCGCCCAACAGCAAATACAGCACGACCTCGATCACAGACCACTCTCCCCTTAATCAGGGCGCCTATCCTACGCAGTTGCCGAGACCGAGGAAACGCAACACCTGATCAAGTCGTCAGAATTATCTGGTGCATTAAAGATTCGTCCGCTAGATTCGTAATCATCTTTGACGAAAGGTTTTGCCATGAGCACCCAACGCGACACCCCCGACCCTTGCGAAGCCCTTTTGCTGGACAACCAGGTCTGTTTCGCCCTGCACTCGACATCGCTGTTGATGACCAAGGTGTACAAGCCACTGCTCCAAGCCCTGGGCCTGACCTATCCGCAGTATCTGGCGATGATGGTGCTGTGGGAAAAAGACGGTTTGACCGTCGGTGAAATCAGCACCCGCCTGCTCACTGACCCGGGCTCCCTTACACCATTGCTCAAGCGCCTGGAGGCCGAGGGCCTATTGAGCCGCACCCGCAGCCGTGAGGACGAGCGCGTGGTGATCGTCGAGCTCACCGAGCAAGGCCGCGCCTTGCAGAAAAAGGCCCTCGACATACCCCAATGCATCCTCGCCGCCAGCGGCCAGACGTTGGAGCAACTGAAGAAACTGCAGCATGATCTCCAGCAGTTGCGTGGGCACTTGCAAGACAGCCTCTAACTTCAGGAACACCGCCGGCTCTATGTGGGACCGAGCCTGCTCGCGAAGGCGCCGGCGAATCCAATACCCCTCCCTTTGACCTTCCGCCCTTCCCGTCAAACCCCCCGCATCGAAAAATTTTCAACCCCATCGAACCGCTCTAGAACAGCCCCTCCAGCCATTTCCGGCTTGCCAATTCATATCCACCGTAAAAATTTATCTTGCGCGCAAATTATTAGCGCTATACATTCTCTCCACACCTACTTAGCGCGCAAACATTTAGCGCAAACAACCAACCTGAAAACGAGGCACCCACCATGAAAACGCTCTACACCGCAATCGCAACTTCCACCGGCGGCCGTGACGGTCGTGCTATCTCCAGCGACAACATTCTCGACGTCAAACTCGCCACGCCAAAAGAACTCGGCGGCGCAGGCGGTGCGGCGACCAACCCTGAACAACTGTTCGCCGCCGGTTACTCGGCCTGCTTCATCGGCGCGCTGAAATTCGTCGCCAGCCAGACCAAACGCAAGATCCCAGACGACGCCTCTATCTCTGCCCATGTCGGCATCGGCCAGATTCCTGGTGGTTTCGGTCTCGACATCGACCTGCACATCAGCCTGCCGGGCCTCGACCAGGCCGACGCCCAGAGCCTCGTCGATGCCGCGCACCAGGTGTGCCCTTACTCCAACGCCACCCGCGGCAACGTTGATGTGCGCCTGCACGTGACCGTTTGATCTTCGCCCCTCGAACCTGAATTTAAGGAGATGCACATGAACACTTTCAGCAAAACCCTGACCGGCGCCCTTCTCGCCCTGAGCGTGAGCAACGCTTTCGCCGACGGCATCGTCGAACACAATACCCAGGCTTTCCTCGACGCGCTGAACGCCGGCACCGGCAAGCCGCTGGAGCAGTTGTCGCCCAAAGACGCCCGCGCAGTACTGGTCGGCGCCCAGGCCGGTGTGAAGTTGACGCTGCCCAAGGCCGATGTCAGCGAGAAAACCATCAAGGTCGATGGACAATCGATCAGCCTGACCATCGTTCGTCCGGCCGGTATCAAGGGTGAGCTGCCCGTGTTCATGTTCTTCCACGGCGGAGGCTGGGTGCTGGGGGACTTCCCAACCCATGAACGCCTGGTTCGCGACCTGGTGGCGGGTTCGGGCGCCGTCGCGGTTTTTGTCAACTACACGCCCTCACCCGAAGCGCATTACCCGGTGGCGATCAACCAGGCTTATGCCGCAACCAAGTGGGTGGCCGAGCACGGTAAGGAAATCAATGTCGATGGCAAGCGCCTGGCGGTAGCGGGCAACAGCGTTGGCGGTAACATGGCTGCGGTCGTGGCGCTGATGGCCAAGGACAAGGGCACCCCGGCGATCCGCTTCCAAGCGCTGTTATGGCCGGTGACCGATGCCAATTTCGAGACGGCGTCCTACAACCAGTTCGCCGAAGGGTATTTCCTCAGCAAGAACATGATGAAGTGGTTTTGGGACAACTACACCACCGATGCCGGGCAGCGCAACGAGATCTATGCATCGCCATTGCGGGCAACCACCGCGCAGCTCAAGGGCCTGCCGCCCGCGCTGGTGCAGACTGCCGAGGCTGACGTACTGCGCGACGAAGGCGAAGCCTACGCCCGCAAACTGGACGCGGCCGGCGTGCCAGTCACGGCTGTCCGTTACAACGGCATGATCCACGACTATGGCTTGCTCAACGTCGTGAGCCAGGTGCCAGCGGTGCGCTCGGCGATGTTGCAAGCGTCCCAAGAACTCAAGGAACACCTGAAGTAACAGGGCCCCTGGGAGCAAGAATGAAAAAGCCCGACTCAATGGTCGGGCTTTTTCGTACAAGAGACTTCGCTTATTTAGCGCGGCCTTTGTAGGAACCGCCTTCGCGGGTATCGATCTCGATCATGTCGCCGATTTCGATGAAGTCAGCAACCGACAGCTCGGTACCGTTCTTCAGTTTGGCAGGCTTCATCACCTTGCCGGAAGTATCACCGCGAGCGGAGCCTTCGGTGTAGTCAACCTGACGCACGATGGTGGTCGGCAGTTCTACGGAAACCAGGCGGCCTTCGAAGAATACGGCTTCGCAGACGTCGGTCATGCCTTCTTCAACGAATGGCAGAACGCTTTCGATGTCTTCGGCGTTCAGTTCGTACATGGTGTAGTCAGTGGTGTCCATGAACGTGTAGGAGTCGCCGCTGATGAAGGACAGGGTCGCTTCTTTACGGTCCAGGATCACGTCGTCCAGCTTGTCGTCCGCACCGTAGACGGTTTCGGTCTTGTAGCCGGTCAGCAGGTTTTTCAGCTTGGTCTTCATGATCGCGCTGTTACGACCCGACTTGGTGAATTCAGCTTTCTGAACCAGCCAAGGATCGTTGTCGATACGAATCACGGTACCGGGTTTGAGTTCTTTACCAGTTTTCATTGCGAATATCCGAATTTGGATGGGATTTACAAAAATCTAGGCCGCGTATCATATCCAATTTCGGTAAAACTTCACCAGCGCCGTGGCGAGATCGGCTCGCGAGGCCTGTTCCAGGCACCATGCCTGGGCGTGTTCGGCCAGTTCACGCCGCGCTTCGCCAGTGGCTTTCCAGTGCTCGGCCATGTCCTGGCCGGCATTCCAGGCCCGCCAAAGACCGCTGATCGCTTTTTCCGCCGAAGCCGAAAGACCTTGGGTGTACAACGTGAGAAACGCTTCGAGCTTTTCCAGATGGACGTCTTCTTCCTGCTGGTAGATGTGCCAGAGCAACGGCCGCCCGGCCCATTGCGCACGTACGAACGAGTCTTCGCCACGCACCGCGTTGAAATCGCAGCACCACAGGAGCCGGTCGTAATCATCCTGCCTAATAAAGGGCAGCACCTGCACCGTCAGGGCCCCGCGGCGATGCAGCGCGCCGGACTCCAAGCCATCCACGCCCAGCCAGCGCGCCACATCGCCCAGGACCCGACCTTCGGGAACCAATACATGGGATGCGCGCGCATCGGTCGCCATCGCCTCGAACCAGCTCGCCAGTCCGGCGTTCTCATAGGCGAACAGCGAGATCAGGCGCGCCCCGGGTTCCCGCACGACGCCCAATCCATGCAGGAAATTTCGCTGCGCCACGTCATCCTGTTGAAACAGCCGACGATGCTTCAGCAGGCTGGCCTCACGCAGCAAGCCCCCCGTTCCCTCTTGGAAACCAGGAAAAAAGAAATATTTCTGCACATGCTTGTACTTGACCGACGGCAGGCCATGGCAACCGATGACCCAGTCTTCGGCGCTCAAGTAGTCGAGGTTCATCCATAACGGCGTCACCTCGCGTTCGGCCATCGCGTCCATATAGGCACCGGGCAATTGGCAGGCGAAGGCTGCTATCACAACGTCCGCCGCGTCGGTGTCGCACCATTGCGTGGGCCAGTGTCGGACCTGTACACCCTGCTGCCATTGTTCACAAAGGCCGACGTCGATCTCGGGGCACAGCCGCTCGAAAGCACGCAGGTCATCGACCCAAAGCCGCACCGCGCATCGATGCTCGGCCACCAATTGCCGGGCCAGGCGCCACGTGACGCCGATGTCGCCAAAGTTATCCACGACGGTGCAAAAAATATCCCAGCGCACGGTCATTCCCGACTCCCTGTGGCAAAGCCTGATTGTCCCGCATTGGCCCCGTATTGCAGAAGGGCCGACGGCGATTAATCTTCATGCGACAATCAGCGCCTATCCATGCCCCTGCCAGGAAGCAGTCATGCCTGATCATCCCCCCGCCCCGCGCCTCACAGCCCTGCGATTGACCGTCAGTATTGCCCTGGGCCTGTGGCTGGGGTTTGTCGCCATCGTTCTGACGGGCTGGTTGCTGTCCAGGTTCCTGTTCGATGAACAACTGGCCCCGGTGGCCGCCGCGGTCCATCAACTGGCGCAACCGCCAGCGGTGCAACCGGCGCCCGAGCCGCCCACGCCGATGTTCGAGCAGTACCAGCAGAATCTGCAGAAGAACGAGCAGCGCCAGGCGTTGGAACAGGTGCGCAACAATCCTCGCAACCTGTCCAACCCCAAATGCCAGTTCTGGCTGCAACAGGACCAGAACGCGCCCAGCGAGAAAAGCCGCGCCAATGTCCTGCAATTTTGCGAGTGATCATGAACAAGCAGACCGTTCACCAATTGATCCTCGACAAGCTCAAGGTTGACCTCGACGTCGCCGAGCGAGCCGCGCAAACCGCTTATGAAACCGCGACGCACGAGGAAAACATCGCCGAAAACAAGTACGACACCCTTGGTCTCGAAGCGTCCTACCTTGCCGCGGGGCAGGCCAGGCGCGTAGAGGAAATCCGCCAGGCCCTCGCCCTCTGCCAGAACCTGGCGCTAAGGCCTTACGATGGGCAACGCGGCATCCAGGTCGGCACCTTGATCGGACTGGAAGATGAAGATGGCCGCCAACAGTGGCTGTTCCTGGGGCCGGATGCGGCGGGGCTTAAGGTGTCGCTGGTGGGTCAGCCGATCACCGTCATCACCCCTCGCTCGCCGCTGGGCCGAGGCCTGCTGGGCAAATTCGAAGGGGATGAAGTGGAGATCGTCGTGGCGGGCGCCCGGCAACAGTTCGCTGTCACCGAGGCAATTTAGTCCAGCTTAGTGCACCGGCAATTCGACGCCGTCGAACAGCTCTTCGAGTTCCTGCTTGTTGTGGCACTGAATGGCCTTGGCCATCACCTCCCGAGTGAGGTGCGGCGCGAATTTCTCGATGAAATCGCACATGAAGCCACGCAGGAAGGTGCCACGACGGAAGCCGATCTTGGTCACGCTGGATTCGAACAGCTCGCTGGCATCCAACACCACCAGGTCATTGTCGAGCTTGGTATCGACGGCCATCTTCGCCACGATCCCCACACCCAGGCCGAGGCGTACATAAGTCTTGATCACGTCGGCGTCGGCGGCGGTGAACACCACCTTCGGCGTCAGGCCACGATGGCTGAAGGCTTCGTCGAGTTTCGAACGGCCGGTGAAGCCGAACACGTAGGTCACGATCGGGTATTCGGCCAAGGCCTCGAGGGTCAGCTTCGGCAGCTTGGTCAACGGATGGCCCTGGGGCACCACCACGCAGCGGTTCCAGCGATAGCACGGCATCATCACCAGGTCGCCGAACAACTCCAGGGCTTCGGTGGCGATGGCGAAGTCCACGGTGCCATCGGCGGCCATTTCGGCGATCTGCATCGGCGAACCCTGGTGCATGTGCAGCGCGACGTCCGGATATTGCTTGATGAAATTGCTGATCACCGGCGGCAGCGCATAACGGGCCTGGGTGTGCGTGGTCGCGATGGACAGGGTGCCTTTCTTCTCGTTGGAAAATTCCTGGGCGATCTGCTTGATGCTTTCGACCTTGCGCAGGATCTCGCCAGCCGTGGTGATGATGCGCTCACCGGCCGGGGTGACACGGGTCAGGTGCTTGCCGCTGCGGGCGAAGACTTCGACGCCCAGTTCGTCTTCCAACAGGCGGATCTGCTTGCTGATGCCAGGTTGCGACGTGTAGAGGCTTTGGGCGGTAGCGGAAACGTTGAGGTCGTGGTGCGCCACTTCCCAGATGTAGCGCAATTGTTGAAGCTTCATATGTATCCCTCAAAGCAGTTGGATGCGACGGGCATCAGCGACGGCATATAACTATATGAATGGTTGTATTAATAAATCTAGAACTTTTTATAAAAAGCCATCATTTAGCCTTAGGTCTCCCCGTGGCGCCGCCGCTGCACCAGCGGCACCAGGTAGACCGGCACCCGGGATAACTGCAATACCCGTGCGGCGGTCCTCCCCAAAGGGGTCTCGCCATTCGCCCCCTGGCAATGACTGCCTACGATCAACAAATCGACGGAGAGTTTCGCGGCCTGCTCGAGAATGACCTGGGAAGGATCACCCTGGAATACCCTCACCGACTTGATCAGCTTCAAGTCTTGCTGCCCCTCCCCCAGTTCCTCGCGAAAATTGTCGAGTACCCGCTGCTCGATATTGGCCATCACCGTATTCAGACCCTGGCGATGAAATTCGTTCAGCGCGTGCTCGTCGAGGTAGCTTTGCAACACCGACTCGGCGAACAGCCCCATCGGTTCCACCGCATGCACTACATACAACTCGGCTTCAAACGTCCGTGCCAACGCCAAGGCATGCTGCATCACATAAGGGGCATAAAGGCCCAGGTCTGTGGCGTACAGCATCGAACGAATCATGTGACCTCCTCGAATGCCTGAATGGCGGAGATTGATTCAGCTTAGCAGCGCCCCGACGAGTGCGACGTGCGGCGTGACGCTCCCCGCAACGGGTGGTCAGAGCTTCACTTCGTTACTGATGCCATGGGGCACGTGCCCGGTGGCGACCACTTCCCGGGCAAGCTCGCAATGTCCGGTCTGGTCGTCGAAAAACACGTCGGCGGCAAAAGCCTCGAGAAAGGCCGACTTGGTCAAGCCGCCCAGGAACAGCGACTCGTCGAGGCGGATATCCCATTCGCGCAACGTGCGAATGACCCGTTCGTGGGCCGGCGCCGAACGGGCCGTCACCAATGCCGTGCGGATCGGGCAAGCATCCTCGGGAAACTCGCGTTGCAGCGCATTGAGCGCCGCCAGGAAGCCCTTGAATGGCCCCCCTCGCAGCGGCTCGCGCGCGGCCTGGCGCTCACTGGCCTGGAAGGCTTCCAGGCCACCGCTCTGATAGACGCGTTCCGACTCGTCGGAAAACAGCACCGCATCACCGTCGAAAGCAATGCGCAATTCCTCGCTGGCGGCACGGCTGGCGCCCCCCGACAGAATTGTCGCGGCCGCAAATCCCGCGTCCAGGGCGCTGCGCACGTCTTCGGCATGGGTGGACAAAAACAGGTCGCAGCCGAAGGCCTTCAGATAAGGGTATGGACTGCGGCCCCCAACGAATGCGGCGCGGGAAATCGCCAAGCCATAATGGTGGATCGAGTTGAATACCCGCAGGCCGGTATCGGCGCTGTTTCGCGACACCAGGATGACTTCGACACGGGCGCGCCCAAGGTGCTCGTTGAGGTTGAGCAGTTTCTGCACCAGGGCGAAGGCGTCCCCCGGCTCCAGGACCTCGTCTTCATGCTCGATCTGGTATTGCCGATAGGCCTCGACGCCACTCGACAGATAGACCTTGTGGCTTTCGCGCAAATCGAACAAGGCCCGCGATGAAATCGCCAGCACCAGCTTGTCATCGATGTTATTTGCCATGTAGCCCCCTTTCGCCTGTCAACGGTTGCGGCGATCCAGGAACGCCAGCGCCTGATGCAACGCTTCGATCTTCGGCAGCTCGCAGCCTGCCGCCTTGGCCGCCGCCAATGGCCGGGCGTAGATTGCCTCCAGCTCCAGCGGCCGTTTATGGGCGTAATCGTGATACATGCTCGGCCAATAGTCGGGCATTTTTTCGGTCATCGTGAACAGATAATCCGCATACCCAGGCGCGATCTGATGGCCGCAGGCCTGCGCACCGCGTACCACCTCGCCCATGAGCGCCTGGATCAGTCCGCGACTGTGATCATTCGCCATCAACGGCGAGGTGCTGGCGCCCAGCAGCACCGACAGACCGTTATACGGTACGTTCCACACCAGCTTCTGCCAACGAGCCTGTTGCAGGTCGGGCATCGCCTGGGAGTCGATGCCGGCGCCACGGAACAGACCCGCCGCCTCTTCGATGATCGCCATGCGCTCAGCCTGGTCCTGGCAGGGACCACTGTGATAGCCGATGTTGACCGCACCGAGCGCCTGGTGAGCGATGACGCCCGGGCCGACACGATTCACGCAGATCAGGCACAGGCCACCCAACAGGTGCAGCGAATCGGGCAACAACGGCCGCAGATCGTCTTCGACATCGAGGCCGTTCTGCAGCAATAGGATTTTCGCCCCATCGGCGGCCGCCTGGATGATCGCCGGTGCCAGGTCGGCATTGCTGGTGGTCTTGGCGCCCACCAGCAGCCACTCACAAGGCGGCATCTGCTCAGCCGAGCGGTACGCCTGGACCGGATCGAGGCTCAGCGTGCCATGGACATCGCTGTCGATCCGCAGGCCGCCCTCGGCGACGGCGGCAAATTCGCTGCGCAACAAGAAGTGAACGTCGTGACCGGCCCGGGCCAGCATCACACCGTAAAACCCACCGATCGCCCCGGTGCCGATCATGCCGATCCTGCCGCTCCCGGGCCTAGCGCCTGCCTGCGTCATGCAACTCCCCCTCTCTGACAATCCCCGCGCATCATTACACAGGACCCGCGCTTCGTGGCGAGGACCCTGCCCGCCGCAATTAAAGCGGCCCCTGCCCATTGTCGAGCCACCTCCGAACGCGCTAAGGTTCGGCTCCCCGACGCGCTTAACTTCGCTGTGCACCGCCGCGCGGGGATCGCTGGCGGCCGGCACCCGTGACCTGACGAGTAACACGATGGCTGATTTACCGATCAATGACCTAAACGTCGCCTCCAACGAGACCCTCATCACGCCTGACCAACTCAAGCGCGATATCCCCCTGAGCGACGCTGCCCTGCGCACCGTGACCAAGGGCCGGGAAGTCATCCGCAACATTCTCGACGGCACCGACCATCGCCTGTTCGTGGTCATCGGGCCTTGCTCGATCCACGACATCAAGGCTGCCCACGAATACGCCGAGCGCCTGAAGGTACTCGCCGCGGAAGTTTCCGACACCTTGTACCTGGTAATGCGGGTGTATTTCGAGAAGCCTCGGACGACCGTTGGCTGGAAGGGCCTGATCAACGACCCGTACCTGGACGACTCCTTCAAGATCCAGGACGGCCTGCACATCGGTCGCCAATTGCTGCTGGACCTGGCCGAAATGGGCCTGCCCACCGCCACCGAAGCCCTGGACCCGATCTCTCCGCAATATTTGCAGGACCTGATCAGCTGGTCGGCCATCGGCGCACGCACCACCGAATCCCAGACCCACCGGGAAATGGCCTCCGGCCTGTCCTCGGCGGTCGGCTTCAAGAACGGCACCGACGGCGGCCTGACCGTGGCGATCAACGCCTTGCAGTCGGTTTCCAGCCCGCACCGTTTCCTGGGCATCAACCAGGAAGGTGGCGTCTCGATCGTCACCACCAAGGGCAACGCCTACGGCCACGTGGTATTGCGCGGCGGCAACGGCAAGCCGAACTATGATTCGGTCAGTGTCGCCCTGTGTGAGCAGGCGCTGGACAAGGCCAAGGTCAAGCCGAACATCATGGTCGATTGCAGCCACGCCAACTCCAACAAGGACCCGGCGCTGCAGCCGCTGGTGATGGAAAACGTTGCCAACCAGATCCTGGAAGGCAACCAATCAATCATCGGCCTGATGGTGGAAAGTCATTTGAACTGGGGCTGCCAGGCGATCCCGAAAGACCTCGCCGATTTGCAGTACGGCGTCTCCATCACCGACGCCTGCATCGACTGGGGCACCACTGAGAAAACCTTGCGCAGCATGCACGCCAAGCTCAAGGACGTGCTGCCAAAGCGTCAGCGCAGCTGATCGATCGCTTCGACAGATAAACACCAGCATAAAAAAACGCCGGGCTTTTCAGCCCGGCGTTTTTTTGGGGAACCGTGGGTGTCAGAGCTTCGCCGCGTGCCGCTGGTGACGTTCCATGTATCGCTCCACATAGGAGCAGGACGGGATCACCGTGTAGCCCATTTCCTCGGCGTACTGCAGGGCCGCTTCAGTCAGCTTCGCCGCGATTCCCCTGCCACGCAACGCGTTGGGCACGAACGTGCGATAGATATCCAGGGTCTGCTTGCCCAGGTCCATGTAGGTCAGATAGGCACGATGACCGTCCACAATGGTCTCGAACTGATGACCAGCCTGGTCATGGTGGATGGTAACCGCCTCGCTCATCACTACTCCTCGCGGGTCTGAATGCCGACCCCTACCTTACCGATGTTTTTCCGGCGAAGGAACATCTACGCCACCCCGTGCCTGCTTGGTCACCGAGCGCAAAAAATCAACCGCTCAAACCCGAGCACGTCGTGAATAGTAGGCACCAATGACGCAAATGCTCAAGGCACGCCTGTCACTGAAGGGATAAACCCCGGCGGGTTTATCGATTGAGCGTCACGCTCACCCTGTAGTCGATCAAGGCGCAATAGCTGAACATCGCCAGTTGTTGAGTCTTGAGACGAGCGCCGATTGTTAAAGTCACCGCCGTTACCAATAAAAGATGTGCCGGCGGTTGCGCAAAAAATGAGCAAAAGTCTAGGAGAATCAATAAACAGCGACTTTAGCGCTCTGCAATGAGTTGGTCTGCCCAGCGGAACTTTTCTTCACCGCCGCGCTCCATTCCGGAGGTTGGGCTGTGCGTTTTTTAAACAGCACTCAGAAAAGTTGCTTGAAAAAGAATCACCGCCTACAATTTTTTTGCTTCTTGCGCTACGTCAGTTTACTTACTACAAGTAATGAGTAGTATGTACGCCGGCTAACTCCTCACTCTGGGGAGACAGTCATTAAATAGAAAGTCCTTGAAGGGGAACACGATGAACAACGTTCTGAAATTCTCTGCTCTGGCCCTGGCCGCAGTTCTGGCTACCGGTTGCAGCAGCGCATCGAAAGAAACCGAAGCCCGTCTGACTGCTACCGAAGACGCAGCAGCTCGCGCCCAAGCTCGTGCAGACGAAGCCTACCGTAAAGCTGATGAAGCTCTGGCTGCTGCTCAAAAAGCACAACAGACTGCTGACGAAGCTAACGAGCGTGCTCTGCGCATGCTGGAAAAAGCTAGCCGCAAGTAATAGTCCTTCGGGATTGTTATCGAGCCGACCTGTTACTGGGTCGGCTTTTTTATTGCCCTGAGTTTTTGCAAGGCAAAAAAAACCGCCGAGGTCGCAAGAAGTCGGCGGTTTGCTTCAGGACAGTTACTGAGGCATGTCGACCGGGGCGCTCGAGACCATCGGGGCTGATGCACTTGGCACTGCGATTTCCACCGGCAGGCCATCTTCGGCAGCTACCACGTCACGCACCACGTCCCAGTTCATGCGCAAGTTGCTGGTGATGTCCTCACGCTTGAGCATCGCATTGATGACCGCGGTGTGCTTGTCCACCACGGACGGGTTGCCCTTGTCATCCAGGGGCGTATGGGCTTCCAGGTAAACCTTGCCGCCACTGAGGCCCAACTTGTACGGATCGTTGATGATTCGTACCGAAGTGCCCACCGGCACCATGCCGGCCATCTCCAGGACGTTGTTGTTGAACATACGGAAACAGCCGTGGCTGGTACGCATGCCAATGCCAAACTTCTTGTTCGATCCATGGATCAGGTAGCCCGGCGTACCCAGGGTGAACTTGAACGGGCCCAATGGATTGTCAGGACCGGCCGGCACGACATTCGGCAGCGGGTCGCCATCAGCGGCGTGTTCGGCCTTGATCGAGGCCGGAGGCGTCCAGGTCGGGTTAGGCGTCTTGGCGATGATACTGGTGCGCGCAATGGGCGAACCCCAACCTTCGCGGCCAATCCCCAGCGGGAACGTATAGACCACGTTCCGACCCTTGGGGAAATAGTAGAGGCGATATTCGGCGAGATTGATCACGATGCCTTCGCGCGGGCCCGGAGGAAGAATGAAACGGGTCGGCAGGACAATCTCGGTGCCAGCCCCCGGCAACCACGGATCGACCCCGGGGTTGGCCGCCACCATCTCGGTATAGCCCAAGTCATAGGTGGTGCCCAGGTCAGCGAAGGTATCTTCGTATTTGGCCTTGATGACCTGCACCTGGCCGACGATGTCTTCGCCCGGTGGGGGCAGGGGCAACTCCAACGCAGCAACGGGACCAGCCATACACAGGGCGGCAAGAGACAGGCAGCGGGCGACGGCAGGCAAGCGCGGCAACATCCGGGAAATCCTTCGCAGATCGAACAAGGGGTATCGAAACGGCGATTGTACACTGCCCCCCGTTATTTCGGGGAGAGCGGCACCGGAGTGTCCGATGCGCAGCATGCCGGGGGATCAACTGAAACCCTGTGGGAGCGAGCTTGCTCGCGATTGGCGGTGGGCCTGCCTGCACTGTATGGGACTGTGCCGGCCCTATCGCGAGCAAGCTCGCTCCCACAAAAGCGATACTCTGGGCCAGAAGGATCACAACTCGAACCGCAACTCCGGCCAGATTGGCGAGGTGCCGCGTTTCTGCGACTCCAGGATCGCCCGGCACAAGGAACACAGGCGGTGATCCTGGAAAATCCTGCGATCGACCCCGGACCAACGTGGCTGGGCCGGCAACAGGCTGCCACACAGGGTCCGGTCGGCCGATCCGCCCAGTTCCAACTGCCGGGTCACCAGGTGCACCCGTACTTCCTGGCAGGCGAACAGATCCAGCTGCTCGTCAGGCTCGATCAGTTGGTAGGCAAACAGGGACCAGGCGGGACGCGGCATCGGGGGCTCCAAATCGGGGGCGCCACATTAGCCGAAACACCGCCTGTAGAAAAGCGTCAAAGCAGCGGTTTCAGCGTCGGCCAGACATTTTCCAGCAACTTGCCCTGAGCCGCGACGGACGGGTGCAACCCGTCGCCTTGCATCATCCCTGGGACACCTCCCACATCCTTGAGAAAAAACGGCACCAGCGGCACCTTCTTCTCCTCGGCCAAGGTGGTGTAGACCTTCGCGAAAGCCTCGGTGTAGCGCCGCCCATAGTTGGGCGGCAACTGCATGCCCAGTAAGATCACCTTCGCACCGCTGGCGCGAGAGCTCTCGATCATCGCTGCAAGGTTTTGTTGCAATTGTGTTGGCGGCTGTCCGCGCAGCCCATCGTTGCCTCCCAACTCCAGAACCACCACCTCCGGCTTATGGGCCGCAAGCAGCGTCGGCAGGCGCGCCAGGCCACCTGCACTGGTGTCGCCACTGATCGAGGCATTGACCACTTTATCGTCGAAACCCTCGGCCTTGAGCCGTTGTTCAAGCAACGACACCCAGCCTTGCCGGGTATCCAGGCCGAAAGCCGCGCTGATACTATCGCCAACGATCAGGACTGTACCCGCCGCTGCGTTCTGGACCATGCACATCAAGGCCAGGCCGGCACTCAAAAACCACACACGCATCGGATTCTCCATGGGCTCAAGCATTCTCACCGCGACGGACCTTAGCAAAGTGGTTCCCAGCGCGGAAGGTGAACTGACCATCCTGCACGAACTCAGCCTGGAACTGAACAAGGGCGACAGCCTGGCCATCGTCGGCGCGTCCGGTTCCGGCAAGTCGACGCTGCTCGGCCTGCTGGCCGGGCTCGACCTGCCCAGCAAGGGCGAAGTGACCCTCGCCGGCCAAGCCCTCAGCGCATTGGACGAGGATCAGCGGGCGCGGGTTCGCGCCGAACATGTCGGCTTCGTCTTCCAGTCTTTCCAGCTGCTCGACAGCCTCAACGCGCTGGAGAACGTCATGCTGCCGCTGGAACTGGACGGCCGCAAGGACGCCCGGGAGCGCGCCACGCAACTGCTGCAACGGGTCGGGCTCGGCCAGCGGTTGACTCACTCGCCACGCCAGCTCTCCGGCGGCGAACAACAGCGCGTTGCGATCGCCCGCGCCTTTGCCGCCGAACCCGACGTTCTGTTTGCCGACGAGCCTACCGGCAACCTCGACAGCCACACTGGCGAACGCATCAGCGATCTGCTGTTCGAGCTGAACAAGGAACGCGGTACGACCCTGGTGCTGGTCACCCACGACGAACGCCTGGCCCATCGCTGCCGGCGCCTGATCCGACTTGAAGCCGGCCAGATGGTCGCGCCCCTGGAGCCTTGATGGCACGCTTGCCCCTGCTGCGCCTGTTCAGTCTTGCCATTCGCCAGTTGCTGCGCGACGCCCGCGCCGGCGAGCTGCGCGTGCTGTTCTTCGCCTTGCTGGTGGCCGTGGCGGCAAGCACCGCCATCGGCTACTTCGGCGCCCGGCTCAACGGCGCGATGATGATGCGCGCCACCGAGTTCCTCGGCGCCGACCTGCTGCTCGAAGGCAGCTCCCCCGCCCGCCCGGAACAGATTCGCAGCGGCACCGAACTGGGTCTGGAACATGCCCGCGTGGTGGAGTTTTCCAGTGTCGTTGCCACCGACAACGGTATCCAGCTGTCCAGCGTCAAGGCAGCCGATGACATCTACCCCTTGCGCGGCGAACTGAAAAGCGCCCCCGCGCCCCTTGCACAGGAGGAAACGGGCGGACGTCCAGCCCCGGGTGAGGCCTGGGTGGAGGCGCGGCTGCTGACCGCCCTGGACCTGAAGATCGGTGACAGCATCGATGTCGGCAACAAGACCCTTCGCCTGAGCCGGGTGCTGACCTACGAACCGGATCGCGCCGGCAACTTCTACAGCCTTACACCGCGAGTCATGATCAATCTCAAGGATCTGGACGCCACAGGCGTGGTGCAACCGGGCAGCCGCGTCAGCTATCGCGACCTGTGGCGAGGCCCGGCCCCGGCACTGCAAACCTACCGCGACCTGGTCAAGCCAGGCCTGGAACCCAACCAGCGTCTGCAGGATGCCCGCGATGGCAACCGGCAGATCGGAGGCGCCCTGGGCAAGGCCGAGCGCTACCTGAACATGGCCAGCCTGGTGGCGGTGCTGCTGTCCGGCGTGGCCGTCGCCCTCTCCGCCAACCGCTTCGCCACCCGGCGCTTCGACGCCAGCGCGCTGTTGCGTTGTCTCGGCCTGTCGCGCCGGGAAGCCATGGTGCTGTTCAGCCTGCAATTGACAGTGCTGGGCCTGCTGGCCAGTATCAGCGGCGCCCTCCTTGGCTGGATCGCCCAACTGGGCCTGTTCGCCTTGCTGCATGACCTGTTGCCGACCACCGTGCCGCCAGGCGGCCTGTTGCCGGCGATCGCGGGGATCGGCACCGGGCTGGTGGCGCTGGCGGGGTTCGCCTTGCCGCCGTTGGCCGCACTGGGCCGGGTCCCGCCGCTGCGCGTACTGCGCCGGGACATGCTGCCGATCCCCTCCAGTACCTGGGTGGTCTACGGCGCCGCATTGGGTGCCCTTGGGCTGATCATGTGGCGCCTGAGCCTGGACCTGGTGCTCACGTTTGCCCTGCTCGGTGGCGGCGTGATTGCCGCGCTGGTCCTTGGTGGCCTGCTGCTGCTGGCATTGCAGAGCCTGCGTCGGATGCTGGCCCGCGCCTCGCTGCCCTGGCGCCTGGGGCTCGGCCAGTTGCTGCGCCACCCGCTGGCCGCGGCGGGCCAGGCCTTGGCATTCGGCCTGATTCTGTTGTCCATGGCATTGATTGCGTTGCTGCGCGGCGAGTTGTTGGATACCTGGCAAAACCAGCTGCCCAAGAACGCTCCGAACTATTTCGCCCTGAACATCCTGCCCAACGACAAACAGGCGTTCGCCGACAAGCTGATGGAACTGTCCGCGCAGTCGGCCCCGCTGTATCCCGTGGTACCGGGGCGGCTCATCAGCATCAACGGCGAGCCGGCCAAGGAATTCGTGACCAAAGACTCGGCGGGCGACCGCGCGCTGCAGCGCGACCTGAGCCTGACCTGGGCCGCGGATCTGCCTGCGGGCAACGTGGTGACCGCCGGAAACTGGTGGCCTCAACAGCCACCGGACGATATTCCAGGAGTGTCGGTGGAAGGCAAGGTGGCCGAAAACCTCAAGATCAAGCTGGGCGACCGTCTGGTGTTCAATGTCGGGGGTCTCAACCGGGAGGCGAAGGTCACCAGCCTGCGGGAAATCAATTGGGACAATTTCCAGCCAAACTTCTTCATGATTTTCCAGCCCGGCACCTTGAAGGATCTTCCGGCCACCTACCTCACCAGCTTCTATCTGGCAGCCGGTCACGACCAGCAGATTGTCGACCTGTCACGGGCGTTCCCCGCCGTGACGATCCTGCAGGTGGAAGCCCTGCTCGAACAACTGCGCAGCATCCTCGCCCAGGTGACGCTGGCCGTGGAATATGTGCTGCTGTTCGTGCTCGCGGCGGGGATGGCCGTGCTGTTCTCAGGCTTGCAAGCCACGCTCGATGAAAGGATTCGCCAAGGCGCATTGCTACGCGCCCTCGGTGCCGAGCGGCCACTGCTGACCAAGGCCCGGCGCATCGAGTTCGGTTTGCTGGGCGCGGTCAGCGGCTTGCTGGCCGCCCTGGGCTCGGAGTTGGTGAGCCTGGTGCTTTACCGGTACGCATTCGACCTGCCATGGCATCCGCATCCATGGCTGCTGGTGCTGCCATTGGTGGGCGCTTTGCTGATCGGTGCAGCGGGCGTATTTGGTACCCGCCGAGCGCTCAACGCCAGCCCGCTGACAGTGTTGCGCGAGGGTTGATAGACTTCCGGCTTCGCTATCACAAGAAGTTGCCATGAGTCGCTATCGCCCTCCCCGCACCGCCGGCACTGCGCTGATCACCCCCGAAGGTGAGGCGCGGATGCGCGCTGAACTCCACGAACTCTGGCACGTGCGCCGCCCCCAGGTGACCCAATCGGTCAGCGAGGCGGCGGCCCAGGGCGATCGTTCGGAAAACGCCGAATACACTTACGGCAAGAAGATGCTGCGGGAAATCGACAGTCGCGTGCGCTTCCTCACCAAGCGCCTCGAAGCGCTCAAGGTCGTCAGTGAAAAGCCCAGCGACCCCAACAAGGTTTATTTCGGCGCCTGGGTCACCGTGGAAGATGAAGAAGGCAACGAGTCCCGCTATCGCATCGTCGGGCCCGATGAGCTGGATTTGAAACAGAACCTGATCAGCATCGACTCGCCGCTGGCCCGGGCATTGATCGGCAAGGCCCTGGATGCCGAAGCCCGAGTCCAAACGCCTGCCGGCGAGCAACTTATATATATAACCCACATCGAATACCTGTAAAAACCAAAGAAAAGTAATCCACGGACATATCGCGGCACAACGACAAGCAACTTGTTATTTGACATCAACAGGTTCATCCAGGAAATTGAAAGTGCGCCGAGAGCGCACTTTTTTATTACCTTTACATATTCAAGGATGAATAACATGGACCCAAACTTCAGTGACCGATGGATGAACCACACACCGCAAATTTATAAACTTCGCATTGATGAACTAATTCTCCCCGGCACCCATGATTCAGGCTCTGACAGAGAAGCGCCGAAGATGCAGTTTCCGTTTGAAATCACCCAAGACGTTCCAATCCGCGATCAGATCAACCGTGGGTTTCGCGTACTCGACCTGCGCGTTGAGCTGTTCGCCGACCAGCCTGTCGGGCACCCGCGTCGCTTCCAGCTTTATCACCTGACCTCGTCGGGCCGTACCGTGGCCGGTGATGTCCTTGACGTGCTCAACGCGTTTTATGCGAACCCAGCCCGAGGGAAGGAAATCATCGTTTTGAACTTTCATCAGTTCAAGAATTTTACCGATGCGGCACATAACGAACTTCACGACCTGATTGACCAGACGATCGGACATCGACTGATCCACTACGCTCAGAGCTATATGACGCTTCAGGAACTATGGCAACGCATGCCAGGAAAGAATATCGTCATTTCCTATAACAGGCGTGGCGGGGATGGTTACTGGCCCGGGGTCGAGCACCAATGGTCCGGCGAGGACTATATAAGCACTACAACGCTGAAAAAATTCATGGACGATGCCAGTTCACAGCCTAAAAGGCCCTACGCGCTTCGCTCCATCCAATGCGCGAAATATACAGGCTTCTTCGTCCCGGATGATTTCAGCGACAAAGTTGACGAATGGTTCGCGTCCCAAGACATCAATAGCTATATCCAACGCTTTCACATCATCAATACCGACTGGTCGACGCGAAGCAGCATTGTGCTCAACTGCATGCACGCCAACCAGTTCCGGGGCCTGGCCAAAGGGGACCTTAACGGCGGGTGATCAGTCCCTGCCTGGCCACACGGGTCAGCTGCCGGATCGTTTCGGCAGCGTCCGCCCGGGTGGGGGACTGGATCACGGCGAGGTCGAAGCTGTCATTGGCAAAACGCGCCAGAGACTCGCCGTCTTCGACAAATTGGATCAGGAAGGCAGCAGGCCCATGGTTGCGTCGCGGCCAGCCGTCCAGATAACGCAGCAGCGTTGGCTGGTGGGTACCGCCCAGGAGAATTTTCGGATTGCGTTGGAGAAGGTTCGCCGTGATTGGCGCAAGACGTACGAGGGGGCTGGATGCGTTCATTGTGTCGTGTCTCTGCCTCAAAAGTCTGCATGGCAGGTGAGAGGCAACACCGAACCAGCGCTTTAGCGGTATTTCGAAGCCCTGTTGTCCTGGCTTCTATCGGTGACCGGAAGTCACCTGGCGCCCCGCAAGTAGCTGTTTAAATCGGCGCATGAGCGGCATCCTAGAGAAGCTGACCGGCCAGTGTCAAGAATCGACGAGCACAAAAAAGGCCCGTACTGGACGGGCCTCGACGACTCAAGCAAGGGGTCAGCGGGCGATGGCGTTGTCGGCGGAAAGCTTGCCAGCACCTTCAATCAGCACGGCGATGCTACCCGCCAGCAGGGCCAGGCCAAACTCGTAGCCATTGTTGGCCATGAACAGGCCATTGCCGATATGCACCGAGAAAATCGCCACCAGCGACAGAATCGCCAGACCCAGCGCCGCAGGGCGCGCCAGAAGGCCGATGATCAGCGCCAGGCCGGCAAAGAACTCGGTACCGCCCGCCAACGTCGCCATCAAGTAACCGGGAGCCAGGCCGATGCTTTCCATCCACTGCGCCGTCCCCGCCAAACCATAACCGCCAAACAGACCGAACAGCTTTTGCCCACCGTGGGCAGTGAAGATGATACCGACGACGATGCGCAGGACAGTCAGGCCGTAGCCAGCACGGGAGAACAGTACTTTGTTGATGAGAGTGCTCATGGATCATTCCTTGGTGATGTGTGGTTGGACGCCATATTAATCGAATAACCTTATCTAACTAGCGCAAAAAGTCCGCCATAACGATCAGGTTATTTGATTATTTTCGCAGGGCCATCTTTCGTTCCTGGGACTCCAGCGACTCTCGCTCCCGGTCAAACGCCAGATAGTATTTGTTCACACTATTAACGTAGCTGACTGCGCCCATCCCCACCTGCTCCATTGCGATGCGCTCCACCTGGAAAAACCACTGGTTCGGGTTCAATCCCCGTCGCCGGGCCTCGGCGCGCATCCCTTGCACCCGCTCGGGTCCCATGTTGTAGGCCGCCAGGACGAACGCCATGCGCTCTCGCTCGTTGAGTTTGGGGCTGGCGAAAAACTTGCGGCGGATCATGGCCAGGTACTTGGCGCCAGCCTGCACATTGCCATCGAGGTTGCGGATGTCATTGACCCCGACCCGCTGGGCCGCGGACGGAGTGATCTGCATCAGGCCCGTCGGGCCGCTGCCGCTGCGCGCGTTGGGTTGCAGGGCCGACTCCTTGAAGGCCAGAGCCGCCAGGTTGAGCCAGTCCATGCCTTGAGCCTGGGCGTGCTTTTGCAGCACCGGCCGCAATTGCTCCAGGCGCTGGCGATTGGCCCGGGCCAACGGATAATGAACCTGGTACAAGCGACGGTAGATCCGCAGGAACGCAGCGTCTTCGTTTGACGGTGCCTTGTAGGTGACGAGGAATCGATCGATGCTCGCCCGCAGCATCGCGGCGTCACGACGGACGAACCAGAACTCATCGCTCGGCTCGCCGATGAGCAATTGGCGGTCGAAGCGCAGCTTGGGCAAGATCTTGCCCCAACGTTCGGCAATCGGCTGTTCGACAATGGTCAGGTGGAAGATCCCGCCCTGGACCATTTCCAGCACATCCTCCACCGCCAGGGTGGGATCGACCCATTCGATTTTCACCGCCGGCAACTTGAGCAACGCAAGCTTCTGATTGATCTGGCTGACGGCATCCCCCGCCGCGCTGCCAGTGGGCAGGGCCAGGGTCTTGCCAGACAATTGTTCGACGCGGGTATATCGCTTCTCCCCCTTGATGCCCACCAGCAGCCACGGCACGTCGCTGCGGATCGGATCACTGGCGCTGACCGCCTGGCCCGGTTGCGGCTCAAGCAGCTCGCCGGGAGCGACCAGGTCGCCTTCGCCACGCTGCAGGGCGCCAAGCAGCTGATCCTTGGCCTTGGGAATGATCTTGAGGATAATTTCCTGGCCGTCCCGGGCATGTCCGTTGAGGTATTGCTCGAACGCCCGCAACCGGTGATATTCGACGCCAATGGGCTGTCCCTGGACTTCGCCGGAACTGTTGCGGCTCTGATTGACCAGGACTTTCAGCACCCGGCTGTCCCGGATCTGCGCCAGGTCCCGGACGGTTCCCGGCGCCACGGCTTGCAGCGGTCCGGGCAGCCGCGCTTCGGCCGGCATCGGCAAAAACAGCGAACAACACAGCACAAGCAATACCTGGGGACGTGCCATCCACTCTCCGGAAGGACAGTGCCGAGCCATCCCAGGGAACGGGACCGACTGGCAAAACAGAGCACCTTGGGGCGCTGAAAAGTGCGAAAGACTGGCACAGCGATGGCATTCGCACCACCCCAACCGGTCTCGTGGCCTCAACAGACAGCCGCAACTCGTTGTAGTTCTTGGCTTTTTTTATAAATCTACAGCTCTGATATGCTTTGCGGCCTTTGGGCCGAGGTAGCACCATGCAACTCATCGATATCGGCGTCAACCTGACCAACCCCAGTTTTGCCGACAAACACCAGGCCGTGCTCGAGCGCGCTTATGAAGCGGGCGTCTGCCAACTGGTCTTGACCGGTACCAGCATCGAAGGCAGCGAGCAGGCCCTTGAACTCTGCCAGCACCTCGACGAAGAGGGGCAACGGCTGTTTTCCACTGCCGGCATCCATCCCCACAGCGCCAGCGACTGGACGACCGACAGCGCCCGACACCTGAAGGATCTGCTCAAGCAAGACCGCGTCCGCGCGGTGGGGGAATGCGGATTGGATTTCAACCGGGACTTCTCGCCCCGCCCACAGCAGGAAAAGGTCCTGGAAGAACACCTGGCCCTTGCGGTGGAGTTGCAATTACCGGTGTTTCTCCACGAGCGCGACGCCGACCAGCGTCTGCTGGAAATTCTACAAGGCTTTCGTGACCGATTGCCCGCCGCGGTGGTGCATTGTTTTACGGGCGAGAAAAAAGCGCTGTTCCGCTACCTCGATCTGGATCTGCACATCGGAATCACCGGGTGGATCTGCGATGAGCGCCGGGGCACCCACCTGCATCCATTGATGCGGGAAATCCCACGCGGTCGGCTCATGCTCGAAAGCGACGCCCCGTATTTACTGCCACGCACCCTGCGGCCCAAGCCCAAGAATGGTCGCAACGAGCCGGCGTATTTGACGGACGTCCTTCGCGAAGTTGCCCTGCACCGCGGTGAAACCCAGGAAGACCTGGCAGCCCACACCACCGCCTGCGCCCGGGCGTTTTTTGGGTTGCCGAACCGTTCCGAATGAGCCGAAAGGCCCTGTGGGAGCGAGCAAGCTCGCTCCCACCAAGGCTCTTGGTCAAGGGCTTTTTAGCATCTGTTGACGCACATCAAAACCCCGCCCCCTGGATAGCAGCAGAATACTGGCACCTTGCCGAAACTGTTTCCGCTATCAGAGAAGACCTACCATGGGTGCCTGGCTTAGCAATATCTCGCTTAAATACAAATTCTGGGCGGTCAATGCGGTCGCGTTCGCCACAACCTTGCTGTTGGTGCTCTATGCCATGCACCTGGAACAGCAGGTCCGAGGGGTGAGCCTGGGTCTGGTCTTTGCCGAACGCTTCAGCCAATACGCCGTGGCGGTGATGGTGTTGATGCTGGCAATGCTGGGTGCCTCGCAACTGTTGATCCGCTTCCTGCTCGTTCAGCTCGACACGTTGAAAGACGTGATGCTGCACGTGGAAAAAACCGGTGACCTTTCTGCCCGCGTGCCCCTGGCCTGCCGCGACGAGGTGGGCCAGATGGCCGCCGCGTTCAACGCGATGCAGGCGGGTTACCAACGGGTGGTCGACACCGTCGCCAGCACCGCGCGGCAGCTGGACAACGGGGCCGCTCGGCTGGCGTCGAGCATGAACGAGGTGCGCCACGGCATGCTCGGCCAACAGAGCGAGACCGACCAGGCCGCCACGGCGATCAACGAGATGTCCGCGACGGTTTATCACATCGCCCAGCATGCTGGCGCCACCCGTGATCTGTCGAAAACCACCGACACCCTCGCCGGCAACGGCCGCGAGGTGGTCAGCCGTGTCCAGCAATCGATTAACGGCCTGTCCACCGGCGTGCAGCAAACCGCCGAGATGATCCAGCGCCTGGCCGAAGACAGCCAGAAAATCAACGGCGTGGTCGGTGTGATCCACAGCATCGCCGAGCAAACCAACCTACTGGCCCTGAACGCCGCCATCGAAGCGGCGCGGGCCGGTGACATGGGGCGAGGCTTTGCGGTGGTGGCCGATGAGGTCCGCAACCTCGCCCGGCGGGTCCAAACCTCTACGGACGAGATCACCACGATGGTGTCGGCGCTGCAGGCGGTCACCCGGGATGCGGTGGAGTTCATGCAGGAAAGTTCGCACAAGGCCGATGACTGCGTACAGCAGGCTTGCGTAGCCGGCGAGGCGTTGGCGCAGATCACCGAGGCGGTGGCGCAGATGCGCGAGAGCAATACCCAGATCGCCGTCGCGGCCGAGCAGCAAAGCCATGTCGCCGAAGAGATGAACAGAGCGGTGCTGGGTATTCGCGACGTAACCGAAGACACCGTGCGCCAGACGGTGGACTCCGCCGCCACCAGTGCTGAACTGGCGACGCTGGCGGGGCAACTGAACAAGGCGATTGGGCAGTTGAAGCTTTGAACCCCTCGTCCAGAAGGCTTATGGCTATCGCCACCTATCGCCACGATAGCCAACCGCGATTCGCCGCCCCGCCCGGCCCGACCTATCCTTCGTTTATTCGGTTTAAACGGACTCAAGGAACAGCATCATGGGCAAACGTCACCCCAACCTTCCGGCCTGGCAATGGCGCGCCTACCCTGACAATCATCGCCACCCGACCAACCTGGTCCTGCACCTGATCGCGGTGCCGTTGTTCATCGTCGCGTTTTTGCTGATTGTCTGCGGCGTGTTCAGCCTGAGCCTGGGGGATGTCGCCATCGGTGTGATCGGCTTGCTTGCCGCACTCGGGCTGCAACGCCATGGCCATAGCCTGGAGACACAAGCGCCGGAGCCTTTCAGTGATCGCAAGGACGCGATGTCGCGCCTGCTGGTGGAACAATTCCTGACCTTCCCACGATTTTTTCTAAGCGGTGGATGGTGGCGCGCCTGGCGGGAGCGCCACCGCCGCTGAATCGCCGAAACGTCTCAGCCGAAAATGGTCACTGTCTGCCGGCTCATGGCGATCAGCCGCCCATCGGCACTCCAGAATTTCGCCGCGACATGGCCATAGCCATCCTGGGCGTGTTCGATCTCAGCCAAATACTGGCACCAATCCAACGTCGTGAGTTCCAGCAACGGCTGGACAAACTCGATCGTCCAGGTCAGCGTACTGCCCGGGGCCATCTGGGTGAGGTGTGGTAACAGCGCCGGTGGCCAGGCATCCACCAGCGCCAGGATATGCCCTTCGTCCAGGGGTTGTTCTTTCACATCGCCGCGCAAACGTACCCAACCGCCCATGCTGCGGGATTTATTGCCGGTGAATGGCAGCCCGCCCACGCTCCAGCGCATCGCCAAGTGGCGCATGAACTCAGGAGTAGCGCCCTTGATGTAGGGCAACTCCTGGCATTGCTCGACATCCTTGAATTCAGGCGCGGGGTCAGCCTGCACCGACACGGTTGAAGATCGCGACGCGCCAAAGCTGCCTTGCACCACGGTCACCACTTCACCGTTCTGTACCGCACGCCCCAAGACCTGGCTGACCGCCTTGCCTTCACGCAACACCTGCACTTGAAAACTGACGGGGACGTCGGGCGCGACGGGGCCGACAAAGGTGATCGCCAACGAACGCACCGGGCGATCCGCCGGGACCTGGGCCCTCATCGCCTCGTATTGCAGCGCCGCCACCAGCCCGCCAAAACTGGCCCGTCCCTGGCCCCATTCAGGAGGGATCACAACGGCGCCTGGCTGATGGCGCACGGCATCGATCAAATCGGAGAAGCGCATGTCGACCTCGAGAGCAGCGGAAAAAGATGAAGGAATCTTAACCAGCGCGGGCAAGCGACACAGCGCTCATTCCGGCCAAAGAGACTGACAGAAAAGCCGTGGGGCTTGAATCCACCCCGGATGGTCACAGGGGTTTGGGGTAGCCTCAGGATCTATCGAAACAACTGGCGATGAGTTTATCCAGCACGCGGTCGGCCTTGACCTCGGCCTTTTCCATGGTGATTCGCCAGACCGGCACACAGGCTTGCAAATCGGCTTCATGCTCGGCCCGCGCCAGCCATTGCCAGCAATCATGCCAATCCCCCAGGGCACCTTGGGCAGCCTTCAGCCGTGGCATGGCCGTTTCCGGCAAGCGATCGAGTTCAGGATAGGCCTCGATGGCGTAGCGCACGCGCTTGATCAACAGGCGCAACCGGTGACGGTCATGGGAGGGGTCGCGCAAGGCTTCGCCGAGTTTTTTCCATTGCTTGTCGAGGCGTTTTTCGATGCGCTTGCGCAGCCCGGCAAGCAGGCCCTGGCGCTGGGCAGCGCGGATGAAGCGTGGGAACGCGTCGAGAATCATCAGCAGCTGCGCCAATTCCGGGCTGCTGGCCACGGCGGGATAGGCTTCGGCCATTTGCACCTGGCGCCGCTGCGCCGCGTCGGTCTTGCCGTGCTTTTGCAGATAAGCCGCCAGCACCTCGCGGTCGCGCAAGGGCGTAGTCAGGGTTCCTACTGCCGACGCGGCCGTTTCCAGCTGTTCGACACCGGGCAATCCACGCAACGGACGAAGCAGGCTGCGCAACCGACGGACCGTGGTTCGCAGGTCATGCAGAGCTTCGCTGTCGGTTTGGGCATTCAAGCGGGCCTGGCAGGCCAACAGGCGGACTTCCAGGCCCAGTATCCGGGCCACCAGCCGATCAATCATCGGGCGTACTCCGTACGCAGCTTCGAGTTTCGAGCTACAGGCCGCAAGGGAAAACAGTTTCGCTTCCACTTACAGCTTGCAGCTTGTAGCTCGCCGCTGTGTTTATCGTCCTGCGCGGGATTCGCGAATGTAGAAGCGGGCCTTCTCGGCTTTTTGAGTGCAGCCTTCGAAGGCTTCGAATTGCTGCTGGGTCTTGGCGCCGGTCAGCAGCGACAGGGCCTTGGAGTAGCTGACCGTACCGGCAAAACCTTCGGCCTTGGCCAGGTCCAGTTCGCGCCAGGCGCTGTCGAGTTGGCTGCCACAACTGTCGCGGTACGCGGTCTTGCCGGCACAACCGGCCAGGGCCAGAACCATCAGGGATGCCACCAGGGGCAGGCAGATCCGGGCTTTCATCGATAACACCTCAAGTCAGGTCAACAGTCGTGCTGGTAAGACGGTTTCGCCGGGAAAAAGTGCCTCGGCGCCACCGCTATATTCAAGTGTGGACGAGAATACGCAAATGCCGTCGCGGCGTGTCAAAAAACGACGCCTGCGCCACAACGATTTGAGCCGGGCCGTCGATGAGTGCATTGTTGACGTCTGTTCGATAAGAGGCCGGCTCATGACAAAACGTGTCGCATTGGTATTGGGCTCGGGCGGCGCCCGGGGCTATGCCCATATCGGAGTGATCGAGGAAATCGAACGGCGCGGCTACGACATTGCCTGCATCGCCGGCTGCTCCATGGGCGCCGTCGTGGGCGGAATCTACGCCGCCGGCAAGCTCGAGGATTACCGCAACTGGATCGAAAGCCTCGATTATCTGGATGTGCTGAGGCTGGTGGACGTCAGCTTTCGTCTCGGGGCGATTCGCGGAGAAAAAGTCTTCGGGCAAATCCGCAAAATTGTCGGCGAGCTCAACATCGAAGACCTGCGCATTCCTTATACGGCTGTCGCCACCGACCTGACCAACCAGCAGGAAATCTGGTTCCAGGAAGGTTGCCTGCACCAGGCGATGCGCGCCTCGGCGGCCATTCCCAGCCTGTTCACCCCAGTGATGCAAGGCAACCGCATGCTGGTGGACGGCGGGCTGCTCAACCCGCTGCCGATCGTGCCAGTGGTGTCGAGCCATTGCGACCTGATCATCGCGGTCAACCTCAACGCCACCAACCAGAAGCAATATCGGCTGCCAGTGATCCAGCGCCCCGCCGCGTTCCGGCGTCGCTTCGATACCCTGGTCAGCTCCCTGGGCTCACGGCTGCCATTTCGCCGCAAACAGGCCGAGCAGCTGTTGCTGCTGGAGCAGGAAGCGCTGAAGGCCGAGGCCGCCGATATCAACCCGTGGATCGAATCCGCCGAGCCGGAAGGCCAGCAACCGGCCGCCGCGCCAGAGAGCGACGGTGCGCCAAGATCCGCCACCGGCTCGTTCATCATCGATAACGTCGGGCCCGCGTCCTTGCTGGATTTGATCAACCAGAGTTTCGAGGTGATGCAGACCTCCCTGGCCCAGTACAAGATCGCCGGTTACCCGCCGGACGTGCTGATCAACGTGCCGAAACGGGTGTGCCGGTTCTTCGAGTTCTACAAGGCGCCGGAACTGATCGCGTTGGGGCGGGAGATCGCCCGGGATACGTTGGATCGGTATGAGAGTGAGCAGAATTGAAGGATCGCAGAGCTCCCGTGGCGAGGGAGCTTGCTCCCGCTGGGCAGCGAAGCGGCCCCGAAAACTTCAGATATGATTTTTGCCTGACACACCCCATGCTCAGGTTTTTAGGGCTGCTTCGCAGCCCAGCGGGAGCAAGCTCCCTCGCCACGACAGCGCTTGGCCTTAGATCTCAACGGTGATCAAGCCCACCCTCCAACAACCGATACCCCACCCCGGCTTCAGTCACGATAAACCGAGGCCGGGTCGGGTCGTCGGCCAGTTTCTGGCGCAGGTGACCGACCACGATGCGCAGGTAGTGGCTGTCCTCAACGTGGGTCGGGCCCCAGATGTCCTTGAGCAGTTGTTGCTGGGTGATGACCCGCCCCGGATGTCGCGCCAGTTGCGCCAGCACCGCGTACTCCTTGCGGGTGAGGGCCACTTCGGCGCCGTTCAGCAGGACCCGGCGATACGCCAGGTCCACCGTCAGCGGGCCGAACGTCAGCGCCGCCGGCGGTGCCTCGCCTGGCGGCGCCTGGCGCAGCAACGCACGCACGCGGGCAAGGAATTCCTGGATGCCAAAAGGCTTGGTCACGTAGTCATTGGCGCCGTTGTCCAGCGCCTCGACTTTCTGCGCCTCGCTGGCCCGCACCGAGAGGACCAGCACCGGCACCGCCGACCACTGGCGAAACTCTCGCAACACTTGCTGGCCGTCCATGTCCGGCAGGCCCAGGTCGAGCACCAACAGGTCGGGTTTGTTCAACGCCGCCTGGGCCAGGCCCTCGGCTCCCGTCTCGGCTTCGAGCACCTTGTAGCCTTGCGAGGCCAGGCTGATGCGCAGGAATTTGCGGATCTGCGGTTCGTCATCGATGACCAAAAGGGTCGCGCTCTGGCTCATGGGGTCCATTCATCCAATCAAGTGGCGAGAGCATAACGCAGCGCCGGTCAGGCTTCATCGTCCATGCCTGGTTGTGCCTGCAAGGGCAGGTGCAAAGTGATGCAGGTGCCACGACCGTCGAGGCCGTCGCCGACGCTGATCCGCCCACCGTGGGCACCGACCATGCCCTGGCAGATCGCCAATCCGAGCCCGGTGCCCTGCCCGCCTCGATCACCGCGCGCAGCGGTGTAGAACATGTCGAAAATCTTTTCCCGCTCTTGCTCGGGAATGCCCGGCCCTTCATCCGCCACGGCGAACAGGATTTCGTCGGCCGTCGCCTCGGCGTTGAGCAGCAGCCGTCCATGGGCCGGGGAAAACCGCGCGGCGTTCTCCAACACATTGACCAGGGCCTGTTCGATCAGCGCGGCGTGGACATACAGCAACGGCAAGCCGACCGGCACCTGGACATCGACCGCCAACGGCGCCAGCACGGCCCGCAGACGGTTCAACGCACTGGCGACGATGTCGGCGGGTGACACCCAATCGCGCGCCAGCTTCAGCGCGCCATGGCCGAGCCGGGTCATGTCAAGCAGATTCTGGATATAACGGTCCAGGCGCTCGGCCTCGTCGCGGGTGCCTTCCAGCAGCTCGCGACGGTCCTGCAGCGGGATCGCCTCGCCCAGCGCCAACAGGCTGTCGATGCTGCCGCGCATGGACGTCAGCGGTGTGCGCAAATCATGGGAGACAGACGCGAGCAAGGCACTGCGCAACTGTTCGGTTTCGCCGTGCAGGCGCGCTGCTTCCAGATCCTGTGCCAGTTGCGCCCGGGCCAGCGCCTGGGCCAGCGGCTGGCTGAGGGCCGCCAACAAGCGTCGACGATGGCCGCTCAAGGGCTTGCCGTCTTTCGGGCAGACGCCCAGCAGGCCCAGCGGAGCGCCCTCGCTGGACAAGGGCCACCACCACCAGCGCCCGGACGGCAACGTCGCGGTGCCGGCACCGGCCGGTTGGTCGTGTTGCCAGGACCAGTCGGCGGCAGCGCGCTCGGCCTCGGTGAAGGTCAACGGCTCGGCGGTCTCGACCTTCCAACCATGCCCGCCGTCGCGGTTGAGCAGGCACAGCTGCAAATCGTCCTCGCTGTCGAGGTGTTGCACGGCGGCGCTGATCACGGCCTGGCGATCCGTGGCGGCAGTCAGCTTGCGTGACAGGTCGAGCTGTTCACCGGTTTCCTGCTGGGTGTCGCGCAGCGCTTGCAGTTGACGGCGCTGGCGGGCCGCGAGATTGCCCGTCAGGGCGGCCATCAGTAGGAAGAACACCAGCGTCAGTACGTCCTCTTCGCGCTGGATCGTCAGGGAAAAATTGGGCGGGATAAACAGAAAATCGTAGGCCAGGAACGACAGCGCCGCACAGGCCAGGGCCGGGCCGAGGCTGCTGCGCACCGCCACCAGCAACACCGCCATCAGAAACACCAAGGAAATATTCGGCAGCGCCAGCAATCCTGAGATTCCCCAGGCCAAGGCACTGGCCGCCCCTGTCGCCGCGAGCGCCAGGGCATAGTCGAAACCGGTGGCGAGGGTGCTCGGGGCCAGGCGCGTAGGCGGTGGCGATTCATCGCTGTCCAACACGTTGATTTCCAGGCCACGGGCGTTGCGCAAAAGGCGTGAGGCCAGGCCACCGCCAAACCATCGCCGCCGCAGACGCCGGCGGGACTGCCCTACCAACAGCAACGTGGCGCGGCGTTGCATGGCGTGCTGGATCAACGTCCGCGCGACCTCCCCGGCGCGCAGCGACACCACTTCCCCTCCCAGGCGCTCGGCCAATTGCTGGGCGTTCTGCAGGCGTTGGCGGGACGACTCGTCCCGCGCCCCGCCGTTATCCACATGCACCACGCTCCACGGCAGATGCCGGCGCTGGGCGACGCGGCTGGCGTGGCGCACCAACCGTTCGGCCTGCAAGTCGCCGTCCACGCCCACCAGCAACCGACCGCGCACCGCCGGCGCCGCCTGGCCCAGTTGCCGATAGCCTTGCGCCAGATCGTCGTCCACTTGCGCCGCCGCGGTCTGCATGGCCAGCTCGCGCAGCGCGGTAAGATTGGTCTGGGTAAAAAACGCATCGATGGCTGCCCGCGCCTGCTCCGGCACATAAACCTTGCCGTCGCGCAGGCGCTCCAGCAGCTCGCGCGGCGGCAGGTCGATCAGCAGCAACTCGTCGGCTTCCTGCAACACCCAGTCCGGCAACGTCTCGCGCACCTGCACGCCGGTGATACCGCGCACCTGATCGTTGAGACTTTCCAAATGCTGGACATTCACCGTGGTGTAGACATCGATGCCTGCCGCCAACAACTCCTGGATGTCTTGCCAGCGCTTGGCATGCCGGCTGCCGGGCGCGTTGCTGTGGGCCAGTTCATCCACCAACACCAGGCTCGGGCGAGACGACAAAAGGCCGTCGAGGTCCATTTCCTCGAGCACCACGCCGCGATATTCCGAACGCACCAGCGGCTGCTGCAGCAGGCCATTCAACAGCGCTTCGGTCTCGGCGCGCCCGTGGGTCTCGACCACGCCGGCGACGACGTTCGTGCCTTGGCGCAGCCGGGCGTGAGCCGCTTGCAGCATGGCGTAGGTCTTGCCCACGCCCGGCGCGGCGCCGAGGAAAACCTTGAGGCGGCCACGGTCGTGGCGGGGCAGATTGGCTAGCAGTGCATCGGCGCGGCCGGAGTCGCTCATGCTATGTCTCTTGTTTCAGGGATGGAATTGAGCCTCTGTGGGAGCGAGCTTGCTCGCGATGGCGGTCGTTCAGCCGTCACTCTCATTGACTGACCCACCGCTATCGCGAGCAAGCTCGCTCCCACAGGTTTCTACAGTTTTTCCAGGGCCATGTTCAGCGCCAGCACGTTTACCACCGGCGGTCCCACCAACGGCTGCTCGATGTTGTCATTGAGCAACTGCTGCAACCTCGACACTGGCACATTCCTGGCCGCCGCGACACGCGTCAGTTGATAGGCAATCGCGGCCGGAGGCAAGTGCGGGTCCAACCCGCTGCCGGAAGTGGTCAGCAGCGCCAGGGGCGCCGGTCCCTGGCCGGGCACTTGCAGCTTCTGGGCGCCATCGATCACCCGCGTGGCCAGTGCCGGGTTGCTCGGCGAAAAGTTGCTCGCGCCACTGGCCACCGTCGCAAACGCGCCAGCCGAGGGCCGTGGGTGAAACCACCCATCGCCGACGAAATCCTGGGCGATCAGCCGGGAGCCACGGACCTTGCCGTCGGCATCATGGACCAGGCTGCCGTTGGCCTGGTCCGGGAAAGCGATTTGCGCCACGCCGGTGACGATGAGTGGGTAAGCGATGCCGGTGATCAAGGTCATCAGCAGCAACAGGCTCAAGGCCGGGCGAATCAAGGTGAACATTGCTAAATCCTCAGTTGATGGATGTCTTCAGGCTCAAACCAACCCCAATCCCGTCAGCAATAGATCGATCGCCTTGATCCCCACGAACGGCACCGCGATCCCGCCCAGGCCGTAGATCAGCAGGTTGCGGCGCAGCAAGGCCGCCGCGCTCGCGGCTTGCACTCGCACGCCGCGCAGGGCCAGGGGGATCAACACGACGATGATCAGGGCGTTGAAGACGATGGCCGACAGGATCGCGCTTTGCGGGCTCTGCAAATGCATGACGTTCAATACGCCGAGCTGCGGATAGATGGAGGCGAACAGCGCCGGCAGGATGGCGAAGTACTTGGCGATATCATTGGCGACGGAAAACGTGGTGAGCGCGCCCCGGGTCACCAGCAGTTCCTTGCCGATCTGCACCACGTCCAGCAACTTGGTCGGATCGCTGTCGAGGTCGACCATGTTGGCCGCCTCGCGCGCGGCCTGGGTGCCGTCGTTCATCGCCATGCCTACATCGGCCTGGGCCAGGGCCGGAGCGTCGTTGGCGCCGTCGCCACACATGGCGACGAGTCGACCATCGTTCTGCTCATGGCGAATGCGCGCCAGTTTTTTCTCCGGCGTGGCCTCGGCCAGCACATCATCCACGCCGGCTTCGGCGGCAATCGCGGCAGCGGTCAGCGGGTTGTCGCCCGTGACCATCACGGTGCGGATCCCCAGTTTGCGCAGCTCGGCAAAGCGCTCGCGGATGCCGGGCTTCACCACGTCCTTGAGGTGAATGGCGCCGAGCAATTTTCCGTCCACGCAGACCAGCAACGGCGTGCCGCCGCTCTGGGCGATCTTGTCGACTTCCCGGCCCAATGCGGAGGGCAGTCCGTCACGGGGCAAGCCAATGAAAGCCAGCAGCGAATCCACCGCGCCCTTGCGATACACGCGCCCCTGATAATCCACGCCGGACAAGCGTGTTTCGGCAGTGAATGGCACGGCTGTCAGCGACTCCGCGGCGGGTTCAGCCTGAGGATGCAACCCACGCAGGTATTCGACGATGGACTTGCCCTCGGCCGTATCGTCGGCCAACGAGGCGAACAACGCGCCTTCGGCCAGCTCCTTGGCGCTTACGCCCGGGGCGGCATAGACCGCTGCGCAACGACGGTTACCAAACGTGATGGTGCCGGTCTTGTCCAGCATCAACACGTGCACATCCCCCGCTGCTTCCACGGCGCGGCCGGACTTGGCGATCACGTTCAGGCGTACCAGGCGATCCATCCCGGCGATGCCGATAGCCGACAGCAAGCCGCCGATGGTGGTGGGGATCAACGTCACCAACAGCGCCACCAGGAACACCAGCGGCAGGCTGCCGTTGGCGAAATGGGCGAACGGCTGCAACGTCACCACCACCAGCAGGAAGATTAGCGTCAGACCAATCAGCAAGATATCCAGCGCCACTTCGTTCGGGGTTTTCTGGCGTTTGGCGCCTTCCACCAGGGCGATCATGCGATCCAGGGTGGATTCGCCGGGATTGCTGGTGATGCGCACCAACAACCAATCGGAGACCAGCCGCGTATTGCCGGTAACCGCCGAGCGATCCCCGCCCGATTCGCGAATGACCGGCGCCGACTCCCCGGTGATCGCCGCTTCATTGACCGCCGCGATGCCTTCGATCACTTCGCCGTCGCCGGGGATCATTTCCCCCGCCGCAACGCGAACGACATCGCCTTTGCGCAGGCGTGTGGCGGGTATCACCTCGAAACCGTCCGCCGTCTGGCGGCGGGCACTCAAGCCTTCACTGCCAGCCTTGAGGCTGTCGGCGCGAGCCTTGCCGCGCCCTTCGGCCAAGGCTTCGGCGAAGTTGGCGAACAACACTGTGAACCACAGCCACAGGGCAATCTGCGCGGCCACGAAAGTCGGCACGGTGCTGTCGGGAATTAGGCACAGCACGGTGGTGAGGATCGCGGTGAGTTCCACCACCAGCATCACCGGCGCACGGTGCAACTGGCGTGGATCAAGCTTGACGAAAGCTTGCACCAACGCAGGCCGCCACAGCGCCGACAGATTGGTTTTCGGTTGCTCCGGCGCCTTGGCGACGACGGTCTTGCTCATCGGCATGTTCATCTCAAATCCTCAGAAACCCAGGCTCAGGTGTTCGGCGATCGGGCCCAGGGCCAGGGTTGGCAGGAAGGTCAGGCCGCCGACCAACAGGATGGTCACGGTCAGCAACGTTACGAACAGCGGGCCGTGGGTGGGAAAGCTGTTCTGGCCGACAGGGGCGGGCTTTTTCATCGCCAGGCTACCGGCCAACGCCAGCACCGGCAGGATGTAGCCGAAACGGCCAATCAACATGCCCAGGCCCAGCATCAGATTGTGAAACGGCGTGTTGGCGCCAAAACCGGCGAAAGCCGAACCGTTGTTGGCCCCCGCCGAGGTGTAGGCGTAGAGCAATTGGCTGAAACCGTGGGCGCCAGGGTTGCTCACCGCCGCCGCAGGGCCGGGCAGGCTTGCGGCAATAGCGCCGAGCACCAGCACGCTGACGGGCATCACCAGCAGCGTTACCACCAGCAATTGCACTTCCCGGGCACCGAGCTTCTTGCCCAGGTATTCGGGCGTGCGACCAATCATCAACCCGGCGAGGAACACCGCAATCAGCACATTCAGCAACATCCCGTAGAGACCGGCCCCGACGCCGCCGAAGACCACCTCGCCGACCATCATGTTCATCAGCGCCACCATGCCGCTGAGGGGGTTGAGGCTGTCGTGCATGGCGTTGACCGAGCCGTTGGACGCCGCCGTGGTCGTCACTGACCAAAGCACCGTGGCAGTGGTGCCGAAGCGCGCCTCCTTGCCTTCCAGCGGCGCGGCTTGCTCAACCGCGGCGTTGTCGAGGGCTGGATTGGGTTGGGACTCGGCCCACAGCGACGTCGCGCCGCCGATCAGGAACAGCGCAAGCATGCAGGCGATGATCGCCCGGCTCTGGCGCAGGTCCTTGACGTAGTGGCCGAAGGTGAACACCAGCGCCGCCGGAATCAGGATGATCGACGCGACTTCGAACAGATTGGTCCAGGCCGTCGGGTTCTCGAACGGGTGCGCCGAGTTGACGCCGAAGAAACCGCCGCCATTGGTGCCCAATTGCTTGATTGCAATCTGGCTGGCCGCCGGCCCGAGCGGGATCACTTGATCCACGCCCTGCATCGTCACGCCATGTATGTAATGCGCGAAGGTCTGCGGAACGCCCTGCCACACCAGAAACAGCGCCAGTACCAGGCACAGCGGCAACAATCCGTAGAGCGTGGCGCGGGTCAGGTCGACCCAGAAATTGCCGAGGGTCGTGGCGGACTTGCGCCCGATCCCACGACACAACGCCACCAGCACAGCCAGGCCAGTGGCGGCGCTGACGAAGTTCTGCACCGTCAGGCCGATCATTTGGCTCAAGTAACTGAGGGACGCCTCACCGCTGTAGGACTGCCAGTTGGTGTTGGTCATGAAACTGACCGCCGTGTTGAAGGCCTGGGTCCATTCCATGCCGGGCAGGTTTTCGGTGTTGAGTGGCAAATGCCCTTGCAACAACAGAACCGCGAACAACAAAGCGAAACCCGCCAGGTTGAAGGCGAGCAAGGCCAAGGTGTACTTCTGCCAACTCTGCTCGGTGGTCGGATCGACACCGGCCACCTTGTAACAACACCTCTCCACCGGCCCAAACACCGGTGAAAGCCAGGTGCGCTGGCCTTCCATCACCCGATAGTAGAACCGCCCCAGGAACGGTGCCGGAATCAGCACCAGTGCAAAAAAGCCAAGGATCAGCCCGTAGTCATAGCCGTGCATAACCGCTCCTAACCCCGGTCCGCGCGCAACAGCGCAACCAACAGATAAATGAACAGCGCCACTGCCAACAGCAGCGACACCCCGTCCAGAACACTCATGGGATTTCTCCGTGGTACGGCGTCGTGCCGTGTGTGGAGAGATTGTCGGTAGGGAGGGTGTAAAGGTGCGAGATCGAGGGTTGGGTGGGGGGATAAAGAAATTGTAAAAATCGGCTTCTTGGTTGCCCGGGCGGGCCTCATCGCGAGCAAGCTCTCTCCCGCATTGCTCGGGTTGGGAACGAAAAATTCGGACCCACTGAAGATCCCCTGTGGAAGCGGGCTTGCTCGCGATGAGGCCAGCCCAGGTACCAGCGCTCCGAACTGGGGCACAAACCCAGCCTATCCAGCCACGAACATCCCCGATACGACACCATTTTCTCCATTACGACCGCCTGAACCATACTGGCACGCCCACTGCACTGCCCTCCCCCAGCGCTTTTGCTACTTATCGAGGGGAGCCACCAATGAACACACAACTCAAACCCACGCTTGGCACCCTGCATTTATGGGGCATCGCCGTCGGCCTGGTGATTTCCGGCGAGTACTTCGGCTGGAGCTATGGCTGGGGCGTGGCCGGCACGCTGGGCTTTCTGGTGACATCGTTCATGGTTGCGGCCATGTACACCTGCTTCATTTTCAGTTTCACCGAACTGACCACCGCCATCCCCCATGCCGGCGGACCGTTCGCCTACAGCCGTCGGGCCTTTGGCGAGAAAGGCGGCTTGATCGCTGGGCTGGCAACCTTGATCGAATTCGTCTTCGCTCCACCCGCCATCGCGCTCGCCATCGGCGCCTACCTGAACGTGCAATTCCCGGCGCTCGATCCGAAACACGCCGCCGTCGGTGCCTATATCGTATTCATGGGCCTGAACATCCTCGGGGTGAAATTGGCGGCGACCTTCGAACTAGTCGTCTGCGTACTCGCGGTCGCCGAGCTGCTGGTGTTCATGGGCGTGGTCGCACCAGCGTTCAGCTTTAGCAGTTTCGCCCTGAACGGCTGGGCCGGTTCCGACGTGTTCGGCGCACCGGCCATCGCCGGGATGTTCGCGGCGATCCCTTTCGCGATCTGGTTCTTCCTCGCCATCGAAGGCGCGGCCATGGCCGCCGAAGAAGCCAAGGACCCAAAACGCACGATTCCCAAGGCCTACATCAGCGGCATCCTGACCCTGGTAGTGCTGGCCATGGGCGTGATGTTCTTCGCCGGTGGCGTCGGTGATTGGCGCACCCTCTCCAACATCAACGACCCGCTGCCCCAAGCCATGAAAACCGTGGTCGGCGAAAGCTCCGGCTGGTTGCACATGCTCGTCTGGATCGGCCTGTTCGGCCTGGTGGCGAGCTTCCACGGCATCATCCTCGGCTACTCCCGCCAATTCTTCGCCCTGGCCCGCGCCGGCTACCTGCCCGCATCCCTCGCCAAACTGTCGCGTTTCCAGACCCCGCACCGCGCCATCATCGCCGGCGGCGTGATCGGCATCGCCGCCATCTACAGCGACGGCCTGATCAACCTCGGCGGCATGACCCTCACCGCCGCGATGATCACCATGGCCGTGTTCGGCGCCATCGTCATGTACATCATGAGCATGCTCAGCCTGTTCAAACTGCGCAAAACCGAGCCCAACCTGGAACGCACCTTCCGCGCGCCGGGCTACCCGATCGTGCCGGGCATCGCCTTGGCCCTGGCGGTGGTGTGCCTGGTGGCAATGGCCTGGTTCAACGCCCTGATCGGGTTGATCTTCCTCGGCTTCATGGCGGTGGGTTTTGTGTATTTCGTGCTGACCGCACAGTTGCGTGCCGATGCCCCGGCCGATGCGATGTTGACCGGGCTATAAGGTGTACCCGGCATAACCGGCGTAGTATGGAACCACTGCGAACCGTCTTCGCTCATAAGTGGTAGAGGCAATGGCCAGCGAAATTTTCGCCCGGCCACTGTCCCCTCAAGGAGAGCCCTATGCCCTGGTATGCCTGGTTAATCCTGATCGTCGCCATCGGCTCGATCGTAGGTGGTCTGATGATGCTGCGCGACACCGCCAATAAGGTCGAGCTGACGGACGAACAGCGCAAACGTGTTGCCGAGCGCAATGCCGAGATGGATGCGAAAGAAGCGAAGGATCGCTGACCCGCTTTTCGTGGCGAGGGAGCTTGCTCCCGCTGGGGCGCGAAGCGCCCCCAACCCCTGCTGACCCGGTGTGTCAGTTCTATTGTGTTCAACGCATCTGGGGCCGCTCCGTAGCCCAGCGGGAGCAAGCTCCCTCGCCACAAGAGCCGCTCGCGCCGTTGCGGTATTTAGTTCTCCCAATCCGCCTTGGCAATATGCAACCCATGCAGCCCTTTGTAAGCCGCCCGCTCCGGCTGACTCCAGCCCTGCAGCAACGAATCCTCCAACCGATAAATCTCCACTCCCAGCGGACGACAAACGCTTAAAGGATCCTGCGCCTCCGGCCCCCACATCGCCAGCGACAGATCCCCACCAGGGCACGTCGACAATGCACACAGCAAATCGATCTCCGCAAAAAACTCCAGGTAATCGCCCTTCTGCGCCGGACACGCCTTCATGAAATACATGTCGTCATGATTCAGCCCAGTGCACTGGAAGATATTCAACACGTCATGCACATCGAACTCGGTCAAACCATGGGGCAACACCGCACGCGTCAGGTTCGAGTGGCAGTGATGATGGAAATCTTCGCCGGTCAGCATCTTGTTCACGTACGGGTCACATCGCGTCCCCAGCAAATCATGCAAACGCCCGCCGTGTTCGTCGATACCGTAGTTGGCCAAGCTGTCATCGGTGATCGTTACCAAAGGCCGCAGAAATGGCAGGTTCGACCACAACCGATCATAGGTGCTGACATGAGCGCCCTGCAGCTGCCGCGTCCGCGCCGCCCACAGCCGTTCACGTGGATCGTGGGCGTTCCAGACGTTGAAATCCCCGACTTGCGGACCGACCGGTGTTGTCACGCGAAAGACATGACCGGCCGGCACATGCCAGGCGCGGCCGGTGCGGATTGGGACTTCGAACTGCTCGATCAGGGTGCGTTTGTTCTGCTGCGTGCGGATGCGGTCGTAGAAGGGTTTGTCCACTTGGAGGGCAGAGCCTTTGCTGACCTGGTAGGCGGCTGGGTAGTCTTTGTACATGGCGCAGGTCCTCTGATCAGTGAGGGTTGGCGGGAGTCAGCAGGTGCACAAGCAACTGCTCGGAATCGTCGAGATAAACGCTCAGCTCGTCGTGAGCAGCAGGCTTGTCACCTTCCGCGAGCCAGTCATGGATCTGCCGGTCACGGGCAAGCCACGGCGCCTGAAAGCGCGCTTCGTCGGGAGCGGAACAAAACACCAAGCGTAGTTGCGCGACCACGTTGGTAAAAAACTCATCGAGCAACGGACTGCGCATCAGTCCCACGATGTGCTGATGAAAGGCCAGACTGTGGGTGCCCACCGCTCGCCAATCTTCGCGATCCCGAGCCAGCTCAGCGGCCTCCAGGGCTTCGAGCATGTGGTCGGCTTGATACTCGCTCAGTGGATTGCTGCTCAGAATGGCCCGCAGCTCCAGGGTACGGCGGACCTTGAACAAATCCCGCACATCATCGACACCCAACCTGCGAACCGTTACCCCTTTGTTACGCACGTAACGGGCAAGGCCTTCCTGGCCGAGGCGGTGTAACGCTTCGCGGATAGTGTTGCGAGATGCGTTGTAGGCACAGACCAGGTTGTTTTCCACCAGCGCCGTGCCTGGGATGAGGCGACCGCCGATGATGTCGGCGCGAAGTTCGAAGGTGATTTGGTCGGCTAGGGAAAGGGGGCTGGTCATTGGTGGGGCCTTGGATTGTTGAACAATCGGTTGGCGTTAACTAATCAGTATTTGTGCCAACAACGATAAAGCTTCGCCGATCAACCAAGAAGCACATCCGTTGAATGGCAAAAAGGCCAGTCATTCGACTGGCCTCCCTTAAACAACCCTCAATTCACCTCCAGCTTGTCACGATTCCTATCGAGAATCGCCTTGCCGATGCCCTTGACTTCAAGCAGTTCGTCCACCGACGAAAAAGGCCCATTGCTCTCCCGATAGGCAACAATTGCCTCAGCCTTGCCCTTGCCTATCCCTGAGAGCTCGCGCTGCAAAGTTGCGGCATCCGCCCCGTTCAAATCCACCTTGGCACCTTGCGTTCTCGCTGGCTGCTCCACCGTCTGCGGCGAAGCAACCGACTCCGGCTTGACCGTTGGAGCCGCAATAACAGCAATCGAGGCGCTGGTGAGGAAGGCAAAAATCAGCGAGTAGAAATAGCCTGTACGCATAGGTGACGCTCCATGACATCGTTGAGAGAAGCAGCTTTTCCGAAGCTGCTTCTCAAATTTAGGTCAGTGGGACTGCTTGTCAAAAATCAGAATGTTACAGAACGCGTAAGGACTGATAGAAATTCAAGAATTTCTTCAGCAAACGGGTACGGCGCTAGCGCCGATCAATGTCACGCGGCCGGTTTCTCCCGCCTTAAAAGCCCCCCGTTCGACGCGCGCTTAGATGGGTATAGTTTGTGATTGGTGGGCAGTACCGTTTTGGACTTAGTTAGAGGCGTGAGCCGACAGATCCGATCCCATCACCCAATCGAACGCGCTACGATGGCCTTGATAGATTCTTTCGAGGCCCGCGTCGCTTATATGGCTGGTGTCGGTATAAAGAACGCCTTCGTCTCCAAAACTCCTGCATACACCGACATCGCAAAATCTGTCTATCGGATCTAAAAACTCAACGCCTATACGACCCTCAACGGCTTGACCTAGCCAAGAAACAACGTTTCTTCTAGAGTCCTCTACCGATTTCCTAGTCACTGAGCAGTGCTCGTCAGGACTCACGTCGTAGTGCCTAGAGCGAAGCAAACAATTCGGTGCAGATGCCTTGAATAGCGGGACCGGGCCAATTATCAGGATCCTCTCCACACCACGGGCTTGAAGATCGTCGATGGTCCCGCTGACCTTCGACACGAAGCCCGCCTGCCTGTCCGCAAACGGAACGCTTCCGCCTTCTTCGCCAAGGGCATAATAGCCTCGGCCACTATAGATGGACCAGCTTGAGAACAGGATCGCAAACGTTGGATGCAGACTATCAATCATCCCCATCGCGTTCTGTCGCCCGGCTTCGCATCGCTCCCGCATGGCAAGATCTGGGTTAAATATGCGGACGTTAAAAATAGCGGCGCACCCTCCAGAACTCATTGTAGCCAGGATGGATTGCGCCTCACCAGCATGCTTTGCAATCCCACGATATGCCGCGTCTGCGTGGGAGTCACCGATCAAAAGACCAACTTTTTTTCCGGCGCCAGCAAGGAGGCATTTGGAGGGATCTTTGGCGATATGCAAGTCGCAGCCGCCAGCCTTGGAAGGTGGTTTCGGCACTTGAGCTTCAGTGAAACTTCTCGCAACCTCTGGTGCTATAGAATGCGAAATATAGACGCCAATCAAACATACCGGAACACAGACGGCTAGGACGCCTACGGCGTGCTTCCATCCCGCTCCAGATTTTAGCGATCTTCTCCAAGCGAGTATCTTCTTGTCGATTATCAAGTACGTAGCACAGGCCAACAAAAAGGAAGCTCCAGTCATCGCTAAGTCGAAGGCCAAATCTCTCTCGCCGAAGTTATAGATACGGCCGAAGGTGAGCAAGGGCCAATGCCATAAATACCAGGCATACGATACGAGCCCAATTAGAACTAGCGGTCGAAGCGAAAGAACGCGGGCAACCAAGACCCTGGGGTTCGCCACGCCACATAGGATGATTAGCACCGCCCCCAGCACGGGTATGAATACCTTCCCGGCCGGATAAGGACTTTTCCCAGTGAACCTAAAAACTGAATATGCCACCAGAGCTAGGCCGGCAACAGCCATAACTTCCAAGATGCCTCTGTGAAATCGCTGCGCATAAGGCACGGCCATCGCGATAGCTCCGCCGGCTATAAATTCCCAGGCCCGCAGCGGCATGAGGAAGAACGCATAATTTTTGCCTGCGCCTGCACCGCTCATGGTTATACATCCGTAGAGCGAGACCGCAAAAATAGCTCCTATGACGAGGAAGCAGATCGATGCCCTGTACTTGAGCGTTAAACGCCTGGTTAGCGCGTACAGACTGAAAATCAAAATCGGAGCCACTAAATAAAACTGCTCCTCCACCGCCAGCGACCAGAGATGGAGCAGCGGTTTGGTGTCGGCCAGCCCATCAAAGTAGCCTTGCTGGCCAAGGAAATAGTGATTCACAAGCATCGCAGCAGAATAGGTGACCTGGTCTCCGAACTCTGTCAATTCCTTTGGGAGCACAAGGATCATCGGTGCAGCGGCGGCGCAACAAACAATGACAAGCAGGTACGGGGGAAGGATGCGAAGAGCCCGCCGCGCCCAGAACTCCCCAAATGAAAAGCCGCCGGACTGGATGGAGCTGAGTAAGTGAGTGACGATCAGAAAACCTGATATCACAAAAAAGATGTCAACTCCAATGAAACCGCCAGAAAACTGGGCTATACCAGCGTGATATGCAACAACAGCCAAAATTGACAAAGCCCGAAGCCCATCAACGAAGGGTTTGTAGCCTGATGAGGTCTGTATCGCCGCCCTGACAGTCATTCCTGTGCGTATCCCGTCGCGAAAATGCAGTGGAGTATACGATCTTCAAGCCTCTCTTAAAACCCGATTTATGCCACCTTCCCCCCTCTCTCCACAGGGCATTCGTCATCGGACAAAAAACGAAAATGCATGTAAAATGCGCTAATTTACAAGCCCTGCATAACGATGAATGATCCAAGGAAGAGACAATGAACCTGGGAGACTCTGCTACAGCCGTCTTAAACTTGGTGGCTTCAATGCAATTTATGATGCCCACCGACGCCTCCACCTTTTATCGTGACCTATGATGCCCCAGCATCCTGCGACCGATCGCTTAGCCCTCTTTGCAATGCTCGCCCTGTTCCCTGGCTCGTTTTTCTATCAGCTATCCGTCGGACTTGGGCTCATACCAGCCTTCGCTGGCGGCTACTTTGGACTTGCATGTGCCTCAATCTTCGTCCTGTTGGGAGTTCGGTATGGGTTTCGTACGCTTGGCAAACTCAAAGTACAGCCGTTCGACACTGCCTATTTGGGATTCCTTCTTTATTTCGCCGGTGTAGCTGCGCTCAATTCGCTTACAAAGCATGATGATGAACATTTAACTTGGCATCTCACAGCAGTCATTCAATGTGCAACTGTGTACCTTATATTTAAGGGTATGACGGGCCGTTCCAAAGCTGCTAGACGTTTTATTTGGTTAGCCGTTTCAGGAATGACCGCCTGTATATTTTATTTTATGGAAAATGGCGTTTTCTCAATCAGAGCCATCTCCGGCAATACCGAAAACATCTCTAGCTACCAAGGGTTTGCTCTATATTATTTAATTTGCTCAATTATCGCGATTAAGAATATACAAACTCGAACGCTACGAATAATATCGTACCCTGCAGTGACATATGCTCTATACGTGAACGGAGCACGAAGTGAATTCGTCGCGCTGCTTATCTTCATTGTAACGTTCGAAATATGCAGATCGAACTTTAAATCACTTTCCGCAACCTCAGCCATGATATTACTTCTAGCCATTTCAGCAACGCTGTATTCTGGCGCTGTGAATCTACCCGAAAACCGAGTAACAAGACTTCTAAATCTAAGCGAAGACAACTCATCGCTTGTTAGAAACCAGATCTCAGAGCAAGGTTTTTCTAGGATCTTGGACAACCCTCTGCTTGGAGATTATGGAAGTTACGAGAAAGGATACTACATCCACAACATATTGTCCGTATGGCTAGATCTCGGACTTCTTGGCTTTATCTATTTTTTGATGTTGATCTTGATACCGCTTGTTTTGATTGGCGGAAAAATCACTCTGAAGGGCAAATCTGATGCCGAGCACGCATTTATATTTTCTTCGCTTGTGGCATGCCTAGTTCTTCTAATATTCGGCAAGTATTTTACGTACCTGATGTTGCCAGCGGTACTTGGCTACTACTCCTCGGCGCTTCAACAAATCACAGCTAACCCGAATAACTCAGTTTCGCGAGTTAAGTCAGATAAGCTTATAGGCAGAGATGGCAAACATCCTGATTGAATATCGATTTTGTAGCATAATGATATCGACAAGACCTAGATCACCAAGCCTAAGCCCGTTTGCCGGATTCTACCTTTGAATATCACGCTCATGTGGCTTGATGCTCAACAGATTTCCATGCTCCAGGCATCGTTACTGACTCGGTTACCATCGGATTCGTGGCTACGCTCGTTATCGCCCTATTCTTTGGGGCCTCGCTGGTAACTTAGACGAAGAAAGTCGAGCGGGCTCGTCTCGACCAAAGCGACCTAAAGCCGCCGCACTTAATTTGGTAGGCTATTCGGGGTGAACAACGCCGCGAGGTGATGCCTGGCCTGACAAAGGGGACGCTGGTAGCCTACGACGCGGTTACGAAGAACGTCCCAAACCCATGGCGCTGGCCTCCTCGCCGGTCAGCACTAAAGCCTGAAGCTGAACATTTCGACGAATTATTCTAATAAAAAAAATTTGGAGGGCGCTAAACTCAAAACCAGCTATGCGCCTACCTGAGCCCATGCTTGATAAGCCCATAAAAACATCCCGACCGAAATCCATGGCAGATAAGTCAAGCAGGAGCTATTCAATGCAACGTTACCTTGGGCGCATTTGCTTACCTCACTTTCAGGGCTCAAGACGACGTTGTTGATAGATCCAGTCTACAATTTCTCCGTCCGGGGCATAACCGCTAACCGTATCTCGAAGCAACTGACGAACTCTCGTATAATCATCGGACTCGATGGCAGTCAGCAACTCAGTAAGCTTGGCTTTTAGCACTTCCCACGAAAGGTGGTCTTCGCTGGCACTCATGATCATCGGATGCTGGGTTGCGACAACGTTGTCACCTATCAGCAACTCTTCGTAAAGTTTTTCGCCAGGACGCAACCCGGTGAATTCAATTGAAATGTCGCCTTGGGGATTCTTTTCCGAACGGATACTCAAGCCGGATAGATGAACCATCTTCTCTGCTAGTTCAACAATCTTAACAGGTTCACCCATATCCAATACGAACACATCCCCACCTAGCCCCATAGAACCAGCCTGAATCACTAGCTGAGCGGCCTCAGGGATCGTCATAAAATAGCGTGTAATCTTAGGATGCGTGACGGTCAACGGGCCGCCTGACTTGATCTGTTTATGAAACAGGGGAATCACCGACCCGGAGGAGCCCAGCACATTTCCAAACCGCACCATAGTGAAGCGGGTTTTGTTGACGTGTGAGACGTTTGCCTTGTCACCGAATAATACAGGTGCCAGCTCACGACTTAAAGCTTGCAACGTCAGTTCGGCGAGGCGTTTGGTACTTCCCATTACATTAGTTGGCCGCACCGCTTTGTCTGTCGAGATCAATACAAAATTGGATACGCCGGCCTTTAGAGCCGCCTGAGCCGTGTTCAGCGTTCCGATAACATTATTAAAAACGCCCTCAGCAATATTATGTTCGACCATTGGTACATGCTTGTACGCCGCGGCGTGATAAACCGTGTCAACATCCCAAGTTTTCATCACATCGAGTAGTTTTTCATGGTCACGAACGGAACCCAAAATAGGCAGCAAACGAACGAATAGAGACTCGCGGCCGATCCGTGGTTCCAGCTCAGCCAAAATGCTATAGAGATTGAATTCGCTGTGCTCAAACAACAGGAGCGTGGTCGGCTTGAGCGATAGGATCTGCCGGCATAGCTCCGAACCAATGGATCCACCAGCTCCCGTGACCATGACCGCTTGGCCTGTAATGCAATGTTCGAGCAAATTTGCTTGTGCGGGAACCGCGTCTCTTCCAAGAAGATCAGCAATGTCCACTTCCTGAATATCATCGACCTTAACCCGACCGCTGGCCAAGTCCATAAAACCGGGAACACTACGTACATGCAAGGGAAACCCCTCAAGCAACGTTAGTATCTCTCGTCGCCGAGCACGAGATGAAGATGGGACGGCTAGCAAAATCTCCTGAGCCCCTGTCGCATCAATCATCTTTTGGATGTGCTTGGGCTGGTAAACCTGCAGCCCTGCGATCACACGATCAGCAATACTATAGTCATCATCAATGAACGCAACCGGTCGCATCACTCGGCCCATACGCAACGCCGCAACAAGCTGATTACCAGCGGCTCCGGCTCCGTATATAGCAACCTTGGGCAGGCCGTCATCACGACTGGTAAACGGTACATGCTGGGCAGCGGTAAACCAGTCGCCCAAGAAGTACTGCCTCATCATTAGGCGTAATCCACCAATCATGATCAGGCTCAACCACCAGTAGTTGAAAATAATCGAACGAGGCACGACGGTTTTATGATTGCTATACCAATACACGACAAGGGCCAGTAGCAAGGCTGAAAGACTGACAGCCTTACAGATGGTGATCAACGCATCATTACCGAAGTAGCGCATAACAGCCCGATACATGCCAAAGCGGATAAAAATTGGAATAGCAACCAGCGGAGCAGAGGCGAAGAGCCAGAGGTGCGTAGTAACTGGGCTGGCCAACGCATCAACACCAAGCCTCACGACAAAAGCGAGCCATAAGGCGAGCCAGACGAGTACGACATCAGCGGCCACTTGAATGGCGCGCTTATGGCGTCTCGGCAATCCCAGCAGGGCAGCTCTTAATTTGTCCATATACCCCTTACGCACCTTGGCATGCTCCTTTAATCTAAGCCATCTCTTTGAGTAGAACGTTTAAGTCTTCGCGCGTTGGACAGTCGATAAATAAGAAACGCGAACATAGAGCAAAATCAAGCTTTCTCAAGCTCACCGGCATGGAACCTAATGGCCAGCACCAATAGAGGCAAATAGGCCAGCATCAAAGCCAATCCCCCGTCCATACCCCACAGTGCGACGCAGCCAGCCAAAGGCAATAGCCAGAATATGTTTATTGCAGCCACAACCAACGTTACCGGTAAATGGCGGCCGTACTGACGGGAGGCGAATTGGTAGGCGTGGCTGCGATGAGCCTCGTATACCTTATCGCCACGTATCAAACGACGTAACAACGTGACCGTCGCATCAACAATAAAAACTCCCATCAAAATCAGCCAAACCCATAATAGCTTAGGTGAAACCCAAGCCGCCTGCAGCGACAACAGGCCCAAGGTGATGCCAAGGAACCCACTGCCTGCATCTCCCATGAAGATGCGCGCGGGGGGGAAATTCCAGTATAAGAACCCCGCTACAGCCATCGCGAGCACCAGCGGAGCCAAGATCAGTGAGTCAAACCCTGCCAGCCAGTAGAGCAGACAGACTCCAAGACAAACACATATAGCCTCGACGCTAGCAATTCCGTCGATACCGTCCATGAAGTTAAAGAGATTGAGCATCCACACCAGATAAAACGCCGCGAGCACGTGCCCTAGCCAACCTAATTTGAGAACGAAACCAAACAGCTCCACCGAGGGCAGACCACCTAGCCACCAAAGCGCCCAGGCTGCACCTAGGAAATGTCCCAACAATCTCCAGCGTGCAGAGATGTGGCCGTGGTCATCAAGAAAGCCTAAAAGCGCTATGCCTGTCCCCGTTCCCAGCAACGCCCAGGCGAGCGTCCAACTGAGACCTCCGTAGAACGCCAGGATAGGCAACGCAGACAGAAACCCCAACACAATCGCAACCCCGCCACCGCGAGGCGTCGGAACCGAATGAGAACTGCGGGCGTTTGGAACATCCATTAGGCTGCGCGCTAAAGCATAACGCCGCAAGCCGCCGGTTAATATCAGCGAAACGACAAATACAACGGGCACTACTAAAAGGATAGCCATGAGCTCAACCCTAAATTTTTGGTGATGAAAGGGCTATATAATCGGCGCCAGCCTTAAACAATGCATCAACTGTGTTAAGCGGAGGAGTCCAGCCAAGAAGCTGATGTGCTTTGCGTGAATCAATGACCAAGGAGCCGAATAATTGGGAGAACATGCTCTCCCGCCCCATAAGCGTTGCACCTGCGCGTATCAGTCCAATGGGTACATATATCAACCGTGGCGTCCGCCTCATACCCCTGGAAATAAAACGCACCATATCCTCTGTAGAGACATCCGTTCCATCGGAAACTAAAAAGGTTTCACCCACTGCGGCAGGATGCTTGCTGCAATGAATAATAAAGTCAACAAGATTATCTATCGCAATCAGGCTACGTTGATTATTTAACGACAAGAAAGGAAGCGGAATACCAAGTTTCACCACTTTCAATAAACGGCGAAAGTTTCCGGGGGCGTCTCCTCCATACACCAGGGGCGGGCGAATAATGACGAGCTCCATTGGTGAGCCATTGCTCAACTCTTTTAAAGCCTCTTCAGCTTCAAACTTAGAAATCGCGTACGGCGTGACCGGGTGATTTCCGCTCAACTCCGAAACCCCTGAGTTCTTAGTCTCTGCTGCACTTACCCCTACCGAACTCACAAAAATAAATCTCTTAACTCCTCGGCGCATTGCTTCCCTCGCCAAGCGAACGGTCGCATGAACATTTGCACGCCTGAAAACCTCTAGAGGATCCTTTTCTTGATCGTTCAGGATATGAGCCCGTCCTGCTAGGTGGATGATTGTCTCTACACCATCGCATAATCCATCTAACGGGTCATATTCAAGATTCAGACGAACGTATTCTAAATTTTCTGTATAACTGATAGCATTACGCCCGACGCCTTTTACTACGAAATCTTGTGAAATCAAACAATGACAAAGAAGCCGACCTATATACCCTGAAGCCCCGGTAACCAAATGCATGCAATCACCTTAATTAATCTTCCAGAATCCGCTGTGCTAGACCGGCATACTCAAAATTTTTCTCCAAGAACAACCGACCCTTTGCGCCCATCTCGATCAACACGCTTTCATCAAGCAGCATCATTTTCTTGAAAGCGTTCGCTAAATGCTCAGCTTGACCGGGAACCACAGAAAAACCGCAACCAGACTGTTCAACTGGATCATTACACGCATTATAGGATGCCACGACAGGGATTCCGGCAGCCATATAATCATAAAGTTTGTTCAAACTAACACCGAATCTATAAATAGGAAGGTCGTGCATCACAAAAAAACCTGCATTCACGAGGTGTAGAGCTTGCCGAATTTCCCTCTTATCCACTTGCGGATAAAAAACAACAAAGTCATAACCAAGCTGACGACAGCGTTCACTTAAAGCAGGCCCTTGCTCACCTTTCCCAACAATAATAAATTTCACCGGCGTCTCGCCGGTGACATTTAGAAAACAAAGCGCATCTAAAAACAAATGCATCGCATTGGGTTCGCCCAAGGCCCCTGCGTAGAAGAAAATGAACTCTCCTTGAGATTTAAGCCTTGCAAGGTCATCCAATAACTTCGAACTATTAGACTCATTGGCACTGTACACATCATCAAAAGAAAAACCATTTGGAACGTATCTAAACTTTGTCGGATTCATGCCGCGCGAAACCATATGCTGCTTCGCTCCCGGTAATAACGAAATTACTGAATCAGCTGAAAAATAGGCAAATTTCTCGATGAGCGACAGCCAGATGACAACCGGGTGTAATTTACTAAAACCTGCAACCTCTATCAAACTCAAAGGCCAAATATCCCTAACCTCAAATGAAATCTTGCATCTAAAAAGCTTGGCACAAAAAAAAGCTGCCGGATAACCAAATGGATGAGCCGATGAATATACTATAATATCTGGCCTTTTTTTGAGACCCAAGCGCAAGAGAGAAAATAGCAACAAGAAGCCAAAACACACCATTGAGAAGAACCTAGCCAGGCCATTTCCTTTATATCTAGGGCAACGCACAAAATTATATGACACACCTTCCAGAACCTGGCACCCGAGCCTACCAGTGCTATCATCCATTAGATGATGATAGCTTGGCGCGATAACTTCAACAGAGTGTCCCTTCGCCTTCCAAGCGCTCGCCAAGTAGAAGGAACGCCAATAGCGCCCGACTCCAGGGCCGCCAGCGTAAGGATTGATATACCAAATATTCATTGCTTTCCCCAACACTACTTTAGACGTTCATCTAACGTCAGAAGCTTCATGAGTTAGTCAAACAGTCGGCAATGAACGAAGCTGCTTGTCCACCACCGTAAAGGCACCCGCTGTCATGCACAACATGATTAACGCGATCACTCACCGCAGCAATAATCGAACCGCTATCAGCGCCACACAACACATTCGCACCTATCTCAACCAGCTCGACCCATTCCGTTTGATCGCGCATGGTCACACATGGTTTTGAGAAGAAAAAGGCCTCTTTCTGTACTCCCCCGCTATCAGTTAATACTAAGCCGCAACGTTGAAGAAGCCATATCATCTCAAGGTACCCAACCGGATCAATTAGATTGACTTCCAGTACAAGCCCAGCTTGCACTATCATATTTCGCGTGCGCGGGTGTAAAGGTAATACTACCGGCGCCAACGTCCTATGAATAGTATTCAAGGCGTCAACGATAGATCGCAATCGAATCGGATCATCAGTATTCTCCGCTCTATGCAATGTTGCCAAAATAAAACCCTCAGCAATACCGAAACCGGCTGGCCTAGAAGCATGACGAGCAAAGAGCATTGCGCTGTCCTGCATTACATCACCTGAATTAAGTATTTTTACAGGCTTCTCCAAGAACCCTTCTTTAGCTAAATTATTCATCGCAGTTTGCGTGGGACAAAAAAGCATGTCACTCATCTGGTCAGTTAAAATGCGATTAACTTCCTCTGGCATCTGCATATTAAAGCTTCGGAGACCAGCCTCAACATGAGCTACCGGAATATGGAGCTTAGCCGCCGCCAGAGCACCGGCCAATGTTGAGTTCGTATCTCCATACACCAATACTCGATCAGGTTTCTCTTGAAGCATTACCCGCTCAATTTCGATCAACATGCGTCCGGTCATCTCACCATGTGAACCGCCATGAATATCTAATTGGAAATTGGGCCTTGGAATACCTAATTGCTCAAAAAAAATTTCCGACATATTGGCATCAAAATGCTGACCAGTATGGATGATCTGTTCAGACAAGCCAGGTTCCTCAACAATCGCCTTGGACACGACGCTGGCCTTGATAAACTGAGGTCGAGCACCAATAATAGTAAGCAGTTTCATTACGTTATCCTCTATTTAATGCAGCGTAGAAGGTCAGTAATCTACGACCCTCTACGTCCCAATTGTAGCGCTCAGAGACAGCTTTTTGACCGTTGCGGCCCATTTGCCCGGCTTGTTCGGGATTTTCCATTATAAAGTCAATCGCATTGGCGATAGACCGGGGGCTCAACGGATCTACACAGATCCCACAATCATTTCCTTCTATAATCTCGCGCCACAGGGGAAAATTGGAGGCGATAACCGGAATACCCGAAGACATGTACTCGAACATTTTATTAGGTTGTGCATCAATATGATTAGGTAACGGATAAAAGGTAACCAAACCTGCAACAGACCGAGCCATGACGTCACGCACTTCGGCACGCCCCAGCTGGCCACATTGATTAACTGAAGCCCAACCGGAACCGCCTTTAACATGGGCCTCAACACCGGGTTCGGAAAAACCACCTACTAAATTTAATCGCGCGCCCGAATGAGCAAGACCCATCGCGTCCACAACCTCGCGAATGCCTCTAATTGAGGTTATCCCTCCGACATAGCAAACCTCGCGCCTTTTCTCGCTCCACTCAACATCAGCTGAAAGCTCACCCACTAAAGGAAAATTATTTATATCCATAACATTAGAGTTAATAGATAAAAATTTATCTCGTATGTATGGAGTCGCAGTCAAAACACCATCCATCTTTCGACATGCGAATCGTTCATAAGCGGAAAAGGCAAATGAAAGAACCCTTCGTGACAAAGGATCCAAGTAAGGTTTGCTTAATATCTGTTTTGGAACATCCTCGTGCGAATCAAAGATTACAGTCTTTCCAAGCTTCTTTAACTTAAGGCCAACCGGAATAAGCTCAGGGTCATGCAAATGATATACGTCCGCCTTAACTGAAACGGCCTTGCTGTAAACCATTCTTGTAGTCCTGAACATCCGATTCAAACGTCCAGGCAAGAACCCAGCATCTATAATGTTGACGCCTTCGGCACTTTCGTCACCCTTGCCATCGGCAACCACCAAGTAAACATCATAACCATGCAGAGCTAATGTTTTGCATTCTTTTTGGAAAATTCTAATATCAAAACGAGAGTGAGCCGAAGTTACATGTGCAATTTTCAAAAAAAGCCCCTCTTTGATTCTTCCAAACAATGAGCGCTGAGATGTCGCCCCGGATCGTTATATGCCCGCATCATAATTAGCCATTACCATCATGAGGACCCTCCTTGAGCACAGCGATAAGACATCAAAAAATAAAGAACATACATTATGGCATAGCTTACGGAGTACCACCACAACGCCTTAACAATCTCGCCAGCCTGTAAAAAGCACCCAGCAGTGATTGCCAACAACGCCAACTGCCAAATCAGGTCCATTCCTTGCTTTTGGGCTATATATATAGTGTAACTTAGCGGACTTACGACAAATCGCATATAGAACATTGGTATTAACAGGATCGCATACTTACCTGATTCAACCCACTCCGAGCCAAATACAAAAACAAATGCCCATTCCCCTAGCCACCAGAATAGAAGAAAAGGCGGAAAAGCCAACAGTGATAAAACTACGAAGGTACGTAGAAAAATTGAACGGCACGACCCTGTAGCTCGATAATCCCGCGCAGCTTGCTCCTTGAAAACATCCAGAACCGAAGCAGCAAGTAAAGTAACCGGAGCCCCCATCATTTTGACTGTCAACGCAAACCAACCTGCAGCCTCCGCACCGAACCGTGAGGCTATCAAGATGACGGGTAATTGGCTGGCCACAGTATTGACCAGACTAGAAGGCAGTGATATTTTAGGAAAATTTCTGTATCTGTATGCTACGCCCCATACATTACCAATGTCTTCACTCCAACACGCTCTTAGCCAAGAGCGGTCGAACCAGAAAAAGACTAACAATGTGGCCAATAGCACGCCAAGAGCTTGCCCATAGATCAGTCCGCTTACACCTAACGCAAAATACCCCGCTAGCACTTGAGCCACGGCGATTGCTGCTGCCAGGGCGATTCTAGCAACTCCCAACTTATTAAAGGCTTGCTGAAAAACCAATAACGAAAGAAGCGCCTTATTCACTCCCATTCCAAACACTACGATCGCCATAACAAGAGAGCAACTTTTAACGATCGGCGGGATCTGCTCGAAAAACGAACTCGCTATAGCGATTGATAGCGTACCTAATATTGATAACGCGATTGAGGTAAGCAGGACTAACTTTACGATTGACTTGGAATCATCATTCGCCTCACCGCTGAATAAAGCAAGCTCGTAACGACCGGTGACCAGAACGGCCATTATAGTTGCGAATGAGAGCCAGACGTTGAAAGCCCCCAGCTCTTCTGGAGAATACAACCTGACCAAAATCAGCATTACACCAAGCGAGATTAGTTGTGCACCTGAAGTCCCAATTAGCACATTGCAAATACGGGAAAAAAAAATACGTTTCAATTAGTACTCCTAGCCCGCCCTAAGAGCCTTTTACCGAAGCTCGCTAAAAATACCAACTCAACAAAGCTCACAAAACCACAAAGAATCGTTAGAAAAATTCTTTTCTTATTGATTGGATGGCCAAACATAGCTCAATGTACCAGCGCGGCACAAACCGCTGAAATGGCTTGCTCACTCAAATAAGGGTGCATTGGCAAGCTCAGAACCTGTTCCGCGACACTGTCCCCCATCGGTAAATAAACGCCAGTATCAGCAACGGCGGGCTGTTTGTTAAGCGGGATGGGGTAATGGACAGCAGTTGGAATCCCTTCTGCCTTTAACTTACCCTGTAATAATTCCCGACCATCAATGAGAATAGTATATTGAGCGTAGGCACTCATATTCCACTCCTCCACATGGGGAGTTGTGGTTATACCAACGGCCTTGAGTGACTTATCGTAGTAGTTGGCAATACGTTGACGATGCTGAATTTCCGTCTCAAAAATTTCAAGCTTAGGCAAGAGTATTGCCGCTTGCAGCGTGTCCAAGCGACTGTTAACCCCTACACGTACATGATGGTAGCGACGGTCTTGGCCATGTCGGGCTATCTGTCGTAGCACCTTAGCCAACTCCTCATCGTTAGTAAATATCGCACCGCCGTCGCCATAGCATCCTAATGGCTTGCTTGGAAAAAAGCTGGTACACGCTATTGTCGTAAGGTTACAAGAGCGTTTACCTTTGTAGGTCGCGCCAAAGCTTTGCGCCGCATCCTCAATAACCGGGATCGAATGTTTAGTGGCAATCGCATTAATCGCATCATAGTCAGCGCATTGGCCATATAGGGACACCGGAATGATAGCTTTCGTGCGCGGCGTAATTGCTGCTTCTAGCAACTGCGGGTCGAGGTTGTAGGTGCGTGGGTCGATGTCTACGTAAACAGGCTTGGCTCCCAGCAACGCAACTGTTTCGGCAGTAGCGATATAGGTGAAGCCCGGAGTGATTACCTCGTCGCCAGGACCTATGCCCAGAGCCATCTGCGCGATCTGCAGGGCATCCGTGCCGTTGGCACAACTGATGCAGAACTTAGCGCCGGTAAAGGCGGCCAGGCGCTCCTCCAGTTCTTGCACTTCCGGGCCGAGAATGTACTGGCCGTGGCTCAAAACACGCTGGATGCCGGCATCGATCTTGTCCTTGATACGTGCTTGTTGGCTTTTCAGGTCGATGAATTCAATCATGCTCAGGCATCCGTCTTGTTCAGAAATTTTCCGTTACGCACGTAGCGCGCCCCCGTGTGCGAGCAAAATCCCTCGCCCTGCTCGTTCAACTGCAGCTGCTCGCCAAATTCGCTCATCCAGCCAATCTGTCGTGCGGGCACACCCACCATCAATGCATAGGCCGGTACATCTTTGTTGATGACCGCGCCGGCGCCGACAAAGGCATATTCACCAATGGTAACGCCGCAGACGATGGTGCAATTGGCGCCAAGCGTCGCGCCCTTTTTTACCAGCGTATCGAGGTATTGGTCCTTGCGCTCGATCAGCGAACGCGGATTGTAGACATTGGTGAAGACCATGCTAGGGCCACAGAACACACCCTCCTCCAGCGTGACATTGTCGTAGACCGACACATTGTTCTGGACCTTGCAGCGGTCGCCGATCACGACCTTGTTGCCAACAAACACATTCTGACCGAGCGAAACGCCGACACCGATGCGGGCGCCCCCACAAACATGGACGAAGTGCCAGACACGGGAGTTTTCACCGATCTGCGCGCCCTCATCGACGATCGCGCTTGGATGCTGATAGTAGTTCATGGCTTCAGACTCACATTGGGCTGAGGTTGATCGAGAGCACGTTGCAGTTGCTCGGCAGCATAGTGCCCATAACGACTTGCACCTACTTCGTTGAGGTGGTGGCTGTCACGGTAGATGAGCAAGCCTTGCTGATAAGGCGCAGCGGCAAAGAAGCTGCTATTGGAAAGGTCCAGGAAACGCACGCCGGGCGTGCCGTCGACAATGGCCTGAACTTGTTGGTTGGCAGCCTGCCACTCGTGATTGAACCTCAATGGTGCCGGCAGGCCAATCTCGGTAAAGCGCCTTACCCGCTGTACGTCTGTTTCAAACATAGGTATCTGAGCAAGAACCACGACATGTTTATGGGCTCCTGCGGTATCGACGAGAAATTCAGCGAACGCCTTGGCAAATGCTTGGCTCTGCATCTGGTACTGCCACATCCCTGCGATTATCACCCTCTCCACCTTCGGCAACTCGCCTGCCACGGCCTCGATCTGAGCGCGGCAAGGTTTCTGCGCCCAGGCTGGCAGGCGTTCAAAGTCGAAGCCGGGGATAGGCACGCAACTGCTGGCAGTGAGCACACGGTAAGCGACGCCCTGCTCTTCGCCCACCTGGTCGAAGAAGTAGTTCAATTGAGCAGCATGGCTATCGCCAATTACCAGGACGGAGACTTCGGCATCCGCCTTGCCTCGCTTGCACGCGCCCACTTGCGTGCCATGGCAGATAAGCTCTGGAGCAGCATAGCGGGTGAGCTCCACCGACAAAGGAGCGACCAGCGAGGCGTTGATACGTTGCCCTCCCCATGCCACCAGCACGACCACAGTACCGGCTACAGCCCACTTGGGCACTTGGCGCATCATGCCGGAAGCGTTTCTGGCGGGTGTTTCGACCAAGCGATAGGAAAGCCATGCCAGCAGAACAGAACTGGCCACGAAAATTGGCAACCATGCGGCCGTCAGCTCGTACTGCCCCGTGTAATAGCGAATGAATGCCAGCACCGGCCAGTGCCACAGGTACAGCGAATAGGAAATGCCGCCGATCCAGACCATTGGCCGAGTGGCAAGCAACGCGCTGACTGGACCACGCCGGGCGGCGATGAGCAGCCCTGCCGCGACACAAGGTAGCATGGACCAGAAGCCTGGGAAGTGTTGTTTATCGATAGCCAGCACTGCCCAGGCCAGCAGGATTGCGCCCAGGCCACCGAACACGCTTGCAAGTAACATGGGTAGTTCGCGCTGGCGCATTAGCAAGGCAACGATGGCACCGACCATGAACTCGGGAATCCGTGCCGACAGGGCAAAGTACATCCTGTCTTGCGATTCACTCAGTTCGCGGTAACCGCTCCAGGCAAACAGACTGGCGGCTAGCAAGGCAAACGCCATGAGGCGCCATTGCTTTGGCAAGAAAATGACCAGCACTGGAAAGAACAGATAGAACTGCATCTCAATGGCCAAGGACCAGGTATGCAAAAGCGGCAACTCATCGGCCCGCGGCGCGAAATAACTGCCGAAGCCAGAGAAGTACTGGTTGCTGGTAAACAGCGCCGACGACATCAGGCTGTCGAGGAAAAATGCAAAGTCATCAGGCACAAACATAAACGCGGAGAGCGCGCACACAACCACCAGCATGACGAAATACGCCGGTAGAATGCGCTTGACGCGGCTGGCATAGAATGCGATGAGATCGACCTTGTCACTTCGCTCGGTCAACAATGCCGTTATGATGAAGCCAGAGATGACGAAAAATATGTCAACGCCAACATACCCGGCTTTCAGCCAGCCATTATTGGCGTGATAAAGCATGACCGCCAGCACGGCGATTGCACGCAAGCCCTGAATATCGAAACGAATATTGCGCGCGTGACGCATCGCACCCGCTTCTTTTGGCTTGTTGAAATTATTGTTCGACACGCTGGCTCGCGATCCTGCTTGGGGAAATTTGAAAACGGGTGGCGCAAAGCCACCCGTATTGTCTCGCCTATCAGCGAGAAAGGGCTTGGACGAACGGATGCGCTTCGTTGTCCGCTGCCACGACAATGGCCGCACTGCGAATGGTATTAACTGTCTCCACGCAATGGCGAGCATCCTCGATGCCATAACCACGACCAGCCAGGATTTCCTCGTAACTGGTTGTGTGCAGATCAGTGAAGCCTTCGGAGAACTCCATTTCTTCACCGTTAACGGTAATCGAACGGTAAGTCGGCTTCTTGCCCTTCACCGATTCCGGCAGGTCGTTGGCGTCGACCGACAGGAACCAGCGTACGCGTGCTTTCTCGTACTCCAGGTACCCGGCCGCCTTGTGTTCGGAAGTGAAGTGCACAACGTTTCGCTGCAGCTTGCCAAAGATGAAATGCAGCATGTCGTAGAAGTGCACGCCAATGTTTGTGGCTACGCCGAACGACTTGCGTGGGTCACCTTTCCAGCTTTGCAGGTACCACTTGCCGCGAGAAGTGATGTAGGTCAGGTCGACTTCGTACTTATGCGGGTTGTTCTCGCGAGCAACCTTGTCCTTCAAGGCAATGATTGCTTGGTGATGGCGCAGCTGCAGGATGTTGAACAACCGCTTGCCGGTCTCTTGCTCGATCAGGGCCAACTGGTCCAACTGCTGCGGGGTTGGCACCAGCGGTTTCTCGCAGATCACGTCACAACCAAGGCGTAGGCCGGCGGCAATTTGCGGGTGGTGCAGGTAGTTGGGCGAGCAGATCGACACGTAATCCAAAGCGGTCGCTGGGTCGCGTTTGAGGCTGTAGGCGTGGTCAAGGAAGAACTCGAACTCGGTAAAAAATTCGCTTTGCGGGGAAATGCTATCGATGATGCCTACCGAATCATTGATATCATAAGCGGACACTAATGTATTGCCGGTATCCTTAATGGCACGCATGTGGCGAGGCGCGATATAACCGGCAGCACCAATTAAAGCAAAACGTTTCATCCAGAACTCTCCTGTCATCAAGCCTTGATAATATTCGGTTGAGGTGCACGATATTTACCGCGACTATCGATGATTAGCTGTGCATGCCGACTGATAAGTTCATAGTCGAATTTATCGTGATCTGTGGCCAGGATGACGGCATCATAAGCTTTCAAGATATCAGCAGTCAGAAGCTCACTGGACAAATTAAAGTGATGCTCACGCATTTTTGGGAACTTCAAAACGTGCGGATCGGAATAACCTACGACACCACCTTTTGCCTCGATCAGCTCCATGATTTCCACCGAAGGGGACTCTCGCATGTCATCTACGTTCTTCTTGTAGGCGATACCAAGCACCAGAACCTTGCTACCTTTTAGAGCCTTACCACGGTCATTCAGGCCGTCCATCAACTTGCTCAGAACGTACTCTGGCATCGCTTGGTTTACTTCCCCCGATAGTTCAATGAATCGCGTATGCAGTCCATATTCTCGCGCTTTCCAAGTGAGGTAAAACGGGTCGATTGGTATGCAATGACCACCTAGACCGGGACCTGGATAATAAGCTGTGAAGCCGAAGGGCTTTGTTGCGGCAGCGTCAACCACCTCAAAAATATCGATACCCATGCGGTCTGCGACCACTTTCATTTCGTTTACCAAGCCAATATTTACCGCACGGTGGATATTCTCAAGCAACTTGGTCATTTCTGCAGCTTTGGTAGAGCTAACCTGCACGACTTGGTCAATGGCGTGCTCATAAAGGGCGACACCTACCTCAAGACAAGCTGGGGTATGCCCACCAATTACTTTTGGAATAGTGCGAGTTTCGAAGTTTGGATTTCCTGGATCTTCACGCTCAGGAGAGTAAACAAGAAAAATATTATCACCAACAACTAAACCTTTTTCTTCCACACGTGGCAACAGCTCCTCTTCTGTCGTACCTGGATAAGTGGTACTCTCAAGAGAAACTATCTGCCCCACCCGCAAGTATGGTTTTATTGCATCAGTTGTATTTATCACGAAGCTCATGTCGGGCTCGCGATATTTGTTTAGCGGTGTCGGCACGCAGAGGATCAGTGCATCGCACTCCGATACGCGCGTAAAATCAGTTGTCGCTTCAAACCCATTACGCCGAGCCGACTCCACCTTTTCTCCAGGTATATGCTCTATATAGCTCTTCCCCGAATTTAGCAGCTCAACTTTGGAACTGTCGATATCAAGTCCAAGCACCTTGAACCCGATTGCATTGTAGCGCAGCATCAGGGGCAGGCCCACGTAGCCAAGACCGACTATACCAATGACGGCCTCTTTGGATTTAAATTTGGCGACGCTCGCCTGCTTTATGCTCGACATCCAACTCTCCCTTTCAACTTTTTAATTCACTAATCTACTTAGATTTACAAGTCAGCCCCAAAACAGGTCTAACCTCATTCCACCCTGACACGAGAAACCATCGGACGCTTCTTTCAGTCTTCTTTTGCCAAAGCCAAAGCCCCTGAGCCAGGCTCGACGCTCCAAAGCCTACCGCCAGCCCAACAACCAATTCACTGCCTGGGACGCTCAGTAATTGCCAAATGAGAGGCCATCGAGGCGGCTTTGCGTGCAGCGAATACGCTTGTCACAAAAGGGTATTATGCCCGTTATGGGCGTGAATGGCTTTCATGAATTGCAGCCAGCTGAGTCCAACCAGATCTCGCGGGATCTTGCTTCCTTAGCTGCGCTTTTTGCCGACATCATTACGACATCATTTCAGCGAACGCTGTCTTCGTTGCGCCCATCAACCAGCTCCTCGGTCGCTCCTAGCCCTCTTACTCATCTCAGCAGAATGGTGCCTAGCCACCATCCACGATCGCAGCAGCCTCCCTTGGGACAAAAATGGGTAGGCGTATCAACGAAAAACCCGTCTTCACAAGAATGTTTCTTATAAAGACGGGCTTCTAAAATAACTCATAGGCGGACACCAGATCGCTGTAAAGCATCTTGAAACCGGCGAAACCCTAGTTTGAGGGCCGCCGCTCCCTACTTCGCACAAGACTGTAATGGATCAACGCTACGAAACTACTAATCAACCCACCGACAATAATACCAATCAGTAAGATCATTGCCTTCCTTGGTTTGATAGGACTCTCTGGAACCTCAACACTACCATCCTGCCGATAAACCGAAATAAGCTCAGGATCAACATTCAACTTACGATAAAAGTTATACCGCATCTGCAACGTCCGAAGATCTGATATAAACGCATCGTCCGAAGCCCTAGATTCCAACGCTTGAATTTCAGCGGCCAATGCCTTACTACCACGCTGATAATCCATCTTGCTACCGGTATCAACGGTAATATCCACCGCAGCAGAGGAGTTAACCGTCGGCGTAGTCAATCCAATCGCCTCGGCAATCTTTAATGCTTCCCGCAATTGCTGAATCCTGTCCTCACGTATCCGCTGCGCAGTCTCGCGCAAGCTGACAATACGTTGTTCCAGATTGCGCGCTCTAACCGAAGCTTCAGTCGTTACGTTCTTGACCAGCTCAGCTTCGGCAGCCTCACTGGCGCGCGCCACGTAGGCCTTGGCCCACTCGGTAGCCTTTACCGGGTCGCCGATTTGCACAGTGACGGAGAAACGATCTGGCGTATCCTTCCCAGGCCCTTTGACGACCAGCTGTCGAGAGAACCGCTCGTACAAACGATCAAGAGCCCCCTCTCGTTGCGACTCATCAAGCGAAGGAAGATAAACCTCATTGAAAAAAGTCTGACGAAGCGACTCACCCTGCAAGTTACGAGCAAAAACATCGTAAACATGTTTGATTGAATAAGTTTCCAGCTCGGTACTTTTCCCACGCCCATAGTTCAACTCGGCGATCCCATTCTGAGTCGGCGGCATGATAAAAAGCTTTGCTTCATAGACAGGTTTGCTGAGGAACGCGTAAGCAGCAGCGCCAGCAGTGACCAGAAGAGTAATGGCGATGATCAGCCATTTTTGAGCCCAAAGCCCGCGAGCGAGGGCGATCAGGTCGATTTCATCGTCGTCGCGCGTTGCAATACGATTATCTTGCATGGATAGCCTCGCTCCCTTTTTTTAGCTTTGCGCTTGCAGACACACGGGTCGCATTAAAAGGTAAGGCGGGCAAGTCCGCGGCGGACACTGCGGTGTTTTTATTAAAATTGAACAAATGCAACATACCCAAAGTCAGAAATTTGCGGCAGTGATCCTTACTACGAGACTACTGGGCTCACACATCCATTTATTTCAGCCGCCTACCTCTCCCGGCGATCCACGCCAATAGGGGGCCAATCATCATTCCAGAGAGGAGCGCGAGCAACACAAAAACCGAAACAGGAAGTTGCGGTGCCGACCATCCCAGGAACAACAGCGCGACAGGCTGATTGTTTTCAAGCACGAACAGTACGATAGCCGAAGCCACGAGCACCGCAAGTACGACAAGCGCAAGGCGCTTAAAGTTCCGCATGGAGACCTCTTTTTTTGGGGTCGATTCAGACCTCGTCACCCTCTTCCTCGTTCACCCGGTCTCGGAGCTCCTTGCCCGGCTTGAAATGAGGTACGAATTTTCCATCGAGGCTGACAGATTGACCTGTTTTTGGGTTGCGACCCACACGAGGGGCGCGGTAGTGCAGGGAGAAACTGCCGAACCCGCGGATTTCGATACGATCTCCGGTCGCCAGGCATTGGGACATTTGTTCAAGCATGGTCTTGATGGCCAGCTCTACATCCTTGGATGAGAGCAGCCCTTGATGGGTGACAATTCGTTCGATCAACTCCGACTTCGTCATGTTTTTCCCTTCTTTTTCAAGCAGCTAGGAAAATCGCTTCAAAGGTTTTAGCATGCCCGGAGGAATTTGAACAGCCCAACTCTTGACATATCTTCAGCGCCCCCTGATCGCCCCTTTTTGGCGCAGACTGAAAACATTTTGCAGGTTAGCGGCACATGACCAGCATGGTGCGAGTCAGGTAACCCGCCGGATTGAAGCCAAAGGGGTATTGATCCTGGTCTTTTGCATCATCGGATCGAGTGATCACCTTGTAGCCTGCCCCCTTGCACTCCTTGGCTGCGCGCTTATGGCACTTCCCCCAGCCGGAGCCCAGCCCTGAGCAATCGACCTCGATACCGCTGACACCTCGCACGGCGTGGGTCTTGGCGCTCGTGGCGCAGCCTGCCAGCAGCAGAACAACCAACATCAGAAAGAGCTTATTCATTCAGATCCTTCGTTAGAGGGACGCATCCCTGTCCCGAATTTTTCCAGCTGTGTCATAGAAGAGACACCCATGCTGGCCGTTTGGTTTCGCAACGCTTCGAGAGGAACGCCTGGGACAACCCTGCAATGCCTTGGCAAACCAGAAATCGCAGGCACAAAAAAGGGCGACCGAAGTCGCCCTTTTTCTATGGTCTGACAGAACTCAGTTCTGTTTTTCCATCTGTGCACGCAGCAGGTCGCCCAGAGTGGTAGGACCAGCAGCAATGTCAGTAGCTGGCTTGTCGCGCAGGCTCTGGATTGCTTCTTTCTCTTCAGCGTCGTCTTTCGACTTGATGGAGAGCTGGATTACGCGGCTCTTGCGGTCAACGCTGATGATCTTGGCTTCTACTTCTTCGCCTTCCTTCAGGACGTTGCGCGCGTCTTCAACGCGGTCACGGCTGATTTCGGAGGCTTTCAGAGTCGCTTCGATATCGTCGGCCAGGGTGATGATGGCGCCTTTGGCGTCAACTTCTTTCACGATGCCCTTAACGATTGCGCCTTTGTCGTTCTCTTGAACGTACTCGGAGAACGGATCGCTTTCCAGTTGCTTGATACCCAGGGAGATGCGCTCGCGCTCTGGGTCAACCGACAGGATAACGGTGTCCAGCTCGTCGCCCTTCTTGAAACGGCGTACGGCTTCTTCGCCCACTTCGTTCCAGGAGATGTCGGACAGGTGAACCAGGCCGTCGATGCCGCCGTCCAGACCAATGAAGATACCGAAATCGGTGATCGACTTGATGGTGCCGGAGATTTTATCGCCCTTGTTGAACTGGCCAGAGAAGTCTTCCCATGGGTTGGACTTGCACTGCTTGATGCCGAGGGAGATACGACGACGCTCTTCGTCGATGTCCAGAACCATGACTTCCACTTCGTCGCCGACTTGTACGACTTTCGAAGGGTGGATGTTCTTGTTGGTCCAGTCCATTTCGGAAACGTGTACCAGGCCTTCAACGCCTTCTTCCAGCTCAGCGAAGCAGCCGTAGTCGGTGAGGTTGGTAACACGGGCGGTGACGCGGGTGCCTTCTGGGTAACGGGCTTTGATAGCGACCCATGGATCTTCACCCAGTTGCTTGAGGCCCAGGGAAACACGATTGCGCTCGCGATCGTACTTCAGAACCTTGACATCGATCTCGTCGCCAACGTTGACGATTTCCGAAGGATGCTTGATACGCTTCCAGGCCATGTCGGTGATGTGCAGCAGGCCATCGACGCCACCCAGATCGACGAATGCGCCGTAATCGGTGAGGTTTTTGACGATACCCTTGACCTGCTGGCCTTCCTGCAGCGATTCCAGCAGAGCTTCACGCTCGGCGGAGTTCTCGGCTTCCAGGACACTGCGACGGGAAACGACAACGTTGTTGCGCTTCTGGTCCAGCTTGATGACCTTGAATTCCAGCTCTTTGCCTTCCAGGTGCGTGGTGTCGCGCACTGGACGAACGTCAACCAGGGAACCTGGCAGGAACGCACGGATGCCGTTAACGTCGACAGTGAAGCCGCCTTTAACCTTACCGTTGATAACGCCCTTGACCACTTCCTCAGCTGCGAAGGCCGCTTCCAGAACGATCCAGCATTCAGCACGCTTGGCTTTTTCACGGGACAGCTTGGTTTCACCGAAGCCATCTTCAACCGAATCCAACGCCACGTGAACTTCGTCACCAACGTTGATGTTCAGTTCGCCAGCGTCGTTGTAGAACTGCTCAAGCGGGATCAGCGCTTCAGACTTCAGACCAGCGTGAACGGTTACCCAGCGAGCCTGGTAATCGATATCAACGATAACGCCGGTGATGATGGAGCCTGCCTGAAGGTTCAGGGTTTTCAAGCTTTCTTCAAAGAGTTCCGCAAAGCTTTCGCTCATTTTAATTCCTGTTGATTAGGGCGAAGTAAACGCCCATCTCCACACCCCAGACGATGTGGGTTAGTTTCATATATAAGAAGCACCGCAGGACTATGACTGGTCCCCTGCGGAGCTTCCTGGTCACCCGGCGATATCGCGAAGCGCGATTTCACTCATGATGCGTTGCAACACCTGATCGATGGACAACTCCGTGGAATCCAGCTGTATCGCATCGGCCGCCGGCTTTAGCGGGGCCACTGCGCGCTGGGTATCACGCTCGTCGCGTGCACGGATCTCATCTAGCAGACTCGACAGACTAACATCCTCGCCTTTGCCCTTCAACTGCAAATATCGGCGGCGAGCCCGCTCCTCCGCGCTGGCGGTCAGGAAAATCTTCAGCGGCGCATCGGTGAACACCACCGTGCCCATGTCCCGGCCGTCCGCCACCAGCCCCGGCGGCTCCTGGAAAGCCCGCTGGCGTTGCAGCAACGCTTCGCGCACCGCCGGCAGCGCGGCGACCTGGGAAGCCCCGGCGCCAACGCTTTCGGTGCGGATGACATCACTGACTTCATCACCTTCGAGGATGATCCGCTGCAACTGGCCATCGGTGGCCGCGATGAACTGCACGTCCAGATGGGCGGCAAGGGCCTTGAGCAGCTCTTCGTTGGTCAGATCGACGCCATGGTTGGCCGCGGCGAAGGCCAGCAAGCGATACAGGGCACCGGAATCGAGCAGATTCCAGCCCAGTTGCTTGGCCAGCATGCCGGCGATGGTGCCCTTGCCCGATCCGCTTGGGCCATCGATGGTGATGACCGGTGCCTTGATGTTCACGACTGTGCCTCTTGTGCTACTCGAATACCGACCTGCGCGCACAACGCCAGGAAGTTAGGGAACGACGTGGCGACGTTGGCGCAATCATGGATGCGGATCGGCGCGCTGGCGCGCAGGGACGCAACACTGAAGGCCATGGCGATACGGTGATCACCGTGCCCATGGACCTCGCCGCCACCAATCTGGCCGCCGTCGATGATGATGCCATCCGGCGTCGGCTCACATTTGACGCCGAGCGCGAGCAGGCCATCCGCCATCACCTGGATGCGATCCGATTCCTTGACCCGCAGCTCTTCGGCGCCAGTCAGCACAGTGCGGCCTTCCGCGCAGGCAGCCGCCACGAACAGCACCGGGAACTCGTCAATCGCCAGGGGAACCAGCGCTTCCGGAATCTCGATGCCCTTGAGTTTAGCCGCTCGTACGCGCAAGTCCGCAACCGGTTCGCCGCCCACTTCACGCTGGTTCTCCAGGGTGATGTCGGCGCCCATGAGACGCAGGATGTCGATCACGCCGGTACGGGTCGGGTTGATGCCGACATGCTCCAGCACCAGGTCGGATCCTTCGGCGATCGAAGCCGCCACCAGGAAGAACGCCGACGAGGAGATATCGCCTGGCACTTCGATGTGGGTCGCGGTCAGTTTGTTGCCGGATTCAACAGACGCCGTGGCGCCGTCGACCGTGACCGGGTAGCCGAAGCCACGCAGCATGCGTTCGGTGTGGTCGCGGGTCGGAGCCGGCTCGGTGACCGTCGTCTTGCCTTCGGCGTAGAGGCCCGCCAGCAGCAGGCAGGATTTCACCTGGGCACTGGCCATCGGCATGGTGTAGGTCAGGCCCTTGAGCTTGTTGCCACCACGAATGGTCATGGGTGGACGGCCCTCGGCAGCGGTCTCGATCACCGCGCCCATTTCCCGCAACGGGTTGGCAACACGGTTCATCGGGCGCTTGGACAGCGAGGCATCGCCGGTCAGGGTGCTGTCGAAGTCCTGGGCGGCCAGCAGGCCGGACAACAGGCGCATCGAGGTGCCGGAGTTGCCCAGGTAGATCGGGCCCGGCGCAGGCTTGAGGCCGTGCAGGCCGACACCATGAATCGTCACGCGGCCGTGGTGCGGACCTTCGATGACCACGCCCATGTCGCGAAACGCTTGCAGCGTCGCCAGAGCGTCTTCGCCCTCGAGGAAACCTTCCACCTCGGTCACGCCCTCGGCCAGCGAGCCGAGCATGATCGAACGGTGGGAAATCGATTTATCGCCCGGTACACGAATCCGCCCACTGAGGGAGCCACCAGGTTGTGCCAGGAAAATCAGATCGTTGGAGTTCATAGCGTCCACATAGGCCCGACGGGCCAGGATTTTACTGAAATGCTCGCGGGCCACCCTGGCACGTGTGAAAACGCCCAGCAATTGGTGCCCGTCCCCTGCATCGACCGCGTCGCGCAAGGCGTCGAGGTCGCTGCGAAATGTATCGAGTGTGCGTAGGACAGCTTCACGGTTGGCGAGGAAGATGTCATGCCACATGACCGGGTCGCTACCCGCGATTCTCGTGAAATCGCGGAAACCGCCGGCAGCGTAACGGAAGATCTCAAGATTTTCATTGCGTTTGGCCAATGAATCCACCAGACCGAACGCCAGCAGATGCGGCAAATGGCTGGTGGCGGCCAATACTTCGTCGTGTCGCTCGACCTGCATGTGCTCGACATCGGCACCCAACTCGCGCCACAGGCGATCCACCACCGCCAGCGCCGTCGGGTCCGTCTGGTCCAACGGCGTCAGGATGACCTTGTGCCGACGGAACAGCTCGGCATTGGAAGCCTCCACCCCGCTCTGTTCGGAGCCGGCGATCGGGTGACCGGGCACGAAACGCGCCGGCACGCCGCCAAACGCCTCGGTCGCCGCCCGCACAACATTGCCCTTGGCACTGCCGACGTCGGTGAGAATCGCTTGCCCGAGCTCCATGCCGGCCAATCGGGCCAGCAGTTTCTCCATGGCCAGGATCGGCACCGCCAGCTGGATCACATCCGCGCCCTGGCAAGCGACCTGCAAATCGTCTTCACAGCGGTCCACCACGCCCAGCTCTACCGCCAGCTTGCGTGAATGCGGGTCAAGATCGACGCCCACGACTTCCTGGCACAGCCCGCTTTCACGCAGGCCCTTGGCGAACGAACCGCCAATCAACCCCAGGCCGACCACCACCAGGCGACCGATCATAGGGGTCGCAGGTTGCAGCAAGGTGACATCAACCACGAGCCAGGACCTTGCTCAGCGCCTCCAGGAAACGGCTGTTTTCCGCCGGCAGGCCAACGGTGACCCGCAGGTGATTCGGCATGCCGTAGTTGGCCACCGGACGCACGATCACGCCTTCGCGCAGCAAGCCTTGATAGACCGGCGCCGCGACGCGTCCCACGTCCACACAAATGAAGTTGCCCTTGGAAGGAATCCAGCCCAGACCCAACTCACGCAAGCCCACTTCCAATTGCTGCATGCCGGCTTCGTTCAAGCGACGGCTTTGCGCCAGGTAGGCTTCGTCCTGCAATGCGGCGCAAGCGGCAGCCAGGGCGAAGCTGTTGACGTTGAATGGTTGGCGCACGCGGTTCAGCACATCGGCCACCACCGCAGTGGACAAGCCGTAGCCAACCCGAAGCGACGCCAGGCCATAAGCCTTGGAGAAGGTGCGCGACACCAGCAGGTTCGGGTAGGCCGCGAGGAAATCCAACCCATCGGGCAAGTCGCTGCCTTCGGCGTATTCGATGTAGGCCTCGTCCAGCACCACCAGGACGTGCTCGGGCACGTCCTGCAGGAAGTCGTCCAGGGCTTGGGCGTCGAACCAGGTGCCGGTCGGGTTGTTCGGGTTGGCGATGAAGACTACGCGGGTATTGGCGTCGATGGCGGCGAGCATGGCGGGCAGGTCGTGCCCCCAAGCCTTGGCTGGAACGACACGGGCATCGGCACCGACGGCCTGAGTGGCAATCGGGTAGACCGCGAACGCATGTTCACTGAACACGGCATTGAGGCCCGGCGCCAGGTACGCACGGGCGACCAGCTCGAGAATGTCGTTGGAGCCGTTACCCAGGGTCACCTGGTTCAGCTCGACGCCGCAGCGCTCGGCCAGCAGGCTTTTCAAGGCGAAGCCGTTGCCATCGGGGTAGCGCGTCAGCTCGGCCAGTTCGTCGCGAATTGCCGCGAGTGCCTTGGGGCTCGCGCCCAGCGGATTTTCGTTGCTCGCCAACTTGACGATGCTGGCCGGGTCAAGATTCAGCTCGCGGGCCAGTTCGTCCACAGGCTTGCCTGGAACGTAGGGCGAAAGTTGTTGAACGCCTGGCTGGGCCAGGGCGAGGAAGTTGCCACTCATTTGCTATCCGCCCTTAAAGAACTGCCTTGGGGTAGGAACCCAGCACCTTGAGTGCCACTGCTTCCTGACTGATTTTCTCCAGCACACCTTTCACCAGCGGATCGCGGTGGTGGCCGACGAAATCGATGAAGAACACGTAGGTCCATTTACCACTGCGCGAAGGGCGAGTCTCGATCCGCGTCAGATCGATGCCGTTGTCATGGAACGGCACCAACAGCTCATGAAGTGCCCCCGGCTTGTTGCTCATGGAGACAATGATCGAGGTCTTGTCGTCGCCCGTCGGCGGGACTTCCTGGTTACCGATCATCAGGAACCGGGTGGAGTTGTCCGGACGGTCCTCGATTTTCTCGGCCAGGCGCGTCAGCTCGTAAAGGCCTGCCGCCATGTCGCCGGCGATCGCCGCCGAGTTCCACTCACCCTTGACCCGCTTGGCCGCCTCGGCATTGCTCGATACCGCCACGCGCTCGACGTTCGGGTAATGGGCGTCCAGCCACTTGCGGCACTGGGCCAGGGACTGTGCGTGGGAGTAGATCCGGCTGATGCTGTCGGTCTTGGTGTTCTCACCCACCAGCAGGTGATGGTGAATGCGCAGCTCGACTTCGCCGCAGATCACCATGTCGTGCTCGAGGAAGCTGTCCAGCGTGTGGTTGACCGCACCTTCGGTGGAGTTCTCCACCGGCACCACGCCGAAATTCACGGCACCGGCCGCCACTTCGCGGAAGACTTCGTCGATGGCCGCCATCGGCTTGCTGATCACGGCGTGACCGAAATGCTTCATGGCCGCTGCCTGGGTGAAGGTGCCCTCCGGGCCCAGGTAAGCGACTTTCAGCGGCTGTTCGAGAGCCAGGCACGAGGACATGATTTCGCGGAACAAGCGCGCCATCTCTTCGTTGCCCAACGGCCCCTTGTTGCGCTCCATGACACGCTTGAGCACTTGGGCTTCGCGCTCCGGCCGGTAGAACACCGGCACTTCGCCTTCGGCCAGGGACGCCATTTTTACCCGGGCAACTTCCTGGGCACAGCGTGCGCGCTCGCTGATCAACTCCAGGACTTTCTCATCCAGGGCATCGATGCGTAGGCGCAGCGCCTTGAGTTCTTGCTCAGACATCAGCCGTGTTCCTTCTCGAACTCCGCCATGTAGGCAATCAGCGCGTTGACTGCGTTGATGTCCACGGCGTTGTAAATGGAGGCGCGCATGCCGCCGACCGAGCGGTGGCCCTTGAGGTTCAGCAGGCCGCGCTCGTCGGCGCCGGCCAGGAACGGCTTGTCGAGACGATCATCCGCCAGGCGGAACGGCACGTTCATCCAGGAGCGATCAGACTTGTTGATCGGGTTGCTGTAGAGGCCGCTGGCATCGATGAAGTCATACAGCGTGCGCTGCTTCACTTCGTTGAGCTTGCCGATAGCCTCGACACCGCCCTGCTCTTTCAGCCACTCGAAGACCAGGCCAGACAGGTACCAGGCCAGGGTCGGCGGGGTGTTGTACATCGAGCCGTTGTCCGCCGCGACCTTGTAGTTGAGCATGGTCGGGCACAGAGAGCGGGCGCGACCGAGCAGGTCTTCGCGGATGATCGCGACCAGAATGCCGCTCGGGCCGATGTTCTTCTGGGCGCCGGCGTAAATCATGCCGAAACGGGAGATGTCCACTGGACGCGAAAGGATGTCCGAGGACATATCGGCCACCAGCGGCACGTCACCGGTTTCCGGGACCCAGTTGAATTCCAGGCCACCAATGGTTTCGTTCGGCGCGTAGTGGACGTACGCCGCGTCCTTGGACAGCTTCCACTCGTTCTGGCCGGGTATCGCGAAATAGTCGTAGGGCTTGGCGGTGGCCGCCACGTTGACGTGACCGTAGCGCGACGCTTCTTCGATGGCCTTCTGCGACCAGATACCGGTGTCGATGTAGTCAGCCGAGCCGTTTTCCGGCAGCAGGTTCAGTGCAATCTGGGCGAACTGCTGGCTGGCGCCGCCTTGCAGGAACAGCACTTTATAGTTGGACGGGATGTTCAGCAGATCACGCAGGTCCTGCTCGGCCTTGGTGGCGATGGACACGAATTCATCGCTGCGATGGCTCATCTCCATGACCGACAGGCCCTTGCCATGCCAGTCGAGAAGTTCGCCCTGGGCACGCTTCAGGACCGCTTCGGGAAGCGCCGCCGGGCCGGCACAGAAGTTATAGGCTCTCTTGCTCACATCCAATCTCGCTCTGATCTGGTGGTCACATAAATCTTTTGGTCCGCACACCGCCCTTACAGGGCTACCGCTTAGTCAAGACATGGCTGAATCAGTGGCGAGGGAGCTTGCTCCCGCTTGAGTGCGAAACGCTCACAAAAAAGAGGGGCCGCTGCGCACTGGAACGCCAGCCGGCCCAGCGGGAGCAAGCTCCCTCGCCACAATGAATCAAACAAGCCTCAAGAGAGGGGCAGTCCCCATAGGGATTGCGCAGTGTCGCAAATTTTCAAACGGAACAAACAACAAGGGGCGAATTTTCATCCGCCCCCTGCGTTCCCGCTTAGTCCTGCGGCTCTTCTTCGTCTGCGGCAGCATCGAGCGGTTGGTCGCCGACGGTGTCGTCGACATCGGCACCGAGGGCGCCATCGAACGCCACGCCGTCCTCGCCTTCCAGCTCTTCGCCTTCGACTTCCGAAGGCTCCTGGACGCGCTCAAGGCCGACCAGTTTTTCGTCTTTGGCCAGCTTGATCAGCGTCACGCCCTGGGTGTTACGACCCAGGCTGGAGACTTCGTCGACCCGCGTACGCACCAACGTGCCTTGGTCGGAAATCAGCATGATCTCCTCGCCGTCGAGCACCTGGACCGCGCCAACCAGGCGACCGTTACGCTCGTTGCTGACCATGGCGATCACGCCCTGGCCGCCACGCTTGTACTCGGGGAACTCGCTGATGGCGGTACGCTTGCCGTAGCCACGCTCGGATGCGGTGAGGATCTGGCTGCCTTCTTCGGGGATCAGCATGGAAATCAGCTTCTGCCCTTCCGGCAGACGCATGCCGCGCACACCACGGGCGGTACGGCCCATGGCGCGGACATCGGATTCCTTGAAGCGCGTGACCTTGCCGCCGTCGGAGAACAGCATGACTTCGCGTTCGCCGTCGGTGATGGCGGCGGAAATCAGCACGTCGCCCTCGTCCAGCTCCAGGGCGATCAGGCCGACGCTGCGCTGGCGGCTGAAGGATTCCAGCGGGGTCTTCTTCACGGTGCCGTTGGCGGTTGCCATGAAGATGTAGTGACCTTCGGTGTATTCCTCCACCGGCAGCATGGTGGTGATGTATTCACCGTCGTCCAGCGGCAACAGGTTGACCAGCGGACGACCACGGGCAGCGCGGGATGCTTCGGGAATTTCGTAGGTCTTGAGCCAGTACACCTTGCCCTTGCTGGAGAACAGCAGCAGCGTAGTGTGGCTGTTGGCGACCAGCAGGTGTGCGATGTAGTCCTCGTCCTTGACGCCGGTAGCCGATTTGCCTTTGCCACCGCGACGTTGGGCCTGGTAGGCGGCCAACGGTTGGGTCTTGGCATAGCCTCCGTGGGAAATGGTCACCACGCGCTCTTCTTCCGGGATCATGTCCCCCAGGGTCAGGTCCAGGCGCGCATCGAGGATTTCGGTGCGGCGCACGTCGCCGTATTCGGCGCGGATCACTTCCAGTTCTTCGCGGATCACTTCCATCAGGCGCGTGGCGCTGTTGAGGATGCGGATCAGCTCGCCGATCTGGTTGAGGATTTCCTGGTATTCGGCCAGCAGCTTCTCGTGCTCCAGACCGGTCAGGCGGTGCAGGCGCAGTTCCAGGATGGCTTGCGCCTGCTCCGGGGACAGGAAGTACTTGCCTTCGCGCAGGCCGTATTGCGGATCTAGGTTTTCCGGACGGCACGAATCGGCACCGGCGCGTTCGACCATCGCCACTACCGCACTGGATTCCCAAGGGGTGCTGACCAGCGCTTCCTTGGCTTCCGACGGCGTTGGCGAGGCCTTGATCAAGGCGATCACCGGGTCGATGTTCGACAGGGCAACGGCCTGGCCTTCGAGGATATGGCCGCGCTCGCGCGCCTTGCGCAGCTCGAACACGGTACGGCGGGTAACCACTTCGCGGCGGTGACGGACGAAGGCTTCCAGCAGGTCCTTGAGGTTCAGGATCCGCGGACGGCCGTCGATCAACGCGACGATGTTGATGCCGAACACGCTTTGCAGCTGGGTCTGGGCGTAGAGGTTGTTGAGGATCACCTCGGGCACTTCGCCACGACGCAGCTCGATCACGACGCGCATGCCGTCCTTGTCGGACTCGTCACGCAGCTCGGTGATGCCTTCGAGTTTCTTCTCTTTCACCAGCTCGGCGATCTTCTCGATCAGGCGAGCCTTGTTCAGTTGGTACGGCAGCTCGGTGATGACGATCTGCTGGCGGCCGCCAACCTTGTCGATGTCCTCGACGGTGGAACGGGCGCGCATGTAGATGCGGCCACGACCGGTGCGATAGGCCTCGATGATGCCGGCGCGACCGTTGATGATCGCGGCGGTCGGGAAATCCGGGCCGGGGATGTACTGCATCAGTTCATCGACGGACAGTTCCGGGTTGTCGATGAGGGCCAGGCAACCGTCGATGACTTCGCCGAGGTTGTGCGGCGGGATGTTGGTCGCCATGCCCACGGCGATACCGCTGGAGCCGTTGACGAGCAGGTTCGGGATACGGGTCGGCATGACCGCCGGGATCATCTCGGTGCCGTCGTAGTTCGGCACCCAGTCCACGGTTTCCTTGTGCAGGTCGGCCAGCAGCTCGTGGGCCAGCTTGGTCATGCGCACTTCGGTGTATCGCATGGCCGCGGCGTTGTCGCCGTCCACCGAACCGAAGTTGCCCTGGCCATCCACCAGCAGGTAGCGCAGGGAGAACGGCTGCGCCATCCGCACGATGGTGTCGTACACGGCAGTGTCGCCGTGGGGGTGATACTTACCGATCACGTCGCCGACGACACGGGCGGATTTCTTGTACGGCTTGTTGAAGTCGTTGCCCAGCTCGCTCATCGCGAACAGCACGCGCCGGTGCACGGGCTTCAAGCCATCGCGCGCATCCGGCAGCGCCCGCCCGACGATCACGCTCATTGCGTAGTCGAGGTAGGACTGTTTCAGCTCGTCTTCGATATTGACCGGGAGGATTTCTTTGGCCAGTTCGCCCATGAGAAGCCTGATTCCTTTTTCTGGTGAAACCTCGTCACGTCCAGATGGGACGAACGAAGCTCGCCGCTGCAGGACAAATGCCGAGCAGCGACTTACGACAAATCAACGAGTTATGCCATGGATCTGCGCAGTAAAGGCCACCTCGCGAGGCAGCCTTGGAAACCGCCGGATGTTATCACAAGAGCCGCCACGCACCTATCCCCCAGATGCGCATGGTGCGTAGTTAGTTGACCGATGACAGGCTGAAAAGGGACGAGAGAAGCTCAGAGGCGCTGGGAATGGCGATTGGTGGCCGGATTTGGCTGTTTTTTCAGGCTTTGCCGGCCCCATCGCGAGCAGGCTCGCTCCCACAGGGCAACGTACGCTGTCCAATGTGGGAGCGAGCCTGCTCGCGATGGGGCCAGCTCAGGCGCCGAAGCCCTTAGTGCAACCGCTTGCGACACATCAGTTGGGCCATCTTCGCCGCATCTGGCCGCTCAACAATGCCTTTCTCCGTCACGATAGCGTCGATCAGGTCTGCCGGGGTCACGTCGAAGACCGGATTGAAGGCGTCGACATCGGCCCCGACCCGCTTGCCGCCAACTTCCAGCAATTCGCGGCCGTCACGCTCTTCGATGGGAATGTCTTCACCGCTGGCCAGGTTCATGTCGATGGTCGAGCTCGGCGCCACCACCATGAAGCGCACACCGTGGTGCATGGCGCAGACTGCCAATTGATAGGTGCCGATCTTGTTCGCCACGTCGCCATTGGCGGTGATGCGGTCGGCGCCGACGATCACCCAGGTCACACCTTTGGTCTTCATGATGTGGGCGGCAGCGGAGTCGGCGTTGAGGGTCACCGGAATGCCTTCGTTCGCCAGTTCCCACGCGGTCAACCGCGAACCCTGTAGCCATGGGCGGGTTTCGTCGGCGTAGACCCGCTCGACCATGCCTTCAAGGAATGCACCGCGAATCACCCCGAGCGCGGTACCGAAGCCGCCGGTGGCAAGGGCGCCGGTGTTGCAGTGGGTCAGGATGGCCTGGGCGTTGCCCTGATGCTTGCGAATCAGGTCGACGCCGAGCTGGGCCATGGTCAGGTTGGCCTCGCGATCGCTTTCGTGGATCGCCATGGCTTCGGCCTCCAGGGCCGCCAGTGGATCGGCATGCTCTTTGAGGCGCGCCAAGCGGTCGCGCATGCGGTCAAGCGCCCAGAACAGATTGACCGCCGTCGGCCGGGAATCGGCCAGCAAGGCGAAATCCGCTTCCAGCGCATCTTGCCAGTCACCGCCCTCGGCCAACCGCGCCCGCGCCGCCAGCACCACGCCATAGGCGGCACTGATGCCGATGGCCGGCGCGCCGCGCACTACCATCGAACGGATGGCCTCGGCCACGCCGGCCGCACTGGTGTAGCCGATCCAGTTCTCCTCGAACGGCAAAACACGCTGATCGAGCAGATAAAGAGCGCCATCACGCCAATCGATGGCCTTCACCTTCTCCGCAGCCAACAGTCGATTGCGCATCCTTCACCCCGCACTCAGAAACAAAAGCCGCCGATTATAGCGATCCCTCCGCGAAGACGCTCGGGTATACTTCGCCTCCTTTATAACTCATGGAACCGTTCCACGATGCCCAAGCCTGCCGTTGCGCTCGACTTATTATTGCTGCCGACCTGGTTGGTGCCTGTCGAACCCGCCGGTGTCGTGCTCAAGGATCATGGCCTGGGCATTCGCGACGGTTGCATCGTGTTCATCGGGCCACGGGCCGAAGCCATGAGGTGCGACGCCGCTGAAGTCCGCGAATTGCCCGGCATGCTGCTCAGCCCGGGCCTGGTCAACGCCCACGGTCACGCGGCGATGACGCTGTTCCGCGGCCTGGCCGATGACCTGCCGCTGATGACCTGGCTCGAACAGCACATCTGGCCCGCCGAGGGCAAATGGGTCGATGAGGATTTCGTCCGCGACGGCACCGACCTGGCGATCGCCGAGCAGATCCAGGGCGGCATCACCTGCTTTTCGGACATGTACTTCTACCCCAAGGTCGCCAGCGACCGCGTCCATAACAGCGGCATCCGCGCGCAAATAGCCATTCCCATTCTCGACTTTCCGATCCCCGGCGCCGCCAACGCCGACGACGCCATTCGTCAGGGCATCGAATTATTCGGCGACCTCAAGCACCACCCGAGGATCAAAGTCGCATTCGGCCCGCATGCGCCATACACCGTGGGCGACGACAACCTGGAGAAGATCCGGGTGATCGCCGAAGAACTGGACGCGGCCATCCACATGCATGTTCACGAAACCGCCTTCGAAGTGCAGCAGGCTGTGGATAATACCGGCGAGCGGCCGATGGCCCGACTGGCGCGGCTTGGCCTGTTGGGGCCACGCTTCCAGGCGGTGCACATGACCCAGGTCAGCGACGAGGACCAGGCCCTGCTGGTAGAACACAACTGCAGCGTGATCCATTGTCCGGAGTCCAATCTGAAGCTGGCCAGCGGCTTCTGCCCGGTGGAGCGCCTGTGGCAGGCTGGCGTCAACGTCGCGGTCGGCACCGACGGTGCGGCGAGCAACAATGACCTGGACCTGCTGGGCGAAACCCGCACCGCCGCCCTGCTGGCGAAGGCCGTTGCGGGCTCGGCCACCGCCCTGGACGCCCACCGTGCGCTGCGCATGGCCACGCTCAACGGCGCCCGGGCTTTGGGCATCGAAGCGACGGTCGGTTCACTGGAAGTCGGCAAGGCCGCCGACCTGGTGGCCTTCGACCTGTCCGGGCTGGCGCAACAACCGGTCTACGACCCGGTTTCGCAGTTGATCTACGCCACGGGCCGGCATTGCGTCAAACACCTGTGGGTGGCCGGAAAACAATTGCTGGAGGAAGGTCGCCTGACTCGCATGGACGAGTCGCAACTGACTGCCACGGCCCAGGCCTGGGGCCGGCGGGTGAGCGGCCAGGACGAATAGCACGCCCTTTGAGCCAAGGCTCGGGGTCACTGATTTTTCAAGTTTTTCGAGGATCTTCACATGAGCAACGTCGACCACGCCGAAATCGCCAAGTTCGAAGCCCTGGCCCATCGCTGGTGGGACCGCGAGAGCGAATTCAAACCGCTGCACGACATCAACCCGCTGCGGGTCAACTGGATCGAAGAGCGCGTCAGCCTCGCGGGCAAGAAAGTCCTCGACGTCGGTTGTGGCGGCGGCATCCTCAGCGAAGCCATGGCCCTGCGTGGCGCCACTGTCATGGGCATCGACATGGGCGAGGCGCCGCTGGCGGTTGCGCAATTGCATCAGCTTGAATCCGGCGTCAGCGTGGAATATCGGCAGATCACCGCCGAAGCCCTGGCCGAGGAAATGCCCGGCCAGTTCGACGTGGTCACCTGCCTGGAGATGCTCGAGCACGTGCCGGACCCTTCGTCGGTCATCCGCGCCTGCTTCCAGATGGTCAAGCCCGGCGGCCAGGTGTTCTTCTCCACGATCAACCGCAACCCGAAGGCCTACCTGTTCGCCATCATCGGCGCCGAATACATCATGAAGCTGCTGCCGCGTGGCACCCACGACTTCAAGAAATTCATCCGTCCTTCCGAGCTCGGCGCCTGGAGCCGCATGGCCGGGTTGACCGTCAAGGACATCATCGGCCTGACCTACAACCCGCTGACCAAGCACTACAAGCTGGCCGCCGACGTTGACGTCAACTACATGATCCAGACCCTGCGCGAGGAATAAGTCGATGCGTCTCAAAGCGGTTCTCTTCGACATGGACGGCACGCTGCTCGACACCGCGCCCGACTTCATCGCCATCTGCCAGGCCATGCGCGCCGACCGTGGCTTGCCGCCGATGAACACCCAGCACATCCGCGACGAAATCTCCGGCGGTGCCCGGGCGATGGTCGCGGCGACGTTCTCGATGGACCCCGAATCGCCGGGCTTCGAAGAACTGCGCCAGGAATTCCTCGACCGTTACCTCAAAGGGTGCGCGGTCCACAGTCACCTCTTCGATGGCATGGCCGAAGTGCTGGCCGACATCGAGGCGGCCAACCTTATCTGGGGCGTGGTCACCAACAAACCGGTACGTTTTGCCGAGCCGATCATGCAGCAGCTGGGCCTGGCCGAGCGCTCGAAAGTGTTGATCTGCCCCGACCATGTGAAAAACAGCAAGCCGGATCCCGAACCGTTGACCCTGGCCTGCAAGATGCTCGACCTGGATCCGGCCAGCGTGCTGTTCGTGGGTGATGACCTACGCGATATCGAGTCGGGCCGCGGCGCTGGCACCAAGACCTGTGCGGTCACTTATGGCTATATCCATCCAGACGACAATCCCAAGCACTGGGGCGCGGATGTGGTGATCGACCATCCCCTGGCCCTGCGTGAAGTGCTGGATAACGCGTTGTGCAGTTGCTGATCTGAGGCCCGCTCTTGTGGCGAGGGAGCTTGCTGTGGCGAGGGGATCTATCCCCGCTGGGGTGCGCAGCGTCCCCAAAAATATAACTGCCACCGCAGTACATCAAACCGAACCCAGAGGGGCGGCGCGACGTTTCGATAAATCCCCTCGCCACAACTGCGCACCACTGACGCATTGTTTTGTTTCGTGAGGTTTCTTTATGTTTGATTACTCCGCCCGCCCCGACCTGCTCGAAGGCCGCATCATTCTCGTCACCGGGGCCGGCCGCGGGATCGGCGCCGCTGCCGCCAAGGCTTATGCCGCCCATGGCGCCACCGTGCTGTTGCTGGGCAAGACCGAGGCCAACCTGACCCAGGTCTATGACGAAATCGAAGCGGCCGGCCATCCGCAACCAGCGGTGATTCCCTTCAACCTCGAAACTGCCCTGCCCCATCAATACGATGAGCTGGCCGCCATGATCGAGACCGAGTTCGGTCACCTCGACGGGCTGCTGCACAACGCCTCGATCATTGGTCCGCGCACGCCGCTGGAGCAGCTTTCCGGCGAGAATTTCATGCGCGTGATGCAAGTGAACGTCAACGCCATGTTCATGCTCACCAGCACGTTGTTGCCGCTGCTCAAATTGTCCAAGGATGCCTCCGTGGTGTTCACTTCCAGCAGCGTCGGACGCAAAGGCCGGGCGTATTGGGGCGCTTATGGCGTGTCCAAGTTCGCCACCGAGGGGCTGATGCAAACTCTCGCTGACGAAGTCGACACCGTAGCGCCAGTGCGTTCCAACAGCATCAATCCCGGCGCCACCCGCACCAGCATGCGGGCCCAGGCCTACCCGGGAGAAAATCCGCTCAACAATCCGACACCCGAAGAAATCATGCCGGTCTACCTGTACCTCATGGGACCTGACAGCCAGGGCGTCAATGGCCAAGCGCTCAACGCGCAGTGACAGCCATCCGCGTCGCGGCGGTTTACCGTCGCGACGCACCCTTCCTCGATGCGCCACCCAACCGAAACGCCAAGCCGTCGCCGCCCCTTGCTCGCATTACGACCACCGTCAGTCATCAACGCCTTGATTCAATAGTGGTTTTTATCAAGGTGAACTGAATGGCACGAGTTTCGCTCTAACCCTTTTAAACACGCCGTGTCCGGCGAGTAGCGAACATTGCGAAGGGTTTATGCCTGCCAGATAAAGCGGACTAAACTCAACTCAGTGTCCTTCGGGACTGATGGATCAGTACGACGCGTAGCCTAGGGCCACCTCACCCCCGCCGGTCAGGATCGATAAAGTTCAGGGGCTCACGCCATATGAAAACGCCCACACAGACCAACGCGATCGACTTTGATAGCGCCAAGTTGCAGCGCCTGGGCCTGGCCCAGCCGTCTCCACTCGTGGCGCGGCCCGTCAGCCTGTCCCAGCTGCGCCAGCAACTTGGTCAACAGTTGCAGACCAGCCTGGAACCGCAACGGATCCTTGGCTTGTTCTTCCGCGAAGTGCAACGGCTGGTGCCCTTGGACGCGCTGGCGTATCAGCACAAGCCCAGCGACCTGCGTATGGAATTCGGCCAACGCGGGCACCACAACCTCAGCTACAACCTCAGCCATGAAGGCGAACATCTGGGCGAGCTGGTGTTCCGCCGCAATCAGCGCTTTACCGAGTCGGAACAGAGCGACCTGGAATCGACACTGTCTTCGCTGTTTTTTCCGCTGCGCAACGCCTTGCTCTACCGCGCCGCCACCCAAAGCGCCCTACGCGATCCGCTGACCGGCACCGGCAACCGCATCGCGATGGACCAGACGCTGGAACGTGAGATCGACATGGCCCGGCGCCACATGCAGCCACTGTCGCTGTTGATGCTGGACATCGATCATTTCAAGCGGATCAACGACACCCATGGGCATGGTGTCGGCGATGAAGTGCTCAGGGCCGTCGCTGACTCGATCAAGAGCCATCTGCGCAATGTCGACATGGTGTTCCGGTTTGGCGGGGAAGAGTTCCTGATCCTGCTGGCCAACACCAGCCGGGATGCCGCGGCCATGGTCGGCGAACGGCTGCGTTATGCCGCCCAGACCCAGGATTATTTCGCCGGCGGGACGAGGATTGAACTGACCGTCAGCCTCGGCTGCGCGACATTGCTGCCGGGCGAGTCGGCCGAAAGCCTCTTGCGCCGAGCCGACAGTGCGCTGTATGTAGCAAAGCGCGAGGGCAGAAACCGGTTGACGATGGCGGGCTGAAGCCCCAACTGCTTGACGCCGACACACCGCCATCGCGAGCAGGCTCGCTCCCACAGGGGATTGGCGGTGTACATCAGATTTTTTCGATCCCCACAAAACCACTGTGGGAGCGAGCCTGCTCGCGAAGGGGCCGGGCCTGCCAACACAAGATTAAACTGCCAGCCCGCCATCGCGAGCAGGCTCGCTCCCACAGGGGATTGGCGGTGTACATAAGATCTTCACTCACCACAAAACCACTGTGGGAGCGAGCCTGCTCGCGAAGGGGCCGGGCCTGCCAACGCAAGGTTAACTGCCAGCCCGCCATCGCGAGCAAGCTCGCTCCCACAGGGGATTGGCGGTGTACATAAGATCTTCACTCACCACAAAACCATTGTGCGAGCGAGCCTGCTCGCGAAGGGGCCGGGCCTGCCAACACAAGATTAACTGCCAGCCCGCCATCGCGAGCAAGCTCGCTCCCACAAGGGATTGGCAGTGAACATAAGATCTTCACTCACCACAAAACCACTGTGGGAGATTCTATGTTGCAGGGGAACCCTGCAGCATAGAATTAGAGCGATATTCGCTCTGGTTTTTCATCAGGGCGAATGCCACCCGACACAATTTACGGGCGAGGCTCACCAACGCTTGGGTTCTGGCGAAACCTCTTGCCAAGCAGGACTCGTAGTAAGGCTTCCAGACTGGAGACCGGCAAGCCGCCATTGCTGCGGTGTGTGCCAAGCGTCGCAGCTCGCCATCTCCTTTCTTGCTCAGGTGTCTGGGACTGTGTTTTTTTCCGGAGTCTTTTGGCCTCAGGTCCATCCCTAAAAAGGCAATGAACGCATCGCCGCTGGCGAAGTCACCTCGCATGAATGCGGTCGCCAGGCTTGTTGCCGTCAGTTCGCCCACACCCTCAATGGCTTTGCAGCGGTTGATATTCTCAGTAATCCCCGCCCCTTGGCTGGCTTCACGCAATAACTTCTGAATGGCCCGATCGCTTTGCTTGAAGGCGTCCAGTTGCTGGGTCAGGATATCTTTCAGAAGCGGTTCGCTCGACCAGCTCAGCATGAGGCTGACGCGAGCTTTGATCAGTTCTGCACGCTTGCGTAGCAGGCTTCTTAGCACTTTGTAGGCATCTGAAGGTGGTGTCCAGGCACGTAACCGTTGCTGTTCATTCGTCAGATAACGCGCCAGCAAACGTGCATCACAAGGGTCGGTTTTTGCCCGCTGCCCAATGCTTTCGCGGTAATGGGCCACACGATAGGCATCCACAACATAAACCCTGTGCCCCATCCCATGGGCCAGTTCAGCCGTATCCAGGTGATAAAAGCTGGTGGCTTCCAAGGCAATCAAGCTTTGCGCTGGCAACATTTTGAGCCAACGGACAAGGGCTTCACGATTGTTATCGACGATTTGAATGCTTTTCAGATCCTCGCGATAAGCGACAATTTCAGCCTTGGCGACATCAATACCGATAACCGCTGGAGAGGTAAGGATTGTCATCTCGAATCCTCGGAGCTAGGGTTTAGATGCTTGTCGGGGTCTACCGTAGCGCTGGCTTGCTTCTATCGTCGGTTTTACCGATGAATTCCTTATCGGCGCTTTAGGTAGAAAGGGCGGGATGAGAAGTCTCCCACGGTCCGTACTGGCTAGAGTCGGAATCGAGCTTTTAGTCCTGCCCACCCCTTCAAGTCTAAACATACAAGCGAGCTTGCTCGCGAAGGGGCCGGGTCTGCCAACACAAGGTTAACTGCCAGCCCGCCATCGCGAGCAAGCTCGCCCCCACAGGGGATTGGCGGTGTACATCAGATTTTTTCGATCCTCACAAAACCACTGTGGGAGCGAGCCTGCTCGCGAAGGGGCCGGGTCTGCCAACACAAGATTAACTGCCAGCCCGCCATCGCGAGCAGGCTCGCTCCCACAGGGGATTGGCGGTGCACATCAGATTTTCGATCCCCACAAAACCACTGTGGGAGCGAGCTTGCTCGCGAAGGGGCCGGAACATTCAACACAAGGTTGACGGTTCAGACCGCTTTCGCGAGCAAGCCCGCTCCCACAGGAGGGTCAAGCTATCGGGTGTCAGCTACCCGCCAACGCCAGGCGCTCGCGGCTGGGCGGGGTTTTCTCGGCTACGCCCGATTGCTCCAGCTGCATGCATCGTTCCAGGAACAGATACATGTAGTCGTAGCTCTTGCAAACGGCCTGCCGCAGCTCCACCTGCAGCGCCTTGCTCGGGTTCATACCCGCCAGTGTGCAGATGATTTCCAGCGCTTCCCAAGGGTGGGCATCGTCATACTGGGCATGCATCTTCAGCCATTTCATGGCCCGCTTGCGGTCTTCCTCGGCGAAGGCCGATGCGTAGACGCCATTGGAGCAGACCAGCGCCGACCATTCCCCGGTCGCGCCCTCGATGGCGTAGTTGGTCGCCGCGATCGCCACGATCAGCGAGTCCGCCGAGCTGGTGTGCCAGCACCAATGGCTCAGTGCGTGCAGCTCGGGCGGCACCTGCTGTGCCTGGAGATCCTCGAGCGTCACACCATGGGCGGCGCTCCAGTTCACCCAGTAGTCGGCGTGATTGAGTTCGACACGAATGTTGCGCATCAGCCAGCGACGCGCCATGTCCTCGCCAGGGTGGCGGGCAAAGCGGGTCTTGGTGAGATTCTGTGCCATGTATAAAGCGAACTGTTCAACGACCGGCCAACCACCAATGAGGTAGTGGCGCATGGTCTTGGCGCTGAGCTTGTTGTCACGCATGCGTTGATACAGCTCGTGTTCGACAACCCGGCGCTTGCTCTCGCTGCAATCTGTAATGAGCTGCTGTGCCCATTTCGGATAGCTACTAGCGTCCATGAGCGGGCCTGTTCGGTTGAATGTGTCGATCACTGTCGGGCTCCTTTTGATTGTGATTTTTTGCGGACCAACAAGAGTTTCAGCGGAACGTGCCGGGGGCCTTGAATAACAACGGCTGGGGCCTGGCCGGCCTGCACTGCAATGTGTCACAGGTAAACATTTGTGGACGCTCGATAACATACCCCTGAGCGTAATCCACGCCAATCTCAAGCAATGCCTGTTCGATCTGTACCGTTTCTACGAACTCGGCAATCGTACGCTTACCCATGACGTGGCCGATATGATTGATCACTTCGACCATTGCCCGGTTAATCGGGTCGTCCAGCATATCCTTTACGAAACTCCCATCGATCTTCAGGAAGTCTACAGGTAAATGTTTCAAGTAAGCGAATGAAGACATTCCGGCACAAAAGTCATCCAGGGAAAAGTAACAACCCAAGCCTTTGAGTTCATTGATAAAGCGGATCGCACTGCCCAGATTGGAAATTGCACTGGTCTCGGTAATTTCAAAACAAATCATTTCTGGTGGGATGGCGTACGTCTCAAACTGTTTACGCAGGAAGTCCAGGAATGCCTGATCTCCTATAGTCGTGCCTGACAGATTAATCGCACACATTGCCAACGGACCCCGCCTTGATTCGTTCAGGCACTGGCGAATGATCCTGAAAACATTCTCCACTACCCAACGGTCCAGCGAAGTCATCAGACCATAACGTTCCGCCGCCGGGATAAAACTGTCCGGCAGGATCATCCGGCCCGCCTCGTCATGCAGGCGCAACAGGATTTCAATGTGACCGCCGCCATGGTCACCCGGACCCAATGCGGCAATTTCCTGGGCGTAGAGACAGAAGCGATTTTCTTCCAGGGCCATATGCAGGCGCTGGACCCAGGCCATCTCGCCGAAACGCAGGGACAGTTCCGAATCGTCGGCATGGTAGACCTGGACCCGGTTGCGCCCTTTTTCCTTGGCCATGTAGCACGCCATGTCCGCGGCCCGCAGGGACGCCTCCAGCGTGGTCGGACTCTGGGCGATGTGCACGAGGCCAATGCTCACGGTGGTCACGAATGGCCGGCCTTTCCATACAAAATGCAGGTTCTGTACGGTCTGGCGCAGACCTTCGGCAATTTTTTCCGCCGCGTCCGGCGAACAGTTTTCCAACAAGATGCCGAACTCATCCCCGCCCAGCCGGGCCAATGTATCGTTTTCCCGCAACCCCGATTGCAGCAGCGCGCAAATATGGCGCAGCAACTCGTCACCCGCGGCATGACCGCACGTGTCGTTGACCAGCTTGAACTGATCCAGGTCGAGAAACATCAAGGCGTGGCGGCCCACTTGACGAGTCAGGTTATGCAGGGCCTGTTCGAGGCGGTATTCGAATTCGCGACGGTTCGCCAGGCCGGTCAATGCATCGTGCGTGGCCTGCCAGGACAGGTTGGCGATGTACTGCCGCTCCTGGGTCATGTCGTGCAATACCAGCACCGCGCCGCTGACCTTGCCCGCGTGGCGGATCGGCGCACCGACCAGCGTGACCGACACGGTGCTGCCGTCCAGCCTCTGGATCAGCTTGGAATGCTCGCTGCCGCCGCCAAGCCGCCCGCTGAGGATATGCTCGATCAATGTCAGCCCCTCGGTCTGGGCATTGTCATCGAGCAGATTGAACAGCGCCGCCAGGGGCAGCCCCGCCGCATGCTCGGCTTTCCAGTGCGTCATCGCTTCGGCCGCGGGGTTCATGTAGGCGATGGCGCCTTCAACGTCGGTGGTGATCACCCCGTCGCCGATCGATTGCAGGGTGATCTGCGCCCGCTCCTTCTCTAACTGCAGCGCGTTGGCGAAGACTTGTCGCTGGGCCAGCAATTTATGCGTGCGCAACAGCGCCAGCACGATCAGCCCCAGGGCCGTGGCGAAGTTGGTCACGAGCAACAGGCGCAGGATGAACCGCGACCCCTCGCCCAGCGCATCGCTGAAAGCCTTGGCGGCCGGCGTCACCGAATCGTTGATCGCGAAAATCTGCGCTTTCCAGCCTCGCACGTCGTTTTCCGTCGCCTCCCCCGCCGTGATGCTGCGATGCATTTGTCGCGCGACATTATCCAGCTCGGTGAGGTAGCCATCGCCCACTGTCCAGAGGTCGATGGCCTCTTCCAGATAACTGAAGTGGCGAAAGTTGAGGTACAGCCAGATCAGGCTGGAAACGTCGTCCGGATGATTCCCGCCCTGGAGGATCCCGGCCCGCGCCGCTTCCAGGTCCGGCGGTTGGCGGTCGAGGGCCACGCGAAGGTCATGGCCGCCCTCAGGCACGGCGATGGCCTGTTGGTATTTGCGGAAAATCGATTCGTCACGGCTGTCGGCATACAGGTTGAGGTAATAAATGGCGTCTTTCTGGCCCTTGGACCAAAGACTTTCCCCCGCCACATATCCGCGTACCGCAGACAAGACATACAGGCTGACGCCGCCAAGCAATGCTTGAAATAGCACAACGGCAATAAAGGGCCAGACAATGCCCAACAATCGTGGCGTTCCGAGAGTCCGCTTTTGCTTCATGAGGTCCCTTGCACAAGCATTGCCAATGAGCACCCGCGAGAATTCCGCTCCAGATTCCACAGCCTAGGCTAGTTTTCGATCCTTCGAACGAATGGATCACGGGATCGCTTGGCTTGGGGTGGAGATTCGGACGAATCGGGGGCTCTGGCTGATTTTTTTCCGATACTAAGCACAGAAAAGCAAAGGAAACTCAAGGTCGCTGTATTTGTTGCAAGTGACCATAGAGTCGAGCGTACAAACCACCCTCGGCAATCAGTTGCAGATGGTCGCCGTCTTCGGCGATTTGCCCGCCGTCGAATACCAACACCCGGTCGGCCTGTTTCACCGCCGATAACCGGTGGGCGATGATCAAGGTGGTGCGCCCGTGCAGGAACTTCGCCAATGCCTGGTGCAGGTTATATTCAGTGGCGGCGTCCAGCGCCGATGTGGCTTCATCGAGAATCACCACCCGGGGATCGGCCAGGACCATGCGCGCAATCGCCAGTCGCTGACGCTGCCCGCCCGACAACCTCACCCCGGATCGACCCACGACACTCTCCAGCCCCATAGGCAGCGCCCGCACTGTCGATTCGAGCTGGGCGATCGCCAGTGCTCGCCAGCAATCCTCATCGCTGCAATCGCGACCCATGGACAAATTGGCCCGCACCGTGTCGTTGAACAGCGCCGGGTGCTGAAGCACCACCGCGACATTTTCCCGGATGGTTTCCAGGCCGATTTCCTGTTGGCTCGCGCCCCCGAACCGAATACTGCCGGCCTGTGGCGTATAGAGCCCCAACAGCAGTTGCACCAGGGTGCTTTTTCCGCCACCGCTGGCCCCGACGATTGCGACCTTTTCCCCCGGCGAGATGGACAGGTTCATCTGATCGAGCACCCGCTCCTCGCCGTAGCCAAAACTGAGTCCCTGGATGTCGATGCCTACCGTGTCCCGCCCTTTGAATGGGTCGACGCCACCGTCGTACTGAGGCTCATCGGCGCGGGCCAGCAATTCGTTGATGCGATTCAAGGCGCCGGACGCCGCGTAATAGGCGTATTGCAGGTTCAGCAGTTGCTCGACTGGGCCAATCATGAACCACAAGTAGCTGAACACCGCGAGCATCTGGCCCACGGACAGGTCCGAAAACAACACGGTGAGCATGGCCGCGGCGCGGAAAATGTCGATGCCGAACTGGAACAGCAGGCCACTGGCACGGTTCGAGGCGTCGGTTTTCCATTGTGAATTCACCGCGTAGTCCCGGACATCCCGGGCACGCATCCCCAATCGTCCGAGGAAAAATCCCTGGCGGTTACCGGCGCGTACTTCCTGGATGGCATCCAGGGTTTCAGTCAGCGCCTGGGTGAAACGCGAGGTGCTGTCGTTTTCCAGCTTCTTCAGGTGCTTGACCCGCTTGCCCAGTTGCACCGTGGCGTAGATCACCAACGGATTGAACAACAGGATCAGCAGCGCCAGCTTCCAGTGCATCCACATCAGGATCCCGGCGGTGCCCACCAGAGTCAGCATGGCCACCAGGAACCGGCTAAGGGTTTCGCCGACGAACTTGTCCAGGGTGTCCAGGTCGGTGACCAGATGGGTGGTCACGGTGCCGCTGCCCAGGCTTTCGTATTCGCCGAGGGAAATGCGTTTGAGGCGTTCAATCAGCCGGATACGGATGCGATAGACGATGTCCTTGGCCAGGCTGGCGAATAAACGGGCCTGCAAGACGTTGAACAGCAATGCGCCGCAACGCAGTGCCAACGTCACGAGCAGCATCAACCCAATGTAGCCGGCCGCACTCTGCCAGGCCGCCGGCAGCGCATGATTCATGACCTTCAATGCCGCGTCGCCGTGACCCAGCAGGACTTCGTCCACCAGTAACGGCAGCAACAACGGGATGGGTACGCTGCACAGCGTCGCCAGCACGGCAACGCCGTTGGCGATCCACAGGGCTTTCTTGTGCTTGAGGGCCAGGCGACGGATTTCCGCCCAGCTCAACCGATCGATGCGCCGCGTGGCGGATACGCCATCACCGGGCAGGTCAGGCACAGGCCGCGCGCTCCAACCAGCGGCCCAGCAGCGGGGCCAACTGATCCAAAGGTTGGTAGCCGTTGGTCAGCAAGGCCAATTGGCCGTCCCGTTCGGCCAGCAGCGTGGGGAACCCGGCGATGCCCAGGTCTTGTACCCAAGTGAAATCAGCGGCCGTGGCGGCATGCTGATCGGCGCGATCGAAGGCGGCGGCAAACTCGATGCGAGGCAGCCCGGCCTGCTCCGCCAGTTCCACCAGGACGCTGGCGTGAGTCACGTCGCGACCCTGTGCATAAAAAGCCTGCTGGATCAGCTTCATCAGCGTCCAGGCCATGTCCGGCGCCAGGCTGCGGGCCGTCACCAGCGCGCGGCAAGCGGGCTCGGTGTCATAGACAAAACCGTCCGGTAGCGCACCCTCGAGCTTGAACGGCTGGCCGGTGGCCTGGGTGACCGCCTGCCAGTGTTCCAAGATGTAGCGCCGAGTCGTCGGCTCCAAGGCCGAACCGCTGCCAGTGCGCAAGCCGCCCACCACCAGGTGCAATTCCACGCCCGCGGCCTGCGCCTGCTCGGCCAACGCCTCGGCCACCGGCGCGAAGCCCCAGCACCAGGAACACATCGGGTCCATCACATACAGCAGGCGCGACGCCATGGCTCAAGCCTCGGAAGGTGTTTGCTTGTAGTTGTAGCCGATCGGGTGCGGCATGTTGCGGGCCTTGGCCAGTTCGATCTGCTTTTGCCGGTCGATGGCGCTGCGGCGGGTCTTCTCGCTCAGCTTGTCCCAGCAGTGCGGGCAACTGATCCCGGGCACGTAGTGCTCGGAGGCGCGATCTTCAACGCTCACCGGCGTACGGCATGCATGACATTGATCGTAGTCGCCTTCGCTGAGATCGTGGCGCACGGTCACGCGGTTATCGAATACAAAGCAGTCGCCGCGCCATTTGGTTTCTTCCTGGGGCACCTCTTCAAGGTATTTCAGGATGCCGCCCTTGAGGTGATAGACCTCGTCGAAACCTTGGCCAAGCATATAGCTCGACGCTTTTTCACAACGAATGCCACCGGTGCAGAACATCGCCACTTTCTTGTGCCGGGTTGGGTCGAAGTGGGCTTTGATGTAGTCGGGGAATTCTCGGAAGCTGGTGGTCTTGGGGTCGATGGCGCCTTCGAAGGTGCCGATGGCCACTTCGTAGTCATTGCGCGTGTCGATCAGCAGGACTTCCGGATCGCTGATCAAGGCGTTCCAGTCTTGCGGCTCGACATAGGTGCCAACCTGCTTGTTCGGGTCCACGCCGTCGACGCCGAGGGTGACGATTTCTTTCTTGAGCTTGACCTTGGTGCGGTAGAACGGCTGCTCGTCGCAGTACGACTCCTTGTGGTCGATATCATCCATGCGCGGGTCGTTCTTGAGCCAGGCCATCAATCCGTCAATCCCTTCGCGGGTGCCGGAAACGGTGCCGTTGATGCCTTCTTCGGCGATCAACAACGTGCCTTTGATGCCGTTGTCGAGCATCGCCTTGAGCAGGGGCTCGCGCAGCTCGACGTAATCTTCCAGGGTGACGAACTTATACAGTGCCGCCACGACAATGGGTGGTGTCATGGGTATTTCTCCAGGTGGCTACCCTCGCAAAGGGTGAACCGGATGCGAAAAAAAACGCGCCGGGTAAGCGGCGCGGTGCGGATTCTAGCAAAAACATATGTATTGCAGGGCTGCAATTGCAAGGCCGGACACTGCCCTGTGGCGAGGGGATTTATCCCCGCTCGGCTGCGAAGCAGGCGCCAGGCTTCCTTCCGGATGGGCCTGCTTCGCAGGCCAGCGGGGATGAATCCCCTCGCCACAACAAGCTACTTCACCCATGACAATCAGTGCTTGCTGCCTCCGGCACAGGTCGGCGAAGCCGGGGCCGCGTCGATCTGGGCCCATTCTTGCGGCGTGTAGGTGTGCAGCGCCAGTGCATGGAATTCGCCCATCAATTCGCCCAGCGTGCCGTAGACCATCTGGTGACGCTTGACCCGATTGAGCCCCTCGAACTGTCGGCTGACCACGACTGCCTTGAAGTGGGTCTGTAACCCACGGCTGTGCATGTGGCTTTCGTCCAGCACTTGCAAGTGCTCGGGCTGCAGAAGCCCAAGGGTCGATTCAATGCGTTGTTGCATGCTCATGCCAGGGCTCCGCTTATGGCTTTTTCTTGGCCGGGGCAGCGGCTTTCGGCTCGAGCTCGGCGGTCATGTCCGCCAGCAGCTTGTTGACCACCGGCACCGCGCTTTCCAGCTTGGCCTGGGTCAGTTGCGCCGATTGCTGGGTCAGCTGGGGCATTTTTTCCAGGACTTTCTTGCCCAGGGGAGACTGATAGAAGGACACCAGTTCCTTGAGCTCCGATTCGCTGAAGTTGCTGGTGTAGAGCTTGACCATGTCCGGCTTGAGCTTGTTCCAGCCGATGGCCTGGTCCAGCGCGGCATTGGCCTTGGCCTGATAGGTCTCCAGCGTGGCCTTTTTCGACTCGGGAGCTTTGGTCTGCTCGAAGCGCTGGGCAAACATCTGCTGTACTTGCATGTAGACGGGGGTACCCAGCTTGTCGGCATGCGCCAGGGTCAGGAACGCTTCGGCACTGGCGTTGTGGCTGGCGGTATCGGCGAAGACAGGGCCGCTGGCACACACCAGAGCAACGGCGGTACAGATGGCACGAAGACGGGTCATCGAGTTTCCTTTTCTAACAGGCGAGGTAAAACCCCAAGGGCGACCATTCTGCGCCTAATAAACGCCGGGGCTCAACCCCGACCCTTGGCGGGGCCGATTGACGGACAGAACCGCGCGCTCCTAGATTGAGGGGTGATTGAGGGAACCGCTGGCGCCCACCAGGGCCTAAACTGCGCATTCAGACCTACAGGAGTTTGACCCGATGAGCCGTATTGAAACCGACAGCCTTGGCCAGGTTGAAGTCCCGGATGAAGCCTATTGGGGCGCACAGACACAGCGCTCCATGATCAACTTTGCCATCGGCAACGAACGCATGCCGCTGTCGGTGTTGCACGCTTTGGCGCTGGTCAAAAAAGCCGCCGCGCGGGTCAACGACCGCAACGGTGACCTGCCCGCCGACATCGCCCGCCTGATCGAGCAGGCCGCCGACGAGGTGCTGGCCGGCCAGCATGACGACCAGTTTCCTCTGGTGGTCTGGCAGACCGGCAGCGGGACCCAGAGCAACATGAACGTCAACGAGGTCATCGCCGGGCGCGCCAATGAGCTGGCGGGCAACCCGCGAGGCGGCAAGAGCCCGGTTCACCCCAACGACCACGTCAACCGTTCCCAGAGTTCCAACGACTGCTTCCCCACCGCGATGCACATCGCCGCCGCCCAAGCCGTCTACCAGCAATTGCTGCCGGCCATCAGCGAGTTGTCGGGTGGTCTCGCGGAACTGGCGGCGCGCCATATGAAGCTGGTCAAGACCGGCCGTACCCACATGATGGACGCCACGCCGATCACGTTCGGCCAGGAACTGTCCGCGTTCATCGCCCAACTCGATTATGCCGAACGAGCGATCCGCGCCGCCTTGCCGGCCGTCTGCGAGCTGGCCCAGGGCGGCACGGCGGTGGGCACAGGGCTCAATTCCCCCCATGGTTTTGGCGAAGCGATTGCCGCTGAGTTGGCGGCGTTGTCCGGCTTGCCCTTCGTTACCGCGCCGAACAAGTTCGCTGCGCTGGCGGGCCATGAGCCGCTGACCACATTGTCCGGCGCGCTGAAGACCCTGGCCGTGACCCTGATGAAAATCGCCAACGACCTTCGCCTGCTGGGTTCCGGGCCGCGAGCGGGGTTTGCCGAGGTGAAATTGCCGGCCAACGAGCCGGGCAGTTCCATCATGCCTGGCAAGGTCAACCCGACCCAGTGCGAAGCCTTGTCGATGCTCGCCTGCCAAGTCCTGGGCAACGACGTGGCCATCGGTTTCGCCGCCAGCCAGGGTCACTTGCAGCTGAACGTGTTCAAGCCGGTGATCATCCACAACCTGCTGCAATCGATCCGCCTGCTGGCCGATGGCTGCAGCAACTTCCAACAGCACTGCATCGCCGGCCTCGAACCGGATGCCGAGCAGATGGCGGCGCACCTGGAACGCGGATTGATGCTGGTGACGGCGCTGAACCCGCACATCGGCTACGACAAGTCGGCGGAAATCGCCAAGAAAGCCTACAGCGAGGGGCTGACCCTGCGGGAGGCCGCGTTGCAGCTGGGGTACCTGACCGATGAGGAGTTCGAGGCCTGGGTCCGGCCGGAGAACATGCTGGAGGCCGGTGGGCAGGGTTGAGTTTGTTGTCCTGAAGGCCGCAATCGCGAGCAGGCTCGCTCCCACAGGGGCCGGTGTGGGCCTTGATGTCGAGTCCACAGACGAACCCATGTGGGAGCGAGCCTGCTCGCGATGGCGCCAGCAGGGTCGACATCACCATACTGACACCCACCTGCGCTCCCTCAGCGATCTAGCGACCCACCGCCAAACGCTCGCGCCGGGCCCTGAGCCCGGCGATGAGCGATGGTCCCAACGCCACCAGCGCGGACCCCAGCACGACCAACACCGCCCCGCCATACCCCAAAACGTTGATCTGTTCGGCATGGACATACTCGGGCCACCACCAGGCGGCCATCGCCACGGCGGCGAACGTCACCAGCGGCGTGATCGCCAGGGTCGCGCTGACCCGCGAGGCTTCCCAATGGGCCAGCGCCTCGGCAAACGCACCATAAGCAATCAACGTGTTGAGGCAACAGGCGAGCAACAGCCAGCCCTGCAATGGGGTCAGTTGCAACGCCTCCAGCGGATGAACCCAAGGCGTGAGCAACAACGCGCAGAACAGGTAGATCACCATCATCACTTGCAATGAATTCCAGACCGTCAGCAGTTGCTTCTGGCCCAGGGCATAAAACGTCCAGACCGTCGACGCAGACAGCACCAGCAAAACCCCGGCGGTGTAGTCGCTCAACGACGTCAGCAACTCGGTGAGACGCTGGTTGAAGAACAGCGCAAAACCAATCAGCAACACCAGCAGGCCAATGCCCTGCCCCATGCTGAAACGCTCCTTGAATACAAACAGACTGGCGACCAGCAGCATGATCGGGCCCATCTGCACCACCAGTTGCGCCGTACCGGGACTCAAGCGGTTCAGGCCCATCAGGTACAGGACGTAGTTACCCACCAGCCCCAACACCGCCATCACCACCAGCCAGCCGCCACGCGGGCCAAGCACCTTGCGGCTGGGCAGGCGCCGTGTCGCCGCCAGGTAAACGAAGAGCAACCCGCCGGACACCGTCAGCCGAAACCAGGTCACCGTCACCGGATCCATCACTTGCAGCACTTGCTTGAGCTTGATCGGCAGGATTCCCCACAACAGGGCGGTCAACAAAGCCAGAAGAAGCCCGTAGACCCAGCGACCGGACGATATGTGCATGCAACCCTCGAAGCCCTCGATATGAACGCCCATTCTAGGCTCGGATCGATCGGTGGCACAGGCACAATCGGGCATTTGGCGCCGACGCAATTGTACGGGTCGCTAGCCGTCGATCGGCTGGACAGGCGCAAACCTGCGACACCACATATGCTCAATTGAGACAACCACGCAGCCCCCATGGAGACCCGAAATGCCAGGAACGCGCGCAAACGATACAGACGCCCCCAAGACAGTATTCCGCAGTGACCGGATCTGCCGGGTAAATGGCGAATTTTATTTCAATACGCGCGAAGGCACCCAGGAAGGTCCGTTCGAAACTCGTGAGGCGGCGGAGCAGGAGATTGCGGCATACATCCAACGGATGCAGAAGTTGCCCAAGGTGGCTGAACAGTTTGCAGCTCCCGTGGCGAGGGAGCTTGCTCCCGCTGGGCCGCAAAGCGGCCCTTCTATGGTTCATACCCAGTAAAAAGGGGCAACTGCTTCGCAGCCGAGTGGGAGCAAGCGCCCTCGCCACGAAGCTCCTGAGGCGGCGCTTATCGCACCGCCTCGAACAACCCCGTCGCCCCCATCCCGCCGCCCACGCACATGGTCACGACGCCATAGCGCAGGTTGCGCCGTTGCAGCTCCCGCACCAGATGCCCCACTTGCCGCGAGCCGGTCATGCCGAACGGGTGACCGATGGAAATCGAGCCGCCGTTGATGTTGTATTTCTCGTTATCGATTTCCAACCGGTTGCGACTGTAGAGGCATTGGGAGGCAAACGCTTCGTTGAGCTCCCACAGGTCGATGTCGCCAATCTGTAGCCCCTTGGCCTTGAGCAACCTGGGCACCGAGAACACCGGGCCGATGCCCATCTCGTCCGGCTCGCAACCGGCGACGGTAAAGCCGCGGAAAAACGCCTTGGGTTTGAGCCCCAGGGCCAGGGCTTTTTCCAGGCTCATCACCAGCGTCATCGAGGCGCCATCGGACAGTTGGGAAGAGTTGCCCGCCGTCACCGAACCGTCCTCGGCAAACACCGGCTTCAAGCCGGCCAGGCTTTCGTAGGTGGTATCGGGGCGGTTGCAGTCATCGCGGTCAACCACACCGTCCAGAATCTGAACCGCGCCGGTGTTCTTGTCCTCGACCCGGTACTTGACCGTCATCGGCACGATTTCATCGTTGAACAGCCCTTCGGCCTGGGCCCGGGCCGTGCGCTGCTGGCTCTGCAAGGCGTAGCGGTCCTGCTCCTCGCGGCTCACCTGATAACGGCGCGCGACGACCTCGGCAGTCTGACCCATGGGAAAGTAGATCCCCGGCACTTGCTCCTTGAGCAATGGGTTGATCAGGTTGTCGGTGTTGACGCTCTTCATCGTCAGGCTGATGGATTCGACGCCGCCGGCGACGATGATCTCGCTGCAACCCGAGGCGATCTGGTTGGCGGCAATCGCGATGGCTTGCAGGCCCGAGGAGCAGAAACGGTTGAGGGTCATCCCGGCGGTGCCGATGCCCAGTTGCGAGAGCACCGCCACGTTACGCCCGATGTTGAAGCCTTGGGCGCCTTCGTTGGAACCGGCGCCGACGATGCAATCCTCGACACTGGCCGGGTCGATGTCGTTACGCGCCAGCAACGCATTGACGCAATGCGCCGCCATGTCGTCCGGACGGGTCATGTTGAACTTGCCGCGAAAGGACTTGGCCAATCCGGTCCGTACGCTGTCGACGATCACCACTTCACGCATGGCGGCACCTCATTGTTGTTATCGGTTAAGAGTGGATTCGAGGATAAATCCACCGCATAACCGAACGCGACAATCATTCACCCCGCGTATGCGTGCCCATCGTGCTAGCTCTTTTTCCGTGCTTGCCTGGCGGAACGCTCGAAAGCGGCCTCCAGCGCGTCATTGAGCGTGCGCAACACCTTGACCCGGGCCCAGCGCTTGTCATTGGCCTCCACCAGCGTCCAGGGCGCGATCTCGGTGCTGGTGCGATCGACCATGTCGCAGACCGCCGAGCGATAGGCGTCCCACTTGTCCCGGTTGCGCCAGTCGTCCTCGGTGATCTTGAAGCGCTTGAAGGGGATTTCCTCCCGCTCCTGGAAGCGCTCCAGCTGCGTTTCCTTGTCGATCGCCAGCCAGAACTTCACCACCACCACGCCGGCATCGGCCAGCTGTTCCTCGAAATCATTGATTTCGCCGTAGGCCCGCAGCCAGTCGGCGCGGCTGCAAAAGCCTTCGACCCGCTCCACCAGCACCCGGCCGTACCAGGAGCGATCGAACATGGTGAACTTGCCCCGGGCCGGAATATGTCGCCAGAACCGCCACATGTAGGGGTGGGCACGTTCTTCCTCAGTGGGCGCGGCAATCGGCACGATGCTGTACTGGCGCGGATCGAGCGCCGCCGCGACCCGGCGGATGGCACCGCCCTTGCCCGCCGCGTCGTTGCCTTCGAACACGGCCACCAGGGCATGCCGGCGCATGCGCTTGTCGCGCAGCAGGCCGGCGAAGCGGGCCTGCTCGGTGATCAACTGTTCTTCGTAGTCGGCCTTGTCCAGACGTAGCGTCATGTCCAGGCTATCGATCAAGGTCACTTGGTCATCCAGCGCTGGCAACGGCGCCACGTTGACCTTGGCCGCCTTGACCTTCGGCCGATCCAGGGCCTGGCGCAAGCCTTCGAGCAAGATGCGTCCGACCGCAAGGCTGCGATAACAAGCATCCACCCCTTCGATCACATGCCACGGCGCGTAATCGCGACTGGTGCGGCGCAGCACGCGCTCGCCGTACTTGACGAACTTGTCGTAGGTCTTCGACTGCTGCCAGTCCAGCGGGCTGATGCGCCAGCTGTGCAGCGGATCGTCCTTGAGGCTTTTGAGGCGGGCCTTCATCTGTTTCTTGGACAGGTGAAACCAGAACTTGAAGATCAGCGCGCCCTCATCGCAGAGCATTTTCTCCAGGCGTTCGGCACCGTTGATCCCCTGGTCGAGCCGCGGGTCCTTGAACTCGCCGTGGACCCGCCCTTGCAGCATCTGGCTGTACCAATTACCGAAAAAAATCCCCATGCGCCCCTTGGCCGGCAGCATCCGCCAATAGCGCCAGGCCGGCGGCCGCGCCAGCTCCTCGTCAGTCTGCTGGTCGAAGGTGCGGACCTCGATCAATCGCGGATCCATCCACTCGTTGAGCAACTTCACCGTCTCGCCCTTACCCGCGCCTTCGATGCCGTTGATCAGTACGATGACCGGGAAACGCCCCTGCTGGTGCAGCTCGTATTGCGCTTCGAGCAACGCTTCGCGCAGTGCCGGGACTTCAGCCTCATAGGTTTCTTTATCAACGACGTGACCGATTTCGGCGGACTCGAACATGGGCAGCTCCTTCAAGGAATGGGGCAAGACTAGCGGATTGGATGCGCGCCTGCGCAGCAGATTCCTTCCGGATGCGGGCACCCTTGCCTTGGATCAAGCAACGCCTTGCCGATCGGCTAGAATGGCGCCTTCATTTTCGCCGAGCCCGTCATGACGCCCATTCAACACCACGCCCAACTCGACTGGGACGACCAGGGTCGCCCCCGCTCCCGGGTGTTCAACGATGTCTATTTCTCGGACCAGTCGGGCCTGGAAGAAACCCGCTACGTGTTCTTGCAACAGAACAACCTCGCCGAGCGTTTCGCCGGGCTGGCGGAGGGCGGGCGGCTGGTGATCGGTGAAACCGGGTTTGGTACCGGGTTGAATTTCCTCTGCGCCTGGCAGTTGTTCGAGCAATGCGCACCGGCCGGGGCACGGCTGCATTTTGTCAGCGTCGAGAAGTTTCCCCTGAGCCCCGAAGACCTGCGCCGGGCCCTGGCCTTGTGGCCAGCGCTCAAGGTCCAGGCCGATCAATTGCTCGGGCAGTACATGGCGATCCACCCAGGTTTCCAGCGCATGACCCTGGCGAGCGGCCGGGTCACCCTGACGTTGTTGATTGGCGATGCCCTGGAGCAATTGCCGCAACTGGATGGGCGGATCGACGCCTGGTTCCTCGACGGTTTCGCCCCGGCGAAAAACCCCGAGATGTGGAGCGCCGAGCTGTTCGCCGAGCTGGCGCGACTGGCCGCGCCGGGGGCTACCCTCAGCACCTTCACCAGCACCGGCTGGGTGCGGCGCCGGTTGAACGCGGCGGGTTTCAAGATGAAGCGCACGCCAGGCATCGGCCATAAATGGGAGATTCTTCGCGGCGTGTTCCTCGGTTGGCCGGAGCAGACGCCGTCACCCGCGCCGATCAAGCCCTGGTACGCCCGCCCCGCCCCGCATACCGGCGAGCGGCGGGCCTTGGTCATCGGCGGCGGACTGGCCGGTTGCGCCAGCGCGGCCAGCCTCGCGGCCCGTGGCTGGCACGTGACCTTGCTGGAGCGTCACGCTGGGTTGGCCGAGGAAGCGTCCGGCAATCCCCAGGGCGTGCTGTACCTCAAGCTGTCGGCCCACGGCACGGCGCTGTCGCAGATGATCCTCAGCGGTTTCGGCTACACGCGGCGCGTGCTCGAACACCTGCAGCGCAGCCTCGACTGGGACGGCTGCGGTGTCCTGCAATTGGCCTTCGATGCCAAGGAAGCCGAGCGCCAGGCGCGCTTGGCCGAGGCCTTTGCGGGCAGTCTGTTGAAGGTGCTTGATCGCGATGAGGCCGAGGCGCAAGCCGGCATTGGTTTGCCCAGCGGGGGCCTGTTTTATCCCGAGGGCGGCTGGGTGCATCCGCCAGCGCTGTGTCGCTGGCAGGCTTCGAACCCGGCGATTACCTTGCAGCCACACCATGAAGTGTTGGAACTGCGGCGTGTCGACGGCCAATGGCAGGCCTGGGACGGCGAACGCTGCGTGGCCAGCGCACCGGTGGCGATCCTCGCCAGCGCGGCCGAGATCAAACGTTTCGAGCCTGCCGCCGAGCTGCCCCTCAAGCGCATTCGCGGGCAGATCACTCGCCTGCCGCAAACCACCCGCAGCCAGCGCCTGGCAACGGTGGTCTGTGCCGAAGGCTACGTGGCGCCGCCGCGAATGGGCGAGCACACGTTGGGCGCCAGTTTCGATTTCCACAGCGACGACCTGACCCCCACCGCCGCCGAGCATGCCGGCAACCTTAAGATGCTCGAAGATATTTCCGTGGACCTGGTAGACCGGCTCAACGCCAAAGCGCTGGACCCAGCGCAACTGGAAGGCCGCGCGGCGTTTCGCTGTACCAGCCCGGACTACCTGCCAATCGTCGGGCCACTGGCCGATCACTCTGCCTTCATCGAGGCGTATTCGGTTCTGGCCAAGGACGCCCGTCAAGTGCCCGACGCCCCCTGCCCCTGGCTCGACGGCCTGTACGTCAACAGCGGCCACGGCTCCCGAGGCCTGATCACCGCGCCGCTGTCGGGCGAGCTGATCGCCGCGTGGCTGGAGAACGAACCGCTGCCCCTGCCGCGAAGCGTGGCCGAGGCCTGTCATCCCAACCGATTTGCGTTACGGGCGTTGATTCGGGGCAAGGCCTGACGGACTTTGACGATTCGCCACATTCTCCTGTGGGAGCGAGCCTGCTCGCGAAAGCGGTGGTTCAACCGGCTTAGAAGTTGGCTGAACCACCGCCTTCGCGAGCAGGCTCGCTCCCACAAGGTCTAGTTTTTCCTGGACAAATGTCCCAAGACCCACAGCCTCCATCCGTCGGCTTATAACGCATCGATATAAAACTCACAGCCATCCCTCCGGTCAGTTTCAGAGTACCCGCCCTTTTGGCGTGTATGGCTTGACCCCTCCCCAACGGAAAAACCGGTAAGGACTTATGTGCGGATTAGCTGGTGAGTTACGTTTCGATCAACACCCTGCGGACCTTGCGGCCGTAGAGCGCATCACCCATCACTTGGCCCCTCGCGGCCCCGACGCGTGGGGCTTTCATAGCCAGGGCCCAATTGCCCTCGGCCATCGACGCCTGAAAATCATGGACCTGTCCGACGGCTCGGCCCAGCCGATGATCGACAATCAACTGGGCCTGTCACTGGCGTTCAACGGCGCGATCTACAACTACCCGGAATTACGGGCCGAACTCGAAGGCCTGGGCTACGCCTTTCATTCGGGCGGCGACACCGAAGTGCTGCTCAAGGGCTATCACGCCTGGGGCGAAGCTCTGCTGCCCAAGCTCAACGGCATGTTCGCCTTCGCCATCTGGGAGCGCGACGCCAAGCGGCTGTTCATCGCCCGTGACCGTCTCGGCGTGAAGCCGCTGTACCTGTCTCGCACCGGCCAGCGCCTGCGCTTCGCATCGGCATTGCCGGCATTGCTCAAGGGCGGCGACATCAACCCGGTGCTCGACCCGGTCGCGCTGAATCACTACCTCAATTTCCACGCGGTCGTCCCGGCGCCTCGCACCTTGCTGGCTGGCATCGAGAAGTTGCCCCCGGCCACTTGGATGCGCGTCGAGGCGGATGGCAGCACCGAGCAGAAAACCTGGTGGACGCTGCCCTACGGCCCCCGGCCCGACGAGCAGAACCTCAACCTGGAAGACTGGATCGAGCGTGTATTGGACAGCACCCGCGAAGCGGTCGCCATCCGCCAGCGCGCCGCCGTCGATGTCGGCGTGCTGCTGTCGGGCGGCGTGGACTCGAGCATGCTCGTGGGCCTGCTGCGCGAAGTCGGCGTTGACGACCTGTCCACCTTCTCCATCGGCTTCCAGGACGCCGGCGGTGAGCGCGGCGACGAGTTTCAATATTCAGACCTGATCGCCAAGCACTACGGCACCCGCCACCATCAGTTGCGCATCGACGAAAAAGAAATCATTGAACAGTTGCCCGCCGCGTTCCGCGCCATGAGTGAACCGATGGTGAGCCACGACTGCATCGCCTTCTACCTGCTCTCGCGGGAAGTGGCCAAGCACTGCAAAGTGGTTCAGAGCGGCCAGGGCGCCGATGAGTTGTTCGCCGGTTACCATTGGTATCCGCAAGTGGATGGCGCCAGCGACCCGTATGCGGCCTATCGCGCGGCGTTCTTCGACCGCACTTACGAGGAGTATGCCGCCACCGTTCAACCCAAATGGCTAACGGCCAACGATGCCGCCGGAGACTTCGTCAAGGAGCACTTCGCCCAGCCGGGCGCCGATGCCGCCGTCGATAAGGCCTTGCGCCTGGACAGCACGGTGATGCTGGTGGACGACCCGGTCAAGCGCGTCGACAACATGACCATGGCCTGGGGCCTGGAAGCACGCACACCGTTCCTCGACTACCGTCTGGTGGAGCTTTCCGCTCGGGTGCCGGCCAAATTCAAGCTCCCCGAGGGTGGCAAGCACGTGCTCAAGGAAGCGGCACGCCGGGTGATCCCGAGCGAGGTCATCGACCGCAAGAAAGGCTATTTCCCGGTGCCGGGCCTCAAGCACCTTGAAGGCAACACCCTGGCCTGGGTCCGTGAACTGCTGCTGGATCCGAGCCAGGATCGCGGCCTGTTCAACCCGACCATGCTTGATCGCCTGCTGACCGACCCCAACGGCCAGCTGACGCCGTTGCGCGGTTCGCGGCTGTGGCAATTGGCAGCGCTGAACCTGTGGCTCAGCGAGCAAGGAATCTGACCGATGAAACCCCATTCCACCCTCCACAACCAACGACTATTGCGCGGCCAACCGCCGTCCTACGAACGCTTGCAGGCACGCCTGGCCGAAGACGGCAGCGAACTCAATGCCGCCCCCATCGCCGTGCATTGCGGCTGGGGCCGGCTGCTGATCGGCCATACGTTCCCGGACCCGGCGACCCTGGCCCAGGAACTGCTCAACGAACAACCCGGCGAACGGGACATCGCCCTGTACGTCGCCGCGCCCCAGCAAGTGCTGGGGCTGGAGCCGGCGCACCTGTTTCTCGATCCGTCCGACACCCTGCGCCTGTGGTTCAGCGATTACCGACAAGCCACGCGAGTATTCCGCGGTTTCCGGATCCGCCGCGCCCAGAACGACAGCGACTGGCAGGCCATCAACCAGCTGTACCAGGCTCGCGGCATGCTGCCCATCGACCCGGAGCGATTGACACCGCGTCATCAAGGTGGCCCGGTCTACTGGCTGGCCGAGGACGACGACACCGGCGCGGTGATTGGCAGCGTCATGGGCCTCAATCACCAGAAAGCCTTCAACGATCCAGAAAACGGCAGCAGTCTCTGGTGCCTGGCGGTGGACCCACAGTGTTCACGCCCCGGCGTTGGCGAGGTGCTGGTGCGCCACCTCATCGAGCATTTCATGAGCCGGGGCTTGAGCTACCTCGACCTGTCGGTACTGCACGATAATCGGATGGCGAAAAACCTCTATGCCAAACTCGGTTTCCGCAGCCTCCAGACCTTCGCCATCAAGCGCAAGAATGGCATCAACCAGCCGTTGTTCCTTGGGCCCGGCCCCGAGGCGCAATTCAACCCCTATGCGCGGATCATCGTCGAGGAAGCGCATCGTCGCGGCATCGAAGTGCAAGTGGACGACGCCGAGGCCGGCCTGTTCACCCTGATGCACGGCAGCCGCCGGATTCGCTGCCGGGAATCGCTGAGCGACCTGACCAGCGCAATCAGCATGACGCTCTGCCAGAACAAGAGCCTGACCCACAAAGTGCTGAAAAACGCTGGCCTGAACCTGCCGGCCCAACAGCTGGCGGGCAATGCCGACGACAACCTGGCGTTTCTCGATGAGCATGAACGGGTGGTCGTGAAGCCGCTGGACGGCGAACAGGGCCAAGGCGTGGCGGTGGACCTGCGTACGATCGAAGAAGTACAGGCCGCCATCGAAGCTGCCCGGCGGTTTGACAGCCAGGTATTGCTAGAAAGCTTCCACGAAGGGTTGGACTTGCGAATCCTCGTGATCGGTTTTGAAGTGGTGGCCGCGGCAATCCGTCGCCCGGCCGAGGTAATCGGCGACGGGCAGCACACCATCGGCGCGCTCATCGAAGCCCAGAGCCGACGGCGCCAGGCCGCTACCGGCGGTGAGAGCAAGATCCCGATGGATGCCGAAACCGAGCGCACCTTGAGCGCGGCCGGTTATGCCTACGACAGCGTGCTGCCCAAGGGTGAGCATCTGTTCGTACGGCGCACGGCGAACCTGCATACCGGTGGCGTCCTGGAGGACGTGACCGCCATCCTCCATCCGACCCTGGCCGATGCGGCGGTTCGTGCAGCACGGGCCCTGGACATCCCGATGGTCGGCCTGGACCTGCTCGTCCCGGCGGCTGATCAACCGGAATACGTGTTCATCGAAGCCAACGAACGCGCCGGGCTGGCCAATCACGAACCGCAACCCACCGCAGAGCGTTTTGTGGACTTGTTGTTTCCCCATAGCCAAGCGGTGGTCTGAGATTTCTGTGGCGAGGGAGCTTGCTCCCGCTGGGCCGGGCCGGCCACCAGCGCGAGGCGGCCCTGCTGACTCACTTAGTGCTCCGATTTGAGCTCAAGGCGACTGCTTCGCAGTCGAGCGGGAGCAAGCTCCCTCGCCACGGGTCTCTCGTTCCAATATTTCGCGAGGAGTTTCCATGATCAGTAAGATTCCCGAACCGAATCTCGAATACCTGCAGAAAGTCTTGCTGGAAATGCTCGCCATTCCCAGCCCTACCGGTTTCACCGACACCATCGTCCGTTACGTCGCCGAGCGCCTCGAAGAGCTGGGCATTCCTTTCGAAATGACCCGGCGCGGCACCATCCGCGCCACCCTCAAGGGCCGCAAAAGCAGCCCCGACCGCGCGGTCTCGGCGCACCTGGACACCATTGGCGCCTCGGTCCGGGCCATCAAGGACAACGGTCGCCTGACACTGGCGCCCGTGGGTTGCTGGTCGAGCCGGTTTGCCGAGGGCAGCCGGGTCAGCCTGTTTACCGATACGGGCGTGATTCGCGGCAGCGTCCTGCCGTTGATGGCGTCCGGTCACGCGTTCAATACCGCCGTGGATGAAATGCCCATCAGTTGGGACCACATCGAACTGCGCCTGGATGCCTACTGCGCCACCCGCGCCGATTGCGAGACTCTGGGCGTGGGCATCGGCGACTACGTGGCCTTCGATCCCTTGCCCGAATTCACCGAAAGCGGCCATATCAGCGCCCGTCACCTGGATGACAAGGCCGGGGTCGCCGCGTTGTTGGCGGCGCTGAAGGCCATCGTCGACAGCGGCGAAGAGCTGCTGATCGATTGCCATCCGCTGTTCACCATCACCGAGGAGACCGGCAGCGGCGCGGCCGCCGCGCTGCCCTGGGACGTCAGTGAGTTCGTCGGGATCGACATCGCACCGGTCGCGCCGGGCCAGCACTCCAGCGAACACGCCGTAAGCGTGGCGATGCAGGATTCCGGCGGCCCTTACGACTACCATCTGTCGCGGCACTTATTGAAACTGGCCAAGGAAAACGAACTGCCGGCGCGCCGTGACCTGTTTCGCTACTACTTCAGTGACGCCCATTCCGCGATCACCGCCGGCCACGACATCCGCACCGCCCTGCTCGCTTTCGGCTGCGACGCCACCCATGGCTACGAACGCACCCACATCGACAGCCTGGCGGCTCTCAGCCGTCTGCTCGGCGCCTACATCCTCAGCCCGCCGGTGTTTGCCAGCGATGCGCAACCGGCCCAGGGTTCACTGGACCGCTTCAGCCATCAGATCGAACACGATGCACAAATGGAAAGCGACACCCGGGTGCCTTCTGTGGACAGCCTGATTGGGCAGCGTTCCGATAGCTGATCCCACATGCTCACAATTCCATCAAGAACACGCTCGCTCCCACGACAGACTTCAATGCACTGAGGCCCTGTGGGAGCGAGCTTGCTCGCGATGAGGCCAGAGCAGACATGAGAAAGCCCGGGCTAGCCGCCACAGCTCATCCGCCGTAGCATCCGCCCAATATTTAGCGGAGCCCTATCATGCTGATCCCCTACGACCAACTCGAAGTCGACACCCTCACCCGCCTGATCGAGGATTTCGTCACCCGTGACGGGACCGACAATGGCGACGATACGCCTTTGGAAACCCGCGTCCTGCGGGTCCGCCAGGCCCTGACCAAAGGCCAGGCAATGATTGTCTTCGATCCGGAAAGCGAACAATGCCAATTGATGCTCAAGCACGACGTGCCCAAGCATCTATTCGATTGAACAGGCCTTGCGTGCCGCCTGGGCCTTTTTTCTCTGGATCTTGTCGTAGATTTCGGAACGATGCACTTCGACGTGTCGAGGCGCCTCCACGCCGAAACGCACGGTGCTGCCGCTGACCGACAGCACGCGCACGGAAATATTGTCACCGATGGAAATCAACTCGCCCACTGCGCGGCTTAATACGAGCATGGTTCTTGTCCTTAAGAGTGTCTGGACCTTGACCATGCCCGGCCTGTTTTCCATGCACAAGATACCGGCGCGAATTCAGTATTCCCCTACACATCGGGATCCTTGTAACTGAAGGAAATGTCCTGCAAAAAACGTTTATCGAAGCCGATCAAGGTCCCGTGAATCGCGGCCCGAAGAGAATTATTCCCGCCCCCATTACACAGAGCGCCACGCCGATCCAGTCGGAAGCCAGCGGCCGCGCGCGCTCGATGACCGCCAGCCAGCCGATGGACGCGACGATATAGATCCCTCCATAGGCGGCATAGGCGCGACCGGCATACGTGGCTTCGATACGAGTCAGCAACAGGGCGAACAATGTCAGGCTGAGCAACGCCGGCGCGATCCACCAGGCGCTCTTGCCCTGGCGCAACCACATCCAGAAGGCATAGCACCCGGCGATTTCAAAGAGCGCGGCAAGGAAAAACCACAGGTAATTGAGCATGGAGCGGTCCATCAGGAGGGCACGAGGCGCCATCCTGATGGATGCCGGGAAGGCAGGTCAACTTGGGGACTGTCGCGCCTTGGCGCGCATTTTGTCTGCCATGGCGGTCATTTCGTCGTAGAGCAGCTGTGGGTTTTTCTGCTTCAACGTCCAGGCCGCGCGCCCCTGTTCGTGGGGCAGGATCATGAACTGGCCCTCGGCAACGTGCTGGTAGATGTAGTCGGCGATGTCAGCGGCACTGATCGGCGAGCTCTCCAGCAATTTACCGACCTGGGCTTTCATGGCGGGAGTCGGCCCGCGGAACGAGTCCAGCAGGTTGGTCTGGAAGAACGACGGGCAGACCACGTGCACACCGATTTCCTGCTGCGCCAGTTCGATCAGCAGGCTTTCCGACAACGCCACCACGCCGGCCTTGGCCACGTTGTAGTTGCTCATGGCCGGGCCTTGCATCAGGGCCGCCATGGAGGCGATGTTGATGATTTTGCCACGGCTTTTTTCCAGCAGTGGCAGGAACGCCTTGCAGCCCTTGACCACCCCCATCAGGTTGATCGCGATCTGCCAGTCCCAATCCTCGAGGGACAGTTCGCTGAAGAATCCACCCGACGCCACGCCAGCGTTGTTGACGATGATGTCGATGCCGCCAAGCTTTTCTTCGCAAGCCTGGGCAAACGCGGTGAGCTGGCTGTAGTCACGCACGTCGCAACGTTGCACAAAGCCGTCGCCGCCCGCTTCGCGAACCAGCCTGAGGGTTTCCTGCAGGCCCGGTTCACTGACATCAGACAAGGCCAGGCGCCAGCCTTCGCGGGCCCAGCGCAGCGCGATTTCGCGACCCAGGCCAGAGCCAGCACCGGTGATCATCATGCGATTTTGCATAGGGAAACAGCCTTGTTGTTCCGGGAGAGATGGGCCGAGTGTAGCGAAGGAGCCGGCCCGACCCACGTTCCATCATCTTGCTGAATGGCGAGGGCAAACCATGACAGTTGATGGGGTTGAAACCTTGGCAAGAGATGGCGTCAACCCGCGCGCAATGGCGACGACAAAAAACTTTGAATTTTTTACAGGACGTTACGGTCGGAGTTTATAAGCCGCCCGGATTTAATGCATGCGCGCTGGCAGTTGAAAGTTTCATCACTCCAGAACTGACCAATAAGGAAATCAACAATGGGCACTATACTTATCATCATCCTGATCCTCCTGCTGATCGGTGGCCTTCCGGTCTTCCCGCACTCCAGAAGTTGGGGTTACGGCCCGTCCGGTATCATCGGCGTAGTATTGGTGGTGCTGTTGATCCTGCTGTTACTTGGCAAGATATAGATCCCCAAGCGCAAAAAAAAGAGGCCTTCAAGGCCTCTTTTTTATTCACCGGTTATCAGTCCGGCTTGCCGTCGATAACGCCGGCGGTGTTATCCAACAAACTCTTTGTCGCGGTTTGCAGGAACGATTCAAGCTTGAGTTTCATCTCGGCAGTTTCCGGTGCATCCGGAATGACTTCTGCCCGCGGGTTCGCACCGAGTTCATAGCGATACATCTTGGGCGCCATTTCTTTCTCTTTTGGCAGCACCAGGATCTTGTCGTCGCGAATGATCGCCGTGGTCTGCTCGCTACCGGACGGCTTGATCACGCCGAAACCGGTATCGCCTTGCGGCAGGTTCAGCAGGTCACGGCCCCAACATTGATTGCGCACTTCCCCGCCGAGGCGGCCCATGATGGTCGGGACGATATCGACCTGGGTGCCCACGGTGTGATTGCGCTGGCCAAACTTCTCCTGCACGCCCGGTCCGATCAGCAGCATCGGCACGTTGAAGCGGCCCAGGTCCATTTCGGTGATCTGGCGCTCGTTGCCGAAACCATGGTCGCCGACCACCACGAACAGGGTTTCCTTGAAGTAAGGCTCTTTGCGGGCCTTCTCGAAGAACTGGCCCAGCGCCCAATCGGAGTAACGCATGGCGGTCAGGTGTTCGTTCAGGCTGCCACGGTCAGTCACGCGCTCCACCGGCAACGGCGTTGGCAGCGCGTAGGGCGTGTGGTTGGACAGGGTTTGCAACAACGCATAGAACGGCTTGCCATTCTCCCGTGCCTTGAGCTCGATCAGGCCACGGTCGAACATGTCCTGGTCCGACACGCCCCAGGTCGGATCGGAGAACACTGGGTTCACGAAGTCGTTACGGCCAATGAACGTGGTCATGCCCTGGCTGCTGAAGAAGCCCGACTGGTTGTCCCAGGCGAAGTCGCCGTTATAGACATACACGTCGTCATATTCACGGGCGCTGAGCAGCTGCGGCAAGCCCGACAGCTTGTGACTGCCTTCCGGCGTCTGCATCAGGTATTCGAAACCTGGCAGGTTCGGGAAGCAGGCCATGGTGGCGAACATACCTTGGTGGGTGTGCGTGCCATTGGAGAAGAAGCGGTCGAACAGCAGGCCCTCCTTGGACAGCTTGTCCAGGTAAGGCGTGATGTTGCCCGGCGCGCCAAGGGCGCCCACGGAATGACCGGCCATGCTTTCCATCAGGATCACGACGACGTTCTTGATCGGCAGCGTCTTGTCGGCAGGCGGCGTGTAGTCGCGACGCACGGCGGCCGTCTCGGCGTCCACCAGCTTGTCGTCAGCCATCACCAGCATGTCGCGCACGGTCTGCTGCGCCAGCGGCTGCTCAAGAGTGGCTTTCCAGATGTTGTCACGGTCTTCGGACATCCGGCTCTTCGCCGCTGCCACCAGCGACAGCGTGCCGTTGAGACCCAACTGGTTGGCGAAGTTGGAATCAGTGGTGTAGACGTCACCCCAACGCAGCGGTGGCCCTTGGCGCAGGGTGCCACGCGCAGCGGCCACGGCCACCAGCAGGCAAACCAGGAACACGGCGACACGGCCATACCACGGCGCGATCTGGCGCGTGCCGATGCTGCCGCCACTGAAAGGCCCACGCGGCCGTGTGGCACGATCGGCGCCCTTGAACGCCAGGCTCAGGATGATGGTGCCGCCCACCCAGGCCAGCAGGTAACGAACCACGGGAAAACCATACCAGAGCATGCTCGCCACGGTTTTGGGGTCTTCCTTCACGTACTGGAAGACCAGGCCGTTGAGGCGCTGGTGAAACTCACGGTAGAAGTCCATCTCCATCAAGCCCAGGAACAGCGCGATGCTGGAGGTGACCGTCAGCCAGAAACGAAAGAATCCACGTGCCGCCATGGCCCGCGCGCTGAACAATGCCAGCAGCAGCGGAATGCAGAGATAGACGACCAGGCGCAAGTCGAAACGCAGCCCATTGATAAAAGCTTCCACGAAGGTCGAGGCTGGGGTATCGAGGATCATCTGGCGGTTGTAGACCAGCAGCGCCACGCGCAGCAGGCTGAGCATGATCATCATCACCAGGGCACAGAGCAGCGTGTAGGCCAGGTGCGATTTGACGGTCGGTTGCAGCAGGCGATGCGTGGTGCGCTGCTGACTCAGGGCGTCCGGGATTGCCATGTCGTTTTAGGACCTATTGGAAGTGGGGTCGAAAGTAGGAACAACAGCGCGCCCTCTGTTGAGCCATTCAAGGCCGGGGCTTGCGCGAAAGCGCAAATCTTGCACGAACGGTCATGGCATTGCCATTAATAACCGCCGCAATAAAAGCGCGTGGGATTGTCTGCAAGGTTTCGTGAAAATTTCGTTGATTGAATATTTGGCAACACAAAAGGGCCAGCGCCTAGTGGCGAGGGAGCTTGCTCTCTCGCCACAGGAGCAGACTGTCGCTGATGTCAGTCGTTGCTCGGCTTGTTGATCGCCTGCAGCACGTATTGCGGCATGGCGAACGCACCGATATGAATCTCGGGGTTGTAGTAGCGCGTCACGATACCGCTGCCGGTAAAGCGCTCGCGCAGGGTTTCGCGGGAGAGCTTGCGGTAAGCGGCGTTGGTCGAACCCCAGGCAAAGGTCATGGCGCCGCCGATATAGGTCGGCACGGCGGCCTGGTAGAAATGCCAGTCGGCGAACAGGCCGTGCAAGCGCCCGGCGGTGGTCTGGACTTCGCCCAACTGCATGAACGGCGTGCCGTTCTGAGTGACCAGGATCCCGCCTTCATTGAGGCAGCGGTGGCATGCCTGGTAGAAATTCTCCGAGAACAGTACTTCGCCCGGACCGATCGGGTCGGTGGAGTCGGAAATGATGACGTCGAATTTTTCCTGGGTCGTGGCAACGAAACGCATGCCATCGTCAATCACCAGGTTCAGGCGCGGGTCGTCATAGGCGCCCTTGGAATGGTTCGGCAAAAACTCCTTGCACATGTCCACCACCGTGCCGTCGATCTCCACCATGGTGATGTGCTCGATGCCCACATGCTTGGTCACTTCCCGCAGCATGCCGCCGTCACCACCGCCGATGATCAGCACGCGCTTGACCGCGCCATGGGCCAGGATCGGCACGTGGGTCAACATCTCGTGGTAGATATATTCATCGGCTTCGGTGGTCTGGATCACGCCATCCAGGGCCATGACCCGGCCCATGCGCGGGTTTTCGAAAATCACCAGGTGCTGGTGCTCGGTGCGCACTTCATGCAGCAGCTTGTCCATGCGAAAACGCTGGCCATAGCCTTCGTAGAGGGTTTCAAGGTAATCGCCGGTCGGGGTGGTCGTCATGGTCAGGTGCTCCGATAAATACGCGGTTGGCCAGTGAGGCTCGCAAAGGCGCGCATTCTACGACGCTGGGGATGACAGGTCGAACCTTCAACTGTCTGACGACACAACGCAGCCTTTGTGGCGAGGGAGCAAGCTCCCTCCCCATGGTTTTTTAGTTGAATTTGCGTCCGAGCCCAGCCGGCACGCCTTCGATGGTGGTGTCTTCCCACGGCCCGTTCGGGCTGACGGAACGGCTCCATCCATTGTTCCAGCGATAGTAGGTGCGCTGGCGGTAGAAGGTATTGGTCTGATCATCCAGCACATAGACCCCGAGCTTGGCATCCCAATGGCTGTTGCCGCCGGGTGGGGGCGCGAAACTGGCGGAGGTACGCGGCACTGGCTTGGCCGGTTTGTTCGGGGTCACCGGTTTGCCGGGGGCGGTCGACGGTGCTGGCTTGGTGGTCGGCGTCGACGGCGGTATGGGCGGCAGCGGCGCCGAAGGTTCGGGCGGACGCTGGACCGCACAAGCGCTCAGGCCCAGGACGAGCGTGAGCAGTGTGATACGAGCGATGGCGGTCATGGGGCGAGTTCCTGTCATTGGTCCGGACTGTCGATGGTCAATTGCTGCGGTGCGGTGGTATTGCTCGCCAAGGGCTGGCTGCGACCGATCCACTCGCCGGCGGTCGGTTGACCGGCCCGGGATATACGCGCCACCAGTTGGACTTCGGGGAAGTTCGACAGTTTCAGCTGCGGCATCATTGCGTCCGCGTCACCCAACTCGACGCTGGCGGGCAGGTCGGCGACGGTCAGGCGCTTGGCCGCCAGCGGCGCCGGCGGGCCGGAAACGGCGCGGGCGAAAATGAACACGCTGTCGCCCGGCTGCACCTTCGCCTTGAGCGCCGGAGCCAGGTCGACGCGAACCTTGAGCAGTGCCACGGCCTTGGCCGTCGGCGCCTGGGCGAGCTTGCCCCCACTGGCCTGGAGCTTCTCGGTGGCCCGGGTGATGCCGCCCTGCAACGCTTCGCGGGATCTATCGCCTTCAGGCAATTGCGCCAGCAAGCGTTCCCAATAATCGATCGCTTCCTGATAACGCTCGCCTTCAAACGCGGCGATGCCCAACAGGCCAAGGCTGGTCACTTCCTTGGGGTCGAGCTTCAGCGCTTCGTCGGTCAGGGCCTGGACTTTATCCGACCATTTCTTGCCATCGGCAAAGTACTGCGCCTGCGCCCATTGGCCCAACAGCTCCGGTTGGCGACCCGCGACCGCCACGGTGCGTTCGAAAATCTTCGCCGCGTCCGCCGGCCGATCCTGCGCCATGTAGGTCCGACCGAGGAAATACAAGCCCTCGGCGGAATCCGGTTGTGCCGCCACCGCGCGCTCCAGGCGCAGGGTCATCTCCTCCATGGACTGCGGCGCCTGGGCGAATTCGCGGGTCAGTTCGACTTTGTCGATGGCACCGAAATGCAGGTACAACGCCAGGCCCAACACCGGCACCAGCACAGCGGCGAGAAGCGGCAACGGCTTGCCCAGGCGTGATTCACGCGGCGCATCGGCGCCTTCGGTATCAGCCAACAATTCTCGGGCGGCCTCGGCGCGCCCGGTGTCCAGTTGGGACGCGTTGAGCACGCCCTCTTCCCGCTCGGCCTGCAGTTCGGCAACCCGCTCCTGATACAGCGCCACGTTCAGCGCGGTGCGATCTTCTTCCAATTGGGCGCGACGGCCACGTAACACGGGGATCAACAGAAAACTCAGGGCGACCAGGAGAAGCAGACCTGCGGCGAGCCAGAAATCAATCATGCTTGGTTTTATCCAACAGTTGGTCGAGGCGCTGGCGCTCTTCGACAGAAAGCGTATCCGGGGCGGCGCTGCGCTGCACCCGACGGCGGCGCACGATCACCGCGATCACCACGAAACCACCCAGCAGCAGCCCGGCGGGGCCGAACCAGAGCAGCGCGGTCTTGGAAGACAGGGCTGGGTTGTAGCGCACGAACTCACCGTAGCGATCCACCATGAAATCGATGATTTGCTGGTTGTCCTTGCCCTCGCCGAGCATCCGGAAGATTTCCTTGCGCAAATCGGTCGCGATCGGCGCGTTGGAATCGGCGATGTCCTGATTCTGACATTTGGGGCAGCGCAACTCCTTGGTCAGCTCGCGAAACCGCTCGCGCTCCGCGTCATTGGCGAATTCATAGGTATCGATGGCGGCATGGGCCACACCCGACAGACTCAAACCGAGGACAGCGGCGGCTAACCAGCGCTTCATGGCTTGGCCTCATCCACCAGGGCCTGGTATTTGCCAGCCAGTTTTTCGCGCCAGACCTGTTCGTCGATCACACCGACGAACTTGTCGCGGATGATGCCCTTGGCGTCGATGAAGAAGGTTTCCGGCGCGCCGTACACACCCAGGTTCAGGCCGAGGGTGCCCTCTTCGTCGCGGATATCGAGCTGATATGGGTTGTGGAATTCAGCCAGCCATTTCAAGGCGTCGGCATTGACGTCCTTGTAATTGACGCCGTAGATCACCACGCCATTCTGGGCCAGCTTGTTCAACACCGGATGCTCGACCCGGCAGGAAATGCACCAGGTGCCCCACACGTTGACCAACGCCGGCTTGCCCTGCAGGTCGGCGTGGGTCAGGGTCCTGTCGCCTTGTACCGAGGGCAGGGAAAATTCCGGGAACGGCTTGCCGATCAGCGCCGAGGGCAACTCCGACGGATTCAAGAACAGCCCCCGGTAGAGGAACACCGCAACCATCAGGAACAGCGCCAGCGGCAATACCATCAACCAACGTTTCATGCAGTGGCTCCTGTCACGCCCAGCGCTTCACGCACCCGGGTCTTCACTTTGACGCGATAACGACGATCCAGCGCCGCCAGGACTCCGCCCAGGCCGGTCAGCAAGCCACCGAACCAGATCCAGCGCACGAACGGCTTGACGTGGACGCGCACCGCCCAGGCGCCATCGCCCAGGGATTCGCCCAGCGCGACATAGAGATCACGGGTGAAACCAGCATCGATCCCGGCTTCGGTCATCACCGAGTTCTGCACGGTGTAGAGGCGTTTCTCCGGGTGCAGCACGGTAATTTCCTGGCCGTTGCGAAGGACCCGCACGGTGCCCTTGTCGGAGGTGAAGTTAGGCCCCTCGATATGCTTGGCGCCCTCGAAGACGAACTGGTAGCCACCCAGGTCCATGGATTCGCCTGGCGACAGTCGCAGGTCACGTTCGGCACTGTTCTGGCTGGACAGCACCACGCCCAGGGCGCAAACGGCGATGCCCAGGTGGGCGAGTTGCATGCCCCAATAACTGCGGGTCAGGGTCGGCAGGCCCTTGATCAGGCCTTTGTGACGGGTCTTGTCGAAGACGTCCCGAACGCCGGCCAGCAACACCCAGGCGGCCAGGACGAAGGTCGCCAGCACGGCCCAGTTGAAGTCGCCGTAGGCGATCCCGGCCACCACGGCCAGGGCAGCCGTGCCCAACAGCACCGGTGTCAGCATGCCCATCAGCCATTTGACCGGCGTGTCTTTCCAGCGCACCAGCACGCCGACGGCCATCACCAACATGAGGATCGCCATCAGCGGTATGAACAATGCGTTGAAATACGGCGGGCCAACCGACAGCTTGGCGCCGGACAACGCATCGAGCACCAGCGGGTACAGCGTGCCCAGCAGGATCATCGACGCCGCCACCACCAGCACCAGGTTGTTGCCCAACAGCAGGGTTTCCCGGGACCAGAGGTTGAAGCCGACCTGGCTCTTGACCACCGGCGCGCGCAAGGCGAACAGCGTCAGCGAACCGCCGACCACGACCATCAGGAACATCAGGATGAACACGCCACGCTCCGGGTCCGAGGCGAAGGCATGCACCGACGTCAGCACGCCGGAACGCACGAGGAAGGTTCCCAGCAGGCTCAAGGAGAATGCCGCGATGGCCAGCAGGACCGTCCAGCTCTTGAATACCCCGCGCTTTTCCGTGACCGCCAGGGAATGGATCAGGGCCGTGCCGACGAGCCATGGCATGAACGAGGCGTTTTCCACCGGGTCCCAGAACCACCAGCCGCCCCAGCCGAGTTCATAGTAGGCCCACCACGAGCCGAGGGTGATGCCGATGCCGAGAAAAGCCCAGGCAACAATGGTCCATGGGCGCGACCAGCGAGCCCAAGCGGCATCGAGCCGACCACCGAGCAACGCGGCGATGGCAAACGCGAAGGCCACGGAAAAACCGACGTACCCCATGTACAGCATCGGCGGATGGACAATCAGGCCTATGTCCTGGAGCAACGGGTTCAGGTCGCGACCGTCGGTCGGCACCTGGGGCAGGATGCGCTCGAACGGGTTGGACGTGACGATCAAAAACAGCAGGAAACCGGTGCTGATGATGCCCATCACCGCCAATACCCGGGCCAGCATCACCTGGGGCAATTGCCGCGAGAACACCGACACGGCAAAGGTCCAGCCGGCGAGGATCAAGGCCCAGAGCAACAACGAACCTTCGTGGGCGCCCCACACCGCGCTGAACTTGTAGTACCAGGGCAAGGCGCTGTTGGAGTTGCTGGCGACGTACTCAACGGAAAAGTCGTCGGCCATGAACGCGTAGGTCAGGCAGGCGAAGGCAAACAGCATGAACGCGAACTGTCCCCATGCCGCTGGCTGGGCGAGGCTCATCCACAGACGGTCACCACGCCAGGCGCCGAGCAATGGAACCACGGCCTGCACCAGGGAGAAACACAGGGCCAGGATCATCGCCAGATGGCCCAGCTCGGGAATGAAGATACCGGTGGTCATCTTATCAACCCTCCTTCGCGGGCGCGGGCGCCGATTGGCCGCTGTCTTTCAGGGCCTTGGTCACTTCCGGCGGCATGTACTTCTCGTCGTGCTTGGCCAGCACTTCGTCCGCCACCACCACGCCGTCTGCATTGAGCTTGCCCAGGGCGACGATGCCCTGCCCTTCGCGGAACAGGTCAGGGAGAATGCCGCGGTAGGTGATGGTCACGGTCTTGTTGAAGTCGGTGACGTTGAACCTCACGTCCAGCGAATCGCCGGAACGCACCAGCGACCCCTGCTCCACCATGCCGCCGGCGCGGATGCGAGTGTCCTTGGGCGCCTCTCCGCTGGCAATCTGCGTCGGGGTATAGAACAGGTTGATGTTCTGCTGCAGGGCGCTCAGGGCCAGGCCGACCGCCGCGCCGACGCCGACCAGGATCGCCAGAATGATGACAAGACGTTTTTTGCGCAGCGGATTCACTGACCATTCTCCCGGCGCAGACGACGCGCCTCTTGTTGCAGATACCGCTTGCGGGCCAGGATCGGCGCCGCCACGTTGAGAGCCAGCACCGCCAGGCAAATGCCGTAGGCTGACCAGACATACAAGCCGTGATGGCCCATGGCGAGGAAATCGCCGAATGACGCGAAACTCATCGAGCGGCCTCCAGGCTGTTCTGTACTTCGGCTTTCACCCAGCTGGCCCGGGACTCGCGCTTGAGCACTTCCAGGCGCATGCGCAGCAGCAGCACCGCGCCGAAGAAGCAATAGAACCCCAGCGCGGTCAGCAACAGCGGCAGCCACATCTCCACCGGCATCGCCGGTTTTTCAGTGAGGGTGAAGGTCGCGCCCTGGTGCAGGGTGTTCCACCACTCCACCGAGTACTTGATGATCGGGATGTTGATCACCCCGACGATCGCCAGCACCGCGCAGGCCTTGGCGGCGCTGTCACGATTGCTGATGGCATTGCCCAGCGCAATAAGACCGAAGTACAGGAACAGCAGGATCAGCATCGACGTCAGTCGTGCATCCCAGACCCACCACGAACCCCAGGTCGGCTTGCCCCAGATGGCCCCGGTGACCAGCGCCACGGCGGTCATCCAGGCGCCGATGGGCGCGGCGCATTGCAGGGCTACGTCGGCCAGCTTCATTTTCCACACCAGCCCGACCACGCCGCATACCGCCAGCATCACGTAGATCGACTGGGCCAGCATCGCCGTCGGGACATGGATATAGATAATGCGGAAGCTGTTGCCTTGCTGATAGTCCGGCGGCGCGAACGCCAAGCCCCAGACCACGCCGATGCCGATCAGCAACAGGGCGGCGATGCTCAACCAGGGCAGCATTTTGCCACTGATGCCGTAGAACCACTTGGGTGAGCCGAGCTTGTGAAACCAGGTCCAGTTCATTGCAGATTCCATCACGGTTGCGGCTCGCTATCGCGAACCGCTGGGGCGGCCTTTACTTCCTGGGAAGTGGTCAACTCCTGACCAGGCCTCATTATTATTCGCCGACGCTGATCTTCAGGCCAGCGGCTATTGCAAAGGGTGTCAGGGTTATCGCCAGGGCGGTCAGGCTCCCAAGCCATAGCAGATAACCGGTCGCCGGCATGCCTTGCAGTGCCGCTTGCAAGGCGCCACTTCCAAGGATCAATACCGGTATGTACAGCGGCAGAATCAGCAGGGCCAGCAACAAGCCTCCGCGCTTGAGCCCCACAGTCAGCGCCGCGCCTACCGCGCCGAGCAGGCTCAGCACCGGCGTGCCCAGCAACAGCGACAACAGCAGCACCGGCATGCAGGCCGCGGGCAAGCCCAGCATCATCGCCATCAACGGCGAGAGCAGCACCAGCGCCAGGCCGGAAAAAACCCAGTGTGCCAGTACCTTGGCCAAAACCAGAAGGGCCAGGGGGTGCGACGAAAGGACCCACTGTTCCAGGGATCCGTCCTCGAAATCACTGCGGAAAAGCCCGTCCAGCGAGAGCAGGACCGATAAAAGCGCTGCCACCCAGACCAGTCCAGGCGACAACGTTTGCAACAATTGAGTCTCCGGGCCGACCGCAAGCGGGAACAAGGCGATGACGATTGCGAAGAATACCAACGGGTTGGCCAGTTCGGCCGGACGACGGAACAACAGGCGCGCCTCACGGGCGAGCAACAAGCCAAAGACACTCATACCGCCCAGTTCCCCAGGTCGATGCTGCGATAACCGGAGGGCATCCGGGCCAAGGTGTGGTGCGTGGTCAGCAACACCATGCCGCCGTTTTCGCAATGGCCGGCCAGGTGTTCTTCAAGTTGCGCCACGCCCTGCTTGTCCAGAGCGGTGAACGGCTCGTCGAGGATCCACAGTGGCGGGCTGTCCAGGTACAGCCGGGCCAGGGCCACGCGGCGCTGCTGGCCGGCCGACAGGGTATGGCTCGGAACGTCCTCGAAACCTTTCAATCCCACCGCCGCCAATGCCCGCCAGATCGCCTCGCGCCCAGCCGGACGATGCAGCGCGCAGAGCCAACTCAGGTTCTCTTCGGGGGTCAGCAGGTCCTTGATGCCGGCGGCATGGCCGATCCAGAGCAGGTTGCGTGCCAGTTCGCTACGCTGGCTGTGCAGCGGCTGGCCGTTGAGCAGGATCTCGCCGGCGGTGGGCTGCATCAACCCGGCCAGCAGGCGCAACAGGCTGGTCTTGCCACTGCCGTTGGGGCCACTGATCTGTACCATATCGCCAGGCGAGAGTCTCAATTCGAGATTTTCGAAAAGCAGTCGCAGATCTCGCTCACAGGCGAGGCCGACGGTTTGCAGGAGAGGACTGGTCAAGGGATCACGAGCCTTATACGGTTCAAGTCGGCAGTGCGGCAGCCGTTAAAGTGATGCAGCATAGATGCATTGACGGCCCGATCCACAGAGCTGCGTCAAACAATTGCAAGGTTTTGCCACTCTCTGGAAGGCGGGCGGCATTATACATGTGAAGTTCTTCTCTCAAGAGCGCTGATTTCCCCAAGGTAATACCGCAGATGACAGGCGACATGAACATCCCGCCGCTGCCCCAGCCCACGGCAACGACACGTATGCCGGCGGTCACGGGCGAGTTGCTCAAGCTGCTGGCACCGGCCGAGGGATTGATCGGTCCGGGCCAGACCGCCAAGGCCGAGGTGCTGTCGCTCAAGCAGGCGGACCAGGCTTTCCAACTGCTGCTCAAGGTCACGCTGGAGAGCGGCCGGCAGGCCACCGTACAAGCCACCAGCACCCAGCCGCTGCCCCAGGGCACCAGCCTGGCCGTGACTCAGCCTTCGGCCAGCAACCTGGCGATTACCGTGCAGCAGGCCCTCGCCTCCAGCGTCGCCGCCCTGACCCGGATCGACACCGCGCAATTGCCCGTGGGCACTTTGTTGCAGGGCAAAGTGCTGACCAGCCAGGCCTTGCCGCAACAGCCCGGGCAACCGGCGGTGTATCGCTCGCTGGTAAGCCTGCTCAACACCGTGCAGGCCGGCAGCATCCTGGACATCGACAGCCCGCAGCCGCTGCGCATCGGCATGCTGTTGAGCGCCCAGGTACAGGATGCTCAGACATTGAAATTCGTGCCCTTGAGCAATCGCCAGGAGCAATTGGCGGTGAGCCAGCAATTGGTGACGCAAGTGAGCCGCCAGGGCTCGCTGGACAGCCTGCTCACCGCCCTGCAAAACCTTCCCGCCAGCGATGACGCCGGCCCCGAACTGCGCGCGGCGGTGACACGCCTGCTGGCTGGCCTGCCGGACGTACAACAACTGAGCACACCCAAGGGCCTGGCCCAAGCCATGGTCGCCAGCGGCGTGTTCCTGGAAAGCAAGCTGCTGGCCGGCCAACCGCCAAGCCTGGCCCCGGACATGAAAGGCGACCTGCTGAAACTGATCGCCCAACTGACACCCGCCCTGCCCGCTTCCACCAACCTCTCCGCGGTCATCGCCGCCAACACCCTGGCCCAGGCATTGCCCAGCTTCGTGCGCAGCGCCCTGGGGATGCTCGGCCAGGTCAGCGCCAAGCCACAACCCACCGGCTTTCCGCTGCCCGCCAGATTATTGAAAGGTCAGGATGAAGAAGGTGACCTGGAGCATCTGCTGCGCCTGGCGGCCGCCGCCGTGTCACGCCTGCAAAGCCATCAGCTGTCCAGCCTGGAGCAAACCGGGCTGACCGATGACGGCCGGTTGATGAGCACTTGGCAACTGGAGATTCCGATGCGCAACCTGCAGGACATCGTGCCGTTGCAGGTCAAGTTCCAGCGCGAGGAAACCGCCGCCCGGGAACAACCGGACGAACGCCGCGAACAAACCGAACCGAAACAGCAGCTCTGGCGGGTCGAGCTGGCCTTCGACATGGAACCGCTGGGGCCGCTGCAGATCCAGGCCCAGTTGCTCAGTGGCAGCCTTTCCAGTCAGCTGTGGGCAGAACGAGCGTACACCGCGAGCCTGATCGAAAGGAACCTGACCGCATTGCGCGAGCGCCTTGTGACGTGCGGGTTGAATGTCGGCGACCTCGACTGCCACCTCGGCACCCCGCCCCAAGGACCCAAGACCCGGCTGGAACAACGCTGGGTGGACGAAACCGCATGACAACCCACACCGAACCCCGCCAGGCCATCGCCCTCAAGTACGACGGCCACCACGCCCCCACCCTCACCGCCAAGGGCGACGAAGCCCTGGCCGAGGAAATCCTGCGCATCGCCCGCGAGAGCGAAGTACCGATCTACGAAAATGCTGAACTGGTGAAGTTGCTGGCACGGCTGGAGCTGGGCGACAGCATTCCGGAAGAGTTGTACCGCACGATTGCCGAGATCATTGCGTTTGCCTGGAATCTGAAGGGCAAATTTCCCCAGGGCTTCGACCCGCATGCGCAAAACAGCGAGAAAGACGTGACGGAGCGTGGGGATGATTACTAATCGCTGAACGCGCTACCCGTGGCGAGGGAGCTTGCTCCCGCTCGGCTGCGAAGCAGTCGTAAAAACCTGGGGCCGCTGCGCGACACAGCGGGAGCACGCTCCCTCGCCACGGGGACCGGGCTGGAATGATTATTTCTGAACGCCAGAAAAACCTGTGGGAGCGAGCCTGCTCGCGATGGCGGTCATACATTCAGCATATTTGCTGACTGTCACACCGCTATCGCGAGCAAGCTCGCTCCCACACAGAGGTCACGGAACGCGGGAATGATCAGCGATCAGCGACGACGCTACCCGTGGCGAGGGAGCTTGCTCCCGCTCGGCTGCGAAGCAGTCGTAAAAACTTGGGGCCGCTGCGCGACCCAGCGGGAGCAAGCTCCCTCGCCACGGGGACCGGGCTGGAATGATTATTTCTGAACGCCAGAAAAACCTGTGGGAGCGAGCCTGCTCGCGATGGCGGTCATACATTCAGCATATTTGCTGACTGTCACACCGCTATCGCGAGCAAGCTCGCTCCCACATGGGTCCTGGGGATAGATAGATATCAGCCGCCCTTGTGCAACTTGCTCATCAATTCGGCTTCGGCCTGGGTCAGGCCGCACGCCTGGGTCAGTTCGTCGATGCTGGCGCCCATGCCGACCAGCCGGGCGGCTTGGGCAAAGGACAAGCTGGAGGGGTCGCGCTGTTCCAGTTGCGCCAGTTTGTCCGGCAATGGCGCGACGACGGCACGCAGCTCATGGAGCGCTTCGCCCATGCGCACGGTGCCGTTCTGATAGTCGTCGACACGCTTGGCCAGGTCCCGGATGCGCTGATCGCGCAGCGCATCGCCCTGGGCCTGTTGAGCGGCGATTTCCCGCTGGCCACGTATGTAAGACAAAAACATCGCCAGCGTGCCTGCCCAGAAAAGGAACAGGACAATGACTGCTACCTCAAGAATCAAATCAGATACTCTCCAGTTCCGACCACTCTTCTTCGCTCATCATTTTTTCCAGTTCGACCAGGATCAGCAACTCGTTGTTCTTGTTGCACACGCCCTGGATGAACTTGGCCGATTCCTCGTTACCGACGTTAGGCGCGGTTTCGATTTCCGACTGACGCAAGTAAACCACTTCAGCAACGCTGTCGACCAGGATACCGACCACTTGCTTGTCCGCCTCGATGATCACGATACGGGTGTTGTCGTTGACCTCGGTGGAGTTCAAGCCGAAACGCTGACGGGTGTCGATCACGGTCACGACGTTACCACGCAGGTTGATGATGCCCAGCACGTAGCTTGGCGCACCCGGGACCGGGGCGATCTCGGTGTAGCGCAGCACTTCCTGCACGCGCATCACGTTGATGCCGTAGGTTTCGTTATCGAGCTTGAAAGTCACCCATTGCAAGATCGGATCTTCGGAACCCTTGAGAGACGACGCCTTATCATTCATACCCTGACCCCTCGAAAAACCGCCTGTGGCGGTGTGTGTTCTGTCCGGCGTCGCCCTGCGCCGCCGGTTGTCTTATTTCGGTTTCCGGACCGGCTTGGCGCCGTCCAGGTGTTTTGCCCCGCCGCTGGCGATCAGCTCCGCCAGTTCGGAAACGTCCAGCAAGGCGCACATGTGTTCGATCACCGTACCGGCCAGCCATGGCCGTTGCCCTCGATGGCTGCGCCACTTGATCTCGTTCGGGTCCAGGCGCAGCGAACGGCTGACCTGATGCACCGCCAATCCCCATTCGTAGCCCTGCACAGAAATCACGTACTGCAGGCCCTGGCGAAAATCATCGCGATAACGATCCGGCATGACCCAGCGCGCGGTGTCCAGCACTTTCAGGTTGCCGGCCTGGCTCGGCAGGATTCCGAGGAACCACTCCGGTTGGCCAAACAACGGCGTCAATTCCTGCCCGGCCAGGGAGTAGATCGATCCCAGGCACACCAGCGGCACCGCCAGCGTCAAACCGGCCACATCGAACAACAAGCACTCGAACGGCTCGGCGGCCCACGCCGGGCGATCATCGCCCGGCGCCGGCGGCGGCGTGTTGCTCGGCGGCATGTGGATTTCCACTACCGGCGTCACCAACCCCTGCAACAATGGCGCGACGGTGGAGACCGGCGCCAGGATCGGTGCGGGTGCTTCCATCACCGCCAACTGCGGCTTGACGAACGGCGCTTCCACCGCTGTCACAACCGCTGAAGCCTGTGCATCACGGGCCTGCTCCTCGAGCACGGCGGCCTGGAACTCGTCGAGCGCGGGTTCGGCTTCGACAGGCTCGGGCAACGCCTGGAACGCGCTCGGCTGCGCTGGCAATTCATCGGTCGCTTCCTGCAACAGCCCATCCAGATAGGACTGCAGGGCCAATTGGGGACGCGAAGTTGTCTTGATGGGGCGGTTCATGGGAACTGTGCGCCACTTGAAAAGGTTATCGGCATGGATACGGCAGGACTTGAGCGCCCGCAAGCAAGCACAACGTCTAAGGAGAACTTCATCAACTCAAGCCACCTGCTGCGCAACGAGCTGCTGGGCCAGCAGGTGCTTGAGAAGCGCGCGATAGGCCAGTACACCACGGCTTTTGCCATCGAATTGCGACGGTGTCACGCCGGCGCGGCTGGCGTCGCGCAAACGGGTGTCCACCGGGATGTAGCCTTGCCAGATGTCGTCCGGGTACATGTCGCGCAGCACTCGCAAGGTGCCGAGGGACGCCTGGGTACGACGGTCGAACAGGGTCGGCACGATGTTGAATGCCAGCGACTGCTTGCGTGAACGGTTGACCATCGCCAGGGTGTTGACCATGCGCTCCAGGCCCTTCACCGCGAGGTGTTCGGTCTGCACAGGAATGACCAATTGCTGGCTGGCGGCCAACGCATTGACCATCAGCAGGCCCAGCAACGGCGGGCTGTCGATGATCGCGTAATCGAAATCCTGCCACAGCTGCGCCAGACTCTTGGCGATCACCAGGCCCAGGCCGCTCTGGCCGGGCGATTGGCGCTCCAAGGTGGCCAGGGCGGTGCTCGACGGCAGCAAGGAGATCCGCTCGTCGCTGGTGGACAGCAGCAACTGCCCCGGCAAGCCTTCGGGCACGCTGCCCTTGTGCAGGAACAAATCGTAGTTGCTGTGTTCCAGGCTATCGGGATCGTAGCCGAAGTAACTGGTCATCGAGCCATGGGGGTCCAGATCGACGATGACCACGCGCTTGCCGGCCTCGGCCAGCAAACCGGCTAAAGCGATGGAGGATGTGGTTTTGCCCACACCACCTTTTTGATTGGCGACTGCCCAGACTCTCATTCGGATCGTTCCTCCCGGTCGAGACGGGCTCGACCGAGAAATAGCTCGGTTATAAAGCCGGTGACGGAGAATTGACGGCGTTCTGTCTATCCGGCGACTTGACCGGGGTCGGTGCAGTTTGTGTGCCAGCCCGCTTCAATGCCGCATCGGGCTTTGCATTGGCGGTGCCGGTACCGGTCAGGCTGCGACGCACATCGAGATTGCGCGAAACCACCAGCACCACCCGTCGATTGCGTGCGCGCCCCTCGGCCGTGGCGTTATTGGCCACCGGCTGGAATTCGCCATACCCCACCGACGCCAGGCGGCCCGGGTTGACACCCTGCATGGCAAGCATGCGCACGATGCTTGCCGAACGGGCCGACGACAATTCCCAGTTGGTGGGGTACTGCGCGGTGCGGATCGGCTGGTCGTCGGTGAAACCTTCGACGTGGATCGGGTTGTCGAACGGTCTCAGGATCGCCGCCACTTTATCGATGATGTTGAACGCCATGTCGCTGGGCATCGCGTCGCCGCTGCCGAACAGCAGGCTGGAGTTGAGTTCGATCTCGACCCACAACTCGTTGCCACGCACGGTCATCTGGTTGGAGCTGATCAGGTCGCCGAACGCCGAACTGATGTCATCGGCAATGCTCTTCAACGGATCGCTGCCACCGGCAATGCCGGCGTCGACCTGTTCGCTGTCCTTGACCAGCGGCTTGGCCGGGGTCGTCGTCTTCGGACGCTCTTCGCCGATGGGGATCGGCTTGAGGGCGCGGTCCGAATCGGTAAAGACGCCGATCAACGCTTCGGAAATGACCTTGTACTTGCCTTCGTTCACCGAAGAGATCGAATACATGACCACAAAAAAGGCGAACAGCAGCGTGATGAAGTCGGCATAGGAAACCAGCCAGCGTTCATGGTTGACGTGTTCTTCACGATGTCTGCGACGCGCCATCTGCCATTTCCCCCATCAGTCCATGAAGCCCTGGAGCTTCAACTCGATGGAACGCGGGTTCTCGCCTTCGGCAATCGACAGGATCCCTTCCAGCAGCATTTCGCGGTAGCGCGACTGGCGCAACGCAATGGATTTGAGCTTGGCCGCGATCGGCAGCAGCACCAGGTTGGCGCTCGCCACGCCGTAGATGGTGGCAACGAATGCCACGGCAATGCCGCTGCCCAGTTGCGACGGATCGGCCAGGTTGCCCATCACATGGATCAAACCCATGACAGCACCGATGATACCGATGGTCGGCGCGTAGCCCCCCATGCTCTCGAACACCTTGGCCGCTTCGATGTCGCGGCTTTCCTGGGTGTAGAAATCCACCTCCAGGATGCTGCGAATCGCTTCGGGTTCGGCGCCGTCCACCAGCAATTGAAGGCCCTTGCGCGAGTAGCTGTCGGGTTCGGCATCGGCCACCCCTTCCAGCCCAAGCAGGCCTTCCTTGCGGGCGGTCAGGCTCCAGTTGACCACGCGGTCGATGCCGCCGGCCAGGTCGACCCGTGGTGGAAACAGAATCCACACAAGGACCTGCATGGCGCGCTTGAAGGCGCTCATCGGCGACTGCAACAGCGCAGCGCCTACAGTGCCACCGATCACGATCAACGCGGCCGGGCCGTTGGCCAGCGCACCGAGATGACCGCCTTCCAGGTAATTGCCACCAATGATGGCGACGAACGCCATGATGATGCCGATCAGACTGAGCACATCCATTACAGGCACGCCTCGATCAGATGTTTACCCATGTCGTCCAGGCTGTAGACCGCATCAGCCAGGTCGGCCTTGACGATCGCCATGGGCATGCCGTAGATCACGCAACTGGCCTCGTCCTGGGCCCAGATCGCACTGCCGCCCTGCTTGAGCAGGCGCGCGCCCTCGCGGCCATCGGCACCCATGCCGGTGAGCACCACCGCCAGAACTTTATCGCCGTAGGATTTCGCCGCGGAACCGAAGGTGATGTCTACGCAAGGCTTGTAGTTCAAGCGCTCATCGCCCGGCAGGATTTTCACCGCGCCACGGCCGTCGATCATCATCTGCTTGCCACCCGGTGCCAGCAGCGCCAGGCCTGGACGGAGGATGTCGCCATCCTCGGCTTCCTTGACGCTGATGCGGCACAGTTTGTCCAAACGTTCGGCGAACGCCTTGGTGAATGCGGCGGGCATGTGTTGGATCAGCACGATCGGGGCCGGGAAGTTCGCTGGCAGCTGGGTCAAGACCCGTTGCAGCGCAACCGGGCCGCCCGTGGATGTGCCGATGGCGACCAGTTTGTAGGCCTTGCGCTTGGGCGCTGGCGACGACGGGCTGGCCGGCGCCGGGCGAGCGGGCGCCGGCGCAGGAGCACTGCGAACCGGCGCCGAACTGAAGCTGCTCGACGCAGAAGGCGCAGGCGTTGGTGCTGGCGCAGCAGCCGGCACTGACGCCGGTGCGCTGTAGGCACTGACGCGGCGGTTACTGCGGGAAATACTGTGGACCTTCTCACATAGCAACTGGCGGACCTTGTCCGGGTTGCGCGAGATGTCTTCAAAGTTCTTTGGCAGGAAGTCCACCGCCCCGGCATCCAGCGCATCGAGGGTGACTCGGGCGCCTTCATGGGTCAGGGACGAGAACATCAAAACCGGGGTCGGACAGCGTTGCATGATATGCCGCACTGCCGTGATGCCGTCCATCATCGGCATCTCGTAGTCCATGGTGATCACGTCCGGCTTGAGCGCCAGGGCCTGATCGATCGCCTCTTTGCCATTGGTCGCCGTACCGACGACCTGAATGCTCGTGTCCGCTGAAAGAATTTCCGAGACGCGGCGGCGGAAAAACCCCGAATCGTCCACCACCAGGACTTTAACTACCATAAACACTCCGTTAGACAAGGCGCGGCGTCGAGCCGCGCCCCTCCAGAATCAAATACGCCGAGCGGCGTAGCGCTTGAGCATGCTAGGCACATCGAGGATCAACGCGATGCGGCCGTCGCCGGTGATGGTGGCGCCGGACATGCCCGGGGTGCCCTGGAGCATCTTGCCCAACGGCTTGATGACCACTTCTTCCTGGCCCACCAACTGGTCGACGACGAAGCCGATCCGCTGGGTGCCCACCGAAAGGATCACCACATGGCCTTCGCCCTGCTCCACATGAGCGGCAGAGCTGACCAGCCAGCGCTTGAGGTAGAACAGCGGCAGTGCCTTGTCCCGTACGATGACCACTTCCTGGCCATCGACGACGTTGGTGCGCGACAGGTCGAGGTGGAAAATCTCGTTGACGTTGACCAGCGGGAAGGCGAACGCCTGGTTGCCCAGCATCACCATCAGGGTCGGCATGATCGCCAAGGTCAACGGGACCTTGATGACGATCTTCGAGCCCTGGCCCTTGGTCGAGTAAATGTTGATCGAACCGTTGAGCTGGGAAATCTTGGTTTTCACCACGTCCATGCCCACGCCACGACCCGACACATCGGAAATCTCGGTCTTGGTCGAGAAGCCCGGGGCGAAGATCAGGTTGTAGCACTCGGTGTCGCTCAGGCGATCGGCCGCGTCCTTGTCCATCACACCGCGTTTCACGGCAATGGAACGGAGCACGTTCGGGTCCATGCCCTTTCCGTCGTCGGAGATCGACAGCAGGATATGGTCGCCTTCCTGCTCGGCGGCCAGGATCACCTTGCCGCTGCGGACCTTGCCTGACGCTTCGCGCTCTTCCGGCGACTCGATGCCGTGGTCGACCGCGTTGCGCACCAAGTGGACCAGCGGGTCGGCCAGGGCCTCGACAAGGTTCTTGTCGAGGTCGGTCTCTTCACCCACCAGTTCCAGGTTGATTTCTTTCTTGAGCTGGCGAGCCAGGTCGCGAACCAGGCGCGGGAAGCGCCCGAAGACTTTCTTGATCGGCTGCATCCGGGTCTTCATGACCGCGGTTTGCAGGTCAGCCGTGACCACGTCGAGGTTCGACACGGCCTTGGACATGGCTTCGTCCTGGCTGTTGAGGCCCAGGCGCACCAGCCGGTTACGCACCAGCACCAGTTCGCCGACCATGTTCATGATCTCATCCAGCCGCGCGGTGTCGACGCGAACGGTGGTCTCGGCTTCGCTCGCCGGTTTTTCGGCGGGCGCGGCGGAAGGCGCGCGAGCCGGGGCTGGCGCCGCTGCGGCGGCAGGCTTCGGGGTTTCGGCTTTCGGTTCCGGCGCCTTGGCGGCCGGCTTCGGCGCGGCCTTGGCGGCGGGTGCAGCCGTGGCGGCAGCGGCAGGCGCGGCGGCGGCCGTGCCGACTTCGCTGAACTTGCCCTTGCCATGCAGCTCGTCGAGCAGCGATTCGAATTCGTGGTCGCTGATCAAGTCGCTTCCGGCTGCCGCTGCCACTGGTTTGGCCGGGGTCGGCGCCGAAGCGATGGCCGAATCCAACGCGTCGACGGCAAAGTTGCCCTTGCCATGCAACTGGTCGAGCAAGGCTTCGAATTCGTCGTCGGTAATGTCGGAGTCATCCCCCGCTGCCTTTGGCGCAGCCGGGGCCGCCGGCGCTACGACCGCATCGGGGGCGAACTGGCCCTTGCCATGCAGTTGGTCGAGCAGCGATTCGAACTCATCGTCGGTAATTTCATCGCTGGCAGCGGCATCGGCGGCGGGCGCAGCGGGCGCGGCCGGAGCCTCGGCTTCGGCCTTGACGGCGTTCAGCGAATCCAGCAGCGATTCGAATTCATGATCGGTGATGTCGCCCGATTCTTGCGCAACCGGTTCTTCGACCACAGGCTCGGCAACGGGCATGGCTTCGTCAGCCGACTGCGGCTCGGCCAGGCGCGACAGCGCGGCGAGCAGCTCGGGGGTGGCCGGGGTGATCGGCGAGCGCTCGCGCACTTCGCTGAACATGCTGTTGACCGCATCCAGGGCCTCGAGCACCACGTCCATCAGTTCCGAGTCGACGCGACGCTCACCCTTGCGCAGGATGTCGAACACGTTCTCGGCAATGTGGCAGCACTCCACCAGCTCATTGAGCTGGAGGAAGCCGGCGCCTCCTTTTACAGTGTGGAAACCGCGAAAAATTGCATTGAGCAGATCCGCATCATCAGGTCGGCTTTCCAGCTCGACCAGCTGTTCGGATAGTTGCTCTAGAATCTCGCCGGCCTCAACCAGGAAATCCTGAAGGATCTCTTCATCGGCGCCGAAGCTCATTAATGGCTGCTCCTAAAATAGGGCTAAAACTTAGAATCCAAGGCTGGACAGCAAATCGTCCACATCGTCCTGACCGGACACAACGTCTTCTCTTTTATCGGCATGAATCTGCGGACCTTCACCCTGAGAGAGATGTTTTTGTGGATCTTTTTCGGCAAGCATCGCTTCACGGTCGTGTTCGATACCTGCAAAGCGGTCGACCTGGCTAGCCATCAACACCAGTTTGAGCAGGTTGCTTTCCACTTCGGTGACCAGTTGGGTCACACGCTTGATCACCTGGCCGGTCAGGTCTTGATAGTCCTGGGCCAGCAGAATGTCGTTGAGGTTGCTGGCCACGGCGCGATTCTCGGCGCTGCTGCGCGCCAGGAAACCGTCGACCCGACGGGCCAGCTCCCGGAACTCCTCGGCGCCGACTTCGCGACGCATGAACCGTCCCCAATCGGTGCTCAACGCCTGGGCTTCCTCGCTCAGGCCGTTGACCAGGGGCGTTGCGCTTTCCACCAGGTCCATGGTGCGGTTCGCTGCGGCTTCGGTCAGCTTGACCACATAACCCAGGCGCTCGGTGGCGTCGGTGATCTGCGAGACTTCCTCGGCCTGCGGCATGTTCGGATCGATCTGGAAATTGACGATCGCGCTGTGCAGTTCACGGGTGAGCTTGCCGACTTCCTGGTACAGACCGCGATCACGGGTCTGGTTGAGCTCATGAATCATTTGAACCGCATCGCCGAAGCGGCCCTTTTCAAGGCTGTCTACCAGTTCGCGGGCATGTTTTTTCAGGGTCGATTCGAAATCGCCCATTGAAGATTCGTTGTCCATAGCTCCCCCGTGGCGCCGTTAACCGATGCGTTCGAAGATTTTTTCGATCTTCTCTTTCAACGCCTGGGCCGTGAAGGGTTTGACCACATAGCCGTTCACACCGGCCTGGGCCGCTTCGATGATCTGCTCGCGCTTGGCTTCGGCAGTGACCATCAGCACCGGGAGGTGCTTGAGTTTTTCGTCGGCGCGCACGTGGCGCAGCAAGTCGATACCGGTCATGCCAGGCATGTTCCAGTCAGTCACCAGAAAGTCGATGCTCCCGCTGTTGAGGACCGGAATGGCGGTTGTGCCATCGTCGGCCTCGACCGTGTTGGTGAACCCGAGGTCACGCAACAGGTTTTTTATGATCCGCCGCATCGTTGAGAAGTCATCAACGATGAGGATTTTCATGTTCTTGTCCAATTCGACCTCCAAGCAATCTTAAACGCGCCCAGCACCTGGACGCGCCATTTCAATCAATCCGGCACAACACTCGACAACGGTATGGAGCACAACGGATGGAGACTGGCCCGGCATACGCCATGCCAGCCCCGCTCGCAGCGTCCCCACACTGCTCGTCAGCGCGCTCGCCACTCCCCCAAACGCCCCCGCAAGCGGGCCGCGCACTGGCTATGTAACTGGCTGACCCGCGATTCGCTGACCCCCAGGACTTCACCGATTTCCTTGAGGTTCAGCTCTTCGTCGTAGTACAGCGCCAAGACCAGTCGCTCACGCTCCGGCAAATTGGCAATCGCATCCGCCAGGGCGCTCTGGAAACGTTCATCTTCCAGGTCGCGCGACGGCTCCATGTGAGCACTCGCGCCGTCCTCGTGCAGCCCTTCGTGTTCGCCGTCCTGCAACAGGTCGTCGAAACTGAACAGGCGACTGCCCAAGGTATCGTTCAAAATCCCGTAATAATCATCGAGACTCAACTGGAGTTCGGCCGCAACCTCGTGATCTTTAGCGTCTCGCCCGGTTTTCGCTTCAATCGCACGAATCGCGTCGCTGACCATGCGGGTGTTGCGATGCACCGAACGCGGCGCCCAGTCGCCCTTGCGGACCTCATCGAGCATCGCCCCGCGGATACGGATACCGGCGTATGTCTCGAAACTGGCGCCCTTGCTCGCGTCGTATTTATTCGACACTTCGAGCAGGCCGATCATGCCCGCCTGGATCAAGTCCTCGACCTGGACACTGGCCGGCAAACGCGCCAGCAAGTGGTAGGCGATGCGCTTGACCAGTGGCGCGTAACGCTCGATCAATTCGTACTGGGCGTCCCGTGCCGATTTTTTGTAGAGATGGTTGTAACCGCTGGCTGTCATAACACGGGCCCTGCTGTTTGTTGCACGAGACGCTCGACGAAAAATTCCAGATGCCCACGTGGGTTGGCCGGCAGCGGCCAGGTGTCGACCTTCTGGGCGATCGCCTTGAACGCCAGGGCGCATTTGGAACGAGGAAAAGCTTCATAAACGGCACGTTGCTTCTGGACAGCCTTGCGTACGCTTTCGTCGTAAGGCACTGCGCCGACGTATTGCAGGGCGACGTCCAGGAAGCGATCCGTGACCTTGGTCAACTTGGCGAACAGGTTGCGTCCTTCCTGTGGGCTTTGGGCCATGTTGGCCAGGACGCGAAAGCGGTTCATGCCATAGTCGCGGTTAAGCAGTTTGATCAGCGCGTAGGCGTCGGTGATCGACGTCGGTTCGTCGCAGACCACCAGCAACACTTCCTGGGCGGCGCGCACGAAACTGACCACCGAGTCACCGATACCGGCAGCCGTGTCAATCACCAGCACATCGAGGTTGTCACCGATGTCGCTGAAGGCCTGGATCAGGCCGGCGTGCTGCGCCGGGGTCAGGTGAACCATGCTCTGGGTGCCGGAGGCGGCCGGCACGATGCGAATCCCGCCGGGGCCTTGCAACAGCACGTCGCGCAATTCACAGCGCCCTTCGATCACGTCCGCCAGCGTGCGCTTGGGTGTGAGCCCTAGCAGCACGTCGACGTTCGCCAGGCCCAGGTCGGCGTCCAGCAGCATGACCCGTCGGCCAAGCTCTGCCAGAGCCAGGGACAAGTTCACTGACACGTTAGTCTTCCCGACGCCACCTTTGCCGCCGGTCACCGCGATCACCTGTACGGGATGCATGCTGCCCATGTTCGTTCTTTACCTTGTCTTACTTAGACGGAGGCCACATTACTGGCTGCGCGTTCACATACGGAACAATGCATGGCAGACCATCGATGTAGGTACAAAAAATATTCATTAATACCTCAGCCAACCTGCTTGGTCGGGCTGTGGTAGATATCAGCGAACATGTCAGCCATGGCTTCTTCGCTGGGTTCTTCCTGCATTTGCACACTCACGGCACGACTGACCAGTTGATGACGGCGCGGCAGATGCAAATCATCCGGGATCCGCGGCCCGTCGGTCAGGTAGGCCACCGGTAGTTCATGACCGATCGCCAGGCTCAACACCTCGCCCAGGCTTGCCGTTTCGTCCAGCTTAGTCAGGATGCAGCCGGCCAGCCCGCAGCGTTTGTAACTGTGGTATGCGGCGGTTAGAACCTGTTTCTGGCTGGTGGTTGCCAACACGAGATAATTTTTTGACTTGATGCCACGCCCGGCCAGGCTTTCCAGCTGCATGCGCAGGGCCGGATCGCTGGCTTGCAGGCCGGCGGTGTCGATCAGTACGACGCGCTTGCGCATCAGCGGTTCCAGCGCTTGGGCCAGGGATTGGCCCGGATCCACATGGGTCACCGACACATTGAGGATCCGGCCCAAGGTCTTGAGTTGCTCCTGGGCACCGATGCGGAAACTGTCCATGCTCACCAGGGCGATACTCTGGGCACCGTACTTGAGTACATAACGGGCCGCGAGCTTGGCCAGAGTGGTGGTCTTGCCCATGCCGGCCGGGCCGACCATGGCGATTACTCCGCCCTCTTCCAGTGGCTCGACTTCCGGCGTGGCGATCATCCGCGCCAGGTGCGCCAGCAGCATGCGCCAGGCCTGGCGAGGCTCGTCGATGTCGCTGATCAATGCCAGCAGGTCGCGCGCCAGCGGGCCGGACAGGCCAATGCGTTGCAGGCGACGCCACAGGTTGGCCTGGGCCGGACGGCTGCCTTGCAGTTGGTTCCAGGCCAGCGAGCCGAGCTGGACTTCCATCAGCTCGCGCAGGCTGTTGAGTTCGAAGCGCATCGAGTCCAGGGCACGGGGATCAACGCCCGCGGCTGCGGCAACGGGTGCCGGTGCCGGACGACGCGGTTCGGCCGGCGTCGGCTCGATCAGCGGTTCGGCAGCGGTCAGCGGCAGGCCTGCGGTCAGTGGCTGGCCGGCGAACAATTGACGATTGGTGCCCGCGCTGGCCGAGCCTTCGCTGCTGCGCAGGCTCAATTCGGCCTGGGCGCTGGCGATGCGCGACTGAGTCTTGCGCAGCTCGTCCTCGAGCTCCATGTTCGGAACGCGAGGGGCCAGCGCCGACAATTTGTAGTCCAGGGCCGCCGTCAGCTCGACACCGCCGGCGATACGACGGTTGCCGATGATGGCTGCTTCAGCGCCCAGCTCGTCACGAACCAGTTTCATGGCCTGACGCATATCGGCGGCGAAAAAACGCTTCACTTGCATAAACCACTACCTCAGCCGTTGGGCCCTACTGTCGCAACGATGGTCACTTGCTTGTTGTCCGGTATTTCCTGGTACGCCAGCACATGCAGCCCCGGGACCGCGAGGCGCCCGAACCGCGAAAGCATCGCGCGAACCGGACCGGCCACCAGCAGGATCACCGGTTGGCCTTGCATCTCTTGCCGCTGGGCTGCTTCGATCAGCGAACGCTGCAGCTTCTCGGCCATGCTTGGCTCCAGCAGAACACCCTCTTCCGAGCCTTGTCCTGCCTTCTGCAGACTATTGAGCAATATCTGTTCCAACCTTGGTTCCAGAGTGATCACAGGCAGCTCAGACTCAGTGCCTACAATGCTTTGGACGATTGCGCGGGATACGCCGACCCGCACCGCAGCCACCAGAGCGGCGGTATCTTGACTCTTCGAAGCGTTGTTGGCGATCGCTTCGGCAATGCTGCGTATGTCGCGCACCGGAACCTGTTCGGCCAGCAGCGCCTGCAACACCTTGAGCAATTGGGACAACGAAACCACGCCCGGCACCAATTCTTCAGCCAGTTTCGGCGAGCCTTTGGCCAGTACTTGCAGCAGTTGCTGGACTTCTTCGTGACCGATCAGCTCGCTGGAGTGCTTGTAGAGAATCTGGTTCAAGTGGGTCGCCACGACCGTGCTCGCGTCTACCACGGTATAACCGAGGGACTGGGCCTGGGCCCGCTGGCTGATTTCGATCCACACCGCTTCCAGGCCGAAAGCCGGATCCTTGGCGGTAATGCCGTTGAGCGAACCGTAGACCTGCCCTGGGTTGATCGCCAGCTCGCGGTCCGGGTAGATCTCGGCTTCCGCCAGGATCACGCCCATGAGCGTCAAGCGATAGGCGCTCGGCGCCAGGTCGAGGTTGTCGCGAATGTGGACGGTGGGCATGAGGAAGCCCAGATCCTGGGACAGCTTCTTGCGCACGCCCTTGATCCGCGCCAGCAATTGGCCGCCCTGGTTGCGATCGACCAATGGAATCAAGCGGTAGCCGACTTCCAGGCCGATCATGTCGATCGGCGTCACGTCATCCCAACCCAATTCCTTGGTTTCCATGGCACGCGCTGGCGACGGCAGCAGTTCCTGCTGGCGCTTGACCTCTTCCAGCGCCTGGACCTTCTGCACGTTCTGCTTCTTCCAGAACAGGTACGCGCCACCCGCGGCCAAGGCCGCCATGCTCAGGAAAGAAAAGTGCGGCATTCCCGGCACGAGACCCATCACCGCCATCAGGCCGGCCGCCACGGCCAGGGCCTTGGGCGACGCGAACATCTGGCGATTGATCTGCTTGCCCATGTCTTCGGAGCCCGAAGCACGGGTCACCATGATCGCCGCCGCTGTGGATAACAACAGTGATGGCAATTGCGCCACCAAACCGTCACCGATGGTCAGCAACGCGTAGACCTTGCCGGCGTCGCCGAAAGCCATGCCGTGCTGGAAGATACCGACGGCCATGCCGCCAATCAGGTTGATGAACAGGATCAGCAGGCCGGCGATGGCGTCGCCGCGGACAAACTTACTCGCACCGTCCATGGACCCGTAGAACTCGGCTTCCTGGGCTACTTCGAGACGGCGCAGCTTGGCCTGGCTCTGGTCGATCAAGCCGGCATTGAGGTCGGCGTCGATCGCCATCTGCTTGCCAGGCATCGCGTCGAGGGTGAAACGCGCGCTCACCTCGGAAATCCGCCCGGCACCCTTGGTCACCACGACGAAGTTAATGATCATCAAGATCGCAAAGACCACGATACCGACCACGTAGTTGCCGCCGATCACCACTTCGCCGAAGGCCTGGATCACCTTACCGGCGGCCTGGTGCCCCTCGTGACCGTGAATCATCACCACCCGGGTGGACGCCACGTTCAGCGCCAGGCGCAACAGCGTCGCCACCAGCAGGATGGTCGGGAAGACGGCGAAGTCCAATGGGCGCAGGGCGTATACGCACACCAGCAGCACCACGATCGACAAGGCGAGGTTGAACGTGAAGAACACGTCCAGCAGGAACGGCGGTACCGGCAGCATCATCATGGCGAGCAGGACCAGCAGCAACAGCGGCACGCCCAGATTGCCCCTGCTGAGGTCTACGACGTTGCTGCGCGCGGTGCTGAGTAACTGAGAGCGATCCACCAATATTCCCCGTTCCTGGAAGCAAACTTTTGACGCCCGGAAGGGGCGCAGGCGGGGTATTGCAAGAAGCTTTCCAACTTTCGCGAGAGGCTGAAATAGAGCGGCCTGGCGCACGTCAACCTTGTGGGAGCGAGCCTGCTCGCGATTGCGGATTGTCAGTCAACATTTGTAGCGACTGAACTATCGCATTCGCGAGCAGGCTCGCTCCCACAAAGGCTTCGCATCATCAGGAATCAGGAATCGCGGCGCAAATCCGGCGGGATGGGCAGGTCCTTGAGCGGTTCTGGCCGCTTGCCCTTGCCGGCGCGGTGCTGGCGGATCTGGTAGACGTAGGCCAGCACCTGGGCGACGGCGAGGTACAAGCCTCCCGGGATTTCCTGGTCAAGCTCGGTGGAGTAGTAGATCGACCGCGCCAATGCCGGAGATTCGAGCAGCATCACTTCGTTGGCGACGGCGATCTCGCGAATCTTCAACGCCAGGAAATCGCTGCCCTTGGCCAGCAGGACCGGCGCATTGCCCTTGTCGGGATCGTACTTGAGCGCGACGGCATAGTGAGTCGGGTTGGTGATGACCACGTCGGCGTCGGGAATCGCCGCCATCATCCGCCGCTGGGAAACCTCGCGCTGCAACTGGCGGATCCGCTGCTTGACCTCCGGCTTGCCCTCCGAGTCCTTGTACTCGTCGCGCACCTCCTGCTTGGTCATCATCAATTTCTGCTTGCTCTGGTAGAGCTGGATCGGCACGTCGATGGCGGCGATGAGGATCAGCCCGCAAGCCATCCACAAGGTGCTCCAGCCGACCAACTGCACGCTATGGATGATGGCTTGCTCCAGCGGCTCATGGGCAATGCGCAGCAGATCGTCGATATCGGCCTGCAACACCGCCAGCGCGACGAACAACACCAGAAGAAATTTTCCGAAAGCCTTGAGCAGTTCCATCAACGCCGTGGTGGAAAACATGCGCTTGATACCGGCGGCCGGATTCATCCGGCTGAACTTCGGTGCCAGGCTACCGGCGGCGAACAGCCATCCGCCCAGGGAAATCGGGCCGATGAAAGCCGCCAACAGCAGAAAAATGAGCACCGGTTGCATTGCAAGCATCGCGATCTTGCCCGAATGCAACAGGTACTGCGTCATAGCGCCCGGCGTGAGCAATACCTCGCGAGGCAAGGAAAAATTCAACCGCATGATTTCCAGCAGATCCAACGCCAGTCCGCCACCGTAAATCAGCAAGCCACCGGCACCGGCGAGCATGATCGCCAGGGTGTTGAGCTCCTTGGAACGGGCAATCTCGCCCTTTTCCCGGGATTGCTTCTTGCGTTTCTCGGTGGGGTCTTCTGTTTTATCCTGACCGCTTTCGCTCTCGGCCATGGTTCAGCGCGCCTGTGCCATGTCGCGTAACAGCTGCAAGGCCTGGGTGGCCAACGGCTGATACTGATTGAGAATGTCCCCCAGGCTGACCCAGAAAATCACCATGCCCAGCACGAGGGTCAGCGGGAAGCCGATGGAAAAGATGTTCAACTGAGGCGCCGCCCGGGTCATCACGCCGAAGGCGATGTTGACCACCAGCAGCGCGGTAATCGCCGGCAACACCAGTACCATCGCCGCGCCGAGGACCCAGCCAAGCTTGCTGGCAATGTCCCAGAAATGATTGACCAGCATCGCGCTGCCTACCGGCAATGTGGTGAAGCTCTCCGTCAATACTTCGAACACCACCAGATGCCCGTTCATGGCGAGGAACAGCAACGTCACCAGCATCGTCAGGAACTGCCCGATAACGGCAGTGTTCACGCCGTTGGTGGGGTCGATCATCGAGGCGAACGCCATGCCCATCTGGATCGAGATGATTTGCCCGGCCACCACGAATGCCTGGAAAAACAACTGCAGCGAAAAGCCCAGCAAGGCGCCTATGAGGATCTGTTCGGCCACCAGCATCAACGCGGTGAGGTCCAGGGCGTTGACCGGCGGCATGGGCGGCAGCCCGGGGGCGATGACCACCGTAATCGCCAGGGCGAAATACAGGCGCACACGACCCGGCACCAAGGTCGTGCCGAAGACCGGCATGCTCATCAGCACGGCCGTGACACGAAACAACGGCAGGATGAACGACGCCACCCAGGTACTGATCTGGGTATCCGTCAGCGCGAGCATCGACATCGTCAGCCGATCAACTGCGGAATACTGCCGTACAACTGCAGGATGTATTCCATGAAGGTTTGCACCAGCCAGGGGCCGGCGACGATCAGCGTGACCAGCATCACCAGCAGGCGCGGCAGGAAACTCAGGGTCTGCTCGTTGATCTGCGTGGCGGCCTGGAACATCGCCACGAGCAAGCCAACCAGCAGGCTCGGGATCACCAGGATGGCCACCATCATGGTGGTCAGCCAGAGGGCCTCGCGGAACAGGTCTACCGCTACTTCAGGCGTCATATCGTACTACCCGCGTGAGAGGTCTAAACACCGCCGAAACTGCCCGCCAGGGTGCCGATGATCAACGCCCAGCCATCCACCAGCACGAACAGCATGATCTTGAATGGCAGCGAAATGATCAGCGGCGACAACATCATCATGCCCATGGCCATGAGGATACTGGCGACCACCAGGTCGATGATCAGGAACGGGATGAAAATCATGAAACCGATCTGGAAGGCGGTCTTGAGCTCGGAGGTCACGAACGCTGGCACCAGGATGGTCAACGGCGCCTGGTCGGGGCTGGCAATGTCGGTGCGTTTGGACAGGCGCATGAACAGCTCCAGGTCGCTGCTGCGGGTCTGGGCGAGCATGAAATCCTTGATCGGCACCTGGGCCCTGGCCACGGCATCCTGGGCGCTGAGGGTTTCCGCCAGATAGGGTTGCAGCGCGTCCTGGTTCACCCGGTCGAACACCGGCGCCATGATGAACAGGGTCAGGAACAGCGCCATGCCGGTGAGGATCTGGTTCGACGGCGTCTGTTGCAGGCCAAGGGCCTGGCGCAAGATCGAAAAGACGATGATGATCCGGGTGAAACTGGTCATCAGCATGACGAACGCCGGGATGAAACTCAGCGCGGTCATGATCAGCAGGATCTGCAAGCTGACCGAGTATTCCTGTGCCCCTTCGGCGTTGGTGCCCAAGGTGATCGCAGGGATCGACAGCGGGTCGGCGGAGTACGCCAACGGCGCGGCCAGCATCAGGGCCAACGCCAAGAGAATGCGCAACGGCATTACTTTTTATCCTTTTGGTCTTTTCCCAGCAGTTCCATGAGCCGTTGGGCAAACTCGGGCGTGGCCTGCTCCGTGACCGGCACCTGCACCGGTTCCTTCAGGACATGCAGCGCAGTGATGCTGCCAGGACTCAGGCCGAGCAGGATCTGCTCGGTGCCGACCTGCACCAGCACCAGCCGATCCCGTGGCCCCAGCGCGCGGGAACCGACAATGTCGATGACCTGCCCTTTGCCGGCAGGCCCCGCCTGCTGAACGCGTCGCAGCATCCACGCCAGGAAGAAAATCAACCCGAGCACCACCAGCAGGCCCAGCACCAGTTGCGCCAGTTGCCCGGCCATGCCGCTGCCACTCGCCGGCGCAACGGCAGCCGTGGCCACCGGCTCGGCTGCCAGAACACTGAACGGCAGCATCAGGGCTGCGGTGAGAAAGCCTTTCATTCAGCGCAGCTTCTTGATGCGTTCGCTCGGGCTGATCACGTCCGTCAGGCGAATGCCGAACTTCTCGTTGACCACAACCACTTCGCCATGGGCGATCAGGGTGCCGTTGACCAACACATCCAGCGGCTCACCGGCCAGGCGATCCAGCTCGATCACCGAGCCTTGGTTGAGCTGCAGCAAGTTGCGGATGTTGATGTCGGTGCTGCCCACTTCCATGGAGATCGACACCGGGATGTCGAGGATCACGTCCAGGTTGGGACCGTCGAGCGTCACTTGTTCGTTGCTTTTCGGCACGCTGCCGAATTCTTCCATTTGCAAGCGGTTGGACCCATGGTTGCCTGTGTCAGCCGCCAGCAATGCATCGATGTCTGCCTGCCCGGCATCGCCGGTTTCTTCCAGGGCCGCAGCCCACTCATCGGCCAGCGCCTGGTCATCCTGGGTATTCATATCGTCAGCCATCATGTTTCCTCGGCGGGCAAAAATCGGTTAAAAACCAAAACTTAAGAAGTTGACACCGCTCAGCGGCGTTCGATCGGCTCAATCACCTGTAACGCCAGGTTGCCTTTGTGAGAGCCCATCTTGACCTTGAAGGCCGGCACGCCATTGGCGCGCATGATCATGTCTTCCGGCATTTCGACGGGGATGATATCCCCCGGCTGCATGTGCAGGATGTCCCGCAATCGTAGCTGGCGTCGGGCGACCGTCGCGCCGATCGGCACGTCGACATCCAGCACGTCCTGGCGCAAGGCGTTGATCCAGCGCTCGTCCTGGTCGTCGAGGTCCGACTGGAAACCGGCGTCGAGCATTTCACGCACCGGCTCGATCATCGAATACGGCATGGTCACGTGCAAGTCGCCGCCACCCCCATCGAGCTCGATGTGGAACGTCGAGACGACAATGGCTTCGCTTGGGCCGACGATGTTGGCCATCGCCGGGTTCACTTCCGAGTTGATGTACTCGAAATTCACTTCCATGATCGCCTGCCAAGCTTCCTTCAAATCGACGAAAGCCTGCTCCAGCACCATGCGCACGACACGCAGTTCGGTCGGTGTGAATTCGCGACCTTCGATCTTGGCGTGACGACCGTCGCCGCCGAAGAAGTTGTCCACCAACTTGAACACCAGCTTGGCGTCGAGGATGAACAATGCCGTGCCACGCAGCGGCTTGATCTTCACCAGATTGAGGCTGGTGGGCACGTACAGCGAATGCACGTATTCGCCGAATTTCATCACCTGCACGCCACCCACGGCCACGTCGGCCGAGCGGCGCAGCATGTTGAACATGCTGATGCGGGTGTATCGGGCGAAACGCTCGTTGATCATTTCCAGGGTCGGCATGCGTCCACGAACGATGCGATCCTGGCTGGTCAGGTCGTAGCTTTTGACGCTGCCCGGTTCAGCAGCGTTTTCGGTCTGCACCAGGCCGTCGTCGACACCGTGCAACAGCGCGTCGATTTCGTCCTGGGACAACAAGTCCTGCACGGCCATGTCGTGTTCCTACTGCAATACGAAGTTAGTGAAGAGCAACTGTTCGATCACCACTTTGCCGAGTTCTTTCTGGGCCACTTCCTGCACGCTGGCCGTGGCTTTCTGACGCAGCATTTCCTGGCCCACCGGAGTGGCCAGGGTGTCGAAACTCTGTCCGGAAAACAGCATCACCAGATTATTGCGAATCAGCGGCATGTGTACACGCAACGCTTCCAGGTCGGCCTGGTTGCGCCCCAGCAAGGTAATGCTCACCTGCATGTAGCGCTGACGACCGTTCTGGGTGTAGTTGGCGACGAAGGCCGGGGCCATCGGCTCGAAAACCGCTGGCTGCTTGCCCACCGGAGCAGCTTCCACCGCCTCGGCCGGCTTGCTCTGGGCGTTGTGCATGAAATACCAGGTCGCCCCCACGGACACGCCCACGGCCAGGAGCAAGCCCACCACGATCAGGATGATCATCTTGAGTTTGCCTTTGGTTGCGGGGTCTTTTACAGCTGCTGCTTCGCTCTTCGCCATGCCAATAATCCGTCGTTAATCGGGGGTTCACTGTTGCATGGCTAGGCTGGAGCAAGTGTTATGCCAGAAGAGAAACGATGGTCGACGCAATTTCGAGAACACCCTAAACCATTATGGGAGCGAACTTGCTCGCGACGCCGGTTTTTCAGCCACCGTTGCAGGTGACTGATCCATCGTTATCGCGAGCCAGCTCGCTCCCACAAGGTTAATGCGTTGAATCAGGCGTAGTAATCGACCGCGCTGGTGCCAATGACGCTGGTGGTGCTGGCCGCCACTTCGGCAACGCTGGCCGGCACCTCTTCATCCAGCGAGTCAACTCGGCCGCCGGAGGACGTGGTGCGTCCAGCCTGGGCTTGCTGCTGGGCCTGTTGATCCTGGTTCTGCGAGCCACGGGATTGATCCGACACGCTGACGTCGACCTGCCCCATTCCCTGCTGGGCGAAACTGTCACGCAGACGATGCATCTGGCCTTCGAGGGCTTCGCGCACGCCTGAGTGGGCGCTCATGAAGGTCACCTGGGTCTGCTGGTCTGGAATCATGTTCACCCGAATATCCAGGCGTCCGAGCTCGGCCGGTTGCAACTGGATGTCCGCCGCCTTGAGATTGGCGCTCGACAAGTACATCACCCGGTTGACCACCTCCTCGGTCCAGCCGCCCTGGTTCATGGCGATGGGCTGATTGACCGGCACCGCGTTGGCGGTTTTCGGTGTGGCGGCCTGGGTCAATGCCGCCAGGCGGTTGGCAAAGTCATCCACGCGCGTATCGCTGGAAGCGGCCGTCAGATCCTTGAGGCCTTCGCTGATCAGGCCACTGAACGCCTTGTCCCCCCCCTGGCTGCCGGCACCGGTGCTGTCCTGGTCGGCTTGCACGGTGAGCATGCTCGCCATACCGGCGGCGAACGTCTGGGCCGAAGTCGGCTCACCATCGAGAGACGCCGGCGCAGCGGTCTTGGACTGCGCCTGGCTGGAAGCGGACACGTGGCCGCTCTGCTCCATCGCCAACCGCAACGCCGGTAGTGCGTCGAGCGGATCGGCCTGCGGGTCGAACTCCGGGTCCGTCACCGGCGCCGAGGCATTGGCCGCCACACTCGGGGCAACGGGAGCCGCTACCGCCGCAGTGACTTGGGCCTCGATCGTAGGCACCACGGGAGCAGGCTGCGCCTCAGCGACGCCCTCTGGAATAACGGTGCCCGGCAACAACGCAGGGTCCAGCGTCGGATCGACAGGCGCGGCATCCGCTACGGGCGTTTCTGGCGCATCGCTGTCGGCATCATCCGCCGTCTTGCTGCCGGCAGTGGTCGGCTTGTCGGCGGGCAAGGGTTTGCCGCTATCGGCAACAGCCGGCTCCGGAGCGGCAGTATCGCTGCCCGCGTCCTTCTTGGCGGCATTGTCGGCGGTCTTGTCGCGCACCGGTTTTGCCGATGGCTCAGGCACCGCCGGTGATTTGACGGGTGCCTGCTTGGCGAAGACCTGGGCGAAGCTGGAGGCTCTGTTCTCGGCGTCCGGACCAGCTGCCAGTGGATTGACGGCGGCCTGCGGCTTGGCCTGGGCGGTGGCCTGGAGCAGTGTGTTGGGTGTAACGGGCATAAGATGGTCTCCGCTGCACTGGAATCATAGATGCAGTTGAGACAGGGCAATGCAAGGGGCGGGCCAATGAAGCAAACGGGATGCTTCAGCAGTGAAAGCTTTCGCGCTCTTCTCGACAAAGCGTACGAACGTGAGCGAATTCGCTATCGATTTCGTTTACCAGGCTCTCGATACCGCGCAGTGACGGCTCCTTGGCACGCTGCTCCAGCTCACCACACAGCTCGGCCAGGCGAATGGCGCCCATGTTGCCGCTGCTGCCCTTGAAGCTATGGGCAGTAGCGCTGAGCATTTGCGCGTCCCTCGCCTCGTGCAGTACACGAAGGCGGGCTTCGGAATCCTTGAGGAAAGTATCCAACAGCTCCGGATACCCGTCCTCCATGACTTCCTTCAACGTGCTCAGCACGTCGAGATCCAGATGAATTTCGTTCACTTGTTCGCTCCCTGATCAAGAATGGCCCCGATTATGACAGAGCCTCCCAGAAAAACTCCACGCGCGCACTACGACCATCGTCGGACCAGGAGGCCTGATGACAGAGTTGGCGCACCAGGCTCACGCCGCGCCCAGACAATCGATCCCGGTCCAGCGGCCGCGCCAACACCTTGGCGACATCGAAGCCCTTTCCGCTGTCTTCGACTTCAATGATTAGTCTGCCACCGTCGCCCTGGGGCGTGACGTGCAGATGCACCCGCACGTGACCATCGTCCAGCTTGTCCAGACGCGCGCCGCGCTCCTGATAGTAACGAGCAAAACCGGTCGCATCACGCTTCAGGCTGGAGTCGAGCCCCAGCACCCCGTGTTCCAGGGCGTTGGAATAAAGCTCCGACAACACGTTGTATAGTGCTCCACTCTGCGCCCTTAGCCCGTGGACCTCCAACAATAATTGCAGCAGGTAAGGCATCGGGTTGAAGCGCTTGAGTGTTTGCGCGCGGAATTCGAAACTCAACGACCAATCCAGCGGACTGGACTGGCCGCTATCGGAATAGACCGGTGGCGGCGGGTTGAGTTGCGTCGGCGCGACCAGCCGCACCTCGACCATGCTGAAGTCATCACGGGCCTCACCGCGAAAATCCCGCAAGGCTTGCTGGATATCCTCGAAGAGACGGTCGGGTTCGCGGTTGGCCGAGAACACCTGCTGCAACCGCTCCACGCCAAACGGTTGATCATCGTGGTCGCTGGTTTCTATCACTCCGTCGGACAACAGGAAGACCCGATCACCCACCGACAGCGAGTGGACCTCGGTGCGATCGTCGAACAACTGGGGCGTCAGCACACCCAGCGGCAAGTGCCGCGCCGGCAACGGCGTGCGCACGCCACTGAGGCTGTCGTGAAGATACCCGTCAGGCATGCCGCCATTCCAGACTTCCACGGTGCAGCGCTGGAAACTCATGCATAACAGCGTCGCGCAACAGAACATATCCACCGGCAGGATGCGCTTGAGCTTGGCATTCATCTCCCGCAGGATCTGCGCCAGGCCATAACCTTTGGCCGTCATCCCGTAGAACACTTCCGCCAGCGGCATCGCGCCGACCGCCGCCGGCAGGCCGTGCCCGGTAAAATCGCCGAGCAGGATATGCATGTCGCCGGCCGGGTTGAACGCAGCCAGCAGCAAGTCGCCGTTGAACAAGGCATAAGGTGATTGCAGATAACGGATATTCGGCGCGCTCAGGCAACCGGAGTGGGCAATCTTGTCGAACACGGCCTTGGCGACCCGCTGCTCATTGAGAAGGTAATCGTGGTGTCGGGCGATCTGGTCGCGCTGCTCGACCACCGTGGCCTGCAACCGACGCAAGCGGTCCATGGCCTTGATTTTCGCAGCCAGGATGACTTGGTTATAGGGTTTCGCCAGGAAGTCATCCCCACCGGCCTCAAGGCATCGGGCGAGCCCTTCGCTTTCGGTCAAAGAGGTGAGGAAAATGATCGGGACCAACTGATCCCCGGCCAATTGCTTGATCTTCTGCGCCGCTTCGAAGCCATCCATGACCGGCATCATCGCGTCCATCAGCACAAGATGAGGACGCTGCTCCAGATAGACGTCGACCGCCTCGGCGCCATCGGCGGCGGTGAGCACGTGGTGCCCCTGGCGACGAACAATGGTCGACAACAGCAGTCGGTCGGCGGCGCTGTCTTCGGCAATCAGGATCGTCAGCGGCTCCGGCGACGATTGCATGGCGATCAACTGATATCGAACAGCTTGTCGAAATTGGAAATCGCGAGGATTTTCTTGACGTCGCTGCTGCTGTTGACGACGCGGATATCCGATTCGTCGCCACCGGCATGGTCACGCAACAGCAGGAGCATGCCCAAGGCAGAGCTATCTAGGTAAGTGGCCTCTTTCAGATCCACCACGATGGACTCGGGTTTCGTGTTGAGCTTTTCATAGGACTCACGAAACTCCTGATGCCGGCCAAAATCGAAGCGGCCCTTGATCGAGATCGTCAGTTTTTGCCCATCAGGAGATACTTCGGTAACGACAGACATATTCACTTCCTTGTCGTGGACATACGTGTACAAGGTTTAGCACCTGGTAGAGGTCTGAGCAAGGTTTCAAATCGCCTGCCCGACAAAACTCTACCGCCAATATCAATACGGGTCCTGGCGCGGCAAGCGCTGGGACAATTCATCCAGCAGTTTCTGCTCACGCTTATCCTCCAATTGCCGCGCCTCGTCGATGTAACGCTGTACCAGCTTGCGCAGCCCCTCGACTCGGGCGAACGCTTCCTGCCAACTCTGGCGAGCCTTCTCGAGATTGTTCTGGTGCCAGACCAGGCTTTGGCGCTGCTGATCGATGGCGGTGCCCAATTGCGCCAGGAACCCCTGGTAACCCAACAACCACTGCCCGGAAACGCCGTGGCTGCCACGGGCAATCCACTGTTCCTGGTATTCCAGACGAAAATTCTCCAGGTCAGCCAGCTTGCTTTCAGCAACAGCCACTTGCCCCTGGAAATACGCCAACCGCTGTACAGCGGTTTTCTCAGCCTTTTCCGCCATGTCCACCACCGGTGCCAGGCGCGCCGCACGACTCGTGGCCATGATCGGTTACGTGCCGGAGACTGGGGCGAAAATGGTTTGCAGGTGCGCTTCGCTGGCGCCCATGCCGATGCTGTCATTCAGCGCCTGGCGCAGATACACCGCCATGGCCGGATAGAGGTTGATGGCCGTGTCGGTTTCGCGATCGCCGCCAGGCACATAGGCACCTACGCTGATCAGGTCGCGACTCTGCTGGTAACGGGACCAGTACTGCTTGAACTGTTGCGCCCGCTTCATGTGCTCGGGGCTGATCACCGATGGCATGACCCGGCTGATCGACGCTTCGATGTCGATGGCGGGGTAATGTCCTTCTTCCGCCAGACGCCGGGACAATACGATATGGCCGTCGAGCACACCACGGGCCGAGTCGGCGATCGGATCCTGCTGGTCGTCGCCCTCGGACAGCACGGTGTAGAACGCGGTGATGGAGCCACCGCCCTTCTCCGCGTTTCCGGCGCGTTCCACCAATTTCGGCAGCTTGGCGAAGACTGAAGGCGGATACCCTTTGGTCGCCGGAGGTTCGCCGATGGCCAGGGCGATTTCCCGCTGGGCCTGGGCGAAACGGGTCAGTGAGTCCATCAGCAACAGGACATTCTTGCCCTTGTCGCGAAAATATTCAGCGATACGCGTGCAGTACATGGCGGCACGCAGCCGCATCAATGGCGCATCGTCCGCCGGCGAAGCCACGACCACGGAACGTTTGAGCCCTTCTTCGCCGAGGATGTGCTCGATGAATTCCTTCACCTCGCGACCCCGCTCGCCGATCAAGCCCACCACGATGATGTCGGCTTCGGTAAAGCGGGTCATCATGCCCAGCAGCACACTCTTGCCCACACCAGTACCGGCGAACAGGCCCAGGCGCTGGCCGCGTCCAACCGTCAACAAACCGTTGATGCAACGAATGCCCACGTCCAGCGGTACGCTGATGGGGTCGCGCTTGAGCGGGTTGATCGTCGGGCCATCCATCGGCACCCAATCTTCAGCCTTCATACCGCCCTTGCCGTCCAGGGCCCGTCCAGCGCCATCCAGCACCCGGCCGAGCATGCTCATGCCCATGGGCAGGCGACCGGTATCGGCCAGCGGTACCACGCGGGCACCCGGGGCGATGCCGGCGACACTGCCCACCGGCATCAGGAACACCTTGCTGCCGGAGAAACCCATGACCTCGGCTTCGACCTGCACCGGGTGATAACTGTCATCGTTGATCACCAGGCAACGACTGCCCATGGCGGCACGCAAGCCTTCCGCTTCAAGGGTCAGGCCGACCATACGCAGCAGGCGACCTTCCAGGATCGGTTGGCCGGCCAGTTCGGTGGCCTCGGCGTAGCTGCCCAGGCGCTTGCCAAAGCTGGTTCGCTCAAGGCGCATCGCGGCTGTCCGTTGCGCCAACAAGCGGTTCGTCACCGTCCGGATCGATGATGACAGCGGCCTTGGGTTCGTCCGGCAGATCCAGGCTGAGGTCGGCCGGAGCCGGATGCAGGGCCTGTTCGTGCAGTTGGTCAAAGAGTTTCGCCATGATCTGGCTGATGCGCGTCTCGATTGTCGCGTCGATGCGGCTGTGCTCGGTTTCTACGCGGCAACCGCCCGGCAGCAGGGACTCGTCCTCGACGATGCGCCAGGTTTCCTCGTGGCGCTCGCGCAGGGCCTTCACCAGTTCGAAGTCCTGAGGATTGATGTACAGCCGCACGTTGCCCACGCCCAGCGGCAGCAGCTTGAGGGCTTCGCGCATGACGTGTTCGATCTGGCTCGAATCGATCGCCAGCTCGCGCTGGATCACTTGGCGGGTGATGTGCTGCACCAGCCCGACCAATGACTTTTCGATCTGGGTGTCCTGCTCGGCGATGGGCTCGAACAGATTGAGCATCAGTGATTCCAACGCACGCAGCTTCGCCGTCAGCGCCACGTCGGCTTCCTGGCGAACCTTGATCGTCGTGCTGTGGAAACCTTCTTTTTCGCCAATGGCGAAGCCTTCGTTGTAGGCCTCTTGACGAATGCTCTCGACTTCTTCGAGGGTCAGTGGCTGGACTTCTTCCAGCGGCACCTCCTCCATCTCCGGCAGTTCTTCCACCGGCTCCGGCTCGGGCTCGGGCACGAAGGGGTCGAAACTGGGCAGCGACCAGACGTCGAAACCTCCGACGTCCCGGGCGCGGATCAGGTCGCTGGGTGCATCATCACTCTTGGCAGACATAACGACCTTAGATCATCTCTTCGCCGCCCTTGCCACCGAGCACGATTTCTCCGGCTTCGGCCATACGGCGGGCGATGGTGAGGATTTCCTTCTGTGCGGTTTCCACGTCGCTGACGCGCACCGGGCCCTTGGCCTCGAGGTCGTCGCGCAACAATTCGGCCGCTCGTTTGGACATGTTCTTGAAGATCTTCTCCTTGACGCCTTCGTCCGAACCCTTGAGGGCCAGGACCAGGACGTCGGAGGACACTTCGCGCAACAGAGCCTGGATACCACGATCGTCGACATCGGCCAGGTTGTTGAACACGAACATGAGGTCTTCGATCTGACCGGACAGGTCTTCGTCGACTTCGCGAATCGAGTCCATCAGTTGACCCTCGATCGAACTGTCGAGGAAGTTCATGATGTCCGCCGCGCGTTTGATACCGCCCAAGGTGGTGCGCGAGGCATTGGAGTTGCCCGAGAACTGCTTCTCGAGAATCTGGTTCAGTTCTTTCAGGGCCGCCGGCTGCACGGTGTTCAACGACGACACACGCAGGATGATATCGAGGCGAACCTTATGGTCGAAGTTGCCCAGCACTTCGCCGGCCTGGTCCGGGTCGAGGTACGCCACCACGATCGCCTGGATCTGGGGGTGTTCGTAACGGATCACGTCGGCAACCGCGCGCGGCTCCATCCACTTGAGGCTGTCCAGGCCGCTGGTGTTGCCACCCAGCAGAATCCGGTCGATCAGGCCGTTGGCCTTGTCCTCGCCCAGGGCCTGGGTGAGCATCTTGCGCACGTAGTCGTCGGAACCGACGCCCAGGCTGGTCTGGTCGCCGACGATGTCGACGAACTCGCTCATGACCTGCTCGACCTGCTCGCGATGGACATTGCCCATCTGGGCCATGGCCACGCCAACGCGCTGGACCTCTTTGGGCCCCATGTGACGCAGCACTTGGGCGGCGTCGGTCGAACCCAGGGACAGCAGCAGGATCGCGGCTTTGTCGACCCGGGACAATTTGGCAACAGCGGCTCGATTATCACTCATCTGCGTTAATCCACTCTTTCACGACCTGGGCCACACGACCCGGATCTTCTGCCACCAGACTCTTGATGGCGTTCAACTGAGCGTCGTAGCCTTCGCTCGGGCTTGGCAGCAGGATGCTCTGCGGCCCGCCGAGGCTGACGCGATCGTTGGCCAATTCGCCATCCAGGCCGCCCATGCCTCCCAGCTCTACATCGCCCAAGCCTGCCAACTGCTTGTTCTTGCCGCCACCGGTGATGTTGTTCAGCACCGGGCGCAACACGCCGAATACCAGTATCAGGATGAACAACACACCCAATACTTGCTTGACCACATCCCAGAACCAGGGTTGCGAATAAAACGGAATGTCGGCGATTTCTTCACCGCGCTCCAGGGAGAACGGCACGTTGATCACGCTGACGCTGTCGCCACGGCTGGCGTCGAAACCAACGGCGTCCTGCACCAGGCGAGTGAAGCGCGCCAATTCGTCGGCGCTCCACGGCGCGCGGCTGGTTTCGCCGTTGGCCGGGTTGATCTTGACCTGATCGTCCACGACGACGGCGACCGACAGGCGATTCAAACGGCCCTGCTGCTGCTTGGTGTGGCTGATGGAACGGTCGAGCTCGAAGTTCTTGGTGGATTGTTGACGCTTGTCGGCCGGGTACGGCGCGAGCATCGGCTGGCCGGTGGCCGGGTCCATGATCTGTTGGCCATTGGCATCGATCAGCGGCTGGCCGGGCTGCACCATGCCCGCGGCGGCGGTGGCGCCACCGGTGGTTTGCGGCGCGCTGGCCGGCGACGGCGGCTGGTTGCTCAGGGCACCCGGCACGCCTTGCGGTCCATTGCTGGCGGTACGCTGCTCGTTCACCGACTGCTCGCTGCGCAACGCGGGTTGATCCGGGTTGAATTGCTCGGAGGTCGATTCGACCGCACTGAAATCCACGTCCGCCGAGACTTCGGCCTTGTAGCGGCCATTGCCCAGGATAGGTTGCAGGATGTTATGCACCCGCTGGGTGAACATGCCTTCCATGCGGCGGCTGTAATCGTATTGCTTGCCGGCCATGGTCAGTTCGGAGTTTTCCGCCTGGTCGGACAGCAGGTTGCCCTTCTGGTCGACCACGGTGATTTGCGACTTGCTCAGTTCGGGAACGCTGGTCGCCACCAGGTTGATGATGGCAACGACCTGGCCTGGCTCCAGGGAGCGGCCGGAATACAGTTCAACCAGTACCGAAGCACTCGGCTTGCGCTCATCGCGCACGAACACCGAGCTTTTCGGGATCGCCAAGTGCACACGGGCAGCCTTGACGTTGTTGAGGCTGGAGATGGTGCGCGCCAGTTCGCCTTCCAGGCCGCGACGATAACGAGTCGCTTCCATGAACTGGCTGGTGCCCAGGCCCTGGTCCTTGTCCAGAATCTCGAAACCGATGTTGCCATCGGTCGGTGTCACGCCAGCGGCAGCGAGCTTGAGGCGCGCGCGCGCCACGTCGTCGGCCTTGACCAGCAAGGCGCCAGAATTGGGTTCAACGGTGTAGGGAATGTCGGCAGAAGCCAGGGTTTCCATGACCTGCTTGGCGTCCATGCCTTCCAGGCTACCGTACAACGGACGGTAGTCTGGCTGCTGGGACCACAACACGACGGCGAAACCAATCGCCACGCTGGCAGCCAGGCCGACCAACAGGCCAACCTGACGCAGCATGGTCATCTCGGAGAGGTTTTCCAGGAAAGACAGACCGAACAACGGCGGTTTGCCGTCTACCGGAGTGGCCTTGGCTGGAACGTTATCAACGGCTGCTTCTGCCATGACTCAATAGTTTCCTTAGACCGGCATCTGCATGATGTCTTGGTAGGCTTGAACCAGTTTGTTACGTACCTGGGTCAACGCCTGAAACGAGACACTGGCTTTCTGCGAAGAGATCATTACATCCGTCAGGTCGACGCCACTTTTACCAATCTCGAAAGCACTGGCCAACTGGTTCGAAGCCTGCTGGGTATCGTTCACTTTATTGACGGCCTGACCGAGCATGTCGGAAAAGCTGCTGCCACCCACCTGGGGGACCGCTACCGATTTCGGCTGGGCCATGGCGTCCATTTGCATGGACCGCATGTCCAACATCAATCGATTAAATTCAATACCTTGGCTCATGGTCTATTCTCTCTGGCGGCCCGCATTTTTTTGACACTTACTCAGCGGGTACGTAGGTGTTAGCAACAAGGGTGCCAGCTCGATGGCCGTAAAAAACAAATGCATGCGCGAGCTCATCCGGACTCATGTGGGAGCGAGCCTGCTCGCGATAGCGGTCTGTCAGTCAACATCTACATCGCCTGAATCACCGCCTTCGCGAGCAGGGCTCGCTCCCACAGATTTAGAGGTGCAACTGCTTGGATCAATGATTCAACTGGCGAAAAGGTAGGCCTCCACATTCATCCCGGCATCACGCATTTGCGCCAACTTGTAGCGCAGGGTTCGGGGGCTGATGCCGAGTCGCTCGGCCGCTTCCTTGCGACGGCCGCGCTCGGCGCGCAGGGTGTCGATGATCATCTGGAATTCGCGACGACGCAGATCGTCCTCCAACGCACCGGCTGATTCGGCTACCTCGACCGGAGGTACTACCGGCGCCAGCGGCGGTACCGGCAAAGGCGCACAAGCCACCGGACCGGCCAGGCAGAAATCCTCGGGCTGGATCAAGCCGCCCTGCTGCAGGATCAGCGCCCGCTGGATCGCGTTATCCAGTTCCCGGACGTTGCCGGGCCAGGGATACCCGATCAGGCAAGCCTGTGCCTCGGCGGACAAGCGCGCCGTTGCGTGCTTCATTTTATTGACGTGCTTGGCCAGCAGACGCTCGGCCAGCGGCAGGATATCGGCGGTGCGCTCGCGTAACGGACGCCAGGCCAACGGAAAAACCGACAGCCGGTAATAAAGGTCTTCCCGGAAACGCCCCGCCGCCACTTCGCCCGCCAGGTCGCGGTTGGTCGTCGCGACCACTCGGATGTCCAGGCTGATGGGCTTGCGCGCGCCGACCCGCTCCACTTCTCGCTCCTGCAACACCCGCAGCAATTTTGCCTGCAGGCCCAGGGGCATCTCAGAGATTTCATCCAGCAGGATGGTGCCGCCATCGGCCTGTTCGAACTTGCCAGCCTGGGCCGCGATGGCGCCGGTGAACGAACCCTTTTCGTGGCCGAACAATGTTGCTTCGAGCATGTTGTCGGGAATCGCCGCGCAGTTGATGGCAATGAACGGCTCGCTGGCGCGACGGGACTGCTGGTGAATATAACGGGCCAAGACTTCCTTGCCCGTACCGGACTCACCGGAAATCAATACGGTTGAATCGCTGCGTGCCACCCGCGCGGCCAATTCCAGCAGCTGCGCACTGGCCGGCTCGATCGCCACCGGGCCTTCACCTTCAACGGCAAGGCTTCCCAGGGCATGGCGCGCCACCAGGTCAAGCAGCGCCTTGGGCTCGAACGGCTTGACCAGATAGTCCGCCGCCCCCTGGCGCATGGCATCCACCGCTCGTTCGACCGCACCGTGGGCGGTCATCAACAGGACTGGCAATTGAGGCTGGCGCGCCCGCAGTAAACCGAGCAACTGATGGCCGTCCATGCCCGGCATATTGACGTCGCTGACCACCAGGCTGAACGGCTCGCGGGCCACCGCCAGCAACGCCTCCTCCGCCGAACCGACGACGGCATGATCATGCCCGGCCAACAGCAGTGTATCGGCGAGCGCCTCGCGCAGGGCACGATCGTCCTCCACCAGCAAAACCTTGATTGCCATTGCCTTCACTCCACCCTTGGCACACTGGAAAACAGCGGCAGGAGGACCAGCGCACACGTGCCGCGCCCCGGCCGCGAGCGCAACTGCAATTCACCCTGATGGGCCCGCGCCACGGCCTTGACCACGGTCAGACCGAGGCCCGTCCCGGTGGTCTTGGTGGTGAAAAAAGGCTCACCCAGGCGGGTCAACACGGCTGGATCGATGCCGCTGCCGTTGTCGCTGACACACAGGCGCAACGTGCTGCCACGGGTGTATAGGTGGACTTTCAGGCGAACGTCGCCGTCGCCCGCCTGGATCGCGTTTTCAATCAGGTTCAATACCGCGCCCACCAGCGTGTCGCGGTTGCACAGGACTTCGCCCGCGCGGCTGTCACACTGCCAGCGGATCGGCAAACCCTGTACGTGGGTCGACGCTGCGGCCTGCAAGGATTGCAGCAACGCCTTGGGCGTCACGCGGTCGGTCAACGGCAATTCGCCGCGGGCAAACACCAGCATGTCGCGGACCTGGTGCTCCAGCTCATGCAAGCGTTCCTTCAGGCGGCCGGCGAAGCGCTGCTGGGTATCCATCGGCAGTTGCTGTTCAGTCAAATGACTGGCGTAGAGCAACGCGGCGGACAGCGGCGTACGGATCTGATGGGCCAGCGACGCCACCATCCGCCCAAGGGAAGACAGCCGCTCGTGGCGAGCCAGCTGATCTTGCAGGTGACGGGTTTCAGTCAGGTCGTTGAGCAGCACCAACTGCCCGGGCTCGGCATCAAGCGAACGGGTCGAGATAGAAAGGCGTCGACCGTCTTTGAGGGAAATCTCATGGCCGTCATCTTCGCGAGGAGCGAAGCAGCGGGCAATCACATGCCGCCACAGCTCGCCCTCCAATGGCAGGCCGAGCAGCTCGCACGCTGCCGGGTTGGCTTCGCGCACGAAACCGTGCTCATCAATGACAATGACGCCGCCAGGCAAGAGGTCGAGGAGGTTTTGCAGCCGATTGGCCAGGCGTTCTTTTTCCGCCAACTCCTGCATGCGCTGAGCGCTGACCACCGCCAGCTCACCCTTGAGCTCGGTGACCCGGGCTTCGAGCAGGCTGTAGGAGTCGGATAACTGGCTGGAGACCTGGTTAAACAGCGAAAACGCCTGCTCAAGTCCAAGCCGGCTAGCCTGCTCGGCGGACGGCATGAGTCCCGGCTCAGGGACAGGAGACATCAGGGCGGCTTGGGTCATCGTGCTCTCTCGCTTGGCTGACCGTCAGTTAAACGGAACGTTGCGAGGGCAGTAGCAATACCCGTGCCGAAAAAAAACCGCCCAGAAATCAGGCGGTTGTAAAACAGGCGTCAATCATCCGCCTGTTCATCTCCTTCGCGACGGCTCATGCCGTACTTGCGCATTTTTTCCACCAGTGTCGTGCGACGGATGCGCAGGCGTTCCGCCGCGCGGGCGACGATGCCGTTGGCATCGTCGAGTGCCTGCTGGATGAGGCCCTGCTCCAGGCCTCCCAGATAATCCTTCAGATCCAGGCCTTCCGGCGGCAGCATGGCGTTACTGGTGAAGTCCGGCGTATGGCCATTGATCGCTACGCGCTCTTCCAAGTCGCTGCGCAAGCTGTCGACCATCTGCTCGTCTTCGTCGTCGACGTAGCGGAACTTCTTCGGCAATTCGGCCACGCCGATCACGCCGTAGGGGTGCATGATCGCCATGCGCTCCACTAGGTTGGCCAACTCGCGGACGTTGCCCGGCCAGCCATGGCGGCAGAGGGACATGATCGCCGCAGAGTTGAAGCGGATCGAACCGCGCTTCTCATGCTCCATGCGCGAGATCAATTCGTTCATCAGCAGCGGGATGTCTTCGACCCGCTCACGCAGCGGCGCCATTTCGATCGGGAATACGTTGAGGCGGTAATAGAGATCCTCGCGAAAACTGCCGACCTCGATCATGCTTTCCAGATTCTTGTGAGTCGCGGCGATGATCCGCACGTCGACGCTCTGGGTCTTGTTGCTGCCCACGCGTTCAAAGGTGCGCTCTTGCAGCACGCGCAGCAGCTTGACCTGCATCGGCAGCGGCATGTCGCCGATTTCATCGAGGAACAGCGTGCCGCCGTTAGCCAATTCGAAACGCCCGGCGCGACTGGTAATTGCGCCGGTGAATGCGCCCTTCTCGTGGCCGAACAATTCGCTTTCCAGCAACTCGGCTGGGATCGCCCCGCAGTTGACTGGAACGAACGGCGCTTCGCGGCGCTTGGAATGGTAATGCAGGTTGCGCGCAACCACTTCCTTGCCGGTGCCGGACTCACCCAGGATCAGCACGCTGGCGTCGGTGTCGGCCACCTGCTGCATCATCTGGCGCACGTGCTGGATCGCACGGCTGGTGCCGACAAGGCTGCGGAAAAGATTGGGTTCACGATGCCGGCCGCGTTCACGGGCCTGGTCATACATTTCGCGATAAACCTGGGCACGGTGCAGCGAATCAAGCAATTTGCTGTAGCTGGGCGGCATTTCCAAGGTGGAAAGTACCCGGCGGCGCTGGTCTTCCGGCAGGTCTAGGGAAGAATTTTCGCCCATCAGCAAAACGGGAAGGAACTCATCCCAGGTTGAGAGTGTCTTTAGCAAGCCCAAAAGCGATGCGGGGGCATTTACGGTCCCGATAAGGACGCAAATGACTTCACGGCTGGACGACAATGAGCCGACAGCCTGCTGCCAGTCATGGCTGCCGCAGGGTAAATTTTCTTCGCCGAGAAAATTAAGGATCACCGCCAGGTCGCGGCGGCGGACGCTATCGTCATCGATCAGGAGAATTTTGGTTTCACGCCACATGCAATAGCAACTTCCCTAGTCAACTCAGTGCCCGAATTTGGGGGCAAGCTAGACGCTTGCAGACTTGTCATGCCTGTAGACGCCTGAAATCTGTAAACAGCCACTAGTTAAGTCAAAAAATCGTGCACAGTCAAATTTATGGCGCACTTTGTTCGGATTAAATGAAAATTAAATCATCCGAACAGGTGGTAAACCTTCGCCGCGTTCTGTGCCTGGTTAATCTGTGACATTTCGTTCACGATCGCCTGACGTTCCCCCGTCGCGGCATCCAGCAACTGCCGATACACGCCAAGCAACTCTTCCAGGTTGTTACGCAACGCCGCCTCGTCCACCTCGGACTCGCCCATGACGTCTTCCATGCAGGAACGGCACGCCAGATCCAATTGACCGATGGCCTCCCAATTGCGCTCAGCCAGGGCATCAACCAGGGCATCTCGGGTTTGTTCTATGCGCTGCAAGACAAGACTCATGAGCTTATTCCTCAGAATTGCGGGCCAGGTGGCGCGATACCGTCCCAGCCTTCCTTGACCGTGCGCAGTAGATCAGCGACTTCGTCGAGGATCTTCGGATCGGTCTTGGCGTTGGCTTCGGCGAGACGTTTCATCATGTAAGTGTAAAGAGCATCCAACTCGGCTACCGACTCGGCCTGGTTTTCCAGATCCAAGCCTTCACGCAGGCCACCCACGATACCGATGGCCTTACTGATCAGGACACCTTTGTTGGCTATGTCCTTGCGCTCCATAGCGCCCTTGGCCTGGGCGATACGGTCCAACCCACCTTCCATGAGCATCTGCACGAGACGATGGGGACTTGCTTCGGAGGTTTGCGCCTGGGCGCCAATCTTCTGGTATTGGCGAAGGGCTAACATCGGATTCATGTTCTACCTCATCAAAAACTTCGGTTCGTATAAACAGCGTATCGACGCTGTGTCAAAAAACTTTAGACCGAAAAGCCGAAAGCCCGGAGCATTGTCAAAACGCTGCCGGGCTTTTTGTATCGGTCGAAAATCAGCTGTTCTTCTGTTGTGCCGTCATCGCTTCAAACATCGAGGTGATGTTACTGGCAGTGGCTTTCAGCTTGCCGACGAGGGTATCCATGTCGTTGTACTTTTTGGTCAGTACGGCGGTGAGGGTTTCGATGCGGCGATCAAGAGCCTGCTGATCTTCGAACAGCTTCGTCTTGATGATGTCGAGGTTCTTGGAGCGAGTAGTCAGGATAGCCTCTGAGCCCCCGATACCGCCCACACCCGTTTTGCCTTCAGTGTACGGCTTGATGGCGTTATCCATGCGCTCAAGCAGGCCATTCTCACCTACAAACAGTGTCTGGATCTCCCCACCCAACTGTTTGTCATTCAACGCAGAGGTGAATTTCCCACTGTCGAAATCCAGAGCCCCGGTCGTCTGATTGGTGGTGATTCCCAACTGAGAAAGAACCGTCAGCTTGTCACCTGCCCCGGTCTCAGACAAAGGCGCGCGAATGGCCGCCAAAAGCGAGCGAGGCAACGAGTCACCGGTCAAGGCGGCTGGAACCGAGTTACCCTCAGCATCTGTGGTCGGCTTGGTCAGGGACGTCACGGCCTTAGCAACAGCATTATAAGCATCGACGAACTTCTGGATCGAAGCTTTAAGGCCGTCGGCGTTGGTAGCGACGGTAACCACTGTCGGGCCAGTGTCCTCGACGAGTAACGTCATGCTCAAGCCCGAGACCACGTTATCCAGCTTGTTGGTCGGGCTGGTCATTGCCAAGCCGTCAACAGTGAAAATAGCGTCCTTGGCAAACCCCAGCGACCCCGAAGAAGTCGCGGTGGGTGATGAGGCCATGGCTACGGAGCCATCAGCTGCGAGGCTGGCAATGCCGCTGAGGGAGATATCGTTACCCGCACCGGTTTTAGTCGAGCCGACCACCAGGCGTGAACCAAAGCTGTCGGTCACGATGTTGGCGGTCAGACCGCTGGACGAGTACTTACTGTTGATGGCGTCCCGAACCGACTGCAGCGTCGAATCAGCAGGTATATCAAGGGTGTAATCCGTGTCTCCTTGACTGATGGTCAGCGTACCGGTCTCCACAGCACTGGAAGCACCACCGGCGAAAGCAGCCGTCGCAACTTTCGACGAGGTTGCCAACTGAGTAACGTTTACCGTGTAAGTGCCGCTAACCGCCGAGTTGCCGGCTGTCACCGTCAACGCGCTGGTGTTGGCCGAAGTCGCGGAAACCCCGGTAAATTGAGGCGTAGTCGTGCTGCCCAGGCTTTTCAGCGTGGATTGGAAGGTAGCCAACAGCGACTTCAGGGTGCCGATCCCCGAAATATTGGCCGTATTGATCTTGGTGGCACGATCAATCTGACCTTGCTTGGCCGCTTTGTCAGAATCAACCAGTGCCTTGACGATAGCAGTGGTATCAAGGCCAGAGCCTAAACCCAAGCCAGGTAGAATTGGACTTGCCATGTGGGACTCCCTTCAGTGTGTCGCCGGCCTTTTGACCTTTACAACGTCCAAAAGAACATAACAACAGAATTCGTGCCGGTTGTCAGGCTTCAGCGCTGAACAACAAGCTGTTTGCATCATTCAAACTGTTGGCCAGTTTCAGAACTTCTTCGTTCGGGATCTGGCGAATCACTTCACCGGAACCACTGGCGATCACTTTGACCACTACTTTGCCTGAAGGCTCATCGATAGAGAACTCCAGGTTACGCTTGACCGACTGAACGAACTTCTCGATTTCCTGAACGGCTTTCTTGAGTTTGTCCTGCTCGGCAGCAGCATCCTTAGGGACTTCTTTGACCGGAGCTACCACAGCCATCTCGGCCCGAGGCTTCTCCACCGGCTTATCGGCCACACTAGGCGCCGATTTCGCCGCCGGATAAGACAAGTTCAGCTTCACGCTCATATCCATGTCCATCACCTCTTGAACGGAAAAAGCGAGAGAGTACGCAAGCGCACTCCCCCGCTAAAACTCATCCGACTATTACTGAAGCAGCTTCAGTACAGCGGACGGCAGTTGGTTAGCCTGGGCCAGAACCGAAGTGGAAGCTTGTTGCAGAGTCTGCTGCTTGGTCAGCTGGGCAGTTTCAGCAGCGAAGTCGGTGTCTTGTACGCGACCCAGTGCAGCGGCGGCGTTTTCGTTCACGTTCTGCAGGTTGGAGATGGTGCTGGTCAGACGGTTTTGTGCAGCACCGAGGTCAGCACGGCTGGCGTTGATAGTTGCCAGAGCAGCGTCGATCGCGTCGATTGCAGCAGCGGTGCTTGCTTCAGCAGTGGCGCTACTGTTACCAGTGATCGCGATTGCAGCAGAATCAACACTCAGAGTTGCAGCATCGAAGCCACTGTCCAGAGTCAAAGTGATCTGGTTGGTAGCGCCAGTGTTGGAACCGACCTGGAAGGTCATGGTGCCAGCAGTACCATCGATCAGATTCTTACCGTTCAGGTTGGTCGATTCGGCGATACGAGTCAGCTCGTCGGACATCTGAGCAAATTCTTTGTTCAGAGCCACACGGTCAGCAGTACCGTTGGAGTCGTTTCGTGCCTGTACGGCCAGTTCACGCATACGCTGCAGAATGTTGGTGGATTCCTGCAGAGCGCCTTCAGCGGTCTGAGCGATGGAGATACCATCATTGGCGTTCTTGATCGCAACAGTCTGACCGCGGATTTGCGAAGTCATACGGGTAGCGATCTGCAGGCCGGCGGCGTCGTCTTTAGCGCTGTTGATTTTCAGGCCGGAGGACAGACGAGTCATCGAAGTGGAGAGAGCATCGGAAGCCCGGTTCAGGTTCTTCTGAACGTTCAACGATGTGACGTTGGTGTTTACTGTTAAAGCCATGACGAATTCCTCGTTGGTTGGGTACTGCGGCTTCCGGCCCTGGCAACCGCCGGGTGTGGCCTAGAGAACCTTCGTAATAGTTATCGTCGTATTCGGAACTTGCTTTAGCAGATTTTTCAAAAATTTTGCCATCAGGGTGCCACCCCTCGTAAATCAAGGACTTGGCTGCGATTCAAGGGTGAAAAAATGGCGTCAGGGAAACGCCGCTGACGTCGCTGGAAGCGCATGACAGCGGGGAAGCTGCGAAAAGTAGCTAGATGGAGTGACCAGCGGTCAGCAGCTGGACCCACTCGTACTCAAGATAATCGGCCAGCGAAACCCAATTCTGCGCCTGTTGATCATCGAGCATCAGGGCAAGCAGCGCGTTCCACGACGAGAGGACATCGCCTGGCATCCGTTCGACCAGGGGCTGCGCCGACTCGATCAGCGTGACCATCGCCAACCCCGCCTCAACATCCCGCCCTAGTCGAAACAGGCGCGCGCATGCGCGGGCATCAATGAGTGCCTCATCAAGCGTGGTCATTGCACGTACTCCGGATGGAAATCGGTGCCGACGATCATCGCCCCGTCCCGACTGCTGTTGAAGAAGCGTACGTTGGGATGCCTGGCAATGAAACGCTCCAGTTCACAGAGGTAGCTGCGAAAGTTGAGCTGGGTCTTGACGCGCCGTCCATGCCCATCGAGCACCCAATGCCTTGACGCCCCCAACTGCGGCCCCAAATCGCCATCGCCCCATCCTGCGTGAGTCTTGTCATGGGGGAAGGCAAAATCGGCACCAAACAGCGTGATTTGCGCAGCGCCCATTTGCACCGCTAAATCGACCGCTGGATGAATCACGCTCCCGCCCACATGAAGTTCGGCCCGGCAGAGTCGCTCACGCATCTGGCGGTAGACGGGACTGGAGGAATAACCGGCGTAGCGCGGCCCCCGCCAGGCTCTAATCACCGAAGGGTCGGCCATTGGCAGATAAACCAGGGCAATGCCTTCGGTTTGCTCAGGCGGAAGATGACGCCCCGAGATACGCTGGTCGATGCTGACCACGACATCAGGACGGATGCCGTGATTGATCAACGGTCGGTAAGCCGTATCGACACAAATCAACAACGGTCGCTCAGCTCGCTCGCTCACGCGGCGCAGCCTGTCGAAATGGTGCTCAAGGCTCGGACCGGTGGCAACGACGAACACCTCACGCCCCTGGAATGCGCCGAACAGCTCGGCAACATCGCGGTCGCCCTGTACAAGATTGAACGTCGATTGCAGCCGCTCGACGACCTCGGGAGCCTTGGGGTCGAACGTTCGGTTGGTGAAGTCCAGATGAACTTCACTGATCAACCGATCGCGAATCTTGGCACTGTAATCATCGGCCAGTACCAGCTCGGCGGGGAGTGCGAAGAATGGCAGCTGGATTTCCGTCAGATCTCCAGCGTAGAGCAATACCACCCTGGGATCGGCAAGCCATGGCATCTGATCCAGCACCTGCAATACCAACGCAAACACCGCGCCATTGAGCACATGAACATACAACCGCTCGAGCCCTGCCCGTTCCAGCAAACGGTTTTGCAGGTCGCCCAGCCCGGTTCCGTAGACGTGCACGACGCAAGCGTCCAAAGGCAGACTGGCGGCTTGCAGGTCCGCCTCGGCAAGACGGTCATGTCGGCTGGTCAGTTGGATTCCATTGATACTCAGGGTCGAACCAATGCCCTCCACCAGATCAGCTTGCAATCTACCCACGTCTTCCAGCAGCAAGCGCTCGGCCAGGGCCGGCCAACGCTGCTGGATGATCTGGAGATTGCGCTCGAAGAACTCGCTCATGGTGTCTCGCCTTCACATCAGGCAAAAAAATAGCGTCCAAGATTACACCTTGGACGCTATTTTTGTGCCTGGGTTTTATTGATTCACGGGCGATAGATGATCGCCGACCCCCATGACAGACCTACGCCAAAGCCACTCAACGCGACCCGTTTCCAGTCGGAATCGAGCACGTGCTTCTCCAGCAAGAGCGGAATACTCGACGACACGGTGTTGCCGGTCTCGACCATGTCCTTGATGAACTTCTCCGGCTCGCCTTCGAAACGCCGCGCCACGGCATCGACGATTGCGGCGCTGCCTTGATGAATGCAGAACGCATCGATGTCACTGGGTTGCAGATCGGAATCGGCGAGCAACTCATGCAAATGTGCCGGCACCTTGAGCAACGCGAAGTTGAACACCTGGCGGCCGTTCATGAAGAATACGCCGTCGCTGACCTTCAGGTGCGGCGCACCGGAGCCGTCGGTGCCGAACTTTGCCTTGCCCAGTTGCCACGGCGCATCCTCGCCCATCCACGTCGCCGTGGCGGCATCACCGAACAGCATCGTGGTGTTGCGATCTTCCGGGTCGACGATTTTCGAGTATGGGTCGGCGGTTACCAACAGGCCATTCTTCAGGCCAGCGGCTTCCATGAAGCCCTTGATGGCGTAGATGCCATAGACATAACCCGAGCAACCCAGGGATATATCGAAAGCCGCTACGCTGGTGGGCAGGCCGAGCTTGTCCTGAACGATAGCCGCCGTGTGGGGCAAGCCTTCTTCATCGCCGTTCTGGGTGACGACGATCAGCACGTCAATGGATTCGCGCTTCAGATCGGGATTATTGGCAAACAGCGCATTGGCCGCTTCGACGCACAGATCCGAGGTTTCCTGGCCGTCATCCTTGCGTGGCAAGAAGGCGGAACCGATCTTGCCGAGGATGAACTCTTCATCCTTTTCAAATTTTGCACCTTGTGCGTAATTGTCCACGCCGGCTACAGGAACGTAGCTCGCAATGCTTTTTATGCCAATCATTACGGCTTCCCAATCAAAAACAGCCCAATACCACCGCTCGCAAGGAATCGAGGGGCGCCGACAAACGGGAAGTGTAAAGGGCTATCACCGGTCCTGATAAGGGCCAGGCGCCATCTTCCCGGTCAATACAATACAGTGAAGATGCGCGTTATGACTCGCAGGTCACGCTAAATTGCCGAATAAGCCCATTGAGAAGCTATTCAACCAATGACCAGGACAGCGCCGTGCCACGCTTGATTGCCTGGCGGGCACGACGACCCATTAAGGAATCCAGATGTTTGGGCGCCAACCCGAGCCCCGGACGGATGGCCCGGACGTTCTGCGACGTGAACACTTCGCCGGTGGCCATGTCCTGCGTAGCGTACAGCGAACGACGATAGACCAGCGATTTCTGCTCGGCCTCGGTCACGCCATAGCGCACCTGTCCCATGGCCTGCCAGGCGCGCTCGGTTTCGATCACCAGCGCTGCCAGCTCTGCCGGTTCCAGGGAGAAACTGGCGTCCACGCCACCAGCGGCACGGTCAAGGGTGAAATGCTTTTCCACGACGGTCGCCCCCAGCGCCACCGCAGCCACGGATACCCCGACGCCCATGGAGTGGTCCGACAAACCTACCTCACAGCCGAACAACTCCCGCAGATGAGGGATGGTGCGCACGTTGCTATTGGCCGGCGTCGCCGGGTAGGTGCTGGTGCACTTGAGCAGCACCAAATCCTTGCAACCAGCCTGGCGGGCGGCACGCACGGTTTCGTCGAGTTCGGCGATGCTGGCCATGCCGGTGGAGATAATCAACGGCTTGCCGGTGGCAGCGACCCGGCGAATCAGCGGCAAGTCAGTGTTTTCGAAACTGGCGATCTTGTAGGCCGGCACATCCAGGCTTTCCAGGAAGTCCACCGCCGTTTCGTCGAACGGGGTCGAGAACGCTAGCATCCCCAGCGCCTTGGCCCGGGCAAAAATCGGCGCGTGCCATTCCCACGGCGTATGAGCTTTTTCGTACAAATCATAAAGGGATGTTCCAGCCCAAAGGCTGCTGGGGTCCCTGATGAAGAACTCCCCTTCGCTCAGATCTAACGTCATGGTATCGGCGGTGTAGGTCTGCAGCTTCAAAGCGTGAGCACCGGCTCGGGCAGCGGCTTCGACGATCTGCAAGGCCACCTCCAGGGATTGGTTATGGTTGCCGCTCATCTCGGCAATGATGAAAGGCGGCGCGTCAGCCCCGATGCTGCGCTGACCGATCTTGAAACTACTCATGAATTTCTTCCTTCAATACGCGGGTAAACACGCATGTGCCCTGACCGAAACCTGCCTGGCGGAACAACGCCAGAGACGCTTGGTTAGCCGGCAGGATCTGAGCGGTAAAGCTGCGCAGTTGCGGCCAATGGACGGTAGCAAACGCCTCACCACGGGCCAGCAATGCCCTGCCCCACCCCAACCCCAGGCGGTTCTTGAACAAATAAATCGATACCAGCGCTTCGCTGCCTTGCAGGTCATAACGCAATACACCGACGGGGCCGTCGGACGCTTCGCCAACCAACAACAAGCGCTGTGGATTGACCAGACTGGCTTGCAGCCATTGGCAATGACGATCCCAGTCGACGGGCGACTGATCCAGCGATACGCGGCGCACGACCTCGGCATTACGCCCCTCGAAAAGCAAACGGGCGTCGGCTCGCGTGGCCGGACGAACCCGCAGCAAGGCACCAGCCAGTGCAACGGCTACGCGCAAGGCACCCAGGCCATCGACCAATTGCCGGGAGTGCTGCGCAAGACTCTGACGCAACCCCTGGTTATCCACGACAAAGCCGATAGCCTGGCGCAACTGTTCAACGGTGACGCTTTCTCTGCACCCGAGATAGACATGGGCACCGAACGTCGCCATGACATCGCTGTTGGCCTGCTGGTTGTTCGATACCGCGATACAGATCGTGGGTAACCCCATGGCGGCCCGCTCCCAACTGGTTCCGCCACCGGCCCCGATGAACAGATCGGCCTCCAGCATGAGCTGATGAAAATCGCTGACGAAGCTGTGCAATCGCCAGTGGGGTCGGCTCGCCGCCATCCGTTGCATCCGAGCCCAGGCCGGGTTGTCCGCACCGGCGACAAAATCCACTTCCAGCTCGGGGTAAGCCACCAGCGCCAGCATTGCGTGATGGGTCTGCATCGCCGCATCGAAACCGCCGAAATTGACGAGTACGCGCCTTACCTTCTTTTTTATCTCAATCGCCCCGCAACGAAACTCATCGCGCAACAACGCGTAACGCGGTCCCAGCAGCGTCCGGCAATGCTCAGGCAACAATCCTTCATACGCAGCTTGCGTGCCGGACAGATTCTGATTGAGCAAGAGGTCAGCGCTGTAAGTCCGAGTCGCCAGGTCATCCAATGCCATGATCCGAGGCGCGAAGCGCCGGGCCGCAGTCTGCCAACGTTGATCCAGACCATAGTGGTCAACAATGACCCAGTCGAAGCCGGGCCGCTCGGCCAACGCTTGTTCCAACGCATCGATATCCGCTTGCCAGGGCAGCAACGATTCGATGGCCTGTTGCGGATCTTCCCCGCGATAAAGGTCCGGCAGGGCGAACGTTTCGAAGCCCTCGGCCGTCAGAGCGTGCAGACGATGCCCAACAAGCAGCCGACAAGCAAACGCGACGTGCACGCCTTGCTCGCGCAGGGCTCGCGCCAGGGTCAGGCAACGGGCAATGTGCCCGCTGCCGATGATTGGCGAAGCATCGGCGCGAATCAGCACTCTCATTGCAATTCACCGCCCGCTCTCAAAGCGGCGTAGAGATACTCGGCGCGCTTCCAGTCCTCGGCTGTGTCGATGTCTTGCACCAGATGACGAGGCAGCACAACCGGCAGGCTTTTCGACGAAAACAACGTATCGCCACGCAACCAGGCGTCCCGACGCCCCCAATAGAATTGGCCGGCGTCCTGGAAAGCTTCAGCCAGGTCCTGGGAGCGCGTATCGCGAAATTGCGGATACAGTGGGGTCAACGCGCCCTGCTCATCCAACGTCAAGGCGCGCTGTACGGGAAAACCGAAACTGCTCACGGAAAACGCGAACGACTTGTCCGGATGGCCGCGCAGCAAGTCAATGCCCTCACGCAGAAACCGCGCTTGCAACAGCGGCGCCGTGGCGTAGATGCAACAGGCGAAATCGAACGAGCGCTCACGTAGCTCACCCAGGGCGTGAACCATCACCGCCGCCGTCCCGGTGAAATCATCCGCCAGCGCGGCTGGTCGCAAGAACGGCACTTGCGCACCATGAGCCATCGCCAATTCAGCAATTTCTTCGTCATCGGTACTGACAATCACCCCGTTGAAAAGTCCCGAGTCCAACGCCGTGCGAATCGAGCGGGCAATCATGGGCACGCCATCGAACGGCTTCAGGTTCTTGCGAGGAATGCGCTTGCTGCCGCCACGGGCGGGAATGATCGCGATTGCGCTCACGCGTCGTTACTCCTCAAGCAATCGTTGCAGTTGCCCCATCACATAGTCTTGCTGTTCATCACTGAGGGAAGGAAACATCGGCAAGCTGATGGCCTCGGCGTAATAACGCTCAGCCTGTGGATAGTCTCCAGGGGCAAATCCCAGTTCGCGGTAATACGGCTGCAGGTGAACCGGTATGTAGTGCAGGTTCACGCCGATCCCTGCCGCACGCAAGCCTTCGAAAATCTGGCGATGATCCAGGGATATCTCGTCGAGCCGCAAGCGCACTACATACAAATGCCAAGCCGATTCGGCCTCGGGTTGCAAACCGGGCAAGGTCAGTGGCAAACCATTCAGCAAGCGGTTATAGCGCGCCGCCAGTGCCCGACGGCGGGCGATGAAACGTTCAAGCTTATCCAACTGGGAAAGCCCCAGGGCAGCTTGGAGATCCGTGATCCGGTAATTGAATCCCAACTCCACCTGCTGGTAGTACCAAGGCCCATGGCTGGGCTCGCTCATCTGTTCAGCGTCACGGGTCATCCCATGGCTGCGCAGACGTCGCAGGCGCTGCGCCAGCTCCGGGCGATTGGTCAAGACCATCCCACCTTCGGCGCTGGTAATAATTTTCACTGGGTGGAAACTGAACACCGTCATGTCCGCAAATTCGCCACACCCCACCGGCCTGCCGGCATAAGACGCGCCCACCGCGTGAGAGGCATCTTCAATGACCGTGAACCCGTAGCGCTCGGACAAGCGAGCCACTTCACGCATGTCACAGCTTTGCCCGGAGAACGCTACCGCCACCAACACGTTGGGCAGGGTCCCATCACGCTCGGCTTTTTCAAGCTTTGCGGCCAGGGCAACGGCATCCAGGTTCCAGGTCAGCGGATCGATATCGACGAAATCCACCTGCGCGCCGCAATATCGGCCGCAGTTGGCCGAGGCCAGGAAGGTATTGGGTGTGGTCCACAAACGATCCCCCGGCCCAAGCCCCGCCGCCAGGCAAGCGATGTGCAGCGCAGCGGTCGCGTTGCACACCGCCACGGCATGGCCGGCCTGGCAGCGGCGCGCCATGGCCTGTTCAAAACGCTCGATCGCAGGCCCTTGCGTCAGCCAATCGGACTGCAACACGGCGACGACGGCATCGATGTCAGCTTGATCGAGGCTTTGCCGACCGTAGGGAATCATACCGACAGCCGGGCGTGCAGATCGGCGATCTGCTCCACCGACAAAAAGTGTGGATTGGTGTCAGAGCGATACTCGAAGTCTTCCGCAACTGGCGTGCCTCGTTCGCCCAAATTGTCCATAGCGAAATCCACGTCCACGCTGGTGAAGCGAATCGATGGCTGGATCGTATAGTGATCGGTGAACTCGATGGTCATGCGCGCGTCGTCCAGCGGCACCATTAACTCGTGCAGCTTTTCACCGGGCCGGATGCCCACGTTCTTATGAGGCAGATGCCTGGCCATGCCCGACGCCAAGTCGACGATGCGAATCGACGGGATCTTCGGCACGAACACTTCACCGCCATGCATGCGGGCGAAACTGTCGAGCACAAACTGCACGCCGTGATCGAGGGTGATCCAGAAGCGGGTCATGCGCTCATCGGTGATCGGCAACTCCGTGGCCCCCTCGGCAATAAGCTTGCTAAAGAACGGCACCACCGAGCCCCGCGAGCCCGCAACGTTGCCATAGCGCACCACGGCGAAGCGGGTCTGCTGTTCACCCGCGATATTGTTGGCGGCGACGAACAGTTTGTCCGACAGCAATTTGGTCGCGCCGTACAGATTGATCGGGCTGGCCGCTTTGTCGGTGGACAGCGCAACGACCTTTTTCACGCCATTGTCGATGGCCGCAGCGATGATGTTTTCTGCGCCATTGACGTTGGTACGAATGCATTCGGTGGGATTGTATTCCGCCGCCGGCACCTGTTTGAGCGCCGCCGCATGCACCACGTAATCAATCCCGCGCATGGCCTGGCGCAGGCGATCGGCGTCGCGCACGTCCCCCAGGAAATAACGCATGCACGGAGCATTGAAGGTTTGTTGCATCTCGTACTGCTTGAGTTCGTCTCGGGAAAACACCACCACGCGCTTGGGCTGGTATTGCTCGAGCAACCGGCGGATAAAATTGCGCCCGAACGAACCGGTACCGCCTGAGATGAAAATCGATTTACCGTTGAACATACCTGATTCCTTTTGCCTGGCAGGCTTATGCGAGCAACCGGGCCCAGTCGACAGCCGTGGCGGTGCCCAACGCAAAACCGGTGTCGGTCAAGGCCAGGTTCGGATTACGGGCCGCGTCATGTTGGAAGCGTGCCTGCCACTTGTCGCGCAAGGCAATCACCGCCTCGGGTGCCGCGGAAACCGTACCGGCGTGCAGCATCTGCGCCTGGGGTGTCCAGACCGTGAGATAGCCTGCGTCAGCTACTTTCAGACAAAGGTCGACGTCGGCAAAGGCCTCGGCGAAATGTTCTTCGTCCAGGCCGCCTACGGCTTCGAACAAATCCTTACGAATCATCAGGCAAACGCCGGACACCGCAGAGTAGTTCTGTTCCGCCTGATGGCCATTGAGATAACCCTTGGCGTCCTTGCGTTCGCCAACGAACACCGAGGCCACCTGGCCATCGGGCTTGAGCACCAGGCCAGCCTGAGTGGTGATGCCGCGAACATCCATCTGTTTGCTGCCGACGATCCCCACTTCCGGTCGCTGGGCCTGGTTGAGCAAGCTGTCGAGCCAGTTGGCGTTGATCACTTGCACCTCGGCCGACAACAGCACCAGGTATTCACCCTTGGCCTGGGCGCCCGCCCAATTGTACAGAGCCGACGCACTCAAGCGCCGATCGCTGCGCAGGATACGGATCCGATCGCCTTTGCCTTCCAGGCTGTCGAGCCACTGGGCCATTGCTTCGGACTGGCTATGATTATCTGCGATCAGGATTTCATGGCGATGATAACGGGTGCGCTGCAGCACGCTGACCAGCGCCTGTTGAATCTGTTCGAAGTTGTCCCGGCTTTCGAGAATGATCGATACCAACGGCCGCTCGGCATGCTGGTAGTCGATTTGATAGGTCAGCGGTTGCGCCGAGGTGACCTGGGCGCGATAACCCCGGGCCGCCAAGTGGCGCGTCAGTACTTGACGCTCCTGGGCATTTTCCTCTTGCGCCGGGGCATTGCAGATCAGCAACGGCTCGGACAGATGCGCCAGGCCGGCAAGCCCCGCCTCTTCGATCAGACGCAACAACACGTCCAACTCCAACGCCTGGGTGTATTCAGGCGTAAAACCGCGTGTCTGTACCAGCACGTCACGACGAATCAGCCAATGCCGCGCCATCAGCGAAGGCACCGATTGCAGGAAGTCAAGATTGACGCCAGGACGGAACACATCGACCAGGCTGCCGTCGGCCTTACGCTGGATTTCGTCCATGGCCACGGCACGCACGCCATCGGCGCCGATCAGTTCAAGACTGGCGCGCAGCAGACCGCTTTCGGTGAACTGGTCGCCAGCCTCGGCCAGTACCATCCAGTCGGCGGAGGACTGCCCGATGATCTGGTTGATGCGCTCGACATAATTGCCAGTGCTGACTTTGACGAAGTGCACGGTGTCGCGCACGGTGGTGGTCGCCGGCAGGTCGCCGGTGGTGAAAACCACCACGTTGAACGCCTTGCTATGACCGTTGACCAGGCTGTCGAAGGTCGCCTGCAGCTTGAACATGTCAGCGTCCAGGTCCAGCAACAAGATGCCGAACCGCGGGCCGCCTTGATGCTCGGCCAGGTGCGCCGCGATGGACTTGAGCTGCTGCGCATCTGGATTACGCGCCTCAAGCCAATTCAACAAACGGCCGGAGTGCATGTTTTCCAGTAACCGGCGCTCTTGCTGACCCGGCACCGAGTCCAGGCGCTCGGCCCAGGCCTGAAGTTTCACTGCCTCATCAGGCTCATCGCTGCTTTTCAACGACTCGGCTAGGCGCTTGATCACGGTGCGGTTGAACGCGTACAGGCCTTGGGCTTCCCACAGACGGCTGCGTAGGGTGCGCTCGTTATCGTTTGGTTGCACACGCATCAGCTCATGCTGACGCAGCAGAATGCCTTCCAATTGTTGAAGCTGAAGGCGGCCGGCTGGCATGGCATGCAGCAGGAATTCAAAGTGAGTCAGAAGATCGAAGACCCGTTGATTGTAGAAAGGCATTTCAACAAATTGCTGTGGGCCAAACGAACGAACCGGCTCACCACCGGCCTCCAACCAGGCCGAACGGATAATCTGCGTGCCCTTGAGCGAACGCCCTTGCTGCAGGCAGTCGGCCATGGCCGCAAAACTGTCCAGGGCAATCTGCTTGATGCGTTCCGGAGCCTGCTCGCTGAGCTGGGTCGGCACCGATGCCAGGAACTCGGCGAACTGCTCACGCTCGGCGACGCTTTTGGCGTCTTTGTAACTCAACACCGTCAGGACGTTGGTGTTGTGTTCGGAACCGCCGTAGTTGAGTTCGCGCACGGCGAACGGAATCGGCAGGATCCGCGCCTTGGCACAAGCCAGCAAGTAAAAGGTATGGCCGATCTCCTGCCACTCGAAACTGGTGCCAGGCGGCAACATGCCGTACCACTGTTGCAGCAAGTCAGTGCGGGTCACGGCGTAGAACGGCGGCAGGAATTGATCCATGAAACGGATCACACGGTCCTCGGCCAGTTCGCTGTCGTAGTCCTCATGCACCTTGCGGTCACGGCGGAAGTAGCAGACTTCTGTTGCGCAGGACAAATACATGATGCCGTAGCCGTGGCAAAGGCCGTAGTCGGGGTTGGCTTCGAGAAACTCAACCGATTCGGTCAAGGCATCATGCAGCAGGAAATCGTCGTCGGCGGCGAACACCATATAAGGCGTTTTGACCTGGTTGACACCGTAGGTCAATTTTTCCTGAAGCCCTTTGTAGGTGAACTGGGGCAAGTGGCGGTAATCGACCGACGGAAAATCCTCGGCGATCCGATCATCGCGCTCCACCGACGAGTCCAATACCAGTACCGAACACGGATAGCTGCTGTAGTAATGCAATGTGCGGCGCAGAAATGCGCTGCGGTTGTGGGAGATGACTACCACGGTGAACCGCTCGCTCAGCGGTGCCACGTTGTTTTGAAGCATATTTCGAACCTGCATATTTCCTAGTCCCCACAACCTGCCAGACGCCAATGACTTGAAACGGATGGATTAACGAACCCGACGCAGATAACCATCCGGCGCAACGGTGATCAGCAGCTTGTTCTGCAGTTGCTGGTCGATTTCGAAGCTGTCGTTTTCTTCGAGGTATTTCCACACAGCGGTTTTCGGGTTGTCGCCCGGGCCCCATGGGCGATCCGGGAAGAAGTCCGCCGGCATGTCTTCCACCACCGTGTCCATCACCACGCAGTAGCTGCCCACCGAAACCAGCGGCGCGTACAGGCGCAGCTCTTCGAGGACATGGTCATGGGTGTGGTTGGAGTCGAGTACCAGAATAACTTTCTTGCCTTTGGCCGCTGCATGGACCTGCTCGGCAATGGCCGGATCGATGCTCGAACCCTCGATCATCGAGATGCGCTTGCTCATCGGATGGCTCTCGATGGCTTCACGGTTGTGCGGGCGGATATCCAGGTCGATGCCCAATACTTCGCCGTGGCCTTGCAACTCCAGCAACGAAGCGTAATAGATGATCGAACCGCCGTGGGCGATACCGCATTCGATGATCAGGTCAGGCTTGATCTGCCAGATCAGTTCCTGCATGGCCATCATGTCCTGCGGCAGTTGGATGATTGGCCGGCCCATCCATGAAAAATGGTAGCTGTACTTGTGGCGGGCCGACTCGTTGAAAAACTCCTTGGCCAAGCCGACGAGTTTCTGATCTTGGCCTTGCCCGGCGATTTCGGTCTGGCATTGGGCTTCGAAAGCTGTATGGATAGTGTTGTCAGTCATTTTTCGAATCTCGCGGTTATTGGAACGAAGCGCTGTCAACGGCGTGGTAGACGTAGCGCCCACCGGTCATCCGCTTGATCTCTTCGAGGTAATTGGAATTCATTACGAACAGGTTGGCGCCTTCGGGCAATGCATTCATGGCTTCTTGCGGCGAAGACACCCGGGCGCCCGACAGCGGCAGATATCGCCCCTGCTTGGCCGGGTTGATATCCACCACGCAGTCCACTGCTACACCGGCTCGTTGCAGGAATAGCAAGTAGATCACCCCTTTGGAGGATGCCCCCCAGATCGCCGAGCCTTGTTGCGGCGCGGCCTGAACGATCTGCACGGCGCGACTGAGGCTGGCGGTGAATTCGTCTGGCATTTGCAAGGCTGGAACGGGTTGCTCCGGCTCCAGGCGCAACGTGGCCAGATCGGCAACGATGTACAGGTACTGACCGCCGAACAGGTGCCCGGCCTCATGCACCGTGCCAAACATCCGGCGCAGGTCATCGAGGCGGAAATAGTTGACGTGCTCATAGAACAGGTCGAACCAGGCACGATGCTCCAGGATCCAGTCCAGGCACGGCACTTCAATGTAAATCTGTCCGCCCTGGTTGGCCGCTGAGATTTCTGCAAGGAAAGCCACCGGATCCTGAATATGCTCCAGCACGTGACGTAGCACGACCGCGTCGGCCGACAGGCCCAGATCGCGAGTGAACGACGCCTTGATCACGTCGGCGTTGTCCCCCTCATAGGCAGGGTCGATACCCGTGATCGCATAACCACGTTCTTTGAGCAGTTCCAGGAAATAGCCTTTGCCGCAACCGACCTCGATCAAGTCCTGACCGCTGAAATGCCTGGCGATGATGCCTTCCACGTCAGCGAGATGCTTCTGGAACTGACCGGAGTGGGCCTGTTCATTCTGGTAGTCGCTGTCATAGCTGAGCTTGTCCGCATCGAACGCTTGGTTGAAAACCAACCCGCTCACGTCGTCCTGAACCAACACCATGTCGGCACTCGCCGAGGCTCTGGCCGACTGCTCATCGGCGAAGGTACGGTTCTGCAGAACCGGAAGGCCGGCGGCCCGGTACAGCTCACGCGTCATGTTCGGCTCCCAACAAGGTTTGCAAACGTTCGGCCACGCCCCAGAACGCCATGGGTTCGTGGGTCGGATAGGGATAATGGCCCAAGTTCAGGCGAATGGCCGCGCCACGCTCGCGCAGGCGTGCTTCTACCAGTGCGCGAACCGACACCGGTTCGCCACTTGAGCAATTGACGACACCATTGAATTCGCGCAGCGACAGCAGACCCGCCATATAAGCACTCGCTGTTTCGATGGCCAGGTAATCGCGCAACTGCTCGCCACCCGACATATCGAATACCGGCGCTTGGGCATCGATGGCCCGGTCCAGCGCCGCGAGCAGGCTGTTGGGGTTCTGACCGATGCCGTGCAAATAGAACAAGCGTACCCACTGCAACGTAAACGAATGCTCGCGTTGCAGGTGTTCAAGAAACAGGCGCAAGGTATTTTTTGCCAAGCCGTAAGGGTTGGACGGTTGTGGCGCAGTCTGCTCGTCAAGCGGCCCGCTCTGCAGGCCATATTCAAAACAGGTCCCCGTGACCAGCACCTGTCCCACCCCCGCCACGACTACCTGTTTGATGAACTGATAATCGGCCATCAGGTTATGTTCGAAATGAAGGAGGGCCTGGTAATTCGGCAATCCCGGCCACGCCAGGTGCGCCAAGGCATCGACACCCTTGACCAATGCAGCGACGTCCAGCTCTTTGGAATGGACATCGGCCGCGACGAATTCAACACGGTCGAACCAGGGCAGCGCCTCGGCCGGCTCGACCCGACGTGCAACGGCCCGAACCTGGCAACCACGCGCGAGCAGAGCTTCGACGAGATGTCGACCGACAAATCCGGTTGCCCCCGTCACCAGCACCTTCATAGGAGCGTCAACTCAGGTACGGCGACTACAAATCGGCCACCCCACCCACGCGCCTCTTCCAACTGCTGGCTGACTTCGCTCAGCAGGTTCCAAGGCAGGACGAGAATGTAATCAGGCTTCTCGGCGGCAATACGCTCAGGCGCCACTATGGGAATGCGACTGCCCGGCAAGTATTTACCTTGTTTGTGTGGATTGGCATCGGCTACCCATGCCAGCAGGTCGGGCCTGACCCCCGCATAATTCAGCAATGTATTGCCCTTGGCCGCTGCGCCGTAGCCCACCACACGCTTGCCGTCGGCCTTGGCCTGCAAAAGGAAACGCAGCAAGCCATGCTTGATCGCTTCGGCAGCCGGCGCCAGGGTGGCGTAGTACGCGGCGGTCTTCACGCCAGCCTCCTGTTCGGCCTGCAATTGTTGCTGCACCGAGGACTGGATCGAACGCCGCACTCCGTCGGCACGCTGGACGAAGACTCGCAACGAACCGCCATGGGTCGACAACCGGCCAACATCGAATACTTCCAGCCCGTTGCGCTCGCACAGGGTTTGCACGGAGGTCAGCGACAAGTAGGAAAAATGCTCGTGGTACAGCGTGTCGAATTGCTGCCCGGCCATCAATGTCAGCAGTTGCGGAAACTCGAACGTGGCGACGCCGGTTGGCTTGAGCAGTGTGGCGAAGCCGGCGAGGAAATCGTTGATGTCCGGCACGTGGGCCAACACGTTGTTGGCCGCCATCAAATCCGCTGCCCAGCCTTCGCCGATCAGTTGCGTGGCCGTTTCGCGACCAAAGAACAACTCGCGGATCACCAGGCCTTTGGCACGAGCCGCCTCGGCGGTGCTGCGCGTCGGCTCGACGCCCAGGCAGGGAATACCGCACTTGGCCACGTACTGCAACAGGTAGCCATCGTTGGCGGCAATTTCCACCACGCGACTGTCTGCACTCAATTCGAAGCGCTCCACCATCTCGGCAACGTAGCGCTCGGCGTGGGCCAGCCAGGTGCTGGAGAACGAACTGAAATAGGCGTACTCAGCGTCGAACAATGTGTCCGCGCGGGTGTAGTCCTCGGTCTGCACCAACCAGCATTGCTGGCACACCGCGACCTTGAGCGGCATCCACTGCTCGGCCTGATCCAGTTGGTCGGCCCGCACATAAGCGTTGGATGGCGGCGAAGTACCAAGATCGATCAAAGGCAAAGCCAGGGCAGTTCCGCAACCTCGGCAGTTCATAGACGCACTCCAGCGAAACGCTCGTCGAGCAAGGGATGGTTGCTGTCCCGGCTCGACAGATTATTGACAGGCAGCGGCCAGGCAATCGCCAGCCGCGGATCATTCACCGACAGGCCGCCCTCGTGCTCGGGAGCGTAGTCGGCACTGTGCAAGTAAAGCAGCTCGGCGTCTTCGGTCAGGGTCTGGAACCCATGGGCAAACCCGGCCGGGATCAACAGGCTGCGGCCATCGCCAGCCTTCAAGTGCTCGGCATGCCAATGCAAAAACGTCTCGGAATCGGGACGCAGATCCACGGCTACATCCCAGACTTCGCCACGCAGGCAGGTGATCAACTTGGCTTCCGGCTGCGCCGCGTTCTGATAATGCAACCCACGCACGCTACCGCGCTCACGAGTGCAGGAATGGTTGATCTGGCGGATATGAAATGGCTGGCCAAATGCGCTCAGGCTACCTTCGCAGAACAGCCGGGCGAAATGCCCGCGCTGATCTTCGAAGCGTTTGTGCTGAACGCTGAACAGACCGGCCAGCGGCAACGCCATCAAGGAAAACTCGCTCACAACGCCCCTCGATACAGGTTCAGTTGGCCGAGGCTGACTTGACGCATATCATCGCCGTCCTGCCATGCCAAGTGCCAATCCAGGGTCTGGGCCAGGCATTGTTGCAACGACCAGCGCGGCTGCCAGCCAAGCAGCTGCCGGGCGCGACTGCTGTCCAGGCGCAACAGGCCGGCCTCATGTAAGTCGCTCGGCTCGATGCGCAGGCCGGGCGCTTGCGGCCAGCGCTCGGCCAACAGTCGGACGACCTCGCCGACGCTGCACATGTCGGTTTCACCCGGGCCGAAGTTCCAGGCACCGGCGAACTCTGGTCCCTGCTGATAAAGGCACTCAGCCAATAATAGGTATCCGGCCAACGGTTCCAGGGCGTGCTGCCACGGACGAACGGCCTGTGGATAACGCAGCGTCACCGGCTCGTCTGCCGACCAGGCTTTAAGCACGTCGGGAATCAGGCGCTCGGGAGCGAAATCACCGCCGCCCAGCACATTGCCGGCCCGTGCCGTGGCCAGAGCAAGGCCATGCTCGGCATAGCGCTCAGCCGAAAAGAATGAGGCGGCATAAGACTGCGCCAGCAATTCGCAGCAGGCCTTGCTGCTGCTATAAGGATCGTGACCGCCCAAAGGCTCGTTTTCGCGGTAGGGCCATAACCATTCCTGATTGGCGTAGACCTTGTCGGTGGTAACCAGTACACATGCCTTGACGCCACCCACCTGGCGAACCGCTTCCAGCAGGTTGAGAGTGCCCATGACGTTGCTGGAATACGTGCCCAATGGGTCCCGGTAACCTTCGCGCACCAGCGGCTGAGCGGCGAGGTGCAGGACGATCTCCGGCTGCACGTCGGCCAGCAGTTCCAGCAAGGCGCCGAGGTCGCGCAAGTCACCGCGCCGGTCATCGATGCCCTCGCTCACGCGGGCCAACTCGAACAGGTTCGGCTGGGTGGCGGGGTCGAGGGAAAAACCACTGACCTTGGCCCCGAGGCTTTGCAGCCACAGCGTCAGCCAACTGCCCTTGAAGCCGGTATGGCCTGTGACCAGTACGCGCTTGCCACGCCAGAACTCAGGGTTCAAGACCATTGCTTCCATGGGGCCTCGCCGCTTTGCCACAGGGCTTCGAGGTGGTTCTTGTCCCGCAAGGTGTCCATCGGATGCCAGAAACCGTCGTGCTGGAAAGCGTTGAGTTGCTCCTGCGCTGCCAGCGTCGCCAGCGGTTCGGCCTCCCATGAGGTCTGATCGTCAGCGATATAAGGCAACACCTTGGGCGAAAGCACGAAGAATCCGCCATTGATCCAACCGCCATCGCCTCGCGGTTTTTCGGTAAACCCGAGGACAGAATCGCCGTTGCGCTCCAGCGCACCGTAACGTCCTGGCGGCTGGACGGCTGTCACCGTGGCAAGCTTGCCGTGGGACAAATGAAAATCCACCAGCGCGCCAATATTGAGATCCGACACACCGTCGCCGTAGGTGAAGCAGAACGCCTCTTCATTCTCCAGGTAACGCGCCGCCCGACGCAGTCGCCCACCGGTCATGGTGTCATCGCCAGTGTCGATCAAGGTCACACGCCACGGTTCACTGTAGTTTTGGTGAACGTCCATGCGGTTGTTGCACATGTCGAAGGTAACGTCAGAGGTGTGCAGGAAGTAGTTGGCGAAGAAATCCTTGATGGCATAGCCCTTGTAGCCCAGGCAAATGACGAAGTCGTGGATTCCATGGGCGGAATACTGCTTCATGATGTGCCAAAGAATTGGCTTGCCACCGATCTCGATCATCGGCTTGGGCTTGAGGTGCGACTCCTCGCTGATCCGCGTGCCGAGACCACCTGCCAAGATAACTGCCTTCATCGTCTCCCCTCTTGTTCATCACCGGGCTCGGCCAAGCGTTGTTTCGCTTTGCGGACGCGGGGATTACACCTTCAATGCCGATTTGGGCGCTGCGAAAGGCCGCGAGCGCTCGTTTTATGGCGATATGAGAGGGGCTTGCAGGAAACGCGCCAGCTCTGTTGGGGCGGTTTCAGGGGAAGGAAGGCGAAAAGACGACCGTATGCGGCCTTTATGGCGAGGGAGCCAGCTCCCTCTCCACGAGTGTCAACGCTGCACAGGGCAACGTTCAATCCGGCAACCACCCCCACAACCAATGCTGCAGGTTCTTGCCGCTGAGCATGTAGTCCCGCAGCACCGCTTCGCGCAGTTCGTCACCCATGCGGTAACTCGCGTCCGGATCGGCCAGGTGCATGCGGATCGCTTCAACCCACTCCTCGGTGCTGTTGCTGCGCACTTTGGTGCAGGGCAGAAAACCGTCGTAGGCCTTGGTGTCGGTGCAGATGACCGGGTAGCCACAGGCACCGTATTCCAGCAAGCGCAGGTTGCTCTTGCAGTCGTTGAAAATGTGGAACTCCAGGGGAGCCAGCGCCAAGTCGAGATTCAGGCTGGCCAGCTTGAATGGGTAGGTGTTCAAGCCGACCGAGCTGTGGAACTCATGAATATACGGACGCAGTGCATCCGGGCACATACCGAAGAACACCCATTCCACTTCGTTTGCCAACTCGCGAACCACGTCCGCAATGATTTCCAGATCACCGCTGTGGCTGGTTCCTCCCCCCCAACCCACCCGAGGCTTGGAGGACGTTCCGCGCCGGCTGGTCAGCTTCGCCCACGGCTCAGGTGGCAACATGTTAGGCACGATACGAATTTCATTGTGCATGCTGGACAAGGCATCAGCGAGCGAAGGTGTCGTCACCACCACACGATCACACAGCCCGATTCCTTCGCGCAGCATCTGTTCGATATTGGCCGGCTTGTTGCGCGCATGCGTGTTTTTCTTGGGTGCCTGGATGACGTAATCGTCGAGTTCGAAAATCCGCAAGGCACCGGAGTATTTTTTCATTCTGAGAATATCGCCGGCGGCCCCTTCGCTGTAGCGCCCCTGCAATACGATCGTATCCGGCGACAGGCGCTCAATCTCGACGGTAGGAGGCGACTCGTAGGCGACCCGAGCGATTACCCGCCCGGCGGCCTCCAAAGCGGCCAACGGGGCCGTGACGCGATAATGCCCAACCGCGGTGGCGTTGACCGGCAAGCCAAGTATCAATGGCAGGGCGCGGCGGCAGAACGGGTTCCAATTGTTGCGCAGCGAAGGTTCCAGGCTGAAGCTGGACGCCCCGAGGCTCAGCGCAGGGTTGTAGCCTGGATCCTGGGCGATCTGCGGCAGCCATTTGCGATAGAAGATTTCGCGCTCGCGCTCCACCAACGTGGTTTCTTCAGGCTGGACAGCGGTCGACGGCAGGTCGACTTTCATGACCGTGGCGTAGGGCGTCCAGACAACCAGGTAGCCAATTTTTCCTGCGCGCAGGCACAGATCGACATCGCTGAGGCCGAAGGTTAAGGACGCATCCAGGCAGCCGAGTTCATCGAATACCTGCTTGCGCACCATCAAGCAATCGCTGCTTACCGAACTCCAGTTCTGCGTCGTATGCAAACGCTGCATGTAGCCGCGCGAAGCCGCGGATTCACCGTAGAACGGCGTGCCCACCGGCCCAGCCAACCCAAGAACTTGCCCGCCGCCGACAACCGTGCCTTGAGGACTGAGTATTCTCGCACCGACCACCGCTACCTCAGGACGCTGGGCATGATTGACCATCTCGTCCAACCAGTCATTTTCACAAATGACCGTTTGCGGACTGAGCAACAGCAAATAGTCGCCCCGGGCCTGACCTGCAGCAAAATTGCGCACCGCTGCATCGCTGTCATCACCGGCGTATCGCAATACGCGCAACATGCTCGCACCCAACTGCGACATGTTATCCAGCCAGTCGAGCATTGCCGGGTCCCGGACGCCGCTGTCAACAATCAGAATTTCATAATGGGTGTAGGCCGTACGTTCGATCAGGCTCTCGGCGCAACGCTGCAAGGCGGCGAGCGAGTCACCGGTACGCATGATGATCGATACCAGCGGGCGCTCGCCGTGTCGGTAGCTGATGCGGTTGATCAACGGCAAGGTGTCCGGGGAAATCTCATGATCGATGCCGATACGCTCCAGATGCGCGCCAACCAACCGGGCGTTGCCCTCGATCACCTCGGGCAGCGACAACCATTGGGCGAAGCTCAGGACCGACTCAACCTGGATTTCCGCGATGTGTTCGATGGTCTGAGGGCCAGCCTCTTCCACCAGGCGCCAGAGCAGATCGTGGGGCGCCAGTTCACCGTGATCCGGTTCAAAACCACCGAGGGCCATGAATCGTTCACGCTCGAAAGCCAAGGTCCGACCGACATAGGGATAGGCGCGCATCAGGTCCAGGTTGAAATCCGGCTTGAACACTGGCTCGAAGGACTCGCCGTCCACCAAAGCGCCTTCATCGCTGTAGACGCAAAGGATGCCCGGCCTCCCGGCAACGCGCTCGGCCAGGATCAACAACGCTGAATCGCGCAGCACGTCGCCCGCGCGCAGCACGTAGAACCAATGGGCGCCTTCCAGCTGTGGAACGATGGCATTAAGCTGACTCGGCCAATCCGCCTGGTAAGGCAACTGCAGAACCCGTTCATCCGATTCGCAAGGAGCATCGGAAAGCACCACTACGGCCTGGGCTGAATACAGCTGGCCCTTGATGCTGCGTAGCGTCGCCTCAAGCGACTGCGCATCGCCGAGCGCGTCGATGACCAAAGGCACGATGTTCGGCCGAAACGGCCAACTATCGATGCGCGCGGGCATGACGCGTCGTTCTACCTCACTGAACCGGCGGACGGCCAGCCATTCCCGATAGAAGTCGGCATAACTATCGCTTTGCGCCCCGACTCGACCATTCACGACGGTATTGCGGTTGCCCAATACGCGGGTTACGCAGAGCTCCTGCCAGGCGTGAGGTTCATCGGTGATCTTGTCCAGATCAATGCAGCGCACCCAACCAGAAGCCGGCGCCGCTTCACCGCTGCGCGCGACAAGCATCTGCGCCAGCCATTCCCACTCTGTCTTTGCTGCCTTGAGCATTTCCGGGGTCTTGCTCAAACGCTCCGGGTAGAGGCGCTCGATACTCAACACGGTATTCAAGGCAATCAGATTGCCGCGTCGCATCAGGCAGACAAACAAAGCAAAATCGAGCACCGCAACAAAACCGGCACCGTCCTGAATCAGCGCGGGCAGCAATTCCAGCACATCGGCCCGGCGCATCAGGGTGGAACTGAAATTGCCGATAAAGTTGGTTGGCGTGCTCTCGAAAATTGCCAGCATGTCGTCGCCTTTGAGCAAGGCGTCATTAGGCGAGAAGCGGCAGTTATCCACCCGGGGCGGCAAGATGAAGTTGCCTGCGTCGCACAACAGCCGCAGCGCGAACACCACGCTCACGTCAGCATGATCCATCAACGCCTGGGCCTGCATCGCAATGCTCGGTGCGAATAGACGATCGTCATCGCACAAGACCTTGATGAACTCGCCCTGCGCCTCATCGACACAACGCAATAGGTTGCCCGGCAGTCCTAGCCGTTGAGGATTTTTCAGATAGCGGACCGGATGGGCCGGCTGTTTGAATGACGCGACTATGTTGCGAATCTCATCGTCAGGCGAATCGTCGCAAACGATGATTTCAACGTTTTCGTAGGTCTGGGCCAACGCACTGAGCAGTGCCTGGTCAAAGAACCGAGGGTTGTATGCGGGGATGACGATGCTGACGAGGGGAAGTGACTTCACGGTTTAAACTCTCGAGCGGCGGGCCCCGGCCTTTTCAGGCCGGAGCCCCGGAACCGCTTAAAAAAAGACGGTTGGCGGCTCGGTCGATACCGGCTCAGATCTTGTTGAACAGACCCAACTGGGCGATCTTGCTGAACGCCAGTTGCGAGGCTTGCAGCATGGTCTGTTGCAATGTCAGGCGGGTTAATACCTCGGCCGAATCGGAGTCACGGATCGACGATTGGGTCTGTTTATTGGCCAGCATCAAACTCTGGTTGGTGTCGCTCTGGGTGTCCAGAGCGGCACCACGACCACCCACGGAACTCAGGGCGCTGGACAATTGATCGGTGCCGCTTGCCAGGTTGCCGATGCCGGACGCCAGCGAAGCCTGCAGTTTCTGCAACGCTATCGGATCGTTGTTGGTCGGTGTGTTCAACGCGGTTTTCAGCTGATTCACGGTGTCCAGGATGTTCTGGGTTTCGTGGGTGTTGACCGCGATGCTGAACTGATCGTCTGCGGCTGGCGTGCCGTCCAGGGTGAAGCTCACGCCCGAAGCGGTGGCTACGTTACCGGCCAGGGTGCCGCTGGACACGGGTTGGCTGTTAGCGGTAAGCGGCGCTGCGTAAAGGTCGAAATCGGTGGCGCTGGTGAACTTCAACACGGCCGCCCCCGTAGGGAAACTAGCGTGGTAGGCCACCGGATCGGTGATTTCGCTGCCGGTGACTTGCACCGCGGTCGGGTTGCCAGGACTGCGCATCGGAACAAAGGTGTCCGGCTTGGCAGCCAGGGTGAAGGTATGGCCTGGCAACACCGTGCCAGGGACATCGCCCGTTTGCAGATTGATGTTCAGGGTCAGCTCCACACCACGGAACTGGACCGCCTGCCCGCTCTTGCTGTTAGGGTCGAACGCGCCGCCCTGGCTCGCTTCGGCGGTCACGTCATTGCCGAGCGAGTCGGTGATTCTCAGTTGCGTGCCGCTGGTGAACTCCACGGTGTACGGCTCGCCGCTGCGGAACTTGCTGTTATAGCTAACGCTGGAGGAAACCTGGCCGTCGGACAAGACCACGCGCCCGTCATCCACCGGCGGCGCGGTCCGAGTGACCTGGCTGCGGCTGGTGTTGACGGCTTGCTGGAACACTTCCCAGCCGGTGCTGTTGGTGGCCATCGACATGGTGTCACCGACCGGCAGGTCGAGCGTCACCTGGTCGCCGTTGTAGCTGTAGCTACCATCGGTGTTGCGGGTGAACGGGACGGTGTCACCCTTGGAACCGGAGAAGATGTACTTCCCGTTTTCGTCCTTACTGTTCATCAGGCTCAGCAACTGTTCTTCGATCTGCGCCAGCTCCGAAGCGTTGGCCTGACGGTCAGCGTCGGTGTAACCGGCGTTACCGGCACCGACAGCCAGTTCCTTGGCGCGCTGCAGCACGTTGCCGATGCTGGTCATCACCGCTTCGGTGGTACCCAGGGTGGCCTTGATGGTGTTGGCGTTGGTTTCGTACTGGGCCAGCATCGAAGCCTGGGTACCCAATTGCAGCAGACGCGAAGCGCCCACCGGATCATCGGCGGCGGTGTTCACGCGCACCAGGCTGCTGGCCTCTTCGCTGGTCTTGACCACGTTGGCGAAGTTCTTCTGGTAGTTCGCAGCCGTGCTTTCGTAAAACTGAGAAGTAGAAATGCGCATGGGCTACGGCTCCTTAAAGACTGTTGATCAATGTGCTGAAGATTTCCTGCGCAGCCTTGATGATCTGCGAAGACGCGGTGTAGTACTGCTGGAACTTGACCAGATTGCCGGTCTCTTCATCCAGGTCAACGCCCGACAGCGAGTCGCGGGCATTCTTGGCGTTGTCCAGGATCGCGCCGGTGGCGGCGCTGTCCAGCTTGCCTTGGGCGGCCTTGGCACCGACGCCTTCCACCAATTTGCCGTAGGCATCGTTCAAGGAAATGCCCTTGCTGGCCGAACCGGTATCCACGGTTTTGGCGGTCTGCAAGCCAGCGAGCACGGTACCGTTACGGTTATCAAGGCTACCAGGCTGACTGAGGCTTATATCAATGCCGGCACCGTCGGACGGCGCGCCGGCGATGGACATATCGAACGTGACGGTACGCTGCACCGGCGGTACGGACGAATCCATGATCGGGGCGCCGGTGGCGTCCTTGAGCGGAACGCTCAGGCTCAGGGTGTTGCTCTGACCGGGTTTGATGGTGCCACTGCTGATCACGCCGCCCTTGGCATCGAGCAACTGATAAGCCTGGCTGGTGCCACCGGCCGACGTCGCCCCGAACACCACTTTGACCGGCATCGAATTCTTGATGCCGTTCTGGATGATGCTGGTAGTGGCTTCGTCGTAAATGTCCAGCTTGGTGGTCATGGTCGGCTGGCCGCTGGCCGGAATGGTCAGCGTGCCGCTGCCGCCCGGCGTGATGGCGGCGCCCAGCGGCGCGGCAATCGCCAGCCGCTTGGAGTCGGTCATCTCGGTCTTGATGCTGCCCGCGGCGTTGCGGGTCGGGGTGATCTTGAACGAGTCACCGACGGCCGCGGTGCCGTTGGCGAAGGTCAGCGAGAAACCATCGACCACCGGTGCCGGCGTGGTCGCGGTGTTGAACGCACCCATCGGCGTGTTATCAGGCAGACGCTGAACGGTGTAGTCGGTGGCGCTGGTGAAGGTGATCTTGTAGTCGTTGGTGGTCAGCTTGCCCGTGTCTTCGATCGACACGTTGAAGTTGCCGGACCCGGCGCTGTTGCCCAGCGAGGCAACGCTGCGCTGGCTCATCTGGGCCGCACTGTTGATGCTGCTGAACAGGTTGGAACCGAATGCGCCGTTCTTGTCGATACCCGAGGCCTGGATGCTGTTCATCTGGTCGGCGACGACCAGCGCCACACGGCCCAGCTCGTTCATGGCCGGGTCGAGGACGGTGCTGCGGTAGCGCATCAGGCCACCGATTTCACCGCCGGTCATCACCTGGGTGATGTCCATGACGCTGGAGCCGCTGTTGAGCTGGATGCCAATGCGACCGGGGTCGTTCTTGTCCGGCACCGCTTCCAGTTTATTGGTGATATTGCCCATGACCAGTGGCTGGCCGGATCCCAGGTAGATGTCCAGGCTGCTGCCGTTCTCCACGACCTGAGTGCCGGTGAAGGTGGACAGCTGGCGAATGGTCTCGCTGCGTGCATCGAGCAGGTCGTTCGGCGCGCCGCCGGCGTTGGAGACTTCGGCGATTTTCTTGTTCAACTGGGCGACGGTGGTGGCCAGGCTGTTGATCTGCTCGACCATGTTCGACAGGTTGCCGTTGATGTTCTCGCTCTGCGCCGTCAACTGGCTGGCTACCGAATTGAAACGGTTGCTCAAGGCCTGTGCATCGCTGAGCAGCAACTGGCGAGAGGCGTCGTCGCCCGGCTTGGCGTTGACGTTCTGCACCGAGGCGAAGAACTTGGTCAGCGCGCCGTTGAGGCCAGTGCCGCTGTCCGACAGCAGGGAATCAAGCGGTGTGATCTGCCCCTGGTAGGCCGCCGCATCGCTGTTGAGCGAGGTGGTGGTCTTCAGTTGCGCTTCAAGATAGGAGTTGTAGACCCGGCGTACGTCCGCCAGGGTCGTGCCGGAGCCGATGAACACGTTGCCGTACTGGTTCGACGCCTTGGTGGTCTGCACGGTCTGCTGACGCGAATACCCTGCGGTATCGACGTTGGCGATGTTGTTACCCGTGGTCACCAGTGCGGTCTGGCTTGCGGACAGACCCGACATCCCGATATTGAGCAAACTCATGGTTCAGACCTTATAAAGTCGTGGTGGCACCAGCCGAAGCGTAGTTTTGGTAACTCGTCATCTGCCGGGCTATGTTCGAAATCTTGCTGGCGTAGTTCGGGTCGGTGGCGTAACCGGCCTTCTGCAACTCGCGTACAAACTGTTCCGGGTTATCGGCCGACTTCAGCACAGCTTGATAGCGACTGTTGCTTTGCAGCAGATTGACCAGGTCATGGAAACTGTCACGGTACGAGGCGTAGGAACGGAACTCGGCCGTCTCCTTGACCATCTCGCCATTGCGGAATTCGCTGGTGATCGCCCGCGCCGAATCGCCCTTCCAGTTCGCGCTGGCCTTGATGCCGAACAGGTTGTGGCTGCTGCTGCCATCGGGCTGGCGCATCACCGATTTGCCCCAACCGGTTTCGAGAGCAGCCTGGGCCACCAGGTAACGAGGGTCGACGCCGATACGGTCCGCTGCTTCCTTGGCCATTGGCAGCATGGCGTTGACGAATTCATCGGCATCGCGGAAGGCCTTGCGCGCCGGTGCCAACGGTGGCTGGGCCACGGCGCGGCCATAGACTTGCATGTCGCCTTTGGGCTCGGCAGCCTTGAGCGCGGCCAGCCAGTCACCGTTGGCCAGCTCACCGGAAGCCGGCTTGACGGCGGCAATGGCGCGATCAGGCAAGACGTTCTGCGCCATCGCTTCAGGCTTGACCGATGCCGAAGGCACCAACCCCGCGAGCAAGCGGTCGGCGAGTTTCGGTGGCAGGGCCAGGCGGCGCTGGTTGATCAATTCCATGTCGTTACGGTGAATGCCCTCGGCACCTTGCGGCGCGCTCACGGCCCGCGACGCCCAGAGTGGGCGCTGGCCGTTGCTGCGCGACAACGGCCCGTCGGGCAGCGTTCCGGCCGCCACAGGCGTGGGTACTGGCGCCTTGGCCTTGTCCAGCGCCTCTTGCTGCTTGGCGGCCGATAAGGTGGCCGCCTCGCCCGAGGCCAGCGGTTTGTTCTTCGACATCTGGCGCAGCAGCACGTCAGCCAGGCCGATACCGCCGCCCTCGCGGGACATGGAAACGGCCAACTGCTGGTCGTACATTTCCTGGTATTGCTTGGCTTCCGGCGTGTTCATCGGATTGTCCTTGCCCAGGGCCTCGGTGGCCGAACGCATGGACTTGAGCATTTCGCCGAGGAACAGCGACTCGAACTCCTGCGCCACTTTGCGCAGGTTGCCTTCGCTGTTCTTGTCGCCGACCTTGAGCTGATTGAGGCGATTGAGGTCCGAATAGGACGCTGAATCCCCACTGATCAAGGCGCCTTTGCGCATATTCACCATGACCGCTTTCCTTAAATCACGATCAGGTCGGCTTGCAACGCGCCGGCCTGCTTCAAGGCTTCGAGAATCGCCATCAGGTCGCCCGGTGCCGCGCCGACCTGGTTCACCGCCCGGACGATTTCATCCAGGGTCGTGCCCGGGCCGAACTTGAACATCGGCTTGGCTTCCTGCTCGGCATTGACCCGTGAACGCGGGACCACGGCGGTCTGGCCGTTGGACAATGGGCCCGGCTGGCTGACGATCGGGTCTTCGGTGATGGTCACGGTCAGGCTGCCGTGGGTCACGGCGGCTGGCGAAACCTTGACGTTCTGGCCAATCACGATAGTGCCGGTGCGCGAGTTGATGATGACTTTCGCCACCGCCTGGCCCGGGTCGACTTCGAGGTTTTCCAGGATCGACAGGTAGTCGACCCGCTGGCTCGGATCCAGTGGCGCGGTGACGCGGATCGAACCGCCGTCGATGGCCTGGGCCACGCCTGGGCCGAGCATGTCATTGATCTTGTCGACGATGCGCTTGGCCGTGGTGAAGTCGGAACGATTGAGGTTCAGCGTCAGGCTGTTGCCCTGGTTGAAACCGCTCGGCACCGCACGTTCTACCGACGCGCCGCCAGGGATGCGCCCGGCCGACGGAACGTTGACGGTGATCTTCGAACCGTCGCGCCCTTCGGCATCGAAACCGCCCACCACCAGGTTGCCCTGGGCGATGGCGTAGACGTTGCCGTCGATACCCTTGAGCGGGGTCAGCAACAAGGTGCCGCCGCGCAAGCTCTTGGAGTTACCGATGGACGAAACGGTGATGTCCACCTGCTGGCCGGGCTTGGCGAAGGCCGGCAGATCGGCACTGACCGACACTGCCGCAACGTTTTTCAACTGCACGTTGCCGGAGCCCGCCGGCACCTTGATGCCGAACTGCGACAGCATGTTGTTGAAGGTCTGCAGGGTGAACGGTGTCTGTGTGGTCTGGTCACCGGTGCCATTGAGGCCAACGACCAGGCCGTAGCCGATCAACTGGTTGGAACGCACGCCGGAAATACTGGCGATGTCCTTCAGGCGCTCGGCTTGAGCGCTGAAGGCTGCCGACATCACCAGGGCACCGATCAACAGCTGTTTAAGATTCAACTTGATCACCTAGAAAGGGAACTTCGGGCTGAGGAAGAAGCGGTCGAACCAACCTGGCTGACTCGCATCGGCAAAGGCACCAGTGCCCGAATAGGTGATGCGCGCATCGGCCACGCGAGTGGACGAAACGGTGTTATCGGTGGCGATGTCATCGGCCCGAACCATGCCGGCGATGCGTACCAGTTCGTCACCGGTGTTGAGCGTCAGCCACTTTTCACCCCGTACGACGATGATGCCGTTGGGCAGGACGTCGGCCACCGTCACGGTGATCGAACCGGTCAGGCTGTTGCTCTGTCCCGACTTGCTGTCGCCCTTGGTGGCACGGTCGGCGCCATAGCCGGCGTTGAGGCTGAGATCGTTGCTGCCGATCGGATTGTTGGTGGTCAGGCCCGAGCCGAACAGCGATGTCAGGCCGACGCTGGTCTCGCTGGTCTTGTCGATCTGCGAGTTGGCGTTCTTGCTGGCCTGGGTCCGCTCGTTCAGGGTGATGGTGATGATGTCACCGACCCGGAAAGCCTTGCGATCGCTGTACAGGTTCTGCTCGAAACCGGCCTGGTAGATCGAACCGTTATTGGCCGCCGCCGGCAACGGTGTGCGCGGCAACACCGGAGCGTAATACGGGTCATTGGGCCTTGGCGTTGGCGCGACACAGCCCGCCAATGCGGTGATCCCACTCAATGCCAGAACAGATACGAAGCGATTCATGACCCTACCTCTTGGTGTTGCAGGCGACCCTGGAGCCGCCCTGTCTACGTGATGACGAATGTTGCGACGCGATTACAGGTTCTGCGTGACGAACGAGAGCATCTGGTCGGCGGTGGAGATCACTTTGGAGTTCATCTCGTAGGCGCGCTGGGTGGTGATCATGTTGACCATCTCCTCAACGGTGCTCACGTTCGACGTTTCCAGGGTGTTCTGCAGCGTGGTGCCGAAGCCGTTCAGGCCAGGCGTGCCGACTTGTGGCGCGCCGCTGGCAGCGGTTTCCATGAACAGGTTGTTACCCACCGCTTGCAGGCCGGCCGGGTTAATGAAATCGGCGGTCTGCAGGTTGCCGATCACCTGGGAGGCCGGGTTGCCCGCCACGGTGATGGACACGGTGCCGTCGCGGCCCACGGTGAAGGTCTGGGCATCGTTTGGGATGATGATGGCCGGTTCCAGGGCGAAACCACTGGCGTTGACGATCTGGCCATTGGAATCGAGGTGGAAGGTACCGTCACGGGTGTAGGACGTGGTGCCGTCCGGCTGCAGGATCTGGAAGAAACCGCGACCGTCGATGGCCATGTCCAGCGGCTGCTCGGTGGTCTGCAGGCTGCCGGCGTTGAAGTTTTTCTGGGTGCCGACGATGCGCACACCAGTACCCACTTGCAGGCCCGACGGCAATTCGCTGTCCTGGGTCGACTGGGCGCCTGGCTGGCGTTTTACCTGGTAGAGCAGGTCCTGGAACTCGGCGCGATCACGTTTGAAACCCGTGGTCGAGACGTTCGCCAGGTTGTTGGAAATGGTGGACAGGTTTGTGTCCTGGGCGGACAGACCTGTTTTGGCAACCCAAAGAGCCGGAAGCATTCGATTCTCCTCTCACGCCTGTTTTTCGGCGCAGCGCTGTAATTAGTGATTAGATCTGCAAGACCCGAGCCATGGCCTCATCGCCTTCTTTGGCGGTGTTCATCATCTTGACGTGAAGCTCGAACTGCTTGGCCAGGGCCAGCACCGAAGTCATTTCATCCACGGCATTGACGTTGCTCGCTTCCTGGAAGCCCGACACCAGTTGTACGTTGGCATCGATGGGCGCGGGCTGGCCGTCCTTGGTACGGATCGAGCCGTCGAGGCCCTTGGTCATGTTCTTGAGGTCAGGGTTGACCAGTTTGATTCGGTCCACCTCAGCCATCACCCGCGGGCCTTCGCCCATGGCGCGAATGCTGATGGTGCCGTCCTGGCCGATTTCGATTTTCTGCTCTGGTGGCACGGCGATCGGACCGCCATTGCCCATTACCGGCATGCCGTTGCCGGCCCGCAGCACACCCAGGGCGTCAACGTTGAGGCTGCCGGTACGCACGTAGCTTTCACCGCCGTCGGGATTCTGCACGGCCATCCAGCCCGGTCCGCTGACCGCCACGTCCAGGTCGCGACCGGTTTCAACCAGCGCTCCCGGGGTAAAGTCAGTGGCAAACGCCCGCGCCGGAAAGCTGTCGCCGAACACCGGCATCGAACGTGCCTGCTCCAGGTCTTTCTGAAAACCATTGGTGGAGATGTTCGCCAGGTTGTTGGCATGGGCCCGTTGCGCCAGTGCGTTCTGGCTGGCGCCGGTCATTGCCACATAAAGGTACTTGTCCACTGTCGTTCCTCTGCATGCCGGACGTTTGCCGCCCACTGCTGTGTTGCAGAGCCTTAAGCAAATTGCAGACCAACTTATTTCTGACGCTGGTGGGGCCGGTAAATAAAGGACTTGGCGGAATTGAAATGGATTATGGAAACGTATCGAAGACGAAAAACCGGCGGTGTCGTGCCGCTTACGGCAAGTGTCCGCCTAACCTGATCAAATAGACGCCCCGTGGCGAGGGAGCTTGCTCCCGCTGGGCCGGTCCGACGCCTCGGGCGTAGCGGCCCCACACTTTTGGCGATTGCTACGCAACCGAGCGGGAGCAGCTCCCTCGCCACGAAGCGTCTATCATCACATGCCGGGTTCTTTGCCCACCTCATACTCACGCAACTTATTGGCAATCGTCGTATGGGAAACCCCCAGCCGCTTGCCCAGTTGCCGGCTGCTCGGGTGTTCGGAATACAGGCGCTCGAGCACGGCTTTCTCGAAACGGCCGACGATCTCGTCCAGCCCTCCGTCGAGGGAAAAGTCACCGAGGGGTTGGCGCACGCCGTAGTCCGGCAGGCGAATGTGTTCGGCCTTGACCTTCCCGCCGTCGCATAGGGAAACGGCCTGGAACAGCACGTTTTCCAGTTGCCGGACATTGCCTGGCCAGTGGTAATGACTGAGCCGGACCATCGCCGCTGGGGCCAGTCTTGGCAGTGGGCAGCCAATCTGGCGACTGGCCTGGTCGAGGAAATGCTCGACCAGCGGGGCCAGCCCGTCGAGGCATTCGCGCAGCGGCGGGATGTGCAGAGAAAGCACATTCAGGCGATGGTACAAATCTTGACGGAATTCTCCCCGGGCACAGAGTTCGGATAAATCGACCTGGGTCGCGCAGATTACCCTGACATCCAGGTAGACCTCTTCGTCACTGCCTACGCGGCGGAAGCAACCGTCCTGTAGGAAACGCAGCAATTTCACTTGCAAGCGCGGACTCATTTCTCCGACACCGTCGAGAAACAGCGTACCGCCCGCCGTCAGCTCCAGCAGCCCGAGCTTGCCTTCGGCCCGCGCCCCTTCGAAGGCGCCGGGCCCGTAGCCGAACAGTTCAGTCTCGGCCATGGACTCCGGTAATCCGGCGCAGTTGAGCGCCATCAACGGCGATTGCCCCCGTGGGCTTGCCAGGTGACAGGCACGGGCCAGCAATTCCTTGCCGGTTCCGGTTTCGCCTTCTATCAATAGCGGCGCGTCCAGCGGCGCCATGCGCCGGGCCTCGCGGACCACCGCCGCCATTACCTTCGAACTCTGGAAGATACTATCGAAGCCGCGCAGTTCCTGCTTGCGCACGTTATAGATGCGCTCGCCCACCCGGTCGGCGCGGTGCAAGGTCAGCACCGCGCCGGCCATCGCCTCGCTGTCGTCGTGCTCCGATTGCAGCGGCGCGATGTCCGCCAGGAACACATCGCCCTTGACCTTGACCCGCAGGCCATTGATCCGCGATTGGTTGGCGCGCACCAGTTCCGGCAGGTCGAAGTCCTCGGCGTAGCGGGACAAGGGAATCCCCGGCACCTCGTCGACCCGCACCCCGAGCAACTGCGCCGCCGCCCGGTTGGCCGCGACGATGGAGCCGCCCATGTCGATGGACAACACCGGAAACTCCAAGGCGCCAAGCAAGGCATTGAGCTCCATGTGCCGACGCTCGCTCGGCATCAGCCCTACGCGCTTGACGCCGAACACCCCGGCGATGCCTTCGAACTTCGGACGCAACGCCTGGAACTGGATGTTGATCAGGTTCGGGCAATGCAGGTAGATCGCATTGCCATGCTCGCCACCGACCTCGCCCCGGGCGACGTTGATGCCGTATTCCACCAGCAGATTGAGAATGTCCCGCAGGATGCCGATGCGGTTCTGGCAATGGACTTTGATACGCATGAGAGGCCCGATGCTGTTCACTTAAGGTTTGTTTGATTCATTGTGGCGAGGGAGCTTGCTCCCGCTGGGGCGCGAAGCGGCCCTGTTTTTTTGGGGCTGCTGCGCAGCCCAGCGGGAGCTAGCTCCCTCGCCACAGTTTTTTGCGCTGCGGCGCAAATAGCCGTCAAGATTATGTGACAGTTTGAGGACCTTTCCCAGCCGAAAATACCTGCAACACCGAGACTCGCCAGAATACGTAACGGAAACTTTACACTTTGTGCATTACTGGCGGTTGTTCGGCCAGCTAGCCCTGCTGCGCCTGCCCCTGGTTTGGGTTATCCCTTATGCATCGCTGGAGATAACAACAAACAAATCTTCCCCTTGAGGGATATCAGCAGGAGAGCAGCATGAAGCAGACGCAATACGTGGCCCGCGAGCCCGATGCGCAAGGTTTTATCCACTACACCGCTGAAGAACACGCAGTGTGGAACACGCTGATCACCCGCCAGCTGAAAGTCATCGAAGGCCGTGCGTGCCAGGAGTATCTGGACGGTATCGACAAGCTGGGGTTGCCCCATGACCGCATCCCGCAGCTGGACGAAGTCAACAAAGTGCTGGGCGAGACCACGGGCTGGCAGGTCGCCCGGGTGCCCGCGCTAATCCCTTTCCAGACCTTCTTCGAGTTGCTCGCCAGCAAGCAGTTTCCGGTGGCAACCTTTATTCGTACCCGTGAAGAACTGGACTACTTGCAAGAGCCGGACATTTTCCACGAGATCTTTGGTCACTGCCCTCTGCTGACCAATCCCTGGTTTGCTGAATTTACCCACACCTACGGCAAACTCGGCCTACAGGCCTCCAAGGAAGAACGCGTCTACCTGGCGCGTCTGTATTGGATGACCATCGAATTCGGCCTGGTGCAGACGCCGCAAGGCCGGCGCATCTACGGCGGCGGCATTCTCTCGTCGCCCAAGGAAACCGTGTACTGCCTGTCAGACGAGCCGGAGCATCAAGCCTTCGACCCGCTGGAAGCCATGCGTACGCCTTATCGCATCGACATCCTGCAGCCAGTGTATTTCGTGCTGCCCGAGCTCAAGCGCCTGTTCGACCTGGCCCACGAGGACATCATGGGCATGGTCAAGCGCGGGCGGGAACTGGGCCTGCACGCACCGAAATTTCCACCGAAAGCCGCGTGAACCGCTGGTTTTGATTCCAATTGAGTCTGTTGCGCCTCGCGACTTTGCTTTAGCGTGGCTGCATCGACGTTTTCCAAATATCCGATCCGGGAACCCACCATGACCACTTTGAACCAAGCCCATTGCGAAGCCTGCCGCGCCGATGCCCCACAGGTCAGCGACGAAGAACTTCCAGTACTGATCAAGCAGATTCCCGACTGGAACATCGAAGTGCGCGACGGCGTGATGCAGCTGGAAAAGGTTTTCCTGTTCAAGAATTTCAAGCACGCCCTAGCGTTCACCAACGCCGTCGGCGAAATCTCCGAGGCCGAAGGTCATCACCCGGGCCTGCTCACCGAATGGGGCAAAGTCACCGTCACCTGGTGGAGCCATTCGATCAAGGGCCTGCACCGCAACGACTTCATCATGGCCGCCCGCACCGATGAAGTTGCCAAAACCGCCGAGGGCCGCAAGTAATGCATTTCGATGCCATCGGCCGCGTGCCCGGCGACCCGATCCTGGGCCTGATGGAGGCCTACGGGGCGGACAGCAACTCTGGCAAGTTCGACCTGGGCGTTGGTGTCTACAAGGACGCCCAGGGTCTGACGCCGATTCTTCAGTCAGTGAAACAGGCCGAGCAGTGGCTGGTGGATCGCCAGTCCACCAAGACTTACATCGGCGGTCATGGCGACGCCGCGTTCGGCCAATTGATGAATGCGCTGGTGCTGGGCGCCGATTCACCGTTGATCGCCGGCAAACGCGCCGGTGCCACCCAGACCCCAGGCGGCACCGGCGCCCTGCGCTTGAGCGCCGACTTCATCGCCCAGTGCCTGCCGGGCCGTGGTGTCTGGTTGAGCAACCCGACCTGGCCGATCCACGAAACCATCTTCGCCGCCGCGGGCGTCAAGGCCAGTCATTACCCCTACGTGGGCGCCGACAACCGCCTGGATTTCGAGGCAATGCTCGCCACCCTGGGCCAGGTGCCAAAAGGCGATGTGGTGTTGCTGCACGCGTGCTGCCACAACCCGACCGGCTTCGACCTGTCTCACGAGCAATGGCGCCAGGTGTTGGAAGTGGTGCGCAGCCGTGGCCTGCTGCCGTTGATCGATTTCGCTTACCAGGGCTTCGGCGACGGGCTGGAGCAGGACGCCTGGGCCGTGCGGTTGTTTGCCGAAGCGTTGCCCGAGGTGCTGGTCACCAGTTCATGCTCGAAGAATTTTGGCCTTTACCGCGACCGCACCGGTGCGCTGATTGTCTGTGCTCGCGATGGGGAAAAATTGACGGACATTCGCAGCCAGCTGGCCAACATCGCCCGCAACCTTTGGTCGACACCGCCGGATCATGGCGCGGCGGTGGTGGCGACGATCCTCGGCAATCCGGAACTCAAGGGCATGTGGGCCGACGAAGTGGAAGCCATGCGCCTACGCATCGCTCAACTGCGCGGCGGTCTGCTGGAAGCACTCGAACCCCACGGCTTGCGTGAGCGCTTTGCCCATATGGGGGTGCAGCGCGGGATGTTTTCCTACACCGGCCTGACGCCGGAACAGGTCAAGCACCTGCGCGAGCGCCACAGCGTCTACATGGTCGGCACCGGCCGGGCCAACGTGGCCGGCATCGATGCGACGCGCCTGGATGCCCTGGCGGTGGCGATTGCGGATGTGTGCAAGTAATGGCCATCGTCGGCTGCTGATCTTATGGCGAGGGAGCTTGCTCCCGCTTGGCTGCGCAGCAGTCGTGTACAGGCCTGGCGCGGTGTACCTGGGACATAGCGTCGTTCCATCCGGGCGGCTTCGCCGCCCCAGCGGGAGCAAGCTCCCTCGCCACAGTGGATCAAAGCCGCCTCAGGTTATCCGCCGCCCTTGAGAAGTTATTCCCCCGTCCAGGCCCGGACAAACCGCCCGATATCTTCCTGTGGTGCCGTGCGCGCCTCTTTCTGCGGCGTCCCAAGGTAAAGGAAACCAATCACCTCCTCGCCGTCTTCAAGCCCCAGGCCCCGGGCCACATGCGGCGAGTAAGCCAGCTCACCCGTACGCCACACGCCGCCTATCCCTTGTGCATAAGCGGCCAGCAGAATGCCGTGTGCCGCGCAGCCTGCCGCCAGCAATTGTTCAGGCTTTGGAATCTTGAAATGGTCTTGCAACCGCGCAATCACTACCACCACCAGCGGCGCCCGTAGCGGGCCGTTGAGGGCTTTCTCCACGACGGCTTCGGGCACCAGCGGATCATTGAAGCGCGCTGCTTCGGCCAACAGCTCGCCCATGCGATGGCGTGCCTGCCCCTCCACCGTCAGGAACCGCCACGGGCGCAACTGGCCATGGTCGGGCGCGCGCATCGCGGCCGCGAACATGACTTCGCGCTGTTGCGGCGTGGGCGCCGGGTCAACCAGGCGTGGCACGGAAACACGGTTGAGCAAAGCATCTAAAGCCTGCATCGGCGACCTCCTGGAAAAATGTTCGGCTATTCTAGTGGCTGTTCCGTCAATCCGTTAGCCCGAATTCAGAGACAGGCAACGCCGGACGCCGGTTTACACGCCGCTTGTCGCAGGTAGAATGGCGCCCTTTCCTCTTTCAGACCGAGCGGACTTCATGGCGTTGCCGACCCTGCGGATCATTGGTTTCATCATCGGCATCTTCCTGATCACCCTGGCGATCTTCATGGTCGTGCCGATGGCCACGTTGCTGGTCTACGAGCGCACCGGCGACCTGCCATCGTTCCTCTGGTCAAGCATGATTACTTTTGTCGCCGGCCTGGCACTGATTCTTCCCGGACGCCCCGAGCACGTCCATCTTCGGCCCCGGGACATGTACCTTTTGACCGTCAGCAGTTGGCTGGTGGTGTGTGTGTTTGCCGCGCTCCCCTTCCTGTTGACCCAGCACATCAGCTACACCGATTCGTTCTTCGAAAGCATGTCAGGCATTACCGCCACCGGCGCGACGGTGTTGAGCGGCCTGGACACGATGTCGCCCGGAATCCTGATGTGGCGATCGCTGTTGCACTGGCTTGGCGGCATCGGCTTTATCGGCATGGCCGTGGCGATCCTGCCGCTGTTGCGCATCGGCGGCATGCGGCTGTTCCAGACCGAGTCGTCCGACCGCTCGGAAAAGGTCATGCCCCGCTCGCACATGGTGGCGCGGCTGATCGTGGCGTCCTATGTGGGCATTACGGTTCTCGGCACGCTGGCGCTCTGGTGGGCCGGGATGAGCCTGTTCGATGCGATTAACCATTCGATGTCGGCGATTTCCACCGGTGGTTTTTCCACCTCGGACCTGTCCCTGGCCAAATGGACCCAGCCAGCGGTGCATTGGGTCACTATTGTGATCATGATCCTCGGCAGCCTGCCGTTCGCCTTGTATGTCTCGACGTTGCGGGGCAATCGCCGGGCGCTGATCAAGGACCAGCAAGTCCAGGGGCTTATCGGCGTGCTGCTGGTCACCTGGCTGGTGCTTGGCACCTGGTATTGGGCGACCACCGACCTGCATTGGCTCGACGCGCTGCGGCATGTGGCGCTGAACGTGACGTCCATCGTCACCACCACCGGTTTCGCCTTGGGCGACTACAGCCTCTGGGGCAATTTCTCACTGATGCTGTTCTTCTACCTGGGTTTCGTCGGCGGCTGCTCGGGCTCGACCGCCGGCGGAATCAAGATTTTCCGCTTCCAGGTCGCCTACATCCTGCTTCGGGCCAACCTTAACCAACTGATCCACCCGCGTGCGGTGATCAAGCAGAAATACAACGGCCATCGCCTCGATGAAGAAATCGTGCGCTCGATCCTGACCTTCTCGTTCTTCTTCGCCATCACCATCTGCGTGATCGCGCTGCTGTTGTCGCTGTTGGGCGTGGAATGGATGACAGCGTTGACCGGCGCGGCCAGTACCGTGTCCGGCGTCGGCCCTGGGCTCGGCGAGACAATCGGCCCGGCCGGCAACTTCGCGCCGCTGCCGGACGCGGCCAAGTGGATCCTCTCGGGCGGCATGTTGCTGGGCCGGCTGGAGATCATCACGGTGTTCGTGCTGTGTATTCCTGCGTTCTGGCGTCACTGACCGGCTTGGCCACGCCCCGCGCCCGATAGTCGCCGGGTGTGGTACCGAACCAACGGCGGAAGGCCCGGAAAAAATTGCTCGGATCGGCAAACCCGAGCAAATAGGCGACTTCCAGCAAGGTCATGCTGGGTTGCGCCAGGTATTGCTCGGCCAGTTCGCGTCGGGTGTCGTCCAGCAAACTCTGGAAACTGGTGCCCTCTTCCTGCAAGCGCCGCTGCAAGGTGCGCTGGGACAAGTGCAGCGTCTGCGCCACCACGTCACGCTTGGGCTCGCCCTGGGGCAGCAACCGGCACAGCACTTGCCGCGCCTGGTGAGTCACGCGGCTGCCTGAAAACCGCGCCAGGTATTCCCCCGCGAACCGGTCGTGCAACAGCGCCATGGCCTCGTTGGCCGTGGGCAGTGGTGTTTCCATGTCGTCCTGCTGGAAAATCAGCGCATCGTAGGGTGCGTCAAAAACCAGCGGCGCGCCGAAGGCCTGTCGATAAGGTGCAACGTCAACGGGTTCGTTGCCTTGGAACAGCACTTTCACCGGATGCAAAGTGCGCCCGGTCAGCCAACTGCACAAGGCCAGCGCGCAAGCCAGGGACGCTTCGGCACTTTGCCGGGTGGGCGGGAGGTGGTCGCCGTGCACCGTCAGGATCAGCCCATAACCTTCATCCAAATGGCGGAAGCTCAAGTCGGCGCTTTCGGCAATGATTCGTTGATAACGCACCAACCGGCGGAACCCTTCGGCCAGCGTCCGACTGGACATCAACGCGTAACCGACCACATGGAACGATGCCGGGCGCACCACCTTGCCCATGTTCAAGCCGATGGCCGGATTGCCCGACTGCTCCACCGCAAGCTGCCAGAGCCGTGTCATCGAATCCTGGGGAAAGCGCGCATCCGGATCGTCCAGCGCCTCGAAATCCAGCCCCAGTTGCTTGAACAGCGCCCGACAGTCCAGGCCGTCCATTTCCAACGCCTTGACAATCCCCATCGCCCAGCTTGAAGAAGTGGTTCGTTCGCTCATGACGTTTACTTGCATGACGAGCCGCAGGGTACGGCTGGATTTGCGGAGGATATCAGTGTCCTGTCATACGAACAGTATTTGTAAGACAGGACACTAGAGTGGCGCTGATTGTCACTGGCCGTTGCGAACGGCCGCTCTAGACTTGGTCATGAGCCATGAAACACCGGTCGCCAGAACAATAACCAAAGAGCCCGCAGTCTTGGAAAACACTAAACGATTCAACACCTTCGCCGAGTTTTATCCGTACTACCTCAGCGAACACCGCAACAGCACCTGCCGACGCTTGCACTTCATCGGTACCTCCCTGGTCCTGCTGGTTTTCGCCACGGCGCTGGTGGTCGGTGCCTGGTGGCTGTGGGTCGCCCTGCCGGTGGCGGGCTACGGTTTCGCCTGGGTCGGGCATTTTTTCTTCGAGAAAAACCGTCCTGCCACTTTCCAACATCCCCTTTACAGCCTGCTCGGTGACTTTGTCATGTACCGCGACATGCTGCTGGGCAAAGTCGCGTTCTAGGAGGGCTGTCGATGAATTCTCACGCACGCTTCACCCACATGCAGGACGGGACCCAGGAAGACTGGGCGATCATCGCGGCCGACTTCAGCGCCTATGCGCGGCAGCTGCCGAGTCGGGTTCTCGCTCATTTGAAATTGCTCGACGGCGATTTTGGCGGGTTCCCGGTGGATCGCATGACCCATTCCCTGCAAACCGCCACGCGCGCCTACCGCGACGGGCGGGACGAGGAGTACGTGGTCTGCGCCCTGCTTCATGACATCGGCGATACGTTGGGCACCTACAATCACCCGGACATCGCCGCGGCGATCCTCAAGCCGTTCGTCAGCGCCGAAAACCTGTGGATGGTGGAAAAACACGGGATTTTCCAGGGCTACTACTTTTTCCATCATTTGGGCATGGACCGGCATTTGCGCGAGCAATTCTGCGAACATCCTCAGTACCAGGCGACCATCGACTTCTGTGCGAAATACGACGCCGCGGCGTTCGATCCCGAATACGACACGCTGCCGTTGAGCTTCTTCGAGCCGATGCTGGAAAGGGTGTTCGCCGCGCCGAAGCAATCCATCTACAAGGCGGCGATGGCCGAACAGCCCTGAATTCTTGCAGACGCAGCCACAGGTTCTAAGTGGGTGGATAGACAGGCCGGCGCTCTAGGCAGGCTCAGCCACTTTCAACTCAGCCTTGAGCAGCGCCTCCCGCGCCTGGGCGTCCGCCAACCGATACAGCTCGATCGTCCCATCCCAATGTTCGATCAGCGCCGTGCAGGATTCGACCCAGTCGCCGCAGTTAAGGTATTCCACCTCGCCCACCTTGCGAATCTCGGCATGGTGGATGTGCCCGCAGACCACCCCGTGCAACTCACGCTTCACGCATTCATGGGCGATGGCTTCTTCGAAATCGCTGATAAAACTGACGGCGGTCTTGACCTTGTGCTTGAGGTACGCCGACAGCGACCAATAGCCGTAGCCGTAACGGGCCCGCCAATGGTTGAGCCAACGGTTCAGCGTCAGGGTGAATTCGTAGGCCCAATCCCCAAGGAACGCCAACCAACGGTGGTAACGGGTGATGACATCGAACTGATCGCCATGGATCACCAGCAGGTGCCGGCCGTCGGCGGTGACGTGCACCGCTTCGTCCACCAACTGGATATTGCCCAGTATCAGCTTCGAATAACGCCGCAGGAATTCGTCATGGTTGCCGGTGACATAGATCACCTCGGTGCCGCGCTTGCTCATGGTCAGCAGGCGGCGAATGACATTGGTATGGGCCTGGGGCCAATACATGCCGCTGCGCAGTTTCCAGCCGTCGATGATATCGCCCACCAGATAGACCTTGTCGGCGTGGTAGCCCTTGAGGAAGTGCGACAGGTGTTCGGCCTGGCAATCCCGAGTGCCCAGGTGCACATCGGAAATCCACAGGGTGCGTACACGTTGCTTGCGGCTGGGCCTGGCGAGCTCGGCGCTGGTCATGGGGGCAACCCTCTGATCGTTTTCACCACAGTGCACCCGAGCGGTTAATGCTCCGTGACAGCAATAAGTCGATTACATGACAGCGCGGGGCGCCGCGCCCTCGGTGTAGACTGGCCGCCTGACAAGGGAGACTGCGATGAGACCGATCCTCACGCTACGCCACTACAGCCACGATCTGATTGTCCACAGCCACGACCACGCGCAACTGGTGTTCGGGTTGTCTGGCGCGCTGGACTTCGAAGTCGAAGGGCGTGGCAGCCAGGTGGTGCAGCAGAGTTTCGTGGTGGTACCGGCCGGTGCTCATCATGCGTGCGGCAGCCCACGGGGCAGCCGTTGCCTGGTACTGGACGTGCCGGATGATGAATGGATCGGGCAATGCCTGGGCGACCATGCCGATGCCAGCCGCCGATTACTCGACAACAACACCCGCCTGCCCCTGGATGCGGGGCAAAGCCAACTGGTCAGTTGGTTGGCGGGCAGCCCGGTGGACGACCCGGTGATTGCACAGCAAGGCGCGGTACTGTTGCTGGCCAGCCTCAACGGCGGGCGTTTGGAAACCACCGGTGGCCGGCGCCTGCCCTACGCGGCGCTCAACGCTCACATCGACCAATATGCCGCTTATCCGCTACAGGTGGCGGACCTGGCGCAAGTCGCAGGGCTTTCCAGCGCTCGCCTGCATGCCCGTTTCGTCGCCGAATGCGGCCAGACACCGATGGAATACATCCGCAGCCGCCGCTTGCACAAGGCACTTGAGCTGCTGCGTGACTCGCAGTTGGCGATCGGCGAGATCGCCCATCGCGTTGGCTACAGCTCGCAAAGCGCTTTTGCCGCAGCCGTGCAGCGCGAATTCGGCGTCCCGCCGGGCAAGCTCCGGCAACCGCGCTAGTCTCGCGCTAAAAATCGCTAGGATCGCGACAGACGAAAGCGCTTGGCAGCGGGCTTAATAGCCGAACGTCCCACCGTTGAACAAGGATTGCAATGACACCCCGTACCGCCCTCGGCGCCCTGCACATCGGCGCACTCATGTTCGGCCTCACCGGCGTGTTCGGTAAGCTCGCCGCAGCCTCGCCGGCCGTCATCGTGTTTGGTCGCGCGGTGTTCGCCGTGCTGGCGCTGGCGGCGTTTGCCCGGTTCGCCAGCCCTACCCGCTGGGAAAAGCTGCGGGGCCGGGACCTGCGCAGGTTGCTGCTCGGCGGGCTGTTGCTCACCGGGCACTGGGTGAGTTTTTTCATTTCGGTGAAAGTCGCCGGCGTTGCGATCGCCACCCTGGGATTCGCCAGTTTTCCGGCCTTTACGGTGCTGCTTGAAGGGCTGAATTTCCGCGAGCGCATCCGCGCCAACGAAATCCTCTTGGTGGTGCTGGTGAGCGTCGGCCTGGTGTTGGTCACGCCAACCTTCGACCTGGCGAGCGGCGCTACCACCGGGCTGCTCTGGGCGGTGGCCTCGGGGCTTTTGTTCTCGTTGTTATCACTGACCAATCGCGCCGGTTCAGGACACGTGCCCCCGGTGCAGGCCGCGCTGTGCCAGAACGTCGTGGTCGGACTCTGCCTGTTGCCAATGGCCGCGCCGCAATTGGCCGACGTTCGTCCGCTCGACTGGTTGTGGATCGGCCTGCTCGGGGTGTTCTGCACCGGCCTGGCCCATAGCCTGTTCGTCGCCAGCCTCGCGGTGATCAAGGCCCGCACCGCCGCGGTGGTGTTCGCCATGGAGCCGGTCTACGGCATCACCATCGCCTGGCTGCTGTTCGACGAAGACCCGACCCTGCGCATGTTGCTCGGTGGCGCGCTGATCATCGTTGCGATCGTGGTGTCGAGCCAGCTGGACGGCACAAAGAAATCCAGCGCCGGCGCCCAGGCCCCGTCTCACTGAGCCCGGTCACTGGATTCTGTCGTTGTGCCCCAGGTCGCGCTCCGGGTCGATCTGGTCGCGGACCCGCTGCTTGAGCACCTTGGCCTCGGGAAAACCTCCATCCGCCTTGCGCTCCCAGATCTGGGTACCATCGCAGCCAATGTGGAAAACCCCACCGGTGCCTGGCACCAGGGACACCTTGCCGAGGTCGTCGCCGAACGTGCTTAGCAGTTCCTGGGCCAACCAGGCGGCACGCAGCAGCCATTGGCACTGTGTGCAATAAGTGATGACGATTTCCGGTTTCTGCGCGGTCATGGGATCAACTCCTGGTTGCAAAGGCGTCGTTATACTACTCGCCTTTGATTGCCTACCCGGAATTGACGATGCGCCGCCTGCTGCCTTGCCTGCTACTTTTGCTATTGCCCCTGCTCGGCCAGGCCAACGAGCCCGCCGTCGAAACATCGCGCCCGAAGATCGGCCTGGTACTGTCCGGCGGCGCGGCCCGTGGGCTGGCCCACATCGGCGTGCTCAAGGCCCTGGAGGAACAAGGCATCAAGATCGACGCCATCGCCGGCACCAGCATGGGCGCGGTGATCGGCGGCCTCTATGCCTCGGGCTACAAGATCGACGAGCTGGAAAAACTCGCCCTGGGCATTGATTGGCAACAAGCCCTGTCCGATGCCCCGCCGCGCAAGGACGTACCCTTCAGGCGCAAGCAGGATGACCGGGATTTCCTGGTCAAGCAGAAACTGAGCTTTCGCGACGACGGCAGCCTCGGCCTGCCGCTGGGAGTGATCCAGGGACAGAACCTGGCCCTACTGCTCGAAAGCCTCCTGGCCCACGCCAGTGATACCCGGGACTTCGACAAACTGCCGATCCCCTTCCGCGCCGTGGCGACCGACATCGCCACCGGTGAAAAAGTCGTGTTTCGCAAGGGCCACCTGCCCAAGGTCATCCGCGCCAGCATGTCGATCCCGGCCGTGTTTGCGCCGGTGGAGCTGGACGGCCGCCTTCTGGTGGACGGTGGCATGACCGACAACATCCCTTTGGATGTGGCTCGGGAAATGGGGGTGGACGTGGCCATCGTCGTTGATATCGGCACCCCACTGCGCACCCGCAAGCAACTGGTCACGGTGGTGGACGTGTTGAATCAGTCAACGACGCTCATGACCCGGCGCAACTCCGAAGAGCAATTGGCCACGTTGGGGAAAGATGACGTGTTGATCCAACCGGCCCTGGCAAGCTTCGGTTCCACCGACTTCGGACGAGCGCAGGAAATAGTCGATGCCGGTTACCGCGCCACACGGATACTCCAAACGCGCCTGGCGCACTTGCGTCCCGCCGAGCCGGCCGACGCCGAACTGCTGGCGGCGCGCACCCCGAGCGAGCGCACCCCGGTCATCACCGCGATCCGGGTGGAAAACGATTCGAAAGTCGGTGACGACGTGATCCGCTATTACATTCGCCAGAAGATCGGCGAGCCGCTGGACCTGGGGCGCCTGCAAACCGACATGGGCACGCTGTACGGCCTGGATTATTTCGAGCAGGTGCAATACCGCGTCGTACACAAGGGCGCGGAAAACACGCTGGTGATCAATGCCCGGGGCAGACGCACCGGCACCGATTACCTGCGCGTGGGCCTGAGCCTGTCGGACGACATGCGCGGCGACAGCGCCTTCAACCTTGGCGCCAGCTATCGGGTCAACGGCATCAATCGACTGGGTGCGGAATGGCTGACCCGGGCGCAGATCGGCGACAAACAGGAGCTGTACAGCGAGTTCTACCAACCGCTGGATGTCGGCTCGCGCTACTTCGTCGCGCCCTATGGACGGTTCGAATCGCGCAACGTCGATTCGATCCTCGACAACGATCCGGTGGCCCAGTACAGGGTCGAGCGCTATGGCTTTGGTCTGAACCTGGGTCGCCAGATCGGCAACAGCGGGGAGATCCGCTTCGGTGTCGGCCAGGCCTGGGGCAAGGCCGACGTGCGCATCGGCGACCACGACCAGCCCAGCGAGAATTTCAATGAGGGCTTTTACGAGCTCAAGTATTCCTTCGACTCCCTGGACAACGTGTACTTCCCCCACGAAGGCGAAGACATCGGTTTGTCCTGGCGTCAGTACGAACCGGGCCTGGGCTCGGACCAGCGCTACCGCCAATGGGAATTCAAACTGGACAAGGCCCTGAGCAGCGGCCCGGACACGTTCATCCTGGGCGGTCGCTACGGCCGCACCCTCGATACCGCCGAAGTTGTGACCTCCAGTTTTGTCCTCGGCGGCGCTCGGCAATTATCAGGCTTTCGCGAGGACGGGATATCCGGCCAGAACATGAGCCTGATGCGCGCCGTGTATTACCGCAGGCTCACGCCTCGGGCCTACCTGCCGTTGGATTTCCCGCTGTATATCGGCGGCTCGCTGGAGCGTGGTCGGGCCTGGAACAACGACAACGAGTTCGACAGTGGCTACATCAACGCCGCCAGTATTTTCCTGGGTTTCGACACGCCGCTGGGCCCCTTGAACTTCAGCTATGGCGTAAATGACGACGATGAGCAGGCGGTGTATTTGAACCTGGGGCAGACGTTCTAAAGAACACAGCCCCTACCTTGTGGGAGCGAGCCTGCTCCCAAATGCGGTAGACCGGCTAGCACTGGTTGTGAATACACGACTGTCATCCCGAGCAGGCTGGCCCCCACACGGGATTCCCGTCGGCCTTGCAATCGCCTCAGCGAATCCCGGCGAGCAAAACCCGGGCGGTTTCCCTGAGCGGTTCATCGCCCTCTTGCAGCAGCTCTTCCAGCAACGTGATGGCGCTCTTCAGATCGCCCTCGTCGATGCAATTCTGGGCTTCTTCGAGTTTCTCCGAGTGCTCCGATGTGTGCGGTTCGAAGGAGACAGGTTCGAGGGAGAGGGATTCGAATTCGGGTTCAACGGGCGCTGGCTCCAACTCCAGCGCTTGCTCCTCATCGGCAAACCCATCGAGGAAATCATCGTCCAACGACTCCGTTTCCAACGGCGCGCCCCATTGCAGGTCCGTCTCATCGAAGCCCGATAGGGTCAGCGTATCGGCGGCAGCGGCCGGCGGTTTTGGGGGCTCTGGGGATGCCCGTTGGTCATCGGCCAGGTCCCAGCTGTTCTCCAGGGAAAGTCCATCCAGGTTCAACTCGAACTCATCGCTGGGCGCGGCCACAGGTTTCGGCGCGGGCACTGGTGCCTGGAGTTCTGTCGGCGTTTGCGTCGCAGCATTAACGAGGGTGACCCTGGGGTAACGCTTGCGGACGTCTTCCAGTGCCTGGCGATCGACGCCCTGGGCCGATAAATGGCTCTCCTGGGCTTGGAAGCCGATCACATCGCCCTGCTTGCCCAATACATCCAGCAACTTCAGGCCCAGGTCGGTACGGTCCGGCTCGGCCAGCAGTGCCGCGCGCAGCAGCCCCGCGGCTTCAGTGAAACGGCCATACGTCAGGTAGATCCCAACGCCCTCGAGCACGTCTCCCAAAGGCGCATCGCCATTGTTGAACGACGAGGCGACCTCGGGATGCTCTTTGTCGGCACTCTCGGCATAGGTTTCGGTGTCGTCATCCAGGGCCAGGTCCGGACGCTCGGCCAATGGCACAGGCCTTGTCACTTCCTGTTGTTGACGGTGACGAAGGAACAGCAAAAGCGCAAGCAACCCAACCAGCCCCACCAATCCCCCTACCCACAACCAGTCGACGCCTTCGGTTTGCGTCGCTGGTGCTGTCTCGTCCATCGGCAAGGCTTCGGCGGGTTCGGTTGATTCGGCAGGTTCCGGAGCAAGTTCCGAGGTGATCTCAGGTGACGATGCCTGGGTCAGTTGCGCCTGGAGATCGCTGATCTGCTGGCGTTGAGCGGCGATTTCCTGGTCCTGAGCCTGGATCCTGGCTAGCAGTTGTTCGATAGTCTGCTGTTGCTGCTGGCCTTGCAGCACACTGGCTGCCAATTGCTCGGCATTGTTGTCGGGCGCGGCGGGAGCCGGGCTGACAGGACTCTGGGCTGGAGCAGGCAGGATGGCCGAATCGGGAAGCAACAAGCGTTGGCCGATGGAAAGTCGCTCGCTGCCGGGGTTCAAGGCCTGAATCCCCTGCATCAGTTCATTGACCGATGCATTGCTGCCCGCATCGTGCAGGCGCTTGGCGATGATCCAAGGGTTGTCGCCCTGCACCACGGTGTAGCGTTTGCCCTGTGTGGCCGGAGGCGGCTTGATGGCTGCCTTTGTCTCGGCCGGGGCGGAAGGCTCATCAACAGACGGAGCTATGCCGGGCGCGCCCGGTGGATCGATCAACACGGTGTATTCGCGCAACAAACGCCCGTTGGGCTGATTGAGCTGCACCAGAAAGTTGAGAAACGGCTCCTCAACCGGTTTGCTGGACGTCACCCGAATGAAACTGCGCCCGCCACGCAGCACGGGGGTAAAGCGCAAATTATTGAGGAAGAATACCCGCTCCACGCCCGCACGACTGAAATCCTCCGCCCCCGCCAGGCTGGCGGACAGGTCGCCCTCGCTGAGGCCCGCCGCGTCAACCAAGGCGATATCGGCGCGCAACGGCTGGTTCAGGGCGGAATGGAGCGTGATCTCACCCAGCCCCAGCGCCGACGCCAGGGCTGGAAATCCCAGGACACCCACGACGACCGACACGTTGATCCAACTGCGCAACGTGGACTGCAAACTTTCAAGCATGGGTATCCCTTTGATCAACGACCTATGCGAAACGCTTCCAATACGATCGCTTAGTACTGGTTATAGTTCGCTAACCGTCGAATCTCAAAAGTCGGATGCCAGGGATATGCCTCAGGATTTTTCAAGGTTGGCCAGGATCGTGCCGTGAACCCGCATGCAAACCCGCATGTCCGCTTCATCGACGCCCTCGAACAACTCCCGGCGCAACTGCGTGGCAATGGTTTCGATTTGTTCGATCAGCGGTAACGCCGGGGCGCACAGCACGATTTTCTTGGCCCGACGGTCTTCGGCCACGGCTTGGCGTTGCACCAGCCCCTGGGTTTCCAGGCTATCGAGCAAGCGGGCCAGGGTCGGACCTTCGACGGCGACGCTCTGGGCCAACTCGCGTTGGGTCGGCGCCTGCTCGAAACGGGCCAGGTGCAGCAGCACCAGCCAGCGCGCCTGGGACAGGCCCAGCCCGGCGAGACGACGATCCAGTTCGGCGCGCCAGCCTCGGGACATTTGCGCCAACTGCATGCCAAAACGGTGTTGATCGGTCAAAGGCATAAAAAACTCATCAAATCTGAAATAGAGAAAAACTAATTATTAGTCAGCTAAGCATGAGCTTGCGGTTCAGGCAAGGCTCGCACTGTAGTGAATCGTTAAAGGAATGTAACTGGCTGATCAGACTTCAAATTCCGATTGCAATGCAGCCCTGACGCAATACAAAACTCCTTCTGGGACACGTCCTACAAACAATGCGGCAACTTCCGATACGGGAGGCAACTCGCCCTCCCCATCGAGGAACGCATCCTGAACCTCGCCCATCAATTCTTCAGGCAGATCCAGCGCCTGCTCCAGGGACAGTTGTTGTTCGCCAATGGCCTCGGCCAACATCGTGTAGACGTTCTTTTCCGAGCATTGCAACTGTCCGGCAATCTGCAGCGGGGTCATGCCGGCTCGAGCCAAGGTGATGAGTTCGTGGCGTACATCGGCCACCGCTGGCGGTGTCTCGGCTTCGCCGCCCAACACCTGGAGGAAGGCCTCGCCATAACGCTCCAGCTTGCGCGCGCCGACACCACTGACCCGGGCCATTTCCGCCAGGGAAGTCGGTTGGCTGCGGAGCATTTCCAGCAAAGTGGAATCGGGAAAGATGACATACGGCGGTACACCGTGTTCCTCGGCCAGCTTGCGACGCAGGGCGCGCAAGGCTTCCCACTGATCGCGCTCTTCGCCGCGCACCAGTTGGCTGGCCTGGCTCTTGCTGCTCTTGACCGCTGTCGCGGGCTTGAGGTCGCGGCGCAGCTCCAGGGTGACCTCACCCTTGAGCAAGGGGCGGCAAGTCGCGCTCAGGCGTAAGCCGCCGTAGCCTTCCAGGTCGATGTCCACCAGCCCGCGCGCCACCAGTTGCCGGAACAATGACCGCCATTCGCTTTCGCTGCGGGCCTTGCCCACGCCAAACACTGACAAGTGCTGATGACCGAAGCCACGGACCTTCTCGTTGTCCTTGCCCAGCAGCACATCCACCAGATGCCCCACGCCATAACGCTGGCCCGTGCGATAGATCGTCGAGAGTGCCTGGCGGGCAGGCTCGGTGGCGTCCCAGGTCTCCACTCCATCGACGCAGTTGTCGCAGTGCCCGCAAGGCTGGGGCATGTCTTCGTCGAAATAGGCGAGCAGGGTCTGGCGTCGGCAGCGGGTTTCTTCGCACAGTGAAAGCATCGCGTCGAGCTTGTGCTGCTCCAACCGCTTGTGACGTTCATCGCCCTCCGAGTTCTGCAGCATCTGCTTGAGCATCACCACGTCTTGCAGGCCGTAGGCCATCCAGGCATCCGCCGGCAAGCCGTCACGACCGGCACGCCCGGTTTCCTGGTAATAGGCCTCGAGGGACTTGGGCAAGTCAAGATGAGCGACGAAACGCACGTTGGGCTTGTCGATGCCCATGCCGAACGCCACGGTGGCGACCATGATCAAGCCTTCTTCGTTGAGAAAGCGCTTCTGGTGATAGGCCCGCAAGTCATTGGGTAGCCCCGCATGATAGGGCAATGCCGGGAAACCTTGTTCGCTGAGGAACGCCGCCACCTCCTCGACTTTCTTGCGCGACAGGCAATAGACAATGCCCGCGTCGCTGCGCCGCTCCGCGAGGAACGCCAGCAACTGCTTGCGCGGCTGCTCCTTGGGCACGATGCGATAGAAAATATTCGGGCGGTCGAAACTGGAGAGGAATCGCTCGGCGTCTTGTAGATGCAGCCGCTCAATGATTTCTTCACGGGTGCGCTTGTCGGCGGTGGCCGTCAGCGCGATCCGCGGTACATCGGGAAACAGCTCTGCCAGTTGCCCCAACTGCAGGTATTCGCGACGGAAATCATGACCCCATTGGGACACGCAGTGAGCTTCGTCGATGGCGAACAGGGCTATTTCCAAGCCCTCTAGAAAAGCCAGCATGCGCGGCTGCACGAGGCGCTCCGGCGCCAGGTACAGCATTTTCACCTCGCCACGCTTGATGCGCGCCGCCAGGTCCCGCTGCTGCTCGGCGCTCAAGGTGGAATTGAGCGATGCGGCGGCGACACCCAGCTCTTCAAGCGTGGCGACCTGGTCATCCATCAAAGCGATCAGCGGCGAAACCACCACCGCCAGACCATTGCGCAGCAGCGCGGGCACCTGGAAACACAAGGACTTGCCACCGCCGGTGGGCATGAGCACCAGGGCATCGCCACCGCTGGCCACGCGCTCAATAATGGCACCCTGGCGGCCACGGAAACTGTCGTAGCCGAAGATGTCCTTGAGAACGCGTTGAGCCTGTTCGAGCATAGAAACTCCAAAATCACCAAAACATCCCTGCAAGGCTGGTTCAGAATCCAAAAGACTGCACCGACAAATCGTAAGTGGGCGTTTCGAACCGGCGGGACGCCGCAGGGCATCACAAAACGCGGCAGTATACCCGAGGGCTTCGTTGCGAAGGGGGTTGCTGACAAGAGGCGCTAGCGGCGAGTGTTGGACCAGGCCCAGACCTGCCAAAGATCGCCCTGACATTGAGTCATGCCCGGCCAACGAAGAGGCAAATCCACCACGCGGCTGGCCTGAGCGCTCAAGAAGGCCTAGAATTCCCGCATTGTTTATTCCCCAAGGTAGCCCGTAATGTCCTTCGCTGAGCAACTGACCCGCCTGCAAGTCTTCCTCGACGCCGATGAGCTGCACGAAGAGGCGCTGGATTACGTGGCCGCTCATGGCTATCTGACTGCCCTGTCGATCTGCGCGGAATCGGTGCCCGATCGTGAGTGGATCGACGCCCTGTTCGCCGAAGAACCGCACTACGCCGACGAAGCCCAGCGCGCTGAAATCGAAGCCACGCTGGTGGGCCTCAAGGCCCACATCGCGCGTCAACTGGCTTCCGATGAGGAATTCGAGTTGCCGTGCGAGCTGGACCTGGGCGACGACCCGGACGATTCGGAACTGCGCGGCTGGTGCATCGGTTTCATGGAAGGCGTGTTCCTGCGCGAAGCCGCCTGGTTCGAAACCGCCGAGGAAGAAGTCAGCGAAATGCTGCTGCCGATCATGGTCGGTTCCGGCCTGTTCGACGAGCAACCGGAGTTCGAAGACATTGCCAAGGACGCGAACCTGATGGACGACATGATCGTGCAGATCCCGGAAGCACTGACGGCCCTGTACCTGCTGTGCAACGCACCGGACGAGAAGCCGGCGATTCTCAAGCCTCGCCACCACTGAGTCACCGGGTGCGCGCCCCTATCGGCAAGCGCCCGCTGATCCTGCGTTACGCTCTGCTGGCCGTCGGCTGGCTGAGCGTGGTGCTGGGGGTCATCGGCATCTTCATTCCCGTTCTCCCCACCACCCCCTTCCTCCTCCTGGCCGCTGCCTGTTTCGCTCGCAGTTCGCCGCGCTTCTACCAATGGCTGGTGGAACATCCCCGCCTCGGCCCGTGGATCGGCGACTACCTCAGCGGCAACGGCATCCCGCTCAAGGGCAAGGTCTACGCCATCGGCTTGATGTGGGTAAGCATCCTGCTCTCGTGCTACCTGGTGCCATTGCCGTGGGCGCGGGTCTTCATGCTGACCAGCGCGGTGCTGGTGACGGTTTACATACTCCGGCAAAAAACGCTGCGCCGGCCCTGATGCAGAAGGTCGCGTAGCGTCGCAAAGGGTTCTGGACCTTTCGTCGCGAATCGCTGCCGACCTGTCAACCTTGACAGTAGCCAGCGCGCCACGGTCGAGGCTCAATGTCATCATTTCGTCATGCTTCAACCATAGCGTCGCCCCAAGGAGCGTGGTCATGCCCGACATTTCCTTCCCACTCGGTTCCTACGCCAATCAAGTATCGCCTCGCGCCCGCCATGCAGCCAAACGGCTGCCCCCTACCGTGCGTGCCACGTTGCCCTGCCCCAGGTTGGAAGAGGCCTCTCCGCCGGATGTGTTCGACCCTGGCAAAGAGTTCGAAGTCGTTCACGTGCTGATCGAATATCCGCAAATGGCCCGCAACGACATTCTTAGGTGCTACTGGCTTGGGGAAGATTCGTTGGGGTGTACCAGCGGCAAATTTACCGTCTCCGACGTCTTCGAAGGCCGTCCGGTGCGGTTCGCGGTGGGGACAGAATTTGTCATGCCGAACATGGGCCGACGTGTCAGGGTGAGCTATACCTTGTGGCGCGCCGGCACGCGGGAATATGAATACTCATCGGTACTCAACTTGTTGGTGCGTGAACTCATAGCATGACCCGCTCCAGCAGAGCCCTCCCGTAGCCGAATAGACAACACCCGGCATTTCGCCGGGTGCTGCCCACTTCGTTTCAGCTCAAACCGTGTCCACCTTCAACGAATGATCATTGAGCATTCCGTTGATGATCGTCGCCGTATCAGCCCCGCCAATCATTCCACCCGATCCCGGCGTCACCCCGTAATGGCTGGCAAGATCGATGCCGGCCAGGTCGATGGTCTGGTTCGGCGTGGCGCCCGCGGTGCTGCTGACGTCGATGCTGGTCACGACCGATGCGCCGGTTCCGGTAACGGTGAAGTGCAGGTAGTCGTCCAGGGACGCCGCGCTGCCGTTTTCGCCCAGTAGCAGTTGGGACAGGTCGAGTTTGTCCAGGCCCGGGGTGAAGTCGGTGATGACGTCGTGGCCGCTGTTGCCAGCCTGCCATTGGAAGGTGTCCGCGCCGCTGCCGCCGCTGAGGATGTTATTGCCCAGGCCGCCAATCAAAATGTCGTCGCCGCCCCCGCCGTTGAGCACGTCATGGCCAAGGCCGCCATCGATGCGATTGCCCGAGCCGTCACCCGTGAGGGTGTCGTTGAAATTCGAGCCAACGAGGTTTTCGATGCCGGCCAGGGTGTCGGTCCCGGCCCCGAGGGTGTTTTGCGCGGCCAGCAGGCCGAGGTTCACGGTGACGCCTGCCGTGGCATGGGCATAGCTGGCGGTATCGTTGCCGGTGCCGCCGTCGAGCAGGTCGTTGCCGACGCCGCTGTAGAGCACATCATCCCCTGCCCCACCGTGCATGGCGTTATTGCCAGTGCCCGCGCTGAGAACATCATCGCCACCGCCGGCGTTCAGCACGTTGTCGCCATTGCCGGCCAGCAGCACGTCGTCGCCCGCCGTCCCCGTCAGGGTGTGACCGGCTTGATAGCTGATGCCTACCCCGGCGCTATCGCTGCCACCGTGGTTGTCGCTGGCGGTGTAGGTGCCATGGAAATCCGGCGTGCTGTTTTGAGCGCCCGCGTAGTTGACCGTCAGGGTCAGCTGGTAGTTTTCCGAGCCATTGCCGTTGCCATTGCCAGGATTGGGAATGTTGGTCACATGGATCTGGTAGTTGCCAGTCGCCGCCGCCGTGAACGAGGCACCGTCGCTGATCGCGATGAAGGGCCCGCCATTCAAGGAGTACTCCATGGCGATGCGGCCCGCGGCCAGGTTGTGATCCAGTTTGAGGGTTTCGCCCTGCTTCAGGCTGATGTTGAGCCGGTCTTCATCGTTGGCGTTGCTGTTCGACACCGCCCCCAGCGCGCCACTGACCACCAGCACCGCTGTCATGCTCGCGGCATTGGCGACGAAGGCGCTGCGGTTCAGGTTGATCGACTGGACGTTGTTGCCGGCGAAGCTTGCGGTGCCGGTGCTGCCGGTGAAGTCCGCGCCCTTGGCAACCCAGCCTGTGTTGAAACTGGTCGGCGACGCGGTAAGCGGGTCGCCATTGGCGTCGCTGTCGTTGCCCAGCAACAGCTCACCGGGGACTACGATATTGCCCGACAGCACGTTGGTTATGACGTTGTCATCGGTCGCCACCGGCGGGCTGTTGGGTTGGACCTTGATGACCAGGTTGGAGCTGGCCAGGTCGCCATCGTTATCACTGAGGGTGTAGCCGATGTTCTCGGTGATCAACGTACCGGTGGCGGTCTGGGAGGTGTAGCTGAACGCCCCGGTGTCGAGGTTCACCACCAGAGTGCCGTCGTGGCCGGTAGCGATGCTGACCGTGTTGGTCGCCGTATTGAAGACCCCATGATTGGTGCCACCGCTGGCAGTCAGTGCTCCCTGGCCACCGTTGGCGTCCGGGTTGTAGCTGTAGGTCGTGCCGTCCACCAGGAGGCTTTTGACAAATCCGCCGTCGGCGCCGAACGAACCGCCCTCCCCGAGCAGGCTGCCGGTGACCGGCACGCCCTGCACGGTACCGGAAAGCACCGAGTTGAGCTGGTTCAGGTCGGTGACCACGACCGCGTTCGTGTCGGTGTGGGTGCTGCCGTCGTGGGCCAGCGGATCGAGATTGATGTTTCTCGCGCCGCTGCCCAGTCCGATGGCGTAGTTCTTGATGCCATTGGCATCGAGAAAGGCTTTCCACGCGACCTCGTCCGCCGAGCCGATTTCGCCCAAGGTCGGCTTGCCGTCGGAAAAAAAGTAACCAACGTTTTGTGCGCCAACCAGTTTGCCGGAGGTTGCGAACGCAGTCTGGGCCGTGGCCACTGCCGCGTCGTAATTGGTATCACCGTGCGCTTTCAGCGCGGCGATCAGCGTTTTGGCGGTTGCAACGTCCACCCAGACGGCACTCTGGTCGGTGGCGCTGCCGCTGAAGGTCACCAGTTGGACTTTCACGTCGCCCATGTCGTCGTATTTGTCGAGCAAGGCGCTGACCGCCTGCTTGGCCAGGTCCATTCGCGAAAGCCCCGGGACACCGGAGGCATCTTTCATGCTGCCGGAGACGTCGAGCACGATCAGCAGGTTCGAGTCGATCTCGGTCGCCGTGACCGAACGCTCGGACGCGACAGCCTTGGGTACGTCATCGACGATGCTGACCACCAGGTTGCCGGTGGTGCTGTTGCCCAGGGCGTCAGTAGCCTGATAGGTGAAGTTCTCGGTCAATACGTTCGGGCCATTGTTGGCATTGGGCGACGTTGCCGCCGCAGACGTCAGCGTATAGGTGTAGGAACCATTGGGGTTGAGCGACAATTGGCCGTGGGCGCCGTTGGCATCACCCACCAGGGCGAACGTGACGGCTCCGGTTGCGCCAGTGACCGAGCCTACCAGGGAGCCAGTCGCGGTTTCGCTGGTGGAGTCTGGCTCGCTGCCGGTCGTGGTGCCGGGCGCCAGGTCCTGGCCGTCCTGTTTCAGGTCCAGGGCCTTTTCGTAGACGGTGATGTCATGGTCGGTCTCGGCAACCAGGCAACTGTTGTGCACATCGATGGTGATGGTTGTGGTGCTTTCATCGCCGTCACCGTCGCGCACGGTGTAGGTGAACACATCAGTTGCACCTGGCGCGCCGACGGAGTCCGGATTGCTGTGATAGACCGCATTGCCGTTGGCATCCAGCGTCAGGTAGCCATAAGCGCCATTGATCTGCGTATTGAGGCCGCCGTTGGCGGGGCTTGAGGTGTCGTTGCCAGCGCGCACGCCAACCACCGTGCCACCGTCGGCACCAAGCACGTCGTTGTGCAAAACGTTGCCGCTGACCGTCCCGCCCTCCACCACCGCGGCGGTATCGCAATGCGCCTTGGGCACATCGTCGACAATATTGATGACGATGGTACTGGTGACGGTGTTGCCGAGTGAATCCGTGGCCTGATAGGTAAAGCTTTCACTCAGTTCATTCGGGCCATCGTTGGCGGCGGGCGTTGTCGTGGCGGGCGACGTCAGGGTGTAGGTATAGGAACCGTCCGGGTTGAGCAACAGTTGACCGTGGGCGCCGGTGGCATTGCCGACCAGGGCGAACGTGACGGCGCCAACGGCACCGGTCACCGAGTCCAGCAGGCTGCCGCTGGCGGTTTCGCTGGTGGCGTTCGGCAGGCTACCGGTGACGGTGCCGGGGGCCAGGTCCTGGCCGTCCTGGTTCAGGTCGAGCGCACTTTCACGCACGCTGACTTCATCATCCGGTGCGGCGACGAGGCAGCTGTTATGCACGTCAATGGTGATGGTGGTGGTGCTTTCGTCACCGTCGGCGTCGCGCACGGTGTAGGTGAAGACGTCGGTGGCACCCGGGGCGCTGACGGCATTCGGATTGCTGTGGTACACAGCGTTGCCATTGGCGTCCAGGGTCAGGTAACCATAGCTGCCGTTGATCTGGGTATTGAGGCCGCCGACGGCCGAGGTCGAGGTATCGCTGCCGGCGCGAACGCCGATCACCGCGCCGCTTGCCGCAGGCCCATCGGCACCGCCCTCATCGTTGTTGAGAACGTTGCCGCTGACCGTCCCGCCCTCATCCACCGAGGCGGAGTCGGCATGAGCGGTAGGCAAGTCATCGACAATGTTCACGTCCAGGTTGCCGGTGGCCGTGGTCCCGTTATCGTCCGTGACCACCACGGTAAATTGCTCGCCCAGGCTGTTGGCGCCGCTGGCGTTGGGATGGGCTTCGTTGTCGAGCAAGGTGTAGCTGTAGCTGACCACGCCCGTGGCGGCGTTGAAGCCGGTCACGGTCAGGGTATTGCCCAGCGCCGTGGTGATCGATTGTGGAAAACCGGCGGCCACGCCACCGCTGACCACGGTGATGCCGCCGACGCTCAGGCTCTGCACGCCGTCCAGCGCGGTCACGGTGAAGGTGCCGTTTTGCGTCAGCGCCGACGTGTCCGGGCTGCTGCCGTCGTCGAGGTTGTTTTCCTGGACCGTGAGCTCGCCGCCATCGGTATCCAGGCCGGTGATGATCACCGGATCGTCGTTGTTGTGGACTTGCAACACCAGGTTCGCGGTGCTGGTGTCGCCATCGGCGTCGGTCAGGGTGTAGGTGAAGGTTTCCGTGCCGCTGCCGCCACCACTCAGGCCTTTGAAATCGGTATCGGACGCATTGAGCGTGTAGGTGTAGGACCCATCGGCGTTCAGGACGAGGGTGCCATAGGTGCCGGTGAACGTTCCGGGCGTGATCGGATCGGACGCCACCTGATCGGCGCCTTGGGTGTCGTTGGGCAGCACGCTGCCGGTGAGGGTCAGGTTGCTTTCCGACGCGGTGCCGGTGTTGCTGTCGTCCACGGCGTTGGGCACGTCATCGATGATATTCACGTCCAGGTTGCCGGTGGCCGTGGTCCCGTTATCGTCCGTGACCACCACGGTAAATTGCTCGCCAAGGCTGTTGGCGCCGCTGGCCTTGGGATGGGCTTCGTTGTCGAGCAAGGTGTAGCTATAGCTGACCACGCCCGTGGCGGCGTTGAAGCCGGTCACGGTCAGGGTATTGCCCAGCGCCGTGGTGATCGATTGTGGAAAACCGGCGGCCACGCCACCGCTGACCACGGTGATGCCGCCGACGCTCAGGCTCTGCACGCCGTCCAGCGCGGTCACGGTGAAGGTGCCGTTTTGCGTCAGCGCCGACGTGTCCGGGCTGCTGCCGTCGTCGAGGTTGTTTTCCTGGACCGTGAGCTCGCCGCCATCGGTATCCAGGCCGGTGATGATCACCGGGTCGTCGTTGTTGTGGACTTGCAGCACCAGGTTCGCGGTGCTGGTGTCGCCATCGGCGTCGGTCAGGGTGTAGGTGAAGGTTTCCGTGCCGCTGCCGCCGCCGTGTAACGCGACAAACTGCGGATCGCTGGTGTTCAGCGTGTAGGTGTAGGTGCCATTGGGATTGAGAACCAAAGTACCGTAGGTGCCGGTAAATGTGCCGCCAATGATCGGCCCGCTGTCAGGGCCGGTGGGAATGCGGTCCGCACCTTGGTGATCGTTGGGTAAAACGTTGCCGGTCAGGCTCACGAGGGTTTCCGACGCGGTACTGGCGTGGCTGTCGTCGATCGCCTGGGGCACGTCGTCGGTGATGTTGACGTCCAGGCTCCCGTTCGCGGTATCACCGTCGGTGTCGATTGCCACCACCGGGAATTGCTCGCTGATGGTGTTGGCACCACCGCCCGCCGGATGCGCTTCGTTGTCGGTCAAGGTGTAGCTGTAGGTGACGACGCCAGTGGCGGGGTCGTATCCGGTAATCGTCAGCGTGTTGCCCAGGGCCGAAGTGATGGACTGCGGGAAACTTGCGGGCACGCCACCGGTGATGACGCTGATGCCGCCGATGCTCAAGCTGCTCAGGCCGTCGGGAGCCGAGATGGTAAAGGTGCCGTTTTGCACCAATGCACCAGCATTACTGGCGGTGCCGTCGGCGAGGTTGGCCTCGTTGGCGGTCAGTTCGCCACCGTCCACGGTCAGGCCGTCGAGGTTGACGGGGTTGTCTGGGGTCTCAGGAATGACCGGCGCAACGGCTGCGTCGTCGCCATCCGGGTCAGCCGCCACCTCCAGCAGCGGAAATTCGGGTATGCCATTGAAGCCCGCGGTGGGGAAGCCGATCAGTGGATCGACCTGTCCACCGACTTCTTCCAGCAACACAAAGCTGTGCCCGCCGCCCACTGCGCCGGGGTTGCCGCCCTCGGCCCCGGCGGCCGTGGCCTCGCCAGTCTGGGTCGGGTCGGCGCCGGCCGCGATGGCTTGCTGCAGCTTCTGCACATCGGTCAGTTGGGCCTCGCTGGGCGTCGGCGTTTGCGGCGTGTCCACCCGCGGCGCCTGCTGATCGGCGAGCAATTGTGGGGTCAAGGTCAAGTCGCTGCCGCGACCCAGGGTCAGCTCATGGCCGTTCTGCAACTGCACCGCGACAGCGCCTTCGGCCCCGGTGACCAGGTGCTCGCCGGCATACAGCCGATCACCTTCGACCAGAGGACGCCGCAGCCCGCCGACGTCCTGTGCGAAAACCTGCCCTACCACCTTGCTGACGGTACCGATGAGCGCTGCCATGTGCATTCCCTCCGCTGCCAACCACAGTCGGCACCTGTCTGGGTGAAGATCGGTGCTGGGTAGCCGCCAGAATTTGGAAAATCTGCCAGCTTTCGAGACCGTACGAGGGACAGTCAAATTGCCATAACGACAAAAAAACGTCACTCAAAACTGTCTCACTTTTGAACCCTTCAGCACCTCTTCACATCGTTTCAAAAATTATGTGGAACTTTTTATTGACGCCTACAAACCGACGCAACCCTTATTCGGCGAGGCTTTCGCTTTGAACAATGTGCTGGATTTTTCCAAGCTCATAAGTTTTTTTTGGAATAACCGTTATGAGAAATTCTTCTTAGGTTTTTCCTAGGATGTTCTTAGCTGTGTTGTTACAAGGTTGAAACGGTTTTGATCTTTTAAACGTCAATATTCTGGCGACAACGAAGTACAACAGACCTCAGGAGAAGCACCCCATGCGCGTTCTTACCCCCCTCTGCAGCGCGGTTCTACTGGCCATGGCCTGCTCCTCTCAGGTTCAGGCGATGTCCCTGACCGAGGCGATCCAGAGCACCATCGCGACTCACCCGGAACTGGCGCAACGGGTAGACAGCCGTCTGTCGGCCAACGAGGACGTCAAGGTCGCCAGAGGAGGCTTCTTTCCGTCGGTGGATTTGAACGCCGGTTATGGCCGTGGCTACAGCGACAACACCAATACCCGGGCACTGGGCAACCATCACACCAACATCCTGACCTACACCCAGTCGGAGCTGCGCCTGCGGCAGATGATCTTCGACGGTTTTAATACCGCCAATGAGGTGGAACGTACCCAGGGCGTGGTCAATTCCCGGGCCTATTACGCCCAGGGCACCGCGCAGGATCTGGCGCTGCGGACCATCGAGGTCTACCTGGAAGTGCTCAAGCGTCGCGAACTGGTGACCTTGGCCAAGAACAACCTGCAAGCGCACCTGCGCGTCAATGACCAGATCGGCCTGCGCACCGAGCGCGGCGTGGGCAGTACCGCCGACTCCGATCAGTCCAATGCACGTCGGGCCCTGGCGGAAAACAACTACGACACCGCCCAGGTCGACCTGGCGGACGCGGAAGCAAATTTCTACAGCGTGGTCGGGCGCATGCCCGATGAGCTGGAAACCCCACCGTCCACCAAAGGCGAGATCCCCGTGGACCTGCGCGAAGCCCAGCAAAGCATGGTGGATAACAACCCGTACCTGAAATCGGCCCAGGCCGACATCCAGTCCGCCGAAAGCCAATACGAGGTGGCGAAATCACCGTTTTATCCGCGCTTCGACGCCGAAGCAGCCGTGGGCGCCAACAACAACCTGGGTGGCGAGGAAGGCCACGACAACAACTGGCGGCTGGGCGTGGTGATGAACTACAACCTGTTCCGCGGCGGCAGCGACAAGGCGCGGCTGGCATCCAACGCCCACCAGATCAACCAGGCGATGGACATCCGCAACAACGCATTGCGCCAGCTCAACGAAGACACCCGCCTGGCCTGGAACGCAATGCTCAACGCCCGCAAACAGACCCCGACCGCCCGGGAATACGCCGACACCACTTCTCGTGTGCGCGCGGCTTATCAAGATCAGTTCGGCCTCGGCCAACGCACACTGCTTGACCTGCTCGACAGTGAAAACGAGCTGTATAACGCCAACCGCCGTTACACCGAGGTGCGCTACACCGAGGAATACTCGATGTACCGGGTGTTGGCGAACATGGGCCTGCTGCTGCAGAAACAACGGATCGTGCTGCCGGCCGATGCGGTCGCGCAGACCGAAGTCAAGAACCAGGCACGGCTGCCGGAACTGAAGTAATCCAGTGGGAGTGATCAGCATGACCCGCATGGAACCGGCAATTCCCGGCACCGACCCGCGCTTGAACTTCGATGATCCCTTGCTGGACGGCTTGTTGATCCTCTGCAAACTCCATGGCGCGACCGTCAGCCGCGCCAGCCTCAGCGCCGGGCTTCCTATGGCGCACCAACGTCTGAGCCTGGACCTGCTGCCTCGCGCAGCGGCCCGGGCCAGTTTGCAGGCGCGGCTGTTGCGCCGCGAGCTGGGGGATATATCGGCGCTGAATTTGCCAGTGATGCTGATCCTCGCCGGGGGCCGCTGCGCGATATTGCGGCGCTGGGGCGAGGACGGTCGCGCGCTGATCCTGCCCAGCGAGGCCGATGGCGGTGAACAATGGGTCAGCCGCGAGGAACTGACCACCGATTACAGCGGCCAGGCGCTCTTCGCCCGGCCGCGCCATGAGCTTGAAGACCTGCGCGCGCCCCTGGTGCCACGGGTCGAAGCGTGGTTTCGCGACACCTTGAAACTGTCCCGCTGGCTGTACAGCGACGCAATCCTGGCCAGTTTCCTGATCAATCTGCTGGGCTTGATGGTGCCACTGTTCGTCATGCAGACCTACGACCGCGTGGTGCCGAACCAGGCCACCTCCACGTTGTGGGTGCTGGCCGTCGGGCTGTTGATCGGCACCGGTTTCGAGCTCGTGTTGCGGGTGGTGCGTGCTCATCTGCTGGACACCGCCGGCAAGAAAACCGACGTGATTCTTTCCGCCACCCTGTTCGAGCGCATCACCGGCATGGCCATGAAAGCCAAGCCGGTGACCATCGGCGGATTCGCCCAAAGCATTCATGACTTCCAAGGGCTGCGGGAGTTTCTTACCGCCGTGACCCTTACCAGCCTGATCGACCTACCCTTCGCCCTGCTGATGCTGGTGGTGATTGGGCTGCTGGGCGGTTGGCTGGTGGTGATTCCGGTGGTGGCGTTTCCCATCACCGTGGTATTCGCGATGATCATCCAGGCGCGCCTGCGCGACACCGTGCAAAAAAGCCTGGCCCTGGGCGCCCAGCGCCAAGCCCTGCTGATCGAAACCCTCGGCGGCCTGGAAACCCTCAAGGCCTGCAGCGCCGAAAGCGAACGCCAGCATCAGTGGGAAAGCACCCACGGCGCCCTCACCCGCCTCGACAGCCATGCGCGCAATCTTTCGGCCCTGGCGACCAACGGCACGTTGTTCCTGCAACAACTGGCGGGCATGGCGACCATCGTCGCCGGGGTCTACAGCATCATCGCCGGCAACCTCAGCGTCGGCGCACTGGTGGCGACTTACATGCTCGGCAGCCGCGTGCTGGCCCCGCTCGGGCAGATCGCCGGGTTGATCACCCGCTACCAGCAAGCGCAGCTCACCATGCGCAGCACCGATGCCCTGATGGCCTTGCCCCAGGAGCGCGACGCCAAGCAGCGCCCGCTGGACCGAACCCAATTGCAAGGTGCCCTGGACGTCAGCGGCATCACCTTCCATTACAACGGCCAGGACGCTCCGGCGCTGGCCGATGTCAGCTTCAGCCTCAAGCCTGGCGAACGGGTTGGGATCATCGGCCGCAGCGGCTCGGGCAAAAGCACCCTGGCGCGGCTGGTGATGGGGTTTTATGCGCCGGAGCAAGGCCAGTTGCTGTTGGACGGCCTGGACTTGCGGCAACTGGACGTTGCCGACTTGCGTCAGCAGATCGGCTATGTCGCCCATGACTTGCCGCTGCTGGCCGGCAGCCTGCGGGACAACCTCACCCTCGGCGCGCGCTACATCAGCGACGGGCGCATGCTGGAAGTGGCGGAACTGACCGGCGTTACCGAATTGGCCCGTCAACATCCCCAAGGCTTCGACCGCCCGGTGGGCGAACGCGGGCAACTGCTGTCCGGCGGCCAACGCCAGGCCGTGTTGCTGGCCCGAGCCCTGTTGCTCGATCCGCCGATCCTGCTGCTGGACGAACCCACCAGCGCCATGGACAACAGCAGCGAAGACACTCTGCGCCAGAAGCTTCATACCCATGTGCAAGGCAAGACCGTGCTGCTGGTCACCCACCGTACCTCGATGTTGAGCCTGGTTGACCGGTTGGTGGTGCTGGATAACGGGCGGATCGTGGCGGACGGACCGAAGGACGCGGTGATCGATGCGCTGCGCAAGGGACGGGTGGGCTCTGCTGCGGTTTAGCTGCCAACAAATACCTTTGTGGCGAGGGGATTTATCCCCGCTGGGCCGCGAAGCGGCCCCAAGACAGTCAACTCAATCTGTCTGGTACACCGAGGTGTCAGGGTTTAGGGCTGCTTCGCAGCCCAGCGGGGATAAATCCCCTCGCCACAAAAGCAGCACTCAGTAAATCTCATATAGCCAACGGGTACCGCCCATGTCTGCTCAAACATCCGATTCAGCCGCCCGAAGCTACTTCGGCAGCTTCAGTAAAAGCGCTGAAAGCGAGTTCATGCCGGAAACCGCCGGTGCCACGCTGCAGGACTCGCCCCGTCGCTCGCGGGTTACTGTCTGGCTGGCGGCCGGGCTGATTGTCACCGGGCTGGTCTGGGCGAAACTGGCGGTCCTGGAGGAAGTCACCACCGGCGAAGGCAAGGCGATTCCATCGAGCAAGATCCAGGTGATCCAGAACCTGGAGGGCGGCATCGTCACCGAGATTTTCGTGCGCGAAGGCCAGATGGTGAACAAGGGCGACACCTTGCTGCGCCTGGATGACACGCGCTTCCTGTCGAACAAGGGCGAGAGCGAGGCCGACCGTTATGCGTTGATGGCCCAGGTCGAACGTTTGTCGGCGGAGGCCGAAGGACGACCATTGCAGTTATCCAGCGAAGTGACCGGCAAGGCGCCACAAGTGGCCGAGGACGAGCGTGCGCTCCATGAGCAGCGCCAGCGTCGCCTGGCCAGCGAGCAACGGACCTTGACCGAACAATTGCGGCAGAAAACCCAGGAACTGGCGGAGTTTCGCTCCAAGCAAGGCCAATTCAGCTCGGCACTGGCATTGCTGCAAGAAGAGATGAACATGTCGGCACCGCTGGTGCGCACCGGGGCGGTGTCGCCGGTGGAGATTCTGCGGCTCAAGCGCAGCGCGGTGGAAATCCGCGGCTCGCTCAACGCCACCACCCTGGCGATCCCTCGGGCCGAGTCGGCCATCAATGAGATCAAGAGCAAGATCGACGAATCGGAACAGACCTTCCGCTCCGACGCGGCCAAGGAGCTCAACGAGAAACGCACGGAACTGTCGAAAATCACCGCCTCCAGCATCGCCATCGATGACCGCGTGACCCGCACCACCGTAGTCTCGCCGGTGCATGGGGTAATCAAGCAAATGAAGGTCAACACCATCGGCGGCGTGGTCCAGCCGGGCAGCGACATGATCGAAGTCGTGCCCTTGGAAGACAACCTGCTGATCGAAGCCAAGGTCCGCCCACAGGACGTGGCCTTCCTGCACCCAGGCCAGAAAGCCATGGTCAAGTTCAGCGCCTACGACTACACGATCTATGGTGGGCTGAGCGCCAAGCTCGAACTGATCGGCGCCGATACCATCACCGACGACAAGGGCAACAGTTTCTACCTGATCCAGGTACGCACCGATAAGAACCACTTGGGTGGGGATGCGAAACCGTTGCTGATCATTCCGGGGATGGTGGCGACAGTGGACATCATCACCGGGGAGAAAAGTGTGTTGGACTACCTGCTCAAGCCGGTGTTGAAGGCGCGGACCGAGGCGATGCGCGAGCGGTAATCCGAATCTACGCCGATCTCGTGGCGAGGGAGCTTGCTCCCGCTGGGCTGCGCAGCAGCCCCAAGACCATTCACCTCGTTGTGTCAGGCAGACCGCGCCAGCAGGTTTTACGACGGCTGCGCCCGAGGCGTCGGACCGGCCGAGCGGGAGCAAGCTCCCTCGCCACAGGGGTCTCTATACCCCTCCATGGTTCTTCTGGTAAGTCTCCTCTCCCATCGCCGCAATTTGCCCCTCGATCAACGCCTCGAACGGCCGCAACAACGGCTCGAAACTCACCGGTGTCTCAAGCGTCTGCAACGCCTGGGCGATCGCCTCCACCGTCGACAACGCCCCTGGCCCGGGCGCCTTGCGCAAACGATAGCGGGACACGCCGCCGTCGGCCAAGGTCACCCTTGGCAGTGCCGCCAGCAGCGGGTTGAGGTGCAGTAACTTGCGGGCCTTGCGCCAGGTGCCGTCAGGAACGACCAACAGCAGCGGTTCATCGCAGGGGGTGTAGGCTTGCAGCGGCTGCGCATCGTCGGCGGGAAACAACAACCGCGCCCGGTAACCCGGTTGATCGAGCAGCCGTGACAGATCCTCGAACACCTCGCCCACGATCAATTCGGCATTGTTGAGCCCCAACGCCGCCAGCCGTGCGGTGTTCAAGGCATGGTTCACCTCGCTGGGATGCTGTAACAGCAACACGCGGGTGCGGCTGTCGAGGCTGGGGATCAAAGGGCACAGGCAATGGCTTTGCGGCCTGAGGCAACGTGGGCAGTGGATTCTGGACATGGTCAGGCCTGGTTCAGTTGAGCTTTGAGCAGATCACGGAAGGTCTGGATCAGCGGCTCGCGGCTGCGGCCACGGCGCACGATCATCGAGAACGGCGCCTGATAACCAAACGTCGCCGGCAGCAGCACGCGTAAATCGCCCTTGTCGACCCAGGCCTGAGCGTAATGTTCGGGCAGATAACCAATGTAGGCGCCCGACAGTACCAAGATCAACTGTGCCTCCATGCTTTCCACTGTCGCCGCGCTGTGCTTGAAGCCATGGCGGGCCAGCTCGGCCTGACTCCAGTAACCGCGCCCGACCATGCGCTGCTGGGTGATGAGTTGCTCCGGGATACGTCGTTCGCCGAACAACGGGTGGCGACTGCTGCAATACAGCCAGTGCTGCTCGCGGTACAGCGGCATGTAGACCAGCCCACTCATGCGCGTGGAAAACGCGCCGATGGCCAGGTCCAGGCGGTTGTCCTGGACGCCGAGTTGCAATTCGTAAGGGCTCAGGACCGACAGGTGCAGATGCACCGCCGGGTGTTCCTGACTGTACGCGCCGATGGCTTCGGCGAACGGCAAGGCTTTGTCGCTCACCGTGGAATCGATCACCCCCAGGTTCAGGGTGCCGCGCAACTCGCCCTTGAGGGCCGCAGCATATTGCTCGAAGCCTTCGAGTTCGCCGAGCAGCCGCAAGGTTTCCTGATGGAACAACTCGCCCTTGCTGGTCAGGCTGAACCCACCCCGCCCGCGATGACAGAGCACCAGGCCCAGGGCCGATTCGAGTTGGCTCATGTAGGTACTGATGGCGGATGTGGAGAGGTTGAGCTCGTGCTGCGCGTTGGCAAACCCCTGGTGCCGGACCACGCTGACGAAGATGCGCAGCAGTTTCAGGTCGGGTAGAGCGTTGGCCATGGGGGTCTCCGAATTACTCAGGGCTTAGTAGCGCTCTTGTGGCGAGGGAGCTTGCTCCCGCTCGATGGCGCAGCCGTCGCAAAACCTGCCCACGCGATCTACCTGATACACCGAGGTGAATGGTTTTGGGGCTGCTTCGCAGCCCAGCGGGAGCAAGCTCCCTCGCCACAGGGGGCATCATGTCCGCTACAACTGCGCCGGATCGGAGTCTATCGCCCCGCTTCGCATTAGTTTAGAAAAATCTGAACTAAGTATTTGCCGCCAGCGATTCTTCACGGCACAGGCTTTTCGCAGAATCGGCCCCTGATAAATAAAACAAACGATGAGGCCCTACCCGTGGACAAGATTCTTCACCAACCACTGGGCGGCAACGAAATGCCGCGCTTCGGCGGCATCGCCACCATGATGCGACTTCCCCACGTGCCCACCGCCGCCGGCCTGGACGCTGCTTTTGTCGGCGTGCCGCTGGACATCGGCACGTCCCTGCGCGCCGGCACCCGTTTCGGGCCGCGCGAAATCCGCGCCGAATCCGTGATGATCCGCCCCTACAACATGGCCACCGGTGCCGCGCCGTTCGACTCCTTGTCGGTGGCGGACATTGGCGACGTGGCGATCAATACCTTCAACCTGCTCGATGCCGTGCGAATCATTGAGGAGTCGTACCACAAGATCCTCGAACACAACGTCATCCCCCTGACCCTGGGCGGTGACCACACCATTACCCTGCCGATTTTGCGGGCGATCCACAAAAAACACGGCAAGGTCGGCCTCGTGCACATCGACGCCCACGCCGACGTGAACGACCACATGTTCGGCGAGAAAATCGCCCACGGCACCACCTTCCGCCGCGCCGTGGAAGAAGGCCTGCTCGATTGCGACCGCGTGGTGCAAATCGGGCTGCGCGCCCAGGGCTATACCGCCGAGGATTTCAACTGGAGTCGCAACCAGGGCTTTCGCGTGGTCCAGGCCGAAGAGTGCTGGCACAAATCCCTGGCGCCGTTGATGGCTGAAGTGCGCGAGAAAGTCGGCGGCGGCCCGGTGTACCTGAGCTTCGACATCGACGGCATCGACCCGGCCTGGGCGCCAGGCACCGGCACCCCGGAAATCGGCGGCCTGACCACCATCCAGGCAATCGAAATCGTCCGCGGCTGCCAGGGCCTCGACCTGGTCGGTTGCGATCTGGTAGAAGTTTCGCCGCCGTACGACACCACCGGCAATACCTCGCTGCTGGGCGCCAACCTGCTGTACGAGATGCTCTGCGTACTGCCCGGCGTGGTTCATCGCTGAGGCGCGGCCATGAACGATCGAGATCAAGTCCTCGAAGCCGCCGCCGATCTGGTGTCGGCCTTCGCCCGCAACGATCGCGAGGCTTACTTCGGCGCGTTCAGCACCGATGCGAGCTTCGTGTTCTACACCCTCGAACAGCCGCTGCTGTCGCGCGATGCCTACCAGGCGTTGTGGGATCGCTGGCGGTCCGAGGATGGCTTCGAGGTGCTGAGCTGCACCTCGAGCAACGCCTTCGTCAGCCTGCAAGGGAACGTGGCGATTTTCATCCATGACGTGGCCACCGAGCTGCGCATGCAAGGGGAGCTTCACTTTAGCCAGGAGCGCGAAACCATCGTGTTTCGCCAAGAACAACAAGGCCTATGGCTGGCCTGTCATGAACATTTGTCCGCAATGCCGGAAGGGCTGCCACCCCCTTAGCCAAGCAGGCGACGTTCACGCACGATGAACGCGCCTTGATGATCGGAGCAGATCATGAATAACAATAACGATAAAAGCCTTACGCAGATTGAAACCAACGGGGTCGAGCAGATCCCGGACCATGAACGAACCGCCGGCCCGGGTGATCTGTTTCGACTGATCTTCGGCGGCGCCAATACCTTTGCCACCGCCGTGCTCGGCAGTTTCCCGGTGTTGTTCGGCCTTTCGTTCCAGGCCGGGGTCTGGGCGATCGTGCTGGGGGTGTTGGCCGGTTCGATCATCCTCGCGCCGATGGGCCTGTTCGGCCCGCTCAACGGCACCAACAACGCGGTTTCGTCCGGCGCGCATTTCGGTGTTCACGGCCGGATCGTCGGCTCGTTCCTGTCGCTGCTGACCGCTATCGCGTTCTTCTCCCTGTCGGTATGGAGTTCGGGGGACGCGCTGATCGGCGGCGCCAAGCGGCTGGTCGGTGTGCCGGAAACCGACTTGAGTCTGGGCCTGGCCTACGGCCTGTTCGCCCTGCTGGTGCTGACGGTGTGCATCTACGGCTTCCGCTTCATGCTGTGGGTCAATCGCATCGCCGTGTGGGCCGCGAGCCTGTTGTTCCTGCTGGGCATCTTCGCCTTCGCGCCGAGTTTCGACAGCCAGTTCGCCGGCACGGTCGCCCTCGGCCAAACAGGCTTCTATGCCGCCTTCATCGGCGCGGCACTGGTGGCCATGAGCAACCCGATTTCTTTCGGTGCCTTCCTGGGTGACTGGTCGCGCTACATTCCGCGAAATACCCCCAAGCGACACATCATGCTGGCGGTGATTGCCGCTCAGTTGGCAACGCTGGTCCCGTTCCTGTTCGGCCTCGCCACCGCCACCATCGTGGCGACCAAGGCGCCGGACTACATCGCGGCCAACAACTACGTGGGCGGGCTGCTGGCGGTTTCGCCGGGATGGTTCTTCCTGCCGGTGTGCCTGATAGCGGTGATCGGTGGCATGTCCACCGGCACCACGTCGCTGTATGGCACGGGATTGGACATGTCCAGCGTATTCCCACGGGTGCTGTCGCGGGTCAAGGCGACGCTGTTGATCGGCGTCATGTCGATTGCCTTCATCTTCATCGGCCGCTTCGCGGCAAACCTTGTGCAGAGCGTCTCGACCTTCGCCGTGCTGATCATCACCTGCACCACGCCGTGGATGGTGATCATGATCATCGGGCTGCTGGTGCGCCGCGGCTTCTACTGCCCGGATGACCTGCAAGTGTTCACCCGAGGCGAGACCGGCGGACGCTACTGGTTCAGCCACGGCTGGAACTGGCGCGGTCTGGGAGCGTGGATTCCCAGTGCATTGGTCGGGCTGTGCTTCGTCAACTTGCCGGGACAGTTCGTCGGGCCGCTGGGTGAATTGGCCGGCGGGATCGACATCAGCCTGCCGGTGACCCTGGGGCTGGCCTCGGTGGTGTACCTGGCATTGCTGGGGCTGTTTCCGGAACCGGCGGCGGTGTATGGGCCGCAGGATCCGCGGAGCATAGCGCCGCTCACGAAACCAGCGCTCCGGCAGGCCGCCTGACTGACAAATTCCGTGGCGAGGGAGCTTGCTCCCGCTGGGCTGCGCAGCAGCCCCGGTTTTCTGTACTGAAAAGCGACGACGGCTGCGCCGTCGAGCGGGAGCAAGCTCCCTCGCCACCAACGCTCGTTCGCCAGGGACGGCAGCACTTCATCCCGCACATAAAAAATAAAATCGGAGACACGCCATCATGGCCTTGGATTTAATCGTCGTTATCATCTACGCCACCGGCATGATCGCCCTCGGCTGGTACGGCATGCGCCGCGCCAAGACCCGTGACGACTACCTCGTCGCCGGACGCAACCTCGGCCCGGGCTTCTACCTGGGCACCATGGCCGCCACCGTGCTCGGCGGCGCATCGACCATCGGCACCGTGCGCCTGGGCTATGTCCATGGCATTTCCGGATTCTGGCTGTGCGGCGCCATCGGCCTGGGCATCGTCGGGCTGAGCCTGTTTCTCGCCAAGCCGTTGCTCAAGCTCAAGATCTATACCGTGACCCAAGTGCTAGAGCGCCGTTACAACCCGGCCGCACGCCATGCCAGCGCACTGATCATGCTGGTCTACGCGCTGATGATCGGCGCCACCTCGACCATCGCCATCGGCACGGTCATGCAGGTGCTGTTCGGCCTGCCCTTCTGGGTTTCGATCCTGGTGGGCGGCGGCGTGGTGGTGCTGTATTCAACCATTGGCGGGATGTGGTCGCTAACCCTGACCGACATCGTGCAATTCCTGATCATGACCATCGGCCTGGTGTTCCTGCTGATGCCCCTGTCCATCAGTGACGCCGGTGGCTGGGACGCGATGGTGGCGGCCTTGCCGGCGCGCTATTTCGATTTCACCGCCATTGGCTGGGACACCATCATCACGTACTTCCTGATCTACTTCTTTGGCATCTTCATCGGCCAGGACATCTGGCAACGGGTGTTCACCGCCCGCAGCGAAGGCGTGGCAAAAGTCGCCGGCACCGCCGCCGGCCTGTACTGCGTGCTGTACGGCCTGGCCGGTGCGCTGATCGGCATGGCCGCCAAGGTGCTGTTGCCAGACCTGGCAAACGTCAACAACGCCTTTGCCAGCGTGGTGCAACACAGCTTGCCCAACGGGATACGCGGTCTGGTAATCGCCGCAGCCCTCGCGGCGCTGATGTCCACTGCGGCGGCGGGTCTGTTGGCGGCCTCCACCACCGTGGTCCAGGACCTGCTGCCGCGTCTGCGCCAGGGTCGTGAAAGCGGCAACGGCGACGTCCATGAAAACCGCATCGCAACCCTGCTACTGGGCGCCGTGGTCCTGGCGATCGCCTTGGTGGTGAGCGACGTGATCAGCGCCCTGACCCTGGCCTACAACCTGCTGGTGGGCGGCATGCTGGTCCCGCTGATCGGCGCCATTTACTGGAAACGCGCTACCACGGCCGGCGCGATTACCAGCATGTCGCTGGGCTTCGTGACCGCGCTGTTCTTCATGGTCAAGGATGGCCTGGACGCGAATACGCCGATCTATTACAGCCTGAGCGTGGCATTGGTGAGTTTCGTGGTGGTCAGCCTGCTTTCGCCACGGTCGAATGTGGTGCCAAAGGCGGCTTGATCGTCAACTCTCGGCAAGAAGAGATTCCTGTGGGAGCGAGCTTGCTCGCGATGACGGCGGTACATTCAACATGGATGCATGCCGGTCACCGCTATCGCGAGCAAGCTCGCTCCCACAGGTTCTGTCTTTCAGAAATAAAAAGATCGCAGCTGCGGGCCATCTCGACTGAAATAGTCCGCAGCTGCGATCTCTCCAAATTCGGCGGTGTTTACCGGCGGCGCGGCTGGCGGCGGCGTTGCTCATCGTCAGTGCGGATCGGTATCGGCTGCATGGGCGGCTCGATCAGGCCGAGCGCGACACCCAAGTCGTGAAGCCAGTTCTGGATTTTCTCTTTCATCGTGGTGCCCCCTCAGGTGGTGCGAGCGGCAGATTTCTGTGGCCCCTTCGCACTGATAATAGTCCGAAGTCCTACGCAATGCTCGTTACAGATTGCAATGATCTGTTACTGAATTGATCCGAATCCCAGGCTGTGAGTTCAAGCCGATTGCGCCGTCATCATTGGCGCCCGCGGCCACGCTTGTTGTTGCATCTCAATCCAGGCGTTCAGGTTGGCTCCGACCATGCCTTTACGCCACATCAACCACGTTGTCGCACTCGCAAATGGCTCAGCCAATGGATGGACCATCACACGCTCGCGCCCCGGCAGGCTGGCGAGCATCGACTCGGACATCAGCGCCACCCCGGACCCGGCGATGACACACGCCAGCATCCCCTGATAGGACTCGATCTCCATCGCCCGACCCATGGTTGCATGATCATGGGCAAACCAGGCCTCCAGGCGCATCCGGTACGAACAGCCCCGGCGAAAGGTGAACACTGCGCGGCCTTGCACGTCCAGCGCACTGCGTACCGGTGCGTGGTCAGCCTCGGTGATCAGCACCAGCCGCTCGTCGCACAACGGCACGCCATCGAGCCCCGCCAGTTCCAGCGGGCCGTCCACCAACGCCGCGTCGAGGCGATTGGTGAGCAGGCCTTCAAGCAATTCGCCACTCGGCCCCGATTGCACTTGCAGGTTCACCGCCGGGTAGGCCCGGTGATAAGCCGCCAGCAGATCAGGCAAATGCGTCGCTGCCGTGCTGTACATGGTGCCGAGCAGGAAATCCCCGGCCGGCTGACCGCCCTGCACCGCCGCGTGGGCTTCGTCATGCAGGGCAAACAGCTTGGTCGCATAGTCCAACAGGACTTTTCCCGCAGGCGACAATTGCAAACGCTGACGCTCTCTGAGGAAAAGATCCACGCCCAACTGCTCTTCGAGCTGTTTGAGCCGCGTCGACAAGTTCGACGGCACCCGATGCAAGCGCTCGGCAGCCCGGGTGATCGAACCTTCCTCGGCCACGGCCTGGAAAATCCTAAGTTGGCTGAACTCCATGACCTTCTCCAAAAAAGAACAAGTTACTCACTATTATTCATTTTTAATGAAAGTCAATCAGTCCTAGCCTGACGGTCATTCGCCTCAGCGCTGGAGTACGACCATGTCGCCCTTGATTCGCCTGCTCGCCAGTTTCATAGCCCTGATGATGGCCATGGGCATCGGCCGCTTCGCCCTTACACCGCAGTTACCTCATTTGATCGGCGAAGGCCAGGTGGACTTGACCGCCGCCGGTCTGATCGCCGCCGCCAACTACCTGGGTTATTTCCTCGGGGCGCTGGACGCCATGTTTGCCCGTCGCGCCGAGCAGGTACAGCGGCGTTTATTGGGCGGCCTGTGGTTGTGCGTGCTGCTGACGCTGGCGTCGTTCTGGGCCTGGGGCTTCTGGCCGCACTTGGCGCTGCGCTTCGGCACAGGCGTGGCGAGCGCTTGGGTGATGGTGATGATCACCGCCCTCAGCCAACCCTTGGCTGCGGCGGCAGGACGGCCACGCCTTGGTGCACTGGTATTCGCCGGACCGGGGCTGGGGATCTTTCTGACAGGCTTGTTGGCCCTTGGCTCGAACCTGCTGGGCCAGACCTCCGATGTCTTGTGGCTGGTATATGCCGGCGCGGCACTGTTGATGTTGCTGGTGATCCTGCCGGCCCTGCCGAAACCCACGTCGGCAGCCGCCCCAGCAGCATCCGTCGTTGCATCCAGCAATCGCGGCATCGCCCGGCTTTGCGTGGTCTACGCCTTGTATGGCGTGGGCTACATCATACCGGCGACGTTCCTGTCGCAGATGGCTTCGGCGCAGTTCCACGGGCAATGGCAGGCGGATCTGTTCTGGCCTTGTTTCGGCCTGGCGGCCGCCACGGGCGTGCTGTTGGTGAGTCTGCGGCGGCCGAACCCGGACACCACTGCCCGGTGGTTGATGGCCACTTTATGGCTGCAAGCCGCGGGCGTGTTTGCCTGCATGCTGGGCAGTGGCACAGGCCTGGCGCTGGGCGTGATCCTGTGTGGCGCCCCGTTTCTGGCCTGCATGCAATTGATGGTGATGCGCGCCCGGGAACTGGCGCCCCATGCCACCCAGCGCAACATCGGTTTGTTGACCGCATGCTTCGCCGTCGGCCAACTCAGCGGCCCCCTGTTGGCGGCACTGAGCAGTCACTTCAGCGGCGGCTTGCAACCGGCATTGATCGTTGCCGGCAGCGGCCTGGTGCTGGCGGGCGGCCTGTTGCTGCGGCCCACCAATGCGAGCGCGGTGAAACCTTGCGCCCAGACCGCCCTGCGCTGATCAAGCCGGGCCGACCGGGTTTAACGACGGGTTCAGGTGTAGGAAGGGTTGGCGTCGGGCCAAAGCGAAATACAACACGCCTCCAAGGAAGCAACCGGTGAACCAAGCAAAGTTGGCCATTGGCTGGAGGAGCGGCGTGAAAGTGATCGCCACGCCCATCAGCGTCGCCGGGATCAACGCTTTGACTGCTGTCCAGTTAATGCCTCCGCTGTAGTAATAGCGCCCGGTCGGGCCGTCATTGAATAGTGAATCAACGTCGATCTGCTGCTTCTTGATCAGGTAGTAATCCACCAGCAGGATCCCGAAAAGCGGGCCAATAAACGCCGCGAGCACGTCCAGGGTGTAGTGGATCACTTCAGGGTTATTGAACAGGTTCCAAGGCGTGATGAAAATCGATGCCACAGCCGCGATCATGCCGCCGGCGCGCCAGCTGATCTTGCTCGGCGCGACGTTGGCGAAATCAAAAGCCGGGGACACGAAGTTGGCGACGATGTTGATGCCAATGGTCGCGGTGACGAACGCAAAGGCTCCCAGCAAGACGGCCACGTCGTTGTCGATGCGTGCCACGGTGGCGATCGGGTCGTGGAGCATCTCGCCGAACACTGGCAACGTCCCGGAAACGATCACCACGGTCACCAGGGAGAAGGCCAGGAAATTCACCGGCAGCCCCCAGAAATTACCGCGACGCACGTCAGACATGCTCCGGCAGTACCGGCTGAAATCACCGAAATTCAAGGTTGGGCCGGAAAAGTACGACACAACCAGGGCCGTTGCCACGATCACCTGGCCGAATGCCTGCCAGCCGGACAGCGATTTTTCCGCCAAGGTAAAACTGATGTTACTCCAGCCGGCCTTCCAGACGATCCAGCCGGCCAGCAGGAACATCACGGCATACACCACCGGCCCGGCCCAGTCGATGAAGCGACGGATCGACTCCATGCCCGTCCAGAACACCAGCGCCTGGACAAACCACAGCCCAAGGAAACCGAACCAGCCGAGGTAGGACAAACCTGCAAAATGTGGCGTCGCGTAGACTTCCATCGAAGGAAAGAACCGCAGGACCACGATGATCAGAGCGCTGGACGCCAGGTACGTCTGGATCCCATACCAAGCCACGGCGATCAGCCCACGAATGACCGCCGGGATGTTCGCCCCGAACACGCCGAACGCCAGCCTGCAAATGACCGGATAAGGCACCGCCGCCTGTTGGCTCGGTTTGGCGACCAGGTTGGCAATCAACTGCACGATACAAATCCCGCCGAGCAAGGCAATCAGCACCTGCCAACTCGCCAGGCCCAAGGCGAACAGGCTGGCAGCAAACACATAACCGCCGACGCTGTGCACATCACTCATCCAGAACGCGAAGATGTTGTACCAATTCCATTTCTGCGGCAGCGGGCCCAGGTCTTCGTTATAGAGGCGGGGGCTGTAGCCGTTGGGCAATTGCTCGGACATTGCGGGGCTCCTTGGGTGGCCGCCGTGCTCCCGCGTTTGATTGTCCACCACACTGCGCACGGGAGCCGGCGTGGTTTGTATACGGGTTCCTACGCAGAATGCGTGCCATGGCTGGTGGATACGAGACAAACCGCGCTTCTCAGCGCAGGTAAAAACCGAACGAACACAACAGAACGCCCACGAACGGGGCGCGGGTGCATGGTTAAGGTGCAAGGATTTTTGTATACAGCGAAGATCTGTGGCGAGGGGATTTATCCCCGCTGGGCTGCGGAGCAGCCCCAAAAATAACCACTCAATCTGGCAGGTACACCGAGGCGTTCGAATCAGGGCTGCTTCGCAGCCCAGCGGGGATAAATCCCCTCGCCACAGGATGACCTAGCCAACGGTGGTTTGCTCGGCCTAACGATCAAGTCAGCTCAATACGATCAGCATGAATGATAATCTGGCCATTCTTGTACAGCGCACCAATGGCTTTCTTGAAGTTGCCCTTGCTCACACCAAACATACTGGTGATCAGCGCAGGATCGCTCTTGTCGCTCACCGCGAGCGTGCCGTTGTTCTCACGCAACTTGGTAAGAATCTTGGCGTTGAGGCTGGTCGCCGCTTCCTGGCCCACCGGCTGCAAGCTCAGGCTGATCTTGCCGTCCGGACGGACTTCCTTAATAAAGCCCTTTTCCTGTTTGCCGGCGCGCATGAACTTGAAGATTTCGTTCTTGTGGATCAAGCCCCAGTGCTTGTTATTGATGATTGCCTTGAAGCCCATGTCGGTGGCTTCGGCGACCAGCAAATCCACTTCCTGACCAGGCGTGTAGTTGGCCGGGGTCTTGTCCAGATAACGATCCAGGCGTGCCGTCGCGGTGATGCGGCGGGTGTGCTTGTCCAGATAGACATGGACCACGCAATACTCGCCGGCGGTCAGCTGGCGTTTCTCTTCGGAATACGGCAACAGCAAATCCTTGGGCAGGCCCCAGTCCAGGAACACGCCGATGCTGTTGACTTCAACCACTTTCAGACTGGCGAATTCGCCCACCTGGACTTTTGGTTTTTCTGTCGTAGCGATCAGTTTGTCGTCGCTGTCCAGATAAATGAAAACATTGAGCCAGTCTTCATCTTCGCTGGGAATATCCTTGGGGATATAACGGTTGGGCAGCAGGATTTCACCGTCCGCACCGCCGTCCAGATATAAACCGAAGTTAGTATGTTTAACCACTTGCAAACTGTTGTAGCGCCCGACTAAAGCCATTTCCAAATACCCTCGTTACGTGGGCGGCATTCTACCCGGTTTTGGCGTGCGATTCGTCGCCGCCAGCATCGATCGGCGTGCGCCCCTTGATTTTTCTGGCTTTTTGGCCCGCAGGCGGCCATTCGTCAGAAGACACTGGGTTTGAATCGCCCCGCTTACGTTTGTAATTTCAAGGCGGGTTGTTATTTAAAACAGTGGCTTAGGTCAATACACAGGCATGAGTCGGTCGATATTCCAGCCCTACTGCAAATAATTCAGGGGGATATTTGCCAAGCAATTGTCAAGTATTTCCTGTACGATGCCTGGCCCAATTAATTATCCATAGGTTAATGGCCGTCATGCGCGTAAAAGCATCCAACAGCAAAGCAAAGCCAGCTCCAGCCGTTGAAACCAGCGAGTCGATCAACGACCAGATCGCTGCGTTCCTCAAGTCCGGCGGTGAAATCCAGCAGATTGCCAAAGGTGTCAGCGGCCAGACATTCGGCCCGTCCAAGCAGATCAGCCTGGGCAAGAAGTAATCCCCGCGTCACCTGGTCCCAAAGCGCTTTGAATCTCGAAGCGCTTGGACTGGAACCCCTCTCTCAGCCCCCTTCCCCGCAAAAATCGACGAACGGCCATCTCGCTCGGGCATTCGCCGGTATGCTTGCACCTCTCTAGCTCAAGCGTTTCAGCTTGGTTACGGTTCCCTGCTCCTCGCTATTCATGGAGTGAAGCATTTGCGCATTGCTGTTGTCCTGCTGACGTTCAGTCTGCTCGCTTGCCCTGCTTCTTATGGGCAGGTGTTTCAGCGTGAGCTCGGTGACTTCGACCTTAAACTCGGCACCACACCCAGCCGCAGCATGGCACAGGGCCTCGTCACGCCGTCGAGCACCGGCTCGTTCCATGGCGGCCTGGACCTGAGCCATGACAGCGGCTGGTACGTCGGACAATGGTCACCCAGCGCCGGTTTCTCCGCTGACCTGGAAGTCGATTCCTACATGGGTTTCAAACAGCCCTTCGACCAGACCTTGGGTTACGAAGTCGGCCTGATCCATTACAGCTACCCCACCGTCGATACCGTCGACAGCCAGGAATTCTATGGCGGCCTGACCATTCTAGGTAGCCGCTTCGGTGCTGCCTTGAGCAACGACCCGGACAAACAGAACAGCACCCTGTTCGCCGACCTCGGTGGCAACGTGCCCTTCGGCATCGGCATCAGCGCCAAGTACACCACCCACCAGCTCAATACCCCGGTCTCGGTGGAGAATGGTTACGTAGGCAGTTTCAGCGACTGGTCGTTGAAAATATCCCGTCCCTGGAAAGGCATCGACCTGGACCTGATCTACAGCGACTCAAGCCTCAGCGGCAGCAATTGCTCGGCCTATTCCGGGCACAACAGCGAATGCGACAGCCTGCTGACCCTGAAGATGGCCCATCCTTTTTACTAAGCGTTACTTATTCGTTCGGCTGAACTGCCACGCGCCTGCCATGCTCAAACAAATCACCTCCGCCTTCGCAAGGACCCGCTCATGTCGCGCTGGTTAACACGCACCGCCATGTTCATCGCCCTGCTGCTGACAATTACCGCTTGCAGCCGTGTCGGCCTGGCCTACCGCAACCTCGACCTGATCATTCCCTGGACCCTCAACGATTACCTGGAGATCAACGGCGAGCAAAAGGACTGGTTCGACGATCGCCTCAAGGAACACCTGAGCTGGCACTGCACCACGCAACTGCCGGGCTACCTCGATTGGCTGGACCGCCTGAAGACCATGGTGCAAACCAACGCGGTAACCGACGAAGCCCTGCAGCAACGCACCCGCGAAGCCAAGGCCGCCATCGCCGAAACCGCCCGGGCAATCACCCCGTCAGCCATCGAACTGCTGCAAGGCCTGAGCGACGAACAAGTCGCCGACATGGACGCCGCGTTCGTCAAGGATCAACAAAAGCGTCAGCGCGAATACCTCAAGCCGACGTTGCAGCAGCAAATCCAGGAACGTGCCGAGCGCATGGAGAAACGGCTCAATGACTGGATCGGCCCGCTCAACGACGCCCAGCGCCAGCGTGTGATGGCTTGGTCTACCGCTCTTGGCGATCAAAACCAGCAATGGATCGCCAACCGCGCCCACTGGCAAAACCAGTTCAGCGAGGCCGTCGCCCAACGCCACAGCCCCGACTTCCCGAAACGCATCGAGCAACTGCTGGTAAACCGCGAGAGCCTGTGGACGCCCGCTTATCGCGAGGCCTACAACAAAACCGAAGCCCAGGCCCGCAGCCTGTTGGTGGACCTGATGGCCGACAGCACCCCGGCGCAGCGTGAACGGCTATTGCAGAAAATCGACGGCGTAAAGAAGGATTTCAGTGATCTGAAATGCTTGAAGGCAGCACGCTCGTAAAACCACTGTGATCCATGTGGAAGATCCAATGTGGGAGCGAGCTTGCTCGCGATAGCGCCTGACATTCAACAGGTGTTTTGCCTGTTTAATCGCCATCGCGAGCAAGCTCGCTCCCACACGGTTCAGTGCCAGCCTTTCAGGCAATCTGCGCCTTCGAAGCCAAATCATCAAAGGTAAACTCATCCAGCGCATCTTCCTGTTCATCCAGCACCTGACGCGGATGATCATTGCCCGGAATGCTGCTGTCGATCAGGCTCAACAACCGCGAGCCGCGAGGCGTCAGCACGAAGTTTTCGCCATTGCCGCCCTCTTCCTCCGGCCGAGGCTCGATATACCCACGCTCCAACAGCAGCTTTTCGTACTCCCCGGCAACCGCTTTCAGATGATCGAGGTTCTCGATTTCCTCGCCCTGTGCCGCTTTTTCCGCCGCGTGCTGCTCTGCATAAGGCCGAGGGGTAAAACTGTGGCCGGCGCCGTTCTGCACTTCGTGGAGCAACCGTTCGATCAAGTCCCAGTTATAAGTCGTCATCCTGGTCCATCCTCTAAAGCTTAAGAGAGAGATGCCTACCTAACGTGTGACCGAAGCGGTTCAGCGCCGTTCAGCCGGGTTTTCGACCGCCCTTATCCACAAGCCGACCAACGGTTTGTCGAATCCGCCACCAGCCAAACGACTAACCGTTGCAATCGTCGGTAAATCCATCCCTGAGGAGAAGCCCCATGAACATCGAGCACCATCAGGTCGTCTCGCATGAAGAATGGCTCGCCGCCCGCCGCGAACACCTGGCCCATGAAAAAGCCTTCACCCGTGAACGAGACAAACTCAGCGCCGAACGCCGCGCCCTGCCCTGGGTAAAAATCGACAAACCCTACCGCTTCCAAGGTCCCCACGGCGAACTGAGCCTCGCGGACCTGTTCGGCGGCCGCAGCCAACTGATCATCTACCACTTCATGTTCGGCCCCGGCTGGACCGAAGGCTGCCAGGGCTGCTCGTTCCTGTCCGACCACATCGACGGCGCCAACCAACACCTGGCCCACCACGACGTAGCCGTGGTCGCCGTCTCCCGTGCACCTTTTGCCGAATTCCAACCGTTCAAGCGCCGCATGGGCTGGGCCTTCGACTGGGTCTCGTCGCAAGGCTGCGACTTCAACTATGACTTCGGCGTCAGCCTCAAAACCGAAGACACCGCCGCCGGAAAGGCCACCTACAACTACGAAAAAACCGACACCACCGAAGGCGAACTCCCAGGCCTGAGTGTCTTCTATCGCAACGAAGCCGGCGACATCTTCCACACCTACTCCACCTACGCCCGCGGCCTCGACATCCTCGTCGGCACCTACAACTACCTCGACCTCACGCCCAAGGGCCGCAATGAAGACGAGATCATGGATTGGGTGCGGCATCATGATAAGTACGAAGAGGCCAGGCCCCAGGGTTGCTGCCACAGCTGATACGTCAGCCCGCCCAGTCGAGCGACGTGGCGAGGGAGCTTGCTCCCGCTCGACTGCGCAGCGGTCGCCTTCTGTGTCAGCGGGCACCAACAGGATGGCTCAGGCGAAAGCGAGCTTCTTAACTACAACAAATCAATGTGCTGACGAGCCACCCAGAGATCGTAAGCATCCTGCATCGCCAGCCAACTCTCCGGCGAGCGGCCAAATACTACAGACAGCCGCATCGCCATTTCGGGCGACACGGGGCTAGTGCCCTTCAAGACACCGTTCAGTGCCGAGGGGGCTACATCGAGTTTTACTGCCAGCTCACGGCTGCTGATGCCGTTGGGCTCTAGATAAGTCTCAGTAATGAACACCCCGGGATGGGGAGGGTTGTGCATGTTAATCAGCTCGGCGCGGTGGAAGAAGTCCTCGTCTAGCGGAGGTATATCGCTGGTATCGATGTCCGAGTCGTTCATCTTGAGCAGGCGCTCCCAATCGGTTTTCGATGTTTCCGACATAACGTATGCCTTCTATTTAGTAGCTATCGGGTGGAGACATGCAGACCTCATCGCCTCGCCGTTCGGTGTAGCCCACCACGCCAACCACATACTGATCAGACCAATGGTTCGACGCGGCGCACCTTTGACCAAAGAGACTACTGTCGAAACCGTCCTTCTGAAATCAGACGCGTCCCGTATAGAAGTACGAAGGATCCCGCTCGAAGGTTGAAACTTCCTACAAACGGACAGATGACAAAACAGCTCGTAAATGGAAGAAACGAGGACTTATCCGCATCCCAACGGACGCTAAGAGGCCAAGCCCTGCGGCCACTGATGCGGATAAGCACAATCTAGCCGAGCACCGCCCCGTGGCGAGGGAGCTTGCTCCCGCTCGACTGCGCAGCAGTCGCTTGCTTTAAGCCGACAAATGCCAGGCCAAACGTCCTACATAAAGCTCAGAAAGCGGCGTCTTGTGGCTCCGGAGTGGACCAGCTTATAGTCCCTCGTCGCCCAAAAAGGCGACCGGGTTTGGCGACCCGAATAAACAGAGAGACTCATCAACTTCCGAGGCTCTTGCTATGACTAGATTCATGCCCATCACTGGCGTCGACTGCACGCCCGCCACCCTGCTCATCGACACCGAAGCCCCACTCGACGTCCTCTTCGAAACCGCCGACTACCGCATCCGCACCGTGACCCAACTGCTGGAAAACATCGCGTTTCGTTCGGATATCAGCTCCGATACGGTTGTGCTTTCGGACTTTTGCAAAATGCTGACGATAGCGTTGCGTGATGGGTGTGACGTGCTGGATGTAATTGGGAGACGGTTGCGGGCGCAAGCTGCTGAGTGACGAAAACGGGCGACCTTTGGGTCGCCGTTTTCACATGTGCGGAAAGCTAAAGAAAACCAGGGACACAGATAACGTAGTCTGTCCCCGGTTCTGCTTAGCTCCATCTGTGCTCTCATTTAAGGTTTGTATTGTCTGGTCCTGAAACGGCTGTAAACCTATTTCAGGACTAGACATCCTTTTAAGGACAAGCCAACACTTAACGACCTACAAAATTAGACGGAATCGCTGCTTGCTTAAATAAATAAACCTTCTCAACAGGGCAATCGGGATAGATCCATTTGGCCCAGTTCTTAATCAGCCATTCCCTTGAAATCTCTCGGGTATCTGAAAAACGACTTTCAAGAGGTAGGCGCACCACCAAAAGCCCCGCCTTATTACCGGACGCAACGGCAATAGAATGCCCGTACTGGTCGTCCGGAATATCAACGACCATGAAATCTACGATCTCCTCATACGGCCATTTAGCAGGGAGTCGGAATATCTGCCCACGAGTTATCGCTGGAGCCAGACTATCGACTAATTTGATACCTTTCATTATTTAACCCTCAAATCATGCCCACCAGATGTGTCCTTTGAATTAGGAACAGCAACCAAATCAAAATAATATTCGCCAATGTGTTTTCCTGTTTTGCCGTGCACCTGCTCCAACCTGCCAGGAAAAACGGGGACGGAAAAACGGGGACAGACCCTGAGGGATCCCCGAATTTTCTTATGGAAAATCAAGAAGTTGGAATATTGAAGAGACCTGCATGAGTCGGCAACTTGGTTTGCACCACGCAAAAACAAGATCCCGAACCCATGCAGGCCATCCGATTTTTACACAGAGCGCTCGCTCAAGCACTTCCCTCTGTCCATTCCCGTCGTCTGACTACGTTGATGAGTTGTGTTAGTTCATTGCTGCAAGGCCGTCGTCTGACGCTGACAGGACTAGGGCGGTCGATGCCAGGCCGGGCTTACCCCAAACATGCCATCAAGCGAGTAGATCGATTGCTGGGTAATCAGCACCTCAGAGCAGAGCGCCCACTGTTCTACTGGGTGATGTTACGAGCGTTGCTGGGCTCGCTAAAACATCCATTGATTTTGGTCGACTGGTCTCGAATTGACGCCCCAGGAGACGCGTTCTTGTTGAGAGCAGCGATTCCGTTGGCCGGACGCTCATTTCCCATTTATGAAAGTGTGCATGAGCGTGAGAGTTGCCCGAGATACCAAAAACGATTGCTCAACACACTGGCTGAACTACTGCCTGACGGCTGTATTCCCATCTTGGTAACTGACGCGGGTTTTCGGCGTCCATGGATGAAGGCGGTGGCAGCACAGGGCTGGTATTACGTAGCTCGCATACGAAATCGTGAGCTTTATCGCACTGGTGGCGCTGACTGGCAACCCGTGAAAAGCCTATATGCTCTGGCCACTTCATCACCCAGATCGTTGGGCCATGTCGAGATGACCCGTAGCGCTCCCCATTTCATCGACTTGTATTGTGTCCGGCACTCGGCCAAAGGCCGAAAGCATCAACGAGTCACAGGTTCAATCGCCAAAAGTAAGCTCAGTCGTCAGTCCGCCAGACGTGAACGTGAACCCTGGTTGCTGGCGAGCAATCTGGAGCACAGTGAGTGGAATCCGGCGAAAATCGTCGTGATTTATAAAAGGCGCATGCAGATCGAAGAAGGCTTCCGGGATGTAAAAAGTGAGCACTTGGGGTTGGGGCTGAACCTGCATAGAAGTCATTGCCCTCGGCGCATTGAGGCGCTGCTGTTGATTGCGGCTCTGGCCAACTACCTCATCTTTCTGACAGGGCTACAGGCACGTGAAAGCAAATTGGAACAGCGTTATCAAAGCAACAGTCTAAAAGATAGACGGGTGCTTTCGTTGTGGCGCTTGGGGCTGGAGTATTGGCGTTGCTGCACGGACTTTGGCGGACGAGAGCATTTAGAAAAGCTCGAGCAGGCCCTGCGTGACGAGGTGCGTTATCAGGCGCAGAGCTTGGAGTAGATTTGTGGGGATCCCTCAGGGTCTGTCCCCGGTTCTGCCCCTGCTGTTGATTGCGGCTCTGGCCAACTACCTCATCTTCCTGACAGGGCTACAGGCCCGTGAAAGCAAATTGGAACAGCGTTATTAAAGCAACAGCCTAAAAGATAGACGGGTGCTTTCGCTGTGGCGCTTGGGGCTGGAGTATTGGCGTTGCTGCACGGACTTTGGCGGACGAGAGCATTTAGAAAAGCTCGAGCAGGCCCTGCGTGACGAGGTGCATTATCAGGCGCAGAGCCTGGAGTAGATTTGTGGGGATCCCTCAGGGTCTGTCCCCGGTTCTGGTGTCCCCGGTTCTGCTGCTCACAAACATCAAAAATCGCTAATACTATTCACACCCTCACTGGAGCCCACTGACAGCATGCAAATAATATTTAAAATTTCTGCGGGCAGCTCAGATCCCTTTTTACCACATTTGGGTTTGGCGACCAACTTGTACTCTCCCCCACTAAAATCATGACTGTACAGCCCTTTTTTCGCCATAGAAACAAACGACTGCAAGTATCTATTCCGTTGAGCTTCGGAGCTGAACACTGGTAGATTCTCTTCGACCACCTCAACCTCAAAGCACTCTTTTAACGAATCAAAATACTCATATATCAACTCATATTTAGAAAGGGACTCTTTTATTGACTGCGGAACGCCCCCCTTTCCTCCAGTCGTAAAATGCGCAAGAAACCCATCTTTATAAGAAGCAAACCAATCTAAATCATTGACTTCCAAAAACTCATCATCCATTTCCATTATTCCGCTCCCCCCCCAAAAAAAGGGGATAGATTTATTTTCCCATCGGCGTTTACCTCCCACGCGATCAACCAGGTCCGGATCGCCCCCATCATCACAGGCTCAGAAAATAAATCTGTCCCCTTTTTTCTGCTGACTTACACCATGTAACCCGCAGCCCTCATCAACAGCAAAACCGTCTCGTCAAACTGCCGATCAGACATACCTCTAATCGACTTTGAGCTCTTCCAGTGCCATATTACTGGAAGGATTTTGCTATCCAAACGATCATATTCTTCTAAAAAAATATTTGCCAAAGCATATTTATCTAAATGGGGATCGACCTCCAGCATCATGTTCAGCACCGTGCTTGGCAACTTGCCTTCCAGTAATTGCGCTAACAAATGTCTATTTTTTGAAGGTGACATAGGTAATGTCTCCAATGGTTTCAATTTTATCGACCTTTCCGTATCCGTATCTTTGGGATATTTGGCCTGTCCAAGTATTCAAGGCAGCGTTTTCTTTTGACATTCCATGAGCAATATTTTCGAGATATTGAGCAGTGTTAACGCTGTCAGTACCAGCCACCCAAGCCCCACGGATTTGATTGACCTGGATACCCTCATTGCCGAGACGTTGCATTGCGCTGGCAAACATGTCAGTGCCTGATGCATCGTACAAAGGGTGATTGTGTGCTGCACGAATATCAAACCCCAGCACTCCTTCCTTGTTTACGTTCACGACTAATCCTGCTACACCATCAGGATTGCCATACTTTAGTTCGACCCCTCCATCTTTGGACACGCTCATCATAAAATCGTCTGTGACATCGACTTTGGGGATGGGTGGCTCAATTCTCGCCAGTCCTCCTTTTTCATCGACAAGCACGGGGCTAGGCGATTTCCCGGTGGTAAGCCCACCTTCAAGCACAACCCCTATACCAATACCTATCGCAGTACTGGACGCCTCATTCGACTGTACAACCCTAGCGCCGTTGCCCTGCATGATATGCAGATTGTCAAGATAGCCCTTCAGGCGAAGCTCCTCTGGAATCTGCAATACCGAATTCCAAGCCTCCTGCACATCAGCCGCAGCACAGCTAGGGCAGTTGGCCGCTCCCATTGCCCAAAGCGCCGCCTTTGACGGACCGCTTGCCATACCTTCCACTGCCAAGGCAAAACCTTCCTGGCTACCTCGCCCCTTGGCATCAAGCACTTCACGCATGTAGCGTGCATCGGTCCGGTAGTCCAGCGGATCAACCAATGCAACATTCTTTAGCATTTTTTCGAGTGAGGTCTTGTCTTTGAACAACTCGACCAAGCCAACGCGCTCATTGTTGTAATCGGCCAATGACACCTTGAACAAGGTGTCATTCTTGTACTGATTCAACTCCACTCGAAGATAATCCGCTGCCCTGGCAGTCTTGCCCTCCGTCAGCACGCTGTCCCAACCACGGTCCACCATGGCAGCGGCGGTGCGTAGCAGTTCCTGCTGTGCTTTTTCTTCGGTTAAGCCATTCTGCGCCGCGTATCGTTTTACGCGCTCTTTATCGCTGGCAAATTCGATTTCATCCGGGTGCAGTTGACGGTTGTATTGCGTACTGTTCTGCGCAGCCCATGAACCGGTTTTCAAGTCTGCCGCATTGCCTCCGCTTGCCGCCGCCGCGAGCACCCCGATCAGTTGAGAGTTCATCACCAGAAGCTTTTGCTTCTGCTCGGGTTGCATTCCGTCGTACTGCTCGGCCAGAGTATCAACCAGAGCCTCGTTCAAGCCGGCAGCCAATGCGCCAGTCTTGAAATCACCTCCAGCCACCTCAGCTGCTAAACCACCCATTACTGCGTGTAAACCGATCTTAGCTATACCGCCTTCTTTTAAATCGAACCCTTTACCGAGATCCCCCACGAGGTTGAACCCCGCCGCAGCAAAGGTGTTCGCCAGACTGGAACGCAGGGCATTATCGAACTGACTGTCACCACCCAGCGCCCGGTCCAACAAGGTTGAGGTACCGTTCTGCAACAGTTGGTTGGCGCCGAACCGACCGATGCCTTCCAAACTCGATAAACCACCTTGGGCAACAACTTTGCCCGCGTTTGGCAAGGCTCCTTCCACCGATGTGGTGGTATTGGTCATCTTGTCGAAGATTCCGGCCGTCAATCCCGCCGTTACCCCAGACACGACATAACCGCGCAAGGCATCCGAAGAAGTGACGTCCTTGAATACGGCCCCCAGATTTCCACCGTTATTGATAAAGCTGACCGTGGCGTTGCTCGCAGCACCCGTTGCGATAGCCGTGAGCGCCACGTTCGCCCAACCGGCGGCCACAGTTGAAGTGGCCACTGTGCCACCGACGACTGTCGATCCGGCCACTGTTCCGGCTGCCATGGCGGTCCCCGAACCTGCGGTGGCACCTGCCATGCTACCAATCAAGCCACTGGCAGCACCTGCGGTGAAATAGACCACCAGAATCGCGATGATCATCTGCACAGCCGGCCCCATGCCGGAGTGGCTGTATTTATAAGAGTCGTGGACTTCCTTGACCTTGCGCCAATCCACATCGCCGCGTTTCTCGGCTTCGGCCAACCACGCCAGTTGCGGGTCCGCATCGACCATGGCTTTGATCGATTGATGGACGCTTTCTTGATTGACCTGCTTGATGTCGATGTTCAACCCATCGACAGCTTTGATCGCAATGGCACCGGCAGCAACCATCTGCGTCTGGCGCAGTGTTTCGTCGGTATTGCCTTTGCCCGACATCGAGCTCCAGGCCATGCTGCTTTTGCTTTTTGCGTGGTCCTCTTTATGCAAATCCTTCACGGCTTCGAAGGTAATCGAACCGCCACTGTCCAGCGTGATGTCCTTGCCACTTTCAAGCTTCGCCACCTGATATCGCTGGTCATCCCCGCTCTTGATGACCAGATCGCCCCCCGTCGTGATCTCACTCCCAATGTTCTTCACATCAGTCACTTCATCACGCTGAGTCTTCTTGCTCCCCCAACTCCCCTTTTTCTTCTCGTCATACAGCGAATAATCGCTGTCTTGTGCCGCCAGCAACCCCAGCTTGCCCCCCGCCACCAGATAAGCCTCGTCACCCGCCGCGATCCGGCTCGACACCATCGTCAGGTTCTTGCCGGCGTCCATGGCGACGTTTCCACCGGCGGTAATTTCAGCCTTGACCTGCTGGACATGGTCTTCCTGGATCGTCAGCTTCTTGCTCTTGTACAGAAAGTGCTGTTCATCCGCCGCCGAGCTGATGTTGACGTTCTCGGTCGCGGCCATGTCGACGTCGCGCTTGGCGTCGATCTGGCTGGCAACGACATTGAGGTCCCGGCCGGCCGTAGCCGATACATCTCGCCCGGCGCTGACGCTGGCGCCGTACTGGGTGATGGTGCTGCTGTTGCGGTTGACGTCGCGGATCAGGTTGTCGACGGTCTGCGCAGCGACGAGGTTGACGTCGTTTCCGGCATTCAAGCGGATGTCGCGCCCACTTTGCAGGGCACCGCCGATGTTGTTGAGGCTGCCGCCCGCCGAGAGGCTCAGGTCATTGGCGGCTTCGATGCGCGCCGCGCTGTCGGCGAAATCGTTGCGATCCTGGACCTGGCCGTAGGCAATTTGCGATGACGTCACCGTGCGCTCGTTGACCACATCCCCCATCAACGCCGTGGCAGAGACATCCCGACCGGTGATGATGCCACCCGCCCTGTTGACGAGATGGTTGCCGGCCAAAAGGTCGAGACGCTCACCTGCTTGCACCAAGCCGCTGTTGACCAGATTCTCCCCCGCCGAAGCTGACAGGTTACTGGTCGCCTTCAGCGTACCTACGTTAGCCAGGTTCTTGCCGGCGACCAGGTTGAGGTTGTTGCCCTCAATCAACGCCCCATTCGGCGAGAGGCGGTTGTTGGCGTTGGCCAGGTACAACACCGGCACCAGGACTTGCTCGCCATTCACCTCGGCACTTTCCATCCAGACGATGTCGTGGGTCAGGGCCGCGACTTGTTCGGAGGTGAGGCTGACACCCACAGCCAGATCAAGCTCTGTTTTGCTGGCGATGGCGTTGTTCATCAGGTACTTGAACATGTCCTCGTTGGAGGTTTGTCCGTCGATGAAGCGCTGGCCGGTGCGAGCGATCACGGCTTCCTGGATCAGCTTCTGTTCATAAAAACCATCACCCAGGCGTTTGGCGCTTTCGTCCGGGTCGTAGCCGAGGTTCTCCAGCAGGTAATCCGAACTCATGAACTGCTTGAGGTCAGTGAGCAGCGGATTGGTTTCGATCAGGTATTTGTGCGGGCTGGCCGTCACGGTGCGCGTGGGCAAGCCTTGGACACGGTTAACGGTGAGGTCGGTCGTTCGTCCGCCCGCCGTGTCGGCATGGATGGGGTCCATGTTGCTAGCAGACGGTGGCGTAACGTTGCCCAGCGCAAGATCCCGCACTTGACCTACAGGCAGCGCTTGCTGGCGCTGGGCCGGGCTCAGGCTTGCGCTACCCAAAGACCAGTTCTGCGGTGCGCTGGCAGCCGAGGTACCGCCACCCTGCCCGCTCAGGCGAAACAGGCCATTTTGCCCAGTCGGCAAGCTGAACCCAGGCAGGCTCACCGGGTTGACTTGCTGTTGAGACAGGTCGGCCGGTAACTGACGGTTAAGCAACACAACCGAGGGGTGGGTCGCGCTGTAGACACTTGTGTTGGCGGAGCGGCCCGTCACGCTGGAAGAAGTGTTCAGGACGACCAGGCTGCTGATGTCGTTGGATGCGGTGAGCTTCGCAGTGCCACCGGCTTGAATGATGGCCGCTGCGACCGATGCCCCATCGGCCTGGACAGCAACCGGCCTGTTGATGCCGTAAAACAGAGAGGGATCGAACTTGCCGACCAGTTCGTTGAATGCCACGGGATCGAACGGTCCGGAGCGCGGGTGTTTCCTGTTGTAGTCCTTGACCTCATCAATGAGTCGATAGAAATACTCACCGGTGATCCAAGTGCCCGCGCCTACTTCATGGCCGGATGTTCCGGAAGCCGAAAGCGCAGCCTTGTTGGTGATGTTGGTACTGGTGATGGACAGGTCGTTGGCCGCCGACACCACACTGTATTGGTTCAGGAAATCTGTGCTGTTGACGGTCAGGTTGCGTCCGGCCAGCAGCGTCGCGGTTGGCGAGTCCTCGCTGACAACGCTTTCTACGGTGTTGTAGATAAACACCGGGCCACGCACTCGCGGGGTATCCGGACCGTCGCAATGTTGGACACACCGGATGGTCATATAGCCGCCGGTGACCTGCTGCGCCATGCTGAACTTGTCGCGCTGGTTGACGATGTTGTCCGCGGCCAGGGTGATATCCCCTCCAGCTTCAATGCTGGCGGAGCTATTGAGCACGTTTTGAGCCGAAGTGCCTGCTGTGGCTCCGCTGACCAGCAGATTGCCCAGACTGTAGACGTCGGCGTAACGGTTGGTAAAGGACGCCGTCCGCAGCTCCATGTTCCGCCCGCTGAACAAGAACCCACGACCGCCATCCGGTGCTTGGGCGTTAAGCAGGGCCTGGGTTGTAACCGTTAGATCTCTAGAGGCCGCTATAGCCCCATAGTTGCTGACGCCGGCGGCCGTCACGCTTAAATCATTGGCTGATGACAACTGCCCGTAGTTGGTCAATTGCCCGCCAACTTTGATAACGGTTGTCGCGCCGCCCGCGATGCTTGCGGCGTCAGCCAACTCCAACTGCCCGGCGTCAGCGGTCAGGTTGCCGAGACTGGTCATTCGACCGCTACCGGAGTATGTCCCGCCAAGCGTCAGCACCAATGTGCCGTCACTGGCCAGCAGTCCGTCGTTGCGCCAGTTACCTCCGCTGCCCACAAAGGCCGTTGTCGCCAGCAATTGTCCCGTCGCGGTCTGGGTGAAATTGTTGACATTGACGTTCAGGGTGCCGGCTTGGAGTACGCTGGTGTTGGTCCAGCTGTCAGCGTTGAGTGTCATGGCTCCGTGCGTAACGAAGCTACCGCCGGCATTGACGACATTGTCGGTGGCGACACCAAAGGTGCCGATGCCGATGTGCAGGACGCTGCCATCGGCATTAAGCAAGTCGCCCACACCCAAGCTCAAATCGGTATTGGCGCTTTCCAGCACACCACTGCGGTTATCGAACAAACCACCGATCTGGAAGTTGGTTTTGCCGCCGGTACCCAACGCACGGATTTTTCCGGTCTGGTTGTCCAGGCTCCTAGCCTTGACCGACAAGGTGCTATCGCTCTCGATGATGCCCAGTCGGTTGTTCAAGGCGCCGGTCAGGTTCAAGTCGATCTGGCTGCCGGCGATCTGGCCGTCGTTGTCGCCGCTGTTGTCAAAATCGTTGGCCGTAACGTTGACTTTGCCTTTGGCGTAGAGGCCACCGTTGCGGTTGTCGAAGTTACCGGTGGTGATGACGACGTCGCCGGTTTGGGCCGAGATGCGTCCGCCGTAGTTGTCCAGGCCACCCAATGCGATAAGGTTCAGGCGCTGGGCCTGGGTGATACCGCCCTGGCGGTTGTTGTTCAGGTCGTAGCCGTTTCTCAGCACGCCGGTCAGGTCGGTTTTCAGCAGGCCTTGCAGGCTGGCGAGCACGCCGCCGCGGTTGTCGAGGTTGCGCGCTTCAACGCTCAGCTCACCGGTCTTGGCCTGGATGCGGCCGCTCTGGTTGTCGATGTCTTGGTCGACGACCAGGGTCAGGTTGCCCTGGCTTTGTACGGTGCCCTTGCCGTTGACGAGGCTGTCGGCGTCGATTTGCACGGCACCGTTCTGACTGTAGATGAGGCCGTCGGCGCTGTTCTGAACCGCGCCGGCGGTGGCCAGGACGAGTGCGTCATTGGCCGCGACAGTGCCGCGATTGCGGTTGTCCAGGCCGCCGATGAGCAAGGTAAGCAGGCTTTGGCTGGCAATCTGGCCGCCCTGGTTGTCGAGCTGCGTGGCGCGCTCGACCCGCAGCGGCCCGGTGCTGGCAAGCTTGCCGTTGGTGTTGGTCAGGGCGCCGAGCAGGTCCAGGGTCACGGCGGCATTGCCGATCAGCGTGCCGCCGGTGTTGTCCAGGGTGGTGCCGGTGAAGGTCAACGCTTGTTGCGCGTTGACGGTGCCGTCCGCGTTGCCCAGGGTCATGGCGTTCATGACCAGGGTCGCGGCGCTGTCGATCAAGCCACCTTGGGCGTTGTTCAGCAAACCACCGGTGACGGTCAAGGTCTGGTCGGCGCCGCTGGACAGAATCCCGCCGCGGTTGTCGATGCTGGCCGCGGTGACGGTGAGTTTTTTCTTGCCGGCCAATGCGCCGTCAGCACTGTTGAGCAGTGCACCGCTCAAGGTCACGCTGACGTCTTCGTCGCGGCTCGACAGCGTGCCGGCGTTGCGGTTGTCCAGGCTCGCGGCGCTCAGGTCGAGGCCTTTGAAGCCCGACATCAGACCGCCCTGGTTGGTTACGTCGCGGGCCTTCACGGTCAGCAAACCGTTGCTGATGAGTTTGCCGGCGCTGCTATTGAGATCGCGAGCCGTCAGGTCGAGGTTCTGGCTACTGGAGATTTCGCCGCCCTGGTTGTCAAGGTCCCGCAGGTTCTTGAGGCTGAGTACACCGGCGGTGGTGATAAGGCCGGCGCCGTTGTTCAGATCGCCAGTGGCGGCACCGAAGTCGATGGCGATGGCGCTGCCCAGCAACGAACCTTGCTGGTTGTTCAAGTCGCGGGTGCTGATGGTCAAGGCGTCAGTGGCGTTGATCAGGCCCTGGTTCTGGTTGACCAACGGACCGGTGAGTTTCAGGTCGAGGTTGGCGCGGCTGGTCAGGGTGCCGCCGCTGTTGTCCAGGCTGGCGGCCTCGACATCCAGCACGGCGGCGGCGATCAGGCCCTTGAGGTTGGTCAGGGCGTTGTCGATGCGCAGGGTCATCGCCTGGTTGCTCAGCAACTTGGCGTTGTCGTTGATCAGGTTTTGCGCGGCCAGGGTGAACGCCTGGACGCTGGAGATTTCACCCCCAGCGTTGTTGACGCCCTTGAGGTTTTTCAGCATCAGCAAGGGGGCGTTGATCAAGCCGTTCTGGTTGTTCAGTTGCCCTTGGTTCAGATCAAGACTCAGCGACGTGTCGCTGAAGAGTTGGCCGCCCTGCTGCTCGAGGCCGGTGACGCTGGCGGTCAGCGCGCCGCTGCTGGCAATGCGGCCGCCGTCCTGGTTGGTCAACTGTTTCGTGGTGAGTTCGAGGTTGGCGCCGCTGCTCAGGCGTCCGGCCTGGCTGTTGTCGAACGCGCCGGTTTCAATAGTGACCGCTTGCTTGGCGCTGATGCTGCCTTGGTTGCGGTTGTCCAGGCTTGCGCTTTTGAGGGTGAGACCGGCATCGGTGACGATGCCGCCGCCCTGGTTCAGCACGGCGTTATCAAGCGTGAGCGCCAGTGCCCCAGCACTGGAAACGCTGCCCAGGGTGTTGATGAGGCTGGCGGCGGTAACGTCGAGCGCCCCTTCGGCGCTCAAGGCGCCCTTGGCGTTGTTCAGGTCGCCGTCGAGGTGCGCGGTGAGGTTCTTTTGGGTCAGCAGCGAGCCGCCGCTGTTATCCAGCGTCTCGCCGGTCAAGGTCAGGCCGGTCTTGCCGGAGAGCAGGCCCTTGGTGCGGTTGAGCACGTCCTGCACCGTCAGGGCCAATGCGCCGTTGGCGATGACTTGACCGCCGTCGCTGTTGTCCAGCGCGTCGCCGGTCAAAGCAACATCGCCGTGGCCAGACAGTTCGCCGCCACGGTTGTCGATCGAACCGACGTTCAGCGTCAGCGTGTCGGTCGCCCCGACCAGCCCTGCCGTGCGGTTGTCCAGCGAGGCGCCGGTCAGCGTCAATCCGCCGAGGGCGATCATCTGGCCGCCCTGATTGTTCACACTGTCGAAAGTGGCCGTGACGTTGGTTTTGCCGGCGACCTGGCCGGCGCCGTTGTTGAGGTGGGTGGCCTCGATGTGCAGGTCACCGTCGGCAATGATCGCGGCGTCCCGATTGATCAGTTGACCGTCCACGGTCATGACCAGGACGCCACGGCTGCTGATCAGGCCATCGGTGTTGTCCAGGCTGGCGCTGTGGGCGTCGATGGATTGGGCGGAAACCAGCCCCTTGATGTTATTGAGCGCCTGGTCGATACGCAGGGTCAGCGCCTGGTTGCTGATCAACTTGCCGTCGCGGTTATCGAGGTTGCGGGCCGCCAGCGTGAACGCCTGGGCACTGGAAATCTCGCCGCCACGGTTGTCCACGTCCTTGAGGTTTTTCAACACCAGGAGCGGCGCGTTGATCACGCCCTTGAGGTTGTTCAAATGGCCGTTGTTGAGGTCCAGGGTCAAGGCTGTTTTGCTGAACAGTTCGCCGCCCTGCTGATCCAGGCCGGTGATGCTGGCGGTCAGCGCCTTGTCGCTGGCGATGCGGCTGGCGGCGCCGTTGTTGACCTGGGTGGCGGTGAGATCAAGGGTGTCGCCGCTGACCAGATAACCGCCGGCGGTATTGTCGAATGTACCCGTGGTCACACGGGTGGCGCCTTTGGCGCTGAGCAGGCCGTTGCTGTTGTCGAGGGCGGTGCCGGTAACTTCAAGGGTGGCGGCACTGGACACTTCACCGTCGTGGTTATTCAACTCCCCGACATTAACCGTCAGGCTATCGTTGCTGCTCACCACGCCTTGGGTATTGAGCACTTTGTCAGCGGTAACGCTCAGCGCGCCGTTGCTCAGCACCCGGCCCTTGTTCTGGTTGTCCAGCGTCCCGGCTTTTACCGTGGTGGTTTGTCCGGCGCTGAGGGTGCCGCCCTGGTTGTTCAGCGTTTGCGCAACATTCGCCGTCAGGTTACGGCTGGCAACAATGCTCTTGCCGTGGTTATCGAGTGTATTAGCCGTAACACTCACATCCCCCGAAGCATTCCGCGTGTTATCCCCATTCACCCCGGCTTCAATAATGCCGTTGTTGCTCAACTGCCCACCGGCATTCAAAACAATCCCATCGCGCGCCGCCAACGTTTGCCGGTTGACCAAATCCCCTTGAGCCTGCGCATTCAACGTCGTACCGGCGTAAACCGGTCCCTTCGCATCAAGACTCGTAGCCTTGACGTTAACCGCCCCGCTGGCCGAGGTATCGACCATGCTCAAATGCCCATTGGCATCGAGCTGGATATCCCCGCCACTGGCAATCAGCTTGCCGTCCAGCTTCACCCCAACCCCGGCCTCGGTGCCGACCAGCTTGATGGCACCAGCGTACATCCCACCCAGCGCCGATGAGTCGATCGCCAGTTCCGGTTTGGCGCTGCCGTCATCGGCGCGGGCGGTAGCGCTCAAGGTGTCAGCGTCGACGTCGTTACGACCGGCGACAATCGTCAGGTTCTTGGCCTGAATTTCGGCATTGATCCTGGCGCTGCGAGTGATGATTTCGAAGTGATCAACGTTGCTGGCATTGAGGCCCGCGCCTTCGATGGCGACGCTGCCCTGGTCCACCTGGTAGCGATCCAACCGACCGTTTTCCACCACCGGTTTGCCGGTGCTTAAGGTCACTTTTGGGCTGTTGATGGAAGCCGCAGCCGTTGCAGGTGATGCCGTAGGGGTTGGCAACGATGACGTGGGCCGATTGCCCCGCCACTTCGGTGTAGCCGCGCAGTTGGCTGGGATTGCCGCCGTTGACTTCGTTGAGGATGGTCGTGGCGGCCGTGCCGTTGAGATTCGGGTTGCCGAGGATGATTCCGCCCAGCTGCGTGGATTGGGTGCGGGACGTGGCGTTGTTGAGGATCACGCCGTTGCCGCCAACGTTGTAATCCTTGAATTTATTGTGTGACAGGCCGCTGCCATTGGGCTTGGCGATGTTGACGATGGGCACGCCGTTGCCCGCCCGGTCCAAGCCGGTGCCGGGCGCGCTGACCACGATGCCGTCGGCCTGGGCCCACAGCGGTTGCCAGAACATGACGTTGGCCAGCAGGAACGCCAAGCCGCGCTTGGGCATGCCGAGAAACCGCTCACGGCTCTCCACCACAGCAGAAGGTTGGCGGGTCAGGAAGGCGTAATGGCGGTCGTCCATGATCGGGTCTCGTTGCAGCTGATTAAATGGATACGTCGAGTTGGAAGTAGATCGGCGCTTCGCGCTCGGTCAGGGCATCCGGGCGCTCCAGGGAATGGGCGAAGGTGACGCTGGCGCTCAGGTATTGGCCGCGGGCGAACAACTCCACCGAGTTGCTGGACATGCGCCCGTGTTCGCTGCCGTTGTAGCGATCACCCCGGATCACACCTTGGTCGTAACCGAGGCTGGTGCCGTATTCGGCGAATACCGGGCGCAACCATTGCAGCGTCACCGGGCGGCTCCAGCGCACGTCGTTGCGCCAGTAGCAGCCGCTGTCACCGGACAATGACTGATCCTTGTAGCCTCGGATCGAAGACAGCCCGCCCAGGCTCATGCGTTGTGGGCTGAACAACACGTCTTCGCTGCGCTGGCCCGTTATCAAGCTGCTGAAACTGAAGGACTCGCCCCACACCTTGAACGGTTGCAGATAGCTGACGGTGGCGGTGTATTTGCGGTAGCGGGCGTCGGCTTGGCCGGGGCCTGGGTCGTTGTCCCCTTGGGCATCGAAAGCACCGATGCCTTGCTGCACACCCAGGTCCAGGTTGACGAAAGCGTTGCCGACCCGGCGACCGTGGTTGATGCCGAACTGGCCTTCGCTGAGGCGATTGCTGCTGACATCGAGTTTGCTGTCCTCGATGTAACTGTTGGTACGCAGGTAGGCCAGGCCGGTGTTGAGGGCGGTCTTGCTCACGGCGTCGCGATGGATCACCCGCTCGACGCGCAGCTGATGGTTCTGGCTGTCGCCGGTCTGCTTGAAGTTGAAGCCATTGGCCGGGGTCTGCGAGCGGTACTCGCTCTGGCTGTAGATGTAGCTGAAATTCCACCAACCCCAGGGCAGGTTGTAAAAGAGCATGGCGTTGTTGGAGGTGTGCTGGTGGTCGGTCATCGCATCGTGACCGCCGCGCAACATCAACTGATCGGCCAGCCCCAGCGGGCTGTCCCATTCAAAACGGGTGCCCCACTGCTGCTCGCCGGTGCTGCGCTGGCCGTCGTTACTGCGGGACAGGCCGGCGCGCCAGGACTTTTGCGGATCGTTGGTGACCAGAACTTCGCTACCGCCGACGTTCTGGCCGGGGGTCAGCTCCATTTTGGCCTGGTTCGACGGCAGGCGGTTGAGCTGATCCACCAGTTGTTCAATTTCCCGCAGGTTGACCAACTCGCCAATCTTGCCGGGAAACGCCATCGCCAGTTCACGCTCGGACAACCGGCTGTTCTCGGCGCCCTTCAGGCCTTCCAGTCGCCCCTCCACGACCAACACGCTCAGGTGCCCGCCGGACAAATCCTGCTGGGGCAGATAGGCACGGCTGGTGACCAGGCCTTTCTCGATGTAGTAGTCGGTGATGACTTTGAGCAGTTCGTTGAGCTGCGGCACGCCCAGGCATTGGTCGATATAGGGCTTGAGCAGGCGCTCGCGCTCGCTGGAGGAAAGGCTGTCGGCGCCCTTGAGTTCAATGGTTTTGATGTGGAAACAACGGGTGTTGGCAGGTGCGGTCGGCTGGGCAGGCTTGGTCTCCTTGCCCGGCAGATCCTTGAGCTCTTCGAGGCGCCGACGCTGATCTTCGAGCAAGCGATTCTGGCGTTCACGGATCAGGTCGGTGTCACCGGGAGTTGGAGCGGCGTGAGCCAGGGAAAGCGGAGAAAGGCACAGCAAAGCCACGCACAACCTCGCCCAAAAGGCGGGTGAGAACATGTTCGATCCCTCGACAAAAGCAATATCAAAATAGTGGCACGATATTAATGAGCCATCATTTTGACGTCAACCAACCGTGCGTGCTTTGAGTTGATCGAGGCGTCCGTTCATCTGTAATCAAGCTGGAGCCGAAAAAGCGAGTTCCGCCACGCCCTAGGACGCCGCCATGGCGATCAAATGAACTTTCCAACGCAGCCCAGCCTCAACCGAATATCCGCCCATCAAAGGAACACGAGGCCCGAGCCATGAAAACCTTCCTCAAACTCACCCTCGCCGCCACTCTCGCCTGCGCCCTGCCGGCCTGGGCGACGTGCACGCCTGAAGAAGCCACCATCAAACGCGAGCAACTGGCGGACAAAGTCGCCAAGCTCACCGAGCAGGACCCATCCAAGGCAAAAGAGATGAACGAAGAACTGCAGGCCATGAACATGGAGACATCCAGCAAGGACGTGCCGGACAAGTGCCAGTTGATCGACAAGCGTCTGCAGGAGTTGGAAGAGGCGCAGAAGAAGGCGGAGTGATGAGTCGGGCACGACCCGCTTTTGTGGCGAGGGAGCTTGCTACCGCTGGGCTGCGCAGCAGCCCCAATAAAAGCCCCCCGTTTGCTCCTGGCACACCGAGTCGCTGGTTTTAGGGCTGCTTCGCAGCCCAGCGGGAGCTTGCTCCCTCGCCACAGGGTTGTGGAATTCCCTCAATAAAAAACCGGACCAAGGTCCGGTTTTTTTATGCAGCGTTAACGCGATTTCACTCAGCCGCCGGCGCCTCTGGCTTGCGGCGCTTGAGCGGGGCCATGCCGTCCTTGCTGATCAGCGACGGCGCGTCGGTCTTCGGGCGGTTGGCGGTCTTGCGTTTGGTCGGAGCCTTGGCGCCGGTCTTTTTCTTGTCGCCCTTGCCGTCGACCTTTTTCTTCTTCACGCCAACGGCCTTGCCCGATGCCTTGACCTTCTTCGGTCCGCTGTAGGTGCCTTTGACTTCCTTGATGGTGCGGCGCTCGAAGCTCTGCTTCAGGTAGCGCTCGATGCTCGACATCAGGTTCCAGTCGCCGTGGCAAATCAGCGAGATCGCCAAGCCATCGTTGCCAGCACGACCGGTACGGCCGATGCGGTGAACGTATTCATCACCACTGCGGGGCATGTCGAAGTTGATGACCATGTCCAGGCCTTCCACGTCCAGGCCACGGGCGGCGACGTCGGTGGCGACGAGGATTTTCACGCCGCCCTGCTTCAGACGGTCGATGGCCAGCTTGCGGTCCTTTTGATCCTTCTCGCCGTGCAGCACGAACGCCTTGTATTCCTGGGCAACGAGGCGGCCGTAGATGCGGTCGGCCATGGCCCGGGTGTTGGTGAAGATGATGGCCTTTTCGTAGGTCTCGTTGGCCAGCAGCCAGTTCACGATCTGTTCTTTGTGCTGGTTGTGGTCAGCGGTGATGATTTGCTGGCGGGTGGTGGAGTTCAGCTGGCTGACCGCGTTGAGCTGCAGGTGCTCGGGGTTGTTCAGCACCTTGGCGATCATCTCGCGCAGGCCCGAACCGCCGGTGGTGGCGGAGAACAGCATGGTCTGCTGGCGGTTCACGCACTCGTCTACCAGGCGTTGGACGTCTTCGGCAAAACCCATGTCGAGCATGCGGTCGGCTTCGTCGAGCACCAGCACTTCGACTTCCTTGAGGTCGAGGTTGCCGGCGTTCAGCTGCTCGATCATCCGCCCAGGGGTGCCGATCAGGATGTCCGGAACCTTGCGCAGCATGGCGGCCTGGACCTTGAAATCTTCGCCGCCGGTGATCAGGCCGGACTTGATGAAGGTGAACTGCGAGAAGCGCTCCACTTCCTTCAAGGTCTGCTGGGCCAGTTCACGGGTTGGCAGCAGGATCAGCGTCTTGATGCTGACACGGACCTTGGCCGGGCCGATCAGGCGATTGAGGATCGGCAGCACGAACGCGGCCGTTTTGCCGCTGCCGGTCTGCGCCGTCACCCGCAGGTCACGCCCTTGGAGCGCGAGCGGAATAGCCGCTGCCTGCACCGGCGTTGGCTCGACAAATTTAAGCTCGGCCACGGCTTTGAGCAGGCGTTCGTGCAGGGCGAATTGGGAAAACACGGGTGCTACCTCGAAGAAATGCAAAAAAACAGCTGCATAGGGTAACGGTTTCGAGCGCGAAGGCCGAGTTTCTTTATGCAAACGGCCGCAAATCAGTGTGTTGTCATGATTGGATTCACGATCAACGGTCACTTCCCGCCGCTTAAAATGCTCTAATTCGCCCCTCGCGCTCATAAAAGAACCGACTCGCCCATGGATATCAAAAAACTCTGGCTCAACCTCCAGGATTTCTGGGGCGCCCTTGATCAACATCCGATCCTGCATTCGAGCCTTGCGCTGGTGTTGCTGCTGGCGATCGCGCTGGTGCTTGGACGGGTGGCGCGCTATTTGATCCTGCACGGCGCCAAGCTGATCGGCCGCCAGCCGGCGCTGCACTGGGTCAACGACCTGCGCCAGAACAAAGTTTTTCATCGCCTGGCGCAGACGACGCCGTCGCTGATCATTCAGTTCGGCTTGCACCTGGTGCCAGGGCTGAGCAAGACCAGCATGATTTTCCTGGGCAATGTCGCACTGTCCTTCACCATCCTGTTCGTGTTGCTGGCCATCAGCGCCTTGCTCAGCGCCCTGCTGGACGTCTACGCCCGCACCGAACACGCGCGCACCCGCTCGATCAAAGGCTACGTGCAGCTCACGAAAATGGTGTTGTACGTGTTTGGCGCGATCATCATTGTCGCCACGCTGATCGATCGTTCGCCGCTGTTGCTGCTGTCGGGCCTGGGTGCGATGTCGGCGGTGATCCTGTTGGTCTACAAGGACACCCTGCTGTCGTTCGTCGCCAGCGTGCAGCTAACCAGCAACGACATGCTGCGGGTTGGCGATTGGATCGAAATGCCACAAGTGGGCGCCGACGGTGATGTAGTGGACATCACGCTGCACACGGTGAAGGTGCAGAATTTCGACAAGACCATCGTCTCGATCCCCACCTGGCGGTTGATGTCCGAGTCGTTCAAGAACTGGCGCGGCATGCAGCAATCCGGCGGACGACGGATCAAGCGCAGCCTGTTCATCGACGCCAGTGGCGTGCGCTTCCTGCATGACGACGAAGAGCAGCGCCTGTCCCAGGTTCGCCTGCTGACTGATTACATCGGCCGCAAACAGGCCGAGCTCAAGGCCTGGAACGAAGCCCAGGGCAACGTCGCGGCGATGTCGGCCAACCGTCGGCGCATGACCAACCTGGGTACCTTTCGCGCCTATGCCCTGGCCTATCTGAAAAGCCACCCCGAGATCCAGCCGAACATGACCTGCATGGTCCGGCAGCTACAGACCACCGCCCAGGGGATCCCGCTGGAGATCTACTGCTTCACGGGTACCACCGTGTGGGCCGACTACGAGCGCATCCAGGGGGATATTTTCGATTACCTGCTGGCGGTGATGCCGGAGTTCGGGCTGGGCTTGTACCAGCAGCCGAGCGGCACGGATTTGCGGGCGGGATTGCTGCCGGCGGCGCTGGGGGCGAGTCACTTGTCGGAGCCGGAGAAGCAGGCGGTCTAAAGCCAACCCCATTCGCCTGTGGGAGATTCTATGTTGCAGGGGAACCCTGCAGCATAGAATTAGAGCGATATTCGCTCTGGTTTTTCATCAGGGCGAATGCCACCCGACACAATTTACGGGCGAGGCTCACCAACGCTTGGGTTCTGGCGAAACCTCTTGCCAAGCAGGACTCGTAGTAAGGCTTCCAGACTGGAGACCGGCAAGCCGCCATTGCTGCGGTGTGTGCCAAGCGTCGCAGCTCGCCATCTCCTTTCTTGCTCAGGTGTCTGGGACTGTGTTTTTTTCCGGAGTCTTTTGGCCTCAGGTCCATCCCTAAAAAGGCAATGAACGCATCGCCGCTGGCGAAGTCACCTCGCATGAATGCGGTCGCCAGGCTTGTTGCCGTCAGTTCGCCCACACCCTCAATGGCTTTGCAGCGGTTGATATTCTCAGTAATCCCCGCCCCTTGGCTGGCTTCACGCAATAACTTCTGAATGGCCCGATCGCTTTGCTTGAAGGCGTCCAGTTGCTGGGTCAGGATATCTTTCAGAAGCGGTTCGCTCGACCAGCTCAGCATGAGGCTGACGCGAGCTTTGATCAGTTCTGCACGCTTGCGTAGCAGGCTTCTTAGCACTTTGTAGGCATCTGAAGGTGGTGTCCAGGCACGTAACCGTTGCTGTTCATTCGTCAGATAACGCGCCAGCAAACGTGCATCACAAGGGTCGGTTTTTGCCCGCTGCCCAATGCTTTCGCGGTAATGGGCCACACGATAGGCATCCACAACATAAACCCTGTGCCCCATCCCATGGGCCAGTTCAGCCGTATCCAGGTGATAAAAGCTGGTGGCTTCCAAGGCAATCAAGCTTTGCGCTGGCAACATTTTGAGCCAACGGACAAGGGCTTCACGATTGTTATCGACGATTTGAATGCTTTTCAGATCCTCGCGATAAGCGACAATTTCAGCCTTGGCGACATCAATACCGATAACCGCTGGAGAGGTAAGGATTGTCATCTCGAATCCTCGGAGCTAGGGTTTAGATGCTTGTCGGGGTCTACCGTAGCGCTGGCTTGCTTCTATCGTCGGTTTTACCGATGAATTCCTTATCGGCGCTTTAGGTAGAAAGGGCGGGATGAGAAGTCTCCCACGGTCCGTACTGGCTAGAGTCGGAATCGAGCTTTTAGTCCTGCCCACCCCTTCAAGTCTAAACATACAAGCGAGCTTGCTCGCGATAGCAGTGTGTCAGAAACATAGATGCTGACTGATACAACGCCATCGCGAGCAGGCTCGCTCCCACAGAGGTCAGCGTGTAACGAGCGGTTGGCGTACCCCCAACCGACTGATCCACACCGCCGCCAGTATCACCGAACCACCCAACACCAACCGCCCCAGCGCCTCGTGCTGGTTCCAGATCAGCAGGTTCACCAGCAACCCCACCGGCACGTGCAGGTTATTCATCACCGCCAGCGTGCCGCCGTTGACCAGGCACGCGCCTTTGTTCCACCAGTAGAGGCCCAACGCGGTGGAAACCAGGCCGAGGAAGACCAGCACGCCCCACTGCAACGGCGCTTGCGGCCAGAAGTCGGCTTTGCCGAACAGCAGGAACGCCGGCAACGCCACCATCAATGCACCGAGGTAGAAATAACCGAAACGCCGGTAATGCGGCAGATCGCTTGGGTGACGCGCCACCAAGTGCTTGTAAAGCACCTGCCCGGCCGCGTAGGTGAAGTTGGCCAGTTGCAGCAGCAGGAAACCCATGAAGAAGTCCGGGTTGATCCTGTCATAACGAATCACCGCCGCACCGGCCACGGCCACCAGTGCCGCAACCAATGCCCAGGGATTGAAGCGCCGATTGAGGGCGTCTTCGATCAAGGTCACGTGCAGGGGTGTAAGGATGGTGAACAGCAGCACTTCCGGCACCGTCAACACCCGGAAACTCAGGTAGAGGCAGACGTAGGTCACACCAAACTGCAAGGCACCGATCAAGAGCATGCCGCGCATGAACGACGGCTCGACCTGGCGCCAGCGCGTCAGGGGGATGAACACCAGCCCCGCCAGCACGACCCGCACCAGCACCGCGAAATAACTGTCGACATGCCCCGCCAGGTATTCGCCGATCAGGCTGAAGGAAAACGCCTGGATCAGCGTTACAAAAAGTAGATAGCCCATACCGCCCCTCGTTTTGAATGGCGGCGAAGATAGCGGGTTTTGATGGTTGTCGCGAATCTCCGAACACTGAACCCTGTGGGAGCGAGCTTGCTCGCGATAGCGGCAGGCCGGCCAACATCTACATGGCTGATCCACCGCTATCGCGAGCAAGCTCGCTCCCACATGGGCATTCAGCGAATGGAATATCCCAGACAAAAAAAAGCCCGATCTCGCTTAAGCGTTCAATCGGGCGGGTGCACTCAGGAGCTGTGAAAGTGCGAAGGGAGGTTCGATGCGCAAAACGGTTTGAAGGGAAGCGCCGAGTCACTAGAACACCCGGCGATTATCCGAAGATTAACGGCTCAGGCGACCTGGGAAAGCTTGGCGTTGGCCTGGTTCAAACCCTTCTCCTGGAAGTCGCCACCCAGGTTCATGCCCTCGGCGTGAATGAAGGTCACGTCGTGGATACCGATGAAGCCCATGACCTGGCGCAGGTACGGTTCCTGGTGATCTGTGGCGCCGCCGGCGTGGATGCCGCCGCGAGCGGTGAGCACGAAGGCGCGCTTTTCGGTCAGCAGACCTTGAGGACCGGTGGGAGTGTATTTGAAGGTCACACCAGCACGCAGCACATGGTCGAGCCAGGCTTTCAAAGTGCTGGGAATGGCGAAGTTGTACATCGGCGCCGCCATCACCAGGACGTCGGCGGCCAGCAGTTCGTCAGTCAGTTCGTTGGAGCGTACCAGCGAAGCGTTCTCGATGTCGTTGCGTTGCTCGGCAGGCTTCATCCAGCCGCCCAGCAAGTTGGCATCCAGGTGCGGCACCGGATTGATTGCCAGGTCGCGGACGCTGATCTCATCGGCCGGGTGCGCGGCTTTCCACTGGCTGATAAACGTTTGGGTCAGTTGACGGGAAACCGAATCTTGCTGGCGGGCGCTGCTTTCGATGATCAGGACGCGGGACATGGCTTGTAGGCTCCATCTGAGAATGTTGTCAGTCGATGGAGTGAAGGTTAAGCGTGATCATATCGATGAAAAAGCGCAAATAATTGCTGCCAACCATCGATATTTTTGTTTATAAGCGGGGCAAGCTTTGTGATGCTGCCCCGCCGCTGGCTATTTCGGCTTGCAGGTCAGCTCGATGCGCAGCTTGATGATGTTGCGGTTGAACTTGGCGGTGGCGTTCTTGAACTTGCCGGCGGCGACTTCGATGTTGCGGGTGCGCGGCGCCTCCGGGCCGTTGCGGAACACTACTTTGCAGGTTGCATCGGTGCTGCCGTAGTTGTTGACCTGGATCGAGCCGATGTCGGCGTCGGTGTCGTAGGCGTTGTAGTCGATGCTCAGGCCGTTGAGGTGTTTTTCCACATCGATCGGGTAGGCAAATGCAGTCAGCGGCAGCAGGGCCAGCACCGCACAACAGATTTTTTTCATTCGGCAGTCTCCACCAAGGGACCGCCAGCTTAGGACAAGAGGAGCTCAATATGAAAGCGCCCCGCGTGACCCTTGATCAATGGCGAACGTTGCAGGCGGTGGTGGACCACGGTGGTTTCGCCCAGGCCGCCGAAGTGCTGCACCGCTCGCAATCGTCGGTGAGCTACACCGTGGCTCGCATGCAAGACCAGCTCGGCGTGCCGCTGCTGCGCATCGATGGGCGCAAGGCGGTGCTGACCGAGGCCGGCGGCGTGCTGCTGCGCCGCTCGCGGCAACTGGTGAAGCAGGCCAGCCAACTGGAAGACCTGGCCCACCACATGGAGCAAGGCTGGGAAGCGGAAGTGCGTCTGGTGGTGGATGCGGCCTACCCCAACGCCCGCCTCGTCCGCGCCCTCACGGCATTCATGCCACAAAGCCGGGGCTGCCGGGTGCGCCTGCGCGAAGAAGTGTTGTCGGGCGTCGAAGAAGTGCTGCTCGAAGGCGTGGCCGACCTGGCCATCAGCGGCTTCAGCATCCCTGGTTACCTGGGCGCGGAGTTGAGCGACGTCGAATTCGTCGCGGTGGCCCACCCCGAACATGCCCTGCATCGCCTCAACCGCGAACTGAGTTTCCAGGACCTGGAAAGCCAGCTGCAAGTGGTCATCCGTGACTCCGGTCGCCAGCAGCCCAGGGACGTCGGCTGGCTCGGTGCCGAACAACGCTGGACCGTAGGCAGCCTGGCCACCGCCGCGACGTTTGTAGGCAGCGGCCTGGGGTTCGCCTGGCTGCCGCGGCACATGATCGAACGAGAGCTCAAGGAAGGCTTGCTCAAGCGTCTACCCTTGGAGCAAGGAGGCAGCCGCAACTCGACTTTCTATCTGTTCTCCAACAAGGAAAAACCTCTGGGCCCGGCCACGCAAATCCTCATCGAGCTGCTGCGCACCTTTGATACCGCGCCGCTGGATGCGCCGTTCGCCGCACCTGAACAAGCCTGACAAGGAACTCGCCGATGGCCTATTTTGCGCACGAAGGTTGCAACCTGCACTATGAGGAATATGGCCACGGCGCGCCCCTGGTGCTGGTCCACGGGTTGGGCTCCAGCACACGGGATTGGGAAAAGCAGATCCCGGTGCTGTCCGCCCGCTATCGCCTGATCGTGTTGGATGTGCGCGGACACGGTCGGTCCGACAAGCCGCGTGAGCGCTACAGCATCGAAGGGTTCAGCGACGACCTGAGCGCCCTGATCGATTACCTCGGCCTGGGCGCGGTGCATCTGGTGGGCTGGTCCATGGGCGGCATGATCTGCTTCCAACTGGCCGTGGACGAACCCGCGCGGGTCAAGAGCCTGTGCATCGTCAACAGCGCCCCGGAGGTCAAGGTCCGCACGCCCGACGATTGCTGGCAATGGTTCAAGCGCTGGAGCCTGATGCGGCTGCTCAGCCTGGAAACCATCGGCAAGGCCCTCGGTGCCAAGCTGTTCCCCAAACCTGAACAAACCGAGTTGCGCCTGGAAATGGCCCGGCGCTGGGCAATGAATGACAAACGTGCTTATCTGGCCAGCTTCGACGCCATTGTCGGCTGGGGCGTACAGGAACGCCTGTCGCAAGTTGCCTGTCCAACCCTCATCATTTGCGCCGACCACGACTACACCCCGGTGGCGCTGAAAGAAGCCTATTCAAAGCGTTTGCCTGACGCACGACTGGCAGTCATCACCGATTCACGGCACGCTACGCCGCTGGATCAACCCGAACGCTTCAACCAAACCCTGCTCGAATTCTTGATCGCAATCGATTCCACTACTCAGGATCACTGAACCCATGCTGAAAAAAATCGCCCTCGCCGCCGGCTCCGTCCTCTTTGCTGCCAACCTGATGGCCGCGCAACCGGCCAAGGCCCCTCACGTATTGCTGGACACCACCAACGGTCAGATTGAAATCGAACTGGACCCGGTCAAGGCCCCTATCAGTACCAAGAATTTTCTTGAGTACGTTGACAGCGGCTTCTACAACAACACGATTTTCCACCGTGTGATCCCGGGCTTCATGGCCCAGGGCGGCGGTTTCACCCAACAGATGCAACAGAAAGACACCAAGGCGCCGATCAAGAACGAAGCCAGCAATGGGCTGCACAACGTACGCGGCACCTTGTCGATGGCCCGCACATCCAACCCGGATTCGGCCACCAGCCAGTTCTTCATCAACGTGGCCGACAACGCCTTCCTGGATCCGGGTCGCGACGCTGGTTACGCGGTGTTCGCCAAGGTGGTCAAGGGGATGGACGTGGTGGACATCATCGTCAACTCCCAGACCACCACCAAGCAAGGCATGCAAAACGTGCCGGTCGACCCTGTGATCATCAAGTCGGCCAAGCGCATCGACTAAACCCACAGGGCAAGCCTGGGCGGCGTCGGCGATCCCGCGCCGCCCACAGCAAAAAAGGAGAGCCCTGCCCGGGCTAGGTACCCCATGGTTTATCGCCGTTTCGAAAAACTGATCGACATCTTCCGCGACGCCCCGACTTCGGCCCCGCCGAACCGCGTCCTGCCCTTTTACACGTATTACCTGAAACAGGTCTGGCCCAGCTTCGCCGTGCTGCTGGTGGTCGGCCTGATCGGCGCGCTGATCGAAGTGGCGCTGTTCAGCTACCTGAGCCGCATCATCGACCTGACCCAGGCCACGCCCAACGCAGAGTTCTTCAAGCTCCACGGCCTCGAACTGGCCTGGATGGCGGTGGTCGCACTGGTTCTTCGGCCGATTTTCGTCGCCCTGCATGACTTGCTGGTTCACCAGACCCTGAGCCCCAGCATGACCAGCCTGATCCGCTGGCAAAACCACAGCTATGTGCTCAAGCAGAGCCTCAACTTCTTCCAGAACGATTTTGCCGGGCGTATCGCCCAACGCATCATGCAGACCGGCAACTCGCTGCGGGACTCGGCGGTGCAGGCCGTGGATGCGTTGTGGCACGTGCTGATCTACGCCGTCAGCTCGCTGGTGCTGTTCGCCGAAGCCGATTGGCGCCTGATGATCCCGCTGTTGATGTGGATCGCCGCCTACATCGGCGCGCTCTATTACTTCGTCCCCCGGGTCAAGGAACGCTCGGTGGTGTCCTCCGATGCCCGTTCAAAGCTCATGGGGCGGATCGTCGATGGCTACACCAACATCACCACCCTGAAGCTGTTCGCCCACACCAACTTCGAACAGCAATACGCTCGCGAAGCCATCGAAGAGCAGACTCAAAAAGCCCAGCTCGCCGGTCGCGTCGTGACCAGCATGGATGTGGTCATCACCAGCATGAACGGGCTGCTGATCGTCGGCACCACAGCCCTGGCGCTGTGGCTGTGGACCCAGTCGCTGATCAGCGTCGGCGCGATTGCACTGGCCACCGGACTGGTGATCCGCATCGTCAACATGTCCGGCTGGATCATGTGGGTGGTCACCGGCATTTTTGAGAATATCGGCATGGTCCAGGACGGCTTGCAGACCATCTCCCAGCCCGTCAGCGTCACCGACCGAGATCAGGCCAAGCCGTTGGCGGTGGCCCAGGGCGAAGTGCGTTTCGAGCAGGTGGATTTTCACTACGGCAAGAAAAGCGGCGTGATCAGCGACCTCAACCTGGTGATCAAGCCGGGCGAGAAAATCGGCCTGATCGGCCCGTCCGGCGCCGGCAAATCGACCTTGGTCAACCTGCTGCTGCGCCTTTATGACGTGCAGGGCGGGCGCATCCTCATCGACGGCCAGGACATCGCCCACGTCGGCCAGGAAAGCCTGCGCGCACGCATCGGCATGATCACCCAGGACACGTCGCTGCTGCACCGTTCGATTCGCGACAACCTGCTTTACGGCAAGCCCGACGCCACCGACGCGCAACTCTGGGAAGCGGTACACAAGGCCCGGGCCGATGAATTCATTCCGTTGCTCTCAGACGCTGAGGGCCGCACCGGTTTCGATGCCCACGTGGGCGAGCGCGGCGTGAAGCTCTCTGGCGGCCAGCGTCAGCGCATCGCTATTGCCCGGGTGCTGCTCAAGGACGCGCCAATCCTGATCATGGACGAAGCGACCTCCGCGCTGGACTCGGAAGTCGAGGCGGCCATCCAGGAAAGCCTCGAGACGCTGATGCAAGGCAAAACCGTTATCGCCATCGCCCACCGCCTCTCCACCATCGCCCGGATGGACCGGCTGGTGGTGCTGGAGAAGGGTCGCATCGCCGAGACCGGCAGCCATGCCGAGTTGCTGGCCCAGGGTGGGTTGTACGCGCGGCTGTGGCAGCATCAGACGGGTGGGTTCGTGGGGATCGACTGAACCCTGGTTAGGTACAAACCCCCGTGGCGAGGGAGCTTGCTCCCGCTGGGTTGCGTAGCAGCCCCAAACTGTATCTGACACTGCGATGTGTCAGATACACCGCAGGGGCCTGCTGCGCAGTCCAGCGGGAGCAAGCTCCCTCGCCACGGGGGCTCAGAGAACTTCAGCACTGCCGATAAGGCAGTGCCGTTTTCGCTTCTTCGGCATACGCCATCACGCCCTCATGCTCGCGCGCAAGAAAATCCGCCACCGCCGCTTTCAAGCCCGGATGGCGAAGGTAGTGCCATGAACGGGTGATCACCGGTTCGAAGCCGCGAATCAACTTGTGCTCACCCTGGGCCCCGGCGTCAAAACGCTGCACGCCGTTGGCAATCGCGTAGTCCATGCCTTGGTAGAAACACGTCTCGAAATGCAGCCGATCGAACTCTGCCAGGCAGCCCCAATAACGCCCATAAAAACTGTCGCCCGCCAACAGGCTGAACGCCATCGCCACCGGCCGTGAACCTTGCTTGGCCAGTACCACGCGAATGGCCTCGGGCATGCGCTCGGCCAGCAGGCTGAAAAAAGCACGGGTCAGATAAGGCGCCTGACGACGCACCGCGTAAGTGTTGGCGTAACAGGCGTAGACAAAATCCCACTGCGCCTCGTCCAATTGATGTCCTTCCAGCCATTCGAAATCAATGCCCTGCCCCGCCACCTGCTCGCGCTCCTTGCGCATCTGCTTGCGCTTGCGGGAACTGAGCGCGTCGAGGAAATCCTGGAAATCCCGATAGCCGCGATTCTGCCAGTGGTACTGGCAACCGATTCGCTGCAACCAGCCCTCCTGCCTGGCCAATGCCTCGTCGGTGAAGGCGTCGGTGAAGTTGATGTGGGCGCTGGATAGCCCTTCGATCTCCAGATAGCCCGGCAGGCTGCCCAGCAGTTCCAAGCCATCCTCAACACGCGCCGTCAGCAGTCGCGGCCCGCTCACCGGACTGAATGGCACCGCCGTCAGTAGCTTGGGGTAATAGTCGATGCCGGCCCGGGCACAAGCGTCGGCCCAGCCATGATCGAACACGTACTCACCGTAGGAATGCCACTTGCGATAGCTGGGCAAGGCCGCCAGCAGCCGCCCCTCTTCAAGGTGCAGCAGATGCTCGGGCTGCCACCCGGAATGCGAACCCAGGCTGGCGCTGTCTTCCAGGGCGGTGAGAAAAGCGTGGCGCAAGAAGGGTTGATTGACGGGCACCAGCGCGTCCCACTCATGTGGCGCGATGGCGGACAGGCTGTCCAAGACGTGAAGCGGCATGCGGTTCCCCGATATCCAGACGACGGATTGGGCGAGTATCGCCGATCCAGAATAAAAAAACCCCGCCGGAGGCGGGGTTCAAAGGAGCTGTAACGGATGAAAGTGCAGCGGTGTATCAGGTCAAAAGGGCTTAGAACACGTACTGGGCACGGACTACGAAACCGTCGCCATCATCATCGCCATTGGCGTTGGTGACTTTATCGGTCTTGGCCTTGACGTAGGCACCGGTGATTTTCACCGCTTCGTTGGCGTACCAGTTCACACCCAGGTTGTGCACCTTGGCTTCGGCATCGCCCACTTCGCGGGTCGCCGAGGCGGTGGTGATGTTGTCGTCTTCGACGGTCATGCTGTCGAAGCGGTAGAACACTTCCCAAGCGCCGATGGATTTGTTCTGAGGCTTGATGGCGTCGAATTTGCCGAGTTTATAGCCACGGGATTCACCGGTGAGGGTGTAGGCACCCTGGACGTAGAAGCCGTGACCTTTGAGGTCTTCGAAGGCGTCGCTGTCAGCCTTGGTCTTGCGGCTGATGTATTCACCCTGGATAGACGCTGGGCCCATGGCGAAAGCGGCTTCCAGACCGAAGGCGGTGTCGGTGTCGTAGGAACCGGCCGGCGAGTTGTTGGCGCCGCCCAGGACCGGACGGTTGCCGTTAGGGCCGGCGTCATTGCCGCCCAGGGTTTCAACGCCACGCATGCCCAGACGGGAGCGATAACGAGCGTCGAATGCGGTGTCCGAAACGTCACGCGAGGCCACGTTCAAACCGAAGTGCAGCACGTTGCCAGCTTCGTGCATCGGGGCGAACACGAAACGACCATTGGCTTGCTTGATGCTGTTGCCGTCGGTGTCGTCGGTGTCTTTGCTGAACACACCGGCCGAGACGTAGAACGAATCAGCGAAGACGCCGGATGCTTGCAGGCCCAGGCCGTTCTGGTGGCCGTTGGCCCAGTCGATCAGGTCGTAGGCGGCATTACGCTCAGGTGCGGTGACCCATTTGGAGCTGGTGGCTTTTTCAAGGCCGAAATCCGGGTCGAAACGGCCGACCTTGATCGAAACCGGCTTGAAGCCGTTGTAGGCCAAGGAAGCTTCGTCGAAGTAGCCGTTATCGGAATCGCCGCTGTTGTGGGAGAAATCGTAGTTGATGGTGTAGGCCCAGTCCGTGTACAGCACACCGGACAACTCCAGGAAGCCACGGCGGATGTAAGCGGCATCGGCCTTGTCACCGTTGTCGGTGTAGATGCCATCGAACTGGCTGTAGTCAGCCTGCAAACGACCGCCGAGCTTGAAGCTGAACTCTTTGTCAGTGGTAGCGACCTCCAGGCCGCCCTTGGTCTTGACCACGATATCGGCGCCGTCAGTGGTCACGGTGCCGGCGAAAGCCTGGGCGGTTACTGCCATTGCCAGAGCGCTGGCGGCAAAACCTGCGAAGTGCTTACGGATCATCGAAGAATTCCCCTAGTTGGTAGTCTATGCGTTAGAAAACACGCGGAACTGGGCCCGCTGGTGTTGGGAGGGGATCTTGGCGATGGGGTGTGTCAGGCAAGTTGCTATCACATAAAGATTTTATGACAGCGGAACTTTTTACTTCGAAAGGGAATAACAAAAAAGCAGTTTCGAGAGAGGAGCCTCGCGCTGCAAGCTAGAACGCAGAAGAGCAAACCAAGCTGCTCCTGCGGCGAGGGAGCTTGCTCCCGCTCGGCTGCATAGCAGCCTCCAACTCTATCTGGCACTGCGATGTATCAGACAGGACGCTGGGGGCTGCTGCGCAGCCCAGCGGGAGCAAGCTCCCTCGCCACAGGTTAATCGAGCAGGTCAGTTCAACGCTTGCGCAGGATCACGCTGCCGATCGAATAGCCGGCGCCAAACGAGCTGAGCACCGCGACGGAGCCGCTGGGCAGGTCGTCCTGGTAGAGGTGGAACGAAATCACCGAGCCGGCCGAGCTGGTGTTGGCGTAGCGGTCGAGGATCACCGGGGCTTCCTCTTCGCTGGCTTCGCGTCCCAGCAACTTGCGCACGATCAGCTGGTTCATGCTCAAGTTGGCCTGATGCAGCCAGAATCGCTTCACTTCGCCGACGTTCAGCTGGTTTTCCTCCAAATGGGCGCCGATCAGTTCAGCCACCATCGGGCAGACGTCGCGGAACACCTTGCGTCCTTCCTGAACGAACAGTTTGTCCCGGGTGCCGATGCCCTCCTCCGCCGCGCGGTTGAGGAAGCCGAAGTTGTTGCGGATGTTGTTGGAAAACTTGGTGAGCAGCTTGGTGCTGACCACATCGAACTGATACGGCGACGTGGCCTGGTCCGCGCGCTCGATGATCACGGCGGTGGCCGCGTCGCCGAAGATGAAGTGGCTGTCGCGGTCACGGAAATTCAGGTGGCCTGTGCAGACTTCCGGGTTGACCATGAGGATCGCCCGGGCCTGGCCCAGTTGAACGCTGTTGGCGGCGGCCTGGATGCCGAACGTCGCCGAAGAACAGGCCACGTTCATGTCGAAACCGAAACCTTCAATGCCCAGGGCTTCCTGTACTTCGATGGCGATGGCCGGGTATGGACGCTGCAAGTTCGAACAGGCCACGATTACGCCGTCGATGTCGGCGGCGGTGCGACCGGCGCGTTCCAGGGCCTGCTTCGCGGCGCCGACGGCCATTTCGCAAAGCACCGACCATTGTTCATTGGAGCGCTCGGGCAGGCGTGGAGTCATGCGTTGTGGATCAAGAATGCCGTCCTTGTCCATGACAAAGCGGCTCTTGATGCCCGACGCCTTCTCGATGAACGCGGCGTTGGATTCGGTCAATGCTTGCACTTCGCCGCGCTCGATGGCCTCGGCGTTATCGGCGTTGAACTGCGCGACGTAAGTATTGAAGGATTGCACCAGCTCTTCGTTGGAGATGCTGTTGGCCGGGGTGTACAGGCCGGTGCCGCTGATGACGACGTTATGCATGGTCGTGTCTCTATTCTGTTCAGGCAGAAAGTATTGGCACCGACGTACCAACACGCAAAGGGACTTTTCCCATCCCGGGGAAGCAGCCCTGGCATCGCTTTATTCCGATCCGCCCGTGACCTTGAAGCGCAAAACCACGGGACCGGTATTTATAGGCGCGAAGTTTGCCATAAACGCTGGCTTTTGGCCCATGTTCCCTTTTACCAGACAAGAGTCCACAGGGAATAGGTGGTGGTCTGATCAACCCTCCACCAACCCCCACTGCTTACCCAGGCGCTTGTCGGAAATCGGCACCTTGGTCCCCAACTGCTGGGCGAACAGCGACACGCGGTATTCCTCCAGCCACCACCGGTAGAGCTCCAGTTGCGGGTCGCGCTTGCCTTCCTGGGCGTGTTTGCTGGCGCGGGCCTGGTATTGAGCCCAGAGATTGGAGAGCTCGCCGCTCCAGACCCGGTCCTTCTGGACTCGGCTGCCCAGCTTCTCGAAACGTTGCTCGATAGCCTTGAGATAGCGCGGCAGTTCCTTGAGCCATTGATGCGGGGTTTCCCGCACGAAGCCTGGGTACACCAGGTGGCCGAGCTGTTGCTTGATGTCGTTCAGCGCCACGGCCTGGGCCAGGTCGATCTTGCCCTTGAAGCGTTTTTGCAGGCCGTGCCAGAGCTTGAGGATGTCCAGGGTCAGCTTCGCCAGGCGTTCGGCGTGCTCGGTCCAGCCGCCGCGCTTGCGTTCGGCCAGGGCCGCCAGCGCGGCACCGTCACGGGGCAGGCTCGGCTCGCCTTCGAGGATGCAGCTGTCGAGGCTCGCCAGCAGGATGTCTTCCACCAGAGCGTCGACGCGCCCCAATTCACGATAGAGCAGGCCCAACTCCGTCAATCCCGGCAGCTTGCCACGGAGGAATTTCGCCGTTTCGGCCAATTGCTGCATGAGCAAACGCTGCAAGGCACGACGGTGCTGGAACTCGGCTTCGGCCGGGGTCGGGAAGCGCCCTTCCTTGACCACGCCGCCCTCTTCCACCAACGCCGGGTACACCGTCATCGACAACCCGGCGATCTTCTGCTGGGTTTTCTCGGCCACCGGTGCGAAGACTTTCGCCTCCACCGGTTCTTGGCTCTTGGCTGTTTGCGGCACGGCCAAGGCGGCCTGGCTGGCCTCGGCAAAACGCGCCGTCAGCTCGGCCAGGTCGCGGCCTTCACCGAGGAACTTGCCCTGGCCATCGACGATTTCCAGGTTCATGCGCAAATGGCTTTCTACCTGCTGCGCCGCTTCCGCCCAGGCGTCATCGCTGACCCGCGCACCGGTCATGCGCAGCAATTCGCGCCCCAGGGATTGCGGCAACGAACCTTCGGCAAACGTGATGCGTTGCAACGCGGCCTTGACGAAGTCCGGCACCGGCACGAAGTTCTTGCGCAAGGCCTTGGGCAGGTTGCGCACCAGCGCGATGCACTTGGCTTCGATCATCCCCGGCACCAGCCATTCCAGGCGCTCGGGTGGCAGCATCGGCAGCAGCGGCGCCGGTACACGCAACGTGACGCCGTCGCGGGGATGGTTGGGCTCGAAGTGATAGCTTAACGGCAACGTCAAGTCGCCGACGCGCAAGGTGTCGGGGTACTGGTTGGCCGTCACCTCGCTGGCCTCCCGGGCCAGCACGTCTTCTTCGCGCATGATCAACAGCTGCGGATCTTTCTGGCTGTTGATCCGATACCAGCTGTCAAACGTCGCGGTCTGATGAATTTCGGCAGGCAGGCGCGCGTCGTAGAAGGCGAACAGCGTTTCCTCGTCCGCGAGGATGTCGCGGCGACGGGCCTTGGCTTCGAGCTCGTCGAGTTGTTCAAGCAACCGCGTATTGGCGCTCAGGCACTTGGCCTTGGACTGGATCTCGCCACGCACCAGCGCCTCGCGGATGAACAATTCACGGGACACCACCGGGTCCACCGGCCCGTAGTGAACGGGCCGACGACCAACGACGATCAGCCCGAACAAGGTGATCTGCTCATAAGCCACCACTTGCCCGCGCTTTTTCTCCCAATGGGGCTCGAAGTGGTTTTTCTTGATCAGGTGCCCCGCCAGTGGTTCGATCCAGTCCGGCTCGATCTTCGCCACCATGCGCGCGTATAACTTGGTGGTTTCCACCAGTTCGGCGGTCATCAGCCACTGCGGACGCTTCTTGCCCAGGCCTGATGATGGATGGACCCAGAAACGCCGCTGGCGAGCGCCGAGGTAATCGCCGTCTTCGGTTTTCTGGCCGATCTGGCTCAACAGCCCCGAGAGCACCGCCTTGTGCAGTTTCGGATAATCGGCCGGCTCTTTGTTGAGGCTCAACTGCATGTCGCGGCAGATCAGGCTCAACTGGCGGTGGGAATCACGCCATTCGCGCAGGCGCAGATAATTCAGGAAGTTCTTGCGGCACCAGTTGCGCAGCGGGTTGGCTGTCAGGGCCTGGCGCTGCTCTTCGAAACCGCGCCACAGATTGACCAGCCCGGCGAAGTCCGAATCCGCGTCCTTCCATTGGGCGTGAGCCTGGTCGGCGGCCTGTTGGCGCTCGGGCGGACGCTCGCGCGGATCCTGGATCGACATGGCGCTGGCGACAATCAGCACTTCCTGCAGGCTGCCCAGCTTCGCCGCTTCCAACAGCATGCGGCCCATGCGCGGATCCACCGGCAAACGCGCCAATTGTCGACCCAACGGCGTCAACTGGCTGTTTCGATCCACCGCCGACAGTTCTTGCAGCAGGTTGAATCCGTCGCTGATGGCCTTGCCGTCCGGCGGCTCGATGAACGGGAAATCGGTGATCTCGCCGAGACGCAGGTGCAGCATCTGCAGGATCACCGCCGCCAGGTTGGTGCGCAGGATTTCCGGATCGGTGAATTCAGGGCGATTGATGAAATCCTCTTCGCTGTACAACCGCACGCAGATCCCCGGCTCGACCCGCCCGCAACGGCCTTTGCGCTGGTTGGCGCTGGCCTGGGATATGGCTTCGATGGGCAGGCGCTGGACCTTCGCGCGATAGCTGTAGCGGCTGATGCGCGCGGTGCCGCTGTCGATTACGTAGCGGATACCCGGCACGGTCAATGAGGTTTCGGCGACGTTGGTGGCCAGCACCACGCGACGGCCCGGGTGGGACTGGAAGATCCGTTGTTGTTCGGCCGGCGACAAGCGCGCGTACAGCGGCAGGATCTCGGTGTGCTTGAGTTGGGCCTTGCGCAGCATTTCCGCGGCGTCGCGAATCTCCCGCTCGCCCGGCAGGAACACCAGCACGTCGCCGGGGCTGCGCCGTTCGCTGCGCTCGTAAGCAGCGATTTCGTCGAGGGTGGCGAGAATCGCCTGGTCGACGGTCAAGTCATCCTCGACCCGGTTACCCTCCTCGTCTTGCTCAAGGGTCAGCGGGCGATACCAGGTTTCCACCGGGAAGGTGCGGCCCGAGACTTCAACGATGGGGGCGTCATCGAAGTGCTTGGAGAAACGCTCCAGGTCGATGGTCGCCGACGTAATGATGACTTTCAGATCGGGGCGACGCGGCAACAGGGTCTTGAGGTAGCCCAGCAGGAAGTCGATATTCAGGCTGCGCTCGTGGGCTTCGTCGACGATGATCGTGTCGTAGCGTTCGAGGTAGCGGTCGTTCTGGGTTTCCGCCAGCAGGATGCCATCGGTCATCAACTTGATGAGCGTGTTGGCGTCGCTCTGGTCCTCGAAACGCACCTGATAACCCACCAGCGCCCCCAGGGGGGTCGCCAGCTCTTCGGCGACACGGCTCGCCACGCTGCGGGCGGCGATGCGGCGTGGCTGGGTGTGACCGATCAAACCCTGCTGGCCACGGCCGATCTCCAGGCAGATCTTCGGCAACTGGGTGGTTTTGCCCGAGCCGGTTTCGCCGGCGATGATCAGCACCTGATGCTTTAGCAGCGCCTCCTTGATCTCGTCGCGCTTGGCGGCGATCGGCAAGTTGTCGTCGTAGCGAATCGACGGCACGCTCGCCTTGCGCGCCAGCACCAGGTCGCACGACGCTTGCATCCGCGCTACCCACTGGGCCAGCTTGGCCTCGTCGGGCTTCTTGCGCAGCTCGAGCAACTGCCGCCGCAACCGGTGCCGGTCGGCGAGCATGGCGTGATCGAGGTTTTTCAGCAGTTTGTCGATAGCGGGGGTTTGGTCAGTCATCAGGTACGCAGGGTTCGTCGGTTTGAGCGAGGGGGCGATTGTCGCAGATTTGCGGCTATTGCGCCGAACACCAGAAGTGGCCTCACCACCGTCCCCTTGTGGAACGAGCTTGCTCGCGATAGCGGTGGATCAGCAATCGTTGATGTTAACTGGCACACCGTCATCGCGAGCAAGCTCGCTCCCACAGGTGGCTTTTGCTTGCCTGCTGGTTATTCGCTGTCCAGGTCTTTACGCCGATACGGGAACACATCGATCACCTTTCCCGCCCGGATCGCGTCCTGCAGGCCTTTCCAGTAGTCAGCGTTGTACAACTCGCCGTGCAACTGGTCGAACAGCTTGCGCTGCCCGGCGTCGGCGAACAGGAACGGCGGGAACTCTTCAGGGAAAACGTCCAGCGGGCCGATGGAATACCAGGGCTCGGACGCCATCTCATCTTCCGGCGTGCGCGGCTGGGGGATATGGCGGAAGTTGGCCTCGGTGAGAAAGCAGATCTCATCGTAATCGTAGAACACCACGCGGCCATGGCGGGTTACGCCGAAGTTCTTGAGCAACATGTCGCCGGGAAAGATATTGGCGGCCGCCAGTTGCTTAATCGCCAGGCCATAATCTTCCAGCGCCTCGCGCACCTGAGCTTCGTTGGCGTTTTCCAGGTAGAGGTTCAGAGGCGTCATCCGGCGTTCGGTCCAGCAGTGGCGGATCAACACCGTGTCGCCCTCCACCGACACCGTGGACGGCGCCACATCCAGCAGCTCTTCCAGGCAGGCCGGCTCGAATTTGCTCAGGGGGAAGCGGAAGTCGGCGAACTCCTGGGTGTCGGCCATGCGCCCGACCCGGTCAACGCTTTTCACCAGTCGGTATTTCTCGATGACCGTGGCCCGGTCGACGTTCTTCGACGGCGAGAAACGGTCCTTGATGATCTTGAACACGGTGTTGAAGCCCGGCAGGGTGAACACGCTCATGACCATGCCGCGCACGCCCGGCGCCATGATGAACTGGTCATCGGTGTTCGCCAGGTGGTTGATCAGCGCCCGGTAGAACTCCGACTTGCCGTGCTTGTAGAAACCAATCGAAGTGTACAGCTCGGCAATGTGCTTGCCCGGCAGGATGCGCTTGAGAAAGCCAATGAATTCCGCCGGCACCGGCACGTCCACCATGAAGTACGAACGGGTGAACGAGAAGATGATCGACACCTGCGCCTCGTCGGTGATCAGCGCGTCGATCTGGATACCCCGGCCTTCGCGGTGCAGCAACGGGATCACCAGGGGCCACTGATCGTCACGGGTGTAGATGCGGCCCACCAGGTAGGCGCCCTTGTTGCGATAGAGCACCGAAGAAAACAGTTCGACCGTCAGTTCCGGGTCCTTGCAGACCCAATCCGGCAGGTTTTCGCGTAGCTGGCTTTCGAGACGTCGCAGGTCGCCGGGCAGGTCTGCGTACTCTTCACTGAAGCGATAATCGGCAAAGACCGCCGCGAGCATTTTGTCCAGTTGCCCTTCGGGTTTATAGGTGCGGGTCTGTGCCGCGCGAGCACGACGCAGGCTCGGCCGGGTCGTGTGGATGAACATGGTGCCGTCGCTGATCAGATCATGGCTGAACAGGCCGCAAAAGATCGAGTTGTACCAGGTCTCCGACAATTCATCGTCGAAGCGCAGGTCGATCAGGCTGATATAGGCGCTCTTCACCAATGGCCAGCAACCGACGTCCATCAAGGCCTCGGCGCTAAAGGCCTGGCGCAACCGGGCGACGGTTTCGAAGACTTTTTCTTCATACAGATTGATGCGCGCCGCTGAGGCCGCCTGCGCCTCCAACCATTGCGCCTGCTCGAACCGGGCGCGAGCGCCGTCGGTGATCTGCCGGAAATGCTCACGATAATCGTCGAAACCGTCGAGGATCGAACGGGCGATATCGGTCGCGGGCCATGGCTGCGGCATAGGGTAAACCTCGGCGGGTCATGCTTGTTATTGGCGACTGAGCTTAGAGGCCAATCCCTGGGCAACGCAACCATTGCCATCGGTGTTTAGCGGGGTGACACTTGCGACCCGATCAAGGAAGGATGCACCCGTGAACCTCGTCGATATCCTGCGCTTGCTGTCACTGGCCGCCATCTGGGGCGCGAGCTTCTTGTTCATGCGCATTATCGCTCCGGTCATCGGCACGATTCCCACGGCTTTCTTTCGCGTCTCCATTGCCTTCGTCGGCCTGCTGGTCATTCTTGCGCTGATGCGTGTCGACTGGAATTTTCGCGGCAAGCTAAAAGCCGTGATGGTTTTGGGCTTGATCAATTCCGGCATTCCCGCAACGTTTTACTCCCTGGCGGCCCAAGTGTTGCCGGCGGGCTACTCGGCGATCTTCAACGCGACGACGCCGCTGATGGGCGTGCTGATCGGTGGATTGTTTTTCCGTGAGCCACTCACGGCGGCCAAGGTCAGCGGGGTTTTTCTCGGCCTGATGGGCGTCGCGATCCTCACCCGCGCAGGTCCGGTGGCGTTCGACCAGCAACTGTTGATGGGCGCCCTCGCCTGCCTGCTCGCCACGACCTGCTATGGCTTTGCCGGTTTTCTGACCCGGCGCTGGCTCGATCATCAAGGCGGGCTGGACAGCCGCTTGTCCGCCCTTGGCAGCATGTTCGGAGCCACGATCTTCCTGTTGCCGCTGTTTGGCTACAGCGTGATCACCCAACCACCGGCCAGCTGGGGCGGCTGGAGCGTGTGGCTGTCGCTGCTGGGCCTGGGCCTGGTGTGTACGGCGCTGGCGTACATTCTTTATTTCCGCTTGCTCAGCTCCATTGGCCCAGTCAAATCCATGACAACGACCTTTCTGATCCCGCCGTTCGGCGTGCTGTGGGGCGCATTGCTGCTGGATGAGCCACTGGGCATGGCCCATGTGTATGGCGGGGTGTTGATTGCGGCGGCGTTGTGGTTGGTGTTGAAGCCTGGGGTGGTCAAGCCGGTTGGAGCGTCTGCCCGGTAATTCATCGGTGTAGCGGAGTAGGCCATCGCGAGCAAGCTCGCTCCCACAGGGTTATGCGCAGCCTTTTGTGGGAGCGAGCTTGCTCGCGATAGCGGTGGAACTGCCAGCGATCAGCTAGCGACTTTTACGAAACACAAACACCAACCCCACGATGATCAACCCCATCCCCAGCAAGCTCAACAACGCCAACCGGTTGCCGAACACCAGGTAGTCCATGATCGCCGTCACCGCCGGCACCAGGTAGAACAGGCTGGTGACGTTGACCAGGTTGCCCCGGGCAATCAGCCGGTACAGCAGCAACGTCGCCAACACCGACACCACCAGCCCCATCCACAACACCGGCACGATGAAACCAGCGCTGCGCTCGAAGTGGAAGGGTTGGAACGGCACGAACACCGAGCACAACACCAGCCCGGCCAGGTACTGCACCGGCAGCGTGCCCAGTGGGTTGTCGGTGATGCGCTTCTGCATGATGGAGCCCGCCGTCATGCTCACCAGCGCCAGCAACCCGCACAGCATGCCCGCCAGGGACATGCCGGCCAGGCCAATGCCTTGGTAAACCACCATCACCAACCCCACCAGCCCCAGCGCCAGGCCGAACATGCGCTGCCATGAACGCTGACGCTCCATGAGCACCACGGTAAGGATCGGCTGCACGCCCATGAGCGTCGCCATTACTCCAGGGGTGACGTTCAGTTGCAGCGCCAGCAGATAGAAAATCTGATAGGCGCCCAACAGCACCAGTCCCGTCGCCGCCGCGTACAGCATCGGCTTGCCGGTGCCGGGCAGCTTGAACTTCAACATGGGGATCAACAGCACCAATGCGCACAACGCGATGGCGAAGCGGATCAGCAGGAAGGCGAAAGGTGACGCGTGGGCCAGGCCCAATTTGGAGAAGATCGCCCCGCTGCTCCACAACAGAACGAACAGGCTCGTGGAAGCCGTCGCCAATAAGGCGTTTTTGGAAAAGGAAAACATGAAAACCACCTGTAGTCAGGCAAAAAGCCAACTCAGCCGAAGCTGAAATCCAGTCGTTTTTTCAGGCGCGCGCAGGGAACGGCAACCGTTGCCGATCAGCCCTGAACGCCAACACCCGGCGGTGATACGCAGGCGTATACCGGTGAGCGACTGACAGGTGGAGGGTATTGACCGATCTGCTCAGGCGACCTTTTCCCGCACGGCACGACGCCAGCGTTGAACGCTGGGACCACGACCGCGGTGACTGGGAATGAAGGCATGAGCCGATCTCTTGGAGGGTGGGTTCGAAAACCGAGCGCTGACTATAACCAGCGCTCGACATGTAACGCAATGTTTAAACAAACAACCAGTAGCCGAGCGCCGTCAGCACAGCCACGGCCAGCACCGGACGCATCACCCGATACGCCTTGGGGTGCTTGCGCTTGAATTGCTTGACCCTACCGCTGATGCCGTCACTGAACGACTTGCTCCAGGCGTAGGCCCGGTTGATACCGCCGACGCGTTCGTCGTCGAGGTTCTGCGGCGCGGTAGCGCGGCCAAGGAATGCACTGATAGCGCGATTGAGACGAGTCATCAGCGGGTTTTTAAGTGGACGCTCGACATCGCAGAACAGGATAACGCGGGTCTGCGGCGTTTCGTTCTTGACCCAGTGCACGTAGGTTTCGTCGAACATGACGTCTTCACCGTCGCGCCAGGCGTAGATTTGTCCGTCTACGAAGATCCGGCAATCATCGGAGTTGGGCGTGGACAACCCGAGGTGATAGCGCAGGGACCCAGCGAACGGATCGCGATGGGGGTTCAGGTGACTGTCGCCCGGCAGCAGGGCAAACATCGCGCCCCGAACGTTGGGAATTCGATTGACCAGCTCAACGGTCCTTGGGCAGAGCTGCTTGGCCGAGGGCAGCGGCTTGTCATACCACTTGAGATAGAAGCGCTTCCAGCCCTTCTTGAAGAAAGAGCCGAAGCCGGCATCGTTGTTCTTCTCGGCGGCGCGAATATAACCCTCGTCGAACAGGCGCATGGCTTCGTCGCGGATCACTTGCCAGTTCTCCTTGAGCACATCCAGCTCTGGGAACTGGCTGCGATCCAGATAAGGCTTGGACGGCACGCTGGAGAACAAGTACATCAGGGCGTTATAGGGCGCGAAGAATGCCGAGTGGTTGACGAACTGGCGCAGGACAGGCAAACGCGCCTTGCCACGTAAATGCACGTAAAGCGTGCTGCCCAAAAACAGCAGCAATACCGAAGCCTTCGCGACAAACGAAACGGTCATTTCTTTTTCAACTCCTTGTTTAAATGCAACTTGCGCTACGCCATCTGCCCGACGCGGCGGCCGGCCATGTTAAATATCCCTGTCCAGGTTAAACATCGCCGGAGGCGACATTCACTGTTGAGAGAAATGCAACAAAGCCCTTGTTACCATGCGTCGCCTGAACCTTGGCTGACGCACTCTCAAACGTGACTCCTTTTCGTGGCGAGGGAGCTTGCTCCCGCTCGACTGCGCAGCAGTCGCCTCCAACCGCAAGGATCGCCGGGGCGCGCTTCGCATGCCAGCGGGAGCAAGCTCCATCGCCACATGGATCAAGCTTCCACAGAAAGCTATTTCGCCATTGCAAAGAGGTCTACTGCTGGGTCTCCTGCTCGGTAAACAAGTCACTGAACAACATGCTCGACAGGTATCGTTCGCCCGAATCCGGCAGGATTACCACGATGGTCTTGCCCTGCATTTCCGGCTTTTCCGCCAGGCGTGCCGCCACGGCCATCGCCGCGCCGCAAGAGATGCCGCAGAGAATTCCCTCTTCCTGCATCAAGCGCAGGGCCATGGCCTTGGACTCGTCATCGGTCACCCGCTCCACCTGATCGACGATCGACAGATCGAGGTTCTTCGGCACGAAGCCCGCGCCGATACCCTGGATCTTGTGGGGGCTGGGCTTGATTTCCTGCCCCGCCATCACCTGGGTAATCACCGGGGAAGCCTCGGGCTCTACCGCCACCGACAGGATCGGTTTGCCGCACGTATTCTTGATATACCGCGAGACACCGGTAATGGTTCCGCCCGTCCCGACGCCCGCGACCAGAACGTCCACCGCGCCATCGGTGTCGTTCCAGATTTCCGGGCCGGTGGTTTTCTCGTGGATCGCCGGGTTGGCCGGATTCTCGAACTGCTGCGGCATGAAGTATTTCGAGGGGTCGCTGGCCATGATCTCGGCGGCTTTCTCGATGGCACCTTTCATGCCCTTGGCCGGCTCGGTGAGCAACAGTTCCGCCCCCAGGGCCTTGAGCACCTTGCGCCGCTCGATGCTCATGGACGCCGGCATGGTCAGCATCAATTTATAGCCACGGGCGGCGGCCACGAATGCCAGGCCAATGCCGGTGTTGCCCGAAGTCGGTTCGACGATGGTCATGCCGGGCTTGAGTTTGCCGGAGCTTTCGGCGTCCCAGATCATGTTCGCGCCTATCCGGCACTTGACCGAATAACCCGGGTTGCGCCCTTCGATCTTGGCCAGGATGGTCACGCCGCGCGGGGCGATGCGATTGATCTGCACCAGTGGCGTATTGCCAATGGAATGGGCGTTGTCAGCGTATATACGACTCATGACCGGGTCCTTAATGCAGAGGGAATTTAGCGCTTAAAGGTAAGCCTGTTGCCCAAAGGCGTCCAGTTGCACCGAACGTTCCCGTTGTTACAAGAGTCAATGGCTTTAACAACGGAGACTACTGTCATGAAGCGTCGATACAGCTGGCCACTGTGGGCCTTCGTCGCCATCGTTGCGCTGTTGGTGGCCCTGCATTTCGCATTGCCTTACCTGGTGCGCAACTACCTCAACGACAAACTGGCGGACATGGGTGATTACCGCGGCCAGGTCGTCGATGTCGACCTGGCCCTCTGGCGTGGAGCCTACCGGATCAATGGCTTGAAGATCGTCAAGGTCGACGGCAAGGTGCCGGTGCCATTCGTCGATGCTCCGGTGGTCGACCTGTCCGTGAGCTGGCACTCGCTGTGGTATGACCATGCGGTGGTGGCCGAAGTGGAATTTGCCCGTCCCGAAGTCAACTTCGTCGACGGCGGGGCCGACCGGCAAAACTCCCAGACCGGCCAGGGCACCAACTGGCGCGAGCAGTTGAGCAAACTGTTGCCTATCACCTTCAACGAAGTGCGCCTGCGGGATGGCAAGGTCACCTTTCGCAATTTCAACTCCAAGCCACCGGTCAACCTGCGGGCCACAGAGGTCAACGCCAGCTTCTATAACCTGACCAACGTGGTCGACACCGAAGGCAAGCGCGACGCCCGGTTCGAGGGCAAGGCCCTGGTGGCCGAACACGCGCCCCTGGAGGTGCAAGCGACCTTCGATCCCTTGAGCAATTTCGAGGACTTCGACTTCCGTCTGCGGGCCAGAAACATCGAGTTGAAACGCCTGAACGACTTTGCCGCGGCCTATGGGAAATTCGACTTCAATGCCGGTCACGGCGATCTGGTGGTCGAAGCCGAAGCTGACAATGCTCGGCTCAGCGGCTACATCAAGCCGCTGCTTCGCGACGTCGACGTGTTCGATTGGCAGCAGGACGTGGAGAACGAGAAAAAGAACATCTTCCGCTCGGTCTGGGAAGCCTTGGTCGGCACGGGCGAAACGGCCCTGAAAAATCAGAGCAAGAACCAGTTCGCCACGCGGGTGGAGCTGAGTGGCAACGTGCATCAGCAGAACATCAGTGCCTTCGAAGCCTTCCTGCAAATCCTGCGCAACGGTTTCGTACAGGCCTTCAATACCCGGTACGAGCAACCGCCGCCTTCCAAAGATTAGATCTTGCGTTATTGGTGGCGAGGGGATACATCCCCGCCAGGGTGCGAAGCGGCCCCAAACCAGGCAACTCGGTGTGCAAGGTAAAACGGGTTCACTGCCTTAGGGCTGCTGCACAGCCCAGCGGAGCGGTGCGACGTTTCGCTTAATCCCCTCGGCACAAGACTGAGTCAACATGTGACGCTCCATTCAGAGACTGAATACAGCGTCTGCGTTCACAGTCGGCGGGGCCTCGCGGTATAGTCGGGCACGACATTTATTTCGCGCGCCCCGCCTCGCCGGGCCGGCGACACGTTCGAGGAATTGCAGATGAAGTTCGAAGGCACCAGCGCCTACGTGGCCACCGATGACCTGAAACTGGCCGTCAACGCCGCCATCACCCTGGAGCGGCCGCTGTTGGTCAAGGGCGAACCGGGCACTGGCAAGACCATGCTCGCCGAACAACTGGCGGAGTCCTTCGGCGCGCGCCTGATCACCTGGCACATCAAGTCCACCACCAAGGCCCACCAGGGCCTGTACGAGTACGATGCAGTCAGCCGCCTGCGGGACTCGCAGTTGGGCGTGGACAAGGTCCATGACGTGCGCAATTACTTGAAGAAGGGCAAGCTCTGGGAAGCCTTCGAGTCCGAAGAACGGGTGATCCTGCTGATCGACGAGATCGATAAGGCCGACATCGAGTTCCCCAACGACCTGCTGCAAGAGCTCGACAAGATGGAGTTCTACGTCTACGAGACCGACGAAACCATCAAGGCCAAGCAGCGCCCGATCATCATCATTACCTCCAACAACGAAAAGGAACTGCCGGACGCCTTCCTGCGTCGCTGCTTCTTCCACTACATCGCATTTCCCGACCGCGCCACCCTGCAGAAAATCGTCGACGTGCATTACCCGGATATCAAGAAAGACCTGGTCAGCGAAGCGCTGGACGTGTTTTTCGATGTGCGCAAAGTCCCGGGCCTGAAGAAAAAGCCTTCCACCTCCGAGTTGGTGGATTGGCTCAAGCTGCTGATGGCCGACAACATCGGCGAAGCGGTGCTGCGCGAGCGTGATCCGACCAAGGCCATTCCGCCGCTGGCCGGCGCCTTGGTCAAGAACGAACAGGACGTGCAATTGCTTGAGCGCCTGGCGTTCATGAGCCGTCGCGGCACTCGCTGATCCTCTTCGTCCAACAAGAGCGAGGGCGATTGCCATGCTGCTTAACCTGTTCAATGAGATGCGCGCCGCCAAGGTGCCCGTGTCGGTGCGAGAACTGCTGGACCTGATCAACGCGCTGAAACAGCGGGTGATTTTTGCCGACATGGATGAGTTCTATTACCTGTCCCGGGCCATCCTGGTGAAGGACGAGCGGCATTTCGACAAGTTCGACCGGGCGTTCGCCGCGTACTTCAATGGCCTGGAGAAACTCGACGATCACCTCCAGGCGCTGATTCCCGAAGACTGGCTGCGCAAGGAATTCGAACGCTCGTTGACCGACGAGGAACGGGCGCAGATCCAATCCCTGGGCGGCCTGGACAAGCTGATCGAAGAATTCAAGAAGCGCCTGGAAGAACAAAAGGAACGCCATGCCGGCGGCAACAAGTGGATCGGCACTGGCGGCACCAGCCCGTTCGGTTCCGGCGGCTTCAACCCCGAAGGCATTCGCGTCGGCGACGCCGGCAAGCGCCAGGGCAAGGCCGTCAAGGTCTGGGACCAGCGCGAATACAAGAACCTCGACGACCAGGTCGAACTGGGCACCCGCAACATCAAGATCGCCCTGCGCCGCCTGCGCAAGTTTGCCCGTCAGGGCGCGGCGGAAGAGCTGGACATCGACGGCACCATCGACCACACCGCCCGGGATGCCGGCCTGCTGAATATCCAGATGCGCCCGGAGCGACGCAACACCGTCAAGCTCCTGTTGCTGTTCGATATCGGCGGTTCGATGGACGCCCACGTGAAGATCTGCGAAGAGTTGTTCTCGGCCTGCAAGACCGAGTTCAAGCACCTGGAATACTTCTACTTCCATAACTTTGTGTATGAATCGGTATGGAAGAACAACCTGCGCCGTACCTCGGAGCGCACGTCGACTCAGGATTTGTTGCACAAGTATGGCGCCGACTACAAAGTGATCTTCATCGGCGACGCCGCCATGGCGCCCTATGAAATCACTCAGGCCGGCGGCAGCGTCGAGCACTGGAACGAAGAAGCCGGTTACGTGTGGATGCAGCGCTTCATGGAGAAGTACAAGAAACTCATCTGGATCAATCCCTACCCCAAAGACACCTGGGGTTATACCGCCTCGACCAACATCGTGCGCGAGCTGGTGGAAGACCGGATGTATCCGCTGACCTTGCGGGGGCTGGAGGAAGGGATGCGGTTTCTTTCCAAGTAAAGTTCTTTGGTGCCTTCAGGGCCTCATCGCGAGCAGGCTCGCTCCCACAGGGGTCTTGTATACGACGAAGATTCAGTGTGGGAGCGAGCCTGCTCCGGGCGGCGATCCGACGATGCTTTTAGCGGTTTAACAGCGCCCGCATACACTCAACCTGCTGCCGATGCGCAACTTCCTGCACCACCGGACGCAACCGCACCTGAGTTCCCGGCAGGCATTGCGCCAACCGCGCCAGGGACAGCGGCGTCAACGCACCCAGGCGTGGGTAACCGCCGATGGTTTGCCGATCATTGAGCAACACGATCGGCTGGCCGTCCGGCGGTACCTGCACGGCACCGAGGGGAATGCCCTCCGAGATCATCGCCGGCCCCTGATACTCCAGCGCAGTCCCCAGCAAACGCATGCCCATGCGGTCGGCGCGACTGTCCAGCGTCCACGGGCTGTTGAACGCATCGAACAGGCTCCGTCCGCTGAACTCGCCATTCTGCGCACCCAGGATCAGATCCAGCGGCTGTACCTGCTGGAAATCCGGAATCCGCGTATGCGGCATGGGCCGAGGCGTCGCCGAGCCTGAATAGCTCAAGCGCGCCCCACGATTCAGGGCCCGCCCTCGCCCATCCAGGCCACCGAGTTCTTCGCGCACGACGGTCGAACGGCTGCCCAGGACTTGCGGTGCATCGAACCCGCCAGGCGCCGCCAGGTAGGCCCGGGCACCGAGCACGGGCTGGGTCAGCGCCAGCACCTGGCCCCTGCGCAAGCTGAAAAAGCGCCACGACGCCACGCCCTGGCCGTCTATCCGCGCACCCAGGTCCGCTCCGGCCAGGGCCAGCACACAATCCTCTTCTGCCACCACGGTGAAGCCGCCGAGGGTAACCTCCACCACCGCCGCGTCGAGATCATTGCCGAGCATCCAGTTGGCCCACGCCATCGACAGCCAATCCGCCGCGCCGCCCTGGGTCACGCCCAAGTGCCTCACGCCGAAGCGGCCGGTGTCCTGCAACAGGCACAGCGGCGTGCTGGCCTCGATCAACAACCGACTCATGCCTGGGCCTCCAACGGTGTGTCGTCGCCACCCAGGGCAATGAATTCGGCGTGGTCCACGGCAGCGAAGCGCACCGTGTCCCCCGGCTGCATCAGGCTGTAGCCGTCGCGCTCACGATCAAACAGTCTGGCCGGGGTGCGCCCGATCAGGTTCCAGCCGCCGGGCGACACCGCCGGATACGCTGCGGTCTGCCGTTCGGCAATGCCGACACTGCCCGCCGCGACCCGTTTGCGCGGCGTGTCGAGGCGCGGGGCGGCCAGTGCTTCGTCCACCAGCCCCATGAAGGCGAACCCCGGTGCGAAGCCCAGGGCAAATACCTGGTATTCGCGCTCGCTGTGGCGCCGGATCACCTGCTCCACCGTCAGCCCACTGCGACTCGCCAGCAGGCCCAACTCCGGCCCGACGGTAGCGTCGTACCACACCGGCAGCACGTGGCATTGACCGGCGGATCGGGCATCCGGTGAAAGGTTATGCAATGCCTCGTCGATCAGTTCGCGGGCCTGGACCGGGTTCAGGACGAGCAAATCGTAATGGACCATCAACGTGGTATAGGACGGCACCAGGTCGAGCAAACGCTCGGCAAACACCGCTCGCAGGCGCTCGCTGGCGGCCAGCATCCAAGGCATGTTGGCCTCTGCGATTTCGTCGAACAGGCGCACCATCAGGCAGTCCACCGCCACCACTTCCAAGCGTGGTTTCATGGCGCGCTCTGCCGGTCCAGGGCTTCACGGATGCGTTGCACAGCGGCTACCGAACTGGCGTTGTCGCCATGTACGCACAACGTAGTCGCGTGCAGGTTCAGGGCGCTGCCATCGCTGGCCGTCAACGGATCGCCGCGAGCGATCGTCAGGGCCTGCGCGATGATGACCTCGGGGTCGTGATGCACCGCGCCCGGCGTTTGCCGCGAAACCAGGCGGCCGGCACTGTCATAAGCACGATCGGCGAAGGCTTCGAACCACAGCGTCAGGCCATACTCATCGCCCAGGGCCTGGGCGGCGCTGTTGTCCCGGGTCGCCATGAGCATCAACGGCAACCCGCGATCATAAGCGGCAACGGCCTGGATGACGGCGCGCAGTTGCGCCGGGTTGGCCATCATGTCGTTGTACATCGCGCCGTGGGGCTTGACGTAGCTGACCTGCCCGCCCTGGGCCCGGCAAATGCCGTCCAGCGCGCCGATCTGATAATGCAGCAAGTCCTGCAGTTCCTGGGCGCCATAAGCCATGGAACGCCGGCCGAAGCCCGCCAGGTCCTGATAGGCCGGGTGGGCGCCTATGCGCACGCCGTGGCTCAGGGCCAGACCGACGGTCTTGCGCATGATGCTCGGGTCGCCGGCATGGAAACCGCAGGCGATGTTGGCGCAATCGATGAAGGGCATCACCTCGGCATCCAGACCCATGGTCCAACTGCCGAAACTTTCGCCTATGTCGCAATTCAATAGCAGGCGGTTCACGGTGAACGCTCCTGTAGGTTCTTTCTTTTAAGCCTGTGGGACCTCGTCCCTCAGGGTATCAGTTACTCGGCTTCCAGCTGCTTGCCTTGGGTTTCCGGCAGGCTCAGGGCCGCCAGGATCACCACGCCGTAGGACACTGCGGCAAACGCACCGATGCCAACACTCAACGGCACCTTCTGGCTCAAGATACCGATCAGCAGCGGAAACAGTGCCGCCACCGCCCTGCCGATGTTGTAGCAGAAACCCTGGCCAGAACCCCGGATGCGCGTGGGAAACAGCTCGGTGAGAAACGAGCCCATGCCACTGAACATACCCGATGCGAAAAAGCCCAGGGGAAAGCCCAGCCAGAGCATCACGTTATTGCTCACCGGCACCTGGGTGTACAGCAAGACAATGGTGAACGAGCCTACGGCATACAGGACGAAATTCTTCTTTCGTCCCAGGATGTCCGACAGGTACGCACTGATGACGTAACCCACGTAGGAGCCGACGATCACCATGGCCAAGTAGCCACCGGTGCCCAGGACGCTCAGGCCACGTTCGTTCTTGAGAAAAGTCGGCAGCCAGGACGTGATCGCGTAGTAACCACCCAGCGCGCCGGTGGTCAGCAACGAGGCGCGTATCGTGGTGAAGAGAATGCCGGGGGCGAAAATCTCGTAGAACTTCGCTGGGTTTTCCGGCGTCAGGCGGGCCTTGGTCTGGTTATAGACTTCCGGATCCTTGACCAACCGACGGACGAAAATCACGAACACGGCGGGCACGATGCCGAGAATGAACAATGCGCGCCAGGCGTCTTCCGGCGGCAGCACCGAAAACAACAGCGCATACAGGATCGCCGTCATGCCCCAACCCAGCGCCCAGCCCGATTGCACCATGCCCACCGCTTTACCGCGGTCCTTGGCGCGAATGACTTCGCCCATCAACACCGCGCCGGCGGTCCACTCGCCGCCGAAACCGAAGCCCATCAGCGTGCGGGCGATCAACAGTTGTTCGTAGTTCTGGGCAAAGCCGCACAGAAAAGTGAAGAATGCGAACCACAGCACCGTCAGTTGCAGGGTACGGACCCGGCCGATGCGGTCAGAGAGAATGCCCGCCACCCAGCCGCCAATGGCGGAGGCGATCAAGGTGCTGGTGTGGATCAGGCCTGCCTGCCCGGTGGTGATGCCCCACATCGCAATCAGGGTCGGCACCACGAAACTGAGCATTTGCGTGTCCATGCCGTCCAGGGCGTAACCGATCTTGCAGCTCCAGAATGTGCGCCGTTCCTGCTGGTTGATGTTGCGATACCAATCGAACGGGCCGGACCGGGCCTGGGGTTGGGGGACGCCGAGCGTGTCGGGTGCACTCATGGTGGTTCTCCACGGTTTTATTGTTGTGAGTCTCGACGATGCTGGCGCGGAGACCGTTGCCCCGATTCTTGAGCGCGCAGCCGATCCCGTCCAACGAATAAAACCTTGGCCGGGTCATAAGAAAAATTTGATTGGGCAGCACATTGCCAGAAAAGGCGGACCGCTTTTGTGGCGAGGGAGCTTGCTCCCGCTCGAGTGCGTAGCGCTCACAAAATCTTGGGGCCGCTCCGCAGCCCAGCGGGAGCAAGCTCCCTCGCCACAGGAAATCGTGGCAGCGCTACAGCCCGCGCAGGTCACGCTCTTCGATCGGCCGGCTCTGGCGCAGGCGCTTGCCGCCCAGCACCACCCAGTCGATCAGGCGGAACAGGCATTCCAGGCCGAACGACAGCAACATCGCGCCGCTGATGCCCCAGATCATCGCCTCGGGGGTCAGCAGGATCTGGTAGCTGTAGCCGTTCCAGGTTTCCTTGCGGATGTCCGGATCGGCGGCCAGCGCCACTTGCAGCAGGCGGATGTACCACGGGCCTTGCATCGCCTGGAATTGCTTGTCCAGGGCCTGCTGGCGCACGAGCAAGGTGTTCAGGCTGTCGGCATCGCTGCGAAAGATCGGGTCTTCGCTGGCGCGGTAATGGGCCACGAGGGCCTGCATGTCGCCTTTGAAGAATTGATTGGCGGTGCCCTGGAAACCTTGCAGGCCAGTCTGCGCCTCGATCAGGTGAGCCTCGACCCGCTTGGCGTAGTCATTGATGAACCCCGGAACCTGGACCCCCACCAACAGGCCCACCGCGAACAACACCAGCCGTAGATAACTGAGCAACATAACGTGACGTCCTTATTCGGTCCGGCCGTGGCTGACGCATTCGCCGCGCCGCCACAGGCTCCATTGGCCCGGCTCGTAGCGGGTCCAGGTTTCGTTTTCGGTCAAGGGTTCGGTAGCGATCACCGTGACCACGTCGTTGGGGGTGGTTTCCGCCTGGAAATCGACAATCACGTCCACGTCCTTGAGCCGCGCCGGGCCGAACGGCGCGCGACGGGTTATCTGCGCCAGTTTCGTCGAGCAATAGCAGAACAGCCAGTCGCCATCGCTGAGCAAGCAGTTGAACACGCCTTTGCTGCGGTATTCGGTGCAGGCCTCGATCAACGACGGCAGCAACTGTTCCACGTCCACTGGCTCGGGAAACGCCTGGCGCACGCGGTTAAGCAGGTCGCAGAACGCCGCTTCGCTGTCGGTATCACCCACCGGACGGTAGAAGCTTGCGCCCGGCTGGAAATCAGCGAGCTGGCCGTTGTGGGCGAAACACCAGTTGCGTCCCCATAACTCCCGCACGAACGGGTGCGTATTGGACAGGCAGACCTTGCCGACGTTGGCCTGGCGGATATGCCCGATCACCACTTCGCTCTTGATCGGATAACGCTGCACCAGGTTCGCCACTTCAGACTCGCTGCTCGCGGCCGGGTCCTGGAACAGGCGCAGGCCACGGCCCTCGTAAAAGGCGATGCCCCAGCCGTCGCGGTGCGGCCCGGTCTTGCCGCCGCGCTGCATCAGCCCAGTGAAGCTGAACACGATGTCGGTCGGCACATTCGCGCTCATGCCCAATAACTCACACATGCTCGAACCCTCGTTTGAATGGGCGGCCCGATTACAGGCGCGGTTCGATACGCGAACGCTGGGGGTTGCTCGGCACGGGTGGGCGACCGTAACGGTCGTCACCGGCCACGCCGAACGGCGGCTCGTCGTCAGGCTCGGCAGCGGCGGCGGTTTTAGCGGCGGCGGCCCGTTCCCTGCGAGCGTTGGCAGCGCGTTCGATGGGGAAGCGGATCAGCACGAAAATCAGATAAAGGCCGAACGCGATCATGCCGTACATAAGCAGGTCGGACGCTGCGCGCCATACGTTGTTGCCGACCTTGAACAATACGTCCAGGGCGACGATGGCCAAGGCCGGCGCGACCTTTTCCTTCACCGGGTCGACGATGGTGGGGCTGAACAGCAACACCGCCATCAGCAGCCGCAGCGGCTCGCGCAACCAGCGCCACATGAAGCGGGTCATGCGCATCCAAACCAGGAGGCAGCCCACGGCGGCAAAGGCGTACAGGCCCCAGGCAATCAGATAGTCGTTCTCGGTCATGGTGTCCATGGCAAGGCAGGCAAAGAGGCGCTTATAGTAACGGCTTTTCGCTCGTCAGGCTGCCCCGGCATCCAGCGGATGCCCGGCATGGAGAGTTTTTCGGTCCGGCGGCAGAACTGACCCCGCCAGGCACTTGTCCCTTTTCGTATCACGCTCGAGAGTTTTTCCATGCCCCGATCTGCCCACGTTACCGATGCCCCGATTGCCCGCAAGGCCCCTGGTATCGACCCGTATGCCTGGCTGCAAGACCGCGACACCGACGCCGTGCTCGATTACCTAAAGGCTGAAAACAGCTACCAGGAGGCCCTGCTTGCCGACCAGGCCGAACTGCGCGAGACGCTGTTTAAGGAAATCAAGGGACGGATCCTCGAAACCGACCTGTCCCTGCCCTCGCCCTGGGGTCCCTACCTGTATTACACCCGCACCACGGCGGGCGACGAATACCCGCGCCACTACCGCTGCCCGCGTCCGGCCGACGACAGCCTGACCGTGGATGAAAGCCATGAACAGCTGTTGCTGGACCCGAACGCCCTGGCCGGCGGCGGATTCTTTGCCCTGGGTGCGTTCAGCATCAGCCCCGATCACCAACGCTTGGCCTACAGCCTGGATACCACGGGTGATGAGATCTACACGCTGTTCGTGAAGGAATTGTCCAACGACAGGGTCAGCGAACTGTCCTTCGAAAACTGTGATGGCAGCATGACCTGGGCGAACGACAGCCTGACGCTGTTCTTTGGCGAACTGGACGACACCCATCGCCCGCATAAGCTGTTTCGTTATCGTTTGGACGGCACCGCCGCCGAAGAGGTCTTCCATGAGCCGGACGGGCGGTTTTTCCTGCATTGCTACCGCTCCAGCTCGGAAAAACAGTTAATCCTGTCCCTGAGCAGCAAGACCACGAGTGAAGTCTGGGTGCTCGACGCGGCGCAGCCGCAACAACCGTTTACCTGCGTGGCGCCACGGGTGGAAAACCATGAGTACGACGTCGACCACGGCTTGCTCGATGATCGTTGGACCTGGTTTATCCGCAGCAACCGTGACGGCATCAACTTCGCGCTGTACGAGGCCGTCGACACGGGCGAGGCGCCGACCGAGGCCGACTGGCAGAACCTGATCCCCCACAGCGACACGGTGATGATCGACGGCCTAAGCCTGAACGCCATGGCCATGACCTTGAGCTTGCGCGAAGGCGGCCTGCCGATCATCGAAGTTCACCCACAGGGATCGCCGACATATCGGGTGCAACTTCCAGACGCGGCCTACAGCCTGCACGTACAGAACAGCCTGGAATTCGTCAGTGAGCGCATCCGCCTGCGCTACGAGGCACTGAATCGCCCGGCCCAGATCCGCCAGTTGGACCTGGCCAGCGGCAACCAGGTCGTGCTCAAGCAAACCCCGGTACTGGGTCCGTTCGATGCCGACGCCTATGTCAGCCAACGGCTTTGGGCCACGGCACCGGACGGCACGCAAGTGCCCATCAGCCTGGTGGTCAAGCGCGAGGCCCTGGGTCGGCCGGTGCCGCTGTATCTGTATGGCTACGGCGCCTATGGCGAAAGCCTCGACCCGTGGTTTTCCCATTCACGGTTGAGCCTGCTGGACCGCGGCGTGGCGTTTGCCATCGCCCATGTGCGCGGTGGCGGTGAACTGGGCGAAGCCTGGTATCGCGCCGGCAAGCAAGAGCACAAGCACAACACCTTCAGCGACTTCATCGCCTGCGCCGAACACCTGATCGCCAATGGCTTCACCACCGCCGGCCAGTTGGCGATCAGCGGCGGCAGCGCCGGTGGGCTATTGATCGGCGCGGTGCTCAACCAGCGCCCGGAGCTGTTCAAGGTCGCGATCGCCGAAGTGCCGTTTGTCGATGTTCTAAACACCATGCTCGATCCCGAGTTGCCATTGACGGTGACCGAATACGACGAATGGGGTAATCCCGAGGAGCCGCAGGTCTATGATCGGATCAGGGCCTACGCCCCGTACGAAAACGTCCGCGCCCAGGAATATCCGGCGATGCTGGTGATCGCTGGCTACAACGACAGCCGCGTGCAGTACTGGGAAGCGGCCAAGTGGGTCGCGAAGCTGCGGGCCACCAAGACCGACGACAACCTGCTGCTGCTCAAGACCGAACTGGGCGCTGGCCATGGCGGCATGAGCGGTCGCTACCAGGGATTGCGTGACGTAGCGCTCGAATATGCGTTTGTGTTGAAGGTTTTGGGAGTGGCCTGAGGAACTCTGTGTGAAGGCCGGGTCTTAGCTCCATGCGCTGGGCCCGGATTTGACACAATCCTCTGTGGGAATTGGCTGATACCCAAGCACTCCAAAACCGCAACGAGCACAAGAAAAAGACCGTGACGACATGTCAGAACCGACCTTACTGAACAACCAAATCCGCGATTGGCTGATGGACTGCGGTCTGTTCGACCAACTGCTGCCCGTCGACTTCGCCGCCGCATCGGGTTACTTCAGCATCAGCACCGTCGCCGAGGGCGAGGCGATTTTTCGCGAGGGCGATGCCGGCAGTTTCATGTGCATCCTTCATACAGGGCAGGTGGCCGTGCAGAAAACCGGCCCCGACGGCCAACCCGTGACCATTGCCACACTGCGCAGCGGCAGGGCGTTCGGCGAAATGGCCGTGCTCGACGGCGAACGGCGCTCGGCCAGCTGCATCGCGGCCACTCACTGCCAATTGCTGAACCTGGGCAAGGACTCATTGGAAAAAATGCTCAACGACGCACCGAAGGTCGCCGCCAAGATCATCCGCGCCCTCGCCGTCTCCCTCTCCAAGCGTCTGCGCATGGCGGATGGACAGCTGCTGTCGCAGCAGGTCTAGCCCCTAGCTGAAACACAGGGGATGGCGTCGTATTCGCAATCTACCCCCCCGGCGACTTGGCCTTCTCCGGCTTCGGCTCCATACCCGGTATCGGCTGGTCCTTGGGCGGCCTGGGCATTTCGATGGGCGGCAACAGGGGCGGGCCGTTTCCTGGCGCCACCTTTGGGACACCGCTGGGCGTAACCGGTGGATACGGCATGGGCGTGGCGGTGCCGGGAGAGCCGGGAATGCTCGGCGGCGCGACCGGAATCGTCGGTTGCTGGGCCTGGGCGCAACTTATCGAGAGCGTCACCAGCGCAATGGCCGTTAGAATGATGCACTTCATCAATGGCTCCGTGGCTATTGTCTGCTTTCAGGCTAGCCCCTGCCGGGCCGGTCTGCTTCTTCTCCATGAGATTTCCATGAAACGTTTTGTTCTGCTCGACACCACGCCTATCCCCGACAACGGCGGCGCCTTGTGCCTGTTCGAGTATGGCGAGGATTTCGTCATCAAGATCCAGGGCGGCGACGGCGGGCAACTGATGAACACCCGCATGCACGGTTCCGAAGACGCCTTGGCCGAGATCCCCTGCCGCAAGGTCGCCGGTCGCCCCGGCTCGCGCGTGCTGATCGGCGGGCTTGGCATGGGCTTTACCCTCGCCTCGGCCCTCAAGCATTTGGGCAAGAGCGCTGAAGTGGTGGTGGCTGAACTGGTGCCAGGCGTGGTGGAGTGGAATCGTGGCCCCTTGGGCGAAAAAGCCGGGCGACCGCTGTCGGACCCACGCACGGTGATCCGCCTGGAGGACGTTGCCAAGGTGTTGCAAGCCGAACCTCAGGGGTTCGACGCGATCATGCTGGATGTCGACAACGGCCCCGAAGGCCTGACCCAGAAAGCCAACAGCTGGTTGTATTCGGCCGGGGGCCTGGCCGCCTGCGCCAAGGCCCTGCGGCCCAAGGGCGTACTGGCCGTATGGTCGGCCAGCGCCGACCGGCAGTTTTCCGACAAGCTGAAGAAGGCCGGTTTCAAGGCTGAAGAGGTGCAGGTGTTCGCCCATGGCAACAAAGGCACCCGCCACACCATCTGGATTGCCGAGAAGCTCAAGGGCTGAGCTAAACTCTGTCCAACCGTCATCAGTCTTTTCTACAAAGGTGAACCCATGAGTTCGTCCACCCCGCCGTCCAACACTGCCAAGCTGGACCGTATCCTCGCCGACGCCCAGCGCGACCGGGAGATGGGCTACCGCGACAAAGCCCTGAAAATGTACCCCCACGTCTGCGGCCGCTGCGCCCGTGAATTTTCCGGCAAGCGCCTGAGCGAACTGACCGTTCACCACCGCGACCACAACCACGACAACAACCCGCAGGACGGTTCCAACTGGGAACTGCTGTGCTTGTATTGCCACGACAACGAGCACTCGCGCTACACCGACCAGCAGTATTTCGGCGACGGCTCCCTGAGTACGCCGAAGATCGCCAAGGCGACCCACAACCCCTTCGCCGCGTTGGCGGGGTTGATGAAAAAAGACGAGTGATTGGCATCATCGAAGAATCTTTACAGGCTGCAAGGCCGCCATCGCGAGCAGGCTCGCTCCCACAATTTTTTGAACGCCAAAAAATTCAATGTGGGAGCGAGCCTGCTCGCGATGACGATCGAACGAACACCACACATCTCGAACCTGACCAGCCTCCCCCATTCCCCGTATAATCGCGCCTTTTCCCAAAGGCACTCCCGTCCGTGGCCAACAAACGCTACAGCTGCATCGGTCTGTTCAACCCCAAGTCACCGGAAAACGTCGGTTCGGTCATGCGCGCCGCCGGCTGCTACGGCGTGGCGTCGGTGTTCTACACCGGCAAACGCTATGAACGCGCGGCCGACTTTGTCACCGACACCAAGAAAGTCCACTACGACATCCCGCTGATCGGCATCGACGACTTGAAAAAGATCCTGCCCCTGGGCTGCGTGCCGGTGGCCGTCGAACTGGTGGAAGGCGCCCGTCCGTTGCCCGAATACACCCATCCGGACCGCGCCTTGTATATCTTCGGCCCGGAAGACGGCTCGCTGGACAAAGACATCCGCGACTGGTGCGAAGACGTGATCTACATCCCCACTCATGGCTGCATGAACCTGGCGGCCACGGTCAACGTCGTGCTGTACGACCGGATGGCCAAAGGCAACAACACGCGCTCGGGACCGCAATTCCGCTGACCGGCGGGAAATTCCATGGAACGACGGATTCGCTCTGGCAGTCAGCTTTATACAAATTCCCACACTGGAGACAGATCATGAGCGATAACAATCCGTTCGGGCCGGTTGAAACCACCCCCTTCCAATCCCACAGCCCACAGAACGTTCACGGCTGGGAGCGCATTGGTTCATTGGCCGGCGGGGTGCTGATGATGGGCAAGGGTCTGCGTCGCGGCGGGGTGATCGGCCTGGCGCAACTGGCAATCGGTGGCATGGCCTTGGCGCGCGGCATCACCGGGCATTGTTCGGCCAAGAGCATGCTGGAAAGAAATCGTCAGCATCTGCATGACGCCCGCGCCCGCATCGAACAGGCCGGCGACGAACTGAGCCGCATGAAGGCCAATGCCGAGGCGGCGACAGGTACGGCCACGGTGACGGGGAATGATTCGTTGAGTTCGCCTAGGGCTGGGCTCTGATTCTTGCAGTGCCGCTGATGCCCTCATCGCGAGCAAGCTCGCTCCCACATTGGATTTGTGGTGTTCACAAGAACCCTGTGGGAGCGAGCTTGCTCCGGGCGGCGTTCCGACGATAGCGGTATTACTGAAGTAACCGGGTATCCAGAACAGTTGAACCACCACCCAGAATGCTCTCGCTGAGCTGCACAAATTCCTCGGTGTCGACCGTTTCCAGGCGCATCGCCGCCTGCAGCACATCATCGAGCGAGCGCTTGTTGCGAGTCTTCAGGCGAATCTCCCGGTCCAGCTCCTGCAACAACAGCACCGCCCTGGACACCATCGCGGGGCTCATCTGCTCGCCGCGCAGCGTGGTGACGCCCTTGCTGTCCCGGGCGAGCCGATCGTTCAGGGCCTGATAACGCTCATCGCTCATGCCTCCGGCTCGGCGCAGCAATTCGATGGCGTAGTATTCATTGAACCCTTCGCTGATCCAGTCGCTGCGATCATGATCGTTGATACGCGCCAGCACCTGCATCAACTCGCGCAACAACGGGCTGCTGCCTCGCTCGCTGACCAACGGTGGGCGGCTATGCAGATAAATCGATTCGCGGCCGGCCTGGGCGCCACGCCACAACGGATCGCCAGCGCCGACAATCAGCAACTTGCCGGGATGACGCGGCACCACCGCCTGAACCTGCGGCCAGACAAACGTCAGCAGTGTCAGTACGTCCATCCTGCGCATGCCCTGGCCCTTGGGCGAAGTCACCGTCACGTCGGTCTCGCCCAGGCGCGTGCGGCGACTGCCGAGCTTGCCGGCAAGCATCCAACCGGTGGGGCGATCAAAGAGGCGAGATGGATTATCGATACGAAAGCGTTGCTTGCCGATACGCGGCCAGGCCGTCTCGATGCTTTGCCAGCCGCCCGGCAACTCGAACGCCAGGCGCGACACCAGCTCAACGCCGTCCTGCTGGTCCAGCTTCGCCGGCGGCACCAGGGCATCGCCGCGCAGCAGCGCCCAGCCAGGGGTCATGCGGGTTTCGAAAGAGCCGTTCTTGCGCGACTCGCTGATGCGTACGCGGTAAGTCAGGCTCGCCTTGTCAGCAGCGGGACGCCAGACGCCTCGCGACGCCTTGCCGGATGTGAGCTGCCATTGGCCGTCCGCCTTGAAATCGCTGTAGCGGCCATCATCGCCGAGGTCAAAATCCAGGCTGCGCACCGCCGAGCCCCGCGCGAGGGTCAGGCGCACTTCAGCCTGGTCGCTCTGCGGCAACAAGTGCACGTGATAATCCAGATCGACTTTCTGCGCCGCCCACAGCGGCCCGCACACCGCCAGCAGCCCCGCCGCCAGTGTCTGTCTCAATCCTGAAGCCATGGGCGCTCCCGTGATGCGATGCGATGTCTTTTGATTCAACCAGCGCGGAAAATCAGATGATCTTCCCAATCTTCTTCAGCCACGCTGCCTTCGGCCAGCATGCGCCCCGACTGGGAAATGCGCTCGTGATGCACGGCATCCCGGTCGCCACAGACCAAGTGGTGCCACAGCGGCAAATCCTTGCCCTCGCTGACCAGGCGATAACCGCAGGTCGGCGGCAGCCATTTGAACTCGTCGGCCTTGCCCGGCGTAAGCTGTATGCAATCGGGAACGAAGTCGCGGCGGTTGGGGTAGTCGGTGCACTGGCAGGTCTTCAGGTCCAGCAGTTTGCAGGCGATGCGCGTGTAATAGACGGCGTTGTCGTCTTCGTCCTCGAGCTTTTGCAGGCAGCACAGGCCACAGCCGTCGCACAACGATTCCCACTCCTGCGGATCGAGCTGATCGAGGGTTTTGCGTATCCAGAACGGTTCGACTTTGGCGGCCATGGCTCGAGCATCAACATCACGTGGTGAAAAGGCCGACAGTCTAGTGCCGAGGCTTCGTGAGGCCAAGCATTGGCGACTGTCGGTAGAAGGGACTTGTCAGGCCACACACCGGGACGTAGGTTGCGTCATCAGATTCCCTAACCTAGCCAAGGTGAACCCATGAGCGCCAACTCCCGCATTGCCGACTACGCGATCCATCCCCAATTCATCGAACGCTGGTCCCCCCGCGCTTTCACTGGCGAACATATTGCGGAAGAAACCTTGCTGAGTTTCTTCGAAGCCGCGCGCTGGGCGCCTTCGGCCTACAACTCACAGCCGTGGCGCTTCCTTTATGCCCGTCGCGACACGCCGAACTGGGAGCGTTACCTGGGCCTGCTCAACGAGTTCAACCGTGGCTGGGCCCGGCACGCCTCGGCGCTGGTGATCATTGCCTCGAAAACCACGTTCGCGGTGCCCGGCGCCACCGAAGAAACCCCGGCGCAATGCCACACCTTCGACACCGGCGCGGCGTGGGGCCATCTGGCGCTGCAAGCGAGCCTAAGCGGCTGGCATACCCATGGCATGGCCGGCTTCGACCAGGAGCTGACCCGCAAGGAATTGAAAATCCCGGACGGCTACGCCCTGCATGCCGCCGTGGCGATCGGCAAGCTGGGGGATAAATCCACCTTGGCCGACTACCTCCAGGCCCGCGAAGTCCCAAGCCCGCGCCGGCCGTTGAGCGAACTGGTGGCCGAGGGGGATTTCACTCTCTGAGCGTCACAAGCAACAGTGGGAGCGAGCTTGCTCGCGATGGCGTCAGGCCAGTCACTTTTGATGGCAACTGACACACCGCTATCGCGAGCAAGCTCGCTTCCACAGTTTGATCGGGGCTTGCTCAATAGCCCCGACTGAAATCCACTTCCCCACGCAGCGCTTCGCCAGCCTGGTAAGCGCGCAGGTTCTCCAGGAACAGCTGCACCATCATGGACGGCGAGGTCGGTGCCGAGCTATGCCCCGTCAACAGCAAGCCCCAAGCCGTCCAGAACGGATGGCGCTGCGGCAACGGCTCCTGGCGACACACATCGATCACCGCCCCGGCCAGGTGCCCGTCCTTCAGGGCTTGCACCAGGTCGGCATCAACCACGGCCACGCCACGGCCGACATTGATAAACAAACCGGTGGGCTTGAATCGCTTGAACAGCGCGGCGTCGTAGATGTCATGGGTATCCGGCGTGTTCGGCAGCAGGTTGATCACGTAATCCATCTCGCCCACCAACCGCGGCAAATCCGCCAGCGCACCGACTTCGATAAACGGCGCCAACTCACGGGCTTCACTGGCGATGCCGTACAACTGCACGCCAAACGGCACCAGGAACTGCGCCACGCGCTGGCCGATATCGCCGGTTCCGACGATCAGCACCTTGCGCCCCGCCAGGCTTTGCCCCTGGCGGTTGTCCCACTTGCGCTCCACCTGGCTGACCAGCCGAGCCAGCACCTCGCGCTCATGCCCCAGCATGTAGGTCAATACATATTCAGCCATCACTTGGCCAAAGATGCCCACTGCGCGGGTCAGGCGGTACTCGCGGGTCAGGCCCTCGGCCAGCAGCGGCGTGATGCCCGCCCACGTCGATTGCAACCAACGGGGTCGATGGCCCTGACGCAACAGCGTCGCCAATAGATCAGGCTGGCCGAGCCAGACCGGGCAGTCGGTGGCAAGCCGCGACAGCTCGGCGGAATCGCCGCTGGTCAGCACCTCGATATCGGGTGCAGCCTGACGCAGGAGCTGGGCATAGACCGCGTGGTCGTGTTCGGCAATCAGAACGCGCATGAATCAAACCTTTCAAAAACAGTGCAGACGACCGCTGACAGAGTATCGCTCCATCCTTGCGGCCAATCGCCAATAATCATTTTTCGTTTTCAACAGGCGCCTGGACAGGCGCCCAGGCATCGTCAGACCGGATCGTTGCGTCGCAGCAACTCTTCAGGCAGATGCTCGATGTACTCATCTTCGGCCGGTGGCATTTGCAGGTGATAACCCTGGGTGTCGAGGTTCTCCAGCACCTTGCCGATGTCCTCCCGGGACAACTGGCGCTCCGGGCTCAATACCAGGTCGAATGCGTGGATGGCCTTGCCGAATGCCGCCATCAACGGTTCCGGCACACGGGCCAACGCGTCGCTCTTGAGCACGTACAGGTACATCTCGTTTTTCTTCGAGCTTCGGTAGATGGAGCAAATTCGTTTCAAGGCTGTTCTCCGGCGGTGGCCAGGCTGTCGAGCAATGCCTGGCCCATCAACTCGCGGCGCCAGCCACGCAGCGAATCGGGCAGTTGGTAAGGGCCCTCGGGAAAGCCACTCTTGATCAGGGCTTCGAGGGTTTTCTTGCGCAGCATCAATTCCGGGGCGATGCCCAGGCGCTCGGCTTCGGCCTGTCCCAGTGCCTTGAGACGCTTGAGCAGCGCCGAGGCCTCGATGGGCAAGGGTTCAGCCACGGCGGGCGGCCACTGTTCGGGCGGCACGCTGCCCGCGCGCTTGATCAGGTCCAGCAGGAACTCACCGTCCTGACGCACGGTACGCGGATGCATGTCTTCGATTTTTGCCAGCGCAGCGAGGTTATCCGGCTGCGTGCGGGCCAGGGGCCACAACGAGTGCTCGCGAATGATCCGGTTGCGCGGCAAATCACGAGCCCTCGCCTCGCGCTCGCGCCAGGCACACAGTTCGCGCAGCACGGCCAACTGCGCGCGGGACAGTTTCCAGGCCAGCTTAGCCTCGCGGTAAACCTCGTAGGGGTCCACTTCGCGACGCAGGTTGGCGACCAGTTCGGCGCCGTCTTCCAGCACCCAGGCGTATTTGTCGTCGCAAAGCTTGGGACGCAGCTCTACAAAGACTTCCGCCAGATGCACCGCGTCCTCCGCGGCGTAGCTGATCTGCGTCTCGGACAAGGGTCGCTGCAGCCAGTCGGAGCGCGTCTCGCCCTTGGGCAACTCGATGCCCAGCACCTCCTGCACCAACCGCGAGTAACCCATGGAAAAACCCAGGTTCAGGTAGGCGGCGGCCAGTTGGGTGTCGAACAGCGGCGCGGGCAGGCTGCCCGTCAGGCGTAGCAGGACTTCCAGGTCTTCGCTGCAGGCATGAAGCACCTTGAGCACAGCCGGATTTTCCAGCAGCGCGGCCAAGGGCTGCCAATTGTCGATGCTCAAGGGGTCGATCAGGTACGCACTTTTACCATCGCCAATCTGCAGCAAGCCGGCGATGGGATAGAAGGTGTCGACCCGCATGAATTCGGTGTCGAGGGCGACGAACGGCAACTGTTGCCATTCGGCGCAAAACCGACCGAGGCTATCGTTGTCGCGAATCCAGTGAATATCGATGGCCACACGGCTCTCCCTTGAAGAATGGCGCGCAGTATATATCGCCGTCGGCGATTGCGAGCATCTACGGAGCAAGAGCTTGAGAGAAATCGCCTACGCAATCGCAAGAATAGTCCTACATCAGAACTTAACTGGCCTTGCGCAATACATAAACCCGTCTCAAGGCGAAACCCGGAAGGAAATCCTGATACCACAGCACACTGAAACCGGCTTCGACAAACTCCCCTTCGACGTCGTTCTTGCCAGCCAGGATTCGCCGCCCAGGCTGGCCGAGCTTGAGACGCCCTTCGATCCGGACCGACACGACCACCGTATCGCGGCTGACCCGATGAAACTCGCGCAACAAGGCCTGGCGATGTTCGCTGGCCTTGATGTGCTGAAACAGTTGCAGGCAGAAAATGCAGTCCACGGCGTTGGCTGACAGCCCAAGGGTAAACGCCGAACTGGGGAAGGTCTTGACCCGCTTGAGCAACGCACCACCGTGGTGGCTGCGTGCGTGATCGAGGGTGTCCGGCGAAGGGTCCGCCGCCAGGATGACCCGGTTGGCATGTTCGGCCAACACCGGCCAGAAGCGCCCGGCTCCACACGCGACATCCAACACCAGCCCAGGCTCACCGGCTACTTTCATGGCGTTGCGCACCAATTGCTCGTCACGCCAGAAGGTCAGGCGTAAACGGCGGGGCACCGGCTGGCGACAGATTTGTGCATGCTCTCGGTCATGCTGCCTGGCGAATTCAAGCTCGACGGTGGATGGGGGTTGCCCGGACATACTTACGCTCATGGAAGATTCGACAACAGCTTAAACAACGCCAGGTGAAAAAAAGGTGTAGGAATCATTCCCGGGCAAGCACGCCATCGATCACCGCTCCCCGGCAATTGGCAAACAGATCGAGGTCCGGGTTGTAGACCTTGCTGTTGACTTCCAACAGCCCAATCATCGAATGAAACAAGTTGTCCTGGCTCAGGGGCTTGTCCCGACTCAGTTGCAAGCAATGGGTGTCGACAGCAAAGGACTTCTGATAGCTATCGGAGAACCATGCCAGCATTGCCACATGTTTCTGTTGCTCCGGCGCTAGCATGTAGGGCGTGCCATGGAGGAACAGGTTGTACTCGCCCAAGGATTCGCCATGGTCCGACAGGTACAGCATGGCCGTGTCGACTTTGTCCTGGTTGGCCCGCAACAGATCGATCAGCGTCGACAACACGTGGTCGGTGTACACCAGCGTGTTGTCGTAGCCGTTGACGATGCTTTCGCGGCTGCAGTTGTTCAACGCGTTGCTTTCACACACCGGGGTGAAATGCTCGTATTCCTTGGGGTAGCGCTTGAAGTATTCCGGCCCATGGCTGCCCATCTGATGCAGTACCAGCACGGTGTCCTTGTCGAGGCTGTCGATGAAGTGCTGCAAGCCCTGAAGCAGGATTTCATCACGGCATTCACTGTTGGCGCACAGGGCCGGGTCCTTGAGATTGCTCACGTCCTGCACCGTGACCCGATCACAGGTGCCTTTGCAGCCGGACTGATTGTCGCGCCAGATAACGTCCAGCCCGGCGTGCTTGAGCACGTCGAGCAACCCCTCTTCGTTCTTGGCCTTGCTCGCGTCGTAGTTCTTGCGCCCCATGTTGGAAAACATGCAAGGCACTGACACGGCGGTTTCGGTGCCACAGGAATGCACGTCGGTGAAGGCGATCAGGCCGGCCTCTTTGTCCAGTTGCGGCGTGGTATCACGGTTATACCCAAGAATGCCGAAGTTCTCGGCACGGGCGCTCTCGCCCACGACCAGCACAGTGAGAGATTTTCGTGGATGGGTTTGCCAGGCCGGGTTGCGACTCGCATCCTCGCCCAACGGGATGAACGGTTGTTTGGCCGATGCGACCTGCTCGCGCAAATAGCCGATCGACGCACCGATGTAGTTGCTCGGCACGACCATCAAGTGCAACTCGTGATGATTGCGAAACAACGACGCCAAGCCCTGGTAGTTGACCAACGCCACCCCGCCGAGCACGGCAATCGTGACCACGGAGACCAAAAACTTACTTAACAACTCCTTGGGCCAGCGACGATATTTTATCGGTGTCTTGAATAACAACCAGGCTGGCAGGACTCCCAACGAGAATAAATAGGCAAACAACTTGAACGACAACAGGTCGCGAACTTCCGTGGCATTGGTTTCGGCGAAGTTGCGCAACATCCCGGCATCGATCAACACGCCGTACTCGGCCATGAAATATGCCACGCCAGCGCTGATCATAAACAGCGCCATCAACAACGGCTTTAGCAGCGGCCGGAACGCCAGCAGCGTGAGCACCAGGTTGAACGCGCAGAACACCATCACGCCAAACGCCAGGCACAGCAGCGCACCGTGCCCATCGGATGCGGTTATGGTGAGCAGATGCTGCCAGAGGATCAGATTGAAACCCACTAACAAAAAGGCACTGGCGGCCAGCGTCACCCACTCGGGGCGCACGGCTTTGATAGTCAGCATGATGGGTGGAAACTTCCTGAAAAGTTGCTCTAAAAAAGAAAAGCGCCGCAAGGAAAATGTGAAAATTCATTCCCTACGGCAGCACAAACTTTAGGTAGCCCACCATCAATTTTTCGTGAAAAAGTTGCCGTTAAATAATTATTTAAATCTTCCTGAACGCCCTCAGGCCTGGTTCAGGTACCAACGCCAATCCTGCTCGCCGACCTCACCCATGAACTGGCGATACTCCGCACGTTTGACCGCCAGGTAGACACCGAGGAACGCCTCCCCAAAAGCGTCCCGCGCCCAAGTGGACGCCTCCAGGGCGCGTAAAGTCGTGAGCCAGTCGGTGGGCAATAATTGGGTGGCCTGGGCATAGCCGTTGCCTTCGACAGGCGCACCAGGATCAGACTGTCCGCGGATGCCCCGATGGATGCCAGCCAATATTGCCGCCGCAGCCAGGTAGGGGTTGGCATCGGCGCCACAGATACGATGCTCGATGTGCCGCGAGGACGCCGGGCCGCCGGGCACCCTCAAGCTGACGGTGCGATTGTCCACGCCCCACGTCGCCCCCAGCGGCGCGTAGCTGTTGCTTTGAAACCGACGGTAGGAATTGGCGTTCGGACAGAACATCAACAGCGAGTCGAGCAACGTTTCGAGCATACCGCCCACCGCTTGACGCAGTAACGGCGTGCCATCGGCGGCTTCGCTGGCAAACAGATTGTTGCCATCCCGGTCCGCGAGGCTGACGTGCATGTGCAGGCCAGATCCCGCCAGATGCTCGAATGGCTTGGCCATGAAACACGCCGCCATCCCATGTTTATGGGCCACGCCCTTGACCAGTCGTTTGTAGCGCACCGCTTCATCCATGGCTTGCAAGGCATCGGCACGGTGTTCGAGGGTGATTTCCACCTGCCCCGGAGCGTATTCGGAAATGGCTGTCCGGGCCGCAATGCCCTGCAGTTTGCAGGCGGCATAGAGATCGGCGAGAAAGGGCTCGATCTGCTCCAGTTCACGCAAGCCATAGACCTGGGTATGGCGCGGCCTGCTGCCGTCGGCGTCCCGCGCCGGTTGGGGCCGGCCCTCGCTGTCGCGCTGCCCATCCAACAGGTAGAACTCCAGCTCCGCCGCCATCACTGGGTAATAGCCGTCCGCCTGCAATTCATCGATGACCCGGCCGAGCAGATGGCGGGGATCGGCGATGGCCGCCGGCATGCCCTCCTGGGGATGCATGGCCACTTGCACCGCGGCGGTGGGAATCTGCCGCCAGGGCATGCGTTGCAAGCTGCCGCTGATGGGATAGGCCCGGCAATCAATGTCACCCACGTCCCAGACCAGGCCGGAATTCTCCACGTCGTCGCCATTGACGGTCAGCCCCAGAATCGTGCTGGGCAGTGGCCGGCCACTTTGATAGACCGCGAGCAATTCGTCCCGATGCAGCCACTTGCCCCGGGGCACGCCGTTGTTGTCGACGATAAACAATTCGAACAGCTCGATATCCGGGTTTTGCGCCAGGAACGCCTGGGCCTGTTGCTCGGATGCAAAAGAAAGATTCATGGACACACTCGTATATTCATGTCGGACGGACGACCAGGCGCCGTCAGGCTGTACTCGCCAGCGACGAGCACAGTTCAAGGATCAACAGGAAATACGAAGGTCTGGGGGACGCGCATGGCGGCAATGCCAGAGCGCCCAGAACGCCAGTTCACAGGGCAGCGCGCAGGATGAAGGTGCGATGGCAGGTATGCGACCGCCAGCCGCCCCCTCAGCGGTGAGTGGTGGGTATGCAGGGCCTGCGGGCCAACCGTCCATAGAGATATCACAGGAAATGTTCGGTTCAAGCGTCACACGACGCCATTGACCGTTAAACCATCATTTAGCGGAGTCTGGATCGACTCGCGCTAAACAATCGCACCGCTCGAACAGACATTAAAAACCGATGGCAGCCTTGGCGTACGGGCCACGGTCAATATCCAGCAGTTCCACGCACAACTGCACGCTAACGCCGGCGGGCCAAGGGCCCAGGTCCTGAATTACCACCAGCAGGCTGTCCGCCAGCTGTTTTTTGATTTCCGGTGAACGGCCGCTCAGCAAGGCCAGTTTCACATGCACGAAAGCCCGCTCCCCCATGCCGGTTCCTACGCGGAACGTCTCGAGCTTCACGGCCCGGCTCTTGATGTCGAACTCGGCAGCGAACTGCCCCGAGGCTACCAGCGCATTGTTCAAGCGCAACAGCGCGACATCAGCGTTCAGCTCGGTCAGGTTGGCGGTGTACTCCATGTGCAAGTGAGGCATGCGTTCGACTCCGATTCGAAAAAAGTGATTGCTGGAATGGGTTGGCGCAACCATACCTCGACTTTGTGCTTTCAGGCAGGTTTTGTTTCGCCCATCGCTCCCATGCGCTCGCTCATGAAGGCCTCCAGCCGGGACCTCAACCAGCGCTCCGCCGGATCGTTGTCGACATGGCTCAGCCAGACCATGGACAGGTCCAGCGTCGGCGTCTTGAAGGGAAATGGCTCGCTGAACAAGTGACCGGAAGCGGCCATGGCCGTGGCGGTGTAGTCCGGCAGGCTGGCGATAAGATCAGTGCCGGCCAGCAACGCCGGCAGGGCGCTGTACTGGGGCACTGACAACACCACCTGGCGCTTGCGACCGATCTCCGCCAGCCATTCGTCAGCCAACCCGGCGATGTTGGCGGTATGGGAAACCAGCACATGGGGCCGCGAACAATATTCATCCAGCGTCAGCGGCTTGTCCGAAGCGTCGGCCCGCAACACACAGGGCTGGATGTGCCGCAGCAGTTTGCGCTTGGCGTTAGCCGGCAGCCCGCGGGTCTGGCTGATGCCAGCAGTGATCTCGCCGGAAGCCAGCAGATCGGGGATGCGCCAATAATCGACATGCTGGACGACAAACACGATTTGCGGCGCTTCCTGGCGCAAGCTGCGCAACAGCGGGGGAAGCAGGCCAAACTCTACGTCATCCGACAGGCCGATGCGAAATGTCATGGTGCTGCTGGCGGGGTCGAAATCGTGGGTCAGGCTCAGGGCCACCGACAGCGAGTCCAGGGCCGGCGACAAGTGCTGGACGATTTCCTTGGCGCGGACGGTCGGCTCCATGCGGTGGCCGACGCGAATGAACAACGGGTCGTTGAACATTTTGCGCAAGCGGTTGAGCGCGGAACTGATGGTCGGCTGCCCCAGGAACAGCTTTTCGGCTGCCCGTGTCACGTTACGCTCCAGCATCAACGTTTCAAAGACGACCATGAGGTTGATGTCGGCCTTGCGCAATTCGTTGCGGTTCATCCTTTCGCTCCTGGTTATCAGTTTGAGCAGCGCTGAAATTCGCTGAAATATCCCATCATCATTGGAAACGTTTTCCCCATAGCGAAAACGTGCAGCTTGGCTAGGCTTGCGACGACATGTCCAGAACATGTCTTGAATGAATAAATCGCAGGGAGCGAACCGATGTATTTTGAAATCTACCGACAGACCCGAGGAACCCCAAGCACCGGACGAGGCCAGTGGCGCTGGCGCCTGAGGGCCGGCAATCACGAAACCATCGCCAGCGGCGAGTCCTATGTGAACAAGGCCGACTGCCTGCACGTTATCGGATTGATCAAAAGTGCCCACGGCGAGACGCCCGTAAAGGAAATCTGAAGCCGTCCATGGGCGGCGGATGCGCAAGCTGCTCTGCACCAGAGCAGCTTTACCCGAACTTGAGTTGAGTTTTTTGCTGCGACGCGAGCTGGCAGGCGGGTATCGTGTGCAGACAACAGCGAGAGGTCGGAGCTCATGAGTCAATTCAGTCACCATCGCGACTGGCTGATGCGTGCGCCTGAATCGAGGAAACTGGAACGCATCGAGGCCTATTTCAGCGGTCATGGGTATAACACCCATCGGCATGACACCTATGCCATCGGCTTCACGCTTTCCGGCGTCCAGAGCTTCAATTACCGGCACAGCAAGCGCCATAGCCAGCCCGGCGGAACCATCGTCCTGCACCCGGACGAGGTGCATGATGGGGAGGCCGGAACGAGCGATGGCTTTCGTTACCGGATGTCCTACATTGAGCCCGCGTTGATCCAACAAGTGTTGGGCGGCAGGTCACTGCCCTTCATCGAAGGCGGACTTTCGAACGATCCACGACTCAACATAGCGACCCGCCGGTTATTGGCCAGCCTCGAGCATCGTCTCGATCCACTGGAGGAAGAGGATGCCATCTACGACCTGGCCCAGGCGCTCGCCGTCGCGTCAGGGAGCCGACGAGGCCGCAGGCTGCTTGACTACCCTGCTGCGGAACGCGCGCGGCTGTTCATTCATGATGCCCTTGACCAACCCATTACCCTCGACGACTTGGTGCAGGCCAGTGGCCGGGACCGATGGAGCCTGTCGCGGGACTTTCGCGCCTTGTACGGCACCAGCCCCTATCGCTACATCACCCAACGTCGGTTGAGCGAAGCTCGTCGCCTGGTATTGCAAGGCATGCCCTTGAGTGAAGCGGCGCTGGCCTGTGGCTTTTTCGACCAGAGCCACATGACGCGGCTCCATACCCAGTCCTTTGGTCTTTCACCGGCACGCTGGCTGAAAATGCTGCGCTGAAGCCCTGCGCCCCTCCAGCAGAAAGCTGCACGATCATCCAATACCCGCGACGATCCAGCCCCTAACGTAGCACTCACTTTCAATTGAGGAGCGTACCGCGATGAATCATTACTCCCCCATTAACTTCGCGCAGAAATACGCGCTGTTCCATGAGCAATGGGCACCCAAGGTTGTCGCCGAGATGAACGACTACCAGTTCAAGATTGCTCGTCTCGAAGGCGATTTTATCTGGCACACCCATGCCGATACCGACGAAACCTTTATCGTGCTGGAAGGTGAACTGCGCATCGACTTTCGCGACGGCGCCGTCATGATTGGCCCGGGCGAGATGTATGTGGTCAAGAAAGGCGTCGAACACAAACCCAGTGCCGAGCGGGAAGTGAAGTTGTTGTTGATCGAACCGCGGGGCGTCATCAACACGGGGGAGCAAATCAATACGCGAACCGCAGTCAATGACGTCTGGATCTGACCGGGCAGCTCAGTCGTATTCCGCTTCCTGGTGATCGCCAAGCAGCCGTCGCTGGCGAGGCGTCGCGGCGGCCAGTACTGCGGGGTTGAACTGCCACTGAAGATAAGGCGAGAACTTCTGCGCAACCATCCGCCGACCGTAATGCACTTGGAGCATGTACCGCGTGCGGTCGGCGGTCCGGTTGTCGCTGCCGGCGTGCCACAACTCACTGCGCAGTACCAGAACATCGCCCGCCCGGCACAACACTGGCTGCGCCGAACGTCCCTGCCACTGCGTTTCGCCCGCCGCAGGCGCCCGGCCCGCCTTGTGGCTGCCGGGTATTACCCGTGTCGGGCTCAGGTCAGCATCGATGTCATCAAGGTAATACTGTGCGGTGAACACCTGCATCGGCAGTTCGAAACCGGGGTCGGCCAACAGGGCGGGCGGCAGCTCCATGGGTAGGTAATCCAGATGCAGAGGCGCGCCGATAAAACCGGGATGGCAGCGCCAGGCTGTCTGCCCGATGATATGGCAATCATCTCCCAAGGCGGCCTCGGCAAGCTCGATAACTGCGCTCACGTCCAGGTACGGCAACCAGAACGGACCCCGGTTGAAAACGCATTTGTAATGATCGATGACGCCGCTGTAATCCCAGTGCTGAGGCTTCAGCGAGTCGATAGCGCGACGCAGGTCGGCGACCTGCCCGGCGTCCAACACACCGGGCATCAGGACGAAGCCGTCCTGATGCAAGGCACGTAGAAGGTCGTCAGTCGCCACGACACCACCTCCTCAGGTGCGGAAGCGGCCGGTCAGCTCTGCGAGATTCCTCGACAGATTCGACAACTGCTGGCTGGCATGCATGCTTTGGGCAGAATTGGCGGCCGCTTCGTTGGAAAGATCGCGGATATCGGAAATATTGCGGGCTATTTCCTCGGTGACGCTGCTTTGTTCCTCACAGGCATTGGCGATCTGCGCGGCCATGTCGTTGATCCGCTGGATCGAACCGCCGGTACCGCTGAGCACCTGATCGACACCTGCCGCACGCTCCACGCTGTCCCGGGCCTTGCTGCTGCCCACGTGCATGGCTTGTACCGCCTTGGCGACGCCGCTCTGCAAGCGCTCGATGCGAACCTGGATGTCCTTGGTGGAGTCCTGGGTGCGGGCCGCGAGCGCCCTCACCTCGTCGGCCACCACAGCAAAACCACGGCCCTGCTCACCGGCCCGAGCGGCTTCGATGGCAGCATTCAGCGCCAACAGGTTGGTCTGCTCAGCGATGCCACGGATCACCTCGAGCACGGCACCGATACTGGAGGTCTCCTGGGCCAGTGCCTCGATCGTACCCGAGGCGCTCTCCACTTCCTGGGCCAACTGGCGGATCGACTCGATGGTGCTGCTGACCACCTCGGCACCATCGCGAGATTGACTGCTCGCCTGTTGCGCTGCATCCGAAGCACTTACCGCGTTGTGCGCCACTTCATGCACCGCCGCGCTCATTTGAGTGGCGGCGGTACTGACCTGATCGAGCGCGGCATGCTCGCTGCTGATCAACCGATCGTTCGTCGCGGCCATATCGGCCATGGCCCGCGCGGCGGAATCGACCTCGCCGGTCACCCGCCCTACTTCGGCAATCAGCGGTTGCAGCTTGTCGAGGAAACGGTTGAAGGCGCTGCCGAGTTGTCCCAGCTCATCGGCCGAACGTACCTCGAGACGCCCTTTCAAATCGCCACCGCCCTCGGCAATCTGCTCGACGCGGTGCAGCAAGCGACGCATCGGGCTCAACACCACCAGCGGCAGGGCAACCAGCACCAAGATGCAACCGAGCAAACCGACCAACAGAATCACACCCTGTTGCACCCCGACTGTCTCGCCGTTTTCAATCGCTGCGTCGCCTTCACGATGCGACGCAGCATCTTCCAGCTCACCCAGCTTGTCGATGGAATCGCGCATGGTTTCGAACAAGCGCTCACTGTCACCAAAGCTCAGCGCGCTAGCGCCTTGCGGATCGCCTACCGACAGCTCGAGGACCCGTCGCGAAACCTGCATCCATTTGCCGAAACTGTCATTGAACTGACTGACCAACGCCTGCGACTCGGCACCGGGCTGCATCGCGGCATATTGCTGCACACGGTCATAAGCCTGCTTCGCATTTTCGCTGTGACTGGCACCCAGCGCTTGCAGGTGCTCGCTTGCATGACCGTCCAGCAAACTGCGCTCGGCCACGAACGCCTGATAAAGATCACGATCGGCATTGAGCAACAGGCTGATGGCCGGCAGATATCGCTTGGTCAATTGCGTACTGGACTCGGTCACCTGGCCGATGCCGCGCATCCCCGTCCACCCCATCAGCACCAGCAACACAGCCAGGAACGCAATCGGCAGAGTGATTTTCCAACGAAAGCCCAAGTCGGCGAAAAACCGCAGCATGGTGTCACTCCTTACACGGGGGGAATACCTGCCTATCGGCAGCCTTGTCTTGAGCTATAGCCCATTAGTCTGATTGCCACAAACCAGCGGGTTGGCCGGGATGAACGGTTTGAGGTAGAGACTGCGCGACCTCCCGGACCGGTCGTGGCCTGAATGTAGCAAACGCTCAGCAGCAATAGCACTGGAAGAATCTGCACGACTTATACATCTTCATTTTCCAGGTGCCCCGGGCTCCGCCTGATCTTGCGGACTATAGGAAAAGCTCGGCTCATTGGCCGTAGGGGCTAGATTGACTTTGACGATCGGCAGGAATTTCCCGGTCTGCTCGAAATAATCCCGCTGAAAAAACCGAGCCTGGGGTAGAGCCTGGCTGGGAACGGTATAGAAAAACGCTTCCAGAGGAATCCGTTCTGGAATGTCTTGGTCCCAACTGGCAATGATGACTTCGTTTTGGTCTATCTGGGAGGCAGGAGGAAGTCGGATCCGGGCTTGTATGCTTAGAGCGAAATACTCCTGGTCCCCTTTGAAGCTGCACCCCGTGATTTTATTAGGAAGAGAGTTATAAAAAGCCAGCCATTGTTCGACCGTGGAAATTCCCTGTTCATCACACGGACCGCTTACGGAAGGACTGGCACTGTGTTCGTTGCAACTGTCACTACGAGAAAAAGTAGAACCGTCGTACGGGTAGGAACACCGTACGGTCAGGCGATACGACGTTGGAGCTGCCAGCTCCTTGACTATCAGTCCGTGATGCTTGTACCAGGCCAGCCTTGAAATCGGCATATCGGCGCGCATATAGGAAAAAGACACGCCATTGCGTGCTACCGAACCAGTACTCGGATTCCATGCGTGGAAAGATGGATTTGCGTCGGTGATGCGTATCAGCACGCCATTGCGATTGAACGCCGCGCTGCCCCCGTGACAGGAGGGTGAGGTATCGGCGTAGCGCGCATTCAAACGCGCGGCGACCTGATAGCCTATGTACAGCTGTTCCTGCAAATCAAAGCCAAAGACTGCACCATCAGCCTGCGCCAGATCCAGGCGTAGAATCGGCAACCATTGGCCGGTAGTCGCATAAAACTCACGCTGATTACGCAGGGCATCGTACAACCCCCCTTCACGGGCCACGTCGTAAAACAGCGCTTGCAGTGGGATGTTCGTCGGTGTCTCGGGATCCCAATTGCGCACTTGTAACTCATTGGGTTGGGCGACCCAACTGCCACCCAATTGCTCATGGGCCAGCAAGCTGGCGCGAAATTGCGCCGCGATCCGGCTGCTCAACGAACATTGCAGCAAGGGCTGCTGGCCCTGTTGCTGAAAGTACGCCAACCAGCCTGGAGCATCGCTGACGCCCTGTGCGGCGCAGGAGCCGGGATCACTCTCGCTGCCACCGACGCCACAACCATATTTATCCCGATTCGCCGACACCAACGGATAGGCACAAAGCACATCCAGCGGCTTGCCTTGGCTGATGGCAGTAAACGAGTCACTGAACACCATCCCGCTGGGCTGCGTCAGAGTGCGAGTACCCACATCGCGCCGTAGATAGGAAAAATCGCGCGCGCCCAGTTCACTGGCCGTAGGGCCATGCTGCCAGAACTTCACCCCGAAATTGCCCGCCAGACCACTGACCAACACCCCGCTGCAGTAATACGCCGCATGGCCGCCGGGGCATTCCTGCGGCGTGCTGCGATATCGGTTATTGAGCAGCTGCGCGACCTCCGGGCCAGTTGCGGCCTGGGCTGATAGGATCAGTGATAGCCATAGCAGGACCACTATCGGGGTTAGATGGGCGAAGAAATCCCGCGCCGAGAAAGTGGCCATGATTATTTATCTTCCGGCGTCACTGACTGGGCGGACAGATAATAATCGACCCGTCCGTCCAGCAGAGCTTGAACCGCAGCACTATCTCCCCCGCCCTTCACATGCCCCCAAGTCACCAGCTGGCCGCCGGCGGTCAAGGCGGCAAAGCCATGGGAGTTGCCATAGATGGCTTGGACATCGATCAGACTTTCGGCGACCAAAGCGGTGTCCCCACCTACCGTCACATCGCCCCAGGCCACGACACTGCCATCCTTGCGCAGGGCGGCAAAAGCCTTGGAAGACCCTACCACCTGGACAATGTCGTTCAACCGGGCCACGTCATCGCTGACAGCACCTCCGGTCTCTGCGGAGCCCCAAGCCACCAAATGGCCGTTTTCGCGGCGTGCCACAAAGGACTGCCAGTTGGCGGTTATCTCCACAATGTCATCGAGATCCCTGATCAGCTCCGGCAGGACACCGCCATGGGTTGCAGCGCCCCATGCGACGATTTGTCCGCTGGCGCGCAGGGCGACGAAGGCTTTCGCATTGGCGCAGCTGATCTCGGCAATGTCGTCCAGGTAGGCGATCGCTTCCGGTAGTGCACCGCCCTGATCGGCGGCGCCCCATGCGATCAAGCGCCTATTGCCGCGCAATGCCACGAACGCCGCATCGTTGCCTAGTACCTCTTCGATATCGGTCAAGGTTGCGATGTCGTCGCTCAGCACACCTCCACCGGCAGCCGCCCCCCAAGCCACCATCCCTCCAGTACGGCGGATCGCCACGAAGGCTGATGACGCACCGTGTACCCGGACGAAATCGGTGAGTTCCGCGATAGGCGCCGGCAGCGATCCACCGCGCGCCGGGTCCCCCCAGGCGACTAGCGTGCCGTCACGCTTGATACCGGCGAAGGCCGCGCCATTTCCCACTACACGGACAAAATCCAGTCTGGAGATGTCTCCCATGGACGCGCCCTGGGTAGCCGTTCCCCAAGCGACCACGTTGCCGTTGGCACGGCGCGCGGCATAGGCACCCGCCGTGGCACTCACCTCAACGATATCGTCCATGCTGATAATGGTTGCCGGGATCGTGGCGCCTTCGCCGGAGTTACCCCAGCCGACCAGATCGCCGATGCCTCGACGGGCGATAAAAGCCGCGACGCCGGTGAGCGCACCGTCGAGCCCGTTGCCGAAGACATTTGCGGGGCTGAGCGTTATCTGATAATCGATCGAGCGTACCTGTAGCCGCCGGGATGCATCGGTATCGCGAAAAGTCGCGCCGACGACCCAATTGTCATCGCCGTCGTATCGCCATTGCGCCAGGATCGGCCGCCCCGTGGCGGCCTGGAACGCACTCAAGCGCCGCGAACACCCCGAACAGCGATACAGGCCACGGTTATACCGCGCACCCATGACCCGCAGCTCGCCGGAGCCAATGTCCCGCTTGATTGAATAAACGGCCTCTGGGCTCGGCTCTGCCCCGTTGACGGTATAGGACAACACGACAGATCGGCCTTCGTTGGCGTTGATCACGCTGTAAGGAAGGGCAATTTCCAACGCCTGCCCGGCCTCGTTCAAGGCGACTGTGTGCGTCACCACCGTGCTTCCCTCGCCTACTGCCCCCATCAAGCTCACGCGCACCACATCGTTGACTTTGAGCCAGGCTTCGCGTGGGATTTGCACCGTGGCGCTGGCCGATAAATCATCAGGGTTCAACTGACCATCCCTGGCCTCCAGGATCGTCGGCGCGGACAGCGGCAGCTTTGCCACCCGAAAGCTGAAGACCTCGGAGCCCACGTCTGCTCCGTCCGCCAGGCGTTGCACCGTATAAGTCAGCGCCACGCTTCGGTCGAGAAACCGGCGGACCTCTGCCTGGGCTACGGTGAATGACAGGGGTTTGCCCACATCGTTATGGGAATAGGGCTTGTCAACGCTATAAGCGGGGACAACACCTGCCGCGTCCGTCCAGTCGAGCCGGGCATGGTCGCCTTCGGCCAAGCTGGCGGCGGGCACCTGCACCCTGATGCCCTGGGGCACGGAGTCGGGATCCAGTACGGCGCCGTCAACCATTCCCTCCACGGAGGGCGGCGGCAACAAAGTGCTCATTGCTGTGTTTTCAGGCGTGTCGTTCATATCGCGGCCTCCGAAGCTAACGGTCAAGGCGCTCGTTTGGATATACCGAGTGCCTGGTGATGAGCACCGGCATCGGCTGACGTCTTGTCACCGGTGTCCATTTCATAGACCCAATAGGTGCTGCCCGCCCCCACCGCGTCACCGGTCCAGAATGGATAGGGCAGCCAACCCAGATATTCCCCAACCGCTTCACCAATATCCGGGTGTTTGTACACTGCCCGTAACCGGTCGAGGTCCGAGCGCGTGACCATGTTCATTCCGGCGGCATCACAAACGGCCTTCATGCCCTCCCATTCAGCGCTGGGGCTCAAGAAATGCACTTCCCGAATACCCTTGACGGTCAGTTCATAGTGGTGCGGTTGGTTCAAGCTGTCGGTGGCGGTGATCGTGCATTGGCCGTTGCCCCTGGCGGTCACCTCGCCGGTCTGGGCATTGACGCTGGCGACGTATTCATTGCTGCTTTCATATCGATAAGGGGGAGTGCCCCGGGTCGCGACTCGGGTCATCAGGGCATAGGGCGGGACGTCCAGCGGAGCCTTGTCAGCCACCGCGACATAATTTTCCTGGCTAAGGTCCAGGATTGCAGGCGCCTCGAAGCCGACATCCATTTTCAGTTCAAGATTGTCCGAGGCTTGCGTGGAGCCATCTTTCATCAACACTTCATAGCGGATGATCACGATATCGACTGCTTCGGCGATAAAATGCTCTGCCTCGACATAGAACACGACATCCCTGATTACCGTTCCTACAGGGTACTGATTGCTGTAGGAAGGGCCGACGAAGACAAACACTTTCTCCCAGTCGGTATCGGCGGTAGAGCGCTTGATCCGGACACGGGCGCCATCAAGCGGGATATCGGCAGGATCGAGGATGCCGTCAGGCGCTTCATCCACCGACGGGGGAGGCAGGTTTGCCGCACGCTCAGGTGTACCGGACATGATGAAGCCTCATAGGTAGAGAGGACTCGACGTCCTTACCGTGCGCCGAGACGGATCAAGAACCGAACAAATGATTCAAGAGTGGCTGCTGGCTTGCTCAGCCTGGGCGGCCAAGGCCCTCGGTGCCGGTGGCGAGCGGTAGTAGGAAACGTTGTTGCGCAACTGCCCAATGGCCGACGAGTTATCGCCGCCACCCTGGGCATGCCCCCAGGAAACGACGTCACCCGACTCAGTCAAAGCAGTAAAACCATGGGAGTTACTGTAAAGAGCCAGGACGTTGTTGAGCACCGGTGCTGCCCCACCCACTGCCTGGTTGCCCCAAACAGTGACGGTGCCGTTCCTGTGCAAGGCGGCGAATGCCTCGGAACTGCCGGCTATCTGCACCACGTTGTTGAGCCCCGCCGGCTCGGTTCCGCCCTCCTCAGCCCGCCCCCATGCGCCCACGGTACCGTCACTGCGACGCGCGGCGAATGCGCGCTAGGTGCTGACGACTTCGACAACATCGCTGTTGGGTGATGGAGCACCGCCGCCTCCGTAATCTGACGTACCCCACGACTGCACCTGCTGGTTGTTGTTCAGAACACAGAACGCCTGGGCATTGGAGCACCCGAGAGAGGCGATGCCAGACAGCCCGCCCGGCAGTGCGCCGCCGTAATCTGGGCTACCCCAGGCCTGCACTCTGTCGCCGTTACGCAGGGCCGCAAAAGCGGCGTAGCTGCCGATGATATCAACGGCATCGTTGATCAACCCGGGCACTGTTTCACCGAACCCCGCGATTCCCCAAGCGACGACCGGGTTGTTCGTTCGACGGGCAGCGAACGCCTGCGAAGTGGCATACACAGCGAAGATATCTGTGTAACTGTTGATCGGTGCCGGTACCAGATCGGTTTCCCGATTCGCCCCCCACGCCACCACCGTCCCATTGCTCTTGCGGCCAGCGAAGGCATTGCCATTGCCGACGATCTCGACGAAGCCGGTTGGCGCTACGTTGCCCATGCGCCCACCTTCGGCCACATTGCCCCACACCCATACCCTGCCGCTGGTATCAAGGGCCGCATAAGCGCTTTGGGTACAACTCACTTCAACGATACCGTTCAAGGCGGGGACCTCCGAACCAAAACCCCGGTTTCCCCAACCCACCACATTCCCTTGGTTCAGCAAGGCTACGAAGGCGGCACCACCAGTGGTGAGGGTATCGACGCCATTGCCGAAGATATTTGCCGGGTTCAGGGTCGCTTCATGGCTGCTGGAGCGCACCTGAAGTGGCTTCGATGGTTGGCTGTCGCGCCAGGTAGCGGAAGGGGTACTCCAATTGATTTCATCGACGTATTTCCATTCGACGGGCAACGGCTGCAGGGAGTTGGCATGAAGCGCGCTCAGCAATCGTGAACTGCCGGATGCCCTGTATGTCGTGCGATTGAAGCGTGCCCCCATCACCTTGAACGGTTCCAGCAATACAGGCGTTTCAACCCGCATATTGAACGGCAGGGACGGTCCGGTGGTCGTCCCGTCTCGATCCCGCGTATAGGTGACTGTCACACTCTTGTCGAGAAATCTCAGGACATCAGCCGCAGGGATCAAAAACCGCAGGTAATTATTGAGTTGGTCGTTGGCCGTATACGATTTGGGTGCAGAGACATAGGGTGTGATCGCTCCGCTTGGGTCCGTCCAGGTTACGGTGACGTCATCACCAAGGTTCAACCTATCACCGTACACTCTGGTCCAGACTTCGGTTTGAGAGGGATCGAGCGTGCCGCCGTCCTCCACGCCTTCGACGATCGGTGCCGGTAGTTCCTGCTCGACCTCATCAAGGTGGACATTGATGTATTTGATTGATGATTGGCTGGAGTTGCCCAGTTGGTCCGTCACCCTGAATACGAGAGGCGTGTTTGGGTTGTCCCCCGCCTGTACGAATGTATCGGTAAAAAGCGTATGCACCACGGGCACCGAACCGTCCAATACCTCAAATGGCACCGTCACAGTGCCTATCAAGAAATCGATGTGGTCGTAGCTCCGCTTGTTGGAATATTCAAAACCAAACTCTACGCCCTGCGCCGCCCGGTCGGCGTTGACTCCGTCGGCAATGACAGCGGGGGGAATCACCAGGTTGAGACTTCCGGGCGCAGGCTGACCCGGCGACCACAGGTGGTAAAGCACGTGCAAATCCCCGGATGGTTCACCGTTCTGACTGGGACGGGTTACTTTGTAGTGCAACCGGTTGACGCCATCCCGTAACCGATTACGGGGCACATACAGCCTCATGCGCTGCTGTTCTTCTCCCGGCCCTACGGTCTTCCCATCCACCGGAAAAGCATCGTCATTGACGTACAAATCAGCTCGGTCATCAACCGCCATTGTCCAGGAACGTTTCTGGAGTTCGGTCCACGGGTCGATCAGGCATTCCAGCCCATCGGGCTGATCGTCGTAAAGGCTCTTGGGAATGCCGCCATCCGCAATACTTGCCGGCTTCACTGGCGTTACCCATCCCATGATGACCACAGGGTATAGAGCGAACAATTCGTTCAAGGCGGAAGATTGGATGTCCATGATGTCTCCTGACAATGGCGCATGGCCTTTCGGCATGGAGTCATCAAACTTCATCCTGGGAGGGCGGGCTACTGTCAGAATTTACAGGTCGGAAGAGATTCACGACGGACGGCAGGGTGAGGCTGGATGAGAAACGGATTGTTCAAATCGCCAAAAACGAAAAAGCCCCTGAAATGTTCAACCATTTCAGGGGCTTAGTCGTATTCAATAATGGCGGAGAGATAGGGATTTGAACCCTAGGTACTGTTGCCAGTACAACGGATTTCGAATCCGTCCCGTTCGGCCACTCCGGCATCTCTCCAGTGGCGCGCATCATACCAGCACATTCGCCGGAAGCGAACCCCCGGGCGAAATTTTTTCCGTGCTATCAGTCGCTTGCGTCGACTACAGCGATACACCCAGGCGCTGGGCGACTTCTTCGTAGGCTTCGATGACGTCACCGAGGCCTTGGCGGAAGCGGTCCTTGTCCATTTTCTTCTTGGTGTCCTTGTCCCACAGGCGGCAGCCATCCGGGCTGAACTCGTCGCCCAGGACGATGGAGCCATCGCTGAACACACCGAATTCAAGCTTGAAGTCCACCAGCAGCAGGCCAGCGTCGTCGAACAGCTTGGTCAGCACCTCGTTGACCTTCAGGGACAGTTCCTTCATGCGAGCCAGTTGCTCGGCGGTGCCCCAACCGAAGGCCACGACATGGGATTCGTTGATGAACGGGTCGCCCTTGGCGTCGTCCTTCAGGAACAGCTCGAACGTGTAAGGGTTGAGCTTCATGCCCTCCTCCACGCCCAGGCGCTTGACCAGGCTGCCAGCGGCGTAGTTACGCACGACGCATTCGACCGGGATCATGTCCAGCTTCTTGACCAGGCACTCGTTGTCGCCCAGCAGCTTGTCGAACTGAGTCGGCACGCCGGCGGCTTCGAGCTTCTGCATGATGAAGGCGTTGAACTTGTTGTTCACCATGCCCTTGCGGTCGAGTTGTTCGATGCGCTTGCCGTCGAACGCCGAAGTGTCGTTGCGAAACAGCAGGATCAAGCGGTCAGCGTCGTCGGTCTTGTAAACCGACTTCGCTTTGCCGCGGTAGAGTTCTTCACGTTTTTCCATGATGGGCTCCGCTTGCTAAGTAGATGGGCTAGGCGATATGTCGCCAGTCGAGCCCTGAATCTTGATCGGCCAGTTGCAGCCAGTCCGGGTCGCACCCAAGGGTGTCGACGAAACATTGCCGGGCCAGCTGCGGCAGGTTGTTCTTGCTGCTCAAATGGGCCAGGACCAGGTGTTGCAGGCCTTGCCAGCCCAACTCGGCCACCAGGTATGCCGCCTGGTGGTTGTTCAAATGTCCGTGCTCCCCGCCTACCCGCTGCTTGAGAAAATACGGATAGTACCCACGCGCCAACATGTCCCGGCAGTGGTTGGACTCGATCATCAACGCATCGAGGTCCCGGTAGCTGTCCATGACCCTGTCGCAATACGATCCCAGGTCGGTGAGCAATCCAAAGCGCCGCTCGCCGTCGCTGAACACATACTGGGTTGGCTCCCGGGCATCGTGGGCCACACTGACCACGCTGATATCCAGGCCGCCGACACGCAGTTGCTCGCCGCCGGCCACGAAACCAGCTGGCTCGATGGGTTTGCGCAGGCCTTCGAACGTCCCACGGCTCAGATACACCGGCAGATTGTAGCGCCGAGACAGCAAACCCACGCCATGCACGTGGTCGGCATGTTCGTGGGTCACCAATATCGCGCTCAGTTGCGCCGGGTGCACACCCAGGCGCAACAGGCGCTTCTCGGTTTCCCGCAGGGAGAAACCACAATCGACCAGAACGTAGGTCCCAGCACTGGCTATCAGCGTGCCGTTCCCCTGGCTACCGCTGCCGAGAACGGCAAAACGCATCGGATCAGCCCAGGTTGTCCTGAATCACGCCCAACACCTTGCGGGCTACATCGGCCGGCGCCACGGTGTTGATGTTCTTCTCGACGGTGACCTGGACGTTGTCGCCGACCTTGCTCAGGCGAACCTGGTAACGCTCGGCGCGGGCTTCGATTTCTTCCTTGTCCGGCGCGCTGCCGAACAGGTTGCTGAAGAAGCCAGGCTTCTCGTCTTTCTTCTCGGCTTTTTCAGCCAGGTTGATGTAGTACAGGCCCAGGCTGCGGTTGATGTCTTCAACGCGCCATTCGCCCTGCTCCAGCGCACGACCCACGCTCGACCAGGCACGGTCGAGGTCGGAGCCGACGTTGAGCACCGGGTTGCCGCTGCCGTCTTCGCTCAGGCTGACGCGGCTTGGCGTGTCGTAGTCGCGGGTCGCGAGCATCGAAACCGAACCGCCCTGCTCCGCGGTGCGGCTCATGCTGGCAAGCATGTCGTCCACCAGCGCGGCGTCGAGGCCGGTATTGACCGAGCGATTGGTGAAGGCCACGTCGGCGGTGCTGCCGGCGGGACGCTCGGCGCTGACCACGTAGATCTCACTGGTGTTGCGCTGTACGCCCGGCTCGATCCGTACGCGCACGCGGGTTTCGCTGTCTGCCGAGACACCGGCGGCGCTCAGGCGCTTGGCCATGGCGGCGGACAGTTCATCGGAACGCTGCCAGGTGGTGGTGAATTCACCCGTCTGTGGGCGCTGCTCATCCAGGCGGAAACCGTTGTCCTGGAAGAACTGGATCGCCACCGGCCAGACTTCGGCCGGTGGGTGCTGGCCCATGACCCAGCTGGAGTCACCGCTCTTTTGCAGGGTGTAGTCACTGGCATCGGCCACGGCCGACAGCGGCTGTGGTCGCGGGACAACGTATTCGCCCTTGACGCTGTCGTCGGCGACGTTGCGCGGGATCGGCAGCAGCGGATCCAAACGCTTGGCGACGCTGACGTCCGGTGGCAGTTGCATCGGTGCAGTCTGTTGCGCTTCGAGGTAGTCGCTACCACGGTCGCGGAAGTAACCATCCGGTCCCCAGATCCACCCGCAGCCACTGGTGCTGGAGATAATCAAGGCAAGTGCGGAAAGTCCGGCCATTCGCTTCATGCGTTGTACTTCCTCAATTAAACCAGGACGCCGGACTGGCGCATGGCCTGCCGCAGCGGTTCGTGACAGGTGTTGCTCAACCAGGTGAGCGGCAGGCGAATGCCTTCGTGCATCAGGCCCATTTCGACCAAGGCAAACTTCACCGGGATCGGGTTGGCTTCGATGAACAGGTCCTTGTGCAGCGGCATCAGTTTTTCGTTGATTGCACGTGCGGTCTCGGCATCGCCCTTGAGCGCGGCCTCGCACAGATCGGCCATTTCTCGCGGAGCGACGTTGGCGGTCACGGAAATATTGCCCTTGCCGCCCAGCAGGATCAGCTCGACGGCTGTCGGGTCATCGCCAGACAGCACGATGAAATCCTTGCTGACGCCATCGAGGATGGCCTTGGCCCGTACCAGGTCGCCCGTGGCTTCCTTGATGCCGATGATGTTCGGCACGGTGGACAGGCGAATCACGGTCTCGGCTTGCATATCGCAGGAGGTGCGGCCGGGAACGTTATAGAGGATCTGCGGGATGTCGACCGCTTCGGCAATGTACTTGAAGTGCTGGTACAAGCCTTCCTGGGTCGGCTTGTTGTAGTACGGAACGACCAGCAGGCAGGCATCGGCGCCGGCTTCCTTGGCGTTGCGGGTCAGTTCGACGGCTTCGCGGGTCGAGTTGGCTCCGGTGCCGGCGATCACCGGAATGCGCCCGTTGACCTGCTTGACGACGGCGCGGATGACTTCGATATGTTCGTTGACATCAAGGGTAGCCGACTCGCCGGTGGTGCCGACGGCGACAATGGCATGGGTGCCGTTTTCAAGGTGGAAGTCCACGAGTTTGCTGAGGCTGGCCCAGTCAAGACGCCCTTGTGCATCCATGGGTGTGACCAGTGCCACCATACTGCCCGCAATCATGAAACCGCTCCTGCCGGAAAAAGAGAGCCGTAATGGTACTGGCGCCAAGATGCTTGTACAAGCGAACTCCCATTCCCCTTGGCGATGGTTTTCGCTACCCTTCAGGCTTTGATCGGTAGCGATAAGCTCATACGCCGGTCCCCAGCCTCCGTTTTCGTCGTTACAAGCCCCGATCCTGCGTGTGTCCCGGTGTATTTGTGTTGCCCCGCAACGCAACGCATCCACGAGGCGAAGGGCTTGAACCGTTCGATTTCCCAAGGCTGGCACCACATCGAGCTGAAACGTACCGACCGCTCATCGCTTTAGGAATGCTGCATGTCCACCCCCACAGTCCGCGAACAATTCCTTGTTATCAGTGCCCTTGGCGCCAACCCCATGGAGCTGACTAACGTCCTGTGCCGCGCCAGCCATGAAAATCGCTGCGCCGTCGTGACGTCACGCCTGACCCGTCATGGCGAGTGCAGCGCGCTCGTGCTGGAAATTTCCGGCAGCTGGGACGCGCTGGCCCGCCTTGAGGGCAGCCTGCCCGTACTGGCCAAGAAACATGCCTTCACCGTCAACGTGGTACGCAGCGCCGCCTTGGAGAATCGTCCCCAGGCCCTGCCTTATGTGGCTTACGTGAGCTCGGCCTACCGCCCGGACATCATCAACGAGCTGTGCCAGTTCTTCATGGACCACCACGTCGAACTGGAGAACCTGACCTGCGACACCTACCAGGCCCCGCAGACCGGCGGCACCATGCTCAACGCCACGTTCACCGTGACACTGCCGGCCGGCACCCAGATCAGCTGGCTGCGTGATCAGTTCCTGGATTTCGCCGATGCGATGAACCTGGACGCATTGATCGAACCGTGGCGCCCACAAAACCCAATGTAAGGAAGCGTTCATGGCCGTTGCCATCGACCAGCCGGTTACCGATTTCCAGGCGCCCGCCACCAGCGGGCAGACCATCAGCCTCGCAGCCCTGAAGGGCAAGCAAGTGGTCATTTATTTCTACCCCAAGGACAGCACGCCCGGCTGCACCACCGAAGGCCAGGGTTTCCGCGATCAGTACGCGCAATTCCAGGCCGCCAACACCGAAGTGTTCGGCGTCTCCCGGGACAGCCTCAAGTCCCACGAGAACTTCAAGTGCAAGCAGGAATTCCCCTTCGAGCTGATCAGCGACAAGGACGAAGCGGTTTGCCAGTCGTTCGACGTGATCAAGTTGAAGAAGCTTTACGGCAAGGAATACCTGGGCGTTGATCGCAGCACGTTCCTGATCGATAAACAGGGAGTGTTGCGCCAGGAATGGCGTGGCGTGAAGGTGCCGGGGCATGTGGATGCGGTGTTGGCGGCGGCTCAGGCGCTCAACAAGGCCTGAGTTTTTTCGTTGTCAGCTTCGGCCTCATCGCGAGCAAGCTCGCTCCCACAGGATTTCACGGAACACCGCAAATCCCCTGTGGGAGCGAGCCTGCTCGCGAAGAGGCCGGTAGCCTCACCGGCTAGGCTAACTCACCTCTTATAACAACGGCGCCACTACCGGCTCCTTGCTCGGCCACGCATCCAGCACTGCCTTGAACAGCGTCGCCAGGGGAATCGCGAAGAACACTCCCCAGAACCCCCACAATCCGCCGAACAACAACACTGCGCAGATAATCGCCACCGGATGCAGGTTCACCGCCTCGGAGAACAGCAACGGTACGAGCACGTTGCCGTCCAGGGTCTGGATGATTCCGTAGACGGCCATCAGATAGATGAACTGATCGCTCCAGCCCCACTGGAACAGTGCGATCAATGCCACCGGCACGGTCACCACCACGGTGCCGACGTAGGGCACCACCACTGAAATACCCACCAGCAGCGCCAACAGGGCGGCGTAATTGAGCCCCAGGGCGACGAAGCCGATGTAGGTCACGCCGCCACAGATAAAAATCTCGATGACTTTCCCGCGGATGTAATTGGCGATCTGCCGATTCATCTCCTGCGCCACCCGGGTGATCAATGCCCGTTCGCGCGGCAGGTAACCGCGGACCCAGCGTCCGATCATTTCCCGGTCCTTGAGGAAGAAAAACACCAGGATCGGCACCAGCACCAGATAGATCATGACGTTCACGAGCAACGGCAGGCTGGACAGCGAAAACGTCAGCGCCCACTGGCCGAACTTGCCGATCTCGCCGCGTACCACTTCGATCGTCTGCAATACCTGCTCGTCCGAGACCAGGTGGGGATAACGCTCCGGTAGCAGCAACAGCAGCGATTGCCATTTGACGAGCATCCCCGGCAATTCGTTGAACAATGTCACCAACTGGTGCCACAGCAAGGGCACGATCACCACCAGGAAGACCACCAGCACGCCCATGAACAGCGCGAACACCAACCCTACCGCGACCGAACCCGGCAGTCGCAAGCGCTCCAAAGTAATGACCAGCCCTTGCATCAGGTACGCCAGCACCATCCCCGCCAACACCGGTGCCAACATGCCGCCCAGCGTGAGCACGGCGGTAAAAGCCAGGAACAGGAGCACTGCCAGGACCACCGCCTCTTCATCGGAAAAGTAGCGCTGAATCCAGTCGCGTAACACTTTGAACATTAAAAATCCCTAAGAGATGTCGCCTGCCTTCAGGCTTTTTTCAACCAGTAACGGTAGGTGCCGTTTTCGTCCTCTTCACGCAGCAGCGTATGACCGGCCAACCGGGCGAAGGTGCGGAAATCGCGCTGGGAGCCAGCGTCCGTGGCGGTTACCTTGAGCACGGCGCCACTGGTCAGACGATTGAGTTCCAGCTTGGCCTTGAGCAACGGCAACGGACAATTCAGGCCACTGGCGTCCAGCTCGGCATCGTGGGCTACAGCATCGGTCATTGTTTCACTCCGCAACGGGTCGTCGAGCCGCCTAGAATATCTGGTCCCGGACCCGCTGTCCGGCTACAGTAAGGTCTTTGTCGACTAAGGCTTCGTGCATGACATTTCTGCGCCCCACCCTGCTGACGCTCGCCTGCCTGCTTGCCTCACCGGGCTTCGCCGACGACCTGCCGTCACTTGGCGACGCCAGTTCTGCCATCGTCTCGCCAGAACAGGAGCACCAACTGGGCCGCGCCTGGCTGGCGCTGCTGCGCAGCCAGGTTTCACAGCTCAACGACCCCCAGCTCAAGGACTACGTCGAAACCAGCGTCTACAAGCTGGTGGAGACCAGCCAGGTCAATGACCGGCGCCTGGAATTCATCCTTATCAACAGCCCGCAGCTCAACGCCTTCGCCGCACCGGGCGGAATCGTCGGGGTCAATGGCGGGCTATTCCTCAACGCACAGACCGAAGGCGAATACGCGTCGGTCATGGCCCACGAGCTGGCGCACTTGTCGCAGCGCCACTTCGCCCGTGGCGTGGAAGCTCAACAGCGCATGCAAGTGCCGATGATGGCCGCGCTGCTGGCTGGCATCGTGGTCGCCGCCGCTGGCGGGGGCGATGCAGGGATTGCCGCCATCGCGGGGACCCAGGCCGCCGCCATCCAGGAGCAACGGCGCTTTTCGCGCCAGAACGAACAGGAAGCCGACCGAATCGGCATCCAGAATCTGGAAAAAGCTGGGTACGACCCTCGATCCATGCCGACCATGTTCGAGCGTCTGATGCGCCAATACCGCTTTGACGCCAAGCCTCCGGAGTTTCTGTTGACGCACCCGGTCACCGAGTCGCGTATCGCCGACACCCGCAACCGCGCCGAACAGGCCAAGCCGGGGGGCATCGAGGACAGCATGCGTTATCAACTGATTCGTGCGCGCGTCCAGCTGACCTATGAGGAAACCCCAGGCCTGGCCGCCAAGCGCTTCCGCGCACTGTTGGACGAGAACCCCAAAAACGATGTGGCCCGCTATGGCCTGGCCATCGCCCAGGTCAAGGGGGGCCAGTTGAATGAAGCGCGGGAGAACCTCAAGCCGCTGCTGGCCAAATCACCCAACGAAATCATCTACAACCTGGCCCAAGTCGATCTGGACATTACCAACAACAAGCTGGCTGACGCCCAATCCCGCGTCGACCGGATGCTGGTTCAATACCCTGGCAACTATCCTCTCAACCAAGTGCGCGTTGACCTGCTGCTAAAGCAAAACCGCCCCGCTGACGCAGAAAAAGCCCTGGAGACGCTGCTCAAGAGTCGCCCGGACGATCCGGACGTCTGGTACATGGTTGCCGAGACGCGCGGCCTGTCGGGCAACATCATCGGCTTGCACCAGGCCCGCGCCGAATACTTCGCGTTGGTCGGCGACTATCGCCAGGCGATTCAACAATTGGACTTCGCCAAACGCCGCGCCGGCGGCAACTTTCCATTGTCGTCCCGCATCGACGCACGGCAGCGTGAGCTTATGGAACAGGAGCGAATGGTCAAGGACATGATGGGCTGAGCTTCAGCCAGGCATAAAAAAACCGCCTCGACATACATCGAGGCGGTTTTTTTCAGCTGCGGACGGGCTTATTCAGCCAGTTTGAACGTGATGAAGCTCGCACGTCCCTGGCGCAGGACTCGCATCGACACCGAGCGATTCTTCGGCAGGGCCTTGGCGATATCGGTGAATTCCTTGGCGGACCCGATGGCCTGGTTATTCAGGTGCGTAATGATGTCGCCCGGTTGCAGGCCGATCAGTGCAGCAGGACCGTCCTGTACTTCCCTGATCACCACCCCGCCCTGCAGTTCCAGAGTGCGCTTCTGCTCGTCGGTCAATTCGACCACCGCGACGCCCAAGCGATTACTGCTGCGCTCTACGCCGGACTTGGGCAGCGAATCCAGCTCCTTGCCCTCTTCCGGTATAGCGCCAACGGTCAACTCGACGTTCTTGCGCTTGCCTTCGCGAATCACTTCGAGGCTGGCCTTGGCACCGGCCTTCAGGGCACCCACCAGGTGCGGCAAGTCGGCGGACATGACGATCGGCTGGCCATTGAGGCTGAGAATCACATCACCAACCTGCAAGCCGCCCTTGGCAGCCGGGCCACCTTCCTGGATCTGTGCCACCAGGGCACCGGCGGGTTTTTCCAGCCCGAACGACTCGGCCAGGTCCTTGTTCACTTCCTGGATGACCACGCCCAGCCAGCCACGGCTGACTTTGCCTTCGCTTTTCAACTGATTGGAAACGTCCATGGCCACGTCGATTGGAATGGCGAAGGACACACCCATGAACCCGCCCGAGCGGGTGTAGATCTGGGAATTGATGCCCACCACTTCACCGTCAAGGTTGAACAACGGGCCGCCGGAGTTGCCGGGGTTGATCGGCACGTCGGTCTGGATGAACGGCACGTAGTTCTCGTTCGGCAGGCTGCGGCCGATGGCGCTGACAATGCCCTGGGTCACGGTGTGGTCAAAGCCGAACGGCGAACCGATCGCCACGACCCATTGGCCGGCCTTCAGGTTCTGGGATTTGCCAAGCTTGAGGACTGGCAAATCCTTGCCTTCGATTTTGAGTAGCGCCACATCGGACCGTGGATCGGTGCCGATCAGTTTGGCCTTGAGCTCACTGCGATCGGCCAGGCGGACCAGGATCTCATCGGCATCCGCGATGACATGGTTATTGGTGAGGATGTAGCCATCGGGCGAAATAATGAAACCCGAACCCAGGGATTGCGCTTCCCGCTGGCGGCCACCACCCGGTGAACGAGGCTGCGGCATTCCGCGCTCGAAAAACTCGCGCAGCATGGGTGGCAGACCTTCCAGGTCCGGCATCTGTGGGCCCATCACCCGGCGCTCAGGCAGCTTCTGCGTCGTACTGATGTTCACGACTGCGGGTGAAGCCTGTTCGACCAGTTGGGTGAAGTCCGGCAATTCGACCGCCGCTGCGGGAACGGCCTGACCGAGGACCAGCACGGTGGCGAATATGGAGAGATAGGTTTTCAAGCGTGGTATCGACATACGGCTCCCGTTACGACGAGCATGGTTAAGCGATATGGAGCTGAAACACCGGAGAACGATACGCCGGTATTTTCGTTCCGCAAACAGACAAGGCCAGAGCCGAGCGGCTCTGACCTAATAGAAAAAAAATCGATTTTTTGCAAATGAAAATGCTGACAGGAAGTTTCAGCAATTCGATCAAGCCTTGGCGTTAATGGCCTGCCGCGCAATCGAGCCACTTGCGCAATGGCTACTTGGCTGCCGCGACGTCGGAGCGCATGGAAAGCGCGATCCGTTCCGCCGTCCCGATAGGTATCTCACCTACCACCGTGACCATCATTTCACCTTGCGGCGTGGTCAGACGGCGGGATACGGCGGCGGTCGGACCTAGCTGAGTTCGGGTATCGGTAGCCGTGGCGCCGTTCAACGGTTCCAGAAACACCGAGAACCGAGCCAGGCCATCGTCGTACATGAGGCTGCTGACCTGCACTTTGGTGTCCGGGTCATTTCGCGCAACACTGCTGGTCAATTCAAAGCCCGGCGGAAGCCAGTCCGAACGCCATGCGGTCTTCACTGCCGTCGCCTTGTTCGGATCCTGCGCAACAGCCGTGCATTCGGCACTGGCCTGCAGGTCAGCGTCCGAAGGTGAGGTGATGTTCAGGCGGGTGAATTGAAAGCGTTCGAGCAACTGTCCCTTGTCGTTGAGCAGCAGGGATTTGAGCGGCAGCCCGGTTTCCTTGTCCAGATGCAACTCGAACCCGTAGCGATGCTGGTCCTTCGGGGTCAGGGCCACAATGACAGCTTGTCGCCCAGCCACACGCGACTTGCCGATCACGGCAAGGTCATACCAATTCTTGAGTTTTTGCGGATCGAGCGCACGTGCAGTGCCATCTGGCGTATTTCCCAGCCCGGCGATCAAGGTGCCACTGACGCATTGAGTACGTCCATCAATGCGCATGACCTCCTGTGCCGAACCGTCGAGCTGGAGCAACCGCTCGCGGATTTTGCCATCCTGGACGCGATGCCAGATGTTATGGGTAGAAAAACTACCGTTACGCTCGTAAACGAAAGTGCCCTGGAAGCTTTGCTGTTGCTCGGCTTGACTCAGACGATTAAGCCAGTCTTGAGCCTCGCCGGCATGGGCTGGAATCACGCACCAGCCACCGAGCAGAAGCGATAAAAGAGGTATGGCGCGCATGGTCCTCCTTAACGGTTTTCCAGACTGGCCGCGCGAGCGTAGGGCAGCGCGCTTTCAGTGCCCTTCAATGCAGCCTGTTGGGCATGCTGGCGCAGGTAGTTAGGCAGGCGCTGATCGTGCCAGCCTGGCTGTCCTTGCAGGACACCATTGTTCATCGGGCCAGCAGCTTCCGAACCTTCACTGTAGCCGGCCAGCACCGCAGGACCTTTGACCTGTGGCGTTGCCAGGCTTGGCTGGTTCGATTGCTGCGCCATTTGAACGCCAGCGATCTCGTCCTGGTTGTACAACCGCACACCGGCCAATACCGCTACGGTGACCGAAGCAGCTACAGCCAGGCGACCCAGGCTGCGCCATGGACCGCGGGAGGCTTTTGCCGGTACGGCTTCATCAGCCAGCGCAGCAGACACTGCCGCAGCGATATCCAGACGCGGAAGCAGCAGGTCCTTGTGCATGACAGCCCGGGCGATCTGATAGCGCGCCCAGGTCTCACGGGTTTCAACATCGTCGAAGGCATTCAATACCCGACGTAATTCCAATTCGTCCGCTTCGTTATCCATCACTGCGGACAGCGATTCCTGCAGGGCTTCACGACTCATGGCGTTCCTCTCTTGGCTGTCGCCGCTGTCTCAGTTTTCCTGCAACAACGGTTGCAGGGCTTTATCGATGGCCTCCCGAGCGCGGAAGATCCGGGAGCGCACGGTACCCACCGGACATTGCATGACGCTCGCAATGTCCTCGTAACTCAGACCGTCGAATTCACGTAAAGTTAAAGCCGTACGCAAATCTTCAGGCAATTGCTGGATGGTTCGATGGACGGTGCCTTCGATCTCATCCCGCAGTAATGCACGCTCCGGAGATTCGAGGTCCTTGAGGCCATGATCGCCATCGTAGAACTCAGCGTCTTCGGAACTCACATCACTATCCGGCGGCCGGCGGCCGCGTGAAACCAGATAGTTTTTCGCCGTGTTAATGGCGATGCGGTAAAGCCACGTGTAAAACGCGCTATCCCCGCGGAAATTTCCAAGTGCGCGGTAGGCCTTGATGAAGGCTTCCTGGGCAACGTCCTGGGCTTCATGGGTGTCGTGCACGAAACGCACGATCAACCCGAGAATTTTGTGCTGGTATTTCAGCACTAGCAGATCGAAAGCTCGCTTGTCGCCGCGCTGAACGCGTTCGACCAGCTGCTGATCCTCTTCCTGGGTTAGCATGAACACTCCTCGATAAGCTCGAAGGAGGGTTGCACTACTAATCGACCGGGCTTGCAAACATAGACTCGGGCTTTTCGCAAAAGTTCTCCCCCTTCCAAGCAAGTTTCCGGCGCGCTCTGATCCGGCACGCACGAAAAACGCAGCACGAGATTCCCCGGCTGCGCGAATAATCTGTCGCCGGGCCTGTCGGACGAGGACTTGAATCGAAGTCCTTAACCAACCCGACGCTGTTCCCTTTTGCAGACAACCGTCTATTGAACGTAGGCGCTTGGCAAAAGTTCCCGCTATTTTCAGCTCTTCGAAACGAAAATCTGGCAACCGTGACGAGATAAACAACGTTCTGTCCGCGAAAACGTCGCGTTGTCGCCATTTTAAGAAAACCCTGATCCGACGAAGCGTGTTGTTTTTCCGTCACGCTGGTTTCACATCGCCATGATTGCCCGGCTATTGTGCCGATCCCCCCCTCTATATACTAGTGGGCTGCAAGGCTGCCCGACCCGTCAAACGGATGTCCGGCGCCAACCCCTCACGGGTCGCTTTGAGCGGAAATCATTCGAATGAGCCAACAGTTCCAACATGATGTTCTGGTAATCGGCAGCGGTGCCGCCGGATTGAGCCTGGCGTTGACTTTGCCTGCGCATCTGCGCATCGCCGTGCTGAGCAAGGGCGACCTGGCCAACGGCTCGACGTTCTGGGCCCAGGGCGGCGTCGCGGCCGTACTGGATGACGCCGACACGATCCAATCCCACGTCGACGACACACTCAACGCTGGCGGCGGGCTGTGCAATCAGGATGCGGTGCGCTTTACCGTCGAGCACAGCAGGGAGGCCATCCAATGGCTGATCGACCAAGGCGTGCCATTCACCCGCGATGAGCAGTCCGGCACCGAAGATGGCGGCTTTGAATTTCACCTGACCCGCGAGGGCGGCCATAGCCATCGGCGGATCATCCATGCCGCCGATGCGACCGGCGCGGCGATTTTCAAGACGCTGCTGGCCCAGGCCAGGCAACGGCCGAACATCGAGTTGCTGGAGCAACGGGTCGCGATCGATCTGATCACCGAAAAACGCCTGGGTCTGAACGGTGATCGCTGCCTGGGCGCCTATGTGCTCAACCGTGGCACGGGCGAAGTCGACACCTACGGGGCGCGCTTCGTGATCCTGGCCTCCGGTGGCGCGGCCAAGGTCTACCTCTACACCAGCAACCCGGACGGCGCCTGCGGTGACGGCATTGCCATGGCCTGGCGTTCCGGTTGCCGGGTGGCGAACCTGGAGTTCAACCAGTTCCACCCGACTTGTTTATATCACCCGCTCGCCAAGAGTTTTTTGGTGACCGAGGCCCTGCGCGGCGAAGGCGCGCACCTGAAGCTGCCCAACGGGGAACGCTTCATGCAGCGCTTCGATCCCCGCGCCGAACTGGCCCCACGGGACATCGTTGCCCGAGCCATCGACCATGAGATGAAGCGCCTGGGCATCGACTGCGTTTACCTGGATATCAGCCACAAGCCCGAAGCGTTCATCAAGAGTCATTTCCCGACGGTCTACGAACGCTGCCTGGAATTTTCCATCGACATCACCAAGCAGCCTATCCCGGTGGTGCCGGCGGCGCATTACACCTGCGGCGGGGTCATGGTCGATCAGTTCGGTCGCACCGACGTCCCCGGCCTGTATGCCATTGGCGAAACCAGTTTCACCGGGCTGCACGGCGCCAATCGCATGGCCAGCAATTCGCTGCTGGAATGTTTCGTCTACGCCCGCTCGGCAGCGGCCGACATCCTTGAGCAATTGCCGCGCATCGACATACCTGCCGCCCTGCCCTCGTGGGATGCCAGCCAGGTCACCGACTCGGATGAAGACGTCATCATCGCCCACAACTGGGACGAACTGCGGCGCTTCATGTGGGACTACGTTGGGATCGTGCGCACCAACAAACGCTTGCAACGGGCCCAGCATCGGGTACGACTGCTGCTCGATGAGATCGATGAGTTCTACAGTAACTACAAGGTCAGCCGGGACCTGATCGAACTGCGCAACCTCGCGCAAGTGGCCGAATTGATGATTCGCTCGGCGATGGAACGCAAGGAAAGTCGAGGGTTGCATTACACCCTCGATTACCCGGATCTGTTGCCCGAGCCATTGGATACTATCCTGGTGCCGCCCACCTACGCCGGCGGAACCTGAGCCGCACTCGCAGGCGTCGGTGCACATCCGGCGCCAGCGCATCACGGGGCACACACAGCGAGCGGACCCGCCGCTCGCCCTGGAGCCGAAAGCGCAACACGACGATTATCGGCAATGCGAGGCTATCGGGCCGCAACTGCACCGATTGCCAGCCGCCGTCGGAGCTCCATAGCTGCCAGCCACCGGCATCGCGACGCAAGCCGCGAAACGCCTGTCGATGGGTCAGCAGCAGGTGTCGCGGAAGTACCCAGGCGCCATGGCCCAGGCACAGTATGATGCCGACGGCTGCGAACCCGGGTGGAACGGCCAATAGCAACAACGAGCCAAGGGCGAACAGCTGCGCCAGCAGATAGGCCGCCAACAACTGCCCGGAGGCGCGCCAGCGGCATTCGAAGCGATTACTTGGGTTGGACACGGTCCAGGATCATCCGGACCATGCGCTGCAACTCCGGATCTTCGGACTCACTGCGTTCCATGAACCAGCCGAACATGTCCTGGTCCTCACATTCCAGCAGGCGGACGTAGCATGCACGGTCAACCTCATTGAGGTGGGGGTAGACCTCCTTCACGAAAGGCACCAGCAACACGTCAAGCTCAAGCATGCCGCGGCGGCTGTGCCAGTAGAGGCGATTCAGTTCAACATCTTCGACCATGGAGCGCTCCTCAAATAGGGCGCAAGTATACAGGCCCGGCCGTGGCGGAACACACGGCTTTGTCGGCCGTCGACGATCCTTTGGCAACTACCCATTTCAAGGGCGCCCCCTTATGATGTCCACCAGACTTTTTTACCCTGCGATGACCCATGGCTGATTCCGCTTTTTTCTGCACCCTGTCCCACGAAAGCATTCTCGCGGTCCGCGGCGTGGATGCCGGTAAATTCCTGCAAGGCCAATTGACCTGCAATCTCAATTACCTGAGCGACAGCCGGGCCAGCCTCGGCGCCCGCTGCACACAGAAAGGCCGGATGCAATCAAGCTTCCGGATCCTGCTCGAGGGCGACGGCGTACTCATGGCGATGGCCAGCGAGTTACTCGAACCGCAACTGGCGGACCTGAAAAAATACGCGGTGTTTTCCAAATCCAAACTCACCGATGAAAGCCCGGCCTGGGTTCGCTTCGGACTGGAAAACGCTGACGCGGCCCTCAGCGAACTGGGCCTGGAGCTGCCGGCCGACACCGATAGCATGGCACGCCATGAATCCTTGATCGCCATCCGCGTATCCCCGGGCCGCGCCGAACTCTGGGTCCGCGCCGAACAGGCCGATACGCTGCGCGCTCGCCTGGGCTCGCGACTGGGCGAAGGCGACTTGAACCGCTGGCTGCTGGGCCAGGTTCGTGCGGGAATCGGCCAAGTCATGGCGGCCACACGCGAACTGTTCATTCCTCAGATGCTCAACCTGCAGGCCGTTGGCGGTGTCAGCTTCAAGAAAGGCTGCTATACCGGCCAGGAAATCGTCGCGCGCATGCAGTACCTCGGCAAGCTCAAGCGCCGCCTGTATCGCCTGCAACTGGACGCCGCCGAGTTGCCGGAGCCTGGCACCCCGCTGTTTTCCCCTACGCATGGCAGCTCGATCGGCGAGGTCGTCATTGCTGCCCGGGCCGAGCAGAATATTGAACTGCTGGGAGTGTTGCAGGCCGAAGCCGCCGAGGATGGCAATTTGCACCTCGGTGCTTTGGAAGGACCCGCGCTACAATTGCTGGACTTGCCTTACGAACTGGACCGCGACCGCGAAATCCAGCGTTGATCGCAACATTTTGTCGCAACACCTAGAGAACCGAAATGAGCGATTTGGCGGATAAGGTCCAGCGGGATTTGGTGGCGGCCATCGATAAGGACGACCTGGTCCTGCCCACACTACCGGAAGTGGCCATGCAGATTCGCCGGGCCGCGGAAGATCCGGAGATCAGTGTCAGTAACCTGAGCAAAGTGATCGGTCGTGACACGGCACTCTCGGCGCGCCTGATAAAAGTGGTCAACAGCCCGCTGCTACGCGCCACGCAGGAAGTGACGGACTTGCACACGGCCATCACTCGGCTGGGCGTCAACTACAGCAGTAACCTGGCGATTGGCCTGGTCATGGAGCAGATATTCCATGCCCGCTCCGATGTTGTGGAACAGAAGATGCGTGAGGTGTGGCGCAAGAGCCTGGAGATCGCCGGTGTCAGTTATGCGCTATGTCGCAGCTATACCCACCTCAAGCCTGACCAGGCCGCGCTGGGCGGATTGGTCCATCAGATCGGCGTGCTGCCGATCCTGACGTACGCCGAAGACAACAACGAATTGCTGTCGGATCCAATCAGCCTCAACCACGTCATCGAGACGATTCATCCCGTGTTGGGGGACAAGCTGCTCAGCGTCTGGGAGTTTCCGGAACGATTGATGAAGTTGCCGGGGTTGTATCTGGATTTCACCCGGGATTCGGAACAACTCGATTACGTCGACCTGGTGCAAGTCGCTGCACTGTACTGCTACAAGGACTCCGATCATCCGCTGAGCAGGATCGACGTATTTGGCGTCCCCGCGATCAAGAAGCTGGGCATTGACCTGGACAACCACGACCGCTGCGCGGATCTGGAAGAAGCGCGGTCGATGTTTTACTGACAAAGCCCGTTGTGGCGAGGGACTTTGCTCCCTTTCCACGGGTTTTGCATTGCCTGGCTTAGCCGGGGATAAAACTCACCCGCACCTTCAGCCCACTCTCCTGCCCGTCATGCAGGGTGATCTGGGCCAGATGCGCGCGACAGATTTCCCCGACGATCGCCAATCCCAAGCCAGAACCGGCCACTTGCTGGTTGCGTCGATAGAAGCGCTCGAATACTCGCTCGCGCTCAGTCTCAGGAATGCCGGGGCCGTCGTCCTCGACTTCCAGGATCGCCGGCGCGATCACCCGCAGGATGACGTTGCCACCCGAGGGGGTGTGGGCCAGGGCGTTGTCCACCAGGTTGCTCAACAGTTCGTTCAGCAACGTCGGTTCGCCCCGCAACCAGACGGGCTCATCTGCCTCCAGCGCCAACGCGACCCCACGGGCATGGGCCAAAGGTGCCATGGCCATGCCCAGCTCACGGGCGAGCTGGCTCAGGTCGAGCAATTGCGCGCCGCCCTCGGCAATCGCCCGGGCGCCATTTTCCACCCGGGCCAATGACAGCAACTGGTTGGCCAGGTGGGTCAAGCGGTCGGTGCCCTGGGCGGCGGTCTCCAGGGTTTGGCGCCACGTGGCCGGTTCGCTGGCGCGCAGGCCCAGCTCCAGGCGAGCCTTGAGGGCGGCCAATGGCGTTCGCAGCTCATGGGCGGCGTCGGCAATGAATTGCGCCTGACGCTCGAATTGGCCACGCAGGCGCTCGGTGAAGTGATTGAGTGCCCGTACCAGCGGCCATAACTCATGTTGGACTTCCACCAGCGGCAGCGGTCGCAGATCGTCTGGCTGCCGCTCTTCCACCGCCGTGCGCAAGCGTTCCAGGGGACGCAGCGCGGCACTGACCGCGAACCACACCAAAAGCAGCGCACCCACCGCCAGCATGCCCAACCGCAGCAAGGTATCGGCCATCAAGCTGCGCGCCATGCTGACCCGCGCCTCTTCGGTTTCCGCCACGCGGATTTCCGCCATGCCGTTCATCTCCGGCTCGCTCACGGCCTTGAGCAGGCTTACGACGCGCACATTCTGGCCCTGATAAGAGGCGTTATAGAAGCGCGCCAGCGCGGGGTAATCGTCCGTGCGCGGCGTACCCGGCGGCGGGCCAGGAAGATTTTCGTACCCGGAGATCAGCTTCTGGTGGATATCGTTGACCTGATAGTAGATACGCCCGGCGCTGTCATAGGCGAAGGTGTCCAAGGCCACGTACGGCACGTCCGCACTCAGGGTGCCGTCTCGCTGGGAAAGCCCGGCGGCAATGGTCCGGGCCGAAGCCAGCAACGTCCGGTCATAGGCAGTATCGGCCGCTTCGCGACCATTCCAATAGGCACTCAGCCCACTGGCGAGCATCAGCACCACCAGCAGCGATGCAAGGTTGCGAAGGAGCCGCCAGCGCAGGCTGTCGGGCTTATGCATCACGGGTTTCCAACAAATAGCCCAGGCCCCGGAACGTCACGATCGCCACCGCATGGCCATCGAGTTTCTTACGCAGCCGATGAACGTAGATCTCGATGGCGTCGGGGCTGGCCTCTTCGTCCAGGCCAAACACCTGGGCGGCCAGTTGTTCCTTGCTCATCACCCGCCCCGGTCGAGCTATCAACGCCTCCAGGACCGCCTGCTCGCGGGAGGTCAAGGTCATCAATTCCTCATCAAGCGTAAAGCGGCGGGTGTCCAGGTCGTAGACCAACCCACCGCAGCGCTGCTGGCGCTCGCCCCCGAGTACGCTACGGCGCAGCAACGCCTTGACCCGGGCTTCCAGCTCGGTCAGTTCGAATGGCTTGGCCAGGTAATCATCGGCGCCGAGGTTCAGGCCGTGGACGCGGTCCTTGACGTCGCTGCGCGCGGTCAACATCAGCACCGGCAAGGTCTTGCCCCGCGCCCGCAAGCGCGCCAGCACTTCGAAACCGTCCATGCGCGGCAGCCCCACATCTAGAATCGCCACGGCGTATTCCTCGCTGCTCAGGGCCAGGTCAGCGGCCACCCCATCGTGCAGCACGTCCACTGTCAAACCCGTGCTCTTGAGCGCCTGGGCGACACTTTCGGCCAGCTGCAGATGGTCTTCGACGAGCAGAACACGCATGGGTTTTTCCTCGATTCAGGGATGGCCGGCGCCATTCTTTGGCGCGGAGTTTACAGCCGCATCCGCCACTGTGAAGCCAAAAATCATCCTGAAAGCTTTTGAAAGGTTAGCGAAAGGTTGGGTCGTTAGAGTCGCTCCACGGACAGTTTCGACTGCCGGTCGCGACACACCTCGCGAACGAAAAACGCCACGAAGCGTTTTCGCCGAATAAAAACAATAAGCGGAGTATTCACCATGCTGTCCATACAGCTCCAGGCTTCAATGCCCACCCGCCTTTGCTGCCCCAACCAGACTACCCTTGCCTGTGCCTCTGCGCAGACCGAACTGCTGCGTCTTTGACACGCGTTCAGGGGTCTGCACCGTACATGTTCTGCGAAGCCTGATTTGAAACACAAAACAACAACTCCTGTGGAGACAAAAATGAACCTAGCACTGCGTAAAGTAGCCCTTGCCGTCGGATGCCTGATGCTCGCCGGGCAAACGCTCGCCGCTGATTCGTCCAAAGAGCCGAAGCGCCCTGAGTGCATCGCCCCCGCCGCACCCGGCGGTGGTTTCGACCTGACCTGCAAATTGGCGCAAAGCGCACTGGTCAATGAAAAGCTGCTGACCAAGCCGATGCGCGTCACCTACATGCCCGGCGGTGTCGGCGCGGTGGCCTACAACGCAGTGGTTGCGCAGCGCCCGGCAGACGCCGGCACGCTGGTGGCCTGGTCCAGCGGCTCGTTGCTGAACCTGGCGCAAGGCAAGTTCGGCCGTTTCGATGAAACCAATGTGCGCTGGCTCGCTGCCGTCGGCACCAGCTATGGCGCCATCGCGGTGAAAAGCGATTCGCCCTACAAGAATCTCGACGATCTGGTACAGGCTCTGAAGAAAGATCCTGGCTCGGTGGTGATCGGCTCTGGCGGCACCGTCGGTAGCCAGGACTGGATGCAGACCGCTTTGATTGCCAAGGCCGCCGGTATCGACCCGCGCAAACTGCGCTACGTGGCCCTTGAAGGCGGCGGCGAAATCGCTACCGCTCTGCTCGGCGGTCATATCCAGGTGGGCAGTACGGACATCTCCGACTCCATGCCACACATCCTGAGCGGCGACATGCGTCTGCTGGCCGTATTCTCCGATAAGCGCCTGGAAGAGCCGGAAATGAAAGACATCCCGACCGCCGTGGAACAAGGCTACGACATCCGCTGGCCGGTGGTACGTGGCTTCTACCTGGGCCCGAAGGTCACCGATGAGGAATACGCCTGGTGGAAAAACGCCTTCGACAAACTGCTGGCCTCCGAAGAGTTCGCCAAGCTGCGTGACCAGCGCGAACTGTTCCCGTTCGCCATGACCGGTCCGGAGCTGGACACCTACGTGAAGAAGCAAGTGGCCGACTACAAGATGCTGGCCAAAGAGTTCGGCCTGATCCAGTAATCGCCCCTGTCTCGCGGCGGCGTCGGCACAACCGGCGCCGCCCAGGAGTTAGTCATGCTCGTCATCCAACGTATTGTTGCCGCGGTGCTGCTGCTGGCCTGTATCGGCCTGGCGCTGATGGCCTGGCCTTATCAGGCCGCCTTTTCCTATGAACCGGTCGGCCCGCGCGCCTTTCCCCTGCTGATAATCGGGCTGATGGGGCTGGCGCTGCTGTACATGCTGTTTCGTCCTACCCCCGTCGTGCACAGCGAAGACGACCCGCAACTGGACCGTGAAACCCTGCAGAAAATCGGCATCTGCGTTTTGCTGCTGTTGGTCTTCGCCGGAACGTTCGAACCCCTGGGCTTCATCCTCGCCAGCATTGTCACTGGCGTGCCGATGGCGCGCCTGTACGGCGGCCGCTGGGTACCGAGCGTAGTGATCATCAGCCTGATGGCCATTGGTCTTTATCTGTTGTTCGACAAGCTGATGGACGTGCCGCTGCCCCTGGGCCTGCTCGACGTCCTGGAGAATTGATATGGATACCCTGAATTATCTCGGCCAGGGTTTTGGCGTTGCATTGACTCCCTACAACCTCGTCACCGCGTTGAGCGGCACCTTGATCGGCACCGTCGTAGGGCTGCTGCCGGGCCTGGGCCCGATCAACGGCGTGGCGCTGCTGATCCCGATCGCCTTCGCCCTGGGCCTGCCGCCGGAGTCGGCGTTGATCCTGTTGGCGGCCGTTTACCTGGGCTGCGAATACGGCGGGCGTATCAGCTCGATTCTGCTCAACATCCCGGGCGAAGCGTCCACTGTAATGACCACGCTGGACGGCTATCCAATGGCTCGCCAAGGCCTGGCCGGGGTCGCTTTGTCATTGTCGGCGTGGAGTTCGTTCCTCGGCGCGCTCATCGCCACCTGCGGCATGGTGCTGTTTGCTCCCTTGCTGGCCAAATGGGCAATTGCCTTCGGACCGGCGGAATATTTCGTACTGATGGTGTTCGCCATCGTCTGCCTGGGCGGCATGGCCGGTGATCGACCGCTCAAGACGTTCATCGCCGCGCTGATCGGTCTGTTCCTGTCGTGCGTCGGCATCGACGCCAACAGCGGCGTCTACCGCTTCACCGGTGACAACATTCACTTGACCGATGGCATCCAGTTCGTCGTGCTGGTGCTGGGCCTGTTCTCCATCAGCGAGATTCTGTTGCTGCTGGAAAAAACCCATCGCGGCCAGGAAGCTGTGAAAGCCACCGGGCGGATGATGTTCAACGTCAAGGAAGCTGCCTCGGTGTTCTGGGTGAACATGCGCTGTGGCGTGCTCGGTTTCATCATGGGCGTATTGCCAGGTGCCGGCGCGACCCTGGCCAGTGCCGTAGCCTATATGACTGAAAAACGCATGGCCGGTGCCACCGGTACGTTCGGCCAGGGCGACAAGCGTGGCCTCGCGGCGCCGGAAACCGCCATCGGTGGCGCAGCCTGCGGCGCCCTCGTGCCTATGCTGACCCTCGGCGTTCCCGGCTCGGGCACCACGGCGGTCATGATCGGCGCGCTGTCGCTGTACAACATCACCCCCGGCCCGCTGCTGTTCCAACAGCAACCGGACATCGTCTGGGGCCTGATCGCCTCGTTGTTCATCGCCAACGTCATGCTGGTGATCCTCAACATCCCTATGATCCGCGTGTTTACGCGCATCCTGGCGGTGCCGAACTGGGCGCTGGTGCCGGTCATCGCAATCATCACCGGGATCGGTGTCTATGCGGTACACGCCACCACGTTCGACCTGTTCCTGATGATCGGCATCGGTATCTTCGGCTATATCCTGCGCAAGCTTGAGTTCCCGCTGTCGCCAGTCCTGCTGGGCTTCATCCTTGGCGGCCTGATGGAGCAGAACCTGCGTCGTGCGTTGTCGATCTCCAACGGCGCGCTGGAAATCCTCTGGTCGAGCCCGATCACCTTCGGTTGCTGGGTCCTGACCGCAATCATGTTGTTCCTGCCGCTGCTGCGCATCTGGCGTCGCCGCAGTGCCCAGCGTCGTGCCCTGGCCAATGCCTGAGACGACAACTTTCAGACAATGGTGGGGAACACCGCTGGTCGGTCTGGCCGGCGGTTATCTGGCCAGCCTGATCGGCTGGCCCTTGCCCTGGATGGTCGGCTCGCTGTTGGCGATCATCCTGGTGCGCTGCCTCACGCCATGGCAATTGATGGAAATCCCCGGCGGCCGCAAATGCGGCCAATGGGTGGTGGGCATCGGTATCGGCCTGCACTTTACGCCAGTGGTGATGGAGCAAGTCCTGAGCCACTTCGGCCTGATTTTCTTCGGCGCGCTGATCACCAGCGTGTCCAGCGTGGTGAGCGTGTGGCTGATGCGCCGCACCGGCGAGGACCGCGCCACCGCTTTCTTTTCCAGCATGCCAGGCGGTTCCGGCGAAATGGTCAACCTCGGCGCCCGCAACGGCGCGATGCTCAGCCATGTCGCCGCGGGCCAGAGCCTACGCGTGCTGGTGGTGGTGCTGTGCGTTCCCGCCGCCTTCAAGTACCTGCTGGGCGAAGGCACCCCACTGCAACACGCCACGACGGTGGACTGGATGTGGCTGGCGATCCTGTTCCCGGCCGGTGCACTGCTCGCCTGGATCTGGGAGCGCCTTCGCCAGCCCAACCCATGGCTGTTCGGTCCGCTGTTGGTCAGCGCGGCGGTGAGCATCGGCTGGGATTTGCACATCGGCCTGCCCGACGGCGGTAGCCAGATCGGCCAATGGCTGATCGGCAGCGGCCTGGGCTGTCATTTCAACCGGCAGTTCTTCCGCCGGGCACCGTCGTTCATGGGGCGTACATTGGTTGGCACGGTATTGACGATGCTGATCGCCACGCTCGCGGCCCTGGGCCTGAGCACCTTGACTCACCTGGATTTGCGTTCGCTGACCCTGGGCATGATGCCCGGTGGCATCGCGGAGATGAGCCTGACGGCGGAAACGTTGCAATTGTCGGTGCCGTTGGTCACGGCGTTGCAGGTGATGCGGCTGCTGTTCGTGCTGTTCCTGGCGGAGCCGTTGTTCAGGTATTGGATGCGCAAGACAGGTTCAAGCTTGTAACCGAGTTGCCTCATCGCGAGCAGGCTCGCTCCCACGGGAGTCTGCGGCGAGTATCCATTTGGCGTCCCACCACAAAACCTTTGTAGAAGCGAGCCTGCTCGCGATGGGGCCCGCTCGACCAGCGCGTCAAACCGGCGGCAACCGCCACTCGATTGGCTTCTCGCCGTGCTGCTCCAGAAACTTGTTGGCCCGGCTGAAATGCCCGCAACCAATAAAGCCCCGATGGGCCGACAGCGGTGACGGATGCACCGAGGTCAAGACCAAATGCTTGGTTGCATCGATCAGCTTCTGTTTGCTCTGGGCATGGGCGCCCCACAGCAGAAACACCAGGTTCGACTGGTGTTCGCTGACCACCTCGATGACCCTGTCGGTAAAGTGCTGCCAACCTTTCTTGGCGTGAGCGTTGGCATTGGCGCGTTCAACGGTCAGGGTGGTATTGAGCAGCAATACGCCCTGTTCGGCCCAACTTTGCAGGTAACCGTGGTTGGGAATGTCGATGTTCAGGTCGCGCTTCAATTCCTTGTAGATATTCACCAGCGATGGCGGTGTCGGCACGCCCGACTGCACCGAGAAGCACAAGCCATGTGCCTGGCCCGGCCCGTGGTAGGGATCCTGGCCGAGGATCACGACCTTGACCTTGTCCAGCGGAGTGGAATTGAGGGCGTTGAAAATCAACGGGGCCGGAGGGTAGATCTCCTTGCCGGCGGCGTATTCACTGCGCAGGAATTCGCGCAACTCTGCCATGTAGGGCTGGTCGAACTCGGCACGCAGTGCCTGCTTCCAGCTGGGTTCGAGCTTGATACGGTCGTCAGCGGTCATGGTTGTACCCGGTAAAAACAATGGGCGCACCCTAGGAAAGCCCACAAGGCTTGTCAATTGATCTGACACGGATCCGGCACTTTCCCGTACAGCAGTCATACTGATCATTCAATTTCTGATCGAGGTCACGATGAATCTGCACTTCGAAGAACTCACCGGCATCGATGGCGCGCGCCTGGGCATCGCCACCCTGGACGCCGAAAAATCCTTGAACGCCCTCTCCCTGCCAATGATCAACGCCCTGCGTGATCGGCTCGACACCTGGGCCAGGGACCCGCAGATAGTCTGCGTATTGCTGCGCGGCAAAGGTGCCAAAGCGTTTTGCGCCGGTGGCGAGGTCCGCAGCCTGGCAGAAGCTTGCCGCGCCCACCCCGGCGAGGTGCCGCCGCTGGCCGCGCAATTCTTCGCCGCCGAATATCGCTTGGACTTCAATCTCCATACCTACCCCAAGCCATTGCTGTGCTGGGGCCATGGCTACGTGCTCGGCGGCGGCATGGGATTGCTGCAAGGCGCGAGCACGCGGATCGTCACGCCGAGCAGTCGGTTGGCGATGCCCGAAATCAGCATCGGGTTGTACCCGGATGTAGGCGCCAGTTGGTTCCTGTCGCGCCTGCCGGGCAAGCTGGGCCTGTTTCTCGGCCTGACCGGTGCCCACATGAACGCGCGCGACGCCATCGACCTGGGCCTGGCCGATCGTTTTTTACTCGATGAGCAGCAGGACGACCTGATCGAGGGCTTGTTGCAACTCAATTGGCAGGAACAGACCGAGATGCAACTCAACAGTCTGCTCAAGGCCTTGCAGCAAGAAGCGCTGACCCAGTTGCCCGAAGCCCAGTGGTTGCCCCGTCGGCACAAAATCGACGAATGGCTGGATGTCAGTGACGTCCGCTGCGCCTGGAAGGCCCTCAGCTTGCTGGTGGAGCATCCTGATCCGCTGATCGCCCGCGCGGCCAAGACCATGACCGAGGGCTCGCCGTTGACGGCGCACCTGGTCTGGGAGCAGATAAGCCGGGCGCGGCATTTGTCGTTGGCCGGTGTGTTCCGCATGGAGTACACCTTGAGCCTGAACTGCTGTCGCCATCCGGAATTCAGCGAAGGCGTGCGGGCGCGATTGATCGACAAGGATCACAAACCCCACTGGCACTGGCCGGACATCAATCATGTACCGGAAGCAGCGGTGCAAGCGCATTTTCACAAGGTGTGGGAGGGTCGGCATCCGTTGGCGGATTTGTCCAACGAATAACCGAGCCAGAATCATATCCCCGCAGGAGAAAACTCACTCCCACAGAGGTCATCCCGCCGGATTTATCGCAGGCACAAAAAAAGCGGCGCTTCATGCGCCGCTTTTTGCTGCCTGTCCTTTACCGATGGTTGCCTCGCCCATCATGACCACGTCCTCGATGGTCATGTCCGCGGTCACGCCCGCCCCGGCCACGACGGTCATCGTTCCAGCCGCCTCGATCGCGACCATCCCAGCCGCCTCGGTGTGGATAAGGCCGGTACGCCGCTCGCGGTGGCGAGTAATAGCGCGGGCCATGTTGGTAGTAGCGCGGGGCCGAGTAATAACGGGGCGCCGGTTGGTAGTACCGTGGGGCGTAATAGCCCCGTGGGGCCGAGTAATACCCACCGCTGTAATAGGCCGGCGCTGGTGAGGTATAGACCTCTGAACGATAGTAGCTCGAGCCTCCGTCGTAGTAAGGCACGCATGCCGAAAGAGTCAGACCAAGAAACGCAATGAGGAGCAGTCGTCGATACATGGCGGCCTCCTGGACCGCGAATGGGCCGCACCAGCGACGCTGATGGGCGGCAGTCATCTATTGGGGTGACTGACGATTAATCTGACAGCGAAATCGGAATCTGGTGCGACCTGGCAACAACTGGAAACATGTCCCTCGTCGCCCTCTTCCGGTGCGCGACAGCACCACAACCAAGCACAAATCCGCCCCCCGATCATTCCTCCCTCAGACCCACCCCCTCTGGCCCGGGCCTCTGCCCGAATTGGCACGGCTCTCGCTTTACCAATCCCGTGCAGGAGTCATCACAGGTTCGCGGCACCACAATTTGCAATGGCTGACTAGGGTTCCGGCTCGCCTCTGGCGAGTGGCTGGTCCGAGAGTTGGCGACCTCCAGTTGAGGTTACACGGCGGGACAAAAGCCCGGGAGACAAGACACCGTTCGCGGTGCCGCGTTGCTCCTGTCCGCCCTTGATCAACTGGAGAACCACCATGTTCAAGCTTCGTCTGTCCGCCCTGCTCGTCGCCGTCTTCTCGGCCTTCCTGAGCTTCTCATCCGCCGCCGCGCAAAAAGACCACTTCAGCGTCTGCTGGACCATTTATGCCGGCTGGATGCCCTGGGAGTACGCGGGCAGCCAAGGCATCGTCGACAAGTGGGCAAAAAAGTACGGCATTACCATCGATGTCGTGCAGCTCAACGATTACGTTGAATCCATCAACCAGTACACCGCCGGCCAGTTCGACGGCTGCACCATGACCAACATGGACGCCCTGACCATTCCCGCCGCCGGCGGCGTGGACAGCACCGCGCTGATCGTCAGCGATTTCTCCAACGGCAACGACGGCATCGTCCTCAAGGGCGAAGGCAAGAAAGTCGACGATCTTAAAGGCATGGACGTCAACCTGGTGGAACTGTCGGTGTCCCATTACCTGCTGGCCCGTGCCCTGGATTCGGTCGGCCTCGCCGAGAAAGACCTGAAAGTCGTCAACACCTCCGACGCCGATATCTCCGCCGCCTTCAACACCGACCAGGTCAAGGCCGTCACCACTTGGAACCCGATGCTTTCGGACATCAAGGCCCAGCCGGGCGTGAGCGAAGTGTTCAACTCCAGCCAAGTGCCCGGCGAGATCATGGACATGATGGTGGTCAACACCCAGACCCTGAAAGACAACCCAGCCCTGGGCAAGGCCTTGACCGGCGCCTGGTTTGAAGTGGTGGCGCTGATGAACGCCAGGAACGCTGCCGCCAACGCTGCGCTGGAACACATGGCCAAAGCGTCGGGCACTGACCTCAAAGGTTTCCAGGCGCAACTGGACACCACCAAATTGTTCGCCACGCCCACGGAAGCGCTGGCCTTCGTCACCAGCGAACAACTGCCCGCCACCATGGGCAAGGTGGCGGCGTTTTCGTTCCAGCACGGCTTGCTGGGCGAAGGCGCCAAGGACACCGATGCGGTCGGCATGGCGTTCGCCAATGGCGTGACTCGCGGCGACAAGGCCAACCTGAAGCTGCGCTTTGATCCGACCTACGTACAGCTGGCCGCCGACGCCAAGCTGTAAACCGGAGGAGCTGGCATGCGCCTGATCAACCGCTACCCGGACCGTCCCAGCCGCTTGTTGCTGGTGATCCTGCCGTTCGCGCTGGTGCTGTTCGCCTACTTCATGGGCTCGGCCGAACGGTTGACGGACAACCCCAACGACAAGCTGCTGCCCAGCGCCGGGCAGATGGCCGATGCGGTGAAACGCCTGGCCTTTACCGCCGATGCGCGCAGTGGCGACTACCTGCTCTGGCAAGACACCGCGTCGAGCCTGCGCCGGTTGGCGATCGGCCTGGGCATCAGCGCCCTGATCGGGCTGTGCCTGGGCATCGCGGCTGGCACGCTGCCGCTGTTGGGCGCACCGCTTTCACCGTTGCTCACCGTGGTGTCGATGGTGCCGCCATTGGCGATTCTGCCGATCCTCTTCATCGTCTTCGGCCTGGGGGAATTGTCGAAAGTGATGCTGATCGTGATCGGCATCACACCGTGTCTGGCCCGGGACTTGGAACAGCGCGCCCGGGAGATTCCCCGTGAGCTGCTGATCAAGGCCCAGACCCTCGGCGCGTCAACCTGGACTCTGATCTTGCGCGTGGTCCTGCCGCAACTGCTGCCACGCTTGCTGATCTCCCTGAGGTTGATGCTGGGTTCGGCCTGGCTGTTTCTGATCGCCGCCGAAGCCATCGCGTCCACCGATGGGCTGGGTTATCGGATTTTCCTGGTGCGTCGTTACTTGGCGATGGACGTGATCCTGCCGTACGTGGTGTGGATCACCCTGCTCGCCTGGCTGATGGACTGGGGCCTCAAGCGCCTGACCCGTCGAGCGTTTCCTTGGTACGAGGGAGCGAAGGCATGAGTTTTATCTGTGTGAACAATGTCTGGCAGCAATACGCCGATCAGGTCGTGCTGGAACGCTTGAACCTGAACGTCGCCGAGGGTGAATTTTGCACCTTGGTGGGCGCATCGGGTTGCGGCAAGTCGACTTTCCTGCGCTTGCTGCTCGGCCAGGAGCGCGCCAGTCGCGGACAGATCCTGCTGGACGGCGAACCCTTGGCGGGCGAGCCGGATGCCAGCCGGGGCGTAGTGTTCCAGCGCTATTCGGTGTTCCCGCACCTGACGGTGCTGGACAATGTCGCCCTGGGCCTGGAGTTGCCGCGCTCGCCGTTGCTGGGGCGTTTGTTCGGCAGTGCCAAACGCCAGGCTCGCGAAGAGGCTGCGCAACTGTTGGACAAGGTTGGCCTCGGCCACGCGCTGGACAAATACCCGGCGCAGCTCTCCGGCGGCATGCAGCAACGGCTGGCGATTGCCCAGGCGTTGATCATGAAGCCCCGGGTCCTGCTGCTGGACGAACCGTTCGGCGCCCTCGACCCGGGCATTCGCAAAGACATGCACGCCCTGCTGCTGGAACTGTGGCGCGAAACCCGGCTGACGGTATTCATGGTCACCCATGATCTGTCCGAAGGTTTCAGCCTCGGCACACGCCTGCTGGTGTTCGACAAGGTCCGCGTCGATCCACATGCCCCTGGCGCCTATGGCGCACGCATCACCTACGACATTCCATTGAACAGCGACCGTCGCACCGCCCGTGCCGCCGTCGACGCCCTGCCCGCCGAACTGGCCGGCACGCTGCGTATCGCTTGAAAGGAGCTTTTCCATGACCGATTCGATCCAAGTGTTTCCCCCCTTCGCTGAAGAGATTCTGCCCGGCGGCGGCCACCGTTCCTTCGTGCTCAAGCGCGGCCAACTGCTGCGCCTGACCGACCTTCGCGGCGGCGCCAACGTGAGCCTGACGCTGCTCAACGCCAATGAAAAAACCGAACGCCTGAACCTGCCGGACAGCCTCAAGTGCCAACACACCGCCAAGCTCACCGCCGGCCATTGCCTTTATTCCGACATGGGCCGGGTATTGGCGGCGATCACCGTCGACACCTGCGGCTGGAGCGACAGCCTGGGCGGTGTGCTCTGCGCCGAGGAAGTCGATGAAAAATATGGCCAGGGCCGCTATCAGGAACTGCGCAACGGCTTCTTTCGCAACGGCACCGACAACCTGTTGGTGGAACTGGGCAAATGGGGGCTGGGCCTGTCCGACCTGCTGATGACCCTCAACCTGTTCAGCCGGGTCGATGTCGACGAGGCCGGCCACTTTCATTTCGTGGAAGGCAACTCCAAGGCGGGCGACTACATCGAGTTGTACGCGCCAATGGACACCTTGGTGGTGCTGACCGCATTGCAACACCCGATGGACCCGAACCCGCAATACGCCCCGCAGCCGCTCAAGCTCAGCTGGATGAATGCCAACCCCAGCGTCGCCGAACACTGCCGCCTTTCGCGCCCGGAAAACCAGCGGGGCTTCATCAATACCGACCGCCTGTTCGCCTGAGGATCGTCGCCATGTCACTCGCCATCGCCACCGCACACAAGCACGCCGAGACCGCCGTCTACCGCGCCACGATTCCCGCCGGGGAACCCTGGCTGACCGAGGTCAAGGCCGGCCAGACCCTGCGCATCCTGGACCTGGAAGGCAACCAGGCGGTCGATACGCTGTTCTACAGCCTGGCCAACCCCAAGGAACGCTACGACGTGCAACGCACCCTGCGCCGGCAGAACAGCGTTTATCTAAGTACCGGCAGCGTGCTGTACTCCAACCTCGGTCGACCGATGCTGACGATCATCGAAGACACCTGCGGACGTCACGACACCCTCGGCGGCGCCTGCGCCCAGGAAAGCAACACCGTGCGCTACGCCCTGGAAAAACGCTACATGCACAGCTGCCGCGATAACTACCTGCGAGCCTGCGCCCACGACGGCCGCCTCGGTAAAGGCGACATCGGGCCGAACATCAATTTCTTCATGAACGTACCGGTGACCGCCGACGGCGGCCTGACCTTCGAAGACGGGATCTCGGCGCCGGGCAAATACGTCGACCTACGGGCCGAGATGGACGTGATCGTCCTGATCTCCAACTGCCCGCAGCTGAATAACCCATGCAACGCCTATAACCCCACGCCCGCGGAGCTTTTGATATGGAACTGAAACTCATGCGCCTGCGCCGCTGGCTGTTCGCGTTGTGCCAGAGCCGGTCGGGGCAGTGCATTAAATAAAGACAATTTTACGACCCCCCCAATCCCCTGTGGGAGCGAGCCTGCTCGCGATAGCGGTCTGTCAGTCACATTGATGTTGAATGTACCACCGCTATCGCGAGCAGGCTCGCTCCCACAAAGGGAGGATTGGTGTTCGGAGATATTTGCCGCCGGGGACGACCCCGGCGGCCATCGAAAACTGCGGGACGGCCCGCATCCCAGTTCAGGCAGCACCCATGCCTGAGGGGGCAATGCCATGTTCGAAAAAATCCTCATCGCCAACCGTGGCGCTATTGCCTGCCGCGTCCTGCGGACCTTGCGCGAGCTGAATGTCCAAGGCATCGCGGTGTACTCCCAAGCGGACGAAGCCAGCCTGCACATCCTCCAGGCCGACGAAGCCCACTGCCTGGGCGAAGGCGCGGCGGCGGGCACCTACCTGGCGGTGGATAAGCTCCTGGCAATCGCCAAAAGCAGCGGCGCGAAGGCGATTCATCCCGGCTACGGTTTCCTCTCGGAAAACGCCGCTTTCGCCGAAGCCTGCGAGGCCGCCAGTATCGCCTTCATCGGCCCCACGCCGGAACAACTGCGGGTGTTCGGCCTCAAGCACACCGCCCGAGACCTGGCCAAGCGGCACGGCGTGCCGCTGCTCGAAGGCACCGAACTGCTCGACAGCCTCGACGCCGCGCTGCTGGCCGGAACGCAGGTCGGTTACCCGGTAATGCTGAAAAGTACGGCTGGCGGCGGTGGGATTGGCATGCGTGTGTGCCGTAGCGCCGCCGAATTGAGCGATTCCTTCGAAGCGGTCAAGCGCCTGGGACAGAACAACTTCAGCGACGCCGGCGTGTTCATCGAAAAATACATCGAACGGGCACGGCACCTGGAGGTGCAGGTCTTCGGCGACGGCCAAGGCCAAGTGATCGCCCTCGGCGTGCGCGACTGTTCGGTGCAGCGGCGCAACCAGAAGGTCATTGAAGAAACGCCCGCGCCCAACCTGCCCGAGGGCATGGCCGACGCCCTCTGCGCAGCGGCGATCAAACTGGCCCGGGCAGTGAACTACCGCAGCGCGGGCACCGTGGAGTTCGTCTACGACAGCGACGCCGGGCGCTTCTACTTCCTGGAAGTAAACACGCGCCTGCAAGTGGAGCACGGCGTTACCGAGCAGGTATGGGGCGTGGACCTGGTGCGCTGGATGGTGCAACTGGCCGCCGGCGAACTGCCGCCCTTGAGCGAGCTGAGCCTGGGCCTGAAAGCCGAGGGCCACGCGATCCAGGCGCGCCTGTATGCCGAGGATCCGGGCCGGGATTTCCAGCCGAGCCCGGGCCTGTTGACCGCCGTGAAATTCCCCCACGCCGACGGGCAACAACTGCGCATCGACACGTGGGTCGAGGCCGGCTGCCAGATCCCGCCCTATTTCGACCCGATGATCGCCAAGGTGATTCGCTGGGCGCCGACCCGTGAACAGGCGCGCTTGGGATTGCATCAAGCGCTGGACGAAAGCCTGCTCTACGGCGTGGAAACCAACCGCATCTACCTGCAACAAATTCTTCTCGACGCGCCCTTCGCCGGCGGCCAGCCCTGGACGCGCTGCCTGGAAACCCTGGCCTATCGCGCCAACACCTTCGAAGTGCTCAGCCCTGGCACCCAGACCAGCGTGCAGGATTACCCCGGCCGCCTCGGTTATTGGGCCGTGGGCGTACCGCCGTCGGGTCCGATGGACAGCCGCTCGCAGCGCTTGGGTAATCGCCTGCTGGGCAATGACGAAGGCGCGGCGGCCCTGGAAATCACCATGAGCGGGCCGGTGCTGCGCTTCAATTGCAACGCCCGGGTGGCGGTGACCGGTGCGCAAATTGCCCTGACCCTGGACGGCGAAGCGGTGCCGATGAACGCCCCGCTGTCGATCAATCCCGGATCCACTCTGGCCCTGGGCACCATCACCGGCGCCGGGGCGCGCAGCTATGTGTGCCTGCAAGGTGGCTTGCAGGTACCGAATTACCTCGGCAGCAAAAGCACCTTCACCCTCGGCCAGTTTGGCGGCCATGGCGGACGGGCGCTGTGTACCGGCGATGTGCTGCACCTGGCTGCGCTGGATGAGCACGCCGTGTTGCCGACAGTGGACGAGCCGCCTCTGCTGTTGCCAGCCGTGCGGCAAATCCGGGTGATCTACGGCCCCCATGGCGCGCCGGAATATTTCACCGAACGCTACATCCAGACGTTTTTCGATACCTCCTGGGAAGTGCATTTCAACTCCAGCCGAACCGGCGTGCGACTGATCGGGCCCAAGCCGCAATGGGTGCGCGCCGACGGCGGCGAAGCAGGCCTGCACCCGTCCAATATCCATGACAATCCCTACGCCATTGGCGCCGTGGACTTCACCGGCGACATGCCTGTCATCCTCGGCCCCGACGGCCCTAGCCTGGGTGGCTTCGTCTGCCCGGTGACGGTGATCGAGGCGGACCTCTGGCAGTTGGGGCAGCTCAAGGCGGGGGACAAGGTGCGGTTCGTACCGGTGGATCTGAAGACCGCCCGCTCCCTTGCATTGAAATGGGATCAATGTGGGAGCGAGCCTGCTCGCGAAGGGGCCAGTTCAACCACCGCGTCGACTTCTTCGCGAGCGGGCTCACTCCCACAGGGGATGGTGTCGCCTGTGGTATTGGACATCGGCCAGGACGATACCCGCCTGGTCGCACGCCTGTCCGGCGACACCCATCTGTTGCTGGAAATCGGCGCACCCGAACTGGACCTGGTGCTGCGCTTTCGCGCCCACGCCTTGATGCAGGCGCTGGAACAAAAACACCTGCACGGCGTGATCGACCTGACGCCTGGCATCCGTTCGCTGCAAGTGCATTACCAACCCGAACAACTGCCGCTGGCCGAACTGCTGGCAATCGTTGCCGGCGAGTGGGACGCCGTGTGCGCCGCGCGAGACCTTCAAGTGCCGTCGCGCATCGTTCATCTGCCACTGTCCTGGGACGATCCGGCCTGCCAATTGGCCATCGAAAAATACATGACCACCGTGCGCAAGGACGCCCCTTGGTGCCCAAGCAACCTGGAGTTCATCCGCCGCATCAATGACCTGCCGAACCTCGACGAGGTCCAGCGCACGGTGTTTGACGCCAGCTACCTGGTGATGGGGCTGGGAGACGTCTACCTCGGCGCGCCGGTCGCCACCCCGCTGGACCCGCGCCATCGCCTGGTGACCACCAAATACAACCCGGCCCGGACCTGGACCGCGGAAAACTCGGTGGGCATCGGCGGCGCCTACATGTGCGTGTACGGCATGGAGGGTCCCGGCGGCTATCAGTTCGTCGGGCGCACGTTGCAGATGTGGAATCGTTATCGGGACGTCGCCGCGTTCGATGGCAAGCCCTGGTTGCTGCGGTTCTTCGACCAGATCCGCTTCTACCCGGTCAGCGCCGATGAGCTGTTGCGCATCCGCCGGGATTTCCCGCTGGGCCGCTTCGACCTCAAGATCGAGCACAGCCAACTCAACCTCGCGCACTACCAGCATTTCCTGGCCCGGGAAGCGGACAGCATCGGCGCATTCCGCCAGCAGCAACAACGTGCCTTCAACGCCGAGCGCGAGCGCTGGATCGCCAGCGGCCAGGCTCATTTCGACAGTGAGGAACCGACACTCGCGCCGAGCGAAGATGCGTTGCTGGGCGCGGGCCAACTGAGCGTCGACAGCCACATCGCCGGCAATCTCTGGCAAGTCCAAGTGCAGGTGGGTACGCGAGTTGCTGCCGGTGACGTACTGGTCATTCTGGAGTCCATGAAGATGGAGATCCCGGTGCTTGCGCCCATGGCCGGCGTGGTACGTGAAGTACGCGTCCAACCCGGTTCGGCGGTGCGCGCAGGGCAGCGTGTCGTGGTGCTGGAACGTGACTGAACTCAATCAAAGGATTAACGCGATGAACCTTTCTCTGCGCCTGGACAACCTTCGCGACGCCTATCGCAAAGGGGAAACGACACCCCGCCAGTTGCTGCTGGCCCTGCGGGAAAAAGCCGCTGCGCTCAACCCGGACTACCACCTGTTCATTCACCTGCTGTCGCCCGAGGAGCTGGAGCCTTATCTGGCGGCCCTGGAAAGTCGCGACCTGGACAGCTTGCCGTTGTATGGCGTGCCGTTCGCCATCAAGGACAACATTGACCTGGCCGGCATTCCCACCACGGCCGCCTGCCCGGCGTTTGCCTACGTACCGCAACGTTCGGCCACGGTGGTCGAGCAGTTGCTGGCGTTGGGCGCTGTTCCCCTGGGCAAGACCAACCTCGATCAGTTCGCCACCGGGCTCAACGGCACCCGCACCCCCTACGGTGCCTGCCGCAACAGCGTGCTGGCGGATTATCCGGCGGGTGGCTCGAGTGCCGGCTCGCCGCTGGCGGTGGCCCTGGGTGTGGCAAGCTTTGCCTTGGGCACCGACACCGCGGGCTCCGGCCGGGTGCCCGCGGCGCTGAACAATCTGGTCGGGCTGAAAGCCACCAAAGGTTTGGTTTCCACCGCCGGCGTGGTGCCGGCCTGCCGTACGCTGGACTGCGTGACGACCTTCACCGCGACGGCGCGGGAAGCCAGCCAGCTGTTGGCATTGACCGCGCATTTCGACCCGCGCGACGAATACAGCCGCCGCAACCCGCAATGGAACGACGGCTCGGCGTTCGGCGCGCCAGGGCGCTTTCGTTTCGGTGTGCCTCGCTGGCAAGACCTGGAATTTTTTGGCTGCGACGAAGGCCCACGGTTGTTCCGCGACGCCATTGAGCGACTCGAACGTCTGGGCGGCAAAGTCGTCGAGCTGGACCTGTCGCCCTTCCTCGAAGCGGCGCGCTTGCTGTATGAGGGGCCTTGGGTCGCCGAGCGCTACAGCGTTGCCGGGGACCTGATCGAGCGCGACTCCAGCGCGGTACTGCCGGTCATCCGCGCCGTGCTGGCGAAAGCGCCTACCGTAACGGGTGTAGCAACTTTTCGCGCCCAGTACCGTTTGCAAGCGCTCAAGGCCCAGTGCGACCGAACGATGGAAGCCCTCGACTGCGTGCTCACCCCCACCATCGGGCGCCCGGTGAGCCTCGCCGAACTCGCTGCCGAACCGCTGCAGCGCAACGCTGAACTGGGTTATTACACCAACTTCATGAACCTGCTGGACTACGCCGCCGTCGCCGTGCCCAGCGCCTTCATGGCCAGCGGTTTGCCGTGGGGCGTGACGTTGTTCGGCCGGGCCTTCACCGATCAATACCTGCTGGGCGTGGCCGACGCCTTGCAGCGTCAGCAACTGGATGACTTGCCAACCCCCGCCAATCCCGCGCGCCATGATCGGGCTCGGCTGGTGGTGTGCGGCGCGCACCTGGAGGGTTTGGCGTTGAATTGGCAACTCAAGCAGCGTGGGGCCCGGCTGGTCGAGGTCAGCCAAAGCTCGCCGGATTATCGGCTCTATGCCCTCGCCGGCGGCCCGCCAATGCGCCCCGGCATGCTTCGGGTTGGCGAGGGAGGCATGGCGATCGAGGTGGAGATCTGGGATCTGCCAACCAGTGAACTTGGCTCGTTCCTGACCGGTATCCCCGCACCGCTTGGGTTGGGCAAGGTGCAATTGGCCGACGGGCGCTGGGAAAGCGGTTTCATCTGCGAGCCGTATGGCCTGGACGGCGCACAGGACATCACCCATTTGGGCGGATGGCGGGCTTATTTGCGAACCCTGGAATCGCGATGAACCGGTGGCGAGGGAGTCCGCTCCCTCGCCACCGTTTCACAAATCGCAAATCCAAGGGCTCCTTTTCTCACAAGGCCACTAAACTGATTCCATCGGGTCACTCCTGAGGAATCGCCATGTCGCTTCGTTCGCCGCTGTATTCCCAGCGCTCACCGGTGCTGATGCTCGCCGTTTTGCTGGGTGCCGCCTTCCTGCTGACTTCGCTGTTGGCTTATTACGCCGCCAACACGTCACTCAAGGACAACATCCTCAAGGCGTTGTACGTCAACCTCCTGATCGGTCTACTGGTCACGGTGACGGTGTTCGTCATGCTTTATCGGCTGATCGCCAGTTTCCAACGCCGGATCGACGCCCAAGCGATTCTGGATGGGCTGACGGAACTGCCCAATCGCCGGGGCTTCGACCTGCTGGCGGTGCAAGCACTGCACGAAGCCCAGCGAGAACCCAAGCCCTTGAGCGCGTTGTTGCTGGAGGTGGATGCTTTCAAACAACTGGATGCCACCCACGGTCATGTCGTCAGCGACCAATTGCTGAGCGGTTTCGCCCACGACCTGACCGACACATTGCGGCACTCGGACATCGTGTGTCGGTGGGGCACAGACGCCTTCGTCATGCTACTCAAGGACACCGATGGACAGAACGGTCTGAAAATCGCTGAGAAAATTCGCCAGCGCATCGAGTTGCAGCGCTACTTTTGCAGCGGGAAACAATTGCAGGTCACCGTCAGCATCGGCCTGACCACCTTGCAGGACAAAGACACCTTGCATAGCCTGCTGTCCCGAGCCGATCATGCGCTGCAACGCGCCCGACAAACCGGCAGCAACCGAACCTGCGTGGATATGCCTCACTCCAGCTATGAATGAACCTGACCATTGCCCGGCCTGCGGCGGCGCCAACGACTGCACCCTCGCCGATCCGAGGACCGCCGACCGCGCCTGCTGGTGCTATGGCGTCAGCATCGACCCGGCTGTGCTCCTGGCATTGCCGGCCGAGCTACGGAACAAATCCTGCCTGTGCCCACGGTGCGCTCAGGTCGACGACCAGCTGCGCGCCAATCCGCGACCGATCGCGTAATATTGCGCCCCCGCTTCCTGGCCTGAACGTCCCATGCGCGTTGACCGTTTCCTCAGTAATCTGCCGCGTTTCAATCGGCAGCAGGTCCGCCTGCTCCTGGTGGGGCGTCGGGTGCGTATCGATGGCCAGACCGTCACCGACCCACACGCGCCGGTGCGCGAGTTCAGCCGCGTCGAAGTCGATGGTGACGTATTGCAAGCAGGCCGACCCGCGCGGTACTTCATGCTGCACAAGCCGCCTGGCTGCGTCAGTGCCACCCGCGATCCACAGCACCGCACCGTGCTCGATCTACTGGACGAGCCGGACAAGGACGACTTGCACATCGCCGGCCGCCTGGATTTCAACACCACCGGGCTGATGCTGATCACCAACGACGGCAGTTGGTCGCGGCGCCTGACCCAACCGCAAACCAAACTGCCGAAGGTCTACTACGTCGAGACCGAGCAGCCCCTCACCGCCGAGTACGCCCCCACCTTTGCCAAAGGCCTGTATTTCGGATTCGAAGGCCTGACCACGCAACCGGCGCAACTGACGCTGCTAGGGCCGAAGTCCGCGCGATTGAGCATCGTTGAAGGTCGCTACCACCAGGTCAAGCGCATGTTCGGTCACTTCAATAACAAGGTGCTGCGCCTGCACCGCGAGAGCATGGGCCCCCTGGTGCTGGACTCGGATCTCGAGCCCGGTCGCTACCGTGCCCTTGGCCCCGAGGAGATCTGCCTGGTCTGAGCCAACGACCGCTGGGCAGAAGTGCCGGACAATTTTCAAAGAGCACTTGCGCAACGCTCGACCCCCTGCTTGAATCAAACCGTCGGCCGAAATGTGACCGACGAGTCACCTCATACCTCTAAGAAACTTTTTGCCGGCTGGAGCCCCCAGGTTCCGCCCCATCCCTCCGGCAAACTGCCCGCCATAACAATACCCGTCGACCGAATGTCATGGATCGACATGGGCCTTATCTTCCAGGCGTATGCCTACCTGTCACATTGCCCGTGCAATCTCATTGCGCGCATACCCGCTTGCCAGGAGTCTTATGACATGAGGCCAGAAATCGCTGTGCTGGATATACAGGGTCAGTATCGGGTTTACACGGAGTTCTATCGCGCAGACGCCGCGCAAAAGACCATCATCCTGGTCAACGGCTCGATGGCCACCACCGCGTCGTTTGCCCAGACCGCCAAGAACCTCTACCCGCAATTCAACGTCGTGCTGTACGACCAGCCCTACGCGGGCAAGTCCAAGGCCCATAACCGTCACGAGAAAATGCTCACGAAGGAAATCGAAGGGCAGATCCTCCTGGAGTTGATCGACCACTTCGCCGCCGAACACGTGCTGTCCTTTTCGTGGGGCGGCGCGGCCGCGCTAACGGCACTGGCCCACCGCCCGCGGCGCATCGAAAAAGCCGTCATCAGCTCGTTCTCACCGGTGCTCAACATGCCGATGCGCGACTACCTGGAACGCGGTGTCGACTACCTCAGCAGCCTGGACGGCGACCGTGTTGGACATTTGGTCAACAGCACCATCGGCAAGCACCTGCCGCCCCTGTTCAAGCGCTTCAACTATCGCCACGTCAGCAACCTGGCCGAGCATGAATACGGACAGATGCACTTTCACATCAACGACGTGCTTCACAGCGACCAGCAGTGCTACGTCAACGCAGCCAGGAAGGTCAACGTTCCGGTGCTGTTCCTGAACGGCGAATGGGACGAGTACACCTCGGCAACCGACGCCAGGCTCTTCGCCGACCACGTCCAGCACAGCAGCTTCACCACGTTGCAAGCGACCGGCCACTTCCTGGACATGGAACACAAAGCCGCCTGCCGCGACAGCCGCGACGCGTTGCTGGGCTTCCTCAAGCCGACCCGCCACGAAAGCCGACCGCGCTACAGCTATGTGCAGGACTACCATGCACTGGCTATCTGAAAAAAGTCATCGCGAGCGAGCCTCCCACAACGAGGCTTGCCCGCGACGACCGCTCTGCTTTAAGGCTTGCGCAGACGGATGACCTGACCGGCCGGAAAGAAAAACTTCAAATCCAAGGCGACATCTGGTACAAAGTCAGCCGCTCTGAGCGGGTGTCGTATAATGGCATTACTCCAGCTTCCCAAGCTGATAACGAGGGTTCGATTCCCTTCACCCGCTCCACTATTTTCAAGGGCTCCAGACGAATCCGTTTGAGCCTCACCGTGTTTGGTGACAGTTCCGGTGACAGTTTGCGTGTATGCAAGCAGCTGCGGGAGCAAGAACCTGCCGCCGCCCTCCCCCTATAGCCATGCCCGTTTTATGTTGACCCACGGGAAACTGGTATTTTTGGTAAGTTTTTTCCTCCCCCCTTTGAAAGCTTGGAAATACAAGGCTTGTAAGGGTTTTGATTAGGTAAGATTTAAGTAATATCTAGTAATAACATTACCTTTTACCTAGGTCAGAAATCGAAAATAAAATATCTATATAAATCAAATAGTTAGCAAAAAATTACTTCCCTCCTTACTCAAAAAAGCTAGTGCGAAGTAAGTGCTCAAAACCGCATCGCACGCGGGCTCCAGCCGATTCCTTACCCCTCCATACCTAAATTACTTGTTTCCCGTGGGTCACCTGAAAAAAGAGCCTTCAGGCATCGCTCCTGGGCGCTCGTAAAACAGAGGGTGGGTGCAGGGTTCTGTAGGGTTTTCTCGGCCTCATCTCGCCCAGGAGAAGCCCAGCGGGCGCTGTCTGAGGGTGGTTGCAGGCATGCAGAAATTAAGACCGATTTAGCCCGCAGGCGTGGCGGGGGGACGACGGCGCGCGCCAGGTGAAGCCATACCCTGCCCGACCGGTCGCGCCCCAACCAGGTGCGCGCCGGCCTGTCCGGCTTCTGCCATCGCGTGACGGCCCCGTTGGCCAGATGCACTATCGTTGTGCCAACCCCGAGTGCGGTAAAACAGGTAAAGGAATCCTTGACCCGTATTACCTTCCTCAGTAGGCTGTGATCGTCGCTGCCAATTCAGCGACCGGGTTTGGCGACCCGATCAGTAAACGGCGCAACAGCGCCCCTTCACGACAGCAGGCGCTTTTTTTGTGCCTGATGTTCTGTGTTATGGCGGCTGTGCGTGGGAGACCTTCGGGTCTGCCGGGTTCCGTTTACCCCGGTTCGCCAACCTGCGTACAGCTGCCACCCATAACGTTTGGCGACGTTTGGCGGCAGCTCCTTATCAGTAAACGGAGCTCCACTATGACCGCCCTTATTCCGTCCAAAATCCGGGCACTCGCCCACCGCCGCATGGCCCTCGCCGCGTTGCACGCCAATTCCTCCCTCGCCACTCGCCTCAAGCGCTACAACCATCACATGCACCATGTGCGCGTTCTGGAAACGCACGGCGGTGCCCTATGAGACAGCCCTACGGCCTCAGCGATGCGGATCTGTTTGATTTGGAACGGGTGCGGGATTCGCTTGCCCTGGTGCATGCGCTCGCTCAGATGGCCAGCGAGCCAGGGCTCTATCACCCCCAAATGCTGGCAGGCTTCCTGGACAGGATCTGCACCGATCTGGATGGGGTGATTCGCTCTGCAAACAGCAACCCACGCCGTATCTGAAGCATTAAAGGGTATCGGTTGTACCGATACCCTTCGCACCCCTAATAAAACTAATTGAATAGAGATACAGACATGAAGGCACCAGCCCTATTTGAATTCGAAACGCAGGCTGTCCGGGTTGTTAGCGATGATAATAGTGAGGCCTGGTTTGTGGCCTCGGACGTTGCTTCAGTTTTGGAATACCGTATCGCGAGTGACATGACCCGACACCTTGATGATGACGAAAAGGGTACGCGCAATGTGCGTACCCTTGGTGGTGAGCAGGAAATGACCATCATTAACGAGGCGGGACTTTATTCGGCGATTCTCAAAAGCAGAAAGCCGGCGGCTAAACGGTTCAAGCGCTGGGTAACCCATGACGTGCTCCCGTCACTCCGCAAAACCGGTAGCTACTCCCTCGGCGAAAAGCTCACGGTCAACCAACAAATTAGCATGTCGAAGCATCGCCTTGGGCTGGTGAAGGAATTGATGCGCACCCGCAACCGGACGGTGCGTGACTTGCTCGGCGTGGAGATCTCCAAGCTTTCCACCGCAATGGACCTGCCGATCCCTGACCTAGATTCCATCGGCAGCGTCGAGCCTCCCCAGGCCGACATCGTTGCCGACTTCTGGGCCGCGCTCTTGCAGCTGGACTCCAAGGGCATCGCCTACAACCACTCGAAGGATCCGCAGCTGATCGGCGTGAACATGCCGCACCTGGTCGAACTGTTTGCCGCGAACGGTATCCAGACCGTCGTCAGCACTGAGGTTACTAACGCTTTGAAGCGTTGCGCCGAGCCGCAGTTTTTGGGGATGAAGGCGGTGGACAGCACCTTGCGTAAAACGACGACCAAATGCTGGGTGTTCAGGAAGCCGGTGCTAATCCAGGCGCAATAAAGAAAGCTGCCTTACCGTCTGAGTAATCCGCCGGTAACCGAAAGGAACCCGCTGATATCAGTGGTGTGGCTACAATGAGCCATCATCACAACACAAAGGAGTTAACTCTATGGCAGTGCAGCAAGGAATAGATGCTTTGATCAAAGAACTGGCCGCGTGCGGAAGAGGTTCATCAGGCCATGTGGCTGTTCTCCAGGGGCTTGGCGAGGTCGGGGGTGCGCAAGTGGTTGATGTGCTAATCAAGGAGATGAACGCCTGCGCACGCGGCAGCAGTGGCCATGTGGCCGCAGCCATCGCGCTGGGTCGTGCCAGTCGGAATTAGTAACAGTTCGAGGAACACCGTTTATGTTCAACAGGCCCCACACCCAAGCCAGGTGTGGAGGCCTTTTTTATCGGGCACAGCAACCAGAGCCCCCTACACTACTTAGCCATACCCCCCAAGTGGTTTACGCCGTGGGGGATAATCACTCAAAAGGATGTGATTCATGTATGAGCCTCTGCAGGATCCGGCCGCCATTGAGACGCTGCACCGGTTTTTTAATGACCTGATCGCCGTGGCAGGTGTCGGTGCCCCGTGGCCGCTGCTGCGGCCTGAGGTGGAGAACTTTCGCGAGGAAGCGCTGAACTATGCCGGCATGCCCCGCACGCAAGACAAGCTGCGAGGCTTTCTCTGCGGCTTGATGGTGACCGGCGCGCTAACCCCTGAGCAGGCCCGCGAGTTCACCCAGCGCGTGAACGCGGGCCGCCAAGACGGGTGGTTGTGATGAGCGGTCGTGACGTTCACGCATCCAACGACCCCTTGGCCGCGCTGGCTCTGCCGGCTGAGGTCCGGGCGCGAGCCCTAAATCTGCTGGAGCGCATCCAACAGGCGCACACGGCGGAAGAGCTGTTTCGCGCCAGTGACCGCGCCGAAGGCTTTGTTATGGGCGTCGAAACCGTGAAAGCGTTAAACCCGGCGAGCATCGAGGCGCTGTATGTGCTCTTTGACAATGCGGCCACGGCGCGGCGCCAGGAACATGAGCAATGATTGCCACCGACTTACCGTATAGGTAAGCCTGCGGTAAGGGCGATAGCCTTCCCTTCTTTATCCAAGGGAGCACCGCACATGACCGAGACACCGGGTAGCCTGGACCGAAACGCAATAAGCCTAACAACCTCAGGCAGGTCCACTGAAAGCGAGTTTTTGACAGGATCTGAAACCATGGCCCTCGCGCAATTTGTGAAGCGCGTCGGCTGGTTCGAATTCAACAGCCACGCAGCCAACGAAGATGAGGCCCATCTCGTTAAACAGGCCGTCGATAAGCTGCAGAACGTCCTATCGCGCTCCGGCTACGATCCGCAATAACCACTCCGGTTCGGCAATGCTTATAAGGCTCCTACCTGCAGACAGATTAGGAGCCTTTTTTATGGGCGGGATACGTCATCTATGACCGCAGGTAAGCGACCACGCTCTTCAGTCATTACTTGCTGGAGCAGATGTAGCGCCGTGAGGTTGCCGCCTAGCTGTTCACGCCACGCCTGGTGCGTGACTTTGTACAGACGATCGATCTCTGCGATCACGCGCCGGTAACGCTCGACCTCGAGCACAAGTCGCCCGCATTCAGGATGATCGGTCCAGATGCATCGCAGTTCGGCCTGTGTCACAGGTTGGAATGGAGGCAGGTCTCGTGCCATTGAAAATCGCCTATACTGTATGGGTTAACAGTAGTCTTGCATGTGAGTGGTGGTCCGTACAGGTCCACCGGGCGCATTGCAAGGTAACCTAGGCCCGACGGCAATGCTCTCCCAAGCCGGTTGGCGCTTAGCAACTGAATCTTGATATCTGAGTACAGGTCCGCATGCACGAGACACTCGATCGAACCGTTGAGATCCGCACATTCAATACCATTGCTGAGATTGAGGCGCTGCCTGGCTTCAAAAAAGAAAACCCTGTGTCGCCGACGAACTATAAGCATCTGCTCGGCGATTACTTCTTTAGCGATGAGGTGAAGTGCTGTCTTCTAAAATCCAATGATAAGTTGTGCAACGAAGGCCACAAGTGGGGGTTCGTTGCTGTACTAACGGACGGCAGCATTACTTTGGTTGGAAACGAGTGCGCCCAAACCAAGTTTGATGGTGAGTCTCGACTCAGTGCCGATCGTTCGAAGTACCTGAATCAGAAGAAGCATGAAGAAGGGCTTGAACGACTCCGAGCTTTGGTAGCGCAGAAACAGTCTGCGCTAGAGGAAGTCCTGCAAGTAAAGTCGGATTTGGCCACTGTTCAAGCTCGTGTTCATGCCATGCGAGAAAAACTCGGGCCTCAGACAATGAGACATCTTGAGGCGATCGCCCGTACCGGTGCCTACGCGCTGTCAGTGATCGGCGTGACAACCAAAGAATACATAGACAAAAAAGGGAAAAAACAAACTGACCGTCGTACACAGCGGATGACGCTGGGTACGATAGCAAACACCTCATTTCTTCTTGAGGAGAGATACCGTGACGTTTTGCACAATCTCTCTGACGTCAAAAAAGCCTACGATGAGGCAGAAAAAATAGAGCAAAACGTCACGACACTGAAACTCAATGCTCTCACGAAAAAGATGGATATTATCGATCAGGCAAGAGCAAGAGCATTTGAATTGATCGAACAAGAGCGAAAATTTGCCGGCAGTGATTTAAGCCTGTTGTGCTACATCACTCCGGACAAAGTTGAGCGATACAAGTCGGCAAAATACGCTTTGGAACAAGCCGATCAAGATGCGGGAAAAGAAAAAGCGAAGGAATGGTTTACTGAGAGGGATCGCTTTTTCCGTGCTCAGTTGAATGTTACAAAAATCGACGTTTTGTAACTGATGAGAGGGCGCTAGTTGCGCCCTCTGCCAAGGCTCTACCAATTGGAATAAACCAACTCGTTCACCTCAATGCCGCCGTTACCGCCTACGGTATGCCTGAACGGCACCTCCTTCAGGCGCAACCCCGCAAACACCTCTCGGATCTTCGGATGGTCGCGGTACCGAAGGACCGGCCCTTTGCCTTGCCGCCAAAACACAGGGTCTGCAGGTAGAAAAAGCGCGCTGCGCGCTGGATATCGGTCAGCGTGCGCGGCGCCTGCTCTTTTGCCCATTCGAACATGGTGCGGCTCACCAATGCCCATTTGAACTGGCGCACGAACTCCTCCAGGTGATTGGCCACGACCCGATAGAGGTTTACCACCTCGCCGTCAAAGTCGTTGATGACCTCCACCCGGCTGGGCTCTTTCATAAAAAACAATGCCGCGCCGCCGCAGAACGGTTCGACGTAGCAATCATGGTCTGGAAACTCCGGCAGGATGTGTTTCGCCATGCGGCGCTTGCCACCCATCCAAGGGAAAATCGGTGCAGACATTGGTGATCCTTATTTCGGATTGATAAAGGGCGGCAGCTCCAGTGAACAGCCACCCGGGCTGATCATTGTTCGGAAACAGGTTCCAGCGGCCTCCAGCGAATCACCTCTTCGCCCAACCATTCATTGACCTGCTCCAGGCGTGCCTGGATGGGCTCGAGCTCGTTCATCGCCCAGATCTGCGCGGCCTCTTTGATCGAGCCGAAGCCGCCCGCGTTCTGCGGCACGATGCCCATCAATTGGGGGGGGATGGACGCCCCCTCTGCTGCCTTCCAGAAGACATTCGTCAACGCCGCTGCCGCTGTTGAAAAGCTGACGAACAAACACAACGCTCAGCGATCGGAGCTGCAGCGCCTGATTCCGCTAATAAAATCGACCGGCGCCGATACCCGCAACTTGGGGACCACTGAACGGCGCTTGAAAACCGAGATCGAGGCGGCCAACAAAGCCATCCAGTCGCAGAAGGATCGCCTTACCGCGCTCGCCAAACAGCAGGAGCGCGTATCACGCGCACAGAGAAACTACTCCCAAGGCCGCGAGCTAGCAGGCAACGCCGCTGTCGCCGGCGCGAGCGCCGGAGCTGTGGGCGCAGCCACGGGCATGCCCATCTTGGGGATGGTCAAAAACTACTCCCGCTTCGAAGATGCGATGGCGGGCGTAGCCAAACAGGTCGAGGGCGCCCGGGATGGGAATGGGCAGCTGACCCAGACCTATTACGAGATGGCCGCCGCCATCAAAAAGATGGCTGAAACCATCCCCATGGCCACGACGGACATCGCTGCCCTGGTAGAAGGCGGCGCCCGGATGGGAATTCAGGGCAAGGATGACCTGCTGGAATTCGCCCGGGTCGCAGCAACTGCCGCAACAGCGTTCGATCTGCCGGCCGAGGAAGTCGGCGAGAACCTGGCGCGGATCGCAAACCTCTACAAACTGCCCATCAAGAACGTCAATCAGCTCGGCGATGCGATCAACTTCCTTGACGACAACGCTATGTCCAAAGGCGCGGACATCATTGACGTGATGCAGCGCACGGCGGGCATTACGGCCTCGGTCGGCATGTCGTTAAAGGATGCCGCTGCTTTGGGTTCGACCTTCTTGACGCTCGGCGCATCATCGGAGATCGCCGCATCAGCCACGAACGCCATGATCCGTGAGCTCGCGATCGCCACGCAGCAACCGAAGCGGTTCGTCGAGGGGTTGAAGTCGATCGGTCTAGAAGCGAAGGCTGTCCAGGACGGCATGTCCAAGGATGCAACAGGCACCATCAACGCCGTGCTCGATGCCGTCAACAAGCTGCCCCAAGGCGAACAGCTTGGGGTGATGACCCAATTGTTCGGCAAAGAATACGGGGATGACGCGGCGAAACTCGCCGCCAACATGGAAGAATATCGTCGCCAGCTGGAGCTGGTGAACGGGGCAGACAACGCGCCCAAGCGCGATGGATCCATGCAGCGTGAAGGTGATATTCGCGCAGACCAGCTCTCTGCTCGATGGGAGATGTCCCAAAACCGCATGTTCAACCTGAGCAGCGCCTTAGGCGCCACGCTGCGTCCAGCGTTGATCGAGCTGATCACCGGTTTCAACGGCGTCCTCGAGCGCGTCAACGCGTGGGCAACGGCTAACCCCGGCCTGGTATTGGGAATCCTGAAAGTTGGCGCCGGCGTCGCCGCATTATCGATCGGCTTCAGCACGGTCGCCCTCGCCCTGGCGACCACTCTCGGACCGTTTCTCGCTGTACGGTACGGTCTCTCACTAATCGGGATCCGCCTGCCTTCGCTGATCGGGCTGTTGGTCAACCTTGGCTCCAAGGTGTTGCCCTTGGTCGGCCAGGCATTCATGTGGATTGGCCGGCTGTTCATGGCAAACCCAATCGGGCTGGCAATTACGGCAATCGCCGCCGCTGCGTATTTGATCTATGCCAACTGGGACAAGGTGAAGGCCTATTTCGCAAGTGCCTGGGCCGAGATCAAGCTGGGTTTCAGCGGCGGTATCAGCGGCATCCTGCAGACCCTGGTCAATTTCAGCCCCATCGGCTTGATCTACCAGGCCTTTGCGGCGGTGACGAGCTACATGGGCGTCGAGCTGCCGGCCCGATTCACCGAGTTCGGAGGAATGATTATCGCCGGCCTGGTCAACGGCATCACCAACGCCATGGGATCAGTAAAGACCGCCATTTCTGACGCCGGCAGCAGCACCGTCGACTGGTTCAAGGAAAAACTGGGCATCCACAGTCCGTCCCGGGTGTTCGCCGAGCTGGGCGGTTTCACTATGGCCGGTCTGGCGCAGGGCGTCACTGAAGGTCAGAGCGGACCTATGGAAGCCGTCAAAGCCGTGGGCGAACTGATGACCCAGGCGGGAACCGTGAGTGGTTCCGGTCTGTGATTCCAGTAAGCAGATCTGCTCATCGGTTACCTGCAGAAGAAAATCACTGATACCGGGTATCCGCCCCGTGATTGGGTAGCGCTGCACACCCAGCTATGGGAGGAACACCACGGGCCGGTGCCTTCCGGGCACTGTCTGTCCTTCAAGGATGGCAACAAGGAGAACATCGAGCTCGACAACCTGGAGCTAATCACCAGGGCAGAGCGAATGCGGCGAAACACCATCCACAGGTACCCACCTGAGCTCAAGGACACCATCCGCCTGCTGAACAAACTCAAGCGCCAAATCGAGGCTACCGATGAAGAATAAGATGACAGACCTGCGAAACCACCTCTTCGCCACGCTCGAGGCTCTGCAGGACGAGAGCAAGCCGATGGACATCGATCGGGCCAAAGCCATTGCCGAGGTCGGAAAAGTGCTGGTGGACTCTGCCAAGGTGGAAGTCATGTATTTAAAAGTGATGGATGGCGAGGGGCACAGCACCGGTTTCATTGAGTCGGAAAAACCTTTACCAGCGCTGCAGGGGAGATAATCGAAGGTGAGTAAGCTGGATCGATTTATGAGGGAGCGGGACGTTATCGCCGTTACCTCCCTGTCACACGCAACGCTTTGGCGGGCAATGAAAAGCGGAAGATTTCCACGCCCAGTTTCGATTTCCCCCGGCAGGGTGGGATGGCGAGAATCTGCGATCGTCGCCTGGCAGCAGAACCCAACGGAATGGAAACCTACCGAGGCCGCTTAAGCGGCCTCTTTGTTGTCACAGCTATACCTGATCTCCGAGCCTATATGGCAATATGCAATCCCACGTATGGTCATCTGCATCCACTTGACCTTTAACATCTGCGGAGCGAATCAGATTGTTCAACAAACAGGAAATAAAGGACGGAGTTAAAGAATACGGAAAGAGATGGTTATTTCCTGACTTCACCAACAAAGTCACGTGGCTTGTGGTTGGCGCAGGAGTAACAATACTCCTAACCCCGACGCCTCTAAAAGTACTTTTCTACAACTGGGTACTTGATACCGCCAATTTAAACTCCGTTGGACACTTCACATTTGCAGATTTAAAACCAGACTCTGCGGACTACATTTTTGGCGCAGTTATAATCGTGGCAGGACTGGCCCACAACATCCTCAACAGATACTTCCTATACAAAGAAAAGACAATAACCGAACAGCCTACAGAAGCCTTTAGTCCGGCTGATAAATTGCTATTCGAGAAATTCCTTGCAGAATTTCCGAGCAATTCTTCTTCCATACACATGCTGAAACATCATGACTGGGGCGGCTCATTCAATATGGACTACCTCAATGATATGGAAAAGTTCGTAACCGAATGGAACACACTGGAACGAGAGTTCCATAGCGAAGAGTTAGAAGAAAAGCGAAAGAGCCTGTGGGTGGTGTGCGATGACTTCTTAACCAAGCTATCTTTAGGTGCTTATCAGCTTCATGGGCCAATGTATAGCTGCATCCCGGATCTGTATCGAGGGACTGACAACTGGCCGCAGCATGTCGACGTCAAGTTAAAAGAGCTGAGCGACTTGGCAGACCAGAGCTGGGAAATGTATCGAGATTTTGTGCAATTTGGGCGTAAGCAGTTTCGTTGCTAGATGCTGGATACGCCTTCAAATCCATTATTAATCCAAAGCAAGTAATGGTGTGACACGCTGCTGTTTTGGCTGCGAAGCTACAACGTTTTTTTCCAGCCAGTCACACCAACGCTTCATGGCTTTCTTTTTTTCTGGAAAATAGGTGTAGCGGTCATAATGTTTGGAGGCTACGTCACCGAACGCGTGACCTTGAATACGATCTTTAAGTTCTTTGTTTAAGCCAGCTACTCCCATAAGGGTCTTACATGTCCGTCGAATATCGCGCAATGTGAAAGGGCCGCTAAACTTTTTTGCGTGTCGGCCGTACAGTTTCGTAACCGCTCGCGACAACGACTGAGTATGCAGCGCCTTGCCGTCTGCCTTACCCATAAAGGGATAAGCACTGAACGCATTCACCTCGTCCATCACTTTCAAGCTTTGGCGCATCAGCTTGTTGAACGGGACGACGTGTAACGAGCGCTCCCCTTCAACTCCCTTCCCACCGCTTTTTCCCTTTCTATTTCGGATTATCAGATGGTCCTTCAAGTAGTTGCTCCGCTCAGTTGCTAAGACCTGCTCTGGCCGCTGACCACCGGATGCTATGAGGAATTTCAGCAACTCAGATGTCACCAGGCTCAAATGCTCAGGTAATAACTGCCAGAGTGTCGCCAGCTCCTCCGTAGAAAGGGCCCGATCACCAGGCTGCTCCCAATCGTCCTGGACCGGCACGCTGGCCACCGGGTTACTCACCAGACCGAACCGCACCTGAACCTTGAGATAACTGCGCGGGTTGTATTCCTGCTCCAGCCCCACCTGGAAAGCTGCATGCAGCTGAGACCTGACACGATTGCAATAAGTGGTGATGCCAGCGTTGATCATCTTCACGATGATGTTGCGAATCTGGACGGGGCCGATGAGCGAGGCAGGCTTACTGACCAAGTCCGGGAACGGATCACTCACATAATGCTTGAGAGACCATTTAACATCGCCGGCCGATGCAGCACCTTCGGTTTCGAGCTTCTTTACATACAGATCAAGCAGATGCTGGAACGTACCAGGTGAGGCTCGCACTCCCTTTTCTTCACGGCATTTATCCCGCGCGGTCGTAAGTTTCATCTCGGGCCATGTACCGAGCTTGGTCAGTTTCTTTTTACCGGCGATATGCCGCTGAAAGTAAAACTCTTTTGTCCCGCTGGGGCGCACCTTAAGGACGAGCACCCCTTCGCCTTTTGCCGTGCGGCCATCTGAAATGACGTAGTCCCTCTCGCGAGGTTTCAGCGATTGAATCTGCTTTTCCGTGAGCATTGGTGACAGTTCCTGGTGACAGTCGGCCAGATCTAAGGTGATAGCGCGTGAAACAACACGATTGAACACCACCCTCTGAGAGCCGCGATTCTACTGGGCTACAGATAGAAATTGATATCCCCTGCGACACCATGAGACAGCACTAGTACAAGCTTCCCAAGCTGATAACGAGGGTTCGATTCCCTTCACCCGCTCCAATCGAATTCTGGTCTCGCGTCGTGGTGGTTTTTGACGGGAGATTGAAAAAACCGGCTCTTGGTGGCCGGTTTTTTTTGGTCTGGGGTTTGTGGGGCGCCCCTAATTGCGAAGCTTTATGCGCTGTTTATTGGCCAAGGCCTTAACCGTCGCTCAGACAGCACATGTTAGATCCGCGACGTTCGTTTGCTCTCAAGGGACAGGGTTAAAACTTTTGCCCGGTCAAGCAATACCGGGCAAAAGCGACACACTAGAAGACTAATGACGACAACCGCGCCCAATAAAGTAGCGGCAAAAATGCTGGCTTAGCTGTCAAGAAAACAGATCATCGGCATACGTCTTAATGCCTGACAGATTAACGAACTGCATATCAGCTGTCTGGATCTGTTCGATGCTATCGTAACCTGCGTACCAATCCTTGAGACGCACTCCTTCTTGCGGCGCCTCTCCTGGAGTGAAGCTCGATCGGTGCAGATAAAGGTCGTCGCCGATGCGATCAGCCAACAGTTCAGAGCTGCTGATATATGACAAAACCAATTTGTCGCCACTACTGATGCCGTCGTCCTGAATCGTCACGAATGTTGGAGTATTGATGGTGTATGTGTCGCCCCCCTCACCACCATTAGCAAAACCGCCGGCCTGTAGTACCAGTCTGTCGTCCCCCTGGCCTCCCGATAATGAGAAGCCAGCGCCTGTACCGGTCAATAGGTCACTGCCTTCCCCACCATCAGCCATGCCATGGGCCACAGTGATGGTGTCGCTTCCGGCCTCACCGTAGGCTTGAGTCCCCTCGTCGCTGGCAGCCGTGACGATGGTGTCGTTACCGTTTCCACCATACAAGATGTCTGCCTGCGGCCCATTCGCCGAGCTATCGAATGTGAAAGGTCCTATCCATGAAGTCAGCCCACCATAGAGAAAATCATCGCCGTCCCCGCCGTCGATGACGTCGCTGCCCAATCCGCCCTCCAGATAGTTAACACCCGTGTTTCCAACCAAGACATCGTTGAAGTGACTGCCCAGCACATGTTCGATGTTGAGCAATACATCACCTTCGGCATCGCCACCTTGATTGACTTGAGTCTGAAAGTTGATCGAGACGCCTGTCGCGCTTGTAATGTAAAAAGCACTGTCTAGACCTACGCGACCATCGATGACATCTGCCCCGGCTCCACCAATGAAGATGTCCTTTAGCCCAGAGCCCGTTAGCGTGTCGTTGAAATCGCTGCCTTGAAGCATTTCAATGTTGACGTAGGTATGACCAGCGGCCTCCCCTGTGTTAGTACCGTTGGTCAGGTCGATCGTTACCGCGCTGCCAGACTGCTCATAAGTGACTAGATCGATGCCACCCGCGCCATCGTGCTTCATGGGCGAGCTACCGCCATAGAAAATGTCGTTGAAATTCGATCCTCTGATCACCTCGATACCGGTATAGGTATCACCTGCCGCGATCCCGGTATGTACACCCGTCTTGAGGTTGATGGTGACAGCTTCTTCGCTGTCGATATAACCCGCTACGTCAGTGCCCGCACCACCGATGAACTGATCCGCGCCCGCCCCACCGTACAGCGTGTCGTTACCTGAACCGCCGGTAATGACGTTGTCGCTGTCGTTGCCGTAACCCGTGAATGCGCCAGTGCCGACGTAGGTCAGGCGCTCGACGTTCGCCGCCAGGACCGTGCCGCTGGTATTGAGCACCGACACGCGGACTTCATCGTTGCCGCCACCGGCCTGTTCGACGATCGTAGGGGTCTGGCCCATGTTGATGTTGTAGATGTCATCGCCGGCCCCCCCTTCCAAACGTATCCCTACGGCCGTGCTGTACGGACCTGCGGAGAACACGTCGTTGAAAGCAGAGCCTATGACGGTTTCGATCTCCGCCAAAATGGTGCCTTCGGCATCTCCGCCCGTTCCTGCGGTTCCCACCCCGCTACGGACATGGACGGTTACCCCGGTAGTCGAGCCCGAATAGTCGACCGTGTCGACCCCGGCTCCGCCATTGAAATCGATCCCCCCACCATCGCCAACGAACGTGTCGTTGAAATTCGATCCTATGATCGCCTCGATATCGGTATAGGTATCACCTGCCGCGATCCCGGTATGCACGCCCGTCTTGAGGTTGATGCTCACAGCTTGTTTGCTGTCGACATAACTCGCTATGTCATAGCCGGCGCCGCCGATGAGTTGATCCGCGCCTGCACCACCGTACAGTGTGTCGTTACCCGAGCCGCCGGTAATGACGTTGTCGCTGTCGTTGCCGTAACCGGTGAATGCGCCAGTACCGACGTAAGTCAGACGTTCGACGTTGGCCGCCAGAACCGTGCCGTTGGTATTGATCACCGACACGCGGACTTCATCGTTGCCGCCACCGGCCTGTTCGACGATCGTAGGGGTCTGGCCCATGTTGATGTTGTAGATGTCATCGCCGGCCCCCCCTTCCAAACGTATCCCTACGGCCGTGCTGTACGGACCTGCGGAGAACACGTCGTTGAAAGCAGAGCCTATGACGGTTTCGATCTCCGCCAAAATGGTGCCTTCGGCATCTCCGCCCGTTCCTGCGGTTCCCACCCCGCTACGGACATGGACGGTTACCCCGGTAGTCGAGCCCGAATAGTCGACCGTGTCGACCCCGGCTCCGCCATTGAAATCGATCCCCCCACCATCGCCAACGAACGTGTCGTTGAAATTCGATCCTATGATCGCCTCGATATCGGTATGGGTATCACCTGCCGCGATCCCGGTATGCACGCCCGTCTTGAGGTTGATGCTCACAGCTTGTTTGCTGTCGACATAACTCGCTATGTCATAGCCGGCGCCGCCGATGAGTTGATCCGCGCCTGCACCACCGTACAGTGTGTCGTTACCCGAGCCGCCGGTAATGACGTTGTCGCTGTCGTTGCCGTAACCGGTGAATGCGCCAGTACCGACGTAAGTCAGACGTTCGACGTTGGCCGCCAGAACCGTGCCGTTGGTATTGATCACCGACACGCGGACTTCATCGTTGCCGCCACCGGCCTGTTCGATAATGTAAGGGGTCAGCCCCAGATTGATGTTGTAGATGTCGTCGCCAGCCCCCCCTTCCAGCCGTACTGTTGGGATTACGGTGTATGGGCCAGAGGAAAGCACATCATTGAAGGCAGAACCTATGACGGTTTCGATATTCGCCAAAATGGTGCCTTCAGCATCTCCGCCCGTACCTGCGGTTCCCGCCCCGGTTCGGATATCGACGTTTACCCCGGCAGTCGAGCCCGAATAATCGACCGTGTCGATCCCGGCACCACCGTCGAAATCCATACCGCTACCATCGCCAACAAACGTGTCGTTGAAATTGGATCCTCTGATCGCCTCGATATCGGTGTAGGTATCACCTGCCGCGATCCCGGAATGCACACCCGTCTTGAGGTTGATGGTCACAGCTTCTTTGCTGTCGGTATAACCCGCTGTATCAGAGCCGGCACCGCCAATGAACTGATCCGCGCCCACACCACCGTACAGTGTGTCGTTACCCGAACCGCCAGTAATGACGTTGTCGCTGTCGTTGCCGTAACCGGTGAATGCGCCAGTGCCGACGTAAGTCAGACGTTCGACGTTGGCCGCCAGGACCGTGCCGTTGGTATTGATCACCGACACGCGGACTTCATCGTTGCCGCCACCGGCCTGTTCGATAATGTAAGGGGTCAGCCCCAGATTGATGTTGTAGATGTCATCGCCAGCCCCCCCTTCCAGCCGTACTGTTGGGATTACGGTGTATGGGCCAGAGGAAAGCACATCATTGAAGGCAGAACCTATGACGGTTTCGATACCAATGAGAATATCCCCCTCCGCGTCGCCACCCTGTCCAACCAGTCCAGCTCCCTGGCGCAGATCTATACTGATACCTTCAGCAGATGCCGAATAATCAACGGTATCTAAACCCGCACCGCCGTCAATTTTGTCCGCGCCAGCGGTGCCCCTGATTATATCGTTCCCACCCAGAGCACTAATTTCATCATCCCCGGCGGTGCCAATTAGCGCGTCTGCGCCAGCTGTTCCATTAATAACTGCCATTTTCTTTCCTTGCTTTAGGGATGGTAGGGAGCCCCGTGAATCAGTGTTCGGCTAGACCTGAAACATGAATCTCGGCGGTATTATTTTCGACAGTGACCATTAAAGCTTGAGCGGGGATTCATCTATCGATGAAAGGCTAAAGTGCCGTTCACTAAATTTCAGGCACGACAAAACTGCCCGAATTAAAGAAACGGACAGGTTTGATTTTTTACGGTTAATTAGCCATTGACGCAGGCGACCCATGCTGAGCTCCATCCGGCACCCTTTGGCCCCATTCGGAGGCTGACTGGGCACTGAGCGTCCTTCGTGATAGCACGACAATATCTCCTTGGTGATGCCCTATGTCAACGGTTGTTCGACGCTCCTCGAGCACGACGAGCCGCTCCAAATACCGCTCAAAGGCTGGGCAGATGCCCCAACGGCAACGGCCCCGGCGCCTTCACCGTGTTGATCGCGAAATTGCTGCGATTATCACTGACCCCCGGCAACTTCAGCAGCTTGCCCGTGACAAAACGGTCATAGGCTCGTAGGTCAGGCACCACCACTTGCAGCAGGAAGTCGGACTCACCGGACACCAGGAACGCCGAGATCACTTCGGGCAGCGCGGTCACCGCCTGACGGAAAGCCTCGGCTCGCTCGTCGGTGTGCCGTTCGACCTTGATGCCAACGAAAATCGTCATCCCAAGTCCCACTTCATCGCGATCCAGGATGGCTTGATAACCGCGAATCACCCCCGCCTCTTCAAGCATCCGCACGCGACGCAGACAGGGTGAGGGAGACAAGCCGATTTCTTCGGCCAGTTGCACGTTGCTCAGCCTACCGTCCCGTTGCAGTGCCGTCAGGATTTTGCGGTCGAACGTATCCAATTTCATAATTTGGCATTATCCGTTTCTATTACCCGATTATGTGGCAGGTTATGCCAATTTCAAGAGCTTTAGAAGCTGACTACGCAACCACCTGCCCTGCCCTTCGACCCTAGACTGGCGTCTCCAATCTACAGAATGCGGAGGGCTTGCAATGACAGGGCTCTGGTTGTTTTTCATGGCATTGACGGTGGCGTATCTACTGCCTGGGCCGGACATGATCCTGGTGCTGCAAACCGGCGCTCGACAGGGCAAAGGCGTGGCATTGGCAACGGCGCTGGGATTGGGCGTTGCCCGGGCATGTCATGTCGCGCTGGCAGCGATGGGCCTTTCGGTATTGTTCAAGACGGCGCCGTGGACGTTTGATGCGGTGCGCCTGGCCGGAGCTGCTTATCTGGCCTGGATCGGGTTTCAATGTTTGCGGACGACGTTGTTGCCCCGCTTCGAGGGAGCCGCCGCTGAAATCGAGAAGCGGCAATGGCATCAGGCGATCCGGCGCGGTCTGTTGACGAATTTGCTCAACCCCAAGGCGTTGCTGTTCTGCTCGGTGTTGCTCCCGCAATTCATCGATCCACAGGACGGGCCGGTGTTGGGGCAATTCGCGATATTGGGTGTAGTACTGGTCGGCGTTGGCCTGCTGTTCGACAGCGCTTATGCATTGATCGGTGTAGCGCTTGGGCGATGGCTCCAACGCTCGCCTTCGGCCCAGCGCGTGCAGCGGTGGGTGTTTGGTGGTTTGCTGATCGGTTTTGCGGTCCGGCTGACGTTTGTGCAGCAGTCGTGAGTCCTATGGATTTGTAGCGGATACGCTGAAAAACCAGGGCTGCTCCGCAGCCCAGCGGCAGCAAGCTCCCTCGCCACGTCAATATCAACCACCCCGTCTCACATCCCGAAATAAAGCCAACCCGCCCTTTCCCACCCTAGCGTGACGCTGCTCCTAGACTCCAAGCAAAGAGCTCGCCAGCCCCAACCGTCCTCAATGGTGGTTATGGTGTTGATCATTTTTCTTCAGTAGGTATAGTACTTACCGATGACACCACAGGGAGGTGTTGTGAACAGCCGATTTTTGATAAGCCAAATTGTTGCGGATGGTTGGTATCTGGTGCGTATCCGAGGCAGTCACCATCACTTCAAACACCCAACCAAACCGGGGCTGGTTACGGTTCCTCATCCCAAGAAGGACCTGCTCAAGAAGACGGCTATCAGTATCTTGCAACAGGCCCTTCTCCAGACGCCTGGTTGCCGCGCTTTTCCAGAGGACGATTGAATGCTTTACCCAATTGCGATTTCCATGGGCGATGACAAGCACGCCTGGGGTGTGGAAGTGCCGGATATTCCCGGTTGTTTTTCCGCAGGTGACGACCTGGACGAGGCCATGGCGATGGCGCGGGAGGCCATCGAGGGTCATTTCGAGATTCTGGCCGAAGACGGTTCGCCCATTCCATCGGCCAACACCGTTACCCTGCACGCAGCCAACCCACAATACGCCGGTTGCACCTGGGCGCTGGTGGACATCGATGTGACCAAGTACCTGGGCAAGGCGCAGAAACTCAACATCACGTTACCCGGCTACCTGCTCAACCGGATTGATGAATATGTATTGCACCATCCCGAAGAGAAGAGCCGCTCCGGCTTCCTCGCGTCGGCAGCGCTGAAGGTGCTGCAGCAAGGGAGATGAGCAATCACTGACGAAACACGAACCGGTGTGAGCGAGCTTGCTCGCGATGGCGTAGGGTCAGCGATATCAGGTTGTCTGACACAAAGCCATCACGAGCAAGCTCGCTCCCACCGTTTCACCGATTTTACTTGCTCTCCGACTTGGACTCCTGCATCTGCACCGAAGACTTGCTGCCGTCGGTGTTGTCCTTGGTCTCGTTACCCGAGTTGTCGAAGCAGCCTTGCAAAGCGAACAGGCAGCAGGCGAGGCAAAGGGTGCGGGCGATATTCATGATGTACTCCAATGCTGAGGGCTTTCATGAGTGACCCGTGGCAGCGGCAATGGTTGCGACTGTCATCGTGCTGCACGATGAACGTAAGGGACCTTGCGATTGAAATGTAAGTAGAATTTTCACCGCCTCGTTGCTGTCTCACCAGACAGGTGCATCCCAAAAGGAAACACAGCAATGACGTTCGCCAAAATCGCTCAAAAACTATCCCTCTGGGCCGGGAGCCCCAAGACCTTCCTAGGGGCCATCGTGCTGTTGGTGCTCTGGGCTGCCAGCGGACCTTTGTTCGGTTTCAACGATACCTGGCAACTGATCATCAACACCTCGACCACGATCATCACCTTCCTGATGGTGTTCCTCATCCAGAATACGCAGAACCGCGATACGGATATCCTGCACCTGAAAGTGGATGAATTGCTTCGGGCGTCCAAGGACGCGCAGAACGCAATGCTCGGTCTCGAATCGCTTGATCTCAAACAACTTGAAGCGTTGAGGAAGCGGTATCAGGACATGGGCAAGGTCGACGCCAAGAGCCTTGATGGCGTCGAACAGGAAAAAAAGGTAGACCTGAACCAATGCTGATACTGATGCGCGAGGGGCCCATGCCACTCGCGCACTCCCTTGGGCATCAGGGCAACGGGTTGCCTCCCGTCACGCCAAATACTTCTCCGGTGATATAGCTCGACTCCTGGGAAGCGAGCAGTACATAAAGCGGCGCGCATTCAGCGGGTTGGCCCGGACGTTTCATCGGAACCTGGGAGCCGAACGTAGGAATCTTCTCCCTAGGTTGTCCGCCGCTGGGTTGCAGCACGGTCCAGATTGGACCCGGCGCGACTGCATTGACACGAATGCCCTTGCTGATGACTTGCCCGGCCAGCGCCTTGGTAAACGCCACGATTGCCGCTTTGGTGGTGGCGTAGTCCAGCAGCGTCGCGGACGGATCGTAGGATTGGATAGAGGCGGTATTGATGATGGTTGCCCCAGCCGGCATCAGCGGAACAGCAGCCTTGCAGATCCAGAACATCGCATAGATGTTGGTCTTCATGGTGTCATCGAATTGCGCGGTGGTGATGTCGGCAATGTCTTTTTGCGCCTCCTGCTTACCGGCGACATTCACCAGGATATCCAGGCCATCGAGTTGCTGCTGCGCCATCTTCACCATCTGGACACAGAACGCCTCATCCTTAAGGTCGCCTGGTATGGCGATGGCCTTGCGGCCCTCAGCCTTGATCAGTTCGACGACTTGTTGTGCATCGCGCTCTTCGCTGGGCAGATAATTGATTGCGACATCGGCCCCTTCCCGGGCGTAGGCGATGGCAGCGGCGCGACCAATCCCCGAATCGCCGCCCGTGATCAAGGCCTTGCGCCCCTCCAGGCGACCAAAGCCTTGATAGCTTTTTTCACCATGATCCGGTTGCGGTTCCATATCCTGATCAATGCCAGGGGGTGACTGCGGCTGGTCGGGAAATTCCGGACGCGGGTATTGGGTCAGCGGATTCTGCATCGCGTATTGGTTGGGTTCTCGGCGTGTAGACATCGAGGTTCTCCTTTTCAGCGGGCAAAACAAGCCGGGACGTTGGCGCCCCGGCCCTGGAATTGACACAGGTGCAGCGAAGATCAACGGCTGGCTTGCAGGGCCCTGGCCATTTCAAGGTGCGTCTGCAATTTAGGCAGGGTTTCGTCGGCGAATGCCTTGATCTCCGGCACGTCAGTGGTCTGGGCCTGCTGCTGGATCTGCGCGATGGCGTCCTCAGTGGCCTTGACCTGGCTGGCGGCATACGCCGCTTCAAACGACTCGCCCTCGGCGACTTGCGGCTGCAGGGTCTTCGCTTTGTCCGCCACTACTTCCCGCGGCGCGACAGGCAAGTCGAGTTTCTTGGCGATCTTCGCCAGATGTTGGTTGGCGGTGGTGCGGTCGTTGATCACCATGATGGTGTAATCCTTGACTTCCCGTGACTCCGCCTTCGAATGTGCCTCGCGGCTGGCTTCGATGTCGGCCATGCCTTTGGCGGATGCATCGTTGATGAATTCGACAGGTGACTGGGCCCACGCACTGTTGGCACCCAGGCCCATCAGTACAACAACACTGGTGGTGCGTAAAAAGGTGGCCATCCGGCTCATGGTCGCGCCCTCCTCTGAAAGATATTGCGACGGGATTTTGCGCCGCAGAAATCAGAACCACCGTTGAACATTCAGCGAGACGTCCCGCCCGGCTTGCGGCCAATCTCGGCTTTCAGCGGACTTTTATCGACACTCGCGATGGTGGTTCTCCCACTTTTGCGACCCGCTTCGGACACCTTCGTTCGATCGTGGGCAATGTTTCCCGGATAAATGTTGCTTGATCCGCCCATAATCCAACCCTCCGTAAACAAAGAATGATGGGCACGCTTACCCCGTATTCATTTGAAGTGACGTGGGATTCAAGGTTTGGAAAAAACGCCCACGCCACGACGAACGGTGGCGCGAATTCAAATGCCGAAAGCCCTATGATTGTGGCGCTTGGCTGCGTACATCGCCTCATCGGCATGGCGGAACAGCGTTACGTCTTCGGTCCCGTGGTCAGGAAAACAGGCCAGACCGATGCTCGGCTCGATGCTGAGACAGTGGCCGTCCAGCCGCAGAGGTTGGGCCAATGCGAGACGAATTTTCTCCTGTACCCTGCCGGCATCTTCCACGCTGTGGACGCTATGGAGCAACACGACGAACTCATCGCCACCGATGCGCGCGACGGTGTCGGCGTCACGTATGCACCCCTTCAATCGGCTGGCGACCGCTTGCAGCAGCATATCGCCGACGCCATGGCCGTAGGTGTCGTTGACTTGCTTGAAACGATCCAGGTCGATGTACAACAACGCCATCCGTCCGGAGACAACACGGGCCGTGGCCAACGCGGCCTTGAACCGATCCCGCAGCAACTCACGGTTGGGTACCTGGGTCAGTTGGTCGTACTGCGCCATGTGCTGAAGCCGGGCGTGCAGTTGCTGGCGCTCGATGGCGAGGGTGATCTGGGCGCAGACGTATTGCAGCAATTCCTTGTCCTGCTCCGTATAGCGACCACTGTCCGGAGCACTCTTGACGATCAATGCGCCGATCGTACTGCCTTGCGAATTCAGCGGTACACCCAGCCAGCAAGGCGCATCAGGCTTCGCCACGAGGTCGCAGAATTCCACGGGCGACGAGCTGCAACCGGGCGTGAGCAGGATCGGCTGGCCGCTGCGTACCACTTCGGCGCACAAGCGCCCGATAGCCGTGCCAGGCAGCTCGGGCTGTCGTTCTCGATCGTCGACGTGATAGGCAAAGTTGAGCTGTGCGCACTGCTCGTCATACAACGCCACCGAGAAATTCAGCGCCGGCAACCACTCGCCAATGATGAGGTGGATACGCTTGAATAATGCCAGCAAGTCGGCGGCGGCATGGGCCGCCTCGGAAATTGCATACAACGCGGCCTGCCTGGATTCCGCCTGCTTGCGCTCGGTGATGTCGCGAGCCACGGCGATCCGAAGCTGGTCAGCCTCCGACCAGCGCGCCGACCACAAGATGTGCACCACGCCACCGTCCTTGCGCAGATAGCGGTTTTCGAAATTGAGCTTGGGCTCGCCCCCCATGATCTCCCGCGCCGCCTCGAGGGTCCGTTGGCGATCGGCGGGATGAACCAGCTCGATCATCGACCGACCGATCAGTTCCTGGGGGGTATAGCCGAAAATACGCTCGCAGGCGGCGCTGACGAATACGAAGCGTCCCTGGGCATCGACGGCGCAGACGGCATCGAGCAGCAGGTCGAGGTAACTGGCCAACGGCGTGGAGTTTCGGGTGTCCATGACGCGCAAGCCATCCGGGTAATCAAGCAATGGGCGAACCGGGTCGCCCCCGTTCATGACGCCGACGGAGCATGCAAAGCCGACGCGCCCCCCACGGTACCGATGAGGATAGCGCAGGGTATCGACACGCGGGGTGCCCAGACGCCTGAGGATAGCAAACGCCCCGGGCTCAGAGGCCAGGAAGCAGCTCCGACATGGCAAATGGATTTCCCGGCCAAGGTCCTAGGCAGGGTCCTACGCAGAAGTCTCCGGTAACACTCAAACACGCCGGAATCAGCCGATTCAAAGCCCCACCCATCGGTCTGTAAAGTCTGGACACACAAGCCCCACGGACAGCAACGCTAACCAAGGAATGTATTCACGCCATGAACCAGATTGCGCAGCCCACTCAGCACTTCAGTAACTATCGCAAAATCATTTCCCTGGCGGACCGGGACTGGCAGAACGCCGAAAACGGAAAGATCGCTGGACTGAACGTCGAGGTCCAGTCTCCCAACGTGCTCATCGACCAATATGGTCGCACCTTGCATCACTTTTGCACCACGTCGTACCTGGGCCTGGATTACCACCCCGCCTTGCTGGATGGCGCCATGACCACGCTGTGGGAAACAGGAACACTGCGTGTCGCCAACTCCAGAAACCGCAGCCGGCTAGCAATCCTGGACCAATACGAAACCCAGCTGTCGGAGCTGTTCGGCGCCAGCTGCCTCAGTGCGCTGTCCTGCAGTGCGGCGAGTGCGGGAATCCTGCCGCTGCTGGCCAGCGGCGCGCTGACGAAAAACCGCCCGCCGGTGATGGTGTTCGACAAGCACGCCCACTACTCGATGAACCATATCAAGGCCGCGTGTGCGGATGAAACCCAGGTCCTCACCTGCCCACACAACGACATGGATTTTCTTGAGGACGTCTGCAAACGCCAGGGCAACGTGGCCTACGTGACGGACGGCGCCTACAGCATGGGCGGCATGGCGGACCTGGACAGTTTGTTGTACCTCAGACAGCGCTATGGTCTGTTCCTTTATTTGGACGATTCCCATGCCGTGTCTACCGTGGGGCCCTGCGGCATCGGTCGGGTACGCTCACGGATCCACGCCTTGGATGAGCGAACCCTGATCGTGGCCTCGCTGGCCAAGTCTTTCGGGGCCAGTGGCGGGCTGGCCATGTTCGGCAGCGAGCGGCACAAGACGCTGGTGCAGCGTTACGGCGGCCCCGCCAACTGGTCGCAGAGCCTCAATTCGGCGGCTATCGGCGCCGGCATGGCCTCGATCCGCTTGCATCGCAGTCGAGAATTCCACGCCTTGCAAGAACGTTTGCAGGCTAATATCCGTTTTTTCGACAGCCTCATCCGCACCGAACAGTATGCAAGCCCCATGGCAATCCGCCTGGTGCGCTGCGGTGAGGCAGCCCTGGCTACCCGCCTGGCGGTGGAGTTGGCCGACCTGGGATATTTCACTTCAGCGGTCTTTTTCCCCGTGGTGCCGCAAGACAAGGCCGCGATCCGCATCACCCTGCGCGCCGACATGGAGCCGGACGTGATTCGTTCGTTCTGCGAACAGCTGACCAGTCTTTTGGTGGCCCACGGCCGTGATATCCGTCCTTGAAACGAGCCCTTGATGAAAAACCGTACAACACTGATCGTCACCTGCACCACGGTCTTCCTGGCACAGCTGGGCATGAGCATCTATCTGCCAGCCCTGCCGGATATCGCCCAGGCCCTGGGCGCCGATGCATCCCGAGTGTCGTGGGGGTTGTCGGTGTACCTGGTCGGCATGGCCTTGCCGATGCTGATGTGGGGCAGCCTGAGCCAGCGTCTTGGACGCAAACCGGTGCTGTTGGCGGCATTGACGCTGTACGGCCTCGCAAACCTGGCGCTGCCGTTGGGTACGACGATAGAAACGTTTCTGGCGTTCAGGTTGGTCCAGGGCGTCGGCGCCAGCGGTATTTCGGTGATGGCGAGGGTGCTGATCCGTGACAGCTTCAGCGGCGACCTGCTGGCCAAGGCCTTGTCCTGGATATCGATCGCCTTCGTGGTTGCCCTCGGCATCGGCCAGTACCTCGGCTCACTGATCCAGGCTGCGTTTGGATGGGAGGCGATTTTTCTCGGATTGGGCGCGGCCAGCCTGGTCATGGCCGCCGCGGTGTCCACGGCGGAGTTCCCGGTACTTGCCGAAAACAGCAATGGACAGTCGGCTTGGCGGATCTACGTACGGATACTCCAGCATCGTGGTTTTCTGTTGCCTGCGTTGGCGGGCGGGTTGGGTTATGGCGTGATCATCGCCTTCAACACCGCCGCGCCGCTGATCCTGCAACAGGGCTTTCACTGGTCTGCCATCGAGTATGGGCTGTTGGGCTGGCCGATCAGCGGCGCGTACTTGCTGGGCGCGCTCGCGGTCAATGCCTTTGTGCTGCGCACGGGCCAGCGCCGGCTGATGGGTTGGGGCATTGCCCTGGTCCTGGGTGGCAGCGCGACCATGCTGGCAGGAAGCGTTTCATTGAGCAGCGTCGCGCTTTTGTTCTGGTTGCCATACTGCTTCGCGGTGTTCGGCCAGTCGTTGAATTATCCGATCAGCCTGTCGCTGGCAAACGAAGGCTCGCCGATCGCCGGCGCTTACGCCATGGCGTTAAGCGGTTTCCTGCACCAGCTGATGGCGTCTATGATCGGCGCGATTGCCAGCCTCTTGCTAAGCCAACAGGCGTGGCCACTCGCGGTTTTATGCATGTTATTGGCGACGGCGGCGACGCTGTGCGCCATGTTCACGCCAAATGGACCGGGTCGGTAAAAACACAGGAAATCGACTGTTCAAAACGCATCTCGATCTGGCTCAAGACTGGGTCGTGATAAAGTCACGCCCTGCCTTAGCCACGTTTTGAGATGATTTTCGCGATGACCGATTTCCAGGAATACGACGCCCGGCTCGAAGATTGGGAGACCTTGCGCGCCGACACCGCCTTCAGCGGCTTGTTGGTGGGCAATGGCGCCAGCCGCGCCGTGTGGGATGATTTCGGCTATGACTCGTTGTTCGAGAACGCCCGCACCGTCGAGGAAAAACCCTTGAGCGCGTCGGAACTGAGCGTCTTCGACGCGCTGCAGACACGCAGTTTCGAACAAGTGCTGGGGGCGCTGAAAACCACCAGTCGGGTCAACAAGGCCTTGGCCGTCAGCTCCGCGGCGCCGCGCAATCGTTATTACGCGATCAAGGAAGCGCTGATCAACACCGTACATGCGGTGCATATTCCTTGGCGGTTGGTACAACCGTCGACCCTGGAGAACCTCAATCAGGAACTGGGTAGCTACCGTACGGTTTTTACCACCAACTACGATCTGCTGAGCTATTGGGCGATCCAACAAGCGCCCGAAACCCTCACCGATCTGTTCCTGGGGGCCGACCACAGCTTTGACCTGAGCCAGGCCCACCTCGACAAACCCCGTCTCTTGTACCTGCACGGTGGCCTGCACCTGGTGCGCAACCAGGACGGCACGGCACGCAAGCTCACCTCCACCGAAGGCACGCTGCTGGGCAGCTTCGCCATCAACAACACCATCAAGACCCTCGACGATGTGCCGTTGTTGGTCAGCGAAGGGCCGAGCCAGGACAAACTCAAAACGATTCGCAGCAGCGACTATCTGTCGTTCTGCTACGACCAACTGCTGCATCACCACGACAATCTGTGCCTGTTCGGCCACGCCCTGGGCGAGCAGGACAGCCACATTGTCGATGCCTTGCGCCTAGCCGCGCCGAAGACCGTCGCCATCTCGATCTACCCACGCAGCCAGGCGTTCATCCAGCACCAGAAACGGCATTACGCCAAGCTGTTCCAAGGTTTGGACACAGAGCTGCGTTTCTTCGATGCCAAGAGCCATCCACTGGGCGATCCGAAGCTGTCGGTGCCGGTGGAGGTCTAGACCGCTCCGATTGGCCCGGCGCCCTATAGGGTAATCGCCGTACCGAGCAACGTCAGGAACCCCGCCAGCCAGCTCGGGTGCGCCGGCCAGGCCGGTGCCGTGGCGAGGTTGCCCTGGACATGGCCTTCGGTCACCGGGATGTCGATGAACGTCCCGCCGGCCAAACGCACTTCCGGGGCACAGGCCGGATAGGCGCTGCACTCGCGCCCCTCCAGGATGCCCGCCGCCGCCAGCAATTGCGCCCCGTGGCACACCGCCGCGATCGGCTTGCCCGCCAAGTCAAAATCGCGCACCAGTTGCAAGACTTTTTCATTCAGCCGCAAGTATTCCGGAGCGCGACCGCCTGGCACCAGCAACGCATCGTAGTCGGCCGCCTCGACGCTGGCGAAGTCATGGTTGAGGGCGAACAGATGTCCCGGTTTTTCGCTGTAGGTCTGGTCGCCCTCGAAGTCATGAATCGCCGTGCGGACAGTCTGCCCGGTCGTTTTATCCGGGCACACGGCATGGACGGTGTGGCCGATCATCTGCAGGGCCTGAAACGGCACCATGACTTCGTAATCTTCGACGTAATCGCCGACCAGCATGAGGATTTTCTTGGCGGCCATGGAATGGGCTCCTTTGGAATGCGTGAGAGTGGACGCATTAAAGGTAGACCGCTGTAACGACAGCCCGCCATTAACTGACAGACTGCACCACTTGATGGGTGGGAGCGAGCAGGCTCGCGAATCAGGCAGCGCGGTTTGTCAGATATTCCGCGTTATCGTTCTTCGCGAGCCGGCTCGCTCCCACAGGGTTCAGGTCGGTTTGTCAGGCCAGGTAGCCATCCGCCCGCAGCAGCGTTTCGAGGCAGTGCTCGGTAATGTGGTAGAACGCCTTGAGTTCGTCGATCCTGGCCAGCAGTTCGGTAGGCTCCACCGGTTCGGGGCGTTTGACCGCCAGGATCATCTTGTTCTTGTTGGTGTGGTCCAGGGAAATGAACTCGAACACCTTGGTCTCATAGCCGCAGGCTTCGAGGAACAACGCCCGCAAACTGTCAGTGACCATTTCCGCCTGCTGGCCCAGGTGCAGGCCATATTGCAACATCGGCTTGAGCAGCGCCGGGCTCTGGATTTGCAGGCGGATCTGCTTGTGGCAGCACGGTGAGCACATGATGATCGAGGCGCCCGAGCGGATGCCCATGTGGATGGCGTAATCGGTGGCGATGTCGCAGGCGTGCAAGGCGATCATCACATCCACCGCGCTCGGCGCCACGGTGCGCACGTCACCGTGCTGGAAACTCAGGCCCGGATGCTCCAGTCGTGCCGCGGCTTCATTGCACAGCTTGACCATGTCTTCGCGCAGCTCGACACCCGTCACCACGCCTTCGGCCTGCAAGGTGTTGCGCAAGTAATCATGGATGGCGAAGGTCAGGTAGCCCTTGCCCGAGCCGAAATCCGAGACTCGCACCGGCTTGTCCAAGGCCAATGGCGAAGATGTCAGCGCGTGGCTGAACACTTCGATGAACTTGTTGATCTGCTTCCACTTGCGCGACATGGCCGGGATCAATTCGTGCTTATGGTTGGTCACCCCCAGGTCGGCCAAAAAGGGCCGATTCAGATCGAGGAAGCGGTTTTTCTCGCGGTTGTGCCCGGCGGACGGTACTTCCCGCAGTTGCTGCGGCTTGCTCTTGAACAGCGAGCTCTTGCCTTTCTTGCTGTATTCCAACTGCGCCTCGTCGGTAATCGCCAACAAGTGAGCATTCTTGAACGAAGTCGGCAACAGCGTGGCGATGGCATCCACGCCTTCGGACAGCGAAAAATTCTTGGTGATGTCGCGGGTCTTGTAGCGATAGACAAAGGACAGGCACGGCTGGTCCTTGACGGTCAGTTGCTTGATGACCAGCCGCTGCAGATCGCTTTCGTCACCGACGTACTTGGCCAGCACCAGCTTGATGAACGCGTTTTGTTCGAGACTGGTTTGCAAAAGCTCGATGAACTGAGCGTGGTGATCCGGCCCGGGACGGGTGGGAGTTGCGGTGACGGACATGGAAAAGCGGCCTCGGGGCGGGCGGATCGGGAATGACGGGTATTTTAGGGGGGATCGGATGCGGGGGCACGGGGAATTTCCCCAACGGTGCGAATGCGCAGCGCAATCTAGGTGGCAGCGCGCTTTGTGGCGAGGGAGCTTGCTCCCGCTCGGCTGCGAAGCAGTCGTCGATGTGCGAGCCCGTTGCCTGACCCTGGAATCGATGGGGACCGCTTCGCGGTCCAGCGGGAGCAAGCTCCCTCCCCATAAGGCGCCTTCGCCATGGTGGCCGGCAGCCAATCAGCCCAACACCACCAACCGATTCGGCAGCTCATTACGCGTATGGGTCACCGGCACGTGCTCCTTGAGCAATTCGCCGCAAGCCTCGATGCACGCCACAAAACCTTGCAACGTCTGGCCCTGGCGAACCTGCTGGGTGAACGTACCGACAATGGCGTCCCAATGGCTGTTGTCGAGTCGCTTGGAAATACCCTCGTCCACCAGGATTTCCACATACCGCTCGGCCTCGCAGACGAAAATGAGCATGCCGGTGCTGCCTACGGTGTGATGCAGGTTCTGTTCGAGGAATTGCCGGCGCGCCAGGTTGGAAGCCCGCCAGTGGCGTACCGAGCGAGGAATGAGGTGCGTGGTGACGGCAGGAATGCGAAACATCAGGCACAGCACGATGAAACCACCCCATTGCACCCACAACAGGCTATGCACGCTCAGCCATCCCGTCACGTAATGCAGGATGCCCGGCACCACCAGCGCCAGCAGGCTGGCCCAGAGCAAGGGGATATAGGCGTAGTCATCGGCGCGGGCGGCGAGCACCGTGACCAGTTCGGCGTCGGTGTCGCGCTCGACCCGAGCGATCGCCTCGGCCACTTTGCGCTGTTCATGTTCAGTCAGTAATGCCATGTTTGAAAATGCCCGCTCATTGTTATTGTCACCAGCCGCCGGACGAACCGCCGCCGCCGAAACTGCCGCCACCACCGCTGAAGCCACCGCCACCACCGCCGCCGAAGCCGCCTCCTCCGCCTCTATAACTTGCGCCGGAGCCCCCTCCGCTGGGCAGGATACCGAGCACTTGGCAAACGAAAATCGTCAGGATGAAAAGCATCGCGAGGAAGATGAACAAGCCTGGGTGGCGCTCGACGAAATCGCCCTCGTCCGCACTGCCCGCGCTGTATGCCGCAGCCGGTTCATCGAGGGGGTTGCCACCCAACACCACGAGCATCGCCGCCACACCGTCACTGATGCCCTTGTTGAAGTTGCCCGTCTTGAACGCCGGGGTGATCACCTGGTTGATGATCACCGAACTCTGGGCGTCGGTCAGGCGATCTTCCAGCCCGTAACCCACTTCGATGCGCAGTTTACGGTCATCGCGGGCGACGATCAGCAGCGCGCCGTTGTTTTTATCCTTTTGCCCGATGCCCCAATGGCGCCCCAATTGATAACCGAAGTCTTCGATGCTGGCGCCTTGAAGGTTCGCCAGCGTAACGACAACCACCTGCTCGCCGGTGGCCTGTTCATGGGCCTTGAGTTGCGCATCGAGTTGCGTGCGCACCGATGGGTCGAGCAACTGGGCGGTGTCCACCACCCGCCCGGTCAGCGCCGGGAAGCTCAATTCTGCCTGGGCCGTGGCTGCAAAAGCCCAGAGCAACAGCACGAACAGCTTCAAGCTTCGAGCAGCAAGCCTCAAGCCGAAAGCCGTACGCGTTACCTGAGCTTGCAGCTTGCCGCTCAGAACTTGAGGCTGCTCCATCAGAACTTCACTTCAGGCGCTTTTTCGGCATTCGGGCTGGTGGCCTCGAAAGTCTCGCGAACTGGCAGATCGCTGTACATCACGCTGTGCCACAGGCGACCCGGGAAGGTACGAATCTCTGTGTTGTATTTCTGCACGGCCAGGATGAAATCACGACGGGCCACGGCGATGCGGTTCTCGGTGCCTTCGAGTTGCGATTGCAAGGCCAGGAAGTTCTGGTTGGCCTTCAGGTCCGGGTAGCGCTCGGATACCACCATCAGGCGGCTCAATGCGCCACTCAACTGGTCCTGGGCCTGCTGGAACTGCTTGAGTTTTTCCGGGTTGTCCAGGGTGCTGGCATCGACCTGAATGGACGTGGCCTTGGCCCGGGCTTCGATCACCGCCGTCAAGGTTTCCTGCTCATGCTGGGCATAACCCTTGACGGTCTCCACCAGGTTGGGAATCAGGTCGGCGCGGCGCTGGTATTGGTTCTGCACCTGGCCCCAGGCCGCCTTTGCCTGCTCGTCCAGGGTCGGGATGTTGTTGATGCCGCAACCGGCCAGCAGCGTGGTGAACAGCATCAGGGCCAGCATTTGCAGCGCGCTGCGGTGGTTCAGTCGTCGAATCATCGGGTGAAGCTCTCCCTTGCATTGCATTAAGAAAACACCGCCACCTATCTTACCGGCGTCTGGGGCATAATCGCCGCCGCACTGGATCGAATCGGGTCTATGGGCTAAAAGATGCGCAGTGCGAAACTAAGTTCATCGGCACAGGTTCGAAAGTGTGCTGCATTTAACTGGATAACACCCGAACAACAATAGCCGTTCCTCACATTTAGGCTGACCGGCGTGTCCTGATCACCGCCCTTTAGGCTTGCGAGAAAACTATTCATGAAGAAGCTGTGTTTGCTGGGCCTGTTTGTCAGTCTGGCCAGTCAATCCGTATTAGCCGACAACCTGCCAGCCCCCATAGAGAACAAGGACGCTTTCATCAGCAGCCTGATGAAGCAAATGACCCTCGAGGAAAAGATCGGCCAGCTGCGCCTGATCAGCATCGGCCCGGAGATGCCCCGGGAGATGATCCGCAAGGAAATCGCCGCCGGCAACATCGGAGGCACATTCAACTCCATTACCCGCGATGAGAACCGTCCGATGCAGGACGCGGCCATGCGCAGCCGGCTGAAGATCCCGATGTTCTTCGCCTATGACGTGATTCATGGCCATCGCACCATTTTCCCGATTCCCCTGGCCCTGGCCTCGAGCTGGGACATGGACGCCATCTACCGCTCCGGCCGCATCGCGGCCAAGGAAGCAGCGGCCGACAGCATCGACATCACCTTCGCGCCCATGGTCGATATCTCCCGCGATCCACGCTGGGGCCGGACCTCCGAAGGCTTCGGCGAAGACACTTATCTGGTGTCGCGCATTGCCGGGGTGATGGTCAAGGCGTTCCAGGGCACCGGCGCCAACGCCGCCGACAGCATCATGGCCAGCGTCAAGCACTTCGCCCTGTACGGCGCCGTGGAAGGCGGCCGGGACTACAACACCGTGGACATGAGCCCGGTGAAAATGTACCAGGACTACCTGCCGCCCTATCGCGCCGCCATCGACGCCGGCGCGGGCGGGGTGATGGTCGCGCTGAATTCCATCAACGGCGTACCGGCCACCGCGAACACATGGTTGATGCACGACCTGCTGCGCAAGGAATGGGGCTTCAAGGGCCTGGCCGTCAGTGACCACGGCGCGATTTTCGAGCTGATCAAGCATGGCGTCGCTCGGGACGGTCGCGAAGCGGCCAGGCTAGCGATCAAGGCCGGCATCGACATGAGCATGAACGACTCGCTCTATGGCAAGGAGCTGCCAGGGCTGCTCAAGGCGGGCGAGATCGAGCAGAGCGACCTCGACAACGCGGTGCGTGAAGTGCTGGCCGCCAAGTACGACATGGGCTTGTTCAAGGATCCGTACCTGCGTATCGGCAAGGCCGAGGACGACCCGGCCGATGTCTATGCCGACAACCGCATGCACCGCGCCGATGCCCGTGACGTGGCGCGCCGCAGCCTGGTGCTGCTGGAAAACCGCAACCAGACCCTGCCCTTGAAGAAAACCGCGAAGATCGCCCTGGTCGGCCCGCTGGCCAAGGCGCCGATCGACATGATGGGCAGTTGGGCCGCCGCCGGGCGCCCGGCGTTGTCGGTCACGGTGTATGACGGCATGGCCCGCGCATTGGGCGGTGAGTCGAAGCTGATCTATGCCCGTGGCGCCAACATCACGGGCGACAAGAAGGTGCTCGACTACCTGAACTTCCTAAACTTCGATGCCCCGGAAGTGGTGGACGATCCGCGTCCGGCCCAAGTGCTGATCGATGAAGCGGTGAAAGCCGCGAAAGAAGCGGACGTAGTCGTCGCCGCCGTGGGCGAGTCCCGTGGCATGTCCCATGAATCGTCGAGCCGTACCGAACTGAACATCCCCGCCAGCCAGCGCGAGCTGATCAAGGCCCTGAAGGCCACCGGCAAGCCGTTGGTGCTGGTGTTGATGAATGGCCGCCCGCTGTCGTTGCTGGAAGAAAAACAGCAGGCCGATGCGATCCTGGAAACCTGGTTCAGCGGTACCGAAGGCGGCAACGCCATCGCGGACGTGCTGTTCGGCGACTACAACCCGTCGGGCAAGTTGCCGATCACGTTCCCACGCTCGGTCGGGCAGATTCCGACCTACTACAACCACCTGAGCATTGGTCGGCCGTTCACGCCGGGCAAGCCAGGCAACTACACCTCGCAGTACTTCGACGACACCACCGGCCCGCTCTACCCGTTCGGCTATGGGCTGAGCTACACGACGTTCAGCCTGTCGGACATGGCCCTGTCGTCCACCACGCTGAACAAGACCGGCAAGCTCGACGCCAGCATCACTCTGGAAAACACCGGCGATCGTGACGGCGAAACCGTGGTGCAGCTGTACATCCAGGACGTTACCGGCTCGATCATCCGTCCGGTGAAGGAGCTGAAAAACTTCCGCAAGGTCATGCTCAAGGCCGGCGAGAAGAAGGTCATCCACTTCGACATCACCGAAGACGACCTGAAGTTCTTCAACGCGCAGCTCAAGTACGCGGCAGAGCCAGGCAAGTTCAACGTGCAGATCGGCCTGGATTCCCAGGACGTGAAGCAGCAGAGTTTTGAGTTGCTCTGATCCAGCAACACCGCAATACCCTGTGGGAGCGAGCCTGCTCGCGAAGGCGATCTTTCAGTCATTGCATCATTGACTGTCAGGCCGCTTTCGCGAGCAGGCTCGCTCCCACAGTTGTATCCAAGGTGTTTGAACTAACCCCGCCGATCCAGCAGATTCACCACCACCCGATCCACCAACCCCCATACCCTTTGCTTGAAGCGCTTCCACAATGGCCGGCGCTGCCAGGTGTCGAGACTCACTTGCAGGCTCTGCTCGAAGTCCCGTTCAAAACTGGCGGCCACGGCCTTGCTCAGCCCAGAGTCCAGTGCTTCCAGGTTGGCTTCGAGGTTGAAGCGCAGGTTCCAGTGATCGAAATTGCATGAGCCAATGCTGACCCAATCGTCCACCAGCACCATTTTCAAGTGCAGGAAGCAGGGCTGGTATTCGTAGATTTTCACCCCTGCCTTGAGCAACCGTGGGTAATAGCGATGGCCTGCGTATCGCACCGATGGATGATCCGTGCGCGGGCCCGTCAGCAGCAGCCGCACGTCGATGCCTCGCGCCGCGGCCTTGCGCAAGGAGCGGCGCACGTTCCAGGTCGGCAAAAAGTATGGCGTGGCCATCCAGATGCGTTTCTGGCCGCTGTTCAATGCCCGGGATAGCGATTGTAGGATGTCGCGGTGCTGGCGGGCGTCGGCATAGGCGACCCGGCCCATGCCTTCGCCCACCGGCGGGACGCGAGGCAGACGGGGCAGGCCGAAATTGGACGCCGGTTTCCAAGCCCGTCGATGGCGGTTGGCAAGCCATTGGCGATCGAACAGCAACTGCCAGTCCAGCACCAGCGGGCCGACGATTTCCACCATCACCTCATGCCAATCGCTTCGGTCGTCCGAAGGGTTCCAGAATTCGTCGGTGACCCCGGTACCGCCCACCACCGCCAAGCGTTGGTCGACCAACAGCAACTTGCGGTGATCGCGGTAGAGATTGCGCACCCAACGCCGCCAACTCAGGCGATTGTAGAACCGCAGCTCCACGCCCGCCTGGATGAGGCGATTGCGCAGGCCCAAGGTAAACGCCAGGCTGCCATAGTCATCGAACAGACAGCGCACGCGCACCCCGCGCTCGGCCGCCTGGACAAGGGCCTGGACCATCGCCTCGGCGCAAGCGCCCGCTTCCACCAGGTACAACTCCAGTTCGACCTGTTCCTGGGCGCGGGCGATTTCCACCAGCATGCGCGGGAAAAATTGCGGGCCGTCGATCAACAGCTCGAAGCGATTGCCTTCACGCCAGGGAAAGACCGGGCCGCTCATGTCAGCGCGCCGTAAAAATCAGCACCGCACTCACCGGCACCGACAGGCTGATGGTCGACAATCCGGCCAGGTCGCGCAGCTTCTCCAACCCCGGCGCCAGGTCGAAATCCGCCGCGTTGAGCACCACCGGTTCCAGGGTCACGACCTGAAAACGCCGCTCATCCAGGCGAGTCGCCAGCAGTTGGACGTTGTACTCATGCTCCTTGCCATGCAGGTCCACGGTCACCGGCAGGCGCAGTTCCAGTTGCGCGCCGTTGGCCAGGTCCTGGATCGGCATCAGGTCGAGCTGCGCGGTGATGGTGGCTTCGGCGAATTGCTTGATATCGAACAACTCGGCGCGCATGCGCTCGTCCCGCAGGGGGATACCGCTGTTGATGGATTCGAGTTCGACCTCCAGCCGTGCCTGGCCCTTGGGCTGGACCTGCCCATGAAGCACCAGGAAACGTTGGACTTCGGAGACATTGCCGTTTTTGCTGCTGATAAAGGACAGTCGCGATGACTCACCATCCAGGTACCAGTCGGCCTGGGCCGGCAGCGTGGCGCAGGCCAGGAGCAAGGTGGTGACAGCGCGAGAAAATAACCGCTTGAACATACAGACTCGGGGGGCAAATAAACCTGTGGCGAACCTTAACCGGGCCGAGGGCGCTTGCAAACTGTCTGTTTCACAACATCGCTGCTTCCAACATAACCCAGTGGCGAGGGAGCTTGCTCCCGCTGGGCTGTGAAGCAGCCCCAAGTCGCGATTGACTGAAGGATTTGCGAGCGCTGCGCACTCGAGCGGGAGCAAGCTCCCTCGCCACAAAAGGCATCGCTGAAACAGCACTCAGGGTTCCAACCGACACCCCTGCCGCTCCCCCATCCACCGCGCACTGTGGCTACGCCCCAAGCCGCTGACTGTGATGCGTTTTGCTTCGACGGTCTCGAGGAAATCGCTGATCGGCACCGACTGCTTCACATAGCCGCGGCAATAGTCGGCCGGTTGCCGCATCACATAGCGGCACGAGCAGTATTCCTTCGCGGTATAGGCGCTGATGATGTCGGGGAACGCCCGCAAGGCCACCCGCTCCTGCCAGCCCCAACCGAACAGGCCAACAAGCAACATCGACAAAAGAATGAGCACTACCCTGCGCTTCATGGTTGCACCGTCCCGGCGAAGGCCGCCATGGCACGCTTGAGCAGTTCGTTGTGGCGATAGGTGCCGTCGCGGTCATCGCCGTAGCGCACGATCACCAGCCTGGCGCTGGGGATGACATACAACGCCTGGCCCCAATGGCCCAGGGCGGCGAACGTATCCGGCGGCGCGTCGGGCCACGGGCGGATCGACGGGTCGGCGCCGCGATTGAGCCACCAGTGTCCGCCAGGCACGGCTTCGTCCTGGCCCGCCTGAAACCGAGCGAAAGGCTCGCGGTTGAAGGCAATCCAATCCTTGGGAATCAATTGCCGATCGCCCCAACGGCCATCGCGTTGCATCAGCAGGCCGACACGCGCCAGGTCCCGGGCGGTGAGATAGGCATAGGACGAACCGACAAACGTGCCGCTGGCGTCGGTTTCCCAGGTCGCGTGGCGTATGCCCAGCGGTTCGAACAAGGCTGTCCAGGGGTAATCGGCATAACGCGCCGGGCCGACGATATTTTTCAGGGCTGCCGCCAGCAGATTGCTGTCGCCGCTGGAATAACGGAACACCTGCCCGGGTGGGCTGAAGCTTTCGTGCCTGGCGGTGAACGCGGCCATGTCGTGGCGCCCACGGGTATAGAGCATCGCCACGACCGAGGAATTGAGTGGCGCGTATTCATAGTCTTCTTGCCAGTCCAGGCCAGACGCCCAATGAAAAAGATCGGCCAGGGTCATGTCCGGATGTCGCTTGAGCGGCGGGTAGTACTGGGCGGCTGGATCATCCAGGGCAAAGCGTTTTTCACCGTAGGCGACGCCGAACACCGTCGCCAGCAGGCTTTTACTGATGGACCAGGTCAGGTGCGGGGTCTGTGCGTCAGTCGGTCCGGCGTAGCGTTCGTAGACCAGTCGACCGTCCTGGATAACCACCAGCGCGTCGGTGCGGATGCCTTGGCGGGTGGCGTCGTCCCTGGGTGCAAAAGCGTAATGCGCCAAGGCTTCGATGGCCGGCCCACTCGAGGCCTGGCCGGTCGGCCATTGTTCGCCAGGCCAGACTTCGGCGCGGGCCGTCAGGGTCAGCAGCAGGAGCGAAAGCAACAACCAGCCTTTGGGCATGCGCGGGGCTCGCAGAGGTGAACTTGCAGAGCCTATTCAGACTTGATGACAGTTTGAGTTTTGGTGTTCGGAAGGACGCCATCGCGAGCAAGCTCGCTCCCACAGCGACCTTATGCGCGACGCAAAGCCCCGAAGGAGCGAGCTTGCTCGCGATGAGGCCCTTCAAATCGACGAAGACCCCAACGCCTTGTCCAACCGCTTGGCCCGCGCCCCCGCCGCGATGTCCATCACCGCCTTGTCACGCCCCCACATCTCACGCCACGCCGCCGGCCCATCGGCCAAGGCATCGTCCAACTCAGCATCGAGCCCTTTGAATTGGGCGAACAGCCCACCCAGCAACACATGCGCGACAGCACTCGAAGGGTTGTGGCGACTCGTCTGCGCGCAACCGGCGAGCAACGCCAACAGACGCAGTTGCAACGGCCGGGACCAGCCGCATTCTTGCCCTAAGCCGTACAACCAGGCGGTCATCGCACTGAGCACGTAGACATCTTCCAAGGTGCGAAACGGTTTGACGTAGACGTCCCAGCCGTCGCCGGGGAGCAATTGGCACAGCGCACCGTCCAGCAACATCCGGCCATGGCTGATATCCGGCATGAACGGCAACGTCGGCAACTTTTCCAGCGTCACGCCCGGTTCGCCCGCATGCACCACCGCCAGGTTCAATCGCGGCGCCTCGCCGGGCGCCTCGCTTCGGGCCGCGACCAGCAACCACTCGGCGGCATCGCCCGCGGTGACGAAATCCTTGCGCCCGCTCAGCCGCAAGTCGGCGAGTCGGGTCTGCATGTCCGCCGGGCGCAAGCTGCGCTGCTCGGTGGCGCACAACGCACCGAGGCTTTGGGGCGCGCTCGGCCAAAGCGCCCGCAACGCCGCTTGGTAACCCACCAGAAACGCCAACCCGGGCGTGGCCATCGACCGACCGCCGACCACGGCCAACTCGAACGGCGTCACCGACCCCAGGCGATGCAGCAACGCGGCATAACCTTCGGCCAGATCCGCACAGGCGGGCAGCCGCTCGCCGCGTTCGATCAGGGTTTGCCAAGGCATCTGGGCCTCCTTGTGGGCTGTCATATAAGCATCACCAAAGCTTCATGGCGATGACACCGGGGCTACATAGCCTGACTTTGCACAACATGGCTGCATAAAGAAAGTCGACAGGCTGCAACTGAACAGCCCGCACGGAGATTCGCTATGACCCAGATCGCCCGCATCAGCGACACCGGCAATGAACGCCGCCTGCAAGCCGAACGCCTGATCGGCGCCCAGGCCTTGCAAGAAGCACAGGCCCTGCGCTTCAACGTCTTCAGCGGCGAATTCAACGCCAAGCTCAAGGGCGCGGAGATGGGTCTGGACATGGATGACTATGATGTTCACTGCGCTCACATTGGCGTGCGCGACCTGAACACTGGCCGCCTCGTGGCCACCACTCGCCTGCTCGACCACCAGGCCGCCAGCAGCCTGGGCCGGTTCTACAGCGAAGAAGAATTCGCCCTCCACGGCCTGATTCATCTCCAAGGCCCGATTCTGGAAATAGGCCGTACCTGCGTGGACCCGGCCTACCGCAACGGCGGCACCATCGCGGTGCTCTGGGGCGAGTTGGCCGAAGTCCTCAATCAAGGCGGCTACAGCTACTTGATGGGTTGCGCAAGCATCCCGATGCAGGACGGCGGCATCCAGGCCCAGGCAATCATGCAGCGCCTGCGCGAGCGCTACCTGTGCACCGAACACCTGCAAGCGGTGCCGAAAAAGCCGTTGCCGGCCTTGGACGTCCCGTCCAACGTCATCGCCGAAATGCCCCCGCTGCTCAAGGCCTACATGCGCCTGGGGGCGAAAATCTGCGGCGAGCCCTGCTGGGATGAAGACTTCCAGGTGGCCGACGTGTTTATCCTGCTCAAGCGCGACGAGCTCTGCCCGCGTTATGCCCGTCACTTCAAGGCGGCGGTCTGATGAGCCGGTTGCGGGTGTACGCGCGAATCGCACGAGTATTGCTGGTCGTCACCCTGGGCCTGGCCATGGCCAGTGTGTTCGGGATGCTGGAACGTCTGGGACTCGCTCATTCGATGGTGCGCCGCCAGCGCTGGTCGCGTTTCTTCATGGCGCGGCTGACCAATGCCCTGCCCTTTCGCGTCACCGTCCATGGGCAACTGCCGAAACAGCCGATGCTGTGGGTCAGCAACCACGTGTCCTGGACCGATATCCCACTGCTGGGCATGCTCACGCCCCTGTCGTTCCTGTCCAAGGCCGAAGTGCGTACCTGGCCGGTCGCCGGATGGCTGGCAGCCAAGGCCGGCAGCCTGTTCATCCGTCGTGGTTCGGGCGACAGTCAGTTGATTCGCAAGCAGATGAGCCGTCACCTGGAGCAGGCCTATCCGCTGCTCATGTTCCCCGAAGGCACCACCACCGACGGCCGCACGCTGCGCACTTTCCACGGCCGCCTGTTGTCGGCGGCCATCGATGCCGACGTGGCCTTGCAACCGGTGGCGATCCGTTACCTGCGCAAGGGCGAACCCGATTTGCTGGCGCCGTTCATTGGCGATGACGATCTGCTGTCGCACCTGATGCGATTGTTCGCCAATGATCGTGGCGATGTGGAAATCCATCTCTTGGAGCCGATTGCTTGCCACGGCCAGGAACGCGCGGCCCTGGCTTTCCAGGCGCAACAAGCAGTACACAAAGCATTGTTCGGCGAAATGCCCGAGAAGCAGACAATTCCGGTTCGGCCCGCGGCGATTGCGGCTTGATCCAGGATCTTGTGCAGTTCCCACTGTGGGAGCGAGCCTGCTCGCGAAGACGGCGCATCAGTCGATAAATATATTAGCTGACACACCGCTTTCGCGAGCAGGCTCGCTCCCACAGTTAGTTTTATGGCGTGACTTGGCCCAGCGCAAAATCCTGCAACTGCGGATAGAACAACCGAAAGTCTTCGCTCAACGGCTCATAGAGCCTGACCAGTTCTGACATCGCCCCCGCCAGTTCCTCCGGCCGCGATAGCCGCCGGGAAATGCCGCGCAGCACCTGGCCCAGCACCTCGAATTGCGTATACGACCCCAGCCAGTCGTCCGCCGCCATATAAGGTGCGATCTGCGCCAGGCGTCCCGGCAGTTGCGGTTCAGCAGCGAGGACCTGATAGACCCGGGAGGTGAAGTCCATCAGCGGTCCTTCGCTGTACAGCGTCCAATCCCGGGCCAGGCAATGGTCGAAGAATACATCCAGCACGATCCCGGCATAACGCCGCCGCACCGTGGAGAAACGCGACAAGGCGATATCCACCAGCGGATGGCGATCGGTGTACATGTCGATGCGTCGATGCAGGGCTATCGCCGCTTCGATCCGCGGGTTGAATTGGCCCTGCAGCGGCCCTTTGACGAAGTCGCCATAAAGGCTGCCGAGCAGTTGTTCCCGGCCAGGGCCGCCGAGGTGCAGGTGCGCGAGATAGTTCATGGCCCGCAGCTTAGCACCCCGACGCCTATATCGTTATAACCCGATATAGCGATTTCTAAGATCTTCAGATCAAATACATATTGGTATATCGCGAAGCAACGATTTAAGGTTCGCCTCATCGCGATATAGCGTTATTCATGTGAGCTGCCCCAATGACCCTCGACCTCGACGAAATAATAAAAGCCCTGGCACACCCAGTACGGCGAGACATCCTCAACTGGCTCAAGGACCCCAAGGTCCAGTTTCCCGAACAGTTGCACAACCACGAATTCGGCATCTGCGCGGGCCAGATCGACCAGCGCTGCGGCCTGTCGCAGTCCACGGTTTCGGCGCATCTGGCGGTGTTGCAACGGGCCGGGTTGATCACCAGCCAGAAGGTCGGCCAATGGCACTTCTTCAAACGCAACGAAGAAGTGATCCAGCAGTTCCTCAAGCAAATGAGCCAAGAGCTCTAAACCGACAAGGATTCGAAATGCCCCTTTCACTCTTGATTCTGGCGCTTAGCGCCTTCGCCATCGGTACGACGGAATTCGTCATCATGGGCCTGTTGCCCGATGTGGCGGCGGACCTGGGCGTATCGATTCCCGGCGCCGGCTGGTTGGTGACCGGCTACGCCCTGGGCGTGGCCATCGGTGCGCCGTTCATGGCCCTGGCCACCGCGCGACTGCCGCGCAAGGCTGCGTTGGTGGCATTGATGGGGATTTTCATTGTCGGCAACCTGCTCTGCGCGGTAGCCAGCGACTACAACGTGCTGATGTTTGCCCGAGTCGTCACCGCCCTCTGCCACGGTGCGTTCTTTGGCATAGGCTCGGTCGTCGCCGCCGGCCTGGTGGCGCCCAACAAGCGTGCCTCGGCCGTGGCCCTGATGTTCACCGGCCTGACCCTGGCCAATGTGCTTGGCGTACCGCTGGGCACTGCATTGGGCCAGCAAGCCGGCTGGCGCTCGACCTTCTGGGCCGTGACGATCATCGGCGTGATTGCCCTGATCGGCCTGATCCGCTTCCTGCCGGCCAAGCGCGACGAGGAAAAACTCGACATGCGTTCAGAGCTGGTGGCGCTCAAGGGCGCCGGCTTGTGGCTGTCGTTGAGCATGACCGCGCTGTTCTCCGCTTCGGTATTCACCCTGTTCACCTACGTCGCCCCGCTGCTCGGCGAAGTGACCGGCGTGTCGCCCCGTGGCGTGACCTGGACCCTGGTACTGATCGGCCTCGGCCTGACCCTGGGCAACAGCATTGGCGGCAAGCTGGCGGACAAGAGCCTGGCGAACACGCTGATGGGCGTATTCCTGACCATGGCCGTCGTGTCCACCGTCCTGAGCTGGACCAGCGTGGCGCTGATCCCGACCGAGATAACGCTGTTCCTGTGGGCCACCGCCTGCTTCGCCGCCGTGCCGGCCCTGCAGGTCAACGTGGTGACCTTCGGCAAAGACGCGCCCAACCTGGTGTCCACCTTGAATATCGGCGCCTTCAATATTGGCAATGCCTTGGGCGCCTGGGTCGGCGGCACTGTCATCGACCATGGCCTGGGCCTGACCACCGTGCCCCTCGCCGCTGGCGCGCTGGCCGTGCTGGCGCTGCTGGTGACCCTGATCACTTTCCGTCAGGGCGGCCATGCCGACCTGGCACCTGCCACTCACTGACTTCTGATCCTTCACTTTGCGAGGTTGTATTTCATGGCAACAATTTTCGACCCCATCAAACTCGGCGACATCGAGCTGAAGAACCGCATCATCATGGCCCCGCTTACCCGCTGCCGCGCCGACGCAGGCCGCGTACCCAACGCCTTGATGGCCGAATACTACGTGCAACGCGCTTCCGCCGGCCTGATCCTCAGCGAAGCCACGTCAGTCACGCCAATGGGCGTGGGTTATCCGGACACCCCTGGCATCTGGTCCAACGACCAGGTACGCGGCTGGGCCAACGTGACCAAAGCCATCCACGGCGCCGGCGGCAAGATCTTCCTGCAGCTCTGGCATGTGGGCCGGATCTCCCACCCTTCCTACCTGGACGGCGAACTTCCAGTGGCACCGAGCGCCATCCAGCCCAAGGGCCACGTAAGCTTGGTTCGCCCGTTGGCTGACTACCCGACACCGCGAGCACTGGAAACCGCTGAAATCGCCGACATCGTCGATGCCTACCGCGTCGGTGCCGAAAACGCCAAGGCCGCCGGTTTCGACGGGGTGGAAATCCATGGTGCCAACGGCTACCTGCTCGACCAGTTCCTGCAAAGCAGCACCAACCAGCGCACCGATCACTACGGCGGCTCCCTGGAAAACCGTGCTCGCCTGCTGCTGGAAGTCACCGATGCGGCCATCGAAGTCTGGGGCGCCGGCCGCGTGGGCGTACACCTGGCGCCGCGCGCCGACTCCCATGACATGGGCGACGAGAACCGTCTGGAAACCTTCAGCTATGTCGCCCGCGAGCTGGGCAAGCGTGGCATCGCCTTTATCTGCTCCCGCGAGAAAGAAGGCGACGACAGCATCGGCCCACAACTCAAGCAAGCCTTCGGCGGCCCGTACATTGCCAACGAGCGCTTCACCAAGGAAAGCGCTAACGCCTGGCTGGCAGCAGGCAAGGCGGACGCCGTGGCGTTTGGCGTGCCATTCATTGCCAACCCGGACCTGCCGGCACGCTTGAAAGCCGACGCGCCATTGAACGAGCCGCATCCGGAAACCTTCTACGGGAAAGGCCCGGTGGGTTATATCGATTACCCTGTACTTTAATCTCCACCTCTATAAAAGCCCTGCCTCGAAAGAGCCAGGGCTTTTTTAATTTCCAATATTCGGTCAAACATAAGACCTTTGTAATCAAGGCAAAGCCGCTCATTATCGGGAACAGTGAGCGCATACGGCGTTCCCCTCCTGCCATTGAAAGGCAACATTGAAAAAGGAATTTGAGAATGAATGACGCGACGGACAGCACGCCACCGGCCAATAACGACCTTATCGAGAGACTCCTTTCACAGTTCCGCTTTTTGCCCTTGTCAGTCTTGTACGAGCAATTCAAGTCACTCGACACGACAGAGTACCCCAAGGCACTTAACGCCTTGATAGAAAAGAATAAAAAGAACGATGAGGTCGACCGGAAGATTCAAGCCTGGGAGCAAGAAAAGATTCGCCAGGATAAAACCCGATTGCTGGTCAAGATATTCAACCACACCGACCAGGCTTTTCAATTTCGCGAAAATAACCTCAACCTGAACGCCATTGATCATGACTTCTTCAATATCCGTCGCGGGGATATCCAGGCGTTGAAATTCGACTTCTCGTACGTCAGGACATTGCGCAGCCGTAGCAAGGATATGTTCCAACACTTCATTGTTTTTGGCGACAAACAATGTGGATTCCGCTTCGATTTCGGCTTACGCGTGGAGACTTCTTTTGGCGTTTTCACCCCCACCCTGACACCGGTACGGACCCATAACGTGACCTCTATTGGCACAACGCCCGTCAATTGCACAACTCGCATCACGCACGCGGCGGAGGGAGAACCCTACGGCTTTACCGTAGAAATCGTAATTAGCTGAAGATACTGCCCCGTCAGGCCAACCCGATGGGCACATATTTCCACTTTGTAAGCGCACCGGGCCACTGCGCTTACAACCGCGAAACAATTTTCCTACAAAATTCGCCACCGATTTTATATACCCTTGGCCGACGTCAGTTTATAAAGCCTTTCTCACGCGCCCGTATTGACACAAACCGATTCAATTACGCATTTTGTTTCATTTGCGCAGGCTAGGGCTCAGGTGCAGCATATCCAGCCCGATGTCCACCCAGCGTTCGGCTTCATTCGCCAGGGCGAAACTGTCTGGAGCCAGCAACCACTGGTAAAGAATGCCGTCGATATAGGCATGGATGGCAACCGCCGCCCTTTCGGGATTGAGGTCATCCGGCAACTGGCCGCGTTTCATTGCATTGCGCAACGACAAGGCGATACGCACGTTGCAGTCGAGGCTGACTTCACGTCGCTGCTGGCGCAAATCGCACATTTCATCGGTGAACTCGCACTTATGGAACAGAATCTCATTGATGCGCCGGGTTTTCGGGTCCAGGGCCACCTGCTGGAACAACCGTACCAACAACTTGCGCACGCACCCCAGGGGATCAAGCTCTTCCTCGTTTTCGCTCGCGCGGGCCAATTCATCGAGCGGTTCATGCAGCGTATCGAGCATGGCCTGGAGCAGATCCGCCTTGTTGCTGAAATGCCAATAGATGGCGCCCCGTGTCACACCGGCGAGCGTCGCGATATCGGCCAGCGTGGTACGCGCAACGCCTCGCTCGAAGAAGGCTTTTTCGGCCGCTTCGAGTATCTGGCTGCGAGTCTCCAAGGCTTCCTCTTTGGTACGACGGACCATGGCAGTAAACACCTCAATCAGGATGCGTAAGCAATGCGTAAGGATCAGCAGGACAATCTATAGGCAACGTCTGCCTGCACGCGTCCCCGGTCCGCATTGGCCTTTGTCAGGCTTTTGTAAATCCGGATGGTACGCAATTTGGCTGTTTACAAACAACCGTGTACGTAAGTATATTTCTTAGCATCCTACTAATTGCTTATCTGGCTCTTTTTTCACCTTTCACTTTCGAGCGCGCCTGTTACGCGCCTGGACCCGAGGATTTCCATGCAATTCAAGCCAGCTGTTACCGCTCTGGTCACTGCCATCGCCCTGGCATCGCTGCTCAGCGGATGCAAAAAGGAAGAGGCTGCACCTGCGCCTCCCCCTCCTCAGGTCGGCGTCGTAACCCTCAAGACCCAGCCTTTTACCCTGACCTCTGAACTGCCGGGCCGCACCAGTGCGTTCCGCGTTGCCGAAGTGCGCCCTCAGGTCAATGGCATCATCCTCAAGCGCCTGTTCAAGGAAGGTGCCGACGTCAAGGCCGGCCAGCAGCTGTACCAGATCGACCCCGCCGTTTACGAAGCGAACCTCAAGAGCGCCGAGGCCAACCTGCGTTCCACCAAGTCGATCGCTGATCGCTACAAGCAATTGGTTGATGAACAAGCCGTGAGCCGCCAGGAATACGACACTGCCATGGCCAATCGCCTGGAGTCGGAAGCCAGCCTGCAGACCGCGCAGATCAATGTGCGGTACACCAAGGTCTATGCGCCGATTTCAGGTCGCATCGGACGTTCCTCGGTGACCGAAGGCGCGCTGGTCAGCAACGGGCAGACCGATGCCCTGGCGACCATCCAGCAACTCGACCCGATCTATGTCGACGTGACGCAAAGCTCCGTCGAACTCCTGCAACTGCGCCGCGAGCTGGAAAGCGGCCGCCTGCAGAAGGCCGGCGACAACGCCGCCATGGTCAAGCTGACCCTGGAAGACGGCAGCCAGTACCCCCATGAAGGCAAGCTCGAATTCTCCGAAGTCTCGGTCGACCAGACCACCGGCTCCGTGACCTTGCGCGCCGTGTTCCCCAACCCCGACCACACGTTGCTGCCGGGCATGTTTGTCCACGCGCAACTGCAGGCGGGCGTGAACAGCGCGGCGATCCTGGCACCGCAGCAAGGCGTGACCCGCGACCTCAAGGGTACGCCGACCGCCATGGTCGTGGGCGCCGATAACAAGGTCGAACTGCGTCAGCTCAAGGCCAGCCGCACCGTTGGCAACCAATGGCTGATCGAAGATGGCCTCAAGGCCGGTGATCGCCTGATCACCGAAGGGTTGCAGTACGTACGGCCAGGGGTAGAAGTCAAAGCCACCGAAGCCACCAACGTTGGCGCTAAGAACCCGGCCCCCGCTCAGGCAGCTGACAAAGCCGCCGGCGGCAAAGGGGAGTAAACCATGTCGAAATTCTTTATCGACCGTCCGATCTTCGCCTGGGTGATCGCCCTGGTGATCATGCTGGTCGGCGCTTTGTCGATCCTCAAGTTGCCGATCAACCAGTACCCGAGCATCGCGCCGCCGGCCATTGCGATCCAGGTGACCTACCCAGGTGCTTCCGCACAAACCGTGCAAGACACTGTGGTGCAGGTCATCGAGCAGCAGCTCAACGGCATCGACAACCTGCGTTATGTGTCCTCGGAAAGTAACTCCGACGGCAGCATGACCATCACCGCGACCTTCGAGCAGGGCACCAGCTCCGATACCGCCCAGGTCCAGGTCCAGAACAAGCTGAACCTGGCCACCCCGCTGTTGCCGCAAGAAGTGCAGCAGCAAGGCATCCGCGTGACCAAGTCGGTGAAAAACTTCCTGATGGTGATCGGGGTGGTGTCGCGCGACGGCAGCATGACCAAGGACGATCTGTCCAACTACATCGTGTCCAACATGCAGGATCCGATCTCGCGCACTGCCGGTGTCGGCGACTTCCAGGTCTTCGGGGCCCAGTATGCGATGCGGATCTGGCTCGACCCGGCCAAGTTGAACAATTTCAGCCTGACCCCGGTGGACGTCAAAAACGCTATCGCCGCGCAAAACGTCCAGGTCTCGTCCGGCCAACTCGGCGGCTTGCCTGCCCTGCCCGGCCAGCAACTGAACGCGACCATTATCGGCAAGACCCGCTTGCAGACCGCCGAGCAATTCAAGGCGATCCTGCTGAAGGTCAACCCGGACGGCTCCCAAGTGCGCGTTGGCGATGTGGCCGACGTTGGCCTGGGCGGCGAGAACTACAGCATCAGCGCCCAGTTCAATGGCGCACCAGCGTCGGGCCTGGCGGTAAAACTGGCCAACGGTGCCAACGCACTCGACACGGCCAAAGCCCTGCGCAAGACCATTGACGACCTCAAGCCGTTCTTCCCCCAGGGCGTAGAAGTGGTGTTCCCATACGACACCACGCCGGTGGTGAGCGAGTCGATCAAGGGTGTGGTTGAAACCCTGGTCGAGGCGGTCGTGCTGGTGTTCCTGGTGATGTTCCTGTTCCTGCAGAACTTCCGAGCCACCATCATCACCACGATGACGGTGCCGGTGGTGTTGCTGGGTACCTTCGGGATTCTCGCGGCGGCCGGCTTCAGCATCAACACCCTGACCATGTTCGGCATGGTGCTGGCCATCGGCTTGCTGGTGGACGACGCCATCGTCGTGGTGGAAAACGTCGAACGGGTGATGAGCGAAGAAGGCCTGTCGCCCAAGGAAGCCACCAAGAAGTCCATGGGCCAGATCCAGGGCGCCCTGGTGGGTATCGCCCTGGTGCTTTCGGCGGTGCTGCTGCCGATGGCGTTCTTCAGCGGCTCCACCGGCGTGATCTACAAACAGTTCTCCATCACGATCGTCTCCGCGATGGCGCTGTCGGTGTTGGTCGCCCTGATCTTCACCCCGGCCCTGTGCGCCACCATGCTCAAGCCCATTCCGAAAGGCGAGCACGGCACGCCGAAACGCGGTTTCTTCGGCTGGTTCAACCGCACTTTCGACCGTGGCGTCAGGAGCTACGAGCGTGGTGTGGGCAACATGCTCCAGCGCAAGGCTCCGTATCTGCTCGCTTACGTGATCATTGTGGTCGGCATGGTCTGGCTGTTCACCCGCATCCCTACCGCGTTCCTGCCGGAAGAAGACCAGGGCGTGTTGTTTGCCCAGGTACAGACACCGGCCGGCTCCAGTGCCGAGCGCACCCAGGTGGTGGTCGACAAGATGCGCGAGTTCCTGCTGCGTCCAAGCAAGGACGGTGGTGAAGGCGATGCCGTGGCCTCGGTGTTTACCGTGACCGGCTTCAACTTCGCCGGTCGTGGCCAGAGCTCGGGCATGGCGTTCATCATGCTGAAACCGTGGGAGGAGCGTAACGCCGACAACAGCGTGTTCAAGCTCGCCGCTCGCGCCCAGCAGCATTTCTTTACCTTCCGTGACGCAATGGTGTTCGCCTTCGCCCCGCCAGCAGTGCTGGAATTGGGTAACGCCACCGGTTTCGACGTGTTCCTGCAGGACCGCGCCGGCATCGGCCACGACAAGCTGATGGAAGCTCGTAACCAGTTCCTGGGCATGGCGTCCCAGAGCAAGGTCTTGACCCAGGTCCGTCCGAACGGCCTGAACGACGAGCCGCAATACCAGCTCGAGATCGACGACGAGAAGGCCAGCGCGCTGGGCATCACCTTGGCCGATATCAACAACACCCTGTCGATCGCCCTGGGCAGTAGCTACGTGAACGACTTCATCGACCGTGGCCGGGTTAAAAAGGTCTACGTGCAAGGCCAGCCGGGCGCTCGCATGAGTCCGGAAGACCTGAAAAAGTGGTACGTGCGCAACAGCGCCGGGACCATGGTACCGTTCAGCGCCTTTGCCAAAGGCGAGTGGACCTACGGTTCGCCGAAGCTCGCGCGCTACAACGGCGTGGAAGCGATGGAAGTCTTGGGTGCTCCGGCGCCGGGCTATTCCACCGGTGAAGCCATGGCCGAGGTCGAAGCCATCGCCAAGAAGTTGCCGGCCGGCGTCGGCATCTCCTGGACAGGCCTCTCGTACGAGGAACGCCTGTCGGGTTCCCAGGCCCCAGCCCTGTACGCGCTCTCGCTGCTGATGGTATTCCTCTGTCTGGCGGCACTGTATGAAAGCTGGTCGATTCCGATCGCCGTCATGCTCGTGGTGCCGTTGGGGATTATCGGTGCCCTGCTGGCCACCAGCCTGCGCGGTCTGTCCAATGACGTGTACTTCCAGGTGGGCTTGTTGACAACGATCGGCCTGGCGGCGAAAAACGCCATCCTGATCGTCGAGTTCGCCAAGGAACTCCACGAACAAGGCCGGACCCTGGTGGAAGCCGCCATCGAAGCCTGTAGGATGCGTCTGCGGCCCATCATCATGACGTCCCTGGCGTTCGTCCTCGGCGTCGTCCCGCTGGCGATTTCCACCGGCGCCGGTTCGGGCAGCCAGCACGCCATCGGTACCGGCGTGATCGGCGGTATGCTCACGGCCACCATCCTGGCAATCTTCTGGGTGCCATTGTTCTTCGTGACAGTGTCGTCGTTAGGTCGTCGCAAAAATGCCGACCAGGACAACACTCCTGAAACTTCTAAAGAGGCTGGCCAATGAGCAAGTCGCTACTCTCCCTGACCATCGCCGCGGTCGTGCTCAGCGGTTGCTCGCTGATCCCGGACTATCAGCGGCCCGAAGCTCCGGTCGCGGCGCAGTACCCGCAAGGCCCGGCCTACGAACCGGCCAACGCCCCCGGCCAGGCAGCCGCCGAGCAGGGCTGGAAGCAGTTTTTCCATGACCCTGCGCTGCAACAGCTGATCCAGGTTGCCCTGGAAAACAACCGCGACCTACGCGTCGCTGCGTTGAACATCGACGCCTACGCCGCGCAATACCGCATCCAGCGGGCGGACCTGCTCCCGGCGGTCTCGGCAACCGGCTCCGGCAGCCGTCAGCGCGTGCCGGCACGGGCTTCGCAGACCGGCGAAGCGGCCATCAGCAGTTCCTACTCCGCAACGCTGGGGATCAGCGCCTACGAATTGGACCTGTTCGGTCGCGTCCGCAGCCTGAGCGAGCAAGCGTTGCAAAGCTACTTCGCCACCGAAGAAGCCCGTCGCAGCACCCAGATCAGCCTGGTGGCCAACGTCGCCAACGCCTATCTGACCTGGCAGGCGGACAAGGAACTGCTCAAGCTGACCCAGGACACCCTGGGCACCTACGAACAGAGCCTGAAGCTGACCTCGCGCAGCGCCGAAGTCGGCGTGGCCTCGGCCCTGGACCTGAGCCAGGCGCGCACCGCGGTGGAAAACGCCCGCGTGCAACTGGCTCGCTACACCCGCCAAGTGGCCCAGGATGAAAACAGCCTGACGCTGCTGCTGGGCACCGGCCTGCCGGCCAACCTGCGCACTCAACCGTTGAGCGATGACCTGCTCAGCGAAGTGCCGGCCGGGCTGCCGTCGGACCTGCTGCAACGTCGTCCGGACATTCTCCAGGCCGAACGCAACCTGCTCGCCGCCAATGCCAACATCGGCGCCGCACGGGCCGCGTTCTTCCCAAGCATCAGCCTTACGGCCAACGCCGGTACCCTGAGCCCTGACCTGTCCGGTCTGTTCAAGGGCGGTTCGGGCACCTGGACCTTCGCGCCGCAGATCAACCTGCCGATCTTCAACGCCGGCAGCCTGCGGGCGAGCCTGGATTACGCCAAGATCCAGAAAGACATCAACGTCGCGCAGTATGAGAAGTCGATTCAGACAGCGTTCCAGGAAGTCTCCGACGGCCTGGCCGCGCGCCAGACCTACAACGAACAGCTGCAGGCCCAGACCGACTTCGTCGCCGCCAACCAGGACTACTACCGCCTGGCCGAGCGTCGCTACCGCATCGGCGTCGACAGCAACCTGACCTTCCTCGACGCCCAACGGCAGTTGTTCAGCGCACAACAATCGCTGATCACCGACCGCCTTGCGCAACTGACCAGCGAGGTCAATTTGTACAAGGCCCTGGGTGGTGGCTGGAATGCCGAGACGGGCAAGCACGAACCGCTGGCGGAAAAAGCGCCGGAGACGAAGTTGTTCTGATTGATGTACTGAAAACAAAAAGCCCACCGAAAGGTGGGCTTTTTGTTGGGGCCTTTTTTTACAACGACAGGGTTAACGCGGGTCGACGATATCCAGCGCTCGACTGGCCAGCAACTCGCTCAAGTCAATCATCTGCGCAACGCCTAGCGCGACATGCCGTCGCGAGCCTCCCAGATCGAACGCCAGGTCGTTGAGCATGGCATTGGCCGAGGCCAGGGTTTCGCTGAGATTTGCCAGTAGACACTCGGTGTCGAGGGTATCGATGACGGTGAACACTTGGGTGGTTGAGGTCTTGGGCTTGGGGTCGGGAGTGGTGCCCAGATGGTAATTGAGTGCTCGGTCTGCGGCTTCTTGGAGTTTTTGTGGATCGGGGTCGTTGTAGGGGAAGGTGGATTCAGGCGTTGGGGGATTTGGTGTTTCTTTGATCATGATGGTGCTCCTAACGAAAATGAGAGCCGCCAGCATCACTTGCAGATGATAGGTGGCAGCTGTATGCGGGTCTGCAAGACCGAGTCGTTAGGCAACCTCGGCAGACCCGAAGGTCTCCCGCACACAGCCACCATAAAACGATGGCACCAAAGCGCCATGGATTATAGGGGCGCGGCTAGGCGCCTAACAAATTCGGCGGGCTTGCAGTCCCGATCGCTGAATTGGCAGCGACACGAAGAACCTAGAGATATCGCTTCCGAGCAGCAACCTTAAAATCTCGTCGGAAAAATCGTTGCGTCTGTCAGACCGGAACAAATCGTGTGGGAACGAGCTTGCTCGCGGGTGGCGGCCTGACGGTCGGCCCTGCTTTTGTTGGCTGGGTACATATCTATTTCTGCGGTAACGGCCGCTGGCGGTTCCGCCCTTACGGCGGCTTACTTTTTTTCAGACGCCAAAAAAAGTAAGCAAAAAAGGCTTCGCCCCACCACTCGGTGCCTCGCCTAGGCTCGGCATGCCCGCACTCCGGCCTTGCTCCGTGGGCCGCCGCGAAGGGCCATCCATGGCCCAGCGCGGCTACCTCGGCATCCATGCCGAGGTACCCACTGCGCAAGACCTACGTGCGGCCATCGTGGTTAACGGGGCGCCAAGATCAAGATCAAGATCAAGAACGAGGCGGCCTCTTCGCGAGCGAGCCTGCTCGCGACAGCAATGGCTCTATCACATAGGTGCAGCGAAAGCCCCCGTGCTCTTGCTCTTGCTCTTGCTCTTGCTCTTGCTCTTGCTCTTGCTCTTGCTCTTGCTCTTGCTCTGCTCTTGCTCTGCTCTTGCTTTTGATCTGCTTTTGATCTCGACGCCCCGTTAACCACGATGGCCGAACGCAGGCATTGTGGAGTGGCCATCCCGGCATGGATGCCGGGATAGCCGCGCCGGGCCATGGATGGCCCATCGCGGCGGGCCCACGGAGCAATGCCGGAGTGCGGGCATGCCGAGCCTAGGCGAGGCACCGAGTGGTGGGGCAAGCCTTTTTTGCTTACTTTTTTTGGCGTCTGAAAAAAAGTGAGCCGCCGTAAGGGCGGAACCGCCAGCGGCCGTTACCGCAGAAATAGATATGTACCTAGATAACAAAATCCCGACCGGCTGTCAGGCCGCCTTCGCGAGCAGGCTCGCTCCCACAGGCCCCTCATCCAGCCAACTAGTGCTTTTGCCGTTCGTTAATCGCCCAAAACCCGCCAATCGCAATTGAACCGATCCCGGGCCGCCCTTCACCATCGCTCGCACAAAACCAATAACAACAGGTTCGATGCCATGTCCCCACGCCCTGCACCGTACGGCTGATCCTCAGTCGCTTTAACAACCTGCCCCCACCGTACCGTTCGCACCCAAAAAATGCGGCAACAACTCGCTTCGTCCACAAAAAATAAGAGACAACGCCCATGAAGCCCACACAGCACTTGTTCCCGAGCCTCATTGCCGTCGCCCTGACCAGCACCGCCCTCCCCGTCCTGGCGGCGGAATCGGGGTTCGTCGAAGATGCCAAAGCCACGCTGAACCTGCGCAACTTCTACATCAACCGCAACTTCACCAACCCGGACAATGCCCAGGGCAAAGCCGAGGAATGGACCCAGAGTTTCATCCTCGACGCCAAGTCCGGCTTCACCCAGGGCACCGTCGGTTTCGGCGTTGACGTGCTGGGCCTGTACTCGGTCAAGCTCGACGGCGGTCGTGGCACGGCCGGCACCCAGCTGCTGCCGGTGCACGACGACGGCCGCCCGGCCGATGACTTCGGTCGCCTGGGCGTGGCCCTGAAGGCCAAGGTCTCGAAGACCGAATTGAAAGTCGGCGAGTGGATGCCAGTGTTGCCGATCCTGCGTTCCGACGATGGCCGTTCCCTGCCGCAAACCTTCCGTGGCGGCCAGGTGACTTCCACCGAAATCAACGGCCTGAGCCTCTACGGCGGCCAGTTCCGCGCCAACAGCCCGCGTAACGACGCGAGCATGGAAGACATGTCGATGAACGGCCGCGGTGCATTCACCTCCGACCGTTTCAATTTCGGTGGCGGCGAATACGCTTTCAACGAAAAACGCACCCAGGTCGGCGTCTGGTACGCGGAACTGTCCGACATCTACCAACAGCAATATTTCAACCTGACCCACAGCCAGCCCATCGGCGACTGGACCCTGGGCGCCAACCTCGGTTACTTCACCGGCAAGGAAGACGGCAGCGCACTGGCCGGCGACCTTGACAACAAAACCGCTTTCGCCATGCTTTCCGCCAAATACGGCGGCAACACCTTCTACGTCGGCCTGCAGAAAGTCGGCGGCGACGATGCCTGGATGCGCGTCAACGGCACCAGCGGCGGCACCCTGGCGAACGACAGCTACAACTCCAGCTACGACAACGCCAAGGAAAAATCCTGGCAACTGCGCCACGACTTCAACTTCGCCGCCGTCGGCGTGCCGGGCCTGACCCTGATGAACCGCTACATCAGCGGTGACAACGTTCACACCGCCACGGTCGACGACGGCAAGGAATGGGGCCGGGAAAGTGAGCTGGCCTACACGGTGCAGAGCGGCGTGTTCAAGAGCCTCAACGTGAAATGGCGTAATTCGACGATGCGTAGGGACTTCAGTACCAATGAGTTCGATGAGAACCGGTTGATTGTCAGCTATCCGATCAGCCTGCTGTAAAAACCAAAGATGGATGGAGGCTGTACCACCGTCATCGCGAGCAGGCTCGCTCCCACAGGGGATTGGCGGTGGACGTAGATTCAATGGCCGCTGGAGATCATTGTGGGAGCGAGCTTGCTCGCGATGGCGTCATCACATCCAACATCGATGCAAGCTGACCCACCGCTTTCGCGAGCAAGCTCGCTCCCACAGGGGGATTGGCGGTGGACGTAGATTCAATGGCCGCTGGAGATCATTGTGGGAGCGAGCTTGCTCGCGATGGCGTCATCACATCCAACATCGATGCAAGCTGACCCACCGCTTTCGCGAGCAAGCTCGCTCCCACAGGGGGATTGGCGGTGGACGTAGATTCAATGGCCGCTGGAGATCATTGTGGGAGCGAGCTTGCTCGCGATGGCGTCATCACATCCAACATCGATGCAAGCTGACCCACCGCTTTCGCGAGCAGGCTCGCTCCCACAGGAATCGAGGTATGCCCTAACCCCGCGACTCGACACCCAGTTCATCCCAGACCGATTCGGCCAGATGGAAGGTGGCATTGGCCGCCGGAATGCCGCAATAAATCGCACTTTGCATGATCACTTCCTTGATCTCACTACGGCTGACGCCATTGTTGGCGGCGGCGCGCAGGTGCAGCTTGAGTTCTTCGTTGCGGTTCATGCCGATCAGCATGGCAATGGTGATCAGGCTGCGGGTATGGCGCGGCAGTCCCGGGCGGGTCCAGATGTCGCCCCAGGCGTGACGGGTGATCATCTCCTGGAATTCGCTGTTGAATTCGGTCAGGGCGTTGAGGCTGCGATCCACGTGGGCATCGCCCAGCACGGCGCGGCGCACTTGCATGCCTTCGTCGTAACGTTGTTTCTCGTCCACAAAAAACTCCTCAGGCCCGGCCAGAATCAAGCAGGAAATCCAGCACCCGCGCGCTGAACGCAGCGCCGGCCTGGACGTTGGACAAATGCGCGGCGCGGAACTCGGCGTATTCGGCCCCACTGACCCGCTCTTGGATAAAATGCCCGCCGGACGGCGGTGTCACCGCATCCTCAGTGCCCGCCACAACCAGCAACGGCACGCGGATCGACGCCAACTGCTCGCGAAAATCGGCGTCCCGAACCGCCGCGCAGTTTGCCGCATAACCCTGGGGCGAGGTGGCAGCCAGCATGTCGGTGATTTTCTTTACCGTCGCGGGGTGCGCCTCGGCGAAGTCCGGTGTAAACCAACGGCCAATCGACGCGTCACGCAAGGCCACCATCGCCGCCTGGCCGTCACGCAGCACGGTTTCGATGCGCGGGTTCCACACCGACGGGTCGCCAATCTTGGCCGCCGTGTTGCAGATGACCAGTTTGAACAATCGCTCGCCCGCGTTGATTCCCAGCCATTGGCCGATCAGCCCGCCCATGGACAATCCGCAGAAATGCACCTTGTCGATGCTCAAGGCATCAAGCATGGCCAGCACATCGCGCCCCAGCTGTTCAATGCTGTAGGGGCCTTCGGTCACCAACGACTGACCATGACCACGCGTGTCGAAACGCAGCACGCGAAAGTGTTCGCTGAAAGCTTGGATCTGCTCGTCCCACATGTGCAGGTCGGTGCCCAGGGAGTTGGAAAGCACCAGAACTGGCGCGTCTTCCGGCCCGTCCAATCGATAATTCAGATCGCCCTCGGCGAGTTTGACGAATCTCACAACAATCTCCTTTCAGGCATTCAAGGCAAGGTGTTCAGCCACGGCTCGGGCGACCCAGGTCTGGGCTTGTCCAAGGTAGTGGGCCGGGTCGAGCAGATGATCGAGCTCGGTCGTGGATAGCTGCGCGGTGACCTGAGGTTCGTCCCCCAGCACTTCGCGCAGGTGCCGTTGTTCGGCCACGGCGCGCTTGCAGCATTGTTCGAGCAGATGATGCGCGGTGTCGCGCCCCACACGCTGGGCCAGGACGATGCTCACGGCCTCCGCCAGCACCAGCCCTTGGGTCAACTCCTGGTTACGGGCCATGCGCGACGGATCCACGTCCAGCCCGTCGGCCAGCAGCCGCGCCTGTTGCAGCGCGCCGGATACCAGGCAGCAGATCTCCGGCAGGGTTTCCCATTCGGCGTGCCACAGCCCCAGGCTGCGCTCGTGTTCCTGGGGCATGGCGCTGAACAGCGTCGACAACAAGCCCGGCACCCGCGTCGCCGCGCCGATCAGCACGGCCGCGCCCACCGGGTTGCGTTTGTGGGGCATGGTGGACGAACCGCCCTTGCCCGGCGCCGAGGGTTCGAACGCTTCGCCGGCTTCGGTTTGCATCAACAGACTGATGTCACGCCCCAACTTGCCCAGGCTGCCGGCGATCAGGCCCAGCACCGAACCGAACTCCACCAGGCGATCGCGCTGGGTGTGCCACGGCTGCTCCGGCAGGTTCAATTGCAGCTCGGCGGCCAACGCCTCTGCGACTGGCAGCGCGTGCTCACCCAAGGCAGCGAGCGTCCCGGAAGCGCCGCCGAATTGCAGCACCAGCAGGCGCGGCTTGAGCTCGCGCAAGCGTTGGCGACTGCGGGTGATCGCCCCCAGCCAACCGGCGACCTTCATGCCCAGGGTCACCGGCGTGGCGTGTTGCAACCACGTACGCCCGGCCAATGGCGTCGCGGCGTAGCGTTCGGCTTGTCGGGCCAGGCTGTCGGCCAGTTGCGCCAGTTCGTTTTCGATCAGCCCAAGCGCCTGGCGCAGTTGCACCACCAGACCGCTGTCCATCACGTCCTGGCTGGTGGCACCCAAATGCACGTACCGCTCAGCTTCCAGGCTCTGGGTGGCGATGCGCTTGCCCAACGCCTTGACCAGCGGGATCGCCGAATTGCCGGCACTGGCGATCGCTTCGCTCAACGCGCCGAAATCGTACAGGTGGGCGTGGCAGGCGTTCTCGATCGGCGCCACCGCCTCGTGGGGGATCAGCCCCACTCGCGCCTCGGCCCGGGCCAGTGCCGCTTCGACGTCCAGCATGGCCTGCACCCGCCCCGCATCGCAGAACACGTCGCGCATGTCGCGGGCGGTGAAGTAGGCATCGAAGAGCTGATTGCCCGGTCGTTCGCTCATAAACATTCCTTGAGAAAATAGATGCAGTTATGGCGAGGGAGCTTGCTCCCGCTTGAGTGCGAAGCGCTCACAAGAGAGGGCTGCCGCGCAGCCCAGCGGGGATAAATCCCCTCACCACAATGAATCAAGCAAGCCTTAAAGATCGTGATGCAAATACGCCGGCTGCTTGGGCAGGCGCAGGCTGAACAGGAACGCCACTACCATCATCACCGTGACATACCAATAAAAGGCGTTCTCCATGCCCTGGGCCTTCAGGCTCAAGGCGACGTATTCGGCCGAACCGCCAAAAATCGCATTCGCCACCGCATACGCCAACCCTACTCCCAGCGCGCGCACTTCCGGTGGAAACATTTCAGCCTTCACCAAACCGCTGATGGAGGTGTAGAAGCTGACGATCGCCAACGCCAACGTGATCAGGACAAATGCCAGGAACGGGCTGCTGATGCTTTTGAGTATCAGCAGGATCGGCACCGTGCACAGCGCCCCAAGGCCACCGAACCAGAGCATGGAGTTACGCCGACCAATCTTGTCCGCCAGCATGCCGAACAGCGGTTGCATGCACATGTAGAGGAACAGCGCGCCGGTCATGATGTAGCTGGCGGTCTTGGCGTGCAGCCCGGCGGTGTTCACCAGGTATTTCTGCATATACGTGGTGAAGGTGTAGAAAATCAGCGAACCACCGGCGGTGTAGCCCAGTACGGTAATGAAGGCGGCCTTGTGGCTGCGAAACAGTGCAGCGATGCTGCCGGCGTCCTTGTTTTCGCGCATTTCCTTGCTGCTGGTTTCCTTCAGTGAGCGGCGCAGGAACAGGGAAATCATTGCCGCCACGGCGCCGACCACGAACGGAATCCGCCAGCCCCACGCGCGCAGTTCATCTTCGTTGAGAAACTGCTGCAGGATCACCACCAGAGACACCGCCAGCAGCTGCCCGCCGATCAGCGTCACGTACTGGAACGACGCAAAGAAGCCGCGCTGGCCTTTCAAGGCGACTTCGCTCATGTAGGTGGCAGTGGTGCCGTACTCGCCGCCCACCGACAGGCCTTGCAGCAGACGGGCGAGCAACAGCAGCACCGGCGCCCAGACGCCGATGTCCTTGTAGGTGGGCAGGCAGGCGATGAGCAACGAGCCGAAGCACATCATCAGCACCGAGATCATCATCGAATTCTTGCGCCCGTGACGGTCCGCCACCCGGCCGAAAATCCAACCGCCGATCGGCCGCATCAGGAACCCGGCGGCGAATACACCGGCGGTGTTGACCAATTGCACGGTGGGATTGTCCGACGGAAAGAATGCCGGCGCGAAGTATATGGCGCAAAAGGCATAGACATAGAAGTCGAACCATTCGACCAGGTTGCCGGATGAGGCACCGACGATGGCAAAGATACGCTTGCTGCGCTCTTCACCGGTGTAGTGGCTGGTTGGGGTGGTCATGATTTTTCACTCGTTGGGGACTGACGACGTCTAGACACACTTCGTAACAGTCCCGTTCCACAAACAGTCTTTCATGCAGTAGCGCCTGTACCAACGCTATCGCGAGCAAGCTCGCTCCCACAGGGCTTGCATCACACCCGTGGCGAGCAAGCTCGCTCCCGCAGGGCTTGCATCACACCCGTGGCGAGCAAGCTCGCTCCCGCAGGGCTTGCATCACACCCGTGGCGAGGGAGCTTGCTCCCGCTCGGCTGCGAAGCAGTCGCAAACCAGGCAGCGCGATTGGTCTGACGAAATGCGTCGCAAGCCAGCGGGAGCGAACTCCCTCGCCACCGAGATTTTCACTCAGTAATCGAAGAACACCGTTTCGGCATCCGTGCCCTGCAGGATCACGTTCCACTGGTACACCCCCGACGCATCGGGCTTGGCCACGAGGGTGCCGCGTCGTTCCTGCGGCACGCAGGCCAGCAGCGGGTCGGCTTCGTTACCGGGTTCATCGTCAAAATAGATCCGCGTCAGCAGATGCTTGACCAGCCCACGGGCGAACACCAACACCACCAGGTGCGGGGCTTGGGTCGTGCCGCCCAGCCCCGGCACGGTGCCGGGCTTGATGGTGGTGAAACGAAAACGTCCCTCGGCATCCACCGGTACCCGACCAAAACCGTCGAAATGCGGGTCGAGGGGTTTGTCCTGGTCGTCTTCCGGGTGGGCGTACTTGCCGGCCGCGTTGGCCTGCCAGACTTCCAGCATCGCGTCGTTGACGAACTGACCATTGCCATCGACCACCTGCCCGGTGATCGCCACCCTTTGGCCGAGGGTCTGCTCGTCGGTCAGGTCTTCGCGGTTCAGCCAGGTCAGGCCGATGTGGTAGTAAGGCCCGACGGTGTGGGACGTAGTGGCGTTGAGCGTCATCTTATTTCTCCATCGGCGTGGCATCGCGGCCGCGCAAGACGATGTCCCAGCGATAACCGAGGGCGTAGTGAGGGACGGTTTTTTCCAGGTCGAACCGGGCGATCAAGCGTTCCTTGGCACTGGTGTCCGGCACGCAGTTATAGATCGGGTCGTATTCCAGCAACGGGTCGCCGGGGAAATACATCTGCGTCACCAGGCGCGTCAGGATGCTCGGCCCGAACAGTGAGAAGTGGATATGCGCCGGGCGCCAGGCGTTGTGGTGATTGCCCCACGGGTAGGCGCCGGGCTTGATGGTCTGGAATTGATACCAACCGTCGGCGTCGGTGACGGTGCGACCGGTGCCGGTGAAGTTCGGGTCCAGCGGCGCGTCATGGTTGTCACGGTCGTGGTTGTAGCGTCCGGCGGCGTTGGCCTGCCAGATCTCCACGAGGACGCCCGGCACCGGCTCGCCGTGTTCATCCAGCACGCGCCCATGAATGATGATCCGCTCGCCGAGCGGCTCGCCAGTGTGCTGGGCGGTCAGGTCGTGGTCCTTCTCCTGGATGCGATCTGCGCCCACAGTCGGGCCGGTGATTTCCGACAGCGAATGAGGCAGATACACCAAAGGTTTCGACGGCGAACGCAGGTTGGTGGACTGGTACGACGGGTGCAGGTATTCCGGCTGGGTGCCCACTTGAGGGCGACGGTAACCAGGCTTGTCAGTCATGAAGCATTCCTCGGTTTCTTATTAGTGAAACGACCGTCAGACGCGTTCGATCGCCAGCGCCAGACCTTGGCCGACCCCAACACACATGGTCGCCAGGCCTTTCTTGCCGCCGGTCTTTTCCAGATGATGCAACGCGGTCAGCACCAACCGTGCCCCGCTCATGCCCAGCGGGTGGCCCAGGGCGATGGCGCCACCGTTCGGGTTGACTTGCGGCGCATCGTCCGCCAGCCCCAAGTCCCGCAGTACCGCCAAGCCTTGGCTGGCAAAGGCTTCGTTAAGCTCGATCACGTCAAAATCGGCGACGGCCATTCCCAGGCGCTCGGTGAGCTTGCGCACCGCTGGCACCGGGCCGATGCCCATTACCCGGGGCGCCACCCCGGCACTGGCCATGCCAAGCACTTTGCCCCGAGGCGTCAGGCCATGTTTTTTAACCGCCTCTGCAGACGCCAGGATCATCGCGGCCGCGCCGTCATTCACACCCGAGGCGTTGCCGGCGGTGACGGTTTTGTCCGCGCCGTTGACCGGCTTGAGCTTGCTCAGGGTCTCCAGCGTGGTGTCAGCCCGCGGATGCTCGTCCTGCTCGACCACGGTTTCACCTTTTTTGTGGGCGATGCGCACCGGCACGATTTCCTCGGCAAAAAAACCGGCCGCCTGGGCCGCTGCCGCCCGCTGCTGGCTGCGCACGGCGAAGGCGTCCTGGTCGGCGCGGGAGACAACATGGTCGTCGGCCACGTTATCCGCCGTCTGCGGCATCGCGTCCACGCCGTACTGGGCTTTCATCAAAGGGTTGATGAAGCGCCAGCCGATGGTGGTGTCTTCCAGTTTCATGTTGCGGGAAAACGCCGCGTCGGCCTTGCCCATCACGAACGGCGCACGGGACATCGACTCCACGCCGCCAGCAATCGCCAGTTCCATCTCGCCGCTGGCGATGGCGCGGAACGCGGTCCCGATAGCATCCATGCCCGAAGCGCAGAGGCGGTTGAGGGTCACGCCAGGAACACTTTCAGGGAGGCCCGCCAACAGCAGCGCCATGCGCGCGACGTTGCGGTTGTCCTCGCCGGCCTGGTTGGCGCAGCCGAGGAATACCTCGTCCAATGCATTCCAGTCCACGGATGGGTTGCGCTCCATCAATGCCTTGATCGGCACGGCGGCCAGATCATCGGCACGCACGGCGGCCAGGCTGCCGCCGAACCGGCCGATGGGGGTTCGAATCGCATCACAGATAAAAACGTCGCGCATCAGGCTTCTCCCGGTGTCTGCCCGTGGGCCGCCGCGGTGCGGGCCTCAAGGTCACGCAGTGCGCGCAGCTCCACCTCGGTCGGCTCGGCGGTGGTCTGCACCTGGTCGGCGAAGCGGATCGCCCACCCGGTGGCCGCGATCACTTGCTCACGAGTCACGCCAGGGTGCAGCGAGGTGACCACGAATTCATGACTGCCGGCTTCCGGCTCCATGATGCACAGGTCAGTGATAATCCCCACCGGCCCGGCACCCGGCAAGCCAAGGCGCTTGCGTGAATCGCCACCTTCGCCGTGACCGACCGAGGTGATGAAATCCAGCTTGTCGACAAACGAACGGGCCGACTGCTTGAGGATGATCAGCACACTCTTGGCGGAACCGGCAATTTCCGGCGCGCCACCCGCGCCGGGCAGGCGGACTTTCGGCTGATGGTAGTCGCCCACCACCGTGGTATTGATGTTGCCGAAACGGTCGACCTGGGCCGCACCGAGAAAACCGACGTCGATACGCCCCCCTTGCAGCCAGTAGCGGAAAATCTCACCGGTCGGTACGACAGTGTCCGCGGTTTCCGCCAGCTCACCGTCGCCGATGGACAGCGGCAATACGCTGGGCTTGGCACCGATCGGACCGGACTCGTAGATCAGCACTACATCGGGTGACGAAGTCAGCCGTGCCAGATTGGCCGCTTTCGACGGCAAACCGATGCCCACGAAGCACACGGCATTGTTCTTCAACCGCCGCGCCGCCGCGACCGTCATCATCTCATTGGTGGAATAGGTCATGGTTTCACCTGCGAAGCGGCTGCGAGCCGGGCCTGGAACTCACTGAAATCCTGGGTGCCGCGAATGTATTCGTCGATCCAAGCGCTAAACGTATCGCGATCCCGGGCGATGGGGTCCCACGCTTGGTAGAAACGATTATCTCGCTCGGTATAACCGTGGGCGTAGGACGGATGGGCGCCGCCGGGCACATGGCACACGGCGCTCAACGCCCAGGTCGGCAGCACGCAGGCGTTCATCGGCGCATTCAGGTCATCGACGATTTCTTCCACGGTGACGATGCAGCGCTTGGCGGCCAGGGCGGCTTCTTTCTGCACGCCGAGGATGCCCCACAGCAGCACGTTTCCTTTGCGGTCGGCTTTCTGAGCGTGGATCACCGTGACGTCCGGGCGCACCGAAGGCACGGCGGCCAACACCTCACCGGTAAACGGACAGGTCACGCTCTTGATCAGCGGGTTGACCTTCGGCAGGTCGGAACCCGCATAGGCCCGCAGCACCGCGAACGGTAGGCCGGAGGCACCGGCAACGTAGGCATTGGCCAGGTCTGCGTGGCTGTGCTCCTCGATTTCCAGCGGATGCGGCCATTGCTTTTCCACTGCGTCACGCAACCGGTGCAACGAGCCCACGCCTGGGTTGCCGCCCCAGGAGAAAATCAGCTTGCGGGCACAACCGGCTCCGATCAACTGGTCATAGATCAAGTCAGGCGTCATGCGCACCAGCGTCAGGTCTTTCTTGCCCTGACGGATGATTTCATGACCCGCCGCTGTCGGGATCAAGTGGGTGAAGCCTTCGAGCGCGACGGTATCGCCGTCGTTGACGAACTGCTTCACCGCATCGTGCAGCGAAAGGATTTCAGCCATGGGGCAGGCTCCCGTTTTCCAGTAGACCGACATGAATAAGGCGCGAGATTAGGCGCCGGAATGACTGAAGATTAAGCTTCGGGATGAGGGCAAAACAATCCGATAATCGACAGAGCGTTCGTTTATCGAACAGATTGTTGCTTGGCTATCTATTTATCAGGACACAGTGAATTCCCTGTGGGAGCGAGCTCGCGATAGCGCCGTATCAACTTGCATCAATGTTGACTGACCCACCGCCATCGCGAGCAAGCGCGCTCCCACAGGTCTTTTACAGGCTCAAACTCTATGGCTCAGGTTGCGTCCGCATGGCTGACCATGCCCTTGATCACCACCGCCACGGTCGCCAGGGCCGCCGGGATCACCAACGCGGTCAGGACCTGTTCGAAGTTCCAGCCCAGCCCCAGCAGGGTCGCGCCCATCCAGGCCCCGAGAATCGCCCCGAAGCGACCTATGCCCAGCATCCAGGAAACACCGGTGGCCCGGCCCTGGGTCGGGTAGAAGCGCGCCGCCAGGGACGGCATCGCCGATTGGGCGCCGTTGACGCACATGCCCGCCACCAGCACCAAGGTGGCAAGCAGGGTGATGTTGCCCAGACTCTGCCCTACCGCATAGGCAAACAGCCCTGCCAACAGATAGAAAATGCCGATGACCTTGTGCGGATTGAACCGATCCATCGCCCAGCCCACGCCAACGGCGCTCAATACCCCACCGAACTGGAACAGCGCGCCGATGAACGCCGCCTGCTCCATGCTCGCGCCGCTGTCACGCATCAGGGTCGGCAACCAACTGGTCAGGAGATAAACGATCACCAGGCCCATGAAATACGTGAGCCACAGCAACAAAGTGCCGGCGCTGTAAGTGCCCGAGAAAATCACCGCCAGCACGTTGCGCGCCTTCACGGTTGTCTGCTCCGGCACGCTGAAGCTGGACGCCTGGGCGATAGTCGTTGGGTCAATCGGCGCCAGGGTCTTGCGCACTTTGTCGGTGCCACGGTTACGCACAACCAGGTAACGCGCGGACTCCGGCAACCAGAACACCAGCACGACCGCGAGTATCAGCGGCAGAACGCCGCCAATCAGCAGGAGGCTGTGCCAGCCAAATGCCGGGATCAACTTGGCCGAGATGAACCCGCCGCCGGCCATGCCGAGGTTGAAGCCACAGAACATGCTGGTCACCAGCAGGGATTTCTTGCGCTCCGGGGTGTATTCCGACAGCAGAGTGGTGGCGTTCGGCATGCCGGCGCCCAATCCCAGGCCGGTCAGGAAACGCAGCACCAGCAATTGATCGACATTGGTACAGAACGCCGAGGCCAGGCTGAACGCGCCAAACAACACGACCGCGCCGACCAATACGAGTTTTCGTCCAAAGCGATCGGCCAACGGGCCGGAGCCCAGGGCGCCGAAGACCATGCCGATCAGCGCGGCACTCATGACCGGGCCAAGGCTGGCCCGGTCGATGCCCCAATCCTGGGACAACGCCGGCGCGATGAAACCCATGGCCGCGGTATCGAGGCCATCGAGGAAGACAATCAGGAAACAGAGAATGACCACGCGCCACTGATAGCGTGAGATCGGTTGAGCGTTGATGAAGGACTGCACATCGAGGCAGGTGCCTACGGAAGTCTGGGGCTGATTCATTTTATTTTTATTCCACGCAAGAGACGCCAGATGACGCTGCGCGACATTAATGAGGCCGGGCAAATACCGTCAATTCGTCGCAGCCGAGTGTGTGCGTTTATCGAACAGCTTAAGAAAACAACTGTGCGCTCAAGTCGCGGCTGGCCCCCAGCAGACCTGGCAGGAAACGTTGCTCCAACTCATTGCGGCTGACCCGCCCGGCATGGGTGCTGACATTCAGGGCCGCGACTACTTGGCCCGACGCGTCATAGACCGGCACGGCAATCGAGCGCAGCCCCTGCTCCAGCTCCTGGTCGACGATGCACCACCCTTGCTGCCGGACCTGATGCAAGCATTCAAGCAGCGCCTCGGGCGTATGCAGGGTCCTGCTGGTCTTGGCCTGAAGGTCGGCATGGTCGAGGTAATCTCGCAGCGAAGCGTCGTCCAGGGCCGCCAGCAGGATCCTGCCCATGGACGTGCAATACGCCGGCAGGCGGCCGCCGACGGACAGGTCCACGGAAATCAGCCGCTGGGTGGTCGCCGACCGGGCGATGTAGAGGATGTCGTCGCCTTCGAGCGTGGCCATGTTGCAGGCCTCGTGCAGCTGTTCGCTCATGCGGTCCAGATAAGGCTGGGCGGACACGGCCAGCGGCGTCGATGACAAATAGGCGTGGCCCAGCGTCAGTACTTTGGGCAGCAATGAATAGGTACGCCCATCGGTGGTCGCATAGCCGAGCTTGATCAAGGTATACAGGCAACGGCGGACGGCGGCGCGGGGGATTTCCGTGCGATGGCTGATCTGCGCGATGGTCAGGTGCCGCTTGCGCTCCTGGAAAGCCTGGACCACGGCAAGGCCCCGGGCCAGCGAGGTCATGAAATCCGGGTCACCCGTCATGGCCTGGATCCGCTTGGCCGGCGAGGCGACGATCGGTGGCGCGACTGACGTAAAGGCATTGCGCAATTGGTCGTTCATGTCAGGTCCTCGGAAATTGACGACTATTACAAGCGGCTGCCCGGCCGACAGACAAGCACCTGGCGATCAAGACCGTTCGATTATCGAACTGGCGACCGATAATCGCAATCCATGCATCAGCTCTTCATCTGGCCATGCTCCTGATATCGCCCACTCGGGTATGGAAATAACAAAGATGGGCCGTGAGGGGTTGCAACAAACGAGGCTCAATATTGAACTTGTGGTACGTCTTGAAACTCTGTTGACACAACTTGCACATACAAACATTGGTTCACACAAGGCAACCGAACGTTTTAACTTTAGCGATAGTGTTATTCAGATGGACCGCTATAATGCGCTCAGTGACGGCGCGGCCAATCGGCCAGTCCCCGTCCGCGGGCACGACAGTTCTAACTGTCATGCCGGCAACCGGTGCGTGAAGCATCGATGACCGCTTCCTCTGTATCGGCAATAACCCGAAGCCCTGATGCTACGTCAGCTGTCAGCTCTGGTGCCGTGGCCGTCTGCATGACTGCATGCAGTGCGTATCACCAGATTAATTTTCAATTCATTAGGTAATACTGTGACGAAAGAAGAACTGCGCGCGGAACTTGAGCGCCAGGAACAACGTTACAAGGAAGTCTACGGCGGGGAAATCACCACCTACGCCGCGCAACCCGAACCGGAACGCAAACCTTGGCGCAAACGCGCCACCGTCCAGGACCAGGCTTTCAGCCAGGAACTTCAAAAGATGGAAAAAGAGCTCAAGTCCGAAGAAGGATGACGTCGCGCACTTGATGTTGTTACGGGCCGTGTCCGGTCGCCACCCAGGCCGGACACGGCAGCGGACGCCCGCCAAAAGCGGGCCGCTTCAACTCACCAGCCATCGGTCGGGTAACCGTAACGACTGCTCGTCCTTCAGTTTTTTTCTTCCGACGATCCCGGCGCGAGGCGAACACGCCAACAGAGCTTTCATCCTTGTAAACAAAGGCTTGCAGCCTCCTGGCGCCCCTCGAAAAAGACAGCCTGCACCCCGGTCGCTTAGCAGAAGATTGTTACCGATGAGCAGGCAATGCATCGATTTGCGAGGTTTTCTGGCATAATCGCGCCCCCTTATGACCGGGTCAGAAAACCTTCATGATCGATTTATTCAGCGGACTGGATGCTTGGGTGCTCGTGAGCCTCTTGCTCGCCCTGGCTTTTGTCCTCGCCTTCGAGTTCATCAACGGCTTTCATGACACCGCTAACGCGGTTGCCACTGTTATCTACACCAAAGCCATGCCGCCTCACCTGGCGGTGTTCTTTTCCGGTGTGTTCAATTTCCTCGGCGTGTTGCTGGGCGGTGTGGGGGTGGCGTATGCCATCGTGCACTTGCTGCCCGTGGAACTGTTGATCAACGTGAACACCGGCCATGGGTTGGCCATGGTGTTCTCACTGCTCGCGGCGGCCATCACCTGGAACCTGGGCACGTGGTACTTCGGTATCCCGGCTTCCAGCTCCCACACCCTGATCGGCTCGATCCTTGGCGTCGGCCTGGCCAACGCATTGATCAATGACATTGCGCTGCGCGATGGCGTGAATTGGCAGAAGGCAATCGACATCGGTGCTTCCCTGGTGTTCTCGCCCATGGCCGGCTTCCTGGTCGCCGCCCTGGTGTTGATCGGCCTGAAATGGTGGCGTCCGTTGTCGAAGATGCACAAGACGCCGGAGCAACGCCGCAAGATCGACGACAAGAAACACCCGCCATTCTGGAACCGCCTGGTGCTGGTGATTTCCGCCATGGCCGTCAGCTTCGTCCACGGTTCCAACGACGGCCAGAAAGGCATCGGCCTGATCATGCTGGTGCTGATCGGGATCGTCCCCGCGCAGTTCGTACTCGACCTGAACAGCACGACCTACCAGATCGAGCGTACCCGCGACGCGACCCTGCACTTGAGCCAGTTCTACAAGCGCAACAGTGAATCCCTCGGCGAGTTCCTGGCCTTGGGCAAGAGTGTCGAAGGCGATCTGCCGGAGAAATTCCGTTGCAACCCGCAACAGACCGAACCGACCATCAACGCGCTGCTCGATACGCTCAAAGGCGTGGCGGACTACCACTCGCTGCCTTCGGAAAGCCGTATCGAAGTGCGTCGCTACCTGCTCTGCCTGGACGACACGGCGAAAAAGGTCGGCAAGCTGCCGGGCCTGGCGGCTCGTGAGAAAGACGACCTGAACAAGCTGCGCAAAGACCTGACCGCGACCACCGAATACGCGCCGTTCTGGGTGATCCTGGCGGTTGCCCTGGCGCTGGGCCTGGGCACCATGGTCGGCTGGAAGCGCGTGGTACTGACCATCGGCGAGAAGATCGGCAAGCAAGGCATGACCTACGCCCAAGGCATGTCGGCCCAGATCACCACCGCTTGCATGATTGGCGCGGCGAACGTCTTCAGCCTGCCGGTTTCCACCACCCATGTACTGTCTTCCGGCGTGGCGGGCACCATGGTCGCCAACAAGAGCGGCCTGCAAGGCGGCACGGTGAAGACCATCCTGCTGGCCTGGGTGCTGACCTTGCCGGCAACGGTAGCCCTGTCGGCGGCGCTGTTCTGGCTGGCGTCCAAGGCCATCAGCGGCTGAGTCTCTGGCAGTTATGAAAAAAGGTGCGTTCCTTGCGGTTCGCACCTTTTTTCATGCCCAGCCACCTGTGGGAGCGAGCAAGCTCGCCCCCACAATGGTTTTATGTGAAACCGGAACATTTGCCAAAAAAAAGGGCGACCGAAGTCGCCCAAAATGCCTTGCGTGCTCGTTGTCGCTGAAAAGGCCTACGGCTTCTTGCGCTTGTGCGCATCTTTCCAGATGAATAATCCAAAACCTGCGAAAAACACGAACATGAGGCCGACCGTCAACACACCGGCAAACACCACATTATCGATAAACATGACTGGCCTCCTGGTCTTGCCCCTGTTTCGTTGGAGCCAAGTTAACCAATCGGGCCTGGATGAAAATTGACCGGAATCAATACCGCTCGCGACGGAGCGAAATGAAGAGGGAATAATTGATTTGGATCAATGAATCGAGGGGAGCTCAGCGCTTTTTCGGTTTGTTTTTCGGTTTTTTCTTTGGCTTGCCCAGCGGCATGGCCTGCTCGAAAGCCTGGCGAACTTCATTGAGGCGTTTTTCGTTGAGGTCGTGAACGCGCTTGGCGCGCTCAGCGCCCAGGTCAATCAGCTTGTCTTCTTGGCTCATGGTGTTTCGGCATCATACGGTGAGTTCGGATGCGCCCATGATGCGGGCTGCTTCCTGCGTTGACCAGCCCGGCCGTCTCGGCGGGCTTGGATCAGATCTGGATATCGACCCACAGGCCTTGGCGCGACTCCCCTTCCACCAGCGGTACGACCGGTACGGTGTTGTCGGCGTTCAGCTCGGTGCCCGGCACCGCCAAATGTTCGTCGGGGTCTTCATCGGCTTCACGGCGACGCCTTTCCCGCTCCTGCTGGCGGCGCTGTTCCTCGCGCAGCAACAACGCGGTTTCTTCAGGATCGCGCTTTTGCAGGTCGATGGTGCTTTCGCTGGAGCTTTCCTGAACAGGGACCACGGGCGGAATATCCGGTCGCGGCCGGATAGGATCCTGCTGCGCGGTAACGGGTACGGCGCTCAAGGGAAGCATGGGTGGCAACATAAAGGTCTCCTGTCTTCAGGTTGTCGGCTGTGGCGGGGACAGCTTGAACCGCTGGTCCGAAACTTGTGACCTGGTTGGCATTGCGCCCTGCCAGCCCACAAGCTTGTTTGATCGCGCAACCCGTTTAAGTTCCCTTGGCCAGGTTGACGGGGAACGCCCACGCGAGGCCTGGCAGATGTGCGTAAATCCTTTGGTCTGGCGGCTCATTCCGTTAAGATAGCCGGCTTTTTCACGGCGGGAGTCAGGCAGCATGGCGCAGCAGTATCAACCGGGGCAACGCTGGATCAGTGACAGCGAAGCCGAGCTGGGTTTAGGCACCGTTCTGGCACAGGACGGCCGCTTGTTGACCGTGCTCTATCCGGCCACTGGCGACACTCGCCAGTACGCGCTACGGAATGCGCCCTTGACCCGCGTACGGTTTTCGCCGGGCGACGTGATCACTCACTTCGAAGGCTGGAAAATGACCGTGCGCGAAGTCGACGACGTCGATGGACTGTTGGTCTACCACGGCCTTGACGGCCAGAACGAAGTCGTCACGCTGCCCGAAACCCAGCTGTCGAACTTCATCCAGTTCCGCTTGGCCAGCGACCGCCTGTTCGCCGGCCAGATCGACCCACTGGCCTGGTTTTCCCTGCGCTACCACACGCTGGAACATACCAGCCGCCAATTGCAGTCCCCGCTTTGGGGCCTGGGTGGCGTCCGCGCCCAACCGATCGCCCACCAACTGCACATCGCCCGGGAAGTGGCTGACCGCATTGCGCCACGGGTACTGCTGGCAGACGAAGTGGGCCTGGGCAAGACCATCGAAGCCGGCCTGATCATCCACCGCCAACTGCTTTCCGGGCGCGCCAGCCGCATCCTGATCCTGGTCCCGGAAAACCTCCAGCACCAGTGGCTGGTGGAAATGCGCCGGCGCTTCAACCTGCAGGTGGCGCTGTTCGACGAAGAACGCTTCATTGAAAGCGATGCCAGCAACCCCTTCGAAGACACCCAACTGGCGCTGGTGGCGCTGGAATGGCTGGTAGACGACGAGAAGGCCCAGGACGCGCTGTTTGCCGCCGGATGGGACCTGATGGTTGTCGACGAAGCCCATCACCTGGTGTGGCACGAAGACCATGTCAGCCCTCAATACGCGCTGGTGGAGCAACTTGCCGAAACCATTCCCGGCGTACTGCTGCTGACCGCGACACCTGAGCAACTGGGACAGGACAGCCACTTCGCCCGTCTGCGCCTGCTGGACCCGAACCGTTTCCATGATCTGCAGGCCTTCCGTGCCGAAAGCGAGAACTATCGCCCGGTCGCCGAAGCCGTCCAGGAGTTGTTGGACAAAGGGCGCCTGTCACCCGAAGCCCACCAGACCATTCACGGTTTCCTGGGTAACGAGGGCGAAGCGCTGCTGACGGCTGTCAACGATGGCGACATCGAAGCCAGCGCCCGCCTGGTTCGTGAATTGCTCGACCGGCATGGCACTGGCCGCGTGCTGTTCCGCAATACCCGCGCCGCAGTGCAAGGCTTCCCGGAGCGCAAGCTGCACGCTTATCCTTTGCCATGCCCGGACGAATACCTGGAACTGCCGCTGGGCGATCATGCCGAGCTGTACCCGGAAGTCAGCTTCCAGGCCCAGCCGGACGCCAGCGAAGAAGAGCGCTGGTGGAAATTCGACCCGCGCGTCGAATGGCTGATCGACCAGTTGAAAATGCTCAAGCGCACCAAGGTCCTGGTGATCTGCGCCCACGCGGAAACCGCCATGGACCTGGAAGACGCCCTGCGCGTGCGCTCCGGCATCCCTGCCACGGTGTTCCACGAAGGCATGAACATTCTGGAGCGCGACCGCGCGGCCGCTTACTTCGCCGATGAAGAGTTTGGCGCCCAGGTGCTGATCTGCTCGGAAATCGGCAGCGAAGGTCGTAACTTCCAGTTTGCCCATCACCTGGTGCTGTTCGACCTGCCATCGCACCCGGACCTGCTGGAACAACGGATCGGCCGCCTGGACCGGATCGGCCAGAAACACACCATCGAGCTGCACGTGCCCTACCTGGAAACCAGCCCGCAGGCCCGGCTGTTCCAGTGGTATCACGAAGCCCTGAATGCGTTTCTCAACACCTGCCCGACCGGCAACGCCTTGCAGCATCAGTTCGGCCCGCGCCTGCTGCCATTGCTCGAAGAAGCCGACGATGGCGACTGGCAAGCGCTGATCGACGAGGCCCGCGTGGAGCGCGAGCGCCTGGAAGCCGAGCTGCATACCGGCCGCGATCGCCTGCTGGAGCTCAATTCCGGCGGCGCGGGTGAAGGTGATGCGCTGGTGGAAGCCATTCTCGAACAGGATGACCAGTTTGCCCTGCCGATCTACATGGAGACCTTGTTCGACGCCTTCGGTATCGACAGCGAGGACCATTCAGACAACGCGCTGATCCTCAAGCCGAGCGAGAAAATGCTCGACGCCAGTTTCCCCTTGGGCGACGACGAAGGCGTGACCATCACCTACGACCGCAACCAGGCGCTGTCTCGCGAAGACATGCAATTCATCACCTGGGAGCACCCGATGGTGCAAGGCGGCATGGACCTGGTGCTGTCGGGCTCCATGGGCAACACGGCCGTGGCGCTGATCAAGAACAAGGCACTCAAACCCGGCACCGTGCTGCTGGAACTGCTCTATGTCAGCGAAGTGGTCGCCCCGCGTTCGCTGCAGCTGGGCCGCTACCTGCCACCAGCGGCCCTGCGCTGCCTGCTGGACGCCAACGGCAATGACCTGGCGGCCCGGGTCTCTTTCGAAACCCTGAACGACCAGCTCGAAAGCGTGCCACGCGCCAGCGCCAACAAGTTCATCCAGGCCCAGCGCGACCAACTCGCGCCGAGGATCAATGCCGGCGAACAGAAAATCATCCCACGCCATGCCGAGCGCGTGGCCGAGGCCCAACGTCGCCTGGCGGCTGATACCGAAGAAGAGCTGGCACGCTTGACCGCGTTGCAAGCGGTCAACCCAACCGTGCGGGACAGCGAGCTGGAGGCTTTGCGCCAGCAGCGTGAGCAAGGGTTGGCGATGTTGGAGAAGGCTGCGTTGCGGTTGGAGGCAATTCGGGTGCTGGTGGCGGGGTAATTTCGGCTGGGCTTTCGTTTCCGTGTGGGGGCGAGCACGCTCGCTCCCACAGGGTTCGTTACTGAGATCGGTTGCTCAGTTGCTGTTGCAGGTACTGGATCTGCGATTGCAAGGTATTGATGTTGCGGGTGACCTGGCCGCGGAAGGCATCGAATTCGGCGGTGTTGCCGGAACGGTTTTCCTGTTGGCTCTTGAGCACGACCATGTCCTGCTCCAAACGCTCGATGGCCGAGTTGGAAGTGGCTCGTTTCAAAGCCGTGATGTCCGCACCGATGCTCTTGAGCTGCGCATCCAGGGCACCACCCTCGCCTTGGTTCTTCAAGGCCGACACTTCCGCCGCCAACGCCTTGACCTGAGCCTGGAGTTCCTTGTTGGCCGCTTGCAGCTGGGTGTTGGTGTTTTCCTGCTGCGAAGCCTGGGTGATCATCTTGGCCAGTTGCGTGTCCAGGTCGGCGGACGGGCCGAAGGCGCCTTGCAGCGCTTTATATTGTTCCTGCAGCTTGCCGTCGAATTGGCGGCCCTGCTCTTGCATCTTGTTTTCCAACTGTCTGATCTGCAGTTTCAAGGCTTCACTGTCGCTCATGACATTGGACTGTCCGGCGACCACCTTGCCGGAAATGTCCTGCAAGCGCCCGGCCGCATCCTCGCTGATGCGGGCGAAGCTTTCCTGGGTGGCCACCAATTGCTGTTCCATCAGGGAAATCTGCTGGAAACTCCACCACGCCAGGAAGGCCAGCGCGCACAGCAAGGCTCCGACCAAGGCCCACAGCGGCCCGGTGCTCGGTGCCTTGACCTTCGCCGCCGCAACGGACGCCGGACGCGCCTGCACGTGGGGCGGGCGATTGCTCAGGAAGTCATCGTCATCGGGGATGTCCGCCCGCATCCGCAGGCTCGGTACATCGTCGAAGTCGTCGTTGGCATCGTTACGCGTGGGCATGGGTTCAACCTTTGGGAAATCGGTGGTGACTCGATGCGGCGAGTATAACCCCCTCGCCCGCCGCACCCATTGACCCCGAACCGGGCACTCGGTTCATGACGGGGCGATCAGCGGCCATGCTGGACGCGCCACCAGGCGCAGAATTCATCGAGGGCGGCCCAGAGGCTGACCTTCGGATCATAATCCAGACAGTGCCGTGCCCGGTCGATATCCAGGGTGAAATTCCTGCTCATCACCTGCATGCCCAGGCGTGACAGCGTCGGTTCAGGCCGTCCGGGCCAGATTGCGCAAAGACCTTCGTTCATGGCCGCAACGCTGTAGGCCAGTCCATAGGAGCGGTAACGCCTGACCTGCGGGACTTCCATCTGCCGCATCACATAATTGACCACATCCCACAGTGGGACAGGCGCGCCATTGCTGATGTTATAAGCCTTGCCCAAGGCCGAATCGGTGGCCAGCAGGCTGCTGAGCAGCGCTTCGTTGAGGTTCTGTACGCTGGTGAAATCCACTTTGTTCAAGCCGTTGCCAACAATCGCCAGAAGTCCCTTGCGCTGCATTTTAAGCAGCCGCGGGAAAATGCTCATGTCGCCGGCACCGGTGACGAATCGCGGGCGCAGGGCCAGCACTTCCAAACCGAACTCCTGAGCACCGAAGACTTTCTGTTCGGCCAGGTACTTGGTGGCAGCGTAGGGATGCTTGAAACGTTTGGGCACCTGTTTTTCGGTCAATCCCAAGTGGTCACGACCATCGAAGTAGATCGAGGGCGAAGAAAGGTGAACCAGTCGCCGGACCTTCTGCTTCAGACAAGCCTCGACGATGTTCTCGGTGAGCTGGACATTGCCTTGGTGAAAGTCCTGGTAGCGTCCCCATAACCCCACCGAGCCGGCGCAATGCACCACGGCGTCGACATCGCGACACAGGTCCCGGGCCAACATCGGGTCGCCCAGATCGCCCTCGATGAACTCGGCGCCGCGCGTCACCAGGTGCTGGACGTTTTCAGGCCGGCGGCCATTGACCCGAACATCCAGGCCTTGCTCCAGGGCGAAACGCGCAAAGCGTCCGCCAATGAAGCCGCTTGCGCCGGTGACCAGAATTTTCATGAAATGCTCCTAAATCAGTTTCGTGCCACAAGCCAGCTGCATCAGTTCACCCCATGCAGCGTGCTGCCTGCCGCTGCGACCAGCTGCTCGGTCAACAAACCGAGCAGCTGCCCGCCATTGCGCCAATGATGCCAGTACAGCGGCACGTCAATCGGCTTATCTGCGAGTAATTCCACCAGTTCGCCTCTTCCCAGTGCGTCGCGAACTTGCAGCTCGGGCACTAGCCCCCAGCCAAGCCCCGCCTCGATAAGGCGAAGGAAACCTTCGGATGATGGGCATAAATGGTGTTCGAATCCGCCTTCGACGCCGAGGGAAGCCAGATACCGGTGTTGCAGGAAATCATCCGGCCCGAACACCAGGGCAGGTGTGCGAGCCAGTAGATCGGCGCGCACCCCGCCGGGGAAATGCCGGGCAATGAAGGCGGGGCTGGCGAGCGCCCGGTAGCGCATGGCCCCCAGCAACACGCTGCGGGCGCCGGCCACCGGGCGTTCACTGGCGCAAAGACAAGCGGCGACCTCTCCGGCGCGCATGCGCTTGAGGCCTACGGTCTGGTCCTCCACCACTAAATCGAGCAACACATGCTGCTCGGCACAGAATGTCCCCACCGCGCTGGCCCACCATGTGGCCAGGCTGTCGGCGTTCAGCGCAATGCGCAGGCGCTCCGGCAGGCCCTCTTCGTCCAGCGCCGGCACCAGGCTTTGCAGGTCGCGCTCCAGCAAACGCACCTGTTGTACATGGTTGAGCAGGCGACGGCCGATTTCCGTGGGCGTCGGAGGCGTGGCGCGCACCAGCACGGGCTGGCCGACCCGCGCTTCGAGTAGCTTTATCCGCTGGGAGATGGCCGATTGCGACAATCCCAGCACCTGCGCGGCTCGCTCGAAGCCAGCTTGCTCGACAACGCTCGCCAGGGCGGAAAGCAGTTTGTAATCGAACATCAGTTTTCCTTATGGCCGATCAGCATGATTTGTTTTTCTTATACCCCCGCACCCCGGAGAATGGCCAGCAATTGCGAACTCCTGGAGTGACAACGTTATGTGGCAAAGCTATGTAAACGGGCTGCTGGTGGCCCTTGGATTGATCATGGCGATCGGCGCGCAGAACGCGTTCGTGCTGGCCCAGAGCCTGCGCCGCGAGCATCACCTGCCGGTGGCTGCGCTGTGCATCGCCTGTGATGCGCTGTTGGTCGCCGCCGGGGTGTTCGGCCTGGCGACACTGCTGGCCCAGAGCCCATTGTTGCTTTCTATCGCTCGCTGGGGCGGCGCTGCGTTCTTGCTTTGGTACGGCAGCCAGGCGCTGCGTCGGGCCTGTTCGAGGCAAAGTCTGGAGCGGGATGAAAAGCAGGTCGCGCGGTCTCTGCGAACCGTGCTGCTGAGCGCGCTGGCGGTCACGCTGCTCAACCCTCACGTCTACCTCGACACCGTGTTGCTGATCGGCTCTCTCGGTGCCCAGCAGAGCGTGCCTGGCGCCTATGTCGTGGGCGCGGCCAGTGCTTCGCTGCTGTGGTTTTCCACATTGGCCCTGGGTGCCGCGTGGCTCGCTCCCTGGCTGGCCCGCCCTGCGACCTGGCGCGTCCTGGACCTGCTGGTGGCCGTGATGATGTTCACGGTAGCAGCGCAACTGATCGTGTCGGGCTGATATTCCAAACCGCTCTGGAACCTCTATTCCACACAGTTGTTGCGTGGTTATGCCGCACCCCCGGTGCTATGATCCGACTCCTGCGCCGCAAAGAGTACAAACTCCCCGGCGCTAGTCTGGCCGCCCGTGATCGGCCTTGCGCTCACCGCAACTGACCTGATTAGGAGAATCACCATGGCTTTCGAATTGCCGCCGCTGCCGTACCCACACGACGCACTGGCGCCACACATCTCCAAAGAAACGCTGGAATACCACCACGACAAGCACCACAACACCTATGTCGTGAACCTGAACAACCTGGTGCCTGGCACCGAGTTCGAAGGCAAGACCCTGGAAGAAATCGTCAAGACTTCCTCGGGCGGTATCTTCAACAACGCCGCTCAGGTCTGGAACCACACCTTCTACTGGAACTGCCTGACGCCTAACGGCGGCGGCCAACCTACCGGCGCGCTGGCTGAAGCCATCAATGCTGCCTTCGGTTCGTTCGACAAGTTCAAGGAAGAATTCAGCAAGACGTCCATCGGCACCTTCGGTTCCGGTTGGGGCTGGCTGGTGAAAAAGGCTGACGGTTCCCTGGCCCTGGCCAGCACCATCGGCGCCGGCAACCCGCTGACCAGCGGCGACACCCCGCTGCTGACCTGCGACGTCTGGGAGCACGCCTACTACATCGACTACCGTAACGTGCGTCCAAAATACGTCGAGGCGTTCTGGAACCTGGTGAACTGGGAGTTCGTGGCTCAGCAGTTCGAAGGCAAGACCTTTACTGCCTAAGCTGTGATGTCTTGAAAAACGGCGCTTTTCCGACGGGAAAGCGCCGTTTTTTTTAGACTTGGATTGCTCTGCGCGAGCGAGCTTGCCCCTCGGCAAGCTTCGCGGTGATCAAGCAATATCGCCCCAGGTAAATGACCTCGCGTCCGAAAAACCAATAAAAATCCCGCCAAGCCTCAAGTTGCAGGCCCTTCCAACCGAAACAATGGTCGTAGAGTCATCACTCTGCAAACACCGTATAACGGCCAGGTTTCAGGCGAAATCCCTTGTGTTTGATTGTCCCTTTGACTGACATCACAGGATTGCCAATACTCATGGCATCTTGACGCTACCCGCACGGAACAAGGAATCCCTCTTTGAAGCTGGAACTCAAAAACAGCTTGTCTGTGAAGTTGCTCCGGGTCGTGCTCCTCTCGGCGTTGATCGTTGGCATGGTTTTGAGCTGCGCCCAGATCGTATTCGACGCCTACAAAACCAACCGGGCCGTCGCCGACGACGCCCAGCGCATCCTCGATATGTTCCGCGACCCGTCCACCCAGGCGGTCTATAGCCTGGACCGCGAGATGGGCATGCAGGTGATCGAAGGCCTGTTCCAAGATGAAGCCGTGCGCATGGCGTCCATCGGGCATCCGCGCGAAACCATGCTGGCCGAAAAAACCCGGCCTCTGCAGAAGTCTGAAAGCCGCTGGCTGACCGACCTGATACTGGGCCAGGAGCGAACCTTCACCACCCAACTGGTGGGCCGCGGCCCCTACAGTGAATATTATGGCGACCTGAGCATCACGCTCGACACCGCCACCTATGGCCAGGGCTTTATCGTCAGTTCGGTCATCATCTTCATTTCCGGAATGCTGCGGGCCCTGGCCATGGGCCTGGTGCTGTATCTGGTCTACCACTGGCTGTTGACCAAGCCGCTGTCGCGAATCATCCAGCACCTGACCGAAATAAACCCGGACCGCCCCAGTGCCCACAAGATCCCGCAGCTAAGGGGTCACGAGCACAACGAACTGGGCCTGTGGATCAACACCGCCAATCAATTGCTGGCCTCCATCGAGCGCAACACCCACCTGCGCCACGAGGCTGAAAACAGCCTGCTGCGCATGGCCCAGTACGATTTCCTGACCGGCCTGCCCAATCGCCAGCAACTGCAACAGCAACTGGACAAGATCCTCGTGGATGCCGGACGTCTGCAACGTCGCGTCGCGGTGCTGTGCGTGGGGCTGGATGATTTCAAGAGCATCAACGAACAGTTCAGCTACCAGACCGGTGACCAGCTGCTGCTTGCCCTGGCCGATCGGCTGCGCGCCCACAGCGGACGCCTCGGCGCATTGGCGCGACTGGGCGGCGACCAGTTTGCGCTTGTCCAGGCCGATATCGAGCAACCCTATGAAGCCGCCGAACTGGCCCAGAGCATTCTTGACGACCTGGAAGCGCCGTTCGCGCTGGACGACCAGGAGATCCGCCTGAGGGCGACCATTGGCATCACCTTGTTTCCTGAAGACGGCGACAGCACCGAAAAACTGCTGCAAAAAGCCGAACAGACCATGACCCTGGCCAAGACCCGCTCGCGCAATCGTTATCAGTTCTACATTGCCAGCGTCGACAGCGAGATGCGCCGCCGTCGCGAATTGGAAAAGGACCTGCGCGAAGCCCTGTCGCGCGAGCAGTTCACCCTGGTGTACCAGCCGCAGATCAGCTATCGCGACCTGCGCGTGGTAGGCACCGAAGCGCTGATTCGCTGGAACCATCCCGAACACGGTTTCGTGCCGCCAGACCTGTTCATTCCTCTGGCCGAGCAGAACGGCACGATCATCGCGATCGGCGAATGGGTCCTGGACCAGGCTTGCAAGCAGCTGCGGGACTGGCATGACCAGGGCTTCGTCGACCTGCGCATGGCGGTCAACCTGTCCACCGTGCAGCTGCACCACGCCGAGCTGCCCAGGGTGGTGAACAACTTCCTGCAGATGTACCGTCTGCCGCCGCGCAGCCTGGAGCTGGAAGTCACCGAGACCGGCCTGATGGAGGACATCACCACCGCTGCCCAGCATTTGCTGAGCCTGCGCCGTTCCGGCGCGCTGATCGCCATTGACGATTTCGGCACTGGCTACTCATCGCTGAGTTATCTCAAGAGCCTGCCGCTGGACAAGATCAAGATCGACAAGAGCTTCGTCCAGGACCTGCTCGATGACGAAGACGATGCAACAATCGTTCGCGCCATCATCCAACTGGGCAAGAGCCTGGGCATGCAGGTCATTGCCGAAGGTGTCGAGACTATCGAGCAGGAGGCGTACATCATTTCCGAGGGCTGCCATGAAGGCCAGGGCTACTACTACAGCAAACCCCTGCCCGCGCGGGAGTTGGGCCTTTACCTGAAGCAGGCGGAGCGCATCAAGGCTTCCATCGTCTGATCCTCGACGGCCCCGTCATCGGAAATTTCTTACGGACGTCGTCGAAAGACAGCGATCCGCTCGAGTGAATAAGAAATATTTACAGGCACAACCCTTTACACATAATGCAAATCTTTCGCATTATGTCGCAGTTTTGCGCGCCCTCGCGCCTGTCCCATTCATCACCGAAGCAGGATGTTCGCCATGATTCGTATGCCTCTGGCTACCGCCAGTCTGTTGGCCATTGCTATTTCCCTCGCCGGTTGCGGCGAAGGCAAAGACAAGGCCGCCGCGCCGCAAGCGCCAACGCCGGCCGCCAGCACCGCTGCACCGGCTGCCCCCGCTGCCGCTGGCAAGATCGATGAAGCCGCCGCCAAGGCTGTTGTCGCGCACTACGCCGACATCGTCTACGCCGTCTACAGCGATGCCGAATCCACCGCGAAAAACCTGCAGACCGCCGTCGATGCCTTCCTGGCCAAGCCGAACGCCGACACCCTGAAAGCCGCCAAGGCTGCCTGGGTCGCCGCACGCGTGCCATACCTGCAGAGCGAAGTGTTCCGCTTCGGCAACACCATCATCGACGACTGGGAAGGTCAGTTGAACGCATGGCCCCTGGACGAGGGCTTGATCGACTACGTCGACAAATCCTACGAGCATGCCTTGGGTAACCCGGGCGCCACCGCCAATATCATTGGCAACACCGAGGTCCAGGTCGGCGAAGACAAGGTCGACGTCAAGGACATCACCCCGGAAAAACTCGCCAGCCTGAACGAGCTGGGCGGTTCCGAGGCCAACGTCGCCACCGGCTACCACGCCATCGAATTCCTGCTGTGGGGCCAGGACCTCAACGGCACCGGCCCTGGCGCTGGCAATCGCCCGGCCTCGGATTACCTGGAAGGCGCCGGCGCCACGGGCGGCCACAACGATCGTCGTCGCGCCTACCTGAAGTCCGTCACCCAGCTGCTGGTCAACGACCTGCAGGAAATGGTCGGCAACTGGAAGCCGAACGTAGCCGACAACTATCGCGCCACCCTGGAAGCCGAGCCTGCCGAAACCGGCCTGCGCAAGATGCTGTTCGGCATGGGCAGCCTGTCCCTGGGTGAACTGGCGGGCGAGCGCATGAAAGTCTCCCTGGAAGCCAACTCCCCGGAAGACGAACAGGATTGCTTCAGCGACAACACCCACAACTCGCATTTCTACGATGCCAAGGGCGTGCGTAACGTTTACTTGGGTGAATACACACGCGTAGACGGCACCAAGATGACCGGTGCCAGCCTGTCGTCCCTGGTGGCGAAGGCCGACCCGGCCGCCGACACCGCGCTCAAGGCCGACCTGGCCGATACCGAAGCGAAGATCCAGGTCATGGTGGATCACGCCAACAAGGGTGAGCACTACGACCAACTGATCGCCGCTGGCAACACCGCGGGCAACCAGGTCGTGCGCGACGCCATTGCCGCCCTGGTCAAGCAGACCGGTTCGATCGAACAGGCCGCAGGCAAGCTGGGCATCAGCGACCTGAACCCGGACAGCGCTGATCACGAGTTCTGATCAACGCCGGTTCGGTCACCGATAAACCCGTGGGAGCGAGCTTGCTCGCGATGGGGTCTACCAGCCAACCATGATGTTGGCTGGGCCACCCCCATCGCGAGCAAGCTCGCTCCCACGTTGGTTTCTGGATATATGAATTCCATGCGTGCGATAACCTCCCTTGTGGGAGCGAGCCTGCTCGCGAAAGCGGTGGGTCAAGCGCAGTGATGCAGGATTTGCCGACGCAGCAGCTCCTTCATATAACCGACACATCGCAGGGGGCCGCTTCGCGCCCCAGCGGGAGCAAGCTCCCTCGCCACGGGCCTGCTCGTGCCATCAGTGCAAGCCGGCAAGCCTGGCTTCGATAAACCGCCGCTCCGGCAACTGCTGCGTCAACGCCAGCGCACGACGGTACGCCGCCCTCGCCTCCTCCACCCGTCCCAACTGCCGACAAAACTCCGCCCGCGCCGAATGGGCCAGGTGATAGTCGGTCAATTCACCCCTACCCAGTATTTCATCGATCAGGCTCAGCCCAGCCTGCGGCCCGTCGCGCTTGGCCAAGGCGGCCGCGCGGTTGAGTTCGATGACCGGCGATGGCACGGCACGCAGCAGCACATCGTAGAGGCCGACGATCTGCGGCCAGTCGGTTTGCTGCGCTGTCGGCGCTTCGGCGTGCACCGCAGCGATCGCCGCTTGCAGGCAATACGGTCCGAACCGCCGGGTATTGAGCGCCGCCTCGACCATGGCGCAGCCTTCGGCAATCATTGCCTGGTCCCACAGCGACCGGTCCTGTTCATCCAGCAAGACCAGCTCACCGGTCATGGAAGTCCGCGCCGGCCGCCGCGATTCGTGCAACAGCATCAATGCCAGCAACCCCATGACTTCGGCTTCGGGCAACAGCTCCATCAACAGGCGTGCCAGGCGTATGGCTTCGCGGGTCAGGTCTTCCCGGGTCAACTCGGCGCCCATCGACGCCGAGTACCCTTCGTTGAACACCAGGTAGATCACGCGCAGGACGCTGTCGAGGCGTTCAGGCAATTCGGTGCGGGACGGCACCTGGTAAGGAATTCGTGCATCACGGATCTTCGCCTTGGCCCGCACGATGCGCTGGGCGATGGTCGCCGGCGCCGCGAGAAATGCGTGGGCGATCTCCTCGGTCGTCAGGTCGCACACTTCTCGCAGGGTCAACGGCACTTGGGCGTCAGCCGCCAGCGCGGGGTGGCAGCAGGTGAAAATCAGCCGCAGGCGATCGTCTTCCACGTCCTCGTCACTCCAATCGGCCTGCTCCAGCTCCTCGAGCTGCGCAATCAGCATCGGTTGGGATGCCGCGAAGCGCGCCCGCCGGCGCAGGCCGTCAATCGCCTTGAACCGCCCCGCCGATACAAGCCAGGCTCGCGGATTGTCCGGCACTCCGTCGCGCTGCCAGCGCTCCACCGCGATGAAAAAGGCCTCGTGCATAGCCTCTTCAGCGAGGTCGAAGTCTCCCAGCAGGCGAATCAGGGTCGCCAGGATCCGACGCGAGTCCTGCCGGTAGACCTGCTCGACCCGCGCCTTGACCACTTCGGCCGACATCAGCCGGACAGCCCCCTGGTCACTGGGCTGATGGATCGCATGGAAGAAACAAGCTCAAGGTTCATGGAAGCAATCCTGTTGATCAACGTTTTCAAGGATTCAATTGACGTACCGGTCGAACCTCGACACAGCCGACCCGGGCCGCCGGTATGTGGCCGGCGACCTGGATGGCTTCGTTCAGGTCCTTGGCGTCGATCAGGTAGAAGCCCGCCAATTGCTCCTTGGTTTCAGCGAACGGGCCGTCGGTGATGGACAGTTTGCCGCCGCGCATGCGCACCGTGGTGGCTGTCTGCACCGACTCCAGGGCTTCGGCCGCGACCATCCGGCCACTGCCCTGGACCGATTCGGCGTAGGCCATGCATTCGGCGTCCTCGGGACTGTCCGGCGAGTTGTGCAGGACCTCTTCGTTGCTGTACACCAGGCATAAATACTTCATGGAAAGCTCCGTGATCGGCTGATCGACAAGGATGGCAGAAGCGAACCGCAGCCGCTCAGGGCTGCAAATCGAAAATCGCCGTCCCGGCCATGGGATCGAACGGCGCGGACCAATGCTCGTGGACGATTTTCCACTGTCCGGCCGAACGTTTGTAGCAGGCCGTCACGCGCATCCAGCAGGCCTGCTCCTCGCCCTTGTCGTTGGTGCCACCGCAATAAGCCAGCCAGTGGGCAAACGCAATGTCATCGGCTGCGTTGATCTGCACCTGGTGAAAATCGAACTTGTGCGGGCCGGGGCACATTTCCATGCAAGCCTCCCAGTGCGCCCGGTAGGCGACCTTGCCCTTGAATTGCAAGGCCTGGATGGCGTCGAACGAAACGATGCCATCGTCATAAAGCGCCATGACCTTTTCTACATCCTTGGCCATGACCGCTTGGCGATAAGTATCGATCAGGGTCTGGATCTCGGTATCGGCAGCTTGGGTATTCATGGTGATTCTCCGCAGGTTTTTGTTAGAGACACCCTTTGTCGTTTGGAGAAACGGCAAATCGACAGCTAAACAAAAATAATCCAAAGAAAAAATTTCGCTAGAATCCAAGGTCCATTCTGTCGACAAACAACGGACGTTTTCGTGACTGCTCAGCTCGTACCCTATGAAGACCTGACCCCACTGCAACGGCAACAGGTCGAATCCATCGAGATTTACCCCGACCAAATCAAGTTCTCTGGCGACATCCACGGCGCGCTGCACACACTGCTGTCCAAGCCCGGCCCAGGGGTCAAGGGCTTCGCCTTGTTGGACGACGAGGTGCCCGTGGCATTCCTGCTGCTCAAGCGCCCGCCCGTGCTGCCGGCCTGGGCCAACGAACACAGCGCGACCCTGCACGCGTTGCAAGTTGACCACCGCGCCCAGGGCAAAGGCTATGGCAAGGCGTGCCTGCAAGCGCTACCCGCCGCGGCCCGCGCGGCCTGGCCGGAAATCAGGGGATTGGAGCTCTCCGTCGATGCTGACAACCACTCGGCCATCGGCCTCTACACCCGACTGGGCTGGGTCGACAGTGGCGAAGCCTACAAAGGCCGCATCGGTTATGAGCGGCGGATGGGGTTGGTGTTTTGACAAACAGGGCCAACGATCAATAGCTGCAAAGTCTGGCGGCGAGCTTGCTCGCGATGAGGGCATATCGGTCGACGTCGACGTTGGCTGATCCGCTGCTATCGCGAGCAAGCTCGTTTCCACGGGGACCCGAGGTGATCAACTCGGCTTGAGCGGTATCCAGATTTCCAGGTGGCCTTCGCCGGTCCGGGGATTGAAATCTTCACTGTAGCGCTCAAACTCCGGTTCATCCGCCGCCTGATGGCCGGATTGGGGCAGCCATTCTTTCCAGATGTACTGGAACGTATCCGGCAGATCCTTGAGCGGCCCTTTGTGCTCGAAGACCGCGTACGACCCGGGCTGGATCTCGATCCAGCGGTATTGTTCGGGTAGGTCGTCGAGCCGGCTGATTTCCACGCCAGCGATGTACTCGAAGCCGCCCTGGCCGTCCGGGTTGCAGCACACCCCGTACGTCACCTCGTCTTTCTGTCCGGGCACCTTGCCGAGCCAAGGCAGGAATTTTTCCCAGAGCTGCGGGATGTCCTGGGCGGTTTCCTGGGTAAAACGCGCGCCGAAACCGGCGATGAGCTGAAAGCGTCCCTGCTCGAAGCGCGGCTCGGTTGCGTTAGCGCGTTTTTGCGTTTCCATTGCTCAACACTCCGAAAACTTGAAGTCGGGTTTGGCAGTATAGAAGCCAAACCGTAATTGCCAGGCCGTTTCGCTTGTTAAAGTCCCGGCAAGCTGGGGGCGTTTACCGTTCCTACAAACTCGTTATAACCAGAAACGATCACGTAGACCGCGAAATAACAGAAGATCGCCGCTGATGCCCAATAGGAGTACCGCAGCAACTTGTCGCCTAGCATTTTCCCGCCCTGGGTCGCTGCCAGGCACAGGCCAGCGCTCCAGAGCAGCCCGGCGCTGAGGAATCCGCCCAGGAACAAGGCCGAGCTGAGCACGGTGCCGCCACCCGAGCGGGCGATGAGCGTTCCGCCCACTGCGGCGAACCAGAGAATGGCGCTGGGCGATGACATGGCGAGGAAAATCCCGCGAAAAAATTCCTGGCGCGGCGAGTTGGCCCGATTCTCGCCCGCCTCAGCCAGCACCGCGTTGTGATAGATCGCCGAATGAACCATTTTCGCCGCGAAATACAAGAGCAGCACCGAGCCGCCAATCCACAGCGCCCAACGCACCGGTTCGTATTGCAGCAAAACGGTCATCCCGGCCAGCGCCAGGACTGCATAGACCAGGTCGCCCACGCACGTGCCCAGGCCCAAGGCGAAGCCTTGGAAATAGCCGCGTTGCATCGCCAGCGTGATCATCGCGATGTTGGCCACGCCAATGTCCAGGCACAGCGAAAGACTCAGCAGGAAGCCGTTGGAAAATTCCATGATTCGTTCCATCAGGATTGGATAAGCGTGTTCAGCCGCCTGCGGGGCCTTTCGGGGGCGCCGCAGCCAGGGCGACAGTGTCGTCGAAAATAGTTCGGCGCGGCTACTGGACAATTCGACATCCGCCCGATTATCTTGCGCCGCAGGCCACCGCAGTGGCCAACGTCGCTCGGACGGTTCCGGGCGCTCACGTATCTCGAGGCAACAATGGCCGAACAAGGTTCGCCGCGCCGCTTTGCGCGCATCGATCGACTCCCCCCGTACGTATTCAATATCACTGCCGAGCTGAAGATGGCTGCGCGTCGGCGCGGCGAAGACATCATCGACTTGAGCATGGGTAACCCCGATGGCGCCACGCCCCCACATATCGTGGAGAAGCTGGTCACCGTCGCCCAGCGTGAAGACACTCATGGCTACTCCACGTCCAAAGGCATCCCGCGCCTGCGCCGCGCCATTTCGCGTTGGTACAAGGACCGCTACGAGGTGGACATCGACCCGGAAAGCGAAGCCATCGTCACCATCGGTTCCAAGGAAGGCCTCGCGCACCTGATGCTGGCGACCCTGGACCAGGGCGACACGGTGCTGGTGCCCAACCCCAGCTATCCGATCCACATCTACGGCGCGGTGATCGCCGGCGCCCAGGTGCGTTCGGTGCCGCTGGTGCCCGGCGTGGATTTCTTCGATGAGCTGGAGCGGGCCATTCGCGGTTCGATCCCCAAGCCGAAGATGATGATCCTCGGCTTCCCGTCCAACCCGACCGCGCAATGCGTGGAGCTCGATTTTTTCGAACGGGTCATCGCCCTCGCCAAGCAATACGACGTGCTGGTGATCCACGACCTGGCGTACGCCGACATCGTGTATGACGGCTGGAAAGCGCCGTCGATCATGCAAGTGCCAGGGGCCAAAGACATCGCGGTGGAGTTCTTCACCCTGTCCAAGAGCTACAACATGGCCGGCTGGCGCATCGGTTTCATGGTCGGCAACCCGGAACTGGTCAGCGCCCTGGCGCGGATCAAGAGCTACCACGACTACGGCACCTTCACCCCGCTGCAAGTGGCCGCCATCGCCGCCCTCGAAGGCGACCAGCAATGCGTGCGCGACATTGCCGAGCAGTACCGCCAGCGCCGCAATGTGCTGGTCAAGGGCCTGCACGAGCTGGGGTGGATGGTGGAAAACCCGAAGGCGTCGATGTACGTCTGGGCCAAGATCCCCGAAGCCTATGCGCACCTGGGCTCACTGGAGTTTGCCAAGAAGCTGCTGGCCGAAGCCAAGGTCTGCGTCTCGCCGGGGGTGGGGTTCGGGGAATATGGGGATGATCACGTGCGCTTTGCGCTGATCGAGAACCAGGACCGGATTCGCCAGGCGGTGCGGGGGATCCGTGGGATGTTCCGGGCGGATGGGTTGGCTGGCAAACAAGCCTGACGGCCAACCACAACCTCTATGTGGCGAGGGAGCTTGCTCCCGCTCGACTGCGAAGCAGTCGCAAACCGGTCGCCTCACTCCATGAGAGGAATTGACTGGATTGGGGCCGCTTCGCGGCCCAGCGGGAGCAAGCTCCCTCGCCACAGTTAGGCCAAGGTGTTCTTAGATCACCAGCGACAGCAGCAGGATGAAGATCAAGCCCACCACGGACAGAATGGTTTCCATCGCGGTCCAGGTCTTGAAAGTCTCGGCCACGGTCATGTTGAAGTACTGCTTGACCAGCCAGAAACCCGCATCGTTGACGTGGGACAGGATCAACGAACCGGCGCCGGTCGCCAGCACCAGCAGCTCACGGTTCACGCCCGGCATCATCCCCACGACAGGCACCACGATCCCCGCACCGGTAATGGTCGCCACGGTCGCTGAGCCTGTGGCGATACGGATCACCGCCGCCACCAGCCACGCCAGCAGGATCGGCGAAATCTGTGCACTCACCGCCATGTGACCGATCACATCGCCCACACCGCTGGTCACCAGCATCTGCTTGAAGCCACCGCCAGCACCGATGATCAGGATGATCGCGGCGGTCGGGGCCAGGCTCGCGTCGAGCCATTTCAACATCTGGCTGGAACCGATCCCCTGTTTGTAGCCGAAGGTGTAAAGCGATAGCAGCAACGCCAACAACAGCGCCGAGATCGGATGGCCGATCATGTCCATCCAGACGCGGAAGAGGTTGCCATCCGGCAGCGCCACATCAGCGAACGTCTTGAGCAGCATCAGGAACACCGGCGAGAGCACGGTGATCAGGGTGATGCTGAAGCTTGGCAGCTCGGCGGCGTTCGTCTCACGGGCCAGTTGGTCCACCAGTTCCTGATTTGGATGCCCGGGGATGTGCTTGGCGATGAAGGTACCGAAGATCGGGCCGGCAATGATAGCGGTCGGCAGCGCGACGATCAGGCCATAAAGAATGGTCTTGCCGATGTCGGCGCCGAAGATGCCGATCGCCAGCAGTGGCCCCGGGTGCGGCGGCACCAGGCCGTGGACCGCGGAGAGGCCGGCCAGCAGCGGGATACCAATCTTGATAATCGACACGCCGGTGCGGCGCGCCACGATGAACACCAACGGAATCAGCAACACGAAGCCGATTTCGAAGAACAGCGGGATGCCCACCAGGAACGCGGCGAACATCATCGCCCACTGCACCTTTTCCTTGCCGAAGGCACGGATCAGCGTCTGGGCGATCTGATCGGCCCCGCCCGATTCAGCCATCATTTTGCCGAGCATCGTGCCCAGCGCCAGGATGATGCCGACAAAACCGAGCACGCCACCGAAGCCGTCCTGGAACGCCTTGATGATGGTGCCGGTCGGCATGCCCGACGTCAGGCCGAGGAACGCGGCGGCGATAGTCAGCGCAATGAACGGGTGGAATTTGAACTTGGTGATGAGGACGATGAGTCCGATCACCGTGACCACTGCATCAAGCAGTAGAAACGTCTCGTGGGACATGCCGAACATGGGAGGTGTCTCCTGATTTGTTGTTGTTATTGAAGCAGTTATTTATGGGCCGTCGGGACAGCGCTATCTTTCTGACGCATATTTTTCGAAACTCAGCCGGCGAGTTTCAAACCGTGGGCCAGCCACCAGACGTATGCCTGGCGGGCCAATTCATCGATGCTGTGGCTGGACGCATCCAGAGCCAGGGTCAGGGCTTCGCCAACAGGGGATTCGAGGGTGGCAAACTGGCTGTCGATCAGGGTCGACGGCATGAAATGGCCCGGACGGTGGGAGACACGATCGGCAGCCACTTCGGGGGTCAATTCAAGGAATACGAAGCCCAGGCCCGGCAGGGCGCTGCGTAGGCGCTCGCGGTAGCTGTGCTTGAGGGCCGAGCAGGTCAGCACCGGGCGCTCGCCCGTGCCGTCGACACGACGCAACTCGTCGCACAGGCTGTCGAGCCAGCCGGCACGGTCGTCGTCAGTCAAGGGAATACCGGCGCTCATCTTCTGGATGTTGGCCGCGGGGTGGAACGTGTCGCCTTCGATGGCGGTGGCGCCGCTCAGTTGGCACAGGGCCTGGCTGACGCAAGTTTTGCCGCAACCGGCAACGCCCATGATGACCAGGGCGGTGATTGGATTATTCATGTAACACCTCAGCGCGCAGACAGCGCTACCTTTGCCAGTTATGACACCGCAGCAAAAGCAGAAGTTGCCGACGCCTTCTTGTCATTTTTGTGGTTGCAGCATGTTCGTCCACGACACCCACGGGACAGGGATCAGGCAAACCCTGTCAACGCATTGCAGCCGCGCCGAGACAGCGCTACCTTAGTGCCTTGATTTTTGTTTGGCAAGCCGCCCTGATGACCGCCCCTAAAAACGATAAGAATACTCGCACCACCGGTCGCCCCACGCTCAATGAAGTCGCCCGCCTGGCCGGGGTCAGCCCGATCACCGCCTCCCGTGCCCTGCGCGGCGTCAGCACCGTGGCCGTCGAACTGGTGGACAAGGTCCGCCAGGCCGCCCTGGAACTCAATTACGTCGTCAATCCCGCGGCCCGGGCCTTGGCTTCGGCCCAGAGCCATTCAGTGGTGGTACTGGTGCCGTCACTGTCCAACCTGTTATTCATCGACACCCTGGAAGCCATCCATCGCGTCTTGCGGCCCAAGGGATTCGAAGTGGTGATCGGCAACTACCATTATTCCCGGGACGAAGAAGAAGACCTGCTGCGTAATTACATGGCCTATCAGCCGCGCGGTCTGTTGCTGACCGGATTCGACCGGACCGAAAGCGCCCGGCGCATGATCGAGGCCAGCAATATCCCCTGCGTGTACATGATGGAACTGGATCCGGGCGCCGGCCTCAACTGCGTGGGATTCTCCCAGCTCCAGGCCGGCGAGACCGCCGCCGAGCATTTGATCTCCCGAGGCCGCAAGCGCCTGGCCTACATCGGCGCGCAACTGGACCAACGCACGTTGCTGCGCGGCGAAGGCTTTCGTCGCGCCCTCCAGAAGGCCGGGCTCTATGACGCTGACCTGGAAGTGCTGACCCCTCGCCCGTCGTCGGTGGGCCTGGGCGGCGAATTGTTCCTGCAATTGCTGGCCAGCCATCCAGACGTCGACGCGATTTTCTTCGGCAACGACGACCTGGCCCACGGCGCCCTGCTCGAAGCGTTGCGCTGCGGCATCAGGATTCCCGAACAGGTTTCGATACTGGGCTTCAACGACCTGCCCGCTTCGGCCCACATGGTCCCGCGCTTGAGCAGCATCAGCACCCCGCGAGAAGAAATCGGCCGGCGCGCCGCCGAACAGATGCTCACGTTGATGGCCGGCAACCGCATCGTCCAGCCGGTCGTCGACCTGGGTTTCGAACTCAAGATTCGCGAAAGCACCTGAGCGCCCCGCCACCCTGCGGTCGATCCATGCCGACGAACGGCAAGGATTGGCCGCACCGCGCTATGCGTTTCGCCCGTAGCCCTTGAAAAACGGGGCCTTGCGCGACGGCATGGTAATTGCTCCCACCATCGCTCAGCCATTACCTACGGGTACACATCATGTTGGTCAGCGTAAAACAACAAGCGATAAACCTGCCCCTCAAACGCCCCGGCGAAGACCCGACCGCCGAAGCCGCCAGCGGCTTGCAAAGCGCCGCCCTGCAATCGCTGCGTGACAACGTCCAGGCCCAGGCCAACCAGGGCAGCACCCAGGTCCAGGAATCCATCACCCGGCAAGCCACGCAGCAGGTTAACGCCGCCACCGCCATCAGCGACAACGTCGACGAGGCCTTCGCCAAGACCCGCGTGCAACTGCAGACCGTCGCTTCGTCAGCCGCCGACGAGGCGAAGAAAGCACGCAGCTCTGCCATGACGGAGTTCAAGGAATACATGAGCAAGACGCCTGAAGAACGCTTGCGTGACAGCATTCTTGAGGAAATGGGCATCACTGAAGAAGAGTACGCGCAGATGCCGCCCGAGAAACAACGGGCGGTCGGCGAGGAAATTGCCCAGCGCATGCAGGACAAGGCCGCGATGGCGCAGGTGGAAAAAGCCCAGGAAAGCCGGACGGATGAGAAGAATCCGGCCACGGACATGTTCCTCGCCTCGCTGTAGACCTTGCAGACAGGCGCCGGAGATGTCCCGGCGCATTGTTTGTTCCCTTATAATCGCCCATCTCCCCTGCCCTCTCCGCCCTCGCCATGCCCGACTTCCACTACACACGTCTCGACGAGCCTCTGTGGCCGTTGATGAACAAGTTCTACCGCGCCCACCGATCCTCGATGAAAGCCGTGCGCGACGCCCAGCTGTGGGTGGCACGGCGCGAAGACATCGTCGCGGCGCTGTGCCTTCGACCGGTTTCGGGTGGGCATTGGTTGACGGGATTGTTCGTCGACCCGGCGCACCGCGTACAAGGCGTCGCCGCGCGACTGATCGCAGAAGCGGTGAAGGGGCTGGACGAGCCGGTGTGGCTGTTCTGTCACCCGGACTTGCGCGGGTTTTATGAACGACGGGGCTTCAGCTTCGACCCCGAACTGCCCTATGCGATGGCTGAAAGGCTGAGCCGGTATGCGCGCAGCAAGCCGATGATTGCGATGGGGTTGGAGCCCAACATACTCTCCTGACGCCGAACACAGTTCATTGTGGGAGCGAGCAGGCTCGCTCCCACAATTTTTTTGTGTCGGTTTCAGCTAGTCGTCAGCCATAGGGTCCAGATCCGGAAACATCACCTCGGTAAACCCGAACTTGCTGAAATCAGTGATGCGCGACGGATACAAGCGGCCGATCAAGTGATCGCACTCATGCTGGACCACCCGGGCATGAAAGCCCGAGGCGGTGCGCATGATCGGCTCGCCCTTGGGGTCGAAACCTTCGTAGCGGATATGCTGGTAACGATCCACCGCGCCGCGCAAGCCTGGCACCGACAGGCAACCTTCGAAGCCTTCTTCCATCAACGGACTCAGCGGCGTGATCAAAGGATTGATCAGGATCGTCTGCGGCACCGCTTCGGCATCGGGATAGCGCTCGCTGTGCTCGAAGCCAAAGATCACCAGTTGCAGGTCCACGCCGATCTGCGGCGCCGCCAGGCCGACGCCGCCGACGCTTTCCATGGTCTGGAACATGTCGTCGATCAGTTGCCACAACTCGGCGCTGTCGAACATTTCCGGCGGCAACGGCGGGGCGATGCGCAGCAGGCGTTCGTCGCCCATTTTCAGGATTTCGCGGATCATGGTCGGGCTTCGTCTGTAGGGGTATGAGCAACGGAATGGTCGCGCCCCAGGCCCGACACATGCTGTTTCTCGTGCTCGCCCGGGGTCTTTTCACCGGTGTCCTTGCCTTCGGCGGACATGTGTTCGATGACCGCATTCATCTCGGCGCCGAGTAGCAACACCGCCGCAGAGATATAGAAATACAGCAACAACACGATGATCGCGCCGATACTGCCATACATGGCGTTGTAGTCGGCGAAGGTCTTCACATAGAACGCAAAACCCAGGGACGCGATGATCCACACCACCACCGCCAATACCGAGCCCGGCGTGATGAAGCGGAACTCCTGTTTGACGTCGGGCATCACGTAATAGATCAGCGCCACTGCCACCATCAGCAAAAACACGATGACCGGCCAGCGCGCCAGGGTCCAGACGGTGACGATGAACTCCTCCAGCCCGATCTGCGAGGCAATCCAACCCATCACTTGCGGGCCCAGTACCATCAAGGCCGCGGCGACCAACAGCATGCCGGCGATACCGACCGTATAAAGAATCGACAGCGGAAAGCGCTTCCAGGCCGGGCGCCCCTCGACCACGTCGTACGCCGCGTTCATGGCGCTCATCATCAGCCGCACGCCGGCCGACGCGGTCCACAGCGCAATGACGATACCCACCGAGAGCAAGCCGCCCTTGGATTGCTGGAGCTGGTCGATCACCGGGTTGACCTGCTCCAGCGCCTGGGGCGGCAGCACCAGTTCCGATTGCAGGCGCAGCCAGGAAAAGAAATCCGGCAGGTGCAGGAAGCCGATCAGCGCGATCAGGAAAAGAATGAAGGGAAACAGCGAAAACAGCATCTGGTAAGCCAGTGCGGAGGCGTAGGTCGACATCTCGTCGTCGAGGAACTCGGTCACCGTGCGCATCATCACGCGATGCAGGGGCAAGCCTTTCAAGGCCGGGAACATCATGTGCGTCTCCTTTCGCCGCAAAAGAGGAAGGTCGCCTGGCGACTCACGGGGCTGCTATCCGTGACAAAAGTAACCTGTTTGGCGACTTTGGAACAATTTCCCCGGTGCAAGTTCGAGCCGACATGATAACGGCCACCCGCGGATGGCCGTTCCAATCGCTTTTTACAGGCCGGTTATGCCTCGTCAACGCCTTTCTTGACTGCATCCTTGGCCTTGCCCGCGGTTTGCTGGGCCTCACCTTTTTTCTCCTGGACCACGCCCTCGGCGCGCATGCGGTCATTGTCGGTGGCCTTGCCGACACCTTGCTTGATATTGCCGACAGCTTCGTTGGCAACGCCCTTCACTTTATCGTTCGTGCTTCCCATGATGTTTCTCCTGTGAACAACTGTAAGAAAAGTCATTACATAGGGGTTGACCGACGCCGTTTGCAGGGAGTTTCATTTTTTCAGCGGCGCATTTCATCGTCAGATGCAGGTTGCGCTTTATGTTTACCGACCCACACCTGAGAATGCTCCACGTATTCAGGCTGCGCCTGAAGCTCCAATTCCCGTAGGAACGTTATGAAACTCGATAAAAAGCAGGCCATCGCCCGCAGGAACCAGGAACTGGGCGGTGCCGTCCTGGGCGTCAACAACTGCCATTTCAGCGAACTGAACCGCAACCGCAACATCTTCTGGTTCGACATCCCGGTGGCCCGCCTGGCCATTGGGCAGTACGAATGGATTCACCTGCTGCTGCACACGCCTGCCACCGACGAACTCTTGCACCTGAAAGTGCCCACCGTGTTCCTGCGGGAAAAAATGGAAGGCTTGGAAGTGCGCAACCAGGGCAAACGCAAGGCAGCCCTGAGCCTGGAGCTCAGTGCAGACAAGGATTCGTACCTGCAAGACATGCGGCCCGGCGGCACCAATCTGGATTTTGCGCAGTTTCGGTTGTAACGCTCCACTCGATCAACAAAAAGCCCCGCATCAGCGGGGCTTTTCATTGGTGGGGTTGTTACTTTTTCAGCCCCAGCTTCCTGAGCTCTTCATCACGCAACTCACGCCGCAGGATCTTGCCGACGTTGGTGGTCGGCAGTGCATCGCGGAACTCCACGGACTTGGGCACCTTGTAGCCGGTGACGTTGGCGCGCATGTGCTCCATCACCTGTTCCTTTGTGAGCGTGACACCCGGACGCGCGACGATGAATATCTTGATCGCCTCGCCGGATTTCTCGTCAGGTACACCGATGGCCGCGCATTGCAGCACGCCCGGCAAGGCCGCCAGCACGTCTTCCAGCTCGTTGGGGTAAACGTTGAAACCGGAGATCAGGATCATGTCTTTCTTGCGATCGACGATGCGCATGTAGCCATCCGGCTGGATCACGGCGATGTCACCGGTCTTGAGCCAGCCTTCGCTGTCGAGGATCTCGTCGGTGGCGTCCTGGCGCTGCCAGTAGCCCTTCATGACCTGCGGGCCTTTGACGCACAATTCGCCGATTTCCCCCAAAGGCAACTCTTCGCCCGCGTCATTGATGACCTTGCACAAGGTCGACGGAACCGGAATGCCGATGGTGCCGACCTGGATGTTCTGGATCGGGTTGACCGTGGCAACCGGGCTCGTCTCGGTCATGCCGTAGCCTTCGCAAATCGGGCAACCGGTGACCGCTTTCCAACGCTCCGCCGCCGCCAACTGCAAAGCCATGCCGCCAGACAGGGTGACCTTCAGCGCCGAGAAATCCAGCTTGCGGAAGGCTTCGTTGTTGCACAGCGCCACGAACAACGTGTTGAGCCCGACGAAGCCGCTGAACTTCCATTTCGACAGCTCCTTGACCATCGCCGACAAATCGCGCGGGTTACTGATCAGGATGTTGTGGTTGCCGATCAGCATCATCGCCATGCAATGGAAGGTAAACGCGTAGATGTGGTACAGCGGCAGCGGCGTGATCAGTACTTCACAGCCCTCATTGAGGTTGGAACCCATCAGCGCCTTGCATTGCAGCATGTTAGCCACCAGGTTGCGGTGGGTCAGCATGGCGCCCTTGGCCACGCCCGTGGTGCCGCCGGTGTATTGCAACACCGCCACATCATCACTGGTGGGGCTCGCTTCGTTCACAGGCTGGCCGTGGCCCTTGCTCAGGACGTCGTTGAACTTGATGGCCTTGGGCAAATGATAGGCCGGGACCATCTTCTTTACGTACTTGATCACGCTGTTGATCAACAGGCGCTTGAGCGGCGGCAGCAAGTCGGCCACTTCGGTGACGATGACGTGCTTGACGCCCGTCTTGGGCACCACGCTTTCGGCAAGGTGTGCCATGTTAGCCAGGCAGACCAGTGCCTTGGCACCGGAATCGTTGAATTGATGCTCCATTTCCCGCGCGGTGTAGAGCGGGTTGGTATTGACCACGATCAGGCCGGCGCGGATGGCGCCAAACACAGCCACTGGGTACTGGAGGACGTTGGGCAGTTGCACGGCGATTCGATCGCCCGGCTGCAAATCGGTATGCTGTTGCAGGTACGCGGCAAAGGCACCGGACAATTCGTAGAGCTCACCGTAGGTGATGGTCTTGCCGAGGTTGCTGAATGCCGGCTTGTCGGCGAAGCGTTGGCAGGAATGCTTCAACACCGCCTGAATATTCGGATACTCATCTGGATTGATGTCGGCAGCAATCCCAGCTGGGTACTTATCCTTCCAAAAGTTTTCAATCATGGAAGCCCCACTCCTCAGCAACGCGAATTCTCACCGCATTTGATGCGATTATTATTGGTGTATGTCTATTGGTGAATCTGGCTTGGATAACGGCCGAGAAGTCACAAAAGCGCGCCGAGAGTAGCAGCTTTGCCAAGGGTCGCCTAGAGCCAAAAGCGGCCCCTACAGTCACAAATATGACTCAAGAACATTCAATGGTCATTTTTAGAGTAAAAATTCTAAGCCTTATCTAATTGTCCCGAATCCATAAAACTTGTGGGAGCGAGCTTGCTCGCGATAACGATGTATCAGCCAATCTTTCTGGCACCGATACACCGCCATCGCGAGCAAGCTCGCTCCCACTAAGGGTCTGTCGCGCCGGCCTCAGGCGATATCGCGCAACTCCCGGCGCAGGATCTTGCCCACCGGTGTCATCGGCAGCGATTCCCGCAACACGATGTGCTTGGGCACCTTGTAGCCGGTGAAATTCTCCTTGCAGTACGCCTTGAGCTCTTCGAGGCTGACGCCCGCCTCACGGGCCACGACGAACAGTTTCACCGCCTCCCCCGAACGTTCGTCCGGCACGCCGATGACCGCGCAGCTGGCGACTTTCGGGTGGGCCATCACCACATCCTCGATTTCGTTCGGGTACACGTTGAAGCCCGAGACAATGATCATGTCTTTCTTGCGATCGACGATGCGCACGAACCCGTCGGGGTCGATCACGGCGATATCTCCGGACTTGAACCAGCCCTCGCTGTCGAGCACTTCGGCGGTCGCTTCGGGCTTGTTCCAGTAGCCCTTCATGATCTGCGGCCCCTTGATGCACAGCTCGCCGCGTTCGCCCAAGGGCAGCTCGACACCGTCGTCACTGATGACTTTCATCAGCGTACCCGGCACCGGCAGCCCCACCGTGCCCAGGCGCGACTTGCCACCGTAAGGGTTGGCGCTGGCCACTGGCGAGGTTTCCGTCAGGCCGTAGCCCTCGGTGATGCCGCAACCGGTCAACTGCTTCCAACGTTCGGCGGTGGCCTTGACCAACGCGGTGCCGCCTGAGTTGGTGACCTTGAGGTTGGAGAAATCCAGCGTCTTGAAATCCGGATGGTCCATCAGCGCGACGAACAGCGTGTTGAGCCCCAGCAGCAACGAAAACCGCCAGTTCTTCAGCTCCTTGATGAAACCGCCGATGTCCCTTGGATTGGTGATCAGCACGTTGTGGTTGCCCGTGACCATCATGCACATGCAGTTCGCCGTGAAGGCGTAGATGTGATACAGCGGCAGCGGTGCGATCATCACCTCCTGGCCCTCGCGCAACAAAGGCTTGCCGTCGTCGCCGATCTGCCCCAGGCAGGCGCGGGCCTGCTGCATGTTGGCCACCAGGTTGCCGTGGGTCAGCATGGCGCCCTTGGCCAAGCCGGTGGTGCCGCCGGTGTATTGCAGCACGGCAATGTCCCCGAGGCTGACATTGAGCGGCTTGATGGCCTGGCCCCGTCCCAAACGCAAGGCGCTCTTGAAGGAAATGGCCTGGGGCAGCGAATAGGCCGGGACCATTTTCTTGACCTTGCTCACGACTGTATTGACCAGCCAGCCCTTGGCGGTGGGCATCAGGTCGCCCATCTTCGCCTCGATCAGGTATTGCAGGTCGGTGTCGGGCAGCACTTCCTGTACTTTCTGCCCGAACAGGTTCATGTACACCAGCGCCCGGGCGCCGGAGTCCTTGAATTGGTGACGCATTTCCCGGGGGGTGTAGAGCGGATTGGTGTTGACCACCACCAGCCCGGCGCGCAGGGCACCAAAAACCGCGATCGGGTATTGCAGGACATTGGGCATCTGCACGGCGATACGATCGCCGGGCGCCAGGTCGGTATTGGCTTGCAGGTAACCGGCGAAGGCCGCGCTGTAACGCTCCAACTCGGCGTAGGTGATCGTCACCCCCATGTTGCTGTACGCCGGACGGTCGGCAAATTTCTTGCAGGAACGCTCGAACACCTCGACGACTGACTTGTAGGCACTCAGGTCGATGTCCGAGGGCACGCCGGCCGGGCGTTTGTCATTCCAGAAATCAGGCTGCATTGTTTTTATCCTCTTTACCTGAACATATCCGGTAACCGCTTGCGTATCGCTTGCACAGGCGGAGCTCATGGGACACTAGCAGCTATGGCCAATCAGGCAAATATGGCAACTTGCGTCATAGATTGTGTGAATCTTGCTGAATCGCCTGGCGCAACGGATGCGCTATACAATGCAGCGACGCTGCGTCTGACTTTGTGCAAGGAACCGCCATGATCCACCAAACGTTCTGGCTGACCGCGACCGATCACAGCCGCTTGCTCGTCAACCAATGGCTACCCGAAACCGCCCCGCTGGCGGTGATCATGCTGGCTCACGGCATGGCGGAACACAGTGGCCGCTATGGGCGCCTGGCCCAGGCGTTGTGCGATGAAGGCTACGGCGTCTACGCGCCGGACCAACGTGGCCACGGCAAGACCAGCGAAGAAGCGATCCTGGGTCATTTTGCCGACCAGGACGGCTGGGCCAAGGTTGTGGGCGACCTGGCAAGCCTGAACCATCACATCGGCCAGCAACATCCAGAAACACCAATCCTGCTGCTGGGGCACAGCATGGGCAGCTATATCGCCCAGGGCTATTTGTTGCACCACAGCGCCAGCCTGCACGGGGCCATCCTCAGCGGTTCGAACTTCCAACCCGTGGCGCTTTACCGCGCGGCGCGGCTAATCGCCCGTTTCGAACGCAGGCGGCAGGGGGCCACTGGGCGTAGCGCCCTGATCGAATGGCTCTCATTTGGCAGCTTCAATAAAAAGTTCAAACCGACCCGCACGCCCTTCGACTGGCTCAGCCGCGACCCCGGCGAAGTCGACAAATACATTCGCGACCCGCTGTGCGGCTTTCGTTGCACCAATCAACTGTGGATCGACCTGCTCGGCGGGTTGCAGCAGATCAGCAAAGCGTCCAATCTCGCGCAGATCGATCCAGGGCTGCCGCTGCTGGTAATTGGCGGTGAATGTGATCCGGTGAGCGAAGGCAAGCGTCTGAGAGATCTGGCCGATGCCCTGCGCGACGCCGGCAACCAACGTTTGCAACTGAAGATCTATCCGCAGGCTCGGCACGAACTGTTCAACGAAACCAACCGCGATGAGGTGACCGCCGATGTGCTGGCCTGGATTGCCCAGACGCTAAGCCACCAGCGACCACCACGCAGCGAGTAGGTTTGCAGCGTTTTTTCTCTACACGTCACAGGATCCAGACATGACCCAGGTTACCAACATCCCTTACGAAGCCCTCGAAGTCGGCCAGACCGCCAGCTACAGCAAGACCGTCGAAGAGCGCGACATCCAGCTGTTCGCCGCCATGTCCGGCGATCACAACCCGGTACACCTGGACGCCGAATTCGCCGCCGCCAGCATGTTCAAGGAACGCATCGCCCACGGCATGTTCAGCGGTGCGCTGATCAGCGCGGCAGTGGCCTGTGAGTTGCCTGGGCCGGGGACCATCTATATCGGCCAGCAGATGAGTTTCCAGAAGCCGGTGAAGATTGGCGATACCCTGACCGTGCGCCTGGAGATCCTGGAAAAGCTGCCGAAATTCCGCGTGCGTATCGCCACGCGCGTGTTCAACCAGCGCGATGAGTTGGTGGTGGACGGCGAAGCGGAGATCCTGGCGCCGCGCAAGCAGCAGACCGTGACCTTGCCCGAGTTGCCGGCAATCAGCATCGGCTGATGCGACTCGACACTCCCGTGGCGAGGGAGCTTGCTCCCGCTGGGGTGCGAAGCGCCCCTTGGAAAAGGCTTGCGCGTCCAACCTGAACAACGCAACGTTCGTTTTGCGACCGCTTCGCAGCCGAGCGGGAGCAAGCTCCCTCGCCACGGGGTGCGCGGCGCAGCGGCTATCGCTGTTCGTCCTGCACCTGCACACTCGCTGTCATCCCGGCACTCAGGCTCACCCCTTCCGGCACCTTGTCCAGCTTGATCCGCACCGGGATCCGCTGGGCCAGGCGCACCCAGTTGAAGGTCGGCTCGACCTCTGCCAGCAGTTGCGCATCGGGGTTGGTGTTGCGGTCGGTGATGCCTCGACTGATACTTTCCACATGGCCGTCCAGCGCATGGCCGGCGCTCATCAACCAGACCTTGACCGGATCGCCGACGCGAATGCGCGGCAACTTGGTTTCCTCGAAGTAAGCTTGCACGTAGAACGTCGAATCATCGACCAACGCCATGACCGGTTGCCCGGCGTTCACATAGTTGCCTTCGGCCAGGCGCAGGTTGGTGACGTGGCCGCTGCGTGGGGCCAGGACCTGGCTGCGAGCCAGGTTCAGCTCCGCGACCTTGGCCTCGGCCTGGGCCTCGCGTAGCTCGCCACGGGCGATGCCGGCATTGATCTGGGCGTTCTCGCGCAATTCGGCGCTGATGGCCTGGGGTCCCAGGGCCGCTCGACGGCTGGCTTCGTGTTCGCGCAGGCTCAACTGCTGCTGGCGGGTCTGCACTACCGCGCGGGCCTTCTCCACCGCGGCCTCGAAACGCTCGCGATCGATACTCAGCAACAAATCCCCCGCCTTGACGTGCTGGTTGTCCACGGCCCTGAGCTCGCGCACCCAACCCGAGACGTCTGGGGCGATCACCACCACGTCGGCACGGATCCGCGCGTCCCGGGTCCAGGGCGTGAGCATGTAGTACTGCCACAAATGAAAACCGGCGAAGATCGCCAGGGCCACCACGCTCAACGTGACGGCGACACGTACGGAAGTACGCATGTTCAACTCCTCATGACGGTCCGAGGACCAGGGTAATGACAGTCAAAACACAGACATACAGAGCGCAGTCGAACAGCGCTTCATGCCAGATCCAGCGCCCTGCCGGCACGAGACTGAGCAGCAGTCGCAAGGCTCCGGTGACCAACAAGGCCAGCACGACATAAATCAAAAACGGGCTGAGCAGCACCCCGCCGATCGACCATTCATGCAAGCCCATGGCTATGTTTCCCTTCTGAAGATTCGTGCTGGCGGCACCAGGCGCGCCAGCTGTTCTGCAATTGCACCACCGCGCCCTGGGCCAGCTTCAGCGCGTCGCTTGGCGGTTGCTTTGAAAGCGCTGCCAGATAATCGTCGCTCGCCTGGGCCAGTGCGTCGGCCTGCCCGCCCGCCGGGCCGTGCTCCAGCACCTGCTCCAACGTTTCGAAATATCGGCGTTGGGCTGGACTGTCCGGGACTTGGGCGACGGCCAGGCTCAAGCGCAGATGGAGCAATTCGTCCCCGACGTCCAGGCCCAGCAAACCATCGTCCCAACGACTGCGCGCCGGCACCGGCAGCTCCGGATAGTGCCGCGCCAGTTGCAGCAAACGATCGGCCATGCGCCCGCCGAACCAGCTCTCGGCGCCGCGCAGATTGCGATGGGTCAAGCGCACCAGGTCATCGAGCGTTGCCGCCAGCAACCGACGGCTGTGCCAGGCCGGGTTGCGCAGAATCAACAGGTTGAATGCCAGCACGGCCGCGCCGACACCGATCATCATGGCCTGGGCATTGTTGAAAAATGTCGCAACGTCGTACTTCATGGCGTTAAGCGGCGATACCAACACCACGAAGTGCAGGCAGAACGAGGTGGCGGTCGCGTAGAGCGGCGGCTTGGCCATGCCCAGCGCCCCCAGGAACAGAGGTACGCCCATGGCCATGCAGAGCATCGCAAAGCTGCTCCATTGGGGCAGCAGAATTTCACCGATCACAAACGCGGTCGGTACCGCCAGGAGAATGCCTCGCAAGAAACTCATGCCGATCTGCGCGCCATTTTCGCGGCTGGCGAACAGGCTGCACACCACACACGTCAGCAACAGCGCGCCCGACGCGGCAGGCCAGGCAGTGGCCAGCCAGAAACACGCCACTGCCAGGAACGCCAGGGCGCTGCGGGCTCCAAACACCATCGCCAGGGACAGGTCCCGATGGGGCGCCAGGGTGCGTGGCGGATCGGCCGCCGCCCTGCCCTCTTGCACCGCCGACAGCGCAGCGCAGGCCGCCAGGGCGGTGTCGAGCAACAAGGCGAAACGTGCCAGGCAATAACTTTGCGCCGAGCTGAACCGTGGTTCGTGAGACGCATCCCATACCCGCGGCCGCAGTGCCTGCAATGTCGTGCTGTCGGCGTCGAGGGCTTGCTGCACCTCGCTCATCCACGGCTGCAGCGCTTGGGCCTCTTGAGGGTCGAGCTGGTTCCATTGTCGGCGTACCGAGCGGGAAATGCGCAGCAGCATCAACAGTTTCTGGCTCAAGCCACTGATGGCCCGGGCACGCTGGCGGCCCAGGCGGCCTTCGAACCAGGCATGTTCGCGCTGGGCGTCTACCGCGACGATTTTGCCGAGGATTTCCAACAGACCTTTGCGCGCCTGGGCATCGCCGGCCAATGTGGCGCGCGCCGCCTGCATGCCACTTTGCCAGGCGGCACGTGCCTGATCCGCCAATTGCCGTTCAACCCGCAACGGCCAGAGCAAGGCGCTGGTCACGGTGGCGCAGGTGATGCCCAGGCTGATCTCGGTGCAACGCGCCACCGCCTGGTCGAACACTCCAAGCGGATGGGCGATGGCCGGCAAGGCAATGATCGCCACGGTGTAGCCAGCCAGCACGAACGAATACGACCACGCGCTGCGCAAGAGCGTCGAACAGGCCGTGCACACGCCCAGCCACAACGCCAGCGCCAGCAGGAACAACCAGGGCGCCTGGGCGAACAGGCCCATGAACACCACCGACATGATTGTCCCCACCAGAGTCCCGACCAAGCGTGCCAGGCCCTTCTGCACGACCATCCCAGACAACGGCTGGGCAACGATAAACGCGGTCATCAGCGCCCACGACGGCTGCTCCAATCCCCAGCGCAACGCCAGCCACAGCGCCAGGCCGCCACCGAGCACAGTCTTGATGGCGAACTGCACAGCGAGACGATCAGGGGCGAACAGAGCCTGAAAGGTGATGGGCACGCGCAAAACTCTTCTTGAGATGATGTAACGATAGATCGTGAGAGGGGCGGCGCAATTATTAGGGAGCTATCTATTCACGTCCAGAGTTGATTGTTGAGCGTTCTGACAAACACTCTTGCGAATTGGTGCCAAAAAAGTCTTACTGCCCAGATCGCTCCCATAAAAAAACGCCAGGCAAGCTGGCGTTTTTTCTTCACACGCGGATGTTAGCTGGCGCGCGCCTGGTTGCGCAGAGCCTTGACCTGGTCATGGTTGCGTTGCACGCCGTGGTACTGACGCTCCACGAGGTCACGAATGCCCACCAGGTTGTGTTTGTTGATCTTCTCGATGGCTTCCTTATAAGCCTTCAGCGCATGGTCTTCGCCGCGCTCGGCTTCGTTCAGCACAGCCTCTTCGTCCTTGCCGGTGAACATGGATTTTACGTCGACCCAACGGCGGTGCAGGTCACCGGCAACGCTGGTAGAAGTTTCCGGATCGCCACCCAGGGAACGCACGGCGGCTTGCAGCTCAGCCGCAGCGGTGGCGCAATCGGCGGCGCGCTTGACGAACAGCGCCTTGAGCTCAGGGTGCTTGATGTCTTCAGCGCAGGTCTTGAATCCTTCCTGGCCATCCTTGCTGGTCTCGATCAGGTCATTCAAGACAGAGATGGATTCTTTGTTGATGTCAGTCATTTTTCAGTTCCTTTGCTTGGTGAATAAAAACCTGCAAGGGATATTGCATCGGCCATGCCAGCCATCATCACAACTTAAAATCCATTTAAATCAATAAGTTATGAACACAGGAGAAATCTGTATCCGCGTTATTTGCATGATCTGTCATTTGGCCTGCATGCAGAATGCCTGTATTTTGCCTAGGACTTTCAACAAGACAGCCGCCCTATGAATCCAGAAAAGCTTGAGCTGCTGGTCACCCGCCAGATGCCCTTCGGCAAATACAAGGGCAGAATTCTTGCCGACCTGCCAGGCCAATACCTGAATTGGTTCGCGCGGGAGGGCTTCCCCCACGGCGAATTGGGCGGGTTGCTGGCATTGATGCAGGAAATCGACCACAACGGTCTGTCTGACCTGCTGGATCCGCTGCGGGCAAAACATGGCTTGCCCAAACCTCGCCATTGACCCCTGCCATTGACTGACTGAGCTCTGCGATGCCCGAAAATACGCTGCGTGCCCACGACGAAGCCTTCTGGGAAACCTTTGTCGGTCGTTACGATGTCGACGGCAATGGTCCGCTCAACCTGGAAAACGGCTACTTTGGCCGGATGTCCCGTACGGTGGTCGCGGAGTACCAACGCAATATCGACTGGGTGAACCGCGGCAATTCGGTCTATGTGCGCCAACAGTTCGACCTGGAGCATTGCGAAGTGATTCGCCGAGAGGTGGCGCAGCTCATCCACGCCCCAGCGTCCACCGTGGCGTTGGCCACCAACGCGGTTGACGCCTTGCAGACGCTGATCCGCAATTACAACCAGCTCAAGCCTGGCGACCAGGTTCTGATCAGCGACGTGGAGTACGAGTCGGTCAAAAGCGCGATGCGCTGGCTCGCCCGCCAGCGTGGCGCCGAGGTCATCGAGCTGGTCCATCCGCACCCCGCCAGTTTCGACAGCCTGGTGGGCACGTATCGAGAAGCCTTCATTCGTTATCCGCGCCTGAAGCTGATGGCGCTGACCTACGTTAACCACCTGACCGGCCTGGTGATGCCGGTCCAGGCGATAGCCGAGACGGCACGGGAGTTCGACGTCGATATCATTCTCGACGGCGCCCACGCCCTGGGGCAGATCGATTTCAATCTCAATAAGCTCGGCATTCAATTTGCCGGGTTCAACTTGCAGAAATGGCTTGGCGGCCCTCTGGCCCTGGGCTTTCTCTATATCGCTCCACACCGGCTGGCCGACATCGACCCGGACATGGACGAAGGCCACTACCCCACCACCGATATACGCTCGCGCACGCCCCACAGCACGCCCAACATCCCGGCCCTGCTGACGCTGCCCCTGGTATTCGAAGAGCACCGTGCCCTGGGCGGAGCACCGGCCAAGGGTGCTCGGCTCTGTTATCTACGGGACCTGTGGGTGAGCGCGGTGCGCGATGTGCCCGGCATCGAGGTCATGACCCCAGACGACCGGCGCCTCTATTGCGGTATCACGTCCATGCGATTCACCAACCAGCCTGATCAACAGGTGATGGCCGACCGACTGCTCAAGGAATATGGGATCTTTACCGTGGTGCGCAAGACCAGCGTCGGCCTCTGCATCCGCATTACGCCGGGGTTGATTACCTTGGCGCGGGATATGGAGCGGTTGACTGCGGCACTGATCAACCTGAACAGTACGTAACCCGTGGCGAGGGCGCTTGGTCCCTGGCCCACGGGATCTGCAGCCAAATAACAGGCAAAAAAAAACGGTGCGCCGACCAAGCGCACCGTAAAGCCGTAGAACACACAACGAAGTTCGGTAGGACGATCAGTCCAGCAGCGCCAATGCCTCGGCGGTGCATTCCTCAATGCGGGCCCAGTCGCCGTTCTTGATCCACTCCGGATCGAGCATCCAGCTCCCGCCTACGCACATCACGTTTTTCAACGCCATGTAGCTTTTGATATTGGCCGGGCTCACGCCGCCGGTCGGACAGAATTTCACTTCGCCGAACGGCCCGCCCAATGCCTTGATGGCAGCAACGCCACCGCTGACTTCCGCCGGGAACAACTTGAAGCGGCGATAGCCCAGGCCATAACCTTCCATGATGCCCGAGGCATTGCTGATCCCCGGCAGCAACGGAATCGGACTCTGGACGCTGGCTTCCAACAGATCCCGAGTGATACCCGGCGTCACGATGAATTGCGAACCGGCAGCCTCGGCGGCGGCCAGCATGTGGCGATCGAGCACCGTGCCGGCACCGGTCACCAGCTCTGGGCGCTGCTCGCGAAGGACCTGAATGGCCTTGAGCCCGTATTGCGAGCGCAAGGTCACTTCCAGTGCCGTCAGGCCACCGGCGGCCAGGGCATCAGCCAGCGGCAGGATGTCCTGTTCACGCGCGATGGTAATCACCGGCAGGATCCGCGCCTTGGCGCAGAGGCTGTCGATCAGCGTCACTTTGTCCGCCATGGAAACGGTCGGGGATGGGTTTGTCATAGCGGCTGATCCTTGGTTCATGGGCACCAGTAAATCTCTAACGTAGGTTGCAGAAATGCGCGGATCGGCATCTCGGCGACATCGTCACCAGACACCGCGGCATTCAGGGTGGTCAGTTTCGATTGACCGGAAATAGACAGCACTTTGTGCGTGGCCGACGCCAGCAAGGCGCGGCTCATGGTCAGGCGTTGGTGTGGGACCGTCGGCGCGAGCATCGGCCAGCAGCGGCGAGCACCATTCTTATCCAGGGCCTCGGCCAGATTCGGGCTGTCGGGAAACAGCGACGCGGTATGCCCGTCATCGCCCATGCCCAGTATCAGCACGTCGATCGGCGGCAGCTCGGCAAGCAGGCGATCCGCCTGCTCGGCGGCGGCTTCCAGATTGGCGCTGGCGCTGTAGAGGCTCAGGAACTGGGCCTTGGCCGCAGCCCCTTGAAGCAGATAACGCTTGAGCAGGCCGGCGTTGCTGTCGGCATGTTCAACCGGCACCCAGCGCTCATCGGCCAGGCTCACCACCACGTTCGACCAGTCCAGCGCCTGCTTGGCCAGATGCTGGAAAAACGCCACCGGGCTACGACCGCCGGACACCACCAAGGTCGCCGCGCCTTTGGCATCGATCGCGGCGCGCAATTGCTCCGCCACGTTCACCGCCAATTTTTCCGCCAGCACCACTGGGCTCTTGAATTCCAGGGCAGTGACACCCTGGGGCAGTTTCAATTCAGATATCGCCATACCATGACCTCCCATCCCGCGTGATCAGTGCAATGGAGCTCATCGGCCCCCATGACCCAGCGGCATAAGGCTTGGGCGCATCGCCAGACTTCTTCCAGCCGGCGATCAACTGGTCACACCACGTCCACGCGGCTTCGATTTCATCTTTACGAACAAACAGGTTCTGATTGCCGTTCATGACTTCCAGCAACAACCGCTCGTAGGCATCGGGAATCCGTGCGCTGCGGTAGGTGTCGGAAAAGTTGAGTTGCAGCGGACCGCTGCGCAACTGCATGCCCTTGTCCAGGCCCTGCTCCTTGGTCATTACCCGCAAGGAAATCCCTTCGTCCGGTTGCAGGCGGATGATCAGTTTGTTGCTGATCTGCAAGCGCTGCTCGGGGGCGAAGATGTAGTGGGACGGTTCCTTGAAGTGAATCACGATCTGCGACAGCTTCTGCGGCATGCGCTTGCCGGTGCGCAGGTAGAACGGCACCCCGGCCCAGCGCCAGTTGCGGATATCGGCGCGCAGGGCAACGAAGGTCTCGGTGTCGCTCTGGGTATTGGAATTCGGCTCTTCGAGGTAGCCGGGCACCGCCTTGCCTTCGCTGTGGCCGGCGATGTACTGGCCACGCACCACCTGGGTGGTCAGGCCTTCCGGACTGATCGGCGCCAAGGCCTTGAGCACCTTGACCTTCTCGTCACGGATGCTGTCGGCGGAAAGGTCCGCCGGAGGGTCCATGGCGATCAGGCACAACAGCTGCAGCAGGTGGTTCTGGATCATGTCCCGCAGTTGGCCGGCCTTGTCGAAATAGCCCCAGCGCCCTTCGATCCCGACCTTCTCGGCCACGGTAATTTCCACGTGGGAAATGTAATTCTGGTTCCACTGGGTTTCGAACAGGCTGTTGGCGAACCGCAGCGCGATCAGGTTCTGTACCGTTTCCTTGCCCAGATAATGGTCGATGCGGTAAGTGCGGTTCTCCGGAAAGAACTGCGCCACGGCGTCGTTCACCTTGCGCGACGATTCGAGGTCCGAACCGATGGGCTTTTCCAGCACCACACGGGTGTTTTCGCTGAGGCCGACTTTCGCCAGGTTCTCGCAAATCGCGCCGTAGACCGCCGCCGGCGTGGCGAAATAGGCAATGACTTGTTGCTGCGTCAGCCCGACCTGCTCGGCAAGCGCGACGTAATCGTCCGCCTTGAGAAAATCCACGTGCAGGTACGTCAGCCGCGCCAGGAAGCGTTCGATCACGGATTCGTCGAGGTCTTTATCACCGACGTAACGCCGCAGTTCGGTGGTGATGAACGCCAGATGCTGTTGTTCGCTGCCCGGTTCACGGGCCAGCGCCAGGATCCGCGTGTCTTCGTGCAACAAGCCGGCGCCATCGAGCTGGTAAAGGGCAGGAAACAGCTTGCGTAGCGCCAGGTCGCCCAACGCGCCGAACAAGGCAAAAGTACACGGTTCAACCGTAATCGAATGCATGATGTTTGTTCTTTTATCAAGTTAAGCTACAAATACCTTTTTTCAAGGCATCACTCAAGGAAAAATGTAGTAATAACTACAACATTTTCCGAAAATACCGATTCCGAGTGGTGGTCCGTCGGAGCCATCAGTAGGATAGGCCACCGCAAAGGGTCGTATCAAAGACCCGTCTCTCTAGGAATCCTGTATGGACCGCGTGCGAAATCTACTGGAGCAGATCCAGAGTCGCCTGGAAGACCTGAACAAGGCCGAACGCAAGGTGGCCGAGGTGATCCTGCTCAACCCACAGCAGGCTACCCGCTTCAGCATTGCCGCCCTCGCCCAGGCGGCCTCGGTCAGCGAACCGACCGTCAACCGCTTTTGCCGCTCGTTCGGCGTGAGCGGTTACCCGGAACTCAAGCTGCAACTGGCCCAAAGCCTGGCCAGCGGCGCGGCTTATGTCAGCCGCGCAGTGGAAGCCGACGACAACCCTGAAGCCTACACCCAGAAAATCTTTGGCAGCGCCATTGCCTCATTGGACAGTGCCTGCCAGGCCCTTGATCCAAATTTGATCAGCCGCGCGGTCGACCTGCTGATCCAGGCCCGGCAGATCCACTTCTTCGGCCTCGGCGCCTCGGCTCCGGTGGCGCTGGATGCCCAGCACAAGTTTTTCCGGTTCAACCTGGCAGTGACCGCCCACGCCGACGTGCTGATGCAACGCATGATCGCTTCGGTGGCCCATACCGGTGAGTTGTTCGTGATCATTTCCTACACCGGTCGTACCCGCGAACTGGTGGAAGTCGCGCGTATCGCCCGGGAAAACGGCGCATCGGTACTCGGCCTGACCGCCGAAGGCTCGCCACTGGCCAAGGCCAGCACCTTGAGCCTCAATATTCCGCTGCCCGAAGACACCGATATCTACATGCCGATGACTTCGCGGATCATCCAGCTCACCGTACTGGACGTGCTCGCCACCGGCATGACCCTGCGCCGCGGGGTGGACTTCCAGCCGCACCTGCGCAAGATCAAGGAAAGCCTCAATGCCAGCCGGTATCCGGTTGGGGATGAGTTCAACTGATTCGATCCGGAACTTTTGGTGCCTGACAGGTCGTCATCGCGAGCACGCCCGCTCCCACGGGGGTTTTGTGAACGCCAGAGAACCAGTGTGGGAGCGAGCTTGCTCGCGATGACGGCAGCCGCCACACCGTAGATCCAGAGCTAAGCCCCTACCCGCGCCTGCAAACTCAAATGCGCCCGCTCCCCGGGCGCCAGGCTCAGGCTGTCGGTGCCGCCACTGGCCGCTTCGACGCAAACGAACTCGTTGACCTCATCCCAGCTCACGCCCAGCAACGGCCGTGTACCGGGATGCCACACCACCGTGTCGGCGCTTTCACCGGTGTCGATGCACAATTCCCGCTGCCAGGCGTGATCCTTGAGCTGCAACTCGCCTTCATGCTGGAACACTCGCTGACAGCCGCCCTCGACCCGCAACTCGCCTTCCTGCCGGCAAACCGCACGGTTCAATTGGTCGTAACCTTGCGCGCCTTCGAGTCCAGACAGCGCTACCTCGCCAACGTCACCAATGCGCCAATAGGCATGCAAGGCCTGGCTCAATTGGCAAGGCAGGCTGTCTTGATGCTCGGTGCTCAAGCGCAATTCCATGCGGTCGCCCAAGTCGGCATGCAGGTCCACTTGCCAGTCGCACAGCTGCAATTGCCAATGCAGATGCACGCCATCGTCATCGCTGGCGCTGTCGAGCAACTTCCAATCGATCAGCCGCGCCCAACCATGAGACGGCCAGGCATTTTCACTCGGATGGCGGCCATACCAAGGCCAACACACCGGTACCCCGCCGCGTATCGCGCCGACCTGGGGCCACTTGGCCGCGCACCACAGCCAAGGTTTCTGGCCTCGCGGCTGGAAGTGCAACAACTGCGCACCCTGGCGACTGAAAACTGGCAACGGATGGTCAATAACCAAGACGTCGCGCTGCTGATAGCGCTCCCACGCAAACACCGGACGCTCGCGCAAGGATCTGAAAAAGCGTTGTAGCGGATGCTCATGCATGGGCTGTAGTCCTGGGAATCACTGAACTCTCAATTGATGCGACAGTTTTGGTGGCGAGGGGATTTATCCCCGCTGGGGTGCGGAGCAGCCCCAAAACAGGTTGCAGATAATCTGCCTGACGCACCGAGTTGGCCAGCTGAGGACTGCTCCGCAGCCCAGCGGGGATAAATCCCCTCGCCACAGGTTCGGCCCCTAACCAAACAATTGATCGCTCCGCAAAAAAAAGCGGACAGCCTTGGCCGTCCGCAAATATGCGCACATAGAGGAGAGCTTATCGCAACAGCGTCAGAACACCGACTGGATTTTCAGGCCGGCCACCAGCGCGTTGTCCACCTCGTCAACACCGCCCGGGTGAGTGACGTATTGCAGGTTCGGACGCACGGTCAGCCAGTTGGTGACGTGGAAGCCGTAGTTGATTTCGTAGTTGTACTCGGTGCTGCGCAACGGCGAAAACAGCGGATCGTCGTAATCGGTCACGCCATTGGCTACGTTGGTCAGATCGGCGTTCTTCTTCACGTCTTCGTTGACATGGATACGGGCGAAGCCGATACCCACGTCATCCTTTGGACGCGCATCGAATGGGCCCTTGTACACGAACATCAGCGACTGGTAGTTGTCGACGATGTTGGTGTCCTTGTCGTGGAAGGTGGCGTTGGCCGCGATGTTCAAGCCGCGCGAAGCGTCACCATTGTGGGTGGTGAGCTGCTGTTGCATGACGAACCAGTAGCCGTCCTTGCTGCTGTGGCTGCGATAGGCGCTGCCGGTGGTTGCGGCGTCGTTGCCGTTGTCGTCCTCGCGGACGTCATCGGCCTTGGCCGTGCTCTTGTAGTAACCGACACGGTATTCGCCAGGCAGGTTGTTGAGCTTGGGCGACCAGACCAACTCGACGGGAATCAGCGTACCCTCGGTCCCGCTGCCGCTGAGCTTGTAACGGTTGTTGTTTTCCAGTTGCGAAGGGTTCTGGTTGTACGCACCGATTTGCGCGTAGAGCTCAGGGGTGATGTTGTACTTGAACCGAATCGCTGCCTGCATGATTGGCCAGTTGTACCAGATGCCGGTGGCCCAGTTACCCGCTTGGGAACCGCAGAAGGCCAGGTTCTGGAAGTCGCAAGGGAAAGTGTTGAAATCCTCGCCCACGCCGTAGTAACCGGCCTTGACGTCCAGCTTGCTGTCAAAGTACTTCTGCTTGATCCACAACTGCGTCAGACGCGTGGTTTGGCCGCGACCCCAGACTTCCTGGGACGAACTGAGCGTGCCGGCACGCGGGTCACCGATACGGTCGTTGGAAATGTTGCGACCATCCCGGCGAGTGAACTGGATCTTGGCTTCGGTATCGTTCCAGCCCGCCAGTTTTTCCAGGTCGAGCGCGACACCCAGGCCAAACTGCTGGGACCAACGCGCAGTCTTGTCATCGTTGTAGCCGCCGTGGAGGTTGGCACCCATCTCACCGACGAAATCGGCCTTGATGTCGATACCCTGCTCGATCAGCTTGGTCCGTTCACCGCCCCAGTCGCCCGTCATCCACTGCGAATCGGCGCTGAACGCGTCGGCAGCGTGTGCGCTACCGGCCAGCATCATCGCCGCAACGGCTGACAACTGGCAGATAAGCTGGGCATTGTTCTTCTTCTTCATCCCTACATCCTCGTCTTTATTGTTATTAACTGTTTTTATCTAACGCGGTTTACAACGATTGCGACGGATGTCCCCACCCGTCGCATACTCCTTCCTGTGGGAGCGGGCTTGCTCCCCCCACACTTGTTCATCACCGGCCTTTGAACTGCGCCACGTTGGCAGGTCGGTCGTCGGCCTGCGGCTGCGCAGCCACGCCCAGGCGTTCGCCGGACTTGGCGTCGAACAGCAGCACTTTCGCTGGGTCGATCTGCAACGTCAGGGTCTCTCCCGGCTGCGGCGCCACGTCTGGCGCCAGGCGGCAGCAGACCTTGGTGTCGTTGAGATTGACGAACACCAGGGTGTCTGGCCCGGTGGGTTCGGTGACCTGCACTTCGGCGCGAATGGTTGGCATGCCGTTCGGCTCGTTGCCGGCCAGCACGATCTGCTCCGGGCGCAAGCCAAGGATCACTTCGCGATCTTCCAGGCCGGCGTCCTGCATGCCCAGCGGCAACTCGCAACGGGCCTGTCCGCTGTCGAGCAAGGCCAGCAGGCGGCCGTCCTTGCGTTGCAGGCGCAGCGGGATGAAGTTCATTGGCGGCGAACCGATGAAGCTCGCCACGAACAGGTTCGCCGGGTTGTTGTAGATGTCCTTCGGCGTGCCGAACTGTTGGATGATCCCGTCCTTCATCACCGCCACTTTGTCGCCCAGGGTCATGGCTTCGATCTGGTCGTGGGTGACGTAGACCGTGGTGGTCTTCAGTCGCTGGTGCATCAGTTTCATTTCGGTGCGCATCTCGACCCGCAGCTTGGCGTCGAGGTTGGACAACGGTTCGTCGAACAGGTAGATCTTCGGCCGCCGCGCCAGGGCCCGCCCCATCGCAACGCGCTGTTGCTGACCACCGGAGAGCTGGCCAGGCTTGCGGTTGAGCAGGTGTTCGATCTGCAACAGCTTGGCGACCCGCGCCACTTCCTCATTGATGTCGGCCTGTTTCATCTTGCGAATCTTCAGGCCGAACTCGATGTTCTCGCGCACGCTCATGGTCGGGTACAGCGCGTAGGACTGGAACACCATGGCGATGTCGCGATCCTTCGGGCTCATGCCGCTGACATCCTGATCGCCGATCATGATCGCGCCGCCGGTGATGGTCTCGAGGCCGGCGATGCAATTCATCAGGGTCGATTTGCCGCAGCCCGAAGGACCGACCAGGATCAGGAATTCGCCTTCTTTGATCGACAGCTGGATGTCTTTCAAGGTGTCGGGCAGGCCCGCGCCGTAGGTCTTGTTTACATTGCGAAGTTCAAGCGTAGCCATGATTACCCCTTGACCGCGCCAGCCGTGAGGCCGCGCACGAAATACTTGCCTGCGATCACATAGACCAGCAGGGTCGGCAGCCCGGCGATCATCGCCGCCGCCATGTCCACGTTATATTCCTTGGCCCCGGTGCTGGTGTTGACCAGGTTGTTCAGCGCCACCGTGATGGGCTGGGAGTCACCGCTGGAGAACACCACGCCGAACAGGAAGTCATTCCAGATCTGCGTGAACTGCCAGATGAGGCAGACCATGATGATCGGCGTCGACATCGGCAGGATGATCCGCCGGAAGATCGTGAAGAACCCGGCGCCATCGAGGCGCGCCGCCTTCACCAGCGCGTCGGGAATACTCACGTAGTAGTTACGGAAGAACAGCGTGGTGAACGCCAGGCCGTAGACGACGTGGACAAACACCAGGCCAGTGGTGGTGCTTGCCAGGCCCATCTTGCCGAGGGTGAACGAGGCCGGCAGCAGCACGGTCTGGAACGGCAGGAAGCAACCGAACAGCAGCAGGCCGAAGAACAACTGCGAGCCACGGAAGCGCCACATCGACAGCACATAACCGTTCAGTGCACCGATGGCCGTGGAAATCAGTACGGCCGGCACGGTGATCTTGATCGAGTTCCAGAAGTAACCGTTGACCGTCGCCCAGGCCTTGACCCAGCCGATGCCGCTGACCACGGTCGGCCAGCTCAACAGGTTGCCGGTGCTGATGTCTTCCGGCGTCTTGAAGCTGGTCAACAGCATGACCACCAACGGCACCAGGTAAAGCAGTACCGCAACAATCAGCACCGCATAGATCGCGATGCGGCTGATGGAAGGTTTCGCAGCGAGACTAGTCATGACGCTTGGCCCTCAGCTCGGAATACAAGTAAGGCACGATGATCGCGAGGATCGCACCGAGCATCAGGATTGCACTGGCCGAGCCCATGCCCATCTGACCGCGACTGAAGGTGAACGAATACATGAACATGGCAGGCAGGTCGGAGGAGTAGCCCGGACCACCGGCCGTCATGGCCGCCACCAGGTCGAAGCTCTTGATCGCAATGTGCGCCAGGATCATCACGGCGCTGAAGAACACTGGGCGCAGGCTCGGCAGTACGACTTTCCAGTAGATGCGCGGCATGCTCGCGCCATCGATCTGCGCGGCGCGGATGATCGACTGGTCCACGCCTCGCAGGCCGGCCAGGAACATCGCCATGATGAAGCCCGAGGCCTGCCAAACGGCAGCGATCACCAGGCAATACACCACGCGATCGGGGTCGATCAGCCAGTCCAGGCGGAAGCCTTCCCAACCCCAGTCACGCAACAATTTGTCCAGGCCCATGCCCGGGTTGAGCAGCCACTTCCAAGCGGTACCGGTGACGATCATCGAGAGCGCCATTGGGTACAGGTAAATGGTGCGGATGAAACCTTCGCGGCGAATACGTTGGTCGAGAAACACCGCCAGCAGCACGCCGATGACCAGGGTGATGCCGATGAACATCCCGCCGAACACCGCGAGGTTCTTGCTGGCCACCCACCAGCGGTCGTTGTCCCACAGCCGCGCATACTGAGCCAGGCCCGCCCATTTATAGGTAGGCAGGAAAGTCGAGGTCGTGAACGACAGGACGAACGTCCACAGGATGTAGCCATAAAAGCCCACCAGGACGATGAACATGCTCGGCGCCAGCACCAGTTTTGGTAGCCAGCGCTGCAATGCATCGAACGGCGAGGCCTTGCTGAACACAGCAACAGAACTCATGGGGAAATCCAGTACCAGGAAAAACTACAAGTTTGTTCCTTGTGGGAGCGAGCCTGCTCGCGATGGCGTCGTATCAGCTCATGCACTGCTGCCTGACACTATGCTTTCGCGAGCAGGCTCGCTTCCACAGGGGTTAGCGGTTACTTCGCAGACTGAACCGCTGCGCCAAGTTTCTTGGCGGCGTCGGCCGGGTCGGCTTTCGGGTCGTTGATGTAGTTGGTCACGACGTCAAAGAACGCGCCTTGCACGGCCAGCGTGGTCGCCATGTTGTGCGCCATGCTCGGTTGCAGGCCGCCGTTCTTGGCGTCCGCCAGGAAGTCCTTGGCGGCGGTCTGGGCGCAGGAGTCGAAACCGTACTTGCCCATGTCGGCCAGCATGTCGTTACGCACCGGGATCGAACCCTTGTTGATGCTGAAGACTTTCTGGAAGTTCTCACCCAGCACGACCTTGGCGATGTCCTGCTGGCCCGCCGCAGTGCCTGCATCCTTCTGCTTGAACACCGCCAGGGAGTCGATGTTGTAGGTGAAGGCCTTCTCGGTACCCGGGAACGCTACGCATTCGTAGTCCTTGCCGGCGACTTTCTTGGCGGCGGTCCACTCGCTCTTGGCCCAGTCACCCATGATCTGCATGCCGGCCTTGCCATTGATGACCTTGGCCGCTTCCAGGTTCCAGTCCTGGCCCTTCCCATCGGCGTCCATGTAGGTCGCGACTTTCTTCAGCTCGGTCAGCGCCTTGACCATTTCCGGGCCGGTCAACGCTTTGTTGTCCAGGTCGACCAGGGCTTTCTTGTAGCCATCAGCGCCCATGACCGAGAGCACCACCGCTTCGAACACGGTGCTGTCCTGCCAAGGCTGGCCACCGTGGGCCAGGGGGATGAAGCCCGCGGCCTTGAGTTTGTCGCCGGCGGCGTAGAATTCTTCGAGGGTGGTTGGATTCTTGGTGATACCGGCTTTCTTGAAGACTTCCGGGTTGATCCACAGCCAGTTGACGCGGTGGATGTTCACCGGCACGGCTACGTAGTCACCTTCGTACTTCACGGTATCGGAGACTTTCTTGTCGAGCAGGCTGTCCCACTTTTCTGCCTTGGAAACGTCCTTGAGGACGTCGGTGTCGAGCAGGCCGGTGGTCGCCCATTCCTGGATGTCCGGGCCCTTGATCTGGGCAACGCCCGGTGGGTTGCCGGCCACGGCGCGGCTCTTGAGCACGGTCATGGCGGTAGAACCGCCACCGCCAGCGACGGCGCCGTCCTTCCAGGTAAAACCGTCTTTTTCTACTTGAGCCTTGAGCACATCGACCGCGGCTTTTTCACCGCCCGACGTCCACCAGTGGACGACTTCCACGGAACCTTTCGATTCGGCGGCCAGGGCGCTGACAGGGAATGCTGCGACGGGAAGCAAGGAAGCAAGAGAAATGACAGTAGCGAGGCGAGAAATCGCATTCATCTAGAAGTACCTTTCTTGTTGTTATGCATGCAAGTCTGGTGCTTGCGCTGCATGGATTCTAATCAGGGGTTATCCCTTCGCAGGTAACGAAGGGACGTGGATATGTCACGACATGGTTACACAGGTGCAGGATCGGACAACCGCGCCAAGGCTGACGCCATGCTCGGGGCCAACGGCAGACGAGGGATCAATACCGCTTGCCAGGCATGATAAAGGTCCGGCTTGCCCGGCCAGATGTCGGCGCTGGGCCGGTTTTGCGGGTCGAGCTCGTGATGCCAGCTGCCGTTGCAGCGATCGATGAAATGTTTGTCACAAAATTCCCAGATGCGCCGGTACCACGCTTCGTATCGAGCCTCGTCGGTACGTTTGAGCAAGGCACTGGCCGCCGCTGCCGCTTCGGCATGCACCCAGTGCAGGCGATGGCGAACCACGGCGCGATTGTCCCAGTCCAGCGTGTAAACGATGCCCGGGGCACCGTCGACGTTCCAGCCATGGCGGCAGTTCTGGTCGAACAGTTTCTGAGCGTCCTGGGCCAGCCAGCCCGGCGTCAGCATGCCGATCTGCACGCGTGCGGCCTCGAGGTGCAACAACAGCCGCGCCCATTCGAAACCATGGCCAGGGGTGGTGCCGTAGGGACGAAACCCATCGGCCGGGTTGTCGTGGTTGTACTCGCGCAGCGGCTGCCAGTCGCGGTCGAAATGCTCGACGACCATGTAGTCGTTGGCGGCCGCGTGACCATGGATCACCCGCTCGACGATACGCAACGCGCGAGCCAGCCAGCGCGGATCGTCCGTGGCATCGGCGAGGGCGAGGAAGGCTTCGGTGCCGTGCATGTTGCTGTTGGCGCCGCGATAGGCCTCTTCTTCTGACCAGTCGCGGTTGAAGGATTCACGCAGGGCACCCTCCTCCTCGCACCAGAAATGTTCGTCGATGACCCGCACCGCCTCCTTGAGCAGGGCCTCGGCGTCAGGGCGCTGGGCCACGACCGCAGAGCTGGCTGCCAGGGCAACGAAAGCATGCAGGTAAGCGGCTTTTCCAGTCTCGTTTTCAGCCGGATCGGTCTTGGCGAACCAACCGCCATGCTCGGCATCGCGCAGCGGCCCCATGAGCGCCTGTACGCCATGGTCAACCAGCTCGGCGAACCCCGGCAGGCCTTGGATGTGGGCCATGGCGAAGCTGTGGGTCATGCGCGCGGTATTCATGGTTTCGGCCCGGGCATCGGCCGGCAGGCGGCCCAATTCGTCCAGGTTGCCAAAGCCGTCCGGCAGCTTGGAGGCCTTGGCGAACGTCAGCAGACGCAAGCCTTCTGCGGCAAGCCATTGCTGGTGGGCGGGCGCATTCAGCCAACTGCTGAACGCCGGTTGGAAGGTGTCCATCGAGATACCTTTTTTGTTGTTTTGACGCAGGGAGTCTAAACAAGGGAGGGTTGACGGCAGGTAACGAAAGGGGCGAGTTATGTCACCGAGTTGTGACATTGGCATGGATATGTGTTGAAGCGATTGGCGCCTTCGTCGGAACGCCGCCCGGAGCAGGCTCGCTCCCACATTGGACCTCATTGACGCGCATATCCTGTTTGACGCAGATCCCCTGTGGTAGCGAGCTTGCTCGCGACGAACGATAACGCGGTCCAATCAATCCACGCTGCGAGGCAACTGCAACGTCACCCGCAACCCACCCTCGCGCAGGTTCTGCAAACTCACCTCACCGCCATGGCTGTGGGCAATGTTGCGTGCGATACCCAGCCCCAGGCCGTACCCCTGCTGCTGCCCGGCCAGGCGAAAGTGCGGCTCGAAGACTTGTTCGAGGCGTTGTTCCGGTACGCCCGGGCCTTCGTCATCGACGTGCAGGATGAACGCCGACTCATCATCATCGATGTGCAAATGGGCTCTCTGGCCGTATTTCAAGGCGTTGTCGATCAGGTTGCCGATGCACCGCTTGAGGGCCAGCGGCTTGCCGGGATACGGCGCCAGCGCCCGGCCATCCTGGGTCACCCGGCCGTTGCCGTTGGGCGCCAGATAAGGCTCTACCAGGCAATCCAGCACATGGTTGAGGTCCACCGGCTCGATGTTTTCGTGGATGTCGGTGTCCTTCACACATTGCAGCGCCCCCTTGACCAACAGCTCCAGCTCATCCAGGTCTCGGCCGAACTTGGCTTGCAGGTTTTCATCCTCCAGCAGCTCGACCCGCAACCGCAGCCGGGTAATCGGCGTGCGCAGGTCGTGGGAGATGGCGCTGAACAACTGGCTGCGCTCGGTCAAATAGCGGCTGATGCGCTCGCGCATGGCATTGAAAGCCCGGCCCACCTCCACCACTTCGCTGCCGCCACCCTCGGCCACCGGTTCCACTTCGGCACCGAGGGACATGTCCCGCGCCGCTCGGGCCAGGCGTTTCAATGGTCGGCTCTGCCAATGCACCAACAAGCCGATGAACAACAGCAACAGGCTGCTGGTGAGCACGATGAAGCCCACCTGCTGCTTGGGCAGATCCTGCTCTTCGAGGCTGGTATAGGGTTCGGGCAGCAGCGAGGCGATGTAAAGCCATTCACCCGGCGCCATCTGGATTTGCGTGACCAGGACCGGCGGATTCACCGGCTCAAGCGTCAAGGCGTAATGGGCCCATGATCGCGGCAGCTCGTCGAGCTTGAGCCCGCCGTTGAAAATCCGCAGGTCTTCAGGGCTGACGAATTTGACCGAGATGTCAGCGCTGCTGCCCAGGGAGCGCCGCAGCACGTCATCCACGGCCTGGAGCACCGCCAGCTTTCGCGGCGTCACGGGCAGCACGTCCATGCCCAGCGGCTTGTCATTGAGGGTGACGACAAAGCGTGTGCCGCCCATGCTGCGCAACTGGTCCAGCACCAGGGGCCGGTACGCCACCGGCAGCGAGCGCAGATAACTGACAGTGGCGGTCATCGAATGGGCAAGGCTGCGCGCGCTGGTGACCAGGCCTTCAAGCTGGGTGGCGCGCAATTGGGAGACCCAGATCAGACTGGACAGCGTCTGGGCGAACAGCACCACCAGTAGCGTCAGCAGCAGCATCCGCCCCAGCAACGAGCGTGGCACGGGCACCCGGCGCACGACTTTCCTGATCGCTTCAGTGACCATTGCTGGCAACCACACTGGCCGCCAGTTGATAACCACTGCCGCGCACCGTGCGGATCAACCGCGGCGGCTTTTCCGTGTCGCGCAGGCGCTGGCGCAGGCGACTGACCGCCATGTCGACGATCCGGTCCAAGGGCATCAGTTCGCGCCCACGCGTGGCGTTGCCGATGGTGTCACGGTCGAGGATTTCCTGAGGGTGGTCGAGGAACAACTTGAGCAGGGCAAAATCAGCGCCGGAGAGAATCACCTCTTCACCGTCGGCGTGGAACAGCCGATGGCTGACCATGTCCAGCCGCCACTCGTCAAAGGCCAGCACGTCGCCGCCCGTCCGCTCCTGGCCGAACTGCGCCCGGCGCAGCAGCGCCTTGATGCGCGCCTGCAATTCACGCGGGCTGAACGGCTTGCCCAGGTAATCATCGGCACCCAATTCCAGGCCAATGACCCGGTCGGCTTCGTCGGAGCTGGCGGTGAGCATGATGATCGGCACATGGGCCTGGCGTGGATGTTCGCGAACCCAGCGGCACAGGCTGAAACCGTCCTCATCGGGCAGCATCACATCGAGGATCACCAGGTCGCTTGGCGCCTCGTTCAAGGCCTGGCGAAACCCGGCGCCATCAGGCGTGGTGCGCACCTGGAAACCCGCACGGCTGAGGTAAGTGTCCAGCAGTTCGCGAATCTCCTGGTCATCGTCGACCAACAAAATCGATTTGTTCACTGCACTCACGGGGCCTCGTCCTTGTTGTGTGGATTGGGGGCGATTATGCCTGATGGCCGGGTTTTACAAACACTACAGAGCCGCTTGTGGGAGCGAGCTTGCTCGCGATAGCGGTGTATCAGTCAATCTCAATGGCGACTGACACTCCATCATCGCGAGCAAGCTCGCTCCCACAGGGGCGAGTTTCCAATTTCAAATCGTGGAGGATTGCTCCAACGCCACGCCCGCGCCCATCAGGCCGGAGTATGGCGCCGTCACCAGCCAGACCGGAATACCCTTGAAATAATCGCTCATGCAGCCCTTGTCGGCGAAGGATTTGGCGAAACCGCTTTCGACGAAGAAATCGGCAAACCGCGGGACCACGCCGCCAACGATGTACACGCCGCCACGCCCGCCCACCGTGAGTACGTTGTTGCCGGCCACGCGGCCCAGCCATCGGCAGAACTGCTCGAGCACTTCCAGGGCGATAGGGTCGCCGGCCAGCCCGGCGGCAGTGATCGACTCGGGGGTATCGAGCACCGGGTCATGACCGTCCACCGCGCAAATCGCCCGGTAGACACGGGGCAGGCCGCTGCCGCTCAGGGCGGTTTCGGCGCTGACGTGGCCGATCTCGTTGTAGATGTGCTGCCAGAGCTGGGTCTCGCGCGGACTGCTCATCGGCAGGTCGACATGGCCGCCCTCCCCTGGCAACGCCGCAAAACGGCCCTCGCCCAAGTCCAGCAGCGTACCGACGCCCAGCCCGGTGCCCGGGCCGATCACCACCGCCGGGCGCATCGGCTCCGGCGTGCCCTGGCAGACAACCCGGTACTCATCCGGACGCAAGCAGGTCATGCCCAGGGCCATGGCGGAGAAGTCGTTGACCAGCAACAGTTTCTCCACCTGCAACCTCTGGCAGAACGCCAGGTTGCTCAGGCGCCAGTGATTGTTGGTAAAACGAAACTCATCGCCGCTCACGGGACCGGCCACCGACAGGCACACCGAACCGATGGCGCCCGGTTTCATTCCCATGCCATTCAAGTAAACCTCGATGGCATCTTCCGGGCAGGCGTAATCCGCTGTCGCCAGCACCTGGATATTCTCCAGGTTGTGGTTCTTCCACAGGGCGAAACGCGCGTTGGTCCCACCGATGTCACCGACCAAAGCCAGTTTCAATTAAGCGTCTCCAGGGCAGAAGTGAAGGCGCTGGCGCCCTGCTCTGCCGAGCTGAAGGCCATGCGCATGAAACCGAACAGCTCGCGACCAGTGCCGATGTTGTTGCCCAACAAGCCCTTGGCCGGTTCGCGCGCGGCGAATTCCTCGGCGTCGACCTTCAGCTCCAAGGTGCCTTTGACGCCATCGACGCGGATGATATCGCCCTCCTGCACCCGCGCCAACGCGCCGCCGACATAAGCTTCAGGGCTGACATGAATGGCCGCCGGGATTTTCCCGGATGCCCCGGACATGCGTCCATCAGTGACCAGCGCCACCTTGAAGCCACGGTCCTGCAGCACGCCGAGGAACGGCGTCATCTTGTGCAGCTCCGGCATGCCGTTGGAGCGCGGGCCCTGGAAGCGCATCACCGCGACAAAATCCTTCTCCAGCAGACCCGCCTTGAACGCATCCGCCAGGTCCTGCTGATCTTGGAAGACCATGGCCGGCGCTTCGACGATCTGGTTTTCCAAGGCCACGGCCGAAACCTTCATGACCCCACGCCCGAGATTGCCTTCCATCACCCGCAACCCGCCTTCTGGGGAGAAAGCACGGGCCACCGGACGCAGGATGGTTTCGTCGAGGCTTTCGGTCGGGCCGTCGCGCCAGACCAGCTCGCCATCCTCCAGGAACGGCTCCTGGGTGTAGCGACTCAGGCCATGGCCGAGCACGGTGTTGACGTTTTCGTGGAGCAGGCCTGCTTCCAGCAATTCGCGGATCAGGAAGGACATGCCGCCCGCCGCCTGGAAGTGGTTGATGTCGGCCTTGCCGTTCGGGTAGACGTGGCTGAGGGTCGGCACCACTTCGGAGAGGTCGGCCATGTCCTGCCAGGTCAGCTGGATGCCCGCCGCCATGGCGATGGCCGGCATGTGCAGGGTGTGGTTGGTGGAACCGCCGGTGGCGTGCAGTGCAACGATGGAGTTGACCAGTGAGCGTTCGTCGACGATTTCGCCGATGGGCATGAAGTTGCCGCTCTGCTTGGTCAGGCGCGTCACCTGGAACGCGGCCTCACGGGTCAACGCATCGCGTAGCGGCGTGTTCGGGTTGACGAACGAAGCGCCCGGCAAATGCAGGCCCATCACTTCCATCAGCAACTGATTGGTGTTGGCGGTGCCGTAGAACGTGCAGGTGCCCGGACTGTGGTAGGACTTCATTTCCGATTCCAGCAGCTCTTCACGGCTGGCCTTGCCCTCGGCGTAGCGCTGGCGTACGTCGGCTTTTTCCTTGTTGGAAATGCCCGAGACCATCGGCCCGCCGGGCACGAAGATCGTCGGCAGATGACCGAAGCGCAGCGCGCCCATCATCAGGCCAGGGACGATTTTGTCGCAGATGCCGAGCATCAGCGCGCCGTCGAACATGTTGTGGGACAACGCCACCGCCGTGGACAGTGCGATCACTTCACGGCTCGGCAAGCTCAGTTCCATCCCTGCTTCACCCTGGGTCACGCCGTCGCACATGGCGGGCGTGCCGCCGGCGAACTGGCCAACCGAGCCGATCTCGCGCAGGGCTTTCTTGATTTGTTCTGGAAATGTTTCGTAGGGCTGGTGGGCCGAGAGCATGTCGTTGTAGGACGACACGATGGCGATGTTGGCGGCGTTCATCATCCGCAGGTGGTGCTTGTCTTCAGTGCCGCAACCGGCCACACCATGGGCGAAGTTGGCGCACTGCAGCTTGCCGCGCATCGGCCCGTCGCTGGCTGCACCGCGGATCAGTGCAAGGTAAGCCTCGCGCGTAGCGCGACTGCGGGCGATAAGCCGTTCGGTGACCTCAAGTACGCGGGGATGCATGTGTAGAACTCCAGGCTAGCGGGTGTGGCGACCTGATTGTCTATGCTGGTTAAAAGCCCGTTGCACACCCGGTGAAAGACAAGGCGACAAACGGTTTTTGACCAATCGGACCAGTTGATTCAGGTCACTCGTTGTAGATAAAACAAAATATTGCCACTAAAAAGGCTTGTTTTCTATTTTTATGCGAATAATCTTGTAATTCCAACAACAAATCGATGGCGGCGCAGTTAATGACTCTTCGAATCGCAATCAATGGTTTTGGCCGCATCGGCCGCAACGTCCTCCGCGCACTGTATACCCAAGGCTATCGTCGCGACCTGCAGATCGTCGCCATCAACGACCTGGGCGACAGTGCGATCAACGCTCATCTGCTCAAGTTCGACACCGTGCATGGCACTTTCGATGCCGACGTGCAGCACGATCACGAAAGCCTGACGGTCAATGGCGACCGCATTTCGGTCAGTGCCATCCGCAACCCGGCCGAGCTGCCCTGGGCCGCCGAAAAGATCGATGTGGTGTTTGAATGCACCGGTCTGTTTACCGACCGCGCCAAGGCTGCCGCCCACATCAGTGCCGGCGCTCGCAAAGTGATTATCTCGGCCCCGGCCAAGGGCGCCGATGCCACTGTGGTGTACGGCGTCAACCATGACATCTTGCGCCAGTCCCACCAGATCATTTCCAACGCGTCGTGCACCACCAACTGTTTGGCCCCGGTGGCCCAGGTGCTGCACCGCGAGCTCGGCATCGAAAGCGGCCTGATGACCACCATCCATGCCTACACCAACGACCAGAACCTGACCGACGTCTATCACAGCGACCCGTACCGCGCCCGCTCGGCCACCCAGAACATGATCCCGAGCAAGACCGGCGCCGCCGAAGCCGTGGGCCTGGTGCTGCCGGAACTGGCGGGCAAGTTGACCGGCATGGCCGTGCGCGTGCCGGTGATCAACGTCTCCCTGGTGGACCTCACCGTGCAACTCAAGCGCGAAGCGTCGGCCGATGAAGTCAACGCACTGCTCAAGCAGGCCAGCCAGCACTCCAAGATCCTCGGCTACAACACCCTGCCGTTGGTCTCCAGCGATTTCAACCACAACCCGTTGTCGTCGATCTTCGATGCCAACCACACCAAAGCCAGCGGCAAGCTGCTCAAGGTGCTGGCCTGGTATGACAACGAATGGGGCTTCTCCAACCGCATGCTGGATAACTGCCTGGCGTTGTGTAACGCGGAGTAACTGCCCAGCAGCAGGAAGCTTTTCTGTGAGAGCGAGCTTGCTCGCGATAGCGTCCGGTCAGCCTGGATCATAGGGTGATTGGACCACCGCTATCGCTGGCGAACTCACTCCCACAGGGTTTCAACACTCATGAAATGAAGGCTTGACCATCGACGCAGATGATAAGCATTATCATCTACTCGAACCGGATCGGGCCCTATCGTGAGTCAATCGCGTTTTCACCACATTTTTCTCGCCCAGCGTACCCCGCTGCTGCGCACCCTCGAGCGGATGGTCAACAACCCGAGCACCGCCGAAGACTTGCTGCAGGAAACCTACCTGCGTGTCACCCGCGCCTTGAGCGAACGCACCGTCGATCATCTCGAACCCTTTGTTTTCCAGACCGCCCGCAATCTGGCGCTGGATCATCTGCGCGCGCGGCGGATCCAGTCGCGGGCCCTGGTCGACGACGTGCCGCTGGACATCGTGAACAACGTCGTCGCCCCTCAAAGCAGCGCCGAAGATGCCGCCCACGCCGCGCAAATGCTCGAACGCCTCAACATCAGCCTGCAATCCCTCAGCCCCCGTCAACAGCGGATCTTCATTCTCAGCCGGCTGCATGGCCACAGCTACCAGGACATCGCGCAACGATTAGGCGTGTCCCTGAGCACGGTGCAAAAAGAACTGAAACTGATCATGGCCATCTGCGTGGGCGTGGCCGAACGCAACCCGTGAATACAAGCGGCAAGCCACAAGCTTCGAGCCGCAAGCGGGATGTGGGCTTGCCAGCTACCGCTTGCGGCTTGTAGCGTGTGCTTGCCGCCAATAATGAGAATCCACCGTGACGGACAACCATCGCCCACCTGAAGCCGCCGAGGCGCAGGACACCGCCCACGCCATGGATCAGGCGCTGGACTGGTTGATCCTGCTCGACAGCCCCAGCGAGGAGCAGCGCCGACACTTCCAGGCCTGGCTGGCGGCCGATCCACGCCATGGCGAAGCGTTCGCCAGGGCCCAGGCGATCTGGAACGGCCCGCAGATAATCGAAAGCGCCCGGCAACTGAGGGACCGGCCAAAGATCACCACGCTGTCGCGCCTGCGCGCCCATTGGAAACCCCTGGCCACCGCCGCCGTGCTGTTGCTGGGACTGTTCAATTTCAGCGACCTGCCCCTGCGCTTCCAGGCCGACCACCTGACCGTGGTCGGTGAACGCCAGCGCCTGCAGTTGGAAGACGGCTCCAAGGTGCTGCTCAATACCGATTCGGCCTTCTCCAGTTCATTCGACAACCAACGGCAGGTGGCCCGGCTCTACAAGGGCGAAGCTTTCTTCGAGGTGCCAGCCAACCGTCATTTGCCGTTGGAGCTGGACGCAGGCCCGGTCACCGCCAGCGTCAGCGACACCTCGTTCGCCGTGCGCTACGTGGATGGCGTCGCGCAAGTCCAGGTGCAGCGCGGCGACGTCGACCTGCGGGCCACCCGCTACGACACCCACGTGCGGCTGTCGGCTGGCGAAAGCATCCGCATCGGCCCCAATGGCTTCGACCGCCCGGCACGGCTCGATGCCGGCATCGACCTTGCCTGGGTGCAGGGCCGACTGGTGTTCGAGAACCGTCCGCTGAGCCAGGTCTTGGCGGAGTTGCGACGCTACTACCCAGGCTGGATCATCAACACCAACGAACGGCTGGCCAACGTCGCGGTGACGGGCAACTACCGCCTCGACCAGCCTCTGGACGTGGTCCGCTCCCTGGCCCAGATCACCTCCGCGCGCCTGCAGGAATTCCCGGCGCTGGTGATTTTGAACTAAATGAGAATTATTTTTACTCGATAGCCTCCGCTGGTTCGTCTCGTTATAGCCAATGCAATTGATTCGCATCTCCACGATGCCGATCTGCACCTATAACAGATGCGACACGGAGCGCTATCGATGTCCTCTCGCCTTACTTGCCGGTTACTCGCCCCTTCCCGCGCACTTTCATTGCTGACCGCCGCCATCCTGATGGCCGGTGCCGCGCCGGCCGCCCTTGCCGCCGCTGGCCAACCGCCCGCGCACAACATGGGCGACTACAGCTTCAACATCGCCCGGCAGCCCTTGGTCCCCGCGCTCAACGCGTTCACTGCCGTCACAGGCTGGCAGGTGGGCCTGCCGGCTGAACTGGCCGAAGGCATCGCCTCGCCGGGCGTCAACGGCTCGCTGTCGCCGGAGAAAGCCCTGGAGCGCCTGTTGGTGGGGACCGACTTGCGCTACCGCAAACTGGGCAGCAACAACATCGTTCTGGAAAAACGCAGCGCGGGCAACGTGCTGGACTTGCAGCAGGTGACCATCAGCGCCACCCGTCAAGAACAGGACATCACCCGCGTACCGAGCACCGTTTCAGTTCATGATCGCCAGCAACTGGACCGTAACAACGTAAACACCATCAAGGACTTGGTGCGCTACGAGCCCGGCGTATCGGTGGGCGGCGCGGGCGAGCGCGGCGGCATCAGCGGCTACAACATCCGCGGCATCGACGGCAACCGCATCCTGACCCAGGTCGACGGCGTGGAAGTGCCCGGCGGTTTCTTCAACGGCCCCTACGCCAAGACCCAGCGCAACTATGTCGACCCGGAGATCATCAAGCGCGTGGAGATCCTGCGCGGACCGGCCTCGGTGCTGTACGGCAGCAACGCCATTGGTGGCGTCGTGAGTTATTTCACCCTCGATGCGGATGACATCATCAAGCCGGGCAAGGATGTTGGCGCGCGCCTGAAGACTGGCTACAGCTCCGTCGACGAGAGCTGGCTCAAGTCCGCCACCGTCGCCGGTCGCAGCGGGCCCTTCGACGGCCTGCTGCACTACAGCCAGCGCGACGGCCATGAAACCGAATCCTACGGCAGCAACAATGGCACCGGCCTGGACCGCACCGCGGCCAACCCGCAGGACGTGCGCGCCAACAACGTGCTGGCCAAGCTCGGCTGGAACTACAACGATGACGCACGCCTGAGCCTGGTCTACGAGAAGTACAAGGACGACCGTGACACCGATCTGAAAAGCGCCTACGGCGGTCCTTACGCCAACGGACAACCGGCCATTCCCGCCTCCATCCTGCCGGGCGGCATGTACCAGTGGCGCACCGGCAACGACACCATCACCCGCGAACGTTTCGGCCTGGAGCACAGCTTCGCGCTCGACAGCCTGCTGGCCGATAACATCAAGTGGAGCCTGAACCACCAGGTCGCCAAGACCGACCAGAGCACCGCCGAATTCTACTTCCCGATCACCCGTAGGGTCCTTCGCACGCGAGAGACCCTGTACGAAGAAAAACAGTGGGTGCTTGATGCGCAAGTCGACAAGTCATTCAGCATTGCCGACACCGATCACACGCTGACCTACGGCACCACGCTCAAACAGCAGAAAGTCACCGGTTCGCGCAGCGGCAATGGCGTGTGCCTGGCGGTCGGCGTGGGCTGCGCCGCCGTCGGCGCCATCAGCACGCGGGACGTACTGGCAAAAGCCAGTGACTTCCCGGACCCGACCATCAACACCTACAGCCTGTTCGCCCAGGACCAGATCAGCTGGGAAAAATGGACCTTCACACCGGCGCTGCGTTACGACTACACCCAGCTCAAGCCACACCTGACCGAAGAATTCCTCAGCACCGTTGACCCTACCGCCGGCGGTAAAGTCAGTGATGAGAACAAGACCTGGCACCGCGTCTCGCCCAAGTTCGGGCTGACTTACGCCCTGACCGACCAATACACCTGGTTTGGCCAATACGCCGAGGGTTTCCGCACCCCGACCGCCAAGGCTCTGTACGGGCGCTTCGATAACCCGGACGCGGGCTACAGCGTGGAACCCAATCCCGACCTGGAGCCGGAAAAAAGCAAGAGCTACGAAACCGGCCTGCGCGGTCGTTTCGACTCCGGTTCGTTCGACGTGGCGGTGTTCTACAACAAGTACCGCGATTTCATCAACGAGGACGCCATTACCCCTGGGGCGGACCAGTTGACCTTCCAGAGCAACAACATCAAGCACGCCACCATCAAGGGCATCGAGGCCAAGGGGCGCCTGGACCTGGACGTGTTCGGCGCGCCACGGGGCCTCTATACCCAAGGTTCGGTGGCTTACCTCCAAGGCCGCAACGACGACACCGGCGAACCGCTCAACAGCATCAACCCGATGACCGGCGTATTCGGCCTGGGCTATGACCAGGAGCAGTTCGGCACTTTGCTCAGCTGGACCCTGGTGAAGAAGAAAAACCGCGTCGACGACAGCAACTTCAACTCTCCTGACGGCGTCAGCAGCCAGTTCAAGACGCCGGGCTTCGGCATCCTCGACCTGAGCGGGTACTACAAGGTCACCGACGACGTCACCGTCAGCGGCGGCCTCTACAACCTCACCGACAAGAAATACTGGCTGTGGGACGACGTGCGCGGCTACGACAGCGTCGGCGAAGCGGCAGTGCTGAGCCCGGCCAACCTCGACCGCCTGACCGCCCCTGGGCGCAACTTCGCGGTCAACCTGATCTGGGATATCTGATCCGATTCTTCACGCAAGACAGTTACCTGTGGCGAGGGAGCTGGCTCCCGCTGGGACGGTCCGACGCTTCGGGCGAAGCGCCCCCGGATCTAACGCTCGCTGCGCAACCGAGCGGGAGCAAGCTCCCTCGCCACGATGTATTCCACTCGAAGGAATTGCTATGACCACACAACGCACCCTTTCCCGCTCCCAACGCCTGAACCAGATCACCCACGAGCCCCACGGCAAGCTCGACGCGCTGGTCAAGGCTCACGCCCCATTCGAAACCCAGGCCAGCTACGCCCGCTTCGTCGTCGCCCAGTACCAATTCCAGTCGGAACTGGTGGCGCTGTACAACGACGCGCAACTGACCGCGCTGATTGCCGACCTGCCCGCGCGCTGCCGCGCCGAAGCGGCCAAGGCCGACCTGGCGGACCTGGACACCGAAGTGCCGCCGCCAGTGGCCGGCGCAGTGAAAAACCCAACCCAGGCCGAAGCCCTCGGCTGGCTGTTCGTGTCCGAGGGTTCCAAGCTTGGCGCCGCGTTCCTGATCAAGCGCGCCGTGGGGCTGGGGCTGAGCGAAACCTTTGGTGCCCGACACTTGGCAGAACCGGCGGGCGGGCGTGCCGAAGGCTGGAAAACCTTCACCCGGATCCTCGACGCGGTGCCCCTCACCGAACAGCAGGAAGCCGAGGCGGACAAAGGAGCGCTGGCGGCCTTCAACCGCTTTACCGTGTTGCTGGAGCAAGCCTACGCGACCGAGTTGGCCTGAAGCCTTCACAGTTTCCCTTGCGCGAGCGAGCCTGCTCGCGATGACACTGGCTCAGTCGCCACAGAAGTCGCCTGACCCACCGCCATCGCGAGCCGGCTCGTTCCCACAGGGAATGTGCATGAAAGAAGAACACTGATGAAACGCCCTTCCAGATTCACTCGCCTGCTCTTCGCCCTCCTTGCCTACACCAGCCTGGCCATCGGCCTGGTGGCCATCGTCGTGCCGGGCTTGCCCACCACCGAATTCATCCTGCTTGCCGCCTGGGCCGCGACCCGCAGTTCGCCGCGCCTGAGCGCTTGGCTGGAAGGCCATCGGTTGTTCGGGCCGATGCTGCGCAACTGGCGCAACGGCAAGGTTATCCCGCGCCGGGCCAAGATCGCTGCAACGGTCAGCATGCTGTGCTGTGCAGGGTTTATGCTGCTGATGCTCGATCACCGCTGGCCGGTATGCCTGGCACTCGCAGGCATGGGCCTGGGCAATCTCTGGATCTGGTCCAGACCGGAGAATCGTGGCGAGGGAGCTGGCTCCCGCTGGGCCGGTCCGACGCCTCGGGCGTAGCGGCCCCCGACGTTTGTTTGATCTATGCTCGCTCTCTGATTCAGGAGGGTTTCCAAATGTCAGACCTACTCACACCCATGCAAACCGCCATCGGCTTGCCCACGACACCCATCCCCTTCACCAGCGAAGGCGCCCTGCCCTCCGCCTTCGCCGTCACCGAGCTGGCCTGCGCGAGCATCGCCACGGCCGGTCAAGCGGTCGCCGAACTGATCCGCCAGCAAACCGGTCGCCTGCCGTCGATGGAAGTCGACCGGCGCCTGGCCTCATTCTGGTTTTCCACCTCCCTGCGGCCCATCGGCTGGGGCGTGCCGCCCCTGTGGGATCCGGTGGCGGGCGACTACGCCACCGCCGACGGCTGGTTCCGCCTGCACACCAACGCGCCGCATCATCGCCAGGCGGCGCAAAAGGTGCTCGGCGCCTGCACCGACCGCGCCGACATGGCCAACAGAGTGGTCCGGTGGAACAAGGCCGAACTGGAACAGGCCGTGATCGATGCCGGCGGTTGCGCCGCGCAGATGCGTTCATGGCTGGCATGGCAGGCGCATCCCCAGGGCATCGCTGTCAATGCCGAGCCCCTCGTTCATTTGGATAGCGGAGCGCAAGGCGCGCCTGGCCCCTGGCTCGGCTCCGTCGCCCAGCCCTTGGCGGGCCTCAAGGTGCTGGACCTGACCCGCGTGCTGGCCGGCCCGGTTGCCAGTCGCTTTCTCGCCGGGCTGGGGGCCGACGTGCTGCGCATCGACCCGCCGACCTGGAACGAACCCGGCGTGGTGCCTGAAGTCACCCTCGGCAAACGTTGCGCCCGCCTCGACTTGCGCCAGCCCACCGATCGAGCAGCGTTCGAGGCGCTGCTCCAGGAGGCGGACATCCTGTTGCACGGCTACCGCGCCGACGCGCTCGAACGCCTGGGCTACGGCGCTACACAACGTCGGCAGTTGGCGCCCGGCCTGATCGACGTCTGCCTCAACGCCTACGGCTGGAGCGGCCCCTGGCAACACCGCCGCGGCTTCGACAGCCTGGTGCAGATGAGCTGCGGTATCGCCGAGGCCGGCATGGCCTGGAAACACACGGACAAACCGACGCCTCTGCCGGTCCAGGCGCTGGACCACGGCACCGGTTACCTGATGGCCGCCAGCGCAATCGTGTTGCTGAATCGACGCTTGGCCAACGGCCGTGGGGGCTCGGCACGCTTGTCACTGGCGCGCACGGCGAAGCTGTTGATCGAGGGCGGCGCCGGCAGTGAGGTTGCATTGCGCCCCGAAGACGAGGCTGACCAGGGGTTGCTGGTGGAACAGACGCCCTGGGGTCCGGCGCATCGCTTGCAGGTGCCGCTGAAAATGCCCGGCACACCGCTGCAATGGAAGTTGCCGGCCGCTGACCTGGGCGCCCACCGCGCGCAATGGTGACGGTTCAATCGACCGCACCCGTCGCCCGGCATGTTTATCGATAACGGGAAAACTTATGGGGCAGGCCCGGTGTCTGCCGTTCTCCACGCCTTCGAAGGAGAGACGCTGATGGCCACGTTCCAACCCGGACACCTGCACATGGAGCGCCATGCGCTGAACAAGGATGATTTCAGCTACAACCTGTGCATCGATTACGAAATTGCCGAGGATCCCGACGAGGGAAAGGGCATGTCATTTCGCCTGCACGGCACGGTAGAAGACAAGAACGTAGACGAGACGTTTTTCCTGGCCAAGGACCAAGCCTTCGACTTCGCCCGCCACGCCACCCGCATTGCCCAACACTACGGCCTGCCCAAGAGCACGAACATCGGCTCGATGCACAAGTACTACGACGAAATGTTCGAAGACGTGCGCCACCAGTTGGATGTCAAGCCGGGGGATCCGATGAAACCTGAGCATTTGGAATAGAACGCTCGAAAGAACAACCCTAATCCCTATGGGAGCAAGCTTGCTCCCATAGGGAACATCAGCGAGCTGAATATCTGCTTACATACACAAACCGCCTGGCTGGCAACCCGCCATAGCTGACCTATGCTGAAAACAGTACCCCCGGGTATTCGTTCAGAGGTCATCGCCATGAACATCAAAACAAGAAGACGCCTCGCCATCTTCGTCACCTGCACCGCCACGCTGGCGCTGTATGGCACCGCGGCTTATCGGGTCGAGCAGGCCAGGCAGCTGCCCCGTGAATACGCCAGCTGCAACTTCGAACGCTGCATACCGCACAACGCAACCTTGAACGCGCTGCGCTGAGACGGTTTCAGTCGTCCTGCTGATCGGTCTTGAGCCGGTCTCGGAAGGCTTTGGGCGAGATACCGACGCGCCGACGGAACAGTCGGGTGAAGTTGGTCGGGTCGGAGAAGCCGAGCATCTCGGAGATCTCATAGATCGTCATGCCTGTATAGGTCAGCAGCCGCTTGGCTTCCAGCAACTGGCGCTCGTGCATGATCTGCAGTGCCGGCTGTCCCGCGAGTTCGCGACAGGTGCCATTGAGGTGCGACACCGAGATGCCCAGGCGATGGGCCAGGTCCTCGACCTTGACGTGCTGGCGATAGGTCTCTTCCACCAGTTGGATGAACCCGTTGAGGTATTCCCGGGCCCGTTGCGGGCGCTGGGTGGAGATACGCCGGTTCATCACCTGGCGGCTCACCCAGACCATGATCACGCTGACCAAGGCATGCATCAGCATTTCCCGGGCCGGTTGATGACCCACGTACTCCGCCTGCATGGCACTGAACAAACTGTTGAGGTAATCAGCGTTCTCTCCGGCCGGATAGGCTTCCGCCTGGGCCAGGACATTGACCGAATGGCCTAGCTGGGCTTGCAGGTGCGTGACCAGCGGCGCCGCCAGGGTCACGACGTAACCCTGCACATCCTCCGAAAAACGGAAACCATGGACCGACAGCGGCGGCAGGATCTGCACGGCCGGCTCGTCGAGCCGCGTACGCTGGCCTTCGATTTCCAGTTCCGCTTGACCCTTGAACACAAAAAGCAGCTGGCACAAATCGGCATGCCTATGGGGTTTTATTTCCCATTGGTGCTCGCTACTGCGGCTGGAAATGGTTTCGCAGTGCAGCAGGTCCGGCGTGGGCCAATCCTGGCTCTCGCCGTAGAGCTTGAACACGGGAATCGAAGGCAGCTCAGTTTTCTTCATAACGAGGATCGGCCTTGGGTTACGGGCGGTAATCGCACCGATTGGCAGAATGTGCAGGTTTCAGCTCAGTTTTCCCCTTCAATTGACAGGTCCGCAAGCGAAAAATGCACGCCAGGATTACTAAAAATAAACGCCGACCCTGGTCGCGTGCCTCTTGCGAGCCATAACAACAATGAAAACCCTCAAGACCCAAGTCGCCATTATCGGCGCCGGCCCCTCTGGGCTGCTGCTCGGCCAGTTATTGCACAACGCAGGGATCGACACCGTGATCCTCGAGCGCCAGACTCCCGATTACGTCCTCGGCCGGATCCGCGCCGGTGTACTCGAGCAGGGCATGGTCCAGCTGCTGCGCCAGGCCGGAGTTGGCCAACGCATGGACGCCGAGGGCTTGCCCCATGATGGCTTCGAGCTGGTCCTCAACGGTCGGCGTGTCCACATCGACCTCAAAGGGCTGACCGGTGGCCAGAACGTCATGATTTACGGTCAGACCGAAGTCACTCGCGACTTGATGGCCGCCCGGCAGGCATCCGGCGCCCAGACGCTGTATCAGGTCGACAACGCCCAGCCCCACGACCTGAAGACCGAGCATCCCTTCGTGACCTTTGAACACGCCGGCGAAACCTGGCGCCTGGACTGCGATTACGTGGCCGGCTGCGATGGTTTCCATGGCGCGGCAAGGCAATCGATCCCGGCGGCAAAGCTCAAGGTCTTCGAACGCGTCTACCCGTTCGGCTGGCTCGGCATCCTCGCCGACACCCCGCCCGTCCACGAAGAACTCGTCTACGCTCGCCACGAGCGCGGCTTTGCCCTGTGCAGCATGCGCTCGCGGACCCGCACCCGTTATTACCTGCAAGTGCCCGCCGAGGAACAAGTGGCCGACTGGCCGGACGAGCGTTTCTGGGATGAACTGAAAATACGCCTGCCCACCGACCTGGCCGAAACCCTGGTGACCGGTCCCTCCATAGAAAAAAGCATCGCACCGCTGCGCAGCTTCGTCGTGGAACCGATGCAGTACGGGCGGATGTTTTTGGTGGGCGACGCCGCCCACATCGTCCCGCCGACCGGGGCCAAGGGGCTGAACCTGGCTGCCAGCGATGTCAGCACGCTATTCAATATTTTGCTTAAGGTCTATCGCGACGGTCGCGCGGATCTGCTGGAACGCTATTCCGACATCTGCCTGCGACGGGTCTGGAAAGCCGAGCGCTTCTCCTGGTGGATGACGTCGATGCTGCACCGCTTCGATGACGACGCGTTCAACCAGCGCATCAGCGAGGCGGAGCTGGAGTATTTCGTCGACTCCGAGGCGGGGCGCAAAACCATCGCGGAAAATTACGTCGGCCTTCCTTACGAGGCTATCGAATAGGCGGCTACCGAATTAAACTGCGGGCTTCGTCCCCTCGCCGCCAGGCGCGATGCCCGCAGGTCCTGCCTTGACTCAGCTCGATACGCCTCAAGCTATGCAACCCGCTATCCGCAGCGTGCTGGTGGCGCTGATGCTGGCGATTTTCCTCGGTGCGCTGGACCAGACCATCGTCGCGGTCTCGATGCCGGCCATTTCCGCGCAATTCAAGGATGTCAGCCTGCTGGCCTGGGTGATCTCCGGCTACATGGTCGCCATGACCGTAGCGGTGCCGATCTACGGCAAGCTGGGCGACTTGTATGGCCGGCGCCCGCTGATGCTGTTCGGCATGGGCCTGTTCACCCTCGCTTCGCTGTTTTGCGGGTTGGCACAGAACATGGAGCAACTGGTGCTGGCGCGGATTTTCCAGGGCATCGGCGCCGGCGGCATGATTTCTGTGAGCCAGGCGATCATCGGCGACATCATCCCGCCCCGCGAGCGTGGGCGCTACCAGGGTTATTTCAGCAGCATGTACGCGGTGGCCAGCGTGGCCGGACCGGTGCTGGGCGGCTACATGACCGAGTACCTGTCGTGGCGCTGGGTCTTCTGGATCAACCTGCCATTGGGCCTGGGCGCCTGGCTGGTGGCCCGGCGCGCCCTGGTGGGGCTGCCGGTGCCACAACGCACACCAATCATCGATTACCTGGGCACCGTGTTGCTGATCATCGGTCTGACCTCGCTGCTGCTGGGCATTACCCAGATCGGCCAAGGCCATGCCTGGCACAGCCGCGAAGTGCTCGGGCTGCTGGGTGGCGCAGTACTCGTGCTGGGTCTCTTCGCCTGGCATGAACGCCGCGCACGGGAGCCGTTGCTGCCTATGCACCTGTTCGTCAACCGCAGCGCGGTGCTGTGCTGGTGCACGGTTTTCTTCACCAGCTTCCAGGCGATTTCCCTGACAGTGCTGGTGCCGTTGCGCTTCCAGAGCGTGACCGGCGCCGGCGCCGACAGCGCCGCGCTGCACTTGCTGCCGCTGGCGATGGGTTTGCCGATGGGCGCCTATTTTGCCGGGCGGCGCACCTCGATCACCGGGCGCTACAAACCGATGATCCTCAGTGGCGCCCTGCTCTTCCCGTTCGCCATTCTTGGCATGGCTTTCACGCCGCCCGCCGTGTTCTGGCTGAGCAGCCTGTTCATGTTGCTCAGCGGCATCGCTTCGGGCATGCAATTTCCCACTTCGCTGGTGGGCTCGCAGAATTCGGTGCAGCAACGGGACATCGGTGTCGCTACCAGCACCACTAACCTGTTTCGCTCATTGGGCGGCGCGGTGGGTGTGGCGCTGATGTCGGCGTTGCTGCTGGCCTTGCTGCAGGATTCCGGTTTTGCCCAGCTCGCCGGTTCGTCGATGATCGGCGAGGGGCATTCCGGCAACGTCCTGCTCGATGGTTTGAACGCCGCTCCCGGAGAGGCACGGGACGCCTTGCGTGAGGAGTTGCAAGCGACGTTCCGGCACTTGCTGATGATCAGCGCGGCGGTGTCATTGCTGGGGCTGGCGGCTGCGGTGGCCATGCCCGATCGGCTGTTGCGCGGGCGAGAAGAAAAGGCTCGTTAGTGCAGATGGCGCTGAACCCTGTGGCGAGGGGATTTATCCCCGCTGGGCTGCGCAGCAGCCCTAAAACCGACGCCGCACTGTGTCAGGTTAGCTGAGTGTTTTTCGAGGGCTGCTCTGCAGCCCAGCGGGGATAAATCCCCTCGCCACAAAAGCTGTTTCGCCAGCAGTTTGATCTCAAGCCGTCGCCGCCACGCCCGCCGGCTCCACCACGACGCTCATCCCGTCCTTCATCCGCTTGGCATCGCGCACGAAGCAGCGAGACGCCAGGAACAGGAACACCATGGTCAGCAACAGCGCCACCGGGATCAGGTACATCGCGTCATGCAGGCCGATGGCCTTGAAGGCTTCGGTCATTTGCGGGGCACCTGCGACGGCCATCGCCGTGTGGGCGAAGTAGTCGGACAAGCCGCCCACCACCACCGGCCCGAGGCCGCCGCCGAGCAGATACAGCCCGGCAAAATACAAGGCCATCGCCGTAGCACGCAGTCGCGGCTCCACCACGTCCTGGATCGCGGTATAGACGCAGGTGTAGAAGTTATAGGCAAACAACCAACCAACGCTGAACACGGCCACGAAAACACCGATCTCGATGCGCCCGGCATGGAGGGCCCACGCCGTGGTCACGGTCGAAATGGCCAGGCTGAACGCTGCAAACAACAGACGGCCGTTGGGCACGCGCTGGTGGATCTTGTCTGCGACCCAGCCGCCAAGGGTCAGCCCGAACAATCCGGTCACGCCCACCATGATGCCGGTCGCCACGGCCGCCTCGTGCAGCGGCATCCCGAAATACCGTTGCAGCATTGGCACCAGGAATGAGTTGCAGGCGTAGGTGGCGAAGTTGAAGCACAGCCCCGCCAGCACCAACCAGAGAAAGGTCGGAATCGCCAGCACCCGGCGAACCGGTTTATCAACCTTCTCTTGGGACACCTGCACGGTTTCCGCCGCGCCGCGCTTGGGTTCCTTGATGAAGAACATGAACACCGCCAGCACCAGCCCCGGCACCGCCGCGATGAAGAAAGGCGCACGCCAGCTGTCGAAGGCCTTGACCATCGCGCCGATGGTGAAGAACGCCAACAACAGGCCCAGCGGCAGCCCCAGCATGAAGATGCCCATTGCCCGAGCCCGGCGGTGAGCCGGGAACAGATCGCCAATCAGCGAATTGGCGGCCGGCGCATAGCTGGCCTCACCGATGCCCACGCCCATGCGCACCACCAGGAACGCCCAGAAACTGCCCACCAGGCCATTCACCGCGGTCAATCCGCTCCAGGCGGCCAGGCCCCAGCCCATCAACTTGCTGCGCGAACCGGTATCGGCCATGCGCCCCAGCGGCAAGCCCGCAATGGCGTAGACGATTGTGAACGCGGTGCCGATGATGCCGATCTGGAAGTCGCTGAGGCTCCACTCCATGCGGATCGGCTCGATGATGATCGCCGGGATGGTGCGATCGAAGAAGTTGAACAGGTTGGCCAGGAACAACAGGAACAGAATGCGCCAGGCATTCGCCGCTTGGGTCGAGTTCTGCATGGGTCCGTCTCTTTTTATTGTTGGGCGAGGCATCCGAGCCCGGAGTCTGCAATCTAGACAGCGGGACGCGAGCTGTCTCCAATCATTCGCATGGCTGATACCAAACCATGGCGCAGGGCGTGTTTCATTGCTTTGGTCAATTTGCTGCAACAACTGCCATCATTTTGCCTGCTCTTGATTAAAGAACCTCGCGCGATGGCCGATCCAACATGATCAGGAATAGATTCTCCCGAGCGCTGCTCAGGCTGCAGCCCTGAACGCTTGGGCCGACATTCGCGTTGCCATCAAAGGACGCGAGTTCCCATTCGCGATGGTTCGATGACATGTCGTCGATCCGACCAGTCCAGGCATACGGCGCACAATGACTTCCAAAAAAACAGCCACTGCGGTTTCCGATCTGACCTTGAGCCCAGCCGCCAACGGCCCTGAAACCTCGACGCTGTCGAGCAGCTCGCGATCCCTGGCTACCCAGCAATACCTATATTTCACCGAGACCAACACCGACCGCATCCTCGACAACCTCGACGGCCTGCGCGATGCCGTGTTCCCCCGTCCGCCGCACCTGGTGGACGACGAGAGCGAACGTGGCCAGCAGGAGTTCCCATCGGTTTGCCTGATCGGCCTGGGTCGCTGCGGTTCCAACATCGCCCTGGACGTCGCGGAGTTGGTCTACAACGCCCGCAAGTTCTACCTCAACGAATTCAATGCCGAGGATAAAAACTACGGCGACAAAAGTTATCGCCCGGCGCAGTGGATGCGCAACCTGCGCCTGGGCAACAGCAAGGCAAGCAAACCGGTGTTCCTGGTGGAACCGCTGGTCATGCTGGGAGACTTGGACAAGGACATCGCCGGGCGCATCCGTTTCTCGCGCAAAGGCGAGAAAAGCGGCTTCTTGCGCGACTACAGCAAGATGAAAATCATGGACCTGTCGGAAGTCCATGCCGGTGGCGCCGGCAACGCGCCGATCCTCGGCCAGTATCTGGCGAAGATCATCCTGAACAAGGACACCCAGCGTTTCTCCACCCCCGACTGGAAGATGATTCACTCGTACCTGATCGACAGCTGCGGCATCAAGGCCAACCAGTCGCGCCTGTATTTTTCGATCTTCAGCGCCGGCGGCGGTACCGGTTCGGGCATGGCCTCGGAGTTTGGCCTGGCCCAGCAGTACTCCTACATGAACAAGACGTTCGACACCAAGCCGATGGACGAACACGACAGCAAGAGCGGTCACTCCTTCGTCTTCGAGCCGATTTTCACCAGCGGCATTTGCGTGCTGCCGAATATCTCCGACCACCGCAGCGAAATGTCTGAGGCTCTGCACATCAACGCCGGTCGGCTGTTGTGCAAATACCTCTCGGAAGAATGGGATTTCTCGTACAACTTCGCCAACGAAGACAGCAGCGAAGCCAGCGTCATGGGCCGCATCCGTCCGTGGAACGCGATGATGTTGATCTCCAACGACATCATGCGCTACGCCGAAGAGAGTGATGACGGCAACATCCAGAACATTGATGTCAATGCCATGGAAAAGCACGCCAACCAGTATATTTCCCAGCAGATATTCAACATCCTGACGGCCCAGGCCGTGACCACCGACTACGACCAGAACTACTTCCGTCGCGCCGGCATCGACATTGGTGAAACCATTCGCCTGGACGCCAACGACCTGTTCATGAGCCTGGCCGGCCCGGTGGCGATTGCCTACGCCGAGTCCGTGGTCCCGGAAACCCCGGCGCCGAGCGGCGACAAGTTCAAGGTGTTCGAGAAAGAGCCACCGCGCTTGAACATCGATGACCTGTTCTTCCGTTCCATCGACCTGCCGCACTTCAACAAAGTCACCCAGGCCATCGAAGGCATCAGCCTGTTGCCCATCGAGTCCAAGCGCTACCGCGCCTCGCTGGAGCAGTACAAGAACTCCGGCTACGACGCCGCTGCGCTGCATGACCTGCACTTCTTCAAGAACTGCTCGTCGGTGGTATCGATCGTCTCGTTGCCCAAGGATTACAAGCTGTCCTACATGGACTTGAACCGGCTCAAGACCCACCTCAACAGCCTGTTCCCCAACACCACGCTCAAGCGCTACGCGTTGGTGATCGGCGCCTCGGCGAACCTGTCGCTGACCACGCTGATCGCCAAGAGCCCATGCCTGTCGGACGACTTCCTGACCCTGATCGTGGCGTTTATCAAACGCTGCTTCGCCCGTACGCCGTACCGCTTCGATGAGACCTTGGACAACTCGATCCTGGACTTCATCATCAACGAAGAATTCGACGAGGCACGCATCGACGACCTGCTCAATGAATTCGAGAACCCGGCGAAAATCCTCGACACCAACTGGTACGCGATCAAGCCGATGTATGAAAAGAAATACCGCGAGCTGATCAGCGACAAGGAAAAATTCGTCTCGATCAACGACATCCGCCTGTCCCGCGACTGCGTGAAGAAGTCCATCAAGTACCTGCGCGAGATCTACCGTCATCGGATCGGCAAGACCAAGGTTATTTCGCTTAATAACCATACTGGCCGTACTTACTGAGGCTGGCTTGAACCGAGTCGCCCAAATCGCGAGCAAGCTCGCTCCCACAGGTTTTGTGAACACAGACCCATTGTGGGAGCGAGCTTGCTCGCGATAGCGGCCTTGAATCTCTCCCCAGAACAACATCCAGAAACAATTAAGCAGCCAAAAGGCTGCCCAATAAACTGTTCCCGTTACGTATACGTCACCCTGCCCTGTGGCGTTTCGCCACGGCAGGCTGTCATCTCGCTACTCACCTACACACTTTCAACCGAGCCAGGGAGCGAACCAAGTTGGTGCATCGATCAATTCGATGCCCTTTCCTGGATCATGATCCAAGGCGAAACCACCACCGCCCAGAGCTGCGGATCGCGCTCCAGAAAATCCAGCGCCCGCGTTTCAGACAGCTTGGCGACCTGCCCGGCGCCCAGCCAGGCGGCGACTTTGGTACCTTCGTCCTGGGCCACGGCCTCGGCGGCAGCGATCAGATCCAGTGCCGGATCGACCCACAATAGGGCACCCTTGGCAAAGAACGGCTCCAGCTCTTTCCAGGTGATGGATGCGGTTTCACCGAGCAATTTGGCATAGAGGGTGCTAGGTTCTTGATTCATGGGAGCTGTCCGGAAAAGAAATCGGCGCGAATGATAACGTCGGTGGTCTGGCAGAAAAACCCAGTTGCAATTGCAGCACCGATTGAAAAGCGCAGCAAAGCCAAGGATTGCCGATTTGACCGGACAACCCCCGCCGCGAATCTGTCTTTTTCTTTCAATAAAGCGACACCCTCAGGTTTTGCCCCCAAGCGCCAGCTTCCCTTGCCAACAATCGGCGCTCTACACTGTACCGGTACAGTTGCCGGGGGCATTTTCCGCGAGGATATCCAAGATATCTGACCCGGTTCTGCTGCTACGGCGCCAGGACTATAAAAACTACAACAGCATGAGTGGAGCACTATGACTAAGGCTACTAAGCAGATTTCCAAACTGTTTGCCGCTATGGTTCTGGCCGGGGTTGCCAGCCATTCGTTTGCCGCCGATACCATCAAGATCGGCATCGCCGGCCCGAAAACCGGCCCTGTAGCCCAATACGGCGACATGCAGTTCAGCGGCTCCAAGATGGCGATCGAGCAAATCAACGCCAAGGGCGGCGTCGACGGCAAGAAACTCGAAGCCGTTGAATACGATGACGCCTGCGATCCAAAACAAGCGGTAGCCGTCGCGAACAAGGTCGTCAACGACGGCGTCAAGTTCGTGATCGGCCACCTGTGCTCCAGCTCCACCCAGCCGGCTTCGGACATCTACGAAGACGAAGGCGTGATCATGATCACCCCAGCGGCCACCAGCCCGGATATCACCGCCCGTGGCTACAAGATGATCTTCCGCACCATCGGTCTGGACAGTGCCCAAGGCCCAGCCGCCGGCAACTACATCGCCGACCACGTCAAGCCGAAAATCGTTGCGGTCCTGCACGACAAGCAGCAGTACGGTGAAGGCATCGCCAGCGCGGTGAAAGCCACCCTCGAGAAGAAAGGCACCAAGGTTGCCGTGTTCGAAGGCGTCAACGCCGGCGACAAGGACTTCTCCGCGATCATCGCCAAGCTCAAGCAAGCCGGTGTCGACTTCGTTTACTACGGCGGTTACCACCCGGAGCTGGGCCTGATCCTGCGTCAAGCCCAGGAAAAGGGCCTGAAAGCCCGCTTCATGGGTCCGGAAGGCGTGGGTAACGATTCGATCACCCAGATCGCCAAGGATGCTTCCGAAGGCCTGCTGGTGACCCTGCCGAAGTCCTTCGACCAGGATCCGGCCAACGTTGCATTGGCTGACGCGTTCAAAGCGAAGAAGGAAGACCCGAGCGGCCCGTTCGTGTTCCCGTCCTACTCCGCAGTGACCGTGATTGCCGAAGGCATCAAGGCGGCCAAGTCCGAAGACGCGACCAAAGTGGCTGAAGCCATCCACGCCGGCACTTTCAAGACGCCGACCGGTGACCTGAGCTTCGATGAAAAAGGCGACCTGAAAGACTTCAAATTCGTGGTTTACGAGTGGCACAACGGCAAACCTAAAACTGAAGTTTCGCCTCAGTAAGGCGCTGCCTCACTGACTGCCAATAAAGCCCACGGCGTGCCGTGGGCTTTGTTTTACGAATGTATGGGCCGCGCTGGCGTGATCCGCCAGTCTCCCCACCTGAAAATCTCAAAACCGTCATCAGCGGTTCGCTGGCAAAACCCGGATTCGAAGTGGATAGAGATCCACGGGGCCGGGCGGGAAAATGACTCCACCAGTGAAATGCGTATCAGGTTTTTAGGAGCGCTGTAATGCCTGACATCTATCACTTCTTCCAACAGCTGGTTAACGGCCTTAACGTTGGCAGCATGTATGCCCTGATCGCCATCGGCTACACGATGGTTTACGGCATCATTGGAATGATCAACTTCGCCCACGGCGAGGTGTACATGATCGGCTCCTACGTGGCGTTCATCGCCATTGCCGGGCTGACCATGATGGGACTCGACAGTGTCCCGCTGTTGATGACCGCGGCTTTTATCGCGAGCATCGTGGTCACCAGTTCCTATGGCTACAGCATCGAACGGATCGCCTATCGCCCCTTGCGCGGCAGTAACCGTCTTATCCCGCTGATTTCCGCCATTGGTATGTCGATTTTCCTGCAGAACACCGTTCTGCTGGCGCAAGACTCCAAGGACAAAGCAATCCCCAACCTGATCCCTGGCAACGTCGCCTTCGGTCCGGGTGGCGCACAAGAAGTGCTGATTTCCTACATGCAGATCGTGGTGTTCATCGTCACTGTGATCGCCATGCTCGGCCTGACCCTGTTCATCTCCCGTTCTCGCCTGGGCCGCGCCTGCCGCGCCTGTGCCGAGGACATCAAGATGGCCAACCTGCTCGGCATCAACACCAACAACATCATCGCCCTGACTTTTGTCATTGGTGCTGCGCTGGCAGCTGTTGCGGCTGTTCTGCTGAGCATGCAATACGGCGTGATCAACCCGAACGCCGGTTTCCTCGTCGGCCTCAAGGCCTTCACCGCTGCGGTATTGGGCGGCATCGGCAGCATTCCCGGAGCCATGCTCGGTGGATTGGTGCTGGGGGTGGCGGAAGCCTTTGGCGCCGATATCTTCGGCGACCAGTACAAGGACGTCGTTGCATTCGGCTTGTTGGTTCTGGTGCTGTTGTTCCGTCCGACCGGCATTCTGGGCCGTCCGGAGGTTGAGAAAGTATGACTAGGAATCTTAAACAGGCACTGTTCAGTGCCTTGCTGGTCTGGGCCGTGGCCTACCCGGTACTCGGTCTGAAACTGACCATCGTCGGTATCAACCTGGAAGTGCACAACACCAGCCCTGCGGTGCTTGCGACCATCGCGATCTGCTCGGTGCTGATGTTCCTGCGCGTGCTGTTCAACCAGCAAATCAGCAAGGCCTGGCGCTCCTCCCCGGGCCTGCCGCTGATCCCGGCCAAGGCCAGCAACTTCCTGACCCTGCCAACGACTCAGCGCTATTTCATCATCGCCCTCATCATCGTCGCGCTGGTATGGCCGTTCTTCGGCTCGCGCGGCGCGGTGGACATCGCTACGCTGATCCTGATCTACGTGATGCTCGGCCTGGGCCTGAACATCGTGGTAGGCCTGGCCGGCCTGCTGGACCTGGGTTACGTCGGCTTCTACGCCGTCGGCGCCTACAGCTACGCGCTGCTGTCCCACTACTTCGGCCTGAGCTTCTGGATCTGCCTGCCGATCGCCGGGCTGATGGCTGCGACCTTCGGTTTCCTGCTGGGTTTCCCGGTCCTGCGCTTGCGTGGTGACTATCTGGCGATCGTGACCCTGGGTTTCGGTGAGATCATCCGGCTGTTCCTGCGTAACATGACCGACATCACCGGTGGTCCGAACGGCATCAGCAATATCGAGAAGCCGACGTTCTTCGGCCTGACCTTCGAGCGCAAGGCCGCCGAAGGCTTGCAGACCTTCCACGAGTACTTCGGCCTGCAATACAACTCGATCAACAAGGTGATCTTCCTGTACCTGGTTGCCCTGTTGCTGGCACTGGCGGCACTGTTTGTCATCAATCGCCTGCTGCGCATGCCGATCGGCCGTGCGTGGGAAGCGCTGCGTGAAGACGAGATCGCCTGCCGCGCGCTGGGTCTCAACCCAACCGTGATCAAGCTGTCGGCCTTTACCCTCGGTGCTGCGTTCGCCGGTTTCGCTGGTAGCTTCTTCGCGGCTCGCCAGGGCCTGGTGACGCCCGAATCGTTCACCTTCATCGAGTCGGCGATCATCCTCGCCATCGTCGTGCTGGGCGGGATGGGCTCGCAGCTGGGCGTGATCCTGGCGGCGATCGTGATGATCCTGCTGCCTGAAATGATGCGTGAATTCAGTGAATACCGCATGTTGATGTTCGGCGCCTTGATGGTGCTGATGATGATCTGGCGTCCTCAAGGTCTGCTGCCTATGCAACGCCCACACATGGAGCTGCGCAAATGAGCCGCGAGATCCTCAAAGTTGAAAACTTGAGCATGCGCTTCGGCGGCTTGCTTGCGGTCAACGGCGTGGCCCTGACCGTGAAAGAGAAACAAGTGGTTGCCCTGATCGGGCCGAACGGCGCGGGCAAGACCACAGTGTTCAACTGCCTGACCGGCTTCTACCAGCCCACCGGCGGCACCATCCTGCTGGACGGCGAGCCGATCCAGGGCCTGGCCGGCCATCACATCGCTCGCAAGGGCGTGGTGCGGACCTTCCAGAACGTGCGGCTGTTCAAGGACATGACGGCGGTCGAGAACCTGTTGATCGCCCAGCACCGTCACCTGAACACCAACTTCTTCGCGGGCCTGTTCAAGACCCCGGCGTTCCGCAAGAGCGAACGCGAGGCGATGGAGTACGCCGCGTACTGGCTGGACAAGGTCAACCTCACCGAGTTCGCCAACCGTACCGCCGGCACCCTGGCCTACGGTCAGCAACGGCGCCTGGAAATCGCCCGCTGCATGATGACCCGCCCGCGGATCCTCATGCTCGACGAACCGGCCGCCGGCCTGAACCCGAAGGAAACCGAAGACCTGAAGGCGCTCATCAGCGTGTTGCGCGAGGAGCACAACGTCACCGTCCTGCTGATCGAGCACGATATGAAGCTGGTCATGAGCATTTCCGACCACATCGTCGTGATCAACCAGGGCACGCCGCTGGCCGACGGTACGCCGGAACAGATCCGCGATAATCCCGAAGTGATCAAAGCCTACCTGGGGGAAGCGTAAATGCTGCAATTCGAAAACGTTTCCACCTTCTACGGCAAGATCCAGGCGCTGCACAGCGTCAACGTCGAGGTCCGCCAGGGCGAAATCGTCACGCTGATCGGCGCCAACGGTGCTGGCAAATCGACGCTGCTGATGACCCTCTGCGGTTCGCCCCAGGCCCACAGCGGCAGCATCCGCTACATGGGCGAGGAACTGGTGGGCCAGGAGTCGGCGCAGATCATGCGCAAGAGCATCGCTGTGGTGCCTGAAGGCCGTCGGGTATTTGCCCGGCTGACCGTGGAAGAAAACCTCGCCATGGGCGGGTTCTTCACCGACAAGGGCGACTATCAGGAACAGATGGACAAGGTGCTGCACCTTTTCCCACGCCTGAAAGAGCGTTTTACCCAGCGCGGCGGCACCATGTCCGGTGGCGAACAGCAAATGCTCGCCATCGGCCGTGCGCTGATGAGCAAGCCCAAGCTGCTGCTGCTCGACGAGCCTTCCCTGGGCCTGGCACCGATCATCATCCAGCAGATCTTCGACATCATCGAACAGCTGCGCAAGGATGGCGTGACGGTGTTCCTGGTGGAGCAGAACGCCAACCAAGCGCTGAAAATCGCCGACCGGGCGTACGTGCTGGAGAACGGTCGCGTGGTGATGCAAGGCACCGGTGAAGCGCTGCTGACCGACCCGAAAGTGCGCGAGGCGTACCTGGGCGGCTGAGGCTGTCACCAAGAAAAAAACGGCCTTCGGGCCGTTTTTTTTATCTGGATGCGCACGCCCCCGTGGCGAGGGAGCTTGCTCCCGCTGGGCCGGTCCGACGCCTCGGGCGTAGCGGCCCCCAGTTTTTGCGGTCGCTACGCAACCGAGCGGGAGCAAGCTCCCTCGCCACGGGTTTAGCGTCTTCACTCTACAACCGATCCAACGCCTCCCCACTGCGCTTGAACCATTCAATCAAATAATCAGCCAGCACCTGGGTACGCTTGGGCAACCCACCCTGATAAGGATGCACCAGGTACATCGGCATGCGCCGGGTCTGGAAATCGCGCAGCAGCCAACGCAGGCGTCCGTCGGCCAGCTCTTCATGGAGCAAATACGATGGCAAACGGGCGATACCCGCGTCGGCCAAGGCGGCTTTTTTCAACAGGCTGTAATGGTTGCTGGCGAACGGCCCGGACACTCGCACCCGCAACAATTCGTGCTGCTGGTGATACAGCCACTCTTCCCGACCACTGTAGTGGCTGTTGAGCAGGCACTTGTGCTCCACCAAGGCGTGGGGGGACTCGGGTTCGCCGTAGCGTTCCAGGTAGGCCGGGCTGGCGCAGGTCATTTCATGCCAGGCCAGCAACGGTCGAGCCACCAACCGCTCATCGACCGCCGCATCCGAACGAATCGCCAAATCGAAGCCATCGCGGGTTAAATCGCGGTAACCATTGTTGAGCTCCAGCTCAATCTGCACGTCGGGATAGGCACAGGCAAATTCCGTAAGCAATCCCTCGAAGAACGTTTCGCCCAGCGAAACCGGAACCGTCATGCGCACCGGCCCGGAAATTTCGCCCTTCAAGCGCGCCAACGCCTGACGCGCCCTTTCCACCTGGACCAACAATGCCTGGGCCTGGGGCAACAGCGCAGCGCCCGCCGCCGTCAGGCTAAGGCGTCGTGTCGTGCGCTGGAGCAGCAGCACCGAAAACCGCTCTTCCAACAGACTGATGCGCTTGGACAGTTGCCCCTTGCTGCACCCCAACTGCTGCGCCGCCAAGGTGAAACTCCCAGCCTCCACCAGCACGGCGAACGCTGCGAGGTCATCTATCTCGCTCACTGGATTGTTTCCAATTGAAAACCAAAGGTTTCCTATTAGCACGATTATCCCGAAGAAAATCCAGCCTAGACTGCAACCTCGTTCAAACCAATGAGGAACAGCCCATGAAAATCCTGTTGATCGGCGCCAACGGCACCATCGGTTCGGCCATCGATAATGAATTATCGCCCCGCCACGAAATCGTACGCATCGGCCGCCATAGCGGTGACGTACAAGTCGATATCAGCGACAGCGCCTCGATCCGCGCCTTGTTTGAAAAGACCGGCCGCTTCGACGCGCTGGTCTGTGCCGCGGGCAATGTCACCTTCGCACCTCTGGGCGACATGACCGAAGACAGCTTTGCCCTAGGCCTGAAGGACAAACTGATGGGCCAGGTCAATCTGCTGCTGATCGGCCGCGAGTTCGCCAACGACGGTGCATCCTTTACCTTCACCACTGGCGTACTCAGCCACGACCCCATCAAGAGCGGCGCTTCGGCGGCACTGGTGAACGGCGCCCTCGACAGTTTCGTGCGCGCGGCGGCAATCGAATTGCCGCGCGGGCTACGGGTCAATTCGGTAAGCCCGAACGTGCTTCTGGAAGCCATGGACAACTATGCGCCGTACTTCCGTGGCTATAAGCCCGTTCCTGCGGCGGAAGTGGCGTTGGCCTACGCGAAGAGTGTCGAAGGCCTGCAAACCGGCCAGACCTTTCACGTGGGCTGACCCCTTGTGATAGAGGGACAGTCTGAGTAACGTGGCGGCACTTGTCTGGAGACCCAATGATGCGTGCCGCTCGTTCCCTGCTGTTTGTCGCCCTCCTCCCGCTTTTCGCCGGCTGCCAGCTGCTCGAAGCCCCGCGCCAGAGCGCGCCCCATGCGGGGCAAACACGTATGCAAGGCGAACTGACAGCCGCGGACGGCAAGTTGATGTTCCAGCCGTGCCAGGAACAGCGCCGCTACATGGTCAATGACGCCGGCGGCACCAGCGTCCTGCAACAAGCCGCCACCCTGGCGGATGATAGCGGCAAGTTGTTCGCCGACCTGCGCGGCCGCATCGTTTCCAGCGCATCGGCCGGCGCCGACAGCCAGCTGGACGTTGGCCAGCTCTATCGCCTGGAACCTTCGGGGACCGCGTGCGGCGACGCAGACTTCAAGCGCGTGATTCTGCGTGCAACGGGCCACAGCCCTGAATGGACCCTCACGGCCAGCGGCAAGGGCCTGGTGCTGGATCGGGTAGGTCAGCCGCCACTGGCGGTGCCCTATGTCGAGGAGCAATTGGGCGATGGCAGGTTCAACCTCGGTACCGAAGCCAATGGCCAGAAAGTCGAGCTATGGGTCACCCCGGCTCGCTGTGTCGACAGCGCCAGCGGCAGCGTGCAACACATGAGCGCCGAATTGCGGGTCAACGGCCAGGTCCAGCGCGGATGTGCCTATTTCGGTGGCGCACGGGACGACTGACTTGTCGCCAGTCTGTTTTAACCTCACGGGTAGCAGGGAATGCAGCTTATAATCGCCGGTTTGAAGCACGCCCTGGCGCAGTTGTGCGCCCCGCGAACCGGATCCTGTCATGTTACGAATCACCGAACTCAAGCTGCCGATCGACCATCCCGAAGAAGACCTGCGTCCCGCCATCGTGCAACGCCTGGGCATCGCCAGCGATGACCTGCTCGACTTCACCTTGTTCAAACGCAGCTATGACGCACGCAAGAAATCTTCCGAGCTGTGCTTCATTTACACCATCGACCTGACGGTGCGCGATGAAGCCAGCGTGCTGCGCAAGTTCGCTGATGACCGTAACGTCAACGAAGCGCCGGACGTCAGCTACAAAGTGGTTGGCCAGGCGCCGGCCGACCTGGGCGAACGGCCGATCGTGGTCGGCTTCGGCCCGTGCGGCATTTTCGCCGCCATGTTGCTCGCGCAGATGGGCTTCAAGCCGATCATCCTCGAGCGCGGCCCGGAGGTGCGCCAGCGCACCAAGGACACTTGGGGCCTGTGGCGCAAAAGCGTGCTCAACCCTGAATCCAACGTGCAATTCGGCGAGGGCGGTGCGGGGACATTCTCCGACGGCAAGCTCTACAGCCAGATCAAGGACCCTAAATTCCTTGGGCGCAAGGTCCTGCACGAGTTCGTCAAGGCCGGGGCGCCCGAAGAAATCCTCTACGTCAGCAAGCCACACATCGGTACGTTCCGCCTGACAGGCGTCGTGGAAAACATGCGTGAGCAGATTCGCGCGCTGGGCGGCGAAGTGCGCTTCGGGCAGCGAGTCACCGATGTGCTGATCGAAGACGGCCAATTGGTCGGTGTCGAGTTGGCCAGCGGTGAACAGATCCATTCCAAACACGTGATCCTTGCCCTGGGCCACAGCGCCCGGGACACGTTCCGCATGCTCCACAGCCGTGGCGTGTACATGGAAGCGAAGCCGTTCTCGGTGGGTTTCCGCATCGAACACCCGCAATCACTGATCGACAGTGCACGCCTGGGCAAGTACGCCGGCCATCCGAAGCTCGGCGCGGCCGACTACAAACTGGTGCACCACGCCAAGAACGGCCGTTCGGTGTACAGCTTCTGCATGTGCCCGGGCGGTACAGTGGTGGCGGCGACTTCCGAGCCGAACCGGGTCGTGACCAACGGCATGAGCCAGTATTCACGTAACGAGCGCAACGCCAACTCCGGCATCGTTGTCGGCATTACCCCGGAAGTGGATTACCCGGGGGGCCCGCTGGCGGGAATCGAGTTGCAGGAGCGTCTGGAGTCCCACGCCTTCGTACTTGGCGGCAGCAACTATGAGGCCCCCGCGCAACTGGTGGGCGATTTCATCGCCGGCAAGCCTTCGACGGCGCTGGGTAGCGTTGAACCGTCCTACAAACCGGGGGTTGCCTTGGGCGACCTGGCCCTGGCCCTGCCGGATTTCGCCATCGAAGCCATTCGTGAAGCGTTACCGGCGTTCGAGAAACAGATCCGTGGCTATTCGCTGCACGATGCAGTGCTCACCGGCATCGAGACGCGCACCTCGTCACCGCTGCGCATCACGCGAAACGAAACGCTGCAAAGCCTGAATGTGAAGGGCTTGTTCCCCGCAGGGGAAGGCGCCGGTTACGCAGGCGGCATCCTGTCGGCGGGCGTGGATGGAATCCGGATTGCCGAGGCGGTGGCGCGGGATATGCTCGGCCTCGAGGCCTGACATTCATCCCGGTGTGTGAGCGAACTTGCTCGCGATGGCGGTGGATCAGCCAGCATTTGTGTTGAATGCTGATCCGCTATCGCGAACAGGCTCGCTCCCACAAGGGATCTCAGCGTGTTCAAGAACTCAGATGTTAGCCCGCAACACACTCTCCGGCAGCGCTTCTCCGCGTTCCGCACACGCAGCCACCGCATCGATCAACCCACTCAACTCATACCCCTGCTGCTTGAGCCACGCCGGATCATAATAAGTCGTGGCATAACGCTCCCCGCCGTCGCAAAGAATGGCCACGATCGACCCTGACTCACCAGCATCCACCATCCCCTTCGCGGCGATCAGCGCGCCGATCAGGTTGGTACCGCTGGACCCACCTACCCGTCGCCCCAACCGCTGGGCCAGGTAATGCATGGCCGCGAGAGACAAGGCGTCCGGGACCTTGACCATCGCATCGATGACCGTGGGCAGGAACGACGCTTCGACCCGTGGTCGGCCGATGCCTTCGATCCGCGAGCCGCAATCCAGGCGCAGGCTGGCGTCGCCGCTGCGGTAGTAATCGAAGAATACCGAGCGCTCGGCGTCGGCACACAGCACACGGGTACAGTGCTGGCGGTAACGCACATAACGTCCCAGGGTGGCGGTCGTGCCACCGGTTCCGGGGCTGGAAATCAGCCAGGTCGGTTCCGGATGCTGCTCAAAACGCATCTGCTGGAAGATCGACTCGGCGATGTTGTTGTTGGCGCGCCAGTCCGTAGCGCGCTCGGCGTAGGTGAATTGGTCGATGAAATGGCCGTCATGCTCCCGCGCCAGGCGTTCGGACTCGGCGTAGATCTGCGTAGGATCATCCACCAAATGGCTCTGGCCGCCATAAAAGGCGATCTGTGCGATTTTTTCCCGAGAGGTCGTCGCCGGCATCACCGCAATGAATGGCAGGCCCAGCAACCGGGCGAAGTAGGCCTCGGAAATTGCCGTCGATCCGCTGGAGGCTTCGATCACCGGCCCCCGGCTTGAGCCAGCCGTTGCACAACGCATAGAGGAAAAGCGAACGAGCCAATCGATGCTTGAGGCTTCCAGTGGGATGGCTGGACTCATCCTTGAAGTACAGCTCAATGCCCGGCAACCCCGGCAACGGCAGTGGGATCAAGTGCGTATCGGCGCTGCGCTGGAAGTCCGCCTCGATGATACGGATGGCTTCACGCGCCCACTGGCGGTGGTCGTTCATGGTGTTTTCTCGCTGGATCGGTACGACGCAGGCAGACCGATAGCCACGGGGCACGATCTGGTTCGGAAATACGAGACGCAAGCTTAGGAAAAAACCGACATCGCGCACAGGTACAGCTAAGGTCCAATATGCCCGTCAACTGCCCGGCGGCAATACAGGCGCTGTAACAGCATATAACAAAAAAGAATATAACTTTTGTTTTAACAACTAAGGGTACGGGTTAGGGTGTCCCTATCTTTGGATCCGATGAATGGAGAGCAGTCTTGGCTCTACGTAGCTCTATGACACGTTTTTTCCAACTGGAAGCGGCAAGCGGTCTTCTGTTGATCGCGGCCGCTGTGCTGGCCCTGGTGATCAACAATTCGCCGCTGGACTGGCTTTATAACGGCTTGCTGGAGACTCCGGTGGTGGCTCAGGTCGGCGCCTTGCAGATCGCCAAGCCCTTGCTGCTGTGGATCAACGACGGCCTGATGGCTATGTTCTTCCTGCTCATCGGCCTTGAGGTCAAGCGGGAGGTCCTCGACGGGCAATTGTCCAAACCATCGCAGATTGTCCTGCCGGGCGCTGCGGCCGTCGGCGGCATGCTGGTGCCGGCGCTCATCTACTGGTTCCTCAACCGCGACAACCCAGCCGCACTGGCCGGCTGGGCGATCCCGACGGCCACCGATATTGCCTTCGCCCTGGGCGTGCTGGCCTTGCTGGGCAAGCGAGTGCCGGTGTCGCTCAAGCTGTTCCTGATGACGCTGGCGATCATTGATGACCTGGGCGCCATTATCATCATTGCGATCTTCTACTCTGGCGACCTGTCGACCCTGTCATTGGGGCTGGCTGCGGCGTGCATCGCGGCATTGGTGGCAATGAACCGCATGGGCGTGGTCAAACTCGGCCCCTACATGGTGGTCGGGCTGATTCTGTGGGTTTGCGTGCTCAAGAGCGGTGTCCATGCCACCCTGGCGGGTGTCACCCTGGCCTTCTGCATTCCACTGCGCACGAAAAACGCTGAAACGTCGCCATTACTGACCCTCGAACATGCGCTGCATCCCTGGGTGGCGTATGGCATCCTGCCGCTGTTCGCCTTCGCCAACGCGGGCCTGTCGTTGAGCGGCGTCACCGTCGAAAGTTTTACTCACCACGTGCCGATGGGCATCGCGGTCGGGCTGTTGCTGGGCAAGGCAGTCGGTGTGTTCGGCCTGACCTGGCTCGCGGTGAAGATCGGCATTGCCAGCCTTCCCGCCGGGGCGAACTGGGGGCAGATACTGGGGGTAGCGATTCTCTGCGGGATCGGTTTCACGATGAGCCTGTTCGTGGGTTCCCTGGCGTTCGCACCGGGTGCAAGTGAGTATGCAGGAATGGACCGGATGGGGATTCTTACCGGGTCGATCCTGGCGGCGGTAATTGGGTATGGGGTTACGGCGATGGCTAGTCGCAAGCCCGTTTCGCAGCATTCATGACGTGTTGAGCGGGCCGTACAGCGGGGCACTCATCCAGCGTTTTCATAGCTGAACCAGCGCCTATCGCGAGCAAGCTCGCCCCCACGGTTTTTTCGGCGGACACACCATTCGGTGTATACCCCGATCCGCTGTGGGAGCGAGCTTGCTCGCGAAGAGGCCAGTTCATTCAACTTTATCAGCGGCGTTCGCGATCAAAGCCACTTAGTGGGAAACGCGACTGGTTCCACCGACAGTAGAAATCCGCACCCGCTCGCCCACGCGGAACACTTCATTCTCCTGAACCTGTTGAACATAGGCACGCATGCTGCCGTCGTCTTCACGAACCGTGATTTCAACACCCTGGGTACGGGTCAGGCCTTCTTCAGTGGCCGAACCGATCAAGCCGCCAGCCACCGCGCCGATTACGGCGGCAACGATGCTGCCACGGCCACCACCGATCGCGCTGCCACCCACGCCGCCTACTACAGCACCCGCCGCACCGCCGATAGGCGTCTTGGTGCCTTCGATCTTGACCGGACGCAGGGATTCAATAGTGCCCATGCGAATCGTCTGAACGCGACGCGCTTCGTCACGGGAGTAGGAGTCACCGGTCAGGCTCGACTGACAGCCAGTGAGCAACATCGCCATCGTGGAAAAGGAAGCAACCAGCAAAACAGACTTACGCATAGCATCAAACTCCAAAAGACAGGGATCCATTAAACTCCCCGGCTTGACACCTGTCACGGCCTCGCCGGGATAAAATTGTTTTCATTCAGGTGGGATACAGGCGCACCCGAGAAAATTCATCAAACATCAGCGCCACATCCAGTCAGCAGCGTTACCGCTCCAAGGACTCTCCATGGATTACTTCATCATAGTCGCTACCACCCTAGCCGGCCTGTACTTCCACTGGTGGCTGTACGTACGCATCAAACGCTGGATGGACCGAGACCTGGCGCTGTCATTGGCGGGGCAGGATGAACCGAAAAAACACTACATGCTGCAACAACTGGCTCGCGCCCGCGAACAAGGCGTCAAGCGACGGGACCTGCCGCAATGGCTCCAGGCGGCAGCGGCAGGTTACCCCATCAAGGCGCCAGGCGCTCGCGAGTCCAATCCGCCCCTTGCAGGCGGTAGTTGAGACGATCATGCAGGCGACTGGGGCGCCCCTGCCAGAACTCGATGCGCTCGGGCAGCAAGCGGTAGCCGCCCCAGTGCTCGGGACAATGGGGTTGGCTGTCGCTGAAACGCTGCTCAGTGGCCTTGAGCAAGTCTTCCAGCTCGCCGCGCCCGGCAATCACCCGGCTCTGGGGAGAGGCCCAGGCACCAAGGCGGCTGCCCAGCGGTCGGACCTGGTAATAAGCGTCCGACTCCTGCGCAGTGACTTTCACTACCTTGCCTTCGATACGCACCTGACGCTCCAGTGTCGGCCAGAAAAACGTCATGGCCGCGTACGGATTCGCAGCCAGTTGCTGGCCTTTGGCGCTGTCGTAGTTGGTGAAGAAAGTAAAGCCCTGGGCATCCAGGCCCTTCAGTAGCAGGATCCGGCAATGCGGCCGGCCGTCAGCGTCCACTGTTGCCAGGGTCATGGCATTGGCTTCCACCGGAGCCTGTTCGGTTTTCACCGCGTCGGCGAACCACTGGTGGAACAACGCGAACGGCTCGGCCGGGGCTTGCGCCTCGGTCAGGCCATCGCGGGTGTAGTCACGGCGCATATCAGCCAGCGCTTGGGTCATGGCGCGTTCCTTGTGATCAGCCAATCACTGTTTTTTGGAGGAGTCGGCGGCAGCAACTTTTTTCCCGTCAGCCGCGGCCTTGGCCGGTTCAGGTTTTTTCGCCGGAGTCGCCTTCTTGGCCGGGGCTTTTTTGGCCGGGGCCTTTGCAGGAGCCTTCTTGGCTGCGGCTTTCTTGGTTGCCGGCGCGGAGGATTTTTTCGCCGCCGGGGCCGGGGCAGGTGCCGCGGGCTTGACGTCCTGGGCAGCCACCATGGTCACCGGCGCAGGGGTCGGCATGTTGTACTTGCTCAACAACGCGACCATGGTATTGGCGGGCGTGACCAGCAATTCGACACGACGGTTCAAAGCCCGACCCTCGACGCTATCGTTGGCCGCACGTGGCGCCACCGAGCCCATCCCGCGCAGCATCAGGCGATCACGCTGCAAGCCACTGAGCCGGAAGATCGCCGCGACGGATTGGGCGCGCTCCTGGCTAAGCTTCAGATTCGCCGGCGCCGCGCCCGACGTATCGGCGTGACCGAGGATCAGCACCGCGGTTTTCGGATCGGCCTCTAGAATCTTGGCGACGCGAGTGAACGGGCCGAGTGTCACCGGCAGTAGCATGGCCGGACGGTCCGGGTTGAACGAGCCGTCCACGGGAGCGGTGACCACCAGCACATTATCGCGGCGCTCCAGCTCAAGCTTGCTGTCCTTGATGGCGGTACGCAGCTTTGGCTCATAGTCGTCGAGCCAGGCCTGGGTGACTTTCGGGTCGGGCATCGGCACTGCCTTCGCGGTCTCCTGCTCTTTGCCACCGAACGGCCACCACCACTTGCCACTGCTCTCGGCTTGGGCCTTGGCGACGGTAGCCGGCGCCTTGGTTTCAGGCTTGGCGACAGGTTTCGCTTCTTCTTTCTTGGCGACATCGGCGCCATCGTCGGAGGAGAACGGCCACCACCAATGCGTGGCCCCCTCTGCCTTGGCTTGCGGCGCCACGGCGGCGGGCTTCAAGGGAGCCGGCGGGACCGGCTCCTTGGCCGCGACCTTGTCGGAGGACCCGAACGGCCACCAGCCACCGCCGCCCTCAGCATCATTTTGTGGGTTTTGTGCGCAACCGGTGATAGCGAAGCACAGCGCCAGAGCGAGGGTTTTGTTCGATGACATTGGATATCCACAAAATGATCTGAAGTAAAAAACGAAGGCCATGTTCCGGCCGCATAAACAGTCGCTTGGAAAGCGAAAACAACACCTTGTTCCTTTACCCACTACCGCCAATGGCGTTTTATAGACAAGTGGCAAGCACCCGTGCAAGGTTCTGGGCGCGTGGGTCCATCAAGACATAGGGCCCGAGGGTATTGGTCACGAACCCGAACGCAACGTCATACTCAGGATCGGCGAAACCGATGGAGCCCCCTGCTCCGGGATGACCAAACGCCCGCGGCCCCAGGCCGTAGGTCGCATTGGGCACATCCGGTTGATCCAGCATGCAACCCAGGCCGAAACGGGTCTGGGTCAACAATGTCTTGTCCTCGCCGAAACTGTGCTGGCGAGTCAGTTCGTCGAGCATTTCACCTTCCAGCAAGCTTCCGTCCAGCAGGCCGGCGTAGAACCCGGCGAGACTGCGGGCGTTGCCGTGACCGTTGGCAGCCGGTTGCTGCATCCGCCGCCATTCCGGCTTGTTGGTGCTGGTCATGATCGATGGAGGGTTGGTGAAGGCCCGGGTGGTCATGGCCGTCGGTTCGCGCATCGTGACCTGCAACAGACGCTGGGCCGCTGCGTCGCCAACGTTGCCTTTGCCGCGGGCAATATGCGCCACGCGATGAAACTCTTCGTCGGCCAGGCCAACGTGGAAATCCAGTCCCAGGGGTTTGGCAACCCGGGCCACGATGGACTCGCCTGGCCCACGGCCATCGACCCTGCGCAACAATTCGCCCACCAACCAGCCGTACGTGATCGCGGCATAGCCGTGGCCCTCGCCGGGGGTCCACCAAGGCGTCTCGGCAGCCAGTGCATCGACCATGGTCTGCCAATCGTAAAGTGCCGCGGGGGCCATCAACTCCCTCAATGCGGGAAGTCCGGCCTGATGGCAGAGCAACTGGCGCAGGGTGACGGATTGCTTGCCCGCCGCCGCAAACTCAGGCCAATAGCGAGCGACCGGCGCGTCCAGTTGCAACTTGCCTTCGGCGACCAATTGCAAGGCGGTAACGGCGGTGAACGTCTTGGTGCAAGAAAACAGATTGGCGATGGTGTCGCAGTGCCAAGCCTCATGGCCATCCTTGTCGGCTGTGCCGGCCCAGAGGTCGATGACCGTGCTGCCCCCGACCTGGATGCACAACGCCGCGCCGCGCTCCTGCGGATCGTCGAACAGTGCCGCGAACGCTTCACGCACTGCTTCGAACTGAAGTTCGTAATGGCCTTGAATTTGCACCCGCAACTCCTTTGAAACACACGCTTTTTTTCAGCTGGCTGGCATTGTTTCAGTCATTGATGTTTTTGTGAACCTTCGCGAGACGGCTGGTTAGGCGCAGTCTTGTGTGGCGAGGGAGCAAGCCCCCTCGCCACACAAGACCGTCAGGAAATCTCCCGCCGAAACGGTGGCAGCGCGTTGAGGATGGCCTTGCCATAACGTTGGGTCACCAGCCTGCGGTCGAGCAAAGTGATGGTGCCGCGGTCTTCCTCGGTGCGCAGCAAGCGGCCGCAGGCCTGGACCAGTTTCAGCGAGGCGTCCGGCACGGAGATTTCCATGAACGGATTGCCACCCCGGGCTTCGATCCATTCGGCCAGCGCGGCTTCAACCGGGTCGTCCGGGACCGAGAACGGTATCTTTGCGATCACCACGTGCTCGCAATAGGCGCCGGGCAAGTCGACGCCTTCGGCAAAACTTGCCAGGCCGAACAGTACGCTGGAGTCGCCGCCATCGACCCGCGCCTTGTGTTTGTTCAGGGTCTCCTGCTTCGACAGATTGCCCTGGATGAACACTTGCTTGCGCCAGTCACGGTCGAGACCGTCGAACACGTCCTGCATCTGCTTGCGCGAGGAAAAAAGCACGAGGGTGCCACGGGAACCTTCCACCAGGTCCGGCAAGTCACGGATGATCGCCGCGGTGTGGGCCGCGGCGTCCCGTGGGTCGGCCTTGAGGTCGGGGACTCGCAACACGCCGGCGTCGGCATGGTGGAATGGGCTCGGGACCACGGCCGTCACGGCGATTTTCGGCAAGCCGGCGCGCATACGGAAACGGTCGAACGTACCCAGGGCGGTCAGCGTGGCGGACGTCACCAGCGCGCCGTAGGCAACGTTCCACAGGTTGCGCCGCAGCATGTCCGCCGCCAGGATCGGGCTGGCATTGACCTCGATGTCGAACAGCGAACCGCTCTCGGCCAGGGTCAACCAGCGCGCCATCGGAGGGTTGTCTTCCGGGTCTTCGGTGGTGAAAGCCGTCCACAGCTCCCAATTGCCTTGCGAGCGGGACAGCAGGCTGCCGAACAGCGGATACCATTCCTCGGCCTGGTTGCTGGCGATCCCGATGTTCACCTCGCCATCCATGCCTTCCTTGAGCAAGTCGGTCAGGCGCGTGAACAAATCCGTCAGGCGCGCGAAGCCCTTCTTGAGCTCGATGCCCATCTCGCGCATATGCTCGGGGATGATCCCGCCGACAAACCGATGGCGAGGCCGCTCGCGGCCCTCTACATCTTCGCCTGGCTTGAAATCAGCCACCTGTTCGCATGCGGTGAACATGAACTGCTGGTTCGTCTTGATCTCACGCGCGAGCTCGGGCACCTGTTCGATGAATTTGCCCAGGTCACCCGGCAGTGGGTGCTGAGCCAACAGCTTGGTCAGGTTCTTCGCCGTGGTTTCCAGCCAGTCGGCGGTGGAGCGCAGCCGCGTGTAATGGGCGAAATGGCCGATGGCCTTGTCCGGCAGATGATGGCCTTCGTCGAACACGTAGATGGTGTCGCGCGGGTCCGGCAACACCGCACCACCGCCCAGGGCCAGGTCGGCCAGGACCATGTCGTGGTTGGTGACGATCACGTCGACCTTGCCCATGCCTTCGCGCGCCTTGTAGAAAGCACACTGGCCGAAGTTGGGGCAGTGACGATTGGTGCACTGGCTGTGATCCGTGGTCAGGCGCGACCAGTCGGCGTCTTCCAGGGCCGTTGACCAGCTGTCGCGGTCACCGTCCCACTTATTGCCGGCCAGTTTTTCAATCATGCTGGTAAACAGCTTCTGGCTCGCCTCGTCGACTTCGATCTTGAAGCCTTCCTCTTCGAACAACTGCGCGGTGGCGGTCTGGGCGTGGCCTTCCTGCAGCAACATGTCGAGCTTGGACAGGCACATATAGCGCCCGCGGCCCTTGGCCAGAGCGAAGGTAAAATTCAGCCCGCTGTTGCGCATCAGGTCGGGCAGGTCCTTGTAGACGATCTGCTCCTGCAGGGCGACGGTGGCTGTGGCGATCACCAGCCGCTTGCCGGCAGCCTTGGCGCTCGGAATCGCCGCCAGGCTGTAGGCCACGGTCTTGCCGGTACCGGTGCCGGCCTCGACCGCCACGACGGCCGGCTCGCCACTGCGCCGACCTTCGTCATCGGTGTCGATGTCGCCCAGGACTTTTGCCACTTCGGCAATCATCAGGCGCTGGCCATATCGCGGCTTGAGGCTCTTGGCTTCGAGAAAACGCGAGTAGGCGCCCTGGATCGTGGTTTTGAGTTCGGTGCTGATCATGAATGTCGGGCGCAAAAAACGCTGGATAAATTTTCAGTGGTTCGGATCGGCGGCTATCATACCCCGCTAATGAATCTCGCGCAGAACGGAGTGACCCAATGACACCCTTTGCCCTCGTCTACACCCTGCATTTACTGGCGGCCCTGATCTGGGTCGGCGGCATGTTTTTCGCCTGGATGATCCTGCGTCCCGCCGCAATGACGGCGCTTGAAGGCCCCGCCCGGCTAAAACTATGGGTAGAAGTGTTTCAGCGTTTTTTTGTCTGGGTCTGGGTGGCGGTGGTGCTTTTGCCGATCAGCGGCGTGGGCCTGATCCACCTGCGCTTCACCGGCTTCGAAACCGCGCCACGTTATGTGCAGGTGATGATGGGGCTGTATATCGTGATGACGGCACTGTTCATCCGCATTCAGGGCCTGCAACTGCCTGCATTGCGCACCGCCGTGACGGCCCAGGACTGGCCGACTGGCGCAGCGATGCTGGGCAAGATACGCCGCTTGGTGGGCATCAATCTGTTGATCGGGTTGCTGGTGGTGGCGATAGGCGCGGCGCGGCCGATGTTTTGATATCGCATCAAACCCAGTGGGAACTCGCTCCCTCTGGGTCATGAATGTTATTCAGAACCGCTGCACCGTCACCGCGCCCGCCGTTCCGGCAGGCCCTGGCTGGCCATCGGCGCCTGGCCGGCCGCTCTTGCCACCGTCGGCGGTATAGACCAGGCATCCCTTGGCCTTGCCGCCTGCTCCGGGTTTGCCACCGTGCCCAGGTTTGCCGCCGGCGCCGCCGTCCACCGTGACCTTTATCTGTTCATCGGGGTAAGCGCGAGGCAACTCGAGCCGCACCAGCGCACCGGCCGCGCCCGGCTGGCCGTCGCCGCCATTGCTGCCGTCGGCGCCGCGACCGGCCGAACCCCAGGTACACCCCGGAGCTTGTCCGTTGGCGCCGTCGAGCCCCACATAACCTGGCGCACCGCTGCCGCCACGGGCATCCACTGACAGTAGCGGTGCGTTCAACGCATTGAAGCGCAGGTTGAGATTGCGCCCCGGCCGCGCCGCCTTCGTGTAGGTTCCCGGCGCGCCGCGAGCCGTGATCTGGCTGCCCTCGTCCAGTTCGGCCTGGGCCACCTTCATCTCCAATGCCTGTTGCGCCGGCACGATCGCAATGCGTGCCTCGCGCCCCAGGTGCAGCTCTGCGATGGACAGCTGCGTGACGTTCGAAGGCACCAACAGCGTGCCGTAATCGGCCACATCCAAGCGCTCCAGGGCCAGCACGCTGGTGGTGTTCGGCAGGCGCATCAAGGAATTGCTTTCGACCTGGACCACTTGGGCACAGGCCAACGGGCACACGAATGCCGCGAGTAGACACAATTTACGCATGGGAAGCCTCTGGCGCGGTCGGAAGGGTTTGCAAGTGGAAGATGCCGAACAGCAGCACTCGGAGGCGATCACGGCCCGGAGCGGGACGCCCGCGAAACTGTGCCCTGAACAACAACAGCTCAAGCAAATGGACCGCCAGCAACAGCGCCCCGGCGAGATTGACCAAGACATGCAGCGGGTGGACAAACGGCAAGAGCAGGTTGACCAGCACCACCAGCCAGAACAGCAGGGTCAACAAGCGCCCCAGCCCCCAAAACACCTTCATACGCCCCCCGTTCGAAATTATTCTTTGCGTGAACAGTAACGGCTCGCGCAAAGGATAAGCCAGAGGGCCGGGCAAATTTAATTTTGCGATCCGACGGCTCTGGCCCTTTGTCGCAACGGTTATCAACGCTGGATGCGCAACTCAACCCGACGGTTCTGGGCGCGGCCTTCGTCGGTCTCGTTGTCGGCCACCGGTTCGCTTTCGCCCTTGCCTTCGCTGGTGACTTTTGCCGGCGCCACGCCCTGGGTCAGCAAATACTCCACGACGCTGCCGGCCCGGCGCTCGGAAAGGCCTTCGTTATAAGCGTCGGTACCGACACTGTCGGTATGGCCGACCACGCGAATGCTCGCGACGTTGGCGTGGCTCAGCTTGCCCATCAGCTCGTCGAGCTGGCTTCGAGCCGCCGGGGTGAGATCGGATTTATCGAATTCGAACAGCACCTTGCCGGTGTCATTGAGGGTGATGACTTCACTGGTCGGCGTTTGCGGCTCGTCCGGTGGTGCGCTGGCCGGATACTGCGGCAGCGGGCAACCGTGGTGTTCAACGGCCGTACCGGCCGGCGTGTCGGGGCAACGGTCGCGACGATCGAACACGCCATCGTCATCTTCGTCGCCATCCTGGGCATAACAGATCAAGCCACCGCCGAGCAGCCCCAACGCGGCGCCACCGGCCGCCCAGCCAGTGCTTTCGATGGCACCCAGACCGCCGCCGACGAGCCCGCCGATCAGGCTGCAGATTGGCCAGGTGCGTTGATTGAGTGATGCGCTGCCGTCGCTGTGAGTGGCGCAACCGGATAACAGACTGCTCGCGAGCAGCACCGGCATGGCAACCCTGATGAGAACCTTCATGATGAATGCTCCTGTGTCACCGGCCCATACCGGTCACACAGGAGTAAAGACCCGCATCCGCGACTGTACAAGCCGCGGATGACAAGGGTTTCAACGGTTTATCTTGATTTCGGTACGACGGTTCATCGCCCGGCCATCAGCAGTTTTGTTGTCCGCCACCGGCTGGCCTTCCCCGGCGCCTTCCACCGAGACGAAACTGGCGCGAGGCACGCCGCTTTCCACCAGGTACTGCACCACGGAATTGGCGCGTTTTTCCGACAGTCTCTGGTTGTAGGCATCACTGCCGACACTGTCGGTGTGGCCCGTCACCCGCAGTTGCGCGGTGGAGGTTTCCTGTTTCAACCGGGTCGCGATGGTGCTCAGTACTTCCTTGTCGGTTGGTGTCAGCGTGGCCTTGTTGAATTCGAAATGCACATCGCGCACCACGATCGTTTCTTCCTTGACCACTACCGGCTCTTCGGCCATTGGCGCCGGGGCGGGAGGTGGGCAGCCGTCGGCGTCGACCTGCACGCCTTTCGGTGTGCCCGGGCACTTATCGCGGCTGTCCGGGACGCCATCGCCGTCTTCGTCGCCATCGCCATGGGCCCAGCACCAACCTGCCGCCACGGTGCCGGCCACCAACGCGCCCGGCCCAATCCAGGAACTGCTCTCGATGGCGCCCAATCCCGCGCCCACGACACCACCGGTGGCCGCACAGATCGGCCAGTCGGTTTTCTGCAAACCTGCGCAACCAGTCAACACACTCGTTAGCAGAACCAGGGGTAACGCTGTCCGAACTATGCTCATCGGGTTTTCTCCTTGAAGGATCGGCTTCGCCGCCGATTCAGGGGAGTAAAGACCGGACTTCGGATCTGCGCCAGCCCCAACGATTACAGGTTTTCGCCACGTGTTCGCGCAGGTTCCGTACGTTCGTGGACAAACCGCTCTAGGCCATGATGTCCGGGCAGGCTATCTTGGCGGTTCTGATTGAGGAACTTCGATGACCGTTGCCATTTCTTCGCGTACGCCCCAGCAAGCCCTGGCCGCCGTGCTTGACCGTTACGCCCCGCAAAGGCTGCTGCTGATCGGCGCCAGCAGCTTTCCTGCGCTGGAGGCGTTCCAGCAGGCCCATCCCGCCACCGAAGTGGTCCACGCGGGCCCCGGCGCGCTGCCGGCGGACGTGGCGGCGCGGCGTTTCGACCTGGCCCTTGCGCTCGATTGCCTGGAGCATTTGCCCAAGCGCGACGGTCTGAACCTGTTGGGCGGCATCCGCAATCTCAACGCCAGCCGGATTGCGGTGCTGGCCGACCTCAACGCCTGCGGCTGGCAGGAAACGGACTTCTTTTCCCTGGCCTTGCAAGCCAGCGAGCGGTTCCAGCGCGAGGACCAGGTGCTGACCCTGTTTACCTACGATCTGCTTGAATACAAGCAGGTCCCCGACTGGCTCAACTCACGGTTTTGGGCTAACCCCGAAAACTTTGGAAAATATTGGTGGTAGCTGTGGACACAAGCCTGCACACGACCATTTGCCCTTGTGGCAGTGGCAACCCATTGGATGCCTGCTGCGGCCGTTACCATGACGGCCATCCCGCGCCCTGTGCCGAAGCCTTGATGCGCTCGCGCTACAGCGCTTATGTACTGGGCCTTGTGGACTACCTCGTCAGCACCACTCTGCCGGCCCAGCAGGATGGCCTCGATCGCCAGTCCATCAGCGAATGGAGCGCCAGGAGCACCTGGCTGGGGCTGGAAGTGGAAAGCAGCGAAGTGTTCGGCGGCCAACCGGAACACGCTTTCGTTACGTTCACCGCGCGCTGGCACGACGGCCAAGGTGAGCACAGCCATCGCGAACAGTCATCGTTCGTGCAGAACGGCGGGCGTTGGTACTTCATCGACCCCACCGTGCCGGTGAAGATCGGCCGCAACGACAGTTGCCCTTGTGGCAGCGGGCATAAATTCAAAAAATGCTGCGCCGGGTATTTCAATCGCTGATTTTGCAAACGTCTGACGCTCGTCCACCACCCGAGGGCTAAACTGGGGACAAACCAGAGGCACGGACATGACCTTCAAACTCCAATGGCTATGCGTCACCTGCCTGCTACTGATCGTAGGGCTCGGCGGTTGCGCGTCCTGGCAAGCTGAAGAGGCACCCGAGCCGCGAGTCCACCTGGTCAAGGTCGAGGTGGTGCGGGCGCGCCTGGTGGAACAAAGGTTCATGCTGCACTTTCGCGTCGACAACCCCGGTGATAGCGACCTCACCGTGCGCGGCCTGACCTACCGGGTTCATTTGGGCGACCTCTTGCTGACCGAAGGCGAGCATGAGCACTGGTTCACGGTTCGCCCCGGACGCAGCGGGTATTTCAAGCTGCCGGTTCGCACCAACCTGTGGCCCCAGGTGCGGGAGCTGGTAAAGCTGTTGGAGAAACCTCGTGAGCAGATCCCCTATCGCCTGGAAGGTGAGCTGGAAACCGGTTTATTCATCGCCCACTACGTGCACCTGGAGCGCAATGGCGTGATAATCGCCGCCGATTTAATTGCGGAGTAACCCCGATGACACAGCAACCCCATGTCCATGGCCCTGATTGCAACCACGATCATGACCACCACGACCATGATCACGGCCACGTCCATGGCCCGAACTGCGGCCACGCCCACCAAGAGCCCGTGCGCAATGCCTTGAAGGATGTGGGCCGCAACGATCCATGCCCTTGCGGCAATGGCAAGAAATTCAAGAAGTGCCACGGGGCTTGATGGCTAAAAGGTTTTTTGCCTGTTAGACCGTCATCGCGAGCAAGCTAGCTCCCACAGGATTCAAAGTCCGCCTAAGAATGTTGTGGGAGCGAGCCTGCTCGCGATGCGGCCGCCCTGTACCCCATCCATCACCCCGCCTGCAGAATCTGCATCACACTGACCACCGTCGCATATTCCCCGTGCAGGTTAGCCAGGGACATCCCATGCACCTCGGCAGCCGAACGGGCATTGCCGAAGTAATCGGCCTTGTCGAAGGTGAAACAGGCGTCTTCGGCCACCCATGTATCGAATCCCAGGTTGCCGGCCGTCCGCGCGGTGGACTCCACCGAATTGTTCGTCGCGACGCCGACGATCACCAGTTGCCCGATTCCCGCGCCGCGCAGATCCGCCTCCAGGGAGGTGCCGCAGAACGCATCCGGCACCTGCTTTTGAACCAACCGCTCCCCGGCCATCGGCTCGAACCGTTCCTGGACTTGCACGCCTGATTGCCCGGGCCAGAACACCGAGTCTTCAGAGCGGGACAGATGGTGGACATGGATGACAGGCCGCGCCGAATTCCGCCAGCGGGCAAGCAGCTCAAGCATGCGCAGCTCCGCCTCGGGGTTGTTGCGGGGGCCGAGCTTGGGATGGAGGATGCCTTTTTGTTGATCAATAAGAATCAGCGCCGCGTTTTTCTGTAGATCCATGTCGGATTTCCCATGATCGATCGTTGGATTTTGCACCACTTGAACATCACCGTTCCCTACGAGCAAGTCGTCGATCGGCCCGTGGCGAGGGGCCGCTTCATCGCCACGTGTTCAGCGGATTGCGGGCTTTGCCGCAGGCTTCGCCGCGGGCTTCGCCGCAGGCTTTCATCGCCAAATCAACAAATAACCCCACCGCCCGCTTGCGCGGCCCCTTCCTGCTCACTAACGTAGCGCCTTTATTGGTGCCACCCCCTCCCGCAGGAGCTTTGCCATGGCCTCGCCAGCCTTTATTTCCCTCATTCCCAAGCTCGGCGTAGCCGCAGCAGTGGCCAGTGTGCTCGGTTTGAGCGGTTGCCAGGCCTGGAATACCCAGGACACTGTCCCGCCTACCACCGGCGTGCAACCGCTCAAGGGGCTGGCGCAGAATGTCTCGGTCCGGCGCAACGCCATGGGCATGCCGTTGATCGAAAGCAACAGTTTCCACGACGCCCTGTTCGCCCTCGGCTATGTCCACGCCAGTGATCGGATCACGCAGATGGCGACCCTGCGCCTGCTTGCCCAAGGTCGGCTGGCGGAAATGTCCGGGGCCGAACGGCTCGATATCGACCGCTACATGCGGGCGGTGAACCTGAAGAAAAACGCCGACGAGCTTTATAAAGCGTCATCGCCGCGCCTCAAGCGATTCTTTGAAGTCTATGCCCGGGGCGTCAATGCCTACCTGTTCCGCTATCGCGACAAGTTGCCGGCGGACTTGGCTGCCACCGGCTACAAGCCCGAATACTGGAAGCCGGAAGACTCGGCGCTGCTGTTCTGCCTGCTGAATTTCAGCCAGTCGGCCAACTTGCCGGAAGAGCTGGCCACCCTGGTGCTGGCCCAGACCGTCACAAACGACAAACTGGCCTGGCTGAGCCCGTCCTACCCCGATGAACCGCTGCCCCTGGCGGAAGCCGATAAACTTCAGGGCGTCCGCCTCAATGGCCAGGTGCCCGGCCTGGACCAAATCAGCAAGGCTGGCGCCCAGTTGTCCGACCTGAATCTGTTGGGCGCAGCGTTTTCGAGCAACTGGGCCATCGCCCCGCAACGCAGCCGCAACGGTAAAAGCCTGTTGGCCAGCGACAGCCATGGCCCGCTGGGCGTGCCGTCGCTCTGGAGCCCGGTGCAGATCCGCGCGCCCAAGTACCAGGCGGCCGGGCTTTCCGTGGCGGGTATTCCGATGATCCTGGCCGGCTTCAACGGCCACGTGGCGTGGAGCATGACCAGCGTCCTTGGTGACAACCAAGACCTGTTCCTGGAAAAGATCCGACGCCAGGGCAACGGGCTGTCCTACGAAGTGAACGGCAAATGGCAGCCGGCGACCGTGCGCAACGAAACCTATTTCATCAAGGGTCAACGGTCTATTCGTGAAGCCGTGTACGAGACCCGCCACGGCCCCCTGCTCAACAGCGCTCAAGGCCCGGCCATGGCCAACGGTCTGGGGCTGGCCTTGCAATTGCCGAGTTTCACCGACGACAAGACCCTGGATGCGTTCTTCGATCTGTCACGCTCGCGAAATATCGAGAAAGCCTCGGATGCCAGCCGGGAGATTCGCGCCCTGGCGGTGAACATGGTGTTTGCCGACGCGCGCAACATCGGCTGGCAAGTGACCGGCCGCTACCCCAACCGCCGTGAAGGCGAAGGATTGCTGCCATCGCCCGGCTGGGAGGGTCGCTATGACTGGGACGGTTATGCCGACCCGATGCTGCACCCCTACGACCAGGACCCGGTCCAGGGTTGGCTCGGCACTACCAACCAGCGAGTCATTCCCCATGGCTACGGCATGCAATTGTCCAACTCCTGGGCGGCGCCGGAGCGTGGCGAGCGCCTGGCCGAACTGGCCGGCGCCGGCAAGCACGACGCCCGCAGCCTGAGCGCCATGCAATATGACCAGACCACGACGTTCGCGGCCAAACTCAAGAAAGTCTTCGAAGCCCCAGGCATGGCCCAGCCGCTGAAACAGGCGATCGAAGCCCTGCCGGTGGCGGACCGGGCCAAGGCTCGCGAGGCCTACACCCGCCTGATGGCGTTCGACGGCAGGCTCAGCCCGGTGTCCACCGACGCGGCGATCTACGAGCTGTTCCTGCAGGAAAGCATGAAGCAGACGTTCCTCGATGAACTGGGCCCAGAAAGCAGCCCGGCTTGGAAAGCACTGGTCGCGAACGGCCAACGGTCCTACTCGGCCCAGGCCGATCACCTGCTCGGCCGCGAGGACAGCCCGTTCTGGGACGACGTGCGCACCCCGCAGAAAGAAGACAAGGCCGTGATCCTGGCTCGCAGCCTGGCAGCGGCCATCACTGTCGGCGAGATCCAACTGGGCAGCGATCACACCACTTGGCAGTGGGGCAAACTGCACCGCTACGAGTGGAAAAACACCAGCGGCCAGGTCGTACGTGGGCCGTTGGCGGCTGGCGGTGATGGCACCACGCTCAATGCCGCCGCATTCGCCTGGGGCCAGGATTTCAACACCGCCCTGGCGCCGGCCCTGCGCTTGATCGTCGATTTCAGCCAGCCCGAGCCGTTGACGATCCAGGGCGGCGCCGGTCAATCGGGCAACCCGGCCAGCCCGAACTATGTGAACGGCATCGATCCGTGGATCAAGGCGCAGTATCAAAGCCTGCCGATGCAACCACAGAACTTTGATCGCGGGTATGGCAAGGCGCGGTTGACGTTGGTGCCTGGAAAATAACCTGGAACGGCCTTTGAGATTTGCGGTGAGTTGAAAATTGCCATCGCGAGCAAGCTCGCTCCCACAATGAGGCGGTGTTGAGTTCCGTATTTCCGCATCACACCAAGCCACTGTGGGAGCGAGCTTGCTCGCGATGGCGTCAGTCCGTCCTCTGAAAACCGATCGAACTTCTCCCCCCGCCCCCGCCTCTACCTGACAAGCCCATCGCCCCGGTGACCGCATGGATCTTGTCATTGCCCGCCCCGAAGGCCTGTACTGTCCGCCCGGAGATTTCTACATCGACCCCTGGCGCCCGGTAGAACGCTCAGTGATTACCCACGCCCACGGCGATCATGCCCGCGGCGGCAACCAGCACTACCTCGCAGCGGCCCCCGGCGAAGGCATTCTCCGTTCCCGGCTGGGCCAGGACATCAATCTGCAAACCCTGCCCTATGGCGAACGCCTGCGGCATCACGGCGTGACGCTGAGCTTTCATCCCGCCGGGCATGTGCTGGGCTCGGCCCAGGTCAGGTTGGAATACGAAGGCGAAGTGTGGGTCGCCTCCGGCGATTACAAAGTCGAGCCCGACGGCACCTGCGCACCGTTCGAGCCGGTGAAATGTCACACGTTCATCACCGAATCCACCTTCGGCCTGCCGATCTATCGCTGGCAACCCCAGGCGCAAGTCTTTGATGAGATCAACCAGTGGTGGCGCGGGAACATTGCCGCCGGCCGGGCCAGCGTGTTGTTCTGCTATTCCTTCGGCAAGGCCCAGCGGATTCTCCACGGCATCGATGACAGCCTCGGGCCGATCCTCGCCCACGGCGCGGTGGAACCGTTGAACCGGGTGTACCGAGAAGCAGGTATTCACCTGCCGCCGACACTTTATGCGGGCGATTTCAAAAAGAACGACCCGATCATGAGCCAGGCGCTGATCATTGCTCCACCTTCCGCCGGCGGTAGCAGCTGGATGCGTCGTTTCGGCGACTACAGCGACGCCTTCGCCAGTGGCTGGATGCGCCTGCGCGGCACCCGTCGGCGCCGCGGCGTGGACCGCGGATTCGTATTGTCCGACCACGCCGACTGGCCTGGCCTGCTCTGGGCCGTCGAGCAGACCGGCGCCGAGCGGGTCATGGTCACCCATGGTTCGGTCGCCGTGCTGGTGCGCCACCTTTGCGAACAAGGTCTCGACGCCCAGGGTTTCACCACCGAGTACGGCGACGATGAAGAAGACCTCGCCCAGGCACCCGTCAGCGGCGAGGAGGCACCATGAAAGCCTTCGCCGAGCTGTATGCCGAACTGGACGCCACCACCTCCAGCAACGCCAAGCTGGCCGCCATGCAGGATTATTTCGGCAAGGCACCGCCGGAAGATGCCGCCTGGGCTGTGTACTTCCTCTCCGGTGGCCGTCCACGGCAACTGGTGCCGGTGAAAATCCTGCGGGAGCTGGCGGTCCGGGTGTCCGGGTTGTCGCTCTGGCTGTTCGAGGAAAGTTATCAGGCCGTGGGCGACCTGGCCGAAACCATTTCTCTGGTCCTTCCCGAATCGACCCACAACAGCGACGAGGGCCTGGCGCTTTGGATCGAAGAGAAACTGTTGCCGCTGCGCGGTGAGTCGCCCGAGGTCCTGGCTCAACGGCTTCCGGCGCTGTGGGCGCAGCTCGACCGGTCGAGCCTGATGCTCTGCATCAAGCTGATCACCGGCAGTTTCCGCGTCGGTGTGTCCAAGCTATTGGTGACCCGTGCCCTGGCGACAATGGCCGGGCTGGACAGCAAACGGGTGGCCCAACGACTGGTGGGCTACACCGATCTGTCCCATCGTCCCACGGCGGCCAGCTACCTCAAGCTGATCGCCGCCGAGTCCGACGATGAACATGCCCAGCGCGGCGGCCAGCCATATCCGTTCTTCCTGGCACACGCCCTGTCGCAACCGGCGGAGCAATTCGACACCCTGCTGGGGCCAGCCAGTGACTGGCAGGTTGAGTGGAAATGGGACGGGATCCGCGCCCAGGTGATCAAGCGCGACGGCCACTTGTGGATCTGGTCCCGAGGCGAGGACCTGGTCACGGAACGATTCCCGGAACTGCACCCACTGGCCCAGGCGTTGCCCGACGGCACGGTAATCGACGGCGAGATCGTCGTCTGGAAAGCGCCGCAGTCAGTCACCGACGACGCTTTCGACCCGCAGGCGCCACTGCAACCTGCGGTGCAACCCTTCGCCTTGTTGCAACAACGCATTGGTCGCAAGACCCTGGGCAAGAAAATCCTCGAAGACGCCCCCGTGGTGGTGATGGCCTATGACCTGCTGGAATGGCAAGGCGAGGACTGGCGCAGCCGGCCCCAGGCCGAGCGTCGCGAACAGTTGGAAACCCTCGTCGCCCGCTGCCACAGCCCCGTGCTGTTGCCGTCGCCCGTCGTGACCGGCCGGGACTGGCTCGACCTCGCCCGCCAGCGCGAAGCCTCACGCAGCCTCGGCGTCGAAGGCATGATGCTCAAGGCCCGCAATGCGCTGTACGGCGTCGGGCGGACCAAAGACATGGGCGTTTGGTGGAAATGGAAAATCGACCCGTTCAGCGTCGATGCCGTGTTGATCTACGCCCAACGCGGCCATGGCCGACGCGCCAGCCTGTACAGCGACTACACCTTCGCGGTGTGGGACAACCCGCCGGGCAGTCGCGAACGCACGCTGGTGCCGTTCGCCAAGGCTTATTCAGGCCTGACCGATGCACAAATGCGCCAGGTCGACAGCATCGTGCGCAAGACCACCGTGGAAAAGTTCGGCCCGGTGAGCAGCGTCACCCCCACCTTGGTGTTCGAGTTGGGCTTTGAAGGCATCGCCCTGTCCAAGCGCCACAAGAGTGGGATCGCGGTGCGCTTCCCGCGAATGTTGCGTTGGCGCCAGGATAAGAGCGTCGATGAGGCCGACACACTGGCAACCCTTCAGGACTTGCTGAAATAACACCCCTCGCCACAAAAAACCGTTCGTCTTTTGCCATAGCGTTTTTCCAAACAGCGCACGCTCCATCCCGGTGCGCTTTTTGATGTACGCTCATCCACGCGCACCACCGCGTTCCGTCATCTGCCGCGAGTGCTTTTAAAACACTTGTTCGGCACTATGGTTCGGAAATTGCTACCTTTATGCCGTCATACCGTTCAGACCTTCACCGGTAACAATCCAACGCGCCACAAGCGCTCAAATTGGTTTTAGGGACTCAATAATGAAAAAAGCACTGCTGACCCTTTCTGCACTGGCATTGTGCGTGGCTGCTGGCGCTGCCACGGCCAAGGAATACAAGGAACTGCGTTTTGGTGTCGACCCGTCCTACGCCCCGTTCGAATCCAAGGCCGCCGACGGCAACCTGGTGGGTTTTGACATCGACCTGGGCAATGCGATCTGCGCAGAACTGAAGGTCAAATGCAAATGGGTCGAAAGCGATTTCGACGGCATGATCCCAGGCCTCAAGGCCAATAAATTCGACGGCGTGATCTCATCCATGACCGTGACCCCGGCCCGCGAAAAAGTCATCGACTTTTCCAACGAGCTGTTCTCCGGCCCAACGGCTTATGTATTCAAGAAAGGTTCGGGCCTGAGCGAAGACGTTGCCTCGCTCAAAGGCAAGACCGTTGGCTACGAGCAAGGCACCATCCAGGAAACCTACGCCAAGACCGTGCTGGACAAGGCTGGCGTCAAGACCCAGGCCTACCAGAACCAGGATCAGGTCTATTCCGACCTGACCTCCGGCCGCCTCGATGCCGCGATCCAGGACATGCTCCAGGCTGAGCTGGGCTTCCTGAAGTCGCCAAAAGGCGCAGACTATGAAGTCAGCAAGCCAGTGGACAGCGAACTGCTGCCCTCCAAGACCGCTATCGGTATCAAGAAAGGTAACAAAGAGCTGAAGGCGCTTTTGGATAAAGGTATCAAAGCGTTACACGACGACGGCAAGTACGCCGAAATCCAGAAAAAACACTTTGGCGATCTGAATCTGTACAGCGGCAAATAATGCGCAGTGCCCACCCGGTTTCGGGTGGGCACTTTTTTTCTGCCCAAGGCAATCTTCCATGTTCGAACAACTCCTACAAAATCTGGGGCTCTCGGCCTTCAGCCTGCAGGGCTTTGGCCCGCTGCTGATGCAGGGCACCTGGATGACGATCAAGCTCTCTGCCCTGTCCCTGTTGTTAAGCGTTCTGCTCGGCCTGCTGGGCGCCAGCGCCAAGCTGTCCAGCGTCAAATTGCTGCGTGTTCCAGCCCAGCTCTACACCACGCTGATTCGCGGTGTACCCGACCTGGTGCTGATGCTGCTCATCTTCTACAGCCTGCAAACCTGGCTGACGTCTTTTACCGATTTCATGGAATGGGAATACATCGAGATCAACCCATTCGGCGCCGGGGTCATCACCCTGGGCTTCATTTATGGCGCGTACTTCACCGAAACCTTTCGCGGCGCGATCCTCGCGGTGCCGCGCGGGCAGGTCGAAGCGGCCACGGCCTATGGCCTCAAGCGTGGCCAGCGTTTCCGCTACGTGGTGTTCCCGCAAATGATGCGCTTTGCCCTGCCGGGCATTGGCAACAACTGGATGGTGATGCTAAAGGCCACCGCGCTGGTGTCGATCATCGGCCTGGCTGACCTGGTCAAGGCGGCCCAGGACGCGGGCAAGAGCACCTACCAGCTGTTCTACTTTCTGGTGCTCGCAGCGCTGATCTATCTGATGATCACCAGCGCGTCCAATATCATCCTGCGCTGGCTTGAACGGCGCTACGCCGCCGGAGCCCGGGAGGCGGTGCGATGATCGAACTCCTGCAGGAATACTGGCGACCGTTTCTCTACAGCGACGGCGTCAACATCACGGGCCTGGCGATGACTCTGTGGCTGCTCAGCGCTTCGTTGCTGATCGGCTTCGTGGTATCGATCCCGCTGTCCATTGCCCGGGTTTCACCCAGGTTCTACGTCCGCTGGCCGGTGCAGTTCTACACCTACCTGTTCCGTGGCACGCCGCTCTACATTCAGCTGCTGATCTGCTACACCGGCATCTACAGCCTCGAGGCGGTGCGCGCCCAACCCATGCTCGACAGTTTCTTTCGCGACGCGATGAACTGCACGATCCTGGCATTCGCCTTGAACACCTGCGCCTACACCACGGAGATTTTCGCCGGGGCCATTCGCAGCATGAACCACGGCGAGGTCGAGGCGGCCAAGGCTTACGGCCTGACCGGCTGGAAACTCTACGCCTACGTGATCATGCCGTCGGCCCTGCGTCGTTCGCTGCCGTATTACAGCAACGAAGTGATTCTGATGCTGCACTCGACGACCGTGGCGTTCACCGCTACCGTTCCAGACGTGCTGAAGGTCGCGCGGGATGCAAACTCGGCCACGTTCCTGACGTTCCAGTCGTTCGGGATCGCCGCCTTGATCTACCTGACCATAACGTTTGCACTGGTGGGCCTCTTCCGCCTCGCCGAACGCCGCTGGCTGGCCTTCCTCGGGCCAACCCACTAAGGCTTCCGTTCCAGGACATACACGCACATGCGCCACCAGATACATGACCTGCTGGCCCCGCTGCCGGGGACCGCACGCAAGATCCACAGCTTTCACTTCGGCCCGGAAAAGGCCGATGGCAAAATCTACATCCAGTCGTCCCTGCACGCCGATGAGCTGCCCGGCATGCTCGTGGCCTGGCACCTCAAGCAGCGCCTGGCCGAGTTGGAGGCCTCCGGCCATTTGCGACACGAGATCGTGCTGGTGCCGATCGCCAACCCCATCGGCCTTGAACAAGTGCTGATGGACGTGCCGCTGGGCCGCTATGAGTTGGAGAGCGGGCAGAATTTCAACCGCCGGTTCGTCGACCTGAGCGAAGAGATCGGCAACGAAATCGAAGGCCTGTTGACCGACGACCCGCAGCACAACCTGATGCTGATCCGTACCAGCCTGCGCGATGCCCTGAGCCGCCAGAGCGCCAGCACGCAATTGCAATCCCAGCGCCTGGTCCTTCAGCGGCTGGCCTGCGACGCCGACATGGTGCTCGACCTGCATTGCGATTTCGAAGCCGTGGCCCACCTCTACACTACCCCCGAAGCCTGGCCGCAGGTCGAGCCGCTGGCACGCTACATCGGCGCCGCGGCCAGCCTGTTGGCCACCGACTCGGGCGGCCAGTCGTTCGATGAGTGTTTCACGCTGCTGTGGTGGCAGCTCAAGGAACGTTTTGGCGAACGATTCGAGATTCCCCTGGGAAGCTTTTCGGTCACCGTCGAACTGCGCGGCCAGGGTGACGTCAACCACGGCCTGGCGAGCCTCGACTGCCAGGCATTGATCGAGTACCTGATCCACTACGGCGCCATCGACGGCGAACCGGTGCCGTTGCCCGACCTGCCCTACCCGGCCACGCCGCTGGCGGCCGTCGAACCGGTGGCGACGCCGGTTGGCGGGCTGCTGGTGTACAACGCCCTGCCCGGCGAGTACATGGAGGCGGGGCAACTGATCGCCGAAATCATCGACCCGGTCAACGACACCGTCACGCCCGTTCATTGCCGCAACGCCGGGCTGCTTTATGCCCGCTCGCTGCGCCGCATGGCCACCGCCGGCATGGTCATCGCCCATGTCGCCGGAACCGAAGCCTACCGCAGCGGCTACTTACTTTCGCCTTGAGGATGCCTGTTCCATGTACAAACTGACCATCGAAGGCCTGCACAAGAGCTATGGCCAGCACGAGGTGCTCAAAGGGGTTTCACTCAAGGCCAGGACCGGCGACGTGATCAGCCTGATCGGCGCCAGCGGCTCGGGCAAAAGCACCTTCTTGCGCTGCATCAACTTCCTCGAACAACCCAACGACGGCGCCATGACCCTGGACGGCCAGTCGATCCAGATGATCAAGGATCATCACGGCATGCGCGTGGCCGATGCCGACGAGCTGCAACGCATCCGTACGCGCCTGGCCATGGTGTTTCAGCACTTCAACCTATGGAGCCACATGACCGTGCTGGAAAACATCACCATGGCGCCACGCCGGGTGCTGGGTGTCAGCAAGCAGGAAGCCGACGAGCGCGCCCGTCGTTATCTCGACAAGGTCGGCCTGCCGGCCCGCGTCGCCGAGCAATACCCGGCGTTCCTGTCCGGCGGGCAGCAACAGCGCGTGGCGATTGCCCGCGCCTTGGCGATGGAGCCGGAAGTCATGCTGTTCGACGAACCGACTTCCGCCCTCGACCCGGAGCTGGTGGGAGAAGTGTTGAAGGTGATCCAAGGCCTGGCGGAAGAAGGCCGCACCATGATCATGGTGACTCACGAAATGAGCTTCGCCCGCAAGGTTTCCAATCAGGTGCTGTTCCTGCACCAGGGCCTGGTGGAAGAAGAAGGCGCGCCGCAAGACGTGCTGGGCAACCCCAGGAGCGAGCGACTCAAGCAGTTCCTCAGCGGCAATCTGAAATAACTCCCCGCCTCCGTGGCGAGGGAGCTTGCTCCCGCTGGCGTTCAATCAACGAGTCTTAAACACAGCAATACCTGCGGGAGCGAGCTTGCTCGCGAAGGCGATAGACCAGTCGCCATCGATGCTGCCTGAGCTGGCCCTATCGCGAGCAAGCTCGCTCCCACAGGGGTCCGCGCCCGACCAGTCGATCAAATAAACCTTCATCTCCTGCCGTGGTCACTGAAGAAGGACCTTCAGGGCGCACACGGCACGCATGGCGACATCCAGCAACTTCGCAAAAAAGTGGTTCGACGCCCGGGGCTGGAAGCCGTTCGCTTTTCAAAAAAATGTGTGGGCCGCGGTCAAGCGCGGCGAGTCGGGGCTGCTGCACGCCAGCACCGGCGCCGGCAAGACCTACGCCGTGTGGTTTGCCGCCCTCAACCGTTTCGCCCGCGCCGTGCCGCCGCCGGACAAACCCCGAAAACGCAAACCTGCGGCCGAGCCGTTGACAGTCTTGTGGATAACGCCGATGCGCGCGCTGGCCGCTGATACCGGCAAGGCACTTCAAGCGCCCCTCGACCCGTTGCAGATCCCCTGGACCGTCGGCCTGCGCACCGGTGACACCAGCGCGAACGAACGCGCCCGCCAAGGCCGACGCCTGCCCACGGCGCTGATCACCACCCCGGAAAGCCTGACCCTGATGCTGGCCCGCGCCGACGCGAAAACCGCCGTTTCGACCTTGCGCATGGTCGTGGTGGATGAATGGCACGAATTGCTCGGCAACAAGCGTGGCGTGCAGTTGCAACTGGCCCTGGCCCGCTTGCGGCGCTGGCATCCGGGGCTGATCGTGTGGGGAGTCTCCGCGACCCTGGGTAACCAGGCCCACGCCGAACAGGTGCTTATCCCACAAGGCAATGGTGCCAGCGTGCAGGGTGCCAACGCCAAGGCTCTACAGGTCGATACGCTGTTGCCGCCGACCCTTGAACGTTTCCCCTGGGCCGGGCACATCGGCTTGAAAATGCTGCCCCAGGTCGTCGCCGAAATCGACGCCAGCAGCAGCTGCCTGGTCTTTACCAACACCCGTGCGCAGTCGGAAATCTGGTACCAGGCGATCCTCGAGGCACGTCCGGACTGGGCCGGGCTGATCGCGCTGCATCACAGCTCGTTGTCCCGCGAGACCAGGGATTGGGTGGAACAAGCCCTCAAGGATGGCCAGCTCAAAGCGGTGGTGTGCACCTCAAGCCTGGACCTTGGGGTGGATTTTCTGCCGGTAGAACGGGTGTTGCAGATCGGCTCGGCCAAGGGTTTGGCGCGGCTGATGCAGCGCGCCGGACGCTCCGGCCACGCGCCGGGACGGACCTCGCGAATCACACTCGTGCCGACCCATAGCCTGGAACTGATCGAGTCCGCCGCCGCGCAGGACGCCGTGGCGCAGCGGCGCATCGAGCCCCGGGAATCGCCGCACAAACCCCTGGACGTGCTGGTCCAGCATTTGGTCAGCATGGCCCTGGGCGGCGGTTTCAGGCCCGACGAACTGTTCGACGAGGTCCGTGGCGCCTGGGCTTACCGCGATTTGAACCCTGCCGAATGGGCATGGGCCCTGGCGTTCGTGCGCCACGGTGGACTCTCGTTGACGGCCTACCCTGACTATCGACGGGTCGAGCCGGACGAGCACGGCGTATGGCGCGTGCCTGACGCACGCCTGGCCCGGCGCCACCGCATGAGCATCGGCACCATCGTAAGCGACGCCAGCCTGCAGCTGAAGTTCTGGAGCAAGGGTGGGGGCGGCAGGACCTTGGGCAGCGTGGAAGAAGGTTTTATCGCGCGGCTGCGTCCCGGCGACGGGTTTCTCTTCGCCGGGCGGTTATTGGAACTGGTCCGGGTCGAAGACATGACGGCCTACGTGCGGCGCAGCCAGGCGAAAAAAGCTGCCGTGCCACGCTGGAACGGCGGCCGCATGCCACTTTCCAGCGAACTTGCCGCCGCGGTCGTAGCACGCCTGAGCGAGGCCGCCGCAGGCCATTTCGACGGCCCGGAGATGCGCGCCGTGCAACCATTGCTATCGACGCAACTGCGCTGGTCCGGCCTCCCCACGCAGAGTACGTTGCTGGCCGAAGCGCTCAAGTCCCGGGAAGGCTGGCACCTGTTCCTCTATCCATTCGCCGGGCGCCAGGTTCACCTCGGGCTTGCCAGCCTGCTGGCCTGGCGCGTCAGCCAGCGACAACCGGTGACATTTTCCATCGCGGTCAACGACTACGGACTGGAACTGCTCAGCGCCACCCAAGTGGACTGGTCAGCGCACCTGAACCCGGGGCTCTTGCGCACCGATAATCTGCTGGTGGACGTGCTCGCCAGCCTGAATGCCGGAGAATTGGCGCTGCGGCGCTTTCGCGAGATCGCCCGAATCGCCGGGCTGGTATTCGCCGGCTATCCCGGCGCGCCGAAGAGCACACGGCAAGTCCAGGCCTCCAGCGGACTGTTTTTTCAAGTGTTCAAGCAATACGACGCCGATAACCTGCTGCTGGCACAGGCCGGCGAGGAGGTCCTGCGCGAAGAATTGGATATACGCCGACTGGAGCAGACCTTGGAACGCCTCGATACGTTGAAGCTGGACCTGCACATCATTAAACGCCCCACCCCGCTGGGCTTCCCGTTATTGGTGGAACGGTTCCGCGAAAGCATGAGCTCGGAAAAACTTGCCGATCGCATCCGCCGGATGGTCAGCGAACTGGAACGAACCGCCGATAAAGGTACCGTCTGATGCCCGCGCCCTACCCCATCAACCTCGCCGGTGAAGAACTCTGGCTGCTGCCGCACAAAGCCCTGTACTGGCCGGCCCAGGAAACCCTGATGGTGGCCGACGCACATTTCGGCAAGGCCGCTGCCTATCGCAGCCTCGGCCAACCGGTGCCCCACGGCACGACGGCGAGCAATATCGCCGAGCTGGATCAACTGCTGGCAAGCGTGCCGTGTCGATTGCTGATTTTCCTTGGGGATTTCCTTCACGGGCCTGGTTCCCATGCCCCCGGCACACTGAACGCTCTCGCCGGTTGGCGTGAACGGCATCAAGCACTTCCCATCACACTCATACGTGGCAATCACGACAAGAGCGCTGGCGATCCACCGCCCTCGATGAATATCCGCGTCGTACCCGAGCCACTGCTGCTGGGCCCGTTCGCCGTGCAACACGAACCCACGCCGCACCCAAGCCGACATGTGCTGGCCGGGCATGTGCACCCGGTCTATCACTTGACAGGCAAAGGCCGGCAACGGCTTCGGCTTCCGTGTTTCCGCCTCGGTAGTGATGTCAGCCTGCTGCCGGCCTTCGGTGCGTTCACCGGAGGCTATCGGGTCGAGCAGGACAACGACTGCAAGATCTTCGTGATTGGCGACAACGAAATATGGCCCGTCAGCTGAAGCGCATTCGCTTCAACTGACGGGCCATATGTGATCAGGCTACGGGCGCAGGAGGCGGCTCGTCGGGAAGTGTCGGTTCGCCGGGTTCGGTTGGCTGCTCGTTGGGGGTATCGGGATCTGGCTGACCGGGGATGCCGCCTGCCGCTTCAGCAGGATGGGCCAGCAGTGACCAAGCCAGGACGCCGATCTGATTGGGCTCAAGACTTGCCAGTTCGGCACTGATTCGCGGATCGATCTTCATAGAGCTACTCCTGAGCGAAGGCCCATTGGGCTGACGCAAAAAAACGGGCAGTACACTTCATAGAGTGCCTGCCCGCCCAGGAATTCCAACAGCTCGTCAGAATCAGGTACGCGGCAGTGTCACGCCGCGCTGGCCCTGGTATTTGCCACCCCGGTCCTTGTAGGACACTTCGCACTCTTCATCGGATTCGAGGAACAGCATCTGCGCCACGCCTTCGTTGGCGTAGATCTTGGCCGGGAGGGTCGTGGTGTTGGAAAACTCCAGGGTCACATGGCCTTCCCATTCCGGTTCCAGCGGCGTGACGTTGACGATGATGCCGCAACGGGCATAGGTGCTTTTACCCAGGCAAATGGTCAGCACGTTGCGCGGAATACGGAAATACTCGACGGTGCGGGCCAGGGCGAAGGAGTTCGGCGGAATGATGCAGACATCGCTCTTGATGTCGACGAAGCTCTTCTCGTCGAAGTTCTTCGGGTCGACGGTGGCCGAGTTGATGTTGGTGAACACCTTGAATTCATCGGCGCAGCGCACATCGTAGCCGTAGCTGGAAACACCGAAGGAAATCAGCCGGTCGGCGCCTTCGCCACGCATCTGGCGCTCTACGAAGGGCTCGATCATGCCGTGCTCTTGCGCCATGCGGCGAATCCACTTGTCCGATTTGATGCTCATGGCGGGTTTCCTGAATAGCGAGGTGGAAAAAACTGTCCGGCATCTTACCGGGGCGCGGGGCGGGTTCAAAGTGCGGGACGCAATTCTCGCCGATCCACCTTGATTTCCGGGCCCTGGCGGCAACCGTCAGCGCCGTCAGTCATTAAAACCGAGAAACCTTCGCAAAGACCATTGGCACGTTCCGGAAAAAGGGTTAAGGTGGCGTCACTGTGCTGCTTGTGTCACTGAGAATCTCTACACGATATGTTGAATTTCGATCCAACCATCTACAAGAATTTTTCCTGCTCTTTGCACTCAGTCTCGGCCAGGGTTCTTCCTGAGTCGCAGTTATCTTTGTTCAAGGAGTTACACCATGTCTAATCGCCAAACCGGTACCGTTAAGTGGTTCAACGATGAAAAAGGCTTCGGCTTCATCACTCCACAATCCGGTGACGATCTGTTCGTTCACTTCAAAGCTATCCAATCCGACGGCTTCAAAAGCCTGAAAGAAGGCCAACAGGTTTCTTTCATCGCTACCCGCGGTCAGAAAGGCATGCAAGCTGAAGAAGTTCAAGTTATCTAACTTGTACTTGCTTTAGTAAGAAGCCCCGCCCTTAAAAGCGGGGCTTTTTTGTGCCTGTTGATTTTTCAGGCACAAAAAAACTGTGGGAGCGAGCTTGCTCGCGATAGCGGTCTGTCTGATCCACCGTTATCGCGAGCAAGCTCGCTCCCACAGGAGGGTTCGTTGATTAGCCTGGGATTACCAGGTCACACCGAACCCAGCCGTGTAGCGCGTCTTACTGATGTCGCTGTCTTCCGTCCCTTCGATGACATCTTTCTCGGCCTTGAGATTGAGTGACGCCCAGTCGGTCACTTTATAGCGCAACCCCAACTCTGCGTCGTAGGCATAATCCGCCACGCCAGACAGCGGCTTGCCGACTTCGCCATTGGTGAAAAACTCAACCCGCTTGCCGATCAGGTAACGGTTGTAGTCCCATTTCATGGCGACGGAATAGAAGTTGTCCTTGCCGCCATCGCTGTACTCGTAATCGGTGCGGTTGAGCAGCGAACCCAGGGAGAACGCACCCAGTTCGTCGTCCCAGAACTGGTAGCCCGGACCGGTACCCACGACACGCTGGCGGGCCAGGTCCTCGACTTTGTCGCGCTTGTAGTTGAGCCGACCTTGCCAGAACCATTTATCGGTGATGAACCGGTCGAGGGAGTACTCCAGTCGCCAGTTATCAGCCGAGACTATGTCGTCTTGGAATTCGCGGTTGTATTCGCCTTCGGCGGTGTGCCGCCACCTGCCGTGGCGCGCCGAAGTCTTGAAGTCGATGTCGTAGTCGTCGGTGTCGTTTTCCGCCCGCTGGTAATCCAGTGCGGCGTCGATATTGCCCTTCCACACCAAATCCTCGACCACCGGCTTGGGCTTGAGAATCTGCTGGATGCTCGCCAGCTCGACGGTCTTGGGCACATCACCATTGGCCAAGGTCACCTTGCCATCCTCGGCCGCCTGCAACGCCTTGGCCTTCTCGCCACTGTAAGCGTCCTGCTTGACCAACAACTGCTGGTCGCTTTCAAGGGTCTTGACCTGTTTCCAATCGATAGGGACCGCGCCGGCATAATCGGTCTGGATCAGCAACTTGCCGCCGTCGAAAACGGTGATCTTGCCGCTGAGCTTGTCGCCGTTCTTCAACCAGACGGTATCGGCAAGCAAAGGCATGGAGGCGCTCGTAACAGCTAGGCAAAGCAGGGTTCTGGACAACATAAGCGATAATGGGCTCAAGTTTGCGATGAAAAGGCGGCATTATCCCCCAGGATGACACCTCAGCAACGACTGACCCACGTATGGAAGATGAGTTCATTTATCAACCCGCCCTGTAGGAATTAATCTACAGACGGACACTTTCAGGAACCGCGCTTGTGACTGACGCCACTTCGGCCACCGAGAACGCCGCCCAGATCCGCCGCACCACGCTTTACCTCACCCTGGCACAGGTGCCTGCCGGCAAAGTCGTAACCTACGGCCAACTCGCCGAAATGGCCGGGCTGGGCCGCGCCGCGCGCTGGGTCGGACGAACCCTCAGCCAATTGCCCGGCGACACGAAGCTGCCCTGGCATCGCGTGCTCGGTGCCGGCGGTCGGATCAGCCTGCCGGTGGGAAGCCCCTCAGGGGATGAACAACGCGCGCGCTTGCGCACGGAGGGGATCAGTGTCCTGAATAATCGTGTTGATATTCAGCGCCATGGCTGGCGCCCGGTAGAGCACAGCGGTTAGAGTGCGCGCTTTGTTTTCGCAATTTTTGAGGCAGACTCCAGCCCATGCCCCGTAAAACCTGGCGCGCCGCCCTCGCCGCCTATGCCAGTCCTTCGACGCTCGTGCTGTTGCTGCTTGGCTTCGCCGCCGGCTTGCCGTACATGCTGGTGTTTTCCACGCTCTCGGTCTGGTTGCGCGAAGCCGGCGTGGCTCGCGAGACCATTGGTTACGCCAGCCTGATCGGCCTCGCCTACGCCTTCAAATGGGTCTGGTCGCCATTGCTGGACCAATGGCGCCTGCCACTGCTGGGCAAGCTGGGACGCCGCCGATCCTGGCTGGTGCTGTCCCAAGGGCTGGTCATCCTGGGCCTGGTGGGCATGGGTTTCTGCGATCCGCAAAAGCACCTGTCCTGGCTGATCGCAATCGCGGTAATAGTGGCCTTCGCCTCCGCCACCCAAGACATCGCCGTCGATGCCTATCGGCTGGAAATCGTGGACGACACCCGCCAGGCCGCATTGGCAGCCAGCTACATGTCCGGCTACCGGGTCGCCGCCCTGCTGGCCACGGCCGGCGCGCTGTTTTTCGCCGAGGGCTTCGGCTCCACCGGGTTCAGCTACAAACATTCGGCCTGGGCGGGCACGTACCTGTTGTTCGGCGTGCTGATGGTGCCCGCCTTGCTGACCTCACTGTTCATGCGCGAGCCTCCGGTGCCACTGCGCACACAGTTGCAGGCCGGGCGCTATACCTTCGTCCATCAGCTCGCATCGGTGTTCGTCCTGATCGTGCTCCTGGTGTCGGTCCCGGCCATGTTCACCCAACTCTATAACACCGACTTCGCCAGCGTGCTGTTCGAGGGCGTCAGCCTGCTCGACCTGCTGCTCGAGGACCGGGCGTTCCTGCGCGCCATCCTCTATATCCTCCTGACTGTCATGTGCCTGTCGTCGATGGGCCGTCGCGGCCTGGCGCCGGTGCTCACCCCCGTCAACGACTTCATCCTGCGCTACCGCTGGCAGGCGCTGCTGCTGCTCGGCCTGATCGCCACCTATCGCATGTCCGACACGGTCATGGGCGTCATGGCCAACGTGTTCTACATCGACCAAGGATTTACCAAGGACCAGATCGCCAGCGTCAGCAAGATATTCGGGCTGATCATGACGCTGGTGGGCGCCGGCATGGGCGGCCTGCTCATCGTGCGATTCGGCATCTTGCCGATCCTGTTCATTGGCGGCGTGTCCTCGGCGGCCACCAATATCCTCTTCTTGATGCTCACGGGGATGGGCGCCGACCTGGAGATGCTGATTGTCACCATCTCCCTGGACAACTTCAGCTCCGGCCTGGCGACCTCGGCATTCGTCGCGTACCTGTCCAGCCTGACCAACCTGAAATTCTCCGCAACCCAGTACGCCCTGCTCAGCTCGATCATGCTCTTGCTGCCGCGCCTGATCGGTGGGTATTCCGGGGTCATGGTGGAAAAGTTCGGCTATCACGATTTTTTCCTGATCACCGCCCTGCTCGGCGTTCCAACCTTGCTGCTGATCGCGCTCCACTGGTATCAGGAAAATCGCCGCCAGGACTCGACGCACGGAACCGAGTCAGAGCCGGAGTCGAAATCGACGCCGACCCGGCCCGCCCAAGAGTCGTAGGCCCAAGAATCGTAGGAAAGCTCAGCAGGCGCCGAAGAAAGCGGCGCCTGGATCCGGCAACAGGCCACGCGCCTGTACGCCAGGGCATCTCGCCCGTACAATGCTGCGTCACTTCTCGTCATCAGCAACCGACAACGGCCAACCATGCGCACCAGTCAATTTTTGCTCGCCACACAGAAAGAAACGCCTTCCGACGCCGTCGTGATCAGCCACCAGCTGATGCTGCGTGCCGGCATGATCCGCAAACTCGCCTCCGGCCTGTACACCTGGCTGCCGATGGGCCTGCGGGTCATGCGCAAGGTCGAAGCCATCGTCCGTGAAGAAATGGATGCCGCCGGCTCTCTGGAAGTGTTGATGCCGAGCACCCAACCGGCCGAGCTGTGGCAGGAGTCGGGACGCTGGGAGGAGTACGGCCCCGAGCTGCTGCGCATCAAGGACCGTCACGGTCGCGACTTCTGCGCAGGCCCGACCCACGAAGAAGTGATCACCGACCTGATGCGCAACGAGTTGAGCAGCTACAAGCAGCTGCCCATCAACCTGTATCAGATCCAGACCAAGTTCCGTGACGAGATCCGTCCGCGCTTCGGCCTGATGCGCGGTCGCGAGTTCATCATGAAGGACGCCTACTCGTTCCACGCCGACCTGGCGTCGCTGCAGGTTACTTACGACCGCATGCACCAGGCGTACTGCAACGTGTTCACCCGCCTGGGCCTGAAATACCGCCCGGTTGAAGCCGACAACGGCTCTATTGGCGGTGCCGGCTCCCACGAATTCCACGTACTGGCCGAGTCCGGCGAAGACGACATCGTCTTCAGCAACCGCTCCGACTACGCCGCGAACATCGAGAAAGCCGAAGCCGTGCCACGGGAAACGTCCCGCGCCGCGCCGACCGAAGAATTGCGCCTGGTGGATACACCCAACACCAAGACCATCGCCCAGTTGGTGGAAGGCTACAACCTGCCGATCGAACGCACCATCAAGACCCTGATCGTGCGCGCGGAAGAAGAAGGCAAGCTGATCGCCCTGATCGTCCGCGGCGATCACGAGCTCAATGAAATCAAGGCGGCCAACCAGCCTGGCGTCGCAAGCCCATTGGTCATGGCCACCGACGCCGAGCTGCGCGACGCCATCGGCGCCGGCGCCGGCTCCCTCGGCCCGCTGAACCTGCCGCTGCCGATCATCATTGATCGCTCGGTGGAGCTGATGAGCGATTTCGCCATCGGCGCTAACATCGACGACAAGCATTATTTCGGCGTGAACTGGGAGCGCGACCTGCCGGTTCCAGCCGTCGCGGACCTGCGCAACGTGGTGGCCGGCGATCCAAGCCCGGACGGCAAGGGCACTCTGGAAATCAAGCGCGGTATCGAAGTCGGACACATCTTCCAGCTGGGCGACAAGTACAGCAAGGCGATGAAATGCGAGGTGCTGGGCGACAACGGCAAGCCGGTCACCCTGCAGATGGGCTGCTACGGCATCGGTGTATCCCGCGTGGTGGCCGCTGCCATCGAGCAGAACAACGACGAGAACGGGATCATCTGGAGCGACACACTGGCGCCCTTCCAGGTCGCGCTGGTGCCGCTGCGCTATGAAACCGAACAGGTTCGCGAAGCGACCGACAAGCTCTACGCCGAATTGACGGCCGCTGGCTTCGAGGTGCTGCTGGACGACCGCGACAAGAAAACCAGCCCCGGTATCAAGTTCGCCGACATGGAACTGATCGGTATCCCGCACCGGATCGTAGTCAGTGATCGCGGCCTGGCCGAAGGCAACCTGGAATACAAGAGCCGCACCGAGGCCGAGCCGCAAGCGCTACCGGTCGCCGAAGTGCTGTCCTTCCTCCAGGCTCGTATCCGCCGCTGAGACCAGATAGAGACGTCATGTTCAAGCGAAACACCTTAGGCCTCGGGGGCGCCGCACTGTGCGGCGCCCTGTTGGTCAGCGGCTGCGCCAACCAGATGTCGCAACGCAACGAGCACGAAGAACGGATCGAGCGCAAGCTGCTCGACCATAGTCTGCAAATCGATGTGGGCGAGCCCAAGGTGCTCGACTTGCCGCAGCGTCGGGTTCGGATCAACGAGCAAAAGACTTTCGAGGTCACTGAATTCGAAGTCACCCGGCACTACGATCGCTACACGCCCTACCAGCCATGGCGCGAGGTCTATGAGATCCCGCTGGGCGCGGTGGCGGTGGTGGCCGGTGTCGGCGCGAACGTGGTCAATGTGTTCGCCCTGGGCACCTTGCCTGACACCGCGACCCGTGACTGGATCAGCTACGGTTTCGCCGGCCTGAACCCATTCATGAACGTCCCGTCCAACGGTCGAGCGCAACAAAACCTGGCCGGTATCGACGAAATCCAGCGCGACAAGCGCACCGAGCACTCGAGCCTGCCCTGGAGCGAACGCCCGGTACAGGTGAAGGCCGCCCGCCAGACATTCGAGATGAGCACCGACCGCAACGGGGTGCTGCGCTTGAACCTGCTGGAAAGCCCGTTCGCCGAACATGACCTGAGCCAGTTCGGCAAATTGCAGATCAGCGTGACGGATGCCCAGGACGAGGTGCATACCGACTCGTCGCTGAGCATCAGCAGCACCCTGCGCAGCAAATTGGTCGAAGCCCACGCATTGATCTACGACGACCTGGAAGATGACGAAGTGAGCCAGTGGGTTCACCGGGTCAAACGCCTGTCGGAACTGGGCCTTGAAGAAGAAGCCAGTGAGCTGGAGCAAAGCCTGATCGAACTGACCCGCAACGATCCGGAACTGCAGACCGAGTTCCTGAAGGCTTTGACCAAGGATGGCGGACGGTTGGTGGCGGACCCAGGGGCGAGTTGAACCTGGCTGAACGAGGGATGCTTCCCCTGTGGTGAGGGGATTATCCCTCACCACAACGAGCGCTTACCGATCAAACAGCTCCAACTGTTTATACCCTCCCCGCAAATCCTCCAACCGTACCCCGATCCCCAACAACCGCACCGGCTTGCCGCCACGGTTGAAGGCCTGGGTCAACAAAAGCTGGTAACTGCCCAGATCCCGCCCGGCCCCGGACTGCTCCAGGGTGGTCTGGGTGAAATCATGGAATTTGACTTTGACGAATGGCTTGCCCGGGCGGTAACTGCTGTCGATCCGCGCCATGCGCCCGCTGAGGGTTTCCATCAGCTCCGGCAACTTGTCCAGGCAGCTTTTCAGATCGGGCAGATCAACGTCGTAGGTGTTTTCCACGCTGATGGACTGACGACGGCTGTCGTTGTGCACCAGACGCTCATCGATCCCACGGGCAAGGCTCCAGAGGCGCTCGCCAAAACTGCCGAATTCACGCACCAGGGCGAGCTTGTCCCACTGACGCAACTGTGAACAATCGGTGATCCCGAGCCTGTTCAACTTGTCGGCGGTGACCTTGCCAACACCGTGGAGTTTATTCACCGGTAATGCCGAGACGAAATCTTCCACTTGGTCGGGGGTGATGACAAACAAGCCATTGGGCTTCTTCCAATCACTGGCGATCTTGGCGAGAAACTTGTTCGGCGCAACGCCAGCGGACACGGTGATGTGCAGCTGATTGGAGACACGCCGGCGAATGTCTTGGGCAATACGCGTGGCGCTGCCGCCAAAATGCGCGCTGGCGGAGACATCCAGGTAAGCCTCGTCGAGGGACAGCGGCTCGATCAGATCGGTGTAATCGCTGAAGATCGTGTGGATTTCCTTCGACGCCTCTCGGTAGGCGTCCATCCTCGGCTTGACGATGGTCAGGTCAGGGCAGAGCTTCAGCGCATGGCCGGAAGACATGGCAGAGCGCACGCCATAGGCCCGGGCCTCATAGTTGCAGGTCGCGATTACGCCGCGCCGGTCCGCCGAGCCGCCGACCGCCAATGGCTTGCCGGCCAGCTGCGGATCATCACGCATCTCGATAGCGGCATAGAAGCAGTCGCAGTCGACGTGGATGATTTTGCGTTGCGTCATGAGAGAAGCGGCACACGAATTGATTCGGGGCGCCAGTATCTCATTCGAACCTGTATATAGCACCAGTGCTTTGAAAGATCCTTCGTTGAACCTTGAAAATTCCTACACGGATGTATTTCCTCAATCACCAAGAGCCGGCCAATAGGGCGCCAGCCCTTGCCCGGCTTGCGTCACAGCGTGAAACCTGGCCCTGGGCCTAGGCTAACCGCTTGAAGCGGAACATGTTTTTCCTGAGCAAGGGTTGACAGCCCGTCGATCTTCTGTAGAATGCCGCCTCACAGACGCGGGATGGAGCAGCCTGGTAGCTCGTCGGGCTCATAACCCGAAGGTCGTCGGTTCAAATCCGGCTCCCGCAACCAAACATCAAGAAAGGCTACTCGAAAGAGTGGCCTTTTTTGTGCGCGCCTGATTTATGCGCCTGCGCCCCATGGCGCTTCTATCAACCTAAGCCCTTGCTGATGGTTGTAGGACAATTTTCTTTTGTTTTCGTGTATTTAGGTGAACTCGTCGTTTATTTCACCCAGCCCCTTATTAACGGTTGACACTCTGGCGTTCGCCTGTAGAATGCCGCCACACAGACGCGGGATGGAGCAGTCTGGTAGCTCGTCGGGCTCATAACCCGAAGGTCGTCGGTTCAAATCCGGCTCCCGCAACCAAACATCAAGAAAGGCTACTCGAAAGAGTGGCCTTTTTTGTGCGTGTCGAAAAAACTCCATGACAAATATTTTGTAATATTTTCCACCGCAGGGATTGGTAACTTGGCTGGATACCCCCATCCTGTCGCGCATAGCTCAAGAGGTGATTGATGCGCGCCCACTCGTCTGACCCACAAGACACTGTTTCTGCGACACAACCGATCAAGGCCGAGCGATTGCGCTGGATGGAGCGGATCAGCCAGTACCGGCAACCGATCGGCCTCGCTGTCACGCTGCTCCTGTTTGCAATTGCCTTGATCGCCTGCCGCCATCTGTTGAGCGAGCTCGACCTTTACGCCCTTCACGACTCGATCCTCGAGGTGCCGAGGCCGGCCCTGCTCGGCGCGATCGCCGCGACCGTGGCCGGTTTTGTCATTCTGCTGGGCTATGAGTGGTCCGCCACCCGCTACGCGGGGGTGAAGCTGCCGCCGCAAACCCTGGTGCTAGGGGGCTTCAGCGCTTTCGCCATTGGCAACGCCATCGGCCTGTCGCTGCTGTCGGGCGGCTCGGTTCGTTATCGCCTGTATGCTCGCCATGGCCTGGGGGCGACGGATGTCGCCCATATGACGTTGTTCGCCAGCCTGTCGCTGGGCTGCGCCCTGCCGCCCTTGGCCGCCCTGGCGACACTGAGCAATCTGCCTGCGGCATCCGCCGCCTTGCATCTTCCAGCCACGTTGCTGGGATCGATCGCCGTCGCGGTGCTGCTGCTGACTGGCGTGCTGGCGGTGGGTATCTATCGCCGTCGCCTGCCGGACCAACCCTACCGCGACAGCCTGCTGGTCAGGGCCGGTCGCCGGACCTTGCGGCTGCCAGGCCGACGCCTGACGCTCCTGCAATTGGTGATTACCGCGCTGGACGTCGCAGCTGCCGCGACGGTGCTCTATCTGTTGCTGCCCGAGGCGCCCCCGTTCGGTCCATTCCTGCTGGTGTACTTGCTCGCGCTGGCCGCCGGTGTACTCAGCCACGTGCCGGGCGGGGTCGGGGTGTTCGAGGCAATCCTGCTGGCCGCGTTTGCCGACAAGCTGGGTGCCGCGCCGCTGGCCGCCGCCTTGCTGCTGTATCGCTTGATCTACGTGCTGCTGCCGATGCTGGTAGCGTGCGTGCTGCTGCTGATCAACGAGGCGCAACGACTCTTCCAGACACGCCAGTCCTTGCGGGCGGCGTCAGGTTTCGCGGCACCGATCCTGGCCGTGCTGGTGTTTTTGTCGGGCGTGGTGCTGCTGTTTTCCGGGGTGACACCCGAAATCGACACCCGCCTGGAGCACATCGGCTTTCTGATTCCTCACCGACTGGTGGATGCCTCGCACTTTGGCGCCAGCCTGATTGGCGTGCTGTGCCTGTTGCTGGCCCAAGGCTTGCGCCGTCGCCTGTCCGCCGCCTGGATGCTCACCACCGTGTTATTGCTGGTGGGTGCCCTGCTCTCGCTGCTCAAGGGCTTTGATTGGGAAGAAGCCACGCTGCTGACCTTGACTGCTGCCCTGCTGTCGATCTTCCGGCGTTCGTTCTACAGGCCGAGTCGCCTGACCGAGTTGCCGTTTTCGCCGTTGTTCTTGATCGCTAGCCTGTGCGTCCTGGGGGCGTCGATCTGGCTGTTGCTGTTCGCCTATCAGGACGTGCCCTACAGCCATCAACTGTGGTGGCAATTCACCCTGGATGCCGACGCTCCCCGCGGCCTGCGCTCATTGCTCGGTGCCGCGGTGCTGCTGGTGGTGGTGTCGCTGACCTGGTTGCTGCGCACCGCGCGGCCGGTGATTCACTTGCCTACGGCACAAGAGCTGGAACGCGCCAAGTCCATTCTCATGGCGTCGTCTCAACCCGACGGCGGCTTGGCCCTGACCGGCGACAAGGCGCTGCTGTTTCACCCCAACGACGAGGCATTTTTGATGTACGCCCGTCGCGGCCGCAGCCTTGTCGCGCTGTACGACCCGATCGGGCCGACCCAGCAACGGGCGGAAATGATCTGGCAGTTCCGTGACCTGTGCGACATCTATCACGCCCGGCCAGTGTTCTACCAGGTACGCGCCGAGAACCTGCCTTACTACATGGACATCGGCCTGACCGCGATCAAGCTGGGCGAAGAGGCGCGAGTCGACCTCAAACGTTTCGATCTCGAAGCCAAGGGCAAAGAGATGAAGGACCTGCGCTACACCTGGAATCGCGGCACCCGTGATGGCCTGTCGCTGGAAATCCACGAGCCGGGCCAGGCGCCTATGGACGAACTGAAAGTCATCTCCGACGCCTGGCTGAGCGGCAAGAACGTCCGGGAAAAAGGCTTCTCCCTCGGACGATTCAGCGATGACTACCTCAAGCATTTCCGCATCGCAGTGATTCGTTTCGAAGGCCGGCCGGTGGCATTCGCCAACCTGCTGGAAACCCACAACCACGAATTGGCCAGCCTCGACCTGATGCGTGCCCACCCCGACGCGCCGAAGCTGACCATGGAATTCATGATGGTCGGCCTGATTCAACATTACAAAAACCATGGCTACGCTCGCTTCAGTCTCGGCATGGTCCCTTTGTCGGGCTTGCAGCCGCGGCGCGGCGCACCGCTGACCCAGCGCCTGGGGTCGATGGTGTTTCGCCGTGGCGAGCAGCTTTACAATTTCCAGGGGCTGCGCCGCTTCAAAGACAAATTCCAGCCTGACTGGGAACCTCGTTACATGGCCGTGCCCGCCGGACTCGATCCGCTGGTTGCGCTGGCTGATACCGCCGCCCTGATTGCAGGCGGCCTGACTGGATTGGTGAAACGCTGATGATGCAACGCTCGTGGCGATACGTAGTGGCCGCCCTGCTGGTGCTGGCTGTGATTCTCGGTGGCGGCTACTGGTATTGGAACCGCCCTGCCCCGCAACCGACCCTGGAACAACTGGAACCCGCCGACGGCGTGCCAATGACGCGCGTCATCCCCGGCACCAAGCCCCGCGCCCAGGTGCTGGTGGCCGTGAATGAGGACCAAAAGCTCAGCGACACCCAGTTGACGACCCTCAGCCGCAGCGGCTCGGCACAGATCGTCCAAGTGATCCTGCCCAAGGACTGCATGTTGCAAGGCCGTGCTCTACAGGCCGGCCTGAGACAACTCCACGGCCCGGCCACGCTGGTCAGCGGCATCGGCCCCGGCGCCGTGCTGGCCTGGCGCTGGTTGGCCGAGCAGAAGGACGACAATGCCCGGGCCGTCTCGGTGGACCTGGCCCTGGAAAAACCTGGCTGCACGCACCTGCTGCCCAAGAGCGCCGCACACGGTCACTGGCTGGTCGCCTGGAACGATAACCCCGACGACACCAGCGCCGGGTTCGTTCGTGATCAACACAATGCCGAAACCAGCATCAGCGACTACGACATCAACCTGCCGCAAGTGCTGAACAATGAACTGCGCAAGATCCTGGTAGGTGCCGAAAAGGGCAAGGGCGGCCTGAGCATCCCGGTGGTGGAGGTGCCCGCCAGCCTGGCCCGGGATACCGTGACGCTGTTTCTCTCTGGCGACGGTGGCTGGCGTGACCTGGACCGCGACGTGGCCGATGAAATGGCCAAGGTCGGCTACCCGGTCGTCGGCATCGACACCCTGCGTTACTACTGGCAGCACAAGAGCCCCGAACAGAGCGCCGCCGACCTGACCGAGCTGATGCAGCACTACCGCCAGATCTGGGGCACCAAGCGCTTCATCCTGACCGGCTACTCCTTCGGCGCCGATGTGCTGCCGGCGATCTACAACCGTCTACCGGCGACAGAGCAACAGCGGGTCGATGCAATCATCCTGCTCGCCTTCGCTCGCACGGGCAGCTTCGAAATCGAAGTCGAGGGCTGGCTCGGCAACGCCGGCACCGAAGCCGCCACCGGCCCGGAGATGGCCAAGCTGCCCGCCGAAAAAGTGGTGTGCATCTACGGCGCCGAAGAGGCCAACGAAAGCGGCTGCACCGACAAGACTGCCGTGGGCGAAGTCATCAAGTTGCCGGGCGGCCACCACTTCGATGAAAACTACCCGGCCCTGGCCAAGCGCCTGATCGGCGAGATCGACAAGCGCCAAACCAAGCCTGCCGTGCAATAAGCGGGGGGCAAGCCAGACAAAAGCCCCCACCGCCGCAAGGCACTTGGGGGCTTTTGTTAACGGCGACGTTCTGCCGCGTCGTATACTTCTTTATCTCGCCGCGCGCCAACGGCGACTATCAGCACCTGAATCGCTTTTCCGTCGACCCTGTAAACAATGCGGGTATCACCCGTTCGGATCCTTCGGCACCCGGCCAGGCTGGCTCTGAGCGGCTTGCCGATCTTGTCCGGCTCGCCATTGATGATCCGCTCTTCGATGACATCAAGGATACGGTTCGCAGCCGCAGCACCCAACTGATCCAGATCGTCTTGAACCTCCGGATGGTAAACAACGTTCCAAGCCATTCACCGCCCCTTCAGTCGTTTTTGGCATACCGCGCCCGCATATCCTCATGACTGACGGCCTTGGCCCGATCGAAATTGATCAAGCGCTCACGAGCCGTCGCCTCGACGCGAAGATTTTCCAGCTCATCGAGCATTTCCTGATAAGCGTCGACGTTGATGATCACCGCTGCGGGTTCATTGTCCTTGAAGATCACCAGCCTTTCGGTTGCACGACTCGATACTTCCTTGAGCTTCGCGCTGAACCCCCTGACCATTGCCGTAACGGATATCGCTTGATCCGCCCGCTCCAGTAGTGCTGCCATACCCCACCTCCTTCCACCTGATTCCGCATACTTTAAAACACATCTTTAACTGTAAAATATTACGTCATATTAGACGCAAATCAACGTAAGGAAAGACCAACCGACCAAATGCCAAGAGGCTCCCACAAAAAAGCCCCCACCGCCGCAAGGTAGTGGGGGCTTTTTGTTTCCCGGTGCTACATCTCCACCTGCGTCCCCAATTCAATTACCCGATTCAACGGCAGATTGAAAAAGCGCAGGTTGCCATTGGCATTTTTCAACATGAAAGCAAACAACGACTCACGCCAACGCGCCATGCCCTCCAGCTTGGAGGCGATAACAGTCTCGCGACTGAGAAAGTAGGTGGTGCGCATCGGACTGAAATCCAGGTCGTCCAAATGACAGAGCTTGAGCGCCTCGGGCACGTCCGGCTCGTCGGTAAAACCGAAATGCAGGATCACCCGGAAGAAGCCCTCGCCATAGGCATCGACCTCGAAACGCCGTTGTGGCGGCACGCGGGGAATGTCTTCGTAGACCACTGTCAGCAACACCACCTGCTCATGCAGCACCTGGTTGTGCAGCAGATTGTGCAATAGCGCATGGGGCACCGCATCCGAGCGCGCCGTCAGGAACACCGCCGTGCCCTGGACCCGGTGCGGCGGCTGCACGCGGATGCTGCTGATGAAGACCGGCAGCGGCAACGCCCCTTCGTCCAGCCGCTCCACCAACAGCTGCTTGCCGCGTTTCCAGGTGGTCATCAATACGAACAAGGCAATGCCGGCTATGACCGGGAATGCGCCGCCCTGGATGATTTTCGGCACGTTGGCGGCGAAGTACAGCCCATCTACCAGCAAGAAACCGAACAGCACCGGCACCGCCAGCAGCGGCGGCCATTTCCATAGCAACAGGATCACGGCGGAGACCAGGATCGTGGTCATCAACATCGTCCCGGTCACCGCCACGCCGTAGGCCGATGCCAGCGCTCCGGACGACTCGAAGCCCAGCACCAGCAAGACCACGCCGACCATCAAAGACCAGTTCACCGCGCCGATGTAGATCTGGCCCTGTTCGGCGCTGGAGGTGTGCTGGATGTACATGCGCGGGATGTAGCCGAGCTGGATTGCCTGGCGCGTCAGGGAGAACGCGCCGGAGATCACCGCTTGCGAGGCAATCACCGTCGCCAGCGTCGCCAGGCCCACCAAGGGCAGCAATGCCCAGCTCGGCGCCAGCAGATAGAACGGGTTGCGCGCCGCTTCAGGATCACCGAGCAGCAAGGCGCCCTGGCCGAAATAGTTGAGCATCAGGCCCGGCAGCACGAGGATGAACCAGGCACGGGCGATGGGTTTACGGCCGAAGTGGCCCATGTCGGCGTACAGCGCTTCGGCCCCGGTCAGCGCCAGCACCACCGCGCCAAGGATCGCTACGCCCATGCCCGGGTGGACGACAAAGAAACGCACGGCCCAGGCCGGGTTCACTGCGTTCAATACTTCCGGGTGCTGGCTGATGCCATACACGCCCAAGGCGCCGAGGACGAGGAACCAGGTCACCATGATCGGACCAAAGAGGATGCCAATGCGCGCGGTGCCGTGGCGCTGGATCAGGAACAACGCCACCAGCACCACCACCGATAGCGGCACCACCCAGTGATCGATGCCTTCGAATGCGAGGCCCAGGCCTTCGACCGCCGACAATACCGAGATCGCCGGGGTGATCATGCTGTCGCCATAGAACAGCGCCGCACCGATCAAACCGCAGATCACCAACAACGTACGCAGCCGCGCCCTGCCGGCCGCCGCGCGCCGCGCCAGGGCAGTCAAGGCCATGATTCCGCCTTCGCCCTGGTTGTCCGCGCGAAGGACGAACATCATGTACTTGATGGACACGACCCAGATCAGCGACCAGAAAATCAGCGACAGGATCCCCAGCACCCCGTCATGGTTGACGGGCACGCCATAACCACCGGAAAACACTTCTTTAAGGGTGTACAGCGGGCTCGTGCCAATGTCGCCATAAACCACCCCGACCGCCGCGACCAGCATGCTCAGCGGTTTGGCCGCCGAGTGCTCGGCGCCCGCCGCCTGACTACCTGCATGACCCATCCAACACTCCTGATTTCCAGACCTGCCTTCTTGAAAGAAGCCGTACGCTCTTGTGACGCAGCATGGGCGGTTTTACGCTTTGTAACAGACGTTCTGTTGACTGCAGCGTTCGCCAGAAGGCAAAGGCGCGAAGCATAGCGCAGCACTCGTCGTATTTCCCGGTATAAAGCTGGTCAAGTGCGGCGACCACGGATAGAATTGCGCACTTTTTGATCAGAGGCGCGTCAGGCGCCCTGTCTCCGCAAGAGACGATCCCCCTACACCGAGGTTAGACATGTCCACCACTACCGCGCCAGCCAATCCCAAGGTTGGCTTCGTATCCCTGGGTTGCCCGAAAGCGCTGGTCGACTCCGAGCGCATCCTGACCCAGCTGCGCATGGAAGGTTATGACGTTGTGTCCACCTACCAGGACGCCGACGTGGTGGTGGTCAACACCTGTGGCTTCATCGACTCGGCCAAGGCCGAATCCCTTGAAGTGATCGGCGAAGCCATCAAGGAAAACGGCAAGGTCATCGTGACCGGCTGCATGGGTGTGGAAGAAGGCAACATCCGCGACGTGCACCCGAGCGTGCTGTCCGTGACCGGGCCGCAGCAGTACGAACAAGTGGTCAACGCCGTGCATGAAGTCGTGCCGCCGCGCCAGGACCACAATCCGCTGATCGACCTGGTGCCGCCACAAGGCATCAAGCTGACCCCGCGTCACTACGCCTACCTGAAGATTTCCGAAGGCTGCAACCACAGCTGCAGCTTCTGCATCATCCCCTCGATGCGCGGCAAACTGGTGAGCCGTCCGGTGGGCGACGTGCTCGACGAAGCCCAGCGCCTGGTCAAGGCCGGCGTCAAGGAATTGCTGGTGATTTCCCAGGACACCAGCGCCTACGGCGTCGACGTCAAGTACCGCACCGGCTTCTGGAACGGCGCGCCGGTGAAAACCCGCATGACCGAACTGTGCGAAGCCCTCAGCACCCTCGGTGTCTGGGTCCGCCTGCATTACGTCTACCCGTACCCGCACGTCGACGAGCTGATCCCGCTGATGGCCGCCGGCAAGATCCTGCCGTACCTGGACATCCCGTTCCAGCACGCCAGCCCGAAAGTTCTCAAGGCCATGAAACGCCCGGCTTTCGAAGACAAGACCCTGGCGCGCATCAAGAACTGGCGTGAAATCTGCCCCGAGCTGATCATCCGCTCGACCTTCATCGTCGGCTTCCCGGGCGAAACCGAAGAAGACTTCCAGTACCTGCTGGACTGGCTGACCGAGGCCCAGCTCGACCGCGTCGGCTGCTTCCAGTACTCGCCCGTCGAAGGCGCACCGGCCAACGACCTGAACCTGGACGTGGTGCCGGATGACGTCAAGCAGGACCGTTGGGAGCGCTTCATGGCGCACCAGCAGGCCATCAGCTCGGCGCGCCTGCAAATGCGCATCGGCCGTGAGATCGAAGTGCTGGTGGACGAAGTCGACGAACAAGGTGCCGTCGGCCGCTGCTTCTTCGATGCTCCGGAAATCGACGGCAACGTGTTCATCGACAACGGCAGCAATCTCAAGCCGGGCGACAAGGTCTGGTGCAAGGTCACCGACGCCGACGAGTATGACTTGTGGGCTGAGCAGATCGGTTGATCCAGGCCCGGACTCAAGCCGAATAGGCTTTTGTGGCGAGGGAGCTTGCTCCCGCTGGGCTACGAAGTAGCCCTATCCTTGCGATTGCTACGCAATCGAGCGAGAGCAAGCTCCCTCGCCACAGGTTGTTTGCCAGCCAATCGCCGCCTCTAAAAAAAACTTTCTGAAGCCCTGCTCTGTAACAAGAAGCAGGGCTTTTTTACGGCTATCGTATGCAGACAAGTAAACTCCACCACAAGGAACAGGCGGACATGCGCCAGCATTCGGTCATCCACACACCGAAACCGAGCGATTATCAGGAACTGACCCGGGTCTGGGAGGCATCGGTACGGGCCACCCATGATTTCCTGCCCGACAGTTATATCGAACTGCTCAGAAACCTGGTGCTCACCCGTTACCTGGACGCGGTGATGCTCATCTGCACCCGTGATTCACGCCAGCGCATCACAGGGTTCGCCGGGGTCGCGGCTGGCAAGATCGAAATGCTCTTCATCGACCCCGAGCATCGCGGCCAAGGCCTGGGCAAACAATTGCTGCGCTATGCCATTGAACACCTGAACGCCGATGAACTGGACGTCAACGAACAGAACCCGCAAGCCCTTGGCTTTTATCTCAAGCAAGGGTTCGAAGTTATCGGTCGCTCGGCAAAGGATGGCATGGACCAGCCCTACCCGCTGCTGCATATGCGCTACAAGCAGCCCGATCTGAAAGCGGGGCGCGGCTAAAAACGGCATGAGGCAAATGGACCCGCGATTAACCGGCGCCAGACAGGTACAATGCCCACCCCTTTTTGTTACGGCCCCGTCATGACTGACCCGATTCGTCTCTCCAAGCGTCTCATCGAACTCGTCGGCTGTTCCCGTCGGGAGGCTGAGCTGTTCATCGAGGGCGGCTGGGTCACCGTGGACGGCGAAGTCATCGATGAACCGCAGTTCAAGGTCACCACCCAAAAGGTCGAACTCGACCCCCAAGCCAAGGCCACCGCGCCAGAGCCTGTGACCCTCCTGCTGAACGTCCCGGCTGGCATGGATGTCGACGCGGCAATGGCAACCCTGGGGCCACAGACCTTGAGCGAAGAACATCGCTTCGGCAAGCGCCCGCTCAAGGGCCACTTCCTGCGCCTGACCGCCAGCGCCGATTTGCAGGCTGGCGCCAGCGGCCTTTTGGTATTCACCCAGGACTGGAAAATCCTGCGCAAGCTCACCGCCGACGCGGCCAAGATCGAGCAGGAGTATGTGGTGGAAGTCGAGGGCGAGATGGTCGCCCACGGTCTCAATCGCTTGAACCACGGCCTGACCTACAAAGGCAAGGAATTGCCGGCGGTCAAGGCCAGCTGGCAGAACGAGAACCGCCTGCGCTTCGCCATGAAGAACCCGCAACCGGGCGTTATCGCGCTGTTTTGCCAGGCCGTCGGGCTCAAGGTCGTTGCCATCCGCCGCATCCGCATAGGCGGCGTGTCGATCGGCAAGGTGCCGTTGGGCCAATGGCGCTACTTGTCCGCCAAAGAGAAATTCTAATTTTCCGGCGCCGCACCGAACCGGGGCGCCCACTGCCTTCATCAGGATTGCACACATGATTCACAACGACGTACTGCGCAGCGTGCGCTACATGCTCGACATCAGCGACAAAAAAGTCGTCGAGATCATCAAGCTGGGCGGCTTGGAAATCTCCCTGGAAGATTTGGCCGGCTACCTCAAGAAAGATGAAGAAGAAGGCTTTGTGTTCTGCCCCGACCTGGTCATGGCGCATTTCCTCGACGGGCTGGTGATCTTCAAGCGCGGCAAGGACGAAAGCCGTCCGCCGCAGCCGATCGAAGTGCCGGTGACCAACAACATCATCCTGAAGAAGCTGCGGGTGGCCTTCGAGCTGAAGGAAGACGACATGCACGCCATCCTCAAGGCCGCCGACTTCCCGGTGTCCAAGCCGGAACTGAGCGCATTGTTCCGCAAGTTTGGCCATACCAACTACCGGCCGTGTGGCGACCAGTTGCTGCGCAACTTCCTCAAGGGCCTGACGCTGCGCGTTCGCGGCTAATGCCGAAGGGCTGTCATTTCTTGAAGCGCTGCTGATGGTGGCAGAGCTTTTGTGGCGAGGGAGCTTGCTCCCTCGCCACAAAAGCCCCCGCCATAAACGGCAAGACCAACCGCCCGCGCTATGATGCCCTTTCAACCCTGCCTTGATCCCCAGCTTATGACCTACAACGTCTCCCCCATCGGCTTCGTCCGCTCCTGCTTCAAGGAGAAGTTCGCCATTCCGCGCCAACCACAACTGGCCCCGGCCGCGCGCGGTGTGTTAGAGCTGGTGGCGCCGTTCGACCAGGGCGAGGCCGTGCAGGGTCTGGAGCAGGTCAGCCATGTCTGGTTGCTGTTCCTGTTCCATCAAGCCCTGGAAGACAAGCCACGATTGAAAGTACGGCCGCCGCGCCTGGGTGGCAATAAATCCATGGGCGTCTTCGCCACCCGAGCCACCCATCGCCCCAACGGTATCGGCCAGTCGGTGGTGAAGCTGGAACGGGTGGAGGCCGCTCGACTGTGGATCTCGGGCATCGACCTGTTGGACGGCACACCCGTGCTCGATATCAAGCCCTACGTCCCCTACGCGGACATCATCGACTTGGCCTCCAACAGGATCGCCAGCGCCGCGCCTGAGTTGATTCCAGTGCAATGGGCGGACTCTGCCCTGCTTCAGGCACGCGACCACGCAAGGCGCCTCGAAGAGCCCTTGGTGGAGCTGATCGAACAATGCCTGGCCCAAGACCCACGCCCGGCGTATCAGGTTCCTACAGCTGAACGGGAATACGGTGCGCGGTTCTGGGATCTGGACGTGCGCTGGCATTACCCGGAGCCGGGGGTGATTCGGGTGTTGGAAGTCGTTCCTACGGCTGGATAAAACCCGGAAACGAAAAAGCCCGCGCGGCCTTCATCAGGCGGCGCGGGCTTTTTATGGTCTGTCAGTTGGACCAAGTCGCTGCCGTCGCGAGCAGGCTCGCTCCCACAACTGATTTGCAGCGACCACCAAAGTTGTGGTCATACATATCCAGTGTGGGAGCGAGCCTGCTCGCGATGGCGGTCGGTCAGCCACCGCAAATGCCGAAGCTTACTTCTCTACAAACGCGCGCTCGATCAGGTAATCACCCGGCTCACGCATACGCGGCGAAACGGTCAGGCCGAAGCTGTTGAGCACTTCGCTGGTTTCGTCGAGCATGCTTGGGCTGCCGCACAGCATCGCGCGGTCGTCTTGCGGGTTGATCGGCGGCAGGCCGATGTCGCGGAACAACTTGCCGCTGCGCATCAGGTCGGTCAGGCGACCTTCGTTCTCGAACGGCTCGCGGGTCACGGTGGGGTAGTAGATCAGCTTTTCGCGTAGCGCTTCACCGAAGAACTCGTTCTGTGGCAGGTGCTCGGTGATGAATTCGCGATAGGCGACTTCATTGACGTAACGCACGCCGTGGCACAGGATCACTTTTTCGAAACGCTCGTAGGTTTCCGGGTCCTGGATGACGCTCATGAAAGGCGCCAGGCCAGTACCGGTGCTGAGCAGGTACAAATGCTTGCCAGGCTTGAGGTCGTCCAGCACCAGCGTGCCGGTGGGCTTCTTGCTGATGATGATCTCGTCGCCTTCCTTCAAGTGCTGCAACTGGGAAGTCAGCGGACCATCAGGGACCTTGATGCTGAAGAATTCCAGATGCTCTTCCCAGTTCGGGCTGGCAATCGAGTAAGCGCGCATAAGCGGGCGGCCGTTGGGCTGCTGCAGGCCGATCATCACGAACTGACCGTTCTCGAAGCGCAGGCCCGGATCGCGGGTGCACTTGAAGCTGAACAGAGTGTCGTTCCAGTGATGAACACTGAGGACACGCTCGTGGTTCATGTTGCTCATGTACGGGGGACTCCTGGAAATGATGCCGGCGCCGGTAATCTGCGCAATTGCATCGCATTCTAATGGCGGCGACAATATCTGTTAAATGGATTATTAAGATAAGGGTTATCGGTTATATCGATATGCGATTTACTCTACGGCAACTTCAAGTCTTCGTCGCTGTCGCCCAGCAGGAAAGCGTGTCCCGTGCCGCGGGCTTGCTCAATCTGTCGCAGTCGGCCGCCAGCACTTCCATCACTGAATTGGAGCGTCAATCCAGCTGCCAATTGTTCGACCGCGCCGGCAAGCGCCTGAGCCTCAACGCCTTGGGTAAGCAATTGCTGCCCCAGGCCGTGGCACTGCTGGACCAGGCCAAAGAGATCGAAGACTTACTCAACGGCAAGTCCGGCTTCGGTTCGCTGGCGGTCGGGGCCACGCTGACCATCGGCAATTACCTGGCGACGCTGCTGATCGGCGGATTCATGCAGCGCCATCCCGAAAGCCAGGTGAAGCTGCACGTGCAAAACACTGCCAATATCGTGCACCAGGTCGCCCATTACGAAATTGATCTGGGTCTAATCGAAGGCGATTGCAGCCATCCGGACATTGAGGTGCAGAGCTGGGTCGAGGATGAGTTGGTGGTGTTCTGCGCGCCCCAGCATCCACTGGCCAAGCGTGGTCAGGCGACCATGGAGCAATTGACCCATGAAGCGTGGATTTTGCGGGAGCAGGGTTCAGGTACGCGGCTGACCTTCGATCAGGCCATGCGCCACCACCGCAGCGCGCTGAACATCCGCCTGGAATTGGAACACACCGAAGCGATCAAGCGAGCAGTGGAATCGGGCCTGGGCATTGGCTGCATTTCGCGCCTGGCGTTGCGTGATGCTTTCCGTCGCGGCAGCCTCGTGGCCGTGGAAACCCCGGACATGGACCTGGCGCGGCAGTTTTATTTCATCTGGCACAAACAGAAATACCAGACCTCGGCCATGCGTGAATTCCTCGACCTCTGCCGGGCCTTCACCGCTGGGGTCCAGCGCAGCGACGAGATCGTCCTGCCTGCCATCGCTTGAATCAGAGCAGCACCAGGCCCCAGACCAGGGCAATCATCGTCAGGGCGACAAGTTGGGCCGCGCTGCCCATGTCCTTGGCATTTTTCGACAAGGGGTGCAGCTCAAGGGAAATACGGTCGATCGCCGCCTCTACCGCCGAGTTGAGCAACTCCACGATCAAGGCCAGCAGGCACACCGCTATCAACAGCGCCTGCTCCACGCGGCTCACGTTCAGGAAAAACGACAACGGAATCAGGATGACGTTAAGCAGGACCAGTTGACGGAACGCCGCTTCGCCGACGAAAGCTGCACGCAGCCCGTCCAGGGAATAGCCGGAGGCATTGAGGATGCGTTTCAGGCCGGTTTGGCCTTTGAAAGGAGACATAGAGTGGGCAACTGATCGATAGGAGTGGAGAAGCTACTGTAATTGCAGTCAAAAAAGCGTGAATTCAGGCGCTACGACTGCGGCGAAATTGACTCAAGTTGTTGCAACAACAAGGCAGCCTGGGTCCGGGTGCGCACATTCAATTTACGAAAGATCGCCGTAACATGAGCCTTGATGGTGGCCTCTGACACATTCAGTTCGTAAGCGATCTGCTTGTTCAACAGACCTTCACAAACCATGGTCAGCACTCTGAACTGCTGGGGCGTCAGGCTCGCGAGCCCTTCGCTGGCCGCCTTGGCCTCGTCGGACACGCTCACCGCCTCGAACGCCTGCGGCGGCCAGGATACATCACCGCTGAGGACGGCCTTAACCGCCCGTTGAATCATTTCGAGGGAGCTGGATTTGGGGATGAACCCGCTGGCACCAAATTCGCGGGCCTTGACCATCACCGAAGCTTCTTCCTGGGCTGAGACCATCACCACGGGAATCTGCGGATACTGCCCACGCAACAGGACCAGCCCTGAAAACCCATACGCGCCGGGCATGTTCAGATCCAGCAGCACCAGGTCCCAATCAGCCTTTTCCGCCAATCGGGCTTCCAACTCCGCGATGCTGGCCACCTCCGTCAACCGGACATCCGAACCAAGGCCCAGGGTCACCGCCTGATGCAACGCGCTGCGAAAGAGCGGGTGGTCATCGGCAATCAGGATTTCGTATGTGGCCATTTTTCAAATGATCCTGTTTTTTTAAGGCAGGCCCGATGCATTCGCGCCTCGCCATGCAACTCAAGATAACGCCATTCAGCGTTATCCACAGGGGCACGTTCAACGCCAATCACAGCGTCTTAAACTCCGGCCTCACCCTGGTCGGCGCCAAGCATGCCCAGCGAAACCGGGGTGGTCAAGCTGCACGGCCACCGCTGTACCCAGTATGGGCCACTATTAGGCCAACGCCGCCTGAGCCGAGCGGACAAAGGGCAGCAGTTCGGCATGGGCCGGAGTCGACACGTTCACTTCCTGCTGACGCTTGGCACCCAGGTAATGCTGGCTGAACACATCGAAATAGGCGTCCAGGGCCGACGCCGCGTCGCTATCGCCCGCCAGCTCAAGGCACAGCGCCGCGACCTCGGCGGTGCACAGGTGCTCACTGCGTGTGGAGCGCCGCAAGCGATAGCGCGACAGCCTGTCGGGCAGCAGGCTCAAGATGGGCAGCCGGTCAAAGTAAGGACTTTTACGGAACATCTTGCGCGCTTCCGTCCAAGTGGCATCCAGCAAGATGAACAAGGGACGCTTGCCCCGAGCCAGATCAACCGTGTGGGTTACCCGGGAGGGTTCGACATACTCACCTGGAAATACCAGGTACGGTTGCCATTGTGGATCGTTCAACAAAGCCAGGAGTTGCTCATCGACATCAGTGCGCGACCAGATGAAGGCATGGTTATCCCGTACCACATCGGCGATCAGCCAGCCCGTGTTGCTCGGCTTGAAGACTTCCTTATTGGTCATGATCAGGCAGACGCCGGAACGGGTCTCGACGCTCGGACGCCAGGCACACAAGCAATGGCTCTCGATCACTCGACAGGCGCCACAACGGGGCGCGCGCCACCCTCGGGCCTGGAGCGGCTTGATGCCTTCATCGACGCGTTGGTCGCGCAAGCGGGCTACGGCGTTGGAAGCACAGCTCATCGCGGGCAACGCCCGCAGACAGGAAAACTTGACACGAACCACACTCGCAAGGGCAATGAAGACCGGCAGTCTACCAGAGCGCGCAAACCTGTACCGTCTACCCGGGCTTCCCTATAATCGCCGCCACTGAACGCACAGTCACGTGACCGGTCGAACCACCAGTTACTGAACCAGGAGAGTTTCATGCTGCGCCTTATCGTTCCAACCGTTGCCGTTCTGCTGGCGACGTCCATCAGCGCTCAGGCTGCGTCGCTGAAAGAACTCGAACTGAACAAGATGCTGCAGAACGTTGCCAAGCAAAGCAGTGTCGGCACGCCGCGCGCGATCAACGAAGACATTCTTGACCAGGGCTACACCGTCGAAGGCACCGAGCTGATCAACCATCTCAGCGTCCAAAGCAGCCATGCGCAAAAAATGCGCGCGGATCCCAAGGCGGTTTATTTCCAGCTGGGCTCCACGGTGTGCACCAATCCAGGGTTCCGCAAACTCATGGCCAAGGGCGCGACCATGCGCTACGAGTTCACCGAAGTGAAGACCAACCGTCCGGTCGCCAGCGAACGTTTCCAGGAATCGGATTGCCCGAAACCGGCCAAGACCAAGAAATAATCAACCCGCGCGCGCGCGCCGCTGCTCTTCGTCGGCGCGCAGTTCCGCCACCAGCGCCTGCAAATAGCGTGATCGCCATTCCCGACCTTCCAGCCGACGGCAACATTCCTCTTCCAGGCTTACCCGATTGGCTTGAGCCGCTTCCAACAACATCAAATACAACTGCCCTTCGAGCTCCAGCGTTACCCTGGTCATTTCTCCCGCCTCCCTGCCCATCAATGCTGCATTTCATCGCGCGGACGCCCAGCCCTGGACGTCGAACTACGTTGGCACGCCTTTTATGGAGTAAATCAGAGCGGTACGCACCCAGCCGGTGAGCTGACGAGCGGTACGGTCCGACGTCATTACTGAACCCATCGCGAGCGACCGATGAGCGTAGGACTACGGGGAAATGTTGCAAACGTTCACATTCGAGCGCCATGATCTGGACAGCGAAGTTCACCGCCAGAGGCTAGATTCAACGTATCGTTTTTACTGGGCAGAAAGAGGCTGCCCTCGCCAATAAGCGATGTTCAACCGTTTTTCATCCAAGGGAAACAGCAGGACCCGTTGGATGGCTTGGCCGCCTTGCTGCAGATTACGTCGAGCCAGGTTTACGCCCGGGCACGCGCCCGGACTCACAACGGCACAGGAAGTGTCGTGGCCCTGATGAATCTCTCGTCAGGACCGGGGTCCTGTTCAGAAGGAGAAGCTGAATGCCTTACAAACCGAATGACCTGCTCAGCCGTCATTTTGAGAGCCATGGCCACGACCTCACCCGCAAGGTCGAAGAGCAACTCAACCTGGTATCGCCCAACAGCCCCAACCTCCCCATCTACCGCGACATGATCCTGACCGTGCTGCGCATGGCCCAGGAAGATCACAACCGCTGGAATGCCAAGATCACGCTTCAGGCCCTTCGGGAACTGGAACATGCGTTTCGAACGCTGGAACAATTCAAAGGGCGCCGCAAGGTTACGGTCTTCGGCTCGGCCCGAACGCCCATCGAACACCCTTTGTATGGCTTGGCACGGGAGCTGGGAGCGGCGCTGGCTCGGTCAGACATGATGGTGATTACCGGCGCAGGCGGCGGGATCATGGCCGCGGCCCATGAAGGCGCGGGCCGCGAGCACAGCCTGGGATTCAACATCACCCTGCCCTTCGAGCAGCATGCGAACCCGACCGTCGAAGGGACGCAGAACCTGTTGCCGTTCCATTTCTTCTTCACTCGCAAGCTTTTTTTCGTCAAGGAAGCCGATGCCTTGGTGCTGTGCCCCGGCGGTTTCGGCACTCTTGACGAAGCATTGGAGGTCCTGACGCTGGTGCAGACGGGCAAAAGCCCATTGGTACCGGTGGTATTGCTGGACGTGCCCGGAGGCAAGTTCTGGCAGAGCGCCCTGGACTTTATCCGCGAACAATTGGAGGAAAACCGCTACATCCTGCCGACCGACATGAAGTTGATGCGCCTGGTGTACTGCGCCGAGGACGCTGTGGAGGAAATCAACCAGTTCTACCGTAACTTCCATTCCAGCCGCTGGCTCAAGCATCAGTTCGTGATCCGCATGAATCACGAACTCAGTGAACAAGCACTGCAACAAATGCAGGCCGAGTTCGCCGACCTGTGCCTGAATGACTGTTTCCATCAGCACGCTTACAACGGCGAAGAACCCGAGGAAGCGCCCTTCAGTCATCTGACGCGATTGGCATTTACGTTCAACGCCCGTGACCACGGTCGTTTAAGGGAATTGGTGGACTACATCAACCTGCCGGAAAACTGGGCCCAACCCACCGCCAAGGCCCACCCCCTGACTTGGGAGCCGATCAAGGTAACGTGAGCCCATAAAAAAACGGCCCGCTATCGACATAGCGGGCCGTTTTTAGTCGTCCATGCTGCGACCACTGAACAAGCGGTTGATCATTTCCATGGAATAGCCTCGATACGCCAGGAAACGCCCTTGCTTGGCACGCTCCCGAATGTCGATAGGCAAATGTCCCGAAAACTTGCGGCGCCAGGTCTCGGCTAACTGTTGCTGCCAATCGATACCGCTCTCGCGCAAGGCTGATTCGATATCCGCTCGTTGCAACCCGCGTTGGCCAAGCTCTTCACGAATGCGCATCGGACCGTAGCCGGAGCGGGCGCGATAAGAGACGAAGCTCTCCAGGTACCGCGCTTCCGATAACAGCCCCTCTTCCGTCAAACGGTCAAGAGCGGCGTCGATCAACTCATCAGGAGCCCCGCGTTGACGCAGTTTACGCGTCAGCTCCACACGACCGTGCTCGCGCCTGGCGAGCAGGTCCATCGCAGCTCGCCGCACCGCGACGAGGGTATCGAGTACGGCGGTCATCGGATCAATCAGATATCAGCGTCGGCCAGGTCGTCGGCAGTCTCGCGGTTGGCCACGGCTTTGACGTCCGCCACCGGGCTCAACAGCTTGTCACGCAGTTGCTTCTCGAGGGCTGCCGCGACTTCCGGGTTGTCCGCCAGGAATTTGGCCGAGTTGGCCTTGCCCTGACCGATCTTGGTGCCGTTGTAGGCATACCAGGCGCCCGACTTCTCGACGAAACCGTGCAGCACACCCAGATCGATCATTTCGCCGTTGAGGTAGATACCCTTGCCGTACAGGATCTGGAACTCAGCCTGACGGAACGGCGATGCCACCTTGTTCTTCACAACCTTGACGCGGGTTTCGCTGCCGACAACCTCATCACCTTCTTTCACCGCGCCAGTACGACGGATGTCCAGGCGAACCGAGGCGTAGAACTTCAACGCGTTACCACCGGTGGTGGTTTCAGGGCTGCCGAACATCACGCCGATCTTCATGCGGATCTGGTTGATGAAGATCACCAGGCAGTTGGCGTTCTTGATGTTACCGGTGATCTTGCGCAAGGCCTGGGACATCAGGCGAGCCTGCAGACCCACGTGCGTGTCGCCCATCTCACCTTCGATTTCCGCTTTCGGTACCAGGGCCGCCACGGAGTCGACGATGATCACGTCAACTGCGTTGGAGCGCACCAGCATGTCGGTGATCTCCAAGGCCTGCTCGCCGGTGTCCGGTTGGGAGACCAGCAGGTCATCGACGTTGACGCCCAGCTTGCCGGCGTATTCCGGGTCCAAGGCGTGTTCGGCGTCGACGAAGGCGCAGGTAGCGCCCGCTTTTTGAGCCTGGGCGATCACGGACAGCGTCAGCGTGGTCTTACCGGAAGATTCGGGACCGTAGATTTCAACAATACGACCTTTTGGCAAGCCGCCGATGCCAAGCGCGATGTCCAGGCCCAGGGAGCCGGTGGAGATGGAGGGAATAGCCTGGCGGTCCTGATCGCCCATACGCATTACGGCACCCTTGCCGAATTGACGTTCGATCTGACCCAAGGCCGCAGCCAAGGCTTTCTTCTTGTTGTCGTCCATTAAAGTCCTCACGTAATCAATAAGGCCTGACGGCCAACACCTGTATAAGTAGCCAGTATTATTCCACAGCGATCGGGGATCGCCTACCCCTGATTTGAGATTTCTGCGGCGGCATGTTGTAACAGCCCGTCTAGCGCGGCCTTCACCGTTTGTCGGCGGACCTCGTCGCGGTTGCCAGGTAAGAATTTCTGCTCGCTGTACACCGCCTCGCCAACACCCCAGGCAAGCCACACCGTGCCCACCGGCTTGCTCGGCGAGCCCCCGTCCGGCCCGGCCACGCCGCTGACCGCCACGGCAAACCGCGCCAGGCTTTTCTGCTGGGCGCCGCGCACCATGGCCTCCACCACCTCGCGACTGACCGCGCCGACTTTGTCGAACAGCTCTGCGGGAACACCCAACTGCTGGGTTTTCTGGCGATTGGAATACGTGACAAAACCGGCCTCGAACCACGCCGAGCTCCCCGGAATCCGAGTGATTGCCTCGGCGATCCCCCCGCCGGTGCAAGACTCGGCCGTGGTGACATGGGCATTTAGCACCTGCAAGCGCCTACCCAATTCAGCGGCCAGTTCAGTGATGTCGTCCACGCTGCTCTCCTGATTCGACGCAATGGGCCCTACCGTACACGAGCAATCGCCGCTTGCAAGACTCGGCGGATTACCGGCCCAGCGCCTTGACATACGCCTGGCAGGCCTGCAAGGCAATCAGTCCACGGTCGCCCGCGTCGGTGATGGCGATAATTCGTTGAGCATGCGCCGGGTCAAGTCGGGCGCGTGAGGCGCCATGATCCACGCCGCCGGTACCGGTGGTGGCAGGCACTGTACAACCGGCGGCGACATCGTCGGCGTCGAGGAGGACTGACAGCCGGACATCGGCAGTAGCAAGGCGATCGCGCAGGCGATCCTGATCACGTTGGGCATCGCTCAGGGCTCGGTAATGGGTTTGTTCGCTGTTGGAGAGTTGTTGTTCCAGGGCGAGGCGTTTCTGTGTTTCCTTATGCTGGGAAGCCGCAGCTGCCGCGGTCATCTGCTTTAAGGTTTCGGCCTGCGCCCGCGCTTGCTCGGCCAAGACCCTGCCGTAACGCCAATCCTGGACCTTCCATGCCATGCTGGTCGCCAGCAGTAAAAGCCCCAATACTGTGATGGGAAAGAACCTCAACAGCGCCGGATTCATCCCAACACCTGCAACGCCCGCCCATGCAAGGCCCGCCGCTGCGCCGCGCCATTCTGGCCGCCATTGATCCGCTGCGTGATGGCGTCGAATCGACCAGCATCAGCGAGAGAATTAAGCCCATGCGACGCCCAGAACCACGCAGCCGAAAGCGCGGCCCATCGCGGCAGCTCGAGCAATGCAGGCTGCTTCATCAGATCCAGACTCAAGGCTTTACCGCAGGCCTGGTAATTAGCCCGCCCGGTGATCTGGATCAGACCTCGCCCACGGTATTTTTGCCCGTCGCCATCGGCTTCGGGGGAGTTGCCCAGGCACGAAGCCAATCGGCCAGTGTCATACTTTGATAAATAAACATCGTTGCCTAGCTCCCGTACGTGCCGCAGCTGGCCGGACTCGTGCCCCACCTGCGCAATGAATGCGGCGGCACGCTTGGGGCCGATGATCTGGTAAAGCTCCATGGCAGTGCCTAGGAGAGGTGCAAAAACGCCGGCATTGTCGCCGGCGTTTGGGAGGATACGCAGTAGTTGGGCTGGGGTGATGAACATGGCGCTCTCTTTAACGCGAATGAATACAACAACGATCATTGACTAACGGAATGGAATGAATGAGCAGGCGAAGTAGTTTTGAGAAATCGCTCATTACGGAGTCATCGTTTACACCGTTTGAAAACATGAGCTTTAGCGAATGTAGGAATGTAAAAAGTGGACCGGTTTTCATCATCGCCTCGGGCAACTCAGCGAAGGGCTTTCCGCTGGAGGAGTTTTCAGCCGTACCCATGATTACCATGAACGGCGCTATATCCATGTTCAGCCAAGCGCATACAAAACCCTTTTTTTACATCTGCTCCGATACCCACTTCCCGCTCCAGCAGCCCGATCTTTTTGCAACCGCTATGCGGCTCAGTGAGAACGTTGCCTTATGGGAGGACCAGTTCGACATCGTCCAAGCTAAGCCAAGCGGGCGAGCCTTCGGCTTGAAAAAAGCTCCCAGGGCCTCGATCTGCTCCACGTTATTCAACCCGCAGAAGTCTCTCGTCAGGTACAGATCTCTTTTTAGCAAGCGAAGCAAAGACATCGGCTTCAGCAAAAATATGACCCTCGGTTGCTTCGATGCCAGGACGGTGATGTATTTGGCCTTACAGGTCGCCTACCATCTGGGCTTCAATAGGGTTTTCCTTGTAGGTTTCGACTTGGACCAAGCGGCCGGCCGATTCTATGAAACGGTCGAAAGCAAACGCTCGCCCTGCGGGTTGGATCAGCATTACAAGACTCGCATCCTGCCTTCTCTAAAACTGATGTCCAAGCAGATCATTGATGACGATTTTCAGGTGTATAACTTGTCCGCGACCTCAAGGGTGCCGGCGGATATCATCAAAAAAATCAGTCTCGACGACGCACGGCGAATGCTACGTAACTGAATGATGGCCCCTCCAAGCCCCGGTCACGCTCTTGCATCCAGGCAAGTCGCCTCAACGCTGCAGCGGTAGCTTTTCTCCCGGCTACCGCTGGCGGTGACCTTGTCGATCGACCAGCGACCGCGCATGAAATCGGGCCAGGAAGGATCGAGCAGCACGATGCCCTCGGCGGACAGCCCCGGGTTACCCGGGCATTCGATCGTCACCTTGAGGGCCTCGCGCAGCATCCGGCGCACCTCGCCTTCGCCGGCGGCGCGGGCCTCTTCTGCGCTCTGGAAGCGCTGGCGCAGGGTCTTGAACGGCGCGATGCCGCTCTCCTCGACCCGCAGCTTGCCCGCCGCCGCATCCCACCAACAGGTCTTGCAACCCTCGTACTTCGCCCGCGCGGTTTCATCCAGCTTGGCCGAAATGAAAGCGTGGTCGCCCGGGCGATTGTTCGTCGTCACCGACAGCCTTATCTCGGGCAGGACCTTGCCCGACAACGACTTCGCCTGACCGCGCCGGGCCAGCACATACAACTCGTTGACTGGTTTGGCCACAGCGTCATAACGATGGGCCAGGCGGGTCAGCAAGCCCATGTCGGTTTCGTTGGTTTGGTCAATGTGCTCGACTTTAATCAGCGAAAGCTCCGGCGCCACACGGGGCGAGAACCCGTGCCTGGACGTCAGCTCCCGAAACAACGCCCCCAGGGTCGTCGGGCCATGGCTGATGGATCGGCGCTGCTTGAAGCCCGTCTGGTCAGCCGCGCTGAACGGCGCCGCCATGGCCACCAGAACGAGTTGCAGAGGAAACAGCAACGGCGTGCGCCGAGTGATGACAAACTCGCCTTTGTCCACCAGCCCCGATTCCAGATATCCGACCCGCAGGCCGATTTTCCCGCCCAGGCTTGGCAACCCTTCGAGTCCGTCCAGGCTGATGGTGAGCGTCAATTGATCGGACTCGATCCCCGCCGCGTCGACGTGGCTCCAACCGAGCAGGCGTTCGTTGAGCAGCGCGGCGTTCGCACCATAAATTTCCACCGCAGGCGTGAAACCCAATGACATGTCGCCTCCTTAATCCCAGGCCGAAACCGGAGGGATCGCCACGGGCTTGAGATCCACTTCCGGCAGGACAATCCATACGCCCGCCGGCAATACCGGGCCCCATTGCGCCAACCCCGGATTTAGCAGCCAGAGCGCCTCCTCAACGAGGTCGTCACAGCGCTCAAGCTCGCGGTACAGCAACAGATTCACCGAATCACCGGCGATACTTCGAACCCTACGCATTGGCGAACTCCGTCAAATCAATCACCCAACCGACCACCATCGCCGTGCCATCGTCGATGACCTCGGTCTGGGTCTCCGACACCTTGTTGATCTGCCACAGCCCCCAGTTGCGACCGATGCCATCGACCAATGGCAAAGGGATGCGCAAGGCTTGCAGCGCTCGCAATTCATCGAGGCGATCCATGGCGGTCGCATACATCGATTTGCCGGTGATCGTCAGCCCTTGCAAGCCTTGCCCGACCTGACTGGACCTGGGTTTGCTGGTGAGGATGTCGATGTTTTTCCAGCCACCGTCCGAGGTGCGAACCAGCGAGTGATAAGCGAAGTTGCGGGAGAGGCCGAAAATGAAATTGCCCAACGCCATTTGTTGACGCATCACGTACCTCCGTCCGTCAGGGCCGCGTCACTGCGCATGGCGAGTGAGTTGGGCATGAGTTGGAATTGGCTGCTGATTTGTTGCACCACCAGGTTCGCCAATTGGGCGGCACTGGCCTGATCCTGGCCGTTGATGTAGATGTTTGCGGTCAGGGTGTTTTGCTGGGTGGTTGCCTGGGTGCCGTGCAGGTCTTCGCTGACCTGCCCTGGGGCGGCGAGCCTGTCGGCGGGCGTGGCGAGTTTGTCACCCAGCCAGGACCCCGCCTCCCTGCCCATCCAGCTTCCCGTCAGGCCGCCAACAAGCGCGCCGATCGCTCCACCGAGGACGGTGCCGATGCCCGGACCGAAAAAGGTGCCAATCGCAGCGCCTGCCGACGCGCCCGCCCAGCCGCCGCCAGCGGCCCCCAGGCCCTCTCCGATCATTCCGCCGTCCCCATTGATCGCGCCCTCGACGACCTCAGCGGCGGCACCTAAAACCATCGCTTTGGGCATTAAACGAGTCACCGTACGCAATGAGCTGGTCACGCCTTGCAGGGAGCGGCCGCCGCTCACACCACCCTCGGCCTTCGCAGCGCTCGTCGGCTCCAAAATTCGCTTGGCAGCTCGACTGCCCAATTCATCCGTGAGGGCCTTGAGCAACGCCCCCACTAGCGGCTTGATCGCCGCGCCGACCAGCACAATGGCGGCGGCGGCTTTAGGTGAGGTTTCGGCCAACTCGCTCATGTCATCGTTCAACGACCCGAGCCATTGCAGCGAGCTGTCCACAACGGGTGTCACGGCATTGCCAGCGGCCGCCGACAAACGCTCATTGCTGGCATTGAAGACGTTCCACCGACCTTGCTGGGTGTTCGACAACGCCAACGCATCCTGCCGCACCGAGCCCTTGTCACCCAATAGCGACGTGGCGTAGTGGGCCGGGTCTTTCACCTGCCAGAACGCTGCGTTCACATCGTCAAGCTTCTGCGCCATGCGTAGCACCGCTTGGTCGCCCACGCCAAACAGCGAAGCGGCGAGGTTCGGGCGCTGGTCCACAGGCTGCGCATTCAAGGCCGCCAATACCGACATCACCGTACCGGGCGCTGCGTCTTTGTCACGCAGCCCACTCGCCACTTCCTCTGGGTCAAGCCGCAACTGCTTCCAGGCTGCCTGCTCGGTCGCGGAGGCTTGATTGCCCTTGCCCAAAGCCTTCGCGAAGCTATCCAGCGGGGCGCCGGCTTCAGCTTGTTGCGAACCGGTGTTGAGCAACGCCGCCGTCAACGCTGCGGCTTGCGCTGGTTGCAAACCCGCCGAGGTCGCGGCCGCACCGTCACGCTGCAACACGGTACCGATCTCACTGGCTTTCGCACCGCCGGGGAGCTTGCCGAGGTGGTTGGTTGCATCCGCCAGGTCAAACGCTTTTTCAGCGCTGAGTTTCATGGCGGTGCGCCAGCCGAGCAGCATCTCGGCGGCTTCCATGGCCGGCATCTTGAATGTGGATGCCGTCACCCCTGCATCACTGGCAAAGCGCAACAGTGCCAATTGCCGGTCCGAGGCATTGGGCAGATCGCTGCTGATTCCCGCCCTGGCCGCCAGGCTTTCCATCCTCACGACATCAACCGCCGTGGTCCCGCCCGCCGCCACCAATGGCGCGCTGGCGATGCGCTGGGTGGGCTCAGCCATCTCGGCAATCTGGCGAGGGCCGAATTGGGTGGCCATCTTCAGATCGGCAATGGCTGAATCCATCGCTATCGCGGGTTTCAGCAGTTCTGGTGGCTCAATACCGCCGGCCGGCTGACCCTTCGGTTCCTTGGCTGTTTCGCCCTTGGCGCCGGTTCCCATTGCCTGGGAAAACAATCGCTGCGCCGAAAGCTTGACGGTCAGCGACTCGATTGCCGTGGTCAGTCGGCCGAGCTTGAGCCCAAGGTTTTCCATCGCGAGGCTCAGTCCTGGCAGCCGATCCCCAGCGGAGATGATCACACTGCTCGCAGGGTTCGTATTTGAGGCCGCCGACCCACTCTCAGTGAAGGCTGCGTATCTGAGCGAATATCTATCGTCCGCCATCCCGCTCTACTCCTGTTTCACGCCAAGGCGAGTGATCGCGATGTCGTATCGGCGCAAGGCCTTGCCGGCGTCCCACTCCAGGATTTCCGCTTCACTTACCGAGTAAATGAGCGGCACCACATCGAGGATCACTTCGATGTCGCGCTCCGAAAGAAGTCCGCCGGTTTGTTTAAAAAATCGTCGATGCGCACCTGAAGTTGCGTCCAGTCAGGCACAGTCAGCGAGGCCAGATCGGGCAGCATCAGGCCGGTGCAATGGGCCGTGATGAACTCGGCGCGTTCCTTAGCCGTCTTCAGTTTCTTCATCGCCTTGGTGGCCCGCAGAACCGGCATTTCCAGGGTTAATGAGGTCAGGCTGCGGCCCGCGACGTCGAGTGGTTGCAGCAGCGGCACCTGGTCAGGATCGGCCTGTGGGTCATCCAGAAAATACGACGCCGGGCGCGTGGACATTTCGTGCACGTACTGGGCAATGCTCACGTAATCCGGACGCTTGAGCTGATCGAGTTCCTTGCCCGACAGGCCGGTGGCCAATTTGGCCAATTCGAAGAATTGCTCGTCTTCGTCATCGCCGGCACGGGCCAAGGCGTCTTTTTGCGCGGCGTAGTACAGCGGCCTGAGTTGCAGTTGCTCGAGCTGCGAACCGTCGTCATCGGTGATCGGCGATAACAGCTCAAGGGTTGGAGGCATCCAGGACATAAAATCAATTCCTTGAAAAATCGGGGATCCCCTGTGGGAGCGAGCTTGCTCGCGATGGCGACGTTCATTCAATATCAAGGTGTCTGACACTCCGCTATCGCGAGCAAGCTCGCTCCCACAGGGATTGCATCTAGCCGGCTGGCAACTGCTTAAGGCAGCAACACCGCACGACGCGCATCGCCAAGAATGTCGACGCCGTTGAGCACGAACTTCTGGGTGCGCACGTCGATGTCGATCACTGGGATGCCGTTTTCCAGGCGACTGTAGGTGCGGCAGGACAGCTCCAGGGTGGTGGTGGGCGTCTCGTTCATTTTCAGGGCGGCTTCGTCGAGGGATTTCAACTTGCCGCCCACAGTGTGGTAGGTGAACCAGGTATTGCCGTCCTGATCCTGGCCCGCCTCGCGCACGTTCAGCAGGATGTCGTCTCCGACGCTCACGCCCAGCGCCAGCATGATTTCCGGGCCGACACCTTGCAGCACCAGTTTGGCTGTCAGCGCTTTGCCGCTCTTGGCCATTTCCTCGCCGATGAAGCGTCCGCCGCGCATTTCTTCCATTTCGAATTCAATTTTCGGCGGCGTGAATTCTTCCACGGTCGCCGACAACGGCAGGCCCTGCAGGGTGGCCGCAATGGCCTGTCTTACGCGGTTGGTAAACATTAGAGAACGTCCTCCAAAAACTGCTCGATGATTTCATCGCGGGCATTGAGTTGATAAATCATGTGTTCATTCGGCGCATAGCGGCCGTAGTCGATGACTACGTACCAGGTGCCGTTCTTGTACTTCTCGACGCTGTTCAGTTCCGGGTGCAGGTACACGCTGCCGCCAGGAATGGTTTCGTCGGCCACCAGGGTTTGCAGCCAGTCGTTGATGCGCTTGACCTCCTGGTCCATGAACGACTTGGTCAGGTTCTTGGCCATGGCTTTCTGGCCGGCCTTCACCAGCTTGCGGCTGATGGCGTCTTCCAGGCCGACGTAGCTGATGAACTTGCCGGTGATGGAACGGTTGCCCAGCAAAGAGAAGCCGCCGAGGATGGTGCGGGCGTAATAGCTGACGCCGTAGCGGTTGAGCAGATCGCCTTCGGTGGAGGTGTCGAGGATGTTGTATTCGACGGTGCGGGAAACGTCCTCGGCGAAGGTCACCTGATTGCCCGGACTCTCCCACTGCTTGACCTTGGCAAGTGCGGCGATGGCCAGGCTCGACGGGGCCAGGAAGACGTTTTTCTTCGCCGCCTTGGAGTACACCGCCGGCATGTTGTGCACCACCAGGCAACGGTCGAAACCGAGGTCGGCGCCGCCCAACTCCTGGCTGTAGGTCACTTGATCAGCGACCGAGGCGTCCTTGCCATCCAGCACCACACGGGCCTTGATGCGCTTGCCGAACGAAGCGAACTCGCCGGCCACGGCCTTGGTGCCGGTGAAGCCCGGCGCGCCGATGATCGTCAGGTCTTCGGCCACGCCACTCAACGCGGCCAGGCCCAACTTGCGCCCGGTCTGCGCCTCGATGCCGCCGATTACATTGTTCTGCGTGTCGGCCAGTGTCGCGCCCTCTTCGACGATGACCACATACACCGGCACCTTGACCACTTTGAGGATCTGGTACACCGCGTGGAACAACGTCCCCGCCTCGGCACCGCTCGGGTCGAGCTGGGCTTGGGTGGTAAAACTGTTGATGCGAAACGGGGTATTTTTCGGAATCAGCGGGTTGGCATTCGGCGCGGTGCCGACCAGCCCGATGACGTTGTCCCCCAGGCCACCCATGGCCTCGGGAGATTCGGTGGCATTGACGGTGATGCCGTTGTGCTCGAAGTTCAAAACCTCAGCCATGGTTATTCAGCCTTTTTGGTGGTGGCCTTTTTGGCCGGGGTGGATGCGGAAGCCGATTCGCCGGCTTCGGTTTTTTTCAATGCCAGGCGACCGGCGCTGAGCAAGGCGTTGGCCTCGACGTCGAGGAGGTCGAGTTCCTGGCCGGTGGTCGACCAGTGACCGCCGCCGGTGGGGTATGGGAGGAGCACGGTGTAGGTTTGGCGTGGTGCCATTTGGGTTTCTCCGGATGTGAAAAAGCCCCTTGAGGAAGGGGCTTTTGGGTGTTTTGACAGGTAAGAAAACGCCCCGTCGGTGCGGGGCGTCTTTATTGGGTTTGGATGGCGAGCCATGACGGCGCGATTGGCCGAGATTCCAACGAAGGAAAGTCAGCCGCTTGCGGCCAGTCCCGAAGGGCCTGCCGATAAGCCAACAGCTGTGGAAATTGCTCGACTGTCAAAGTGGGCGCTAACACAAGATCGCGCTCGTCACGATGGCGCGCGACCAGCCAGTCAGTTTTCCGGACCTCTAAATCACGCCAATTGCGCTCGAATGCAACTGACTGCTCTGAGGACACGAGCCGATCAACGGCTCCGGGCCAGCCGTCAACAACCTTTATCTCCTTGCCTTGATTTATACCCTCCATCAAGGTTTCGTAAGTTTCTTGGGAAAGCTTGACACAGGCCTTCCCGACCGCATCGCCATATGGCTTGCCTGGATAAAACCCGCCAGTCTCGGCACAAAAAAATACAGCCATGTTCAATACCCCCAATATTCCCAAGTACCTTGCACCGTAGGCGCGGCCACCGTGGCGTGATTGTTAATACACACCACAATTGATGTCTTTGAAGAGCCGTTCGGCCGTGGCTGGACGTTCATTAGTCCCTGGTTATAAACCGTGCCTGACCCGGAAAGAAGTCCGTTGGGAAAAGCCTTCGGCAGAGTGATAGCCATGGTGACATAAGCCCCACTGGCAAGATTGGAAGTAGTAAACGTTCCCCACTGACGGATCAGCCCGCTCGGATAGTCTTGGCTGCCGCTGAGGCCAATACTAGCGGAAAACATTCCTGAATATTTAGTCAGAACGGTGCCCGAAACCACTCTCCAGCCACTAGGATTGGAAACCAATATGATGCTCTCGAAAACATCGATAGGGACGACGGGCAGAACAGATAGTCCGATAGATATCGCCGGATCGCCCAGGAAGGCTTTCAAATGAAACGGCCCTGCTCCTGCAGAAAGAATGATCGACTGGCCTGGCGTTGTCGTTGAAAGCTGCGGCAACGTGACATCCAACCCAGCTAAGCCGACAGATCCAATAATCAGACATCCCGTATCGTTTACCGTCAGCGCAGTTGAAGCTGTAATTATCTTGATGCCCGCATAGTTACCAAGTAGCGAATTAATGGCTGCTGAATCTACAATCTGGGCGGAGCCTGATGCCCACCATCCACTGGTTCCGTCAGTCGTAAGGTCCAGCGTGGAACCCGCAGGAATAACCGTCGTAGTCTTGATACGACTTCCCGACTTAATGTTGTCCAATCCTGGACAAAGAATAGTTATTATGCCCGTACCCCGATTTCGAAGGCTTATCGTTCCACCGGGGCCGCCGCTACTTGCGGCGGGTAAAATGATATTAAACGTCCCGATGCAAGACACCATAGAACCGAACGCCGTAGAAGGTACAAGCGTCGTATTGGATGTCGCATTAAGAAACCCTCTGTAATTACCTTTCGCGCGCTCCACATATTCGGTAGTGGCCAATAACTTGCTGCTATCGAAAAGTGCTGGCGTATTTGCCGTTGGGTCAACCAGAGCAGGGGAATTGAGCGGCGCAAACCCTTGCGTGATGTTCTGAAACACCAACGCCGTAGTGCCCAGCACAATCACCCCATCGGTAATCAGCTGCCAGATCGTGTTACCAAGCGTCGTCCCCTCCTCCACCGAGACAATCAATCCCGAGGTCACTTCGACACTCGCATCGGCATCCGTCGCCCGAACCCAAGCACCGTTCGCAACCACGTAGATACCGTTGTCCTTCGCCAAGGTCTGGGACTTGACCAAGACCCGATCCCCAGCAATCACCGCAACACCATCAATCGTCTGCGCGCCGTTCAAGACTATATTGGCCGTCGTCGCAGCCCGTACGGATTGCTTCCTGTCGAGCTTGGCCAGCTCATCGGCAACGTAACTTGCAACCCAAGCCCGCGTCGCCTTGACCACCGTATCGTCAATCAACAACGTCACCAGCTCGGCATTACTCGTCTCGAAAATCGACCGGATATAAAACTCTTTCCCCGAGCCCGAAGTCGCCAATACCGGCTTGAACGACTCCGGATATTTGACGATCGCATACAAAATCCCGGTATCGGTCCAGATCCCCGCCTCACGCACATACCAGCCGCCCACGTCGGACGGGATGGTGACCTCGGCCAGCAACCAACTCGGATTCTTCTCATCCTGGAACAGCGCATTGAGCGGCCCGCGCCAGACTTCGCGCTTGAGCGCGGTGGCGGTAGCCGCCGGGTTGTATTGCGCACCGCCGCCGTCACCGACGGAAATCTGGGACAACTTGATCGGTGTGCCCGCCGCCTTGCAGGCGGTTTCGTAGGCGATCCCCGCATCGGTGAGCAGGGTGTAGTAGTCGGCCATTTAGGACTCCTGTGGATAAATAGTGGAGGTTTCGACGGTGTAGAGCCCGGCGGCCATATAGGCTTGGCCCGAGGCTTCCAGCCCTTCGATGACAATCGGGAAGACGGTAGTCAGCTCACCGCACAGCGTGGCGGCGCCGATGACGTGACGGCCGAAGGCACTCAAGCCGACCGAAACGCCCAAGGTGTCGCGCTCACTCTTGGCATCGGCCAGGCGGCGGTCGAGACGGGCGTCGATGGTTTCGCTGTAGGGCTGTTCCGTGAACGCCCTGACGGAAAAACTGTAGGGCGGGCCTGGTGGCGTTTGTTCATACCAGGCGCGCACTTCGGGCCTGAGTTGCAAACCCTTCGCGGCATTTTCCAGCGCCGTTCGCGTCCCGGCCTGCCGCGCGGTGGGCCAGGCGAGTTCCACGGTCAGGCGCTTTTCAGCCTCCGGCGCCGCGGTGCTCCACTCACTGACCCCACGATCCGCCCCCAGATACGGCAGGAACGCCAAAGGCGTGGCCGCCGGGTTCATCAACTCGGGAAACGGCGGATCGATGCGCTCCAGCAATTGGGCAAACCCAAGATCCAGCGCCCGCTCCAGCGGTGAACTGTTGACCGGCAGCAGGCTCGGTCGAGATGTGTCGTCGCTCATAACGTATCCACCTCGACCTCGACGCCCGTGCAGTACGGCGCCTGGAAAGCCGTCGTCACGATCGGCGCAAGCGGTTCGAGAATCTGCAGTTGAACCGCGCCGGCGCTGTGCAGCGTGTAGTCAATCCAGCTCGGGTCCACCCGACCTTCCAGGCGATGGCAGGCCTCGGCGTATTCCTGCAGTTGCCGCTGTGCAGCAACCTGGGTCAGGCCCGAGTCAGGGCCGGGATTGATCTTCGCCACGACGCGGATCTTGTAGTTCTTGATCTGCGCGGGCTGGACGATGACCAGGTCGGTTTCCGGCCGTACATCCGGTCGGGTGAAGTGCTCGCGAACGCCGTCGAGCAACGCTTCGGATGGCGTTCCATCGCCGTCGCGGGACAGTACCGTGACCGTGACTTCGCCGGGCGCGGTGCGGCGTCCGTTGCCGTCCTTGATCTGGGCGGCGTAGCTGTCCGGGTCGAAGGTGTACGTGACCGTCACCACACCCGCCGAAGCGCTTTCAACCTTCACGACGGGGCGTTGCCCCAGGGTGAAAATTTCCCGTCGATATTGCATGCGCGAGCCAGCCGCCGGGGCATGGGGCGCCAGGTAGTAGCGCAGCCGCGCATCGTCATCGCTCTCGTAGACCGGGGGAACGGGCGGGAATGCCGCCGGATCGCCCGGGTCGAGCAACTGGCGTTCAAGACCCATGTCCGCGAGGCGAGCATCGAGGTTGGTGCCGGTGGCCCACCACGCCAGCATCTGCTTGATGCGGGCGTTGTATTTGCGTTCGTGGGTTTGCAGCCGGACACAGAACGCCTCGAGAGCCAGGGTCAGCAGTTCGCTTTCGTTTTCGAGGCTGTCCACCAGTTTTGCGGCGCTTGCGGGAGAGCGTGCCGCGACATACTCCACCACGAAGGTCTTGAATTCTGCGAGCAGATCCTCGAATGCCTCGACGGTGACGATGGCCGGTTCGGCCAGTTGGTTCTGGCCGGGTATCAACATGCTCATGCCACCACCTCGAAAGTCTGTTTGCGGTTTCTCCAGGTGCCGGCGAAACGCAGCAGCAATCCCGCACCGTGCCGGCTGGCAACGATGACCTGCGGCTCGAAATCATCGATACCGTTGTGCGGGTTGTAGAACGCTTGGGCCGCATGGCTCTGGGCGAGGATCAGCAGGTCGTCACCGAGGTTCTGCCCCAGTAACTGCGTGAGTGCGCAGCCATACAACGGGCGCTTCTGACGAGTGCCCAACGGCGTGGTCAAGGCACGGGTAGCGCGCTGCACGAACTGCAGCCAGTCGTCGACCGTGGCGCCGGTATTTCGATCGATTCCAATCATGGGGAAATCTCTTATGCGGTACTGATGACGCGTCCCTGGTGATCCACCACCGGGCCGCTCAGGTGCACACCCGACGCGTCGAGGCGAATGCCAACAGCGCCCAGTTGCAACTCGATGGTTTGCGGCGTCATCACCAAACTGGATGGGCCAATGTTCAACCGGAGGGATTCGCGGGAACCGCTGAATGCCGCCGGACCGTTGTTCCAATGCAGGACATGGCTGGAGTGGTCGTAGCCGTTTTCCGCGCCGTCCTGATAGAGGCGACGCGTCAGCGAAGCCTGGGTCGAGACGGGCGGAAACTGACCACCGTTAAGGCCGAACAGCGCCACCGCTTGGCCACCGCCGTCGCCGCCGCCATGGTTGAGCAACAGGCACTGCTCGCCCACGGACGGAATCCGCGACTCGCTCTGGGCACCGGCGCTCGGGTTGAAGAAGCGGATCGCCGGTGTCAGCAGCCCGCCATGGCTGACCTTGCAGGTATTGGTGGCGGCATCGACTTCCTGACACACACCGATGCGACAGAAACTTTCCGCACGCCGATGCAGGTCTTCGAGCTCGGTTTCCATCTGCGCCAGACGCTCGATGATCGGCCCCAGATGCATCCGCAACAGCGCATCAAACATGGTTCAACCCTCGAGTGCTGTGTATTGATCTGGGTCGTCGATGCTCGAGACTTCCCAGGTTCGCGCGAATTTCGGAATGCCCAACGGGTCATCCAGCAGCGTTGGCCCCAGGTACAGGGCCTGGCTGAAAGAAAGGGTCCAGGCGGTGTATTGCCGCGCCGGATGGATGAATGTAGACGGGAGGCCATCGAGCTCCGTCGGCAGGTCGCATTGATCACCGGACAGCCCCCAGCGGTTATCCATGACCAATTGCTTCAGCTCTGCGGCCAAATCGCAGGCGTCCCATCCCGGAACGGCCATGACCACCTGCAAAGACACCGTCAGCACATGGGCGATACGCCCGTCGTTGGCGCGAAGGCCGGACGCATCGCGCTCAATGGCGATCAGCACCCAAGGTTGGTCGTCGGTGCCGTCGAATTCTTGGGGGCTGCCGATCTTCAAGGCGGGATAAGTGGCGCGCAGCGTCTGGGCAATGGCGAAGAACAGCTGCGACGGTTTTTCGAGGACGGCAGGCATCGAGGCCTCCTTTTTTACGGCGGCACGAAGAACGCCAGTGAGGGATCAATGTGGATCGGAACGGGAATCACGCGGCGGCAGTTCACTCACGCCCATCCGTTTGGCGGCCCAGCGTTCGTAAAGCCCGATGGCCACGTCCGCCCCGGCCATCGCCGTCAGGCAACCGAAGGCACCAGCGGCCCAGATCGACAGGCCCATGGCGTACAACAGCATGATCGCCGAGACGCCACAGACCATGCAGGCACCGGAACGCAGCGCCAGGCGCCGCAGCAGCGACCAGCCACGGGCGCCTTCCTTATCGGCACGCCACATCTCGCCAGTCACCCCGCCCACCAGGGCGAGCACGATGACCAGCCAGATCGGCATGTCCAGCAACGCTTGTTGCTCGTTTGTCATGTCTCGTTTCCTGGGGTGATTAAGATTGGGCGGGGAAGTTGTTTGAAGTGGAATGAGATGTGGATCGGTGCAACCCATTAAGTTGCTAGAAACGGGGTTCAAACATTTGTCGGGTTATTTGAAAGCTGACATCACTTTGTAATCAGCATGTCCACACTGGTCGCATCGCAGGAGTTGTTAGCCTTTCTATCGATGACCAGATAAAGCGAAGACGCCGGCGTGACGGCGACGTTGTTCAACATGAACGTGGTACTGCCTCCGTTTGCCAGGCTCCCGGACTGAAGCACCGTGTCGCCCAGGTTGAGCGACCAGCCAACACCATCCCCGCAGGCGTTATGCAGGTCATTGACCCGGCCCAGTACGTTGATATTGCCGGTGACGGGACTGGCCCAGCGGAAGATGCTCTGGCTGTTGGTGCCGGGATGCGTGGCGACATCGCCCTGCTTGAACACGAAGCTGGTGCCCGAGCCGGTGAAGGTGAAGCTTTCATTTGGAATGGAGATCCAAGCGCCCGTCACATCGTCGCGCCAGCATGTCGTTGGCTTGCCACTACAGACCCCGGCCTGAAATGTCGGAAAGAGCGTGTAGTTGGCCGAGGCATTCACGCCCGATTTGTTTTGCATGAACGACCACGGCGAACCGGCCGGCGCGGCCTCGGTCATCAGATACATGTCCCGGGCCAGGTTCCACGACATAGCCGTATCAGCCCAACCGTTCAGGGATACGAAGGACGACAGAAACGCAGTCGCCAGCAGAGTTTGTTTGAGCAGTTTCATGTTCTTGCCTCGATGGATGTCGTTGAGTACGCAGTGCAGAATTTTTCCCGCAACGCTGTTCGCTCGCTGGCGTTCACTCGAGGCTCAACGGCCTTCACATGATTCAACGTCCCGCATCGGGAACACTTGATCTGGAGTTCGGTGTTCTCGCCCATCCGGGCCAGAAGTTTTTTACAGTGACCGCATCTGAAATCCTTCAGCATCGAAAGCCCTCCCATTGGCGGCGGTTTGAAATGCCTCGCGGCACAGGCATTCCAAAAAGCCCGGTTACCCAGGCTTTTCAGTAATGCGCTTGATCTTTCGGCGCGACTGGCGCGGTACGGATCCATTCAAATTGTTTTTCCGGCCGCGGTCCCTGCCCGCCGGATAACTGCTTCTGGTGCTTTACGCTGCACACCCGGGCCAGTTGCCAACCCTCTGAACCGTTAAGGCCGGTTCATCGCTGCCTGTGGGTAGAACTAAAGAGCTTTGTTGCCAGCCGCTTTGTCGAGCGGCTTGGACACAGAATATGCATTGATGCATATACAGTCAATGCGTAAATGCATTTATTTATGCATGACAAATGCATGAACGCATGAAACCCGCAGAAACACTGAGGGTTGCCAGTTTTCAGGAGGCGAAAAAAAACCCGCGCGGCGGCGGGTTTTATCTGACAGCGGAGGGGTTAACGGGCGTACATGCCCCACCAGAAGACGTGACCGAGGATGACGATCTGCTCGTCCTGCATTTCCTGGAACGTGTAGTCCTCATCCGGATGTTCATCGCGGTTGAAGCTGCGCAGACGAATGCCAGTGGGCAAGCGGTATAGCTGTTTCACCCGCAGTTGGCCGTTGTGGTTGATGGCGTAGAGGTCACCGTCGACAATGTCGCCGATCCCGCACTTGCCCGCGTTCACCCCAACCGTGGCGCCGTCACGCAGCACCGGCAACATGCTGTTGCCGCGTACCGTCACACACTTGGCCTGGTCGAACTGCACGCCGTTGTGGCGCAGGCTGCGCTTGCCGAAGCGCAGGCTGGAGCGCTCGCTTTCCTCGATGACGAATCTTCCTGATCCAGCAGCCAATTCAACCTCACGCAGAAAAGGAACGGACACCTCGTCTTCCTCGACGGGTGTGTCATCGTCCCACAGGCTTATGTCCTTGAGTTCGGAATGCGGCTCGTCGCGGCGGGTATTGCCGGCGGGCACAACGTCCGCGCGCCCGCGCAACTGGTCGGTGCTCACGGCAAAATATTCGGCGATCTTCGAGATGTGTTTATCCGAAGGGTCGACGATCTTGCCGCTGAGGATCCGCGAGAGGGTGGACTGAGGCACGCCGGTACGCCGGTGAAGCTCCGTGGGGGAGATCCCGTGCTGATCGAGCAATGCTCTTAATACAGTAGAAACGTTGCGTTTTTGCATAACGCGCATAATGCTTGTTCTTTTGGCGGAAGACAAATGCTGATTTGCATAAATATGCTATTCCAGCGTCGCGCATTTCTTGTGGCGAGGGAGCTTGCTCCCGCTTGAGTGCGAAGCGCTCACAAGAAGGGTCTGCTGCGCAGCCCAGCGGGAGCAAGCTCCCTCGCCACGGAATTCGTCCTACAAGCCCTTGGGAAAAGGCTTCAAAGGCGTCCTTCAAATGTGCGACCCAAGGCTACGTTTCCTTGCGCCTCTGCCTACAACTACGCCAGAATCCGCCGGCTTGTGCGCCTTGGATCCCATCGGTACTTTTGATCTCGTCACTGCTCATCAGTGATCGGGTTTAGTAGCCCGGTATTTCCAAGATGTACATCGCTCCATCCAGTCAGGTATTCCCATTCCTGCATTCGATGGTAGCTGTGCGCAGGGCGCCCTCGGGTGCGCCGGTTTCTTGGATCCCCGGTCTACTAACCTGCGTACAGCTGCCACCCACTTCGTTTAGTAGCGAATCGGTGATGGCTCCCACTTCGAGGATCCAAGCATCATGAGCAAGAACACTCCAAATCCCCCAGACGATCACATCTCCCGCACCCAATCGGCCAACGCCAAGAAACTCGACGACGCGGCCACCCGCGCCATGAACTACTACCTCAAGCCGAAAACCGACAAAGCAACCGCTGACACACCCGACACCCTTTTCATCATCGCCCCCAACGTCGACGCCGAATGCCTGCTCGCCAATCTCAGCGAAACCCTGGCCTCGGCCAACGCCATGGTCAGCGACCTGAAGGGCTCGCGGCGGAATATTGCGCTGGGGGTTCAACAGATGATCGAGCTGAGCCAGTTGCTGGCGAATCGGGCGTTGGATGTGGTTGAGGTGAGGTAGCACTCATGATGCAAGCCAAGACCTGAGAGAAACCCGAGTCATCACTGCGGGAGCGAGCTTGCTCGCGATAGCGGTAGTCCAGTTACAACTAAGTTGTATTGGCAACCGTCATCGCGAGCAGGCTCGCTCCCACAATTGGATCGGAGTACAGCCGGAGGAACAGGCCGACTTGCGGGCTCTTCAAAAGTGACCCGCCGTCAGGGCGGCACCCTAAGTAGCCGTTACCGAAAAAACGGATAAGCACACAGTCCTGCATACCACTCACCTATGGGTAGCACGAGACCGCCCATGTTAACCTTGCGCCCATCGCGGAAAAGCCGGGCCGATGCCCCTCCTTTTGCCTACACCTTTCAACGAGCTTTGCCTGACCCCAATGAATACAGCCGTGAACGACCTGTCCTCCCACACGCCGATGATGCAGCAGTACTGGCGCCTGAAGAACCAGCACCCCGATCAGCTGATGTTCTACCGCATGGGCGACTTCTACGAGATCTTCTACGAAGATGCGAAGAAAGCCGCCAAGCTGCTGGACATCACCCTGACGGCGCGTGGGCAATCGGCGGGCATGGCGATTCCGATGTGTGGGATTCCTTACCACGCAGCGGAAGGTTATCTGGCGAAGCTGGTCAAACTCGGCGAGTCCGTGGTGATTTGCGAGCAAGTCGGCGACCCGGCCACCAGCAAAGGGCCGGTGGAACGCCAGGTCGTGCGGATCATCACGCCCGGCACGGTCAGTGACGAAGCCTTGCTGGACGAGCGTCGGGACAATCTGATTGCTGCAGTCCTGGGCGACGAGCGCCTGTTCGGTCTGGCGGTGCTGGACATCACCAGCGGCAATTTCTCGGTGCTGGAAATCAAGGGCTGGGAAAATCTGTTGGCGGAGCTGGAACGGGTCAACCCGGTGGAGCTGTTGATTCCCGACGACTGGCCCAAAGACCTGCCGGCGGAAAAACGCCGTGGCGTACGTCGTCGGGCACCGTGGGACTTCGAGCGCGATTCGGCGTTGAAAAGTCTTTGCCAACAGTTCGCCACGCAAGACCTCAAGGGCTTTGGTTGCGAAAACCTGACCCTGGCCATCGGCGCTGCCGGTTGCCTGCTGGCCTACGCCAAGGAAACCCAGCGCACCGCCCTGCCCCACTTGCGCAGCCTGCGTCACGAACGCCTGGATGACACGGTGGTGCTGGACGGCGCGAGTCGACGCAACCTGGAGCTGGACACCAACCTGGCCGGCGGACGCGACAACACCTTGCAGTCGGTGGTCGATCGCTGCCAGACCGCCATGGGCAGCCGCCTGCTGACCCGCTGGTTGAACCGTCCGCTGCGGGACCTGACGGTACTGACAGCGCGCCAGTCTTCCATTACTTGCCTGCTGGACCGTTATCGCTTCGAGCAGTTGCAACCGCAGCTCAAGGAAATCGGCGACATCGAGCGGATCCTCGCTCGCATTGGCCTGCGCAATGCCCGTCCCCGCGACTTGGCGCGCCTGCGCGACGCCCTCGGCGCGCTGCCGGAACTGCAAGTGGCGATGACCGACCTCGAAGCACCGCACCTGCAACAACTGGCGCGCACCACCAGCACCTACCCGGAACTGGCCGCGCTGTTGGAAAAAGCAATTATCGACAATCCGCCGGCGGTGATCCGTGACGGTGGCGTGCTGAAAACCGGCTACGACGCCGAGCTCGACGAACTGCAATCGCTGAGCGAGAACGCCGGCCAGTTCCTGATCGACCTCGAAGCCCGGGAAAAAGCCCGTACGGGCCTCGCCAACCTCAAGGTCGGCTACAACCGCATCCACGGATACTTCATCGAACTGCCGAGCAAGCAGGCCGAGCAAGCCCCGGCCGATTACATTCGCCGCCAGACCCTCAAGGGCGCCGAGCGTTTCATCACTCCGGAGCTCAAGGCGTTCGAAGACAAGGCGCTGTCGGCCAAGAGCCGCGCCCTCGCCCGGGAAAAAATGCTCTACGAAGCCCTGCTCGAAGACTTGATCAGCCAGCTCCCGCCGCTGCAGGACACCGCCGCCGCCCTGGCTGAACTGGACGTGTTGAGCAACCTGGCCGAACGCGCGTTGAACCTGGACCTGAACTGCCCGCGCTTCGTCAGCGAACCGTGCATGCGCATCAGCCAGGGTCGTCACCCGGTGGTCGAGCAAGTACTGACCACGCCGTTCGTGGCCAACGACCTGAGCCTGGACGACAATACCCGCATGCTGGTGATCACCGGCCCGAACATGGGCGGTAAGTCCACCTACATGCGCCAGACGGCGTTGATCGTGCTGCTGGCCCACATCGGCAGCTTCGTGCCGGCGGCCAGCTGCGAACTTTCCCTGGTGGACCGCATCTTCACCCGGATCGGCTCCAGCGATGACCTGGCGGGTGGGCGTTCGACGTTCATGGTGGAAATGAGCGAAACCGCTAACATCCTGCACAACGCCACCGAACGCAGCCTGGTGCTGATGGACGAAGTCGGCCGGGGCACCAGCACCTTCGACGGCCTGTCCCTGGCCTGGGCTGCCGCTGAACGCCTGGCTCAACTGCGCGCCTACACGCTGTTCGCCACGCACTACTTCGAATTGACCGTACTGCCGGAAAGCCAACCGCTGGTAGCAAACGTCCACCTCAACGCCACCGAGCACAACGAACGCATCGTCTTCCTGCATCACGTGTTGCCCGGCCCAGCCAGCCAGAGCTACGGGTTGGCGGTGGCGCAGCTGGCCGGCGTGCCGAGCGATGTCATCACCCGCGCCCGCGAGCACCTGAGCCGCCTGGAAACCACCAGCCTGCCCCACGAAGTACCCCGCCCGACCAAAGGCAAACCGGCCGCGCCGCAGCAAAGCGACCTGTTCGCCAGCCTGCCCCATCCGGTGCTGGATGAACTGGCCAAGGTTGACCTGGACGACCTGACGCCACGCCGTGCACTCGAATTGCTTTATACATTGAAGACACGGATCTAACGCACAGGCTTTCAAGCTGTTAGAATCTCGCGCGGTTTGGGATGCTGCTGCCTATTAGCCTGGGTTTGCAGACTATCGCTCCCGAACCCCGCGACCCCTACCGTGAAGGGGCTTCGCCGCAGCCGCCTGAGGAGAGAATTAGAAATGACCTTCGTCGTCACCGACAACTGCATCAAGTGCAAGTACACCGACTGCGTAGAAGTGTGTCCGGTGGACTGCTTTTACGAAGGCCCGAATTTCCTGGTCATTCACCCGGACGAGTGCATCGACTGCGCCCTGTGTGAACCGGAATGCCCGGCGAATGCCATTTTCTCGGAAGACGAAGTGCCAGCTGGCATGGAGAACTTCATCGAGCTGAACGCTGAATTGGCGGACATCTGGCCGAACATCACCGAAAGGAAAGACGCTTTGCCGGACGCTGAAGAGTGGGATGGCAAGCCAGGCAAGATCGCAGACCTCGAGCGCTGATCTTTCCCGCGTCACCAAAGGCCCCTTGCGGGCCTTTTTGCTGGTTGAAAACAAAATCGCAGGCAAAAAAAAGGGGCGGTTTGACCCGCCCACATTTTTTCCCTAATCCCTTTAATCCTATTCATCGTCCTGATGAATCGCATCCTGCGATATCCTTTCCTTCCCATCATCCTTGACAGGTGTGTCTGTCCGTCGACACAGGACTGATATTAGTGTTTTCCCATTTCCGTGCAATGGCCCGCAGGCGTCTTCGTGCCCTCTGTAACAGTCCGTTCACAGAAACTTATCTTGTTTAAAAACAACTAGTTAACTATTTTTCACCGCATTCGTTAGTCATCTGTCCCATTGAAGGAAAACCGAACGCTTACGTAACAGTAGGCAAAGGCTTACAAACTGAAACTACAAAATGGGTAGGACTGGAAAATCAAATGGCCCAGAAACGCAAAAGCCCCGAACCAGTCGGGGCTTTCTCTGCTGCGCTTGGTGAGTGTTATTGAAACAACGATTCGCTCGACAGGCCATTTTTCTCCAGGATCTCCCGGAGGCGCTTGAGGCCTTCGACCTGGATCTGCCTCACCCGCTCCCGAGTCAAACCAATCTCCAGGCCGACATCTTCCAGCGTGCTGCTTTCATGGCCGCGCAAGCCGAAGCGGCGAATCACCACTTCCCGTTGCTTGTCCGTAAGCTCCGAGAGCCACTGGTCGATGCTCTGGGACAAATCGTCATCCTGGAGCAACTCGCATGGATCGGTGGGACGGTCATCGGTCAGGGTATCGAGCAGCGTCTTGTCAGAGTCCGGCCCCAGGGAAACGTCCACCGACGAAACCCGCTCATTGAGCCCAAGCATGCGCTTGACCTCACCCACAGGTTTTTCCAGCAGGTTGGCGATTTCTTCAGGTGAAGGTTCGTGGTCCAGCTTCTGGGTCAGTTCACGGGCAGCCCGCAGATAGACATTCAACTCCTTGACCACATGGATCGGCAGCCGAATGGTCCGGGTCTGGTTCATGATCGCCCGTTCGATGGTCTGGCGGATCCACCAGGTCGCGTAGGTCGAGAAACGGAAGCCGCGCTCGGGGTCGAATTTCTCGACAGCGCGAATCAGCCCCAGGTTTCCCTCTTCGATCAGGTCCAGCAGCGAAAGCCCACGATTGACATAACGTCGGGCGATTTTCACCACCAGGCGCAGGTTGCTTTCAATCATGCGTTTTCGACCGGCCGGGTCGCCACGTTGCGACAGGCGCGCAAAATGAACTTCTTCCTCGGGGGAGAGCAGCGGCGAGAAACCGATTTCGTTGAGGTACAGCTGAGTGGCGTCCAGCGCCCGGGTGTAGTCGATGTACTTATGTTGTTTAAGTGAAGCGGAGTGTTTGGATTTGGCACGAACGGAAGGTGGAGTCGCCCCTTCATCATTCGACATCGAATCCATAGCGATGCCGGTCTCCATAAGGAGAACCTCATCGTCGATGTCAAACTCCGGCACTTCTTTACTGAGAGCCATTGTTATAGTCCTTTGGTGAGTTCGACCTCAAGCTCGAGCGACGCCTTTATCCTTGGCAACGCTGGAGCCTGTTCCCTCTACGTGACGGAACAGGCTGACAACCGAATCAACGACGTGGCAGGAATTGCAGCGGATCTACAGGTTTACCTTGTCGGCGAATCTCAAAATGCAGCTTCACCCGGTCTGTACCCGTTGATCCCATCTCGGCAATTGTCTGTCCGACCTTGACCTGCTGCCCCTCCCGAACCAACAGCCTGCGGTTGTGACCGTAGGCACTGACGTAGGTATCGCTGTGTTTGATGATCACGAGTTCGCCGTAGCCCCTCAAACCACTCCCGGCGTACACAACCGTGCCATCAGACGCGGCTAAAACAGGCTGTCCCAAATCCCCGGCGATATCAATTCCTTTATTCAAACTACCGTTTGAAGAGAATTTTCCAATGAGAACGCCATTAGAAGGCCATCCCCAGCCAGTCGGGGCGGGGCCTGCAGGAGGCATCGGAGCAGGGGCCGGCTTGTTCGCGACGGACGGTACAGCCGCCGGCGCGGGACCCGCCGGACGACGGATAACCGTGGTTTTGCTTGAGGACGAAGGTGTGGAACCGGACTGGGTGACGACCGCCGTAGGCGTTGAACCGCTGCGCCCGTCAAAGCGAATTGTCTGACCTGGGTGGATCGTATAAGGCGCAGGAATGTTGTTCCGGGCCGCGAGGGCTTTGTAGTCCCAGCCGTAGCGAAAAGCGATGGAAAACAGCGTATCGCCACGCCGGACTACATACTGGCCGGTCGTGACCGTTGGCCGTTGCGGTGTCGCATTGTTGCGATCGACCACTCGGACGTTACCCGAAGGCGTGCTGGAACAACCGACCAGCAAGGTACCCAAGAGAAGGCCAGTCACCAGGCGCTTTAAGCTCGTGATACCCATACGCTGCGCAATGACTGTGAGACTCACCCGCCGCTCCCTTTGTGGTGGCTGAAGAAATTCGAAACTGCCTGTCCAGGCAGACATGTTGCCCTATGGCTCGTCGACATTGCGCGTCTATAAAGGAAGCGCAATGGCCGCCCGCACACGTTTGCTCGACGCTGTTTAACGTTATCTGGCAAACCGAAGCCCGGCGAACGGGTGCTGCCGTAAGACACAGTCCGTGTCCTGGAATTCAGCATCCGAATCACAAATGCTCAGGCCAACGGCCCGTTGAGCAACGGTACGAAACGCACCGCCCCGAGGACGTGTCGTGAAAAACCGTGCTCTTCGCGCACAATCAACATCAATTGCTGGACTTCACCCGCACCGACCGGAATGACCAGGCGCCCGCCCGGAGCAAGCTGATCCAACAAGGCCTGGGGGACGTCTGTGGCCACCGCCGTGACAATGATGCCGTTATAAGGCGCCAACGCTGGCCAGCCTTCCCAACCGTCTCCCCAGCGAAATACCACGTTGCGCAGATTCAATTCCACGAGACGTTCCTTGGCGCGATCTTGCAGCACCTTGATCCGCTCCACGGAAAACACACGTTCCACCAACTGCGACAACACGGCGGTCTGATAGCCCGAACCCGTGCCGATCTCCAGCACCTTGTCCAGCGGCCCAGCCTCCAGCAGCAGCTCGCTCATGCGGGCCACCATATAAGGCTGGGAAATGGTCTGGTTATGGCCGATCGGCAACGCCGTGTCTTCATAGGCGCGATGGGCCAGCGCCTCATCGACGAACAGGTGACGCGGCGTGCGACGAATCACCTCCAGCACCTGGGCATTCGACAGCCCTTCTTCGTAAAGCCGCTGGATCAACCGTTCCCGAGTGCGCTGGGAGGTCATGCCAATTCCCCGGCGCAGCATATCGTCTTGTTCACGTGACATCAGTGCAGCCCCTCCAGCCAGCCTTCGAGATGCCTGAAGGCATCGTTGAAGGTTCGATCCAGCTGCAACGGCGTGATCGAGACGTAGCCCTGCATGACCGCATGGAAGTCCGTGCCAGGCCCGCCATCTTCGGCGTCGCCGGCGGCCGCGATCCAGTAGCCGGCCTTGCCGCGCGGATCGACGACATGCATCGGTTTGGCCGCGCGGGCACGATGGCCCAGGCGAGTGAGCTGGATGCCACGGATATGGTCTAGCGGCAAATTCGGGATATTCACGTTCAGCACCGTGCGCGGCGGCAGGTCCAGTTCGCCGTGGGCCTCCACCAGCTTGCGGGCGAAGTAGGCGGCGGAAGGCAAGTTGTCGACCTGCCGTGAAACAAACGAAAAGGCAAAAGAGGTGTGGTTCAGGAAACGACCTTCCAGGGCCGCGGCAACCGTACCCGAATACAGCACATCGTCCCCCAGGTTTGCCCCCAGGTTGATACCTGAGACCACCATGTCCGGCTCGCGCTCCAACAGGCCATTCAGGCCCAGGTGCACGCAATCGGTTGGCGTACCGTTGAGGCTGATGAAACCATTGTCCAGGTAGCAAGGATGCAACGGACGATCGATCGTCAGCGAACTGCTGGCGCCGCTTTTGTCCTGGTCCGGGGCGATCACCACGCACTCGGCAAAATCCGCCAGCGCAGCATAAAGCGCGGCAAGACCGGGTGCTGTCACCCCGTCGTCGTTAGAAATCAGAATACGCATGGGTTGTCCGTCTGCCCTGCAGGCACCAGATCGACGAGTTCGCGCACCAAGACAGTGGCGAAACATCCGGCCGGCAGGACGAATTCCAATTGCAGAATGTCCAGCGAGGGATAATGCCACGACAGCCCGCCAATGGGCAGCCGCAGGATGCGACGTTCGTGACTCATCCCCGCGTTTATCAACCAGTCGCGCAGGTCCGCCTCGCTCTGGGCGACGGCCTGCTCTAATTCAAAGACCACGCCAGCGGCGGGTGAAGGGCCTTCGCCCCATTGGGGACCGGTCGGGTGCAGATCGAGAATCGCCAGGCGCGGATCGCTGCATTCAGCCTCCCCGGCCGGGAAAAAACTGCGGCTGTCGGTGAAAGCCAGCAGATCGCCCACCTGGGCGTGTTGCCAGGTACCGTCGGCCACTCTGGCCGCCAGCACTTTGTTGAAGAGAAAACTGCGGGCCGTCGACAGCAGGCGCGAACGCACGTTGCGCTGTTCCGGCAAGGCTTTGCGCGCCGCCCATGCACGAGCATCGACAACATTGCCACCTTCGTGGCCGAAGCGCTGGGCGCCGAAATAGTTAGGGATGCCCTGGCGAACAATTTGTTGCAGGCGTGCCTCGATCGCCGCTTTGTCGCCTGTGAACTGGGTCAGGCGCAAGGTAAAACCGTTGACCGAGTGCGCACCGCGCTGCAGCTTGCGCCTGTGGCGGGCGGTCTTGAGGATTTTCAGGGTGTCGTTTTCGGCCGCCGACAGGTCCGGGTCGGCCTTGCCTGGCAATTGCACGCTGAACCACTGACGAGTCAGTGCCTGGCGATCCTTGAGTCCGGCGTAGCTGACCGTGCGCAGCGGCACGCCGGCGGCCTTGGCGATACGCCGGGCAGCCTCCTCGGTGTTCAAACCGCGTTTTTCCACCCAGATCCACAAGTGCTCGCCATCGCCGGTCAACGGAATGTCGAGCACTTCATCGACCTGGAAATCCTCCGCCGTGGCTTTCAGTACCGCGCTGCCCAACGACTCGCCATAGGCCCGTGGCCCCAGTAGTTCAAGTTCGGTCATGAGCGCAACAACAAGGCAACGGAATGGACGGCTATGCCTTCTTCACGACCGACGAAGCCCAGCTTCTCGGTGGTGGTGGCCTTCACGTTCACCTGGTCCAGGTCTACCTGGAGATCTTCGGCAATCCGCTGGCGCATCGCTTCGATGTGCGGCGCCATCTTTGGCGCCTGGGCAACGATGGTGTTGTCGACGTTGCCCACTTTCCAGCCCTTGGCATGGATCAAGGAAACCACGTGACGTAGCAGCACACGGCTGTCGGCGCCCTTGAATCGCGGGTCGGTGTCAGGGAAATGCTTGCCGATATCGCCCAGGGCGGCAGCGCCGAGCAAGGCATCGCTCAAGGCGTGCAGCAACACGTCACCATCAGAATGCGCAAGCAGCCCGAAGCCGTGTGCGATCCGCACGCCGCCCAGAGTAATGAAGTCGCCTTCAGCAAAACGGTGAACATCGTAGCCGTGGCCAATACGCATAAAAAAACGCCCCGATTTTTGTCAGGGCGTGATTCTACCTGCATTAGCCGTTCAGGGCGCGTGCATGATGTTGCAAGTGTTCATCGATGAAGCTGGCAATGAAGAAGTAGCTGTGGTCATAGCCGGGTTGCAGCCGCAGTTCCAACGGGTGATCGGCCGCCTTGGCCGCCTGTTGCAAGGCTTCGGGCTTGAGCTGGTTGGCGAGGAAATCATCGCGATCACCCTGGTCCACCAACAGCGGCAGCTTTTCTCCCGCTTCGGCGATCAACGCGCAGGCATCCCATTCGCGCCATTTCGAACGGTCTTCCCCAAGGTAGCGGGCGAACGCTTTCTGTCCCCACGGGCAATCCATCGGATTGTTGATCGGAGAAAAGGCCGACACCGAACGGTAACGCCCGGGGTTGCGCAAGGCGCAGACCAGCGCGCCATGACCGCCCATGGAATGACCGCTGATGCCACGCTTATCCGAAGCCGGGAAATGCGCTTCGACCAACGCCGGCAATTCCTGCACGACATAGTCATGCATCCGATAGTGTCGCGCCCAAGGATCCTGCGTGGCGTTCAGATAGAACCCTGCCCCCAGGCCGAAGTCCCACGCACCGTCCGGATCACCGGGCACTTCGGCGCCACGGGGGCTGGTGTCCGGCGCGACGATGATCAAGCCCAACTCGGCGGCCATGCGCTGGGCGCCGGCCTTTTGCATGAAATTTTCGTCCGTGCAGGTCAAACCGGACAACCAGTACAGCACCGGCAACTTACCGCCCTGCTCCGCTTGCGGCGGCAGATACACGGCGAAGACCATGTCGCAACCCAGCACTTCGGAACGGTGCCGGTAACGCTTGTGCCAGCCGCCGAAGCTCTTCTGGCAGGAAATGTTTTCCAGGCTCATGACCGACCTCAGAAATGAATAACGGTACGGATGCTCTTGCCTTCATGCATCAAGTCGAATGCCTTGTTGATGTCCTCCAGGCCCATGGTGTGAGTGATGAAGGTATCCAGCGGGATCTCGCCCTTTTCAGCCATGTCCACGTAGCTCGGCAGTTCGCTGCGACCGCGCACGCCGCCAAAGGCCGAACCGCGCCAGACGCGTCCGGTTACCAGTTGGAACGGACGGGTGGCGATCTCCTGGCCGGCCCCGGCCACGCCGATGATCACCGATTCGCCCCAACCTTTATGGCAGCATTCCAGGGCGGCACGCATCAACTGCACATTGCCGATGCACTCGAAGGAAAAGTCCACGCCGCCGTCTGTCATGTCGACGATGACTTCCTGGATCGGACGGTCGAAATCTTTCGGGTTGACGCAATCGGTGGCGCCCAGCTGCTTGGCGATTTCGAACTTGGCCGGGTTGATGTCGATGGCGATGATGCGCGCGGCCTTGGCCTTCACGGCACCGATCACGGCCGAAAGCCCGATACCGCCCAGGCCGAAGATCGCCACGGTGTCACCCGGCTTGACCTTGGCGGTGTTCAACACGGCGCCGATGCCGGTGGTAACGCCGCAACCCAGCAGGCAGACCTTTTCCAGGGGCGCATCTATCTGGATCTTCGCTACGGAGATTTCCGGCAGCACGGTGTATTCAGAGAACGTCGACGTACCCATGTAGTGGAAAATCGTCTCGCCCTTGTAGGAAAAGCGCGAAGTACCGTCCGGCATCAGGCCTTTGCCCTGGGTGGCGCGGATGGCCTGGCAGAGGTTGGTCTTGCCCGACTTACAGAATTTGCACTGGCCGCACTCCGGGGTGTACAGCGGGATCACATGGTCACCCACCGCCACCGATGTCACCCCCTCGCCGATGGCTTCGACAATGGCGCCGCCTTCATGGCCAAGAATCGAGGGGAAGATCCCTTCCGGGTCAGCGCCGGACAGCGTGTAGGCATCGGTGTGACAAACGCCCGAAGCCACCACGCGCAACAGCACTTCGCCCGCCTTGGGCATGGCCACGTCGACTTCAACGATTTCCAGGGGTTTCTTGGCCTCGAAGGCAACGGCAGCGCGTGACTTGATCATCCGGATACTCCAGCAAAATAAAACGAGACAGGGAGTGTAATCCTATGCCGGAAACTGAATAATCCAGCCGAAAGCAAAACATTATTGCCATATAGGGATAATCAGCCATGTCAGACAACCGCTGGGAAGGCATCGATGAGTTCGTGGCTGTGGCCGAATGCAGCCAGTTCACCGCCGCAGCCGAACGTCTCGGTGTGTCGTCTTCCCATATCAGTCGACAAATCGTACGGCTTGAGGAGCGCCTGCAGACACGCTTGCTTTATCGAAGTACCCGTCGGGTAACGCTGACCGAAGCCGGGCAGACCTTCTTGCAGCATTGCCAGCGCTTGCAGGATGGGCGCGAGGAAGCATTGCGGGCCGTCGGTGATCTTGCCAGCGAACCCAAGGGCATGCTGCGCCTGACCTGTGCCGTTGCCTACGGTGAACGGTTCATCGTGCCATTGGTGACGCGGTTCATGGGGATCTATCCACAGTTACGGGTGAACATCGAGCTGAGCAATCGCGCGCTGGACCTGGTGCATGAAGGCCTGGACCTGGCGATTCGCCTCGGCCGCTTGCAGGACTCACGGCTGGTAGCCACGCGCCTGGCACCGCGGCGGATGTACCTTTGCGCTTCGCCGTCCTACCTGGAACGTTATGGTCGGCCCCATAGCTTGTCGGAACTGAGCCGCCACAACTGCCTGATCGGCAGCTCCGACATCTGGCAACTGGAGCAGAACGGCCGGGAATTTTCCCAGCGGGTGCAGGGAAACTGGCGCTGCAACAGCGGGCAAGCGGTGCTGGACGCTGCGTTGCAAGGCGTGGGGTTGTGCCAGTTGCCGGATTATTACGTGCTGGAGCATCTGCACAGCGGTGCGTTGATTTCGTTGCTGGAAGCCCATCAGCCCCCAAACACGGCGGTGTGGGCGCTTTATCCGCAGCAGCGACATCTGTCGCCGAAGGTGCGCAAGTTGGTGGATTACTTGAAGGAAGGGTTGGCTGAGCGGCCGGAGTATCGGGGGTAACGCTGGTTTTATATTGCCTGATCGATTGCTATCGCGAGCAGGCTCGCTCCCACAGTGGATCTTCAGCGAATACAAACTTTGCGTACAGACAACATCCCTTGTGGGAGCGAGCCTGCTCGCGATGGCGATCCTGAAGACGCCTCCATTGCTCGCTTAACGCCGATTCGCCCACCGCTGGCGCAACCACTCAAGGTCTTCCGGCCGGGTGACCTTGATGTTATCCGCCCGCCCTTCAATCAGCCGAGGCGCTTGCCCCGCCCACTCCATGGCGGACGCGTCATCGGTTATCACGGCATCGGCCACCAGGCTGTCGGCCAGGGCCCGGTGCAAGGCGCCAAGACGGAACATCTGCGGTGTATAGGCTTGCCAGATCACGCTGCGATCGACGGTCTCCAACACACGGCCATGCTTGTCGGCGCGCTTGAGGGTGTCGCGAGCCGGGACGGCCAGCAGGCCACCGACCGGGTCGTTCGCCAGCTCATGGAGCAACGTATCCAGGTCGACCCGGGCAAGATTGGGACGCGCGGCGTCGTGAACCAGCACCCAATCGAAATCGTCGGCGCCCTGTTCGTGTAAGTGCAGCAATGCATTGAGGACCGAATCCGAACGCTGCTCGCCGCCGTCCACCCGCTGGATCCGGGGATCGCTGGCGCAGGCCAGGGTCGGCCAATAGGGATCGTCGTGAGCAATGCTGACCACCACGCCCTTGATGGTCGGGTGATCGAGGAAACAGCCGAGGCTGTGTTCAAGAATTGTGCGTGCGCCCAGTTGAAGGTATTGCTTGGGTCGGTCCGCGGCCATGCGAGCACCAACGCCCGCGGCAGGAATCACGGCCCAGAAGGCCGGTGGACGGATGCTCATTGGGCCAACTGGTAGAGGGTTTCGCCCTCCTTGACCATGCCCAATTCATGGCGAGCCCGCTCTTCGACGGTCTCCATGCCTTTCTTCAGTTCCATCACTTCGGCGTCCATCACCCGATTGCGCTCCAGCAATGCCTCGTTTTCGGCGTGCTGGTCGGCAATCTGCTGATTCAGCTCGGCCACTTGCGCCAGGCTGCCATTGCCCACCCACAGGCGGTACTGCAGGCCGGCCAGCAACAGGAGCAAGACGAGAAACAACCAATTGGGACTGCGCATCGAATATCAGGTATCCAGTGAAAAAAGACCGCCATGCCAAACTTTGAAGCGTCTGATAGCACGAAGCCTGGAAGATCCAGGCTTGTGCTTGATAAGGCATCAGATTAGAGGCAAAACCACCGCGTTGGTAATTGTTGCGACGCAATCCGCTGTCTTTTTACCATTTACCGCTTAACCGCGAAACTCGGCGCGACCGTTGTACTTGGCCTTGCCGTTCAACTGCTCTTCGATGCGCAGCAGTTGGTTGTACTTGGAAACGCGGTCGGAGCGGCACAGCGAACCGGTCTTGATCTGGCCCGCCGCGGTGCCCACGGCCAGGTCGGCAATGGTCGAGTCTTCGGTCTCACCGGAGCGGTGGGAGATCACGGCGGTGTAGCCGGCAGCCTTGGCCATCTGGATGGCTTCCAGGGTTTCGGTCAGGGTGCCGATCTGGTTGAACTTGATCAGGATAGAGTTGGCGATCTTCTTGTCGATGCCTTCTTTCAGGATCTTGGTGTTGGTCACGAACAGGTCGTCGCCCACCAGCTGGGTTTTCTCGCCGATCTTGTCGGTGAGGATTTTCCAGCCAGCCCAGTCGGACTCGTCCAGGCCGTCTTCGATGGAAATGATCGGATAGCGCTCGGTCAGGCCCTTGAGGTAGTCGGCGAACCCTTCGGCGGTGAACACCTGACCTTCGCCGGACAGGTTGTACTTGCCGTCTTCGAAGAACTCACTGGCCGCGCAGTCCAGGGCCAGGGTCACGTCGGTGCCCAGCTTGTAACCAGCGTTGGCCACGGCTTCGGAGATCACTTTCAGGGCGTCTTCGTTGGACGCCAGGTTCGGTGCGAAACCGCCTTCGTCACCCACGGCGGTGCTCAGGCCACGGGCCTTCAGCACAGCCTTGAGGTGATGGAAAATCTCGGTGCCCATGCGCAGGCCTTCGGAGAAGGACTTGGCGCCAACCGGCTGCACCATGAATTCCTGGATGTCGACGTTGTTATCGGCATGTTCGCCGCCGTTGATGATGTTCATCATTGGCACCGGCATCGAGTACACGCCTGGCGTACCGTTGAGGTTGGCAATGTGGGCGTACAAAGGCAGGTCCTGGTCCTGAGCGGCGGCTTTGGCGGCGGCCAGGGACACTGCGAGGATCGCGTTGGCGCCCAGGGTGGCTTTGTTTTCGGTGCCGTCGAGCTTGATCATGGCCTGGTCGAGGGCCTTCTGGTCGGCAGGGTCCTTGCCCAGCAACAGGTCGCGGATCGGACCGTTGATGTTGGCGACGGCTTTCAGCACGCCCTTGCCCAGGTAACGGCTCTTGTCGCCATCACGCAGCTCCAGCGCTTCGCGCGAGCCAGTGGAAGCACCGGACGGCGCGCAGGCGCTGCCGATGATGCCGTTGTCGAGAAGCACGTCCGCTTCGACAGTGGGGTTGCCACGGGAGTCGAGAACTTCACGACCTTTGATGTCGACGATTTTTGCCATTGTTGTAAACACTCCAAAGTTGACGAAAACGACGCAGCGAGAAGAAAACTTTTACGGTCGGCGGGTATAGAGCAGCGGGCAGGCTCGCCGACGACAACGCCCGGCCCGCAGGCCAGAGCGTTGATCGAGCGGTACTTTACCGGAGAAAACCGCGTTACGCGGTTTCTATCGTCGGAAAACCCTTGACCAGCTCATCCAGCAACTTGAGCTGAGACAGGAAAGGTTCCAGCTTGTTCAAGCGCAAGGCACAGGGGCCGTCGCACTTGGCATTGTCGGGATCAGGGTGGGCTTCAAGGAACAGGCCAGCCAGAGACTGGCTCATGCCGGCCTTGGCCAGGTCGGTCACCTGGGCGCGACGACCGCCGGCGGAATCGGAGCGACCGCCGGGCATTTGCAGCGCGTGGGTCACGTCGAAGAACACCGGGTACTCGAACTGCTTCATGATGCCGAAGCCGAGCATGTCCACGACAAGGTTGTTGTAGCCGAAGCTCGAACCGCGCTCGCAGAGGATCAATTGGTCATTCCCGGCCTCTTCGCATTTGCTCAGGATGTGTTTCATCTCCTGGGGCGCGAGAAACTGGGCTTTCTTGATATTGATCACCGCGCCGGTCTTGGCCATCGCGACCACCAGGTCGGTCTGGCGCGACAGAAAGGCCGGCAACTGGATGATGTCGCACACTTCGGCGACGACCGCGGCCTGGGCCGGCTCGTGGACGTCGGTGATGATCGGCACGCCGAACGCTTGCTTGATGTCCTGGAAGATCCGCATGCCTTCTTCCAGGCCGGGGCCACGGTAGGAGGTGACCGACGAACGGTTGGCCTTGTCGAAGCTGGCCTTGAAGACGTAAGGGATACCCAGCTTCTGGGTCACCTTCACGTATTCTTCGCAGACCTGCATCGCCATGTCGCGGCTTTCCAGCACGTTCATGCCACCAAACAGCACCATGGGCTTGTCGTTGGCAATCTCGATGTCGCCGACGCGGATGATCTTCTGGGCCATCGTCTTATGCCTTTTTCTGGTGTTGAGCCAAAGCGGCTTTCACGAAACCGCTGAACAGCGGGTGACCGTCGCGCGGTGTCGAAGTGAACTCCGGGTGGAACTGGCAGGCCACGAACCATGGATGGTCGGCAGCTTCGACCACTTCGACCAGCGCGCCGTCACCGGAACGACCGGAGATCTTCAGGCCGGCTTCGATCAGTTGAGGCAGCAGGTTGTTATTCACTTCGTAGCGGTGGCGATGGCGCTCGACAATGACATCCTTGGCGTAGCAGTCGTGCACCTTGGAGCCGGCTTCGAGCAGGCATTCCTGTGCGCCGAGGCGCATGGTGCCGCCCAGGTCGGAGCTTTCGGTACGCACTTCGACGGCACCGGTGGCGTCTTCCCACTCGGTGATCAGGCCCACGACCGGGTGGCCACTGGCACGATCGAATTCGGTGGAGTTGGCGTCTTTCCAGCCCATCACGTTACGGGCAAACTCGATGACCGCCACTTGCATCCCGAGGCAGATGCCCAGGTACGGCACCTTGTTTTCACGAGCGTATTGCACCGCGGTGATCTTGCCTTCCACGCCGCGCAGGCCAAAGCCGCCCGGCACGAGGATCGCATCGGCGCCTTCGAGCAGGCCGGTGCCCTGATTCTCGATGTCTTCGGAGTCGATGTAGCGCAGGTTGACCTTGGTGCGGTTGCTGATGCCGGCATGACTCATCGCCTCGATCAGCGACTTGTAGGCGTCCAGCAGCTCCATGTACTTGCCGACCATGGCGATGGTGACTTCGTGTTCCGGGTTGAGCTTGGCATCGACCACGGCCTCCCACTCAGACAGGTCCGCGCTGGCGCATTGCAGGCCGAAGCGCTCGACGACGAAATCATCGAGGCCCTGGGAGTGCAGGATGCCCGGGATCTTGTAGATGGTGTCGGCGTCTTCCAGGCCGATGACCGCGCGTTCTTCCACGTTGGTGAACTGGGCGATCTTGCGACGCGAGGACATATCGATCGGGTGATCGGAGCGGCATACCAGCACGTCCGGCTGCAAGCCGATGGAACGCAGTTCCTTGACCGAGTGCTGGGTTGGCTTGGTCTTGGTTTCGCCGGCCGTGGCGATGTACGGCACCAGCGTCAGGTGCATCAGCATCGCGCGCTTGGCACCGATTTCGAAACGCAACTGGCGGATGGCTTCGAGGAACGGCTGGGACTCGATGTCGCCCACGGTACCGCCGATCTCTACCATCGCCACGTCCGCGTCGCCGGCGCCCTTGATGATGCGGCGCTTGATTTCGTCGGTGATGTGCGGGATGACCTGGATGGTCGCGCCCAGGTAGTCACCACGGCGTTCCTTGCGCAGCACGTGCTCGTAGACACGGCCGGTGGTGAAGTTGTTGTTCTGGGTCATGGTCGTGCGGATGAACCGCTCGTAGTGGCCCAGGTCCAGGTCGGTCTCGGCGCCGTCATGGGTAACGAACACTTCACCGTGCTGGAACGGGCTCATGGTGCCCGGGTCGACGTTGATGTACGGGTCCAGCTTGAGCATGGTGACCTTAAGTCCCCGCGCCTCCAGGATGGCCGCCAATGAAGCCGAGGCAATGCCTTTCCCCAATGAAGAAACAACACCGCCCGTGACGAATATGTAGCGCGTCATGAAAAACCCTAGAAGTCTGCGTTAAAGCGGTCCGAGCCGCCGGGGAAAGCGAAGGAAGGCCGAAGCCCCCGATCACCTGCATTAATCACAGTGCACCTTTCAAAAAAACCGCCGCGTCGGGACAGACCGGAGGTGAAATCACCGGTACGTTGCTCGCTACACATTTTTTGGAATCGCCCAGCAAAGACTGCTTGGTAATCGGCAACTCCTGCAATTCAGGCGAATCCACAGAAGTTGTATCAAGAAGGGAGCGTAGTCTACCGGAAAGCCCCTTTCAGCTCAAACCCAGATCTTGCCTTTCATGGCTGCCAAATGAGTTGCCAACGGTCGCTGGCGTCCCGATCGAACCCCTTCAGATTGGCCAACCCCAGCAATTGCTCGCCCCGGTACAGGAGCGGCAAACGGCCACGGACGAACGCCGGCACGCTGTTTTCGTTGAGCAAACGCTTGAGGTCCCGGTGCCCACGACCCGGCAATTCCATGACTTCGCCGCCCCGGCGATAGCGAACGCAAAGCGGTCCCGGGGGGGCTTCGCCGCGCAAGATCACCCGGCCATTGCCCGGCAAGGCCAAAGGCTGATCCACGCAAGGCCATTCAACGGGGCCTGAGACTGGCTGCAGCCAGTGGTCGGATAACCACCAGATGCGTCCGCCGGTCCGGTGTATTTCCCCATCGGCCAGTCGCCAGACAGGATGGCCATCGTCCCTGGCATCACGCAACGAGTCCCAGCCAACCCAATGGTCACTGTCGGGAAGCCTCGTGACCGGCGCCAGCCAATGACTCAACGCATTGCGTTGCCGGGCGGGGGACAGGGCCCGAAAAGATGTCATTTCAAGGGACCGCAGCCCGAGCCAATCGAAGGCATTCGGCGTGAGGGCGCGCGCCAGGTCGATCTGCGCCAGCTCGTCCAGCAAGCCTTGCGCCTCGCTCAGGTGCGCGGCGCTGCGGGCCAGGGTCAGCGACGCCTGGGGCCACTGCTCGGCCAAGACTGGAAAGACCCGCTGCCGCAGGAAATTGCGGGCGTAACGATGATCGTCATTGGAGGGATCTTCGACCCAGCTCAAGCCATGCCGGCTGGCATAGGCTTCCAGTTCCGCCCGGGAGACATCGAGCAATGGTCGCAGCAAAAGCCCCTGCCCCAAGGGCCGCCGCCTCGGCATTGCCGACAAGCCCCGCGCCCCGGCCCCGCGCAGCAAACGAAACAACAGGGTTTCGGCCTGGTCGTCCCGGTGTTGGGCCGTGAGCAGCACTTCGTTGTTCTGCGTCGCCGCGATGAAAGCCATGTAACGCGCATCCCGGGCAGCGCGCTCGACACTGGCGCCGGGCCGGACCTCAACGCTGATCACTTGCAGCGGTACCCCAAGGGCCTCGCAGACCCGGCGACAATGTTCCGGCCACGCCTCGGCCACGGCCTGGAGGCCATGGTGGACATGGATGGCGCTGAGGGGCGGCAGGACCTGGCTTTTTGCCAGGGAAACGAGCAGGTGCAGCAGGACGGTGGAGTCGAGGCCACCGGAGAAGGCGATGCGCCAGGTGGACGCGTTGCGCCAGTCAGATAACTGAGCGAGAAGCCGGTTGGGCAGATCCGTGTTCGAGTTCATAGGAGTCAGCCTAGGGCATAAACAACTGTGGGAGCGAGCTTGCTTGCGATGGCGGTGTCTCAGTCAACTCAGGAGTTGAATGTTAAATCGCTATCGCGAGCAGGCTCGCTCCCACAAGGTATTGCAATCAGATCAGAGACCGTAGCTCATCAAGCGCTCATAGCGACGGGCCAGCAGCGCGTCGTTGTCGAAGGTTTTGAGCATCGACAACTGCGAGCTCAGTTCAGCGCGAATCAGCGCCGCTGCTGCGGCCGGATCGCGATGGGCGCCGCCCACTGGCTCGTTGATCACTTTATCGACGATGCCCAGGCCCTTGAGGCGCTCGGCGGTGATGCCCATGGCTTCGGCGGCATCCGGTGCCTTCTCGGCGGTTTTCCAGAGGATCGAAGCGCAACCTTCCGGCGAAATCACCGCGTAGGTGGAATATTGCAGCATGTTCAATTGGTCGCAGACACCGATGGCCAACGCACCGCCAGAACCGCCTTCGCCGATCACGGTGGCGATGATCGGGGTCTTCAGGCGCGCCATCACGCGCAGGTTCCAGGCGATCGCTTCGCTCTGGTTGCGCTCTTCAGCGTCGATGCCCGGATAGGCGCCTGGGGTGTCGATGAAGGTCAGGATCGGCATCTTGAAGCGCTCGGCCATTTCCATCAGGCGGCAAGCCTTGCGGTAGCCTTCCGGACGCGGCATGCCGAAGTTGCGACGCACCTTCTCGCGCACTTCGCGGCCCTTCTGGTGACCGATCACCATCACTGGCTGGTCGTCCAGGCGGGCGACACCACCGACAATCGCGGCGTCGTCGGAGAAATGACGGTCGCCGTGAAGCTCATCGAACTCGGTGAAGATGTGTTCAATGTAGTCCAGGGTGTAGGGACGACGCGGATGACGCGCCAGACGCGCGATCTGCCAACTGGTCAGCTTGCCGAAGATGTCTTCGGTCAGCGTGCGGCTCTTGTCCTGCAGCCGAGAGATTTCATCGCCGATATTCAGCGAATTGTCGTTACCGACCAAGCGCAACTCTTCGATCTTGGCTTGCAGGTCGGCGATCGGCTGTTCGAAATCTAGAAAATTCGGGTTCATAGGCGTCCGTCTTGGGTCGACGTCCAAGAGAGCTTGGGCCGGCCGGTTGTCTATTCGCGCCCTACCTTAAGGGAGAGGCGCGTTCAGGTCGAGATTAAAAATTCGAGTCGAGGTCAGGGGCGCTCCGGGTGCGGGAGTGGCCCCTGGCCGTCAACGGTATTGGAGGAAGACGTTGTCTTTGCCGAACTGGTCACGCAAGGCTTGAATCAACGCATCCGCCGGGTCGATCCGCCACCCCTCGCCAAACTGCAGCACGGCCTTGGCGTCGGGGCGCACATATTCCATGGTGATCGGGCATGCACCACGGTGGCGCTTGAACAACTCGCCTAACCAGCGTAGCTGATCGCCCTTCAAATCCTGGGTCTGCAACTTCAGGCGCAGGCTCTCGGCCAGGTTGGTGCGGGCATCCTCCATGCTCATTACGCGTTTGACCCGCAACCGCAGGCCGCCGGAAAAGTCATCATTGCTGACCTCCCCTTCCACCACGACCATCGCATCTGTCTGCAGCAACGACTGCGCCGAATGGAACGCGTCGGCAAACAATGACGCTTCGATACGCCCAGAGCGGTCGTCGAGGGTGATGAACCCCATCTTGTCGCCCTTTTTGTTTTTCATTACCCGCAGGGCGATGATCATGCCGGCGACCGTTTGCGTGTCGCGTGCCGGCTTCAGGTCGATGATGCGCTGACGGGCGAAGCGGCGGATCTCGCCTTCGTATTCATCGATCGGGTGACCGGTGAGGTACAGACCCAAGGTGTCTTTCTCGCCCTTGAGGCGTTCCTTGAGGGTCAGCTCCTTGGCCTTGCGATGATTGGCATACACATCGGCGTCTTCCTCGACGAACAACCCGCCAAACAGGTCGGCGTGGCCGCTGTCGTGGGTGCGGGCCGTCTGTTCGGCGGCCTTGATCGCTTCTTCCATCGCCGCCAGCAACACCGCGCGGTTGCGGTCGATGTTGGCCTGGTAGGCCTTCGGCTCGTCATGGAAGTACGGGCCCAAACGGTCCAGGGCGCCACTGCGGATCAGCCCGTCGAGGGTACGCTTGTTGATACGTTTGAGGTCGACCCGGGCGCAGAAATCGAACAGGTCCTTGAAGGGCCCGTCCTGGCGCGCTTCGGTGATCGCCTCCACCGGGCCTTCGCCCACGCCCTTGATCGCGCCGAGGCCGTAGATGATGCGGCCTTCGTCGTTCACCGTGAACTTGAACTCCGAAGCGTTCACGTCCGGCGCGTCGAGGCGCAGCTTCATGGTCCGCACTTCTTCGATCAAGGTCACGACCTTGTCGGTGTTGTGCATATCCGCCGAGAGCACCGCCGCCATGAACGGCGCCGGGTAGTGTGCTTTCAACCATGCCGTCTGGTACGACACCAGGCCATAGGCGGCGGAGTGGGATTTGTTGAAGCCGTAGCCGGCGAATTTTTCTACCAGGTCGAAGATGTTGCCCGCCAGGTCCGCATCGATGCCGTTGTTTGCACAACCTTCGATGAAACCGCCGCGTTGCTTGGCCATCTCCTCAGGCTTTTTCTTACCCATCGCTCGACGCAGCATATCCGCGCCGCCGAGGGTGTAGCCGGCCATCACCTGGGCAATCTGCATCACCTGTTCCTGATACAGGATGATGCCGTAGGTCGGTGCCAGTACAGGCTTGAGGCCCTCGTACTGGTAGTCGGGGTGCGGATAGGCCAGCTCGGCGCGCCCGTGCTTACGGTTGATGAAGTCGTCCACCATGCCCGATTGCAGCGGGCCCGGACGGAACAGGGCCACCAGTGCGATCAAGTCTTCCAGGCAGTCGGGCTTGAGTTTCTTGATCAGCTCCTTCATGCCTCGGGATTCAAGCTGGAACACCGCCGTGGTTTCAGCTTTCTGCAACAGGCTGTAGGTCGGCTTGTCGTCAAGCGGAATGAAGGCAATGTCCAGCGGCTCTTCGCCGACCTTGGCCCGGTCGCGGTTGATGGTCTTGAGCGCCCAGTCGATGATGGTCAGGGTCCGGAGGCCAAGGAAGTCGAACTTCACCAGGCCCGCCGCCTCGACGTCGTCCTTGTCGAACTGGGTGACCAGGCCGTCGCCCTCTTCATCGCAATAGATCGGCGAGAAGTCGGTCAGCTTGGTCGGCGCGATCACCACGCCCCCGGCGTGCTTGCCGACGTTACGCACCACGCCTTCGAGCTTGCGGGCCATCTCCCAGATTTCCGCGGCCTCTTCGTCGACCTTGATGAAGTCCCGCAGGATTTCTTCCTGCTCGTAGGCTTTTTCCAGGGTCATGCCGACTTCGAAGGGGATCATCTTCGACAGGCGATCCGCCAGGCCGTAGGACTTGCCCTGCACCCGCGCCACGTCGCGCACCACAGCCTTGGCGGCCATGGAACCGAAAGTGATGATCTGGCTCACTGCGTTGCGGCCGTATTTTTCGGCCACGTAGTCGATCACCCGGTCGCGACCGTCCATGCAGAAGTCGACGTCGAAGTCGGGCATGGAAACCCGTTCCGGGTTGAGGAAACGTTCGAAGAGCAGGTCATATTCCAGCGGGTCGAGGTCGGTGATCTTCTGCACGTAGGCCACCAGCGACCCGGCGCCCGACCCCCGGCCAGGGCCTACCGGCACGCCGTTGCTCTTGGCCCACTGGATGAAGTCCATCACGATCAGGAAGTAGCCGGGGAACCCCATCTGGATGATGATATCCAGTTCGAAATTCAACCGATCGACATAGACCTGGCGCTTGGCTTCGTAATCTTCGGTGGTGTCCTTGGGCAACAGGACGCTCAGCCGTTCTTCGAGGCCGTCGAACGAGACCTTGCGGAAATATTCATCGATGGTCATGCCATCGGGAATCGGGAAGTTGGGCAAAAAGTGCTTGCCCAGCTTCACTTCGATGTTGCAGCGCTTGGCGATCTCGACGGTGTTTTCCAGCGCTTCGGGCAGGTCGCTGAACAACTCGGCCATTTCCTCGGCGCTCTTGAGGTACTGCTGGTCGCTGTAGTTCTTCGGCCGACGCGGGTCGTCGAGGGCGCGGCCCTCGCCGATGCAGACGCGGGTCTCGTGGGCCTCGAAATCTTCTTGCTTGATAAACCGCACGTCGTTGGTCGCCACCAGCGGCGCACCGAGCTTGTCGGCCAGGGCCACGGCGGCGTGCAGGTGCTCTTCGTCATTGGGACGGCTGGTGCGCTGCACCTCGATGTAGAAGCGATCCGGGAACACCGCCATCCAGTCGCGAGCGAGCTGCTCGGCTTCTTCGGTATTGCCGCTGAGCAGGGCCAGGCCGATCTCGCCCTCCTTGGCCGCCGACAACATGATCAAGCCTTCGCTGGCCTCGGCCACCCATTCGCGCTCGATGATGATCGAGCCGTTGCGCTGGCCGTCGATAAAGCCGCGGGAAATCAGCTCGGTGAGGTTGCGGTAGCCCACGGCATTCATCACCAGCAGGCTGATACGGCTCAGCGGCGCATCCGGGTCCTTGCTCGCCAGCCACAGGTCGGCGCCGCAGATCGGCTTGATCCCGGCGCCCATGGCGTTCTTGTAGAACTTGACCAGCGAGCACATGTTGTTCTGGTCGGTAACCGCCACGGCAGGCATGTTCATGCCCACCAGGGTCTTGACCAGGGGCTTGATCCGCACCAGACCGTCGACCAGGGAATATTCAGTGTGCAGGCGTAGATGAACGAATGAAGCCGGCATAGTGATCCTGCGTTAAGTCATGAAAACAACAAGGCCCGGATTGTACCGGGCCTTGGGTAAAACATCAGCCATGTGTATCCCGTCAGGCAAATGCGCACACTACTTTTGTGGCGAGGGGATTTATCCCCGCTGGAGCGCGAAGCGGTCCTTTAGCTGACAACCCGTTGCCTGATGGGCTTTTGGGGCCGCTTCGCAGCCCAGCGGGGATAAATCCCCTCGCCACAAATCCACATTCGCCTTTATGTAATGGGAGCCTGATTACTCACGATCAGCCCACCACGCGCTTCATAAGCCAGCCGAACCGGCGCGAACGAACGCCTGTGGATCGGCGTCGGCCCAAGGCGTGCCAGGGCTTCCAGATGCACCGGGGTCGGATAACCCTTGTGGCTGCCAATCCCGTAGCCGGGGTAGATCAATTCGAACGCGGCCATTTCCCGGTCGCGGCTGACCTTGGCCAGGATCGAGGCGGCTGCGATGGCCGGAACCTTGCCGTCGCCCTGGATGACCGCCTCGGCGCGCATCGACAGTTTCGGACAGCGATTGCCGTCGATCATCGCCAGCTTCGGCGTGACATGCAGCCCGTGCACCGCACGCTGCATCGCGAGCATGGTGGCGTGCAGGATATTGAGTTCATCGATCTCTTCGACTTCGGCCCGGGCGATGCACCAACTCAAGGCTTTCTCACAGATTTCGTCATAAAGCTTTTCGCGACGGGCCTCGGTGAGTTTCTTCGAGTCATCGAGACCCAGAATCGGCCGTGTCGGATCGAGAATCACCGCCGCCGTTACCACCGCGCCGCACAACGGGCCGCGTCCTACTTCATCGACACCGGCGACAAGCTGTTCCACCTCGGCGACCAGGTTGAAATCCAGGCCCATCTGCAGCTTTACGTTGCTCATTGTTTCTTGCCGATCAGGGTCAATACAGCCTCCGCAGCCTGGTTGGACGCATCGCGTCGCAAGGTGCGGTGGATTTCGTCAAAGCCCCGGGTCTGTTCCTCGCCGCCGTCGATCAGGGGCAACAGCGTATTGGCCAGCGACTCGGCGGTTGCATCGTCCTGAAGCAGCTCGGGTACCAGCAAGCGCTGGGCCAGAAGATTCGGCAAGGAAACGTAAGGGCTCTTGACCATGCGCTTGAGAATCCAGAACGTCAGCGGCGCCAAACGATACGCGACCACCATTGGGCGTTTGTATAACAACGCCTCAAGGGTAGCAGTGCCAGAGGCAATCAACACGGCATCGCAGGCGGCCAGCGCTTGGTGGGACTGACCGTCGAGCAGCATCACCGGCAAATCGCGCTCGGCCAGCAAGGCTTCAAGCTGGCCGCGCCGCTGCGGGCTGGCACAAGGAAGAACAAACCTGACATCGGGACGCATCGTCCGCATCCGTTCGGCGGCGTCGAAGAACAACCCGCCCAGGCGACTGACCTCGCCGCCCCGGCTGCCAGGCATCAACGCCACCAGCGGCCCTTCCGGCAGGCCCAATGCCTGGCGAGCCGCCGCGCGGTCTGCCTCCAGGGGAATGGTATCGGCCAGGGTGTGCCCGACAAACCGCACCGGCACGCCTTTTTCTTCGTAGAAGCGGGCTTCGAATGGCAGCAGCGTGAGCATCAGGTCGCAGCCTTCGCGAATCTTCAGCACCCGCTTCTGCCGCCAGGCCCAGACGGACGGGCTGACGTAATGCACGGTCTTGATGCCAGCCTGGCGCAACTTGAGCTCGATATTGAGGGTGAAGTCCGGCGCGTCGATGCCGATGAAGACGTCCGGTTTCTCCTCGATCAGCGTCTGGATCAGTTTCTTGCGACGGGCCAGTAACTCGCGCAAGCGCCCGAGCACCTCCACCAGGCCCATGACCGACAGCCGCTCCATGGGAAAGTAGGACTCCAGGCCTTCGGCCTGCATCAACGGGCCGCCGACACCGATGAATTCGACCGCGGGATGCTGCGCCTTGAGCGCGCGCATCAAGCCGGCACCCAGGATGTCACCGGAAGCCTCTCCCGCCACCAGCGCAATACGCAGATTGGCCATGGTCAGCGGGTGATGCCGCGGGTCGAAGACTGGATGGAGTCGCGGAATGTCGCGACCTCCGGGAACTGCACTGACGCTTCGGCCAGTTCGGCGAGCGCCTGCTCGACCGTCAGGCCCTGGCGGTAGACGACCTTGTAGGCGCGGCGCAAGGCCGTGATCGCCTCTTCACTGAAACCACGACGACGCATGCCTTCGAAGTTCATGCTGCGGGCTTCGGCCGGGTTACCGAACACCGTGACATAGGCCGGGACATCCTTGCCGATGGCGGTGCCCATGCCGGAGAAACTGTGGGCACCGATATGGCAATACTGGTGGACCAGGGTGAAACCGGACAGGATCGCCCAGTCATCCACATGCACATGGCCGGCCAACGCGGTGTTGTTGACCAGGATGCAATGGTTGCCAATGATGCTGTCGTGACCGATATGGGCATAGGCCATGATCAGGTTGTGATCGCCCAGCGTCGTTTCGGAACGGTCCTGGACGGTGCCACGGTGGATCGTCACGCCTTCGCGAATCACATTGTGATCGCCGATCACCAGGCGGGTTTCTTCACCTTTGTACTTGAGATCGGGCGTGTCCTCGCCTACCGATGAAAACTGGTAGATGCGATTGTGCCGGCCGATCCGGGTCGGGCCCTTGAGAATTACGTGGGGACCGATCACCGTGCCCTCGCCGATTTCCACACCTGCGCCGATGATTGACCAAGGGCCAACCTCGACATCGGCGGCCAGCACGGCCGACGGATCGATGATTGCGCGAGGGTCAATCAAACTCATAGCTTGCGTTCCGCGCAGATGATTTCAGCGGAGCAGACCGGCTTGCCGTCGACCGAAGCCTGGCATTCGAATTTCCAGATCTGGCGCTTGCAACTGATGAACTTGGCCTCGAGGATCAATTGATCGCCCGGGGTCACCGGCTGGCGGAAACGCAGCTTGTCGGAGCCGACGAAGTAATACAGCGTGCCATCGGCAGGCTTCACGTCGAGCATTTTGAAACCAAGGATCCCGGCAGCCTGAGCCATCGCTTCGATGATCAACACGCCCGGCATGATTGGATGCGCTGGGAAGTGGCCATTGAAGAACGGTTCGTTGATGCTGACATTCTTGTAGGCGCGAATGCGCTTGCCTTCAACATCCAGGTCCACGACCCGATCCACCAGCAGGAACGGGTAACGGTGAGGCAGGTATTCGCGAATCTCGTTGATGTCCATCATTTCGGGGGGAAGCCTATGTAAAGATTGGGAGCGCACGATTGACGCGCACCCCGCTAGCAAATCAAGGAGGCCAGGGCCTAGCGGCTGTGCACACTTGATATGGAAATGGTATCAGCCATCTGATGAAGCATTACCGCCAGGGGTCACGTCCCCTACACGCTTTTCCACCTGCTTGAGGCGCCGCGCGATGTCGTCGAGCTGGCGGATACGCGCCGCGCTCTTTCGCCACTCGGCAGCCGGTTGCATGGCTGTGCCGGAAGAATAGGCACCCGGCTCGGTAATCGAGTGGGTCACCATGGTCATCCCGGTCAGGAATACGTTGTCACAAATATCGATATGGCCCACCAGGCCCACGCCGCCGGCGAGCATGCAGTGCTTGCCGATTTTGGTGCTGCCGGAAATGCCGACACAAGCCGCCATGGCGGTGTGATCACCGACCTGGACGTTGTGGGCGATCTGGATCTGGTTATCGAGCTTGACGCCATTGCCGATGACCGTATCGGCCAGCGCGCCACGGTCGATGGCCGTATTGACTCCTATCTCCACGTCGTCGCCAACGCTCACGCCACCAATCTGGGCGATCTTTTGCCAGACGCCCTTCTCATTGGCGAAACCGAACCCTTCACCGCCCAGCACCGCGCCGGACTGGATCACCACCCGTTTGCCGATGCGTACATCGTGGTAGAGGGTGACCCGCGGAGCCAGCCAACCGCCCTCGCCGATCTCGCTACGCGCACCGATGAAGCAATGGGCGCCCAGCGTCACGCCGGCGCCAATCCGGGCCGCGCTTTCGATGACGACGAAGGGACCGATACTGGCCGAGGGATCGACGACGGCATCCGACGCGATCACCGCGCTGGGATGAATGCCTGCCGCCGACTTGGGCTTGGGATCGAACAGATGGGAAATTCGCGCGTACGCCAGGTACGGATCGGCCACGATCAGCGCATCGCCGACAAACCCTTCGGCATCGCCAGCCTTGAGCAATAACGCGGCAGCCCGGCTGTCAGCCAGGTATTTGCGGTACTGGGGATTTGCCAGGAAGCTCAACTGAGCTGGGCCAGCCTCTTGCAAAGTGGCTAGCCCAGTGATGACCTTCTCCGGGTCGCCACGCAGGGTGGCGCCGAGGAACTCAGCCAATTGGCCGAGCTTGATAGTCGCTGTCATGGATTACTTCAGCTGGTTCATGCGCTCGATGACCTGGCGCGTGATGTCGTATTGAGGTTTGACATCGATCACTGCGCCCCGCTCGAACACCAGGTCGAAACCACCTTTCTTGATGACTTCTTCCACGGCGCTGTCGAGTTTCGGCTTGAGCTGCTTGAGCATTTCACGGTCGGCCACGGCTTTCGCTTCGTTCAGTTCCTTGGACTGGAACTGGAAGTCACGAGCCTTCTGCTTGAATTCAAGCTCCAGGCGTTCGCGCTCGCCCTGGGCCATCTTGTCGCCACCGGCCACCAGACGGTCCTGAATGCCTTTGGCACTGCTTTCCAGGCCTTTGAGCTTGGTCAGTTGCGGGCCAAATTTCTTCTCGGCGTCTACGGCGTATTTCTTCGCCGCGTCGGACTCCAGCAAGGCCATCTGATAGTTCAGCACGGCGATTTTCATGTCGGCAAAAGCCGGGCCTGCGACCAGCACGGTCGCCAGGAGAACCAATTGAGTCAACTTACGCACGATGTACTCCTACAAAATCCGTTGTCGTTATCTTGGGTCAGACGCTTAGAACGTCTGGCCGAGGGAGAATTGGAACACTTGGGTTTCAGCGTCGTCCGGTTTCTTGATCGGCATCGCCAATGCGAAGCTCAACGGGCCCAGCGCGGTGACCCAGGTCACGCCCACACCGACGGAGCTGGCCAGGTTGCTGAGGCTGATGTCGTTGCACTTGGTATTGGAACTCGTACCGTTAGCGTTGGTGGTGTCATCACAACTGGAGTCGAATACGTTACCCACGTCCCAGAATACCGAGGTACGCAGGGAGCGCTGATCCTTGACGAACGGCATCGGGAACAGGATTTCCGCGCCGCCCTGGATGAGCACGTTGCCACCGAACGGCAGCGGATCCTGGTCCGGATCGCGGATGGTCCCCGGGTTGGTGCCACGGCTCGGCGTACTGCGCGGGCCCAAGGTGCTGTCCTTGAAACCACGGACCGAGTTGAAACCACCGGCGTAGTAGTTCTCATAGAACGGCAGGCCATCGGTCGAACCGTAGCCATCGCCATAACCCAGCTCGGTGTGCAGGCGCATGGTGTAGTTGTCGGTCAACGGCTGGAACAACTGGCCACGGTAATCGAGCTTGAAGAACGACAGGTCACTGCCAGGGGTGGTGGTTTCCAGCACCAGGCTCTGGGACCGACCGCGCGTCGCCAGCACGCCCTTGTTCAAGGTCGATTCGGACCAGCCGACAGACGCCTTGAAGTTCAGGTAGTTATCGCCTTCCTTCTCGACGAAATCGAAAATCTCGTCAACGGTGTAGCGACCGGTGTTGATCTTGTCCTGCTGCGCGGTGAGGCCGAAGGTAAGGCGCGAAGTCTCGCTGATTGGGTAACCAACGTTCACACCCGCACCCAGGCTGTCCACGGCGTAGCTGGAGATGTCAGCATCGAGCTCGTCGTAGTCGGTGGTGCGATAGAAGGCGTTGTAGCCCAGGCTCACGCCGTCGGCGGTCCAGTAGGGGTCCACGTAGCCAAAGTTGTAGCGGGTCTGGTACTCGCTTCGGGTCAGGCCGAGGCTGACCTTGTTACCGGTGCCCAGGAAGTTGTTCTGGGTGATCGACCCACCCAGGATCAGGCCCGCGCTCTGGGCGAAACCGACGCTGGCGGTGATCGAGCCGGAAGCTTGTTCTTCAACGCTGTAGTTCACATCCACCTGGTCATCGACGCCCGGTACGGCCGGGGTCTCGACGTTGACTTCCTTGAAGAAGCCCAGGCGTTCCAGACGGGTCTTGGACTGGTCGATCAGGTAGGTCGACGCCCAACCGCCTTCCATCTGGCGCATTTCACGACGCAGCACTTCATCTTCGGATTTGGTGTTGCCACGGAAGTTGATGCGGTTGACGTAGGCACGCTTGCCCGGATCCACGGCGAAGGTGATGTCGACGGTATGGTCTTCATCGTGCGGCTGCGGCACGCCGTTGACGTTGGCAAAGGTATAACCCTCGTTACCCAGGCGACGGGTGATCAGCTCGGACGTGGTGGTCATCAGCTTGCGCGAGAACACCTGGCCCTTCTGCACGAGCAAGAGTGATTTCACCTGGTCTTCAGGGACTTTCAGGTCACCACTGAGCTTGACGTCACGAACGGTGTACTTCTCGCCTTCGTTGACGTTGACGGTGATGTAGACGTGCTTCTTGTCCGGGGTAATGGACACCTGGGTCGAAGCGATATCCATGTTGATGTAGCCACGGTCCAGGTAGTAGGAACGCAGGCGCTCCAGGTCACCGGAAAGTTTTTCACGGGCGTACTTGTCGTCGTTCTTGAAGAACGACAGCCAGTTGGTGGTCTTGAGCTCGAACAGGTCGATCAGGTCTTCATCCGGGAAAACCGTGTTGCCCACCACGTTGATGTGCTGGATGGCCGCCACGGTGCCTTCGTTGATGTTGACCTTCAGGCCGACGCGGTTGCGTGGCTGCGGCACCACTTCGGTGTCGACGGTGGCCGAATAGCGACCCTGGGCGACGTACTGGCGCTGCAGCTCGTTACGCACACCTTCGAGAGTGGCGCGCTGGAAGATCTCGCCTTCGGCCAGGCCGGATTGCTTGAGGCCTTTCATCAGGTCCTCAGTGGAAATCGCCTTGTTGCCCTCGATCTCGATACTGGCGACCGAAGGGCGCTCGACGACCGTGATGACCAGGACATTGCCGTCGCGGCCCAGCTGGATATCTTGAAAGAAGCCGGTCTTGAACAACGCACGAGTGGATTCCACCAGGCGCCGATCATCCGCCTGCTCGCCGACGTTCAGCGGCAAGGCACCAAAGACGCTACCTGCGGAAACCCGCTGGAGGCCGTTGACGCGAATATCAGAGATAGTGAAGGACTCGGCGTGAACTTCGGCGATCATCAATACGGTGAGAACCGCAGTTAGCAGCAGACGTTTCATGAAGTCCTTTCTTATTCCAACTGGCAATAAACAAACTGCCGCAAAATGCGGCAGATTCGCAATTCAGCGAAGCGTTACAGACGACCCAGATCGTTGACCAAGGCAAGCAACATCACCCCGACCACCAAGCTGATACCGATCTGTATCCCCCAACCTTGCACCCGATCCGACAAGGGACGCCCACGCGCCCACTCGATCAGATAAAACAGCAGATGCCCCCCATCCAGTACCGGGATGGGCAGCAAATTCAGAACCCCCAGGCTAATGCTCAGATAAGCAAGGAAATTCAGGAAATCAGCGACGCCCGACTGGGCAGAAGCGCCCGCCACTTTAGCAATGGTTATCGGTCCACTCAAGTTTTTTACCGAGAGCTCGCCGAACAACATTTTCTTCAGCGAGTCGAGGGTCAGGACACTCATGGTCCAAGTACGCCGCGCGCCCTCGCCAATTGCCGCGACAGGGCCGAAACTGACCTCTCGAACCATCTCCGGTGGCCAGTCGACCGCCTTGACCCCCGCCCCCAGGTAACCCGTCGGCGCTTTGGCTTCGCCACGGGCGGCCAACGTCACGGGAACATCAATCGTGGCGCCGTCGCGCTCCACGCTCAGCAATATTTTGGCATCAGGACGGACACGAACCGAGTCGACCACCTGCTGCCAGTCGCTGACCGCCCGCCCATCGAACGCGAGCAAACGGTCACCGGTCTTCAGGCCCGCGGCATGTGCCGGGCCTTTCGGGTCGAGTTCGGCGAGGACAGGCGCCAGCGCGGGACGCCATGGACGGATCCCGAGGGAGCGGATCGGATCAGGCTCGTCGGCACCTTTGAGCCAATTATCGAGTACCAGCTCCCGGGGCGAGTCCGCGGTGGATCCCTCCTCGCGAACGATCATCTGCAGGGAACCGCTCTCACCCAGGCGACGCACCAATTGCAGATTGACGGCGGCCCAGCCTGATGTTGGCTCGCCATCGATGGCCACGATTTCCTGGCCCGCGCCCAACCCGGCGCGCGCCGCAACGCTCCCCGCCTCGACCGCGCCAATGACAGGGCGCACCTGCTCGCTGCCCAGCATGGCCAGCGCCCAGAAAAACACCAGGGCCAGCAGGAAGTTGGCGATCGGCCCCGCCGCCACGATGGCGATGCGCTGACGAACGGTCTTGCGATTGAAGGATTGGTCGAGCTGGTCGAGAGGAACTTCACCCTCGCGCTCGTCGAGCATCTTCACGTAGCCGCCCAGGGGGATGGCCGCGACAACGAATTCAGTGCCCTGCTTGTCGTGCCAGCGTAGCAGGGGCATGCCGAAGCCGACGGAAAAACGCAGGACCTTGACGCCACAGCGACGCGCGACCCAGAAATGGCCGAATTCGTGAAAAGTGACCAGCACACCCAGCGCAACCAGGGTGCCGACGATCATATAGAGCGCGCTCATCTGTTTTCTCCACAATCCTGCCCAGGACAACCCTGGCTAACGTACCGCAGCCTCAACGCCCGTGGCGGCTCAACCACTGGCCCGCCAACTGGCGAGCCCTGGCATCCACGGTAAATACCGCGTCAAGGTCATCGAGGGAGACCACGGCCTCGAGGTTCAAGACTTCCTCGATGATACTCGCGATCTCGAGGTAACGGACACGCCCATCGAGAAACGCTGCAACCGCCACTTCGTTAGCGGCATTAAGCATGGCCGGCGCGCTGTCGCCCACCTCGGCCGCCTGCCGCGCCAGGCGCAGGCAGGGAAAGCGCTGTTCATCGGGCGCCTGGAAATCCAGGCGCGCGATCGCGAACAGGTCCAGCGGCGCCACTCCCGAATCAATCCGCTCCGGCCAGGCCAACGCGTTGGCGATCGGCGTGCGCATGTCCGGGTTGCCCAACTGGGCCAGCACCGAACCATCGACGTAGTCGACGAGGGAGTGGATCACGCTCTGCGGGTGGATCACCACTTCTACCTGCGACGGCTTGGCGTCGAACAGCCAGCAGGCCTCGATCAACTCCAACCCTTTGTTCATCATGCTGGCTGAATCCACGGAAATCTTGCGCCCCATGGACCAGTTCGGATGAGCGCAGGCCTGCTCGGGTGAAACATGCACCAATTCTTCCAGCGGTGTCTGCCGGAACGGACCACCGGACGCCGTCAGAAGAATCCTCCGGACGCCCACTGTCCCCAGGCCACGGGAAAAGTCCTGCGGCATGCATTGGAAAATCGCGTTGTGTTCGCTGTCGATCGGCAACAGTACCGAGCCGCTTTTGCGCACCGCTTGCATGAACAGCGCGCCAGACATCACCAGCGCCTCTTTATTGGCGAGCAGAATTTTCTTGCCAGCCTCCACCGCCGCCAAGGTCGGGCGCAGCCCCGCCGCACCCACGATCGCCGCCATCACGGCGTCGACTTCCGGATCGGAGGCCACCTGGCAAAGACCCTCTTCCCCCACGAGCACCCGGGTTTGCAGCCCCGCGGCCCGCAGGTCGTCTTGCAACGCGCTCGCCACGCCAGCCTCGGGCACCACGGCAAACCGTGGCGCGTGGCGAATGCACAGCGCCAGCAACTCGCTCAAGCGCGTGAAACCACTGAGGGCGAACACCTGGTAGCGCTCAGGGTGCCGGCCAATGACGTCCAGCGTGCTGAGGCCGATCGAACCCGTAGCGCCCAGCACAGTGATCTGCTGTGCACGACTCACGACGCGGCCATCCAGAGCAGAACGGCGAAGACAGGAATCGCGGCAGTCAGGCTGTCGATACGATCCAGTACGCCGCCGTGGCCCGGCAGCAGGTTACTGCTGTCCTTGATCCCGGACTGGCGCTTGAACATGCTTTCGGTCAAGTCGCCGACCACCGAGACAAACACGATGAGGGCTGCGCCGAACAACCCCATCAACAGTTGCGCGACGGTCCAGTCTCGCACGAAGCCGACCACCGCCGTGATGACCAGGCTCAAGGCAAGGCCGCCATAGACGCCTTCCCAGCTCTTGCCAGGACTGACCTTTGGCGCCAGCTTGCGCTTGCCGAAGGCACGGCCAGAAAAATAGGCTCCGACATCGGCGCCCCACACCAGCACCATCACCGCCATGATCTGCCAGTTGCCCAGAGGCCCCTGCTTGATCCAGATCAGCCCTTGCCAGGCCGGCAACAGGATCAGCAGCCCTATCACCAGCTTGGTCGCGGCATTGGACCAATGGTGCGTGGTACGCGGATAGGTCAAGACCAGGAACGTCGCGGTTGCCCACCAGAGCACCGCCGCTCCCAGTACCCAGGGCGCAATACCAGGCACCACATACATGATGAACAACATGGCCGCTACCGCCGCCGCGTAGGTCACGCGCGCCGATTGAGAGGCAAAACCCGCCAGCCGCGCCCATTCCCAAGCGCCCAACGTCACGACCAGGCCGATGAACAGGGCGAAGCCCGCACCTTCCAACAGGAAAAAACCACCCAAGGCGATGGGCAACAGGATCAAGGCTGTGATGATTCGTTGTTTTAGCATTAAACCCGGGCTCCAGCTTCGATCTGCTCGCTCGTTTTACCGAAACGACGCTGACGGGAAGCGAAATCGGCCAACGCGGTGCGCATGGCTTCGTGTTTGAAGTCCGGCCAGAACAGGTCGGAGAAGTACAGCTCGGCGTAAGCCAGCTGCCACAGCAGGAAATTGCTGATGCGGTGTTCGCCACCGGTGCGGATGCACAAGTCCGGCAGCGGCAGGTCGCCGGTCGCCAGGCACGTTTGCAACAGGTCGGCAGTGATGTCCTCTGGCCGCAAATGACCGGCCTGAACCTCCCGCGCCAGCCGCTGGGCGGCCTGGGCAATATCCCATTGGCCGCCATAATTGGCGGCGATTTGCAGGACAAACCGATCGGCGCCAGCCGTGGCTGACTCAGCCTCACGCATTGCCGCCTGCAGCTCAGGATGAAAACGTGAACGATCGCCGATGATCCGCAAGCTGATCTTGTTTTCGTCCAGGCGCTTGGCTTCACGTCGCAAGGCCTTGAGGAACAGGTCCATCAAGGCACTGACCTCATCGGCCGGACGCTGCCAGTTCTCGCTGGAGAAGGCGAACAGGGTGAGCACCTCGACGCCGGCCTCGGCACACACCTCGATGACTGCACGGACCGCATCAACCCCGGCTTTATGCCCGGCGACGCCGGGCATAAAGCGTTTCTTGGCCCAGCGGTTATTGCCGTCCATGATGATCGCCACGTGGCGCGGCACCGCGAACGGCACGGCCTGCTTGGTCTTATCCATTAAAACGAGACCCTTATACGGCCATCAGGTCTTTTTCTTTCTCGTCCGTGGCCTTGGTGATCTGGGCCTCGGATTCTTTGGTCAGCTTATCGATATCAGCGATGGCACGACGCTCTTCGTCTTCACTGATTTCCTTATCCTTGACCAGCTTCTTCAGCTCACCCAACGCGTCACGACGGATGTTGCGCACGGCAACACGCGCGTCTTCCGCAGCGCTACGGGCCTGTTTGGTAAAGCCTTTGCGCGTTTCCTCGGTGAGAGCGGGCATCGGGATCAGCAGCAGCTCACCCAGGTTAGTTGGGTTGAGGTTCAGACCGGCGCTCTGGATCGCCTTGTCTACAGCAGCGAGCATGTTGCGCTCGAAAGCCACGACCTGCAGGGTGCGCGAATCTTTCACGGTGACGTTGGCAACGCTGCTCAGCGGTGTGTCAGTGCCGTAGTAAGGCACCATGACGCTGCCGAGGATGCTCGGGTGAGCCTTGCCGGTACGAATCTGACCGAATGCGTGGCTCAGGGAGTCCAAGGATTTCTTCATGCGCTCTTCAGCGTCTTTCTTGATTTCGTTGATCATTGCTTGCCTTCCTCGATCAGTGTTCCTTCGGCGCCGCCATGGACGATATTCAGCAGGGCACCGGGTTTGTTCATGTTGAAAACGCGCAGCGGCATCTTGTGGTCGCGGCACAGGCAGATAGCCGTCAGATCCATTACACCCAGCTTGCGATCCAGCACTTCATCGTAGGTCAGATGATCGAACTTCTCGGCATGCGGGTCTTTGAACGGGTCAGCGGTGTACACGCCATCTACCTTGGTTGCCTTGAGCACGACATCGGCATCGATTTCGATCGCTCGCAGGCACGCGGCCGAATCCGTGGTGAAGAACGGATTACCGGTACCGGCGGCAAAGATCACCACTTCCTTGGAGTTGAGGTGGCGCATGGCCTTGCGGCGATCGTAGTGATCGGTCACGCCAACCATGGAAATGGCCGACATCACGATGGCCGAGATATTGGCACGCTCCAGCGCGTCGCGCATAGCCAGAGCGTTCATCACAGTGGCCAGCATGCCCATGTGGTCGCCCGTGACCCGATCCATGCCCGCCGCGCTCAGCGCTGCACCACGGAACAGGTTGCCGCCGCCGATGACCAGGCCGACCTGTACGCCGATCCCGACCAACTGGCCAACTTCCAGAGCCATGCGGTCCAGCACTTTCGGATCGATCCCGAACTCTTCCGAGCCCATCAGGGCCTCGCCGCTAAGCTTGAGTAGAATGCGTTTATAGCGAGCCTGATAACCACTGCCCTGCTGAGCCATTGCGAATCTCTCCTGCGGCGTATTTTCTCAAAAAATTCTTAACGGGCTGTTTGCAGCCTCGTTCACTCTAGCTTGACGCTGACACAGCGCCATCGGAACACGGCTTTGTAAGCCAGTTCCGACAGGAAACCAATATAAATCGGCATCCTCATCCAAAAAGAGGCTGCGCGCGTGAGCGGGCAGCCTCTTCTGGGCGACAGTCGTTGAACCGTCTTATTGCTTGCTGGCAGCAGCTACCTGAGCAGCAACTTCTTCAGCGAAGTTGTCGACCGGCTTCTCGATGCCTTCGCCTACTTTGAAGTAGGTGAACGAAACGATTTCAGCGCCGGCTTTCTTAGCCAGGTCGCCGACCTTGATTTCCGGGTTCTTGACGAACGCCTGCTCAACCAGGCTGGCTTCGGCCAGGAATTTGGAAATACGGCCGCTGACCATTTTTTCAGCGATTTCAGCAGGCTTGCCTTTCAGCTTCTCTTCGTTCAGCTGCAGGAAAACACCCTTCTCGCGCTCGATCGCTTCAGCCGAAACGTCCGAAGGCAGCAGGAACTCAGGGTTGGTTGCAGCCACGTGCATGGCGATGTCTTTCGCCAGCTCGGTATCGCCGCCCTTCAGGACAACTGCAACACCGATCTTGTTGCCGTGCAGGTAGGTACCAACCACATCACCTTCAACGCGAACCAGGCGACGGATGTTGACGTTTTCGCCGGTCTTGCCAACCAGGACCAGGCGGGCTTCTTCCTGAGCTTCGATCAGCGGAGCTGCGTCGGTCAGTTTGTCAGCGAAAGCTTTTTCGACGCTGGCAGCGACGAATGCCTTGAAGTCATCCTGCAGAGCCAGGAAGTCGGTCTGGGAGTTGACTTCCAGCAGAACGGCGGCTTTACCGTCGTCCTTTATGGCGATGGCGCCTTCAGCGGCAACGTTGCCAGCTTTCTTGGCAGCCTTGATGGCGCCCGAAGCGCGCATGTCATCAATGGCTTTCTCGATGTCGCCGCCAGCCTTGGTCAAGGCTTTCTTGCAATCCATCATGCCTTCGCCGGTACGCTCGCGCAGTTCTTTGACCAACGCTGCAGTAATCTCTGCCATTTCAAAATCCTCTTGGATAGGTTTTCAACCATTCCACCCGACCGAACGGGCGATCAATTCTTCCTGGAAAAACCACTGTTTATAGATCGCTGCAGGTTACAAACAGGTAGCTGCGCTTGCGACAAGTGGTTTTCGAGGTGGCAAAAAGGGGGCCAAGCCCCCTTTTTGCTTACTGAGTCAACGCCAGGGCGTCAATTACTCAGCGGCTGCCGCCGGAGCTTCTTCAGCGAAGACTTCGGTGCCGCCATTAACGTTGTTGCGACCACGGATAACAGCGTCAGCCATCGAACCCATGTACAGCTGGATGGCGCGGATGGCGTCATCGTTGCCTGGGATGATGTAGTCAACGCCTTCCGGGCTGCTGTTGGTATCGACAACGCCGATGACCGGGATACCCAGCTTGTTGGCTTCGGTGATCGCGATGCGCTCGTGGTCAACGTCGATCACGAACAGTGCGTCAGGCAGACCGCCCATGTCCTTGATACCGCCCAGGGAGCGGTCCAGCTTCTCAAGATCGCGAGTGCGCATCAGCGCTTCTTTCTTGGTCAGCTTGGCGAAAGTACCGTCTTCGGACTGGACTTCAAGGTCACGCAGACGCTTGATGGAAGCGCGGATGGTCTTGAAGTTGGTCAGCATGCCGCCCAACCAGCGGTGATCGACGTACGGCGAACCGCAACGTGCTGCTTCTTCAGCAACGATCTTGCCGGCGGAACGCTTGGTGCCGACGAACAGAATCTTGTTTTTGCCCTGGGCCAGGCGCTCTACGAAGGTCAGTGCTTCGTTGAACATCGGCAGGGTTTTTTCAAGGTTGATGATGTGGATCTTGTTGCGCGCGCCGAAAATGTACTTGCCCATTTTCGGGTTCCAGTAACGGGTCTGGTGGCCGAAGTGCACACCGGCCTTCAGCATATCGCGCATGTTGACTTGGGACATGATAGTTCCTTGATAAGTCGGGTTTGGCCTCCACGTATCCCAATGACCAACCAGCGGCGGTGAAAGCCGAAGGCACCCAGGTCATCGTGTCGACACGTGTGTGGATTTAAGCTTACGGGGTCATCCCCGGAAAGCGGCGCATTTTATACCACAGCAAGGGCGAAAACGGAACACGGATTCTGAAATCCCGGTGAAGCCCCCTTCCCACAGCCCTTTCATGGGCCATGGATGCACACCCCTATAGAGAGAAGCGATGCATGTGGACGGGGATTTGCGCTGATCGTCTGTTAGAATCGCCTCTTTCAGGGCCGCATGGATCATCATCCGCCGCCCATTTCGTTTTGAACAGCGCCGTCGGGCGCAGAGAGAGCCTGTATGACCGTTACCCTCAAGACTCCCGAGGACATCGCTAAAATGCGTGTCGCCGGCAAACTCGCCGCCGAAGTGCTGGAAATGATCGCCGACTACGTCAAGCCGGGCGTTACCACTGAAGAGCTGGACCGCATCTGCCACGACTATATCGTCAACGAGCAGAAAGCCATCCCTGCCCCGCTCAACTATAAAGGCTTTCCGAAGTCGATCTGTACCTCGATCAACCATGTGGTCTGCCATGGCATCCCCAATGAGAAACCATTGAAGGACGGCGATACCCTGAACATCGACGTCACTGTCATCAAGGATGGCTACCATGGCGATACCAGCCGGATGTTCCATGTCGGCAACGTACCGGAGTGGGCCGAACGCCTGTCCAAGGTCACCCAGGAATGCATGTACATGGCCATCGAACTGGTAAAACCGGGCTGCCGCCTGGGCGACATCGGCGAAGTGATCCAGAAGCATGCGCAGAAGAACGGCTTCTCGGTGGTGCGCGAGTTCTGCGGCCACGGCATCGGCAAGGTGTTCCACGAAGAACCGCAGATCCTGCATTACGGCCGCGCCGGCACCGGCATGGAACTGCAGGCGGGCATGACCTTCACCATCGAGCCGATGATCAACCAGGGCCGCGCCGACACCAAGGTACTGGGCGACGGCTGGACCGCCATCACCAAGGACCGCAAGTTGTCGGCGCAATGGGAGCACACGCTGCTCGTCACCGAGACCGGCTACGAAATCTTTACCCTGCGCAGCGATGACACCATCGCGCGTGTTTCCGCCTGACCCGTACCCAGCCTATAGATATAGATAGAAAGGAAAGTCATTCGATGCCGCAGGTGGACCCCGAACTCTTCGACCGCGGCCAGTTCCAGGCTGAACTGGCCCTGAAGGCAAGCCCCATTTCGGCGTTCAAGAAGGCGATCCGCCAGGCCCACGAAGTGCTCGACCAGCGCTTTCGCAGTGGCCGCGATATCCGCCGGTTGATCGAAGACCGCGCCTGGTTCGTCGACAACATCCTGCAAAAGGCCTGGGACCAGTTCAACTGGAGCGAGGATGCCGACATCGCCCTGGTGGCGGTGGGCGGCTACGGGCGTGGCGAACTGCACCCCTATTCCGACATTGATCTGCTGATCCTTTTGGAAAGCGCGGACCACGAGATTTTCCGCGATTCCATCGAGCGCTTCCTGACGCTGCTGTGGGACATTGGCCTGGAAGTCGGCCAAAGCGTGCGTTCTGTGCAGGAATGCGCCGACGAGGCCCGCGCCGACCTGACGGTGATCACCAACCTGATGGAAAGCCGCACCATCGCCGGCCCCGAGCGCCTGCGCCAGCGCATGCTGGATGTGACCAGCACCGCGCACATGTGGCCCAGCAAAGACTTTTTCCTGGCCAAGCATGCCGAGCAGAAGGCCCGGCACCACAAGTACAACGACACCGAATACAACCTGGAGCCCAACGTCAAGGGCTCGCCCGGCGGGCTGCGTGACATCCAGACGATCCTGTGGGTCGCCCGCCGTCAGTACGGCACGCTGAACCTGCGAGCCCTGGCCGGCGAAGGTTTCCTGGTGGAAAGCGAGAACGCCTTGCTGGCATCGTCCCAGGAATTCTTATGGAAGGTCCGCTACGCCCTGCACATGCTCGCCGGACGCTCCGAGGACCGCTTGCTGTTCGATCATCAGCGCTCCATTGCCGGCCTGCTGGGTTTCGAAGGACAGGATGCCAAGCAATCCATCGAAAACTTCATGCAGCAGTACTACCGTGTCGTGATGAGCATCGCCCAGCTCAGCGAACTGATCATCCAGCACTTCGAAGAGGTCATCCTCGCCCCCGAGGACGAGGAGCCGCCGCAGCCGATCAACTCGCGCTTCCAACTGCACGACGGCTACATCGAAGCGCGCAATGCCAATGTGTTCCGCCGCACCCCGTTCGCCATGCTCGAGATTTTCGTGCTCATGGCCCAGCAACCGGAAATCAAGGGCGTGCGCGCCGATACCATTCGCCTGCTGCGGGAAAACCGGCATCTGATCGACGATGATTTCCGCCACGATATCCGCAACACCAGCCTGTTCATCGAACTGTTCAAGTGCAAGATCGGCGTGCACCGCAACCTGCGACGCATGAACCGCTACGGGATCCTGGGGCGCTACCTGCCGGAATTCGGCTACATCGTCGGGCAGATGCAACACGACCTGTTCCACATCTACACGGTCGACGCCCACACCCTGAACCTGATCAAGCATCTGCGTAAGCTGCAGTACACCCAGGTGTCGGAGAAATTTCCGCTGGCCAGCAAGCTCATGGCCAAGCTGCCCAAGCCCGAGCTGATCTACATGGCGGGGCTGTATCACGACATCGGCAAGGGCCGCCAGGGCGACCATTCCGAGATTGGCGCGGTGGATGCCGAGGCTTTTTGCCAGCGGCACCAACTGCCAACTTGGGACAGCCGGCTGATCGTCTGGCTGGTGCAGAACCACCTGGTGATGTCCACCACCGCCCAGCGCAAGGACCTGTCCGACCCGCAGGTGATCCATGACTTCGCCCAGGCCGTTGGCGACGAAACCCGCCTGGATTACCTCTACGTGCTGACCGTTGCCGACATCAACGCCACCAACCCGACCCTGTGGAACTCCTGGCGAGCCAGCCTGTTGCGCCAGCTCTACACCGAGACCAAGCGCGCCTTGCGCCGTGGCCTGGAAAACCCCGTGGACCGCGAAGAGCAGATCCGCCGCACCCAAAGCGCGGCCCTGGATATCCTGGTGCGCGGGGGCACCGATCCGGACGACGTCGAGCAGCTCTGGTCGCAATTGGGTGATGATTATTTCCTGCGCCATACCGCCGGCGACGTGGCCTGGCACAGCGACGCGATCCTGCAGCAACCGGCCGATGGCGGGCCGCTGGTGTTGATCAAGGAAACCACCCAGCGCGAGTTCGAGGGCGGCACGCAGATCTTCATCTATGCGCCGGACCAGCACGACTTCTTCGCGGTGACGGTGGCGGCGATGGACCAGCTCAATCTCAACATCCATGACGCTCGGGTCATTACGTCCACCAGCCAGTTCACCCTCGACACCTATATCGTGCTCGACACTGACGGCGACTCTATTGGCGACAACCCGGCGCGGGTCAAGCAGATTCGCGACGGACTCACCGACGCTCTACGCAACCCGGCGGACTATCCGACCATCATCCAGCGACGCGTGCCCCGCCAGCTCAAGCATTTTGCCTTTGCACCACAAGTGACGATCCACAACGACGCCCAGCGTCAGGTCACGGTGTTGGAGCTCAGCGCACCGGATCGCCCGGGCCTGCTGGCGCGAGTCGGCCATATTTTCCTGGAATTCGACCTGTCGCTGCAGAACGCCAAGATCGCCACGCTCGGCGAGCGGGTGGAAGACGTTTTCTTCATCACCGACGCCCACAACCAGCCGTTGTCCGATCCGCAGCTTTGCAGCCGCTTGCAGGAAGCGATCGTCCAGCACTTGAGCGTCAACCAGGAACCCGATGCTCACCTGACTCGCATTAGCATCTGAACGAACAAATTCCCCCTGTAGGAGCGAGCCTGCTCGCGAAATCGACGGGTCAGTCAATGGTTTTGTCGACTGACACACCGTATTCGCGAGCAAGCTCGCTCCCACAAAGGATCGCGCCCACATTGAACGAGGCCCCCGATGAACAACGCTTTGAACCAGCTCCAGCCGTACCCGTTCGAAAAACTCCGCGCCCTGCTCGGCAGCGTCACGCCGAACCCGGACAAGCGCCCGATCGCGTTGTCCATCGGCGAGCCCAAGCATCGCTCGCCAAGCTTCGTGGCCGAGGCGCTAGCCAGCAATCTGGAAAAAATGGCGGTGTACCCGACCACACTCGGCATCCCGGAACTGCGTGAAGCCATCACCGGCTGGTGCGAGCGCCGCTTCAACGTGCCGAACGGCTGGCTCGACCCGGCGCGCCACGTGCTGCCGGTCAATGGCACCCGCGAAGCCCTGTTCGCCTTCACCCAGACCGTGGTCAACCGTGGCGACAACGCCCTGGTGGTGAGCCCGAATCCGTTCTACCAGATCTACGAAGGCGCGGCGTTCCTGGCCGGGGCCAAGCCGCATTACCTGCCGTGCCTGGACACGAACGGTTTCAATCCGGATTTCGATGCCGTCTCGCCGGACATCTGGAAACGTTGCCAGATCCTGTTCCTGTGCTCCCCCGGCAACCCGACTGGCGCGCTGATCCCGGTGGATGTGCTGAAGAAACTCATCGCCCTGGCGGATGAATATGACTTCGTCATCGCCTCGGACGAGTGCTACAGCGAACTCTACTTCGACGAACAAACCCCGCCGCCAGGCCTACTCACCGCCTGCGTCGAACTGGGCCGCAAGGACTTCAAGCGCTGCGTGGTGTTCCACAGCCTCTCCAAGCGCTCCAACCTGCCCGGCCTGCGCTCCGGTTTCGTGGCCGGCGACGCCGATATCCTCAAGGGCTTTTTGCTGTACCGCACCTATCATGGCTGCGCGATGCCGGTTCAGACCCAACTGGCGAGCATCGCCGCGTGGAACGACGAAGAGCACGTGCGAGCCAACCGCGCCCTGTACCGGGAAAAATTCGACGCCGTGCTGGAAATCCTCAGCCCGGTGCTGGACGTACAACGCCCCGATGGCAGCTTCTACCTGTGGCCGAACGTAGCGGGCGATGATGCCGCCTTCTGCCGCGACTTGTTCGAACAGGAACACGTAACCGTCGTGCCAGGCTCGTACCTGTCCCGCGACATGGACGGCGTCAACCCAGGCGCCGGCCGCGTGCGCATGGCCCTGGTTGCGCCATTGGCCGAATGCGTGGAAGCGGCGGAGCGGATCCGAGCGTTTATCCAGCGCCGGGGTTGATGGCTGTATCGCGCTGAAGCGGACCGCTGTTGTGGCGAGGGAGCTTGCTCCCGCTGGGCTGCGTAGCAGCCCAAAGCAGTCAACTCAATCTGCCTGACATACCGCGCTGCCCGGTTTCACGGCCGCTTCGCGCTGGAGCGCCAGCCCGGCCCAGCGGGAGCAAGCTCCCTCGCCACAGGGGTTTGATGTAGACCTCATATTTGTTGACACCACATACCCTGTGGGAGCGAGCCTGCTCGCGAAGAGGCCAGCACTTATTACATCAAGTCCGAAGCTCTACCCGATCCAGGCACTTGTTCGCCAACAACACCCCCAACTCAATCATCTGCGGCACCCCCAACGCTACATGCCGTCGCGAGCCGTCCTGATCGAAGGCAAAGTCGTTGAGCACGCATTGGCCGAAGCCAGGGTTTTGCTGAGGTTGGCCAGCAACACTTCGGTGTCGATACCTTCAGCCACAGTGAACAACTGCACTGAGGGCTTGGGTTCTGGCTCGCTGTCGTCATCAGGCTTGAGATATTAATCCAGCACACGGTTAGCGGCTTCTTGCAGCTTTTCGGGGGCGTAATCCTCCGTGCTCCTAGAGATGTTCGGATTCTCACGTCCGACCGCTGAATTGGCAGCGACACCCAGAGGCTAGAGCCCTCGCTTCCGACGGACAACCTTAAAAACGTGTCGGAAACTTCGGCGCGTCTGACAGACCACGATCTATCTGCTCAGACAAGAAAAGACATAAAACGTACCGCGAACGCCAAGCCTTTGATTTCGCTGATGTTGTAAACCGACAGACCTCATTTAACCCTGTTACGAGGGTTCAAACTGGCTTGAATTCGCTATCGCCGGTAGCCATAATCGACCCCGTCACCAGCGAGAGCTGGCAGGAGTCTGGGTCCCTCTCGGGGGGTTGACCCAGCGGCGCAGAAAGGGCGAAGCAAGCTCAACTGCGTGTCGATTGAAGCCGCCTTCGGGCGGCTTTGCTTTTTCATGAGGATAAGGAATGCCTCTTTTTTACCATCCCAAGCAAGGTGATGTTCTTCTTTGTGACTTCACGCGGGGCTTTGTTGCGCCTGAAATGTTGAAGATCCGCAAGGTGGTGGTGATCTCCCCCACTGCCACACATAGTCGCAAGCTCTGTACCGTGGTGCCGATTTCCTCCACAACGCCACAGACTCAGCAGGACTGGCATCACCTGCTCCGCACCAATCCCCTCCAGTCCGATGGCTACAAAGAACTGTGGGTAAAGTGCGACATGATCTATACCGTGAGTTTTGAACGTCTGGATAAACTACACAGAAAGACTCGATCCAAGGGTCGAGAGTACTTTGTTCCTCGCCTGGGCTCTGAAGACATGCAAGGCGTGATCACCGGTGTGAAGGCTTACCTTCCGCTCTGACCCAGCCTCTATTGATCGACTCCAGATTCCACCTCGCTCCGAACGCAGTAAGCGTTACACACCCGGCAACAGCTCGCCGTTGAAGTGCCATATTAACCACCTAGCATGGGCTTGGCCTTTGTAGCAATGTCGCAACGACTCCATGTGGGAGCGAGCTTGCTCGCGATAGCGGTGTATCAGTCAACATCAATGTTAGGTGTAAGACCGCCATCGCGAGCAAGCTCGCTCCCACCGGTTTTGGTGTACATCAACCTGGGCCGCCGCGAAACCGTCCGGTCATGGCATAATCCTTCACCTTTTATTTCCGGCACCTGCAGGGGCAGTTCCTTGACCGATTCAAGCAAAACGTTGCACCTTTTCGGCATCAAAGCCTGTGACACGATGAAAAAGGCGCGCACCTGGCTCGATGATCACGCTGTGCATTACGATTTTCATGACTACAAGACCGCCGGCATCGACCGTGAGCACCTGACTCAATGGTGCGACGAGCATGGCTGGCAAGTGGTGTTGAACCGCGCCGGTACGACCTTTCGCAAACTCGACGACGAACGCAAAGCCGATCTCGACCAGACGAAAGCCATCGAACTGATGCTCGCCCAACCCTCGATGATCAAGCGCCCGGTGCTCGACCTCGGTGACCGTACCCTGATTGGCTTCAAGCCAGATATCTACGCGGCAGAAATAAAGTAAGCCTGCCCAGTCCATTTTGTAGAGGTAATTTCATGTCCACTACCCTGTTCAGCCTGGCCTTCGGCGTCGGCACCCAAAATCGTGAAGGCGCCTGGCTGGAAGTGTTCTACGCACAGCCATTGCTCAAACCGTCGGCCGAAATCGTGGCAGCCGTCGCGCCGATCCTTGGCTACAGCGAAGGCAACCAGGCCATCACTTTCACCACCGCTCAGGCCTCGCAACTGGCCGAGGCACTTCGCAGCGTCGACGCCGCGCAAGCCAAGCTGTTGACTCGCCTGGCTGAAAGCCACAAGCCGCTGGTCGCCACCCTGTTGGCCGAGGATGCCCAGCTGAGCTCCACCCCTGAGGCTTACCTGAAGCTGCACCTGTTGTCCCATCGTCTGGTCAAGCCTCACGGCCTGAACCTGGCCGGTATCTTCCCGCTGCTGCCGAACGTGGCCTGGACCAGCCAGGGCGCGATCGACCTGGCCGAACTGGCCGAGCACCAGCTCGAAGCCCGCTTGCGTGGCGAGTTGCTGGAAGTGTTCTCGGTGGATAAATTCCCGAAAATGACCGATTACGTGGTCCCGGCCGGCGTGCGTATCGCCGACGCCGCGCGCCTGCGCCTGGGCGCCTATGTGGGTGAAGGCACCACGGTCATGCACGAAGGTTTCGTCAATTTCAACGCCGGCACCGAAGGCCCGGGCATGATCGAAGGCCGGGTTTCGGCGGGCGTGTTCGTCGGCAAGGGCTCGGACCTGGGTGGCGGCTGCTCGACCATGGGTACTCTCTCGGGCGGCGGCAACATTGTGATCAAGGTCGGCGAAGGCTGCCTGATCGGCGCCAACGCCGGCATCGGTATCCCGCTGGGCGACCGCAACACCGTGGAGTCGGGCCTGTACGTGACCGCCGGCACCAAAGTCGCCCTGCTGGACGAGAACAACCAGTTGGTCAAAGTGGTCAAGGCCCGCGATCTGGCCGGCCAGCCGGACCTGTTGTTCCGCCGTAACTCCGAGACCGGCGCGGTGGAATGCAAGACCCACAAGTCGGCCATCGAGCTGAACGAAGCATTGCACGCGCACAACTAAGCTTCACACCATCACCTGTGGGAGCAGATTTGCTCCCGCAGGGTCCGGCGTAACTCCAGCAGGGCCCGCAAGCATGTTGATTCAATCCCCCTGGCGTGCCGATTTCCCGGCCATCGCCGCCCTGCAACGGCAAGGCCAGACCTACCTGGACAACGCCGCCACCACGCAAAAACCCCAAGCTTTGCTCGACGCTCTGGCGCATTACTACGCCAACGGCGCGGCCAATGTGCACCGGGCGCAACATCTGCCCGGAGCCCTGGCCACCCAGGCATTCGAAGACAGTCGCCTCAAGGTTTCACAATGGCTCAACGCGGGTGACTGCGGGCAGATCGTATTCACCCACGGCGCCACTTCGGCGTTGAACCTGCTCGCCTACGGGCTGGAACACCTGTTCAACCCAGGCGATGAAATTGTCGTCAGCGCCCTGGAACATCACGCCAACCTGTTGCCCTGGCAGCAACTGACCGAGCGCCGCGCGTTGAAACTGGTGGTACTGCCGCTGGACGCCGACGGCGTTATCGACAGCGCTGCGGCCGCCGAGCTTATCGGCCCTCGCACGCGCCTGTTGGCGGTGAGCCAATTGTCCAACGTGCTTGGCACTTGGCAGCCGTTGCCGGCATTGCTGGCGATGGCCAAGGCGCAGGGTGCGCTGACGGTCATCGATGGCGCCCAAGGCGTCGTCCATGGTCGTCATGATGTGGAGACCTTGGGCTGCGACTTCTATGTGTTTTCCAGTCACAAGCTGTACGGCCCAGAAGGCTTGGGCGTGCTGTTTGGCCGCACCGCAGCGCTTGGCCAACTGCGTCACTGGCAGTTTGGCGGCGAAATGGTGCAGCAGGCCGATTACCACAGCGCCACCTTCCGCCCGGCGCCACTGGGTTTCGAAGCCGGGACGCCGCCTATCGCCAGTGTGATCGGCCTGGGAGCGACCCTCGATTACCTGTCCGGCCTCGACGGTCAGGCGATCATCGATCATGAAACTGCCCTGCATGACTATCTGCTTCACGGCCTGCAGGCGCGCAACGGCGTGCGCCTGGTGGGCGAGCCGCAACTGGCCCTCGTCAGTTTTGTGGTCGACGGCATCCACAATGCCGACCTGGCGCACCTGCTGACCGAGCAAGGCATCGCCGTGCGCGCCGGGCATCACTGCGCAATGCCGCTGTTCAGGCATCTGAAGCTGTCCGGGGCGATTCGGGTGTCGCTGGCGCTGTACAACGACTCCGCCGATCTCGAACGTTTTTTCGAGGCCCTGGACCAGGCCTTGGAGATGCTGCGATGAACCTGCCTGCCGATGCGGTCGCCGCGCTGCAAGTTTTTCAGGACGCCTCCGGTTGGGAACAGCGGGCCCGCCTGCTGATGCAGTGGGGCGATCGCCTGGCGCCATTGAGCGATGCAGACAAGTGCGACGCCAACCTTGTCCACGGCTGTGAGAGCCAGGTGTGGTTGGTGGGGCAGTTGCGCGACGGCCACTGGCAGTTCTCCGCCAACAGCGATGCGAGATTGATCCGTGGCTTGGTGGCGTTGTTGCTCGCGCGGGTCAATGGCTTATCCGCTGACGAGTTACAGCAGGTGGATTTACCGGATTGGTTCAATCAGTTGGGGTTATCGCGGCAGCTATCGCCGTCGCGCAGCAATGGATTGAATGCGGTGTTGAAGCGCATGCGCGAACTGACGCAATAACCTGTGGCAAGGGAGCTTGCTCCCGCTTGACCGCGAAGCGCTAACATTAATGGGTCTGCTGCGCAGCCCAGCGGGAGCAAGCTCCCTCGCCACAGGTCCCTTAGTCAACTGCGCTGCATCACTCCCCGGGTTTGACCCTGTCCGCCGGCCGCCGCACGCCCGCGACAATCTTATCCACAGCCTTGGTCGCCGCGACCATGCCGAACGTCGCCGTGACCATCATCACCGCGCCGAACCCGCCGGCGCAGTCGAGCTTGACGCCGTCTCCGACAAAACTCTTCTGCAAGCAAATGCTGCCATCCGGTTTCGGGTAGCGCAGCTGTTCGGTGGAGAACACGCACGGCACGCTGTAGTGGCGGGTCACGGTGCGGGAGAAGCCGTAATCGCGGCGCAAGGTCGAGCGCACCTTGGAGGCCAGCGGGTCATTGAAGGTGCGGTTCAAGTCACAGACCTGGATCAGCGTCGGGTCGATCTGCCCGCCCGCGCCGCCGGTGGTGATGATCTGGATCTTGCGGCGCTTGCACCAGGCGATGAGCGCGGCCTTGGCGTTGACGCTGTCGATGCAGTCGATCACGCAGTCGATGTTCGGCGTGATGTACTCGGCCATGGTGTCGCGGGTGACGAAGTCCGCGACTGCATGCACGGTGCAATCGGGGTTGATGCCACGCAGCCGCTCGGCCATCACCTCGACCTTGGGCTTGCCGACGGTGCTATCCAGGGCGTGTAGTTGGCGGTTTGCGTTGCTGACGCAGACGTCGTCCAAGTCGAACAGCGAAATCTCGCCCACGCCACAACGGGCAATGGCTTCCGCCGCCCAGGATCCGACGCCGCCAACACCGACAATTGCCACATGGGCCGCCCGCAGGCGCTCCAGGCCTTCGATGCCATACAAACGGGCGATGCCGGCAAACCGTGGATCTTCTGTACTCATGACCGTTACCCCAAAAACCGGCGCGCATTATAGGGCTTTGCCGTGGCAATTCGAGCTGTTCGCGAATTGAATCCCACCAATTTCCCCTTGTGGGAGCGAGCTTGCTCGCGATGGCGTCAATCCAGTCAATAGAGTATCGACTGATCCACCGCCATCGCGAGCAGGCTCGCTCCCACAGGATTTGTGTTCCAACCGACCAGCACCAGGGGGCCCATGAGAGTCGTTTTGCTATAAGATAACCGCCATTTTGCGCGAGCCAGCCTGCTCCCGCACTAGCCTTGCGTCCACATTATTCCCGGAGCTTCCATGACGGCCCACGCCGACCTTTCGCCGACCCTGCAACTCGCCATCGACCTGATCCGCCGTCCGTCCGTGACGCCGTTGGATGCCGATTGCCAGAAAATCATGATGCAGCGCCTGGGCGACGCCGGTTTTAAGCTGGAGCCGATGCGCATCGAGGATGTGGATAACTTCTGGGCCAGCCATGGCAAGCAGGACGGCCCGGTGCTGTGCTTCGCCGGCCACACCGATGTGGTGCCGACCGGTCCGGTGCAGGCGTGGCAGCTCGACCCGTTCAATGCGGTCATCGACGAACACGGCATGCTCTGCGGCCGCGGCGCGGCGGACATGAAAGGCAGCCTGGCGGCGATGGTTGTGGCGGCCGAGCGGTTTGTCGCCGACTACCCGGACCACAAGGGCTCGCTGACTTTCCTGATCACCAGCGATGAAGAAGGCCCGGCCCACCACGGCACCAAAGCCGTGGTCGAACGCCTCAAGGCCCGCCAGGAGCGCCTGGACTGGTGCATCGTCGGCGAGCCGTCGAGCACCACGCTGGTGGGCGATGTGGTCAAGAACGGCCGTCGCGGCTCCCTCGGCGCGAAACTCACCGTACGCGGCAAACAGGGTCACGTTGCTTATCCACACCTGGCGAAGAACCCGATCCACCTGGCCGCGCCGGCCCTGGCCGAACTGGCCGCCGAGCACTGGGACCATGGCAACGATTTCTTCCCACCGACCAGCTTCCAGATCTCCAACCTGAACTCTGGCACCGGCGCGACCAACGTGATCCCCGGCGATCTGGAAGCGGTGTTCAACTTCCGCTTCTCCACTGAATCCACCGTCGAGGGCCTGCAACAGCGCGTCGCCGATATCCTCGACAAGCATCAGCTGGACTGGCACATCGACTGGGCTTTGTCCGGCCTGCCATTCCTCACCGAGCCGGGTGCCCTGCTGGACGCCGTGTCGTCGAGCATCAAGGACGTGACGGGCCGCGAGACGAAAGCTTCCACCAGCGGCGGCACGTCCGACGGTCGCTTCATCGCCACCATGGGCACGCAAGTGGTGGAGCTGGGGCCGGTCAACGCGACTATCCACCAGGTCAACGAACGCGTGTTGGCGGCCGATCTCGACGTCCTCACCGAGATCTACTACAAGACGCTGATCAAGTTGCTCGCCTGATGCTCGCCTGTCCGATCTGCAGTGAACCGCTGAACGCGGTGGACAACGGCGTGGTGTGCCCCGCCGGGCATCGGTTCGACCGTGCGCGGCAGGGTTACCTGAACCTGTTGCCGGTGCAGCACAAGAACAGCCGCGACCCCGGCGACAACCAGGCGATGGTCGAAGCTCGCCGCGACTTTCTCAACGCCGGGCACTACGCCCCGGTCGCCCGGCGCCTGGCCGAATTGGCCGCTGAACGGGCACCTGGGCGTTGGCTCGACATCGGTTGTGGTGAGGGCTACTACACCGCGCAAATCGCCGATGCCCTGCCCAACGCCGATGGCTATGCCCTCGACATCTCCCGCGAAGCGGTCAAGCGCGCCTGCAAGCGCAACCCGCGGCTCACCTGGTTGATCGCCAGCATGGCCCGGGTGCCGCTGGCGGATGGCTGCTGCCAGTTCCTCGCGAGTGTGTTCAGCCCGCTGGATTGGCAAGAGGCCAAGCGCTTGCTCAGCCCCGGCGGCGGCCTGATGAAAGTCGGCCCTACCGCCGGCCACCTGATGGAATTGCGCGAGCGCCTGTACGACGAAGTGCGCGAGTACACGGACGACAAGCACCTGGCCTTGGTGCCGCCCGGCATGGCGCTGGATCACAGCGAAACCCTGGAATTCAAGCTGACGCTCGACAGCGGCCAGGACCGCGCCAATCTGCTGGCGATGACGCCCCACGGTTGGCGCGCCAGCGCCGAGCGCCGCGCCAACGTGATCGAACAGGCCGAGCCGTTCGAAGTCACGGTGTCGATGCGCTACGATTATTTCATTGTTCAATAATTAACCTTTGGCCCCTGGCAATCGCTTGGGGCCAGCTAAATCCGCGAATGGATTTTTCAAGACCGCAGTGAGGACATCCATGCGCCAACCCGATATCGAGATTTACCTGAAGGACGCCGACGTTGACCACAAGGCCATCGCCCACTGGCTAGGCGAGGCCCTGGGCCCATGCAGCGACTGGGTACAGAAAGGCCAGACCTACAAGTGCAAAGCTGGCCACATTCCGGTGACCTGGCTGCCCAAGGCCGTAGGAAAATGGAACAGCCTCTATCTGGAAAGTGACCAGACCCCGTGGGAAGACGACATTGCCTGCGCCCGCGCCGCCTTCGCCGCGCTGAACGTCGAAGTGCGCTGCGCGCCCGGCTCCTGGGTGGAAGAAGAAGGGGAAGAATCGGCGGACCGCTGGATCCGCATCAGCGCCGATGGGGAAGAAGAGATTACCTGGAAAACGGCGTGATTTAGCGCCCAGCGCTGATCTAATGTGGGAGCGAGCCTGCTCGCGAAAGCGGTGTGACAGTTAATGAGTCATTGTCTGATACACAGCTTTCGCGAGCAGGCTCGCTCCCACAGGTTTTTGTGTTGCCGGTGAATGCGGCTTACAACCCCACCACATCCTCAGCCTGCAGGCCCTTCTGGCCTTCCACGACCGCGTACTCGACCTGCTGGCCTTCGGTCAGTGAGCGGTGGCCCTCGCCACGGATCGCGCGGTAATGCACGAACACATCCGCTCCGCCCTCGCGCTGGATGAAGCCGTAGCCCTTGGCGTCGTTGAACCACTTCACACTGCCGGTTTCGCGTGTTGCCATGATGCTCACTCCTGTTTTCTTATTGTTAAGTCGGCTTTTCCCGCCCGATTGAAAAGGCAAAGCCGTACGAACCTAAGCCACCGTCCGAACGTCCATGTTTGGAAGCCCCGGGCAGTAACCGGCCGAGTATATGACACCCGGAAAAACTCTCAACTGACTTTACTTCGGTGCTTTTTTGCCGATTTTCGACGAATCCGGCACACTGGCGCCCGCTCCATCCCATTCACTCATGCAGAAGCCGTATGACCCGCTCCCCGTTCCGCCGTCTTGTGTTTGGCACCTTGCGCCGACTTTTATATCTCTGGGTTCGCTCCGAGACGATCAATCAGTCGTCCTTTACCCTCAACCTCGACCGCAGTCGCCCCGTGTTCTACGTCCTGCAAGACCCTTCGCTGACCGACCTGGCGGTGCTCGACACCGAATGCACCAAGGCCGGCCTGCCGCGCCCGGTACTGCCGGTCTCGGTGGGAAACCTGCTGGAGCCGGCGGCATTCTTCTACCTGACGCCGGCACCGGACTGGCTCGGGCGCCAGGATAAACGCGGTGCGCCGCCCACCCTGACGCGGCTGGTCGACGTGCTGACCCACAACGCCGCCGAGGACGCGCAGATCATTCCGGTCAGCGTGTTCTGGGGCCAATCGCCCGACAGCGAATCCAGCCCGTGGAAACTGTTGTTCGCCGACAGTTGGGCGGTCACCGGACGCCTGCGCCGATTGCTGAGCATCATGATCCTGGGGCGCAAGACCCGCGTGCAGTTCTCCGCCCCGATCCATCTGCGCGAACTGATCGAGCACGATAAAGGCCACGAACGCACCGTGCGCATGGCCCAGCGGATCCTGCGGGTACACTTTCGCAACCTGAAAGCGGCGGTCATCGGTCCCGACATCTCCCACCGACGCCATCTGGTCAAGGGTCTGTTGAACCAGCCGCTGGTCAAGCAGGCCATCGCCGAAGAAGCCGAGCGGGAGAAGATCTCCCCGGAGAAAGCCAAAGCCCAGGCCCTGCGCTACGGCAACGAGATCGCCTCGGACTACACCTACACGGCCATCCGCTTCCTGGAAGTGGTGCTGAGCTGGTTCTGGAACAAGATCTACGACGGCATCAAGGTCAACCACATCGAAGGCGTGCAAAACGTTGCCCAAGGCCATGAAGTCATTTATGTCCCCTGCCACCGCAGTCATATCGACTACCTGCTGCTGTCGTACCTGCTGTTTCGCAATGGCCTGACGCCACCGCACATCGCCGCCGGCATCAACCTGAACATGCCGGTGATCGGCAGCCTGCTGCGCCGCGGCGGGGCGTTTTTCATGCGCCGCACGTTCAAGGGCAACCCGCTCTATACCGCCGTGTTCAACGAATACCTGCATACGCTGTTTACCAAGGGATTCCCGGTGGAGTACTTCGTCGAAGGCGGCCGTTCGCGCACCGGGCGCATGCTGCAACCCAAGACCGGCATGCTCGCCATTACCCTACGCAGCTTCTTGCGCTCGTCACGCATGCCCATCGTCTTCGTGCCGGTGTACATCGGTTATGAGCGGGTCCTGGAAGGCCGTACCTACCTGGGCGAACTGCGCGGCGCGAGCAAGAAGAAGGAGTCGATCTTCGACATCTTCAAGGTCATCGGCGCCCTCAAGCAACGCTTCGGCCAAGTGGCGGTGAACTTCGGCGAGCCTATCAAGCTGGCGGAATTCCTCGACGGCGAGCAACCTGGCTGGCGCCAGCAGGAGCTGGGCCCGCAATTCAAGCCGGCCTGGCTCAACGCGACCACCAACCGCCTCGGCGAACGCGTGGCGCGGCACCTGAACGAGGCGGCCGCTATCAACCCGGTCAACCTTGTCGCCTTGGCATTGCTGTCCACCAGCCGACTGGCTCTCGACGACCAGGCCATGGCCCGCGTGCTGGACTTGTACCTCGCGCTGCTGCGCAAAGTGCCCTATTCGCCCCATACCACCTTGCCTGAGGGCGACGGCCGGGCGTTGATCGAGCATGTCAAAGGCATGGACCTGCTGTCGGAACAGAGCGATGCCTTGGGCAAGATTCTGTATCTGGATGAACAGAACGCCGTGTTGATGACCTACTACCGCAACAACGTGCTGCACATCTTCGCCCTTCCGGCGCTGCTGGCGAGCTTCTTCCAGAGCAGCTCGCGCATGAGCCGCGAACAGATCCTGCGTTATACACGAGCCCTGTATCCGTACTTGCAATCGGAGCTGTTCATTCGCTGGTCGCTGGAAGAACTGGACGATGTGGTAGACCAGTGGCTTGAAGCGTTCGTCGAGCAGGGCCTGCTGCGCTTCGAGAAAGACCTGTACTTGCGTCCCGTTCCAAGTTCTCGACACTTTGTGCTGCTGACCTTGCTATCGAAGAGCATCGCCCAGACCTTGCAGCGCTTCTACATGACCGTTTCGCTGCTGCTCAACAGCGGGCAGAACAGCATCAGCGCCGAAGAACTGGAAGACCTCTGCACAGTCATGGCCCAGCGGCTGTCGATCCTGCACGGACTCAACGCGCCGGAGTTCTTCGACAAGAGCCTGTTCCGCCACTTCATCCAGACGATGCTCGACCTCGACGTACTGCGCCGTGATGAAGCGGGCAAGCTAAGCTATCACGAGCTGCTCGGCGAATTGGCCGAAGGCGCGGCCAAGCGTGTGTTGCCGGCGGAGATTCGCTTATCGATCCGCCAGGTGGCGTTGCATCGCAGTGAAGACGCCATGGCTCCGGACACGCCAGTCACCCAGGATTGATTCTGTCACAGGCCCCAGGATTTCATTGGGGCCCCCAATATGGAAATGTCCCCATGAAAAAGCTTCTTCTCGTCGCTGCTGCCACGTTGCTCAGCGCCTGCTCCAGCACGCCGCTGGCCAGCAAGAACAGCCTCGACGGCGAGGTGTTCTACCTGCAACGCATCGCCTTGCCGCCCACTGCTACCTTGACCGTGAGCCTGCAAGACGTCTCCCTCGCCGACGCGCCAGCCGTGACGGTCGATGAGCAGCGGGGCCCCGTCAAAGGCCAAGTCCCATTACCATTCAAGCTCAGTTATGATCCGGCGCAGGTCAAGCCCGGCCACCGTTATGCCGTGAGCGCCCGCATCGAAGTCGACGGCCAGTTGATGTTCATCAGCACTGAACAACACACCGTGCAGCTCGATGGCAAAGATCCGCAGCCGTTGAAGATTCGCGTCAACGCTGCACGCTGATTCCTGTTCCACTCTTCAAGGAAGCTGCCATGCTCCGCTTTACCCTTCGTTTCACCGGCCTGTGCGCCGGCCTGTTGATCTGCGCCAATGCCATGGCCCTGTCCCTCGGCGACCTTTCCCAGAAAGACGCCACGGGTGGTCTCAAGGATGCCCTGACCCAAGGCGCCCAGGTGGCGGTCAAGCAGCTGGGCACCCCAGGCGGGTTCAGCAACAACCCGGACGTCAAGATTGAATTGCCAGGCAAGCTCGGCAAAGTCGCCAGCAAGATGAAAGCCTTCGGCATGGGCGACCAGGTGGATCAGCTGGAAACCAGCATGAACCAGGCGGCCGAAGCCGCGGTGGTGCAGGCCCAGCCGATCCTGGTCGACGCCGTGAAGAACATGAGCGTGAGCGACGCCAAGGGCATATTGAGCGGCGGCAACGATTCGGCCACCCAGTACCTGAACAAGAGCAGCCGCGAGCAGATTCGCGCCAAGTTCCTGCCCATCGTCAAGCAAGCCACCGACAAGGTCGGCCTGGCCCAGCAATACAACGCCTTTGCCGGCCAAGCCGCGACACTGGGAGTGGTCGATGCCAAGAGCGCCAATGTCGAGAACTATGTGACTGAACAGGCGCTGGATGGTTTGTTCGAGATGATCGCAAAACAGGAAGCCACCATTCGCCAGAATCCGGCGGCTGCGGCGACCAGTTTGGCGAAGAAGGTTTTTGGCACCCTCTAAGCCAAGCGCAAAAACACTGTGGGAGCGAGCCTGCTCGCGATATCGGTATCAGCCATAACATCTCTGTTGGCTGTAGCACCGCAATCGCGAGCAGGCTCGCTCCCACATTTGATTTTCAGTGCTATCAGAATCGGTTCAAGTCTTCTTGACTCTGAACCACGCCGCATACAACGCCGGCAGGAACAGCAGCGTCAATGCCGTTGCCACGATCAATCCCCCCATGATCGCCACCGCCATCGGGCCGAAGAACAGGCTGCGAGACAGCGGGATCATTGCCAGCACCGCCGCCAGCGCGGTGAGCACGATCGGGCGGAACCGTCGCACCGTCGCTTCGATGATCGCCTGCCACGGGGCAAGCCCGGCCTTGATGTCCTGTTCGATCTGATCCACCAGGATCACCGAGTTGCGCATGATCATGCCGGACAAGGCGATGGTGCCAAGCATTGCAACGAAACCGAACGGCTGGCGGAACACCAACAGGAACAGCGTCACGCCGATCAACCCCAGCGGCGCGGTGAGGAAGACCATGGCCGTGCGAGAGAAGCTGCGCAGTTGCAGCATCAACAAGGTCAGCACCACCACGATGAACAACGGCACACCGGCATTCACCGATTTCTGGCCTCGGGCCGAGTCCTCTACCGTGCCACCCACCTCAAGCAGATAACCATCCGGAAGTTCCGCCTGGATCGGATCCAGGGTCGGGAAAATCTGCTGCACCAGGGTCGCCGGCTGTTCTTTGCCGTAGATATCGGCCCGAACGGTCACGCTCGGCAGGCGGTTGCGGTGCCAGATCACGCCCTCTTCAAAGCCATACTCCAGCGTGGCGATCTGCGACAGGGCAACGGTCGTGCCGTTGTCGGTCGGCACCGCCAGGCTTGGCAACAGCGACAGCTCCGTGCGCTCATGCACCGTGCCGCGCAGCAGAATCTCGATCAACTCGTTGTCTTCACGGTACTGGCTGACGCTGGATCCGGTGAGGGAGCTTCGCAAGAAGCTCGACAGATTCGCGGTGGTCACCCCCAAGGCTCGCGCACGGTCCTGGTCGATGTTCAGATAGACCACTTTGCTGGGCTCTTCCCAGTCCAGATGCACATTGGCAACGTAGGGGTTTTCCCTGACTTTTGTCGCCACTTTCCTCGCCAGGGCCCGCACCTCCTCGATGTGCTCGCCTGTCACGCGAAACTGCACCGGGTAGCCCACCGGCGGACCGTTCTCCAGGCGCGTCACCCGCGAGCGCAAGGTTGGGAACTGCTCGTTCAGGGTGGTGATCAGCCAACTGCGCAACGGCTCGCGGTCTTCGATGGTCTTGGCCAACACCACGAATTGGGCGAAGCTCGGCGCCGGCAGTTGTTGGTCCAGGGGCAAATAGAAACGCGGTGAACCGGTGCCGACATAAGCGACGTAGTTGTCGATACCAGCGTGGTCCTTGAGCAACGCTTCCAGGCGCTTGACCTGCTCGGCGGTGTTGACCAACGAAGCGCCTTCGGCCAATTTCAAATCGACCATCAGCTCCAGGCGCCCCGACGCCGGGAAAAACTGCTGCGGGACAAAACGGAACAGCACCACCGAGCCCAGGAACAGCAGCACGGTCAACGCGATGACGGTCTTGCGCCGGCGCACACACCACTCCACCAATCGCCGTACACGCTGGTAGAACGGCGTGCCGTAGGGATCGGGCTGGCCGTCCACTGTGCCATGCTTGGCCGCATGAATCTTCGCCAGGTCCGGCAGGAGTTTTTCCCCCAGGTACGGCACGAATACCACGGCAGCCACCCAGGAAGCCAACAGTGCGAGGGTCACCACCTGGAAAATCGAACGGGTGTACTCGCCGGTGCCCGATTGGGCGGTGGCGATCGGCAGGAAGCCCGCCGCGGTGATCAAGGTCCCGGTGAGCATCGGAAACGCCGTACTGGTCCAGGCGTAGCTGGCCGCCCTGATCCGGTCGAAGCCTTGCTCCATCTTGATCGCCATCATCTCCACGGCGATGATCGCGTCGTCCACCAGCAGCCCCAGGGCCAAGACCAGCGCGCCGAGGGAGATTTTGTGCAAGCCGATCCCCAGGTAGTACATCGCGGCGAAGGTCATCGCCAACACCAGCGGAATCGCCAGCGCCACCACCATCCCGGTACGCAGCCCCAGGGAGAAAAAGCTCACCAGTAACACGATGGTCAGCGCTTCCACCAGCACCTGGACGAACTCGCCGACGCCGGTCTTCACCGCCGCGGGCTGGTCGGAAACCTTACGCAATTGCATACCGGCCGGCAGCGTGTTCTGGATGCGGGCAAACTCGACTTCCAGGGCCTTGCCCAACACAAGAATGTCACCGCCCTCCTTCATCGCCACGGCCAGGCCGATGGCATCTTCGCCCATGAACCGCATGCGCGGCGCGGGTGGATCGTTGAAGCCGCGACGCACGTCTGCTACATCGCCGATGCGGAAGGTGCGGTCGGCCACGCGGATCGGAAAGTCACGGATCTCTTCCACGGTCTGGAAATTCCCGGAAACCCGTAGCTGCAATCGCTCGCTGGCGGTCTCGAAGAATCCGGCCGTAGACACCGCGTTCTGCGCTTCCAGGGCTTGCTGGACCGCCGCCAGCGGCAGGCCGAGGGTCGCCAGTTTCACGTTCGACAGTTCGACCCAGATTTTCTCGTCCTGTAGGCCGAGCAATTCGACCTTGCCCACATCCTTGACCCGCTGCAGCTGGATCTGGATGCGGTCGGCATAATCCTTGAGCACGCCATAATCGAAGCCGTCACCGGTGAGTGCGTAGATATTGCCAAACGTGGTGCCGAACTCATCGTTGAAGAACGGCCCCTGGATACCCGGCGGCAAGGTATGCCGGATATCGCTGATTTTCTTGCGGATCTGATACCACAGCTCGGGAATCTGCTTGGAATGCAAGGAGTCGCGAGCCATGAACGTCACCTGGGATTCGCCCGGGCGGGAGAACGAGACGATCTTTTCGTAATCGCCGGTTTCCATCAGCTTCTTTTCGATGCGCTCGGTGACTTGGCGCGACACTTCCTCAGCCGTGGCGCCTGGCCAGATCGTGCGAATGACCATGGCCTTGAAGGTGAACGGCGGGTCTTCGCTCTGGCCAAGCTTGGTGTAGGAAAGCGCCCCGACGATTGCGAGCAACAGCATCAGGAACAGTACGATCTGGCGGTTCCGCAACGCCCATTCGGAAAGATTGAAGCCCATCGGGGGTTACTCCTTGGCCGCCAGGTTGACTACGCGGTTGGAGCGATCCACCGGCCGCACCTGCTGGCCGTCCAGGAGCACATGCACGCCAGCGGCCACCACCCAGTCATTGGCACCCAGGCCTTCAAGCACCGGCACGTTGTTTTCGCCAAAGGCACCGACACGCACCGGGACTTTCTTGAGGGTGTTGTCGGGGTTGACCACCCAGACATAAGTCGCGCCGTTCTCGGCGGTGAGGGCCGACAGCGGCACTGACAGGGGGACCTTTTCGGCATTCTGGATAAACACCCGGGCGCTCTGGCCCAGTTCCGCCGGGACGCTGCCGGCGGTGAAGGCGACACGAGCGGCGAAGGTGCGGGATCTGGGATCGGCGGCCGGCGAGAGTTCGCGGATACGTCCGCTAAAGCGCTGGTCAGGTTGGCTCCACAGCTCGACCGAAACCGGCTGGCCAATCTTGAACCGACCGAAACTCTGCTCCGGCAGGCTGATCAGCACCTCGCGTTCACCGTCGGTGGCCAGGGTGAAGACGGTTTGACCGGCCGACACGACCTGACCCACTTCCACCGAACGCCGGGCCACGACGCCATCCTGGGGCGCACGCAAAATCGAATAGCTGGCCTGGTTGCTGGCAACGTCGAATTCAGCCTTGATTTGCTTGACCCGCGCGGCCCCGGAGCGAAAAAGATTTTCGGCGTTGTCGTATTGGGAGCGGCTGACCATCTGCCGCTCCATCAAGGTCTTGTAGCGGTCACGCTCGGCACGCACCAGGCTCAGGTTGGCCTCGGCGGCAGCGACCTGGGCCCGGCTCGCCTCGAGTTGCAGACGCACGTCTTCGGGATCGAGTTCAGCCAAGGGTTGATTGGCCTTGACCCGCTGCCCCTCCTCCACCAGCCGTCGGCTGACTTTGCCACCGATGCGAAAGGCCAGGTCCGGCTCGAATCGCGCCCGCACTTCGCCAGGATAACTGTCCATCGCCTGGGCCGAGGGCTCGGGCTTGACCACCATGGCCGGACGGACGGTGACGGCCACCGGCTCTTCGTGGCCACACGCAGACAATAAAAAAGCCAGGCTGACTGGCACGGCGAGGGGCAGGACATAGCGGAACATGGTGGATGACCTTTCGCTAATGATGCTTGGAATAATTATACTGGCGGGTATGTTATTAATAGCAAACTCACCAGTCCAGTATTAAAGCGAAGAATGTCGAACAATCCTCCCCCTCCCAGCGGCCCTGGTCGTCCGAAGGATCTGGCCAAACGCCAGGCCATTCTCGATGCGGCCAAAAATCTCTTCCTGAGCCTGGGTTACGCCAGTACCAGCATGGATGCGGTGGCGACCGAGGCCGGCGTATCGAAGCTGACGGTCTACAGCCACTTCAACGATAAGGAAACGCTGTTTTCCGCCGCGGTGATCGCCAAGTGCGAGGAGCAAGTGCCGCCGCTGTTCTTCGAATGGGTCGAAGGCGTCCCGATCGAACACGTGTTGTTGAACATCGCCCGAGGCTTCAATCAACTGATCAACAGCGACGAGTCGGTGAATCTGCATCGGCTAATGGTCGCCCTGGGTAGTCAGGATCCGAAGCTCTCGACGATTTTCTACGAGGCCGGCCCGCAACGCATGCTCTGCGGCATGGAGCGGTTATTGAGCAAGGTCAACCAGAGCGGCGCCTTGAGCATCGACAAACCGCGAAATGCCGCCGAGCATTTTTTCTGCCTGATCAAGGGGGCGGCCAACTTCAGGTTGCTGTACGGCTGCGACGGACCGCAAGACGCCGAGGCGGCCGAGGCTCATGTGCAGGAAGTGGTGGGGTTGTTCATGCGGGCCTATCGGCCTTAGTTCCCAAGCGCCATCACCTGGGGGCTTCATTCGCGAGCAGGCTCGCTCCCACAAGGGATCGTGGTGTTCCGTGTGGGAGCGAGCCTGCTCGCGAACGGGGGCGCCTCGGTTTCAAGCCTTGAGCGCCTTCTTGGGATAGATATCGTACCGACTGGATTTGCCCTCGAGCCCATGGCTCGGCTTCGGCCCTTCGATGCAAGGCGCCTTGCGCGGGCGTTTGACCACCACCCGGTGGGTCGCCAGCGCCAGCGCCGCGGCCAGCAGCGCCGGTGCGTCATTGTCATCGCCCACCAAAGGTCGGAACAGGCGCATTTCCTTTTTCACCAGGGCGGTTTTCTCTCGATGGGGAAACATCGGGTCCAGGTAGATCACCTGGGGCGGCTCGCCTTCCCAATGGCGCATCACCTCGATGGAGTTGCCCTTGAGCAAACGCATGCGCGCCACGATCGGCGCCACGTCGAAATCTTCCGCGCCACGGGCCAGGCCATCTTCCAGCAGTGCACCGATCAGCGGCTGGCGCTCGATCAGGCTCATTTCGCAGCCCAGGCTCGCCAGCACAAACGCGTCCTTGCCCAACCCGGCCGTGGCGTCGAGTACCCGCGGACGCACACCTTGGGCGACACCGACCGCCTTGGCGATCATCTGACCGCTGCCACCGCCGTACAAGCGCCGATGGGCCGCGCCACCCTCGACGAAATCCACCCGCACCGGTCCCGGCGCGTCCGGACCCAATTGCTGCAATTGCAATCCCTGCTCGCCGACCTGCAAGGCAAACTCGCCATCGTCCACTTGCAAAGGCAGGCCAAGCCGCTCTGCCCATTGTTCGGCCTGGGGCTGGAACGCCGGAATCAAGGCCTCGACATGGATGCGGCAGGCCGCGGGTTGCTCAATCATGAAAACACGCTCGAAAAAATTAAGGATCGGCAAAACCAGCCGATAACAACGGTGAACGGCATTTTGCCAGAGCTGAGCGTCGACCGAGAAAAATGTCAGACATTCAATCCACATCGATAGGCGTTATCTCCCCTTACGGCGATTACAGCCTGCGTAACACCCAAGCGCTGAGCGGCGTCAGTCACCTGTGGCAGGATTTTTTTGCCCGGGCCCTGGCCGATCAACTGGGTGAAAACGCACCGGCGCCTGGCAGCTACCAGCCCGTCGCCCTCGATGAAGCGGTTGAACCGACCCTTGGCGCCGAGCTGCTGGAGCACATCGTCAGCCAGCGCACCTGCGACGTGAAGGAAACCCAGGTCAAGCCGCCAGAGCCGTTGTTCCTGCCGATTGCCGAGTTCGAACTGGATTTGCTGGACAAACCGTTCCCACCGTTCCCGCCCGAAGAAATCGTTGCCCAGCAAAAGCAGCAAACCTTCGAGAGCAACTGGGTTCGCCCGATCGTCCTCACAGCCGGCCAGCCACAGTCGGAACCGGGCCCGGCGCCGCACCCGCGTCCATTGCACCTGCCGATCGCCGAGTTCGAACTCGACTTGCTGGATAAACCGTTCCCTCCGTTCCCGGAAGAGGAATTGGTGGCGCAGCAGAAGCAACTCGATTTCGATACCCGTTGGGCACGTCCGATCGTTCTGCAGAACCTTCGTATCGCCGCCTGATTCTTACCGACAGATCCACCACGGCCCTACATCCAGATGGAAGTGGTTGCGGTGCGCCGCGTTGTAGTCCGGACTCAACACCACACTGAACATCTCACAGGCGCCATCTCGCACCTGCCGCAGGAACTGCGCATCGGTGTTGTCTTTCGGCCAGTCCCTGAGCACGCTGATCGCCTTCCCATTGGCCAGGCGAAACCCGGCAATATCGAGCGCGCTGGCGGTGGCGTGCTGGCTGCGCGCCCCGCTCTCACGGCCGTACATGTTGCGACAGGCAAAGCTGCCCAGATGATCGACACGCGTGACTTTCTGCCCATAGGCCGCCGTTGCCGCCGGCTGCAGCGCATGGCGCTCGAACAACGCAAAAGCCACGGCCAGCGGGCAACTGGCCAGGAAGCTGCTGCTCAGCGCCACCTCGCCGCCCTGCACTCGCAACACATTGGTCAACGGACAGGTGGTGTTGGCGCCGCTGTCCGCCTGGCGAGAGGTCCGAAGCCCTGACGTAGCGAGCGCCTGGTCGCACAGTTGTGGGTCGTTGCGCAGGGCCATCAGCTTGTAGCGGGTCAGCATGTTCGGCGGGGCGCTGACGTCCAGCGGCGCCCAGGGATTCCATTGCGGCGGCACCGACAACCAGCCGCGCCATACGCCAAGCACTGCGGCGCCGACGATCAGCAGCACCACCATCAAACCTTTGAAAAACCGCACGACAACGCCCCGGGCATCAGCCCTTGAATAATTGATTGGCCTGCTTGAATGGCATCGAGCGACGGGTGAAGGTGAACGTGCCTTGCTGCTGGATTTCCTGCGCGGCGCGGAAGAACTCGCCATAGGCCGCCAGCGCCAACGCCGAGCCGACACTGATGCGCTTGACGCCCAGTTCGCTCAACTGCGCCACGGTAAGGTCCAGGGCGCCGGACATCAGCACATTGACCGGTTTGGGCGCCACCGCTTGTACCACCGCGAGGACCTGTTCGGCGCTGCTCAATCCTGGCGCGTACAACACGTCGGCGCCTGCGTCGGCGAACGCCTTGAGGCGTCGGATCGTGTCGTCCAGGTCGGGTTTGCCGTGCAGGAAATTTTCCGCGCGGGCGGTGAGCAGGAACGGGAACGGCAGGCTGCGCACCGCCTCGGCCGCGGCCTTGACCCGCGCCACTGCTTGATCGAAACGATAAATCGGGCTTTCTTCGCGCCCGGTGGCGTCCTCGATGGAGCCCCCCACCGCCCCGGCCTCTGCCGCACGCAGCAGGCTGGCCGCGCATGCGTCGGGCGCATCGGCAAAGCCGTTTTCCAGGTCGACCGCCACTGGCAGATCCGTGGCCGCCACAATCGCTCGCACGTTGGCCAGGGTGTCATCCAGGCCCAGAGCACCATCGGGCCGCGCCAGGGAAAAAGCGTGGCCGGCACTGGTGGTCGCCAAGGCTTCGAAGCCAAGGCTGGCGAGCATCTTCGCCGATCCGGCATCCCACGGATTGGGAATTACAAAGGCCCCTTCGCGTTCATGCAGGGCCTTGAACGCCTGGGCTCGCCGGGTTTGTGCATCCATCAGAGTCGCTCCTGAGCAATGAGAGGGTTTGCCTTAGAGCAATCCCAGTTGCTCGGCGGCGGGTTCTCTATATAGCTCAGGCAGGGCCGGCAAGCCAGGCAAACGGTTCATCAAGCGGCTGTGAAAACGCATCGCGAGCTTTGCCGCCAGAAGGTTGTCGGCGGTGTGCAGGAACATGTACGGGGTGCGCCCTTCTTCGATCCACTCGGCGATTTTCTCCACCCAGGGCGTCAGGAACGGCTCGTTGGCTTCCACCACTGGATGGCCGACGAAGCGCACCTGCGGGCATTGAGTGAAAGCCGCTGGCCGCGTAGGCACCCGAGGCTTCTTGTATTGCGCATGGATCACTGAGGGATCGGTCGAGGCGCAGCTGAACAAGCCCCGTGGATCGAGACAGATGCGTTCCACGCCGCGATCGAGCAACAGGCGATTGAGCCGGCGCTCGGCATCTCCCTTGGCAAAAAACTCGTCGTGACGGACCTCGACCGCCAACGGGCTCGGGAACGCGTCGATAAACGCCGCCAGCTCCTGCATCCGATTGGGCGTGAAGGCCTTGGACAGCTGCAGCCAAAACGGCGAGACGCGCTCGCCCAGCGGGCTGAGCAGTTGAACGAAGGCTTCAGTGGCGGTCAGGTGTTCACGCAAGTCGCCGCCATGGCTGATGTCGCCCGGGATCTTGGCCGTGAAACGAAAATGCTCGGGCATGATTTCCGCCCAGCGCTGGACAGTGGCCGCAGACGGGCTCGCATAGAAGGTCGTGTTGCCTTCCACGGCATTGAAAACCTGGCTATAGAGGTTCAGGAAGTCGGAGCTTTTTGCGTCTTGGGGATAAAGATAATCGCGCCAGGCGTTTTCGCTCCAGGATGGGCAGCCCAGGTAATAAGGCAACCGCATCAGATGTAGAGGTCGAGCCCTAGCACTTCCATATCCCAGTCGACAAAACCGGCAGTGCTCAAATAACTGGCAAGGGCCGTGGCGACACTGCGGCTCATGGCGCGGTGATACAGCATGTCCTGCTGACGGGCGGGGAGATTGCTCAGGCGCTGCGCAGAGGCTTTGGCGGCACGTGCGGCCAGTTGCTCTTCGGACGGAAATTCCAGGTCGCCATCGATATCATCGAAGTTTTCGGGCTCAGCGGATTTACCCGCACGAGGCCGACGCTTGATCGGGTAGGACTGGGATGAAACGCCGTCTATACGCATGACAAAATGCTCGGTATCAATGATGGCAATTTAGCGGCACATTCGTAGCCGCGCAAACGCGCAAGTGATAACTAGAACACAGAAAGCTAAAAAGGTTTAAAAACGGGCCGGAAAAGTGACGACTGGCAATGTGGCGTGTGACTTTTAGTTAGAGAAATGACTTTTCAAGCGCAAATCTGAAATTGGTCGATGTCCTTGTGGCGAGGGAGCTTGCTCCCGCTCGAGTGCGTAGCACTCGCTCGATAGTTGGCTTTCACACCAAGGTCGGGGCCGCTCCGCCCGAAGCGTCGGACCGTCCCAGCGGGAGCAAGCTCCCTCGCCACGAAGGCCGTTCGCTTGAGGTCAGAGCCGCTCGGATTTTGGCGTTGCTACCTTGTCCCGCAGGTAAACCGGCTGGGCATCATCGGCCACAATGGCCTCGCCGCGTTCCCAGGCGAAGCGTGCCAGCGCAAGCAAGTCTTCGGCATGGGGCAACATCGAGGCGTCCTGGCCAACAAGGCTGACACCGATCCGCTCGGCATAACCCCAGCCCGTACCGGCGCCGAACCAATCACCGCTCGCCTCAGCCGGCAGCGCCGCCGCCTCGGGTGGCAATACCGCTTCAGGCCCCGCCAGGCGCATCTCGCCGTTGGCTTCGCGATAGCAGCCCCAATACACCTCGTCCATGCGCGCATCGATCGCCGCGGCGACCTGGCGCGCACCGTGTTCGCGCAGGGCGCGCTGGGCCAGCACCGCCAGGTTCGACACCGGCAGCACCGGGCGCTCCAGGGCAAAGGCCAAGCCCTGCACCACGCCGATGGCGATGCGCACACCGGTGAAAGCCCCGGGCCCGCGACCGAAGGCGATTGCATCCACCGCTTGCAAGTTGGTGCCGGCATCGCTGAGCAACTGCTGGATCATCGGCAGCAATTTCTGCGCATGCAAACGCGGGATCACCTCGTAATGGCTCGTGACTTTGCCGTTGTGCAGCAAGGCAACGGAGCAAGCTTCAGTCGCGGTGTCCAGGGCCAGCAAGGTGCTCATTGATGTGTCCGTAAATCAGGTGGGGAAAAAGTGCGCCAGTATAAACAACTACGGCCCGCAAGCGGGCCGTAGTTGTTGCTGCCGATCAGACTTTTCAGCTCAAGGCCGCAAGCACTTTGGCAGTGATGGCCTCAACCGAACCGACGCCTTCGATATGGCTGTATTTCGGCTTGCCGTTGGCAGCCGACAGCTTCTGGTAGAAATCCACCAGCGGCTTGGTCTGGGAGTGGTAGACCGATAAGCGATGACGCACGGTTTCTTCGGTATCGTCCTTGCGCTGCACCAGTTCTTCACCCGTCACATCGTCCTTGCCTTCGGCTTTTGGAGGATTGTAGACGGTGTGATAGACACGGCCGGACGGCTCATGAACACGTCGACCGGCGATGCGCTGGACGATTTCTTCGTCCTCGACGGCGATTTCAACGACTGCATCCAGCTCTACGCCGGCGCTCACCAGGGCTTCAGCCTGTGGAATGGTGCGCGGGAAACCATCGAACAGGAAGCCATTGGCGCAGTCAGGTTGAGCGATACGATCCTTGACCAGGGCGATGATCAGGTCATCCGACACCAGGCCTCCGGCATCCATGATGCTCTTGGCCTTGATGCCCAGCTCGGTGCCGGCCTTGACCGCCGCACGCAGCATGTCGCCGGTGGAGATTTGCGGGATACCGAATTTTTCGGTGATGAACTTTGCCTGAGTACCTTTACCGGCCCCGGGAGCTCCCAGCAGAATGACGCGCATCGATGTGCTCCTCAATTTTTTTATGTAAACGCTCGGATTCGCCTCGTGGGGCCAATCTCGGAAAACAGGATCGTGGCCGCCCAAACGGCCAAAGGCTGATCAAGATACACAGCAGGCCCGACCCACACAAGCCGCCGAAAGTCGGAGGAACCCGCGTCGAACGCGACCTTCGTACGAGGTGGCGAGAGTCGCAACCTGACAACAAACTGTCGCCTGGCCGACCTGTCGTTCTCCATAAACGGCTACGCCCGGACGAGCCGGGCGAGTTGTCGCGGGTAACGACCCGACGTCAGCCGGTGTTGCGCAAACCGGCGGCGATCCCGGCTACAGACACCAGCAATGCCTGTTCCACGGGGCTGCCTTGGGCAACGTCCTGCTGCCGCGACCGTGCCAGCAGTTCGGCTTGCAACAGGTGCAAGGGGTCGAGGTAAGTGTTGCGCAGGCGAATGAATTCCAAGGTATCTGGGCTATGTGCCAGTAGCTGCGACTGGCCGGTCAACCCCAGGACCACCGAACAGGCCTGCGACAATAGGTCGCGTAAATGCTCGCCCAACGGCAGCAATGCCGGTTCCACCAGACGCTCATCGTAGGACAGCGCGATGTCGGCGTCTGCCTTGGCCAGCACCATCTCCAGCATGTCGATGCGGGTGCGGAAGAACGGCCATTGTTCGCGCATCTGCCCCAGCAATTCACCCTCGCCGCGCTCCAGCGCCTTGCCCAGGGCGGTTTCCCAACCGAGCCAGGCTGGCAGCATCAGGCGGGTCTGGGTCCAGCCGAAGATCCACGGAATCGCCCGCAAGCTCTCGATCCCCCCGGCGCGACGCTTGGCCGGACGGCTGCCCAAGGGCAGACGACCCAACTCCTGCTCCGGCGTGGACTGGCGAAAATACTCGACGAATTGTGGATTTTCCCGCACCACCGCGCGGTAGGCACTGACACCGTCAGCGGCCAATTCGTCCATCAAATGGCGCCATTCTGGCGTGGGCGGCGGCGGTGGCAGCAGGGTCGCTTCCAGCACCGCAGCGAGATAAAGGTTGAGGTTCTGTTCGGCGATGTCCGGCAGGCCGAATTTGAAACGAATCATTTCGCCTTGCTCAGTGGTGCGGAACCGCCCCGCCACCGAACCTGGCGGCTGCGACAGGATCGCCGCGTGCGCCGGGCCACCGCCACGGCCTACCGTACCCCCGCGACCATGAAACAACAGCAGTTCGACTTGCTGCTCGCGGCAGATGTCCACGAGTCGCTCCTGCGCTCGATACTGTGCCCAGGCCGCCGCCGTGGTCCCGGCGTCCTTGGCTGAATCGGAATAGCCGATCATCACCTCCTGGGGTCCATGCAGGCGCGAGCGATAACCCGGCAACGCCAGCAGGCGCTCCATCACCGGCCCAGCGTTGTCCAGGTCGGCGAGGGTTTCGAACAGCGGCACCACCCGCATCGGCCGCAACACGCCGGCTTCCTTGAGCAGCAATTGCACTGCCAGCACATCGGAAGCGGCACCGGCCATCGAGATCACGTAGGAACCCAGGGACGCCGCCGGCGCCGCCGCGACTTCCCGACAGGTCGCCAGGACCTCACCAGTGTCGGCGGACGGTTTGAAATGCGGCGGCAACAACGGACGTCGGTTATTCAGCTCATCCAGCAGAAAACGGATGCGCTGCTCTTCGTCCCAGTCTTCATAGCGTCCAAGCCCGAGGTAATCGGTGATTTCGGTCATGGCCATCGTGTGGCGCGTCGAATCCTGGCGCACATCGAGGCGCACGAGGAACAGCCCGAAGGTCACCGCGCGGCGCAGGCAATCGAGCAGCGGCCCGTCGGCAATCACCCCCATGCCGCACTCGTGCAGGGACTGATAGCACAACTCCAGCGGATCGAGCAGTTCGCGGTTGTCCTGCAACACTTCGGAAGAGGCCGGCGTAGTGGCTTTCAAGGAGGCCTGGGCCCAGTTGCGGGTGGCCCGCAGGCGTTCACGCAATTGCTTGAGTACCGCGCGATAGGGTTCGGCGCTATCACCGGCCTGGGCGCGCAAGGCCTCGCTGGCCTTTTGCATGGAGAGGTCGGCCGCCAGGTGATCGACATCGCGCAGATAAAGGTCCGCCGCCATCCAACGCGCCAGCAACAGCACTTCGCGTGTGACCGCGGCGGTGACGTTCGGGTTGCCATCCCGGTCGCCGCCCATCCAGGAGGCAAAGCGGATCGGCGCGGCTTCCAGCGGCAAGCGCAGCCCGGTGGCGGCGTGCAGGGCCTGGTCGGCCTTGCGCAGGTAATTGGGGATGGCCTGCCACAGCGAATGCTCGATCACCGCAAAGCCCCACTTGGCCTCGTCCACGGGCGTGGGCCGGGTGCGGCGGATTTCTTCGGTGTGCCAGGCTTCGGCGATCAATCTTTGCAAGCGCTCATGGATCTGCGCGCGCTCGGCACTGGTGAGGTCACGGTGATCCTGGGCCGCCAGTTGCGCGGCGATGGCGTCGTATTTCTGGATCAGCGTACGCCGGGCGACTTCCGTGGGGTGGGCGGTGAGGACCAACTCGATATCGAGCCGGCCCAACTGCCGGGCCAGCGATTCGGCGCTGTGGCCTTCGGCGCGCAAGCGTGCCAGCAACTCGGGCAACACTCGCGCTTCAAACGGCGCAGGCTTGGATTCTTCGCGCCGATGAATCAATTGGTATTGCTCAGCGATGTTGGCCAGGTTCAAGAACTGGTTGAACGCTCGCGCGACCGGCAGCAATTCCTCCTCGCTCAACTGATTGAGGCTGGCGCTCAGTTCGGCGTCCATGGAACCACGTCGGTCCGCCTTGGCGCCTTTGCGGATCTGCTCGATCTTGTCGAGAAAGGTGTCCCCGTACTGGTCGCGAATGGTGTTGCCCAGCAATTCGCCGAGCAGGTGGACATCCTCGCGCAGGCGGGCATCGATATCGGTCATCAGCAGTTCTCCAGCAAAAGGTCCGGACAGCTTTGTAGGAGAGAGTGCCGATGCTGATCGTTTATGACAAGCGACGAAGGGACATTAAACCTTGTCGGACAAAGCTAGTCTCAAGATAAGCCACACAACGGCTTGTCACTGTCGCGCCTGCCATAAGCAGGGCTATTGAGGTCATCATGAAAATCCGTGAGCTTGCCCAGCATTGGGAAGAAAATGCCAAGGGTCGCCTGACCCAGACCGGCTACACGATTCATCTCGATGTAGAGGCCGCTGCGCGCCTGGCGGCCATCTGCGACATGTACCCCAAGCGCCAGCCCGAAGAACTGCTCGGGGAGCTGATCGGCGCCGCGTTGGAAGAGCTGGAAGCCAGCTTCCCCTACGTCAAGGGATCGCAAGTCGTATCGACCGATGAGGAAGGTGATCCGCTGTATGAAGACGTGGGCCCGACGCCACGTTTTCTCGCGCTGTCACGCCGTCATCTGCGCGAACTTTCCTCCCACAGCGACAAATCCAAACACTGATTGCCGCCCTTTCCAGCGTGCGAAATTCCAGCGCGGAGCCTGTCCCAGTCGCGCTGGAATACCGCTGCCCGCCTTGAAAGTTCAGCTTTTTGGCGCTTGACCAATCAGTCAGTATTTCTTTTGGCGAATGGCCATCCTTGCCTGAACTTTTGAAAAACGCCTCGGGTCACACCGAATAACCATACTGGAACGGCCGTTTAAAAAAACGCGCCCTGGCGCCAGCGCCAAAACAGACGTCACGGCTTCGGTCCCAGCATGGAATGGTGTTTTTTTCAGGAGTTTTCCAATGGAGTTGAAGCCTATGAATACCTGCACTGCCAAACCCTCATCCACTGGCCTGCGCGGCCTGAAGTTGGCTGCCCTGGCTATCGGTAGCAGCTTCATTCTGGCCGGTTGTGCCGGCAACCCACCTTCGGAGCAATACGCGGTCACGCAATCTGCGGTCAACAGCGCCGTCAGCGCTGGCGGCACCGAGTTTGCCGCCGTGGAAATGAAATCGGCCCAGGACAAGCTCAAGCAGGCCGAGATCGCCATGCACGACGAGAATTACGAAGAGGCCAAGCGTCTGGCCGAACAGGCCGAATGGGATGCCCGCGTCGCCGAGCGCAAGGCCCAGGCCGCCAAGGCCGAACAGGCCCTCAAGGATTCCCAGAAAGGGGTTCAGGAACTGCGTCAGGAAGGCATGAACAAGGTCCAGTGACCCGGTTCGAGCCACGACGCACTTCTCATTGATAAAAGGACGACAGACTATGACGCACAAACATTTCATGATGCCCGCCCTGCTTGCCGCCTGCGTAGCCCTGGCCGCTTGCTCCCACGATCCGAACGCGAACCTGGAACAGGCGCGCACCAACTACAACGGCTTGCAGGCCGACCCGGCGGCCACCAAGGTCGCGGCCCTGGAAACCAAGGACGCTGCCGATTTTCTCGCCAAGGCCGACAAGGCCTACATGGATAACGAGGACGAAGCCAAGGTCGACCAACTGGCCTACCTGACCAACCAGCGTGTCGAAGTGGCCAAGCAGACCATTGCCCTGCGCAACGCCGAAGCCGAGCTGAAAAACGCCGGTGACGAACGCGCCCGCGCACTGCTGGAAGCCCGCAACGCGCAGATCAAGCAGTTGCAGGACAGCCTCAACGCCAAGCAGACCGAGCGCGGTACGCTGGTGACCTTCGGCGACGTGCTGTTTGCCACCAACAAGTCGGACTTGCGTACCAGCGGCATGACTAACGTGAGCAAACTGGCGCAGTTCCTCCAGGAAAACCCGGATCGCAAGGTGATCATCGAAGGCTACACCGACAGCACCGGTTCGGACTCCTACAACCAATCGCTGTCCGAACGCCGCGCCAGCTCCGTGCGCACCGCCCTGGTGAAAATGGGCGTCGACCCGGCCCGCATCGTGACACAGGGCTACGGCAAGGAATTCCCGGTCGCCGACAACACCAGCGTCTCGGGCCGCGCCATGAACCGTCGCGTGGAGGTCACCATCTCCAACGACAACCAGCCCGTCGCCCCGCGTTCGACCATGAGCGCCAACTGATCGGTTGACTGCAACTCAAAAGCCCCGCCTGACTTCAATCAGGCGGGGCTTTTTTATGATCAAATTTATTAGGCTGCACACGATCCTTGTGGGAGCGAGCTTGCTCGCGATAGCGGAGTGTCAGGCACTATCAATGCTGCTGAACCACCGCTATCGCGAGCAAGCTCGCTCCCACAGGGGTCTCGCTTAAGGCTGAAGCTTTTGCGGGGTTTCCTCGCCCATGCAGCGCACCGCGCGCTTCTTCTCGTTGATCAGCACACCGGTCAGGCCTTTCTGTTCGGTGTCGAACAACACCAGCACGCCATCGATGCACTGGGCCACTTGCGGCGCCGGCTCCAGGGAAACCTTGTAGTCCTCCCCCGGAACGGTCTTGAGCATGGTGAACTCGTTGAGCAGCAACGCATCCTCGGGCTTGGCGAAATGCAGGTAGCCGTAGTACCAGAGCGCCGCGACGGTGCCGAGGATGCTGCAGATACCTGTGATTATCAGGGGGATGGCGTTACGTTCTTCGCTCATTGCGGATTCTCAGGTGATTCAACGGGTGATTTCGGGTAATTCGGAATTTCGCCCAGGCGGCGCAGGCCGTCAAAGTGCCGGGGGTCGTCGAGGTAGCGCAGCATCACGGTTCGCCAGGTTGGGTCGGCGAAGGTCTGCACATGCCCGCCACGGGTCAGTTGCAGCACCCGTGGCGGCGGCGCAGCTTGATACAAGCGGATGCCGTTGGAAAGGGGCACGATCGGATCGTCGAGGCTGTGGTAGATCAGTTTCGGTACGCCGTTCAATTGCGCGATCGAGCCGATGGCGCTGTCGCCGTCCGGCACCAGCCACGACAGCGGCACCTGGAGTGGCCAGGTCAGCCATGAGGTGCCAAGAGCGAAACGCCCTACATCACGATAACTGGCGGGCACGCCGTCGAGCACCAAGGCCTTGAGCTGCTGCTGGCGCTGCGGGTGCTCGACCAGGTAATGCACCGCCAGCGCGCCACCGAGACTCTGGCCGAGCAGCACCAACGGCTTGCCCCGCACTTCGGGCGCCTGGTCGAGCCAATTGAACGCGGCGTCGAGGTCCTGGTAGATCGCCGGCAGGCTCGGCTCGCCTTCGGAAACGCCATAGCCACGGTAATCGACCATCAACACCTGATAGCCCTGCTCCGGCAACCACCAGCTCCCGCCAAGGTGCCAAGCCAGGTTGCCACCATTGCCGTGAAGATGCAGCACCGTGCCCTTGACCTCTACACCCGGCTTCACCGGCAACCACCAGCCACGCAGCTTCAACCCATCGGCGGTGGTCAGGGTGACGTCGCGGTATTCAAGGTTGGCCCGCTCCGGGGTAAACGGCAGCCCGCGTTCGGGGTAGAACAACAGGGAGCTGCAACCGGTCAGGGCCAGCAGCAGGCACATGATGCCGAGGGTTCGCATCCGGTGAAGCCTCGCAAGTCAGAAGTGAACGCAGTCCCCTGTGGGAGCGAGCTTGCTCGCGATAGCGGTATGTCAGTCACAGCTGTATTGACTGTCCTGTCGCTATCGCGAGCAAGCTCGCTCCCACAGGGATTGTTGGTGTGGTTAAAGGATATTGGAATAATCCGCTTCGATCCGATCCAGGCTCAGGTGGTTCAAGAAGTTGGAGAAGCACATCCAGGCCGACAGCGCGTTCATGTCGCGAAATTGGTCGGGCAGGTACTTGGGCGGTACGACCAGGCCTTCATCCACCAACTGGCGCAACGTGCGCATGTCCTCCAGGGTGGTCTTGCCGCAGAACAGCAACGGAACCTGCTCCAGCTTGCCTTTGCGCACGGCCAGCTGAATATAGTTGTAAACCATGATGAAGCCCTTGAGGTAGGACAAGTCTTTGGTAAATGGCAGACCGGTCGGCACCGAACCACGGAAAACCCGACTGGCGTTGCCGTAGCTTTCGGCCATTTCAAAGCCCTGTTCACGGAAGAACTCGTAGACCTGCAGGAAATCGGCGCCCTCTTCCACCATATGAATGGCACGAGTGCGGTTGGTGAGTTTGCGCAAGCGACTCGGGTAAGACGCGAAGGTGATGATCTCCATCAGGATCGCCAGGCCTTCCTGGGTCACTGTCGACGAGGGCGGGCCCTTGGACAGGAAGGTGCAGATCGGCTGGTTCAGGCCGTTGAGGGTGGTGCCGACGTGCACCAGCCCTTCATGGACCTCCAGGGCGCGTACATCGCGCTCGTTGAACATCGCGTCGGTGCGGATCTTGATGTAGTCGGCGCCCGCTGCCGCGTCGGCCACGATCCCATCGGACTCGAACACGCGGATGGTTTCCTCGGCTTCGCCGAACACCCGGTTGAGGCGATGCTGCAACAGGCTCACGGCTTCCTTGGCGCTGAGGACCTTGGGCTCGTCCTTCAGGTCGCCACGGCCATCGATGTTGTTCAGGTAATCGGACAGCATCAGCCCCAGGTCGGCCAGGGTCGGGTCACCGGCGTGGAAGGCGTCGGACGCCGCGCCATACAGCTCCTGGGAAATCAGCCCGAAGTCCTCGGTGCCGCGCGCTTCGAGCATGCGCACCACCATGCGGTATTCCTTGCACATGCGGCGCATGATCTGGCCAACCGGGTTGAACTGCCCGAGTTGGCGGGTGATGTCGCGCTCGATGTTCTGAAACTCCAGCTTCACTTTGCTGGAATCGAACGACAGCGGTCGGTTGAGGTAATAGTCGCGGTCCACGGTGGGCATTTCCTTGCCCTTGGTCTTGAGAAACCCTTTGCGGATGTTCTCGTCCCACTTCACCGCGTCGAGGATTCGAATCGGCGTCTGCGCCAGCACAATGCGATCGGACAAGGTGCGTATCGTCTGCTGGTAATCGTCCACCCGGAACTCCTGTGAAAAAAACGTCCGCTTGTAGCAGTTATTGGGATTTGGCCAGTCGCTGATAGCGCACGGCTTCCGAGAACACGTCGGAATTGGCTGGGTCGTCGAGGTAGCTGAACACCTTGACCATGTCGCTGTCCACCAGCACGCCATCGCCCTCTTCGCTTGGGTTCGGCTGACCACTGAGGAGCTTCTGGCCGATGGCCTGGTTGATCTGTTCCATGTCCAGGTTGTAGACCACCAGTTCCTGTTTGTCGGTCAGTTCGAAACCGGCGATGACAAAATGTCCGCCATAGCGGGCCGGCACCTTGGCCGACAGGTACCAGCGGCTGCCGTGTCGGGAGACCGTCACGGGAATGGCTTCGCGCTCTCGGGGCTTGGCCCTGAAGTAGCTGATGGCCTGGTAGCGGTGCTTGCCGACTTGCGTCAGCTCCAGGTTCAACGGCTCGCCCCAGGCGTTGGTGCTGGTCCATTGGCCGAGCAGGCCCTTGGGCGCGGCTTCGCTGTCGGGCAACGGCGCCTTGAACGACACCAGGCACCCACTGAGCAGCAGCAACGACACGGCCAGTACAACGGCATGCCAGGCTTTCATTGGAACTCCCTATGGCTTCAGCGCTTTGTTTTTTGTGGCGAGGGAGCTTGCTCCCTCGCCACGGGGGACCTGTTGTACCCCAATAAGGGCTACACCGACGCCAGTACCAGGTGCATGTAGCGGGTCAGGATGCCGAGCATGTCTTCTTCAGCGACAGGCTCGGCGCCATTGAGCAAGCCCTGATATTCCATCCGACCGATAATCGCCGTCAACACTTTGGCATCCTGTTGCGGCTCGCGCGAGCCCAACACCTGGAAAAACTGACAGGTGCCATGGAGCAGGATTCGTTGATGAGAACGAACCAGTTCCGCCAGGCGTGGGTTGAGCAGCGCTTCCTGGCGGAAGGCCTGTTCGGCCATCAAATAGTCGCGACGACTCTGCAACTGATGCTGCACATAATCAGCGGTCATCCGCGCAATGTCGTCGGCCAATTGCGAGCGCGACTCGGCGCTGCCGTCCCCATAGGCGACCATTTCACGCAGCAGCCCCTCGTTGTTGGTCCACAGCTTGGCCATGAACGCCGCGCTGCGCTCCACGTACTGGGCGAAGGTATCGGTGAGCAGGTCGTCGATGTCCTTGAAGTAGTAAGTGGTGGCCGACAGCGGCACGCCCGCTTCGGCGGCCACCGCGCGGTGTCGCACGGCCCGCACGCCATCGCGCACGACGATGCGCATGGCCGCGTCGAGAATGTCCTGGCGGCGCTGTTCACTCCCCTGTCGGCTGGCCTTGCGACCCTGGTACTGAACACTTTCAGCGACAGCAGTGGCGACGCCCGCTGCACCTTCTGGAGCCATTGCACGATTCACGACAGGTGTTTCCTCGCTATTTCAGAAGTAACCAATTGATACGTTTGTACCAGACAGGCAATAAAAAGCCGCCCATCGAGGCGGCTTTTTGATTCAGACCATTACGCTTGGGGCCGCATGTGCGGGAAGAGGATCACATCCCGGATCGACGGCGAGTTGGTCAGCAACATCACCAGGCGATCGATGCCGATGCCTTCACCTGCGGTCGGCGGCATGCCGTACTCCAAGGCGCGGACGAAGTCGGCGTCGTAGTGCATGGCTTCGTCGTCGCCCGCGTCCTTGTCGGCTACCTGGGCCATGAAGCGCTCGGCCTGGTCTTCCGCGTCATTGAGCTCGGAATAGGCGTTGGCGATTTCCCGGCCACCGATGAACAGCTCGAAGCGGTCGGTCACGCTTGGGTCTTCGTCGTTGCGACGGGCCAGCGGCGACACTTCGAACGGGTACTGGGTGATGAAGTGCGGCTGCTCCAGCTTGTGCTCCACCAGCTCTTCGAAAATCATCACCTGCAGCTTGCCCAGGCCTTCGAAGCCGAGCACCTTGGCGCCGGCCTTCTTGGCGATGGCACGGGCCTTGTCGATGTCCTGCAGATCGGCGGCGGTGATCTCAGGGTTGTACTTGAGGATCGAATCGAACACCGACAGGCGCACGAACGGCTCGCCGAAGTGGAACACTTTGTCGCCGTATGGCACATCGGTGCTGCCCAGGACCAACTGCGCCAGTTCGCGGAACAGTTCTTCGGTCAGGTCCATGTTGTCTTCGTAGTCAGCATAGGCCTGGTAGAACTCGAGCATGGTGAACTCGGGGTTGTGCCGGGTCGAAACGCCTTCGTTACGGAAGTTGCGGTTGATCTCGAACACTTTCTCGAAGCCGCCGACCACCAGGCGCTTGAGGTACAGCTCCGGGGCGATACGCAGGAACATTTCCATGTCCAGGGCGTTATGGTGGGTTTCGAACGGCTTGGCCGCCGCGCCGCCAGGGATGGTCTGGAGCATCGGCGTCTCGACTTCCAGGAAGTCACGCTTCATCAGGAAGCTGCGGATGTGGGCGATGACTTGCGAACGCACGCGGAAGGTCTGGCGCACGTCTTCGTTGACGATCAGGTCGACGTAGCGCTGGCGGTAACGTTGCTCGGTGTCGGTCAGGCCGTGGTGCTTGTCCGGCAGCGGGCGCAAGGACTTGGTCAGCAGGCGCACGCTGGTCATTTCGACGTACAGGTCGCCCTTGCCGGAGCGGGCCAGGGTGCCTTCGGCGGCGATGATGTCGCCCAGGTCCCAGGTCTTGACGGCGGCCAGGGTTTCTTCCGGCAGGGTCTTGCGGTTGACGTAGACCTGAATGCGGCCGGTCATGTCCTGGATCACCATGAACGAACCACGGTTGAGCATGATGCGACCGGCAACCTTGACCGCAATCGCCGCCTCGGCCAGCTCTTCCTTGGTCTTGTCTGCGTACTTCTTCTGCAGGACGTCGCAATACGCGTCGCGGCGGAAGTCGTTGGGGAAGGCCTGGCCCTTCTCGCGCTCGGCAGCAAGCTTTTCCTTGCGCAGGGCGATCAGGGAGTTTTCTTCCTGTTGCAGGGCTTGCGGGTCGAGTTCTAGGTCGCTCATGTCTTTAAGGATTCCATCACAGGTTCGTTGCCCCCGGCCCCGGGCCGGAGTTTGCGGGCAGGCCTCGCTTGCGTGCAAGCGTGCCTGCCCACCGCGTGGGTGTCGCGTTACAGCCCTTGCTTGAGGCTGGCGATCAGGTATTCATCGATGTCGCCATCGAGCACTTTGTCGCAGTCGCTGCGTTCGATGCTGGTACGCAAGTCCTTGATCCGCGAGGCGTCGAGCACGTACGAACGGATCTGGTGACCCCAGCCGATGTCGGACTTGGTGTCTTCCAGTGCCTGGGACGCGGCGTTGCGCTTCTGCACTTCCTGCTCGTACAAGCGGGCCCGCAACATCTTCATCGCGGTGTCTTTGTTGGCGTGCTGGGAACGTTCGTTCTGGCAACTCACCACCGTGTTGGTCGGTACGTGGGTAATCCGCACGGCCGAGTCAGTGGTGTTTACGTGCTGGCCACCGGCACCGGAGGAGCGGTAGGTGTCGATGCGCAGGTCGGCCGGGTTGATCTCGATTTCGATGTTGTCATCGATTTCCGGAGAGACGAATACCGCCGAGAACGAGGTGTGGCGCCGGTTGCCGGAGTCGAACGGGCTCTTGCGTACCAGGCGGTGCACGCCGATCTCGGTCCGCAGCCAACCAAAGGCGTATTCGCCCTTGATGTGCACGGTGGCGCCCTTGATCCCGGCGACTTCGCCGGCGGACAGTTCCATGATCGTGGCGTCGAAACCGCGTTTGTCAGCCCAGCGCAGGTACATGCGCAGCAGGATGTTGGCCCAGTCCTGGGCTTCGGTGCCGCCGGAACCGGCCTGGATGTCCAGGTAGGCGTTGTTCATGTCCATCTCGCCGCTGAACATGCGACGGAATTCCAGCTTGGCGAGGTTCTCGTCCAGGCGAGTCAGTTCGGCGACGACATCGCCGACCGCGCCTTCGTCGTTCTCTTCGACAGCCATGTCCAGCAGGTCGCGACAATCGGCCAGGCCACTGGACAATTCGTCCAGGGTCTCGACGATCTGCGCCAGCGCAGAACGCTCGCGGCCCAGTTCCTGGGCGTAGGAAGGGTTGTTCCAGACATTCGGATCTTCAAGCTCGCGATTGACTTCGGTCAGGCGCTCATGCTTTTGATCGTAGTCAAAGATACCCCCGAATAGTTTCGGAGCGCTCGGACAGGTCCTTGATAGTGTTCAGGATCGGGTTGATTTCCATGGCGGGCAGCACTCGTTGGCGAACTTTTGAAAGCCGGCGAGTATAACGTAATCAAACGCCAGCGGCAGCCCGCCCGGCGGCTTTAGGGGCAATGAGATTCCGCGTACGCCCCCTGTGGCGAGGGAGCTTGCTCCCGCTGGCGCGCGCAGCGCCCCTGAAACCAGTTGGCTCGGTGTGTCAGGTTGACCGAGGGAGCCATTTTAGGGCTGCTGCGCAACCCAGCGCGATCAAGCTCCCTCGCCACGAAAAGCATCTTTCCCCCGCAAACCTATTTAACCCCCCACCCGATTGCCGGCCGGAAGGTCGGAGGATCAGCAGCGACGGCTGGGACTGATCCCGCAGCAACCTCCACAGGTATAGTTTCAACTCTTCCAATTACTCTACGAGCAGATCAGGCAGCCGCCTGGCGCACCTGCTTTTCCAGTTCCGCCTTCAACCCCGGCTCCAGCTTCAACTGCCGCGCCAGTTCGTCGAGGTAGGATTTTTCCATGAAATTCTCTTCGTCCACCAACATCACACTGGCGATGTACATCTCTGCGGCGATTTCCGGCGTGCTTGCGGCACGTGCCACGTCGGTGGGGTCCAGCGGTTTGTTGAGCTCGGCATGCAGCCAGTGTTGAAGCTCCTGGTCGTTATCGAGCTTGGTGAATTCGCCTTCGATCAACTGCCGCTCGCGGTCATCCACATGGCCGTCAGCCTTGGCCGCCGCGACCAGAGCCTTGAGGATCGCCTGGCTGTGTTGCTCGACTTGCGCCGCCGGCACGCGGTCCAGGGTCTGCGGCTCGGTTTTCGGCGCGTTGCCCTGTTGGGCCTGCCAATTGCCGTAAGCCTTGTAGGCAATCACGCCCAGGGCAGCCAGGCCACCATAAGCCAGCGCCTTGCCACCAAAATTGCGGGCTTTCTTGTTGCCCAGCAGCATGCCCATGGCGCTCGCCGCCAGCGCCCCGCCCCCCGCGCCGGACAGCATGCCGCCCAGGTTGCCGGAGCCGCCGAGCAACCCGCCCAGGCCGCTGGATGGCTTGCCTTGCGAACCGCCGGCCTTGTTCTGCAACATTTCCTGACCGGACTTGAGTAACTGATCGAGCAATCCACGGGTGTTCATTTGCCGCCTCCACGCATTCGGGTTAACCGGATCATAAGGCCCTCAGCCTAGAACGAAAGTGCCCTACTACCCCTGGTCACATTGCTTCGAGATGTTGCCTGGGCAACCAGAGTCTCGCCGGCAACATTCGATAAAAACGATATACACTACAAGGTCTCGATAAATCCGATCTCAGGATGTGCGTCATGATGACCCTGCGCCAGATCCGTCATTTCATCGCGGTGGCCGAGACCGGCTCGATCTCCGCCGCCGCGCAGACCGCATTCATCTCCCAATCGACCTTGACCCTGGCAATCCAGCAACTGGAAGAGGAAATCGGCGTCAGCCTGTTCAACCGCCACGCGAAAGGCATGACGCTGACCCATCAGGGACACCAGTTCCTGCGCCAGGCCCATCTGATTCTCGCCACGGTCGATAACGCCAAGCGTAGCCTGCAGCAAAGCACCGACCAGGTGGCCGGCCAGATCACCATCGGCGTGACCAGCCTGGTCGCCGGTTACTACCTGGCGGATCTCCTGACCCGTTTCCAGCGCGCCTACCCCAATGTGGCAATCCGGGTTATGGAGGACGAACGTCCCTACATCGAACATCTGCTGGTCAGCGGCGAGATCGATGTCGGCGTGCTGATCCTCTCCAACCTGGAAGACCGCCACGCCCTGCAGACCGAAGTGCTGACCCACTCACCCCATCGCTTGTGGTTGCCGGCGCAGCATCCGCTGCTTGAAAACGACAGCATCCACCTGGCGGATGTCGCCCGGGAACAGCTGATCCAATTGAACGTCGATGAGATGGACCGCAACGCGCAACGCCTGTGGCGCGGCGCCGGCCTGCAACCGCAAATCACCCTGCGCACAGCCTCGACCGAAGCGGTACGCAGCCTGGTGGCGGCCGGCCTGGGTGTTTCGATCCAACCGGACATGACCTACCGCCCCTGGTCGCTGGAAGGCGACATCATCGAGGCGCGCCCCATCGCCGACCTCAACCAGACGCTGGATGTCGGGCTGGCCTGGCGCCGGGGAACTGCACGCCCGGCCTCGGTCGACCCGTTCCTGGCGGTCGCTCGGGAACAATCCCATGGCGGACGCAAGCCATCGATTTAATCGAACGCAGCGTTGAGTATTTCGAATTTGTAGGCCTTGCGAGTGCGCACTAGTCTTGCTGAATCCTCAAGACCGCTGACAACTCGAGAAATAAAACATGGCTGGCACGCAAACCCCGTTGTGTACCGCGTTGTTGATCAACGGAGAATTGGCGGCCGGCGAGGGTTTTGTCGAGCCGATTCTCAACCCGGCCACGGGTGAAGTGGTTGCGCAAATCGCCGAGGGCAGTATCGAACAGGTCGAAGCCGCGATCCTCGCGGCTCATCACGCCTTCGGCGGCTGGTCACGTACCACGCCGCAACAACGCTCGAACCTGCTGCTGGAAATCGCCAGCGCCATCGAAAAAAATGCCGATCACCTGGCCCGTCTCGAATCCTTGAACTGCGGCAAGCCCTTGCACCTGGCTCGCCAGGATGATTTGAACGCCACGGTGGATGTGTTCCGTTTCTTTGCCGGCGCGGTGCGCTGCCAGACCGGCCAGCTCAGCGGTGAATACCTGCCGGGCTACACGAGCATGGTGCGCCGCGACCCGATCGGCGTGGTGGCCTCCATCGCGCCGTGGAACTACCCCATCATGATGGCGGCCTGGAAGATCGCCCCAGCCCTGGCCGCTGGCAATACCTTGGTGTTCAAGCCTTCCGAGCACACGCCGCTGTCGATCCTGGCCCTGGCGCCAATACTGGCCGAGATCCTGCCGCCCGGCGTCATCAACATCATCTGCGGTGGCGGCGAAGGCGTCGGCAACCATCTGGTCAGCCATCCGAAGGTGCGCATGGTCTCGCTGACCGGCGATATCGTCACCGGCCAGAAGATCCTTCAGGCGGCGGCGAAAACCCTTAAGCGCACGCATCTGGAACTGGGTGGCAAGGCCCCGGTGATTGTCTGTGACGACGCCGATCTCCAAGCGGTGATCGAGGGCGTGCGCACCTATGGTTATTACAACGCCGGACAGGATTGCACCGCCGCCTGCCGGATCTACGCCCAGGCCGGTATCCACGACCGGCTGGTGGCGGAACTCGGCGCGGCGGTCGGCAGCCTGCGCTTTGCCGGCAAGCGCGACGCCGACAATGAAATCGGTCCGCTGATCAGCGTGCGCCAGCGCGACCGTGTCGCCAGTTTTGTCGAGCGAGCCCTTGGCCAGCCGCACATCGAACGCATCACCGGTGCGGCGGTGCATTCCGGGGCCGGTTTCTACTATCAGCCGACGCTGCTGGCCGGCTGCAAGCAAAGCGACGAGATCGTCCAACGGGAAGTGTTCGGCCCGGTGGTCACCGTGACCCGCTTCGACGAGCTCAGCCAAGCGGTGGACTGGGCCAACGATTCGGAATATGGCCTGGCCTCCTCGGTATGGACCCAGAACCTGGACAAGGCGATGCAAGTGGCGGCACGGCTGCAATACGGCTGCACCTGGATCAACAGCCATTTCATGCTGGTCAGCGAGATGCCCCACGGCGGCTTGAAACGCTCGGGCTATGGGAAAGATCTGTCCAGCGACTCGCTTCAGGACTACAGCGTGGTGCGCCATATCATGGCCCGGCATGGCCGGGAGCTTTGAGCTGCGAGCTTTCAAGCCCTTCGCTGCCTTGCAGCTTGCGGCTCAAGGCTTGCAGCTAAGCTAAAACAATAACCAGCGACACGTTCTCAAAAAACTGCCCCGACCATAATTAAAGCAAGAGGGATTTCCATGTACGCGCACAAGACCGTATTGCTCAGTGCAATCACCACGGCGCTGCTGACCAGCGTCAGCGTCCAGGCCGCCGAACCGCTCAAGGCCATTGGTGCCGGCGAAGGCCAATTGGATATCGTCGCCTGGCCGGGCTACATCGAACGCGGTGAAAGCGACAAGGCCTATGACTGGGTCACCGGTTTCGAAAAGGAAACCGGCTGCAAGGTCAACGTGAAAACCGCCGCCACGTCCGATGAAATGGTCAGCCTGATGAGCAAGGGCGGCTATGACCTCGTCACTGCTTCGGGCGATGCCTCGTTGCGGCTGATTGCCGGCAAACGCGTGCAGCCGATCAACACCGCGCTGATCGCCAATTGGAAAAACCTCGACCCGCGCCTCAAAGACGCGCCGTGGTATGTGGTCAATCAACAGACCTACGGCACGCCCTACCAGTGGGGCCCAAACGTGTTGATGTACAACACCCAGGTATTCAAGCAGGCACCGACCAGTTGGAGCGTGCTGTTCGAAGCCCAGAACCTGCCCGACGGAAAGCCGAACAAGGGGCGCGTGCAAGCCTACGACGGCCCGATCTACATCGCCGACGCGGCGCTTTATCTCATGACCGCCAAACCTGAACTGGGTATCAAGGACCCGTACCAGCTCGACGAAACCCAGTACAAGGCTGTGCTCCAATTGCTACGGGCCCAGCAACCGTTGATTCACCGCTACTGGCATGACACCACCGTGCAGATGAGCGACTTCAAGAACGAAGGCGTGGTGGCGTCCGGCGCCTGGCCGTATCAGGTCAACGGTTTGATGAACGAGAAACAGCCAATCGCCTCGACCATTCCCAAAGAAGGCGCCACCGGCTGGGCCGACACCACCATGCTGCACGCCGAGGCCAAGCACCCCAACTGCGCCTACAAGTGGATGGATTGGTCGCTGCAACCGAAAGTCCAGGGTGACGTGGCCGCATGGTTCGGCTCCTTGCCTGCCGTGCCCGAGGCGTGCAAAGGCAGCGAACTGCTGGGCGCCGAAGGTTGCAAAACCAACGGCTTCGATCAGTTCGACAAGATCGCTTTCTGGAAAACGCCCCAGGCCGAGGGTGGCAAGTTCGTACCGTACAGCCGCTGGACCCAGGATTACATTGCGATCATGGGTGGGCGTTAACCGCAGCCCGACAGTGCTTTTGTGGCGAGGGGATTTATCCCCGCTGGGGCGCGAAGCGCCCCCAACACTGACGTCTCAGGGTATCAGGCAGATTGAGTCGCCTGCTTTGGGGCTGCCTTGCAGCCCAGCGGGGATAAATCCCCTCGCCACAGGTTCCTGCCCGACCGCTAGTACTTAGCCCCGTTTTGTGGAGCCCCGCACCATGACACTTGCAGTCCAGTTCACCCATGTGTCCCGTCAGTTCGGCGATGTGAAGGCCGTCGATCGGGTCTCCATCGACATCCAGGACGGCGAGTTCTTCTCCATGCTGGGCCCTTCCGGCTCCGGCAAGACCACCTGCCTGCGGCTGATCGCAGGCTTCGAGCAACCCAGCGCCGGTTCGATCCGTATCCACGGTGAAGAAGCCGTGGGTCTTGCGCCCTACCAGCGGGACGTGAATACGGTTTTCCAGGACTACGCCCTGTTCCCCCATATGAATGTGCGCGACAACGTGGCCTATGGCTTGAAAGTCAAAGGCGTCGCGAAGGCCGAGCGCATCAAGCGCGCCGACGAAGCCTTGGAGATGGTAGCCCTGGGCGGCTACGGCGAGCGCAAGCCGGTGCAACTTTCCGGCGGCCAGCGCCAGCGTGTCGCCCTGGCCCGTGCGTTGGTCAATCGCCCACGGGTATTGTTGCTGGACGAGCCGCTGGGCGCCCTCGACTTGAAGCTGCGTGAACAGATGCAAGGCGAACTGAAGAAGCTGCAACGGCAGCTGGGCATCACCTTCATTTTCGTTACTCATGACCAGACCGAAGCGTTGTCGATGTCCGATCGCGTGGCGGTGTTCAACAAGGGCCGCATTGAACAGGTCGATACGCCGCGCAACCTGTACATGAAACCGGCCACCACCTTCGTTGCCGAATTCGTCGGCACCTCCAACGTGATCCGCGGCGAACTGGCGCGACAACTGAGCGGTTATCCACAGCCGTTCTCGATTCGTCCGGAACACGTGCGTTTTGCCGAAGGACCGCTGGAGAGTCATGAAATAGAGGTCAATGGCCTGCTCCATGACATCCAGTACCAAGGCAGCGCGACACGCTACGAATTGAAGCTGGAAAACGGCCAGACCCTGAGCCTCAGCCAGGCCAACACCCAGTGGAGCGACAACGGCACCCGGCATCAGGCCGGCCAGCACCTGGCCGTGCGCTGGGCCCGCGAGGCGATGGTTGCCCTGCACGACACCGTCGGCAGCGAGGTCTGAGATGAGCACCTTGGCCATGACTCAAACAGCGACGCACGGCTCGGCGTTGCGGCGCTTTTCGAATCTGCTGTACCGACGACCGAATCTGTATCTGTCGATGCTGCTGGTGCCTCCGCTGATCTGGTTCGGCGCGATCTACCTGGGTTCGTTGCTGACCCTGCTCTGGCAGGGCTTCTACACTTTCGACGACTTCACCATGGCGGTCACGCCGGACCTGACCCTGGCGAATTTTTCAGCACTGTTTCAGCCATCGAATTTCGACATCATCGCTCGCACCCTGACCATGGCGATTGCCGTGTCCATCGCGAGCGCCCTGGTTGCGTTCCCGATTGCCTATTACATGGCGCGCCACACCAGCGGCAAGACCAAGGCGTTCTTCTACATCGCGGTGATGCTGCCGATGTGGGCCAGCTATATCGTCAAGGCCTATGCCTGGACGCTGTTGCTTGCCAAAGGCGGCGTGGCGCAATGGTTCGTCCAGCACCTGGGCCTGGGGCCGCTGCTGCAATGGGCGCTGGAGATTCCCGGCGTGGGCGGCAGCACGTTGTCCACATCGCACTTGGGGCGCTTCCTGGTGTTCGTCTACATCTGGCTGCCGTTCATGATCCTGCCGATCCAGGCATCCCTCGAACGCCTGCCGCCGTCGCTGCTGCAGGCCTCGGCGGACCTGGGCGCCCGTCCACACCAGACATTCATGCAGGTAATCCTGCCGCTGTCGGTCCCAGGCATCGCGGCCGGCTCGATCTTCACCTTCTCGCTGACCCTGGGGGATTTCATCGTGCCGCAACTGGTGGGCCCGCCGGGCTACTTCGTCGGCAGCATGGTCTACGCCCAGCAAGGCGCCATCGGCAACATGCCCATGGCCGCGGCATTCACGCTGGTGCCCATCGTGCTGATCGCCATCTATCTTTCCATCGTCAAGCGACTGGGGGCTTTCGATGCACTCTGACTCTCGAGCGTCATGGGGCCTGCGCATCGCGGCATGGGGCGGGCTGGTGTTCCTGCACTTCCCGATCCTGATCATCTTCCTATATGCCTTCAACACCGAAGACGCCGCGTTCAGCTTCCCGCCCAAGGGCCTGACGTTGAAATGGATTAGCGTGGCCTTTTCGCGCCCGGACGTGCTGGAAGCGATCAAGTTGTCGTTGCAAGTGGCGGCTGTCGCCACGCTGATCGCCATGGTGCTCGGCACCCTGGCCTCGGCGGCGCTGTATCGCCGGGACTTCTTCGGCAAACAAGGCATTTCCCTGATGTTGATCCTGCCGATTGCCCTACCGGGGATCATCACCGGCATTGCGCTGTTGGCGACCTTCAAGAGCCTGGGCATCGAGCCGGGGATGTTCACCATCATCGTCGGCCACGCAACCTTCTGCGTGGTGATCGTCTACAACAACGTCATCGCCCGCCTGCGCCGCACGTCCCATAGTCTGATCGAAGCCTCGATGGACCTGGGCGCCGACGGCTGGCAGACCTTTCGCTACATCGTCCTGCCCAACCTGGGATCGGCCCTGCTGGCCGGAGGGATGCTGGCGTTTGCCTTGTCGTTCGATGAAATCATCGTCACCACCTTCACCGCCGGCCACGAGCGCACCTTGCCGCTCTGGCTGCTCAACCAGCTCAGCCGCCCTCGCGACGTCCCAGTAACCAATGTGGTGGCGATGCTGGTGATGTTGGTCACGATGTTGCCGATCCTCGGCGCGTATTACCTGACCCGTGGTGGCGAAAGCGTGGCGGGGAGCGGTGGGAAATAGATTCGCCGCCAAAATGAATATCCCCTGTGGGAGCGAGCCTGCTCGCGATGACTGACCAGCGCTCAACACAGATGTCGGCTGCAAGGACGCCTTCGCGAGCAGGCTCGCTCCCACAGAAAAGCACTAACGTTCAAGAGGACATGGACATGCAAACCAAACTGCTTATCAACGGCCACCTCGTCAACGGCGAGGGCCCTGGCCAGGCCGTTTTCAATCCGGCCCTGGGCCGGGTGCTGGTGGAAATCAACGAAGCCAGCGAGGCCCAGGTCGATGCCGCGGTCCGCGCTGCCGACAACGCCTTCGAATCCTGGTCGCAGGTGCCGCCCAAGGACCGTTCCCTGTTGCTGCTCAAGCTGGCGGACGCCATCGAGACCCATGGCGAGGAACTGGCGAAACTGGAATCGGATAACTGCGGCAAACCGTTCAACGCCGCGCTGAACGACGAAATCCCGGCAATCGCCGACGTGTTCCGCTTCTTTGCCGGCGCCAGTCGCTGCATGAACGGCTCGGCGGGCGGCGAATACCTGCCGGGCCACACCTCGATGATCCGTCGCGACCCGGTGGGCGTCATCGCGTCCATCGCACCGTGGAATTACCCGTTGATGATGGTTGCCTGGAAAATCGCCCCCGCCCTGGCCGCCGGCAACACGGTGGTGCTCAAGCCGTCGGAGCAGACGCCGCTGACAGCGTTGCGCATGGCGGAATTGGCATCAGAGATATTTCCGGCGGGCGTGCTCAACGTGATCTTCGGCCGCGGGCAAACCGTGGGCAACCCGCTGGTCACCCACCCGAAAGTGCGCATGGTATCCCTCACAGGCTCCATCGCCACTGGCTCGAACATCATTTCCAGTACCGCCGACAGCGTCAAACGCATGCACATGGAGTTGGGCGGCAAGGCCCCGGTGATCATTTTCGATGATGCCGACATCGACGCTGCGGTGGAAGGCATCCGCACCTTCGGCTTCTATAACGCTGGCCAGGATTGCACCGCCGCTTGCCGCATCTACGCCCAGCAAGGGATCTACGACAAGTTTGTCGAGAAACTCGGCGCCGCCGTCGCCAGCATCAAGTACGGTCTGCAGAACGAGCCCGACACCGAGATGGGGCCGCTGATCACTGCCCAGCATCGTGACCGAGTGGCCGCCTTCGTCGAGCGAGCCATCGCCCAGCCCCACATCCGCCTGGTCACCGGGGGCAAGGCGGTAGAAGGCAACGGTTTCTTTTTCGAACCGACAGTGCTGGCCGATGCCCAGCAGGATGACGAAATCGTCCGGCGCGAAGTCTTCGGCCCGGTGGTGTCCGTCACGCCGTTCCTTGATGAAGCGCAAGTGTTGGCCTGGGCCAACGATTCGGACTACGGACTGGCCTCATCGGTATGGACCACCGACATCGGCCGCGCCCATCGCCTCTCGGCGCGGCTGCAATACGGCTGCACCTGGGTGAATACCCACTTCATGCTGGTCAGCGAAATGCCCCATGGCGGTCAGAAACGTTCTGGCTACGGCAAGGACATGTCCATGTATGGGTTGGAGGATTACACAGTGGTGCGGCATGTGATGTTCAAGCACTGATGTAAAGACAACGTTGGCAACACATGCCCATGCCCGCCCCGCGCTCGTCCTGCTAAGGTTTTCGTCGATCGGTGCACGCCGCCGGTTGACGGAGATTCTGGCAGCGCCTAGGGTGTCTACAATGTATACATCCAGGAGATGAACCATGGCCTCGCCCGTTTTGTCCTTTCGTGTCGAGGAAGGTCTGGCCCAGCAATTGGACTTGCTGGCTGCCGCCACCGACCGCGACCGTCAATATCACCTCAAGCGTGCATTGGTTCGATATGTGGAAGCCGAATCGTGGCATCTGCAAGCGATCAGCGAAGGCATGGCGGATGCCGATGCTGGACATCTGACCGACCTGGACGCCGTGAAGGCTAAGTGGGCAAAGCGTGCCGAGCATCGTACTGACCGACAAAGCACAGAGTGACCTCGACTCGATCCATGAATATTACTCCCACGCTATCGGCCCGGACGATGCTGATGAGGTCGTCCTCACGATCCTTGAAACGTTGCAGCAACTGCAGCGTTTTCCTGGCTCGGGTCGTCCCTCACCTGCTCCCGATATCCGAGAGCTGGTGCTGACGCGCTATCCGTTTTTTGCGCCTTACCGACTCTTGCATGGGCAACTGCAGGTCCTGCGAGTATTGCACCAGCGCACCGAGCGCCCCCAGGAATGGTCAGAGCAGTAACGCCGACTAACACCTCCCGACCCAGCCGCCGATCTCCATCGGTATTCAAAATCGCGAAACACTGCGCATCGCATCCAGCAGGTAGCGCATGGCGATCCGGTCGCTTTCCGACAGCTCCCGGTACCGTTCGACCAATCTCAATTCTTCCCGGCTGAGCCGGCGTTTCTTGCGCGCGTTGATCAGGCCCGGGAAGACTCCCAGCATTTCGGTAAGGCCCTGTATTTTCGTCATGACTTGTCCTTCTGTTACGTCGAGTTGACCTGATAGCGCCCGGTGAACCGGTTACATCGTCCTTCACACTCAAGAATAGGGAGGATTCATCGGGTGAAAAGGGAGTTTTAGAGTAATTAGTCAAAAAAACCCAAAATGTTCATAAAAAAGGAAATAACTGTAAGAAATTTTGACCAGGTCACGCTTTCCTGTCTCTCCAAGCTCGCATTTCCCCTATGATTTTGCGCCTCGGTGAACCGATCCAGCTCTCAGGTATCTGTTCTTACGTTCGTCGCGTTTGGCCAAAGGCATGTCCGAACTCCTTTTTCAATCTCTGTTGCCAGGATCGGCTCGGGATTGCTTTGATTAAGGTTGTATTTATGCACCGCAGGAATTTGCTCAAGGCCTCCATGGCCTTTGCCGCCTACACCGGGCTATCGGCGTCGGGACTCATGGCCGCACGCGCCTGGGCCGCTGACCAGACCGCCGACGGCGAAGCCCGTCCCTTCGATTTCAAAGGGCTGAAGGATCAGGCCCGGCGGCTGGCCGAGAGCCGCTACGTCGACACCAAGCAAGTCCTGCCACCGACCCTGGCCCAGATGTCGCCGCTGCAGTTCAATGCCATCCGGTACGACGCCAACCACTCCCTGTGGAATGAGCTGGACGGGCAACTGGACGCACAGTTCTTCCATGTCGGCATGGGTTTCAAGCAGCCGGTTCGCATGTACAGCGTCGACCCGAAGACGCGTATGGCCCGTGAGGTGCATTTCCGCCCAGAGCTGTTCAACTACGAAAAGACCACGGTCAATACCTCGCAATTGACGGGTGACCTGGGCTTCGCGGGTTTCCGGGTGTTCAAGGCACCGGAGCTGGACCGGCACGACATCGTTTCATTCCTGGGGGCCAGCTATTTCCGCGCCGTCGATGCCAGCGGCCAGTACGGGCTGTCTGCCCGGGGCTTGGCCATCGACACCTATGCGAAGAAGCGCGAGGAGTTTCCGGATTTCACCAAGTTCTGGTTCGAAACCCCGGACAAGAACAGCACCCGTTTCGTGGTCTACGCCCTGCTCGACTCGCCCAGCGCCACCGGCGCCTATCGTTTCGATATCGATTGCCAGCCGACCCGGGTCGTCATGGAAATCGATGCGCACATCCATGCCCGTACCGCCATTGAGCAACTGGGCATCGCACCGATGACCAGCATGTTCAGCTGCGGCACGGTCGAGCGGCGCATGTGCGACACCATTCACCCGCAAATCCACGACTCCGACCGGCTGGCCATGTGGCGCGGCAACGGCGAATGGGTCTGCCGCCCGCTGAACAACCCCGCCACCCTGCAATTCAACGCGTTCGCCGACAAGAATCCGAAAGGCTTCGGGCTGGTGCAGACCGACCATGACTTCGACAGCTACCAGGACACCGTGGATTGGTACAGCAAACGTCCGAGCCTGTGGGTCGAGCCTACGACCGCATGGGGAGAAGGCTCAGTCGATCTGTTGGAAATTCCTACAACCGGCGAAACCCTGGATAACATCGTCGCGTTCTGGACCCCGAAAAAACCCGTCGCCGCCGGTGATTCGCTGAACTACGGCTACAAGCTCTACTGGAGTGCCTTGCCACCCGTGAGCACCGACCTGGCGCGTGTCGATGCCACCCGCTCCGGCATGGGCGGCTTCATCGAAGGCTGGGCACCCGGCGAGCATTACCCGACCGTCTGGGCGCGGCGCTTTGCCGTGGACTTCACGGGCGGTGGCCTCGACCAGTTGCCACCGGGCACCGGTATCGAACCGGTCGTGACCTGCTCCCACGGCGAGGTCAAGGACTTCAACGTGTTGGTACTGGACGCGATCAAGGGCTACCGCATTACTTTCGACTGGTACCCGACCGACGATCGCGTGGACCCGGTAGAGATGCGGCTCTTCCTGCGTTCCAAGGACCGCACGTTGAGCGAGACCTGGCTGTACCAGTATTTCCCGCCGGCGCCGGATCGGCGTAAGTATCCCTGAACCAACTCTGGACACCCGATAAACAAAAAACAAAAAGCCCCGGCCAATGACCGGGGCTTTTTGTTTCATCGCCAATTCAGTCCCGAAGATCCGACTCATGGATCGGCTGGTCCCGATGCGTCGCCCGCTGGTACTGCGCCGGCCAAGTGGCCTTGCGCCCACCCAAGTCATCATCGGCATGCAAGGCCCAATACGGATCGCGCAACAATTCCCGGGCGAGGAAGATGATATCGGCCTGGCAGGTGCGCAGGATGTGCTCGGCCTGGGCCGGCTCGGTAATCATGCCCACGGTGCCGGTGGCAATCTCCGACTCCTTGCGTACCCGCTCGGCGAAGCGGGTCTGATAACCCGGGCCGGTGGGAATTTCCGCATTCGCGGCGGTTCCGCCCGACGACACGTCAATCAAGTCCACCCCCAACATCCTGAATCGTCGCGCCAGTTCCACGGTTTCGTCCGGGTTCCAACCGTCTTCGACCCAGTCGGTGGCGGAGACGCGAACGAACACCGGTAGTTCTTCTGGCCACACCGCCCTCACCGCTTCAGTCACTTGCAGCACCAGCCGGATACGGTTTTCGAACGACCCGCCGTATTGATCGCGGCGCTGGTTGCTCAAGGGCGACAGGAACTGATGCAGCAGGTAACCGTGGGCCGCATGGACCTCGACCACCTTGAAGCCTGCGGTCAGGGCACGCTTGGCCGCGTCCACGAATGCCTGGATCACGCCAGCGATCTGCCCCTCGTCCAATTGCATCGGCTGGGTGTGTTGTGGGTCGAAGGCGATTGGCGAAGGACCGACCGGCACCCAGCCGCCCTCCTCCGGCTTGACGCTGCCATGCTTGCCCAACCAGGGCCGCCAGGTACTTGCCTTGCGACCTGCGTGCGCCAGCTGGATGCCGGGGACGGCCCCTTGGGCGGTGATGAAACGGGTGATGCGTTGCAGCGCCGGGATTTGCTCATCGTTCCACAACCCAAGGTCCTGGGCGGTGATACGGCCGTCCGCGGTGACTGCGGTGGCTTCGGTGAACACCAGTCCGGCGCCGCCCACGGCGCGACTGCCAAGGTGTACCAGGTGCCAGTCGTTGGCCAGGCCATCGACGCTCGAGTATTGGCACATCGGCGAAACCGCGATGCGATTGGGAAGGGTCAGTTGGCGAAGGGTATAGGGTTCCAGCAGCAGACTCATGGGGCACCTCTCGAATCAGTGGGCAGGCTCCAGGGTTCTGTTTGAAAAGTCGACGAGTGACAAAAAGGTACAACACCCGCCCCCGCGGGCAAAAAATCCGACAAGACGTCACAAGGGCTATCAAGCAGTGCTTAGAGACTAGTCGACAACTTCGAAGGAGGGAGGGTTCCGATTCCAAAAACCGACCCTGGGCGGCCAAGCTGTTTGCCTGGGTCTTGTGGCAAGCGAGCTTGCTCCCTCGCCACAGGTTTCGCTTGGGTTCTGCTATCGCGGCTCGATATGGGCGATCATCAGTTGCACCGTTTCCTGGCCACGAAACTCGTTGAGGTCAAGCTTGTAGGCCAGTTCCACCCAGCGCACAGTCGGGTTCGGCCAGATCTCACGGTCGATGCCAAAGGCGATGCCATCGAGCTTCAGCGAGCCGCACTCACTTTTGAGAACAACCTTCAAGTGACGTTCGCCCACCACTCGCTGCTCGACCAACTGGAAAACACCGTGGAACACTGGCTCCGGGAAATGCTGGCCCCACGGTCCCGCATGGCGCAGTGCCCGGGCCAGTTCCAGATGGAATTCCTCGACCGCCAGGGTGCCGTCCGACAGCAGTCGTCCAGTCAGGTCCTCCTCACGCAGTTGCCTACGTACTTCAGCGTCGAATGCCTCGGCGAACAACGGAAAATTCGCCTCGGGCAATGTCAGCCCCGCCGCCATGGCGTGGCCGCCGTATTTGCTGATGAGGGTTGGATGCTGTGCCGCAACGACACTCAGGGCATCGCGGATATGGAAGCCCGGCACTGAACGACCGGAGCCCTTCAGAAGACCGTCGCCGGCATCGGCGAAAGCGATGGTCGGACGGAAATAACGCTCCTTCATGCGCGAGGCGAGGATACCGATCACGCCTTGGTGCCATTGCGGGTCGAACAGACACAAGCCGAACGGCATCGACTCCACCGGCAGGTCCTTGAGCTGAGCCAGGGCTTCACGCTGCATGCCCTGCTCAATGGATTTGCGATCCTGGTTCATGCCGTCCAGCTGGGCCGCCATCTCACGGGCCAGCGTTGGGTCGGCGGTCAGCAGGCATTCGATGCCCAGGCTCATGTCGTCCAGGCGTCCCGCCGCATTCAGTCGTGGACCGACGATGAAACCCAGGTCCGTGGAGGTGATGCGCGACGGATCGCGCTTGGCCACTTCCAGGATGGCCTTGATCCCGGGACGCGCGCGGCCAGCGCGAATACGCTCCAGACCCTGATGAACCAGGATCCGGTTGTTGGCGTCCAGGGGCACCACGTCGGCCACGCTGCCCAGCGCCACCAGGTCCAGCAGCTCACCAATGTTCGGCTGGGGCGTGCTGGCATACCAGCCCAGGCCGCGCAGGCGCGCCCGCAGCGCCATCAGTACATAAAAAATCACCCCGACGCCCGCCAAAGCCTTGCTTGGGAATTCGCAGCCCGGCTGGTTCGGGTTGACGATGGCATCGGCCTGCGGCAACTCCAACCCAGGCAAGTGGTGATCGGTAACCAGCACCTTCAGGCCCGCCGCCTTGGCCGCCGCCACGCCTTCCACGCTGGAAATGCCGTTGTCCACGGTGATCAGTAACTGTGGCTCGCGTGTCAGGGCGACTTCGACGATCTCCGGCGTCAAGCCATAGCCGTATTCGAAGCGATTGGGCACCAGGTAATCGACATGAGCCGCGCCCAGCAGCCGCAGGCCCAACACACCCACGGCACTGGCCGTCGCGCCGTCGGCGTCGAAGTCGCCGACAATCAGGATCCGCTGGCGTTGCTCCAGCGCGGTCACCAGCAGATCCACCGCGGCGTCGATCCCCTTGAGCCGCTGGAACGGAATCAAGCGCGCCAGGCTCTTGTCCAGTTCGGCCTCGGACTGCACGCCGCGTGCTGCGTACAGGCGGGTCAACAGGGGCGGCAGGTCACCGAGGAACGGTAGGGTGTCGGGCAGTTGGCGGGGTTCTATGCGCATGGGGGACGGACATTTCTCTACTTTTTGGTCCTGGACCGTGGCGAGGGAGCTTGCTCCCGCTGGGCTGCGTAGCGGCCCCCTTGATTGTGGGCGCTGCGCACCCAAGCGGGAGCAAGCTCCCTCGCCACAATGAGTTCACTCAATACCTGTCAATGGCTCAACCACGCTCACCCAGCAACCATTGCAACTGGACTTCATGCTGGCCACGGTCGTCGGTCACGAAAATGGTCCCTTCGCTGATCATCACGTCCCACTTGATGACGCGGGGCATGTCCTTGGCCAGGGTTTCGAGGACTTCCTGGGGCACGGCGGCGATGTTCACGTTTTTCAGGGTCTTCACGGCTGGAATCACCTTGCCCTCCCAGACACGCAGGCTGCCATAGGCCAGCAGGCTGGTGCGCTCGGTACGACGCGAGCACCACGTCAGGCGTTCGGCATCCGGCTGGCCGACTTCGATCCAATGCAGGACACGGTCATCCAGGCTTTTTTCCCACAGGGCAGGTTCATCGACGTCTGACAGGCCACGACCAAACGCCAGCAGCTCGTTGTACCAGAACGCGTAGGCCAACAAGCGCACGGTCATGCGTTCCTCGGTTTCCGAAGGATGGCGGGCGATGGTCTGCTTCACGCTCTCATACACACTGCGGTCGAGGTCGGTGAGGTTCAGTTCGAATTTGTAGGTCGTGGACGGCTGGGCCATGAACGGGCTTCTTGATACGAGGAAAGTCGGCAAGTCTAACCGATGAGGCGGCCAATCCACGAATTGCCGACCATCAACCTGCGGCGACAGGCGTTGGCCTATGATAAAACGCTCTATTCGTTCTGCCTTTGTCCTACAGGATTCGCCATGTCGCTTACTTCCAAACCCCTTGCCGGCGTCAAAGTCATTGAACTCGGCACCTTGATCGCCGGCCCTTTCGCCTCGCGGATCTGCGGTGAATTCGGTGCCGAGGTGATCAAGGTCGAATCCCCCGACGGCGGCGATCCGCTGCGCAAATGGCGCAAGCTGTATGAAGGCACGTCCTTGTGGTGGTTCGTCCAGGCACGCAATAAAAAGTCCCTGACTCTGAACCTCAAGCACCCCGAAGGCCTGTCGATCCTGAAACAGCTGATCGGCGAAGCGGACATCCTGATCGAGAATTTTCGCCCGGGCGTGCTGGAAAAGCTCGGTCTGGGCTGGGACGTATTGCACGCGCTGAACCCTAAATTGGTCATGGTGCGGCTCTCCGGTTTCGGCCAGACCGGGCCGATGAAGGATCAACCGGGGTTTGGCGCCGTCGGCGAATCCATGGGCGGCCTGCGCTACATCACCGGTTTCGAGGATCGTCCGCCAGTGCGTACCGGCATTTCAATCGGCGACTCCATTGCCGCACTCTGGGGCGTGATCGGCGCACTGATGGCCTTGCGTCACCGCGAGGTAAATGGCGGGACCGGACAAGTGGTGGACGTGGCGCTGTACGAGGCGATCTTCGCCATGATGGAAAGCATGGTGCCGGAGTTCGATGTGTTCGGCTTCATCCGCGAGCGCACCGGCAATATCATGCCCGGCATCACCCCGTCATCCATCCACACCAGTGCCGACGGCAAGCACGTGCAGATCGGCGCTAACGGTGACGCAATCTTCAAGCGCTTCATGCAGATCATCGGTCGCGACGACCTGGCCAACGACCCGCAACTGGCCGGCAACGATGGACGCGACAGTCGCCGCGACGAGCTGTATGGCGTGATTGATCGCTGGGTCAACTCACTGCCGCTGGAGGCTGTCATCGACCAACTGAACCAGGCCGGAGTACCGGCCAGCCGGATCTTCAGCGCCGAAGACATGTTCAGCGACCCGCAGTTTCTCGCCCGGGAAATGTTCTTGCAGGCCAAGCTGCCGGACGGCAAGGCGTTCAAGATGCCGGGCATCGTACCGAAACTGTCGGACACGCCGGGCACATCCGAATGGGTCGGGCCGGCGCTGGGTGAGCACACGGCACAGGTACTCGGCGAGCTGGGCTACGATGCGCAGCGGATCGCCAAACTGCGGGCCGATGGTGCTATTTGAGATAAGCAGCTAAAGCACGTTGTCAGATCTTTAACTGTGGGAGCGATGCCCTTGGCGGGATAGAACGAGCCAAGCCCTGAACGCCAGGCAAAAAGAAACCCCGAGAAGTGGGGAGACAACTCGGGGTTAAACGTGACCATTCAAGGTCCGTGCAACAAGCGACAAGCACCGGAGCACAATGCTCGCTCTTGTTGGTAAAAGGTCTGACTCACAGGGACGTAGGAAGGTTCCCTCAAACCGTCGCTCAATTAGGGACAGCCATGGCCTTGTCCCCTGCCAGATTACGCAAAGCCGCGATCACGCAGGGCTCCAGGCGGCCTTCGGCGATCAGTACATCGCGGTGCAGGCCATCGACCACGTCGGTGAGCTGGCGCTTGTCGGCCAGCTGGGCCTGGTTGAACACCCGCTCGACCATGATGGCCCCCGTGGGGTTCTTCAGCGTTACCAGGCATTCACCCTTGGCACCGGAGGGAGTGAGCGTGACCTGATACGGACTCAAGGCTTCATTCAGCAACAGGCTGATACTTTCCATTCGATCACCCTTCAATAGTCCGAGAAAACAACTGCACATTAAGTGACCGTGGGCCATGGCCTAAAGTTCTGCCAGCGCAACGAACCGACACTTTTGCAGCGTGTTCAACCGAGCATGCGCGCCCAATATGACAGGTTGGCAACAGGCACGGCCATCATCAAGCCAGGAAGCGGTTGCGGCGCCAACGATGCCCAACATCGATCCACCCTCCCAGCAGACCGCGCAACTGACCATCGGCCCCATAGAACGGCACTGACCAGTGGTAGATGTCCCGCAAGCCACCGCTGAACATCAGTTGGCGGTCCACAAAACGCGGCTGGCGGGTTTGCAGCTGCTCCATCAACTCGCCGTGCAACAATTCGGCGGTTGCTGCTGGAAACGTCGCGGAATCGGTCAGGCGCGTGCCCAGCAGCTTCTCGAAGCGAGTCTCGAACTGATCCTCATAACTTTTGTTGCACATGATCAGGCGACCTTCCAGGTCGCGAATGAAGATCGGATCGGGAATGGCGTCCATCAGGGCTCGCTGGAACTTCAGTTGGTCATTGAGTACGGCCTCGACCTTGAGGCGTTGATCAATCTGGACCTGCAGGCGTCGGTTCCATAACAGCGACAGCAGGGACAACAGGCCAAACACCCCGAACACGACCACACACCAGTAGCCCCACTGTTTGATGTACAACCAGGAAGACGGTGACGGATGGGGAGCGATGCCTGTCAGCCATTTCGAGCGCAGCGCTCGCATCTCTTCGGCGGGGAACGCTTCCAGCGCCTTGTTCAGGATGCTTAACAATGGCCGAAGGTCTTGGCGCACAGCCAGATAGTCGGGCTCCCACTTGCCTTCGAGATTGCTTCCTACTTGCAGCTGTCCCGCAGGGTACAGGTGCGCGCCGGTTTCATTTTCAATGGTGGCGTAGGCTTCACCGCTTTCCACCAGCGCCCGAGCTTCACCGTACGTCTTGACCGTGCGCAACTCGATGGCTGGATGATTGCGCCTGATCTCCGACTCCAACGCATGCCGTGCCGGCAACACCAGCACCTTGCCTTCGAGTTGCTCCAGCGAACGAAGTGCGGGCTCTGCGTCACGTCCGACGAAGACCCAGCCGGAACCTCCGAACGCGTGGCTGAAACTCAAGAACTCCCTGCGCTCGTCATTCATCGCCAGGGTAGTCGTCATGTCGGCCTCGCCTTTTTCCAACAGGGCCATTAATTGATCGGGAGAGAACGACTCCCGATGAACGAATTCAAGTCCGGTCATGTGCTCGATACGCCGGAGAATATCGTCGTTCAGCCCGTTCCATTGCCCACGTTCATTTTTGAACAGGTACAACGGGAACTGCATCGAGGCGACGACGACGCGAGGGTTCTCGCTGATCCACTTCAGCTCCTGGGCATCGAGCGCGATCCGTCCGCTGGATTCGAACGGTGGCTTGCCAGAGGCCGCCAACTGGGCCGCGCCTCCCCATGGCGCCCCAAACAAAAACACCAGGCCCATCATCCAGCTCATCACTGGTTTGCAACGTATAAAGAACAACATCTGCACTTCCTTCGAGATTACCCGCCCGTCCCTCCAAGGGCGGAAACCCGGCCAGTTTGGCATGCAGAAACAAGAAAGCCCGTCAGGAGACGGGCTTCAAAATGTGACAACTTCCAGCTATCAGAGAGGTTTGCCGCGGTTGCCATGCTGGCTGACAAAGGCCTGCACGGCTTTCAAGTCATTGGGCAACACCGTGCAACGCTCGTTTCGCTCAAACAAATCCGAAAGATGTGCAGGCAGTTCAAGCGCTTTTCCTACGCCAGCTTTCTCCACGGCTTCCGGAAACTTGACCGGGTGTGCGGTGCCCAGGACGACCATCGGGGTATCCAGGCTGCGGCGGCACTCGCGTGCAGCTCTCACGCCAATGGCGGTGTGTGGGTCGAGCAGCTCACCGCTCTGCTCGAACACCTCGGCGATGGTTTCGCAGGTCTGCGCGTCATCCACTGCAAGGGAGTCGAACAGCTTGCGGGCTTCGGTCCAGCGCTCGGCTTCGACGCTGAAACCGCCACCCTGGCGGAAGCTGTCCATCAGGCCGGCAATCGCGGCACCATTGCGACCGTGCAAGTCGAACAACAGGCGCTCGAAGTTCGACGACACCATGATGTCCATCGAAGGTGACAGCGTGGCGTGCAGGGTTTCCTTGACGTACTGGTTACCGCTCATGAAGCGATGCAGGATGTCGTTGCGGTTGGTGGCGACGATCAATTGGTTGATCGGCAGGCCCATGTTGCGCGCCAGGTAACCGGCGAAAATATCGCCGAAGTTGCCGGTAGGCACCGAGAACGCCACCGAACGGGCCGGGCCGCCCAACTGCAGCGCCGCGTGGAAGTAGTAGACGATCTGGGCCATGATCCGCGCCCAGTTGATCGAGTTCACCGCCACCAACCGGGTGCCCTTGAGGAAGCTCTGGTCGGCGAAACTGGCCTTGACCATTTCCTGGCAGTCATCGAAGTTGCCTTCGATGGCGATGTTGTGGATGTTGTCGCCGAAGATCGTCGTCATCTGCCGACGCTGCACTTCCGAGACGCGGTTGTGCGGGTGCAGGATGAAAATATCGACGTGCTCGCAATGCTTGCAGCCTTCGATCGCGGCCGAGCCGGTGTCGCCGGACGTTGCGCCGACGATCACCACGCGCTCGCCACGCTTTTGCAACACGTAGTCCAACAGGCGGCCGAGCAGCTGCAGGGCGAAATCCTTGAACGCCAGGGTCGGACCGTGGAACAGCTCCATGACCCATTCGTTACCGTTGAGCTGGCGCAACGGTGCGATGGCATTGTGGGAAAAGACCCCATAGGTCTCTTCCAGAATCTTTTTGAAATCGGCGTCCGGGATGCTGCCGGCAACAAACGGGCGCATGACCCGGAAAGCCAGCTCGTGGTACGGCAGGCCGGCCCAGGAGGCAATCTCTTCCTGGGTGAAACGTGGCAGGTTCTCCGGCACATAAAGACCGCCATCCGTGGCCAGGCCGGCCAGCAGGACATCTTCGAAATTCAGGGCCGGTGCCTGGCCGCGGGTGCTGATATAGCGCATAGGGCAAACCTTCGGTTTGAGCTTCAAGCCTCAAGCTGCAAGCTACAAGTGAAAAGCGGTTCGGCTTTTACTTGCAGCTTGCAGCTTATAGCTTGCCGCTAAATTAGTTCAAATGTTCGACGCGGATACGGACCACTGGGCCAACGACCCCCTGGAGCGCCTCCAATGCCGCAATCGCATCGTTGATGCGCTGCTCGACCACGCGATGGGTCAGCAGGATCATCGGCACCAGGCCATCATGTTCCTCGACTTCCTTCTGCATGATCGACTCGATGTTGATGCCGCGCTCCGAAAGAATGCTCGCCACCTGGGCCAACACGCCAGGATGGTCCTTGGCCTGGATACGCAAGTAGTAGGCACTTTCGCAAGCATCGATCGGAAGAATCGGATGGGCCGACAGCGAATCCGGCTGGAAGGCCAGGTGCGGCACTCGGTTCTCTGGATCCGAGGTCATCGCGCGAACCACATCCACCAGGTCGGCGATCACCGACGATGCAGTCGGCTCCATGCCCGCGCCAGCCCCGTAGAACAGCGTCGACCCGGAGGCATCACCATTGACCATCACTGCGTTCATCACACCGTTGACGTTGGCGATCAGGCGGTCGGCCGGGATCAGCGTCGGGTGTACGCGCAATTCGATGCCGCTGGCGGTGCTGCGCGCCACGCCCAAGTGTTTGATGCGGTAGCCCAAGGCTTCGGCATAGTTCACATCAGCGGTGGTCAGTTTGGTGATGCCTTCGGTGTAAGCCTTGTCGAATTGCAGCGGTATACCAAAGGCGATGGAAGCCAGGATCGTCAGCTTGTGCGCCGCGTCGATACCCTCCACGTCGAAGGTTGGATCCGCCTCGGCATAACCCAGGGCCTGGGCCTCGGTGAGGACGTCCTCGAAGGTGCGACCTTTCTCGCGCATCTCGGTGAGGATGAAGTTGCCGGTGCCGTTGATGATTCCCGCAAGCCAGTTGATACGGTTGGCCGACAGGCCTTCGCGAATCGCCTTGATCACTGGGATGCCACCCGCCACGGCGGCTTCGAACGCCACGATCACGCCTTTCTCTCGTGCCTTGGCGAAGATTTCATTACCGTGAACGGCGATAAGCGCCTTGTTCGCGGTGACCACATGCTTGCCATTCTCGATGGCCTTGAGTACCAGCTCTCGGGCAACGGTATAGCCGCCCATCAGCTCTATTACGATGTCGATCTCAGGGTTCGTGGCCACTTCGAAGACATCGTTGGTAATCGCAATACCGGTCGTCTGGAACTGAGGCTTTGGCGTGCGCATGGCAATTTGTGCCACTTCGATTCCACGCCCGGCACGACGAGCAATTTCCTCGGCGTTGCGCTGAAGTACGTTGAAGGTGCCGCCACCGACGGTACCTAACCCACAGATGCCTACTTTGACCGGATTCACTCTTGACTCCCCATGAAACGGCCGACGCAAGGTCGGCCGTGAAATACAGCCGCGCAGCAACGCGACTTTGTGTTTAACGGCCCGACGAACGTTTTCGCCGAGCCGTGATCTTCAAAAGCGGATCTACGCAAGTCATTTTGCGTCCAAAGCCAGTTTGGCGACTTGCGGCGCCGGCTGATAGCCCGGAATCACCTGGCCGTCCGCCAAAACGATGGCCGGCGTACCGTTGACGCCGATGGACTGGCCGAGGGCGAACTGCTTGGAAACCGGATTCTCGCACTTGGCGGACTTGATCTCCTTGCCATCGACCATCTTGTCCATGGCCGCTTTTTTGTCCTTGGAACACCAGACCGCTTGCAACTGCTCGTCACCCGGCGAGCCCAGGCCCTGGCGCGGGAACGCTACATAACGCACTTCGATGCCGCGCTTGTTGAGCTCGGGCACTTCAGCGTGCAGCTTGTGGCAATAAGGACAGGTGGTGTCGGTGAACACGGTGATGTGCGACTTGGTTTCGCCGACTGCTGGATAGACCACGGTTTCGGCGACCGGGATGCCGTTGATCAACTTCGAAATGCCCTGGCGTTCGGTGATCTCGGTGAGATTGACCGGCTTGCCGTCCTTGAGCGTGAACAGGTTGCCCTGGACGATGTACTGGCCGTCGGCGCTGGCGTACAGCACGCGGCTGCCCTTGAGCTTGACTTCATAGAGCCCGGACATGGGACTGGCAGAGATGGCTTCGATCGGCACTTCGAGCTCGAGGTTGGCCAGGCTCTTGCGGATAGCCTGGTCAGCCGCGTCGTCGGCGATGGCAAAGGTGCTGGCCAACGCAATGGCGGCGGCGGTGAACATCTGGATCAAACGCATGAGGACTCCTGAGGCGAACAAATGGGACGGGAACCAACGACCCGCAGATTCGGGTTCCAGCCGCCCACCGTGCAAACCGGGAAAGCCTACCACATAAGGCTGGCGTGGCCGAATGCCGGTGATGCAAGGCAATGGCGAGCGCTTATCCGTGGGGTTCTTCTTCAGCCGCGGGGATGATGCTTGGCGTGCAGGTCCTGCAACCGCGCCCGAGCCACGTGGGTGTAGATCTGGGTGGTGGACAGGTCGCTATGCCCCAGCAACATCTGTACTACCCGCAGATCAGCGCCATGATTGAGCAGGTGCGTGGCGAAGGCATGGCGCAAGGTGTGGGGGGACAGCGATTTATTGATTCCCGCCACCTTGGCCTGGTGCTTGATGCGGTGCCAGAAAGTCTGGCGGGTCATCTGCTCGCCGCGCAGGCTCGGAAACAGCACATCGCTGGGACGCCCACCCAGCAGGTCATGACGCGCATCGCGCATGTAGCGCTCGACCCAGACGATCGCTTCCTCGCCCATGGGCACCAGGCGTTCCTTGCTGCCCTTGCCCATCACCCGCAGCACGCCCTGGCGCAGGTTCACTTGCTCAAGTGTCAGGCTGATCAGTTCGGTGACCCGCAAACCACAGGCGTACAGCACTTCCAGCATCGCTCGGTCGCGCTGGCCGATGGGGTCACTGAGGTCGGGGGCCGCCAGCAATGCTTCCACGTCCGCTTCCGACAGGGATTTTGGCAGCGGACGGCCCAGTTGCGGCATTTCCACGCGCAAGGTCGGGTCCACCGCAATCACTTTTTCCCTCAGCAAATAGCGATAGAAGCCACGCAACCCGGAAAGAAATCTGGCGGTAGAGCGGGGTTTATAGTTCTGCTCCAAACGCCACGCCAGATGGTCGAGGATCAATTCCCTTCCGGCGTTGATCAATTCCAGGTTCTGTTCCTGCAACCAGCCATTGAACAAGGCCAGGTCGCTGCGATAGGCACCGCGGGTGTTATCGGAGAGCCCCTTCTCCAGCCACAGGGCGTCGAGGAACTGGTCTATCAGTGGATGGTCGATGGCTGGCATAAAGACTCATGAGCTAGCGAAGGCTGCGTCGCATAAAAAACGACGAGTGAAGAGTGCTCAAAGCACAAATCGCAGGCAACAAAAAAGCAGCCCGCAGGCTGCTTTTTTTTGCATCGGAAGCTGGACTTAAGCCAGTTTTTCCTTGATGCGAGCTGCTTTACCCGACAGGTCACGCAGGTAGTACAGCTTGGCTTTACGGACGTCACCGCGACGCTTCACAGCCATGCTGTCGATTTGCGGGCTGTAGGTCTGGAAAGTACGCTCTACGCCAACACCGTTAGAGATTTTACGAACGGTGAATGCACTGTTTACGCCGCGGTTACGCTTGGCGATAACAACGCCTTCGAACGCTTGCAGACGCGAACGGTCGCCTTCCTTCACTTTCACCTGAACGACAATGGTGTCGCCTGGGGCAAAGGTAGGGATCTCTTTGGTCATCTGCTCTGCTTCGAGTGCAAGGATGATTTTGTTAGTCATGCTGTGCTCCTAAGGCAAGTCAACGGACTTACCATCGATACGTTGTTAACTATCGTCCCGCTCGCGGATGTATTCCTCGAGCAGCTTCTTCTCTTCTCCAGAAAGCGAGCGGCTTTCCAGAAGATCGGCGCGTCGTTCATAGGTCCGACCAAGGGACTGCTGTAAACGCCAACGCCGGATGTGCGCGTGGTTGCCACTTAGCAACACGTCGGGAACACGCTGATCCGCATACACCTCCGGTCGGGTGTAGTGCGGGCAATCCAGCAGACCATCCGTAAAGGAATCTTCCTCGGCGGAATCCGCATGCCCTAAAGCTCCAGGCAGCAGTCGTGTAACCGCATCGATCAGGACCATCGCCGGCAGCTCGCCGCCAGACAGTACATAGTCGCCAATCGACCACTCTTCATCGACATGAGCTTCAATGAAACGCTCGTCAATGCCTTCATAACGGCCGGCAATCAGGATCAATGCATCCGAATTCGCCAGCTCGCGTACCGCCGACTGAGTCAGCTGACGGCCTTGGGGCGACAGGTAGATCACCTTCGCACCCTCCCCGGCTGCCATCCTGGCCTGAACCAGCGCATCTTCCAGGGGCTTGATCTTCATCACCATGCCCGGACCACCGCCAAACGGGCGATCGTCCACAGTGTGATGCCGATCCGTGGTGTAGTCTCGCGGATTCCAACAGGTGAGCTGCAACAGCTCCTGTTTCACCGCGCGGCTGGTTATGCCGTATTCGCTGATGGCGGAAAACATCTCGGGAAACAGCGTGATGACTTCAACGCGCAAATTAGCCACGTTTAGAAATCCGCATCCCATTCCACCTTCATCTCGCCTGCTTCAAGGTCGACTGCCAACACGCATTGCTCCGTATAGGGCAACAGGCGTTCGCGATCATCCAGGCTGCCGACGCAAGGCTTGACCACCATGACATCGTTCGAACCGGTCTCGAGCAGATGATCGATCTTCCCGAGCAATTGCCCGAGGTGGTCGATGACCTTCAGACCCACCAGCTGGTACCAGTAGTACTCGCCGTCGGTCAGTTCAGGGAACAGGTTGCGCGGCACGCAGATCTCATAACCGGCCAGAAGACGCGCTTCTTCACGATCATCGAGACCCTTGAGCTTCGCGACCAGGAACTTGTCGTTCCCGCGTCCGCTGACCAGCTCCACCTGTTTCACGCTACCTTCGCGCTTGAGCGTCCAGGTTTTGTAGTCCAACAGGTTCTTGATCGGATCAGTAAAGGAATACACCTTCACTTCGCCGCGAACGCCATGTACAGAGTAGATCTTGCCGACAACGATCAAATCACCGGCATCTTTTGGCGTCGCGTTCATATTGCTCAGGCCGCGGCCTTAGCCGATTCCTTCAACAACTGAGCAACACGCTCAGAAGGCTGTGCACCAACGCTCAGCCAGTAGGCTACGCGCTCTTGGTTCACGGACAGACGAACTTCCTGACCACGGGCAACAGGGTTGAAGAAACCAACCTGTTCCTTGTGGGAACCGTCACGCGGGTTGCGGCTGTCGGTTACGGTCAGGTGGTAAAACGGGCGCTTTTTGGAGCCGCCAAGGGCAAGACGGATTGTTAGCATGTGAACATCGTTCCTGTAGTCGGTGCTGCAAATCTAAATGCACAGCGGGCATAGGTGCCCGAAAGGCCGCATATTCTAAGGAATATCCGGACTTTTGCAAATGACTTTTTCCGGCGCCTGGCGCGGTGCAATCAAGATTTGCCATAGAGCCGTCATGAAAAACGGCGGGTCAGCTCCCGCGTAGCGCGGGTTTGCTGGAAATCCCCGCTTCCGTGCGAGGCAACGCCGACATGACAGCCGGCGCAGATTCTTTACATTTTCGGCATGCCGCCGCCGGGCAACATACCGCCCATGCCGCGCATCATCTTGGCCATCCCGCCCTTGGCGGAGAATTTCTTCATCATCTTCTGCATCTGCTTGTGCTGCTTGATCAAGCGTCCGATGTCCTGCACCTGGGTGCCGGAACCCATGGCGATACGACGCTTGCGCGAACCGCTGATCAGCTCAGGGTCGCGGCGCTCGGCCGGGGTCATGGAGTTGATGATGGCTTCCATCTGTTTGAACTGCTTTTCAGCCGCGCCCTGGGCATTGCCCATCTGCGCCAGGTTCACGCCGCCGATGTTCGGCAGTTTGTCCATGAGGCCGCCGAGGCCGCCCATGTTCTTCATTTGTTGCAGCTGGTCGCGGAAGTCCTCGAGATCGAAGCCCTTGCCCTTCTTCAGCTTCTTGGCCAGTTTGTCGGCCTTGTCCTTGTCGAGGGTCTGTTCGGCCTGCTCGATCAGGCTGAGCACATCGCCCATGCCGAGGATGCGCGAAGCGATACGCTCAGGGTGGAACGGCTCGAGCGCTTCGCTCTTCTCGCCCATGCCGATGAACTTGATGGGCTTACCGGTGATGGCGCGTACCGACAGCGCGGCACCGCCACGGGCGTCGCCGTCGACCTTGGTCAGGATCACGCCGGTCAGCGGCAGTGCGTCACCGAACGCCTTGGCGGTGTTGGCCGCGTCCTGGCCGGTCATGGCATCGACTACGAAGAGCGTTTCCACGGGGTTGATCGCGGCATGCAGCGCCTTGATCTCACCCATCATCTCTTCATCGATGTGCAGGCGACCGGCGGTGTCGACGATGACCACGTCAATGAATTTGAGCTTCGCTTCCTTTATAGCCGCCTGGGCGATGTCCACCGGCTTCTGGCTCAGATCGGACGGAAAGAACGTCACGCCGATATCGCTGGCCAGGGTTTCCAGCTGCTTGATTGCCGCCGGACGGTAGATGTCCGCCGACACCACCATCACCGACTTCTTCTTGCGCTCCTTAAGGAAGCGCGCCAGCTTGCCGGCGGTGGTGGTCTTGCCCGCGCCCTGCAGACCGGCCATCAGCACCACCGCTGGCGGCACGGCGCTGAGGTTCAGGTCTTCGTTGGCGGCGCCCATCAGGCTTTCGAGCTCGGCCTGGACGATCTTCACGAACGCCTGGCCTGGGGTCAGGCTGCGGGACACTTCGGTGCCGACGGCGCGTTCCTTCACCGAATTGACGAAGTCCTTCACCACCGGCAGGGCAACGTCGGCTTCGAGCAACGCCATGCGCACTTCGCGCAAGGTGTCTTTGATGTTGTCTTCGGTCAGTTTCGCCTTGCCGGTGACATGGCGCAGCGTCTGCGAGAGACGGTCGGTTAGGTTTTCAAACATGCGCGATCCTTTCAGGCCCAGATAAGACCGGGATAATGGCGGCCCAGACCGTGAAATATGTGCTCGGCGAGCCTGCGGCGTGGGCAGGTCGCGGATTATAGCGAAGAAGCGTGCGACGTACACCTCGCCGTCGGTTGCGGCGGTCTTTCGTGCGGTAGGGGTTCTATGCCAAACTCAGCGCCTTTCGGGCCTGCCTAACAGGATTTATGCTCCCCTTGTCACCCAGCTTGCTTGCAACCCTCGCCGCCGCTTGTCTTTATGCCGCTGCGACCTTCTATCAGGGCACCCGTCTGGCCTCCGGCGCCAAGGCGAACAAGCGCCTGCTGGTCACGCTCGGCGTGCTGGCGGTGCTCGGCCATGCGGTCAGCCTGTTCACCCACTTGATGACGCCGATCGGCCTGGGCCTGGACTTCTTCAACGCCGCCAGCCTGATCGCCATGGCCGTGATCGCGCTGACGCTGCTGGCCTGCTCGCGCATCCCCGTGGAAAACCTGCTGGTGCTGCTGTTCCCCCTCGGGCTGGCCACGGTGCTGCTGGCGCAATTCGCGCCCTCGGGCACCGTGCAGATCATCGACGAGGAACCGGGCATCCTGGCGCATATCCTGTTGTCGATCCTCGCCTACGGCCTGTTCACCATCGCGGTGTTCCAGGCACTGCTCCTGCTGTTGCAGGACCACCAGCTCAAGCACAAGCACCCCTCCGGTCTGATCCGCAATTTCCCGCCCCTGCAAACCATGGAAAGCCTGCTGTTCGGCTTCCTCTGGGCCGGCTGGACCCTGCTCTCGCTGTCGTTGATCTCCGGCTGGCTGTTCGTCGAGAACCTGTTCGCCCAGCATCTGGTGCACAAGACTCTGCTGGCGTGCCTGGCGTGGGTCGTTTTCAGCGTGCTGCTGTGGGGTCGCAACCGCCTCGGCTGGCGTGGCCACAAAGCCATTCGTTGGACCCTGGCGGGATTCTGCCTGCTGATGCTGGCCTACTTCGGCAGCAAGCTGGTCCGCGAATACATCCTGCATGTCTGACGGACGACGCTGATGGATAGGCTGCCCTTAGGGCCATTGTTTGCGGTAATGGTCGTGCTGATCCTGTGGTCAGCCCTGTTCACGGCCATCGAAGCCGCCCAACAGTATCTGCTCGCCCAACGCAGGGCCTCGCGCTCCGGCGACAAGCCATTGGCGAAGCTCAGCTTTCCCTTGGCCAGCCTGATCCTGTGCAACACCCTCTGTCGCGCCCTCGCCGTGGTCATCGGCACGTGGCTGGCTATTTTCACCTGGCTGGAAAACGGTCCCTGGCTGGCCTGGCTCGGCACCAGCGTGGCCCTGCTGGTTTTCGCCGACTACCTGCCACGCACGCTCGCCACCCGTCATCCCGATGCGGTGCTGGCCCTGGGCAACGGTTTGCTGGGCGTTCCGTTGAAAATCGTTTATCCGGTGGCCTGGCTGCTCAATGGCCTCAGCCAGTTGCTGCTGCGCCCTTTTGCCCGCAAGGCTGGCGCGGTCCAGCAAAGCGACGACGAGCCCCCCGCGACGCCGCGTGCCGAGGAACAGGAACAGACCAGCGGTCGGGTGCATCCGGTTTCCGGTATCCATGCGCTGGACAACATCACCGTCAACGACATCCTCGTCCCTCGCAGCGAGGTGGACGGGATCAATCTCGACGACCCAATCGGCGACATCATCGAGCAGTTGCGCCTGAATCGGCGAACCCGCCTGCCCGTGTTCCACAGCGATATCAACCAGGTCGAAGCAGTCCTCAATACCCGCCAGGTTCGCCATCTGCTGGCGGATGCGAGCCTGACCAAGGAAGCACTGCTGGCTGCCTGCCACGAACCGTATTTCGTTCCCGAGAGCACCCCCCTGCAGCTGCAGTTGCTCAACTTCCACAAGCAGCAACGCCGCTTGGGCATGGTGGTGGACGAATATGGCGAAGTCATGGGCATCGTGACCCTGGAGGACATCCTGGAGGAGATTGTCGGCGAGTTCGAAAGCGAGCACAGCCTCGACAATCCCCACGTTCATCCCCAACCCGACGGCCGCTTGATGATCGATGGCGCCGCGTCGATCCGCGAGCTGAACAAGACCCTCGGTTGGCATTTGCCCTGCGACGGCCCCAAGACGCTCAATGGCTTGGTGACCGAAGCACTGGAAACCATCCCGGAAAGCCCGGTGTGCCTGAAGATCGGCCGCTACCGCCTGGAAATCATCGAGACCGTCGACAACCGCGTCAGCCAAGTGCTGGTGTGGCATAACAGTTCGGTGCCGGTAGTTCTCTAATCACCGCACCGTGGCGAGGGAGCTTGCTCCCTCGCCACAAAAGCTCAGCGCATGTTCCAAATTGTGTGCGGGCTCACTTGTTGATTCGTTAGCCTCCTTCCTATACTCAAACCGCTTACCCAGCCCCGCCCGAACCTCGTGCCTACCCTGCACACAGACGGTTCCGGGCCGTTCACCGGTTCTATTCGCTTCAGCCCTGCGACTGTTCCTACCCGAAACAGCGACAGCGCCCACCCCACATCCCTGGGTGTTTGACCATAATAATTCGCTCCAACGGAGCACATGACTGTCAGGGACAACCGCATGACAACCACTACCTGCAACGAAGCAGTGCCTGTCGAGCCGACCAACTCCGCCACCCGCGTGGCGACCGCGAGCTTCATCGGCACCGCCATCGAGTTCTATGATTTCTACGTCTATGCCACCGCCGCGGCCCTGGTGATCGGACCGGTATTCTTTCCGCAGACCTCAGGCACGGCACAGATGCTGTCGTCCTTTCTGACCTTCGGTATCGCGTTTCTCGCCCGCCCCCTGGGCTCGGCGTTGTTCGGCCACTTCGGCGACCGCATCGGGCGCAAGTCGACACTCGTGGCCTCGCTGCTGCTGATGGGCGTGTGTACCACGCTCATCGGCGTGCTGCCTGGCTACGCCAGCATTGGCGCCTGGGCCCCGATTCTCTTGTGCCTTTTGCGTTTCGGCCAAGGGTTGGGGCTTGGCGGCGAATGGGGCGGCGCGGCCTTGCTGGCCACCGAGAACGCCCCAAAAGGCAAGCGCGCCTGGTTCGGCATGTTCCCGCAACTGGGCCCCTCTATCGGTTTCCTGGCGGCCAACGGATTGTTCCTTACCCTTGCCATGACCCTGGATGACGAGCAGTTCCGCTCATGGGGCTGGCGGATTCCGTTCTTGCTCAGCGCCGTATTGGTGATCGTCGGCCTCTATGTACGTCTCAAGCTCCACGAGACGCCGGTGTTCGCCAACGCCATGGCCCGCCAGGAACGGGTGAAAATCCCGCTGGTGGAGTTGTTCAGCCAGTACTGGGCGCCGACACTGCTTGGCGCGGCCGCGATGGTGGTGTGTTACGCCCTGTTCTACATCTCCACGGTATTTTCCTTGAGCTATGGCGTCGCGACCCTGGGCTATAGCCGCGAGACCTTCCTCGGCCTGCTGTGCTTTGCAGTGTTGTTCATGGCCGCCGCCACGCCGCTGTCGGCCTGGGCAAGCGACCGGTTTGGCCGCAAGCCGGTGCTCATCACCGGCGGCCTGCTGGCGGTGGCCTCGGGCTTCCTCATGGAGCCCCTACTGACTCAAGGCTCCACGGGAAGCGTGGCGCTGTTCCTGTGCATCGAGCTGTTCCTGATGGGGGTGACCTTCGCGCCCATGGGCGCGTTGCTGCCGGAGCTGTTTCCTACGCATGTGCGCTACACCGGCGCGTCGGCGGCCTACAACCTGGGTGGCATTGTCGGCGCTTCTGCGGCACCGTTCTTCGCGCAGAAGCTGGTGGCGATGGGCGGCCTGAGCTACGTCGGCGGTTACGTATCCGCTGCCGCGGTGCTCAGCGTGATCGCGGTGCTGTGCCTGAAGGAAACACGCCATAACGACCTGAACCGCGTAGGCTGAAACGCGTGGCGAGGGGGGCACCCCCTCGCCACGCCAACCTGTCGCCCACCTGAATACCCATCAATGAAATAACCGCTGACAATTGCCCGCCATTGAAACAACCCCCTGCCCGCCCCATCTAAGGTCCATACCCCATTGCGCAGGTGCCCCATGAGCGACCAGCACTCTACTGAAGCGAATAACGAATACACAGAATCCGAGCACATCGAACACACCGTTTCCGGCACCGGCCTGGCCCTGCCCGGCCAGAGCCTGCCGGACAAGGTCTACATCATTCCTATCCACAACCGCCCGTTCTTCCCGGCCCAGGTGCTGCCGGTCATCGTCAACGAAGAGCCGTGGGCCGAAACCCTGGAACTGGTGGCCAAGTCCGAACATCATTCCCTGGCGCTGTTCTTCATGGACTCACCCCAGGAAGACCCGCGCCATTTCGACACTTCGAAGCTGCCGCTCTACGGCACGCTGGTAAAGGTCCACCACGCCAGCCGTGAAGCCGGCAAATTGCAGTTCGTTGCCCAGGGCCTGACCCGCGTGCGCATCCGCACCTGGCTCAAGCACCACCGCCCACCGTACCTGGTGGAAGTCGAATACCCGCACCAGCCGAGCGAGCCGACCGACGAGGTCAAGGCCTATGGCATGGCGCTGATCAACGCGATCAAGGAGCTGCTGCCGCTCAACCCGCTGTATAGCGAAGAGCTGAAAAACTACCTCAACCGCTTCAGCCCCAACGACCCGTCACCGCTGACCGATTTCGCCGCCGCGCTCACCTCCGCCACCGGCAGCGAATTGCAGGAAGTACTCGATTGCGTGCCGATGCTCAAGCGCATGGAAAAAGTCCTGCCGATGCTGCGCAAGGAGGTCGAGGTCGCGCGGTTGCAGAAAGAAATTTCCGCCGAGGTCAACAGCAAGATCGGCGAACATCAGCGCCAGTTCTTCCTCAAGGAACAACTCAAGGTCATCCAGCAGGAGCTGGGTCTGACAAAGGACGACCGCAGCGCAGACCTGGAACAGTTCGAACAGCGCCTTGAAGGCAAGGTATTGCCGGCCCAGGCCGAGAAGCGCATCGAAGAGGAAATGAACAAACTCTCGATCCTGGAAACCGGCTCACCGGAGTACGCCGTCACACGCAATTACCTGGACTGGGCAACATCAGTGCCTTGGGGCGTGTATGGCCAGGACAAGCTCGACCTCAAGCATGCGCGCAAGATTCTCGACCAGCACCACGCCGGGCTGGGCGACATCAAGGAGCGCATCCTGGAATTCCTCGCCGTGGGCGCCTACAAGGGTGAGATCAGCGGTTCCATTGTGTTGCTGGTGGGCCCGCCCGGCGTGGGCAAGACCAGCGTCGGTAAATCCATTGCCGAATCCCTCGGGCGGCCGTTCTATCGCTTCAGCGTCGGCGGCATGCGTGACGAAGCCGAAATCAAGGGTCACCGGCGCACCTACATCGGAGCCCAGCCGGGCAAGCTGGTGCAGGCGCTCAAGGACGTCGAAGTGATGAACCCGGTGATCATGCTCGACGAAATCGACAAGATGGGCCAGAGCTACCAGGGCGACCCAGCATCCGCGCTGCTGGAAACCCTCGACCCCGAGCAGAATGTCGAATTCCTCGATCATTACCTGGACATGCGCCTGGACCTGTCGAAAGTGCTCTTTGTGTGCACCGCCAACACCCTCGACTCGATCCCCGGCCCGCTGCTGGACCGCATGGAAGTCATTCGCCTGTCGGGCTACATCACCGAAGAGAAGGTTGCCATCGCCAAGCGTCACTTGTGGCCCAAGCAACTGGCCAAGGCCGGCGTGTCCAAGGGCAGCCTGAGCATCAACGATAGCGCCCTGAAGGCCCTGATCGACGGCTACGCCCGTGAAGCCGGGGTACGCCAGTTGGAGAAACAACTGGGCAAACTGGTGCGCAAGGCCGTGATGAAACTGATCGAAGATCCAAAAGCCGTGATCAAGCTCGGGCCCAAGGATCTCGAAGCCTCCCTGGGCAAACCGGTATTTCGCAACGAGCAGGTGCTGTCTGGCGTCGGGGTCATCACCGGCCTGGCCTGGACCAGCATGGGCGGCGCCACGTTGCCGATCGAGGCAACGCGGATCCACACTCTCAATCGCGGCTTCAAGCTCACCGGGCAACTGGGCGAGGTGATGAAGGAATCTGCGGAGATAGCCCACAGCTACGTCAGCTCCCACCTGAAGCAGTTCGGTGGCGATCCGAAGTTCTTTGACGAGGCCTTCGTGCACCTGCACGTACCGGAAGGCGCCACGCCCAAGGACGGCCCGAGTGCCGGCGTGACCATGGCCAGCGCCTTGTTGTCCCTTGCGCGCAACCAGCCGGCGAAGAAAGGCGTGGCCATGACTGGCGAATTGACACTTACCGGCCACGTCCTGCCGATTGGCGGCGTACGCGAAAAGGTCATCGCGGCGCGCCGGCAGAAAATCAATGAGTTGATCCTGCCGGAAGCCAACCGTGGCAACTTCGAGGAGCTGCCGGACTACCTGAAGGAAGGCGTCACGGTGCACTTTGCCAAGCGGTTTGCGGACGTGGTGAAGGTGTTGTTCTGATCGTTCTGCAGTGACTGCATTGGCCTCATCGCGAGCAGGCCCGCTCCCCCGGGGATTTGTGGTGTTCACGGTATGTGATCCGCAACGAACCCTTGTAGGAGCGAGCCTGCTCGCGAAGGCGTCATCTGCACCAGCACATGTCCAGCTGACACACCCAGTAGCATCTTCGGTTATGCTCGCCGTTCGTCGTGAATGCCGGAGCCCTTATGTCCCTCACCCGCCTGCTTGTCCCCGTCAGCCTCGCCTTGCTGAGCGCCTGCGCCACACAGCCGAAACACAATGTGACGGTGGAAAAACAGAGCCAATGCCCGGTGCAGCTCAAAAGCGGGCAGAACCTGATCCTGAGTTTGCCGAGCAATCCCACCACCGGCTATCGCTGGAGCATCCAGGATTCGGCCGGCGGTGTTCTCAAAGGCCTCGGCCCCGAGGTTTACCGTAACCCGGAAGACGCTGGCATCGTTGGCGCCGCCGGTGTCTCGACTTGGCGCTTCCAGGCGTTCGACGCCGGCACCGGGCGCTTGCGCCTGACTTATCAACAGCCATGGGCACCCGAAGTGCCACCCGTGGAAACGTTTGACTGCGCTATTTCGGTGAAATGACCGTGGGTTGGCTGATCCTCGCGCTGATGGGTGCGGCCACCTTTCTATATGGCCTGAGCGTGCATGCCACGTTGCTGTGCCTGCTGGTCAAGCCAATGCCGGTGCTGGCCCTGCTGGGCTGGCTGCACGACGCGCCGCCGGGCGAATACCGACGCTGGATAAGCCTGGGCCTGATATTTTCAGTGGTGGGCGACGTATTGCTGGCCTGGTCAGGAGATTTGTTTGTATTCGGGCTCGGCGCTTTTTTGTGGCGCACCTGGCCTATTTTAAAGCCTACCTCAGTGACTGCCGCCGCCCGGCGCTCATGCCGTTGACGATTGCCTTGTTCATTGGCGCCTTGCTGTTGGGAATATTGGTGTCGAACGGCCTCGGGCCGCTGCTGGTGCCGGTGGTCGTCTATGGCTTGGTCATCAGCGCTATGCTCTGGAGGGCCCTGGCGCGCTTGGGGACCGAGGTGCCGAAACGCTCGGCCCTGCTCGCAGCCGTTGGAGCGCTGGGGTTTGTCTTTTCCGACAGCCTGATCGGGATCAACCGGTTCGTGGCGCCGTTCCATGTCGCGCCCTACCTGATCATCATCAGTTACTGGCTGGGACAGTGGGGCATCACCGCATCGGCGTTCCCCCGAAAGCCGCACTAAGCAGCATTTTTCTGGTTAAAATGCCGGCCTTTTCAACACCCCAGCCGCTGGAACCGCCGTGAGCAAAGAGCCCGATCGCCTATTCGCCCAACCCTTGGCCCAGGTGCCCGACTTCGCCTTCAATGAAGACGTGGTGCGGGTGTTCCCGGACATGATCAAGCGGTCAGTGCCAGGCTACCCGACCATTGTCGAGAACCTCGGCGTGCTCGCGGCGCAATTTGCCCAGCCCAACAGCGTGCTTTATGACCTGGGCTCCTCCCTCGGAGCCGTGACCCAGGCATTGCGCCGCCACGTGCGCACCGAGGGTTGCCGGGTGATTGCGGTGGATAACTCTTCGGCCATGGTCGAGCGCTGCCGCGAATACCTCAACGGCCAGGACTCGATGTTCCAAGAGCTGCTGCCGGTGGAAGTGATCGAAGGTGACATCCTGGCCCTGACGTTTCAACCGGCCTCGGTGGTGGCGTTGAACTTCACCCTGCAATTCATCGCGCCGGACCAGCGCACCGCGCTATTGGGCCGCATTCGCCAATCGTTGCTACCCGGCGGCGCCCTGATCCTTTCGGAGAAGCTGCGCTTCAACGATGCCGAGGAACACGCGTTGCTCACCGAGCTGCACGTGGCGTTCAAGCGCGCCAACGGCTACAGCGAACTGGAAATCGCCCAGAAACGCAGCGCCATCGAAAACGTCATGAAGCCCGACAGCCTCGAAGAGCACCGCGAGCGCCTGCTGGCCGCCGGGTTCTCGAAAGTCGTGCCGTGGTTCCAGTGTCTTAACTTTGCCTCGTTGATTGCCCTGCCATGATCGATCTGTCCCCCCTCGCCCGCCATCTGGCCGGCACGCCCCTGGCCGATTGGGCCGCGACGTTGCAAACGCAGCTCGACGTCAAGATGGAAAAGGGCCACGGCGACTTGGAGCGTTGGCAAAGCGCCCTCGATGCGCTGCCGCTCTTGCAGCCCACCACGGTGGATTTGCTGAATGGGCTGACGCTGGACGCCGATTGCTCCGACGAAACCCGCGCCCAAATGCGTACCGCGTTGATGGGCCTTTCGCCTTGGCGCAAGGGTCCGTTCGATCTGTTTGGCGTGCATGTGGATACCGAATGGCGCTCGGATTGGAAATGGTCGCGCGTCGCCCCGCATCTGGATCTCAAGGGCAAGCGGATCCTCGACGTTGGTTGCGGCAACGGATACTACATGTGGCGCATGCTGGGCGCCGGAGCCGACACGGTGATCGGCGTCGACCCGAACTGGTTGTTCTTCTGCCAATTCCAGGCGGTACAGCGCTACCTGTCCCAGCCCAATGCCTGGCACCTGCCGTTTCCCTTCGAGGCCCTGCCGCCAGAGCTCGAAGGCTTCGATACGGTGTTTTCCATGGGCGTGTTCTACCACCGCCGCTCGCCAATCGAGCATCTACTTGCTTTGAAGGATTGCCTGGTCAAGGGCGGCGAACTGGTGCTGGAAACCCTGGTGATCGAGGGCGACGAGCATCAAGTGCTGGTGCCCGAAGATCGCTACGCGCAGATGCGCAACGTGTGGTTCCTGCCATCGGTCCCGGCCTTGGAGCGCTGGCTGCGCCGCGCCGGGTTCAGCGACGTGCGCTGCGTGGACGTGAGCCTGACGACCGTGGAGGAACAGCGTGGCACCGAATGGATGAAGTATCAGTCGCTCACTGATTTCCTCGATCCGGCGGACCACAGCAAGACCATCGAAGGACTGCCGGCGCCGATGCGGGCGGTGATCGTGGCGCGCAAATAAATCGCCCGAGCCCCCTGTGGGAGAGCAACCTACTCACTTAAGGGCTGCCAATCATTGTGGCGAGGGAGCTTGCTCCCGCTCGGCTGCGCAGCAGTCGTAAAAGCTGCCAACCGTTTTTCCTGATGCACTGTGTTGAACGGTTTGGGCTGCTGCGCAGCCCAGCGGGAGCAAGCTCCCTCGCCACAAGGATATGTGTTCAACCTTGCGATTTGGCTCTTCGGGTCTTGAAGAACTCACTCAGCACCGTGCTGCACTCCTCAGCCAGCACCCCGCCCTCGAACAGCACCCGATGGTTCAAGAACCCCTGGCTGAAAAACTGCCCCTGACTCTGCACGATTCCGGCCTTGGGCTCCAATGCGCCGTAGACGACCCGGGCGATGCGTGAATGCACGATCAGCCCGGCGCACATGCTGCACGGCTCCAACGTGACATAAAGGGTGCTACCCGGCAGGCGATAGTTGCTCGCCGCCTGGGCGGCGGCACGGATGGCGACCATTTCGGCATGGGCGCTGGGGTCGTGGCCGCTGATCGGGCAGTTGAAACCACGCCCGATGATTTCGCCATCCTGCACCAACACCGCGCCCACCGGCACTTCGCCCAAGGCGGCGCCCTGTGCGGCGAGGGCCAGGGCTTCGCGCATGAAATCCTGGTCACGGCTACGATCAATGATCTTGGCGGGACGAATCTGGCGCATCACGCCACCTCGATGGCGGCCATCAGGCCGGTTTCCATGTGGTCGATCACATGGCAGTGGAACATCCATACGCCCGGATTATCTGCCACCAACGCCACCTGCGCCCGCTCGTTCTTGCCCAGCAGGTAGGTGTCGGTGAAGTACGGGATGACCTTGTGCCGGTTCGACGCGATCACTTTGAAGCTCATGCCGTGCAGGTGGATCGGATGTTGGTACTGAGTCATGTTCTTCAATTCAAAAATGTAACTCTGGCCTTTTTTCAGCGTGGCGATCGGCCGGTCGGAACAGGTCTTGTCAGTGATGTCCCAGGCCTTGCCGTTGATCTGCCACAGGCTCGGCGGCTTGCCATTGTCGACATTGACCGACACCGAACCGACCCATTCGAAATTGAAGTTGAGCTTCTCGGCATTGGCCAGGTCCGGCTCAGCCACCGGGTTGGGCGGCAATGCCGGCGGCCATGGGGTCGGCGCCTCATTGTTTGGCACCGAACGCAGGGTCCCCAAGCGCACCGGGCCATTGCGCAGCGACAATTCTTCACCGGCCGGCGGGGCCTTGATCGCCAGGCAAATGCGCATGCCTGGCCCCAGCCAGTATTCCTTGCCCAGCGGACGCGGCTCGATGGGGTTGCCATCCAACGCATAGATCTGCGCCTCTACGCCTGGAATGTTGATGCGATAGGTAAGCGTGTTGTCGAGGTTGAGCAAACGCACCCGGGTAATCTGCCCTGCCGGCAGATCGATTACCGCCTGCGGCACGCCGTTGATGGTCGACAACCGTCCAGCCGTACCACCACGCGCAGCCTCGCGGGGAATGCTGAATTCGACGAACTGGCCCTGCTCGTCCACGTGCCAGCTCTTGAGGCTCAGGGTCTGTTCGTATTTGAAACCGGTGGGCTCGCGCTCTTCGACGATCAGCGGCCCCACCAGCCCGCGCCCGAGTTCTTCACTGCTATTGACGTGGGGGTGGTACCAATAGCTGCCGGCGTCCGGCACGCGGAATTTGTAGTCGAAGTACTCACCCGGCAGCACCGGCAGTTGCGAGACATAAGGTACGCCGTCCATCTCCAGCGGCAAACGGATACCGTGCCAGTGAATGGTCGTCGCGACCGGCAAATGGTTGATAAAGCGAACCCGCAACCACTCGCCCTGACGCACCCGCAACTCCGTCCCCGGTGCCGAGGGGCCAAACGCCCAGGCCTGGGTCTTGTGCCCGGCCACCAGCTCCACGTCCAAAGGCGCCGCGATCAGCTCGTAGTCGTGACCGGCCTCGGCATCGGCCATTTTCCCCAGCCAGTACCGCGACGCGCCTCCCGCCCCCACACCAACGACAACAAGACCGGCCAGGCCACCGAGTATTTGGCGACGGGTGAAAGACATGAACGCAACTACCTCTGGATCTGCGACGGACCGGTGGGCCCGCAAAAGGCGAATACGATACACCTGCAATTGAGAAATATTAAGTGAAGGATTGTCGCTGTACCGTACCGAGCCTCTAATCGAGCTCGTTCAGCCAGGTAATCGTCCATATTGACGCAGGCCCAAGCAAAGCCCCCCAAACGCAGTCACTCCACCAGAGCTTCCAACTCTTTAACCATGCCAGGTAACCGTCGGCCCTCTTTCGCAACGTTGACCTGCAAGGCCACCCGGGCCACATCCAGCACGCTCTCGGCAAGCGAATAGCTGCCCTTGGCCTGGAGCCAGCTCAGAACATCCGCCAAATGCCAAATGGATGTACTCCCCTCATGCACGGGTGTCGGGAAGCTGCCTGGATGAGCCAACATCAATTTGCGCATGTTCTGCCGAGATACGCCTACGATCTCCGCTACGTCGGTCAGCCCGACCCAATCAGGCGCAACCTCGATCAATTTAGCCGACGGCACCGCGCGCTGGACATCGGCCAGAGCGCTAAGCACGGCCTTGAGCGCATCAGGCGCATCGCGAGTGAACTCAAGCGCCATCCGCCCCGGCTGCCCGATACCGACCAGGGCATCGTCGCAGCCCGCTTCACCCAGCCGCTCGACCAGTTCATCCATGGCACAGCCGTCATCAACAAGCTGATATTTCAAGGTAAAGATATATTCCATCGTTCTATTCCTCAGCATCCTGATCCGCATCGCGCTGATTGCGATGCGTCGAGCAATTCTCCACGACGCGTCTCAACGCTCGCGCGTGGTTGCCTGGGTTCTTCGGCGTGCTCCATATCGACGTGATGCAGAACTCACCGCAGCGGCATTCCACGTCTTTGAACGGGCAATAAAACCGCCCCCAAGCGTGGCTGCCGCCGACTTCTACGCGCCAGCCCTGCCCTTCGGCATGCCTTAACGCTTCCTCAATCTCTTTTTTCGGGTGCGTTGGACGAGTCATCCGTGGTCTCCAGTATTCGCATGATCAGCCAGGTTGTCAAATGACAACCTGACTCTTTCTTTCAAACGACGCTCTGCCCAGCGGGATCACGTTTGCCCGGCCGGAGCATGGACACAGGGGGCACGAGGCGCATTACTTGACACGCGACAGCGTTTCGCGAGGCGTGCCGGCGAAATTCCCGCGGGGCTTCGCCGTCCGATGATAAGCATTTCTCGGTGCCCGTTGAGGCAAGGAATCGTAGCGAAAGGTGACCGAACCGCCAGGCGACATTCCCTAACAGGGAGCGAAGGACAAACGTGGGCAAGCCAGGGACAACGATAGGAAATTTGGCATGGATGGGCACAAACAGCTTGGAATCGCCTCTACCCCTGTGGCGAGGGAGCTTGCTCCCGCTGGGCAGCGCAGCAGCCCCAAACCCTCATCGCGGCGTGTCGGGTTGCTCCTACCCGCTTGGATTGGGGGCGCTTCGCACCCCAGCGGGAGTAAGCTCCCTCGCCACGGTTTTGGGTTTGGCGGGCAATGACGCGAGCCTTTCAAGTCTCATCACGTCAGTGACAAAGTGCTGATCCAGCAATAGAAGGATCTGGAAGCCGACCGCGTGCTGGCGCGGACCGACTACAAGGAGGTGCCGAACCCCCAAATGCCAAAAGCCCGCAATCAAGTGGACTTCAGGATGTTTCTCGCTCCAGGGTGCCGGTCAGTGCCGGACGCCCATCACTCCCACTCTATTATAAACTACCAGCTAGAGCCCCATATTTTAGGCACCTAAAAATCCAGACTTCATTTAATACCATGAAAAATGCCATGACTATGACTTTTCAATTCTGTTGGTACAAGCATTCCGCTAAAGCCCTAACAATGCGCCCGCGATTGGCCAAGTGAAACGAAGCCCGTACGAAATTCAACTCAATATTTCATCCCACACGCCCAAGAAAGTAGAGCCACCAACTCGCCACAACCATGGCTGCTAGATAAGAAATATGAATCCATCAATTATTACTCTAAGGCTTACAAGCAAAGCTAACAAAGTAAGGAGTTACCACAAAGGCAACACCAATCAAACCTACTGCTAAAAAGGACAGCCTGAAGCACTTCCCGTATGTCCATACAGACTCACTCCCAAGACCAGCAGCATTGTTTTTTTCCTTAGTAAATATAGACACTTCTGAAGAAAGCCCGACACCCTCCAAATAGCACAACGTCGCTTCCGCATGCTTTATTATAAAAGACACCCGCTGATCAAGCTTCCAGAATATAAAAGCCACCAAACTTAAAAAACAACCTAAAAGTGAAACCAGAGCTGAAAACTTTCCACCCTGCTGCAAGCCAACTCCTATCCCTGCTGCAACAAGACCAGCGATCGCCAAAAAGAAATTGAAGACTGTCATTCGCTGTTGCGCATGCAGTTCAAAATACTTCCAAGCGTGCTCCATCGAGCGCTCAAACTTTACAGCATCATCCATATCCATATCCACCTTCTCAATTAAACCGTCTCTAAATCAAGTATCAGAACATACTACTTGATAGTTAAAAGCAACTCAGAAACAGTTTGCAATACTAATATCATTTTGGCATTATGGCAAGAAAAACCGCTTTTGTGCCAAAAAGGATCACAGCATGAAAATGAGAAAAACGACGAACACAAACTTAGTCGATGTCCAAAATCTTGTTCGAGGAGCTCTTGCAAAACTTAAAGAGCCCAGCACACCAGAACGAGCACGTGATGCAGGAAAACAGGCTCAATACTGTCAAAAACAAATTAACAAAGCCATATCAATGGCCAAAGCTAAGCTCAGTCAAAATTTACTCAACGAGTTTTTTGAATGGCTGGCTCTACAATTGGGTGCCACGGGAGCGGTTCAGTCGTCTCTCGGAGTCGAACTTAGTTCAATAGGTATATTCCCTGCAGAGATTGACTCCCTCGATCTTGCTTCAGAAATAGATACTGCGCTTTCTAAAATAGCGCGTTTTGCGGAAAAATTAGAAGCGTTCGCTGATGTAGCCTGTAAAATTTCATCCGCCATACGGGACTCAGACTGGGTAAATGCTGCTACCTACCTAGAAGACTTTGAGAGCACGGAAGGCGTGTCTTACTGGTCGCTGGAGACGGGCCTTGCTTTGCTCCAAAAGACAGATGGCCTAGAGCCTATGAAAACTCGAAGCGCAGAGCTCTCAGTATCAGCGTATGGCTTGACTAGATTTTATCTATATTTTTTTGGCGTACGTAATGAACCTGCTCAAAATTCAGCTCGCTATCGATCCAATACAACTAGAAGAGTTGATGACGCAGACCTGAGCGAAGCACTTAGAGTTTATTCAAAATATAGACTCCACGGAAATCTGGGTTCATCCGACCAAGACATGAGACTAATTCTTGCCGCTGAGCAATTCACCACTCCTATTGATCTTTTATTTACGCTAATAAAAGCATGTAAAAAAATACTTTGCAATCAGAAGAATTACACGCTAGCAGTACGCAACAGGGCCGCCGGAGCACTAGACGCGCTAAGTCCAATATTATGCAGGCTTAACATTTCACCTGCAGGCGACGAAAACTCAGAAAAGATTAATTCTAAAACTGCTGAACATGCAAAATCCGCAATACAAATTTCCTTCGGTGCCGAGCCAGCAACACCTCTTTCTTTATTTGATGATATATTTGCACGCGGACTAGCCTCACAAATATCATCGCAAAACAATGACCTACACGCTGAGGAACTAGCAAAATTCTGCATGAATTACAGCTGGATATCCGAATGCATCGAAGTAGGAGATTTAGTGTCGCTTCCGACACTCCCCAAAATATTTGAAAGCTGTATATCACCTATATCATCGCCTCCCTCCACAATGTCGTTCGCACTTCAGCGCGAAGCCAAGTATTTAATGCAGAATCACGATAAACTTGGAGCGAAACTTCAACAAATTTATGATGCACTGTACACAGACGTCAAGCCAGAAATTTCGAGAATTCACAATCGTCTTATACAGGATTGTGTCGGCGTTATAGCAAGTAACCGCTATTTCGCTAGTGGGGATCATGCTACAGCCGTTGAAATTTGCGCCAAGTTGGGAATATATAACCCCAAGATAATTACAGCACTCCCAATAGTCGATATGTATTACGGCTACAAATGGTCGACCGTTAAAAGGAGTGGCGAACTTCTACACGTCGCGATTACACTCGACCACTTGTTAAAAATCGTAGACGAGCGCACATACAAAACTTACAAAAGATATGCAATTGAAGATCTGATGAAAGCTTATAGCTGTAAAACAATCATCGATCTGCCACAACGCCTGCTAGAGTCAGATCACTCTATCGAACTAATCGCCCATCTGTGTGCAAGCACTTGCAACCTGGTAACAATCGAGCTATTACCTGGCATGACAAGCTCCAAGAAGTCGAGACAGACTAGGAGCGATCTACTCAAAGCATTGGCAAAGCTGAAACCGCCAATGGAAGAACTATATATCCAAGAAGCCATTCATATTGAAGATAGCCTTCACGTTGATGACGGGCTAGAAGTGCTTGATGACAGTAAAGTTTATGTAGACGAGCAGTCAATTATGAATGCGCTTAGCGCCGAAGTCTCCGCAGACTTCCAGCGCTATAAAAAACTAGTTGAGAGCGGGGTCGGCGAATCCGAAGATCTTCAAGAGGTTATAAAAAGTTTTCGCTCGCCATCTGCCAAAAATTTTCAAGTCCCAAAGAATGAGGCAGATGATCTTTTAGGGGAACTAGTAGGTTCTATAAGAGAGAAATTTTTGTGGCACCCAGTTTCCGGCCTAGATGTATTAATCGGAAGGCGCATAAGGCACGGTACAATTGCAAGCGAACTACGCGGTGTACTTGAGCCTGTGGAGCTAATATGCCAACGCCCAAAGCCAGGAGCAGACTATCAGCTCTCTGCTAGACTGGACGCATTAGCCGCAAAGCTTGACCCAAAAAGAAGAAAGATCCTGAAAGCAGCTTTTTCGCGCTTTTCGGAATCGATCGACTCTGTAATTGGCGTCCTGCGCGATGAATACTTTTATGTAAAATCCAAAAACAAGCCTCGGGGAGTATTCGATTTAGTTATTCCCACCTCATTTCTAATGCTACTCCGAGCTGTTGCGCAAGCATGCAGCTCCGCCGACCAGTTCCTTAAAGAATGCATCGGAATGTTTTGGTACGATATAACCGGGAGATGCGAGATAGCACGTCCCGCCATCGATAATGAAATCAAAAAAAATCTCCAATCGGCCTTTTCAAAACTAACCAATGAGCTCAGAAGCAATGGCATTGACGATGTAGAACTATTATCTAGTATTGTCCACCAGTCGGAGGAGCTACATCGTAGGGCCTCAGTTATTGCAAGCTGGATCAGAGTCCCCAACGTAGAGCTAGATGAAAGTTACACACTAAAATATATAGTAGATGTAGCAGTAGCCTTTGTGAGTGGTCAACATACCAAATTCAATCCAAAAATTGATGCAAGCGTACCAGAGGACCTATTTTTAGACCTTCATGGATTCTCTATTATACAAGATGCGCTTTACCTGGCATTGGTTAACATATACGAGCACTCAGGCGTAAAAACGGGTAACCAAGTATCAATCAAAGTCGACCTTGATACTTCGAACTCACTTCTTCACTTTACCATTACTAATGACATTGCCGAAAACACAATCACACCAGAAAAAGAGGCCAAACTAAACTCACTGAGACAAGATATTAAAAAGCGAGCTTACGGCGAAAGAGCTAAGCAGAATCGAGATTCTGGAATCAGTAAGCTTGCGACGATAGTAATGCAGTACAAGGATACCAACATATCTTTTGACTTCGAGGGAAAAAATTTATTTCGCTTGGAGTTTCAGCTTCTATACTTAGGTAGCCCACCCTCTCGGGCCGCAGAGCCTGCATCTCGCGAAGCTTCGAAGATAATCGAGGTAGAACATAGTGCCTAACTTCAATGTTTTGATAGTAGAGGACAGTGAATCCAAGCTTACTAGCATACAAGGGGTCGTGGAGCGAATAATTCCAGATGTCACACTTCGCAAAGCATATTCGGTTAGATCTGCGATAGATGCACTGGAAGAATATGTACCCGATTTCATAATTGCTGATATGTCTTTACCCACGTATGACATCGAATCGAGAGAACGTGGTGGTACTCCTAGACCTTTTGGAGGTATTGAGGTCTTCGAGACTCTTGAACGCTATGAAATGGGGATTCCCACTCTAGTAGTGACATCATATCCAGTATTCAGCGAGGGCTCGAAAAGCTTGGGGCTAACGGAGCTATCAAAACAGTTGAAAAAGGACTTCCCCAATAACTTTTTAGACACCGTGTATTTCGATTCAGCATTCTCTGACTGGGAGCTTCGCATCGAATCTAATCTAAGATCAATTTTAGAGAAAAAAAATGCCTCTTGACATCCTTTTGTTAGAAGACGATCCCGCAAAAAAAGGAAAGCTCCTTGCCCTGCTCAAAGACAAGGGGCTATTTGGGCGTCTGGACGTTGCTATTTGCACGAGCCAAGCGCTAGGGTTAATTGAAGATCGCCCCCGCTATGATTTGTTAATAGCAGACGTGGTCGTGCCCGGCGAATTAGGTGATCAAAAGGACGAGAGAAATTGTATAGATTTTTTCAACAGCATTGACGACATCATACCTGCGGAAAAAAGACCGCTTTATTCTCTACCTATAAGTGCTGCTACGGACCTAACCGATGCAGCACATGATTTTTTCAGCTGTAGGCCTTGGGGCATCCTTCCCTATTCGGAGAACGATGAGGACTGCCTAAATGCATTACACCGTATAGCCGTTTGGATTCTAAACGACAAAACGCAGCGCGAGCAACGCAACACCTGCGATGTTTTTATAATAACGGCACTTCCTCATCCTGAGTACAGTGCCATTGAAAACCTTGAATTAGATTGGGGCCCCTTTGAACCGCTGGACCGTACACACCTAATACGCTATGCATCCCTGAGCGTTGCGGGGAATATTATAAAAATCGGGGCAGCTTTTTGTGCGAGAATGGGCGCCGTTGCAGCTTCAACGTTGACTACTAAAGCATCATTGATTCTTAATCCTAAGATTGTGATTATGGCTGGCATCTGCGCCGGAATTGCAAGTAAAGCCGGGATAGGTGATGTGGTTGCGGCAGAAGTATCGTGGGACTGGCAGAGCGGTAAATACATAGACAAAAATGGTGAAGAAGCATTTGAATCTTCCCCTCACCACCTCAACATAGATGATGAATTAAGAAACAAGCTATTTATGTTGAAGAGAGACGAGCCTTTTTGGAAATCTTTTTCCGACCATGCTAAAGAGCAAAAAATGCAGCTTCCAAAGCTCGTATTAGGACCCATGGCTACAGGCTCATCTGTACTTGCAGATATCCGAGTATCGGAGCGGATACGCACAATCCAACATCGTAATGTTACAGGGCTAGACATGGAAACTTATGGGGTTTATGCCGCCGTTTCATCAACCCTAACACGTGCAGACTTCATTTCATTGAAATCAGTTTGCGATAATGGCGACAAGAAAAAAGATGATCAGTATCAACAATACGCAGCTACAATCTCTGCGAAAGCTGTAGAGCAATTTATTCACCACTACTTTCGGGAATAAATCGGTACATCTTGAACGCCTAATGGTGGCGAGAAAGGGTAGACTTTCGGACCACCTTCATGGCCTTGACTAAACAAGCATCTCCTCAACTGCAGACGTAGATGGGAAGAACTGGATGCAACGATTTACGGAGGTTAGGTGTGCTAGTTCTACTCGTGCGCTCCAAACGCGAGGGTTAGCTGTTGTAACAAAATAGCCAGCTCTGCTGGGTTGCCTTCTCGTAGCACGTCGGCAAGTAGTTCAGCCGCATATGCTGGGTCAGCACGCAGCTGCTCGGACATTGCTTCACTGTGCGGTCGATCTTTCATCTGGTCCCCCCTATCGCCCTGTGACCTGCGAGCTCAAGCCCACCAATAGCACACCTTGCGCAATTGAGCGACGACATCGATTCACGACCAGCAGCCCCCCTTTTTTCCGGCCCTTGCTTCTGAAGAAAAACGGCCGCCTAGTTATTTTTGCGTCCACACTCAACGCGTCATGGCGGTCTCTTACAAATCCGGAACTATACAGGCCATCTTAGACATCACAATACAAACCACCTAAATTACACAGAGCGGTTATTACATGGAAAGTGCTACAGAACTCAACGCAAATTCAGGCTACACAGCAGCGATAGAAGACTTGAAAAGGAGAGCCAAGCGATCTAGGACAGCAAGACTCTATATAGCTTTGGGCTTGTTAATTTTAATGAGCCTTGCAGTGGCGGCTGTGTTTAGCTCGAGTCAAACCAAGACATATTCACTCCGAGAACTTGGCGAGAAAATCTCTTTTAACAAAGTGCGTGATCCTGGATTATTTTTACGCAAATCCAACGATCTTCTCGAGAAAATTTATCCTGACAGCATCATTAACATGGGAAGGCGGATGGATGGCGAAGACGTCAAGGAAGAAAATTTTACAATGGATGAGCGCACCGCCTACATGAGCGAGCTTGAGCAACTGGTGAATTTCTATGAGCGCACCCAGACAGCGTATTCGAAACAGCCATTCGTACAAGAAACACCGGAATGGACAAGCTCCGTATCGTCTATGGCCTTTACATTTGGTGCTATAGCTGTTTCAATTCTATTATTCCAGACAGCAGTTTCCTTTATAAGATATTACTCACAGCTAGCGGAGCTTTATGACTCGCAAGCTAGCGCGCTGTTGGCTGCAAATAACGACCCAGAAAAATTTGTAAAATACTCAGAGATGCTCTCCCCATCAGTCGTTAGTTTCGGAAAGCCTCCTGTGAGTGTTTATGAGCGAGCATTTGAAGCAATAGCGTCAATTAGAGGAAAATAGACGAAGTAAAGACTGAACACAGAAGTCAGAAGAACCCGCCTCTGGCGGGTTCCTTTTGCTACTCATTTGTTTGACGAGGTTTCTTAAGCGTCCATTCATCAACCATATCAGCCAATCCTGCAACATCGCACGGCGCTGGTCGCGATATTCAGCCTTGTTGTAAACGGCTCGCACGCCCCTCTGTTCGTGCGCCAAACACTTCTCGATCCAGTCAGAGTTGTAACCCGCCTCAAACAACAGCGTGCTAGCCGTGCGGCGTTCGTGGGGGCCGAATTTTCCTAGCGGCACCCCCTTCTTTTGAGCAAGACGATAGGCCAGCGTCAGTACCTGGTTGATCCTGGCTGCACTCATTGGCAAATCGGAGTCGTAGCGTGACGGCAGAACGTACTCCGAACCTCCGGCCAAAGTTTTCAATGCGATGAAGAAATCCAAAGCTTGCCGGGATAGAAACACCAGATGGGGACTTCGGCGCTTCATCCGTTCTTTGGGAATTGTCCATAGCGCTTCACTGAAGTTGATCTCACTCCAAGTCGCGTTAGTCAGCTCGCTCTTGCGCACCATCGTCAGCAGGAGGAGTTTGGCCGCTGCGCGGACCGAAGTCGCGGTACCGATCCTATCCATGTACTGGTACATCAGGGCGATTTCATCAGGCGTCAACGCCCGGTCGCGTGGCTCGAATTTAGCGATGCTGGCAGACCTTACTAGATCCGCGGGGTTTTCAACCTTCTGACCACGCTCAATGGCCCAACGAAAGACCTGCAGCGATTTCACGCGAATGGACGGCGGTTGCAGGCGCACCTCGCTCCACTATCGCGTCAGTTAGTGCTCGCAGGTCCTCATGAGTGATTTCAGCCAGCTTCTGATTGCCCAACTTCGGCTTCAATTCGCGCTCGTAGACTGAACGGCGCATATCCCGTGTCGAGTCCGCCATCTGATAGCTGCGCAGCCATTTTTCAGCCCAATAGCCAAAGGTCTCAGCACCTTTGGTGCGCGCCTTCACACACGCCTTCTCCTTAGCAGGCGACTTGCCTGCTGCAATCATTCTCTTCGCCTCCCCTAGCCGCTCGCGCGCCTCTGCCAGGGTGATCCCGCCTAAGCCATAACGACCGAAGGTGACGGTCTCCTGCCGGCCATTGATGGAGTAGTTGTAGCGAAATGAGATAGAGCCAGCCGTGGTGACGGCGACGTACAAGCCGTCACTATTAATCACCTTGTAGAGCTTGTCTTGCGGCTTGAGGTTTCTGAGCTTGGTATCAGTGAGCATGGCTTCCATTTATTCCATGAAAAAATACCATGCTCTGAAAAGCGCGGAAAAATGCGGCTTAACCCCAGTAAAATCGGGCCTCTTGGCTATCTCGATACCATGCCCATCCTGAAACAAGGCACATTGTATCAAGCGTCATGCATGGCATCGGATGCTGTTGGTACCCTGTACCATGCCATAAAAAGAACTATGCTTGGCGATGCAGAACGCTATCTGAACTTGCCAGACCCAAAAAGCCAAAAGCCCGCAGTTACGCGGGCTCCAGGGCATTTTCTTGCTAGATCGTGCCAGGCAATGCCGGACGAGGGCTCACTCCCACTCAATCGTCGCCGGCGGCTTGCTCGACACGTCATACGTCACGCGAGAGATACCTTCGATTTCATTGATGATCCGCCCGGAAACGGTTTCCAGCAGCTCGTACGGCAGGTGTGCCCAGCGAGCGGTCATGAAGTCGATGGTTTCCACGGCGCGCAGAGCCACGACCCAGGCGTAGCGACGGCCATCGCCGACCACGCCGACCGATTTCACCGGTTGGAACACCACGAATGCCTGGCTGACCTTGTGGTACCAGTCGGCCTTGCGCAGTTCTTCGATGAAGATGTGGTCGGCGCGACGCAGCAGGTCGGCGTATTCCTTCTTCACTTCGCCGAGGATCCGCACGCCCAGGCCTGGGCCCGGGAATGGGTGGCGGTAGACCATGTCATACGGCAAGCCCAGCTCCAGGCCGAGGCGACGCACTTCGTCCTTGAACAGTTCGCGCAGCGGCTCGACCAGCTTCAGGTTCATCTCTTCCGGCAAGCCACCAACGTTGTGGTGGGACTTGATCACGTGGGCCTTGCCGCTCTTGGCGCCGGCCGACTCGATCACGTCAGGGTAGATGGTGCCCTGGGCGAGGTACTTGATGTTGTCCAGCTTGCAGGATTCGGCATCGAACACGTCGATGAAGGTACGACCGATGATCTTGCGTTTCTTCTCCGGGTCGGACTCGCCGGCCAGGTTGTTCAAGAACTGCTCTTCGGCATTGGCGCGAATCACCTTGACGCCCATGTTCTCGGCGAACATGGCCATCACTTGCTCGCCTTCGTGCAGGCGCAGCAGGCCGTTGTCGACGAAGACGCAGGTCAGCTGGTCGCCGATGGCCTTGTGCAGCAGTGCGGCAACCACCGAGGAATCAACGCCGCCAGACAAGCCCAGCAATACGTTATCGGTGCCGACCTGGGCGCGGACCTGGGCGATGGCGTCTTCAGCGATCTTCGACGGAGTCCACAAGGCTTCGCATTCGCAGATGTCGAGGATGAAGCGCGACAGAATGCGGCCGCCCTGCTTGGTGTGGGTCACTTCCGGGTGGAACTGCACGCCGTAGTAGCGACGCTCGTCGCTGAACATGCCAGCGATCGGGCAGCTAGGGGTGCTGGCCAGGATGTGGAAGTCTTCAGGCATCTTGGTGACTTTGTCACCATGGCTCATCCACACGTCGAGGCCGAACAGGCCGTCGGCGTCGATATGATCCTCGATGCCGTCCAGCAGGCGGCTCTTGCCGACCACGTCGACGCGAGCGTAACCGAACTCACGCAGGTCGGAACCCTCGACCTTGCCGCCCAGCTGTTCAGCCATGGTCTGCATGCCGTAGCAGATGCCGAACACCGGTACCCCCAGGTCGAACACCGCTTGCGGGCAACGCGGGCTGTTGGCTTCGTGCACGGACTCGGGGCCGCCGGCGAGGATGACGCCTTTCGGAGCGAATTCGCGAATCGCTTCGTCATCCATGTCGAACGGATGCAGTTCGCAGTACACGCCGATCTCACGCACGCGGCGGGCAATCAGCTGGGTGTACTGGGAACCGAAGTCGAGGATCAGGATGCGGTGAGCGTGAATGTCGAGGGCCATGACTCATTCTCATGTAGTGAATCAGAAACAACTCGGGGCTGAATGAACAGCCCCGGTGATTAACGTTTTGCTGGAAGCCTTAACCTACGCGGTAGTTCGGCGCTTCCTTGGTGATCTGCACGTCGTGTACATGGGACTCGGCCATGCCGGCGCCGGTGATGCGCACGAATTCCGGCTTGGTGCGCATCTCTTCGATGTCAGCGCTGCCGGTGTAGCCCATCGAGGAACGCAGGCCGCCCATCAGTTGATGGATGATGGCGCTCAGGGTGCCCTTATACGGCACGCGACCTTCGATGCCTTCCGGCACCAGCTTCTCGGCACCCGCGGAGGAGTCCTGGAAGTAACGGTCGGAAGAGCCCTGGGCCTGGGACATGGCGCCCAGCGAACCCATGCCGCGATAAGCCTTGTAGCTACGGCCCTGGAACAGTTCGATCTCGCCCGGCGCTTCTTCGGTACCGGCGAACATCGAACCCATCATCACGCAGTAGGCACCGGCGACGATGGCCTTGGACAGGTCACCCGAGAAACGGATACCGCCGTCGGCGATCAACGGCACGCCGGTGCCTTCAAGGGCAGCGGCGACGTTGGCGATGGCACTGATCTGCGGCACGCCGACACCGGCGACGATACGGGTAGTACAGATCGAGCCTGGGCCGATACCGACCTTGACCGCGTCGGCGCCCGCTTCGGCCAGGGCCTTGGCGGCAGCGCCGGTGGCGATGTTGCCGCCGATCACCTGTACGTCGGGGAAGTTCTGCTTGACCCAGCGCACGCGGTCGATCACGCCTTTGGAGTGACCGTGGGCGGTGTCGACCACCACCACGTCAACGCCAGCGTTGACCAGGGCGGCGACGCGGTCACCAGTGTCCTTGCCGGTGCCGACAGCGGCGCCGACGCGCAGACGACCCTGGTCGTCCTTGCTGGCCAGCGGGTAGGCCTTGGCTTTCTCGATGTCGTTGACGGTCATCATGCCCTTGAGGGCGAATTTGTCATCAACGATCAGCACGCGCTCGATGCGGTGCTTGTGCAGCAATTCGCGGACGTCGTCCTTGCTGGTGCCTTCCTTGACCGTGACCAGGCGCTCTTTAGGCGTCATCACCTGGCGAACAGAGGCGTCCAGGCGGCTTTCGAAGCGCACGTCACGGGAAGTAACGATGCCGACGAGGTCGCCATCGTGCAGCACCGGAACACCGGAGATGTTGTGCATGCGGGTCAGTTCGAACAGATCCCGGACCGTGGCGTCAGCCTCGATGGTGATCGGATCCTTGACCACGCCAGCCTCGAACCGCTTGACCTTGCGCACTTCGGCGGCCTGCTGTTCGATGGTCATGTTCTTGTGGATGATACCGATACCGCCTTCCTGGGCCATGGCAATGGCCAGACGGGCTTCGGTCACGGTGTCCATGGCGGCGGAAACCAGGGGGATATTCAGTTCGATGCCACGGGTGAGACGGGTTTTGAGACTGACTTCGTTAGGCAGCACCTCGGAATAACCGGGCACTAGGAGAATGTCGTCGAAGGTCAGAGCTTCTTGGCTGATACGCAGCATCGCGGGGGCTCCCGAGCGGGAAAATGGAAGCGCGCCATTATACTCATGCACCCCGTCTGGCTCAATGTAAAACTCTGTCTATTATTGGCGGGGTGATTGACGGGCTAAAACCACTGTCCTTGTGGTACACCAAACCCTGTGGCGAGGGGATTTATCGAAACGTCGCACCGCCCCGCTGGGGCGCGAAGCGGCCCTAAACCCAGGCCCTGCGGTACATCGGACAGATTGAGTCGACTGCTTTGGGACTGCTGCGCAGTCCAGCGGGGCGGTGCGACGTTTCGCTAAATCCCCTCGCCACAAAAGCATCCTGTGATGTACCTATCTACAACTCCACCTTCACCCAACTCACCGGCTGATCCAGCCAGTCGGCGAATTCATCAAGAAACCCCTGCTTGAACCCCGCCTCCAGCCAGTTATTGAAGATGAACCCCAGGTTGGAGAACGCGCAGGGTTGCAGGAACAGGAAGCCATTGATGTCGTCCTCATGCCCGCACTCAGGACAAGTGAAATTGTCGGTACGCCCCGGCATCCAGTCTTCCAGGCTTTCGAACAGCGCTTCGCCGACTTCCTTGCGGCACTCGGCGCAACCGGCCTCCTCCAGAAAACCCTTGGCCGGCGTATAGATGCAACGCTTGGTGATGATCTCCAGGCCGTTGATCGGCTCGCCGAACGGCAAGGCTTCGGGGTGCATGACCACGTCGCGCGCGCCGGGAGCGATGGCGTGGGCCATGCGATTGCCGGTGCGGCCGCAAGTGGTCAATTGCTCTTCGATAATGTTCTTGCGCACCAGCCAGCGCACGATTGCCCGGGCCCGAGGCTCGTGGACCGGCAGTGTGGAGATTTTCGGGACGATAATGCTTTGCGAATTCATGGCGAGGCCTGGCTGTTTCCCTGGCAGGATCAGATAAAAGGCCGGCAGCTTAATCCCTGGCCGTGTCAGGTCAAGCACTCAGGTAACGGCCGATCAACGCCAGGCCGCTGGCGAGCACCAGCCAGGTGACCAACCGCACGAACGCTTCGCGCGACATCTTCAGGGTCAGGCGACGCCCCACCCACAACCCCAGCGCCATGGCCGGCAATAAACACAGCGCCAGTACCAGCAAGGGTAGCTCGGCATACACGCCCGCGATGACAAACAAACTCAAGCGCACCACAGTGCTGCAACTGATCAGCGCACTCTGGGTCGCTCGCGCCGCCTCCTTGGGCAAACGGCTGTTCAGGTAGATGGCATATAAAAAGCCGCCACTGCCAAACAACGCGCCGAACATCCCGCCCACCGTGCCCATCGGCAACGCCCACAATGAAGATAACTGCTTGGGCCTGGTTTTTATCAACAGGCTGTAGATCGCATAGGCGCTAATAAACAGCCCCATCAACAGCAGCAAAAAATCTGACTTGAGGTTGAGCAGGAAAATCACACCCAAGGTGCAGCCCACAGCCATGCAGGGCAGCAACCGCAGCAGCTCCGGCCGGGACACGTCCCGCCGCGACGGCAACAAGTTGCCAAAGGCGGCGACAAAATCCAGCAAGACCAATAGCGGGACAATCTTCGACAGCGGCATGAACAACAGCAGGATCGGCGCGGCCACCAGGGCGGTGCCGAACCCGGCGATGCCGAACACGATGTAGGCCAGGACAATGGCCGAGGCGATTACCAGCCATTCCATCGGGGCAAATGCCCACTGGCCCAACCATGGGAGAAGATTCATCCGGCACTTCCTTGATGAGGAGAGCGGGGACTTTAGCCAGATGTGTCGGGGCATATCCAGTATTTGTGGTGACTGGGCTACTGCTATCGCGAGCAAGCTCCCACACTGGATCTTCGGTGCGACATGGATCCCCTGTGGGAGCGAGCTTGCTCGCGATGCAGACAACCCGGTCTAATTGTCTGCACACCATTGGCGAATCCCCTTATCATGCCGCCCATGATTAAAGATCCCTTTGCCCGACTGGGCCTGGACCGCGAGGTCCTGACTGTCAGCCAACTCAACGGCCGTGCACGGGTGTTGCTGGAAGACGTGTTCAGCAACATCTGGGTCGAGGGCGAGATCTCCAACCTCGCCCGCCCGGCTTCCGGCCACGTGTATTTCACCCTCAAGGACAGCGGCGCCCAGGTGCGCTGCGCGCTGTTCCGGCAGAACGCCGCACGGGTGCGCCAGGCCTTGAAGGATGGGTTGGCGGTGAAGGTGCGCGGCAAGGTCTCGCTGTTCGAGGGCCGTGGCGACTATCAACTGATCCTCGACACCGTGGAACCGGCCGGCGATGGTGCCCTGCGCCTGGCCTTCGATGCCCTGAAGGAAAAGCTCGCCGCCGAAGGGCTGTTCAGCGCCGAACGCAAAGTGCCGCTGCCGGCCCATCCGCAACGCATCGGCATCATCAGTTCGCCCACCGGCGCGGTGATCCGCGACATCATCAGCGTCTTCCGCCGCCGCGCGCCGCAGATTTCCCTGACCTTGATTCCCACCGCAGTGCAAGGCCGAGAAGCCACCGGGCAAATTGTTCGCGCCCTGAAACTGGCCGATGCCCGCGGCTTCGACGCGCTGATCCTGGCCCGGGGCGGCGGTTCGCTGGAAGATTTGTGGTGCTTCAACGAAGAAGCCGTGGCCCGGGCGGTGGATGCCTGCGTCACGCCGATCGTCAGCGCCGTCGGCCATGAGACCGACGTATCCATCAGCGATTTCGTCGCCGATGTGCGCGCCCCGACCCCGTCCGCCGCCGCCGAACTGCTGGCACCGGATGCCGGCGACCTGGTCCGCCGGGTTGAAAGTCTGCACCGCCGGTTGGTGATGCGCATGCGTGACCGGCTGATGCGCGACCAACTGCGCCTCGAAGGTCTTACGCGGCGCCTGCGTCATCCCGGCGAACGGCTGCGCCAACAGGCCCAGCGTCTCGACGATCTGGACATGCGCATGCGCCGGGCCTTCGAGCGCAGCCTCAACACCCGCCGCGAAAGGCTGATCCGCCTGGAAACCCGTCTGGCCGGACAGCATCCGGGCCGGCAATTGGCCATGTTGCGTCATCGCCTCGACAGCCTTGCCGAACGCTTGCCCCGGGCCATGCGCGAAGGGCTCAAAACGCGACGCGTGCAGTTGCAAAACCAGATGCAGACGCTGCACATCGTCAGCCCGCTGGCGACCCTTGGTCGTGGCTACAGCATCCTGCTCGACGAGCGCGGCCATGCCATCCGCAACGCCGGGCAAACCCAGATGGGCCAGCGCCTGACCGCCAAGCTCGGCGAAGGCGAACTCCTGGTGCGGGTCGAAGACAACCACCTGACGCCAGTCACCCTTTCTTTATTGGATTGATTCATGCCGCGATTCCTCGCTCCGCTGCTGTTGCTGTGCCTGACCTTCAACGCCCACGCCGACAGCTACATCACCCGCCTGTTGAACAAACCGGTGCCCGGCGGTGTGGCCGTGGTGGATCTGGGCAGCGCGGCCCAGGCGCCAAAAGCCACCTACCAGGGCAAACCGGTGCTGGTGGTCAAGGAGCAACAGAACTGGCTGGCGATTGTCGGCATTCCGTTGACGGTACAACCCGGCACGCAGCAGATCAGCAGCGGCGGCAGCACTCAGCCCTTCGTGGTCGGTTACAAGAAGTATCCCGAGCAGCACATCACCCTGAAGAACAAGCGTCAGGTCAACCCTAACCCGGCGGACCTCAAGCGCATCGACGCCGAGCTGGCGGTGCAGTTGAAGGCCTACCGCAGCTTCAGCCCGAACATCCCCAGCAATCTGTTGCTGGATAAACCGGTCAACGGCCCGCTGTCGAGCAAGTTCGGTGTGCGCCGTTTCTTCAACGGCGAAGAACGCAACCCCCACGCAGGCCTGGACTTCGCCGTGCCCGCCGGCACACCGATCAAGACCCCGGCCGCCGGCAAGGTGATCCTCACCGGCAACTATTTCTTCAATGGCAACACGGTATTCGTCGACCATGGCCAGGGCTTCATCAGCATGTTCTGCCACATGTCGAAAATAGACGTGAAGGTCGGCCAGCAGTTGGCCCGTGGCACAGTGGTCGGCAAGGTCGGCGCCACCGGCCGGGCGACCGGGCCGCATATGCACTGGAACATCAGCCTGAACGATGCTCGTGTGGATCCGGCGATTTTTATCGGGGCGTTTCAGCCCTGAGCATTTCGGTCAGGCTACTGGTCTCTTCGCGAGCAGGCTCGCTCCCACATTGGGATCTGCGTAGACCACAACATTGCAACCACAAAGATCCCTTGTGGGAGCGAGCCTGCTCGCGAAGACGCAGGCCCTGGCACCACCATCCTTGGAATTGCCGAGCCCTAAATATCAGCGCAATCCTTTGAGCCTATTCTGACCGCTTACGCGATTAAATCTCGCAAACCCATCCAAAAACAGAACTTCTCCCAATTTTTTCCGACTGCTTGCAACCCCCCGTCCACGCGGTTAGGGTTGAGGGCATGAAAACCTCTCACACCCTCATTCAGCTTCGTCAGCACCGCAGCCTGTGCCTCGTCAGCGCACGACTGCCGGGCTGAATCGCGGCAACTCGTCCCGGCTGACAAGCCACCCCATTCGAACCACCGGCAGGCCGCCTTTTTCCGGCCACGACAATAAGGATTTCCTCATGAGCATGCTCAAAGACCCGTCTTCGAAATACCGCGCCTTCCCGACCATCAACCTGCCGGATCGCACCTGGCCGTCGAAGACCATCACTGCCGCGCCGATCTGGTGCAGTTCCGACCTGCGTGATGGCAACCAGTCGCTGATCGAACCCATGGACGCGGCCAAGAAGCTGCGCTTCTGGAAAACCTTGGTGGCGGTGGGCGTGAAAGAAATCGAAGCGTCGTTCCCGGCCGCTTCCCAGACTGACTTCGACTTCGTGCGCACCCTCATCGAAGAAGGCCACATCCCGGACGACACCACCATCCAGGTGCTGACCCAGGCCCGCGAAGACCTTATCGCCCGTACCTTCGAATCCCTGCGTGGCGCGAAGAAAGCCATCGTCCACCTCTACAACGCCACCTGTCCGTCGTTCCGCCGCATCGTGTTCAACCAGGACAAGGAAGGCGTGAAGGAAATTGCAGTGAACGCGGCCAAGCTGTTCGTCAAATACGCCGCCCAGCAGCCGGAAACCCAGTGGCAATTCGAATATTCCCCAGAAACCTTCAGCGCCACCGAGCTGGAGTTCGCCAAGGAAGTCTGCGACGCCGTGATCGAAGTGTGGAACCCGACCCCGGAGCGCAAGGTGATCCTTAACCTGCCCGCCACCGTGGAAGTCGCCACGCCGAACATCTACGCCGACCAGATCGAGTGGTTCCACCGCAACATCAGCCGTCGTGACAGCGTGCTCATCAGCCTGCACACCCACAACGACCGTGGCACCGGCGTGGCCGCTACCGAGCTGGGCCTGATGGCCGGCGCCGACCGTGTCGAAGGCTGCCTGTTCGGCAACGGCGAGCGCACCGGCAACGTCGACCTGGTGACCGTCGCGCTGAACCTCTACACCCAGGGTATCGACCCTGAGCTGGATTTCTCCGACATCGACGGCGTACGCAAAGTGGTCGAAGAGTGCAACCAGATCGCGGTGCACCCGCGCCATCCATATGTAGGCGACCTGGTCCACACTGCATTTTCCGGCTCGCACCAGGACGCGATCCGCAAGGGCTTCGCCCAGCAGAAACCCGACACCCTGTGGGAAGTGCCGTACCTGCCAATCGACCCGGCTGACATCGGCCGCAGCTACGAGGCGGTGATCCGCGTGAACAGCCAGTCGGGCAAGGGCGGCATCGCCTACCTGCTGGAGCAGGAATACGGCATCAGCCTGCCGCGTCGCATGCAGATCGAATTCAGCCAAGTGGTGCAGCGCGAAACCGATCGCCTGGGTCTGGAAATGACTGCCCAGCAGATCCATGCCCTGTTGCAGCGTGAATACCTGCAAGCCAACACCCCGTATGCGCTGGTCAGCCATCGCCTGCAGGAAGAAAACGGCAACAGCGCCGTGGAAGTGGAAGTCGCCAGCAAAGGCCAGGGCGAAACCAACCTGCACTGGCGTGGCAAAGGCAACGGCGCGCTGGAAGCGCTGGTGGCCGGCCTGCCGATTCCGGTGGAAATCATGGACTACAACGAACACGCCATCGGCGCCGGCACCAACGCCAAGGCGGCGGCTTACATCGAGCTGCGGGTCAACGGTGAGCGTGCGGTGCATGGCGTGGGCATCGATGAAAACATCACCACCGCCAGCTTCAAGGCGCTGTTCAGTGCACTGAACCGCTCGCTGAGCCAGCCGGAAGCCAAGGCGGCCTGACCAAGGCTGAAATGCAAAAAGGCCCTGGGGTGTGAACCTCAGGGCCTTTTTGTTTGGCTGATGATTTGAATTGGCTGCTCGGGCCTGTTCGCGAGTCAGCCAATAAAAATCTCAGGCATGGGTATCGATCGAAATCGTCATCGCCTGCAACAGCGCAGCCTGCAGGGTCTGCAAGGTTGCCTGGGTCGCCATGATCTGGGTCTGGATCGCCATGGCTTGCTGGGACTTCTGCGCCTGGTCGGCCTGGCTTTTCTGGACGCGGGCCAGTTGGGCTTGCTGGTCGGCCAGCAATTTTTCGGTTCGTTCGATCTGCTTCTTCAACTGTTCGATGACATCGCTGCTGCCGCTGCTGCCGCCGGCACCTGCGATGTTCGCGCCGCTGGTGTCGACTTTCAGTGGCTTGTCTTTGTCTTCGGCGGTTTCGGTCGGTGTCACTGGACTGACCGCCCTGTCTTCCTCAGCCCCGCGGATGGTGACTGTGGGAGCAGACAATGGATAAGGGTTTACGGTCGTTGCGCTGATGCTGGTCATAGGGGATTCCTCCTTGGCTGACCGGTTATCGGCGCGCAACACCGTTCCTTGAGGCTGAATCGTTTCAATAGATGAATTCGAAACGATCGGCATCCAGGTTCGCTGGAAAGCGTTTGCGATACTCAGCCAGGTCCGCGGCACTCAGGCAAACCGTGAACACACCGTCGGCTTCGCCGGCGCCGAGCAGGGTCTCGCCCTGGAAGTCCAGTACCTGGCTGTCGCCGGTGTAGGCGAAGCCCTTGCCGTCGGTGCCGATCCGATTCACCGCCGCCACATAGCACAGGTTTTCGATGGCCCGTGCCGGCAGCAAACGGTTCCAATGCTGACGCCGAGCGCCCGGCCAGTTGGCGGTGTACAGCAACAGGTCGGTGTCCTCGGCGTCGCGGCTCCACGCCGGAAAGCGCAGGTCATAGCAGATCAACGGGCGAATCCGCCAACCCTTGAGCTCGAACAGTACCTGCTGATCACCCGGCGTGTAGTGGTTGTGCTCGCCGGCCATGCGGAACAGATGGCGTTTGTCGTAATGCAGCACCTCGCCGTCGGGCCGTGCCCACAGCAAGCGATTACGATGGCTGCCATCGCCGGCCTGGACGATCACGCTGCCGGTGATCACTGCATCCAGTTTCGCCGCTTGGTCCTTGAGCCATTGGCGCGTCGGACCATTCTCGGGCTCCGCCAACGTCTCGGACTCCATGGAAAAGCCCGTGGTGAACATTTCCGGCAGGATGATAAGGTCCGCCCCCCGCGCCTGTTCAAGCAGCGCGTCGAAATGCTCAAGGTTGGCTCGACGGTCATGCCAGGCCAGGGTTGTCTGGATCAAGGCAACGTTCAGGTTGGGCAAGGTGCTCAAATCACGCATAGCTTTTGCGCCGCTTCACGCAGCGTCTCCTCGCGCTTGGCAAAGCACAGGCGCACCAGGCGCTGGCCTTGCGGTGGGTTCTGGTAGAAGACCGAGATCGGAATGGTCGCCACGCCATGTTCGCGGGTCATCCACACCGCCATGTCGACGTCGTTGAGGTCTGGGCGGATCTGCGAGTAATCCACCAGCTGGAAATAGGTGCCGGTGACGCGCTTGAAGCTGAAGCGCGACGGTGCCAGCAGGTCGCAGAACAGATCGCGCTTGGCCTGGTAGAAGTCCGGCAGTTCGTCGACGTGCTCCGGATGCGCGGCCATGTAGTCGGCCAAGGCATACTGCAACGGTGTGACGCCGCAGAAACTGACGTACTGATGCACCTTGCGCAACTCCGCCGTCAGGGCCGGTGGCGCGACGACATAACCGGTCTTCCAGCCGGTGACGTGGTAGGTCTTGCCAAACGAACTGACCACGAAGGCACGGCGATACAGTTCTTCATGGGCAAGCACGCTGACATGAGCCACGCCGTCGAACACCAGGTGCTCATACACCTCGTCGCTGATCAGATAGATGTCACGGTCGCGGATCAACGCCGCCAATTGGTCCAGCTCGGCGCGGCTGATCAACGCACCGCTGGGGTTGTGCGGCGTGTTGAGGATGATCATGCGCGTGCGCGGGCTCAGGGCTTCGCCGAGCTTTTCAAAGTCGATGGCGAAATCGCCCAGGCTCAATGGCACATGCACGCAACGCCCGCCGGCCAGTTGCACGGACGGCTCGTAGCTATCGTAGGCGGGGTCGAAGACGATGACTTCATCGCCGCTGTTAACCACCGCCGCGATGGCGCAGAAAATCGCCTGGGTCGCGCCAGGGGTCACGGTGACTTCCTGATCGGCATCGACGGTAGCGCCATAGCTGCGGGCAACTTTGGCCGCAATCTGCTGGCGCAGCGCCGGCAGGCCGGTCATGGGGGAATATTGGTTGTGGCCTTGGGCGATGTGCCGGCCGACCGCATCGCGCAGGGCTTGCGGGCCATCGAAATCGGGAAACCCCTGGGACAGGTTCAGCGCGCCGGTCTGTGCGGCGAGTTGGGACATCTGAGTGAAAATCGTGATGCCGACGTTCGGCAACTTGCTGGTGATCATCGAGGGTTCCCTGGGTCTGCACCCGGCTCTGGTGCGGCGCGGGAGAGGTCGAGGATAGCCCAATCGCCGGGCATGAAAAAGGGTGCCCGTGGGCACCCTCTTCAATTGTCGCCGAACCACCGTGGCGAGGGAGCTTGCTCCCGCTGGGGTGCGAAGCAGCCCCTGTGTTTCATCTGATGCACTGCGGTGGCAGGTACATCTTTGGGGCTGCTGCGCAGCCCAGCGGGAGCAAGCTCCCTCGCCACAGAGCGGTCCTGAGCAAACCTGATTCAGCGCTTGTCGCGGCGCTTCTTGTCGGCCTTCTTGTGGTGCGACATCAAGCGGCGCTTCTTGTTGACCTGGCGGTCGGTGAGCGTGTTCTTGTTGCCTTCGTACGGGTTCTCACCGCCCTTGAACTCGATGCGGATCGGCGTGCCGACCAGCTTCAGGACTCGGCGATAGGTGTTCTCCAAGTATCGAACGTACGACTTGGGCACCTTTTCGATCTGGTTACCGTGGATCACGATAATCGGCGGGTTGGCACCGCCCAAGTGGGCGTAGCGCAGCTTGATCCGACGGTTGTTGACCATCGGTGGCGCGTGCTCGCCGACCGCATCTTCGAGGATCTGGGTCAGGCGGTTGGTCGGCCAGCGGGTAACCGCCGACTTGAACGAGTTCTGCACCGAAGCGTAGAGGTTGCCCACGCCCGTGCCGTGCAGGGCCGAGATGAAGTGGATGTCGGCGAAGTCGACGAAGAACAACCGACGCTGGAGTTCGACTTTCACAAAGTCGCGCTCGCTCGGCGTCATGCCGTCCCACTTGTTGATCGCGATGACCAGCGCACGACCGGCTTCGAGGGCAAAGCCCAGCAGGTTCAAGTCGTGATCCACCACGCCTTCGCGGGCGTCCATCACGAAGATCACCACGTTGGCGTCCTTGATCGCCTGCAGCGTCTTGACCACGGAGAACTTCTCGACTTCCTCGTGGATCTTGCCGCGCTTGCGCACACCGGCGGTGTCGATCAGCGTGTATTTCTCTTCGTTACGCTCGAAGGGAATATAGATGCTGTCGCGGGTGGTGCCGGGCTGGTCGTACACAATGACCCGGTCTTCGCCGAGCATGCGGTTGACCAGGGTCGACTTGCCCACGTTCGGGCGGCCGATGATTGCGATCTTGATCCCGTCTTTTTCGCTCGGGCCCGGAATGCGCTTGGCTTCCTCGCCTTCGGCAACGACTTCTTCCTCGCCTTCTTCCGGCTCGTCTTCATCGTCCTTGGGGAAACTCTCAAGGGCGATTTCCAGCATCTGGGTGATGCCACGGCCGTGAGCGCCGGCGATCGGGATCGCCTGGCCCATGCCCAACGGTGCAAACTCGGCGCGGGCCATGTCCGGGTCGATGTTGTCGACCTTGTTGGCGACCACGTAAGAACGCTTGTTACGCTTGCGCAAATGCTCGGCGATCATCTGGTCGGCGGCGGTAAAACCGGCCTTGGCGTCTACCAGGAACAGCACCACATCCGCTTCTTCGATGGCGAGCAGCGACTGCTCGGCCATTTTTTCATCCATGCCGTGTTCATCACCGGAGATGCCGCCGGTGTCGACCAGAATATAGGTACGCCCTTGCCACTTGGCCTCACCGTATTGGCGATCACGGGTCAGACCGGACAAGTCGCCAACGATGGCGTCGCGAGTCCTGGTCAGGCGGTTGAACAAGGTGGACTTGCCGACGTTCGGTCGGCCCACCAGGGCGATTACGGGAACCATGCGGCTCTCCACTTCGTTATTTCCAGAAAATACAAAAGCCGCTGCGAGGCAGCGGCTGGTGCTCGGGGCAGCCTGTGCAAGCACTGCAAGCCTCGCGAACAAGGCCGCTTGGGGGATAAGCCCCAAGCATAGTCTTACTTGATGGTCAGGGCTTCCAGTTTGCCGCTGTTGCCATACACATAGATCATGCTGCCCACCACCAGCGGACGGGCACGCAGGCCGTCGCTGTCGATGCGCTCACGGCCGACGAAACGACCGTCCACCTGGCTGAGCAGGTGCAGGTAACCTTCCAGGTCACCCACTGCAACGTAGCTGGAGAAAACTTCCGGGGCCGACAGTTGACGACGGGCCAGGGAATCGTTGCTCCACAATGCGGTGGTGGAACGCTCGTCGACGCCTTCGACGGTGCCCGAGGACAGGCTTACGTAGACGCTGCCAAAGCCTTGGGCGACACCGGCGTAGCTGGACGCATCGCGCTGCCACAACGGACGACCGGTTTCCAGGTCGAGCGCCGCGACGCGGCCCTGGTAGCTGGCGACGTACAGCGTACCGCCGGACAGCAGCAAGCCGCCATCGATGTCGACCACGCGTTCCAGTTCCGAACGGCCTTGAGGGATCGCTACACGCTGCTCCCAGACCGGCACGCCATTGGAAATGTCCAGGGCCACGACTTTACCGGTCGACAGGCCAGCCACCGCGAGGCGGTTGGTAACGATCGGTGCGCTGGTGCCGCGCAGGGTCAGGACCGCCGGGGTACTGTCATACAACCAGCGCTGGTCGCCGGTGGCGGCGTCCAGGCCGATCAGACGGTCGTCCTGGGTCTGGACCACGACCACATCACCGTTGGTGGCAGGCGGCGCGAGGACTTCACTGGTCACGCGGGCGCGCCATTTCTCTTCGCCGCTGCTCGCGTCAAGGGCGACGATCTCGCCCTTGAGCGTGCCGATCATGACCAGCCCGTAACCCACGCCAACGGCGCCGGACACAGGCAGCTCGAGATCTTTTTCCCACTTCACGTCGCCGTTCGTGCGATCCATGGCCATGACGACGCCAGTAACGTCGCCGGCATAGATGGTGTCGCCGTCGATGGCCGGCACCAGCATATTGTAGGTTTCACCCTGGCCGTCACCGATGGAGCGGCTCCATTGCTTCTGCAGCACGACTTCTTCTTTGAAGTCGGTCAGTTCGGCCGGAGGCAGTTCTTTCTTGCTGTTGCTGCTGCAACCCGCGGCCAGAATGGCCAGGGTCAGCAATGCTGCATGTTTCCAACGGATCACGTCACGCATCCCCTTTGGCCAGGTCGTCCAGCTTGATTTGCAGGCCACCGACCGCGGCTTCATCCGACAGCGCAGCCTTGGCTTTTTGGTAGGCCGCATGGGCCTCATCGGCACGACCCAGCTGTACCAGCAGGTCGCCCTTGAGTTCTTCGCGAGTCGCCAGGAACGCCTTGTCGGCGTCGCCGTCGAGCAGCTTCAATGCATCTTCAGCCTTGTTCTGTGCCGCCAGCACCTGTGCCAGGCGCTGACGCGCCACTTCGCCCAGGGTCGGGTTGGCCGGCTTGTCGACGATCGCTTTCAGCTCGGTGGCCGCATCGTCCAGCTTGCCACTGTCCACCGCGACCTTGGCCACGAAGAGGCTGCCGTACTGGGCATAGGCGGTGCCGCCGAACTCTTTGTTGAGCTTGCCGGCCAGGTCCGCCACGCGGGCCGCGTCAGGCTTGCCGTCCGGGGTCAGGGTGGTTTCCAGCAATTGCTGGTAGAGCATCGAGGCGCCTTGCGACTGGTTGCTCTGGTATTTCTGGTAGGCCTGCCAGCCGAACACGATGACCAGCGCCAACAGGCCGCCAGTGACCAGCGGCTTGCCATTGCGCGTCCACCAGTCCTTCAAATCCGCCAGCTGTTCATCTTCGGTACTCGACACCCCAATACTCCTTAATCGCTAAATCGGCTGTTTGACAGCTTCAACCCTGCACGACGCAGGTGGCCAGGTGCGCGGCAAGCGCATCCCAGGCAATGCTTTGTTGTTCGCCCTGGCCACGCAGGGGTTTGAAACCTACCACTTGTTGGGCCAGTTCGTCGTCGCCGAGGATCAATGCGTACAGCGCACCGCTCTTGTCGGCCTTCTTGAATTGGCTCTTGAAGCTGCCGGCGCCGGCATTGATCTGCAAGCGCAGGTTGGGTAGCTGGTCACGGATCCGCTCGCTCAACGACAAGGCGGCCAGTTCGGCGGCCTCGCCAAAGGCGCACAGGTATACGTCGACCTGGCGGGAAAGCTCTTCAGGCACTTTATCCAGAGCTTCAAGCATCAGTACCAAACGTTCGATGCCCATGGCAAAGCCCACGCCCGGGGTCGGCTTGCCGCCCATCTGCTCCACCAGCCCGTCGTAGCGACCACCGGCACACACGGTGCCCTGGGCGCCGAGCTTGTCGGTGACCCACTCGAAGACGGTCTTGCTGTAGTAATCCAGGCCCCGGACCAACTTGGGGTTGATCACATAAGGAATGCCAACGGCGTCCAGGCGTGCCTTCAGCCCTTCGAAATGCGCCCGGGACTCGTCGTCGAGGTAGTCGGCCATTTTCGGCGCGTCCACCAGGATCGCTTGGGTTTCCGGGTTCTTGGTGTCCAGCACGCGCAGCGGGTTGGTCTTGAGGCGGCGCTGGCTGTCTTCGTCGAGCTTGTCGATGTGCGCGGACAGAAACTCCACCAGCGCTTCGCGATAGCGGCCACGGGACTCGCTGGTGCCCAGACTGTTGAGCTCAAGCTTGACTGCGTCGCGCAGCCCCAGCTCGCCCCACAGGCGCCAGGTCATGACGATCAATTCGGCGTCGATGTCCGGCCCTTCGAGGTTGAACACCTCAAGACCAATCTGGTGGAACTGGCGGTACCGGCCTTTCTGCGGACGCTCGTGGCGGAACATCGGGCCGACGTACCAGAGTTTCTGCACTTGGCCGCCGCCGGTGATGCCATGCTCGAGCACTGCACGCACGCATGCCGCCGTGCCTTCGGGCCGCAAGGTCAGGGAGTCGCCGTTGCGGTCGTCGAAGGTGTACATCTCTTTTTCGACGATGTCGGTCACTTCACCGATGGAGCGCTTGAACAGCTCGGTGAACTCGACGATCGGCATGCGGATCTGCCGATAACCGTAGTTATCCAGCAAACGCGCCACGGTGCCCTCGAAATAGCGCCACAGGGGCGTCTGTTCGGGCAGGATGTCGTTCATGCCACGAATGGCTTGCAGAGACTTGCTCACATGTATTCCTTAATCTTGCGACTTAACCGCGCGCGATGACCGCTGCGTCGGCTTCGACCTTTTCGGCCGCTTTCTGGCGGATCAGCTTTTCCAGCTCATCCACCAGATTGTCATTCGTCAGTTTCTGCGACGGCTTGCCATCGATGTAAATCAGGTTCGGTGTACCGCCAGTGAGGCCGATATGGGCCTCCTTGGCTTCGCCAGGCCCGTTGACCACGCAGCCGATCACCGCGACATCCAGCGGCACCAGCAAATCTTCAAGGCGCCCTTCCAGCTCGTTCATGGTCTTGACCACATCGAAGTTCTGCCGCGAGCAGCTCGGGCAGGCGATGAAGTTGATGCCGCGCGAACGCAGGTGCAGGGACTTGAGGATGTCGTAGCCGACTTTCACTTCCTCGACCGGGTCAGCCGCCAGCGAGATGCGGATGGTATCGCCAATCCCTTCGGCGAGCAGCATACCGAGGCCGACGGCGGATTTCACCGTACCCGAACGCAACCCACCGGCTTCGGTGATGCCCAGGTGCAGCGGCTGGACGATTTCCTTGGCCAGCAGGCGGTAGGCTTCGACGGCCATGAACACGTCGGACGCCTTTACGCTGACCTTGAAGTCCTGGAAATTCAGGCGTTCGAGGTGCTCCACATGGCGCAGGGCCGACTCCACCAGCGCGGCTGGGGTCGGTTCGCCGTATTTTTTCTGCAGGTCTTTTTCCAGGGAGCCAGCGTTGACGCCGATGCGGATCGGAATGCCGCGATCACGGGCGGCATCCACCACGGCCCGCACACGGTCTTCGCGACCGATGTTGCCGGGGTTGATGCGCAGGCAATCGACGCCCAATTCGGCCACGCGCAGGGCGATGCGGTAGTCGAAGTGGATATCGGCCACCAAGGGGACCTTGACCAGTTGCTTGATCTTGCCGAATGCCTCGGCGGCGTCCATATCCGGCACGGACACGCGCACGATGTCGACGCCGGCGGCTTCCAAGCGGTTGATCTGCGCGACCGTGGCGGCCACGTCATTGGTGTCGCTGTTGGTCATGCTCTGCACAGCGATTGGCGCATCGCCGCCCACGGGCACGTTACCGACCCAGATTTTCCGGGACTCGCGACGCTTGATTGGAGATTCGCCGTGCATGACTTATTGACCCAATTTCAGGCGAGCGGTCTCGCCACTGGTGAACGGAGCCACATCGACCGGCTGGCCGTTGTAGCTGACCTGCGCGCCACGGGCATAACCCAGGCGTACGGCAAACGGTGGCTTGCCGTTGACTGAGGTGCTGTCGCCCTTGCGCTTGAGGCCACTGAACAACACCTTGCCGTTGCCGTCGGTGATCTGCGTCCAGCAATCGGCGGTGAACTGGATCTGTACCTGGCCGTCGCCCGGTGCGGGGGCCGGAGCGGTTGGAGCAACCGGCGCCGCCGGCACCGTTGGAGCCGCCATGGTCGGCGCGGGCGTGACAGGGGCCGGAGCTGCCGGGGCTGCTGGCGCCGCCGGAGCGCTGCCAGCCTGGACCGGCGCGGTCGGTGCGGGCGCAGTTGCTGGAGCCGTTGGAGCGGCTGACTCGGTACCCGCGGCGGCACCGGTCTCGCCATTGTCAGGGCCTTGCGGCAGGGCCAGGGCGGTTTCGCCTTCGGCCTGGCCTTCGACGACGGCCTGGTCTTCCGGTTCGTCCAGCGGATGGATCTGGGTCGTGCCGTCGGCGCCTTCGACTTCGACGTGCTCGGGGTTCATGGCAACCGGCTCCTTGCCACGCAAGGAAGCCTGGTCTTGCCACCAGACAAAACCACCACCAATCACCGCAATCAGCAGCAACAGACTGACGATTCGCAAAATGGTGTGGGAAACGCGAACCGGCTCCTCGATACGACCGAGGCTGTGCACGCTGCTGCCCTGGGCATCGGAACCGGTGTATTGATCGAATTGCTGGACCAGCGTGGTCTGGTCCATGCCAAGCAGTTTGGCATAGGCGCGGATATAGCCCCGGGCAAAGGTATGCCCTGGCAATTTGTCGAACGCGCCTGCTTCCAGGTTGCTCAGGGAAGTCACGGTGAGATTGAGCTTGAGGGCCACTTCGGCCAGCGACCAACCATTGCTTTCGCGGGCTTGACGCAGGGTCTCACCGGGATTTACGCGAGTCGCTGCTACAACTTCGGGATGCGCCGCTTTCATCATTGCTCCGACAGGTATTGCTGATATTCCGGCGTACCGGGATAAAGTCTTTTGAGTTGCAGGCCGTAGCTTGCGGCCTTGTCGCGATCTTCAAACACATGTGCCAGCCGAACGCCGAGCAATAGACTACGTGCATTTTGCTCGCTGAGCAGGCTAAAACGCTCGTAATAGTCGCGCGCGGGCACATAATGCCTGTCTTCGTAGGACAACTCAGCCATTTCCAGCAACGCACGGGGTTGTTGGCGGTTGAGCCGCAGCGCTTTTTCCAACTGCTGGCGGGCCAGGTCGCGCTGGCCGAGTTTCGCGGCGGTCATGCCGAGGTTCTCGAAGACCCGTGAGCGCTCGGGGTAAAGGGTATCGGCGGCCGCTTGCTCGAAGCGTTCGTAGGCGTCCTTGTAGCGGGCCTGTTCGTAGAGAAAACTGCCGTAATTGTTCAGGATCCGGGCATCTTGCGGCTGGGCCGACAGCGCCTTGCGAAAATGCTCGTCAGCCAGTTCCGGCTCCAGCTCCGCCTGGAACACCAACGCCAGCGCCGCGTTGGCATCGGCGTCAGAGCTGTCCAGTTCCAGGGCTTTCTTGAGGGGCACCTTGGCCCGCTCGGTCATGCCCTGCTGCAAGTAGCCAATGCCCAACTGCACATAGGCTTCGCGCGCCTCGTCGCGCCCTTTGCTGGTCTTCATCGGGTTGTAGTCACCCGACAGGACACAACCGGAGCAGAGTCCGGCGAACAGCAACAGCAGCGCGAAGCGCAGGGACATAGAGTTCCTCTCTTAGTGACTGTTCGCAGCGTTCTGCGCGACTTCGTCGGCGGCGTTCAATTCGCGCACGGCGATGTAGCGTTCGCTGCGACGGGTGCGATCCAGCACCTGTCCAACCAATTGGCCACACGCGGCGTCGATGTCTTCGCCGCGGGTGGTGCGCACGGTGACGTTGAAGCCAGCGTGGTGGAGCTGATCCTGGAAGCGACGAATCGCGTTGTTGCTCGGACGCTCGTAACCGGAATGCGGGAACGGGTTGAAGGGGATCAGGTTGATCTTGCACGGAATGTTCTTGAGCAGCTCGATCATCTCGACCGCGTGTTCAACCTTGTCGTTCACGTCCTTGAGCAGGGTGTACTCGATGGTCAGCACGCGTTTTTCGCCCAGGGACGACATGTAGCGCTGGCACGACTCGAGCAGCATCTTAAGCGGATATTTCTTGTTGATCGGCACCAATTGGTTACGCAATGCGTCATTGGGTGCGTGCAGCGACAACGCCAGGGAGACGTCGATGTGCTTGGCCAGCTCATCGATCATCGGCACCACACCGGAGGTGGACAGGGTCACGCGGCGCTTGGAAATGCCGTAGCCCAGGTCATCCATCATCAGGTGCATGGCGGAGACGACGTTGTCGAAGTTCAGCAGCGGCTCACCCATGCCCATCATCACCACGTTGGTGATGGCACGGTCGACGGTCGCCGGGACGCTGCCAAAGGATTTGTTGGCAATCCACACCTGGCCGATCACTTCGGCGGCGGTGAGGTTGCTGTTGAAGCCTTGCTTGCCGGTGGAGCAGAAACTGCAATCCAGGGCACAGCCTGCCTGGGACGAAACGCACAAGGTGCCGCGCTTGCCCTGGGGAATGTAGACGGTCTCGACGCAGCTGCCGGAAGCCACGCGCACTACCCATTTACGGGTGCCGTCGCTGGAGATGTCCTGGCTGACCACTTCGGGACCGCGAATCTCGGCAACAGCCTTGAGCTTTTCGCGCAGGGCCTTGCCGACATTCGTCATGGCGTCGAAATCGTCGACGCCAAAGTGGTGAATCCATTTCATCACCTGGCCGGCACGGAAACGCTTCTCCCCGATCGAGTCGAAGAATTTCTCCATTTCCGGCTGGGTCAGGCCCAACAGGTTGGTTTTGCCGTTCGATGTAGTCATGGATTCACCTTCACTCAAAAGCCTGGGCTTAGCGAGTGGTTACTTCAGTAGCGGAGAAAAAGTAAGCGATTTCGCGAGCAGCGGCAGCTTCGGAGTCCGAACCGTGGACGGCGTTGGCGTCGATGGATTCAGCGAAGTCAGCACGGATGGTGCCGGCAGCAGCTTCTTTAGGGTTGGTAGCGCCCATCAGCTCACGGTTGCGAGCGATGGCGTTTTCGCCTTCCAGCACCTGAACGACAACCGGACCGGAAGTCATGAAAGCAACCAGCTCACCGAAGAAACCGCGCTCGCTGTGCTCAGCGTAGAAGCCTTCGGCTTCGGCTTTGGACAGTTGCTTCATTTTCGAAGCTACAACGCGCAGGCCAGCGTCTTCGAAGCGGGTAACGATCTTGCCGATCACGTTTTTAGCAACGGCGTCAGGCTTGATGATGGAGAAAGTACGTTGAACAGCCATGGTGTAACTCCAGAAACGGTAATTTACGAAAAATTAAACCCGCGAATTATACGCGGGTTCTTAGGTATTGCCTAACCTGCGAAGCGATCAGTCCAATTCGGCGGCCCAGAGCTCCTGAACCGCTTCCAACACCTTCTCGCCGACTCGGCCAGAGGTGGCATCGAAGCCAGGCAGCTCCAGGATCATCTGCTGCAGACGGACGAAACCTACAGAGTACGGATCGAGGCCCTCATGGGCTTCAGCCAATTCTTCTGCGATGCGCTGTACATCATTCCAACCATAGCTCATGACAGTGTCACCATCAGTGCGGCGCTTCGGCCGCATGGTTAAGCGAATATTTCGGGATTTCGACGGTCAGGTCTTCGGTGCCGACGATAACCTGGCAACCCAGGCGCGATTGCGCTTCCAGTCCCCAGGCCCGATCAAGGAAGTCTTCCTCCAGTTCGTCCGCCTCTTCCAGCGAGTCGAAGCCTTCGCGAATGATGCAATGGCAGGTCGTGCAAGCACAGACGCCGCCACAGGCACTTTCCATCTCGATATGGTGCTCATGGGCCAGCTCGAGAATGGAGATTCCGGGCTCAGCCTCTACGACCATGCCCTCCGGACAGAACTTCTCGTGGGGCAGAAAAATCACCTGCGGCATCAGTTATTCCTCGATTTCATTCAGGTTGCGCCCCGCCAGGGCGGCTTTCACCGTCGAGTCCAGGCGGCGGGCAGCAAAGGCATCGGTGACTTGCGACAGACGCTTGGTCTGCTGCTCGATGGCATAACCATCGGTGCCCTTGAGCAATTCGGACAATTCCTGCACTTGCAGCTCGATGACCATGCGTTCCTCGGCGTCGAGCAAACGGTCGCCATCCGCTTCAAGGGCCGCTTGCACGGCTTCGATCAGACGCTGGCCGTCGACTTGCTGTTCACGCAACACACGGGCGACCTTGTCGTCGCTGGCGTGCTGGAACGAGTCCTTGAGCATCTTGGCGATTTCACCGTCGGTCAGGCCATAGGACGGCTTGACCTGGATGCTCGCCTCCACGCCCGAACCCAACTCGCGGGCGGAGACGTTGAGCAGACCGTCGGCGTCGACCTGGAAGGTCACCCGGATCTTCGCTGCACCGGCAACCATGGCCGGGATGCCGCGCAATTCGAAGCGGGCCAAGGAACGGCAGTCGCTGATCAGCTCACGCTCGCCTTGCAGCACGTGGATCATCATGGCCGACTGGCCGTCTTTATAAGTGGTGAAGTCCTGGGCGCGGGCAACCGGGATGGTGGTGTTGCGCGGAATTACCTTCTCCATCAGGCCACCCATGGTTTCCAGCCCCAGGGACAGCGGGATTACGTCGAGCAACAGCAGCTCGCCACCGTCGCGCTTGTTGCCGGCCAGGGTGTCGGCCTGGATCGCGGCGCCGATGGCGACTACCTGGTCCGGGTCGATTTCGGTCAGCGGCTGGCGGCCGAAGGCCTCGGCAACGGCTTCACGAACCCGCGGCACTCGGGTCGAACCACCGACCATGACCACCGCTTTCACATCCTCAAGCTCCACGCCGGAATCACGCACGGCACGGCGGCAGGCCTTGAGGCTGCGGGCAACCATGGGTTCGATCAGTGCGTTGAAGGCTTCGCGGGTAAGGGCGGCGCTCCAGTCGCCATAAGCGACTTCAACGGAGGCAGCGTCGGTCAAGGCTTCCTTGGCCGCGCAGGCGGTTTGCAGCAGATGGCGCTGGGCACCTGGGTCGAGGTCGGCAGAGAGGCCGGCCTGCTCGATGATCCAGCCAGCGATCGCGTGGTCGAAATCGTCGCCGCCCAGGGCGCTGTCGCCACCGGTAGCGAGGACTTCGAAGACACCGCCGGTCAGGCGCAGGATCGAAATATCGAAAGTACCGCCACCCAGGTCGTAAATCGCGACCAGGCCTTCGGCGTGCTGGTCCAGGCCGTAGGCAACGGCAGCGGCGGTCGGCTCATTGAGCAGGCGCAACACGTTGAGGCCGGCGAGCTTGGCGGCGTCCTTGGTGGCTTGGCGCTGAGCGTCGTCGAAATACGCCGGGACGGTAATCACTGCGCCCACCAGCTCGCCACCCAACGCCGCTTCGGCGCGCTGACGCAGGACTTTGAGGATGTCGGCGGACACTTCTACCGGGCTTTTCGGCCCCTGCACGGTCTCGATGAACGGCATGTGGGACTCGCCGCCAACGAAGCGGTACGGCAGCTGCTCGCCCAATTGCTTGACGTCGGACAGACCACGACCCATCAAGCGCTTGACCGACACAATGGTGTTCAGGGGATCGCTGGCGGCGGCCAGCCTGGCCGAATCGCCTACTTCGACGCGATCGGCGTGGTAGCGCACGGCGGACGGCAGGATGACCCGCCCCTGCTCGTCGGCCAGCGGTTCGGAAAGACCGCTGCGCAAGGCAGCGACCAGGGAATTGGTGGTACCCAAGTCGATCCCGACAGCCAGGCGACGCTGGTGCGGTTGTGGACTTTGGCCGGGTTCGGCGATCTGCAGTAGGGCCATCGTAATCAGGACTTATCTGTAATCAGGCGTGCGACCGGAGCGGCACTGGGTTAATCGTCGAGGCGCTCTTCTAACTGGCGCACTTCGTGGGTGAGCTTGTCGAGGAACTGCATGCGCCGCATCAGGCGCTCGGCCTGTTCGCGTTGCGCGGCATCGTTCCAGCAGGCTGCGAAGTCTTCGTTCAGTTCTTGCTGGGCGTCTTTCAAGCGACGCTTGAATACCGCGACACCGGCCAGATCCGCGCTGTCCTGCAGGTCTTCGAGCTCTTCGCGCCATTGCATCTGCTGCAAAAGAAACTCGGGATCATGGACCGTGACCTCCAGCGGCAACTCATGGCCGCTGATAGCCAGCAGGTAGCGCGCGCGCTTGGCCGGGTTCTTGAGCGTCTGGTAAGCCTCGTTGAGGTTCGCCGACTGTTCGAGCGCCCGCCGCTGCTCCGCCTCGGAGGCATCGGCAAAGCGGTCGGGATGAACACCACGGGCCAGTTCCAGGTAACGCGCGGACAACTGATCGAGGTCCAGCTGGAAAGCAGGCTGCAACTGGAACAACGCAAAATGACAAGGAGTACCCACGAGCAGCCTCAGATGTTGAAGCTTTCGCCGCAGCCACACTCACCGCGCACGTTGGGGTTGTTGAACTTGAAGCCTTCGTTCAACCCTTCCTTGACGAAATCCAGCTCGGTGCCGTCCAGGTACGTCAGGCTCTTCGGGTCAATGATCACTTTCTGACCATGACTTTCGAATACCTGGTCCTCTTCGCCCACTTCGTCGACGAATTCCAGCACGTAGGCGAGGCCAGAGCAGCCCGTGGTGCGAACACCCAGCCGGATACCCTCGCCTTTGCCGCGCCCTGCAAGAGAACGCTGCACATGCTTAGCTGCTGCTTCTGTCATCTGGATAGCCATGGAAACTCCTTACCGTAACGCGGATCAGATCAAGCCTTTTTTCTGCTTGTAGTCGCGAACGGCGGCCTTGATGGCGTCTTCAGCGAGTACCGAGCAGTGGATCTTCACTGGCGGCAGGGCCAGTTCTTCGGCCAGCTGGGTGTTCTTGATGGTTTCGGCTTCGTCGAGGGTCTTGCCCTTCATCCACTCAGTAGCCAGGGAGCTGGACGCGATGGCCGAGCCGCAGCCATAGGTCTTGAACTTGGCATCTTCGATGATGCCTTGCTCGTTGACCTTGATCTGCAGGCGCATCACGTCGCCGCACGCCGGGGCACCGACCATGCCGGTGCCGACGTCAGGATCCTGCGCGTCCATCTTGCCGACGTTGCGCGGGTTCTCGTAGTGGTCGATGACCTTTTCGCTATATGCCATTTGCTTCAATCCTCATCAGTGGAGCCGCTCTGGTGGCGACTTCTCAGTGCGCTGCCCATTCGATTTTCGAAATGTCGACGCCGTCTTTGTACATGTCCCACAGCGGCGACAGTGCGCGCAGCTTGGTCACTGCCTCGCAGACTTTCTGCGCGGCATAATCGATTTCTTCTTCGGTGGTGAAGCGGCCGAAGGTGAAGCGGATGGAGCTGTGGGCCAGTTCGTCGTTGCGGCCCAGGGCGCGCAGTACGTACGAAGGCTCCAGCGACGCCGAGGTGCACGCCGAACCGGACGACACGGCCAGATCCTTGAGCGCCATGATCAGCGACTCACCTTCAACGTAGTTGAAGCTCAGGTTCAGGTTGTGCGGGACGCGGGCGGTCATGCTGCCATTGACGTACAGCTCTTCGAGGTGCTCGACCTGCTTGAAGAAACGATCGCTCAAGGCCTTGATGCGCACGTTTTCGGCAGCCATGTCTTCCTTGGCAACTCGGAACGCTTCGCCCATGCCGACGATCTGGTGGGTCGCCAGGGTACCGGAACGCATGCCGCGCTCGTGACCACCGCCGTGCATGGTCGCTTCGAGGCGAACACGCGGCTTGCGGCTGACGTACAGGGCGCCGATGCCTTTAGGACCGTAGGTCTTGTGGGCCGAGAACGACATCAGGTCGACTTTCAGCTTCGACAGGTCGATGTCGACCTTGCCAGTGGATTGCGCCGCGTCGACGTGGAACAGGACGCCCTTGGAACGGGTCAGCTCGCCGATGGCGGCGATGTCGTTGACGGTGCCGATTTCGTTGTTCACGTGCATGATCGAAACCAGGATGGTGTCGTCGCGCAGGGCGGCTTCGACCATGGCCGGGGTGATCAGGCCGTCTTCACCAGGCTCGATGTAGGTGACTTCGAAGCCTTCACGCTCCAGTTGACGCGTGGTGTCCAGGACAGCCTTGTGCTCGATCTTGGAGGTGATCAAGTGCTTGCCCTTGGTGTGGTAGAAATGCGCGACACCCTTGATTGCCAGGTTGTCGGATTCGGTGGCACCGGAGGTCCAGACGATCTCGCGCGGGTCGGCGTTGACCAGGTCGGCGACCTGGCGACGAGCGTTTTCGACCGATTCTTCGGCTTTCCAGCCAAACACGTGGGAGCGCGAAGCCGGGTTACCGAAGTTTCCGTCGACCAGCAGGCATTCACTCATCTTTTGCGCGACACGCGGATCAACCGGGGTGGTCGCAGAGTAATCAAGGTAAATCGGCAATTTCATGGACTCTCTCCTAAATCAGGCTGGCTGGCGTTCCGCTTGCTCTGCGGCGGTCATTCGACGGCGGACGCTTCGATCTTGTCCAGGTGCGGCGCCTTGCCATTGCAACGGCGCTGGTCCTGACGCTGGGCGACTTCTTGCACCTCACGGCGAGTTACAAGGTCGGCCAAGCTGATACCGCTCAGAAACTCGTGGATCTGCAGGCTCAAGTCACACCACAGATGGTGGGTCAGGCATGTATCGCCGCCATGGCAATCGCCCAGCCCCTGGCATTTGGTCGCATCGACCGATTCGTTCACGGCATCGATCACCTGGGCGACCTGGATGCCTTGCATCTCGCGTGACAGCTGGTAGCCGCCACCGGGACCACGAACGCTGGAAACCAGGTTGCTGCGGCGCAGCTTGGCGAACAGCTGTTCGAGGTAAGACAGGGAGATGCCCTGGCGCTCGGAGATATCGGCCAGGGACACCGGCCCGTGCTGCGCATGCAATGCCAGATCCAGCATTGCGGTCACGGCGTATCGGCCTTTTGTAGTCAGTCGCATGGACAATTACCACGGAGTTCGGAATGGGGGCGAGTATGCAATTCCCGAGTATTTAAGTCAAGTATAAGACCTAGTGCTTTACTCGGGATTACCCGCAAAAGAGCGCGCGCATGATAGCAAAGGTAGGCGGCTAACGACCAGCTATACCGCGTTACCGTTCTCCGCGAACAGGCTCGCTCCCACAGGAGATCACCGCTGTAGGCGTGGGAGCGAGCCTGCTCGCGATGAGGCCAGCAGGGTTTCAGCCAGCCTGGGTCTCATCCTTGTCCTTCACACACGCGAAGTCTTCTTCGCGCAGCTCAGGCAGGTCCTTGGCACAATAATTACTGCCCAGGTCCTTGAGGGCTCCGCACATCCCCTCCAGGCGTCCATCGACGGCCTGCAAATGGTCCAGCAGCTGGTTGATGGCACGGGCGACCGGGTCAGGCATGTCTTCGCCGACACCGTAGGCGTCGAAGCCGATCTTTTCGGCCATGGCTTTGCGCCGTGCGTCCTGCTCTTCATCCGATTTGACGATGATCCGCCCCGGAATACCCACCACGGTCGCGCCAGGCGGCACGGCCTTGGTAACCACGGCGTTGGAACCGACCTTCGCCCCCGCCCCTACCGTGAACGGCCCGAGCACCTTGGCGCCGGCACCGACGACGACGCCGTCCTCCAGCGTTGGGTGGCGCTTGCCTTTGTTCCAGCTGGTGCCGCCGAGGGTCACACCCTGGTACAGCGTCACGTCGTCGCCGATCTCGGCGGTCTCGCCAATGACGATGCCCATGCCATGATCGATGAAGAACCGGCGACCGACCTTGGCGCCCGGATGGATCTCGATCCCGGTCAGCCAGCGGCCGAAGTTCGAGACCAGCCGCGCCAGCCATTTCCAGCCCATGTTCCACAAGGCGCCGGACAGGCGATGGATCCAGATGGCGTGCATCCCCGGGTAGCAGGTCAACACTTCAAAGGCATTGCGCGCCGCCGGGTCACGATGAAAGACGCTCTGGATATCTTCACGCAAACGTTCGAACATTTTATTCCTTCCGCTTAATCAGCTCGCCACGGGCCGCTTTCTGGGTTTCCGTGAGGATGCCGCGCAATATATTCATTTCCGCCCGGCTCACCGAGCTTCGTCCGTACAACCGACGCAGGCGCGCCATCAAGTGTCGAGGCTTGTCCGGGTCGAGGAATTCGATGGCCACCAGGGTTTGTTCCAGGTGCTCATAGAATCGCTCCAGTTCGTCCATGGTCGCCAGTGTCTCACTGCGCGGCGACGTCGCCTCGAATTTTTCCACCTTGCTGGGCTGGCCTTCGGCTTGCAGCCAGGCCATGCGCACTTCATAGCTCAACACCTGCACCGCCGCCCCAAGGTTCAGCGAGCTGAATCCAGGGTCGGAAGGGATATGCACGTGATAATGACATCGCTGCAGTTCTTCGTTGGTGAGGCCGGAATCTTCTCGGCCGAACACCAAAGCGATCTGCACGCCCTGCCCCGCCTCCTCGACCACTTTGGTGCCGCATTCGCGGGGATCGAGCAGCGGCCACGGGATACGGCGATCGCGGGCGCTGGTGCCGAGCACCAGGTTGCAACCCACCAGGGCGTCTTCCAACGTGGCGACGACCTCGGCGTTGGCCAGGATGTCGTTGGCGCCGGATGCCCGGGCATCGGCTTCGTGATGGGGAAACGAACGGGGCTCGACCAGCACCAGCCGCGACAGGCCCATGTTCTTCATGGCCCGCGCAGCTCCGCCGATATTTCCCGGATGGCTGGTATTGACCAGGACGACACGAATGTTCTGCAACAAGGGAGGCGCTCTCGAACACATAAAAGGGAGCAAATCTTACCTAAGCACCTACCGTTAAGCTATGAAAGCGAACACCAACCTTCTCCTGAGAAAACTTTCTGATAGAATGCGCGGCTTTCTTTAACAACCTTAGGTGACACATCCATGCAGCCCATGCTGAATATCGCGCTGCGCGCCGCCCGCAGCGCCAGTGAACTGATCTTCCGCTCCATCGAGCGCCTGGATACCATCAAGGTCGATGAAAAAGACGCCAAGGACTACGTGTCCGAGGTCGATCGCGCCGCCGAACAGAAAATCGTCGACGCCCTGCGCAAGGCTTACCCGAACCACTCTATCCGCGGTGAAGAGACCGGCATGCACGCCGGTACCGGCATCGAAGGCGAAGAGTACCTGTGGATCATCGATCCGCTGGACGGCACCACCAACTTCCTGCGCGGCATCCCCCACTTCGCTGTCAGCATCGCCTGCAAATACCGTGGCCGCCTGGAACACGCCGTCGTGCTGGACCCGGTTCGCCAGGAAGAATTCACCGCCAGCCGTGGCCGTGGCGCCCAGTTGAACGGTCGTCGCCTGCGCGTCAGCGGCCGCACCAGCCTGGACGGCGCCCTGCTGGGTACCGGCTTCCCGTTCCGTGACGACCAGATGGACAACCTGGACAACTACCTGGGCATGTTCCGTGCCCTGGTCGGCCAGACCGCCGGCATCCGCCGCGCCGGTGCCGCCAGCCTGGACCTCGCTTATGTCGCGGCCGGTCGTTTCGATGCGTTCTGGGAGTCGGGCCTGTCAGAGTGGGACATGGCAGCAGGCGCTCTGCTGATCCAGGAAGCGGGTGGCTTGGTGAGCGACTTCACTGGCGGCCATGACTTCCTTGAAAAAGGCCACATCGTTGCTGGCAACACCAAATGCTTCAAGGCTGTGCTGACGGCGATCCAGCCACACCTGCCGGCCTCGCTGAAGCGCTAAGCCGCTTGGCTCAAGAGAAGCACCCTTCGGGGTGCTTTTTTTTGCCTGTTCAAACCACTCTGTTCAGATGTGAACACTCCGTGGCGAGGGAGCTTGCTCCCGCTCGGCCGGGCTGGCGCTCCAGTGCGCAGCGACCGCAAGATCTTGGGCCTGCTGCGCAGCCCAGCGGGAGCAAGCTCCCTCGCCACAGGTTTATCTGGAATATGAATATAGCTTTCGCGAGCAGGCTCGCTCTCACAGAGGATCTGGGATGGGCATAAAATGTGGGCATGAAAAAAGCACCCCAAAGGGTGCTTTTTCATAGCGGTTGGATCACTGGGCCGGTTCGTTCTGGCCCAGGATCAGTTGGCCTTCCTTGCTAACCGGGATCTGGTTGCCCGGGTCGCGGTCCATGCGGACCTTGCCTTCCTTGCCGTCGAGCATGTAGCGGACGTCGTAGCCGACCACCTTGTCGCTGATGTCATTGACCGTGTTGCAGCGAGTTTGGGTGGTAGTGTACGTGTCGCGTTCTTGCATGCCTTCCTGGATCTTGTTACCGGCATAACCACCGCCGGCCGCACCCGCCACCGTGGCGATTTTCTTGCCGGTGCCGCCGCCGATCTGGTTGCCCAACAGGCCACCGGCCACAGCACCGAGCACGGTGCCAGCGATCTGGTGTTGGTCCTGGACGGGCTTCTGCCGAGTCACGGTGACGTCCTTGCACACTTCACGCGGAGTCTTGATCTGGGTCTTGACCGGTTCCACGGCCAGTACTTGCGCGTACTCAGGGCCACTTTTTACCAAGCTGTAGGTGGCGACCGCACCACCGGCTGTTACACCGACAGCACCCAATACCGCACCAACCAGCATCGATTTGTTCACTTGAACCTCCTGACCATCACAAGCGGAATAATCCGCGCTTCTCCCAGCCTTGGAGCATAAAAAAAGGCGCGAGTTCAACTCGCGCCTTCTCAGCGGTGACGGACGGAAAACCGAGCCTTACGGGCGGTCGTCCACCTCGGTCTCCGTAGCGGCCGGAGGAATCAGATCCTCGGTGCTCAGGTTCAGCCAGATCAACACCACGTTGGCGATGTAGATCGAGGAGTAGGTACCCGCCATCACACCGATGAACAACGCGATGGAGAAACCGAACAGGTTGTCGCCACCAAAGAACAGCAGCGCGGCAATCGCCAACAAGGTGGAGATCGACGTCGCCATGGTCCGCAACAGGGTCTGGGTGGTCGAGATGTTGATATTTTCGACCAAGGACGCCTTGCGCAGTACACGGAAGTTCTCACGCACCCGGTCGAACACCACGATGGTGTCGTTGAGCGAGTAACCGATGATCGCCAGCACTGCCGCCAGCACCGTCAAGTCGAAGGTGATCTGGAAGAACGACAGGATGCCCACGGTCACGATCACGTCGTGGATCAGCGAGACAATGGCGCCTACCGCGAACTTCCACTGGAAGCGGAAAGCCAGGTAGAGCATCACGCCGCCCAACGCCAACAGCATGCCGAGGCCGCCCTGGTCGCGCAGTTCTTCACCCACTTGCGGGCCGACGAACTCGACGCGCTTGACCACCGCCGGGTTGTCGCCACCGGCCTTCTGCAAGGCATCCGCTACGCGCTGGCCCAGTTGCGGGTCTTCACCCGGCATGCGCACCAGCAAATCAGTGGTGGCGCCAAAGCTCTGCACCACGGCGTCGCTGTAGCCCGAGGTCGCCAGCTGCTCACGCACCTTGGTGACATCGGCCGGACGTTCGTAGGTCAGCTCAATGAGCGTACCGCCGGTGAAGTCCAAGCCGTAGTTCAGGCCCTTGGTGGCCCAGCTGAACAACGCCAGGGCCGTAAGGAACAATGTGACGCCGAACGCAATGTTGCGGACGCCCATGAAGTTGATTGTACGTAACATGTCAGCCCCTTAAATCCACAACTTCTTGACGTCACGGCCACCATAAATCAGGTTGACCATTGCACGGGTTACCAGAATGGCTGTGAACATCGAGGTAAAGATCCCGAGGGACATGGTCACTGCGAAGCCTTTGACCGGGCCGGTGCCCATGGCAAAGAGAATCCCGCCGACCAGCAACGTGGTCAGGTTGGAGTCGATAATCGCAGTGAATGCGCGGCCGAAGCCTTCGTTGATTGCCCGCTGGATCGACATGCCCGCGGCGATCTCTTCACGTATCCGCGAGAAGATCAGCACGTTGGCGTCCACCGCCATGCCCATGGTCAAGACGATACCGGCGATACCCGGCAGGGTCAGCGTGGCGCCCAGCAAGGACATCAGGGCCAGCAGCAGCACCATGTTCACCGCCAGCGCAACCGTGGCGATCAAGCCGAAGAAGCGGTAGATGGCGATGATGAACAGCGACACGAACAGCATGCCCCACAGGGATGCATCGACACCCTTGGTGATGTTGTCGGCGCCCAGGCTCGGGCCGATGGTGCGTTCTTCAGCGAAGTACATCGGCGCGGCCAGGCCACCGGCACGCAGCAGCAGGGCCAGTTCCGAGGACTCGCCCTGGCCGTTCAGGCCGGTGATGCGGAATTGGCTGCCCAGCGGCGACTGGATGGTCGCCAGGCTGATGATCTTCTTCTCTTCCTTGAAGGTCTGGACCGGTACGTCTTTCTCGACACCGTTGACCACTTGCTTGGTGTAGGTGGTGGTCGGCTTCTGCTCGATGAAGATCACCGCCATGCTGCGACCGACGTTGCTGCGCGTGGCGCGGCTCATCAGTTCGCCGCCGTGGCCGTCGAGGCGAATGTTCACCTGCGGACGACCTTGCTCGTCGAAGCCCGCCTGGGCATCGGTCACCTGGTCACCGGTGATGATCAGGCCACGCTCGATCTGCGCCGCCGGACGACCGCCCTCACGGAACTCGAAGCTCTCGGAAGTGGCCTTGGATGCACCCGGCTCAGCGGCCAGGCGGAATTCCAGGTTGGCGGTCTTGCCGAGGATACGCTTGGCTTCGGCCGTGTCCTGCACGCCCGGCAGCTCGACCACGATGCGGTTGGCGCCCTGGCGCTGCACTATCGGCTCAGCCACACCCAGCTCGTTGACGCGGTTACGGACCGTGGTCAAGTTCTGCTTGATGGAGTATTCGCGGATTTCCGCCAGCTTGGCCGGGGTCATCGCCAGACGCAGCACCGGTTGGCCATTGAGGTCGGCCGGCACAATGTCGAAATCGTTGAAATTCTTGCGGACCAGCGCACGGGCCTGTTCGCGGGTATCTTCATCACTGAAGCCCAGCTGAATGGCACCTTCGAACTGCGGCAGGCTGCGATAGCGCACGCGCTCTTTGCGCAACAGGCTCTTGACGTCGCCTTCGTAGACTTTCAGGCGTGCGTCGAGGGCCTTTTCCATGTCCACTTCCAGCAGGAAGTGCACACCACCGGACAAGTCCAGGCCCAGCTTCATTGGGTGGGCGCCGAGATTGCGCAGCCATTGTGGGGTGGTCTGGGCCAAGTTCAGGGCTACAACGTAATCGTCGCCCAACGCCTTGCGCACCACGTCCTTGGCCGGCAACTGGTCTTCAGACTTGACCAGGCGCAACAGGCCGCCCTTGCCGTTTTCGGCGATGGACGCAGCCTTGACCTCGATATTGGACGCCTTGAGCGCAGCGCTCGCGCGGTCCAGATCGGCCTGGGTGACCTGCAGCGCAGTGCTTGCGCCACTGACCTGAATGGCCGGGTCATCCGGGTAAAGATTGGGAGCGGAATAAATCAGACCGACCGCCAGCACCGCCAGGATCAGTAGGTATTTCCACAGAGGGTATTTGTTCAGCATCACGCCGCCCGCTTATGACGCGGGGCGCCTTGCGCGCCCCGTCGATTGAAGAGAAGTTGTTACTTAGATCGCTTTCAGCGTGCCTTTTGGCAGCGTGGCCGCGATGGCGCCCTTCTGGAACTTCATTTCAACCGTGTCGGACACTTCCAGTACCACGAAGTCATCGGCCACTTTGGTGATCTTGCCGGCGATGCCGCCGGTGGTGACCACTTCATCACCTTTTTGCAGGCTGCTGAGCAGGTTCTTCTGCTCTTTGGCGCGCTTGGCCTGTGGACGCCAAATCATCAGGTAGAAGATGACCAGGAAGCCGACCAGGAAAATCCACTCGAAACCGCCACCCATTGGCGCAGCTGCAGGTGCAGCGGCATCGGCCATGGCGTTAGAGATAAAAAAGCTCATTTAGCACTCCAGTTGCAAGTATTGAATCTAGGGATCGGAAAACTCAGTCCAAAGGCGGAACAGGCAACCCGCGCTTGGCATAGAAGGCCTCGACAAAGGCGGCCAATGTACCCTGTTGGATAGCCTCGCGCAAACCAGCCATAAGCACCTGATAATGGCGCAAATTGTGGATGGTATTGAGCATGCTGCCGAGCATTTCGCCGCACTTGTCCAAATGATGCAGATAAGCGCGGGAGAAGTTCTGGCAGGTATAGCAATCGCACGTCGGATCCAGCGGCGAATCATCATGGCGATGGAACGCGTTACGGATCTTCAGCACACCGGTGTCGATGAACAGATGCCCATTGCGGGCATTACGGGTTGGCATCACGCAATCGAACATGTCCACCCCGCGGCGCACACCCTCAACCAGATCTTCCGGTTTGCCAACGCCCATAAGGTAACGAGGTTTGTCAGCGGGCATTTCCCCCGGCAGGTAATCGAGCACCTTGATCATCTCGTGCTTCGGTTCACCCACCGACAGACCGCCAATCGCCAGGCCGTCGAAGCCGATCTTGTCCAGGCCTTCCAGCGAGCGCATGCGCAGGTCGCGGTGCATGCCGCCCTGGACGATGCCGAACAGCGCCGCGGTGTTTTCGCCGTGGGCATTCTTCGAACGCTGGGCCCAGCGCAACGATAGCTCCATGGACACCCGCGCCACGTCTTCATCGGCCGGGTACGGCGTGCATTCGTCGAAGATCATCACGATGTCCGAGCCCAAGTCGCGCTGCACCTGCATCGACTCTTCCGGCCCCATGAACACCTTGGAACCGTCCACCGGAGAAGCGAAGGTCACGCCCTCCTCTTTGATCTTGCGCATCGCGCCCAAGCTGAACACCTGGAAACCGCCAGAGTCGGTCAGAATCGGGCCTTTCCATTGCATGAAATCGTGCAGGTCGCCGTGGGCCTTGATCACTTCCATGCCCGGGCGCAGCCACAGGTGGAAGGTGTTGCCGAGAATGATCTCCGCGCCAATCGCCTCGATGTCACGCGGCAGCATGCCCTTGACCGTGCCGTAGGTGCCCACCGGCATGAATGCCGGGGTTTCCACGGTACCGCGGGGGAAGGTCAGGCGTCCGCGGCGAGCCTTGCCATCGGTGGCAAGCAACTCGAAGGACATGCGACAGGTGCGACTCATACGGTTTCCTCGGGCCCGCGTGGCGCGGGGTTACGGGTGATGAACATCGCATCACCGTAGCTGAAAAAGCGGTACCCATGCTCGACGGCGGCCTTGTAGGCGGCCATGGCTTCGGGGTAACCGGCGAAGGCCGAAACCAGCATCAACAGCGTGGATTCGGGCAAATGAAAGTTGGTGACCAGGGCATCGACCACATGAAACGGCCGGCCCGGGTAGATAAAGATATCGGTGTCGCCACTGAACGGCTTGAGCACGCCATCGCGCGCAGCGCTCTCCAGAGACCGCACGCTGGTGGTCCCCACCGCCACCACCCGCCCACCGCGCGCGCGACAGGCCGCCACGGCATCGACCACTTCCTGGCTCACTTCGAGCCATTCGTTGTGCATGTGGTGGTCTTCGATGCGCTCCACGCGCACCGGCTGGAACGTGCCGGCGCCGACGTGCAGCGTCACGAACGCCGTCTCCACGCCCTTGGCCGCAATCGCCTCCAGCAACGGCTGATCAAAATGCAGCCCCGCCGTCGGCGCCGCCACCGCCCCCAGGCGCTCGGCGTATACGGTCTGATAGCGCTCGCGGTCCGAACCTTCGTCCGGGCGGTCTATATAAGGAGGCAACGGCATGTGCCCGACACGGTCGAGCAGCGGCAACACCTCTTCGGCAAATTCCAGCTCGAACAACGCATCGTGCCGCGCCACCATCACCGCCTCACCGCCGCCGTCGATCAAAATCGACGAGCCCGGCTTGGGCGACTTGCTCGACCGCACATGGGCCAGCACGCGATGACTGTCCAGCACCCGCTCCACCAGAATCTCCAGCTTGCCACCGGAGGCCTTCTGGCCGAACAACCGCGCCGGAATCACCCGGGTATTGTTGAACACCATCAAATCGCCCGGACGCAAATGCTCGAGCAAATCAGTGAATTGACGGTGAGCCATGGCACCGCTGACCCCGTCCAGGGTCAACAGTCGACTGGCGCGCCGCTCGGCCAGCGGGTGGCGAGCGATCAGCGAATCCGGGAGTTCGAAGGTAAAGTCAGCAACACGCATGATGGGGTTCGTCTAGCAGGGCCGGAAAGTCTAGCGGAAATATTAAAAATTCACCATGAAACGTGATTGACCAACGGTAGGCACCTCTCTATACTTCGCCGCCATTGAGCCCTGATGGCGGAATTGGTAGACGCGGCGGATTCAAAATCCGTTTTCGAAAGGAGTGGGAGTTCGAGTCTCCCTCGGGGCACCATCTTAAAGAAAGACCTTGAAATTCAAGGTCTTTTTTTTCGTCTGCAAGAAAGTGGTTTGGCCCATGATCGATGCGAAATCTCACCCAGGGCGCCCGCTGTTGTGGCGAGGGGATTTATCCCCGCTGGGCTGCAAAGCAGCCCCAAATACCAGCCCAGTGGCGAGAAAGAACCCTGCAATAAGGAAGACAGGAAACAGGGAAAAACCCGTGGCGAGGGAGCTTGCTCCCGCTTGAGCGCAAAGCGCTCACAAAATAGTCACTCCCCCACACCGATACTCCGACTAGCACTCGCCAAGCCATGAACCTTCACCCCCACCCCTCCTCACCCAGTCACAAAGGATTTCACCCCATGGAATTGCTGCTGGAAACGGTCGCTCTTTACTCCCTCAAGCTGGCTTATGAGACGGAAGGCCACAGCCCGATCCTGCGGGATGATCCGTTGATGGGGGATTGTGATCGGGAGGTTTTTGGGTTGTTGGTGCGGCGGGGCGATGTGGCCGGGATTCAGGGCGAAATCAGTCGATGCCTGGATTTGGCGTTGGGGGCGATTGGTGGGGTGGATACAGTGCTGGGCCGAGAGCTGCACCGTTTGGCTACGGATTTCAGCTCAGCGCAAAAGATAGACGACCTTCACGGTCCGCTCATCGCGCTTAACGCTTATGTGAAAGATATTGTATAAACCCCAGCGCTCGTTCCCACGCTCCGCGTGGTAACGCATCCGGCGGATGGTGAGCAACCTGGCAATGCTCTTCTGGATCTCCGCTGCGATTGTGAGCGCGCTCGCTCGTGGGGCTTGCGGGCTCTGTGAGCCAGGACTGTCAGACCTTTCAAAAGAAGCGTTTTCCGGCTCATCCCTCCATCCGATCAAACGCCTGGGCCAGATCCGCACACAGATCCGGCGCATGCTCGAGCCCAATGTGTAAACGAACCAGCCGCCCCTCGTCAGGGAGCGTCTTGATCGAGCGCAGTTCGTGTGAAATGGCGGGCATGACCAAACTTTCATACCCGCCCCAACTGGTGCCTAGGCCAAACAATTTCAACGCGTTGATGAAGCGTTCAAATGCGGCTTCATTGCAAGGTTGCAGTTCGAAGGTAAAGGGCCCGGCGCCACCGGAAAACTGTCTTTTCCAGAGGGCGTGCCCGGGATCGGAGGCCAATACTGGAAACATCACGCGTTTGACCTTCGAATGTGCACTTAACCATTTAGCCACTTCGATTGCACTGGCTTGATGCCGGGGCATGCGCACGGCGAGTGTTCTCAATCCGCGCAGGGTGAGCCAGCACGCATCCGGGGAGGCATGCGAGCCGTGGCGGTCACACCATTTGCGCGTCGTGTCCAACGTTGAGTAAGCGCCGGTCACCAGGCCGAGAATGACGTCTGAGTGGCCGTTGATGAACTTGGTAGCCGCATGAATCGAAATATCGATCCCCAGCGCATGGGCGTTGAAGTACATCGGTGAGCCCCACGTTGAGTCGCAGGCAACCGGTATGCCCCGTTCACGGGCCGCCGCGCACACTTGCGTGATGTCCAGCATCTGCATCGTCAACGATGAAGGCACTTCGATGAAGACTAGGCTCGTCTTGTCGTCGATCAGTTGGCCGACTTCGGCGCTGTCGTTGAAGAAGCTGATCTTCGTGCCAAGTGCTGTCAGCGATTGCTCGCAAAATACTCGGGTCGGACCATACACGCCGTTGTAGACCAGGATATGTTTTCCCGGTCCCGCATGTGCGCCTAACACTGCGGCGATAGCGCTCAAACCGCTGGAGGTGGCGATGCAGGTTTCGGCATTTTCAAGACGTGCCATGGCCTCTTGTAACTCAAACGTGGTGACCGTGCCCGAGCGCCCATAACGTGACGATTCGAAAACCCTGCCCTGGTACGAATGCCGATATTCCTCCAGGGTTTCAAACACTACTGTTGAGGCGCGTACCAAGGGTGGGTTCACCGCATGAACCGCTGCGGCGCTGGTGCGGCCCAGGTGAACAAGAGCAGAGTCACGGTGCATGATGGCCTCGATTCGAGTGGTCAGAGTCCTATAGTATGTTTGGCATGTCAGACTCCATCAGCCAAAAAATATCGCTGACGCGCCATCCCGAGCCCGCCGAGTTTCGCCTGTTAGCGAAGCGGCATGAGCGCGGCGCTGTGTTGCCTTCGCACGAGCACCAGACCGGGCAATTGGTGTTTGCGTTGCGCGGCACGATGTTGGTTGAAACACAGCAAAGTCGCTGGACGGTTCCACCGCAACGGGCGTTGTGGATACCGCCGCATCAACCCCATGCCATTCAAATCCTGTCGGATGTTGAGATGCGAACGGTGTATTTTCACCCGGCATTGTTCACCGAAGTCGCCGGCTTCGCGCGTTGCAACGAGTGCACGCGGTCGTGGCATCCAGCCTGATCAGGGAACTGGTACTGGGCTTGTTCGAACAGCCGCGCCAGGGTGAGATGCGCGAATTGATGGTGCAGTTATTACTGCATGCATTGGGTGAAGCGGCCTGCCTACCGACACACTTGCCGATGCCGACTAACGAGCGGCTGCGCGCGGCATTGATGGAGCTGATTTCAGGCAATCAGTGGCACTGGTCGATATCTGAAATTGCGTATCGTGCGGCCATGTCCGAACGCACCTTTACGCGGCGCTTTAGCGCGGAAGTGGGCTTGAACTATCGCACATGGCACCAACGGGCGCGCATCGTTGCCTCGCTGGATCTGCTGGCATCGAATCGGTCCGTCAAATGGGTTGCACATACTTTGCAGTTTGCGAGTGCAGCAGCCTATGTGGCGGCCTTTCGAAAAATAACAGGCAGTACGCCACGGGCCTTTCAGTCCACTCATTTAATGCAAAGCGCGCCTCAGTGATTCTTCGTTACATCATCGCCCAGATCAAAACGACTCTGGTCTTTCCACACACACTGCAGGTCTTAAGTGTGCTTTGATGCTCCCGTCAGGCGGCAGGAAAGGTCTGCTGCGCAAGACCTTTCCTGCCGAGGCGAACGCCTCGGCTACCTCACCTCAACAATATCCAACGCCCGATTCGCCAACAGCTCACTTACCTCAATCACCTGCAAAATCCCCAACGCAACACGTCGCCGCGATCCATCCAGATCAAACGCCAAGTCACTGATCATCGCGTTCGCCGAAGCCAAATTCTCACTGAGATTCGCCAGCAAACACTCAGAATCCACATTCGGATCAATCCGTAAAATGGAGTCGGTCTTGTCCGATGTTTCGCTCTTAGGCTTGGGTTTCAGATAACAATCCAACGCTCGCGTGGCAGCGTCGTCGATTTTCTTGTTGCGGGCAGACTGAGCACGGGAGACGTGTTCATCGGTAACTGGGGGGTTCGGTGTAATTTTGACCATGGTCCTAGCTCTCTTTTGGTTGAGGCTACGACCCGTTCGCGACTAAACGATTGGGAGGCAGCTATGCGCAGGTTAGTCGACCGACGAGCTAAGAAATCGGCGCGCCCGGAGGCGCCCTGCGCACAGCCACCATCGAGTGCAGGGATGGGGATACCTGACTGATGGACGCTTGAGCGACTTAGCAACGACGGGCGACTAAACCCGATCACTGATGAGCAGTGACAGATCCCAAACTACCGACGCAACCCCAGGCGCACAAGCCGGCGGATTCTGGCGTAGTTGTAGGCAAAGGCGCAAGGCGCTGTGGGCTGGCGGGGCTTCGTGGCGGTTTCTGTCGGGCTTTACTGACAGGGCTTCATTTGGCTGGGGTGAGCGGCTGGCCGATGGATGAAGAGGGGCTGCTGCGCAGCCCAGCGGGAGCAAGCTCCCTCGCCACGGGGTTCGGCGTTTAATCAACTGAGCAGCGTAATAAATAGATCTGTCCCCTTTCGGACACTTTAGTCTTTAAGGAGAGGGATAGGCCTCGTTAAACGCCGAAGCAAAATCTTCCGCCTTTGAAAAGAGCAGCATCTCAACGTCTCCTATCTCGACCTTGAGTTTTCGGGAGACGCTCATCAGTAAACCAATATAGGTCGAGTAGACATCGGTCGTTGCGATTCGAAGCCAACCCTGTTGCCGCGCCTGGCTCTTCAAGCGTGGCCAGCAGGCGTTAAGCTGCGTGTTTCGACCCGCCAAGTGCGGAAACCACCAGCGTTGCTCATCACCGTGAAGCATCTGAAGAACATTCAGGGAAAACGAAACCCGCGCATCGAAGATGGCATGCTCGTTTGGATTCGAGAACGCCGCCACCTTCGACCATGAGGCGATTCCCTTGTGATTTATCGGCACTTGGCCCTGCGACACGATCTGAACGTAGCCCTGCATCGTCGCAGGTGCATTTCTTTTGACACCGCCCCAAACTCGCACCGCGTAGTCCGCAAGTGCCATCCGTTGCTCGGGTGACGAACCCCATTGCAGGGAGGCATGCCGCTTCAGTGCGCACGTTTTTTCGTACCAGTTCGAGCCACCAATCTCCCATTCAAACGAATGCTGGACGAGCGCGATATCAAACTTCCAAGTGTAGATATGGGGAAGTCCTGGCAGGTGCTGTGTGGCGTAAGAAAGCAGCGTATTTTCGAGAGACTGCATAAAGGGAAACCAAGTATTGAACGAGGCCGCCATGTTAATTGACTCCGTTTCGTGCAGCTAACTCTCCGTGCCTGTCTGACCAGCAACCGCAGCCAAAACCAAGCCCTCAGCTAAATAATGGCACTAAGACATCAATCTCAGTATCCTGCCTTCACTTCAATCTGATCGATCAAGGACGAATCACCATGAAAGTTCCCGAGCTGTTTGATCTTGAGGCGCATGGGGCAGGCTGGTACCCCTGGGCAGAAATCAGTAATTGCTTCTGGCCCGGGGTCGGCAAGAAATCCACCGGTGTGGACCCCGTTCTCGCACAGATGGTTGCTGCGAAGGGCGTCTACTGCATTGCCTGGAGAGCGACCGGGAAGGCCTCTCCTGACAATCCAACCGTCCAATACATTGGGCAAACGAGCAGTTTCAAGTTTCGCATGGGCCAATTTGCCTGGTCCGCAGGGCTTTGGGGAGCCCGGGCTCGTGGCCATTCGGCTGGCTGGCGCTGGCATGAACAAAAAGAAGACCAATTGTCCATCGCGTTCTTTCCGCTGCGTAATTCAAACATCCCCAAACACATGTTGAATGGCTATCTGCATTGGTATGAGGCACTGGCCCTTGAAGCCCATCATCAGCGATGCAGCGCGTTGCCGTTCGTGAACGTTCCCCAGAATGGCATTGTTGTACTGGACTAATGAAACGTCGCGCGCAGCGACTCCCCTTAGCTTGATCGCTGCGCGCATCCTTACCTCCAAGAAAATCTTCCCCATCCATCCCCTCCCGCAAAGCCCCCATCCCCTCCAGCAAACACCCCACCGCCCCCCCACCTCAATAATCCCCCGCTTCACCCACCCCAAGCGCTACAACCGAGCACCGCGTCCCTCCCATGAACCTACACACCTTCATTCGCAGCTATTGCCTGAACTCCAGGCTCGCCACGAATGCCCTGACCCGCCTGCACAAATCGCTCTCTTCCCTGGTCCGCTACTTGGCCCTGCAAGGCTTCGATTCCAATACATGGCCCGCCACCCGCGACGAAGCCGCCCTGGACCGTCACCTCAACACCCTGTGCCCAGAGCTGGCCACCACCGTGTTCTGCCATGCCCGCGAAGGCATCATCCTCGTTGATCCCTTCGGCCGCGTCATCGCCGTGAACGAGGCCTTCACGCGGCTCACCGGTTATGGTCAGGAAGAGATTCAGGGCCATGAGCTGAACTCCCATCGCATGGTCCGTCGCCTCACCGCGTTTTACGCGCCGATGAAGAACGCGCTGGATTTCCACGGGCATTGGTCCGGTGAGATTCAGACCAACCATAAAGATGGCCGGGAGATGACGTCGAGGATCAGCATCAGTGCGGTGCATGACCGTCACGGCAATGTTCAGCACTACGTGGCGCTGTTCAGCGACATGACGCAGATGAAGCAGCGCTTGCAGCTGCTGGAACGGGATGCGCGGTATGACGCGCTCACGCAGTTGCCCAATCGGTTGTTGTTGGCCGAGCGGATGCGGCAGGCGTTGGGCAAGGCGCGGGTTCATCAGCAGAAGGTGGCGATTGCGTTTATCGACCTGGATGGGTTCAAGGCGCTGAACGACAGTTATGGGCATGACTGGGGGGATCGGGTGTTGCAGATTGTCGCGGCGCGGATCAATGCGACGTTGCGCGAGGGCGATACGTTGGCGCGGCTTGGGGGGGATGAGTTTGTGGCCGGGTTGGTGGGGCTACAGGAAGTGGAGGATTGCGAGCCGATGCTCAAGCGGATGCTGGCGGCGGCCAATGCGCCGATCCTGATTGGCGCGCAGACGGTGGAGATTGCCGCGAGTATCGGGGTGGCGTTTTTTCCGGAGCATGGGCTTGAGGTGGATGGGCTGATCAGCAAGGCGGATCAGGCCATGTACCTGTCGAAAAAGGCCGGCGGTAATCGCCTGGCGTTTTGTCCGACCCGCTGCCTTTCGGTCAATAACGAAACCTGACGGTGGTGCCGACGGTGCGTTCGCTGCCGGTCATGACGCCGTAGTCGCCGGCACCGAGCAGTGAGTAGACGGCGGTGATGTAGTTGCGATCGAACACGTTGCGCACCCAGCCTTCGACTTCCCAGGCGCGATCCTGGCTGCGCATGCCCAGGCGCAGGTTGGTGAGACCGTAGCTGGGTTGATAGCTGCCTTCGCCGCCTTCGAGGGTGCCGTAGTAACCGGTGCGGAAGCTGTAGTCGACGCCGCTGTAGAGTTCCAGGCCATAGGGCAGCGGGTGGGTGTGGTCGAGGCCGCTGCTCAGGTTCCATTCCGGCGCGTTGTAGAGGCGCTCGCCGCTGAGGTCGCAGGTCCATTGACCCGAGGCCGGTGGGCACGGGGCGTTGGGGAAGCTGCGGTAGCGCGCGTCGCTCCAGGCCACGCCCAGGCGCCCGGTGAGTTGGGAGGTGAGTTGCCACGCGGAATCGAATTCGATGCCGCGCAAGCGGACTTTGCCGACGTTGATCAGGTTGTCCCGCAGCGGCGGCGCGAACAGCGATGTCGGCGGGCTGTAGGTGAGCGCTTGGTAGTCATCGACGTCGGTCTGGTAGACGGCAAGATTGAGCAATGCGCGCTGATCCCAGAACTGCGTCTTCATGCCCACCTCCAGGGACGTGGCGCGTTCCGGCTCGAAGGTGGGCTCGGTGAACGGGCCGATCACGTCGAAGTTGATGCCGCCGGCCTTGTAGCCCCGCGACCAACTGACGTAGCCCATCACGGCATCGCTGAAGCGATAGCTCGCGCTGAGCAGGCCGGAGACGTTGTTTTCTTTTATGGAGTCTTCACGGTAATAAGTACCGCCGAGGGCGATGTCCCGCAGCAATTGCCCGCCCACCTGGAACACCGGGGGTAAGCCGTTCAGCGGGGCAAGGTTGCTGACGTCGCGGGAGATCCAGCCGTCCTTGCGCTCCTGGCTGTAGCGCAGGCCGCCGGTGAGTTCCAACGGGTCGATCGGACGCCAGGAAAGTTGACCGAACACCGCGCGGCTGTCGCCCTTCTGCTCGCCGTCATAACGCTGCCGAGCGCCATCGAGCAGCACGGAAGGCACCTGACTCGGATCGGTAAACGTGATGCCGAAGATTTTTTGCAGTGCCTCCAGTTGATCGCCAACGAACCAGGGCGCGGCGTCCGGGCCGAATTCGGCGTCGATCTGGCGGTCGAGCTGTTGGCGCAGGTAATAGAGCCCGGCGACATAATCGACGGACGAGCCGGCCGTGCCAGACAGCCGCCATTCCTGGCTGAACTGCCGATGGCCCAACTCGGTTTCGGATTGGGCCACCGCCAGCGCGGTGCTGTCACCGTCGCGGCCGGCGCGGTAGTCCCAGTCGCGGTAGGCGGTGATGCTGGTGAAGCGCATCGCCTCGTCCAAGTCCCAATTCAATTCCAGTGACACGCCGTTCTGCAGGGTTCGCGGGCGACCCGGCGCGTCGATGCGGTTCTCCCGTTGGTAAGGGTCGGGCTCCGCCAGCGGATAGCCAAGGAATTTGGCGCGCTTGCGGGTTTGCTCGCTGTAGTGATTGACCAACAGGACATTGCCGGCTTCGTTCTGCTCGGCGTAGTCGGCGATCAGGCGGGCGCTGAAGTCGCTGTTCGGCGTCCACAGCAACTGGCCGCGCAGGCCTTGGCTGTCGGCGTCGCCGAGGCGGCTGCCGTCGTGCAGGTTTTCCACGGCGCCCTCGCTGGAGCCGTCGAAGACATTGAGCCGCCCGGCGAGAACGCCGTCTTGCAGCGGCCCGGAGACGGTGCCGCGATATTCCCGCAGACCGCGCTCGGCGTAACTGGCTTCGAGGTTGGCTTCGGGCTGGAAAGTCGGCTGGCGCGTGACGATGTTCAGCGCGCCCGCGGTGGTGTTCTTGCCGAACAAGGTGCCTTGCGGCCCGCGCAACACTTCGATGCGTTCGATGTCCATCAACTCGGTGAAGGCCATGCCCTGACGTGCCTGGTAAACGCCATCGACGTAGGTGCCGACGCTGCCTTCCAGACCATCGTTGTAGGCGGTCGCGCCGAAGCCGCGCAGGCCGAAACCGGCATAACGGGCATCGTGGCCGGACACCACCAGGCCCGGCACCCGTTGTTGAATGTCTTGCAGACGATGCAGGCCGGCTTCGTCCAGCTGATCGCCGTAGAGGACGTTGATCGGGATCGGCACGTCTTGCGGGTCTTCTTCGCGGCGGCGAGCGGTGACGGTGGTTGCGTCGAGCGTGAGGGCGCCGGGCGTCTCCGGCGCGGCATTCACCGACGCCCAGGGCAACGCGCAAAGGCTGCCGAGCAAGAGCAGCCGGTAACCCAGCCCCGGCATCCTAGAACTCCCGAGCCATTACGCGATGCACCACCGTGTCCGGGCAAACCAGCGTCTTGATCCGCGCCAGCAATTCGCGGCTGTCGGCGGGCTTGAGCAGTACCGCGTCGAAGGCCAGGTCTTGTGGGAAACTCTCCGGCCTGTGTGGCGGGACCGCTGAGTACAGCATCACCGGTAGATCATGCTCACGGGCACGCACGTGTCGCAGCAGTTCCCAACCGTCCATCCCAGGCATCATCTGATCGCTGATCAGCAGGTCGATTGGCTGTTCCGCCAGGCAAGCCAAGGCATCTCCGCCGCTCGCCGCCATGCTCACATCGAAACCGTAACCGGCCAGCAGGTCATAGAGCCATTCGCTGTTTTGTTCGATGTCGTCCACCAGCAACACGTGTTTGCCCTGGCCATCGAGCGGCGTGATGTTGTTATCGACGATGCCGTTTTCCAGGTCATCTTCTTGGGCGCATTTGAGTTGCAGGCGAAAACTGAAGTGGCTGCCCTGCCCCGTGGCCTGGGGTTCGAGACGGCTGCCCATGCGTTCCAGCAATTGGGTGACGATGGACAGCCCCAGCCCGCTGCCTTCGTAGCGTTGGGCGTTGCGGCCACGGCGGAACGGTTGCAGCAGTTGTTCGAATTCTTGCGGGTCGATGCCGATGCCGGTGTCGATCACGCTGAAGCGCAGCTCCACGGTGTCGGCGGTTGCTCCCGGACAACAGCCCACTTCGAAACGGATCTGGCCGTTGCGGGTGAACTTCGCCGCGTTCGCCAGAAGGTTCATCAACACCTGCCGAAGCCGCTTGAAGTCGGCCTCCACCAGGGGCGGCAGATCCTGGGCCATTACCGCGTTAAAGCTGTTGCCCTGGCGCGCGGCGAGAAAGCCCGCCTCGTCGGCGATTTCCTGGAGAAAGCCGTACAGATAGCCCGGCGCGAGGGTCAGTTGCATCTGCTCCAGCTCGCCCTGGGAGAACTCGAGCATCTCGTCGATCAGCTCCAGTTGTTGACGGGCGTTGCGCTCGATCGTCGCCGGGTAGTCGCGATTCGGCCCGCCGTGTAGCAGGCGCGCATAGTCGATGATGCGCACCAGTGGCGAGCGCAGGTCGTGGCTGATCCGCGCCATCAATGCGCTGCGAGCCGCGAGGGAGTCGCGCAACTGCGAGGTGCGCAGGGCCACGGTGCTTTCCAGGCGCTCGTGCTCTGCCTGGCGCTGCTGTTCGAGGGTCGACAGCGCGTGCTTTTCCCGGTTGCGGCTGCGGGCCACTTCCATGATCAAGGTGCACACCAGCAACACCACGCCCGCCAAGGTGGAAGACAAGCTGTACTTGCTTTCCGGCGACTGCCAGGGCAATTGTTCCTGGGGGAAGAAAATCCGCATCAGCAGTTGCCCCACCAAGAGCCCGGGCACCAGCCATGCCATCCAGCTGTAGCTCAGCCGCCTGCGCCACGCCATGAATAACGTAGCGAACAACACGCCGTAGAAACTCATCAGGAAGACCTGAACGATCTGCGCGCCCTGGACCGCATCGATCTTCAACCACCAAAGTCGGCCGAAGACACAACCTAGCAGCGGCACCCAATAGCTCCAGCCGATGATCCTGGGCAGCTGGGACACCTGCAACAGTACGCGGAAGTACGCCAGGAACAGTACGAACGAGAGCGCGCTGGCGCAGGTCAGCAGCTCGCGCATCCAGCCCAGCGCCGACGGCCAGTAGATCAGGTAACCGTTGAGGATGCAGGTCAGCAGGATGTAGCTCAGTACCGCACCCGCGTTCACCATCAGCAGCCGGGAGCGCAGGATCCAGCCGACGATAAAGCCGAACGGCACGACCAGCAGGACAATGCCGAGGGAGAGCCCGTCGCTCAGGTACGTCTGTTGCTGACTGCGCAGCAGCGCCGGTTCGGACCACAGTTCCGGCTCCAGCAGCATCTGGAAGTTGCTCGCCACCCGGACGAACACCGTGGTGCTCTGCCCCGCCGCCAACGACACTGGGAACGCCGGCTGACGCGCCGCCGGTTGAGGCCATTCGGCCAGGGGATAGGCGCCGCCGCCGTGTGCCTCGTACCCCGGTTGGTAGACGCGGATGTCTTCCAGGCGCGGCGCCCCGACCACCAGCAAGCGCGAACACGCCGCATCGCTCGAATTGGTCAGCCGTAATTTCAACCAGAAGGCGGAGCGGCTGTAGCCCTGCGTCGGCCAGCTTGGGGTGGCGGCTTTGAACTGCGTGTCTGGCAGCCGAGCGACTTCTTCCAGGCTCAGGCGTGCCTGAGTGTCTTCGAGAATCCGCACGACGGACATCAGGTTCAGAGAGTCGGCGCGGCAGATATCCACAGGTGCCGCACGCAGCAGGCCTGTGGATAACAATGTAATGGTCAGCAATAGAAACTGAAGAAGCCGCATCAGGTGCGCCCGGCCGACTCGGTTTCAACGATGCCCAGGGTTTGCTGGCGAAACTGGCTGGGCGTCATGCCGATTCGCTGGCGGAAGGCCGTGGTGAAGTTGCAGGCGCTGCGAAAGCCCACCAGTTCGGCGACATCCTGCACGCTCATGGCGCTTTCGCACAGTAGATCCTGGCCGCGCCGCAATCGCGCGTCGCGAATATAGGCGAACACGGTCAGCCCGAGATGCTCGCGAAAAATGGCGGAGAGGCGTTTCTCATGGGTGCCGACTTTTTGCGCGAGCATGCCCAGGGACGGCATGTCGTCCAACTGGTTTTCTATCAGTCGCATGGCCGCGCGCAGCACGATTTCATCACCCTGCGGCTCCGGATCGGCCGGACTTTCCTGGACGGTTGGTGGTGCGCGCCAAGTCAGCTGCAGGTGGATCTTGATGCGCGCCAGCACTTCTTCGGGGGCGCAGGATTTGGGGATGTAGTCCACGGCGCCCACGGTCAGCCCTTCCAATCGTTCCAATGAGGTATTTGCAGAAGACAGGAACAGAATCGGGATATGCCGGGTGGCCGGTGCCTCGCGCAACAGCCTGCACAGGCTGAAGCCGTCCATTTGTGGCATGTGCACATCCAGGACGATCAGGTCCGGGCGCAGCGCAAGTGCCCGTTGATAGCCCTGATAGGCGTCGCTGGCCAGGGAAATGCGCCAGGGCTGGGCCTTCAAGAGGATGAGCGTGGCGCGGATGTCTTCGGGGATATCATCGATCAGCAGGATATGCGGCACGGGCTCGGACACCGCCGTGCCCTCCGCCGTCGCTGCCTGCCTTGCGTATCGTCCGTTGTCCATTCGCCAGGTCTCTTGTTGTGTTTAGCCAGCTCTCTGTCGCGAAACTGCCGGCGGAAGATCACCTATCGGGCCGGCAATAAATGGATATAACGGCAGGGCGGGCGAGAACTGAAGCTATCAAATTTTCAACAGACGATAAACGGTCACGCCGTTCGGGGTGGGATGTAGTTGGGGGGCATAGACATGTGGCGAGGGGATAAATCCCCTCGCCACAAACGAGATATGGTCGACTAACTGTGCCGAACTGCAGGGCCTGCTGCGCAGCCCAGCGGGAGCAAGCTCCCTCGCCACGGGTTTGTTGACTACCTTGAATGAGCGGCGTTTGGTTAGAACTGGTACCCAATCTGGGCCAGCAGTTGTGGGTTTTCCTGACGCGTGTCGCTTTGCGCTTCACCGCCGGAGTGACGCCAGGCGACCGTTGCGTCGAACGAGAGCGGGCCGTACTGAGCGCGCAAACCCACACCGCCGCCGGAGATGCTGCGGGTGTTTTCCTCATCAGCCCACTCGTCGTGGTTGATGCGCACTTTGCCGGCGTCCCAGAACAGGTAAGGCGTCAGCTTGTCGATGGGGTAGCGAAGCTCGATCTGGGTCAGCATGCCTTCGTCGCCCGAGGCTTCGCTTTGTGGATAAGCCCGCACCCCATCGATGCCACCGAGGCTGAAATCTTCGGAGGAATCGAGGTTGTCCTGGCTCCATTGGCCGAGGAACCGGGCGAACAGCGTGAAGTTGGCGGGCAGCGCTTGCAGGCGGGCAAGGTCGACGTTCACCTTGCTGAATTGACCTTCGGTCTGGGCGGTCTGACGGTCGCCCTCGCGCAGGGCGGAATCGAGTTTCAAGTCACCGTAGGTCAGCGTCGCGCCGCCGTAGGTGATGCCGCCGCCGAGCAAGGTGTCCCTTACATCGAACTGCAGGCTGATGGGCAGCGAGTCGCTGCTTTTTTCAAAGCTCAGGCCCAGTACTTCGTACTTATCTTCTAGATCCTTGTGCTGGTACTGCCCGGCCAGCATTAGGTTCGCCTGATTGCTGCGAACGAGCGGATAACTCAAGCCGACGCTGCTGACTTCGGCGGTACCGGTCGCACCCAGGTCGGCGAATTCAGCGCCCAGGTCATAGGAGCTCTTGGCGTAGCCCACGTTGCCGCGCAGGCCAGAGGTTCCCAATGGCATCGAGTAGCCGAGGCTGCCGAAATACAGCTCCTCATCGGTGGCCATCACGGCGGCGCTCAGCCGGTCGCCCAGCATCATCGGGCTGTTCCAGTCACCTTGTACCGTCAGGCGATTGCGCCCCGAATACCGGTTGCCGTGGTTGTCCAGCGTGGCCTTGCCTTCGAAGGCCTTGGTTTTGCTCACCTGGGCATCGAGGTCGCCCGTACCGAGCTCGTCACCCGGGCGGATGACCGGACGAACCGCCACGCCCGGCAGGTCGGACAGAACCAGAATGCTGCGCTCCAGGCGGTCACGCTCGATCACGTCGCCCGGCTGCAAGTCGTCCAGGAAGGGCTGCGCCTGCGCGGCCAGTTTTGCATCGTCGTTGACGGCAGTGACTTTGCCATAACGCCCTTCGATCACCGCGATGGTCAGCTCGCCGTTGGCCATGCGCTGAGCCGGCAGGTAGGCGCGTGCAAACGGGTAACCGTGCTCACGGTAGTAAAGCGTGACCTGCCGGGCGATTTCCCGCAGCTCGTCCAGATCAAGGGACTTGCCAATGGCCGGCGCGACGACGCGTTGCAGGCTGGCCTCGTCGATACGGGTATTGTCGGTGAAACGCACGGCATTGAGCTGGACCTTGGCGCCGCCGACTTTTTCCTGCGCCGGTTGCGGCGCCTCGACGTCCAGGCGAATGCTTTGCGGCAGTTCCTGTTGAGGAATCGGCAGTTCTTGCAGGATGCGCCCCGCGTCGGGGATCGGGCGTGCCGGTAGGGTCGCCGCCCAGGCCGGGGAAGTGGACAACAGCGCCAGACCAGCGGCGCAATACATCAATTTGTTATGCATTGAATATGTCTCGAATAAAGCGGGTTGCCTGAGCCCCTTGGCCGCGTCCGGGGACGCGGCCAAGGGGCTCCTTCAAAGGGAAAAGTGAGTGTCAGGGGTCAGGGACGCATGGCCAGGCTCGGCAAGCGCACACCGCCGCGCACGACGAAAACAGTCTGTGGCGGGTAGGCCGCACAGGCGGCCCCACCCGATACACCGCCGTCGGCGCAGACAGTCCCGGCCAGTTCCCGCTCGCTGTCGGCGTCCTGGGCCTGGGCAGCCGAATCGCCGTCGCCTTGGGCCAGGGCGTCGCCCGCAGCGTTGCCGCCATTGGCGTTTGCCGGCGCGCCGCTCTGATCCACCAGCAGCAGGCCGCCGTCCTCGACCCCGACGTCGGACCAATCAGTCGGTTTCGGCTGGACCGGATTGAGCTCCGGCGCATGGGGCGAAGTCACTTGCACGACGATGCGCGTTGCATCGGCGACGCTCTGCTGGATGGCGCTGATATCGATGGACTGCGTCACCGTGAGGTTGCCATTGGCCGGGTCGCTGACGATCAGGTAACCGAGGTCAGCCAGCCCACCGATATTGATCTGGTGGGTGCCGGGGTCTGGGTTTCCTATCGAATACTCCGGCTGGCCGAGCATCTGTTTGGTGTCACCGTTCTGCAGGCCGTTGACGTCGAAACCGGCTGCACCGCCACCGTTGAACGTGGTTTGGCCGTCGAATGGTTTGGTCTGGGTGGTCGTACCGTTCGTGGACACCACCAGCGTCGGTTGCTCGCGGTATACGGCATGAACCCCGGTGTTGCCCAGCGCCCGACCGAAATTGCTCTGCTGCTCGTCGCTGTTGTAGCGGAAGTTGCCGCTGCCACTGCCCACCACATCCACCACGCCGGTGCTGCCGGCGAGGCTGCCGGTGTAGATCACCGCCCGGCCACCCGCGCCGGTGGACACCGTCACGCCCGCGTTGGCTTTAACGTCACCGCCCGAGGCCACGCCCGCCGAAGCGGATTGACCGGCGTTGAGCACGATCGCATCAGCGGCATTGCTGGTGGTGCTGACGTTCTCGGTCAGGGTGATATTACCGGTGGTCGTTACAACCTGGACTTTGCCGGTGTTGCCGATGCCAACGATCTGATCCAGCTGGGTGCCGTCCAGCGCCGTCTCGGTCAGCCTGCCGACGGTGACGTCCGTGCGGTTGACGAAGTTGACGTCCTTCGCCCGGCTGGCGATATCGCCGACCCAGTTGCTGGCATTGCGCAGGTCAAAATCGCCGCCCTTGAGCGCCAGGCCATCGGCGGTGATGGTGCCGTTGGCATCTTGGGTGGTCTTGCCATCGACGTTGAGGAACACGTTGCCGTTGGTGGCCAGCGCTTCGTTGATCGCCAGATCGCCGTCGGTGCCGATGCTGACGTCGCCGGTGTTGTTCACCCCGGTGGTGGACTTGACCACGTTGCCGTTGCCGTCGGTTTCAGTCAGCGTGCCGACCTTCAGGTTGCCAGTGTTGTTGAACGCGACCTTGCCCGCCTCGCTGGCGATGTCGCCCACCACGTTGCCGTTGTTGCGCAACTCGAAGTCGCCGCCGTTGAGCGCCAGGCCGTCAGCGGTGATGTTGCCGTTGGCATCTTGGGTGGTCTTGCCATCGACGTTCAGGAACACGTTGCCGCTGGTGACCAGTTCTTCGTTGATCGCCAGATCGCCGTCGGTGCCGATGCTCACGTCGCCGGTGTTGTTCACGCCGGTAGTCGTCTTGACCACGTTGCCGTTGCCGTCGGTTTCAGTCAGCGTGCCAACCTTCAAATTGCCAGTGTTGTTGAACGCGACCTTGCCCGCCTCGCTGGCAATGTCGCCCACCACGTTGCCGTTGTTGCGCAACTCGAAGTCGCCGCCATTGAGCGCCAGGCCGTCAGCGGTGATGTTGCCGTTGGCATCCTGGGTGGTCTTGCCATCGACGTTGAGGAACACGTTGCCGCTGGTGGCCAGCGCTTCGTTGATCGCCAGATCACCGTCGGTGGCGATGCTGACGTCGCCAGTGTTGTTCACACCGGTGACGGTCGTTTGCGTGCCATCGGCATGGGTCGCGGTAAGCGAGCCCACTTTGAGGTTCCCGTTGTTGTTGAACTGGACCTTGCCCGCATCGCTGGCGATATCGCCGATCACGTTACCGCTGTTGCCCAGGGCGTAGTTGCCGCCCAGCAGCACCAGGCCGCTGGCATCGAGCTTGGCCCCGGCGTCACCGGCCTGGGTGGTGTTGCCCGCCACTTCCAGGGTGATGATGTCGTCGGCGCGGGTTTGACCCTGGCCGGCGTCATCCCGTGGGCCGTTTTCGATGGTGATGCCTTTAACCAGCGACAGGTCGTGGTCGGTTTTCAGGGTGACCGCTTCGTTGGAGGTAATCCCAACGGTGCCGTCCACGACGCCAACCGTCAGGTTGCCGTTGCCGGCGAATTTCAAGCTGCCGACATCGGCGGCGATGACGCCCACGTCATGCCCCTTGCCCAGGTCGAAATCGCCTTCGCCGCGCAGGGCCAATTCGTCCGCGGTAATGGTCGCGCCCGTTGCCTGGGTCGCCCCTTTGCCGCCGTCGACGGTGAGGGTCAGGCCTTTGCCGGTCGTGCCGTCTTCGTCGGTGCCTTCGGGATCCTCGAGGGTCAGATCGCCCAGCAGGTTCAGGACACCGTTGGCGACCAACGCCAGGTCGTCCATGAGCGTCGCGCCTTCATCGTCGACGGTGATGTTGCGGGTCTTGTCATTGCCGATGACGACCTTGTCGAAACCGTCCTGGATGTTGGCCAGGTCAGCGTCGGACAGCACCAGCGGATCGTTTGGCCCGGTCACCTCTGGGTCATCACTGCCGCCCACGTGGATATCCAGGCCTGGGGTCTTCTGCTGCAAGGTGAGACTGCCGCCACCGGCAACGCTCGCGGCGAGATCGATTTCGTCGGCGGTCAGGCTCGTATTGCCCTGGGTCGCCAATGCCTGGCCGACCGTAAGCGTGTCGGCGATAAGGTTCAGGTCGCCGGTCTGGGTCATGCCGGCCACCGGCACACCTTGCGGGTTCGCCGGGGTCTGGCTGTCAGGAACGGTGACGACGCCGACGGTCAGGTCATCGACATCGGCAAAGCTGACGGTGCCGGTGTCGCTGGCAATCGTGTCGACGTCGTTGGCGGCGTTGTCCAGGTCATGGACGGCGCCGTCACCCAGCAACACCAGGCCATCGGCGACAATGGCGCCGCCAGCGGTCTGGTCGATCTTGCCGCCATTGCTTTGCAATGCCAGGACCGGAGCCGGTTTGTTGTCGTCGTTGCCGGTGCCTGGTGCGTCCGCCACGGTCAACTGGTCATTGATGTGGATATCGCCGGTGCCGGCATCGAGGATAAGGTTGTCGTTGATGCGGGTGGCTTCGATGATGCTGATGTCACCGGTCATGTCCGCGCCACCGATCTTGACGGAAGTGAACCCGTCGCCCAGGGCGCTGATGTCGGTGCCGGTCAGTTCCAGCGAACCGGCGGCGTCGCCGGTGCTGCCGCCCACGGCAATGTTTTTGCTCGGGGTGTTGGTTTCAAGGGCAATGGAGCCATTGCCGGTAACGCTGCCGGCGCCGCCGTTGAAGTTGATATCGTCGGCCTTGATGGCCAGGTTGTTGTCGGTGCCGTTGAGGCTGCCGTTGAACGTAATCGAACTGCCTTGCAGGCCCTTGCTCCCCGAGGTGTTGGTCTTGATGTTGTCGACGTACAGCGAGCCGCCAACCTGCTTGCCGGCGGTCTGGTCGAAACTGCCCGAAACGAACACGAATTTGTACGTGCCGGCCTTGTCAGCGGTCGCCGTATGGCTTTTCCAATCCACCGCGCCCGTGCCGTTCCCCGTTTCGTTCAGGATGATCTGGTATTCACCGGTGTTGACGTTCAACAGATAGCCGAAGACGTCATAGGTGTCGCCGCCCGCGACCGGTTTGTAATCGAAACTGACCGCTTCCCCCGCCGCCAGGGAGACCGTGCCCTCGCTCACCACCGACGGACCGCGCATGATGCAACCGGCGGGTGCGTTCTGGCAGTTGGAGTTGTTCTCGGTGCCCAGCAGCAGCGCAGCGCCACCGTCCTGGCCCTGGCCAGCCGCGACGACCGGTGTGAGGGGCTTGTAGTTCATGTCGCCCTGGTCGCCAGGCGAAACGCTCGGCGGGTTGCCATTGGTCGGCGATGTGGTTGGCAGCGTCGGGTCATCGGGAGATACCACGCCCTCCACCACGGTCACACCAGTGAAGAATTGGTCGATGGAGGTCTTCCAGCCGACCAGGCCGTTTTCGAAGTCGGCGTTCAGGAACTGCGAGGTGCCCATCTCAACCGCACCGTTGTAGACCTGCTCGCCGCTGGTGAAGACTTTTGCACCGTTGATATACGTCTTGCCGGCGCCACTGGTGGTCGCGTACAGGGCGCCCAGGGCGCTGTTACCGCCCACCATGTCGCTGAAGATGATCGAGCCTGAACCTGCGTCCACGCGCAGCTCGCGCTTGTTGGCCACCGCATCGGAATCCACCACGCCGGCAAACACGATGTTGCCGCCGTTGCTCTTCAGGCTGACGTCGGTGTTGAGCGCCATCTTGCCATTGAAGATCAACGCCAAACTGTTGCCATTGCCCGCGCCGCTGGCGTCGATGTCACCGTTGAGGAAGATATTGCCGAAGACGTAGCGGCCCGTGCCGACGTCGTTGTGCCCGGACTGCAAGGTCAGCGTCCGATCGCCGCTGATGTTCGTCGGGGTGTAGTCGCCGTTCCAGTGGATGCTGTTGTCGGCTTTGATCGCCACATCGGTGCCGCCGGCCAGGGCCGTATCGATCGCGTTGAAACCGACCGTGGCCTCTGTCCCGTTGGCGCCGCCCGTCAACCCGCCGTTGCCCGGTCCCACCGTGACGCTGTCCGGATCGAGCAACCACAAGCCGCCCATGCCGTTTTTGGCCGAGGCATCGGCGGCTTTGCTCACCGCCAGCTTGGCGCCGCTGGTTTCGATCTTGCCGCCGTCACCGCCCTTGGCGCCGCCGGTGGCTTTCAAGGTGCCGTCCACGCGCGTCACGCTGCCAGGCTTCTTCACATCCGACCAGGCCACCACGGTGCCGCCTTTGCCGTTATCGGTGGCCGATGCATCGAGCACGGCGCCTGCGGCGATAGTGGTCTGGCTGGCCTGCTTGATCGAAGCGTCCTTGCCTTGCCAGCTCCCGCCCACGTAAATCTCGCCGCCGCCCTTGGCGCCGGTGGCGTCGAGCGCAGCGCCGCCGTTGATGGCCACGCGATCCCCGGTCACGACGATCTTGCCGCCCTTGGCGGTGTCGGAAGACACATCGATGCGCCCGGCGACTTGTACGTCGCCCCGGTCGCCCATCAACGTGACCACGCCGTTTTCACCGACATCCAGGGAACGGGCTTCGATCAGGCCGGTGTTGTTGATGACGGTGCTCGCCAGGGTTTCCGCCGCACGGGCGGTCAGCAGGATTTTCCCGGCATCGGCACGAATGGCACCGCCGTTTTCAATCAACGCCTGCAACGCGCCTTCCTGGACTTCCAACTGCACCGGCCCACCCAAGTCGAGCGTCACGACGCTGCCGGCGCCCAGCAGCACGTTGCCCTTGTGCGCGGTGATGTTGCCTTCGTTGACGATTTTCGCAGCGATCAGGGCAACAGTGCCGCCCTGCGCTGCGTTGATGTTGCCCTGGTTGACCACCGACGCGGCGCTGTCGCCACTGAAACGGTAATTGCCGGCAAGGAAATCTTCGGTGGATAGATTAAGCGTGGAGGCCACCAGACCGCCCACATCCACTTGCGCGCCGGGGGTGAACAATACGCCGTTGGGGTTGACCAGGAACACCTGGCCGTTGGCTTTCAGCGCGCCCTGTATCACCGACACATCCGAGCCCAATACCCGGTTCAATGCGACAGAATTCGCGCCAGGCTGGACGAACTGGACGGTGTTGCCCTTGCCGATGGAGAAGCTCTGCCAGTCAATCGCAAGCTTGTCGCTGCCCTGATGAATGACCATGCCCGTGCCGCCCTGGTGGATGCTGCCGTTACCCGCCACGATATTGCCGCCGGTCGGCAAAGGCCCCGCCGTGGCAAACGAGGCGAATACACCGCCGCCCACGCCCATGACGAGGCTCAGTCTGGTGTTGAGGGATTGACGGCTTTTGTCCTTGCCCTGGCTTTTGACCAACTCGGATGCCACCTGCCATGCGCCCATCACGGCATTCCAGACGACTCGGTAACTTCTATTCATTGTGTTCACTCATTCCTGATACAGCGGGTCACGCCAAGACGACCCGACGGTTCCTGTCGACAAATCAAACGGAGAAACCGAATCCGGGGCGGATTGCGGCTCGAAAAATCCCACAGTGCTGCGCCCATCATGTCCGCCGCGCTGGGGGCAGTGCCTTTGCTTGAGCGCCCATGGCTTTTGAATGAGGGGATGGAATTCCAATTTTCCGATGGGTGGCTCGCTGGTCACCTCCTCGTCGGCGACCTATGCTCAGTCGGTCCAGTTTCCACAGGCGGGCCCTGATGATCCGATGCAAACGCGCCTACGAAACCGCCACCGCCGAGGATGGCGTGCGGGTGCTGGTGGACCGTTTGTGGCCGCGTAACCGCCCCAAGGATGCCTTGGCGATCACCGAGTGGCTGCCGCAGGTCGGGCCTTCCCATCCATTGCGCAAGGCGTTCAAGGCGGGCGCGGTTTCGTTCGAGCAGTTCCGCGAGGCGTATCGCAAGGAATTGGCGGCGCGGCCGGAGCATTGGTGGAAGCTGGTGGACCTTGCGCGGGATGGAACGCTTACCCTGGTGTATGCGGCCAAATCGACGGATGAAAATAACGCGGTGGTGCTGGCGCAGTGGTTGGAGGATGAGGTGGAGAAACGCACGGAGTCGAGCTCACCGGTGTGTTATCTGGATGAGTTTCCAGAGCTTTGAAAGGGGCTTGCTGTAACACCGTGGCGAGGGACCTTGCGCCCTCGCCACGGGTTGTCGATTTGCCTAAGATCGGCGCAGAGAATTCACCGGGAGGACAGCCGTGACGCCATCGCCCTTTGATCCGTTGGTTCATATCGATTGGAAAACACCCGGCAGCGACTTGCTTGGGCTGCTGCAGCATTACTACCCCGACATCGGGGTGTTTGCCGGCCCGGGGTTCGAGACGTTATTGGATAAGCTGTCCAACGAGATGCCCGAGGTCTGCTTCGAGGCGCTGGCGGCGCTGTTGTCGCACCATGGTTACGACCTGTGGAACCTGGACGCCGGCGGCGATGATTATCGGCCGGTTATTTTCCCCTCCGACCAACGCGAGGCGTTTGCCCAGCATTGGCAAAGCCCACGTGGCGAACCCAGATTCACGCCGAGATTGATCGAGCCGCCCAAGCCCATGGTGACCGAACACAAACCGGCCAAGACCAAGCGCGGCAAGGTGAACTGGCTGCAGGAAGTCCATGACTACCCCGGCCCCACTCACGTGCATGAATACAACTACCGCAATGGCTGGGCTGCCATCACCGAGCAGGACGAAGACCGGTGGTTGTGCTTTTTGATCGACTACAACCAGTGGCCGCCTGTCGAGCTGGACATGCTCGAACAACGCACCGATGAGGTGGATGGCGGGGACCTGCGGCTGATCGACGCCAACGCCCAGCGCAGCCTGTGGCGACGCCAGGTCAAACGCGGCGATTACAGCGCGGATGATCGGTTCAAATATGAGACTCGCCGGGGCGATACCATAGAGGACTTCGGACCTGCCGGCCAGGAGTGGCAGGCATTCGAAGAACCCTGCGTTGTGGCAGACGACACGATTTTCGAGCGCCAGCGCATTTACGAGCCCAAGCACCTGACGAGGATCAGGCGGACCACGGCGGACAGCAGCGAGGTGATTTTCGAGGACTCGGATGAGCTGACCATCCTGCCCGTCGGCCCGCGCCGATTGCTGTTCATGCAACACAACGGCAAGCGCTGCTGGGTCTGGAACCAGGACCCGCCGCACCAGGCCGTCGCCGCCAAGCCAATGCCCGCCGAGGCTTATAAGCTGCGCGCATCGACCGCGTACCTGGGCGGTGACGAGATTTTGCTGTTCAGCGAAGGCGCGCGGCCGAACGTCGAGCACTCGGGTTATCAAGAGACGGTGCTGTTGGCGTGGCGCTTCAATTTCATCACCGGCACCAAGGCGAAGGCGACGTTGGACGGCTTCGGCAGCGAGCTGCGCCAGGACACCCGCCTGCTGGTCACCCAGCCCAAGCAGGTGATCACGCTGCGCACGTTCCATGGACAGCTTCATGTGTCCCGTGGGCATGGTGATTGGTGGGTGTGGCGTTATCGCGCCAACACCTTCGGCACCCAGACCCTGGCATGGTTTTGGAATCAACGCAGCAATGAGGTAGTGAAGCTCTCGACCAAGGATATCCCGCGCGTCAAGCCTGAGATTCGTTACGTGCCGGCGCAGGATCGGTATCTGGCGTTCGAGACGGATTTTGTGGCGCGGTTGCCGGGCTTCGCGCAGATCCTTGAGGCCAAGGGATGTGAGGTTCTGACTTTTCAGTGAGGCGATTTAGCGGCGGCGACCTCCGTGGCGAGGGAGCTTGCTCCCGCTCGACTCCGCAGCAGTCGCAAAACCTGCCAACCGTTTTCCCCTGCCATGCCGCCGGGGCCTGCTGCGCAACCCAGCGCGAGCAAGCTCCCTCGCCACGGGTTTGTCTTAAACCTGCAGCACCCCACGAAACCCACGCGCCGCGTAATACGATTGCACCCCATTGTGGTAAACGAACACCCGGCCATAACGAAAATCGCCAAACAACGCCCCACCCAGCGCCCGGATTTCCGAAGGTGTTGCCAACCAACTGGACGTCTTGGCATCAAACTCACCCAGCGCTTGTAATGCCCGGTATTGCACTTCGGTCAACAGGCTCACGCCCATCGCTTCGGCCAATTCCAGGGCACTGCCTTTGGGTTTGTTCTCCTTGCGCGCATCCAGGGCCGCACGGTCGTAGCAGAGGCTGCGGCGGCCGGTCGGGCTTTCCTTTACGCAATCGCAAAAGGTGATAGAGCCTGTCTTCGCGTCCAGGCCAATCACGTCGGGCTCGCCGCCGGTGGCTTCCATGGCTTGGAGCGTTTCAAGGGCGCTGGGGTTGTTGTCGAGCCGCGTCTGGACGTCGGCCCATGGGATGTTTGGATGGCGGTCGGGTTTCTGTTCAAAACGGGCCCGAAGGGTTTGCAGCAAGGTTTGTTGTTCTTGTTCTTTCATGGCGCGAGGTCCTTGGGTGCCGATGGGTTGTGCATGGAGCGCTTAATAGCGATATGCAGCAAGTCACAGCTTCGATATTTCTATTTGATATTGGCTACTGTCGACTCTGACAGTAGTTGCGCAGCGGCGTTGGCTCTTAACCTGCTACAGGTTCGCGAGCAGGAGCCTAGGGTGAATACAACGATAAGCTGCATCAGAGCGCTGCCACTTATCCTGCCTATTACATTGGCCGGCACCTGTTTCCCGGCGCTGGCGACCGAGGACTGCAATATTCAGAAAGTCGGGCTGGCGATGATTCTGGAACCTGGAGGTATAGCTCAAAAAGCCTTGTCCAAAGCCCAGTACAGGGAAAAACTGGATGTGAAGCGCGTGCGGATCACCCACTCGGAACGGGCCAAGCACCCGGATAAATCTCGCCTCACTGTGGTGATCGACAAAAAAAGAAAAGTGAAGCACATCTATTGCGAATGAACACCCGCTGCTGGTGAGCCCGTGGAAAGGACACCCGGTCAGCGCCTCACCTGGGCGCTACGCGGCGCGAATTGTGGAGCTGCCCCAGCTATACCCGCTTGGCCCGTGACGCGGACAAGGCACAGCGTTGGAATCGCATGCACCCCGGGATGCCAAGACGATCGTCGCATCTGCTCGACTGCCTGGGCCCCTCGGACAGTCCGGTCGTCGCGGTGACGGGTTACGCGCAGCACGTCGCCGAGCAGATCGGCAGCCACATCGGCTCACGGTTCGTGGCCCTCGGCGCCGACTCTACCGGTGCCGCTTGCGCAGCGGTGGATAAACACTGGATCGTGGTGTCGTCGTTGCAGGCCCTGGCTCAGGATGGGCTTATCGACCGAGCGTTGGTCGAGCAGGCGATGAGCCAATACCTGTTGCAATGACCACACATCGCTCATCCCGCTCGCCCACTGGAGCGCGCCGCTTTGGCCGCACGTTCCAATGCTTCGCTGAAGACTCGTTGCTGGTCGTCATCGAACTGCGACAGGAACAATTCGTCCACCGCGCCTTCATAGACCTTCCACATCTTCTTGCGCAGCGCTTTCCCGCTCTCGGTGATGGCCGCGTACGCGCCTCGACCGTCGTCGCTGGCGCGGCTGCGGGTGACCAGGCCTTCAGCCTCCAGGCGGTCGACCAGGCGCGTGAGATTGTAGCGTTCGATGGCCATGACATCGGCCAATTCGCTCATCCGCCGCGCGCCGTCAGGGCCACTTTCCAAGCCCCATAACGCGTCGTACCAAGCATAGGCAGGCAGCCCCTCAGCCGCCAGGCGACGCTCTATTTCGCGGATCAGGCAGCGGTGGGCCCGGACGAATCTGAACCAGGTGTCCGGCTCGTTTGAAGACATGCAGCACCTTTTTAATGAGATCGATTTAGTTGCAATTGTAGCGCGTGGCAGGATAAGTTCTCGCTCGTAGTTGCAAATGCAACTACAAAATTCCAGAAGGTTGGCGTCCACCCACGCCCCTTAGTCAGGCACCAAACGACTCGGTGCTGCAGCACTGACCAGGAGACGACAACGATGGCACAACAATCCATGTTTCTCGACGAGGATCCACAAGAGACTCGCGAATGGCTCGAATCCATTGAGTCGGTGGCAAGCGTCGAAGGGCGCCCTCGCGCTCACTACCTGATCGACCAGATGCTTGATTTCGACGCCAACCGCCACGGCGATTTCTACGGCCGAGTGACGACCCCCTACGTCAATACGATCCCGGTCGACCGCCAGCAGCCCTACCCTGGCGACCTGGCCGTCGAGCGCCGGATCAACGCCTATATCCGTTGGAATGCGCTGGCCATGGTGCTGCGCGCCGGCAAACATTCAAACGTGGGCGGGCACATCGCGTCCTATGCATCGGCGGCCGTTTTGTATGACGTCGGCTTCGAGCATTTTTTCCGTGGCCGCACCGAGCAATTCGCTGGCGACATGGTGTACATCCAAGGCCATTCTTCACCCGGCATCTATGGACGCGCCTATCTGGAAGGTCGCCTGAGCGAAGAGCAGCTGGACAACTTCCGCCGCGAGACTGACCGCGACGGTGTTTCGTCCTATCCGCATCCACGGCTGATGCCAGACTTCTGGCAGTTTCCAACGGTCTCCATGGGGCTCGGACCGATCACCGCCGCGTATCAGGCCCGGTTCATGCGCTACCTTGAAGATCGTGGCCTGAAAGAACACCAAGGCCGCAAAGTCTGGGCGTTTCTCGGTGACGGTGAAATGGATCAGCCGGAATCGCTGGCGGCCATTTCCCTGGCGGGCCGGGAGAAGCTCGACAACATCATGTTTGTCGTCAACTGCAACCTGCAACGCCTGGACGGTCCGGTGCGTGGCAACAGCAAGGTGATCCAGGAGTTCGAAAGCCTGTACCGGGCGGCCGGCTGGAATGTCATCAAGGTGATCTGGGGCAGTGGCTGGGATGCCCTGCTGGAAAAGGACAAGAGCGGCCTGCTGCGCCAACGGATGATGGAATGCGTTGACGGCGACTACCAGAACTATAAATCCCAGAACGGCGCCTATGTGCGTGAACACTTCTTCGGCAAGTATCCCCAGTTGCTGGAGCTGGTCAGCGACCTGAGCGACGACGACATCTGGAAGTTGTCTCGCGGTGGCCACGATCCGGAAAAAGTCTACAACGCCTATGCCGCTGCCATGCGCCACACTGGCGGGCCGACAGTCATTCTGGCCAAGACCGTGAAAGGCTTCGGCATGGGCGAAGCGGGTGAAGGCCAGAACATCAATCACCAACTCAAGAAAATGGGCGACGAGGCGGTCAAGGCGTTCCGTGACCGGTTCGCACTGGCGCTCACCGACGACCAGTTGGGTGACATGCCTTATCTCAAACCCGCCGCGGACAGCGTCGAAGCCCTCTACCTGCAAGCCAGGCGGACCCAGTTGGGCGGCTATATCCCGGCGCGTTTCAACGCCGTGGCGCCATTGCAGGTGCCACCCTTATCAGCGCTGGATACACAGCTCAAAGGCACGGGCGAACGGGCGATTTCCACCACCATGGCGTTCGTGCGCATCCTCGGCACGCTGCTCAAGGACCCGAACATCGGCAAGCTGATCGTGCCCATTGTGCCGGACGAATCTCGCACCTTTGGCATGGAAAGCCTGTTCCGCCAGATCGGCATTCACTCCCATGTCGGCCAGTTGTATACCCCACAAGACGCCGGCCAGTTGAGCTACTACAAAGAAGCCCGGGACGGCCAGATCATGCAGGAGGGGCTGAACGAGTCCGGCGGGATATCTTCGTGGATCGCCGCAAGCACGTCCTACAGCACCCATGGCGTGATGATGGTGCCGTTCTACATCTTTTACTCGATGTTCGGCTTCCAGCGCGTTGGCGACCTGGCCTGGGCGGCGGGCGACGCACGCGCTCGCGGCTTCCTGCTCGGGGCGACTTCCGGCAGGACGACGCTCATGGGTGAAGGCCTGCAACACGACGACGGCCATAGCCACGTGCTGTCCTCGACCATCCCGTGTTGCGTATCCTACGACCCGACCTACGCCTACGAACTGGCGGTGATCATCCAGGACGGTATGCGGCGGATGTACGCTGAAAACGAAGACATCTTCTATTACATCACCGTACTGAACGAAAACTACGCCCACCCACCGATGCCCGAAGGTGTCGAGGAAGGCATTCTCAAGGGCATGTACCGCCTCTCGGCGCCGGAAAAACCTGTCGAAGGCAAGCATGTGCAGCTGATGGGTTGCGGTTCGATCCTTCAGGAAGTCGTTGCGGCGGCCCAATTGCTGGAACAGGATTTTGCTGTCAGCAGCGAAGTCTGGAGCGTGACCAGCCTGACCGAACTGCGCCGTGACGGCCAGGAAGCCGAACGCTGGAACCTGCTGCATCCCGAGCACGCGCCGCGCGTCAGTTATGTGGAAAGTTGCCTGCACGACAAGCAGGGCCCGGTGGTGGTCGCGACGGACTACATGAAGATTTTCGCCGACCAGATCCGCCCGTTCGTACCCAAGCGCCGCTTCGTGGCCCTGGGCACGGATGGTTTCGGTCAATCGGACACTCGCGAGTCGCTGCGCAGATTCTTTGAGGTGGACCGTCACTTCATCGCCCTCGCGGCGTTGAAGGCCCTGGCCGACGACGGGCAAATCCCAAGGGAAAAAGTCGCTGAGGCGATTACACTTTATGGGATCGATCCGCAAAAGCAGAACCCTGCGAAAGTTTGACCCCACGATCAACCTGTGGGAGCGAGCTCGCTCCCACAGTGGATGGTGATGCAGGTCATTGCGCCTTCAGTTCGACCACACCCCGGACTCGCTGCAACATATTGATCAAATGCAACCGCATCGAAGCCCGTGCTGCTTGCGCATCGTGCCGCGCCAACGCCGCGTAGATCTGCTCCCGCTCGCGCACCACCAGTGCCCGGTTCTGGCCTGTCACCGACGGCCCGGCCTGTTGCACTACCTCGATCAACGTGTTGCCCACATGGGCCATGGCATCGATGAAAAAGCTGTTGCCGGTGCACTGGGCGACCTGCCGATGAAACTCGAAATCGACCCGGGCGCTTTCCTCATCCGTTGGATCAAGCGCATTCGCCGCATCGAGCGCCTCACGCATCGTTAGCAACTGATCCGGCGTGGCGCGTTGCGCAGCGATACCCGCAGCTTCCACTTCCAGGCTCAGGCGCAGTTCGATCACGGCCAGCGCGTCATAAGCGCCACCCTTGACATGTTTGCCGCCCTGGAAATCTCCCGGGCGCGCGGTGTCCACCACAAACGTGCCGATGCCATGTCGGGTTTCCACCAAGCCTTCAGCCTGGAGCCGGGACATGGCTTCACGGACAACAGTCCGACTGACGCCACGCTCCTTGATGATCACCTGTTCCGTTGGCAACTTGCTGCCCGCAGGCAGGTCGCCCGCGAGTATCTGCTGCGTCAGGTCGACCACCAGTTGCTGAGTCATGCTCAGGCGTCGATCGGTTGTGACACGCTCCATTGCACCTATCCATCAAGCCAGACGATCGCGGCATTATAGCCGCGACCTTGCCTCAAAACTCACTATAATGCCCGCTGATCTCACTAGAGCACGCCGATGACGGACCAAGCGTTATCTCCATTGAACAAGCCGCGCCGCCTGGCCGAAACGCTGGTCGACCGTTTTGCCCAGCGCATGCGCGACGGCATCCTGAAATGTGGCGAAAAACTGCCCACCGAAGTGCACATCATGGAAGCCGAAGGCGTCAGCCGTTCGGTGGTGCGCGAGGCATTGTCGCGTTTGCAGGCGGCGGGGTTGGTAGAGACGCGCCATGGCGTCGGCACGTTTGTTCTGGATATGCCGGCACCGGAAGGGTTTACCCTCGGGCCGGCGACGATTGCCACATTGTCCGACGTGCTCAACTTGCTGGAGTTTCGCCTGAGCCTCGAAGTGCAGGCCGCCGGCATGGCCGCCGAACGCGCCACGCCCGAAGCCCTGGCCGAACTGGCCCAGGCGTTGGATGCGTTGTTGCAAGGGCCGGAAAAATCCGGCACCACCATCAACGCCGACTTTCAGTTCCACTTGAAAATCGCCAAGGCGGCCGGCAATTACTACCTGATCGACATCATGAAGCACCTGGGTACGAAGCTGATCCCGCGCACCCGGATGAACTCCGCCTACTCAGGGCAAAGTGATCGCAGCGCCTACCTGCAGGGGATCAATGCCGAGCACCAGCAAATATTCGATGCCATCGCCAGTCGCAATGTCGATGCGGCGCGGGCGGCCATGTACCTGCATTTGAGCAACAGCCGCATGCGCCTGTGTGAAACCCAACAACGCCAGGCGTTCTACAACGAATAACCCCCCCAGTTTTGTGGCTGCAGTAACCACCGCATTTTTATTCTCCACCGCCCCCTGTGGGAGCGAGCTTGCTCGCGAAGGCGGCGGAACATCCAATATCACCGGCACAGGCAGGCCGCTATCGCGAGCAAGCTCGCTCCCACAGTTTTAATTCAGTGTTGACTACCTCTCCCACCACTCAGAAAAAGTTGTACTGGATCCCCACCCGCAACCGCAGTTGGCGATCACTGTCCACCGAGTTGACCTTGATATCACCCACTTCAAAGAACGGTGCCCAGCGCTTGTCCCACTTGTACTTGACCACGGCATTCTGCTCATAGTCGTCAGTACCGCCGTTGTAGCGGATGTAATCGGCATCAAAGTACGTCAGTTGATATTCATACGCCCAAGGCCCTTGATCCGCGTAGTTGAGGTACACGTCATAGCGATGGATCGTCTGGTCGTCCTGGCCGTTGTCCGGCACGTCGCGATCGACTTTGTCGCGGTCCAGCTTGGAGGAATCGTAACGGTAGCGACCGGCGATGCTCAGTTCTTTGGTGATCTTGTAACCCAGGCGCATGCCCATTTTGTAGGTCGTGGATTCCTCGTCGCTCTCCAGGGCCAACGAAGGCGTCAGCGTCCAGCGATCATTGATCTTATGCTGGTAGTTGACCGTAAACTCATGGCCGCTGCCGACGGTATTGTCGAAGGCGACGTCTTTCCGGTCACCGGCGGTCTTGTATTTGAGTTCACCTTCCAGGCCCACGCCGTTATCCAGCCTGATGCCGAACTTGGCGCGGTCGGCATGCATTCGAGTCTTTTCAGCATATTGATGCCGGACATTGATATAACCGGTATCCGCCTGAGCGACAACCGAGGTGAACAACGAAGCGATCGACAAAACTACGAGGGTCTTTTTCATATTTTTTATTCTTGTAAGTTGAAATCATTAGTTGGGTTGAACGCCAAATCGCAGGCGAGCGCGTACGCGCATTGAAACGTGCGGTTCAACGTGTTCTGCGGTTTAAAACAGGTACAGCGGGTCAGTTACTTCAAACGGCAATAGGTACGCGTTGAATATCGCGACTGGCTTGCACCAACAGGCGCGTGTATTCATGGTCGGCGCCATTGTTCGCGAGCAAGTGACTGTCGAGTGTCTCCACTACCCTGCCCTGCTGCATCACCGCCAGCCGATCGCACAAATGCGCAACGACGGCCAAGTCGTGGGTGACCATCAAATAGGTCAGCCCTTCCTGGCGACGCAGATCGGCCAACAGATTGAGGATTTCCGCCTGCACCGAGACATCCAGCGCCGAGGTCGGCTCGTCCAGCAGCAACACCCGAGGGCGCAGGATCAGCGCACGGGCAATCGCCACGCGTTGGCGCTGGCCGCCGGATAATTGATGCGGGTAACGAAAGCGAAAGCTGTCGTTCAAACCAACCTTGCGCAGGATCTCGCTGACCTTCGGCCCACGCCCGTCGATACCGTGGATACGCAGTGGCTCCTGCAGCGCGGCGTCGATGGTGTAGCGCGGATGCAGCGAGGCGTACGGGTCCTGGAAAACCATCTGCACGGTACGGTAGTGGTCCAGCGGCAGCTTGCGCGTCACTGCCCTGCCGGCGATTTGCAGTTGACCAGTCCAGTGCTGGTATTGTCCCGCCAGGCAACGCAGCACGGTGGTCTTGCCCGAACCGGACTCCCCCACCAGGCCAAACGCCTCACCTTCGCCAACGCTCAGGCCCACGTCGTGCAGTACCGCGTTCAGTGCCGCGCCGGTGCCGAAACTGAGGTTCAGGCCGGTGATTTCGATCATGCTCATGACAGGCTCCTCAAGGATTCAACCAGTGTGGGTCGCGCTGCAACACCGGCAGCGTGGCGCGCGGATGGTCCAGGCTGGGCAATGCGGCCAACAGGCCTTGGGTGTAGGGATGGGTGGCGTTATCCAGGTCGGCGGCGGCAATCGACTCGACCACGCGGCCGGCGTACATCACCAGCACGCGGTCGCAGAAATGCCGTACCAGGTTCAAATCGTGGCTGATGAAAATCAGTCCAAGGTCACGCTCGCTGACCAGCTCTTCCAGCACGTTGAGCACCTGCCGGCGCACCGATACGTCCAAGGCCGAGGTGGGTTCGTCGGCGATGATCACCTGGGGATCGGTGATGACCATCATGGCGATCATGATCCGCTGGCCCATGCCGCCAGAGACTTCGTGGGGGTGCAGGTCATAGACCCGACGAGGGTCACGAATGTGCACCTTTGCGAGCATGTCCAAGGCCCGTTCCCGCGCTTGGCGATGGGGCACTTTGTGATGGGCAAGATAGGCTTCGGCGATTTGCTCGCCAACGCGCACCACCGGGTTCAGTGAATATTTCGGGTCTTGCATGATCATCGACATGCGCGCGCCGCGAATCGCCTGGATCTGCTTTTCGCTCGCGCTCAGCAAGTCGATATCGGCGAAGCGCAGGGTCTTGGCGGTGACCCGCGCCGTCGGCGGATGCAGACGCAAAAGGCTGCGGCCGACGGTGGATTTGCCCGAGCCGGATTCGCCGACAATGGCGAGTTTTTCCCGGCCCAGGTTGAACGACACATCACGCACCGCCAGCGAGGTTTTGCCCGCGTTGCGAAACTCCACGCACAAATCCTGTACCGCAAGTTTTATCTCAGTCATGACTTGTTCCTCAGGATTGGCTGCGGGGATCAAGGACGTCGCGCAAGCCGTCGCCCAACAGGTTGAAGGCCAGGCTGACCAGCATGATCGCCGCACCGGGCGCCGCCACCAGCCACCAGCTTTCGAGCATGTAGCGCCGCCCGGTGGAGATCATCGCCCCCCACTCCGGCAAGGGTGCCTGAGCGCCGAGGCCGAGAAAGCCCAGGGCGGCGGCGGTGAGGATGATGCTCGCCATGTTCATGGTCAGGCGGATGATCACTGACGACAGGCACATCGGAATGATGTGGCGCAGGATGATCCGGGGACTCGACGCGCCCTGGAGCTGGACCGCCACGACAAAGTCAGCGTTGCGCAGCGGCAGGGTTTCAGCGCGTGCCAATCGGGCTATCGGCGGCCACGCCGTCAGCGCGATGGCGATCACCGCGTGCTCCAGGCCCGGGCCGAGGGCAGCGATGAAAGCCAGCGCCAACACCAGGCTGGGGAACGAGATGAAGATGTCAGTGATGCGCATGTACAGGCTGTCGACCCAACCGCCGAAGTAACCGGAAACCGTGCCGACCAACAGGCCGATAGGGCCGACGATCACCGTCACCAGCAAGACGATGTACAGCGTGATGCGCGAGCCATACACCAGCCGGGCGAACACATCGCGACCGTACTCGTCAGTGCCGAACCAGTGCTCGCTGCTGGGCGCATGCAACGCGCCAGCAAGGTTCTGCGCCAAGGGATCGTGACCGGCGATCCAGGGCGCGAAGGCCGCGACCAGGATCAGGGTCGAGACGACGACCAGGCCGGCGAACGTCATCGGGTTGCGCAGCAGAAATCGCAGCAGCCGGGTGGCGCTGGCGACCAGCGCAGCCGTACTCGAAGCAGGCAGCGCGGCACTGCCGGCTGCGCTGGAAGCAAGGGGCAGGTTCATTAGCGAGTCCTCGGGTCGAAGATCTTGTAGAGCGCATCGCTGATCAGGTTCAGCGTCACGAAGATGAGGCCGATCAACAGAACGCAAGCCATCACCGCGTTCATGTCACCGAGCAACAGACTGCTCGTCAGGTACTGCCCGAAGCCCGGCCAGGCGAACACGGTTTCGATCAGCACCGCGCCTTCGAGCAACCCGCCGTAGGCCAGCGCGACAATGGTCAACAGCTGCACGCGAATGTTGCCGAAGGCATGGCCCCAGACGATCTTGCGCTGGGACAGCCCCTTGACCCGGGCCGTGATGATGTACTCCTGGGACAGCTGTTCGAGCATGAAGCTGCGGGTCATGCGGCTGATGTAGGCGACCGAGTTGAAGCTGAGGATCACCGCCGGCAGCAGGATGTGCCGCAGTGCGCTGCGAAAGGCCTCCCAATCGCCGGACCAAGCCGTGTCGATCAACAACAATCCGGTGTGACTGGGGATCAGCCCGTCATAGGCCAGGCCGATCCGCCCGACGCCGCCGGCCCAACCCAGCCAGGCGTAGAACACCAAAAAAGCCATCATGCCGATCCAGAAAATCGGCGTGGAATAACCGAACAGCGTGATCAGCCGTGCGATATGGTCACCGGCACGGCCCTGATGGGTCGCCGCGTAGACACCCAGCGGCAGGCCCGCCAGCACGCCGAACAGAATGGCCAGGGTCGCCAGTTCCAATGTCGCCGGGAATACTCGGGCGATGTCAGTGATGACTGGGTTGCCCGTCAGCAACGCCATGCCGAAATCACCGTGAACCAGATCGCCGAGATAGATAGCGAACTGGGTCCACAATGGCTTGTCCAGGCCGAGCTCTTTATATACCTGGGCATACGCCGAAGCGTCGGCGTCCGGGCCGACGATGGCCAGCACCGGGTCCAGGGGCATCACGCGCCCGATAAAGAAAGTCAGCAGCAGCAACCCCAGCAGCGTCACCGCCACCGAGCCGCCGCGCCGGGTCGCCGAAACGGCCCGGGTGGTCCAGATTGAAAAGGATGCAGTCGACATATTCATTCCTGCCTTGGCCTGCGGCCGTCGATTTCAGCGCTGCTTGTAGACGTCCCGAAGGCGCGTGGTAGCGGCGGTGTGTCCGATGTAGTTGCGCACGTCAGCGTGGATCACCACCTCATCGACCATCTGTGAGACCGGCATGATTGCCCCGGCCTGTTGGTCATAGAGGGTCTGGACCTGGGCGTACATTTGCCGCTGGCGCTCGGGGTCGCGCTCGCTCTCGGCCTGTTCGATCAACTGGTTGAGCTGCGGGTTGAAGAACGAGGTGCGCCAGCCCTGGAAGTTGCTCAACTTGGCTTCGGTGCGGTTGTCCGGGTTGTACACCAGAGCGCGCAGGCTCGAATGCGGATGGCGCTCAGCCCCGCCACCACCACGCCCCACGAGGATGTCGAACTGTCGGTCGCGCATCGCCCCGTAAATCTGGTTGCCGGTGCCGGTGATGATCGTCGCCTGGATGCCCGCCTGGGCCAGCGTCGCTTGCAGGCTGGTGGCGATGTTGATGAACGGCGGGTCGGTCAGCGAGCGAATGCTCACCTTGAAGCCTTCGGCATGTCCGGCCTCCACCAGCAGCCGCTTGGCCTTGGCCACGTCCAAGCGATAACCCGGATCCTCCAGGCGCGCCGGCAAGCCCAATTGCATCGGCCGCTGGTTGATCACGCCGTAATGCGGCATCACCACATCGTTGATGCCCTGGTAGTCGATCAACAGACGGATCGCCTGGCGCACGCGGATGTCCTGGAACAGCGGTTGCTGCATGCTCATCGCCACGTAGTACAGCGTTCCGCGGGCGATGCTCTGAATGCGCACCTCGTCGACCTTGCCCAGCGCCTTGATGTCGGTGGCGGCCATGCCGCGCGCTACGTCCAGGTCACCCCGCTCGACCATCAGGCGCAACGCCTGTGACTCGGTCATGTTGCGCATGATCACCCGGCGCAACTTCGGCGCGCCGCGCCAATAGTCGTCATTGCGACTCATCAGGATCACATCGTTGGCCCGCCATATGTCGAGCTTGAATGCGCCTGACCCGGCCGTATGCGTAGCCAGCCAGGCCGCGCCCTGATCGTCACCGACCTGATGCTGCAAGGCCACCGAGCGGTCAACGATGAAGGCACTGGGCGAAGTTGCCAAGGTATTGAGCACCAGCAGCGGATCGGTGCTGCGCGCCAGCTCCATGACAAAGGTGTGCGGCCCTTCTGCCCGCATCAGTTTGACGACATTTTCGGCTGTGAAACCGTAAGCTTTCCAAGTCGAAGCCAAGGCGCGGTTGAGGATGACAACGCGTTGCAAGGACCAGGCGACATCCTGCGCAGTGAGCGGAGCGCCGGAGTGAAAGCGTACGTCGTCGCGCAATTGAAACGTCAGGCGCATCCGGTCCGGGCTGATTTCCCAGCTTTTGGCCAGGGCCGGAACCAGCGTGTCCGGCTGCGCCGCGTCTTGCTCCAGGAGCATGTCGTAGACGTTGGCGTTGACCTCGGCAACCTCCAGGCCCGTCGCGGCGGCCGGGTCCAGGGACAGCAGGTTGATCATGCTCATGCCCACCACCAATTGGTCGGCGGGCGTTTCGCCTTTGGCCAGGCTGACGGGCACCTGCACTGTGCACAGCGCCACGATGACACACAGCAGCCTGGACAGGCGCTTGGGCCAGAGTTTCATGGTTCAGTCCTTTTTTATATTTATATAGACTTGCCGTCCGGGCCATTCAGCCTCGGACGCAGTGCGCCATCAATGTCGGGATAATGTGTTGGCTTCGATATAGGCGAAGTTGATGTCCTCGCCCAACCCCGGCCGATCAGACAGGTGCACATAACCGTCGGCGTCCATCGGATCGACGATGCTGTTGAGATGCGCCGGCACTTGCTCGTAATCGAGGAACGGGTGCAGCAGGCCACGCTCGTACCAACGACAATTGCTGATCGCCCCCACCACGGCGAGGTTCGCCGCGCCGTTGCCGTGGACTTCGCAATCCATGCCGAACGACTCGGCCAGGTGCGCCACTTTCAGGCAGGGCCCGATGCCGCCGACGCCGGCCACGCCGGCGCGCAGGATGTCACAGGATTTGTGCGTGACCCAACTGGCGCGGCTGTGGAATTTGCCGGCGATGCTTTCGGGGCCCAGCACCGGAATATCCAGGTTGGCCGCCAGCCAGGCGTAGGACTCGGCGGAGTCTTCCATCATCGGCTCTTCGAACCAGGCGAAATTCAACTTTTCCAGGGCCTTGCCGATGGTCAGCGCGTCCATGCGGCTGTACCAGTGGTAGCCGTCGAGCATCAGCGCGATATCCGGGCCAACCGCTTCGCGCACGGCGGCGCAGGCCTGGATATCCATTTGCGGATTTGGCGCGAAGGAAATCGGCGGCATCCAGGTGTGCAGCTTGATTGCCTTGTAGCCGCGCTCGACGAGCTTTTCGGCAAACTGGCCGTACTCATCCGGCGTCGATAGACCGCCCGGCAGATCATCGCCGCACATCGTCGAGCCGTAGGCCAGGACTTTGTCGCGGTAACCGCCGATGAGCTTGTGCACCGGCAGCTTCAGCTTGCGCCCGGCCAGATCCCACAAGGCTTGTTCCACCAGGGCCAGCGCCCGGTCGGTGAACTGCCCTGCGCTACCGCGCTGCCAATGCGCCAGGTCCTGCCAGATGCGCTCACGGTCCATCGGGTCGCGACCGATCAGCACCTTGCGCACGAAGGATTCGATGATGTGCGGTCGAATCAATTCAGGCGTACCGAACGCATAACCCTCCGATCCATCGTCGCAGCTGATCCGCAGCAGGGCCATCTTGATCATGACTTCGTCGCCGGGATGAGCGTGGCCGGCGCTGTCCTGGGCGCGACGCGACGGAGTGGAAAATATTTCGACGTGAACGCCTGTGATTCTCATAGGGAGGGCACCGTGTTGTTATTTATATTTGTATGTCGTCATACAACGTGTCCGATTATTTGAGCACCTTAGCCGACCTGTCAACCCATCAAATCAACGAAGGAAGAGATTTACCTTGTCCGGACAGCTTTTTACAACCATGACATCTTAAGAAGTCGTCATACCACAAACCACTTCATCGCCACGAATCAGCCCGTGCCCGTTGCGGGAATCATTGGCTACAGTGACTGGACTCATTGGCGCCAGAACTCATGCGGAGGCCGACATGAAGAACTTCAGCATCGAGCGCATCGACCACATCGTCTTGCGCGTGAAAGACATCGAACGCAGCCTCGCCTTCTACACATCGGTATTGGGTTGCGAGCTCAGGAAACGTCGGGACGAGCTGGGACTGATCCACCTCGGAGCCGGTGCATCGATGATCGATCTGGTGGACGTCGACGGGCCACTTGGCCGTCAGGGTGGCGAAGCAGCCGGCGAACACGGCCATAACGTCGACCATTTCTGCCTGCGCATCGAACCGTTCGACGAACCAGCGCTGCTCGCTCATCTACACGCAGCAGGCCTGGAGGTCGAGAAAGCGCAAATGCGCTTCGGGGCGGAGGGTAAGGGCTTATCGATCTACTGCTGCGATCCGGATGGCAACCAGATCGAGTTGAAGGGGCCGTCGCTGGAGCCCTGAGCTCCAGCCGGCCTGCTGCGATCAGGCCAAGAGGTGCCTGGAGATGACCTTGGAGATTTCAACGATACCGGTCTTGCCGGTGAATTCGAACTTCACCTTGCCCAGGGACGAAAAGTAAATCTCCAGTTCAGAATCCAGGTCGAAGGTGCCGGAGGTTTCCACCGAGTACGCGACGATGTTTTTATAGGGCAGCGAAGTGAAGTCCTTCTTGCTGCCGGTGATGCCCTGCACGTTCACGGCAATGATGCGTTTGTTGGTAAAGACCACCCCATCGCGCATGGACTTGTAGGCGTCGATGACTTGTTCGCCGTCCAGCAAGAGGGCTGTGACGCGTTCGGCGTACTCATCGTTTTGCTTGAGCTTGAAGAAACCTTTGTTGTTGAAATCGATCATGGAGCGAAGTCCTTGCTGGTGTTTGAGAACATCCTGCTTGCTTGATTCTGAAGGCCAGTCCCGGCAGGTGCCAAGCGATTTTACCCACCACGCCAAAACAGCCCGGCGGCCCGCATTTTATCTCCTAGACTTGCCATTGTTTGCTGTTCGCAGGGGCATCGAAGGTGTCCGTACGATAAACATAATTCCAAGAGATCCGCCATGCTCAAATCCTTGTGGAAAGCGCTCGCCTGTACATTGGTCATTACCGCATCGGGCGCCGCCATGGCAGCCGATCCCATCGTCATCAAGTTCTCCCACGTAGTCGCCGAGCAGACGCCGAAGGGCCAAGGCGCGCTGATGTTCAAGAAACTGGCGGAAGAACGCTTGGCGGGCAAGGTGAAGGTCGAGGTTTACCCCAACTCCACGCTGTTGGGCGATGACAAGGAGATGGAAGGCTTGCTGCTGGGAGACGTGCAGATCATTGCCAGGTCACTGGCGAAGTTCGAGCAGTACACCCGCAAAGTCCAACTGTTCGACCTGCCGTTCCTGTTCGATGACATCGCGGCGGTAGATCGCTTCCAACAAAGCCCCCAGGGCCAGCAATTGCTCAAGTCCATGGAGAGCAAGAACATCACTGGCCTGGCCTATTGGCACAACGGCATGAAACAGCTCTCGGCGAACAAACCGCTGCGCATGCCCAGCGATGCGCAGGGCCTGGTGTTTCGTGTGCAGACTTCCGCCGTGCTGGAGGAGCAGTTCAAGGCGGTAGGCGCCAAAGGGCAACCGATGATTTTTTCGGTGGTGTATCAGGCCCTGCGCGCGGGTGTGGTCAATGGCGCGGAGAACCCCTATTCGAACTTTTACAACCAGAAACTGAACGAGGTGCAAAAGTACGTTACCGAGACGGACCACGGCATTCTCGACTACATGCTCATTACCACGTCCGATTTCTGGAACGGTTTGCCAGCGGACATTCGCGTCGAACTGGACAAGATCGTGGTCGAGGCAACCGCCCATGCCAACAAAGAGGCGCAGCGACTGAACCAGCACGACAAGGAACGGGTTCTGGCCGCCAAGACCACCGAAATCACTACCCTCACGGCGGACGAGCGCAACGCGTGGCGCGACAAGATGAAGCCCGTTTGGGCGAAGTTTGAAGCAGATATCGGCCCGGATCTGATCAAGGCTGCCGAAGCGTCCAACAAGACGCAGTAAAGCCGTGCACTTGATGTCACAATGCCCCGGCAAGCTAATTTCTGCCTAGACTTGCAACGGTCCCACCGTGCGTTGTGTTTTGAATGAGCCCGCACGGGCGAAACTAAAAATAAAAGGAAACCCCAATGTTTAAACCTATGTGGAAAGCACTCGTCTGCACGCTGGCTCTCAGCGCGCTGAGCACCGCCATGGCGGCTGATCCGGTGGTCATCAAGTTCTCGCACGTGGTGGCTGAACAAACGCCAAAGGGCCAGGGCGCGCTGCTGTTCAAGAAGTTGGTGGAAGAACGCCTGCCAGGCAAAGTCAAAGTCGAGGTGTACCCTAACTCCTCGCTGTTCGGCGACGGCAAGGAAATGGAAGCCCTGCTGTTGGGCGATGTGCAGATGATCGCCCCGTCCCTGGCCAAGTTCGAGCAATACACCAAGACGGTGCAGTTGTTCGACTTGCCCTTCCTGTTCGATGACATCTCCGCCGTGGACCGCTTCCAGCTGAGCCCAGAGGGCCAGAAACTGCTCAAGTCCATGGAAAGCAAGAACATCACCGGCCTGGCCTATTGGCACAACGGCATGAAGCAACTGTCCGCCAACAAGCCACTGCGCGAACCCAAGGACGCCCGTGGCCTGAAGTTCCGCGTACAAGCCTCCGCCGTGCTCGAAGAGCAGTTCAAGGCGGTGAACGCCAACCCGCGCAAGATGAGCTTCGCCGAGGTGTACCAAGGCCTGCAGACTGGCGTGGTCAACGGTGCGGAAAACCCGTACTCGAACATCTACAGCCAGAAAATGCATGAAGTTCAGAAGTACATCACCGAATCCAACCACGGTGTACTCGACTACATGTTGATCACCAACACCAAGTTCTGGAGCGGCCTGCCGCCAGACGTACGTAGCGAACTGGACAAGATCCTGGTTGAAGTGACCGCGCACGTGAACAAAGAAGCGGCGCAACTGAACCAGAACGACAAGCAGCGCATTATCGACGCCAAGACCACCGAGATCATTACGCTCACGCCTGAAGAGCGCAACGAATGGCGCGAGAAGATGAAACCGGTGTGGAAGAAGTTCGAAGGTGACATCGGTGCCGACCTGATCAAGGCCGCCGAAGCCTCCAACAAGGCTCAGTAATGGGTTGGCCGGCGCTGCCGTCATGGCAGCGCCGACCTGTCGTCCTCCCTGCAGGAGATGCCATCCATGAACGCCCTTCGGCGCACTTGGGAACATTTCGAGGAAGCTTTCATTGCCTTCCTTTTGGCCGCCATGACGTTGGTCACCTTCGTCTACGTGGTCCTCAACAACCTTTATGCGGTGTTCTACAGCCTTGGCGACAACTGGCCGGCCGCCAGCGAGCCCATGTTCGCCATCGGCGACGGCATCATGGGCATGGCCCAGGCCATGACCTGGAGCAGCTCCTTGACCAAGGCGCTGTTCGGCTGGTTGATTTTCTTCGGCTTGTCCTACGGCGTGCGCACCGCCGGGCACATCGGTGTCGATGCGCTGGTGAAACTGGCGAGCAAACCGGTGCAACGCTACATCGGCGTGATCGCCTGCCTGTGCTGCCTGGGTTATGCCGGGTTGCTCGCGGTGGCGAGTTTCGAGTGGATCAACACCTTGATGATTGCCGAGATCGGCGCCGAAGACCTCGGCCACTTCGGCATCATGCAATGGCATATCGGGCTGATCGTGCCCGTAGGATTCGCGTTGGTATTCATCCGCTTTGCGGAAATTCTCGTACGCATCCTGATGAATCGTCAGACCGGCCTGGGCCTGGCTGATGAAGCGGCGGAAGCGATCAAACTGACCGATATCGAGGAAGACAAGCCATGACCATTGCCTTCCTGTTCCTCGCGTTGTTCGTGCTGATGTTTATCGGCGTGCCGATCGCGATTTCCCTGGGCCTGGCCGGATCGCTGACGATCATTTTCTTCAGCCCCGACTCGGTACGTTCCCTGGCGATCAAGCTGTTCGAAACCAGCGAACACTACACCCTGCTGGCGATTCCGTTCTTCCTGCTGGCCGGTGCGTTCATGACCACGGGCGGCGTGGCGCGACGGCTGATCGACTTTGCCAACGCCTGCGTCGGCCACATTCGTGGCGGCCTGGCAATTGCGGCGGTGCTGGCGTGCATGCTGTTTGCCGCCTTGTCCGGCTCCAGCCCCGCGACGGTAGCGGCGGTGGGTTCCATTGCCATCGCCGGCATGGTGCGCTCGGGTTATCCGCAGGCATTTGGCGCGGGTATTGTCTGTAACGCGGGCACCCTGGGCATCTTGATCCCGCCGTCGATCGTCATGGTGGTGTACGCCGCCGCGACCGAAACCTCGGTGGGCAAGTTGTTCATGGCCGGTGTGATACCGGGCCTGCTGCTTGGGACCGCCTTGATGGTGGTGATCTACATTGTCGCGGTGAAGAAAAACCTGCCGGCCATGCCCAGGGCAACCTTGCGTGAATGGCTGACGGCAGCGCGCAAGGCAGGCTGGGGCCTGCTGCTCATGGTGATCATCCTCGGCGGGATTTATTCGGGGATGTTCACACCCACCGAAGCAGCAGCCGTGGCGGCGGTCTACTCAGCGTTTATCGCACTGTTCGTCTACAAGGACCTGACGTTCCGCGAAACGCCCAAGGTGCTGTTGGAGTCGGCCAAGTTGAGCATCATGCTGATGTTCATCATCGCCAACGCCATGCTCTTCGCCCACGTGCTGACCACCGAGCAACTGCCGCAGCAGATCACTGCGTGGGTGATCGAAGCCGGGCTGACGCCAGTGACCTTCCTGCTGGTGGTGAACATCGTGCTGCTGATTGCCGGTGCGTTCATGGAGCCGTCGGCGATCATCCTGATCCTGGCGCCGATCCTGTTCCCCATCGCCATGAAACTGGGCATCGACCCGATCCACCTGGGCATCATCATGGTGGTGAACCTGGAGATCGGCCTGATCACACCGCCGGTGGGGCTGAACCTGTTCGTCACCTCGGCGGTAACCGGCATGTCGTTGACAGCGACCATCCGCGCGGCCATGCCGTGGCTGATGATCCTGCTGGCGTTCCTGGTGCTGATTACTTATGTGCCATGGATCTCGTTGGCATTGCCGAACTGGCTGGGCATGAGCTAAGTCTTGTGGCGAGGGAGCTTGCTCCCTCGCCACACCAGTGCAGCCTCCACAGCCCTCGGGCACATTGCGTTATGATCCTCGCTTTCCTTTGAAAGCAGAGCTTTTCCACGCATGTTGCCGTCCTCTTCCGACACCTCTTGCACCCTGCCCTCCGTCCTTGTAGGCCCGCTGCTGCGGCGGCTGGAGCCCCGGCGGCTGGTGATGTGGCTGGTGGGCTCGCGGCCGTTGGCGTTGACCTTGCGGCTGGACGGCGCAGCCGATCTGCAACTCGACGCCCTGCATTGCACGGTGGTGCCGGTGGGCCGCCATGCGTTTGTGCATTTGATCGATGTGCAACTCGATACCGCCCTGCCGCTGGACGCGGCGATTGACTACGACCTGCTGGTGGACGGTGCCGGCATCGCCGAATGGGCGCCGCATCTGGTGTATGGCGATGCACGGTGTCCAAGTTTCATGGTGCATTCGCGCATCGACCAACTGGTCCACGGCTCCTGCCGCAAACCCCATTTCCCCGCCAACGACGGATTGCTCTGCGTCGACCGGTTGTTGGCGCAATGCCCCGAACAACGGCCGGCGCTGCTGATGATGAGCGGCGACCAGGTGTATGCCGATGATGTGGCGGGCCCGATGCTGCGGGCGATCCATGCCTTGATCGAGCGCCTTGGGCTGTTTGAAGAGTGCCTTGAAGGCGCGGTGGTGCAAGACAGCGCCAAGCTTTACCAACACCCGGCCAGTTACTACCACCGCGCCGATCTGCTGCCGGCACTGGAAAGCAACGAAACCCTGCGGGAACGATTTTTCGGCGGGGCGCGCAAGCCGATCTTTACCAGCAGCAGCGCCGATAATCACTTGGTGACCTTCGCTGAAGTCATGGCGATGTATTTGCTGGTGTGGTCACCCGTGCCGTGGACGCTGATCGATCCGCAACCGCCGGAACTGACCGTCGAACGGCGCCAGCGCTACGAGCTGGAACACCAACGGATCGAGGCCTTCAAGACCGGGCTGGACGGCGTGGCGCGGGTATTTGCTCACCTGTCCTGCCTGATGATCTTCGATGATCACGACATCACGGACGACTGGAACCTGTCCGCCCAATGGGAAGAAACCGCCTACGGTCATCCCTTCTCCAAGCGCATCATCGGCAATGCATTGATCGCCTACATGCTCTGCCAGGGCTGGGGCAACAACCCGGATGCCTTTGGTGAGGTCATCCAGCAAACCGTGGCCTTGAGCGGAACCGCCCAGGACCGCTACATCGACAGCGCCCCCCAGGATGCGTTGATCGATAGATTGCTCAGTTTCCAACAATGGCATTACGTGTTGCCGACGACCCCGGCGTTGGTGGTCCTCGACACCCGTACTCGCCGTTGGCGCAGCGAGAGCAGTCTCAAGCAGCCGTCGGGCCTGCTGGATTGGGAGGCCCTGAGCGAACTGCAACAAGAATTGCTCGACCACCCTTCGGCGATCATCGTCTCGCCGGCGCCGATTTTTGGCGTCAAGCTGATCGAGACCGTACAAGGGGTGTTCAGCTGGTGCGGCTACCCGCTGCTGGTGGACGCGGAAAACTGGATGGCCCACCGTGGCGCGGCCCAGGTGATTCTGAATATCTTCCGACACTCGCGCACACCGGGCAGCTATGTGGTGCTGTCCGGCGACGTGCATTATTCGTTCGTCTACGAGGTATTGATCCCACATCGCAAGGGTGGCCCGCGCGTCTGGCAGATCACCAGCAGCGGCATCAAGAATGAATTTCCGCCGGCGTTGCTGGAGTGGTTCGACCGCCTGAACCGCTGGCTCTATTCACCCCGTTCGCCGTTGAACTGGTTCACCAAGCGCCGCAGCATGCGCATCGTTCCCCATGTCCCGGAACACGCCGAGGCCGGGGAACGGTTATGGAACTCGGCCGGGATCGGCCAGGTATTTTTCAACGAACAGGGGCAACCGGCGCGAATCTATCAACACAATGCCGATGGCAAGCCGCCAACGCGCATGCTGTCGCCAAAAAACCCCATGAGCTGATCACTTGCTGTCAGAGGTCATCAACGCCTATGCAACTGAACGACCGCTTTCGCGAGCAAGCTCGCTCCCATAGGGGGGTTGGGCCAGGTCAGAATGCCAGTTGCAGGCTCTGCTGGCCTTCAAGGCTGAGCAAATACTGTTTGGCGGCGAGGCCGCCGGCGAAACCGGTGAGGCTGCCGGAGGTACCGATGACCCGATGACACGGGGCGATGATCGAGATCGGATTGCGGCCGTTGGCCGCCCCTACCGCCCGGGTCGCGGTCGGTTGGCCGATCTGGATGGCGATGTCGCGATAGCTGCGGGTTTCGCCGAACGGGATGGTCAGCAACGCCTGCCAGACCCGCACCTGGAAGTCAGTGCCGGCGAAGTCCAGTGCCAGCTCGAACTGGCGGCGCTGACCGGCGAAATATTCAAGCAGCTGGCGCTCGGCCTCCTTGAGGGTCGGGTGATCGCTGTCGAGCTCCAGCGGTCCGAGGCGCACCCGGTTGAGCCGTTCGTTTTCCCACAGGATGGCTGCCAGCTTGGCGTCGCGAGCAACGAGGATCAGCTCGCCGACCGGGGATGGGATGGTTTTGTACAACGGCAACATTCGAGTGATTCCTTGGCTCAAACCCAATAGGTGCTTGTGGCGAGGGAGCTTGCTCCCGCTGGCATGAAGCAGCCCCATGCAAAGCCTGATACACCGCGGCGCTTGATGTTGGGGTCCGCTTCGCAACCCAGCGGGAGCAAGCTCCCTCGCCACAGGTTTCTCACAGCATCGTCATCCCAACAATCCCAACGCTTTGGCCCGAGCCACGGCCTGGGTGCGGCGCTCGACGCCGAGCTTGCTATTGATATGGCTGGCGTGGGTCTTCACCGTGTGCAGCGAGATGAACAGTTGCTCGCTGATCTCCTGATTGGAACATCCCTGGGCAATCAGTTGCAGCACCGCTCGCTCCCGGCTACTGAGGGTCTCCACCGATGGCGCGGCCTCGACAGGCAGTACCGTCGACGGTAAACGATCGAGCAACTGTTGACGCAACTCGCTGTGCGGCGCTTGCAGCAGTTGCTCACGCAACCATTCGGGACGCTCCTTGAACAACCATTCAAATGGCTGCAGCGCCCCCCCGATGGCGGCTTCGAAAGCCTCGGCCAATGTGCCGCGCGCATCGGGTTCGCGGCCCACGCTCAGCAGCAAGGCGACTTTCTGGTTGAGCACCATCACGGCGAGCATCTGCCGTCCGGTTTGCTGGGCGTGCTGGAGCAATGCATCGAGCCGCCCTTCAGCCTGCATCGGCTGGCCGCGGATGGACTCCAGCAGGGCTTGTTGCAGCTCGACATGCAGCGGCAGTTGCGGATGGAATTCCGGTGGCGCGGCGGCCCGTTCGCCGGTGTAGGTCTGCCCCAGCCGCGCCAGCCAGGCTTCGGCCAGTTCAGTGCGACCCTGGGCCAACCAGAGCTCGCATTTCACAAGGGTGATCATCGCCAGGTAGTACACCGGCGGAACATCCCAGATATGCATCAGGCGCTCGGCTTCGGCCAGTTCGGCAAAGGCTCGGGCAAATTCGCCCGCGTGGCCTTCGACGCGGGCGATCACGCAATGGCCGATCAACACGCTGATATCCCGGCAGGCACGGGCTTCAGTGAGGCCTGCCTGCAACCGCGCCAACCCGGCCGTGGATTGCATGCGCAGCGTCAACAGGAAACCTTCGTACAGGACCAGTCGCGCGCGCACCGCATACAACCGTTGAGGCGAGAGCGCGTGCAAGCGCTGCAAGCCCTGTTTCACCTCATCGAGCGCCCTCAGGATTTCCCCTCGGGCCTGCAACACCCGGGCGCGATCGTAATGGGCCAAAGCCTCGAAGAGTGGGTTGCCGACCCGCTGCGCCAGTTCCAGGGAATCGCGGTTCAGCGCCCGGGCGCGCCACAGGTCGCCGTCGGCAATCGCCAGGTTCGACAAGGTGGACAAGCACATCAGGCGTTGTCCGTAACGTTTTTGCGGCAGGCTTTCCAGGGCTTCGGTGCAATAGCGAAGGGTGGCCTGGCGATCGCCACGGCCACGGGCGACGATGCCGCTCAGGGCCAGCCACTGGGCGAGCATGGATTTATGCGCGGTGGCCGACGGGGCCGGCAGAAAGCGGCTCAAATGAGCGGCCAGCTCCTGCGCGGCATCGAGTTGGCAGGCCAGGCCCAAGGCCCAGCTGTAGAGCACGATCAAGCGCGGCGTGCTGATGAGCAGGCTGTCGGGCAGGTCCATTTTCCAGCGCAGCAACATACCGACATTCTGTTCGGCCAGCAGTTGTTCCTCCGAAAGGTTTTGCACCAGGTTTGCCGCCACGTCCAGATGCCCGGCGCGTAGCGCCTGCTCCACGGCTTCATCGATCAGGCCTTGGACGTTGAACCAGCGACAGGCGCGCAGGTGCAACGTTGCGCCCGGCACCATGGCTTGCGCGCTGGGCCGACTGCGCAACAGATCGGAAAACAGGTGATGGAAGCGATACCAGCGCCCGTGCTCGTCCAACGGCACGAGGAAAACCTGATGGGCCGCCAGGTATTGGAGAATTTCCTGGCTGTCGTGGGCGTCGCGCACCGCATCGCACAGCTCGCTGCAAAAACGTTCCTGCGGGGCGATGTCGTAGAGAAACGCTTGCACCTCGGCGGGCAGGCAATCGATGACTTCTTCCAGCAGATAGTCACGGATCAGCCCTTCCCCCCCGTGCAGGGCTTGGGGCAATCGCCCCTCGCTGCCGGCCTCGGAAGCAGCCAGCAGCCAGAAACGCAGCCCGGCGACCCAGCCTTCGCTGCGCTGGATCAGATTTTCCAAGGCTTCCCCACGCAGTGAACTGCTGTGGTGCTGAAGCAGCGTCAGCGCTTCGTCGTGGGTCAGGCGCAGGTCCTGCTCGTTGAGCTCGAGCAACTGGCGCGACAGGCGCAAACGCGCCAGATGCCAGTCCGGCCGCTGGCGACTGGTCACCAGCACCAGCAACCCATCGGGCAAGTGGTTGAGGAAAAACTGCAAGCAGCGATCCAGCACCGGGCTCTGGGCAAGATGGTAGTCATCGAGCACCAGCAGCAAGGGCGCCCGTGGCGATAGATGCCCGGACAGCTCGTCCAGCAGGCCGTCCAGCCATTCCTCGAAAGCAAAGGGCTGGTGGCGCTGGCGCATCTTCAACAGGCCCAACGCCTGGCCGCCCAACTGGGGGAAAAACGCCTGGAGCCCTTCAAGCAACCGCTCCAGGAAACGCCCCGGATCGTTGTCCCTGGCACTGAGCCCCAACCAGAGGCTGTGCCAATGCGTCGGCAAACCCTGGCAAAACTCCACCGCCAACGAGCTCTTGCCGAACCCCGCCGGGGCGCTCACCAACAGCAACCGGCCACCGAGCCCAGCGCTCAGGCGCTCGCACAACCGCGGCCGCACGACGTGGCCATCGGGCAAAGGGGGGCGATAAAAGCGCCCTTCCTGTACCGCGAAGGCTGCGCGGGAAGAATCCGGGAGTGAAGACAGATCAGTCATGGCCGGCTCTTGTTGGAATGCGGGTGGCGGCGTTGCAGATGTCCGCAGACTAGCCGTAAACGAGGACGTATTGAAGGGAGTGCTACAAATGGCTACAAAAAGACTACAGATTGTTTATGGCAGTTGTGGCGAGGGAGCTTGCTCCCGCTGGGGTGCGAAGCGCTCCCCAAAGCGGACCGCCCTGGCTTATCGGATACCGTGGGAGGGTTTGATCTGGGACTGCTTCGCAGTCCAGCGGGAGCAAGCTCCCTCGCCACAAAAGATATGCGTTGGCAAAAAAAACGCCCCGAACCAGTCGGGGCGTTTTTTCGAGGATGCGGCCTCGGGCAAAGCGGTTAGCGAACGCCTTCCTGGCGCAGCGCCGCTGGGGTGAAGTCGCTGGTGGACGCGGTGAAGCCGAAGTCGTAGGCCGATTTCTCTTCGTTCTTCATGCCCAGGGCCAGGTAACGACCGGACTGCAGGTCGTAGAGGGTTTCCAGGGCGTACCACGGCACTTGCTTGTCGTAGTAGTTCTCGGCATGGGCCTCGGCCACGCGCCACAGTTGGCCACGACCGTCGTAGTGGTCGATGACCGCCGCTTGCCAGGTGTCTTCGTCGATATAGAAGTCACGCTTGGCGTAGATATGGCGCTGGCCTTCCTTCAGGGTCGCGGTCACGTGCCAGACACGACGCAGTTCATAGCGCGCCAGGTCCTGGTTGATGTGGCCGGCCTTGAGGATGTCGGCGTACTTGAGTTGCGGCGAATCGATCTTGTGGCTGTTGGAGGCGATGTACAGCTCTTTCTTGCCTTCAAGCTTCCAGTCGTAACGGTCCGGCGCGCCGTTGTACATGTCCAGGTTGTCGGAGGTGCGCAGGCCGTCGGCGGCGGTACCCGGGCCGTCATAGGCGACTTGCGGGGCCTGGCGCACACGGCGTTGGCCGGCGTTGTAGATCCAGGCCTTGCGTGGTTCCTTCACCTGGTCGAGGGTTTCGTGAACCAGCAGCACGGTACCCGCCAGGCGTGCCGGCGCGGTCACTTGCTGCTTGAAGTAGAACAGCACGTTGCCCGGGTTGGCCGGATCGAAGCCCTTGATCTTGTCGCGGAAGACGAACTGATCCTGGAAGTAAACAAGGTTGTACGAACCGTTTGGCTGCGGCGTGGCCTGGGTCACCAGGCGGGTCACGCTGCCGCCGCGATAGCGGGTGATGTGGTTCCAGATCACTTCGAGTCCGCTCTGGGGAATCGGGAACGGCACGGCCGTCTCGAAATTCTCCAGGCCGTTGCCGCCGCCCACCAGTTTGGTGTTCACGGCGTTTTTCTTGATGGAGGCCAACACGTCATCGGGCACGGTTGCGCCGCGATGGGTCGTGTAGACCGGCATCTTGAAGGTTTCCGGGTAGCGCTTGAACATCGCGTACTGGCCGGGGGCGAGTTTGTCCTTGTACTGGTCGACGTTTTGCGCGGTGATCGTGAACAACGGTTTTTCACTGGCGTACGGATCGGCGAGGAAACCCTTGCCGTCCACGCTACCGGCGTTCTTGGCCATGGGTTTCCAGGCCGAAATCGAACCATCGGCGTTACCCGCCATCTCGGCGCCCATCGGCGTCAGGCTCTTGCCCAGCTTATCGGCCTCGGCCGCAGGCACGGCGGCCATGACGCTGGCCGCCAGCAGGGACAACCCCAGCGCTCCGACTTGCAACAGATTCTTTGTTATTTTCATAGTGTGTCGTCCTGAAATACGGTGCTTAGAAGGTCACGCCGACGCTGAGCGCCAGGAAGTCGCGATCGTCCACGGTACTGAAGTCGCCACCAAAGAAGTTGGTGTAGGCCAGGCTCGCGTTATAGGTGTTCTGGTACTCGGCATCCAGCCCGAGGCTGACGGCCTTGCGGCCTTCCTCGAAGTTGGCGCCAGGGCCTGGCGAGTAGCCTTTCACGTCATGGGACCAGGCCACGTTGGGCTTGAGGTTCACACCGGCGAAAACGTCCGGGTAGTCCCAGATGGCACGAGCGCGGTAGCCCCAGGAAGTGGCAGTGGTGAAGCCGTCGTTGTTGCAGTTGCTGTTGACGCCGCTGATGGTCTGGCCACCGCCTGCGGCGGTCGATGTGTTGAGTGTGTTGCAGAAGCCATTTGGCAGTTCACCCGGCCCGAATACCGGATCACGACCGTAGCGAACGTCGGATTTGCTTTCCAGACCGCCCACATGTGTCACACCGATCTCGCCCACCAGGGTCAGACGACTGGCGCCCATGACCTGATCGAGGAAGTGGGTGAATGTGGTCTGGAACTGGGTGATTTCCTTGCGACGGTAGCCGTGCAGATCCTGGCCTGGTACGCCTGTCAGCAGCGAAGCATTGTCGAATGGACGACCTCCGGGACCGAAATTGATCGGGCGAACACCCGCGAACAAGATATCGGTCGTGCTTAGCTGAACCGGTGCATTCGGCCGATAACTCAGTTCGCCGCTCCATGCCGTACCGGTAGGCAGTGTGGTGGAGAAGCTCAGGCCATAGAGGCGGATATCTTCTGGATATTCGACGAAGTATTCCGAGTTACCCGCTACGAGCACCGGCGCCGCTTGACCAAGGCCCGGTGCGATGTTGTAGATAGACTGTGGAGCGCCAGTGGCACTGAAAATTGGAGCTCGACTGTGATAGTTGATGAAGTAAGCGCCGAATTCGGTGTCCAATGGCTCGAACATGTATTTCAGGGAAGCACCCCATTGGCCACTGTCTCGAGCATCGCGGTCCGCGCCACGACGCACGAGCACGCCTTCACCGTTTATGTCGACGCCCAATGCACCCAATCCGGCTAATTGGCCCGCTGTAAAGCTGGAGCTTGGACTCAGAACCCGCAAATTATCCGAGCACCCATCGGCAATCACATCCGGCTGGGAGAAGAACGTCCCGCAGTTATCCACGACGGTCTGATCCCACTCAATTTGGTAGAAGGCTTCAGCCGACAGGTTATCGGTCAAGCTCTGGGACACATAGAACATGTTGACCGGGATCAGGCCTTCCTTGACCTCGGCGCCTGGACGACGGAACGCGGACACGTCGACCGGGTTGATGGCGTTGATACCGCCCTGGATGAAGGTGCTCTCACCCCAGCTGACGACCTGCTTGCCCAGGCGGACCGACCCCGGTTGATCGGCAATCGCGTAGTTGTGGTAGACGAATGCATCAAGGATCTGACCGCCGGAAGACTTGGCGCCTTCCTTGCGGTTGCTGTCGCTGATGTCTTTGAAAAGACGATTTTCGTCCTTGAGTTCAAAGTCGTACCAGTATTTGCCACGCACAAACACACCGGTGTCGCCGTATTTCAGTTCAAGATCGTGGATGCCCTTGAAGATCTTCGAGAAGGTTTCCCCACGCTTGAAGTTCAGGTGGCCGTCATCGGAAGTCTGGGACAGGCCCTTGCCGCCGTTGTTCACACCAATCAGGTCGCGGTTGGCCTTGGCCGTGGACCAGCTCGCGCCGACCGACAGGGACGAATCGAACTGGCCTTCGATTTCACCAATGTTGAAGCTGACGCCGAATGCCGGGCCGGCGAGCGAGGAGGCAAGACTGACGGCCAGAGGCAGTTTTGCCCGGCGCCAGAAAGTGTTTGCTGAGGTCATCGACGCAACTCCATGTGTTTTATTGTTATGGCAGTGGACGTTTCCGGAAACCCTTCGCCGTGCTGGCACGCGCGTCCCATTCCGAAAAGCCTTGAGCGGACTATAGCCAGCAGGTAGTACGGCTTGATCCCTCTAAAGTGTGATTTGCAGCCCCCGACCACTCTGGAACAGTCCTTCGCCAGGCCGACGTTTGTCGGCACGGCAAGGATGGCTGAAATTTCCTATTTAACAAGACAAGCGCTTGCTTGGTGGGGCTGCCGTGCCCTTTTCGGGCACGGCGAGGACGCTCAAAGCGTCGAAAGGAAGGTGCTGTTGTTGCTCTGCCATTCGGTGATGTCGACGCGGATACGTTTCTTGTCGAGCTTGCCGACGCTGGTCTTGGGAATTTCCGTAACAAGGGCAATCTGGCTTGGGATCGCCCATTTGCTCAGGTGCCCCAGCTCGACAAACGGCTTGAGGTGCTCCTTGAGCTCGCGAGCCCCGATCTGGTGCCCCTCACGAACGACCAGCAAGGCAAACGGCCGCTCGCCCCATTGCGGGTCGGGAATGCCGACCACTGCTACTTCGCGTACCGCCACATGCCGACTGATAAGGTCTTCCAGGTCCAGGGACGAGATCCATTCGCCGCCGGTCTTGATCACATCCTTGATGCGGTCGCGAATGTCGATGAAGCCCATGCCGTCGAGCGTGGCGACGTCGCCAGTGTGCAACCAGCCGCCACTCCAGAGTTCGGCGCCCTTCTGCGGTTCGTTGAAATAACCTTCGGTGAGCCATGGCGCGCGCAATACCAATTCGCCCTGGGTTTCGCCATCGGCGGGAAGGAAGCGGCCCTCGCCGTCGACGATCGCTGCCTCCACCAGTGGCCCTGGCACGCCGGCCTTGATCCGATAAGTGATGCGCTCGTCTTCGCCGCCGGCCATCAACTCATCGTTGAGGTGGGCGCAGGACACCAACGGGCCGGTTTCGGACATGCCGTAGGCGGCGGTGAGCTGGAAGCCCTTGGCCTTCGCCGCCTCGTACAGGCTGCGGTTCAGGGCGCTGCCGCCGATGACGATTTTCCAGCCGCCGAAATCGGTGTCCTGGGCGCCCTTGGCGTTGAGGACCATTTGCAGGATGGTCGGCACGCAGTGGGAAAACGTGACCTTTTCCTTGCGCCACAGCTCTACCAGGAACTCCGGGTCGTAGCGACCGGGGTAGACCTGCTTGAGGCCGAGCATGGTTGCCACGTACGGCAAGCCCCAGGCGTGAACGTGGAACATGGGGGTGATGGGCATGTACACGTCGTTGGTGCCCAGCAGGCGCACGCTGTCGATGGCGCCCATGATGGTCGACACACCCAGGGTGTGCAGCACCAGCTGCCGATGGGTGAAATATACGCCCTTGGGGTTGCCCGTGGTGCCGGTGGTATAGAACGTGGTGGCGACGGAGTTTTCGTCGAAATCCTGGAAATCGTAGGTCGGACTGGCGCCGGCCAGCAGTTGCTCGTACTCGCCCACGAGGTCGGGCAGGTCGGCGGTCTTGTCCGGCTGGTCGGTCAGCAGTAGCGTCTTTTTCACCGTGGTCAGTTGGCCGGCGATCGCCTGGTACAAGCCGACGAACTCGCTGTTGACCAGCACGAAGCGATCCTCGGCGTGGTTCATGGTGTAGAGGATCTGTTCCGGCGACAGTCGCACGTTGATGGTATGGATCACCGCGCCGATCATCGGGATCGCGAACATGCATTCCAGGTACCGATGGCTGTCCCAGTCCATGACCGCCACGGTATCCCCGGCTTTCACCCCGGCCTCGGTCAGCACGTTGGCCAGCCGTGCGACGCGCTCGATCAGGGTGGGGTAGCTGTAGCGCAACTGGTCCCGGTAGATGATCTCGCGGGTTTTCTCATAGCGTGCGCCGGACATCAGCAGCCGCTTGATCAGCAACGGGTATTGGTAAACGCCCTCGGCTGGAGGAATAACGCGAGTCTGCAACATAGGAATCCCTTTTCTGACTGCACGGTCTTGGCTGGAAAAGTAAGCACTTTAAAGCGCTTGTCCGCGGATCAAATCAGCCGAAGGAATGATTTGATCCGCCCGCAAACACTAGCCTTGAGCCATCATCAGGATTCGCTCAACTCGTTCAATGGGCCTCGGTAAACGCCAGTTTCACGCCGATGGCGATCAGCACGGCGCCCATGGTCCGGTCGAACCAATGGCCCATGCGGGCAAAACCGGCACGCACCCGCGCCTGGCTGAACAACATTGCGACCATGCAGAACCAGGCCGCCGTGGCAACCGCCAGGTACACACCGTAGCCGGCCTGGATCGCCAGGGGCGTATGGGGATTGATGACCACGGTAAACAGGGACAGGAAGAACAGCGTCGCCTTGGGGTTCAGGCCGTTGGTAACGAAGCCGGCGGTAAACGCGCCCCGAGCGGTGCGCTCACCTGCCTCCTTGTGCAGGTTTTCCTGGCTGGCCTTGGCCGGCTGGGCGCGCAGGGCCTTGAAGCCGATGTAGAGCAGGTAAGCGGCGGCGGCCCACTTCAAGGCGTTGAACAGCACGATCGACTGGGACACGATCAGGCCGATGCCCAGCAATGAATACCCCACGTGCAGGAAAATCGCCGTGCCGACCCCCAACGCCGTCCAGGTCCCGGCACGGCGGCCGTGGGTCACGCTTTCGCGGACCACCACGGCGAAGTCCGGGCCAGGGCTGGCCACGGCCAACAGGTGGATCAGGGCGACAGTGAGAAATTCGGCGAGGTACATGGTGGTGCTCCTGGCGACAATCTTTGTTGAATGAAATCCGTGGCGAGGAGCTTGCTCCCGCTCGGCTACGCAGCAGTCGCTCGTCGCGTATCGGGGCCTTGCCTTGCAGGCCAGCGGGAGCAAGCTCCCTCGCCACGGCAACTCTTCTGATAGGCTCGCCACATTACGCCTTCAGTCTTCTACATGACAGGTACAGCTGATGACCAATACCGCACGCGCAGTTTTCCTCGATCACGCTTCACTGGACCTCGGCGACCTGGAGCTGGCTCCATTGCGCGATTGCTTCACCGAACTGCAGCTGTTTCCCGGCACCCGCCCGGATGAGGTGGCAGGCCGGCTCGAGGGCGCCACGGTGGCGATCACCAACAAGGTCGTGATCGACGCAGCCGCCATGGCCGCCAACCCTGAACTGAAGCTGATCCTGATCAGCGCCACCGGCACCAATAACGTCGACCTCGCCGCTGCCCGCAGCCATGGCATCATCGTCAGCAACTGCCAGGGCTATGGCACACCGTCGGTGGCCCAGCACACGATCATGCTACTACTGAACCTGGCGACGCGCCTGGGCGACTATCAAAAAGCCGTGGGCGAAGGTCGCTGGCAACAGGCTTCGCAGTTCTGCCTGCTGGACTACCCGATCGTCGAACTGCAGGGCAAGACCCTCGGGCTGCTCGGCCATGGCGAACTGGGTGGCGCCGTCGCACGGCTGGCCGAAGCCTTCGGCATGCGCGTGCTGCTGGGGCAGATTCCAGGAAGGCCCGCCCGTGCGGACCGCGTGGCCCTGGACCAACTGCTACCCGCGGTGGACGCCTTGACCTTGCATTGCCCGCTCAACGAGCACACCCGCCACTTCATTGGCGCGCGTGAACTGGCGTCGCTCAAACCCGGCGCGTTCGTAGTCAACACCGCACGCGGTGGCCTCATCGACGAACAGGCACTGGCCGATGCGCTGCGCAGCGGTCACCTGGGCGGGGCGGCCACCGACGTGTTGAGCGTGGAGCCGCCGACCCAGGGCAATCCGCTGTTGGCAGGTGATATCCCCCGGCTGATCGTCACACCGCACAACGCCTGGGGCAGCCGCGAGGCCAGGCAACGGATCGTCGGCCAACTGGCGGAAAACGCCCGGGGCTTTTTCAGCGGTACAGCGCAACGAGTCGTCAATTGATAGACTGCCGCACTTTTTTACAAGGAGCAGACCATGGATCCGCGCAGTGAAGTACTGCTTCGTCAGGCCGAGTTATTCCAGGGTCCGGTCCTGCTGGCCGGGCTCCCCGCCGACGACCTGCTTGGCCGCTTGCCCGAGGCCCACGGCTGGTGCTGGCATGCCGGCGACCAGGCGGCCCTGGATGCCCGCTTCCCAGGGCGCAGCCATTTTGGCGTGAATGTACCCGAACTTTCGTTCGACGCTGCCGTGGTCTTCCTGCCCAAGGCCAAGGACCTGACCGACTATATCCTCAACGCCGTTGCCGCGCGCCTGGCTGGGCGCGAGGTGTATCTGGTGGGGGAAAAGCGCAGCGGCATCGAAGGCGCTTCCAAGCAGCTCAACCCCTTTGGCAAGCCGCGCAAGCTCGACAGCGCGCGGCATTGCCAACTGTGGCAGGTCACCGTCGCCAACGTCCCTGAAGCCAAGCCGCTGGAAAGCCTCGCGCAAACCTATGAACTGCCACTGGTCGAGGGCCCGCTCAAGGTCATCAGTTTGCCGGGAGTCTTCAGTCATGGCCGCCTTGATCGCGGCAGCGCGCTGTTGCTGGAGCATCTGGACAAGCTGCCCAGCGGCCACCTGCTGGACTTCGGCTGCGGCGCCGGCGTGCTGGGGGCGGCGGTCAAGCGACGCTATCCCCATAACACCGTGACGCTGCTGGACGTGGATGCCTTCGCCGCCGCCAGCAGTCGATTGACGCTGGCCGCCAATGGCCTGGAAGCCGAAGTGCTGACGGGTGACGGGATCGACGCCGCGCCCATGGGCCTGAACGCGATTCTGAGCAACCCGCCGTTCCACGTCGGCGTACACACCGACTACCACGCGACCGAAAACCTGTTGCGAAAAGCGGCCAAACATCTGAAAAACGGCGGCGAACTGCGCCTGGTTGCGAACAGTTTCCTCAAGTATCAGCCGTTGATCGAAGAGCACCTGGGGCCCTGCGCGATCAAGGCCGAGGGCCAAGGCTTTCGCATCTACCGGGCCAAGCGCGGCTGAAGCGTTTTGAGAAACAGCGCTTGCCCAATCGGATTTGCCTAGGCAGAATCCGCACCGTCCTAGGGGAGTAGTCTCCCGCGAGCGCCCTGCTCGCCCGGCATACGTCAACATACTTGGTCAGCAGACCATGGCGTATGCGGCCCAAGCGTCCACGCAGATGGTCGCTGGGTTTGACAAGACCTATGACACGCACACCTTACCCGGGGCGGGAAGGCTGTACGTGTCATAGCCGTGTCGACCCGCCCCTCTTAGGAACTACCTGATGCTGGACTCTTTCCTTGTTCCCACCGCCATCGTTGCACTGGCCGAAATCGGCGACAAGACGCAACTGCTTGCGCTTATCCTCGCTGCTCGCTTTCGCAAGCCGTGGCCGATCATCGCTGGCATCGTCGCCGCGACCCTGGCCAACCATGCGGCCGCGGGCGCGGTAGGAGCCTGGGTCAGCGGGTTCTTTTCCGATGCGGTGTTGCACTGGATATTGGCGGCAAGCTTCGCGGCCACGGCCCTTTGGACCCTGGTGCCGGACAAGCTCGACGATGAAGAGGCGAATACGGCCCGCAGGTTCGGCCCCTTCCTGACCACGCTGATCGCGTTTTTCCTGGCGGAAATCGGTGACAAGACCCAGATCGCGACGGTGATGCTCGCCGCGCAATACCCGGAACTGTGGCTGGTGATCATTGGCACCACCGTGGGCATGTTGATTGCCAACGTGCCGGTGGTACTGGCTGGCAACTTTGCCGCCGAGAAACTGCCCCTGGCCCTCATCCGCCGCCTGGCCGCCTCGGCGTTTTTCATCCTGGCGATCGTTGCGGTGTACAAGGCGATGCAGAGCAGTGGGTGGGTTTGAGGCTGTTGTGGCGAGGGAGCTTGCTCCCTCGCCACAAAAAAAACTTCACCACATGACGGTGGTTACTTCTTGGCTTGCTGATAAAGCGGCATCACCTTCGGAATCGCCGCCTGCAACGAGGCGATCCGGCTGCTCGAGGACGGGTGGGTGCTCATGAATTCCGGTGGTGCCCCTTCCGAAGCCTTGGCCATCTTGTTCCACAAGGTGATCGCGGCGTTCGGGTCGTAGCCGGCGCGGGCGGCCAGCTCCAGGCCGATCAGGTCGGCTTCGTTCTCGTTGCCACGGCTGTTAGGCAGGGTCATGCCATAGTTGGCAACCGTGTCGGCCAACGCCAGGCTATCCTGGCCCAGGCCGAATATCGCACCGGCACCCTGCTTGGCCATTTCGATGCCGTAAGCCTTGGACATGGCTTCACGGCCGTGCTCGCGCAAAGCGTGAGCGATTTCATGGCCCATGATCGCGGCGATTTCAGCGTCGGTCAGCTTCAGTTTGTCGATCAGGCCGGTGTAGAACATGATCTTGCCGCCGGGACCACAGTTGGCGTTGAGTTCATCGCTCTTGATCAGGTTCACTTCCCAGTTCCACTGCGCCGAATCCGGACGGAACACAGGCGCCTGGGCGATCAAACGATCAGCAATGACCTGCAGGCGCTTGGCGTCGCTACTGGTCTTGTCCAGGGCACCTTGCGCACTCGCCTCACCCAACGTCTTCTGATAGGACTGGGCATACATCTGGTTGACCTCGGCGGTCGACAGCATGCTGAACATGTACTGCTTGCGCTCCACGCCCACGGCTCCGCCGCTGGTGGTGTTGACTGACTGGCAACCGGCGAGCAGCAGAGCCACGCCCAGAGCGCTCACCATCAAAGTCTTGTTCATACAAAAGAAGCTCCATGGAATCGTGGGCGTATCCTAGGCTTTGATTTGTATCGGCGCCAGATACACAGCGAGCGATTACAGTTTTTTCGGACAGGTCCCACTCATCCTTTTACGACTCCCACCTAACCAATACAGTCACCCGACGAACAGCGCCTCATGCCCGCCCACGGAAATGCCGATACAGATACCAGACGTCATTTCCGGGTCCGGAGCCATTATGAAATTCAAATCGATCCAGTTTTCCGTTGCCGCCCTGGCCGGTGCCATCGTCCTCAGCGTTGTTGGTGCCCTGGTGCTGTACGCATTGTTCGCCGGCGCCCGTACCCAGGAAATGGTGCAACAACGGACCAAGGCGCAATTCGAGCAACTCATCGAACAACGCCTCAGTGCGCTCGCCCGCACCCAGGCCAGCCTGATCCAACGCGAGCTTGAAGCACCGCTGTTGCTTGCCCGAGGACTGGCGACGACTAACGCCCTGATGGGCATGAACCGCACGGACGGCAACCCGTTATTGAAGATGCCCCGTGAGCAGATGATCAGCCTGTTGCGCGAGTCCGTGGTGCGCAACCCGAAGGTCCTGGGTGCCTACATCGCCTGGGAACCGAACGCTATCGACCACGACGACGCCAACTATGTGAACAGCCAGGTGCTCGGCATGGAAACCAATGGGCGCTTCCTGCCGTGGTGGTTTCGCAACCAGGACGGCACCTTGGGCCTGGAAAAGCTCGCCGACGTGACTGACCAGAAACTGCTGTCCACTGGCATTCGTGCCAGCGAATACTACCTGTGCTCCCAGGACAGCAGGAAAGCCTGCGTGATCGACCCGGCGCCCTACCGCGTCGGCAGCACCATGACCATGCTGGCCTCCTTCATCGAACCGATCCTCGTCGATGGCAAATTCCAGGGCATCGTCGGCGCCGACCTGTCGGTGAACTTCATCCAGGACATGCTCGTTGCCGCTGACGCCAAGCTGTACGACGGCGCCGGGGAAATGGCCTTGCTCGCCAGCAACAATCGCCTGGTGGCCTTCACCAAGGACCCAAGCAAGCTCGGGGAAAAAGCCAGCGACCTGCTGGACGCCAACGAGCTGGACAACCTGGCCAAGCTCGGCGCTGGCGAAGTGCGTTACGACGTCGACGAAGCCCACGGTCACATCGAGGTGTACATGCCGTTCGGCATCGGCGAGACCAGCGCTCGCTGGACGCTGATGATGCAACTGCCGTTGAACGCGGTGATGGCAGATCTGCAAGCCCTGCAGAAGGACCTCGACGATCAGCGCGAGACCGACATTTTCGGCATGGCCATGGTCGGCCTGGCGATTGCCGCCATCGGCCTGCTGGTGATCTGGCTGGTGGGCCACGGCATCGCCCGGCCGCTCAAGCAAATGGTGGCGATGCTCGATGACATCGCCCAGGGCGAGGGCGACCTGACTCGCCGATTGACCAGCGACCGCGCCGATGAACTGGGCGCCATCGCCAAGGGCTTCAACACGTTCCTCGGCAAATTGCAGGGGATGATTACCCAAGTGGTGACCTCGGTGCAGAGTGTCAGCGATTCGTCGGAGCACACCGCCGACATCGCGATCCGCACCAACCAGGGCGTGCACAAGCAGATGTCGGAGATCGATCAGGTCGCCACCGCCGTGCATGAAATGACTGCCACCGCCCAGGACGTGGCCCGCAATGCGACCCAGGCCGCCCAAGCCGCCAGTCACGCCGACCAGGCCGCCAGCCAGGGCATGCAGATCGTACGCGACACCTCCACCTCCATTGGCGCGCTGGCCGTGGAAATCGGCAAGGCCGTGGGCGTGGTGCAAACCCTGGCCAAGGACAGCGAGAACATCAACGCGATCCTCACGGCCATCCGCGGGATCGCCGAGCAGACCAACCTGCTGGCCCTCAACGCGGCCATCGAAGCGGCTCGGGCCGGTGAACAAGGTCGAGGTTTTGCGGTGGTCGCCGATGAGGTGCGCAACCTCGCGCAGAAAACACAGCAGGCCACGGAAGAAATCCAGTCGATGATCCAGCAATTGCAACAGGGCACCCGCGATGTGGTGCGCGTCATGGAAGACAGCCAGCACCGCACCGATGAAAGCGTGCAGCACGCAGCCAAGGCAGCCCAGGCGCTGGAGACAATTACCCAGGCGGTGTCGGTCATCAACGACATGAACACCCAGATCGCCAGCGCCGCCGAGGAGCAAAGCGCCGTAGCGGATGACATCAACCGCAACGTGATCAACATCGGCCAAGTGGCGAACGAGGTGGCCAGCGGCGCCGACGAGTCGAGCGCGGCCAGTGCCGGGCTGACCAAGTTGGCGGAGCAGCAGCGGCGGTTGATCAATCAGTTCAGGGTCTGACCCAAGCACCTCATTGCGAGCAAGCTCGCAATGAGGCCTGCACAGCCATCACAAACCTCAAGCCGGCGTCAGGCATTCCGGCCCATTGAGTTTCGGGTCGTTGACCATGTTGGCCAGCACCCGCTCGCGCAGTTGCGCAGGCTCGCTCGCCAGCAGCCCTTGCAAGGCATGCAAGGGTGTCTCGGGGTCGAGCCACAACCGTTGGCCTTCTTCATCCAGAATCAATGGACGCCGCTGACCGGCCGCCGGCTGGGTGATGACGGCGGTGCTCAACCACACCTGTTCCTGCACCGGATACGCTTCCCAGATCGCCGCAAAAAACAGCGACGAACCTTCCCCCGGCGTCAGCCAATAGGGGCGTTTACGCGAACCACCGCGCCATTCGTAGAACCCGTTGGCCGGCAGCAGACACCGACGCAACCGCAGGGCCTCGCGGAACATCGGCTGTTCGGCGACGGTTTCGGCCCGAGCATGGGCCGGGGTCCGGGACAGGTCCGTCAGCCACGGCGGCGTCAGCCCCCAACGGACGCGGGCCAATTCGCGCTGGCCATCGGCGCCAGCCCGCAGCATCAGAACCGAATCATTGGGCGATATGTTCCATTGGGCCTTCTGGTCGGCAGGGAAGCCAGGCAAGGCCGCAAAGGCGGGGTTCCAGCGAAACAGGGCATAACGTCCACACATGGGGTAACACGACTCTCCTATCAAACGGCGGCCAGCCTAGGGTCTGTACGAAATGTATTCGCGCGAAGGCCAGACAAGGCGAAACGGGGCGAGGAAGCGCAGTGTACTGGAGTACATGAGCATTCCGAGCCCCGTTTCAACGCAGTATGGGTGAGTGCGGATACATTTCGTACAGAGCCTAACAGACCAGCGTTCCGGGGTAACTGTCCGGCTCATCGCCGGGCACCGGCAGCGCGGCATTGTAGGCGGCGATCAGTTCCTGGGCGTATTGCGCCTGTTCATCGTCCACCGCCAGCCCCAGCAAGCCATGCATCGGCAATTCCCCTGCGCCCCCCACCAGGTCACGTCCCACCAGATGCGCGGTGATGCCTTCGCTGGCGAGCATGCCTTGCAGCAATTCGCCTTCCATCAGGTTTTCCGATTCGTAGATTCGCTGCATGGCCGCCCCTCATTCGTTTTCGCTGAAGACCTCGAGGTGCCATTCTTCATCGTGTACCTGTAGTACGAAAATGATCGGCCGGCAACAGACCTGGCAATCCTCGATATAGGTCTGGTCGCCACCGGAAAGATCCAATGAAGTCTCGACCTCTTCTCCACAATACGGACATTCATATTCAGCAGCTTCCAGCATCGCGGTCTCCCGAGTGACTTGTGCGTATAATCGCCGGTCTATTTGCAGGGCTATTGTTGCCTGGACTGTCTTCCTGGCCGAGCCCTGGCGCTATTTATCGAACCTTTACTTACCCTAGCCGTTTCCAACAAGAGAGCATGATGGGCGAATTCGATGCCATCCGACCTTACGACGACAGTGAAGTCCCAGCGGTGCTGGCACGGCTGCTCAGCGATAAGGCGTTTCTAGATATCCTCACCCACTTCCGCTTCCCGCGCCTGGCCGGTGCTTTCGGCTGGATGCTCAAACCCCTTATAGCGCAGAAGCTGCGTCGAGAGTTCGCCGGTGTGACATCGGTCGCCACGTTGCAGGACAAAGTGGAGTTCTATGTCGACCACACCATCGAACGCGCCACCGATGGCGTGACCTACACGGGGGTGGAGCAGTTCAAGTCCGGCAACGCGTACCTGTTCATCGCCAACCACCGCGATATCGTGATGGACCCGGCATTCGTCAATTACGCCGTCTACCACGCGGGCCTGCCGACCCCGCGCATCGCCATCGGCGACAACCTGCTGCAAAAGCCGTTTGTCAGCGACCTGATGCGCTTGAACAAGAGTTTTATCGTTCACCGTTCCATCACCGGTCGCCGGGAAAAAATGGCGGCGTACCAGTTGCTGTCGGCGTACATCAATCACTCGATCCGCAACGATTGCGCCTCGATCTGGATCGCCCAGGCCGAGGGCCGAGCCAAGGACGGCGATGACCGGACCGAATCGGCGATCCTCAAGATGTTCCACATGAGCCGCAAGGACGAGCCGTTCGGCGAGGTCATCCGCTCGCTGAACCTCACGCCGGTGTCGATCAGCTACGAATATGATCCGTGCGACCAGGCCAAGGCCCGGGAGCTTTACATCCGCGCCACCACCGGGACCTACACCAAGGCACCAGGCGAGGACGACGTCAGCATCGCCAAGGGCATCACCGGCTACAAAGGCCGGGTCCACGTGAACTTCTCCGCGCCGATTACAGAGCTGTTCGAGGACACCAAGCAATTGGCAGCGGAGATGGACCGGCAGATTCTCGGCGGTTATCGCCTGTTCCCCGTGCACTACCTGGCCTACGCCCAATGGACCGATGCCGACCCGCAGCTGCAGGTGCCGACGGCGGCTGAAGTGTTCGGTGCCGAAGAACTGGCGAAAGCTCAGGAAGAATGGCAGCGTCGGTTGGATGCGTGCCCGGCGGAACAGCGGCCATTCCTGGTGCTGCAATATGCAACGCCGGTGCGTAATCAGTATCGGGTCAAGGCGGGGTTGCCGCTTTAAAGCAGTGATTGCTTAGCAGCTTTAATGGCGAGGGGGCTTGCTCCCTCGACACTGAAGCTGCTGCGCTCAGAGCTGCGTGCTGATCCAGGACATCAACAGCGCGACGCCCAGGCAGGCAAAGCCGAACCGGTAGAAAAACCGGTTCATGCGTTGGGTGGCCAGGTCCAGCAGGGCTTCGAATCGTTCATTGCTTTCGCCACTGCGCGCTTGGAGGCAGGCGCGTGCTCGCTGTTCGCGGCGGCGCGTTGCGTGCAATACCCAGCCACCCGGGCAGGCAAACAGCAGCGCGAGCAGGTTGATCAGTTTGGCCGGGTGGGCAGCGAACAGCGAAAACAATTGCAACGACATCACAGACCTCAAGCGAATAACGGACGCCTTGCGCCCGGGACCTACGAACAGGGCGCGGATTCTACCGAAAGCCTGGCGTGCTGCGTCGGTTTTTCCGACCGGTAACGATGCCTCGCAAGGTTGGGTGCTTTTGGGCGAGCGTGTTTGCGGATTAATTTCATCGGTAACGGTTTCGTCATATGGATAGGCCACCCTGTCGCCCTCCAAACCCGCACGGAACCCGTCATGCTGCACGCCGAAAACCAGGATCGCCTCTATCTCATCAGCCCGAGCGACGAACAACAGAACCTCGTCGACAGCCTGTCCTTCAACGTGCAGGACCGGCACTGGCTGGTGTATTGCGCCCTCGGCGGCCATTCACATGCCGATCTGCCGGAGACGGACCTGCTGACCGGAATCAGCGTGCTGGAGCTCTATTCCCAGGCGGCGTGAATTTATCGCCCATAAAAAACCCCTGTGGGAGCGAGGTTGCTCGCTCCCACAGGGGATACGGGTCTTCAGTCGTTACTCTGCCAACACCTGACCGATGGTCGGGTCCTTGAACAGACGGGTCAGGGCATCACTCAATACATCGCTGACCAGCTTGGTATTGGTGTCCTGGTTGGGCGCCATGCCGAAGCGTTGGTCCAGCGAAGCGCCATAACGACCGCTGTAGCGACGATTGGCGTTCTGCACGTCAGAGCGGAAGGTCGCGCCGATCGTCGCCTCGGTCACGTACATGCCTTCCTTGGGCGACTGGTATTTCAGTTCGGCCAGGGTCACGGTCAGTTGCGGGGCATTCATTGCATTGGCGGTGGGGGTGAAGCCCAGCAAACGCACGGCCGCCTCGGCCTGGGCCTGCAATTTAGGCAGGATTTGCGCACCCTGCACCGTGATCACGCTGGTTTCCGGGTACAAGCCACCCCGGGTGCCGAGGGTCGGCGACGGACGACCGTCCACGACACGGACCACCACCGGCTGGCCGCGACCCACCGGCGCCAGTTGGGCGTTGAGCTTGGGCTCCGGGTTAAGTTGTTGCGGGCTGTGGGCACAGCCGACGAGGGTCAGACTGGTCACTGCGATCAAACCGAACAACAGGCGTTGCAACATGCTCTTCTCTCCAGAATCGGGCACAGACAGGCCGGCAGTATAGCGGTGCGCCATCGCGGCGAACCAGCGCCTTCGATGAATACTGAAATGTCTGACACGGGCCCGGATAGGCGGTTCCTGTCACCCCGTTGTCACGGTCCTTACACCAGGGTGTCATGGCCGGCTGTCAGGCTGTCCCCAAGCTCCCCGGACACGGTACCTGACCATGCGTTTTCTCATCTCCCTGTTTACCCCGCGCCCGCATCATCGTTGCTTCGCCCTGCTGGACCGTACCGGCCGCTGCCAGGCATTCAAGCAGTGCAGCCTGCAGCCCATGGGCGATGGCTGGGTGGAAATCGAAGAGATCCGCCTCAACTGGCTGCACCAGCCCTTGCCTGCCAGTGCCCTGGTACAACCGCCTCGCACTCGCGTACGTAACCGCCAGCTGTTGGCCTTCTGACCGCAAGGCTAATAAAAGTCATAAAACACGACCATTTCCGCGCGTTTCTTCGTTACAATCTCCCCCCGATTATAAGGACGTCTCCTGATCGGGCCTCGCAACGCCGCTGATGCGCTTGTATTGGCACCCCGCACCGCCCACAGAGAGCCGCCCACACAGATCGAGTGAAGCTGGCGCGCTTGCTGTTTCCCTGGCAAATCACCGCTTTTCGCGAATCTGCAGAGCTGTCATTACGCTCGGTCACTGAGCTGTCTGCCCGTTTTGCCTGTCATGTATTGCATGGGGGCAACCAAACCGGGCCCGGTGCCAGGCTGGGACAGCCCTTTTTTGAGGTTCACGTCTTCAAAAGAGCGTGAAAAAACGGGTTTTCACAACTTCACAAGAGTGTGGCGAGCAAATGAAGAGTTTTGCGTCTGAACAAGCACCATCAGCGTCTGGAACAGCCCAACGACACAGGACCGGATATCGCTCAAGAACCGCCGCCTGAAGCCTGTCCGCTACGGATTTGGTTGCACGAACGGATGTCTCGGCCATAAGTCGAATTGCTTGCCCTGCGCTTAAATGAGTTCATGGGACTCTAGAGGCCAGGCTGCATGCATCCGCAAAAGTGCGAAAAATTGCGAAGATTCGGACATGGCGATTCCTGGCCATGGATACCTGGGGCGCAACTGACCTGCCCCGCTTCCTGGCCGCTATGCCGACAATTTGGTGCTGCAGATTTTGGAGACGCGTTAAATGGCGCATAACGAAGCAGTTGATGTAGTTCTGGTAGGGGCCGGCATCATGAGTGCCACCCTGGCCGTACTGCTCAAGGAGCTCGACCCGGCGATTTCCCTGGAAGTCGTCGAGCTGATGGACTCGGGTGCCGCGGAGAGTTCCAACCCCTGGAACAACGCCGGTACCGGTCATGCCGGGCTGTGTGAGCTGAACTACACGCCCCAGGCCGCCGATGGCACTGTCGACATCAAGAAAGCCGTGCACATCAACACCCAGTTCGAGGTGTCGAAGCAGTTCTGGACGTACCTGACTAAAAAGGGCACGTTCGGCTCGTCGAAATCCTTCATTGCCCCGGTGCCGCACCTGAGTTTCGTACAGGGTGAAAAAGGCGTGGAGTTCTTGAAGAAGCGCTTCGAACTGATGAGCCAGCATCACGCCTTCGCCGACATGGAATACACCGAAGATCGCGACCAGATGGCCGAGTGGATGCCCCTGATGATGCCAGGCCGGCCGGCCGATGAAGTCATCGCCGCCACCCGCGTCATGAACGGGACCGACGTCAACTTCGGCGCCTTGACCAACCAGTTGCTCAAGCACCTGGGCAGCGCGCCGGACACTCAGATCAAATACTGCAAGCGCGTCACCGGCCTCAAGCGCAAAGGTGACGGCTGGACCGTGAGCATCAAGGACGTCAATTCCGGCAGCACCCGCGAAGTCGACGCCAAGTTCGTCTTCCTCGGTGCCGGTGGCGCCGCGTTGCCACTGTTGCAAGCGTCGGGTATCGAAGAAAGCAAGGGCTTCGGTGGTTTCCCGGTCAGCGGCCAGTGGCTGCGTTGCGACAACCCGGAAGTGGTCAAGCACCATCAGGCCAAGGTCTACAGCCAGGCCGCCGTGGGCTCGCCACCGATGTCGGTGCCGCACCTGGACACCCGCGTGGTCGACGGCAAGAAATCCCTGCTGTTCGGGCCTTACGCCGGCTTCACCACCAAGTTCCTCAAGCACGGCTCGCTGATGGATCTGCCAATGTCGGTACGCGCCGGCAACATCGGCCCGATGCTGGCCGTGGCCCGGGACAACATGGACCTGACCAAGTACCTGATCAGCGAAGTGATGCAGTCCATGGAGCAGCGCCTGGAATCGCTGCGCCGCTTCTACCCCGAGGCGAAAGCCGAGGACTGGCGCCTGGAAGTGGCCGGCCAGCGGGTGCAGATCATCAAGAAAGACCCGAAGAAAGGCGGCGTACTGCAATTCGGCACCGAACTGGTGGCGGCCAAGGACGGAACCCTCGCCGCCCTGCTCGGCGCTTCGCCAGGCGCCTCGGTCACCGTTTCGATCATGCTGGAACTGATCGAGCGTTGCTTCCCGGAAAAAGCCAAGGGCGAGTGGGCCACCAAGCTCGCGGAAATCTTCCCAGCCCGGGAAAAAGTACTGGAAACCGATGCCGCGCTGTATCGCAAGATCAATGCGCAGAACAACATTGCGTTGGAACTGGTTGAAGAAAGCAGCGAGACCCAAAGCTACGCTTGATTCGGTCGGCTAAAAAAAGCCCCGCTCTCCATGAGGGCGGGGCTTTTTTTTTGAAGCTTTTCGTGGCGAGGGAGCTTGCTCCCGCTGACCTGCCAGGCAGGCCCTCGGCCTATCAGCCACGCGCCTTGTTGATCAACTCGATGTATTCCTCGGCGTTGCGCTGGTCCTTGTTCAGCGCAACGAAATCATTGCCATGTTCGTCCTTGCCATCGAGGTCGTAGCCCGCCTCGACGAAAAACACCAGGAAACGCTCGAAGTCGTCGACACGCAGCCCACGGTAGGCCTTGATCAGTTTGTGCAGCGACGGCGACGTAGCATCGACCGGTTCAAAATTGAGGAACAGCTTGATCTGTTCGTCGCCAATCTCGTCACCAATCACTTGTTTCTTGTCTTTACGCATTGCCGGCTCCAACTCGCACAATTCACGGGGCGGGCAGTTTACCCCCGGCGGGCGTTGCGGCTCAACGCGGGCGTGCGGTGCCGGTGTGCAGATCGGCCCAGATATGGCCGTTGGCGTAGCTGAGGAATTGCACGTACACCGTGTCATTGCGCAACAGGTCGATGACCACCCGGTACTGAGCCTGTGGATAAGACAAGGTCAAGGTCTTGCTCGCCTCGTCGTACGCCGGTTTCTTCAGGCTTTTGCTTTCCCCGTCGAAATTGAGAATCACCTGGCTGATGGTCGCGCCCTTGTTCAACGGTTTGCCTTTGAGGCGCACCATCAATGGTGAGGTGACCGGGATCGGCTGCTGGTTGGAAGGGCGCTGGTTGCCCAGTACCACCGAGTATTCGGTGACTTGCAGCAACTGCTGCTGTTCAGGCTGCTCCTGGCGCGCCACGAGGTCATCCGGCGGCAAGAACTGACTGTGCATCGGCGCGGCCACGGCCATCAAGGGCAAGCTAGTTAGCAACAGCAAAGTGGCGCAGCGGCGGATCGATACACTCATGACAGGCTCCGGAGGCTTGGCCGGGCACGCTAGCATTCATCGAAAAAATAAGCGACCCGGACAATTCATTCGCGGCACAGGCCATCAGCGCTGGCCTCATAAAAGCGCGATCGCCATCGATATTAGTCGAATTGAGCGCGCATCCAGGCCTGGTATTGCGCAACGCCGGGCTCGCCTTCGCGGGGCGCCCAAGGGGCCAGTTCGCCGTCGCCCACCGGCCGGTAGGGGCCGGCTTTGCATTCGAACATCAGGCTGTCGGCTTCCAGTACCACCAGGCCATGGTAGACACCGGCCGGCAGATCGACACCGAGGCAATCGCCACCGGCCTGCAGGATGCGCTTGCCGGTCACGGTTCCGGTTTCATCGAAGATCAACACACCGAGGCGGCCTTTGAGCACCAGTAAGGTTTCAGCCTTGTCGGCGCTCAGGTGGCGATGCGGCGGGATGTAGGTCGAGGGCTGCAAACCCACCGCCATGCGGTGGCAAGGCTCATCCATCTGGTGGAAATTGTGATGTTGGCGCCCACGCGCACTGGCCCCGGCCTTCTCGGCCAGCTCATCGAACAAGGCTTGATCCAGGAAGGCAGGGCCAGTCATCCGATTACATCCCCTTGACGGCGAAAATGCCATTGGCGTTGCGCCAGTAGCCTTTATAGTCCATGCCGTAGCCGAAGATGTAGCGGTCGATGCACGGCAGGCCGACAAAATCGGCCTTCAGGTCAGGTCGGGCCTTGCGGTCGTGGTCCTTGTCGATCAGCACGGCGGTGTGCACCGCGCGGGCGCCAGCGTGTTTGCAGAAATCGATGATCGCGCCCAGGGTATGCCCTTCATCCAGGATGTCGTCGATGATCAGCACGTCACGGTCGATGAACGAGACTTCCGGCTTGGCTTTCCAGAACAGGTCGCCGCCGCTGGTCTCGTTGCGATAACGGGTGGCGTGCAGGTAGGAAGCTTCCAGCGGGAAGTTCAGATAGGTCAGCAGCTTGCCGGAGAAAATCAGCCCGCCGTTCATCACGCAGAACACGACCGGATTGCTTTCAGCCAATTGATCGTTGATTTGCGCACCGACACGGGCGATGGCCGCTTCGACTTCAGCTTCGGTGTACAGGCAGTCAGCCTCTCGCATGACTTGACGGATATGCTCGAGATCAGCGGACATGTGCGCTCTCCAGGGGTGGCAGTTCGGAAAAGCGGGCAAAGGTACGCATCCCGCCCGGCCAGATCAAGCATTTGTGGACTAACGTTCTGTATTGTCTATAGGACAACACCCTCGGATAGATTAATCTAGGCCGGTTTTTTTGCCCGCCGCCGGAGCCTTCCCCATGCCCATCCTCGAGATCCGCCATCCGCTGATCAGACATAAACTCGGCCTGATGCGCCGCGCAGACATCAGCACCAAGAACTTCCGCGAACTCGCCCAGGAAGTCGGCGCCCTGCTCACCTACGAAGCCACCAAAGACCTGCCGCTCGAATCCTACGAGATCGCCGGCTGGGCCGGTGCGGTGCAAGTGGAAAAAATCGCCGGCAAGAAGATTACCGTGGTGCCGATCCTGCGCGCCGGTATCGGCATGCTCGAAGGCGTGCTCAGCTTGATCCCGGGCGCCAAGGTCAGTGCCGTGGGCGTGGCTCGCAACGAGCAGACCCTGCAAGCCCACACCTACCTGGAAAAACTGGTGCCGGAAATCGACGAGCGCCTGGCAATGATCATCGACCCGATGCTCGCCACCGGCAGCTCGATGGTCGCCACCATCGATCTGTTGAAAAAGGCCGGTTGCCGCGATATCCGCGCCATGGTGCTGGTCGCCGCGCCCGAAGGCATCAAGGCCGTGGAAGATGCCCACCCCGACGTGACCATCTACACCGCCTCCATCGACCAGAAACTCAACGAACACGGTTACATCATTCCGGGCCTGGGCGATGCCGGCGACAAAATCTTCGGCACCAAGCAGAAGGACGCCTGAGCATGCAGGACGAATTCAACGATCCGCTCTGGCGTCAGGTGCTGTCCGGCGCGCAGATGCTGTTCGTCGCCTTCGGCGCGCTGGTGCTGATGCCGCTGATCACGGGCCTGGACCCGAACGTGGCACTGTTCACGGCGGGCCTGGGGACGATCCTGTTCCAGATCGTCACTGGGCGCCAGGTGCCGGTGTTTCTGGCGTCGAGCTTTGCCTTCATCACACCGATCATCCTCGCCAAGGGCCAGTTCGGCCTGGCGGCGACCATGGGCGGCGTGATGGCGGCCGGTTTCGTCTACACGTTTCTGGGCCTGGCGGTGAAGATCAAGGGCACCGGGTTCATTGACCGCCTGCTGCCGCCGGTGGTGATCGGTCCGGTGATCATTTCCATCGGCCTGGCGATGGCGCCGATTGCCGCGAACATGGCCATGGGCAAGGCCGGCGACGGCACCGAGCTGATTCATTATCAGACCGCGATGATGATTTCGATGCCGGCGTTGCTCACCACGTTGATTGTCGCCGTGTTCGGCAAGGGCATTTTCCGCCTGGTGCCGATCATCTCCGGCGTGCTGGTGGGCTTCGCCATGGCGTTTTTCTTTGGCGTCGTCGACACCGCGAAGATCGCCGCGGCCCCCTGGTTCGCCCTGCCCGCCTTCACCGCACCGGAGTTCAACTGGCAGGCGATCCTGTTCATCGTGCCCGTCGCGCTGGCACCGGCCATCGAGCACATCGGCGGCGTCATTGCCGTGGGCAGCGTGACCGGTCGCGATTACCTCAAAAAGCCAGGCCTGCATCGCACGTTGTTCGGCGACGGCGTCGCCACCACCGCAGCCGGCCTCTTCGGCGGCCCGCCCAACACCACTTACGCCGAAGTCACCGGCGCGGTGATGCTGACCAAGAACTACAACCCGAAGATCATGACCTGGGCCTCGATCTTTGCCATCAGCCTGGCGTTCATCGGCAAGTTCGGCGCGCTGCTGCAAAGCATTCCGGTGCCTGTGATGGGTGGGATCCTGTGCCTGTTGTTCGGCTCGATTGCCGCAGTGGGCATGAACACGCTGATTCGTCACAAGATCGATCTGGGCGAGGCGCGCAATTTGGTGATCGTTTCGGTGACGCTGGTGTTCGGCATCGGCGGCGTGCTGGTCGGCACCGGCACGGGCCCGGACGACTTCGGCCTCAAGGGCATCGCGCTGTGCGCCGTGGTGGCGATCGCGTTGAACCTGATCTTGCCGGGCAATGACGGATGGAAGCAGAAGAAGGCGGATGAGCCGCTGGTCTGACTCAGCTTGAGGTTATTGCTGTCAGTCAGATTGCTTTGGCGAGCAGGCTCGCTTCCACAGGAGATCCGTTGTGAACACAAATTTTGTGACCACTCGAGATCTACTGTGGGAGCGAGCCAGCTCGCGAAGGAGCCGCAGAATTTTTATAGAGCTAGAGGCGCCCGCTCGCAGAGGGTACTCAAGGCCTGCGCCCAGCGCGGATCGTCATTGAGACAAGGCACCAGTACCAACTCCTCGCCTCCCGCCTCGCGGAACTGCTCTCGGCCGCGATCACCGATTTCCTCGAGCGTCTCGATGCAATCGGCCACGAACGCCGGGCACATCACCAGCACTTTTTTCACGCCGCTCTTGGCCAGTTCTTCCAGACGCGCTTCGGTGTAGGGTTCGATCCACTTGGCACGGCCCAATCGCGACTGGAACGACACCGACCATTTACCCTGCGCCAGGCCCATGCGCTGGGCGAACAATTCGGCGGTACGAATGCACTGGGCGCGGTAACAGGTCGCCATGACTTCAGGCGGCGCGTTCTTGCAGCAGTCGGCATCCCTGAAGCAGTGGTAACCGGTGGGGTCGAGCTTGGTCAGGTGCCGCTCGGGCAAGCCATGGAAACTCAACAACAGGTGATCATGGTCCTGCATCAGGTACGGCTTGGCGGTGGCAACCAGCGCATCGAGGTATTCCGGCTGATCGTAGAAAGGCTGGAGAATCGAGAATTTCACGTCGAGCTTCTTCTCGCGCGCAACCCGCTTGGCTTCTTCGATGACTGTGGTGACAGTGCTGTCGGCAAATTGCGGATACAACGGGGCCAGGGTGATGTTCTTGTGGCCCTGGCTCGCCAGGCGCACCAAGGTGGACTCCAGCGACGGCTCGCCGTAACGCATCGCCAACTCTACGGGCCCCTGCGTCCATTGGGCGGTCATCGCCTGTTGCAAGCGGTGGCTGAGCACTACCAGGGGTGAGCCCTCTTCCCACCAGATCGACGCGTAGGCGTGGGCAGACTGTTCGGGGCGCTTGATCAGGATCAGCGACACCAGCAACCGCCGGACCGGCCATGGCAGGTCGATCACGTACGGGTCCATCAGGAATTGATTGAGGTAGCGGCGCACATCGGCCACCGAGGTGGAGGCAGGCGAACCCAGATTCACCAGAAGCAACGCGTGATCGGTCATGCAACGTCCTATTTCAAAGGCGACCCGATAAATCTTCCAGGGCCGCGGGCAAATCAGTGAACTGGAATGAAAAACCCGCCGCCTGCAATCGGGCCGGCGTGGCGCGCTGGCCGCCCAGCAACAGCAATGACAATTCCCCCAACGCGACTTTCAGCGCAAGCTCCGGCATCGGCACCACGGCCGGGCGATGCAACACGTGCCCCAGGGCCTTGGCAAAATCGCGGTTGCGCACCGGGTTCGGCGCGCAGGCATTATAAGGACCGCTGGCATCACTGCGGTGCAGAAGAAAATCAATCAGAGCGATTTGATCGTCGATATGTATCCATGGCATCCACTGCCTCCCGTTGCCGATACGCCCGCCCAGCGCCAGTTTGAAGGGCAGCAGCAACCGCGACAAAAAGCCGCCCTCGGCGGACAGGACCAGGCCGGTTCGAACCAGGACCACGCGCAGGCCCAAGGCCTCGGCCCGCTGCGCCGTTTCCTCCCAAGCGATGCACAGCTGGCTGGCGAAGTCCTCGCTGACCGGCCCTGATTCCTCGGTCAGCTCCCGCTCGCCACCGTCGCCATACCAGCCCACGGCGGAACCGGAAATCAGCACCTGCGGTTTCTGCTCGCACCGTTCCAGCCATGCAAGCAAAGCCTCGGTCAACGTGATGCGGCTGCTCCACAGCAAGATCTTGCGCTTGTGGCTCCAGGGCCGATCAGCGATGGGCGCGCCGGCGAGGTTGACCACCGCGTCCACCGGCTCGCCAATTTCATCGAGCGCGGCGATGCCGCGCACCTGCGCCCCGCAGATTTTCGCCACCTGCTCGGGTCGACGACTCCATACCGTCAAGCGATGGCCTTGCTCCAACCAGTGCTGGCAGAGCTGACGTCCGATCAAACCAGTACCGCCGGTCAGCAATATGTGCATGAGGTGTTCCTCGCATCGCGTTTTACCCGGCCCATTAGTCTATTTTTATAGGTAGAGATTTTTCACATCGGCCAAGGTCTGTTTCTAACAATAGGACAACCTGCCAAAACGCGAACGGTAAAACTTATACCAAAAACCAAAATTGTACAGGATTAAAGACGGCGTAGTCTGTACAGAAAGTAAACGAGGCCCTCATGACTGTACCTATCGCAATCATCGGCACCGGCATCGCCGGACTCTCCGCCGCCCAGGCCCTGACGGAGGCCGGGCATGTCATCCAACTTTTCGATAAAAGCCACGGTAGCGGCGGACGCATGTCGAGCAAGCGCAGCGACGCTGGCGCGCTGGACATGGGCGCCCAGTATTTCACTGCCCGGGACCGGCGCTTCGTCACGGAGGTGCAGCGCTGGCAAGCCAACGGCTGGGCAGCGGAATGGAACCCGCAGCTCTATCACTTCCAGGACGGGCAGATGAGCCCTTCACCGGACGAACAGACCCGTTGGGTCGGCACCCCGCGCATGAGCGCGATTACCCGTGCCCTGCTCGGCGACCTGCCCGTGCAGTTCTCCTGCCGCATCACCGAAGTGTTTCGCGGCCAGGAGCACTGGCATCTGCAGGACGCTGAAGGGTTCACCCATGGCCCGTTCGGCCAGGTGGTCATCGCCACGCCCGCGCCCCAGGCGACCGCATTACTGGCCGCGGTGCCGAAACTGGCTGGCGTGGCCGCCGGGGTAAAAATGGACCCGACCTGGGCGGTGGCGCTGGCCTTCGAACAGCCTTTGGATACGCCCATGGAAGGCTGCTTCGTACAGGATAGCCCTCTCGACTGGCTGGCACGCAACCGCAGCAAGCCAGGCCGCGATAGCAAGCTCGACACCTGGGTGCTGCACGCCACCAGCGACTGGAGCCGCCAGCACATCGACATGTCCAAGGAAGCGGTCATCGAACACCTGCACGGTGCCTTCGCCGAACTGCTGCACAGCGCCATGCCCGCTCCGAGCTTCAGCGTGGCCCACCGCTGGCTGTACGCCCGCCCCGCCAGCAGTCACGAATGGGGCGCGCTGGCCGATGCGGACCTGGGGTTGTACGTGTGCGGAGATTGGTGCCTGTCCGGCCGGGTCGAAGGGGCTTGGCTCAGCGGCCAGGACGCCGCGCGCCGGTTGCACGCCAGCCTCCAGTAGATCGCCCTTGCCTCCCTCGCTGCTGTCGCAATAGACAGCAGCCCATCTGCGCCCTCCGTGGCATCGCCCGTTCATTCCATTGCCGGTTGACTTGTGTCCATTCAGACCTATGATTAAAAATATTGTACAGCGAAGTAAATATGTACAAGATTTTTATCCCAGAGGTAGCTCATGCCCAGCGAAGCGAACGCCAAACCCAAGATTGCTATCAGCGCATGCCTGATGGGCGCCGAAGTTCGCTTCAATGGCGGGCACAAGCAATCCCAGCTATGCAGCCGCACGCTTAATGACTTTTTCGATTTCGTCCCGGTTTGCCCTGAGGTCGCCATAGGCTTGGGCATTCCCCGGGAACCGATTCGGCTGGTGGGCAAACCCGAGCAACCCCACGCGGTCGGCACCGTGAACCGCGATCTCGATGTCACCCAACCGCTGGACGATTACGGTCGGCAAATGGCCGAGGAACTAAACGACGTTTGCGGCTACATCTTCATGCAGAAGTCGCCGTCGTGCGGGCTGGAACGGGTCAAGGTCTACGATCACAACAGCGTGCCTCAGGACGGCGGCGGGCGTGGTATCTACGCGCAGGCCTTTTGTGCACGCCATCCGGACCTGCCGGTGGAAGAAGACGGTCGCCTCAACGACCCGGTATTGCGTGAGAACTTCCTCACGCGCGTGTTCGTCTACGCCGCTTGGCAACCGCTGCGCCGTCGCGACCTGACCCGGCGCGATCTCATTGAATTCCACTCGCGCTACAAATACTTGCTGATGGCTCACGATCCGGTGCAATACAAGGCCCTCGGCAACCTGTTGGGCAACATGGGCACGTCGGATCCCAATGAGTTGGGCCCGCGTTATTTCAGTGCCCTGATGACGGCCTTGAAGAAATGCGCCACCCGTCGAACCCACGCCAACGTACTTCAACATTTGAGTGGCTATCTCAAACGCGCTATCGGCGCCGATGACAAGCGGGAAGTGCAGCACCTCATCCAGCAATATCGCCTCGGCATCGTGCCCTTGGTGGTGCCGCTGACGTTACTCAAGCATCACCTGCGCCAGCATCCCGATCCATATCTCGCGCAACAGGCGTACCTGCAACCCCACCCGGAAAATCTCAGCCTGCGAAACGCCATCTGATGAACGACGAACCCGACTCCAGCGCCAGCGAAGACCTCGGCGCTGATTTTGCCACAGCGCTGGCGCAGGGCTGGCTGCCCATACGCGAAGTGTCCCGGCGGACCGGCGTCAACGCCGTCACGCTGCGTGCCTGGGAGCGCCGCTATGGCTTGATCGTGCCGCACCGCACCCCCAAGGGCCATCGCTTGTTCAGCGCTGAACATGTGCAACGGATCCAGAGCATCCTCACTTGGATCAATCGCGGCGTGGCCGTGAGCAAGGTCAAGCCGTTGCTCGACACTCCGCAGCCGCCCGACGAGCCATTGGAAGATGATTGGCAGTGCCAGCGCCACGCCCTTGCCCTGGCGGTGATGCAACTGGCCGAGCGGCAAGTCGATCATCTGGTCAACCAGGCGATGGCGCTTTATCCGCCCAGTACTGTTTGCGAACAGTTGCTGCTGCCCTTGCTCGACGAATTGCAGACACGTTGGCAAGGGCAATTCGGCGCGCAGTTGGAGCAGGTGTTCTTTTATTCCTGGCTGCGCAGCAAGTTCGGCAGCCGGGTCTACCACAACAACCGCCAGGTGCATGGCGCGCCGTTGCTGATGGTCAATCATTCTCTGTCGTCCCAGGAACCGCACCTGTGGTTGACGGCCTGGCTCGCCAGCAGCGCCGATTGCCCCGTGGAGGTCTTCGATGCGCCTTTGCCGGCGGGAGAGTTGGCGCTGGCGGTCGAACGGCTCAAGGCCCGCGCCGTGTTGCTGTATTCAAGCAATGCCTTGAACCTTTCCCAATTGCCTAGGCAACTGAATGCCGTCGACTGCCCGATCATCATCGCCGGCCCGGCCGTGTCCATTCATCTCGCCAGGCTATCCACCGACGTCTCGATGCCCCACGTCAGTTGGGCCGAAAACCCGCTCTGCGCTCACGCCGAACTGAATCGTCGGGCGCTTCTTTAAAGAGTATGTCCATGCAATTGATCTGGCTGCGCAGCGATTTGCGCGTGCACGACAACACCGCGCTTGCCACCGCTGCCGCCCGAGGTCCCTGCGTGGCGGTATATCTGCCAAGCCCGGGGCAATGGCGCGCCCACGATGATGCGCCTTGCAAAGTCGACTTCTGGTTGCGCAACCTGGCGTCGCTGAGCACGGCGTTGGAACGACTGAACATCCCGCTGCTGATCCGCCAAGCGCCCCAATGGGACCAGGCGCCAGAGATATTGGCGACACTGTGCCGGGAGCTGAACATCGACGCCGTGCACGTCAACGAAGAATACGGCCTGAACGAAACCCGACGCGACACCGAAGTCGCTCATGCGCTGGCTGGAGAGGGTGTCGAGTTTCATAGCCACCTCGACCAGCTCTTGTTCAAGCCCGGCAGCGTGCTGACCAAGACCGGCAACTATTTCCAGGTATTCAGCCAGTTTCGCAAGGTGTGCTACCAGCGCTTGCATTTCTCGCTACCGAGCGTGGTGCCCACGCCTGCCCGGCAAGCGTCCACCGCCATAGCCAGTGATCCCGTGCCGACGTGCGTCGAAGGTTTCGAGCCACCCAGCGAAACGCTGCGAACCCTGTGGCCGGCCGGTGAGAGCGAAGCCCGGCGGCGGCTGGATGGGTTTGTCGAGCAGCACATCGACGACTACCTGACTGAGCGGGACTTCCCGGCCAGGCCTGGCACCAGCCAGCTTTCGGCCTACCTGGTGGCCGGCGTGGTATCGCCGCGCCAATGCCTGCACGCGGCACTGCACGCCAACCAGGGTGAGTTCGAAAGTGGAAATGCAGGAACAGTGACCTGGATCAATGAATTGCTCTGGCGGGAGTTTTACAAACACATATTGGTGGGCTATCCACGCGTGTCCCGACACCGCGCGTTTCGCCCGGAGACCGAGGCCTTGGCCTGGCGCCAAGCGCCGGATGAACTGGCGGCGTGGCAACAGGCGCGCACCGGCCTGCCGATCATCGATGCGGCCATGCGCCAGCTGCTGGAGACGGGCTGGATGCACAACCGGTTGCGGATGGTGGTGGCCATGTTCCTGACCAAGAATCTGCTGATCGACTGGCGCGAAGGCGAACGTTTTTTCATGCGCCATCTGATCGACGGCGACCTGGCGGCCAACAATGGCGGCTGGCAATGGAGCGCTTCCACCGGGACGGACTCGGCGCCCTGGTTCCGCATCTTCAATCCACTGAGCCAATCGGAGAAATTTGATCGCGAGGGACTATTTATCAAGCGTTGGCTGCCTGAATTGAACAATTTGGATAACCAACGTGTCCACCGTCCTGATGCCCAGCGCGAACTGTTTGACGCAACGGATTATCCGTCACCGATCGTTGATCTGGCGCAATCGAGAATGCGGGCTTTGGCGGCCTTCAAGCGGTTGCCGTCTCGCCAGGCCATGAAATCAAACTGAAGCGCGATTATCAGACATGAAATTGGGTAGATCGGGAATTCACATCGCGCTGGACCTTATATAGTCTTACTAACTTAGGGCTTCTGCATAGGACGCAGGCCTCGATATGACACTCAGGATAGGAGAACAGGATTGGGACGAAGGTATTGGCTAACCGGTGCGGCTGATGGCGTGGGTGCCTCGCTGGCTGAAGCATTGCTTCAGACCGGGGCGCAGTTGGCTATCGGCTCGTCTAAAATGTCTAAGCTCCTGTCCCAGCGCTTTCCCGACCAAGTCTTGGCGGTCCCGGCCAAATTGACCAACAGCCAGATCGCTCGAGAGGTCGGCCAATTGATTTCCCAGCAATGGGGCGCGTTGGACACGGTGATCATCAATGCCGGAACGGCCGAATACGTTGAAGGCCAACCGGCTGACCATACGCTGGTCGAACGCATCATCCGCAGCAATCTGTTGGTTGCAAGTTTTTGCATTGACGTGGCGCTGCCGTTATTGCGCCTGGGGGCCACGCCTCACCTGGTAGGCATTACCAGCCCCGTCACGTACCTGGCACCTTCCCACGCGCCAGGCGACGGCACTACGCTGCGCCAGGTGTTTGAATCGGTTCGTGGCGCCCCGTCCGGCAAAGGCATCGACGTAACGCTGGTTATCCCAGGATTCGACGACCCGGCGATGGGTCTCGACGGTAGCCTTCCCATCCCGACCCGATGGTCGGCCCCAGCGACGGCGAACTACATCTTGGCGCAGTTGAACGAACGCCCCCACGAAACGCCCCTACCCGCCGCCTCCATGAAGACCCTCTGGCCGTTACCCTCCCCGGCCAACAATTTTCCCGCGGACACCCAGCCCGCTGGCGAATCCCCGATCAAGGGACAACCCTGATCGACCCGGTTGCCGTACACTGCGCGCCATGAAAACCATCCCCCTCGTTGAACTGCCTGCGCCGGTCGTCACGTGCTCGACATGCGCGGCGTGCTGCTGCCAGCTGGAAGTGATGTTGATCACCGATACTGGCGTTCCGGAACGTTTCATCGACACCGACGATTGGGGTGGGGAGGTCATGCTGAGGCTCGATGACGGCTGGTGCGCGGCGCTGGATCGCGACAGCATGATGTGCACGATCTACGAAAAGCGTCCGCTGATCTGCAGAGAATTCGAGATGGGCGCGCCGGAGTGCCTGGAAGAACGCCAGGGCATTGCGACGGCGTATCGATAAAGAATGATCTGACGCACTGGATCCCTGTGGAGCGAGCTTGCTCGCGATAACGGTGGACCAGGCGAGTGCAGGCGCTGGTCACCGCTATCGCGAGCAAGCTCGCTGACACGGTTTTTGCTGTTACAGCGGCATCGTGTAGTGCAGCGCGTAACTTTCTACCCCGTCGTTGTCCGACGAGATGCCGGCGTTGGAGTAGTGAGTGGCACGAATGCCCACTTCGTGTCCGCCATTGAAGCGCAGGCCGAAACCGACACGGTCTTCGAACTGGAACGACGTACCGAGCTTGTTGGTTTCGATCTCGGTATTGTCAAAAAACGCGACGCCGATCCCCGCCTCGATGTAGGGCTTCACGTTCTGACCCGCAAATTCGTACACAAACACCGGCGAGAACGACAGACTATGGTTACTGGAGGTCTTGTCCCCTTCCCAGTAAGTGTAGGCACCGCTCCAATAACCGGTCAGCCGACCCACGTCACTCTGTAGCCAGCTCTTGTCCCAATCGAACTGCATGCCCAGGCGATAGGTCATGGTCGAGTCGCCGGTCTGGCCGACCCCGAACTCCACGCCTGCCGCCTGTGCGGTGTAAGTGTGCCCCAGCAACGCAGCCGCAAGCGCGGCAAAGCAGAATAAACGCTTCATTAGAAACATCCTTTTCCGACAGCTTTAGTTAGTTTTTTCTTACAAACAGACAGAGCTATAGAAATCCGCGCCAAAACAGAAGTTCAGCACGATTTACATAATTTTCACGTTTTTTTTACAGGACGAAGCTTCGCACAATGCCGGAAGAATTCCATAGCATCGGTAGGATTTTTCTTAGATGTGACGGATCGGCACTGCTCCAGAATTGCGTTTCGCCAGCAGGCCCCTCGGCAGCTATTGCCCGCTCGCTCAGTAAGCGCTGGAGTTGGCGAGCCACGGCAGCGCCAGTGTCGATCAGGCTGACATCCTCCGGAACCATCTCTTTGAGCAGTGACTTGAGGAATGGATAGTGCGTGCAGCCCAGGATCACCGTGTCGCAACCAGCCGCCAGCAACGGGGCAACGTACCCCTGCAGCAACTGGCGCAAGGCCGGGCTGTGCAAGTCGCCAGCCTCGATCAGTTCGACCAAGCCGGGACAGGGCTGCGTGACCACTCGCACGTCCGTGGCGAAACGGTCGAGCAATGCGGCAAATTTGGCGCTCTGCAACGTGCCTGTGGTGGCGAGCACACCGACGATGCCGCTTCGAGTCGCCGCAGCGGCCGGCTTGACCGCCGGTTCCATGCCGACAATGGGCCAGTCCGGATAATCACGACGCAGGTCAGCCACTCCGGCGACGGTTGCCGTATTGCAGGCCACCACCAGCGCCTTGGCTCCCTGGCGTTGAAAAAAATCGGCAATGATCGCGCACCGCCGACGGATGAATTCCGGGCTTTTTTCTCCGTAGGGAATATGCCCGCAATCGGCTACGTACAGCAGCGACTCATGGGGCAGCAATCGGCGAATTTCCCCCAGCACCGACAGCCCGCCGACCCCTGAATCGAACACCCCGACCGGCGCCTCACTCATGTCGGGTACCGCAAACGCCGCACTCCGGATCACGCTTGACCCGCAATTCGCGAAATCGCGTGCCCAGCGCATCGATCAACAGCAGGCGCCCCATTAGCGGCTCACCAAAGCCGGCCAACAGTTTCAGGGCCTCAAGCGCCTGGAGACTGCCCACCAACCCCACGAGCGGCCCAAGAACGCCGGCCTCGCTGCAGGTCAGCTCGGCTTCGCTGCCGTGCCCGTAGAGACAGTGGTAACAAGGGCTTTCGGGGCGGCGCGGGTCGAATACCGACAGTTGGCCCTCCAGGCGGATGGCCGCGCCGCTGATCAAGGGCTTGCCCGCGGCGACGCAGGCTGCGTTCACCGCTTCGCGGGTGGAAAAGTTGTCGGAGCAGTCCAGCACGACGTCGACCGCCGCCACCGCGTCAGCCAGGCTGTCGTCGTCCATGGCCGCTGGATGGGGGACCAGTCGGACTTCAGGGTTGATGGCGGTGAGGCGGCGCATCGCCGAATCGACCTTGGTCAACCCGACGCTATCAGTGTCGTGGATGATCTGTCGCTGCAGGTTGGTCAGGTCGACCGTGTCGAAGTCGGCCAGGTGCAACTCGCCGACACCGGCTGCGGCCAGGTACAACGCCACTGGCGCGCCCAGGCCACCGAGGCCGACAATCAATGCGCGGCTCTGCTTGAGGCGCAGTTGCCCATCGATGTCGACGTGTTGCAACAGGATCTGTCGACTGTAGCGCAGCAGCTCTTGATCGTTCAGCACGGCAGGCGTCCCAGACTGATGCGTTCGTGATCACCGAGGTCCTTGCGGCTATGGACCTGGGCAAAACCTTGGTCTTGCAGCAGCCCCCGCACCGCGTCGGCCTGGTCATAACCATGCTCGAGCATCAGCCAGCCGCCTGCCTCGAGGTGATCGGGGGCCTGCTGGACAATCGCGCGCAAATCGTCGAGCCCGTCCGGCCCCGCCACCAGCGCACTGGCCGGCTCGAAACGTACGTCGCCCTCGGCCAGATGCGGATCGCTGGCGGCTATATAGGGCGGGTTACTGATGATCAGCCCGAAACGTTCGCCTTCCAGCGCACTGAACCAGTGGCTGCTCAGGACTGCGACGTTACGCAGGCCCAGGCGCTGGCGATTGCGTTCGGCCAACGCCACAGCCTCCAGCACACGATCGACCGCCGTCACGCTCCAGGCCGGACGCTCGCTGGCCAATGCCAAGGCAATCGCGCCGCTGCCGGTGCCCAGGTCGAGGACCCGGGCCGGCGTGGCTGTCAGCAGCTCCAACGCAGCCTCAACCAGCAACTCCGTGTCGGGACGCGGGATCAATGTGTGGGGCGCGACTTCCAGGTCCAGTTTCCAGAAACCCTGCTGCCCGAGGATATAGGCCACCGGCTCGCCGGAGCGACGACGGCGTAGATATTCGGAAAACACCAGCGCGGCCTCGCTCGGCACGATCCGCTCGGGCCAGGTGTGCAGGAAGCTGCGGGACTTGCCCAGGGCAGCGGCCAGCAACAACTCCGCATCCAAGCGTGACGTGGGGGAATCCGGCAATTCGGCGGCGCGAAGCAAACTGGCGATGATGGTCATTGGGTCACCCGTCCTTACTCGCCAATCGCGGCCAGTTGGTCGGCCTGGTATTCGGCGAGCAAAGGCTCGATGACGGCGTCCACACCACCGGCCAGGATTTCGTCGAGGGAGTACAAGGTCAGGTTGACCCGGTGATCGGTGACCCGGCCCTGGGCAAAGTTGTAGGTACGGATGCGCTCGGAACGGTCGCCCGACCCCACCAGCAGTTTGCGCTCGCTGGCGATGGCGTTGGCGGCGGCGCTGGTCTGCTGGTCGTTGAGCTTGGCCGAAAGCCAGGCCATTGCCCGTGCCCGGTTCTTGTGCTGAGAGCGTTCTTCCTGGCACTCGACGACAATGCCCGAGGGCAAGTGAGTGATGCGGATCGCCGAATCGGTCTTGTTGACGTGCTGGCCACCAGCCCCCGAAGAACGGTAGGTGTCGATCCGCAGGTCCGCCGGATTGATCTCGATGGCTTCCTGCTCGTCCGGCTCGGGCAACACCGCGACGGTGCAGGCCGATGTATGGATGCGGCCCTGGGATTCGGTGGCCGGCACCCGTTGTACGCGGTGGGCGCCGGATTCGAACTTCAACTTCCCGTAGACGTTGTCGCCCTCGACCCGGGCGATGACTTCTTTATAGCCACCGTGTTCGCCTTCGTTCTCCGACAGGATCTCCACCCGCCAGCCGCGACGCTCGGCATAACGCGAATACATGCGAAACAGGTCGCCGGAAAAGATCGCGGCTTCGTCGCCGCCCGTGCCGGCGCGGATTTCGAGAAAGACGTTTCGTCCGTCATTCGGGTCCTTTGGCAGCAACATGCGTTGCAGATTGCTTTCCAGCTCGACCAGTTGTTCCTTGGCTTCGCGCACCTCCTCCACGGCCATTTCGCGCATGTCCGGGTCGCTGTCCTTGAGCAGCGCCTGGGCGCCCTCGAGGTCGCCCTGCACTTTGAGCAGTTGCTTATAGGTGGCGACAATCGGCTCGACTTCCGCGTACTCCTTGGAATAGGTGCGGAATTTGTTCTGGTCGGAAATGACTTCGCCGTCGCCCAGCAAGGCGGTCAGTTCCTCGAAACGGTCCTGGAGAATGTCCAGCTTATTGAGCAGTGACGCTTTCATTGCGATTTTTTATCCGAAAAGCTATCCGGTGAAGCCTCACCGAGGGCGAAAAGTTCCTGGGCCATGGCCAGCGCATCGAGGCGGCCCTCGGCCGTCAGCTTCTTGAGCTGGACGCTTGGGGCATGGAGCAATTTGTTGGTCAGGCCGCGCGCCAGTTGCACCAACACCTCTTCGGCGCTGCCGCCGTTGGCCAGCAGGCGCTGGGCCTTTTGCAATTCTTCGTCGCGCAGGCGCTCGCTTTGCTGACGATACGCCTTGAGCACGTCCACCGCCGCCAGCTCGCGCAGGCGCACCATGAAATCCTCGGCGCCAACGGTGATCATTTCCTCGGCGGCCTGCGCCGCGCCTTGCCGGCTCTTCAGGTTCTCGGCTACGACTTCGTGCAGGTCATCGACACTGTAAAGGTATACGTCGTCCAGTTCGCCGACTTCGGGCTCGATGTCGCGGGGCACGGCAATGTCGACCATGAAGATCGGCTTGTGCTTGCGCAGTTTCAAGGCGCTTTCCACCGCGCCCTTGCCCAGGATCGGCAACTGGCTGGCGGTGGAACTGATGACGATGTCGCTGTGCACCAGTTCGGCGGGAATATCCGACAGCAGCACCGCATGCGCACCGAATTGCTCGGCCAGGGTACTGGCGCGCTCAAGGGTGCGGTTGGCGACCACGATGCGCTTTACCCCCAGGTCATGCAGATGGCGGGCGACCAGGGTGATGGTCTCGCCAGCACCGATCAGCAGCGCCTGGCTGCGTTGCAAATCGCTGAATATCTGCTTCGCCAGGCTAACAGCGGCAAACGCCACGGACACAGGGTTTTCGCCAATGGCGGTGTCGGTGCGCACTTGCTTGGCGGCGTTGAAAGTGGCCTGGAACAGACGCCCCAGCAGCGGCCCGACGGTGCCGGCCTCGCGCGCCACGGCATAGGCCGACTTCATCTGGCCGAGAATCTGCGGTTCGCCGAGCACCAGCGAATCGAGCCCCGAAGCGACACGCATCATGTGACGAACGGCCGCATCGTCCTCATGGACATAGGCACTGGCGCGCAGCTCTTCCAGACTCAGGTCATGGTATTCGGCCAGCCAGCGCAGCACCGAATCGGCCGAGACGTGATCCTGTTCTATATAAAGCTCACTGCGATTACAGGTGGAGAGGATCGCAGCTTCGCGGCTGTCGGTGAGTCGGCAGAGCTGCTGCAGGGCCTCAACCAGCTGCTCAGGCGTAAAGGCCACGCGCTCGCGGACATCTACTGAAGCAGTCTTGTGGTTAATACCAAGTGCAAGGAAGGCCATTCAAGGTCGCTGATGGTGACGTGAAGCCGGCAATTGTCCTACTTCGCCAGATTGAGAACAACCACCACCGACTATTGTCACAATTACCTGTGCCTATAAGGCATCCGCCGAGACTCGGTTATGTTTGACCGATGGCTTGTGTCATGATGATCCGACCGCAGGTAAGTCGTCCTCTTCCTATATGAATAGATCTTTTGCGTTGCTCCTCGCTTTTGCCTTTCTCGGCGGCTGCCAGTCCATGGCCCCCGTTTCGACGGACGGTACGCCACCGGTCGAAGGCAGCACTCCGGCTCTTGAAAAGCCCAAGGTGTACGGCTCGTTCAGCGAAGAAACTGTCTTCAGCCTGCTGAGTGCCGAGCTGGCAGGCCAGCGCAATCGTTTCGACATTGCCCTGGATAACTACGTCACCCAGGCCATCAACACTCAGGATCCGGGCATTTCCGAGCGGGCGTTCCGCATTGCCGAATACCTGGGGGCCGACCAGGCCGCGCTGGATACGGCGCTGATCTGGGCCAAAAACGCCCCGGACGACCTCGAAGCGCAACGCGCCGCCGCCGTGCAACTGGCGCGCGCCGGGCGTTACGACGATTCCATGGTGTACATGGAAAAAGTCTTGCTGGGCAAGGGCGATACCCATTTCGATTTCCTTGCGCTGTCCGCCGCCGATACCGACCAAGAGACCCGCGACGGCTTGAAGAAGAGTTTCGATCGCCTGCTGGAACGTCACCCGAACAACGGCCAGTTGATTTTCGGCAAGGCCTTGCTGCTGCAGCAGGACGGCGACTCCCAAGGCGCCCTCACCTTGTTGGAAGACAACCCGCCGGAAGCGGGCGAAGTGGCGCCTATCCTGTTGCGTGCACGCTTGCTGCAAGGCATGAATCGCGGCGACGAAGCGCTGCCGCTGATGGAAAAAAGCATCAAGAAGTACCCGGACGACAAACGCCTTCGCCTCACCTACGCCCGCATGCTGGTGGAAAACAACCGCATGGACGACGCCAAGGTCGAGTTTTCCAGCTTGGTGCAGCAATACCCCGAAGACGACGATTTGCGTTATTCCCTGGCGCTGGTCTGCCTGGAAGCCAAGGCGTGGGAAGAAGCCAAGGGTTATCTGGAAGACCTGATAGCCCGGGAAAGCCACGTCGACTCGGCCCACCTGAACCTGGGCCGCATCGCCGAGGAGCGCAACGATCCCGAGAGCGCGCTGATCGAGTACGCCCAGGTCGGCCCGGGCAATGACTACCTCCCAGCGCAGCTGCGCCAGGCTGACATCCTGATCGGCAACGGCCGGACGGCCGAGGCCCAGAGTCGCCTGGCCGTTCAGCGCGACACCCAGCCGGACTATGGCATCCAGCTCTACCTGATCGAGGCCGAAACCCTGTCGGCCAACAAGCAGGGCGATAAAGCCTGGACTGTCCTGCAACAAGCGTTGAAGCAATACCCGGACGATCTGAACCTGCTGTACACCCGCGCCATGCTCGCGGAAAAACGCAACGATCTGGCCCAAATGGAAAAAGACCTGCGGCTGATCATCCAGCGCGACCCCGACAACGCGATGGCCCTCAACGCCCTCGGCTACACGCTATCGGATCGGACCACCCGCTACGATGAAGCCAAGGTGCTGATCGAGCAGGCCCACCGGATCAATCCGGAAGACCCGGCCGTACTCGACAGCCTCGGTTGGGTGAATTTCCGCCTGGGCAACCTCGACGAAGCCGAACGCCTGTTGCGCCAGGCCCTGGAGCGCTTCCCCGACCAGGAAGTCGCCGCGCACCTGGGTGAAGTACTGTGGGCCAACGGCAAACAACGCGAAGCCAGGCAGATCTGGGACAAGTTCCTCAAGGAACAACCGGACAGCCCGATTCTGCGCGGCACCATCAAACGCCTGACCGGATCAGAGACCCTTTAAGATTATGTTTGTGCGCCACTTCATTATTTTCAGTTTCATCGCCCTGCTCGCCGGTTGCGCGGGCTTCGGCGCCCGAGAATCCGTCCAGGGTCATGGCGACCCGGCCCAGTGGCGCGAGCATAAAAAACAGCTCAGCGGCCTCGACGGCTGGCAGATCGACGGCAAGATCGGCATTCGCGCGCCCAAGGACTCTGGCAGCGGTACCTTGTTCTGGTTGCAGCGCCAGGATTACTACGACATTCGACTTTCGGGCCCACTGGGGCGCGGTGCGGCGCGGCTGACCGGCCGGCCAGGGCAGGTTTCGCTGGAAGTCGCCAACCAGGGACGCTACGAGGCTCCGAGCCCCGAAGCACTGCTGGAAGAACAGCTGGGCTGGAAACTGCCGGTTTCCCACCTCACTTGGTGGGTTCGCGGCCTCCCGGCACCGGACAGCAAGAGCCGTCTGACCCTGGACGCCGACAGCCGCCTGTCGAACCTGGAGCAGGATGACTGGCAGATCGAATACCTGAGCTATGCCGAGCAGAACGGCTACTGGTTGCCGGAGCGCATCAAGCTGCACGGCAGCAACCTGGACGTCACGCTGGTCATCAAGCAATGGCAGCCGCGCAAGCTGGGACAATGACATGACCGCTGCACGCCTGACGCTGCCCTCCCCGGCCAAGCTCAACCTGATGCTGCACATCCTCGGTCGTCGCCCGGATGGCTATCACGAGCTGCAAACGATTTTCCAGTTCCTGGATTATGGCGATGAGATCACTTTTGCCGTGCGCGATGACGGCGTGATCCGTTTGCACACCGAATTCAACGGTGTTCCCCACGACAGCAACCTGATCGTCAAGGCGGCGAAGAAGCTTCAGGAGCAATCCGGCTGTTCGCTGGGCATCGACATCTGGATCGAAAAAATCCTGCCCATGGGTGGAGGGATCGGTGGCGGCAGTTCGAATGCGGCCACGACGCTGCTAGGCCTCAATCATCTCTGGCAGTTGGGCTGGGACCTGGATCGCCTCGCGGCGCTGGGCCTTTCGCTGGGTGCCGACGTACCGGTTTTCGTGCGTGGCCACGCGGCTTTCGCCGAGGGCGTCGGGGAAAAACTCACACCGGTAGAGCCCGAGGAACCTTGGTACTTGGTGCTGGTGCCGCAAGTCTCTGTAAGTACAGCAGAAATTTTTTCAGATCCACTGTTGACACGTAACTCTCCTCCCATTAAAGTGCGCCCCGTTCCCAAGGGAAACAGTCGAAATGACTGCTTACCGGTGGTAGCAAGGCGTTATCCAGATGTTCGTAACGCATTGAATTTGTTAGGTAAATTTACCGAAGCAAAACTCACCGGAACTGGAAGTTGTGTGTTTGGGGGCTTCCCAAGCAAAGCTGAAGCTGATAAAGTCTCGGCCCTTCTTACAGAGACCCTTACAGGGTTTGTAGCAAAAGGAAGCAACGTTTCGATGTTGCATCGCAAGCTGCAAAGTCTGCTCTAAAAGGAATCGAGTGCTGGGCACTCGCAGCAACAGATACAGGGGCGTCGCCAAGCGGTAAGGCAGCAGGTTTTGATCCTGCCATGCGTTGGTTCGAATCCAGCCGCCCCTGCCATTTTCCTATACTCATCCAGGTATACCCTCAGCCTTCAGGTACTGCGCGTGTCCAAGATGATGGTCTTTACGGGGAACGCTAACCCCGATCTGGCTCGGCGTGTCGTACGTCAGCTGCATATCCCTCTCGGTGACATCTCTGTCGGTAAGTTCTCCGACGGCGAAATCACCGCCGAGATCAATGAAAACGTTCGCGGTAAAGACGTCTTCATTATTCAGCCGACTTGCGCTCCGACCAACGATAACCTGATGGAACTCGTCGTGATGGCTGATGCCTTCCGCCGTTCCTCGGCTACTCGTATTACTGCTGTTATTCCTTACTTTGGTTATGCCCGCCAGGATCGCCGTCCGCGTTCCGCACGCGTGGCCATCAGCGCGAAAGTCGTTGCCGATATGCTGACCGTGGTCGGCATCGATCGTGTACTGACGGTCGATCTGCATGCTGACCAGATCCAGGGCTTCTTCGATATTCCCGTGGACAACATCTACGGCTCCCCCGTCCTGGTGGATGACATCGAGGATCAGCGCTTCGAAAACCTCATGATCGTGTCCCCGGACATTGGCGGCGTCGTGCGTGCACGGGCCGTAGCCAAATCCTTGGGCGTTGATCTGGGTATCATCGACAAACGCCGCGAGAAGGCCAATCACTCCGAAGTGATGCACATCATCGGCGATGTCGAAGGGCGCACCTGTATCCTGGTCGACGACATGGTCGATACCGCCGGCACCCTGTGCCACGCGGCCAAGGCCTTGAAGGAGCATGGCGCTGCCAAGGTCTTCGCCTACTGCACGCACCCTGTGCTGTCGGGTCGGGCGATCGAAAACATTGAAAATTCCGTGCTGGACGAGCTGGTGGTGACAAACACCATTCCGCTGTCCGCTGCAGCACAAGCCTGTGCGCGTATCCGTCAGTTGGATATCGCACCGGTGGTTGCCGAGGCGGTTCGCCGCATCAGCAATGAAGAATCGATCAGTGCGATGTTCCGCTAAGGGCCCTGCCCTTTCCCGGATATCTCGTTGACGAAAAGCGCCCCGCCCCAACACTCATGTTGGGGCGGGGCTTTTTTGCCCATACCGCTTTGGCGTCGGTCGCAGACGTCATTCGGATATGGCTATTTTGGAGAAACAACATGACCGATTTCATTCTGAACGCCCAAGCGCGTACCGACCTGGGGAAAGGTGCGAGCCGCCGCCTGCGTCGTCTCGCCAGCCAGGTTCCTGCCGTTGTATACGGTGGTGACAAGGCCCCTGAATCCATCACCATGCTGGCCAAAGAAGTGGCCAAGCTGTTCGAAGACGAGGCTGCTTTCAGCCACGTGATCGAACTGAACGTTGATGGCAAGAAGCAAAACGTCATCGTTAAAGCGATGCAGCGTCACCCGGCCAAGCAGTTCATCATGCACGCTGACTTCATCCGCGTCGTGGCTGGCCAGAAACTGACCGCTACCGTTCCAGTGCACTTCATCAACGAAGCTGCTCCGATCAAGAAAGGCGGCGAAATCTCGCACGTGACTTCCGAGCTGGAAGTTTCCTGCCTGCCGAAGGACCTGCCTGAATTCATCGAAGTCGACCTGGCTGACGCCGAGATTGGCACGATCGTTCACCTGTCCGACCTCAAGGCTCCTAAAGGCGTTGAGTTTGTTGCCCTGGCACACGGTGATGACAAGGCTGTTGCCAACGTCCACGCTCCACGTGTTGCTCCAGAAGCGACTGAAGAAGGCGCAGCAGAGTAATTACACTCTGTCGCCGGAGTGACCGGAAACATCGCGGACTGGAACGTAGCGAGACAACGGGCAAGAACGCGAAGTTTACTTAACGGTAGATCCGCAATTTTCGTTCGTTGTCGCCACACCGTCTGACCGCGACATGTTAACCACCACTCCAGGAAGGGCCCCTATCGTGACTGCCATCAAACTGATCGTTGGCCTGGGAAATCCAGGCGCCGAATACGAACAGACCCGGCATAACGCAGGGGCCCTTTTTGTTGAGCGCATCGCGCACGCCCAAGGCGTCAGCCTGGCCGCCGATCGCAAATATTTTGGCCTGACCGGGCGTTTTTCACACCAGGGTCAGGATGTTCGCCTGTTGATTCCCACCACCTATATGAACCGCAGCGGCCAGGCCGTGGCGGCGTTGGCCGGTTTCTTTCGCATCAAGCCTGAAGAAATCCTGGTGGCCCATGACGAACTCGACCTGCCTCCGGGCGTTGCCAAGCTCAAGCAGGGCGGCGGCCATGGCGGTCACAACGGGTTGCGCGACATCATTGCGCAACTGGGCAATCAAAATACCTTTCACCGCCTGCGGCTCGGCATCGGCCACCCGGGCGTTGCCAGTATGGTTTCAAATTTTGTCCTGGGTCGCGCGCCTCGCGCCGAACAGGAAAAACTCGATGCCAGCATCGACTTTGCCCTCGGCGTGCTGCCGGATATCCTCGCCGGTGAATGGAACCGCGCGATGAAAAACCTGCACAGCCAGAAGGCCTGACACTTATCCGAGGGGAAACACCATGGGATTCAATTGCGGCATCGTCGGCCTGCCTAACGTCGGCAAGTCCACCCTGTTCAACGCCCTGACCAAATCCGGTATCGCGGCCGAGAACTTCCCCTTCTGCACCATCGAGCCGAACAGCGGCATCGTGCCGATGCCCGATCCGCGCCTGGACGCACTGGCGGCCATCGTCAATCCCAAGCGCATCCTGCCGACCACCATGGAGTTCGTCGACATCGCAGGCCTCGTGGCCGGTGCTTCGAAGGGTGAAGGCCTGGGCAACAAGTTCCTGGCCAACATCCGCGAAACCGATGCCATCGCCCACGTGGTGCGCTGCTTCGAAGATGAGAACGTGATCCACGTTTCCAACAGCGTCGACCCGAAACGCGACATCGAGATCATCGACCTGGAACTGATCTTCGCCGACCTCGACAGTTGCGAGAAACAACTGCAGAAGGTTGCCCGCAACGCCAAGGGTGGCGACAAGGATGCAGTCGTCCAGAAAGGCCTGTTGGAGCGATTGATCGCTCACTTCACCGAGGGCAAGCCCGCGCGTAGCCTGATGAAGGACATGAGCACCGACGAGAAGCTGGTGATCAAGGGCTTCCACCTGCTGACCACCAAGCCGGTCATGTATATCGCCAACGTCGCCGAAGACGGTTTCGAGAACAACCCGCATCTGGACGTGGTCCGTGCCATCGCCGAGGAAGAAGGTGCCATGGTCGTTCCGGTCTGCAACAAGATCGAAGCGGAAATCGCCGAACTGGACGATGGCGAAGAGAAGGACATGTTCCTCGAGGCCCTGGGCCTGGAAGAGCCTGGCCTGAACCGGGTGATCCGCGCTGGCTACGAAATGCTCAACCTGCAGACCTACTTCACCGCCGGTGTCGAAGAAGTCCGCGCCTGGACCGTTCGCGTGGGCGCCACCGCCCCGCAAGCCGCTGGCGTCATCCATACCGACTTCGAAAAGGGCTTCATCCGCGCCGAAGTCATCGCCTACGCCGACTTCATCCAGTACAAGGGCGAAGCTGGCGCAAAGGAAGCCGGTAAGTGGCGTCTGGAAGGCAAGGAATACATCGTCCAGGACGGCGACGTGATGCACTTCCGCTTCAACGTCTGAAATGAAAAAAACACCGCGTGGCAGTGACTGTCACGCGGTGTTTTTTTATGGGCGTCAACTTAACAAATGCCATTGATCGACGTCTGGCGCCACCCCGATCAGGCCTAGTTGGGCGTCGGGAGCCGCTGTGGGAGCAAAGACCATGTTGTCTTCGCCGAGGCTTTCCCGCCAGTCCCCGGCCAGCGCAACCTGGAACGAATGGCCTTGCGCGTCCGCTTGCGCATCCTTCAGGTAAGTGCGGTCCAATGCCTCGTTGTAGACCAACTTCAGCGTAGTGCCCGTACCCTCTCCGAAGCCGGTATAGCCTAGTGCCGACACATCGATCTTGTCGTCAACCGTAAAGCCTTCGATAAGGTCGGCAAAGCTCTGGTTGTCGGTACGGTAGCTGTCCTCGATGGAGAGATAGCGGAACACGTCGGCGTTTTCCCGATTGTCCGTCCACAACGAAGTATCGGCTCTGTCCCCACCGTTGAGACGGTCGGCGCCCGCGCCGCCGATGATGACATCCGCTCCGGCGCCGCCGTTGATACGGTCATTGCCGTTCAGGCCATGGATGATTTCCGACAAGGCAGAACCGGTAATCGTATCGTTGGTAGATTCCCCTTCAAGCGTGGGCGCTGTGAACACAAGATTCGTGTTGTTCAATTGCCCGACCAGATTGCCATCCAAGGTCAGTTCAAAACGTTGCCCGGTAGCATCGGCGTCGAAGCTCTTGAGGTAGGTGCGGGTGCCGTCCGCGCTGGCCTGGATGGCCAAGGTACCGTCATGGCCATCGCCAATACCGGTGAAGCCCAGGCCGATCAGGTCAATGCGGTCCTCGGAGACATCGAAGTCCTGGATTCGGTCGCTGCTGTTCAGCGTGGCGGTGCGGAAGCTGTCGCCCAGTTCGGTAAAACGGAAGATGTCCGAGCCTGAGCCACCTTGCAACACATCACGCCCGCCGTCGCCGTGGAGCACATCATCGCCCGCCAGGCCGTGGATGATTTCGGCGGCATCGGTGCCCCGCAAGATTTCCTCGCCGGCGTACCCCTCCATATGGAGCTTGCCGTCCTGGCTGCCAAAGCTTGAGTCCAGGCTACCGTCGGCGTTCAAGCGGATGACATTGAAATCTCCGTTGTTCGTGCCGGCAGCCAAGATCCTGCCATCGGCTTGCACCGTCAAAGCCACCGGCGTGTCGGCCTCGAAGGTCACCGAGCCATTGCTGCCGAAACTACTGTCGAATGACCCGTCAGCGTTGAGCCGCGCCACGGTAGCCAGGCGATCGCCCTCGCCATGCCCCATCACGATGATCTTTCCGTCAGCCTGCACGGTGACCACCGAGTCTTCGCCAAACCCCATGGCAGCGCTCAAATGCAGGACGCCGTCGTCACCGAAACGGGTATCCAACTGGCCGTCGGCGTTGAAACGCTGCAAGGCGAACGTCGGATCGCCCATGCCGGCGGCATTGTAGGCAGCCCCGACCACGACACTTCCATCTGCCAACACCGCAGTGGAGATCCCTCCGTTGAAAAACGGGTCTTCGTAAATGTCGACGGTGAGCACGCCGTTGTGACCAAAGCCGTCGAGCAAGCTGCCGTCATTGCCAGCCTTGGTCACGGAAGCCTGGTCAAACCCGCGGGCACTGACCTGAAAGGTGCCGTCCGTATTGACCGTCAGGTCGATATCCTTAAAATCATGGCTGATGTCGACCGTCATGACACCGTTCTGACCAAAGCCGACATCGCGCGTCCCGTCACTGTTGTAGCGCTCCACCTGTATGCCGGTGTTCAGCGCCACAGCGACGAGCACCTTGCCATCGGCCTGCACCGCCGTTAACTCATAGCGGGACGCTGGGGCTGTCGTGGTCGGTATCGTATCGACGCCACCTTCATGAAAGCGGGTGTCCAGGCTGCCATCCGCATTCAGGCGGATAACGGAATGGTTCTGCTCGTAGCCGTAGCTTTCCTCACCTGGCGCCCCGGGGTAGCCCCATGCCAGGTACTCGGTATAGCCGCCAATCAGTATCTTGCCGTCCGGCTGGATAATGATGCTCTGGGCATCATCTAGCTGGCCGGTGAGGTCGACCTGGACAGTGCCGGGGCCGGTTCTTACGGTATGGGAATTCAGGTTCGGGTTATCGACGGTTGCCATGGTTTAGTCCCTTAAAAGAAATGCCAGTTTCGTCACCTGGTAGAGCGACAACGCTTTGCACGCTGCCTCGGTCATAACCATGACCGGTGGCTTCTTGTTGGAGCCAATTGACTGGAACAGGCTCTTTGCGTCGGAAACACCAAAGAGCGGCAAGTTCATTCATGGCTCAGGGACAACGATAAACGGTACATCGACCCCATCCGGGGTCGAGAGCAAAAATGCCTGATGGATTGACCGAAGCTCTGTACGAAAGGTATCCGCGCTGGCCCATACTGCGTTGAAACGGGGCTCGGAATGTTCGATTCAGGCCCTTTTGGTCCTTGGCAGGAAAATCGCCAACACGCCGAACAACGGCAGGAACGAGCACAGCCAATACACGTATTCGATACCCCGGATGTCCGCCAGATGCCCCAGCAGCGCGGCGCCGATCCCACCGAAGCCGAACATCAACCCGAAGAACACGCCGGCGATCATCCCAACGTTGCCCGGCACCAGCTCCTGGGCATACACCACGATGGCGGAGAAAGCCGACGCCAGGATGAAGCCGATCACCACGCTGAGGATGCTGGTCCACAGCAGGTCCACGTGAGGCAAGATCAGCGTAAATGGCGCCACACCCAGAATCGAGAACCAGATCACCGCCTTGCGTCCGATCTTGTCGCCGATAGGGCCGCCGAAGAAGGTTCCCGCCGCCACTGCGCCAAGGAACAGGAACAGGTGCAGCTGGGAAGATGCCACCGACAGGTCGAACTTTTCGATCAGGTAGAAGGTGAAATAGCTGGTGAAACTGGCCATGTAGAAATACTTCGAGAACACCAACAGGCCAAGCACCACCAACGCACTCAGGACCCGCCCCTTGGATAAGCCATGCGTCGCCGCCTGGCCTTGCTTGAGCTTGAACAGGTTCAGGTGATTGGCGTACCAACGGCTGATGCGGTACAGCACGAACAAGGCAAACAGCGCGAACAAGCCGAACCAGGCCACATTGCCTTGACCGTAGGGAATGATGATCGCTGCGGCCAGCAGCGGGCCGAATGCGGAGCCGGCGTTTCCGCCCACCTGGAAAGTCGATTGCGCCAGGCCGTAACGACCGCCGGAAGCCAGTCGCGCCACTCGCGATGCCTCGGGGTGAAAAGTCGACGAGCCGATACCGATCAAGGCCGCCGCCAGCAGGATCATGGCAAAGCTGCCGACCATGGACATCATCACGATGCCGATCAGCGTGCACACCGTTCCGGCCGGCAACAGCCAGGGCTTCGGGTGCCGATCGGTGTGATAGCCGACCCAAGGCTGCAACAAAGATGCGGTCAACTGGAACGTAAGGGTGATCAGGCCGACCTGGGTAAACGTCAGGCCATAGCTATCCTTGAGCATCGGATAGATGGACGGCAGCACAGCCTGGATCAGATCGTTGATCAGATGAGCCAACGCCACCGCACCAATGATGCGCATGACCAAAGGACTGCTTTGGGGCGTGGCGCCAATGGGCGTCGCGTCAGCCGGAGTATTGCTGATAGCCATGGGAAGTTTCCAGACGGCAGGTGGGAGCACATGGGCAAGGTTCGCCAATGTGCCATTTTTCAGTGCGACAAGGCTATCCCCTTAGCTTGCTATCGACCGATAAAAAATAGTCGGCAAACAAGGTGATAGCGCAACGCCATGGTCTGAATCTTGCCTTGTAAAAGTCTTACGACGCGGCCCCTTACAAAGGGGACCGAGAATGGGAAGTTTCGCTACAGAGCAGGCCTACAGAGCCGGCCTGGACAAGCTTTCGAGGCCTTTTGAAAGAGCACCCGTTTCGGCACTTGTGTAAAAACGCACAAAAAAAGTGCAAGGGTGTTCAGGGGAGTATGGGCATGCAGGCTTTTCTATCACCGGGCATCCGGTTGCTGGGGCATTTTGGTTTCGCCCGTAAATTCCAGTTGTTGTTCCTTTTGTTCATCCTGCCGCTCATGGGCAGCCTGTGGCTCATCGGCCAGGACTACCGGGACAAACTCAACCTGATTTCCGGAGAGCGCGCCGGCGTACGCCAGTTGCTCGCCCTGGATAACCTGGACAACCTGCTCGCCGCCCAGCGTAATCGCGCGGCGCGCTGGCGGGCCACGGAGACCAATCGACAACCCACCCCTGCGACGATCGCCGCCATGGCCGCGTTCGATGCGGTACAACCGGAGCTCAACCAGGTCGCCAACGATCTTGGCGCGACCTTGCAGGCCGAGGGCGTCGAAGCCGACACCCTCGCCCGCTACCAGGCCTTGCAGACCAGCCTCAACGGCCTGGATTCCAAGAGCCTGGGCGCCGTGGGTTGGTGGCCGGATGGCTATGATCGTTTCACCGCTGCCCTCAGCGCATTGCAAGCGTTGCGCGAACAGATGGTCATGGACAATCGCCTGACGCTCGCCTCCTGGCTGGAAACCTACCTGCTCACCCAGATTTCGACCCAGCAGACACCCGAGCTGATCGAACGTGTCGGCCGCCTGGCCAGCGTTGGCCAGGCCTCGGTGGTGTCAGGCCAATTCACTTTGCAGAGCCGCCTGCAACTGCGTGACTTGCGCAGCCGCATCGGCGACGCCCGGGATCAGTTGGTCAAGACCGGTGCGTTGCTGGAAACACGCTTGCCCAGCGAACTGCAATCCTGGGCTGGACAATTCCAGGGCAGCCTCAAGCACTTGGACGCCGGCTTGAAAATCTTGGATGAAGGCGTGTTCGGCGGCTCCATCAATCTCAAGCCGGAAGCGTTCGAGAAACACATGGACGCCCTTCTCCGAGACCTGGCGACCCTGCGACAACAATCGCTGGTCGCACTGGACACGCGGCTGGACCATTACCACGGCTCGGCGATCCGCCAGTTCACCTTGGTGGCCACGGTGCTGGGATGCCTGCTGTTGGCGGCGCTGTACCTGTTCGTCTGTCTGCAAGCTTCCATCCGCCGCAGCGCCAGTGGCATTACCCTGCTGGCTGAAGCGCTGCGTGACGGAAACTTGAGCCTGCAAGTTCCGGTACAAGGGCGTGATGAGCTGGCAGCTATCAGCACCGCGCTCAATGTCGCCGTGGTGCAGTTGCGCACCAGCCTGCTGGGCGTGGATCACGAAACGCTGCAACTGAGCGACGCCGTGCGCACCCTCAATACACATTCCAGCGGCGCCTTGGGCGAAGTCGAGGCTCAGCAGATGCAAATCAGCCAGATCGCCGCCGCCGCGACGCAACTGGCCGCAACTTCCCAAGGCGTTGCGAAAAGTTGCGAACAGGCGTCAGACAGCGCCCAACAGACCCGCCGCATCGCCGCCGACAGCAGCCGCGACAGCCTGCGCACCACGGCGAGCATTCAGCAGCTCAACCAGCGGCTCAACGAAACCGCCGCCGCCTTGGGCCGGGTCAGCGAGCAGGGCCAACAGATCCAGCTGGTGGTCGATACCATTCGCGGCGTGGCCGAGCAGACCAATCTCCTGGCGCTCAACGCCGCCATCGAAGCCGCCCGCGCCGGTGAACAAGGCCGGGGCTTTGCCGTGGTGGCCGATGAAGTGCGCAGCCTGTCGCAACGTACCCAGTCCTCCACCCAACAGATCGCCGGCACCGTCGACAGCCTGCGCGCCACGGTCAACGAAGCCGTCAGCCTGATGGAAGCGGCGTGCGGCCAGGCCCAGACCGACGCGCAAGCCGTGACCGGCCTTGGCGAGCGTCTGGGGGAAATTGCCAGCGCCGTACAGAGCGTCACCGATACCCTGGCGCAAATCGCCACCGCGGTGGATGAGCAGGCCAGCACAGCCGACGAGGTCAGCGGCAATATCCAGCAGGTCGATCAAGCGGCCATGCGCCTGCTGGAAGGCGCCCGCGCGGTGAACGTGGCGGCGGACACCTTGAGCCAAGGCAGCCAGGCCTTGAGCGCGAACACAGGGAGATTTCAGCTCAGTTGACGCACATCGGCGACGAGGATGGTTAAGCGGTTGAAAGTGCAGAGAAATATTTTGGATTTACGCTTGACACATCTTCGTTACCAGCGAATAATGCGCGCCACTTGGCTACATAGCTCAGTTGGTTAGAGCATAGCATTCATAATGCTGGGGTCCGGGGTTCAAGTCCCTGTGTAGCCACCAAGTCCTGTTCAAAGATGTTCCTGAATGTCTTTGAACAACAAGAAGCCCGCCTAGTGCGGGCTTTCTTGTTTCTGGGTATATCTCCCTGAATGCCCCCGCAAGATTCAGCTATTCCCACGGGGCGTAGTGATTTATGTGGCTTCCTGGAAATCCATCTCCGGTGGCTGGCGACGAAAGCCTCCCGTCAGCACCGCCAGATACACCAAGCCAATCGCCAGCCAGCTCAGGCCAAGGTAGATCGCCAAGTGATCGAGGCTGACCATCAGCCATACATCAGCCGCCAGACCAACGAACGGGAACAGCAGGAACAACACGAATTCACGCAGCCCTTTCTTCTGCGCGCCGATCCAGTAGTGAAAAATCACCGACAGGTTCACCAGGCTGAATGCCAGGAACGCGCCGAAGTTGATGAACGAGGTTGAGGTGGTGACGTCCAGTTTCAGCGCCAGCAACGCGACCACGGCGCACAAGAGAATGCTGTTGACCGGCGTACCGAAGCGTTCATGCAAGGCGCCAAAGAACGATTTCGGCAGTACGCCATCTCGGCCCATGGCGAACAACAGCCGGGAGCCGCTGGCCTGGGCCGACAGCCCCGACGCGAATTGGCCAACGATCAGGCCGATCAGGAAGATCGATACGAACAGGTCGCCACCGATATTGCGGGCAATTTCATAGGCCGCCGCGTCGACACTGTCGAACTGGGACGACGGATGGGCGATCTGCACGAAGTACGACACGCTGACGAAGATCAATCCGCCGACCAGGGTAATCAGCATGATCGCTCGTGGAATGGTACGGCGCGGGTCGCGGGTTTCTTCGGTCAGGGTACTGACCGCGTCGAACCCCAGGAATGAATAACAGGCGATGGCTGCGCCGCTCATGATCAATGGCATCTGCATGTCACCGTTAAAAAATGGCTCGACCGACCATAACGGTGTGCTCGCATCCCCGCCAACATAATGAACGCACAACGCAACGAAGGCGATCAGCACCAGGAATTGCACCAGCATCAACAGCGCGTTGATGCCGTTGGCCAGTTTCAGACCGACGATGTTGATCGCACTTGTGATGCCAATGAAGACCAGCACCCAGAGCCACTGCGGCACGGTCGGGAATGCGGAATGAAGGTAGGCCGCGCCGATCAGCCAGATGGCCATGGGCAAGAAAAGGTAATCGAGCAATACCGCCCAACCGGCGATGAAACCGAGTTTCGGGCTGATCGCCTTGCGGACATAGCTGTAGGCCGAACCGGCGACAGGGAACGCCGCGGCCATTCGGCCGTAGCTCATCGCGGTGAAGAACATCGCCACCAGTGCTGCCAGGTAAGCGGCGGGGACCATGCCGGAGGTGGATTGAGCGAGAATACCGAAAGTGCCAAGGACAATGATCGGTGTCATATAGGCGATGCCGAACAGCACCACCGACCCCAATGACAGGGTGCGTTGCAAATGAGCCATGAGTGACTACTCCGAATTATTAGATTTATGGCAGAGCCGAGTTCGGCGCAATTTCGGGTGTTAGGTTCTTGTTCTGTTTTTTTTCAACGCAAACATGTTGCTTGTCAGGGCCTCTTCGCGGGCAAGCCCTGACGACACAGATTCAGGATCAACGCGAAGGAATCAACAGCTCTCGCAATCCATAGGGATGCTCGACAATCTCTCCCGGCATCTTCAGCCGCTGATCATCGAGGTAGCGATAATCACGCCGCGCCGCCGTCAGTTGGTTCAGGTCCAATTCCACCGCAAACTGCCCTTCTTCGCGCCCGGCCTCGAACAACAGCGTGCCCAGCGGGTCCACCAACGCACTGCCGCCTGCGAACACCAACCCGCCATCCCCTTCTTCCACCCGATTGACCATCAGCGCATACGCTTGGTTTTCCTGGGCGCGAGCCATGATCGCGGTGCGGTGAGTCGGCCCGTAGGGGTCCATGTTGCCGTTGGTGACGATCAGCAGTTCGGCCCCCAGTTGCGCCAGGGCTCGGGCGGTTTCCGGGAACTCGATGTCGTAGCAGATCAGCAGACCAACGCGCACACCGTTCCACTCACACGTGGCGTAACGGTCGCCGGCCTCGAACACACCGCGGTCCGACGCCCAGAGGTGGGTCTTGCGATACTTCAGCGCGATACCCTGCGGGGTGATCAGCAGCGTGGTGTTGTAGAAGCGGCCACGGTCGTTTTCGGCCACGCCTATGACCACGGCAATGTTGTGCTCCCGGGCCGCAGCAAGCACCGCGCTGACAGTCGGGCCATCCAATGGCTCAGCGGTTTCTGCCACTGTCTCAAGCGATGGGAAGCCCATCAGGTGCGTTTCGGGAAATACGATCAACTGCGTATCGGCCGCACAGGCGGCAATCGCCTGAAGGGCGCGTTCGAGGTTATAGGCCGTGTCGTTATCACGGCCCGCCAACTGGGCGAGTTCGACTTTCATGGGTATTCCTTGTTCAAACCAGGCGGGCTGAAAGATTGCCCGGTCGGTGTCTGTGAGCCAGTATGCGCAGCAGGCCCACGGCGGGAAATCACGCCGCTGGGGTAACCCGATAGGGGTAGAGGCATGACACTTTCGTTAGACGACATCGCGTGGCACCGCTCGGTCGGGCAACTGATCGACGCCTTGGACAAGCCTAATTTCTGGACGCAGCTGGTCCGTTTGCTCGATCAATACGTACCTTTCGACAGTTGGGTGGCACTGCTTTTCAGCGCCGACCAGCGCCCGCAGGTATTCGCAGAGTGCCCGGGTGCGGACGGCAGTCCGGATCAATTGTTCCAGGATTATCTGCGCGGCCTGTATCTGCTCGATCCGTTCTACATCGCCTGTCGCGAGCAGTCGCGCACCGGGCTGTATCGCCTGTCGGAAGTCGCACCGGAACATTTCGAGTTGACCGAGTACTACCAGCGTTACTTCCGCCTGAATGTGGTGTCCGATGAGGTCCAATTCAATTGCCAGCTCGAAGGCGACCGCACGCTTTGCCTGTCGCTGGGCAGCAAGCAGCGGTTCAGTGGCGAGCAGACTGCCTTGCTGTCACTCATCCAGCCCTGGGTGCTCGGCCTGTTGCGCCAGCGCCTGCCTTACGAAATCAACGAAGTGGTGGCCCTTGCACCAGCACCGCCGCAAGCCGATTGGCGCGTGCAGCTGGAAGCGTCAGTCCAGCAGCTCAAAGGCGCGCAATTGACCGCACGGGAGCTGGATGTCGGGCGCTTGATGCTCAGCGGTTGCTCCAGCAAGGAAATCGCTCGCAAGCTGGAAATTTCCGCCGAAACCGTAAAAGTCCATAAAAAACATATGTACAGCAAACTGGGGATCAAGTCCCAGTCCGAGCTGTTTTCTATTTTTCTCCAGGCGCAGAACGCCTGACGTCTTGTGGGGGCGAAGCCGAATCGCCGCCCCCCGTCGATTTGCGCCCCACGCCTCGTATCGCTACAGTCGATCTCAATATCCTTGGCCCATGGACGGAGCGACACGTGCTTTCAGATCTCAAATCGAAACTTCATCGCCTGTCAGCCGTTTCCCTGCTGGCTATCGCCTTGGCACTCGTCGCCTGCAAGGCTCCGCCCTCCTCCACGTCCGCTTCTGCCTTGCCCACGGCTCCGGAAATCGCTTCCGGCTACCGCACCGATCTACAGACACGTCATGCCGACAAACACATGGCCGCCGCGGCAAACCCGCTTGCCGCGCAAGCCGGCCGGGAAATGCTCCGGCGCGGCGGGTCGGCCATCGACGCGGCAATTGCCATGCAGGCAGTGCTGACATTGGTGGAGCCGCAGTCTTCCGGCATCGGCGGAGGTGCGTTCATTGTGCTATGGGACGGCAAGGCGGTGCGCACCTACGACGGCCGCGAAACGGCGCCGGCCGGTGCTACCGAAAAACTCTTCATCCAGGCCGATGGCAAACCGATGCCGTTTACCGCCGCGCAGATCGGCGGCCGCTCCGTGGGTACACCGGGCGTGTTGCGTGCCCTGGAGCTGGCCCATCGCAAACATGGCCGCCTGAAGTGGGCGACACTGTTCGAGCCGGCAATTGTATTGGCGGAACAGGGGTTCAGGATTTCGCCTCGACTTCACTCGATGATTGCCGCCGATGCCTCTTTACCCGGCTCGCCCGACATGGCCGCCTATTTCCTGAATGCCGACGGCAGCCCCAAGGCAGTGGGCACCCTGCTTAAAAATCCGGCACTGGCGGGCGTCCTCAAGCGTATTGCCAACGAAGGCCCCAATGCTTTGTACGAAGGGCCCGTTGCTGAAGAAATTGTCGCCAAGGTCCAAAGCCACGCCAATCCGGGCAGTCTGTCGTTGAGCGACCTCAAAGGTTACGCCGCCCGGGAGCGCGCGCCGTTGTGCACCGACTACAAACGCTGGCAAGTCTGTGGCATGGCGCCGCCCTCCTCCGGCGGGATTGCCGTGGCGCAGATCCTCGGAACGTTGGAGAACCTGGAACAGCGCGACGGCCAAACCGCCCTCGCGGCATTGAAACCGATCAAATCCACGAAGCCCGCTGGTATCGAGCCTTTGCCCGAAGCCGTGCACATGATTTCCGAGGCTGAGCGCCTGGCCTACGCTGATCGCGCCCTTTACGTTGCCGATCAGGATTTTGTCCCCGTGCCGGTCAAAGGCTTGGTCGACCCCACGTATCTGGCGAGCCGCGCAGGCCTCATCGGCCCTCGCAGCATGGGCGTTGCCAAGCCGGGAACACCACCGGGCATCCAGATGGCCTTCGCGCCGGATCGCTCGCCCCTGCGAATTTCCACCTCGCAAGTAGTGGCCGTGGATGACCAGGGCGGCGCCGTGTCGATGACGACCACGGTGGAGTCAGCGTTTGGTTCGCACTTGATGGTGCAGGGATTCATGCTCAACAACCAGATGACTGACTTTTCCTTCATACCCGAAGAGAACGGGCGCAAAGTCGCCAACCGCGTCGAGCCCGGCAAACGCCCGCGATCGTCCATGGCTCCGACCCTGATCTTTGATCGCCAGAGCGGCGAATGGCTGGCCGCGGTTGGTTCCCCAGGTGGATCACAGATCATTGAATACGTCGCCAAGTCCGTCATCGGCCTGCTGGATTGGGACCTGGACCCGCAAGCCGCCATCAATCTTCCCAACTTCGGCAGCCGCAATGGCCCCACCGAACTGGAACAGGGGCAATTCAGCCCGGCGTTGGTCCAGGCGTTGAAAGACAAAGGCCACACAGTGGGCGAAATCGACATGACCAGCGGCACCCAGGCGATCATCCGGGTGCGTGATGGCCAAGGGAAATCCTCGCTGGCTGGCGGGGCCGATCCAAGGCGTGAAGGTCAAGCGCTGGGCGACTGATCGGATTCGCTTCGCGGCTGGTAAACCAGCAGGTCGGCCGGCTGACAGTGCAGATAGTCACAGATGGCTTCCAGGGTCGCCAAACGTATGCCCTTGACCTTTCCCTGCTTCAACAGGGAAAGGTTGGCCTCGGTGATGCCAATGGCGGCGGCAAGATCCTTGGACTTGACCTTGCGCATCGCCAGCATCACATCAAGTTGAATCACGATAGGCATGGGTATCTCAAACGAAAGTTCGGTTTTCTGAATCGACTTCAGCGGCCTGGGACAATATCCGGGCAATGATCGCAATGCACGCCGCCAGAAACAAAGCGACGAAGGACGGCGCGGTGATGCTCAAGCTCAGCAATCGCTGGCCAACGGGCGCATTGATGGTGAGCAGCAGGCTCAACAAAGGTTCGCACAGGAAATCCAGCAGCACCCACAATGCCACTGCGCGGCCGGCCTTGCCCAGTGCAATGGCGGCTTCGCCGGAGAAATACTGCCCCTGCGCATAGCGCTTGAAGAGCTGTCGCAGATTGACCAGCCCGACTGTCAGCGCCAGCAGAGGGATACTCGATAAGAAGATCGCGCCGAGGCTCTGCCAACCAGTCAACAAGGTCGCCTCCCCTGACAGGCTGGACAACTGACGCTGAGTCAACGCAAAGCCCAGGCCGTACTGCGACTCGATATCAGGAAACACCCAGACCAGGGCATTGATGGCCATCATGGCCGCAATGAATATCAGCGTGATGGCAGCCATGCGTTGACTATAAACAGCTAGGCGATTCGAACCCATGTGAGGCTCCAACAGAACGAAAGGAGCACAGAACATAGCCTTAAAATTATCGAAATACGATAATTAATTTGTAAAAAACAACAATAAACCGCCCTTATGTTGATAACTGATTGGCAAACTGGCTCACCGCGTCCACGACTTTCTTCGCGCCGTCCTGGATCTCGACGATTACCGTTCCCGCCTCGGCCGCCAAGGCCAGGCCCTGTTCAGCCTGGTGTTGGCCGTCGGTCATCAGCGCCACGGCATTGCGAGCCATGTCCTGGTTCTGGCGAACGACGCCGACGATCTCATCGGTTGCCTGGCTGGTACGCGACGCCAGTTGCCGGACCTCATCGGCCACCACCGCAAATCCGCGCCCTTGTTCACCGGCCCGGGCAGCCTCGATTGCGGCGTTGAGCGCCAGCAGGTTGGTCTGTTCGGCGATGCCGCTGATGGTCTTGACGATGGTTCCGATGACCAGCGACTGTTCGTTCAGTGCCTCGATACCCTGGCCAGCGGTCTGCATATGCCGGGCCAGGTCGCGCATCACGTCCACGGCCTGGGTCACGACGGTGGTGCCGCGCTGGGCGCTGTTATCGGTTTGCAGGGAAGTGCTGTAGGCGATGTTGGCGGCCGCGGCAACGGCTTTTTCCTGCTTGACCTGGTCGGTGATGTTGGTGGCGAACTTGACGATCTTGTACAGGCGATCGTTGGCATCGACCACCGGATTATAGGAAGCTTCCAGCCACACCTCGCGACCGCTGCTGTCGATACGCTTGAAGCGCCCGGCAACGAACTCGCCGCTGTTCAAACGCTTCCAGAACTGCTGGTAGGTCGCGCTGTTGTATTGCTCAGGCTCGCAAAACGTACGGTGATGCTTGCCCTTGATCTGCGCGAGGCTGTAACCCATCGCATTGAGGAAACGGTCATTGGCCGTCAATACATGGCCACCCAGGTCGAACTCGATTACCGCCGTCGAATGCACCAGGGCACTTATCAGGTTCTCATGCTCGCGGGAGTTTTCGATGGTGCGAGTGAGGTCGTTGGAGTACATCGAAAAAGAACGAATTCGCCCCTCGGCATTGCGTATGGGCTGGAGGATCGAGCGCAGCCAGGCCTCTTTGCCGTCGCCCCGCATCAGGCGCACGGCGCCGGAAAAATGCTCGCCACGGGTCAGCGCGGTCTTGAAGCGCGCCTGGAATTCATTGGACTTCAGGTAAGCCGGTACCAGTTCCTCGACAGAACGGCCAATCAGGTCTTGGCTCTTGTAACGCATGTCATCGAGAAAGTTCTGGTTGACCGACTGTATCCTCCCCTCAGCATCGAGGGTCAAACCGAGCATTTCGCGATCAAGGCTCTCTTTTATCTGCATGAGACTGGAGAGTTCTTGGCGAAGAGCGAGCAGCTCCTGCTTCAGGCGATTGTTGAACATGGCAAGCTCCGGCAGGCAGGAGAATTACTGCTGTTCCTTGCCATCGGCCCAAGGATTTTTTTCTGAAGAGCGCCGGTGTTCGGTCTGAAAAAAATCACGTCGGACTCCGAACGCCGGTCCGTCTCCCACGGTCATTGGAATGTTCCAATATTGGCGCCCGACCGCCGATGCTTCGTCGCTCCAGATACCGATAATCATAAAAACCCGAGGTAATTGCCGTGACCACTGACATTGAAGACAGCCGTTCCGCCCGCTTCGCGCTGCGCTGTTCCAGTTTTGCCGAGCGCTGGTTCCCCGACTCCTGGGTCTTTGCCGCGCTGGCGGTGCTGGTGGTCGCGCTGGCGACGCAGCTCATTGGCGCCACGCCCACTGCCGCAGCCATGGCTTTCGGCGATGGGTTCTGGAGCCTGATTCCCTTCACCATGCAAATGGCGTTCGTGGTGATTGGCGGTTATGTAGTGGCCAGCTCGCCTCCAGCCGTCAAGCTGATCGACCGCCTGGCGCGCATTCCCAGCAATGGCCGCTCCGCGGTGGCGTGGGTGGCCGTGATCTCCATGGTCGCATCGCTGCTCAACTGGGGGCTGTCGCTGGTGTTCGGCGGCCTGCTGGTGCGTGCCCTCGCCCGGCGCGCCGACTTGAAGATGGATTATCGCGCCGCTGGCGCTGCCGCTTACCTGGGCCTGGGCGCGGTGTGGGCGCTGGGGTTGTCTTCTTCGGCCGCGCAATTGCAAGCCAACCCGGCCAGCCTGCCGCCATCGATCCTGTCGATTACCGGCGTCATCCCTTTTACCCAGACGATTTTCCTCTGGCAGTCCGGTGTGATGCTGCTGGCGCTGATCGTGATCTCGGTGATCATCGCGTATGCCACCGCGCCGGGCCCCAACAGCGCCCGTGACGCCGCCGCCTGCGGGATCGACCCCAATTTCAGCATGCCGGCGCTGCAACCGCGCACCCGCCCCGGGGAATGGCTGGAGCACAGCCCGCTGTTGACCATTGCATTGGTGCTGCTCGCCGCTGGTTGGCTGTTCCATGAGTTTTCGACCAAGCCGGCCATCAGCGCCATTTCCGGGCTCAACACCTATAACTTTCTGTTCATTATGTTGGGCGCCTTGCTCCACTGGCGGCCACGCAGTTTTCTCGATGCCGTGGCCCGCGCCGTGCCAACCACCACCGGCGTGCTGATCCAGTTCCCGTTGTACGGATCGATTGCCGCACTGTTGACCACCGTCAAGGGCAGCGATGCGCAGACGCTGGCACACCATATCTCTACCTTTTTCGTACAAATCGCCTCCCATGACACCTACGCCCTGTTGATGGGCGTCTACTCGGCGGTGCTGGGCTTTTTCATTCCTTCCGGCGGCGGTAAGTGGATCATCGAAGCGCCCTATGTCATGCAGGTGGCCAACGACCTGAACTACCACTTGGGCTGGGCCGTGCAGATCTATAACGCCGCCGAAGCACTGCCGAACCTGATCAACCCGTTCTACATGCTGCCGTTGCTGGGCGTTCTGGGGTTGAAAGCGCGGGACTTGATCGGATTCTCTTTCGTGCAGTTGCTGGTTCACACGCCGCTGGTATTGGTGCTGCTGTGGGCCCTGGGGACCACGCTGACCTACCTGCCGCCAGTAATGCCATAAAGCCATAAAAAAGGGCCGATTTTTCCATCGGCCCACTTCTTCTTCGGCTCCGTCTGTCTCAGTATGGATACACCCTGTTTCCAAGGGCCCACGCTGAAAAGGATCTGAGCATGTTCAAACTCGCCGTACTTCCTATCGCCGCCTTGGCCTTGAGCGCCACCGCCCAAGCCGCCGACATCGGTGTCAACCTTGGCAGCACCGAACGCGTCACCCGCCTCTTCGCTTACCCCAACAACTGCAATGTCATCTGTTTTCGCAACTGGACACTCGAGCAGACCGTCGAGCATTATTTGACGCAAAGCGTCCAGCGCGACGGCTACGACGCGGCCAAAGTCGAGGTCAAAAGCGACAACGGCACCGTCTACGCCAACATCAGCGGCGTGCCGAAGAGTTATGGCCAACCGTTGGCCGCCTTGCTCAACGCCGGCGACCTCGCCTATAACGGCGCCACGAAACTCAACACCGATAAAAAATGGGCCTACAACTGGTACCTGTTCCTGCCCCTGGGCATGGCGCTGGAGAACCGCAAGAGCGTCGAGCTGCTGCACTTCCCGCCGGATTATTCGCTGACCCAGGCCCAGGATTATCTGGAGTCGGCCACCACCGACCGCTGGGCCACGCTGCTGACCGCCAACGGCATCGCCGCCGGGGACACGCCTGCTTACCAGACCATCATCGACATCGCGCCCATTGCGGCGCCGTCCAATGCGGGCAGTACACTCGCCGGCCTGTATAGCTATTTCAACGATTACCAGACCACCATGGTCAAGGAAGTCACTCGGAACGCCAGCGGGGCGTCGCTGCCGATGGTGGCTTTCGGAGCGCCCGTCCGGGACTGGATCAAGACCCAATACGGCCAGACCGTGGCGGTACTCGGCCTGGCGACCATCGAGCCTGCGCCGGGGGCCAAGGTTCCGGTGCTGGGCTCCAACCACCCCAGCTACATCTGGTACGCAGCCGATCCGGACAGTTATGACGGCGACCAGGCCAAGGCCGATGCCGCGGGCTTGAAAGTCATGGGCCAGGACCTGAGCGCTGCATGCTGGCAGGCCGGAATGGGCAGCAAGCCAGGTACCGACCCGAGCGCATTGCTGAGCCAATGCACCCAGACGTGGCAGGTCACGCAAAAAGAGCAGACTTGCGAGCTGTTCTATACCTCGGTTCGCAAGCTGAGCGAGGTGGACGCAGACAAGAAGTGCGAAACACCACCGGTCAAATCGCAACTGCAGCAGTTGAAAGTGCCCATGCCCTTACCGGCCGAAGCCGTATAAACCCTGACGAACCTTTCCCGTGTAAGCCTGCGCTCACACGGGAAAGCGCTTATGGCACCTGTCAGAGTCGACAGTAGATACGCATCACGGCTTGGAGGAAGCTATCGGAGTTTTTAACCGCCGCCGGCTGGAGGCCAGCGCTGAAAAGTCGAGTGTCCAGCACCGACAAGGACGGTCATGATCGAATTCATCGACAATTGCGTCGATTCAAAGACCCGGGACTGCATCTATCCGGGAAAACAATTCAGCCCTCGCCAGGGCTATCCCTCGGTGCGCGATTTTGAAGTGCGCCAGACCAACGCCGGTCGCGGCAATGGGATCATCGCCCGCAAGCCATTCGCCCCCATGACGCGGATGTGCAGGGTATCGGGGCTGCTGATCAGCCGCCGACGCCTGCACACATTGCAGCTTCTGCCGGATGTCCACATGTACGACCCACACTTCGCCGGATTGCTGCTGCACTCCTGCAATCCCAATGTCTTCCTGGACATGAGCGAATTGTGGCTGTGGTCCCTGACGGATATCCGTGAAGGCGACCGCCTGGCGATGGACTACGCCAGTACTGAACGCAAGCTGTATCGGCAATTCGCCTGCCGGTGCGGTTCATCCAACTGCCACGGCTGGATCACTGGCTATGACGAATCGCCGAATGAGCGAGGAATGGAATTTTTGCGGCACTGGCGGCGCCGTTGTCATCGCGACTAGAGGTTGCCCTCAGGGCGCGTCGACCGGACGTAGTCGATACTGCGGCGGCAGTTGCTCGAAGCCGCTGATCGTGGTGTCCAGGCTTTTCCAGCGGCCGTCCTTGATGCCGTAGATGCAGCCATGAATCGACAACTTCTGCCCACGGTGCCAGGCGTTCTGCACGATGCTGGTGTGGCCCACGTTCGCCACTTGCTGGATCACGTTGAGCTCGCACAAACGGTCCACGCGTTCTTCTTCGGTGGGGAGCTTGGCCAAGGCATCGCGATGCTCGTAATACAGATCGCGAATCGAGCGCAGCCAGCCGTCGATCAGGCCCAGTTGGCGGTCCTGCATCGAAGCACGCACGCCGCCGCAGCCGTAGTGACCCGTCACCAGGATGTGCTTGACCTTAAGCACGTCGACTGCGTATTGGATGACCGAAAGGCAATTCAGGTCAGTGTGCAGTACGACGTTGGCGACATTGCGGTGCACGAACAGATCACCCGGCAACATGCCAACGATTTCGTTGGCCGGTACCCGCGCATCGGAGCAGCCGATCCACAGGTATTCAGGGGTCTGCTGACGAGCCAGCTTGGCGAAGAAGTCAGGATCCTCCTGCTTGATCGCATCGGCCCAGCGCGCGTTGTTATCAATCAGATCTTGTAATTCATTCATGCTGTCCAGCCTCGATAGAGAGTGCCCAACTGTGACAGACGACCGCCGGTCGAGGTCACGTCGGCGATGCATTGGAATTCCTGGCCCCACAGTCGGTCGACTCTTAGTAAGGCCCACAGTATGAGGAATTGCCATGAATGATTCACGACGTCCCTACGATGCGGTGCAACCGGAACCCATCGACGACAACGAAGACCGCATGGGCTCGATGCGTGAGCTGGAATTCGATGACGATGAATACGACGCCAGGATCGGCGATGAATTGCCGGAGGAAGAACGCGAGCAACTGATGCCGGATGAACGCGTGCGTGAAGCGGGCATGACAGGGGCCTCGATGGAAGACCGCCAGCCGACCGATGATGACATGAGCCCCGAAACCTTGATCCACGAAGACGGTGCCCGGGACGCCCGCGAGGCCGGCGAGGATGAGCAGGCCGATTGGGACCTGAGCATCGTTGGAGAAAACGATATAGGTGGAGGCGACGGGTTGGACGAAGCGGAAATGGCCGATATCGATCCGCTCGACGGCAAGCGCTGACCGGTAACGCCACCGCTCCCACAGTGGTTTTGTGCTCTCAGGTTCTGGGAACGCCCATTGACCCTGTGGGAGCGGGCCTGCTCGCGATGACCGCAGACCAGTCGATTCAATCCACCAGCGTACACACCATGACCACCGCATCCTCGCGCCCACCCACGGCAGGGTAATAGTCGCGGCGCCGCCCAACCTCGTTGAAGCCATAGCGCTCATACAGTCGGAACGCCGTGCGATTGCTGTCGCGCACTTCCAGGAAGCACTCACGCGCCTCGGCCTTGTAGGCAATCGACATGAGGTGTTCCAACAGCCGCAGGCCCAAGCCCCGCCCTTGGTTTTCCGGTTTGACGGTGATGTTAAGCAGGTGCGCCTCATCCAGGATGATCTGCACCACCCCATGGCCGACCTGCTGCTGGCCTTCGAACATCAGCCAGATCTGGTATTTGCCCAGCCCATCAAGAAATATCCCGCGGGTCCACGGGTGGCTATAGGCCGCGTATTCAATCTTCAGCACAGCGTCGAGGTCCGCCTCGGTCATCGGGCGGAACGATACAGCGTCACTCATTCGATTCTTTCCAGCGCGCCATCAGCCGGCGCATGGCTTGCCAGACTTCAGCCTTGCGCTGTGGCGTTTCCATTAACGATTCAAGCCCCGGCAACGCCCAGGCAGAGCCCAGGCCTTCGACCTGCAATTCACGGTAGAACGCGTCGAAGTCCGCCTCGCCAGCGAATTTCACCGCGGGCAGGCCAACCAGCCACAAGCACACACACGGTTCGTCTTCGAGCCGCGCCGAGACGAATCCCTGGACGAAATCCCGAGCCGCCTCGGGCCCCTGGTCCATCGTGCCCCGCGACAACAACGGCCAGCGCACCGGTTCGCCAATGATCTGCGGGCTGTCCGGCAGGCCAGCGGCGCGCAGCATGTCCTTGAGCAACAGGTAAGCGGGATCGCGGCTTTGGAACGGCTCGCCTGTGGGTAACTCCACCAGCAACAGGCAACGCCCGGCCCGCAGCAATTGCAGGGCGAAGCGCGGCGGCGGCACGTGGGCGACCTTGATCGGGGCCGGCGCTACGTCGGCCTCTTCTACCGGTTTGGCATTCGTACGGGTCGAGGCCAGGCTCGGACGCAGGACTTCGATTTTCGGCCGTTCAGCGGCAGGCGCAACCGGTTCGGCGGCAGCCTTGGCTACGGGCGCTGCGTGAGGCGGCGCGATTTCCACCGGCTCCGGCGTTTCCAACAGCTCAGGCCGCGATGGCGCGGCAAAGGGCAATTCGGTACGCGGCAGCCAATTGACCACCTGCATGGCGGTCAGATAAGCGCGGCGACGGGACTCGATAAGCAAAGGTCGGCCACTTGGGGATAACTGAAAGTGGCAGCGATTCTACCGCCCTTCGGCGCGGACCGCTTCCCTGTCGGTGGATTAGTTGATCAATACGCGACGACAGTCCGTCTCGGGGGTGAATCGCAACCGGCCCGATGCAGTACAATCGCCGCTTTTAATTGCCAACCCGACGGCCATTGCGATGATCGAACCCAAGCGCGTCTTGCGCGCCCTCGCTGAACACTGGGCATTGCTGGAACCTTTGTGTGAGCATTTCGACCAGGGCACCCTGAGCCTCAACGAATTGCGTTCACAGCTGGCCGCCCAACAATTGGACAGCACGCCCCAGGACATCACCCATCTGCTGGACGTGTGGATCCGCCTGGACATCCTCGTACCGGTAGCGAAAAGCCCGAACCGCTTCGAGCTCAACGCCCAGATCCACGATTTCCTCGCCTACCTGCGCCGCGAACACCGCTTGGGCCTGTGCCTGGAAATCGAAGCCTACCTGCGCCACCTCGAGCGTCTGGCCGGCTATATCCAGGACGCCTTCGATGTGCGCGACGGCAACGACCTCGCCCGCCAGTTGCGCCTACTGGACATGCGCGTGCGCGACGTTCTCAAGAAGCTCGCCAACGACGAACAGGCGCTGGTCGCCGTCGCCGAACGGGCCAAGACCAGCGACCGGCAGATCCCGCTGCGCCAGCGCTACGCCGAAGTGCTGGCGACCTGGGACGAATACGTCGAGCCGATGATCCAGTTGGTGAACGCCGACGGCGCGTTCGAGCAAGGTGTGCGCAAGGTCGAGAATGTATTGCTGCGCATGCTCACCGAACAGCAGCGCCTCGGTCACCTGGTGGACGACGACATGCTGCTGCGCACTCACGCGCGAATCCTGGAGATGCAGACCAGCGCCCAGCTGACCCTGCGCCATGCGCGTGAGCTGCTGCTGCCGCTGCGCGAAGAGGCCCGCCGCCACAACGCCGTGACTCGTGGCGCAGCCCTGGCCCTGGCCGCCATTCGCCGTAAAGGTCTCGATGCCGTGCCGCAAGCGGCGATGCCGCTGTTCACCCGACCGCAAAGCACCTTCCTGGGCAGCGCCAGCCAGGTCGAAGCCTACGTGTATGCACTGGCCCGCTTCGAACCAAAACCGGCGCGGTTCCCCAAGTCTCACAAGACCCACAAGGGCGGCGATGCGCCGCGTGCGCCACGCACCGTGCGCGAGATGGTCGAGCGTTGCGAAGACGCCCTGCCGATGCCGGACCTGATGACGTGGCTGCTGGAGCAGGAACCGGACGGCGCCACCGACGAATTGCTGTACTGGTTCTCGCGTCTGTCGCGGGAAAAACGCTTCAAGCGCGAGCGTCTGGAACGCCGCGACTACCATACTCACGAGCATCAGGTCAGCCTGCGCTCCTTCGCCCTGCTCTCGGCCGGCGACACCGCCGCCGAGGATTCTGCGAGCATCCCCCATGCATCTTGATCTATCCGAACTGTCCCAGCTGGCGCCGATCTTCCGCGAGCTGTTCAAGGGTTATCACGTCAGCCGCCGCGACCCGGAGCTGTACGCCCAATTATCGAACTTCCAGGATCAATACCGCACGCTGTTTAAGGCCCTGGGCTTCGAGCTGGTGTGCGATACCCGCGGGTTCTATTACTTCGTGCCGGACCTGGCCGCCGCGGCAGTGAACAAGACCGCCCAGCGCCTGGCCCTGTTTACCTTCATCCTCGTCGAGCACCTGGCCGACCAGGGCCGCGACCCGATCGCCGTGCTCGACGGTGGCAGCCTGGGCCGTGATGAGCTGCCTTCGCTGCTGGAGAAATACCGCGATCTGTTCATCCAGGCCGAAGTGCAGACCCAGGAAGAGTTGGAAGAAAAAATCATGCGCCGCATGACCCAACTGGGTTTCGCCAGCGAAGAGAACGGCGTGTACCGCTTCCTGCCGCCAATGCATCGCTTCCTCGACGTCTGCCTGTCGGTCCAGCAGGACCGCGACCTGGCCGCCAGCCTGCACAGCGTGTTGCCGCTGCCAGCGCCGGTGCTGATCGACGAAGACAGCGACGAAAAACTGCTTCAGACCGATGACCCGCTGGACCTCAGTGAATTCGACGGTGAAGAAGAAAGCGAAGAAGACGCACTGGCCCGCGCCATTGCCGAAGAACAGGAGACCGACGCATGAGCAAGGAACGCTACGGCATCCGCCGCTTTGCCCTTTTGAACACCGCCGGCTACAGCCTCGGCCTGTTCCCCCTGGAGGAACCGCTGTCGGTGTACGGCGCGAACAACCTGGGTAAATCCGCCTCGATCAACGCCCTTCAGTTTCCGATCCTGGCGCGCATGTCGGACATGAGTTTCGGCAAGTACAGCCTGGAACAATCCCGGCGCTTCTACTTTGCCTCCGACACCAGCTACATTCTGGTGGAAGTCGCCCTGCCCCACGGCCCACACGTGATTGGCGTGGTAGGTCGCGGCCCTGGCGGCGGTTTCGGCCATCAGTTCTTTGCCTATGCCGGCAAACTGGACTTGGCTCATTACCAGAAAAACGACACCTGCCTGCGGCAGAAAGAACTGTTCACCAACCTGGAGCGCGAGGGCCTGAAAGCCTACGAACTCAAGCCGGATGAACTGCGTCGCCTGCTGGTGGGCGGCCACACTTCGATTCCGCTGGACCTGACGCTGATTCCGCTTCGCTCCACCAGCGAGCAAAGCCTCAAGACCTTCCGCGCGTTGTTCATCAACCTGCTGCACATGCGTGAAATCACCGCGGCCAAGCTCAAACAACTTTTCCTCGATGCGTTCGAGCACAGCCTGCGCTCCGGCAGCGTGGACTACATCGCGGCGTGCGAAGAAGCCTTCCGCGACGTACGACGCATGGAGCAGGACTACAACTCACTCGTGGCGGCCGGTCCGCTGGTGGAAGCCTTGGCCAATGGCGTGAAGCAGCGCGATGTCCTGCGGGGCAAACTGCATCGCCTCTCGCCGCTGCTCGACTCGCTTCTGGGCACCTGGTCGGATTACGCCAGTGCACGCAAGGAAGAGCTGACCATCCAAGCCGAGCATTACCGCAACGAGCAGGATTCGCTGCAGAACGACCAACGCGGCGGCACTCAGGAGCTGATGCGCCTGGAGCGGGAAATCAGCGGCATCCAGCGTTGGCTAGGCGAGCTGTCGGTGCTCAAGCATCGCTTTGCCCTGGTGGATGACGCCAAGGTCCTGGAGCAGCAACTGCTCGCCGCCAAGGACGCTCACGACGAACTGGCCGGCGCCCTGGCCCAGTCCCGTCAATTCAGCGCCGAAGACCTGGAAGAGCGCCTGCGGGACCTGGAAAAACGCCTCAAGTCGGTCAAGCAGCAACTCGACCACGCCGATAACAACAGCTACGCCCGCCTGCGCGAAGAGTTCTCCCAGCAGGACGTGGAACGCCTGATGCGCTTGTTCAACAGCGCCCTGTTCAGCCTGCCGTTGGGCGAACATGGCATCGCGCTGGATGAGAACGGCGAGTGGGTCAAGTCCATGGAGCTGATCCTCGACGGGTTCAAGGGCGAGCGGTTCGAAGTGCCGGGCCTGTCCATCGACCTGTCCCACATCGAGCCGCCGGCCCTGCAAGCCCTGGCCGACCGTGCCGCGCTGCGGGATCAGAAAGAGCGTCTGGAAAAAGAACTCAAGCAGCTCAAGACCCAGCAAGCCGTGGCCGCCGACCGCGCCGCAAGCAAGACCCAGACCGAGGCGCTGTACCAACAAGTGCTGGATGCACAGAAAGCCCTGGAAGACTTCCGTCGCACCCAGACCTTGAGTGCCGAAGAGGGCGAGAAGCTCGAGCAACTGGCGCAGATGGAAGCCGCCCAGGATGAGCTCAAGCGCTCCAGCGATGCCTTCACCGAGCGCGTCCAGCAGTTGTCCGCCAAGTTGCAACTGGTGGGCCGGCAGATCGCCGACATGGAAGCCAAGCAGCGCACCCTCGACGACGCCCTGCGCCGTCGCCAGTTGCTGCCGGCGGACCTGCCGTTCGGTACGCCATTCATGGACCCGGTCGACGATTCCATGGACAACCTGCTGCCACTGCTCAACGACTACCAGGACAGCTGGCAAGGGCTGCTGCGGGTTGACGGTCAGATCGAGGCCTTGTATGCCCAGGTACGCCTCAAGGGCGTGGCCAAGTTCGACAGCGAAGACGACATGGAGCGGCGCCTGCAACTGCTGATCAACGCCTATGCCCACCGCACCGACGAGGCCCTGACCCTGGGCAAGGCGCGCCGTGCGGCCGTCACAGACATTGCCCGAACCCTGCGCAACATCCGCAGCGACTATGACAGCCTCGAGCATCAACTGGCGCTGTTCAACCGCGAGATCAACAAGCGTCAGGTGTCCAACCTGCAGAGCTTCCGTATCGTCCTGGCGCCGAACAAGGAAGCACTCAAGCACATCGACCAGATCATCCACAGCGCCGGCCAGTACGAGGAAGGCGAGACGCTGTCGGTGTTCGACCTCAGCCAGAGCGCCGAGCAGGACAACAAGAACGAAGAAGCCAAGGAGTACCTGGCACGACTGGTGGCGGCGAACCACAACCAGCTCGGCCTCAAGGACCTGTTCGAACTGGCATTCGAGATCACCAAGGTCAATGGCCAGCCGGTGATCCACACCGACATTGACGGCGCGGCGTCCAACGGCACTACCATGACCATCAAGGCGCTGACCAACATGTACTTGTTGCTGCACCTGATGGACCGTGAACAGGCCGGCCGCGTGCGCCTGCCGTACTACCTGGACGAAGCGGCGGACATCGACGAGAAGAACCAGGCCGCACTGCTGGAAACCAGTCTGCAATTGGGCTTCGTGCCGATCCTGGCGAGCGTGAAGCCACAGGTCTGCGCCAGTGTCGCCATCGACCTGGAGGGCGGCAGCGGCCCGAACGGCATCTACATCGATGAGGCGGACTGGAAATACATTCGTCGCCATGATGCCGTGAAGGCCACGATGAACGTCCAGGCCGATGAACCGGAGCTGGATTCGGTTTGAGGTGATCATCTGGATGTGAAAAAGGCCGCGATCCAATGGATCGCGGCCTTTTTTGTTATCGCATACTCAGCGGTGAGGGAGTTTGCTCCCTCGCCACGGGTGTTGCATCCGATAAGCTTACTTGGCGAGACTGATCTTCGGCGCCCAGGTCAGCCATTCATCTTCAAACTTGTCGAACAGCGGGAAGGTTTGCTCCGGGCGTGCCGGGTTGCCCATCCGCTCGCCGTCTGGCGTTGCGAATGCGATACCGCCCTGGATCAAGGTTTCAAGCGACTCGGTTCGCACCGTCGCGCCCTTGAACAGGCCGAAGTCCAGGCCGAAGCCGCTGCTGTTCCAGAAACGTGTACCGCTGCGCACCAGTGGCGCGTATTTAGGCTCGATCAGGATGTGAATCAGCACCCGGTCCGCCGTCTGGCCCAACTCGTAGCCTGTGACTTTACCCACGGTCACTTCGCGGTAGGTCACCGGCACGCCAATCTTCAACGAACCACGTCGGGCGGCACTCAACACCAGGCTCAAGCCAGCTTCGGGAACAACACTTTCGGGTGGTTCGGCCAAGGCCACGAAGTTTTTCTGCGGCCCCAGGTTCTTCGTCGCGGGCTGCACTTCGATGTACTGGCCGGTCACCAGGGTTTCCAGATTCGATGTCTTCATCAGTCCCAATTCAGGCTTGACCACCCAGAACTGAGTCCCTGTGCGGGCGATACGCTCGGGCACTTCGGTGATACGTGCGGTGACCAGCACCGACTGCATATCGGCGCTCAGGTCGACGTCCTCGATCTTGCCCACATCCAACCCCTTGAACCGGATCGGCGTGCCGCTGCGCAAACCGTCGGCACGATCGACCTTGATCGTCACGACAGTGCCTCGTTGCTGCGCGGTTTCACGATCTTCGTGCAAACGGAACCGGGGGATGCGCCGTTTCAGCGGCACGTTCGGCTCAGGAGTTTCGAAAGCGATCCCCCCGGCCATCAAGCTTTGCAGGGACTCGCTCTTGACCTGTATCCCGCCGGTCAAGCCGCCCGTGAGGGTAACGCCACTGGCATTCCAGAACCGCGTGGAGCCGTTGACCAGCCCTTCGTATTCCTTCTCGATATGCACTCCGATGATCAGTTGCTTCTTCTTGCGGGAAAACTGGTAGCTCTGCACCGATCCGACCTTGACCTGTTTGTAGAGGATCGGGCTACCGACCTCCAGCGACCCGAGATTTTCGGTCAGCAAGACCAGATGCAGCCCGGGTGAACGAAGGTCCAACGGCGGCGCCTTCGCCCTGGCCTCGAACTCGCGCTGCGGCGCTCCGCCTTTGTCGCCAGGGCGCACGGCGATGTAGTTACCCTTCACCAACGCCTCCAGGCCCGTGATGCCCGCCAGGGAAATCGATGGTTTGACGACCCAGAACTGAGCGCCGGCGACCAGGTAATCTTCCGCCAACGGATCGAGCGTCAACTCGGCGCTGGCGCTGGACAGGTCCGGATCGACTTTCAACGTCTTCAGGCTGCCGACCTGGATGCCCTTGTACATCACTGGCGTACGGCCAGCCTGCAATCCCTCGAAATCACTGAGCTTGACCTTGACGCGAATCCCGGCGGCGGCTGCCTCGAAATCTTCATACAGGCGAAATGGCAGGCTTGGATCCGTCGGAGGGCTGTCCTTGCGGTTTTCCGGAGTAGCAAACGCGATGCCGCCCGCCACGATACTGGCCAGCGACTCGCTGCGTACTTTGACGCCTGACAAATTGGCATCGATGCTGATGCCGCTGGCATTCCAGAAGCGCGTGTGCTTGCGGACCAGGCTGGCATAAGTCGGCTCGATAAAGACCTTGATCTCTACTGCGCGTTGATCTTCGGATAGTGAGTAACTTTTCACCTGGCCAACTTGGATCTGTTTGTAGAAAACCGGACTGCCACGATCCAGCGACCCCAGTCGATCGGCCTTGATCGTCAAGTGCAGGCCAGGCTTGGCGTCAGACAGCGGGGGCTCTTCGGCCAAGGCCTTGAACTTGCGAGTCGACTCGCCTTCCCCCGGGCTGATGGCGACGTAATTACCGGAAACCAACGTCTCCAACCCGGTGATCCCTGCCAGGCTCACACTTGGTTTGACCAGCCAGAAACGTGTGCCGGTCTTGAGATATTGCTCGACTTCCTTGTTCATCTCGATGGTCGCAATGACCCCCTTCGAATTCCCTTCATCATCAAGCGTGAGGTCCTTCACCTTACCGACCGTCATGCCTTTGTAGACGACCTCTGTCTTGTTGACCTGGATGCCCTCACCGCTTTCAAAACGCACGTTGATCTCAATACCGGTCTCGTTATAAGCACGCCAGCCAAGCCAGCCGCCAATAATCAAGGCAATCAACGGCAGGACCCAGATGGCCGACCAATTTGAAGCCGGTCGGGTTTTAGCAGTAGGCAAATCAGTCATGGTCGTCATCCGACTCCGTGTTATCCCAAATCAGTCGGGGATCGAAGGTTACTGCGGCAATCATTGTAAGGATCACCACGCTGGCAAACGCGATGGCGCCAAGACCGGCTTCGACACTGGCAAGCCGGCCGAAATTCACCACCGCCACCAGAATGGCGATTACAAAAATATCCAGCATCGACCAGCGGCCGATAAACTCAATGAAGCGATACATCAGGATGCGCTGGCGCGCCGACATGGGTTGGTGACGTTGCACGGAAAACAGCAGCAATGCGATACCGACCAACTTGAAGGTGGGGACTACGATACTGGCAATGAATACCACCGCTGCAATGGGAATCATGCCGTGTTGAACCAGCTCGATAACACCCGCCATGATGGTGCTGGGCGCGCCCTGGCCGAGCGAGTTGATGGTCATGATTGGCAGTACGTTGGCAGGGATATAGATAATCGCTGCCGTGATCAGCAATGCCCAGGTCCGCATCAAGCTGTTGGGACGCCGAGGGTGAATACGAGCGCCACAACGAGTGCAGACTTGCTTCTGGGCGGCGTCGTCCTGCCGATTCAATTCATGACATTCGGTGCAAACCAAAATGCCCGCATCAATTGCTCGCATGGACGTCTTCCCCTGACAACGCGTGCCAGATCTGGTGCGGTGACATCACCACTTCCAGCCAGATCTGAACCAGTAACAAGCTGATAAAGCACACCAGGCCCAACCCCACGGTAATCGCCGCCATGTCCGCAAGTTTGACGATGGCAACCAGTACGCCCATGAGATAAACCTCGAGCATCCCCCAATCCCTTAGATGATGATAAATGCGATACCACAACAAGCCGTAACTTCTTCCGATGTTCCAGCGGATGGTCAGCAGTACAGCCAATTGGCAAAGCAACTTGAGCAACGGAATGCCCATGCTGCATAGAAATACCACCACCGATACACCTTGCATTCCGGTGCCGAACAGACCGACCACGCCACTCCAGACGGTGTCTTGGGCGGATTGTCCGAGCAGATTGAGCTGCATGATGGGTAAAAAGTTCGCGGGTACATACAACAGCAGAGCGGCGACAACCAGGGCAAGGCTGCGATCAATCACATTGTGCCGGTGGGCGTAGAGCTCGTATCCACAGCGCGGGCACTCGGCTTTCTCACCATTGGCCAACTGAGGCTTGCGCATCAACAGGTCACACTCATGACACGCTACCAGATCGTCCAGGGGTAGATCTGACAACCTATCAATGTCTGACGGATCGGGCATAAACAGCTCTGGCTCAACTAAGGTGCGGCTATTCTAGTGCTGCGGCTCAAAAATAACTGTGCAAATTTAACATGAGCCGTCGCGGATTTTTATGACGAACAAAAACAAAACCCCTACCTGCATCAGCAGATAGGGGTTTCGGAATTTAATCTTGACGATGACCTACTCTCACATGGGGAAACCCCACACTACCATCGGCGATGCATCGTTTCACTTCTGAGTTCGGGATGGGATCAGGTGGTTCCAATGCTCTATGGTCGTCAAGAAATTCGGTAGCCAGCGCGTGCCTTGCGGTCACGTTCCAGCGAATGGGTATGTGATAGCGTGTTGCTTTGTGAGTATCTCGAACTTTCGGTTCGTTTCGTCTTCACAACACCGCAATCTGGCCTCTTTCGAGTCTACAAATTGCTTGGGTGTTATATGGTCAAGCCTCACGGGCAATTAGTACAGGTTAGCTCAACGCCTCACAGCGCTTACACACCCTGCCTATCAACGTCGTAGTCTTCGACGGCCCTTCAGGGAGCTCAAGGCTCCAGTGAGATCTCATCTTGAGGCAAGTTTCCCGCTTAGATGCTTTCAGCGGTTATCTTTTCCGAACATAGCTACCCGGCAATGCCACTGGCGTGACAACCGGAACACCAGAGGTTCGTCCACTCCGGTCCTCTCGTACTAGGAGCAGCCCCTCTCAAATCTCAAACGTCCACGGCAGATAGGGACCGAACTGTCTCACGACGTTCTAAACCCAGCTCGCGTACCACTTTAAATGGCGAACAGCCATACCCTTGGGACCGGCTTCAGCCCCAGGATGTGATGAGCCGACATCGAGGTGCCAAACACCGCCGTCGATATGAACTCTTGGGCGGTATCAGCCTGTTATCCCCGGAGTACCTTTTATCCGTTGAGCGATGGCCCTTCCATACAGAACCACCGGATCACTAAGACCTACTTTCGTACCTGCTCGACGTGTCTGTCTCGCAGTCAAGCGCGCTTTTGCCTTTATACTCTACGACCGATTTCCGACCGGTCTGAGCGCACCTTCGTACTCCTCCGTTACTCTTTAGGAGGAGACCGCCCCAGTCAAACTACCCACCATACACTGTCCTCGATCCGGATAACGGACCTGAGTTAGAACCTCAAAGTTGCCAGGGTGGTATTTCAAGAATGGCTCCACGCAGACTGGCGTCCACGCTTCAAAGCCTCCCACCTATCCTACACAAGCAAATTCAAAGTCCAGTGCAAAGCTATAGTAAAGGTTCACGGGGTCTTTCCGTCTAGCCGCGGATACACTGCATCTTCACAGCGATTTCAATTTCACTGAGTCTCGGGTGGAGACAGCGCCGCCATCGTTACGCCATTCGTGCAGGTCGGAACTTACCCGACAAGGAATTTCGCTACCTTAGGACCGTTATAGTTACGGCCGCCGTTTACCGGGGCTTCGATCAAGAGCTTCGCGTTAGCTAACCCCATCAATTAACCTTCCGGCACCGGGCAGGCGTCACACCCTATACGTCCACTTTCGTGTTTGCAGAGTGCTGTGTTTTTAATAAACAGTCGCAGCGGCCTGGTATCTTCGACCGGCGTGGGCTTACGCAGCAAGTGCTTCACCCTCACCGGCGCACCTTCTCCCGAAGTTACGGTGCCATTTTGCCTAGTTCCTTCACCCGAGTTCTCTCAAGCGCCTTGGTATTCTCTACCCAACCACCTGTGTCGGTTTGGGGTACGGTTCCTGGTTACCTGAAGCTTAGAAGCTTTTCTTGGAAGCATGGCATCAACCACTTCGTCACCCAAAGGGTAACTCGTCATCAGCTCTCGGCCTTAAGATCCCGGATTTACCTAAGATCTCAGCCTACCACCTTAAACTTGGACAACCAACGCCAAGCTGGCCTAGCCTTCTCCGTCCCTCCATCGCAATAACCAGAAGTACAGGAATATTAACCTGTTTTCCATCGACTACGCTTTTCAGCCTCGCCTTAGGGACCGACTAACCCTGCGTCGATTAACGTTGCGCAGGAAACCTTGGTCTTTCGGCGTGGGTGTTTTTCACACCCATTGTCGTTACTCATGTCAGCATTCGCACTTCTGATACCTCCAGCAAGCTTCTCAACTCACCTTCACAGGCTTACAGAACGCTCCTCTACCGCATCACTTACGTGATACCCGTAGCTTCGGTGTATGGTTTGAGCCCCGTTACATCTTCCGCGCAGGCCGACTCGACTAGTGAGCTATTACGCTTTCTTTAAAGGGTGGCTGCTTCTAAGCCAACCTCCTAGCTGTCTAAGCCTTCCCACATCGTTTCCCACTTAACCATAACTTTGGGACCTTAGCTGACGGTCTGGGTTGTTTCCCTTTTCACGACGGACGTTAGCACCCGCCGTGTGTCTCCCATGCTCGGCACTTGTAGGTATTCGGAGTTTGCATCGGTTTGGTAAGTCGGGATGACCCCCTAGCCGAAACAGTGCTCTACCCCCTACAGTGATACATGAGGCGCTACCTAAATAGCTTTCGAGGAGAACCAGCTATCTCCGAGCTTGATTAGCCTTTCACTCCGATCCACAGGTCATCCGCTAACTTTTCAACGGTAGTCGGTTCGGTCCTCCAGTCAGTGTTACCTAACCTTCAACCTGCCCATGGATAGATCGCCCGGTTTCGGGTCTATTCCCAGCGACTAGACGCCCTATTAAGACTCGCTTTCGCTACGCCTCCCCTATTCGGTTAAGCTCGCCACTGAAAATAAGTCGCTGACCCATTATACAAAAGGTACGCAGTCACCCAACAAAGTGGGCTCCCACTGCTTGTACGCATACGGTTTCAGGATCTATTTCACTCCCCTCTCCGGGGTTCTTTTCGCCTTTCCCTCACGGTACTAGTTCACTATCGGTCAGTCAGTAGTATTTAGCCTTGGAGGATGGTCCCCCCATATTCAGACAAAGTTTCTCGTGCTCCGTCCTACTCGATTTCACTTCTAAGATCCTTTCGCGTACAGGGCTATCACCCACTATGGCCGCACTTTCCAGAGCGTTCCGCTAAAATCAAAGAAGCTTAAGGGCTAGTCCCCGTTCGCTCGCCACTACTAAGGGAATCTCGGTTGATTTCTTTTCCTCAGGGTACTTAGATGTTTCAGTTCCCCTGGTTCGCTTCTTGCACCTATGTATTCAGTACAAGATAACCATCTTATGATGGCTGGGTTCCCCCATTCAGACATCTCCGGATCACAGTCTGTTTGCCGACTCCCCGAAGCTTTTCGCAGGCTACCACGTCTTTCATCGCCTCTGACTGCCAAGGCATCCACCGTATGCGCTTCTTCACTTGACCATATAACCCCAAGCAATCTGGTTATACTGTGAAGACGACATTCGCCGAAAATTCGATCTGGCTCTAAGAGCCACTCACAAATTTTACCTTAGCCTGATCCGTTACCAGTGAAAGTAACGTTCAGTCTATCTTTCTATCACATACCCAAATTTTTAAAGAACGATCTAATCAAAAGACTAGAAATCAACATTCATCATCCAGCGGATGGAACGCTCATTTCTAAGCTTTCAGAAGCAGTTTATGGTGGAGCCAAGCGGGATCGAACCGCTGACCTCCTGCGTGCAAGGCAGGCGCTCTCCCAGCTGAGCTATGGCCCCATAACAAAATTGGTGGGTCTGGGCAGATTCGAACTGCCGACCTCACCCTTATCAGGGGTGCGCTCTAACCAACTGAGCTACAGACCCAATTTCGAGCTTGTAACTGTTAGCTGTGAGCTATCAGCTTGGAGCTTAAAGCTGCTTCTATCGTCTTCTTCAATGAATCAAGCAATTCGTGTGGGAGCTCATGGAGCCGCTGCTGTCGTCGATTAAGGAGGTGATCCAGCCGCAGGTTCCCCTACGGCTACCTTGTTACGACTTCACCCCAGTCATGAATCACACCGTGGTAACCGTCCCCCCGAAGGTTAGACTAGCTACTTCTGGTGCAACCCACTCCCATGGTGTGACGGGCGGTGTGTACAAGGCCCGGGAACGTATTCACCGCGACATTCTGATTCGCGATTACTAGCGATTCCGACTTCACGCAGTCGAGTTGCAGACTGCGATCCGGACTACGATCGGTTTTGTGGGATTAGCTCCACCTCGCGGCTTGGCAACCCTCTGTACCGACCATTGTAGCACGTGTGTAGCCCAGGCCGTAAGGGCCATGATGACTTGACGTCATCCCCACCTTCCTCCGGTTTGTCACCGGCAGTCTCCTTAGAGTGCCCACCATAACGTGCTGGTAACTAAGGACAAGGGTTGCGCTCGTTACGGGACTTAACCCAACATCTCACGACACGAGCTGACGACAGCCATGCAGCACCTGTCTCAATGTTCCCGAAGGCACCAATCCATCTCTGGAAAGTTCATTGGATGTCAAGGCCTGGTAAGGTTCTTCGCGTTGCTTCGAATTAAACCACATGCTCCACCGCTTGTGCGGGCCCCCGTCAATTCATTTGAGTTTTAACCTTGCGGCCGTACTCCCCAGGCGGTCAACTTAATGCGTTAGCTGCGCCACTAAGAGCTCAAGGCTCCCAACGGCTAGTTGACATCGTTTACGGCGTGGACTACCAGGGTATCTAATCCTGTTTGCTCCCCACGCTTTCGCACCTCAGTGTCAGTATCAGTCCAGGTGGTCGCCTTCGCCACTGGTGTTCCTTCCTATATCTACGCATTTCACCGCTACACAGGAAATTCCACCACCCTCTACCATACTCTAGCTCGACAGTTTTGAATGCAGTTCCCAGGTTGAGCCCGGGGATTTCACATCCAACTTAACGAACCACCTACGCGCGCTTTACGCCCAGTAATTCCGATTAACGCTTGCACCCTCTGTATTACCGCGGCTGCTGGCACAGAGTTAGCCGGTGCTTATTCTGTCGGTAACGTCAAAACACTAACGTATTAGGTTAATGCCCTTCCTCCCAACTTAAAGTGCTTTACAATCCGAAGACCTTCTTCACACACGCGGCATGGCTGGATCAGGCTTTCGCCCATTGTCCAATATTCCCCACTGCTGCCTCCCGTAGGAGTCTGGACCGTGTCTCAGTTCCAGTGTGACTGATCATCCTCTCAGACCAGTTACGGATCGTCGCCTTGGTGAGCCATTACCTCACCAACTAGCTAATCCGACCTAGGCTCATCTGATAGCGCAAGGCCCGAAGGTCCCCTGCTTTCTCCCGTAGGACGTATGCGGTATTAGCGTCCGTTTCCGAGCGTTATCCCCCACTACCAGGCAGATTCCTAGGCATTACTCACCCGTCCGCCGCTCGCCACCAGGTACAAGTACCCGTGCTGCCGCTCGACTTGCATGTGTTAGGCCTGCCGCCAGCGTTCAATCTGAGCCATGATCAAACTCTTCAGTTCAAACATCTTTGGGTTTTGAGAAAACCCTAAACTTGGCTCAGCAATCGTTGGTTACATCTTTGATTTCTCGCGGAGTAACTTGTGATGCTGATAATCTGTTGACTAGCAGTCTGACTCCACAAGCACCCACACGAATTGCTTGATTCAGTTGTTAAAGAGCGGTGGGTTGAGCCTTTCGTCTCAACCGAGGCGCGCATTCTACAGCGCCCCGTGTATCTGTCAAGCGGTTATTTTAAGAAGTTTTCAAAGTTTCGCTTGGAAATCCTTAACAACTTCAACCACTTGCGCTTTCGATCTCTCGTTAGCGGGAGGCGAATTCTACAGCGTTACTCGCTGCTGTCAACACCTCTTTTTTACCGCTTTCGACCGAGAGGATCGAACCGTCGATAGCGCCTAACAAACCGGCCTACCCACTCCTTCCGCGCTTCGATGAACTGAAGCGAAGCACTTACCGAAAATTGGATAACTCATTGAAACTCAAGGAGTTTTCCGTTTCGACTGCGCCGGAAGTGGGGCGAATTATAGACATCCAGAATTTGCCGTCAACCCTTTATTTCGTTTTTATTACCGACGGGATCTTCTTACCGATTAAACGAGGGATCCGCCGCGCAACCGGTCCAATCCTCAGCACCAACAATACGCCGCCTATAAAGGCATATATCGACCACTCCTTGAGATCCGCTCGCACGATCCACAACATATGCAGCAAACCAAGCCCGAGGATCAGGTAGGCCAGCCGATGCAGCTTTTTCCAGCGGGCTCCAAGTCGCCTTTGACTATAACGATTGGACGTAACTGCCAAGGCCAGCAGGCCAAGAAAGCCGAGCGCTCCAACGATGATGTAGGGCCGTTTGCTCAGCTCGACGCCTAATTGCGACCAATCGAACCCCAGGATGAACGCCGCATATCCACCCAAATGCAACACGACGTAAGCAAAGCACCACAACCCCAACTGTCGTCTTACGGCAATCCACCCAGCCCAGCCGGTCAGCTTCTGCAGCGGCGTCATGCTCAATGTGATCAATAGCAGTACCAGGGTTCCCAACCCGAGTCGATCCACCAGCACCTTGCCTGGATCCGGTCCCAACGAATTCATGGACGCTTCGTAAAGCCAAAGCAATGGCCATATCGCCGCTGCGACGAAAACGCCTATCCGCCATGCCAGGAAACGCATCAGTAGTCTTTCCTCAGATCCATCCCTGCATATAAAGAAGCCACTTCCTCCTGGTATCCGTTGAACATCAAGGTATCGCGCACATTGGGGCTCAACAGACCGCTTGGCAAACGACGCTCTCGCGCCTGGGTCCAACGGGGATGATCGACGGTGGGATTCACGTTCGCATAAAAGCCGTACTCATCGGAGGCGATGCTTTGCCAGGTGGTCTTGGGCTGCTCGCCCACCAGGCTGATGCGCACGATGGACTTGACGCTCTTGAAGCCATACTTCCACGGCACCACCAACCGTAAAGGAGCGCCATTCTGGTTAGGCAGCTCCCTTCCGTACATGCCAACCGCCAGGATGGCCAGCGGGTTCATCGCTTCATCCAACCGCAAACCTTCCACGTAGGGCCAGTCGATCAATGCAAAACCTGAACGCTGGCCTGGCATGGTCTTGGGGTCCTGCAAGGTTTCAAAACGAATGTATTTGGCCTTGGACGTCGGCTCGACTTGCTTGAGTAACGCGGATATGGGGAAACCAATCCAAGGGATGACCATTGACCAAGCCTCGACGCAGCGCAAACGGTAGATACGCTCTTCGAGCTGATAAGGCTTCATGAAATCTTCCAGTCCATAGCGCCCCGGCTTGCCCACCTCGCCATCCACCACCACGGTCCAGGGCTCGGTTTTCAACGATCCCGCATTGGCTGCCGGATCGCCTTTGTCAGTGCCGAACTCATAAAAGTTGTTGTAGTGGGTTGCATCCTTGAAGGGTGTGATCGCCTCCCCCTTGGCGGTCACCGCATCCCATTGGGTAGCAGGCAGCTTATCGGCAAACCAGGACGGCGCGTTTCCAGGCTCCACATTGGGATAACGCGCCACATCAGCGGCGCCGGCCCAGCGCGGCAGACTGCTTATGGCGACGCCAGCCACGGCGGCCCCCAGCATCTGGCGACGGGATAGATAAAGGGATTCGGGCGTGACGTCCGACTCATGACAATCGGACGACTTGGGGATCTTGATCAGCATGACGACTCCGCAGCATTGGGGGGAGATGCACCAATAGACTGCGGAGTATGGGGGAAATTAGATTAAGGCAACATTTAGCGGCGGCGAAGACGCAACAAATATTGCACCGGACCGGAAGCGGCATAGGCGAGGAAGACCAGCAGCAGGATACGTGGCGGATCGCTGAACACCACCGCAAACACCAGTACTACGGCCAGGATGGCCACGAACGGCACACGGCCCTTCAGGTCCAGCTCCTTGAAGCTGTTGTACTTGATGTTGCTGACCATCAGCATTCCGGCCGCCGCGACCAACAATGCGACCAAAAACGACATCTTCGAGCCCTGGATCCCGTAGTCGCTGAACGCCCAGACCACCCCCGCCACGACCCCAGCAGCCGCAGGACTGGCGAGACCAATGAAGTAGCGCTTGTCCGCAGTGCCGACCTGGGTATTGAAACGCGCCAGACGTAACGCGGCACCGGCTACATAGATGAAGGCAACCATCCAGCCGACCTTGCCCATGTCACCCAGCGCCCAGCCGAATGCCAGCAACGCAGGGGCGACACCGAACGCAACCATGTCGGACAGAGAATCGTATTCGGCACCGAATGCACTCTGGGTGTTGGTCATGCGGGCCACGCGCCCATCCAGGCCATCGAGCACCATGGCGACGAAAATCGCAATCGCGGCAAAAGCGAAGTAGCGACTCGCCCCAGCGCTGTCACCCGCACTTAATGCCGCCTGGGCACTCATGGAGCTGATGATGGAATAGAAACCGGCGAACAGGTTCGCGGTGGTAAACAGGTTCGGCAGCAGATAGATGCCACGATGCCGGACCTTACGGCCTTCCGCGTCATGCCCCTCTTCGACATGCTCGTCGATAGGCAACAGGCTTTCGGCGTCAGGAGCCTGGTTCGGCTCGTCGGGACGTTCGCTCATGGACAGTACCTTGCAACGGTGTGAAAAATTCGACAGGTGCCCGGGGCGACGGTTCGACCCCAAACGATGCAGCTTTATACCAGAAGCCGACGCCCAAACGAAAAAACGCGGCCTGGGCCGCGTTTTTTCGATCAAGCTCGCGACTCAGTTCTTGGCTTTGTCGACGATCTTGTTGGCACCGATCCACGGCATCATGGAGCGCAGTTGCTCGCCGATGATCTCGATACCATGAGCGGCGTTGTTACGACGCTTGGCGGTCATCGAAGGATAGCCGGTAGCACCTTCGCTGATGAACATCTTGGCGTATTCGCCGTCCTGAATACGTTTCAGGGCATTGCGCATGGCCTGACGGGACTCGGCGTTGATGACTTCCGGACCGGTCACGTACTCGCCGTACTCGGCGTTGTTGGAGATCGAGTAGTTCATGTTGGCAATACCGCCTTCGTACATGAGGTCAACGATCAGCTTCAGTTCGTGCAGGCATTCGAAGTAGGCCATTTCAGGCGCATAGCCTGCTTCAACCAAGGTTTCGAAACCAGCTTTCACCAGCTCAACGGTACCACCGCACAAAACGGCTTGCTCGCCGAACAGGTCGGTTTCAGTCTCGTCCTTGAAGGTGGTTTCGATGATGCCGGTACGACCACCACCAACACCGGCAGCGTAGGACAGGGCCACGTTCTTGGCGTTGCCGGACGCATCCTGGTAAATCGCGATCAGGTCAGGGATACCGCCGCCCTTGACGAACTCGGAGCGTACGGTGTGGCCCGGTGCCTTCGGCGCGATCATGATCACGTCTAGGTCGGCGCGTGGCACAACCTGGTTATAGTGGATCGCGAAGCCGTGGGAGAAGGCCAGGGTGGCGCCTTTCTTGATGTTCGGCTCGATTTCGTTCTTGTACAGCGACGATTGGAACTCGTCCGGGGTCAGGATCATGACCAGGTCGGCAGCGGCTACGGCGGAAGCCACGTCGGTGACTTTCAGGCCATGGGCCTCGGCCTTGGCAACAGTGGCCGAGCCTTTGCGCAGGCCCACGGTCACGTCAACGCCGGAGTCTTTCAGGTTGCACGCCTGGGCGTGACCTTGAGAACCGTAGCCGATGATGGCGACTTTCTTGCCCTGGATGATCGACAGGTCGCAATCTTTATCGTAGAAAACTTTCATGAATTTCCCCTATATCCGGCCGTTCCGGCCATTCGCTAATTTGGTTTAGATGCTCAGTACTTTGTCGCCACGGGCAATCCCGGTGACGCCACTGCGTACGGTTTCCAGAATCGAGGCAGTGCCGATCGATTGAATGAAGCTGTCGAGCTTGTCGCTGGTACCGGTCAACTGAACGGTATAGACGCTGGCGCTGACATCGACGATCTGCCCACGATAAATATCGGTAGTGCGTTTGATCTCGGCGCGCTGGGCACCGGTGGCCTTGACCTTGACCAACATCAGTTCGCGTTCGATGTGAGCGCTTTCCGACAGGTCCACCAGCTTGACCACCTCGATCAGCTTGTTCAGGTTCTTGGTGATCTGCTCGATGACTTCATCGTGGCCCACGGTGGTCAGCGTCAGACGCGACAAGGTCGGATCCTCCGTTGGTGCCACGGTCAGGCTTTCGATGTTGTAGTTGCGCTGTGAGAACAGGCCCACTACGCGAGACAGAGCACCCGGTTCGTTTTCCAGAAGCAAGGAAATAATGTGTCGCATGATTAGGTACGCTCCGTCTTGCTCAGCCACATATCGCGCATGGAGCCGTCTTTGATCTGCATCGGGTAGACGTGCTCGCTGGTGTCGACCTGGATGTCCAGGAACACCAGTCGATCCTTCATGGCGAAGGCTTCTTCGAGCCCGGACTTCAAGTCCTTCAGGTCAGTGATGCGGATGCCGACGTGACCATAGGCCTCGACCAGCTTGACGAAATCCGGCAACGACTCCATGTAGGAGTGCGAGTGACGGCTGCCGTAGCTCATGTCCTGCCACTGGCGAACCATGCCCAGTACACCGTTGTTCAGGTTGACGATTTTCACCGGCAGACCGTATTGCAGGCAGGTCGACAGCTCCTGGATATTCATCTGGATGCTGCCTTCACCCGTCACACAGGCAACATCGTTGTCCGGGAAGCTCAACTTGACGCCCATGGCCGCCGGGAATCCGAAGCCCATGGTGCCGAGGCCGCCGGAGTTGATCCAGCGGTTGGGTTTGTTGAACTTGTAGTACTGCGCCGCGAACATCTGGTGCTGGCCCACGTCCGACGTCACGAAGGCGTCGCCGTTGGTCACTTCGCACAACGTCTCGATGACGGTCTGCGGCTTGATTACGCTGCCGTCGCCCTTGTCGTACGGGAACAGGCCCCGATCGCCACGCCATTCATCGACCTGCTTCCACCAACTGGCCACGGCATCTTTGTTAGGAGCCTCGCCAATTTCCTTGAGGATCGCGACCATCTCGGTCAGCACGCTCTCGACAGGACCCACAATCGGCACATCTGCCTTGATGGTCTTGGAGATGGACGCCGGATCGATATCGATGTGGATGATCTTGGCGTTCGGACAGAACTTCGCCGGACCGTTGATGACACGGTCGTCGAAGCGCGCGCCCACGGCCAGGATCACATCGGCATGGTGCATCGCCAGGTTCGCGGTGTAGCTGCCGTGCATGCCGAGCATGCCGATGAACTGGCGGTCGGTACCTGGGTAGGCGCCGAGCCCCATCAGCGTATTCGTAACAGGCAGGTTGAGCATCTTGGCCAGTTCGGTCAGGGGCTCAGAACCACCGCCGAGGATCACGCCACCGCCGGAATAGAGCACTGGACGCTTGGCCGCCAGCAGCATTTCGGCAGCCTTGCGGATTTGTCCCGAGTGACCGCGCACGGCCGGGCTGTAGGAGCGCAGCTTGGCTTTCTTCGGATAGATGTATTCGAACTTCTCGGCCGGGTTGGTCATGTCTTTTGGTACGTCGACCACGACAGGGCCAGGACGACCGGACTCGGCCAGGTAGAACGCCTTTTTCATGACCTCCGGGATTTCCGAAGCGTGCTTGATCATGAAGCTGTGCTTCACGATCGGCCGGGAGATACCGATCATGTCGGTTTCCTGGAACGCATCGGTGCCGACCATGGTGCTGGGCACCTGGCCGGAGATGATCACCATTGGAATCGAGTCCATATAGGCCGTGGCGATACCGGTAATGGCGTTCGTGGCGCCGGGGCCGGATGTCACCAGAACCACGCCGGCCTTGCCGGTGGCGCGGGCATAGCCGTCAGCCATGTGGGTGGCCGCTTGTTCGTGGCGAACCAGGATGTGGGTCACTTCCGGTTCTTTGAACAGGGCATCATAGACATGAAGAAGAGCACCACCGGGGTACCCGTAGATATATTTGACGCCTTCGTCACGCAAGAAGCGGACGAGCATCTCACCGCCAGATAAAAGCTCCACGTTGTTCACCTCTAAAACGCCAGAATACCGACCCATGGGAAAGGGACGGGTCTTAATAGGTTTACTTCTCGGCAGAGCATGAGCGACGGTGGTCGCCGACTACGTCAGCACTGACTGAGCAAGTATTGGGATCGTCCCAAGTGTTGCGGGCCTTTCCCACCCAGCGCGAGGTAACGCGTTGCGGGTGTAACAGGTCGGCGCGGATGTGCGCCTCATGATCTGCCGAGTGGGTCTGCTTCTGGCAGTCCCTCTACAGCGGACTTTGGATTCTTCTGTTTCGCCCTCTGCAAGTCAAGTCGTCAATGTGCTTTATTGAAGTAAGCACATGAGAACGCAAGAAAAAACCTTTAAACGGCTACTCTGTTAGCTTCGATTGCGCAACCCAGGACAAGGAAACAGCATGCGAATGATGTTATTGACGGCCAGCCTGTTGGTGGGCCTGAGCCCAATGAGCATGGCCGGCCAGATCTTCAAGTGGGTCGATGCCCAAGGCGTGACCCATTTCGGGGCCCAGCCGCCCGAGGGCGTCCAAGCGACCACCGTGGGCAAATCCGCGACGCCCCCCCCCAAACCTGCGGCGCCAGCTTCAGGAGGAGTGATTGGCGACCAGAAAACCATCGATCAGCAGGTAAAACAGCAGGTTGCTGAACAGGAAGCTCAACTCAAGGCGTTTTGCGAACAGGCACGGACAAACCTGGCGCAGCTGCAGAACAACCCTAGGGTACGGGAAGAGGTGGAAGGCGAAATGCGCCGGCTTACCGACGAAGAGCGGCGCCAGCGCATCGATGAAACCCGTGCGCAGATCGACGAGAACTGCCAGTGAGTACCGTCAGCTGACGTCGGCGATCAGCTGGTCGAATTGTGCCAGCAGTCGCTGCAACTCGGTCCCCTGCCCTGGCCGTTGGGCATAGACCATTTCAGCCATGGCCAGAATACCCGAGGCGTTGGGCAGCGGCAGGTCGTTTTCCAGGATGGCTTTCATGCGCGGAAGAAAGATCCATTGGAGCCACTGCTCGAAATCCAGGGTGTCGACGGCGAACGGCTCGACACTGGCCAGCGCGTCGGCCGAAGGCGAAACATCACTCCACCAGCCCTGGACCCGCAGCTCTCGCTCGATCAGCAGTAGCTGATCGGCAATCTTGGGAAACCGAACATCCATCAGAGCGAAACCTTGGCTTTCTGGCGGGCCAGTGCCGCGCCTGCCGAATCGCCTTGCTTCTCGCGAGCCTGGGCGATCAATTCCCACAGGCTCGCCTGGAGCGCCGGGCGACCGCTGGAGAATGTCAGGCCGCGACGAGCCAGTTGTTCGGCTTGCGGCGCATCGCCCTGGGCCATGCGTACCTGGGCCAGACGATAAAGAACCTGCGGCTCACGCGGCGCAACACGCTGGGCTCGCTCGAGGCTCGAGGAAGCACCGTTGAGATCCCCTCCCGCCTGCTGCTGTTGCGCCGTGGTCAACAGGGCCAATACCGGTCCGTCCAGTTGCTCATCGGCGGACAAGCCACCGGAACTGGCCGATGGGATACTGCTCGGCGTCGATGGCATGCTATAGCTGCCCTGGTTGATCGGCGAGGTTTCGATAGGTCCAGGCGTGATCGGGCCCGGCGTGATCGGCGTGCTGCTGATCGGTGCCGACGTGGTGGCGCCACCTCCCGGCACCATTACCACCACGCCGGTGTCCCCTTGGGGAATCGCCTGCGCCTGGCCTTGTACTGGCCGTTTGACCGTCGTCTGACGGAAACCACCGTTGGCCGAGACTCGCTCGCTATTGGAAACGGCCGTACCGGAGTCGACGACCGGAATCGAACCGCGCTGTACGGTGGAACAGCCACTGAGCAAAGCCACGGCGGTTACCGCTGGAATCAACCACTTGTTCACTTGAAACCCTCTTTGCTTAATTCATCCAGTCCTTGACCCAATCCATCACCGATTCGGCGGGATTCTGACCACCACAGGCTGCACCGGGTGGCGGTTCGCTGCCGCGAATATACGGCATCTGCACAGCGCCCGGGCAGTTGGCATCGGAGCCTTGCCCAGTGCGCGAATCGACCCAGGCCTGGACGATGTTGTCGGGTTGCGGCATGTCCAGAGGCAGCGGATCGGCCTTGCGCATGAAACTGGTCCAGACCTGCAACGCACCGGTGGCGCCAGTGAACGGCGTCTTGCCATTGTCGTCACGGCCAAGCCAGACAACCGCCAGCAAGTCCTGGCTGAATCCGGCGAACCAGCTGTCGCGCGAATCGTTACTCGTACCGGTCTTGCCCGCCAGGGTCAACGTCCGTGGGAGTACGTTATAGACCGAACTGCCAGTGCCTTCGCGCATGACTCGTTGCATGGCGCTCTGGATCAGATAAATAGAAGCCGGGTCGAAGCGTTGCTGAATCTGGAACGGATAACGCTTGAGCGGCTCGCCATCGGCGGTCAACACGCTGCGGATCCCGCGCATCGGTGTGTTGAAGCCACCATTGGCAAGGGTCTGGTACATGGCCGCCACTTCGATCGGAGCCAGGCCACCGGCGCCCAACAGCATCGATGGGAAGGCCGGGAATTCGCGGTTCACTCCCAGGCGCGCCAAGGTCTTGAGCACATTCGGCACGCCGACTTCCAGCCCGAGGCGGGCCGTCGATAGGTTGTAGGAATGCGCCAGGCCTTGGTACAGGAACACCGTGCCGTGGGGACGACGATCATAGTTCTGCGGCGTCCAGACCTGCCCGTCCGCGCCCTTGACCGAGAACGACTCATCGGACAGCCAACTGGTGAGCGTGTACTGGCTTGGCTTTTCCAACGCAGTGAGATAAACCGCCGGTTTGATCAGCGAGCCGATCGGTCGCACCGCGTCCAACGCCCGGTTGAATCCTGCGAAACTGGCCTGGCGGCTGCCGATCATCGCCTGGACTTCCCCGGTTTCCGGATTGGTCACAACCATTGCCGCTTCGACTTCGTCGGAACCCTTGCGCCCCGCCAGTCGCTTGAAAGTGTCATTGACCGAGGCCTCGGCCTTCATCTGCAGGATCGGGTCGAAACTGGTGAAGATCCGCAGGCCTTCTTCGGTCAAGTCTTCGTCGCGGTAGTCTTCTCGCAGTTGACGCTTGACCAGGTCCATGAAGCCTGGGAAAGAACTGTCCGCCAAGCTGCCACGCTTGGTCACGCCCAGCGGCATCTTTTTCGCCGCCTCGACTTGTTCTGCCGTTGCCACGCCCTGCTGCTGCAACAGATCGAGCACCAGGTTGCGCCGCTCAAGCGCACGCTCCGGATTACGACGCGGGTTGTAGGAAGACGGCCCCTTGACCATGCCCACCAACAACGCCACCTGGTGCAGCTTGAGTTCGGACAGTGGCTGGCTGAAGAAGAACTGGCTGGCCAGGCCGAAACCGTGCACCGCGCGCTGGCCGTCTTGCCCGACGAAGACCTCGTTGAGGTACGCCTCCAGGATCTCCTGCTTGTCGTAGTGCAGCTCCAGCAGCAACGCCATCATGGCTTCGGTCAACTTGCGGGTCAGGCTGCGCTCGTTGGTCAGGTAGAAGTTCTTGACCAACTGCTGGGTCAAGGTACTGCCGCCCTGGCGCATGTGCCCCGAAGAAGTATTGACCCAGACGGCACGGGCGATCGACTTGGGCGAGACGCCGAAGTGATGGTAGAAATCACGGTCCTCGACGGCAATCAGCGTATCGAGCAGGAACGGTGGCACCTGGTCGATCTTGATCAGGATCCGGTCTTCGAGGTTCTTGGGGTATAGGCCGCCAATCAACAGCGGCTCAAGACGCACCACGGACAGCTTGGCATTGTTGGCACCGGTCAGCGCGGCTACATAGTCGCCGGAAAACCGCACCCGCACCGGTTGCGCCTGCTCCATGCCTTCATAGAACTGGAAACCGCGGGTGTTGAGGTCGATGGTATTGCCGTTCACCGACGCCGCCCCGGGACCATTGGCGACGCTTTCGCGGCGATAACCCAAGGCATCGAGCTCAGTCAGGAAATCATCCTTGCTCAGCTTTTGTCCGACGAACAGCTCCAACGGCCGTGCGTAGACCTTGGCCGGGATGGTCCAGCGCTTGCCGGAGAACTTCTCCTGGACGATGGCATCGAGGTAGACGGCAAAACCGGCAAGCACGACAAGGCCTACCAGGCTCAGTTTAAGGGCCCAGCCCAACCAGGGCCGCAGGCGGCTGGCGGGTGGTTTCTTGGGGGTGCGGGGGGATCGGGTACGAGTCATGGCGGCGGATTATACGCACTTTGTCGAGGTTCAACATGAGTCCGCCAAGGTTTGCGTTAGCGCCGCTTGCGGCCATAATGACCGCCTTGAATTTTCCAGTCTCTGAAGGATCGCCCGTGAGCCAATCACTGATCGCTGCCCTGCAAAACCCAGCCCTCTACCCGCATCCCATCGAAGGGTTCCAGGTCATCGAAACCCACATCTCCTGGGTGTTGCTCACCGGCCCCTACGCTTACAAATTCAAGAAACCGGTCAATTTCGGCTTCCTCGACTTCACCAGCCTCGACGCACGCAAGCATTTCTGCGGCGAAGAACTGCGCCTGAACCAACGCCTGACCCAGGACCTTTACCTGGAAGTCTTGCCGATCACTGGCAGTGCCCAAGCGCCACAACTGGGCGGCGATGGCCCGGCTATCGAATACGCCTTGAAAATGCGCCAGTTCCCCCAAAGTGAACTGCTCAGCACGCTGCAGGCCAATGGCGAACTGACCACCGCGCACATCGATGAAATGGCCGCGCAGATCGCCCAGTTCCACCTCACCACGCCAAAAGTGCCTGCCGACAATGCGGCGGGCACACCAGACAGCGTCATGGCGCCGGTGCGGCAGAATTTCGAACAGATCCGTCCATTCCTCAACGACAAGGCTGACCTGCTGCAACTCGAGGCTCTCCAGGCCTGGGCGGAAACCAGCTTCGAGCGGCTCAAGCCGTTGTTTACCCAACGCAAGGCCGACGGTTTCATTCGCGAATGCCACGGCGACATCCATCTGGGCAACGCCACGGTGATCGACGGCAAAGTGGTGATCTTCGACTGCATCGAATTCAACGAGCCATTCCGTTTCACCGATGTCTACGCCGACACCGGGTTCTTGGCGATGGACCTTGAAGACCGCGGCCTCAAGTCCCTGGCGCGACGCTTCGTCAGCCAATATCTGGAGCTGACCGGCGATTACGATGGCCTGGAATTGCTGAACTTCTACAAGGCCTATCGTGCCCTGGTCCGCGCCAAGGTCGCGCTGTTCAGCATGCCCGCCGAAGCCGATCCGGTGCAGCGCGCCACGACCCTGCGTCAATACCGCAACTACGCCAACCTGGCGGAAAGCTACAGCACGATTCCTTCGCGCTTCCTGGCCATCACCCACGGCGTGTCCGCCGTTGGCAAAAGCCACGTAGCGATGCGCCTGGTGGAAGCGCTTGGCGCGATTCGCCTGCGCTCGGACGTGGAACGCAAGCGCCTGTTCGGTGAACAGCAAGTGCCGAACGATCCACAGGCCGGCATCTATAGCAGCGATGCCAGCAGCGCCACCTACGCCCGGCTGCATGAGATCGCCGATGCGATCCTCCACGCCGGGTTCCCCGTGGTGATCGATGCCACCTACCTCAAGCATGACCAGCGCGACGCCGCGGCCAAGGTTGCCGAAGGCACGGGCGCGCCGTTCCTGATTCTGGATTGCGAGGCGCCGCAAGCAGTGATCGAGAGCCGGCTCGCCCAGCGCCAAGCCGACCAGAAGGATCCTTCCGATGCCAACCTGACCGTCATCGCCGCCCAGCAGGCGAGCCGGGAAGCACTGACGCCGGCAGAAATCCTTTGCAGCAAACGGGTTCAAACCAACGAAAGCGGCACGCTGGATGTCGTGGTGGCGCAGATCCGCCAACGCTTGCCGGGCCTGTAGAAACTATTTCGGCCGTGAAGCGACGCCCGGCTTCACGGCCGCCAAATAGTGGCACTATACTGGCGCCATAAAACCATCAGGTGATATGCCATGAGCCACCCAAAGCTTCTCGATACCCCGCTTTATGCCTTGTTGCGCAAAGATGACGTCGCCGGGTTTAACGCCGAACGACCTCAAGGTCCTATCGACATGCGCGGCGGCGATTTTCGTGGCCTCGACCTGCGGGAACTGAACGCCGACGACGTGGATTTCACGGATGCCTACTTCCGTTCCACCGATTTGCGCGGCATCGATTTTCGCAAGTCGTCACTGGAAGGCGCGAGCCTGGCTCATGCGCAGATCTCCGGCACCTACTTTCCACCCGAGCTATCTGCCGACGAGATCCTGATGTCGATGAATTTCGGCACTCGCCTGCGCTATCGCACCCGCTGAAACGACGGCACCCGTGGTTGCGGCACCATCACTCTCCAGCGCCCCTGCCTGCGCTGGACGATGCGCTTTTCCTTCTTCCCTCAACCATCGTGCGTAATGCATTAGAAGCTTTTGCGTCGATTCCGATCAAAGAATCACGCTTTTCCTGCTGAACGCTACACTCCTGAAAAGCTTGCCCACTGCACCAGTCGGCCGTCGCAAGGAGGCTCGATGAATGATGAACTGCAACACCTGAAGAATCTGGGCAAGACATCAGCCCAGTGGCTGCACGCCGTGGGCATCCACAGCGCCTCGGATCTGCGCCGGCTCGGCGCGGTAGACGCCTATCGCGCCGTACGCACTCGCGGGTTTCGCGCTTCCAAAGTGCTGCTGTATGCCATCGAAGGCGCGCTGATGGACATGCATTGGAACGATATCCCCCCGGAACGCAAGGAAGCCCTCAACAAACAGTTGGATGCCATTTCGGCGCGGCACAAAGCCTGAAACCATTTTTCTCGCGTCCGACCCGCTCACGCAAGAAACTTCGGGCAATCGGGAAAGAATGTTTGACTTGGTAATGAGAATCGCTATGATTACCACATCCGGTCGCGAGACTGGTCGATATTTGAAAAGCCCTTGGTTCGGACTCTCAGATATCTCCTCATCAGGCTAATCACGGTTATTTGACCCGGCTTTTGCCGGGTCTTTTTTTGCCTGGAGAATCACTTCGCGTCGCCTGAACGCATTTGCGCGCAGTAATCCTGCGGCGGCATTGCCGGGGTGTACCACACGTAATCCGCCATGGCCGGTGTCACATTGCTGCCCTCTTCAGCCAACATCAGCACCGACGGCGCATCGTGGGCCCCCAGATCCAGCGCATGCAGCGGCACGCCAACGTCCTTGCGGCCATGCCAGGCGCCCGCGAACAACAACGCCGGCGCGGGAGCCTCAAGCAATCGTTCGGCCATGCGCCGGTCACGCTGCTGCTGCACAGCCAGCATCGCAGGCATTTGCGACTCTGGCAGGAGTCCGCAGTGGGACTCACGGATCTGCTCCAGCAGCACGCCCTTCACAGCATCCGAATTGGAAAGAACTCCCTGCATCACAGGCGCTTGACGATAAATCCGTTGGATCTGCGCGCTGTCCAGATTGGCCGCCAGCACGGGATAGGATTGCATCAGGGCGAACTCGACCATGGGCCCGTAGAGGCTCCAGTCCCAACCTGGCGACCAGTCCAACGCGCCGGGCAGATCCCTTGGCAAGGCAGACAACTGGCGAACCGCGTCGACCCGTGGTTGTTGCTGGGGCGTCAACATCTCCAGTAACAGGCTGCCTTGGGCCCGTCGCTCGGCCAAGGCCTGGAGCAGCCAACGCTGCAATTCATGGTGATCGCGATTGTCATGTTGCTCTCCAACCACGACTCGCTGGGCACCCGCCAAACGCTTGACCAATACCTGGGGCGTGATCGATTGGCCGGTGTGCAAATCACGAATCCGTCCACCAAGCGGAGGGGGCTCGACAGTTTGACAGGCCGTCAACACAGCCAATGCCAGCATCAGGATCAAGCGCATATCGGTATTCTCCAGCCAGACTCAGCGGGCAATGATCAACGGATGGCCGCGCTCCGGATGGGACTGCACCAGCACGTCCAGGCCAAACACCGCCTTGAGGGGCTCCGGGCGCAGCACTTGCTGGGGCGAATCCAGGGCCACCGGCCTGCCGGACGCCAGCAGCAACAGGCGATCACAGTAACGCGCCGCCAGGTTCAGGTCATGCAGGATCACCAGCACCGCCGCGCCACGACCGGAAAATTCACGCACCGCTTGCAGAATGGTGTGCTGATGCAGCGGATCGAGCATGGAAGTGGGTTCGTCCAGCAGCAGGATCTGTCCCGCCTCGCCCGGCCACAATTGCGCCAGTACCCGGGCCAGATGGACCCGCTGTCGCTCACCGCCGGACAAGCTCAGGTAATTGCGACCTTGCAAATGTGCGGCGTCCGCAGCCCGCAGCGCCAATTCGACAATTTGCCCGTCACGTATCCGGCCGCTCTGGTGGGGCAGCCGCCCGAGGCCGACGACTTCTTCAACACGGAATGCGAAATCCAGGGTCGAGGTCTGCGGCAATACCGCCAGGCGACGGGCGCGCTCGCTGCCTTCCCACTGGGCCAATGGCCGATCATCGAGCCAGACCTCTCCCTGTGCCGGACGCATTTCTCCACACAAACCGGCGAGCAGCGTACTTTTGCCCGCCCCATTGGGACCCAGCACACCCAGCACTTCGCCCGGAGTGAGCTGCAGATCAATATCCGCCAATACGGTTTTGTGGCCCCTGCGAATGTACAGGTTCTGCGCTCGCAACATCAGGCGCGCCCCCGCAACAAAAGATAAAGGAAAAACGGCGCGCCGATGAAGGCCGTGACGATGCCGATCGGCAGCTCAGCCGGGGCCAGCGCCAGACGCGCGACCAAATCGGCGAGCAGCAACAGGCTCGCCCCCGCCAGCACCGATGCCGGCAACAGAACGCGGTGGTCCGGCCCCGCCATCAACCGTACCAGGTGCGGCACCACCAGCCCGACAAAGCCGATCATGCCCGCCGCCGCGACGGCAGCCCCGACGCCCAAGGCGGTGCAGAACACCAACTCTCGCTTGAGCCGTTCGACGTCGATGCCCAGATGGGCGGCTTCCGATTCGCCGAGCAGCAAGGCGTTAAGCGCCCGGGCGCGACGCGGCAGCCAGATCGCGACGCCGACGCTGACCAGCAACAACGGCCACAACCGCCCGTAGCTGGCACCGTTTAGGCTCCCCAGGTTCCAGAACGTCAGGGTGCGCAAGGTCGCATCGTCCGCCAGGTAAGTGAACAAGCCGACCGCGGAGCCGGAGAGCGCGGTCAAGGCAATGCCAGCCAAGAGCATGGTGGCGACATGCGTCTGGCCGTTGCGCCGGCCGAGGCGATAGACCAGCGCCGTGACTCCAAGCCCGCCGAGAAACGCACACAACGACAACACGTAAGGCCCCAACGCTTCGGGCACCCCGCCCAGCGCCGAGCCGGCGACGATGGCAAACGCGGCACCCAACGCCGCGCCACTGGACACGCCCACCAACCCCGGGTCGGCCAGCGGGTTACGAAACAATCCTTGCATCGCCACGCCAGACAGCGCCAACACTCCCCCCACCATCAGTCCCAGCAACGTGCGCGGCAGACGAATCTGGCCAAGGATCAGCTCGGCCTGCTCCAGGCCGTCGGCGGCCACCGGCAGACCCAACAGGCGCAGGGCGGCCCGCAAGGTATCGAATAAGGGCAAGCTCACCGGCCCCAACGCCAGGGACAGCCAGGTCGCCAGCAGACACAGCAGGCCCAGCCCAATAAACAACGTGCGCGGCTTGACCAGCGCCGTCATGGCACCTGGGCCGGATAGAACGCATTGGTCAGCTTCACCAGGCTTTGCGGCAAACGTGGGCTTAGTCCGCCCACCAGCAACGTTGGGTCCAGCTCCATGACGCGCCCGTCTCTGGCGGCGCGCGTCGAGGACAGGATCGGATTTTCCTTGAACAACGCCGCGCGCGCCTCTTCACCGCGCAAGGCACGATCGGCGAAGACCAGCACTTCAGGGTTCAGGCTGGCCAGGGTTTCAACGGAGAACGGTTTGTAACCGCTGTGGGTCGCCAGGTTGTGGCCGCCGGCCTGTTGCAGTAGCCAATCAGCGGCGGTGTCCTTGCCCGCGACCAGCGGCTTGCCGCCGGCGCTGCCCACCAACAGCAATACACCAGGCGCCTTTTGCTTGAGCCGGGCTTCATCCACCCTAACGCTATGCCGGGAAAGACTCTGTTGATAATCCTCGAACAATTCTCTAGCCCTGGACTCGGCTCCCAACAACTGACCCAGGTGACGCAGATTGTCCTGGAGCGCCGCCAGGCTTGGCGCCGCAGAGAACAGTTCGACCTGCACCCCGGCGTTGCAAATCTGCGCCAAAACCGGAGGCGGCCCCATTTCTTCGGTACCCACCAGGATTTGCGGACGCAAGCTCAGCACGCCCTCCGCCGATAGCTGCCGCTGATAACCGATACTGGGCAACGCTCGCAGCGATTCGGGATGCTGGCTGGTCGTGTCCACGCCCACCAGTTTCGATTCACCACCCAGCGCGCCGACCCACTCGGACAACGCGCCGCCGGCGCTCACCCAGCGCTGCGCAAGATTGGCCGCCAACGCTCCCTGGCAGGCCAGCAAGACGATACAGAGCGCAGCAACGCGGACATTCAGGCGCATCGGGCAGCTTCCTCGAAGAAGTTTTCCACAGGGTCGGGCTTGGACAAGTATCCTCGACACCACCTGCGAAGGAGGCGCCATTTGATAATTGTTTTCATTTGACCGTCAAGCATGGCACTCGACAACATAGCCTTCAACGAGCCCGTCCTTATGACACCTAGAGACTCACATGAAATTTCTTTGTAGCACCGCCGAGCTGGCTGAAAGCGGCAGTCGCGGTTTCGACATGGATGGGCGCAAGGTCCTGGCCGTGCGGCGCGCAGGCCAGGCGTATGTCTATCTCAACCGCTGCCCGCACCGCGGCGTGCCGCTGGAATGGCAACCCGACCAGTTTCTCGATACCAGCGCCAGCCTCATCCAGTGCGCGACCCACGGCGCGCTGTTCCTGATCGAAAGCGGTGAGTGCGTCGCCGGCCCTTGCGCGGGGCAATTCCTGGCGGCGCTAGATTGCCGGGAGGACGATCAAGGCATTTGGGTCGAGCTGTAGTGGCTCAAGCAACACCGGCAGCGGACGATCGACCCACATCTGCTCCGGCGTCAGCGTGGCGCCATATGCCAACACTTCCACCCCGGCGGCCACGGCCTCGCGCAACGCCGCGGCGTACACCGGGTCGATTTCGTGCGCCGGCCGCACCGCATCGATGCCGCTCAGATTCACGCAATACAACTGCACCGCGCGCACGCCCTCCCGCGCCAGGCAAGCCAGCTCTCGCAGGTGCTTGGCGCCACGCAGGGTTACCGCATCGGGAAACGCCGCGACATTCGTCCCGTCGAAACCCAGCGTGACGCTTTTCACCTCGACCCAGGCCGAGCTGCGATCCGCGTAGTCGAGCCGAAAATCGATGCGGCTGTTCTCGACGCCATAGGCCACTTCCCGCTTGAGCCCTATGAACCCGATCAGCTCACTGATGACACCGGCGCGCAGCGCTTCCTCGATCAACCCATTGGCCCGCGCGGTGTTGATACAGGCCAAGCGCCCCTGAGGGGTTTCGCCTATTTCCCAAGTGCCCGGCAACTTGCGTTTGGGGTCGTTGGAGCGACTGAACCAGACGCGCGCGCCCTCGGCCATGCAATTGAGCATCGAGCCGGTGTTGGGGCAATGAATTGTCAACAGTTCGCCATGAACGGTCTCGATATCGGCGAGAAAACGTTTGTAACGTCGAATCAACCGTCCTTCTTCCAAGGCAGGGGAAAAGAGCATCAGCCTTGCCAGCTCCGCAGTCCGCGTTCAATTCGCTCCACCGCTTCTTGCAGCCGCGGCAGGCTTTGGGTATAGGCGAAACGCACGTGATGACCGGCCTGATGACGACCGAAATCGAGCCCCGGCGTGAACGCCACGTGTTCGGTTTCCAGGAAGTGCTGGCAGAACGCGAAGGCATCTGCGCCGAAAGCGCTGATATCGGCATAAAGGTAGAACGCCCCTTGGGGCTCCACTGCGATGCCGAACCCCAGCTCACGCAACGCTGGCAGGAGAAAGTCACGACGCAGCGCGAACTCGGCGCGCCGTTGTTCGAAAATCGCAATGGTCGCCGGCTCGAAACAGGCCAAGGCCGCGTACTGGGCCATGCTTGGCGCACTGATGTAGAGGTTTTGCGCGAGCTTTTCCAACTCAGCGACGGCCGCCGAAGGCGCCACCAGCCAGCCCAGCCGCCAGCCGGTCATGCCGAAATATTTGGAAAAGCTATTAAGGACGAACGCATCGTCATCGACCTCCAGCACGCTGGCGGCGTCGGTGCCGTAGGTCAGGCCGTGATAGATCTCGTCGACGACCAGGTGCCCGTTGTGGGCCTTGATCGCCTTGGACAATCCCGCCAATTCATCCCGGCTGAGAATCGTCCCGGTCGGGTTGGCCGGGGAAGCCACCAGGGCACCGACGCTGTCCTGGTCCCAATGGCGATCCACCAGGTCCGGCGTCAACTGATAACGCACGTCCGGCCCCACGGGCACCAATTGTGCCGCGCCTTCGATCAGCCGCAGGAAATGACGGTTGCAGGGGTAGCCTGGGTCGGCCAATAGCCAATGTTTACCAGGGTCCACCAGCAGAGCACTGGCCAGCAACAACGCGCCGGATCCACCCGGAGTAACCAGGACGCGCCGGGGATCGATCTCCACGCCGTAGCGCTGCGCGTAGAAACCGGCGATGGCTTCGCGCAGCTCGGGAATGCCCCGGGCCGCGGTGTAGCGGGTCTTGCCGGCGGCCAGGGCAGCCTGGCCGGCCTGGATGATCGGCTCGGCGGTGGTGAAGTCCGGCTCGCCGATTTCCAGGTGAATGACATCGTTCCCGGCGGCCTGCAGTTCGTTGGCGCGCGCCAGCAGCGCCATGACATGGAATGGTTCGATGGCACGGCTGCGTGCGCTGTAGGGCTGGGCCATTGGGCCGTCCTTCACGAAAAAAGAACCGATTCTACCCAACTCGGGAACGGGTGCGGGAACGAGCGCAAATCTAAAACGGTCCTAGCGCTAGCTGGAAATGACTCCAGCGTTAAACCCAGACTTGACTAAAATCAAGCATTGAGCAGGTTTGCAACACCACCGAACCGGACCCGATCATGTTTTACGGGCCCCAGCCGCGCCAGGCTCGACAACCGGGAGTAGCGCAGGCTGATTTGATCTGGTAAGTTCGCCCGCTTGCAGCCGCAGGGCCGGCAGGTGTCGGTGATGGAGCAATCCTGCGTAGTGGATTACAAGAGTAGAGGCGGTCCATTCATGCCCACCCAAGCAAAGCAGAATCAAAATCAGTCGCTCAGCGGGTTTGAGCCGTATGTCGCGAAAGAGGGCGAAGAGTACATGGGCGCCCCCATGCGCGCGCACTTCACCAAGATCCTGAACAAGTGGAAACAGGACTTGATGCAGGAAGTCGACCGCACGGTTGACCATATGAAGGACGACGCTGCTAACTTCCCCGACCCGGCCGACCGTGCCAGCCAGGAAGAAGAATTCAGCCTTGAACTGCGCGCTCGCGACCGTGAACGCAAGCTGATCAAGAAAATCGATAAGACGCTGCAACTGATCGAAGACGAAGAATACGGCTGGTGCGAGTCCTGCGGCGTCGAGATTGGCGTCAAGCGACTGGAGGCACGTCCGACCGCCGACATGTGCGTCGACTGCAAGACCCTCGCGGAAATCAAGGAAAAACAGGTCGGCAAGTAATCGCCGGGGCTGTCATCGAAACGGAGCGTTCATACGCTCCGTTTTTTGTTTGCGAGGCTCCCATGCCCTCAGTTCTTGTGGGAGCGAGCCTGCTCGCGAATGCGTTCGTCCAGCCTACATTGATGTGACAGCCACACCGCTTTCGCGAGCAGGCTCGCTCCCACAGGGAATTATGCTCCGTCATCAAGATTTGCACTCCTTTCGCCCGGACTCCGTAAAATTCGCTCTATGACTGACTACACCGGACGCTTCGCCCCCACCCCCAGCGGCCACTTGCATTTCGGCTCGCTGGTCGCCGCCCTGGCGTCGTACCTCGATGCCCGGTCCGTGGGCGGACGCTGGTTGTTGCGCATGGAAGACCTCGACCCACCCCGGGAAGTGCCCGGCGCGCAGGCGGCAATTCTCAAGGCGCTGGAAAGCTACGGCTTTGAATGGGATGGTGAAATGGTGCGCCAGAGCGACCGCCACGCCGCCTACCAGCAGGTCATCGATCGCTTGTTCAACCAAGGCCTCGCCTACGCCTGCACCTGTTCGCGCAAGCAACTGGAACCCTATCAGGGCATTTATCCGGGACTGTGCCGCAACGCAGGTCACAACATCGAAGACGCCGCCATCCGCCTGCGCGTCCCCGAACTTGAATACCATTTCGTCGATCGGGTCCAAGGCGAATTCCGCCAGCACCTGGGCCGCGAGGCCGGCGACTTTGTGATTCGTCGCCGCGACGGGCTGTATGCCTACCAATTGGCAGTGGTCCTGGACGACGCCTGGCAGGGTGTCACCGATATAGTCCGAGGCGCCGACCTGCTGGATTCCACGCCGCGCCAGCTATACCTGCAAGAACTGCTTGGGTTGCCACAACCGCGCTATCTGCACGTGCCACTGATTACCCAGCCGGACGGGCACAAACTCGGCAAATCCTATCGTTCACCACCCTTGACGGCCGATCAGGCAACGCCTCTGCTGTTGAGAGCGCTGCGCGCACTGGGCCAGCAACCGGCATCGGAATTGGTCGATGCCAGCCCACGGGAGTTGCTGGCCTGGGGCATTTGCCACTGGGATGCGGGAAAGATCCCACGCACACTGTCCCTGCCCGAAGCGCAAATACAGTGACGGCCCTTGCAGCCTGCCGCCTATCCGTTACCATCGCCGCACGTTTTCGGGCACGTGCATAAAAAAGAGAGGCCGGGATGTACATCTATCGCTTGGTCCTGCTCCTGGTAGTGGGGATTTACCTGTTCTCCCCAGCCATCATGGATTGGTGGATCGATGCCACGGGTGCCTGGTATCGGCCCTATCTGCTCTGGCTGATCCTGATCGTCGTGACCTTCATCCTGCAGAGCCAAAAAGATGCCGATGAGCTTTAGCCTGACCCAGATGATCCTGATCAGCGCCGCCTATCTGGCGGTGCTGTTCGGCGTGGCTTGGATCAGTGAACGAGGCATGATCCCCCGGGCAATCATTCGCCACCCGCTGACCTACACCCTCTCGTTGGGCGTCTACGCCAGTGCGTGGGCGTTTTATGGCACGGTCGGTCTTGCGTACCAATACGGCTATGGCTTCCTGTCCAGTTACCTCGGGGTGTCCGGCGCCTTTCTGCTGGCGCCGGTGCTGCTTTATCCGATCCTGAAAATCACCCGCACCTATCAATTGTCTTCGTTGGCCGACCTGTTCGCCTTTCGATTCCGCAGCACCTGGGCCGGTGCGCTGACCACCATCTTCATGCTGGTCGGCGTGCTGCCATTGCTGGCGCTTCAAATGCAGGCGGTCGCCGACTCCATCAGCATTCTGACCCACGAACCGGTGCAGCACCGGGTGGCGCTGAGCTTCTGCGTCCTGATTATCCTGTTCACGATTTTCTTTGGCTCGCGGCACATCGCCACGCGGGAAAAACATGAAGGCCTGGTGTTCGCGATCGCCTTCGAATCGGTGATCAAGCTGGTCGCCATCGGCGGCGTCGGCCTCTATGCCTTGTATGGCGTATTCGATGGCCCGCAGCAGCTCGAGATCTGGCTGTTGCAGAACCAGACCGCCCTCGCCGCGCTGCATACGCCGCTCCAGGAAGGCCCGTGGCGCACGCTGCTGCTGGTGTTCTTCGCCTCGGCGATCGTCATGCCGCACATGTACCACATGACCTTCACCGAGAACCTCAATCCGCGCTCATTGGTCAGCGCGAGCTGGGGCTTGCCGCTGTTCCTGCTGTTGATGAGTCTGGCCGTGCCGCTGATCCTGTGGGCCGGCTTGAAACTGGGCGCCAGCACCAACCCGGAGTATTTCACCCTCGGCATCGGCATCGCCGCCAACAACGAAGCCTTGGCGCTGCTGGCGTATGTCGGCGGCCTGTCAGCGGCCAGTGGTCTGATCATCGTGACCACCCTGGCACTGTCGGGCATGGCTCTCAACCACTTGGTACTGCCGCTCTACCAGCCTCCAGCCGAGGGAAACATCTATCGTTGGCTGAAATGGACCCGTCGCGCATTGATCGTCGCGATCATCATGGCCGGCTACGGTTTCTATCTGATGCTGGGCGACGGACAGGACCTGGCCAACCTGGGCATCGTCGCGTTCGTTGCAACCCTGCAATTCCTGCCCGGCGTCCTGTCAGTGTTGTATTGGCCGACCGCCAACCGCCGCGGCTTTATCGCCGGCCTGCTGGCGGGGATCGTGGTCTGGCTGGTCGCCATGCTGCTGCCGCTGCTGGGCAACCTGCAGGGTTTCTATATTCCGCTGTTGAACATGATCTACGTGCTCGACGACACCAGCTGGCACATGGCAGCCATCGCCTCGCTGGCGGCAAACGTGCTGATGTTTACCCTGATCTCGCTGTTCACCAATGCCAGCAGCGAAGAAGCCAGTGCCGCCGAAGCCTGCGCTGTGGATAACGTGCGCCGGCCCCAGCGCCGTGAACTGCACGCTGCCTCGCCCCAGGAATTCGCCACCCAACTGGCCAAGCCTCTTGGCGCCAAGGCCGCGCAAAAGGAAGTCGAACAGGCCCTGCGCGACCTTTACCTGCCATTCGACGAACGCCGTCCATACGCCTTGCGTCGGTTGCGGGATCGGATCGAAGCCAACCTGTCCGGCCTGATGGGCCCCAGCGTGGCCCAGGACATGGTCGAAACGTTCCTGCCCTACAAGGCCGGCGGCGAGAACTATGTCACCGAAGACATCCACTTCATCGAGAGCCGCCTGGAGGATTACCACTCGCGCCTCACCGGCCTGGCCGCCGAGCTGGATGCCTTGCGCCGTTACCATCGCCAGACCCTGCAGGAACTGCCGATGGGCGTGTGCTCCCTGGCCAAGGACCAGGAGATCCTCATGTGGAACAAGGCCATGGAAGAACTGACCGGGATTGCCGCGCAGCGGGTGGTCGGTTCCCGCCTGAGCACGTTGGGCGAGCCGTGGAAAGGCTTGCTGCAAGGCTTCATCGACCTGCCGGACGAGCATCTGCACAAACAACACCTGGCCCTGGACGGACAGACCCGCTGGCTGAACCTGCACAAGGCAGCGATCGACGAGCCTTTGGCGCCGGGCAACAGCGGCCTAGTGCTGCTGGTGGAAGACCTGACCGACACGCAGATGCTCGAAGACAAGCTGGTCCACTCCGAGCGCCTGGCCAGCATCGGTCGCTTGGCCGCCGGGGTGGCCCATGAAATCGGCAATCCGATCACCGGCATCGCCTGCCTGGCGCAGAACCTGCGCGAAGAGCGCGAGGACGATGGCGAGCTGACGGAAATCAGCGGCCAGATTCTCGAACAGACCAAGCGCGTATCGCGCATCGTCCAGTCGTTGATGAGTTTCGCCCACGCCGGCGGTCATCAGCACAACGACGAGCCGGTGTGCCTGGCCGAAGTGGCCCAGGACGCCATCGGCCTGCTGGCGCTCAACCGGCGCAACTTCGAAGTCCAGTTCTTCAACCTGTGCGACCCCGAACACTGGGTCGACGGCGACCCCCAACGGCTCGCCCAAGTGCTGATCAATCTGCTCTCCAATGCGCGCGACGCCTCACCGGCCGGCAGCGCGGTACGGGTCAAGAGCGAAGCTTTCGAACATACCGTCGACCTGATCGTCGAAGACGAAGGCAGCGGTATTCCACAGAACATCATGGACCGATTGTTCGAACCCTTCTTCACCACCAAGGATCCTGGCGAAGGCACCGGTCTGGGCCTCGCACTGGTCTATTCCATCGTTGAAGAGCATTATGGACAAATCACCATCGACAGCCCGGCCGATGTTCAGAGCCAACGCGGCACCCGTATTCGGGTGACCTTGCCGCGTCATGTCGAAGCGACGTCCGCTGTGAACTGAGACCGTCGAGAGAATCGAATCAATGCCGCACATTTTGATCGTCGAAGACGAAACAATCATCCGCTCCGCCTTGCGCCGCCTGCTGGAACGCAACCAGTACCAGGTCAGCGAAGCCGGTTCCGTGCAGGAAGCACAAGAACGCTTCAGTATTCCAACCTTTGACCTGATCGTCAGCGACCTGCGCCTGCCCGGCGCCCCCGGCACCGAGCTGATCAAGCTGGGCCAGGGCACGCCCGTACTGATCATGACCAGCTACGCCAGCCTGCGCTCGGCGGTCGATTCCATGAAAATGGGCGCGGTCGACTACATCGCCAAGCCATTCGACCACGACGAGATGCTCCAGGCCGTGGCCCGGATCCTGCGTGATCGACAGACGGCGAGCAGCCAGCCAGCGGAAGCGACGAACGGTAAGGCCGCGGCGTCCGGTAAGGTGGGCGCAAGCAACAGCAACGGCGAAATCGGCATCATCGGCTCTTGCCCTCCGATGCAGGACCTCTACGGCAAGATCCGTAAAGTGGCGCCGACCGACTCCAATGTGCTGATCCAGGGCGAGTCCGGCACCGGCAAGGAACTGGTGGCCAGGGCGCTGCACAACCTGTCCCGCCGGGCGAAGGCCCCGATGATCTCGGTGAACTGCGCAGCCATCCCGGAAAGCCTGATCGAGTCCGAATTGTTCGGCCACGAAAAAGGCGCATTCACGGGCGCCAGCGCCGGGCGCGCCGGCCTTGTTGAAGCAGCGGACGGCGGCACGTTGTTTCTCGATGAAATTGGCGAACTTCCTCTGGAAGCCCAGGCGCGGTTGCTGCGCGTGCTCCAGGAAGGCGAGATCCGCCGGGTGGGCTCCGTGCAATCGCAGAAAGTCGATGTGCGCCTGATCGCGGCGACCCACCGGGACCTCAAGAGCCTGGCGAAGATCGGCCAGTTCCGTGAGGACTTGTATTACCGCCTGCACGTGATCGCGCTCAAGCTGCCGCCGCTGCGCGAGCGTGGCGCGGACGTCAATGAAATTGCCAATGCCTTCCTGGCCCGCCAGAGTGCGCGTGTCAACCGCACCGACCTCAAGTTTGCCCCGGACGCCGAGCAGGCCATTCGTCACTACGCCTGGCCGGGTAACGTACGCGAACTGGAGAATGCCGTGGAGCGCGCGGTGATCCTGTGCGAGAGCCCGGAAATTTCCGCCGACCTGCTGGGCATCGATATCGAGGTGGGCGACCTGGACGATGAGGAGTTCATCGGGCTCGCACCGCAGCAAAACGGCGCGAACAACACCAGCCACGAGCCCACCGAGGACCTGTCGCTGGAAGACTACTTCCAGCACTTCGTCCTCGAGCACCAGGACCACATGACCGAGACGGAGCTGGCACGCAAGCTGGGCGTGAGCCGCAAATGCCTGTGGGAACGCCGGCAGCGCCTGGGTATTCCACGGCGCAAGACCGGGGCCACCAGCGAAAGCTGAGGTGCCCAGGTAACATCGCTGGATGTGAAAAAACTGTTACCTCAGCTTTTTCACGTAACAAAAGCCGGGGTTTACGGTAACGAAATCCCGGCTTTTTTTTGCCCCGAGCAAACCGGAATAAGCATAGAACCCCCGTCTTTCCTGGGCCTTGCAAAAGTTGGCACGCACCCTGCTATAGCTTTGGTACAAGAACAACAACAAGCAATGCACAAGACAATAAAAATAAGACGAATCGACTCACGCACAATAAAAACAAGACGGCGAGAGGCGCAGCTAACTGATTCTTTTGGAGAGGCGTTGTATTTGGGGCTTGCCCCACAACCAGGCCGAGAACAATAAAAACTGTCTCAAGACAGGTGCCTGAACTGGTTGGATCGATTGATCACTGCAACACAGCGACCAAAGCAATCCGTTTGCTCTTGGCTCCCGATTGGGAGGGTCACGAAGGGAAGACCTCGTGATATGGGCGCTCAACAAAAACAAGAAGCCCAAAACCAATAATAAAAAAAGAGCACGCAACTAATTCTGGGGGAGCTTCGGCTCCCCTTGTGGTTTCTGTCGTTCAGCCTTCCCGCATCCTACAAGCCTGTCGCTCAACGCTTGCAACACAAAACGCCTGCGTCCTACACCATCCCTCGACTAAATGCTAGAATCCCCGCCCATCATGCGGTCATTCTTGGTTTTTGGCCGAATATTCCTTCAAACAGTGCATCCCATGCTGAAGAAGCTGTTCCAGTCATTCCGTTCTCCCTTGCGTCGTACGCAACACATACGCAGCACGCCTGAAGTGCTCAATAGCGGCCAGCATTCGTTGCAAAAGGCCCAATTCAGCCGTTACGCGGTGAACATCGTCGAACGCCTGCAGAACGCCGGTTACCAGGCCTACCTGGTCGGCGGGTGCGTGCGTGACATGCTGTTGAACATCACCCCCAAGGATTTCGACGTCGCCACCAGCGCCACGCCAGAGCAGATACGGGCCGAGTTCCGTAACGCACGGATCATCGGGCGTCGCTTCAAGCTGGTGCATATCCACTTTGGCCGCGAAATCATTGAAGTGGCGACTTTTCGCGCCAACCATCCGCAGAATGACGAAGACGAAGACAGCAACCAGTCTTCTCGCAACGAAAGCGGACGCATCCTGCGCGATAACGTCTACGGCACGCTGGAAGAAGACGCGCAACGCCGCGACTTCACCATCAACGCCTTGTATTACGATCCGGTCAGCGAACGCATCCTCGATTACGCCAACGGCGTACACGACATCCGCAATCGGCTCATCCGCCTGATCGGCGATCCCAGGCAGCGGTACCAGGAAGACCCGGTGCGAATGCTGCGGGCCGTGCGTTTCGCCGCCAAACTGGATTTCGGTATCGAGAAACACAGCGCCGCGCCTATCCGCGACCTGGCCCCCATGCTCAGGGAAATTCCTTCGGCTCGCCTGTTCGAAGAAGTGCTCAAGCTGTTCCTTTCAGGCAACGCCGCAGACACCTTCGAGATGCTCGTCGACCTGCAATTGTTCGACCCGCTGTTCCCAGCCAGTGCCGAGGCGCTGGAATACAACCCGACCTACACCCACACACTGATCAGCGAAGCGCTGATCAACACCGACCTGCGCATCAAGCAGAACAAACCGGTAACTCCGGCGTTCCTGTTCGCCGCTTTGCTCTGGCCGGCCCTCCCCGCCCGCGTCTTGCGCTTGCAAGAGCGCGGCATGCCGCCGATCCCGGCGATGCAGGAAGCCGCCCACGAGCTGATTGCCGAACAGTGCCAGCGCATCGCCATTCCAAAACGTTTTACGATGCCGATTCGCGAAATCTGGGACATGCAGGAACGCCTCCCCCGCCGCAGCGGCAAACGCGCCGACCTGCTGCTGGACAACCCGCGTTTCCGCGCCGGCTACGACTTCCTGCTACTGCGCGAAAGCGCGGGCGAGCAGACCGATGGCCTGGGCGAATGGTGGACCGATTACCAGGACGCCAACGACAGCGAACGCCGCGACATGATCCGTGACCTCAGCGGCAAGGACGACGGCACCGGCGGCCCGCGCAAGCGCCGACGCAGCAGCGGTGCCAAGCGCAAGCGCGCGGGTGTACCGAGCGCCTCGGGCGAGTAAGCGATGGAACGCATCTACATCGGCATGGGCAGCAACCTGGCCGAACCCGCAGGACAACTGCGCAGCGCCGTCGAAGCGCTGGCGCGACTGCCCGAGACCCGATTGGCAGGCGTCTCGGCGTTTTATCAAAGCGACTCGCTGCTTCCTGGCCAGCCACGCTATACCAACGCCGTGGCGGCGCTGGAGAGCAGCCTCGCACCGCTGGATCTGCTCGATGCGCTGCAAGCCATCGAAACCGATCAAGGGCGTGAACGCCTGGAGCGCTGGGGCCCGCGGACGCTGGACCTGGATATCCTGCTGTTCGGCGATCGCCTGATCGACGAACCCCGTCTCAAGGTTCCTCATTACCATATGCAGGCCCGGGCCTTCGTGCTCTATCCCTTGGCAGAGTTGGCGCCCGCCGACCTGCGCCTCGCTGACGGACGCCGTCTCAAGGACCTGCTTGCGGCGTGCCCATTCGTCGGCCTGGAACGCTTGCCTCTTATCTGACGAAGACATCCCCTGTGGGAGCGAGCTTGCTCGCGATGCCGGTGGATCAGTTGCCCCACCTGTAACTGACACAGCGCTATCGCGAGCAAGCTCGCTCCCACAGGATCCGGGACCCGGCAGTCAGATTCGAAACACGCTCCTGCGCTGAAACGCATCAGTAACCCCGGTAACACCCGGCGGTAACACATCCAATTGACTTCCCCGGTACTCCTCACGACTATAGGCGTCCCGTCGCCGCCAACGCGGCGCTAATGGGTGCAATCCAGGCCTTACAAGCACCGCGCATAGAAGGTGCGCCTGTATTGGAGCGCCTAATGAGGACTTTTTCATGCCAGCTATTACCCTGACCACGCTGCAAGGTCTCAAGCAGAAAGGTGAGAAGATCACCATGCTGACCTGCTATGACGCCACCTTCGCCAATGCCTGCAACGAGGCCGGAGTTGAAGTGTTGCTGGTGGGCGACTCCCTCGGCATGGTGCTGCAAGGTCATGACAGCACCTTGCCGGTGACAACCGCCGACATGGCCTACCATGTGGCCGCCGTCAAACGCGGTAACACCGATGCGCTGATCCTCGCCGACCTGCCCTTCATGGCCTATGCCACCCTCGAACAAACCATGACCAACAGCGCCCTGCTGATGCAGGCCGGCGCGCACATGGTCAAGATCGAAGGCGCGTTGTGGCTGGCCGATTCGATCCGCTTGCTGGCCGAGCGTGGTGTCCCGGTATGCGCACACCTGGGCCTCACCCCCCAGGCGGTGAATATCCTGGGGGGTTACAAGGTCCAGGGTCGCAGTGAAAACCAGGCGCGGCAGATGCGTGCCGATGCAATCGCGCTGGAACAGGCCGGGGCCGCCATGCTGTTGCTCGAATGCGTGCCCAGCGAACTGGCCCAGGAAATCACCCAGGCAGTGAGCATCCCGGTGATCGGCATCGGCGCCGGCAACGCCACCGACGGCCAGGTGCTGGTGCTCCACGACATGCTCGGGCTGTCGATCACCGGTCGCGTGCCGAAATTCGTGAAAAACTTCATGGCTGGGCAACCCTCTATCCAGGCAGCCCTGCAGGCCTATGTCGCTGAAGTGAAGGCTGCGTCCTTTCCCGGCGCTGAGCACGGATTCTCCGCATGAACACCGTCAAGACCGTACGCGAACTCCGCGCCGCAGTGGCCCGCGCCCGCGGCGAGGGCAAGCGCATCGCTTTCGTGCCGACCATGGGCAACCTGCACAGCGGCCACATGGCCCTGGTGACCAAAGCCTCGCAACGAGCCGATTTCGTCGTGGCAAGTATTTTCGTCAACCCGCTGCAATTTGGCGCTGGCGAGGATCTGGACAAATATCCCCGCACCCTCGCCGCTGACCAGGAAAAACTGCTTCAGGCCGGTTGTCATTTGCTGTTCGCACCCGGTGTCGAGGAAATGTATCCCGATGGCATGGCCGGGCAGACCCGGGTCAGCGTCCCGCAGTTGTCCGAAGGATTGTGCGGAGCCAGCCGTCCGGGGCATTTCGAGGGTGTGGCGACCGTGGTGAGCAAACTGTTCAATATGGTCCAGCCGGACCTGGCAGTGTTCGGCCAGAAAGATTTCCAGCAATTGGCGGTGATCCGCGCATTGGTCCATGACCTGAACATGCCGATCCAGATTATCGGTGAGCCAACCGTCCGCGCCGAGGACGGCCTGGCGCTGTCGTCGCGCAACGGCTTCCTCAGCCCCGAGCAGCGCGCCGTCGCGCCCGTGGTCTATCGCGTCCTGAGCCAGATCGCTCAAGCTATCCAGCAGGGGCAACGGGATTATCCGGCGTTGATCGATGAGCAGCTCAAGCAACTCGAAGCCGCGGGCCTGCGCCCCGACTACCTGGAAATCCGTCACGCCAAGACCTTGCGTCCGGCCGTGAGCGAGGACCGCGACCTGGTGATCCTGGCCGCTGCTTTCCTGGGCACCACACGGTTGATCGACAACCTGCACCTGGATCTCGACGCGCCCGCCTGAACACCTCAGTCCGAATGTGGGAGCGAGCCTGCTCGCGATAACGGTAGATCAGTTGATATCGACTTTGACTGGCACACCGCTATCTCGAGCAGGCTCGCTCCCACGGGGGGATGTGGTATTCAACAGACTGCATTTGCAAATTCCAGCCGTATTGCCGCTCCCAAAGCCTTCGGGCAAACTGCCCGCCGTTTGGACCCGACCAGAGGAAACACCCATGCACGCCATCATGCTCAAGGCCAAGTTGCACCGCGCCGAAGTCACTCACGCCGTGCTTGATTACGAAGGCTCCTGCGCCATTGACGGTGAATGGCTGGACCTGTCGGGCATCCGTGAATACGAACAGATCCAGATCTACAACGTCGATAACGGCGAGCGCTTCACCACCTACGCGATTCGTGGCGAAGAAGGCTCGCGGATGATTTCAGTCAACGGCGCCGCCGCGCACAAGGCCAAGGTGGGCGATCGCGTCATCATCTGCGCCTACGCCCACTACAGCGAAGCCGAGCTGCTCAACTTCAAGCCTCGCATGCTCTACATGGCGCCGGGCAACGAACTGAGCCATACCAGCAACGCCATTCCGGTTCAGGTCGCCTGACCGAAACCCTTTGCATCACCATACTTGTGTGGGAGCGAGCTCGCTTCCACAGTGGTTCATCAGGATCCACCGCGTTCCGTCTGTCGGCCCCTTCCATCCCCCGCTGTATAAAAAAGTACCGGGAAACTGTCAGACAAAGTCAAGACAGATCGCAACGCGAGGTTTACTGTAGTCGCCCTGCGCCTGGTGATCGTGTCGGTGCAGTTATCCGGAAGCCCGCTTCGAGCCGCGCCGGAATTTTTCGTGTACAAAAGGTCGTTCAAGTAAAAAGGAAACCCGCAGCGATGGCGTATTACCTAACTCCTCAAGACGTGACCGCTCTGCCCGCCTGGCAAGCGCTGAATGACCACCGCAAAGCCATGCAGGATTTCAGCATGCGCGAAGCGTTCAATGCCGATCCGCAGCGTTTCAACCAATTCACCCTGTCGAGCTGCGGCCTGTTTCTCGACTATTCGAAGAACCTGATCAACGCCCAGACCCGCGACCTGCTGGTGGGCCTGGCGAACGAAGTCGACCTCCAGGGCGCGATCAAGGCGCTGTTCGAAGGAGAGATCGTCAACGCCTCGGAAAACCGCCCCGCCCTGCACACCGCCTTGCGTCGCCCGGTCGGCGACAAGTTGCTGGTCAATGGCGTCAACGTGATGCCAGACGTGCACAAAGTGCTGAACCAGATCACCGACCTGGTGGGCCGCATTCACGACGGCCTGTGGCGCGGTTACACCGAGAAGCCGATCACCGACGTGGTGAACATCGGTATCGGTGGTTCCTTCCTCGGCCCGCAGCTGGTATCCGAAGCGTTGTTGTCCTACACGCATAAGGGCGTTCGCTGCCATTACCTGGCGAACATCGACGGCAGCGAGTTCCACGAGCTAACGATGAAACTGCGCGCCGAGACCACGTTGTTCATTGTCTCGTCGAAATCCTTCAACACCCTCGAAACCCTGAAAAACGCCCAAGCTGCACGTGCTTGGTACCTGGCCCAAGGCGGTTCGGAAGCGGAGCTGTATCGCCACTTCATCGCGGTGTCGAGCAACAACGCCGCCGCCGTGGCCTTCGGCATCCGCGAAGAAAACATCTTTCCGATGTGGGATTGGGTCGGCGGGCGTTACTCGCTGTGGTCAGCCATCGGCCTGCCGATCGCCCTGGCCATCGGCATGTCGAACTTCAAGGAATTGCTGTCCGGCGCCTATTCCATGGACCAGCATTTCCAGAGTGCGCCGTTCGAACAGAACATGCCGGTGCTGTTGGCATTGCTGGGCGTGTGGTACGGCAACTTCTGGGGTGCGCAGAGCCACGCGATCCTGCCGTACGACCACTACCTGCGCAACATCACCAAGCATTTGCAACAGCTGGACATGGAGTCCAACGGCAAGAGCGTCCGCCAGGACGGCACGCCGGTGTCCACCGACACTGGCCCGGTGATCTGGGGCGGCGTCGGCGCCAACGGCCAGCACGCTTACCATCAGTTGCTGCACCAGGGCACCCAATTCATCCCGGCCGACTTCATCGTGCCGATCGTCAGCTTCAACCCGGTTTCCGACCATCACCAGTGGCTGTACGCCAACTGCTTGTCCCAGAGCCAGGCGCTGATGCTCGGCAAGACCCGCGCCGAAGCCGAGGCCGAGCTACGTGAGAAAGGCGTCAGCGAAGCAGACGTACAGAAACTGGCCGCCCACAAGGTGATCCCGGGCAACCGTCCGAGCAACACCCTGGTGGTGGAACGCATCAGCCCGCGCCGTCTCGGTGCGCTGGTCGCGCTGTATGAACACAAGGTCTTCGTACAAAGCGTGGTCTGGGGCATCAACGCCTTCGACCAGTGGGGCGTGGAGTTGGGCAAGGAACTGGGCAAAGGCGTCTACAACCGTCTGGTGGGCAGCGAGGAAAGCGCGGCCGAAGACGCCTCGACCCAAGGCCTGATCAATTATTTCCGCGGGCGTCATCGCGGCTGATCCCAGGTTTTGCATTGCCTTTGTGGGAGCGAGCCTGCTCGCGATAGCGGTCGATCAGTTAACACCTAAGTTGACTGACACACCGCATTCGCGAGCAGGCTCGCTCCCACAGTTGCTTATGGGTGACTTGAACCCTACGGCCACTGGGCGCATCTTTATATCTTGTCGCAAAACAAGAATAAGGAACCGTCATGTTCGATATCAGCCAGTACCCCCAAGCCGATGCCGTCCACCGGGCTGCGCAACTGAGTCAAGACGAGTACAAGCGGCTCTACAAGGAATCCATCGAACACCCCAGCGCCTTCTGGGCCGAGCAGGCCACGCGCTTTCTCGACTGGATGACGCCGTGGCAGACCGTCCAGCGCTACGACCTCAGGAGTGGCGAAGCCAGTTGGTTCACCGGCGCCAAGCTGAACGTCAGCGCCAACTGCATTGACCGTCACCTGGAAGCCCGAGGCGATCAGACAGCGATCATCTGGGAAGGCGACAACCCTGCCGAATCGGCACAAATTACCTACAGCAAACTTCATCACCACGTTTGCCGACTGGCCAATGTGTTGAAAAGCCGTGGGGTGAAGAAAGGCGACCGGGTATGTATCTACATGCCGATGATCCCGGAGGCGGCGTACGCCATGCTCGCCTGCACCCGCATCGGTGCGGTGCATTCGGTGGTGTTCGGTGGATTCTCGCCGGATTCACTGCGCGACCGGATCCTCGACGCCGACTGCCGCACCGTCATCACCGCCGACGAAGGCGTACGCGGTGGGCGCTTCATACCCCTCAAGCGTAATGTCGACAAGGCGCTGCAAAGCTGCCCGAACGTCAGCACCGTGCTGGTGGTCGAGCGCACCCAGGGCGAGGTGGATTGGGTCGAAGGCCGTGATCTCTGGTATCACCAGGCCACTCATGAAGTGAGCGACGATTGCCCGCCCGAGCCGATGGACGCTGAAGACCCTCTGTTCATCCTCTATACGTCCGGCAGCACCGGCAAGCCCAAGGGGGTGCTGCACACCACCGGCGGCTATCTGCTGCAAGCCGCGATGACTTTCAAGTACGTGCTGGACTACCGCGACAACGAAGTGTTCTGGTGCACCGCCGACGTCGGCTGGGTCACCGGCCACAGTTACATTGTCTACGGCCCGCTGGCCAACGGCGCCACCACGCTGATCTTCGAAGGCGTGCCGAGCTACCCGAGCAGTTCGCGGTTCTGGCAGGTAATCGACAAACACCAGGTCAATATCTTCTACACCGCGCCGACCGCCCTGCGCGCGCTGATGCGCGAAGGCGCCGCCCCCTTGCAGGACACGTCTCGCAAGAGCCTGCGTTTGCTAGGCAGCGTCGGTGAGCCAATCAACCCCGAGGCGTGGGAATGGTACTTCAACGTCGTCGGCGAGCAGCGCTGCCCGATTGTCGATACCTGGTGGCAGACCGAAACCGGCGGCATCATGCTCAGCCCCTTGGTGAGCGCGCCAAGGCTCAAGCCGGGCTGCGCCACTCGACCGATGTTCGGCGTGCAGCCGGTGCTGCTGGATGAGACCGGCAAGGAGATCAGCGGGCCGGGCAGTGGCGTGCTGGCGATCAAATCCAGCTGGCCGGCACAGATTCGTAGCGTCTACGGTGACCATCAACGCATGGTCGATACGTACTTCAAACCCTACCCCGGCTATTACTTCACCGGCGACGGCGCCCGCCGCGACGAAGACGGCGACTACTGGATCACCGGACGTATCGACGACGTCATCAACGTCTCGGGCCACCGCATCGGCACCGCCGAAGTGGAAAGCGCGCTGGTGTTGCACGACAACATCGCCGAGGCGGCCGTCGTTGGTTATCCCCACGACCTCAAGGGCCAGGGCATCTATGCGTTTGTCACGCCAATGGACGGCGTCGAGGCCAACGACGCGTTGAAGCAAGAGCTGCTGGCCCATGTCAGCAAGGAAATCGGCAGTTTCGCCAAGCCGGAGCTGATCCAGTGGGCGCCGGCGCTGCCGAAGACCCGGTCAGGCAAGATCATGCGCAGGATCCTGCGCAAGATCGCCTGCAACGAGCTCGACAGCCTGGGTGACACCTCGACCCTGGCCGACCCGAGCGTGGTGGAGGGTTTGATCGACAAACGCCTGAACCGCTGAGACAACATAAACCCCGTGGCGAGGGAGCTTGCTCCCGCTCGGCTGCGCAGCAGACGCAATCGCTATCGCCCCTTTGAAAAAAGGGGGCGCTTCGCACCCCAGCGGGAGCAAGCTCCCTCGCCACAAAAAGCGCTGCCTGACGCAAATCTGCAGACAATACCCGAGTATCCATAACTGCTAAACTCCCGCGCCTCATTTCTCTAAGGCGCGCCCGGCATGTCTTCCTTGAATCTGGCGCTGCGCGCCGCCCTCGACCAGCGCCAGGCCCTGCTCGACCAACTGCACCAGCAAGGCACCGATTGCTATCGCCTGTTCCACGGCAGCCAGGAAGGCGCGCCGGGCCTCACCGTCGACCGCTATGGCCCGCAACTGCTGGTGCAGAGTTTCCATCAGTCGCTGGAACTGGAACCCTTGCTGCAGCTGCACGGCATCGTCAATGAACACCTGAACCTCGACACCCTGCTGGTCTATAACGACCGCTCCCGGGGCAATTCGCGTATCGACCGTCAGGACAGCGTCTACCAGGCCGATGAGGCCGCCCTGCAAGACCTCGTCGGGCATGAGTGGGGTTTGAACTACCGCGTCCGCGGCCGCCATGCCGGGCAGGATCCGTTGTTGTTTCTCGACTTGCGCAACGCGCGCGGCTGGGTCAAGGCGCACAGCCGGAACAAAAGCGTGCTGAACCTGTTTGCCTACACCTGTGGCGTAGGGCTTAGCGCGGCGGCTGGCGGGGCGCGGGAGGTCTGCAACCTGGATTTTGCCGAAGGCAATCTGGCGGTGGGCCGCGAGAATGGCCTGCTCAATCCCGAGCTGCCGACGATGGAATTCGTGCAATCGGATTATTTTCCAGCGATCCGCCAACTGGCCGGCCTGCCCGTCAGCCAACGTCGCGGACAGAAACTTCCGAGTTACGTGCGCCTGGAACAGCGCCAGTACGATCTGGTGCTCCTCGACCCACCCGCGTGGGCCAAGAGCGCATTCGGCACCGTCGATTTATTGCGCGACTACCAGAGCCTGCTCAAGCCGGCGCTGCTCGCTACCGCCGACGATGGCGTGCTGATCTGCTGCAACAACCTGGCGAAAGTGCCCATGGAGGACTGGCGTGAACAAGTCCTGCGTTGTGCGCAAAAGGCTGGTCGCCCGGTCCGCGAGTGGAGCGTGCTGGCGCCCGGCGACGATTTCCCGTCGCGGGACCAGCAGCCACCGCTCAAAACGCTGATTCTTCAATTCTGAGCACGCCTCAGCGATCCCACCAAAAAAACGGACAAATCTCATAAAACACAGTGGCTTCGGAACCGTAAACGCATGCCATACTCCAAGGCACTCCGATTCATACCAGACGAAGCCACACATGCCCAAAGGATTGATTCGCGCTTTCGGCGCCCTGTTGACCGCACTGGCCCTCTACAGCCTGATGGGTTTCCTGATCTTGCCGGGCATCGCCCTGCGCATCGTCAATCAGCAACTGGCCGCCCACGCCACGGTGCCGGCCCAGATCCAGCGTATCGAACTCAATCCCTTCAGCCTTGAATTGACCTTGTGGGGCCTGATCGTCGGCGAGCCGGGCAAGGAGCAGGTCGGCTTCGAACGCCTCTACGCCAACCTGCAAGTCGACAGCCTGTGGACGGGCGCCCTGCACCTGGCGGACATCGAACTGGACAAGCCCAAGACCGAAGTGTTGTTCGCCAAGGACGGCCAATTGAACCTGCTGGGCCTGTTCAAACTGCCACCCAGCGAGCCGACCCCGGCCGATCCGGATGCCAAGCCGTTTCCCCTGCGGGTGGATCGGGTCAGGCTTGCCGGCGGCTACGTGCATTTCCAGGACTTGCGCCCCAGCGAGCCCATCGAGTTCCTGTACGACGCCCTCGATTTCGAGCTGAAAAACCTCAGCACCCTGCCCGACGACAGTGCAGACATGACATTGATGGCCGCGGGCCCCGAGGGTGGGCAGATCGACTGGACAGGCAATTTCAGCCTCGCGCCAATTGCCTCCGAGGGCACACTGAAAATTACCGATGGACAGATGAAAGCCTGGTGGCCCTACGTGCGTGACGCGGTGCCCCTGGTGTTGGAAAACGGCGTGCTGAACCTCAGCACCGACTACAAGCTCAACCTCGCCCAGGGCACGCAATTGCTGCTCAGCAACGCAGCGGTCAGCGTCGCGCCGTTCGCCATGAAGGCGCCTGACGGCCGTCCATTGGCACGGCTGGAGCGCCTGGACGTAAGCGAAACCTCCGTGGACCTGGCGAAGCAGCAGGTCATCGTCGGCAAGATCCGCAGTCAAAAGCTGGAAACCTGGGCCGCTCGGGAAGCGGACGGACAATTGGACTGGCAGAAGCTATTCGCCAGCCAGCCAGCCAAACCGCAGGTCAAGGCCGAACCCGCCTCGGCCCCGGCAGCCGCCGACTCGCCCAAGCCTGAGCCGACAGCACCCAGCAAACCGTGGCAAGTGCTGCTCAAAGACGTGCAGTTGCGCGATTACCAGGTGCACCTGGCCGACCGTCAGGCACAGCCGCCCGTAGCCTTGGAGGTTGGCCCACTGAACCTTGACCTGCAAAACTACGACACCCTCAACGGCTCGCCCTTCAACCTGAAGCTGGATACCGGGCTGGGCAAGCAGGGCAAGGTACTCGCCGACGGCGTGGTCAACCTCAACCCGGTCACCGCGAAGCTTAACGTCAAGACCCAGGACATCGACCTGCGAGTCGCCCAGGCCTACATCAACCCGTTCATTCGCCTGGAGCTACGCTCCGGGATGCTCGGCAGCGACCTGGTGGTGGATCTCAAGAGCACCGAGCCGTTGGCATTGGCCGTCACCGGCCGCGCCCAGGTCGACCAGTTGCACACTCTCGATACGCTCAAGACCCGCGACTTCCTCAAATGGCAACGCCTTGAACTCCAGGGCCTCAACTACCAGCATGGCGACAGCCTGTCGATCGCCAAGGTCAATCTGCTCCAACCCTACGCGCGGTTCATGATCAATGACGATCGCACCACCAACGTCGACGACCTGTTGATCCCGCAACCCGCCGACGGCACGGCCAAGGACAGCGGGGCCAAACCGGCATCGAAGGAAAAGCCGCTGGGCATTCACGTCGGAGCCATTGCGATCAATGACGGTTCGGCCAATTTTGCCGACTTCAGCCTGACGCCGAACTTCGCCACGGCCATCCAGCAGCTCAACGGAGAGATCGGCACCATCGACAGCCGCCAGGCCAAGCCCGCCACCGTGGACGTAAAAGGCAAGGTCGACCGCTACGCACCGGTGACCATAAAGGGCGCGGTCAACCCCTTCGACCCGATGGCCAGTCTCGATATCGCCACCAGTTTCAAGCGGGTCGAATTGACGACCCTGACGCCCTACTCCGGCAAGTTCGCCGGCTATCGCATCCGCAAGGGCCGGCTCAACCTCGACCTGCATTACCGGATCACCAAGGGCCAGCTCCAGGCCGACAACAAAGTCGTGGTCGAGCAATTGCAATTGGGCGAAAAGGTCGACAGCCCGGACGCCGTGAGCCTGCCGCTGAAGCTGGCCGTCGCCCTGCTCAAGGACTCCGAAGGCAGGATCTCCATTGAACTGCCTGTCTCCGGCAACCTCAACGACCCGCAGTTCAGCGTGATGCCAATCGTCTGGCAAACCCTGCGCAACCTGGTGGTCCGCGCTGCCCAGGCACCATTCAAGCTCATCGGCGGGCTGGTGGCCGGCGGCGGTTCGGAAGACTTGGGCAGCGTGGCGTTCGCCCCCGGCTCAAGCGACCTGAGCCAGGACAACGAAAGCGTGTTGTTGAAGTTGTCCGAGGCCTTGGGCAAACGTCCGGAACTGCGCCTGGAGATCGAGGGTACCGCCGCCCAGAGCAGCGACGGCCCACTGCTCGCCGCCCAGCGCCTGGAACGCGAATATCAGTACAACTACTACAAGATACTGCAGCGCCGGGGCGATAAAGTCCCGGCCAAGGCTTCCCTGTTGCAAGTACCGGAAGACGAAAAAGCCCCGCTGCTGGAAGGTATCTACCGCACCCGCCTGAAGACCCAGCCACCGGCTGAATGGACGCAACTGGACAAACAGGCCCGCATCGACAAGCTCCGTGAAGGCGTCATCAAGTTCTGGAGCGGTAGTGATGTACTGTTGCGCGAACTGGGCCAGGAGCGGGCCAGCAGCATCAAGGATTTCCTCGTGGACAAGGGCAAGCTGGCCGATGACCGCGTGTACTTCATTGACGCCAGCCTGGGCCAGGCCGAAAAGGACGGCACCGTCATTACGCCAATGCATCTGGATGCGGAGTGAAATGAAGTATTGGTACGGATTCAGCCTGAGTCTGCTGCTATTGGCAGCGGGCCAGGCCACAGCCGCCAATACGTTGCGCTGTGGCAGCCATTTGATCAGCATCGGTGATCGTACGAGCGAGGTGCTGCAAAAATGTGGACAGCCTGCAGCGCGTGATGATCTGGGCTACAAACGCAGCGTCAACCGCCGGGAGGAGTATCCGGTGGAGGAATGGACTTACGGACCCCGTAGCGGGATGTACCAGTACTTGCGCTTCGAGAGGAATCGGCTGGTGGAGATTACCAGCAAGCGTGGGCGGTGATTGGTTGGGCTATTCCAGGGTATCTGCAGCGACAGTGCCTACGCCTTCGCGAGCAGGCTCGCTCCCACAGGGGCCGGGTTGTTTCTGGAAGAATGCGATCAAATGTGGGAGCGAGCCTGCTCGCGAAAGGGACTACCCGGTTTCCCTGACTGGCTCACATTCTCTCCCTCCCAAAATAGAACAGGCCCCCGGCACGAATGCCGGGGGCCTGTAATGGCCACGTCCATGTGGCCTTTCGCATGAACTCCAAAGCATCGGCAAGCGTAAAACACAGCCCGCTTGCCGCGCCTTCTCCCGTCCAGGCGAGAAGCCTTGCCTTACTCGGATTTCAGGCCATCGGCCGACACATCACGTACGCCTTTGATTTTCTTGGCGATCGCGACGGCGGTGTCTTTCTGGGCATCGCTCAACACAGCGGTCGAAGACAGGGACACGACGCCCTTGTTGGTTTCAACCTTGATGTCGGAGCCTGGAATGCCTTTCTCGGTCACCAGGTCGGCCTTGACCTTGGTGGTGATCCAGGTATCGGAAACGTCTTCCTTAGCCTCTGTCACTTCGCCCGCAGCCAGCATCATCGGGGCCTGAGTTGCTTGAGTGGTCTCGGCGAAAGCGCTAGCCATGGTCAGGGTCAGTGCAGTGGCAGCAGCGGCAGTGATAGCGAACTTCTTCATACGAGTAACTCCTGTTTTTCTCAGAAACTGCCGAAATTGCATCGCGGCAGGTTGTCAGGAGTAGTGCGAAGGCTGTGCCAGTTTTGAAACAACAAGAAAGTCGTTATTAATCAATCAGTTAAGCGAAGCGGCTATTTTCATAATCATGCAAATTGCATGACCGAGGGATTTGGTACATGCAACATGCGGGTTTTGCCGGATTGCTAAGCTCATGAATTACCGAGGTTATTTCAATATTGGAGATTTACCCCCGCTAAATGACAAAGCCCCGCTGATGCGGGGCTTTGGTTTGTCTCGCAACAACTGTCAACCTGCTGCCGCGCCAGCCGCTGCTGTGCAACCGCCCGCAGGCAAAAACTCTTCCGCAACGTTAGAAGTACATGTCCAGGCACCTGTGCCGGCACGGCTGAGAATGATCGTCTTGCCTATGATGGAGGCAGGTGCCTCTTTGATAGTGCAAGTGATGCTGGCCGTCCCAGCGGCCGCGTCACCCCCAATGGTCATCGTGCAGTTATTGCTCGACGCCGGTACGCCCGTGTTGGCAGCGGTTGGCGTTGTACCTTTATTCAGAAGGTCTTCAACCGGCACCTTCAATGAAGAAGCTTCCGCCAGCCCGACCGTCACCTTCGCCCGCGCCTGGTACTTCGAGTACTGCGGCAACGCAAACGTCGCCAGGATCCCAATGATCGCCACCACGATCAGCAGCTCGATCAGTGTAAAACCCTTTTGCTTATTCATAGACATCTCCCGTGCATGAGTCGAAATCTCATGACCTGAAACGGTCATTGCAGGGCACATGCCAACCCTGGAAGCCCCGCCAGCCCAGGCTTTCCCTGCCGCATGAGATCAACGTCCTACCCCAACAGCCGCACTATCTGACGCTTTTTGTCACCTCTGCTCGCTGGTCAGCCACCGATGCTTGACTAGGCTATAAATCATGAACAGTCCGCGTCCGGTATCCCCATGAATGACATCGCCCTCAGCGGCCTGGCCAAGCAATTGGTGTTGGCTGAACTGATCACCGAACAAAGCGCGCAGCAGGCTTTTCAACAGGCCCAGCGCAACCGAGTGCCCCTGGTCAGCTACCTGGTGCAAAACAAACTGATCCAGAGCCGCCAGGTGGCGGAAATCGCCTCCGAGCATTTTGGTATCGCCCTGCTGGACCTCAACAGCCTAGACAAAGACAACCAGCCCGCCGGCCTGGTCAGCGAGAAACTGGTGCGCCAGCATCACGTGCTGCCGCTGTGGCGGCGCGGCAACAAGCTCTATGTGGGCATTTCCGACCCCACCAATCACCAAGCCATCAACGACATCCAGTTCAGCACCGGCCTGACCACCGAAGCCATCCTGGTGGAAGACGACAAGCTCAGCGATGCCATCGAAAAATTCTTCGAATCCAGCAGCACCGGCCTGGAGGGCATGGCCGACGTCGATCTCGACGGCCTGGACATCGAGTCGATCGACGACCGCAAGCAGGACACTATCGCGGGGCAGGACGGCGACGATGCGCCGGTCGTGCGTTTCGTCAACAAGATGCTGCTGGACGCGATCAAAGGCGGCTCTTCCGACCTGCACTTCGAGCCTTATGAGAAAACCTACCGGGTGCGGGTGCGTACCGACGGCATGCTGCGGGAGGTCGCCAAGCCTCCCATCCAGCTAGCCAACCGCATTGCCGCGCGCTTGAAAGTCATGGCGAGCCTGGACATTTCCGAGCGACGCAAACCCCAGGACGGTCGACTGAAGATGCGCCTGTCGAAGACCAAGTCCATCGACTTCCGGGTCAATACCCTGCCCACGCTGTGGGGGGAAAAAGTGGTGATCCGGATCCTCGATCCCTCCAGCGCGCAAATGGGCATCGATGCCCTGGGCTATGAGCCGGAACAGAAAGACCTGTACATGACAGCCTTGAAGCAACCACAAGGGTTGATCCTGGTGACCGGGCCGACCGGCTCGGGCAAGACCGTGTCGCTCTACACCGGCCTGAACATCCTCAACACAGTGGATATCAATATCTCCACGGCGGAGGACCCGGTGGAAATCAATATGGAAGGCATCAACCAGGTCAACGTGAACCCGCGCCAGGGCTTGGATTTCGCCCATGCCCTGCGCTCGTTCCTGCGTCAGGACCCGGACGTGATCATGGTCGGCGAGATCCGTGACCTGGAAACCGCCGAAATCGCCATCAAGGCCGCCCAGACCGGGCACCTGGTGCTGTCCACCCTACACACCAACAGCGCCGCCGAAACACTGATCCGCCTGCAGAACATGGGCATCCCCGGCTTCAACATTGCCACGGCGGTCCACCTGATCATCGCCCAGCGCCTGGCGCGCAAGCTGTGCGCACAGTGCAAGAGAACCATCGAGATTCCCGAGGAAACCCTGCTCAAAGAGGGTTTCCCCCGGGAACGCATCGGCTCATTCACGATCTATGAGCCGGTCGGTTGCGAACAGTGCAACAGCGGTTACAAAGGTCGCGTGGGGGTATACGAAGTGGTGAAGAACACGCCAGAGCTGCAACGATTGATCATGGCCGAGGGCAACTCCCTGGAAATCGACCTGCAGATGCGCAAGGACGGCTTTAACGACTTGCGCACCTCGGGGCTGTTCAAAGTGATGCAAGGCATCACCAGCCTCGAAGAAATCAACCGGGTCACCAAGGATTGAACATGGCGGTCAAGGCAGTAAAAACCGACGTCTACACGTGGGAAGGCAAAGACCGCAAAGGCACGAAAATGTCCGGCGAACTGACCGGCCAAAGCCCGGCACTGGTCAAGGCACAGTTGCGCAAGCAGGGCATCAACCCGGGCAAGGTTCGCAAGAAGTCCACCTCGATATTCAGCAAGGGCAAGCGCATCAAGCCGTTGGACATCGCCCTGTTCACCCGCCAGATGGCAACGATGCTCAAGGCCGGGGTGCCGCTGCTGCAGGCGTTCGACATCATTGGCGAGGGCTTCGACAACCCGAATATGCGCAAGTTGGTGGACGAGGTGAAGCAGGAGGTCGCCGCCGGTAACAGCTTCGCCGCCTCGCTGCGCAAATGCCCCCAGTATTTCGACGAGTTGTACTGCAACCTGGTAGATGCCGGTGAGCAGGCCGGTGCCCTGGACACGCTGCTGGACCGCGTCGCGACCTACAAGGAAAAAAGCGAGGCCCTCAAGGCCAAGATCAAGAAAGCCATGACCTATCCTGCCGCGGTGATCGCCGTTGCCGCCGTGGTCACAAGCATCCTGCTGATCAAGGTCGTGCCGCAGTTCGAGTCGGTATTCGCAGGCTTTGGCGCAAAGCTGCCGGCCTTCACGCTGATGGTCATCGGCTTGTCGGAGTTCTTGCAAGAGTGGTGGTGGATGTTGCTGGGAGGGCTGGTGGGTGGGTTCTTCGGCGTGAAATATGCGCTCAAGCGTTCCCAGGCATTTCGTGACTGGCGAGACAAATGGCTGCTCAAGCTGCCCTTGATCGGCACCTTGATGTACAAGTCCGCCGTGGCTCGCTACGCCCGTACGCTGTCGACGACCTTTGCGGCCGGCGTACCATTGGTCGAAGCCCTCGACTCCGTGTCGGGCGCTACCGGCAACGTAGTGTTCAAGCGCGCGGTACAACGCATCCGGCAGGATGTCTCGACCGGCATGCAGTTGAATTTTTCAATGCGTGCTTCCGGCGTTTTCCCGAACCTGGCGATTCAGATGACCGCCATCGGCGAAGAATCAGGCGCGCTGGATGACATGCTCGACAAGGTGGCGAGTTTTTATGAAGCCGAGGTGGATAATCTGGTGGACAACCTCACCAGCCTGATGGAACCCTTCATCATGGTAATCCTGGGGGTGGTGGTCGGTGGCCTTGTGGTTGCCATGTACATGCCCATCTTCCAACTCGGCTCTGCGATCTGACATGCCCCTGAGCGAATTCTTCGTGCTTTACCCCTTGGCTTTCGTGCTGACCGCATTGCTGCTCGGGCTGATCGTCGGCAGCTTTCTCAATGTGCTGGTGTGGCGCCTGCCCAAGATGCTCGACCGTGAATGGCGCCTGCAAGCCCAGGACCTGCTGGGCCTGCCGACGCAAGCCCCTGGCCCGGTCTACAACCTGATGCTGCCTCATTCCCAATGCCCTCATTGCGGCCACCGTATCCGGGCGTGGGAAAATATTCCACTGCTGAGCTACCTCATGTTGCGCGGCCGTTGTTTGAGTTGCGCCGCGCCCATCGGCAAGCGCTACCCACTGACCGAACTGGCCTGCGGCGCGCTGTCGGCTTTCGTTGCCTGGCATTTCGGCTTCGGCTGGCACGCCGCGATGGCGATGGTGCTGAGCTGGGGCCTGCTGTCCATGAGCCTGATCGACGCCGAGCATCAGCTGCTGCCCGATACCCTCGTACTGCCGTTGTTGTGGCTGGGGCTGATCGTCAACAGCTTCGAGCTGTTCGTCTCGCTGAACCAGGCATTGTGGGGCGCGGTGGCGGGTTATCTGGCGCTGTGGTCGGTGTTCTGGGTCTTCAAACTGATCACCGGCAAGGAAGGCATGGGCTACGGCGATTTCAAGTTGCTGGCGATGCTGGGCGCCTGGGGGGGCTGGCAAATCTTGCCGCTGACGCTGTTGCTGTCTTCGCTGGTGGGCGCCGTCGTCGGCATTATTGTGCTGCGCATGCGGGACGCGCCGGCCTCGACACAAATCCCCTTCGGCCCCTATCTGGCCATCGCCGGCTGGATTGCGCTGCTCTGGGGTGGTCAAATAACCGACTTCTATTGGCAGTCAGTCGGTTTCTAATGAACAGCCCTGCGAAAAAACCCTGGATTCTCGGCCTGACCGGCGGCATCGGCAGCGGCAAGAGCGCGGCCGCCCAGCACTTCATCGACCTGGGCGTGCACGCGATCGATGCCGATCATGCGGCACGCTGGGTGGTCGAACCTGGACGCCCGGCACTGGCAAGCATTGCCGAGCACTTCGGCCCTGGCGTGTTGCAGGCAGACGGCGCGCTGGATCGCTCGGCGCTGCGCACGCTGATCTTCGAGAATGCCGATGAGCGTCGTTGGCTGGAAAAGCTGCTGCACCCGCTGATTGCCGAGGAAATTGCCCATCATCTGGGGCAGGCCCAATCGCCCTACGCGATCCTGGTCTCACCGCTGTTGATCGAGTCGGGACAATACGCAATGACCCAGCGGATCCTGGTGATCGACGCGCCTGAACAACTGCAGATCGAACGCACCTTGCAGCGCGACCAGACCAGCGAACAGCAGGTCCAGGCGATCCTCAAGGCCCAATCCAGCCGTCAGGACCGCCTGAACCATGCCGACGATGTGGTGGTCAACGACCGCGATCTCACCTGGCTGCACAGCGAGGTCGAGCGCCTGCATCACTTTTACCTTACCTTGCGTGGAGGCCAACCATGAGCCAACCCCCCATCGTCGATTGCCCAACCTGTGGCGCCCCGGTCGAGTGGACCCCTGAAAGTAAATTCCGGCCATTCTGCTCAGATCGCTGCAAGCTGATCGATCTGGGCGCCTGGGCGTCGGAAGAACACAAGATCCCCGTGGCCCCGGATGCCGAGGATGAGTTGTTCAGCGAAGACTTCAACCCTCGTTCCCACCATTAAACGGCGCAATCAAGGCTTGTCGTCGTTCCAGGGTGCCGACAGGTAGCGCGTGCGGTTGAAAGTCTCCAGCCATTCGGGGCTGAACACCACCAACGCGCTGACCACCATGCCGTTGATGAAAGCCTCGGGAAAAATGATCAGCCAGAGGTAGCCGATGAAATCCCCCAGCCAGTAGGGCATGGCAAATATGCCGTCATGCCAGAGCAGGCCCAGCCCCAGCAGCAGGCAGACCAGCGCCGAAAGCGCGGCAGCCAGGAACCCCGAGCAGAAGATATACACAAACAGGTTGCGCGGCTGGGCACGCTCCACCAGGATCGCGCAACACTCAGTGATCAGCACTGGCAGGAGAACCAACAGCGCGCCGTTGATGCCGACCGCCATCATGTCCTGACGGCCCAGCAGCACCAGCGCGAGCTGCGCGCACAAGCCACCAAGGATCGCCAGCGGCCAGTCCAACAGCAGAGTCACGGCGGTCAGGCCGATGAAGTGATACGAAACGCCCGTGTCGAAGTCTCGTCGCACCAGCCACAACATGAACAGCGCGAACACCGTGCCGAACAACAGATGCTGGCGACGACCGTCGGTAAACAGCTCGACCCACGGAGCACGCGCCACCGCCCAGGCCAGCGCCGGCACATAGATCAGCCAGCCGGCCACCAAGGTCTGCGACGAGAGCAATTCGGCTCCGATCATCGATCTACTCCTTTGGCATGCCCGTGCAACACAGACCCCGTGGTCGCCCCGAGATTCAAGCTGGCAGTCTACACCTCCCCACGGGACGCCATTAATCAACGCAACGCTTTGGGCTTGTAGCAATTGAACGCTAAGCTTGGGTTCATGGATGATTCCGATTATTTACGCCTGCTGACCATCGCGGCCGAGCAGGCCAACGCCTTTCTCTCCAACGCCCGCAAATGGGAGCGTGAGCGGTGGGTCTGCCAGCGCCTGTTGCAAGGGCTCAACGTGCCTTATCGCGCCGACGAATTCGCTCCGGCCGGAGAGCCGCCGGATGTGCTATTTCGCGACGCCAATTTCGAAGTATTTTTTGTGCTCGACGAGGGCCGTCGTCTCAATGACGAATGGCGCGATGAACTGCAGCGTCGTCGTAGTGCCTTCTCACTGAGCCAACTGGTGCGGCGCGAGGCCAAGCCCCGACGAATTCCCGCCAATGAGTTTCTGATGAGATTGGCACCGACCCTACGCAAGAAAGCCCATAACTACACCGAGCGTGGCATGGACCTGGGCGAACTGGACATCATCGCGTTCGCCAGCCTCAAGCGCGAAGTCCTGGACCTCAACAGCCACTTCCCACCGCCGACCGAATACCTGCGCCAGGGCTGGCGCTCGCTGTCGCTGGTGGGGCCGACGTTCGCCCGGGTGCTGTTCGCCCACCCCGATGCGCCGGACTTCCTGCGTGGCAACCTGGGCCGCAGCATTGTCTTCGACGTGGGGATCAGCCTGTGATTCGCTTGTCGTCTCAGGGCTGTATACGCCGGATAGCCAGACACTGTAACGTCTTCACATTCCGCAACGTCTACCTGACGAGGCCTTTATGACCAGCCGCCTGAACCCAGATGACCAGAAGCATGTCGAAGAGTACCTGCAACTGTCCCAGCACCGAGTCGAGCGCCGGCCTTTCCGGCCGTGGATGCTCCTGGTGGTGGTACTGGCCATCACGATTGGCCTGGGCCTGTTGAGCCGATTGATCAGTTACCTGACGCTATGAGCCGCTTTTTGTCATTGACGCTCGCGTAGGTAACGGCACCGAATTCCTTTAGCCTTGCGAGATATCCCCATGACTCATCGTATTGTCATCGTTGGCGGCGGCGCCGGCGGTCTGGAGTTGGCTACCCGTCTGGGTAAGACCCTGGGCAAGCGTGGCACGGCCAGTGTGATGCTGGTCGACGCGAACCTGACCCACATCTGGAAACCGTTGCTCCACGAAGTAGCGGCCGGCTCCCTCAACTCTTCCGAAGACGAACTCAACTATGTTGCCCAGGCGAAATGGAACCACTTCGAGTTCCAGCTCGGGCGCATGAGCGGCCTGGATCGCGAGAACAAGAGAATCCAACTGGCCGCCACCTATGACGAGGCGGGCGTCGAGCTGTTGCCAGCCCGGGAGCTGGGCTACGACACGCTGGTGATCGCGGTGGGCAGCACCACCAACGATTTCGGCACCGAGGGCGCGGCGCAGCATTGCCTGTTCCTCGATACCCGCAAGCAGGCCGAGCGCTTCCACCAGCAGTTGCTTCACCACTACCTGCGCGCTCACGCCGGGCAGACCGATACCATCGAGCGCATCAGCGTTGCGATCGTCGGCGCCGGTGCGACCGGCGTTGAACTGGCGGCCGAGCTGCACAACGCCGCCCACGAACTGCATGCCTACGGCCTGGACCGGATCAAACCGGAGAACATGCACATCACCCTGATCGAGGCGGGCCCACGGGTCTTGCCGGCACTGCCAGAGCGGATCGGCGGGCCAGTGCACAAAACCCTGGAAAAACTTGGGGTGAATGTCATGACCAACGCCTCCGTCAGCCAGGTGACTGCCGACAGCTTGATTACGGCGGACGGCAAAGTGATCGACGCGAGCCTGAAAGTCTGGGCCGCCGGGATCCGCGCGCCAGAATTCCTCAAGGACATCGACGGACTGGAGACCAACCGGATCAACCAGCTGCAGGTGCTGCCGACACTCCAGACCACTCGCGACGACAACATCTTTGCCTTCGGCGACTGCGCCGCCTGCCCGCAACCGGACAGCGACCGCAACGTCCCACCCCGCGCCCAGGCAGCGCATCAGCAAGCCTCGCTGCTGGCTAAATCGCTGAAGTTGCGGATCGAGGGCAAGGCCTTGCCTGAATACAAATACACTGACTACGGCTCGCTGATCTCGCTGTCGCGCTTTTCGGCGGTGGGTAACCTGATGGGCAACCTGACCGGCAGCGTGATGCTTGAAGGCTGGCTGGCGCGGATGTTCTATGTGTCGTTGTACCGCATGCACCAGATGGCGCTGTACGGGATGTTCCGTACCGCGATGCTGATGCTGGGTAGCAAGATCGGGCGTGGGACCGAGCCACGGTTGAAACTGCACTGACATGACGATCGTTCCCACGCTCCGCGTGGGAACACCGCCCGTCCAGCCCTTGATCGTCAATCAAACCTGAAACCGCTGCACCATCGTGCGCAGCGAGTTTGCAAGCTGCGACAATTCATGGCTGGAGGCACTGGTCTGATCCGCGCCGGAAGCCGAGCGCACGGACAAATCGCGAATATTCACCAGGTTGCGATCGACCTCGCGAGCCACTTGCGCCTGTTCTTCGGCGGCACTGGCGATGACCAGGTTGCGCTCATGGATCTCGCTGACCGATGCTGTAATGGTTTGCAGCGCTTCCCCTGCCCGCTCCGCCATCGCGAGGGTGCTCGCCGCACGGCTGGAACTGGCTTGCATGGAATCCAGCGCCTGGGTGGCACCGCTGCGCATGCCCTGGACCATCTGCTCGATCTCCTGGGTCGATTGCTGCGTGCGATACGCCAGCGCCCGCACCTCGTCGGCAACCACCGCAAACCCCCGCCCGCTCTCTCCCGCCCGGGCCGCTTCAATGGCCGCGTTAAGGGCCAGCAAGTTGGTCTGCTCGGCAATGGCCCGAATCACATCCAGCACTTTGCCGATATCCTGGGATTGGCTGGCCAGTGACTGCACCAGGCCGCCGGTAACCTGAACATCGTTGGCGAGCGCGCTGATGGCGTCGACGGTGTCGCTGACCCGCTCCTGCCCCAACGTCGCCGATTCGCTGGATTGGCGGGTGGCGTCGGAGGTTGAAACGGCGTTGCGCGCGACTTCCTCCACGGCGGTGGTCATCTCGGTGACGGCAGTGGCAGCCTGTTCAATTTCGTTGTTCTGCTGCTGCAGGCTGTGGGTACTGTCGAGCGTGACGGCGTTCAGCTCATCGGCTGCCGTGGCCAGTTGCGCGGCCGAGCCGCTGATGCCCTGCAACGTCTCACGCAGATTCTGCTGCATGGCCGCCAGCGCCATGAGCAAACGGCTGACTTCATCGTTGCCATGGGTCTCGATCGGCCGGGTCAGGTCACCCCGGGCTACGCTCTGCGCAGCATTCAGCGCCTCGCCCAGGGGCTTGACGATGCTGCGCGTGAGCAACATGGCCAGGGCCACCGTAGCCAGGGCGGCAAGCACAATGAACAGGCTGACGATCATGCGGGAATTGACGTAGTGCTCCTGGGACTTCTGGCTCTCGATCGACACCTGCTTGGAGAATAATTCCGCCAGATCATTGAGCTGTTTGCCCGAACCGTCCACCACGGTTTTCATGTCCACCAGCAACAACTTGATCAGCTCATCCCGACGCCCCTGCTCCGCCAAGGTAAACGACTGGGCGATACCCGAGCGATAGGCGGCGAAAGTCTGTTTGAACTGGTCGTAAAGCGCCTTGCCTTCCGGCGTGACGACCAATTTGTCGTAACTGGCGATTTTTTCGCTCAGTTCTTTATCCCGGGTATCCATCTGGCCGCGATACACCGCAATGTTTTTCGGGTCCTGGTCCAAGGCCATGCGCAGGGAAATGGTGCGAATGCGCAGCATCAATTCACGGATCTCGTCTCCGCCACGGATGCTGGGCAACCACTGGGTTTCCACCGCGACCTCACTGTCGCGAATGCTCGACATCTGTCCCAGCGCAAAGACCCCGAGCAGCGCCACCAGGACGGCGATCAAGGCAAAACCCAGCGCGGCGCGGCGGGCAATATTCAGTTGGCGAAGGAACATGTCGGGCGCCTTTTCTTGTTGTTGGCCTGAAGGTGGGCGATCGATGCTTGCCCTGTTGGCGGGTTATCGGCAGGTTGTACGACGACTTGAAGTCATCGGCTTTTCCGCAGGCAAAAAAAATCCCCGTATCTTTCGATACGGGGATTCTTAATATGGTCGGGGTAAGGGGATTCGAACTCCTGACATCCTGCTCCCAAAGCAGGCGCGCTACCGGACTGCGCTATACCCCGGTAAAAAAAAGGCGACCTTCGCAAGTCGCCTTCCTCGATCAGCGCTTTTGGCCTCTGATCTTAAGATTCGATTCCAGCGAACTGGTTTCAAAAATGGTGGGTCGTGTGGGATTCGAACCTACGACCAATTGGTTAAAAGCCAACTGCTCTACCAACTGAGCTAACGACCCAAATATGGTCGGGGTAAGGGGATTCGAACTCCTGACATCCTGCTCCCAAAGCAGGCGCGCTACCGGACTGCGCTATACCCCGATTGAAATGGCTCCGTGACCAGGACTCGAACCTGGGACCCAATGATTAACAGTCATTTGCTCTACCGACTGAGCTATCACGGAACTGATATTTCAAGTTACTGCTATTTGAAGCTACAACATTGAAGCCAGCTTCAACCTCTTCTACCCGTCAGCATCGCTGCGTTCGTGTGTCTGAGGCGCGCTATTCTACAATCTTCGTAACCTCTGTCAACCCCTTAAATTGCTTTCAAGACAATGATTTGCAACTTATTTTAGGTTCCTTCCCAAAGAGAAGTCGCCCTTGGGGTGACGTACTGCGGGGCGCACTTTACAAGTCTTTTCCTTTGAGTTCAACGGCCTGATGAAAAAAATGGCCTCGCAATGCAAGGCCATTCCAATATCCGGCGATGCCGGCCTTCAGTTGAAGACGATTTCGTCGTTTTCCACGGTACCGGTCACGGTTTCGCCCGGCATGAACCGCCCGGACAGAATCAACTGCGCCAACGGGTTTTCGATCCAGCGCTGGATCGCTCGCTTGAGCGGCCGCGCGCCATAGACCGGGTCGTAACCCACCGCGATCAGCTTGTCCAACGCCTCGTCGCTCAGTTGCAGCTTCAACTCGCGCTCGGTGAGGCGGCTGCGCAGGCGACCCAGCTGGATCTCGGTGATGCCGGCGATCTGATCCCGGGCCAACGGCTCGAAGATCACCACTTCGTCGACACGGTTGATGAACTCCGGCCGGAAGTGCGTAGAGATCGCATCCATCACTGCGGCACGTTGCGCCTCGCGATCGCCGACCAACTCCTGAATCTGCGTCGAGCCCAGGTTGGAGGTCATCACGATCACCGTGTTGCGAAAGTCCACCGTGCGCCCATGACTGTCGGTCAGGCGACCGTCCTCCAGCACTTGCAGCAGGATGTTAAAGACATCCGGGTGCGCTTTCTCGACCTCATCGAGCAATATCACCGAGTACGGCTTGCGACGCACGGCCTCGGTCAGGTAACCGCCCTCTTCATATCCAACATAACCCGGCGGTGCGCCGATCAAGCGGGCCACGGAGTGCTTCTCCATGAATTCGGACATGTCGATGCGCACCATGGCTTCCTCGGTATCGAAGAGGAACTCGGCCAGCGCCTTGCACAGCTCGGTTTTACCCACACCGGTCGGGCCGAGGAACATGAACGAGCCGCTCGGACGGTTGGGGTCCGACAACCCGGCACGGGACCGGCGCACGGCGTTGGACACCGCCACCACCGCTTCTTCCTGGCCGATCACACGCTGGTGCAACAGGCTTTCCATCTTCAGCAGCTTGTCGCGCTCGCCTTCGAGCATCTTCGAGACCGGAATGCCGGTCCACTTGGACACCACTTCGGCGATTTCTTCCTCGGTGACCTTGCTGCGCAGCAGCTGGTTTTCGCTTTTGCCGTGTTGGTCGACCATCTGCAGGCTGCGCTCCAGGTCTGGGATGACCCCGTATTGCAGCTCGGCCATGCGGTTGAGGTCACCTTTGCGGCGAGCCGCTTCCAGCTCCTGGCGGGATTGTTCGATCTTTTGCTGGATCTGCGCCGAACCCTGGACTTCAGCTTTTTCCGAATTCCAGATCTCTTCGAGATCGGAATATTCGCGCTCGTGACGAACGATTTCTTCCTGCAACCTTTCCAGACGTTTCTTCGCCGCTTCGTCGCTTTCTTTTTTCAGCGCCTGGGACTCGACCTTGAGTTGAATCAAGCGTCGCTCCAAGCGATCCAGCACTTCGGGCTTGGAGTCGATTTCCATGCGGATACGGCTGGCGGCCTCGTCGATCAGGTCGATGGCCTTGTCCGGCAACTGACGGTCGGTGATATAGCGATGGCTGAGCTTGGCCGCCGCGATGATCGCGCCATCGGTGATGGCCACTTTGTGGTGGACCTCATAGCGCTCCTTCAGGCCGCGCAAGATGGCGATGGTGTCTTCTTCGCTGGGCTCATCCACCAGCACTTTCTGGAATCGCCGCTCTAGCGCCGCGTCTTTCTCGATGTATTGGCGGTATTCGTTGAGCGTGGTCGCACCGACGCAATGCAGCTCACCACGGGCCAGCGCAGGCTTGAGCATGTTGCCGGCGTCCATCGAGCCTTCGCCCTTGCCGGCGCCGACCATGGTGTGCAATTCATCGATGAATAGAATGATCTGGCCTTCCTGCTTCGACAGTTCATTGAGCAGGGCCTTGAGCCGTTCTTCGAATTCACCGCGATACTTGGCGCCAGCGATCAGCGCCCCCATGTCCAGAGACAGCAGGCGCTTGCCCTTCAGCCCATCCGGCACTTCGCCGTTGATGATGCGCTGGGCCAAGCCTTCGGCGATGGCGGTCTTACCCACGCCGGGCTCACCGATCAGGACCGGGTTGTTCTTCGTGCGCCGTTGCAGGACCTGGATGGTTCGACGGATTTCATCGTCACGGCCGATCACCGGGTCGAGCTTGCCTTCTTCGGCGCGCTTGGTCAGGTCGACGGTGTATTTATCCAGGGCTTGGCGCGCTTCCTCGTGGTTCGGGTCGTTGACCGCATCGCCCCCGCGCAGGTTGTTGATGGCGTTTTCCAAGGCTTTCTTGCTCACGCCCTGACCGAGCAGCAACTTGCCAAGCTTGCTGTTCTCGTCCATCGCGGCGAGCAACACCAGTTCGCTGGAAATGAACTGGTCGCCCTTCTGCTGGGCCAGGCGGTCGGCCTGGTTGAGCAGCCGCGCCAGATCCTGGGACATGTTCACATCACCGGTCGGATTCTGGATCTTGGGCAACTGGTCGAGTTCTTTGGCCAGTTCCTTGCGCAGGCTGTTGACGTCAAAGCCCACTTGCATCAGCAGCGGCTTGATCGAGCCGCCCTGCTGTTCGAGCATGGCCTGCATCAAATGCGCCGGTTCGATACTGGGATGGTCCAGCCCGACGGCCAAGGACTGGGCGTCGGACAAGGCCAATTGTAATTTGCTGGTTAAACGGTCAATACGCATGGGTCACCTTCCTTTTGAGCAGGCCGGACCTAAGAAACATCCTGAATGAAGAAACCTGCCAGATACCGCTATAGATGTGGCCGATTCTGGAAGATTCAAGCAGCGCACTGTTGATACAGATCAGGAGAGTCTAGCGTTCGAGCCAGATCAAGGAAGCGAAGCGACCGGTGCGCGCGTTGCGGCGATAGGAAAAGAAGCGTGGGTCGGTCACGGTGCACAAGCCGCCACCGTACACGGCGGTAACGCCCCGTGCCGCCAGACGCAGGCGCGCCAGCGCGTAGATATCAGCCAGGAACTTGCCAGTGTTGTGGCTGGGTACGAAGGCTCGCTCTGCGTCGGCCAGTTGCGCAATAAAGGCTTCGCGCACTTCCGGCCCGACTTCGAACGCTTGCGGACCGATGGCCGGGCCGAGCCAGGCAAGGATTTCATCCGCGGGCATGGCAAGGCTATCGAGGGTGGCTTCCAGCACACCGTTCGCCAATCCGCGCCACCCGGCATGGGCCGCCGCGACATGGGTTGCGGCGCGGTTGCAGAACAACACCGGCAGGCAATCGGCCGTCATTGCCGTGCAAGCGACACCCGGCGTGGCGCTCCAGCTCGCATCAGCGGTAACCACCTGGGTCGGATCAGCCTCGACCACGTCAATACCGTGGACTTGCTGCAGCCAGGTTGGAGTGATCGCGAATCGGTCGGTGAGGCGGCGACGATTTTCAGCGACGTCCGCAGGGTCGTCGCCGACATGGTCGCCCAGGTTGAGGCTGTCGAACGGCGCCAGGCTGACGCCGCCTTCGCGGGTGGTGACGCAGGCTTTGACCCGGGCTGGCGCGGGCCAGTCGGGGAGCAGCCAGTCATTCATCCGATGAACGCCTCGCGGTCCTGCTTGAGCAACGTCAAAAGCCAGACAAAATCATCCGGCAGCGGCGATTCCCAGCTCATGCGCTTGCCGGTCGTCGGGTGATCGAGCTCAAGGAAGCGCGCGTGCAGCGCCTGTCGAGGGAAATTCTTCAGCGATTCCACCATGGTCTGGCTGGCAGCCGGTGGAATGCGGAAACGACCGCCATAGGCCGGGTCGCCCACCAATGGGAAATTGATGTGAGCCATGTGCACGCGGATCTGGTGGGTCCGGCCGGTTTCCAGCTTGACCCGCACGTGGGTGTGGGAACGGAAGCGTTCAAGCACGCGGTAGTGGCTGACGGCCTGCTTTCCGCCTTCCATCACGGCCATGCGCTGGCGCTGCTGGCCGTGACGGCCGATCGGCGCGTTGATCTTGCCACCGGCGGTGACCACCCCGATCACGATGCACTCATAGATGCGGCTGACGCTCCGGCTTTGCAGCTGTGTCACCAGTTGCGTCTGCGCCTGGATGGTCTTGGCGACCACCATCAGACCGGTGGTGTCCTTGTCCAGGCGATGGACGATACCGGCGCGCGGCACATTGATGATGCCCGGCACGTGGTGCAGCAAGGCGTTGAGCAACGTGCCGTCGGCATGACCGGCCGCCGGGTGGACCACAAGGCCCGCAGGCTTGTTGATCACCAGGATATCGTCGTCTTCATAGACGATGTCCAGGGCAATGTCCTGGGCGACCCATTCTCCCTGGGCCTCCTGCTCGGCGGTCAGCTCGAGGACGGCACCGCCATGGACGATGTCGCGCGGGCGGATCACCGCCCCGTCCACCGTCAGGCGGCCGTCCTTGATCCAGGCGGAAAGGCGCGAGCGCGAGTGCTCGGCGAAGAGTTGGGCGGCGACTTGATCGAGGCGTTGGCCGCCCAATTCGGACGGCACCTCTGCGCGAAGTTCTATTTTATCGGACATGCTCGGACTGGGCGTCGGCACAGCCTTTGGTTTCGGCTGCGCGCTTGTGGTTAAATACGGCGTCTTTTGCCCCGAGGCTTTCAACGGGGCGCTCATCATAACAGGACGGCCCCGCCCAAGACAGCGGCCGTCATAGGGACGCAAGCCGCCATGCAAGTGAAACACCTGCTGCTGATCGCCATCCTCGCATTGACTGCTGCTTGCTCGTCGAAGGAAGTCGTAGACGAAAACCTGAGCGAAGTCGAACTGTACCAACAGGCGCAGAACGACCTGGATAACAACAGCTACACCAGCGCCACCGCCAAGCTGAAGGCGCTGGAGTCGCGGTATCCGTTCGGTCGCTACGCCGACCAGGCGCAGTTGGAGCTGATCTACGCCAACTACAAGAACGCCGAGCCGGAAGCTGCCAAGTCCGCCGCCGAGCGCTTCATTCGTCTGCACCCGCAGCACCCGAACGTCGATTACGCTTACTACCTCAAGGGCCTGACCTCCTTCGACCAGGACGTCGGACTGCTGGCGCGCTTCCTGCCGCTGGACATGACCAAGCGTGACCCGGGCGCCGCGCGCGACTCCTACAACGAGTTCGCCCAGCTGACCAGCCGCTTCCCCAACAGCCGTTATTCGCCCGACGCCAAGCAGCGCATGATCTACCTGCGCAACCTGCTGGCGTCCTACGAAATCCACGTAGCTGATTACTACCTGACTCGCCAGGCTTACGTCGCCGCCGCCAACCGTGGCCGATACGTGGTGGAAAACTTCCAGGAAACCCCATCGGTCGGCGACGGCCTGGCGGTGATGACCGAAGCCTACCAGCGCCTGCACCTGGACGAACTTGCGGCCACCAGCCTGGAAACCCTGAAGCTGAACTACCCCGACCACCCTTCCCTGGTCGACGGCCAATTCACCCCACGCGTCGACGAAGCCGACAACCGTTCGTGGCTGAGCAAGGCGACCCTTGGCCTGATCGAGTCCCGTCCTCCGCTGCCACCGGGCGAAACCCGCGCCAACCAGGACGTACAGCGTCAGTTCCAGGATGCCAAGGAAGCCATTCCGAACGAGCTCAAGCCAAAGGATGAAAATGGCGACGTGATCGAAGAGCCAGAGCCTGAAAGCGAGTCCAGCGACCGCTCCTGGTTCAGCTACATGACCTTCGGCCTGTTCGACTGACACACGGCCCGATGAAAAAGGAGACTCGCGAGTCTCCTTTTTTGTGCCTGGGTTTTATTGCGCTGTGCGCCGTTCCTGTCCTTGGCTAAACTGCCTGATCTCTAGCCAAAAAGTCGCCCACCATGCTTCGTCTATTGTTCTGGATCGTACTGATTGCCGCCGCGATATGGCTGTGGCGCAAGTTCAAGGGTGCCTCCTCCGCGTCCAACGCGCCCCGGGAGCAGGACGCGCCGCCGATGGTTCGCTGCGCCCATTGCGGCGTTCACTTGCCACGGGACCGGGCGCTGGAGCTCCAGCAACAATGGTACTGCAGCCAGGCTCATCTCGAGCAAGGCCCGGGCACTCGTGATCGCTAAGGACGAACGCCCTCGCGTCAAACAGGCGCAGCGCCTGCTGCGTCTTTATCACCTGTACCGCCTCAGCATCGGCATCACCCTGGTGCTGTTGATCTCCAGCAACATGGACAACCGCCTGCTGGAGTTCGCCAACGACGACCTGCTACGCAGTGGCAGTTGGTTATACCTGATATTGAACATCCTGCTGGTAGTGTTCCTGGAGAACACTCGCCACCCCGCGCGACTGTTTGGCCTGGCATTGACCGACATATTGCTGCTGTCGTGGCTGTTCTTCGTCGCGGGCGGCGCCCCCAGCGCCATCGGCAACCTGATCATAGTGTCGGTGGCGATCGGCAATACCTTGCTGCGCGGCCGAATCGGCCTTCTGCTCGCCGCTGTGGCCACCCTCGGAATCGTCGGCTCGACTTTCGTGCTCGGCCTCAGCGATTCGAGCCGGCCCAGCAGTTATTTGCAGGCGGGCACCCTGGGCGCCTTGTGCTTTGCCGCCGCGTTGCTCGTGCAGCGCCTGACCCGACGACTGGAAGCGAGCGAGATCCTCGCCGAGCAAAGGGCCAGCGAAGTGCTCAGCCTCGAAGCGCTCAACGCATTGATCCTGCAACGCATGCGCACCGGCATCCTGGTCCTGGATCGTCAACGCAGGGTTCAACTGGCCAATGAAAGCGCCTTGAACCTGCTGGGCATGCATGACCTGATCGGCCAGCGAATCGACGATTCATCGAGCGCCCTGGTCGAACGACTGCAACTATGGCTGAACAACCCCAGCCTGCGGCCGCAAAGCCTGACCATCAGCGGCAGCGGCCTGACGTTGCAGCCCAGCTTTATCGCCCTGGGATCGCAGGATCAGCAGCAGATCCTGGTATTTCTCGAAGATCTGGCCCAGGTGGCCCAACACGCCCAGCAACTGAAGTTGGCTTCCCTCGGTCGCCTCACCGCCGGTATCGCCCATGAAATCCGCAACCCGCTGGGAGCGATCAGCCACGCTGCGCAATTGCTGCGCGAGTCCGAGGAACTGAACGACGCGGACCGGCGTCTGACGCAAATTATTCAAGATCACTCCCAACGTATGAATCGCGTCATCGAGAATGTCCTGCAGCTGTCACGCCGCCAGCAAACCGCGCCCCAACGCCTGGATCTACGCACCTGGTTGGAGCAATTCGTCCAACAGGCCAGGGAAAGCGCCGCGCAACACCAACAGTTGCACCTGGACATCGCTCCAGGCGACTACATCACCCTGATGGACCCCGGCCAGCTGGCCCAGGTGCTGGATAACCTGCTGCGCAACGCCTGGCGCCACAGCGCAATGGCCCATGAACAGGCCGAGGCGTGGCTGGAGCTATTCATCGATCCCCGCAGTCAACTGGCGACACTGGACATCCGCGACAACGGCCCCGGCGTGACACCTGACCAGCAGACACACCTGTTCGAACCGTTCTTCACCACCAGCAACCAGGGCACCGGCCTTGGGCTCTATCTGTCCCGTGAGCTGTGCGAAAGCAACCAGGCCCGCCTAGACTTCAAACCACGCCAAGGCGGCGGCTGCTTTCGCATCACCTTTGCTCACGGACGGAAACAGATTTGAATACACGCTCACGGCAACGAATCCTGGTCGTCGATGACGAGCCGGACATCCGCGAACTCCTGGAAATGACCCTGGGAAGGATGAAACTCGACACCCGCAGCGCCAAGAACCTGGCCGAGGCGCAATCCGCCCTGGCGGGCGAAGCCTTCGACCTGTGCCTGACCGACATGCGCCTGCCCGATGGCACCGGCCTGGAACTTGTGAAACATATCCAGAAACGTTATCCCCAACTGCCCGTGGCGATGATCACCGCCTACGGCAGCCTGGACGTCGCCATCGACGCCCTCAAGGCCGGCGCCTTCGATTTCCTGACCAAGCCCGTGGACCTGACTCGCCTGCGGGAACTGGTCGGCAGCGCCCTGCGCCTTTCAGCGGCCATCCCGCCCGCCGCCACCGTCGAACGCTGTCTATTGGGCGATTCGCCACCGATGCGCAGCGTGCGCAAGCACATCGAAAAACTGGCCCGCTGCCAGGCGCCGGTGTACATCAGCGGCGAATCGGGTTGCGGCAAGGAACTGGTCGCCCGCCTGATCCACGAGCAAGGGCCCCGTGCCAGTCAGCACTTCGTGCCTGTCAATTGTGGGGCGATTCCCAATGAGCTAATGGAAAGCGAGTTTTTCGGCCATCGAAAAGGCAGCTTTACCGGCGCCATCGAAGACAAACCCGGACTGTTCCAGGCCGCGCACGGCGGAACGCTGTTCCTCGATGAAGTGGCCGACCTGCCGCTGGCGATGCAGGTCAAACTCTTGCGCGCCATCCAGGAGAAAGCCGTTCGCGCCGTCGGAGGCCAGCAGGAAGAAGTGGTGGACGTACGAATCCTCTGTGCCACCCATAAAGACCTGGACGCTGAAGTCGCCGCCGGGCGCTTTCGCCAGGATTTGTACTACCGACTGAACGTCATCGAACTGCGCGTCCCGCCCCTGCGCGAACGCCGTGAAGACATCGAACCCCTGGCCAACCACATGCTCCAGCGCCTGGCCGCCAGCACTGGCAACCCTGTGGCGAAGCTGCACCCACAAGCACTCGAGGCTCTGCGCAACTATCGTTTTCCGGGCAACGTGCGGGAATTGGAAAACATGCTGGAAAGGGCCTATACCCTTTGCGAACACCATCAGATCGAGGCCGATGACCTGCGCCTTGCCGAGAGCTACGCGGGTGGCGACGTGGCCAATGCCGACCTGGTGCGGGTCGACAACCTGGAAGACTACCTCGAAGACGTTGAACGCAAGGTCATCCTCCAGGCGCTGGAGGAAACCCGCTGGAATCGCACGGCGGCGGCACAACGATTGAAGTTGTCGTTTCGATCGATGCGATATCGGTTGAAGAAGTTGGGGTTGGATTAGCTCAAGGCTTGGGGTTCATGCTCATCCCGTGGCGAGGGAGCTTGCTCCCGCTGGGCTGCAACGCAGCCCTAATCTGGCACCTCGCTGTATCAGGCGGACCGAGTCGTTGCTGTTGGGGCTGCTGCGCTGCCCAGCGGGAGCAAGCTCCCTCGCCACATGGGTTGTGATTACCGCAGAGGCGCCGTCTACCGCCCGGTCACCGGTACCTGCTCGTCCAGCACTCGATTGGCGAGCAATTCACCCAGTTCAATCAGTTGCTGTACGCCCAGGGCGATTTGTCGATGGTGCGCTTGGTGGCTTCATCGAGCCCTTCTGGGTTAAGGCTGGCGTCAGGAGAGGCTTTATTGTTTTCTGAAGGTAAAGAAGGCTTGCCATACATTGCGGTACTCCAAAGAGGAATGGATTACCAAGTTAGCGGGCCGCGACGCCCGGACGCTGAATTGGCAGCGACGGGAATAGGTTAGCGAGAGTTCTTCCCACCCGACAACCGCCAGACCTTGTCGGATAATTCGGCTTGGGTCAGGCGGTTGGCCGACCATTCCCACAAAGGCTCGTTGGCTGAGGGCAGTGGATATATCCATTTTTGCGGTAACGGCTACCTAGGGTTCCGCCCTTACGGCGGGTCACTTTCGAAAAGCGCGAAAGTAACCAAAGCGCTTTTGCCCCACCACTCGGCACCTCGCTTAGGCGAGGTGTTCCCTCACTCCGGCATTGCTCCGTGGGCCCGCCGCGAAGGGCCATCCATGGCCCAGCGCGGCTATCCCGGCATCCATGCCGGAATGCCCACTACACAATGCCTGCGTTCGGCCAGCGTGGTTTAACGGGGCGTATAGATCAAAATCAAAAGCAGAGCAACAGCAAAAGCAGAGCAACAGCAACAGCAGCAGCAACAGCAACAGCAACAGCAACAGCAACAGCAACAGCAACAGCAACAGCAACAGCAACAGCAACAGCAACAGCAACAGCAACAGCAACAGCAACAGCAACAGCAACAGCAACAGCAACAGCAACAGCGGACGGACCCGCATTAGCTTGATGACGATCTACAGATTTGTGGGCCACCGCAAATCCCACAATTTGGATTGGAGTGTGACTGCCGTTGATTTTGATTTTGATCTGAGGCGCCCCGTTAACCACGATGGCTGAACGCAGGCCTTGCGCAGTGGGCACCTCGGCATGGATGCCGAGGTAGCCGCGCTGGGCCATGGATGGCCCTTCGCGGCGGCCCGCTGCGCAAGGCCGGAGTGAAGGCATGCCGAGCCTAGGCGAGGCACCGAGTGGTGGGGCAAAGCCTTTTTGGTTACTTTTTTGGCGTCTGAAAAAAGTGACCCGCCGTAAGGGCGGAACCCTAAGCAGCCATTACCGCAGATATGGATATGTACCCGATCACAACTACAACCGCCCAGCCGGCGCATAAGGCACAGGATCAACCACCGGCTCGCGCCCCAACATCAAATCCACAAACAACCGACACGAAGCCGGCGCCAGCACCAGCCCATTGCGATAATGCCCACAGTTCAACCAAAGCCCCGCGAACCCCGGCACTTCGCCAATATAGGGAATCCCTTTCGGCGACCCAGGCCGCAACCCCGCCCAGTGCCCAACCACTTCGGCATCGGCAAGCTCAGGAATAAGCGCCACCGCCGAAGCCTTGAGGCTCTCCAGCGCGGCATCGGTCGGCGTCTTGTCAAAGCCCTCACGCTCCAGCGTACTGCCAACCAAGATGTGCCCATCACGACGTGGAATTGCGTAGCGCCCCTTGGCCAGGACCATGCTCGACAAAAAATCCTCCGCGCATTTGTACAGGATCATCTGCCCCTTCACCGGTTCGACCGGTAACTTCAAGCCCAATGTCTTGAGCAGCTCGCCACTCCAGGCGCCAGCCGCCAATACCACTTGATCGCCGTGAATCGCTCCAGCCGAGCTGTCCACTCCCACCACGCGCTCACCGTCGCGTATGAATCCCCGGACTTCGCAGTGCTCATGGAGCGTGACGTTGGGCAGCGCTGCCAACGCGGCCTTGAGGGATTTCACCAGCCGGGGATTACGCACGTTAGCCACGTCGGCCATGTAGATCGCCCGGGAAAACCCTGAGCCCAGCACCGGCACGGCGTCGTGAACCGCCGAGATATCCACGGCGCGCAACGGACGCCCTTCCCGCTCGGCCCAGGCCAGCGCTTCGTCCTGGTCATCGAGGTCGAGCCAATACAGCCCGGTGACATGCACCTGTGGATCAATCCCGGTGGCGGCAAACAAGCGCTCGCCCAGCTGTGGATAAAAATCCTGTGACCAATGGGCCAGCGCGGTGACCGCCGGGCTATAACGCCACGGGTACAACGGCGAAACGATACCGCCACCCGCCCAGGATGACTCCTGCCCAACGCCGGAGCGATCCAGCAGCACGACGCGCTGCCCCTCGCAGGCCAGATTGAATGCGGTCAGCAGGCCAATCACCCCACCGCCGACGATCACCACTTGCTGTTGCCTGGTCATGTTCTGTTTCGACTCATTAGACAAAGGGCGCAACGCCGCGCCCATCAATAGAAAACTCAGCGGCCCCAACAGTCCTTGACGGTCACCCCGGCAGCGGCGTTCGTGATGTCCCGCTTGCCCGTGTTGTTGATCGTGAAATCACCGCACTTGTCCGCGGCCATGGACGAGCCGCTCCTGCGCGCGGCCGTCAACGTGAAGGTCTGGTCCGTCAAGGTCGTAGGGATAATGGTGTAGAAGTCATTCCCAGTGCTCAGGCCGGTCGCGTTGGAATAGACGTTGTTCTTCGAGTAGTGACGCTCGAGGATCTGCGCCTGCTCCGACAGCAGCGAGGCAATCTCGGTACGCCGGGCCTTTTTAATGTATTCGGTCAGACTCGGGTAGCCGATGGTGATCACGATACCGATGATCGCGATGACAATCATGATTTCGATCAAGGTGAAACCTCGGTTGGATCTGTGCATGCCTTGCCTCTCACTGTATTTGTCGCCACATGATGCGGCGGCTGCCGCCGACGGCTTTGCCCAGCAGATCGGTGATACCACCACCGGAGTCGTTCACGATCATATTAGTAGCCCCGTTGGCACTGACCACCGCGCTTAGGGTCGGGATCCCGCCCGTGAACACCACGCCGGCGGAAATCGTGTCGAGGCTGTTGAGCGAACCATCGTTATTGGTATCGAGTACCGCATAGTTGAGCATCTTACCGTTGAACGCATCCACTTCGATCAATTTGCCGGTACCGAAGCTGGCGCATGGGTCGGTGGTGTCCACGGCGGCCGTGGTGAAGACAACGCGACCAAGTACCAGGTTGGCCGGATTGATGACACGCTCGCCGGTGAGCGCATTGTTGTATGTCAGCGGCAGATACCAGCCTTTTTTCGTGGGATAGGCCACGTCGGTCTCGCTGGTCGTTATGAACTGCCCCGTAGCGCCGGAAAAGATACCCGTGATTGACTGGGCTTGCAGGCTCGAGACGGTGATCTGCCCCGTGCCGCCAGTGGCGTCCCAGATTGAATAGAATCCCTGCAGATCCTTGTTGAGCTTGTCCACGGACTCGTTGAATTTGCCCGTGCCGAAAAACACTTGAATGCCGCCCTGAGGGTTTTCCGCCAGCAAAGGTTGGGCGGTAATCGGCTGGGTCGTCCCGCCGGGGGCGGTGAACAATGGCTGACCGGCGAATGCCAGGCCCCAGGTGTTCGGTGAGGTACCACTGAGGTCGAATTTCCACATCCGTCCTCTCAGGTCACCGCCATAGGCGGCCTGAACCACATTCTGGGAATTGACCCGAAGCTTGACCGACGACAGCCCGTTATTGGTTTCGCTGCTGTTGACGATGATTTTCCGGATCAGCGAACCGTCGCGAATATCCACCACGTACAGCGCGGCCACACCGGTGTTGCTGCCGTAACCATTGGAGATAAACGCGGCCCAACGGCCATCCGCCAACCGTGCCACTTCGGGGCGTGCGTAGGCGTAGCCCAGGTCATTGAAGGGGTGTGCTGTGTTGGCGACCGTCGGCGCGCTGATTTCCCACAACGCCCGAATCGCGTTGCCCGCCGATGCATCGAACAATTGCACCGCATAAAAAGCCCGGCCACCCGCGCCGGTTCCGCCCAGGGCAAGGGTTTTCCAGACGGAGCCCAGCTGTGCATCAAAAACGCCGAGCTGCCCATCCACCAGGAATTTGTGGCTTACGCCGTTGACGTAGCTAGGGTCGGCGATGAGCTGCAACGACGGCAGGACGCTCGATGGCATGTAAGCGTAACGCCGGGTGCCGTTCGTACTGTTGATGACGCTGAAGAAACCATCGTTGGCGTTCACCACCAGGCTGGCGTTCATGTTCGCCGCCTTGGTCGTCAGGTAGGCGCTGTAGCTGGTGTCATTCACCAGGTCGGAGGCGGTCTGGTCGTTGGGCGAAGCCAGCAGCAGCGGTGAATTGATGATGTCCCCGAGCAAGGCGCTGCGCGCTTTCAGCCCGGTCTTGTTGATGCCCTTGCTCCATTCCACCAAATCGTTGCCGGTGACCCCTGTAGGCAGCCCCTGGCTCAGGCTGGTCTGCTGAGCCGGGGAGAAGTTCCCGTAGGCCAGGGTTACCGGCACGTTGGTGGCGGTGCTCCAGGACTGATAGATCGGCGCCGTCGCGCCGGGCACGATAGCGGTGTCGGTGGTCCATTGAACCGCCGCCGTGTTGACCGTCCCGGTGGAGTTGAAACCGAACGCCTTGATGGTCCCGCGCCAATCCCTGGGGTCATAGGTGGTCTGGTAGTAACTGGAGGTGCTTGAGAGCGTGGCGCCATTGCTGGTGCCGCCGCCTCCCGAACCGGCCTTGGAGGTGATGTCGCTGAGGGCCGATGACAGCGCCGAGTTCAAGCCCTCGCTGTCGGTGGCCGGATAATATTTGCCCGCACCATAGCGAGCGGCGTCGGAAAGCATCTGGTTAGTAACGGCAAACCCTACGGTATAAGTGTTGAGGTACTGCCGGCGAAACTCGGCCCCATCCCAGCTCTTGCCCGTGACATCGGTGCCTGTGGTGCGCATGTCAATGTCGAAGGCGAACTTGGCGATGTCATCCAGATAAAGCGTGTCGCCCTCCGCATCGCCGCTGGAGCTGGCACCATCGTTGGTACTGATGCCATCCCAGTTCGGCAAGCGGTTGCCCCCTAGGGGGTCGTTGGTTGGAAACGTGCGGTCATAGGTGGGTAGGCCATCCGTGATCACCACGCCAAAGTTCTTCTGGCATCGGTATTGGATCGGGCTGGTATAGGTGCTGGGTGTACCGTTGTAATACGGCGCCATGCCTCGGAAATAGCGGGTGACTTCGTAATAACTTTCGGCCAAAGGCGTGTTGGCAACGGCGCCCAAGCCGTTGATGGCGTTGATCAAGGCGCTGTAGTTATTGTTGGCCTGGGCCTGGGTCACGCTGCCACTGACTGAAGAAAGATCGCTGATGGCCCGGGCAATGTAGCCGCCCGGGCCGGAGTTGCTGCTGTTGGGCGGGTTGAAGGTGGCAAGGCCAATGCGCAGGGCGCGGTTGTTGGCGACCAGGTCGGTCGAGACATCCCGTGCAACGTTGATGCGATAATCGTTGGGAATCGTCCCCGTGGTGAAGTCCCGGCTGGCACCGTTGGCCAGGGTTACCAGATAGGCCAGGTACTTCCCCGCGTAACGGGTATTACCCCCGCCCACCGGATCTGGCAGTCGCAGACAGATTCGCCCGATGCCGGTCCGATAGAAGCCGTACCAGCCAGACAAGCAGCCGCCCCGCAACAGGCTCACCAACAGAATGTTCGAATCGTCCTGATCCAGCTCATACCTGTCGTTGCAGTTGTTACTGGAGTTACATGCAAAGGTGCGCGTCTGCGTCACCGCCGGATCAAAGCCGGCGGCCCAGATGATGTTGTTCATGCTCCCGGAATCATCGATCAGCAGCATCACGTTGGGCGTCACCGCCGCCGCGCTCAACAGAGGCGACTCCGAAGGCGTGAAGCCATAGACCGGCGCCGCCAGGTAAAGGCTGAGCAACGCCCCCCACAACGAACCGAGCAACGCCCTAATACTTCGCATAGATGCTCTCCACCACGCTGCGCTGATTGTTGCCCACTACAGCCACCGCAGTGATCCGATACAACGTCGCCGAGGTATTGACCGGCACGTTGACTGCCGCAAGGGTCGTGCCGATATTCTGCACGCCATAAAAGCCGCCCGCGGCGGCCACCCAGAGCACCCCCGACGACGAATTACGCCCCGCGCCTGTCACCGTCGCCGACTCGGCCGGTGGAGCACATTGTGCCGGGGTGCTACAGACCGGCAATGAATACGTCTCGACCTGCACAGCGCTTTCCCCCACCCTCAGCGCAGCCTCGGCCAGTTGGAACGACTGGTTGCGCTGCATGACGCTGCCGGTCATTTTTTCCTGGAGCGTGGCGCTCTGCATCGACGACAGGCCGATCAGCGTCAATAGCAGCAAAAAAACCAGGCTGACCAGCAATGCCATGCCGCGCTGGCGATGTCCGAGGCCTGTCGAAGTCATCGGTCGCTCCCTCATGGCAGCCGGTTGCGCAAGGCGGCAACCACGTTGAAGGTCTGGTCGCGCACGCTGTTCCTCGGATCGAACAACGTCAGTGTCAAGCGCACGCTGCGAATCAGCGCCGGGTCGGTCGGGTTGGCGCTGTAGTTGGTGGCCGCGATATCCGTCGCACTGTCGGCCACGCCAAAGGTCACGTCGAACGCCCGCACGTTGTCCACCAGCACCGCCATGGTCGGGTTGCCGCGGCCACTGCCCAGGAGCAGTTGATTGTTGCTGAAACCGTAGATCAAACGACGAATCGGAAAAGCCAATTGTCCGCTCGCCGGTAATCGCGCCCCGGTGTAGGCGGTCGCCGTGTTACGGCAGTCGGAAATGATCGTCCAGGCCGGCGTGCCGCCGCTGTTGCCGATGTCGGCCGTCACCAGGGTCAACCTTCGGTTGGCGTTGTCCCAGCGAATGGGGGTGAGCTGGCTGGCGGCGAAATCATTGTTCGAAGAGGCATCGGTGATGGTCGCCAGGCAGCCAAACATGCCCACCATGCGAATCTCCTGGATCATCTTGCTCAAGGCAAACCGTGCGTCCTCCTGCATCACCGCCGCAGCGTTCTGGCTGACATAGGTGTTCTTGGCCGAGATGAAAATCTGCACGACGCCCAACACCACGACCAGGCTGATCACCAGCGCGATCATCAATTCAATCAGGCCGAATCCCCGGTTGCTTCTATTCATGGTGGCGTCGCCACCGGGTCGACGGCGACACGGCTGGTCAATACGAAGCTACGCCTGGCCTGCGCTGTGTTTGTCGTGTTGGCGGCCCGGGCATCGTCCCAGGAAACAGTGATGGTGTAGACCCGCTGATTCAGCGCGACAGTGCCCGTGGCCGTGGCGCCGCCGAAGGCGACGATGTTGGTCTTGAAGTCGTACAGGTCCTGGTCCCGGGCCACGCTGAAATTGGGTGAGCTGGGCGGCGTGATGGTGTAGTCGGCGGCTGAATTGGCGCGGATACGGTCCATCAGGTCGTAGGCGATGAAGCTGGCCTGGCTGGTCATGCGCGAGCTGTCGGTGTACTTGAGCGCATTGAGCTGGACCATCGCCGCCCCCAACAGGCCCACGCCAAGGATCAGCACCGCCACCAGCACCTCGATCAGCGTCATGCCCTCCTGTGCCCGTCTACTGCAACCCTTCATCCGCAACTTCCATCCAATACAATTCGTCCATTGAGGCAAACACTGAGCGTCCTGCTCTGCGCCCCCCGTACGTAACTGAAACTCACCGGCGTGGCCGGTGCCGATAATCCGCCCAGGTTGTTGAAATCGATACTGGTCACATCTGAGGTTAGCGTCAGAGTCACGCCGCTGCCCATCGCTGGAACAACCCGCAATACATTGGCCGGATTGCCGGTGCTGTCATACACGGTCAACTCACCACTCCAGGCTCCGCCCTGCGTCGTGGGACGAATTCGCGTGGTAATGCCACGATTGATCGCTTCCATTCGCGCGAAGTTCAAGGCACGGCGCAAGTCGCCGATCTCGGTATCGGCCTTGCTGCTTTGCAGCGACCCGGTGAACGACGGCACCGCCATGGTGATCAGGATCAACAGCACACCGAGGGCCACCAGCAGCTCGATCAGCGTGAAACCTTTTGTACGAAGATCCATCGATGCCCTCCGTTGCCGTCGGCTATACCTGCTTCTACAACGCTAGAACAAACCACCGCTTGTGGCGAGGGAGCTTGCTCTCTCGCCACAACATGCTTCCTGCCAATCGCGCCGCTTCATACTCTCCAGGGAGGAGACGTCATGTACCAACAAGGCTTCAGCCTGCTCGAACTGCTCATGGGACTGGCAATTGCCGCGATTGTTCTGCCATGGGCCGGCACAAGCTGCAAAGAGCTGATCGAATCCATGCAGCGCGAGGATACGGCGCAGTTGCTGCTCAGCGGGTTGCGCAGCGCCCGCAGCGAAGCCATCACGCGCAACCGCCGGGTGCTGATACAAGGAATAGACAACGATTGGGGTAAAGGCTGGCGGATCACGCTGGACAACAAGGAGAAAACCTTGCTGATGGAGCGCAGCGCACACGCTCGGGTGATCGGCAACTCGACGGTCAAACGCAGGGTGAGATTCGGCAGCCAGGGGGAAGCGCTGCACCTCAATGGCTCTTTCCAGGCCGGCACCCTGCATGTCTGCGCCAAGCGCGAACCGGTCAGCCATCACCAGGTGATATTGGCGCCCTCCGGCCGCGTCCGTCTGGAAAGTATCGAAGCCGAACAGGCCCTGTGCGCAAAAGGACTTAAAGCAGGGAGCGGACGCGCAGTTCCTTCGGCATCGAAAACGTAATGTTTTCCTCGCGACCGGCCAGCTCGTCAGCCCCGGTGGCGCCCCAGGCCTGCAACTGCTCGATTACGCCACGTACCAGGACTTCCGGCGCGGAAGCACCGGCGGTGATGCCGATCCGCTCGACGCCGTCGAACCAGCTGCGCTGCATGTCTTCGGCACCATCGATCAGGTAGGCCGGGGTGGACATGCGCTCGGCCAGTTCGCGCAAGCGATTGGAGTTGGAGCTGTTCGGGCTGCCGACCACCAGGACCACATCGCATTCGTTGGCCAGTTGCTTGACCGCGTCCTGACGGTTTTGGGTCGCGTAGCAGATGTCATCCTTGCGTGGTCCGCCGATAGCCGGAAAGCGCGAACGCAAGGCATCGATGACCCGACTGGTGTCGTCCATGGACAGAGTGGTCTGGGTGACGAAAGCGAGCTTTTCAGGATTGCGCACCTGCAAGGCCGCCACGTCTTCCTCGTCCTCGACCAGATAGATGGCGCCGCCGTTGCTGGCGTCATACTGGCCCATGGTGCCTTCAACTTCCGGATGGCCCTCGTGCCCGATCAGGATGCATTCGCGACCGTCACGACTGTAGCGGGCCACCTCGATGTGAACCTTGGTGACCAATGGGCATGTGGCGTCGAACACCTTCAGGCCGCGACCGGCGGCTTCGGTACGCACCGCCTGGGAAACGCCGTGGGCACTGAAGATCACGATGACGTCGTCCGGCACCTGGTCCAGTTCCTCGACGAAAATGGCCCCGCGACTGCGCAGGTCCTCGACGACGAACTTGTTGTGCACCACTTCATGGCGCACGTAGATCGGAGGCCCGAAGACTTCCAGGGCGCGGTTGACGATTTCGATCGCCCGGTCCACGCCAGCGCAGAAGCCACGGGGGTTGGCGAGTTTGATTTGCATGCTGTGCCTCGTGTCTGTGGGAGCGAGCCGGCTCGCGATACGGTGGATCAGTCAACTCGATGGCGACTGTGACTCAGCTTTCGCGAGCAGGCTCGCTCCCACAGGTATTGTGGGGGCGATAATTGCCGTTAAACCTTAAACCGCCTTGACCTCAAGAATTTCCACTTCGAAACTCAAGGTCTTGCCCGCCAATGGATGGTTGAAGTCCACCGTCACCTGGGCATCGTCGAAAGCCTTCACCACACCCGGCAGCTCGGCGTTGGCCGCATCGTTGAAAATCACCAGCAGGCCCTCGGACAGTTCCATGTCCTGGAATTGCGAGCGTGGCATGGTCTGCACGTTTTGCGGGTTGGGCTGACCAAAGGCATTTTCCGGTGGAACGACCACGGTGCGCTTGTCGCCGGCCTTGAAACCGAAGAGCGCCGCCTCGAAGCCCGGCAGCAGGTTGCCGTCGCCGACCTTGAACACCGCCGGCGCCTTGTCGAAAGTGCTGTCGACCGTGTCGCCGTTTTCCAGGTGCAGGGCGAAGTGAAGCTTCACTTCGGTGTTTTGAGCGATACGCTGCTCAGTCATGGACGGCTTCTCCGGTTTTCTTGCTCTTGAACATATCCAGGGCGAGCATCACGGCGCCCACGCTGATGGCGCTGTCGGCAAAGTTGAACGCGGGGAAGTACCAGCGATTCTGCCAATGCACCAGGATGAAATCGACGACGTGGCCCAAGGCAATCCGATCGTAGAGATTGCCCAGCGCCCCACCCAGGACCAAGGCCAGCGCCACCGCCAGCCAGGTTTCGTCACGCCCCAGGCGCTTGAGCCAGACCACCAGCACGGCGCTGACCACCACGGCGATCAGCGCGAACAGCCAGCGCTGCCAGCCCGAGCTGTCGGCCAGGAAGCTGAACGCTGCACCGGTGTTGTAGGCCAGGGTCCAGCTGAAGTAGTCAGGAATGACCACGATCTGCTGGTACAGGGTCAACGACCCCTCGAAGTAGTACTTGCTGGCCTGGTCGATCACCAGCACCAGCACGCTCAACCAGAGCCAGCCCAGCCGCCCGAAACGGCCCGCCACATTAGGCATAGTGGCGAACCTCGCCTGTGCCGCTGATGTTGTCGACGCAACGACCGCAGATTTCCGGATGCTCCGGGTTCACGCCGACGTCTTCACGGCAGTGCCAGCAACGGGCGCATTTGACGAAGCTCGACTTGACCACCTTGAGCTTCAGGCCACTCACTTCGGTGACCACAGCATCGGCCGGCGCCTGCGCCAACGGCGCGACACTGGCGGTGGAGGTGATCAGCACGAAGCGCAGCTCGTTGCCCAGTTTCGCCAGGTCGGCGCCCAGGGCGTCTTCGGTGTAGAGCGTCACTTCGGCCTGCAGGTTGCCGCCGACGGCCTTGGCCGCCCGCTGAATTTCCATTTCCTTGTTGACCGCTGCCTTGACCGCCATCACTCGATCCCAGTACGCACGGTCCAGCTCGAAGCCTTGCGGCAGTTCGGTCAGGCCTTCGTACCAGGTGTTGAGCATCACCGACTCATTGCGCTCGCCCGGCAGGTATTCCCACAGCTCATCGGCGGTGAACGCCAGGATCGGCGCGATCCAGCGCACCAGCGCTTCGCTGATGTGGAACAGCGCGGTCTGGCAGGAACGGCGCGCCTTGCTGTTGGCGCCGGTGGTGTACTGGCGATCCTTGATGATGTCGAGGTAGAAACCACCGAGCTCCTGCACGCAGAAGTTGTGGATCTTGGAGTAGACGTTCCAGAAACGGTATTCGCCGTAGTGTTCCTGCAATTCGCGTTGCAGCAGCAAGGTACGGTCCACGGCCCAGCGATCCAGGGCGAGCATGTCTTCGGCCGGTAACAGGTCGGTGGCCGGGTTGAAGCCGGTCAGGTTCGAGAGCAGGAAACGCGCGGTGTTACGGATTCGCCGGTAGGCGTCGGCGCTGCGTTGCAGGATCTGCTCGGAAACCGCCATCTCGCCGGAGTAATCGGTGGACGCAACCCACAAGCGCATGATGTCAGCGCCGAGGGTGTCGTTGACTTTCTGCGGCGCGATCACGTTGCCCAGGGACTTGGACATCTTGCGGCCGGACTCGTCGACGGTGAAGCCGTGGGTCAGCAGCTCGCGGTACGGCGCGTGGTTGTCGATGGCGCAACCGGTCAGCAAGGACGAGTGGAACCAGCCGCGATGCTGGTCCGAACCTTCCAGGTACAGGTCGGCGCGCGGGCCGGTCTCGTGGCCCATCGGGTGTGAACCGCGCAGCACGTGCCAGTGGGTGGTGCCGGAGTCGAACCAGACGTCCAGGGTGTCGCTGATCTTGTCGTACAGCGGCGCTTCGTCGCCCAGCAGCTCGGCGGCGTCCAGCTTGAACCAGGCTTCGATGCCTTCGGCTTCGACGCGCTGGGCAACTTGTTCCATCAGCTCGACAGTACGCGGGTGCAGCTCGCCGCTTTCCTTGTTCAGGAAGAACGGAATCGGCACGCCCCAGTTGCGCTGGCGAGAGATGCACCAGTCCGGACGGTTGGCGATCATCGAGTGCAGGCGCGCCTGGCCCCAGGCCGGCACGAACTGGGTCTCTTCGATAGCCTTGAGCGAACGCTGGCGCAGGGTGTCGCCGCTGGTGGGCTGCTTGTCCATGCCGATGAACCACTGCGCCGTGGCACGGTAGATCAGCGGGGTCTTGTGGCGCCAGCAGTGCATGTAGCTGTGCTCGATGACGGTGGTGTGCAACAGCGCGCCGACTTCGGTCAGCTTGTCGACGATGGCCGGGTTCGCTTTCCAGATGAACTGGCCGCCGAAGAATTCCAGCGACGGCACGTACACGCCATTGCTCTGCACCGGGTTGAGGATGTCATCGTTGACCATGCCGTATTTCTTGCAGGTCACGAAGTCGTCAACGCCATAGGCCGGCGCGGAGTGAACCACGCCGGTGCCCGCGCCCAGTTCCACGTAGTCGGCCAGGTACACCGGCGACAGACGGTCGTAGAACGGATGGCGGAAATTGATCAGTTCCAACGCCGAACCTGGCGCGGTGGCAACCACCGAACCTTCGAGGCCGTAACGGGCCAGGCAGGATTCGACCAGCTCTTCGGCCAACACCAGCAGCTTGTCACCGACATCGACCAGGGCGTAGTTGAATTCCGGGTGGACGTTCAGCGCCTGGTTGGCCGGGATGGTCCACGGGGTGGTGGTCCAGATCACGATAGCCGCCGGCTTGGCCAGCTTGCCCAGGCCGAACGCGGCGGCGAGCTTGTCTTCATCGGCGATCGGGAATGCGACGTCGATGGTCGAGGACTTCTTGTTTTCGTACTCGACTTCCGCCTCGGCCAGGGCCGAACCGCAATCGAAGCACCAGTTCACGGGCTTGAGGCCCTTGAACACGAAGCCACCCTCGACGATTTTCGCCAAGGCACGGATTTCGCCGGCTTCGTTCGCAAAGCTCATGGTCTTGTACGGGTTGGCGAAGTCGCCCAACACGCCGAGGCGGATGAATTCGGATTTCTGCCCTTCGATCTGCTCGGTGGCATAGGCACGGCACAACTCGCGGGTCTTGTCCGCGCCCAGGTTCTTGCCGTGGGTCACCTCGACCTTGTGCTCGATCGGCAGGCCGTGGCAGTCCCAGCCCGGGACATACGGCGCGTCAAAACCCGACAGGGTCTTGGAGCGGATGATCATGTCCTTGAGAATCTTGTTCAGCGCGTGACCGATGTGGATGGTGCCGTTGGCGTACGGAGGGCCGTCGTGCAGGACGAACTTCGGACGATCCTTGCCAATTTCGCGCAACTTTCCGTACAGGCCAATGCTGTCCCAACGCTGCAGAATCTGTGGTTCGCGCTGAGGCAGGCCGGCCTTCATTGGGAAGGCGGTGTCCGGAAGGTTTAGCGTGGCTTTATAGTCGGTCATTTAAGGCTCTTCATTAGCGATTGGCGCTGGTTGCGACAAGGGCACGGGCGGCGGCGATATCTGCATGGATCGCCGTCTTGAGCGCCTCCAGAGAGGCAAAACGCTGCTCTTCACGCAGCTTCTGGTGGAAAACCACCGTCAAACGCCGGTCATACAGATCGCCGGCAAAATCCAGAATGTGTACTTCGAGATGGGCCTTGCCATCTCCCTGGACCGTCGGCCGTACACCGATATTGGCGACGCCGGGCCAGGTCTTGCCATCGATGTCGACACTCACCAGGAACACCCCGGTGAGCGGCACACGACGGCGCTTGAGCTGCACGTTGGCCGTTGGCGTGCCTAATTGGCGCGCCAGTTTCTGCCCATGCAGGATCCGCCCGGCAATCCGGTACGGCCGGCCGAGCAAGCGCTCGGCCAATTCGAAGTCGGCGGCCGCCAAGGCGTTGCGGACCTGGGTGCTGCTGACGCGCAAACCGTCCATCTCGACGGTCTGCGCCGCTTCAACCGTGAAGCCCTGGGCGATACCTGCCTGTTGCAGGTAATCAAAATCTCCGGACCGATCACAGCCAAAACGGAAGTCATCGCCGACTTCCAAGTGTTTCACATCGAGACCATCCACCAGGATGGTATCGACGAATTCGGCGGCACTGAGTTTGCTCAGGCGCTGGTTGAAGGCCAGGCACAGGACCCGGTCGACGCCTTCGGCGGCCAGCAGCTGCAGCTTGTCCCGCAGCCGCGCCAAGCGGGCCGGAGCGGTGTCCGGGGCGAAAAACTCCCGGGGCTGCGGCTCGAAGATCACCACGCAGCTGGGCAGGCCCAATTCCAGCGCACGCTCGCGCAGCCGCGCCAGGATAGCCTGGTGACCACGGTGGACACCGTCGAAGTTGCCAATGGTGGCGACACAGCCCCGATGGCGGGGACGCAGGTTGTGAAGGCCTCGAACCAGCTGCATAACGCGCTTCTTGCTCATAAAGTGGCCGATTATAACCACACCCGGCGGTCGGTGACAGGCAACACCGTAACCCAAAGTGATCGAACCGACAAAACCGCCGTCGGGCCCGTGATCATACAGAGCAGGTGCTCAGTTCAAGGCTTTGCGATTGAAGTCGCGCAAACGGAACCCCATCAGCAGCAACATGCCGAAATACGCCACCACGCCCGCCACGACCAACACGCCCAGGCGCAGGAAACGCTCGAGCATCTGCCCTTCGCCCCAAGCCGGCATGAAGTGCATCCCGGCCAACAATACCGCCGACATCACCGTCACGGCGACCAGCAGCTTGAGGCCGAACTTGCCCCAGCCCGGCAGCGGTTGATACATCTTCTGCTTGCGCAGTTGATAGAACAGCAGCCCAGCGTTGAGGCAGGCCCCTGCACTGATTGCCAAGGCCAGGCCGGCATGGGCCAGGGGACCGATGAGCAACAGGTTGAACAGTTGGGTCATCACCAGCGTGAAGACCGCGATCTTCACCGGCGTGCGGATGTTCTGCTGGGCATAGAAACCTGGCGCAAGGACCTTGATCACGATGATCCCGAGCAGCCCCACCGAATAGGCAATCAGTGCCCGCTGCGTCATCAGGGCATCAAATGCATTGAATTGACCGTACTGGAATAAGGAAACGGTCAGCGGCTCGGCGAGGATCCCCAACGCCAGCGCGCAAGGCAGGACCAGCACGAAGCACAGGCGCAGGCCCCAATCGAGGATCCGCGAGTACTCATGGCGATCCTGGCTGGCGTAGGTCTTGGCCAGGGTCGGCAGCAGAATCGTGCCCAGCGCCACGCCCAGCACGCCGGACGGCAACTCCATCAAGCGGTCGGCGTAGTACATCCACGACACCGAGCCAGCCACCAGAAACGAGGCAAAAATGGTGTTGATGATCAGCGAGATCTGACTCACCGAGACACCGAGAATCGCCGGCAGCATCTGCTTCATGACGCGCCACACGCCGCTGTCGCGCAGGTTCAGCCGCGGCAGCACCAGCATGCCGATCCTCTTCAGGTGCGGCAGTTGATAGAGCAACTGCGCCAGGCCACCCACCAATACCGCCCATCCCAGGGCCATTACCGGTGGATCGAAATACGGCGTCAGGAACAACGCAAACACGATCATGCTGACATTGAGCAGCGTCGGCACGAAGGCCGGCACCGAAAAGCGGTTCCAGGTATTGAGGATCGCCCCGGCCAGCGACGACAGTGAAATCAGCAATATATAAGGAAAGGTCACCCGCAACAGATCCGAGGTGAGCTGGAATTTTTCCGGCGTGTCGGTGAACCCTGGCGCGGTGGCCCAGATCACCCAAGGCGCGGCGAGCATGCCGGCGGCCGTGACAAGTGCCAACACCAGCGTCAGCAACCCCGTTACATAGGCGATGAAGGTGCGGGTCGCCTCGTCGCCCTTCTGGCTTTTATATTCCGCCAGGATCGGCACGAAGGCCTGGGAAAAAGCCCCTTCGGCAAAGATTCGCCGCAGCAGGTTGGGCAATTTGAACGCAATGAAGAAGGCGTCGGTGGCCATTCCGGCACCGAATATCCGGGCGATCAGCGTATCGCGAACGAATCCCAGGACACGGGAAAGCATCGTGATAGAGCTGACGGCAGCCAACGATTTAAGCAGATTCATGAAAAGAGTTTTTGCCTGTCGATAAACAGCAGGCGAACAATGCGCCCACTTGTGCGATACTCCGCGCCGCTAAACAGCACAGCGCCAAAGCCCGCGAGTTTACAGGTCGCACGCCGGAAAGAAATCATTCGGTGCGCCGCACCTGCCATTCAGCGGAACGTGTCACCCGCCCTTGACAAGACCTCAACTCATCGGCATGATTCGCGGCCTATTTTGTTTGCTATTTCCTAAAAAGTCTTTCGAGGAGCTCGACGGTGGCCAACTCACCTTCCGCCAAAAAACGTGCAAAACAGGCTGAGAAGCGTCGCAGCCACAACGCCAGCCTGCGTTCCATGGTCCGTACCTACATCAAGAATGTAGTCAAGGCCATCGACGCAAAAGACGCTGAAAAAGCACAAGCTGCTTACGTTCTGGCTGTGCCAGTTATCGACCGCATGGCCGATAAAGGCATCATCCACAAGAACAAGGCTGCTCGCCATAAGAGCCGCCTGAATGGCCACGTAAAGGCCTTGAACGTTGCCGCTGCTGCCTAAGCGACGCGCTCGTTAAAAAACCGACCTCAGGGTCGGTTTTTTATTGCCTGCGATTTATCAACCACACAGCAAAAAAACTGTGGGAGCGAGCTTGCTCGCGAATGCTGTCTGCCAGCAGCATTGATGCCACCTGACACACCATATTCGCGAGGCAAGCTCGCTCCCACACAGGGGCATTGAGCGTAGGTTATTGAGCCCGAGCCCACGGCAGGATCGGAATCGCCGTCACCGCATTTTGCGGGCTGCCCTCGATCACGCGATCGCTATAGACCAGATACACCAGCGTATTGCGCTTCTTGTCGAGGAACCGCACCACCTGCATGGTCTTGAACACCAACGAAGTGCGCTCGCGGAACACCTCTTCGCCGTCCTTGAGGTCGCCCTTGAAGCTGATGGGCCCGACCTGCCGACAGGCGATGGACGCCTCGGCGCGATCTTCGGCCAGGCCTAGACCGCCTTTTACACCACCGGTCTTGGCCCGCGACAGGTAACAGGTCACGCCGTCCACCTTGGGATCGTCAAACGCCTCGACCACGATCCGATCGTTCGGCCCGACAAACTTGAACACCGTCGAGACCTGGCCGATTTCCTCGGCCGAAGCCAGCAGCGGCAGTGCCAGTAGCAAACCGATCAATCCTTTTGCCATACCCATGTTTTTTCCTTAGACGAGGATCAGGTTGTCACGGTGGACCAATTCGGGCTCCGCCATGTAACCCAACAAGCCGACGATCGCATCAGACGACTGGCCGATGATTTTCTGCGCTTCCAACGCGCTGTAGTTGGCCAGACCGCGGGCGATTTCGCGACCGTCCGGCGCGACGCATACCACCATCTCGCCGCGACGAAAACTGCCCTGGACCAGCTTCACGCCCACTGGCAGCAAACTCTTGTTGCCCTGGGACAAGGCCGACACCGCCCCCGCATCCAGCACCAAGGTGCCACGGGTTTGCAGATGCCCGGCCAGCCATTGCTTGCGTGCCGCCAGCATGCCGCGCTCGGGCGACAACAATGTTCCGATACGCTCGCCATCCTTCAGGCGATCCAATACACGTTCCAGCCGACCACCCACGATAATCGTATGCGCCCCAGAGCGGGCCGCCAGGCGCGCCGCGCGCAGCTTGGTCTGCATGCCGCCACGCCCCAAAGCCCCGCCGGTGCCACCCGCCACGGCATCCAGCGCCGGATCATCGGCGCGGGCCTCGTAGATCAGCTTGGCGTCGGGATTGTTGCGTGGATCGGCATCGAACATGCCGTCGCGATCCGTGAGGATCACCAGCAGATCCGCCTCCACCAGGTTCGCCACCAGCGCGGCCAGGGTGTCGTTGTCGCCAAAACGGATTTCGTCGGTGACCACCGTGTCGTTCTCGTTGATAACCGGGATAACCTTCAGCTCGACCAACGCCCGCAACGTACTGCGGGCATTGAGGTAGCGCTTGCGGTCGGACAGGTCGTCATGGGTCAGCAGGATCTGCGCCGTGTGGCGGCCATGCTCGGCGAAGCTCGACTCCCAAGCCTGGACCAGGCCCATCTGGCCGATGGCGGCGGCAGCTTGCAGCTCATGCATCGCGCTGGGTCGCGACGTCCAGCCCAGGCGACTCATGCCGGCAGCCACGGCCCCGGAAGAGACCAACACCAACTCGACACCCGCCTCATGCAAGGCCACCATCTGTTCGACCCACACCGCCATAGCCGTGCGATCCAGGCCCTTGCCATCCGCCGTCAGCAGTGCGCTGCCGATCTTGACGACCCAGCGCTGCGCACCCGTCACCTTGCTCCGCATTTTCTTCAACCTTTGCCAGCGAACGGCGCGACCCAGCGCCGCCCATGGGATTATTCGTATTTGCGTTTTACAGATACCAAAACGCCGCTCGTTTGAGCGGCGCCTTGGAAACCGGCTGGCTGCGATGATAACACCGCCCTGGACCAGTTAATGCCAGCCACACGAGAATCCTTGTGGGAGCGAGCCTGCTCGCTCCCACAGGTTTTGCCTTCAAGCGGCCGGCATCAGCACAAGATCAATCGCGGACGTAGATGATCTCCGGGCCGTCCTCGTCATCCACATCTTCTTCGTCCCAATCGTCGTCACCGATGTCATGGACCGACTTGACGCCACTGCGGCGCAAGGCACGCTGGTCGTCCAGCGCCTGCAACTGGGCGCGCGCCTCGTCTTCGATGCGCTGGTCGAGCTCGGCCAGCTCTTCCTTGTAGGCCGGGTCGTTGGCCAGGCGATCGGCGCGATCTTCCAGGTAACGCATGATGTCGTGGCACAGACGCTCGGTGTTTTCCTTGGCGATGGCCGAGATCACGTAGACCGGACCTTCCCACTCCAGGCGATCGACGATCTCCTTGACCCGCTCCTCGTGCTCTTCCTCGAGGATCTGGTCGCACTTGTTCAGCACCAGCCAACGGTCGCGCTCGGCCAGGGCCGGGCTGAACTTGGTCAGCTCGTTGACGATGACCTCGGCAGCATCGGCAGCACTGGTTTCATCCAGAGGCGCCATGTCGACGAGGTGCAGCAACAGGCGGGTACGGGACAAGTGCTTGAGGAAGCGAATGCCCAGGCCGGCACCCTCGGAAGCGCCTTCGATCAGCCCCGGAATGTCGGCGATCACGAAGCTTTTCCAACGGTCGACACTGACCACGCCCAGGTTTGGCACCAGGGTGGTGAACGGGTAGTCGGCCACTTTAGGCTTGGCCGCCGACACCGAGCGAATGAAGGTACTTTTACCGGCATTCGGCAGACCTAACAGACCCACATCGGCCAACACTTTCATTTCCAGCTTCAGGTCACGCTGTTCGCCGGGCTTGCCTGGCGTGGTCTGGCGCGGCGCGCGGTTGGTACTGGATTTGAAACGGGTGTTGCCCAGACCGTGCCAGCCACCATGGGCCACCAGCAAACGCTGGCCGGCCTTGGTCAGGTCGCCGATGACTTCCTGGGTGGCGGAATCGATCACCGTGGTACCGACCGGCACGCGCAGGATCAGGTCTTCGCCCTTCTTGCCGGTGCAGTCGGTGCTGCCACCGTTGGAGCCACGCTCGGCATCGAAGTGCCGGGTGTAACGGTAGTCCACCAGGGTATTGAGGTTTTCATCGGCGAGCATGTAGATCGAGCCGCCGTCGCCCCCGTCACCACCGTTGGGGCCACCGTTTTCAATGAATTTTTCCCGACGGAAACTCATGCAGCCATTGCCGCCGTCGCCAGCCTTTACTCGAATCGATACTTCATCAACAAACTTCATGACACACGCCTCTCGCCGTACGGACGAGCCGAAAAAAACAAGACATAAGACTCTTGCAAAAATGAGCGCAGCGACCTCAAAACACGCCCCAACCGCAGCGCCGACAGCCCATACAAACAGTTTTGCAAGAGACTCACCCCACAAACGAAAAAGCCCCGTCGCAAGACAGGGCTTTTCCAGCGGTCTCGCAATTAAGCTGCGATAACGCTTACGTAACGACGACCGAAGGCGCCTTTTACTTCGAACTTGATCACGCCTTCGATTTTAGCGAAGAGGGTGTGATCCTTACCCATGCCAACGCCGTAGCCAGCGTGGAATTGGGTGCCGCGCTGACGCACGATGATGTTGCCCGCTTTGATAGCCTGGCCGCCATACATCTTCACGCCAAGGCGTTTGGCTTCTGAGTCGCGACCGTTACGGGTACTACCACCAGCTTTTTTGTGTGCCATGAGTTCAATTCTCCTAGTGAGGAATTAGGCTGAAATTAAGCCTGAATACCGGTGATTTTGATCTCGGTGTACCACTGGCGGTGGCCCATACGCTTCATGTGGTGCTTACGACGACGGAACTTGATGATGCGGACTTTATCGTGACGACCTTGGGAGATCACTTCAGCCACAACGGTAGCGCCAGCAACGACTGGAGCGCCGATATTCACGTCATCGCCATTGGCGACCAACAGAACGCGATCAAAAGTCACGGATTCGCCGGTAGCGATTTCCAGTTTTTCGATCTTCAGGTATTCACCTGGGGCGACCTTGTATTGCTTGCCACCAGTAACGATTACTGCATACGACATGGTATTTCTCCGATAATCCTGCTCACCCAGCGCTTTATAAGAAGAGGTATTGGCTGGCATGGCTGCATGGGCTGGAAGGCCCGGATGCAATTGCGTAAGGCAGGTGCTGCCCAGGAAGTTCAGGGTGCGCGATTGTACGCAAGCTGACCGAGCCTTGCAAGTGGCCGCCCCGCACTGTAGAAGCATGCGCCTTGACACCTGCGGACGTGGGTCCTAGCATGCCGCGCAACCCTTCTGGAGCGCCTGTCGCTGATGCAACCCCAAGCTTTCTACCGCGCAGTGGCGGACGATTTTAGTGCCGTCGACGGTATCATCAAGAAGCAGCTGACGTCCCGCGTGCCGCTGGTATCGAAAATCGGCGACTACATCACGTCGGCCGGCGGCAAGCGCCTGCGTCCTTTATTGGTGCTACTGTGCGGCAAGGCACTGGGTCGCGAAGGCGACGACATGCGCCTGCTCGCCGCCACCATCGAATTCCTGCACACCGCGACCCTGCTGCATGACGACGTCGTCGACATGTCCGGCATGCGCCGTGGCCGTTCGACCGCCAACGCCATGTGGGGCAACGCCCCGAGCGTGCTGGTGGGTGACTTCCTGTACTCGCGCTCGTTCGAAATGATGGTCGAGCTGGGCTCGATGCCGGTAATGAAGATCCTGTCCCAGGCCACGCGCATCATCGCCGAAGGCGAAGTGCTGCAGTTGTCCAAGGTGCGCGATGCCAGCACCACCGAAGAAACCTACATGGAGGTCATTCGCGGCAAGACCGCGATGCTCTTCGAAGCCTCGACCCACAGCGCCGCCGCCCTGGCCGGTGCCACCAGCGAGCAGAGCGAAGCCCTGCGCACCTTTGGCGACCACCTGGGCGTGGCCTTCCAGCTGGTGGACGACCTGCTGGACTACAAGGGCGACGCCGAGACCCTGGGCAAGAACGTCGGTGACGACCTGGCCGAAGGCAAGCCGACCCTGCCGCTGATCTACACCATGCGTGAAGGCACGCCTGAACAGGCAGCTTTGGTACGCCAGGCGATCCAGAAAGGCGGGATCGAGGACCTAGAGAGCATCCGGATCGCGGTCGAAGCTTCCGGATCGCTGGAATACACCGCGAAATTGGCCCAGGACTACGTCGCCCGCGCAATCAAGTGCCTCGACGCCCTACCGGCCAGCGAGTACCGCGATGCGCTGGTGGAACTGAGCGAGTTTGCGGTCGCCCGCACCCATTGATGACAAAAGCCCTGTGGGAGCGAGCTTGCGCCACAGGGGTATTTCACTGCGCTGCCCCCTTTGACTTAAAACCCTATACAATGTGCGCCCTTTTGTCCTCCTGATACCAAGGAACCTTAGTGAGCACGTTGCCTCCCTGCCCGAAATGCAATTCCGAATACACCTACGAAGACGGTACCCAGCTGGTCTGCCCGGAGTGCGCCCATGAATGGTCCGCCGGCGGCGAAGCGCAAGCGCCATCCGACGACATCGTGAAGAAGGATTCGGTCGGCAACGTCCTGCAGGACGGCGATACCATTACCGTGATCAAGGACCTCAAGGTCAAGGGCACTTCCCTGGTGGTCAAGGTTGGCACCAAGGTCAAGAACATCCGCCTATGCGATGGCGATCACGATATCGACTGCAAGATCGACGGCATCGGCCCGATGAAGCTTAAATCCGAGTTCGTCAGAAAAGTCTGAATCTGTTGTATTTCCCATCCCATGCCCCGCGTGGGATGGTGCTTGCCTTCCCCCTCCCCAACCCTATTTTTGTGCGACCCCACGGGATTCCAACCCGCTTGGGCTTTCACAACCCATCGTCAGAAAAAAAACCGTTGCGCCAATAGAGACTTGCTATTTAGCGAATAAGAATTATTCTCATCGAACCCATCAAGGAGATGAGAACCATGACTTATTTGATCGATGCCTGGCTGGACCGTCCACATCCCTACCTGAGGATCCTGCACCGGGAAACCGGGGAAGTCTGTGCGGTGCTTGAAGAAGAAGCCTTGAATGAGCTGCAGGACCAGGGGGATCTGGACCTCAACAGCCTCAACTCCAGCGAACCGCTGGTGCTAAAGGAGTTGGTGCGAAACCTGTTCCTGTTCTGCTACGCCCGGGCGTTGCGCCCAACGGGTGATTTTAGCGGCAGATTCCATGGATGAGCATAAATAACCTATGGGAGAACCTGTGGGAGCGATGGTGCGGCTCGCTCCCACAGTTTTTTGTCCGGCTGTAAAAACCGGACAGGGTCTTACAATACGTCCAACAGCTCGACGTCGAACACCAGCACGCTGTGCGGCGGGATGCTGCCAACGCCCTGGGCGCCGTAGGCCAGCTCGCTAGGCACGTACAAACGCCATTTACTGCCGGCGTTCATCAGTTGCAGCGCCTCGGTCCAGCCAGGAATCACGCCGCCTACCGGGAATTCGGCTGGCTGGCCACGATCGTAGGAACTGTCGAACACAGTGCCGTCGATCAGGGTGCCGTGGTAATGGGTGCGCACCTGGTCTTCACGGGTCGGCTTGGCGCCTTCACCCTGGGTCAGCACTTCGAATTGCAGGCCGGAGGCCAGGGTGGTGATGCCTTCGCGCTTGGCATTTTCAGCCAGGAACGCACGACCTTCGCCCGCAGCGGCCTCAGCCTTGGCGGCGGCTTCCGCTTGCATGATTTCACGGATGACCTTGAAGCTGGCGGACATCTCGTCCTGGCCCACGCGGCTTGGCTTGCCGGCGAACGCGTCGGTCAGGCCGGCCAGGATCGCGTCCAGGCTCACGCCCGGTGGCGGATTGTCGCGCAGTTGGTCGCCCAACTGACGGCCAATGCCGTAGCTGACGCGTGTTTCGTCGGTGGACAGGTTAACTTCGGACATGATGCTGCTCCGCTGTGCGGACGGCCCGGGAAGTTGCCGTGCGTACACAGCGCCTCCCGGAGCGCCCGGAACCAAAAGGGCGAGCAGACTAGCACAGATGCCGCAGCGCGTGACGAACCTCAGTGCTTGGTCAGCTTGTCCAGATACCCCATGGCGAAGGCCGACACCACGAACGTCATGTGGATGATCACGTACCACATCAGGTGGTCGGGATCGACATTCTTGGCATCCATGAAGATACGCAACAAATGGATGGAAGAGATGGCTACGATCGACGCGGCCACCTTCATCTTCAGGGATGAAGAGTCCATCGTGCCCAGCCAGTTGAGCTTTTCCTTGTCGGAATCGATGTCCAGTTGCGAGACGAAATTCTCGTAGCCGGAGATCATCACCATGACCAGCAAACCGCCCACCAGCGCCATGTCGATCAGCGACAGCAGTACCAGGATCAGCTCGGACTCGGCCATGGAAAACACGTTGGGGATGACGTGAAAGACTTCCTGGAAGAATTTCAGCGCCAGGGCCAGCAAGCCCAGAGACAGCCCGAAGTAGATCGGCGCCAGCAGCCAACGGGAGGCGTACATTGCATTTTCGATAAAGCGTTCCATTGAGTCTCACACCAGGGCTGAAAAAACGCGGCGAGTATACCAGCCACGCCCCTACCGACAAACGCCGGTCCGGCCTGCGGATCTACTGGCGGAGCATGCCCTTGGACGACTCACTGAAGCGGACGAAACTCAAAACCGCCAACGTTGCGACAACGCCCTCCGTTGATCTCTCGCAGTTGCGCCTGCATGTGCAGGGACCAGATCTGCGGATCGTCGGCCAGTTCATAACCGTGGGTCGTCAGGCTCTGGACGATGGTGTCGAGTATGGTTTCTGCGGCGGTCGGCCCGGGAAAAGGCCCCTGGGCCTTGATGGCGGAAGGTTGCTCACCGGCCATTCCGGCGGCGAAGAGCACGGTCCACATGCCCGTGTCTCCAGCGAGCGGACGGACAGCACATTCAATGCGGGTCACCAGGCCCAGGCACTGGCGGGTAAGGCAAAGGTTGCGCGACATGGCGGCGCCCCTCGGTAGATCCGGTATTCAGCCCAGGCGGGGCTGTTTCGATCCAATGATGGCTCTCGTTATCCTTGAACTGAGGATAGGAGAAAAGTTCCGGCGGCGAAGGATTTCGAAACCAGAATGCGCCGAGCGGTCACAGTGTGAATATTGACGCCAAGCTGGTGGCGCATTAAGAAAATGATCCACAACAAAACAGTGTGGGAGCGAGCCTGCTCGCGAAGGCGGATGGACAGCAACAATGATGTCGACTGTCCATCCGCTATCGCGAGCAGGCTCGCTCCCACAATTAGGTTTCCGATATCGTGAAAATCCTCAAGCCGGCTTGGCCTCCGCCAGCGCCTGCTGCGCCAGTTCCTTTTCCGCCTCCTTGATATCGTCCTCGCTGATCATTTCCGCGATAACCCGCAGCCGCTCCACCACGCGCGCATTGACGCTGCCCTCCGGGAACTCGCCGTTCTCGTCCGGCTCGCCCGCGGGTTCGCCCACCAGCAGGCTCAGGGCTTCGTCGGCCTGGCGCACGGCGTAGACGTGGAATTGCCCGGCGCGCACGGCGGCCAGCACTTTTTCATCGAGCATCAGGGTCGCAACGTTGGCCTGGGGAATGATCGCCCCCTGCTCGCCTGTCAGCCCGCGGGCTTCACAGAGGCGGAAGAAGCCTTCGATCTTCTCGTTGACCCCACCCACCGCCTGCACTTCACCAAATTGGTTGATCGAGCCGGTGATGGCGAAGCACTGCTTCAATGGCGTCTTCGACAAGGCCGAGATCAGCGTGCAAGCTTCGCCGAGGGATGCGCTGTCGCCGTCCACATAGCCGTAGGACTGCTCCAGGGCGATGCTGGCCGAGATCGCTAGCGGGAATTCCTGGGCATACCGGCTTCCCAGGTAGCCGGTAAGAATCATCACACCCTTGGAGTGGATCGGCTGGCCGAGGTTGACCTCTCGCTCGATGTCGACGATACCGCTGCCGCCGGGATATACCGTGGCCGAAATGCGCGCCGGGACACCGAACGCAGAGTCGCCCACCTCAAGTACCGTCAACCCGTTGCACTTGCCCACGGCCGCGCCGTCGGTGTCGATGAGGATGATCCCCGCCAGCATGTCGTCGAGGATTCGCGCCGAGACACGCCCGGTGCGGGTTGCCTTGGCCTTCAAGGCGCGCTCGATGTGACCGGCATCGGTCATCTCGTCACCGGCCAGTTGGCGGATGAAATCCGCCTCGCTGACCAGTTGGAAAAGGTCACCGATACGCGCCGAAAGGCGTCCCTGGTGTTCGGCCAGACGCGCACTGTAAGTCGCCAAGCGCGCCACCGCATCGGCGGTCAGCGGCGCCATGCCCTCTTCCGAGGTGCGTGTCTTGAGCAACTGGGCAAACTGCTCCAGGCTCTCGTCGCCCATCGGGATGTCTTCATCGAAGTCCACCAGTACGCGAAACATTTCCTGGAAATCCGAATCCAGGTCCTGCAAGGCGTAATAGAGCTGGCGCGCGCCGATGATCACGACCTTGACCTGCAACGGGATGTGCTGCGGCGTCAGGGTGACCGTCGCCAGCCGCCCCAACTCGCCCAGTGGCGACTCCATTTTCAGCTTGCGCGACTGCAGGGCACGCTTGAGCGCATCCCACACGAACGGCTCGCCGAGCATCTTTTCCGCTTCCAGGATCAGAAAACCACCGTTGGCACGGTGCAAGGCGCCTGGGCGCAACTGCCGATACGTGGTGTAGAGCGCGCCCTGGTCGGTGCTGTACTCGATGCGCCCGAACAGGTTGTCGTAGGTCGGGTGCGGCTCGAACACCACCGGCGCGCCACCGCTCGCCGGATGGCCGACGACCAGGCTCGGCGCGTATTGCTCTTCCAGCAGCTTGCGGGCGACGGCGTCGGTCTTGCTGTCGTCCACCAGTTGTTCGACCACGGTCTTGAGCAGATAGACCTGCATGGCTTGCAGATATCCACAAACCGCGGCGTTCTCGGCGTACTTTTCCGACAACGGCGCCAGCAAAGGCTGTAAGGCCAGCGTGATGGTTTCTTCGTTGAGCTGACGCAACTGGTTGTTGGATTCGCGTTTCCACTGCGGGAGGCTGGCGAGCTCTTCGTTCAGGCGCTCCTCCAAGCCGGAAATATCTTCGTGGAACCGCTCGCGCTCGGCCTCCGGCAGTTGGGCGAACTCCGCCTCGTCCAGCGCCTTGCCCTCGCTCATCGGCGTGAACGCGATGTTGCTGCTGTCACGGTACAGCGCGACATCCTTTTCCAATGCCAGGCGCTCGATCACATCGAGAGCGCGGTCGTAGCGCTGGTTGAAGGCGCGGTCGATGGCGCTTTTTTTCTGCTGGTAGGACGGGTGCTCGAACACGGCCGGAAAAGTCGCCAGCAGATTGTCGATAAGGCCATTGATATCGCCGATGAACGTGCCCGCCGTACCCGAGGGCAGCTCCAGGGCGCGTGGCTCCCGAGGCTCATCGAAGTTATTGACATAGACCCAGTCCGACGGGGTCTGCATGCGCTTGCCTTCGGCCTTGAGGTAGCGCTTGACGAAAGAGAACCGGCCAGTACCGGGCTCACCCATGACGAATACGTTGTAACCGGGGCGTGGCATCGCCACACCGAACTGCAATGCTTCGACCGCACGCTCCTGGCCAAGCACACCGCGGAAGGGCTCCAGATCATTGGTGGTAGAGAAGCTGAACTGTTCAGCGGAAAACGGACGGGTCAGCGCTTCGGGCGCTAGACGCAAGCTGGCAGCAACAGGATCAGGCATCGGGCTTCCTTACATCAGGCGGGGCAGATAGCGGCATTCTGGCGCTGCCTATACCTGACTGGCAAGGAGCGTCTCAGGCCAAAGCATAGTCGAGGGAAAAACCCAGCGCAGAGCCCCGCAAGCAACGGGTTTGCAGTAATGTTTTTGCAAAATGTCACGGAACCCTCGGATCGTGCCTAAACTCCAAACTGCGCGGCTGGAACAATAACCGGCCCACTGGCTCCTGTAGGGGCCAGACCCTGTCCATTGGTATGCACATAAAGAGAACATAGCTATGAAACGGATTCTTCTCGGTACTCTCTTCACCGCTGTATCCATCAACGCCATGGCTCAGGCGCCGGGCGGCCCGGATTGCGGTTGGGGCAACATGCTGTTCGAAGGTCAGCGTGGCACCCCGGCCCACTTCCTCGCATCCACCACCAACGGCACCTCCGGCAACGCCACCTTCGGCATGACCTCCGGCACCAACGGCTGCTCGACCAACGCAGCACTGACCTACGGTGGCAAGTCCTGGCTGGCCATGAATGGCATGATGAACGAGCTGTCCGAAGACATGGCCAAGGGTCAGGGCGAAGCGCTGACCACCTACGCCGTGGTACTGGGTGTGGCGCCGGAAGATCGCGCTCACTTCTCCGCTGTGACCCACGAGCACTTCCAGCAGATCTTCAGCAAGGCTGACGTGACCGCAGAAGACGTGCATGCCAACACCCTGGCCATTCTGAAAAACGACCCTCGCCTGGCCAAGTACGCGACTCAAGCTTAAGCTCGACACCACTCGCTCCTTTCGGGGAGCGGGTTTTCTCTCTGGGGCCCTATCGGTCTTTATTTTTCGATCTTCCAAGTAGCCGACTATGCTCAAACGCCTTGCCTGGCTGGCGCTCTGTGTGTGCGCCCCGCTATCCGCCGCGCCTCATGTCGACCCTCAACGTTTGCAGCAACTGGCCAATGACCGCTTCTGGATTTCCCTTGGCCACTACGAAACCGCCAAGCTCGGCGGCTGGCGCAGCTACATCAGCGACAAGAAATTCTTCCTCGCACCCGACGGCAACGAGCATCCCGACCGCGAACTGACCGCCACGCTGCAAGCCCTGTACGGCCCGGCCAGTGCCGGTCAGCAGCATGCCCAGTGCGTGTACCCGGCGCGTACCCGCTGGCTGAAGGCGCAGCTCGACCTGACGGACCTGCCCTCGGTCAATTGCAGCGATTACACCCAATGGTTCAAGGACGTTTCGCCCCACAGCGCGGTGATGATCTTCCCGGCCGCGTACCTGAACAGCCCGTCATCGATGTTCGGCCATACGTTGCTGCGCATCGACCAGGCCGATGTGCAAAGCGACAAGACCGCGCTGCTCAGCTACGCGATCAACTTCGGCGCCTACATTGAAGGTTCGGATAACAGCATCCTCTACGCCTGGAAGGGCCTGATGGGCGGCTACCCTGGCCTGTTCGCCCTGGTGCCGTACCAGGAAAAACTCTCCGAATACCGCAGCCTCGAGAATCGCGACCTGTGGGAATACCGCCTGAACCTGAGCCAGGCGGAAACCGAACGGATGGTCGAGCATGTGTGGGAACTCAAGCAGATCCAGTTCGACTATTTCTTCTTCGACGAAAACTGCTCCTATCGCCTGCTTGAATTGCTGCAAGTCGCCCGTCCCAGCCTGCGCCTGACCGAACAGTTCCCGCTCACGGCGATCCCCACCGACACCGTCAAGGCGGTGAAAGAAGCCGGGCTGGTGGAAAGCATCCAGTACCGCCCGTCCCGGGAGCGAGAGTTGCTCAGCCGCGCCGAACCGCTCAGCGATAATGAGCAGCAGTGGGTTTTGAAGGTCAGCGCCGACCAGCAACAATTGCAAACGCCCGACTTCAAGGCGCTACCGCGCGAGCGCCAGGCGCTGATCATCGATGCCGCCTACCGCCTGGAGCGTTATCGCGCCAACGGCCAGGAGCGCGATCCACAGCGGGCCCAGCGCAGTTTCGAGCTGCTGAGGGCGATCAACCAGAACCCCGCGCCGGAACTGGACATCCCACAGCCGGGCCTTCCGGAAGACGGCCACGAATCGCGCACCTGGCAGGCCGGCCTGGGTACGCGGGGTGACCGTGCGTTCGGTGAGTACGGCCTGCGCATGGCCTATCACGACCTCAACGACAACGCCGAAAGCTTTCCGCTGGGGGCGCAGATCGAGATCCTGCAACTAAAGCTGCGCCAGTACGAAGGCAACGACTGGCAAGTGCAGCAGCTGGACCTGGCGACCATCCGCTCCCTGACCCCGCGCAACGAGCTGCTGCAACCGTTGTCCTGGCAGGTCACTGGTGGCCTGGAGCGGGTGCCGGGCAAACACGACGATGAAACATTGGTCAGCCACGTCAACGGCGGCGCGGGCGGCACTTGGGCGCTGGGCGAAGATGTACTGGGCTTTGCACTGGGCACGGTGCGGGTCGAACACAACAACGATTTCGCTCAATTCATCGCCCCGGCCGCCGGATTCAACAGCGGCGTGCTGTGGAAGAACCCGCTGGGCAACCTGAGCCTGGAAGCCAAGGGCGATTACTTCGTCAATGGCGAGGTACGCCGTAGCCTGAGCCTGAACCAGCAGTGGGAATTGTCCCGCAACCTGGGCCTGCGCCTGAGCGCCCAGCGAGAGTTCAGCCACTTGGCCTCGCCAGAGAACGAGGTGATGCTCGAGGTGAAGTGGTACCACTACTGAACGAACGGATTGATCACCGCGCTTTCACACCTTTCTGACGAATCCGCTTCTAGACTTCTTTTATGAGTGGATCGGGCAGGAACGCAAAACATGTGGCGCGCGGCGGTGGTATTGGGGGTGTTGGTGTTGCTCGGTGGCTGTGAAACAACCCATGAGGATTTGATTGCCCGAGGTTATCCACCGGCCTTCGCCGACGGTTTCGATGATGGCTGCAGTAGCGGTCGGCAAGCCGCCGGCGTGATCACAGGCCAGTTCAGGAAGGACGTGCCGCGTTATCTCAAGGATGCCCGCTACGCCGAGGGCTGGAGCGACGGCTTTCGCCAGTGCCAGGCCATGCGCGAGAGCGAAGAGCGTGACGCCTACCGCGAACGCCACTGGGACGATCGCGAACGTGCCTGGCAGCAGGAGAAAGATCGCGACGCCGCTCGGGCCTATCGCACGCAGTGAGTCGCTCAGAGACATCCGTCGAAACCAAAACCTTGCGACCATGGCCCAAACTCCAAAGAGGAGAACCCTATGAGTCGCGCTTTCGTCAACGAAGACAACGCCGCCGCCCAGGCCGATCAACCGGTCGAACGCCAGGTCAGCGCACAGCCCAACTACGTCACGCCGGCGGGGCTTGCTCAATTGCAGGCACGGGTCACCGAACTGCAGCAACTGCATAGCCAACAGTCTGCCCAGGGCGAGCGGGCAGACAAGCAGCGTATCGCCGATATCGAACGGGATCTGCGATATTTCAATCAACGCCTGCAAAGCGCCCAGGTCGTTACGCCGAGCCATTGCGATCAGGTGCGAATCGGGCACTGGGTGACTTTTGCCGATGAGCACGATCAGGAACGGTGTGTGCAATTGGTTGGGGAAGACCAGGCCGATGCGGCTAATGGACTGATCAACTGGGGCTCGCCGCTGGGGCGGGCCTTGCTGGGGGCGAAGGTTGGGGATGAGGTGGTGTGGAAGCGGCCGGCGGGGGATCTATCGATTGAGGTGGTGGCAATTGACCTGAAGTAAAGCCACGGTCCATGGAAAACGGAGCCCGAAGGCTCCGTTTTTCATGCAACCGACCGAATCAGGCCAGTTTCTTGTGCCGTACGCGATGCGGCTGGGCGGCGGCTTCGCCGAGGCGCTTCTTGCGATCGGCTTCGTACTCGGTGTAGTTGCCTTCGAAGAACACCGCTTGGGAGTCGTCTTCATATGCCAGGATGTGGGTTGCCACGCGGTCAAGGAACCACCGGTCGTGGGAGATCACAATGGCGGCGCCCGGGAAGTCCAGCAAGGCTTCTTCCAGGGAACGCAGGGTTTCGACGTCGAGGTCGTTGGACGGTTCGTCGAGCAGCAAGACGTTACCGCCCTCCTTCAACGTCAAGGCCAGGTGCAAGCGACCGCGCTCACCGCCGGAGAGATCCTTGACGAACTTCTGTTGATCGCCGCCCTTGAAGTTGAAACGACCGACATAAGTGCGCGACGGGATTTCGTAGTTGCCGATACGGATCTGGTCGGAACCGTCAGATATCTGCTGGAACACGGTCTTGCTGCCGTCCAGGTCCTCACGGCTCTGGTCGACGCAGGCCAGTTGCACCGTTTCACCGATCTCGATGGTGCCGGAGTCCGGGGTTTCCTTGCCCATCAGCATGCGGAACAGCGTGGATTTACCCGCACCGTTACCACCGATCACACCGACAATGGCGCCTTTAGGCATGGAGAACGACAGGTTGTCGATCAACACGCGGTCGCCGTAGCCCTTGGTGACGTTCTTGAATTCGATGACCTTGTCACCCAGGCGCGGGCCGGCCGGGATGTAGATCTCGTTGGTTTCGCTGCGCTTTTGGAATTCCTGAGACTGCATTTCCTCGAAGCGTTGCAGGCGAGCCTTGGATTTGGACTGGCGGGCCTTGGCGCCCTTGCGCACCCATTCCAGTTCTTCCTTCATGGCTTTTTCATGGGCCGACTGCTGCTTGGACTCCTGGGCCAGACGATCGGACTTGGCTTCCAGCCAGCCCGAATAGTTGCCCTCGTACGGAATGCCCGCGCCGCGGTCGAGTTCCAGGATCCAGCCGGCGACGTTGTCCAGGAAGTAACGGTCGTGCGTGATCGCAACCACGGTGCCTGGGAAGTCGTGCAGGAAGTGTTCGAGCCAGGCGACGGAGTCGGCGTCCAGGTGGTTCGTCGGTTCGTCGAGCAGCAACATGTCCGGCGCGGACAGCAGCAGGCGGCACAGGGCCACGCGACGCTTTTCACCGCCCGACAGATGTTCCACTTTCGCGTCCCAGGCCGGCAGGCGCAGCGCATCGGCGGCCACTTCCAGCTGGCGATCCAGGTTGTGACCATCGCTGGCCTGCAGGATCGCTTCGAGCTTGGCCTGTTCGGCGGCCAGCTTGTCAAAATCGGCGTCCGGGTCGGCGTAGGCGGCGTAGACCTCGTCCAGGCGCGCCTGGGCGTCCTTGATCACGCTGACCGCTTCCTCGACCACTTCACGCACGGTCTTGGTCGGGTCCAGTTGTGGCTCTTGCGGCAGGTAGCCGATGTTCAGGTCGGGCATCGGACGGGCTTCACCGTCGAACTCCTTGTCGACGCCGGCCATGATTTTCAGCAGCGTGGACTTACCCGAGCCGTTGAGGCCCAGTACGCCGATCTTGGCGCCAGGGAAAAAGGAAAGAGAAATGTTTTTCAGGATTTCCCGCTTCGGCGGAACAACTTTGCCCAGCCGATGCATGGTGAAGACGTATTGAGCCATGGTGAACCTAGCGTCAGTGACAGTGAAAAGAACGAGCCAGGCCATGCGCGGCGCGGGCAGTTGATGTTGATCACTGCCTGCGAGCCGATGGAGCCTGGGAATCCGGAGCTGGAACGCTCTTGTTTGACCGGCAAAGCTACCTCAACCGTCGGTCCAGGTCCAGCCACCGAGGGCTGGCACTTTGCCACAAGGCAAGGCATGCTAGCCGCCCTTCGGGCGTCCGGCTTATAGTGACGTCGCGCCAGTCCAGCAAACCGCAGGATTACAGCTTGTCCAACGTCACTCCGCCCCCGTCCCCACGCGCACCCGTCGCCGTGCCAGGCTTGCCCCTGCGCGGGACATTGAAGGGCGGGCTGGCCTCGCTGGTGCTGTTGTTGCTGGGGCTACTCTTCTGGCAGTTGCTTGACCAACTGCGCGAAACCCAACAGCAGCAGCGCCAATACACCATCGACTACACGGCCGACCTCGCCGCGCAAGTCAGCCTGAACATGGCCCTGAACGCGCAAATAGCCCTCAATCTGCTACCGATCGTCGAACAACCGCAAACCGCCGACGAACAGCAGGCTCTATTGCGCAAGCTCAAGCAATCATTGCCCGAATTGCGCAGCCTGGCGCTGCTGAGCCCCTCCGGCAGAGTGCTCAGCGACAGTGACGCGGATAGCCAGGACGCGGATTACCTGGCCGAACTGGTACGGCGCAGTCGCGCCCAGGCTCACTATTTCAGCAATGCCGAGGACGGTTCCGTGGTGCATCTGCTGTTGCACCAGGCCAGCGGCAGCTCTCGCGGATACTGGGCGCTGCGCCTGTCTCCGAGTTTCTTTTCGACATTGACCAAACAGGGCGATACGGGCCTGCGGCCACTGTGGCTGGTGGAGAACCGTCTCAATCGGCAGATCATCAGCCGCGACGAAAGCCTGCCCACGATCACCCCGTCCCAACTGACCCCGCAGGACCTGAGCAACACGGTGTTGACCGTCCCCCTGAGCAGCAGCGACTGGCAGCTGCGCGGGCTGTTCGACCGGCGCCAGGTGCTCGAGCAGCTGCTCCCGGCCTTCATCGGCAAATGCCTGCTGGGCCTGGCGTTTTCCATGTTGCCGGTCATTGCCCTGCTGAACATGCGCCGACGCCAGCGGCAGCTGCACGAAGGGCGCCGTCGCTATCAGGACATTTTCGAGGGCACCGGCGTGGCCCTCTGCGTGCTCGACCTGTCCGGCCTCAAGGCGTTTTTTGCCAGGACTGGCCTGCACAACGGCGAGCAATTGCGCGCCTGGTTGCAGGTTCCGCAACAGCTCGAACAGTTGCAACAGCAAGTGCACGTCACCGAAGTCAACCAGGTGGCGTTGAAGCTGCTCAATGTCGACTCCTGCCAGCAAGCCTGGCAACTGCTGGTTGGCAACGCCGAAAAGGACAACAACCCGGTCGGTTCGAAACTGCTCGAAGCGTTGCTCGATCCCCATAAACAGCTGGAGCTGGAAATCAGGCTCCAGGACGCCCACGGCCGGGATCAGCATCTGTGGCTGGTGTTGCGCCTGCCGGAAACACAGCACGACTATAACGCGGTCATCCTGAGCATCAGCGACATCACCAGCCGCAAGCTGATCGAACTGTCGCTACTGGAACGCGAAGGGTTCTGGTCCGATGTGGTGCGCACCGTTCCGGATCATCTTTATGTGCAGGATGTGATCAGCCAGCGGATGATCTTCAGCAACCACCACCTGGGCCAGACGCTCGGCTACGACCGGACCGAACTGCACCAGATGGGCGAGTACTTCTGGGAAATCCTGCTGCACAGCGACGACGCCGATCACTATCACACGCTGCGCCAGGAACAGCGGCGCGGCGGCTACACGCAGTTGCTGCAATGCCAGCTGCGGTTCCGCCATCGCAACGGCAAGTGGCGCCGTTTCGAGGTCCGCGAACAGGCCCTGGCCCGGGACCGCTACGACCAGGTGACCCGGATCATCGGCGTGGCCAAGGACATTACCGAGCAGATCGAGGCCAGCGAATCGCTGCGCGACAGCGAGCAACGCTACCGTATGCTCGCCGAAAGCATCAGCGATGTGATTTTCTCGACCGACAGCAAGCTGTCGCTCAACTATGTCAGCCCGTCCGTCCAGGCGGTGCTGGGCTACACCGCCGACTCGATCTTCCGGAACGGCTGGCAGTCGACCATCGCCAACCCGCAACAACTGACCGGCATCTACAGCCTGATGGACCGGCTCAGCAAGGCCCTCGACAAGCCCGACCAACTGACCGAGCTGCGCAACCAGATGCAGACCCAGTTGTATCTGTTCGACTGCCTGCGCGCCGATGGGCGCAAGATCCCTATCGAGCTGCGGCTGGTGCTGGTGTGGGATGACCATGGCGCGTTCGAAGGTGTACTGGGGGTGGGCCGTGACATCAGCCAGCAGCGGCGCGCCGAAAAAGACCTGCGCATGGCCGCCACCGTATTCGAGCACTCGACATCGGCGATCCTGATCACCGACCCGGCCGGCTACATCGTTCAGGCCAACGAGGCGTTCAGTCGCGTCAGCGGTTACGCGGTATCGCAAGTGCTCGACCAACTGCCCACCATGCTGACCGTGGATGAGCAGCAGGAAGCCCATTTGCGCTACGTGCTCAAGCAACTGCAACAACACAGCACCTGGGAAGGCGAAGTCTGGCTCAAGCGCCGTAATGGTGAACATTACCCGGCCTGGGTCGGCATCACGGCGGTGCTCGACGACGAAGGCGACCTTGCCAGCTACGTGTGTTTCTTCAGCGACATCAGCGAACGCAAGGCCAGCGAGCAACGCATCCATCGCCTGGCCTACTACGACGCATTGACTCACCTGCCCAACCGCACGCTGTTCCAGGACCGTCTGCACACCGCGCTGCAGTCAGCCGAGCGGCAGAAGACCTGGGTCGTGCTGATGTTTCTCGACCTGGACCGCTTCAAGCCGATCAACGACTCCCTGGGCCATGCCGCTGGCGACCGGATGCTCAAGGAAATGGCGACGCGCCTGCTCGGCTGCGTGGCCGACGACGACACCGTGGCGCGCATGGGCGGCGATGAATTCACCCTGCTGCTGCAACCGCGAGCCACTCGCGAGATGGCGTTGAACCGGGCGATCACCGTGGCCGAGCAGATCCTTGCCAGCCTCGTCCGGCCCTTCGTGCTCGAAGGTCGCGAGTTTTTCGTCACCGCCAGTATCGGTATCGCCCTCAGCCCCCAGGACGGCAACGAACTCAGCCAATTGATGAAGAACGCCGACACGGCCATGTATCACGCCAAGGAGCGCGGCAAGAACAACTTCCAGTTCTACCAGGCCGACATGAACGCCAGCGCCCTGGAGCGGCTGGAATTGGAAAGCGACCTGCGCCACGCCTTGGAACAGAATGAGTTCGTGCTCTATTACCAACCCCAGTTCAGTGGCGACGGCAAGCGCCTGACCGGCGCAGAGGCCTTGCTGCGCTGGCGCCATCCGCGACGCGGGTTGGTGCCGCCGGGGGATTTCATCCCGGTGCTGGAAGAACTCGGCCTGGTGGTGGACGTCGGCGACTGGGTCATCAGCGAAGCCTGTCGCCAGCTCAAGACCTGGCACCAGGCCAAGGTCCGGGTGCCGAAGGTCTCGGTCAACATCTCGGCCCGGCAGTTCTCCGACGGCCAACTCGGCACACGCATCGCCAATATCTTGCGCAGCACTGGGCTGCCACCGGCCTGCCTGGAGCTGGAACTGACGGAAAGTATCCTGATGCGCGAAGTCAGCGAGGCGATGCAGATCCTCGCCGGGTTGAAAAACCTTGGCCTGAGTATCGCGGTGGATGACTTCGGCACCGGTTATTCGTCGCTCAACTACCTCAAGCAATTCCCCATCGACGTGCTGAAGATCGACCGCACCTTCGTCGACGGCCTGCCGTCCGGCGAGCAGGACGCGCAGATCGCCCGGGCGATCATCGCCATGGCCCACAGCCTCAACCTGGCGGTGATCGCCGAAGGCGTCGAGACCCACGAGCAACTGGACTTCTTGCGCGAACACGGCTGCGACGAAGTACAGGGCTACCTGTTCGGCCGGCCGATGCCGGCGAATCGGTTTGAAGCGCAGTTCAGCAATGATGCGTTGTTCATGATCGACTGAGAGCGTGCGGCGCCTGTAGCGGCCTCATCGCGAGCAAGCTCGCTCCCACACTTGTTTTGGGTGCCTTGGCAATCTACATACACCACAGATCCCTGTGGGAGCGAGCCTGCTCGCGATGAGGCCGGTACAGGCGACGCTGAGCCCTGCATGAAACCCATTCGTCCAAGACATGACGCCCTTTCATATGCCTTCCAAAACCGGTTGAGGTAGAATGCCCCCCTTTTCTGCCCCGATCCTTGAGGACCGCCATGTTCAGCCGTGATTTGACTATTGCCAAGTACGACGCCGATCTCTTTGCCGCCATGGAGCAAGAAGCTCAGCGCCAGGAAGAGCACATCGAGCTGATCGCTTCGGAAAACTACACCAGCCCAGCGGTGATGGAAGCTCAAGGCTCGGTACTGACCAACAAGTACGCCGAAGGCTACCCAGGCAAGCGTTACTACGGTGGTTGCGAGTACGTCGACGTGGTCGAGCAATTGGCCATCGACCGCGCCAAGCAGCTGTTCGGCGCCGATTACGCCAACGTCCAGCCACACGCAGGTTCCCAGGCCAATGCCGCCGTGTACCTGGCGTTGCTGTCGGCCGGTGACACCATCCTGGGCATGAGCCTGGCCCACGGCGGTCACCTGACCCACGGCGCCAGCGTTTCCTCCTCCGGTAAACTGTACAACGCCGTTCAGTACGGTATCGACGGCAATGGCCTGATCGACTACGACGAAGTCGAGCGCCTGGCCCTCGAGCACAAGCCGAAAATGATCGTGGCCGGTTTCTCCGCCTACTCCCAGATCCTCGATTTCCCGCGCTTTCGCGAGATCGCCGACAAGGTCGGGGCCTACCTGTTCGTCGACATGGCCCACGTTGCCGGCCTGGTTGCCGCTGGCGTGTACCCGAACCCGGTGCCGTTCGCCGACGTGGTCACCACCACCACCCACAAGACCCTGCGCGGTCCACGTGGCGGCCTGATCCTGGCGCGCGCCAACGCCGACATCGAGAAGAAGCTGAACTCGGCGGTATTCCCAGGCGCCCAGGGCGGCCCGCTGGAGCACGTGATCGCAGCCAAGGCGATCTGCTTCAAGGAAGCCCTGCAGCCTGAGTTCAAGGCCTACCAGCAACAAGTGGTGAAGAACGCCAAGGCCATGGCCGGCGTGTTCATCGAGCGCGGCTTCGACGTGGTGTCCGGCGGTACTGAAAACCACCTGTTCCTGCTCTCGCTGATCAAGCAAGAGATTTCCGGCAAAGACGCTGACGCGGCGCTGGGTAAAGCGTTCATCACCGTCAACAAGAACTCGGTACCCAACGATCCACGTTCCCCGTTCGTCACCTCGGGCCTGCGTTTCGGCACCCCTGCGGTGACCACTCGCGGTTTCAAGGAAGCCGAGTGCAAGGAACTGGCTGGCTGGATCTGCGACATCCTGGCCGACCTGAACAACGAAGCGGTGATCGACGCCGTGCGTGAGAAGGTCAAGGCGATCTGCAAGAAGCTGCCGGTATACGGCGCCTGATAGCAGTAGCAAAAAAAAACCGGCCCCAGTGGCCGGTTTTTTTATCGTTGGAAAACCACTTGCCCCACGCGTGGATGGTCAGTGGAGCGCGGCTTCGAAGCCGGCGCGGATCTTTTCTTCGGGCAATTCATCGGCGATGAACACGATAACGCTTTCCCGGGCCTCGCCTGGCGCCCAATCGGTGTCCCAATCGAAACCGTACAATTTGAGCACACCCTGGAATACCAACCGACGGGACTCGCCCGCGATGTTCAAAACGCCTTTGTAGCGCAGCAACTGCTTGCCGTGTTCTTCCAGCAACTGGTTCATGAAGTCGCTGAGCTTGTCGATGTCCAGCGGCTTGTCGGTGCGCAGCACCAGACTGCTGATGCGATCGCCCGTGGTCGCCTTGCCAACCGGACGAAGGCTGAGCCCGGCGCCCAGGTCCGCATTGAGGTTGAAACCGCGGATGTCCAGCAATTCGGCCAGGTCGATCTTGCCGTGTTCGACCACCCGAATCGGCGCCCGCCGGTTGATGCGCATAAGGCGTTCGCGAAGAGCCTCGACATGGGCCGCGTCGACCAGGTCTGTCTTGCTCAACAGAAGGCGATCGGCAAATCCGACCTGGGCCTGGGCAATGGCCTGGACCAGGTGGGTGTCGGCATGGGCGGCATCCACCAAGGTCAGGATACCGTCGAGGATGTAGCGCTCACGCAGGTCCTCGTCGATGAAAAAGGTTTGCGCCACCGGTGCGGGATCGGCGAGACCGGTGCATTCGATCACTAGGCGATCAAATTGGATCTCGCCGCTGTCCAGCCGCTCGAGCAACAAGTACAGGGCCTTGGTGAGGTCGGTGTGGATGGTGCAACAAACGCAGCCGTTGGCCAGGGTCATGACCTGCACCGGCTCTTCGCCCAGCAACTGGGTATCGATGCCTGCATCGCTGAATTCGTTCTCGATCACGGCAATTTTCAGGCCGTGCTCGGCCTTGAGCAGATGACGCAGCAGCGTGGTCTTGCCAGCGCCGAGGAAGCCGCTGAGGATCGTGACCGGGATGGGAGAGGACAAACTGAATCTCCTTGATGCCTGAAAAAGAAAGCGGATCCTGTGGGAGCGAGCTTGCTCGCGATGGCGTCAGGTCAGTCAATTCATCATCAACTGACACTTCGCTATCGCGAGCAAGCTCGCTCCCACAAGGCGATCCGTGGTGTACGCAATCCCAAGGCCACCCCAAAACAACTGTGGGAGCGAGCCTGCTCGCGATGGCGTCGGGTCAGTCAATTCATCATTAACTGACCCACCGCTATCGCGAGCAGGCTCGCTCCCACAAGGGATGGGCCTCAGTTCAACAGCACTTGGGCCCGGCCTTGCCGCCGTAACGGGCCTCTTGGCGCTCTCGGAAGAACGCCTCGTAGTCCATCAGCGGCTTGTCCGGGTGCTTGGTTTGCATGTGCTCGACGTAGTTGTCGTAGTCGGGCATGCCGACCATCAGGCGGGCGGCCTGACCGAGGTATTTACCGAGGCGACTCAAGTCATTGAACATCGTTGCAATCCTCTATCAAGCGTCCGGCAGGGCCTGGAATGGCGCTTCTTTGTCCGTGCGCTCTTTCGTGCCCCAGGCGGCGATGCCGACCTTGAGCGCGTAGAACAGGATGCTGAAGACCACGAACAGGAACAATACCGTCAGCGTTGCGTTGGTGTAGGCGTTGAACACCACGTGCTGCATCTGCTCGATGCTCTTGGCCGGGGCCAGGATCTGGCCGGCGGCCAGGGCATCGTTGTATTTGCGCGCCAGGGCCAGGAAGCCGATCGCCGGGTTGGCGTCGAACAGCTTGATCAGGCCCGCGGTGGTGGTGCAGATCAGCAGCCAGCTCGCCGGCAGCAGCGTGACCCAGACGTAGCGCTGGCGCTTCATCTTGATCAGCACCACGGTGGCGAGCATCAGCGCGATACCGGCCAGCATCTGGTTGGAGATGCCGAACAGCGGCCACAAGGTGTTGATGCCGCCCAGCGGATCGATCACGCCCTGGTACAGCAAGTAACCCCACAGCGCGACGCAGCCGGCGGTGGCGATCAGGTTGGCGGTCCAGGATTCGGTTCGCTTGAGGGCCGGCACGAACGAGCCGAGCAGATCCTGCAGCATGAACCGCCCGGCACGGGTGCCGGCGTCCACCGCGGTGAGGATGAACAGCGCTTCGAACAGGATCGCGAAGTGGTACCAGAAGGCCATGGTGTTCTCACCCGGCAGCACCGAGTGCAGGATCTGCGCGATACCGACCGCCAGGGTCGGCGCACCGCCGGCACGGGCCAGGATGGTGGTCTCACCGATGTCCTTGGCCACCGCTTGCAGCGCGTCGGGGGTGATTGCAAAGCCCCAACTGCTGACGGTCTGGGCCACGGCTACCACGTCAGTGCCGACGATCGCCGCCGGGCTGTTCATGGCGAAGTACACGCCCGGCTCGATCACCGAGGCGGCAACCATCGCCATGATGGCCACGAAGGACTCCATCAGCATGCCGCCGTAACCGATGTAGCGGGCGTTGGTTTCGTTATCCAGCAGCTTGGGCGTGGTGCCCGAGGAGATCAGCGCATGGAAACCCGAGACCGCGCCGCAGGCGATGGTGATGAACAGGAACGGGAACAAGCCGCCCTTCCACACCGGCCCGGTGCCGTCGGTGAACTGAGTCAGCGCGGGCATTTTCAGCTCGGGCATGGTGACCAGGATGCCGATCGCCAGGGCGACGATGGTGCCGATCTTGAGGAAGGTCGACAGGTAGTCCCGTGGCGCCAGGATCAGCCACACCGGCAGGACCGCCGCGACAAAACCGTAGCCGATCAGCATCCAGGTGATCTGGATTCCGGTGAAGGTGAAGGCCTTGGCCCAGACCGGATCGGCGGCGATCTGCCCGCCCAGCCAGATCGAACCCAACAGCAACAGCACGCCGATGATCGAGATCTCGCCGATGCGGCCCGGGCGGATGTAGCGCATGTAGATGCCCATGAACATCGCGATCGGGATGGTCGCCATCACCGTGAAGATGCCCCACGGGCTCTCGGCCAGGGCCTTGACCACGATCAGCGCCAGCACCGCGAGGATGATGATCATGATCAGGAAGCAGCCGAACAGCGCGATGGTGCCGGGAATGCGGCCCATTTCCTCGCGCACCATGTCGCCCAGGGAGCGACCGTTGCGGCGGGTGGACAGGAACAGGACCATGAAGTCCTGCACCGCACCGGCCAGCACCACGCCGGCGATCAGCCAGAGCGTGCCGGGCAGGTAGCCCATCTGCGCGGCCAGCACCGGCCCGACCAGCGGCCCCGCGCCGGCAATGGCCGCGAAGTGGTGGCCGAACAGGATGTGCTTGTTGGTCGGGACGTAGTCCAGGCCATCGTTGTTGAGCACGGCAGGCGTGGCCCGGCGCGCATCGAGTTGCATCACGTTGTTGGCGATGAAGAGGCTGTAGTAGCGATAGGCGACCAGGTAAATGGCCACGGCTGCGACGACGATCCAGAGGGCGTTGATCGCCTCGCCTCGACGCAATGCCACGACGCCCAGGGCGCACGCTCCTACGACGGCCAGCAGTAGCCAGGGCAGATGGCGTAGCAGGCTATTATTGTTTTTCATTTTTATATTCCAGCCAGGGTGGACAAGAAAGATAGCCACTGGAGTTTAGCGCTAACCAGCGTAAAGGCCATACCCCGACATTCGTCGGCCACTGACCGAACGACAACGACGGCGCGCCAGTTGGGTCTATAGTCAGTGGATCTTCAGGGGGAACGGGTAATGAGCGAACGCCGCCGCTTCGTACGAATTGAATTCCATGCCAAGACCGAACTGAGCCAAGGGCCCTTCATCTGGCCAGTGAAGTTGCTGGACCTGTCCCTCAAGGGGCTGCTGATCGAAAAGCCCCAGCCTTGGCTCGGTGATCCCGAGGCGCCTTTCATGGCAGACATCCACCTGAGCCCGGAGGCAGAGGTCAAGATGGAAGTCCGGCTGGCTCACGACGACCACGGCCACCTGGGCTTCGTCTGCGAGCATATCGACCTGGATTCCATCGCCCACTTGCGTCGATTGGTGGAACTGAACCTGGCCGACCATGATGAACTGGAGCGGGAACTGGCGGCGTTGATCCACATTTGAATCCAGCAGTGCCCCCCTGTGGCGAGGGGATTTATCCCCGCTGGGCTGCAAAGCAGCCCTAAACCTGACAACTCGGTGTGCCAGGTTGATTGGGGTCGCTTTTTTGGGGCTGCTGCGCAGCCCAGCGGGGACAAATCCCCTCGCCACAGATAAATCCGCTCACCACAGTGGACCGCACCCGCCTCGGTGCTATTCGAACAACGCATCCAACGCCTGCTCCAGACGTGTCACCGCGATGATCTGCAACCCCGCCGGCGCCTCCTTCGGCGCATTGCCCTTGGGCACGATGGCGCGCTTGAAGCCATGCTTGGCCGCTTCTTTCAGCCGCTCCTGGCCACTGGGCACCGGTCGCACTTCTCCCGACAACCCCACTTCCCCAAACACCAACAAATCGTGGGGCAGCGGCCGGTTTCGCAGGCTGGACATGACCGCTGCCATCAGTGCCAGGTCGGATGCGGTCTCCAGCACCTTGACTCCGCCCACCACGTTGAGAAAAACGTCTTGGTCGTGCGTAGGAATCCCGCCGTGCCGGTGCAGGACAGCCAGCAACATCGCCAATCGGTTCTGATCCAGCCCCAACGTGACACGGCGCGGGTTCGCCAGGTGACTGTCATCCACCAACGCCTGTACTTCCACCAGCATCGGTCGGGTGCCTTCCCACGTAGCCATGACAACGCTGCCTGGAACTTCTTCCTGGGCGCGTGTCAGAAAGATCGCCGAGGGGTTGGATACTTCCTTCAAGCCCCTGTCGGTCATGCCAAATACACCCAGTTCGTTGACGGCGCCGAAGCGATTCTTCACCGCCCGCAGCAATCGCAGGCGACCATCGGATTCGCCTTCGAAATACAGCACGGTATCGACCATGTGCTCCAGCACCCGGGGCCCGGCTAGCGCGCCTTCCTTGGTGACGTGGCCTACCAGGAAAATCGCCGTGCCGCTCTGCTTGGCGTAACGCACCAGCAACGCAGCGCTCTCTCGCACCTGGGACACGCCGCCCGGGGCCGATTGCAGTTGTTCGGTAAAAATTGTCTGGATCGAGTCGATCACCATGACCTTGGGTTTTTCCAGGCGCGCCGTGGCGATGATCGTTTCGATGCAAGTCTCGGTCATGACTCGCAACTGATCCTGGGGCAACCCCAGGCGCCGGGCGCGCATGGCCACCTGCTGCTGGGATTCTTCGCCAGTGACATACAGCGCCGGCATGCGCGTGGCGAGATTGCACAACGTCTGCAACAGGATGGTGGACTTACCGATGCCCGGATCGCCGCCGATCAACACCACCGAACCGTCCACCAGACCACCGCCCAGCACGCGGTCCAGCTCACCGGATGCCGTGGAGAACCGCGGAATTTCCTCAACGCTGACCTCGGCCAGCGTCTTGATCTGCGCCTGCTGGCCGGCCCAGCCCGTACGCCCGGTGGGCGCCGCCGCGCCGCCGCTTTCCACCATGGTTTCGGTCAGAGTGTTCCAAGCCCCGCATTCGCTGCATTGGCCGGCCCATTTGGGAAAGGTCGAGCCGCACTCGGTGCAGCCGTACATGCGCTTTGCCTTGGCCATCTGAACTCCGGGTAAAAACCGCGATGATAACAGCCGGGCTTTACCGCGGGGCCGGCATTCTGATTTCACCCTTTGCCAGATCTGCCGGGGTGTTGCCCAACGGATCCCTGGCCTCCAGGTCGGCCCCCTTGGCCTTCAGGGCATCGAGCAACTCGCCACGCTTGAACAGACCGGCATACATCGCGGCGGTCTGCCCGGCACCGTTGCGCTGGTCTGGGCTGCAATCGGTGGACAATAAACGACGCGCGATCTGCACTTCGCCCTTGAAAATCGCCCCCATCAACGCAGTGTTGCCACGTTTGTCCTGGGCACAGGCATCCGCCCCGGCGACCAACAGACGCTCGACCGCCGGGCCATGACCGTGATACGCCGCCAGGATCAGCGCGGTGTAGCCCTTCTCATCCCGCGTGTCGAGCGAATAGCCGGCCTCGATGAAGGTATCGAGCATCGGCACATCGCCCCGGCGGGCGGCATCGAAATAATAATCTTGCAACTGTGCCCGCACCTCATCCGCGCCGGCGGTCGGAGCCTGATCGGCCAGCACAGCCCATGACCATGTGATTAATATCAATGAAAGGAACTTACGCATCATGACCTCTCCATGCGACTGCGAATTATGGGAGCCGAACCCACTCGGCTCCCATAAGCGGATCAGTCGCTCAGCTTCTCGGCCAGCGCCTTGACCCGCGCCAGGTCGCCCCTGGCGACACGGGCCACTCCCGTCCCGTATTCAGGATCGGCTTTGTAGAGGAACGACAGGATGATGTGCTTGCTCTCGTCATCGGTAGTCGCCAAAGACCCACCAAAACTCTCGATCAAGTCACTGCGCTCCTTTTGGTTGAACGAGCGGTACAGGTCGCCCGCCTGCTTGAAGTTCTGCTCGCGCTGGATTTTCGCCTGTTGGGTGCTACCGGTCAGCTCGGCCTGGCTATAGCGCGCCGCTTGTTGTTCTTCACGGGGCATCAAGCGGCTCGGCTGGTAATTCACGCCGGTGCTGGTCTTGCCAAAATTCATCGCGCCATCCTGGTTGCCGTTGTTGACAGCGACCTTGGGGGCATTGATTGGCAACTGCAGCGCGTTCGGCCCAACCCGGTACATTTGCGTATCGGCATAGGAAAACACCCGCCCCTGCAACAACCGGTCTTCCGAAGGCTCGATACCCGGCACCAGGTTCGCCGGCGCCATTGCCACTTGTTCGGTTTCCTGGAAAACATTCGCCGGATTACGGTTCAACACCATTTGCCCAACTTTTCGCTCAGGAACATCCGGCCATATCTTGGTCGCGTCCAATGGATCGAAGTCAAACTTGGCCAGGTCCTGAGGCTTGAGCACCTGGACGAACAAGTCCCACTTTGGAAAGTCCCCCTTATTGATATGGCTGACCAAATCGTTGGTCATATGGCTGTAATCCTGTCCTTGTACTTTCACCACTTCTTTCGGGTCGAGATTTTTGAGGCCTTGCAAACTTTTCCAATGAAACTTTACGTAACTGATCTCGCCCTTTGAGTTGATCAGTTTGTAAGCATGTACACCGTTACCGTCCATCTCGCGGTAACTGGCTGGTGTCCCGGAGTTTGAATACAACTCGGTCAGGGTGCGAGTCGCTTCTGGAACATGGGAAAAGAAGTCGAAACGACGGGAGTCATCATCCAGGTTGGTTCGCGGATCGGGTTTGAACGCGTGGACCATGTCAGGGAACTTGATAGCGTCACGGATGAAAAATGTCGGGAAGTTATTACCCACCAGATCCCAGTTACCCTCCGCCGTATAGAACTTGGTGGCAAAGCCACGCGGGTCGCGCAGTGTTTCGGGCGAATGATTGCCATGCACCACGGCGGAAAAACGTACGAACACTGGCGTGACCTGGCCCGCCGCGAAAACCTTGGCCTTGGTCAGGTCGCTCAAATCATTGGACACGGTAAATTCGCCATGGGCACCGGTGCCACGGGCATGGACGACGCGCTCGGGGATACGTTCGCGGTCGAACCGCTGGAGCTTCTGGATCAGTTGCACATCCTGCAGCAAGGTTGGGCCATTGGGCCCCGCCGTTTGCGAGTTCTGGTTGTCGCCTACCGCTGCACCATTATCGCGAGTCAGCGTGGCGGCATGGATGGACAGGGAAAACAGGCTGGCGGTCAGCACAACAAGGGAACGGCGACCGGACATAGCGCCGAGGCCAAGGGAAGTGTTCATTGAAGTTTCCTCTGATTTTATAAAGCGCATCCATGTGCGCCTTTCAGAGGCTAGTGCTCGGAAAATGAAAACCTAAATAGAAATGCCATACCGCGCTGATAGAAAAAACAATATAGGGAGTCAGCCCTGAAGCGCGTTTCGCGCGCGATTGGTGGCACTTTGTAAACTTTTCGCGGGGGGCCGGGTCGATTACAGGCACGCTTTGTAAGCAATCATGTCGAGCGAGACACCGATGACTGGCTTACACTGCGGCTATCAACTCATCTGTCACAAGGAATCATTCATGGGCGTGCTAAGCGAGTTCAAGGCCTTCGCGGTCAAAGGCAATGTCGTCGACATGGCCGTCGGGATCATCATCGGTGCTGCTTTCGGCAAGATCGTTTCGTCGTTCGTGGGTGACGTGGTCATGCCTCCGATCGGCCTTCTGATCGGCGGGGTGGACTTCAGCGACCTGGCCATCACCCTCAAGGCCGCCCAAGGCGATACGCCGGCAGTTGTGCTGGCATATGGCAAATTCATCCAGAGCACAGTGGACTTCATCATCGTCGCGTTCGCGATCTTCATGGGCGTCAAGGCCATCAACCGGCTCAAGCGCGAAGAAGCCGTCGCCCCGAGCGCCCCCCCTGTGCCGACCAAGGAAGAGCTATTGCTGAGTGAGATCCGCGACTTGCTCAAGGCCCAGAACGAACGGCCCTGATATTCCCGCGCCTAGAAATGGCGTCCCCGGGACGCCATTTTTCTACCAATAGTTTTCCACCGCTACCTGGCCGGGCCGGCGGGTGAGGCTCAGTTGCAGGCCCCTGGCCTTGAGCAGCTTGCGCGTGTCGTCAATCATCTGGGGATTGCCGCACAGCATGACCCGGGAATGCTCAGGCGTCAGCGGGACACCGGCGACCCGTTCCAGCTCACCGTTTTCTATCAACGTAGTGATTCGCCCGTTAAGGGCCTCTGGAACCTGCTCACGGGTGACGGTCGATATAAACCGGAACTTATGCGCGTATTCGGCCAGGTAGTCTCGCTGGAACAACCCCTCGATAAGGTCTTGGTACGCCAGTTCCCTGGCCTCCCGCGCACTGTAGACGAGGATGATCCGTTCGAATTTTTCCCAGACCTCGAAATCCTGCAGGATCGAAAGAAACGGGGCGACACCCGTTCCCGTGGACAACAGCCATAGATCACGACCGTCGACAAAACGGTCCAGCGTCAAATAGCCAAAGGCCTGGCGCTCGACCAGCAGATTATCCCCTGGTTTCAGACGGCTCAGCTCGCTGGTGAATTCACCGCCCGGGACGACGATCGAAAAGAACTCGAGAAACTCGTCGAACGGCGATGACACCATGGAATAAGCGCGCCAGACGGTGCTCCCATCCGCCTTGACGACACCGAGCCGGGCGAACTGACCAGCCCGGAAGCGGAAACCGCGATCCCTGGTGGTGCGTAGCGTAAACAAGTGAGGCGTCAACGTTTGTACGTCGACCAGTCTCTGGCGGGTAAACTTTTCTGCATTGTCGGTCATGGGGCACTCCAATCGAACAAGGCCTGCAGTGTCCCGCAAAGTGAGGATATTAACCACCGCCGAAGATTGATAGCGTTAAGCCACCCACCTTGTACATCGGCGGATAAAGCTCTACAAAGTAAAAAACATGTATCAAAAACACTGTTAGTAAAGTGCCTTCGTCAATAGCGACGACGCCAGACAAAAGAAAAAAATCTAACTACCGAGCAAGGAAAAGTCCTACACTCATTTTCGCGTCACAGATTGGATCCACCTCGTTAAAAGTTCCAAAGGAGAAATGCTATGGACGAGTGGAAGGACTTGCAACTGCGAAAACTGTCATGTGAAAAGGACTTGCAAAGGGCCTATCGTCTGGTACTGGATTTCTTTAATTTTCAAGGATTTGAATACTGTGCCTTTGCCGCATACTCGGGCGTTCCCGATCGGTATGCCAGCAAGATCAATATTAATAATTACCCTTATGGATGGGACCGGCTTTATGAACAAAATGGTTACGTCAACAATGACCCGATAGTGGCGCATTGCAACCAGTCCGCATTACCGATCCTGTGGAGTGAGAGTGCATTTTCCGAAGCACCCAAGTTATGGCGGGAACTTAACCGACAGGGTCTCAGGCACGGCTGGACACAAGCCATACATGATGAGCACGGCTCCCATTACAGTTTATTCAGCCTCGCCAGGACGCATTGTCCGATCGATGCCGACGAACACTATGGGAACCTTGGCTATGCCATCTTCGCCAGCCAGAAACTGCATGCTCTGGCGGGCAAGAAGTTGGTCGACAATATGGTGCCCCCGCAAACCTACCACCTCTCCCCCCGGGAGATCGAAGTGCTGAGGTGGTCCGCCGAAGGAAAGACGGCGTCGGAGGTCGGGCGCATCCTGTGCTTGTCCGAACGTACCGTGAATTTCCATGTCTGCAGCTGCATGCGGAAGTTGAACGTAACCAATAAAATCTCGGCGGTGGCGAAAGCTGCGCACATCCATGTGATCTAGGTAACCGCTCAGTCCGCAAAAACCCACGGGTAATGCCTGGCAAAAAAACGTACCATTTACGGCCCCACTTGAATGATGACGCGCCTAGTCCGCGACGCAGTTCATTCAGGAGGTCCCGCTGACAGACCTGCCCAAGGCAGCGGGACACCCGTTGATTTGCCAGAGTCCCAGCCATGCCCTTGCTCGATACTCCCTTCGCCCAACTCGACCTGATCCGCCAGCCCGAACAGCCGAACGAACCCCTGCAAGCGTTCGACGCTGCCGATGAATATCTGCTTGCGCACCTGGCCGAACAGCAACCGGGCGCGGAAACTCGAGTGCTGGTACTCAATGATGGCTTCGGCGCCCTGGCGGCCAGCCTCGCAGGCAAGGTCAAGGTCACCAGCAGCGGTGACTCGTTCCTGGCGCTGCAGGCATTGGAAAAGAATCTGGTGCGAAACGGCTTGCCGTTCGATACGGTGCCCATCGTGCCGGCCAGCGAAGCGCTGACGGGGCCTTTCGATTGTGTCCTGGTCAAGGTGCCCAAGACCCTGGCGCTGCTGGAGGAGCAACTGATCCGGCTGCAAGGGCAACTGGCACCAGGGGCCCAGGTGATCGCTGCCGCGATGGTCAAGCATCTGCCCCGGGCCGCAGGCGACCTGATGGAGCGCTACGTCGGCCCGGTGCAGGCCTCGCTCGCTGTCAAGAAGGCCCGTCTGTTGATTGCCACGCCGCAACCGAGGACACCGGCCGCTTCCCCTTACCCCACTCGGTATGCGCTCGATGAGCCGAACATCGAGTTGCTCAATCATGCCAATGTATTCTGCCGTGAAGGGCTGGACATCGGCACCCGCGCCTTCCTGCCGCACCTGCCCAAGAACCTGGGCTCGGCGCGTGTTGCGGACCTGGGTTGCGGCAACGGCGTGCTGGCCATTGCCAGCGCCCTGGCTAACCCGGACGCTCACTACACCCTGGTGGACGAGTCGTACATGGCCGTGCAATCAGCCGCCGAAAACTGGCGAGCCGCCCTGGGCGAGCGCGAAGTGATCGTGCGGGCGGACGATGGCTTGGCCGGGCAAGAAGCGCAGTCCCTGGATGTGGTGCTGTGCAACCCGCCCTTCCATCAGCAGCAAGTGGTGGGCGATTTCCTTGCCTGGCGCATGTTTCAGCAGGCCCGTGAAGCGTTGGTGGTCGGCGGCGCGCTGTACATCGTCGGCAACCGCCACCTGGGCTATCACAGCAAGCTGGCGCGGCTGTTCCGCGGTGTCGAGCAGGTGGCCGCCACGCCGAAGTTCGTGATCCTCAAAGCCCGCAAATGACTCCGTCAGTGAGTCGTCAAACCCGCGGCGTTCATGAACATCCGCATCAAGCTGGCTACGATGAACAATGCCAGCACGCTACCGGCCCAAATCGCCGCCAGCCAACCGAGCCGCTGCCATAGCGGCTTTTTTTCCGCGGCCTCGATGTCTTTCAAGTCAGGCTTGGCCATCTTCGGCACCTCGCAGGTCGGTCAATGGTAGCCATCGTCATGGGTCACCTTGCCGCGGAACACGTAGTAGCTCCAGAAGGTGTACACCAGGATCAACGGAATGATGAACAACGTGCCGACCAGCATGAAGCCCTGGCTCTGTGGCGGCGACGCGGCGTCCCAGATCGAAATGGACGGCGGCACGATGTTCGGCCACAGGCTGATGCCAAGGCCGCTGTAACCCAGGAAAATCAGCACCAGCGTCAGGATGAAAGGCGTGTAGTTGGCGTTGCGGGCCACGGCGCGGAACAACCCGTACATGGTCACCAACACCAGGATCGGCACCGGCAGGAACCAGAACAGGTTCGGCAAGGTGAACCAGCGCGCGGCGATATCGGCATGGGCCAGTGGGGTCCAGATGCTGACGATGCCGATCACCGCCAGCACCACGAAGGCCAACGGCCTGGCCAGGTCATGCATCTGTTCTTGCAGCTTGCCTTCGGTCTTCATGATCAGCCAGGTACAGCCGAGCAAGGCATAGGCGGCGATCAGCGCCAGGCCGCAAAACATGGTGAACGGCGTGAGCCAGTCCAGGGAACCGCCGGCGAACTGGCGGTTGACCACTTCGAAGCCGTCGATGAACGCCCCCAGGGCGACACCTTGGAAGAACGTCGCCGTCAGCGAGCCACCGATAAATGCCTTGTCCCAAAGATGCCGCTTCTCGGCCTTGGCCTTGAAGCGGAACTCGAACGCCACGCCCCGGAAGATGAGCCCGATGAGCATCAGGATCAGCGGCAGGTACAATGCCGAGAGCACCACCGAATAGGCCAGCGGGAACGCCCCGAACAGCCCTGCCCCGCCCAGCACCAGCCAGGTCTCGTTACCGTCCCAGACCGGCGCGACGGTGTTCATCATCACGTCGCGGTCGCGCTCGCCCTTGACGAAGGGGAAGAGAATGCCGATGCCCAGGTCGAAGCCGTCCATGATCACGTACATCATGATGCCGAAGATGATGACCACGGCCCAGATCAGCGGAAGATCAATACCCATGACTCAATTCCCCTTGTTCGAGCTGTCGTTGTGGTCCACTTCGTCGTCGCCTTCGTTGGCGGCCGACAATGGACGGGCCGGGGTGCGTTTCTGACCGGGGCCACCGTCGGTCGGCTCGGCTTCCTGCGCCACCGGGCCCTTGCGCACCAGACGCATCATGTAGCTCAACCCCGCGCCGAACAGCGCGAAATACACCACCACGAACATGACCAGGGTGAAGCTCATCTGCGCAAAGCTGTGGCCGGACGACGCATCCGCCGTGCGCATCAAGCCGTAGACTACCCACGGCTGGCGACCGATTTCCGTGGTGAACCAGCCGGCCAGGATCGCGATTAGCCCGGAAGGCCCCATCCACAGCACCAGATGCAGGAACGGGCGGGATTGGTAAAGCCGGTTGCCGCGGCGTAGCCAGAGGCTGCACAGCCCAGTGAATATCATCAGCAACCCCAGGCCCACCATGACCCGGAACGACCAGAACACGATGGTCGAATTCGGTCGATCCTCAGGCGGGAAATCCTTCAGCGCCGGCACCTGATCGGTCAGCGAGTGGGTCAGGATCAAGCTGCCCAGGTACGGGATTTCCACAGCGAACTTGGTTTGCTCGGCCTTCATGTCCGGCCAGCCGAACAGAATCAGCGGCGTGGGTTCGTCGCCGACGTTTTCCCAGTGCCCTTCGATGGCGGCAATTTTTGCCGGCTGGTGCTTCAGCGTATTGAGACCGTGGAAGTCACCGATTACCGCCTGTACGGGCGCGACCAGCAGGGCCATCCACATCGCCATCGACAACATGCGGCGAATGGCCGGGTTATCGCGACCGCGCAGCAGGTGCCAGGCCGCCGACGAGCCGACGAAAAACGCGGTGGCGACAAAGGCCGCGACCGACATGTGCATCAGCCGGAACGGAAACGAGGGGTTGAACACCACGGCCAGCCAGTCCACCGGAATGACCCGGCCATCGATAATTTCGTAGCCTTGCGGGGTTTGCATCCAACTGTTGGACGACAGGATCCAGAAGGTCGAGATCAGCGTACCGATCGCCACCATGACCGTGGAAAAGAAGTGCAAGCCACGCCCCACGCGATTCCAGCCGAACAGCATTACGCCGAGGAAGCCCGCTTCGAGGAAGAATGCCGTGAGCACTTCATAAGTCAGGAGCGGCCCGGTTACAGCGCCAGCGAAATCCGAAAAACGGCTCCAGTTGGTGCCGAACTGATAAGCCATCACCAGCCCGGAGACCACCCCCATGCCGAAGTTGACGGCGAAAATCTTCGACCAGAAGTGATACAGGTCGCGGTAGGTATCGTCGTGTGTCTTCAGCCACAGGCCTTCGAGTACCGCCAGGTAACTCGCCAGGCCAATGGTGATGGCCGGGAACAGGATGTGGAACGAGATGGTAAACGCGAACTGGATTCGGGCGAGATCGAGCGCCTCCAAACCGAACATAAGTCTTCCTCTGTCAGGTAAAACCGGCTGCGGGCGGGGCTTGCATCACAGCCCCCAGGGATATGGAGTGCGATGCTTTTAAAATCGTTCTTTTTAAACCGTCACAACGCAGGACTTTGGCCCAATGGCCGCCAGCACAACGCCCCAAGGGGAATTGACCTGGGTCAAGCAATGTTCAAAGAGTAGTCGCTATATGGCCGATGGACGGCGTGGTCTTTTGTCGCGTGGCAGGTTGTCCCAGGCGCTCAGGACATAAGTAAAAACTCTTGTGGCGAGGGGATTCATCCCCGCTCGAGTGCACAGCACTCGAAAAAGCTTGGGGCCGCTTAGCGCCCCAGCGGGGCGGTGCGACGTTTCGCTAAATCCCCTCGCCACAAATGTTCCCTCAAGCCAATATCGATGTTTGGCTAACTATTTTTCCAACCACCGCAACTTCCTGTTACAGCTCAGTGATAATCTCGACCTTCCCATCACCGGACCCCGTCACAGATGCCCAGCCAAGCGCCCCTTCTGCTCCGTCACCATCGTCCCTTCATTGCTTTCTGGCTGGCTCGGATATTCACCGCCAGCGGTTTCCAGATGCTGACGGTGGCCATCGGCTGGAACCTCTATCAACTGACCGGCAATGTCCTGGACCTGGGGCTCGTCGGCCTCGTGGAGTTCGCCCCACGGGTGCTGTTCATGCTGCATACCGGGCACGTGGCGGATCGATACGATCGACGTAAAGTCGCGGCCATCTGCCAATCGTTGCAAGCCATGATCGCCCTCACCCTGGCGATTGGCAGCGCCAGCGACAACGTTACGCGCGAGATGATCTTCATCCTCGCGTTCCTGCTCGGCGCGGCCCGCTCCTTCGAAATGCCGACCACCCAGGCGCTGTTGCCGAGCATTGTCCCTGCAGCGTTGTTTCCCCGGGCAGTGGCCGCCGCGCAATCAGCACAACAATCGGCCACCATCGTCGCCCCGGCCCTGGGCGGTTTGCTGTACGCCTTTGGCAGCGTCTGGGTCTATGGGCCAACCGTGTTGCTTTATGTCATCGCCTGCTGCCTGATGCTCAACCTGCCCGCCCGGCAGACACCGCTGAATAAAGGCAAGGCGACCCTCGACTCGCTGTTGGCCGGTATTCGCTTCATTCGCAGCCGCCCGGACATCCTAGGGGCGATCTCTCTGGACTTGTTTGCGGTGCTGTTGGGCGGCGCCACCGCGCTGTTGCCGGTATTCGCCAAGGACATCCTGCTCACCGGCCCCTGGGGCCTGGGCCTGTTGCGTTCGGCGCCGGCGGTCGGGGCCTTGCTGATGTCGCTGTGGCTGGCGCGGTTTGCCGTGGAGCGCAAGGTCGGCCGGGTAATGTTTACCGCCGTGGGCGTGTTCGGCGTCGCCACCATTGCGTTCGGCCTTTCCACGTCGTTCTGGTTCTCCCTGGCGGTATTGGTGGTGCTGGGCGCGGCGGACATGATCAGCATGGTCATCCGCGCCTCCTTCGTGCAGTTGGAAACGCCCGACGAGATGCGCGGTCGGGTCAGCGCTGTGAATGGGTTGTTTATCGGCGCCTCGAACCAGTTGGGCGAATTCGAGTCCGGGATCACCGCCCACTGGTTCGGCACGGTACCGGCGGTGGTCATGGGCGGCGTCGGCACGCTGCTGGTGACCGGGGCCTGGATCAAACTGTTCCCGACCCTGGCCAACCGTGACCGGATGCACGAACCGGTGGACGAGGCGAAAGCCTAGAGCAACTTATCCAGGGTGATGGGGAAATCCCGCACCCGTTTGCCCGTGGCATGGTAGATCGCATTCGCCACCGCCGCGGCCACGCCGACAATGCCGATTTCGCCGACACCCTTGGACCCGAGGGCGTTGACGATCTCGTCATGCTCTTCGACAAATATCACGTCTATCTCGCCAATGTCGGCATTCACCGGCACATGGTACTCGGCCAGATTGTGGTTCATGTGGCGGCCAAGGGCATGGTCGGTCAAGGTTTCTTCGTGCAGTGCCATGCCAACGCCCCAGACCACCCCACCGAGGATCTGGCTGCGGGCAGTCTTCGGATTGACTACCCGGCCCGCCGCGATGGCGCTGACCACTCGGTTGACCTTCACCGTGCCAAGGTCTTCATCCACCAACACCTCAACGAAAACCGCCGAATGCGTGGCGGTCGCATAGGCCTGGCGTTTTTCATCCGGTCCGGTGGCGACCTCCGCCTGCAACGGCATTTCGCCGCTTTTTTGCGCCAGCTCCGCCAGGGCGACACGGGCCTCGCCCATGCGCAGTTCACCGTCGATGAAGGTTACCTGCTCAAGGGTCGCGCCGCTGAAGGCAGGACAGGACTGACGGGCCACGGCGAGCAGCTTTTCCCTGAGCGCTTCGCAGGCTTTCTGCACCGCGGTGCCCACCGACGAGACGGTAAACGAACCACCCTGCAATGGTGCCGTTGGCAGCGACGAGTCGCCCAGGACAAAGGTGACGTCCTCAAGGGAAACGCCTGACGCCTCGGCGGCAATTTGAGTCATGACGGTATAGGTGCCGGTGCCGATGTCCGTCGTTGCGCTGCTGACGGTCAACTTGCCGTTGGCGTCCAGCGAGGCGCGGGCACTGGCTTTTTGCTGCATGGCTTCCCACACGCCGCCCGCCATGCCCCAACCCACCAGTTGCCGGCCGCTGCGCATGCTGCGCGGTTCGGGGTTGCGCTTGCTCCAACCGAAACGGTCGGCGCCCTGGGCGTAACAGGCCCGCAGCTCCTTGCTGGAATAGGGCTTGCCTTCGTTTTCGTTGCGTTCGGCATAGTTGATCAGACGCAACTGCACTGGGTCGATCGCCAGGGCGCAGGCCAGCTCGTCCATGGCACACTCCAGGCCGATCAACCCGAGGGCCGCGCCCGGGGCGCGCATGTCCAGCGGTGTGTAAACGTCCAACGGCGCCAGTTTGTACGTCAGTGTCACGTTATCGCAGTGATAGAGCATGCCGCTCCACTCCACCACGTGCTCGGTAAAATCTTCGAAACGCGAGGTCTGGCCAATGGCGGTATGCGCTACCGCGAGCAATCTTCCGTTGGCCGCAGCACCCAATTGCAAGCGCTGGAATGTCCGAGGCCGATAGCCAAACGTAAACATCTGCTGGCGCGTCAGGCTGACCCGTACGGAACGCTTGAGATGCAGCGCGGCCATCACCGCGAGCGCCAATTGGTATTGCGGACGCAGGCCGGAACCAAACGCGCCGCCCACGTAGGCGGCAAATACCCGCACTTGCTCCTTTTCCAGCCCGAATACTTTTTGCACGTACGCCTGGCAGTTCTGCGCGCCTTGGGTCTTGTCGTGGATATGCAGGCTTGCGTCGGGTTGGTACAACACGGTGGAGGCATGGGGCTCCATCGGGTTGTGGTGTTCTATCGGCGTGCTGTAGGACACGTCCACACTCAGGGCTGCGCTCGCGTACTCGCCCTGAAAATTCCCACGGGGCTTGGGCAGTTCTGCAGGTGCTGGATGGGCTTCGTTTTGCAGGATTGTCAGATCGGTCTGATGCCCCTCAGCCTCGTATTCAATCTCCACCAGCGAGCCGGCATAACGGGCCAGCTCCAGGTTTTCGGCGACCACCAGGGCCAGCGGCTGGCCGCTATAGAGGATCTGGTCGTTGAACAGTGGCCGGAACGGCGAGCCCTCCGCTGCGTCGGCATCCTGATAGGGTTCGTCGTAGCTGGCGATTTTGGGCCGATTGGTATGATCGATCACAGCAACGACACCCGGCAGCGCCAGGGCGCGGGAAGCATCGATACCCACCACCCGCCCCCGGGCGATGGCACTGGATACGACACTGCCGTGCAACAAGCCATCTTCCGGATATTCCCCGGCGTAACGGGCCCGACCGGTCACCTTGAGGAGGCCATCGACCCGGTCCAGCGGCTGGCCTATGGTTTTGCTCGGTGCATTCATCGGGCGGTTCCTCCCACCAGTGCGGCATCGCTCAAGGCGCGGACAATCGCCCGGCGCGCCAACTTGACCTTGAAACCGTTGTGCTCCAACGGCTCGGCGTTTTGCAGCAGCGCATCCGCGGCGGCCGTGAACGTCTCGCGGCTGACCGCCTGACCCACCAACCAATTCTCCACGGATCGATCACGCCAAGGCTTGTGGGCCACGCCACCCAAGGCCAGGCGAGCCTGGCGAATCACCGGCCCGTCCAGCTCCAGCACGGCGGCGACCGAGACCAGAGCGAAGGCATAGGACGCGCGGTCACGGATCTTCAAGTACTGGCTGTGTTCGGCGAAGCCTGTGGGCGGCAGCTCGATATAGGTGATCAGTTCATCATCGGCCAGTTGGTTGTCCCGGTCCGGAGCGTCGCCGGGCAGGCGATGGAAGTCGGCGAATTCGATGGTCCGTGGACCACCCCGGCCCAGCACATGGACCACCGCGTCAAGCGCGGCCAGTGCCACGCACATGTCGGAGGGATGAGTCGCGACGCATTGATCGCTCGCCCCAAGAATCGCGTGAATACGGTTCAAACCGGTTCGAGCCGGGCAGCCACTGCCGGGCCGGCGTTTGTTGCACGGCACACCGGCGTCATAAAAATAGTAACAGCGGGTACGCTGCAACAGGTTGCCACCCGTGCTGGCCATGTTGCGCAGCTGTGGCGAAGCACCGGCAAGAATGGCCTGGGAGAGCAACGGATAACGGCGCTCGATCCAGGGATGCCAGGCCAAATCGGCGTTACTCACCAACGCGCCAATCATCACCCCGCCCGATGGCGTTTCGCTGAGGTCGGCCAAGGGCAGCCCGGTGATATCGATCAGGTGCTGGGGGCGGGTGAGGTTTTCCTTCATCAGGTCGAGCAGGTTGGTGCCGCCAGCGATGAAACGCGAATCGGCACTCGACAGCTCGACGGCGGCCTGCAGCGTGTCGGGCTTGCTGTAGCGAAAGGGATTCACGACTCACCTCCGGTCTGCTGGCAGAGCGGCAGGGCTTCTTCGATGGCATCGCGAATGTTGTTGTAGGCACCGCATCGGCAGAGGTTGCCGCTCATCAGCTCGCTGATTTCGGCGCCAGTGCTCGCCCGCCCCTCGTGGGCCAGCGCCACTGCCGAACAGATCTGCCCGGGAGTGCAATAGCCGCACTGGAACGCGTCATGCTTGATGAATGCCCGTTGCATCGGATGCAACTCGTCGCCATTGGCCAGGCCTTCGACGGTGGTCAACTCGGCACCGTCGCACATCACCGCGAGGGTCAGGCAGGCGTTGATCCGCTTGCCGTCGCGCAGCACCGTGCAGGCGCCGCATTGGCCGTGGTCACAGCCCTTTTTGCTGCCCACCAGGTCCAATTGTTCGCGCAGCAAATCGAGCAACGTAGTCCAGGGCAGCACCTGCAACTCGCGCACCGCGCCATTGAGTGTCAGACGTATGGGATGACGGACGAAGGACGCCTGCGTCGCTTCGGACAAGGTCGCGCTCATGGAACACCTCACGGTTGGTCGTACACGCGGCGTTTTGGAAAACCGCCGTCATAAGGGGTACGACTTCGGGGTGGGATGAGCGTTCCAAGACAATTGCCCGCCCCCAATGCACGAGTCCAGCGCGCCTGTGCGGTACATATGTATCGCACAGACTGTAATGTATCGCCTTACACTCTATTCCATGATGAAATCCTTCCAGCACAAAGGCCTCAGGGTCTTTTATGAAACGGGTTCGACGCGGGAATTCGGCAGACCACGGGAAGCGGCTGGCTCGCATGCTTCAGTTCATGGACAGGGCATGCATGCCAAGCGACCTGGACATCCCCGGGTGGCGATTGCATTCGCTCAAGGGTGATCTGGTCGATTATTGGTCGCTGAGCGTTTCAGGGAACTGGCGAATTGTCTTCCGCTTCATCGAGTCCGACATCTAACTGGTCGACTACCTCGACCATCACTGACAGGAGGCTGGAACATGCCAATGCACAATCCGCCACATCCTGGCGAAACATTGCTGGTGGACGTATTGCCCAAGCTGGGCATCACGGTGACCGAACTGGCGAGACACCTCGGTTTCGCTCGACCGCACCTTTCTCGGGTACTGCACGGCCATGCACCGGTCAGCCCAGACCTGGCAGTACGCCTGGAACGCGCAGGCATCGGCAAGGCACGCGTCTGGCTGGGCGTCCAGACCGACTATGACCTATGGCAAGCCGAGCGGCGCGAACAACCAATGATCGAACCCCTTGCCCATCACATTTGACGCTGTCACGCCAACAACTCCGCCGCCACCACGCTCCTCACCCCTTTACCGGCTAATGCTTCCACCAGCGCAAGGGCAAACACCAAGGCGGCGGCGGAACCCTGGGCGGTGATGCAATTGCCGTCCACCACCACCGGCTGGTCGACGAAGCTGCACCCGGACAGTTGCTGGCTCACGGCGGGCAGGCAGGTCATCCGGCGCTGGCGCAGCACGCCGAACGCCTGGAGCACCAACGCCGGGGCTTCGGCGATGGCGGCGAAGATGCGCCCGGCGGCCGCCTGGTCTTTGATCAACTGTTGCAAAGGCGGGTGGGCCGCCAGGTGTTGCACGCCGATGATGCCGCCCGGCAAGACGATCAAGTCGAAATCCTGCACCAGCACGTCCACCAGCATGCCGTCGGCGGTCAGGCGCGTTCCGCGTGCGCAGGTGAGCATGCGACGGCCTTCGATACTCGCCACGACGACTTCAAGCTGCGCCCGGCGCAACACGTCGATCAGCGTCACCACCTGCAAATCATCAACGCCTTCAGCCACGGCGATCAGGACTCGGGGGATCTTGGTTCCAGGCATCATGGGCACTCTCCGCTGGGTGATCCTTCAAGACTAGTCAGCTTTGCCGGGCCCTGTCAGCCGAAGGTCGTCCACGGCATGTCATTTGATGTACAACTGGGTCGACATCCGGTTACCCGGTGCGTTGATCGACACGTTGCTGAAGCTGAAGGTGCCTTCCTGCTTGCCCTTCAGATCGAAGATATACAAGTAGCCGACCGTTCGCCGGGCTCCGGTCGAACAATCATTGAGATTGCCATTGTCGTATGCACACACCGGTGAACGGGTGCCGTCGACCTCGAAGCCGTCCAGCGTGACATTCGGCTGGTGGCCTATGCCGAGCTCCAGCACGTAGACCTTGATATGCGGGCCACTGTGGTCGCAACGGGTTTGCGCCTGACCCGCAGCGATGTCCTCGAAACCACAGGCCGGCGACTCGACCTTGAGCACCTTGACCTCGCTCAGCGGTGGTGCCGACGCGGCGTGCGCGACCGGCACGGCCAGCCCCAGGCCGAACACCCAGGCCCATGCAATGTTTTTCATGCGATACATCCCGACCGTCCGAAATCGGGCGCAGTATGGCCCAACTTTTGCCTGCGCACACTTATGCGACGCACACCGAGGATCGCAGCCACATCGCCGCGCTGCTATGATGCGCGGCTTTTTCCGACCTGCAGAAAATCCCGGCGCCCCTGGCGACCTGTGCTTTGCTGTTGAGGTCGATACATTCACGGCGCCGCGCGCGCCACGGGGAGCAGACATGCTGGAAAGGCTGTTTCAACTCAAGGCACACAATACCAACGTGCGGACCGAGATCCTGGCGGGCGTCACGACGTTCCTGGCCATGGCCTACATTCTGTTCGTCAACCCGAGCATCCTCGGCGAAACCGGCATGGACAAGGGCGCGGTATTCGTCGCCACCTGTCTGGCGGCGGCCATTGGTTCCACAGTCATGGGCCTGATCGCCAACTACCCGATCGCCCTCGCGCCGGGCATGGGCCTGAACGCCTTCTTCACCTACACCGTGGTCCTGCACATGGGCCATACCTGGCAAGTGGCGCTGGGGGCGGTGTTCGTCTCCGCCGTGCTGTTCTTTCTGCTATCGATCTTCCGCATCCGGGAATGGATCATCAACAGCATCCCGCTGCCACTGCGCTCGGCCATCGCCGCCGGTATTGGCCTGTTCCTGGCGCTGATCGCCCTGAACAACGCCGGCATCGTGGTGAAAAACCCAGCAACCATGGTCGGCCTCGGCGACCTGAAGCAACCGGCGCCGATCCTGGCAACCCTGGGCTTCGTACTGATTGTCGCTCTGGAGGCGCTTAAAGTGCGCGGCGCGGTACTGATCGGCATCCTGGCGGTCACCATCGTCTCGATCCTGATGGGCTTCACGCCCTTTGGCGGCATCATTTCCGCGCCGCCATCCCTGGCCCCGACCTTCCTGCAGCTGGACATCAAGGGCGCCCTGGACATCGGCCTGGTCAGCGTGATCTTCGCGTTCCTGTTCGTCGATCTGTTCGATAACTCCGGCACCCTGATCGGCGTCGCCAAGCGCGCCGGGCTGATGGGCAAGGACGGCCACATGCCGAAAATGGGCCGTGCGCTGATTGCCGACAGCACCGCCGCCATGGCCGGTTCGCTGCTAGGCACGTCGACGACCACCAGCTACATCGAATCGGCGGCGGGCGTCAGCGCCGGCGGCCGCACCGGCCTTACGGCGATCGTGGTCGCGATCCTGTTCCTGCTGGCGCTGTTCTTCTCGCCGTTGGCCGCCAGCGTCCCGGCCTTCGCCACCGCGCCGGCCTTGCTGTTCGTCGCGGTATTGATGACCTCCGGCCTGGCTGAAATCGACTGGGACGACGTTACCGTTGCCGCTCCGGTGGTGATCACTGCCCTGGCGATGCCGTTCACCTATTCCATCGCCAACGGCATCGCCTTCGGCTTCATCGCCTGGACCGCCATCAAACTGGTGTCCGGCCGCGGACGTGAGCTGAACCCGGCGCTGGTCATCCTTTCGATCCTGTTCGTTATCAAGTTGGGTTGGTTCAACGCATGACTTTTGATTCCCAGGCCTACACCACCCAGCTGCAAGACAAGGTCGTGCGCCTGCGCGACCTGCTGGCTCCGTTCGAGGCCCCCGAGCCCGAGGTGTTCGACTCTCCGCTACAGAACTTCCGCCTGCGAGCCGAATTCCGCCTGTGGCGCGAGGCCGGCGAACGCCATTACGCGATGTTTTCCCAGGAAGACAAGCGCACGCCGATCCTCATCGAAGCGTTCCCCATCGCCAGCCTGCGCATCAACCAATTGATGCCGCAGCTCAAGGCCGCCTGGCAAGCCAGCGCGCCGTTGAGCCACAAGCTGTTCCAGGTGGAGTTCCTGACCACCCTGGCCGGCGACGCGATGATCACCCTGTGTTACCACCGTCCGCTGGATGAACACTGGCACGCCGCAGCTTCGAAACTGGCGGCCGAGCTGGGCGTAAGCATCATCGGCCGCTCCAAGGGCAAACGCGAAGTGATCGGCCACGACTACGTGGTGGAGAAACTCGACGTGGGCGGCCGCACCTTCAGCTATCGCCAACCCGAAGGCGCCTTCACCCAGCCCAACGGCACGGTGAACCAGAAGATGCTCAACTGGGCTTATAAAGCCCTGGGCGATCGCAATGACGACCTGCTGGAGTTGTACTGCGGCAACGGCAACTTCACTTTGCCGCTGGCAACCCGTGTGCGCAAAGTGCTCGCCACTGAGATCAGCAAGACTTCGGTCAACGCCGCACTGAGCAACCTCAGCGAGAACGCGGTAGACAATGTCACGCTGGTGCGCCTGTCCGCTGAAGAGCTGACCGAAGCCCTGAACGAAGTTCGGCCGTTCCGGCGCCTACAGGGCATCGACCTGAAAAGCTACGAATTCGGCAGCGTCTTCGTCGACCCGCCTCGCGCCGGCATGGACCCGGACACCTGCGAGCTGACCCGGCGCTTCGACAACATCCTCTACATCTCTTGCAACCCCGAAACCCTCGCCGCGAACATCGCGCAACTGAACGATACCCACCGCATCACGCGCTGCGCGTTGTTCGACCAATTCCCTTGGACCCACCACATGGAATCCGGGGTTTTGTTGACGCGGCGCTGACCTGCGCAATCCTTCGTGGCGAGGGAGCTTGCTCCGCTCGGTTGCGTAGCAACCGCAAATGCTTGGGGCTGCTGGCCCGATGCGTCGGACCGGCCCAGCGGTAGCAAGCTCCCTCGCCACAGTTGCCTTCCCCAACCTCCCGACTGGTGCAATGTTCGATCATCGAACACTTATTGCCCGACAACCGCTGCTTTATTTGACCAAATTAACCATCTAGTACAATTTATCTCCACCGGCTGAAACCCGCCGAGACCAACAATAAAAATGTGGAGATTGTGCGATGCCTCCGATCGTTCTGGTGCTCAACGGCCCGAACCTGAACCTGCTCGGCACCCGCGAGCCGGCGACCTATGGCCACGAAACCCTGGCCGATATTTCCGCGCTGTGCGGCCGCGCCGCCGAGGAGTTCGGCCTGGCCGTGGAATTTCGCCAGACCAACCAGGAGGGTGAATTGATCGACTGGATTCACGGCGCCCGAGGCCGGTGCGGCGGTATCGTCATCAACCCGGCGGCCTGGACCCACACCTCCGTGGCGATCCGCGATGCCCTGGTGGCGAGCGAAGTGCCGGTCATCGAAGTCCATCTTTCCAACGTCCACGCCCGCGAGACGTTTCGCCACCACTCCTTCGTCTCATCCGTCGCCATCGGCGTGATGTGCGGGTTTGGCAGCCATGGTTATCGCCTGGCCCTTGAACATTTCAGTCATCGGTTGAAGGGTTGAGCGCATGCCGAACGTCACTGTACTGGCCGGCCTGATCGGCGCGGGTATCCAGGCGTCTCGCACGCCAGCGCTGCATGAGCGCGAAGGCGATGCCCAAGGCATGCGTTACCTGTATCGACTGATCGATCTCGACGCGCTGAAACTCGACAGCAGCGCCCTGCCCGACTTGCTGATGGCCGCCGAACGCATGGATTTCACCGGCCTGAACATCACTTTTCCTTGCAAGCAGGCGGTCATCCCTCTGTTGGATGAACTTTCGGCGGAAGCGCGGGGAATCGGCGCGGTGAACACCGTGGTGCTCAAGGACGGCAAGCGCATCGGCCATAACACCGACTGCCTGGGTTTCGCCGAAGGTTTTCGTCGAGGCCTGGGCGATGTCGCGCGCAACCGCGTGGTCCAGATGGGCGCTGGCGGCGCTGGCGCAGCGGTGGCCCACGCCTTATTGGTGGAGGGCGTGGAGACGCTGAGCATTTTTGATGTCGAGGTCAGCCGTGCCGAGGCATTGGCCAACAACCTGAACCAACACTTCGGCGCCGGTCGCGCCCGCGCCGGGCATGATCTTCCCGCTGCCATGGCCGAAGCCGACGGCTTGGTGAACACCACACCCATGGGCATGGCAAAACTGCCGGGCATGCCGGTGCCGGTCGAGTTGTTGCGGGGCGACCTGTGGGTGGCGGAGATTGTGTATTTCCCGCTGGAAACCGAACTGCTGCGCAACGCCCGCGCGCTCGGCTGCCGCACACTGGACGGCGGCACCATGGCGGTGTTCCAGGCGGTGAAGGCGTTCGAACTGTTCAGCGGCGTGGCGCCGGATGCGGGGCGGATGCTGGCGCATTTTCAGAGCATGAATCCCTGAAGCCAAGCCAAAATCCCTGTGGGAGCGAGCCTGCTCGCGAAAGCGGTGTGTCAGTAAGCGAATTCGTGACTGACACACCGCCTTCGCGAGCAGGCTCGCTCCCACAAGGTATGCGTTAGGTTCACGGTCAGGCTTGCAGATATCTCAGCACCGACTCACACACCATCTGTCGGTGTCGCTGCTTGACCGCTTCGTCCGACAAGTCGATCTGAAAGATCTCACCAAACGTCTGGCGGTTCGACACCCGATAGAAGCAGAACGAACTGATCAGCAAATGTACATCCAGCGGTTCCAGGCCGGCGCGGAACACCCCTTCTTCGGCGCCGCGACGCAGGATCACGCCCAGGGAGTCGAGGATGGTATTGGTCATCGCCTTGATTGCACCAGACTGTTTCACGTACTCGGCGTTGTGGATGTTTTCAATGCAGACGATACGCACGAAATCCACGTTGCGGTCGTGGTGATCGAAGGTGAATTCCACCAGGCGCCGGATCGCCTCGACTGGCGCCAGCTCTGCCAGATGCAGGCGGCTTTCGGTGGTGCGGATATCGCCGTAGAGTTTCTCCAGCACCTCCACGTACAGCTGTTCCTTGCTGCCGAAGTAGTAATAGATCATGCGCTTGGAGGTGTGGATGCGCTCGGCGATAGCGTCGACCCGAGCGCCCGCCAGGCCTTGCTGGACAAACTCGACGATGGCTTCCTGGAGAATGTTCTCCCGGGTTTTCTCCGGGTTGTTCTTGCGACTCTTGCGCGGCGCGGCGACAGGTTCGTCGAGGGCTGCGGAAAGCTCTGGATTCATAGTCATTGCGGGCTCACGGCCGTCACTGCACAGGTTGGCGATTATGGGCCGCACCGGGCAGTGAAGGAAGCCAAGGCACTGCCCTTTACCGCCATCGTTACGATTTCCCTACAACTTGGCGTGCCGCACGCCGCCACTGCGGGACTTGGCCATGGCCGCCAGGCGCACCGCGACGTTGGCGGCGCCGTACCCCGCGTAACCGTTCTTGCGCTGGATGATTTCGAAGAAGAAACGCCCTTCGAACGGCTCGGTATAGACATGAAACAGCTCGCCACCCTGGGCATCCCGGTCGTACAGCACGTTGAAGTATGCCAGCTCGCTGAGGAACTCATCGTCGAAATCGAAACGCGCCGCCAGGTCGTCGTAGTAGTTGAGGGGGATGTCCAGCAACGGCACCCCGGCCTCCTTGGCACAACTGACCTGGGCAAAGATGTCATCGCAATCGAAGGCAATGTGATGCACGCCGGAACCGCGATAACTCGACAGCGCATGTGAGATTGCGGTGTTGCGGTTCTCGGAAATGTTCAACGGCAAGCGAATCGAGCTGCAGCGGCTGCGCAGCGCACGGCTTTTCACCAGGCCATACGGGTCCGGCAGTACCACTTCGTCGTCGGCCTCGAAGTCCAGCAGGCTCTTGTAGAACAGCACCCAGCTGTCGAGGCTGTCGGCCGGCAGCGCCATCGCCATGTGGTCGATGCGCTTGAGCCCGGCGCCGATGGCGGCAGCGGGCTGCAGATTGAAGTCGGTGCCGTAGACGTCGGCGTCCTGATCCACCAGGTAGATCAGGCTGCTGTCCGGCGCGCGTACCGCCGCCAGCTCCAGTTCATTGGGCCCGACGAGCCCGCGATACGGCTGGCCCTTGTAGGCCACGGCCCGTTTCAGGGCGCTGGTGCTGTCCTTGACGCGTACCGCCATGGCGCACAGCGAAGGGCCGTGGGCCTCGAAAAAACTATGGGCGAAGGAATACGGCTCGCAATTGAGGATCAGGTTGATATCGCCCTGGCGCAACAGGCTGACGTTCTTGGAGCGATGCTGGCCGGCCTTGACGAAGCCCAGGCGCTCCAGCCAATGGGCGAGCTTGGCGCCGAGATTGTCGTCCACGGCAAATTCAAGGAACTCGATGCCGTTGTATTCGCTGGCCGCAGGGGTCTCGAACAGAATTTCAGGCGTCTGCGCGGGCGCTTCCTCGGCCAGGCGCTGGCGCGTCTTCTCTTCCAGGTACAGCAGTGAACGCAACCCATCGGCCGCATTGGCCCTGGGCGGCGCGGCGCGAAAGCCGTCGTTGAAGATTTCCAGCGACAGCGGCCCGGTGTAGCCGCTCTTGATGATCGGCGCGAGGAATCCCGGCAAATCGAATTCGCCCTGACCCGGGAAACACCGGAAGTGCCGGCTCCATTCCAGGACGTCCATCGCCAGGATCGGCGCATCGGCCATTTGCACGAAGAAGATTTTCTCGCCTGGAATCTCGGCGATGGCGCTGGGGTCGCCCTTGAGCGACAAGGTATGGAAACTGTCGAGCAGCACGCCCAGGTTCGGGTGATCGGCTTGGCGGACGATGTTCCAGACCTGTTGATAAGTATTGACGTGCCGGCCCCAGGCCAACGCTTCATAACCGATGCGCAAGCCTCGGGCGCCGGCCCGCTCGGCCAGCAGCCGCAGGTCATCGATCAGTATCCGTTCGTCGCCGACGCTGTCGGCCGAAGCATTGCTGCACACCAGCACCAGGTCGGTGCCCAACTCCTGCATCAAGTCGAACTTACGCTCGGCTCGCTCCAGGTTACGCGCCAGGCGATCCCGGCGGCATCCTTCAAAATCTCGAAAGGGTTGGAACAGCGTGATGGCAATGCCCAGGTCGGCGCACATCTGCCTGATTTCCCGGGGGCTGCCGTCGTAGTAAAGGAGATCGTTCTCGAAAATCTCCACACCGTCAAAACCGGCGGCGGCAATGGCTTCGAGTTTTTCCGGCAGGGTACCGCTCAAGGAAACAGTGGCAATGGAACGCTGCATGACTTCGGCTCCCGGGACTGGCGTCGGCTACAAAAAATGCGCCGCTTTTTAAAAGAGTCGGGGGATTATTGAGCTGCCGGTTTCTTTGGGCAATTTAATATGTACCATCCGGTTAGTTTTTTGGGCGATTATCGAACACTATGCCCGATCAGCGAATTGACGATTTTTTGTCCACTGCCCACCATCGACATCACATTGTTGCCAAGCCTCAATGCAGACCCAGACCACACCATAAGAATTTCAAGAACGGGTGACCCTATGATTCCTTCCCAAAGTTCCCGCCTGGCCCACGGCCCGGTTGTCGCCAGCGGTGGCATCGGCGACAAGATCCGTGGCGCGATGGCCGTGGGCAAGACCCGTTGGGGCATGCTCGCCCTGGTATTTTTCGCCACGACCCTGAACTACATCGACCGCGCCGCCCTCGGAGTCATGCAGCCGATCCTGGCCAAGGAGATGAGCTGGACGGCGATGGACTACGCCAATATCAATTTCTGGTTCCAGGTCGGTTACGCGGTCGGTTTCGTGCTGCAAGGGCGGTTGATCGACAAGATCGGCGTCAAGCGCGTGTTCTTCTGCGCCGTGCTGCTCTGGAGCCTGGCGACCGGCGCCCACGGCTTGGCTACCTCGGCGGTGGGCTTCATGGTCTGCCGCTTCATCCTTGGCCTGACCGAAGCCGCCAACTACCCGGCCTGCGTGAAAACCACGCGGTTGTGGTTCCCGGCGGGCGAACGCGCCGTGGCCACCGGCATCTTCAATGCCGGGACCAACGTCGGCGCGATGTTCACCCCAATGCTCCTGCCGCTGATCCTGCACGTCTGGGGCTGGCAGGCCGCGTTCCTGTGCATGGCGGCCCTGGGCGGTATCTGGCTGGTGTTCTGGGGCCTGAAATACTTCAACCCCGAAGACCACCCGAGCGTGAAGCAGTCGGAACTGGACTACATCCAGGCCCAGGAAGAACCGGACCCGGTAAGTGTTCCGTTCTCCCGCATCCTGCGCATGCGCGGCACCTGGGCATTCGCCCTGGCCTACTCGATCACCGCGCCGGTGTTCTGGTTCTACCTTTACTGGCTGCCGCCGTTCCTGAACCAGCAATACAACCTGGGCATCAACGTGACCCAGATGGGCATCCCATTGATCATCATTTACCTGACCGCCGATTTTGGCAGTGTCGGCGGGGGGATCCTGTCGTCATTCCTGATCGGCCGCGGGGTCAATCCGATCAAGGCGCGACTGATGTCCATGCTGCTGTTCGCTTGCTGCATTGTCGGGGTGATCATGGCGGCCGGCTCCAGCAGCCTGTGGGTGGCGGTGTTTGCCATCTCCCTGGCCATCGGCGCGCACCAGGCCTGGACCGCGAACATCTGGAGCCTGGTCATGGACTACACGCCCAAGCACATGATGAGCACGGTGTTCGGCTTCGGCGGCATGTGCGCGGCCATCGGCGGGATGTTCATGACTCAGTTGGTGGGGCACATCCTCACCATCACTAACAACAACTACACCGTGCTGTTCACCCTGATCCCGGCGATGTACTTCATCGCGCTGGCCTGGATGTACTTCATGGCGCCGCGCAAAGTGCCTACCCTGGAGAATCGATAGGCTATAACGCCCCGTGGCGAGGGAGCTTGCTCCCGCTCGATTGCGCAGCGATCGCAAAAAAGCGAGGGCCGCTTCGCAGCCCAGCGGCAGCAAGCTCCCTCGCCACAAACGTCAGCGCCAACCCTCAGGGGTGTGTGCAGCCCGTTATCTGCGCCGCTGTTGCCACGCCGCCGCCAACCCGCTCAAGCAGATCAGCGTAATACCCACCACCGTCGTCAGCGTCGGCGTATGGCTGAAAAACAACCAGCCCAGCAGCCCGGCAAAGATGATCTGGCAATACCCGAACGGCGCAAGCAGCGCCGGGGCGGCGAAGCGGAAAGCCTGGGTCAGCATCAAATGCGCGGTCATCCCGCACGCCCCCAGCGCCAACATCATCAAGCCGTGGGTCACGCTCGGCACCTGCCAGAAGAACGGCACCAAGGCGCTCATCACTAGCGTATTGCACAGTCCGGCGAAAAAATTGCTGGTCGTGGGGCTGTCTATCTCGGCGAGTTTGCGCGTGAGCAGTTGATAAAAGCAGAAGAACAGCGCCGAACAGAACGGCAACAACACCGCCGGCGTGAACAAATCGCCACCGGGGTGAACAATGATCAACACCCCGATGAAACCGAAGATCACCGCGATCCACTGACCACGTGTCACATGCTCGCCCAGCAGCGGTACCGACAATGCCGTGACCAGCACGGGGGCGAGGAAGTTGACCGCCGTCGCTTCCGCCAATGGGATGAACATCAGCGAGGTGGTAAAAAACAAACTGGTGCCTAACAGGCATATAGCCCGGGCAACCTGCCACAACGGGCGCTTGGTACGCAGCACCCGCAACCCCGAACGTGGCAGGAAAATACCCGCCATCAACAAGGTGTGCACCACGTAACGGGCCCATACCACCATGATGATGGGATAGAAACCCGAGAGATATTTGGACAACGCATCGTGACTGGAGAACAAAAACGTTGCGACCAGAATAAGCACGATGCCCTTGAAAGCCTGATTGACGCCGGAGAGCGGAGTGCTGATGGTCATGAAGGAAACCTGCGTTGCTTGATATTGAGGCCGGACGCACAGTGCAGTTATTGGGCCAGCGAGGGTTCCGATAAGTTCTGGATCCCAAGTGTAATGAAAAATCCACAGCCGGACAGGATCGGCTCGCCGATGAACCAAAATCCCCGGCGGTTGCCTGACTGCTCAAGCGCGACGCGCGCCTTGAACGCCTGAGGGCTAGACTCATCGCCACGGCAGTCATTTCTTCGCAGGGCCATTCAGAGGATTTCCCACATGTTATGGAAAAAAGGTCGCCGCAGTGACAACGTGATGGATGCCCGGGGTGACGGTGGGGGCGGCGGCGGGATGCGTTTCGGCGGTGGCAAGGGGCTGAGCCTGACGGCCATCATCCTCATCGTCGGCATCGGCTGGATCACCGGCCAGGACCCGATGCAGATTCTCGGACAACTCACCGGGCAGATGGAACAAGGTTCCGCGCCCACCTCTTCGCAATCCCGCCAGGCGCCACCGGCCAACGATGAGCAGGCGGAATTCGTGCGCTCGATTTTGGGTGATACCGAGGACACATGGGGCCAGGTCTTCCAGCAGGCCGGGCGCCAGTACCAGCAACCGAAGCTGGTGTTGTTCAGCGGTCGGGTCAATTCTGCATGCGGCCTGGCATCCTCGGCCACCGGACCGTTCTATTGTCCGGCAGATCGACAGGTCTACCTGGACATGAGCTTCTTCCATGAAATGTCCCAGCGTTTCTCCGCCGCCGGGGACTTCGCCCAAGCCTACGTCATCGCCCACGAGGTCGGCCACCACGTGCAGACCCTGCTCGGCGTGTCGGCGAAAATCCAGGAGGCGCGCCAGCAAGGCCGGCAAATGGAAGGCGACGGCGGTTTGCTGGTGCGCCAGGAATTGCAGGCCGATTGCCTGGCCGGCGTCTGGGCCAATCACGCGCAGAAACGCCTCAACTGGCTTGAGCCAGGGGACATCGAGGAAGCCTTGACCGCCGCCAATGCCATCGGCGACGACCGCCTCCAGCAGCAAGGCCAGGGCCGCGTTGTGCCGGACTCCTTCACCCACGGCACTTCGGCCCAGCGGGTGCGCTGGTTCAAGACCGGTTTCGCCCAGGGCCAGGTCAGCCAGTGCGACACCTTCGCAGCGAAAAACCTGTAGATGAAGTGGGCGGCGTTGATCGGGCTGGTGCTCTGTTGCGCCGTTGCCCAGGCCGAGGAACACGGCGTCCAGGCGGTCGCCCAGGGGCGCCTGCTGCTCAAGGGCGGGATCATGGCCGTTGCCGTGAGCCCGCCGCCGGCTTCGATCGAGCGGGTGTTGATCATCCTTCACGGTCGGCTGCGCAATGCCGACACTTACCTTCACAGCGGTGAAAAGGCCGCCGCGCAGGCCGGTCAATCGACCACGACGTTGATCATCGCCCCGCAGTTTCTCAACGAACTGGATGCGGCACGTCATCAGTTGCCCGCCGACCTCCTGCGCTGGCAAGGCAACGACTGGATGGCGGGCGGCTTGTCCATCGGACCGAATCCGGTCAGTTCATTTCAAGTGCTGGACGACATCGTGGCGCGGGTCAGCGACCGACAGCAGTTTCCAGAAGTGAAGGAAATCGTCATCGCCGGCCATTCCGGTGGCGCCCAGGTGGTGCAGCGCTACGCCCTGCTCGCCCACGGCATGTATCGCATCGCGCCTCGGTTCGTCATCGCCAATCCATCGTCGTATGCCTATCTTGACGCGCAACGGCCCATGGCGTTCGACCCGGCCAGTTGCCCGGCTTTCAATCGCTGGAAATATGGCTTGGAGTACCTGCCCGCCTATGCGTCCGGACAAACCGCCACGCAGCTCGAAGATCAATACATCAAGCGCGACATCACTTATTTGCTGGGACAACAGGACATCGACCCGGAGCATCCGGCGCTGGACAAAGGCTGCGAGGCTCAGACCCAAGGGGCGTATCGCTTACTGCGCGGGCATTTCTTTTTCGACTACCTGACGCGGCGCCATCCGCAAGGACTCAATCAGCGGCTGATCGAAGTGCCAGGGGTTGGGCATGATGGGGATGGGATGTTCAATTCGCCGGAGGGGCTACAAGTATTGTTTGGGCAGTAAGTCTTGTGGCGGCGTATCGGGCCTCATCGCGAGCAAGCTCGCTCCCACAGTGGGCCTGGTGCAGACACAAATCTTGCGCTCGACGGAAATCTCCTTGTGGGAGCGAACTTGCTCGCGATGACGATCAATCAGCCAACCGACCTCTCAAGCCGACAACATCTGCCGCAACTCCTCGCAATCCCGCGCATGCCAGTCCGTCAATTCAGGCCAGGGATTGTCCGGCAGGTTCACCAACACCGTCCGCGCCCCCGCTGCACGGCCGCAGTCCAGGTCAAAGCGGTAATCCCCCACCATCACCATCGAGCCGGGCGCCACTTCCCACGCCTCGGCCAGTTTCAACAGGCCACCGGGGTGCGGTTTGGGCGGTGCCTCGTCGCGGCCCAGCACGTCTTGCACCGCAAAACAGTCAGCCAGGCCGATGGCTTCGAGGGTGATATGCGCCAGCTCGCGGGCATTGCGGGTCAGGATGCCCAGGCGGTACCCACGCCCGGCCAGCTCACGCACCAATTCGACCGCCCCCGGCGCGGGCTTGGAGCCCAGCGCCAGGTCCCGCTCGTGCTCCAGCAACCAGGCGTGCTTGGCGGCGGCTTCTTCCGCGGGCAATGCCGCCAGGTGCGTAAGGATGTCGTCTTCGGCCGGAATCGCCAGGGCGACGCGGATCGCGGCGAAATCATGCACGGCAATGGTCAGCGTGCCATCCATGTCGAACACCCAATGGCGCACATCGGACAGGCTCATGCCCAGTCCTTGCGATGGCGGATGAGGCCTTCCTGGGTCACCGATGCCACCAACAGCCCGGCGCGGTTGAACACGCTGCCTCGGGAGAATCCACGGGAATTTCCGGCCCACGGGCTGTCCATGGCATAGAGCAACCAGTCATCGGCGCGCAGGTCGGCATGGAACCACAACGCGTGGTCAAGACTGGCGACCTGCATATCCTTGTGCCACACCGACTTGCCGTGGGGCAGCAGCGAGGTGGTCAACAGGCCGAAATCCGACGCGTAGGCCAGCAGGTATTTGTGCAGGGCCGGGATGTCCGCCAAGGCGCCATCGGCACGGAACCACACGTATTTGACCGGATCGGCCGGTTGCGGGTTGTAAGGGTCTTTTTCGGTGACCGGACGCACCTCGATCGGCTTGGGGCAAAGCAGTTTTTCGCGCATGTGCTCGGGCAGCAGATGGGCGCGCTGCTGGGTCAGCTCCAGCTCGGACGGCAGGTTCTCCGGCCCGACGACTTGCGGCATGGTGCTCTGGTGCTCGAAACCCTGCTCGTCATATTGGAACGATGCGCTGCAGGTGAAGATCGGATTGCCCTTTTGAATCGCCGTGACCCGCCGGGTACTGAAACTGCCGCCGTCCCGTACGCGGTCTACCTGATAGACCACCGGCAGGGCCGCATCGCCCGGACGCAGAAAATAACCATGCATCGAATGCACGTGGCGCGCCTCTTCCACGGTCTGGCTGGCCGCCGACAACGACTGGCCCAATACCTGGCCGCCGAACAACTGGCGAAACCCCAGGTCCTGGCTACGACCGCGAAACAGGTTCTCTTCGATAGGTTCCAGGGTCAGCAGGTCGACCAGATCTTCCAACACGTGGCTCATTCAGACTTTCCTCACACAGCGCAAAAACCGCGCAGTCTACGCTGCGGCGGCGGATCGATAGTGGCCCGGGCCATTTTGGTGGGCATTGTAACGTCCGTGTCGGCTAACCGTGCAGAGTCTGCAACCACTGCTCCCGGTCAATGCGATAGAGCACATGGTGACGCAATGGATGACCGACCGCGAGCTTTGGATGTTCGAAGTCATCGGCCGGGTCGTGGTGCATGCCGATGGCCTGCATGACCTTCTGCGACGGCAGGTTGTCGGTGGCGGTAAACGCCACCACCTCGTCCAGCCCCAGGCGGTCGAAGGCGCAACGCAACGCCGTCCACGCCGCTTCGCTGGCATAGCCGAACCCCCAATGCTCGCGGGCCAGGCGCCAGCCGATTTCCACGGCCGGGGTAAAATGCGCGGCGAATCCGACCACGCCCAGCCCGGTAAAGCCAATGAAAGCGCCAGTATCCTTGCGCTCCAACGCCCACAAACCAAAACCATGCTCTGCAAAATGCCCGCGCACGCGGCCGATCAACGCAGCGCTTTCCAGGCGACTCAAGGGTGCCGGAAAATAACGCATCACTTGCGCATCGGCAGACATGGCCGCGAACGTGGGCAAATCATCGTCGCGCCATTGCCGCAGTATCAACCGTGCGCTTTCCAGTTCCAGTATCGGCTCCATCTTCACTCCCTTTCCATGCCCCAGAGTCTACATCGCTGGTAGGATCCGTGGCTCAACCACCACTGAAAACACCATGCCGCTACCGTTGATCTACCACGAAGACTACAGCCCCGAGTTCCCAGCGGAACACCGCTTCCCCATGGACAAGTTCCGCCTGCTGCGCGATCACCTGGTGGAGAGCGGCCTGGCCCAGGACACAGACCTGCTGCGTCCCGCCCTGTGCCCGCCGGAGATTCTCGCCCTGGCCCATGACCGCGCTTATATCGAACGCTACATGGGCGGCGAGTTGTCCCGCGAAGACCAACGGCGACTTGGCCTGCCCTGGAGCGAAGCCCTGGCGCGGCGAACGGTGCGCGCCGTGGGTGGCTCGCTCCTGGCCGCCGAAAAGGCGCTTGAACACGGACTGGCCTGTCATCTGGCCGGCGGCACCCATCACGCCCACTACGACCACCCGGCCGGCTTTTGCATTTTCAATGACCTGGCCGTGATCAGCCGCTACTTCCTGGCCAGCGGCCGGGTTTCGCGAGTGTTGATTTTCGACTGCGACGTGCACCAGGGTGACGGTACGGCTCGAATACTCCATGACACTCCAGACGCCGTGACAGTTTCCCTGCACTGTGAAAAGAATTTTCCCGCACGCAAGGCGCAGAGTGACTGGGACATTCCACTGCCGATGGGCATGGAAGACGCTGCGTACCTTAAAGTCGTGGACGATGCGCTAAATTATCTGCTGCCGCTCTACCAGCCGGACCTGGTGCTGTACGACGCCGGCGTCGACGTACACAAGGATGACGCCCTCGGTTACCTGAAACTTACCGACGAAGGCCTCGCCGCCCGGGACGAAAGCGTCATGCGCCATTGCCTGGGGCGGGACATTCCGGTAGTGGGCGTCATCGGCGGGGGCTACAGCAAGGACCGCAAGGCCCTGGCCCGGCGCCACGGGATCCTGCACCACAGCGCACAAAAGGTCTGGGCGTCATCAGGCTGTCATTGAAATCTGGGCGCTTTACCCACAATGCCTGTGGAGCGGCCTGTGGATAACCTGAGCGAAACGGCTTACAGCCTATGGCGCGTATAGCTTGCGTAGATGTGGTTGTTTTTTGATCACGTATTCAGAAGGCATCACATTCAAATGTGGGAGCGAGCCTGCCCCCGATAGGGGCATGTCAGTCGACATGGATGTTACTGATCCGCCGCTATCGCGAGCAGGCTCGCTCCCACAGGAGTTTGTACTGATAGAATGCCGCGCTATTCCTTGTTTCCGCAGTTCACACCATGACCTCGACCACCCAGCCCTCCTCCCCACACATAGCCATCATCGGCGGCGGCCCCGCCGGCTTGATGGCAGCCGAGGTGTTGAGCCAGGCTGGTGTCCAGGTCGACCTGTACGACAGCATGCCGTCGGTGGGCAGGAAATTTCTATTGGCGGGCGTGGGCGGCATGAACATCACCCACTCCGAAGCGTTCCCGGCGTTCCTGTCCCGCTACGGCGAACGCTCGCCAAATATCGCCCCTCTGCTGCGGGCATTCGGCGCGGATGAGTTGTGCCAATGGATACAGGGCCTGGGCATCGACACGTTTGTGGGCAGCTCGGGGCGCGTCTTTCCGACCGACATGAAAGCCGCCCCACTGCTGCGCGCCTGGCTCAAGCGCCTGCGGGACGCCGGGGTGGTGATCCACACCCGCCACCGCTGGCTTGGCTGGAGCCCCGACGGCGGCTTGCGCATCGCCAGCCCGGACGGTGAAAAAACCTTGTTCCCCGACGCAACGCTGTTGGCGCTGGGCGGCGGCAGTTGGTCGCGCCTGGGCTCCGATGGCGCCTGGATGCTGTCGCTGGAACAGCGCGGCGTGGCGTTGGCACCCTTGCAACCGAGCAATTGCGGATTCGACGTGGCCGCCTGGAGCGACTTCATGATCGGCAAGTTCGCCGGTACCCCGCTCAAGAACATCGCCATCGGCCTCAACGACGATGTGCCACGCCTGGGCGAATGCGTAATCACCGCCACCGGCCTCGAAGGCAGCTTGATCTATGCCCTGTCGGCAGCGATTCGCGAGGCCATCAACCAGCACGGCAGCGCGACCATTCATCTGGACCTGTTGCCAGGCCGGCCTGTGGATAAAATCCTCCAGGCCTTGAACAAACCACGCGGGTCACGCTCGATGGCCAAGCACTTGCACAGTCAATTGGGGCTCGACGGGGTCAAGGCAGCGCTGTTGCGCGAGCTGACGTCCGCCGATTGCTTCGCCGACATGGCGCGGCTGGCGAAAGCGATCAAGGCCTTGCCGGTCACGCTGGTGAAAACCCGTCCACTGGACGAAGCCATCAGCAGCGCCGGCGGCGTGACCTTCGAAGCGCTGGACGAACGGCTGATGCTCAAGCAATTACCCGGCGTTTTCTGCGCGGGGGAAATGCTCGACTGGGAAGCGCCGACCGGCGGCTATTTGCTCACGGCGTGCTTTGCCAGTGGCCGGGCGGCGGGGTCGGGGATGCTGGAGTGGTTACAGCGCCTGGATTGAAAACCTGGGCGCCGGCCATCGCGAGCAAGCTCGCTCCCACAGAAGATCTGTGGTGCATACAGGATCTGTGAACACCTGAGCACCACTGTGGGAGCGAGCTTGCTCGCGATAGCGGTATATATCAGGCGCAGCAATATCAAGGCTTACGCTTACGCGGCCCAGTGTTGAAGACCGGCACTTTGCGCACAGGCTTGACCGAAGGTTCCACAGGCGCAGCGTCGCCACTGTCCACCCACTTGCCCAGATTGCGCTTGCCGCCGCCACCGGAGGTCTTTGGTTTCTTCGGCTTCTTCGGTTTTTTGATGACCTGGCCGCTGGCATCGGTCTCCGGCACGCGGTGTTCAGGCTCGAAATCCTGTTCCATCTGGCGCGGCAATGTCTGACGGGTCAGGGTCTCGATGGCCGACAGCAGGTTCACTTCATCGGCGCAGACCAGGGAAATCGCCTGGCCCGTAGCACCTGCCCGGCCCGTACGGCCGATGCGGTGGATGTAGTCCTCGGCCACGATTGGCAGGTCAAAGTTCACCACCAACGGCAAGTCCTCAATGTCCAAGCCACGGGCGGCGACGTCGGTGGCTACCAGTATCTGCACTTCGCTGGCCTTGAAGCGATCCAGCGCGCGCTGGCGGGTCGCCTGGGGTTTGTCACCGTGGATGCCGTCGGCATTCACACCGAGGCCCTGGAGTTTTTCCACCAGCGCATCGACGCCGTTGCGGGTCTTGGCGAACACCAGCACCTGCTTCCACTTGTGCTTGCGCATCAGGTGAATGAACAGTTCCGGCTTGCGCTTCTTGTCCACCGTCACCACCCATTGCTTGACGGTATTGGCAGCCACGTTGCGCGGGCTCACTTCGATGCTCAGCGGGTCGTTGAGCATCTGCCCGGCCAACAGGCGGATCGCATCGGAGAAGGTCGCCGAGAACAGCAGCGTCTGGCGCTTCTTCGGCAATGCCTTGTAGATGTTCGCCAGCTCTTCGGAGAAACCCAGGTCGAGCATGCGGTCGGCTTCGTCCAGCACCAGCGTTTGCAACTGGTTGAACTTCAGCGCGTTCTGGCGGAACAGATCGAGCAAGCGGCCCGGCGTGGCCACCAGCAAGTCGACACCTTTGCGCAACTTCATCATCTGCGGGTTGATGCTGACACCGCCATATACGGCGTAGGTGCTCAAAGGCAAGTGCTGCGCATATTGGCGCACGCTTTCGTGGACCTGCTCGGCCAGCTCGCGGGTCGGCACCAAAATCAGCGCACGCACCGAGTTGGCGGCGACTTTCGGCCCTTCGGTGGTCAGCAACTGCAACAGCGGCACGGCGAAACCGGCGGTCTTGCCGGTGCCGGTCTGGGCCGCGGCCATCAGGTCGCGCCCGGCGAGCACGGCCGGCATGGCTTGGGCCTGGACCGGGGTCGGAGTCTGGTAGCCGAGCGTCTCGAGGGCGCGCAGCAGGGGTTCGATCAGGCCAAGGGTGGCGAAAGTCATGGAGGTACCGTAGGAAAAATCAGCGCAGGGTGTGCAATGCGCGGCAGTTTACCCTAAATCAGGATTCGGCCGGTGCGGGCTTGGGCTTGCGCCACTGGGGCAAACCGATCAGCACCACGGCGCTGATGATCACCAGCATCGCCAAGGCTTCCTCTATACCAATGGTCTCACCGGCGAAGACGATCCCCAGCAACACCGCCACCGCCGGGTTGACGTAGGCATAGCTGGTGGCCGCGGCCGGGCGCACATGCTTGAGCAGATACATGTAGGCGTTGAAGGCAATGATCGAACCGAAACCGATCAGGTAGACCAGCGCGAACCAGCCTTCCAGCGGCGGCATGTGGTCCAGACGTTCGCCGCTGGCAAAGCTGCCGATCAATAGCACCACGCCGGCCACCAGCATCTCCACGGCGCTGGCCATCGCTCCCGCCGGCAACGGCAGATGTTTGCTCAGTACCGAACCGAAGGCCCAGGAAGCCGCCGCGAACACCAGCAAGGCCGCCCCCAACGGGCTCGATTGCAGGTTGGAGCCCAGGTTGAGCATGGCGATGCCGATCAATCCCAACACAATACCGGCCCATTCGAGACGGGTATTACGCGCGCCCCAGAAATATCCACAGAGCAAGGTAAACAAAGGCACCGTCGCCACGGCCAACGCCGCCACCCCCGACGCCACGCCCATGTGCTCGGCGATGCTCACCGCACCATTGCCGAACGTCAGCAACAGCACGCCGATGAGCGCCCCGGCCTTCCATTGCGCCCAGGTCGGTGCCGGCGCCCCGCGCCAGCGCAGGAAGCCGTACATCAGCGATCCGGCGATTACGAAGCGAATCCCGGCCAGCAGCAACGGCGGCCAATGCTCGACGCCAATGCGAATCACCAGGTAGGTCGAACCCCAGATAACGTACAAGGCAAAAAAAGCAGCGATCAGAGGCAAGGGGAAACGGCGTGGGCCAGGCATGTTCAGCTCGAAGTCAGGACGATGAAACCTGTCATTCTAAAAAGGCGATCGACAGAAATTAAGTTACAAAATCTGTTTATCCGAGCCATACACTTTTCAAGACACGGTAGATCTCAGATCAACACGACCCATCCAGTGGGAAGGTTTCGCGGTGTATTCAGAACCCGCGATGGCGTTTGAGGTGTTCGTTGATCTTCGCTGCCGGCACTTTTTGCAAGCTGCACAGCAAGTCATGGGACAACGCCCGCAGCCCATGCTTTTCTCGCAGTTCCGAGGCCAGGTGCGCGGTGAGGTTGGCGGCCATTTCGGCGTCGGCCATGGCGCGGTGAGCCTGGCCGGTGTGGGGCAAGCCGGCGAAAGTGTTGAGGGTGCCAAGCTTGTGGTTCGGCGCCGCTGGCATCAAGCGCCGGGCCAGCAACAGCGAGCAGGCAAAGTTCTGCAAGCGGGTGCGCTTGATGCGTCCCAATTCGAAATCCCAGAACTTCTGGTCGAACGCGGCGTTGTGGGCCAGCAGCGGCGTGATGCCGACGAATTCGTTGACCTCGTTCATCACTTTTTCCGCCGGGGGTGCGCTGCGCAACATGGCGTTGCTGATGCCGGTGAGCTGTTCAATGAAGGCCGGGACGCGAACGCCCGCGTTCATCAGGCTCTGATAACGGTCGACGATCCGGCCCCGTTCAAGGATCACCACGGCGATTTCGGTGGCCCGGCAGCTGCTGCTCGGGGTGATGCCGGTGGTTTCAAAGTCGATGACTGCGATGCGTTCCAAACCTGTGGGGCTCCTTGAAGATCAGTTCTTGAGCAGCAGCGCGCCTTCAATGGGCACGTAGCGGCTGGCGGCGCGGATCAGCGAGTTGGCGGTCAGCCCCGGTACACCGTAGGCCACCGCCTGCACGCCATGCTTGCTGATGATGCGTTCGAGCAGCATGTCGAAATCGCCGTCGCCGGAGGCCAGCACCACCTCATCGACGTGATCGGCGGCGTCCATGATGTCCAGCGTGATGCCCACGTCCCAGTCGCCCTTGGCCGAGCCGTCGCTGCGCTGGATATAGGGCTTGAGCTTCACGGTGAAACCCAGGTTGCGCAGGATCTGCTGGAACTGTTGTTGCTTGCTGTCGCCGCGATCGATCGCGTAGGCATAGGCCTCGACGATCTGACCCTGTTTGCTGACATCAGCCCACAACGCCGCATAGTTGAAATGGCAGCCGTAGGCTTGGCGCACGGTGTAATAGAGGTTCTGGACATCGGCGAACACTGCGATTTTTTTCACCGCGTTTCCTCATGAGTGCACACGCGCGCAGGCCACCAGGCCCGAAAAGTCGCCCAGTATGCCAGCCTCAAGGAATGTTCCGCGAATAATCGGCCCGAGGCGGCTGGGCGCCTCGGACGAATGGCAGGTCAGACGAAGGAGTCGTCGTCGCCGAAGAAGGACGAATCGTCGCTGTAGTCCGCGTCGCTGAAACCGCCCGGGTCGTTGCCGTAGGTACTGTTGTCGGCCGTGCGCGAGTCATCGCCCCAACCGTTGCCACTGTTATCAACCGTGTCATTGACGGGTTGGGCCGGTTCTTCCTTGAGAATCTCGACGATTTCCTGAGGCTGATTGCTATGGAAGAGGCTACTGATGCCTTGCGCCAGCATCACGCCACCGGCCACGCCCGCTGCGGTTTTCAGCGCACCGCCCAGGAAGCTGCCCGCCGCTGGGGCTTGCTGCGGCGGCGCGCCATAGTTGCCGGGCGCTGCGCCGAAGCCTTGCTGTGTCGGCGCATTAAAAGATGGCCGTGCCGGTTCGCGCCAGCCGCCACCGCTGGGTGCCGGCGCGCTTGCGGGATGTGAATCTCGGTTGCTGCCGCCGAAGATGCTTGAAAGAAAGCCACCGCCACCGCTTGGCGCCGATGTCTGGTTGCGCGCCTGCTGCAACTCGGCTTGCAATTGCTCGACCTGCTGGGCGAGTTGCTTGTTCTGCTCGTCCAGTCGCTTGATCGCCGCCTCTTGCACCAGGATCGCCTGGGCCATGAAATAGCCCGCCGCAGGCTGCTTGGCCAAATGCTCCTTGATCCGCGCCTCAGCCTGGGCGTCGCGCGGGGCTGAATCCTTTTCGGCCTGTTGCAACCGTGAAAACAGTCCATCGATCAGGGTTTGTTCTTCGCTGTTCATGGCGACCTCATCAGATTGCCGGATAAAAAACCAGGCCGGTCCGCAAAAGACCGGCGCCGGTCAGTAATGGGGGCCACCGGGACGCTTTCAATGGTCTTTACCTGATGTTTACGTTTGTTTCCCCGGGCACCTGATGGGTAAAGTGTCGGACCGCTTTTCTGAACTGCGATACCGACCCATGAATCCGTTAGAAGTACTGCGTGACTCCTTGTATTTTTTCAAGCGCCATCTGGGCCGGATCGCCCAGTTGTGCCTGCCGCTGGTGATACTTGAAGCCGTGCTGCAACAAGGGGTGGACAGCGCCGTCGGGGCCGAGGGCTTTTCCGGTTACAGCGTGATCGTCGGGCTGTTGGTATACCCGCTGTACACCGCGGCGTTGATTCTGTTTCTTGACGCCCGCAGTCGTGGCGAAGCCCCCCGCCCTCGCGACCTGCTCGCGGCCTCGCTCCTGCAATGGCCACGCTTTGCCTTGCTGACCGCCCTCAATACGCTGCTGATCCTGATTGGCATCTCGTTGTATTTCCTGCCAGGGCTTTGGCTGATGGTTGTCCTCGCCTTCGGTGAGTATCTGGTTGTACTCAAAGGCTTGGCACCACTGGCCGCGATGAAGGAAAGCCTGCGCATGAGCCGCGGTCATTTCTGGCGGATCCTGCTGTGTATCCTGGCGGTGATGATCCCGCTGTGGCTGCTCAAGGGCGCCAGCGTCTCGGTGTATCCGCCGCCGCAAAACCCCTTGGTCAGTTTGCTGATCGACAGCATCCACAGCTTCCTGCAATTGTTCACTACGGTGGTGCTGTTCCGAATGTTCATGTTGATTGTAGAAAAACCTGAGCCATGACCCGCCTGCTGCGATACGCCCTGCTGGGCCTGCTGTTGATTGTCGGAATCGGCGCCTTTTCGGTTTATGGCCTGACCTGGCGTCCACAGGCCCGGGAAACGCTGCCCGTCAGCTGCGCCGCCAACGCCGCGCCGCTGATGCACGGCCAGGCCTTGAAAGTCATGACCTGGAACGTCCAGTTCCTGGCCGGCAAGCGCTATGTGTTCTGGCACGACCTGGCCCAGGGCAACGATGAAAGCCCGACTCCCGAAGACATGGCCTTCAGTCTGGACGAAGTGGCTCGGGTCATTCGCGACGAGCAACCAGACGTGGTGTTGCTCCAGGAACTGGACAACGGCGCCAAGGCCAGCGAGTACCAGGACCAGCTCAAGCTGTTGCAGGAACGCTTGGCCGACCTCTACCCGTGCGGCACCAGCGCCTTCGATTGGAAAGCCGACTTCATTCCCGATCCGCGCATCTTCGGCAGCGTCGGCCGACAACTGGCGACGCTGAGCCGCTACCGCATCGACCATGCCGAGCGGGTGCAATTGCCGGTGGCCGATGGGAACTTCATCAGCCGTCAGTTCCAGCCGAAAAACGCCTTGCTCGTGAGTTACCTGGCCCTTAACGGCGGCGGTCAACTGGCGGTGCTCAATACGCACCTGGAGCGAGCCACGCAGCCGCACGACACGGCGCGCAGGCAGGTCGAAGCCATTTCCAAGTCCCTCGACAAGCTCGAGTCCGCTGGCACGCCCTGGCTGATCGGGGGCGATTTCAACCTGTTGCCCCTGGGCCAATACCGGCGCCTTTCGATCGAACAGCGCTCGCCCTACTCCGCGGACAGCGAGCTACATTTGCTGTGGGACAAATACCCGATGATCCCCACCAACAACGAGGCCAGCGGTATCGACCGCACGCACTGGCTGACCCACTACCCCAACGACCCCGGCCTCAACGGCCCCGACCGCACCGTCGACTACCTGTTCTACAGCCCACGCCTCAAACGGGTCGAAGCCCAGGTCCGACAGGACGACACGTTGCGCATTTCCGACCATTTGCCGGTGATTGCGCGGTTTTTGTTGCCGGCGATGCCCTGATCAAACACCTTGCGGGAGCCCTCTGTGGGAGCGAGCCTGCTCGCGAAGACGGCATCAGAGTCGACGAACATGTTGAATGTGCCGACCTCTTCGCGAGCAGGCTCGCTCCCACAGGGGTAGTGTTTCAAACCTCAGGCATGGCATCAGTTCACTTGCGCGGCTTGACCCGCGCCGTTGCCTGCGCCACCAGCGGATCATCCGGCCAGTAATGCTTGGGATAGCGCCCCTTGAGGTCCTTCTTCACCTCGGCGTAGGTACTGCGCCAGAAGTTCGCCAAGTCCTGGGTCACCTGAACCGGGCGACGAGCCGGCGACAGCAGGTGCAACTTGACCACCTGCCGCCCCCCAGCAATGCGCGGGGTGTCAGACAGGCCAAAGAGTTCCTGCAAGCGCACCGCGAGGATCGGCGGGTGTTCGCTGTAGTCCAGGCGGATCGACGAGCCCGAAGGCACGCTCAAATGGTGCGGCGCCTGTTCGTCCAAGCGTTGCGGTAAAGGCCAGGGCAACAGGTTATGGACGATGCTCGACAGATCCAGGCTGGCGAAATGACTGAGTCGCGACACCCGTCCCAGGTACGGCATCAACCAGTCTTCGAGGCTGCCCAGCAACGCTGCGTCGCTGACATCCGGCCACTCGCTCTCGCCCCTGGCATCCAGGTCGAGCCGGCGCAACAGCGCCACCCGAGCCTGCCATTGGCGCAGTTCCGGCGTCCACGGCAGCAGCTCCAGGCCCTTGCGCCGCACCAGATTGACCAGCGCCTGGCTTCGGGCGGCTTCATCCAGCCCGGTCAATGGCTCGCGACTGAGCACAAGCTCGCCGACCTTGCGCTGGCGCTCGGCGCGCAGTACGCCTTCGCGCTCATCCCAGTCCAGCTGGTCGACCGTATGCACCTGCTCGGCCAGCACCGAGTCGAACAGCGTCGGGTCGAAATCCGTCGCCAGATAAATCCGCTCTTCGCGCTGGCCTTGGCGGCTGCCCAAATCGGCAATGACCAGCCAGGGTTGCTTCATCAGGCTGTCGGCCTCGGCAAACAGCGCCGCACGACCGTTGGCCAGGCGATACTCCGCGCCGCCGGGCCGGCGCTGTTGGGCGACGCGATCCGGGTAAGCCAGCGCCAGCAGCGCGCCGAGCCAACGTGGATGATCGGGATCGGCCACGGCTTCCCCAGCCTTGCCCCGCAAGTAACCGCGATATTGCCGGGCCAATTGCCGCGCCCGCTGCACGCCACCCTGGGCGCCGCGTGCCGCCCGTTCCTCGCCGGAGAGCAAGGCCAGGCGACTATGCAGGTCCGCGCCGGCGCCGCGAAGAATGTCGCGCTCGCCCAACAACGCGGCGACGTTGCAGGCCATGTCCGCCAGCCCCAGCCCCTGGCCGCGCAACAGCAAGTGGGCGATTCGCGGATGAGCCGGCAGTTCGGCCATGGCCTGGCCGTGGCGGGTCAGTTGGCCGCCATCGAGTGCGCCGAGACGTTGCAACAGGTCTTGGCCCTGGGCATACGCGGCAGTCGGCGGGACGTCGAGCCACACCAATTGCTGCGGCGTAACGCCCCAGCGCCCCAATTGCAGGGCCAGCCCGGCCAGGTCCGCCGAAAGAATTTCGGCGCTGCCATAAGCGGCCAACTGTTCGTGCTGGTCTTCGGACCACAGCCGATAGCACACCCCCGGTTCCAGGCGTCCGGCACGGCCGGCCCGCTGGGTCGCGCTGGCGCGGGAGATGCGCTGGGTGTCCAGGCGGGTCATGCCGCTGCCCGGATCGAAACGCGGGACGCGGGCGAGCCCGGCATCCACCACCACCCGCACGCCATTGATGGTCAGGCTGGTCTCGGCGATGTTGGTCGCCAGCACGACTTTGCGCAGCCCGGGCGGTGCCGGATCGATGGCGGCGCGCTGGGCCGTCAGGTCCAGTTCACCGTGCAACGGGCACAGCAACACGTTGCCGCCGTCGCCAAGGGCGTCGGCCAATTGTTGATGAACCCGGCGGATTTCGGCTTGCCCGGGCAAGAACACCAGCACGCTGCCGGTTTCGTCGTGCAGCGCTTCGAGCACGGTCTGCACCAGTCGCGGCTCGATGAATTCCCCAGGTTGGAACGGCCGGCCCCAACGCACCGTCACCGGGAACATCCGTCCTTCGCTGCGCAGGATCGGCGCGTCGTCCAGCAATCCCGCCAGGCGCTCGCCTTCCAGGGTCGCGGACATCAGCAGAACTTTCAGTGGCTGGTCTTCGCGAAACAGCTCCCGGCCATTGAGGCTCAAGGCAAGGGCGAGGTCGGCGTCGAGACTGCGCTCGTGGAATTCATCGAAGATCAGCAGCCCCACGCCTTCCAGCGCCGGATCGTCCTGCAGGCGGCGGGTGAGAATGCCTTCGGTGACCACTTCAATGCGCGTGTTGGGGCCCACCTTGCTGTCGAGGCGAATCCGGTAGCCCACGGTTTCACCGACCTTCTCCCCTAGCTCACTGGCCAGGCGCTCGGCCGCCGCCCGTGCCGCCAGGCGCCGGGGTTCGAGCATGAGGATGGTTTGCCCGGCCAGCCAAGGCTCGTTCAGCAGGGCCAAGGGAACACGGGTGGTTTTACCGGCGCCGGGGGGCGCTTCGAGCACCGCTTCGTGGCGCGAGGCCAGGGCTTGGCGCAGCGCGGGTAAAACTTCATCAATCGGCAAAGAAATCATGCTGGCTCCAAAACAGAGGGCCGAGTATAACGGCGAACTGTTTGGCGTGGTCTGGACTCCAACCAGCAACGCCCATACCTGCTCAGGAGATTGCTATGCGTATTCCCTTTCGCGTGATCGGCGGCGTCCTGGTCGCCACCCTGCTGACCCAGATCAGCGCGTGCGGCTCGATCTTCTACCCGGACCGTCGCGGCCAGATCGAAGGCAAGATCGACCCGGCCATCGCCGCGCTCGATGCCGTTGGCCTGCTGTTCTACATCATCCCCGGCCTGATCGCCTTCGCCGTGGACTTCGCCACCGGCGCGATCTATTTCGAGCCGGGCCGCAGCGTCCAGATCGAGCCAGAAAAACTCAAGCCGGCCATCAACCCCGACGGCACGGTCAATAACCACAAGCTGCAAGCGATCCTGGAAAGCGAGCTGGGCCGCAGTTTCCCGCTGGATGACCCACGTCTTATCCAGCACAAGGGCAACGTCCAGCAACTGGCCGCGTTCGGTCTCAAACCCGCCGCATAAGAGGCGCAGCCCAAGGAAGACCGCGCCATGACCACCCGTACCGAACACGCTCGCCTGCTGCGCATGGCCACCCGGGCATCGGTGGCCGTGGCGCTCGTGCTGATCGTCGCCAAGGCGCTGGGCTGGTGGCTCAGCGGCTCGGTGAGCATGCTCGCCGGCCTGACCGACTCGGCGTTGGACGGCGTCACCTCGCTGCTCAATCTGCTGGCGGTGCATTACGCGCTGCGCCCCGCCGATGACGATCACCGCTACGGGCATGGCAAGGCCGAATCCTTGGCCGGCATGGCCCAGGCGCTGTTTATCGGCGGCAGCGCGGTGTTGATCGCGTTGCAGGCTTTCGAGCGGCTGAAGGACCCGGTGCCCGTGGACGCGCCCTGGCTCAGCGTCGGCGTGATCGTGTTTTCCCTGTTGCTGACCTTGGCCCTGCTGGCGCTGCAGCATCGGGTCATCCGCGCCACCGGCTCCAATGCCGTGCGCGCCGACTCGCTGCATTACCGTTCGGATTTGTTGCTCAATGGCAGCATCCTGGTGGCGCTGGTCCTGGCCGGGTTCGGTTGGTATCAGCTCGACGCCTGGTTCGGCCTGGGGATCGCGGTATACATCCTGTGGAGCGCGATCCAGATCGCCCGGGAAAGCTTCGCGGTGCTGATGGATGAGGAGTTGCCGCCCGACGTCAGCCAACGCATGCTCGAGCTGGCCTGCGCGGTGCCCGGCGTGATCGGCGCCCATGACCTGCGCACGCGGGTCTCCGGCAACCATTGGTTCGTGCAACTGCACCTGGAACTGCCGGGGGAACTGACCCTGTCAGTGGCCCACGGTATCAGCGACCAGGCCGCCGATGCGATCCAGCGTGCTTATCCGAAGGCCGAAGTGCTGGTGCATGCCGATCCGTCGGAAGTGGTGAAGCGCGCCAGCGCCTAGCTCGTGCACACAAACTTGTGGCGAGGGGATTTATCCCCGTTGGACTGCGAAGCAGTCCCAAAGCAGCCAACTCAATCTGCCTGGCACACCGAGGCGGTGGTTCAGGGCCGCTTCGCACCCCAGCGGGGATAAATCCCCTCGCCACAAAAAGCAGCGTCCGCACGATCTTTGCCACGCCTCAGTACGTCACCTGATACCCACGGCTGCTCAAGCAATTGCCCTGCGCCTGGCGATAGGTCTGCACCACCTCCGGCGCCGGCGGGTAGGTGTAGTTGCGCGGGTCGAACCCACTCTGCTGCACCGCCCAGCGATAGCAATCGTAGCCGTCCTGGTTGACCTGTTCCCGGGACTGGCCGTTGGCCGGATAAGCTACCACATCAAAACTGTTGCCCTGCGGTTGCGGCTGCGGGTTGGCGACCGGCGCGTCGACCACGACGTAGTCCTGGGTATTGGCTTCGTAGATGTAATAGGCGCCGGCGGCGAGGAAGAACAGCGAACTGCCGATCCAGACCTCGCGGGCATAATCGGGCAGATAACGGGTGCGAATGCCCCGTGGCGGCTGGACCACGACATAACGCGGCCCTTGAGGGCGATACCAGTAGCCACCGGAGTAGAAATAATCGTGGCCGCGATAAGGCACACGATAATTGCGATCCGGGAAGCGATCGATCACATAACCCGGGCGATATTGCGGCCCCGGCCCCCAGCCGTTGCCATGGCCGTCTGGCCGGCCGGGCCAGTGCTGCTCGGGACGCCCCTCATGACCGGGACGAGGCCCGCCATTGGGGTAGCCATCGTTGCGGCGCGGGATGTCGCGGTAGTAGCCCGGTTGCGGTTCACGGGTCTGGTTCACGCTGTCGGGCCGGCCCTGGATCGGCAGGTTGTTGCCCGGCTGTTGCGGTGGGCGGCCGTGACTGTTGGGGTCCTGCGGTGGACGCTCATATTGCTGTCCACCCGGGTTTTGCGGCCTGACCTCGAACTGTCGGCTGTTATCGCCCCGGATGATCTCGTTGCTTTGCTGCCTGGGTTGCCCTGAATAACCCTGGCCGTTGCCGCCTCGTCCGTTCTGCCCGCGGTCACCGTCCGGGCCGCCACGGTTTTGCTGATCGTCGGCCACCCCCTGCGCACTGACACTTGCCCACAACAGACCAACACCTGCCAAACGCCAGATGCGCGACTTCATGAAATTCCTCACAACGGTTCGGGGCCTGGACGTAAGACTGGAAAAGCCCAGGCCGGTTCGGCGATAGGTTATCAGCCGCGGGGTTTATTTCGCAGGCATAAAAAAGGGAGGCCCGTCGGCCTCCCCTTGAGAATCTAGTCCGTGCTCGACGCTTTTGACGTCGGCTCACCTCACGCCGTCTTCTGGACAGTGTGCAGCTCGGGGGTCTGCCAGTACCGGTGGGTACTGCGACCGCAGCCGGCCGGATTGGGCGGGCTGCACTGGACTGTTTGTCCGAGCAGTGATCTTGGTGATAAGCATAGGCCCGAGGCATCGGCAGGCGATTGCGAAGATTGCTCGAATAAACTCCACTTGCGCAATTTTTACCTCAGGATGGATAATCCAACGCAATTAACCGAATAAAGGCCCGCTCGATGAGCAAACTTGACCGTTACGACCTGAGTATTCTGGCGGAATTGCAGCGCGACGCACGTATCTCCAACCAGGAACTGGCCGAACGCATCGGCCTCTCGCCCTCACCGTGCTCGCGGCGGGTCAAGCAGTTGGAAGACGACGGCTATATCACCCGCCAGGTTGCCCTGCTCGATCGCAAGATGCTGGGCCTGAGCCTCACCGCCTACGTGCTGATCGGCATGGATCGCCACACCCCCGATCGCTTCGAGACCTTCGAAGCCGCGATCCGCAACCTGCCGCAAGTACAGGAATGCAGCCTGGTCACCGGCATCGATGCAGACTACCAGCTCAAGGTGGTGGTGCCGGACATGGACCACTATCAGAAATTGCTGTTGGGGCATCTGACCCGAATCGAAGGGGTCACCAGCGTGCGGTCGAGTTTCGTGTTGAACCAGGTGCTCAACAGCACCGAACTGCCGTTGACACATCTGCGCAGTTGACCGCTTTTGTGGCGAGGGAGCTTGCTCGCGCTCGACTGCGCAGCAGTCGCAAACCGGCCCACTGGCAATCAGGAACCGGTCAGATCTTTTTGGGGTCGCTGCGCAACCCAGCGCGAGCAAGCTCCCTCGCCACAAAAGCTCTGGCTTGCGATGAATAGCTGCGACACACCGCCGCAGCCCAATCCTGCGCCCCGCCCCCATGCCGTATACTCGCCGCGCCTTTACAACCCCGCCAATGCCGGAGTGCCCCGATGGATCCTGCTGTTTTCGAAGAGTGGATGATGACCGGCCTGGTCAGCATCCTGATCATTTTCATGGGTTTCATCGTCTGGGACCTGGCGAAGAAGTCCAAGGCCGGGCGCTTTGGTTCGTTCATCCTGTTTTTTGTGCTGGGCCTGGGCGTCGCGGCGTTCATCATCAAGAGCGTGGTGATCGGCCTGATCGAATCCGGCGCGTTATAAGCGCGCCGGCACTTCCTTCCACTGGCCCTGGTCGAGCCCTTCGATCGTCCAATCGCCGATCCTGACCCGCACCAGCCGCAGAGTCGGCAATCCCACGGCGGCAGTCATGCGGCGTACCTGGCGGTTGCGCCCTTCGCGGATCACCAGTTCCAACCAGCTCGTCGGCACGCTTTTACGAAAACGCACCGGCGGGTTGCGCGGCCACAACTGCGGTTCGTCCAGTAGGCGGGCCTCGGCCGGCAGCGTCATGCCGTCGTTCAATTCCACGCCATCGCGCAAGCGCTGCAGCTGTTCGTCGCTCGGCTCCCCCTCGACTTGTACCCAATACGTCTTGGCCAGTTTGTGCTTGGGGTCGGCGATTCGCGCCTGCAATTGACCGTCGTTGGTGAGTAACAACAGCCCTTCGCTGTCACGGTCCAGCCGACCGGCGGGGTAGATGCCGGGCACGTCGATAAAATCCTTGAGCGTGGCGCGCCCTTCGCCGTCGCTGAACTGCGTCAGCACGTCAAAGGGTTTGTTGAACAGGATCAGCTTCGGCTCGGCCGGCGGCGCCTTGGCCACGCGGCGCGGGGCGGAGGCTGAGGGCTTTGCGCCAGGGCGGCGGGAAACGGGACGGGGCGGTCGGGGCATGGCAGTGAAACATCTAACGGTCTGGGCCGACCATGCTAGTGGCCCGACCGTTAAATGACCACCACCTGATCAGCGGAACGGCGGCTCATCGAAACTGCGCAGTTTGCGCGAGTGCAACGAGTTGAGTTCGTTGCGCAGCAGGTCCAGCGCCGCGATGCCGATCTTCAAATGCTGGTTGACCGCCCGCTCATAAAACGCGTTGGCCGAGCCCGGCAGCTTGATCTCGCTGTGCAGCGGTTTGTCCGAAACGCAAAGCAACGTGCCATAAGGCACCCGCAGGCGATAACCCTGGGCAGCGATGGTGCCGCTTTCCATGTCCACCGCGACGGCGCGGGAGAGGTTGATCAACGGTCTCTCCTGGGCCCAGCGCAGCTCCCAGTTGCGATCGTCGTAAGTCAGCACGGTGCCGGTGCGCAGGCGCTTTTTCAGCTCGTCGCCTTTCTCGCCGGTGATGTTCGCCGCCGCCTGCTGAAGCGCCAGTTGCACTTCGGCCAGGGCCGGGATCGGGATGTTCGGCGGCACGACGCGGTCGAGGATGCCATCGCGGCGCATATAGGCGTGGGCCAGCACGTAGTCGCCGATAGTCTGGGATTGTCGCAGGCCGCCGCAGTGGCCGATCATCAGCCAGCAATGCGGACGCAGCACGGCCAGGTGGTCGGTGATGTTCTTGGCGTTGGACGGCCCGACGCCAATGTTCACCAGGGTTACGCCATGGCCATCGCTGGCCTGCAAATGATAGGCCGGCATCTGGTAGCGGTGCCAGACCACACCCGCGGCGATGGCCGAGGCTTCGCCGTGGTCCATGTTCTTGTCGATGATCACGTTGCCCGGCAGCACCATGCGCACGAAGCGCGGGTCGCTGCGCAATTGCTCCAGGCCATGGACGATGAATTGGTCGACATAACGGTGGTAGTTGGTCAGCAGGATCCACGGCTGCACATGGCGCCAGTCACTGCCGGTGTAATGCACCAGCCGACGCAGGGAAAAGTCCACCCGCGCGGCGTCGAACAGCGCCAGGGGCAGCGGGTCGGTGTTTTCCCAATCGTAGAGGCCGTCGGCGATGCCATCGGTGGCGGCCGACAGGTCGGTACTGGGGAAAACCCGCGCCAGCACGGCGGCGGTCACACCGGAGCCGGCCAGCTCATCGCCCTGCTCCACCACGTACGGGTACGGAATGTTCTGCTCGCTGACGCCCACTTCGACGGTGACAGTGAAGTCGTGCATCAACGGAACGAGTTGTTCCAGCAGGTACTTACGGAACGCGGCCGGGTGGGTGACGGTGACGCTGTAGGTGCCGGGCAACTGGACCTTGGCGTAGGCGCGGGTGGTTTGCGGGACCTCGCCGTGGCAATGGTAGGTCAGGCGCAGGGCCGGATAGCGAAACAAGGCCCGTTGCTCGGCATCCGGCTCGATGCGGTCCTTGAGATACCGCTTGAGCGCCTGGTTCAGCGCAGTGGTCGCACGCTCGTGCAGGGCCGCCAGCCGATCCACGGCTTGCTCGGCGGTTTGAACGACAATAAACGCTTCGGTCACGATCAGCTTCCTGTGTTCTGACTTGCAGGCCTTCATCTTGCCTGCATCGTGGTCCGACGGGAACAGTGGCGTATGGGTATTGCGAGAGCGAGCCTGCTCGCGATAGCGGTGTGTCAGGCACTGGGAAGGTTGGTTGTGCCGACGCTATCGCGAGCAGGCTCGCTCCCACAGGGTCATGTGCCGAACTGAGCCCTTTTTAGAAACCCCGTGGGGTCGAGCGAGCGACGATGGCCTCCACGTTCAAGCCTCGGGGCAATGCGCCGTAGACCCTGGCGCCGGCCCCAAGGCGACTGGCAATGAACCCATCGCTGACGTCGCTGTTGCCCGCTTCAAGCAGCAATCGCGCCTGCAGCCCAACAGCGATGTCTTCGGTCAATTGCCGGGCGCGGTATTGGATGTCGTCGGTGTCTTTGAATGCCGCGTGCAATTGGTCGATGTGGCGGGCCAGGCGTTTATCGCCATGGCCATCGCCCAGTTCGTTGAACAGCACTTCCAGTACGCCCGGTTCCTTGGACAGGGCCCGCAACACATCGAGGCATTGCACATTGCCGGAGCCTTCCCAGGTCGAATTGACCGGCGCCTCACGATACAGGCGAGGCAGGATGCTGTCTTCGACGTAGCCGGCGCCGCCCATGCACTCGGCGGCTTCGTTGATCATCGCGGGGGCGCGCTTGCAGATCCAGTATTTGCCCACCGCCGTCACCAGTCGGGCGAACTTGGCCTCGTGGTCGTCGCTCAAGTGGTCCAGCGCCCGCCCCATGCGCAGGCTCAGGGCCAGCGCGGCTTCGCTTTCCAGCGCCAGGTCGGCCAGCACGTTTTGCATCAATGGCTGTTCGCTCAATACTCTGCCGCCGACCTTGCGGTGCGCGCAGTGATGACTGGCCTGGGTCAGCGCCTGGCGCATCAGCGCGCTGGAGCCGACCATGCAATCGAAGCGAGTCATGGCAACCATCTCGATGATCGTCGGCACGCCTCGGCCCTCCTCCCCGACCATCCAGGCCAGCGCACCGCGAAACTCCACTTCGCTGGATGCATTGGAACAGTTGCCCAGCTTGTTTTTCAGTCGCTGGATATAGAACTGGTTGCGCGTGTCGTCCGGGCGATGGCGCGGCAGCAGGAAACAGGTGAGGCCCTTGTCGGTCTGGGCCAGGGTGAGGAAAGCGTCGCACATCGGCGCCGAACAGAACCATTTGTGCCCCACCAGTTCGTAGGCCTGGCCAGGCCCGCTGGCGCCTACCGGATACGCCTTGGTGGTGTTGGCCCGCACGTCGGTGCCGCCTTGTTTTTCGGTCATCGCCATGCCAATCGTGACCCCGGCCTTGTGGGCGATGCCGACGTTGCGCGGGTCGTACTCGGTGGCGAGCACCTTCGGCACCCAGCGCTCGGCCAAGTCCGGTTGTAGGCGCAGGGCCGGCACGCTGGCGAAAGTCATGGTCAACGGGCAACCGGTGCCGGCTTCGGCCTGGCTGTGCAGGTAGGTCATCGACGCACGGGCGACATGGGCGCCGGGTTGCGGATGAGCCCACGGCAGGCTGGGCAAGCCGTGCTCGACGGCGGTGCGCATCAACTCGTGATACGCGGGATGAAACTCCACCAGGTCGATGCGATGGCCATACCGGTCATGACTGGAAAACACCGGCGTGTTCTGGTTGGCCAGGAACCCCGCTTCCATCAACGGCCCGCCGGCCAACGCACCGTAGGCATCGATCCGCGCCTGCGCCCAACCGGCACCGAAACGCTGGGACCATTGTTGCAACGGCAGATCGATGCGGTACAGGTTGGCGCCGTCCAAGGACGGCGGCTGATTGGTGACGTCGTGGGTTTCGGCGAACTGATGCAAGTTCATGACGGGGCTCCTCGGTCGGCCAGCAGAGGATCAGTTAAGCACCGCCTCCAGGTCGATCAAAGTGGCATATCCGCCTAAATATCGGCGCTTTCACCCTGTTTCGGACAAAGCACTCGTCGCTGCAGAATCGCCTGGAGCACCTCGAACTTCACCGGTTTGCTCAAATAGTCGATCAACGCTCCAGACGGGCATCGCTCCTGTTCGAGGTTCGGACTGACTACCAGCACGGGCAGATCCTCACAACCGGACAGCGCTCGGATCTGGCAGCAGAGCGACACCCCGTCCAATGGCGCCGAATGGCAATCGAGGAGCACCGCGTCAACACTCTCGCCCTGTAGCAGGTCCAGGGCCGCCCGACCGTTGTCGGCGGTGCGCACCCGATAGCCCAGCTTGAGCAACATGCCTCGCATGACTAATTGATCGACGGGGTTGTCGTCCGCCAGGAGTACCGTGCAGTCCTGGGGCTGGCGGGAATCCCGGCGCCCACCGAACGAAAAAGGCGTCGGGACCTCCACTGGCAAGGCGATTTCGAATTCCACGTCCAGCTGGAAACGGCTGCCGCGCCCCGGCTCGGAAATATGAGTCAGACGCCCGTCGAGCAATTCGACCAGTTGGCGGCAGATCGCCAAGCCTACGCCGAGCCCCCCGTACTCGCGCGTCATCGAGCCATCGAGCTGGAAGAAACGCTGGTACAACGTCGCCTCGCCAAGATCGGTGAAACCGATGCCGGTGTCGATCACCGCGAATGACAGCACCAGGCGATCGAGCTCCGACGGTCGTCCACTGACCCGCAGGGCGATGCCACCCGAGCGGGTGAACTTGATAGCGTTGTCCAGCAGGCATTCCAGGCACTGGGCCAATTTAGCGCTGTCGCCCACCAACCGATCCGCCAGGCTGGGGCTTATGTCGACCTTGAAGTCCAAGCCCTTTGCCGCCGCGTTGGCACCGAACTGCACCTGCAGGGCATCAATCACACCACGCAGGCTGAACGGCGTCGGGTAGACCTTGAGCTTGCCGGCCTGCAACTCGGTAAGGGTGAGGATGCCGTTGACCATGCGCATCATGTCCCGCGCCGAACCGGCGGCGGTCTGTTGATACTGGGTCAGCTCCTCGTCCATCTCGACGGTTTCCATCAGCTCCAGGGAGCCGATCACACCGTTCATCGGGGTGCGCAATTCATGGGTGAGGGTGGCGAGGAATTCATCCTTGAGTTTGTTGCCGTGGGCCAATTGCTGGTTGAGCACTTCCAGTTTCTGTCCGGCGTCGAACAGCGTCTGGGCCTGCTGCTCGCGCATGGCGTTGATGCGGTCCGCCAGGGCCAGGGACAACAATGCCACCTCGATGGCAGAGCCGATCTGGCTGGCATACATGGTCAGGAAGATGTTCGGCAGGTAACCGAGCACCATCATCGTGTTGACGATGCCCCCCAGCAGGAACGCCGACCAGGCGATGATGAAATAACGCGCCACCCGCAGGCCACGCCACCAGGCGAACAGCCCGGCGGCGAAAATCACCACGGTAAATACCAGGGCCAACGCCGTCGCCAGGCGCAGGGCCAAGGCGTAGCTGGTCATCAGCGACAGCCCTACCACCACGGCACTGTAGGCGATCAGCGCCAGCAGCAGTCGATCGAGCCAGCGACTGTGTTGTGAGGTCTGCAGGAAGCTGCGGGCGAATTGACTGCCGAACAGCCCCGCGCAGCCGATGAAGAACGGCGTTGCGGCATTGGCCCACCAGGGATTGTCCGGCCAGAAATATTCCACCGCCGCGCCATTGACCGACAACTGATACAGGCCGAACGAGGCGATATAGAAGATGTAGTACAAATAACTGGTGTCGCGCACGCTCAGGTAAATGAACAGGTTGTAGACCAGCATCCCCAGCAGCACGCCATAGATGATCCCCAACACATACAGGCGCACCGGCTGCTGCTCCAGGTACGCCGTGCTCGACCACAGCGTCAACGGCGCCTGGATCGAACCCTGGCTTTGCAGACGCAAGTACACGACCTGGCGTTGATCCGGCTGGAAGTCCAGGCTGAACAGGTAATTGTTCTGGCGGACCTCGCGACTGGCAAAAGGCAGAGCATCGCCCGTCTGGCGGACCAGGCGATAGGCTCCGCTGCCGTCGGCCAGGTACAGGTCCAGATGATCCAGCGGCGGATACGCCAGCTCCAGCAACCAGGTCCGCTGGGCGTCGGGATTGGCAGGACGATAGTGCAGGTCCACTTTCAACCAGAACGCCGAACGTGAGTAACCGGCGTTCAGCGTGGCTTTGTCATGGGGCTTGAAACGACCGGCCGCGGCCTGGGCCAGAATCTCATCGATGGAGGCCGTGCCACTGGGGTCTTCCAACACTTGCAAAGCGTGGCCCAAAGGCAGGCTTTGGGTTGATTCATCGAATTCGAGCGCACTTGCCAAGGGGGACAAGCACAGCAGCAACATCAGCAAATAGCGCATTTAAGCCCCAGCGTGGCCTGTCCGGTTGAGTCAGGAAGCCCCCCATTCCCTGAGTAGACGTAAAACCGGCATTACCTGTTATTGGTTGGATCCATCTCTAGCATAGCCGTTGATGGCCAATTTGCACCACGGAAATTTTTCCGACAAAAGGCTCTAGCACGGGCGTCTCAGCGCCAACCATTGAGATAGAGCTGTTGCTTTGGTCAGGTTGCCAATTGGTGAAGCACAAAAGTGGTCGCCAACAAAACCCTCTGAGGCCAATCACCGATAAAAGAGGTTTGGTGATAAGCTCGCGCACCATGAATATCTACAGCTCTCGCCCCGTTGTCCTCTGTCTCTCCGGCCACGACCCCAGTGGTGGCGCCGGCTTGCAGGCAGATATCGAAGCCCTGCTTGCCCAGGGATGTCATGCCGCCCCGGCCGTTACTGCGTTGACCGTGCAAGACACGGTCAACGTCAGCGATTTCCGCGTGCTGGATCGCGAGTGGGTGCTGGCGCAAGCCAATGCCGTGCTCAACGACTCCCCCGTCGCGGCGGTCAAGCTGGGCATGCTCGGCTCGCTGGAAATGGTCGACACCGTGGTCGAGCTGCTCCAGACACACCCGCAGTTGCCGATGGTCTGCGACCCGGTGCTGCGCGCCGGCGGTGGCGGACGGCTGGGCAAGGATGAAGTCGGCTACGCCATGCGCGAGCGCCTGCTGCCCCTGGCCACCATCGCCACGCCCAACCTGCCTGAAGCACGCATCCTCGCCGAACTGCCCGAAGGCAGCGCCGATGAATGCGCCGAAAAACTGCTGCCCTTCGTCAAGCACCTGCTGATCACCGGCGGCCATGGCGACGAGCATGAAGTCCACAATCGCCTGTACAGCCGCGACGGACACCGCGAAACGTTCACCTGCCAGCGCTTGCCCGGCAGTTATCACGGCTCCGGCTGCACCCTCGCCAGCGCCATCGCCGGCCGACTGGCCCAGGGCGAACAACTCTCCAGCGCGGTCAAGACAGCCCTGGACTACACGTGGCGCACGCTGCGCGATGCCGAACAACTGGGCAAAGGCCAGTTCGTACCGCGTCGCCTACCGCTGGATTTCTGCTCGTAGCACAGGAGCCGTGGAATGAAATTACGTGGCCTTTATGCCGTGACCGACAGCCAACTGCTGGCCGGCAAGTTCCTTGCCTATGTGCAAGCCGCGCTGGAAGGCGGCGTGACCTTGCTGCAATACCGCGACAAAAGCAACGACGAGGCCCGCCGCCTTCGTGAGGCCGAGGCCCTGCGCAACCTGTGCGAGCGCTACAAGACCCAACTGATCATCAATGATGACGCCGAATTGGCCGCGCGCCTGGGCGTCGGCGTGCACCTGGGCCAGACCGATGGCCCGTTGGCGCCGGTGCGGGCGTTGCTGGGCCACAAGGCAATCGTCGGCTCAACCTGCCACGCCAGCCTGGAGTTGGCCGAACAGGCCGTCAACGAAGGCGCCAGCTACGTCGCGTTCGGGCGCTTCTTCAACTCCAGCACCAAGCCTGGGGCACCCAGCGCAAACCTTGAACTGCTCGAACAGGCCCGCATCAAACTGCATATACCCGTTTGCGCCATCGGCGGCATCACCCTGGAAAACGCCGCCCCGCTGGTGGCCCATGGGGTCGACCTGCTTGCGGTGGTCCACGGCCTGTTCGGCGCCGACAGCACCGCTGAAGTGACGCGCCGCGCCCGCGCCTTCAACGATCTGCTGCACATCAAATAGTCATTTCCGTTTTCGAGAGCCCTACCATGTCCCGTTCCGAAACCCTGTTTGCCAACGCCCAGAAACATATCCCCGGCGGCGTGAACTCGCCTGTTCGCGCGTTCAAGAGCGTCGGCGGCACACCGCTGTTCTTCAAGCACGCCGAAGGCGCGTATGTCACCGATGAAGACGACAAGCGCTACGTTGACTACGTCGGCTCGTGGGGGCCGATGATTCTCGGCCATAGCCATCCGGACGTGCTGGATGCGGTGCGCAAGCAGCTGGAGCACGGGCTGTCCTATGGCGCGCCGACGGCGATGGAAACCGAGATGGCGGACCTGGTCTGCTCCATCGTGCCGTCGATGGAAATGGTGCGCATGGTCAGCTCCGGCACCGAAGCGACCATGAGCGCGATCCGCCTGGCCCGTGGCTACACCGGCCGCGACAGCATCATCAAATTCGAAGGCTGCTACCACGGCCACTCCGACAGCCTGCTGGTCAAGGCCGGTTCCGGCGCCCTGACCCAAGGCGTTCCGAGCTCGGCGGGCGTGCCAGCGGCATTTGCCAAGCACACCCTGACCCTGCCGTTCAACGACCTTGAAGAAGTCGAGAAGATGCTCGGCGAAGTCGGTCAGGAGGTGGCATGCATCATCGTCGAGCCGGTGGCCGGCAACATGAACTGCGTGCCGCCGGCGCCAGGCTTTCTCGAAGGTCTGCGCAGCCTGTGCGACCAGCATGGCGTGGTGCTGATTTTCGATGAAGTGATGACCGGCTTCCGTGTCGCCCTTGGTGGCGCCCAGGCCCACTATGGCGTGACGCCGGATTTGAGCACCTTCGGCAAGATCATCGGTGGCGGCATGCCCGTGGGCTGCTTCGGCGGCAAACGCGCCATCATGGAATGCATCGCGCCGCTGGGCCCGGTCTATCAGGCCGGCACGCTGTCGGGCAACCCGTTGGCGATGGCTGCTGGCCTGACCACCCTGCGCCTGATCAGCCGCCCGGGCTTCCACGCCGAACTGACCGAATTCACCACGCGCCTGCTCGATGGCCTGCAAGTGCGCGCCGACGCGGCTGGCATTCCGTTTGTGACCACCCAGGCCGGCGGCATGTTCGGCCTGTATTTCAGCGGCGCCGATGACATCGTGACCTTCGACGACGTGATGGCCAGCGACGCCGACCGCTTCAAGCGCTTCTTCCACCTGATGCTCGAAGGCGGCGTCTACCTGGCGCCAAGCGCCTTTGAAGCCGGCTTCACCTCCATCGCCCATGGCGAGGCGGAACTGAAGATTACCCTCGACGCGGCTGAACGAGCCTTCGCGGCACTGAAATAAGCCTGTGGATAACTGACGCTGGCTGACACCAGCGTCAGTTATTGCCCATAACCCACCGTGCCTTTTCCTACATATCTGCCCAACAAACCGTCGTTGCGGTTCCTTTGCAGCAGAAAAACGAGTAAAGACTTTGTAAGGATGGCCCCGCTTATTTCATAATGCGCGCTTATTGGATCCCCCGAAGGGTCCACGCGCCCCTCAGAGGTAAGTCGATTCCCATGAACCGCACCGGCCGCACCCTTGCCTTGGGCTGCCTGTTGCTCCTTCAGCCCCTGCTCGCTCATGCACAGGCAGGCGGTAACTCGTTGTTGATCCCGGCGATGGGCCGTTGCACCCTCAACACCCAGCCACAAGATCTCGCACCGGCACTCGACGCCTGTCGAAAAGCGGCCGACGAGGGCGATGCCCAAGCGCAATATGAATTGGGCGAGTTCTACTACGACGGCAAGGCCGCGCCCCGCGACCTCAAGCTGGCCCTCAACTATTTCGAAAAAGCCTCGCTACAAGGCCACGCCCAGGCGCAGTTCAAGCTTGGCGGCATGTTCTTCCATGGCGAAGGCGTACCGGCCAACAATGTCCAGGCGTATATCGTCTTGAAGATGGCGGCGGTTAACGGCGCCGAAGAGGCATTGGACACCGCCGACGAAGTCGCCGAGCAGATGCCCCGCGACGAGCTGGAAGTGGCCACCCAGGTGCTGGGGCAGATCTTTCGCAAATACCTGATGGAATTGCAGAACGCCGACGGACGCACGCCGTTCTCGCCACTGCCCTGATTAATGTTCTGGCCTTGAAGGCCTCATCGCGAGCAAGCTCGCTCCCACAGTTGGCTCTCTGGCGACACAGGATTTGCGCTCACCGGCGATTTACTGTGGGAGCGAGCCTGCTCGCGATTGGGAGCAACCCGGTCTTGAACCCTACTTCTCAGGCATCGGCATCGGAAACGGCATCACATTGCCGACCGCGCCGCGGGCTTCGCTGATTTTCGGAGTGCCAAGGCGCTCGACCTCATCGATGCGCACGATCGAATGCATCGGCACGAAGCTGCGCACCACGCCTTCGAATTGCGCCTTGAGCTTTTCTTCGCTTGGGTCGACGACCACTTGTGTACGCTCGCCAAAGACGAACTCTTCCACTTCCAGAAAGCCCCACAGATCACTCTGATAGATCTGCTTGGCGTACATCTCGAACACCTGGCCCTGGTTGAGGAAAATCACCTTGTAGATTGGAGCTTCACGTTTGGTCATGGCTGGCGAAACACATCGGCGGGTAAAAATGAGGGCGCGAACTATAGCATAGCCACTGCTCGCGCAGCGGTAGGAACCGGGGGACTTGTTGCCTATAATGCGCGGTTCTTTGAATCACGTGATGATCCGTCCATGGCCAAGAAGCTTTACATCGAAACCCACGGTTGCCAGATGAACGAGTACGACAGCTCGCGCATGGTCGATCTGCTGGGTGAACACCAGGCCCTGGAAGTCACCGCCCGCGCCGAAGACGCAGACGTGATCCTGCTCAACACCTGCTCGATCCGCGAGCGCGCCCAGGACCGGGTGTATTCCCAACTGGGCCGCTGGCGTGAACTGAAGCTGGCCAACCCGGAAATGGTCATCGCGGTCGGCGGCTGCGTCGCCAGCCAGGAAGGCGCGGCCATTCGTGACCGCGCGCCGTACGTGGACGTGGTCTTCGGCCCCCAGACCCTGCACCGCCTGCCGGAAATGATCGACGCGGCGCGCGTGACCAAATTGCCCCAAGTCGACGTTTCGTTCCCCGAAATCGAGAAGTTCGACCACCTGCCCGAGCCGCGCATCGACGGCCCCAGCGCTTATGTGTCGGTGATGGAAGGCTGCAGCAAATACTGCACGTTCTGCGTGGTCCCCTATACCCGCGGCGAAGAGGTCAGCCGGCCGTTCGACGACGTGATCGCCGAGATCATCCACCTGGCGGAAAACGGCGTGCGTGAAGTGACCTTGCTGGGGCAGAACGTCAACGGCTATCGCGGCCTGACCCACGACGGTCGCCTGGCGGACCTCGCCGAGTTGATCCGCGTCGTGGCGGCGGTGGACGGTATCGACCGGATCCGCTACACCACGTCCCATCCGTTGGAGTTTTCCGACAGCCTGATCCAGGCCCACGCCGAAGTTCCCGAGCTGGTCAAGCACCTGCACCTGCCGGTGCAATCGGGTTCGGACAGAATCCTCGCAGCGATGAAGCGCAACCACACGGCGCTGGAGTACAAATCCAAACTGCGCAAGTTGCGCGCCGCAGTGCCGGGGATCTGCATCAGCTCGGACTTTATCGTCGGATTCCCTGGCGAAACCGAGAAAGATTTCCAGCAGACCATGAAGCTGATCGAAGACGTGGGCTTCGACTTCTCCTATTCCTTTGTCTACAGCCAGCGCCCCGGCACGCCGGCGGCCGACCTGGCGGATGAGACGCCCGAGGAAGTGAAGAAGGAGCGGCTCAATGCTTTGCAGCACCGCTTGAACCAGCAGGGCTTTGAAATCAGCCGACAGATGGTCGGTTCGATCCAGCGGATCCTGGTCACCGACTACTCGAAAAAAGACCCGGGCGAATTGCAGGGCCGTACGGAAAACAACCGTATCGTCAACTTCCGCTGCGACACGCCAGCCCTGATCGGCCAGTTCGCCGACGTACACATCGACGCCGCGCAACCGCACTCGCTGCGGGGTTCGCTGGTGCAGTAACTGTACAGATCCCTGTGGGAGCGAGCCTGCTCGCGAAAGCGGTCTATCGGCCAACACATGCGCTGAATACAAGACCGTTTTCGCGAGCAGGCTCGCTCCCACAATGGGCTGTGTAGGTCCTGTTGTCAGATTGCGCCGCTTAAGACCTTTCGCACCCAGCCTACTGGCGTTATCCTTGATTTCACCTTAATTGCCCCTGGGCGGCTAAAAACGACCTTGAACGCACCCATCGAACCTCATCGTTTCATTCTCGAGCCCTTTGAGGCTCGCCGCTTCGCCAATCTGTGCGGGCAATTCGACGAGCATCTTCGCTTGATCGAACAGCGCCTGACCATCGAGATCCGCAATCGCGGGAACCAGTTCGAACTGATCGGCGATCCCAAGCACACCACCTCCGCGGAAAACCTGCTGCGCCGTCTCTACCGAGAAACCAAGGCGAGCGAGCTGTCTCCGGGCATGGTCCACCTGTTCCTGCAAGAGTCGGCGGTCGAAGAACTCGACAATCACGCCCCGTCGGAACCTGCCGTGGCCCTGCGCACGAAAAAAGGCATGATTCGCCCTCGCGGCTTGAATCAGCAGCGCTACGTGAAGGAAATCCTGGCCAACGACATCAACTTCGGCATCGGCCCGGCTGGTACTGGCAAGACCTACCTGGCCGTTGCCTGTGCGGTCGACGCGTTGGAGCGCGAACAGGTGCGCCGCATCCTGCTGGTGCGTCCCGCCGTCGAAGCAGGGGAAAAACTCGGTTTCCTGCCCGGCGACCTGACCCAGAAGATCGACCCGTATCTGCGCCCGCTCTATGACGCGCTGTACGAAATGCTCGGCTTCGAATACGTCGCCAAGCTGATCGAGCGACAGGTCATCGAGGTCGCGCCGCTGGCCTACATGCGTGGTCGGACCCTGAACAACAGCTTCATCATCCTCGACGAAAGCCAGAACACCACCGTCGAACAGATGAAGATGTTCCTGACCCGGATCGGTTTCGGCTCCACCGCCGTCATCACCGGGGACATCACCCAGGTCGACCTGCCCCGAGGCACCAAGTCCGGGCTGAACCACGTGATCCAGGTGCTCAAGGACGTCCCGGGCATCAGCTTCACGCACTTCATGCCCAAGGACGTCGTACGCCATCCGTTGGTGCAGCGCATCGTCGAAGCCTACGAGCGTTTCGAGAACCGCGCCGATGAAGATTCGGCCGAAAGCAAAGGCAATCGCCACAATGCTTGAACTCGACCTGCAAGAGGCCAGTGAACACCCCGCCCCCAGCGAAGCCCAGTTCCGCCAATGGTGCGAACTGGCGCTGCGCCAGCGCAGCGCCGACTCGGAACTGACGATCCGCCTGGTGGACGAAGCCGAAGGCCGCGAGCTGAACCACACCTGGCGGCAGAAAGACTACGCCACCAACGTGCTGTCGTTTCCCGCCGACGTGCCCGACGAAATGCTCGACATCCCGTTGCTGGGGGACCTGGTGATCTGCGTCCCGGTCGTCGAGCGCGAGGCCGCCGAACAAGGCAAGTCACCCGAAGCCCACTGGGCCCACCTGGTGATCCATGGCTGCTTGCATTTGCTTGGTTACGACCATATGGAAGAGGACGAAGCCGAGGAAATGGAAGCGCTGGAACGAACGTTGCTTGCCGAGCTGGGTCATCCCGACCCGTATGCCGGCGACGAACACTGAAACATCAACCTGTAACGACAAAGGATTCAGAGTAATCGCTATGAGCGAAGATCGATCGACCAACGGGCAGAAGTCATGGCTGGGCAAGCTCACCCAGGCTTTTGCCCATGAGCCGAAAAACCGCCAGGAGCTGTTGGAGCTGCTGCGCGATGCACACCAGAACAAATTGCTGGACAGCGAAGCGCTGGCCATCGTCGAAGGCGCCATCCAGGTGGCTGACCTGCAAGTTCGGGACATCATGGTCCCGCGCTCGCAGATGATCAGCATCAAGGCAACCCAGACTCCCCGCGAATTCCTGCCCGCCGTGGTCGACTCCGCTCACTCGCGCTACCCGGTCGTCGGCGAGAGCCATGACGACGTCATGGGCGTGCTGCTGGCCAAGGACCTGCTGCCGCTGATCCTCCAGGAGAACGGCGACAGTTTCAATATCAAGGACCTGCTGCGCCCGGCCACGTTCGTGCCCGAGTCCAAGCGCCTGAACGTACTGCTGCGTGAATTCCGCGCCAACCACAACCACATGGCCATCGTCATCGACGAATACGGCGGCGTGGCCGGGCTGGTCACCATCGAAGACGTGCTTGAACAGATTGTCGGCGACATCGAGGATGAGCACGACGTCGAGGAAGACAGCTACATCAAGCCCTTGCCCAGCGGCGACTTCCTGATCAAGGCCCTGACGCCGATCGAGAACTTCAACGAGTTCTTCGACAGCGAATTCTCCGACGATGAGTTCGACACCGTCGGCGGCCTGGTGATGAGTGCCTTCGGCCACCTGCCCAAGCGCAACGAAACCACCGAGATCGGCTCCTGGCGCTTCCGCATCCTGAATGCCGACAGCCGCCGGATTCATCTGCTGCGCCTGTCACCCATTGCCCGTTAAACCCTGCAAGAGCCGCTAAGGAAACACATGCGCTGGATAAACCGCCCCGGCTGGCCCGGTAACCTGCTGGCCGTGGCGGCCGGTGCGATCACCACCCTGGCCCTGGCGCCGTTCGATATCTGGCCGCTGGCATTGCTGGCGGTCGGGCTGTTCTATGCTGGCCTGCGCGAGCTCTCGCCGCGCCAGGCCCTGGGGCGCGGCTGGTGTTTCGGTTTCGGCCTGTTTGGCGCCGGCACCAGTTGGATCTACGTCAGCATCCATAACTTCGGTGGCGCCTCGGTGCTGCTGGCCGGGCTTTTGATGCTGCTGTTCATTGCCGCGATCGCTTGGTTCTTCGCCCTGCCCGCCTGGCTCTGGGCGCGCTGGCTGCGGCGCAACGAGGCACCGTTGGCCGATGCCCTGGCCTTCGCCGCGCTCTGGCTGGGCCAGGAAGCCTTTCGGGGCTGGTTCCTGACCGGATTCCCCTGGCTTTACTCCGGCTACAGTCAACTGGACGGCCCGCTGGCCGGCCTTGCACCGCTGGGTGGCATGTGGCTGATCTCCTTCACCCTGGCCCAGACCGCCGCGCTGTTGTACAACGCGCCCCGATTGCTGCGTTCCGGGCGCAAAGGCTTCGTCGTCGCGGGTGTGGCCTTGCTCATCGGCCCCTGGGCGGCCGGCTTTGCGCTCAAGGGGCATGCCTGGACCAGCCCCTCGGGCGAGCCGCTGAGTGTCGCGGCCATCCAGGGCAACATCGAACAAAGCATGAAGTGGGACCCCGAGCAGCTCAACGCGCAACTGGCGCTGTACCGTGACATGAGCTTCACGTCCAAGCGCGTCGACCTGCTGGTCTGGCCGGAAACGGCCGTGCCGGTACTCAAGGAGTCCGCCCAGGGCTACCTGGACATGATGGGCAGTTTCGCCGCCGAGCGGCATTCGGCACTGATCACCGGCGTACCGATCCGCCAGGAAGTACGTCATGAGAAGCGCTATTTCAACGGCATCACCGTGACCGGCGAAGGCGACGGCACTTACCTGAAGCAGAAACTGGTGCCCTTCGGCGAGTACGTGCCATTGCAGGATATCCTGCGCGGCCTGATCGCATTTTTCGACCTGCCAATGTCGGATTTCGCCCGAGGCCCGGCTGATCAGCCATTGCTGCAGGCCAAGGGTTACCAGATCGCGCCATTCATTTGCTACGAAGTGGTCTACCCGGAATTCGCTGCCAACCTTTCAGCGCGAAGCGACCTGTTGCTGACGATCAGCAACGACACTTGGTTCGGTACGTCGATCGGCCCGTTGCAACACTTGCAAATGGCCCAGATGCGCGCGCTGGAGGCCGGGCGCTGGATGATTCGCGCCACCAACAATGGCGTGACCGGCCTGATCAACCCCTTCGGCCAGATCACCGTCCAGATTCCGCAGTTCCAACGCGGCATCCTCTACGGTGAAGTGGTGCCGATGCACGACCTGACGCCGTACCTTCAATGGCGCTCGTGGCCGCTGATCATTTTGTGTGTATTGCTTTTGGGTTGGGCGCTGGTGGCGGGGCGGATGGCCAAGACGGTTTAACTCGCTCCCCCATCCCTGTGGCGAGGGAGCTTGCTCCCGCTGGACCGGTCCGACGCTTCGGGCGCAGCAGGCCCCGCTTTTTGGGGCCGCTGCGCGCCCCAGCGGGAGCAAGCTCCCTCGCCACAATAAGCGTTCACTTCAATGATTCAGCGATAAAACAACCAATACCCCACCAACCCCACCGCCTCGTTCATCAACTGCCCCGATTGCCACACCGATTTGAATTCCGGCATCCAGCCACCCAACGGCCGGGCGTTATCCTGACCCAGGAAACCGACAGGCGCAGGCACCACTTCAAATCCAGAACGTTCAAAACTCCAGACCGCTCGTGGCATGTGCCAGGCCTGGGTCACCACCACCACGCGCTTCGCCCCTTCGGGCAGCAGGATCTGCGCGCTCATCTGGGCGTTCTCCCACGTGGTGCGGCTGTGGCCCTCCTGCCAGCGCACGTCGACGCCGAAATCCTCACGCATCGAGTCAGCCATCAGCTTGGCCTCGCTGGGCGGGGTGCCGTAATGCAAGCCGCCGGTTGTCAACACGGGCAAGCCCGAAGCCCTGGCCAACCGCGCCGCATAACGCTGGCGCTCCAGGCCCACCCCGGTGGGCTGGTCGGTGCCCCAGGCCAGGTCACCGCGCTCGCGCCCCGAGCCCAGCACCACAATGGCGTCGGCGCGCTGGGCCAGGGTCGCCCATTCACTGCGCAGCAGCGGCGGTTCGCGCTCCAATGCCTTCGCGCTCCACTGCACCACTATCGGCAGGCTCATCAGCCAGAAACCACCCAGCCCCAGGATAAAACACACGCGGGCCAGGCGCGGCCGGGAATCACGCCACCACCAGGCAAGCGCCAGCAAAAGCAAAAGAATGCCAGGCGGCAATAGAAGCTGTTTGATGAAATAGCGAAACGGCATCGGGCATCTCCATAGATGCCCGAAGCCTAGGTGGGTTGACGCAAAGCGACAACAGATTCCAAGAACCTCGAATCAAAAAAAGCGACACGCGTGAATCTGGCCTTTACTTGAACTGCAGGGACCGGACCTTTACAGCATCCTTGTCGGGCGTCCGATCCTTGAGCCAGACAATCTTGGCCGATCGGGGCGCTTCGAGACGCTTGTTTGCCTGGCCCCCATTTGCTGAGGCCTGGTGCCCGGCCTGTTCAAGGTAAGCCTTGACCAGCTCGAACTCTGCGGGGCTCAGGCCTCGCAGTTCCAGCTCTGCCGGGCGTTCATCACGCAAGCGACCGGCGGTTCTTGCGGCGTCCAAGGCCATCCCCAGGCGATCGATCAGTTTTTCATACAACTCAGGTGTAGCGACTTTTCGTTGTGATTCAACCATCCCTCACCTCATTGAAGATAAGACTCACTCCCCATTCAGAAGCTTAGCTTCGCTGGGCAAACCGGCTGGACGCCGCGACCAACGGCCCAGAACCCCGGTCGTCGCCAATGGTCGGCAAAAGGCTCGGCAATGGTTGAGCAGCAATCAGGGTTTCCCTCGGCGGAGCGCGGTCATGTATGCTACGGCGCTTCCTGTAACTCCACTTCCAGCTTGGCTGGGCATCGAAAACGCCGCATTCGGCGTCATCTGCGTCCAGCATGGCAATGAAGAGGATTGGGCCACCCCATTCAGTACAAAAGTAGCCATGCACGAACACTACCAGCCCCGTGAAATCGAAGCCGCCGCCCAGTCGTTCTGGGACGAGCAAAAGTCCTTTGAAGTCAGTGAACAGCCAGGCAAGGAGACGTACTACTGCCTGTCGATGTTCCCTTACCCCAGCGGCAAGCTACACATGGGGCACGTGCGCAACTACACCATCGGCGACGTGATCTCCCGCTATCAGCGCATGCAAGGCAAGAACGTCCTGCAACCCATGGGTTGGGACGCCTTCGGCATGCCGGCGGAAAACGCCGCGATGAAGAACAACGTCGCCCCCGCCAAGTGGACCTACGAAAACATCGCGTACATGAAGACCCAGCTGCGCAGCCTGGGCCTGGCGGTGGACTGGTCCCGCGAGGTGACCACCTGCAAGCCCGACTACTATCGCTGGGAACAATGGCTGTTCACCCGCCTGTTCGAGAAAGGCGTGATCTACCGCAAGAACGGCACCGTGAATTGGGACCCGGTGGACCAGACCGTACTGGCCAACGAGCAAGTGATCGACGGTCGCGGCTGGCGCTCCGGCGCGCTGATCGAAAAGCGCGAGATCCCGATGTACTACTTCAAGATCACCGCCTACGCGGATGAACTCCTGGAGAGCCTCGACGAGCTGACCGGCTGGCCCGAGCAAGTCAAGACCATGCAGCGCAACTGGATCGGCAAGTCCCGGGGCATGGAAGTGCAGTTCCCCTACGACGTCGCCTCCATTGGCGAAGCCGGCACCCTGAAGGTCTTCACCACCCGTCCGGACACCTTGATGGGCGCCACTTACGTGGCCGTGGCCGCCGAGCATCCGCTGGCGACTCTGGCAGCGCGGAACAACCCCGAGCTGCAGGCGTTCATCGTCGAATGCAAAGGCGGCAGCGTCGCCGAAGCCGACGTCGCCACCCAAGAGAAGAAAGGCCTGCCGACTTCGTTGTTCGTCGAGCACCCGCTCACCGGCGAGAAACTGCCGGTGTGGGTCGCCAACTACGTGCTGATGCACTACGGCGACGGCGCGGTCATGGCGGTGCCCGCCCACGACGAGCGTGATTTCGAGTTCGCCCACAAATACAACCTGCCGGTCAAGCCGGTCGTGCGCACCAGCGCCGGCGACCAGGCACCAGCGCCTTGGCAGGACGCCTACGGCGAACACGGCGAGCTGATCAATTCCGGTGAGTTCGACGGCCTGGATTTCGCTGGCGCCTTCGATGCCATCGAAGTGGCCCTGATCAAGAAGAACCTCGGTGCCTCGCGCACCCAGTTCCGCCTGCGCGACTGGGGCATCAGCCGCCAGCGCTACTGGGGTTGCCCGATCCCCATCGTGCATTGCGACACCTGCGGTGACGTACCGGTGCCGGAAGATCAGCTGCCGGTGGTCCTGCCGGAAGACGTCGTACCCGACGGCGCCGGTTCGCCCCTGGCGCGCATGCCCGAATTCTACGAGTGCAGCTGCCCGAAATGCGGCGCACCGGCCAAGCGTGAAACCGACACCATGGACACCTTCGTCGAGTCCTCGTGGTACTACGCCCGCTACGCCTCGCCGCACTTTGAAGGCGGCCTGGTGGAAAAATCCGCGGCTGACCACTGGTTGCCGGTGGATCAATACATCGGCGGCATCGAACACGCCATTCTTCACCTGCTTTACGCGCGCTTCTTCCACAAGCTGATGCGTGACGAAGGCCTGGTGAGCTCAAACGAGCCGTTCAAGAACCTGCTGACCCAGGGCATGGTGATCGCCGAGACGTACTATCGTCGCGAAGCCAACGGTGCCTACACGTGGTTCAACCCGAGCGACGTCGAACTCGAACGCGACAGCAAGGCCAAGGTCATCAGCGCCAAGCTGATCGCCGACGGCCTGCCGGTGGAAATCGGCGGCACCGAGAAAATGGCCAAGTCGAAGAACAACGGCGTCGACCCTCAGTCGATGATCGACCAGTTCGGCGCGGACACCTGCCGCCTGTTCATGATGTTCGCCTCGCCACCGGACATGAGCGCCGAATGGTCCGACTCCGGCGTCGAGGGCTCGCACCGCTTCCTCAAGCGCGTCTGGCGCCTGGCCCAGGCCCACGTCATCCAGGGCCTGCCGGGCAAACTGGACGTCGCCAGCCTGAACGATGACCAAAAAGCCGTCCGTCGTTCGATCCACCTGGCGATCAAGCAGGCCAGCCACGACGTCGGCCAGAACCACAAATTCAACACCGCCATCGCCCAGGTGATGACGCTGATGAACGTACTGGAAAAAGCCGCCCAAGGCACCGAGCAGGATCGCGCACTGATTCACGAAGGCCTGGAAGCAGTGACGCTGCTGCTGGCGCCGATCACCCCCCACATCAGCCACGAGTTGTGGAATCGCCTGGGTCACGCTGACCCGGTGATCGACGCCCGCTGGCCGATGGTGGACGAAAGTGCGCTGGTGCAGGACAGCCTGACCCTGGTCATCCAGGTCAACGGCAAGCTGCGGGGCCAGATCGAAATGCCGGCCGCCGCCACGCGCGAAGAAGTCGAAGCCGCCGCGCGGGCCAACGAAAACGTGCTGCGCTTCGTCGATGGCCTGACGATTCGCAAAGTGATCGTCGTGCCCGGCAAACTGGTCAACATCGTCGCAAGCTAATTGGATCGGGCGTCCGGGCCAAGGGCCCGGCGCCGAATTTGACCTGCGGGGCCGCACGCTCGGCCCATGGGTTTCAAGGGGAGCAACAAGATGATCAAACGTAATCTGCTGGTTATGGGCCTGGCGGTCCTGTTGAGCGCCTGCGGCTTCCAGCTGCGCGGCACCGGCACCACCGAACTGGCCATCACCGAACTGGACCTCAGCGCGCGCGACGCCTATGGCGATACCGTAAAAGCGTTGCGCGACACGCTGGAAGACAGCGGCGTGAAAGTCTACAGCGGTGCGCCGTACAAGCTGGTATTGACCCGCGAACAGCAAAGCCAGCGCAGCCTGAGCTATGCCGGCGCCGGTCGCTCGGCCGAATACGAGCTCAACAACGTGCTGAACTATGAAATCCGCGGGCAAAACAACCTGGTGCTGCTGGACGACAAGCTGCAAGTACAGAAGGTCTACCTGCATGACGGCAACAACATCACCGGCTCCGACCAGGAGTCCAGCGAAGTACGCGAAGAAATGCGTCGCGACCTGGTACAGCGGATGATGCTGCGCCTGCAACAACTGAGCCCGGCCCAGTTGGAGCAACTGCAACAGACCGCCGACGCCAAGGCCAAGGCCGAAGCCGAAGCGCTGGAAGCAGCACGCAAGGCGGAAGCGGAAACCCCGCAACAATCGCCTATGCAAATTCCTGCTCCATAAGCCTTGCGGGGCGTTTCGGCGCCCCGCTCGCTTTCTCTACTGAACAGCGTTTATGAAACTGGCCCCCGCCCAACTCGGCAAACACCTGCAAGGCGCCCTCGCCCAGGTCTACATCATCAGCGGCGATGACCCGCTGCTGTGCCAGGAAGCCGCCGACGCCATCCGCTCCGCCGCTCGCCAACAAGGCTTCGACGAACGCCAGGTGTTCGCGGCCGACGCCAGTTTCGACTGGGGCACGCTGCTGCTGGCAGGGGCGAGCATGTCGCTGTTTGCCGAAAAACGCCTGCTGGAACTGCGCTTGCCCTCGGGCAAACCCGGTGACAAAGGCGCCGCCGCGCTGATCGAATATTGCTCGCGACCGGCCGAAGACACGGTGCTGCTCATCAGCCTGCCGAAACTCGATGGCAGCGCGCAGAAAACCAAATGGGGCAAGGCGCTGGTCGAAGGTCCACAGACCCAGTTCGTGCAGATCTGGCCGGTGGATGCCAGCCAGCTGCCGAACTGGATCCGCCAACGCCTGTCCCAGGCCGGTCTATCGGCCAGCCAGGACGCGGTTGAACTGATTGCCGCCCGGGTCGAAGGCAACCTGTTGGCCGCCGCCCAGGAAGTCGAAAAGCTCAAGCTGATGGCCGAGGGCGGCCAGATCACCGTGGAAACGGTGCAGGCCGCCGTGGCTGACAGCGCCCGCTTCGATGTCTTCGGGCTGACCGACGCAATCCTCAACGGCGAAGCCGCTCATGCCTTGCGCATGCTCGAAGGCCTGCGAGGCGAAGGCGTCGAACCTCCGGTGATCCTCTGGGCCCTGGCCCGGGAGCTGCGGCTGCTGGCCAACCTGTCGCTGCAATACAGCCAGGGGGTGCCCCTGGACAAGGCCTTCAGTCAGGCTCGCCCGCCAGTGTGGGACAAGCGCAAACCGCTGATGAGCAAGGCGCTGCAACGCTATTCCGCGTCACGCTGGGCCCAATTGCTGCTCGAGGCCCAGCGCATCGACGCGCAGATCAAGGGCCAGGCCGCCGGCTCGCCGTGGATGAGCCTCAGTCGGTTGTCGTTGTTGATGGCCGGACAACGACTCCCTTTACCCGCGGAATAAACCTCTTTTCCAAGCAACAGACTTTTTGTGTCAAGCATGATTTTGTGGCGGGGGAGCCACAGCCCCCTCGCCATCTTGAAATTTCCTACGCGATGCAGGGACTGGACAAAACCCCAGTCCTGTCCCATGATTTCCCCCCGCAAAACCACCCCACGAGAGATCCAATCATGAGCAAAAAGCCATCCAGGCATGGCCCCAACAAAGCCAAGTCCATCGTCGCCCAACCCCTGTTCCGCAGCCGCCAGGAACGACCCGCCAAGGGCAAAGGCAGCTACCGCCGCGAAGCCTTCCAGTCTGACAACTGGGAGGCTTCTTGCTTTCTGGCGGCATGAAACACCTGGACAAGCCCTACAGCCCTTTCGCATGTTAAGGTCAGCACCTGATTTGATTTTCTGGACCCCTGAATGCCCTTCTGTCTTCCCCGTGGTTGGCCTTTGCGCCAATTGATTGCCGCCACAAGCGTTGTCCTGCTGGTGGCCTGTGCAGAGAAACCCACCGCCGCCGACGCCCAACCGCTCCAGACCGCTCCCGTCGTGACAGCGCCGGCTATCGTGCCGCCTGTCGTGCCTACCGGGGACGACCTGGCCATCGTGCCCACCCAGACCTTTGCCGAATGGCAAGCCGGGTTCCGCAAGCAGGCATTGGCCGCCGGGATTCGAGCCGACCTGTTCGACCGCGCCTTCATCGGCGTCAGTCCGGACATGAGCGTGATCAAGGCCGATCGCAGCCAACCTGAATTCACCCGGCCGGTGTGGGAATACCTCGACGGAGCGTTGTCGCCTCTGCGGGTACGCAAGGGCCAGGCGTTGGTCCAGCAGCACGCCGATATCCTGCAAAGCATCGAGCAACGCTATGGCGTCGATCGTGCGGCATTGGTGGCGGTGTGGGGCATGGAGAGCAATTTCGGCCAGTTCCAGGGCACCAAGTCGGTCATCAACTCCTTGGCGACCCTGGCCTATGAAGGACGACGCCCAGGTTTTGCCCACGCACAACTGATCGCCGCGCTGCAGATCCTGCAACAGGGCGATATCACGCCAGAAAAAATGCTCGGCTCCTGGGCCGGCGCCATGGGCCAGACCCAGTTCATTCCAACCACCTACAACACCCATGCGGTGGACTTCGACGGCGACGGCCGCCGGGACATCTGGGGCAGCTCTACCGACGCCCTGGCCTCGACCGCGCATTACTTGCAAAGCTCCGGATGGCAGCGCGGCCAGCCGTGGGGGTTCGAGGTGCGGCTGAAGGAAGGCTTCGACTATCCGCTGGCCGACGGCTTGATCCGCAAGCCCGTCGCCGAGTGGCTGCAACTGGGTGTAAGCCTGCCCAACGGCGCCCAGCCGCCGGCCGGCTCCGAACATTTGTCGGCAGCCCTGCTGTTGCCCGCGGGCTATCGCGGCCCGGCGTTCCTGGTGCTCGATAACTTCCGTGCAATTCTCAAATACAACAACTCGTCGTCCTATGCATTGGCGGTCAGCCTGCTGTCGGAGCGTTTCAGCGGCGCAGGGCTGATTGACGGCTCATGGCCAAAGGACGACTTGCCCCTGAGCCGCAGCGAACGCATCGAATTGCAGACCCTGCTGGGCAAACATAATTACGACGCTGGCAATCCCGACGGCATCATCGGCGCCAATACCCGCAAGGCGATCCGCAGCGCCCAGCAGTCGCTTGGCTGGCCGGCGGATGGGTATCCGACGCACAAATTGCTGGAGGCGTTGCGTAGCCGTTGAAGCCGCTTATGGCGCAGTATCGCCATCGCGAGCAGGCTCGCTCCCACAAGGTCCTTGGAAAGCCTGTGGGAGCGATCCTGCTCGCGATGACTGATTTGCAAACGCTGAATAACTAGCGACTGACCACCACATCCTGCCCCAACACCAGCCTCTTCTCCCCCGCATCCAGCGTCACCAACGCCCCCATGGGCAACGTCAGGTTCGGATCACAGTGCCCGCTGCGCCAACCCGACAACACCGGGATGCGCAACGGCGCGAAGGTCTGCTTGAACAAGCGATTCAACGCCTCGACGTCCACACCCGCCACGTCTCCCAACAGCACTCCTCGCAATTTGGCCAGGGTTCCCGCCAATCGCAGCTGGGTGAGCAGGCGATCGATGCGGTAAAGCGGCTCGTTGACGTCCTCCACCAGCAGGATCACCCCTTCTGCGTCGATTTCGTAGGGCGTGCCCATGGTCGCGGCAATCATCGACAGATTGCCCCCCAGCAAGCGGCCGTGGGCGATGCCCGGTTCGACTGTGGTCAACGGATACGCTGCCGGATGGCTCAACACGTCACCGGCCTTCAATTGCCCGCGTAGCAGGCTGAAGAATGAGGTAATGGTCGATGGCTCCTTGTCGCCCAGCAGGTCGGCATTGAGCAAGGGGCCGTGGAAGGTGACGAAGCCTGCGTAGCGGCTGATGGCCAGGTGCAGGGCTGTGATGTCGCTGTAGCCTACGAATGGCTTGGGGTTGCTTTTCAAGAGGTTGAAGTCGATGCGATCGAGTAGACGCGGGGTGCCGTAGCCGCCGCGCAGGCAGATGATGGCTTTGACTTCTGGATTGGCGAAGGCGGCGTGGAGGTCGTTGAGGCGTGTTTCGTCGCTGCCGGCGAGGTAGCCGTTCGTTTCGTAGACGCCTGGGAAGATGCGCAGTTCATGGCCCCTTGCGCGCATCCATTGGATTGCTTTCTCCGTATCCAGGGGGGCGGGGCCGGCGGGGGCGATCACGCCGATCAGGCCTTCGGGTGGGAGGGCTGGGACGGGGTGATGTGGGGTTAGGGTGTGGACCATGGGTTTTCCGATTTTTAGATCGTGTGAATATCCGTTTCTGCGGTAACGGCGGCTTATGGTTCCGCTCTTACAGCGGGTCACTTTTGGAAAGAGCGCCAAAAGTAACCAAAAACGCTCCGCCCCACCACTCGGCACCTCGCCTAGGCTCGGCGTACCCTCACTCCGGCATTGCTCCGTGGGCCCGCCGCGAAGGGCCATCCATGGCCCAGCGCGGCTATCCCGGCATCCATGCCGGGATACCCACTGCGCAATGCCTGCGTTCGGCCAGCGTGGTTTAACGGGGCGCCAAGATCAAGATCAAGATCAAGATCAAGATCAAGATCCAAAGCAAGAGCGACACAAAATTCATATGCGCCGCAAACTCCTGTGGGAGCGAGCTTGCTCGCGATGAGGCCGGCACATTCGGCATAACCGCAAACTGACACATCGCTATCGCAAGCAAGCCCCCCACAGAAGAAACGCGCTCACCAAAAAACAGGTCGGCCTAAAGGCCGCCTCGCTTTTGCTTTTGCTTTTGCTTTTGATCTGAAACGCCCCGTTAACCACGATGGCTGAACGAAGGTATTGCGCAGTGGGTAACCCGGCATGGATGCCGGGTTAGCCGCGCTGGGCCATGGATGGCCCTTCGCGGCGGCCCACGGAGCGATGCCTTCGTTCAGGCATGCCGAGCCTAGGCGAGGCACCGAGTGGTGGGGCAAAGCCTTTTTGGTTACTTTTTTGGCGTCTGAAAAAAGTAACCCGCCGTAAGGGCGGAACCATAAGCCGCCATCACACAATTACGGATCTACACACCACCCAAAGCTAAAAGATCAGGACCCCAGAAGCTCAGCCTTGACCAACTTGGCCTGCTCATCAGCATGATACGAAGAACGCACCAAAGGCCCCGAAGCCACATTCTTGAAGCCCATCTTGTACCCCTCCTCAGCAAACCAGGCAAAGGTATCCGGGTGCACAAAACGCTGCACCGGCAAGTGGCTGCGCGAAGGTTGCAGGTACTGCCCCAAGGTCAACATGTCGATGTCATGCTCACGCATGCGCTTCATGACTTCGATGACTTCCTCATCGGTCTCACCCAGGCCCAGCATCAAGCCGGACTTGGTCGGAATATGCGGCATCATTTGCTTGAAGCGTTGCAGCAGGGTCAACGACCACTGGTAATCCGAACCCGGACGCGCGGCCTTGTACAGGCGCGGCACGGTTTCCAGGTTGTGGTTGAACACATCCGGCGGCTCGGCGGCGGTGATTTCCAGGGCGATGTCCATGCGGCCGCGGTAGTCCGGCACCAGGGTTTCCAGTTGGACATTCGGCGACAGCTTGCGGATTTCGCGGATGCAGTCGGCAAAGTGCTGGGCACCGCCGTCACGCAGGTCGTCGCGGTCCACCGAGGTGATGACCACGTACTTGAGCTTCAGGTCAGCGATGGCGATGGCCAGGCTTTCCGGCTCGTTGGTGTCCAATGGCTTCGGACGGCCGTGGCCGACGTCACAGAACGGGCACCGACGGGTGCAGATGTCGCCCATGATCATGAACGTCGCGGTGCCGCCGGAGAAGCACTCGCCCAGGTTCGGGCAGGAGGCTTCTTCGCAGACGCTGTGCAGCTTGTGCTTGCGCAGCAGCGCCTTGATGCGGTCGACTTCCGGAGAGACCGGGATGCGCACGCGGATCCAGTCGGGCTTCTTCGGCAATTCGGTGGTCGGGATGATCTTGACCGGGATGCGTGCAACCTTCTCGGCGCCGCGCAGCTTGACGCCGGCCTCTACCTTGGCACGCGGGGCCGGACGCTCGGTGACGTCCAGCGTCGGGATCATGGTTTGCACTGCATCAGTAGTCATATCAGTCGATTCCGCCCGTGAGGGTCGTCTGCTCAGCATAGTCGAGGTGTTTGACGAGCTGCGCGCGCAGCCGGGCACTTACCTCGGCAAATTCAATCGATCCTGTGTGATCGCGCAGCTGGGTCATCGCCAGCCCTGCGTAGCCACAGGGATTAATCCGTCGAAACGGCTCAAGATTCATGTCCACGTTCAACGCCAGGCCGTGAAACGAACAGCCATGGCGGATCCGCAGCCCAAGGGAGGCGATCTTCGCCCCGTCGACGTACACGCCCGGCGCATCGGGCTTTGCCGCCGCGCTTACGCCGTAGCTGGCGAGCAAATCGATCAGGCACGTTTCCATGCGGGTGACCAGCTCGCGTACACCGAATCCCAGCTTGCGCACATCCAGCAACAGATAGGCGACCAGTTGGCCGGGCCCATGGTAAGTCACCTGCCCGCCCCGGTCGACCTTCACCACCGGGATGTCGCCGGGCAACAACAAGTGCTCGGCCTTGCCCGCCTGGCCCTGGGTGAACACCGGTGGGTGCTCGACCAGCCAGACTTCATCGTCGGCGGTGGTACCGCGTTCGTTCGTGAAGCGTTGCATGGCATGCCAGACCGGCTCGTAAGCCATCGTGCCCAGCTCGCGAAAGCCCAGCGTGCCCGGCATCACAACACCATGTGCACGAAACCGGTCGCTCGCAGCTCGCTGTTGATGTCGTAGAGCTGTTCCTGGCCGGTGGCAATGATATGCAGCTGGATGGTCGTGTACTTGCCGTTGGTACTCTGGCGCTCGGCCAGGGTCTTGAGGTCAACGGTGGCGTGCTTCTCAAGGATCGCGACGATCTTGTCCTTGAAGCCCACACCGGTGTCGCCGATTACTTTGATCGGGTAGTCCTCGCAAGGAAACTCGATCTTTGGCGCCTTTACTTCGGAGTCTGTCATGGCGTAACGGCCTCGCAAGCCGTGGTAACGAACATGGCCCCGTGCCGGAAAGGAACGGGGCCATGCAGGTCAACACTTGAAATCAGTTGAACAAGCCGTAGAAGAATAGACGGATGCTATCCCACATGCGGCGGAAAATACCACCTTCCTCGACCGCATCCAGCGCGATCAGGTCGGCGCTGTGCACCACTTTGTCGTCCAGTTTGACTTCGACCTTGCCGATGACGTCACCCTTGGCGATCGGCGCGGTCAGTTGCGGGTTCATGGTCATGCTGGCGGCGAGCTTCTTGAGCTGACCTTTAGGCAAGGTCATGGTCAGGTCCTGGGCCAGGCCGGCCTTGACCTGGTTGGTGGCGCCTTTCCAGACCTGGGCCTGGGCCAGTTCGGTGCCCTTCTGGTAGAAGGTCTGGGTTTCGAAGAAGCGGAAACCGTAGGTCAGCAGCTTCTGGGTCTCAGCGGCGCGGGCCACTTCGCTGTTGGTGCCGAACACCACGGCGATCAGGCGCATGCCGTCACGAACGGCCGACGACACCATGCAGTAACCCGCTTCCTCGGTGTGGCCGGTCTTCAGACCGTCGACAGTCTTGTCGCGCCACAGCAGCAGGTTGCGGTTGGGCTGCTTGATGCCATTCCAGAAGAACTCTTTCTGGGAATAGATGGCGTAGTGCGCCGGGTCTTCATGAATGATGGCCCGCGCCAGGATCGCCATGTCGTGAGCCGAGGAATAATGCTCCGGGTTCGGCAGACCGGTCGGGTTCATGAAGTGACTGTTGGTCATGCCCAGGTCGGCCACGGTCTTGTTCATCATGTCGGCGAATGCGTCTTCACTGCCGGCGATGTGCTCGGCCAGGGCGACGCTGGCGTCGTTGCCGGACTGGATGATGATCCCGTGCAGCAGGTCGCTGACGGTCACTTGCGAACCGACCTTGATGAACATCCGCGAACCGCCGGTGCGCCAGGCGTTCTCGCTGACGGTCACCGGATCGTTTTCACCGATCTGGCCACGACGGATTTCCAGCGTGGCGATGTAGGCCGTCATCAGCTTGGTCAGACTGGCCGGTGGCAGACGCTGGTCACCGTTGTTCTCCACCAGCACCTCGCCGCTGCTGGCATCCATGAGCACAAAGGATTTGGCGGCCAATTGAGGCGGCGCCGGCATCATCTCGACCGCGAACGCGGCCGGTGAGAGAAGCAGCGGGACTAGCAGGCAAAGGCGTTTGGCAAAGGTGGTGATGTTCATCCGTCTCTCGAAATCGCTAATGGAAACTGCCCGGAGGCAATACTAAACAGGCAGCTTTCTAACGGGCCGCCGCGCACTTAAGTTGCTCACTCACAACCCTTGCCGGGCTTTTGTTATTCATCGAGCCAACAACCTGACCCGCCCAAACCACAAGCGGGCCTCAATCAATTATTCAGCGGTGACCAGGCTCGGCGAACCGAGATTGGCCAGGCGCACGCTGTTCTGTACCTGCTGGACCTCACCCGGAGAACCGATCGGCCCCAGGCGCACCCGATGCAGTGTCTGCTGGTTGCGCACGATCGAGCTGATGAACACCGGCGCGCTGACCATCGAGCTCAGCTTCGATCTCAACAGCTCTGCAGCGTCCGGGTTGGCGAACGCGCCCACTTGAAGATACTGGCCAGACGCTGTTGCAGAAGCGTTTTTTTTTGCGTCGATCTGCACGGGCACCACGGCCGCCGCATGCTGCTGCGGCGGTGGGGTCCATTGCTCGACCGTGCCGGTGGAAGCCGTCACGGTTGGCGCGGCATTCTGCGCTACTTTTGGCTCGTTGAGCATCAAAGGCGCCGGACGGCCGCGCTGGGCCCACCATTCCTGCGGATCGATGCCCTCGACTTTTACCCGCGCGGTGCCAGTTTCAGCGTAACCGAGCTTTTTCGCCGCCGCATACGACAAGTCGATGATGCGATCGGAATAGAACGGCCCACGATCGTTGACACGCAGGATCACCGTCTTGTTGTTGTCCAGGTTGGTCACCCGCACATAACTGGGCAGTGGCAAGGTCTTGTGGGCCGCGCTCATGCCATAGAGGTCGTAGACCTCGCCATTGGCGGTGTTCTGGCCGTGGAACTTGGTGCCGTACCAGGACGCCGTGCCCGAGGCGACGTAGCGCTTGGATTCAGCCATCGGGAAATAGGTCTTGCCCAGCACCGTATACGGGTTGGCCTTGTAGGGGCCGGTGTGCAGGGTCGGCGTCGCGTCGGGAATGCGCGAGACATCCACGTCCCACCACGGCGCGCCGTCCTTGTGGGCCCGGTTGATGTCCAGGCCTGGGGTGGCGCGCACGACGTTGGGGCTTTTCTGGGTGGGTGCGCGGCTGGTCGAACAACTGACAACCAGTAACGACAGCGCCGCCAATGCCACCAGCTTGAGGGGCCTGGCTTTCAGGGGTTGATAGGTAGGCAATGCCTGCATTATTTGACGCCCCGTGCTTTGACCAGCTCTTCAGACAGTTGATATACAGCCATGGCGTACATCACGCTGCGGTTATAACGCGTAATCGCGTAGAAATTCTTCAGGCCCATCCAATATTCAGGGCCCTGCTCGCCTTCCAGGCGCATCGCGGTGACCGACATATCGTCACGCAGCGCATCATGACTCGACCAGCCCAGCGCTCGCAACTCCCCGACGGTTTTCGTCGGCTCGATCCCTTCGGTCAAGCCCTCGTCAACCTGCTCGCCGCGCACGTCGGCACGGCTGACCACCGGCTCGCCGGCTTCCCAGCCGTGGCGCTTGAAATAACTGGCAACGCTACCGATCGCATCGGTCGGGTTGGTCCAGATATTGATGTGGCCATCACCGTCGAAATCCACCGCGTAGGCGCGGAAACTGCTGGGCATGAATTGTGGCAGGCCCATGGCTCCGGCGTAGGAACCCTTGAGAGTCAGCGGATCGACCTGCTCTTCGCGGGCCAACAGCAGAAACTCGCGCAGCTCCTTGCGGAAGAACTCGGCGCGCGGCGGATAATCGAAGCCCAGGGTCGACAATGCGTCGATGACCCGGAAATTGCCGGTGTTGCGGCCAAAGAAAGTTTCAACGCCAATGATCGACACGATGACCTGGGCCGGCACGCCATATTCCTGCTCGGCGCGAGCCAGGGCCGCCTCGTGCTGACGCCAGAAGTCCACGCCCCGGGCAATACGCGCCTCGGTGATGAACATCGGCCGGTACTCGCTCCACTGCTTGACGCGCTCGGCGGGCCGGGAGATCGCATCGAGGATCGACTGCTTGCGCTCGGCCTCGCGGAACACCCCCATCAGCTGCTCGCCGGCAAACCCGTAGTCGCGGGTCATCTCACCGACGAATTCGGCCACTTGCGGCGAGCCTTCGTATTCGCCCGCCAAGGCATGCGGCGCACAGCCCAGTAAGCCGACCAGGCCGACCCACGGCGCATATCGCGTCGACCAGCCACGCATTGCTTGCATTGAACTCTTCACCTTATTCAAACCTGCGCGATCCATTTGCGATGCGTATGAATCGACATCAAAACCCCAAACGCTGACAGTAGCGTCACCAGCGAAGTTCCTCCGTAGCTAATGAATGGCAACGGCACCCCCACGACCGGCAACAGGCCACTGACCATACCGATGTTGACGAAAACATAAACAAAAAAAGTCATGGTCAGGCTGCCAGCAAGCAATTTGCCGAACAGGGTCTGGGCCTGGGCGGTGATCACCAGGCCTCGCCCGATCAGCAGCAGATAGATCAGCAGCAGCACGCAGATGCCTACCAGGCCGAACTCCTCGCCCATCACGGCAATGATGAAGTCGGTGTGGCTTTCCGGCAAAAAGTCCAGGTGCGACTGGGTGCCCATCAGCCAACCCTTGCCGAACACCCCACCGGAACCGATGGCGGCCTTGGACTGGATGATGTTCCAGCCGGTGCCCAGCGGATCGCTTTCCGGGTCGAGGAATGTCAGGACGCGTTGCTTCTGGTAGTCGTGCATCACGAAATACCACATGGCCACCGACACCGGCACGGCGGCGGCGATCACGCTGAGGATCCAGCGCCAGCGCAACCCGCCCATGAACAGCACGAACGCGCCGCCGGCCAGGATCAGCAGCGAAGTGCCCAGGTCCGGCTGGCGCACGATCAGGATGAACGGGATACCGATCAGCAACAGGCTGATGCACACGTGCTTGAGCTGCGGCGGCAACGAGCGCTTGGCCAGGTACCAGGCAATGGTCGCCGGCATGATGATCTTGAGAAATTCCGAGGGCTGGAAACGGATCACCCCGGGGATGTTGATCCAGCGGGTGGCGCCCATGGCGTTATGACCCATGATGTCCACCACCACCAGCAACCCCACGCCGACCACATAGGCCAGCGGCACCCAGCGCGCCATGAAGCGTGGTTCGAGTTGGGCGATGACGATCATCGACACCAGGCCGATGCCGAACGAGGTGGCCTGCTTGGCCAGCAGGTCCCAATTCTTGCCGCTGGCTGAATAAAGTACGAACAGGCTGCCGGCCGCCAGTGTCAGCAGCAGGATCAGCAGCGGACCGTCGATGTGCATGCGCTGCAGCAACGTGGCGCGACGGCGCATCACATCTTCGCTGGAGAGGATGCGGTCGAAATTATTCTTCACGGGCCGTAGCCTCCGCGCTGATCGGGCTTGCGAATTCGGGCTTGAGCTGGCCGTGCTCATCCAGCAGCCAGGCGTCCATGACCTGGCGCACCACCGGCGCGGCGACACCAGAACCGGACTCACCGTTCTCGACCATTACCGAGACGACGATCTTCGGGTTATCGGCCGGCGCGAAACCGACGAACAAGGCGTGGTCGCGGTGGCGCTCCTGGACCTTGGAGCGGTCGTACTTCTCACCCTGCTTGATGGCCACGACCTGGGCGGTCCCGCTCTTGCCGGCGATCCGGTATTGCGCACCGATGGAAGCCTTGCGCGCCGTGCCCCGGGCACCGTGCATTACCTGTTGCATGCCGATGTTGACCTTCTGCCAGTCCGATGGATTGCGCAGGATGATGTCCGGCACCGGGTCCGGATCCACGGGCTTCTGGCCCTCGATGGTCTTGGCCAGGTGCGGGCGATACCACTTGCCCTTGCTCGCCACCAGAGCCGTGGCCTGGGCCAGTTGCAACGGCGTGGCCTGCATGTAGCCCTGGCCGATCCCCAGGATCAAGGTTTCGCCCGGGAACCAGGCCTGTCGGCGGGTCGCGCGCTTCCACTCCCGAGACGGCATCAGGCCCGGCGATTCTTCGAACATGTCCAGGGAGACTTTCTGGCCGAGACCGAACTTGTTCATGTAGGACGACAACCGATCGATCCCCAGCTTGTGGGCCAGGTCATAGAAGTAGGTATCGTTGGAGCGCATGATCGCCGTTTCCAGGTCCACGTAGCCGTCACCGGTGCGGTTCCAGTTGCGGTACTTGTGGTCGTAGTTCGGCAGCTGGTAATAACCGGGGTCATAGACCCGGCTCGATGCAGTGACCACGCCGGCATCCAGCCCGGCGATCGCCACGGCCGGCTTGATGGTCGACCCCGGCGGATACAGGCCGCGCAGCACGCGGTTGAACAGCGGCCGGTCGATGGAATCGCGCAGCTCGGCGTAGGCCTTGAAGCTGATGCCGGTGACGAACAGGTTCGGGTCGAAGCTTGGCTGGCTGACCATCGCCAGGACTTCGCCGGTGCTGGGGTCCAACGCGACCACGGCGCCACGCCGTCCGCCCAGCGCCGCTTCGGCGGCTTCCTGCAACTTGATGTCCAGGCTCAGGACGATGTCCTTGCCAGGAATCGGGTCGGTGCGCTTGAGCACCCGCAACACCCGGCCTCGGGCGTTGGTCTCGACTTCCTCGTATCCCACCTGGCCGTGCAGCTCGGCCTCGTAGAAACGCTCGATACCGGTCTTGCCGATATGGTGGGTGCCGCTGTAGTTGACCGGATCGAGGGTCTTGAGCTCTTTCTCGTTGATCCGTCCCATGTAGCCGACCGAGTGGGCAAAGTGCGGCCCTTGCGGATAATGCCGCACCAACTGCGCCACCACCTCGACGCCGGGCAGGCGGAACTGGTTCACCGCGATCAGCGCGATCTGCTCTTCGGTCAGCTCGAACATGATCGGCACCGGCTCGAAGGGGCGCCGGCCCTGGCGCATGCGCTTCTCGAAAATCGCCCGGTCCTCAGGTGTCAACTGCAGTACCTCGACGATCACGTCGAGGACTTTTTGCCAGTCGCCAGAGCGCTCGCGGGTCATGCTCAGGCTGAAGCTGGGCCGGTTATCGGCCACCACCACGCCATTGCGGTCGAAAATCAGCCCTCGGGTCGGCGGAATCGGCTGTACGTGGACGCGGTTGCTCTCCGAGAGGGTCGAGTGATACTCGTACTGGATGACCTGGAGGAAATACAGCCGCGCGATCAGCACGCCGATCAGCGTGACCACGGCGATAGCCCCGAACACGACGCGGCCCCGCACCAGACGGGCGTCTTTTTCGTGGTCCTTGATGCGGATCGGCTGAGGCATGAGGGCAGGATTACTTGTGATAAGGGTGCCCGGACAAGACTGTCCAGGCACGGTACAACTGTTCACCGATCAGGATCCGCACCAGTGGGTGCGGCAACGTCAGGGGCGACAACGACCAGCGCTGATCGGCCCGTGCACAGACTTCAGGCGCCAGCCCTTCCGGGCCACCGACCATGAAATTGACCGTGCGCGAATCCAATCGCCAGCGATCGAGCTCCACCGCCAGTTGCTCGGTGCTCCAGGGCTTGCCGTGGACTTCGAGCGTGACGATCCGCTCGTTCGGCCCGACCTTGGCCAGCATGGCTTCGCCTTCCTGGCGGATGAAACGCGCCACGTCAGCGTTCTTGCCACGGGTATTGAGCGGAATTTCCACCAGTTCCAGGGCCAGCTCGGACGGAAGACGCTTGGCATATTCATGCCAGCCTTCTTCCACCCACTTGGGCATGCGAGAACCGACGGCGATCAGGCGCAGTCGCACAGCGATCCCTTATTGCTGGTCTTTGTTGAGCTTGGTGAAGTGCTCATGGGAGTTTTCCGGGCTGTGGTGCGCGGCACTGGCCGAACGGCTCTGCTCGGCGCCTGCCCACAGGCGTTCCAGGTCGTAGAACTGGCGCGCCGACGCGGTCATCATGTGAACGATGACATCGTCCATGTCCAGCAGCACCCAGTCGCTTTCGCCCTTGCCTTCTTCGCCCAACGGCTTGGCGCCTTGCTTTTTGACTTCTTCGCGAACTTTTTCCAGCATCGCATTGATCTGGCGATTGGAGGTACCGGTGGCGATGATCATGTAGTCGGTGATGCTCTGCTTCTCGCGAACGTCGATCACCTGGATGTCCTGGGCCTTGACGTCTTCCAGGGCCGCCACGGCCACCTTGACCAGCTCTTCGCCGGTCAGCGCCACGCCGGCGTGTGCTTCTACCGGCAGCGGGGCGCTCTTGAAGGTGCCCTTGCGCTTAACTTTGTTCAGGTCTTTGTCAGTCATAGAAAACTCGTTTTGCTCATGTGTTCGGGTGCTCGGTACACGTGGATTCGTGTCGGCGGAGCACGCCTTGTTCAGTTCGACGCACGGTACAGCCCGTGCGCATCGATGTAGGCCAGGACCGCGTCGGGCACCAGGAAACGTACCGACTTACCGCTGGCCAGCAGTTGACGGATCTGGGTGGCGGATACCGCGAGCGGCGTCTGCCAGACGAATGCAATCTGTCCGCTCGGCCCCTTGAGGGCCAGCGGGTCGCTCACCGAGCGCGCCGCCAGCAGGTTGCGCAAGGCATCCGGCGGCTCGCTGTCGGCATCCGGGCGTTGCAGCACCAGGATGTGGCAATGCTGGAGCAACTCTTCCCAGCGATGCCAAGTGGGCAGGCCGCAAAAAGCGTCCCAGCCCAGAAGCAGAAAAACCTGGGCATCGGCGGCCAGTTCGGCACGCATCAGCTCCAGGGTATCAATGGTGTAGGACGGTTTGTCCCGCTGCAATTCGCGGGCATCCACCACCAACGGCGCCACGCCGGCCACCGCGCACTCGACCATCGCCAGGCGATCCCGGGCCGACACCTGCGGCGTGTCCCGATGAGGCGGCCGGGCGCTGGGCGTCAGGCGCAACTCATCGAGGGCCAGCGCGTCGGCGACTTCCAGCGCACCGCGCAGATGGCCGATGTGCACCGGGTCGAATGTGCCACCCAGGATACCAATGCGCTTTGGCGCGATCGCCGTCACAACGGGCATCGTCATAGAGGCCAGTGGGTCGAGGTCGCCCAAGTCAGGCCGGCTCCTGTCCGCGCAACTGGCCGTCACCGACCACGATGTACTTCTCGCAGGTCAGGCCTTCGAGGCCCACCGGACCGCGGGCGTGCAGCTTATCAGTAGAAATGCCGATCTCGGCACCCAATCCGTATTCAAAGCCATCGGCGAAGCAGGTCGGGGTGTTGATCATCACCGAAGCTGAGTCCACTTGCGCCACGAAACTTCGGGTTTCGCCCTGGTGTTCGCTGACGATGGCGTCGGTGTGATGGGAGCCATGACGGTTGATATGCTCGATCGCCTGGTCGAGCCCATCGACCACGCGGATCGACAGGATCGGCGCCAGGTATTCGGTATCCCAGTCTTCTTCCGTGGCCGCAATGGCCTCGATGATTGCCCGCGTGCGCTCGCAACCACGCAGCTCGACGCCTTTTTCGCGGAACTGGGCAGCCATCGACGGCAGGAAATCCTTGGCTACGGCCTGGTCCACCAGCAGGGTTTCCATCGCACCGCAGATGCCATAACGATAAGTCTTGGCGTTGAAGGCAATGCGCTGGGCCTTCGGCAATTCGGCGTGGGCGCTGACGTAGACATGGCAGATACCGTCCAGGTGCTTGATCACCGGCACGCGGGCGTCGCGACTGACGCGCTCGATCAGGCCCTTGCCGCCGCGGGGCACGATGACGTCCACAAACTCGGGCATGGTGATCAGCGCCCCGACCGCGGCGCGATCGGTGGTTTCCACCACTTGCACGACGGCGGCCGGCAGGTTGGCTTCGGCCAGGCCACGCTGGATGCAGGCGGCAATGGCGCGGTTGGAATGGATCGCCTCGGAGCCGCCACGCAGGATGGTCGCGTTACCGGACTTCAGGCACAGGCTCGCGGCGTCGATGGTCACGTTCGGCCGCGACTCGTAGATGATCCCGACCACGCCCAGGGGCACGCGCATCTTGCCGACCTGGATACCCGATGGCCGATAGCTCATGTCGCGGATCGCCCCGACCGGGTCCGGCAATGCCGCGACCTGGCGCAGACCGACGATCATGCCGTCAATGCGCGCTGGTGTCAGCGCCAGGCGTTCGAGCATGGCCGGCTCCAGACCATTGGCCCGGCCAGCGGCCAGGTCCAGCTCATTGGCGGCGGACAACTCGGCGCGAGACGCGTCCAGCGCGTTGGCGGCGGCCTGCAAGGCGCGGTTTTTCTGCGCGGTGCTGGCACGGCCGATGACGCGCGACGCTTCGCGGGCGGCGCGACCCAGGCGGGTCATGTAGTCAAGAACGGACTCAGTCATGGTCTGTGTGGTCTTGGCAAAGAGGAAAGCGGCAGATTATAGCTGTCGTAACCCTCGACTAACAGCATGGACTCACAGCGGTGACCGGCGGAGGCGCAAAACAGCCATCGAACGTGAATGTTTCCGTGAATGTTCAGCGGTAATTAAGCTTTCCATTGTTATCATCGCGCTACTTTTGGCCTTACTTCGTCCATCGACATGACCGATTCGCCTTCCGTACCCATCGCTTTGCCACACGCTTTTTTTGATCGCGACGCCCAGGTGCTCGCCCGGGACCTGCTGGGCAAGGTCATTCGCCACAAGGTCGGCAGCCTGTGGCTCAGTGCGCGGATCATCGAGACCGAAGCCTATTACTTCGCCGAGAAAGGCAGCCACGCCTCCCTGGGCTATACGGAAAAGCGCAGGGCGTTGTTTCTCGATGGCGGCCACATCTATATGTATTACGCCCGGGGCGGCGATTCACTGAATTTCAGTGCGCAAGGCCCGGGTAATGCGGTGTTGATCAAGTCTGCGTATCCCTGGGTGGATGCCATCAGCGGCCCGGACAGCCTGGCGCGGATGCTCCTCAACAATCCCGACGCCCAAGGCCGACCACGCGCGCCACAAAAGCTGTGTGCCGGCCAGACCTTGCTGTGCAAGGCCCTGGGCCTGAAAGTGCCGGACTGGGACGCCAAACGCTTCGACCCTGAACGGCTGCTGGTGGAAGATGTGGGCGTGCCGACGGTGAATGTGATCCAGACCACTCGCCTGGGCATTCCACTGGGACGAGACGAACACCTGCCCTACCGCTTCGTCGATGCCGCCTACGCGCAATGGTGTACCCGCAACCCGCTGCGGCGCGGACAGGTCGAGGGCCGGGATTATGTTTTGCTGTCCTGAACACAACGCCGTGCATGCCCATCAATATTCAATGGAGTTGTCTTTATGGGCCAATGGCTCGATAGCATTACCGGCTGGCTGACCGTCAACCCACAATGGCTGGCGGTGGCGGTGTTTGTCGTCGCTTGCGTTGAATGCCTGGCCATTGCCGGGTTGATTGTGCCGGGCACGGTGTTGTTGTTCGCCATCGCGGTGCTGGCCGGCAGTGGGGCGTTGTCCCTGGGCGAAACCTTGCTGCTGGGCCTTCTCGGCGGATTGCTGGGGGATCTGGTTTCGTACTTTCTCGGACGGCATTTCCACCAGAACATCCGGCGCCTGCCGGGGCTGCGACAACATCCGGAATGGATGAGCGCAGCGGAAAGCTATTTCCAGCGCTACGGTATCGCCAGCCTGCTGGTGGGGCGTTTCATCGGCCCGCTGAGGCCGATGCTGCCGATGGTGGCCGGGATGTGCGACATGCCGTTCCCACGCTTCGCGGTCGTCAGCGTGGTGGCGGCGGCAGGCTGGACCGTTGCCTACCTGCTTCCCGGCTGGGCCACCGGAGCGGCGTTCCGCCTGCCACTGCCCGAAGGCTTCTGGCCACAAGCCGGCGTCGTCATCGGCAGCATCGCGGTGATGCTCGGCCTGAGCGTCAACAGCAGCCTGCGTCGTCACCGTCATGCCTCGGCAATCATCGCGGGTGTTGGCCTGGCCATCCTGATCGGCCTGTTCACTGGTTTTCGCTACCTGACGGCTTTCGACCAGGGCCTGATTGCCCTGGTCCAGGAACATCGCAGCGCAACGCTGGATGAAATCGCCGTGACCTTCACGCTGATCGGCGAATTCCGCTACATGCTGATCTTCAGCGCCCTGGTTACCGGACTGTTGTTATTGGGACGCCAATGGCGCCAGGCAACCTTTGCCGGGGGCACGATGCTGCTCACGGCCCTGGCCAACACCGGCTCCAAACTGTTTTTCGCCCGCGTGCGCCCTGAGATCCTGAGCGAACCGTTGACCAGCTACAGCATGCCCAGCGGCCATGCTTCTGGCGCATTCGCGCTGTTCCTGACCCTCGCCGTGCTGGCCGGCCGGGGACAGCCGCCGCGCCTGCGCTTGACCTGGCTGCTGCTAGGCGCATTGCCGGCCCTGGCCATCGCCCTGTCGCGGGTGTACCTCGGGGCGCATTGGCCGAGCGACATCGTTGCCGGCGCCATGCTCGCCGCCACCGTCTGCGCCGCCGTCCTGTGGCTGACCCAGCGCCAGGAACCGCTGCGCGCCATGTCGCCAAGAGTCTGGTGGCTGGTCCTGCCGGCGCTGTTGGCGGCCTTCAGCTTCTTCGCCCTGCGGCACCTGCCGCATGCGATGTTGCGGTATGCCTATTGATGTCAGGCAAACAGTTCGCCCTGTAATTCATCCAACAGCGCTTGGATCGCATCCAGCCGCTGTTGCGGGTCGTCAAGTTGCAGGAGGTCGATCTTGTCCAGTTCATTGAACGGCAGCAGATAGGCCAGCTGATTGGCGAGGGACTGTTGGCCCTTGGCTTCGGTGCCCATGTTCAGCGCCTCGACCATCGGGTGTTCGGCGAGGGCCTTGAGCAGCGCCACCAGGTCGGCATCTTCATCTTGCAACGGTTGTTCCGGCTCGTCCTCCAGCCACTCGACCTGCGCCACGGTGAGCTGATCCGCCTGGACGCTGGTGCTGTGTACCAGGAAACGCCGTGCGCCTTGCACGCGGATCCCCAGCAAACCGTTTTCCTGCTGGGAAAAATCGGTGATCAGCGCTTCACACCCGACCCGCGCGTAGCCATCGGGCGCAATGCCGACTTCCTCGCCATCGAGGATGCACACCACGCCAAAACCTTCGCCTTTTTTCATGCAGCGCCCGATCATGTCGAGGTAACGCGCCTCGAAGATTTGCAGATCAAGAGTGCAACCGGGGAACAACACAGTGTTCAACGGGAACAGCGGCAAGCTCATAACCCATTCCTTAAACAGTCATCGACACCACCAGCGGCAGCAGCACCGCCGTGGCCACGCCCATCAAACTCATCGCCAGGGCCGCGAAGGCGCCGGTCTCCTCGCTTTCCTGCAACGCCACCGAGGTGCCCACCGCGTGGGCGGTCAGGCCCAGGGCCATGCCCCGCGCTTCAGGGCTGTGGACACCCAATCGGGTCAAAATACTCGGCCCCAGGATCGCCCCCAGCACACCGGTGATCAGCACGAACACCGCCGCCATGGCCGCCACGCCGCCAATCTGCTCGGCCACCAGCATGGCGATCGGCGACGTCACCGACTTGGGTGCCATCGTCATGAGGATCATGTGCTCGGCGCCAAACGCCCAGCCCAGCACCACCGCGGAACTGGTGGCGAACACCCCGCCTACCACCAGCGTAGTAAAAATCGGCCAGAACAATTGGCGGATTCGCCGCAGGTTCAAGTACAACGGCACCGCCAAGGCCACGGTTGCCGGCCCCAGCAGAATGCTCAGGATCTCGGTGCTCTTGCGGTACTCGGCGTAACTGATGCCGCAGCCCACCAGCACGGCGATCAACACCAGCATCGACATCAATACCGGCTGAAGAAACACCCAGCGAGTCTTCTCGAACGCCGCCAGCACCAATTGATAGGCGCCCAGGGTAATGCCGATGCCGAACAGCGGGTGATGGATGACCGAGGTCCAGGCGCCTTGCCAATCGAACATCATGGGGCGTCCTCCGGCTCGACACTGTGGCGCCGGGCCAGGCGCTGCATCATCACGCCCGTCAACGCCACCGAAAGGACCAACGACAACATCAGCGCACCGACAATCGCCCAGAAATCGGCGGCGATCGCCCGGGCATAGACCATCACCCCAACCGCCGGCGGCACCAGCAGCAACGGCAGGTAACGCAAAAGGCTGCTGGCGGCCAGGTTCAACGGCTCGCTGACTTCGCCGCGAGTGATCAGGTAGCCCAGCATCAGCAGCAGGCCAACGATCGGCCCCGACAGGATCGGCAGGAACAAATGGTTGATGGCAGTGCCCAGCAATTGGAACAGCACCAGCCAGGTCAGGCCCCGTAGCAACATCCGCTCTTTCCCCCGCAACACGTGTTCAAAGAATGCGCCGGCATTATAAGCACGCCCACGCTATGGTTCGGCATTCGTAAAAAGCATGGTCGATGACCTTCCCGGTCGGCCATGTTGATCTACAGTGGTTCTCGGGGGCGCAGACCCCCGTTCCATAAAAGCAGGACAGATGAACCAAGGAGAGTCTCAATGCCCTACGTTCCCGTTACAGCGCTCAAGGATTATGTCGGCAAGGAACTGGGATGTTCCGACTGGCTGACCATCGACCAGGACCGCATCAACCTGTTCGCCGAAGCCACCGGCGACTTCCAGTTCATCCATGTCGACCCGGTCAAGGCCGCGCAGACCCCGTTCGGCAGCACCATCGCCCACGGTTTCCTGTCGCTGTCGCTGATGCCCAAATTGATGGAAGACATCCTGATCCTGCCCGAGGGTGTGAAGATGGTCGTCAACTACGGGCTCGACAGCGTGCGCTTCATCCAGCCGGTGAAGGTCGACTCCAAGGTCCGACTCAAGGTCGATCTGGTGGACGTGACCGAGAAAAAACCTGGCCAATGGCTGCTCAAGGCCACCGCCACGCTGGAAATCGAAGGTTCGGAAAAACCGGCCTACATCGCCGAGCCACTGTCGCTCTGCTTCGTGTAGACCCTCGCGGTCGCGAAACCGCTCATGCAGTTTCGCATCGCGTCAACGCGCATAGCTGCGGCATACTCGTCGCCTGATTACCTGGATCCCGTTATGCGCGCACTTGTACCCCTGACCCTGGCCCTCCTGCTCACAGCCTGCGGCGATGGCGAATCGCTGCTGCCTCCCGATGCACGCCTGCCCGATGGCGGGCGTTATCGCGGCGACCTGGTGGACGGCCTGTTGCAAGGCCAGGGACGCATCGATTACCCCAACGGCAGCTGGTACGCCGGCCAGTTCGACAAGGGCCAGTGGCACGGCACCGGGGAGTGGCACGGCAGCAATGGCGAGGTCTATCGCGGCCAATTCGAGCAAGGCCTTTTCCATGGCCAGGGCAGCCTGACCACACCGACCAGCAGCTACACCGGCGGCTTCAAGCAAGGCCGGCGGGACGGCGAAGGGACGCTCAAGGAAAACGGCATGACCTACCGGGGCGAATTCAAGGCCGACCGTTACTCCGGCCTCGGGCGTCTCGAACTCGACGATGGCAGCCAGTATCAAGGCCCGTTCGCCAACGGCAAGCCCAACGGCGAAGGCCAGCGCTTCGATGCCAGCGGCAACCAGTTCACCGGGCATTTCGTCGACGGCCAGCTCCAGGGCAAGGGCACGTTCAACAGTGCCGAAGGCGACGTCTACATCGGCGGTTTCCGCAACAACCAACTCAACGGTCGGGGGCGTTATGAAAATGCCGACGGCGATGTCTGGATCGGCCAGTTCAAGGACGGCGCGCTGACCGGCAAAGGCGAACTGATTGGCGCGGACGGCAGTCATTATCTCGGCCAGTTCAACGAATGGCGCTTCACCGGCGAGGGCCGCCTCAACCTGCCCGATGGCAGCTTCTACGTGGGCCAGTTCGAAAGCGACAGCTACCACGGGCGCGGCACCTTGGTACTGACCGACGGCACGGTGCAAAGCGGCACCTGGGCCAACGGCCTGCGGATACGCGACGCCGACGGCAAGCTGCTGCCGGACGTGCTCGAACGCGGCATCCTGGCCCAAGGCCGCCTGCTCGACGAAGCGCTGGCCGATATCCCCGCGTCGACGCCTGAGGTGGAACTGTACAGCCTGACCCTGGGCGGCGACGGCAAGCAGAGCGTGTTCCTGCGTGAATCCGACTACGTTGCCAATATGCTTGCCAGCCGTTTCGGCGCGACCGGCCAGATCCGCCTGGTGAACCACCGCGATCACCTCAGCGACCGGCCCATGGCCAGCCGCGAAAGCCTGCGCCGCGCCGCCGTCACTTTGGCCGAGCGCAGCGGCCCGGAAGACCTGATATTCATCTACCTGACCAGCCACGGCACCAGCGAGCACGAACTGGTGCTCGACCAACCTCGCATGGAACTGGCCGACCTGCCCGCCGACGAACTGGCCGTTGTCCTGGCGCCGCTCAAGCATCGCGACAAGATCGTGGTGATCTCGGCCTGTTATTCCGGTGGGTTCATTCCGGCGCTCAAGGATGAACGCACGTTGATCATGACCGCGTCCCGGGCCGACCGGGTGTCATTCGGCTGCTCCGAGGAGGCCAACTTCACTTATTTCGGCGACGCCCTGTTCGCCCAGGCGCTGAACCAGACCGACGACCTGGAGCAAGCGTTCAAGCGCGCCAAGGGCATCGTTGCCGAACGCGAGCAGGCGGACAATTTCGAAGCCTCGGAACCGCAGATCTGGGCGCCGAGGACGGTGCTGTCCCACTGGCAATTGCTGCGCAAGCAACAAGCGCGAAAAGCATTGCGAAGTGCTGCATTGAACGACGAGGGCAAAAAGAGCAACTAAGCTGAACCGTATCAAGGGGGAGACACTATGTACTTGACGCCTCAGCATGTTTTGCTCGCCGGCGCGACCGGATTGACCGGGGAACATCTGTTGGATCGGCTGCTCAATGAGCCGACCATCACCCGGGTACTGGCGCCTTCCCGCCGGCCACTGGCCGAGCATCCGCACTTGGAAAATCCGGTTGGGGAACCGGCCGAGTTGCTGCAACGGCTCGAAGGCCCGGTCGACATCGCCTTCTGCTGCCTCGGCACCACCATCAAGAAAGCCGGCTCCGAACAGGCGTTTCGCGCCGTGGACCTGGACCTGGTGGTGGCCTTCGCCAAACGCGCCCGGGAGCTGGGCGCGCGGCATCTCATCGTGATCAGTGCGTTGAATGCCGACGCGAAGTCGTCGATCTTCTACAACCGGGTCAAAGGCGAAATGGAGGCGGCCCTCAAGGCCCAGGATTGGCCGCAACTGACCATCTGCCGCCCTTCCCTGCTGCTCGGCGAGCGGGTTGAACCGCGCCTGGCCGAGCAACTGGCCGGGCCGTTGTCCAAGCTGATTCCTGGCAAGTACCACGGTATCGAAGCCTGCCAACTGGCCCGGGCCATGTGGCGTCTGGCGCTGGAAGAGCAGGATGGGGTGCGGGTGGTGGAGTCGGATGAGTTGCGCAGGCTTGGGAAATGATTCTGTAGCGCCTGCGTGGATGCATAGTGGCGAGGGAGCTTGCTCCCGCTCGACTGCGCAGCAGTCGCCTTGGATCTCAGGGGGAAAAGCTGGGGGCTTCTCCGCAGCCCAGCGGGAGCAAGCGCCCTCGCCACAGGTTGTGAGGCAATTGCTTGCTACAATCCCCCAGTCGCCTGGAACCCCACACCCAACGCCGTAAACAACGACAACGGCAACAACAAAGTATCGAGCAACGCGCTCCCAGGCAGATCGAGGCCCGGATAGCTCGGCGCCTCAGCGCCAAAGCGGTCCTTGGCGCAGCAACCGCCGTTCAGCGCATAAAGATCCAGGCGCGTCCCGGCGTACACCACCGGAGCACCCGGCTTGGCGGCGTCGAGGGTGCGGGCGGTGGCGCAACCGGTCAGTTGCAACGCCAGCAACACCGCCAGCAGCTTATTCATCGCTGCTCAAATGATGCTCGCCCCAACGTGGCAGCATGTCTTGGGGAATGTTCATCAGGTTGAGGATCCGGGCGACCACGAAATCGATCAGGTCATCGATGGTCTGTGGCTGATGATAGAAACCCGGCGAGGCCGGCAAAATGGTTACGCCCATGTTCGACAGCTTGAGCATGTGCTCCAAGTGAATGCTCGAATACGGCGCTTCCCGGGGCACCAGGATCAACTGGCGACGCTCCTTGAGCGTGACGTCCGCCGCCCGTTCGATCAGGTTGTTGCAGGCACCAGTGGCAATCGCCGACAGCGTCCCGGTGGAGCACGGCACCACCACCATCGCCGCTGGCGCGCCGGAGCCGGAGGCCACCGGCGACATCCAGTCTTCCTTGCCATACACACGAATCTGCCCCGCCGCCGCACCGGTGTACTCGGTGAGGAAGGCCTGCATCATCTGGGTCTTGGGTGGCAAGGTCACGTCGGTCTCGGTGGCCATCACCAATTGCGCGGCCTTGGAGATGAGGAAATGCACTTCGCGGTCTTCGCGCACCAGGCAATCGAGCAAGCGCAAGCCGTACTGGGCGCCGGACGCACCAGTCATCGCCAGCGTGATGCGTTCCGGGCCATTGCCCTGCAAGCGCGTGTTCATTTCAGCGCCTCGGCCAGTTTGCCGTGCAGGCCGCCGAAGCCGCCATTGCTCATGATCACCACGTGGGTACCGGGCTGGGCCTGGCTTTTGACGCGTTCGATGATGCCCTCCAAGGAATCGCTGACAATCGACGGCACCGTACACAGCGCGGCGGTGGCGGCCAGATCCCAACCCAGGTTGGCCGGCGCATACCAGATCACCTGGTCGGCATCGACCACGCTTTCCGGCAAGCCGTCGCGGTGGGCACCGAGCTTCATGGAATTGGAGCGCGGCTCGATGATAGCGATCAACGGCGCATCACCGATGCGCTTGCGCAAGCCGTCGAGGGTGGTGGCAATAGCCGTCGGGTGGTGGGCGAAGTCGTCGTAAATGGTGATGCCGCGGACTTCGGCAACCTTTTCCATCCGCCGTTTCACGCTTTTGAACGCGCTCAACGCGGCGATGCCCATGGACGGCACCACGCCGACATGCCGGGCCGCCGCCAGGGTCGCCAGGGCATTGGCGACGTTGTGCTGGCCGGTCATGTCCCACTCGACCACGCCTTGGGGCTGGCCTTCGAACATCACTTCAAACTCAGAGCCGTCATCCTTGAGCAGCTTGACCTGCCACTGACCGCCCGCACCGGTGGTTTGCACCGGCGTCCAGCAGCCCATTTCAATGACGCGCTGCAACGCCGGCTCGGTAGTCGGGTGGATCACCAGGCCTTCGCTGGGGATGGTGCGCACTAAATGGTGGAATTGCCGCTCAATGGCCGGCAAATCGGGGAAGATGTCCGCATGATCGAACTCGAGGTTATTAAGGATCGCCGTGCGTGGACGGTAGTGGACGAACTTCGAGCGCTTGTCGAAAAATGCGCTGTCGTACTCATCGGCCTCGATCACGAAGAACGGCGTGCCACCCAGGCGCGCCGACACCGAGAAATTCTGCGGCACGCCACCGATCAAGAAGCCCGGGCTCATGCCCGCGTGCTCCAGCACCCAGGCGAGCATGCTGCTGGTGGTGGTCTTGCCGTGGGTGCCGGCCACGGCCAGGACCCAACGGCCCTGCAGCACATGGTCGGCCAGCCATTGCGGCCCGGACACGTACGGCAGGCCTTTGTTGAGCACGTACTCCACCGCCGGGTTGCCACGGGACATGGCGTTGCCGATGACCACCAGGTCCGGCGCCGGGTCCAGCTGTGCCGGGTCATAGCCCTGGGTCAACTCGATGCCTTGGGCTTCCAGCTGAGTGCTCATGGGCGGATAGACGTTGGCGTCGGAACCCGTCACGTGATGGCCTAATTCCTTCGCCAAAACCGCCATCGAACCCATGAAAGTGCCGCAAATACCGAGAATATGGATGTGCATAGTCGACCTCGTAAACATGGCCGCAGGTTAGCGTAGGGAGGGGAAAATCGCACCTTGTGTTTAGCCTTCGCACCGAGATCCACCGTGGGAGCGAGCCTGCTCGCGAAGGGCCGCGACGCGGTTATCGGGCAATCGCGTGCTTGCGCAGTTTGCGGTAGAGGGTATTGCGGCTGATCCCCAGCTGTTCAGCTGTGTGGGTCATATGCCAGCGCTGGCGCTCCAGCGCATCGAGCAACGCCAGTCGCTCGGCATCTTCCAGCGGGTTTTCTGTCGGGGCTTCTACCTGCTCCACCGGGCATTGGCGGATCATCGCCGGCAAGTCTTCCAAACCAATCCGCCCGCCGTCGCACAACGCAGCGAGGGTACGCAGCACATTGCGCAGCTGCCGCACGTTGCCCGGCCAATCGAAGCCCAGCAACGCCTGGCGCGCCGGTTCGTCGATAAACACCGTCTCGGCGCCGCTCTCTTCAGCCAACAGGAAATCCAGCAGCTGAGATTTGTCACTGCGCTCACGCAACGCCGGCAACGGGATTTCCAAGCCATTGAGGCGGTAATACAGATCCTCGCGAAAACTGCCATCGCGCACCCGGTCGAGCAATTGCCGGTGAGTGGCGCTGATGATGCGTACGTTCACCGCCTCGGGTTCGCCGCCGATGGGCACCACGAGGCGATCTTCCAGCACCCGCAGCAAGCGAGTCTGCAAGGCCAGCGGCATGTCGCCGATTTCATCGAGAAACAGCGTGCCGCCGTCGGCCTGTTGCAACTTGCCGCGCATGCCCTCTTTTCTCGCGCCGGTGAAGCTGCCGCCGCGATAACCGAACAGCTCGCTTTCGATCAGGCTTTCTGGAATCGCGGCGCAGTTGAGGGCGACGAAGTTTTTCTCGGCGCGCTGGCTGGCATGGTGCACAGCCTTGGCAAACGCCTCCTTGCCGGAGCCGGTCTCGCCGTGGATCAGCAGCGGCACATCGCGTTCGTAGACCCGCAGTGCCTTGCGAAAATGTTCCTGCAACGCCGCATCCCCCAGGCAGATCCCCGGCAGACGTGCCGACTCGATGACTTTGAAGGCCGGCGCGACCGGGGCCGGGACGCTACGCGGCTGGCCGCGCAACACGGCAAACAGATGCCGGCCGTCACGGGTGCGCAACGGCCAACTGGCGCTGGCCTGGGCACTGGCCCGGCCCATCAGCTCATCCAGGGAACAATCAAAAAAGTCTTCGACCCGCTGACCAAGCAAGCCGCCACGAATGTGCCCGAGCAGGTTCAGCGCGCTCTGGTTCACCGCGCAGATCCGCCCTTCGCCGTCGAACGCCATCAGCCCTTCGCTGAACAGCCCCACGGACTCGGCCTGCAGATGGAAGCGCAGTAGCCATTGATTGTCGAAGCAACGCAGGAAATAACAGCTCTCGATCATCTTCGCCGAGAGATTGACCAGGGCCATGGTGTGAAACTGGCTCTGGCGCGACACGTCTGGCCGGGCCGAGGACACATCGAGCACCGCCAGCAGTTCGCCATGAGGGTCGAACACCGGGCTCGCCGAGCAGGTCAGGCCGGTGTGACGGCCGCGAAAATGTTCTTCCTGGTGGATGGTCAGGGCTTGGCGTTCCACCAGGCAGGTGCCGATGCCGTTGGTGCCTTCGCAGGCTTCGCTCCAGTCGGCGCCCAGCCAAAGGCCGGCCCGCTCGAAAATCTTCCGCTCGCTGGGGGCAGTGACGCAGTTGAGGATCACGCCCCGAGCGTCGGTGAGCAGCACAGCGTGGCCGGCGCCGGAGAGTTGTTGATGCAGGCTGGTCATTTCCGTGCCGGCGATATGCAGCACTTGCTGCAAACGCTCGCGGCTTTCCAGCACTCGGCCATGTTCAAGCACCGTCGGCGCCAGGTTCTGCGCCGGGTCGAGGTGATAGTCCTCAAGGCAGCGCAGCCAGGAACGGGCAATCGACGGATCGCTGCCAGGCCCCTGCAAATGGGCCTTGCCCTGGGTGACCGTCAAGACTTGCTGGGCATGGCGACTCAAATGGTTGCTGTGCATTTCTTATTGTTCTCCCCGAAGGACCTTTTTGGACCTGCAGACACATTGCCCCGTGGCGAGGGAGCTTGCTCCCGCTGGGCTGCGCAGCGGCCCCAAAACCTGAGCACGCGGTGCATCAGGTTGACCGAGTTGGCTTTGGGGGACCGCTTCGCGATCCAGCGGGAGCAAGCTCCCTCGCCACATAAGCGGTCCGCCCATGGCCTCGCCGTCGAAGCCAGCATCCTCCAGCCCACCGACCTTTGCAATGCTGGCGCGACCTGCCGGTCACAGACTGTCTCAGCCATGGCACAAACTGTCACACCCTGCGTATCGCAACCGTGACACAGCCCCTCCGTTTGTCTGACGAATTCCTCCCAAAGTCTTGATTTCCGGGCCCTGCAAGGCAATGGCCCAACCTTTGCTCTAGGCTTAAGTACCAGCGCGAATTTGCGCGGCTCCCTAATAAGCACAAAAGCCAAGGAGAACTCATCATGCGTTACGCTCACCCCGGTACTGAAGGCGCTATCGTTTCGTTCAAGGCCAAATACGGTAACTACATCGGCGGCGAGTTCGTCGCGCCTGTCAAAGGTCAGTACTTCACCAACACTTCGCCGGTCAATGGCCAGCCCATTGCCGAATTCCCGCGCTCCACGGCCGAAGACATCGACAAAGCCCTGGATGCCGCCCACGCCGCCGCTGATGCCTGGGGCGCTACGTCGGTCCAGGCCCGCTCGCTGATCCTGCTGAAAATCGCCGACCGCATCGAAGCGAACCTCGAAACCCTGGCGATCACCGAATCCTGGGACAACGGCAAGGCCGTGCGTGAGACCCTCAACGCCGACATCCCATTGGCAGCCGACCACTTCCGCTACTTCGCCGGTTGCCTGCGAGCCCAGGAAGGCAGCGCCGCCGAGATCGACGGCAACACCGTGGCCTATCACATCCATGAACCACTGGGCGTGGTCGGGCAAATCATCCCGTGGAACTTCCCGCTGTTGATGGCCGCCTGGAAACTCGCCCCGGCTCTGGCCGCCGGCAACTGTGTGGTACTCAAGCCGGCCGAGCAAACCCCGCTGGGCATCTGCGTGCTGATGGAACTGATCGGCGACCTGCTGCCACCGGGCGTGCTGAACGTGGTGCAAGGTTTCGGCAAGGAAGCCGGTGAAGCCCTCGCCACCAGCAAGCGCATCGCCAAAATCGCCTTCACCGGTTCCACCCCGGTGGGCTCGCACATCATGAAATGCGCCGCCGAGAACATCATCCCGTCCACCGTGGAACTGGGCGGCAAGTCGCCGAATATCTTCTTCGAAGACATCATGCAGGCCGAGCCAAGCTTCATCGAAAAAGCCGCCGAAGGCCTGGTGCTGGCGTTCTTCAACCAGGGCGAAGTCTGCACCTGCCCATCCCGCGCCTTGGTGCAGGAGTCGATCTACGACGAATTCATGCAAGTGGTGATGAAGAAAATCGAGCAGATCAAGCGCGGCGACCCGCTGGACACCGACACCATGGTCGGCGCCCAGGCATCCGAGCAGCAATTCGACAAGATTCTTTCGTACTTGGAAATCGCCAAGGGCGAAGGCGCGCAACTGTTGACCGGCGGCCAGGTGGAGAAACTCGAAGGCAACCTTTCCAGCGGTTATTACATCCAGCCGACCCTGCTCAAGGGCACCAACAAGATGCGCGTCTTCCAGGAAGAAATCTTCGGCCCGGTGGTGAGCATCACCACCTTCAAGGACGAAGCCGAAGCCCTGGCGATCGCCAACGACACCGAGTTCGGCCTCGGCGCGGGCCTCTGGACCCGCGACATCAACCGCGCCTACCGCATGGGCCGGGCGATCAAGGCCGGTCGCGTCTGGACCAACTGCTACCACCTGTACCCGGCCCACGCCGCGTTCGGTGGCTACAAGAAGTCCGGCGTCGGGCGCGAGACGCACAAGATGATGCTCGACCACTACCAGCAGACCAAGAATCTGCTGGTGAGCTACGACATCAATCCGCTGGGGTTCTTCTAAGTAAAAAAGGGCGAGGCAGGCAACCCTGCTTCGCCCTTTAGATTGCCTTCGCGAGCAGGCTCGCTCCCACAGGGATTTGTGGATAACTCTTCTTCAGGGTTGGAACCGATCCACTGTGGGAGCGAGCTTGCTCGCGATGGCGGCGGCACATCCAGCACAGCTACAACTGAATCACGCGTCATGAGCAAGCCCGCTTCACAGGGCCAAAAAAAATAAAAACAGGTGAACCCTTATGCCAAGCGATCATGCAACCCCGCAACCGGCAACGTCCTCGGTCGATTTCGAAAAAGTCGGCTCCGAATATTTCCAACAACGTGAACTGAAGAAAGGCGCGGCGGGCTGGGTCCTGCTGGTAGGCCTGGGCGTGGCCTATGTCATTTCTGGCGACTACGCTGGCTGGAACTTCGGCCTGGCCCAGGGCGGCTGGGGTGGGATGTTCCTCGCCACGCTGCTGATGGCCGCGATGTACCTGTGCATGTGTTTTTCCCTCGCCGAGCTGTCTTCGATGATCCCCACCGCCGGCGGCGGCTACGGTTTTGCCCGCAGCGCATTCGGGCCTTGGGGCGGATTCCTCACGGGCACCGCGATCCTGATCGAATACGCCATTGCCCCGGCGGCGATTGCCGTGTTCATCGGCGCCTATTGCCAGTCGCTGTTCGGCATTGGCGGCTGGATGATCTACCTGGCGTTCTACATCATCTTCATTGCCATCCACATTTTCGGCGTCGGAGAAGCCCTCAAGCTGATGTTCATCATTACCGCCGTCGCCGCCCTGGCACTGGGAGTCTTCCTGGTGGCGATGGTGCCGCACTTCAACGTCGCCAACCTGCTGGACATTCCGGTCACCGAGGCCGCTGGGGCCAGTTCGTTCCTGCCGTTCGGCTACGTCGGCGTCTGGGCGGCCATCCCTTATGCGATCTGGTTTTTCCTCGCCGTTGAAGGCGTGCCGCTGGCCGCTGAAGAAACCAAGAACCCCAAGCGCGACCTGCCGCGCGGCCTGATCGGCGCGATGCTGGTGCTGGTGGCCTTTGCCCTGCTGATTCTGGTGATCGGCCCGGGCGGCGCGGGCTCCAACGCGCTGATGGCGTCGGGCAACCCACTGGTGGAAGCCCTGACCAAGGCCTACGGCGGCTCGACCTGGATGGGCAACTTCGTCAACCTGGTCGGCCTGGCCGGTTTGATCGCCAGTTTCTTCTCGATCATCTACGCCTACTCGCGGCAGATCTTCGCGCTGTCCCGCGCCGGCTACCTGCCGCGCAAACTCTCGGAAACCAATAAAAGCAAAGCGCCGGTCCTGGCGTTGGTCATCCCCGGCATCATCGGTTTCGGCCTGTCCTTGACCGGCCAGGGCGACCTGCTGATTCTGGTGGCGGTGTTCGGCGCGACCATTTCCTACGTGCTGATGATGGCCGCGCACATCACCCTGCGCATCCGTCGCCCCAAAATGGACCGGCCATACCGCACGCCGGGCGGCATCTTCACCTCGGGCGTGGCCCTGGTGCTGGCGTGTATCGCCGTGGTGGCGGGCTTCCTGGTCGATCCTCGGGTGGTGATCGGCGCCGCGATCATCTATGGAGTGTTAATTGCTTACTTTGCTTTCTACAGTCGGCATCACTTGGTCGCAGGCACGCCCGAAGAGGAATTCGCGGCCATTCAAAAAGCCGAAGAAGCCTTGCACTAAGCCGTAACGTGCCGAAAAACACGGCGCCGCCCAGCGGCGCCGTCACGGAGAACCTGTATGGCCAGTTTTGCACACACGGTCGGCGCCCAGACCTACCGCTTCGACAGCCTCAAAGACCTGATGGCCAAGGCCAGCCCGGCGCGTTCCGGGGACTTCCTGGCCGAGATCGCCGCGCTCAACGATGGCGAGCGCGTGGCCGCGCAAATGGCCCTGGCTGACTTGCCCCTCAGCCATTTCCTGCAAGAAATGCTGATTCCTTACGAGGCCGACGAAGTGACCCGGTTGATCGTCGACACTCACGACAAACAAGCTTTTGCCGTCGTCAGCCACCTCACGGTCGGCGGTTTTCGCGATTGGCTGCTCAGCGAAGCCGCCGACGAACAGAGCCTGCGGGCACTGGCTCCTGGCCTGACGCCGGAAATGGTCGCCGCCGTGTCGAAAATCATGCGCGTGCAAGACCTGGTGCTGGTGGCGCAGAAAATCCGCGTGGTGACCAAGTTTCGCGGCACCCTCGGCCTGCGCGGGCGATTGTCCACGCGCCTGCAACCCAACCACCCCACCGACGAACCCGCCGGCATCGCCGCGAGCATCCTCGACGGCCTGCTCTTCGGCAACGGCGACGCCATGATCGGTATCAACCCGGCCACTGACAGCACCGCCTCGATCTGCGCCATGCTGGAAATGCTCGACGCCATCATCCAGCGCTACGACATCCCCACCCAAGGTTGCGTGCTGACCCACGTCACCACCTCCATCGAAGCGGCGAACCGGGGCGTGCCCCTGGACCTGGTGTTCCAGTCCATCGCCGGCACCGAAGCGGCCAACGCCAGTTTCGGCATCAGCCTGAACATTTTGAAGGAAGGCTACGACGCAGGGCTCAGCCTGAATCGCGGCACCTTGGGCAACAACCTGATGTATTTCGAAACCGGCCAAGGCAGCGCGCTGTCGGCCAATGCCCACCACGGCGTCGATCAACAGACCTGCGAGACGCGGGCCTACGCCGTGGCGCGACATTTCAACCCGTTCCTGGTGAACACGGTTGTAGGCTTCATCGGTCCGGAATACCTCTACAACGGTAAACAAATCATCCGCGCCGGCCTCGAAGACCACTTCTGCGGCAAGTTGCTCGGCGTGCCGATGGGCTGCGACATCTGCTACACCAACCACGCCGAAGCCGACCAGGACGACATGGACACCCTGCTGACCCTGCTGGGCGTGGCCGGGATCAACTTCATCATGGGCATCCCCGGCTCCGACGACATCATGCTCAACTACCAGACCACCTCGTTCCACGACGCCCTCTATGCCCGCCAGACCCTGGGCCTCAAGCCCGCGCCGGAATTCGAAACCTGGCTGGCGAACATGGGCATCCTCACTCAGGCCGATGGCCGGGTGCGGTTCGGCGACAACCTGCCACCGGCGTTTCGTCACGCCCTCGCGCATTTGGGATAAGAGACCTGCCCATGGATAAAAACCCCGTCGACTCGCAAAACCCTTGGCTGAACCTGCGCAACCTCACCCCGGCGCGCATCGCCCTGGGCCGCACCGGCACCAGCCTACCCACCTCGGCGCAACTGGACTTCCAATTCGCCCACGCCCAGGCCCGCGATGCGGTGCACCTGGCGTTCGATCACCAGGGCATCCGCGCACAACTGACTGAGCGTGGCCGTGAAAGCCTGTTGCTCCACAGCGCAGCCAGCGACCGCAATAGCTATCTACAACGCCCGGATCTGGGTCGACGGCTCGACGACGCCTCCGCGCAAATCCTTCAGGACTACGCCGCCGCCCATCCCGGCGGTGTGGACTTGGTCATTGTGGTGGCTGACGGGCTGTCAGCGCTGGCGGTACATCGCCATACGCTGCCGTTCCTGGCGCGCCTGGAAGAACAGATCGCCGCCGAAGGCTGGTCTGTGTCGCCCATCGTTTTGGTGGAACAGGGCCGCGTCGCGGTGGCCGATGAAGTGGCGCAGCGGCTCGGCGCAAAAATGTCGGTGATCCTGATCGGTGAACGCCCCGGCCTCAGCTCCCCCGACAGCCTGGGGCTGTATTTTACCTACGCCCCCAAGGTCGGCCTGACCGATGCGTATCGCAACTGCATCTCCAACGTGCGCCTCGAAGGCCTGAGCTATGGCATGGCGGCCCATCGCCTGATCTATCTGATGCGCGAGGCCTGTCGCCGACAGCTCTCGGGGGTCAATCTGAAGGACGAAGCCCAGGTAAACACTTTAGAGGCGGAAAACGGTGCCGATATGAAAGGTAATTTCCTACTGGCGCCGCCCCCAAGCTGAACCTGTCATGCAATTGCGCTTTTGATCCGCTTTCAGGCAGCATCTGGGCACGGCAGTCCGCCGTTGTTGTCAGACTTGATGTCGACCTTTGCAGACGAGACCTACCATGCGGATTATCCAAGCGACGCTGGAACACCTGGACCTGCTGACCCCATTGTTCGTCAAATACCGGGAATTCTACGGCTCGCTGCCTTTTCCGGACTCGTCCCGGGCCTTCCTGGAAAAACGCCTGCGCCGCAAGGAGTCGGTGATCTACCTGGCCCTGCCGGATGACGACGACAGCAAGTTGCTCGGTTTCTGCCAGCTCTACCCCAGCTTCTCGTCGCTGTCGCTCAAGCGCGTGTGGATCCTCAACGACATCTACGTCGCCGAAGATGCCCGCCGCCAACTCGTCGCCGACAACCTGATCCGCACCGCAAAAAAAATGGCCAAGGAAACCAACGCCGTCCGCATGCGCGTCTCCACCAGCAGCAACAACGACGTCGCGCAGAAAACCTACGAGTCGATCGGCTTCAAGGAAGACTCCGAGTTCAAGAACTACGTGCTGCCGATCAGTGAAGGGCTTTGACCCCTGCGGCTAGATGAAGCCTCTGTGGCCAGATGAAACCTTGTGACTGAGTGAAACCCTCGTGGCGAGGGAGCTTGCTCCCGCTGGGCTGCGCAGCAGCCCCAAGACCTGAGCACGCGGTACATCAGGCCGACCGAGCTGCCTGCTTTGGGACCGCTACGCCGTCCAGCGGGAGCAAGCTCCCTCGCCACAAAAACGGTCCGAGCCACGCCTCATCCAGCCAGTCCCCTTGGAAATCCCCCGCTACAAACTCAACACGCGCTTCACAATCCCCACCGTATAATGCCGCTCTTCCCTGCTTGTAAGAAAAAGCTACACACCCTGTAGCCCATACTCAAAGCCAGACCCACCAGCCCCGCCGAGTCGGGCCGCCACCAAGGTGTTACGCATGGATTTCAACCCCCTCGACCTCATCCTGCATCTCGACGTCTACCTCGACATGCTGGTGACCAACTACGGGACGTGGATCTACGCCATCCTGTTCCTGGTGATCTTCTGTGAAACCGGCCTGGTGGTCATGCCGTTCCTGCCGGGCGACTCCCTGTTGTTCATCGCCGGCGCCGTAGCCGCCGGTGGCGCCATGGACCCGGTACTGCTGGGGGGCCTGTTGATGCTCGCGGCCATCCTCGGCGACAGCACCAACTACCTCATCGGCCGTACCGCTGGCGAAAAACTGTTCAGCAACCCCAACTCGAAAATCTTCCGCCGCGACTACCTGCAGCAGACCCACGATTTCTACGATAAACACGGCGGCAAAACCGTGACCCTGGCGCGCTTCCTGCCGATCATCCGCACCTTCGCGCCCTTCGTCGCCGGCGTCGGCAAGATGAACTACCTGCGTTTCTTCGGCTTCAGCGTCCTTGGCACCATCCTATGGGTTGGCGGCCTGGTGACCCTCGGCTACTTCTTCGGCAACGTGCCCTTCATCAAGCAAAACCTGTCGCTGCTGGTGGTGGGCATCATCCTGCTGTCGCTGCTGCCGATGATCATTGGCCTGGTGCGCAGCAAAATGAGCCAGCGCGGCTCAAAAGCCGAAACGCGCTGATCGCTCCATGTGGTCCTTGAGCAACTGGCGCCGCCGACGCACCCTCGCCAAGCACCCCGTGGCCGAGGACACCTGGCAACGGGTGCGCCAGCAATTGAGCTTCCTCGACGGCATCAGCGCCGAAGAAGACCAATGGCTGCGTGAAGCCTGCGTACTGTTCCTGCACGACAAACACCTTACCGCCCTGCCCGGCGTCGAACTGCATCAGGAACAACGCCTGCTGCTTGCCGCCCAGGCCCAATTGCCGCTGATGCACCTCGGCGACCTGAACTGGTACCAGGGCTTCCACGAAATCGTCCTCTACCCCGACGACTTCCTCAGCCCCCAGCGCTACCGCGACGCCAGCGGCATCGAGCACGAGTGGGACGGCGAACACAGCGGCGAAGCCTGGCCCCAAGGCCCGATCATCCTGGCCTGGGACGGCGTGATGGCCAGCGGCGGCTGGGACGGCTACAACCTGGTGATCCACGAACTGGCGCACAAACTCGACATGCTCAACGGCGACGCCAACGGCCTGCCACCGCTGCACGCCGACATGCGCGTCAGCGACTGGGCCGACGCCATGCAACATGCATTCGATGATCTGGACCGCCAACTCGACCACAACCCCGACGCAGAGACCGCCATCGATCCCTATGCCGCCGAAAACCCCGCCGAGTTCTTCGCCGTCACCAGCGAATACTTCTTCAGCGCCCCGGATCTGCTGCACCAGGCCTATCCTCGGGTGTATGAACAGCTCAAGGCGTTTTACCGCCAGGATCCGTTGGCCCGGCTGCGGCAACTTCAGGCCGAAGATCCGGTCTATCAGGCGTCATACTAAGGTCTAGGGCAAAGCCCAAGACCCTGGTAGCGTGGCAACAGCGGCCGAATATGCCTATAATCGCCGCCACTTTTTGGTCAATCCGACCAGTCATCTGGTCAACTAACGGGGGCACCGCCCAATGAGCTACAGCAAGATTCCGGCTGGCAAAGACCTGCCGAACGACATCTACGTCGCGATCGAAATCCCGGCCAACCACGCCCCGATCAAATACGAAATCGACAAAGACAGCGATTGCCTGTTCGTTGACCGTTTCATGGCCACCCCGATGTTCTACCCGGCCAACTACGGTTACATCCCCAATACCCTGGCCGACGACGGCGACCCCCTCGACGTGCTGGTCGTAACCCCTTACCCAGTGGCTCCAGGCTCGGTCATCCGCGCCCGTCCAGTCGGCATCCTGAACATGACCGACGACGGCGGCGGCGATGCCAAAGTCATCGCAGTACCCCACGACAAACTGTCGCAACTGTACGTCGATGTGAAGGAATACACCGACCTGCCACCACTGCTGATCCAGCAGATCGAGCACTTCTTCGCGAACTACAAAGACCTCGAAAAAGGCAAGTGGGTCAAGATCGAAGGCTGGGCCGGCGCAGACGCCGCCCGCGAAGCGATCACCAAGTCGGTTGCCGCCTACAAAGGCTGAGACCGAACTTAAAAAGAACCCCGGTTAACCGGGGTTTTTTTATGCTTGGACCCTGGCTAATACAACTTCGTATTACCAGCGTTTACCTGCGTTTATCCCGCTAGTTTTGGTTCCTGCAAACGGAAAGATCATCTTATAAATTCACACGACATGTTTATTGCCGAAAGCACAGTCGCCCCTAAACTTTCCGTTTATGAAAATACATTCCAGTGGCGACCGCTTCAGAGCCCTTCTCAAAGAAGCCAACATCCGATCCGCCGACTTCGCGAAGTTGTACGGCGTAAAATCGCAGCATGTAAATAACTGGTTCAACCGTGGCATCCCACCGGGACGCATCTACAGCATCGCCGGCCTGCTCACCGTCAGCCCGCAATGGCTCGCCACCGGCGAAGGCCCGCAAACCCCACTGGGCCTCGGCCCCGGCACCACCTATGAAGCCGCCGAAAACGACGGCGTCTACAGCGTGGCGGAAACCACGGACATCGAACTGCCGTTCTATAAGGAAGTCCCGATTGCCCCCGGCGAAACCAAAACTTACATCACCGAAATCCCCGATCAATCCATCCGCCTGCCCCGCACCCACCTAGAATCCCTGGAAATCGACCCCAGCGACGCCATCTGCACCACCATGGTCGGCGACAGCATGGCCGAACGCATCGAAGACGGCTCCACCCTCGCCATCGACCGGGGTCTGACCCAAATCGTCGACGGCCAAATCTACGCCCTCGAACACGACGGCATGCTGCGCATCAAATACCTGCACCGCATCCCCGGTAACCGACTTCGGCTGCGCAGCCACAACAGCGCCGCCTACCCCGACGAAGTCTTCAGCGCCGAACAGATCGACGCACAACACATCCACGTGATCGGCTGGGTGTTCTGGTGGTCAACCCTCAACAAACAGAGACCGCCGGTGTCCGACTAACCCACCGAACGGACAGACACGCAAAGCTCCTTGTGATGAGGAGCTTTTGTGACAGGAAGCTTTTGTGACAGAGAGTTCGTTGCAGAGAGCTTTTGTGGCGAGGGAGCTTGCTCCCGCTGGGCTGCGCAGCAGCCCCCCACTGTTCCCCCTGAATCACCCCTAACCCAATGATTTCGCACCACTTACCACTGGGATTCTGAACCAAACCCGCGTATCCTCCGCCCCACATTTGCGAGCCCACGCCTCGCACCGACAAGGCAGATCACTTTCTGACTAAGTCCCACAGCCGGCCGCAAGAGCCGGATGTACGTTTTGAAGGCTGGTAAGGTTTGTCAAAAACGAACTGAATCAGTCAACGAGAAGCCGGCCATAAGCCGGCTTTTTATTGTCTGAATTCCAAGGGGTTCAGCGGGTTCTTGCCTATCCGGAACCAATTAAAGATTTGCCCTACAGACCCTGCCTCTTTCCCTGACTTATTTCTCCAGCCATCCCCGGCAAAGTCTCGCGCCTTCCTGCGTTGCGAGATGTCTGAATGCGTTTCCCTGACAAGACCCCGTCTCTAAGCGGCGCCATTGGTTCGCTGGTCCTGGCCGTCATGAACAAGCCCAATGTCGAGGCGGTGCTACAGGATTTTCGCAATTGCCTGGGCGACTACGACACCTGGGCGCAAAAGTTCTGGAACGGCCAGACGCTGGACATCGAGCAGGTGTTCAAGGTCGGCAATGAGGTCTCGCTCGCGCCTACGAAGGACGGCGGCAAGCAAGTCAGTGCCGTGGTGGCGAGCTGTCCGGCACAAGGTCCATTGACCCTTGTGCATATGTTCCAGGCATCACGTTTCGTGCCAATCGGCGACACACCGGTGGTGCTCGAACCCATCATTCGGGACGCGCTGGGGAAAGAAACGTTTGGCGATCCAATCCCATACGTCATCGGCCCCAGCGGCATCCTGGAAATCGCCGAATGCGACCGCGGCCAGCGTTACCGCATCAGCTTTTTTCCGAATGTCACGAGCGATCACGTCGAGGCGCTGTATGCCTCTTATCAAACAGCGATCGCCGAGCTCGAAGGTTGGCTGAAAGCCGAGTGGGACGAGTTTCAACCACAGTGGAAGGAATTCTCCGACAGCCGTTTTTTCAAGCGAGTCGACCTGTTGGAGCAGTCTCAGTTACGCGGCTTTGAAAAAGGCCTGTTTGAACTGTGGGACGACATCAAACAGATCTTCGATCTGCTGGCGGACCTTAAGGCCAACAGTGAAAAGCTCCTGGAATACCTCACCGAGGCCGAGCTTGAACAACTGCTGGAAACTTCGTCAGAGGCGATCGCCAAAGCGCTGATGATTGTGAGCGATGAGCCCTTGCTCTTCGTTTACACGGCGGCGTTCACCAGTTGGCTGCGGATGTTGCCACCGCAATATTTGGCCGAAGTCCTAGGCGAAGTGCGCGCTGCGGTGCTGATCAACTTCATCCTGGCAATCGTTACCGGCGGCTTAGGCATAGGCCTGCGCCTGAGCGGCAAGGCGCTGCGCTTGGTTCGCTCGGAACGAGCCCGCGCATGGTTGCAGGCCTCGAGCCAACGCCTGGGCCAACTCGGTGGCGACAGCCTTAACGCTCATGCCGATGTGCTCAAGCCGGTCGTGATTGCGGGGCGAGGACCTTCAGTGGGGCCGGCGCCTGTCAGACCCTTGCAAATCACCACGGGAGACTCCCCACCTCTGTCGGTCAGCAATCCTGCCGCGATCGTGCGGGAAAAATCCCAGCCTTCCACTCAGCTAAACAAGTACGAGCCCCACGACGACGCCCCCGCCCAATCGAAAAACCCCAACGGCGACCCCGCCGACAGCGCCGCCCAGACCCGCACCGACGGTTGCCCGGTGTCCATGGTCACCGGCGAAGAGCTGCTCACCCTCGAAGACGGCACCCTCGACGGCCGCTTGCCCTTCGTCTTCACCCGCCTCTACCGCACCAGCGCCGCCGACCTGGACATCGGCCTCGGCCGCGGATGGACCCATGCCCTGGCCCATCGCCTGTTGATCGACGGCGAGCAGGTGACCTGGGTCGACCAGGAAAACCGCCGCACCACGTTTCCCCGGCCCAGCCTGCAACGCCCAGCCATCCACAACAGCCTGGCCCGCGCGGCGATTTACCTGAGCAACGAGCCGGACGAATTGATCGTCGCCCAGCCCGGCGAAGACGCTCCTTTCCTACATTTTCGCGACGGTCATCTGATCGCCCTGAGCGATCGGTACGACAACCGCCTGACCGTCCAACGCAACATCTACGGCGACATCAGCCGCCTGGACAACGGTGCCGGCCGCTGTTTGCGTTTGCGCTACGAGCATCGGCACCTGGTCGCCATCGACTATCAGAGCTTCCACCCGGCGCTGACCCTCGACGAAGCCTGGCGCACCGAACAGACCCTGGTGACCTACCGCTACGATGCGCGTTTGCGCCTCATCGAAGCGACCAACGCCGCCGGCGAGAGCGAGCGCTACGACTACGACGACCAGCACGTCATCCTCCAGCGGCAACTGGCCGGAGGCGCGAGTTTCTACTGGGAGTGGCAAGGCCTCGGCCCGGCGGCGCGCTGTGTCCGGCATTGGGCCTCGTTCGCGCAGATGGACAGCCGCTACACCTGGGGCGACGACGGCAGCGTCACGGTCCGGCATATCGATGGCAGCCAGGACGTGTATGTCCACGACGACCACGCGCGGCTGGTGCGCCAGGTCGATCCCGCCGGCGGCGAACACCTCAAGGCTTATGACGAACAGGGCCGGCTGATCGCCGAGCAAGACCCGCTGGGCGCCGTCACCGAATACCGCTACGACGAAGTCGGACGGCTGGTGGCGCTGATTCCGCCGGAAGGCGAGCCCACGTCCTACGAATACCGAAACGGTTTCCTACACGCCCGGACTCGCGGCAAGGCCGTGTGGACCTACTGGCGCAATGCCCAGGGCGACATCATCGAAGTCGTCGACCCGGCTCGCCAAAGCACTTGGTATCACTACGACGACCAGGGGCAACTGAACACCATCAGCTACCCGGACGGCGGTGCCCATCATTTTGTGCGAAACCCGTTGGGCCAACTGACGGAAGAAATCCTGCCGGACGACGGCCAGCGAGTTTTTACCTACGACGCCCTGGGCCGCCTGCTGACCCGTCAAGACGAACGCGGCGCCATCACCCATTACCAATGGGACGCCGTGGGCCGCTTGCTACAGACCACCCTGCCCACCGGCGCGACCCGTGCATGGACCTACAACGCCTACGGCAAGGTCACCGCGGAACGGGACGAACTGGGGCGCATCACCCGCTACGAATACGCCGACGATCTGCACCTGGTCAGCCGCCGCCTCAACCCCGACGGCAGCGAACTGAAGTACCGCTACGACTCGGCGCGGCTGTTGCTGACCGAAATCGAGAACGAATCCGGCGAAAAATATCAGCTGGACTACACGCCCAACGGACTGATCCGACAGGAAACCGGCTTCGACGGCCAGCGCACCGGCTACGCCTACGACCTCAACGGCCACCTGCTGGAAAAGACCGAATTCGGCGCCGACGGCAGCCAGCGGATCACCGCCTACCAACGCGACACCGCCGGCCGCCTGCTGCGCAAGACCTTGCCCGACGGTGCCACGGTCGAGTACGGCTACGACGCCCTCGGGCGGTTGATCAGCGTTGAAGACGGCCATTGGCCGCTGGCCTACGAATACGACAACCAGGACCGCCTCGTCGCCGAACACCAGGGTTGGGCGAGCCTGCATTATCGCTACGACAATGTCGGCCGGTTGGTCCATTGCCGCCTGCCCGATCGCAGCACCCTGGATTACCGCCACCTGCGAGGCGGGGCGCTGATCGCCATCGACCTCAACGGCACGTGCCTGACCGAACACCGCTTCAAGGGCGGCCGCGAACGCCAGCGCCAGCAGGGCCAGTTGCTCAGCGACTACAGCTACGACGAACAGGGTCGCCTCAAGGCCCAGACCGTGTGGCAAAGCCAGCAAAAACAACTGTTCTGGCGCGACTATTCCTACACCGCCAACGGCAACCTCGCCGCGCTTTCCGACACGCGAAACCGACGCGGCTACCAGTACGACGCGCTGGATCGCCTGGTGCGCATCGACTACGCCCACAGCCAACCCCCGGAACACTTTTCCCACGACCCGGCCGGCAATGTGTTGTTCAACGACCGTCCCGGCCCGACCACCCTCAAGGGCAACCGTCTACTGATGGAGGGCGATCGTCACTATGACTACGACGCCTACGGCAACCTGGTCCGCGAACGCCGCGGCCATGCCCAGTGCCTCGTCACGCAATACCGCTACGACAGCCAACATCGGCTCATCGGCGTCACCACCCCCGACGGGAGCGAAACCTCCTACCGCTACGACGCCTTCGGCCGACGCATCGAGAAGACCGTGGACGGCCTCACCACGGAATTCATCTGGCAGGGCGACCAGGTCATCGCTGAAAGCAGCGACCGTCACTACCAGAGCTACGTCTATGAACCCGGCACCTTCCGCCCCCTGGCCCTGCTGGAAGGCGCAGGCCCGGAAAAAGCCACGCCGTTCTACTACCACCTCGACCACCTCGGCACCCCTCAGGAACTGACCAGCCACCAAGGCGAAGTCGTCTGGGCCGCGCGCTACAACGGCTACGGCAAACTCACCGAACTGCGCCACGGCGACGGCAAACGACTGGAACAACCGCTGCGCTTTCAGGGGCAATACCACGACCGGGAAAGCGGCCTGCATTACAACCGGCACCGGTACTACAATCCGGAGACGGGGCGGTATCTGACGCTGGACCCGAGCAAGCTGGCGGGTGGGTTGAATGGGTACCGGTACACCCTGAACCCGACGGGGTGGGTGGATCCGTTGGGGTTGTCATGTTGCCCTGGAGATATTGAGGCCGATGGGCCGTACAGCGAAATAGTGCCCGGGGGAGGTTTGGCTGCGCATGAGGCTCGCGGTGGGCATTTGATGGAAAAACATATCGGACGTTCTGAAGACCAACTGAGGAGGCGTCTTGATTCGGAGCCCCGCGTACCTACCGCTTCTACATTTCCAGATAGAGCTACGGCGGAGTCGTCTGCTTCCAGCGTCCTAAGAACAAGAAAAGTGGAGGTAGATAACTTCTTAAGTAACAGATTGAGAACATCGCTTACCCTACAGCAATCCTTCACCTCTCCAGTTGGAGTCGGCGTTATACGTGAAACTGGAAACCTAGAACCGTTGTCTGTCGTGATCTTAATTCTTAGAAAGTCCGACCGATCACCAACGGGATATAATTTACTAACAGGATTTATTGAAAAAAATGAAAGATAAATACCCCGAGCTCTTTCAGTTTTTTGGATGTTATTTTCATCAAGATTGGATGTGCGAGTCGTCAGACCCTGATGACATTATAAGAAACTTTGTTTCGGACTCTGCGCCTGAAATCATAGCCATGGTAACAAATGAAATCTCGGCACTATTAAAGTTTAAATTTAGCGACGAAGAGATCAGAGAACTTATTATGAGTGAGATGCCATGCAACTATTGCTATTGGATGGATTGGGAGTCCGGCGAAATGTGGTTAAAGCATATTTTGCAAGTTATGACTCACACTGAAACCTCCCAGCTTGGCAATGATTAATGATGGCAGCCGTACGCAGACTAGCAGACCGGGGAAACAAGAAACCGGCGCGTCCGGGGACGCCCTGCGCACAGCCACCATCAAGTGCAGGGTGAAGAACCCCTGACTGGATGACGCCTTGCACAACCTGTTTCACCACGAGCTGCTAAACCCGGTCATTGATGAGCAGTGACAAAATTCAAGCTACCGGCGTGGCCCCAGGCGCACAAGCCGGCGGATCTGGCGTAGTTGTAGGCAAAGGCGCAAGGCGGTGTCGGCAAGCTGTCTAACATGCGGATTGTGGAGATGGCGTCAGGTCAGTTGGGTCACTTTCAGCTGACACACCGCCTTCGCGAGCAGGCTCGCTCCCACAAGGGACCACCTAAAGGCCAGAGCCGCGCTTCGAACCGGCCATTGAACCAAAGAACAGAAAAACGGAACCCAATCCCAGCGGCCCCGCTCAATTTTAAAGAGACCAACCCAAGACGGAGCCCCGCCGCCATGAACAACCCAACCCTCACCTTCGCCCAACTCCACCCCGGCGACCGCTTCACCTTGCCCGCCGATCACCGCCTATTCACCAAGCTCACCGACAGCACCGCCCGTGAGCACAGCGTGCACTCGATCAATCTGAAGGAAGAAGGCTACGGCTACGCAGAAGACCCAATAAAACCCCTGCCCGAGGAAGCGCCGGTCGAGTACGTCCCGGTAGGTGGCCCGCTGCGGGCTGGAGGCTAGCGTTCAATCGACATTACAAACACCGCACCATCAGCCACTGCTCCTTGCCCCAAGCCTCGAAGCGCTCCAGCACTTCCCAACCAAGCTTGGCGTAGTAGTCCCGTTCACTGTGGGTGTGCAGGAACAACGTCGCAAAACCTGCTTCTTTGCCATGGTTGCAGATGCCTTCGATCAACCGCGCGGCGAGGCCTCGGCGTCGGGCATCCGGGTGGACGAATACGCAGGCCAACCACGGGCCGAGCTCGGGGTGATCGGGCAGGTCGTCATGTGCCAGCGAGGCACCGCCCAGCAGTTGGTCATGTTCCATGGCGATCAGGCATTTCCAGCGGCCATCGCGCTGGCCTGCCGAGAATTCCTCCTGCCAGTGGGCCAATGATTGGTGGGCGAATTCATAGGTAAATTCTCGATACAGCCATTCGGCCATCAGGTTGCATTTATCCATGTGGTTGAGGAGCCAATCCACTTGCAGCATCTTAACCATCCTTCTGTAGTCTTTTTCCACCGCGTATACGGCGCAGATGCCTACCCGCGCTCATTCCCAGCAAATACCCACCTGCAAGGCCTCAACCTATCGTAATCTCGCAGCTGAACAAGCCCAGCCCCGAATCCGGCCGAGATCTCATTTCACATGCCTTCCATTTATCAACTCAAGCCTGCCTTCCAAAACCTGCTTCGTCCCACCGTACAACGCCTTTACGACAAAGGCATCACCGCCAACCAGGTGACCTTGCTCGCCGGCTTCGTTTCCGTGCTGGTGGGGGCGGTGATTGCATGGTTCGCCAGCCATCCGTGGGTTTTCGTCCTGGTGCCGGTGTGGATGTTCCTGCGCATGGCGTTGAATGCGGTGGATGGCATGCTTGCGCGGGAGTTCGGCCAGCAATCGAATCTGGGCGCCTACCTAAATGAGCTATGCGATATCATCGCCGACGCGGCCTTGATCCTGCCTTTTGCCCTGTTTCCCGATACCAGCCTGTTGCTCGTGTTGTTGGTCACGCTGTTGGCGTTGTTCAGCGAATACGCTGGCGTGCTGGGCGCGATGGTCGGGGCTTCGCGGCGCTATGACGGGCCGATGGGCAAGAGTGACCGCGCGTTTGTGTTTGGCGTGCTGGCGACCGGTATTGCCCTGGGTTGGCTCGGGGCGCTGTGGGTTGATGGTGTGATGGCGGTGGTTGCCGCCCTGCTGGTTTATACCTTGGTCAATCGGGTCCGCCATGGCCTGAGCCAGGTGTCGGAAAACGCTCCCTCAGCATAAGGAAATTGCAATGCGTGAAGCCCAGGAACTGACGTTCACCACCCACGACGGCGTGGAGTTGTTCTACCGGCACTGGCCGGCTGTCGAGGCCACGGCGGGTGAACCCCGTCAGGCTGTGTTGTTGTTTCACCGCGGTCATGAACACTCGGGGCGCATCGCGCACCTTGTGGATGAGCTGGATCTGCCCGGGTTCGAATTTTTCGCCTGGGACGCACGTGGCCACGGCCAGTCGCCGGGCGAGCGCGGCGACAGCCCTAGCTTTGCTACCAGCGCCCGTGACGTGCAGACTTTTTGCGATCACATCGGCGCCACGCACCAGATCGACGAACAGAACATCGCCGTGGTCGCGCAAAGCGTCGGCGCGGTGATCGCGTCTACCTGGGTCCACGACTACGCGCCGCGCATTCGCTCGCTGGTGCTGGCGTCGCCAGCCTTCAAGGTCAAGCTCTACGTACCGTTCGCCCGTCCGGGCCTGGCGCTGATGCGCAAGTTCCGTGGCAACTTCTTCGTCAACAGCTACGTCAAGGCCAAGTTCCTCAGCCATGACCCGGAGCGGGTGGCGTCCTACGACAGCGATCCGTTGATCACCAAGGCCATTTCGGTGAACGTCCTGCTGGGCCTGTACGAAGCGGCCGACCGGGTTGTAGCCGATGCCCAGGCGATCCAGGTACCGACGCAGCTGTTGATCTCCGGTTCCGACTTCGTGGTGCATCGCAAACCCCAGGAGCAGTTCTTCGAGCGCCTGGGCAGCCTGCACAAGGAGAAGCACATCCTGCCGGGCTTCTTCCACGACACTCTGGGCGAAAAGAACCGTGCGCCAGCCATCGCCAGCGCCCGTCGTTTCATCCTGCAGAATTTTGCCCGCCCGCTGGAGCGCCCTTCCCTGCTGGACGCCGATCGCCTCGGCGTGACCTGCGCCGAAGCCGAAACCCTGGCGACGCCGCTGCCGCACAACTCGCTGCGTGATCTTTACTGGCGCATGACCCGCGCCAGCATGCGCTTTGGCAGCAAGCTGTCTGCCGGCGTGAAACTGGGCTTCGACACCGGCTTCGACTCCGGCAGCACCCTGGACTACGTCTACCGCAACCGCCCCACCGGCACGTCGGCGCTGGGCAAGATGATCGACCAGAACTACCTGAACTCCATCGGCTGGCGCGGTATTCGCCAGCGCAAGGTGCACGTCGAGGAGTTGCTGCGCCTGGCGATGGCCGAGTTGCGCGCCCAGGACCGCGAGGTGCGCATCGTCGACATCGCCGCCGGTCATGGCCGCTACATTCTGGAAGCGCTGCAAGGCGTCAGCCCGTTGCCGGAGTCGATCCTGCTGCGCGACTACAGCGACATCAACGTGCGCGACGGCAGTGCGCTGATCGTCGAGAAGGGCTTGGGCGACATCGCCCGATTCGTCAAGGGCGATGCCTTCGACCGCCAGGACCTGGCGGCGCTGGAGCCCAAGCCGACCCTCGCCGTGGTGTCCGGCCTGTACGAATTGTTCGCCGATAACCAGATGGTCGGCGGCTCCCTCGCGGGCCTGGCCGAAGCGGTGGAGCCCGGCGGTTTCCTGGTCTACACCGGTCAGCCGTGGCACCCGCAACTGGAACTGATCGCCCGCGCCCTGACCAGCCACCGCGCCGGCCAGGCCTGGGTGATGCGTCGGCGCACCCAGGCGGAAATGGATCAGTTGGTCGAGGCGGCGGGCTTTCGCAAGATCACCCTGCGTGTCGATGAGTGGGGCATTTTCAGCGTGTCGCTGGCGCAGCGGGTCCAGTAATGAGCGCCGTCATCGCTCCGGGCCGCGAACCCGCGCTGCTGAAACCGGCGGTGCTGTGGCTGCTGTTGCTGGCGCCGCTGTTCTTCACCACGTACGGCTTCGCCACCTGGGTCACGGCCCAGCGTGACGACGTCGGCAGCCTGGTGTTCGGCTGGGAAAGCCACATGCCGTTCATGGCCTGGACGATCGTGCCGTACTGGTCGATTGACCTGTTATACGGCCTATCACTGCTGTTGCCCAACAGCCGCGACGAACTCAAGCGCCACGCCTTGCGCCTGCTCACGGCCCAAGGAATTGCCGTCAGCTGCTTCCTGCTCTGGCCGCTGACTTTTACCTTCCCTCGGCCGGAAATGGACGGGGTGTTCGGCTGGATGTTCGACGTACTGGCCGGCTTCGATAAGCCGTTCAACCAGGCGCCGTCGCTGCACATCGCGCTGCTGGTGGTGCTCTGGGTCTGTTATGAGCGCCACCTGCAAGGCGTCTGGCGTTGGCTGATGCACGGTTGGTTCGCGTTGATCGGCGTGTCGGTGCTGACCACTTACCAACACCATTTCGTCGACGTGCCGACCGGCGCGCTGGCCGGGTGGTTGTGTGTCTGGTTGTGGCCGCTGGACCGGCCAAGTCCGCTGTTGAGTGCGCGCCTGGCGACCGATCCAGCCCGTCGACGCTTGGCCATGCGTTATGGCTTGGGCGCGGCGGCGATGTTCATCCCGGCGTTTGCCTTCGGTGGCGCGTGGCTCTGGCTGATATGGCCGGCGGTGGCGCTGCTCATGGTGGCACTGAATTATCTGGTGTTCGGCGCGAGCGGGTTCCAGAAACGTGAAGACGGCCGGCTGAGCCCGGCGGTGCGCTGGTTGCTGGCGCCTTATCTGATGGCGGCGTGGATCAATTCCCACCTGTGGACGCGCAAGCACCCGCAACCTGACCAGATCATGGATGACGTCTGGCTCGGGCGGATTCCTACGTCGACAGCGCTGAAGGACAGCTCGTTCAACGGGGTGCTCGACCTGTGCGCCGAGTTGTCCATGGACAGCACGGCAATCGCTTATCGCACCTTGCCTGTGCTCGACCTGACCGCACCGACCACCGAGCAATGCCTGGAGGCCGCGCAGAAAATCGAGCACCTGCGCCAGCACGGGCCGGTGCTGGTCTGCTGCGCCTTGGGTTATTCGCGCAGCGCCACCGCCGTGGCGGCGTGGTTGCTAAGCACTGGCCGTGCTGCCAGCGTCGACGCAGCCATTGCGCAGATCCAGCGTGTGCGCCCGCGTGTCGTCCTGCACCCGGCCCATCGCCAGGCGTTGGGGCAAATATCCGCAGGGTTCGGGGAATGGTCATGAGCAGTGACATCGAACTGCACACCGTGGCGAGCTTGTTGCGCCGGGGTCATTCGCTGGATCAGCTTTCCACTGGCCTGACCCTGTTGGCGGCGCTGATCGGCCTGGGCCAATGGCTGGTGGGCAGCGTCGATCCGTGGCTGCTGTTGCTGAGCTTCGGCGTGTTCGTCCTCGGCATGCAGGAAAAATATCTGGCGTTTCGCGTGGCCTTTGATGCCGATCTGTTTCAAATCGTCGCGGATGCCGGCAAGCCACTGACCGAACGCACCCAAGCATTGGACGAGGCCCTCGCCAATCTCGGCCTGCAACCGGCCGAGCGTGGCGGGCGGTCGTGGCCCGAGCGCAGCCACGGCTCGATGCGCCTGCTTCGCCGCCAAGCCTGGCTGGTGTTTACGCAAGCTTTGTTGACCGTGAGCTTCGTCCTGGCCAGTCCCTGGCTGGTTTATTCGGGTCTGGGTGTTTAAGCAATTAATTGGAGATGAACGCCTTTGTGGCGAGGGGATTTATCCCCGCTGGGCTGCGAAGCAGCCCCCGAACCAGGCAACTCGGTGTGCCAGCAAGATTGAGCTAGCTGTTTTAGGGCCGCTTCGCAGCCCAACGGGGATAAATCCCCTCGCCACAGTGATTACTCATGTTTCTCAGGACAAGGAATCCTCATGTTCGAACCCGTGGTCGCCAATCTCATCACCTCCGCCGCGCGGATGGTCACCGGCGCTCGCAGCCTGTGGCTCGGCTGCGCGCCGACGCCGGTACAGCGGATCTATTTCGCCAACCACAGCAGCCACGGTGATTTCGTGTTGCTCTGGGCCTCGCTGCCACCGGCGCTACGCAAGCTCACCCGCCCGGTTGCCGGGGCCGATTACTGGCAAACCAGCCCGATGCGCCGCTACATCATCAACCGGGTGTTCAATGGTGTGCTGGTGGATCGCGAGCGCAAGGACCCTGCCTACAATCCATTGCAGCCGATGCTCGACGCGCTGGAAAACGGCGACTCGTTGATCATCTTCCCCGAGGGCACGCGCAACCCGGACGAAGGCCTGCTGCCGTTCAAGAGCGGGATCTACCACTTAATGAAAAGCCACCCGGAGGTGGAGGTAATCCCGGTGTGGATCGCGAACCTCAACCGCGTCATGCCCAAGGGCCGCGTGCTGCCCTTGCCGCTGCTGTGCACCACCAGCTTCGGCGCGCCGCTGTGCATCGAGGAAGGCGAAAGCAAAGAGCAATTTCTAGAACGCAGCCGTGCCGCGCTGCTGGCACTGGCCCCGGAGCACGTCTGACATGGATCGATATACCTTGATGTTGTTTGGCGGGATCGGCGCGATTCTGCTGCTGGCTTCGTTGATCGGTTTCATTCTCAAGCTGCGGACCAAAGGCGCGCCGAACTCGGTCATCGAGAACCTCAACGCGCGGATCAACGCCTGGTGGATCATGGTGCTGGTGATCGGCATCGCGTTCTGGCTCGGCAACGCGGCGGTAATCCTGCTGTTCTACGCCGTGTCGTTCTACGCGTTGCGCGAATTCCTGACCCTGACGCCGACCCGGCGCAGTGACTATCCTGCCCTCGTGGCGGCGTTTTACCTGGCACTGCCGCTGCAATACCTGCTGATCTACTACGACTGGTACGGGCTGTTCTCGATCTTCATTCCGGTGTACGTGTTCCTGCTGTTGCCGATCCTCGCGTCGCTGGGCGGCGACAGCACGCACTTTCTCGAACGCGCGTCGAAAGTGCAGTGGGGGTTGATGATCGCGGTGTTCTGCATTTCCTTCGTGCCCGCCCTGCTGACCTTGGACATTGCAGGTTTTGAAGGGCGCAACCTGTTGCTGATCGCCTACCTGGTGATCGTGGTGCAGCTTTCGGATGTGTTGCAGTACGTCTGCGGCAAGTTGTTCGGCAAGCACAAGATCGCGCCGAACCTGTCGCCGTCGAAGACCGTTGAAGGTTTTGTCGGCGGCATTTTCCTGGCCTCGCTGATCGGCGGCGCGCTGTGGTGGATCACGCCGTTCAACCCCTGGCAGTCATTCCTTATCGCTTTGCTGATCAACCTGCTTGGGTTTGCCGGCGGCATCGTCATGTCGGCCATCAAGCGCGACCGGGGCGTGAAGGATTGGGGCCACATGATCGAAGGCCACGGCGGCATGCTCGACCGCTTGGACTCGGTGTGCTTCGCCGCGCCGATCTTCTTTCATCTGGTTCGGTATTGGTGGACTTGAGATAACCCTGACCTGAGGCACCGCTTACCTGTGGCGAGGGAGCTTGCTCCCGCTGGGCTGCGCAGCAGCCCCCAGATCTTAGGGCCGCTCCGCGCCCCAGCGGGAGCAAGCTCCCTCGCCACAAAAGCGGTGTGGTGCACATTCAATGCGCCAACATATTGTGATGCACGCTGTACATGATCCACAGCGACAGCCCCACCAGCAGCGCAATCACCACCGCTGAGAACGCCAGCGCCGTCAGGTTCCAGCGTTGCTGCGGTGAGAAGTTCAGGTGCAGGAAATACACCAGGTGGACGACGATCTGGATCACCGCGAATATCGCCACGATCCCGGCCGTCACGGGCTTGGGCAATGTGGGATACATCACCAGGGCGAAGGGGATGACGGTGAGGATGACCGACAGCACGAACCCGGTGAGGTAGGATTTTGCGCTGCCATGGCTGGCATCGACGCTGCTCTGATGACTGCTCATTACATCACTCCAAACAGATAGACCACGGTAAACACACAAATCCACACCACGTCGAGGAAGTGCCAGAACAGGCTCAGGCAGCCCATGCGGGTCGCGTTGACGGTGGTCAGGCCTTTGCGTTGAACCTGGAACATAACGACAGCCATCCACAACAGGCCGGTGGCGACGTGCAGGCCGTGAGTGCCCACCAGGGTGAAGAAGCCCGTGAGGAAGGCGCTGCGGTTGGGGCCATAGCCTTCGGCGATGAGTTTCTGGAACTCATGGATTTCCATGCCGATAAACGCAAGGCCGAGGAGGAACGTCACGCCGAGCCAGGCCAGCACTTTTTGCTTCTGGCCAGCGCTCAGCGCGAGCATGGCGAAACCGTAGGTGATGCTGCTGAACAGCAGGATGAAAGTTTCCGTAAGGACGTAGGGCAATTCGAAAATGTCGGCGGCGCCAGGGCCACCGGCGACGCTTTGCCCCAGTACCGCATAGGTCGCAAACAGCGTTGCGAACAAGATGCAGTCGGTCATCAGGTAGATCCAGAACCCGAACAGGGTCATGGAGCTGGCGTCCGAGTGCCCGTGTTCGGATTCCGGCGCGGTGGCGTTGGGTTGAACGAGATTGGACATGATCAAGCCTCCGCCAACATCTTGATGCGTTGATTTTCGATGCGCGCCACCTCCTCGGCGGGCACGTAGTAATCGATGTCGTCATCGGCGCTGCGCCAGATCACGCCGCCGATGGTCGCGACCAACCCGACAATGGCCAGCCACCAGATATGCCACACCAGGGCAAAGCACATGATCAGGCTGAACAGGCTGATGACCAGCCCCATGGCGGTGTTTCGCGGCATGTGGATGGCTTGGAAGTCGGCTTCGATGGCAGTTTTCTGCCCACGCTCCTTAATGCCCCAATAGGCGTCGATGCCCTCCACCACCGGTTGCTGGGCGAAGTTATAGAACGGCGGCGGTGACGCCGTGGACCACTCCAGCGTGCGACCGTCCCATGGGTCGCCCGTCAGGTCGCGGTTCTGGTGGCGGTGGCGGATGCTGAAGTAGAACTGCAAGATCTGGCAGACCACGCCGCACAGGATGATGCCGACACCGATCAACTCCAGCTCCAGCCAGGGCCGCCACTGCGGAACATCAAAGTGGTTCAAACGCCGCGTCATGCCCATGAAGCCCAGGAAGTAGGACGGCATGAAGGCGAAGTAGAAGCCGACAATCCAGCACCAGAACGCCGCCCGTCCAAGGCCGTCATGGAGCTTGAAGCCGAATGCCTTGGGAAACCAATAGGTCAGGCCGCACAGGTAGCCAAACACGGCGCCACCGATGATCACGTTATGGAAGTGGGCGATCAGGAACAGGCTGTTGTGCAGCAGGAAATCAGCCCCGGGCACCGCCAGCAGCACGCCGGTCATGCCACCGATGCTGAACGTGACGATGAAGCCCACCGTCCACAGCATCGGCGTTTCAAAGCGAACTCGCCCGCGGTACATGGTGAACAGCCAGGTGAAAATCTTCACTCCCGTAGGCACGGCGATGATCATGGTCATGATGCCGAAGAAGGCGTTGACGTTCGCCCCCGAGCCCATCGTGAAGAAGTGGTGCACCCAGACGATGAACGACAGGATGGTGATGACGATTGTCGCCCACACCAGCGAGTGATAGCCGAACAGGCGCTTGCGGCTGAAGGTGGACGCCACCTCGGAAAAGATGCCGAACGCCGGCAGGATCAGGATGTACACCTCCGGGTGGCCCCAGGCCCAGATGAGGTTGACGTACATCATCGGGTTGCCGCCCAGCTCGTTGGTGAAAAAGTGCATGTCCAGGTAGCGGTCGAGGCTGAGCATGAACAGCGTCGCGGTAAGAATCGGGAACGATGCAAGAATCAACACCGCTGTGCAGAGCACCGTCCAGGTGAACACCGGCATGCGGAAAAGCGTCATACCCGGTGTACGCATTTTCAGGATCGTGACGAAGAAATTCACCCCGGTGAGCAACGTTCCGACCCCGGATATCTGTAATGACCAGATGTAATAGTCCACCCCAACCCCGGGGCTGTAGGAAAGCCCCGACAACGGCGGATAAGCGACCCAACCGGTGCGGGCGAACTCACCGACCGCCAGGGAAATGTTCACCAGCATCGCGCCGGCCACGAATAACCAGAAACTCAACGCGTTGAGGAACGGGAACGCCACGTCCCGGGCACCGATCTGCAAGGGCACGACGATGTTCATCAACCCCACCACCAACGGCATCGCCATGAAGAAAATCATGATCACGCCATGGGCGGTGAAGATCTGGTCGTAGTGTTCCGGTGGCAGGTAACCGGGCGAACCGTCGGACGCCATCGCCTGCTGCGTGCGCATCATGATCGCGTCGGAAAACCCGCGCAGCAGCATCACCAGGCCCACGACGATGTACATCACGCCGATGCGCTTGTGATCGACCGAGGTGAACCACTCTTTCCACAGGTACGTCCATTTGCGGCGGTAGGTGATGGCGCCGATGCCCGCCAAGGCGACCAGCCCCACCACCGCGAGGGTCCACATGATGATGGGCTCATCCGTCGGGATCGCCTCAAGGTTGAGTTTTCCAAACATGCTGTTCTACTCCAGGATCTTGTTACTGTCCTTGCGTGGCTCCGACGGGTGGTTCGATGCTGCCTTGCATGTGCTCCATGCGATGCTCGACCTCACGGGATCGGTTCATGCCTTCGTACTTATCGATGATGCTCTGGAACAAGTCCGGCTGGACCGAGGCGTAGTGCTCCACCGGGTGCTTGACCGTGGGTCGGGCGAGTCGGGCGTAACTGTCCTTGTCCAACCGCCCTTGCCCTGCGCGGACGTCGGCGACCCACTTGTCGAAGCCCGCCGCATCGGTGGCCAGGGTTCGGAAGTGCATGTCGGAAAAACCCGGGCCGTTGTAGTTGGCGGCGATGCCCCGGTATTCCCCGGCCTCGTTGGCAATCAGGTGCAGTTGGGTCTGCATGCCGGCCATGGCGTAGATCTGCCCGCCCAGTGCCGGTATGAAAAACGAGGTCATGGCACCGTCGGACGTCACGCGAAAGTTCACCGGTGTGTCCAGCGGCATCGCCAACTCGTTGACCGTAGCGATCCCCAGTTCCGGATAGATGAAGACCCACTTCCAATCCGCCGCGATGACCTGCACCACCAGTGGCTTCACGTCCGAATCCAGGGGCCGGTAAGGGTCCAGCGCATGGGTGGACTTCCAGGTGACCACGCCCAGAATGATGATGATCACCAGCGGGACACCCCAGACCACCGTTTCGATCTTTCGCGAATGCGCCCACTCCGGCGTGTATTTCGCCTTTGTGTTGGAAGCGCGGTACTTCACCGAAAAGACGAACGCCATGACGATGACCGGCACCACCACCAGCAACATCAACAGCGTCGAGAGAATGATCAAGTTGCGTTGGTCAACGCCGACCTGTCCCTTGGGATTGAACAACACCATGTCGCAACCGCCGAGCAACAGCATCCCGCCGACCAGCAACAACCTTGATAAGTAACAAGGCAGTCGAGTTCGCATGTCTTACGCTTCGCTTATTGAGTGTTTGCCAGTTGCTGCGCGATCTTGTCTTTGATCGACAGGCGCTGTTCCTTGAGCTTACGGATATCGTCACCCTCGACATTGCCCGCCGAAATCGATTCGGCCGCTAACACTTGGTTATCCAAATCCGTGTATTCATCGAGCAGGCGGTCAAGTTCCGGATCCTGCTGACGACGTTGTTGAACCGCCTCTTTGCTGCAATTCAAATCCTGATAAAGATCATGAGAAGCAGGCATGGCCTTCTCCTTTTAACGGTGTTGTTGGGGTACACGGTTTTTAGAATTGGCCCCTTCGGCTAAGTTGAAAGAAACATCTGGAAACGGTGACGAACGGCATCGTGAACAAAAAAAAGCCCACGAGACGTGGGCAAAGGGAAGAGCCGTTTTGACTTGGATCGGGTCAGGAAGATTGTTTGCCGGTGGCCGACGGCATTGCATTGGAATCGACACGGACTGGGTGCTGCTGGACGGCCCGCTCCCATTCCTTGGCATCGTGACTGCAGAAAATTTCCACGTGCCCATCCTGGACCCGTGCCAGCTCCCGCAGCCGTTGCTGATTGCGCATCCGCGCCGAACGATAGGTGTCCATCATGTATTGATAAAACTTCAGCCCCGGCGGACAGCGACGCTCGGCTTGATGGACTTCATCGTGAAAAAAATAGGCATCGCCGGCGTGCAGCAACCAGCCGTCGGACGTGCGCACGGCAATGCCCGCGTGACCGGCCGTGTGGCCTTGGAGCGGCACCAGGAAAATGTCCTCTTCTTCCGCGCCGATTAATGCGCGCACCGAGTCGAATCCGAACCAGGTGTCGCCATCCGGAGCATAAAACTCCCAGTTATCGACACCCTGCCACTGACGCGCCTGGAACCGGCGTCGACTGATCCAAGTGTCGGCGGTGCGGGCCGCCGCCATTTCGTCGCGCATGACGTGGACCCGGGCCTGGGGAAAATCCTGCAGCCCGCCGGCGTGGTCGAAATCCAGATGGGTAACAAGAATGTGCCGCACGTCGTTGGCATCGAAGCCCAGGCGCCGCACTTGCTCCAATGCAGTGAGGCGATGCTCGAACTTGATGTTGTTGAACGCGCGGAAAAATCGACTCAGACGCTCGGGCGTCTGCACATCGCGCTGGCCAAAACCGGTGTCCACCAGTATCAGACCGTTGGTGTCGGTTTCAATCAACAGGCAATGACACACCAGGCACGCCGTCAGCCCCCGGCTGTAACCGTCGAACAGCTTTCCGCCCACCGGGCACATGCAACCGCAGTTGAGGTGGTGGATATGCATGGAGGCCTCCTGCACGAATGGCGCGTCGATTTCTGGTTATTTCCGGACTCTAAGAAATCGACAGGAAGGCGACAGGCTCAATTCCGCAAAGGCGACAGGCGGTGCCCATGCCTGGCCAAACCACAGATTGGGTGGGAGCGAGCCTGCTCGCGAAAGCGCTGGGTCAGCTTGCATTGATGTTGAATGTGCCCTCGTCTTCGCGAGCAGGCTCGCTCCCACAGGTATTTTGGTGTTTGAGCGCTCCCTCACCACAGGGATCACAGCCCACAGGTTTATGGGTAGCTGAAGCTCTTCACCAACGTCAGCTCCCCCACCGCCCGCATGGGCACCACGAAGGTTTCCATCTTCTCGCTCGGCGTGCCTTCTTCGGTGATGACGGTGACTTTCGCCGTGGTCAGGGCCTGTTGCGCCTGTTCGACTTGTTCGCCATCGCCTTCTTCATCCTCGTCACTGCGATAACCGCCGCCGTAGTAGTTCACATACACCAGGTATTGGCCCTTGATCGGCGCGGGCATGGCGAAGATTTCCGGGCCGTAGCCGGTGGTGACGTCGACGTCGAGGGCGGCGCCGTTGGCGACGGCGCGGTCGCCGTACCAGATGTGGGCGCCGTCGGGCGTAACCAGGTGCAGGTCCAGGTCGGTACCATCGCTGTCCCAGGTCAGCAATACCCGCAGCTTGGCCGGGGTCGCGCCGCCGCTGGTATTGAGGAATTGCGTGCGGTGGCGCTGCTGGCCATCGGCGCTGCGCACTTCCACGCTGTTGCTGCCGTTGGGGAACGAGAACGGCCGATCGAAGCGGCCTTCCTCATCAACCTTCAACGGCAGGCTCACACCGTTGACGATGAGTTGGCCTGGCTCATTGCTCTTCGGCGTGCCTTTGATCTGACCGCTGATGCGCGCCGTGTTCGCCTGGCCCTGGGGCGTGTTGACGGACGAGGCCGGGTAGTTGACGGTCTGGCTGAAGCTTTCGCCCTCGCCGCCCGGCGCGCCGCTGCGCCAGCCGCCGACTGGGGTTTCTAGCTTTATCGGGTCGGCGGCCATGGCCGATGGCAACGCAGCGAGGCCGCAAAGCAACAGCAAGACCTGTGAATAACGGAGTGTCATGGTCTATTCCAGCAAGAGGTGACGGGCGAGCCCTTCGATATAGGTTTCGTCCTGGCCGTTGGGGTGAGCTTCAAAGGCCAGGTGCAGATATTCATGGGTCAGGTCGAGGCGGTCTTGCAGCGACAGCACGCCGCGCACGTAGATGCGCTGGCGCTCGCGGTCCACATACGGCCGGCCGAAGGCGACGCGGCACACCGCGAAGGAACTGATTTCGTTGTAGCCCACTTCGCTTTCCAAGCGTTGACGCCAGCCACGTCGCTGCTTCAGCAACCATTCCTGGGCGGCGGGCAATGCTTGGCAGGATGCCACCGGATTGTCCCAACGGCTGAGGCTCGCGCGCGGATAGGCATGCAGCAGGATCGCGTCGTAACGCTGGCCGTCGTGGGCTTGTTCGACGGCTTGGACCCAGGATAGTTTGTCCGGGCCGGGTTGATCGGAGTGATAAGTGACGTCGGTGCCAGCCAGGACCAGGTCGCTGGTCCAAGCGGCAATGGCCCGGGTTTCAGGCGCCGCCGGACGTGGCGCGACGCGCTGGCGATGGCTGCTGTCGTCGATGCTCAGGCAATCGCCGTTGCGCTGGGCGTTTTGCAGCAGGTAGGTGCGAATCGCCACGGCCAGGGCTTTGGCCGCTTCGGCGGGTTCGGCCTTGGCTTCGCGTTGCAGGACCCGGGCGACGTATTCCTCCCGGTCCAGTCGCGCCACCAGTTTGCCCGGCAGCAGGAACAGTTCGCCGTCGCTGTGGATGTCCAGCTGGTTACCGTTGGTGAACTCGACGCGGTAGTCGCCGCGCAACTGGCCCGGCGTGGCGGGTCGCTCGCCAGCCATCACCCGTTGCAACGGGTAACGGGCAAACAGGTCGACTTCCACGCAGCGTCCGGTGTCCACAGGCCAGCGGGACGGCAGCGCCGTGGCCAAGCCATCGCCGAATTTCTTCAGGACCTGCTGACTGGTGCCGCGGCCACCGGCCCACACCGGGGTGCCATCAGCCAGCCAACCGGCGAAACCGCCTTGGCGCGACGAGGGCCCCTGGTCGCCCAACCAACTCCAGGTCTTGACCCGCAGGCGAGCGCCCAACTGGCCGACCAACCGACCATCCGCCGCGCCGAGCACCACGTCGAGCAATACCCGACGGGCCTGCTCCTGAGCCGGTAGCATCGCCAGCGCCTTGAGCAGTTCGGCCACCGGCACCTGGGTTTGCGGCTGCAAGGTCGGCAGGTCCAACAACCATTTCGGCGCCTGGCGCGCCTGCCAGTAATCACGCCATCCCGGCGCGGAAATCCCGAGTCGCTGGGGTTCGAAATACAAACCACAGGACTTCACCAGCGCCTGATCGCGGCCGATGCTCTGCCCAGCGTTGCAGCAATAGACCTCTTCCTTCGATTCGCCGCGGCATTCGTAAACCGGCTCGCGAGCATCGGTGTCCACCAGCCAGGCGTAGACGAAGAGTTTCCACAAACTGCCCAACGGTGCATGCAAGGAATTGGTCAACGGCTGGCGATCCAGCACCTGGGTCTGGCTCACCCGCAACAGTTGACCGTCGAAGGCCAGGCGCAACGGCTCCTCCTGCGCTGTCGTCAGCGCAGGAATCAGGCACAACCACCACCAGCCCCAAGCCCTGCGCATGTCAGTTGACCGTCACCTGACCCAGCGCCGGTTTCTGCTCCCGCGCCTGGTTCTGTGGCGCATAGACCTGGGTGAAACGCACCGGCGGCAAGGTGAACTGACCCTTCTGGGAGAAGCGCACCAAATGTCGCAGGCGCAACTCGCCACTGAGGGCATCGACCGGTACCGCGTAGGCCATCTGGCCCGGCTCGAAGCGCGCCTTTTCCAGGGAAGTTGGCTCGCTGTCGGCCTTGCCCATCAACTGGATGCCCCACGTGGTGCGCTCCACATCGGCGCCCGGTGGCAACGGCACTTCGAGCATGCCGTAGCGCAGCGGTGTCGCGGCCTTGCTGTTGATGATCACTTCATCCAGGTAGAGGGCGTCGCTGGACAACGGCTTGTTGCCCACGGCTTCAAGCTTGAACGTGAAAGCCTCGTCGCCCGGCACCAGGCGCGACAGGCGACGGGTGATGGACACCGCCATCGGCGCGACGGGCGCTTGCTGACTCTGGAAGCTCAATGCCGCTTGCAACGGACGCTCCTGGGCGCCGCTGAGCGTCAGCAAGGTCGGCAACTGCGCGCCCTGCCATTGCCAGTAGGTTTCACCCGTGGCGCCTTGCTGGGCTTTCCAACCTTCGCCCGGCGTCAATGCCACGGCCGGCGCGGCCTGTTCGATGCTGCGTTGCAGCCAGGTCAGGGCCAACGCGCGTTCCAAGGTGGATTGCTGCGGCAGCACGCGCTCCAGCAATGCACTGGCGCGGGCCTGATCGAAGCCCTGCAACGACAGCAGCAGTGCTTCCACGAACGGCTGCGAGCTCAGCTCCAACTGCTGTTGCGCGGCCTCGGCCTGACGGCTGAACGCTGCGGGCAACGGCACCTTCGCCTGCTTGGCGAGGGATGCGGTCAGCACCCGGGCGCTGGCCAGGCCGAGGGCCGAATCCGGCGCGTACATGACCAGGCTGTCTTCACCGCTGTCCAGCACGCTCTCGGTGCTGTCTTCACTGGCTTTCGCCAGGTCGTCCATCAGCCCGCTGAGCAAGGTATTCACCGGCAGTTGCATCTGCTTGGCGAACGACAGGATCAACGCCCGCTGCAACAGCGGCGTGTCAGCGGCCTGCTTGGCATAGACCTCCAGCACCCGCTGCCAGTGTTCCGCCGGCAGGTTCAGGTCCAAAGCCTTGCTGGCGTGCCAGTCGGCGTAATAGGCATAAGCGGTGAGGAATGCATCCGGCTCGCCGTCCTGACCCCACCAGGTGAAGCTCGCCGACGGCCCGGCCATCTGCACCAGGCGCAAGCGGCTGTTCTGCATGATCAACCGCAAGCGGTCGCGGATCTGCGGGTTCGACGCCAGGGTCGGATACGCGATGCTCAATGGCAATAGGCGGCTGGCCGTCTGCTCGACGCCGCCGTACGGGTAGCTCAGCAATTCGTCCAGGGCAGAACGGAACAGCGCTTGCGGGCTATCGTCCAGGCGCAGGCGGATATCGCTGGCGTCGGCCGGCAGGTTCAGTGGTGTGTCGCCGCCGGCCACATCGAGGCGCTGGCTCTGGGTGACTTGCCAACCGTTGCCGATGGCATTGAGGTGCATGGCCAGGGCGTCCTGGGTCTCACCGTTCAACTGCAACTGGACGCTCAAGTCGCCGCTGCTCAGTTCCAGGGCCGGCAACGCTACGTAGTTGATGCCATTTTTCAGTTCCGCCACCACGCGCTGTTCGGCGCCGGCGTAGCGGATCAGCAGCTCGGCTTTCAAAGGTTTCTCGGACTGGCTGAAAGCGAACAGGCCCAATTGCGGCTTGTCGCCCACACGGAAGCGGGTCGGGCCGCTCCACTTCAGGTACAGCGGTTTTTCCGACGCGATGAATTGCTTCTTCTGACCGACCTGGCCGTCGTCCGCGATTGCCTTGGCGGTGATGCGCCAGCGGGTCAACGAGTCCGGCATTTTGAAGGTAAAGCGGGCCTTGCCGTTGGCGTCGGTGACCAGCTCCGGTTGCCAGGCGGCGGTGTCGACGTCTTCGCGACGCGGCCGCTCCAGCACCTTGACCCCACGCTCGCTGCGGTTGGCCTTGCCCGGCGCGCCGGGGCTGCCTGGCAGTGCCACGTCGTAGCTGATGAACGACAGGCTGGCGCTGGTGCGCACGTTGTTGCGGCGCGGGTGATAGAAGAATTGGTCGATGGTTGGCGCGACTTCCGGTTGCAGCGCGTAGACCATCTCATCGACAACGCTGACGGTCAGGTGCGCCGGGATCGCCTTGCCTGCGAACTGGGTGCCCAGGTCGACGGTCACCGTGTCGCCGGGGCGATAGGTCGCTTTGTCGGTGGTGATCGCTACGTCGATCTGCGGCGCAACGACCTTGATGCCTGCGTTCTGGAAACTGTACTGGCCGCCCTTGGTGTACAGCACGGAGAAGGTCAGGTTCGGCGCGAAATGATCCTTCACGGCGATGCGTGCGCGGTACTGGGTATCGCTGAGTTTTTCCATCTTCAGCCAGTCGGCGCCCTTGGAGAGCATCGCGGTGGCCTCGACCTTGTCCCGCTCCAGTGACAACAGCGCGTCGCTGACCGGCTCCGGGAAGGTGATCAGCGCCAGGGCTTCGTCACCCGTCTTGTACTCGGCTTTATCGAGGACGATTTCGACCGTACCCGGCACGGCCTTGATGCCTTCGCCCGTCACCGCATGGCTGGTCGCGCCGATGGCCCGGCCATGGTCGTCCTTGAGCGTGAGGTTATAGGTGCCGGGACGGTCGAAGGTCAGGCTGAAGCCCTTGTCGTTGGCGGCGAGCTTGCCTTCGCCGGTGGTCTGGTCTTCCAGACGCACCCAGGCGTAGCTGCCCGGTGTCACGGCCTTGCTTTGTTCGCTGCCCCCTTCGTTGGCGTAGCTGAACGCGACTTTCTCGCCGGCTGCGCTGAAACGTCGAGGCGCGCCCAGGCGGAAATTCGCCGCGCCGCGGTCGATGAGGATTTCCTTGGTGGTCTTGACCCGATACGCCGCGCCATCACTGGCGAACACCGTGAGCGTGTAGCGGCTCGGTTTGTCGGCGGCAGGCAAATCGAGCGTGGCGTTGCCCTTGTCATCGGTGGTCACTTCGCTGCTGGTCAGCTCGACCGGGAATTGCCCAAGGTATTGCAGCTCGTTATCCACCATCGACAACTGCTGGGCCCGCAGGCTCAGGCTGACCTTGGCGTTCGCCACTGGCTTGCCGTCCGGGTACAGCAGCACCAGATTGCCCTTGACCGGCTCACCGGTGCGGTAATCCTGCTTGGCCAGGTTCAGCGCGATCTCGAAATGCGGCTTGATGTATTCGGCCACGCGGAAGGCGCTGCTGTAGAGCTGGTCCTTGTAGCTGAAGCGCAATTCATAACCACCGGCCACGGCATTTTCCGGCAGTTGGAAACGACCTTGTGTACCGGCCTTGGAATCGAGCTTCAGGGCCAGGGTTTGCAACGCCGTGCCGGTGGCATCGAGCACGCTGACGTTGACGTCGGCGGCCGCTGGTTGCACCGAGTCGCGGGCGTTCTTGAACTCGCGACCGACGATTTTCAGCGACACCCAATCTCCTGGCCGGTACAGCGGCCGGTCAGTGAAGGCGTAGAGCTTGGTGTCGTAGATTTCGCTGTCGTAGTAAAAGCTTTCCGAGACGAATACTCCGCCCTCTTCGTCTTCACCGATGACAAACGAACGCTCCGGGCTGACGTGCTTGAGACGCACCAGGCCGTCTTCATCAGTGGCACCGCTGCTCATCACGCCCAGGCCGTCGGTCCACAGCACATTGACCTTGGGTACCGAGCGCCCTTCATGCTTGCGCGCGGCCCAGACCAGCAATTCGTCCCCGGCGATCTTGCTTACGGCCACGGTATTGGACACGAAAACCATGGTGGTCGCGCGGTATTTGCCAATCAGCGCTTCCACCAGGTACAGGCCCGGTTTCAACTGCCCCAACGGCACGTAGACGTTACCCGGCGCGACGCTGACTAACTCGCTGGACGAACCGGCCAGGTTGACGCCGGCTGGCGGCTGGATCGGCTTGGCCTGCCACAGCGGATAGCGGAACTGGCTGACCACCGGCAAACCGGGGATCAAGGCGAATTGTGCCGGCGCATCGTATGGCGTCGGCGCGATCAGGGCGTTGCCGATCTTCAGCTCCGGCACCTCTTCGGTAACCTGCTGGCGGGATTCGTAGGAGAACGCCCGCTGCATCACGCGACGGGATTTGCGGTACCAGTTGTCCCACAGGTACGCGAGGGTGTTGGACAGGCCTTCACCCTTGAACTGGCCGTCGCTGACCACCCGGTGCAGATTCTTTTGGCGCTTGAGGAACTCCAACGGCTTTTCGATCCGATAGACCCGGATATCAGCACCGCCGTAGGGCTCCATGCGAAACCGTCGGTAATCACGCCCCGGGGCTTCGAGGCGGACCATCGCCTGCTCGTCGCTGGCGAAGCTGCTGTCGGCCAGCAGGAAAAAGCTTTCACCGGACACCGGCGTATAGCCACTGGGCTCCACGGTGTCTTCGGCATTCACGAGGGGCGCCAACAACAGAGCAAACAGCAGGGGCAGTTTCGAACACAAGCGCAGCATGCGGGCACCGGTCATTGGGTGAGAAAGTTGAGTCGATAGACGCCGATGAAGTTGGGGTTGGCTGCGTCGGGTATCCATCGGGTGTCCTTCCAGTTCATGAGTTGTTGCAGGCTTGCGGAGCGCATGCCGTTGTCGGTTGGGGTGGTGGTGCCGGTGTGATAGGCGATGTAGCGGCCCATCCAGATCATCAAGTGTTGATCGTCGCCCTGATCGAAGAACATCAGGTCGCCGGGGCGGGCCTGGGTGACATCCCGGCCCACCAGGCGGCTGTTGAACTGGATCAGCTTGATCGCATTGACGTAGGGCCCGATCTTGCCGCCGCCCTGTTGCCATTGCTGGGCGAGACGCCGTTGCGCATCGCTGAGGGGCAGTTCCGGCGGCAGGTAGCGATTGGACAAGCCATTGCTGCGCAGCCATTTTTCATCGTGGACCTTTAGCGCTTCGTTGGCCGCGAAACGCACCAGTCCGGCGCAGTCCTGCTGGTACCAGCGCGGGCTCGGGCCTTTGGTCAGCTGTTCCTGGGCGATGCGCACGAACCAGGCGCGAAAGACCTGGGATTGCTGTGCATCCAGCGCCGGCGCCTCGACGGCAAGCGCCGGCCCGCCGAGCAGCAAAGCCAGCAGCAACGCCCATGCGCGGTTGCGGATCAATCCCGTCACAGCGCTTTCCATTCCAGCGGCAACCACTGCCAGCGACCGTCCGGCTCGCTGCCTTCAGGCAATGTCAGAGCGTATTTGCCGTAGCCGCCGAGGGTGCGCAGTTTAGGGATCAGATAGGTTTGCGCGGCGTTGTAGAACACCGGCTCCATGTCTTGAGGCAGGCTGTCGAGGGTTTCGCGTTGCATCAGTTGCGCCATGGAATCCGGGCCGAAGTAGACCGGCATCAGCAAGTCCTTGGGCACCACGTCGGCCATGGGCGGGAAGCGCTTGTCGAGGGTACCGAGGGCTTTGTCGACCAGCTTGTCATCAAGGGAGAACAGCAATGTCGAACCGTGGCGCGCCAGGCTCACGCGCATGAACGCCTTGCCGGTGATCGCTTCAGGCTGCTCCGCCTCCTTGGCCGCGTAAGGGCCGAAGTTGGTGCTGACCTGGCGTTGCCATTGGTGCGTTGAACCTTGTTGTTTCTCTACCACCGGGAACGCGTGTTCAGCGACATTGTTTTCATATGCCCCCACCATCGAACCAAACAGGTTGCCCAAATCGGCGTCGAGCTTGCCATCGTCTTCGTTCAGGCTCGCCACCAGCAATGGCGTGTACAGGCGAGAATCGGCGTACCAGCACAGGCCCGCCGCGCCCGCCACATGATCAACCATGGCCTGGGCGGCTTTTTCCTCGGCGCCCAGTTTCACCAGCAACGGTTTCTGCTGCTCGGCGGCCAGGGGCAACGCTACGCAGGCGCTGGCGCCCATGGGCATGGCTTGCCAGATCGGCTTGAAATCGAAGTCCGGCTGGTTTTCCAGTTCGTCCATGGCCAAAAAGCTGTGCCAGCCCTTGTCGTCCATGTCGAAGCGCAAGCCGGCGAAGTTCGGGATGAAACGCTGGTAGCCCATGGCAAGCACACTGGCGTTGACCGAGATGCGCTGCTTGACCTCGGGTGCCTTGGCCGCCAGGCCGAATGCTTCGGGGAAGAGTTTTTCCCCCGCCAGCAGGGCTTCTAAGGCCTGGGTCGAAACCATGCCGGCTTCATCGGTAGGGCCATGGCCTTGGTCGTACAGCTTGCTCGGGTTGGAGAGCACGACGAGTTTGTCGCCGTGGGAGGCGAAAACCAGGGATTTGCTGGCGTTATAGCTCAGTTGATAGAGCGCGACCTCATCGCCGCTCACCTTCAGGTCGCCGAGCTTGCTCAACTGGGTGTCATCCAGGGCGACTTTCGCCAGCGGTTCCAGGACCTTGGCCAACCCGCCGCGATCCATCACCAGCAGGAAATCCTTGAGACGACCGTCCGCCCCGCGCCACAAGGCCACGTCCGCCGGCTGGTCGAAAAGCTGCTCGATCAGGCTGTCCTGCAGCTTGAGGTCATGCTCGTAGATGATCCGGCGCAGGCTGCCGATCAGGCCGAGACGGTCGGCGTGGGCTTCGTAATAGAAGACAAAATCTTCGGTGAGCGTGGCCTTGAGAAACGGCACCGTTAACAGGTCCTTGGGCAACTGGCTCAGGGAATGCGCCTCGATCAAGCCGTCGGGACGACTCACGCCGAGTTTTTCCAACGCCAGCGCCATGGGCGGGGCCTTGGGCTTGGTCATGAACCAGCCCAACCCGGCGGCAGCGCCGGCCACCAGGCACAGCCCGATCAGAATCGCCGGCCAACGGCGCCCAGGTTTGGCGACAGGTGTCGGCGTGGTCGGGGAAGCAGTGTTGTCGCTCATATTCACAAGGGCCTATTCATCCGTGGAGCGGAGTACTTAGTAGTTGAACGTCTTGACCAGCAGCAGATCGCCAATGGCGCGCAGGGGCACGACAAAGGTTTCGCGTTTTTCATCGACGGTGTTTTCGTTGAGCACCAGGTTGATCTGCGAGGTGATTACCTCGTTCTGGTTGCTGGCTTCGTCGAAGTTGTAGCCGCCGCTGCCGTAGTTGCCCCAATAGTTCACGTACACCAGGTAAGTGCCGTGCATGGGTGCGGTCATGGTGAACATCTCGGGGCCGGGGCCGTCGACGCCGTCCGGGTCGAGGCCGCCGCCGTTGGTCAGGGCCGGCCGGCCGAAAAAAGCATGTTGGCCGTCGGGTGTGACAATATGCAGGTCGAGTTCGGCTTTCGGATCGTCCCAGCCCAGCACCACGCGGATTTGCGCCGGAGTGCGCAAGTTGTTGGCTTCATAGAATTGCACGCGCTTGAGGGACTGGCCTTCGGAGCTGCGCACCTCGACGCTGTTGGAGCCGGCGCCAAACGCGTACGGCCGGGCGAAACGCCCCTCGTCATCGGTGTAGAGATTCAGCGGGTTGCCGTTGACCGACAAACTATGGGGCTGGCGCGCCGTGCCCATGTCCTTGATCCGGCCTTCGATCATCGTGCGGTTGCGCTGCACGCCCCGATCGATCGGTGGCGTGGGGTAGGCGACTTGCGGGTTTTGCGTGCGATCGAGCAAGCCGTGGTAACGCCAGCCGCCGACCGGCTCCGACATTTCAGCCGAAGGCCCGGCCCACGCCAGCGGCGCGCCGAGCAGCACGATCAACAATGAAAGAAAACGCACTATGCCTCCTGCCATGCACGACGCAACCCGGCGCCCTTCCTCGGCGCTGCTTGTCATTGTTCGGGTTTCGTCTGAAGGCCCCGTCGCAAGAGGGCCGTAGATGGCGCGAAGAGTAGCCATTTGACGGATTTTTCACAATCGGGGGACGCGCGATTCTGTGTGGGAAATCACGTATCAAAGCTGATGTGAGCCGAATAGGGAATTTATTCGGCTCACGAAATGAGCCGAATACGGAACCCGACGTCACTTCTGACGAAATCCCGTGGCGAGGGAGCTTGCTCCCGCTGGGCTGCGCAGCAGCCCCAAACCCGCCGGGTTGATCCAGTTTGCGACCGCTGCGCGCTCGAGCGGGAGCAGGCTCCCTCGCCACAAAAGCACTGGATCATAGCCCGCATTACCCCGCCCTGATTTGCCCGAGCACCCCATGTCTGCTAGTGTCGCGCCGGTTTAACAGTCAACCGGAATAGCCGCCATGGCCCGCAAAAAAGCTGCATTGGATTTCGAACAATCTCTGGCCGACCTGCAGACGCTGGTCGAACGCCTGGAGAACGGCGAACTGTCGCTGGAAGACTCGCTGACTGCTTTCGAGCAAGGTATCGGCTTGACTCGCGACTGCCAGGCAGCGCTGGCCCAGGCCGAGCAGAAGGTACAATTGCTGCTCGAACGCGACGGCGAGCTGACCGAAGAACCTTTCGACGCGGAACAGCCTGAATGATCGGCGCCTATCAGGCCAGCAGCCAGGCCCGGGTCAATGCTGCACTGGAGACCCTGTTCAGCGCCCCGAGCCCGGAACTGGCGCGCCTGTACGAAGCCATGCGCTACAGCGTGATGAACGGCGGCAAGCGTGTGCGCCCGCTGCTGGCCTATGCCGCGTGCGAAGCCCTTGGCGGCGTGGCCGAGCAGGCCAACGGCGCGGCCTGCGCGGTCGAGCTGATCCATGCCTATTCCCTGGTGCATGACGACCTGCCCGCCATGGACGACGACGACCTGCGTCGCGGCCAGCCGACAACCCACAAGAAATTCGACGAAGCCTGCGCAATTCTTGCGGGCGACGGTTTGCAGAGCCTGGCTTTCAGCGCCCTGCTGGACCCGACCCTGAGCGAATGCCCGGCGCAGGTTCGCCTGGACATGGTCAGCGCCCTGGCGTTGGCGGCGGGCCCGGCCGGCATGGTGGGCGGCCAGGCCATCGACTTGGGTTCGGTGGGCCTGAAGCTGGATCAGAGCGCGCTGGAATACATGCACCGGCACAAGACCGGCGCTCTGATCGAGGCCAGCGTCCGGCTCGGCGCCCTGGCCAGCGGCCGGGCCACGCCGGAACAACTGCAAGCCTTGCAGACCTACGCCCGGGCCATCGGCCTGGCGTTCCAGGTTCAGGACGATATCCTCGACGTCGAAAGCGATACCCAGACCCTGGGCAAGCGCCAGGGCGCCGACATTGCGCGCGACAAGCCGACCTATCCGGCCTTGCTCGGCCTCGATGCAGCCAAGGCCTACGCCCTGGAACTGCGCGACCAGGCCCTGGCCGCGCTGCGACCCTTTGACGCGGCGGCCGAACCGTTGCGCGATCTGGCGCGTTATATCGTCGAACGACGCAGCTGATCCACGGTCAACCCATTTAAGTGCGTATCGGCCAAGTTCCGGCCGACGCGTGGGCAGCTTGCGATGCATAAGGTAAACTGCCGCCTCTTTCTATACCTATAACGATTCGCCTGATGCCCACGACGTTTCAAGAGATCCCCCGCACACGCCCGACCACGCCCCTGCTGGACCGCGCCAACACGCCGGACGGCCTGCGTCGACTGGGTGAAGCCGAGCTGGAGACCCTGGCCGATGAGTTGCGCCTGGAACTGCTCTACACGGTCGGCCAGACCGGTGGGCACTTTGGCGCGGGCCTGGGTGTCATCGAGCTGACCATCGCGTTGCACTACGCCTTCGACACACCGGACGACCGGTTGGTGTGGGACGTCGGGCACCAGGCGTATCCGCACAAGATCCTCACCGGTCGTCGCGACCGCATGGGCACGTTGCGCCAGAAGGACGGTGTCGCCGCCTTTCCGCGCCGCTCCGAGAGCGAATACGACACCTTTGGCGTCGGTCACTCCAGCACCTCCATCAGCGCCGCCCTGGGCATGGCGATTGCCGCCCGCCTGCAAAACAGCGAGCGCAAGGCGATTGCCGTGATCGGCGACGGTGCACTGACCGCAGGCATGGCCTTCGAGGCGCTGAACCATGCGCCGGAGGTCAACGCCAACATGCTGGTAATACTGAACGACAATGACATGTCGATCTCGCGCAACGTTGGCGGATTGTCCAATTACCTGGCGAAGATCCTCTCGAGCCGCACCTACGCCAGCATGCGCGAAGGCAGCAAGAAGGTCCTGTCGCGCCTGCCGGGCGCCTGGGAAATCGCCCGACGCACCGAAGAATATGCCAAGGGCATGCTGGTGCCCGGCACGCTGTTCGAGGAGCTGGGCTGGAACTACATCGGCCCCATCGACGGCCATGACCTGCCCACGCTGATCGCCACCCTGCGCAACATGCGCGATCTCAAGGGCCCGCAGTTCCTGCACGTGGTCACCAAGAAAGGCAAAGGCTTCGCCCCGGCGGAAGTCGACCCGATCGGTTACCACGCCATCACCAAGCTTGAACCCCTGGATGCCCCGGCCGCCGCGCCGAAAAAGACCGGTGGGCCGAAGTATTCCGGCGTGTTCGGCCAATGGCTGTGCGACATGGCCGCCGCCGACCCGCGCCTAGTGGGCATTACCCCGGCGATGAAGGAAGGCTCCGACCTGGTGGCGTTCAGCGAACGCTACCCGCAGCGTTATTTCGACGTAGCGATTGCCGAACAACATGCCGTGACCCTTGCGGCCGGCATGGCCTGCGAAGGCGCCAAGCCGGTGGTGGCAATCTATTCGACTTTCCTTCAGCGCGGCTATGACCAACTCGTCCACGACGTGGCTGTGCAAAACCTCGATGTGCTGTTCGCCATCGACCGCGCCGGGCTGGTGGGCGAAGACGGCCCGACCCACGCTGGCAGCTTCGACTTGTCCTACCTGCGCTGCATCCCCGGCATGTTGGTGATGACGCCGAGCGATGAAAACGAACTGCGCAAGATGCTCACCACCGGCCACCTGTTCAATGGCCCGGCGGCAGTGCGCTACCCTCGCGGCACCGGCCCGAACGCGACGATCGAGGCTGACCTTGAGCCCATCGAGATCGGCAAGGGCGTGATCCGCCGTCAAGGCAAGCAAGCGGCCCTGTTGGTGTTTGGCGTGCAGTTGGCCGAAGCCCTGAAAGTCGCCGAAAAGCTTGATGCCACCGTGGTGGACATGCGCTTTGTCAAACCCCTCGACGAAGACCTGGTGCGCGAGATGGCCGACAGCCACGAACTGCTGGTGACCATCGAGGAAAACGCCATCATGGGTGGTGCCGGCGCCGCGGTCAGCGAATTCCTGGCGCGGGAAAACATCCTCAAGTCGGTACTGCACCTTGGGCTGCCGGATCTCTACGTCGAACACGCCAAGCCTGCGCAAATGCTGGCCGAATGCGGGCTGGACGAGGCGGGGATCGAAGCGGCGGTGCGACTGCGGTTGCAGCTGTTGGGCCTGTAACTCTTCAGACCACACGGCCCCCCTGTGGGAGCGAGCCTGCTCGCGATAGCGGTAGACCAGTCGATGCTGTGCTGACTGACCTACCGCTATCGCGAGCAGGCTCGCTCCCACATTGGTTTCTGTGTGGACCACGAAATCATGGAACACCGATGAAACGCCGCCTCGCCCTCGCCCTCGCCCTGCTCCCCACCCCCGACCTGCTGGCCAATACCTTCGAACGCGACCAAGCCCTCAAGCTGCCCGACATCCTCATCAGCGCCAACCGCCAGGTAGAGGCCCGCAACGACAGCAGCGCCGCCAACACGGTATTCACCCGTGACGACATCGACCGCCTGCAACCGGCCAGTGTCACCGACTTGCTCAGCCGCGTGCCGGGCGTGCAAGTGGCGCCATTGGGCGGGCGCGGCAGCCTGCCGGGGATTTACATCCGCGGCACCAAGTCGGCCCAGAGCCTGGTGTTGGTGGACGGCCAGCGCATCGGCAACGCCACCTCTGGCGACAGCAACCTGCAACGCCTGAATATCAACCAGATCGAGCGGGTAGAAGTGTTGCGTGGCTCGCGCTCGGTGATCTACGGCGCCGATGCGGTGGGCGGGGTGATCCAGATCTTCACACGGCGCGGCAACGATCAAGGGCTGCGACCACGCCTGCACCTGGGTATTGGCAGCCACCAGACCTGGGAGCGCAGCGTGGGCATGTCCGGAGGCGACGAGCAGACGCGTTTCAACCTCGGCGCCAGCCTGGACGAAACCGCAGGAAGCAATCGGACCCACGAGTCCTACGCCAGCGACCGAGACGCCGACGCCAACCGCAACCGGTCCTTCAGCCTGAGCTTGAGCCATGCCGCCAGCGACGATCTGGAGCTCGGCCTGAACCTGCTGGATAACCGTGGCAAAAGTGAATACGACAACCCGTTCGGCCGCTTCGACCCCAGCACCTTCGAGTCCTTGCCCCAGCAGCCGTACAGCGAGTTTGCGGTAAGCAGTTTCAGCAGTTACGCGGACGCTCGGATCAACGACGCCTGGACGTCCCGCCTCGAACTGAGCCACAGCGAGAACCGTGAGAAAACGTTCGACAAGCTCAGTGATGTTCGCGAAGTCTTCAACACCTACCGCGATTCGGTGAATTGGCAGAACGACGTGACACTGGACGAGCGCAACAGCCTGATCGTGGGCGGCGACTGGTATCAAGACCGGGTCAACAGCAGCACGCCGTTCGAGGAAGACAGCCGCTGGAACCGCGCGGCGTTTATCCAGCATCGCTACCAGGCCGAAACCTTCTCGACAGAGTTGGGCCTGCGCCGCGACCAGAACCAGCAATTTGGTGGCCAGAACAGTTGGAGCGGCACCTTCACCTTGCCAGTGAACTCGGACAACGACGTATTGCTGACCTACAGCGAAAGCTTTCGCGCCCCCACATTCAACGACTTGTATTACCCGGACTTCAGCAACCCAGACCTGAAACCCGAAACGGCCAAGAGCTACGAAGTGCAATGGCGCAGCCAACTTAGCGACAGCGCCCGCCTGGAGGCTTCGCTGTACCGCACGGACCTGGAGGACGCGATCATCTTCGGCAGCGGCTCACGCCCGCAGAACGTTGCGTCGGCGCGGATCAATGGTTTCGAAGCGGCCTTGCGGCAGGAATTGTTCGGTTGGCAGGGCAACCTGGGCCTGGCCTTCATCGACCCACGGGACCGTGACAGCGGCCACACCCTGGCCCGCCGCGCTCGTCGCACGTTGAGCCTGGACCTGGACCGACAATTCGATCGCCTGGGTTTCGGCGCCACCTGGCAAGCGGTGAGCAGCAGCTATGACGACGAAAACAACCGCAATGCCCTGAGCGGCTATGCCCTGCTCGGGTTGCGCGGCAGTTGGGCGCTGAGCCGGGAAGTGAAGTTGGAGATGAAGGTGGATAACCTGTTGGACAAAGGTTACAGCCGGGCGCTGTATAGCCATGAGGGGTTGCAGCACGGGTATCGGGAGGAGGGTCGGGCGTGGTTGTTTGGGGTGACCTGGACCCCGGAATTTTGATCCAGAATCTGTTGTGCCTGGGCCGCCCCCATCGCGAGCAGGCTCGCTCCCACAATTTGATTCGATGTGAATCCAAAATCAGCGGCGCTACGAATTCTTGTGGGAGCGAGCTTGCTCGCTATTGAAGGCACCGCGGTCTACCGGTCGGGCGCAATCAACCCACACAGCCGCGCTGTCGCCTCGATCATCTGCCCACTGGGCCGCTCCAGCCCTTTGTCATCCACCAGCAAAAGTCGCCCCTGCGCCACCGGCCAGGCTTTCCAGGCATCGAGCTGTGCCTGATCCGTGGCGAGGATCATCTGCGGCTGGCGCTGGAGTACCGATTCCACACTCACTTGCGGCGCCGGTACGCTCAGGTCGGCGAACACATTGCGCGCGCCGCATATCGCCAAGGCGTCACTGATGATCTGCCCACCGCCGACGGTATACAGCGGCCGGTCCCAGACCTGATAGAACACCGGCACAGGCCTCTCCCGTCGGTAGCGTTGGCGTAGCGCCTCCAGGCGCTGGCGCAGTTGCGCCGCTCGCTGCACGCCCCGCTCCGGGCGGCCGAGTTGGGTGGCTATATCTTGAATTTGCGTAATGAGTTGATCGAGATCGTGGGGCTCGGCGATGTAGATCGGGATGCCCAACGCCTTGAGCTGCTGGCGCTGGGCCGGGCCCACGCTGCCTGGCCAAAGCAGGAGCAGATCAGGCTTGAGGCTGAGCAGGCGCTCCATATCCAGTTGGCCGTAACGCCCAACGGAAGGCAGCTCTTTGAGGGCCGGCGGACGTTCACCACCGTCCAACACACCCACCAGCAGGTCAGCGGAGTCCAGCTCAACGACTATTTCAGAAAGCGAGGGCGCCAGGCTGACAACGCGCGAAGCCGCCATCGTCGAGGCGCTGGCGGCCAGCAGGAGGACCGCCAGCCAGAGACGCATCAACCGAGCTGACGCGGGATGCGATACAGGTAGAACAGCACGGCGGTGGATAACGCCAACAGCATCAGCGGCACCGCTTCGAGGCCGACGAATACCGCCAACGCGCCAATCCAGGCCGGCAGGCCTGCCACCAGGAAAGCTGCGCGACGCCGGGCTGCCAGGGTGATCCAGGCCTCGGGTTCTTCAGGCGTATCGAGGGATTTTTGCGTGGCGATCAAGGCGTTTTTATAGCCGCCGAAAAACCGCAGGCTGACAAACATCGACGCCACGCCCGCGATGAACAGCGGCATCGCCAGCACCGGCAGGATCGCCTCGCCCTGACCAAATACCGTGTTGATCACAAATAATGGCAGCAAGGCCAGCGCCAGGTACTGCCACCAACTGACGGCCAGCCGCCGCCGAACCTGGCCGCGCGTCACGCCCGGTCGACCTCGCCCTGGTGCTCGTTGCCCATCATGTGGTCGAGTTTGCTGGCTTTGGTCGCCAGGTAGAGCTTGTTGTGAGGGTTGTGGCCGGTGTGCAGCGGCACGCGTTCAGCCACCGCGATGCCCATGTCGGTCAGTGCCTTGACCTTGCGCGGGTTGTTGGTCATCAACCGCAAGGCCTTGACGCCCAGGTGTTCCAGCATCGGCAGGCAGATGCTGTAATCGCGCAAATCGGCGGCGAAGCCGAGGCGCTCGTTGGCTTCCACGGTGTCGGCCCCGCCGTCTTGCAATTCATAGGCACGGATCTTGTTCAACAGGCCAATGCCGCGCCCTTCCTGGCGCAAATACAGCAGCACGCCGCGACCTTCACGGGCGATGGCTTGCAGCGCGGCTTCAAGCTGCGAGCCGCAATCACAGCGCTGGCTGAACAACGCATCGCCCGTCAGGCATTCGGAGTGCAGGCGACCGAGTACCGGAGCACCGTCGGCGAAATCACCCAGGCTCAGCACGACGTGCTCGCGACCGGTGGCTTCATCGAGAAAACCATGCATGGTGAATTGAGCAAAAGGCGTTGGCAGCTTGGAAGCGGCAACAAAAACGACAGGCACCGGTGTGCTCCTGATCTAGTACTGGAGATTCGCAGAGGCGGGCATTGTAACAGCACGATCCGATGGGCGCTTAGGCTGAATTATCACGCATAACCATCGAAAAGTTTGATCACAACTTCGGTGGTTTGCCGTGCTCGTCGAAGGGATAGGGTTGATTCCAACGCTCGAAAATCGGTTTCAGCTCACCGCTCTTCACTAACACTTCCATGCGTCGGTCGAACAGCGCACGCAGCACGCGACCGTTTTCGTTGTCGGCGAAGCCCAGGTACAGCGGTAGATTGATCAGCGGCGACATTTTGAATTGCTGGGGATCGTCGGCCTTGGCGAGCACCTCCTCGATCTCCATGGAAGCATCGATATAAAAATCGGCACGGTCATGGGCCAGCATCGGCAGGATTCCCACGGCGCGATGAATTTCGTTGAAACGTCGTACGTTGGGCAGGTAGTTGTCGTACTCGTAGCCGCGCACCCACACCAGTCGATAGTTGCCGATGGTGGCTAACGTTGGGGACGGCTTGGAGGCCAGCCCGAGGGCATAGATATGGTCAACATCGTAGTGCCACTTTGGGTAAAGCACTCCTGCGGACTCATTCCGATAGGCGCCGACCTGCACATCGACCTCGCCGCGCTGCACCAACCCGATCGAGCGCGTGTAGGGCACGCTACGGGTTTCCAGCTTGACGCCTTCGGGCTCGAATACCGCGCGCAAAAGCTCCCACCCCATGCCCTGCCCATCGGCCTGTGTGTAATCGGCCCACTCTTCACTGGCGGCGCGAATCTTGCCGGGCAGCGGCGCCGACTCGGCCACCCGAACGCCGAACAACGCTCCGATACACAGCAACAGCAAAAGTGCGCGGCTTACGCCCATGCCTCGTTCCCTCAGGTGAAACACCACACCAACCCTTGCATTGCAAGCCAGGCAAAAACGCCGGCCAACACGTCGTCGAGCATGATGCCGACACCCCCGTGTACCTTCCGGTCGATCCAGCGGATCGGCCATGGCTTGAGGATATCGAAGAAGCGGAACACCAGGAAACCGGCCAACAGCCATTGCCAACCTTCAGGCACCAGCCACAAGGTGATCCACATGCCGACCATTTCGTCCCAGACGATGCCTTCGTGGTCGTGTACCCGCAGGTCATCCGCCACTTTGCCGCACAGCCAGAAGCCGAACAGCATGGTGATGCCCAGCATCAGCCAGTAGCCCCAATCCGGCAACATCTGCCACAACGGTATAAAGGGTAGCGCAACCAGCGAGCCCCAGGTGCCCGGCGCCTTGGGCAAGGTACCCGAACCGAAGCCGAACGCCAGGAAATGCCAGGGATTGCGCCAGACCGAGGGCGGAACGAATTCGGCCGGTACCTGGTTGGGATGATCTGTCACGGTGTCTCCCCAAAATGTTGATAGCCCCGTGTTTGCGGGGTGATGTCGCGCCCAAGGTCGTCAACCAGCATGACGCCCTGCCCCTGCGTGACACTGCCGACCACATGGATCGGCCAGCCTTCGGCCAGAAGTGCCGACAATCGGACCGACGGCAGGGTGAACAGCAATACATAGTCGTCCCCACCACTCAGGGCGGCGTGTTGCGCGCCTGACGGGCCGAGCAACGCCAGAAGTGCATTGGACAGCGGAAGCCGGTCACGTTCAACCGTCAACGCCACGCCGGACGCCACCGCGATATGCCCACAGTCGGCCAGCAGGCCGTCGGAAATGTCCATCGCCGCGCTGGCCTTGCCCCGCAGTGCCAGGCCGAGGTCGATCTGCGGTCGCGGCGCCCAGTAATGGCCCAGCAATGGCTCGGCGACTGCAGGCTCAGCGCTGCGCTGGCCGAGGACCAGCGGCAACGCGCCGGCGGCATTGCCCAGCTCACCGCCGACACACAGCAGATCGCCGGGCTGCGCGCCGCCGCGGGTCAAGGCCTGGCTGGACGGGACGCGGCCGAACACGGTCAGGGTCAGGCTCAGGGGCCCCCGCGTGGTATCGCCGCCCACCAACGCCACGCCGCATGCCCGGGCCATCTGACTCAAACCCTGGGCATAGGCTTGCAGCCAATCAGCGGCAACCATCGGTAAGGTCAGGGCAAGGGTAAAGGCGAAAGGGCTCGCGCCCATGGCGGCCAAGTCACTGACCGCCACGGCCAGCGAGCGCTGGCCGAGCAGGAACGGATCGCAAGGATCCGGGAAATGCACACCGGCGACCAGCGTGTCGGTGGAAACCGCCAGCTGTTCCCCGGGAGGGACGGCCAGCAAGGCGCAGTCGTCGCCGATCCCCAGCGCAACGCCCTCGCCGCCCTGCGCGCATGGCGCAGCGGCGAAGTAGTTACGGATCAGCTCGAATTCACCCATAGTCAGTCGTCACAAACGCCAATCAGCGCTTGAACGCCTTCACTTCGGCTTCACGCAGGCGCGGGGCGAGCTTGTCGAGCACACCGTTGACGAACTTGTGGCCGTCGGTGGAACCGAAGACTTTCGCCAGCTCGATCCCTTCGTTGATCACCACGCGGTACGGCACGTCGACGCGCTGCATCAGTTCCCAGGTGGACAAGCGCAACACCGCGAGCTCGACTGGGTCCAGCTCATCGATGGTCAGGTCCAGGCAAGGTGCCAGGGCGTTGTCGATTTCAGTCTTGTGGGCGGGGACGCCGTGCAGGATCTCGCGGAAGTACGCACCATCGACATCACTGAAATCGTTATCGACGCGAAACTGCGCTTCGATCTCGTTCAGCGATTGCTTGGCCATGTGCCACTGATACAGGGCCTGGGTCGCGAGCTGACGGGCTTCGCGGCGCTTGACGCTTTTCGAAGGCTTGCCGGCGTCCGCAGGCTTTGGATCGCGCGGGTTGAAACGATCGCTCTCGTCGCTAATCACTTGGCCTCCAACTGCGCCAGCAGGCTGACCATTTCCAGGGCGGACAAGGCAGCTTCGGCACCTTTGTTACCGGCCTTGGTGCCGGAACGTTCGATGGCTTGCTCGATGGAATCAACGGTCAGCACGCCGAAAGCGACCGGCACGCCGAACTCCATGGACACCTGGGCCAGGCCCTTGGTGCATTCGCCGGCCACGTATTCGAAGTGCGGAGTACCGCCACGAATGACCGCACCGAGGGCGATGATTGCCGCAAATTCGCCCTTTTGGGCGACTTTCTGCGCAACCAGCGGGATTTCGAAGGCGCCAGGCGCACGGATGATGGTGATGTCGCCTTCGCTCACGCCATGGCGAACCAGCGCATCCACCGCGCCGTCGACCAGGCTTTCAACCACAAAGCTGTTGAAACGGCCGACTACCAGCGCGTAGCGGCCCTTGGGGGCGATGAAGGTACCTTCGATGGTCTTCAGGGTCATTCGTCAGATCTCTTAAAGAGCCGGAGCACGTTCGATACGCGCTCCTCAGTGATATTAGCCACGAATACAGGGCGGGAAATCCCGGGCCATTATTCGGAGGGCACGTATTCTACAACTTCCAGATCGAAACCGGATATCGCATTAAATTTCATCGGCGCGCTCATCAGACGCATCTTGCGCACGCCCAGGTCGCGCAGGATCTGCGAACCGGCGCCGACAATGCTGTAGGTGGTCGGTTTTTTCACCGGTTGCTGCTCGGTGGTCTCACGGATGTGGGCCAACAGCACGTCACCATCGAGTGGATGCCCGAGCAACAGCACCACGCCGCTGCCCGCCTCGGCCACGGCGGCCATGGCCGCGCGCAGGCTCCAGCGGCCCGGTTGCTTGACCATCAGCAGGTCGCGTAGAGGGTCCATGTTATGCACGCGGACCAGGGTCGGCTCTTCAGCACAAACAGTGCCCAGGGTCAGCGCCATGTGCACGTCGCCTTCCACCGAGTCGCGGTAGGTCACCAGGTTGAACTGGCCCAGTTCGCTGTCCAGCGGCTGCTCGGAAATCCGCTGAACGGTACGTTCGTGGATCATTCGGTAGTGAATCAGGTCGGCGATGGTGCCGATCTTGATGTTGTGCTCGGCGGCGAACGCTTCCAGCTCGGCGCGACGGGACATGGTGCCGTCGTCGTTCATCACTTCGCAGATGACGCCGGCGGGCTCGAAGCCGGCCATGCGCGCCAGGTCGCACGCCGCCTCGGTATGGCCGGCGCGGGCCAGGGTGCCGCCGGCCTGGGCCATCAACGGGAAGATGTGGCCGGGGCTGACGATGTCTTCGGCCTTGGCGTCGGCGGCCGCGGCCGCTTGTACGGTGCGCGCGCGGTCAGCGGCGGAGATACCGGTGGTCACGCCCTCGGCGGCCTCGATGGACACGGTGAACTTGGTGCCGAAGCCCGAGCCATTGCGCGGCGCCATCAGCGGCAGCTTCAGCAGCTCGCAGCGTTCGCGGGTCATCGGCATGCAGATCAGGCCACGGGCGTGCTTGGCCATGAAGTTGATGTGTTCGGCCTTGCAGCATTCGGCGGCCATGATCAGGTCGCCTTCGTTCTCGCGGTCTTCGTCATCCATGAGGATGACCATCTTGCCTTGGCGGATGTCTTCAACCAGTTCTTCGATGCTATTGAGCGCCACGCGGCACCCCCTTGGGTCAGGATTTGAGGTAGCCGTTAGCGGCCAGAAAGCTTTCAGTGATATTGCCGGCTGCTGGCTCCGCGGCCTTGTCGCCCAGCAGCAGACGCTCCAGATAGCGGGCCAGCAGGTCGACCTCCAGGTTGACCCGACGACCAGGCCGGTACGAGGCCATGATGGTTTCGCTCAGGGTATGGGGGATGATCGTCAGCATGAACTCAGCGCCGTCCACCGCGTTGACCGTCAGGCTGGTGCCATCGACGGTGATCGAGCCTTTATGGGCGATGTACTTGGCCAGCTCTTTCGGGGCCCGGATACGAAACTCCACGGCCCGGGCGTTATCGGTACGCGAGACCACTTCGCCGACACCGTCGACGTGGCCGCTGACCAGGTGCCCGCCGAGGCGCGTGGTCGGCGTCAGGGCTTTTTCCAGGTTGACCGGGCTGCCACTCTTGAGATCGTTCATCGCGGTACAGTCGAGGGTTTCGCGGCTGACGTCAGCCAGGAAGCCATTGCCGGGCAGCTCGACGGCAGTCAGGCAGACGCCGTTCACGGCGATGCTGTCGCCCAACTTGACGTCGCTCAGGTCGAGCTTGCCGGTTTCGACATGCACCCGCACATCGCCGCCCTTGGGGGTGAGTGCGCGGATACTGCCGATGGATTCGATGATGCCGGTAAACATGGAGTCCTCCTCGAGAACGGGCCGCCGCTTGAGCGAAAGCCGGGAATTATACGCTGGCCGATGAAACGGGAACGGCGATGACTCGCCAGTCATCGCCCACGGCGCGGATTTCGGTGATTTTCAGCGGCGCGGCGTCCTTCATCTGCGCCAGCGGCCAGTCCAGCAGCGGTCGCGCCGAGGAGCCCAGAAACTTGCCGGCGATGAAAATCTGGAACTCGTCCACCAGGCCCTGACGGGCAAAGGCTCCCGCCAGGCGCGGGCCGGCTTCCACCAACACTTCGTTGACGCCTCGGGCCGCCAACTCCGCCAACAGGCGGCGCAGATCGACCTGACCGTCGTCACCCGCCACGATCATGCATTCGGGGCCGTTGGCGTACTGTTCTTCCACCGCCATGCAGGTAGCGACGAGCGCCGGGCCGGCCCTGAAAAACGGCGCATCCAGCGGCACTCGCAAGCGGCCGTCCACCAGCACCCGCAGCGGCGGACGGCTCATGGCCAAGGCGGTCTGCTCGGCGTCCAGCCCGAGCTCGTCGGCACGCACGGTCAGCCGGGCATTGTCCGCCAGCACCGTATCGGCGCCGGTCAGCACCACGCTGGCCTGGGCCCGCAGGCGTTGTACCGCCGAGCGCGCGGCGGGGCCGGTGATCCACTGGCTCTCGCCACTCTCCATGGCGGTGCGCCCATCAAGGCTCATGGCGAGCTTGACCCGCACGAACGGCAGGCCATGTTCCATGCGCTTGAGGAAACCTTCATTGAGCTTGCGCGCTTCGCCTTCCAGCACGCCGCTTTCTGTGGCGATGCCGGCCTGGGCCAGCCGCTGCAGGCCGCGCCCGGCGACTTCCGGGTTCGGGTCTTGCATCGCGGCCACCACCCGCGCCACCCCGGCGGTGACCAACGCATCGGCACAGGGCGGTGTGCGCCCATGGTGGCTGCACGGTTCGAGGGTCACGTAGGCCGTGGCGCCCCGGGCATTTTCACCGGCGGCGCGCAGGGCATGGACTTCGGCATGGGGTTCGCCAGCGCGGATGTGCCAGCCTTCGCCGACGACTTCGCCGTCCCGCACGATCACGCAACCCACCCGTGGGTTGGGATGGGTCGTGTAGTGACCGCGTCGCGCCAATTCCAGGGCGCGGGCCATGTAATGGGCGTCGAGGACGGCTTGTTGCGCCGGGCTGGTCATTCTTTCACCGGCTCGCGGGCCAGGCGGTCGATTTCCTCGCGGAACTCATTGAGGTCCTGGAAACGCCGGTACACAGAGGCGAAACGGATGTAGGCCACTTCATCGAGCTTCTGCAGCTCGGCCATCACCAGCTCGCCGACCACCAGGGATTTGACCTCGCGCTCGCCGGTCGCCCGCAGCTTGTGCTTGATGTGCACCAGCGCGGCTTCCAGGCGTTCGACGCTCACCGGGCGTTTTTCCAGGGCGCGCTGCATGCCGGCGCGCAGTTTTTCTTCATCGAACGGCTGGCGACTGCCGTCGGTCTTGATCAGGCGCGGCAACACCAGTTCAGCGGTCTCGAACGTCGTAAAACGTTCGCCGCAGGCCAGGCATTCGCGGCGGCGGCGGACCTGTTCGCCCTCGGCGACCAGTCGCGAGTCGATGACTTTGGTGTCGTTGGCACCGCAGAAGGGACAGTGCATGGTGGGCAGGCAACAAAAAAAGGGAGGGCCATGGTAGCGCATCCCACTGGCAAGACAAGCCATAGGGTTTACGGTATACAGACGGGCTTAACGCCAGATCCATCGAATTCACCTTGCTGGAGCCACCCATGCCGCTACGATCCATTGTTCTGCTCAGTCTCTTCAGCCTGCTGATGGCGTGCAGCAGCGACGCCCCGAAACCCGCCGCGCCAGCCCCGGCGCCTGCGCCTAAACAGGCTCAGGAAAAGGCCCGCCAAGCCACCGAGCTTGGGCCGCTGCCGGCGCATCAGCGAGAACTGAGCGGTACCTTGCAAGGCGTGCCGGCAGGGGCCGAGGTGGAACTGGCGCTGCTGGTGATCGATGACAAGGATCGCCCGCAGCAACTGCTCGCCAGTTCCAGCCTGATCGGCACCAACCAGGCACTGCCCTTCCGCCTGCGCTTCAACCCCGAAGCCTTCCCCGTTGGCGCCCGCGTGGAACTGCGCGGCCGGGCCAGCCAGTCGGGCCAGTTGATCCTGCACCTGCCGGAGCAACGCATCAGCCAACCGACCACCCAGGCGCTGGGCGTCCTGCAATTCGTCAAAGCGCCATGAGGCCACCGCAGGACCTGCAACAAGCGCTGGACGAGTTACTTGGCGATGCACGTTTGGTGGCCTGTGCGCTGCCGGACACAGACTTGAAGCTGTGGTTGATCGACGGCGACAACATGGACCAAGCCTTCAGCCCGGAAGAAACCCGGTGCATCCTCCACGAGCCGCCGTATTGGAGCTTCTGCTGGGCCAGCGGCCTGGCGATGGCGCGCTATCTGGCCGAACAGCCACAGTGGGTCGAGGGCAAGCGAGTGCTGGATTTCGGTGCCGGCTCCGGCGTGGCGGGCATTGCGGCGGTCAAGGCCGGGGCGCTGGAAGTGGTGGCCTGCGACCTGGATCCGCTGGCGCTTGCCGCGTGCCAGGCCAATGCAGCGCTTAACGGCGTGACGTTGGGTTATTCGGCGGATTTTTTCGCCGAGGCTGATCGCTTCGATCTGATCCTCGTCGCCGACGTGCTCTACGACCGGGCGAACCTGCCGCTGCTGGACCAGTTCCTCAGCCGTGGCCGCGAGGCACTGGTGGCGGATTCCCGGGTGCGGGACTTCCAGCATCCGCTGTACCGACGCATCGAAATGCTCGAGGCCATGACCTTGCCGGACCTGGCTGAGCCGGAGGAGTTTCGGCATGTGAGCCTGTACCACGCGCGGCGCTTGTCTTAAAGCATCGCGAGCAGGCTCGCTCCCACATAGAACTTTTTTCAGTTCATGAAAAATGCAGGCAGCATAAAACACGGTGGGAGCGAGCCTGCTCGCGATAGCGGTCTATCAGGCGCCGCAAGCCCCCGCTTTCAGCCACCCCCCACCAAGCCGTATAGTTGCCCCATTCAAGCGTTCTACGAGATTCCCCATGACCCAGGACACGTCTTACATCTTCGACGCCACCACGGCCGATTTCGACCAGTCGGTGATCGCCAACTCTTTTCACAAACCGGTGCTGGTGGATTTCTGGGCCGAGTGGTGTGCGCCCTGCAAGGCACTGATGCCCATGTTGCAAGGTATCGCCGAGAGCTATCGGGGCGAATTGCTGCTGGCCAAGGTCAACTGCGACGTCGAGCAAGACATCGTCGCCCGCTTCGGCATTCGCAGCCTGCCGACCGTGGTGCTGTTCAAGGACGGCCAGCCGGTGGACGGCTTCGCCGGGGCTCAACCGGAATCGGCGGTGCGGGCAATGCTCGAGCCCCATGTGCAGATGCCGCCTCCAGCCGCAGCCGACCCTTTCGAACAGGCCCAGGCGCTGTTCGATGAGGGCCGCTTCGCCGATGCCGAAGCCGTGCTCACCGTGTTGCTGGGCGAAGACAACACCAACGCCAAGGCGCTGATCCTTTACGCACGTTGCCTGACCGAGCGCGGCGAGCTGGGCGAGGCGCAAACGGTGCTCGACGCCGTGAAAAGCGATGAACACAAGGCCGCACTGGCCGGCGCCAAGGCGCAGATCCAGTTTCTCGGCCTGGCCAAGGATCTGCCGGACGCCGCCGACCTCAAGGCGCGGCTGGCGAAAGATCCTCAGGACGACGAGGCGGTGTATCAACTGGCGATCCAGCAACTGGCGCGCCAGCAGTACGAGCCAGCGCTCGAGGCGCTGCTCAAGTTGTTCATCCGCAATCGCAGCTACAGCGAAGGCCTGCCCCATAAAACCTTGCTGCAAGTGTTCGAACTGCTGGGCAACGATCACCCGCTGGTGACGACCTACCGTCGCAAGCTGTTCGCCGCGCTTTACTGACCGATCCAGCTATAGAGCGGCGTATCCCCGCCGCTCAGCACCTTGACCTCGGCGCTGTGGCGCAGGCGCACCAGCAAGCGCTTGCCTGACGAAGTGCTGCCGGTCAGGCCCTCAAGCTGTTCGAGCAAGTCCGGGCCGCTCAGTTGCCCGGCCTTGCGCAACAACTCCCGGGCGATCTGCCACTGGGCGTCATCCTGATTCGTCGACTTGGCGGGCGCCGCCGCCGCGCCTTCGGACTTGGCCACTTGCAACCGCGCGCCGAGCTGCGCCCAGTCGCCTTCATCCATCTCTATCGTCAAGTCCACCGGCCAATCACCGACCGTCCCGCGTATCCGCAACATCAGCGTGCTCCTGAAGATTTCATCTGCCCATGCTCCCATGGGCCTTGCGCGACGCCAAGCAGATGGTCAAACTCCTCGCACTATCGTTATAAGATTACATAACCTTTCTGGAGATTAGTCATGCGTCGTTTGCTTCTTGCCCTGCCATTCGCCCTGCTGCCATTGGCTGTCGCTCACGCGGCGGTGGAGCATGACCACGATCATGAGCATGATCACGAGCACGGCAGCCTGGGCGCCCATGAGCACGGCGTCGCCCGGTTGAATGCGGCCCTGGATGGCCAGACCCTGGAATTGGAATTGGAAAGCCCGGCGATGAACCTGGTGGGCTTCGAACACGCCGCCAGCAGCGATGCCGACAAAGCCAAGGTCGCCGCCGTGCGGGCGCAGCTGGATAAACCCCTGGCGTTGTTCAACCTGCCGGCCGCCGCCAAGTGCACCGTGGCCCAGCAGGAATTGGAAAGCCCGTTGTTCGGTGATGAGCCGGACCATGAAGACCACGACGAAGAGGCCGATGGCGACGAGCACCATGGCGAACACAGCGAGATCCATGCCGACTATCAATTCACTTGCACGGCCCCTGGCGCCTTGAAGAACCTGGATCTGGCGACACTGTTCAAAACCTTCCCGGCCACGCAGAAAATTCAGGTACAACTGATCAGCCCGAGCGGCCAGCAAGGCGTGGAAGTGACGGCCAAGGCGCCAGCGTTGAAATTCTGATTCACCGCAAAAACCATGTGGGAGCGAGCCTGCTCGCGAAGGCGCCGGCACATCCAAACCGATGTTGACTGACTCACCGCATTCGCGAGCAGGCTCGCTCCCACAGGAATTCCCGTTAACCTGAAAAACCGGCGATATGACCCAAGCACTCATCGAACTGTCCGACCTGGGCTTCAGCTGGCCCGGGCATCCGCCACTGCTGGACATCCCGGCGTTTCGCCTGGATGCCGGCGAAACCTTGTTCCTCAAGGGGCCGAGCGGCAGCGGCAAGACCACTTTGCTGGGGCTGTTGGGCGGTGTGCAAACGCCGGATCGCGGCAGCATCCGCCTGCTTGGCCAGGAGCTCACCGAATTGGGCGCGGGCAGCCGCGACCGCTTTCGCGTGGACCACACCGGCTACATCTTCCAGCAGTTCAACCTGCTGCCGTTTCTCTCGGTGCGCGAGAACGTCGAACTGCCTTGCCATTTCTCGAAATTGCGCGCGCAACGGGCCATCCAGCGCCACGGGAGTGTCGATCAAGCCGCCGCCACATTGTTGGCCCACCTGGGGCTGAACGATACGAACCTGCTGGAGCGCCGGGCCGACTCGCTGTCCATCGGCCAACAACAACGGGTCGCCGCCGCTCGGGCACTGATCGGTCAACCGGAACTGGTGATCGCCGACGAACCGACCTCAGCCCTGGACTACGACGCCCGGGAAAACTTCCTGCGTCTGCTGTTCGCCGAATGCCGCGAAGCCGGGTCGAGCCTGTTGTTCGTCAGCCACGACCAGAGCCTGGCGCCGCTGTTCGACCGTCACCTCTCGCTGGCCGATCTGAATCGCGCCGCCAAGCCACTCGAGGTCTGAGATGTATTTGCTCCGTCTAGCCATGGCCAGCCTGGCGAACCGTCGCTTCACCGCGATCCTTACCGCTTTTGCCATTGCCCTCTCGGTGTGCCTGTTGCTCGCGGTGGAGCGAGTGCGCACCGAGGCGCGGGCCAGCTTCGCCAGCACCATCAGCGGCACCGACCTGATCGTCGGCGCCCGCTCCGGCTCCGTGAATCTGTTGCTGTACTCGGTGTTTCGCATCGGCAACGCCACTAACAACATCCGCTGGGACAGCTTCGAGCAGTTCGCCAACAACCCGAAAGTGAAGTGGGCGATCCCCATGTCCCTTGGCGACTCCAATCGCGGTTACCGGGTGATGGGCACCACCGGGGCCTACTTCGAGCATTACCAGTACGGCCGCCGGCAACACCTGGCGTTGGCCGATGGCCGCGCGTTCGCCACCGACCCATTCGAAGTGGTGCTCGGCGCGGAAGTGGCCGAGGCGCTCCATTACAAACTCGGGGAAAAGCTGGTGCTGGCCCACGGCGTGGCGGCGATCAGCCTGGTCAAGCACGACGACAAACCCTTTACCGTGGTGGGGATTCTCAAGCGCACTGGCACGCCGGTGGATCGCACGCTGCACATCAGCCTCGGCGGCATGGAGGCCATCCATATCGATTGGAAAAATGGCGTGCCGGCCCAGGGCAATGGGCGCATCAGCGCCGACCAGGCCCGCAACATGGACCTCACGCCGAAAGCGATCACCGCGTTCATGCTTGGCCTCAACAGCAAGATTTCCACCTTCGCCTTGCAACGCGAAATCAATGAGTTTCGTGGCGAACCGCTGCTGGCGATCCTGCCGGGCGTGGCGCTGCAAGAACTGTGGAGCCTGATGGGCACGGCGGAAAAAGCCTTGTTCGTGATCTCGCTGTTCGTCGTGCTGACTGGCTTGATCGGCATGCTCACGGCGATTCTCACCAGCCTCAACGAGCGGCGCCGGGAGATGGCGATCCTGCGTTCGGTGGGCGCGCGGCCCTGGCATATCGCGAGCCTGCTGGTACTCGAAGCCTTCGCCCTGGCATTGGCCGGGGTCACCGCCGGGCTGGCCTTGTTGTACATCGGCATCGCCGCCGCCCAGGGTTATGTGCAGTCGGCCTACGGTTTGTACCTGCCATTGGGCTGGCCGAGTGAGTATGAATGGACGCTGCTGGCTGGCATTCTGGTCGCCGCCCTGCTGATGGGCAGCGTGCCGGCCTGGCGCGCCTATCGCCAATCGTTGGCCGATGGCCTGTCGATCCGTTTATGAGGACGTTGAAAATGCCCCGCGCCCTGCTTGCGCTGTTGATGATGGTTTCCCTGCCGCTGTGGGCGGCCGAGCCGAGGGACCTGGCCTGGTCGGAGATGATCCCACCGGATGCGCTGCCGGAAGTGCCGAACATGACGCCCCTGCACGACCTGTCGAAGATGAGCGATGCCTTGGCCGCCGAATCCGCCCCGGCGGCCAAGCAGGACCTGCCCAATGCCCCGGTGGTCAAGGCCCTCGATGGCCAGCAGATCCGCTTGCCCGGTTATATCGTGCCGCTGGAAGTCAGCGAGGAAGGCCGCACCACCGATTTCCTGCTGGTGCCGTATTTCGGCGCCTGCATCCACGTGCCGCCCCCGCCGTCGAACCAGATCGTGCATGTGAAAAGCGAAGTCGGGGTCAAGCTCGACGAGCTGTACCAACCGTACTGGGTCGAAGGGCCGATGCAGGTCAAGCCGTCCACCAGTGAACTGGCCGATGCCGGGTATCAGATGGAGGCGCAGAAGATTTATGTCTATGAACTGCCGGAGTGAACCCCGCAGTGATGCGTTGTTTTTGCGATAGCTTGCTCGCGATGGGCTTCATCACATTTTCATTGAGCTGAGTCAAAAGACCGGACCAGACGGCTCCGTACCATGGGACATCAATTTTCGATGCCTTCTGGAGCCCCCATGCACAAGTCTCTGCTCAGCGCCTCCCTCATCGCGCTAGCCCTCGCTGCGCCGTTTGCCCAAGCCCATACCGCCGGCGACATCATCGTTCGCGCCGGCGCGATCACGGTCAACCCGGACGCCGACAGCTCCAGCGTCAAGGTCGACCGTGGCCCGCTGGCCGGCGCCGACCTGGGCGGTAAGGCGACCCTGAGCAGCGACACACAGTTGGGCCTGAACTTCGCCTACATGCTCACCAACAACTGGGGAATCGAATTGCTGGCGGCCTCGCCATTCGAGCACGACGTGAAACTCAAGGGCACCGCACTCGGCGCCGCCAACAACAAGCTCGGCACCCTCAAGCACCTGCCGCCGACCCTGAGCGTGGTCTACTACCCGCTCGACGCCAAGTCGGCATTCCAACCCTATGTCGGCGCCGGCATCAACTACACCTGGATCTATGACGAACACGTCGGCAGCGAAGCCAGCGCCAATGGATTCAGCAACTTTCGCGCGAAAAACAGCTGGGGCATGGCGTGGCAAGTCGGTGCCGACTACATGCTGACAGACAACATCATGATCAACGGCCAGATCCGCTACATCGACATCGACACCACGGCCTATGTCGACAACAACGCCGTGGCCGGCGGTACCCGGGCCAAAGTGGACGTCGATGTGGACCCGTTCGTCTACATGGTTGGGTTGGGTTACAAGTTCTGACCCCACACGACATTGACATGCCTACACACCCCGTGGCGAGGGAGCTTGCTCCCGCTGGACTGCGAAGCAGGCCCGACGAATTTGCGACCGCTTCGCGCTCGAGCGGGAGCAAGCTCCCTCGCCACAGGTTTCACTTGCCACAAAAGCGATGCATGACTTACAAAAAAGGCGCCCCGAAAGGCGCCTTTTTTTCGGCTGCGAAACTCAGCGCCCCAACAACCGCGCCAGCCCCACGCTCATCGGCGTCTGCTTCGGGACGTTGAAACGCTCCAGTAAACGAGCATTGTTTGCCCGCGAATGGCGGATATCGCCGGAGCGCGCCGGGCCATGGCTGATCGTAGGTAAATCGCCCACCACCACGGCCAGGGCCTGGAGCATCTGCTTCAAGGTCGTGGCCTGGTTCCAGCCGACATTCACCGCGCCGACCTCCACGTCAGGTTTTTCGATGGCCTGGACCAGCACGTCCACCAGATCCTCAACGTAGACGAAATCCCGAGTCTGCTCGCCGTCGCCAAACACGGTGATCGGCAGGCCTTTCTGCGCCCGTTCGCTGAAGATACTGATGACGCCTGAATACGGCGAGGATGGATCCTGGCGCGGACCATAGATGTTGAAGAAGCGGAACACCACCGGCTCCAGTTCATGCTGGCGACGATAGAAGTCGAAATAGAATTCGCTGGCCAGTTTGTCTGCCGCATAAGGCGTCAACGGCGCCTTGGGCGTCTCTTCGTCGATGGACTGGCCTTCGCCATTGTTGCCGTAGACCGCGGCGCTGGAGGCGAACAGCACCCGCTTCACCCCGGCCTGGCGCATGGCTTCGCAGACGTTCAGGGTGCCGATGAAATTGCTCTGGTGCGTGCGCACCGGGTCGTCCACCGAGGCTTGCACCGAGGCCACGGCGGCCAGATGCGCCACGGCGCTGCAACCGGCCACGGCCCGGGCGACCAGCGCGGCGTCGGCGACATCGCCCTCGATCAGCTCCAGAGCCGGGTTATCCAGCGGCAGGTTGCTGCGCTTGCCAGTGGACAGGTCATCGAGAATGCGCACCGAATGCCCTTTGGCAAGCAAGGCGTCGGTCAGGTGCGAACCAATGAAACCCGCGCCGCCGGTGATGAGAACTGGGCCTTCAGCCATGGCGATAGAACCTATCCAGTAGGGCCGGGAGTGCGGCGCGCCAGGCGCGGGGCTTGATCCCGAAGGTGTGCAGAATTTTCTTGCAGGCCAATACCGCGTGCTGCGGTTCTTCCGCCGCGTCCGGCCTTGCGGCGTGGGCCTGGGGCGTCGGCGACTCGATGGCCAGCGGGTGCAGGGCGCGGGCTTCGGTGAGGATCGCCTGGCCCAAAGCCAGCGGCGTGGTCGCCTCATGCCCGGCGTAATGATAGGTGCCCCACAGCGGCGCCGCGCAATCGAGTTGCTTGAGCACCGAGATGATCACCCGCGCGGCATCATCCACCGGCGTGGGGTTACCCCGACGGTCGTCGGCCAGCAACAGCTCTTCAGGCTGCTCGGCCCGGGCCAGGAAACGGCCGAGGATGCCGTCGGCGCTGTCGTCCAGCAGCCAGCCAAAACGCAGCAGAACATGTTGCGGGCAAGTGGCGCGCACGCTTTGCTCGATGCGCCACAACGCCTGGCCACGCAGGCCCAGGGGCACCGGTTCATCCTTTTCGCTGTAGGCGGTGGCGCGGGAGCCGTCGAACACGCGATAGCTCGACGGTTGCAGCAAGACAATGTTGTGATGCTGGCACAGTTCGGCCAGGCGCTCGACCGCCCGCTCTTGGCTGGCCAGGCGTTGCTCGCTGACGGTTTCGGCCTGGAACCAGTCGAAGTAGTACGCCAGGTTGATCAAGGCGTCCGGCCGGGTGTCGTCGAGCAACTGCGTGAGGCTCGCGGCATCCCAGCCGTCTTCGGGGGGGCGGGGGGCGAGAAAACCGATGTCTTCTTCCGCACCGAGGCGAATCAGCGCCTGCCCAAGGGCATTTCCGCCGCCCAGTAACATAAGGCGCATTCGCATAAAGTCAGCAGGCCCAGTCTGTTGGCACAAGAATTTGGTCGACAACGCCCGAGGGCGTCGCAGGAATCGTTGCATTTTGCGGGTTTAGTGCGCAACCGTCATCCGTAATGTGTAGATCGCCGGGTTTGCCGTCTTCCAAGGCGGTTGCCGAGCTCTTGTGGCGAGGGGATTTAGCGAAACGTCGCACCGCCCCGCTGGGCTGCGCAGCAGCCCCAACCAAGCAAATGAGGCGAGCCTGACCCACCCAGGTGTTAATTAAAGGGACTGCTGCGCAGTCCAGCGGGGATAAATCCCCTCGCCACTTGCATCCTCCCCACCCCACCCGCCTAAACTGCCCCCATGAATCTGCCCCTTGCAGCCGACCACGCCATGGCAGGCTTTCATCCCGCCGTTCGCGCCTGGTTCAGCCAGACATTCCCGGCCGTCACGGCCGCCCAGGCCCGGGCGTGGCCGTTGATCGGCCAGCGCCGCTCGGTGCTGGTCGCCGCGCCCACGGGTTCGGGCAAGACCCTTACTGCATTTCTCGCGGTCCTGGATGACTTGGTACATCGTGGCCTGGAGCAAGGCGGGCTGCCGGACGAGACACTCGTGGTCTACGTCTCGCCGCTCAAGGCCTTGAGCAACGACATCCAGATCAACCTGCAGAATCCCCTGGCCGGCATCACCGAGCAATTGCAGCGAATGGGGCTGCCGCCCTTGCCCATCACCACCGCCGTGCGCACCGGCGACACGCCGCAAAAAGAACGCTCGGCGATGCGCAAGACCGCGCCGCACATCCTCGTGACCACGCCCGAATCGCTCTATGTGCTGCTCGGCTCCGATTCCGGCCGGCAGATGCTTGCCAGCACCCGCACGGTGATCGTCGATGAAATCCACGCCATCGCCGCCAGCAAGCGCGGCAGCCATCTGGCCTTGAGCCTGGAACGGCTGCAAGCACTGTGCGCCGAACCGTTGGTGCGCATCGGCTTGTCCGCCACGCAAAAGCCCATCGAGGCGGTATCGCGGTTTCTCGTCGGTGAAGGACGCGCCTGTGAAATTGTCGACATCGGCCACGCCCGCCCCCGCGACCTGGACATCGAGGTGCCGCCGGTGCCGCTTTCTGCGGTGATGGCCAACGACGTCTGGGAACTGGTCTACAACCGCCTCGCCGAGCTGGCCCGGGCGCACCGAACCACACTGGTATTCGTCAACACCCGGCGGCTGGCCGAACGCCTGAGTCGTCACTTGAGTGAGCGCCTGGGCAAAGACTCGGTGGCGGCCCACCACGGCAGCCTGGCGAAGGAGTTTCGCCTCGACGCCGAGCAACGCCTCAAGCGCGGCGAGCTGCAGGTACTGATCGCCACGGCGTCGCTGGAGTTGGGCATCGATATCGGCGACGTCGACCTGGTCTGCCAGATCGCCTCGCCCCGTTCGATCTCGGCGTTCCTGCAAAGGGTTGGCCGCTCCGGTCACCAGGTCGGCGGCACGCCCAAGGGGCGCCTGTTCGCTACCACGCGCGACGACTTGATCGAGTGCGCCGCCCTGCTCGATTGTGTGCGCCGTGGCGAGCTGGACATCCTGCACATCCCCAAGGCGCCGCTGGACGTCCTGGCCCAGCAGATCGTCGCCGAGGTCAGTTGCCAGGAATGGCATGAGCAGGCGTTGCTGGAGATGTTCCGCCGCGCCTCGCCCTATGCCGGGCTCGACGAAGATCATTACCAGGCCCTGTTGCAAATGCTCGCCGAAGGCCTCAATGGCCGGCAAGGCGTACGCAGTGCCTACCTGCACCGCGATGCCGTGACCCGGACCTTGCGTGGACGGCGGGGTAGCAAGCTGACGGCCGTGACCAGCGGCGGCACCATCCCGGACAACGCTGACTACAGCGTGCTGCTCGAACCGCAGGGCTTGAACATCGGCAGCGTCAACGAAGACTTCGCTGTCGAGAGCATCGCCGGCGACGTCTTCCAACTCGGCAATACCTCGTACCGGATCATTCGCGTCGAGACCGGCCGCGTGCGGGTCGAGGACGCCCAGGGCCAACCGCCCACCATTCCGTTCTGGCTCGGCGAAGCCCCAGGGCGCAGCGCCGAACTGTCCCTGGCCGTGGCCCGCCTGCAAGCCCAGCTGGATCAGTTGCTCGGCGCCACGCCGGGCAACCTGCAACCGGCCCTCGACTGGCTGACCGGCACCTTGCACCTGAACCTCGCCAGCGCCGAACAGATCCTCGACTACCTGGCCCCGGCGCGCCTGGCCTTCGGCGCCCTGCCCTCCCAGGACACCTTGGTGATGGAACGGTTTTTCGACGAATCCGGCGGAACCCAACTAATCATCCACACGCCCTTCGGCAGTCGCATCAACCGCGCCTGGGGCCTGGCCCTGCGCAAGCGTTTCTGCCGCACCTTCAACTTCGAATTGCAGGCCGCCGCCAGCGAGGACGCCATCGTGCTGTCGCTGTCCACCAGCCACAGCTTCGAACTCGACGAAGTCTGGCGCTACCTCAACAGCCAGAGCGCCGAGCAGATCCTGGTCCAGGCGGTGCTGGACGCGCCGTTGTTCGGCGTGCGCTGGCGCTGGAACGCCGGCGTGGCCCTGGCGTTGCCGCGCTACACGGGCGGGCGCAAAGTCGCCCCGCAGATCCAGCGCATGAAAAGTGAAGATTTGATCGCCAGCGTATTTCCTGACCAGATCGCGTGCCTGGAAAACCTCGCCGGCGAGCGTGAGATTCCCGACCACCCGCTGGTGGAACAGACCCTCGACGATTGCCTCCATGAAGCCATGGACAGCGAAGGCTGGCTGGCCCTGCTGCGACGGATGGAGGCGGGCGAGATACACCTGGTCAGCCGCGACCTGCCTGCGCCCTCGCCCCTGGCGGCAGAAATCCTCAGCGCCCGACCCTATACCTTTCTCGACGACGCGCCGCTGGAAGAACGCCGCACCCAAGCGGTGATCAATCGACGCTGGAGCGATCCGCAGTCCACCGATGACCTGGGCGCGTTGGACGCCGATGCCATCCAGGCCGTGCGGGAAGAGGCGTGGCCGACGCCGACCAGTATCGATGAAATCCACGAAGCGCTGATGAGCCTGGCCTGCATCGCCGACAGCGAAGCCAGCGCCGATCCGTCGTGGCTGGAGGGGCTGCAAACCCTGGCCGAGCGCGGCCGCGCCAGCCATGTGCGAATCAGCGATGAACGCGGCCTGTGGGTGCCGTTGGAGCGGCTGACGTGCTTGCAAGCAATTTATCCACAAGCCCAATGGCAGCCGCCGCTGGCACCGCTGCCGGGGTTTGATGCGCCGTGGGACAGCGACGAGGCCGTGGTGGAAGTGCTGCGCGCGCGTCTCAGTGCCTTTGGCCCGCAGCCATTGACTGCGATCGCCTACCCGCTCGGGCTGTCGCCGGCGCAAGCGACCCAGGCCCTGGCCCAGCTGGAACAGCAAGGCTATGTGCTGCGCGGTCGCTTTACCCCGGGCACCGGGCAAGAGGAATGGTGCGAACGGCATCTGCTGGCGCGGATCCACCGCTACACGGTCAAGCGCCTGCGCCGGGAAATCGAGCCGGTAATGTTGCAGGACTTCATGCGGTTCCTGTTCGACTGGCAGCACTTGTCGCCGTCCAGCCAGGGCCGGGGCAGCGCCGTGCTGCCATCGATCATCAGCCAGTTCGAAGGCTACCCGGCCGCCGCCTCGGCCTGGGACAGCGACCTTTTGCCGGCGCGGATCAAGGATTATTCGCCGAGCTGGCTTGACGAGCTGTGCCGCAGCGGCAAGTTCGTCTGGACGCGCCTGAGCGCCCGCCAGAAGCTGTCCGTCAGCGCCCTGCGCAGCACGCCAGTCGTGTTGCTGCCGCGCGCCAAGGTCGCGCTGTGGAGCAGCCTCGCCGAGCAGACACCCATCAGCGAACTGTCGCTCAAGACGCAAAAAGTCCATCAAGCCCTGAGTGAACACGGCGCGTTGTTTTTCGATGAATTGCTGCACGAGGCCCACCTGCTGCGCAGCGAACTGGAAACCGCCTTGCAGGAATTGGTCGGTGCCGGGCTGGTGAACGCCGACAGCTTCGCCGGGCTGCGTGCCTTGATCACCCCCGCCAGCAAACGCCAGGCCCGCAGCAGCCGGCGCGGGCGCGGGGCGTTTGTCGGAGGCATGGACGATGCTGGGCGCTGGGCCTTGCTGCGCCGCAGCTCGCCAGCGCCAGAACCCGGCAACCGGCCCGCGCCCACACCGCCCGACACCCTGGAACACATCGCCATGGCCCTGCTGCGCCGTTATGGCGTGGTGTTCTGGCGTTTGCTGGAACGCGAAGCCGACTGGCTGCCGAGCTGGCGTGAGTTGCTGCGCACGTTTCATCGCCTGGAGGCGCGAGGCGAGATTCGGGGCGGGCGTTTCGTCAGCGGGCTGGCCGGCGAACAGTTCGCCTTGCCTGAAGCCATCCCGCTGCTGCGCGACGCACGGCGCAGGCCCATCGATGGCAGCCTGGTGGCGGTGTGCGGGGTCGATCCGTTGAACCTCGCTGGCACGTTGCTGCCGGGGGCGAAAGTACCGGCGCTGGCGAGTAATCGGCTGGTTTATCGGGACGGGTTGCCGGTGGCTGCGATGGTTGCGGGCAAGCAGCATCTGTTTGTGGAGTTGGATGCAGAAGGGATGGCTGGGGTCAGGAACAAGCTTATTCAGAAAAGTTGAGGGTGTCTGGCTGGACCCCATCGCGAGCAAGCTCGCTCCCACAGGGGCTGTCCAATCACCACAAACCTACTGTGGGAGCGAGCTTGCTCGCGATGGAGCCATAAGCCCCACCACAAACCTGAAGTAATCATTGAGCTTGATCAGCCTGCTCGCCCCCTGCCTTCGGCTCCTCAACCAAGCGCTTCGGCAACACCACCTGCTGTGGATAAGTCTGCGCGAAGTGCACCGACGGCTCGTTATCCACAAGCTTTTTCAACCGCTGGTTGAACGCCCGGCTCACGGCATATTGTCCGCCCGAGACCGTGCGGAACTGGGCGGTGAGGACCACGCCGTTGAGGTCCATCTTGTCCACGCCGAATACATCCAGCGGCCCTTGCAGGTTGAACTTGAGAAATGGGTCCTCGGAGATCGAATCGCCGGCTTCGCGGATCAGCTCGATGGCGCGGTCCACGTCGGTGTCGTAGGTGAACTGCACCGAGAAAAACGCAAAGGCGAATTGCCGGGATTGGTTGGTCACGGCCTTGATCTGCCCGAACGGCACCGAATGCACGAAGCCCTTGCCGTCGCGTAGGCGCAGGGTGCGGATGGTCAGGCCTTCGACGGTGCCGGCATGGCCGGAGCTGAGCACCACCCAGTCGCCAATGGACAGCGTGTCCTCGATGATGATGAACAGCCCGGTGATCACGTCCTGGACCAATTGTTGCGATCCAAAACCAATCGCCAGCCCCACCACGCCGGCCCCCGCGAGCAATGGCGCGACGTTGATGCCGAGATTGGCCATGGTGGTGATCGCGCAAATCACCACCAGGATTATTTTCGACGCGTTGCGCAACAGCGGCAGGATGGTCTTGACCCGCGTGCTGGGCTGGCGAGCGCCGCGCTTGTTGAGCGGTGGTTTCAGTGCTTCCTGGATCGCCGTGTCGAGCACTACCCACGTCAACCACGTCACCAGGAAGATCAAGCCAATGCGGCTCAGGGAATCACTGATCGCCCGCCCCACGGCATTGCGCGAGGCGAACTCGAACAGCGACACGCCCCAGATCCGCCCGAGGATCTCAATGAATGCCACGGCCATGACGATGCGCAACAATCCATGCAACAGGCTCAACAGCCGCCCTTTGTAGGCGCTGTGGCGCTGGATGGCCTCGGCTTTGGGTGATTTGAAGATGTGCTGGAACACGGTGCTGAGGAACACCGTCGCGATCAGCAAAATGGTGGTGAACAAGGCGCAACGCAGGGCTTTCTGGTTGTCCTCGCCGACACCGACCAGGCTCACCGCCGACACCAGCACCATCAGCAGGATCGGCCAGTACCAAAGGCCGGAAAAGATCCGCAGCGACTCCTGCAATGCGGGTTGCTTCAAGCGCTGGGCCAGCGACCGGTTGCGGATGAGATGGGCCACCGGCCGGCGCATGTGGATCACCAGCCAACCGAAGATCATCGAAGCCGACAGGCCGGTGAACACCGCGACGCTGCTGGTGATGTTGCCACCCAACTGTCGAGCGATCTGCGGGCTGGTCAAGGCATCGCTCAGCGCGGCCAGGAAGCCGATCAGGAACAACGGCCGCGGGCTGAAACGACGAAGGATCGCCACTGCTCGCCGCTTGTGGCCGCCATTGAACATGACGATGACGCAGAGCAGCACCGATGTGGAAACAATGCCGCTGCTGGTGGCGTAGGCGAAACACAACGCCAACGCCCGGCCGACCGACACTTGCAGGAAATGGCTGACATAGAGGGTCAGCGGCAGACAGGCCACGGCCGGTAACGTGTAAGGCAGCAGGTAGCCGAGCAGGTCCAGCATCCGTTGGCGAGTGCGCAGCCAGCGGCGCCGACTCAAACGGCGCATCAGCAATCGCGCGCTGCTCCATATCAGCGCAAACGTCCCCAGCCACACGCCCGAAAGCAACAGGAAATCCCCCGCCACACGCCACGACGAGCGGGACGTCTGATCCACCAGGCGATCCACCTCGTCCGCCGCACGATCCGCCCGCAGACGCCACGCGCCCACCAGGCTGCGGTCAAGGTCGAGCTTGTCCTGGACGTCGTCGATGCTCGAGCTGATGGCCCCCAACAGGCCCCCCTGTACCAGCGGCTCGGGTTCGGCCGGGGCTTCGGCGGGCTTGGAGGTGCCGGGGATCGCAGCGGTCCCGTAGGCGCTGGTGCCGGTCATGGCCAGCAGGAAAAGCAGCAACACAGTGCTCAATCGGGACAAGACGCAGGGCTCCTTCACGCAGGATCGGTAAGGAACTGATCAACAACGGGCCGGCAAGTTCGCTCGGAAGGCCAATACAACCCTGGTGGCGAAGGGATTTATCCCCGCTGGGCTGCGCAGCGGCCCCAAAAGCAGCCCCTCGGTGTCTCAGGCTGATCATGCCCGACCTTATTGGGCCTGCTGCGCAGGCCAGCGGGGATAAATCCCCTCGCCACAACTGCTCAGCCCCTTCCGTCGGTAAGGCCATCGAAACTTTCCAGCCCGCCCAGCGGTCATCAAAAGACACAGGCGGTACGAGGTCATTGGCACGGGAGGGATACATGACGGCGATCCACATTGGCATTTCCGGTTGGCGCTACACGCCTTGGCGGGGCGACTTCTACCCCAAGGGGCTGGCGCAGAAACGGGAACTGCAATTCGCCTCTCGAGCGGTCAACAGCATCGAAATCAATGGATCGTTCTACGCCCTGCAACGTCCCGAGCGGTATGCCCAGTGGTACGCCGAGACGCCGCCAGGCTTCGTGTTCAGCGTCAAGGCGCCGCGCTTCATCACCCATGTCAAACGCCTGCGGGATATCCACAAGCCGTTGGCGAATTTCTTCGCTTCCGGGGTGCTGGAGCTCAAGGAAAAACTCGGCGCCATCCTCTGGCAGTTTCCGCCCAACTTCAAATTCGACCCGGAGCTGTTCGAGGACTTCCTCAAGCAGCTGCCCCACGACACCCACGCCGCCGCCGCGCTGGCACGCGAGCACGAGTCGCGCCTGGACGGCCACGCCAGCACCGAGACCGATAAAAAGCGACCATTGCGCCACGCGGTGGAGATCCGACATGAAAGCTTCGTCGACCCACGCTTCGTCGCCCTGCTCAAACGCTACGACGTCGCCTTGGTGGTCGCCGATACCGCCGGAAAATGGCCCTATCGCGAGGACGTGACCAGTGACTTCGTCTACCTGCGCCTGCACGGCGCCGAAGAGCTGTACGCCAGCGGCTATACCGACGAGGCGCTCAAGCGTTGGGGCGACCGGATCGAGGCCTGGAGCCACGGCACGCAGCCGAGCGACGCCCAGTTGATCGATCCGAAAAAAAAGCCTCGGGCACGCAAGAGCCGAGAGGTGTTCTGCTATTTCGACAACGACATCAAGGTCCGCGCGCCCTACGACGCGCGCCACCTGCTGGAGCGCTTCGACCTGGACAAGCACCTCGCCACCGCTCCCGGTGAGCGCCCGGCAGAAGGAGTATTGCCATGAGCACGCCAGAATCCAGCGAAGCCACCCGCGAGCCGTTGCAGGACGCCGCGCAGCGCTTGCTCGACCAGGTCAATCGATTCACGGTGCTGACGGTCAATACGCACAAGGGCTTCACCGCGTTGAACCGGCGTTTCATCCTGCCGGAACTGCGCGAAGCCGTGCGCAGCGTTTCCGCCGACGTGGTGTTCCTGCAAGAAGTGCATGGCACCCACGAGCACCATCCCCAGCGCTACAGCAACTGGCCGAGCATTCCCCAATACGAATTCCTCGCCGACACCCTCTGGCCGCAGTTCGCCTACGGGCGCAACGCGGTGTATCCGGCGGGCGACCATGGGAACGCGTTGCTGTCGAAATTCCAGATCATCCGCCACGACAACCTCGACGTGTCCATCAGCGGCCACGAAAGCCGCGGCATGCTGCACAGCGTATTGCGCCTGCCGAACGCTGAGGGTGGACGGGACGTGCACGCCATTTGCGTCCACCTGGGGCTGCGTGAAGGCCATCGCGTCGAACAATTGAAGTTGCTTTGCCAACGCCTGGGCGAGCTGCCGCCCGAGGCCCCGGTGATCGTCGCGGGGGATTTCAACGATTGGCGCGGCAAGGCCACTGACCTGCTCGAGCCCTGCGGTTTGCGGGAGGTGTTCGCTGAACAGTGGGGCAAACCGGCCCGAAGTTTTCCGGCACGCCTGCCGATTTTGCGCCTGGACCGGATCTATGTGCGCAACCTCAAGGCCCATCACGCCCAGGTACTGAATGTACGACCCTGGTCGCACCTTTCCGACCACGCACCGCTGTCGGTGGAGATTGAATTATGAGCGCGACGATGAACAAGGCGACGGTGGAAAAGGTCGAGGTACCGCCCACCGAGCGCAACCCGGCGCTGGCCGACGTCGAATATGGCTGGCATGGCAACAACCGCGTCACGCTCCTGGAAAACGGAGAGGAGTATTTCCCACGTGTCTTCGAGGCGATTCGCCGTGCCCAGGAAGAAGTTCTCCTGGAGACTTTCATTCTGTTCGAGGACAAGGTCGGCTTCGAACTGCGGGACATATTGGTGGACGCGGCCAAGCGCGGCGTACGCATCACCGTCAACCTCGACGGTTTTGGTTGCGGTGAGCTGAGCACTGCGTTTCTCGCGTCGTTGAGCGATGCCGGAGTACGCCTGCAAATGTTCGACCCTGCCCCACGGCACCTGGGCATCCGCACCAACTGGTTCCGCCGCCTGCACCGCAAGATCGTGGTAGTGGATGGCGTGATCGCATTCATCGGCGGGATCAACTTTTCCGCTGACCACCTGGGCGATTTCGGCCCCGAGGCCAAGCAGGATTATTCGGTGGAGATCAAAGGCCCGGCGGTGGTGGATATCCATCACTTCGCGCTGCTGCAAACCGGGCGTCCGGCCCGGGCCAAGTATTGGTGGCAACGTCGCCGCAGCCGCCGTACCGAGCTGGCATTCAATGATCATGACGGTCAGGTGCGCCTGGTTTATCGCGATAACCACGAGCATCAGACCGACATCGAGGAGGTCTACCTGCAAGTGCTGCGCAGCGCCCAGCGCCGGGTAGTGATCGCCAACGCCTATTTCTTCCCCGGTTATCGGTTGCTGCGTGAGCTGCGCAACGCCGCGCGACGCGGCGTCGAGGTGCGGCTGATCCTGCAAGGGCAACCGGACATGATGATCGCCAAGCTCGCGGCGCGGATGCTTTATGACCATTTGATCAAGGCCGGCGTGACGATCTACGAATATTGCGAGCGCCCGCTGCATGGCAAGGTCGCCCTGGTGGACGAGGACTGGGCCACCGTGGGTTCGAGCAACCTCGACCCGCTGAGCCTGTCGCTGAACCTGGAAGCCAACGTGCTGATCCGCGACCGCGGCTTCAACCGCGAACTGTTCGAGCGCCTCGAACACCTGAGCCGCAATCACTGCACCGTCATGCCAGAAAACCACGCCCCGCGCGGGCTGCTCTGGCGCATGACTATCGGTTTCATGGTGTTCCACTTCCTGCGTCATTTTCCGGCCTGGGCCGGATGGCTGCCGGCCCATAAACCACGTCTGAAACCTTTTTCACCGCCGACGGCGGTCCGGAGCGAACCCCATGAACCACTCTGACGCGCACACCGCGCCGAGAGATGCCCATGCGCCGGAACAGGCCAAGCCCAAGTCCCGCTGGAGCCGCTGGAAACGCCCGCTGACCCTGGCTTTTTTCCTGCTGTTGATTGTGCTGTTCACCGCATTGGCCCGGCGCATCGACTGGTCCGAGGTTTTCACCACACTGGCGGACTTCAAGCTGCGCACGCTTTTCATTGCCGCCGCCCTGACCATCACCAGTTTCGTCACCTACGCCTGCTTCGATCTGATCGGCCGTACCTACATCCGGCAGAAACTTGGGTGGCGGCAGATCCTCCCGGTGGGGGTGATCAGTTATGCGTTCAATCTCAACCTCAGCGCCTGGGTGGGTGGCATCGCCATGCGCTACCGACTTTATTCGCGGCTGGGGGTGAGCACGGGCAATATCGCCAAGATCCTGGGCTTGAGCCTGGCAACCAACTGGTTCGGTTATATGACCCTGGCCGGCGTGGTGTTCAGCAGCGGCCTGGTGACCATGCCTCCAGGCTGGAAGCTGAGCAGCAATGCACTGCAAGGCGTCGGGGCGCTGTTGTTGCTGGCAAGCGCCGGCTACCTGCTGGCCTGCCGCTTTTCAAAACGCCGCGCCTGGACGGTTCGTGGGATGGAGATCAACCTGCCTTCCCTGCGCATGGCCGTGCTGCAACTGGCCCTCGGGGCGTTGAACTGGTCGCTGATGGCGGCGGTGATCTTTACGTTGCTGCCGAGCAAACTGGATTACCCGGTGGTGCTCGGGGTGTTGCTGATCAGCAGTATCGCCGGGGTGATCACTCACATTCCCGCTGGGCTCGGCGTGCTGGAAGCGGTGTTCGTCGCGCTGCTGCAGCATGAGGTGTCGCGGGGCAGCTTGATCGCGGGGCTGATTGCCTATCGGGCGATCTATTTCATCCTGCCGTTGTTGATCACGGTGGTGATGTACCTGGTGATCGAGGCGAAGGCCAAGGCGTTGCGGGTCAAGCCTGGGGTCAAGTGATGCGGTGCCTGATCCGACGAACAGGCCCGCCTGGACACTTATGTCTACCGCTCCTGAATGATGCTCAACCGCTCGCCCACCACCATCTCCGTGATCCAGCTCACCAGGATCGAGGTGTAGGCCTGTTGTGACACGGGGTCGCTCAGGGAATGGTCGGCGCCGTCGATGATCCGGTGGGTCAGCGAATGGGTCTGCTGACAGGCGGCGCGGTAGCTCATGATGGTGGCATGGGGCACATGATCGTCGGTCTCGGACTCCACCAGCAGCACATCGCCTGTGAACTGCGAGCACGCGTGCAAGGCGCGATTGGTGTCGGCATGGACGAGCGTGCTGCGATAATCGAGCAGATCGGCTTTATCCAGGTCGCGCTTGGGCGTGTGCCATTGCTCGTCGCGATAAAGTGCCGGCACGCGCAAGGCGAGCCAACGCACCGGACGCAGCGAGGTCAGGATCGAGGCCAGGTAGCCACCGTAGCTGGTGCCAACCACGGCTATCGCCGAGGTATCGAGGGCGGGATGGGCGAGCAATCGGTCGTAGGCCGCCAGCAGGTCCCGCAGATTGTCCTCCCGCGTGACCCGTGACAGCGGGATCCCGGCGCCCCCCGTATGCCCGCGCAAGTCGAACGTCAGGCAGACACAGCCCAGGCCGGCGATGCCCTTGGCCCGCTCCAGGTCGCGCTCCTGGCTGCCGCCCCAACCGTGTACGAACAACACGCCGGGGACCTTCGACTTGGGGCTGAGGAAGGTCCCGTTCATATGCTCATCGTCAATGGCAATCTGGATGGTTTCGCTTCTAGCCGTCATAGGATTGGACCGTTACGTATTTGAGTAGGAAATCACCATTCTCTGCCGCGCCGCGATAAACCTCCGTAGCGCCGGCCGGCAGTGGTTGGTCGGTGTAGGTCTCAACCGAGGACACCCGAACCGCGCGGGTCGCGGGATCCTCGACAAACACCTGCAATGCCGCGAGCTCCGCGCTGCTGGCGCCGCCCATTCGCCACGACTGCTCCAGCACGCCGCCGCGAAATTGGCCACCGGTGTCGGTCCCTTGGGCAATGTCGTAGTTGCGCCGCGAAGCAAAGAACGTGGGATACGCCTGGTTGGCAGCGTCATCGAACACCTGCGCCAACCGCACCGCTTCGCGTACATCGTCCGGCAATTCCAGGCCGAGCAACTCGATGTAGCCACCCTGAGCCACCAGCAGGTCAGAGCCGCCGTAGACCTCTTCGCCTTGGTTGTCGCGGGTCAGGTGCTGGACGCCGCAATAGCTCAGGACCTTGCCGTTGATAAAGCTCTGGCCCACGCTCTGGGTCTTGACCTCATTGAGGTTCTGCTCCAGCACGATCCCCTCGCTGAATAACGCCTGGGCGTCTGGAGCCGCGACGATTTCATCGAATTGCGCGATGCTGCGGATAACCCGCTGACCCCGTCCGGCACAAGCATGGATTGGCTTGAAGCGAATCGGCCCGGCGTAGAGCAAATGCTCGGCGGCCTGGCGCGCATCCTTGAGCGAGAAGACGCTGACACCATCAAGCACGACGCCACGGGTCAACTTGCCGAACAGCGGTGACCAGCCCTTCGGCGCGACCGCGTCCTTATTCAACAGACCATGGGCAATCGCCTTGGTGCAGATGAAATCGTGATCGACATAGCCGCCCCAAAGATCGTCCGGTCCCTTGACGCCCAGACGCAACGCGGCCTCTGGACCGATCAGAGTTTGCGTTGGCAACAGATACAAATCCCGCTCGGCGTGTTGCTGGCTGTCGTAACTGCCGCCGTATTCCAAGCCAAGGATATTCGCCAACCAGCGGGCCAGAGCCCTATTGGTTTCGACTTCATGCAGGGGTGCCTGGGGATTGACCGAGTGGGCCACCACTAATTTGTCACGAGGGATCGACGTCATGCGTTGTCCTTTTAACTGCGCTCAATAGCCGTAGCTATAAGGATTGCAGAGATCAGGCCAACGGCTCGGCGGGGGACGAACGGTCGAGGAAACGGGGGGATGGGCGAATAATGTGGCACGGGGCCTGTTTCATTCTGCACGACTGCAAGCGGCCGTCCGGCAATTTGCACGACCGCTGCGCACATCCCCGTCAGCCTCTGGGTGCGTTCTGAGGGGTCACGCCAAATTTCGCCCGGTAGTCACTCGGCGCTAAGCCGGTGATTTTCTTGAAAGTCGCTCGAAAGGCAGAAGGGTCCTGATAGCCGACGGTCCAGGCGATGTGATCGATGGTGCCGTTGGTGAATTCCAGCATTTCCCGGGCCTTGCCAACTCGCAGGTGCTGGCAGTATTCGGTGGGCTTGAGGCCCGTGGCCGCGCGGAACCTGCGCAGGAAGGTGCGCTCTTCCAGTCCCGCCTGTTCGGCCATCGCGCCAAGGGAAACATCCACCGCGCCGCTGCGTTGCAGCCAGTGTTGCACCTTCAGGATCGCACCGTCGCCATGCCCCAGGATTGGCGCGAAATTGCTGCCGCACTGGCTCGCGCTGTCGCTGTGCTCGATCACCAGAAACTGCGCGGTGCGTGTGGCGATGCTTGGCCCGAGCAGACGATCCACCAGCCGCAGCCCAAGCTCCGCCCAGGCCATGAGCCCGGCGGTGGTGATCAGATCGCCGTCGTCCACAATGGGTTTATCGGCGTCCAGCTTGATCTTGGGATAACGCGCCGCGAAGGTCGTGGCTGAAGTCCAATGGGTGGTCGCGCTGCGCCCATTCAGCAAACCGCTTTCGGCCAGCAGGATCGAGCCGACGCAAACCCCGCCCAAAACGGTGCCGCCTGCGTGCTGCGTCCGTAGCCAATCCATCAGTGTCGGCGTCGCGATAGCTTCATTGAAGCCGGCAATAGAGGGCGGTATCAACAAGGCGGTCAAGGGCGCGTGCGGACCGGCATCGCTGGCAAACACCCGCGACGGCACTTCGCCGTTCGCCGTTTGCCAGTGACTTACGCGCAGCCGTGGCAATTGCACACTGGCCTGCTCCGCCGCGATGGCATCCGCCACCGCAAACAGGTCGGTCAAACCGTGCACCGCCGCCATTTGCGCGCCGGGGTAGATCAGCACGCCGAGTTCGACGAATGCCCTTTCCTGCGCCATTGTCAGTTTTCCCTCGCTTATTGTCGTTGCGGCCAATCGTCGAATCCCGGACAAACGCCAATACTGGCGCCACATCCTGATTAAACGAGGAAGACCCCATGTCCAAGCAAGCGCTCATCGTAGTCGATATCCAGAATGACTACTTCCCCCAAGGGAAATGGCCTCTGGCCGGCGCCGAAGCAGCCGCCGATAACGCCGCCAGGTTGATCGAGGCGTTTCGCCAGGCCGCAAACCAGGTGATTCACATCCGCCACGAATTCACTTCCGACCAGGCCCCTTTCTTCACGCCAGGCTCCGAAGGCGCGCAGTTGCACCCCAAGGTAACCAACCGCGCCGACGAACCGGTGGTGCTCAAACACTTCGTCAATGCGTTTCGCGAAACCGAGCTGCAAGCGACACTCGAGCATCACGGTATCGAACGGCTGGTGGTCGTGGGTAGCATGAGCCACATGTGCATCGACGGCATTACGCGGGCGGCCGCTGACATGGGTTATGAGGTGACGGTGGTCCACGACGCCTGCGCCAGCCGCGACCTGGAATTCAATGGGCTTGTCGTCCCTGCTGCCCATGTCCATGCCGCGTTCATGTCAGCGCTGGGGTTTGCCTATGCGAAGGTGGTGAGTACGGAACAACTACTGGCTGTCGAAAAGCCCTAACCAACTCTCAGGCAGAAAAAAACCGCGCCTCGGGAACCGAAGCGCGGTTTTGTTTTAGCTTGGAGCTTGGGGCTTGATGCTCAGAGCTGCCTCAGAACGGAATATCGTCATCGAAGCTGTCGAAATCCGGTGCCGGCTGCGGCGCGGCCTGTTGTGGGGCCGGGCGCTCGCGTTGTGGCTGTGGCGCTGACTGCGGACGAGGGGCTTGCTGGCGCGGGGCGGACTGCTGGTAGTTGTTGCCACCCTGCTGCTGGTCGCCTTGCGGACGGCCACCAAGCAATTGCATGGTGCCTTGCATGTCGACCACGATTTCAGTGGTGTAGCGCTTGATGCCGTCCTTTTCCCACTCGCGGGTCTGCAGCTTGCCTTCGATGTACACCTGCGAACCCTTGCGCAGGTATTCGCCGGCGATCTCGGCCACTTTGCCGAACATCGACACGCGGTGCCATTCGGTCTTCTCGACCTTCTGGCCGGTCTGCTTGTCGGTCCATTGTTCGCTGGTCGCCAGGCTCAGGTTGGTCACGGCGTTGCCGTTAGGCAGGTAGCGAACTTCTGGATCCTGGCCGCAAGTACCGACCAATATGACTTTGTTAACCCCACGGGCCATAACGTTCTCCTAGGCTTCGCACGCTGCCGGGGCCGGGTTGTTCACCAGGCGCTCGAGCGTCGCACGATCCAATAATTCGGTGTCCAGTTTGATGTATACGGCCGCCTCGTCGGCGACCACCACTGCATCGGTTACTCCAACGACGGCCCTGAGGCGCTCGGCCAGGCCTGCTTCGCGAATGGCTTCGGGCGACAACGGCAAGCGCAGGCTCGTCACATACGGAGGTTCGCGCATGGTAACAGCAAAGGCCAACCAAAGTGCAGCCAGCGCGGCGCAACCCAGGAACACAACCGACAAACCGCCATGCTGGAACAGCCAGCCGCCGAGAATCCCGCCCAACGCCGAACCGAGGAATTGGCTGGTGGAATACACCCCCATCGCCGTGCCCTTGCCGCCCGCCGGTGAAACCTTGCTGATCAGCGACGGTAACGACGCCTCCAGCAGATTGAACGCGGTAAAGAAAACCACGGTGCCGATCACCAGGGCCCGCAGGCTGTCGCCGAACTGCCAGAAGAATAGCTCAGTGAGCATGAGGGTCACGACGGCGCCGAGTAAAACTCGTTTCATTTTGCGTCGCTTCTCGCCATAGATGATGAACGGGACCATGGCGAAGAACGAAATAACCAGTGCCGTCAGGTATACCCACCAATGCTGCTCCTTGGGCAGGCCGGCCTTTTGCACAAGTGCCAGCGGCAGGGCCACGAAGCTGGACATCAGCATGGCGTGGAGGACGAAGATGCCCAGGTCCAGGCGCAGCAGGTCGGGATGTCTGAGTGTCGGCACCAGCGCCTGGCGGGCCACGCCGGATTCGCGGTGCTGCAAGGGCCCGGTAGAGCGCGGCACGAAGACCGCGACGATGAGGATACCGACCAATGCCATGGCACCGGTTGCCAGGAACAGGCCCGATAAGCCAAAGGCACGCGTCACCAATGGTCCTAGAACCATGGCGACCGCGAACGACAGACCAATCGTCATGCCGATCATGGCCATGGCTTTTGTCCGATGCTGTTCGCGAGTCAGGTCTGACAGCAAGGCCATGACGGCGGCGGAAATCGCCCCCGCCCCTTGCAGGATCCGTCCGGCGATCACGCCCCAGATCGAATCCGCGTTCGCCGCCAGCACACTGCCGAGGGCAAACACGATGAGCCCCAGGTAAATGACGGGACGTCGCCCGATACGGTCGGAAATAATGCCGAAGGGAATCTGGAAAATGGCCTGGGTCAGGCCATAGGCGCCGATCGCCAACCCGATGAGGGCCGGGGTCGCGCCCGCCAGGTCCATGCCATAGGTCGCCAGTACCGGCAACACCATGAACATGCCCAGCATGCGGAAGGCGAACACCAGGGCCAGACCGCTTGCCGCGCGGGTCTCGCCGCTACTCATGCGTTCGCTGTGGGGATCGTGCATGGAAAAACCTCGTGTGAACCGGCGGGGATTCTACCAGTCCCATCGATTGAGGGGGTATATGGCGACCGTTTGCCGCGCAGTCTTCATGTATGACACTTGATAGTGTGTATCCATCCAGTGTTTACCCGTATACTCCTACGTTTTCGACGCCCGCCGAGCGAGGCCACTTTGGACAAGATCCTGATTCGTGGGGCCCGTACCCACAACCTGAAGAACATCGACCTGACCCTGCCCCGGGACAAGCTGATCGTCATCACCGGCCTGTCCGGATCCGGTAAATCATCCCTGGCCTTCGATACCTTGTACGCCGAAGGCCAACGACGCTATGTCGAATCGCTGTCGGCGTATGCCCGGCAGTTCTTGTCGATGATGGAAAAACCCGACGTCGACACCATCGAAGGCCTGTCGCCGGCGATCTCCATCGAGCAGAAATCGACCTCCCACAACCCGAGGTCGACGGTAGGCACCATTACCGAGATCTACGACTACCTGCGCCTGCTGTATGCGCGTGTCGGCATGCCCCGCTGCCCCGATCACGACATCCCGCTGGAAGCCCAGACCGTCAGCCAGATGGTCGACCTGGTGCTGGCCCAACCCGAAGGCAGCAAGTTGATGCTCCTGGCGCCGGTCATACGCGAGCGCAAGGGCGAACACCTTATGGTGTTCGAAGAACTGCGCGCTCAAGGCTTCGTACGTGCCCGGGTCAACGGCAAGCTGTGCGAGCTGGACGAACTGCCGAAGCTGGATAAACAGAAGAAGCACTCGATCGACGTGGTAGTGGACCGTTTCAAGGTCCGGGGCGACCTGCAACAGCGCCTCGCCGAATCCTTCGAGACGGCCCTGAAACTGGCGGACGGCATAGCGTTGGTTGCGCCGATGGACGACGAACCCGGCGAAGAGATCATCTTTTCCGCGCGCTTTGCCTGCCCGATCTGCGGCCACGCCATCAGCGAGCTGGAGCCCAAGCTGTTCTCGTTCAACAACCCGGCCGGCGCTTGCCCGACCTGCGACGGTCTGGGGGTCAAGCAGTTCTTCGACACCAAGCGTTTGGTCAATGGCGAACTGACCCTGGCCGAGGGCGCGATTCGCGGCTGGGACAGGCGTAACGTCTACTATTTCCAGATGCTCGGGTCGCTGGCGGCTCACTATAAGTTCAGCCTGGACAAACCCTTCAACGAACTGCCCGCCGAACAGCAGAAGTTCATCCTGCAAGGCAGCGGCTCGCAAAACGTCGACTTCAAATACCTGAACGACCGTGGCGATATCGTCAAGCGCTCCCACCCGTTCGAAGGCATCGTGCCCAACCTGGAGCGGCGCTACCGCGAGACCGAGTCGGCCAGCGTGCGTGAGGAACTGGCCAAGTTCCTCAGCACCCAGCCCTGCCCGGACTGCCGCGGCACCCGTTTGCGCCGGGAGGCGCGGCACGTGTGGGTCGGCGAGAAAACCTTGCCGGCGGTGACCAGCCTGCCGATCGGCGATGCGACCGATTATTTCGGTGGGCTCAAGCTGACGGGCCGTCGGGGCGAAATCGCCGACAAGATCCTCAAGGAAATCCGCGAGCGCTTGCAGTTCCTCGTGAACGTAGGCCTGGACTACCTGACCCTCGACCGCAGCGCTGACACGCTGTCTGGTGGCGAGGCCCAGCGTATCCGCCTCGCCAGCCAGATCGGCGCCGGCCTGGTGGGCGTCATGTACATCCTCGACGAACCGTCCATTGGCCTGCATCAGCGGGACAACGACCGCTTGCTCGGAACGCTGAAACACCTGCGGGACATTGGCAACACAGTCATCGTGGTCGAGCACGATGAGGACGCTATCCGCCTGGCCGACTATGTAGTGGACATCGGTCCCGGCGCGGGCGTGCACGGCGGCCACATTGTCGCCCAAGGGACGGCGGCCGAGGTCATGGCGCACCCTGACTCGTTGACCGGCAAGTACCTGTCTGGCCGAGTGAAGATCAAGGTGCCGGCCAAACGTACGCCGCGTAACAAGAAGTTGTCGCTGACCCTCAAGGGCGCCCGCGGCAACAACTTGCGCAATGTCGACCTGGAAATTCCCATTGGTCTGCTGACCTGCGTCACCGGCGTATCCGGCTCCGGCAAGTCGACGTTGATCAACAACACGCTGTTCCCGCTGAGCGCCACGGCCTTGAACGGTGCCACGACCCTGGAAGCCGCCGCCCACGACAGCATCAAGGGCCTCGAGCATCTCGATAAAGTCGTTGACATCGACCAGAGCCCGATTGGCCGGACGCCACGTTCCAACCCCGCGACATACACCGGATTGTTCACACCGATCCGTGAGCTGTTCGCCAGCGTACCGGAATCGCGCTCACGGGGCTACGGGCCAGGCCGGTTCTCGTTCAACGTCAAGGGCGGACGCTGCGAAGCCTGCCAGGGCGATGGCTTGATCAAGGTGGAAATGCACTTCCTGCCCGATATCTACGTGCCGTGCGACGTATGCAAGAGCAAGCGCTACAACCGGGAAACACTGGAGATCAAGTACAAGGGCAAGAACATCCACGAAACCCTGGAGATGACCATCGAAGAGGCCCGGGTCTTCTTCGACGCGGTGCCAGCATTGGCGCGCAAGCTCCAGACATTGATGGATGTAGGCCTTTCGTACATCAAGCTCGGGCAATCGGCGACGACCTTGTCCGGTGGGGAGGCCCAACGGGTGAAGCTATCCCGCGAGCTGTCCAAGCGCGATACCGGCAAGACCCTGTATATCCTCGACGAGCCGACCACCGGTCTGCATTTCGCCGATATCCAGCAGTTGCTCGACGTGCTCCACCGCCTGCGCGATCACGGCAACACCGTGGTGGTTATCGAGCACAACCTGGACGTGATCAAGACCGCTGACTGGCTGGTGGACCTGGGGCCGGAGGGCGGATCCAAGGGCGGACAGATCATCGCGGTAGGTACGCCGGAACAAGTGGCGGAAATGAAGCAGTCCCACACTGGGCACTACCTCAAGCCATTGCTGGAGCGTGACCGGGACTGATTGGCCCGGACACGAAAAAGCCCCTGGCATCTCATCGATGCCAGGGGCTTTTCGCTTTCCAGAGAGAGCCTGCCTACGATCAATATTGCGATTGCAGGTAATTCTCCAACCCGATCAGCTTGATCAGGCCCAACTGTTTTTCCAGCCAGTAAGTGTGATCTTCTTCGGTGTCGTTGAGCTGCACACGTAAGATCTCGCGAGTTACATAGTCGTTGTGCTGCTCGCACAGCTCGATACCTTTACACAAAGCAGCGCGAACCTTGTACTCCAAACGCAAGTCGGCAGCGAGCATGTCAGGCACGGTAGTGCCGATGTCCAGGTCGTCCGGACGCATGCGTGGCGTGCCTTCAAGCATCAGGATCCGGCGCATCAGCGCATCGGCGTGCTGAGCCTCTTCTTCCATCTCATGGTTGATACGTTCGTAGAGCTCGGTAAAACCCCAATCCTCGTACATCCGCGAATGGATGAAATATTGATCACGGGCCGCCAGTTCGCCGGTCAGCAACGTGTTGAGGTAATCGATTACGTCTGGGTGACCTTGCATCGCCCTACATCTCCACAAGCTTTGAAAGGCTCTAGTTTGAACCAAGCTGACTGCAAGGTCACTCGCCCAGCGGAACAAAAGCGAAGAAAATCTAAGAAAAGAGCGCTAAATAACGCAAAAACCGCCCAAATGAGGGCGGTTCTGCTTCTCGTTTAGACTTAGTTAAGCTGTACGCCCAACGCCTTCGCGATACCCTCTCCGTAAGCAGGGTCTGCCTTGAAGAAATGCTGCAGTTGGCGATCAATCACGTCAGCCGACACCCCTGCCATTGCACCGGCGATATTGCTGATCAACAGCGCCTTCTGTTCCTCGTTCATCAAGCGGAACAGCGCACCTGCATGGCTGTAGTAGTCGGTGTCCTCGCGATGATCATAACGATCCGCTGCACCGCTGAGGGCCAGCGCCGGCTCCGCATAACGCGGGGCTTGCTTCGGCGCCTCCACGTAACTGTTGGGCTCATAGTTTGGCGCTGCGCCGCCGTTACTGCCAAAAGCCATGGAACCGTCGCGCTGGTAGGTATTGACCGGGCTGCGGGGAGCATTCACCGGCAGTTGCTGGTGGTTGGTACCTACGCGGTAGCGGTGAGCATCGGCGTAGGCGAATACACGGCCCTGCAACATGCGATCAGGCGAAAGACCCACGCCCGGCACCATGTTGCTCGGCCCGAACGCCGCTTGCTCCACTTCGGCAAAGTAGTTCAAGGGATTACGATTCAGCTCGAGTTCGCCGACTTCGATCAGCGGGAATTCCTTCTGCGACCAGGTCTTGGTCACGTCGAACGGATTCTCGTAATGGGCTGCAGCCTGGGCTTCGCTCATGATTTGGATGCAGACGCTCCATTTTGGAAAGTCACCGCGCTCAATCGCATTGAACAGGTCACGCTGGGCGTAATCCGGATCGGTGCCCGCCAGGCGCGCGGCTTCGGCCGGCGCGAGATTCTTGATGCCTTGCTTGGTCTTGTAGTGCCATTTAACCCAGTGACGCTCGCCTTGGCCATTGATCAGGCTGTAGGTGTGACTGCCGAAGCCGTGCATATGACGGTAGCCGTCAGGAATACCCCGATCGGAAAACAGAATGGTGACCTGGTGCAGCGCCTCTGGGGAATGCGACCAGAAATCCCACATCATCTGGGCACTCTTGAGGTTGCTTTGCGGCAAGCGTTTCTGAGTGTGGATGAAGTCTGGGAATTTCAGCGGGTCGCGGATGAAGAACACCGGGGTGTTGTTGCCAACGATGTCCCAGTTACCTTCTTCTGTGTAGAACTTAAGGGCGAAGCCTCGAGGATCGCGCTCGGTATCCGCAGAACCGCGTTCGCCGCCCACGGTAGAGAAGCGAAGGAACGTAGGCGTCTGCTTACCGACCGATTCGAACAGCTTGGCGCTGGTGTATTGGGTAATGTCACGCGTTACGGTAAACGTACCGTATGCGCCCGACCCTTTAGCGTGCACACGACGCTCGGGAATATTTTCGCGGTTGAAATGAGCAAGCTTCTCGATCAAGTGGAAATCATCGAGCAGCAGCGGGCCACGAGGACCTGCGGAGCGAGAGTTCTGGTTATCGGCGACGGGGGCGCCGCTAGCGGTCGTAAGCGTTTTGATCTGGCTCATGCTCAATTCTTCCTAGGTCGGTCTTCGGACTGCCGGCTAATCGGCTGGTGAGGAGTATTGATCAACAAGATGAGCGCCACAAATTCATTAAATCGTGCGCTTCAATAGAAATTATCTAACAACAACCCCAACGCCATATAGTGGCGTTTGCGACCCAAGCAAGCTTGTATGAATAAGCTCTTTTCTTGCGAGCACAAAAAACCGGGCACTGGGCCCGGTTCTTCGTTGCAGACTGTCGTCTTACTCGGCGCTTACAGCTTCGCCAGCAGTAGCACGATCAACCAACTCGACGTACGCCATAGGCGCGTTGTCGCCAGCGCGGAAACCGCACTTGAGGATGCGCAGGTAGCCACCCTCACGGGTAGCGTAACGCTTGCCCAGGTCGTTGAAGAGCTTACCAACGATGGCTTTCGAACGGGTACGGTCGAAGGCCAGGCGGCGGTTAGCCAGGCTGTCTGTCTTGGCCAGAGTGATCAGCGGCTCGGCAACGCGGCGCAGTTCTTTGGCTTTCGGCAGTGTAGTTTTGATCAGCTCGTGCTCGAACAGCGACACCGCCATGTTCTGGAACATGGCCTTGCGGTGCGAGCTGGTGCGGCTCAGGTGACGACCACTTTTACGATGACGCATGGTTCATTCCTTACCAAACACAACGTTCGGTGATTACGACGATCAGGCAGTCGCCTTGTCGTCCTTCTTAAGACTTGCAGGCGGCCAGTTGTCGAGGCGCATGCCGAGGGACAGACCGCGGGAGGCCAGAACGTCCTTGATTTCAGTCAAGGATTTCTTGCCAAGGTTCGGAGTCTTCAACAGCTCTACTTCGGTACGCTGAATCAGGTCGCCGATGTAGTAGATGTTTTCCGCCTTAAGGCAGTTAGCCGAACGTACAGTCAGTTCCAGATCGTCAACCGGGCGAAGCAGGATCGGATCGATCTCGTCTTCCTGCTCGATAGCCTCAGGCACGATGTCACCCTTGAGGTCGACGAACGCAGCCAACTGCTGTTGCAGAATGGTTGCAGCGCGGCGGATTGCCTCTTCAGGATCCAGGGTACCGTTGGTTTCCAGATCAATAACCAGCTTGTCCAGGTTGGTACGCTGTTCGACACGGGCGTTTTCCACCACGTATGCGATACGGCGAACCGGGCTGAACGAAGAGTCAAGCTGCAAGCGACCAATGCTGCGGCTTTCGTCTTCATCGCTCTGACGCGAGTCTGCCGGTTCATAACCACGACCACGAGCTACGGTGAGCTTCATGTTCAGGGCGCCGTTAGACGCCAGGTTAGCGATTACGTGATCGGGGTTAACGATCTCGACATCATGATCCAGCTGAATATCGGCAGCGGTAACCACCCCCGAACCCTTCTTCGACAAGGTCAGCGTAACTTCGTCACGACCGTGCAGCTTGATAGCCAGACCTTTAAGGTTCAACAGGATTTCAATTACGTCTTCCTGTACACCTTCGATGGCGCTGTACTCATGGAGCACACCGTCAATCTCGGCCTCGACTACTGCACAGCCGGGCATTGAGGACAACAGGATGCGGCGCAGCGCGTTGCCCAGGGTGTGGCCGAAACCACGCTCGAGAGGCTCGAGTGTGATCTTGGCGCGGGTTGGACTGACAACCTGCACATCAATATGGCGGGGTGTCAGGAACTCATTTACCGAAATCTGCATGGATGCACCTATTTTCTAGCCCTTACTTGGAGTAGAGCTCGACAATCAGGCTTTCGTTGATGTCGGCGGACAGATCACTGCGAGCAGGAACGTTCTTGAAAACGCCCGACTTCTTCTCAGTGTCTACTTCTACCCATTCTACGCGGCCACGTTGGGCACACAGATCGAGAGCTTGGACAATGCGAAGTTGGTTCTTTGCTTTCTCGCGAACAGCAACCACGTCACCAGCACGAACCTGGTAGGACGGAACGTTCACGGTCTGGCCGTTAACGCTGATCGACTTGTGCGATACCAGCTGACGGGATTCGGCACGAGTAGAACCGAAACCCATACGGTATACAACGTTGTCCAGGCGGCATTCGAGCAGCTGCAACAGGTTTTCGCCGGTTGCGCCTTTCTTGCCAGCAGCTTCTTTGTAGTAGCCGCTGAATTGACGCTCGAGAACGCCGTAGATACGACGGACCTTCTGCTTTTCACGCAGTTGGGTGCCGTAGTCGGACTGGCGACCGCGGCGTTGGCCGTGGATACCAGGTGCTGCTTCGATGTTGCACTTCGATTCGATCGCGCGCACGCCGCTCTTCAGGAAGAGATCGGTGCCTTCGCGACGAGCGAGTTTGCATTTTGGACCAATGTAACGAGCCATTCTTTACAATCTCCTGGATTACACGCGGCGCTTCTTCGGCGGACGGCACCCGTTGTGCGGGATTGGCGTCACGTCGGTGATGCTGGCGATCTTGTAGCCACAGCCGTTCAAAGCGCGGACTGCGGATTCACGACCTGGACCTGGACCTTTGACGTTGACGTCGAGGTTTTTCAGGCCGTATTCCAGCGCAGCTTGACCAGCACGCTCAGCAGCTACTTGAGCAGCGAACGGGGTGGACTTGCGGGAACCGCGGAAACCCGAACCACCGGAGGTAGCCCAGGAAAGAGCGTTACCTTGACGGTCGGTAATGGTCACGATGGTGTTGTTAAAAGAAGCATGGATGTGGGCGATGCCATCAACCACTGTCTTTTTAACTTTTTTACGAGGACGAGCAGCAGGTTTTGCCATGATTAAATTCCTGTCGATTCGCTGGGGCGATTACTTGCGGATCGGCTTACGCGGACCTTTACGGGTACGCGCGTTGGTCTTGGTACGCTGACCGCGTACTGGCAGACCACGACGATGACGCAGACCGCGATAGCAACCGAGGTCCATCAAGCGCTTGATTTTCATGTTGATTTCGCGACGCAGGTCACCTTCAGTGGTGAACTTCGCCACTTCGCCACGCAGCTGTTCAATTTGCTCGTCGCTCAGATCCTTGATCTTTGCGGCTGGGTTGACCCCAGTCTCTGCACAAATTTTCTGTGCAGTAGTGCGACCAACACCATAGATGTAGGTCAGCGAGATAACAGTATGCTTGTTATCTGGAATGTTAACGCCTGCAATACGGGCCATTCAGTGGGACTCCAATTGACAGCTACCTACGCCCCGGAAGCCAAGAAATAGGGCGCGAGATAATATCGCTGTAATAACAAATAATCAACCCGGCAGCGCACTAGCTGCCGGGCTTAAAGCACAATCACACTCAGCCTTGGCGCTGTTTGTGACGCGGTTCCGCGCTGCAAATTACCCGAACAACACCTTCGCGGCGAATAATCTTGCAGTTGCGGCACAGCTTTTTCACCGATGCACGAACTTTCATCACCAACTCCTCGAACCTTATGGACGCTACTCAGCGCAACATGCCGCTGCCGTAGCCCTTCAGGTTGGCTTTCTTCATCAGGGATTCGTACTGGTGCGAAACGAGGTGCGATTGTACTTGGGACATGAAGTCCATCACAACCACGACCACGATCAGCAACGAGGTCCCGCCAAGGTAGAACGGAACGTTTGCCGCAACCACCAGGAACTGGGGAAGCAAGCAGACGGCCGTCATGTAAAGAGCACCGAACAAGGTCAAACGAGTCAGAACGCCATCAATGTAGCGCGCAGACTGCTCACCAGGACGGATACCCGGAATAAAGGCACCGGACTTCTTCAGGTTTTCCGCTACGTCTTTCGGATTGAACATCAACGCCGTATAGAAGAAGCAGAAGAAAATAATCCCTGCACTAAACAGCAGAATATTCAACGGCTGACCAGGAGCGATCGACTGCGAGATGTCCTGCAACCAGCCCATACCTTCAGACTGGCCGAACCAGGCACCCAACGAAGCCGGGAACAGCAAGATGCTGCTCGCGAAAATGGCCGGGATAACACCGGCCATGTTCACCTTCAACGGCAAGTGGCTGGTCTGCGCAGCAAAAACCTTACGGCCCTGCTGACGCTTGGCGTAGTGAACAGCAATACGACGCTGACCACGCTCGATGAACACCACGAAACCGATAATCGCTACTGCCAGCAAACCGATGGCAACCAGAGCAAAGATGTTGATATCGCCCTGACGCGCAGACTCGAAAGACTGCCCGATCGCTCTCGGAAGACCGGCGACGATACCTGCGAAGATCAACATCGAGATACCGTTGCCAACACCACGCTCAGTAATCTGCTCACCCAGCCACATCATGAACATCGCGCCCGCCACAAAAGTGGTTACCGCGACGAAATGGAAGCCAAAGTCACCAGTGAACGCTACGCCCTGCCCCGCCAGACCGATGGACATGCCAACGGCCTGGACGAGAGCGAGGACGACAGTGAGGTAGCGGGTGTACTGGCTGATCTTGCGACGGCCAGCTTCACCTTCCTTCTTCAACTGCTCCAACTGCGGACTGACAGCGGACATCAGCTGCATGATGATCGATGCCGAAATGTACGGCATGATCCCCAGTGCAAAGATGCTCATCCGCTCCAGCGCGCCGCCGGAAAACATGTTGAACAAGCTAAGAATGGTCCCCTCATTCTGTCGAAACAGGTCCGCGAGTCGGTCCGGGTTGATACCTGGAACCGGGATGTGTGCGCCTATTCGGTAGACGATAATCGCCAGGAACAGAAAACGCAGACGAGCCCAGAGTTCAGACATACCGCCTTTGCCGAGCGCAGAGAGAGCACCTTGCTTAGCCATTTATTCCTCGAACTTGCCGCCAGCTGCTTCGATAGCCGCACGCGCACCTTTGGTGGCGCCGATTCCCTTTCCGATGGTGACAGCACGAGCAACTTCGCCCGACAGCATGATTTTCACACGCTGTACGTTCTGGTTGATCACGTTGGCATCCTTCAGGGACTGCACGGTGACGATGTCGCCGTCCACTTTGGCCAGCTCGGACAGACGCACTTCAGCGCGGTCCATGGCTTTCAGGGAAACGAAACCGAATTTCGGCAGGCGACGATGCAGCGGCTGTTGACCGCCTTCAAAGCCTGGAGCGATGGTGCCACCGGAGCGGGAGGTCTGACCTTTGTGGCCACGGCCACCGGTCTTGCCCAAACCACTACCGATACCACGGCCCGGACGATGCTTTTCGCGACGGGAACCCGGCGCTGGACTCAGATCATTGAGTTTCATCGATTAACCCTCGACACGCAGCATGTAGTAAGCCTTGTTGATCATCCCGCGATTCTCGGGAGTATCCTGGACTTCTACAGTGTGACCGATGCGACGCAGACCCAGACCCTTAACGCACAGTTTGTGGTTAGGGATGCGGCCGGTCATGCTTTTGATCAGCGTAACTTTTACGGTAGCCATGATCAGAAGATCTCCTTGACGCTTTTGCCACGCTTGGCGGCAATGGATTCAGGAGACTGCATTGCTTTCAAACCCTTGAAAGTGGCGTGAACCACGTTTACTGGGTTAGTCGAGCCGTAGCACTTGGCCAGAACGTTCTGAACGCCAGCAACTTCGAGGACAGCACGCATAGCGCCACCAGCGATGATACCGGTACCTTCAGAAGCAGGCTGCATGTACACCTTCGAAGCGCCATGGGCAGACTTCATTGCGTACTGCAGGGTGGTGCCGTTCAGATCAACCTGGATCATGTTGCGGCGAGCAGCTTCCATTGCCTTCTGGATCGCAGCAGGCACTTCACGCGACTTGCCACGGCCGAAGCCAACACGGCCCTTACCATCACCTACCACGGTCAACGCGGTGAAAGTGAAGATACGGCCGCCTTTAACGGTTTTGGCTACGCGGTTAACTTGAACCAGCTTCTCGATGTAGCCTTCGTCGCGCTTTTGGTCGTTATTTGACATAACTTAGAACTCCAGCCCAGCTTCACGAGCAGCATCAGCCAGCGCCTTGACGCGGCCGTGGTACTTGAAGCCAGAGCGGTCGAAAGCCACCTGCGAGACGCCAGCGGCTTTAGCACGCGTAGCGACCAGCTGGCCAACCTTAGTGGCCGCGTCGATGTTGCCAGTGGCGCCATCACGCAGTTCTTTATCCAAAGTCGAGGCACTTGCCAGGACTTTGTTGCCGTCGGCCGAAATGACCTGGGCGTAGATGTGCTGCGACGAGCGGAACACGCAGAGACGCACGACTTCGAGTTCGTGCATTTTCAGGCGTGCTTTGCGAGCGCGACGCAGTCGAGTAACTTTTTTGTCGGTCATTTGCTATGCCCTACTTCTTCTTGGCTTCTTTACGACGGACGACTTCGTCCGCGTAGCGCACACCTTTGCCTTTGTACGGCTCTGGTGGACGGAAGTCGCGGATCTCGGCGGCCACTTGACCTACCAGCTGCTTGTCGATGCCCTTGATCAGGATATCGGTCTGGCTAGGAGTCTCAGCGGTGATGCCTTCCGGCAGTTCATAATCCACTGGGTGCGAGAAGCCAAGAGCCAGGTTCAGCACTGTGCCTTTTGCTTGCGCTTTGTAACCAACACCGACCAGCTGGAGCTTGCGCTCGAAGCCTTGGCTTACGCCTTGGACCATGTTGTTAACCAACGCACGAGTGGTACCAGCCATTGCGCGAGTCTGTTGATCGCCATTGCGAGCAGCGAAACGCAGCTCACCAGCTTCTTCAACGATCTCAACGGACGAATGGATGTTCAGTTGCAGAGTGCCCTTGGCACCCTTCACCGAAAGCTGTTGGCCTGCGAATTTGACTTCGACACCGGCTGGCAGCTTAACGGGGTTCTTAGCGACGCGTGACATGCTTATCCCCCCTTAGAACACAGTGCAAAGAACTTCGCCGCCGACACCGGCAGCGCGCGCAGCACGATCCGTCATCACACCTTTGTTGGTGGAGACGATAGACACGCCCAGGCCGCCACGAACTTTCGGCAGATCCTCAACGGACTTGTACTGACGCAGGCCAGGACGGCTAACGCGCTTCACTTCCTCGATGACCGGACGGCCTTCGAAGTACTTCAGCTCGATGGACAGCAGAGGCTTGATTTCGCTGCTGATCTGATAACCCGCAATGTAACCTTCGTCCTTCAGGACTTTGGCAACAGCTACCTTCAACGTGGAAGATGGCATGCTTACGACGGACTTTTCAGCCATCTGGGCATTACGGATACGAGTTAGCATGTCCGCTAACGGGTCCTGCATACTCATGGGCTAGACGCTCCTAATACACAAAAAATTAGCCTTTCGGCTAGTACGTGTCGCCGAGCGCATCCGCGCAATAAAAACACGGGCTCAGGCGAGCCGGGTATTCTAGACACACCCCAGAAATGAATCAAGCCCCAAAAGGGGCTTGATTCAAGTTCAAGGTCACCGGCGGTCAGGATCTCGCGACCCCGAACACCAGGACATTGACAGTGCTTACCAGCTGGCTTTGACCAGACCTGGAACGTCACCACGCATAGCGGCTTGACGCAGCATGTTACGGCCGAGGCCGAACTTGCGGTACACGCCGTGCGGACGACCAGTCAGGCGGCAGCGGTTACGCATGCGCGAGGCGCTGGCGTCACGTGGCTGCTTCTGCAGTGCTACGGTAGCTTCCCAACGCGCTTCTGGACTTGCGTTCAGATCAACGATGATAGCTTTCAGCGCTGCACGCTTGGTGGCGTACTTGGCAACGGTGAGCTGACGCTTCAGCTCACGGTTCTTCATGCTCTTCTTGGCCATTGTCCTACTCCAATCAGTTGCGGAACGGGAATTTGAAAGCACGCAGCAGCGCGCGACCTTCTTCATCCGTCCGAGCAGTGGTGGTCAGGGTAATGTCCAGACCGCGGAGAGCGTCGATCTTGTCGTAATCGATTTCCGGGAAAATGATCTGCTCTTTCACGCCCATGCTGTAGTTGCCACGACCATCGAAGGACTTGGCATTCAGGCCGCGGAAGTCGCGAACCCGAGGCAGGGAGATCGACAGCAGACGATCCAGGAACTCGTACATACGCTCACGGCGCAGGGTCACTTTGACGCCGATCGGCCAACCTTCACGGACTTTAAAGCCAGCGATGGATTTCCGAGCGTAAGTCACAACGACTTTCTGACCGGTGATCTTTTCCAGGTCGGCAACGGCATGCTCGATGACTTTTTTGTCGCCGATCGCTTCGCCCAGACCCATGTTCAGGGTGATTTTGGTAACGCGCGGAACTTCCATCACGTTCGAAAGCTTAAGTTCTTCCTTAAGTTTCGGTGCGATTTCCTTCCGGTAAATCTCTTTTAGTCGTGCCATGGTCTTCTACCTAGCAGTGTTCAAGCATCAACCGCTTTTTGGGTCGACTTGAAGACACGAATTTTCTTACCGTCTTCTACTTTGAAACCAACGCGGTCAGCCTTGTTGGTTTCGCCGTTGAAGATGGCGACGTTGGAAGCGTGCAGTGGCGCTTCTTTCTCGACGATACCGCCTTGTACGCCCGACATCGGGTTAGGCTTGGTATGACGCTTGACCAGGTTCAGACCACCAACAACCAGACGGTTGTCAGCAAGAACCTTCAGCACCTTACCGCGCTTACCCTTGTCTTTGCCGGCGATCACGATGATCTCGTCGTCACGACGAATCTTTTGCATGTCGGATCTCCTTACAGCACTTCTGGGGCGAGCGAGACGATCTTCATAAACTTCTCAGTACGAAGTTCACGGGTCACTGGCCCAAAGATACGGGTGCCGATTGGCTCTTGCTTGTTGTTCAACAGAACAGCAGCGTTGCCATCAAAGCGGATGATGGAGCCGTCAGCACGACGAACACCGTGGCGAGTGCGGACTACGATAGCAGTCATCACTTGGCCTTTTTTCACCTTACCGCGAGGAATTGCTTCCTTGACGGTAACTTTGATGATGTCACCGATACCAGCGTAACGACGATGGGAGCCACCCAGCACCTTGATGCACATAACACGGCGAGCGCCGCTGTTATCGGCCACATCGAGCATGGATTGAGTCTGAATCATATAATTTCTCCGACCCCTAGCCCTTAGACTTCCACAGCGCGTTCGAGAACATCAACCAGTGCCCAAGACTTGGTCTTAGCCATCGGACGAGTCTCACGAATAGTGACCTTGTCGCCGATGTGGCACTGATTGGTTTCGTCGTGCGCGTGCAGCTTAGTCGAACGCTTAACGTATTTACCGTAGATCGGGTGCTTAACGCGACGCTCGATCAGAACGGTGATGGTTTTGTCCATCTTGTCGCTGACAACACGGCCAGTCAGCGTACGGACAGTTTTTTCGGCTTCAGCCATGATTACTTACCTGCCTGCTGGTTGAGCACAGTTTTCACGCGAGCGATGTCACGCTTAACTTGCGAGAGCAGATGAGACTGCCCCAACTGGCCAGTTGCTTTCTGCATACGCAGATTGAACTGGTCGCGCAGCAGGCCGAGCAGTTGCTCGTTCAGCTGCTGTGCTGATTTTTCACGAAGTTCATTCGCTTTCATCACATCACCGTCCGTTTAACAAAGGAGGTGGCGAGCGGCAGCTTTGCAGCAGCCAGGGCGAAAGCCTCACGCGCCAGCTCTTCAGAAACACCCTCGATTTCGTACAGGACTTTGCCTGGCTGAATCTGGGCAACCCAGTACTCCACGTTACCCTTACCTTTACCCATCCGAACTTCGAGTGGCTTCTTGGTGACAGGCTTGTCCGGGAATACACGGATCCAGATCTTGCCGCCACGTTTTACGTGACGGGTCAGAGCACGACGCGCTGACTCGATCTGACGAGCGGTGAGACGACCACGAGCAACAGACTTCAGCGCGAACTCGCCGAAGCTGACTTTGCTACCGCGCAATGCCAGGCCACGGTTGTGACCGGTCATCTGCTTGCGGAACTTCGTACGCTTTGGTTGCAACATTTGGCGTACCCCTTACTTAGCAGCTTTTTTACGAGGCGCTGGTGCTTGTGGCTTCAGTTCTTCTTGGCGACCACCAATTACTTCGCCTTTGAAGATCCAAACCTTTACACCGATCACACCGTAGGTGGTGTGAGCTTCGTAGTTGGCATAGTCGATGTCGGCACGCAGGGTGTGCAGTGGCACACGACCTTCGCGATACCATTCAGTACGTGCGATTTCAGCACCGCCGAGACGACCGCTCACTTGGATTTTGATGCCTTTGGCACCAATGCGCATTGCGTTCTGTACAGCGCGCTTCATAGCGCGACGGAACATTACACGGCGCTCCAGCTGCTGAGCTACGCTCTGCGCAACCAGCATACCGTCGAGTTCCGGCTTGCGGATCTCTTCGATATTGATGTGCACAGGCACACCCATTTGCTTGGTCAGGTCCTGACGCAGTTTCTCAACATCTTCACCTTTCTTCCCGATAACGATACCTGGGCGAGCGGTGTGGATGGTGATACGTGCAGTCTGAGCCGGACGATGGATATCGATACGGCTGACGGACGCGCTTTTTAGTTTGTCTTGGAGATACTCACGCACCTTCAGATCAGCGAACAAGTAGTCCGCATAAGTCCGACCGTCTGCGTACCAGACGGAGGTGTGCTCCTTGACGATTCCCAGGCGAATGCCAATGGGATGTACTTTCTGACCCATCTCTTCGACTCCGTTACTTGTCAGCAACCTTGACAGTGATATGGCAAGACCGCTTGACGATGCGATCAGCACGGCCTTTGGCACGTGGCATGATGCGCTTCAGCGAACGCCCTTCGTTGACGAAAACGGTGCTGACCTTCAGGTCATCAACGTCTGCGCCTTCGTTATGCTCGGCGTTGGCTACGGCCGACTCCAGCACTTTTTTCATGATCTCGGCGGCTTTCTTACTGCTGAAAGCCAACAGGTTGAGCGCTTCGCCCACCTTCTTCCCGCGGATCTGGTCGGCGACCAAGCGGGCTTTCTGGGCGGAGATTCGAGCGCCCGACAACTTAGCGGCTACTTCCATTTCCTTACCCCCTAACGCTTGGCTTTCTTGTCAGCCACGTGCCCACGGTATGTGCGGGTACCGGCGAACTCGCCCAGTTTGTGGCCGACCATGTCTTCGTTCACGAGAACTGGGACGTGCTGGCGACCGTTGTGTACAGCGATGGTCAGACCGACCATTTGTGGCAGGATCATCGAACGGCGCGACCAGGTCTTAACTGGTTTGCGATCGTTCTTTTCCGCCGCCACTTCGATCTTCTTCAGTAGGTGAAGATCAATAAAAGGACCTTTTTTCAGAGAACGTGGCACTGTCGTATCCCTCTATTTACTTGCGACGACGGACGATCATTTTGTCGGTACGCTTATTACCACGAGTCTTCGCGCCCTTAGTCGGGAAGCCCCATGGCGATACCGGATGACGACCACCAGAGGTACGACCTTCACCACCACCATGTGGGTGGTCAACCGGGTTCATGGCAACACCACGAACGGTTGGGCGAACGCCACGCCAGCGCTTGGCACCAGCTTTACCCAACGAACGCAGGCTGTGCTCGGAGTTCGAGACTTCGCCCAGGGTCGCACGGCATTCAGCCAGTACTTTACGCATCTCACCAGAACGCAGACGCAGGGTCACGTAGACACCTTCACGAGCGATCAGCTGAGCCGAAGCACCAGCGGAACGAGCGATTTGCGCGCCTTTACCTGGCTTCAATTCGATGCCGTGTACGGTGCTACCAACTGGAATGTTACGCAGTTGCAGAGCGTTGCCCGGCTTGATCGGCGCCAAGGCACCTGCGATCAGCTGGTCGCCAGCGCTCACGCCTTTAGGGGCGATGATGTAGCGACGCTCGCCATCTGCGTACAGCAGCAGAGCGATGTGAGCAGTACGGTTTGGATCGTATTCGATACGCTCGACGGTGGCAGCGATGCCATCCTTGTCGTTGCGACGGAAGTCGACCAGACGATAATGCTGCTTATGACCACCACCAACGTGACGAGTGGTAATACGGCCATTGTTGTTACGACCACCAGACTTCGATTTTTTCTCGAGCAGCGGTGCGTGAGGAGCGCCTTTATGCAGCTCCTGGTTGACCACCTTGACCACAAAACGGCGGCCAGGGGAAGTCGGTTTGCATTTAACGATTGCCATGATGCACCCCTTCCTTACTCAGCACTGCTGCTGAAATCGAGATCTTGGCCTGGCTGAAGGGAGATAACTGCCTTCTTCCAGTCATTACGCTTGCCCAGACCGCGAGCAGTGCGCTTGCTCTTACCCAGAACATTCAGGGTAGTAACGCGCTCTACTTTGACGCTGAACAGGCTTTCGACGGCCTTCTTGATTTCCAGCTTGGTTGCATCGGTTGCAACCTTGAAAACGAACTGGCCTTTCTTGTCTGCCAGAACCGTAGCCTTCTCGGAAACGTGCGGGCCAAGCAGAACTTTAAATACGCGTTCCTGGTTCATCCCAGCAGCTCCTCGAATTTCTTCACGGCCGACACGGTGATCAACACCTTGTCGTATGCGATCAGACTGACCGGATCGGAACCCTGCACGTCACGAACGTCGACGTGTGGCAGGTTGCGAGCAGCCAGGTACAGGTTCTGATCAACAGCGTCAGACACGATCAGGACGTCAGTCAGACCCATGCCATTCAGCTTGTTCAGCAGATCTTTGGTTTTCGGTGCTTCAACAGCGAAGTCCTGAACCACGACCAGACGATCAGTACGCACCAGCTCAGCAAGGATGGAACGCATTGCTGCGCGGTACATCTTCTTGTTCAGCTTCTGGGAGTGATCCTGAGGACGAGCTGCGAAAGTGGTACCGCCGCCACGCCAGATTGGGCTACGGATAGTACCGGCACGAGCACGGCCAGTACCTTTCTGACGCCATGGGCGCTTACCGCCACCAGAAACGTCGGAACGGGTCTTTTGCTGCTTGCTACCTTGACGGCCGCCGGCCATGTAGGCCACGACTGCTTGGTGAACCAGCGTCTCGTTGAATTCGCCGCCAAATGTCAGTTCGGAAACTTCGATCGCTTGAGCGTCATTTACATTTAATTGCATGTCAGCTTCCCCTTAACCGCGAGCCTTGGCTGCTGGACGTACAACCAAGTTGCCGCCAGTAGCGCCAGGAACAGCGCCCTTGACCAACAACAGATTGCGTTCAGCGTCCACGCGCACTACTTCGAGGGACTGCACGGTCACGCGCTCAGCGCCCATATGACCGGACATTTTTTTGCCCTTGAATACACGACCAGGAGTCTGGCACTGGCCGATAGAGCCTGGAACGCGGTGGGATACGGAGTTACCGTGGGTGTTATCTTGCCCGCGGAAGTTCCAACGCTTGATCGTACCCTGGAAGCCTTTACCTTTGGACTGACCGGTTACATCAACCAGTTGACCAGCAGCGAAGATTTCAGCGTTGATCAGATCGCCGGCCTGGTACTCGCCTTCTTCAAGGCGGAATTCCATTACGGTACGACCAGCGGCTACGTTCGCCTTGGCGAAGTGGCCAGCTTGAGCAGCTGTTACACGCGAAGCGCGACGCTCGCCGACAGTGACTTGCACTGCACGATAGCCATCGGTCTCTTCAGTTTTGAACTGGGTGACGCGATTCGGCTCGATCTCAATGACCGTGACCGGAATGGAGACACCTTCTTCGGTGAAAATACGGGTCATACCGCATTTACGACCGACTACACCAATAGTCATGTTGTAAACCTCATGAGTGTACGGGGCTTTCACCCGCTATGGCCGCCCATTTCAGAGCGTTACACGACTAAGACCGAGTCTTAGCCGAGGCTGATCTGCACTTCCACACCGGCCGCAAGATCAAGCTTCATAAGAGCATCAACGGTTTTATCCGTTGGCTGGACGATGTCCAGAACGCGCTTATGAGTACGGATCTCGTACTGGTCACGCGCGTCTTTGTTGACGTGCGGGGAGACCAGAACGGTGAACCGCTCTTTACGGGTAGGCAGTGGAATTGGACCACGCACTTGAGCACCAGTACGTTTCGCGGTTTCCACGATTTCCTGGGTGGATTGGTCGATCAGGCGATGGTCAAAAGCCTTCAACCTGATACGGATTTGCTGATTTTGCATTGGATTTCAGACTCCGGCTGCTATTCCCACCGGGCGCAATACGCCCGTTAAAAGGAGGCGCAATTCTATAGACGCCCCTGATAGGTGTCAACCTAATAAAAAAGCCCCCGCTAAGCGGGGGCTTTCTTGTTCATCGAGTCGGCTCTGAAAGAGTCTTATTCGATGACTTTGGCTACGACGCCAGCGCCGACGGTACGACCGCCTTCACGGATAGCGAAACGCAGGCCGTCTTCCATTGCGATGGTCTTGATCAGAGTGACAGTCATCTGAATGTTGTCACCTGGCATTACCATTTCAACGCCTTCTGGCAGCTCGCAGTTACCAGTCACGTCAGTTGTACGGAAGTAGAACTGTGGACGGTAGCCTTTGAAGAACGGAGTGTGACGACCGCCTTCTTCCTTGCTCAGAACGTAGACTTCTGCGGTGAACTTGGTGTGCGGCTTGACGGTGCCTGGCTTGACCAGAACCTGGCCACGCTCAACGTCGTCACGCTTGGTGCCGCGCAGCAGTACGCCGCAGTTCTCGCCAGCACGACCTTCGTCGAGCAGCTTGCGGAACATTTCAACGCCGGTGCAGGTAGTTTTCTGAGTGTCGCGCAGACCGACGATCTCAACTTCTTCCTGGATACGGACGATGCCACGCTCAACACGACCAGTCACAACAGTACCGCGACCGGAGATCGAGAATACGTCTTCGATTGGCATCAGGAACGGCTTGTCGATAGCACGCTCTGGCTCTGGGATGTAGCTGTCCAGAGTTTCCACCAGCTTCTTGACAGCAGTGGTGCCCATTTCGTTGTCGTCTTGGCCGTTCAGAGCCATCAGAGCCGAACCGATGATGATTGGAGTGTCATCACCTGGGAAGTCGTAAGTGCTCAGCAGGTCGCGCACTTCCATCTCAACCAGTTCCAGCAGCTCAGCGTCGTCAACCATGTCAGCCTTGTTCAGGAAGACAACGATGTACGGAACGCCTACCTGACGGGACAGCAGGATGTGCTCACGGGTTTGTGGCATCGGACCATCAGCGGCCGAGCAAACCAGGATCGCGCCGTCCATCTGGGCAGCACCGGTGATCATGTTTTTTACGTAGTCGGCGTGACCTGGGCAGTCAACGTGTGCGTAGTGACGCACGGACGAATCGTATTCAACGTGAGCGGTGTTGATGGTGATACCGCGAGCCTTCTCTTCCGGGGCGCTGTCGATCTTGTCGAAGTCAACCTTGGCCGAACCGAAAACTTCGGAGCAGACACGGGTCAGAGCAGCGGTCAGGGTAGTTTTACCGTGGTCAACGTGGCCGATGGTGCCAACGTTGACGTGCGGTTTGTTCCGTTCAAATTTTTCTTTAGCCACGACAATTAACTCCTAGCTTAAAGGGGCTGGATCAGCCTTGCTTTTTGGTAACAGTCTCGACGATATGCGACGGAGCTGTATTGTATTTTTTGAATTCCATAGAGTAGCTTGCGCGACCCTGAGACATGGAGCGAACGTCGGTTGCGTAACCGAACATCTCACCCAACGGAACCTCGGCGCGGATAACCTTGCCGGAAACCGTATCTTCCATACCCAGAATCATGCCACGACGACGGTTAAGGTCGCCCATGACATCACCCATGTAGTCTTCAGGCGTAACGACTTCTACCGCCATGATAGGTTCAAGCAACTCACCACCGCCCTTCTGGGCCAGTTGCTTGGTAGCCATGGAAGCAGCCACCTTAAACGCCATCTCGTTGGAGTCGACGTCGTGGTAAGAACCGTCGAACACAGTCGCCTTCAGGCCGATCAGCGGATAGCCGGCAACAACGCCGTTCTTCATCTGCTCTTCGATACCTTTCTGGATCGCCGGGATGTATTCCTTAGGAACCACACCACCAACGACTTCGTTCAGGAATTGCAGACCTTCCTGACCTTCGTCAGCCGGTGCAAAACGGATCCAGCAATGACCGAACTGGCCACGACCGCCGGACTGGCGAACGAACTTACCTTCGATTTCACAGCTCTTCGTGATGCGCTCACGATAGGAAACCTGAGGCTTACCGATGTTGGCTTCGACGTTGAACTCACGGCGCATCCGGTCAACCAGGATGTCCAGGTGCAGCTCGCCCATGCCGGAGATGATCGTCTGACCAGTCTCTTCATCAGTCTTGACGCGGAAAGAAGGGTCTTCCTGAGCGAGCTTGCCCAGAGCGATACCCATTTTTTCCTGGTCGTCCTTGGTCTTAGGCTCAACGGCAACCGAGATAACCGGCTCCGGGAAGTCCATGCGAACCAGGATGATTGGCTTGTCAGCGTTGCACAAGGTTTCACCGGTGGTGACGTCCTTCATGCCGATCAAGGCCGCGATGTCGCCAGCGCGCACTTCCTTGATTTCTTCACGGGCGTTTGCGTGCATTTGCACCATACGACCCACGCGCTCTTTCTTGCCTTTTACCGAGTTGATCACGCCGTCGCCGGATGCCAACACGCCCGAGTAAACTCGAACGAAGGTCAAGGTACCCACGAATGGGTCAGTAGCGATCTTGAACGCCAAAGCCGCGAACGGCTCGTCGTCACTTGCGTGACGCTCCATTTCCTCTTCCTCGTTATCCGGGTTGGAACCCTTGATAGCAGGAATGTCGGTTGGAGCAGGCAGGAAGTCGATAACGGCGTCGAGAACCAGGGGAACGCCCTTGTTCTTGAAGGAAGAACCGCAAACAGCCAGAACGATCTCACCAGCGATAGTACGCTGACGCAGAGCGGCCTTGATTTCCTCGTTGGAGAGTTCTTCGCCCTCGAGGTACTTGTTCATCAGCTCTTCATTGGCTTCGGCCGCAGCCTCAACCATGTTGCTGCGCCATTGCTCGGCTTCTTCCAACAGCTCGGCAGGAATTTCCTTACGAACAGGGACCATGCCCTTGTCGGAGTCATTCCAGTACACGGCCTGCATGTTGATCAGGTCGATCTGGCCCTGGAAGTTGTCTTCCGAACCGATAGCGAGCTGGATAGGCACCGGAGTGTGACCCAGACGCTGCTTGATCTGACCGATCACGCGCAGGAAGTTGGCACCAGCACGGTCCATCTTGTTTACATAAACAAGACGTGGAACACCGTATTTGTTGGCCTGACGCCATACGGTTTCCGACTGAGGCTCAACGCCCGAAGTACCACAGAACACAACGACCGCACCGTCGAGTACACGCAGGGAACGCTCAACTTCAATGGTGAAGTCTACGTGGCCCGGGGTATCGATAACGTTGAAGCGATGCTCGTGCGGATACTGCTTCTCGGAACCTTTCCAGAAGGCGGTAATAGCAGCAGAAGTAATGGTAATACCACGCTCCTGCTCCTGAACCATCCAGTCTGTGGTCGCGGCGCCGTCATGCACCTCGCCCATTTTGTGACTTTTGCCGGTGTAAAAAAGGACGCGCTCGGTGGTGGTGGTCTTACCAGCATCCACGTGAGCAACGATACCGATGTTACGGTAGCGGTTAATCGGTGTAGTACGAGCCATAAAGCCCTCGCAAATTGAGTGACGCTAAAATTAGAAGCGGTAGTGCGAGAAAGCCTTGTTGGCTTCAGCCATACGGTGCACGTCTTCACGCTTCTTAACTGCAGCACCTTTACCTTCAGCAGCGTCCAACAGTTCACCAGCCAAACGCAGGGCCATAGACTTCTCGCCGCGCTTGCGGGCGAAGTCTACCAGCCAGCGCATTGCCAGGGCGTTACGACGGGAAGGACGAACTTCGACCGGAACCTGGTAAGTAGCACCGCCTACACGGCGCGACTTCACTTCGACCAGCGGAGCGATGGCGTCGAGAGCTTTCTCGAAGATTTCCAGGGGATCGCTGTTCTTGCGTTCCTTAACTTTGTCCAGTGCGCCATAAACGATACGTTCGGCAACGGCTTTCTTGCCGCTTTCCATAACGTGGTTCATGAACTTGGCGAGAATCTGGCTTCCGTATTTCGGATCGTCCAGAATCTCACGTTTGGCTGCTACGCGACGTCTTGGCATGATAAGCCCTCAAGCGGTCTTCAGGTTAGCCCGGGACAGCGGATGCGTGCCCGACCTTACTCTTATCGACTCAATAAAAATGAAAAACTGCAAAACGACCGATTACTTCGGACGCTTGGTACCGTACTTCGAGCGACCCTGGTTACGACCTTTAACGCCGGAAGTATCCAAAGAACCGCGGACGGTGTGGTAACGAACACCTGGCAAGTCTTTTACACGACCGCCGCGGATCAGTACCACGCTGTGCTCTTGCAGGTTGTGACCTTCACCACCGATGTACGAGGAAACCTCGAAACCGTTGGTCAGGCGCACACGGCATACTTTACGCAGTGCCGAGTTAGGTTTTTTCGGCGTGGTGGTATACACACGGGTGCATACGCCACGACGTTGCGGGCAGTTCTGCAGCGCAGGCACGTCGGATTTCTCGACGATACGCTTACGCGGCTGACGTACCAGCTGGTTGATAGTTGCCATCTACTAGCTCCACTGTTGTCTTGCGACGCTATTGTCTTACAAGAAAAGCAAAATGGCAGGAACGAATTCCCGCCAAATTTAGGGGATCAAGAGTCTAAAGAGGATCTTGTCCCCAGTCAAGGCAAGGCCCCGACCTCCCCGCCCGCCGAATCTCGACAATTTGTCTCGATCCGCCGAACGGGATGGCCAGGGCCAGGCACTTAATCAAGGCCGAACTCAGTTACCGCTCGAGTTCAGTGCTTCGGTCAGTGCAGCTTCCACTTCACTGGCGCTCACGCGCAGCGGCTTGTCTGCATCACGACGACGCTTGCGTTCGCTGTGATAGGCCAAACCGGTACCGGCCGGAATCAGACGACCCACGACCACGTTTTCTTTCAGGCCGCGCAAGTAGTCGCGCTTGCCGGTTACCGCCGCCTCGGTCAGTACGCGAGTGGTTTCCTGGAAGGAAGCCGCCGAGATGAACGATTCGGTGGACAGCGACGCCTTGGTGATACCCAGCAGTACGCGAGTGAACTTGGCAAGGAACTTGTCCTCGTTCGCCAGACGCTCGTTTTCCACCAGCACGTGAGTCAGTTCCATCTGGTCGCCCTTGATGAAGCTGGAGTCGCCAGACTCGGAGATCTCAACTTTACGCAGCATCTGACGCAGGATGGTCTCGATGTGCTTGTCGTTGATCTTCACGCCCTGCAGACGATAAACGTCCTGGATTTCGTTCACGATGTACTTGGCCAGCGCACTGACACCCAGCAGACGCAGGATGTCATGTGGATCGCTCGGACCGTCGGAGATAACTTCGCCGCGGTTTACCTGTTCGCCTTCGAAGACGTTCAGGTGACGCCACTTAGGAATCAGCTCTTCGTACGGATCGCTACCGTCGTTCGGGGTGATAACCAGGCGGCGCTTGCCCTTGGTTTCTTTACCGAACGCGATGGTGCCGCTGACTTCAGCCAGAATCGAGGCTTCTTTCGGACGACGAGCTTCGAACAAGTCGGCAACACGCGGCAGACCACCGGTGATGTCGCGGGTCTTCGAAGTTTCTTGCGGGATACGAGCGATAACATCACCGATCGCGATCCGCGCACCGTCCGCAACACCGACCAGGGCGTTGGCTGGCAGGAAGTACTGAGCGATTACGTCAGTACCTGGCAGCAACAGATCCTTGCCGTTGTCGTCGACCATCTTCACGGCCGGACGGATGTCCTTGCCTGCAGCTGGACGATCTTTTGCGTCGAGCACTTCGATGTTGGTCATACCGGTCAATTCGTCAGTCTGACGCTTGATCGTGATGCCTTCTTCCATGCCCACGTAGGTCACGGTACCTTTCATCTCGGTGACGATTGGGTGAGTGTGCGGATCCCACTTGGCCACGATGGCACCAGCGTCGACCTTGTCGCCTTCCTTCACCGAAATCACGGCACCGTACGGCAGCTTGTAGCGCTCGCGCTCACGACCGAAGTCGTCGGCAATCGCCAACTCACCGGAACGGGAAACGGCGACCAGGTGACCGTCGACACGCTCAACATGCTTCAGGTTGTGCAGGCGGACAGTACCGCCATTCTTCACCTGAACGCTGTCGGCCGCGGAGGTCCGGCTTGCCGCACCACCGATGTGGAACGTACGCATGGTCAGCTGGGTACCCGGCTCACCGATGGACTGGGCAGCAATAACGCCGACCGCTTCACCGATGTTCACCTGGTGACCACGTGCCAGGTCGCGACCGTAGCACTTGGCGCAGATGCCGTAGCGGGTTTCACAGCTGATCGGCGAGCGCACGATCACTTCGTCGATGCTGTTGAGCTCGATGAATTCGACCCACTTCTCGTCAACCAGGGTGCCAGCAGGAACGATGACGTCCTCGGTACCCGGCTTGAATACGTCACGGGCGATGACACGACCCAATACGCGCTCACCCAGCGGCTCAACAACGTCACCGCCTTCGATGTGCGGAGTCATTACCAGGCCATGCTCGGTGCCGCAATCGATCTCGGTCACGACCAGATCCTGGGCAACGTCTACCAGACGACGAGTCAGGTAACCGGAGTTCGCCGTTTTCAACGCGGTATCCGCAAGACCCTTACGAGCACCGTGAGTGGAGATGAAGTACTGGAGTACGCTCAAACCTTCACGGAAGTTCGCAGTAATCGGGGTCTCGATGATGGAGCCGTCCGGCTTGGCCATCAGGCCACGCATACCGGCGAGCTGACGGATCTGCGCAGCAGAACCCCGCGCACCCGAGTCGGCCATCATGTACATCGAGTTGAAGGATTCCTGGTCGACTTCCTTGCCATGGCGGTCGATGACCTTCTCTTTCGAGAGGTTGGCCATCATGGCCTTGGATACTTCGTCGTTCGCCTTGGACCAGAGGTCGATCACCTTGTTGTACTTCTCGCCCTGGGTTACCAGGCCGGAGGCGTACTGGCTTTCGATCTCTTTCACTTCTTCGGTGGCTGCACCGATGATGCGGGCTTTTTCATCAGGGATAACGAAGTCGTTAACACCGATGGAAACGCCGGAGATGGTCGAATAGGCAAAACCGGTGTACATCAACTGGTCAGCGAAGATCACGGTCTCTTTCAGACCAACCACGCGGTAGCACTGGTTGATCAGCTTGGAGATCGCCTTTTTCTTCATCGGCAGGTTGACGACATCGAAGGACAAGCCTTTCGGCACGACCTGGAACAGCAGCGCACGGCCGACGGTGGTGTCGACGATACGAGTGTTGGTCACGCTGTTGCCATCACGATCGTTTACGGTTTCGTTGATCCGCACCTTGACCTTGGCGTGCAGTGCGGCTTCGCCGGCACGGAACACACGGTCAACTTCCTGCAGGTCCGCGAACACACGACCTTCGCCCTTGGCGTTGATCGCTTCACGAGTCATGTAGTACAGACCCAATACAACGTCCTGGGACGGAACGATGATTGGCTCACCGTTGGCTGGCGACAGGATGTTGTTGGTCGACATCATCAACGCACGCGCTTCGAGCTGGGCTTCCAGCGTCAGCGGTACGTGCACGGCCATTTGGTCGCCGTCGAAGTCGGCGTTGTACGCAGCACAGACCAGCGGGTGCAGCTGGATAGCCTTACCTTCGATCAGTACCGGTTCAAACGCCTGGATACCCAGACGGTGAAGGGTCGGTGCACGGTTGAGCAGCACTGGGTGTTCGCGAATCACTTCGGCAAGAACGTCCCAGACCTCTGGCAGCTCGCGCTCGACCATCTTCTTGGCGGCCTTGATGGTGGTCGCAAGACCACGCATTTCCAGCTTGCCGAAGATGAACGGTTTGAACAGTTCCAGGGCCATTTTCTTTGGCAGGCCGCACTGGTGCAGACGCAGGGTCGGGCCTACGGTAATTACCGAACGACCGGAGTAGTCAACACGCTTACCGAGCAAGTTCTGACGGAAACGACCCTGCTTACCCTTGATCATGTCAGCCAGGGATTTCAGAGGACGCTTGTTCGAACCGGTGATAGCGCGGCCACGACGACCGTTGTCGAGCAATGCGTCCACCGCTTCCTGCAACATACGCTTTTCGTTGCGCACGATGATGTCCGGAGCGGACAGATCGAGCAGGCGCTTCAAGCGGTTGTTACGGTTGATCACCCGACGATACAGATCGTTGAGGTCGGAAGTCGCGAAACGACCGCCATCGAGCGGAACCAGCGGACGCAGGTCTGGCGGCAGTACCGGCAGAACGGTCAGCACCATCCACTCTGGCAGGTTGCCGGAACCCTGGAAGGCTTCCATCAACTTCAGACGCTTGGACAGCTTCTTGATCTTGGTTTCGGAGTTGGTTTGCGGAATCTCTTCACGCAGACGACCAATCTCGTGCTCCAGGTCGATAGCGTGCAGCAGTTCGCGGACAGCTTCGGCACCCATGCGGGCATCGAAATCGTCGCCGAACTCTTCCAGCGCTTCGAAGTACTGTTCGTCGTTGAGCAGCTGACCTTTTTCAAGAGTGGTCATGCCTGGATCGATAACGACATAGCTCTCGAAGTAGAGAACGCGTTCGATATCACGCAGGGTCATGTCCATCAGCAGGCCGATACGGGACGGCAGCGATTTCAGGAACCAGATGTGGGCAACCGGCGAGGCCAGTTCGATGTGCGCCATGCGCTCACGACGAACTTTTGCCAGCGCGACTTCAACGCCGCACTTCTCGCAGATCACGCCGCGATGCTTCAAGCGCTTGTACTTACCGCACAGGCACTCGTAATCCTTTACCGGGCCAAAGATCTTGGCGCAGAACAGACCATCACGCTCGGGTTTGAACGTACGGTAGTTGATGGTTTCCGGTTTTTTTACTTCACCGAACGACCACGAACGGATCATCTCAGGCGAGGCCAATCCAATACGGATGGCGTCGAACTCTTCGACTTGACCCTGGTTTTTCAGCAAATTCAGTAGGTCTTTCAAGGCCTTTCCTCCTGGCGGAGCAGAGAGCGGGCAAAACAGCCCCGCTCTCGATTCGCGTCACGTGTTATTCGGTTTCCAGATCGATATCGATGCCGAGGGAACGAATTTCCTTGATCAACACGTTGAAGGACTCGGGCATGCCCGGCTCCATACGGTGATCGCCGTCCACGATGTTTTTGTACATCTTGGTCCGGCCGTTCACATCGTCCGACTTCACTGTGAGCATTTCTTGCAGAGTGTATGCAGCACCGTATGCTTCCAGTGCCCAGACCTCCATCTCCCCGAAACGCTGACCACCGAACTGCGCCTTACCACCCAGCGGCTGCTGGGTAACCAGGCTGTAAGAACCGGTAGAACGAGCGTGCATCTTGTCGTCTACCAAGTGGTTCAGCTTCAGCATGTACATGTAGCCAACGGTAACCGGACGCTCGAACTTGTTGCCGGTACGACCATCGAACAGCTGCATCTGGCCGCTTTCTGGCAGGTCCGCCAGTTTCAGCATGGCCTTGATTTCGCTTTCCTTGGCACCGTCGAACACCGGGGTAGCCATTGGAACGCCGCCGCGCAGGTTCTTCGCCAAGTCCAGGATTTCCTGGTCGGAGAAGGTGTCCAGCTCTTCGTTGCGCCCGCCGATCTCGTTGTAGATCTCGTGCAGGAACTTACGCAGATCAGCGACCTTGCGCTGCTCTTCGATCATGCGGTTGATCTTCTCGCCCAACCCTTTGGCCGCGAGGCCCAGGTGAGTTTCGAGAATCTGACCAACGTTCATACGCGAAGGTACGCCCAACGGGTTGAGAACCACATCGACCGGGGTGCCATTGGCATCGTGCGGCATGTCTTCAACCGGCATGATCACGGAGACCACACCCTTGTTACCGTGACGACCGGCCATCTTGTCGCCCGGCTGGATGCGACGACGGATTGCCAGGTAAACCTTGACGATTTTCAGCACGCCTGGAGCCAGGTCATCGCCCTGCTGCAGTTTGCGCTTCTTGTCTTCGAACTTGTCGTCCAGCAGACGGCGGCGATCAACGATATAGGCCTGGGCCTTCTCGAGCTGCTCGTTCAGAGCATCTTCAGCCATGCGCAGCTTGAACCACTGGCCATGCTCAAGACCGTCGAGGACTTCGTCGGTAATCTCCTGACCTTTCTTCAGGCCGGCGCCGCCTTCGGCTTTGTGGCCGACCAGGGCGGAGCGCAGACGTTCGAAAGTCGCGCCTTCGACGATACGGAACTCTTCGTTCAGGTCCTTGCGGATCTCGTCGAGCTGAGTCTTCTCGATCGACAGTGCGCGAGCGTCACGCTCAACGCCGTCGCGGGTGAAGACCTGTACGTCGATGACGGTACCCTTGGTGCCGGTAGGCACGCGCAGGGAGGTGTCTTTCACGTCGCTGGCTTTTTCACCGAAGATCGCACGCAGCAGCTTCTCTTCCGGAGTCAGTTGGGTCTCGCCTTTCGGAGTGACCTTGCCGACCAGGATGTCGCCCGCGCCTACTTCAGCACCTACATAAACGATACCGGCTTCGTCCAGCTTGTTCAGTGCAGCTTCACCCACGTTCGGGATGTCCGCAGTGATTTCCTCTGGGCCAAGCTTGGTGTCACGAGCCACACAGGTCAGTTCCTGGATGTGGATCGTGGTGAAGCGGTCTTCCTGGACCACACGCTCGGACAGGCAGATGGAGTCTTCGAAGTTGAAGCCGTTCCATGCCATGAACGCGATGCGCATGTTCTGACCCAGCGCCAGTTCACCCATGTCGGTGGACGGGCCGTCGGCCATGATGTCGCTGCGCTGAACCCGATCACCTTTGCTGACCAGCGGACGCTGGTTGATGCAGGTGTTCTGGTTGGAGCGGGTGTACTTGGTCAGGTTGTAGATGTCGACACCGGCTTCGCCCGGCTCTACTTCGTCATCGGCAACACGAACCACGATACGGCTGGCGTCGACGGAATCGATCACACCGCCACGACGAGCCACGACGCAAACGCCGGAGTCGCGCGCAACGTTGCGCTCCATGCCAGTACCTACCAGCGGCTTATCGGCACGCAGGGTCGGTACAGCCTGACGCTGCATGTTCGAACCCATCAACGCACGGTTGGCGTCGTCGTGCTCGAGGAACGGGATCAGCGACGCTGCAACCGACACTACCTGCTTCGGCGATACGTCCATCAAGGTGACGTCTTCCGGCGCCTTGACGGTGAACTCGTTCAAGTGACGAACAGCTACCAGCTCGTCGGTCAGGACTTTCTTGTCGTTCATCGTGGCCGAAGCCTGGGCGATCACGTGATCAGCCTCTTCGATGGCAGACAGGAACACGATCTCGTCGGTGACCAGGGCGTCTTTCACCACACGGTACGGGCTTTCGAGGAAGCCATACTGGTTGGTGCGCGCATAGGCGGCCAAAGAGTTGATCAGACCGATGTTCGGACCTTCCGGCGTTTCGATCGGGCATACACGACCGTAGTGAGTCGGGTGTACGTCACGAACTTCGAAGCCTGCACGCTCACGGGTCAGACCGCCTGGGCCGAGTGCGGAAACACGACGCTTGTGGGTGATCTCGGACAGCGGGTTGTTCTGGTCCATGAACTGGGACAGCTGGCTCGAGCCGAAGAATTCCTTCACCGCCGCGGCCACTGGCTTGGCGTTGATCAGGTCTTGCGGCATCAGGCCTTCGCTTTCAGCCATCGACAGGCGTTCCTTGACCGCGCGCTCTACGCGCACCAGGCCAACACGGAACTGGTTTTCGGCCATTTCGCCTACGCAGCGAACGCGACGGTTACCCAGGTGGTCGATGTCATCGACGATGCCTTTGCCGTTACGGATGTCGACCAGGGTCTTGAGCACCGCAACGATGTCATCCTTGTTCAGCACGCCCGAACCTTCGATCTCGGTACGACCGATACGACGGTTGAACTTCATCCGGCCGACCGCGGAGAGGTCATAGCGCTCTGGGCTGAAGAACAGGTTGTTGAACAGGGTCTCGGCAGCATCCTTGGTTGGCGGCTCGCCAGGACGCATCATGCGATAGATCTCGACCAAGGCTTCCAGCTGGTTGCCAGTGGAGTCGATCTTCAGCGTGTCGGAGATGAACGGACCGCAGTCGATGTCGTTGGTGTACAGGGTCTCGATACGAACGACCTGAGCCTTGACGATTTTCGCCAGGATCTCGACGGTGAGCTCGGTATTGCACTCAGCGATGATCTCGCCGGTGGCTGGATGCACGATGACCTTGGCGGTGGTGCGACCCAGGACGTAGTCCATCGGCACCTGCAGCTCTTTGATACCGGCTTTTTCCAGCTGGTTGATGTGGCGAGCAGTAATACGACGGCCTTGCTCGACAATAACCTTGCCCTTGTCGTCCTGGATATCCAGGACCGCGATTTCACCGCGCAGGCGCTGAGGCACCAACTCCAGGCTCAGGTTCTCACCTTGCACATGGAAGACGTTGGTGGTGTAGAACGCGTCCAGCACTTCTTCGGTGGTATAGCCGAGCGCGCGCAGCAGTACCGATGCAGGCAGCTTGCGACGACGGTCAATACGCACGAATACGCAGTCTTTCGGGTCGAACTCGAAGTCCAGCCACGAACCGCGGTAAGGAATGATGCGCGCGGAGTAGAGCAGTTTGCCGGAACTGTGCGTCTTACCACGGTCGTGGTCAAAGAACACGCCCGGGGAACGGTGCAGCTGGGAAACGATTACACGCTCGGTACCGTTGATTACGAAGGTACCGTTCTCAGTCATCAGGGGGATTTCACCCATGTAGACTTCTTGCTCTTTGATGTCCTTGATCGCTTTATTCGACGATTCTTTGTCGAAAATGATCAGGCGCACTTTTACCCGCAAAGGTACGGCGTAAGTAACACCGCGCAATACGCATTCTTTGACATCAAATGCCGGTTCGCCCAGGCGATAACCGACGTACTCCAGCGCAGCATTGCCGGAGTAGCTGATGATCGGGAAAACGGATTTGAAGGCCGCATGCAGGCCCACGTCGCGGAACTGATCTTTAGTCGCTCCCGCTTGCAAGAATTCACGATACGAATCCAGCTGGATGGCCAGGAGGTACGGCACATCCATGACGTCCGGCAACTTGCTAAAGTCCTTGCGGATACGTTTTTTCTCAGTATATGAGTAAGCCATCAGCGTTCCCCAGCTTGGTCACCTGCTTGTTTGGCCCCTCCCGACGGGAGCAGCCAGAAAATCGTGCAAACCCCATGGTTTGCGCCACCACATCGGGTGGTTACAGCTCGCGATCAGCACCGACCCAGTCGGCTGCCAATAACGGAAAAAGGCCGGTGGCAAGAGCCACCAGCCATCAGCCTGTCGCTTAACGCTCGGGCTGGAGACGCAAAGTCGATGCTTACTTCAGCTCGACTTTAGCGCCTGCTTCTTCCAGTGCTGCTTTGGCTTTGTCAGCTGCGTCTTTGGCAACAGCTTCCAGAACCATGGCAGGAGCGCCGTCAACTACAGCCTTGGCTTCTTTCAGGCCCAGACCGGTCAGTTCACGTACTGCCTTGATCACGTTTACTTTCTTATCGCCAGCTTCGGTCAGCATGACGTTGAATTCGGTTTGCTCTTCAGCAACGGCAGCGGCAACAGCTGGACCAGCGGAAGCAGCAGCAGCGGTAACACCGAATTTTTCTTCGAAAGCTTTGATCAGCTCAACAACTTCCATTACGGACATGTTGCCAACGGCTTCGAGGATATCGTTTTGAGAGATAGACATGACTCTAAATTCCTGGATTGGGGGACGGCCTACGCGACCATCGAAATAAACAAAAAACGCGAAAAGGAGTGTCGAGCCTTAGGCTGCGGCAGCTTCTTTCTGGTCGCGCAGTGCCGCCAGAGTACGAGCCAACTTGCTGGTAGCGCCTTGAATCACGCTCATCAGCTGGGAGATTGCTTCGTCACGGGTCGGCAGAGTTGCCAGTACGTCGATCTGGTTAGCTGCGAGGAACTTGCCCTCGAACGCAGCTGCCTTAATCTCGAACTTGTCCTGACCTTTGGCGAATTCCTTGAACAAACGGGCAGCAGCGCCAGGATGTTGGGTGGAGAACGCGATCAAGGTCGGGCCGGTGAACACGTCGTTGAGGACACTGTATTCAGTGTCAGCAACAGCGCGCTTGAGCAGGGTGTTACGTACTACACGTACGTAAACGCCAGCTTCACGAGCCTCTTTACGGAGTCCGGTCATAGCGCCTACTGTTACGCCACGGGCATCAGCCACGACAGCGGACAGAGCAGCTTTGGCAGCCTCGTTGACTTCAGCGACGATGGCCTTCTTGTCTTCGAGTTTAATTGCCACGGGTTTAACTCCTGCTTGTTACCGTTTCATCCGATCGAAACCGAATGTCGTTTTGGTGTCTGATTCGGTAAGGAACCGGGAGCACCATCTGCGTAGGCTTGTGGTTTAAGACTTTCGTCGCCTACGGTCTTGGACAGCCCCCGCCAGGCAGGGACCCCAATATTTGATTGGCGCAATCGCTTGCGCCAACCTTTGTCTTACGCGTCGAGCGAGCTCTGATCAATGATCAGACCTGGGCCCATAGTGGTGCTCAGGGTAACGCGCTTGACGTAGATACCTTTCGAAGAAGCTGGCTTGATGCGCTTCAGATCAGCGATCAGAGCTTCAACGTTTTCCTTCAGCTTGACGGCGTCGAAGCCGATTTTGCCAACGGAAGTGTGAATGATGCCGTTCTTGTCGGTGCGATAACGAACCTGACCGGCCTTGGCGTTTTTAACCGCGGTGGCTACGTCTGGGGTTACGGTGCCGACTTTAGGGTTAGGCATCAGACCACGTGGACCGAGGATCTGACCCAACTGGCCTACAACGCGCATGGCATCCGGGGATGCGATCACGACGTCATAGTTCAGGTCGCCGCCTTTCATTTCAGCAGCCAGATCGTCCATGCCTACGCGATCAGCACCAGCGGCCAGAGCAGCTTCAGCTGCTGGGCCCTGGGTGAACACGGCAACACGAACAGTCTTGCCAGTGCCGTGTGGCAGCACGGTAGCGCTACGTACGACCTGGTCGGATTTACGTGGGTCAACGCCCAGGTTAACAGCAACGTCGAACGACTCGCTGAACTTGACAGTCGACAGCTCGGCCAGCAGAGCGGCGGCGTCTACAAAGTTGTAGGCCTTGCCTGCTTCGATTTTGCCGGCGATAGCCTTTTGACGCTTGGTCAGCTTAGCCATTACACACCCTCCACGTTAAGGCCCATGCTACGAGCAGAACCGGCGATAGTACGCACGGCTGCATCCATATCAGCTGCAGTCAGATCCGCGTTTTTGGTTTTCGCGATTTCTTCCAGCTGAGCACGGGTAACGGTGCCAACCTTAACGGTGTTTGGACGAGCGGAACCGCTGGTCAAACCTGCAGCCTTCTTCAGCAGAACCGAAGCAGGGGTGCTTTTTGTTTCGAAAGTGAAGCTGCGGTCGCTGTAGACAGTGATGATCACTGGAGTCGGCAGACCTGGCTCAAGACCCTGAGTACGGGCGTTGAAAGCCTTGCAGAATTCCATGATGTTCACGCCGTGCTGACCCAGTGCAGGACCAACAGGTGGGCTTGGGTTAGCCTGAGCGGCCTTCACTTGCAGCTTGATGTAAGCGGTAATCTTCTTGGCCATGAGGCACTCCAATTACGGGTTCGAACGCCTCGAAAGGCTCCCCGGTTGCTTGCGCGTTTATCCCAGTGACGACAAAACCCCACAGCCTTGGGCTGCGGGGTTGGGATGCCTGTCCAATCAGACCTTTTCGACCTGACTGAACTCCAACTCTACCGGAGTAGAGCGACCGAAAATGAGCACCGCGACCTGAATCCGGCTCTTTTCGTAGTTAACCTCTTCAACCGTGCCATTGAAGTCAGCGAATGGACCGTCGGTGACGCGCACAACCTCACCTGGCTCAAACAATGTCTTCGGCTTCGGCTTGTCGCTACCATCAGCGACACGACGCAGAATCGCTTCCGCCTCTTTATCTGTGATCGGCGCCGGCTTGTCGGCGGTACCGCCAATAAAGCCCATCACCCGAGGGGTATCCTTGACCAAGTGCCAAGTCCCTTCGTTCATATCCATCTGTACCAGCACATAGCCTGGAAAGAACTTACGTTCACTTTTGCGCTTCTGGCCATTACGCATTTCAACCACTTCTTCAGTGGGAACCAGAATCTCGCCAAAGCCATCTTCCATGCCTGCCAGCTTCACACGCTCTATCAACGAGCGCATAACATGCTTCTCGTAACCCGAGTAAGCATGCACAACGTACCAACGCTTAGCCACGGGACACCCTTAGCCAACAATCAAGGAAACAAGCCAACCGAGCAGGGAATCGAGCCCCCACAGCAGCAACGCCATCACCAAAACAACAGCCACAACGATCAACGTGGTCTGCGTGGTTTCCTGGCGAGTCGGCCATACGACTTTACGAATCTCGGTGCGAGCTTCCTTAGCGAGTACAAAGAAAGACTTGCCCTTGGCTGTCTGCAGGCCTACAAAGGCAGCTACAGCAGCAATGGCAAGCAATGCAAGTACACGGTACAGGATCGGCGAAGCAGAAAAATACTGATTGCCAACAACGCCAACAACCACCAAAGCGACTACCACTAGCCACTTGAGCAGATCGAAGCGAGAGCCTTGAGCTTCAGCTTTAGGAGTCATCTATGAAGATCCTGTGAAAAGAAAGCCAGACACACCGAGTGAATCTGGCAGGTCAGGAGGGAATCGAACCCCCAACCTACGGTTTTGGAGACCGTCGCTCTGCCAATTGAGCTACTGACCTAAAACAAAATCAGGCCGACCATTATGCCGGCCCGAAAAAGACATTACAACTATTTACTCGATGACTTTGGCTACGACGCCGGCGCCGACGGTACGACCGCCTTCACGGATAGCGAAACGCAGGCCGTCTTCCATCGCGATGGTCTTGATCAGAGTGACAGTCATCTGAATGTTGTCACCTGGCATTACCATTTCAACGCCTTCTGGCAGCTCACAGTTACCAGTCACGTCAGTTGTACGGAAGTAGAACTGTGGACGGTAGCCTTTGAAGAACGGAGTGTGACGACCGCCTTCTTCCTTGCTCAGAACGTAGACTTCTGCGGTGAACTTGGTGTGCGGCTTGACGGTGCCTGGCTTGACCAGAACCTGGCCACGCTCAACGTCGTCACGCTTGGTGCCGCGCAGCAGTACGCCGCAGTTCTCGCCAGCACGACCTTCGTCGAGCAGCTTGCGGAACATTTCAACGCCGGTGCAGGTAGTTTTCTGAGTGTCGCGCAGACCGACGATCTCAACTTCTTCCTGGATACGGACGATGCCACGCTCAACACGACCAGTCACAACAGTACCGCGACCGGAGATCGAGAACACGTCTTCGATTGGCATCAGGAACGGCTTGTCGATAGCACGCTCTGGCTCTGGGATGTAGCTGTCCAGAGTTTCCACCAGCTTCTTGACAGCAGTGGTGCCCATTTCGTTGTCGTCTTGGCCGTTCAGAGCCATCAGAGCCGAACCGATGATGATTGGAGTGTCATCACCTGGGAAGTCGTAAGTGCTCAGCAGGTCGCGCACTTCCATCTCAACCAGTTCCAGCAGCTCAGCGTCGTCAACCATGTCAGCCTTGTTCAGGAAGACAACGATGTACGGAACGCCTACCTGACGGGACAGCAGGATGTGCTCACGGGTTTGTGGCATCGGACCATCAGCGGCCGAGCAAACCAGGATCGCGCCGTCCATCTGAGCAGCACCGGTGATCATGTTTTTTACGTAGTCGGCGTGACCTGGGCAGTCAACGTGTGCATAGTGACGCACGGACGAATCGTATTCAACGTGAGCGGTGTTGATGGTGATACCGCGAGCTTTCTCTTCCGGGGCGCTGTCGATCTTGTCGAAGTCAACCTTGGCCGAACCGAAAACTTCGGAGCAGACACGGGTCAGAGCAGCGGTCAGCGTGGTTTTACCGTGGTCGACGTGACCGATGGTACCAACGTTGACGTGCGGCTTATTACGTTCGAACTTTTCCTTAGCCATCGAAATCACCCCTAGGAGAAGAATTTAGCAAGTCACACGAGCCATTAAAACAAAGGCAGATATTTTCATATCTGCCTTGTAATATGGAGCTCTTGAGCGGATTTGAACCGCTGACCTCACCCTTACCAAGGGTGTGCTCTACCAACTGAGCTACAAGAGCAAAACATTTTGCACAACCTGCAAACTTGGAGCGGGTAGCGGGAATCGAACCCGCATCATCAGCTTGGAAGGCTGAGGTTCTACCACTAAACTATACCCGCGGAGCTTGCAGCTCACGCTAAAACTGGTGGAGGGGGAAGGATTCGAACCTTCGAAGTCGTAGACGTCAGATTTACAGTCTGATCCCTTTGGCCGCTCGGGAACCCCTCCTAAGCGAGCCGGCATTCTATATCATGCCAGCCTTCTGTCAAGCATTTTCTCATTAAAAACCTGAGGTTAGCTGCGTTGACATCGCTCCGCACTGATAACCGTTAAAGGTCTTCACTGCGAAGCGGGCGCCATTCTATGCAAACTACCCAGCAGGCGCAACCCCTTCGCATGGCATTATTTTATGTTTTAACTCATTGAATTCTTTAGAAAGGTTTTGAACCAACCCTTCATTAACCTTTCCTGCGCTTTCAGGAACAACCTGGACCCAAAATCCTCCGCCCTCAGGTGCACCTTCGGAGCTCAGCACGGATGTACGCCCCATCACGCCCAACGAAACCAATCGCTGCTCCAGCTGCCTGGCCAGCTCAGCACGAGCAAAACCGCCTAGATAATTACAATTCTTGCGCACCTCTCCGGACTTGCCGAAATCACGCCTGACAAGCGAATCCGCCGTTTCACTCAGAAGATGAATATCCTGCTGCGAGCCGCGATACAAGCTCAGTGGCGTTACATCCTTGGCCCGCAGCGGGGCCTCCTGCTGATGCCAGACATAGTAGAAGCCATTCAGAACCAGTAACAACAGAAACAGCCACCGCATAGAAACCTCAAGACAAAGGACAAGCCATCGCCAAGCCAACAAAAACCAGGTCAGGCGCAACCTTGGCTTGCGGTACGACCCCAACAACCAGACTGGCGTCCCCTCCCGTTAAAAACACCTCGAAATCCTGCCCCCAATATTGCCGCGCCAATTCAAGCTGGGTCAGGACGAAACCTCTGAGCATCAGCATACAACCGCGCTCAACCGCCTCGACCGTCGCCCTTCCCGGAGCAAGAGTCTCGTGCGCTCGCTCGGCAGCAGTGTCATCGTAGCGAATTCGCCGAGTATGGGTACGCAACTGGTTGCGCATCAAAGGCATGCCCGGACAAATGAACCCCCCTAGATGCTCACCGTCCGCCGCCACGAAGTCGGCTGTAACGGCCGTGCCAAAATCGAGCACCAGGCAAGCACCGGAAGCGAGATGGAAACCGCCAAGCAAGGCAAGCCAACGATCAAGACCTAACCGATCGTACTCTTCGTAACCATTTGTCACGCCCGCCATTTCTCGAGCCGGTACGGCACGTACCACGGACACCCCGAAGGTCTGTGTCAAGGAAGCGACCAACGAGTCAGTTTCCTCGGGCGTCCTGACGCTGACCAGACGGCATTTCTTTAGCTGAAACCTCTGGGCATCGCCCAGGCTGGCGAGCAGATCATCATCGGAACCGACCACACCACCTTCAACAGGCGTAACACCGTCGGAGCAAAGAACCCGCCATTTGATAAAACTGTTGCCGCAATCGAGCTCAAGAATCATCACGCAACCTCAAACTGAGCTCACCGCCGCTAAAGCTCTTTTCCACACCATCCACCTTCAAACGCAGCGCTCCCTGGTGGTCAATGCCCATCACTACGCCGTCAATCTGGTTCACACCCGCAATTAGCGAAACGGCACGGCCCTGCCATAAATGATAGTTTTCCCACTCCAGCTGGATCGCCGCAAACCCCGACGCATGATGCAACTCGAGGTACTGTTGAAGCTTCGCGCTCATATGGACCACAAGATCGTTACGATCAAATACACGGCCTGCCTCTAGGCTCATGGACGTCCACTGCTGATCAACCTCGTCAGTTGATTGCATATTCACGTTGACCCCGACACCCAGGACGACATGACAGACGTCCGCCGGATCACCCACTAATTCGAGCAAGATACCGGCAATTTTTTTGTTGCCCACCAACACATCGTTGGGCCATTTCAACCCAGCCTCAGCGATTCCAAAATCACGAAGCGCATGCATGACAGCGAGCCCAACAACGAGACTCAGCCCTTCGATTTGCCGCATACCGCCATCAATGCGCAAGACCAGACTGTAATAAAGATTGGCAGCGAACGGACTGACCCATTTACGGCCACGACGACCGCGGCCAGCGAGCTGCCGCTCAGCCAAGACCAAGAATGGCGCATCCACTCCGCGCTCTATGGAACGCAACGCTTCGGCATTGGTAGAGTCGATGGAGTCATGGATATAGACAGGCCACTCAAGGCCTTCTTTCGCGCAGATTTTCGCAGCATCCAAAAGTGACAGCGGCCTAGCCAACTGATACCCCTTGCCTCTAACTTTATGAACAGACAATCCCAACTCGGCCTCCAGATGCTGCAATTGCTTCCAGACAGCACTGCGACTGATGCCCAGCCCGGCACCTAGTGCCTGGCCTGAATGGAAACGACCATCCTTCAGAAGTTTTAACAACGTGAGCATACGAACCGCGCCTGATTACCGAGGCCAGCATGATAGCCATGCACAGGACTGTTGCATAGAAACTCGAAACGGCTTTACCAGGCGCAAAAACAAAACCCCTACCTGCGTCAGCAGATAGGGGTTTCGGAATTTAATCTTGACGATGACCTACTCTCACATGGGGAAACCCCACACTACCATCGGCGATGCATCGTTTCACTTCTGAGTTCGGGATGGGATCAGGTGGTTCCAATGCTCTATGGTCGTCAAGAAATTCGGTAGCCAGCGCGTGCCTTGCGGTCACGTTCCAGCGAATGGGTATGTGATAGCGTGTTGTTTTGTGAGTATCTCGAACTTTCGGTTCGTTTCGTCTTCACAACACCGCAATCTGGCCTCTTTCGAGTCTACAAATTGCTTGGGTGTTATATGGTCAAGCCTCACGGGCAATTAGTACAGGTTAGCTCAACGCCTCACAGCGCTTACACACCCTGCCTATCAACGTCGTAGTCTTCGACGGCCCTTCAGGGAGCTCAAGGCTCCAGTGAGATCTCATCTTGAGGCAAGTTTCCCGCTTAGATGCTTTCAGCGGTTATCTTTTCCGAACATAGCTACCCGGCAATGCCACTGGCGTGACAACCGGAACACCAGAGGTTCGTCCACTCCGGTCCTCTCGTACTAGGAGCAGCCCCTCTCAAATCTCAAACGTCCACGGCAGATAGGGACCGAACTGTCTCACGACGTTCTAAACCCAGCTCGCGTACCACTTTAAATGGCGAACAGCCATACCCTTGGGACCGGCTTCAGCCCCAGGATGTGATGAGCCGACATCGAGGTGCCAAACACCGCCGTCGATATGAACTCTTGGGCGGTATCAGCCTGTTATCCCCGGAGTACCTTTTATCCGTTGAGCGATGGCCCTTCCATACAGAACCACCGGATCACTAAGACCTACTTTCGTACCTGCTCGACGTGTCTGTCTCGCAGTCAAGCGCGCTTTTGCCTTTATACTCTACGACCGATTTCCGACCGGTCTGAGCGCACCTTCGTACTCCTCCGTTACTCTTTAGGAGGAGACCGCCCCAGTCAAACTACCCACCATACACTGTCCTCGATCCGGATAACGGACCTGAGTTAGAACCTCAAAGTTGCCAGGGTGGTATTTCAAGGATGGCTCCACGCAGACTGGCGTCCACGCTTCAAAGCCTCCCACCTATCCTACACAAGCAAATTCAAAGTCCAGTGCAAAGCTATAGTAAAGGTTCACGGGGTCTTTCCGTCTAGCCGCGGATACACTGCATCTTCACAGCGATTTCAATTTCACTGAGTCTCGGGTGGAGACAGCGCCGCCATCGTTACGCCATTCGTGCAGGTCGGAACTTACCCGACAAGGAATTTCGCTACCTTAGGACCGTTATAGTTACGGCCGCCGTTTACCGGGGCTTCGATCAAGAGCTTCGCGTTAGCTAACCCCATCAATTAACCTTCCGGCACCGGGCAGGCGTCACACCCTATACGTCCACTTTCGTGTTTGCAGAGTGCTGTGTTTTTAATAAACAGTCGCAGCGGCCTGGTATCTTCGACCGGCGTGGGCTTACGCAGCAAGTGCTTCACCCTCACCGGCGCACCTTCTCCCGAAGTTACGGTGCCATTTTGCCTAGTTCCTTCACCCGAGTTCTCTCAAGCGCCTTGGTATTCTCTACCCAACCACCTGTGTCGGTTTGGGGTACGGTTCCTGGTTACCTGAAGCTTAGAAGCTTTTCTTGGAAGCATGGCATCAACCACTTCGTCACCCAAAGGGTAACTCGTCATCAGCTCTCGGCCTTAAGATCCCGGATTTACCTAAGATCTCAGCCTACCACCTTAAACTTGGACAACCAACGCCAAGCTGGCCTAGCCTTCTCCGTCCCTCCATCGCAATAACCAGAAGTACAGGAATATTAACCTGTTTTCCATCGACTACGCTTTTCAGCCTCGCCTTAGGGACCGACTAACCCTGCGTCGATTAACGTTGCGCAGGAAACCTTGGTCTTTCGGCGTGGGTGTTTTTCACACCCATTGTCGTTACTCATGTCAGCATTCGCACTTCTGATACCTCCAGCAAGCTTCTCAACTCACCTTCACAGGCTTACAGAACGCTCCTCTACCGCATCACTTACGTGATACCCGTAGCTTCGGTGTATGGTTTGAGCCCCGTTACATCTTCCGCGCAGGCCGACTCGACTAGTGAGCTATTACGCTTTCTTTAAAGGGTGGCTGCTTCTAAGCCAACCTCCTAGCTGTCTAAGCCTTCCCACATCGTTTCCCACTTAACCATAACTTTGGGACCTTAGCTGACGGTCTGGGTTGTTTCCCTTTTCACGACGGACGTTAGCACCCGCCGTGTGTCTCCCATGCTCGGCACTTGTAGGTATTCGGAGTTTGCATCGGTTTGGTAAGTCGGGATGACCCCCTAGCCGAAACAGTGCTCTACCCCCTACAGTGATACATGAGGCGCTACCTAAATAGCTTTCGAGGAGAACCAGCTATCTCCGAGCTTGATTAGCCTTTCACTCCGATCCACAGGTCATCCGCTAACTTTTCAACGGTAGTCGGTTCGGTCCTCCAGTCAGTGTTACCTAACCTTCAACCTGCCCATGGATAGATCGCCCGGTTTCGGGTCTATTCCCAGCGACTAGACGCCCTATTAAGACTCGCTTTCGCTACGCCTCCCCTATTCGGTTAAGCTCGCCACTGAAAATAAGTCGCTGACCCATTATACAAAAGGTACGCAGTCACCCAACAAAGTGGGCTCCCACTGCTTGTACGCATACGGTTTCAGGATCTATTTCACTCCCCTCTCCGGGGTTCTTTTCGCCTTTCCCTCACGGTACTAGTTCACTATCGGTCAGTCAGTAGTATTTAGCCTTGGAGGATGGTCCCCCCATATTCAGACAAAGTTTCTCGTGCTCCGTCCTACTCGATTTCACTTCTAAGATCCTTTCGCGTACAGGGCTATCACCCACTATGGCCGCACTTTCCAGAGCGTTCCGCTAAAATCAAAGAAGCTTAAGGGCTAGTCCCCGTTCGCTCGCCACTACTAAGGGAATCTCGGTTGATTTCTTTTCCTCAGGGTACTTAGATGTTTCAGTTCCCCTGGTTCGCTTCTTGCACCTATGTATTCAGTACAAGATAGCCATCTTATGATGGCTGGGTTCCCCCATTCAGACATCTCCGGATCACAGTCTGTTTGCCGACTCCCCGAAGCTTTTCGCAGGCTACCACGTCTTTCATCGCCTCTGACTGCCAAGGCATCCACCGTATGCGCTTCTTCACTTGACCATATAACCCCAAGCAATCTGGTTATACTGTGAAGACGACATTCGCCGAAAATTCGATCTGGCTCTAAGAGCCACTCACAAATTTTACCTTAGCCTGATCCGTTACCAGTGAAAGTAACGTTCAGTCTATCTTTCTATCACATACCCAAATTTTTAAAGAACGATCTAATCAAAAGACTAGAAATCAACATTCACCATCCAGCGGATGGAACGCTCATTTCTAAGCTTTCAGAAGCAGTTTATGGTGGAGCCAAGCGGGATCGAACCGCTGACCTCCTGCGTGCAAGGCAGGCGCTCTCCCAGCTGAGCTATGGCCCCATAACAAAATTGGTGGGTCTGGGCAGATTCGAACTGCCGACCTCACCCTTATCAGGGGTGCGCTCTAACCAACTGAGCTACAGACCCAATTTCGAGCTTGTAACTGTTAGCTGTGAGCTATCAGCTTGGAGCTTAAAGCTGCTTCTATCGTCTTCTTCAATGAATCAAGCAATTCGTGTGGGAGCTCATGGAGCCGCTGCTGTCGTCGATTAAGGAGGTGATCCAGCCGCAGGTTCCCCTACGGCTACCTTGTTACGACTTCACCCCAGTCATGAATCACACCGTGGTAACCGTCCCCCCGAAGGTTAGACTAGCTACTTCTGGTGCAACCCACTCCCATGGTGTGACGGGCGGTGTGTACAAGGCCCGGGAACGTATTCACCGCGACATTCTGATTCGCGATTACTAGCGATTCCGACTTCACGCAGTCGAGTTGCAGACTGCGATCCGGACTACGATCGGTTTTGTGGGATTAGCTCCACCTCGCGGCTTGGCAACCCTCTGTACCGACCATTGTAGCACGTGTGTAGCCCAGGCCGTAAGGGCCATGATGACTTGACGTCATCCCCACCTTCCTCCGGTTTGTCACCGGCAGTCTCCTTAGAGTGCCCACCATAACGTGCTGGTAACTAAGGACAAGGGTTGCGCTCGTTACGGGACTTAACCCAACATCTCACGACACGAGCTGACGACAGCCATGCAGCACCTGTCTCAATGCTCCCGAAGGCACCAATCCATCTCTGGAAAGTTCATTGGATGTCAAGGCCTGGTAAGGTTCTTCGCGTTGCTTCGAATTAAACCACATGCTCCACCGCTTGTGCGGGCCCCCGTCAATTCATTTGAGTTTTAACCTTGCGGCCGTACTCCCCAGGCGGTCAACTTAATGCGTTAGCTGCGCCACTAAGAGCTCAAGGCTCCCAACGGCTAGTTGACATCGTTTACGGCGTGGACTACCAGGGTATCTAATCCTGTTTGCTCCCCACGCTTTCGCACCTCAGTGTCAGTATCAGTCCAGGTGGTCGCCTTCGCCACTGGTGTTCCTTCCTATATCTACGCATTTCACCGCTACACAGGAAATTCCACCACCCTCTACCATACTCTAGCTCGACAGTTTTGAATGCAGTTCCCAGGTTGAGCCCGGGGATTTCACATCCAACTTAACGAACCACCTACGCGCGCTTTACGCCCAGTAATTCCGATTAACGCTTGCACCCTCTGTATTACCGCGGCTGCTGGCACAGAGTTAGCCGGTGCTTATTCTGTCGGTAACGTCAAAACACTAACGTATTAGGTTAATGCCCTTCCTCCCAACTTAAAGTGCTTTACAATCCGAAGACCTTCTTCACACACGCGGCATGGCTGGATCAGGCTTTCGCCCATTGTCCAATATTCCCCACTGCTGCCTCCCGTAGGAGTCTGGACCGTGTCTCAGTTCCAGTGTGACTGATCATCCTCTCAGACCAGTTACGGATCGTCGCCTTGGTGAGCCATTACCTCACCAACTAGCTAATCCGACCTAGGCTCATCTGATAGCGCAAGGCCCGAAGGTCCCCTGCTTTCTCCCGTAGGACGTATGCGGTATTAGCGTCCGTTTCCGAGCGTTATCCCCCACTACCAGGCAGATTCCTAGGCATTACTCACCCGTCCGCCGCTCGCCACCAGGTACAAGTACCCGTGCTGCCGCTCGACTTGCATGTGTTAGGCCTGCCGCCAGCGTTCAATCTGAGCCATGATCAAACTCTTCAGTTCAAACATCTTTGGGTTTTGAGAAAACCCTAAACTTGGCTCAGCAATCGTTGGTTACATCTTTGATTTCTCGCGGAGCAACTTGTGATGCTGATAATCTGTTGACTAGCAGTCTGACTCCACAAGCACCCACACGAATTGCTTGATTCAGTTGTTAAAGAGCGGTGGGTTGAGCCTTTCGTCTCAACCGAGGCGCGCATTCTACAGCGCCCCGTGTATCTGTCAAGCGGTTATTTTAAGAAGTTTTCAAAGTTTCGCTTGGAAATCCTTAACAACTTCAACCACTTGCGCTTTCGATCTCTCGTTAGCGGGAGGCGAATTCTACAGCGTTACTCGCTGCTGTCAACACCTCTTTTTTACCGCTTTCGACCGAGAGGATCGAACCGTCGATAGCGCCCAACAAACCGGCCTATCCACTCCTTCCGCGCTTCGATGAACTGAAGCGAAGCACTTACCGAAACTTGGTTAACTCATTGAAACTCAAGGAGTTTTCCGTTTCGACTGCGCCGGAAGTGGGGCGAATTATAGACATCCAGAATTTGCCGTCAACCGTTATTTTCAGCTTTACGCAGATTTCAGCGTAATACGTGCGAAAGCCTTCTTGCCGGCCTGGCACACATGAGTAGAACCCAGCTTATATATGTAGGCGCGATCCACCACCTCACCATCTATACGCACACCTCCCGAACCCAGGAGATCCCGCGCCATTGCGGCATTCTTGACCAAACCTGCCTTATTAAGCACCGCAGCGATCGGCATATCCTCAGCGGCGATCAACTCGACCTCAGGCAAATCATCCGGCAACTCACCATCTTTCATGCGATTACCTGCTGCACGATGAGCATTGGCCGCAGCCTCCTCACCATGGAAACGCGCAACGATTTCCTCGGCCAACTTGATCTTGATGTCACGCGGATTCGTCCCAGCCTCCACATCCGCACGGAACCCATTGATCTCGTCCATGGACCGGAAACTCAACAGCTCGAAATAACGCCACATCAGAACATCAGGAATAGAGACCAATTTGCCATACATGACGCCTGGCGCTTCCTGGATGCCTACGTAGTTGCCCAGGGACTTGGACATCTTCTTCACGCCATCGAGCCCTTCCAGCAAAGGCATGGTCAGGATGCACTGCGCCTCCTGGCCATAACCGCGCTGAAGTTCACGCCCCATCAACAGGTTGAACTTCTGGTCGGTTCCGCCAAGCTCAACGTCCGCGCGCAACGCGACCGAGTCATAACCCTGCACGAGCGGGTAGAGAAACTCATGAATGGCGATTGGCTGGTTGGTTGTGTAGCGCTTGTCGAAATCATCACGCTCGAGCATGCGAGCGACAGTGTATTGGGAAGTCAGGCGAATGAAATCAGCCGGCCCCATCTGATCCATCCAAGTAGAGTTGAAAGCCACCTCAGTCTTGGCGGGGTCAAGAATCTTGAAAACCTGAGTCTTGTAGGTTTCCGCGTTGTCGAGAACCTGCTCACGGGTCAACGGTGGGCGTGTCGCGCTCTTCCCGCTCGGATCACCGATCATCCCGGTGAAGTCACCTATAAGAAAGATGACCTGGTGCCCAAGGTCCTGGAACTGGCGCAGCTTATTGATAAGCACGGTATGGCCAAGGTGCAGGTCAGGCGCCGTCGGATCGAAACCAGCCTTGATGCGCAGCGGCTGCCCGCGCTTGAGCTTTTCGATCAGCTCGGACTCGACCAACAGTTCTTCCGCACCACGTTTGATCAGCGCTAGCTGCTCTTCAACCGACTTCATAACAGACCCGTAAGGCTCAGATTCAAAGGGCCCCAACCATACAAGATCGCGCACCAAATACAAGGTTTGCCGGGCATGAGGAAGCCCATCCAACAGAACAGAAGGCTCGCGGGCTTGCTTCGCAGGGGTTTTGGTTATATTTTATACAGTTATTTCATCTTCATCATGTCATTCATCTTTTCCAATTCATTTTTTAAAAGTCAAAATTACTTATGACCTCAGAACCGTCTAAAGCGCCGCCGCTTTACCCGAAGACCCACCTGCTTGCTGCAAGTGGCATCGCAGCCCTCCTTAGCCTGGCGCTCCTGGTGTTTCCCTCCAGCGATGTTGAAGCCAAAAAGACGACTTTGAGTCTCGAACTGGAAAGCCCTGCTGAACAACTGACACAAGAACAAGACGCCGCCGAAGCCGTTCAGGCCACAAACGAACCGGCCGCCTCTCCTTTTGCGCAGATTGAAAACAGCCCGGAAGATACTGCCCAGGCTGCAGCACCTGTCGCAGAAGAACAGAAAGGACCGGACCATCGCGAAGTGATCGTTGCGAAAGGCGACACGCTCTCTACCCTTTTTGAAAAGGTCGGCCTGCCCCCGACTGCCGTCCATGAAATCCTGGCCAGCGACAAGCAAGCCAAACAATTCGCCCAACTGCAACGCGGCCAGAAGCTGGAATTCGAACTCGATCCAGAAGGCCAACTGACCAACCTGCACACCAAGCTGAGCGATCTGGAAACCATCACCCTGACCAAGAACGACAAGGGTTATGTGTTCAACCGCGTCACCGCCAAACCTACCGTTCGCTCAGCCTACGTTCATGGCGTCATCAACAGTTCGTTGTCTCAGTCGGCAGCGCGCGCCGGCCTTTCCCATAGTCTGACCATGGACATGGCCAATGTGTTTGGCTACGACATCGACTTTGCCCAGGACATTCGCCAGGGTGACGAATTTGACGTCATCTATGAACAGAAGATGGTAAATGGGAAGAGCGTCGGCAACGGCCCGATTCTTTCCGCGCGCTTCACCAACCGTGGAAAAACCTACACCGCGGTGCGCTACACCAACAAACAAGGCAATAGCAGTTACTACACCGCCGACGGCAACAGCATGCGCAAGGCATTCATCCGCACACCGGTTGATTTCGCCCGCATCAGCTCGAAGTTTTCCGCCGGTCGCAAGCATCCGATCCTGAACAAGATCCGCGCCCACAAAGGTGTCGATTACGCTGCTCCTCGCGGTACGCCAATCAAGGCTGCCGGTGATGGAAAGGTACTGCTGGCCGGACGTCGCGGCGGGTATGGCAATACGGTGATCATCCAGCACGGCAATACCTATCGCACGCTGTACGGTCACATGCAGGGATTTGCCAAAGGCGTGAAAACGGGCGGCACCGTCAAGCAAGGCCAAGTCATCGGCTATATTGGCACCACCGGCCTGTCCACCGGTCCGCACTTGCATTATGAGTTCCAGGTCAACGGCATCCACGTCGACCCGCTTGGCCAGAAACTGCCGATGGCCGATCCGATTGCCAAGGCCGAGCGCATGCGCTTCTTGGCTCAGAGCCAACCCTTGATGGCTCGCATGGATCAAGAGAAAGCCACGATGCTAGCCTCGAGCAAGCGCTAAGTCATGGCGCTTTATATCGGTGTGATGTCCGGGACCAGCCTGGATGGCTTGGATATCGCACTGGTTGAACTGGAGCCGGCGATCAAATTGATCGCCACCCACTACATCCCCATGCCCACCGCCCTGCGCACCGAGCTGCTCGAATTGTGCACCAGCGGGCCCGACGAGATTGCTCGCTCGGCGATTGCCCAGCAAAACTGGGTAAAGCTGGCCGCACAGGGCATACACGCCTTACTCAACGAACAGAAACTCAAGCCGGCGGACATCACGGCAATTGGCAGCCATGGCCAGACCATTCGCCATGAGCCGGCCCGTGGATTTACCGTGCAGATCGGCAATCCAGCATTGCTGACTGAGTTGACCGGCATCACCGTCGTTAGCGATTTCCGCAGCCGTGATGTGGCTGCTGGCGGACAAGGCGCCCCACTCGTTCCTGCGTTTCACGAGGCGCTGTTTGAAGAGCGAGTCGGTAATCGCGCCGTTCTGAACGTCGGCGGCTTCAGCAATCTCAGCCTGATAGAGCCCGCGAAACCCGTAGCCGGTTTCGACTGCGGTCCGGGGAACGTATTGCTCGATGCCTGGATACTTCAACAACGAGGCGAGCACTTCGATCGCGATGGCCAATGGGCCGCCAGCGGGAAAGTCGAACCAGTCCTGCTGAAGACCCTGCTCAGCGACCCGTTCTTCGTCACCAAGGGGCCGAAAAGCACCGGGCGTGAAGTCTTCAACTTGCCTTGGCTGACCCGGCATCTGTCGCAGCTGCCAGGCATCGCCCCGCAAGACGTACAGGCCACGCTGCTCGAACTCACTGCCCTGACGATTGTTGAATCACTGCAACATGCCCAGTCAAATACCCAAGAGTTGTTGGTCTGCGGCGGCGGCGCGCACAACCACACGCTCATGAAGCGCCTGGCTGACTTGCTGCCGCATGCTACCGTCAACAGTACTGCAGTTTACGGCGTTGATCCGGATTGGGTCGAAGCCATGGCCTTCGCCTGGCTTGCCCATTGCTGCCTTGGCGGTATTCCAGGCAATCGCCCAAGCGTCACAGGCGCCCGCGGCCTGCGCGTTCTCGGCGCTATCTACCCGGCCTGAGGTCAAAATTGCAGGCAACAAAAAACCGCAGTGCCGTAAGGCACCCGCGGTTTTTTTATGAAGCTATCAGATCGAGAATGAAGAGCCGCAGCCACAAGTAGTGGTAGCGTTTGGATTCTTGATCACGAAACGCGACCCTTCCAGGCCCTCCTGGTAATCCACCTCGGCCCCGGCCAGATACTGGAAGCTCATCGGATCGACCACCAGGCTCACGCCTTCGCGCTCGACAATAGTGTCATCCTCAGCCACTTCTTCATCAAAAGTGAAGCCGTACTGGAAACCTGAACAACCGCCACCCGTTACAAATACGCGCAGCTTCAAACGATCATTGCCCTCTTCATCGACCAGGCTCTTCACCTTGTGCGCGGCACCTTGGGTGAATTGCAAAGCCGTGGGGGTGAAGGTTTCGACGCTCATGCTGAATATCTCCCGGCGCTTACGCCGCCATAATGCGTGATGGCGGGCATTATCCGCTTCTCCTACAAAATTGGTCAACTATTAGAAAAGCAACGGCAGCTACAAGCCCGAGCCTATAGCTGCCGCGGTGAAGCTTGCAGTTGCGGTTACGGCAACATCCCTGCGTGGGACAGGCCCAGGCGTTCATCCAGGCCTAACAGGATGTTCAGGTTCTGCACTGCCTGGCCGGACGCACCCTTGACCAAGTTGTCGATGACCGACAATACCACTACCAGGTCGCCATCCTGCGGACGATGCACGGCAATCCGGCAAACGTTCGCACCACGCACGCTGCGGGTCTCAGGGTGGCTGCCGGCGGGCATTACGTCGACAAACGGCTCATTGGCGTAACGCTTTTCAAACAACGCCTGCAGGTCCACCGAACGGTCGACGACGGTCGCATACAGGGTGGAATGGATACCACGTATCATCGGTGTCAGGTGCGGCACGAAGGTCAGGCCGACATCCTTGCCCGCTGCCCGGCGCAACCCTTGGCGAATCTCCGGCAGGTGGCGGTGCCCCTTCACCGCGTAGGCCTTCATGCTTTCCGACGTTTCGGAATACAGCGAACCGACACTGGCGCCACGCCCGGCACCGCTGACACCCGACTTGCAGTCGGCAATCAGCCGCGAGGTATCTGCAAGGCCGGCTTCCAGCAGCGGCAGGAACCCCAGTTGCGTTGCAGTCGGGTAGCAACCAGGGACAGCGATCAGCCGTGCCTGCCTGATTTTCTCCCGATTGACTTCCGGCAGCCCATAGACCGCCTCGTCAAGCAGCTCCGGCGCGCCGTGAGGCTGGCCGTACCACTTGGCCCATTCGTCGGCGTCCTGCAGGCGGAAGTCCGCTGACAGATCGATGACCTTGGTTCCGGCGGCGAGCAATTCGCCTGCCAGCGCGTGAGCCACGCCGTGGGGGGTGGCGAAGAACACCACATCGCAGGCGCCAAGGGTCTTGATATCCGGAACACTGAATGCCAGGCCATCATAATGACCACGCAGGTTCGGATACAGGTCGGCGACGGCCAGGCCGGCCTCGGATCGGGAGGTGATGACCACTACCTCAACCTGCGGATGCTGTGCCAGCAGACGCAGCAGTTCGACACCGGTGTAACCCGTGCCGCCGACAATACCGACCTTGACCATAGACCTGCCCTCAACGAACCCACTGGAAAGCCGTCGATGATAGGGGGCACGCGTCGCCGCGACAACCGCCAAGGTGACGTGTGGCCGCTCTAACCTCTACTATCGGCCTACCGTGAATCTGGGAATAACCAAAAATGCTCTATCTGTGGCTCAAAGCACTTCACATCGTCAGCATGGTCTGCTGGTTTGCCGGCCTGTTCTATCTGCCTCGCCTGTTTGTCTATCACGCCCAAAGCGAAGACAGCGTCAGCAAGGAACGCTTCAGCATCATGGAACGCAAGTTGTATCGCGGCATCATGGGTCCGGCGATGATCGCTACCCTGGTGTTTGGCATCTGGCTGCTCAGCCTTAACGCCGGCGCCTACTTCACTCAAGGCGGCTGGATGCACGCCAAGCTCACCCTGGTGGTATTACTGATCGGTTATCACCACATGTGTGGAGCCCAGGTGAAGCGCTTCGCCCGTGGCGAAAACACCCGCAGCCATGTCTTTTATCGCTGGTTCAATGAAATACCGGTCGTGATATTGCTGGCTATCGTAATTCTCGTCGTGGTCCGGCCGTTCTGATTTCAAACGCACACTGACCCGGGGTACCTCCAATGTCACTGCCCGCCTTGCTTGAACAACGTCTGCGGCTGCCCGTCGTGGCAGCACCCATGTTTCTCATTTCCAACCCCCAATTGGTGCTGGCCTGCTGTCGCAACGGTGTAGTCGGCAGCTTTCCGGCCTTGAACCAACGCGAGAGCAGCGGCTTCAAGGCGTGGTTGGAAGAAATCGAAGCGGGCTTGGCCAAGCTGGAAAAACCGGCCCCCTACGCGGTCAATCTGATCGTCCATAACAGTAATCCACGGCTTCAGGCCGACCTGGCGATCTGCATCGAACACAAGGTGCCGATCGTCATCACCAGCCTGGGTGCAGTGAAAGAACTGGTCGATGCGGTCCATGGCTATGGCGGACTGGTCTTCCACGATGTGACGACTCGCCGCCATGCCGAAAAAGCCGCCGAAGCAGGCGTCGACGGCCTGATTGCCGTCGCGGCCGGTGCGGGTGGGCATGCCGGGACCTGGAGCCCGTTCGCACTGGTTGCGGAAATCCGGCAATTCTTTGATAAAACCCTGCTACTCGCAGGATGCTTGAACCACGGCCATCAGATCCTGGCGGCTCAAATGCTCGGCGCGGATCTGGCCTACTTCGGAACGCGCTTTATCGGCACGATCGAAAGTCACGCGTCCGACGCTTATAAAGAGATGTTGCTCACATCCAAAGCCGCGGACATCGTGCATACTCCCGCTGTATCTGGAGTGCCGGCCAGTTTCATGCGCCAGAGCCTGGAAAGTGCCGGCTTCGACCTGGCGGCCCTGCAAGGCAAGGGTGCGTCGGGCTCCGATTCGAAACTCAAACCGCTCAATGATGAAGCCAAGGCCTGGAAAACCGTATGGTCCGCAGGTCAAGGCGTGGGCGAGATCGATGATTTGCCAAGCGTCGACCAACTGATCGCACGCCTGGATGAAGAATACCGCCAGGCGCAAGCGCGGGCGGCACAGCTTGGCGGCCAATGGCCCCGCTGAAACCAACCACAAATACAACTTGGAAAGACAAGGATGCCAGGCATGAGCGAAAACCGCTTCAACATTGTATTCGACGGGGCTTTGCTGCCTGGCGTCGATACAACTACCGCCAAGCTCAATCTCGCCGAACTGTTCAAAAGCGATGTCAGTGCCATAGAACGTCTGTTCAGCGGTCGCAAAGTGTCCCTGAAGCACAACCTCTCCCAGAATGAAGCGCAGCAGTATCTGGAAGCGCTCCATAAAACCGGGATCGATGCACGGATCGAAACGGAACCGTCCCTCCAACTGAACCTTGGCGAAGTGCAGGAATCGCCCCAGTCGAGTGCGCGTCATCCCGAGTCGGTGATCGACCCAGTCTCTCCCTACGCGCCTCCCCGGGCACAGGTAGGTGAAGCATTCGCCGAGTACGGCACGCTCAAGCCCTTCAGTTTCGAAGGCCGTATCGGGCGCCTGCGCTACCTGGCATGGACCATGGTTTTGACTCTGGCCGTCCTGCCGCTGGTCGGCCTGGGATTCTGGCTCGCCACGACCTGGCTGCTCGCTTCCGATTCGATAGCGGGGCTGATCGTCGGCGGCCTGGTCGCTGCCGTGGTTGTGCTGGCTTTTGCCTTCGTGAGTATCCAGTTCAACGTCCAGCGCCTGCATGACCTCGGCTGGTCAGGTTGGTTGTGGCTGATCAACCTCGTGCCTTTCGTGGGCAGTATTTTCCCGTTCATCCTCATCATCGCCCCGGGCAATACCGGCGCGAACCAATACGGCCCACCTCCGCCACGCAATACCACGGCAGTCAAAGTACTTGCGTCGCTCTGGCTGGTGATGATCGTGTTGATTTTCATGGCCACGTTTGCCGGCATCTTCGGAGCCCTCCAGGATTACGACAGCAGCGACGTAAGCAGCTATGAGAGCAGCGAATACAGCGACCAGAGCGCCGAAGAACCCGCCGTCGAGGCAGCGGAGCCCGCCTCGCCTTCTGTAGACTATCAAGAAGAAGAGGAACAATAAGCGTACTTCGTGCCGGTGACTGCCCCATCCACCGGCGCGAAGCCGTTGCGATGGAGAACTGCATGACCCGTTACGCTCTGATCACTGGCGCCTCCAGTGGTATCGGCCTGGCCATGGCCGAAGCACTGGCTCGGCGCGGGCGCAACCTGTTACTGGTAGCTCGACAGCGCGATCGGCTGGAAAGCATTGCGATCGAACTGACCCAACGATTTGGCGTGGAGGTTTTGTTTCGGGCCTGCGACCTGAGCGAGCCCCTGCGGCTTTCAGGTTTCCTGCTCGAGCTGGAGGAAGGTGAACGCCAGATCGACCTGCTGGTCAACTGCGCCGGCATCAGCACCTGCGGTCCGTTCCTGGGCCAGGACTGGATGACCGAGCAAGACCTGATCGAGGTGAACATCCTTGCCCTGACCCGCCTTTGTCATGCCGTAGGCAATAGCATGGCGTTGCACGGAGGCGGTCAGATTCTCAACGTTGCTTCTATCGCAGCGTTCCAGCCTGGCCCCTGGATGAGCACCTATCACGCCAGCAAAGCCTATGTATTGCACTTCTCCGAAGCCCTTCGAATAGAGCTGAAGAAATACGCAATCAACGTATCCGTACTTTGCCCAGGCCCCACCCAAACTGCCTTTTTTAGCAAGGCCCAGCCCGACGGGAAGACGCTGCGCAGCACTAGCAACTCGATGCCCCCTGAGGAGGTCGCGCTGTACGCCGTCCGCGCACTGGAAAGAAACCGGGCCATCATCATTCCTGGGCGCCGCAATCGCTGGATTGCCCTGCTGCCACGACTCGGGCCGCGCTGGCTGGTTCGAATCCTTGCCGGCCGATCCAACAGAGCCTGTTACTCACGTTGAAGCCCCTTCCCCTGAAAAACCCGGGCTCGATGACCGAGCCTTCAGTAAACTTGGCTCAAACAACTCAACGGAGAAACAGCTGTGGATACTCTGTTTACCAAGATCATCAACCGGGAAATCCCGGCCAGGATCATTTACGAGGATGATCAGGTCCTGGCCTTCCATGACATTGCCCCACAGGCTCCGGTGCACTTCCTGGTCATTCCGAAAAAGCCGATCCGAACCCTCAACGACCTGACCGAGGAAGACAAGGGACTGGCCGGGCACATCCTGTTCACCGCCCAGCGCCTGGCGCTCGAACTTGGCTGCGAGGAAGGCTTCCGCGTAGTGATGAACTGTAATGAACTTGGCGGGCAGACTGTCTATCACATCCATATGCACGTGCTGGGACAGCGCCAGATGAACTGGCCGCCGGGTTGATACCCTGCCCCAACGCAAATCCTCAGCGGCCGATTGAGTTAGACTGGCCGCCGTGATTTTTTCCGGAGGTAAGCATGACTACCCAACGTCACTACTCGCCCATTGACCGTCTGTTGCTGCAGGCCGATACCGCGATGCGCACGCTGCTGCCTTTCAGTGGCCAACCGTACCGCCCATCACCGGCAATCGTGCAGCCGGAAGTGCAGATGAGCGATGAAGAGACTCGCCATGTCGCTGGGCTGATGCGCATCAACCACACCGGCGAAGTTTGCGCCCAGGCCCTATACCAGGGCCAGGCGCTGACGGCGAAACTGCCGCAGGTCCGGGAGGCGATGGAACAGGCCGCCGAGGAAGAAATCGATCACCTGGTCTGGTGCGAGCAACGTATCCACCAACTGGGAAGCCACACCAGCGTGCTGAATCCCTTGTTCTACGGCATGTCTTTCGGGATCGGCGCAGTCGCCGGGTTGATCAGCGACAAGGTCAGCCTCGGATTCGTAGCGGCAACCGAACATCAAGTGTGCAAGCACCTGAACGAACATTTGCAGCAATTGCCGGCCGAGGACGAAAAGTCCAGGGCGATTCTCGAACAGATGCGCCAGGACGAAGAACATCATGCTGAAAGCGCGCTCGATGCAGGCGGCTTCCGATTCCCGGCCCCCGTCAAATTCGGCATGAGCTTGTTGGCCAAAGTGATGACCAAGAGCACCTATCGGATCTGACAGCGGACGCGGAACCAAACCTTCAAAACCAAAAAAGGCGACTGTCCATTCAGGGCAGTCGCCTTTTTTTCAGCCGAAACCTTAGCGCGGCATGTTGCGCGCGTAGAAGATCTCCAGCATTTCGTGTTTCACGCGCTCTTCCACCTGGCCACGCTGTTCGATGGACAGGTTGCTGGTGGCGTCACCGAACAGGTAGTTGTCCAGTTCGAAGTCCTTGAGGAGCATTTTCGTGTGGAACAGGTTCTCCTGATACACGTTCACGTCGGTCATCTGGTACGCGTCGCGAGTGTCTTCGGAGAGGTAGTTCTGGATCGAGTTGATTTCATGATCGATGAAGTGCTTGTGCCCTTCCACGTCCCGGGTAAACCCACGCACACGATAATCCACCGTCACAATGTCGGAATCGAACTGGTGAATCAGGAAGTTGAGCGCCTTGAGCGGTGAAATGACGCCACAGGTCGACACATCAATGTCCACTCGGAACGTCGCGATACCGTCCACCGGATGAATTTCCGGGTAGGTGTGTACCGTGATGTGGCTCTTATCGAGGTGGGCCAGGATAATTTCAGGCAACGGGCCCGGCGACTCTTCGATCTGGCTGTCGGTCGGTGTCACCGGCTCTTCCGAGATCAGAATGGTCACGCTGGCGCCTTGGGGTTCATAGTCCTGACTGGCGATGTTCAGGATGTTGGCACCAATGATATCGACAACTTCCGTGAGGATCTGCGTGAGGCGCTTGGCGTTGTACTCTTTATTGATGTACTCGACGTAGGCCTGTTGGTCTTGCGGGGTTTCCGCATAGCAGATGTCATAGATGTTGAAGCTCAAGGTCTTTGTCAGGTTATTGAACCCATGGAGCTTGAGTTTGCTTTTCACCGTTTGAAAACTCTCTGTGTATTGCGGCCTGGCCGCGTGATCAAGCATGCCCGTCAGATGCGAACGACGCACCTGCGTAGGACGGTTAACACCTCTTCGCGATGGCGATTTTGGTTGTCTGTCCAGACAAGTGAGCGGCCTCTGGCCGATCACTGCCCTGAAAAAAGTGGCGCATTATGCAGACGTCAGCTTCTGATCGCCAGAGCTTGCACCGCTTTTGTGATGGTTGGATGTCGATTTAACCCAACTCGATGATTTCATAATCATGGGTGATTTCGACGCCTGCCGCACCGAGCATGATCGAGGCCGAGCAGTATTTCTCCGCCGACAGCTCAATGGCGCGCTTGACCTGGGCCTCCTTCAACCCTCGGCCCTTTACTACAAAATGCATATGGATCTTGGTGAACACCTTTGGATCCTCGGTCGCGCGCTCGGCTTCCAGAAAAGCTTCGCAGCTTTCCACTGCCTGGCGCGACTTCTTGAGGATGCTGACCACGTCGAAATTACTGCAGCCACCCACACCCAGCAGAAGCATTTCCATTGGTCGAACACCCAGGTTCCGACCTCCGGCATCCGGCGGGCCGTCCATGACAACTACATGACCACTGCCCGACTCACCGAGGAACATGGCTTCGCCAGCCCATTGGATGCGTGCCTTCATCGCCAAGACTCCACTGTCAAAAAAAGGGGGCGCCAGCTTAGCACAGGGCCCCGTCATGGCAGCGGTCGCCTGGCGTTACTTGGAGCTGATACAGCTAAGTAAATTCTCGAATCAATTTTGAACGCCTCTGTTAAGCTGGCGCCCAATCGCTGGCGTATGGCCAGCTTTTTTTGCGAAAGCTATTCGCACCCACAACAACACCAAACCAACACAAAGCGCAGTTTTCCGGGACACAACCATGGTTGCTATTACTCCCACGTCCAAGATCAAGAATCTCGACAAACTCTTGATGCATTGCCAGCGTCGCCGTTACCCCGCCAAGCACAACATCATCTGCGCAGGTGATCGTTCCGACACGCTGTTTTTTATCATCAAGGGCTCGGTCACTATCCTGATTGAAGATGACGATGGGCGAGAGATGATCATCGCCTACCTCAATTCAGGGGATTTTTTTGGCGAGCTAGGGTTGTTCGAACAGGCGGGGAAAGAGCAGGAACGCAGTGCCTGGGTGAGAGCCAAGGTCGAATGCGAAGTTGCGGAAATCAGTTACGGCAAGTTCCGGGAACTGTCGCAGCAAGACCCGGACATCCTCTACGTCCTAAGTGGACAAATCGCACAGCGCTTGCGCAACACCACTCGCAAGGTCGGCGACCTCGCCTTCTTTGATGTAACAGGCCGCGTTGCCCGCTGCCTCCTGGAACTGTGCAAGCAACCCGACGCCATGACTCATCCGGACGGCATGCAGATCAAGGTGACCCGCCAGGAAATCGGTCGGATCGTGGGCTGTTCGCGGGAAATGGTCGGCCGGGTACTCAAGGATCTGGAAGAACGTAACCTGGTCAATGTCAAAGGCAAGACCATGGTGGTGTTCGGAACCCGCTAAAGGCTGTCGAGCAAGTTCTGATAGAGCGTTTGGAGCCGTTCCAGCGCGTGAGGCGCCGGGTATTTTTCATGGAGGGCGATGTGGCTCTCGGCGCGCACGCGCTGCTCCAGGCCACACGCCTCATTGAAACGATTGACCGCAGCCACCATGCAGTCGCGTTCGTCTTCCAGCAACAACGCGCCATGCACCAGCCCTACAGGCCGTTGCCCGCCCTTGCTCTGGCGCCAGCGCTGCGCAGTGCCGACCATCTTGCGACCGTCAAGATTGACATTGAAGCGCCCGTCACAAAACGCTCCCTCCACTTCACCCAGCGAAGCGACCCCGCCCAACTCATCGAGCAACTGGCAGATGGGATCGCACAAGCGGCGGTAAGCGGTTTCGATCCGACCGTGGTCACCCTCGCTTCTCTGTGGTGCGTAGACCAACGCGATATTGACGGTGGCAGCGGATTGAGGCACCGGCTCACCGCCGGTTTCACGCAACAGCACGGGCCACCCATTGGCGGCCGATACTTCACAAGCCAGCTCGAAGCCAGGCAAGCGGCTCAAGCGCCGCGGCATGACCAATGCGCGGTCACTGGGCTGCCAGAACAGCAAGCCGGACTCAGCGTCCCCGGCGCAGATGCTGGCCAGCAGATCCTGTTCGGCGTGGAGTCCGTTTTCAATGGTGAAGGCTATGGCTGGAGGCATCATCAGTCCAGCGTCGAGCCGCTCACCGGAACGCCGCGCTCAGGGAAAAACAACCGCTGCAATTCCGTGCCCGGGCTTTCAGCCCGCATGAACGCCTCGCCCACCAGGAACGAATACACATCGCTGACTTCCATCAACTCGACATCGGCCCGGTTGAGGATGCCGCTCTCGGTGATGACCAGCCGATCACGGGGGATCCGTGGCAACAGGTCCAAGGTCGTCTCCAGGCTGACTTCAAAGGTGTGCAGGTTGCGGTTGTTCACGCCAACCAGTTTGGTGTCCAACGTCTTGAGGGCACGCTCCAGCTCGTCGCCATCATGAACTTCCACCAGCACATCCAGGCCAACGTCCTTGGCGACCGCAGCCAACTCGGCCATCTTCACGTCGTCCAGGGCAGAGACGATCAACAGCACGCAATCGGCGCCCAACGCTCGCGCCTCGACGATTTGATACGGATCGATCATGAAGTCCTTGCGGATGACCGGCAACTTGCATGCCGCCCGAGCCTGCTTGAGGTAATCGTCCGCGCCTTGGAAAAAATCGACATCGGTCAGCACCGAAAGGCAGGTCGCGCCGCCTTTCTCGTAGCTCTTGGCAATGTCGGCCGGAACAAAATGCTCCCGGATCACGCCCTTGCTGGGGGAAGCTTTTTTGATCTCGGCGATTACCGCCGGTTGCTTTCTCTTCGCCTGGTCGATCAATGCCTGGGCAAAGCCACGTGGCGCGTCCGCCAAACGTGCGAGGGCTTCAAGCTCGGTCAGACTGACCCGGGCACTGCGCTCGACGACTTCCTGCCTTTTGCGGGCCAGAATGTTTTCCAGAACCGTTGGCACGCTCATCCTTCATTCTCCACTTTGAATACGGCGGTAAATGCGCCCAATTCTTCCAGTTTTTCCCTGGCCAGCCCGGTGTGCAATGCATCGTGGGCGAGCTCTACGCCTTGCTTGAGGCTGCTGGCGTGATCAGCGGCGTACAACGCGGCACCCGCGTTGAGCATGATCATTTCCGCCGCTTTCTGGCCATTCTCCGTTTTACGACGTCCCAGGGCATCGCGGATCAACTCCAGCGACTGGGCCGGTCCATCCACCGCCAGGCCATGCAGGCTCTGGCTCTTCATGCCCAGGTCTTCAGGTTCGACCCAATATTCAGTGATCTGATCGTTTTTCAGCTCAGCCACGAAGGTCGGCGCGGCGAGACTGAACTCATCCAGGCCATCCTTGGAATGGACCACCAATACGTGTTTACTGCCCAGGCGCTGCAGGACCTCGGCCAAGGGGCGGCACAGCGCCTGGCTGAATACCCCGACGACCTGGTGCTTCACGCCGGCCGGATTCGTAAGCGGGCCGAGCATGTTGAACAGCGTGCGCAGTCCCAGTTCACGGCGCGGTGCCGCCGCGTGCTTCATGGCGCTGTGGTGGGTCTGGGCAAACATGAAACCGATGCCGACGCTATCGATACACCGGGCCACCTGGACTGGCGTCAGGTTCAGGTAGATACCGGCGGCCTCCAGCAAGTCGGCGCTGCCGCTCTTACCCGAGACAGCGCGATTGCCGTGTTTGGCGACGGTGCAGCCGGCTGCCGCAACCACAAACGCCGAGGCCGTGGAAACGTTGAAGATGTTGGCGCCATCGCCCCCCGTACCCACGACATCCACCACGCCGTCCAGCGTCTTGAGTTCAACTTTGTCCGCCAATTCACGCATGGTCGTGACTGCACCGACGATCTCGTCGATGCTCTCGCTCTTCATGCGCATGGCCATCATGAACGCGCCGATCTGCGCATCCGTGCATTGGCCGGTCATGATTTCGCGCATCACGTCGCGCATTTCATCGGTGCTCAGGTCGAGCTGGCCGACGATACGGTTCAGGGCTGCCTTGATATCCATGAAAAGTCCTTAGCGCGTGCCGCCGCTTTGTTTGAGGAAGTTGGCGAACAGCTCGTGGCCCTGCTCTGTGAGGATAGACTCGGGGTGGAATTGCACACCCTCAATATTTAACGTCTTGTGTCGCAGTCCCATGATCTCGTCCACCGAGCCGTCTTCGCGCTGGGTCCAGGCGGTCAATTCCAGGCAATCAGGCAAGGTTTCGCGCTTGACGACCAGGGAATGGTAGCGAGTGACCGTAAGCGGATGATTCAGGCCTTCGAATACGCCCTTGTCTTGGTGGAACACCGGGCTGGTCTTGCCATGCATGACTTGCCGGGCGCGCACGACGTCGCCACCGAACGCCTGGCCGATGGACTGGTGGCCCAGGCAGACACCGAGGATCGGCAATTTGCCGGCGAAATACTTGATGGCCTCGATGGACACGCCCGCTTCGGTCGGCGTGCACGGGCCGGGCGAGACCACGATACGTTCGGGCTTGAGGGCCTCGATCTCGGCGATGGTCAGCTCGTCGTTGCGCACCACCTTGACCTCGGAGCCCAGCTCGCCGAGGTATTGCACAACGTTGTAGGTAAAGGAGTCGTAATTATCGATCATCAGCAACATGGCGTAGCAACCTTTGGATTCACTGACTTTAAATACGGCCTCGGAGCGCGAAAAGCTCCGGGCCACAGGTTGTCGGGGAGCAATTCAGTTGCCTGAAGTCTGCTCCGCCAACGCCACGGCGCGGAACATCGCCCGACGCTTGTTCAAGGTTTCTTCCCACTCCAATGCGGGCACAGAGTCGGCGACAATGCCACCGCCCGCCTGTACATGCAGTTCGCCGTTCTTGATGACCGCGGTACGAATGGCGATGGCCGTGTCCATGTTGCCGTTCCAGGCGAAATAACCCACCGCGCCGCCGTACACACCGCGCTTGACCGGTTCCAGCTCGTCGATGATTTCCATCGCCCGGATTTTCGGCGCGCCAGACAAGGTGCCCGCCGGCAGGATCGCCCGTAACGCATCCATGGCCGTCAATCCGGCCTTCAACTCGCCGGTGACGTTGGACACGATGTGCATCACGTTGGAATAGCGCTCGATGACCATTTTCTCAGTGAGCTTCACCGAACCCACTTCCGATACCCGCCCGGTGTCATTGCGGCCAAGGTCGATCAGCATCAGGTGTTCGGCAATTTCCTTGTCGTCCGACAGCAGGTCTTCTTCCAGAGCCCGATCCGCTTCTTCCGTGGCGCCGCGAGGACGAGTGCCGGCAATCGGACGCACGGTGATCAGGTTGTCTTCGACTCGCACCAGCACTTCCGGCGAACTGCCCACGACGTGGAAGTCGCCGAAATTGAAGAAGTACATATAGGGTGTGGGGTTGAAGCAGCGCAGCGCCCGGTAGAGGTCGATAGGCGCGGCCTTGAAGTCGATGGACATCCGTTGCGACGGCACGACTTGCATGCAATCGCCGGCGAGGATGTATTCCTTGATGGTATCGACGGCCCGTTCGTAATCGTCCTGCGTGAAGCTGGAGCGGAACACCGGGTCGGTCGCCGACTGCTTGCTGAAATCCAGGCCTGGGCGTGGCGTGATCGGCTGGCGGAGTTTTTCCAGCAGCGCCTGCAGGCTTTTCTGACCTTGCTCGTAGGCATCTTCCTGAGACGGATCGGCCAGGACGATCGCGTGCATCTTGCTCGCCAGGTTATCGAAGACGACAACCGCATCGGAGACCATCAACAGGATGTCCGGTACGCCCAACGGATCAGGGTTGGGACAAGTGCCGAGGCGCTTCTCCACATAGCGCACGCAGTCGTAGCCGAAATAACCCACCAGGCCGCCGTTGAAACGGGGCAGGCCGGGGATGGTCGGCACGTTGTAGCGAGCCTTGAAGGTCTCGACGAACGCCAGCGGGTCTTCGGCTTCGAGGCTTTCGATCTCAACGCCGTCCTGGGTCACGCTGATGTGATGGCCATGCACCCGCAACACGGTGCGACACGGCAAGCCGATGATGGAATAACGGCCCCATTTCTCACCGCCCTGCACCGATTCGAGCAGATAGGAGTTGGGCTGGTCAGCCAGCTTGAGATAGATCGACAACGGCGTGTCGAAGTCGGCCAGGGTTTCGCGGGCGAGCGGGATGCGGTTGTAGCCGGCAGCGGCTAGACGCAGGAATTCTTCGCGGATCATGGGGTGCCTCGTGGCAAGAGGAGCTGTCAGTCAGGTATGCAAACGCGCCGGATAACCGGCCAGGAACAAGTCAGGCGCGCCAACGCCAGCGGGCCAAGGCCTTCATGACTTTCATCCAGAGTTTGCGAGTGACCACCACGATGGCGTTTCCAGAAGAGGATTGAACAGCGTCGGGCAACGTTATCTCAGCGGCCGGGTCCAGGCAACCGGGAATTAACAGGCGCAAATCATCGATCACCAGTGTCGGAAACTCTTCGGCGATCGGCCGGCCGTGGTTGTAGCCATAACTCAGCGCCACGCATTTGACTCCGGCCGCCTTTGCCGCCAGCACATCACTGCGCGAGTCGCCGACGAACAGCGATTGGGAAGCCGGGACATTGGCCATTTTCATCACGAAGAACAGCGCGGCCGGGTCTGGCTTTTTCTGCGGCAGGGTGTCGCCGCCGATGATCCAGCGAAAATATCGGCCGATTTTCATCTGGTCCAGCAGCGGCGCGACGAAGCGTTCCGGCTTGTTGGTGATCAACGCCATTTCCACGCCTTGCTTGTGCAGCCATTTGAGCGTGGAACGCACTCCGGGATAGACCACGGTCAGTTCGTGGTTGCCTTCGTAGGCTTCGTTGAAAAGCTCCATCGCCCGCTCGGCCTCGGCTTCATCGACGCTCTGGGCATCGATGTGGTTGGCCAGGGCCCGGCGCACCAGCATGGGCGCGCCGTTGCCAACCCATTGGCGAACCGCGTCGATACCAGCGGGGGGACGTCCAAGTTTGAGCAGCATGCTGTCCACGGCTGCCGCGAGGTCCGGGACCGAATCAACCAGCGTGCCATCGAGGTCGAACATCACCAGGCGCGGCAGGCTGCCGGGAAACAGCTGCTCGAAACCGCTCATGGGCGCGCCAGGGCCAATTCGGCGCGCATTTTCTCAATGACCTCTTTGTAGTCGGGCGCATTGAAGATCGCCGAACCGGCGACAAAGGTGTCGGCGCCGGCCGCGGCGATTTCGCGGATGTTGTTCACGTTCACGCCACCGTCGATCTCCAGCCGGATGTCGCGCCCCGAGGCATCGATCAGCGCCCGGGCTTCGCGCAGCTTGTCGAGGGTGCCCGGGATGAACTTCTGCCCGCCGAAGCCGGGGTTGACGCTCATCAGCAAGACCATGTCGACCTTGTCCATCACGTATTTGAGTATATCCAAGGGCGTTGCCGGGTTGAACACCAGGCCAGCCTTGCAGCCACCTTCGCGGATCAACTGCAAGGAGCGGTCGACATGCAACGTGGCTTCCGGGTGGAAGGTGATATAGGTCGCGCCTGCCTCGATGAAATCACCGACGATGCGATCCACCGGGCTGACCATCAGGTGCGCGTCGATCGGCGCGGTGATGCCGTACTTGCGCAGCGCCGCACAGACCATCGGGCCGATGGTCAGGTTGGGTACGTAATGGTTGTCCATGACATCGAAGTGCACGATGTCGGCCCCGGCGGCCAGAACGTTGTCCACTTCTTCGCCCAAGCGGGCGAAGTCGGCGGAGAGAATCGACGGAGCAATAGCGAAGGGCTGCATGACGCACCTGTTTTGAGCGAAATCACGATGGCGCGCATTGTATACCTCAAGATTTGGCGCGCCCACCGTGGCAGACGATCAATACGCCGCGCGGTAGATCTTCTCGATATCGGCGGCGCTCAGTTGCCGCGGGTTGTTGCGCATCAGCCGCTCTATCCCCGCAGCCTCCGCTGCCATGGACGGGATCACATCCTCGGTCACGCCCAAGCCGCTGAGCCCTGAGGGGATTTCAACGGCGGCACACAACGCAACCATGGCTTGCACCGCCTCGTCCGCGGCTTCGAGGTCGCTCAGATGGGCGGTCTTGATGCCCATGGCGTCGGCGATGTCTCGCATGCGTTCGACACAGGCCATTTTGTTCCACGCCATGACATAAGGCAGCAGCAACGCGTTGGCCACACCATGGGATACATGGAACCGCCCGCCCAGCGGATAAGCCAGCGCGTGCACAGCCCCCACCCCGGCATTGCCGAACGCCATGCCCGCCATCAGGCTTGCGGTGGCCATGTCTTCGCGGGCTTGCAGGTGCGAAGGGTTGGCGTAGGCCTTGGGCAGTGCGCGGGTGATCAGTTTGATTGCGCCGATGGCCAGGGCATCGGTGATCGGTGAAGCATTGAGCGACAGATAGGACTCGATCGCGTGCACCAGCGCATCGACACCGCTGGCGGCGGTCACCCCCCGCGGGCAGGTGAGGGTCATTTGCGGGCTGACCAGCGCCACGTCCGGCAACAGGTAATCGCTGACGATGCCTTTCTTCAGCTGTGCAGCCTTGTCGGAGAGGATCGCCACGTTGGTGACTTCCGACCCGGTACCGGCCGTGGTGGGGATGGCGATCATCGGCGGGCCTTTGCGCGGCACCTGATCGACGCCGAACATGTCTTGCAGTTCGCCGTGATAACCGGCATAGACGCCCACGCACTTGGCGATATCGATGGCACTGCCGCCGCCCAGGCCGATCAGGCCGTCATGGCCACCGTCGCGGTAGGCTTGCATGCAGTCTTCGACGATGGCGATTTCCGGGTCCGGCATGACCCGGTCGAAAATCTCGTAGTCGCGACCGCCAAGATGCTGCAGCGCCAACTCCACGGTGCCGGACTTCACCAGCGCCGCATCGGTCACGATCAGCGGGTTGTCGACATCCAACCGCGTCAGTTCCGCCGCCAGTTGCTCGATGGCAGCGGCACCGGTGATCAGTTTGTGGGCGATCTTGAACGAGGAAAGACTCATGTGCGCGGCCTCTTGCTCGAGAGTGGGCTGGCACAAGGATAGCTCGGTATGGCGGGTTGTCTGCTATTCAGCGTGTGAATGCCCCAACGAATCCCAATGTGGGAGCGAGCCTGCTCGCGAAGCGGAGTGTCAGCCGACATAAACGTTGAATATGCCACCGCATTCGCGAGCAGGCTCGCTCCCACACTGCTCTACCGCAAGCCTCAGACCTGGGTAGTACGCAGCTTCTCGCTGCGCCCACGCAACCACTCCAGGGTCAGCAACAGGATCACCGAGAAGGCGATCAGCAGCGTTGCTGCCGCCGCGATGGTGGGGCTGAGGTTTTCACGGATGCCGCTGAACATCTGCCGAGGCAACGTCGCCTGCTCCGGCCCCGCCAGGAACAAGGTCACCACCACTTCATCGAACGACGTCGCGAAGGCGAACAGCGCGCCGGAAATGACGCCCGGGGCGATCAACGGCAAGGTCACCCGGCGAAACGCCGTCAATGGCGACGCTCCGAGGCTGGCGGCAGCCCGGACCAGGTTGTGGTTGAAGCCCTGCAAGGTCGCCGAAACGGTGATGATGACAAACGGTACGCCCAGCACAGCGTGGACGACGATCAGTGAAAAGAAGCTGTTTCCCATTCCCAACGGCGCGAAGAACAGGTAGCTGGCCACGCCGATGATCACCACCGGCACCACCATGGGCGAAATCACCAGGGCCATCACCAGCGCCTTGCCCGGGAAGTCGCCACGGGTCAGTCCGATAGCGGCCAATGTGCCAAACACCATCGCCAACAGCGTCGCCGCCGGAGCGACGATGATGCTGTTCTTCAAGGCCCGCATCCATTCCGCCGAAGCGAAGAAGTCGTGGTACCACTGCAGCGAAAAGCCCTGCAACGGGTAAACCAGGAAGCTGCCGGAGTTGAACGACAACGGAATGATCACCAGCACCGGCAGGATCAGGAACAACAGGATCAGCCCGCAGAGTATGCGCAAGCTGTAGAACCACACCCGTTCGACGGGGGACATGTAAGGACTCAGCATTTCGATCTCCCCTTAGCTCAGGCGCAGGCGACTGGCGCCCACCAGCCAGCTGTAAATCAGATAAAGCACGATGGTCGCCAGCAACAGCAGGCCGCCGAGCGCCGTGGCCATGCCCCAGTTGATGCTGGTGTTGGTGTAGAACGCGACGAAGTAGCTGACCATCTGGTCGTTCGGGCTGCCCAGCAGCGCTGGGGTGATGTAGTAGCCGATGGCGAGAATGAACACCAACAGGCAACCGGCACCGACACCTGCGTAGGTCTGCGGGAAGTATACCCGCCAGAAACTGGCGAACGGGTGGCAACCCAGGGAAATCGCCGCGCGCATGTAGGTGGGCGAGATACCCTTCATCACGCTGTAGATCGGCAGGATCATGAACGGCAGCAGGATGTGGACCATGGAGATGTACACACCGACGCGGTTGAACACCAGTTCCAAAGGTTTATCGATGATGCCCATGGCCATCAAGGCGCTGTTGATCAAGCCTCCCGATTGCAGCAGCACGATCCACGCCGCCACACGCACCAGGATCGAGGTCCAGAACGGCAGCAGCACCAGAATCATCAACAGATTGCTCTGGCGCGACGGTAGGTTCGCCAGTAGATAAGCCAACGGATAGGCGAGCACCAGGCAAATGGCGGTAATGACCAGGCCCATCCAGAAGGTGCGGGTAAAAATGTCCAGGTAGATCGCCTGGTCGGGAGTGGCCGGCGCGAGTTCACCGAGATCGTCGATGCGATGGTCGACCGCCGCGAGCAGGTAGTACGGCGTGACGTCGCTGGTGTTGCGGCGGATCACCTGCCAATAGGCCGGGTCGCCCCAACGTTCGTCGAGGCCTTCGAGCGCTTCTTTATAGGAAGCCGGTTCGGCAGCGAACGGCAGCGCCCTGGCAGTCTTGGTCAGGAGGCTGCGATAGCCGGCCAGTTCCATGTTCAATCGTTTGGACAGGTCGCCCAAAGTCTGATTTTTCCGGGCTTCAGCCAGGTCCTCGCTGGCTGCCTTGTAAACAGGCTCGCCTGGCAATCCACGTCCATCCCAGGCGGCGACCGCAGCCACGGTGCGCGGCATTGCGTTGACCACTTCCGGGTTGCTGACGCTTTTGAACAACAGCGCGACGATGGGCACCAGGAACACCAGCAACAGAAACAGCACCAACGGCGCGATCAAGGCCTGGGCCTTCCAGCGGTTGACCCGCTCGGCGCGCTTGAGCCGCTGCTTTAGGGTGGGGCTGGTGCCCGCGTTCAGTGGAACGGCGATGGCCATGGCGAACTCCGCAAATCTTTTTATCGTTACAGGGGCGGCGGGCCGCCTCTGTTCTTTTGAAACCACAACCTGGACGTACGCGTGATCGTGGCGAGGGAGCTTGCTCCCGCTGGGCCGCGAAGCGGCCCCAAAAAATGTCGGCAATGCCTATCTCGTGAGTGCTGCGCACTCAAGCGGGAGCAAGCTCCCTCGCCACAAAAAGCCTCGCCTCCCAGGAAGACGTGGGTTACTTCGCCGCCCAGGAGTTGAAGCGCTGTTCCAGTTGCTCGCCGTTGTCAGCCCAGAAGCTCACGTCGATCTGCACTTGGTTGGCAATGTTCTCCGGAGTGGTCGGCATGTCTTTCAGGACATCCTTGGCCAGCAACGGAACAGCCTGGGTGTTGGCCGGGCCGTAGGCGATGTTTTCCGAGTAGGTCTTCTGCTGCTGTGGCGCCACAGAGAAGGCGATGAATTTCTTCGCCGCTTCTGCGCGCGTCTTGTCCAGGCCACGAGGAATAGCCCAGGCGTCGAAGTCGTAGATGCCGCCGTTCCACACCACTTTCAGGTTGCTTTCTTTCTGCACCGCGGCGATCCGGCCGTTGTAGGCCGAGCTCATGACAACGTCACCGGAAGCGAGGTATTGCGGCGGTTGCGCACCAGCTTCCCACCATTGGATGTTCGGCTTGAGTTCGTCCAGCTTCTTGAAGGCGCGGTCCTGGCCATCTTTACCAGCCAGCACTTTGTAGACGTCTTTGGGCGCCACGCCGTCGGCCATCAAGGCAAATTCCAAGGTGTACTTCGCGCCCTTGCGCAGGCCACGCTTGCCCGGGAACTGCTTGGTGTCCCAGAAATCAGCCCAGCTGGTCGGTGCGGTTTTCAGCTTATCGGCGTTGTAGGCCAGCACGGTCGACCAGACGAAAAAGCCCACGCCGCAAGGCTGGATGGCGCCCTTGACGTAGTCTTCGGTCTTGCCGAACAAGGCCGGATCGAGCTGCTCGAACATGTCCTCGTCGCAGCCACGGGACAATTCCGGCGACTCGACTTCCACCAGGTCCCACGAGACGCTCTTGGTATCGACCATGGCCTTGACCTTGGCCATTTCGCCGTTGTACTCGCCCGCCACGATCTTGCCATTGCCGGCAGCTTCCCACGGTGCATAAAAGGCTTTGACCTGAGCCGCCTTGTTCGCCCCGCCGAAAGACACCACGGTCAGGTCCGGGCCCGCCGCCATCGCGCTTGCCGCACCCATCATGCCCAATGTCAGGGCTGTGAACTTCAAGGATCTCAACATTTATTGTTCTCTCCACGTGCAGGGTTGGTGTTGGTACAGCAGGGGGGCGATCAGTTCGCCTCTAAAAGGGGATCGAGCGCGCGCACATGCTCGACTTGCCAGCCAAGCGGAACCACGTCCCCGACGGCGAGCGCGGGATCGAGCTCGGCAATGGGCTGTTTCACGAAGAAGTCGTTCTTGCCGCAGACCTCCAGGCGAACCCGGACGTGGTCGCCCAGATAGATGAATTCCGCCACCCTCCCTGAAAAGCGGTTGACGCATTGTTCGCTGGAGCCGTTGAGGCTCACCCGCTCCGGCCGGATCGAGAGCGTGACCGGCTCGCCAGGCTGGCCGACATTGACGGCCAGGGCCTCGACTTTCTCACCGCGCGCCAACTCCACCAGGCACCGATCGCCGGTCTGGCTGTGCAGGCGGCCGTTGAGGCGGTTGTTTTCGCCGATGAAGTTGGCGACGAAGGTGTTTTTCGGTTCTTCGTACAGTGTGCGCGGCGGGGCGATCTGCTGGATCTCGCCCTGGTGGAACACGGCCACACGGTCGGACATGGTGAGGGCTTCGCCCTGGTCGTGCGTCACGTAGACCACGGTGACACCGAGGCGCTGGTGCAGGTGCTTGATTTCCATCTGCATGTGTTCGCGCAGCTGTTTGTCCAATGCACCAAGGGGTTCGTCCATCAAGACAAGTTGCGGCTCGAACACCAGCGCCCGGGCCAGGGCCACGCGCTGCTGCTGGCCACCGGACAATTGCGCCGGATAACGCTGGGCAAAGGTTTCCAGCTGGACCATGCTCAAGACTCGCTTGACCCGATCACCGACGTCGCTCTTGTTCAAGCCGCGAACGGTCAACGGGAAGGCCAGGTTCTCGGCGACGGTCATGTGGGGAAACAAGGCGTAGTTCTGGAACACCATGCCGATGTCGCGCTTATGAGGCGGCACGTTGTTGATGGAACGGCCAGCCAGCAGGATTTCACCGGCGGTCGGAGTCTCGAAACCGGCGAGCATCATCAGGCTGGTGGTCTTGCCGGAGCCGGAAGGTCCGAGGAGGGTCAGGAATTCGCCTTTGCGAATGTCCAGGTTGAGGTCTTTGACGATCAGGTTCTCGCCGTCGTAGCTCTTTTGCACACCACGAAAGCTGACCAGCACATCACTGGCCCCCGCGCTTGAATCGACCTGGCTCATACCCGCACCTTTTGTATTGATGACTGCTTGTGAGTCCAAGCCTAGTGGAGCCCGGGACCCGCGCAAATCGGGCCGCAGGAGAGAATCGCCTCAGCCGGATGGAAGAGTCGGGGTAGGGATTTCCCTACACGGGTGGCGGGATTGGATAAGTGCAATGGCAAGTTTCAAGCAGCGAGCTGCAAACCGGGGCAAACGCTGTGCTGGGGCGTGTCGCAAATGGATATGCCAACACAAACCCTGTGGGGGCGAGCTTGCTCGCGATGGCGGTCTGTCAGCTACCTATGCGCTGTATGGTCCGACGCTATCGCGAGCAAGCTCGCTCCCACAAGGGGACAATGGTGGGATTCAGAGCAACTTGTGCTCCATCGCGTATTTCACCAGTTCCGCCAGCGAGGTGATGTTGAGTTTCTGCATCAGCCGCGCCTTGTGGGTACTGATGGTCTTGCTGCTCAGGGCCAGTTGCTGGGCGATGTCGTTGACATTGGCGCCTTGGGCGAGGCGTTCGAAGACTGAGAACTCGCGCTCCGACAATAGGGAATGCAGCGGTCGGGTGTCGGTCAGGCCCACTTCGAAGACCATGCGGTCGGCCAGGTCCGGGTCGATGTAGCGTCCGCCGGCAGCGACTTTTCGAATCGCCATGAGCAGCAATGCCGGGTCGCTGTCCTTGGTGGCGTAGCCGGCGGCGCCGACCTTAAGGGCGCGAGCCGCCATTTGCGCTTCGTCATGCATGGACAACACCAGGATGGCCGGCGGGTTGTTCAACGCCCGGATCCGTGGGATCGCCTCCAGGCCGTTGACGCCCGGCATGGAAATATCCAGCAGCACGACTTCGCAGGGCACGTGTCGCAGGGTCTCGAGCAGTTGTTCGCCATTGCTCGCCTCCCCCGCCACCACCAGATCCTTGGCCAGGCCGATCAACTGCTTGATCCCTTCGCGGACGATGGTGTGGTCTTCGGCTACCAGTACACGGATCACATTGTTCTCCAGATTCAGAATCTCATCGCGAGCAAGCTCGCGTAACATTAATCCTTGTGGGAGCGAGCTTGCTCGCGATGCGGTCACCCCGGATAACCACTCCCGTCATGCCTCACCCAACGGCACGCGCACCGACAAGGTCGTCCCCTCCCCCGGCTCGCTGTCCAGAGTCAACTGTCCGCCCATGATCAACACACGCTCACGCATGCCAACCAAACCAAAGGACGTTGGCCTACTGGCGTCGGCAATGAATCCTACACCGTCATCGCTGACCGTCAGGCATAGATGGCCGCCTTCCTGGGTCAGCGTCAGTTCCACAGTATGCGCCTGGGCGTGGCGCATCACATTGGTCAGCGCTTCCTGGAGAATCCGGAACAGACCGATGGCCTTCGCGTCGCTCAACGGTGGCAAGTTGTCAGGCACCTGCACCAGGCACGGGATGTGGGTACGCGCCTCGAAACGCCGTGCCTGCCATTCAATTGCCGAAGCGATACCGGCATCCAGGATAGGTGGGCGCAACGCTGTCGCCACGTCTCGCACCAGTTGAAACAGCTGGGCGATCAAGCGCTTCATGCTGTTGAGCCGCTCCTGCAGGCCAGGATCCAGCTGCGCGTAGGCCAATTCGCACATGGAAGTCTCCAGCTTCAGCACCGTCAGCATCTGGCCCAGCTCGTCGTGGACCTCCCGGGCAATACGTGCTTTTTCTTCCTCTCTTACGCTTTCCAGGTGCGCCGACAACTCACGCAACTGTTCACGCGAGCTGGCCAGCTCCAGTTCGATGCGCTTGCTTTCAGTAATGTCCCAGACGATACCGTCCCAGACGTAGGCGCCATCCTCGAGACGACGTGTGATTGCCTTGATCTCGGCCCAGCGTTGCTGCCCTTCGCGCGTCAGGATGCGGCCTTGCCATGACCAGTCGCTGTCGCTGTCCAGCGCCTGGTCCTGGGTGCGGTGGTAATCGGCCTTGTCGTCCGGATGGACCAGGCTGCGCAGACCGGTATCACTGCGGGCCAAAGTCGCCGGGGAGTAGCCCACCAGGCTTTCGCTGCCTTCGCTGATGTAGGCAAAGTCGATTTGTCCAGTCACTGGAGCCCGCTCCAGGCGAAAGACCAACCCCGGCACGTTCGCCGCGATGCCTTGCAGGCGCGCCTCGCTTTCACGCAAAGCCGCCAGTGCGCGTCGACGCTCCGTCACGTCGTTTAGGTAGACGACCAGGTATTCGGCATCGCGAAAACGCAGGAAACTCAGGGAAACGTCGGCCGGCAGGATGCTGCCATCGGCGCGCACACATTCGGTCTCGAAACTCTGCGGCCCGTCTTCACTGGCTCGGGCGCGCTTCCACAAATTCAACCAACGGTCCATGTGCAAGCCCGGCTCGAAATCGATCAGCGGGCGGTCGATGATTCCGCCCGGGCCGTAGCCCAGCATGGTTTCGGCGGCGCGGTTGGCGTAGCGCACATGACTGTCCCAGTTGACCCAGAGGATGCCGACCGTACTTTGATCGATGGAAAACTGCGTCAGCCGCAAGGCTGCTTCGCTGGCGGTGCGTTGGGCGATGTCCTCTCGCGCGGCACGCAACCGGCGCTCCAGTCCACGTTGCTGGCGGCGTTGCCAAGACACGGTGGCCACGCTGGCGAGCAGCAATGCCAGCAATAGCAAGGTCAGGTTCTGCCAGAAACCCGGAGTTTCGGTCAGGCGCGGGTATTTCGGCTTGAGCCAACGACTGTGCAGTTGCTCAAGTTCCTTGGCCGGGATGGCTTGCAGCCCCTTGTCGATAATTTCGGCCAACTGGGGCCAGTCCCGGCGCGTGGCGACCCGTAGCAACTGTGGCGACCCAATATCGCCCACCACCGCCAGTTCCGAGAACTCGGGCTCGACCATCAACCGTCCCAGCTGCGCCTCATCGACCACCGCGAACCGGGCCTGCTGGGTCAGCAACAATTGCAGCGCCTCGCGCTCCATCGGCACCCCTTGCAGGTTCAACGCTGGGTAATTGCTGCGCAGATAATCCGCCGTGGCGCTGGGCATGCGCACCGCAACGCGGACCTGGCCGTCGAGCTTCTCCAACTCCACGCCCTCGGCGCTTTTCTGCGCGCCGACGATCAATTGCGGCACTCGCATGTAAGGGTCGGAAAACTGCCAGAGCCTGAGCCCGACCGGGGTCTGGGTCAGGCCGGGCGCGACATCGATTTCGCCGTCACGTACCGCTGCTTCCAGCTGCGCGACGTCTTGGAAATTGCGCCAGGTCAACTCGACGTTCAACGTCTTGCCCAGCCATTGCATCAACTCGACATGGGTACCGGACAACCGCTGTAAACGCCGATCGTATTGTGCATAGGGGGCCTGCAATACCACGCCGACCCGCAGCTGTTGATGTTGCGCCAGCCATTGACGCTGTTCCGCACTCAGTTGCACGCCATGAACCTGCGGCGCAGGCGCAGCCCACACCATCAAGGGAAGCCATAAACAGCCGATAACCCACAGGCAGCAATAACGCATCATCGAAGTCTCATGCACTGACAAATACTGACCAACCCATTAGGCTGCCGGAAATACTTCTGGTCATGGAATATCCGATGCCCTCTGTTTATCGCCTGGCGTTGCCAGCATTGTGCCTGTCGCTGATCCTGCCGAGTGCATTTTCTGTGCAGGCTGGCGAAACGGCACCCGCCGCAGTGGAACCATCCGCTGGGGAAAAGCCGGTCGAACGCCAACCCTTGCTCGAGCGTAGCCAGGAAGAGGCGGCGGCGCTCGTAAGAAAAGTCCCCGCTCAAGAACAGCAACAGCTACAAACCGGTAGCGACGCCTTCCTCGCGCTGTGGAAGCCAGCCAATACCAGCGAGCCCGAGGGCGCCGTCATCATCATCCCTGGCGCCGGTGAAACCGCTGACTGGCCTCAAGCAGTCGGCCCCCTGCGCAAGAAACTGCCTGATGCCCAATGGAGCAGCCTGAGTATCACCCTGCCGGACCTGCAAGGCGACGTCATCGCTCCGCGCACCGTGGAAACGCCACCCGAGACCAAACCCGCCGACGTCGCGGCCGCGGCACCGGACGCCACCACCGCCGCACCGATCGAGCAAGTGACGGGGGGCGAAGCCGAGGCAGCGGATGCCGCCATCGCCGAAACCGGTGAAGAACACGCCAACGCCGATGCCGAGCGCATTTTCGCCCGCATCGATGCGGCGCTGGCCTACGCCGAACAGCAGAGCGCCCGCAGCATTGTGCTGCTAGGCCATGGCACGGGCGCCTATTGGGCAGCGCGCTACCTTAGCGAAAAGCAACCCTCGCAGATCGAACGCTTCGTGATGGTCGCGGCCCAGACTCCGGTAACCGCCAAGCCTGGCCTGGCAGAGCTGACACCCACCCTGAAGCTGGCGACCGCCGATATCTTCTATATGGACAAGCCACTGGACCGCAACGCGGCACTGGAGCGCTTGCAAGCGAGCAAACGCCTGAAAGGATCGACCTTCAGCCAGGTTGCCCTCAAAGCCGTGCCGAACCGTTCGGCGGAGCAAGAGCAATTGTTCCGTCGGGTCCGGGGTTGGTTGAATCCGCAAAACCCTGGGGAGTGAAACCTTCCCAGCGGTAAGCGACACGCTAGCTATCTGTGGCAAGGGAGCTTGCTCCCGCTCGGCTGCGCAGCAGTCGTCAGCCAACTGAGACTCCGTAAGAAATTCGGCGCTAGGTTGAGGCGCCGCTTCGTGAACCAGCGGGAGCGAGCTCCCTCGCCACAGGCACCCCGTATTAGCGGAAATCCCTCCGCTCGCGAATCAAACGATAGGCATTGTGCAGCTCTCGGGTCCTGTCGGTCGCTTCACGCACCTGTAAAGGCGTGGCGCCGCTGCCGGCGATCTTGTCCGGGTGATGCCGGCTGAGCAAGCGGCGATAAGCCCGCTTTATTTGCGACGGCTCGCTGGTGGCCGAAACACCCAGCAATCGCAATGCCTCCTGATAAGTCACGCCGCTTGAGGGTTGCGACAGTTTCTGCGGTTCGTAATCCATCGCCAACGTCTGGACCTGCTGCGGCGTCCAGCCCAGCCATTTGCCCCACTGGACAAGCAACTCGCGCTCGCTGGCGCCAGCGCGACCGTCAGCCCAGACCATCCTCCAGCAGGCGCGTAGCACGCCTTCGGCCGCGTGGGGCTGAGTGGCGAGGCGACGCAGATAACCGCGCAAGCGATCATGCTCGGACTTGCCTCGGTTGAATGCCGCAATGGCACGACGCTGCGCCGGTTCGCTCAAGTCGAGGGCGCGCATTTCCAGGCGAGCCTGCTGAATGTGACCGTCCACAACCCGCCCATCGCTTTTCGCCAGGCGTCCGAGCAACACGAACAATAATTCATCGTTGCGCAACGCCGGGCGCCCGCCCAGCCGTTCGCGCACTTGCGCCCAGCTGTGGACGTTCAGGCGCCTGTCCAGCGCCTGTCCCAGCAATGCGCCAAGCATGGCCCCCGGGATGCTGGCTATGGCAAAGCCTGCTCCCGCTCCGATCAGAGTCCCTGGCCACCACATATCAACGGCTCGCTTCTATCAATTTTTCAACCTGCGCCAAACGTTCAAGGGTTCCCACATCTACCCAATGACCTTGCAGCCGCTCGCCGCTGACCTGCCCATGGTCCATGGCCTTGCGCAGCAACGGTGCGAGCTTGAACGCGCCAGCCGCGCAACCGTCGAATAATCGCGGATGCAGGACGGCGATACCGCTGTAGGTCAGTTTGTCGGCCGTGGACGCGCCTTCATGAACCTTTCCGTCGGTGAGGACGAAATCGCCATCTGGGTGATGTTCAGGATTGTCCACCAGCACCAGATGAGCCGACGCGTGGAGCGAACGAGGCAAGGTGCTGAAATCGAAATCAGTCCATATGTCGCCATTGACCACGAGAAACGCTTCATCGCCCAGCAACGGCAGCGCCCGGAGAATCCCCCCGCCGGTTTCCAGCGGCTCGCCTTCCGGGGAATAGACGATGCGCACGCCGAACCGTGAGCCGTCCCCCAGGTGGTCTTCGATCTGCTGCCCGAGCCAGGCGTGATTGATGACGATCTCGCCAAACCCGGCGGCGACCAGCGCCCGCAGGTGATATTCGATCAAGGGAATTTCGGCGACACGGATCAAAGGCTTAGGCGTGGTAAGCGTCAGCGGGCGCATGCGCTCCCCCTTGCCCGCCGCGAGGATCATCGCCTTCATGCATTTGCCCCGGCCGATTGGCGCAGGCTGCGGAGCAACCCATCCAGCGGCGCCAGCTCAGGACGGCGGTCGATGACCGCTTCTATATAGTCGAAGAAGCGCGGTACGTCCTTCAGGTAGCGCGGCTTGCCGTCGCGGTGGCAAATGCGCGCGAAGATGCCGATCACCTTGAGATGGCGTTGCACGCCCATCAAGTCGCTGGCCCGCAGGAAATCTTCGAAGTCCGGCTGCACAGCAATGCCAAGGGCACCGGCCTGCTGCCAATAATCCTCCAGCCAACCGCGCACTCGCGCCTCGGGCCAACTGAGGAAAGCATCCTTGAAAAGGCAGGTCACATCGTAGGTCACCGGCCCGTAGACCGCGTCCTGGAAATCGAGCACACCTGGATTGGGATCGCTGAGCATGAGATTGCGCGGCATGTAGTCGCGGTGCACCAGCACTTTCGGCTGGGCCAGGGCGCTGTTGATCAACAGTTCGCAAGCCTGCTGCCAAAGTTGCTGCTGTGTCGCATCGAGTTCGATGCCCAACTCGCGCTTGACGTACCACTCCGGGAACAGCTCCAACTCGCGACGCAGCAAAGCAACGTCATAACTGGGCAGCGGAGCCACCATAGGCAATTGCTGAAAAGCCAACAATGCCTGCAAGGCATCGCGGAATAAATCGTCGGCATTTTCGCCGTTGATTACATCCAGGTAGGTCTGGTTACCCAGATCATTGAGCAAAAGAAAACCGCGATCGAGGTCTTCGGCATAAATTTTTGGCACGTTGATGCCGGATTTCGCCAGCAAAAACGCGATATCCACGAAGGGTTTGCAGTTTTCCTGGGGCGGCGGTGCATCCATCACGATCAGGCTGCGGCCCTCGCCTTCCCAGCGGAAATATCGCCGGAAACTCGCGTCGCTGCTGGCCGCGGTCAACGTGGCCGGGGGTACGGCACCCCACCCCTGTTGATTGAAAAGGATCGGTAACTGCTCATCGAGCCAAACTTTCAGGTGTTGCAAGCGTACATCTTGGTCAGGCATTGCAAGGGTCTCCGACGGCGCTAGCCGTCAAGCGGGTCATGCTTTATTATCCAGCATCTTTTTCAGACCATCGAGAGGCGTGCGGCCCACACCGCGGGCAGATGGCACGCAGGAAGCCCGGACTAATAAGATGGCATTGAAATCCCCCGCGTTTCGTAAAAAATTTCCGTTGCTGGTTACCGGCAGTCTGCTGGCCCTGCAACCCCTGGCCTCTTCATTCGTCGTTGCGGCGCAACAGTATGACTGTTCCGTCTCCGCTTCGGGTGCCTGGGACTGTTCACCCAAGACGCCGGCCGCTGCATTGCCGCCACGCCCCGTGCATGAAGGCAGCGCGGTTGCCGACAGCGGCAGCGCACCGGCCGACAGCGATTCGGGCGAGGTGGCCGGCGACAAGCCGATGCTCGTCACCGAAGCCAAGGGCCGCGGCTTGAAGACGCGCAGTGAAGACTACAGTCACTTGGACTGGGTTCCGCGCGAGAACCTCACGCCCGCTCAACTGGCTGAAACCGGTCCTTACTGCGCTGGCGCGTACATCGAGCCGACGCGCCCGGGCATGAACGACAAGACCGCCAAGAGCGACGCGCCGACCTTCCTGGGCGCCAAGGCTTCGCGCTACGAGCAGGAGCAGCAGGTGGCGACCCTGGCCGGCGACGTGGTCATGCGCCAGGGCAGCATGCAGGTCGAAGCCGACGAGGCCAGCCTGTACCAGGCCGAGAACCGTGGCGAGCTGAACGGCAACGTGCGGGTCCGCGACAACGGCGCGCTGATTGTCGGCGACCACGCCGACGTGCAGCTGGACACCGGTGAAGCCAAGGTCGACAACGCTGAATACGTGATGCACAAGTCGCGCATCCGCGGTAACGCGCTGTACGCCCGCCGCGCCGAAAACGCGATCATCCGCCTCAAGGACGGTACGTACACCACGTGCGAACCGGGCAGCAACGCGTGGACACTCAAGGGCAACAACATCACCTTGAACCCGGCCACGGGCTTCGGCACCGCGACCAACGTCACGCTGCGGGTCAAGGACTTCCCGGTCCTGTACACGCCTTATATCTATTTCCCGATCGACGACCGTCGTCAGTCCGGCTTCCTGCCGCCGACCATCGGCAGCGGCAGCGATACCGGCTTCCTGCTGGTCACCCCGTATTACTTCAACCTGGCGCCGAACTACGACGCCACGTTGTACCCACGCTATATGAGCAAGCGCGGCTTGTTGATGGAAGGCGAGTTCCGTTACCTGACCAAGTCCAGCGAAGGCCAGTTCGGCGCCGCGTACCTCAACGACGAAGACGATGAGCGCAGTGGGCAGAGCGACTACGACAAGACCCGCTACATGTACAACTGGCAGCACAAGGGCGGCCTCGACTCGCGCGTGCTGACAGAAGTCGACTACACCAAGATCAGCGATCCGTATTATTTCCAGGATCTGCAGACCGATCAGATCGGCGTCGAGTCGCGGGACTACGTGAACCAGCAAGGCGCTGTCAGCTATCGCGGCGACAACTACACCGCTCGGCTCAATGCCCAGGCTTACCAGATGGCGACGATTTCGAAGATCACGCCATATAACCGCCTGCCTCAGATCACCTTCAATGGCTCGCTGCCCGAACATCCGTATGGACTGGATTTCGCGTACAAGACCGAACTGGTGCGGTTTGATCGTGATTTGCGCACCGGTGACTACACCGATGAAGACGGCAACACCGAGCCGTTCCTGGATAACAACATCCGCGGCTTGGCCAGGGCTAACGGCGACCGGCTGAACCTGGCACCCGTCATGAGCCTGCCGATGACCGCAAGCTATGGCTACATCAAGCCGTCGCTCAAGTACCAGTACACACAATATGACCTGGACCTGGATAGCAGGGGCAGATCTCAGGTCGCTGCGCAGAACGCCGAGGCCGATCGCCTGCGCGGCACCTACAGCAGCAGCCAGAGCCGTGGTGTTCCAATCGCCAGCATCGACAGTGGCCTGTATTTCGACCGCGACACCCAATGGTTCGGCACCAACTATCGCCAGACCCTGGAGCCCCGCCTGTTCTATCTCTATGTACCGGAGAAGGACCAGAGCGATATCCCCGTGTTCGACACTAGCGAATCGACCTTCAGCTACTCCTCGCTGTTCCGGGATAACCGTTTCACCGGCTCCGACCGTGTCGGCGACGAAAACAAACTGTCCCTTGGCGTGACCAGTCGCTGGATCGAAGAAAACGGGTTCGAGCGTCAGCGCATCAGCGTCGGCCAGGCCCTGTACTTCAAGGATCGTGAAGTCCAACTGCCAGGCATCGACTTCAAGACACGTGAAGACGCCAAGTCCGACGTTTCCCCGTATGCCTTGGAATACGAATATCGCTGGAACCGCGATTGGCGCACCACGGCGACCTACAACTGGGATCCGGACACCCGCAGCCCCCGTTCGGGCAGCGCGATGTTCCACTACCAGCCTGAAGACAACCCGAACAAGGTCATCAACGCCGGTTATCGCTATCGCAACGACCAGGTCCGCTATGACGAATCCACCGGCCAATGGCAAGTGGGCGGTGGCGACTATGGCCGTCCGGGCGATCCGAACTACGTGAAGGACTACTACAAGATCAAGCAGCACGATTTTTCGATCATCTGGCCGATCGTGCCGCAGTGGAACGCCATCAGCCGCTGGCAATATGACTACAACCGCAACCGTACCCTGGAAGCCTTCGGTGGTTTCGAATACGACAGCTGCTGCTGGAAACTGCGCCTGATCAACCGTTACTGGGTCGACTATGAAGAATTCAGTCAAGCCGCCCCGCAAAACGAAAAAGGCGACCACGGCGTCTTCCTCCAAATTGTTCTGAAGGGACTCGGCGGCCTTACCGGCGCCAAAGTAGAGAGTTTCCTCGACAAAGGCATTCAAGGTTATCGTGAACGTGAAGACCAAGCTTTCTGATTGTCTGCGCCCGCTGATGCTGGGCGCGCTGTTCCTGGGTACCGCAGCGAACGCTGCGGTACAGTCCATCGACAAGGTCGTGGCCATCGTCGACAACGACGTGGTCATGCAGAGCCAACTGGACCAGCGTGTCCATGAAGTGCAGCAAACCATCGCCAAGCGTGGCGGCGGCTTGCCACCACCGGGCGTGCTGGACCAACAGGTGCTCGAGCGCCTGATCGTCGAAAACCTGCAGCTGCAGATTGGCGAACGTTCCGGTATCCGCATCACCGATGAGGAACTGAACCAGGCCGTCGGCACCATTGCCCAGCGCAACAACATGTCCATCGATCAGTTCCGCGCCGCCCTGGCTCGCGACGGCCTGTCCTTTGATGACGCCCGCGACCAGATCCGCCGTGAGATGGTCATCAGCCGCGTACGTCAGCGACGCGTGGCCGAGCGCATCCAGGTGTCCGAGCAGGAAGTGAAGAACTTCCTCGCTTCCGACCTGGGCAAGATGCAGCTGTCTGAAGAACTGCACTTGGCGAACATCCTGATCCCAACCCCCGAGAGCGCCAACTCCGAAGCGATTCAGAGTGCCTATCGCCAGGCGATGGATGTTTACCAGCAGCTCAAGCAAGGTGCTGACTTCGGCCAGATGGCCGTGGCGCGTTCGGGCAGTGAGAACGCCCTGGAAGGTGGTGACATGGGCTGGCGTAAAGCCGCTCAATTGCCGCCTCCGTTTGATCGCGAGCTCAGCGCCATGGCCGTGGGCGACATCACCCAGCCGGCCCGCACTCCAGGTGGTTTCATCATCCTCAAGCTGCTGGAAAAACGCGGCGGCGGCACCCAGGTGCGCGACGAAGTACATGTCCGCCATATCCTGATCAAGCCGAGCGAGATCCGTAGCGAAGCCGAGACCAAGCGCCTGGCCGAAAAGCTCTACGAGCGGATCACCGCCGGCGAAGACTTCGCCGATCTGGCCAAAAGCTTCTCGGAAGACCCGGGTTCCGCCCTTAACGGTGGCGACCTGAACTGGGTCGACCCGAATGCGCTGGTCCCCGAGTTCCGCCAGGTCATGGCCGAAACACCCCAGGGCCAACTGTCCAAGCCGTTCAAGAGCCCTTACGGCTGGCACGTCCTGGAAGTCCTTGGCCGTCGCGCCACGGACAGTACCACCCAGGCGCGCGAGCAACAGGCGATGACGGTATTGCGTAACCGCAAATACGACGAAGAGTTGCAAACCTGGCTTCGCCAGATTCGCGACGAAGCCTACGTCGAGATCAAACTCCCTGGTGCAGACCAGGCCGCGCAGTGAAACCCAAGCGTTTCGCGCTGACCCCCGGCGAGCCTGCCGGCATTGGTCCCGACCTGTGCCTGCTGCTCGCCTCGCAAGCCCAGCCTCACCCCCTGATTGCCATCACCAGCCGCGACCTGCTCCTCGAGCGGGCCGCGCAACTGGGGCTGGCCGTCGATCTGCGGTTGGTTACGCCAGACGCCTGGCCCGATGCCCCGGCGCCTGCGGGCAGCCTGTATGTCTGGGATACGCCCCTTGGCGCCCCGGTCGTCACCGGTCAATTGGATACGGCAAACGCGGCGTTTGTTCTGGAAACCCTGACCCGCGCCGGCCAAGGCTGCCTGGATGGGGCTTTCGCCGGGATGATCACCGCCCCGGTACACAAGGGTGTCATCAATGAATCCGGTATTCAGTTTTCCGGACACACGGAATTCCTGGCAGACCTGACCCGAACCTCGCAAGTCGTGATGATGCTCGCCACGCGCGGCCTTCGCGTAGCCTTGGTCACCACTCATCTGCCCTTGCGAGATATCGCCGACGCGATCACACCGCAACGCCTGGAACGGGTCACGCGCATACTGCACGCCGACCTTCAGGAAAAATTCGGCATCGCCCGGCCACGAATCCTGGTGTGTGGGCTCAATCCCCATGCCGGCGAAGGCGGACACCTGGGCCGTGAAGAAATCGACATCATCGAACCTACATTGGAACGCCTGCGTAGCGAGGGCATGGACCTGCGTGGCCCGCTGCCTGCCGACACTCTGTTTACCCCCAAATATCTGGAGCACTGCGATGCGGTGCTGGCGATGTACCACGACCAGGGCTTGCCCGTGCTGAAGTACAAAGGCTTCGGCGCGGCGGTCAATGTGACGCTGGGCTTGCCGATCATCCGCACCTCCGTGGACCACGGCACCGCCCTGGACCTGGCCGGCAGCGGCAGGATCGACACCGGCAGCCTGCAAGTCGCCTTGGAAACCGCTTACCAGATGGCCGAGACCCACTTATGACCGAGCAATACCAACACCGCGCGCGCAAGCGCTTCGGCCAGAATTTTTTGCATGACGCTGGCGTGATCGACCGCATCCTGCGTTCCATCAATGCCAAGCCCGATGATCGCCTGCTGGAGATCGGTCCGGGCCAGGGTGCACTGACCCAAGGCCTGCTCGGTAGCGGCGCGCAACTGGACGTGGTGGAACTGGACAAGGATCTGGTGCCGATTCTCAACCAGCAATTTGCCGGCAAGAGCAATTTCAACCTGCACCAGGGCGACGCACTGAAGTTTGACTTCAACAGCCTGGACGCCGCGCCGGGCAGCCTTCGGGTGGTTGGCAACCTGCCCTATAACATTTCCACGCCGCTGATTTTCCATCTGCTGAGCAATGCCGCACTGATCCGCGACATGCATTTCATGCTGCAGAAAGAAGTGGTCGAGCGCCTCGCCGCCGGTCCTGGCGGTGGTGATTGGGGCCGACTATCGATCATGGTCCAGTACCATTGCCGGGTCGACCATTTGTTCAACGTGGGCCCGGGAGCATTCAACCCGCCCCCTAAAGTCGATTCCGCGATCGTCCGCCTCGTACCTCATGCGGTCCTTCCGCACCCGGCCAAGGATCACCGCCTGCTGGAACGCGTAGTGCGCGAAGCTTTCAACCAGCGTCGCAAAACCCTGCGCAACACGTTGAAACTGCTGCTCAGCAGCGCTGAAATCGAAGCCGCGGGTGTTGACGGCAGCTTGCGCCCCGAGCAACTGGACCTGGCGGCCTTCGTGCGCCTGGCCGACAAGCTCAGTGAACAGGTCGCGCCAAAAGACAACGCCATTTGACATGCGAGGCCGTTATCGGGAAGTACGCCGGTCTGGTTTACTACCCGACACTTGGCCTAGACTGACTCCCTCAGTTCTTCCCGCGTCCCGCTTTCAAGGCCTTTTTGCATGTCCGATCCTCGTTACCAGGTCGACGTCAGCGTCGCCACCCGCTTCCTCGCTGAACAGTCACAACCCGAGCACGACCGCTTCGCCTTCGCCTACACCATCACAGTGCGCAACAATGGCTCGCTGCCCGCCAGGCTGCTGTCACGGCATTGGATCATCACCAACGGCGACGGCCATGTAGAAGAAGTGCGTGGTGAAGGCGTGGTTGGCCAACAGCCACTGATCGATGCCGGCAAGAGCCACAGCTATAGCAGCGGGACAGTGATGACGACCAAGGTCGGCACCATGGAGGGCACCTACCAAATGCTCGCCGACGACGGTAAGCGCTTCGATGCGATCATCAAGCCCTTCCGACTGGCGGTGCCCGGAGCGCTGCACTGATGGCCACGTATGCGGTTGGTGACCTGCAGGGCTGCCTGGACCCGCTTAAATGCCTGCTGGAGCAGGTAGCGTTCGACCCACGCAAAGACACGCTGTGGCTAGTCGGCGACCTGGTCAACCGTGGCCCGCAGTCGCTGGAAACCCTTCGTTTCCTCTATGGTATCCGCGACTCTTTGGTATGCGTGCTCGGCAATCACGATCTGCACCTGTTAGCCGCCTGGCAAAACATCGAGCGCCTGAAAAAATCCGACACCTTGAGCGAGATTCTCGACGCCCCCGATTGCGTCGAGGTGCTTGAATGGTTGCGCCAGCAAAAACTCATGCATTACGACGAGGCGCGCAACCTCGCGCTGGTCCATGCCGGCATCCCACCCCAATGGTCGCTGCGCAGAGCGCTCAAGTGCGCTGGCGAAGTGGAACAGGCGTTGCGCGACGACAACCTGTTCGGCCCCTACCTGGACGGCATGTACGGCAACGAACCCGTCAAATGGGACAACGACCTCACCGGCACGGCCCGTCTTCGCGTCATCACCAATTATTTCACGCGCATGCGCTTCTGCACCCGCGACGGCAAGCTCGATCTCAAGGGCAAGGAAGGCATCGAGACCGCCCCGCCCGGCTACGCGCCGTGGTTCAAGCACAAGGAGCGCAAAACCCGCGACCTGAAGATCATTTTCGGGCACTGGGCGGCGCTCGAAGGCCAAACTGACGAAGCCGGGGTTATTGCCCTCGATACCGGCTGCGTCTGGGGCAGCGCGATGACACTGATGAACGTCGACACCGGCGAGTTGCTGCGCTGCGATTGCGACGAGAAGGGCCACGCCAGACCCAATACATCGACCATTGCATCATTGCCGGCCGGCACCGACGCTTGACCGGCGTTGCGCCCAAGGCCACAGGAGTACCTCATGACCGAATTCAAACGCATCTCCCCCGAGCAGGCCCAGGCCCTGCGTGAACAAGGCGCGGTGCTCGTCGATGTGCGCGACCCGGCCACTTACGCAACTTCACATATCAGTGGCTCCAAGCATTTGGATAACCATTCCCTTCACGCTTTCATCCAGGGCGCTGATCTCGATGCGCCTACCATCGTAGTCTGCTATCACGGCAACTCCAGCCAAAGCGCAGCGGCTTACCTGGTCAGCCAGGGTTTCAGTGACGTGTACAGCATGGACGGCGGCTTTGAGCTGTGGCGCACGGTTTATCCTGATGAAACAGAGCAAGGCACCCACGAATAATTTTTTATGACACCCAAGCCCACGAGAACCGCGGGCTTGGGCGATGGCGGACGAACGGTCTGCCACAACTAATTACGTATTCAACCTTTACCTCTCGGATTCCGAACTATCCTTAGCCTCAGGCCATCCAAAACAGGGGAGAGCCGGTACACCGGCGCGCGGATCATCGGGAGTCAGCTTTCAGGAGCCGCATTCTTGAAAGCATTCTGGGGGGTAAAACGGCAACTGGGGTCCCAGCGGCTGTCCAGCATCGACTGATTGATCCGACACCGGCTCCACGTATCGAGCGAGGTGACGTCATGAGTATTTTTAGCCACTTCCAGCAACGTTTCGAGTCCACGCGGCAGGAGGAGTACTCGCTGCAGGAATACCTCGAACTCTGCAAGCAAGACCGCAGTGCCTACGCATCGGCTGCGGAGCGTCTGTTGCTGGCAATCGGAGAACCGGAACTGCTGGACACCTCCACCAACTCGAGGCTCTCGCGGATTTTTTCCAACAAAGTGATCCGGCGCTACCCGGCCTTTGCAGACTTCCACGGGATGGAGGAATGCATCGAACAGATCGTGTCCTATTTCCGCCATGCCGCCCAAGGCCTGGAGGAGAAGAAGCAGATTCTCTATCTGCTCGGCCCCGTCGGTGGCGGTAAATCGTCCCTGGCCGAGAAACTCAAGCAACTGATCGAAAAAGTGCCCTTCTACGCCATCAAGGGCTCTCCTGTCTTCGAATCGCCCCTGGGGCTTTTCAACGCCACCGAGGACGGCGCGATCCTCGAAGAGGACTTCGGCATTCCCCGTCGCTACCTCAACACCATCATGTCGCCATGGGCCACCAAGCGCCTGGCGGAGTTCGGCGGCGACATCAGCCAGTTCCGCGTGGTCAAGCTCTATCCTTCGATCCTCAACCAGATCGCGGTGGCCAAGACCGAACCAGGTGACGAAAACAACCAGGACATCTCGGCCCTCGTGGGCAAGGTCGATATCCGCAAGCTAGAGGAATTCCCACAGAACGACGCCGATGCCTATAGCTATTCGGGCGCGCTGTGCCGGGCCAACCAGGGCCTGATGGAGTTCGTCGAGATGTTCAAGGCGCCGATCAAGGTGCTTCACCCATTGCTGACCGCCACCCAGGAGGGTAACTACAACAGCACCGAGGGGCTGGGGGCGATACCATTCAGCGGCATTCTGCTCGCTCACTCCAACGAATCGGAATGGCATACCTTCCGCAACAACAAAAACAACGAAGCCTTCATCGACCGGATCTACATCGTCAAGGTGCCTTACTGCCTGCGCGTCTCCGATGAGGTGAAGATCTACGACAAGCTGCTGTTCAACAGCTCGCTGTCCAAGGCCCATTGCGCGCCCGACACGCTGAAGATGCTCGCCCAGTTCACTGTGTTGTCGCGCCTGAAGGAGCCGGAGAACTCCAACATCTATTCGAAGATGCGGGTGTACGACGGCGAAAACCTCAAGGACACCGATCCGAAGGCCAAGTCGATCCAGGAATACCGGGACAACGCGGGCGTGGACGAAGGGATGAACGGACTGTCCACCCGTTTTGCGTTCAAGATCCTGTCCAAGGTGTTCAACTTCGACCCCCACGAAATCGCCGCCAACCCTGTCCATCTGCTGTACGTTCTCGAGCAACAGATCGAGCAGGAGCAGTTCCAGGCGGAGACCCGGGAGCGCTACTTGCGTTTCCTCAAGGAGTACCTGGCGCCACGGTACATTGAGTTCATCGGCAAGGAGATCCAGACGGCCTACCTGGAGTCTTACAGCGAGTACGGCCAGAACATTTTCGACCGTTACGTGCTGTATGCGGATTTCTGGATCCAGGACCAGGAATATCGCGATCCGGAAACGGGCGAGATTCTCAATCGCGTAGCGCTCAACGAAGAGTTGGAAAAGATCGAGAAACCCGCGGGCATCAGCAATCCGAAGGACTTCCGCAACGAAATCGTCAATTTTGTCCTACGCGCCCGGGCCAACAACAACGGCAAGAACCCTACCTGGCTCAGCTACGAGAAGCTTCGGGTGGTCATCGAGAAGAAAATGTTCTCCAACACCGAAGACCTGTTGCCCGTCATCAGCTTCAATGCCAAGGCCAGCAAAGAGGACCAGCAAAAACACAACGACTTCGTTACACGCATGGTCGAACGTGGCTATACCGACAAACAGGTACGGCTGCTGTCCGAGTGGTACCTGCGGGTCCGTAAATCACAATAGCCAGCAACAAGCCGCAAGCGACAAGCTGCAAGAGGAAAGCGCGTGAACCCTGGAGCCGGGTTACTGCTTCCACTTGCAGCTTGCAGCTCACCACTTGAAGCTGCCCGGAGGGCACCCATGAGCTATGTGATCGACCGACGCCTGAATGGCAAGAACAAGAGCACGGTAAATCGCCAGCGTTTCTTGCGGCGCTACCGCGACCACATCAAGAAGGCCGTCGAGGAGGCGGTCAGTCGTCGTTCCATTACGGATATGGAACATGGCGAGCAGATCAGCATCCCTGGCCGGGATATTGACGAGCCGGTGCTTCACCATGGCCGGGGCGGCAAGCAGACCGTCGTACACCCCGGAAACAAGGAATTCACCAGCGGCGAGCATATCCCTCGTCCACCCGGTGGAGGCGGCGGCAAGGGCCCGGGCAAGGCTGGCAATTCCGGCGAGGGCATGGATGAATTCGTCTTCCAGATCACCCAAGAAGAGTTCCTTGAATTCATGTTCGAGGACCTGGAACTGCCAAACCTGGTCAAACGCAACCTGACCGGCACCGATACTTTCAAGACCGTGCGCGCCGGTATCAGCAATGAGGGTAATCCGGCGCGGATCAATATCATCCGCACCCTGCGCTCAGCCCACGCACGTCGCATCGCGCTTTCGGGCAGCAGCCGGGCAAAACTGCGCGAGGCCAAGGAGGAGCTTGCCCGCCTCAAGCAGGAGGAGCCGGACAATTTCGGCGACATCCAGGCCTTGGAAGCAGAAATCGAGCGTCTTAGCGCGCGCATCCATCGCGTGCCGTTCCTCGATACCTTCGACCTCAAGTACAACCTTTTGGTGAAGCAACCGAATCCTAGCTCCAAAGCGGTCATGTTCTGCCTGATGGACGTGTCCGGCTCAATGACGCAGGCCACCAAAGACATCGCCAAGCGGTTCTTCATCCTCTTGTACCTGTTCCTCAAGAGGAATTACGACAAGATCGATGTGGTGTTCATCCGGCACCACACCAGCGCCAGGGAAGTCGACGAAGAAGAGTTTTTCTATTCAAGGGAAACCGGCGGCACCATTGTTTCCAGCGCCTTGAAGCTGATGCAGGAAATCATGGCTGAACGCTACCCCGCCAACGAATGGAACATCTATGCGGCCCAGGCGTCCGACGGTGACAACTGGAACGACGACTCGCCGATTTGTCGCGACATTCTGATCAACCAGATCATGCCGTTCGTCCAGTACTACACGTACGTCGAGATTACGCCGCGCGAACATCAAGCGCTGTGGTATGAATACGAACGCATTGCCGAAGCGTTTTCCGATACGTTTGCCCAGCAGCAACTGGTCTCGGCCGGGGATATCTACCCGGTCTTCCGTGAACTCTTCCAGCGCAGGTTAGTGACATGACCGCCAAAAAAGAGCAGAAACGCCAGCCTATTTCCACCGGCTCCGAATGGACGTTCGAGCTGATACAAGCATACGACCGCGAGATCAGCCGTATCGCGGATCGCTATGCCCTGGACACCTATCCCAACCAGATCGAAGTGATCACCGCCGAGCAAATGATGGATGCCTATGCATCCGTCGGTATGCCGTTGGGTTATCACCATTGGTCGTATGGCAAGCATTTTCTCAGTACCGAGAAATCCTATAGCCGCGGCCAGATGGGCCTGGCCTATGAGATCGTGATCAACTCCGACCCATGCATCGCCTACCTGATGGAGGAGAACACGATCTGCATGCAGGCGCTGGTGGTGGCCCATGCCTGTTATGGCCATAACAGCTTTTTCAAGGGCAACTATCTGTTCCGCACTTGGACCGATGCCAGCTCGATCATCGACTACCTGGTCTTCGCCAAGCAGTACATCATGCAGTGCGAAGAGCGCCATGGCATCGACGCGGTGGAGGACTTGCTGGACTCTTGCCATGCCCTGATGAACTACGGCGTGGACCGCTACAAGCGACCCTATCCGATCTCCGCCGAAGAGGAACGGCGACGCCAGAAGGATCGAGAGGAACATCTGCAGAAACAGATCAATGACCTATGGCGGACCATTCCCAAAGGCGCCGACAAGTACAACGAGAAGGACAACGCACGCTTTCCGGCCGAGCCCCAGGAAAACATTCTCTACTTCATCGAAAAACATGCGCCGCTGCTGGAGCCCTGGCAACGGGAAATCGTGCGTATCGTGCGCAAGATCGCCCAGTATTTCTATCCGCAGCGCCAGACCCAGGTCATGAACGAAGGGTGGGCGACGTTCTGGCACTACACCTTGATGAACGACCTGTACGACGAGGGCCTGGTCACGGACGGCTTCATGATGGAGTTCCTGACCTCCCATACCAGCGTGGTGTTTCAGCCCGGCTTCGACAGTCCGTATTACAGCGGCATCAATCCCTATGCTCTGGGTTTCGCCATGTATCGGGACATCCGGCGCATGTGCGAAAACCCTACGGAGGAAGATCGCCGCTGGTTCCCGGAAATCGCCGGCTCGGACTGGCTGTCGACGATCAAATTCGCGATGAGCAGCTTCAAGGATGAAAGTTTTATCCTGCAATACCTGTCGCCCAAGGTAATACGCGACCTCAAGCTGTTCAGCATCCTTGACGACGATCAAAAAGATGACCTGCTGGTGCCCGCCATCCATGACGAAGGTGGTTACCGCGTCATCCGGGAAACCCTGGCGGCGCAATACAATCTGGGCAACCGCGAGCCCAACGTGCAGATCTACAGCATCGACCGCCGTGGTGATCGCTCACTGACTCTGCGTCATCAGCAGCACAACCGCAAACCGCTAGGCGAATCAACGGATGAGGTACTCAAGCACCTGCATCGTCTATGGGGGTTCGACATCCATCTGGAAACCCTGCAGGGCGATCAAGTGATGAAAACCCATCATGTGCCGCCACGCACCGAACAAGCCGAAGGAGATTATGGGCGCCTGGATCTGGCCGTCATTCATCTTTGATCACGCTTTCGCCTCCGAACGTCTGACATAAAGGTTTATCCTGTCGGCCCAACGGAGGTTTTTTATGCAGATCTACAAAGTCGGCGGCGCTGTACGCGATCGCCTGCTAGGCATCCCCGTCACCGACGTTGACCGGGTCGTGGTGGGCGCCACTGCCGAGGAGATGCTCGCCAAGGGTTTTCGCCCCGTAGGGGCTGATTTTCCGGTATTTCTTGATCCAAAGACTGGCGAGGAATACGCCCTGGCCCGCACGGAGCGCAAGAACGGCCGAGGTTATGGTGGTTTCGTGTTCCATGCCAGCCCCGAGGTCACGCTCGAAGAAGACCTGGTCCGCAGAGACTTGACGATCAACGCGATGGCCGAGGACGACCACGGCAATCTCACCGATCCCTACCACGGGCAGCGCGATCTGGAAGCACGCTTGCTCCGTCACGTTTCCCCCGCATTCGCCGAAGATCCCCTTAGAGTCTTGCGCGTTGCACGTTTTGCGGCACGCTATGCCCCCCTGGGTTTCAAGGTGGCCGACGAGACGCTCGAGCTGATGCGCCAGCTCAGCGAATCCGGCGAACTGGAGGCATTGACGGCTGAACGCAGCTGGAAGGAAATTTCCAGAGCGCTGATGGAGAGCCAGCCCCAGGTATTTATCCAGGTACTGCGCGACTGCGACGCCCTAAAAATCCTCATGCCCGAAGTGGATGCGCTGTTTGGCGTTCCACAACCCGAAGTCCATCATCCGGAAATCGACACCGGCGCTCACACGCTGAGCGTGCTGGAACAGTCGGCACGGCACAAGCAACCGCTGACCGTGCGCTGGGCTTGCCTGCTGCATGACCTGGGCAAAGGCCTGACACCCGAGCATGAATGGCCGAGACACATCGCCCATGAGCACAAGGGGCTGAAGCTGATCAAAGCGGTCAACGAACGCTTCAAGGCGCCACGCGACTGTCAGGAATTGGCACTGCTGGTTGGCCAATATCACACGCACGGACACCGCGCGCTTGAATTGAAGGCGTCTACGCTGCTGGAACTGTTGCAAAGCTTTGATGTGTACCGCCGTCCCCAGCGCTTCGAGGAGTTCATCATGGCCTGCGAAATGGATGCACGGGGGCGCAAGGGGCTTGAGGAACGGAATTATCCACAGGCTGATTATCTGCGGGGAGCCGCGGCAGCGGCTCGCGCAGTGGCGGTGCAGCCGCTGTTGGAAAAGGGCTTCAAGGGACAGGAACTGGGTGAGGCAATCAAGCGTGAGCGCCTCAGGGCATTGAAGGCCTACAAGGAAGCAGCAGCGAATTAAAGGCGGTCGTGCCAGTTTCCACGTGTTCGCCGGGGGTTCCGCCGCCTCAGAGCAGATCCGGCGGCGTAAGCTGCTGCCCTCGCCATTGGAAAGCCACCGGGGCCAATACCTGGTCGATCTGCGCCTCTTCCCACAACGTAGCAAAGCTTTTGCCCACGCCAGGGTGGATTCGATCCGGCGCGATCAAAGACAAAGGCCACAGGACAAAGGCATTCTTGAGAATTTCGGCACGCGGCAGGATCAAGCCGTCGAAGTTGCCTACCTGCTCGCCATACAACAACACGTCGATGTCCAGCGGCAGGCCCTTGCGGTCCGGTGCATAACGACCGTTGTCGGCCTCGATGAACTTGAGGCGACGGTCCAACTCAATCAGCGACAGGTCAGTGAAGGCCGACAAGACGAAATTGAAAAAAGGCCCACTCTTGATACCCACCGGCTGGCTCTCGAACACGGCCGAACAGCGCATGTCCACCAGGAAACCGGCCAGTGCTTCAAGCCCCGCGCATAGATGGGTTTCGCGCTCGATATTGCTACCAAGCCCGAGGAAAACCTGTGTCAGCGACATCCGCGCTCGATCTCCACGCCCACACCGCTGGCAGCCGGTACGGCGCCAGGCTTGGTCACTTTCAGGCGCAGCCAGGTGATTTCGAACTCATCCATGAGCACCTGGGCCAGTCGTTCGGCAAAGGTCTCGACCAACTGGAACTGCGCCTGCTCGGCGAACGCCTGGATGCGTGACGATACGCTGGCGTAATCGAGCGCCAGGGTCAGGTCGTCGCCCGCAGCGGCCGGACGGTTGTCCCAGGCAAAACTCAAGTCAAGGCGCAGGCACTGTCGGATGCCTCGTTCCCAGTCGTAGGCACCGATTACCGTGTCGACTTCAAGGCCTTCGATAAAAACTCTGTCCAAGCACTCTTCTCCGCAGCACGACAAGGGCGCATTGCGCCGTTAGAATCAGGGCGTCCCCGCCCGGAATGGTTAGCATGTTTTGGTTACTGGCGATCCTCGCCTACCTGCTCGGCTCACTGTCCTTCGCCATTTTGCTCAGCCGCCTGACCGGTCGTCCGGATCCGCGAATGAGTGGCTCGGGTAATGCCGGCGCCACCAACATGCTACGCCTGGCCGGACGAAAACTCGCCATCCTGACCCTGCTCGGTGACCTCTGCAAAGGCCTCTTCCCGGTACTGATCGCCAGCCTTGCAGGACTGTCGTTACAGCAACAGGCCTGGATCGGCGTCTGTGCCGTCATCGGCCATCTGTTCCCATTGTACTTTCGCTTTCGTGGCGGCAAGGGCGTCGCCACTGCCGCTGGAATGCTGCTGGGCCTGTATCCGCCGGCCGCCCTGCTTGCCGTCTGCACCTGGCTACTGACTTTCTACCTGACCCGCACCAGCTCGCTAGCCGCGCTGATCGCCACACCGCTCACCCTGCCATTACTGGCTTGGCAGGAGCCGGCGGCCCTGCTGCCGATGACAGCGCTCGTCGCGCTGATCGTCTGGCGTCACCGGGGCAATCTACGCGACCTGTTCGCCGGGCGCGAACGGCATTTCTAAACATCGCTTCACAGCGGCGACAACTGCTCCATTGGCCAACGGGCCTGCACGCTGATCGCCAGGCTCTCCTGCTGGCCCGCTTGCAGGCGCTGGCAGCCGGCAAAGGCAATCATCGCGCCGTTATCCGTGCAGAACTGTGGTCGAGCGTAGTAAACGTCGCCCTTCATGTCGCCGAGCATTTTTTCCAGGGATATCCGCAACGCCTTGTTCGCGCTCACGCCGCCGGCGATAACCAGACGCTTGAGCCCGGCCTGCTTCAACGCGCGCTTGCACTTGATGGTCAAAGTCTCTACCACGGCCTGCTGGAACGCCACGGAGATGTCGCAACGGGCTTGCTCACTGTCGTCCCCGGCGCTGACACATTGCTGCCAGGTGTTCAGCGCGAAGGTTTTCAAGCCGCTGAAGCTGAAATCCAGACCCGGTCGATCGCACATCGGACGCGGAAAGACGAAACGTCCTTCAACACCCTGGGTTGCCAGCCGTGCGATTTCCGGCCCGCCCGGATAGTTGAGCCCCATCATCTTCGCGGTTTTGTCGAAAGCTTCCCCGGCGGCATCATCGAGCGATTCACCCATGAGCTCGTATTGACCGATCCCATCCACGCGGACCAGCTGGGTATGCCCACCCGACACCAACAAAGCGACGAACGGGAATTGCGGCGGCTGCGGCTCCAGCATCGGCGCCAGCAGATGGCCTTCCATGTGATGCACGCCCAGCGCCGGGATGCCCCAGGCAAAGGCCAGCGCCTGGGCGCAGGAAGCGCCGACCAGCAGCGCGCCCACCAGGCCCGGCCCGGCCGTATAGGCAATGGCATCGATCTCGGTCGGCACACAGTCGGCTTCGGCCAGGACCTGGCGGATCAAGGGCAGCATGCGCTTGACGTGGTCGCGGGACGCAAGCTCGGGCACCACGCCGCCGTAGGCGCGATGCAGGTCGATTTGACTGAACAAAGCGTCAGCCAGCAGGCCGCGCTCACTGTCGTAGAGGGCAACGCCGGTTTCGTCGCAGGATGTTTCTAATCCCAGTACTAGCATGGGTTTGCGCCTTGTAGAGGCTGAATTCGAAGGCGCGCATAATAGTCGCCGCGTTGTGCCCCGACCAGCGGTTTTCGATCAGAGGCTTTGCATTCCGAGCGATGAGGGGTTAACATCCGCAACCCTTAAAAACCGACGTCTTCAAGTGCTCTTTTGCCGCGAGGATGTTGACCCCGGTAATGAATGAAGGTAGCTCTGGATGCCAGCCGTCAAAGTAAAAGAGAACGAACCCTTCGACGTAGCTCTGCGTCGTTTCAAGCGCTCCTGCGAAAAAGCCGGTGTTCTGGCTGAAGTTCGTAGCCGCGAATTCTACGAGAAGCCGACTTCCGAGCGTAAGCGCAAAGCAGCAGCCGCTGTTAAGCGTCACGCCAAGAAAGTTCAGCGCGAACAGCGCCGCGCCGTACGTCTGTACTAATACACAGACGCCCGTCGCAAGCTTCTTGCCAAGCCCGGCCTTCAAGCCGGGCTTATGGCATTTGCGGAACAACGCTTGATGCTTCACCGTCAAAGTCGCAGACGCGACCTAGACAACCCGCTTCACCGCGTCAGACCTGGCTCTTTTGCCAGCGGTGCACGTCTCTTCTGACGAGCCTTCCAAGGCTACTGACGAGCACACCCTGATTCCTCTAACGACGATCAGCCCAAGGCACCTGCCTGCGTGCCCGCCTCATGAGCTATCCGTGGCCAGATCGGCCGTTACCGGATTCAGCGCAACACATTCATACAGTCGAGTACTGATAGTAATTAACGTCAGTGGACAATCGGCAGATACACTTCCGACAGCAATGAAGCAAACGATCCGGTCGAGCCACCTTTTTGCCGTGCCTCGAAACCTGGAATCGATCATGCCTGCTGGTTTCGGATCCCTATTTCGCGCAGTGATGATGAGAACGCCATGGCCGGGCTAATTCCCCAGAGCTTTATTGACGACCTCCTGAACCGCACCGACATCGTCGACGTGGTCAGCTCTCGCCTGCAAATGAAGAAAGCAGGCAAGAACTACACCGCCTGCTGCCCGTTTCACAAAGAGAAAACCCCGTCCTTCAGCGTCAGCCCCGACAAGCAGTTCTATTACTGCTTTGGCTGCGGCGCGGGCGGCAATGCCCTCGGCTTCATCATGGACCACGACAACCTGGACTTCCCCCAGGCAGTCGAAGAACTGGCCAAAGCCGCAGGCATGGAAATTCCACGGGAAGAGAGCGGCCGGCAGCACAAGCCACGCCAACCCACCGATTCGCCGCTTTATCCGCTGCTGACGGCGGCAGCGGACTTTTATCGCCAGGCGCTTAAAAGCCACCCCGCGCGCAAGGCGGCGGTGGATTACCTCAAGGGTCGCGGATTGACTGGCGAGATTGCCCGGGATTTCGGCCTCGGCTTCGCCCCGCCCGGCTGGGACAATCTGTACAAACACCTGAGCAGCGACACGCTCCAGCAGCGCGCCATGATCGACGCAGGCCTGCTCATCGAGAACGCCGAGACAGGCAAGCGCTACGATCGCTTCCGTGACCGAGTGATGTTTCCGATCCGCGATACACGGGGGCGCATCATCGCCTTCGGCGGCCGGGTTCTGGGCGATGACAAGCCCAAGTACCTGAACTCTCCGGAAACCCCGGTTTTCCATAAAGGCCAGGAACTCTATGGCCTTTACGAGGCACGCAAGAACAACCGCAACCTCGACGAGATCATTGTCGTGGAAGGCTACATGGACGTTATCGCCCTGGCACAGCAAGGCTTGCGCAACGCCGTTGCGACCCTGGGAACGGCCACCAGCGAAGAACACATGAAGCGCCTGTTTCGCGTGGTGCCCAGCGTGCTGTTCTGCTTCGATGGCGACCAGGCGGGACGCAACGCCGCCTGGCGCGCATTGGAAGCGACATTGCCATGCCTGCAGGACGGGCGACGTGCACGTTTCCTGTTCCTGCCCGAAGGCGAGGACCCGGATACCCTGGTGCGCTCCGAAGGCACCGACGCATTTCGTGCGCGGATCAACCAGCACGCCCAACCGCTGGCCGATTATTTTTTCCAGCAACTGACCGAAGAAGCCGATCCACGCTCCCTTGAAGGCAAGGCCCACATGGCCACTCTCGCGGCACCGCTGATCGACAAGGTGCCCGGTGCCAACCTGCGCACACTCATGCGCCAACGGCTCAGCGAAATCACCGGCCTGAACAACGAAGCGATGAATCAATTGGTGCACAGCGCTCCGCAGAAAGCACCGCCAGCGTATGACCCAGGCATCGATTACGACGCGATGCCGGATTTCGCCGACTATCATCAACCTCAGCAGGATTACGCGCCTCAGCAGGAATGGACGTCGAAAAAAACCGCCGGTGGCGGCAAGAAATGGGACAAGAAACCCTGGGACAAGAACGGCAAGCGGGGCGATCGCGACCAGCCACGTGTCCCGCGCGTGCCGGCCGCCGTCGAACCACCAACACTGGCCGCCCTGCGCACCTTGCTGCATCACCCGCAACTGGCTGAGAAGGTCGAGGACGCAGGACATTTTGCCGCCGAGGACCACAGCAATACACAATTGCTGGTCGCACTCCTTGAAGCCGTGCAGAAGAACCCCAAGCTAAACTCATTCCAGTTGATCGCTCGGTGGCATGGCACCGAGCAGGGGCGCCTCTTGAAGGCGCTGGCCGAGAAGGAATGGCTGATAGAGGGAGACAACCTTGAACAACAGTTTTTCGACACCATTACTAGCTTGTCCGCCCGCCAACGCGAGCGAAACCTGGAACAACTTCTGCGCAAAGCTCGCCAGAGCGAGTTGACCAGCGAAGAGAAAAACCAATTGCGGGATTTACTCAGCCGCAATGTTTGCGCATCAAACCCGACCTCAACTGGCGCGTGAGGTCACAGCTCAGGTATAATCCTCGGCTTGTTTTTTGCCCGCCAAGACCTTCAGTGGATAGGGTGTTATGTCCGGAAAAGCGCAACAGCAGTCTCGTATCAAAGAGTTGATCCTATTGGGTCGTGAGCAGGGCTACCTGACTTACGCGGAGGTCAACGACCACCTGCCGGAGGATATTTCAGATCCGGAACAGGTGGAAGACATCATCCGCATGATCAATGACATGGGGATCAACGTATTCGAGGTTGCTCCAGATAAGGATGCCCTTATGCTGGCCGACGCCGATACCGACGAGGCGGCCGCTGAAGAAGCGGCCGCAGCGTTGGCGGCGGTCGAGACCGACATTGGTCGCACCACCGACCCCGTGCGCATGTATATGCGTGAAATGGGTACGGTAGAGCTCCTCACGCGTGAAGGCGAAATCGAAATCGCCAAGCGTATTGAAGAAGGCATACGTGAAGTGATGGGCGCGATCGCGCACTTCCCTGGCACGGTCGACCATATTCTCTCCGAGTACACCCGCGTTACCACCGAAGGTGGCCGCCTGTCCGACGTCCTGAGCGGCTACATCGACCCGGACGACGGCATCGCGCCGCCTGCCGCTGAAGTGCCGCCGCCGATCGACGCGAAAGCCGCCAAGGCTGACGACGATACCGATGACGAAGACGCCGAAGCGAGCGATGACGAAGAAGAGGCCGAAAGCGGTCCCGATCCGGTCATCGCTGCCCAGCGCTTCGGTGCCGTGGCCGACCAGATGGAGATCACCCGCAAGGCCCTGAAAAAGCATGGTCGCAACAACAAGCAGGCAATCGCCGAGCTGTTGGCGCTGGCCGAGCTGTTCATGCCGATCAAGCTTGTACCCAAGCAGTTCGAAGGCTTGGTAGAGCGTGTTCGCAGTGCCTTGGATCGCCTGCGTCAGCAAGAGCGCGCGATCATGCAATTGTGCGTTCGTGATGCGCGCATGCCCCGTGCAGACTTCCTGCGCCAGTTCCCTGGTCACGAAGTCGACGAAAGCTGGACCGATGCACTGGCCAAGGGCAAGAGCAAATACGCCGAAGCCATTGCCCGCCTGCAACCGGACATCATTCGTTGCCAGCAGAAGCTAAGCGCGCTGGAGACCGAGACCGGCCTGAGCATCGCTGAAATCAAGGACATCAACCGTCGCATGTCGATCGGCGAAGCCAAGGCCCGCCGCGCGAAGAAAGAGATGGTCGAAGCGAACTTGCGTCTGGTGATCTCCATCGCCAAGAAGTACACCAACCGTGGCCTGCAATTCCTCGACCTGATCCAGGAAGGCAACATCGGCCTGATGAAAGCGGTGGACAAGTTCGAATACCGTCGCGGCTACAAGTTCTCGACTTATGCTACCTGGTGGATCCGTCAGGCGATCACTCGCTCGATCGCCGACCAGGCCCGCACCATCCGTATCCCGGTGCACATGATCGAGACGATCAACAAGCTCAACCGTATTTCCCGGCAGATGTTGCAGGAGATGGGTCGCGAACCAACCCCGGAAGAGCTGGGCGAACGCATGGAAATGCCTGAGGACAAGATCCGCAAGGTACTGAAGATCGCCAAAGAGCCGATCTCCATGGAAACCCCGATCGGCGATGATGAAGACTCCCATCTGGGTGACTTCATCGAAGACTCCACCATGCAGTCGCCGATCGATGTCGCCACCGTTGAGAGCCTCAAGGAAGCGACTCGCGAAGTACTTTCCGGCCTCACGGCCCGTGAAGCCAAGGTTCTTCGCATGCGTTTCGGCATCGACATGAATACCGACCACACCCTCGAGGAAGTCGGTAAGCAGTTCGATGTGACCCGTGAGCGGATTCGTCAGATCGAAGCCAAGGCGTTGCGCAAACTGCGCCACCCGACGCGAAGCGAGCATCTACGCTCTTTCCTCGACGAGTGACCTTCAAAACCCCCGGCCATGCCGGGGGTTTTGCTATGCGCAGATAAAACGCTTTCGTTGCCACCCCCGCCCTTTTGCCCGTCTACACTCGAAACATCCTCCCCAAGCCAAGACGAGACCGTGATGCCCAGACTGACGGCCGTGCTTTTGCTGTCACTGATGACATGGACCGCGACGGCCGGCGCGTTGACGCTCACCGACGAAGAGCGCCGCTGGCTCAAGGACCACCCCGACCTGCGCCTGGGTGTCGATGCCTCATGGCCGCCGTTCGAATTCCGCGACGATCAGGGGCGCTACCAAGGCCTGGCCGCCGATTACGTCGATATCATTCGCCAGCGACTGGCGATTACATTGACGCCCATCGAGCCAGTGAGCTGGACCGTGGTGCTGGAGCAGGTCGCACAGGGCAAAATCGATCTTTTGCCGGGCATCATGTCCACCCCCGAACGCCAGAATTATCTGGCTTTTACCCGTCCCTACCTGGATTTCCCGATTGTCATCCTCGCCCATCACGGTGGCGCCCAACCGCGCAGGCTGGAGGACTTGTACGGCTTGAAGATCGCCGTGGTGGAAAACTATGCCCCCCACGAGTTGTTGCGCAATCACCATCCCGACCTGAATCTGGTTGCCCTGCCCAACGTCAGCTCGGCCTTGCAGGCGCTGGCGACGGATCAGGTGGATGCCGTGGTGGGTGACCTTGCTTCCAGCGTCTGGAGCCTGCGCCAGCTCAAGCTCGATGGGCTTTATGTAAGCGGGGAAACGCCTTACCGGTATCAATTGGCGATGGCCGTCCCCCAGGAAAACAAGATTCTCGTGGGCATTCTGGACAAAGTGATGGCAGACATGACGTCAGCCGAAATCAGCGAGATCCAGGAAAAGTGGATCGGCAATGTGCGCGATTATCGTCAACTCTGGTCAGATCTGCTGCTTTACGGCCTGCCAGGAATGCTTCTGCTGGGCGGCATCCTGGCCGTGGTGATTCGCATCAATCGTCGCCTCAGCTCGGAAATAGCCCGGCGAGTCGATCTTGAACAGGAACTGCGCAGCAGCGAATACCATTATCGGGGATTGGTCGAGAGCCTTTCGGCCATCGCATGGGAAGCGAGGGTCAGCGATTTCACCTACAGCTACGTGTCGCCCCACGCCGAAGAGCTGCTCGGCTACCCTCTCGCCCATTGGCTCATTCCTGGCTTCTGGCGCAACATCATCCACCCGGCAGACCTCATACGCGCCCAGACTTATTGCGACCACGAAGTGCTTGCCGGCCGCGATCACTGCGTCGATTACCGGGTTATCACCGCTGATGGTCGCTGCCTCTGGGTCAGGGATATCGTCAGCCTCATCCAGCACGGCCACGAGCCGCTGATGCGTGGCTTGATGATCGACATCAATGAAGCCAAGCACACCGAGGAAGCGTTACGTCTTTCCGAACAAAAATTCGCCTCGGTGTTTCGCCAGTGCCCCGACATCCTGGTGATTGCGCGCCTGCAGGACGGCTGCCTGCTGGAAGTGAACAAAGCTTTCGAGGAACAGATCGGCATCAGTGCCGACCAGGTGATTGGCAAAAACACTACGGACCTGGACATCTGGGGCATCCAAGGCGTCGGGCCAAGCCTGTTGCAGCGTTTGCAGGCCGGCAGCATCCGCAACCTCGAAATGCCCTTTCGACGCAGCAACGGCCAGGTGTTTACCGGCCTGATCTCGGCCGAACCCTTCGATCTCGACACCACCCCCGCCCTGGTGGTGGTCGTGCGCGACATCAGCCAACTCAAGGAAACCCAACAACAACTGCAGACCTCCGAAGAAAAGTTCGCCAAGGCTTTTCATGCCTCGCCCGACGGCCTGTTGCTGTCCCGGCAAAGCGACGGCCTGCTGATAGAAGTCAACGAGGGCTTCAGTCGCATCACCGGTTTCAACAGCGCCCTGTCGGTGGATCGCTCCACGCTGGACCTCGGCATCTGGGTCAACCTCAACGAACGCAAACAGATGCTCGACCTGCTGCAACGGGACGGTTTCGTCAAGGATTTCAGCTGCCATATCCGCCGCAACGATGGGCAGATCCGGCTCTGCGAGGTGTCCAGCCGTCCCCTGCCCATCGGCAATGAAGATTGCATGCTGACCATCGCCCGGGACATCACTGAGCGCCACTTCATGCAGGAAAAACTGCAACAGGCAGCCACCGTGTTCGAAAGCACCGCCGAGGGCGTCCTGATCACCGACACGCAACAGCACATCAACGCCGTCAACCGCGCCTTCACCGAAATCACCGGCTATAGCGAAAGCGAAGCATTGGGCCACACCCCTCGCTTACTGGCCTCCGGCCTACATGACAGTGCCTTCTATGCGGCAATGTGGCATCAGCTGACGGCGGAGGGTCATTGGCAAGGAGAGATTTCCAACCGACGTAAAAACGGGGAACTGTACCCCAGCTGGCTAACCATCAGCGCCGTGCGCAACCGGGGCCATCAAATCACTCACTTCGTTGCGGTTTTTGCCGATATTTCAAGCCTCAAGCACGCCCAGGCCCGACTCGATTACCAGGCACACCACGACCCGCTCACCGGCCTTCCGAATCGCACCTTGTTCGAAAGCCGCTTGCTGACCGCCCTGAACAGCCAGCAGGAAAACGGGGGACAAGGCGCAGTGTTGTTCCTTGATCTGGACCGTTTCAAACACATCAACGACAGCCTCGGGCACCCGGTCGGTGACCTGCTGCTAAAGGGCATCGCCGTACGGCTGCGCGAGCAGCTACGGGACATCGACACAGTGGCGCGCCTGGGAGGCGACGAGTTCATCATCCTGCTGCCTGGCCTGCAACAGCCCAGCGACGCCGAGCACATCGCCCAAAAACTCCTGAACTGTTTTGGCGCGCCCTTCCAGGCAGGTGAACACGAGTTTTTCATCAGCGCCAGCATTGGTACCAGCCTGTATCCTCAGGATGGCTGCGACGTGGCCACGCTGGTCAAGAATGCCGACGCGGCGATGTACCGATCCAAAGCCAAGGGGCGCAACCGGGTAGAAAGCTATACCCGCGACCTCACGGCCCAAGCCAGCGAGCGCGTGGCGCTGGAACACGAACTGCGACGGGCGATCGAGCGCAACGAGTTATCGTTGTCTTTCCAGCCAAAAATCAGCCTGGTCGACAACAGCCTGGTGGGCGCCGAGGCACTGATTCGCTGGACCCATCCGACGTTCGGCGACGTGCCCCCGGAACACTTCATCCCACTGGCCGAAGAAAACGGGATGATCCTGCAGATCGGCGACTGGGTGCTAGAGACCGCCTGCCGACAGCTATGCGAATGGAATTGCACTCACGAAAGCCTCGGCCCGCTGTCAGTGAACCTGGCTGGCGTCCAACTGCGCCAACCCAACCTGCTGGGTCGTATCGAACAACTCTTGCGGGAAAACCATCTCGAACCGGGCTTATTGCAACTGGAGATTACCGAAAACTTCATCATGAGCCAGGCCGAAGAAGCCCTGGCAGTGTTGCACCAGTTAAAAAAGCTCGGTGTGCAACTGGCCATCGACGACTTCGGCACCGGCTATTCCTCACTCAGCTACCTCAAGCGCCTGCCGCTGGATATCCTCAAGATCGACCAATCCTTCGTCCGCGGCCTGCCCGATGACCCCCACGACGCCGCCATCGTACGGGCAATTATCGCCCTGGGTCGCAGCATGCAATTCACCATCATCGCCGAAGGCGTCGAAACCCTGGCCCAACAACAATTCCTCGCCGAGGAGGGCTGCGAACAGATCCAGGGCTACATTGTCAGCCTGCCCCTGTGCGCCGAAGAGTTTGCCGCAACGTTTCTGCGTGTAACCGTATCGGATTTTTCGGATAGCACAGCCGAGAAACCGTCGCTATAATCCGCGGCCTACTGAGGGCCCATAGCTCAGTTGGTTAGAGCAGAGGACTCATAATCCTTTGGTCCACGGTTCGAGTCCGTGTGGGCCCACCAAATTGAAAGCCGCGCATTGCGCGGCTTTTGCTTTTCCAGACGGTCATCATCTTGACTTGTCGGGGCCAGAAAAAAGCGTACAACCATCAATCGCAAGCACTACGTCACGGTCATCATTTCACCCGCGCGACAACCCTTACGTGTCACGCTGATTTTTCGGTACTGAGCAGCCGCTGGAGCTTTGCGCTCCAGCAGTTCCAGGCAGGTTTCAGGCTCGTCGAGGGGCAGCGTCTTCAATTCCTCCACCTCGATTTCCCACCACCGACTCGCCAACAGGCGCTCGATAACATCAGGAGCGTGCCTGAACCGCACTACCTTGGCCGGGACGCCCGCTACGATTGCGTAGGCCGGCACATCCCCAGCCACGACTGCCCGGGTTGCAATCACCGCGCCCGTGCCGACGTTGACGCCCTCCATGACCATGGCATGACTGCCCACCCAGACGTCGTGGCCAATCGTGGCCATTTGGGTCCTGGCACGGTAACTCAGCGGGGAAGCCGTGTATTGGAAAGGATGAGAGCTGAGCCAATCGGTGGGATGCGTGTGCTTTTCCTGGCCTATCACCACGCCAGTGCCCATTGAGCAAAAGCGACCGATCGATGCCACCAGGGATAGATGGCTGCCACTGCGGATATAAGTGTGGGCGCCGATCGCGAGACGCGGCGAGTCAATGTCGACGTGCCCAAGGGCAACGCCCTCCTCCAGGGTCAGCTTTGTCCTCCTGCTCAGCGATTGGAGGCCGCCAGCAAGCTTGCACCGGTGTCTCTTGACCCAACGCTTCCAGTAAAAATCTTTTAACGATCCCATCTTGTTTCCCAAGACTGCAAAGCAGTTCATAGCGGAACGCAATTGCAGCAGAGATACCGGGCCGTGTATGTCAGGCCATTCCGAAAATCCTCATGAAGCCGGTTAGCCTCGACCCGTCGTTTTTTTCAGTGCGGCTCACTTACAATTGCAAACCCCGGCCTTCGAGAGACCTCCATCATCGCCACTCCCAGCCTGTCCCGCCTGTTCCTCGAACTCTTCTGGCAACTCGCCATCCTCGTGGTGCCAGCCTTTTTCGTTACCGTTCTGCCCCCGCCGCTGGCCTTGCTGGCAGTGATTTTCCTAGGGTCGCTGATGGGCCTCGCCGCGCGCCTGGGCGCTCTGACGATGGGCCGGGGCATCGCGCGGCTGACGGTGGGTGCCATATTTGGCCTGGGCTTCAGCCTGGGCCGGGCGCTGCCGGAGTGGTGGGGCATTCTCGTGGCGATCATCGCCATCATTGTCGGGCTCGCCTGTGTCAGCAAATGGGAGCGGCGCCTTGGGTTGGCACCGGTTTCCACCAAGGGGCCAAGCGCCTGGGGCGGTAACGAGCCGCTTCTGACCCCGGAAGGCGAGCCAATCCGGGTCTTCAACCACAGTGAAATCGCCATGGGCGGTCCTGTGTATTGCGATTACTTGTTTCCAGACGGCGTACTTTTGCAAGGGATCGGCTCTTCGGCGGTGTTTTCCAGCGAAGGGCGCTATTTTGCCGCGCCGGTGCCGTCACGGCAGGACTGGGGACTGGTCATTCTCGACCGCCAGCAGCGCACCTTATACCGCTGCGCCGAAAGCGAATTTTGGGAGCTGGACGCTTTTGATTCTGATCAACTGAGCGGCCGCTACAGCCCATTGGTCGATAACGGCGTCCGTCAGGTTCGCCTGGAAAAGCTGCTACAAACCGCAGAGGCAGTCGACCTGATTCCCGTCGCGGATCTTTGGCTGGAGCCTGGCTGGCACCCGGACAATCTCCAGCCCACCTTCGAACGTCCGTCCGCTGATGGTCGACAATGCCTGGCTGGCAACATCATCTTGCCGGCTACGCTGCGCGATTTGGACCGACCCCTGGAGCCACTGTATTCGCCGCGCTATGCCGTCAGCATCAATGGGCAGCCGTCCGGGCTCTTGATGACCGCCGATGCGCCATTGGTGTGGAGCACCGATCACCGCGCCCTGGTGTGCCTGGCCGGGGAACAGGCCAACGAGGCGCAAGGCGAACGGTATTGGTCGTGGCAAGTGGAGAAAGGCTGGCGCGACCTGCCCTTGCCTTGGATCAAGAGCACCACCGAACCGTCTTTTTATTGGCATGACTTGCTGAAGCTCGATGCAGGCCAAGTGCATATCGACGCTTACCTCGACTATCCACGACCGGGTTCCGGCCAGTATGGCTACCGCTTGGACAGTATCCACAGCGATACCGAGACGCAGACGGGCCACGACATTCAGGGTCGGGTGCAGGTGGGCGAGTTCAAGCTGACGCGCATGGCCATCGTCATGCCATTGGACAGCCCGGGCCGCCGGGGCGATTCGCACATCGAGACACAAGCGCTGCTGGGCTGCACAAGCGCGCGCCTGAGCTGGCAGGGTGACAATCGCGAAGGGCTTGGTGGCTATCGCTGCCAGATCGGTGACTGGCTCCTGCCGGAACGCTGGCTGCTGGATCATCGCGCCTCGGACTGTGGTCGCTACCTGGCGCTGCTGCCTTTTGGAGGGGCAACGACCGTTGCCACCCATGCAGTGGTGGCCGACGTGCAAGAGCGGCGCCTGCTGAAAGGGCCCGCCATGTGGGTAGAACGGATCCTCGACTTTCGCGATGGTCGGTTGAGTCTGGCGGTGGTCGTAGGTCGTCTCGACAATGATCTGCAGAGCAGCCCGCTCCGGCGCTTCAATGTCGCGGCGCCAGAGGTCGGCAGCGACGCGTTTTTCTGTCGCCCCAACGAGCAATCCCGGCCGTTCTACGACACGGTGCAGTTGCAGCCCACAGACTCGCAACTAAACGTCATCCCCCCGTGGCGCTTGGTGGATCGGCCGCAGGCGGCGACTGCCGATGGCGATTTCATCCAGCCCGCGCCGACTCATCGGGACGCCGCCTGGCTGTTCGGCAGCGAGACCGAATATGCCGACAGCTGGGTGCGCGCCGGTACGCCGCGGCTTGGCGGTTATCTGCTGACGGCTTCAGGCTGCGCCTTGGTCGATCTGGCCCCTTCGATGATCTGGTCCTCGGATGGCCGCTACCTGGCCCTGACCCGCATGGCAACTGACGTGGCGCAGCTGTGCGGAAGTTATCGGGGCTGGCAACTGATGCTTCTCGATGTCCAGGCGCACACGCTGCGGATTCATCCGCGATGGCTGGGCAATCGGCCCGAGTTCGAAGGCTTCGATGAAGAAAAGCTGCGGGTCCGGTGTTTCGAACGCGACTGGGAAACCGAAGACGATGAGGATCGAGGCGCGGCGCAGTCGTTTACGCTCGACGATTTGCTGCTGCTGCCCGCGGAACAACTGATCGGCGAGGACGGCCTCTGGCTCAGGCCTTCGCAAGCGCACCTCGCCCCAGCCTGGCAAGCGCTGGCCTTGCCTGCCATCAGCTACTTCGAACGCCGGAGCCTGTAACATGCCCGCCAATGATGCCTGCGCCGGAGCTGACCTTGACTGATACCCGCCCTCCCGTCCTCGACGAAATTGATCGCCAGCTGATCGCGGCGCTGCAAATCAACGCCCGGGAAAGCGTCGCCGTGCTTGCCCGGCAGTTGGGCATCGCCCGCACGACCGTGACCTCGCGCCTGGCTCGACTGGAAAAATCCAAGATCATCACCGGATACGGCGTGCGCCTGGGGCAGCGAGTGATCGATGGCGGTTTGCAGGCTTACGTCGGCATAAAGGTCCAGCCACGCTCGGGGAAAGACGTATTGCGGCGCTTGAGTGCGATGGCCCAGGTCCAGCAGTTGTGCGCGGTGAGCGGCGAGTTCGATTACGTGGCCTGGCTGCGCACCGACTCGCCGGAACAGCTGGATCAACTGCTGGACCAGATCGGCAGCGTGGACGGGGTGGAGAAAACTACCACTTCGATCATTCTCAGCAGCAAGATCGACCGGGGGCAGCCCGTCTAGAACCTGCCCAAAATCCTGTGGGAGCGAGCCTGCTCGCGATGGCGGCGGATCAGTCAACATTTGCACGGGCTGACGGCCCGCTATCGCGAGCAGGCTCGCTCCTACAAGAGCTGGTTTCGTCATTAAGCCTATTTAGCCAGTGAAAATGACGGCTATACGTACAAAACGACGACACATTGCGTCTTATTAACGTGTTTCATGCTCTCTAGAATGGCTGGCATCTTTCCTATACTCAGACGCGAACACCGCGCCGAGTCGCCTCCCAAGGTCAGCCATGAACAAGAACAATCGCCACCCTGCCAACGGCAAGAAACCCATCACCATTTTCGGCCCGGACTTTCCCTTCGCCTTTGACGACTGGATCGAACACCCAGCTGGCCTGGGCATGATTCCGAAGCACAATCACGGCGCCGAGGTAGCGATTGTCGGCGCCGGGATCGCCGGCCTGGTGGCGGCTTACGAGCTGATGAAAATGGGCCTCAAACCGGTGGTGTACGAGGCGTCGAAGCTGGGCGGACGCCTGCGCTCCCAAGCGTTCAACGGCGCCGAAGGTATCGTCGCCGAACTCGGCGGCATGCGTTTCCCAGTGTCGTCCACGGCGTTCTACCACTACGTCGACAAGCTGGGCCTGGAGACAAAACCCTTTCCCAACCCGTTGACGTCGGCCTCGGGCAGCACGGTCATCGACCTTGAAGGACAGACCTATTACGCAGAAAGCATGGCTGACCTTCCGGCGTTATTCCAAGAAGTGGCCGACGCCTGGGCCGACGCATTGGAGGCTGGCTCGCGCTTCGGCGACATCCAGCAAGCGATCCGCGACCGCGACGTCCCGCGTCTCAAGGAGCTGTGGAACACCCTGGTGCCGCTGTGGGATGACCGCACCTTCTACGACTTTGTCGCTACGTCAAAGGCCTTCGCCAAGCTCTCGTTCCAGCATCGCGAAGTGTTCGGCCAGGTTGGTTTCGGCACTGGCGGCTGGGACTCGGACTTTCCCAACTCGATGCTCGAAATCTTTCGCGTGGTGATGACCAACTGCGACGATCATCAGCACCTGGTGGTCGGCGGCGTCGAGCAGGTCCCCCACGGAATCTGGAAACACGTGCCAGAGCGCTGCGTGCATTGGCCGGAAGGCACCAGCCTGAATTCGTTGCACCTGGGCGCGCCTCGCAGCGGCGTGAAGCGCATTGCCCGTGCCGATAACGACCGCTTCACCGTGACCGACGTCTGGGGTGACACCCGGGAATACGCCGCCGTGCTGGTGACGTGCCAGACTTGGCTGCTGACCACCCAGATCGAATGTGAAGAAGCGCTGTTCTCGCAAAAAATGTGGATGGCCTTGGACCGCACCCGCTACATGCAAGCATCGAAGACATTCGTGATGGTCGACCGGCCCTTCTGGAAGGACAAGGACCCGCAGACCGGCCGCGACTTGATGAGCATGACCCTCACCGACCGGCTGACTCGCGGCACTTACCTGTTCGACAACGGCGACGACAAGCCAGGCGTTATCTGTCTGTCCTACTCATGGATGAGCGATGCGTTGAAAATGCTGCCGTATCCCGTGGAAAAACGCGTGAAACTGGCGCTTGATGCACTGAAAAAAATCTATCCGAACGTCGACATCGCCGCGCGGATCATTGGCGATCCGATCACAGTTTCCTGGGAAGCCGACCCCTATTTCCTCGGTGCATTCAAAGGCGCCCTGCCGGGCCACTACCGATACAACCAACGCATGTATGCACACTTCATGCAAGACGACATGCCGGCTGAACAAAAAGGGATCTTTATCGCCGGTGATGACGTCTCATGGACACCCGCCTGGGTAGAAGGCGCGGTCCAGACCTCGCTCAATGCCGTGTGGGGGATCATGAAACATTTCGGCGGTGAAACTCACCCCGAGAACCCGGGGCCAGGCGATGTGTTCGACGAAATCGGTCCGATCGCCTTGCCCGAATAAGGAGTTGTCGATGCGCGTAGCCCTTTACCAATGCCCACCGCTGCCCATGGAACCGGCCGGCAACCTGCAGCGACTGCACCAGGTCGCGCTGGAAGCCAGGGGTGCCGATGTGCTGGTGTTGCCGGAGATGTTCTTGACTGGCTACAACATTGGGGTCGATGCGGTGAATGTACTGGCCGAGGTCTACAACGGCGAATGGGCGCAGCAAATCGGCCGCATCGCCAAGGCGGCCGGCCTGGCCATTCTCTATGGTTACCCGGAGCGCAGCGAAGATGGGCAGATCTACAATTCGGTCCAATTGATCGACGCCCACGGCGAGCGCCTGGCCAATTATCGCAAGAGTCATTTGTTCGGCGACCTCGACCGCACAATGTTCAGCGCGGGCGATTCAGCGTTGCCGATCGTGGAGCTCAACGGTTGGAAGCTCGGCTTCCTGATCTGCTATGACCTGGAGTTTCCAGAAAATGCCCGGCGCCTGGCGCTGGCCGGCGCCGAGCTTATCCTCGTACCCACCGCCAACATGCATCCGTACGAGTTCATCGCCGACGTCACCGTGCGCGCCCGGGCCATCGAGAACCAGTGTTTCGTGGCCTATGCCAACTATTGCGGCCACGAAGGTGAGTTGCAGTATTGCGGTCAGAGCAGCATTGCCGCCCCGAACGGCAGCCGTCCGGCGTTGGCGGGGCTGGACGAAGCGTTGATCGTGGGTGAGCTGGATCGGCAATTGATGGAGCAATCGCGGGCAGCCTACAACTACCTGCACGATCGGCGTGCGGCGCTGTACGGCGACTTGCATAAACACTGATCCGGGCTAATCCGCTAGCATGAGCACATCCCAGTCCTGGAAGCGCTCATGCCGGCCCCCGATTCCCTCCGCCCCCATACCGAAACCCTGTCCAACGGCCTGAAATTGACGTTGCGTCATGCTCCTGGCCTCAAGCGCAGCGCTGCGGTGTTGCGCGTGGCCGCCGGTAGCCATGATGCGTCCAAGGCCTGGCCGGGGCTGGCGCACTTTCTTGAACATCTTTTCTTTCTGGGGACGGAGCGTTTTCCCACTGGGCAGAACCTGATGGCCTACGTGCGGGACCACGGCGGGCAGGTCAACGCGCGTACCAGTGAACGCACCACGGAGTTTATTCTGGAGCTGCCACCTGCCGCCCTGCCCGGTGGGCTTGAGCGGTTGACGGACATGCTGGCCCATCCGCGTCTGGATGAGACCGACCAGTTGCGAGAGCGGGAAGTGCTGCACGCAGAGTTTATTGCCTGGTCCCAGGATGCGGCGGCCCAGCGGCAGGTTGCCTTGTATGAAGGACTGTCGAAGGATCACCCATTGCGCGGCTTTCATGCGGGCAATCGCGACAGCCTCGCCGTACCACAGCCAGAATTCCAGAGCGCGCTGCGCGATTTCTACCAGCGTTTCTATCGGAGCGGCCAGATGACCTTGAGCCTGGCCGGCCCGCAACGCATCGGGACCTTGGAGGCGCTGGCCACTCAGTTCGGTGAAAGCCTGCCAACCGGCAGGACGCAGGTCAGGCAGCCACCGCCGAGGCTCATGGCAGCAACCGAGACCGGGTACCAGCAGGCCCGGCAAGATTCGCTCGACGTACTGTTCGCCTTCGAAAGCTTGCCTGCCGCCTCGCCCCAAGCCTTGGATTTCCTCTGCCACTGGCTCAACGCCCCTAAACCGGGCGGGTTGCTTGCAACGTTGCGCCAACGCGGTCTGGCTGACAGCCTCAAAGCCGTGCCCCTGTATGAATTTTCTGGTCAGGCACTGCTTCACATCGAGTTCAAGCACGACCGCGACCAGGTGCCGACTGATATCCAACCGCTGCTGCGCGATTGGCTGGGTTTTTTTGCCGCTCAGGATGACTGGGTATCACTTCGCCAGGCGTTCACTGCGCTACGCCAACGCCAACTGGAGACGGCAACAGCCTTGCAACTGGCTCGTTGGGACAGCGAAGGACGCCAAGGCCCCTTGTCGGAAAACGACCTGATGCGCCTCAGGGAAATCCTCAAGCAATTAGACGCCGTCGATCAGCCCGTCGAACCGTGGCAATTGCCCTCGCCCAACCGGTTTCTGCAAAGCATCAACGAACCACCCCGCGCCGGATTGATTCGCGGCCAAACCAGTGCCCACCGCGGCTTACGAACATTCGCACAAGACCGCAGCCGGGGCCGGCGCGAACGCTCGCCCATGCAGTTCAGCCAGGCATTGCCGGATACCTCGCCGGAAGGCGCGGTGTACCTGCGCTGGCTATTGGCGGCCCCCGTATCGCCCGGCCACCAACGCAGGCTCGATCGGCAATTGGCGGATCTGCGCGAAGACGCCCGCCAGGCCGGCGTGGACATTACCTTCGAGACTCATGACGAACAATGCCTGCTGAAACTGACCGGCTTGCAGGCACCGATGCCGCGAGTACTTGAACACCTGCTGGTGGAACTGGGCCAGCCGCTGCCGCCAGTCCCGGCCAATAGCGAGCCTCCCTTGATACCGATCCGACAGCTGTTGCGTGAATTGCCGGAGCTCTTGCGGCAAACCCCACGATCGCCATCATCGTCCGACAGCGATCAGAGCGTCTGGACGAACGCCCGATGGGACGGCTTGGCTGTCGGTCTGGCGGCGGCCACTCAAGTGGCGCTGGGCCCCGTTCTGGCGCGAATTCCTGGGATCGCCCGAGAAGAAGCGGTGTCGACGCTCGTGGCTGCTCCGGGACGCACCTGGCACACGCTCGAAACTCCAGGAGACGACCACGCCGTACTGATGTTCTGCCCCACGGCAACCCAGGACATTTGCGACGAGGCTGCGTGGCGTTTGTTCGCCCATCTGAGCCAAACCCCGTACTACCAACGCCTGCGAGTGGACCTGCAACTGGGCTATGCGGTGTTCAGTGGTTTGAAGCAGATCGACGGACGCACCGGCCTGCTACTGGGCGCCCAATCACCCGGTGCCTCGGCAGCGCAGTTGGCTGAACATATGGAGCAGTTCCTGGAAGCCTTGCCTGAGTTGATCCAGCAGCTAGACGACTCGACCCTGACCAGCCAGCAACAGGCCTTGGCCAGCCAGCTTCAAAGCGCGGCGATGCCCATCGCCCAGGCAGCCGAACTGCTCTGGCAGGGCAAACTGGCCGGTCGTCCAACGGACTACCTGCAACGGTTACCCGACGTCATAACATCGATGACACGCGGACAACTGGTCGACGCCGCGCACCGTTTGAAAGAAGCCCTCGGCGGACGTTCCTGCCTGAGCAACGCGCCGTGCCCGGGAACGCCCTGGCGCGCGGTGCAATGATCGTTACCGGCCATGCAACGAGCTTTCTCAAAGAATCGCGGCGAAGGAATTTGTCAGATTTAGTAACATAGCCGCCTAAGCATCTGAACATCTCCGAGCGGAGGTGGACTATATGTATAGGTTCCACCCGTACCATCTAACCGAAGTATCCCAACCAAAGGAGTATTCCCATGTCCTGGTCCAAACCCGCATATATCGATCTGCGTATCGGCTTCGAAGTCACCATGTACTTCGCCAGCCGTTGATTGCTGCAGGCGGTAGTACGCAACACCACGCCTCGGTCATCCGGGGCGTTTTTATTTTCGGTTTGCAGATGGAGCGACCATGTTCGTCCAGATTCTAGGCTCCGCCGCGGGCGGCGGTTTTCCCCAGTGGAACTGCAACTGCGCCAATTGCGCAGGTTTTCGCAACGGCAGCCTGCGGGCCCAAGCGCGTACCCAGTCGTCCATCGCGATTTCCGACGACGGCGTGAGCTGGGTGCTGTGCAACGCCTCGCCGGACATTCGCGCCCAGCTCCAGGGATTTGCCCCGATGCAGCCTGGCCGGGCCCTGCGGGACACCGGTATCGGCGCGATCATTCTGATGGACAGCCAGATCGACCACACCACCGGCCTGCTCAGCCTGCGCGAAGGTTGCCCGCACCAGGTCTGGTGCACCGACATGGTCCATGAAGACCTGAGCACGGGTTTCCCACTGTTCAACATGCTCACCCACTGGAACGGCGGCCTGAGCTGGAACCGCATCCAACTCGATCAGAGTTTCACTATTGCCGCTTGCCCAAGCCTGCGCTTTACCCCACTGCCACTTCGCAGCGCCGCCCCGCCCTATTCCCCGCACCGCTTCGACCCGCACCCGGGCGATAACATCGGGCTGATCGTCGAAGACCTGCGCACCGGCGGCAAGCTGTTCTATGCACCGGGCCTGGGCAAGGTCGACGGTCCGCTGCTGGACATCATGGCCGGCAGCGACTGCCTGTTGGTGGACGGCACGATGTGGGACGACGATGAGATGCAGCGCCGTGGCGTCGGCACCCGCACCGGTCGGGAAATGGGCCACCTGGCGCAGAACGGTCCCGGCGGCATGCTCGAAGTGCTGGAGCAACTGCCCGAGCAACGCAAGGTCCTTATTCATATCAACAACACCAACCCGATACTCGACGAGGATTCACCCGAGCGGGCCGAGCTGGTGCGACGCAATGTCGAAGTCGCCTACGACGGCATGAGCATCGAACTGTAGGAGGCCCCGAAATGACTGACACGCCATTGACCACCGCAGAATTTGAAGCAGCCTTGCGCGCCAAGGGCGCCTTCTATCATATCCATCACCCGTACCACGTGGCGATGTACGAAGGCCGAGCCACCCGCGAGCAGATCCAGGGTTGGGTCGCGAACCGCTTCTATTACCAAGTGAACATTCCGCTCAAGGACGCCGCGATCCTGGCCAACTGCCCGGATCGGGAGATCCGCCGCGAGTGGATCCAGCGTTTGCTTGACCATGACGGCGCCCCTGGCGAAGACGGCGGCATCGAAGCCTGGCTACGGCTGGGTCAAGCGGTGGGCCTCGATCCCGATCAATTGCGTTCCCAGGAACTGGTGCTGCCAGGTGTGCGCTTCGCCGTGGACGCCTACGTCAACTTCGCCCGCCGCGCCTCCTGGCAGGAAGCCGCCAGCAGCTCGCTGACCGAACTGTTCGCCCCGCAGATCCACCAGTCGCGCCTCGACAGTTGGCCGCAGCACTACCCATGGATCGACCCGGCCGGCTACGAATACTTCCGCACCCGCCTGGGCCAGGCCCGGCGCGACGTGGAGCACGGGTTGGCGATCACCTTGCAGCACTACACCACGCGTGAAGGCCAGGAACGCATGCTGGAGATTCTCCAGTTCAAACTCGACATTCTCTGGAGCATGCTCGACGCCATGAGCATGGCCTACGAACTGAACCGCCCGCCCTATCACACCGTGACCGACCAACGGGTCTGGCACAAAGGAATCGCCTTATGAGTTTCGATCGCAGCCAAATCCCCGATTGGCGCCCCGGCTATCGCTTTCAGTACGAACCGGCCCAGAAAGGTCACGTGCTGCTCTATCCTGAAGGCATGATCAAGCTGAACGACAGCGCTGCGCTGATCGGTGGCCTGATCGATGGCAAGCGCGATGTGGCGGCGATCATCGCTGAGCTGGACAAACAATTTCCCGGTGTGCCTGAGCTCGGTGACGACATCGAGCAATTCATGGAGGTCGCCCGTGCTGAGCACTGGATCACCCTTGCCTGAGAAGCCCGCCGTCGGCCTGCCGTTGTGGCTGCTGGCCGAGCTGACCTATCGCTGCCCGCTGCAATGCCCGTACTGCTCCAACCCGCTGGACTTTGCCGAGCAAGGCAAGGAACTGAGCACCGAGCAGTGGTTCAAGGTGTTCCGCGAGGCCCGGGAGATGGGCGCTGCGCAGTTGGGCTTTTCCGGTGGCGAACCGCTGGTGCGCCAGGACCTGGCCGAGCTGATCGGGGAGGCGCGCAAGTTGGGTTTCTACACCAACCTGATCACCTCCGGTATCGGTTTGACCGAACAGAAAATCAGCGATTTCAAGAAGGCCGGCCTGGACCATATCCAGATCAGTTTCCAGGCCAGCGATGAGCAGGTGAACAACTTGCTGGCCGGCTCGAAGAAAGCCTTCGCGCAAAAACTGGAAATGGCCCGGGCGGTGAAGGCCCACGGCTATCCGATGGTGCTGAACTTCGTGACCCATCGGCACAACATCGACAAGATCGATCGCATCATCGAGCTGTGCATCGCCCTGCAAGCCGACTTCGTCGAGCTCGCCACGTGCCAGTTCTATGGCTGGGCGCATCTCAACCGCGTCGGCCTGCTGCCGACCCGGGAACAGCTGGTGCGGGCCGAACGCATTACTAACGAATACCGGGCCAAGCTGGAAGCCGAAGGCAATCCGTGCAAGTTGATCTTCGTGACCCCAGACTACTATGAGGAACGCCCCAAAGCCTGCATGAACGGCTGGGGCAGCATCTTCCTGACCGTCACGCCGGACGGCACCGCATTGCCGTGCCATGGCGCCCGGCAAATGCCGGTGCAGTTTCCGAATGTGCGCGATTACAGCATGCAGCACATCTGGTACGACTCGTTCGGCTTCAACCGTTTCCGCGGATACGACTGGATGCCCGAGCCCTGCCGCTCGTGCGATGAAAAAGAGAAGGATTTCGGCGGCTGCCGCTGCCAGGCGTTCATGCTCACAGGCGACGCCAGCAACGCCGACCCGGTGTGCAGCAAATCCGAACACCACGGCATGATTCTCCAGGCGCGCGAAGACGCCGAGCATGCCACGCAAACCATTGAACAACTGGCCTTTCGCAATGAACGAAACTCGCGCCTCATCGTTAAAGGCTGATCCGCTCAGCGCCGCCCAGGCTGTCGCGGCAGGCATCGACTTTGCCGAACTGCAACTCGGGCCTTCAGGGCTTTTCTGGAATGAATACCGCCCAGCGGATGGCGCCTGCCGGATCTGGCATTGGCAAGATGCCAAGGCCCGCTGTCTGACCCCGGACGGGTTCAGCGCGCGCAGTCGGGTCTACGAATACGGTGGCGGGTCGTTTTGCCTGAGCGATGACGGCGTGCTGTTTGTCAACGAGGCTGACCAACAGCTGTATCACCAGTCATTGGACGGCGATCGTCCCGTGGCGCTGACTTCGGGCGAGAGGCGATATGGCGACCTGCACTTCGCCGCGGGGCGAGTGCTGGCGGTTGAGGAACAGGCCAATCAGCATCGTCTGGTGTCGATCGGGCTGGCCGATTTTAAGCGACGGGTGCTGGCCGAGGGTGCGGATTTCTACGCCGCGCCGATCCTGAGCCCGGATCAAAAGCGCCTCGCCTGGATCGAATGGAGCCGTCCTCATCAACCCTGGACGGCCACGCGACTGATGTTGGCAGAGCGTAACGATGCAGGTTGGAGTGAGCCGCGCTGCGTGGCCGGCCAAGGTGAGGATGAGTCCATCCAGCAACCACGATTCGACGCGGCGAATCGTCTTTATTGCCTGACGGATCGGGGTGGTTATTGGCAGCCTTGGGTCGAAGATGCCGGCTTCTTGAAACCATTGGCTGCCGCCGAAGCCGATCACGCCCCGGCGCCTTGGCAATTGGGCGGCTGTACCTGGCTGCCCTTGGGCGAGGACATTTACCTGGCGAGCTGGACCGAAGCGGGTTTTGGCCGGCTGGGCCTGCGCCATAGCGGCGCGATTGAGGAGTTCACCGGACCCTACAGCCGCTTTCGCAGCCTGGCATTGGATGAGCAATTCGTTTATGCAATTGCCGCTTCGCCGACCAGCCCGTCGGCGGTCATTGCTATTGAACGACAAAACCACGAAGCCATAATCGTGGCCGGCGGCGTTTCGCCGTTACCCGCCGAGCACATCAGCTGTCCGCAAACCTTGCGCTATCCCGTCGCTTCAAGCGAGGCCCACGGGTTCTTTTATCCTGCGATGGACGCCGAGGCTAAACCGCCGCTGGTGGTGTTTATCCATGGCGGGCCGACGTCGGCCTGCTATCCCATTTTCGACCCGCGCATCCAATACTGGACCCAGCGCGGCTTTGCCGTGGCCGATCTCAACTACCGCGGCAGCAGTGGCTACGGCCGGGCTTACCGGCAGGCATTGCATTTGAACTGGGGCGTGGTGGATGTCGAGGATGCCTGCGCGGTTGTCGCGTATCTGGATGAGCAGGGCTTGATCGATAGCCGCTGCGCCTTCATTCGTGGCGGCAGCGCCGGTGGGTACACGACACTTTGCGCCTTGGCGTTCCGGAACGTATTCCGTGCCGGCGCCAGCCTCTACGGCGTCAGCGACCCCGCTGCCCTGGGCCGCGCGACACACAAATTCGAAGGGGACTACCTGGACTGGCTGATCGGCGATCCACAACTGGACGCCGAACGCTACAGGGCCCGCACGCCGTTGCTTCACGCCGACCGGATCCGCGCGCCGATGATTTTTTTCCAAGGTGAACTCGATGCCGTGGTCGTGCCGCAGCAAACCCGCGATATGGTCAAGGCCTTGGAAGACAACGGTGTTCCGGTGGAGGCGCACTACTACCCGGACGAGCGCCACGGCTTTCGCAAGGCGTTGAACCAGGCGCATGCGCTGGAGCATGAGTGGTTGTTTTATCGAAAAGTGATAGAAGCGAGCTTATAAAAAGTGGCGAGCTCTTGTGGCGAGGGAGCTTGCTCCCGCTCGATTGCGCAGCAATCGCAGGGCTTGGGGCCGCTCCGCGACCCAGCGGGAGCAAGCTCCCTCGCCACAAGAGCAATCCTCTAGCTGCAAACTTTCAGCGCTTGGCGATGATGTACACCGCATGCACGATGCCTGGGATGTAGCCCAACAGCGTCAGCAGAATATTCAGCCAGAAAGCCCCGCCGAAACCGACTTGCAGAAACACACCCAACGGCGGCAGAAGAATGGCGATGATGATGCGAATGATATCCATGGATGACTCCCTGATTGGCGATGGCCATATTGCCATATGCTCATGGACACCTGACCGCTCGTCAGGGTTCAGTGCGGACCATCAAGGGGCGCCCAAAGGGAAGGTTATGCGCGGACAAAAAACGCAGGCAAAAGAAAACCCCGCCGAAGCGGGGCTTTGCAGACTGTTTCCCTGACATCCATTTCACTCCGCCTTCCTGGCAGAATCCTACGTGTCCGTGTTGTTACTTTTGCGCGTCCTGCGCTACGTCCATGGAAGCTAGATTAGCCGTGGATCCAATCTGCCGATAGAGGGAAATCGCCAGCACGTGATGTAAGCATTTGCTTACATCACGACACATCTTCAGAACTGACCCGGCTCCAAGAGGAACAGCGACTCACTGCCGGCCTTCACCGAAGCGCTCAGCGAATGAATTCGCGGTAACAGGCGGGCGAAGTAGAATCGCGCTGTGCCCAGCTTGCCTGCGTAGAAATCATCCTGGCTTTCCTTGCCCAGGGCCGCCCTGGCCATCAACGCCCACATGTAGGCGTAAGCGGTGTAGCCGAACGCTTGCAGGTATTCCACCGAAGCCGCGCCAATTTCGTTCGGGTTGTTTTTTGCCCGATCGAGCAGCCATTCGGTCAGCTCGTCCAGCGTGCCAACGGCATCGTTCAACGGTTGGGTGAACTCCGACAAATCGCTGCTTGCGGTGGCGGTGAAATGACGGATTTCATCGGCGAACAATTTATAGAACGCCCCACCACTGCCGACGATCTTGCGCCCTACCAGATCCAGCGCCTGGATACCGTTGGTGCCTTCATAGATCTGCGTGATGCGCACGTCACGCACCAGTTGCTCCTGGCCCCATTCGCGGATGTAACCGTGACCGCCGAAGATCTGCTGGCCATGGACCGTGGTTTCCAGGCCCAGATCGGTCAGGAAAGCCTTGGCCACCGGCGTCAGCAGCGCGACCAGGTCTTCCGCACGCTTGCGCGTGGCTGGGTCTTCGCTGAATTTCGCGGTATCCAGTTGCATCGCCACATAGGTGGAAAATGCGCGGCCACCTTCGTTCGAGGCTTTCATGGTCAGTAGCATGCGGCGCACGTCCGGGTGGACGATGATCGGGTCAGCAACCTTGTCTTTGTTTTGCGCGCCGGTTGGCGAACGGCTTTGCAGGCGATCGCGGGCGTATTCGATGGCGTTCTGATAGGAACGCTCGCCAGTGGCCAGCCCTTGGATACCGACACCCAGGCGCTCGTAGTTCATCATGGTGAACATCGCCGCCAGGCCTTTGTTGGGCTCGCCGACCAGATAACCTACCGCTTCGTCGAAGTTCATCACGCAGGTGGCGGACGCCTGGATGCCCATCTTGTGCTCGATCGAACCGCAGTTGGCTGCGTTGCGTGCGCCCAGGCTGCCGTCGGCATTGACCATGAATTTCGGCACGAGGAACAGCGAGATGCCTTTCGGCCCGGCCGGTGCGTCCGGGAGCTTCGCCAACACCAGGTGAATGATGTTTTCGGTGAGGTCGTGTTCGCCGCCTGTGATGAAAATCTTGGTGCCGCTGACTTTGTAGGAACCGTCGGCCTGGGGTTCAGCCTTGGTCCGGATGATCCCCAGGTCGGTACCGGCGTGAGGCTCGGTCAGGCACATCGAGCCGGCCCAGATGCCCGCGTACATATTCGGCAGGTACGCGGCCTTCAACGCTTCGCTGGCGTGGGCATTGATCGACAGGCAAGCCCCGGCGGTCAGCATCGGGTACAGCCCAAATGAGAGGCTGGCGGAGTTGACCATTTCCTCGACCTGGGCCGAAACAGCCTTGGGCATGCCCATACCACCATACGCCGGATCACCACCGACACCCACCCAGCCGCCTTCGGCATAAGTCTTATAAGCCTGTGGGAAACCTGCCGGGGTCGTGACGGCGCCGTCAGCCCAGTGGCAACCTTCCTCGTCAGCCGCGCGGCTGAGGGGCGCTACGCTTTTGCTGGTGACCTTGCCGGCCTCTTCAAGAATCGCCTCGACAGTTTCAGCGTCCACAGTGTCGGCCAGCGCCGGCAATTGAGCCCAAAGTTTCGCGACCTCGAATACTTCATTGAGGACGAAGCGCATATCGCGCAGGGGCGCTTTGTAGTCAGCCATGGCAAACCTCGCAGGATCTAAACAATTGGTTCGTGGGAAAGCGTTTCACAATGGGCCAGAGTGTACCCCAACAACTTTTGCGACACATAGGGTCAACCCATGACCGTTTTGTAATTTTTAGTCACGGTCGAAATTTGCTGTTTTATCGTGGCGAGGGAGCTTGCTCCCGCTGGGGTGCGCAGCAGCCCTTTTTTGAGAGCTACGCACTCAAGCCGGAGCAAGCTCCCTTGCCAAGGAGATATTTCAGCCCTTCAAAGCGCAAACAACTGCGCCGGCAACTTCATCAGGCATTCGCTTCCCGCCTCGACAGCTGAGCGATGCGCGGCCGTGCGCGGCAACAGGCGCTTGAAATAAAATTCACAAGTCGCCAGCTTGGCCCGGCAAAAATCCGCGTCGCCATCGCCACTGTCGAGTTGCGCCTGAGCCACCAACGCCATGCGCAACCACAGGTAAGCCAGGATGATGTAACCGCTGTACATCAGGTAATCCACGGAGGCGGCCCCCACCTCATCGGGATTTTTCATGGCAGCCATGCCGACCTGGGTCGTCAAATCACCCCATTGCCGATTAAGCCCGTCCAGTTGCGCAATGTATCCCTGGAGTTGCGGATGCCCGGTATTGGCGGCGCAGAACTGATGAACAATTTTGGTAAACCCGCGCAGCAGCTTGCCTTGGCTGCCCAGCACCTTGCGTCCCAGCAAGTCCAAGGCCTGGATGCCGTTGGTGCCTTCGTAGATCGGCGCGATCCGACAATCGCGTACCAATTGTTCCATGCCCCACTCGCGGATAAAGCCGTGGCCGCCGAAAACCTGCATGCCGTGGTTGGTTACCTCCAGCCCCGTGTCGGTCATGAACGCTTTGCAGATAGGCGTGAGGAAGGCCAACAGGTCTTCAGCCTCTTGGCGGGCGGTTTCGTCGCGGCTCAAGTGCGCGGTGTCGAGCAATTGCGCAGTGAAGTACGTCAGCGCCCGGTTGCCTTCGTTGAAGGCCTTCATCGTCAAGAGCATCCTGCGCACGTCAGGGTGGACGATGATTGGGTCGGCCGCTTTTTCCGGCGCCTTGGGGCCGGTCAGCGAGCGCATCTGCAGACGATCATTGGCGTATCTGACCGCGCCCTGGAAACTCGCCTCGCCCAGGCAAAGACCCTGCATGCCGGTGCCGAGGCGGGCATGGTTCATCATGGTGAACATACAGTTGAGGCCCTTGTTCGCCTCGCCGATCAGGAACCCCTTGGCGCCGTCGAAGTTCAGCACACAGGTCGCCGAGGCCTTGATGCCCATCTTGTGTTCGATCGACCCGCAGGAAACGCCATTGCGCTCCCCGGCCTCGCCTGCGGCGTCGGGCAGGAACTTCGGCACGATAAACAACGAGATGCCCTTTGTTCCGGCCGGAGCATCCGGCAGCTTGGCGAGCACCAGATGGATGATGTTGTCGCTCATGTCGTGCTCGCCGGCGCTGATGAAGATCTTGCTGCCGGTCACCGCATAGCTGCCGTCAGCCTGGGGCACCGCGCGGGTTTTGATAATGCCCAGGTCGGTGCCGCAGTGGGCTTCGGTCAGGCACATGGTACCGGTCCACTGGCCGGCGGTGAGTTTGCTGAGGTAGGTCTGCTTCTGTTCCTCGGTGCCATGGGCGTGGATCGCCGACATGGCGCCGTGGGTCAGGCCAGGGTACATGCCCCAGGAAGTGTTGCTCGACCCGATCATTTCGCTGATGACCAGGCCCAGGGAACTGGGCAGGCCTTGGCCGCCATACGCTGGGTCCGCCGCCAGGCCGTGCCAGCCGCCTTCCACATACTGTGCGAACGCCTGCCGGAAACCTGTAGGCGTAGTCACCACGCCATTGTCGAAATGGCAGCCCTCCTCGTCACCCGGACGATTGAGCGGCGCCAGCACATTCTCACAGAACCGAGCACCTTCCTCGAGGATGGCGCTGACCATGTCCGGGCTGGCATCGCTGGCACCCAGTTCGGCATAGCGGCCATGGAAATCGAAGACGTGGTCGATCAGAAAGCGCATGTCGCGCAGGGGAGCTTTGTACTCGGGCATGGTGGTTTTCTCCGGTAGCAGATCGTTTAAACCTACTGCCGGCCACCGGGGCCCACAATCACAGTCCAGACGCTGAATGCGCCATCATCACTCAACCCGCGGCGGCCTCCATGCGCACCGCACCACGACGACTCTGCCCGAAGGCGACCACACAGTTTCGCCCCGCGCCCTTGGCGTTATACAGCGCCTGGTCCGCCGATTTGAGCACCTCTTCGGGCGTACGCTGCTCGATTCGCTCGGCCACGCCGATGCTGACGGTTACCGATACGCTGGAGGCGCCAGCGCCCGAGCGACGCTGGCGCCCTTGCTGATCGTCCTGGGGGCGACTGTCGGAATTACGCAATTGAATAGCGTAGGTCTCTATGGACTGACGGATGACTTCCAGATGGGGCATGCACTCATAAATGGTTTTACCGGCGAACACCAGCGCAAATTCCTCACCACCATAGCGATAAGCCCTACCGCCCCCGCCGATTTTCGACAGCTTGCTGGCCACCAGGCGCAGCACTTGATCGCCGACGTCGTGGCCGTGGGTGTCGTTGAACTTCTTGAAATGGTCCACGTCGCTCATCGCCAATACGTAATTGCGCCCCAGGCGCTGCATGCGCTCATTCAAGGCACGACGTCCCGGCAGGCCGGTGAGCTCGTCGCGGAACGCCATTTGATACGCCTCGTGGGCGACCGCGGCGGCAATCATCAGCATCACCTGGCTGCACATGATGTTCAGGGTGAACGGCAAGATGAAGGTTTTCGGCAGCATCCAGAACAATCCCAGCAGCCCCACCAGTTGCGCCGCGTGAAGCGGCCGGGGATTACGCCAGTATTGCCAGGCCAGCAGCAGGAACGCGGCGGCGAACATAGGGTAGGACAATTGGATCAGGCTCATCCAGGCGCCGTGCAACGCGGGCCAGCGGATCTCCGAAAGCCACAACAACAAGGCCTGGGGGAAACTTTGCTCCAGGGCCAGCGCCACGCTGCCGAAAACCAGCAACACCGCGAACCGCGCCACCATGTCCTGGAACAGATGGGTGCGCTCCTGCCACGCCGCAAACAGCCCGAACAACAGCGGCAGCAACAAGCAGACGAGATGGAACACCACCGCCGCGTCTTCACGCACCTTACCGTTATCGCGGTAGAAATCGGTTTGGGTGTCCAGCAGGAAGTAGGCGATGTACACCGTGACCATCAGAAACAGTTCACGCTGGCGCCGGTAAACGGAGCAATACGCGCCCCCCAGTAGCAATACCAATGTAGGAAGAACATTGAACAGGGAGGTAAAGAATACGTTGAGATCCTTGACGTAGGCAGCCGCGAGCCCTGCCAACAACAGCAGCAGTGACGGTAGGAAATGGCTGAGACGTACAGCGGAAGAACGCGGCAAGGGTAAGCTCCGACCCGACTGATCAAGGATGGCATTGTGCCTGCGCTGTGTGACCGATGTCACACTGCCATCGCTGTAACGGCAGAGGCCGGAGTTTTCTTAAGGCTTTGTTGGATGAATATTGTTTCAGGATCGCTATAAATCCCCGTGGCGAGAGAGCTTGCTCCCGCTCGGCTGCGAAGCAGTCGTAAACCGGCGGGTGCGGTGTGTCTGATGCTCGCATTCGGCAGGTTTGGGGCCGCTTCGCAGCCCAGCGGGAGCAAGCTCCCTCGCCACGGGTTCGTCGAAGGCCTTGATTGGGGTTATGGCAGGCATGAAAAAGCCGCTGCTCCCGAAGAAGCAGCGGCTTGTGGAGAATCGCCTAAGGCTCAGTAGCCCAGCGCGAAATCTTCTTCTTTCATGTCCATCAGGTTGTTGGCGCCCGACAACATGGCCGCAACATGGGTGCGGGTACGCGGCAGGATGCGCTGGAAGTAGAAGCGCGCGGTCTGCAGCTTGGCGGTGTAGAACGCTTCTTCGGTGGTGCCGGCTGCAAGTTTTTCCGCCGCCAGGCGCGCCATGTCGGCCCAGAAATAGGCCAGGCAGGCGTAACCGGAGTACATCAGGTAATCCACCGAGGCCGCGCCGACTTCTTCGCGATCCTTCATGGCCGCCATGCCAACCTTCATGGTCAGCTCGCCCCATTCTTTGTTCAGCGCAGCCAGGGGTTCGACGAACTCCTTGACCGCTTCGTTGCCTTCGTTGCCCTGGCAGAACTTGTGGACGATCTTGGTGAAGCCCTTGAGCGCTTCGCCCTGGGTCATCAGGACTTTACGGCCCAGCAGGTCGAGCGCCTGAATGCCGGTGGTGCCTTCGTACAGCATCGAGATGCGGCTGTCGCGAACGTTCTGCTCCATGCCCCACTCGGCGATGAAGCCGTGGCCGCCGTAGATCTGCACGCCATGGTTGGCCGATTCGAAGCCGACTTCGGTCATGAAGGCCTTGGCGATCGGCGTCATGAACGCCAACAGCGCATCGGCTTTCTTCTTCTCTTCTTCATCCACGCCGTACTTGACGATATCCACCTGCTTGGCCGTGAAGTACACCATCGCCCGGTTGCCTTCGGCGAAGGCCTTCATGGTCAACAGCATGCGGCGCACGTCAGGGTGCACGATGATCGGGTCGGCGGCCTTGTCTGGCGCTTTCGGGCCGGTCAAAGAACGCATTTGCAGGCGATCACGGGCATATTTCAGGCCGCCCTGGAAGCCGATCTCGGCGTGGGCCAGGCCTTGCAGCGCAGTGCCCAGGCGTGCGGTGTTCATGAAGGTGAACATGCAGTTCAGGCCCTTGTTCGCCGGGCCGATCAGGAAACCGGTGGCCGCGTCGAAGTTCATCACGCAGGTGGCGTTGCCGTGGATGCCCATCTTGTGTTCCAGGGAACCACAGCTCACGGCGTTGCGCTGGCCGACGGTGCCGTCGGCGTTCGGCAGGAATTTTGGAACGATGAACAGCGAGATGCCCTTGGTGCCGGCGGGTGCATCCGGCAGGCGTGCCAGCACGATGTGGACAATGTTGTCGGCCATGTCGTGTTCGCCAGCCGAGATGAAAATCTTGGTGCCGGTCACTTTGTAGGAACCGTCGGCCTGAGGTTCGGCCTTGGTGCGCAGCATACCCAGGTCGGTGCCGCAGTGAGGTTCGGTCAGGCACATGGTGCCGGTCCATTCGCCGGACACCAGCTTGGTCAGGTACGCCTCTTGCTGCTCGGGCGTGCCGTGTTCGGAAATGGTGTTCATCGCGCCATGGGACAAGCCTGGGTACATGCCCCACGACCAGTTGGCTTCACCGACCATCTCGCTGACCGCCAGGCCCAGGGACTCCGGCAGGCCTTGGCCGCCGTGCTCGACGTCATGGGCCAGGCTTGGCCAGCCGCCTTCGACGAACTGCTTGTAGGCTTCCTTGAAGCCGGTCGGAGTTTTCACGCCGGACTCGCTCCAGGTGCAACCCTCAAGGTCACCCACGCGGTTCAGCGGTGCCAGCACCTGCTCACAAAACTTGGCGCCTTCTTCGAGAATGGCGTCAACCATGTCTGGAGTTGCGTCCTGGCAAGCCGGAAGGCTCTGATAATGCGCTTCGTAGCCGAGCAGTTCGTCACGAACGAAGCGAATATCACGCAAGGGGGCCTTGTAGTCAGGCATAGCGATAAACCTCTGCTGATGTAACCGGGGATGAACGACCGCGCGGATTTATTGTAGCGGTCAAACAGTTGTTTGAAACATACGTTTACGCCCAAAACTTGTCAAGCATCGATCTTTTGCCATTCGTCATCGATTAGCAGGCGTTCGGGACGCGAGAAATCCATCGCTATGAATTGTGCGCAGGACGCGCAGGGAAAGATTAGTTGAGGGAGAAGGAGTTAGAGACAAAAACGCCGCGATTATCGCGGCGTTTTCAAAGTCCGTGTCGGGTCGGATCAGGCAAATGTGTCGATCAAAGTGCCGAGCATTTCGTCGGAAGCCTTGGCGACGTTCACGCCCAATTGCACTTGGAACTTGCCTTGGGCCATGTCCACCATGTTGCTGGCCAGGTCCGATTGCTGGCTGCGATCCACCGAGCGCAGGCGATCGACCTGGACTTCGGAGGATTGGCTGGTGACCGAACGCTCAATCGTATTGTTGGCGATCTGGCTGGAAGCCTGGTCGACACGGTTCTGCCCCGTCTGAATCGTGCTCAGACCAGCGTAGAACGCGGTATTTCCTGAGATTTCCATGGCGGGGCTCGTTTTCTTGAAAGGGTCGGCACTGGCATTGAACCAGAAGGCTTGGCAAAAGGCCCGACAAAAACACTAATGGCACAGTGCCTTGTCATAGGCAAAACCTTGGCAAGTCGTCAGTCCAACAGGTCCATTTGCAGGTGCCCGGCCACAGCCTCGGCGGTCACGCTCTGGATCCGCGCCACCCTGCCCAGGCAAGGCGCCGGGAGGCGCTCGGCCAGGGTTGCCAGGTTTTCTTCCAGGCGTGAGGTGGCCGGATCGATGATGTTCGCCACCCATCCGGCCAGTTGCAAGCCGTCGCGGGCGATTGCTTCGGCGGTCAACAAGGCGTGGCTGATGCAGCCCAAGCGCACGCCCACCACCAGGATAACGGGCAAGCCCAGCGCAATCGCCAGGTCGGACAGATTGTCCTGGCCGGCCAGCGGCACGCGCCAACCGCCCGCGCCCTCGATCAGGGTGAAATCGGCGCCCAGCGCCAGCACTTCACGCATCGGCCCCAGCAGCGACTGCACCGTGAGCGCGACGCCCGCCTCCCGGGCGGCGAGGTGCGGCGCAATGGCCGGTTCGAACGCCACCGGATTGACCTGTGCATAACTCAACGGCACCGAGCATTCGGCCAACAAGGCCAAGGCATCGGCGTTGCGCAGCCCTTTGGGCGTCACGTCGCAACCGGAAGCCACCGGTTTTCCGGCGGCCGTGCTCATGCCGGCCTGGCGCGCCGCGTGCAGCAGGCCCGCTGCCACGGTGGTCTTGCCCACATCGGTATCGGTGCCGGTGATGAAATAAGCCTGGCTCATAGCGGTTTCTCCAACACGGCGTAGACCGCCTGGTAAGTCGCGGGCAGGCCCTGGACCTGGCGAAACTGTTCATAGGCTTCAACCAGCGCCAGGATCCGTGCCCTGCCCGTCAACCCACCGGGACGGCCGGGATTCAGATTATGGGCGCCCAATGCTTTCAATTCGTGGGTCAGGCTACGTACATCCGGGTAATGCAAGACGTGGGGCTGATTTTCCAGACTGAGGACGTTCAAACCACTGGTTGCGCATAACTGTCGATAAGTCTCGAAATCACGGAAACGGTTGACGTGTACCAAGCCATCCACCTGACGCCAACTGTCGCGCAGTTCGTACAACGTGCCGACACACAGACTGGTAAAGGCAAACAGTCCACCCGGCCTCAAAACACGATGGGCCTCGCGCAACACCGAGGCGAAATCATCGCACCACTGCACCGCGAGGCTGGAAAAAACCAAGTCGCAGCTCGCCGAGTGCAAAGGCAAACGCTCCGCATCCCCAGCGATAAAATGCGCAGCACCGCCCTGCGGGCGGGCATGGATGAGCATCCCCTCGGCGATATCCAGCGCCAGGCCCGCGTCCTCGCCGAACCGCGCGCCCAGCGCTCGGGTGAAATAGCCCGTGCCGCAGCCCAGGTCCAACCAGCGTTGTGGATCGAGCGACGAAGGCAAGCGCCCGAGCAATTGCCCGCCTACATCGCGCTGTAGCTCGGCAACGCTGTCATAACTGGCCGCCGCCCGGGAAAACGAGGCCGCTACCTGACGTTTATCAGGCAAAGCACCCGGTAGCTTCACAACGGATAAGTCAGTCATCACCGGACTCATGCAAGAAAGCCTGGATCGCCCCCGCCACGCCGTGGGGATCCTCCAGCAGAAATCCATGGCCGGCCTGTTCAATCAGGCCGATTTCGACATCCGGCAGCAACGCCAGCAACTCGCCCGCCGCTTCGGCCGGCACCAAGGCATCGAGCCCGGCAAACAAATGCAGCTGAGGACCGCGAAAGCCCTGCAACGCAGCCCGGGTATCGAGTTGCGCCAATAATTCGAGCCCGGCCATCAACACGTCAGGCGCGGTGTTCGGTGCACCGCCGAGCAGCAATCGCGACAACCCGCGTGGGTCGTCGCACCCTTGGGCGCACAGCAAACTGAAGCGCTTGAGCGTCTGGCGCGGATCGGCAACACACCCGGCAAGAAACCCATCGAATATTTCTGGGGCCATCGCCCCCGGCCATTGTTCATGGGCCACGAAAGACACATTACTGGCCAAGGTCAGCAAGCCGCAGCAGCGCTCGCCCCGGCGCGCGGCCAGTTCCGCGGCCAACATGCCGCCCAGGGACCAGCCTCCCAGCCAGGCATCCTGGGGCAACGTAGCATCCAACTCATCGAGCCAATCATCGAGCGCACTCGACGCCAAAGCGGGCAAGGGTTCGATTTCCACCTGCAAGTGCTCATCGAGCCCTCGCAGCGCAGCGGCCAACGGTTCGAGGGGCGAAGTACCCAGGCCCCATCCTGGCAACAAGATCAATCGATCACGCATGGTTTGGCTCCGGTCCCAGCCTTGCATAACAATCGGCCAATGCATCCAACAATAGCTGGACCTGGGCCTCGCTGTGGGCGGCGGTCAAGGTGACCCGCAGGCGGGCGCTACCGGCCGGCACGGTGGGCGGCCGGATCGCCGTGACCATCAGCCCGCGCTCGCGCAGCATCCGGGACAGCTCCATCGCCCGCCCCGCATCACCGATCAGGATGGGTTGGATCGGGGTGAAACTGTCCATCAAGCGCAAGCCGATCTGCTCGGCGCCCTGGCGGAACTGGCTGATCAACTGCCTCAGATGTTCTCGCCGCCAATGCTCACTGCGCAGCAGTTCAAGGCTCCGGAGCGTGGCGCAGGCCAAAGCGGGTGGCTGGCTGGTGGTGTAGATGTAGGGCCGGGCGAACTGGACCAGGCTTTCGATCAGTTCCTCACTGCCCGCCACAAAGGCGCCGGCGGTGCCAAACGCCTTGCCCAGTGTGCCGACCAGCACGGGCACGTCTTCCTGGCTCATGCCGAAATGTTCGACGATACCGCCGCCGGTAACGCCCAGCGTGCCGAAGCCGTGGGCGTCATCGACCATCAGCCAGGCGCCCTTGGCCTTGGCTTCGCGGGCGAGCGCCGGCAAATCCGCGACATCCCCGTCCATGCTGAAAACACCATCGGTCACCACCAGCGTGTTGCCAATGGCTTTCTCCAAACGCTGGGCCAGGCTTCGGGCATCGTTGTGCAGATAGCGATTGAAGCGCGCGCCGGATAACAGCCCGGCATCGAGCAACGAGGCGTGGTTGAGGCGATCCTCCAGCACGGTATCGCCCTGCCCCACCAAGGCAGTGACCGCGCCAAGGTTGGCCATGTAGCCGGTGGTGAACAGCAACGCCCGCGGCCGGCCGGTCAGCTCGGCCAGGGCTTCTTCCAAGGCGTGGTGAGGCGCGCTGTGGCCGACCACCAGGTGGGACGCTCCACCGCCGACGCCCCAGCGCGCTGCGCCGTCGCGCCAGGCCTCGATCACTTGCGGGTGATTGGCCAGGCCCAGGTAGTCGTTGTTGCAGAACGCCAACAACGGCTGGCCGTCCACTACGACTTCCGGGCCCTGGGGGCTCTCGAGCAGCGGTCGCTGGCGATATAGATTTTCGGCACGACGGGCAGCCAGGCGTGCGGCGAGATCGAAGGGCATGCAGGCCTCAACTGTCTATGGATTGGCCCAGGACCTTTTTGGTAGCGAGCCTGCTCGCGATTGCGGTGTACCAGTCGACATGAATGTTGAATGTTGCATCGCTATCGCGAGCAGGCTCGTTCCCACAGTGTCCTGCTTCCAATCAGGGAATTGGCGAGCGATCAAACAGCAGCGTTATAAAACTGCTCGCTGCTCTTCTGCTCCACCAATGCCTGTTCAATGGCCGCCTGGTGCACTTCGTCAGCGTGTTCTTCGCGGGCTTCGGGTTGGATGCCCAGGCGTGCGAACAACTGCATATCCTTATCGGCTTGCGGGTTGGCGGTCGTCAACAGCTTGTCGCCATAGAAAATCGAGTTGGCGCCGGCAAAAAATGCCAGGGCCTGCATTTGCTCGTTCATCGCTTCACGGCCGGCGGAAAGACGTACATGGGATTGGGGCATCATGATCCGCGCCACGGCGAGCATGCGGATGAAATCGAACGGATCGACGTCCTCGGCATTTTCCAGCGGCGTGCCGGCGACCTTGACCAGCATGTTGATCGGCACCGATTCCGGGTGCTCCGGCAGGTTTGCCAGTTGGATCAGCAGGTTGGCACGGTCGTCCAGGGATTCGCCCATGCCCAGGATGCCGCCGGAGCAGATTTTCATACCCGAATCCCGTACATAGGCCAGGGTCTGCAGGCGCTCGCTGTAGGTGCGGGTGGTGATGATGCTGCCGTAGAACTCAGGCGAGGTGTCCAGGTTGTGGTTGTAGTAATCCAGGCCAGCCTGGGCCAGCGCTTCGGTCTGCTCCTGGTCGAGCCGTCCGAGGGTCATGCAGGTTTCCAGCCCCATGGCCTTCACGCCCTTGACCATCTCCAGCACGTAAGGCATGTCCTTGGCCGACGGATGCTTCCACGCCGCGCCCATGCAGAATCGGGTCGAACCGATGGCCTTGGCGCGCGCCGCCTCTTCGAGGACCTTCTGCACTTCGAGCAATTTCTCTTTTTCCAGCCCGGTGTTGTAGTGGCCGGACTGCGGACAATATTTGCAATCTTCCGGGCAAGCGCCGGTTTTGATCGACAGCAGCGTGGAAACCTGGACGCGGTTGGCGTCGAAGTGCGCGCGGTGCACGGTCTGCGCCTGGAACAACAGATCATTGAATGGCTGGACAAAGAGTGCTTTGACTTCGGCCAAAGACCAGTCATGACGCAGGTTGGCAGTGGTGCTGGCGCTCATGGGCATTTCCTTGATTATGCTTGGCTGGCGCCCGGGAAATCGAATACCCACAGGCGCGACACGGATGTTCGGCATATTTAAGGAAGAGTCATGCGCTGTCAACCACGACACACAACACCGGTTTACATCTGGTTAAAAAACAAACAGACCTGTCTGCTGTGCGGCGAATCCACCGACACACCGCAACCCATCTGCACGCCGTGCGAAAGCGAGTTGCCCTGGCTCGGCGATCAATGCAGCGTCTGTGCGCTTCCGCTGCCGATGGCCGGGCTCCGCTGTGGACAATGCGCCACGCGACCGCCGGCCTTCGAACGGGTCGTGGCGCCATGGGTCTATGACTTTCCCGTGGACACGCTGGTCACCCGCTTCAAGCATCAGGCCAAGTGGCCGCTTGGCCGTTTGCTGGCCGAACTGTTGGCGCAGTCGGTCCAACATCATTTCGATGAAGGGCTGGAGCGACCCGATGCGCTGGTGCCGGTACCGCTGGCGGCTCGTCGACTGCGCCAACGCGGGTTCAACCAGGCGACATTGCTGGCCCGCTGGCTCAGCGGGCCGCTGCACATCCCTTGCGAAGAAAACCTGTTGCAGCGCATCCAGGACACGCCTGCACAACAAGCCCTCGACGCCCCGGCAAGACGTCGAAACCTGCGCCATGCCTTCGCCCTGACGCCCGACGCCACTTTGGCAAACCGTCACCTGGCGCTGGTGGACGATGTGCTCACCACAGGCGCGACGGCTCAGACGCTTGCGCATCTGCTACTCGAAGCCGGCGCCGCCCGGGTCGATGTGTATTGCCTGGCTCGCACGCCGAAACCCGGCGACCCGGCTTGACGCGCGGGCGCCGAGGCGCCAACGTCCTTGCTTCGATCCCGCGCAGTTTCCGTCATGTCATTGCCTACGCTCCTGACCCAACACATCGTCCGCCGACCACAACGCATCGCGCTGTTGCAGCACATCGCCGAGCAGGGCTCGATCACTCGGGCGGCCAAGAGCGCCGGGCTGAGCTACAAAGCGGCATGGGACGCGATCGATGAGTTGAATAACCTGGCCGACCGGCCACTGGTCGAGCGCAGCGTAGGTGGCAAGGGCGGAGGTGGTGCAAAGCTGTCGGAGGAAGGCCAGCGCGTGCTGCGTCTTTACCAGCGCCTGCAAACCTTGCAGGCCCAGCTTCTGGAAGCGAGCGAGGACGCAGGCGACCTGGGCTTGCTCGGTCGCCTGATGCTGCGCACCAGCGCCCGAAACCAATTACATGGCAAGGTCCTCGATATCACCGCCCAAGGCCACAACGATCGTGTTCGCCTTGAACTGGCCCGCGGGCTGGTCATCGAAGCGCAGATCACTCATGACAGTACGCAGCGGTTGGAGCTGGAGACCGGCACCGAAGTCGTCGCGCTGATCAAGGCCGGCTGGCTGGAACTGTACCCCTCCGATCAGCCGGAGGATCCGTCGACCAATACACTCCACGGCATCATCGAACACATCGCCATCGCCGAAGACGGCCCCAGCGAAGTGCGTATCGGTCTGCCCAACGGCCAGACCCTTTGCGCCCTCGCCGCCCCGTCTCAATTGGGCGAACGCAACCTGACCTGCGATTCGCCGGTGCAGGTGCGGTTTTCTTCGACAAATGTGCTGCTGGGCACGCCCCTATAAAGCGCTGCAACAAAATCGTCATCGACCCGCTTTAAGGTGGCTGCCAAAACCAGCAGGGAGCCCGATGATGAGCCTATTAGAAGAAAACCAATCCACCGATCTGGAAAAGATCGTCGGCCTGAGCCGTCGACGTTTCATCGGCGCGGGTGCCCTGTGTGGCGCGGCGATGTTCCTGGGCGGCAACCTGCTGAGCCGCAGCGTCATGGCCGCCGCCGTGAGCGAAGGCAACAAAAGCATGCTGGGCTTCGACAGCATTGCCGCCGCGACGACCGACACCATTACCCTCCCACCAGGCTACAAGGCCTCGGTGTTGATCAGTTGGGGCCAGCCGCTACAGAAAAACGCCCCGGCTTTCGACCCCAGCGGCAACGGCACCGCCCGCGCCCAGGAAGTGCAGTTTGGCGACAACAACGACGGCATGAGCCTGTTCCCGTTCCCTGGCGACGAAAACCGGGCGCTGATGGCGATCAACAATGAGTACACCAACTACCGCTACCTCTTCCCCCACGGCGGCCAACCGCAGTCGGCCGAAGAAGTGCACAAGGCCCAGGCCAGCGAAGGCGTGTCGGTGATCGAGATCGAGCGTCGTCAAGGCCAATGGCAGTTCGTCCAGGACTCGCGCTACAACCGCAGGATTCATGGCAACACGCCGATTCGCCTGAGCGGCCCGGCTGCCGGTCACGACTGGGTGAAAACCCTCGCCGACAAGAGCGGCAAGAATGTGCTGGGGACCTTCCAGAACTGCGCCAACGGCATGACGCCATGGGGCACTTACCTGACCTGCGAAGAAAACTTCACCGACTGCTTCGGCAGCAGCCAGCCCGACCTGAAATTCGATGACGGTCAAAAGCGCTACGGCGCTACCGTCACCAGCCGCGAAATCAACTGGCACCTGCACGACCCTCGCTTCGATCTGGCGAAGAACCCCAACGAACTCAATCGCCACGGCTGGGTGGTGGAAATCGATCCGTTCGATCCAAAATCCACCCCGGTGAAACGCACCGCCCTGGGTCGCTTCAAACACGAAAACGCCGCCCTGGCGCAGACCGATGACGGTCGCGCGGTGGTGTACATGGGCGACGACGAGCGAGGCGAATTCATCTACAAATTCGTTAGCCGTGATCGTATAGATCACCGCAATGCCAAGGCCAACCGCGACCTGCTCGACCACGGCACCTTGTACGTGGCGCGCTTCGACGCCGGGGACGGCAATCCGGACCATCCCAAAGGCAAGGGCCAGTGGATCGAGCTGACCCATGGCAAAAATGGCCTCGACGCGGCAAAAGGCTTCAATGACCAGGCCGAAGTCCTGATCCATGCGCGACTGGCCGCCAGCGTCGTTGGCGCCACTCGCATGGACCGCCCAGAGTGGATCGTGGTAAGCCCCAAGGACGGCCAGGTCTATTGCACCTTGACCAACAACGCCAAGCGCGGCGAAGACGGCCAGCCGGTGGACGGGCCCAACCCGCGGGCGAAAAACGTCTACGGGCAGATCCTGCGCTGGCGCACCGACCGCGACGATCACGCCGCCAACACCTTCGACTGGGACCTGTTCGTGGTCGCCGGCAACCCGACGGTACACGCCGGCACGCCCAAGGCCGGATCGTCCAACGTCAACGCGCAAAATATGTTCAACAGCCCTGACGGCCTGGGTTTCGACAAGAGCGGGCGGCTGTGGATCCAGACCGACGGCGACTCCAGCAACACGGGGGACTTTGCGGGAATGGGCAACAACCAGATGCTGTGCGCCGATCCCAACAGCGGTGAGATTCGCCGCTTCATGGTCGGACCGGTGGGCTGTGAAGTCACCGGGATCAGTTTCGCCCCGGACTACAAGGCCATATTCGTCGGCATCCAGCATCCAGGCGAAAACGGTGGCTCGACGTTCCCCGAGCATCTGCCCAACGGCAAGCCACGCTCTTCGGTGATGGTGATTACCCGCGAAGACGGCGGCGTCATCGGCGCCTGACACTTTCCTGGCGGGGGAGCTTGCTTCCTCGCCACGAAGAGCGACCCAATGCCTACCGACCCATCATGACCGCTTTGCGCTACCATGCTGGGCCGGACGCGGCAGCCCTGCCGCTGCGCAGGAGTCAGCATGTCCCATCCGTTTGAAACCCTCACGCCCGACCTGGTCCTGGATGCCGTCGAAAGCATCGGCTTTCTCAGTGATGCCCGGGTGCTGGCCCTCAACAGCTACGAAAACCGCGTTTATCAAGTGGGCATCGAAGATGCAGAACCGCTGATCGCCAAGTTTTATCGTCCGCAGCGCTGGACCAACGAAGCCATCCTGGAAGAGCACCGCTTCACCTTCGAACTGGCTGATCACGAAGTGCCGGTGGTGGCACCGCTGATTCACAACGGCGCCAGCCTGCATGAGCACGCAGGGTTTCGTTTCACCCTGTTTCCCCGTCGAGGTGGACGAGCGCCGGAGCCGGGCAATCTCGATCAGCTCTATCGCCTGGGCCAACTGCTCGGGCGCTTGCATGCGATCGGAGCCACCCGCCCGTTCGAGCACCGTGAAGCGCTGGGCGTGAAGAACTTCGGCCATGACTCGCTGGAGACGGTACTGCAAAGTGGTTTCGTCCCCACGAGCCTGCTACCCGCCTACGAGTCGGTGGCCAGGGATCTGCTCAAGCGTGTCGAAGAGGTCTACGCCGCCACGCCCCATCAGAACATCCGCATGCATGGCGATTGCCATCCCGGCAACATGATGTGCCGCGACGAGGTGTTCCACATCGTCGACCTGGACGACTGTCGCATGGGCCCGGCCGTGCAGGATCTATGGATGATGCTTGCCGGGGATCGCCAGGAGTGCCTGGGCCAGCTATCGGAATTAATGGACGGCTATCAGGAATTCCATGACTTCGACCCGCGCGAACTGGCACTGATCGAACCCCTGCGTGCCCTGCGCCTGATGCACTACAGCGCCTGGCTGGCCCGCCGCTGGGATGATCCGGCGTTTCCGCGAAGCTTCCCGTGGTTTGGCAGTGAGCGTTATTGGGGCGACCAGGTGTTGGCATTGCGCGAGCAATTGGCGGCGCTCAATGAAGAGCCGCTGAAGTTGTTCTGATTGGGCTGGGTCCCAAAGCCACTGGAAATCCCTGTGGGATCGGCAATGAAAGGTTCGCTGCACAACCAGACAAATCTCCTTACAATCAATTTTTTGTTAGCTGCCTAAGCAAGGATTCTGCATGCAAGCCGCCAACCCGCGTCGCGGGTACATCCTGGGCCTGAGCGCCTACATCATCTGGGGTCTGTTCCCGATTTATTTCAAAGCCATCGCCAGCGTCCCATCGGTGGAAATCATCATCCACCGAGTACTCTGGTCGGCCTTGTTCGGCGGGGCGTTGCTGATGGTCTGGAAACACCCTGGCTGGTGGCGCGAGTTGCGGGACAATCCGCGTCGGCTGGCTATTCTGGCCCTGAGCGGCACGCTCATCGCGGCCAATTGGCTGACCTATGTCTGGGCTGTGAATAATGGTCGGATGCTTGAAGCCAGCCTTGGCTACTACATCAATCCGCTGGTCAACGTGTTGCTGGGCATGTTGATCCTGGGTGAGCGGCTGCGGCGCATGCAGTGGGTGGCCGTAGGGCTGGCGGCGGTTGGCGTGGCCCAGCAGGTCTGGCAGGTGGGCAGCCTGCCGTGGGTATCGCTGGTGCTGGCGCTGACTTTTGGCTTCTACGGCTTGATCCGTAAGCAAGCACCAGTGAAGGCTTTGCCCGGGCTGGTGGTGGAAACATGGATGCTGGTGCCGATTGCCATCGCGTGGCTGCTGTTCAACCCGACTGCCACCAGTGCCCAGGCCGCGTTCTGGACCACGTCCGAAGCGTGGTGGCTGGTGGCGGCCGGCCCCGTGACGCTCGTGCCATTGGTGTGCTTCAACGCGGCGGCGCGACACCTGCCCTATACCACGCTGGGTTTCCTGCAATACATCGCCCCAACCCTCGTGCTGCTGCTCGCAGTGCTGCTGTTCGACAAGCACCTGTCCTCCAGCACGCTGATGGCATTCCTGTTCATCTGGGCCGGTTTGGCTGTGTACAGCATCGATGCCGTGATCGGCATGCGCCGTCGCAGCTGATCAAAAAACGCACACACCTCTACAGGCCACGTTTTGCGTGGCCTGCGCTTATCCTTCCAAAGGTTATCCACAACGTGATCCCCGCCGTTTGTGCACAACCCCTTGAAAACTGGTGATTTTTTGATCATCGCTGGCTGAGGCCCGACGGGCCTGGGCTGGCGCCAGGTCTCTACAGGTTATCCACAGGCAGGCGCAGTTTTTCCTTGGATAACACCTGTCAGGTTTCGTCGCTGAATTTCAACTCAACCATCAATTCATCGGCCAGGGTTTCCAGGCATGCCTGCAGCGTGTCCAGCGACAAGGTCAACGGCACCCCAAGGATCGCCTCGGCATGGAACAGCAACTCGCTGCTCATCGGTGCCGGTCGCACCTGGGTGATCAAGCGCTCGACGTTCACGCCCTGCTCGCTCAGCAGACGAGTGATGTCGCGCACGATACCCGGACGGTCATTGCCCACCAATTCCATCGCGATAGGTTTCCAGGTGCAGGATTCTTCGATTGCGTTCTCGGCGATCAGCACGCGAATGCCATGGGCCGACAGGCCTTGCAAGGCTTCGATCAATTCTTCATGGGACTCGGCCGGGGCACTGAGACGCAGGATTCCGGCAAACTGCCCGGCGAGGTGGGACATGCGGCTGTCCAGCCAGTTTCCGCCATGTTCGGCGATGCATTGGGCGATTCGCTCGACCTGCCCTGGTTTGTCCGGGGCGAAAACAGTAATGACGAGATGGTCCATGGCGCAGCCCTGTTATGGATGGAGAAGACAGTATAGGCAAGGCCCGCCCACGGCGCGGTCGGGGCATTTTTCGTTAATGTGTACAGTTATCGAGATTTATCTGGAACAATCCATCTGTTTTTTGAGAACATCCCATGCCGCGCAATGACTGTACTGCTTTAGTCGGTCGCAGAACGACGCAATTAGTCTAATTTTCACAAGCGCAAATGATCATGTAGTATTCCCCAGCGAGCACTACATAATCGCGGCAATCCTGTTGTACCGATGTCTGCTTAAGGCCAGTCGCACCCCTGAAAGCCCCGTCCAGCAAGGCTTAACAACCCAGCCGCCAGCGATGGCATGTACTGGTTCAGGGGTTTGTGGTTTAAATGTCCCGAGGCTTCATTGTCAAAATCGAAGAGCTGAAAAGCGAAATAGCTGAGCAGAGTGAGGCAAGCAATGACTGAACACGTTCAAGTCGGTGGCCTGCAGGTCGCCAAAGTCCTGTTCGACTTCGTTAATAACGAAGCCATTCCCGGAACCGGCCTCACCGCCGACGCATTCTGGGCCGGGGCCGACAAGGTCATCCATGACCTGGCTCCGAAGAACAAAGCCCTACTCGCCAAACGCGACGACTTCCAGGCACGGATCGACGCCTGGCACCAGGCCCGTGCCGGCCAGGCCCACGACGCCGTGGCTTACAAAGCCTTCCTGCAAGACATTGGATACCTGCTGCCAGAAGCGGCGGATTTCCAGGCCACGACTCAAAACGTCGATGACGAAATCGCCCGCATGGCCGGCCCGCAACTGGTAGTGCCGGTGATGAACGCCCGCTTCGCCCTCAACGCCTCGAACGCCCGCTGGGGTTCGTTGTACGACGCGTTGTACGGCACCGACGCCATCAGCGAAGCCGATGGCGCGGAAAAAGGCAAAGGCTACAACAAGGTGCGCGGTGACAAGGTCATCGCCTTCGCCCGCGCATTTCTCGACGAAGCGGCCCCCCTGGCGGCCGGCTCCCATGTTGATTCCACTGCCTACAAGATCGTCGACGGCAAGCTGGTGGTGGCCCTCAAGGGCGGCGCCAACAGCGGCCTGCGCGACGACGCCCAACTGATCGGTTTCCAAGGCGATATGTCGGCGCCGAGCGCGGTTCTGCTGAAACACAACGGCCTGCACTTCGAGATACAGATCGACGCCAGCACCCCCATCGGCCAAACCGACGCCGCCGGTGTCAAAGACATCCTGATGGAAGCCGCGCTGACCACCATCATGGACTGCGAAGACTCGGTTGCCGCGGTCGATGCCGATGACAAAGTGGTGATCTACCGCAACTGGCTCGGCTTGATGAAAGGCGACCTGTCCGAGCAAGTCGCCAAGGGCGGCCAGACCTTCACCCGCACCATGAACCCCGACCGCGCCTACACCGCCGTCGACGGTTCGGGCTTGACGCTGCACGGTCGCTCGCTGCTGTTCGTGCGCAACGTCGGTCACCTGATGACCATCGACGCGATCCTGGACAAGGACGGCAACGAAGTGCCGGAAGGCATCCTCGACGGGCTGGTCACCAGCCTGGCGGCGATCCACAGCCTCAACGGCAACACCTCGCGCCGCAACAGCCGCACCGGTTCGGTGTACATCGTCAAGCCGAAGATGCACGGCCCGGAAGAAGTGGCGTTCACCAACGAACTGTTCGGCCGCGTCGAAGACGTGTTGAACCTGCCGCGCAACACGCTCAAGGTCGGCATCATGGACGAGGAGCGCCGTACCACGGTCAACCTCAAGGCCTGCATCAAGGCTGCCAGCGAGCGCGTGGTGTTCATCAACACCGGCTTCCTGGACCGCACCGGCGACGAAATCCACACCTCCATGGAAGCCGGCCCGATGGTGCGCAAGGCCGACATGAAGGCCGAGAAGTGGATCGGCGCCTATGAAAACTGGAACGTCGACATCGGCTTGAGCACCGGCTTGCAAGGCCGCGCGCAAATCGGCAAGGGCATGTGGGCGATGCCGGACCTGATGGCAGCGATGCTCGAACAAAAGATCGCTCACCCGATGGCCGGCGCCAACACCGCCTGGGTTCCGTCGCCGACCGCCGCCGCGCTGCATGCGCTGCACTACCACAAGGTCGACGTGTTCGCCCGCCAGGCCGAACTGGCCAAGCGTGCGCGCGCCTCGGTGGACGACATCCTGACCATCCCGCTGGCCGTCAACCCGAACTGGACGGCAGAGCAGATCAAACACGAACTGGACAACAACGCCCAGGGCATCCTTGGCTACGTGGTGCGCTGGATCGACCAGGGTGTCGGCTGCTCCAAGGTGCCGGACATCAATGACATCGGCCTGATGGAAGACCGCGCGACGCTGCGCATTTCCAGCCAGCACATCGCCAACTGGTTGCGCCACGGCATCGTCACGCAAGAGCAGGTGATGGAAAGCCTCAAGCGCATGGCACCGGTCGTGGACCGCCAGAACGCCAGCGACCCGCTGTACCGCCCGCTGGCGCCGGACTTCGACAGCAACATCGCCTTCCAGGCGGCGGTCGAGCTGGTGATCGAAGGCACCCGGCAACCAAACGGCTACACCGAGCCGGTGCTGCACCGTCGCCGACGCGAGTTCAAGGCCGCCAATGGGCTGTGATTGAGCGGTAGATAGCAATGAAAAAGCCCTGGCCGAAAGACCAGGGCTTTTTCATTTGCGATCCCTAACTGCTTTTGTGCCGAGGGCGCTTGCTCCCGCTGGGGTGCGCAGCAGCCCTTCTTTACAGCTATTTTGAAACCTTATCTGCGGACTTGCGACTGCTGCGCAGTCGAGCGGGAGCAAGCGCCCTCGCCACAAAAAACCAGCCAGTACAGCGGTCTAGAGATCCATCCCCAACTCATGCTTGACCAGCCCCAGCAGCTTGTCGGTATCGATCGGCTTGAGCAGGAAATCCACCACGCTCAAGTGCATCGCCTCGATGGCATCCTTCACGTCGGCGTCGCCGGACACAATGATGATCGGCAGCGCCGCACGCTCCGACTCGCGCACCAGGCGCACCAGTTCAAGGCCATCGACATTGCCCATGCGAAGGTCCGTGATCAGAAGGCCGATGGACGGCTTGGTCTCCAGCATCTTGAGTGCGGTTTCGCCACTCGCGGCGGTCATGCAATGGATGCCGTCCAATGCCAGGATTTCCGACAACAGCTCGCGGGCGTCCTTGTCGTCGTCGACGATCAACACACGCTGCGGCGGCAGGTCGGGTTCCAGCATGACGGCACTCAGCGCCTCGCGCTCGGCGTCACTCAAAATATCGTGGTCGGACATGGTGCTCTCTACGTTCCTTGAATCGATCCCTTGGCACAGTGGTCAGACATCGTTCTGCGGCGCTTCAATGTGCACTTCGTCGGATTTTTTTCCAAGAGTCTTCCCTGAAGAATTTTCCGAGGCGAGGCGTGGGATATTTCCGTAGTTCCGGCTCTATCGTGGCGACCTAGACTTACGTCCAATGGGCACTCCACGTCCAGAGGCCGACCATGGCGAACAGATCCGACCACAACAATTCGAAAAAGATTGCGCAATGGTTATGAAAAAAGCGGACGCCTTCATCCAGGCAGGGAAAACCGCCGTGTTGCAGAACATTCAGGGGACATTGCAATTTCTCCAGCGCTTCCCCCCGTTCAACCAGATGGAAAACGCCCACCTGGCCTATCTGGTGGAGCAAAGCCTGCTGCGCTTCTACGCGCCGGGCGAAACGATCATCAAGCCGGCCGACGGCCCGGTGGAACACTTCTATATCGTCAAGCAGGGCCGGGTGGTGGGCGAGCGTCCCCATTCGGCGAAGGGCGGCACCGAGACCACTTTTGAAATCACCACGGGCGAATGCTTCCCCCTCGCCGCCCTGTTGGGTGAGCGCGCTACCCGCACCGAGCATCGGGCCGGTGAAGATACGTTCTGTCTGCAACTGAACAAGTTGGCGTTCATCAAGCTGTTTGCCTTGTCCGGCCCGTTTCGCGACTTTGCCTTGCGCGGCGTCAGCAGCCTGCTCGACCTGGTCAACCAGCAAGTGCAGCAAAAATCTGCCCAGACGCTGGGCACGCAATATTCGCTGAACACCCGCCTGGGCGAGCTGGCGATGCGTCATCCGGTCAGTTGTTCACCTGAAACACCGTTGCGCGAAGCCGTCAAACTCATGCATGAGCAACAAGTCGGCAGCATCGTCGTGGTGAACGAACAAAAAGCGCCGGTAGGCATTTTCACCCTGCGCGACCTGCGTCAGGTCGTGGCCGACGGTACCGGGGATTTTTCCGAGTCGATTGCGATGCACATGACTCAGGCGCCGTTTTTCCTGTCACCGGAGCACAGCGCCTTCGATGCCGCGATTGCCATGACCGAGCGTCATATTGCCCATGTCTGCCTGGTCAAGGAGCATCGCCTGTGTGGCGTGGTGTCGGAACGGGATCTGTTTTCCTTGCAACGCGTCGACCTGGTGCATCTGGCGCGCACGATTCGGAATGCCCCTCGTGTGGAAAACCTGGTCACCCTGCGCGGAGAGATTGGCCAACTGGTGGAGCGCATGCTGGCCCACGGCGCGTCATCGACCCAGATTACCCATATCATCACCTTGCTCAACGACCACACCGTGTGCCGGGTCATCGAACTGACCCTGGCCGATAAAGGCGACCCAGGCGTGCCCTTCAGTTGGTTGTGTTTCGGCAGCGAAGGCCGCCGCGAGCAGACCCTTCATACCGACCAGGACAACGGCATCCTGTTCGAAGCCCGGGACGCCGCCCACGCCGCGCAGATCCGTGGCCTGCTGTTGCCCATCGCCCAACAGGTCAACCAGAGCCTGGCGCTGTGCGGTTTTACCCTGTGCAAAGGCAACATCATGGCGGGCAACCCCGAGCTGTGCCTGTCCCGCGCGGAATGGGCGCGTCGCTTCGCGGCCTTCATCCGCGAAGCGACGCCGGAGAACCTGCTGGGCTCAAGCATCTATTTCGACCTGCGAGTGGTCTGGGGAGATGAACAAAGCTGCGAGCAACTGCGCCAGCAGATTCTCGATCAAGTGGCCGACAACCGATTGTTCCAGCGCATGATGGCCGAAAACGCTCTTCGCCATCGGCCGCCTGTTGGACGCTTCAGGGACTTTGTGCTGACCCGCAAGAACGGCGAAAAAGCCACCCTCGACTTAAAGGTACAAGGGCTGACGCCTTTCGTTGACGGCGCGCGGCTGCTGGCCCTGGCCAATGGCATCGAAGCCAACAATACCCTGGAGCGCTTGCGGCAACTGGTGGTCAAGGAAGTCATCGAGCCGCTTGATGGCGCCGCTTATGAAGAGGCCTATCACTTCATCCAGCAGACCCGGATGCAACAACACCAGTTGCAGACCCGGGAGAACCTGCCCTACTCCAACCGCGTCGATCCAGACAGCCTCAACCACCTGGACCGGCGGATCCTGCGCGAATCCCTGCGCCAGGCCCAACGTCTGCAAAGCAGCCTGACGTTGAGGTATCAGCTGTGAGCCTGTTTTCCTGGCTGCGCCCGGTCCAGCCGACGTTGTCGCAGGATTTGCAACAGCGCCTGGAAGCCCTGCCCGCGGCAGCACAACTGATTGAATGCAGCCTGCGGGAACAGCGTTGGGTCGTGGTCGATCTGGAAACCACCGGCCTGAACCTGAACAAAGACCAAGTGTTGTCCATCGGTGCGGTGGTGATAGAAGACGGCGCCATCGACTTCAGCCAGCAGTTCGAGCGGACCTTGCAATGCGACAAGCAAAAACTCGGGCCAAGCGTGTTGATACACGGGTTGGCGCCAAGCGCCATCGCCGCCGGCAGCGACCCGGCCGACGCGCTGCTGGCGTTCATGGAGTTCGTCGGCGACAGCCCACTGCTGGCGTTTCATGCGCCTTTCGACAGCCACATGCTCGGACGAGCGTTGAAGGAATACCTGGGCTATCGCTTGCAGCATCCCTTCATCGACGTGGCGGACCTGGCCCCGATGCTTTGCCCACAGGCTCATATCCGCCAAGGAGGCCTGGACGACTGGATCGACTGGTTCAAGTTGCAAGTCTTCGATCGCCACAACGCCAGCGCCGACGCCCTGGCCACCGCGGAGCTGGCGCTGATCCTGTTCAGCCGCGCCCGCCAGAAGGATATCCACAGCCCGCTCGACCTGCAGCAACGCCTGGGACAATGGAAACGGCGGCAGCAGGCGCCTTCGCTTTAATCCAAGACCCGAGCGCTCGGGAGCTTTTGTGGGAGCAAGCTTGCTCGCGATGGCGCAGTGTCAGTGAACCTCAATGCCACTGCCCCACCGCTATCGCGAGCAGGCTCGCTCCCACAAAAGTATTGAGTTATGAGCTCCGACCAGCGCCAATTGCTTTCCCTCCCCCGCCTCTGCCACAATCGCGAACAATTCTCGTTACTTAAAACGTCGGTGATGCTCTGTGTCGTCAGTCCCCAGTCCTCATAGTGATCTGGTTGGTGCGTTATACCGCGACCATCGCGCTTGGCTATTGGCGTGGCTGCGACGCAACGTGGCCTGTGCGCAACGGGCCGAGGACCTGAGCCAGGACACCTTTGTGCGCTTGCTGGGTCGCGAGGAGTTGAAGGCGCCCCGCGAGCCGCGCGCGTTCCTGCTGGCGATCGCCAAGGGGCTGTTGTTCGACTACTTCCGTAGGGCCGCGCTCGAACAGGCCTATCTGACCGAACTGATGCTGGTCCCGAAAGGCGAGCAGCCGTCGGTGGAAGAGCAACAACTGATTCTCGAAGACCTGAAGAATATCGATCGCCTGCTTGGAAAATTATCCAGCAAGGCCCGGGCGGCATTCCTCTACAACCGCCTCGACGGCCTCGGCCACGCAGAGATCGCCGAGCGCCTTGGCGTTTCGGTCCCGCGGGTACGGCAATACCTGGCCCAAGGCATGCGGCAATGCTACATCGCGCTTTATGGTGAGCCGACATGACCGCAGCCCTTGGCAAACCGGTCTCGGCGCGCGTTCTCGATGCGGCCATTGCCTGGCAGCTGTCCCTGGATTCTGGCTGCGGCAGTCCCCAGGAGCGGGAAGCATTCGCTCAATGGCACGCCGCCGATGAAGAGCACGCCCGCGCCTGGCAACAGCTCGGCATGCTTGACCAACGCTTCAGCATCGCCAGCGGACCTGCCCGGGCCGCGTTGCTGCAATCGAAGGCCAGCATCCGGCGACGGGTGCGCAAGGTTGGCAGTGGCCTGGCCAGTGTCGTCGCGGTCATCGGCCTGGCGCTGTTCGCCGGCGACCGTTACCTGCCGCTGGATTATTGGCTGGCCGACCAGCGCACCGCCACGGGCGAACAGCGCACGTTGCGCCTGGCGGACGGCACGGTGGTCAACCTCAATACCCACAGTGCGCTGGATGTACGTTTCGACGACAAGCAGCGGCTTATCGTTTTGCAGGAAGGCGAGATTCTCGTGGAGACCGGCCACAACGATCCGCGGCCGTTCATCGTCGAGACTCGCGAAGGCAGCATGCGCGCCTTGGGCACGCGTTTTCTGGTCAAGCTCGAAGACCAGGGCACACGCTTGAGTGTCTTGAAATCGGCGGTGGCGGCGCACCCGCAGCGCAGCGAAGGAGAACAGATCCTGCGCGAAGGCCAGCAAGTGCTGATGCACCGGGATGGCCTCGGGCCGGCCGTGGCCTTGAACGCGGGGGCCGATGCCTGGACCCGCGGAATGCTGGTGGTGGACAACGCGCGCCTTGAAGATTTGATCCGGGAGCTGGGGCGTTACCGGCGTGGATATTTCGGCGTCGAGCCCCAGGTGGCGGACTTGCGCATCACCGGCAGCTTTCCGCTGCACGACACCGACCTGGCCCTGACCGCCCTGCTGCCGACCTTGCCGGTGCAAATCGAGCATCGCACGCGTTGGTGGGTGGTGGTGGGGCCTAGGGCTGAAGCCAAGCGCTGAAGCGTATTGTTGCCAGTGATGGCCTCATCGCGAGCAAGCTCGCTCCCACAGGGGTTTGCACTTCAGTCCCATGTGGGAGCGAGCTTGCTCGCGATGAGGCCATTCGCCCCACCCCAAAGCCACCGGCCGCAATCTGAATCTAAATTATTTTCATCCAGCCCTATCACTTTTCGACTTTCATCCGGCACACAGGCAATTGAGAAATATTTCCATTCAGGAGCCGCCGTATGTCCCGTCCGTTTGAGACCCTGTTGCGCCCCAGTCTATTGGCCGTTGCCATTGCCTTGAGCACCCCGTTGGCCTGCGGCCCGTTGCTCGCCGCCGAACAGGCATCTGGCGTTCGTGCCTACAATCTGCCCGCGGCGCCATTGGCCAGCACCCTGAATCAGATCGCCAGCCAGGCCGGTCTCGCCTTGAGCCTGAACCCGTCATTGGCGTCGGGCAAGACCTCGGCCCCGGTCCAGGGCCAATTCGACGCCACCGGCGCCTTGCGCGAGGCCTTGCGCGGTACCGGCCTGCAACTGGAACAAAGCAGCGCCGGCACTTACAGCCTGGTGGCCGTGCCCGAAGGCGTCATGGTGCTGCCGGAAACCAGCGTGATCGGCGCGGGAATCAGCGAAACGGCGTGGGGGCCTAGCGAGGGCTACGCTGTGACCCGCACCGCCGCCGGCACCAAGACCGATACCCCGATAGTCGAGCTGCCACGCTCGGTCTCGGTGGTCACGCGCCAGCAGATGGAAGACCGCTCCGTCCTCAACCTCAATGACGCGCTGCGCTACACCGCCGGCGTGCAGAGTAGCGGCTACGGTTCGGACTCGCGTAACGATTGGCTATTGGTGCGCGGTTTCGTGCCAACGCAATTCCTCGATGGCCTGCCGCTGCCCAAGGGCAACTACATCACGACGAAAATCGAACCCTGGAACCTTGAGCGCATCGCAGTGCTTCGCGGCCCTGCTTCCTCGGTCTACGGCCAGACGCCCCCCGGCGGCATGCTCGACATGGTCAGCCGCCGCCCACAGGCTGAAAGCAGCAATGAAGTCCAATTGCAGGCCGGCAGCTACGAGCACAAGCAGATCAACTTCGACAGCACTGGCAAAGTCGATGACGAAGGCCAGTTCCTGTACCGACTCAGCGGCACGGTGCGCGACAGCAACTCCCAGGTCGACCACATCCCGGACAAACGCTACAACATTGCTCCAAGCCTGACGTGGAATATCAACGACGACACTCGCCTGACCTTCCTGTCGCAATACACCCGCGATGACACCGGTATCACTGGGCAATTCCTGCCGCTGCAAGGCACAAAACTGGCCTCGCCGGCGGGCAAGATTTCCCATCACAAGAACCTGGGTGATCCGGACTGGGAGTTCTACGATCGCACCTACTATGCGCTGGGCTACAACTTCGAGCATCGCCTGAACGACACCTGGCAGTTCCGCCAGAATCTGCGCTATACCAAGAGCGATCTGGAATTTCAGGGCATCTCCGCCGGTGGGGCTTTTTTCCCAGATGGCCCGGACGAATCCGTGAGCGCCGATGGCACCGTCAGGCGCAGCGCCAGTATTGTTGATGAAGACATCAGCCAATACGCCGTGGATAACAATTTCCAGGCCGATTTCCAGACCGCAGCCTTGAGCCACACGCTGCTGCTGGGCCTGGACCACCAGCGCTCCAATAGCAACGCTCGCTGGCGCTGGGGTTCTGGTGGTGTGCCCACCAGCAACGTCAACAACCCGACTTACGGACAGGACTTCTCCAACGTCCAGTATTTCGACATGTACCACTACAACCAAAAAACCCACCAGACTGGCCTGTACATCCAAGACCAGATCGCTCTGGACAACTGGCGCCTGACCCTTGGCGGCCGTGAGGACTGGATTCACACCGGCACCGTTTTCCACAACCAGAACGACGCGACCAACACCCAGCGCGACAAGAAATTCAGCGGCAACGCCGCATTGAGCTATGTGTTCGATAACGGCGTGACACCGTACGTTTCCTTCGCCCAGTCGTTCCAGGCCGTGGCGGGCTCAGCCGTCAACAGCACTGACTCGTTCAAACCAACTGAAGGCGAGCAGTACGAAGTCGGCATCAAATATCAGCCACCGGGTACCAAAACCCTGTTGACCGCCGCGGTGTTCGACCTGACTCAGCAAAACAACTCCGTCACGGAGAACAACATCACCCGGCAAGTGGGCGAGGTCCGCGTGCGTGGCCTGGAACTGGAAGCGTCCGGCGACGTCACCGACAACCTGAAACTGGTCGGTTCCTACACCTACAACGACAGCGAAATCACCAAGGGCGCCGCGGCCGAAGAAGGCAAGCGCATGGCCCAGGTACCGCGTAACCAGGCCACCGCATGGGCCGACTACACCTGGCATAACGGCCCTCTGGACGGGTTCGGCGTGGGGGCTGGCGTGCGTTATGTCGGCGACACCTATGGCAACACCACCAACACCGATTGGGGTCACGTCGGCTCCTACACGGTGTACGACGCCTCGGCCCACTACGACCTGGGCCGTTTGAACAAGACGCTCAAGGGCGTCACGGTGGCAGTGGACGCGAAAAACATCTTCAACAAGGACTACCTGTCCACCTGCGATGGTTTCTATTGCTACTACGGCGACCAACGCAACGTCGTCGCCAGCGTGAATTACAAATGGTAAACGGTTAGCATTTGCGCAAACCTCTTTGAGGGCACCTGCAACTGAGCTCAATCAGTCAGATCAAATGCCTGTGGGACGAGTCTTTGTGGGAGCGAGCTTGCTCGCGTTGGCGGTGAGTCAGCTGCGTTGATCTTGACTGACACTTCGCTTTCGCGAGCAAGCTCGCTCCCACACAAGCTGGCTCCCGTAGGTTTCACGGTTGGCTGAACGACCTCAAGCATCGTCGCCCTTCAGCATTCGGATCGATCATGAAAAGCAAAACCATCCGCCGCTGGTCCTTCGTCCACACCTGGACCAGCCTGATCTGCACGGTGTTCCTGCTGATGTTGGCAATCACCGGGTTGCCGTTGATTTTCCATCATGAGATCGAGCACCTGTTGGGCGATGCGCCAGAGCTGCGGGAGATGCCGGCCGGCACGCCGCCGCTCGACCTGCAACAACTGGTGGAAAAAGCCAAGGCCCATCGCCCGGGCGAGGTGGTCCAGTATTTTGGCTGGGACGAGGACGACCCCAACGGCATCATCACCATCATGGCGCCGACGCCGGGCACCGAACCCAACTCCTCCCACACGTTCATGCTCGATGCACGCACGGGCGAAGCCCTGGAAATGCCCTCGGCCAACGGCGGTTTCATGATGGTCATGCTGCGCCTGCACGTGGACATGTTCGCCGGTTTGCCGGGCAAGTTGCTGCTGGCGTTCATGGGTTTGCTGTTCGTGATCGCCATCGTCTCCGGCGTGGTGCTGTATTTGCCATTCATGCGCCGCTTGAAGTTCGCCACGGTACGCCAGGACAAATCCACGCGCCTGCGCTGGCTCGACCTGCACAACCTGATCGGTGTGGTCACCCTGGTCTGGGCGCTGACCGTCGGCGTGACCGGCGTGATCGCCGCCTGCGCCGACCTGATCATTGCCGCATGGCGCAACGATAGCCTCAGCGCCATGGTCGAGCCCTATCGCAACGCGCCGCCATTGACCGAGCTGGCCCCGGCAACCCGCTTGCTGGACATTGCCAAGGATGTCGCTCCCGGCATGGAGCCGAGCTTCATCGCCTTCCCCGGCACGCTGTTTTCCAGCGAGCACCATTACAGCGTGTTCATGAAAGGCAGCACTCACCTGACCTCCCATCTGCTGACGCCTGTACTGATCGACGCCAGCACCCTGGATGTCACCACCGTGGCCGAACGGCCGTGGTACATGGACATGATGAGCCTGTCCCTGCCTTTGCATTTCGGCGACTACGGTGGCCGGCCAATGCAGATCTTCTGGGCGACCCTGGACATCCTGACCATCATCGTCCTGGGCAGTGGTGTTTATCTGTGGGTGGTTCGGCGCAAGACCGCCAAGCGCGCAATCGTCGGCGCGGAGGTCGAAGCGTGAGGCCTCGGCAGTCGAATTTCTGGAAGGTGTTTGGTATCCCCGTGGTCATCGGCGCTTTGAGCGCGGCGGGGCTGTTTTCGGCATTGTTGGGCGATGGCGCGTGGGATGCGGTGAGTTGGGTGGGCTTGGGCGTACCGACGGTGCTGGGGACTTGGGGTTTGTTCAAGCGCCGATAATTCCAGCGCGGCAATAAACCTGTGGGAGCATTCGATACTCGCCAGCCGCCGTGCAACTGTCTAGGCTAAGCCCCAGCCCGCCCCATCGAGGATCTCTGCATGTCCAGCCCCAGCATGACCCTGTTCCACAACCCCGCGTCCCCCTTCGTCCGCAAGGTGCTGGTGCTGCTGCACGAAACCGGCCAGCAGGACCGTGTGGCGTTGCAGTTGAGTCAACTCACGCCGGTCAAGCCCGACCGGGCGCTGATCGAAGAAAACCCGTTGAGCAAGATCCCGGCCTTGCGCCTGGCCAACGGGACGGTGATCCACGACAGCCGCGTCATTCTTGATTACCTCGATCACCAGCATGTCGGCAACCCGCTGATCCCCCGCGAGGGCGCGGCCCGCTGGCGGCGCTTGACCTTGGCCTCCCTGGCCGACGGGATCATGGACGCGGCGGTGATGATCCGCTACGAGACCGCGCTGCGCCCCACGGAAAAACACTGGGCCGAATGGCTCGATGCGCAACGGGACAAGATTCGCCGTGCCGTGGCCCTGCTCGAAGCCGAGGCGATTGCCGAACTGGCCTGTCATTTCGACATCGCCTCCATCAGCGTCGCCTGCGCCCTGGGTTACCTGGACCTGCGCCATCCGGACCTGGAATGGCGCAAGTCCAATCCCCAGCTGGCGGCGTGGTTTGCCGAGGTGAGCTTGCGGCCTTCGATGCTCGAGACGGTGCCCCGGGTTTAATTTTTACTGAATATCACGACTTTTTCGCCAGCAGGCTCGCCCCCCATTGATCGTGTGGTCCCTTTGGGAGCGAGCCTGTCGCGAAGGCCGCGCACCGGATCCATCGGAAACAACCCAGCAATTCGCTTCACCAGCAGCTCTCCCAACCACTGATCCTCCCGCAACCCCAGCGACCGACTCATTTCACCTCTCCCAGATCGAAGCTCATCGCCGCAACAGGCTTCGCGCCCACGCCGTACCAGTCCAACTTGCGGGTCAACACCATGAACACACCGAGCAGGCCGAACAGCAGCAGCGAGCCCATCAACAGCGCGTAGTCTTCAGCGCTTAGCAACCCATAGAGCAAACCGTACAACCCCGCCAACCCGGCTGAAAAACCCAGGCCGTGGCTGACGCTGCGCAGCACATGGCAGACATAAAAGCCGATCAACACCACGCAGGCACTGGCCGAAACAAGGTACGCCAGGGTGAAGCCTATGTGTTCCGAAAGCGACAAAAGCAATAGATAGAAGAAGGCCAGGGCCACGCCCACCAGTGCGTATTGGACCGGGTGCACCGCCAGGCTCTTGAGCACTTCGAAGAGGAAGAACCCGGCGAACGTCAGCGCAATGAACAGCAGCGCGTATTTGATCGCCCGATCGCTCTTCAGGTATTGGTCCACCGGATCGACGAAACTCACGCCGAATGCACGGCTGCGGAATGCTTCGCAGCCATCGCTGGGCTCGCATGCCTGCAATGTTTCCAAGAGGTTGGTGGAGAAAAACGAGGTCTGCCAATCGGCACTGAAGCCCTGCTCGTTGACCTCGCGATCGACCGGCAGGTAGTTGCCGATAAAGCTGGGGTGCGGCCAGTCGGCGGAGAGGTGCACCTTGGTGGACTTGCCCACCGGCAGGATCTGCAATTCACCGGTACCTTGCAGGCGCAGGTCGAAACCGAAGGTCAGCTCGGGGCTGCCTTGGGAGGTGATCATGGGCAGCGGTACATGCACGCCTTGCCCAAGCCAGCCAAGCCGCGAGCCGGGAAGGAAGTCGACGGTCTGCTGGTTCAGCGTCAGGGTCATGGCATTCTCGATGCCGCGAATGTCGCTGATACCGACGCTCAGGTACGGCTCGTCAAAACGATAGTCGGCGAAATCCTTCGCGGCGACGCCATAACGCTCCGGCACCTTGAAGCGCCCATCGATCCGATTGTCAGCGTGAAACAAGCGCGCCTCGTAGATACCCCGGGCGCGGGTTTCGGTGCGCACCTGGCCGTCGAGTTCGAATTGCTCCGGCAAAAAGTACAACTCACCACTTCGTTCGACGGTCTCCAGGAAACGCACGCCCGTCTTTTCGTTGGTATTCCAGACTTTCACGTCCTTGCGAAACGGCACGACGATCATCGGCCCGATCAGTTGCTGGCTGTGGCTGGAACTGCGGGCGATATCCTGCAGCACCCCGTCGCGCAGCTCCTGGCGCTCATCGATAAGGCCGCTGATCATCAACAACGGAATCATCAGTAAGAGGATCAAGAGGGCAATCATGCCCAGTTTTATAGCGAGACTGCGGTTCATGTGAGGCTCTCCCTGTTCGAATGAGGGAGAGTCTGGCGTGGCCGTGTGGGGGGTTTATGGGGCGAATGTGGAGATTGTGTGGAGAATCGCGACCGGGAACCTGTGGGAAATCAGCAACAGTGGTTCAGGGCAACCGCAGCAGCACTTCCACCCCTCCCTCGACATTGCCTATGCTGAACGCCCCGCCATGCAACTGCACCACCTCCTCAACGAAGTTCAGCCCCAGGCCGGTGCTCTTGCGGCCGCTGTCCGGGCGAGGCAAGGAGTAGAAACGTTCGCTCAAACGGGGCAGCGCATAGTCGGGGATCGGCTCGGCCTGGTTGAACAAGCGGATCTCGACCACGCTACCGATACGCTCGGCGCTGAGCCGTAGCAGGCCCGCGACAGGCGTGAAGTCCAGGGCATTTTCCAGCAGATTGCCCAACGCCTGGCGCAACAGAAAAGGCTCCCCGGTCAGCGCCAGGTCGGCAGCGATGTACTGCTCGATCTTTAACTGGCGACTTTCGATCCAGCCGCCACGCGCTTGCAACAACTCATCCATCAACGCCGCCACCGGCACCGCTACCACTTCCTCCAGGCCTTGCCGCTGCTCGACCTGGGCCAGGTTGAGCAAACGCTCGATCAACTGCTGCATCCGCACGCTTTCGCTGTCGATGTTGCTGACGAAACGCTGGTGCTGGGCGGCCGGCATGTCGCTCTGCAGCAGCTCGGCGGCGCCGCGAATCGCCGCCAGCGGACTCTTGAGTTCATGGGTCAGGGTATGTACGTATCGCTCGACATACGCCTTGCCTTCAAGCTGGGTGCGCATATGCTCCACCGCCCCCGCCAATTGTTCGAACTCGCCGCCGCGATAGTGCGGCACCTCCACCCGACGGCCCTGGCTGACCGCCTGGGCATAAGCCGTCAAGCGCCGCAATGCCGCGCTGAGCCACCACGACAGCAAGGCGCCGAGCAACAGGCCAAGGCCGATCAGACCGGCGCCGTAGGCGAGCAAACGCCGCTCCGTGCGGTCAACGTAAGGCTGCAAGGAGCTATTGGGCTTGGCCACCGTCACCACGCCGATGATCCGGCCGTTGTCACGGATCGGCGCCCCGACATGCATCACCGAAGACGCCGGGTCATCCGGATCGCTGCGGGTCGAACGGGCGCCATAGTGACCGCGCAGCGTCAGGTAGACGTCGTTCCAGCGCGAATAGTCCTGCCCCACTGCCGCGCCGCTGGAATCGAGCACCACGATGCCGTTGGCGTCGGTGACGTAGATGCGGTGGCTGACCTGGTTTTTCGACAGCCCCCAGATTGTCGCGGCCGGCTGGCGCTCACCATAGGATTTGAGCAGTTGCGGCCAGCGGTTCTGGCTAAGCGTTCCGGCCTTGAAATCGTCCCGCAGGATCTCAGCCATCAGGTTGGCCGTGTCCACCAGGGTTTCCTCGGTGGACTGGCGCACACCGGGGCGGATTTCCTCCATGACCGTGTTGAGCACGAAATACCCGGCCAAGCCAATAAACAGCACATAGGCAAGGAAGATACGAATGCCCAGTGACATCAGCTGTGCCCCGGGCTGTAGCTGTAGCCGAGCCCCCGATGAGTCTGGATCGGCTCGGCCTCGGCCCGGACCAGGCGCAGTTTGGCACGTAGGCTCTTGATATGACTGTCGATCGTGCGCTCGTAACCGGCGTCGCTGGCCACGCCCAGGGCATCGAGCAACTGTTCGCGGCTGAAGACCCGTTCGGGCTGGTCCAGCAAACAGTGCAACAAGCGAAACTCGTGGCGCGTGAGGTTCAGCGGTTTGCCGCGATAGTTGATCTGCACGCGATCAGGGTCGACCTGGAACAACGCTGTCCCCGTTTCGGCGATCGGTCGCGGCGCCACTCGCTTGAGGATGGCGCGGACCCTGGCGGCCACTTCCCGAGGGCTGAAGGGTTTGACCACGTAGTCGTCGGCACCAATCTCCAAGCCCACCACCCGATCAATCTCGCCGTCCCGAGCTGTAAGAAAGATGACCGGAACGTCGCTGAAACGTCTGAGATTCTTACACGTCTCAAAACCACTGATATCCGGCAGGCCTACATCGAGAATGATCAGGTCCGCCGGCGTGTTTTTCTGGTGCTCGAGGGCAGCTGCGCCAAGGCTCAGCCAAGTGGTGTCAAAGCCTTCGCCCTGCAGGGCAAACACCAGCGTATCGGCAATGGCGGCTTCGTCTTCGACAATCAGAATATGAGGCATGGCGTCCGAGCCCGACAGGAAAGTTGCCGGAACGGTGCCCCAAGCCTAGGGGCACGTCAATCGCGCAAATCAACAGTCCGGTTTATCCGCTGTAAACCGCCGTGCCGGGTTGACCGCCGCCTTGAATTCGCGCAAGGCCTTGGCGCCGATCAGTAGCGGGTAGTTGAAGCTGCTGCGGTCGGTCAGGTTGACCTCGACGGTGCGCTTGACGTTACCCAGGCACATTTCCAGTTCCACCACCGGACGTTTGCTCGGGGCGATCTTTTCATCGTCGTCCTCGTCCTCTTCTGAACGGGTCTTGATCTTGCTGATGCGGGCAATCTTATGCTCGTAGATCTTGTTGCTCGCGTCTTTGGTTGCCAGGCGAAACCGTACCCAATCATCGCCGTCACGGGTGAACGTCTCGATGTCCTTGGCCGACAGCGAAGCGGTCAGCGCACCGGTGTCCATTTTCGCCTTGAGCACTTCGCCGCCCATTTCCGGCAGCGCTATGTATTCATAGCGCCCGTACAAGGTGGGTTCGGCGGCAAGCACTGGAAGGGCCACCAGGGAAAGCAGGGCTAGAACGGATTTCATGTAGGAGGCTTCCATTGTGGGAGTGGGATTTTAGACCGTGGTCGGTGAATTCGTTCGGTTGACTTCGACAGGGATGGCTACGGGACATCCAGCCCATCGATCAAAAGGGGAAACATTCGTCCATCGCGATTTGGCCTGTCGCTCGAAGCTGCTTATCATGGCCCGCCCACCCGTTTGCAAGAGTCATCTATGCGCCGCCTGCTCACCGGCTGTCTCGTCACCCTGTTGCTGCTGCTCAACACCTTGGTGCTGTTCGGACCGCTCATGGTGTTTGCGCTCTTGAAACTGGTCCTGCCCGGGCGTTTTCGCGACTACGCCTCGTTGGCGGTCATGTGGATCGCCGAGACCTGGGCCGAAATCGACAAACAGATCTTTGCCCTGTGCATCCCCACTCGCTGGGACATTCGCGGTGGCGAAGGCCTGCGCGGCGACACCTCCTACCTGGTGATCAGCAACCACCAATCCTGGGTGGACATCCCCGCCCTGGTCCAGGCCCTCAACCGGCGCACGCCTTTTTTCAAGTTTTTCCTCAAGAAGGAACTGATCTGGGTGCCCTTCCTTGGCTTGGCCTGGTGGGCGCTGGATTACCCCTTCATGAAACGCTACACCAAGGCCTTCCTGGCGAAGAACCCGGAACTGGCTGGTCGCGATCTGGAAATCACCAAGGCCGCCTGTGAGCTGTTCAAGCGCCAACCGGTCACTGTGGTGAACTACCTTGAAGGCACACGTTACACAACGGCCAAAAGCCAGGCGCAGCAATCGCCCTTCGCTCACCTGCTCAAGCCCAAGGCCGGCGGGGTGGCATTCGTGCTGGCGGCGATGGGCGAGCAACTGGACGCGGTGCTGGACGTAACAGTGGTCTACCCGCAAGAGCGGATTCCAGGTTTTTGGGACTTGATCAGCGGGGCGGTGCCCAAGGTCATCATCGACATCCAGACCCGCGAACTGGACCCGACGCTATGGCAGGGCGATTACGAGAACGACCCCGTGTTTCGCCAGCACGTCCAGGACTGGGTCAACTTGCTGTGGGCCGAAAAAGACCGGCGTATTGCTGCGCTGCGCAGCGAAGGCCGGCTTGGGTAACACCTTCTAAGCTGAGAACTGAGGTTTATCGCGAAAAAATCAGATCACGCCATGGGTAGTTCCAAATCGAGATAAAAAACTGTCAGGGTTGACAGTAGCCCTCACCGGACACAGCCGTAACGATGTCGCCGAGAATTAAATTGGAGACATGCACATGCGATATTTCATTGGAGGCGGCGCGGGAATGATGCTGCTGATAATCGGCCATGTTCAGGCTGGAGAAGCTTCTTGTCCGGCCTTGACACAACTCCAGGACGACACTGCAACTGTCAATATCCAGGATGCTCCTGACTGGCAGAGCCAAACCATCGTGCAAGAGCTCAACCCTGCGTCACTACAATTCGACGAAGCGGAATTCGCGATCCAGGAACCTGACGAATATCAACAGGTCAGCGTGAACTACCAGCACTGCGAGACGAAACTTACCCTTGACTACCTTACACCGGGATTGAACGGTCATTGCACAAGCCTCGGCACCCGTGCTTGCCAATTTCGGAACAGCAGCGATTATTTCAGTCTCATATTTTGATGAGCCGTGGCGGATTTTCGAGGTCGCCACCTTCATCAGATACCTGCGCCAGCCCCAACTGCGGGAAAGCCAGGCTGGCCGCCGCTGAAGAATAGCTTTTCTATCGCTCACAAGTTTCCACATAACAGGGAAACTTCCTACAGCAAACTCCGAAACTTCCAATTTCTTCTGTATTTATCTCACGCTAGAGCAGTGAGCCGATATATATCTATACATAATTGCGGATTGACATAAAGGACTGTCAACTCTGACAGTAGCCCGACCTGGAAACAGCCGTAAGAATAGCCATGGGCCGAGCCAGGAGGCGCGACATGTTTAAGATACGAGCCGGCGGCGTGGGGGTATTACTAGGGGTTATTGGCCAGGTTAACGCTGGCGAAATAACCTGCCCCGCGGCCACGGACATACACAGAAACATCGAGGCGGTAGAAGATGTTTATTTTGTCGAAGGGCACGATGAGTTCGAATGGCGGAGCGAAAACCTCGTGGATTTGGTCAACCCGAGAAAACTGTTATTCGAAGGCGCGGAGTATGTACAGCACGAAGAGAGCGAGGACGAAGAAGAACTTGCCATTCGTACCACCATCACATGCCGATATGGCGATATGAATCTGGTCATGCAATATCCGCACGTCCAAGAACCCACCTTTTCGCCGTGGATAAACAACAACTGTAAAAGCCAGGATGTTAACGAGTGCCAACTCATCAATGCCGATTATTTTCAAGTCAGCTTTGATTAAGGTCAGGTACGCGTTTCGCTACTCCAAACCTGCTCTGCCATTCCCGCTGGGGTTACCGTAAAGTGCGGCATCTTCTTACCAGAGCTTGCTCATGAATGTACAAATCGGTGGCGCCACCCTCGCCGTCATCCTGACCGGCATGCTGATTGTCCTGGGCGTCAATGAATGCAAGCGTGGCCCTTTGAATCCGGATCTTGCCGACAACCTCAGTGACGAGCAGAAGGCATGGCTGACCATCGAACATCGCATCAAACGCTCGGACCCGGCCCTTACCGAAGTCATACGCAACCAGCAATCCTTGACCGTCTTCTACCGTCCAGACGCTGCCACGCAGGCATCAGAACCGTGGGTGGAGCACATGTTGCGCGTGGTTGGGCATGGCCTGGCCGCACTCAACAACGCGCCCGGCGCCAAGCAATACACACACGTCACGATCAAGGCGCGGATGCTTGTCGATGATGATGTGGAACTGGTCTACGACATGCCGGGTTTTGACGCCATCAAGACGCAACAGGGCGGCTACGTGACCTTTGCCAGCATGCCGCAAAGCATGGTGCTCAGTCGCGAGGCCTTGACCAGGGTCAAGGAATATTGCCGTGGCCCCAGTGCCCGGGGGTTTTATCCCGAATTCTGCGAACGGGTCCTGACGGCACCAACGCCCCCTTGAACATTGTTAAGAATACGCAAGGTTATTTCGAATCGGCCTAATGTACTGTCATTTCTGACAGTAGGTGCGAGCACGACACTCAGCGATCATCGTAGCTCGATCAACCAACGAGTACCTGATATGCGCGCCTTAATATTTGGCTTACTTTCCATCGCTGGGCTCCCGGGCGTTACCCATGCCGTGGATGCAACAAGCTGCCCCACCGTGAAAGAAATAGAGCTTAGTTTAGTGCATGAACCTATTCAGGGACGAACCATTTATGACCAATATGTGGCGAAGGATCCATCTGGGAAAATTATCTGGAAGGGCGAAGCCGAGAGTTCTGACCTTTTAGGAAAAATCAATATAGAACCAAATGATTCTACAGCAGACACCTGCGTATATAGCTATCCGGAGGTATATACAGATTATGATAGTTACCCGTATACGTCGGCCTGGAGACGTAAGGATCTGATACTCCGTAAACAGCCTTGAGCGCAACTCTGTCAAATAAAAAGGGCGACATCACTGCCGCCCTTTTTCCGTCTTGCCTACAACCTTACGCCGCGCTGAACAACTTGTGCGGATCGATCACGAACTTCTTCGGCACGCCCGCATCGAACTCGCCATACCCCTTCGGCGCGTCGTCCAGGCTGATGACCTGCACACCCACGATTTCGGCAATGTTGATACGGTCCCACATGATCGCCTGCATCAGTTGGCGATTGTATTTCATCACCGGGGTCTGGCCGGTGTGGAAGCTGTGGGATTTAGCCCAGCCCAAGCCGAAGCGGATGCTCAGGCTGCCCATTTTCGCTGCGGCATCGACCGCGCCAGGGTCTTCGGTGACGTACAGGCCGGGGATGCCGATCTTGCCAGCGACGCGGACCACGCCCATCAATGAGTTGAGCACGGTGGCCGGGGCTTCGTGCTTGACGCCGTCATGGCCATGGCCGCGAGCTTCGAAGCCTACAGCGTCGACCGCGCAGTCGACTTCAGGCTCGCCCAGCAGCGCGGCGATCTGCTCATGCAGCGGAGTGTCCTGGGACAGGTCGGCAATTTCGAAGCCCTGGGCCTTGGCGTGGGCCAGGCGGACCGGATTCACGTCGCCGATGATGACCACGGCCGCGCCCAACAGGCGAGCGGACGCAGCGGCCGCCAGGCCAACCGGACCGGCACCGGCGATGTAGACGGTGCTGCCCGGGCCAACGCCGGCGGTGACGGCGCCGTGGTAGCCGGTGGGCAGGATGTCGGACAGGCAGGTCAGGTCACGGATTTTCTCCATGGCCTTGTCACGATCCGGCAGTTTCAGCAGGTTGAAATCGGCGTACGGCACCAGCACGTATTCGGCTTGGCCGCCGGTCCAGTCGCCCATGTCGACGTAACCGTAGGCACCGCCGGCACGGGCCGGGTTGACGGTCAGGCAGACGCCGGTGTGCATTTCCTTGCAGGAACGGCAGCGCCCGCAAGCCACGTTGAACGGTACCGATACCAGGTCGCCGATTTTCAGGTTCTCGACGTCGCTGCCCTTCTCGATCACTTCACCGGTGATCTCATGGCCCAGGACCAGCCCGGTCTGGGCGGTGGTACGACCGCGCACCATATGTTGGTCGGAGCCGCAGATGTTGGTGGAGACTACGCGCAGGATGACGCCGTGCTCGATCTTCCTGCCGCGCGGGTCCTGCATTTTGGGATAGTCGATTTTCTGTACTTCGACCTTGCCGTTGCCGAGATACACGACACCACGATTACCGGACATGCTTTCACCTCGCTGTTGTTTTTATGAAACTGCGCAGCCCAGGCAGGCAGCGCGTTGATTGCTCGGGTTGGTGCTTGTGGCTTGTTTCTGTGTTGTCTGTAAGGGCCTCTTCGCGAGCAGGCTCGCTCCCACAGTGGATCGTGGGTGTCAGCAGGATCTGTAGAACGACACGGATCCTGTGGGAGCGAGCCTGCTCGCGAATGGGTTGCGAAGCGGCCCAAAAAAATCTAAAGAACAACCGTGCGATTGGCGTTCAAGAACACCCGCCGCTCAATGTGATACCCCACCGCCCGGGCCAAGGTGAGCCCTTCGATATCCCTGCCCTTGGCAATCAAATCTTCGGGGTAGTGGCTGTGGTCCACCACTTCCACGCCTTGGGCAATGATCGGCCCTTCGTCCAGATCGTTGTTGATGTAATGCGCCGTGGCGCCCACCAGCTTCACGCCTTTGTTGTAGGCCTGGTGATACGGCTTGGCACCCTTGAACCCCGGCAGCAACGAGTGATGGATGTTGATCGCCTTGCCATCAAGCTTGCGGCACAACTCTGGCGACAGCACTTGCATGTAGCGGGCGAGGATCACCAGTTCGGCGCCGGTGTCTTCGATCACCTGCCACACCTGCCGCTCCTGGGCCGGTTTGTCGTTCGGGTCAAGGGGGAAATGGTAGTAGGGAATCTGGTGCCAGTCGGCCAACGGCTTGAGGTCTGGGTGGTTGGACACCACGGCCACTACGTCCATCGACAACTGGCCGATGCGCTGGCGGTAGAGCAAGTCGTTGAGGCAGTGATCGGCCTTGGAGACCATGATCACCACTTTGGGTCGATAGTTGGGCGGGGTCAGTTCGAAGACCATGCCAAAGGCTTCGGCACGCTCGGCCAGGCCGGCGCGGAAACTCTGCTCATCGAAACCGTCAGGTTGGCGAAACTCCACGCGAATGAAGAAGCGCGCCGAGAGTCGGTCGTCGAACGAGTGGTGTTCGGTGACGTAGCAGCCCTGCTCGAACAGAAAGCGGGTCACCGCGTCCACCGTGCCGAGCACGCTGGGGCAATCGGCAGTCAGGATCCATGTGTCTGGGGCGCGGCTCATTGCGGTGACTCCTGTTCAAATTAGCGAAGCGACACAAAACCCGTGGCGAGGGAGCTTGCTCCCGCTCGGCCGGGCTGGCGCTCCAGTGCGTAGCAACCGCCAAAAAGCGAGGACCGCTACGCGCCCCAGCGGGAGCAAGCTCCCTCGCCACAAAAGCCGTGTCGGCTTTAGTCCTTACGCCTGCACGCTCAACCCATACTCCGCCGCGGCATCCTGCAACCACAGCCACCAGTAGTCGGAGAAGCTGCGGCGGATCACCAGTTCCCAGGTGTCTTCAGCCGTATGGCGGATCACCAGTTGCGACTTGGCGAACACCGTGCCCACGGCTTTGCCCACCGGGAAATTGCTTGGGTGTACATCGTAGCTGGTGGATTTCATCAGCACGTCGCGCACGTTCGGGCCGGACAGTTCGAGGATCTGCTGGCCGCCGCTGACATTGACGATCTGGATGTGCAGGTCGCCGAGGGCTTCACGCAGCTTTTGCTCGGCGGCGAATTCCTCGCCGGTGGGCACCACCAGCAGCCACTCATCCGGGCCGAGCCATTGCAGGCTGGTTTCGCCCTTGATGACGACGGTCAGCGCGGCCGGCAATTCCAGGCCCAGGGCCTTGTGCACGCCAGCGGCGAACGCTGGGTCATGGCCGTCGCCACGAATGGTCAGGTGGCCCAGGAGTTTTTTCTCGCGCACGGTCACGCCGGCGTTCTTGCGACCCTTGCCCACCTGGCTTGCGAGGTCGGCATGGTGCAGCGACGACTCGGCCTTGGCCCCGGTGGTTGGGCGTTGTTGGTACACGTTGACTGCGGTCATATGGAGCACCTGTCTGAATACTATTGAGCCAACCTTGTGGCGACCTTCAGGCCGTCATCGCGAGCAAGCTCGCTCCCACAAGGGTTACGCGATCAACTGTGGGAGCGAGCTTGCTCGCGATTGCGCCCCACAGGATCTCAAGCCAATCAGATGTTCTGCCGATCCCCCTTCGGATCGAAGAACACCGAAGAAACGATCTCTGCCTCGATCACCCGGCCGTCGGCCAATGGCGCGAATACCCGCTCGCCCAGGCGCTTCAAGCCACCCTTGACCACACCCATCGCAAACGAATAACCCAGAGAGTTATGCGCATAGCTGGAGGTGACGTGGCCGACCATCGACATCGGGATCGCCTGCTTGGGGTTGAACACCAGCTGGGCGCCTTCCGGCAGCCAGACATTCGGGTCGATCGGCTTGAGCCCCACCAGTTGCTTGCGATTTTCGCGCACGCAATCTTCGCGATTCATCCCGCGCCAGCCGATCCAAGAGAACGGCTTGGTCCGGCCGACGCACCAGCCCATGTTCAGGTCGTCCGGGGTCATCGAACCGTCGGTGTCCTGACCGACGATGATGAAGCCTTTCTCAGCCCGCAAGACGTGCATGGTCTCGGTGCCGTACGGGGTCAGGTTGTATTTCTTGCCGGCCTCAACGATCTGCTCGAGCACACCCATGGCGTAGTCGGCCTGCACGTTGATCTCGTATGACAGCTCACCGGTGAACGAGATACGGAACACCCGCGCCGGCACGCCGCCCACCAGGCCTTCCTTCCAGGTCATGAACGGGAAGCCGTCCTTGTCCAGGTCGATGTCGGTGACTTCGCTCAGCAGCTTGCGGCTGTTGGGCCCCGACAGGGTCATGGTTGCCCAGTGGTCGGTGACCGAGGTGAAGTACACCTTCAAGTCCGGCCATTCGGTCTGCTGGTAGATCTCCAGCCATTGCAGCACACGAGCCGCGCCGCCAGTGGTGGTGGTCATCAGGAAATGGTTGTCCGCCAGACAGGCTGTCACGCCGTCGTCGAAGACCATGCCGTCTTCCTTGCACATCAGGCCGTAGCGGGCCTTGCCCACGTCGAGCTTGGTCCAGGCATTGGTGTAGATGCGGTTGAGGAACTCACGGGCATCCGGGCCCTGGATATCGATCTTGCCCAGGGTCGAGGCGTCCAGCAGGCCGACGCTGTCGCGCACGGCCTTGCATTCGCGCTTGACTGCGGCGTGCATGTCTTCGCCGTTCTTAGGGAAGTACCAAGGGCGCTTCCACTGGCCGACGTCTTCGAACTCGGCACCGTTTTTTACATGCCAGGCATGCAGCGCGGTGAAGCGCACCGGCTCGAAAATGTGCCCGCAGTGACGGCCGGCCACCGCGCCGAAAGTCACCGGCGTGTAGTTCGGACGGAACATGGTGGTGCCCATCTGCGGGATGCTCACGTTCAGCGAACGGGCCGCGATGGCCAGGCCGTTGACGTTGCCCAGCTTGCCTTGGTCAGTGCCGAAGCCCAGGGCGGTGTAACGCTTGACGTGTTCCACCGACTCGAAGCCTTCGCGGGTGGCGAGTTCGATGGCGGCGGCGGTGACGTCGTTTTGCAGGTCGACGAATTGCTTCGGCGCCCGAGCGGTGGTTTTTTCGTGGGGCACCTGGAACAGCGCCAGGGTCGGTTCTTCGTGACGGCTCAGGGCTTTGGGCAACACGCCCTCCACTGCCTTGAAACCCGCTTCGCTGGCCGCGCGCACGCCGCCTTCGAAACCGTCGGCCAAGCTATCGCCGAGGCTGTACACGCCATTTACACCGCCGACGCACACCCGTTTCTGCGGAGCTTCGCCCGGTACGAAACCGAGGATGTCTTCACGCCAGATCGGCTTGCCGCCCAGGTGCGAAGCCAGGTGGACCACCGGGCTGTAGCCGCCGGAGCTCGCCACCAGGTCGCAGTCCAGCCATTCGCCGGGGCTGGTGACTGTATGGGCGCGCACATCGATCGCGGCAACCCGTGCCCCGGTGACGCGCTTGCTGCCACGGGCTTCGATCACGGCGCTGCCGGTAAGGATGCGGATGCCCTTGGCGCGGGCTTCTTCCACCAGTGCGCCACGTGGGTTGCTGCGGGCATCGGCCACGGCAACCACTTGCAGGCCGGCGTCGAACCAGTCCAGGGCCACGCGATAGGCGTGGTCATTGTTGGTGCTCAGGACCAGTTTCTTGCCCGGCGCCACGCCGTAGCGGCGGATGTAAGTAGAAACCGCGCCAGCCAGCATGTTGCCCGGCACGTCGTTGTTGCCGTAGACCAATGGCCGCTCGCAGGCGCCGGTCGCCAGCACCACGCGCTTGGCGCGGACCCGGTTGATGCGCTGGCGGACCTGGCCGATCGGAGCGCGATCACCCAGGTGATCGGTGAGGCGCTCATGGATGGTCAGGAAGTTATGGTCGTGGTAGCCGTTCACCGTGGCGCGAGGCAGCAACACCACTTCCGGCATCGAGCGCAGTTCAGCCACCGCGGCAGCGACCCACTCGGTCGCCGGCTTGCCGTCCAGACTCTCGCGAGAATCGAGCAGGCTGCCACCGAATTCTTCCTGCTCGTCAGCCAGGATCACGCGCGCACCGCTGCGGGCCGCGGCCAGTGCGGCGGCCAGACCAGCAGGGCCGGCGCCGACGATCAACACGTCGCAGTGACGGTTCATGTAGTCGTAGGTGTCCGGATCGTTCTCGGTCGGCGAGCGACCCAACCCTGCGGCCTTGCGGATGTACTTCTCGTAGGTCATCCAGAACGATTGCGGGTACATGAAGGTTTTGTAGTAGAAGCCCGGCGGCATCAGCTTGCCGCCGACCTTGCCGAGGATCCCCATCATGTCGTTGTTCACGTTCGGCCAGCCGTTGGTGCTGGTGGCGACCAGGCCTTGGTACAGCGCTTGTTGCGTGGCCCGTACGTTCGGAATCTGGGTGGCTTCGGTGGCACCGATCTGCAGCACCGCGTTCGGCTCTTCGGCGCCGGCGGCGAAAATGCCGCGCGGACGGGAATACTTGAAGCTGCGGCCGATGATGTCGACCCCGTTGGCCAGCAGCGCGGCGGCCAGGGAGTCGCCCTCGAAGCCTTTGTAGGTCTGGCCGTTGAAGGTGAAGCTCAGCACTTTGTTACGGTCGATCCGTCCGCCGTTGGACAGGCGATTGATCTGGCTCATACCTTCTCTCCCAGAGCCTGCGCGGCCGCTTTCGGACTGTCAGCCTTGTCGGTGAATTGCGGCTTTTGACCGATCTTGTAGGTTTCGAGAATTTCGTAGGTCACGGTGTCACGGGTCGCGTTGAAGTACTGGCGGCAACCGGCGGCATGGATCCACAACTCGTGATGCAAGCCGCGAGGGTTGTCGCGGAAGAACATGTAGTCGCCCCACTCCTCATCGGTGCAGGCGTTCGGGTCCAGTGGACGCGGGATATGCGCCTGGCCGGATGCATGGAATTCCTCTTCGGAGCGCAGTTCGCCGCAGTGAGGACAGAAGATGTGCAACATGGGGATTTCTCCTGTTAGTGGGCGACGGCAGCAGCGCCGTGTTCGTCAATGAGTGCGCCGTTGTGGAAACGGTCGATGGAAAACGGCGCGGCCAGTGGGTGCATTTCACCCTTGGCCAGGCTTGCGGCAAACACGTTGCCCGAGCCAGGTGTGGCCTTGAAACCACCGGTGCCCCAACCGCAGTTGAAGAACATGTTCGGCACCGGGGTCTTGGAGATGATCGGGCAGGCGTCCGGGGTGGTGTCGACGATGCCGCCCCACTGGCGGTTCATGCGCACCCGCGAGAGCACCGGGAACATTTCGACGATGGCCTGGATGGTGTGCTCGATCACCGGGTACGAACCACGCTGGCCGTAGCCGTTGTAGCCGTCGATACCGGCGCCAATCACCAGGTCGCCCTTGTCGGACTGGCTGATGTAGCCGTGTACGGCGTTGGACATGATCACACTGTCGATGATCGGCTTGATCGGCTCCGATACCAACGCTTGCAATGGATGGGACTCAACCGGCAGGCGGAAGCCCGCGAGCTTGGCCATGTGCCCGGAGTTACCGGCGGTCACCACGCCGACACGCTTGGCGCCAATGAAGCCCTTGTTGGTTTCAACGCCGATGCACACGCCGTTTTCCTTGCGGAAACCGATCACTTCGGTCTGCTGGATCAGGTCCACGCCCAACGCGTCCGCCGCCCGGGCAAAGCCCCAGGCCACGGCATCGTGACGGGCCACGCCGCCGCGACGCTGGACGGTGGCGCCCATCACCGGGTAGCGGGTGTTTTTCGAGCAATCCAGGTATGGGATTTCGTCGGCCACTTGCTTGGCGTTGAGCAGCTCGCCGTCCACGCCGTTGAGGCGGTTGGCGCTGACGCGACGCTCGGAATCACGGATGTCCTGCAGGGTATGGCACAGGTTGTAGACGCCACGCTGGGAAAACATCACGTTGTAGTTCAGGTCCTGGGACAGGCCTTCCCAGAGTTTCATCGCATGTTCGTACAGGTGGGCCGACTCGTCCCACAGGTAGTTGGAGCGCACGATGGTGGTATTGCGCGCGGTGTTACCGCCGCCCAGCCAGCCCTTCTCGACCACGGCCACGTTGGTGATGCCGTGCTCCTTGGCCAGGTAGTAGGCGGTCGCCAGGCCATGCCCGCCACCGCCGACGATGACCACGTCATAAACCTTTTTCGGCGTCGGCGTGCGCCACATCCGCTGCCAGTTTTCATGGTGGCTGAGTGAGTGTTTGAAGAGGCCGAAGCCCGAATAGCGTTGCATAGTCATTTACTCCAAAACCGACTCAGCGATAAACCGGGAAGTCCGCGCACAGGGCCGCCACTTGCTGCGCGACATTGGCCTCGACATCGGCATCGCCGAGGTTGTCGAGGATGTCGCAGATCCAACCGGCCAGCGTGACGCACTGGCTGACCTTGAAACCGCGCGTGGTCACCGCCGGGGTACCGATACGCAGGCCCGAGGTCACGAACGGCGATTGCGGGTCGTTCGGCACGGCGTTCTTGTTGACGGTGATGTGGGCGCGGCCCAGGGCGGCGTCGGCGTCCTTGCCCGTCAGGCCCTGGCGAATCAGGCTGACCAGGAACAGGTGATTATCGGTGCCGCCGGATACCACATCGTAGCCACGCTTGATGAACACGCCAGCCATGGCCTGGGCGTTTTCGATCACTTGCTGTTGATAGGCCTTGAAACCTGGTTCCAAGGCCTCCTTGAAGCACACGGCCTTTCCGGCGATCACGTGCATCAGCGGGCCGCCCTGGGCGCCGGGAAATACCGCGGCGTTGAGCTTCTTCTCGATTTCTTCGTTGGACTTGGCCAGGATCAGACCGCCACGGGGACCGCGCAGGGTCTTGTGGGTGGTGGTGGTGACCACGTCGGCGTACGGCAGTGGGTTCGGGTACAGGCCAGCGGCAACCAGGCCAGCGACGTGGGCCATGTCGACGAACAGCAGCGCACCGACCTTGTCGGCGATCTGGCGGAAGCGTGGAAAATCCAGGGTCTTGGAGTAGGCAGAGAAACCGGCAACGATCATCTTCGGCTTGCACTCGACCGCCAGGCGCTCGACTTCGTCGTAGTCGATCAGGCCGGTGGTGGTATCGATGCCGTATTGCACCGCGTTGTAGAGTTTGCCTGAGGACGACACTTTCGCACCGTGAGTCAGGTGACCGCCGTGGGCCAGGCTCATGCCCAGGATGGTGTCACCGGCTTGCAGCAGGGCCAGGTAGACGGCGCTGTTGGCCGACGAACCGGAGTGGGGCTGGACGTTGGCGTAATCGGCGCCGAACAACTGCTTGGCGCGCTCGATGGCCAGGGCCTCGACCTTGTCGACGTGCTCGCAGCCACCGTAGTAGCGCTTGCCCGGATAGCCTTCGGCGTATTTGTTGGTCAAGCCGCTGCCCTGGGCCTGCATCACACGCTTGCTGGTGTAGTTCTCGGACGCGATCAGTTCGATGTGGTCTTCCTGGCGTTGCTCCTCGGCATTCATCGCCGCCAGCAGTGCATCATCGTAGCCTTGGATTTGGTCTTGCTTGCTGAACATCGCGTCTCTCCCAGCGGCGGCGGTGCGCCTTTCGTCTCGGTGAGGCACGGACCGTTTCGGTCGTGCCCTTTGGATGCGATGGTATGGCCGGCGCAGGCAGGTCAAATGCCTATGGACGCCACGCAAAGGTGCGTTTACGACATGGGATCAAATGGAATCGAACACCTTCCCTTGTGGTGAGAGAACAAGGGTTATGCAAAGGCTTGGCGAACCGCGAGCAATAGCAGAAAGTGCGCGGGATAGAGCAGATAGGCCCAACGTCGCATCGGCACCGGATGAAAACGACTCGCGTGTCGCAAAAGCACCAGGCCCAGCCCTGGCGCGATCAGGCAAGCCACCAACCCCCACAACGCCACCGCATCCCCCAGCCACGCGGCGCCATACAGCACCCGCCATTGATTGGCCGCCACGCACACCAGTCCCGGCAGCAAGGCCAGAAACAGCGAGCGCTTGAACGCCAGCAATGTCGCCAGTGGCAGCAGCACCCCATAGAAGCCAAACATCAACCGCGACGAAAACAGCGCCGCCAGCAGCAACGCCATCGCGGCCAGGCATCGCGCTTCCAAGGTGGGCGTCTGCCAACAACGCGCTACCAATAACCCAAGCACCAACGTAGGCATGACATTCAAGGTGGCGGGGGCGGGAATGAACAAGCGATAGGGCATTTCGCTGACGGCGCTGAACAGCAACAGCCAGCCCAGGTAGCGCCACGCATCGGTGCCGGCGGCGCCGCCGCTGCGCGCCAGGTTTGCCGCCATCGCCAGGTAGAACCACGGAAACGCCAACCGCCCCGGCACATACAGCCAATCGACGGAAAAACCGACATATCGCAGATGATCGAGGACCATCGACAACAGTGCCAGCCACTTGAGCAGGTCCAGGGCGCCGTCGCGTCGACTCATGTGCGTCGCGGCCCTGGGGCTTTGTGATTTTCTGACAGAAACATCCCGTATGTTCCCCCGCTAATCTTGGGTAAAGTGCGCACCAACATAGACCACGGCGTTGCGCACTCAAGCACGCCGGACCAAGGAACCCCCATCCGGGAATTCCGCCAGGGATCTCTTACCCAGGACTCTCTAATCAAGGAGCACGGCCATGACCGACAAGAGTCAACAATTTGCCAGCGACAACTATTCCGGCATCTGCCCTGAAGCCTGGGCGGCCATGGAAGAAGCCAACCAGGGCCACCAGCGCGCCTACGGCGACGACGAGTGGACCCATCGCGCGGCGGATGATTTCCGTGCCTTGTTCGAAACCGACTGCGAAGTGTTCTTCGCGTTCAACGGCACGGCGGCCAACTCCTTGGCGCTGTCCTCACTGTGCCAGAGTTATCACAGCGTGATCTGCTCGGAAACCGCCCACGTCGAGACCGACGAATGTGGCGCGCCGGAATTCTTCTCCAACGGCTCCAAGCTGCTGGTGGCACGCACCGAGAACGGCAAGCTGACGCCCGACTCGATCCGCGAGGTCGCCCTCAAGCGCCAGGATATCCACTACCCCAAGCCGCGCGTCGTGACCCTGACCCAGGCCACGGAAGTGGGCAGTGTCTACACGCCGGAGGAAATCCGCGCCATCAGCGTCACCTGCAAGGAGCTGGGCCTGAACCTGCACATGGACGGCGCGCGATTCTCCAACGCCTGCGCCTTCCTCGGCTGCACCCCGGCCGACCTGACCTGGAAGGCCGGCGTGGACGTGTTGTGCTTCGGCGGGACGAAAAACGGCATGGCGGTGGGCGAAGCAATTCTGTTCTTCAACCACGACCTGGCCGAAGACTTCGACTACCGCTGCAAACAGGCCGGGCAACTGGCGTCGAAAATGCGCTTCCTGTCCGCGCCCTGGGTCGGCCTGCTGCAAAACGACGCCTGGCTCAAGCACGCCCGCCACGCCAACCGCTGCGCGCAATTGCTGGCGGAGCTGGTCAGCGACATCGAGGGCGTGGAGCTGATGTTCCCGGTCCAGGCCAACGGGGTGTTCCTGCAACTCTCGGAGCCGGCTATCGCCGCGCTGACGGCCAAGGGCTGGCGCTTCTACACCTTCATCGGCAAGGGCGGCGCACGCTTCATGTGCTCGTGGGATACAGAAGAGGCGCGGGTGCGGGAATTGGCGGCGGATATTCGGGAAGTGATGGCTGCCTGAAGCAACGACCCATCGCTTCAGGCTTTTTGAGCTTTTGTGGCGAGGGAGCTCGCTCCCGCTGGGCTGCGCAGCAGCCCCATGCGGTCTATCAGGTAGTCCCCACCTACCAGATGACGACTGCTGCGCAGCCGAGCGGGAGCAAGCTCCCTCGCCACAGAGGGCCCGCCACGATTTAAAACTCGATCCGCACATCCCCCTTCGGCACGCTGCAGCACGACAGGATATAACCCTCGGCCTCGTCGTCCTCGGTGATCCCGCCGTTGTGCTCCATCTCCACTTCCCCGCCCAGCTTCAACACCTTGCAAGTGCCGCAGATGCCCATGCCACAAGCCTTGGGGATCATCAGGCCGAGCTTGGCGGCGGCCGCGTGGACGGTTTCGCCCGGTGCTACGCCGATGCTCTTGCCGGAGGCGACGAATTCCACCTGGTGCAGGTCCGCCTGGTCAACTTCCGGTGCGTCAGCGGCCTGTTCGGCCTGTTCCACCGCATCGGCGCGGGCTTCCGGTGGCGTGGCGCCAAAGGATTCCTCGTGATAACGCTTCATGTCATAGCCGGCGGCTTCCAGCAGGCGCTTGACCGCACTCATGTACGGCGTCGGGCCGCAGCAGAACACTTCGCGCTCGAGGAAATCGGGCACCATCAATTCCAGCATCTTGTGATTCAAGTATCCGCGGTACCCGGCCCACGGCTCGCCCAGGCCATGTTTTTCGCAGATCAGGTGCAAGCTGAAGTTGTCGATCCGCGACGCCATGTGCTCCAGCTCGCGGTGGTAGATGATGTCCTTGGGCGAGCGAGCGCTGTGGACGAAGGTCATGTCGACGTTAGCGTTGGTATCGTAGAACCAACGCGCCATGGACATGCACGGCGTAATTCCCACGCCACCGCTGAGGTAAAGCACTTTCGGACTCGGGAAATCGATGGCGTTGAACAGCCCCACCGGCCCGTGCACCGCCAGTTCCTGGCCCTCGTGCAGCGTATCGTGCAGCCAGTTGGAAACCTTGCCCCCCGGCACGCGCTTGATGGTCACCGAGAAGCTGTAGGGCACCGACGGCGAACTGGAAATGGTGTAGGAACGCATGATCGGCTGGCCTTCGATTTCCAGCTCCAGGGTGACAAATTGCCCGGGCTTGAAAAAGAACATGATCGGCTGGTCGGCCATGAAACAGAATGTGCGCACATCCCAGGTTTCCTGGATGACTTTGACGCAACGAACGATATGTCGGCCATTGGCCCAGGTCTGGGTGGTGACCGGGTTCAGGAAATTATTGGACATGCTGATCTCCACGGCCGACTGTCGGCCTTAATGATGGCGATTGTGCTTAGGCGCCTGTACCGCCATTTACCTATCTGCGACATTCACATACTTATCGCGACCAGCCCCCAACTACCGGGGCTTGCGCGTCGGGAACAGATTGGGCCATGTCGCCCATGGATAAGGTTGCGCCCCTGCGCGGCCCCACACTCGCCCCAACAGACAATCACAAATTTCTGCCTTGCGTAGCACAACCGATCAGCCACTTTTTTGATGGTCTCGTAGAGGACCATGAGGACAAAACGATGGACGTCACCACCACCCTGAGCCTGGGCGATCCGCTGGAACCCGCACGCAAGGCCACCGCGCAGATGCTGCAAGAGCGCGAGCGCACCTTTTCGCTGCCGCAGCCGTTCTACTCCGATGAGCGCCTGTTCGATATCGACATGCAGGAAATTTTCCAGAAGGAATGGTTGATCGCCGGCATGACCTGCGAAATCCCGGCGAAGGGCAACTACCTGACGCTGCAGATCGGCAAGAACCCGATCATTGTGATTCGCGGCGCCGAGGGCGTGGTGCATGCCTTCCATAACGTCTGCCGCCACCGTGGTTCGCGGCTGTGCACCAGCGACAAGGGCAAGGTCGCCAAACTGGTCTGCCATTACCACCAGTGGACCTACGAACTGGACGGTCGCCTGCTGTTCGCCGGCACCGAGATGGGTGCCGACTTCGACATGAAGCAGTACGGCCTCAAGCCGGTGAACGTGAAGACCGCCGGCGGCTACATCTTCATCAGCCTGGCCGAGAACCCACCGGCCATCGATGATTTCCTGTCGACCCTGAACCACTACATGGAACCCTACGACATGGAGAACACCAAGGTGGCGGTGCAAACCACCTTGATGGAAAAGGCCAACTGGAAACTGGTGCTGGAGAACAACCGCGAGTGCTACCACTGCAACGCCTCGCACCCTGAACTGCTAAAAACCTTGCTGGAATGGGACGACGTCACCGACCCACGCGCCGACCAGGCGTTCAAGGACCACGTGGCCGCTTCCGCCGCCGCCTGGGAAGCCGAGAAGATCCCTTACGCCCACGCCAGCTTCGGCCTGCGCAACCGCATCGTGCGCATGCCGCTGCTCAAGGGCACCGTGTCGATGACCATGGACGGTAAGCAGGGCTGCGCCAAGCTGATGGGCCGCATCAAGAACCCGGACCTGGGCTCGATGCGAATCCTTCACCTGCCGCACTCGTGGAACCATTGCATGGGCGACCACATCATCGTGTTCACCGTGTGGCCGATCAGCGCCCAGGAAACCATGGTCACCACCAAGTGGCTGGTGCACAAGGACGCGGTCGAAGGCGTCGACTACGACGTAGAGCGCATGCGCCAGGTCTGGGACGCCACCAACGACCAGGACCGTCGCCTGGCCGAGGAAAACCAGCGCGGCATCAACTCCACCGCCTACCAGCCGGGCCCGTACTCCAAGACCTACGAGTTCGGCGTGGTGAATTTCGTGGATTGGTACAGCGAGCGCCTGCTCAACAACCTGGGGGCCGAACCTGCGCCGTACCTCAAGGGCGTTCCGGTCCAGGGCTAAGTCAGAAGCATCATCGGATCGCCGCCCGGAGCAAGCTCGCTCCCACAGGTTCTGTGACCGACACAGAACCCTTGTGGGAGCGAGCCTGCTCGCGATAGCGGCCTGACATTCACCGACTACCTGGAAGACCACCGCACACTGCCATCCTCCCCATAAAACGTCTCGACAATCTCCTCCCCCCTCAGCTGAACCTTCACATACCCATTCAACACCCGCTCCGGATACGTCTCGTCCCCCGCCAGTTCAGTTTCCGACCATAGCACCCGGGCATGCCCGTTCAACTCGCTGGTGGTGCCATAGGGAATCGCCCCGTGCCCGGCGCAGCGCGCATGCAGCCCACCTTGGGGTGCGTAACAGATGCCATTGTGCAAATGGCCCCAATACCAATAATCCGGCTCGCGCCCCAGGGCGTCGCAGACCGGTTGATAAAGCGCGGTCTTGTTGTGCCCTGAAATGTCGAAGCCTTGGTGATGACTGAGCACCATGAGCTTCTTGCGCTTGGGCAGGGTTTTCATCCACTCGATCTGCTGGGTGTTGAGGGTGCCGTCCATGTACAGGTTCATTGCGTCCGAAGCGTAGGCACTGTCGAGCCCGACCACCAGCCAGTCGTCGTTGTATAAGGCGAAATAACTGGTGCCCTGTTGCACCGGAAAACGCGACGCCAGCTCCTTGAAGTAGCCATGGGCGCCGCTGTACATCTCATGGTTGGAGTTGAGGGTGAACGACCCATGCTTGCCCTGCGGCCACCCGGCCATGTCGACATCTTCCTGGGAATGCGTGCCGGCGTAGTAGACATCGCCCAGGTGGATGGTGAAGTCAGCCTGGGCCAGTTGCATCTGGTTGGCGACGGCCACCGCGGGTGCGTGACTGTCGAACGGCCCGGTGCCCCAGTCGCCTGCGATGGCGAGCACCACGTCGTTGTCCATTTTCACCAGCGCCGGGGTGGTGGCGAACGTCGCGTGGTGGCGCAGGTTTTCAATCCATTTGAGCAGCGCCTCGCTCCACAGCAGGTCCAGCAATTCCCATTTGCGACACCCCAGCAAGGTGCCGTCCTTGAGTACTCGGGTGCGCAGTTCGTCTTCGCTTTGCGGCAAGGCGCTGGCGTTGCCGATCTTCAGGATCGACAAGCCATGAGCGAGCTCCCAGGGCACGGCCGGCTCATCGTCCGGCAGATCGCCATGATCGATGACGTGCCGGGCCTGGTCATGGCCTCGCTGCAGCAACTTGACGATGGCCTGGAATTCCTCCGGTTCAAGATCGTTGACGAGTTTTTTCCAGGACATTTCCAGCCGCGTGACCAACCCATGCAGGCGGACCTTGACCTTGTCGAACTCATGTTCCCAATGATGCAGTAATGACATGTGGACGCTCCTTCGTTGTGCCCTGGACTACAGGGTCTTCATGAATTCGATCAGGGCCCGCTTGTCGACGTCCGACAGTTGCGTGCCATACAGGTGACCGCCGTTGTGATTGCCTTCCAGGCGGGTGTCGTATTTGAAGTCAGCCGACGCCTTCATCTGCGCGCCGCTGGTGATGAAGCCGACCTTCTGCGGATCGTAGATATCGGAGCCGGTGTAAAAGACCTGCGGACGCTGCTCCGGCGCTTGCAGCAAATCCCACAAGGTCGGCACCGAACCGTTGTGCAGATACGGCGCACGCAACCAGATGCCGTCGGTGGGCGTGTTGCTGTAGCTCTGGGTCTTGCGGTAGGCGCCAAAGTCGAACGGCGGTTTCTTGAAGCCGTGGAACGCGCTCACCAGGCCGGTGGTAAAGGAGTTCAGGCGATGGGGATCGGTGCCCAACTGGTCGATATTGGTGGTGACTTGCCCGGTATCGCTGCGCCCGAAATCGTGGCAACCGGCGCAGTTTTGATCCCAGATCGGCTTGCCCTGGGCAACTTTTCCTTGGTCCAGGGCGAACGGCCACGCCGGCGCCTTGTGGCCAAGCAGCCAGTTGGTCACGCGGTTGAAACTAGGCGGCAGTACCGATCCCGGCGTCGCGCCCACGGCCATGGCGGCGGCGTAGTTGCGTTCGTGGATCTTGTTGTTATTGCCGTCCCAGTGCAGGTACATGGATTCGCGAGGTTTCTGGTTCCACACCTGGGGCAGGTCCACGGTGCCGATGGTGGAGTCATCCGGGAAGCCAAAGACCACCATCTTGGTCGGGTTGAAGGTGTCGGTCCGCCCTGGCCCCTGGGCCGGACGCAGCTTCTGCCAGGCATAGGCCTGCTTCTGCTTGAGCAACGCGCTTTTTGCCATTGGGATGATCAGGTAGCGGTTGTAGAGCTTTTCGAAAAAGCCCAGCTGGAACTTGCCGTTGATCGCCGCCATGACGGCGTCGGGGGTGAATTTCGGGTCGCTGGCACACTCGTAGGCGAACCATTGGAAGGCTTGCAGTTGCAGGGTATTGGCCGGCGCGGCGGCGACGGGCACCGCGACGTCGGAGGCATTGGCCCGATACGAACCGGTATGGCACAGGGCGCAGTTCGGCTCCACGGTGGGGTAGCCGAGCTGCCGCTTGGCCATGCCGATGGGCAGGTCGTTGCCATTTTCATAGAGAAAACCGAACACCTCGTAGCCGCCTGGCTTGGGCATTTTTTCCGGACACATCTGCGGCAGCACGGCGAACAGGTAATAGGGAATCCGCGCCTCGATGCCCAGGCCGATGGCGGCGTATTTGTAGTGATCTTCATCGGATGCAAAGTCCGGTTGCGGCACCTCCCGGATCATCTGGTACCAGGTCTGGTAGCCGATGAAACCCAACAACAAGACCACCACCAACGTGCCGACCCTGAACGCGTGGCTCTGCCAGCGCAGCGCCCAGCCGGCGCGCCACTCGCGCCAACCGGCCTGGAGCAAGGCCAGCGGACGGTTGGCCACCGGGCTGCCCAGGTAAAGCAGCACGCCCAGGATCAGGAACATGCTCAGGTCGCCCATCAACATCGGCACGAACAACGAGCCCTGGTTGTTGGTGTTGATCAGGTAGATCCAGAACACCACCGCCACCAGCCGCGACAGCACGCACAACCACGAATGCACCACGAAACGCGGCGCGTTGAAGCCCGAAGGCATGTAGAACAGGCTGATCCCCACCAGCAACATGCCGGTGTTCTCCAACCAGGGATCGGACAGCACGGGCGGCAGGCCAAGCATGGACGTCAGCAACGCCGGCGCGAACAGCGCCGGGATCGCGAAGACCATGTTCATGACGATGCCGATCCAGATGATGCGTTGGAACCAGCGGATGTGAGCGTTCAAGGCATCCTTTTCCTTATTCTTGACTCACCACAAAACCCATGTGGCGTGGGAGCTTGCTCCCGCTGGGCCGCGTAGCGGCCCCCAAGACTTCAAAAGCGACGACTGCTTCGCAGCCGAGCGGGAGCAAGCTCCCTCGCCACCGAGGGCAGCCAGCTAGCCCAGCGCCGTTTTCTCCAGGTGCTCAAGAATGATCGGATACACATCCACCACCGCATCCTTGCCGAACATGCAGTCGATGTGACCGTAGCCGGGTATCTCGTGGCGGCTGAAGAGTTGCGGGCCATGCATGTCGCACAGCCGCTCGTAGGTCTTGAGGGTGCTTTGCGGCAGGTAGCACTGGTTGTCGGCACCGCTGATGAAGCAGATCGGCAAACTCAACCGATCGAAATGCGGCATGTAGACGTCGTTGCCCTTGAAGTCCACCAGATGCCCCTTGCGCACGATCAACGCCAGATGCTCGAAGGTCTGGATGTTCGACTCGCCGAACAACTCGTGCAGGTTGTCGTGCAGGGTTTCGTTGAGAGTGTCGTGGCGGTACAGCGAGGCGTACATGAACGTGATGCGGTGGCAGACCGGGTTGGTGCAATAACCCTGAGCCTCGATCCGGGCATAGCCATTGAGGGCCTTGTCGTAGAGTTTGTTGAACCAGCTTTCCTTGGTGTCGGCGTAGGCCGTCATGGATTTGATGCCGATGGCATCGAGCACTCCCGGCAGGTGCAGACCGGCCTTGAGCCCCGTGGCGGTGGCGACCACCGTGTCGGCCGCGATCTGCGAGCAAACCACCGAACGCACGCCCTGCAACCCGGCGAGCATCGACATGAAGAAGGTCGTCGCGCCATAGCAATGCACCACGCATTGCACGTCGCGGGCCAGGGTTGCCTGCTGGATCTGCTCGATGGCCGCCTTGAAGTCATACTGGGCCACCTGGTCGCCATTCCATTCATGCTTGCTGGCCGGCAGCAGGATGCTGACGCGCAGGTCCAGTAGCCAGACGTCATATTCGTGCTTGCACAGGTACTCCAGCAGGTTGGTGTGGATGGTGTCGGTGGAGAAGATATTCGAGCCCACGCCCAGGCCATGCACCAACATCACGGGGCCTTTGCTGCCAGCTTGGTAGCGGGTCAGGCGAAGCTCGACGTTATCTTCGGTCTGGAAGAAATGCACCACCGGGGCCGGCGCATCCAAGGGGCGTTTCAAGCGTGGCGGCGCGTCCGGGTTGAAGTAGACGTCGCCGGCGAAGACGCCGCCGTAGCTTTCCCACAAGATACCCGCGAAGAACTTGCCGAACCGCGCCAACGCCTCCACGCGCTCGCGCTCATTGCGGGCGTTGAGCACTTTCATGGTGGTCATCTGCCTGGCGAAGTCGGCCGGCAGAATGTGCATGACGCCGGAGCCGAGCACCGCGCCGGTCTTGTCCGGCCCGCGATAAAGCGTGACGTACAGCGTGCTGGTGTCGTGCCAGATGTTCAGCACGCCGTTGTCCTCGGGCACGGTCTTGAAGGCGCTGAAGTAATAATCGCTGCCGTCTTCGGCGGTCAGCTTCATGTCGTAGTTCATGTGCCGCACGCCGACCTGTTCCTGGTATTGCTCGAACAGGTTGAATACGCCATTGCTGGCAACCAGGGGCTTGGGCGACAGCAGCGGCGCATCGAGGGTGCCCACCAGCGTCGCGGCGTGTTCCGGCTCCTTGATCAGGCGATTGAGGTCGGCGGCGGTGATGGTCAGGGTGAACTCAATGGGTGAGTTATCGGCCTGGCCGCGCTTGGCCGCTGCTTCGTAAAGGCTGAGGTCGGTGCCTTGGGGCTGGGTGAACGCCGTGGAGAAGAAGCCCTTCATGGTTTCGGTGAACTGCACGCCGAGGGTTGGCGCCGCCACCGGTTTGCGCGGCGCCGACGGTAGCGTGTAATCGATCAGCCAGCCGCGATCAGCCGCCAGCAGCCCCATGTTGCGCTCACTCACTGCTGAAATCGTCAGCAAGGGATTGACCGCCAGTGAGGTCGGAATCACCGAGCCGTCCGTCACATACAGGCCCGGGTAGACATCGGTGCCGCTGGCGCCGCTGAACACCTGGCCCTTGTGGTTGACCACGCCCTGGACCGCGTCCTCGCCCATCACGCAACCGCCCAGTGGATGAACCGAAACGATGCTGTGCTTGAGCAACTTGGTCCAGATCGGATTCTCGACCCAGATCCCGCCCAGGGCCTTGGTGCTCTGGTGCAGGCGCTCGTTGCCAAGGGTGACGTTTTCCTGCTCGCCGACACCGGGCCAGTCGATGCGCAGTTGGTCCTTGTTATCGAGCACCATGCGGCCCTTGCCGTTGTCATGGCTCATGATCAAATAGGTCTGCATGTTGTGCAGCGCGCCGTAATACGGCCCACGCAGGAAACTCTCGGCCTCGCGGCCCTTGTACTTGAGGCTGGCACCGAAGCCGGTGTCGGCGGGCACGCCGATCGTTTCGGCGAACGCCGCCATGCTTGGCACCATGGCTCGGCCGAGGGCGCCGGGGATCGAGCCTTCCTCGATCACCATGCGGCTGCGCCAGTCGCCCTCGGTGCGCATGTCGATGACCGACGTAATGCATGGCCCCACCGGCTCGAGTTCCTTGGCCGAATGGGCGCCAAAGCCGATGCCGTTGATCACTTGATCGCAGTTGTGGCCGAAACCGAGGATGTCACCGTTGCCGCTCATGTTTTCGCCCAACTGGGCGGACATCGACAGGCCCTTGTCCCGCGAGCGCAGCATGATTTCGGTGGAACCCAGGGTGCCGGCGGACACCACCACGATGTCCGCGCGCACAAAGAGCGTCGGCGCCGAAAACATTTCGCGACCGCTGTCCAGGTATTGGAAATGCACGATCCAGCCGTCACCCTCGCGCTCCAGGTGACGCACCTCGGCCTGGCAGAAAATCTCCGCGCCATGGTTCCAGGCATCCGGCAGGTAGTTCATCAGCGTGGTGTTCTTGGCCTTGTTGTTACAGCCCGAGACGCAGTCGCCACAGCCATTGCACGGCAGTTGCTCAACGCCGACGTGATTGAGATTGTTGGGCAGCTTGTCGAAGGTGACGTTGATCGGCGGTTTGTAGAAGTGGGCGCCTTGCTTGAGGTAGTCCGCCGACTTCTTGTGGGCGTCGAGCTTGGGCAGGTTCGGCGAGGACGCCGGATAAGGGTTGGGCTTGAGCATTTCACGGGCCCGGGCGTAGCCGTCCTTGAGCAACGTATCGCTGTGCTCGCGCATCGCCAGGGGCCAGCGCGGGTCCTCGAAGACACCGGGCTCGGCTTCCAGCGCAACGTTGGCGTTGATCAGCGAGGTACCGCCCAGGCCACACCCGACCACCACGTTCTGCTGGGCGTTGACGTGCAGGTCGAACAACCCGGTGCGCGAACCGATGTGGCCGTCCGGGTCATGCACCTGCAATTCTTCGGTGGCGGCGAGCAAGGTATTGGGATACTCGCCGGGCTGGATCTCCCGGCCGCGCTCCAGCAGACAGACCTTGCGCCCGGCCCGGGACAAGCGTGACGCGGCGATACCGCCGCCGTAGCCGGAACCAATGACGATAACGTCGTAGTGCTCCTTGATTTCACTGATGGGGGTCGAGATCCGTGTCATGTTCAAGTCCTCTCAGGCAGAAGGGGCAACTCTGCGGTTGCCTGTAAATTCACAGGCGCAGGAACGCCTGGCCACTATCCCGTATGGGTTGAAGCGGCAGTCAACGGTGACTGGGGAAAAGCTCAGGTGTTATAGGCGTGCACGCTGATTGGCCCCGCGACGATGGGTGCGTCGAAGCGGCGAGACGGCAGGCGTAGGGATGCATGTCGGGGCTGAAGCGGGAAACGGTTGGGGGGCCTTGCTATCCATCGTGCGTTCTCCCTGAACCAGATATGGATAATGTTCGCTGTCCTTGTGCCATGAGTGAAGACAGGCGACACCCCTACGTCAAGGCAGTTCCTTAGAACTGTATGAAATTTGATCTATCGCGATTAGCACTAAGCCGGCCGTGGCTTCCAGAGTTCCGCGAACAAGTTATCCACATGACCACCCACAGCAAATGGGGACAAATGTGCACGCGCCGGCAATTTACCGAGGGCAATGTGAATAAAATCCGTGACTTATCAAACGGCAACAGTTTCCTGACGGTGTGAGTGTTTTTTGATCAGCGCTCTGAGAGCCTTTGGTTTAGCGGGCTACAGGGCATAGCGAACACCTTATCCACAGAAGCGCCAACAGTGTTTGGGGGTAACTTTGACGGTTTTGTGGAAAACCCATTTCACGCCCTATAGATCCGTGGTTTTCCAGTGGTTTTCCTGGTGACGGCGCGAATCTGGCTATTATTTGATCAGCGCCGCGAAAGCCGCGAAGCGCTTGGCCTGTAGCGGACAGCGAACATCTTATCCACAGAAGCGCCAACAGAGATTGGGGGCAAGTTTTGCTCGAAGCGGGGTTTTATTCACGGAGAAAAGCCAATAAAAACCGTAAGTTAGGCTGGATGTTTTTTGATCGAAGGGCTACAGCGCCTGATTGGCGTGGGCCGTAGCGAGGGGCGAACAGGTTATCCACAGAGGCGCACACAGGGATTGTGAGTAACGCCGAACAAACTATGGGAGCGAGCCTGTTCGCGAAGACGGCGCATCGGTCGATACCTTCAGCGGCTGACGGAATGTCTTCGCAAGCAGGCTCGCTCCCACAGGGTTTTGTTTTGAATTGGGTTTAACGAACCACCCCTTCCTCTACCAACAATTTGAGAATTGCCTCTGCCCCTGCCTCCGGGCTCACGCCCTTGAGCACCTGCCCGCCCCCGCCGCTGGCCTTGGCCGTGGCGGCTTTCATGCGATCGGCGCCGCTCTTGGCCTTGATCACTTTCAGGCGCTTGGGCCTTGGCTTGGCCGGTTGCAGGGTCGCCACGGCCAACAACGTATCGTCAATGACCTCGACCTCTTCAGCATGCAACGCCCCACGCCGCGCCGGGCCGTAGGCGCTTTGCCGAGGTTTTGGCGCGGCGTTATCCACAGTGGCGAGAAATGGCAGGCGCACCTTGAGCCGCCGCCGCTGACCACGGGGCAAGGCTTGCAACACCAGGGCCGCGCCGTTTTCGATGGATTCGACCTGGGCCAGCCCCACCACCAGCGGCCAACCGAGGTTCTCCGCCAGCAAAAATGGAAGCATGCCCGAACCTTCGCCGGTTTCCGCCTGGCTGCCGGTCAGCACCACCTGGGCGCCGGCGTCACGCAGATAGTCGGTGAGGGCCGGCAGCGCGTCGGCTCCGACGGGGTTTTCCAGGACGTGAAGTTCATCCAGCCCCATGCCCAGATAAGCGCGCAACGCCGGTTCCGCCACATCGCCGGCATGCAGCACTTGCAGGTCGTTGCCGGCCAGCTGCAGGCCCAGTTCCACGGCACGGGCGTCTTGCTCGGCGCGCCGTGGCCGACCGGAGGTCGGGTGGGCGCCAATAGAGACGAGGCTGATCACTTGGGTACTCATGAACGTTTCCTTAGCTTAAGCCGCATCGCGCCTGGCTTCGTTGCGGTAAGCCTCTACCGCCGCGATCAGGGCCTGGAGAATCGCCGCGCTGTCACCGATCACCGACAGGTCCGCCCGTTTGATCATGTCGCAGCCCGGATCGAGGTTGATCGCCACCACCTTGTCGCAGGCGCCGATGCCTTGCAGGTGTTGAATTGCCCCAGAAATCCCGACGGCCACGTAGACCCTCGCCGTGACCCAGGTGCCGGACGCACCGACCTGGCGATCCCGGGCCATGAAACCGTCGTCCACCGCTACCCGCGAGGCACCCTCGGTCGCGCCCAAGGCCGCCGCTGTCCTGTGGAAAAGCGCCCAGTCCTTGACGCCGTTGCCGCCGGAGAAAATGAACTCGGCCTCGGCCATCGGAATCGCACCCGGGTCAACCGCCACCGCGCCGAGGTCTTCAATGCGCGACAGGCTGCGCGCCACGCTTGTGGATAACTCCACCGGCAGGGCTTCGTGACGGGTTTCGCTGACCGGCTCGGCGCATTCGGCGGCGGCCAGGATCAACCGCGCCAATGGCCGTGCGAGGTCTTGCAGCCCCGCACCGGCGCGGCCGATGCAGGCCTCGTCCTTAACCTGCCAGACCCGCGTGGCCGGGCGTTCGCCCAAGGCCGCGGCAAAGCGCCGACCCAGTTCGCCACCACCGCTGCGGCTGTCGGGCAGCAGCCAGTGGCGTGGGTTGAACTGGTTATCCACAGCCCGTAACCCTTGTACCCGTTGCTCCGGTGCATAACCGCTGAATTCCTCGCCATCGAGCACCAGCAAGCGGTCCACGCCCGCCGTGGTGAAGGTGTTCTCCTTGTGCTCGCCGAAGACCACGGCCAGCACCGCCCCGTCACTGCCGGCCAGCTGATGGGCCAAGCCCAGCAAATCGCGGTCGTGGCTGCTGAGGCGGCCGCCGACCATATCCGGCACAACGCTGATGTAGAACGCCGGTTGCACGACTTGATGCAGCGGCAATTGCACTTGCGTCGCGGCGGTGCGTTTGGTTGCACCGCCCTGCTGGGCACCGCTACGGTCGATGCGCTTGATGCCGTTGGGGCCGATGAAACCGACGCCATGGACGTTCTTGCGAATGACGCCGTTGGGCCCCATCCAGCTGTGCTGCACCGGTTGCATGGCCGTGTGCAACGGGTGCAGGCGGTTGCGGGCAATCCACTCGGCGCGAGGGTCGCGGCGGATGATGTCGCTCATTAATGCACCTCCGCAGGTTCACGTTTGGCCGGCGCCACAGGCTTGCGCGGCGCAGCCTCTTCAAGCAGCGCGTCGGCCACCAGTTCGGCAATGTCCTTGATCATCGGCCGAGGTTCGACCACGCCTTCGAGCATCGCGGTGCATTGTGGACAACCCACCGCCACCAGCTCGGCGCCGGTTTCACGGATGTCTTCCATGCGCATGTCCGGGATGCGCTGCTTGCCCGGGATGTCGGTGATCGGCGCCCCGCCACCACCGCCGCAGCAACGCGAACGGAAACCGGAACGCTGCATTTCCTTCACCTCGATGCCGAGCGCACGCAGCACTTGGCGCGGCGCTTCATATTCGCCGTTGTAGCGGCCCAGGTAGCAAGGGTCGTGATAGGTCACGCTGTCGCCCTTGTGCTGACCAAGATTCAGGGCGCCGGCGTCGATGATCTCGGCCATATAGGTGCTGTGGTGCTGCACCAGGTAATTGCCATCAAAGGCACCGTATTCGTTTTTCAACACGTGGAAGCTGTGGGGGTCGCACGTGACGATGCGGTTGAAGCTGTATTTGGCCAGGGTCTGGATATTGCGCTTGGCCAATAGCTGGAACGTCGCTTCATCACCCAGGCGCCGGGCCACGTCGCCGCTGTCGCGCTCCTCGAGACCGAGCACGGCGAAGTCGATTTTCGCCGCCTTGAGCACTTTTACGAAGGCACGCAAGGTGCGCTGGTTGCGCATGTCGAAGGCGCCGTCGCCGACCCAGAACAGAACGTCGGTGGATTTCTTCTCGCTGAGCAGGTCGAGGTTCAGGTCCGCCGCCCAATTCATTCGCCCGCCCGGGGCGAAGCCGCCGGGGTTATCGGTGGCGATGAGGTTTTCCAATACCTCGGCGCCCTTGTTCGGCGTCGCGCCTTTTTCCAGGGTCAGGTGACGGCGCATGTCGACGATGGCATCGACGTGCTCGATCATCATCGGGCATTCCTCGACGCACGCCCGGCAGGTAGTGCAGGACCACAGGGTCTCGGCGTCCACCAGGCCGTTGACGATCGGCTGATGCGGATTGCCGCCGTGCTCACCCACCGGTTTGCCTGGATAAGGGCTGCCGGCGAATTTCGCATCGGTGCCGCCGGCCAGGCCGACGACCATGTCCTGGATGAGTTTCTTCGGGTTCAACGGCTGGCCGGCGGCGAACGCCGGGCAAGCCGCTTCGCACTTGCCGCACTGCACGCATGCGTCAAAACCCAGCAGTTGGTTCCAAGTGAAGTCCTTGGGTTTTTCCACGCCCAGCGGTGCGGCAGGATCGTTCAGGTCCAACGGTTTGAGACCGGTGGAACGGCCTCCACCGAAGCGCTCGGCGCGGCGGTGCCAGGCCAGGTGCAGGGCACCGGCGAAGGCGTGTTTCATCGGCCCGCCCCAGGTCATGCCGAAGAACAATTCCGACACGCCCCACAACACGCCGACACAGAGGATCGCCGCCACCAGCCAGCCGCCAAAGTTTTCCGGAAGGATGCCCGCCACCGGCAGCGTCACCAAAAAGAACGACGCCGAGAAGGCCAGCAGGCTTTTCGGCAGGCGCATCCACGGGCCTTTCGACAAGCGCGCCGGCGGGTTGCGCCGACGCAGGTACATGAAGATCGCGCCCACGAACATCACCGCCGACATCAGCAGCAAGGCGTAGCCGAGGATGCGGTTGTGCAGGCCAAAACCATGGACCAGGATCGCCAACACTATCGACGCCACCGCACCACCCGCCGTGGCGACGTGGGTGTTGGCAATGTATTTGTCCCGCGCCACCACATGGTGCAGATCCACCATGTAGCGTTTGGGCATGGCAAAAAGTCCGCCGATCAGATCGACCTTGGCCGGTCGTCCCCGGCGCCACATGTTCACCCGCCGCAAGGCGCCGAGGGCAGCGAGGCCCAGGGCTGCGAACAGCAGGATTGGAAGAAGGGTGTTCAACATAGGTGTTGCTCCCAAAGACCTCAGGGTCTTGCAGGCCAAACTGCGTGGATGCCTTGCCCGATTCCTGTGGGAGCGAGCCTGCTCGCGAAAGCGGTGGATCAGTCAATCCAACAATGACTGACAAAATGCATTCGCGAGCAGGCTCGCTCCCACAGGGTTATCCACAAGCCGTTAGAAATCCTTGCACAACCGCAGGGCGTCGTAGATGGCCGCGTGGGTATTACGCTGGGCCACGCAGTCGCCGATGCGGAACAGCAGGTAACCATCGCCGATCTGCTCCAGGCACGGCTGGGGTTTGATCGCGAACAGGGCTTCGACGTCGATCTGGCCCTTGTTGCGCGAACCTTCCTTGAGCGCGTAGTAGATTTCTTCGTCCGGCCGCACGCCGTTCTCCACCACCACCTGGTCGACCACGCGTTCTTCCTTGGCGCCGGTGTATTCGTTCTCCAGCACCGCCACCAGCTTGTCGCCTTCGCGGTAGACCTTTTCCAGCATCATGTCCCCGGTCATGATCACTTCCTTGGGGTACATGCTGCGGTAGTAGGTGGGGAACGAAGTCCCGCCAATGGCCACGCCCGGCTTGATGTCGTCGGTGACGATCTCGACCTGGCTGCCCTTGTCGGCGAGGAAGTCGGCCACCGACATGCCGGTGAATTCGCAAATGGTGTCGTAGACCAGCACGTTCTTGCCCGGCGCGACCTTGCCGTCGAGCACGTCCCAGCTGCTGACCACCAGCCCTTCGGCGGCGCCCCAGTGTTCGTTCTGCTCCACGTTCGGATGACCGCCGACGGCGAGCACCACCACGTCCGGACGCAGGTCCATGATGGTCGGCGCGTCCGCCGCCACGCCCAGGCGCAGGTCGACTTTCAACCGCGCAAGTTCCAGTTGGAACCAGCGGGTGATACCGGCGATCTGGTCCCGTTGCGGCGCTTTCGAGGCGGTGGTGATCTGTCCGCCGATGAGTTCCTTCTTCTCGAACAGGGTCACGTCGTGCCCACGTTCGGCGGCCACGCGCGCCGCTTCCATCCCGGCCGGGCCGGCACCGACCACCACGACTTTGCGCTTGGGCCCGGTGGACTTCTCGATGATGTGCGGCACGCCCATGTATTCACGGGACGTCGCGGCGTTCTGGATGCACAGCACGTCCAGGCCCTGGTACTGGCGGTCGATGCAATAGTTGGCGCCGACGCACTGCTTGATCTGGTCGACCTGGCCCATTTTGATCTTGGCGATCAGGTGTGGGTCGGCAATGTGGGCGCGGGTCATGCCGACCATGTCGACGTAGCCGCCCTCCAGGATCCGCGTGGCCTGGTTCGGGTCCTTGATGTTCTGCGCGTGCAGCACCGGGACCTTGACCACTTCCTTGATACCGGCGGCCAGGTGCAGGAACGGCTCCGGTGGATAACTCATGTTCGGAATGACGTTCGCCAGGGTGTTGTGGGTGTCGCAACCCGAACCCACCACGCCGATGAAATCGAGCATGCCGGTGTCGTCGTAGTACTTGGCGATCTGCTTCATGTCCTCGTGGGATAAGCCGTCCGGGTGGAACTCGTCACCGCACAGGCGCATGCCCACGCAGAAATCCTCGCCCACTTCGGCGCGCACGGCCTTCAACACTTCCAGGCCGAACTTCATGCGGCCTTCGAAGCTGCCGCCCCATTCGTCGGTACGCTTGTTGACCCGCGGGCTCCAGAACTGGTCGATCATGTGCTGGTGCACGGCCGACAGCTCGACGCCGTCCAGGCCCCCGGCCTTGGCACGCCGCGCGGCCTGGGCGTAGTTGCCGATCACCCGCCAGATTTCTTCCGGCTCGATGGTCTTGCAGGTGGCACGGTGCACCGGCTCACGCACGCCGGACGGCGACATCAGGGTCGGCCAGTTGAAGCCGTCCCAACGCGAGCGACGGCCCATGTGGGTAATCTGGATCATGATCTTGGCGCCATGCTTGTGCATGGCGTCGGCCAGGTTCTGGAAGTGCGGGATGATACGGTCGGTGGACAGGTTCACCGAGCTCCACCATTCCTGCGGGCTGTCGATGGCAACTACCGACGAGCCACCGCAAATCGCCAGGCCGATGCCGCCCTTGGCCTTCTCTTCGTAATACTTCACGTACCGGTCGGTGGTCATGCCGCCGTCGGTGGCGTAGACCTCCGCGTGCGCGGTGCTGAGCACGCGGTTGCGGATGGTCAGCTTGCCGATCTGGATCGGCTGGAACATTGCTTCAAAAGCCATGGCGCGATCCTCGACTTACAACGGCTTGACGATGAACAGGCCGTCGTCGTGGCCTTCTTCGGAACCGCCGTAGACCTGCTCGGCCACGGTGCGGATCTGGCTGCCGCGCGCGGCGAGGATCTGGTCCATGGCCCCGGCGAACCAGCCGGTGAACATGTAGTCGACCTTGCGCCCGACCTTGCCGTACACATAGACGAACGCCGAGTGTTCGAGCTTGACGCTGGCGGTGCCTTTGTCCAGGTCAATGTCCTGGATCTTGAACAGGCCCCAGCCACGCTGCGACAGGCGCTTCATGTAGTGCTCGAACACCGCGACGCCTTCCAGGCCGTGGCATTCGGCTTCTTTTTCACACCAGTGCCAGGCGGATTTGTAGCCAGCCTTGTAGAGAATCTCGGCGTAGGCGTCGGCGCCCAGCACTTCCTCGATGCCCATGTGGTTGTTGACGAAAAAGTGGCGCGGCACGTACAGCATCGGCAGGGCGTCGGAGGTCCAGACACCGGTTTCGCTGTCGACTTCGATAGGCAGTTGCGGGGCGATCTTGGCCATGAAAACTTGACTCCGGAAATTCGTGATGTGCCTGCGGCGCGAGTGGCCGCAGGTAAAGGATTCAGTGACGCGACGGCGTTTATTCGCCCCAGACATCTTTCAAAATGTTGACCCAGTTCTCGCCCATGATCTTGCGCACCACCCGCTCCGGGTGACCGCGCTTGAGCAGCGTTTCGGTGAGGTTCGGAAACTCGCCCACGGTGCGGATGCCCAGGGGGTTGATGATCTTGCCGAAGCTGGTCAGACGACGGGCGTAGCCCTTGTCGTGGGTCAGCATTTCGAAGAAGTCCTGGCCGTGACCCTGGGTGAAGTCGGTGCCGATGCCGATGGCGTCCTCGCCGACGATGTTCATGGTGTATTCAATGGCTTCGGCGTAGTCGTCGATGGTCGAATCGATGCCCTTGGCCAGGAACGGCGCGAACATGGTCACGCCGACGAAACCACCGTGGTCGGCAATGAATTTCAGCTCTTCATCGGATTTGTTGCGCGGGTGTTCTTTGAGGCCGGACGGCAGGCAGTGGGAGTAGCAGACCGGCTTCTTCGATTCGAGGATGACTTCCTCGGAGGTCTTGGAGCCAACGTGGGACAGGTCGCACATGACGCCGACGCGGTTCATCTCGGCGACGATTTCGCGACCGAAGCCCGACAGGCCGCCGTCGCGCTCGTAGCAACCGGTGCCCACCAGGTTCTGGGTGTTGTAGCACATCTGCACCACACCGACGCCGAGCTGCTTGAAGATCTCGACGTAGCCGAGCTGGTCTTCGAAGGCATGGGCGTTCTGGAAGCCAAAGATAATGCCGGTCTTGCCCTGTTCCTTGGCGCGGCGGATGTCGGCGGTGGTTTTCACCGGGATCACCAGGTCGCTGTTCTCGCGGATCAGTTTCTGGCTGGCAACGATGTTGTTGATGGTGGCCTGGAAACCTTCCCACACCGACACCGTGCAGTTGGCTGCGGTCAGGCCGCCCTTGCGCATGTCTTCGAACAGGTCGCGGTTCCACTTGGCAATGATCAGCCCGTCGATAACGATGCTGTCGGCGTGCAATTCGGCTGGGCTCATCAGGCAGTCCCCTTGTTGGCGATTCATGCGCCGAATCGTGTGCCGGCGCTTTGGGGCCAGCATATGCCGGAGGGCCGTGGCGACCGGGTGCAAAAACGACAGGGGAATTGCCGAAAGCGTCAATCCACGACAATGGGCTGCGGCGGCCCCCCTCTGTCCATCTGTTATTTACCCGGCGCTTGGGCCAGAATCCGCGGCACCACTGGCTTTCACTGGATTTGAGCGACAACCCGATGAAATCGATCTTCCTTGCCCTGGCACTGATCAGCACCGTCGCCCACGCGACCGAAGACACCGAGCCCAACCCCTGCGACGAAGTTGAAAACGACGTCCAGACCCTGGCCTGTTCCGCCTATGGCAAAGCCGCCGCCGAGCAGTTGCTCAGCGACAACCTGCAGAGCCTCAACGAACGCCTGCAAACCCGCTACGCCAGCGACAAGGCCCAGCTCAACGACATCACCGCCAAGATCAAGGCCGCTCAACAACTCTGGCAAAAACAGCGCGAAGCCGACTGCGCCATCGCCGCCTTCCCGGCCAAGCCCGGCAGCGACGCCTACAAAATCGCCGAAAACGACTGCATGGCCCAGGTGAGCGATGACCGGTCGGAGTTCTTGGAATCGATTGGGCAGGAGTGAACGAACAGCGGTTATAGGAAGAACTGCGCAACGCCGTCTACACTGGCTGCATACCCGTCCGAGCCGGGCTGTACAGACGAGTCACACACGACGATCAGAGGATTTTCGTATGCACTCTCTTACAGCCTTGCCCTTCTACGGGTTAGCCATCTTTATCGCCATCGTGCTGGGCATCGAGGCCGGTCGCCAAGTCGGCAACCGTCACCTGGCCCAGGACCCGGACGGCGCTCGCCAGGGCATCGGGGCCATCGAAGGCGCGGTGTTTGGCCTGCTGGCACTGCTGATTGCCTTCACCTTTTCCGGGGCGGCCTCGCGCCTGGACCAGCGCCGCGCGTTGATCGTTGCCGAAACCAATGCCATGGGCACCGCCTGGTTGCGCCTGGATCTTCTGCCCGCCAGCGAACAACCGGACATCCGCCAGGCATTCCGAGAGTATGTCGATGCCCGTATCGAGTATTACCGCGACTTGCGCGAAGACGAAGTCGACGAAGCGGCCCATGACCGAGCCAATGATCTGCAGCAAACCATCTGGAAACGTACCGTCGCCGCCCTGCAACAGATGCCCACCCCAACCTTGGGAACGCCTGTGCTGCAGGCGCAAAACGAAATGATCGACATCACCACGACGCGCGCCGTGGCTCACGAAACCCACCCCCCCCTGACCATTTACCTGATGCTCGTGACCATGACCCTGATCAGCGCCATGCTGATCGGCTACGGCATGGCCGGCACCCGGCAGCGCAACTGGCTGCACAGCCTGGGCTATGCGGCGGTGATGGTCTGCGTGTTGTATGTGATCCTGGATTTCGAGTACCCGCGCTTTGGGGTGATCCGGGTCGACTATTTCGACAAGATCATGCTGGACCTGCGGGCGAGCATGAATTGAGCAAGGCGGATACACTCGCGTTCCAGACCTCCGGAATCCAAGGCCAAGCATGATCATCTGCGGCATCGAAATCAAAGGCAGCGAAGCGATCATCGCCGTTGCCTTGCTGGACCAGCAGGCGTTGAGCCACGTCGCGCTGAACACCAAGAAAATCGCCCTGGACGATGACGACGAAGCCGCCAGCGTCAAAGCCTTCGCCGCGCAAGTGCGGGCTTTCGTGGCGGACAATGGCATCGACCGCATCGCCATCAAGAAGCGCAGCAAGAAAGGTGAGTTCGCGGGCGGCCCGACCACCTTCAAGATCGAAGGCGTTTTCCAATTGCTCGAAGGCTGCGAAGTGACACTGCTGTCGCCACAGACCATCAACGCACAGAGCAAAAAACATGACTTCGCCCTGCCGACGACGCTGAACAAGTATCAGCATGAGGCATACAAGGCGGCGTGTTCGGCGTTGATGAAGAAGTAGCCCTTTCCAAACACAGTACCCGTGGCGAGGGAGCTTGCTCCCGCTCGGCTGCGCAGCAGTGGTGAACCGGTTTGCAGGGGTTACCTGTTGCACCGCGGTGTCTGGTTTTGGGGGCGGCCGGGCCAGCCTGTCAAACCACCTCCCGCTCATCCCCCTGCCGCCGCCGATCCTCCCTAGGGCAACGTGCAAACCGTGCCCTGTAGCTGCGGGTGAAATACGACGGCGATTCGAATCCACAGGCAATGCTGACTTCCAGCACACTCATGTCGGTCTGGCGCAGCAGTTGCCGGGCCTTTTCCAAGCGCAGGCGCAGGTAGAAATTACTCGGCGTGTCGTTCAGGTGCAGGCGGAACAGGCGTTCAAGCTGGCGGCGCGTGACGTTGATCGATTCGGCCAGCGCCAGGGTGCTCAGTGGCGGTTCGCTGTTGGCCTCCATTTCTCCAATCACATGCACCAGCTTCTTGTTGCGAATGCCGTAGCGGGTGGCGATTTCCATGCGCTGGTGATCTTTGCGTGGACGAATGCGACCGAGCACGAACTGCTCGCTGACCTGGATTGCGAGTTCCGGGCCGTGGGCCTGCCCGATCAGGTCGAGCATGAGGTCAATCGAGGCAGTGCCGCCGGCGCAGGTGATGCGGCGGCGGTCGATTTCGAAGAGCTCCTGGGTCACGGCGAGCTGGGGATAGGACTCCTTGAACGCCTCGATCGCCTCCCAGTGCAGGGTGACGCGATGGCCATCCAGCAATCCCGCTTCCGCGAGCACCACGCTGCCGGTGTCGATTCCGCCGAGGATGACACCGTCGTTATCCAGCCGGTGCAACCACCTCTCAAGCACCGGGCTGACGAACTTCAACGGCTCGAAGCCCGCCACGATCCAGAGCGTCGCGCCCTTCTTCAGCGGCTCCAGCGCAGCATCGGCGTTGACCGACATGCCATTGCTCGCCAGCACCGCTCCGCCATCGGCACTCAGGACATGCCAGCGGTAAAGCTCGCCACGAAACCGATTGGCGACCCGTAACGGCTCGATGGCCGAAATGAAACCGATGGCCGAGAAACCCGGCATCAACAAGAAATAGAAATCCTGGGACATGAAACGCTCTCGGTTGGCGGGCAGCGTGCGGACCTTGATACGCCAGTTGCAACAACCGTTCAAGAGTCGCTGTAGTGCAAGAGCACGTCGCCGCTGTGCGTTTTGCCCCGCCCGGGCCTGCGTAACGTGGCATCACCGGCGCACAGACACCGGGCCCCATAACAATAAGCTGCCGAGGAACCCGACAATGAAACGACTGATCAGCTGCTGCGTTATTGCACTCAGCACCACTTCTTTACTGAACCAGGCCGCCCTCGCAGCCGAACCCGCCGCTTGCCAGAATGTGCGCCTGGGCGTGGTCAACTGGACGGACGTCATTGCCACCAGCGCCCTGACCCAAGTGATGCTCGACGGCCTCGGCTACAAGACCAAGCAGACCAGCGCCTCCCAGCAGATCATTTTCGCCGGCATCCGCGATCAGCGCCTGGACATGTTCCTGGGCTACTGGAACCCGCTGATGACCCAGACCATCACCCCGTTCGTCGAAGCCAAGCAGGTCAAGGTGCTTGAGCAGCCCAGCCTGAAGGACGCCCGCGCCACCCTGGCCGTGCCGACTTACCTGGCCGACAAGGGTCTGAAGACGTTCGCTGACATCGCCAAATTCGAGAAGGAGCTGGGCGGCAAGATCTACGGCATCGAGCCCGGCTCCGGCGCCAACACCCAGATCAAGGCGATGATTGCCAAGAATCAGTTCGGCCTGGGCAAATTCCAACTGGTCGAGTCCAGCGAGGCCGGCATGCTCGCCGCCGTGGACCGCGCCGTGCGACGCAAGGAAGCCGTGGTGTTCTTCGGCTGGGCGCCGCACCCGATGAACGTCAACGTGCAAATGACCTACCTCACCGGCAGTGAAGACGCCCTCGGTCCGAACGAAGGCATGGCCACCGTGTGGACCGTCACCGCGCCGAACTACGCCGAGCAATGCCCGAACGTCAGCCGTCTGCTGAGCAACCTGACCTTCACCGCCGAAGACGAGAGCCGGATGATGCAGCCGCTGCTCGATCACAAGGATCCGCTCGAATCGGCCCGGCAATGGCTCAAGGACCATCCACAGGACAAACAGCGCTGGCTCGAAGGCGTGACCACCTTCGATGGCAAGCCCGCCGCCGACAACCTGAAACTCACCAGTAACTGACTGAACGTTATCCCTCTGCGCGGTCTTCAAGGGCTGCGCAGTGACTCACCACGCCTGAAGGAATCCGCACCATGAACCACGACGTCATCATCACCTGCGCACTCACCGGTGCTGGCGACACGACCGCCAAGAGCCCTCACGTGCCGGTCACTCCGAAACAGATCGCCGCCGCTGCCGTCGAGGCCGCCAAGGCCGGCGCCACGGTGGTCCATTGCCACGTTCGCGATCCGCAAACCGGCAAGTTCAGCCGTGATGTGGCGCTGTATCGCGAAGTGATGGAGCGCATCCGTGAGGCGGACGTCGACATCATCGTCAACCTCACCGCTGGCATGGGCGGCGACCTGGAGATCGGTGCCGGCGAACGTCCGATGGAGTTCGGCCCCAACACTGACCTGGTGGGTCCACTGACCCGCCTGGCCCACGTTGAAGAGCTGCTGCCGGAAATCTGCACCCTGGATTGCGGCACCCTGAACTTCGGCGACGGCGACACCATTTACGTCTCCACTCCGGCGCAACTGCGGGCCGGCGCCAAGCGCATCACCGAGCTCGGCGTGAAGGCAGAGCTGGAGATCTTCGACACCGGCCACCTGTGGTTCGCCAAGCAACTGATCAAGGAAGGCCTGCTGGACAATCCGCTGTTCCAACTCTGCCTGGGCATCCCATGGGGCGCGCCGGCCGACACCACCACAATGAAAGCCATGGTCGACAACCTGCCCGCCGACGCGGTGTGGGCCGGCTTCGGCATCGGCCGCATGCAAATGCCAATGGCGGCCCAAGCCGTGCTGCTGGGTGGCAACGTACGGGTCGGGCTGGAAGACAACCTCTGGCTGGACAAAGGCGTGCTCGCCACCAACGGCCAACTGGTGGAGCGAGCCGGCGAAATCCTCAGCCGCCTCGGCGCACGGGTGCTTACGCCTGCCGAAGGTCGCAAGAAAATGGGCCTGGTCCAGCGCGGCTAAACCCGAGTCCACATCTTCCCCTTGTGGGAGCGAGCCTGCTCGCGATAGCGGTGGAAGAGCCTACACATTCGTCGACTGACACTCCGTCATCGCGAGCAGGCTCGCTCCCACATTTGGATCACCGCACTATTCAGGAAACCACCATGAGCTTTATCACCGACATCAAGACCTTCGCCGCCCTGGGCAGTGGCGTCATCGGCAGCGGCTGGGTCAGCCGCGCCCTGGCCCATGGCCTCGACGTGGTCGCCTGGGACCCGGCGCCCGGCGCCGAAGCCGCGTTGCGCAAGCGCGTCGCCAATGCTTGGGGCGCCCTGGAGAAACAAGGCCTGGCCCCTGGCGCTTCGCAGGATCGGCTGCGTTTTGTCGCGACCATCGAGGAATGCGTGCGCGACGCCGACTTCATCCAGGAAAGTGCCCCCGAGCGCCTGGAGCTCAAATTGCAGCTGCACAGCCAGATCAGCGCCGCCGCCAAGCCGAACGCGTTGATCGGGTCGAGCACCTCCGGGCTGCTGCCGAGCGAATTCTATGAAAGCTCGACCCATCCGGAACGGTGCGTGGTCGGTCACCCGTTCAATCCGGTCTACCTGCTGCCCCTGGTGGAAGTGGTCGGCGGCAAAAACACCGCACCCGAGGCCGTGCAAGCGGCGATGCAAGTCTACGAATCCCTCGGCATGCGGCCGCTGCACGTGCGCAAGGAAGTGCCCGGTTTCATTGCCGACCGCTTGCTTGAAGCGCTCTGGCGCGAGGCGCTGCACTTGGTCAATGACGGCGTGGCGACCACCGGCGAAATCGACGATGCCATCCGTTTTGGCGCCGGCCTGCGCTGGTCATTCATGGGCACATTCCTGACCTACACCCTGGCCGGCGGCGACGCTGGGATGCGTCACTTCATGGCTCAGTTCGGCCCGGCGTTGCAACTGCCCTGGACCTACCTGCCGGCACCGGAACTGACCGAGAAACTGATCGACGATGTGGTGGACGGGACGAGCGAACAGTTGGGGCAGCACAGCATTTCAGCTTTGGAACGCTATCGTGATGATTGCCTGTTGGCGGTGCTGGAGGCGGTGAAGGCCACCAAGCAAAAGCACGGAATGATTTTTAGCGAATAACACCATTCCTGTGGCGAGGGAGCTTGCTCCCGCTCGGCCGCGCAGCGGTCGCAAAACCAGCGAATGCCATTTGGCTGATACACCGCGTACAACCGGTTTGGGGCTGCTTCACAGCCCAGCGGGAGCAAGCTCCCTCGCCACGATTGCATTGGAGTCCAACATGCCCACCCTCACTACCTACCAAACCCGCATCCTCCCAGAATGGGTCGACTACAACGGCCACCTGCGCGACGCCTTCTACTTGCTGATCTTCAGCTACGCCACCGATGCGTTGATGGACCGGCTCGGCCTGGACAGCCAGAGCCGCGAAGCCAGCGGCCATTCGCTGTTCACCCTCGAGCTGCACCTGAACTACCTGCACGAAGTGAAGCTCGGCGCCGATGTCGAGGTGCATACGCACATCCTCGGCCACGATGCCAAACGCCTGCACCTCTACCACAGCCTGCACTTGGCGGGCGGCGACAAAGAGCTGGCCGGCAATGAGCAGATGCTACTGCACGTCGATCTGGCGGGGCCACGTTCGGCGCCGTTTAGCGAACAGACCCTGAGCCAACTCAAAGCCCTGCTCGACAGCCAGTCCGACCTGCCGGCGCCATCCTGCATCGGGCGTGTCATCGCCCTGCCACCCGCCCGATAAACCTCCTATAGGAGACCGACATGCACACCGCCGCCGCAATTGCCGACTTCCGCAGCTACCCTCTGGTCCACGCCTTGACTGCCGCAATCCCCTTGGCCGACCGGGTTCACGTCACGTGGGCCGACGGTCGGATCAGTCCTTTTCATCACCAGTGGCTGCGGGACAACTGCCCTTGCCAGGAATGCGTCTACAGCGTGACCCGTGAGCAGGTCCTGGAGATTGTCGATGTGCCCGAAGATTTGGCGCCGGATGAAATCCGCGTTGATGGTGAAGGCCGCCTGCGCGTGGCCTGGCGGGACGGCCACCAAAGCCAATTCGACCCGGGCTGGCTGCGCGCTCACGCCTATGACGAAGTCTCCAGGGCCGAACGACTCGACGGCAGGCCGCAACGCCAGCTATGGCAGTGCGACTTGCAGCTGCCAATGTTCGAATACCAGGCGCTGATGGAGGATGCCGACGCGCTGCTGCAATGGCTGCTGGCGGTACGCGACATCGGCCTGACCCAAGTGCGGGGCGTGCCCACCGAGCCCGGCTCGCTGAAACAGATTGCCCAACGCATTTCCTTCGTTCGCGAGAGCAATTTCGGCGTGCTCTTCAACGTGCAATCCAAGGCCGACGCCGACAGCAACGCCTACACCGCTTTTAACCTGCCGTTGCACAGCGACTTGCCGACGCGGGAATTGCAGCCGGGGTTGCAGTTCCTGCATTGTCTGGTGAACGAGGCCGTGGGTGGCGAGAGTATCTTCGTCGACGGTTTCGCCATTGCCCAGGCGCTGCGCCAGGAAGATCCCGATGCCTTCGAGGCGCTGTGCCAGATCCCGGTGGAATTTCGCAACAAGGACCGCCACAGCGACTACCGCTGCCTGGCGCCGATCATTGCGTTGGACGCCCTTGGGCAAGTCTCGGAGATCCGCATGGCGAACTTTCTGCGCGGCCCCTTTGACACCTCGGTGGAGCAGATGCCCAGGCTTTACCGCGCCTACCGCCGCTTCATCGCGCTGACCCGCGAGCCACGCTTTCGCCTGGTGCAACGACTCGAACCCGGGCAGCTCTGGTGCTTCGACAACCGCCGCACGCTCCACGCGCGCAACGCCTTCGACCCTGCTACCGGGGCGCGGCATTTCCAAGGGTGTTATGTGGATCGGGATGAATTGCTGTCGCGCATTCTGGTGTTGCAACGCTAGACCGCGTCATCGTTCATCGCGAGCAAGCTCGCTGCCACAGGTGAAAGCATTTCCCTGTGGGAGCGAGCTTGCTCGCGATAGCGGCCTGCCAGACAACCGATTATTTGCGGATTCACACAGGCAAAAAAATCCCCGATCAAGCCGTGACAGGATCGGGGCAGGAGCGTTACTGGAGGAGCTGTGGCGCGAGGGTGACCAAACCATCGTGATGCAGCTTGGGGCCAGTGTGCCCAGTCCCGGACCCAGCGAGTTAGCCGAAAACGACGCGTTCATAGTCAATCATGACAGAACGACGATTTGCCCTTGCCGCCGATTCGGGTGGCTACCAGAATCCAGGCACGACCCCAATCCCTGAACAAGGAAAAGCGTCATGATGTACGCCGATTTGATCGACCAGGAAGACCTGCTGGGCCATCTGAAGGCCCTGGGGTTGCAGATACCCAGTGGCGCGACTGCCGAGCAGGCGTGCGAGTGCGCCGTACGCGGCCTGGACAGGGCTCGCGCCAATGAGCTGCGCAGGCTGGTCAAGGAAATGTACACCAGCAGCGCGACCATCCTGCCGGCGGTGCGCCAGGCAATCGATCAGCAACTGTTGCCGGCGTTGGCGCAGTACCAGCAGAACCATAACGCCTGATGAAACCCATCGCGAGCAAGCTCGCTCCCACAGGATTTGTGAACGCACAAAACCTGTGGGAGCGAGCCTGCTCGCGATGAACGCGCTGAAGTCTTAGAGCCTCACACTCGCAAACGTCGACTCATTGCGCGCCTGGCTCAGCGCCGACAGCGGGCCGGACAGCGGCGACAGCACCAACGCCTGCGGCAGCGGCATCATCGCCACTTGTTGCGTGGTGTTGGAGCCGACGCGCTCGTCCCGTGGCGGAATGCCGAAGTATTCGCGGTAGCACTTGGAGAAATGCGGCGTGGAGACGAAGCCGCACACCGAGGCCACTTCGATGATCGACATCGGCGTCTGCTTGAGCAATTGCCGCGCACGAATCAGTCGCAGCTTGAGGTAATAGCGCGACGGCGAACAATGCAGGTATTTCTGGAACAGGCGCTCCAGCTGACGGCGGGACACAGCGACGTACACCGCCAACTCGTCCAGGTCGATCGGCTCCTCGAGATTGGCCTCCATCAGCGCGACGATTTCCTGCAACTTCGGCTGGTTGGTGCCAAGCATGTGCTTGAGCGGCACACGTTGGTGATCCTGCTCGTTGCGGATACGCTCGTAGACAAACATTTCCGAAATCGCCGCCGACAACTCGCGACCGTGATCACGGCTGATCAAGTGCAGCATCATGTCCAGCGGCGCGGTGCCGCCGGAGCTTGTGAAGCGGTTGCGGTCAAGCGTGAACAGGCGCGTGCTCATCGAAACCCGTGGGAAAGCTTCCTGCATCGCGGCCAGGCATTCCCAGTGCACGCTGCAATCGAAACCGTCCAGCAGGCCGGCGCACGCCAGGGCCCAACTGCCGGTGCAGACTGCGCCAAGACGACGGGATTGACGGGCCTGGCCTTGCAGCCATGAGACATGTTCGCGGGTTACGGTGCGCTGGATGCCGATGCCGCCGCACACGATGACGGTGTCCAGGGCCGGGGCTTTGTGCATGGAGGCGTCCGGGGTGATCTGCAAACCGTCACTGGCCCAGACCTGGCCGCCATCGACGGTCAGGGTGGTCCAGCGGTACAGCTCGCGCCCCGACAGCTGGTTGGCCATGCGTAGCGGTTCCACCGCGGACGCCAGGGAAATCAGCGTGAAATTGTCCAGCAGCAGAAAGCCGATGGATTGAGGCGCACGGTTCTGGGGTTGGGCCCCGGAGTTGGACGTCGTCATCGCGGTATCTCCTCACACAAAGCGGGTGATGGCCTCAGGCGGAGGCTCTTGTTATTGCCCTCATTCTCTTGCGTGAGAGGGGCTTTATCGGGACAGAGCAATTGCCATGCCTAAATTTGAATGCGCGTTCAATAACTCCTGAAAACGACATGCCGGCGTGTCTATATAAGGGCCCCGTCGAGGCCGGGCTCCAAGTGCCATCATGGGCTGCGGGCGAACGCCAGGGCGGGCTGTGAGCAGATCGGTAGCACTTGTGGTCACTGGGCCGCGCCGTTTGCGCGATGGTTGTCACCGCAAGCGCGGGGACGGACGGTAGGGCGGCGTACAAAGGCGTGACCGCCAAGTCACGCCTTATCTGTTTGCGACGCGCCAAAACGTGGCGTGTTTTTCCTGCGGTGTGCGTTTTACGAGCGATTTTTCAACACCCGTGGCGAGGGAGCCTGCTCCCTCGCCACGGGATTATCTTGCAGTGCTGAATCAGCATTCCACCGCGCTTACCGCCAGCCCGCCCCGTGAAGTCTCTTTGTATTTGTCGTGCATGTCGGCGCCGGTATCGCGCATAGTGCGGATCACACGGTCCAGGGAGATGAAATGCTGACCATCACCCCGAAGGGCCATCTGCGCGGCATTGATTGCTTTCACCGCGGCGATGGCGTTGCGCTCGATACACGGCACCTGGACCAGGCCGCCCACCGGATCGCAGGTCAGGCCGAGGTTGTGCTCCAGGCCGATTTCCGCCGCGTTGCACAGTTGCTCCGGCGTGGCTCCGAGGATTTCCGCCAGGCCTGCCGCCGCCATGGCGCAGGCCGAGCCGACTTCACCCTGGCAGCCGACTTCGGCGCCCGAGATCGAGGCGTTCTTCTTGCACAGGATGCCCACCGCAGCCGCGCCGAGGAAATAATCCACGACGTTGGCGTCAGTAACGGCCTCGCTGAATTTCATGAAGTAATGCAGCACCGCCGGGATGATCCCCGCCGCACCATTGGTCGGCGCCGTGACCATGCGCCCGCCAGCGGCGTTTTCTTCGTTGACCGCCAGGGCGAACAGGTTGACCCACTCCATGGCGCTCAAGGTCGAGCCGATCACGTTCGGTTTGTTCAGCTCTTGCAGGCTGCGGTACAACTTGGCCGCGCGCCGGCGCACATTCAAGCCGCCAGGCAGGATGCCCTCGTGCTTGAGGCCCTGCTCTACGCAGTCCTGCATCGCTCGCCAGAGCCTCATCAGGCCGCTGCGAATCTCTTCTTCCGAACGCCAGACCTTCTCGTTGGCCATCATCAGCTCAGCCACTCGCAGGTTATGCGTGCGACACAGCCCGAGCAGTTCCTCGGCGCTGGAGAAATCGTAAGGCAACTCGGTGGTGTCCAGGTCCATCACGCCGCTGGACGCCTGGGCCTGGTCGACTACAAAGCCGCCACCGACCGAATAATAGGTGTCGCGGTGCAGTTCGCCGTTTTCACCCTCCGCCACCAGCGTCATCGCGTTGGGGTGGAACGGCAGGTTTTCGTCGAGCAGGCGCATATCGCGGGACCAGACGAAAGGCACCGGCAGGCGGCCATCGAGCAGCAGGGTCTGGGTCTCGCGCAGCAGCTCGATGCGCGTACCGATTTGCGACGGATCGATCGAGTCGGGCCATTCGCCCATCAAGCCCATGATCGTGGCGGTATCGCTGCCGTGACCGATGCCGGTGGCCGACAGCGAACCAAACAATTGCACCTCGACCCGCCGCACGTCATTTAAAAGCGACTTGGCCCGCAACGCTTCGACAAACAGCGCCGCTGCGCGCATGGGCCCCACGGTGTGGGAACTGGACGGGCCGATACCAATCTTGAACAGGTCGAACACGCTGATGGCCATTGCCTTGACTCTCCAGAACGGACACATCCGGGCGCGGGAGCGTCCGGTGGCGCAGCTGCTACGCTCAACGCCGGGATGGCCGCATCATCCGGCTTTTGAATGGGCTTTCGACGTCTGACACCGACGCAATCATGCCCACCAACGCCGCGTCTTTGTCGCCCAGGTTTTACGACGTTTTTTACGTATCAGAAGCCAGCCGAGGGCCGAAAAAATCTGTAAACGACGTCACCAACACTGGATGCGACCCTCCCTGTACTGGATACGACGCGCCCTGTAGGCGTCGGATTTGCACTGGTACATGATCGGTTACGGCTCGTTTGCAAGGCCGCGTGCCACGAAGAGTGCCCACGCGCCGCCAACCGCAACTTAAAAAAAGCAAAAAAGCGCGGTTGTCCCGACCGGACACTGCCGATAAAACACCAGGAGTCCACCCATGAAAGGTTCCACGCCGTTGTTGTTGGCCGCCATGCTGAGTCTTCCGATGCTGGCCAACGCTGCAGAACCCGCCCAATGCAGTACCGTCAACTTCTCCGATGTCGGCTGGACCGACATCACCGTGACCACCGCCACCACCAGCGTCGTGCTCGACGCCCTCGGCTACAAGACCAAGACCACGATGATCTCCGTGCCGGTGACCTACAAGTCCCTGGCCGATGGCAAGAACATGGACGTGTTCCTCGGCAACTGGATGCCGACCATGGAAAACGACATCAAGGCCTATCGTGAAGCGGGCACCGTGGAAACCGTGCGCGCCAACCTGGAAAACGCCAAGTACACCCTGGCGGTCCCCGAAGAACTGTACAACAAAGGCCTCAAGGATTTTGCCGACATCGCCAAGTTCAAGAAGGAACTGGACGGCAAGATCTACGGCATCGAACCGGGCAACGACGGCAACCGCTTGATCCAGAGCATGATCGACAAGAACGCCTTCGGCCTCAAGGACGCCGGCTTCAAGGTCGTCGAGTCAAGCGAAGCCGGCATGCTTTCCCAGGTCGATCGGGCCCAGCGTCGCAGCACCGCCGTGGTGTTCCTGGGCTGGGAACCGCATCCGATGAACACCCGCTTCAAGATGAAATACCTCACCGGTGGCGATGAGTACTTCGGCCCGAACTTCGGCCAGGCGACCATCTACACCAACACCCGCAAGGGCTATGCCCAGGAATGCAGCAACGTTGGCCAGTTGCTGAAAAACCTGGTCTTTACCCTGGACATGGAAAGCACGCTGATGGGCAACGTGCTGGACGACAAGATGAAGCCTGAAGCCGCCGCCAAGGCCTGGTTGAAGAAAAACCCACAAGTACTCGATACCTGGCTCGCCGGCGTCACCACCGTTGACGGTAAACCTGGCCTGGAGGCCGTGAAAGCCAAGCTCGCGCAGTAAAAAGCTTATGCCGGGCGAGTTCGCTCGCCCGGGCTGTTTATTCCTTGCATGCGGACGTTCACTACCATGCTTATTGATCAGAAAATACCCTTGGGCCAGTACATCGCGGGCTTTGTCGAATGGTTGACGCAAAACGGCGCCGACACCTTCGACGCAATCGCAATGTTTCTGGAAACGATGATTCACGGCGTGACGTTTGCGCTGACCTGGTTCAATCCCCTGGTGCTTATCGGCCTCATCGCGCTACTGGCGCACTTCATCCAGCGCAAATGGGGCCTGACCGTTTTCGTTATCGCGTCCTTCTTGTTGATCCTCAACCTGGGTTACTGGCAAGAGACCATGGAAACCCTCGCCCAGGTGCTCTTCGCGACCTTGGTCTGCGTGCTTATCGGTGTGCCGCTGGGCATTGTTGCCGCGCACAAGCCGATGTTCTACACCATGATGCGTCCGGTGCTCGATCTGATGCAGACCGTACCGACCTTCGTCTACCTCATTCCTACCCTGACCCTGTTCGGTCTGGGTGTGGTCCCGGGCCTGATCTCCACGGTGGTATTCGCGATCGCCGCGCCCATCCGCCTGACCTACCTGGGCATCCGCGACGTTCCGGACGAACTGATGGACGCCGGTAAAGCCTTCGGCTGCTCCCGGCGCCAGCTCCTGTCGCGCATCGAACTGCCTCACGCCATGCCGAGCATCGCCGCCGGAATCACCCAATGCATCATGTTGTCGCTGTCGATGGTGGTCATCGCGGCACTGGTCGGTGCCGACGGCCTGGGCAAACCCGTGGTCAACGCATTGAACACCGCTGATATCGCCCTGGGCTTCGAAGCCGGCCTGGCGATCGTATTGCTGGCGATCATGCTCGACCGAATCTGCAAACAACCCGACGCCAAAGTAGGGGGTGACGCATGAGCATAATCCGCTTCGAAGAGGTCGACGTGATCTTCTCCAAAGATCCACGCGAAGCCCTCAAATTGCTCGACAAGGGCATGACGCGCAACGAAATCCTGAAGAAGACCGGGCAGATCGTCGGCGTGGAAAAAGCCAGCCTCGACATCGAAAAAGGCGAGATCTGCGTGCTGATGGGCCTTTCCGGCTCCGGCAAATCCAGCTTGCTGCGTTGCATCAACGGTTTGAACACCGTGAGTCGCGGCAAATTGTTCGTCGAGCACGAAGGCCGGCAGATCGATATCGCCTCCTGCACTCCCGCCGAACTGAAGATGATGCGCACCAAGCGCATCGCCATGGTGTTCCAGAAGTTCGCCCTGATGCCTTGGCTGACGGTGCGCGAAAACATCAGCTTCGGCCTGGAAATGCAGGGCCGGCCGGAGAAGGAACGCAAGAAGCTGGTGGATGAAAAACTCGAGCTGGTGGGCCTGACCCAGTGGCGCAACAAGAAGCCCGACGAGCTGTCTGGCGGCATGCAGCAACGGGTCGGCCTGGCCCGGGCCCTGGCGATGGACGCCGACATCCTGTTGATGGACGAACCATTCTCGGCCCTCGACCCGCTGATCCGCCAAGGCCTGCAGGACGAACTGCTGGAACTGCAACGCAAGCTGAGCAAGACCATCGTGTTCGTCAGCCACGACCTGGACGAAGCCCTGAAGCTGGGCAGCCGTATCGCGATCATGAAAGACGGCCGCATCATCCAGTACAGCAAGCCGGAACAGATCGTGTTGAACCCGGCGGACGACTATGTGCGCACGTTCGTCGCCCATACCAATCCGCTCAATGTGCTCTGCGGCCGCAGCCTGATGCGCACCCTGGACAACTGCAAGCGCATCAACGGCTCGGTGTGCCTGGATCCGGGCGGCGACTCCTGGCTTGACCTGGCCGAAGGCAACACCATCAAGGGCGCCCGGCAGAACGGCGCCGCCCTGGACCTGCAGAACTGGGCGCCAGGGCAGTCCGTCGAAGGCTTGGGGCGTTTCCCGACCTTGGTCGACTCCAGCATCGGCATGCGCGACGCGTTGCAGATCCGCTACCAGACCGGCAACAAACTGGTGCTTCACGATAATCAGCAAGTCGTCGGCATCCTCGGCGACAGCGAGCTGTATCACGCCCTGCTCGGCAAGAACCTGGGCTAAAGCCAATGCACACAAAAACGCCGCGAGATGATCGCGGCGTTTTTGTGTGCGCAGAAACAAGAATTGGAATGCTGTTGTGGCGAGGGGATTTATCCCCTCGCCACAAGAGTGTTCACAACTATCGAACGGGTCAGCTAAAGACCCGACCCAGCGCCGCCAACTCCGCCCGTTCCTGCTCAACCCGCACATCCTCGCGCATGGCCTTGTGCAGCCCGAACATGAAGCACACCAGCACCACCGAGAACGGCAGGCCAGCCAACACCACCATGGTTTGCATCGCCTCGAAGTTGCCCGCGAACAACAGGCCGATGGTCACCAGCGTGATCACCACCGACCAGAAGATCCGCAGCCAATGCGGCGCGTCTTCGTCAACGTTGCCGCCCTGGCACGAAAGGTTCGCCATCATCACCGCGCCGGAGTCAGCCGGGGTCAGGAACAGGACGAAACCGACGAAGATCGACACGCCGATCACGACCTTCGACGCCGGATAGTATTCGAGCAGCTGATAGATCGACATCGACGGCTGCGTCAACGCCGTCTTGCCCAGCTCGACCGCGCCGTGGTTCATCACCAGGTCCAGGGCCGAGTTACCGAAGATCGACAACCAGGCCAGGGTGAAGCCCAGGGGTATCAGCAACACGCCCGCCACCAACTCACGCACGGTGCGGCCACGGGAAATGCGCGCGATGAACATGCCGACAAAAGGCGCCCAGGAGATCCACCAGGCCCAGTAGAACAGGGTCCACAAGCCCATCCAACGGCCCGATTTCGCGGTGTCATCGGCATAGACGTACAGGTCGAATGTCTTAAGCACCACGCCGTTGAGGTAGTCGCCGATGTTCTGCACGAAACCGTTGAGCAGGTGCAGGGTCGGACCGAACAGCAGCACGAAAATCAGCAAGCCGCTGAACAATACGATGTTCAGGTTGGACAACCGGCGGATGCCGTTTTCCACGCCGGACACGGCGGCGATGGTCGCCACGGTGCTCATCACGATGATCACGATCAGCAAATTGGTGTTGCTGTGCTCGATGCCAAACAGGTTTTCCAAACCGGACGCGACTTGCAGCGAACCGATCCCCAGGTTGGTCACCAGCCCCAGCAGCGTCACGAACATGCCGAAACCGTCCACCGCATGGCCGGCCGCGCCCTTGACCCAGCGCTCGCCCACCAATGGATACAGGGCCGAGCGCAGCGCCAGCGGCTGGTTGTGCCGATAGGCGAAATACGCCACGGCCAAGCCCACCAGGGCATAGATCGCCCAACCATGCAGGCCCCAGTGCAAGAACGTCAATTGCACGGCCTGGCGCGCGGCCATCTGGCTGCCGGCCACGCCTTCAGGGGGGTTGAAGAAATGGTCCAGCGGCTCGGATGCGCCGAAGTACAGCAATGAAATGCCGATGCCCGACGAAAACAGCATCCCGGCCCAGGCGCCGTAGCTGAAGTCCGGCGTATCGTCCTTGCCGCCCAGCTTGAGCTTGCCATAGGAGGAAAATGCCAGGCCGACCACAAACACCAGATAGGCAGCGATGACCACCATGTAGTACCAGCCGAAGCTGCGGGACAACCACGCCTGGGCAATGCCGAGCAGACGGCCGGCCTCCTGCGGGGCAATGATCAGAATGGCGGTCAGCAACAGAATCAGCGCGGTGGAGGTGTAGAACACCCAACCGTTGACCGTCACCTTCTGCGGCGGGGTCTTTATTAGCAAGGCAGAACTCATTGCACGGATGCTCCAGGCAGTGCGAGAGAAGGACAAGGCAACGCGATACCCGGCCAATCGGTGGGTTGGCAGCCGACCGGCGGGTGTTATAAAGACACCCGGAAAGCCCTTGCCCCGCGATTGCGCGGGTCTCTGGGCTCTTGATGTCTCGTTTCTGCGCCATTTACCCCGTAGGAAAACCGGTAAATCGCGACGAATTGTCGCAGAGCTTATTCTTTGTTGATTGAACGTTCAATCAAAACAAAATAGACTGGCCCTCATGACGGCGGACCTTACTCGTCCGCCCGATGGCCTAAGGAGATTTGCAGATGCCCAAGGTCGGTATGCAACCCATCCGCCGCCAGCAATTGATCGAAGCCACTTTGCAGGCTGTTGATCAGGTCGGGATGGGGGACGCCAGCATTGCGCTGATCGCCCGTTTGGCCGGTGTTTCGAACGGCATCATCAGTCACTACTTTCAGGACAAGAATGGCCTGATCGCGGCTACGGCCCAGTACCTGATGACTGTCCTGAGCGAGAACGTCACCGCGCGTCGTCAAGCGCTGACGGACCCGAGCCCGCGAGCTCACCTGAAGGTGATCATCGAGGGCAACTTCGACGCCAGCCAGGTCAACGGCCCGGCAATGAAAACCTGGCTGGCCTTCTGGGCCACCAGCATGCATCACCCGTCATTGCACAGGTTGCAGCGGATCAACGATCACCGTCTGTATTCCAACCTGTGTTGCCAGTTCCGCCGCGTGTTGCCTGTCGACCAGGCACGCAGCGCGGCCCGGGGCCTGGCCGCTCTGATTGACGGTTTGTGGCTGCGCGGAGCGCTGTCGGGAGACGCGTTCGACACCGCCCAGGCACATCGGATCGCGTACGAATACATGGATTTCCAACTGGCCAAGGCAGGAGCGCCAGAGCACACAGAACCGCTCGACTCCTGAACCCCCACCGCAGCGCGTAGTCAGCTGTAAACGACACGCTCGGTGGTCAGCCAACCACTTATGCACTTGCGAGGACTTTATGGCCCGTTTCGAACTGCAAAAACTCTACATCGATGGCGCGTACAGCGATGCCAGCGGCGACGCCACTTTCGAAGCCATCAACCCGGCGAACGGTGAAGTACTCGCCCTGGTGCAGCGCGCAACGAAAGAAGACGTCGAGCGTGCCGTGGTCAGCGCCGAAAAAGGCCAGAAAGTCTGGGCGGCGATGACCGCCATGCAGCGCTCGCGCATCCTGCGTCGCGCCGTGGACATCCTGCGCGAACGCAACGATGAGCTCGCGGCCCTGGAAACCCTGGACACCGGCAAGGCCTATTCCGAAACCCGCTACGTCGACATCGTCACCGGCGCCGACGTGCTGGAATATTACGCAGGCCTGGTGCCCGCTATCGAAGGCGAACAGGTTCCGCTGCGCACCACGTCGTTCGTCTACACCCGCCGCGAGCCCCTGGGCGTCGTCGCCGGTATCGGCGCATGGAACTACCCGATCCAGATCGCCCTGTGGAAATCCGCCCCGGCCCTGGCCGCTGGCAACGCGATGATCTTCAAGCCCAGCGAAGTCACCTCGCTGACCACCCTGAAACTGGCCGAGATCTACACCGAAGCCGGCGTTCCAGCGGGCGTATTCAACGTGCTGACCGGCAGCGGCCGTGAAGTCGGCACCTGGCTGACCGAGCACCCGCGCATCGAGAAAATCTCCTTCACCGGCGGCACCGACACCGGCAAGAAGGTCATGGCCAGTGCCTCGAGCTCTTCGCTCAAGGACGTGACCATGGAGCTGGGCGGCAAGTCGCCGCTGATCATCTTCGACGACGCCGACCTGGACCGCGCCGCCGACACCGCGATGATGGCCAACTTCTACAGCTCCGGCCAAGTCTGCACCAACGGCACCCGGGTGTTCGTGCCGAGCCACCTGAAGGCTGCCTTCGAAGCCAAGATCGCCGAGCGCGTGGCGCGCATCCGCATCGGCAACCCGGAAGACGAGAACACCAACTTCGGCCCGCTGGTGAGCTTCGCCCACATGGAAAACGTGCTGGGCTACATCGATAAAGGCAAGGCCGAAGGCGCGCGCCTGCTGTGCGGCGGCGGTCGCCTGACAGAAGGCGAACTGGCCAAGGGCGCGTTCGTGGCCCCGACCGTGTTCACCGATTGCACCGATGACATGACCATCGTGCGTGAAGAAATCTTCGGCCCGGTGATGAGCATCCTCACCTACGAAACCGAAGAAGAAGTGATCCGCCGCGCCAACGATACCGACTTCGGCCTGGCCGCCGGTGTCGTGACCCGCGACCTGAACCGCGCGCACCGCGTGATCCACCAGCTCGAAGCGGGCATCTGCTGGATCAACGCCTGGGGCGAATCGGCGGCGGAAATGCCGGTCGGTGGCTACAAGCAATCGGGCGTGGGCCGGGAGAATGGGATCAGCTCGCTGACCAACTACACGCGCATCAAGTCGGTGCAGGTCGAAATGGGCGATTACACGTCGGTGTTCTGATCTGAGACCGAGCCTGAGGCCGGGGCCCTTGTGGCGAGGGAGCTTGCTCCCGCTGGGCCGCGAAGCGGCCCCGACCCAGCTCCCAGGTTCATCCAGACAGAACACGGTCGCCCTGTTTGCGACTGCTGCGCAGCCGAGCGGGAGCAAGCTCCCTCGCCACAGAAAATGTGGCACTCGATACCCGCGACCTGAACCAACTCCAAAAGAGGGTACATTTCATGTCCCAAGAATTCGATTACATCATCATCGGTGCCGGCTCGGCCGGTAACACCCTGGCTACCCGCCTGACCGAAGACGAAGGCGTTACCGTCTTGCTGCTCGAAGCCGGCGGCCCGGACTATCGCCTCGACTTCCGTACCCAGATGCCCGCCGCCCTGGCATTTCCTCTCCAGGGTCGCCGCTACAACTGGGCCTACGAGACCGATCCGGAGCCGCACATGAACGGCCGTCGCATGGAATGCGGTCGCGGCAAGGGCCTGGGTGGTTCTTCGCTGATCAACGGCATGTGCTACATCCGCGGTAACGCGCTGGACTACGACAACTGGGCCAAGCTGCCCGGCCTGGAAGACTGGACCTACCTCGATTGCCTACCGTATTTCCGTAAAGCCGAAACCCGAGATATCGGCCCGAACGACTACCATGGCGGCGACGGCCCGGTCAGTGTGACCACGCCCAAGCCTGGCAACAATCCGCTGTTCCACGCCATGGTCGAAGCCGGCGTTCAGGCCGGTTACCCGCGTACCGAGGACCTCAACGGTTTCCAGCAGGAAGGTTTCGGCCCGATGGACCGTACCGTCACGCCCAATGGCCGTCGCGCCAGTACCGCGCGCGGTTACCTGGACGTCGCCAAGAAGCGCTCGACGCTGACCATCGTCACCCACGCCCTGACCGACAAGATCCTCTTCGAAGGCAAACGCGCGGTCGGCGTGCGTTACCTGGTGGGCGCCGCCGAAGAACGCGTCGAGGCCCGGGCGCGCAAGGAAGTGCTGCTGTGCTCCGGCGCCATCGCCTCGCCGCAGATCCTGCAACGCTCCGGCGTTGGCCCTGCCAAGCTGCTGGAAAACCTCGACATCCCGGTGGTCCACGACCTGCCGGGCGTTGGTGAAAACCTGCAGGACCACCTTGAGCTGTACCTGCAATACGCCTGCACTCAACCGGTCTCGCTGTACCCGTCGCTGCTCTGGTACAACCAGCCGGCGATCGGTGCCGAGTGGCTGTTCAACGGCACCGGTATCGGCGCCAGCAACCAGTTCGAGGCCGGCGGCTTCATTCGTACCCGCCCCGAGTTCGATTGGCCGAACATCCAGTACCACTTCCTGCCGGTGGCGATTAACTACAACGGCAGCAACGGCGTGAAAGAGCACGGTTTCCAGGCGCACATGGGCTCCATGCGTTCGCCAAGCCGTGGCCGGATCCAGGCCAAGTCCAAGGACCCGCGCCAGCACCCGAGCATCCTGTTCAACTACATGGCCACCGAGCAGGACTGGCAGGAATTTCGCGACGGCATCCGCCTGACCCGCGAGATCATGCAGCAGCCGGCACTCGATCCGTTCCGTGGTCGCGAAATCAGCCCGGGCATCGAGGTGCAGACGGACGAGCAATTGGACCAGTTCATCCGTGAGCACGCCGAAACCGCGTTCCACCCATCCTGCTCGTGCAAGATGGGCACCGATGATATGGCCGTGGTGGATGGCGAAGGCCGCGTGCACGGCATGGAAGGGTTGCGCGTGGTCGACGCCTCGATCATGCCGATCATCACCACCGGCAACCTGAACGCGCCGACGATCATGATCGCCGAGAAAATCGCCGACAAGATCCGCGGCCGCAAGCCTTTGCCGCGCAGCACCGCACCCTACTACGTCGCCGGCGACGCGCCGGTGCGCGGCAAGCCGTTGCGTGAAGTGGCGACGGCCGCGCAGTAAGACTCCAGACCGCGGCGCGGCCTTCGTCGGATCGCCGCCCGGAGCAAGCTCGCTCCCACAGGGGATTGGCGGTGAACACAGATTTTGTGACTACCAAAGATCCACTGTGGGAGCGAGCTTGCTCGCGATGACGTCCGACCTGACACCGCAAATACCCATCTGCCTTGATCCCTCCCCCGCCCCAGGCCTACTCTAGAGCCGCCCGCGCCAATGCGCCGCACCTCGCAGCACCGCCACTCCAGACAAGGAGGTTCCATGTTCGACTTCCAACCCCAGCTCAAGCAGCGTTTTGCTGCCTTGCGCACGGGCGCTGAGTTCTTTTCCCTGCGTTACGTACGCGAGTCCGGCCAACACTTGTCGGTGCGCAAGAACGTCGCCGAACCTCCGAGCCTGAGCCACGACGAAGGTGCGATGCTCACCGTGCGGGTCAACGGTGTCGAGGCGTATGCCGCCACCAATGATTTGTCCCAGACCGGCCTGCAAGCGGCGCTGGAGCGGGCCGAGCAATACGCTCGCCAGCTCAAGCCCCACGCCCTGCTGGACCTGCGCGACCAACCGGTGTCCAGCGACCGCGCCGACTACTTCTCGCCGCATTTCGACCAGGCCTTCCCGCCCCTGAGCGATTGCTACCAATTGCTCGGCGACGAATCGGCCGCGGTGCCCGCCGACGAACGCCTGGTGAACTGGCAGGCCAGCATCGGCCTGACCCAGGTCGAGCAGATCTACCTCAACAACGCCGGCGCTGAACTGCGCCAGGCCCAACGCTTCATCTACCCGGCCCTGGACGTCACCGCCTTCGACGGCAACGACAGCCAGACCCGCACTCTGGGCCGGGAAAATTTCGGCCAGCAAGGCGGTTTCGATGTGATCAGCCGTTGCGGCCTGATCGGCGCCGGTCCAAGGATCGCCGACCAGGCCCTGCAATTGCTCATGGCGCCCAACACCCCCCAAGGTCCCCGCGACCTGCTGTTGATGCCCGACCAGATGATGTTGCAGATCCACGAGTCCATCGGCCATCCGCTGGAACTGGACCGCATCCTTGGCGACGAGCGCAATTACGCCGGCACCAGCTTCGTCAAGACCAGTGATTTCGGCCACCTTCAATACGGCTCCAGCCTGTTGAACGTGACCTTCGATCCGGACATTCCCGAGGAGTTGGCCAGTTACAGCCATGACGACGACGGCACCGCCGCCAGCAAGCAGTTCCTGATTCGCGAAGGCCTGTTGCTGCGCCCATTGGGCGGCGCGCTGTCGCAGTTCCGCGCCGGCCTCGACGGTGTTGCCAACAGCCGCGCCTGCGGTTGGAATCGTCCGCCCATCGACCGCATGGCAAACCTGAACATCGAGCCCGGCGACCAATCCCTGGAGCAGTTGATCCAAGGCATCGAGCATGGCGTGCTGATGCGCACCAACCGCTCCTGGTCCATTGACGACGCCCGCAACAAATTCCAGTTCGGCTGCGAATGGGGCCAGTTGATCGAGAACGGTGAGCTCAAGGGCGTAGTGAAGAACCCCAACTACCGGGGCATCTCCGCGCAGTTCTGGAAGAGCCTGCGGGCCGTGGGCGACGCCAGCACTTCCCAAGTGCTTGGCACACCGAATTGCGGCAAGGGCGAACCGAACCAGGTCATCCGCGTTGGCCATGCGTCGCCGGCCTGTGTGTTCAGCAACGTGGACGTGTTTGGGGGGGATGCCTGATGAGCACCGTCAATAATCAAGCTGGGGCGTTCAAAGCACTGGTCGATTGGTTGCGCGACGCGTTGCGCGAACCTGAGCAATTCACCCTCGGCTACGCCGCCGAGTCGTCGGCCTTCGTGCGCTTCAACCACGGCAAGGTCCGTCAGGCCGGCCAGGTGCAACAGGCCAACGTCAGTTTCAAGTTGATCAATGACGGCCGTCATGCCGACCTGCAGATCACCTTGTCCGGCAACACCGAGACCGACCTGCGACGCTTGGCCGACGGGTTGCAACAGTTGCGCGAGACGTTGCCGCTGCTGCCAGCCGATCCCTACCTGCTGCTCAACCACAACCATTGGCAGAGCAACAACGTGCAGGACCATCCCCTGCCGGACACCGAGCAAGCCGTCGCTGAAATCAGCCGTGCCGCCGAGGGCCTGGACTTGGTCGGCTTTTACGCCGCAGGCCCCATCAGTCGTGGCTTCGCCAGTTCCTCGGGAGCGTTCGGCTGGCATCAGGCCAACAGTTTCAACTTCGACTTCAGCTTGTTCCATGAAAACGGCCAGGCCGTGAAGGCCAGCTACGCGGGACACGCCTGGAGCAGCGAAGGATTCGCCCAACGTTTCGAGCAGGCACGCCAGCAGCTGCAATTCCTCGGCCTGCCCCTACGTACGCTGCCGCCGGGCGAATACCGCGCCTACCTGGCGCCGGCCGCGCTGGAAGAAATCATGGGCATGCTCAGTTGGGGCGGATTCTCGGCCCGGGCGATCGCCAGCAAGCAAAGCCCGTTGCAGAAATTCTACGCCGGCGAAGTCCACTTCAGTCCCAACGTGTGGTTGACGGAGCAGGTCAGCGGCTCATTGAGCCCGGCATTTTCCGACGAAGGTTATCCCCGCGATGACCTGGGGCTGATCGCCAAGGGCATGGCCAACGCGCAACTGGTCAACTCCCGCAGCGCCGCCGAATACGGCCTCGCCGCCAACGGCGCCAGCAGCTATGAATACCCCACGGCGCTGGACATGCAGGGCGGGCAATTGGAACAGAAGTACATCCTCGAACAACTCGGCACCGGGCTGTACATCAGCAATCTCTGGTACCTGAACTACTCCGACCAACCGGCGGCGCGTCTGACCGGCATGACCCGCTTCGCCACGTTCTGGGTCGAGAACGGTCAGATCCAGGCGCCGGTGAGCACCATGCGCTTCGACGACAGCGTCTACAGTTTGCTCGGCTCGCAACTCGAAGCGCTGACCCGGGAGCGGGAACTTCTGCTTTCGGCCAGCACCTACAGCCAGCGGGCCACGGCCTCGATGTTGCTGCCGGGGGCGTTGGTCAAGAAGCTCACGTTGACGCTATAACACGCAGTGCCCCGTGGCGAGGGAGCTTGCTCCCGCTCGGCTGCGAAGCAGTCGTAATCCAGGCGACGCTATCTGTCAGGCACACCGTGTTCACCGGTTTGGGGGTGCTCCGCACCCCAGCGGGAGCAAGCTCCCTCGCCACAGGTAATTGTTTTATTTCACACGAGAGGTCCCATGCCCAACCGCGCTCCCCTCGACGCCGTCACCGCCCGCTGGCTTCCGTGGGTGGTGGCGATTGCCTTCTTCATGCAGTCCCTGGATGGCACCATCCTCAACACCGCCCTGCCCGCCATGGCCAGCGACCTGGCGGAAAACCCGCTGCGCATGCAAGGCGTGATCATTGCCTACATGCTCACCGTGGCCTTGCTGATCCCGGCCTCGGGCTGGATTGCCGACCGCTTCGGCACCAAGAAGATTTTCTTCGGCGCGATCCTGCTGTTCAGCTTCGGCTCGCTGCTGTGCGCCTTGTCTAACTCGTTGAGCATGTTGATCGGCGCACGGGTCGTCCAAGGCTTGGGCGGTGCGCTGATGTTGCCGGTGGGCCGGCTGGTGGTACTGCGGGCTTACCCGCGCTCGGAGCTGGTGCGAATCATGGGCTTCATCACCATCCCCGGGCTGCTCGGCCCGCTGATCGGCCCGACCATGGGCGGCTGGATGGTGGAGTACATGACCTGGCACTGGATTTTCCTCATCAATCTGCCGGTGGGCGTGGTCGGTTGTTACGCGGTATGGAAATTCATCCCGGACCTGCGCGGCACTGAGCGCACGCGCTTCGATGGCGTGGGCTTTCTGTTGTTCGGCGCGGCGATGGTGCTGATCACCGTCGCCATGGAGGGGCTGGGTGAACTGCACCTGCCGCACCTGCGGGTGATGCTGCTGCTGTTTGGCGGCATGGCTTGCCTGGCGGCTTACTGGGTGCGCGCCGGGCACGTCGAGAACGCGCTGTTTCCACCGTCGCTGTTCAAGACCCGGACCTTCGCGGTGGGCATCCTCGGCAACCTGTTCGCGCGCCTGGGCAGCGGTGCCCTGCCGTTCCTGGTGCCGTTGCTGTTGCAAGTCGCCCTGGGTTATTCACCGTCCCAGGCGGGGATGAGCATGCTGCCCCTGGCGGCCGCCGCGATGGTCGCCAAGTCCGTGGCCCGCCCGCTGATCGAACGCTTCGGCTATCGCATCGTCCTGACCGGCAATACCCTTGCCCTCGGCGTGATGCTGGCGAGCATGGGCTTGGTCAGCGAGCAAACACCGTACTGGCTGTTGCTGGCGCACCTGGCAGTGCTGGGAGCGATCAACTCGCTGCAATTCACCGCGATGAACACCGTGACCCTGATCGACCTGGACGACGCCAGCGCCAGCAGTGGCAACAGCCTGCTGTCGGTGGTGGCGCAACTGTCCCTGAGCCTGGGCGTGGCTTGTGCAGGTGCCCTGCTGGGAGGCTTTACCGCCCAGGTCGGCAACGACGGTGTGGACACGGTGCTGGGCGCCTTTCAATTGACTTTTGTGACGGTGGGGATCATGGCGATGCTGGCGGCGACGATCTTTTCCCAGCTGTCGAAGCAGGATGGGCGACGGGTCAAGCGGCCGGATGAGCATATCGAGCACTAGATAGGACTCGAACGGTTTTAAGGCTTCAGGGCTTTTGTGGCGAGGGAGCTTGCTCCCGCTCGGCTGCGCAGCAGTCGCAATCCAGGCAATGCGAACTTTCAGGTGCACCGTGTTGGCCGGTTTGGGGCCGGTTTGGGGCCGCTTCGCGCCCCAGCGGGAGCAAGCTCCCTCGCCACGGGGAATTCGCCCACTTCAGAACTGCGCCACAGCTCGTCCAGATCTTTCGAAGAAAGTGGCACGAGGCTGCTACACTGCGCGACATTTTGTTTTGCAGGCCCGTCCCGTGACCACCATCGCCACCGCTTTTAATACTTTGCCGTTGTCCGCCGCCATGCTGGCTAACCTCGAATCACTCGGTTATGCCCAGATGACGCCGATCCAGGCGCAAAGCTTGCCGGTGATCCTCAAGGGCATGGACCTGATCGCCCAGGCCAAGACCGGCAGTGGCAAGACCGCGGCCTTCGGCATCGGCCTGCTGAACCCGATCAACCCACGCTATTTCGGCTGCCAGGCCCTGGTGATGTGCCCGACCCGCGAGCTGGCCGACCAGGTCGCCAAGGAAATCCGCCGCCTGGCCCGCGCCGAAGATAACATCAAGGTCCTGACTCTGTGCGGCGGCGTGTCCTTCGGCCCGCAGATCGCCTCCCTCGAACACGGCGCCCACATCATCGTCGGCACGCCAGGGCGTATCCAACAGCACCTGCGCAAGGGTTCGCTGGTGCTCGATGGCCTCAACACACTGATTCTCGACGAAGCCGACCGCATGCTCGACATGGGCTTCTACGACGCCATCGAAGACATCATCCAGCAGACCCCGGAACGCCGCCAGACGCTGTTGTTCTCCGCGACCTACCCGGTGGGCATCAAGCAACTTGCTTCCAAATTCATGCGCGACCCGCAGCAGGTGAAGGCCGAAGCGCTGCACTCCGACGCGCAGATCGAACAGCGGTTCTACGAGATTTCTCCCGAGGAGCGCATGGACGCGGTGGTCAAGGTCCTGGCGCATTTCCGTCCGGCGTCTTGCGTGGCGTTCTGCTTCACCAAGCAGCAGGTCCAGGAAACCGTCGATCATCTGACGGCCAAGGGCATCTCCGCCGTCGGCCTGCACGGCGACCTGGAACAGCGCGACCGCGACCAGGTGCTGGCAATGTTCGCCAACCGCAGCACCTCGGTGCTGGTGGCCACCGACGTCGCGGCCCGCGGCCTGGACATCGATGCCCTGGACATGGTGATCAACGTCGAACTGGCAAGGGATTCGGAAATCCATATTCACCGCGTCGGCCGCACCGGTCGCGCCGGTGAGAAAGGCATCGCCATCAGCCTCGTGGCGCCCTCCGAAGCCCATCGCGCCCAGGCCATCGAGCAACTGCAGAAATCGCCGTTGAACTGGGACCAACTGGACAACCTCAAGCCTCAGGGAGGCGGCCCGTTGCTGCCGGCCATGAGCACCCTGTGCATCGGCGCCGGGCGCAAGGACAAAGTCCGCCCCGGTGACATCCTAGGCGCCCTGACCGGCGAGGCCGGCATCCCCGGCGCCCAGGTCGGCAAGATCGCAATCTTCGATTTCCAGGCCTATGTGGCCGTGGAACGCGGGATCGCCAAACAGGCGCTGCAACGCCTGAACGATGGCAAGATCAAGGGTCGGTCGTTGCGGGTGCGGATCCTCTGACCGATAGACAGAGATCAAACTGTGGGAGCGAGCTTGCTCGCGATGAGGCCGGTACATTCAACATTGATGTTGTCTGACAGTCCGCCATCGCGAGCAAGCTCGCTCCCACACTGGGTTTTGTGGCGACACATTTAGAGGACACCGTTTTGCGCTCTACCGAAGTCGTGATCATTGGCGCTGGCGCCGCGGGGTTGATGTGTGCGCTCACCGCTACCGCGCGCGGGCGCCAGGTGATGTTGCTGGACCACGCCAACAAGGCTGGCAAGAAAATCCTCATGTCGGGCGGTGGACGCTGCAATTTCACCAACATGTATACCGAGCCGGGCAATTTCCTTTCCCAGAACCCGCACTTCTGCAAGTCGGCCCTGGCCCGCTACACCCAGTGGGATTTCATCGCCCTGGTGGCCAAGCACGGTGTGCCCTATCACGAAAAAAAACTCGGTCAGTTGTTCTGCGACAACAAGTCCAGCGACATCCTTGGCCTGCTGCTGGATGAATGCGATCAGGCCGGCGTCAATCTGCACCTGGACACCTCCATCGAGCAGATCGAAAAGACCGACGGCGGCTACCAGTTGCAGACCACCCTCGGACCGATCGCCTGCCAGTCCCTGGTGATCGCCACCGGCGGGCTATCGATCCCGACCCTGGGCGCGACCGGTTTCGGTTATCAAGTCGCGAAGCAGTTCGGCCATCAACTGCTGCCGACCCGCGCCGGGTTGGTGCCGTTCACCATTACCGATCAACTCAAGGCCCTGTGTACCGAACTGTCGGGCACCTCGGTGGATTGCCTGGTGAGCTGCAACGACCAGAGTTTTCGCGAAAACATCCTGTTCACCCACCGCGGCCTGAGCGGTCCGGCGATCCTGCAGATTTCATCATTCTGGGAGCCAGGGGACACGGTGCAGATCAACTTGCTGCCCGACCATGACGTGCCGCAATGGCTGCAACAGCAACAAGCCGAACGCCCCAACAGCGAGCTGAAGACCTTGCTGGGCGAGCTGTTCACCAAGAAAATGGCCAACCTGCTGGCGGACACCTGGTTCGTCTCCAAACCCATGAAGCAATACACCCACGCGGAGCTCGCCGACATCGCCGAAAAACTGGCGAGCTGGAACGTGGTGCCCGCCGGCACCGAAGGCTACCGCACCGCCGAAGTCACCCTGGGTGGCGTCGATACGCGGGAAGTCTCGTCCAAGACCATGGAATCGTTGAAAAGCCCTGGCCTGTATTTCATTGGCGAAGTGCTGGACGTCACCGGGCACCTGGGCGGGTTCAACTTCCAGTGGGCATGGGCGTCAGGGTATGCGGCGGCGCAGTACGTCTGATTCTCACCGAGGTGGAGCCTGCTTTTGTGGCGAGGGAGCAAGCTCCCTCGCCACAGGGTAAAGGTGTGTCCTTGGCATGCAGGAACACTTTTTGCTGCCAGATGTGATCGCCGCCATTGCATCGGCGTCATTACTGCCTCAATTTAGCGTCATTGCCCGTCAGGCCCTTGCACTTCATGTCATCGACCTCGTTTAGCCAGTCACTGCGTCGCCTTTGGGCGTTGGACAAGTTCAGTTATAGCGTGCGGGTGTTCATCGCCCTGACCGGCAGCATGGGGCTGTGCTGGTACCTGGACGAGATGGCGCTGCTGATTCCCCTGTTTTTGGGCATCATCGCCAGCGCCCTGGCCGAAACCGACGACAGCTGGCAAGGCCGCCTCAACGCGCTCGCGGTGACGCTGGTGTGCTTCAGCGTCGCCGCGCTGTCGGTGGAATTGCTGTTCCCCTACCCCATCCTGTTCATCGTTGCCCTGGCCCTGGCGGCATTCGGCCTGACCATGCTCGGCGCCCTGGGCGAGCGGTATGGCGCCATTGCTTCGGCGACTCTGATCCTGTCGGTCTATACCATGATCGGCGTGGACCAACGCGGTGGCGCGGTCACGGATTTCTGGCATGAACCCTTGCTTCTGGTGGCGGGCGCCGCATGGTACGGCCTGCTCTCGGTGGTGTGGCACGCGCTGTTTTCGAACCAGCCGGTGCAGCAGAGCCTGGCGCGACTTTTCCGTGAACTAGGGCGTTACCTCAAGCTCAAGTCGTCGTTGCTCGAACCGGTCCGACAATTGGACGTCGAGGCACGACGCCTGGAACTGGCCCAGCAGAACGGCCGGGTGGTCGCTGCGCTCAACAGCGCGAAGGAAATCATCCTGCACCGCGTCGGCAATGGCCGGCCGGGCTCGAAAGTCAGCCGCTACCTGAAACTCTATTTCCTCGCCCAGGACATCCACGAACGCGCGAGCTCGTCCCACTACCCCTATAACGCCCTGGCCGAGGCCTTCTTCCACAGCGATGTGCTGTTCCGTTGCCAGCGTCTGCTGCGCCAGCAAGGCAAGGCCTGCCAGGCATTGGCCGAGTCGATCCAGCTACGCCAACCGTTCGTCTACGACGACAGCTTCGCCGAAGCCTTGAATGACCTGCATGCGTCCCTTGAACACCTACGCATCCAGAGCAACCCGGCCTGGCGTGGCTTGCTGCGCTCGCTGCGGGCGCTGTCGGTGAACCTGGGCACGATGGACCGCCTGCTCAGTGATGCGAGCAACCCCGACGCCCTGGCCGATGCCTCCGACAGCAGCCTCCTCGACCGCTCGCCGCGCAACCTCAAGGACGTCTGGCTGCGCCTGCGCACACAGCTCACGCCCACTTCGCTGTTGTTTCGTCACGCCCTGCGCTTGCCCCTGGCCCTGAGCGTCGGCTACGCCATGGTGCATCTGATCCACCCTTCCCAGGGCTACTGGATCATCCTCACCACATTGTTCGTCTGCCAACCCAATTACGGTGCCACCCGGCGCAAGCTCGGCCAGCGTATCATCGGCACCGCCATCGGCCTGACGGTGGCCTGGGCGCTGTTCGACCTGTTTCCCAACCCGCTGGTGCAATCGTGCTTCGCCATCGTCGCCGGAGTGGTGTTCTTCACCAACCGCACCACCCGCTATACCCTGGCCACCGCCGCCATCACGATCATGGTGCTGTTCTGCTTCAACCAGGTCGGGGACGGCTATGGACTGCTTCTGCCACGGTTGTTCGATACCCTGCTGGGCAGCCTGATCGCCGGGCTGGCGGTTTTCCTGTTCCTGCCCGACTGGCAAGGGCGGCGGCTGAACAAAGTCCTCGCCAATACGCTGACCTGCAACAGCATCTATCTGCGCCAGATCATGCAGCAATACGCGGCCGGCAAGCGCGACGACCTGGCCTATCGCCTGGCCCGACGCAACGCCCATAACGCCGACGCGGCGCTGTCCACGACGCTGGCGAACATGCTGATGGAGCCCGGGCACTTCCGTAAGGAAGCCGATGTCGGGTTCCGCTTCCTGGTGCTCTCCCATACCCTGCTCAGCTACCTGTCGGGCCTGGGCGCACACCGGGGCACGGAGTTGCCCACGAACGTGCGCGAGTACCTGATCGACGGCGCGGGGGTGAAACTGGCCACCAGCATCGACGAAATCGCCCAAGGCCTGGCGAGCAAGCAGCCGATTGCAATCCAGAGCGACGAGGAAGAAACCCTCGCCAGCGAGCTTGAGCAGATGCCCGATGAAATCGACGAAGGCCAGCGCCTGGTGCAGACGCAACTGGCATTGATCTGCCGCCAGTTGGGGCCGTTGCGCACCTTGGCGGCGCATTTGATCAAGGACACCAGTGAGGCTTGAGTGTTGCGGTGGCCAAACCAGCCCCTTCGCGAGCCTGCTCGCGAAGGAGATCAGCCACGCTGCGGTCTCACATCCCGTGCGCCTTCAATAGCCGCTGATAACTCCCATCGGCCTTCATCGCCGCAATCTCGCGATCGAAACCGGCCACGATCCGCTCATGCTCGGGGGTCTTCAGGCTGACCAGGATGTGCAGGCTGTTCTCGCTCAGGGGCTTGGGCAGGAATTCCACGGCATTGCGCACCTTGGGGGATTCTCGAGCCAGGTAGTAACGGGCGACGTATTCGTCTTCCAGGGTCAGCTTCACCCGGTCGGCGGCCACCATGCGCACGGCCATCGCGAAGTTATGCACAGGGACCTTCTGCATCTGCCCGTCCTCGTCGAACGCCTTGGCATAGGCGTAGCCGCGCACCACGGCGACAGGAAAAGCGTAAAGCTGTTGCAGATTGTCGAATTCGATGGCCGCGTCCTTGCGCTTGATGAAGCGCACGCGATTGAGCAGGTATTCGGCCGAAAACTGGCCCACATGGGTGCGCTCTTCGGCATACCAGGCGTTGATCAACACGTCGTAGCGCCCTTCACTGATACCGAGCATCGCCCGGGCCCAGGGCACCTGCTCGAAGTCGCTGGCATAACCGGCCCGTGCCAGTGCAGTGGTGACGATATCGGTGGCCAAGCCGCCATTGATCAACGTCGAATCGGTGAAGGGCGGCCAGGCATCCGCGACCAGGCGCAACTTCTGCGCGCAGGCGTGGTGGCTCAGCAACAGCAATCCGACCAAAGCAAGAGCTCGATGCAATCGCGGCATGCCAAACATCCTTGACGGGTTCAAAGCCCGGTTTGTTTTTAGCCGAAACTCAAGGGAAGTCCTGAGACATCCGGTCCTAACGTTAGCTCATCGAAACCGCTGCGCAGTGCTCGAATAAAGATTACACAAAGAAGACGGGACCGCGACACATCCATGATGGCATTTTGGCCTTTTATCACAGTTTTTTCGTCTGATCGCAGAAGAGACTTCCGACGCAAGGGCGCCTAATATCGGCATCAGGTTCTCAAGGAAATTCAAAAAATGGATATCGACTGGGTCTGCAAACATCACAACGACCTGAACAAGGAACAGCTGTACGCCATCCTCAAACTGCGCGCCGAGGTGTTCGTCGTAGAGCAGAACTGTGCCTATCCGGATGTCGACGGACTGGACCTTGAGGGCGACACGTGCCACCTGATGGCTTGGCGCGACAACCATCTGGTCGCCTACCTGCGCTTGCTCGATCCACATTCGCAAAACAGCGATGTGGTGATTGGTCGGGTGGTTATCGCGCCCGAAGCACGAGGCCAGGGGTTGGGACACGCGCTGATGGAACACGCCCTCAAGCAGGCGGAAAAACACTGGCCAGGTACGTCGATTTCATTGTCGGCCCAGGCGCATCTGCAAGGTTATTATGGGCGATATGGGTTTGAGGCGGTGGGCGTGGAGTACCTGGAAGATGGGATTCCACATATCGGTATGCATCGTCCCTGAGGTCCGCTTCGCGAGCAGGCTCGCTCCCACCAAGGTTGCATTCAAATATGGGAGCGAGCTAGCTCCCGGCGGCGGTGCGACGATTGGGCCAGTAAAACTTCAGGGATACCCAAGCACCGCCTTGATCCGCTCGAGGTTCTGCTCGATCCACCGCCGATCAATCGCCCCCCAATCACGAATTCGATACTGCCCGGCATGGTTGCGCGCGCCTTGCTGCTGTTCGAACTCACAGATGATGTCCAGGTCCGCCAATGCCGCGACAGTATCCTGCGCGGTACGCCGTGGCATGCCGGTGGCCTCGGTGAGCGCGGGAATGTTGCTGGCCAGGTCGCTGTCGATCAGGTAAGCCACATACAGGCGACGATAGAAGCTGCTCTTGGTCTTGCTGACGTCCATCCACTCATTCCTTGTCTTGTTGCAGGTCGCGCCAGGTCAGGTACACGCGCAAATCGAATTCCAGCTGGTGGTAGCCCGGCAGCATGTGTTCGCAAAGGTTATAGAACGCCTTGTTATGGTCCGACTCCTTGAAGTGGGCGAGCTCGTGGACCACGATCATCTTCAGAAACTCAGGCGCCGCGTCCTTGAACAACGAGGCAATGCGGATTTCCTTCTTGGCCTTGAGCTTGCCGCCCTGCACCCGCGAGACAGCCGTGTGCAGGCCGAGCGCGCGGTGGGTCAGGTCGAGACGGTTGTCGAACAGCACCTTGTCGATCGCCGGTGCGTTGCGCAGGTATTGCTGCTTGATTTGCAGCGCATAACCATACAACGCCTTGTCGCTCTGGATCGGATGGCGGCCGGGATAGCGCTGGTGCAGGTAGTCGCCCAGCCGATCCTGGGCAATCAATTGCTGCACCTGGGCTTGCAGAGCGGCGGGGTACGCCTGGAGGTACTTGAGCGTGGTCATCGGCCGGCAACAAATCACAAAAGGTTGCCAGTGTAGCGAATTCAGGCCTGCACCGCGCTCCAGTCGAAGGGCCGGGCAAAGGCATCGGTATCCTCGGCCATCAAGGGCCGCGCCACCAGGAAACCTTGTACATATTCACAACCGTGATCCCTGAGCCACTGGTATTGCGCCGCGGTTTCAACCCCCTCGGCGATCACCCGCAACCCCAGTTGACCGCACAGATCGATCACCGAGGCGGCCAACGCGGCGTCCCGTGGCGAGTCCGGCAAGCGGGCAATCAAATGCCGATCAAGCTTGAGGGTATCGAGCTCAAGATCGCGCAGATGCGCCAGCGAGCAAGGGCCCGAACCGAAATCGTCCAATGCCACCCGCACGCCCAGGTGACGCAGCAGCCGCAACTGCTTATGGGTTTCGTCGGGGTTGCGCATCAACGCATCTTCCGTCACTTCAACCTCCAGTTGCCGGGGCTTCAAGGCATGGCGCTCCAGCACCTGGCGTAATTCGGTGACCAGGTTCGGCATGCCGAACTGCGTACTGCTAAGGCTCACACCCAGCACCAGGTCATCCGCGAACATGCGTTCCCAGACTTTGCGCTGGGCCGCGCTGCGATGATAAATCCAGCTGCCCAGCCGGCTGATCAACCGTACCTCCTCAAGCAACGGCAGGAACAAGCCTGGCGGCACGTCGCCGACGCTCGGATGCTGCCAGCGCAACAGCGCTTCGAAGCCGCGAGTGCGCCCATCGCGAATGCTGACCTGCGGCTGATAGACCATGTTGAAATCACGGTTCTCGATAGCCGAACGCACGCTCTCTTCAAGCATGAGCCGTGAACGGGCTCGACCGTTCATTTCATGGTCGTAGAAACGATATTGCTGGCGGCCGGCACGCTTGGCTTCGTACATGGCGATGTCGGAGGCGCGCAGCAAACCGTCGAGGTTGGAGCCGCAGTCCGGATAGGTCGCGATACCAATGCTCGCCCCCAGCGTCACGTCCATGCCGTCGATCTGCTGGCAGACCGAGACCCGCTCGATGAGCTTTTCGGCAATCTTCGCCGCCTGCTCAGGCAGTTCCAGATCCAGCAGCGCGGTGAATTCGTCGCCCCCCAGGCGCGCCAGGATGTCGAACGGACGCAGGCACGTCTTCAATTGCTCCGAGACCCAGCGCAGCACCCGGTCACCGGCATCGTGGCCCAGGGAATCGTTGACCCGCTTGAATCCATCCAGATCCAGGTACAGCAACACCCAGTTGCTTTCTAGCCGCTCGCTGCGCATCAGCAGGTTTTCCGCCGTTTGATAGAACCCCCTGCGGTTGAGCAGGCCGGTCAAGGGGTCGGTGACAGCCTGGAATTCGAGTTGCTGATGCAGATGACGAACCACCGACATGTCCTGAAGCGTGACCACCATCGCCCTCTGCTCCGCAGGCAATGGCGCGCAGGACAAGGCCACCGACACCTGCTGTCCAGGCGCGGTACGCAACACGGCATCGTGCAAGCGCCAGGTTTCGCCGCGCATATAGGCGGAATGGATGTCGGAATCAAGCCATTCGGGAATGTGGGGTTTTTGCAGGAAATCGAGGAACGCCGAGCCCTGCAACCGGTCGGCGGTGGCGTTGAGCAAGCGGCAGGTGGAAGGGTTGGCGAACCGGATGCATCCGTTCTCATCCACCACGAGGATTCCCTCGGCGGCGTTGTCCAGCACCGAGGCATTGAAGGCCCGGGCAGCCTCGAGATCCTGGCTCAGACGCTGCAACGCGCGCCGGTTGCGCTGGTGCTCCAGCAAGGCATGCACCTTGGGCTTGAGGATCTGTGGATCGAATGGCTTGAACAGGTAATCCACCGCGCCACTGGCGTATCCCTTGATGACCGCGTCCTGGGATTGCTCATTGGCCGTCAGGAAGATGATGGGCGTAAGCCGCGTGCGCTGGCTGCCACGCATCAGGCGCGCCACTTCGAAGCCGTCCATGTCCGGCATCTGCACATCCAGCAGCACCAGGTCGATGTCGTGTTCCAGGAGCATGTTGAGCGCCTCGACACCAGAGGCGGCGGTCATCACCCGCCAATCCGGACGCTGCAACAACGCTCGCATGCTGAGCAGGTTTTCAGGGTAGTCATCAACGATCAAAAGGACGGAGCTGTCTTCGCCAAACGGGGGTTGCGCGCATTCCATGCTGCTTCTCTTATCGGGGCGCCATGTCCGTCTTATGGAACAAGGCGGACAACATACAGTGATCTCACTCTAGACCGGGATTTTGAAAAGCAGTAGGTGTCATCGCGCCATCATCCAGACAAAGCCCGAAATAGCCGACTAACGGTCACCCTCTCCAGGCACAGAAACTGCAATGACCTACTCGACGAACAATTGACGTCAAACATTCGCCGACCGGTCAACAACAAAAAGCCCCATCCAGCGTTTCGAAACGCTTCAAAGGGCGGTTTAAAGCCTCCCGACACGGCGTGCACCTTTTACATCAGATACGTAGGAACCTGGACATGATCGATCTCGCAACCTGGAACTTGAGCATCCCCGAAGGCAGCCCGGCGATGACCATCGACACCCCTCGCCTGGCCCAAGGGTTCAAGGACCAATATTTCAACGCCGAAACCGGCACCGTATTCTTTTGGGCGCCAGTGACCGGCACCAAAACGGCCAACGCGAGTTACCCGCGCAGCGAGCTGCGGGAAACCTTTCCCGACGGACGATTGCGCAACTGGCTCTACCCTGCGGCAGATAACACCTTGCGCGCGACCGTGGCGGTCAACCAGGTGCCCAGCACCGGCAAGATCGTGATCGGCCAGATTCACACAAAGGACAGCAACAGCCCGATGGTGAAGCTGGAATACCAATACAAGACTAAAAGTTCGACCGGCAACATCGTCGCCAAAGTGCGCATGCGCCCGGATGACAAGGAAGGCCAGGTCATCACCGTCGCTACCGGTGTGACGCTTAACCGCAACTTTTCCTACATGATCCACCTGAGCCCCAAGGGCGCGTTGGGCATTTCCGCGGCGGGTTACAACTGGCGCACCACCGTTGACCCAAGCTGGAAAGTAAAACCGCTCTACTTCAAGGCAGGCGCGTACGTGCAAGACAACACCGGTTATGTCACTGAAGGCGGGAAAGTGACGTTCAGCAAGTTGGAAATCAAGCACACCACGCTTTGATCGCCGACCCGCTCCGCCGCCATTGCAGCAGGGACGCTGCGATGGGTTCCCGCCTTCATCCCCCGGTTTCAACAGGCCCATGATGTCTTCACGCAACAAGCGTCAAAAGGCCATCGTGTAATCGTTCCCTCGAAAATCCAATTTCTCGACCAGCGGTCCCTTCTCCCGGGCACAAAACCGCAAAACGCCACTCTGACGGTCTGCTGACGCCAACCCTTCGCCGGACGAACGTGCCAATTTTTCGTCCGCGCCTGCGTCTGGCCTCAGCAAAAGCGCGTCTTAGAGCCTCCGGCTGTGGCGTAAATCATTTCTTTTTCTCAGAAAGGATCCGAACATGGTCGATCTTGCAACCTGGAACCTGAGCATTCCCGAAGGCAGCCCGCCGAAAACCATCGAAACGCCGCGCCTGGTGGACGGGTTCAAGGATAAGTATTTCAATTCCCAAGGCAGCACGGTGTATTTCTGGTCGCCGGTGACGGGCTCCAAGACTGAAAATGCGATCTACCCGCGCAGTGAACTGCGCGAAACCTATAAAGACGGAAGGTTGCGCAATTGGGTCTACCCAGACGCCGACAACTTCCTGAGGGCAACGCTCGCCGTCAATCAAGTACCTAGCAGCGGCAAGATCGTCATCGGTCAGATCCATGCCAAGGACAGCAGCAAACCCATGGTCAAGCTGGAATACCAATACAAGGACGACAGCGACACCGGGAACATCGTCGCCAAGGTCCGCATGCGCCCCGATGACAGCGAAGGCAGGGTTATCACCGTAGCCACGGGGGTGAAGCTCAATCGGTCGTTCTCCTACCGGATTCACCTCGATCGTACCGGTGACCTGGGCATCACCGCGGCCGGCAACAGTTGGTACACCACCGTCGGCCGCGCCTGGCGCGACAAGCCGTTGTACTTCAAGGCCGGGGTATATGTGCAGGACAACTCGGGCTACACCAGCGAAGGCGGGAAGGTGACGTTCAGCGTGCTGGATATCGATCACAACACCTGAGTTTTCACGTCCTAAAATCTCGTAGGAATTTACACCATGTGGCGAGGGAGCTTGCTCCCGCTGGGCTGCGAAGCGACCCCTTCTTTCCGCCAGCCCCATCTCATGCACCGGTTTTGCGGGGGCTGCGCCCCCGAGCGGGAGCAAGCTCCCTCGCCACGGGGGCCGGTGCGTCCTACAGGGTCGATTTTGGCCTCGGGAATCTGCTCTATAGTTCGGTGGGTCTGCTGGCTTTGGTCGGTGGACAGGGGTTTCGCAGCCCACAACAGACAGAGACTTTGCACCGTCAAATGAAAATTCAGGCAAACTCGCCTGCGTTCATTTTATGGCGGTTGCGCGCGGGAGGCCTTCGGGTCTGCCGGGTCTGGTCTCTATCTCGGTCTGCGAACCCGCGCGCAACTGCCACCCGTTTGTTTCGCAGCAAAAAGGTGGCAATGAATTTTCATTTATAGAGGCCGAACCTTATGACGACGCATCAATTACTCAGCCGCTTCACTCCGCTCACCCCGATCGCCACCACCCAGCCCGTCCTGTTCATCGATAAAACCGTCCCACTGACCGAGCTCCACGCCTGCGCCAGCGAACGCTTGCATGCCACGCTCGACTACCTGACGCTCATGGCCTGCGCCACCTTGCGCGACTCGGCTGCTGGCGACTTCAACACCCTAACGAACGTCGCCCGGATCCTCGTCCAAGACGTGACGGACGTGTTCGGTGTCATTGAACAGCGCGGCCTCGAAGACCAATAGAGGTCCCCTGTGTGCGAGCCTGTTCGCGAATCGGCAAAGCAGTGATCCACTGACACACCGCGAGCGCGAGCAAGCTCACCTAATCCGCAGGCAAAGTCATCGGACGATAGGAGGTCATGTGCATATTCTTTTGAGCAGAGTAGGATTAAATCCCATCTTACCCAGGAGGCTCATCATGCGTAGCACTCAACAGTTCAGCATCACGCTGCCTAACCAGATGGCTGACGTAGTGAAAGCCAAGGTGGCTGCCGGTGAGTACGCCACTGAAAGCGAAGTCATTCGGGATGGCCTCCGAGCACTGCTAGCTCGTGATCGTGCGTTGGAAAACTGGCTCGTAGGCCAAGTGGCCCCAGCTTATGACGCGTTGAAAACCGATCCCTCGCGAGCATTGAACGTGGACCAGGTGCGCTCCCGATTGGCGGCAGAGCACGAAAATTCCACTGTGAAACCGTGAATGGCTTACACCGTCGAGTTTGCACCGGAAGCCCTTGAGCAATTAGCTGCCCTCTACCGCTACATTGCCACAGCGGCTTCGCCGGAAATGGCCCGTCGGTATACCGACGCCATCGTGACCTACTGTGAAGAACTACAGACGTTCCCGCACCGAGGGAACCAAAGGCACGAGATACGCCCGGGTTTGCGTATCACAAACTACCGTAAACGGACCGTGATCGCCTTTGCTGTTGAAGCCGAGCTGGTTTCCATTCTGGGCGTGTTTTATGGCGGACAAGACTTTGAGGGCGCTTTGCAGAGTGGACTGGACGATTAAAACCAGCTCACTCTCGAAGCGGCCAACCCAAGCACCGGCTATACACACAAATCCGCCCCATTAAAAAACCCGCATCACTGCGGGTTTTTTCTCACAACGTTGAAGCCTCAGTTGACCTTAGCGTTCAACTCACCCTTCAAATACCGCTGATACATGGCTTCCAACGAGATCGGCTTAATCTTCGAAGCATTACCCGCAGTACCAAACGCCTCATAACGCGCGATACACACATCCCGCATAGCGGTCACGGTCGCGCCAAAGAATTTACGCGGGTCGAACTCGCTCGGATTGGTCGCCATCAACCGACGCATGGCACCGGTAGAAGCCAGGCGCAAATCGGTATCGATGTTGACCTTGCGCACGCCGTACTTGATGCCTTCGACGATTTCTTCAACCGGCACGCCGTAGGTTTCCTTGATGTCGCCGCCGTACTGGTTGATGATCGCCAGCCACTCTTGCGGTACCGAGGACGAGCCGTGCATCACCAGGTGGGTGTTGGGGATGCGCTTGTGGATTTCCTTGATGCGGTCGATCGCCAGTACATCGCCGGTAGGCGGCTTGGTGAACTTGTAGGCGCCGTGGCTGGTGCCGATGGCGATGGCCAGGGCATCGACCTGGGTTTTCTTGACGAAGTCCGCGGCTTCTTCCGGGTCGGTCAGCATCTGGCTGTGATCCAGCACGCCTTCGGCGCCGATGCCGTCTTCTTCGCCGGCCATGCCGGTTTCCAGCGAGCCCAGGCAACCCAGTTCGCCTTCCACCGAAACGCCGCAGGCGTGGGCCATGGCGACGGTCTGCTGGGTGACCCGCACGTTGTATTCGTAGTCGGTCGGGGTCTTGCCGTCTTCGCCGAGGGAGCCGTCCATCATCACCGAGCTGAAGCCCAGTTGGATGGAGCGCTGGCAGACGTCAGGGCTGGTGCCGTGGTCCTGGTGCATGCACACCGGGATGTGCGGGAATTCTTCGATCGCTGCCAGGATCAGGTGGCGCAGGAACGGCGCGCCGGCGTATTTGCGGGCACCGGCCGAGGCCTGGACGATTACCGGGGAGTCAGTCTTGTCAGCGGCTTCCATGATGGCGCGCATCTGCTCAAGGTTGTTGACGTTAAAGGCTGGGACGCCGTAGCCGAACTCGGCTGCGTGGTCCAGCATCTGACGCATGCTGATAAGTGCCATTGTGTGTATCTCTCCCGGTCGAGGGTCGTTAATCGTGCCAGCCTGCCGGAGCGGCGGCGGCTATTCAAGTCATTGCGGATCGGGGGTTGACCCGATCTGCGTGTCCAACGAAACAAAATCTCACTACAAACAAGAAGCCCTGTGGGAGCGAGCCTGCTCGCGATGAGGGCCTAGCAGTCAACATCTCTGCTGCCTGAGGCATCGCTTTCGCGAGCATCCTTGCTCCCACATTGGGTTTCGGCAGATCAGTCAGCCTTGCAGCCACGCCCAATCAAGTCATTGGTGGCGACCCAATACGCCAGGCCTTCCTCACCCTTGACGTGCAGCGCCAGCATGTCATCGCTGTACAGCGATCCTTCAGCGCCCGGCTCAAGCTTGAGACGGTAGACCTTGTCTGCGCCGCCCAGGCGAACATCCACTTCCTTGCGCGCTGCATCGGTATAACGCCAGAGCACCTTGGCCCCGCTATCACATGTCCAACTCGTCCAGCCTTCTGCAACGGGCTCGGACGATTGTAGAAAACCCAGTTGCGAGCAACCGGCCAACAATGCCAACGCCACAACGGCGACAAAGCCTTTCATCCGTGTTCCTCGGCTGACGGCCGAGCCGCCCGCCATGAGCTAATGAGTCTGACCCGTCAAGGGCAACCATGTTCCTTGACCGGCGCTTGCGTCTCGTATTTATCCAGGCCGTCCGGTCCTGAGCGCTTGTTCAGCACCGGATTGGTCTCGGCCTGCCAGTCAGCCTGGTAACAGCCTTTTTCGGGCGTCGGCACCGTATTATCTGGCGCCGTGCCTTGCGGGCTGCTGGAACAGGCTACCAGCAACGTCGCGGCCATCAGCGCCATGAACGTCTTGACCATCGGAACACTCCTTTGCCTGGTCAACGTCGCCTCAGGCCTTGGCCCGGCTTTCCAGGACTTCCACGGCAGGCAGCACTTTGCCCTCGACGAATTCGAGGAACGCGCCACCGCCGGTAGAAATGTAGGAGATCTGCTCGGCGACGCCATATTTATCGATGGCGGCCAGGGTGTCGCCGCCACCCGCGATGGAAAACGCAGCGCTTTCGGCAATGGCCTGGGCCAATACCTTGGTGCCGTTGCCGAACTGATCGAATTCGAATACGCCAACCGGGCCGTTCCACAGGATGGTCTGGGAGGATTTCAGCAGTTCGGCGAAATTGGCTGCGGTTTGCGGGCCAATGTCGAGGATCATGTCGTCTTCGGCGACATCAGCGATCAGCTTCACCGTCGCGGCGGCGCTCTCGGCGAACTCCTTGGCGACCACCACGTCCACCGGCAGCGGCACGCTGACCTTGGCGGCGATTTCACGGGCGGTTTCCAGCAGGTCCGGCTCGTACAGCGACTTGCCGACGGGATGTCCAGCGGCGGCGAGGAAGGTGTTGGCAATGCCGCCACCGACGATCAATTGGTTGCAGACCTGGCTCAGGCTGTTGAGTACATCCAGCTTGGTCGACACCTTGGAGCCAGCAACGATAGCGGCCATCGGTTGAGCTGGAGAGCCCAGGGCCTTGCCCAGCGCATCAAGCTCGGCAGCCAGCAACGGGCCAGCAGCGGCGACCTTGGCGAATTTCGCCACGCCGTGGGTCGAGCCCTCGGCACGGTGTGCGGTGCCGAAGGCGTCCATCACGAACACGTCGCAGAGGGCGGCGTATTGCTGGGCCAGTTCATCGGCGTTCTTTTTCTCGCCTTTGTTGAAGCGCACGTTTTCGAACAACACGACGTCGCCAGCCTTGACGTCGACACCACCCAGGTAATCAGCCATCAGGGGCACGTCACGGCCCAGGGCCTTGCTCAGGTAGTCGGCGACAGGTTTGAGGCTGTTTTCCGCCGAGAATTCGCCTTCGGTCGGACGGCCCAGGTGCGAGCAGACCATCACCGCAGCGCCTTTTTCCAGGGCCAGCTTGATGGTCGGCAGCGAGGCCAGGATGCGCGCGTCGCTGGTGACGACACCGTCCTTGACGGGGACGTTGAGGTCTTCGCGGATCAGTACGCGCTTACCTTGCAGATCGAGGTCGGACATCTTCAACACGGTCATGGGTCGCAATTCCTGGGTAACTGTTTAGAGAGCAGGTTTATTGGAAGCTGTTTGCAGGTAGTGCTCGGCAACGTCCAGCATTCGATTGGCAAAACCCCATTCGTTGTCGAACCACGCCAGGATGTTCACAAGCCTCGGCCCGGAAACACGTGTCTGGCTGGCATCGACGATGGCCGAATGCGGGTCGTGGTTAAAATCACAGCTGGCATGAGGCAACTCGGTATAGGCCAGAAGGCCTTTGAGCGGGCCGCGGGTGGCGGCTTCGCGCAGGATCCGGTTGACCTCGGTGGCGTCGGTATCGCTCACGGTCTGCATCGTGATGTCGAGGCAGGACACGTTGACCGTCGGCACCCGCACGGCTTTGGCCTGAATTCGTCCGGCAAGTTCCGGCAACAGCCGTTCGATGCCGCGCGCCAGACCAGTGGACACGGGGATTACCGACTGGAAGGCCGAGCGGGTACGGCGCAGGTCCTCGTGGTGATAGGCGTCGATCACCGGCTGGTCGTTCATTGCCGAGTGGATCGTAGTGATGGACACGTATTCCAGGCCAATGGCCTGGTCCAGCAGGCGCAACAGCGGCACGCCGCAGTTGGTGGTGCATGAGGCGTTGGACACCAGCAATTCTTCGCCGGTCAGGCAATCCTGATTGACGCCAAAGACGATGGTGGCGTCGACGTCCGCCTCGCTGGCCATCGGCTGAGAAAACAGCACCCTTGGCGCGCCCGCAGCGATGAAACGCTGGCCATCGTCGCGAGTGTTGTAGGCCCCGGAGCATTCAAGCACCAGGTCGACACCCAGGGACGCCCAATCGATGCCTTCGGGGGTGGCACTGCGCAGGACCTTCACGCAATCGCCATTGATATGCAGACAATCGCCCTCGACCCGCACTTCGCCGGGGAACCGGCCATGGGTGGAGTCAAAGCGTGTCAGGTATTCGATGCTGGCCATGTCGGCCAGATCATTGATGGCCACGATCTCGAACCCAGCCTTCGCCCCTCGCTCGAACAACGCACGCAAGACGCAACGACCAATGCGGCCGTAGCCGTTGAGTGCAACTTTGTAGGGACGCGGTTGGGGCATGGGGGTTCTCTGATCGGGTGAATCCGTTAAGACCAGCATTGTCTGCACCACCGCTATCGCGAGCTCGCTCCCACAGGGTCGGTGGAGATCCTTGTGGGAGCGAGCTTGCTCCGGGCGGCGATCTGACGATGGCAGAACAGACAACTTATGTGGATCAGTCTTCCAGCAGCTCTTCAGCCTGCCCCAGGATATTGTCCAGGGTGAAGCCGAATTCCTCGAACAGCGCCGAGGCAGGCGCCGATTCGCCATAGGTGGTCATGCCGATCACGCGACCTTCCAGGCCCACGTACTTGTACCAGTAATCGGCGTGAGCGGCTTCGATTGCGATTCGTGCGCTGACTTGCAGTGGCAACACCGCTTGCTTGTAGCCGGCGTCCTGAGCGTCGAACACGCTGGTGCACGGCATGGACACCACGCGCACGTTGCGGCCCTGCTCGGTCAGCTTGTCGTAGGCCTGGACGGCCAGGCCAACTTCCGAACCGGTAGCGATCAGGATCAGCTCAGGCTCGCCGATACAGTCCTTGAGCACATAGCCGCCACGGCTGATATCGCCGATCTGGCCGGCATCGCGGACCTGGTGTTGCAGGTTCTGGCGAGAGAAGATCAACGCCGACGGGCCGTCGTTGCGCTCGATGGCGTGTTTCCAGGCCACGGCCGACTCCACGGCGTCGCATGGGCGCCAGGTGTCCAGGTTCGGCGTGCAGCGCAGGCTCGCCAGTTGCTCGATCGGCTGGTGGGTCGGGCCGTCTTCGCCCAGGCCGATGGAGTCGTGGGTGAACACATACAGCACCCGCTTTTTCATCAGTGCCGACATGCGCACGGCGTTGCGAGCGTATTCCATGAACATCAGGAAAGTCGCGCCGTAGGGCACCAGGCCGCCATGCAGGGCAACGCCGTTCATGATCGCGCTCATGCCGAATTCACGAACGCCGTAGTACATGTAGTTGCCGCTGGCGTCCTCAGCCGTCACGCCTTTGCAGCCTTTCCACAGGGTCAGGTTGGAACCAGCCAGGTCGGCCGAACCGCCCAGCAACTCCGGCAACAGCGGGCCGAAGGCATTCAGGGTGTTCTGGCTGGCCTTGCGGCTGGCGACGGTTTCGCCCTTGGCCGCGATTTCGGCGATGTACGCCGAAGCTTTTTCGGCGAAATCGGCCGGCAGCTCGCCGCTGAGGCGACGCACCAGTTCGTTGGCGAGTTCAGGGAATTCGGCGGAATAGGCCGCAAAACGCTGGTCCCACTCGGCTTCGGCCGCGCGGCCTTTTTCCTTGGCGTCCCATTCGGCATAGATGTCGGCCGGGATTTCGAACGGGCCGTGTTCCCACTTCAGCGCGGCACGGGTCAAGGCAATTTCCTCGGCACCCAATGGCGCGCCGTGGCAGTCTTCCTTGCCCTGCTTGTTCGGCGAACCGAAACCGATGGTCGTCTTGCAGCAGATCAGGGTTGGCTGAGCGCTCTTGCGGGCCGTCTCGATGGCGATCTTGATTTCTTCCGGGTCGTGACCGTCGACGTTACGGATCACCAACCAGTTGTAGGCTTCGAAACGCTTGGGCGTGTCATCGGTGAACCAGCCTTCGACTTCGCCGTCGATGGAGATGCCGTTGTCATCGTAGAAAGCGATCAGCTTGTCCAGGCCAAGAGTGCCAGCCAGGGAAGCGACTTCGTGGGAAATGCCTTCCATCATGCAGCCATCACCCAGGAATACGTAGGTGTGATGGTCGACGACGTTGTGGCCGGGACGGTTGAACTGCGCCGCCAGGACTTTTTCCGCCAGGGCGAAGCCCACGGCGTTGGCCAGGCCTTGGCCCAGTGGACCGGTGGTGGTTTCCACGCCTGGCGTGTAGCCGTATTCCGGGTGGCCCGGGGTGCGGCTGTGCAGTTGGCGGAAGTTCTTCAGGTCATCGATCGACAGGTCATAACCGGTCAGGTGCAGCAACGAGTAAATCAACATCGAGCCGTGGCCGTTGGACAGCACGAAGCGGTCACGGTCAGCGAACGATGGGTTGCTCGGGCTGTGCTTGAGGTAATCGCGCCAAAGCACCTCGGCGATATCCGCCATACCCATGGGGGCGCCGGGATGGCCGCTGTTGGCTTTTTGCACGGCATCCATGCTGAGGGCACGAATGGCATTGGCACGCTCACGACGGCTGGGCATCGCTGATCTCCTGGGTTTTGAATAACGAAACTGAAAAAGGCGAGCATTTTCCCTCACCCACCCGCCCCGGGGCAATCAGATACTCGTCCAAAGGCGATATTTGCGGCGGATAAAGTCGCATCGGGCAGGTGAAACCTTTCCGCTGATGGTGGGTAGAGTCAAGCACACGCAAGGAAGTGCCATTTATCGAGCAATATCAAAACTTTTTGATATTGGCCTTGCGATGGACCAGGCCCGTCACTAGACTGCCGCCCATGAGCTTACGCGTGCCTTCCATTCGCCATGATGACAGCGATGAGCTGGCGGCCCTTTGCAAGGCCGGCGGCGATCCGTTGCGGCTCAATGTATTGCGCGCCCTGGCGAACGACTCGTTCGGTGTATTGGAGCTGGCGCAGATCTTCGGCATTGGCCAGTCGGGCATGAGCCATCACCTCAAGGTCCTGGCCCAGGCCGACCTGGTGGCGACGCGGCGCGAAGGCAACGCGATCTTCTATCGGCGCGCCCTGCCCCACACCGAGCTTCTGGGTGGCAAGCTGCACGCCGCGCTGCTCGAAGAAGTGGACGAGCTGGACCTGCCGATGGAGGTACAGGACCGCATTGCCCAGGTCCACGGGCAACGCGCCGCCGCCAGCCAGGATTTTTTCGCACGAGTAGCAGAGAAATTTCGCGCCCAGCAGGACCTGATCGCCGGGCTGCCGCAATACCGTGACAGCGTAGTGGCACTGCTCGACAAGCTGAGCTTCGGCCCCTGTGCCACGGCGATGGAAGTCGGCCCCGGCGACGGCGCTTTCCTGCCGGAACTGGCGCGTCGCTTCAGCCAGGTGACAGCGTTGGACAACAGCCCGGCGATGCTCGAACTGGCCCGCCAGGTATGTGAGCGCGAGTCCCTGGCTAATGTCAGCCTGCAATTGGCCGATGCCCTGAACGGCGTGAGCCTGCGGGCCGATTGCGTTGTATTGAACATGGTGCTCCACCACTTTGCCGCACCGGCCGACGCGCTCAAGCACATGGCCAACCTGCTGCAACCGGGCGGTAGCCTGTTGGTGACAGAGTTATGCAGCCACAACCAGAGTTGGGCCAAGGAGGCCTGCGGTGATCTCTGGCTGGGGTTTGAACAGGACGATCTGGCCCGTTGGGCCACCGCTGCGGGCCTCGTGCCCGGGGAAAGCCTCTATGTAGGCTTACGTAATGGTTTCCAGATACAGGTCCGCCATTTTCAGCGGCCGGCTGGCGACACTCACCATCGGTAACTTGTAGGAAAACATCGAGATGAGCGAATACTCCCTTTTCACCTCCGAGTCCGTGTCTGAAGGGCATCCGGACAAAATCGCCGACCAGATTTCTGATGCGGTGCTGGACGCCATCATTGCTGAAGACAAGTTCGCCCGCGTGGCGTGCGAGACTCTGGTGAAAACGGGCGTGGCGATCATCGCCGGCGAAGTCACCACCTCGGCCTGGGTCGACCTGGAACAGATCGTTCGCGACGTGATCCTCGGCATTGGCTACAACAGCTCCGACGTCGGCTTCGACGGCGCGACCTGCGGCGTGATGAACATCATCGGCAAGCAGTCCCCGGACATCAACCAGGGCGTTGACCGCGCCAAGCCAGAAGACCAGGGCGCCGGCGACCAGGGCCTGATGTTCGGCTACGCCAGCAACGAAACCGACGTGTTGATGCCGGCTCCGATCACCTTCTCGCACCAGTTGGTCCAGCGTCAGGCCGAAGCCCGCAAATCCGGCCTGCTGCCTTGGCTGCGCCCGGATGCCAAGTCGCAAGTGACCTGCCGCTACGAAGGCGGCAAGGTCGTCGGCATCGATGCCGTCGTGCTGTCGACCCAGCACAACCCGGAAGTGTCCTACAAGGACCTGCGCGAAGGCGTGATGGAACTGATCGTCAAGCACGTGCTGCCTGCCGAACTGCTGTCCAAGGACACCCAGTTCCACATCAACCCGACCGGCCAGTTCATCATTGGCGGCCCGGTGGGCGACTGCGGCCTGACCGGTCGCAAGATCATCGTCGACAGCTACGGCGGCATGGCGCGTCACGGCGGCGGCGCGTTCTCCGGCAAGGACCCATCCAAGGTTGACCGTTCGGCGGCGTACGCCGGTCGTTATGTCGCCAAGAACATCGTCGCCGCCGGCCTGGCCGAGCGTTGCGAGATTCAGGTTTCCTACGCCATCGGCGTAGCCCAACCTACGTCCATCTCGCTGAATACCTTCGGCACCGGCAAGATCGGCGACGACAAGATCATCCAGCTGGTGCGTGAAGTGTTCGACCTGCGTCCATACGCGATCACCACTATGCTCGACCTGCTGCACCCGATGTACCAGGACACCGCAGCCTACGGCCACTTCGGTCGCACGCCGCAGACCAAGACCGTGGGCGACGACACCTTCACCACGTTCACCTGGGAAAAAACCGACCGCGCCGACGCCCTGCGCGCCGCTGCCGGCCTGTAATACGCGCTGCAATGAAAAAGCCCCTGGCGACTCGGTCGCCAGGGGCTTTTTTTGCGTTTTGACAAAGGGGTATTGCTACGTCCGCCGCGCCACCAGCAAGAACGAAGCAGCACTCGCCAGCAACGCCGCACACATCCGGTTGAACAAGCGCTTGCCGCTAGGCCGGGCAAACAATCGCCGCGCATAAATGCCCATGTAGCAATACAAGCCGATCGCCACGCATTCCAGGGCGAGGAACAGCCCGCCCAATACGGCGAACTGTTGAGTGACAGTGCCAGTACGATCAACGAACTGCGGCAGGAAAGCGGTAAATAAAAGAATCGCCTTGGGATTGCCGATTGCCACCAGAAATTCCTGGCGCGCCAGGCTGGCCATGCTCATCAAGTTGGTCGCCGCCTCGCTGCCGGCGTCAGGCTGCGCGCGCCATAACTGCACGGCGAGGTAAAAAAGATAGCCGGCGCCGACAAGCTTGATGCCCAGGAACAACAATTCCGAGGTGTGCAACACAGCCGTCAGCCCCACCGCCGCCAGGGCAATCATGATGGCAAAGGCCACCAATCGACCCACTCCGCCGCTGCACGCTCGGACGAAACCATAACGCGAGGCGTTACTGATCGATAGCAGGTTGTTCGGGCCCGGCGCCATGTTCAGCGCGAAGCAGGCAGGGATGAAGACAGCGAGCGTCGTCAGGTCCATCGTTTGCACTCCTGGCAGATCGGATCGAGCGCCCATTCTGCACCGGCCACCGACGGGTTCAAGGGACAGTTGCGCAGCCAGATCGACCCGGACTGTACCGTCGGCGATTCGCCTTCATTTCTTCGTAAAACCCCGTAACGCTCCAGGCCTCGCGCCTTTCACGGCAGCGGCTAGCCTTCGAGTACCTCATTTAGCAAGGATGCTTCGATGCTGCCGTTATTGCGCGTCTTCGCCTGTTATCTATCACTCGTGGCCCCGGCCATTGCTGCGCCGTGCCCCGATTGGCCCAAGGAGCGCGCCCAGGCGCAGGTCGACATCCTCCAGCGACAGGTCGACGCCTGGGACGATGCCTATCATCGCCTCGGCCGCGCCCTGGTGGCCGACGAGCTGTACGACCAGTCCCGCATGCAGCTGGAGCAATGGCGCCGTTGCCAGGGCCTAGCCCCCCTAGCCTCGTCCTTGCGAACGGCGGGCGGAAAAGTACCGCACCCTGTCGCTCATACGGGCCTGGATAAACTCCAGGATGCCAAAGCCGTGGGGAACTGGCTTGAAGGGCGATCGGACGTCTGGGTCCAGCCAAAGGTCGATGGTGTCGCGGTGACCCTTATCTATCACGGTGGGCGCCTGCAACAGGCAATCAGCCGCGGCGATGGCAACCACGGGCACGACTGGACTTCGAACGCCCACAAGATCGAGGCCATTCCCCGCCAGTTGCGTCAACCCACGGACCTGCTCGTTCAGGGCGAGTTGTATTGGCGGCTCGACGATCATGTACAAGCCACTCGTGGCGGACTCAATGCCCGATCGGCGGTGGCCGGGTTGATGGCCCGCAAAGACCTGCCCCCCGGCCAGGCATCAGGAATCGGCCTGTTTGTTTGGGACTGGCCCGAGGGCCCGGCGACCCTGCCCGAACGGATCGCCGCGCTGAACGAGCTGGGCTTTGCCGATACGACCGGCTACAGCCAGCCTGTCGAGGCATTTGCCGATGCCGAACACTGGCGCAACCACTGGTATCGCACGCCCCTGCCATTTGCCAGCGATGGAATCGTGCTGCGCCAGAGCCACCGTCCACCGGCCGACCGCTGGCAGGCCCGGGCGCCGTTCTGGAGCGTGGCCTGGAAGTACCCGTACGCCCAGGCCCTGGCGCAGGTACACAAGGTGCGTTTCAAGATCGGCCGTACCGGGCGCATCACACCCGTGCTGGAGCTTGAGCCCGTGACGCTCGATGATCGCCAGATCCAGCGGGTAAGCGTCAGCTCGCTCAAGCGTTGGGAGCAGATGGACATCCGCCCCGGCGACCAGGTGGCCATCAGCCTGGCCGGGTTGACCATTCCACGGCTCGACAGCGTTGTACTGCGCAGCGTCGAGCGCCCGGACCTCGAGGTACCGATCGCCGCCAACTACCATTTCCTGAGTTGCTGGCAGCCGACGCCCGGTTGCGAAAGCCAGTTCCTTGCGCGCTTGAACTGGCTCAGTGGCAAACATGGGCTCGGCCTGCCCCATGTCGGCCCCGGCACCTGGGAAAAGCTGCTGGCCGCGGGTCGACTCGACGGATTACTGGATTGGTTGACCCTCGATGCCACGGAGCTTGCTAACATTGCCGGTTTCGGCGAGCGCAGCAGCGCCCGCCTGCTGGCCAGCCTGCACAGCGCACGGCAGCAGCCTTTTCGGCAATGGCTCAAGGCCCTTGGCCTGCCGCCCACTGCTGAGGCCAAGCTGGACGGATCGTGGCAGGCGCTGGCTGGGCGCAGCATTGAACAATGGCAAGCCGAAGCCGGTATCGGGCCGGGACGCGCCGCGCAACTGAGCGCTTTTTTTCGCGACCCGCAGGTGCTGGCCTTGAGAGAAACACTACACACCGCTGGCGTCGACGGTTTCTGATTCGACCCGGCGCGGTTGAACCCAAGGGGCGGACATGCGTTCCAACAGCGCATCTACACCGACCGCCCGAGAGTCTTTATACGGAGTTGCTATGAATTTCCTGTCCCCCGTTGCCCTGCTCGCCCTGTGCGGTGTCATGGCTTCGCCTTTGATGGCAACTGAGCAACCCCCGGAGCTGACCGGGTGCGCGGCAAAGCGCCAGGGCATCATCAACCAGATCGAACTGGCCAAGTCCCGAGGCAATTCGGCCCAGCAAGCCGGGCTCGAAACAGCGCTGAACGAAGTGACCACTCATTGCACGGACGCATCCTTGCGCAAGGAGCGGGAAAACAAGGTCCTCGAGGCCAAGCACGAGGTGAGTCGTCGCCAGGCCGACCTGGAAAAAGCCATGAAGAAAGGCGACGCGGAGCGAATCAACAAGCGTAAAGACAAACTGGCGGCTTCCCGCAAGGAATTGCAGGAAGCGGTGGATGAGTTGGATAAATAAGCGGCAAGCTGCAAGTTTCAAGCGGCAAGCTCAAAGCTCCATGCTTTGAAACTGCCCACTGCTTCACGATCAGTGATTGCGAAACTCTTTATGGCAGGCACTGCACGCATCTTCGACTTTCTGCACCGCCGGCCCCAGGTTGCTGGCCCTGTAAGGCTGGACCTTGCTGGCCGTCACCAATTCACCGGTGGCCGCCTCAAGATTGCGGGCCAGTTCCTGAAAGCGCGCCTGCTTTTGCCAAACCTCATCCGTGGCGCTGGTGTGGTCTTCTTCACGAACCGGCGGGAAGTGCTTCCAAGGTTCGTGAGACAGTTGGTCCAGCTTTACCGCGCCGTCGGCAAAACGCACGCCGTCGAACGGAACACGGCCGCGCAGCATGCCGCCCAGTTCTTCACTGGTCTTGAGCATCTGTTTGAAAATCGCCTTGCGCTGGCCCAGGGGAGAGTTGGGATCGACGCCACCGCAGCCGGATAACATCAGGCAGGCCAGCACAGCCATGGAAAATCGTCTTACAAACATCTTTGCCTCGGGACAGGAAACGGCCGTTAGTATCCCCGGGTCGCCAGAAAAGACCAATGGCCCTATCAACAATACGGGTTGTCGAGTGCGCGAAGGCACCCGACGATTGCAAAGGAAACCTTCATGAATAGCCGCTTCAAGTCATGGCACAAAAACCTGGCGCTGACACTGCCGTTGATCGTGCTGCTGGCCGGCTGCAATCGCGGCGAAAAGGTCGAAGAACCCAAGACTCACGCCCTTGCCACTTACGTCAACGCACCTTGGGAAGCGTTGCCGCCGGTGTCCGACGAGGACCTGCTGGCCGGCTTCGGCTCCTGGCGCAGCGCGTGCGTCCGGCTCAAGGCGGACGCAAGCTGGGGCCCAACCTGCGCGGCAGCGGTGAATGTGCCGCAGACCCCACAGGATGTTCGCAACTTCCTCAAGCAGACCCTGGATGTCTATGGTCTGCGTTCGGGGGACAACAGCCCCAACGGCCTGATTACCGGCTACTACGAACCGGTCTATCCCGGCAGCCTCACCCAGACTGCCACCGCCAACGTGCCAGTCTACGGTGTACCGGAGGACATGATCATTGTGTCGCTGGACAGCATTTATCCCGAGCTCAAGGGCAAACGCCTGCGCGGCCGTCTCGAAGGCCGGGTGCTCAAGCCGTATGACGACGCCGCCACCATCGAGAACAGCGGGGTGAAGGCGCCTGTCATCGCCTGGCTGACAGACCCGATGAACCTGCAATTCCTGCAAATCCAGGGCTCGGGGCGCATCCGTCTCGATGATGGCCGCCAACTGCGCATCGGTTATGCCGACCAGAACGGCCACCCGTATCGCCCCATTGGCCGCTGGCTGGTTGAGCAGGGCGAGCTGAAAAAAGAAGACGTGACCATGGGCACCATCAGTGCCTGGGCCAAGGCCCACCCGAACCGTATTCCCGAATTGCTGGCCAGCAATCCGAGCTACGTATTCTTCAACCGCAACCCCGACAGCAATGAAGGCCCGCGAGGCTCGCTGAACGTCCCTTTGACCGCGGGCTACAGCGTGGCCGTGGACCGCAAGGTAATTCCCTTGGGCAGTCTGTTGTGGCTGTCCACGACTCGACCCGACGGCAGCGCTTTGAACCGCCCCGTTGCGGCACAGGACACGGGAGGTGCGATTACCGGCGAAGTGCGTGCGGACCTGTTCTGGGGCACGGGCGAGGCCGCCGGGCAATTGGCGGGGGATATGAAGCAACAAGGCCAGATCTGGATGCTGTGGCCCAAGGGGATGGCGTTGCCTCAGGTGCCGCAGGTGGCGAATGCGGTCAGCGCCAATCCTTGAAGGACGTGTTTATTGTCCCGGCCCCATCGCGAGCTTGCTCGCGAGAGGCCGGCAAAAACACCGAAACGCCAAAGCCGGGTTCAAACCGAAACGAAGAAGAAACTCGCCACCAACCCTACCCCCACGAACCATACCAGCGAACGCAAGACTGCCCAGTCGGCCAAATAGCAAATGATGTAGAGCAGGCGGCTGGTGATGAACAACACAGCCAGGACGTTGATGGTCACCAGTTCGGCATTGCCGGCCAGGTGCGCAACGATCACGGCGGCGGCAAAGAACGGAGCGATTTCGAAACTGTTCAGTTGCGCGGCGTAGGCGCGCCGGGGAGCACCTTCGAGTGAGTCGAGAAAGTCCCGGGGATCGTGGTTATCTTGCAGCCTATATTTCCCGCCTGCCTTGGCGATGCCGATACACAGGTAAGGCAGGAGAAAAGCGATCAAAACACACCACAGGGCAACCGTCATACCGCATTTTCCTTTTTTAGTTTTAGAGATTCGAAGGCAAGCATCTCAGGATTTCATCACCAGCATGCCAACCTGCACCAGCCCGCAGGCTAAGAGTCGCTGCCAGCCGAAAGGTTCTTTCAGGCAGTGCATGCCTAAGAACACGCGCTCCATTACGCCTGCAGAATAGACTCGCGATCCGTTAGCAGCCGTTTATACTGCACTCGACCACGCCGCACTCAGTTGCGCATAGACCAATTCCAATAATTCTGCCGCCGCCTCGTTCGTCCGAACCAAGGCGTCGGCATGCGTATGCCTGATCCGAGCGTCAAGACTACAGACAGAGACCTTGCGCATGCCACTCGCCTTGCTTGCTTTGGCCGTTGCCGCTTTTGGCATCGGCACGACCGAATTCGTCATCATGGGCTTGCTGCCCGACGTCGCCCGAGACCTGGCCGTGAGTATTCCTCACGCCGGGTTGCTGATTACCGGTTATGCCCTGGGGGTTGTGTTCGGCGCGCCGATCCTGGCGATCGGCACCGCGAACATGCCGCGCAAGGCCACGCTGCTGGGAATGACCCTGATGTTCATTCTGGGCAACGTGCTCTGCGCCCTGGCGCCGAACTACACCACCCTCATGGCCGCCCGGGTCATCACTGCGTTATGCCACGGGGCGTTTTTTGGTATCGGCTCGGTGGTGGCGGCCGGGTTGGTGGCGCCGAACAAACGAGCCCAGGCGATCGCGATGATGTTCACCGGCCTGACCTTGGCGAATGTCCTGGGCGTGCCGCTGGGTACGGCCTTGGGCCAATATGCCGGCTGGCGGTCGACGTTCTGGGCTGTGTCGGTGATCGGTGTGATCGCGGCCATCGCCCAGTGGGTCTGGCTGCCAAAGGAAATCCCGATGGACAAGGCCAACCTCGCCAGCGAGTTCAAGGTATTGGGCAAGGCCAACGTGTTATTGGCCCTGGGCATGAGCGTGCTGGCCTCCACCAGCCTGTTCAGCGTATTCACCTACATCGCGCCGATCCTGCAGGACATCACCGGCGTCAGCCCTCACGGTGTCACCGTCATGCTGTTGCTATTCGGGGTCGGCCTGACGGCGGGGAGTTTCCTCGGTGGACGCCTGGCCGACCGGCGCTTGCTGCCATCCCTGGTGGGCATGGCGCTGGCCGTGGTGCTGGTGCTCGCCGCCTTCAGCCAGACCAGCCGATCGGTGATCCCGGCGGCGATTACCCTGGTGCTGTGGGGCGTCTTTGCCTTCGCCCTTTGTCCGATCCTGCAACTGCTGATCATTGACCAGGCCCATGAGGCCCCGAACCTCGGCTCGACCCTGAACCAGAGCGCGTTCAACCTTGGCAATGCCGCCGGCGCGTGGATCGGCGGCCTGGTCGTCGCCAGCGGGGCCGACCTTGCGGATCTGCCGTGGACCGGCGCCCTGGTTGGCGGGCTGACCGTACTGGCCGCGCTTTACTTTATTTTTCGGCAGCGTCGCTTGGGCGCCGTGGCACGCCTTGCCGACTGAGGGGCGTATTGGTCTCACTGCGCACTTGGGCGTGGCTGATCAGCGCGAAGATGAAACTGCCGCCAATAATGTTCCCCGCCAACGTCGGTGCGGCGAACACCATCCAGAAGTCCTCCCACGACAGCTGGCCGGCAAACACCAGGTAAGACACCTCGGCCGAGCCGACGACGATGTGGGTGAAATCCCCAAGCGCCATGAGGTAAGTGATCAGCACGATGATCCACATCTTGGCGCTTTCCATGGACGGGATCATCCAGACCATGGTGGCGATCATCCAGCCGGAGATGATGCCCTTGGCGAACATCTGGCCCGTGTCGTTCTCCATGACCTTGCGACCGATATCGAGAAAGGCCAGGTCGGTGCGCTGGTCGAAAATCGGTAGATGCAGCATCACGTAGGCCACCAGCAGCGTGCCGCAGAGGTTACCCACCAGCACCACGCTCCATAGCCGGAACAACCGGCCGAAGTTGCCCAGTGTCGGCTTGCTCATGATCGGCAGCACAGCGGTCAGGGTATTTTCGGTAAACAATTGCTGGCGCGCGAGGATCACCGCTAGGAAGCCCGCGCAATAGCCGAGGCTGGCGATCACCTTGAAACCTTCATGATCCGGCAACCGCGAGTTGAGCAGCCCCATCGCCATCAGCGACAGCCCCATGGTCAACCCGGCCGCAAGGGCCGACCACCACAGCGCCGCCACGCTGCGCTCCAATTCCTGGTCACCCTGGGTGCGGATGATTTCATGCAACACCGCGGCGCGAGGCGGCTGGTTGCGGTCGACTTCGTGCTGCTCCTCTGCCGAGAGATCAGGGGTCTTGCCGTCTTTATGAGTGTCCATACAGCTCCTGAACCGGTGGCGTGATGTAGCTACGACACGCGGCGTACGGAGCTGTTCAGTGGTGCCCGCAAATGAGAGGCATATCGCCATCCTATTCGATTGCATCGTCCTGGAATTGATCCTTGACGTACTTGATCTCGGTCCGGCCATGGGGGGCGGGCAAGCCGTCTTCGCCAAGATTGACGAAGACCATTTTTTCCACCGTCAGGATGCTTTTGCGGGTGATCTTGTTGCGCACTTCGCAGGTGAGGGTGATAGAGGTACGACCAAACTCCGTGGCGGTGATACCCAGTTCGATGATGTCGCCCTGGCGCGAAGCGCTGACAAAATTGATTTCGGAGATGTACTTGGTGACCACGCGCTGGTTGCCCAGCTGGACGATGGCATAGATGGCCGCCTCTTCGTCGATCCAGCGCAACAGGCTGCCACCGAACAGCGTGCCATTGGGATTGAGGTCTTCGGGCTTGACCCATTTTCGGGTGTGGAAATTCATGATCACTCCTGGACTTCTGGCCGATGAATGCCCGCATCATGGCAGACCGTGCAGATCCGCTCTACGCCGCGGCGCCTATAACGGTCATCGGCAATTTTGATTTGCCGACAGAAACCCTTTGGAAGATCCGCTTAGCCCGTTATAATCGCCCCGCTTTACCCGGCCCACCCTTTGGTCCGGTCCCGCCACCTGTCCGAGGGGCGCTGCAGCAGGCTCGACCTGTCAGGCTCGGATGGGGCGTTGCTTGTACGGGGCTCCCCGCACAGGCACTAAACGCACAACGGCGCCCATTCGCATACATTACGAATGGAGGCTCTTGATGAGCGCTGTTATCACGCCTGCTGCTTTTACCGACTACAAAGTCGCCGACATGTCCCTGGCTGACTGGGGCCGTCGCGAAATCATCATCGCCGAATCCGAAATGCCAGCCCTGATGGGCCTGCGTCGCAAATACTCTGGCGAACAGCCATTGAAGGGCGCGAAGATCCTCGGCTGCATCCATATGACCATCCAGACCGCCGTGCTGATCGAGACCCTGGTTGCACTGGGTGCCGAAGTGCGCTGGTCCTCCTGCAACATCTTCTCGACCCAGGACCAGGCTGCCGCCGCCATTGCCGCTGCCGGCATCCCGGTCTTCGCCTGGAAAGGCGAGACCGAGCAAGAGTACGAGTGGTGCCTGGAGCAGACCATCCTCAAGGATGGCCAGCCATGGGACACCAACATGATTCTTGACGACGGTGGCGACCTGACCGAGCTGCTGCACAAGAAGTACCCGGCCGTGCTGGACAAGGTCCATGGCGTGACCGAAGAAACCACCACTGGCGTACACCGCCTGCTGGACATGCTGGCCAAGGGCGAGCTGAAAATCCCGGCCATCAACGTCAACGACTCGGTGACCAAGAGCAAGAACGACAACAAGTACGGCTGCCGCCACAGCCTCAACGACGCCATCAAGCGCGGCACCGACCACTTGCTGTCCGGCAAGCAGGCCCTGGTGATCGGCTACGGTGACGTGGGCAAGGGCTCGGCCCAGTCCCTGCGTCAGGAAGGCATGATCGTCAAGGTGTCCGAAGTCGACCCAATCTGCGCCATGCAAGCCTGCATGGACGGCTTCGAACTGGTTTCGCCGTTCATCGACGGGATCAACGACGGCACCGAAGCCAGCATCGACAAGGCCCTGCTGGGCAAGATCGACCTGATCGTGACCACCACCGGCAACGTCAATGTCTGCGACGCCAACATGCTCAAGGCTTTGAAGAAGCGCGCCGTGGTCTGCAACATCGGCCACTTCGACAATGAGATCGACACCGCTTTCATGCGCAAGAACTGGGCATGGGAAGAAGTGAAGCCACAGGTCCACAAGGTTCACCGCACCGGCACTGGCAGCTTCGATCCGCAGAACGATGACTACCTGATCCTGCTGGCCGAAGGCCGCCTGGTCAACCTGGGCAACGCCACCGGCCACCCAAGCCGCATCATGGATGGCTCGTTCGCCAACCAGGTCCTGGCCCAGATCTTCCTGTTCGGCCAGAAATACGCCGACCTGCCACCGGCCCAGAAAGCCGAGCGCCTGACCGTGGAAGTACTGCCGAAGAAACTCGACGAAGAAGTGGCCCTGGAAATGGTCCGCGGTTTCGGCGGCGTGGTCACCAAGCTGACCAAGCAACAGGCTGACTACATCGGCGTTACCGTCGAAGGCCCGTTCAAGCCGCACGCTTACCGTTACTGATCGGCGCCCCCCTTGCGGGGGGATGCACTTTTGTAGGAGCGAGCCTGCTCGCGATCGACGTCGCCTCGGTCTGACACTCCGATCGAGGTGCCTGCATCGCGAGCAGGCTCGCTCCCACACTGGCCCGCCTCCACAGGGCTCTGCAAGCCTCACGGCCTACGAGTTTCCAAGGATATGACCATGTCCCAAGACCGTCGCTACAGCTTCGAATTCTTCCCGACGAAGACCGATGCTGGGCATGAAAAGCTGATCGCCACTGCCCGCCAGCTGGCAAGCTACAACCCTGATTTTTTCTCCTGCACCTACGGCGCTGGCGGTTCGACCCGCGACCGCACGATGAACACCGTGTTGCAGCTCGAAAGCGAAGTCAAAGTCCCCGCCGCGCCACACCTTTCTTGCGTGGGCGACAGCAAGGACGACCTGCGCAGCCTGCTGACCCAATACAAGGCAGCCGGCATCAAGCGCATCGTTGCCCTGCGCGGCGACCTTCCGTCGGGCATGGGCATGGCCAGCGGAGAGCTGCGCCACGCCAATGAACTGGTTGAATTCATTCGCGAGGAAACCGGCGAGCACTTCCACATCGAAATCGCCGCTTATCCGGAGATGCACCCGCAGGCGCGCAATTTTGAGGATGACCTGCACAACTTCGTGCGCAAGGCCAACGCCGGCGCCAACAGCGCGATCACCCAGTATTTCTTCAATGCCGACAGCTATTTCTACTTTGTCGAGCGTGTTCGCCAGATGGGTGTGGACATTCCTGTGGTTCCGGGAATCATGCCAATCACCAACTACAGCAAGCTGGCGCGTTTCTCGGACGCCTGCGGCGCGGAAATCCCGCGCTGGATCCGCAAGCAGCTGGAAGCCTATGGTGACGACACCGCCAGCATCCAGCGCTTCGGCGAAGAGGTCATCACGCAAATGTGTGAGCGTTTGTTACAAGGCGGCGCACCGGGGCTGCATTTCTATACCCTGAACCAGGCCGAGCCTAGCCTCGCGGTATGGAACAATCTCAAACTGCCGCGTTAATGACTTAATGCAGTGGTACAAAAGGGCCCTGGCAAAAACCAGGGCCTTTTTCTTTAAAAAAGGACATCAGGAGCAACTCGATGCCGAATGGTCAAAGGTCGACGACCCCACAACTTATCTATCTGGTCTATGGGGCCGAGACCTATCACCAGGAAGCGGTGTTCAGTATCGCCAGCGCCTTGGCGGGCCTGCGGGAGACCCCCGATGAGGCATTGGACATCCAAGTGTTCACCGACAATGCCGCGCCGTACGTGGATTTGCCCGTTCGAGTGCGCCACCTGGACAACGAAACGCGCCAAGGGTGGATCGCTCCCCACGGCTATCATTTCCGCGCCAAGCACGTGGTCATGCGGAAGGTGCTCGAGGAAAGCGACCTGGCATTGCTGATCGACACGGACACCTTCTTCCATTGCTCGCCGATCGAGCTGTTCAAGCGGATCGAGCCGGGCACACTGTTGTGCAATGCCGTCGGCATGAACTATGGCGCCAACAAGGATGCCGGGCTTTACCTGACCCTCGCCCAACCCTTGGCTCAACGAGAACTGGCCGACGACAACATGCCGCTACTCAATTCCGGCGTGATTGGCCTGTACGCAGTCGATGCGGCAATCCTCGATCACTCCATTGCGCTGATGGACGAATTTTATCCGTTGGCCCAAGGAGCCTATACCCTGGAAGAGTTCTGCCTTTCGGTGGCGGCCTATCGCAAGGTCAAGGTGCGTGAATGTCCAGACCTGATCCACCACTACTGGAGCCGCAAGCAGCTGTTTCGGGCCAAGACCAAGGCCTGGTATGACAAACACCGCGCAGCCCCCGTGGGCCAACATGCCCTGGATGAAACGCGGCAAGTCACTGCCATACTACCGCGCCCACCTACCTTCCAGCGCCTGGCCTACAAATTCATTACCGTGGCGTTGCCCGGTCACAAACGTCAGTTCATGCGCGAGATCCTGTACGGCTGCTATCGCCATACCAATCCATTCGACCAGGCGTGCGGCCCGGTCTGGTGGGAAAAGGCCCTGGAGAACGTCGAGCACCGGTTGAAGAAGCCTTTGGAAGACCATGAGCTCAAACATTGGCTCAGCCATCCCGTGATTCGCCTGGTGCTGGGTAAACGCCGAGAAGCCATCTATCGACACCTGATGCAGACAAAGAGCAACTGAGCCACGTGCTAGAGCGCTCTAGCTATTTAATGAGTTCTCGTCGTAACCTCCGGTCATGCCCGTAATCCTCCCGTTGCTGACAGCCCTCCTTCTCTCGTGCCTGAGCGTTGCCGCCCAGGCCGAGAAGTTGCGCATTGTCACCGAACCCTGGGCACCTTATGTCTACGAGGAAAACGGCAAGACCCTTGGCCTGGACTATGAAACCACGGCCATTGTGTTCAAACGCCTGGGCATCGATGTGGAATGGCAACTGCTGCCGTGGAAGCGCTGCCTGGCCATGCTGGAGCAAGGTTTGGCGGACGGCGCGCTCGACATATTCCACAGCGACGAGCGCGATGCCCTTCTGCTATACCCCAGCGAACCGCTGTCGGAGGTGGAATTCGTCATGTTCTACGCCAACGCCCGCCCCCACCCTTTTCGCACGCTCGACGACCTGGATGGGCTGACCGTCGGCACGTCGCCCGGTTATCTGTATAGCCAGGCGTTCAGGGAATCGAGCCGATTCAAACGGGAAGCGGCTCCGACCCACGAAGCCAACTTCGGCAAGTTACAGCTGGGCCGCATCGACCTGCTCATCACCGACCGTCGTGTAGGCCGACACGCCGTCAAGGCGCTTCAATTGGACAACCAGATCACAGAGAATCCCACCGTGGTGAGCCGCCAGAGCCAATACCTGGCGGTACGACGCAAGGCGGGCATGGACTTGCTCGTGCAACGCTTCGGCGCCGAGCTCAAGCGTTTCAAGCATGAACCGGCCTATGCCGAGCTGAGTGCTCGTTATGGCGCTGCTCCGGCGGCCAAGGCGGCTGGGCACAACGCGGTGTCACGCTGAAATGCACCGTTGAGCAGCAGGAAAGCAGCGCAGGGCGATTGCTCTGTTATACTCCGGCCTTCCCGCCAGGCTCACGCCCGGACGCCCGGTCTTGCAAAAGGCATCCCGACACCGCTACAGCGCAGCTTCCAGCCCGCGCGAGCCCTGTCCGGACGTGTCTTCCAGACCCGGCGGGACCGGACGGGATGAGGTCTCCAATCGACCGCATTCGCGCCAGGCAAGACTATCCCATTGGGCCAGGCCCTCACTAAAAACAGGATTACTCATGTCCTTTGCTTCCCTCGGTCTCTCCGAGGCTTTAGTCGGCGCCATCGAAGCCGCCGGCTACACCCAGCCTACCCCGGTGCAACAGCGGGCCATCCCCGCCGTGTTGCAAGGTCGCGACCTGATGGTCGCCGCACAGACAGGTACTGGCAAGACCGGCGGTTTCGCCCTTCCGATCCTGGAGCGGCTGTTCCCTAACGGTCACCCAGACAAATCCCAGCGTCACGGCCCGCGCCAACCGCGCGTCCTGGTCTTGACCCCGACCCGCGAACTGGCCGCCCAGGTGCACGAGAGCTTCAAGGTCTATGCGCGCGACCTGAAATTTGTCAGTGCCTGCATTTTTGGCGGTGTCGGCATGAACCCGCAGGTCCAGGCCATGGCGCGCGGCGTCGACGTGCTGGTGGCCTGCCCCGGTCGCCTGCTGGACCTCGCCGGCCAGGGCAGCGTCGATCTGTCCCACGTGGAAATCCTCGTGCTGGACGAAGCCGACCGCATGCTCGACATGGGTTTTGTCCATGACGTGAAGAAAGTGCTGGCACGCCTGCCGGCCAAGCGCCAGAACCTGTTGTTCTCGGCGACCTTCTCCAAGGACATCACCGACCTGGCTGGCAAGCTGTTGCACAACCCGGAACGCATCGAAGTCACGCCGCCGAACACCACGGTCGAGCGCATCGAACAGCGCGTATTCCGCCTGCCGGCCAGCCACAAGCGTGCCCTGCTGGCGCATTTGATCACCACAGGCGCCTGGGAACAGGTCCTGGTGTTCACCCGCACCAAGCACGGCGCCAACCGCCTGGCTGAATACCTCGACAAACATGGCCTGCCGGCCGTGGCGATCCATGGCAACAAGAGCCAGAACGCTCGCACCAAGGCCCTGGCTGACTTCAAGGCCGGCGAAGTGCGCATCCTGGTCGCCACCGACATCGCCGCCCGTGGCCTGGATATCGACCAGTTGCCCCATGTGGTCAACTTCGAACTGCCGAACGTCGATGAAGACTACGTGCACCGTATCGGCCGTACCGGCCGGGCCGGTCGTTCGGGCGAAGCGATTTCCCTGGTCGCGCCGGACGAAGAAAAACTGCTCAAGAGCATTGAGCGCATGACCAAGCAGAAAATCCCCGACGGCGACCTGATGGGCTTCGATGCCAGCACGATCGAGGCCGAAAAGCCTGAAGTGCGCGAGCGTCCGGATGTGCGCAACCCGCGCAACCCACGTGGCCCGCGGGGCGACGGCCCGAATGGCAGTGGCGGCGGTCGCAAGGACAAAGGCAAGGACAAGGGCAAGGACAAATCGGCCAGCAACGGTCGCGGCGAGCGCCCGGCCCGCGAGCAGAAACCACGCGAAGGTACGCCGGCCCGCGAACAGCAGCGCCCTGCCCCTCGCGCCGCAGCCGATCGCGGCCCGGCCGATCGCGCCCCGGACGAGTTCCTCGACGACGATATCGATAACTTCGGTAACCGTGTCGACTACGTGCCACAGCAGAAACCGGCCCAGGGTCGCGGTCGCCGTCCTGGCGCCCCGGCACAAGGCGCAGGTTCGGGCGCACCGCGCGGTGGCCAGTCACAAGGTCGCCAGAACGGCCCGCGCAACAGCAACGGTTCTTCCACCGGCACCCCGCCGGCCAAGCGCAACGGCCCGCGCAGCGGCGCCCCACGTGACGGCCAGGCCCGGCGCGAAGACTCCCGACCTCGCCGCCAGGCCCGTGGTGACGACCAGCCTCGCCAGGAACCCGCCGTGCAGAACCCGCGAGGCAACCAGCCGAAAATCATCCACAAGGAATCGAAAACCGATCGTTTCCCGACGCCTGAGCAGCTGGACCAATTACCAAGCCGTCCGCGTGGCGAAAAACCGGCCTTGCTGACACGCAATCGCTGAGTTTCTCCAAGCCATGAAAAATGCCCCGGGTCTCACGACCCGGGGCATTTTTTTTGTGAACTCTTCCAGCTGTGGGAGCGAGCTTGCTCGCGATGGCGGCAGGCCTGCCACATTGATGTTGGCTGAAGCACCGCTATCGCGAGCAAGCTCGCTCCCCCCAGCATCCTTTGTATCGCCGAAATCCAGAGCAATAAAAAACGCCCCTGGCCGCAAGACCAGGGGCGTTTTTCGTCAGGGGCTAACGTTACTTCGCCTTGACGCCTTCAAACGAGACATACAACTCGACCGCGTCGGATTTCGGACCCAGGTCTTTCTGCTTGCCGAAGTCGGAACGCTTGATGGTGGTAGTGCCTTCGAAGCCGGCACGGTAGCCACCCCATGGGTCTTTGCCTTCGCCCAGGAAGGTCGCCTTGACCACAACCGGCTTGGTCACGCCCATCAGCGTCAGGTCACCGGTCACGTCGGCGGTGTTTTCGCCGGTGGACTTGACGCTGGTGGACACGAACGTGGCCTTGCCGAATTTGCTGGCGTTCAGGAAGTCAGCGCTGGCGATGTGTTTGTCGCGCTCGGCGTGGTTGGTGAACACGCTGGCGGTGTTGACGTTGAACTCGATCTTGCTGTCTTCAGGCTTGGCGGCGTCGAAGCTGAACTTGCCGTCAATATCCTTGAAGGTACCGGTGATGAAGCTATAGCCCAGGTGGCTGATCTTGAAATCAACGAAGGCATGCTGGCCTTCCTTGTCGACCACGTAGTCTGCGGCCATGGCCTGGCCGGCGGACAGCAGGGCAGAACCGATTGCCAGGGCGGCGAGCGTCTTTTTCAACATGCTTTCTATTCCTTTGGAGTCGAGGTTGAACATCAGGCTTGGCGCCCCAGCATGCGCTTGAGGGTCGCGTCACGGTCGATAAAGTGGTGTTTCAATGCTGCCAACGCATGAAGGCCGGAAAAAATTACCAACGCCCATGCCAGGTAAAAGTGGATCTGGCCGGCGACATCTGCCTGATCGGGCAGTCCGGACACCAGCGCGGGTACTTCAAACAGACCAAACACCGAGATCCCGACACCGTCTGCGGTGGAAATCAGGTAACCGGCAATCATCACGGCGAACAGCCCGAGATACAGCGCGCTGTGGCCAAGCTTGGCGCCTATGCGGGTCAGTCGCCCGTAGGTTTCCAGGGTCGGTGGCGGCGGGCTGACAAACCGCCAGAGCACCCGCAACACCATCACCGCCAATAGCACCAGGCCGATACTCTTGTGCAGCTCCGGCGCGTCTTTGCGCCAGGTGCTGTAGTAGTCCAAACCGACCATCCACAAGCCCAGCGCAAACAGCCCATACACCGCCAAGGCAACAGCCCAATGGGAAACGATGCTGACCCAGCCATAACGAGAAGAGGAGTTGCGAAGCTGCATTGCTCATATCCTGTAAAGACTGCGATCAAGACTAGCGACTTATCTATCGATTTAAAGCGGAAAATTTCGCTTTGAAATATCGAGAATTACGATGATCAGTCTGCAGAGGGTGGGTTAAGGAAAGATTAAAGCGGATGCGTTGCGTGGTGGCGAGGGGAAGCGGGCATGGATCCCGCAAGGTTTCATATGTTGCTCCAGTTCTACGCGTCTAACGCTTTGAATTATCAATTAACCGAGCACTCAGGCTTGTATGGATCAAAGGTGCATTTGTACGCCAACTGAGGGTCCCGTTCTGGAATCATCGGAATAATCAGGGGATCCCGACATTCACCATACACACACCCGTACAGCGAAACCGATACGACCATTGCCATTAGTATTTTCATACGCGCTCCTGTTTTTCGAGGAGCCTAGACTTTTGGCTTGGTGCGCTATATCGCCTGCTTCCGGTTAAAGGGTGGGAAGTTTCCGATATCTCGTCTAGCCCTGTAGGACGTCGGCGTAATGATCCACCCGTGGCGAGGGAGCTTGCTCCCGCTCGGCTGCGAAGCAGTCGTAAACCGGCGGGTGCGGTGTGCCTGATGCTCCGCATTCGGCAGGACTGGGGCCGCTTCGCGGCCCAGCGGGAGCAAGCTCCCTCGCCACGGGTTTATTGGTTGCCTTAAGTGAACGGCAGCGTTCTTTGCACCTGACCTTACTGAGCCTTGATCTCAGTAGTCGCTGCCGGCTTGGCGGCGGGTTTCTTCACTGGCTCAGCCTTTTTCACTGGTGCCTTGGCCGGGGCCTTTTTAGCCGGGGTCTTGGCCGCCGGCTTCTTCGCCGCTGGCTTGGCCGTGGCTTTCTTGGCTGGCTCGGTCTTCGCCGGCGCCGGCGCGGGTGGCTCCACCGGCGCAGGGGCTGGGACGGGGGCCGGTGCCGGCGCTGGAGGCGGCGCTACCGGCTCGGGAGCCTTGACCGGTTCCGGCTTTTTGACGTCATCCGAGCCACCGAACAGGTTGGTGAAGAAGTTGCCCTTCTTCGCAGCCACCGCACCCGCTGCCGCCGCCGCCACCGGAGCCACCTTAGCCGGTTCGAATGATTTGCCGGCGGCCAAGTCTTGCACCTGGCTGGCGGCACGTTGGCCACTGCGCAGCGCGCCTTCCAACGTGCCTGGATACATGGCGTCGGTGTGTTCACCGGCAAAAGCTACGCGCTGCAAAGGCTTTTCCCACAGGCGCCAGTATTTGCTGATCTGACCCGGACCAAACGCCAGGTACGCGCCGCCCATGGAAGGGTCGGTGCTGTAGCGACGGATTTCATAACCGGTGAACGCACCGCGCGCTTGGGGATAAAACGCATGCAGGCGGATCAGCACTTGGTCGACCATCTGCTTGTCGCCAAAAGCCTGCATCACCCGGGCATTGTCGCCGGACAGGTTGATGACCACATTCGCCCCGCCCTTCAAAGCCGGCTCGATCCACATCATGCCCAGGCCGGCGTTGCTGTAGATCTCGCCCGACATGCGCGCCTTGCTGTCCCAGACCGGGGTCTTGAACTTGAGCATGATCTGGTCGCGCCAGCCGTAGTTGGTGCCTTTGATCGCGCCCTGGTGCTGGGCATCGAGGGCCGGGGTCAGCTGGATCTTGTTCAACGCCCGCAGCGGCACCGCGAGCACGACGTAGTCCGCCTGGTAACCCACGCTGCCGACCTTGACGGTGACGCCGTCCTTGTCCTGGGAGATGGCCGAGACCGGGGAGCCGGTCTTGATGGTTTTCAGTTGCTTGACGAACGCCTGGGCCAATACCGGGCTGCCACCGAGCAGGCGCGAGGCGCGCAGGTCACGGTCGGATACGCCGCGATAGACGCGGTTCTGCTGTGCGAAATACAGCAGCGACAGGCGGGACGGCTCGTCATAGCGCGTGCGAATTTCCTGATTGACCAACTGCCGCGCGGTAGCGGGCAGCTGCAAGCGGTCGAGCCAGTTGGACACGGTGATCTGGTCGAGGGCGTGCAGCGTGTTGGTGGCCGTCGGGTTCAGCGGATCGTCGATGGACCGCGCCAGCTCGTCCAGGGTGGTTTCATAGCGCTTGAGCGCTTCTGCGGTGGCGGGCTGCTTGGTCGCCAGGTCGGCGGCGGTGAAATAATTACCGTCGATCAGGTAACTCGGGGTGCGCACGAATTCCGGCGCCGGCGTGGTGCTCAGCTTGAAGGTGGAGACGTATTTGTTCAGCACCGGCTGGGTCTTTTCGTTGCCGATCCACTCACTGGTGGCCATGCCCGAGCGGCCGCCCAGGCTCGGCTTGGCTTCCAGCAGCGTCACGGCCCAGCCTTTGTTCTGCAATTCGTAGGCCGCCGTCAGCCCGGCCAATCCACCGCCGATGACGATGGCCGTCGGTTGCTTGTCCTTGGCCAGCGCCGAAACGCTGAACAGCCCTATCATCACCAGCGCACAGGCGCGCAGCCAACCAGCAGACATTCAACGAACTCCGGAACAAAGCGTAAGAATTTTCGGTTTTTTGAGCCAGTCGGCTCTCGGTCTTTCGAGCCAGTCGGCTCAGGGAACGGCGAAGAATACGTCAGCCATCAAAGCGCCGCCAGCGACGTCTATCGCCTGGCCCAAAGTCGCGTGAATGACACAATGGGTTGTCCGCGGGGCCGCCATTGCATAGGCTTGCGCGATTGTTTTGCCCGCGCCCGCCGCGAGCCGCCTCGAGGAGACTGTACATGGGCCTGAATAACCAGTGGATGCAACGCGATCTCGCGGTGCTTTGGCACCCCTGCACGCAGATGAAAGATCACGAACAGTTGCCGCTGATCCCCATCAAGCGCGGCGAAGGCGTGTGGCTGGAAGACTTCGAAGGCAAGCGCTACCTCGACGCGGTGAGTTCCTGGTGGGTCAACGTCTTCGGCCACGCCAACCCGCGCATCAACCAGCGCATCAAGGATCAGGTCGATCAACTGGAGCACGTGATTCTCGCCGGTTTCAGCCACCAGCCGGTGATCGAGCTGTCCGAGCGTCTCGTGAAGATGACGCCTGAAGGACTGACCCGGTGCTTCTACGCCGATAACGGTTCGTCCTGCATCGAAGTGGCGATGAAGATGAGCTTTCACTACTGGATCAATCGCGGCCGGCCGGACAAAAAACGCTTCGTCACCCTGAGCAACAGTTACCACGGCGAAACCATCGCGGCGATGTCGGTGGGCGACGTACCGCTGTTCACCGAAACCTACAAGGCGTTGCTGCTGGACACGATCAAGGTACCCAGCCCCGACTGCTACCACCGCCCCGAGGGCATGGGCTGGGAAGAGCACTCGCGAAACCTGTTCGCGGCCATGGAACAGACCCTCGCCGAACACCACGACAGCGTCGCCGCCGTGATTGTCGAACCGCTGATCCAGGGCGCCGGCGGCATGCGCATGTATCACCCGGTGTACCTGAAGCTGTTGCGCGAAGCCTGCGACCGCTACGGCGTACACCTGATCCACGATGAAATCGCTGTCGGCTTCGGTCGCACCGGGACGATGTTTGCCTGTGAGCAGGCCGGCATCACCCCGGATTTCCTTTGCCTGTCCAAGGCACTGACCGGCGGCTACCTGCCGCTGGCGGCATGCATGACCACCGACGAGGTGTACAGCGCGTTCTACGACGACTACCCGACTCTGCGCGCCTTCCTACATTCCCACAGCTACACGGGTAACCCGCTGGCCTGCGCCGCAGCCCTGGCAACGCTGGATATCTTCGAAGAAGACAACGTCATCGAAACCAACAAGGCCCTGGCCCAACGCATGGCGAGCGCCACCGCGCACCTGGCCGATCACCCGAACGTGGCCGAAGTGCGCCAGACCGGCATGGTGCTGGCCATCGAGATGGTCAAGGACAAGGCCAGCAAAACCGCCTATCCGTGGCAGGAACGGCGTGGCCTGGCAGTGTTCCAGCATGCCCTGGAGCGCGGTGCATTGTTGCGGCCGCTGGGCAGCGTGGTGTATTTCCTGCCGCCTTATGTCATCACGCCAGAGCAGATCGATTTTCTGGCGCAAGTGGCCAGCGAAGGCATCGACATTGCCACCCGGGAAAAGGTTAGCGTGGCAGTGCCGAAGGACTTCCATCCGGGTTATCGCGATCCGGGCTGAATCCCGGCCTCCTGCTGAAACACTGTTGTGGTGAGGAAATTTAGCGAAACGTCCCCTCGCCACAGATTTAACTTTTCAGAGACTCCACATGAGACTGTCCCGCTTCTTCATCGACACCCCCCTGAGCCTTGGCGATCACGAGCTGCCTGAAGCCCAGGCCCATTACATCGGCCGGGTGCTGCGCATGGCCGAAGGCGATGCGGTGCAGGTGTTCGATGGCTCGGGCCAGGAGTTTCGTGGCACCCTGGCCGAGGTCGGCAAGAAACGCGTGCGCGTGCAGCTCGACGAGCAATTTGCCGGGCAAGCCGAGTCGCCGTTGCGCATTCACTTGGGCCAGGGCCTGTCCCGGGGCGAGCGCATGGATTGGGCGATCCAGAAGGCCACCGAGCTGGGAGTCACCGAGATCACGCCGATCTTCACCGAGCGGTGCGAAGTGCGCCTCAAGGACGAGCGCGCCGACAAGCGCCTGCTGCATTGGCGCCAGGTGGCGATCAGCGCCTGCGAGCAATGCGGGCGCTCCACCGTGCCGGTGATCCACCCTCCACTGCTGCTGGCCGACTGGCTGAAGCAGACCGACGCCGAATTGAAACTGGTGTTGCACCCGGTGGCCGATCCGCTGACCAGCCATGCCAAGCCCTCGTCCCTGGCGTTCTTGATCGGCCCCGAGGGCGGGTTGTCGGATGGCGAGGTCGAGCAGGCCAAGGCCGCCGGCTACCACGCCGCCCGCCTCGGCCCCCGCGTGCTGCGCACCGAAACCGCTCCGGTGGTGGCGCTGGCGGTGGCGCAGCAGTTGTGGGGGGATTTCTGAAGCCGAATGTAGATCCCTGTGGGAGTGAGCTTGCTCGCGATGGCGGTGGGCCAGTCAACATCGATGCTGACTGATCCGGCGCTATCGCGAGCAAGGGCTCACCGGCACATGACAGCTACTGCACCGGATCGCTCGTCGGCTTGGCAATGATCGCCTTCAACTCGCTGGTCATCGGGAACTCCAGGTTCAGCCCCTTCGGCGGGATCGGCTTCTGGAACCAACGGTCGTAGATGGTGTTGATTTCTCCTGATTTGTACAGGTCCGCCAGGGTCGAGTTGACCAGCGCCAGGAATTGCGGATCGTCCTTGCGCACCATGCAGCTGTAGATTTCCCGCGACTGCTCTTCCCCGACCACGACCCATTTGTGTGGATCGCGCGCCTTGGCCCGTTCGCCATAGAGCAGCGCGTCGTCCATGTAGAACGCCGCCGCCCGACCGGTCTCGAGCATCTGGAAGGCTTCACCGTGGTCCTTGGCGCTGATGACGAACATCTCGACCTTGTTGTCCAGGTTGTAGCTTTTGAGGAACCGCTCGTTGGTGGTGCCGGCGGTGGTCACCACGTTCTTGCCCCGCAGGTCGGCGAAGCTGTGAATGCCGCTGTCCTTGGCCGTCAGCAACTGGCCCTTCACGTAAATGAAACCGTAGGAAAACGCCACTTGCTTCTGCCGCTCGGCCGTTACGCCAGTGGAGCCGCATTCCAGGTCCACGGTGCCGTTCTGCACCAGTGGGATGCGGGTCTGGGAAGTGACGAGGTTGTATTTCACGTTCAGTTGCGGCAGCGCCAGTTGCTGCTTGATCCGCTCGACGATCTTGCTCGCCAGCTCCACGGAGTAGCCCATCGGTTTGCCGCTGTTGTCCCCCACATAGGAAAACGGCACCGAGGCGTCGCGATAACCCAGCGTGATGCTCTTGCTGCTGGCGATCTTGTCCAGCGTGCCGGCCGGCGGCGCTTCGTTGGCGAATGCCGGGGCGCTCAACAGCAGGCTCAGGGTGCAGCCGATCAACGTGATTCTTTGCATTGTTATTCTCCGTTGCGGGTGGGTCAGGCGGCGCGGGGCGCGAGGCCTCGCATGTCGATGGAAGGTGTACGTTGGCGGATCAGTTCACTGAGCAAGCGGCCGCTGCCACAGGCCAGGGTAAAGCCCAAGGCGCCATGGCCCAGGTTGAGCCACAGGTTGGGATAGCCGGTGGCGCCAATCAGGGGCACGCCGCTGGGCGTGGCCGGACGCATGCCCGCCCACTCGACGGCGCGTTCGTAGTCCCCGGCCTGTGGGAAGGTTTCCATGGCCTGGCGGCGGATCAAGGCCAGGCGCCTGGGGTCCGGTGCCGGGTCAAAACCGACAATGTCCACCATCGCCGCCACTCGCAATTGTTCGCCGATGCGAGCGTAGACGACCTTGCGGTCATAGTCGGTGATGCTCAGGTCCGGCGCCCGGTGCCGCGCCTCGATGGGGACCGTCAGGCTGTAGCCCTTGAGCGGGTACAACGGCATTCGTACGCCAGGCAACGCCAGCGCTGCGCTGCGGTGGCCAGCGGCGATCACCAAGGCGTCCACGTCCAGGCGATGGCCGCCCAGGTCGATAGCCCGCACCTCACCGTTGGCATGATGGATAGCAGTCACCGCACGCCCCAACAGGAACTCGCAACGCCCCGAAGCCCGCAACCGCGCCGCCAATTGCTGGCAGAAGCCATGGCAATCGCCAACCTCCTCGTCCGGCGTATAGATCCCGCCCGCGAACGGCACGTCGGCCAATGCGGGTTCCAGGCTCGCGCAATCGGCGTGGCCCAGTACCTGCTGAGCAGGATCCGTTACCCGCCGCCGAGCGTGTTCGAAATGGCTGGCATTGCGAAACGTCACCAATTTGCCGTTGCGCCGCCAGTCAAAGCCGTCGAGGCGATCCTCTTCACGCCAGGTCTGCAATGTCGCTTGGCTCAGTAGTGCCAGACGCAACAGGTGTTCACCGTTGCGGCGGTTGACCGAGGTCCGGCACTTGGCGATAAACGCCGCCATCCAGCGCCATTGGGCCGGGTCGAGGCGTGGGCGCAGCTTGAGTGGCGAGTCCGCGCGCAACATCCAGCCAAGGGCCTGCCACGGCACCCCGGCATCCGCCAGCGGCGTGACGTAGCGATAAGATAACTGCCCGCCATTGGCGAAGCTGGTTTCGCTGCCCAACGCGTCGCGGGCTTCCACCAGTGTGACATCGACGCCTTCGCGGACCAGCGCGTAAGCCGTCGCCAACCCGATCACGCCTCCACCGATGATGCAAACCCGCTGAGCCATGTTCATCCCACACCTGTTTTGAATGGATCAAGGTTAGGATCGGATGACAGCGTTCGAACAATGAATAAAGATGGGCCTCCTATAAACAAAGGTTATGGACTCGCCATGCGCCTTCGTCATATCGAGATTTTCCAGGCCATCCGCCAGACCGGCTCCATCAGCGGGGCGGCGCAGTTGTTGCACGTCTCCCAGCCGGCCGTGACCAAGGTGTTGCAGCATGCCGAACAGCAACTGGGGTTTGCGCTGTTCCTGCGGGTGCGCGGCAAGCTGCAGGCCACGCCCGAAGCGCTGGAACTGGAACGCGAGGTCGACAAGGTCAGCGAAAGCCTGCAAGGCGTTCGGCGCCTGGCCCAGAGCCTGCGCCGCGAGCCCGGCCACAGCCTGCGGATCGGCGCCACGCCAGCCTTGGCCTTGTCGCTGATGCCGGCGGCGATCCATCACTGGACCCGACTGTATCCAGACATCGTGTGCGAATTATCCAGCGCCCACAGCCGCGAATTGACGCAAAACCTGCTTATGCGTGAGATCGACGTCGCCCTGACTTTGCAACCGCCCGATCACCCCGGCCTCAAGGCCCAGCCCCTCGCCAGCGGCGTGCTGGTGGCCCTGGCGCCCAGCGGGCACTGGCCCGAAATGGCCATCGGCACGCCCATGCCATTGCAGGCCCTGGCCGATGCGCCGTTGATCGGCCTGTCCAGCACCGACCCGCTATCGGCCAGGCTGGACGGCTATCTCAAGTCAGTGGAACCGCCGCCGCGCATCAACATCGCCGTGCAGACGTACTCACTGGCCCGGGCCATGGTCGAGTCCGGTGCCGGGCTGGCGGTGATCGACCCGTTCACGGCCTTGGGCGCTTCGAGCACCCGCACGGCCATCCGCCCGTTGTCACCTGCGCTGCCCATTTCCCTGTACGCCGTGACCCGGGCCAACGAGGCCCCAGCCCATACAATGGGTGCCCTGCTGGAGATTTTCGCCAGCCAGGCCCAGGCGCAACTGGATCGTCTGTTTACAAGTGCTCAAAGCACGTAGAACAGAATCGCCACGAAATGCAGCAGGCTGCCGGCAATGACGAACAAATGCCAGATGCCATGGGCATGGCGCAGGCGTTGGTCGAGCGCGAAAAAAACGATGCCCACGGTGTAGAGCACGCCGCCCGAGGCCAGCCAGGCGAACCCGGTGCTACCCAGCGCCGCCAACAACGGCTTGACCGCCACCAGGACGATCCAGCCCATCACCGCGTAGATGACGATCGAGAGGACCCGCGCTTCGGAGCGTGGCTTGATCTCCTGCAGGATGCCGATCAGGGCCAGTCCCCAGACAATCCCGAATAACGTCCAGCCCCACGGCCCGCGCAGGGTCACCAGGCAGAACGGCGTGTAGCTGCCAGCAATCAACAGGTAGATCGAAAAATGATCGACCTTCTGCATGATTTCTTTTTTGCGTCCGCGCACGCTGTGATAAACCGTCGAGGCGCTGTAGAGCGCCAGCAAGGTGAACCCGTAGATTGCCACGCTGACAATCTTCCAGGGATCGCCGGCCATCCCGGCAATCACCAACAACCACACCGCGCCGATAAACGCCGCGACAGCCCCAACCAGGTGCGTCCAGGCGTTGAGTCGTTCTCCGTGATACATCCAATCCCACCCCACATTCCGAAACTGGCGCCAAGGCTCAGGCCTGGCGCCTGAAACTGCAATGAATTGCTTTTCAAATTGCGATATAGCAGGTGTGGCGAGGGGATAAATCCCCTCGCCACAAAGGCAGGTTCGGGCACAATCAGCCCATACGAATAAGAGTCTGCCTCCCATGCTGATCGACGAAGAATTGACCCTGAAAAAACTCGAGGTGTTCCTGGCTTTCATGCGCACCGGCAACCTGGCGCGGGCGGCGGCCGATCTGCAAACCAGCAACGTCAGCGTGCATCGGGCCATTCACTCCTTGGAGAGCGCCCTGCGTTGTCCATTGTTCAAGCATGAGGGCCGCAACCTCACGCCGCTGGAAAGCGCCTATGTATTGGAAGAGCGTGCGCAGAAATTGATCCAGGACGTGATCGAAAGCGTGCGCCTGACCCGTGAGGCGGCTGGTTTTTCCGCCGAGCGTTTCAAGCTGGGATCGTTGTATTCATTGACGGTCAAGACCGTGCCGCAGCTGATCATGGGCCTGAAGATCCGCCGCAGCGAGCTCAATATCGACTTGATCATGGGCTCCAACATCGATCTGTTGTACAAGCTCAAGAACATGGAAGTCGATGCGATCCTGGTGTCGCTGGACGACAGCGTCAACGACCCGGACTGCGAGCAGATCCAGCTGTTTTCCGATGACATCTTCCTCGCCACGCCGGCCGACTCCCCCTTTGCCCAGCGCAGCGAAGTGGACCTGGCCGAAGTGCGCGACGAGACCTTCATCACCCTGACCCAAGGCTTCGCCACGCATCAGGACGGCGTTCGGGTATTCAAGCAGGCGGGGTTCGAGCCGAAGGTGGCGATGCAGGTCAACGACATCTTCACCCTGCTGAGCATGGTCAGCTCAGGGGTAGGCTATGCCTTGCTGCCGGGCAGGATCGCGGCGGTGTACGAAAACCGGGTGAAACTGATCCCGTTGCAGGAAAAGTACCGTTTGCAGCAGCACATCGGCGTAGTCTTTTTGAAAGCCAAGGAGCGCGACCCGAACCTGCTGGCGCTGTTGGCGGAGTGCCGGATGTATGCCAATCGCCAGGCTTGAAACCGAGCCGCGCCCATCGCGAGCAGGCTCGCTCCCACAGGGGATCTGTGAACACCGATCCAAAGTGAGAGCGAGCCTGCTCGCGATGGCGCCAGCGTAGTTAGCGAAGAGCCTAAGCCCTACCCCATCAACCCGCGCATGATCAGAAACAACAGCGAAGGCCCGAGCAAGCAGCCAAGCGCCGTATAGAACGCAGCCGTCAGGCAGCCATACGGCACCAGCTTCGGATCGGTCGCCGCCAGGCCGCCGGCTACGCCACTGGAAGTACCCATCAGCCCACCGAAGATCACCGCGCTGCGCGGGTTGTTGAGGCCGATGAAGGGCGCCACGAACGGCGTCGCCACCATCACCAGGATCGCCTTGATCAACCCGGCGGCGATGGACAGCGCCATCACCTCGGAACTGGCGCCAATCGCTGCCCCGGTCACCGGCCCGACAATATAGGTCACCGCCCCGGCGCCAATGGTGGTCAGGCTCACCACATCGGTGTAACCGAAGGCCATCGCCACCCCAACACCGGCGATAAATGAAGTCCCGACCCCGACGAACAAGGCCAGTATCCCCACGAAGCCGGCGCGCTTGAGCTCCTCGACGCTGACACCGAACGCCGTGGCGACAATCGCAAAATCACGCAGCATCGCGCCACCCAGCAAGCCGATCCCGGACAGCAGCGGGATGTCCACTACGCCCTTCTGCCCGCCGGTCATGGCCCCGCCGATGTATGAAAGCACCAGGCCCAGCAGGATCGCGATGGCCGAGCCATGCAGGCGACCTTTGGTGAACGTGTTACTCATCCAGTAGGACACCCACATGGTGATCCCGACAATCGCAAAACCACTGATCAGGCCGTAGCCGGTGATGACTTTCATCATGGATTCGTACATGGCGATCACCCGACCGTTTTCACGGACACGTTGGATTGAGGGTCCTTGTTACCAATGCGCACCAGCACCGGTACCAACGCAAAGGCAATCGCCACGGCCAGGGTCCCGGCCAGGATCGCCATCGGCCCGCCTTTCAGCGCGCCATAGACGTTTTGCTGCGCCGCCATCGCCACCACGATCGGGATATAGATGGCACTCCAGAATTCCACGCCAGCTTCAGACTTGCCCTTGAACAGGCCGCGCTTGTTCAGATAGCTGCCCAGGCCGATCAATAGCAGCATCGCAATGCCGACACCGCCGACATTGGCCGGCACGCCGATCAATTTGCCCAGCAGCTCACCGATGAAAATACCCGCCAGGGTACAAAAGGCCAGAAACGCCACACCGTAGATAATCATTGTCGTAATCCTCAAAATGCATCGTCGAAGTTGTTGTTTTTGTGCTTCGCCAGCTTGAGTCGGTGTCTAGGGTTGGCGGCGTCCCTCCTCATGCAGTAGCGCTTGCAGCGTATCCAGCCGCGCGCCATCAAACGCCATGACAGTGCCTTGCTCGAACACCCGGCGCGCCAGCCCGGTGAGCACCGCGCCGGGCGGCAATTCGATTTGCAGGCGCACGCCACGCTCATAGGCGCTCTGCACCGTGCCGCGCCAATCGACGACACGGCACATGTTGAACGCCAAATCGTCGCGTAGCGCATCGGTCTTGAACATCGGCCGGGCGCGGCTGCCACTGAGGTAGCCCAATGTTGGCGCCTTCAACGGCACGTCGGCGAATGCCTGGGCCAACGTCCGGGCCGGTGCCTCCAGCAACGGGCAATGGGACGGCACGCTGACCGCCAGCCGGCAAGCCTTGCCCGCGCCTTGACGCCGGGCCTTTTCGGCGACGAGGCCCATGGCTTCGTCGCTGCCGGCGATGACTACCTGGTTATCGGCATTGATATTGGCGAGGTAGACCGGCGCTGTTTCGCTGTGTACCTGGGCAAGCAAGGTCTCCACCACCGCGAGGTCCAGGCCGATGATCGCCGTCATGCCGTAGCCTCGTGGATACGCCTGCTGCATCAGCTCGCCCCGCAGGCTGACCAGGCGCAGCGCATCCGCAAAATCCAGCGCCCCAGCCACGACCGCCGCCGGATAAGCACCGATGGACAGCCCCGCGACGTAATCCGGAGCGCGAGCCTGCTCAAGCAACCGACGAGCCGCCGCCACGCCTGCGATCAGCAGGCACAGCTGCACGGCGCGAGTCGATTGCAAAGCCTGGGCACTGTCCAATCGCAATACATCTTCACCCAGCACATCCCCCGCCTCTTCGAGGATCAGCGGTGCCAACCCATGGAGCATGCCCACGCGCTGCGCACCCTGGCCGGGAAAGACGAAAAGGCTGCTCACGCGACCTGCTCCACTGAAGATTGCCAAGGGTCGCTCACCAGGCGCGCCTGGACATCATCCTTGAGCAAGACCCGACGCGACGAACCCGCCCACTCGCGTAGGGCGACGGCGCCGCAAGGCGTTTGCAACTGCATGTCCACGGCGCAGACCGAGGCATCCAACAGCGCCAGCAGTTCCTTGGCCTGGAGACGATTCAGACGACGCGGCGCGCGCAGAATCAAATCCAAGTCACTGCGTTCATGCAGCGCCTCGACACCCGTGGCCAATTCGAACCCGGCGCTGCCGCTCACGCCCCAGATCCAACCACTGGCGTCGAGCAAGGGGCGGAGCTGCGCCAGGGCGATCAGCGCAGGCAGGTCACGACGGCATTCGACATGACGAAGATCTTCCGGGCGTACCCGGCGCTGGACCGCAACCACAGGCATCGACGCGGCGTAACGCTGTTCCCGGGAGGAGCCGCGCAGGCCCACCGCGACGTGCCCGGGCAAGGTGAGCGCTCGACGCACCACCACCGGCTGCCCGAGGTCGAGCGATTCGACAGCCCAACCCGGCGCATCCGCAGGCAACTGCAAGGCAGTCATCCCCCAGAGCAGGTCATGGGTCAGGAACGTGCTCACCACTGCGCCCTCAACAACTGGCGAACTTGGCTGGAAGCTGCGCGATGGGCCGCCCCCAAACGCCCGCTCAGATCCCGAGGCGCACCCGCCACGTCGTTGATCGCCTGTTGCAGGCAATCAGTCACCCGCCCCAGATCCGCTGCCGTCGGTTGCTCGATCTGCTCAACCGACAAGGTTTCCCAGAGCAAACCCAGGCTGGCGTAGCTGTCGATGTCATAGGCCATTGGCGGCACGCTGGCAGCCAGGGCTTCAAGTTCTTCGACACTGCGCAAGGTCACCCGCGCCGCCGAGGCCTTGCCCATGGCATGGACCATCACCCCCGGGTCGCGCAGGGCAATCAGCCGGTTGGCCTGGTAGCCGTGGGCCAGGAACGCGCCGGACATCGCCTTGCCCACCAGCAAGCCAATCACCGGATGCCCGGCCAATCGGGCGCGGGCATAACTGTCTGCCGCGCCAGCCAGTGCTTGGTGAATGCCGAGGGCTTCTTCGCGACGGCCATAAGCCTGGCTGGGCACATCGACAATGGCGATCAGCGCACGTTTGCGAGGCGCGTTGCGGTCGGCTTCGATGGCATCGTCCACCGCCTTGGCCAAGCCCCAACCTTCGAGCAAACCGACTTCGCCATTGCGCGCCCGAGGAAAACGGTTGTCGGGGTCGGCCACCACGGCGATCAAACGTGCGGTTTGTTCGCCCAGTTGGACGTCGGCCACTTGCAGCGAAGCCGGCAAGCCATCCAACGGCTTGGCGCCGCCGCTCAAGGCCTCGAACCAGCGCGCGCCTCTCATTGAATACGAACTCATGGGCGTTCTCCCTGATACAGCTGGCGAACCGCTGACGGTTCGATTTGCACGTCGGTGTCCAGGCGGGCCAGGCGTTGCAGGAACAAATCTGCCTGACCGCTGCGGTGCTCGTCGGGTACACCCAGGTGCAACAGTTCGCCGACCTGCCGACGGATCTGCGCGACGTCATCGGCAACGTATCGGTCCACCAGCCCGGTCGCGTAGCGCTGCTCGCCGCCGGTCAGGCTCCAGATGAACGGACGATCGCGGGAGTCGTACTCGTCGATGCCGGCCTCCTGCTCGATCACTTGCGGGCCGTTCAACCCCAGCCGCGCTTCCTGGGTCACCAACAGGTAACTGCACAACCCGGCGGCAATCGACATGCCGCCAAAGCAGCCGACGCTGCCCGCTACCACGCCGATCACCGGTTGGAACTGGCGCAGGTCGACGATCGCCGAGTGGATCTCGGCGATCGCCGCGAGCCCGAGGTTGGCCTCCTGCAACCGCACGCCGCCGGTTTCCAGCAGCAGCACGGCGCGGGTCGCGATGCCTTTGCGGTTGTCTTCAGCCGCCAGTTCCAGCGCACCGGCAATTTTTGCCCCGCCGACTTCGCCGAGGCTGCCGCCCTGGAACGCACCTTCGATGGCGGCGATCACCACCGGTAGGCCATCGAGCGTGCCCTTGGCGATCACCACGCCATCGTCGCTCTGCGGCACCACGCCTTGGCGCAGCAGCCATGGCGACATGAAGCGCTGGAAGGGGTCGAGCAGTTCACGGAATGTTCCCTCGTCGAGCAAGGCCTTGGCCCGTTGCCGGGCACCGAGTTCGACGAAGCTGTGCTTGTTGAGCAGCGTTGCGCTGTCAGTCATGGCCGATCTCCTCGAAGCCTTGCTCCAGGCGCAGACGCACCACGCCTGGGGTGGCGCCGAAATCATGGATGTCGATGTTCATCGCCGGGGGCGTCTGGCCGTCGAACATGCGGGCGAACAAATGCTGCCAGCGTTGCTCGCTGCCATTGACCGAGGTCTGCACCTGAATGGTCAATTTTCCCGCCAGCCCCGGTTCGATCAGCACCTCCAGATCGCCCGAGCCGACGCAGCCCACCAGCGCCCGGCCTCGTGGCGGCTGTCCGGCGGAAAATTCAAAGGACAAGGTTTCCATCAGCACACTCCTGGAAAGAGGTCATCGCCGCGCTCGATACGGTCGAGAAAGAGGCAGGCGGCAAGCAGGTCGGCAGCGCCGCCGGGCGAGGCGTTCAAGGCAATCAATTGTTGGTCCAGCGCATGGAGTTGGCGGCGACCCACCAGGCTCGCGCTGCCACCGGCGTCGAGCACCGCTTTGGCGCCCTGTTGCATGGCTTGCAGCCCCGCTTCGCCGGCGCGGTAGAGCACGCAGGTGTCGGCCAGGGTGGTCATGATCGCCAGCAAGGCATCGAGCCGGGCGTTCTGTTCGCCCGCTCCAGCCGCGCGGCTGCGCTTGAGTTGCGGCAGGCCCAGGCCGGTGACGGCCGGGAACGCCAGCTGCGCTTCTTCCCGGGCACCGCGTACGCCGTAACGCTGGGCGACCTGGACGCCATGGGTCAAGGGTCGGGGCGCATAACGGTCGTTGAGCAAGGCCAGACGAGCGGCGCGTAGGGTGACGGCGCCCGCGACGTTGGATTCAGGCTTCAGCGCCGCCGCAGCGATCAACAGGCCCAAGGCCCAGATCGCGCCACGATGAGTATTTACCCCACCCGTGGTGGCGAGCATCGCGGCTTCACCGTCGCGGCCGATGCGGCCCAGGGCTTCGCGCAATGGCAGGCCGATCTCGCCACAGTCGAGGGCGGCTTCGGCCATTTCCTTGAAGGCCGGCCACAATGACAACGCCGAAGCGTGCATCAGACCCAAGTGCAGATCGGTGTGGGCACCGCTGCCGCGCCGATCCACCAGCGCCGGTTTCGGCGAGAGGTCGGCCTCATCGATCAACGCGTCCACCGCCAGGTCGGCCAGACGTTCAGCCAGGGAAATTGGCTTGGGTTGCAGATTCAAGGCGCGCATTTACCAGCTCCTGAACTTGGCGGGCGGGTTGTAGAGGCCACCGGACCACTCCACCAGATCGGCCACGCTCTTGGCCGCGAGCAACTCGCGGGTGGCGTCGGTGCGGCGGATACCGAGGTCTTCGGGCAAGGCAATCAACCCTTCGCGGCGCATGCGCGCGGTGTCTTTCGGGTCATGGCGCAAGCCGACGGCCGTCACCCCGGCCACGGCGGCGATCATCGCCTGGCGCTCTTCGAGGGAGCGAGCCTTGTACAGGTAGGCGATGCCTTCTTCGGTGAGCAGGTGGGTAACGTCGTCGCCGTAGATCATGATCGGCGCCAGGGGCATGCCGGCCTTCTTCGCCACGTCCACCGCGTCGAGGGTGTCGACGAAGGTCGGTTTGCCGCCCTCCTGGAACGTCTCGACCATCTGCACCACCAGCTTCTTGCCGCGCTCGAGCAGCGGCGCTTCGCCGTCGCCGTGGCGCATGTCGAGCCAGGCCGGGGTGCCGTGACGACGGCCGCGCGGGTCGTGGCCCATGTTCGGCGCGCCGCCAAAACCGGCGAGTCGGCCACGGGTCACGGTGGAGGAATGACCGTCGCCGTCCACTTGCAGGGTAGCGCCGATGAACAGGTCCACCGCGTATTGCCCGGCCAGTTGGCAGACCATGCGGTTTGAACGCAGCGAGCCGTCATGGCCGGTGAAGAACACGTCGGGCCGGGCGGCGATGTAGTTCTCCATGCCCAGTTCGGTGCCGAAGCAATGTACGCTTTCGACCCAGCCACTTTCGATGGCCGGGATCAGGGTCGGGTGCGGGTTGAGGGTCCAGTTGCGGCAGATCTTGCCTTTGAGGCCGAGGGATTCGCCGTAGGTCGGCAGGATCAATTCGATGGCGGCCGTGTTGAACCCAATGCCGTGGTTCAAGGATTGGACGTTGTGTTTTTCGTAGATCCCACGGATGGCCATCATCGCCATCAGCACATGCACAGGCTTGATGTGGCGCGGGTCGCGGGTGAACAGCGGCTCGATGTAGAACGGCTTGTCGGCCACCACCACGAAATCCACCCAGGACGCCGGGATGTCCACACGGGGCAGGTCGCTGACGTCGTCCACCAATTGGTTGACCTGGACAATGACGATGCCATCGCTGAAAGCCGCCGGCTCGATCAGCGCGGGGGTGTCTTCAGTGCTGGGGCCGGTGTAGATATTGCCGGCGCGGTCGGCCATGAAACCGGCCGAGAGCACAACGTTGGGAATCAAATCCACCACCAGCCGGGCATAGAGTTCGATGTAGGTGTGGATCGCGCCGATTTCCAGCAGGCCGTCTTCCAGCAATTGGCTGATGCGCAGGCTTTGGGTGCCGGCAAAGGAAAAATCCAGCTTGCGAGCGATGCCACGCTCGAAGAGGTCCAGGTGCTCGGAACGGCCGACGCTGGGCATGATCATGTGCAGGTCGTGCAGCTTCGATGGATCGGCCTTGGCAAGGGAGCGCGAAAGAAAATCCGCCTGCTTCTGGTTATTGCCCTCCAGCACCACACGGTCGCCGGGCAAGATCAATGCCTCCAACGCCGCAACGATGTTATCGGTGGGCAACACCACGCCATCGGCAAGGTCCTTGACCAACGCCAGGCGCCGCTGCTTTTCGCTGCGCCGCCGCGTCCATCGCGAGTCGGGGGATATTGTTGTTGTCATGACCACTCCACGGGTTCGCTTTCGTGGGGCTTACCTTAGGAGTGTTGTGGCGAGGGCATCAATCAAGCTCGATGGTGGATCGTTACGGTGGGAGTAATGGTTGAGTGCGGCGCGATGGACAGCGCTTTTCGTGGCGAGAAAGCTTGCTCCCTCACCACGGATATCAGCTCTGGGACAGCCCCGCGGCTAGGACCAGCTCCTCCAACGCCAACAGATCCGGTACTTTCGCCACATGTTCCCCGACCTGCACGGCGGCCTGCTCCAGCCCGCACAGCGGCACGTCAACGTAGCTCAACTGGCTGTCGAGCTTGTAGGAGCGCGGGATGCCTTGGACCAGCAGGGCAATGAAGCGCAACTCCGGGCGGCCGCCCAGGGCGTTGAGCACGACGATGCGCGCGCGCTCGCCGATCATGGTTTTCTGGCCACAGGCCGACTCGAAACTCAGCAGTGGGATCTGGCGTTCGCGCCAGCTCACCCAGCCCAGAAACCAGGGCGGTGTGTCCATGTCGAACGCGCTGCTTTGGTAGTCGATCAGCTCCGCCACCGCGACATTGGGCAATACCAGATGCCGGTCGGCCAAGGGCAGCAATAACCCGGTGAGATGACTGGCGCGAAATTCATCCATGGTTTTTGCTCCAGTAAGCGATGCTGTCGAGCAGCACCGATTCCTGGTACGGCTTGCCCAGGTAATCGTTGACACCGATGGTCATGGCGCGGTCGCGATGCTTCTGGCCGGTGCGGGAGGTGATCATGATGATCGGCAAGTGCGCCAGGCTTGGGTCGTTGCGCACTTGGGTGGCGACTTCGAAGCCATCCATGCGCGGCATTTCGATGTCCAACAGCATCAGGTCAGGCGTGTGTTCGCTCAACAGGGCCATGGCGTCAACTCCGTCCTTGGCCGTGAGGACATGCATGCCATGGCGCTCCAGCAAGCGGCTGGTAACCTTGCGCACCGTCACCGAGTCGTCCACCACCAAAATCAGCAGCGGTCGCTGGGGTTCGCTCTCACTTTGGGTAGACAACTGGCGGCGCGGCACCTGGTGCGGCAAGGCGCGGATCGGCGCCAGCAGGTCGAGGATCAGCACCACCCGGCCGTCTCCCAGGATTGTCGCCCCGGACAGGCCCCGTACCGCTGAGAACTGCGAGCCGAGACTCTTGACCACGATCTCCCGGGTCCCAGCGGTGGCGTCCACCTGCACCGCGACGTGCCGTTCGTTGCACTGCACCAGCAGCACCGGCAAGGGCTGGCTTTGCCCCAGTAATTTCGGGCGGGCCGCGGTTTTCAGCAGCTCCCCCAGGTAACACAGCTCGTAGCGCTGCCCGGCGTAGGTGTAGGTGGGCGGATCGAGCTGGTAATAGCCGTCCAGTTCAGCGGGCAATACCCGGACGATGCTGTCGATGGTGTTCAACGGAATTGCGTACTGGTCTTCATGGCACTGCACCATCAACGCCCGGTTCACCGACACCGTGAACGGCAGGCGAATGCGAAAGTGCACACCCTGCCCCGGCGTCGAGTCGATGGACATCGTGCCGCCCAACTGCCGCACCTCTTCGTGGACCACGTCCATGCCGACGCCACGCCCGGAAATCTGGGTAATTTTTTCCGCCGTGGAAAAGCCTGGCTGGAGAATGAACTGCAGCACATCACGGTCACTGATGTCGCTGTCGGGCGCCAGCAAGCCACGCTTGATCGCCTTGCGCCGCACCGCGTCCAGTGGCACTCCCGCACCGTCGTCGCGAATGTCGAAGATGATGTCGCCCCCCTCCCGGGACAGGTCGAGGCTGATGCGCCCCTTGGCCGGCTTTCCGGCGGCGATACGCACATCGGCGGGTTCAAGGCCATGGTCGACGGCGTTGCGCAACATATGCTCCAAAGGCGCCGCCATGCGTTCGAGCACGTTGCGGTCCATCTCGCCCTCGGCATTGTCGACCACGAACTCGACGTCCTTGCCCAGCTCTTGGGCGACTTGCCGGACGATGCGCTTGAGTCTCGGCACCATGCGCTCGAACGGCACCATGCGCGTACGCATCAGGCCTTCCTGGAGTTCGGTATTGATGCGCCCTTGCTGTTGCAGCAGGTTTTCCGCGTCGTGATTGCTGCGGTCGAGGGTTTCCTTGAGATCGAGCAAGTCCGAAGCGGACTCGAACAGCGCCCGGGACAATTGCTGCAACTGGGAATGGCGGTCCATCTCCAAGGGGTCGAATTCTTCGTAGCCCAACCGCTCGGCTTCCGCTTGCTGGCGGCTGAGAATGCGCCCCTGGGTTTCGGTATCCAGGCGACGCAACTGATCGCGCATGCGCTCGATGGTGGTTTCCATCTCGCCCAGGGCAATACGCGCGTCGTTGACTTGTTGCTCGATACGGCCACGGAAGATCGATGTTTCGCCAGCGAGGTTGACCAGGTCGTCGAGCAATTCGGCGGAGACCTTCACTGTGTCCACGCCGTCGCCCGACATTGCGGGCTCGGGTCGCGACGGCAGCGTTGCTGGCGCCTGGATCGAGGCAGGCTCCGGTGTTGCAACAGGTTCGGGCGCCTCGTTCTCCTGCGGATGGCCCACCGCGTGGATCCGCGCGATCAACCGATCGCCTGGCGGACACGGCTGCCCTGCGCGGACCGCGTCGAGCATCTGCGCCAGTCGGTCATGACTGCTTTGCAGCAGGACAAATAGCTCGGGGCCCGGTTGCAGCAGACCCGCCGACAGGCCTTCGTAAAGGTTTTCGAGTTCATGGGCGAGATCGCCGATGGGGGCGATTTCCACCATCCGTGCGCCGCCCTTGAGGGTATGCAAGTCCCTCAGCAAGGTTTCCACGGCCTGGCGGTTGCCCGGGTCTTCCTGCCAGCGCAGCAAAGCAGCGCCGGAACTGTCGAGGATGTCGAAACCCTCCTCGAGAAAGATTTCCAGCAGCTCCGGGTCATGCCCCGTGGCATCGCTCGGACTCGCCCCCGGTGTCTCGATGGCGTTCGGCCGGTCCTGGCGGAACCGGTGGATAGCGTCGATCAGCGCAACGGGATCGCCCAGTGGCTGGCCTTGCTGCAACTGCCCGAGCAAAAGATCGAGGCGCGCGTGGCTGCTGTCGAGCAGTTGCGCCAGTTCCTCGCTGTAGCTGTAGCGGCGATCCACCAGTCCCTCATAGAGGCTTTCGAGCTCCTGGGCGAGGTCACTGACCGGCCGGATATTCGCCATGCGCGCGCCGCCCTTGAGGGTATGCAGATCGCGCTGCAGCGACGACAGCGGCGCGCCGTTGTCCGGATCGGCGAGCCAGCGCTGCAAGGCCTGGGCGGCGCTTTCCAGGATGTCCTGCGCCTCTTCGAGGAAGATCGAGGCGATGTCGTCGTCGACCGACGTCTCGGTGGTCGCGCCCTGCTCCATTTCGGCGGTCGCCTGCCCCAGCTCGCGGATGCTAAGGGTGCGACTGCCGTCGCTGCGAATCAGCCCCGTGGCGGCTGGGTCGAGACTCTCTTCGAGCAGTTTGCGCAGGGCTTGCACCCGCTCGGACCGCGAATGCACATGCTGGCCGGCCGCCAACTCGTCGAGCATGTCGATCAATGCTTCGTGGGCGCGTTGCGCTTCCTGGAAAAAGGCGTCGCTGACTGCGAGGCTGCTTTCCTCCACCGCGCCGTAGAGGTCGAGCAACGCTTCGCAGAGCTCGTCCACCGGGTGCAGGTCGGCCAGGTGCGCGCCTTCGCCCAGGGTGGTCAGCTCATCGAGCAAGGCACTCAATTCCTGGCTTTCAGCGGGATGCTGCTGCCAACGCTGCAACAGGTTCTCTGCGTCCAGCAGGATATCCATGCCTTGGGCGAGGAAGTTATTGATCAACTGCGGATCACGCTTGGTCCGCGCGCCTTGATCCGCCGCGCCAACCGCCGCCTGCAAGCGCTCGGCCAGCAGCGCCCTGGCCCGCTGGATCAAGTCGGCGGCACCGGCTATCGAAGCCAACGGTTCGCTGTGCAACTGGCGCAGGCCGCGTCGCAACAGCCCCTCGCCCTCAAGCAGCAGTTCAATCTCATCCAGGTCCAGCGCCAGCGAATGCGCCTTGTATTCCCGGGCCAGCTCGTCCAGCGCCCCGGCAAGCTCGGCAATGGGCAGCACACCGGCCATCGATGCGCTGCCCTTGAGGGTGTGCAACGCCCGTTGCAGTTCGTCGCTGGCCTGCAACGGCAGTTGTTCGGCGGCTTGATCAAGGAAGCGATCGAGCGTGGCGAGGTGCCCTTGGGCTTCGTTGTCGAAAATGTTCAGGAGCAGCGGATCGAGAGCCGTCACGTCTCGCTCGTCGTCATCGTCTTCATCGCTGCCCTTGGCAAGGGCATGGGCGCGAGCCGCCAGACGATCGACGTCGTCACGCTGGGATTGGCGGTGCGCGGCGAATTCGGCGACCAGGGCCGGCAGCAGTTGCACCGTTTCTTCAATCAACTGCCGGACCGAAGCGCCCGGCTCCACGCTGCGTTCCAGCACCCGGTTGAGCAGGTTTTCCACGGCCCAGGCCAACTCACCGAGGATCAGCGCCCGAACCATCCGGCCGCTGCCCTTGAGGGTGTGGAAGGCTCGGCGCAGTTCTGTGAGGGCGCCATGATCGTCCGGATGGGCAGCCCAGCGCGGCAGGTACTCATTCAAGACATCGAGCACTTCGGCGGTTTCCTCGAGGAACACCTCGCGCAGCTCATCGTCTATCGGGCTTTCGTCCGCCGGGGGCGGCAGCAGGCTGGCCGGCATGTTTCTCGCCGGCGGGTTGACCGCCGAGACAGGGCTGGCCAGGACTTCGGCCAAGGATTGCACGGTCTGCGGGTCGTCCAGCTCTTGCAGATCCTGCATGACCTGGGCTTCGTTGGGGCTGAGCACGTCATCGAGTAACGGCACGCGGGCTTCGTCGGGGAAATACCCGAGGGCGCCCAGGCTGCGCTCGACCCCATCAAGCAGGTTCTCGGCAGGCTTGTGGGGGTCTTCGCTCAAGCGCTCCAGGTAATATTCCAGGCCAGTGATCACGTCGGCCAGGTGATCCAGCTCTTCCCAGCCCGGTCGGGCATGCTCGAGCAACAGGTGCTCGTGGATGAAACCGTGGCAAGCCTCCACGAGGCTGGCAGCACGGGTCAACGGGATCATCGCCAGCGCACCGCGCACCTGGGTCAGCAGCGCCGGCAATGGCTGGAGCTGCTCGCTGTTCCAGTCCGCGTCGATGTAGTCGACGATCAGGTCCTTGGCCTGCTGCAGGCAGGTGTGGGCTTCCTTGATGACGATCTGGTGGATCTGGGTCAGGTCGGTGGTCGGCAGACGGTTGTCTTCGCGGCTCTCCGGCTCGACAGTGCCGACCATGCCAGCCAGGGTCGCCTCGACATAGAGCAGGGCTCCGGCGACGTCCATCAGGGTCGCGTCATCCGGCTCGCGCTGGCCCTGGGCCAGGCTCAGGACCACCGCCAACTGGTCGATGATCACTTTTCGGGGCTGGCCGAAACCCAGCACCGCCAGGGTGTCGGCGATCTGGCGCAGGGGCGCCAGCAAACTGTCCAGCTCCGTGACGTGCTGCCGATCGCTGCGCACGAACAGGTCCAGGCGTTCCTTGACCCGGACCAGTTCCTCGCAGAGCGCCGCCAGCACCGAGCGCATGGCATCGCGGTCGGGCCCGGCCAGGCGGGCCCGTTCCTCATCGACCATGGCGCTGTCGGGCAGCGCGTCGTCCAGTGAGTAGCGTTCTTTCATGATCTGCATCTGCCCGCTGGGATGTTCGGCCTTGGCAATATAGAACAACAGGCTCTTGACCAGGTGTGACGGGGCCGGTTGATTGACGCCTGGCATGCCCTGCACCAGCAGGCGCTTGAGCTCCTTGTCGGCATCCTTGAACAGGCTACGCAACGCCGGGCTGTTGGCGATGCGCCCCTCGCGCATGCCCTCGACCAATGCCGAAGCGACCTGCCACAACGCATTGAGTGGCGCCCCGGCGCACAGCGTTTCCAAACGGTGGAAGACCTTGGCCAGGTAGCCGAGGTGAGTGGCGTCGTCTTGTTCGCGCAACAACCCCACCAACGCGACCTGCAAGGTTTGGCGCAGCTTGCGCAGGGTGCCTGGCAGGTCGGCGGGTTCGAGCCGTTTCAAGGCGTCATCCCTGAGAGGCGCGACATCAGGCAACTGCGGGCTGAACAGGCTGGTCTCCGACAACAGGCTTTCGCCCCTGGCGCTGCGCAAGTCGTTGATCAACGGCAGCACCACCAGCGGCAGGTCGCGACGGGCGCCTTGCACACGTTCAAGATAGGCCGGCAATTGGCCCAGGGCCTGGCGCAACAGGCTGACGGCCTCGTCGCGGTGGGCAATACGATTGTCCTGCAGCGCGATGCACAGTTGCTCCATTTCTTCGGCGAGTAACGCCGCGCCATAAAACTCGACCATCTGCAGGCCACCGTGGACCTGATGGATACAGGCCAGGCATAGGGCAAGTGCATCCGGCGCCTGCGGGTCGTCCTCCGGACGATTGAGTGCCAGATGAGCCTGCCTCAGCGTTTCGGCAATCTCGCCCTTGACCCACTCCAGGGCCACGTAGTCGTGCCGATCACCCATATCCACTCCAAATCAACAGTCATATGCAGCAGAGTACCTCAGCCCTTTTGGCGAGGGAGCTTGCTCCCGCTGGGCCGGTTCGACGCCTCGGGCGCAACGGCCAAGGATTTTATGAGCGCTGCGCGCTCAAGCGGGAGCAAGTTCCCTCGCCACAAAAACTTCCTCGCCAGATGCGTTTTTTCAATGTGCAGCGCTGGTCAGTCACTGCTTGTCCTCATCGCCAGCCGGTGCCGGCGGCAAGGTGAAACCCGACACCGAGCGGCGCAGTTGGCTGGCCATCTTCGCCAGGTTGCCGATGCTCTCGGCGGTGGCGGTAGAGCCGGACGAGGTCTGCGAGGTGATCTGCTGAATCACGTTCATGGTCAAGGAAATCTGCCCTGCGGAGGTGGTCTGCTGCTGCGCCGCGTTGGAAATGCTCTGGATCAGCGCCGCCAGGGTCTTGGACACACCTTCGATTTCCTCCAGGGCGACGCCGGCGTCCTGGGCCAGTCGGGCACCGCGCACCACTTCGGTGGTGGTCTGTTCCATGGAGATCACCGCTTCATTGGTGTCGGCCTGGATCGCCCGCACCAGCGTTTCGATCTGCCGGGTCGCCGCCGAGGAACGCTCCGCCAACCGCTGCACTTCGTCGGCCACCACTGCGAAGCCGCGACCGGCATCACCGGCCATGGACGCCTGGATCGCCGCGTTGAGTGCCAGGATGTTGGTCTGGTCGGCGATGTCGTCGATCAGGCTGACAATGTCGCCAATTTCCTGGGACGACTCGCCCAACCGCTTGATGCGCTTGGCGGTGTCCTGGATCTGTTCGCGAATGTTATCCATGCCATGGATGGTGTTGTGCACCACCTCGTTGCCCTTGTTGGCGATTTCCACGGAGCGCTCGGCCACCGCCGACGACTCGGCGGCGTTGGCCGACACCTGGTCGATGGATTGGGCCATTTCATTGATTGAAGTCGATGCTTCTGAAATTTGCTGGGCCTGGTGCTCGGATGCCTGGGCCAGGTGCATCGCCGTGGCCTGGGTTTCCTGCACGGCGGCAGCGACCTGGCCGGCGGTGAGGTTGATGGTCGCCACCAGATCACGCAACTGATCCACCGAGTAGTTGATCGAGTCGGCGATGGTCCCGGTGAAATCCTCGGTGACCGAGGCAGTGACGGTCAGGTCGCCGTCGGCCAGGTCCTCGATTTCGTCGAGCAATCGCATGATTGCATTCTGGTTGCGCTCGTTCTTTTCCGCCGTCTCTCTCAACTGGCGGTTGGTTTCGCGAACCATGACCAGGCCGATAAGGATAATCGACATCAACGCCAGCAGGCCTAACACATAGCCGCCAATGGTGTTGACCGAACGCCCGCCCGCCAGGTTCTCGAACGCCGTGGCCAAGTGCGAGGCCTCATCGAGGAGGGTTTGCGACAGGCTGAAGATATTGCTCGCCGACTCGCGGACCTTGAACAGTTCCGGGGAGGTCTCGAGGATTTCATCCACCGAGCCCGAGACGAACTCGAACAGCTCGCTGATTTCCGACAGGCGCGCCCGGGCATCGCGATCCTGTACCTGGGGGATCTTCAAGGTCGGGTCCCCTTGCAGCATGCCGTTGAGCACCTGGCCGAAACGCGCGGCGTCGCGGCCAAAGGTATCGGCGGCTTGGCTGGCATTTTCATCGCCGGCCAATACGGTATTCACCGCGCCGAGGATGCGTTCGGCCAGCAGCGACTGGCGCTGGGCCATGGCCACCTGGGCGGCCGGCGCTCCACGTTGCAGGAGGATCTCGACGACTTTTTCATACTCGACCTGCAGTTGCGGAACGGTTTCGGCCAGGGTCGCCGCGACTTGATGCAGCGACAGGACGGTTTGCTCGCTGGAGAGGATGGCATCGGTATTCTTCAGCAGCCGCTCCCAGTCCAACTGCACGGCACGCATCTGCGGACGCAGGGTGGCGGGCGCTGGCGGCAGGCCGGTCACCGGATCGCCCTGTTTCAGGTAGCCCCAGCGCTGGGCGAAGTCGTTGCGCGCATCGCTCAGCAGCTTGAACGCAGCCGCCTTGCCGGCCGCGGCCTCGGTGGCGTTCTTGGCGATGCGCTGGGACAACACCCGCAGCTCACCGGCATGGCCGATGTACTGTTTGTCATAGGTGGACTGGACGTTGAGGTACGCGAAATTGGCGAACAACAGCATGATGAAGACAATCAGCGCGACGAACAGCACGATGATCTGCGAACGACTGCGCGACGCTTCCAGTGGCTTGCCTGTTTTTGCTTTGATCATCGGTTCTCGCCTGTCCCCAAAACCCCAAACCACCGCCATTCAAATGTGGGAGCGAGCTTGCTCGCGATAGCGGCGGTACAGCTTGCATCAATGTTGACTGCACTGGCGCCATCGCGAGCAAGCTCGCTCCCACAGGGGCCGCGCTGCGGCCTGTTAAACCGCCACATCCATGAACCCCGGCGAACGCGCCAAGGCAAACGGGCTGAACACCTGCCATTGCCGCTCGCCGGCGAAACGGCCCTGGACGTACGCCGATTCCGGGCGATCCAAGGAGGCCGTGGGAATCGCTTCAAGGCTGTCCTTGGCAAAATGCTGCAAGCCGAGCACTTCGTCCACCAGCAAACCGGCGAAGACTTCGTCATGGTCCACCACCAATACCCGCCGCTGCTTGCGCACGCTGGACAGTTCATGGCCGAAAAAACCGCACAGGTCCATCAGCGGCAACAAGCGCCCCCGCAGGTTGGCCACTCCGCGAACCCATGGCTTGACCCCGGGCAACGAGGTGTGGCGCGGCTCATGCAGCACTTCACTCACTTCGCCCATGGGCGCCACGTACCAATGTTCGCCCAGGCGAAAACCGATGCCGCTCCAGCTGTCCCGGTGCATGGGCTGGGACGGGAGGTCCGCGCCCAGCAACCGGCAGCGTCGATCGATCTGAAGCAACAGTTCGAATGCGGTCAGGGAGTGGCTCATGCCCGCGTCGTCAGCCTTCCAGCACTTTGTTCAGGGTCGTGATCAGGGTGTCCTCGTCCACCGGCTTGGTCAGATAGTCCTTCGCACCCTGGCGCGTACCCCAGACCTTGTCGGTGTCCTGGTCCTTGGTGGTGATGATGATCACGGGGATGTGTCCGGTATCAGGATCCTTGGTCAGCTGGCGCGTGGCCTGGAAACCGTTGAGGCCGGGCATGACGATATCCATCAATACCGCATCGGGTTTTTCCTGGCGGGCCAATGCCACGCCATCGGCGCCGTTTTCGGCCTTCAGGACCTCATGGCCGTGCTTTTCCAGCATGCCGGTGAGCTTGTACATCTCAGTCGGCGAATCATCGACGATCAGAACGCGTGCCATGGTGTTCCCCATTCTTCTGGACCTCGGGCCCGAGGCCGAGCGTCATTAATGTGCCTGGTGCGACTGGACAGCGGCAAAGCCCGGGACATGGGCCTGTATCGCGCCCAGCAGTTCTTCCTTGCTGAAAGGCTTGGTCAGGAATTGATCGGAGCCGACGATGCGCCCCTTGGCCTTGTCGAACAGACCATCGCGGGACGACAGCATGATCACGGGCGTCGCCTTGAAGGCGCTGTTGTTCTTGATCAGGGCGCAGGTCTGGTAACCGTCCAGGCGCGGCATCATGATATCGACAAAGATAATGCCTGGATGATGATCGACGATCTTGGCCAGGGCATCGAAGCCGTCGACCGCCGTTATCACTTCGCAACCAACGTTGCGCAGCAGGGTTTCGGCGGTGCGGCGGATGGTCTTCGAGTCGTCGATGACCATCACCTTCAAAGCGCTGGGTTGCTGCTGCGTAAGATGCTCTGCCATTGCCACTGCGAACCGGTTTTTAACGCATAAGTGTGATCGACAGCGCAAACCCTTGATGTTCAAGGCCCGCACGTCACATGGCAGCCTTTTTAGCACAGTCTCCAGCAACGATCTATCCGCCGCTCGGTACGGTGGTTTTTCCTTGACCGCCAATCTTCGGGGCGCCACTCTGACGCCACTTTTTCAGCCATTTGTGCCCATCAAATTTCGAGGAACCAAGCCATGAGCGTACGCGTCGGCATTGTCATGGACCCAATCGCCAGCATTTCCTATAAGAAGGATAGCTCGCTGGCCATGCTGCTGGCCGCTCAAAAGCGCGGCTGGGAGTTGTTCTACATGGAACAGCGCGACCTCTACCAGGCCGAAGGCCAGGCCCGGGCACGGATGAAGCCGCTGAAAGTCTTCGCCAACCCCGAGAAATGGTTCGAATTGGGTGACGAGAACGACGCGCTGCTAAGCGACCTGGACGTGATCCTGATGCGCAAGGATCCGCCGTTCGACATGGAATTCGTGTATTCCAGTTATCTGCTGGAACAAGCTGAAAGCGCCGGCGTGCTGGTGGTCAACAAGCCACAGAGCCTGCGCGACTGCAACGAAAAGCTGTTCGCCACGCTATTCCCGCAATGCACGCCGCCCACCATCGTCAGCCGTCGCCCGGACGTGTTGCGCGAATTTGCCGATCATCATGGCGACGTCATCCTCAAGCCCCTGGACGGCATGGGCGGCTCTTCGATCTTCCGCCACACCGCAGGCCATCCGAACCTGTCGGTGATCCTGGAAACCCTGACCTTGCACGGCCAGCAACAGATCATGATCCAGGGCTACCTGCCGGCTATCGTCGACGGCGACAAGCGCATCCTGATGATCGACGGCGAACCCGTCGATTATTGCCTGGCGCGCATCCCGGCGGCCGGCGAAACCCGTGGCAACCTGGCGGCCGGTGGTCGTGGCGAAGCTCGTCCGCTGACCGACAAGGATCGCTGGATCGCCGCCCAGGTCGGCCCGACGCTGCGCGAGAAAGGCCTTCTATTCGTCGGCCTGGACGTGATCGGCGAGCATCTGACGGAGATCAACGTCACCAGCCCGACCTGCATCCGCGAGATCGACAATGCCTTCGGCACGGACATCGGCGGCATGCTGATGGACGCCATCGAGAAGCAGCTGCAAGCGGCAAGCCACACGCGGCAAGCTTGATGCAGCTTGTCGCTTGCTGCTTGAGGCTTGAAGCTAAAAACCAACATTGCGTTATCATGCCCGGCCTGTGAAACCCGCGATGTTGGTTTTTTTGCCATGACACTCCCGTCCGATCTGCCCCAAGAGCTCGCCCATCGTGGCGTGCGCCCGGCTGATCGCCTTGGCTTCACCCTTTTCCTGGCGGCATTGATCCACCTGGCGCTGTTGTTGGGCGTCGGCTTTGCCACGGTCGAACCCAAGCAGATCAGCCAGACCCTGGAAATCACCCTGGCCACCTTCAAGAGCGAAACCAAGCCACAGAAGGCGGACTTCCTGGCCCAGGAAAACCAGCAGGGCAGTGGCACCCTGGAAAAGAAAGCGACCCCCAAGACCACCGAGATCGCGCCGTTTCAAGACAATAAAGTGCAGAAGGTGACCCCGCCGCCCACGGCCAAGCCGGAGGTCCAGGAGACGGCGCCCAAGGCTGCCGTGACCACCGTGGCGCCGAAGCCGAAAAAAGCCCCGGTAAAGGAAGAGGTCAAGCCCGATCCGAAACCCAAGGCGCCAGAACCGACTTTCGACAGCTCGCAGTTGTCCAGCGATATCGCCAGCCTGGAAGCCGAACTGGCCCAGGAACAGCAGTTGTACGCCAAGCGCCCGCGCATCCATCGCCTGAGCGCAGCTTCGACCATGCGCGACAAGGGCGCCTGGTACAAGGACGAGTGGCGCAAGAAGGTCGAGCGCATCGGCAACCTGAACTACCCCGACGAAGCCCGGCGCAAGCAGATCTACGGCAACCTGAGATTGATGGTTTCGATCAACCGTGATGGCTCGCTGTACGAAGTGCTGGTGCTCGAATCCTCCGGCCAGCCGCTGCTGGACCAGGCGGCCCAGCGAATCGTGCGCCTGGCCGCGCCCTTCGCACCGTTTACTGGTGACCTGTCGGACATCGACCGCCTGGAAATCATCCGCACCTGGAAGTTCGCCCGGGGTGATCGGCTGTCCAGTAACTGATCTTCAGACAGTATCAATACCCTGTGGGAGCGAGCTTGCTCGCGATAGCCATCGATCATTCAGCATGAATGGCGACTGACACACCGCATCGCGAGCAAGCTCGCTCCCACAGGGGATTGGTGACAGCCCCAAGCATTTCCCAGCTTGTCAGTTCGCCCCCACGCCGCCACACTAGCGCCTATGAAAAACGTCAGCCCCACCTACCTCAAGCATCACTTCCTGATCGCCATGCCGCACATGGCCGATCCGAATTTTGCCCATACCTTGACCTACATCGTCGAGCACACGGCCAATGGGGCCATGGGACTGGTGGTCAATCGCCCACAGGAGCTGAACCTGGCGGATATCCTCGAGCAACTGCGCCCCGAGGTCGAGCCGCCATTGCTGTGCCAGCATGTGCCGATTTTCATCGGTGGCCCGGTGCAGACCGATCGCGGTTTCGTGCTCCACCCGTCGGGTCCCAAATTCCAGGCCACCGTCGAATTGAACGGTGTGTCGCTGTCCACATCCCAGGACGTGCTGTTTGCCATCGCCGACGGCGTCGGCCCGGAAAAGAGCCTGATCGCCCTTGGCTATGCCGGCTGGGAACCCGGGCAACTGGAAGCCGAACTGGCCGACAACGCCTGGCTGACCTGCCCGTTCGACGCCGACATCCTGTTCAACACCAGCAGCGAACTGCGCCTGGAAGCGGCCGCCAGCAGGCTGGGCGTCAACCTCAGCTTGCTCACCAGCCAGGCAGGACACGCCTGATGGCTCTCCGCCTGCTGCTGGGCTTCGACTACGGCACCAAACAGATCGGCGTTGCGGTCGGCCAGGTCGTCACCGGCCAGGCCCGCGAACTGTGTACCTTGAAGGCACAGAACGGCGTTCCGGACTGGAACCAGGTCGAAGCGCTGATCAAGGAATGGAAACCCGACGCCGTGGTGGTCGGCCTGCCGTTGAACATGGACGGCACGCCCAGCGACATGTGCGTGCGCGCGGAGAAATTCGCCCGACGGCTCAACGGCCGCTTCAATCTGCCCTTCTATACCCATGACGAACGCCTGACCACGTTCGAGGCCAAGGGCGAACGCCTAGTCCGCGGTGGGCAGAAAGGCAGTTACCGCGACAACCCGGTGGACGCCATCGCCGCCGCCCTGCTGCTGCAAGGCTGGCTCGATGCCAACGCCGCCCTGTTCAAAACCTGATTTTCTGAAAGCGCCGCGAGGCGCTTTCTTTTAGCGATAAACCGAGTCACCAGCACCGACCCGGAAACCTGAAGGAGCCAGCATGAGCCTGCCCAATCCCGCCGAACTGATCAGCCAGATGGCGATCCGTCTCACGGCGCACCTGGAACAACGCGGCATTAGCGAACCGCGCTACATCGGCATTCGCACCGGCGGCGTCTGGGTTGCCCAGGCCTTGCTCGATGAACTGGGCAGCGATTCGCCGCTGGGTACCCTGGATGTGTCCTTCTACCGCGATGACTTCAGCCAGAACGGCCTGCATCCACAAGTACGTCCCTCGGCCCTGCCGTTCGAGATCGAAGGCCAGCACCTGGTGCTGATCGACGACGTGCTGATGAGCGGCCGGACCATCCGCGCCGCCATGAACGAACTGTTCGACTATGGCCGCCCGGCCAGCGTGACGCTGGTGTGCCTGCTGGACCTGGACGCCGCCGAGCTGCCGATCCGCCCGAACGTGGTCGGCGCGACGCTGACGCTGGCCACCCATGAGCGGGTCAAGCTCTCCGGGCCGTCGCCGCTGCAACTCGAACTGCAAGATCTTGCCCTTTAACTGCCCTTGTAAGAGTCCATCGCGATGACGCCTCTCGAAACCAAGCGCCCGCTGCAGCTCAACGATCAGGGCCAGCTGCGGCATTTCCTGTCCCTCGACGGCCTGCGCCGCGAGCTGCTGACGGAAATCCTCGACACCGCCGACTCATTCCTCGAAGTCGGCGCCCGAGCGGTGAAGAAAGTCCCGTTGCTGCGCGGCAAGACCGTGTGCAACGTCTTTTTTGAAAACTCCACCCGCACCCGCACCACCTTCGAACTGGCGGCCCAGCGGCTGTCGGCGGATGTGATCAGCCTCAACGTGTCCACATCCTCGGCGAGCAAGGGCGAGACCCTGCTCGACACCCTGCGCAACCTCGAGGCCATGGCCGCCGACATGTTCGTCGTGCGCCACGGTGACTCCGGCGCGGCACACTTCATCGCTGAACATGTCTGCCCGCAAGTGGCGATCATCAACGGCGGCGACGGCCGTCACGCCCACCCGACCCAGGGCATGCTCGACATGCTGACCATCCGTCGTCACAAAGGCAGCTTTGAAAACCTGTCGGTAGCGATCGTTGGCGACATCCTGCATTCGCGGGTGGCGCGCTCGAACATGCTGGCCCTCAAGACGCTGGGCTGCCCGGACATCCGCGTAATCGCGCCGAAAACCCTGCTGCCCATCGGCGTCGAGCAGTACGGCGTGAAGGTCTACACCGACATGACCGAAGGCTTGAAGGACGTGGACGTGGTAATCATGCTGCGCCTGCAACGCGAGCGTATGACCGGCGGGCTGCTGCCCAGCGAAGGCGAGTTCTACCGCCTGTTCGGACTGACCACGGCACGCCTGGCCGGAGCCAAGCAGGACGCCATCGTCATGCACCCGGGGCCGATCAACCGCGGCGTGGAGATCGAGTCGGCGGTGGCCGACGGGCCGCGTTCGGTGATTCTCAACCAAGTGACCTACGGCATCGCCATCCGCATGGCCGTGCTGTCCATGGCCATGAGCGGGCAAACGGCCCAGCGCCAACTCGACCAGGAGAACGCCCAGTGAAGCTCAGCATTCTCGGCGCACGCGTGATCGATCCGGCCAGCGGCCTGGATCAAGTGACTGACATTCATATCGATGCCTGCAAGATCGTCGCTCTGGGCGCCGCGCCGGCAGGCTTCGCGGCGGTCGAGACCCTCGACGCCCACGGCCTGGTAGCCGCCCCCGGTCTGGTTGACCTCAACGTCGCCCTGCGCGAGCCGGGCTACAGCCGCAAAGGCAGCATCATCAGCGAAACCCGGGCGGCCGCCGCCGGTGGCGTGACCAGCCTGTGCTGCCCACCGCAAACCAAACCGGTGCTGGACACCTCGGCCGTGGCCGAACTGATCCTCGACCGCGCCCGCGAAGCCGGCAACACCAAGGTCTTCCCCATTGGCGCACTGAGCAAGGGCCTGGAAGGCGAGCAACTGGCCGAGCTCATCGCCCTGCGCGATGCCGGTTGCGTGGCGTTCGGCAATGGCCTGAACAATTTCCGCAACACCCGTACCCTGTGCCGCGCGCTGGAATATGCGGCGACCTTCGGCCTGACGGTGATCTTCAACTCGCAGGACCTTGACCTGGCCGAAGGCGGCCTGGCCCACGAAGGCCCCACCGCCAGTTTCCTTGGCCTGCCGGGCATCCCGGAAACCGCCGAGACCGTGGCACTTGCCCGGGACCTGCTGCTGGTGGAGCAAAGCGGCGTGCGCGCGCACTTCAGCCAACTGACCAGCGCCCGCGGCGCCGCGCTGATCGCCCAGGCCCAGGCACGTGGTTTGCCAGTGACCGCCGATGTGGCGCTGTACCAGTTGATCCTCACCGACGAAGCGCTGATCGACTTCAATAGCGTCTATCACGTCCAGCCGCCGCTGCGCACCCGCGCCGACCGCGATGGCTTGCGCGAGGCGGTGAAGTCCGGGGTGATCTCGGCCATTTCCAGCCATCACCAACCCCACGAGCGCGATGCCAAGCTGGCCCCCTTCGGCGCCACCGAGCCGGGCATCAGCAGCGTCGAGCTGTTGCTGCCGCTGGCCATGACACTGGTGGAAGACGGATTACTGGATCTACCGACCCTGCTGGCACGCCTGAGCGCCGGCCCGGCCCAGGCGCTGCAATTGCCTGCCGGGAAACTGGCCGTGGGTGCCGCGGCGGACCTGGTGCTGTTCGACCCCGCCGCGTCCACCGTGGCCGGTGAAGCCTGGCGTTCCAAGGGTGACAACTGTCCGTTCCTGGGTCACAGCCTGCCGGGGGTGGTGCGCTATACCCTGATGGATGGGCGGATCACTCACCAGGTTTGATACCGCGTCGTCCCTATCGCGAGCAAGCTCGCTCCCACAAGGGGATCTTTGGTGAACACAGGATATGTGAACACCCTCGATCCAGTGTGGGAGCGAGCCTGCTCGCGAATGCAGGCGACACGATCAACCTGTCTTAATGGAAAGCCCCACGCTTCTGCGCATTACGAATCGAGACCTGGTCATTCAGCGTCCAGAAGTCATACAGCACCCCCAGGAAAAACACCCCACCGGTCAGCAGGTAAAGGAGCCCACTGAGCCACTTGCCTTGGTACATGCGATGCACACCAAGCACCCCGAGGAACGTGAGCAGGATCCACGCCACGCTGTATTCGATGGGGCCAGGGGTAAAGCGCAGGTCCGCTTCGCGGTCCATGGCAGGGATCAGGAACAGGTCGATCAGCCAGCCAATGCCCAGCAGGCCGAAGGTGAAAAACCAGATCGTGCCGGTCACCGGCTTGCCGTAATAGAAACGGTGAGCGCCGGTAAACCCGAGAATCCAGAGCAGATACCCGATGACTTTGCTGTGGGTATCGCGGATTGCGTCCTGTTGATAGCTGTTCATGAATGGTCTCTTTTGCCTCGATAGAAAAATTTGTTCGGACTTTTTGTGACTTTTTTGTGTCTCGCCGACAAGCGGTCCTGGTCGACCCGAGCCGGGGAAACGCCCGTACTACGGGGCCTGTGTCGGACAATCAGGCCAAAATGACGGTATTGTGCGGCGTTTACGCTGGGTTCCGGATCGACAAACGGCCTCGGAAAGCGAAAAAAAGCTGTTATAAAGTTGCGCGCTAACCTTTATGAGCCCTGCCTAATGCGTCCATTTTTAAAGACATGGCTGACCATCTGCCTATTATTGCCACTGGCCGCCCACGCCACCAACCGTGAGCAACGTCTTCCCAACATCAATGGCTACACCCCTAAATCCCATGTTTCTGCTCCGTCGAGCAAGAACAAGCAAGGCGTCCAGCGCGTGAGCACGGCTCAGAGCCGACTGGTGCCACCCATGGCGACCAAGACCACCAGCAATGTCTTGAGCCGCGCCGTGAATGTACTCGGCACACCTTACCGTTGGGGCGGCAGCAGCCCAAGCAAAGGTTTCGATTGCAGTGGGCTGGTGAAATACGCCTTCAACGACGCCACCTTCGATTTGCCGCGCACATCCAACGCGATGGCAGCCGGCCACGGTGAAAAAGTCGAGCGCAAGGACTTGAAGCCTGGGGACCTGATTTTCTTCAAGCTCAAGAGCCGGCGAGTCAACCATGTGGCCATCTACCTGGGCAATGACCGCTTCATCCACGCCCCGCGCCGTGGCAAGTCGGTGACCATCGACACGCTGAACAAGCCGTATTGGAACACCCATTACGTGGTTGCCAAGCGGGTACTGCCCAAAGAGCCGGGTGCGATGCGGGTGGTTCAGCGCTGATCTGAAGACCACTTGGTCCTTGTGGCGAGGGAGCTTGCTCCCGCTGGGGCGCGGAGCGGCCCCGACGGTGCATGCCTGGGTGACGGTGGCGTCTGATTTGGGGCTGCTTCGCAACCCAGCGGGAGCAAGCTCCCTCGCCACAAGAGCGGTACTGCCTTCTTGCCCTAGAAATTATCCGGCGTACGCGCCCGCTCCCGCGCATGCTCGCGGCTGATCAGTCCCTTGCTCACCAACTCCTTCAGGCACATGTCCAGCGTCTGCATCCCCAGCGAGCCGCCGGTCTGAATCGACGAATACATCTGCGCGATCTTGTCTTCCCGGATGAGATTGCGGATCGCCGAGGTGCCGAGCATGATTTCATGCGCCGCAACCCGGCCGCCGCCGATCTTCTTGACCAGAGTCTGGGAGATCACCGCCTGCAACGACTCCGACAGCATCGAACGAACCATGGACTTCTCGTCACCGGGAAACACGTCCACCACCCGGTCAATGGTCTTGGCCGCCGATGTGGTGTGCAGCGTACCAAACACCAAGTGCCCGGTTTCTGCGGCAGTCAGCGCCAGCCGGATGGTTTCCAGGTCGCGCATTTCCCCCACCAGGATCACGTCCGGATCTTCCCGCAGGGCCGAGCGCAGCGCCGTGGAAAAGCCCTGGGTATCGCGGTGCACCTCGCGCTGGTTGATCAGGCATTTGCGCGGTTCATGGACGAATTCGATCGGGTCCTCGATGGTGAGGATGTGATGATGCTTGTGGCTGTTCAGGTAATCGATCATCGCGGCCAGGGTGGTGGACTTGCCGGACCCCGTCGGCCCGGTCACCAGCACGAGCCCACGTGGGGCCTCGGTGATCTTGCGAAACACCTCGCCCATCCCCAGGTCTTCCATGGTCAGGACTTTCGAAGGGATGGTCCGGAACACCGCCCCCGCGCCACGATTCTGGTTGAAGGCGTTGACCCGAAACCGCGCAACGCCTGGCACGTCGAAGGAAAAGTCGGTCTCCAGAAACTTTTCGTAATCCACTCGTTGCCGGTCATTCATGATGTCGTAGATCAGTTCATGGACCTGCTTGTGGTCCAACGCCGGCAGGTTGATACGCCGCACATCGCCATCGACACGGATCATTGGTGGCAACCCGGCGGACAGATGCAGGTCCGACGCCCCCTGTTTGGCGCTGAACGCCAGCAGTTCAGTGATATCCATAGCGCTCCTCAATTCCAGTAGAATGCCGCGAACCTCAGACCCGCTGGCCTTTCTTTATGACCACGATAGCAGACAACATTGCTCAGGTTAGATCGCGCATCCATGCGGCGGAACAGGCCGCCCGACGCGCCGGACACAGCGTCCATCTACTGGCCGTCAGCAAGACCAAGCCCGCCCAGGCCCTGCGCGAAGCCTACGCCGCCGGCCTGCGTGACTTTGGCGAGAACTACTTGCAAGAAGCGTTGGGCAAGCAGGCCGAACTGACTGACTTGCCCTTGATCTGGCACTTCATCGGCCCCATTCAATCGAACAAGACGCGCGCTATCGCCGAACATTTCGACTGGGTGCATTCCGTGGATCGCTTGAAAATTGCACAGCGCCTGTCCGAGCAGCGGCCAGCCGAGCTGCCACCATTGAACATCTGCATTCAGGTCAACGTCAGCGGCGAAGCCAGTAAATCCGGCTGCGCGCCAGCGGACCTGCCCGCCCTTGCCAGCGCCATCAGCACGTTGCCACGCCTCACGTTGCGCGGGTTGATGGCGATTCCCGAACCGACCGACGATCGCGCTGAACAGGACGCGGCTTTTGCTGCTGTCCAGCGCCTGCAAGCCAGCCTGGACCTGCCCCTGGATACGCTGTCCATGGGCATGAGCCATGACCTCGAATCCGCCATTGCTCAAGGCGCCACCTGGGTGCGCGTCGGTACTGCGCTGTTTGGGGCTCGCGACTACGGTCAATCGCCCAGCTGACTCACTCATTTTTCATAAGGATCCGTCATGAGCAACACGCGTATTGCCTTTATCGGCGCCGGCAACATGGCCGCCAGCCTGATCGGCGGCCTGCGGGCCAAGGGCCTGGATGCAGCGCAGATCCGCGCCAGCGATCCGGGTGAAGAAACCCGCCAACGGGTGAGCGCAGAGCACGGCATCGAAGCCTTCGCCGACAACGCCCAGGCCATCGACGGAGTGGACGTCGTGGTGCTCGCGGTCAAGCCGCAAGCAATGAAAAGCGTGTGCGAAGCCCTTCGCCCGCATCTCAAGCCACATCAACTGATCGTGTCGATTGCCGCTGGCATTACTTGCGCGAGCATGAACAACTGGCTCGGCGCCCAGCCCATCGTGCGCTGCATGCCCAACACCCCGGCACTGCTGCGCCAGGGCGTCAGCGGCCTGTTCGCCACCGAACAGGTGACGGCCGCCCAACGCCAGCAGGCTGAAGAGCTGCTGTCGGCCGTGGGTCTTGCGCTGTGGCTGGAAACCGAGCAGCAACTGGACGCGGTCACCGCCGTCTCCGGCTCTGGTCCGGCGTACTTCTTCCTGCTGATCGAAGCCATGACCGCCGCCGGCGAGAAACTCGGCCTGCCCCGGGAAACCGCCGCGCAGCTGACCTTGCAGACTGCCCTGGGCGCCGCGCATATGGCGGTCGCCAGCGATGTCGATGCGGCGGAGCTGCGTCGCCGCGTGACTTCGCCGGCCGGTACCACCGAAGCGGCCATCAAATCATTCCAGGCCGGAGGCTTCGAAGCCCTGGTTGAAAAAGCACTCGGCGCCGCCGCGCACCGCTCGGCCGAAATGGCCGAACAACTGGGCCAATAAGGAGCCATTCATGATTGGATTGAACACTGCAGCGGTCTATGTCCTGCAAACCCTCGGCAGTCTGTACCTGCTGATCGTGCTGATGCGCTTCGTGCTGCAACTGGTGCGCGCCAACTTCTACAACCCGTTGTGCCAGTTCATCGTCAAGGCGACCCAACCGCTGCTTAAACCATTGCGCCGGATCATTCCGAGCCTGTTCGGCCTGGACATGTCCTCGCTGTTGCTGGCGATCCTGTTGCAAATGGCGCTGATGGCCCTGACGCTGCTGCTGACCTATGGCATCACCGGCAATCCGCTGCAATTGCTGATCTGGTCGATCATCGGCGTTACCGCACTGTTCCTGAAGATATTTTTCTTTGCCCTGATCATCAGCGTGATCCTGTCCTGGGTCGCGCCGGGCAGCCACAACCCGGGCGCCGAACTGGTGAACCAGATCTGCGAGCCGGCCCTGGCGCCGTTCCGCCGCATCGTGCCGAACCTCGGCGGCCTGGACATCTCGCCGATCCTGGCTTTCATGGTGCTCAAACTGATCGATATGCTGGTGATCAACAACCTGGCGGCGATGACGATGATGCCGGAGATCCTGCGGGTGCTGATCTAAAGCACGCTGCAACTTTTCCTGTGGCGAGGGAGCTTGCTCCCGCTGGGCCGCGAAGCAGCCCCAAACCGGGCGCCACCGTCGTCCAGACAGCCCCGGGCGGCAGCATTCAGGGCCGCTTCGCGCTGGAGCGCCAGCCCGGCCCAGCGGGAGCAAGCTCCCTCGCCACAGATTGATCCAGTCACCACAGGGTTTGCATCAGCGGACAATCAGCGCCGCCCTTTGCTTGCCGCTAACCCCAGCGGTCTTTAGACTTACGCCTCATTTCAACGAGAGCAGGGTCGATGCCAGCTGCCTTTCCCCCCGATTCCGTTGGTCTGGTGACGCCGCAAACGGCGCATTTCAGCGAGCCCCTGGCCCTGGCCTGCGGCCGTTCGTTGCCAGCCTATGACCTGATCTACGAAACCTACGGCACCCTCAACGCCACGGCGAGCAATGCCGTGCTGATTTGCCACGCCTTGTCGGGGCATCACCACGCCGCCGGCTACCACAGCGTCGATGACCGCAAGCCCGGCTGGTGGGACAGTTGCATCGGCCCCGGCAAGCCCATCGACACCAACCGGTTCTTCGTGGTCAGCCTGAACAACCTCGGCGGTTGCAACGGCTCCACCGGCCCCAGCAGCCTCAACCCCGACACCGGCAAGCCCTTCGGCGCCGATTTCCCGGTACTGACCGTGGAAGACTGGGTCCACAGCCAGGCCCGCCTGGCCGACCGCCTCGGCATCGGTCAATGGGCGGCGGTGATCGGTGGCAGCCTCGGCGGCATGCAGGCCCTGCAATGGACCATCACCTACCCGGATCGCGTGCGCCATTGCCTGGCAATCGCCTCGGCGCCCAAGCTGTCGGCGCAGAACATTGCCTTCAACGAAGTGGCGCGCCAGGCGATCCTCACCGACCCCGAATTTCACGGAGGTTCGTTCCAGGAACATGGCGTGATTCCCAAGCGCGGGTTGATGCTGGCGCGGATGGTCGGGCACATCACCTACCTGTCCGACGATTCCATGGGTGAAAAATTCGGCCGAGGCCTCAAGAGCGAAAAGCTCAACTACGACTTCCACAGCGTGGAATTCCAGGTCGAGAGCTACCTGCGTTATCAGGGCGAGGAATTCTCCGGGCGCTTCGACGCCAACACCTACCTGCTGATGACCAAGGCGCTGGACTACTTCGATCCGGCGGCGAACTTCGACGATGACCTGGCGAAAACCTTCGCCAATGCCACCGCCAAGTTCTGCGTGATGTCTTTCACCACCGACTGGCGCTTCTCCCCGGCCCGTTCCCGGGAGCTGGTGGACGCACTGATGGCCGCGCGCAAGGACGTCTGCTACCTGGAAATCGACGCACCCCAGGGCCACGACGCCTTTTTGATTCCGATCCCGCGCTACCTGCAGGCGTTCGGCAACTACATGAACCGTATTACGCTGTGAGGACGCCATGAGAGCCGATCTGGACATCATCCAGGAATGGATCCCCGCCGGCAGCCGCGTGCTCGACTTGGGCTGCGGCAACGGCGAACTGCTGACCTGGCTGCGCGACAACAAGCAAGTGACGGGCTACGGGCTGGAAAACGACCCGGACAACATCGCCGAATGCGTGGCCAAGGGCATCAACGTCATCGAACAAGACCTGGATAAAGGGCTGGGCAACTTCGCCAGCAACAGCTTCGACATCGTGGTCATGACCCAGGCCCTGCAAGCCGTGCATTACCCAGACAAGATTCTCGACGAAATGCTGCGCGTCGGGCGCCAGTGCATCATTACCTTCCCCAACTTCGGCCACTGGCGCTGCCGCTGGTACCTGGCGAGCAAGGGACGGATGCCGGTGTCGGAATTCCTGCCCTATACCTGGTACAACACCCCGAACATCCATTTCTGTACGTTCGAGGATTTCGAAGAACTGTGCCGCGAGCGCAAGGCCAAGGTCATCGACCGGCTGGCGGTGGACCAGCAGCACCGCCACGGGTGGGCCAGCAAGCTATGGCCTAATCTGTTAGGTGAGATTGGCATTTACCGGGTCAGCAGCCCGGGCCTTGCCGACCATCAGGTCGCGGTGTGAGCACCCGCCTTTTCAGGAGCACGACATGAAGCGTCTAGCGTTGCTGTTAATCACCTCCTGCCTGAGCATCGGCGCCATGGCGGCCGATGTCATCAAGGCCGAGCGCAAGGAAGTGTTCGGTGACGTCACCGTTCACTACAACACGTTCAACTCCACCTTTCTGACCCCCGACATCGCCAAGGGCGCCGAGCTGATTCGCAGCAAGCACCAGGGCGTCATCAACGTCTCGGTGATCAAGGAAGGCAAGCCGTTGATGGCCCAGGTCAGCGGTACGGTCAAGGACCTGACCAGCAAGACAGTCCCGCTCACCTTCCGCCAGGTCACCGAAGCAGGCGCGATCTACTACATCGCCCAATATCCAGTGGAACAGCAGGAAACCCGCACCTTCGAGATCAAGGTGCAAACCGGCGACAAAATCAACACCATCAACTTCAACCAGGAACTGTTTCCGGGCCAATGATCAACCTTACCCAACTCGTACTGGCCAGCCACAACGCCGGCAAACTCAAGGAACTCCAGGCGATGCTCGGCGGATCGGTGCAGCTGCGCTCGATCGGTGAATTCAGCCAGGTCGAGCCGGAGGAAACCGGTTTGTCGTTCGTCGAGAACGCCATCCTCAAGGCCCGCAATGCGGCGCGCATTTCCGGCCTGCCGGCGCTGGCCGACGATTCCGGTCTGGCGGTGGACTTCCTCGGCGGCGCGCCGGGCATCTATTCGGCCCGTTACGCCGATGGCAAAGGTGACGCAGCGAACAACGCCAAGCTGCTCGAAGCCCTCAAGGACGTGCCCGAAGCCGAGCGCGGCGCGCAATTCGTTTGTGTGCTGGCGCTTGTGCGCCATGCCGACGATCCACTGCCGATCCTCTGCGAAGGCCTGTGGCACGGGCGCATCCTCGCCAAGGCCAGCGGCGAACACGGCTTTGGCTACGACCCGTTGTTCTGGGTGCCTGAGCGCAATTGTTCCAGCGCCGAGCTGGGCCCCGTTGAAAAGAACCAACTGAGCCACCGCGCCCGCGCCATGGCCCTGCTGCGCCAACGCCTGGGCCTGCAATGACCACCGACTCCCCCGCACCGCTGATCCACGGCGGCGCACAGACACCTCGGGCACCGCTGCCCGTGCTGCCGCCCTTGGCGTTGTACATCCATATCCCCTGGTGCGTGCGCAAATGCCCGTATTGCGACTTCAACTCCCACACCGCCAGCCCGCAGCTGCCGGAGGAGGAATACGTCGACGCCTTGCTGGCCGATCTCGACCAGGATTTGCATGGGGTTCACGGCCGGCCGTTGTCCTCCATTTTCTTTGGTGGCGGCACGCCGAGCCTGTTCAGCGCCCAAGCCCTGGGGCGTCTGCTGCGGGGCGTCGAGGCGCGCATCCCTTTTGCGCCCGATATTGAAATCACCCTGGAAGCCAACCCAGGCACCTTCGAGCAAGAGAAATTCGTCGCCTACCGGGCGCTGGGCATCAATCGTCTGTCCATTGGCATCCAGAGCTTCCAACAGGCCAAGCTCCAAGCGCTTGGCCGAATCCATAACGGCGACGAGGCGGTGCGTGCCGCTGGCATGGCCCGCCAGGCCGGGTTCGATAATTTCAATCTCGACTTGATGCATGGCCTGCCGGATCAATCCCTCGAAGATGCCTTGAGCGATCTGCGCCAGGCCATTGCCCTGAAGCCCACCCATTTGTCCTGGTATCAACTGACGCTGGAGCCGAACACGGTGTTCTGGAACCAGCCGCCAATCTTGCCGGAAGACGACACGCTGTGGGACATCCAGGAAGCCGGGCAGGCGCTGCTCGCCGAGCATGGCTACGCCCAATATGAGGTCTCCGCCTATGCCCAGCCAGGGCGCGCGGCGCGGCACAACCTCAATTATTGGAGCTTCGGTGACTTCATCGGCATCGGCGCCGGGGCCCACGGCAAGCTCAGCCATCCGGACGGGCGCATCGTGCGCACCTGGAAGACTCGCCTGCCCAAGGATTATCTCAACCCGGCCAAACGTTTCCTGGCCGGCGAAAAGAGCCTGGCCAACGAAGAACTGCCTTTCGAGTTCCTGATGAACGCGCTGCGTCTTACCGAAGGTGTAGCGGCGCAGCTTTATCCACAGCGCACCGGCCTGTCTTTGGAAAGCCTGGCCGACGGCCGGCGCGAGGCCGAACAAAGTGGGTTGTTGCAGGTCGAACCGTCACGTCTGGCGGCGACCGAGCGCGGACAGCTGTTTCTCAACGACTTGCTGCAGAAATTTCTGAGCTGATCAACACAAGGAAATCGAATGGATCTGGTACTCGACCTGCTCGCCACCGTATCCCGCTGGAGCCGCAGCAACCTGTCGGAAATCTCCCTGGCGTTGGTAGGCTGCCTGCTGGTGTTGTTTGGTGCGGATATCAAGGGCTGGGTCGAACAGCGCCTGGGCAGCATCGCCGGCGCCTTGCGCGTCCCGCTGATCGCCCTGCTGTGCATGATCGGCAGCGGCGCCGCGCTGATCTACGCCACGCCGTGGATCGTCCGGGGCTTGAGCCAGTTCAACAACTACAGCCTGGCGCCGGTGTTATTGGTGGTGTTGGTGTTGATTGGTGTGGTGGCTGACCGCCGCTGATTTAAGCCATCACATAAAACACATGTGGGAGCGAGCCTGCTCGCGAAGAGGAAGTGTCAGGCAATGCTTTGTTGGCTGACACACCGTATTCGCGAGCAGGCTCGCTCCCACAGTTTTATTGCGTGATGTTTAAGGCAGCTTCTCGAACTTCAAGTCCCAAACCCCATGCCCGAGCCGTTCGCCACGACGTTCGAACTTGGTGATCGGCCGTTCAGCCGGGCGCGGTACGCACTTGCCGTCCTCGGCCAGGTTGCGATAACCCGGCGCGACGTTCATCACTTCCAGCATGTATTCGGCGTAGGGCTCCCAGTCGGTGGCCATGTGCAACACACCGCCGACCTTCAACTTGCTACGCACCAGCTCAGCGAACGACGCCTGGACGATCCGGCGCTTGTGGTGTCGGCTTTTGTGCCACGGATCCGGGAAGAACAGCATCAGCCGATCGAGGCTGTTATCGGCCACGCAACGATTAAGCACTTCGATAGCGTCGCAATCGTAGACCCGCAGGTTGGTCAGCCCTTGGGTCAGCACACCGTTGAGCAGCGCACCGACACCCGGACGATGGACCTCCACGCCGATGAAATCCTGTTCCGGCGCGGCGGCGGCCATCTCCAGAAGCGAGTGGCCCATGCCAAAACCGATTTCCAGCGAGCGCGGCGCCGAGCGTCCGAAGACCTGGTCGAAGTCGACCGGTGCATCGGCCAGGGGCAGGACATACAGCGGGGCGCCCTGTTCCAGGCCGCGTTGCTGGCCTTCGGTCATGCGCCCGGCGCGCATCACGAAACTCTTGATGCGGCGGTGCTGGCGCTCTTCGCCTTCTTCCGGCAGGACAGGCGTGTCGTTCGATTCAGTCATCAATGGCTCTTACTTGATCAGACCATCCAGCGGCGAGGACGCGCTGGCGTAGAGTTTTTTCGGCATGCGGCCGGCCAGGTAGGCCAAGCGGCCGGCAACGATGGCGTGCTTCATGGCTTCGGCCATCAGGATCGGCTGCTGGGCATGGGCGATGGCCGAGTTCATCAGCACCGCTTCGCAACCCAGCTCCATGGCGATGGTGGCGTCGGATGCGGTACCGACACCGGCATCCACCAGCACCGGGATCTTGGCTTCTTCCAGGATGATCTGCAGGTTGTATGGGTTGCAGATCCCCAGGCCGGTGCCGATCAGGCCGGCCAACGGCATGACCGCGATGCAGCCGATTTCCGCCAACTGACGGGCGATGATCGGGTCATCGCTGGTGTAGACCATCACGTCAAAACCTTCCTTGACCAGGGTCTCGGCGGCCTTGAGGGTTTCGATCACGTTGGGGAACAGGGTTTTCTGGTCCGCCAGCACTTCCAGCTTCACCAGGTTGTGACCGTCGAGCAGCTCACGGGCCAGGCGACAGGTGCGCACGGCCTCGATGGCGTCGAAGCAACCGGCGGTGTTCGGCAGGATCGTGTAGCGATCCGGCGGCAGGATATCCAGCAGGTTCGGTTCGCCCGGGTTCTGGCCGATGTTGGTGCGGCGCACGGCGACGGTCACGATCTCGGCACCCGAGGCCTCGATGGCCAGGCGGGTTTCTTCCATGTCGCGGTATTTGCCGGTACCTACCAGCAAGCGCGACTGGTAGGTACGACCGGCCAGGACGAAGGGCTTGTCGCTACGAACGATGCTCATGGGAAATCCTCTGTTGGGGTGAGGTTCTTGCGAAAGGCTGCGAAACCGAGGCGACTAACCGCCACCGATGGCGTGGACCACTTCGACGCTATCACCGTCGTTCAATTTGGTTTCGGCGTGCTGGCTGCGCGGGACGATATCCAGATTGAGTTCCACCGCGACGCGGCGTCCGGTGAGTTCCAGACGGGTCAGCAGGGCCGCGACGGTTTCACCGTCGGGCAGATCAAGGGGTTCGCCGTTCAACTGAATGCGCATGCCGGATGCCGCCATCATTTTTAGGGGCTGGCATTCTAGCCCGATCAGTCTGGGTGACCCAAGCCCCTTGGTCAGCTACGAGCGACAAGCTTCAAGCGGCAAGTTGCAGGCGCCAGGCCGCGATGCCCAGGCACAACCAACCGATCAGGAAAGCCACGCCGCCCAGGGGCGTGATCATGCCCAGCTTGGTGACACCGGTAAGGGTCAGCAGATACAGGCTGCCGGAGAACAGCAGGATGCCGATCACGAATGAAATTCCGGCCCAAGTGACGATACGACCCGGGATGTGCGTGGCCAACAGCGCAACGCCGAACAGCGCCAGGGTATGCACCAGTTGGTAGGTCACCCCAGTGTGGAAAATCGCCAGATAATCGGCGCTCAGGCGGTTTTTCAGGCCATGGGCGGCAAACGCCCCCAGCGCCACGCCCGTGAAGCCGAAAAAAGCCGCCAGCATCAGAAAGCTACGCAACATGGGGAACTCCGGTCAGACTCGATGGACAGGGTCTGTATAATGGCCCGCTCGACGGGTTCGGCCAAGCCATCTCTATGCTGCGTTCATTGTTTCGACGATTCATTAAAGCCCTGTTCTGGTTCGCCGCCTGCAGCGTTGTGCTGGTGCTGCTGTTTCGCGTGGTGCCACCGCCGTTCACCGCGCTGATGATCGAGCGCAAGGTGCAATCCTGGTTCGGAGGCGAACCGATCGACCTGCAGCGTGACTGGCAACCCTGGGACAAGATTTCCAATCATCTCAAGGTTGCGGTCATTGCCGGGGAAGATCAGAAATTTCCCGAGCATTGGGGCTTTGACATCGGCGCAATCCAGGCCGCGTTCGCCCACAACGGGCGCGGCGGTTCGATTCGTGGCGCCAGCACCCTTAGCCAGCAGGTTTCCAAGAACCTTTTCCTGTGGTCGGGCCGCAGTTGGCTGCGCAAGGGGCTGGAGGCCTGGTTCACCGCGCTGATCGAAGTGTTGTGGCCCAAGCAGCGGATCCTCGAGGTGTACCTCAATAGCGTCGAGTGGGACGACGGGGTGTTTGGGGCCGAAGCGGCGGCGCGGCATCATTTTCGTGTCGGTGCAAACGCCTTGTCCCGACAACAGGCCAGCCTGTTGGCCGCAGTCCTGCCCAACCCGAGGGCCTGGAGCGCCAGTCGGCCGAGCCCTTATGTGCTCAGGCGTGCGAGTTGGATTCGCCAGCAGATGAGCCAATTGGGAGGTGATGGTTATCTGTTGCGGTTGGATGAGTCTCGGCCGGCGCCCTGGGCTCAATAGCCGCGACACCACGGATTCTTGTGGGAGCGAGCCTGCTCGCGATGACAATCGAGCATTCAGCAGAGATGTCGCCTGACCCACCGCCATCGCGAGCAAGCTCGCTCCCACAAAGGCTGAGTTGACGCTTGCATCGCACAAACAAAAACGCCCCGATCAGTAATGATCGGGGCGTTTTTGTGATAGCTGTCGCAGGTCAAGCCGCAATCGACACCTTGAGCTTGTTCATCGCGCTCTTCTCAAGCTGGCGAATTCGCTCGGCCGACACGTTGTACTTTTGCGCCAGGTCGTGCAGCGTGGCTTTCTCCTCGGCCAGCCAGCGCTGGTAGAGAATGTCGCGGCTGCGCTCGTCCAGCACTTCCAGCGCTTCGTGCAGGTTGGTGTTGGAGTTGTCACTCCAGTCGGCGTCCTCCAGTTGACGCGCCGGGTCGTACCGGTGGTCTTCCAGGTAGTTGGCCGGCGATTGGAAAGCGCTGTCGTCGTCCGCTTCGGCGGCCGGGTCAAAAGCCATGTCATGGCCGGTCAGGCGACTTTCCATTTCGCGCACTTCACGAGGTTCCACACCGAGGCTCTCGGCCACGCGATGGACTTCCTCGTTGTTCAACCAGGCCAGGCGCTTCTTCTGGCTGCGCAGGTTGAAAAACAGCTTGCGCTGGGCCTTGGTGGTCGCGACCTTCACGATGCGCCAGTTGCGCAGGATGAACTCGTGGATTTCCGCCTTGATCCAGTGCACTGCAAACGACACCAGGCGCACACCCATTTCCGGGTTGAAACGCTTGACCGCCTTCATCAGGCCAACGTTGCCTTCCTGGATCAGGTCGGCCTGGGCCAGCCCGTAGCCGGAATAGCTGCGGGCAATATGTACGACAAAACGCAGGTGGGCGAGCACCATCTGCCGAGCCGCCTCAAGATCCTGCTCATAGTAGAGACTCTCGGCCAGTTCACGCTCCTGCTCGGGGGTCAGCAGCGGGATGCTGTTGACCGTGTGCACATAGGCCTCCAGGTTCGCACCTGGGACCAGAGCATAAGCAGGTTGCAAAGAAGTGGTCATACGAAAAAACCTCCGACTCACATAACTCGTGCAGTTCAGCACTGCGAAAATTGACCGGGAACCGTAGGACAAGTTCCCACAAAAACCGAAAGGTCAATACGCGCAAAATCAACTATTTTGGCGCAAGCTCACGTAGGTGGCGTGCTACCGCAATCCATGCACCGATATAACCCAACAGCACCGCGCCAAGCAAGAGCGACAGACCGTCAGCGACTGGCACTCCGGCCAGCGCGAAGTCACTGCCATACAAACCGGCCAGTCCCACTACCGCATCGTTCAGCCAGTCCAGGCCGAACGCCAATACGCCCCAGGACAGGATGCCTGCGCCGAAGCCATACAACGCTCCCATATAAAGGAAAGGCCTGCGTACATAACTGTCCGTACCGCCGACGAGTTTAATCACTTCTATCTCGGTGCGGCGGTTTTCAATATGAAGACGAATGGTATTGCCTATCACCAAAAGTAATGCAGAAACCAAGAGCACCGTCAGGCCGAAGACAAACCTGTCGCCGAGCTTGAGGATCGCCGCAAGACGCTCGACCCAGACTAGATCAAGTTGCGCCTGTTGTACCTTCGGCAGCTCGGAAAGTCTTTGTCTTAATGCTTCAAGGGTCGGCTTGTCGACCTCATTGGGGGTGACCAGCACAACGCCTGGCAGCGGGTTCTCCGGCAGCTCCTTGAGGGCTTCGCCCAGGCCCGACTGCTGCTGGAACTCTTCCAGCGCTTGCTCGCGCCCCACGTATTCGGCATCGGCCACGCCCGGCATGGTCTTGATCTGCTCACGCAGCGCCTCGCCTTCGCCTGGCGTCGCATCCAGTTGCAAATAAAGGGAGATCTGCGCCGCGCGCTGCCAGGAACCGCCCAGGCGCTCCACATTACTCAGCAGCAATGACAGGCCCATGGGCAGGCTCAAGGCCACCGCCATCACCATGCAGGTAAAGAAGCTGCCGATCGGTTGCTTGCCCAGGCGCCGAAGGCTGTCCAGCAGGCTGGCGCGATGGCTTTCGATCCAGGCGTGCAACAGCGTGGTGAAATCCGGGCCATCGTCATCGTCGCGCTTTTTCTTCTGCGGCTGCGGATCGGTGCCCTTCGGGGCCACGCGTTCGGCCACTTTCGGGCTGCGAGTAGCACTCATACGCCTGCCTCCCCGTCGCCGATCAGTCGACCGCGTTGCAAGGTCAGCATGCGGTGACGCATACGCGCGATCAGTGCCAGGTCGTGGCTAGCGATCAGCACGCTGGTGCCCAAGCGGTTGATGTCTTCGAATACGCCCATGATCTCCGCCGCCAGTCGCGGGTCGAGGTTACCGGTGGGTTCGTCCGCCAACAGCAAGGCCGGGCGATGGACGATGGCGCGGGCAATGCCGACGCGCTGTTGCTGGCCGGTGGACAGGTCGCCCGGGTACAGATCGGTCTTGTCCGACAGAGCCACGCGCTCCAGGGCCGAATCCACGCGTTTGTTGATTTCGGCCTTGGACAGCCCAAGGATCTGCAAAGGCAGCGCCACGTTATTGAATACCGTGCGATCGAACAGCAGTTGGTGATTCTGGAATACCACGCCGATCTGGCGCCGCAGATAAGGGATCTGGGCGTTGCTGATGGTGCTCAAATCCTGGCCGGCCAGCAGCAGCTTGCCGGTGGTGGGCCGTTCCATCGCCAGCAGCAGGCGCAGCAAGGTACTTTTACCGGCACCGGAGTGGCCGGTCACAAACAGAAACTCGCCCCGACGGACCCGAAAGCTCAGCTCGTGCAAGCCGACGTGACCGTTCGGATAGCGTTTACCGACCTGTTCGAAACGAATCATGAATGCTCCCGCTCGGCAAACAGCGCCTGGACAAAGGGCTCGGCTTCGAAGGTGCGCAGGTCATCGATGCCTTCACCCACGCCGATGTAGCGAATTGGCAGGCCAAACTGCTTGGCCAGGGCGAAGATCACCCCGCCCTTGGCGGTACCGTCGAGCTTGGTCAGGGCCAGCCCGGTCAGTTCGACGGTCTGGTTGAACTGCTTGGCCTGGTTGATGGCGTTCTGGCCGGTCCCGGCATCCAGCACCAGCAACACTTCGTGGGGCGCATCGGCGTCGAGCTTGCCGATCACCCGGCGGACCTTCTTCAACTCTTCCATCAGGTTGTCTTTGGTGTGCAGGCGACCGGCCGTGTCGGCGATCAGCACATCGATGCCACGGGCCTTGGCGGCCTGCACGGCGTCGAAGATCACCGAAGCGGAGTCGGCACCGGTGTGCTGGGCGATGACCGGGATCTTGTTGCGCTCGCCCCACACTTGCAGTTGCTCGACGGCGGCGGCGCGGAAGGTGTCGCCGGCGGCAAGCATGACCTTCTTGCCTTCGAGCTGCAGCTTCTTCGCCAGCTTGCCGATGGTGGTGGTCTTGCCGGCACCGTTGACGCCAACGACCAGGATCACGAACGGCTTGTTCTGCGAGGCAATCACCAGCGGCTGCTCCACGGGCTTGAGCAGGTTGGTCAGTTCACCCTGGAGGGACTTGTACAGCGCATCGGCATCGGTCAATTGTTTACGCGCGACTTTCTGGGTCAGGCTCTGGATGATCACCGAGGTGGCCTCGACGCCTACATCGGCGGTGAGCAGGCGGGTCTCGATGTCTTCCAGCAGCTCGTCATCGATGACTTTCTTGCCCAGGAACAGGCTGGCCATGCCCTCGCCAATACTGGCGCTGGTCTTGGACAGGCCCTGCTTGAGGCGGGCAAAAAAACCGACCTTGCTCTCTTCAACGGGCCGCGGCGGTTCGACCGGGGCCGAAGCCTCTACCACGACAGGTTCCGGCTCGGGGGCGAGCTCCGGGGTCGAAGGCGCGAGCACGGCAGCCGGCGCCTCCTCCGGTTGCGTCGGGGCTGGGATTGGCGGCGTGACGTGGGGCGCCTGGGCGTCCTCTACCAGCGCGACCGGTTCTTCCGCCACGGGCAAGGTGAGCCAAGGGGCCTGCCCGGGAGGCGGGGTCAGGGGTTGCTCGACCACCGGCTCATCCACCGGTTCAGCCACTGGCTCGGCTTCGGCCTCGGCCGGTTGCAGCACCGGCTCGGCGATCGGCAGGACAATGGGCGCAGCCTCTTCGACCACCGTCTCTTCGGCGGGCTCAGGCTGCGGTTGCGGCTGTTCGCCCACGGTTTCCTGCGGCTTCTTGCGCAGCCATCCGAACAGGCTTTTTTTCTCGCCAGCCGCAGCTGGGGTCTTCTTGTCGTCGTTGGAACCAAACATGGAGGACGGCTATCTCACGGTAGCGACGCGCCTGGAGGGCGCCTCGGTGATAAATATTCGATGCTGAACAGACTGCGTTTCATCGAGCTTGTTCACGCGCAACAGATTGTCGAAATGTCGCCAGGACACCTCATGGTCGATTTTTTCGAAGGACTGGTACGGCATCGTCGGCGAAAACGCGGGGATACAGGAACAAACCCAACGTTTGTGCACGGAACCCAGACAGCCTTGGGCCGATAAAAGACCCGATAGGCGTGGCCGCCAGTAAAACGGACCGTTATCCTAGCACCTCCTCGCCTGCTGAGGCTAAGACCCGGCAGGCAGCCCGACAGGTTTAAACACGAATGAATGCTCTTGCCCGCCGCGCCGCAGGCCTGCTGCTCAGCACGGTTTGTCTGCCCTTTTCAGCCTTTGCTGCCGATCCACAACCTACCCACGAATTCACCCTCGACAACGGCCTCAAGGTCGTGGTGCGTGAAGACCATCGCGCCCCGGTCGTGGTTTCCCAGGTCTGGTACAAGGTCGGCTCCAGCTACGAAACGCCGGGCCAGACCGGTTTGTCCCATGCCTTGGAACACATGATGTTCAAAGGCAGCGATAAAATCGGCCCCGGCGAAGCATCGTTGATCCTGCGCGACCTGGGCGCCGAAGAAAACGCCTTCACCAGCGATGACTTCACTGCCTACTACCAAGTGCTGGCCCGGGATCGCCTGGGCGTCGCCTTCGAACTGGAGGCCGATCGCATGGCCAGCCTGCGCCTGCCGCCGGAAGAGTTCAGCCGCGAGATCGAGGTGATCAAGGAGGAGCGCCGCATGCGCACCGACGACAAGCCGATGTCGAAGGCCTTCGAGCGCTTCAAGGCCATGGCCTATCCAGCCAGCGGCTATCACACGCCGACCATCGGCTGGATGGCCGATCTGGACCGGATGACCGTCGGCGAGCTACGTCACTGGTACGAATCCTGGTACGCCCCGAACAACGCAACCCTGGTGGTGGTGGGTGACGTGACGCCGGATGAGGTCAAGAACCTGGCCCAGCGCTATTTCGGTCCAATAGCGCGGCGCCCGGTGCCCGCCGCCAAGATCCCTCTGGAGCTGGCCGAACCGGGCGAGCGCAAGCTCACCCTGCATGTACAGACCCAGCTGCCCAGCGTCATGCTGGCCTTCAACGTGCCCAGCATCGCCACCGCGACGGATAAGGGTTCGGTCAACGCGCTTCGCTTGATCTCGGCCTTGCTGGACGGCGGCTACAGCGGCCGCATCCCGACCCAGCTGGAGCGTGGCGAGGAACTGGTGTCAGGGGGCTCGTCGAATTATGACGCATTCACCCGTGGCGACTCGTTGTTCACTTTGTCGGCAACGCCTAACACACAGAAAAACAAAACCCTCGCCCAGGCCGAAGCAGGTTTGTGGCGCTTGCTTGAACAACTGAAAACCACGGCCCCGACCGTCGACGAACTGGAGCGCGTCCGCGCCCAGGTCATCGCCGGGTTGGTGTATGAGCGCGACTCGATCACCAGCCAGGCCACCGCCATCGGGCAATTGGAAACCGTCGGCCTGTCCTGGAGGCTGATGGACACCGAGCTCGCCGAACTGCAAAGCGTGACCCCGCAGGATATCCAGAAGGCAGCCCAGCTGTATTTCACCCGCTCGCGCTTGAGCGTTGCGCACGTCCTGCCCGAGGAGAAAGCCCATGAGTAAGCGCCAATCATCACGCCTGGTGCTGATGGGCCTGGTGTTGGTTGCCCTGGCCGCTTCCCTGGCCGTCTACCTGTCGCCATCGAAGAACACCGATGCCAGCCAGGCATTGGACAAGGCCAAGTCAGGCAACAAGTTGCAATCGTTGGCCGAACTGGATGACAAGGCACCGAGCCGCCGCCAGCTCGATGTGCAGACCTGGAAAACCGCTGACGGTGCCAAGGTCCTGTTCGTCGAGGCCCGGGAATTGCCAATGTTCGACCTGCGCCTGACCTTTGCCGCCGGCAGCAGCCAGGACGGCGACGCCCCCGGCCTGGCCCTGCTGACCAATGCCATGCTCAACGAAGGCGTGGCCGGCAAGGATGTCAGCGCCATCGCCCAAGGCTTCGAAAGCCTCGGCGCGGACTTCGGCAACGGCGCCTATCGGGACATGGCCGTGGCCTCCCTGCGCAGCCTCAGCGCGACGGACAAGCGTGAGCCAGCGCTGAAGCTGTTTGCCGAAGTCGTCGGCAAACCGACCTTCCCCGCCGACTCGTTCGCCCGAATCAAGAACCAGATGCTCGCCGGTTTCGAGTATCAGAAGCAGAACCCCGGCAAACTGGCGGGCTTGGAGTTGATGAAGCGCCTGTATGGCGATCATCCGTACGCCCACTCCAGCGACGGCACCGAACAGAGCATTCCACCGATTACCCTGGCCCAAACCCGGGCCTTCCATGCCAAGGCCTATGCCGCCGGCAACGCCGTGATCGCCCTGGTGGGGGACCTGTCCCGCGCTGACGCCGAAGCCATCGCCAACCAAGTATCAGCCGCGCTGCCCAAGGGCCCTGCGCTGGCCAAGACTCCACCACCGGTGGAGCCGAAAGCGAGCGTCAACCATATCGAGTTCCCGTCCAAGCAGACCAACCTTATGCTCGCGCAGTTGGGCATTGACCGGGACGATCCGGATTATGCCGCCGTGTCCCTGGGCAACCAGATCCTGGGCGGCGGGGGTTTCGGTACACGACTGATGACCGAGGTCCGGGAAAAGCGCGGCCTGACCTATGGCGTGTACTCCGGCTTCACGGCAATGCAGGCTCGCGGTCCGTTCATGATCAATCTGCAAACCCGCGCGGAAATGAGCGAGGGCACGCTCAAGCTGGTGCAGGACGTGTTTGCCGATTACCTCAACAATGGCCCGACCCAGAAAGAACTCGATGACGCCAAGCGCGAGTTGGCCGGGAGCTTCCCGCTGTCCACCGCCAGCAATGCCGACATCGTTGGCCAGCTCGGCGCGATGGGCTTCTATGATTTGCCGCTGAGCTACCTGGAAGATTTCATGCGCCAGTCCCAGGCGCTGACGGTCGAGCAGGTCAAGGCTGCGTTGAATAAACACCTGAGCACCGACAAGATGGTCATCGTCACCGCTGGCCCGACCGTGCCGCAAAAGCCATTGCCGGCCCCCACTGACAAACCTGCCGAGCAGCCGCTCGGGGTTCCGGAGCACTAATGGCCCGCCCATCCAATTCCAGCAAGAAACCCGTGCACAACGGCGTGAACCAGTTGCGCATCATTGGCGGCGAATGGCGCAGCCGGCGGCTGAGTTTTCCGGATGCTCCAGGATTGCGACCGACACCGGACCGGGTTCGTGAAACCCTGTTCAACTGGCTAGCGCCTTACGTGGCGGGCGCCAAGGTGCTCGACCCGTTTGCCGGCAGCGGCGCACTGTTTCTCGAGGCGTTGTCCCGTGGTGCCGCCATGGGCCAGGCGCTGGACGCCAGCAGCCTGGCCGTGTCCAGCCTGAAGGAACACCTCGGCACCCTACGCTGCACCGTCGGCCAGGTGCAGACAGCCGATGCGCTGCGTTATCTCGACAGCCAGCCGGCAACTCCATTCGACCTCGTCTTCCTCGACCCGCCATTCAACCAGAATCTGCTGCCGACGGTATGCGCCTTGCTCGAGGAACGTCAGTGGCTGGCCGAGGATGCCTGGGTCTACACTGAAAGCGAGACCGCTCCGTCCACCCTGGGCTTGCCGAGCAATTGGCGCTTGCATCGCGAGCAGAAATCCGGACAGGTGCATTACGCGTTGTGGCAGCGTTTACCAAAGGACATTGGCTGAACGGCTGGCCGTGCATCGAGAAATAGTCAGAATGTCCGCCGCATCCGAACCTTTCGTCCCTGCCCCTGGGCTTGGCAACCCGCACCTGCAAACATTGTGGGGGCCGTTATGGCGGAAGTCCTGCCCCATCGATCGCGAACGGGAGCGGCTGTGGCTGGAAGACGGCGACTTTCTCGACCTCGACTGGTATGGACCCCATAGCGCCGAGGCGCCATTGGTACTGGTACTTCACGGGCTGACCGGTTCTTCCAACTCGCCCTACGTGACCGGGCTGCAACAAGCACTCAACGACCAAGGCTGGGCCAGCGTCGCGTTGAACTGGCGCGGGTGTTCGGGGGAGCCGAACCTGCTGCCCCGCAGCTACCATTCAGGAGTGAGCGAAGACCTGGCCGCCGCCCTGACGCATCTGCGCACCCGGCGACCTCTGGCGCCATTGTTTGCTGTGGGCTATTCACTGGGCGGCAACGTCTTGCTCAAGCATCTGGGCGAGACCGGCAGCGACAGCCAACTGCTGGGCGCGGTGGCCGTTTCGGTGCCGTTTCGCCTGGACCAGTGCGCCGATCGTATCGGGCAGGGCTTCTCCAAATTCTACCAAGCGCATTTCATGCGGGAGATGATCGCCTACATGCGCAACAAACAGCGCCAATTCCAGCACGACGGACGCCAGGAAGGGCTTGCGGCCCTGGCCGCGCTGGGCTCGCTGGACAATATGCGCACGTTTTGGGATTTCGATGGGCGCGTCACCGCGCCCCTACACGGATTCTCAGATGCGGCGGACTATTATCGTCGCGCCTCCAGCCGCTATTTCATGGCGGGGATCAAAACGCCGACCTTGCTTATCCAGGCCGCCGACGATCCGTTCGTATTTCCCCACAGCCTGCCCGCCCCTGAAGAGTTGTCAGCGTCGACCCGGCTTGAATTGCATGCCCGAGGCGGACATGTCGGATTCGTCGACGGGACGTTACGGCGTCCCGGCTACTATCTGGAACGACGCATCCCCAAATGGCTCGCCACCCTGGGCCATGGTTGACGATTCGCAAGCGAGAAAACTTTTGTGGGAGCGAGCTTGCTCGCGATAGCGACAGATCAGCGACATGACTGATACACCGCCATCGCGAGCAAGCTCGCTCCCAATTGGTTGTAGGTGCCTCGTTATTCGCCCTTCGCCACGCCCCGCCGCGGATCATTGATCCACTCGCTCCACGAGCCGGCGTACAGCTTGCCCAACGGATACCCTGCCAGGCACAAGGCAAACAGGTTATGGCATGCCGTCACGCCCGAGCCGCAATAGGCCACCAGGCCGCTCGGCGAGCGATCGCCGAATTTTGCGGCAAAGCGCTGCTTGAGCTGGTCGGTCGGCAGGAACCGCCCATCGGCGCCAAGGTTATCGGTGAAGGCCGCGCATTGCGCGCCCGGGATATGCCCGGCCACCGGATCGATCGGCTCGACCTCACCTTTGAATCGCGGCAACGCCCGCGCATCCAGCAACGTCATGTCCGGCTGGCCGAGACGTTGTTGCAATATGTCGGCATTGACCAGCAGATTCGCGTCCGGCGAACCACTGAAGGAGCCGGCCTGGATGGCCGGCGGATCGAGACTCAGGGGCAAACCGACCGTGTGCCAGGCCTTGAGGCCGCCGTCGAGAATGTAGACGCCCTCGCGCTTGCCCAGCCAGGCCAGCAGCCACCAGGCCCGGGCAGCGTAGGCCCCGGGACCATCGTCGTACAGCACGACGTCACTCTCGTTGTTGATGCCCCAGGCCTGCAGACGCGTAACCAAGGCTTCAGGTGCGGGCAAAGGATGGCGCCCGGTCACGCCTTTGACCACCGGACCGCTCAGGTCGCGCTCAAGGTCCGCGTGAGACGCACCGGCGATATGGCCTTCGGCATAACTGCGCTGGCCGTAGTCCGGGTCCTCCAGGGCAAAACGACAATCAAGGATCACCAGCCCAGGCTGTGATCGCCTCTGTTCTAGGGCCTGGGGGCTGATGAGTTGCGCGATGGGCATGGTGAACTCCTGTGGCTGAATCAAGCAGGTCCGATCCTTATTGCCCTTCCTCCAGGGTCTGGGCCAGGGGGACATAAAATTCTTTGAACAACGCATCCACCGCTTCACGGGCCTGGTCAGTCACGAAACCCGCCTCGAGCACCAGGACCTGGTATACGCCACGCTTGATGGCTTGTTCGCTCAAGTGGCTGGAGTTTTCACGGGTCGTGCACAGGAACCGTACCCAGGACGTGAGGATGATCCAGGCGTTGAGGGTCAGGGATTCGATCTGCACGCGGTCCATCTTCAGGATACCGGCTTCGACGAAGCCCTCGTAGATGGCGGTGCCATGGATCAGGCAGCGCTGGGAAAACCGCCGATAACGCGCCGCAAGTTCCGGGTCGCTGTCGAGCAGGTGTTCCAGGTCGCGATGCAGGAACCGGTAACGCCACATCGCCGACAGCAGCTCTTGCAGATAAAAGCGCTTGTCGTCCACCGTGGCCAGGCGGCCTTGGGGCGGGCGCAAGAAGCTGTCCACCAGGTTTTCATACTCACTGAACAGCACGGCGATGATCGCCTGCTTGTTGGGGAAGTGGTAGTAGAGGTTGCCGGGGGACATCTCCATGTGAGCGGCAATATGGTTGGTGCTGACGCTGCGCTCGCCCTGGCGGTTGAACAACTCGAGGCTGTTCTGCACGATGCGCTCGCTGGTTTTCATTCGTGGGGCCATGGCTTGGGCTTTAATAAAAAGTGATCGAAGGGCATCTTACGACCTATCGGTCACAGGATAAAACCCAAGGGATTTACAGAGGCTCATTTGACTTTCTAGAGCATAAGCTCTAGAAAACACCGATTCCAATAATAATCCGGTGCCCGCCATGCCTGCCGATGTCGCTTACCTGCACGAGTCTCAACAGCAGCTGGACGAGCTCCAAGCGCTCTTCATCGCCCAGCGCCAAGCCTACGCGGCTCACCCGATGCCACCGGCGGCGCAGCGACTGCAATGGCTCAAGGCATTGGGCGAACTGTTGAGCAATGAACGGCAGGCCTTGATCGACGCCATCAGCGAGGATTTCAGCCACCGCAGCGCGGACGAAACATTGTTGGCCGAGCTGATGCCGAGCCTGCACGGTATCCATTACGCCAGGCGACACCTCAAAGGCTGGATAAAGCCCTCTCGACGCAAGGTTGGCCTGGCCTTCCAGCCGGCATCGGCCAAAGTGGTCTATCAACCGCTGGGGGTGGTCGGGGTCATCGTGCCCTGGAACTATCCGCTCTTCCTGGCCATAGGGCCTTTGGTCGGAGCCTTGTCGGCGGGCAACAGGGTGATGCTAAAACTCAGCGAATCGACCCCTGCCACCGGCTTGTTGCTCAAGCAACTGCTGGCCCGGATATTTCCCCAGGACCTGGTGTCCGTCGTGCTTGGCGAAGCAGACGTAGGCATCGCGTTCTCCAGGCTGCCGTTCGATCACCTGCTGTTTACCGGCGCCAGCAGCATCGGCAAGCACGTCATGCGTGCGGCCGCTGAAAACCTGACGCCCATCACCCTGGAACTGGGCGGAAAATCTCCGGCCATCGTTTCCGAAGACGTCCCGCTTGAACACGCTGCCGAGCGCATCGCCTTCGGCAAGACCCTCAACGCCGGGCAAACCTGTGTCGCACCGGATTACGTGCTGGTGCCGCAAAACCGTGTCGGGGCGTTCGTCGAGGCCTATCGCGAGGCCGTACGCGGGTTCTATCCGACGTTGATTGACAACCCGGACTACACCGCCGTAATTAACGAACGACAACTGGCGCGGCTTAACGGCTACATCGGCGATGCAACAAGCAAAGGGGCGTTGCTGATCGAGCTGTTCGAGCAAAGCCAGGGACAACGCATGGCCCACAGCCTTTTGCTCAATGTCACGGACGACATGACTGTCATGCAGGACGAGATTTTCGGGCCGCTGCTCCCCATCGTCCCTTATGAGAACCTCGACCAGGCATTTGCCTACATCAATCAGCGACCTCGCCCCTTGGCGCTCTACTATTTCGGCTACAACAAGACCGAACAGAATCGCGTGCTCGACGAAACCCATTCCGGCGGCGTCTGCCTCAACGACACGCTGTTGCACGTGGCCCAGGACGATATGCCGTTTGGCGGTATTGGCGCCTCGGGGATGGGGCACTACCACGGACATGAGGGGTTCCTGACCTTCAGCAAGGCCAAGGGCGTGCTGGTCAAGCAGCGGTTCAACGCGGCGAAACTGATCTACCCGCCCTATGGAAAGCCGTTGCAGAAACTGATCCAGAAGCTGTTTATCCGCTAACCAGTGTCTTCCCGGGTAATAACAATAATGAACCCAAGCCTGACCGATAAGCCCGCCCTGTCACGACGCGGTTTACTGCAACTGAGCTTCGGCGCCAGCGCCTTCCTGGCCACGGTGGGATTGGGCGCCAGCCTGAGCGGCTGCTCCTCCAGCCAACCGGCCCTCGGGCTGGCGGCATTGCGCGACAGCGACTTGCCGTTCTTGCGTGCCGTGATTGCCGTCATGCTCGACGGGGCCACAACAGCTGGAACGCTCCCCGCCGCCACCGATGCCACGCTGCAAAGCCTGGATCGAGGGCTGGCGCACCTGTCGCCCGCCATGCTCAAGCTAACGCACCAGCTATTCGACGTGCTGACGCTGGGGATTACCCGCGGGCCGCTGACCGGGATCTGGGGCGCGTGGGAAAACGCCAGCGCCGATGACATTCGACAGTTTCTGACGCGGTGGGAAAACAGCTCGCTGAGCTTGTTGCGCCAAGGCCACGGCTCGTTGCTGCAAATGGTGATGATGGCGTGGTACAGCCGGCCCGAGTCCTGGGCCCATTGCGGGTACCCGGGACCACCGATGGTTTGAAAGCCACAGTGGACTCCAGCGCCGTCCATAACAACAAGGGACCCCTAGCATGCCCGTACCCGACCCGTTCCGTGAAGGCCTCGCCCGTGGCTGGACCACCTACAACGGCGCGCAACTGAGCCAGGACCTCACGCTGGAAGCGGACGTGGCGATCATCGGCAGCGGCGCCGGCGGTGGCACCACGGCGGAAATCCTCAGCGCCGCCGGTTACAAGGTATTGCTCATCGAAGAAGGTCCGCTGAAGACCAGCCACGACTTCACGCTGCGGGAGGACCAGGCCTATACCAGCCTGTACCAGGAAGGCCTCGGACGCATGAGCAAGGACGGCGCCATCACCATCCTCCAGGGACGTGCGGTGGGCGGCACGACGTTGATCAATTGGACTTCAAGCTTGCGCACCCCAACGCAAACCCTTGAGCACTGGGCGGCCGAACACAACGTCAAAGGCCACGGCCCCGCCGACATGGCCCCTTGGTTTGAACGGATGGAACAACGCCTCGGCGTGGCACCCTGGATGATTCCACCCAACGCCAACAACGACGTGATCCGCAAGGGCTGTGAACAATTGGGCTACGCCTGGCATGTCATCCCACGCAACGTGCGAGGTTGCTGGAACCTGGGATACTGCGGCATGGGCTGCCCGACCAACGCCAAGCAATCGATGCTCGTCACCACCATACCCGCCACGCTGGACAAGGGCGGCGCGCTGCTTTACCTCGCGAGGGCTGAGCGTCTGGTCATCAAAAACGATGCGGTCGTCGGCTTGAAATGCCTGGCCATGGACGAGCATTGCGTGGCACCGACCGGGCGGCGCATCACGATCAAGGCGCGGCATTATGTATTGGCCGGCGGCGGTATCAACAGCCCTGCCCTGCTGTTGCGCTCCGAGGCACCGGACCCGCACGGACGGCTGGGCCAGCGCACGTTCCTGCACCTCGTGAACATGTCGGCCGGCCAGTTCGATGAAGTGATCAACCCGTTCTACGGCGCTCCGCAGTCGATTTATTCGGATCATTTCCAATGGCAGGACGGCGTAAGCGGCAGGATGTCGTACAAGCTGGAGGTGCCGCCATTGCATCCCGCCCTTGCCGCCACGCTGCTGGGTGGCTTCGGCGGCGAAAATGCGGCGCACATGGCTCACCTGCCCCATACCCATGCCATGCTGGCGTTGCTGCGTGACGGCTTCCATCCGGATAGCCCCGGCGGCAGCGTCGAATTGCGCAGCGACGGCACGCCAGTGCTCGACTATCAGCTGTCGCCCTACGCCTGGGATGGCCTGCGCCGGGCATTTCACAGCATGGCCGAAATCCAGTTCGCCGGAGGCGCCCGGGCCGTGATGCCCCTGCACAGCGATGCCCATTATGTGAAAACCCTGGCGGAGGCCCGCGAAATGATCGACGGGCTTGATATGGTCCTGTACCGCACGCGCCTGGGCAGTGCCCATGTTATGGGCGGCTGCGCCATGGGAGAAGATCCGAAGGCTGCCGTGACAGACAGCCTCGGCCGACATCATCAATTGGGCAATCTCTCCATTCACGACGGCTCGCTGTTCCCCACCAGCATCGGCGCCAACCCGCAATTGTCGGTGTATGGATTGACGGCACAACTGGCGACATCCCTGGCCGAACGTCTGGAAAAACCTTGAAAACATGGATTATTCGCAGCGTCTATAGTGCTTTCTTCGTCAACAGCCGACTTGGCCGGCCGAGATGGCTGCGATACCATCCGACTCCCCAACGGACTCCCGCCAGGACGACGCGATGAACCGAGTGTTGTACCCAGGTACCTTCGACCCTATTACCAAGGGCCATGGCGATCTGGTCGAACGCGCCTCGCGCCTGTTCGACCATGTGATCATCGCCGTCGCCGCCAGCCCGAAGAAAAACCCGCTGTTCCCGCTGGAACAACGAGTGGAGCTGGCCCGCGAGGTCACCAAGCACCTGCCCAACGTGGAAGTGGTCGGTTTCTCGACCCTGCTCGCGCATTTTGCCAAGGAAAAGAACGCCAACGTGTTCCTTCGTGGCCTGCGAGCGGTCTCGGATTTCGAGTACGAGTTCCAATTGGCGAACATGAATCGCCAGCTGGCGCCGGACGTCGAGAGTCTTTTCCTGACGCCGTCGGAACGCTATTCCTTCATTTCTTCGACGCTGGTGCGAGAAATCGCGGCCCTGGGCGGCGATATCACCAAGTTCGTCCACCCGGCGGTGGCCGACGCGCTGACGCTGCGCTTCAAGAAATAACCCCTACGGGCGACGATCCCTAACGCGGCTCGACAGTCATGCGTGCGCAGTCCATCGCGCCCGCGTGCACTGCGCGCGTGATTGCGGCACAATTGCGTCTATTCGTTTTCAACTGCCCGGGCCCTACGCCCCGGCCGGAGTCTGCATGTCCCTTATCATCACCGACGACTGCATCAACTGCGACGTCTGCGAACCCGAGTGCCCGAACGAGGCCATTTCCCAAGGCGAAGAGATCTACGTCATCGACCCGAACCTGTGCACCCAGTGCGTCGGCCATTACGACGAACCCCAGTGCCAGCAAGTCTGCCCGGTGGATTGCATCCCGCTGGACGAGGCTCATCCGGAGACGGAAGAACAGCTGATGGCGAAATATCGCAGGATTACTGGCAAGGCTTGAGCTTCTGGACGGCCTTGCCGGCCCTATCGCGAGCAAGTGATTTATTTCTGCCACACAGCAGATCCCTGTGGAAGCGAACCTGCTCGCGACAGGGCCATCAGCCACACCACAAATGCACACAAGTGACGATTCACTCCTGCCGCTCGAACCCCTCACCGATACACCCCAGGCATCGCACGAACGTGGCCTTCGCCGGGTCCACCACCAACGCTTTGCCCGCATCGCCCACGCCGCCGCCCAGCGCGGTAAAGGGCAACGACACGACAAACGCGCCGGCGCCGATCACAGTGGCAGCGAGCAGCAGCGGTCGCGCGATCAGCAAGTCGCCGATCATGGCGTAGGCCGGTGGGTTCTGGATGGTGTAGCGCGGATCACCGCTTTCGGTGTTTGCGAATACAGGCAAACCGACACTCAGCGAGAGCGCCAGAACGACAGGTCGAATCAGACTCATGGATGCGATCCTTCGGCTAAATCAATATGACTACTGACTATAGACCGTAGGACGAATCAACTCTGGCAGCGTGGACACCAGACACTCGCTCGCTGCCCCAGGCGGATCTCCCGCAGCCCCGTGCCGCACATCTTACACGTCTGCCCGCCTCGTCCGTACACGAACAGTTCCTGCTGGAAATACCCAGGCTGGCCGTCGCCGCCAATGAAATCCCGCAGTGTGGTCCCGCCGCGCTCGATGGCATGGGCGAGGATGCGCTTGATCTCGATCGCCAGTTTCAAATAGCGCGCCCGGGAAATGCCCCCCGCTTCGCGGCGCGGGTCGATTCCGGCGGCGAACAGCGCTTCCGTCGCATAAATATTGCCCACGCCCACGACGATCGCGTTATCCATGATGAACGGCTTGACCGCCATCGAGCGGCCGCGGGAAAGCTGGAAAAGCCGTTCGCCGTCGAACAGATCGGTCAGCGGCTCAGGCCCAAGGCGGATCAGGAGTTCGTGGTTGAGCGGATCAAGACTCCAGAGCATCGCGCCGAAGCGACGAGGGTCGGTGTAGCGCAGAGCCAGGCCCGACTCCAGTTCGATATCGACATGCTCATGCCTCGCGGCGGGCATGCCGGTTTCTACCAGCCGCAAATTGCCGGACATGCCCAGATGACTGATCAACGTGCCGACTTCGGCGTTGATCAGCAAATACTTGGCCCGCCGTTCCACTTGAACGATGCGCTGCCCGGAGAGGCGCACATCGAGGTCTTCAGGAATCGGCCAGCGCAAGCGGTGATCGCGCACACCACGCGGCTGACCCGCTGCCCCTCGAGGTGTGGCGCGATTCCGCGGCGAGTGGTTTCGACTTCCGGCAGTTCTGGCATGGGGTTCTCGAATCAGGCGAAGACTGGCATTCAACGACTGGCCAGGTCGCGTATTTCCTGTTTCTGGGTCTGGAAGTCATATTCCGACAACCCGATATAGTCGAGCACCAGCGGTCCGACGCATTCCCACTCGTGATCGTCGGCCTGGTTACCCAGCACGCGGTGGGACGCGCAGATGTTTTCCGACATCTTCAGGATCGCCAGCAGGTTTTTCAGCGGGCAGTTATTGCGCGCATTTTCGTCGCTGAAGATCGCCAGGGCGTTGTGGTGATTGGCGATGGCCTGGCTGACATGGTCCGGCAGGCGCCAGGACTTGGACGTGTAGTAACCGACCACGGCATGGTTGGTATTGAACACACGGTTTTCGGTGTCCACCACCCGGCATTCGGCACTGGCGTTGGCGTAGGCCTCCTCCAGCACGCTCATGTAGGTTGGGAATTGCTTGAGCATCAGCGGCACGCCACAGTCGTGGAACAGCCCGAGGGCGTAGGCTTCGTCACCATTCTGCATACCGAGGCGCTTGGCCAGGGTCAGGCAGGTCATCGCCACGTCCTGGGCGGTGTCCCAGAAACGATTCAAGGTCACGATGGTGTCGTCGTGCAACTCTCCCTTGATCGATTGGGCATTGATCAGGTTGATAATCGAACGGCTGCCCAGCAGGTTCACCGCGCGCTGGATCGAGGTGATCTTGTTGCTCAAGCCGTAATACGGCGAATTGACGATCTTGAGCAAGGCCCCGGAGAGGCCCGGATCCTGGGAAATCAGCTTGGCGATGGTCTCCAGGTCCGGATCGGGCATGTACTGCTCCATCTGCAGATCCACCATGATTTGCGGCTGCGGCGGGACGCTGATCCCTTGCAGGGACTGTTGGATCTGTTCGGTGGAAAGCTCTTTGGACATGGGTACGCACTCTGGGCCAGGCGGGGATTCTAACCCTTAAAGATAAATCCGGCACACCGCCGGGTAGACCGGCGGAACTTTCATTCAAGCCTCGGCTTCGGATTTTGTAGGACCGACAACCAAGCCTGCTTACCGGCTTAGGTCGGCAGCTCACCCACTCAGCTTGAGGAGATTTTTCATGCCCGGCTCCCTGAATGACAAACGCGTGGCCATCCTGGTGACAAATGGTTTTGAACAGGCCGAACTGACCGGTCCGAAGCAGGCGCTGGAGCAGGCCGGGGCCAAGGTGGAAATCGTTTCGGCCAGCGAAGGCCAGGTCAAAGGGTGGAACCATGACCAGCCGGCCGACGATTTCCAGGTCGACCTGACGTTCAAGGCCGCCAATGTCGAGCAATACGATGCCGTGGTGCTGCCCGGTGGGGTACAGAACTCCGACACGATCCGTATCGACCCCGACGCCCAGAACCTGGTCAAGGGCTTCGAGGCGGCCGGCAAGCCCATCGCAGTGATTTGCCATGGCGGCTGGTTGCTGGTGTCGAGCGGGCTGGTCAAGGGCAAGACAATGACCAGCTACAAGACCCTCAAGGATGATTTGACCAATGCCGGCGCGAACTGGGTCGATCAGGAAGTGGTCAAGGATGGCAAACTGATCAGCAGCCGCCAGCCTGATGACATTCCTGCTTTCAACCGCGAGCTGATCAGCGCGCTGTCCGCCTGAAGCCGTTACATTGCGGCGAGGCGAGCGCGCTCCTTCGCCGCATGTCCAGCACAAGCCCCGCAACGGTTGCAACACGGTATACTCCCGCTCTTTTTTCCGGAGCGACGTCATGTCCCTGCCTAGCCTGCGCCTCAAAGCCAACGCCGACCGTCGCCTGCGCGCCGGCCATTTGTGGATCTACAGTAACGAAATCGACGTAGCTGCCACCCCGTTGCACGGTTTCAAGGCTGGCGACCAGGCCATCCTGGAGGCTGCGGGCGGCAAGCCGCTGGGCATCGTCGCGATGAGCCCCAACAACCTGATCTGCGCCCGATTGCTGTCCCGTGACGTGAAGCTGCCCCTGGACAAATCCCTGCTGGTGCATCGCCTCAACGTGGCGTTGTCCCTGCGCGAGCGCCTGTTCGACAAGCCGTTCTATCGCTTGGTCTATGGTGATTCCGATTTGCTGCCGGGGCTGGTGGTCGACCGTTTCGGCGACATCCTGGTGGTCCAGATCGCTTCCGCCACCATGGAAGCCCATAAAGACGACGTGATCGCCGCCCTGACCCAGGTCCTCAAGCCCAGCGGCATCCTGTTCAAGAACGACTCCGCGGCCCGTGACGCCGAAGGCCTCGAACGCTACGTCGAGACCGTGTTCGGCCTGGTACCGGAATGGGTCGCCCTGGAAGAGAACGGTGTGAAGTTCGAAGCCCCGGTGATGGAAGGCCAGAAGACCGGCTGGTTCTATGACCATCGCATGAACCGCGCGCGCCTGGCGCCGTATGCCAAGGGCAAGCGCGTGCTGGACCTGTTCAGCTACATTGGCGGCTGGGGAGTGCAAGCCGCCGCGTTCGGGGCCAGCGAAGTCTTCTGCGTCGACGCATCGGCATTCGCCCTTGACGGCGTGGAGCGCAACGCTGCCCTGAACGGCTTCGCCGAACGGCTGACCTGCATCGAAGGCGATGTATTCGAAGCCTTGAAGGAGCTCAAGGCCGGCGAGGAGCGTTTCGACGTCATCGTGGCCGACCCGCCCGCCTTCATCAAGCGCAAGAAGGATCTGAAGAACGGGGAAGGCGCCTACCGACGCCTCAACGAGCAAGCCATGCGCCTGCTCAGCAAGGACGGCATCCTAGTCAGCGCTTCGTGCTCGATGCACTTGCCCGAGGACGACCTGCAAAACATCCTGCTGACCAGCGCCCGTCACCTGGACCGCAACATCCAATTGCTCGAACGCGGCGGCCAAGGCCCAGACCATCCGGTGCATCCGGCAATCGCCGAAACGCGCTACATCAAGAGCATTACCTGCCGTCTGCTGCCCAACAGCTAAGGCCTTGTTGGGCGTAGCCGCTGCTGCGCCCAGCCTGCAACAATTAGAACGTCCCCACGCAGCCCAGGCTGCGTTTTTTTGGTCGTAAGAAAAGTTACCGCATCAGGAAGCAAATAATTGTATTAGTAGATCTTGTATGAACTATCCCACGCAATTACTGGAGCCGTCCTACCTGATATTTGCTTGCCATGCATTCGTTAGAAACTATGATTGAGCTGTCACACCGGAAGTGACAACCCATAGTAAAAAACAACACTTAACGAACAAGGAGTTTCGTCATGAAAACAATTATCCTCGAAGTCAGCAAAATCGCCAACCTGGCAGGCTTGGTGACGCCTAAAGCCCGCTAAGCAAGACGACGGGGACGCGGTTGCCGGCGCCTCGCCCCCTTCTTTCTCTTCGCCACAGCGGAAACGATGCCATGCAAATAAACCCTTGCCTGTTCATATTGGCGCGCCCACCCCATCAAGTCGTATGGAATTATGAGCAACACACCCAGTTCGAACTGGACATCTATTACGCAACCAGACTGGCGCAACTTATAAACGACCCTTCACGATTCGATCCTTCAAACCCCATCGACAGCGAATTTGCCAAAGTCGATATATTGGTCGAGGGTCGGACTAAGAATATTGACTGGAAGTGGGACGAACTCTCCAGGATCTTTCATATCGGAACAAAAAACATTCCCTGCGAGAGCGTCCCCCAGGATGTGGACGAATGGGCGACGCTTTACCTGCATCATTGCGCCGAAGTCCTCTCCTCACCCGCGCCCCCAGCCAGGACAACACCCTGTCCCGTCGGGCGAACCGTCCTTGAGCGCCCTTCAGGGGATGAACTCAAAGAGGTGTCGCTGGTACGGACGCTCGTCAGCCGAAGCACCTCCCGCTCATTCGACAATCGCGCCATTTCCATTGATCAGGTCAGCACTCTCCTTTACCTGGCCTTGGGTTACCTGAACGAACGATCATGCCCTCTCGAACGGTTCGCCGCGCGAAGAAGCAGCCCCTCGGGTGGTGGTCTTAATGCCTGCGAAGGTTATTTGTACGTGCGTAACGTCACGGGACTCGATGCGGGCCTCTATGCCTATCACCCGGACGAACATTCGGTCAGCCTGATCCGGACGCTGCCGGATGAATCCCTGGGCCAGCTGCTGTGCGGCCAGCATTTCATCAACAACCTGCCGTTCGGGCTGTTCATTACTTCGCGCTTCGACAAGCTCTGGTGGAAGTACGAACATTCGCGCGCCTATCGGATGGCTTTTGTCGAGACCGGCCATGTCTCCCAGAGCTTCCTGATGGTAGCCACCGCCATGGGCCTCGATACATGGCTGACAGGGGCCTTGGCCGACTGCCAGGTGGAGCACTTGCTCGGCCTTGAGGGAACCCCCGAACAACCGTTGTTCTTTGTCGGCTGCGGCCACGGTGACGGCCAGGTCCACTGCCGCGAGTTGATATCGTTGCTCGACGAACAGGACGCTGCGCCATGAGCGAGCAGACCTTTGTCCAGCCACCGCTTTACTCCTTGGCCGACTGGAATCGCAAAGCCGCCGTACGAGCAGGTAAGGACGACTATCGCCTGCCTGACGATCTGGAGCGGCAGTTATCGAGCCGGCACTGGTTTCCACCAGCCTTCATTCCCTATGTCGAACACCCGTTGGTCATACACGCAGGTCAATCCGTTGCCCAACGGCTGGCGGCCAATCACCTGGTGTACTTCCTCGATTACACGACGATGCTGGAACACCGGATCGTCAACCGCTCCGTGGAGGCACTGGTCCATGGCGAACTGGCCGTGCCGATTCCGACCGAAATGAAAACCGCGGCCCTGCAGCTGTATACGGACGAGGGCTACCACGCACTGTTTTCCAACGAGGTGGCTGAACAGATCGCTGCCTTGTACGGCATCCAGGATCGCCCTCCGGCCAGGCGAATCGGTCGGTTGTTGGGCGTGATCCAAAAATGCCCACCCCCGGACCGCCCCCTCGCGTGGTTCCTGTTGGGGTTTGTCTCCGAAACGATCATTGCCCGGGAGCTGCTCACCCTCACCCGGAATACCTTGGTCTGTACGGTCTACCGCATGCTCAAAACTCATCTGCAGGACGAAGCGCGCCACAGCCGATACTTCAGCGAGGTCTTCGGCTACCTCTGGCCGATTCTCGACGCAACACAACACGAGTGGGCGGCGAGGCTGCTGTTGGACATCATCGGGCTCTATTTCGAACCGGATATCCCCTGGTTGATGGGCAGCCTCGCCAGCGTGGGCTTCGAGGAGACGGCATCCCTTCAGATCGTTGCCGACATCGTGCCGCCACATGCCCATGCCGCACGGGTTCGCTCAGGTGCGGTATCGACATTCGCGGCCATGCAACGAGCCGGTTTTTTTGACAATGACCACAACCGAGCGCTCTTTTGCGAGGCGGGGTTCCTTGATGGCTGACCTATCCAGTCGTCCATCTGTGGACAAGCCAGCCATCGTCGGGCTCCTGACGATGTTGACGCTGCTTGGCGTGTTTCCGATCGATGTTGTACTGCCTTCGTTTCCGGCGCTGGCTGGGCACTTTCGCAACTCATCCTCAGACATTGCCCTGTCTGTCAGCCTGTTTGCCGTAGGCATTGCGCTCTCACAGCTATTGATTGGCCCGCTTTCCGATGCCATGGGCCGCAAGACACTGTTGTTGGTCGGCATCGCCGTCTCGGTTGTCGGCGCAGCGGGGTGCACCTTGACTGACGACTTCCGGCTGTTCCTGGTTTTCCGATTCATCCAGGCGTTGGGGTGCGGTTGCTTTGTGCTCTCCCAGGCACTGGTCCAGGACCTGTTTACCGGAACGCAACAGCAGCGGCTGCGTATCTTTCTGGTCACCTGCGGCGGCGTCTTTATTTCCATCTCGCCACTGGCCGGCACTGGCCTACAAGGTTGGATGGGGTGGCGCGGCAGTTTTCTGGTGTTCATCGTACTGGCAATCGGCGCATTTGCCGGCGCCTGTCTTTTACTTGAAGGCCCGGCCCAAAACTGCCGATCCGCGCGGATGAACTTCTTTGCGTCTTATCGCAGAGTCTGCGGTCATTTCAGCTTCATGGCCTATTGGCTGATTTCGGCACTCGCGTTTTCCTGTCATTTTTCATTCATTGTCATTTCGCCATTGATCTTCATCGACCAATTGCAGCTCTCGCAGCAGGCTTTCTCAGTGATGCTGCTGGGCTACGGGCTGGCCTATATCGGCGGCGGCGCATTCGCGACCATACTCGACAACCGAATCGACTCGCACACCCAGATCATCACCGGCCTGAGCCTGATCCTGACGGCGGGTCTATCGATGCTGGTGCTTTTCTACATCATTCGCCTGTCCATCACGACCGTTCTGCTGCCCATGGTTGTATGCACCACTGGCACAACGATTGCGCGCGCGGCCGCCCATACCCGGGCGATGAACACCTTTGCGGAGCAAGCGGGTACCTCCGCATCGGCGGGCAGCGTGCTGATCTTCATCACGGGCGGCCTGGCCAGCGCCGGCATCAGCCTCTCTCCCTTACCCTTGCCTTTCACGCTTGCGCTATGCCTGATCGCATTCAGCCTCCTTGGCATGACGCTCAACACGCTGGTCAGGCTTCGTCACCGAAGGTTATTGCCCGGCTGAACGCTGCCAGTCGTCATCCCGAGCGTGACATTGGCGACAGATCGGCGCTTTGCGTCATTTCATCCTGGCGCCAGCGGTGTAGAATCGGGGCATTCATCGCCATTCATCCCCGGCGGGTTTATGAGCTCATGCTGAGGCACGCAGCGATCCTGCAAAGTCATCGGCCACTTCCGGACACACCGCCAATCCCGAGTGTTCCAGACGTCGACAGAAGCTCACTCCCCATTGATACCTGATAAGTACCTGATTAGCCGCCCGGAGTGCTCCATGCCTGATTACCGTTCGAAAACATCCACCCATGGCCGCAACATGGCCGGCGCCCGTGCATTGTGGCGCGCCACGGGGATGAAGGATGACGACTTCAAGAAGCCGATCATCGCCATTGCCAACTCTTTCACCCAGTTCGTACCGGGTCACGTCCACCTCAAGGACCTGGGACAATTGGTTGCCCGTGAAATCGAACGTGCCGGCGGTGTTGCCAAGGAATTCAACACCATCGCCGTGGACGACGGCATCGCGATGGGCCACGACGGCATGCTTTATTCGCTGCCCAGTCGCGAGATCATCGCCGACTCGGTCGAGTACATGGTCAACGCCCACTGTGCCGACGCCATCGTCTGTATCTCCAACTGCGACAAGATCACCCCCGGCATGCTCATGGCCGCACTGCGCCTGAACATCCCGGTAATCTTCGTTTCCGGCGGCCCGATGGAAGCCGGCAAGACCAAGCTCGCCAGCCACGGCCTCGACCTGGTGGACGCGATGGTAATCGCCGCCGACTCCAGCGCTTCTGACGAGAAGGTCGCCGAGTACGAGCGCAGCGCCTGTCCGACCTGCGGTTCGTGCTCCGGCATGTTCACCGCCAACTCGATGAACTGCCTGACCGAAGCCCTGGGGCTGGCATTGCCAGGCAACGGTTCGACCCTGGCCACCCACAGCGACCGCGAGCAACTGTTCCTGCAGGCCGGCCGGACCATCGTCGAGCTGTGCAAGCGTTACTACGGCGAAAACGATGAATCGGTGCTGCCACGCAACATTGCCAACTTCAAGGCGTTCGAGAATGCCATGACGCTGGACATCGCCATGGGCGGTTCCACCAACACCATCCTGCACTTGCTCGCTGCCGCTCAGGAAGCCGAGATCGACTTCGATCTGCGCGACATCGACCGCCTGTCCCGTCACGTACCGCAGCTGTGCAAAGTAGCGCCGAACATCCAGAAGTACCATATGGAAGACGTGCACCGCGCCGGCGGCATCTTCAGCATCCTCGGCTCCCTGGCCCGAGGCGGTCTGTTGCATACCGACCTGCCAACGGTACACAGCAAGACCATGGCCGAGGCCATCGCCAAGTGGGACATCACCCAGACCACCGACGAAGCCGTGCATCACTTCTTCAAGGCCGGCCCGGCGGGCATCCCGACCCAAACTGCCTTCAGCCAATCGACTCGCTGGGAAACCCTGGATGACGACCGTGAAAACGGCTGCATCCGCAGCGTCGAGCACGCCTACTCCAAGGAAGGTGGCCTGGCTGTGTTGTACGGCAACATTGCCCTGGACGGCTGCGTGGTAAAAACCGCCGGCGTCGACGAGTCGATCCATGTATTCGAAGGCAACGCCAAGATCTTCGAAAGCCAGGACAGCGCCGTGCGCGGCATCCTTGCCGATGAAGTGAAGGCCGGCGATATCGTGATCATTCGCTACGAAGGCCCGAAAGGCGGCCCGGGCATGCAGGAAATGCTCTACCCGACGTCCTACCTGAAGTCCAAAGGCCTGGGCAAAGCCTGCGCGCTGCTGACGGACGGGCGGTTCTCTGGCGGCACCTCTGGCCTGTCCATTGGCCACGCTTCGCCGGAAGCGGCGGCTGGCGGCGCCATTGGCCTGGTGCGCGATGGCGACAAGGTATTGATCGACATTCCCAACCGCTCGATCAACCTGCTGATCAGCGACGAAGAATTGGCCGAACGCCGCGTCGAGCAGGACAAGAAAGGCTGGAAGCCGGTGGAAGTGCGTCCGCGCAAAGTCACCACCGCCCTAAAGGCCTACGCCCTCCTCGCCACCAGCGCCGACAAAGGTGCGGTGCGCAACAAGGCGATGCTTGACGGGTTGTAAGCGTCCTAGCTTCGAACAAAATGCCCCGCCAAGCGCGGGGCATTTTTTTTGGGCTTCAGTCTGACCCTTTTGGGCCAAGTGCTCCCTCGCCACAGGGTTACTTGGTGTCAGTGTGGGGGACGGGTTTACTGAATGTCCTCGGGCTTGACGATTACCCAGTTCTTGTCAGCCGTCACCGGCAATCCTTCCTTGGCCTGGGCGGCGGCGTGCTTGGCCATCATGCCGTTGATCTGGGTCATGTACTTGTCCTTGCGGTTGACCCACAGGTGGATGCCGCCCTTGGCCACGTCCACATCGTGGAACAACATGTAGCCGTCGCTGGTCGGCGTATCGCCGGCGACGAGTACGGGTTTTTTCCATTCGTCGATGTAAGTCAGGATCGCCGCATGCTTGCCGGCCATCCAGGTCGCCGGGGTCCAGAGGTAGGGGGTGTACTCCAGGCCCAGGTTGGCGTTCTCGTCGTATTTGCCGTTTGTGATCTGTTTGCGTGCGGTGGTCAGCTCGCCGGTCTTGCGGTCCTTGAGCAGCGTGGTCACGCCGATCACGTTCTGCGGCTTGAGGTTGTAGCCATACTTCGGATCGGCCGCGACCATGCGCACCAGCTCTTCGGAAGCCGCGGTCATGACGTAGACCTCGATACCGTTTTCCATCAGTTTGTTGTACAGCTCGGTCTGGCCGGTGAAGATTTTCGGCGGGTTGACGTTGTACTCAACCACCTTGTCGCCATCGTAATAGGTGGTCGGCACCGGTTTGCCTGAAGCCATCAATTCATCGACATAACCCTTCAGCTCCTTGAGCGTGAACCCAGAGAACACCTGGGCCACCCACGGGTAGCAAACCATGTCGTCCAGTTCGCACAGGCGGTAGTAATAGCTGAAGAGGCTTTCCTTGTGTTCAGCCGTATCCTTGAACGGCATCAGCTTCAGGGATGGGTCCAGGGTTTCACGGCTGATGAGGCCCTTGTTCTCCATGAACGGCAACAGCGACTCCTCCAGGTCGTAGCGGTAGCTGGTGTTGTCCATGTCAAAGACCGCGTAGTTACCCTTGTTGGCGTTGGCCGCGATCATCGCTTCCAGCGCCTTGGCCTGTTCCGCCGGCCAGTGCTTGAGATCGGTGGCGAGCGCTTGGCCGACGAGGCCCAAGCCTAGAGCGACAGCGAGCAGGTGCGGTACGAGCTTCATCGGCGTTTACTCCCAGTTTGTAAGAGTTCGACGCTAACAAATGCCTGTGGCGGATCCCGCCTGTGGGCGACCGCTTGCGTCCCGATAACGGCAGCGGCATGTCCGTGGACGCCAGCGCCTTATTCCAAAAGCGACAGTAAGCATTCTTTTTTAGTATTAATTCTTTAGATATCAGACTGTTAGGCTTTCCGGCTCACAGTCGCGGCTCGTGGCGACTGGCAAAGTCTTATCGGAGTTTTTCATGAATGTGCCGCTGATACTCAATCTGCTGGTGTTCATTGGCCTGCTGTTCGGCCTGGCGCAAACCCGCCACGGCACCTGGAGCCTGGCCAAAAAGGTCTTGCTGGCGCTGGCGCTGGGCGTGGTGTTCGGTATCGCCCTGCATACGATTTATGGGGCAGCGAATCCCGTGCTCAAAGCGTCGATCGGTTGGTTCGACCTCGTGGGCAATGGCTATGTGCAGTTGCTGCAGATGATCGTGATCCCGCTGGTCTTCGCCTCGATCCTCAGCGCCGTGGCCCGCCTGCACAATGCCGCGTCCCTGGGCAAGATCAGCTTCCTGACCATCGGTACGCTGCTGTTCACCACCGCCATCGCGGCGCTGATCGGCATCGGCCTGACCAACCTGTTCGGCCTCACCGCCGAGGGCCTGGTGGCCGGCACCCAGGAACTGGCGCGCCTGCAAGTGATCCAGGGCGACTACGCCGCAAAGGTCGCCAACCTGAACATTCCGCAGCTGCTGCTTTCGTTCATTCCACAGAATCCTTTTGCCGACCTTGCCCGGGCGAAGCCGACGTCGATCATCAGCGTGGTGATTTTCGCGGCGTTCCTCGGTGTCGCCGCGTTGCAGTTGCTCAAGGATGACGCCGAGAAAGGCCAGAAGGTGGTCGACGCCATCGACACCCTGCAAAGCTGGGTGACGCGCCTGGTGCGCCTGGTGATGAAGCTCACGCCATACGGCGTGCTGGCGCTGATGACGAAGGTGGTCGCCGGCTCGAATCTGCAGGACATCATCAAGCTCGGTAGTTTCGTAGTGGTGTCGTACCTGGGGCTGGGCTTGATGTTCGTGGTCCATGGCCTGCTGGTGTCGGCCGCCGGGATCAACCCGCTGCGTTTCTTCCGCAAGATCTGGCCGGTGTTGACGTTCGCCTTCACCAGCCGTTCCAGCGCCGCGACCATTCCGTTGAGCATCGAGGCCCAGACCAGTCGCCTCGGCATTCCCCGGGCGATCGCCAGCTTCAGCGCCTCGTTCGGCGCCACCATCGGCCAGAACGGTTGTGCCGGGCTGTATCCGGCGATGCTGGCGGTGATGGTCGCGCCCACCGTGGGCATCAACCCGCTGGATCCGGTGTGGATCGCAACGCTGGTCGCCATCGTGACCTTGAGTTCGGCGGGCGTGGCAGGAGTCGGTGGCGGCGCGACGTTCGCCGCGCTGATCGTGCTGCCGGCCATGGGTTTGCCGGTCTCGCTGGTGGCGCTGCTTATTTCGGTGGAGCCGCTGATCGACATGGGCCGCACTGCATTGAATGTCAGTGGCTCGATCACTGCGGGGGCGATTACCAGCCAGGTGATGCAGCAGACTGACAAAGCACTGCTCGATGCCGACGAGCATGGGGAGTTGGCGCAGGCTTGACGGGGGGCCTGTTAAATCGGCTATCGCGAGCAAGCTTGCTCGCGATGCTTCAGCGTTTTTCCCAGACTTCGAAACTGTAGGCCGGCTTGTCCCCTTCGGCCGGATTCGGCTGGTTCGAAACCAGCTTCCACTGGTTCGAATCAAACGCCGGGAACCAAGCATCCCCTTCCGGGCTCAGCGCCACGCGGGTCAGGTACAGCCGATCCGCCTGATCCAATGCCTGCGCATAGAGCTGGGCACCGCCGATCAGCATCAGCTCGTCCACGCCTTGTTCCAGCGCCCAGGCTTCGGCCCGTTCCACTGCGGCTTCAAGCGTGGAATAAACCTGCGCGCCTTCCAAAACCAGGCCGGGTTGGCGGCTCACCACGATATTCAAGCGACCCGGCAGCGGTCGACCGAGGGAGTCCCAGGTCTTGCGGCCCATGATGATCGGCTTGCCCAGAGTGGTGGCCTTGAAATATTTGAAATCCCCCGGCAAGTGCCAGGGCATGGTGTTGTCGATGCCGATCACACGGTTTTCACCGAGGGCTGCGATCAGGCTTAAGGGAAGAGTTTTTTTCATGGGGGCGAGAATACCAGAGGCCCGGACCGGCGCCACAGCGGTTATGCTCTTTGCTCATTCGAGCAACGGAAGCGCCCGTGACAGAACTGCAGAACCTCTGGTTGACCGAGACGATACGCCTGCGTGAAGAACACGCCGGCCCGCTCGAGGATCAGGAAGCCAATCGCCTGGCCCGCGCGGCAGGAGGCGATCTATCCACCCGCATCCGCCACCGCGCCCGCTGGCTGGCCGACCGCGACGGCCTTGCTCAAGCCCTGCGCCACTGGCTGCAGGGAGCGCGGCTGGCGCTGATGGCGTTGGCGGTGCTCGCCATCGCCAGCGGCGCCGGCCTGGGGTTCGCCGCCCTCGGCGATGGACGCGCGCCGGTCAACGTTTTCTGGGCCTTGGGCAGCCTATTGGGGCTGAACCTGCTCCTGCTCATTGGCTGGCTCCTGGGCCTGCTGTTCGCCGGGGAGCAAGGCGCCACGCTGGGACGCCTTTGGCTGTGGCTCAGCGAAAAACTGGCGCGTGATGCCAAGGCTGCCCAACTGGCGCCAGCCCTGCTGCTGTTGTTGCAACGGCACCGGCTCAATCGCTGGGCGCTCGGCGTGCTGGTCAACGGCTTGTGGCTACTGGCGATGCTCAGCGCGCTGGTCATCGTACTGATGCTGATGGCGACCCGGCGTTATGGCTTCGTCTGGGAAACCACGATTCTGGGCAGCGATACCTTTGTCGCCATGACCCAGGCCCTCGGTGCGCTGCCCGCCCTGCTGGGCTTCAGCGTGCCGACCGTCGAGATGATACGCGCCAGCGGTGACGCCGCGTTGGATATCGAGAGCGCCCGCCAGGCCTGGGCCGGGTGGTTGGTCGGCGTCTTGCTGGTCTACGGCGTGCTGCCGCGCCTGTGCCTGGCGCTGCTGTGTCTTTGGCGATGGCGTCGTGGCCGCGCCAGACTTCGCCTGGACTTGAACCTGCCCGGTTACGCGCAGTTGCGCGAGCGGTTGATGCCCAGCAGCGAGCGCCTGGGGGTCAACGATGCCGCGCCCGCACAGTTGCACAGAATCGACAGCGCCGTCGGGGCAATGGAAAGTGACGGCGCGTTGCTGGTGGCGATCGAGCTGGACGAACGTCCCTGGCCGCCCAAGCTGCCCGACTCCGTTAAAAACGCCGGCATCCTCGACAGCCGCGAGTCCCGCCACAGACTCTTGGAACAACTGTCGCGTTTCCCACCCGCGCGCCTGGCGATTGCCTGCGACCCCCGGCGTTCGCCGGACCGTGGAAGCCTAGCGTTGATTGCCGAGCTGGCCCGCAGCGCCAGCGCTACCCGTATCTGGTTATTGCAGGCGCCACCCGGCGAAGCGCTGGACGGCGAGCGCCTGGGTGATTGGCATAACGCGCTGCAACAGTTGGAGTTGCCGTTCGCCGATTGCGCCCCGATGAACTGGCTGGAGACCGGCCATGACTGAATCCATCAAGCCCCTGAAGATCGCGGTGGTCGGCCACACCAATGTCGGCAAGACCTCCTTGCTGCGCACCCTGACCCGCGACGTCGGCTTCGGCGAGGTGTCCCATCGCCCGAGCACCACCCGTCACGTCGAAGGGGCTCGCCTGTCGGTGGATGGCCAGGCGCTGCTGGAACTGTACGACACGCCGGGGCTGGAAGACGCCATCGCCCTGCTCGATTACCTGGAACGCCTGGAGCGGCCGGGCGAACGCCTGGACGGCCCGGCACGCCTGGCGCGCTTCCTCGATGGCAGTGAGGCCCGGCAACGCTTCGAGCAGGAAGCCAAGGTGCTGCGGCAGTTGCTCGCCAGCGATGCCGGACTGTATGTCATTGATGCCCGCGAGCCAGTGCTGGCCAAATATCGCGATGAGTTGGAAGTCCTCGCCAGTTGCGGCAAACCGCTGCTACCGGTGCTCAACTTCGTCAGCAGCGCCCAGCATCGCGAACCTGAGTGGCGCGAAGCCCTGGCGCGATTGGGCCTGCATGCGCTGGTGCGCTTCGACAGCGTCGCCCCGCCGGAAGACGGCGAACGACGCCTGTACGAAAGCCTTGCACTGTTGCTGGAAAACGCTCGCGAACAGCTGGAGCGACTGATCGATGATCAACAGGCCCAGCGCCAGGCTCGCCAGCAGAGCGCAAAGCGCCTGATCGCCGAACTTCTGATCGACTGTGCCGCCTGCCGACGCAGCGTCGCCAGCGATGCGGATCTGGAGCACCAGGCCATCGGCCAATTGCGCGACGCCGTCCGTCAGCGCGAGCAGCGCTGCGTTGAAGCGCTGCTCAAGCTTTACGCTTTCCGTGCCCAGGACGCGGCCGCCAGCGATTTGCCTCTGCTGGACGGTCGCTGGGGCGATGACCTGTTCAATCCCGACACCCTCAAGCAATTGGGCGTGCGAGTCGGTGGCGGGATCGCGGCCGGGGCAGCGGCGGGTGCGGGCGTGGATTTGCTGGTGGGAGGGTTGACCCTTGGCGCCGCAGCCCTGGCCGGAGCCATTGCCGGCGGTGCGCTGCAAACCGCCCGCAGCTATGGCAACCGGTTGATGGGCAAGCTCAAGGGCCAGCGCGAACTGACCGTGGACGACAGCGTGCTGCGCCTCCTGGCCTTGCGCCAACGGCAATTGCTGCAAGCGATCAATCAGCGCGGTCATGCGGCGATGGACAGTATCCGTATCGCCACGCCCCACGATAAGACATGGCGCGAAGGCAGGTTGCCCGAAGCATTGAACAAGGCCCGAGCGTATCCGCAGTGGTCGTCGCTCAACCCCAGTCCCCGCTTGAGCCAGGCCGAGCGGCAAGAGCAGATCGAGCTATTGGCCGAGCAGCTTTAGACACCGTCATTTCTGTGGTGAGGGCATTTATCCCCGTTGGGTCGCGAAGCGGCCCCCTGCTTTTTGGATGTGCGGCTGTGGTCGATATTTTTTTGGGGGCGCTTCGCACCCCAGCGGGGATAAATCCCCTCGCCACAAAAAAACGGTTCGCCGCAATTATTCCGCGGCCAACGCTTTTAGCGCCGACGCCGCTTCCGCCAGCTCCAGCTCGCTGAACACCCGTACGCCATGGCGCTTGAGCAACGCCGCCGTCACGCCCTCGCCGAGGACTTTCACACCGCTGAATGTCCCGTCATAGGTGAGCAGGTTGCCGCAGGAGGGGCTGTTGGCCTTCAGCACGGCGATCCGGATGCCGTGTTCGCGCACCAAATCCAACGCTTGATAGGCACCCGACAAAAACTGCGCGCTCACATCCTCGCCATCGGTGGTGATGACCGCCGCGTCGCCATCGAGCACTTTCACTCCTTGCCCGCCAGGAATCTCCGCCGCCGGCCGGGGCGTGGGCAAGCCGCCGGCGACCTCCGGGCACAGCGGCACGACACGACCCTCGTCGAGCCATTGCTGGAGCTGATCGAATGGCCCGCTGGCGCCACCGTCGTAACGCACGCGATGACCGAGCAGACAGCGACTGACGAGGATTTTTTCCATGCTCAGAACAACTCGTTGCCGCGGCGTCGGAACCAACCGGTCAAGGACAGGCGCTCACGCGTCGCCGGCAGCACTTCATGGGGAATGTCCCCCGAGAGAAACACCACCAGGCAGCCGCCGGTGGGCACTACATCGTGCTCGCTTTCGCCCAGGTACATGCGCAACTGACCGCCGTGTTCCGGCAGCCACGCGTCATTGAGATAGAGCACCGCCGAGACCATGCGCCGGTCATCGTCACGGAAGCGGTCGACGTGCTTGAGGTAGAACGCACCGGGCGGGTACAGGGCGAAGTGGCTCTCGAAATCCTCCAGTCCCAGGAACAGGCCCCGGTTCAAGGCCTCGCGCAGGCTGTCCATCAACCCCAGGTAACGGTCGCAGGCGTCAACCTGGCCGGGCTCGATCCACTGGATGTGATCGCCACGGATCCCTTCGCGAATTTCCGAAAACGGCCCGCGTCCAACGGCGGCCGGGGCCAGTTCACCTTCAGCGGCGCGCTGGCGGCACTCGGCCGCCAAGGCGCGCGTCAGCGCATCCGGCAGGAAGATGTTCTGCTGCGACCAGCCGCGCTCGGCCAGGTCGTCGACGATACGTAACAGCAACGGATGATCAGAAGGTATTTGCATGGCGCGCATAGTATTCCTGTGCCTGCAAAACCGACAGCGCCGCGCAGCGGGTTCGCTGCGCCAGGTGGCACCGCCGTACGAACTTGATACGAATTCTCGACAAGTTCCCGCACCCCACGGAGAATAGTCGGCTGCTGACAGGAGTCCCTATGCGCCGTTTGCTTTTCTCACTGTTGATGTTCTGCGTATTGCCCGCCTGGGCAGACAGCTACGACCAGTTGTACAAGGTCGCCGGCTGGCCGGAACAACGGGCGCATTTCAATGACGCCTTGAATGCCGCGCAGCAGCGCTATCAGAACAGCCTGCCGCCAGCGGTGTTCCAGGCGTTGGTGAACAACAGCAACCAACGGTTCGCGCCCCAGGCCATGGACCAGCGGGCCGAGGCCCAGTTGCGCAAGAACCTTGCCGACCCGGACCCGGCCCTGACCTTTTTCCAATCGCCCCTGGGCCGCAAAGTCGTCGCGGCCGAACTGCTCGCCACCCGCCGCGACCAATTGGCGAAGAACGCCAAGGGCCTGCCTAAGATGGAGGCCAGCGATAACCGCCTGCTGATCATCGGCCATCTGGCCCAGGCCCTGCCCGCCCGTGAAGCCGGTGCCGAAGTCAGCCTGGCGATCGCCGGCGTGGCGGCCGACAGCCTGAGTTCGATGATTCCAGGCTTGCTGGGCGGCGGGCAGGCTCAAGGCATGTTGAACGGCCAGCGCCAGCGCCTGATGGACCAGATCGGTGCGGACCTGAACAACACGTTGCTGTACGTCTACCGTGACCTGACCGACACCGAGCTGGAAGAATTCGCCACCTTCGCCGAGTCGGCCGAGGGGCAGGCCTATTACCAGGCGGCGCTGGCGGCGATTCGGGCGGGGTTGGCGGTGGGGCAGAACTTAGGGCAGTAGGGATTCAACATCGCTATCGCGAGCAGGCTCGCTCCCACAGGGACTGATTGCACAGATCCATTGTGGGAGCGAGCCTGCTCGCGAACGCGATAGATCGATCACCGCCGGACCCGACTCATCCGCCTGCTCAAGAACTCAAACATTTCCTGACGCATCGCCAACCTCTCATTCGCCAGGTGATGCCGCCCCTGGGGCAACATCAGAACCTGCGGCCGGTCGAATTTGCCCTGCAACACTTGCAGGTTGTGTCGCCAATCCACCGTCATGTCCGCCTGCCCCTGGACGATCAACGGCTGGCGCGGGCTGCTCGGCGCCGCCTCTATGCGCTTGATCCACTGCGCGAGCGCCCCGACCCACGCGGTGGGCAGGCGCAGCGGTTGCAGCGGGTCGGCCTGCAGGAACGGAAGGAAATCCGGGTCGGTGGAATTCTCGGTGAACCGCCGGGCAATGCCGGTCACGAACGGCTTGAGCAGGTAATAACTGAGGCGCGACCAGCCCCAGGCGCGAGGCCGGACCAGGGGCGACAACAGGATGACCTGGCCCTGGGCCGGGCTGTTTGCGCCCTGGTTGAGGACATGGTCGACCACAATTGCCCCGCCGGTGCTTTGTCCGCACAGGTGCCAGGGTTGCGGCAAGCCAAGGCTCTCCCCTTCTGCCAGCAAACCTTGCAATGTCGCCTGGTAGTCGGCGAAATCGCCGATGCTGGCGCGCTCGCCACTGGACAATCCATGGCCCGGCAAGTCGCAGCTGATCACCACGAACCGCTGCTCCAGCGCCCAGTCGATCAAGTGCCGGTAAAGGCCCATGTGGTCGTAATAGCCATGGAAAAGGAACAGGGTCGCCACGGCTTTTTCCGGCCACCAGACCTGGCCGACCAGCTCATACCCCGCAACGTCGAAACGACCCAGGCCGCTGCGCAGCGTGCGTGCAGGGAAATCCAATCCATAGAATTGCTGGTAGGCCTGCGCTTGCGCAGACAGCGGCTGCCACTGCGCCAAAGGTTGCAGGCTGGCGCGCAGATGATCAGGGTCAAAAGAAGCGGGCATTGGTATTCCAGGCAGGAGCGCATCGCGCGAAACAGGCTTTGTAAGCCTGTGATATTCATCTGTCGCGTCGGGCATGGCAAGCTACGCGGCTCCAGAGGATCGACTCCATGCGCCCGTCCCACCGCACGACCTTGCTTGCCAGCCTGCTCGCCCTCGCGTGCGCCGTCGTGCTGTGGCTCGCCTACGACTGGTTCCAGGGCCGATTCCTGAGGACGTTCAGCCAACACACGGCAGTATTTTCCGGCGACCCCCTGCGCCTGCCGCCCGACCTGGCCGGCCCCGGCGCAATCCGCCTGGTGCATTTCTGGGATCCGGCCTGCCCGTGCAACGTTGGCAATCAGCAGCACCTCTCCGAGCTGGTCGAGAAATACACCCCCCTTGGCGTGGCGTTCTACGCAGTACAAAAAACCGGCAGCCAGGGCCGCCTGCCTGCCACGCTGAATAGCCTCAAGGCACTGCCGGCGCTTCCCGGTTCGGAACAGATTCCTGCCAGCCCCGCCGTCGCGATCTGGGACCGCCACGGCAAACTTGCGTATTTCGGCCCGTACAGCGAAGGCTTGACCTGCAATTCGAGCAACAGCTTTATCGAACCGATTCTCGAAGCGTTGAGTACCGGCCGGCAAGTCGACGCAACCCACACCATGGCGGTGGGTTGTTATTGTCCGTGGGCCCAGGACACATCCAGCAAACAGTAGGGCAGAAGATATCCCTCCGAGGAACGATGCACCGGGAAGCGGTCACGTGTTAAACAGGCGATCCACAGCGAGATCGTGGGACCGCTGCCACTCGAATAAGGAATGACCATGAAACGGACCCTCGTCGCCTTCCTGTCACTGGTCGCCACCGCCGTTATCGTCGCGGGCGGCTACCTCTACAGCAAGCAGCCCACCCGCCAGGGCACGGTGCAGTTGCAAGGGCTGCAAGGCTCGGTGACGGTGCGCTACGACGAACGCGGCGTGCCGCATATCCGCGCCGAGAACGAAACCGACCTGTACCGTGCCCTCGGTTACGTCCACGCCCAGGATCGGCTGTTCCAGATGGAGATCATGCGGCGCCTCGCCCGGGGCGAGTTGGCCGAGATCCTCGGGCCCAAGCTGCTCGACACCGACAAGCTGATGCGCAGCCTGCGCATTCGCGAGCGCGCCGCCAGCTACGTCGCCGAGCAGGATCGACAGTCGCCGGCCTGGATCGCTACGCAAGCGTACCTGGACGGCATCAACGCCTATCAGCAAACCCACACGCGGCCGCTGGAGTTCGATGTGCTGGGCATTCCCAAGCGTCCCTTTACCGCTGAAGACACCGCCAGCATCGTCGGCTACATGGCCTACAGCTTCGCCGCGGCCTTTCGCACCGAACCCTTGTTGAGCTATGTGCGCGACGAATTCGGTGCCGAGTACCTGAAGATTTTCGACCTCGACTGGCAGCCCCAGGGCGTCCTGCCTCAGGATCCGGCAGGCGGCACGACACTGTCCGCCACTGACTGGAAAGGCCTCAACGCCCTCGCCCGCCTGAGTGAGCAGGCCTTGGCCGACCATGGCCTGCCGCAGTTCGAAGGCAGCAACGCCTGGGCGGTCTCGGGCAACCGCACCCACAGCGGCAAGCCTTTGCTGGCGGGCGATCCGCATATCCGCTTTTCCACGCCGTCGGTGTGGTACGAAGCCCACCTGTCGGCGCCAGGTTTCGAACTCTACGGCCAGTATCAGGTCCTCATGCCGTTCGCCTCCCTGGGCATGAACAAGGATTTCGGCTGGAGCATCACGATGTTCCAGAACGATGACCTGGACCTGATCGCCGAGAAGATCAACCCGGACAACCCCGAACAGGTCTGGTACCGCGGCCAATGGGTGGACATGACCCGCAGCGAACAGCAGATCGCCGTCAAGGGCCAGGCCCCGGTAACGCTGGTGTTGCGCCAGTCGCCCCACGGCCCGATCGTCAACGATGCCCTCGGCGCCAATGCGGGCAAGACGCCAATCGCCATGTGGTGGGGGTTCCTGGAAAGCCGCAATCCGATCCTCGAGGCGTTCTACCAGCTCAACCGCGCCGACACCTTGGTGAAGGCCCGCGGTGCGTCGGCCAATATCCATGCGCCGGGGCTGAACGTGGTCTGGGCCAATGCCAAGGGCGACATCGGCTGGTGGGCCGCGGCGCAATTGCCCAAGCGGCCGGCTGGCGTGAAACCCGGCTTCATTCTCGACGGCACCAGCGCCGAAGCGGAAAAAGACGGTTTCTACCCTTTCAGCAGCAATCCCCAGGAAGAGAACCCGGCCCGGGGCTACATCCTCTCAGCGAATTTCCAGCCGGTGGCGGCCAGCGGGATCGAGATCCCTGGCTACTACAACCTCGCCGACCGGGGTCAGCAACTCGACCGACAACTGAGCGACAAACAGGCCAAATGGGACATCCAGACCACCCAGAAACTGCAACTGGGCACCACCACCGCCTATGGCCCGCGCCTGCTTGCACCTTTGTTGCCGATCCTGCGCGAAGCGGTCAGCGACCCGCAGGAGCGCAAGTGGGTGGAACAACTGGCTGAGTGGAAGGGCGACTACCCGCTGGACTCCATCAGCGCCACGTTGTTCAACCAGTTCCTGTATGACCTGGCCAACACCGCCCTGCGGGACGAACTGGGCGACGGATTCTTCGAAACCGCGCTATCGACCCGTGTCATCGACGCCGCGCTGCCACGCCTGGCCGCCGAGAAAGACTCGCCGTGGTGGGACGACCGATCGACGCTGGGCACCGAAACCCGCGCCGACACGGTGATCAAAGCCTGGGACAAAGCCCTGGCGCACTTGAGGGCGACGCTGGGGGCCGCCCCCGCCCAATGGCGGTGGGGTCAGGCACACACCCTGACCCATGGGCATCCCTTGGGCCAGCAAAAGCCGCTGGACCGGGTCTTCAACGTTGGACCGTTCGCCGCACCCGGCACCCATGAAGTGCCAAACAATCTCTCGGCCAAGATCGGACCGGCGCCCTGGCCCGTGACCTATGGCCCTTCCACCCGGCGCATCATTGACTTCGCCGACCCGGCCCACAGCGTCACCATCAACCCTGTCGGCCAGAGCGGCGTACCATTCGACAAGCACTATGAGGACCAGGCCGACGCCTACATCGAAGGGCTGTATCACCAGGCGCACCTGGCCGAGGAAGAAGTCACCGCCAACACCCACGGCACACTGAAACTGCTGCCCGCCAGGGCCGAGCCCTGACCATGGCATCGGAATGTTTCTGACGATCGACAGGCTTGGACATCAATGATCGTCAGGACTGCAAAAGCCCAACCCGTTTATCACAATGGAGTCGATGCAATGTTCAATAACTGGTCCGAACTGCTGCCCACCATCAAGAGTGCCTTTGGCGCCCTGGGCAAAAGCAATCCGAAAATGGTCAAGGCCTACATGGCCCTGGATGAGGCTGCCGCCGAGAACAACGTGCTCGACGCCAAGACCCGTGAACTGATCTCCATCGCCGTGGCGATCACCACCCGATGTGACGGCTGCATCGGCGTACACACCGACGCCGCGATCAAGGCCGGCGCAACCCGCGAAGAAATCGCCGCCACCCTGGCAACGGCGGTCTCGCTGAATGCCGGAGCGGCTTATATCTATTCCCTGCGGGCGCTGGAGGCCCATGACGCACTGAAAAAATGAGCTTAAAGCAACGCGGCAAAATTCAACCTGAACTGTTGCGGCGTCACGCCCAACCGCCGATTGAAGACGCTGCGCATGTGTTGGGCATCGCGAAAGCCGCATTGGTAAGCGACGGTCTTGAGCGGTGCCCGAGTGCTTTCCAGCATCACGCGCGCCGCGTCTACCCGGGCCTGTTCGACGAACTCGGCTGGCGTGACCTTCGCCTCCCGGGCGAACACGCGGGAGAAATTGCGTGGGCTCATGTTCGCCGCGCTGGCGAGGTTGGCGATGCCCAGATCACCGTTGAGATTCGCCAGCACGTAAGCCTGGACCTGAGCCACGGTGGAGGTCGGCTCGGCATGGGGCGCGAGAAACGGACTGAACTGTGATTGACCGCCTGAACGCTGGGTGAACACCACCAGCCGCTTGGCGACATTCAGTGCCACCTCCGGCCCATGGTCCTGAGCCAGCAGAAACAGCGACAGGTCGATTCCCGCCGTAACGCCCGCCGAGGTATACAGCTCGCCGTCCTGCACGTACAGCCGATCGGCTTCGATCCGGGTCGAGGGGCACAGCTGCGCCAGCGCCGAAGCATCGCCCCAATGGGTGGTGACGGTCCGCCCCTGGAGCAATCCCGCCCGAGCGAGCATGAACGCGCCATTGCAGATCGAACCGAAGCGCCGGGCCCGGGCGCAGGCTTCGCGCAGCCAGGCATTGAACGCTGGGCCAACGTCCATGAACGGCAATTGCGGCCCGCCCGCGACCAGCAGCAGGTCGTACGGCCCTGACGCTTCGCTGAAATGGCGGTGGGGATTGAGGGACATGCCGTTGGAGCAAGACGTCGCGCCGCGCTCGACGCCGATCACTTCCAGCCGATAGTGATCCTGCGCGGCGAGAAAGCGATTGGCTTCGCAGAACACATCCAGGGGGCCGCTGACGTCCAGGGACTGGACGCCCGTGAACACCACGATGGCGACGGTTTTTTCCATGGTGCTCACTTACCTGTCCGGGTTGACCACAGAACCCTAGCCAATCCGGCGTGCAGAAGCCAGATGGCATGAAACCCAAGTTCATTGGCCGTAATCGCAGCCATGGCGCGATTGCTGCGCCGTATCCCGGCGAACAGACTGAACCCTCAGCGCCGCCACGGCGCACCGTCAAGAGGAGAGCAGCATGACCCGCATCGCCGGCATCCAGATTCCCGACAGCGCCCTCGCCCGGGCCACCACCGAATACATTCGCGACATTGAATCGGACCTGCTGTATCACCATTCCCGCCGGGTGTTCCTGTTCGGCGCCTTGAGCGGCCAGCGCCAGCAGTTGGCTTACGATCCGCAGCTGCTCTACGTTGGCGCGATGTTCCACGACCTCGGGTTGGTGGAAGGCTACCGCAGCGACGATGAGCGCTTCGAAGTGGACGGCGCGAATGCCGCCGCGGCCTTCCTCAAACCCTACGGGTTGAGCGATGACGACATCGAGCAAGTGTGGCTGTCGATCGCGCTGCACACCACGCCCGGGGTGCCGAAGCACCTGCGGCCCAACGTCGCCCTGGTGACCGCTGGCGTGGAAATGGACGTGCTGGGCATGGATTACGCCGCGTTCCCCGCCGCACAGCGCGACGCCGTGGTGCATGCGCATCCCCGGGGAGAAGGCTTCAAGGAGTGCATCATCTGCGCCTTCGCCGACGGCTTGCGGCATCGTCCACATACCACCTTCGGCAATGTGAAGACCGATGTGCTGAGGGATCAGGAGCCGGGGTTCAAGCCGATGAACTTCGTTGAAGTGATCCGCAGCTCGCCCTGGAATTCATAGCCAGCACACCCCGCCACTATCGCGAGCAGGCTCGCTCCCACAAGGGGATCTGCGCTGAGCCACGGATTTGCGGGCAAAAAAAAACCAGTGGGAGCGAGCTCGCTCCCACATTTTGGTCCCAGAGTCGGTTAGGCCGAAGCGGTTTCCGCCCGGCGTACTTCCGGTTGCTTCCAGGAATCGGCGGCGCTTTCCTCGATCGCTTGCTGGATCGCCCGCTTGCGGTTTTCTTCGGCACGGCGGCTGAAGTACCAGACCAGGAAGGTCACCAGGGACACCGCCAGCAGGATCAAGCTCGCCACGGCGTTGATTTCCGGTTTCACCCCCAGGCGCACCGCCGAGAAGACTTCCATCGGCAAGGTGGTCGAGCCAGGGCCGGAGACGAAGCTTGCCAACACCAGGTCGTCGAGGGACAGCGCGAACGACATCATGCCGCCCGCCGCCAGCGACGGCGCGATCATTGGAATGGTGATCAGGAAGAACACCTTCCACGGCCGCGCGCCGAGGTCCATGGCCGCCTCTTCGATGGACAGGTCCAGCTCACGCAAGCGCGCCGAGACCACCACCGCCACGTAGGCCGCGCAGAACGTCGTGTGGGCGATCCAGATCGTGACGATGCCACGTTCCTGGGGCCAGCCGATCATTTGCGCCATGGCCACGAACAACAGCAACAGCGACAAGCCGGTGATCACTTCCGGCATCACCAATGGCGCTGTGACCAGGCCGCCGAACAGCGTCCGACCCTTGAAGTGGGTGATGCGGGTCAGCACGAAGGCCGCCAGCGTGCCCAGGGCCACCGCGGCAATCGCCGTGTAGCAGGCGATTTCCAACGAGCGCATCACCGAGCCCATCAGCTGGCTGTTGTCCAGCAGGCCGACGTACCACTTGACTGACCAACCGCCCCACACCGTCACCAGTTTGGAGGCGTTGAACGAGTAGATCACCAGAATCAGCATCGGCGCGTAGATGAACAACAGACCCAGCACCAGCATCAGGCTTGAAAAACTGAAGCGCTTCATTACTTGCCCTCCATTTCTTTGGCCTGACTGCGGTTGAACAGGATGATGGGCACGATCAGGATCGCCAGCATCACCACCGCCAAGGCGGATGCCACCGGCCAGTCTCGATTATTGAAGAATTCCTGCCACAGCACTTTGCCGATCATCAGCGTTTCCGGGCCGCCCAGCAGTTCCGGAATCACGAACTCGCCCACCACCGGGATGAACACCAGCATGCAGCCGGCGATGATGCCGTTCTTGGACAGCGGCACGGTGATCTTCCAGAAGCTGTTGAAGGTGCTCGAACCCAGGTCCGACGCGGCTTCCAGCAGGCTGGCATCATGCTTCACCAGGTTGGCGTAGAGCGGCAGGATCATGAACGGCAGGTAGGAATAGACCACGCCGATATAAACCGCCAGGTTGGTGTTGAGAATTTGCAGGGGTTCGCTGATCCAACCCATGCTCATCAGAAAGCCGTTGAGCAAGCCGTTGTTGCTGAGGATACCCATCCACGCGTAGACGCGAATCAGGATCGCGGTCCAGGTCGGCATCATGATCAGCAGCACCAGCACCGTCTGCATCTCTTTGCGGGCGTTGGCGATGCCATAGGCCATGGGGTAGCCGATCAACAGGCACAACGTGGTGCTGATCAGCGCCATCTTCAGCGAGCCTAGATAGGCGGAGATGTACAGCTCATCCTCGCTGAGCATCACATAGTTGCCAAGGTTGAGCAGCACCTGCAGCTTCTGGTCGATGTAGCTGTAGATTTCGGTGTAAGGCGGGATCGCCACGTCGGCTTCGGCGAAACTGATCTTCAGGACGATGAAGAACGGCAGCATGAAGAACAGGAACAGCCAGATGAAGGGCACCCCGATGACCATCTGACGGCCACCGGGCGTTATTCGGGCGAGTCGGCGTTTGAACTTGCGCATGTTCATGAGCGAAGCACCACGCCGCTGTCGTCTTCCCACCAGACGAATACCTGGTCGCCCCAGGTCGGACGCTGGCCTCGGCGTTCGGCGTTGGCGACGAACGACTGCACCAGCTTGCCACTCGGCAGCTCGACGTAGAACACCGAGTGGCCGCCCAGGTAGGCGATGTCATGGACCTTGCCACTGGACCAGTTGTGCTCGCAGGTTGGCTGCTCGGGCGTGACCAGGAGTTTTTCCGGGCGGATGGCGTAGGTGACGGACTTGTCCTGCACCGAGGTGCTGATGCCGTGACCGACGTAAATGTTGCGGTCCAGGTCCTTGCACGTCAGCACCGCGTGGCCCTCGGCGTCGTCCACCACTTCGGTCTCGAAGATGTTGACGTTGCCGATGAATTCACAGACCAGGCGGCTGGTCGGGGTCTCGTAGATATCGATCGGGCTGCCGATCTGGGCGATCCATCCCAGGTGCATGATCGCAATGCGCTCGGCCATCGTCATGGCCTCTTCCTGGTCGTGAGTCACCATCACGCAAGTCACGCCGACCCGCTCGATGATCTCCACCAGCTCAAGTTGCATCTGCGAGCGCAGCTTCTTGTCCAGAGCGCCCATTGGCTCGTCGAGCAGCAAGAGTTTGGGCCGCTTGGCCAGGGATCGGGCCAGGGCCACGCGCTGGCGCTGGCCACCAGAGAGTTGGTGCGGCTTGCGCTTGGCGTACTGGCTCATCTGCACCAGCTTGAGCATTTCAGCCACGCGGGCATCGATCTCGGCTTTCGGGATCTTGTCCTGTTGCAGGCCGAAGGCGATGTTCTGTGCCACGGTCATGTGGGGGAACAAGGCGTAGGACTGGAACATCATGTTGATCGGCCGCTCGTAGGGCGGCAGGTCGGTGATGTCCACGCCATCGAGGAAAATCCGCCCCTCCGTGGGCCGCTCGAAGCCTGCCAGCATGCGCAGCAAAGTGGATTTGCCCGATCCCGAACCGCCGAGCAAGGCAAAGATCTCGCCTTTCTTGATTTCCAGGGACACGTCGTCCACGGCAATCGTCTCGTCGAACTTCTTCGTGACCCGGTCGATCTTGACCAGCACCTGCTTGGGTGTCTGGTCGCCCTCGAGGGCTTTCTTATAGGCGCCGGAGGCAACTGCCATTTACGAAACTCCCACAAAATTTGCAGCTCGCCCAAGACGGGCGAACCTTGGAAAAGTTAGAGCGCTTGACGCTATTTACCCGACTTGACCTTGGTCCAGCTGCGGGTCATGAGTCGTTGGATCTTGGGCGGCAACTCGGAGTTGACGTAGAGCTTGTCGACAACCTCCTGCGGGGGATAAACCGCTTCGTCGGTGCGCACTTCCTGGTCCATCAGTTCGCCAGCCTTGGGGTTCGGGTTGGCATAACCGACGTAGTCGCTCACCTGGGCGATGACCTCAGGCTTGAGCAGATAGTTGATGAACGCGTGGGCCTCCTTGACGTTGGCGGCGTCGCGTGGGATTGCCAGCATGTCGAACCAGAGGTTGCCGCCTTCCTTGGGAATCACGTAGGCGATTTCGACGCCCTTGCCGGCCTCGCTGGCACGTTCACGGGCCTGGAAAATATCGCCGGAGAACCCGGCAGCCACGCAGATGTTGCCGTTGGCCAGGTCCGAGATGTACTTGGATGAGTTGAAGTAGGTCACGTAAGGCCGGATCTTGAGGAGCTGGGCCTCGGCCTTCTTGTAGTCTTCGGGGTTCTGGCTGTTGGGGTCCAGACCCAGGTAGTTGAGCATCGCCGGGATCATCTCGTCGCCCGAGTCGAGGAACGAAACGCCGCAGCTGGACAGCTTCTTGATGTTTTCCGGTTCAAACAGCATGGCCCACGAGTCGATTTTTTCGACACCCAGTACCGCCTTGATCTTCTCGACGTTATAGCCGATGCCGTTGGTGCCCCACAGGTAAGGCACGGCGTATTGATTGCCCGAGTCGTTTTTTTCCAGACGCTTGAGCAGCGAAGGATCGAGGTTGGCGTAGTTCGGCAGCTGCGATTTGTCGAGCTTCTGAAACGCCCCGGCCTTGATCTGCTTGCCCAGGAAATGGTTGGACGGCACGACCACGTCGTAACCGGTGCGACCGGCCAGCAACTTGCCTTCCAGGGTTTCGTTGGAATCGAACACATCGTAGACCGGCTTGATCCCGGTGGCTTTCTCGAAGTCTGCCAGGGTGGATTCGCCGATGTAGTCCGACCAGTTATAAATATGCACGGTGGAAGCCGCTTGGGCACTGACAGCGAGTGTCAGGCCAGCACCGACCAGCAAGGCGTTGCGCAACAAAGAAAAGACAGGCACGTGGAGGTCCTCTTAAATAGTTGGGCCCAAGTTGCCCCCGTTACCGGGCAACGATATGCCCTGCAACAAAACCGGCGCGCAACTTACCCTCGATAAACCGATCCAGCAAAACTTTTAGTTATTTAATTGCTCCTGTTGCCGCCCTCCCGGGGACGGCGACAACCGGAGCGTGCTTCAAGCCGGCTTATTTGCCGGATTTGATCTTGGTCCAGCTGCGGGTCAGGATCCGCTGGGTCGCCGACGGCAGGTCGGCGATGGCGTACAGCTTGGCCTTCACTTCGTCCGATGGGTAGATGCTCGGGTCACCGGAGATTTCCTTGTCCACCAGCGCGGTGGCGGCCTTGTTGCCGTTAGGGAAACGCACGTTGTCGGTGATCTCAGCCATGATTTCCGGCTGCATGATGAAGTTCATCCACTTGTAGGCGGCTTCGACGTTTTCGGCATCTTTTGGAATGGCGACCATGTCGTAGAACGAACCGGCACCTTCCTTCGGAATGGTGTAGGCCACTTTCACCTTGCCGCCAGCTTCAGCCGCACGGCTCTTGGATTGCTCGATATCACCCGAGTAACCCACGGCCACGCAGATGTTGCCGTTGGCCAGGTCCGAAATGTACTTGGAAGAGTGGAAGTAACCGATCGATGGGCGCAGCTTGAGGAACAGTGCTTCGGCTTCGGCCAGTTGCTTCTTGTCCTGGCTGTCGGTCGGGTAGCCGAGGTAATGCAGAGCCACGGGAATCATTTCGGTTGGCGAATCGAGGAAGCTCACGCCGCAGCTCTTGAGCTTGGCAATGTTCTCGGGCTTGAGCAGCACGTCCCAGGAGTCGATCTTGTCGACGCCCAACGCGGCCTTGACCTTCTCGGGGTTGTACCCGATGCCAATGGTGCCCCACATGTACGGAAACGCGTGCTTGTTGCCCTGGTCGCTGGCATCGCCGACGGCCTTGAGCAGGTCGGGGTCCAGGTTCTTCCAGTTCGGCAGCTTGGACTTGTCCAGCTCCTGGTAGACGCCGGCCTTGATCTGCTTGGCGAGGAAGTTGTTCGACGGCACCACGACGTCATAGCCGGATTTGCCGGCCAGCAACTTGGCTTCCAGCGTCTCGTTACTGTCGAATACGTCGTAGACGACCTTGATCCCCGTTTCCTTCTCGAACTTGGCGACCGTGTCCGGCGCGATGTAGTCGGACCAGTTATAGACGTGCAGCACCTTGTCGTCCGCCTGGACGGCGCCCGCCATCACGCCCATCAGGGACATGGCGAGGAGGGTCTTGCCAGCTAACTTCATACCTAATGTCTTCATGCCTAATGCCTTCATGAAAAGTGCTCCAGTTATTCTTCTTGGCCACGGTTGCGTAGCCGGCTCTCTGGCAACTTGAACAGCGGGGGTAGTCTGGCAAGTTACAGGGCAAGCTTTCAACAAAAGCCCAGCCTTTTGTTCACGCTGGGCGAGGCCCATGCCGGCACCTCGCTCAGAGCCTAGCACTTAGCCCTGTAACGCACTGAGCGTCAGGTCCAGGCATTGCCGCGCCTTGGCCACCAGTTCGTCGATCTCGGCCTTGCTGATCACCAGCGGTGGCGCAATGATCATGGTGTCGCCCACGGCGCGCATGATCAGCCCATTATCGAAGCAGAACTGCCGGCAGATCATGCCCACGCCCTTGCCTTCGTAACGCTTGCGCGTGGCCTTGTCCTGGACCAGCTCGATTGCCCCCAGCAAACCGACGCCGCGCACTTCACCCACCAGCGGATGATCGTTCAGTTCCCGCAGACGTTGCTGCAAATAGGGTGCCGTCTCGCCGTGGACACGCTCTATGATCTTCTCGTCGCGCAGAATCCTGATATTTTCCAGGGCCACTGCCGCAGCCACCGGATGGCCGGAGTAGGTGAACCCGTGGTTGAAATCGCCGCCTTCGTTGAGCACCGCAACCACGTCGTCGCGCACAATCAGGCCACCCATGGGGATGTAGCCGGAGGTCAGGCCCTTGGCGATGGTCATCATGTGTGGTTTCAACCCGTAATGGTCGGTACCGAACCACTCGCCGGTGCGCCCGAAACCACAGATGACCTCGTCGGCCACGAAGAGGATGTCGTACTTGGCGAGGATTTCCTTCATGCGCGGCCAGTAGCTGTCCGGTGGCACGATCACGCCACCGGCGCCCTGGATCGGCTCGGCGATGAACGCACCGACGTTATCCACGCCGATCTCGAGGATTTTTTCTTCCAGCTGATTGGCCGCCCAGATGCCGAACTCTTCAGGGCTCATGTCGCCGCCTTCACCGAACCAGTACGGTTGGGCGATGTGGACGATGCCCGGGATCGGCAGGTCGCCTTGCTCGTGCATGTAGGTCATGCCGCCCAGGCTCGCGCCGGCCACGGTCGAACCGTGATAACCGTTCTTGCGACTGATGATGACTTTCTTGTTCGGCTGGCCCTTGATCGCCCAGTAGTGGCGGACCATGCGCAACATGGTGTCGTTGCCTTCGGAGCCAGAGCCGGTGAAGAACACGTGGTTCATGCCTTGCGGCGCGATATCGGCGATGGCCTTGGACAATTCCAGCACGGGCGGGTGAGCGGTCTGGAAGAAGAGGTTGTAGTACGGCAGCTCACGCATCTGTTGGCTGGCGGCGTCCGCCAGTTCATCGCGACCGTAGCCAACGGCCACGCACCAGAGGCCGGCCATGCCGTCGAGAATCTTGTTGCCTTCACTGTCCCAGAGGTACACGCCCTTGGCGTGGGTGATGATGCGCGGGCCTGTCTCTTTCAGTTGCTTGAAGTCGCTGAACGGTGCCAGGTGATGATCGCTGCTAAGAGCCTGCCATTCGCGAGTTTGCGGGTTGTTGCGGGTCATGCGAATTCTCCTTTATTCCATGAGGGCGGGGCCTATGGCAGCCCCGCCCGGCGCATCAGACGGCAAAGAGCAGGAATTCCCGCTCCCACGAACTGATGACGCGCTTGAAGTTTTCATGCTCGGCCCGTTTGACCGCGACGTAGCCCGTGATGAATTTCTTGCCCAGGTACTTCTCGATGGTGGTGCTGTTCTCCATGCGTTCCAGGGCGTCTTCGATGGTCAGCGGCAGGCGCAGGTTGCGGCGCTCATACCCTCGACCCACCACCGGCGCGCTCGGGTTGATGCCTTCGACCATGCCGATGTAGCCGCACAGCAGGCTGGCGGCAATCGCCAGGTACGGGTTGGCGTCGGCGCCCGGCAGGCGGTTTTCCACCCGACGGTTCTGCGGCCCGGCATCCGGCACCCGCAGGCCCACGGTGCGGTTCTCTTCGCCCCACTCCACGTTCACCGGCGCCGAGGTGTCGGGCAGGAAGCGGCGGAACGAGTTGACGTTGGGTGCAAACAGCGGCAACAGCTCAGGGATGAATTTCTGCAGGCCGCCGATGTGGTGCAGGAACAGATCGCTCATGGTCCCGTCTTCATTGGAGAAGACGTTCTTGCCTGTTTCCTTGTCGATAATGCTCTGGTGCAGGTGCATGGCGCTGCCCGGCTCGCCGGTCATGGGCTTGGCCATGAACGTGGCGGCCACGTCGTGCTTGAGCGCGGCCTCGCGCATGGTGCGTTTGAACACCAGGATCTGGTCGGCCAGGGACAGCGCATCGCCGTGACGGAAATTGATTTCCATCTGCGCGGTGCCGTCCTCGTGGATCAGTGTGTCGAGGTCCAGCTCCTGCAATTCGCACCAGTCATAGACGTCTTCGAACAGCGGGTCGAATTCGTTGGCCGCTTCGATCGAGAACGACTGGCGACCGGTTTCCGGCCGGCCGGAGCGGCCGATCGGTGGTTGCAGCGGAAAGTCCGGGTCGTCGCTGCGCTTGGTCAGGTAGAACTCCATCTCCGGCGCGACAATCGGCTGCCAGCCCTTGTCCGCGTAGAGCTTGAGCACCTTCTTCAATACGTTGCGGGGCGACAGCTCGATGGGGTTGCCCTGCTTGTCGTAGGAGTCATGGATCACTTGAGCGGTGGGCTCGATGGCCCAGGGCACCAGGAAGACTGCGTTTTCGTCCGGGCGGCACATCATGTCGATGTCGGCAGGGTCGAGCAGTTCGTAATAGATGTCGTCTTCGACATAGTCGCCCGTTACGGTCTGGAGCAGGACGCTCTCGGGCAGGCGCATGCCTTTTTCGGCAATGAACTTGTTGGTCGGCGAAATCTTGCCCCGGGTGATGCCGGTCAGGTCGCCAATCATGCATTCGACTTCTGTGATCTTGTGGTCTTTCAACCAATCGGTGAGCTGGTCGAGGTTGTTACTCATAAATGCCTCTAGGCGTGAGTTTCCTGGCTGCTATTAGTAGTCAGGCGTTGTTTGACGCATCGGCGTCGCGTTGTGTTGCCCTTGCTCGGCAGGCATCGCCAAATGCCTGGAAAATCGCAAGATAGTTCGGATTAGAGCCTACCGCCCATTCCGGGTGCCATTGCACACCTAAAGCAAAAGCCTTGCCTTGTACAACCGAGACGGCTTCGATCAGGCCATCCGGCGCCAGCGCTTCAACCCGCAGCCCCGGTGCCAGGCGCTCGATGCCCTGGCTGTGAATCGAGTTGACCTCAATGTGCGGCGGCAGGCCCAGGGCCGCGAGGACCCCGCCTGGCTGGACATGCACGGCATGGGCCGGGCCGTATTGAATGTCCACCGGCTGGGTGTCGTCTTCACGATGATCGATGAAGGTTCCGACTTCATGAACTTTCTGATGCAGGCTGCCGCCAAAGGCTACGTTCATCTCCTGGAAACCCCGACAGATGCCCAGCACCGGAACGCCCGCATCGACGGCAGCGCGTATCAGTGGAAGGGTAATGGCATCCCGTGCAGGATCATGGGCAGTGCCTGGCGCGCTGGCGGGGCCTTGATAGTGAAAAGGTTCTACATTGGAAGGAGAGCCGGTAAAAAGAATACCGTCCAGGGCGTCCAGAATATCGGACGGTGCGAACAGATCCGCCAGGGAGGGAATCAGCACTGGCAAACCCTTGGCGGCTGTTGCGACAGCCCGGGCATATTTGTCGCCAGTGGTGTGATACGCATGCAAACCGATCTGCCTGGAGCAGGTGGTGACGCCGATTAACGGCAGGCGAGACATGAAGCACCCCGGTATTATTGCTGTTATGGGTTTGAATCGAGCTTAGCCTTGTTCATTTTTTTACACAACACCCCCGTAAAAAATACAACACGGCACGCTCAAGCCTGCGGGCGCGAAGGCCCTCAAAAGAAAAAAAACGCCCCAAACTGCCTCAAAAATGCCCCTCGGGTGCTTTTTTAGGGCACAAAAGGCCCAGCTTGACTTCGGCATGCCGTTCGGGTTGACTGGCTTTCGAAGAGATCAATGATTGATATTTTTAACAACAAAGGTGTTGCATCATGTCGGTACCCCCGCGTGCCGTTCAGCTTAACGAAGCGAACGCGTTCCTTAAGGAACATCCTGAGGTTCTGTACGTTGACCTTCTGATTGCGGATATGAATGGTGTGGTGCGCGGCAAGCGCATCGAACGCACCAGCCTCCACAAGGTTTACGAGAAAGGCATCAACCTGCCGGCCTCTCTATTTGCCCTGGATATCAACGGCTCGACGGTGGAAAGCACCGGCCTGGGCCTGGACATCGGCGATGCCGACCGCATCTGCTATCCCATCCCCGGCACCCTGAGCAATGAACCCTGGCAGAAGCGCCCGACCGCGCAACTGCTGATGACCATGCACGAACTCGAAGGCGACCCGTTCTTCGCCGACCCTCGGGAAGTCTTGCGCCAGGTCGTGACCAAGTTCGACGAATTGGGCCTGACCATTTGCGCGGCATTCGAGCTGGAGTTCTACCTGATCGACCAGGAGAACGTGAACGGCCGTCCGCAACCACCCCGCTCACCGATCTCCGGCAAACGCCCGCATTCGACCCAGGTCTACCTGATCGATGACCTGGACGAATACGTCGATTGCCTCCAGGACATCCTCGAAGGGGCCAAGGAGCAAGGCATTCCCGCCGACGCCATCGTCAAGGAAAGCGCCCCGGCGCAGTTCGAAGTGAACCTGCACCACGTGGCCGACCCGATCAAGGCCTGCGACTACGCGGTACTGCTCAAGCGGCTGATCAAGAACATTGCCTACGACCATGAAATGGACACCACCTTCATGGCCAAGCCGTATCCGGGCCAGGCGGGCAACGGCCTGCATGTCCACATCTCGATCCTGGACAAAGACGGCAAGAATATCTTTGCCAGCGAGGATCCCGAGCAGAACGCCGCGCTGCGTCACGCGATCGGCGGTGTGCTCGAGACCCTGCCCGCGCAGATGGCTTTCCTCTGCCCGAACGTCAACTCCTATCGTCGTTTCGGCGCGCAGTTCTACGTGCCGAACTCGCCGTCCTGGGGCCTGGACAACCGCACCGTGGCCTTGCGCGTGCCGACCGGCTCAGCCGATGCCGTGCGCCTGGAACACCGGGTTGCCGGCGCCGACGCCAACCCGTACCTGCTGATGGCCTCCGTGCTGGCGGGCGTTCACCACGGCCTGGTCAACAAGATCGAGCCCGGCGCGCCGGTCGAAGGCAACAGCTACGAGCAGAACGAGCAAAGCCTGCCGAACAACCTGCGCGATGCCTTGCGCGAACTGGACGACAGCGAAGTCATGGCCAAGTACATCGACCCGAAATACATCGATATCTTCGTGGCCTGCAAGGAAAGTGAGCTGGAAGAGTTCGAACATTCCATCTCCGACCTTGAATACAACTGGTACCTGCATACCGTGTAAGCGGTTGCGGTAAAAAAGAAACGCCGCAGACCTTATGGCCTGCGGCGTTTTTTTATGTCTGGGCGGGTGGCCGCCTTCGGCCGATCGCGAGCAAGCTCGCTCCCACAGGGATTTTCAGCGCACATGATTCAAGGGGCACCGCACACTCAATGTGGGAGAGCGCTTGCTCGCGATGACGGCCTGGCAGACAACACAAGAACCGACTCGTACAATGCCCGCCAGCCCCGCAGGAGACGTCCATGACGCGCATCGCCACCCCTCGCAAACCTCGCGCACGCAGCCAGGCCCGGATCGACTCGATCCTCGATGCCGCCCGTACGCTGCTTGCCGCCGAAGGCGTGGCCAGCCTGTCGATCTACAGCGTCGCCGAACGCGCGGGGATCCCGCCCTCCTCCGTCTACCACTTCTTTGCCAGCGTCCCGGCACTGCTCGAAGCCCTGACCGCCGACGTTCACGCCGCCTTTCGCGCCTGCCTGCAAGCACCTATCGACCATGGCGCGCTGAACCATTGGCACGACCTGTCGCGGCTGGTGGAACAACGGATGCTGGTGATCTACAGCGAGGACGCCGCCGCTCGGCAACTGATCCTGGCCCAGCATGGCCTCACCGAAGTCACCCAGGCTGACCGCCAGCACGACCTGGAACTGGGGGCGTTGATGCACACCGTGTTCGCCCGGCATTTCGAGCTGCCGACACTGCCCTCCGACGTCGACGTATTCGCCCTGGCCATGGAACTGGGCGACCGCGTCTACGCCCGCTCGGTCCAGCAACACGGCCAGATCACTCCGCGAATGGCTGAAGAAGGCATGCGTGTGTTTGACGCGTACCTGGGGCTGTATCTGCCACCGTATCTGCCCAAGCGCCCTGATTGATCGTGCCCACGCTTCGCGTGGGAACGATAAGCCCCGAAGGGCTCACGCCGTCCGGGGCCCGGGGTAAAACACGGATCACAACTTGGCGATCGACACCTCGGTGGATTTGACGAAGGCAATCACTTCGCTGCCGATCGCCAACTCCAACTCCTTGACCGAACGCGTGGTGATGACCGACGTGACGATGCCCGAAGCGGTCTGCACATCGATTTCCGACAGCACGTCGCCTTCGACGATTTCCTTGATGGTGCCTTTGAACTGGTTGCGTACGTTGATGGCTTTGATGGTCATGGTGTCGATTCCTGTCTGGATGAAGTTATTGCGCCCAACGCAACTGCGTGGGCAAGGGTGAAACGGGTTCGGGTTCCGGCGGTTGGCCGGGCAAGGACAGCACACGGTTGAGAACTTCGGTTTCCAGGCTCGCCAGGCGATGCGAGCCGCGAGCACGGGGGCGTGGCAGGTCGATGGCCAGGTCGAGGCCGATCTGGCCGTCCTCGATCAGGATGACCCGATCGGCAATCGCCACTGCTTCGCTGACGTCATGGGTCACCAGCAGCACGGTAAAGCCGTGTTGCTGCCACAGACGCTCGATCAGTTGCTGCATTTCTATCCGGGTCAAGGCATCAAGCGCGCCCAAGGGCTCGTCCAGCAACAACAGGCGCGGTTGATGGATCAGCGCGCGAGCCAACGCCACCCGTTGCTTCTGGCCGCCGGACAACGCCGCCGGCCATTCATGGGCACGATCCGCCAGGCCCACGGCATCGAGCGCCTGCAAGGCTTGTGGCCGCCAGTTGCCCTTCAGGCCAAGGCCGACGTTGTCGATGATCTTCTTCCAAGGCAGCAGACGCGCTTCCTGGAACATCAGCCGAGTGTCTTCTCGCGCGGCGCTCAGCGCTGCCGAGCCGGCCAGCAACTGGCCGCCCGAGGGCTGATCCAACCCGGCCAACAAACGCAGCAAGGTGCTTTTACCGCAGCCACTGCGCCCCACTACCGCGACGAACTGCCCAGCCGGGATATGCAGGTCGATGTCACGCAATACCTGTCGCGAGCCAAACGTCTTCTGAAGATTGCGCACCGCCAGCGGAATGCCTCGCAGCAGGCGCGGTGGTTGTTGGGCGGTCATGCGACACCTCCCTTGTTCACTTGGTAGGCCGGATGCCAGCGCAGCCAGACCCGTTCAAGCCCACGGGCGGCGAGGTCAGCCAGCTTGCCAAGCACGGCGTACAGAAGAATCGCCAGCACCACCACATCGGTTTGCAAGAATTCCCGGGCATTCATCGCCAGGTAACCGATGCCGGAACTGGCCGAGATGGTTTCCGCCACGATCAGCGTCAACCACATGAAGCCCAGGGCAAAACGCACACCCACGAGGATCGAAGGCAAGGCACCCGGCAGGATCACCTGGCGAAACAGGCTGAAACCGGACAAGCCGTAGCTGCGGGACATTTCCACCAGCGCCGGGTCGACGTTACGGATCCCGTGGTAAGTGTTGAGGTAGATGGGAAACAGCGTGCCCAGCGCCACCAGGAAAATCTTCGCCGACTCGTCGATGCCGAACCACAGGATCACCAGCGGAATCAATGCCAGGTGCGGCACGTTCCGCACCATCTGCACAGAGCTGTCCAGCAGCCGCTCGCCCCACTTCGACAGGCCGGTGATAAAGCCCAGCGCGAGGCCGATACCGCCGCCGATCAGGAAGCCGACCGCCGCGCGCCAACCGCTGATGGCCAGGTGAGTCCAGATCTCGCCGCTGCGCACCAGGCTCACGCCAGCCTCGATCACTGCCACTGGCGCCGGCAGGATCCGCGTGGAGAGCCAGCCGGCCGATACCGACAATTGCCACACCGCCAATAACAGCAGCGGCACCGCCCACGGCGCCAGGTTGTGGATAAATTTCTTCATGGCCGCCTCAACTCTGGGACGCGGCTTTGGGCAGAATGTCGTTGGCGACCATCTCACCGAACGGGCTCACGTAGCCCTGGCTTTTTGGCAATTGCGGGCGTTCCACGTCCAGGTGCGGAAACAGCAGCTCCGCCACCCGATACGACTCTTCCAGGTGTGGATAACCCGAGAAGATGAACGTGTCGATGCCCAAGTCGGCGTACTCCTTCACCCGCGCGGCCACGGTCGGGCCATCGCCCACCAGCGCCGTCCCGGCACCGCCGCGAACCAGGCCGACACCGGCCCACAGATTGGGGCTCACCTCCAGTTTGTCGCGGCGACCGCCGTGCAGCGCGGCCATCCGCTGCTGACCCACCGAGTCGAAGCGCGCGAGGGAGGCCTGGGCGCGAGCGATGGTTTCGTCGTCCAAATGGGAGATCAAGCGGTCGGCCGCTTGCCAGGCTTCGGCATTGGTTTCCCGCACGATCACATGCAGGCGAATGCCGAAGCGCACGGTGCGTCCTTGCTTTGCGGCCTTGGCCCGCACCTGTTGGATTTTTTCGGCGACGGCTGCGGGCGGTTCGCCCCAGGTCAGCACCATTTCCACCTGCTCGGCGGCCAGGTCCTGGGCAGCTTCCGACGAGCCACCGAAGTACAGCGGCGGGCGCGGTTGCTGGATCGGCGGATAGAGCAGCTTGGCGCCCTTCACGCTGATGTGTTCGCCGTCGTAATCCACGGTCTCGCCTTCCAGCACCCGGCGCCAGATCCGGGTGAATTCCACCGAGGCCTGGTAGCGCTGTTCGTGATCGAGGAACAGCCCGTCGCCGGCCAGTTCGTCCGGGTCGCCGCCAGTGACCAGGTTGAACAGCGCGCGTCCTCCCGAGAGTCGATCCAACGTCGCGGCCTGACGCGCCGCCACCGTCGGGGAAATGATCCCGGGCCGCAGGGCTACCAGGAATTTCAAGCGCTGGGTCACCGGAATCAGGGAAGCGGCCACCAGCCAGGAGTCTTCGCAGGAACGCCCGGTAGGAATCAGCACGCCGCCGAAACCCAGTCGATCGGCCGCCTGGGCAATTTGTTGCAAGTAACCATGATCGACGGCGCGGGCGCCTTCAGCGGTGCCAAGGTAATGGCCGTCGCCGTGGGTGGGCAGGAACCAGAAAATATTAAGGCTCATGGAGTGGTCTCCTAAGGGATCGAATTACTGCGCGTTCGCAACGGCCGCCGGCGGCGTCCAGATCACGTCCTTGATGCTCAAGGGCTTGGGAATCAATTTGAGCTGGTAGAAGCTGTCGGCGATTTTCTGCTGCGCCGCGACGACTTCCGGCGTCAGGAACAACGCCCCGTAGCCTTGCCGCTTGACCGAGGTAAGCGTGATATCGGCAGGCAAGCCGAGCAGCGGCGAGACCTGCCGCGTCACGTCTTCAGGATTGGCCCTGGACCACTCCCCTACCGCCCGCACCTCTTCCACCAGAGCCGTAATCACCTGGGGATTTTTCTGCGCATAGGGTTTGGTGGCGAGGTAGAACTGGTGGTTGTCAACGATGCCTTTGCCGTCACGCAGGGTGCGCGCCTGCAATTGCTGCTCAGCGGCGGCCTGGTACGGATCCCAGATCACCCAGGCGTCCACGCTGCCTCGTTCGAACGCCGCGCGGGCATCGGCCGGTGGCAGGAAAACCGTCTGGACGTCGGTGTATTGCAGGCCCGCATCTTCCAGCGCCCGTACCAGCAGGTAATGGACGTTGGAGCCTTTGTTCAGCGCGATTTTCTTGCCCTTGAGATCCTGCACCGATTGGATCGGCGAGCCCTTGGGCACCAGGATCGCTTCACTGTTGGGCGCCGGCGGCTCATAGGCCACATAGAGCAGGTCCGCGCCGGCTGCCTGGGCAAACACCGGCGGGGTTTCGCCGGTCACGCCAAAATCGATGGAGCCGACGTTCAAGCCTTCAAGCAGTTGCGGGCCGCCAGGAAACTCGGTCCATTGCACGTCCACGCCTTGGGCGGCGAGGCGTTTTTCCAGGGTGCCCTTTGCCTTGAGCAGCACCAGGGTGCCGTACTTTTGATAACCGATCCGCAAGGTTTCGGCTTGAGCCTGGGTGATGACGCCGAAGGACACAGCCGCAGCAAACAGAGCGACCAGCCCGCGACGCAAAATGACAGTGCGCATGGCGCCTCTCCTTTTTGCTATGGGGTTTTGGCTGCACCTGCTGGGCCGTTGGCGGCTGAGTAAGGTGGAGTTGAATCAGGGATGTAGCGCGTCAAATGCTCCAGCGAGCACTCAACAGACGTTCGTTCAGTACGCTGGGATCCAACGGTTTGGGCCGACGGGCCATGGCGCTGTAGAACTGCTCCAGCGCTTCATCCAGGCGCTGTTGCAAGGCAGGCGTCAACCGCGCTTGAGCGCTGCCTTCGCCGTAGGCTATCTGGTTGTCTTCAGCGAAGATCCCATGGAGCATCTCCTGGGCCTTGAGCGCCGACAGTACCGGCTTGAGGGCATAATCCACCGCCAGCATGTGGGCGATGCTGCCACCTGTCGCCATGGGCAACACCACCTTGTGGGCCAGAGCCCGTTCCGGCAGCAGATCAAGGACGGTCTTCAACGCACCGGAAAAAGACGCCTTGTATACCGGCGTGGCGATCAACAGGCCATCGGCGTTTTCGATCTGTGCCAGCAGGTCTACCACCTTGGGACTGTCGAAGCGGGCATGGAGCAGATCCTCGGCCGGGAAGTCCCGTACCTGATAACTCACCACTTCCACACCTTGATGTTGCAACCAACGTTGCGAGCGCTCCAACAGCACACCTGAACGTGAGCGCTGGCTGGGACTGCCGCCGAGCGAGACAACCAACATGCCAACTATTCCTTAAGAGTCGTGCGCGATTCGCGGTGGGCGATCTCGCTGTATGGACCAAACCATAACAGCGCTTTGATATATCTTTAAATCATATTTGTTCATTTACTTATTCAATATGGAACTATACGAATGTCTTTTCGTTGCACATAAAAAAGGCCGTCGAAACGGCCAAAATCCTTGGTGCACTGAAGATCAATTTGTGGGAGCGAGCTTGCTCGCGATAGCGTCGGAGCTGCCAGCGTCGATGTAGGCCGGTAAAACGCCATCGCGAGCAGGCTCGCTCCCACAGGTTCGCGTCAACGATTAGGTTGAGGCGTGAGGCGCAGATAGGGCTTCACGGCACGGTAGCCCTTGGGGAAGCGCTGCTTGAGTTCTTCTTCATCCTTGAGCGACGGCACGATCACCACTTCATCACCGTCCTGCCAATTGGCGGGCGTGGCGACTTTGTAGTTGTCGGTCAGTTGCAGGGAATCGATGACCCGGAGGATTTCATTGAAGTTGCGTCCGGTGCTGGCCGGGTAGGTGATGGTCAGGCGAATTTTTTTGTTCGGGTCGATCACGAACAATGAGCGCACGGTCAAGGTGTCGCTGGCGTTGGGATGGATCAGGTCGTACAGGTCGGACACCTTGCGGTCGGCATCGGCCAGGATCGGGAAATTGACCACGGCGTTCTGGGTTTCGTTGATGTCGTCGATCCACTTGTGGTGCGAGTCCACCGGGTCCACCGACAGGGCGATGGCCTTGACGCCGCGTTTGGCGAACTCGTCCTTGAGCTTGGCAGTGAGACCCAACTCGGTGGTGCACACCGGGGTGAAGTCCGCCGGATGGGAGAACAACACGCCCCAGCTGTCGCCGAGCCATTTGTGGAAGCGAATCTTGCCGGCGCTGGAATCCTGTTCGAAATCGGGGGCGATGTCGCCGAGTCTGAGGCTCATGATGCGGCTCCTGAATGTTTTTGGAGCCCAACTGTGCACCGCTTTTCGTTGCTTTAAAAAGAATGAATACCCATTTATTTAGATCATTAAGAAATATAAAAAACTGTTCACTGGTGCCGCAGCGCATAGCGGCCCAAGATCATTCCCGAGGTTTCGAGAAGGCCTCGAGTGCTGAAAAGAGGAGAAGGTTCGGGAAAGGCTACAGGGGTGGGCCGGACCCGAAACGCAAAAGCCCCGCCGGGCGTGATGCCGGGCGGGACTTTTTTGTTTTGTAGGTACATTTCGGAAATTGTTGACGCGATCTCCGGACGAGCGGCTAGGATAGGCAGCATGAACGCTCATGCCTTGTTGACTCACTTGCAAAATCATCTGCCTGACCTGTTGGCTGTTTACCTGTTCGGCAGCCACGCCCAGGAGACCGCCGGGCCTGACAGTGATGTGGATTTGGCTGTGCTGTTGTCAGGCAAGGTCGACCCAGTGTCGTTGTGGCAACTTTCAGGCGATTTGGCGGACATCGCTGGCAACCCGGTGGATCTGATTGATCTACGGGCGGCCTCCACCGTCATGCAGCACCAGATCGTGACCCGAGGCCGAAGACTCTGGGCCAAGGACGTACAGGCGGGGTTGTTCGAATGCTTCATTCTCAGCGAGAAGACTGCTCTCGATGAGGCTCGAGCGCGATTGCTCAAGGATATCCAGGAAGAAGGCAGGGTGTATGGTCGATGATGTACTGATCAATAAAGCAGCAAGCATCGAGCGTTGCGTTGCCAGGGTGCAGGGAGGAATACGAGAAGGACCCCGCTACCTTTGCTACGGATTTCACTCGCCAGGACTCGGCCGTCCTGAACATTCAGCGTGCCTGTGAAGCCGCGCTGGACATGGGACAGCATCTGATTCGGCGTGAACGATTGGGGGTCCCGCAAAGCGCCCGCGATACGTTCGAGTTGCTTTTTCAAGGCGGTTGGGTCGAAGAAGGTCTGGTGAAAAACCTGAAGAACATGGTGGGGTTCAGGAATATCGCCGTGCATGACTACCAAGCCCTGCAATTGCCGATCATGGTCGCGATCATTACCGGCCATCTGGATGATTTCCTGGCGTTCAGCGCATTCATCCTGCGTAAGGACGCGATGGAACCCAGGGGATAAGGCGATAGCCGGCTCGTTGAGCCAAAAACGCAAAAGCCCCGCCGGGCGTGATGCCGGGCGGGGCTTTTTTACTTCGCTACGTCTTACATGAAGCTGTAAGTGTAGTTGAAGATTACGCGGGTCTGATCCTGGTCGTCGCCGACACCGCCGCTGCGGTAGCTACCGTGACGCACAGTAGTACCGAAGCCTTTCAACGCGCCTTGCTGGATCACGTAATCCACACGCATGTCGCGTTCCCACTCGGAGTAATCGCTTGTGCCGCTAGCGGTCTTGACGTCGTCGCCACGCAGGTAGGCAACCGAGGCTTTCAGGCCTGGAACGCCCATGGAAGCGAAGTCGTAGGAGTACTGGCCGAAGGTGGTGTTCTCACCGGCACGGACAAAACCGTTGATCATGCTGTCGGTGAACAGGTAGAAGCTCGCACCACCAGCACCTTCAGGACGGTTGTTGCCGTCAACCACGTTGCCTTGGTTCAGGTAGACGAAGCCACCGTCATCGCCGACTTGTTGATGACCCAACAGGAAGGCACTGCCACCCAGGGTGTAGGTGAACATGGCGCTCCAGGTCTTGTTATCGACCTCGCCCGGGTTCTTGGCATAGCCACCGTTGTTGTTGAAGCGATAGCCCAGGTCACCGTTGCGGCCATCCGAACTGCTGTCGAAGTAACGCAGGTCGGTCTTGAAGGATTGACCTTCGCTGATCGGGAAAACATGGACCGCGCCCAGGAAGTGTTGCTTGTAGTAATCCTGCAGGTTCGCGTAGTAGTACTGCAGCGTCAGGTCTTTGGTGACCTTCCAATCAGCACCCGCGTAACGGAACTGGTTACTGTCCTGGGTACCGCCCGCCACGGCCAGGCCAGTGCTGTTGCTCGATGCACGGCCAGTGGCCTGCTCCAGCTGACCAGCGTTGAGCGTGACGTTGTCGATTTCCTTGGAGGTGATGGTGCCACCCTCGAAGGTCTGCGGCAGCAGGCGGCTGTCGTTGGCCACCAGGATCGGCAGGCTAGGCGCCAAGGCACCGCCCAGGTGAGCTTCGGTCTTGGAGAAAAGAGCCTTTACGTTACCGGACAAACGGCTCCACTCGTGGACCGCCGCACCGTCGGTATCGGCTGGCATATAGGAACCGTTGTTACGACCCCTGCCGCCATCGAGACGGATACCCACCAGAGCCTGGGCGTCGATACCGAAGCCAACGACACCTTGAGTGAAGCCAGACTTGTAGTCGAACTTAAGGCCAGTGCCCGTTTCGCGCAGGTCTTCACTGCCCGTCTCGTGGTTGTCGTTGTTGAAGTACAGCGTGCGGGAACTGACGGACGCCTTGCTGTCTTCGATAAAACCGGCGGCGCCTGCCTGCTGCGCCAATACCCCAAAGGCCACTGCCATGGCCAAGGTAGACTTCTTCATGCTTCGCTCCTCTCGTTTTCTAATTCTTGTGTGTCTTTGGTTCCGAATCGAACGCCCGGAATCCGCGGATGCGCGATTAGCGCCAGACCGTGACTGGCAAGTCAACCGTAACCCTTTCGGCCTACGACCATGGTCTAACCCCGCGACACCGGCCCGGAGAATAAAGGATTATTTATAAATCCAAAAAGAATTGTTTCGGCAGTTTTCAGCGTTTTTTGACATATAAGTGCCATCACTGCGTCATCAAGCCGTGAAACGTCTTATCGGCGGCGCAAAGGATTACTGAATGGTGTTTTGTCGCCAGCTTTGGAGACCCGCAAAAGTCTGGCGCAGAGATGTGTTTGCGCGCCTCCTGCGCCTTCGATCCAGTCAACAACCGCTCGCGTATGCCGCGATCTTGACGGGATCCAGACTAGCTGCTCATTGTCTGAAATCAAGAAGACCGCGGTAACGCCAGTTTTCCGAATGGCTGCCTACAGGGTTTTTTCGAAGATTTTCGAATTGCGCTGGTAGTTGTAAAGCGATGCCCGGGCCGCAGGCAGGCGCTCGACGCTGCTGGGTTCGAAGCCCCGCTCACGAAACCAATGGGCCGTGCGCGTCGTCAATACGAACAACGTCTTGAGCCCCTGGGCACGGGCCCGGGTTTCGATCCGTTCCAGCAACTCATCGCCCCGGCCACCGTGGCGATACTCCGGATTCACCGCCAGGCAGGCCAGCTCACCGGCATCCGAATCGGCGATCTGGTAGAGCGCCGCGCAAGCGATGATCATTCCTTCGCGCTCTACCACGCTGAACTGTTCGATCTCACGCTCCAACACCTCACGGGAACGGCGCACCAGGATGCCCTGTTCTTCCAGAGGACTGATGAGGTCGAGCAATCCGCCGACGTCTTCGATGGCTGCTTCGCGCACCACCTCGAACTGCTCCTGGGCCACCAGTGTGCCGCTGCCATCGCGAGTGAACAATTCGGCCAGCAGCGCGCCGTTTTCGGCATAGCTGACGATATGGCTGCGGGCAACACCGCCGCGGCAGGCCTGGGCCGCCGCATCCAGCAGTTCGGCTTGGTAGTCGCTGCCCAAGCGCTGCATATGGGCCGGGACCTGTTGCGGGCGCAGCTCACGGACCAGTCGGCCATCTTCGCCAATCAGGCCTTGCTCGGCGCCGAACAGCAGCAGCTTGTCCGCCGCCAGGTCGATGGCGGCCCGAGTGGCGACGTCTTCGCAGGCGAGGTTGAAGATCTCCCCGGTGGGCGAATAGCCCAACGGCGACAGCAGCACGATGGAACGCTCGTCCAGCAGGCGATTGATGCCCTTGCGATCGACCCGGCGCACTTCGCCGGTGTGGTGATAATCCACACCCTCGAGCACGCCGATCGGCCGGGCGGTGACCAGGTTCCCACTGGCGACCCGCAACCGCGAACCCTGCATCGGCGATGACGCCATGTCCATGGACAGGCGTGCCTCGATGGCGATGCGCAACTGGCCGACCGCGTCGATCACGCATTCCAGCGTCGCGGCATCGGTGATGCGCATGCCGTGATGGTAATGGGGCGTCAGGCCCCGTGCGGCCAGGCGGGTTTCAATCTGCGGGCGAGAACCATGGACCAGCACCAGGCGCACGCCGAGGCTGTGCAGCAGCACCAGGTCATGGACGATGTTGCCGAAGTTGGGGTGCTCGACCCCGTCGCCAGGCAGCATGACGATGAAGGTGCAATCGCGGTGGGCATTGATGTAAGGCGAAGCGTGACGAAGCCAATTGACGTATTCGGGCATGAACCTGGACCTGTAATAAATAACAGCCGAAAAAAGACGAAACAGAACGCACAGCGGGCTGGTGGTTATCGTCGGAACAGGCTTGGCGACACGCGCGCTCTCCTCATGTGATGGATACGGGCCCGCACGCGGGCAATTTAATCGGCCGTGGTCGGCGTCAGGCAGTAATGACCGATCAACTGACGGAGCAATTGCACGGTAGGTTGCAAACGTGACATTTCAAGGTACTCGCCCGGCTGATGAGCGCAGGCGATATCGCCAGGGCCCAACACCAGGGTTTCGCAGCCAAGGCGCTGAAGATAAGGCGCTTCGGTGCCGAACGCCACTGCTTCGGCGCGATAACCGGTCAGCCGCTCGGCTACGCGCACCAATGCGCAGTCTTCGGGCTGCTCGAATGGAGGGACTTCAGGGAACAACGGAGCGTAGTCGATCTTGACCTTATGCCGCTCGGCGATGGGGTCGAGCTTCTGCCGGATCGCCGCCCGCAGCACTTCAGGGTCCATGCCCGGAAGGGGGCGCAAGTCGAACTCCATGGAACATTGCCCACAAATTCGATTGGGATTGTCACCGCCGTGGATGCAGCCGAAATTCAGCGTCGGTTGCGGCACGGTGAATTGTGGATTACGGAATTCACGCTGCCATTGCAGGCGCAAACCGCGCAATTCGCCCATGGCGTCGTGCATGGCCTCGAGGGCGCTGTGGCCCAGGCTTGGGTCGGATGAATGGCCGCTGCGCCCGAGGATGTCGATGCGCTCCATCATCACGCCCTTGTGCAGGCGAATCGGTCGCAGGCCGGTGGGCTCGCCGATCACCGCAGCGCGGCCCAACGGACGACCGGCATCCGCCAGGGCCCGGGCGCCGGCCATGGAGCTCTCTTCATCGCAGGTGGCGAGGATCAGCAACGGTTGCTTGAACGGTTGGTCCAGCAGCGGCCTGACCGCCTCGATGGCCAGGGCGAAGAAGCCTTTCATGTCGCAACTGCCCAGGCCCACCCAACGCCCATCGACTTCGGTGAGCTTCAGCGGATCGGTCTGCCATAACGCGCCGTCGAACGGCACCGTGTCACTGTGGCCGGCCAGTACCAGCCCGCCAGGGCCCGTGCCGAAACTGGCCAAAAGGTTGAACTTGCCGGGGCTGACCTGTTGGATGTCGCAGCGAAACCCAAGCTCGGAGAGCCAGCCCGCCAGCAGTTCGATGACGGTGCCGTTGGACTGATCCAGCGCGGGCTGGGTGCAGCTGACCGACGGTGCAGCGATCAGGGCAGCGAATTGGTCTTTCATGGACGGCAAAGGCATCGCTGGCTCCGGACTTGCAAATTGAAGTCCATCATAGAGCCATCGAGCGCAAGGATGGAACCGTTCGGCGCGTAGGCTCGACGAGTCCTGTACACTGCACGGCCTTGGCAGCCACACCTTCCCCCGGCTGCGCACCCGATCCCTGGATTTTCCGGCCATGCAGAAAGAAACCGAAATCAAACTCCGCGTCAGCCGCGAGACCCTGGCAGCGTTGCGTGAGCATCCGCTGTTGAAAAAACGTAACAAGAGTGGCTGGGAACGCCACGAACTGATGAACCAGTACTTCGACACTCCAGAACGCGACCTGGCTCAGGCCAAGGTCGCCCTGCGCCTGCGTCGCGATGGCGAAGCAGTGATCCAGACCCTCAAGACGCGGGGCCAGAGCATCGCTGGCCTGTCCGAGCGCAACGAATACGATTGGCACCTGCCCAAGGCCAAGCTCGACCTGAAGAAACTCGACGGCGAATGCTGGCCCGAGGCGCTGGCTGACCTGGACAAAAAAACCCTCAAAGCGATCTTCACCACCGACTTCGTTCGCGAACGCGCCGAAATTGCCTGGGGCCGTGGCAAGAGCAAAGTGGTCATCGAAGCCGCCCTGGACCTGGGCCACGTCGTGGTGGGCAAGCAGAAGGAAGAAATCTGCGAGCTGGAACTTGAACTGCGCGAAGGCGAACCCGCCGCTTTGCTGGAACTGGCCGCCGAACTGGCCGTGACCCTGCCCTTGATGCCGTGCGACATCAGCAAGGCCGAACGCGGCTATCGCCTGCATGATGCGAGCAGTTATGCCCTGAGCCTTCCGGCCCCGCAATTGACCGCTGAAACGCCGCTGGACGACGCCTTCGCCGCACTGAGCTGGCACCTCCTAGGGAGCAGCCAGCGCCTGGCCGAGCAGTACCGTTTCAACGGCCATTGGCGCCTGCTGCAAGACTGGGTGGAAAATCTCGCCGAACTGCGTGCCCTGCTCAGCAGCCTCGGCCAGGCCGCGCCGCGCCAGTCGACCCACGACCTGCGGGTGGCCCTGGACGCGCTGCTGGAGGACTGGCGTCCACTGGTTCAGGCCGGCATCGAAGACGAAGACGTGCGCAAGGCCGCGCCGGAGCAATTCCTCGAGGAGCTGCAGGACCCGCGTTGGGGCCTCTTCTCTCTCCAAGCGTCACGCTGGCTGCTGGCCCGCAGCTGGGCCGCCGACCGCAACACCCGGGGCAATCGCCAGGGCGCGGCGCAACTGGGCAGTTGGCTGCCACGGCTGCTGGGCGAAGAAGCTTCGTCGCTGCAACTGCAACGCTACCAACAGCAGCCGGAAGACCTCGCCGAACAACTGCCGCGCATCGAACGCATCCAGGCCTGGCTGCATCACGCCCGCCAGGTGCTGGAAATCCCTGAAATGGACCGACTCTACGGTGAGCTGAACAAGCTGGCGCAGCTGGCCAACGAACCGATCACCGACGAACTCCTGGACGCGCGCAAGCAACAGGCGATCGCGGTGTATCAGAATCGGGCCTGGAAGACTTTGTTGCGCCTGTAAGATCGCCATCGTCGGATCGCCGCCCGGAGCAAGCTCGCTCCCACAGGGGTCCAGCGTTGCACACAGATCTTGTGGCCGCTGAAGATCAACTGTGGGAGCGAGCTTGCTCGCGATGAGGCCAGCCCAAACATCGCAAAAACAAGCTCAGCGCACCACCGGCAAACTCGTCGTCGACTTGATCTCCGACAGCGCCACGATCGAATTCACTTCCTGGATCCCCGGCACCATCGACAGCTTCTCGAAAAAGAAGCGCTCGTAGGCCTCGATGTCCGCCGTGACAATGCGCAGCAAGAAATCCACCGACCCCATCAGCACGTAGCATTCCAAGACCTCAGGGAAGCCGCGGATCGCCTCCGTGAACTCGGTAAAATTCGAGCGTCCATGGGCGTTTAGTTTGATTTCGGCGAAGATCTGCGTGTTCAGGCCGATTTTCTTACGATCCAGCAACGTCACCTGCCCGCGAATGATCCCTTCTTCCTTCATCCGCTGAATCCGCCGCCAGCATGGCGATTGGGACAAACCTACCCGTTCGGCGATCTGCGCGCTGGAGAGCGAAGCGTCTTCCTGCAACAAGGCCAATATCTTGCGATCAAACCCGTCCAGCTCGCTTTGCATAAAAAATCCCCGATAAGGCCATCACATGATTTATCCAATTCGCCAGGTTGGCGAATAAGCCTATCTTAGATAAGAAATACCCCCAATCCCATGCAAAGATTTCTCTCCAATCTCAGGAGAAATGCCATGCCCTCTTTGCAAGCCCCCGGCACCGCCGCGCTCCGCGCCGACGTCTGGCACACCGCCAATCCCTATTGTCGCGCCCGCTTTCATTTGCTCGGGGAAGCCGAGGCGGACCTGCCCTGCCGGGTGCTCAACCTGTTCGCCTTGCAGGGCCTTGTTCTGGAAACCGCACGCATCGAACGTCTCGACGAATTGCTCTCGATGGAATGCCTCCTGACCGGGCTGAGCTGGCACCGCGCCCAAGTCATCGCTGAAAAATTGCGTAACCTGATAAGCGTCTGTTCAGTCGACTTGCAAGACGCTGATATCGCGCGCGCCGAGCCGGTGCTGGCGGCAGGTTGAGGGCCTCCAGGCAAGAATTGGAAACGCATTGGTCGGGTAGTGGCCCAACGGTCCGCAGGGTCGGGACTATTCTTTTGCAGAACGAGCCACGACGCCGAAGCGTCTGTATCGCGGCTTTGCTGCAATTGTCCAATAGGAACCCGAACGCCCATGTCCACCAAACACGCCACTCAGGACCGCTGGCTGGACCTCAACGACCTGCTGCGCCAACTGGTTGCCCAAGGCATCATCAGCCAGGACTCTGCCGAGACTGCGCTCAATGCCCGCCGGCGCCATAACGCCAACAGCCAGCTGCATCCACTGGAGTTCATCGCCAACCAGCATCTCGACGACCTCAGCCGTCCCGGCAAGCGCCTGGACCTGGAAAACCTTACGTTGTGGCTGGCCCAGCAGGCCGACCAGCCCTACATGCGCATCGACCCATTGAAGATCAACGTCGCGGCCGTTACGCCGCTGATGTCCTACGCCTTTGCGCAACGCCACAAGATTCTCGCGGTAGCGGTGGACCGGGACGCCGTGACGGTCGCCAGCGCCCAGCCCTATGTCAGCAGCTGGGAAGCGGACCTGACCCACGTACTGAAGTTGCCGGTCAAGCGCGTGGTGGCCAACCCTGTGGACATCCAGCGCCTGAGCGTGGAGTTCTATCGACTGGCCAAGTCGGTCAGCGGCGCGACCACGGTCGACCAGCAACCCAGCAATCTGACCAACTTCGAACAACTGCTCAACCTGGGCGCCAGCGATCAGGAACCGGATGCCAACGACGCGCATATCGTCAATATCGTCGACTGGCTGTTCCAATACGCCTTCCAGCAACGGGCCAGCGATATCCATATCGAACCGCGCCGCGAGCAAGGCACCGTGCGCTTCCGCATCGACGGCGTGCTGCACACCGTCTATCAATTTCCGCCACAGGTGACGATGGCCATCATCAGCCGGCTCAAGAGCCTGGGCCGGATGAACGTTGCCGAAAAGCGCAAGCCCCAGGACGGCCGCGTGAAGACCAAGACCCCGGACGGCGGCGAGGTGGAGTTGCGACTGTCGACCTTGCCGACCGCGTTCGGCGAGAAAATGGTCATGCGGATCTTCGACCCGGAAGTGCTGCTCAAGGATTTCGACCAGCTCGGCTTCTCTGTCGACGACCTGCGCCGCTGGCAGGACATGACTCGCCAGCCCAACGGCATCATCCTGGTCACGGGCCCCACCGGGTCTGGCAAGACCACGACCCTGTACACCACGCTGAAGAAACTGGCGACGCCTGAAGTGAATCTCTGCACCATCGAAGATCCGATTGAAATGGTCGAGGCGTCCTTCAACCAGATGCAGGTCCAGCACAACATCGAGCTGTCGTTTGCCGCGGGGGTACGCGCATTGATGCGGCAAGACCCCGACATCATCATGATCGGCGAGATCCGCGACCTCGAAACCGCTGAAATGGCGATCCAGGCAGCGCTCACCGGGCACCTCGTGCTCTCGACCCTGCACACCAACGATGCACCGAGCGCCATCAGCCGGCTGCTCGAACTCGGCGTGCCGCATTACCTGATCAAAGCGACGGTGCTCGGCGTCATGGCCCAGCGCCTGGTGCGAACATTGTGCCCGCATTGCAAGGCTCCCCTGACCCTGGACGAAGACGACTGGCAAACCCTGACGCGTCCCTGGCAGGCGCCGTTGCCCACCAATGCCCAGCAGGCCGTGGGTTGCTCGGAATGCCGTGACACCGGTTATCGCGGTCGCGCCGGGGTGTACGAGATCATGCAACTGAGCGACAGCGTCAGAGCCTTGATCCACCCCGACACCGACCTGCTTGCCGTGCGCCGCCAGGCGTTCAAGGAAGGCATGCGAAGCCTGCGGCTTTCAGGCGCGCAAAAGGTGGCGGCGGGCTTGACCACGGTCGAGGAAGTATTACGAGTGACACCACAGAGCGAGCAGAAGTAGGCACGGTCCGGCTCAGGGACCGGAAACGTCCCACAGACATACCGGAACGGACCGTAGCGAAGATAATGGCCGCTTGCCCTACACTCAGGGTTAGCAGGTCCATTCAATTCGTACAGGGAACCGTCATGCAGATCGGCAGCGTGCTTCTACTCTTCATCGGCCTCGTGGTCGCCATTCTGTTCATGGGGTTCAAAGTGGTGCCCCAGGGTTATCAATGGACGGTCGAGCGGTTCGGCCGCTATACCAATACGCTCAAGCCTGGCCTGAACATCATCATTCCCGTGATGGACCGCATCGGGCGCAAGATCAACGTCATGGAAAGCGTGCTGGACATCCCGCCCCAGGAAGTCATCACCGCCGACAACGCTACAGTGCAGATCGACGCCGTGTGCTTCTTCCAGGTGGTCAATACCGCCCAGGCCGCCTACGAGGTCAACAACCTCGAACACGCCATCCGCAACCTGTTGCAGACCAACATCCGCACGGTGCTGGGCTCCATGGAACTGGACGCCATGTTGAGCCAGCGCGACGGTATCAACGAGAAGTTGCTGCGCACGGTCGACGAAGCCACGGCGCCATGGGGCATCAAGATCACGCGGATCGAGATCAAGGACATCAGCCCGCCGGCCGACCTGATGGCCGCCATGTCGGGGCAGATGAAAGCCGAACGTATCAAGCGTGCACAGATCCTGGAAGCCGAGGGGCTGCGAGCGTCGGCGATTCTTACCGCCGAGGGCAAGAAACAGGCCCAGATCCTCGAAGCCGAGGGCAGCCGCCAGGCCGCGTTCCTTGAATCCGAGGCACGTGAACGCCAGGCGCAAGCCGAAGCCCTCGCCACCCAGGTGGTGTCCCAGGCAATCGCCGACGGTAACGTACAGGCCGTGAACTACTTTGTTGCGCAAAAATACATCGATGCGCTGGGGCAGTTGGCCTCGGCCAACAACAGCAAGGTGATTCTGATGCCGCTGGAAGCCAGCCAGGTCATCGGTGCGGTGGGCGGCATTGGCGAAATCGTCAAGGCCACCTTCGACAACAAGAAAGCCTGAGGCGCGTATGTGGCTGTTCCTGCAGCAATTGTCTTATTGGGACTGGCTGGCGCTGGGCGTCATCCTGTTGATACTGGAAGTGTTCGGCGCGGGCGGATACCTACTGTGGATTGGCATGGCCGCCGCAGCGGTCGGCGTGCTGACGTTCGTCCTGCCGCAATTGGTGTGGGAGATCCAGTTCCTGCTGTTCGGCCTGTTCGCTATCGCGACAGCCCTGTATTGGTGGCGACGCCAGCGCAGCGCCATCCGCCAAAGCGACCAGCCGCACCTGAACCTGCGCGGGCAGGAGCTGATCGGCAAGGTGTTCCAGGTCCACGAGGCGATTGTCGATGGGCGCGGCAAGATCAGGGTGGCCGACGGCGTCTGGTTGGCGAAGGGCCCCGACCTGTCCATTGGCACGCGGGTCAGGGTGGTGGCACAGGAAGGTACGGTATTGACAGTGGAAAGGGCTGACTGACGTGCCATGGAACTGAACCGGGGCAACCGTAATCCAACGTCATAGTTAACCCTGTGGAGTCACCTATCATGCGTCTCAAACTTGCTGTCGCGACCCTGGCCTTGCTTTCTCTCCCTGTGGGCTCGGCAATGGCCGACGCGTTTTGGCGTAACGTCATTTCGTCCGGCGCAACCACCGGTTCCACCTACCTGACCTTCAAGGATAACAAGCTGATCGTCGCCGCCCAGGACGACGCCGGCAGCTTCGTCGCCAGTGACGGCGGCATTCGTGGCCCTTACCTGGAAGCGGCCATGCAGAAAGTCCGTGCCGACAACCCTGGCCTGCAAGCCACCGACATGGAACTGGCCAACGCGATCCTGGCGAAGAACGCCATCGCCCAGGAGTGATTCCCGCCCCATGAAAAATGCCGCTCGATCGAGCGGCATTTTTTTATGGGCAAACAACTGCTGAGCTTCTTTCCTACATCGAACCGGCCAACAACCCCGCCGCTACGATGAAAGTTCACCTGCCCGCGGAGGAAGGCTCTGATACAAACGTGCGAGGCTGGCACTGCAAACTCTATCGATTCGAACTTTACCCACAATGCGAACCGATACTCATGAACAAGCCATGCCTTTCGTTGCTGCTGATCACCGCCGCACTTAGCACCACCTCACATGCCGAGGGCCTATACGGCTCGATAAAAATCCTGAGCGTGCAGCAAGATCTTTCCGATGCACTCCTTACCAGCCCCAGAGTCAACAATCGTGTTGTCAGCCCGACCAGCAGCAAAGACGTTGGCGGATCTGTAGCGGTTGGCTATGGATTCGAAGGCAACTGGCGGCTGGAAACCGAGTATTCACTCAAACAGAATTCGGAGTTCAAGAGTCATTGGGCGCCGTTCGATGCCAACGTCAACAATATGCAAGTTTCGTCCAGCCGCTTGATGATCAACGGGTACAAAAACTTCCCGCTTAACCAACATTTTTCGCTGTACGCCATGGCTGGCCTGGGTGTGGCGTTTATCGATTCCGAGGGTTACCAGTCCAACCCTTCGCGACGATTCGCAAACAACAGCCAGAACAACTTCGCCTATACACTGGGCGTAGGGGCGGATATCAAGCTCAGCCAGCAACTCACCCTTGGCACTGGTTATCGCTACGTTGACATGGGCGATATCGAAACCGGTTACAACACCTTTGCCAATCGCATCAACGCTCGGGACGAACAGCTCAAGGGCAAATTGCGCGAACAGAACCTCTACGTCGAGGCACGGATGGCGTTCTGATCTGAGACACAAATCAGAACTGCGGTGCACACTCAAAAAAAATGCCGCTCAGTTGAGCGGCATTTTTGGCCCGGTGAGCTCTAGCCAGGTCCGGGTTATTCGCCGATTGCAGCTTTGTAGCCGGCCGCATCAAGCAACTTGTCCAGCTCGGCCTCGTCGCTTGGCTTGAGCTTGAAAATCCAAGCGCCGTACGGATCAGAGTTCAGCAGCTCTGGTGAACCACCCAGCTCTTCGTTGATTGCAATCACTTCTCCCGAAACCGGGGCATAGATATCGGAAGCGGCCTTGACCGATTCCACCACGCCGGCCTGATCGCCTGCAGCAAAAACTTTACCGACTTCAGTCAGCTCGACAAACACCACGTCGCCCAACGCTTCCTGTGCATGGTCGCTGATGCCCACGGTAACGGTACCGTCGGCTTCCAGGCGTGCCCACTCGTGGCTTTCGGCAAAACGCAGTTCGGCAGGGATATCGCTCATAATTCTGTGTCCTCAAGAAAAAGTGTCAGCGGCCGGCGGCCCGCCGTAAAAAATCAGATCAGGGTTTTGCCATGGCGGACGAAGGTCGGCTTGACCACTCGTACCGGGTACCACTTGCCACGAATTTCCACCTCGGCACGGTCGGCGGTAGCCATCGGAACGCGTGCCAGGGCAATCGACTTGCTAAGCGTAGGAGAAAAACTACCACTGGTGATCTCTCCTTCGCCAACATTGGCGATACGGACCACTTGGTGGGCGCGCAATACACCGCGCTCTTCCAGCACCAACCCCACCAGTTTGTGCTGCACGCCGGCGGCAAGTTCAGCCTCCAGCGCAGCGCGACCGATGAACTGACGGCTCGCCGGTTCCCAGGCAATGCTCCAGGCCATGTTCGAGGCCAACGGTGAAATATCCTGGTGGATGTCCTGGCCGTAGAGGTTCATGCCGGCTTCCAGGCGCAAGGTATCGCGGGCGCCGAGTCCGATGGGAGGAATACCGGCACCCACCAGGTCGTTGAAGAAACTCGGGGCCTCACGGGCCGGCAGGACAATTTCCAGGCCGTCTTCTCCGGTATAGCCGGTACGGGCAATGAACCAATCACCGTCGGCGCGACCTTCGAAGGGCTTGAGTTGCTGGATCAACTGGCCGCGTGGTTGCGTAACCAGCTCGGCAATCTTGTGCCGGGCCTGGGGGCCTTGGATAGCCAGCATCGCCAGTTCGGCACGCTCGTGCAGCTGCACTGCGTAATCGCCGAGTTGCGCTTGCATCCAGGCCAGGTCCTGGTCACGTGTCGAGGCGTTGAACACCAACCGGTAACCGTCCTCGACACGATAGATGATCATGTCGTCGACAATGCCGCCGCGCTCGTTGAGCATCGTGCTGTACAACGCGCGACCAGTGTCCTGCAAGCGATCGACGTCGTTGGCCAGCAGGCGCTGCAGCCAGGCTTTGGCCTGGGGGCCGGCTACATCGATCACGGTCATGTGGGATACATCGAACACACCGCAGTCGCGACGCACCTGATGGTGCTCTTCAACTTGCGATCCATAGTGCAAGGGCATATCCCAACCGCCAAAATCGACCATTTTCGCGCCGAGGGCGAGATGAAGGTCATACAGAGGCGTACGCTGTCCCATGGGTTTCTCCTTCCGGGCTTGGCGAAGGTGCGGATGGGTACTGCCACAGCTCGAACGCCTGAAAAAAGAATTTTCCGACGCTCCTAGCTACCCGGTCCGACAGACGGACCGCACCGAATGCCGCGCATTGTATCCGCATGATCCAAGGCTGGCACCTAGGCGTGTGCTCTATTCACTCAGAACGCGTCGATGGGCCGAACGCCGTATCAATCCGATGACTGGCAGCAGCCCCACCAGCACCAGGCTCAGCGCCGGTAGGGCGGCCCGCGCCCACTCCCCTTCGCTGGTCATTTCAAAGATCCGTACCGCCAGCGTGTCCCAGCCAAACGGGCGCATCAGCAAAGTCGCCGGCATTTCCTTGAGCACATCGACGAATACCAGCAGCGCGGCGCTCAGGGTGCCAGGAAGCAGCAACGGCAGATACACTTTGAAAAACAGTCGCGGCCCACTCACCCCGAGACTTCGTGCGGCTTCGGGCAACGACGGGCGAATACGCGCCAGGCTGCTTTCCAACGGGCCATAGGCCACGGCCAGGAAACGCACCAGGTACGCCAGCAACAGTGCCGACAAACTGCCCAGCAGCAACGGTTTGCCCGCGCCTCCGAGCAGTGTCGACAGCGGGATGACCAGCTCGCGATCCAGATAACTGAACGCAAGCATGATCGATACCGCCAGCACCGAACCGGGCAAGGCGTAGCCCAGGTTCGCCAGACCGACCCCGGCGCGGATCGACCGGGTCGGCGCCAGACGTCGAGCGAAGGCAAGCAGCAAGGCGACGCAAACCGTGACAAGTGCCGCGAGTCCGCCCAGGTAGAGGGTATGGAGAATCAACCCGGCGTAACGCTCATCCAGGTCGAAACGACCGCGCTGCCAAAACCAGACCACCAATTGCATGAGCGGAATGACAAACGCACAGGCGAAAACCAGCAGGCACCAGCCGCTGGCCGCCACCGCCTTGAGTCCTCGCAGGTGGTATAGCGCCTGGGCTCGCGGTCGCTCGTTGCCGGCCCGCTGGGCGCCCCGGGCGCGGCGTTCGCCGTAGAGGACCACCATGACCGTCAACAACAGGAGACTGGCCAGCTGGGCTGCGCTGGAAAGGCTGAAAAACCCGTACCAGGTCTTGTAGATGGCCGTGGTGAAGGTGTCGAAGTTGAACACTGATACCGCACCGAAGTCCGCCAGGGTTTCCATCAGCGCCAGCGCCACGCCGGCGCCGATTGCCGGCCTGGCCATCGGCAGCGCCACACGCCAGAACGCCTGCCAAGGCGATTGCCCGAGCACCCGCGCCGCTTCCATCAGGCCCTTGCCTTGCGCCAGGAAAGCGCTTCGCGCCAGCAGGTAGACATAGGGGTAGAACACCAGGACCAGCACCAGGATCACACCGCCAGTGGAACGCACCCGAGGCAGGCGCAGGCCACTGCCAAACCATTCGCGCAGCAACGTTTGCACCGGACCGGCAAAGTCCAGCAGGCCTACGAAGACAAATGCCAATACATAGGCAGGCACCGCGAACGGCAGCATCAGCGCCCAGTCGAGCCATCGACGGCCGGGAAATTCGCAAAGGCTCGTGAGCCAGGCCAGGCTCACGCCCAGCAGCGTCACCCCGACACCCACACCAAAGATCAGCGTGAGGGTGTTACCCAACAGGCGTGGCATCTGGGTGTCCCACAAATGGGACCAGATTTGTAGATCAATGCTCTGCCAGGACAGCAGCAGCACGCTCAAGGGCAACAAGACTAGCGCAGCGACGGCGAAGACCAGGGGATACCAGCGGCGTTGGGCGGGGTGGGTCAAGGAAAGTTCTCGTTCGCGTCATTACTGACAAAGGGCTCATGTGGCAAGGGAGCTTGCTCCCGCTGGGCTACGAAGTAGCCCTAACGATCCGGATCATGCCCCGTCAGATAGACCCGGTCGATAGTTGGGGAGGGCTTTGCCCTGGAGCGCCAGCCCGATCCCGCGGGAGCAAGCTCCCTCGCCACACTTCATCGATGGACTGAGCGATCCCGTCTCAATTCCAGCCAGCACGGTCCATCATGCGGATGGCTTCGGCCTGGCGCTTACCGGCCACTTCCACTGGCAAGGTATCGGCCTTGAACTTGCCCCAGGCAGCGACTTCCTTGGAGGGTGCCACTTTTGGATTCGCCGGAAACTCCTGGTTCACGTCAGCAAAGATACTTTGCGCTTCAGGCGTGGTCATCCATTCCACCAGCTTCTTCGCGGCTTCCGGGTGCGGTGCGTGCTTGGTCAGGCCGATGCCCGAGAGGTTGATGTGCACGCCCCGATCGGCCTGGTTCGGCCAGAACAACTTGACCTTCAGGTCCGGCTTCTGCTGGTGCAGGCGACCGTAGTAATAGGTGTTGACGATGCCGACATCACACTGGCCGGCATTGATCGCTTCAAGCAGCGCAGTGTCGTCGGAGAACACGTCGGTGGAGAGGTTCTTGACCCAACCCTTGAGGATTTCCTCGGTTTTTTCCGCGCCGTGGGTTTCGATCAGCGTCGCGGTCAGGGACTGGTTGTAGACTTTCTTCGAAGTCCGCAGGCACAGGCGGCCTTCCCACTCCTTGCCCGCCAGCGCCTCATAAGTGGTCAACTCACCCGGTTTGACCCGGTCAGTGGAATAGGCGATTGTCCGCGCCCGCAGGCTCAGGCCAGTCCAGGCATGGGAGGACGCGCGATATTGAGGCGGGATGTTGGCGTCGATGACCGTCGAGGTGAAGGGCTGCAGGATCCCCATCTGCTCGGCCTGCCAGAGGTTCCCGGCGTCCACGGTGAGCAACAGGTCGGCGGTGGCGTTTTCACCTTCGGCCTTGATCCGCTGCATCAACGGCGCTTCCTTGTCGGTAATGAACTTCACCGCTACGCCGGTCTTCTTGGTATACGCGTCGAAAACCGGTTTGATCAATTCATCGATGCGCGAGGAATAGACCACCACCTCATCGGCGGCCTGGGCCGTGGTAGTGCCAATCAGGGCCAAGGCGAGGGCGGACAGCAGGCGTTTTGTGGCCGACATGGTGGCGATCTCTCGATTGTGAACAGAGCGCAAATGATAAGGACTCACATTTAGCACCACAATCGAACAGTGGGCAGACACGTTTCCAAATGTTGCAGCGGTGGGGTCGAGGTAGCGGTTCCGGCCTCATCGCGAGCAGGCTCGCTCCCACATTGACTTGCTTTCACATAACCCTGTGGGAGCGAGCCTGCTCGCGATGAGGTCATGAGCCCGACACACCTCTCAGGCCCTGGCCAGTTCCGGCAAATCCCCGGTCAACCCCAGCGCCTCGCGCACGAACAACGCCTTGGCTTCAGGCAGGCGGTCCACCAACTTCAGACCGGCGTTGCGCAACCAGCGAACCGGCAACGGATCAGCCTGGAACAACCGCTCGAAACCTTCCATCGCCGCCATCAACGCCAGGTTGTGGGGCATGCGGCGGCGCTCGTAGCGGCTCAATACCTTCACGTCAGCCAAGCGTTCGCCACGCCCAGCCGCTTGCAGCAGCACTTCGGCCAGCACGGCGGCATCCAGCAAGCCCAGGTTCACGCCCTGCCCGGCCAGCGGATGGATGGTGTGGGCGGCATCACCGATCAGTGCCAGCCCTTCGGCCACATAGCGCTTGGCATGGCGCTGGCGCAGTGGCACGCACAGGCGCGGGTCGGCGCTCAGTACCGTGCCGAGCTGGCCTTCGAAGGCACGCTCCAGCTCGTTGCAAAACACAGTGTCATCAAGAGCCATCAAGCGCTGCGCTTCATCGGGAGTGGTGGACCAGACGATCGAACACCAGTCTTCCTGACCCTCGCGGGCCAGTGGCAGAAACGCCAGCGGGCCGTTGTCGGTGAAACGCTGCCAAGCCGTCGTCCGATGAGGACGGGCGCTACGCACGCTGGTGACAATAGCGTGGTGCAGGTAATCCCACTCCCGCGTGGCCACCCCGGTCAGGCGACGCACGGCTGAATTCGCGCCGTCAGCGGCAATCACCAGCGGCGCGCGCAAGGTACGGCCGTCGGCCAGCGTCAGCAGCCAGTCATCACCTGAGCGGCGCATCTGCTCCAGGCGCGCGTTGGCAAGCAGGCCTAAATCACAATCGTGCAGTCGGTCCAGCAGCGCGTCCTGGACGACGCGGTTTTCAACGATATGCCCCAGCACGTCGGCATGCAGACTGGCGGCGGAAAAGTGAATCTGCCCCGTGCCGCTGCCATCCCAGACGTGCATGTCGGTGTATGGGCTGGCCCGTCGGCCGGTGATCCCGTCCCAGACACCCAGGCGTTCGAGGATCCGTTGGCTGGCTGCCGACAGGGCACTGACCCGTGGCTCGAATGCGGCCTGGGCATCAAAGGGCTTGACGCTCATCGGGCTGCCGTCGAGCAGCAGCACTTGCAGGCCACTGCCCTGCAACGCCAGCGCCAGGGCGCTGCCGACCATGCCGGCACCGACAATCAACAGATCTGCACGCAATTCCATGCTTTAAGCCTGTGTTGCTGGCGACATCAGCCGCCGGTGAAAGGAATGATCCGTATCAAGCATCAGGGCGTGTTCCCAAACCCATGGCCTGACGGGCGAACCAGCGCTTGGCGGGCGGCAGCAGGTCCAGGCCCAGCAGGCCGAGATTACGGCCCAGGGACACCAGCGGCAGATCGCTGCTGAACAGCCGCGTCACCCGGTCGGAGAAGCCCACGGTCAAGGCCTGATCCATCCGCTGACGCTCGCGATAGGCTTGCAATACGGTGAAGTCGCCGGGCGTGCTGTCGCTCTCAAGCAAGGTATCGGCCAAGGCCTGGGCGTCACGCAGGGACAGGTTGAAGCCTTGCCCGGCAATCGGATGCAAGCTGTGGGCAGCATTGCCCAGGATGGCCAGGTGCGGACGCACCTGTTCCTCGGCTTCCACCAGCGCCAATGGATAAAGATGACGCGCGCCTACTTGCTTCAGCGTGCCCAGGCGATAGCCGAACACATTCTGCAATTCACTGAGGAAGCTGCGCTCGTCAAGGGCTGCGAGTCGTTGCGCATCCATGCCCTGGCGAGTCCAGACCAATGCACAGCGATTTTCCGGCAGCGGCAACAACGCCATCGGGCCGTCATCGGTGAAGCGCTCGAAAGCCATGCCGTTGTGCGCTTCGCTGGGCGTGATGTTGGCAATCAAGGCGCTCTGGTCGTAGGGACGATTGCGCACCCCGACCCCCATCTGCTCCCGCAGGCCGGAGCGACCGCCGTCGGCCAATACCGCGAGGTCGCATTCCACGACAGTTTCGTCGTCCAGCGTCAGGCGATAGCCCGCGATTTGCGGCTCCATCCGAGCGACCTGCGCGGGGCAGCGCCAACTGACGACATCCTTGTCCAGGCCTTGCCACAGGCATTGGCCGAGCCAGGCATTCTCCACGACGTAGCCAAGGGCCGGCACGCCCTCCTCCATGGCCGACAACCGCGCCGTCGAAAACCGCCCGCGGTCGGACACGTGGATCTGCTTGATCGGCTCGGCCCGGCGGGAAACTTCCTGCCACAGGCCCAAGCGTTGATAAATTTGCCGCGCGCCGAACGAAAGCGCCGACGAGCGCGCATCGTAGCTCGGCTGCCAGGCGTCACCGGGAGCGAAGGGCTCGATCAGCATGATCTTCCAACCCCGTGCCTTGGCACCGGCTTGCAGCGCCAGCGCCAGGCTCGCGCCGACCAGGCCGCCACCGATGATTGCAACGTTGACCCGGTTCATGCCGCTTGAGTCCGTGCGGCGGCCATCAAGGCCTCGATTTCGGCGACCGTCTTCGGTACGCCGCGGGTCAGGATTTCACAACCGGTCTTGGTCACTACCACGTCATCCTCGATGCGCACGCCAATGCCGCGCCATTTCTTCGCTACGCCGCGATTGTCCGGGGCAATGTAGATGCCCGGCTCGACGGTCAAAGTCATTCCGACCTCCAGCACTCGCCACTCGCCACCCACGCGGTATTCGCCCACATCGTGTACATCCATTCCCAGCCAGTGGCCGGCGCGGTGCATGTAGAACGCCCGGTGGGCTTCGTTTGCGATCAGTTCGTCCACTTCGCCTTCCAGCAGCCCCAGGCGGACAAGCCCCTCGGTAATTACCCTGACGGTCGCCTCGTGGGCCTGGTTCCAATGTTTGTTCGGCGCGATTTGCGCAAATGCGGCTTCCTGGGCCGCCAGCACTACTTCGTAGATCGCCTTCTGCTCGGCAGAAAACTTCCCGCTGACCGGCCAGGTGCGGGTGATATCGCTGGCATAACAATCGATTTCGCACCCGGCATCGATCAACACCAGGTCGCCATCCTTGAGCACGGCATCGTTTTGCTGGTAATGCAAAATGCAGCTGTTGCGCCCCGCCGCGACGATGGAACCGTACGCCGGCATCTTTGCCCCGCCCTTGCGAAACTCATAATCGAGCTCGGCTTCCAGGCTGTACTCATACAGCCCAGGCCGCGCCGCCTGCATCGCCCGGATATGCGCCTGGGCGGAGATCCGCGCCGCTTCGCGCATCACCTTCACTTCCGCCGCCGATTTATACAGGCGCATGTCGTGCAGCAAATGATCCAGGGCAACGAATTCGTTCGGCGGCTGGGCACCGAGGTGGGCCTTGGAGCGGATCACGTTGATCCACTCCATCAGGTGCCGATCGAACTCCGGGTTGCTGCCCATGGCCGAGTACACCCGGTCGCGGCCTTCGATCAGCCCCGGCAGGATGTCGTCGATGTCGGTGATGGGGAACGCGTCGTCGGCGCCATAGTCACGGATCGCTCCCTCCTGGCCGGCACGCAGGCCATCCCACATTTCCCGCTCGGCATTGCGCTCGCGGCAGAAGAGGATGTATTCGCCATGGGCCCGGCCGGGCATCAGCACGATGACGGCCTGCGGCTCGGGAAAGCCGCTCAGGTATTGGAAATCACTGTCCTGGCGATAGACATGCTCGACGTCGCGGTTGCGAATCGCAACGGCGGCGGCGGGCAGGATTGCGATACTGTTGGGCTCCATCTGCGCCATCAGGGCCTTGCGGCGACGGCTGTATTCCGACTTCGGGATATGAATCATGGGCAGACGGTGTTCCCTTTCAAGCGATCAGTGCAAGGACGGTTTGGCGGCCGGTTCAGCGGTCTTCTTGGTCTCGGTGAACAGGAGCAGAGGCGCGACCCGCAGGTACTCCATCACTTCCATATAGTCGCTTTCGCCGTCGTCGGACTCTTCCAGGGCATCCTGTACCTGGGAGATCGCCGCCAGGTCCTGCAGGACTTCCTTCGCTTCATCGCTCAGGGCATATTCGCGGCGGGTCAGGCCGAAACCGGCGAGAAAGCCCTGGCACCACTGGCCCAGCGCAGCGGCGCGCTCGCTCAGCGGCGCATCGTCAGTCGGCAGCAGCAGGACGACGGTCATGTCATCGCTGGTCAGCTCGCCCTTGACCATTTCCTGCAGGCCGATGAGCGCATTACGCACGTTGTCCGCCGGCTCGCCTTCGAGCAGCTCGGCGGCGTCGGCCAACCAGCCGTCGGCCTCGAAGCCGGCGCCGGCGCAGCTGCGGCCAAGCAACAGGCCGTGGAGTTCGGCGGGCGAGACAGGATGACCGCTGGTGCTCAGCAGGGTGGCGAACGCTTGATACGGGGAATTCTGAATGGGCATGGGCAGCTAGGCGCCAGACGGCGCTATGTCTAGAATGGAGGCCTTGTATCCTACATCGACAGACTCGCCAAGACCATTAAAGGCTGTGCGACCTTTATCCCCCATCAGACACAATCTTCAGTGGACACAATGGAAGACACCGACCTGCAAGCGCTGATGGCCAGACTCGAGCTGCTAATTGAACGGGTCGAGCAACTTAAGAGCCAAAACGGACTCCTATTAGCTCAGGAAAAAACCTGGCGCGAGGAACGCGCGCACCTCATTGAAAAAAACGAAATCGCCCGGCGTAAGGTCGAATCGATGATTTCGCGCCTCAAGGCCCTGGAGCAAGACTCATGAGTTCAAGCAATAGCGTTACCGTGCAGATCCTCGATAAAGAATATTCGATCATCTGCCCCCAGGAAGAGCGTAGCAACCTGGTGAGTGCCGCCCGTTACCTGGACGGCAAGATGCGCGAGATCCGCAGCAGCGGCAAAGTCATCGGCGCCGATCGCATCGCCGTGATGGCCGCCTTGAACATCACCCACGACCTGCTGCACCGCCAGGATACGCCGGACGTACAGGTCAGCGGCTCGACCCGCGAACAAGTCCGCGACCTGCTGGATCGAGTGGATTTGGTACTGGCCACCGATCCGGACGTCAGCAAGGGCTGATTCGCGAGGCTGCCTGGGGTATACTTGCGTCACTCCCTGGGGTGCTTGCCAGTTGGTGATGTCCCTGAGCCGATACGCACAACCACGGGGGTTGCACGTTGGGGCCGGTGTGCATGTCCGCTTGACGGAAAGCCTTAACGCCTCCTGCAACTTCCACCTTGAACTTTCGGGTTCAAGGGCTAAGCCGACAGCGGTTCATCCGGGGAGCCTGATTCTCGAAACAATGCCAGTCATCATGACTGGCATTGTCGTTTCTGGCGTTTGGCATTTCTGGCGCCGTTGTTTGCAGTTACGCTGTTTCGATGCCACCGCCTCGGAAACCTCGATATGACCGAACCTGCGTTGCCGACCCGCCCGCAACTTCGCCGCCTGCTGCGCCAGGCGCGTCGCTCCCTGACCCCGGCCCAGCAACGGGACGCCGCCCAAGGCCTCTACCGGCAACTGGCCCAGCACCCGCTGTTTCGCCGCGCGCGACACATCGCCCTGTACCTGCCCAACGACGGCGAGATCGATCCACGCCTGCTACTGCGCGCGGCCCAGCGTCGGGGCAAGGCGACGTACCTGCCGGTGCTCAGCCCATGGCCGCAGACGAAAATGGTTTTCCAGCGAATCCATCCCGGCGAGAAGATGCAGCCCAATCGCTTTCGCATCCCGGAACCACGCAAGAATATAGCCCGGCAACGCAAGGTCTGGACGTTGGACCTGGTGCTGTTGCCGCTGGTCGGGTTTGACGATGCCGGGGGTCGGCTGGGCATGGGCGGGGGATTCTACGATCGCAGCCTGGCGTATCTGTCGCGCCGCAAACAATGGCGCAAGCCGACCTTGCTGGGGCTGGCCCACGAATGCCAACGGGTCGAGCGATTGGTACAGGCAAGCTGGGACGTGCCGCTGCAAGGAACAGTCAGCGACAGGCGTTGGTACATCGCATGATAGGCGCCACCGGAATCAGCGGCGCCTGAAAGAAAGCGCTCAGCGCTTGAGCGATGGGGCAGGCTGGGCGATGTTCATCGGAACATCGTTCTTGCTGCTCCACAAGCTCTGGGCGTAACCCGTGGTCACGACACCCAGGCCGAACAGAATGACCAGTATCCACAACAAATCCGGTTTGCGTTTCATCGATTGCCCCCCTCAAGGCATATCACACACGATGACAGCAGCGGTTTTCTTATTGGCCGTGCAGCAGCGTCAAGCTTGGAAGGCCGGCATTTTGCGATAACCCGGACCCACACGCAAACTCTGGCGTCAACCGACTGTCGGTTTGTCATAAAATCGCTGAACTATTTTTAACTATATCGCCCAGGAGTAGAAATCATGGCTTATTGGCTGATGAAATCCGAGCCCGACGAATTGTCCATCCAGGGCTTGGAAAAGCTCGGCCAAGCTCGCTGGGACGGAGTTCGCAACTATCAGGCACGCAATTTCCTGCGCGCCATGGCAGAAGGCGATTTATTTTTTTTCTATCACTCCAGCTGCCCGGAGCCTGGCATCGCGGGCACCGGAAAAATCATCAAGGCCGCCTACCCCGATCCCACGGCGCTGGAGCCTGACAGCCACTACTTCGACGCCAAGGCCAGCCCGGAGAAAAACCCCTGGACCGCGATCGACGTGGCCCATGTCGAAACGTTCCGCCACGTCCTGAAGCTCGACCACCTCAAGCAACAGACCGCCCTGGCAGAAATGCCGCTGGTGCAGAAAGGCTCGCGACTGTCAGTGATGCCGGTGACGGCGGAGCAATGGGCGGCGGTGGTTGCTCTGAAGCCTTGAGTGATTCGCTGTCCGGTAGGCCACCATCGCGAGCAAGCCCGCTCCCACAGGGAATCTCGGTTGCTCACTGTTCACTGCAGATCCACTGTGGAAGCGAGCCTGCTCGCGAAAGGGCCCGCCTGGTTACCACAAGACTTATTGAATGATCAGGTTGTTGAACAACAGATCCTCAACCATCGGCTTGCCGGTCTCGTCGTTCATCACTTGCTGGGTCTGCTTCAACGCTTCCTGACGCAGCTTTTCCTTGGCTTCAAGGTTGTTCATGGTCTCGGTCGTCTGCTGAGCGAACAGCGCCACCAACTGGTTGCGAATCAACGGCTCGTTCGCTTTCACCGCCGCAGCGGCGGCATCGCCGGTCACGCGCAAGGCGACGTCAGCCTTGTAGACCTTCAGCTTGGTCGTACCATCCAGCCCATAGTTGCCCACGAACGGCGGGCTCAACGTGATGTAACTGACCTTGGGTGCCTCGCCTTCCTTGCTCTCTTCGGCCATCGCCGCCACAGGCAGCGACAGGGCCAGCATCAACATCATCCACGCTTTCACATTCCACTCCTCATCCGGTTTGCGGCCCAGCATACCGACCCGCCGTCCAAGCACAAGCTTATGGCTGGCTATCAGGGCGGGGCATGCTCGTTGACCCGTTGACTCTCACACCTACACTTATCGGCCATCACTCCCAAAGGAATAGCCCTGATGAAAGCCGTGCTGTGCAAAGAATTCGGTCCCGCCGAATCGCTGGTGCTGGAAGACGTCGCCAGCCCTGTCGCAAAGAAGAATGAAGTGTTGCTGGATGTGCACGCCGCCGGGGTGAATTTTCCTGACACGCTGATCATCGAGGGCAAATATCAGTTCAAGCCGCCCTTCCCGTTTTCCCCGGGTGGCGAAGCTGCCGGGGTCATCAGCGAAGTAGGGGAAAAGGTCAGCCACCTGAAAGTCGGTGATCGGGTCATGGCCCTGACCGGCTGGGGCAGCTTCGCCGAGCAAGTAGCGGTACCGGGCTACAACGTGCTGCCGATTCCCTCCGCCATGGATTTCAACACCGCGGCCGCGTTCAGCATGACCTACGGCACGTCGATGCACGCCCTCAAGCAGCGCGCCAACCTGAAGCCCGGAGAAACCCTGCTGGTGCTCGGTGCCTCCGGCGGGGTCGGCCTGGCGGCGGTGGAAATCGGCAAGGCCATGGGTGCGCGAGTCATCGCGGCCGCCAGCAGCGCGGAAAAACTCGCCGTGGCAAAGGCCGCCGGTGCTGACGAGTTGATCAACTACAACGAAACCAGCCTGAAGGACGAAATCAAGCGCCTCACCGACGGCCAGGGCGCCGATGTCATCTACGACCCGGTGGGCGGCGACCTGTTCGACCAGGCCGTGCGCGCCATCGCCTGGAACGGCCGGTTGTTGGTGGTTGGCTTTGCCAGCGGGCGCATTCCCGAATTGCCGGTGAACCTGGCCTTGCTCAAGGGCGCCTCGGTGGTCGGTGTGTTCTGGGGCTCCTTCGCCCAGCGCCAGCCCCAGGACAACGCCGCCAACTTCCAGCAGCTGTTCGGCTGGTTCGCCGAAGGCAAGCTCAAGCCGCTGGTGTCGCAGGTCTACCCGCTGGACGATGCCGCCCAGGCGATCAATGACTTGGGGCAGCGCAAGGCGGTCGGCAAGGTGGTGGTGCAGGTTCGCTGATTGGCTGCGATTCTCTTTCATCTGTACCGGGTCGAAGCCCTACGACCCGGCTTCGCCATTCCCGCAACGCCCTTCATTTATATCTGAGCGACATGTTCATAAAAGAACATGCCAAATCCAGCATTTCCACTGTTTTGCTGATTCGAACCAATGCTATTTTCGGTAACGAAACTGTAACATTCGCATCCGCAGTCAAAACAAGAATTCTGGAGCACTTGAATGTTTGCTTTCTTTCGACCCGCCGCACATCAGGCAACCCTGCCTGAAGAAAAAATAGACAGCACCTACCGACGCCTTCGCTGGCAAATTTTCGCGGGGATTTTCATCGGCTATGCCGGTTACTACCTGCTGCGCAAGAACTTCTCCCTAGCCATGCCCTACCTCATCGACGAGGGCTACACCCGTGGCCAACTCGGCCTGGCCATGTCGGCCATCGCGATTGCCTATGGCTTGTCGAAGTTCTTGATGGGCCTGGTGTCCGACCGCTCGAACCCCCGCTATTTCCTGCCATTCGGCTTGCTGGTATCAGCCGGCGTGATGTTCATTTTCGGTTTTGCGCCCTGGGCGACGTCCAGCGTGACGATCATGTTCATCCTGCTGTTCATCAACGGCTGGGCACAAGGCATGGGCTGGCCGCCGAGCGGACGGACCATGGTGCACTGGTGGTCGCAGAAGGAACGCGGCGGCGTGGTGTCGGTGTGGAACGTGGCGCACAACGTCGGCGGCGGCCTTATCGGCCCGTTGTTCCTGCTGGGCATGGGCTGGTTCAATGACTGGCATGCGGCATTCTATGTGCCCGCTACCGTAGCACTTGCCGTTGCGGTGTTTGCCTTCGCGACCATGCGCGACACCCCGCAATCGGTGGGCCTGCCGCCGATCGAGAAGTACAAGGACGATTATCCGGAAGGCTACGACGACAGCCACGAAAAGGAATTCAGCGCCAAGGAAATTTTCGTCAAGTACGTGCTGCGCAACAAGATGCTCTGGTACATCGCCATGGCTAACGTCTTCGTCTACCTGCTGCGCTACGGGGTGCTGGACTGGGCGCCGACCTACCTGAAGGAAGCCAAGGGCTTCACCGTGGACAAAAGCTCCTGGGCCTACTTCTTCTACGAATGGGCCGGTATCCCCGGCACGCTGCTGTGTGGCTGGATGTCGGACAAGATCTTCCGTGGCAATCGTGGCCTGACCGGCATGGTATTCATGGCCCTGGTGACCGTGGCCACCCTGGTGTACTGGCTGAACCCGGCCGGCAACCCGACCGTCGATATGATTGCCCTGGTATCCATCGGCTTCCTGATCTATGGCCCAGTCATGCTGATCGGCTTGCAGGCATTGGAACTGGCGCCGAAAAAAGCCGCCGGCACCGCCGCCGGTTTCACCGGCCTGTTCGGGTACCTGGGTGGTTCGGTCGCGGCCAGCGCCGCCATGGGCTATACCGTCGACCATTTCGGCTGGGACGGCGGTTTTGTACTGCTGGTCGGCGCTTGTCTGCTGGCGATGGCGTTCCTTGCGCCAACCTTGTGGCACAAGCAGATCGCCAGTCAGAGCCGCGAAGCGGTCGCCTGATCCCACATTGATTGGCAGCGCTTGAGCCGCGCCTCCAGATTTCGGTCTGGCATGGCGTGGCTGCGCAGGGCGTGTACGGTCTGCTCGACATAATCGCGAGTGGTGCCGTAACGCCCGCAAGCGCTTTCAAACACTTGGCTCAGCACATGGTCCGGCAGGTTGCCGGCATAGCTGGGCAGGTGTCGCTCCAGCACGAAGCCCAGGGCTTGCACCCGATTGCCACCCTCGAGACGGCAACTGAGCCAGTGCGGGCGATAGGACGGCACCGGCATTTCCCGCTGCCACAACGCGAACAGCGAATCCTCGAGGTTTTCCTCCGGCAGCCGGTAGGCGAAACCGCTGCACGAACCGCCGCGATCCAGTCCGAACACCAACCCTGGCAACTCCGGAGTGCCGCGATGTTCGTGGGACCACAGGTATAAACCGCGATGGTAGCCATGGACCCGACCGCGCACGCGCTCCACCGCCGTGCATTCCGGCCGCCAGATCAATGAACCGTACGCGAACAACCAGACCGGACCGCCCTGGTGGAGACTCATGGTCAATCGCATCGAGGCGAGTAGTTGTTCATGGGTCAGCTGCGCACCCAGCTCGAGTCGTGGCGGGTACAGGGCGCAGGTAATGGCGGATTCGATAGCGGTCATGGCCGTTAGCGGTTGGCTTCTCAGAAAATAAAGGGACGCCAGTGTGTTGACGTTCGTGAGGAGCGAGGCAAGTTAAATGCCAGCCCGACGCTATATACGTTATCGGTATCTGGCCGGCCAACTAAATACCGAAACGCAATATATGAAGTTATATCGAGGGCGATCAGGGCTTTTGTGGCGAGGGAGCTTGCTCCCGCTCGGTTGCGCAGCGACCGCCTCTTTTGGGACTGCTTCGCCCGAGGCGTCGGACCGGTCCAGCGGGAGCAAGCTCCCTCGCCACAACGGCACAGCTCAAGGCTCGGTTGGGTCAAGCCCTTGGCGCATACGCAAACACATCGGCGCGCATCTGGTGAGCGTCCATGCCGGCTTCCACCAGGGCGTCGAGGGTGGCATAGATCATGGCCGGCGAGCCGCTGGCGTAGACGTGCACACCAGAAAGGTCGCTGATGTCCTCACACACCGCCTCATGGAGCATCCCGCAGCGCCCTTCCCAGCCACACAAGTCGCTGACGACTTTATGCAGGAACAGGTTCGGCAGTTTTTTCCATTCGTCCCAATGCTCGATTTCGTAGAAATCTTCCGGTCGCCGTACGCCCCAATACAGATGCACCGGGTGCTTGAAGCCCGCCGCGCGGCAGTGCTCGATCAAGCTGTGCATCTGCGCCATGCCGGTCCCGGCAGCGATCAGCACGAGCGGACCGTCAGGAAGCTCGGACAGGTGGGTGTCGCCAAACGGCATCTCGATGCGCACATTGGGGTTGCGCTGCAGTTGCTCCAGGAGCTTTTGCGCACTGCTTTCGCGCACCAGCACGTGTAGTTGCAGGTCGCGCCCCGAGTGCGGCGCCGAAGCGAGGGAGAAGGCTGATTTTTCACCGTTGTCGCGCTCGATCAACAGGTATTGCCCGGCGTGGTAGCGCGGCGGTTTGCCCGCTGGCGCGCGCAAGCGTACCCGCCAGACGTCGCCGCCCACTTCAACGCATTCGCTGACCTGGCACGCCAGGTTGCGCACCGGCAGCTCGCCCGGTGCCAACACGCCATCCCACAACACCACGCAGTCCTCCAGCGGCTCGGCGATGCACGTGAAGATCTCGCCATGGTCACGCACTTCACCGGCCTGCTCCACGCGACCTTCCACCAACAATGCGCCACAGACATGGCAGTTGCCATTACGACAGCTTTGGGGGCAGTCGTAGCCCAGGCGCCGCGCGCCGTCGAGAATCCGCTCGGCCGGCTGTATCTCCAGCACCGCGCCGGAAGGCTGCAAGGTTACACGCATCAATCTATTCCTAACTGATTCCAAATGGCATCGATCCGTTGGGTAACGGCTTCATCCTTGACGATAACCCGACCCCACTCGCGGGTGGTTTCACCGGGCCATTTATGCGTGGCATCGAGCCCCATCTTCGACCCGAGGCCGGATACCGGCGAGGCGAAGTCGAGGTAGTCGATCGGCGTGTTCTCGATCATCACCGTGTCGCGCTTGGGGTCCATGCGCGTCGTGATGGCCCAGATCACGTCGTTCCAATCCCGTGCGTTGATATCGTCGTCGGTGACGATAACGAACTTGGTGTACATGAACTGTCGTAAAAACGACCAGACGCCCAGCATCACTCGCTTGGCGTGCCCAGGATACGACTTCTTCATCGTCACCACGGCCATGCGATAGGAACAACCTTCGGGCGGCAAGTAGAAATCGGTGATTTCCGGAAACTGCTTCTGCAGGATCGGCACGAACACTTCGTTCAGCGCCACGCCAAGAATCGCCGGCTCATCAGGCGGACGACCGGTGTAGGTGCTGTGGTAGATCGGCTTGATCCGGTGAGTGATGCGCTCGACAGTGAACACCGGGAAGCTGTCTACCTCGTTGTAATAACCGGTGTGATCGCCGTAGGGACCTTCATCGGCCATTTCGCCGGGGTGGATCACGCCTTCAAGGATGATTTCTGCGGTGGCCGGCACTTGCAAATCGTTGCCCCGGCACTTCACCAGCTCCGTACGGTTGCCGCGCAGCAGGCCGGCAAACGCATATTCGGAGAGGCTGTCGGGCACGGGCGTGACAGCGCCGAGGATGGTCGCCGGATCGGCGCCCAAAGCGACCGACACCGGGAATGGCTGGCCGGGATGCTTTTCGCACCACTCCCGATAATCCAGCGCGCCGCCCCGATGGCTCAGCCAGCGCATGATGACCTTGTTGCGGCCAATCACCTGCTGACGGTAGATACCCAGGTTCTGACGGTCCTTGTTCGGGCCTTTGGTGACGGTCAGGCCCCAGGTGATCAGCGGCCCGACGTCGCCCGGCCAGCAGGTCTGCACCGGAAGCATGGCCAGGTCGACTTCGTCACCCTCGATCACCACTTCCTGGCAGACCGCGTCCTTGACCACCTTCGGCGCCATGGAAATGATCTTGCGGAAAATCGGCAGCTTGGACCAAGCGTCCTTCAGCCCTTTCGGCGGCTCGGGCTCCTTGAGGAACGCCAGCAGCTTGCCAATCTCGCGCAGCTCGCTGACCGCCTCGGCGCCCATGCCCAGGGCCACGCGCTCCGGCGTGCCAAACAGGTTGCCCAGCACCGGAATGTCATAACCCGTGGGGTTTTCAAACAGCAGCGCCGGGCCTTTTGCGCGCAGGGTGCGGTCGCAGACCTCGGTCATTTCCAGGACGGGTGACACCGGCACCTGGATGCGCTTGAGTTCGCCGCGCTGTTCCAGACCGCTGATAAAGTCGCGCAAGTCGCGATACTGCATGCAAAAGCCTCATGGTGTCCGTGGCGTTCGGGGGCCCGAGTTTAACGCCGCCCGTCCAGAATAGTGAATGCACGGACAGCAAAAAGCCGGGTTTCCCCGGCTCTTGCTGGCCTGCTCGATTTACTTGCGTTTCATCGACAGGAAGAACTCATCGTTGGTCTTGGTCGTTTTCAGCTTGTCGACCAGGAACTCGATGGCCGCGACTTCATCCATCGGATGCAGCAGCTTGCGCAGGATCCACATGCGCTGCAACTCGTCATCGGCCGTCAGCAACTCTTCGCGACGGGTACCGGAACGGTTGATGTTGATGGCCGGGAATACACGTTTCTCGGCGATGCGACGGTCCAGGGGCAGTTCCATGTTACCGGTACCCTTGAACTCTTCGTAGATCACTTCGTCCATCTTCGAGCCGGTTTCGACCAGCGCGGTGGCGATGATGGTCAGCGAGCCGCCTTCTTCGATGTTCCGCGCGGCGCCAAAGAAACGCTTCGGCTTTTCCAGGGCATGGGCATCGACACCACCGGTCAGTACCTTGCCGGAACTCGGGATGACGGTGTTGTAGGCACGGGCCAGACGGGTGATGGAGTCGAGCAGAATCACCACGTCCTTCTTGTGCTCGACCAGGCGCTTGGCCTTCTCGATCACCATTTCGGCAACCTGCACGTGACGGGTCGGCGGCTCGTCGAACGTCGAGGCAACCACTTCGCCGCGCACGGTGCGCTGCATCTCGGTCACTTCTTCCGGACGCTCATCGATCAGCAACACGATCAGGTGGACTTCAGGGTTGTTACGGGCGATGTTGGCCGCGATGTTCTGCAGCATGATCGTCTTGCCCGCCTTCGGCGGCGCCACGATCAGGCCACGCTGGCCCTTGCCGATAGGTGCGCACAGGTCGATGACACGACCGGTGAGGTCTTCGGTGGAACCGTTGCCGGCTTCCATCTTCATGCGCACGGTCGGGAACAGCGGAGTCAGGTTCTCGAAGAGAATCTTGTTCTTCGCGTTTTCCGGACGGTCGAAGTTGATGGTGTCGACCTTGAGCAGTGCGAAGTAACGCTCGCCTTCCTTAGGAGGGCGGATCTTGCCAACGATGGTGTCACCGGTGCGCAAGTTGAAGCGACGGATCTGGCTCGGCGAGACGTAGATATCGTCCGGGCCGGCGAGATAGGAAGCGTCTGCGGAGCGGAGGAAGCCGAAGCCGTCCTGGAGAATCTCCAGCACGCCATCACCGGAGATTTCCTCGCCGCTTTTCGCGTGCTTCTTGAGCAGGGAGAAAATCACGTCCTGCTTGCGCGAACGGGCCATATTTTCTATGCCCATCTGTTCGGCCAATTCGAGCAGTTCGGTAATCGGCTTTTGCTTGAGTTCAGTCAGATTCATATAGGAATGACGTAATCATTTATGGAGGGGAAAATTAAGCTTTTGGCTTAATGAGGCCGCGCCGCGGAGAAGGCGACAGGATCGCGTACTTATTCGAAAGGAGAGCGTCGGCGACGGCTTGCAGGGGGCAATGGAGAAACCAGTGCGGGGCCGAATGTAACACCTGGATTTGCGAGCGTCTAGCCCCGGATAACGAAAAAGCCCCGCGATTTGCGGGGCTTTTGGCAAGGCATTCGACGCTTAGATGTTGGCGTCGAGGAACGCGGCCAGTTGCGACTTCGACAGCGCGCCGACCTTGGTGGCTTCGACGTTGCCGTTCTTGAACAGCATCAGGGTCGGAATGCCACGCACGCCATGCTTGGCCGGGGTTTCCTGGTTTTCGTCGATGTTCAGCTTGGCAACGGTCAGCTTGCCCTTGTAGGTCTCGGCAATTTCGTCCAGGACCGGAGCGATCATTTTGCAAGGACCGCACCACTCAGCCCAATAGTCGACCAGCACTGCGCCTTCGGCTTTGAGTACGTCAGCTTCGAAGCTAGCGTCGCTAACGTGTTTGATCAGATCGCTGCTCATGGAAATCTCCGGGGTAATCAGCAAAAAAACGTGGCCCATCATAGCTGCCCTTCCCAGGTTCAGGAAGCCGCAGTTGATTGAGTCTCCCTATGGTGACCGATGGGTTTACGTATGGCCCACGTCAGGAAGCGGTCGGGGCGATAAAGGAAATACCGGTGCGCAACGCAGCATTACGTACATGTTCTTGCATGGTTTTGTGCGCCGAAACCGATGCGCGACGGGCCAGGGCGCGAAGGATCTTGCGGTGTTCCTGCCACGTTTCCATCGCCCGCTCCGCCCTGATGAACGGTAGCTTCTGACTCTCCAGAAAGATATCGGCGCTGGCGGTGAGAATGCTCAACATCGCCTGGTTGCCGCTGGCCAGCAGAATGCGCCGGTGAAATTCGAAATCCAGTTGTGCCGCTGCGTCGAACTCCCCGGCCTTCAATTCGCGGCGCATGGCCTCGACGTTGTCATCCAGTGCGTCGAGTTCATCGGCGCTCAACGTCACGGCCGCCAATCCGGCCGCGAAACCTTCAAGGGCATAGCGCAGCTGGAAGATATCCACTGGCGAGGCCTGGGCGGCGAACGGCCAGCGCGCTGTCGAGTCGTCGCGCGCGACCTGCGCTGCTCCCTGGACGAAAACGCCCCTACCCGGTTGGACGCTGACCAACCCCAGGGCGCTCAACGATGACAGCGCCTCGCGCAGAGACGCCCGGCTGACCCCCAGTTGCAAGGCCAGGTCCCGTTGAGAGGGCAGCGCATCGCCCGGGCCGAAGCCTTCGTCGACGATGAGTTTGCGGATGGCTTGCAGCGCCACTTCAGGCACGGCACGAGCGATGGAATTCATGGTTTTCCAGACAACCCGGACGAATGAGCGGCTAGTTGTAAAGCTATTCGAAGCCCCCGGCAAGTCGTGCCCCAGCGGGGTTCGGCCGCCCGAAGCGACGCTCGATAACGGTGCGAAAAACCACCCAACTGTTCAGACCAGTCAGACCGACCGGTGCCTGCAAAACCGTGGCTTTGGCGGACAGACGCCCGGTTTGGCATGCCCTGTGCTGTGTCCGATCGGAGAAATCACACCATCGACCGCGGAGATTCACCATGATCCAGCGTTGCAGCGTCCTGCTCACTGCCCTGTTTGCCAGCCTGATGCTTTGCCAATTGCCCGCCCACGCCGATGGCCTGGAAGACGTGGTAAAACGCGGCACGCTGAAGGTCGCGGTGCCCCAGGATTTTCCACCGTTCGGTTCGGTCGGCCCGGACATGAAGCCGCGCGGCCTGGATATCGACACGGCGAAACTGCTGGCCGACCAGCTCAAGGTCAAGCTGGAATTGACGCCGGTCAACAGCACCAACCGCATCCCTTTCCTGACCACAGGCAAGGTCGACCTGGTGATTTCCAGCCTGGGCAAGAATCCGGAGCGTGAGAAGGTCATCGATTTCTCCAGCGCCTATGCGCCCTTCTACCTCGCCGTGTTCGGGCCGCCCGATGCCGCAATCACCGGCCTGGACGACCTCAAGGGCAAGACCATCAGCGTCACCCGTGGCGCTATCGAGGACATCGAGTTGACCAAGGTCGCCCCCGAAGGCGCCACCATCAAGCGTTTCGAAGACAACAACTCGACGATCGCCGCCTACCTGGCCGGTCAGGTGGACCTGATCGCCAGCGGCAACGTGGTGATGGTCGCCATCAGCGAGCGCAACCCCAAGCGCGTCCCGGCGCTGAAAGTGAAACTCAAGGATTCTCCGGTCTACGTGGGCGTGAACAAGAACGAGCCGGCGTTGCTGGACAAGGTCAACCAGATTCTCGCCACCGCCAAGACGGACGGAAGCCTGGAAAAGAACGCGCAGACCTGGCTCAAGCAACCGCTGCCGGCCGATCTCTGATCGTCCTTTGAGAGGCTGAGCATGGCTTACCAGTTCGATTTTCTGCCGGTGGTGCAAAACACCGAGCTGCTGTTGCGCGGTGCGCTGTTCACCGTGGAACTGACAGCCATCGGCGCGTTGCTCGGGGTTGGCCTGGGCATCGTCGGCGCGGTGGTGCGGGCGTGGAATATCCGTCCGTTCGCGGCGATCTTTGGCGTGTACGTGGAGCTGATCCGCAACACGCCGTTCCTGGTCCAACTGTTTTTCATTTTCTTCGGCTTGCCGTCCCTTGGCTTGCAGATTTCCGAGTGGCAAGCGGCGGTGCTGGCGATGGTGATCAACCTGGGGGCGTATTCCACCGAGATCATCCGGGCCGGTATCCAGGCCATTGCACGAGGGCAACTGGAAGCCGCCGCGGCGTTGGCGATGAGCCGCTTCGAAGCGTTCCGCCACGTGGTGCTGCTGCCGGCGCTGGGCAAGGTCTGGCCGGCCTTGAGCAGCCAGATCATCATCGTGATGCTCGGCTCGGCGGTCTGTTCGCAGATCGCCACCGAAGAGCTGAGTTTCGCCGCCAACTTCATCCAATCGCGCAATTTCCGCGCCTTTGAAACCTACGCACTGACGACGCTGATCTACCTGTGCATGGCACTGCTGATCCGCCAGTTCCTGAATTGGGTCGGGCGTCGCTACATCGCCAGGAGCAGCCAATGAGCGATTTCACGTTCTGGGACGTGGTGCGCAACCTGCTCACCGGCCTGCAATGGACTCTGGCGCTTTCGCTGGTGGCGTTTATCGGCGGTGGTGTGGTCGGCTTGTTGGTGATGGTGCTGCGCATCTCCAAACGCGCCCTGCCCCGCAACATTGCCCGCACGTATATCGAGCTGTTCCAAGGCACGCCGCTGTTGATGCAATTGTTCCTGGTGTTCTTCGGCGTGGCCCTGGCCGGGGTGGAGATTTCGCCGTGGATGGCGGCGGCGATTGCCCTGACGCTGTTCACCAGCGCTTACCTGGCGGAGATCTGGCGCGGTTGTGTCGACTCGATTGCCAACGGCCAATGGGAAGCCTCCGCGAGCCTGGCCCTCAACCCGTTGGAGCAGTTGCGCTACGTGATCCTGCCCCAGGCCCTGCGCATCGCCGTGGCGCCGACCGTGGGCTTTTCCGTGCAGGTGGTCAAGGGCACGGCCGTGACGTCGATCATCGGTTTTACCGAACTGACCAAGACCGGCGGCATGCTCGCCAACGCCACGTTCGAGCCGTTCATGGTGTATGGCCTGGTCGCCCTCGGTTACTTCCTCCTTTGCTACCCCCTGTCCCTCAGCGCGCGCTACCTGGAAAGGAGACTGCATGCCTCTGCTTAGAATTTCCGCCCTGCATAAATACTACGGCGATCACCATGTGCTCAAAGGCATCGACCTGAGTATCGAAGAAGGCCAGGTGGTGGCGATCATCGGTCGCAGCGGCTCGGGCAAATCCACCCTGCTGCGCACCCTCAATGGCCTGGAATCGATCAACGACGGCGTAATCGAAGTGGACGGCGAATACCTCGACGCGGCCCGCGCCGACCTGCGCAGCCTGCGGCAGAAAGTCGGGATGGTGTTCCAGCAGTTCAATCTGTTCCCGCACCTGACCGTCGGCGAAAACGTCATGCTCGCGCCGCAGGTTGTACAAAAAGTGCCCAAGGCCAAGGCGGTGGAACTGGCCCGCCAGATGCTCGAACGGGTCGGGCTCGGCGAAAAATTCGACGCCTTCCCCGACCGCTTGTCTGGCGGGCAGCAGCAACGGGTGGCGATCGCCCGTGCCTTGGCGATGTCGCCGAAAGTCTTGCTTTGCGATGAAATCACCTCGGCGCTGGACCCAGAGCTGGTCAACGAAGTGCTCAGCGTAGTGCGGCAACTGGCCAAGGAAGGCATGACACTGATCATGGTCACCCATGAAATGCGTTTCGCCCGGGAAGTGGGCGACAAACTGGTGTTCATGCATCAGGGCAAGGTGCACGAGGTGGGTGATCCCAAGTTGCTGTTCGCCGATCCGCAGACGGCGGAGCTGGCGAACTTCATCGGGACGGTGGAGCCTGCCTGATTTTTACTGCCAAAGAACACTCTGTGAATGGCTCTGGATCAAGGGTTTGGATCAGGTGCGTTGGCGTAGGCGGTCGATCGTGGCAGGATGGCAAGGTTATCGACCGAGACTCTCTGACCATGCCGCCATCCCAAGCCAAGAATCTGTCCCTGATCGCCGCTATCGACCTGGGCTCCAACAGCTTCCATATGGTCGTCGCGAAGGCCCAGAACGGGGAAATCCGCATTCTTGAGCGGCTCGGTGAAAAGGTTCAGCTGGCCGCCGGGATCGACGAAGAACGCAGGTTGAGCGAGGAGTCCATCCAACGCGGGCTCGATTGCCTCAAGCGATTCGCCCAGTTGATCAACGGCATGCCCTTGGGCGCGGTGCGGATCGTGGGCACCAACGCCCTGCGCGAGGCGCGCAACCGTGGCGAGTTCATCCATCGCGCCGAAGCGATCCTCGGCCATCCGGTGGAAGTCATTTCCGGCCGTGAAGAGGCCCGCCTGATCTACCTCGGCGTTTCCCACACCCTGGCTGATACCCCCGGCAAACGCCTGGTGGCGGACATTGGCGGTGGCAGCACCGAGTTCATCATCGGCCAGCGCTTCGAACCGCTGTTGCGCGAAAGCCTCCAGATGGGTTGCGTCAGCTACACCCAGCGTTATTTCCGCGACGGCAAGATCACCCCGGCCCGCTATGCCCAGGCCTACACGGCGGCACGCCTGGAAATCATGAGCATCGAACATGCCTTGCACCGGTTGACCTGGGACGAAGCCATCGGCTCCTCGGGGACCATCCGCGCCATCGGCCTGGCGCTCAAGGCTGGCGGCCACGGCACCGGTGAAGTCAACGCCGAGGGCCTGGCCTGGCTCAAGCGCAAGGTGTTCAAGCTCGGCGATTCGGACAAGATCGACTTCGAGGGCATCAAGCCTGATCGCCGGGCGATTTTCCCGGCGGGACTGGCGATCCTCGAGGCGATCTTCGACGCGCTCGAATTGCAGCGCATGGACCATTGCGAAGGCGCCCTGCGTGAGGGCGTGCTCTACGACTTGCTCGGGCGGCATCATCACGAAGACGTGCGCGAACGCACCCTGGGCTCGCTCATGGAGCGTTATCACGTCGACCAGGAGCAGGCGGCGCGGGTCGAGCGCAAGGCGCTGCATGCCTTCGACCAGGTGGCCGACGATTGGGACCTGAACGACGGCGTTTGGCGCGAACTGCTGGGTTGGGCCGCCAAGGTGCATGAAGTGGGCCTGGACATCGCCCACTACCATTACCACAAGCACGGCGCCTACCTGATCGAGCACTCCGACCTGGCGGGTTTCTCACGCGAAGACCAGCAAATGCTGGCGCTATTGGTACGTGGTCATCGACGCAATATTCCCAAGGACAAATTCGCCGAATTCGGCGATGACGGCATCAAGCTGATTCGCCTGTGCGTGCTGTTGCGCTTCGCGATCCTGTTCCACCACATCCGCGGCACCCAGCAAATGCCCCAGGTTACCCTGCACGCCGACGGCGATCAGTTGGATGTGATATTCCCCGAAGGCTGGCTGGACGAGAACCAACTGACCCAGGCGGACTTTGCCCAGGAAGCCGAATGGCTGACGCGGGTGGGGATTTTGCTGAACATCCACTGATCGGCACACAGCAAGCTCCCCCGTGGCGAGGGAGCTTGCTCCCGCTCGGCTGCGCAGCAGCCGCAGGATCTGCCTGAAATGGAATTTTTCCTGACCCACCGAGCTGAATGGCTTCGGGGCTGCTTCACGCAGCCCAGCGGGAGCAAGCTCCCTCGCCACGAAAAACCAATCTACTCCGGGCTTTAACTAACCGCCAACACCGGGCTGCTCAAGCGCTCCAGCAAAGTCGCCTGGGCGCTGCGCGGGTTCTGGTTGCCGGTCGGTGTGTTGCGGATGTAGCGGCCGTCCGACTGCAAGCTCCAGCTGTGAGTGTTGTCGGTGAGGTAACTCTCCAGCTCTTTCTTGACCCGCAGGATCAGCTTCTTGCCCTCCACCGGGAAGCAGGTCTCGACGCGCTTGTCGAGGTTGCGCTCCATCCAGTCGGCACTGGAAAGAAACATCTGCTCTTCGCCATCATTGAGGAAATAGAACACCCGCGTGTGCTCCAGGAAACGCCCGATGATCGAGCGCACGTGGATGTTATGGGACACCCCCGGGATACCCGGCCGCAGGCAGCACATGCCACGCACCACCAGGTCGATGCGCACGCCCGACTGGCTGGCCTTGTACAACGCACGGATGACTTTCGGATCGGTCAACGAGTTGAACTTGGCGATGATGTGCGCAGGCTTGCCGTCCAGGGCGAACTGGGTTTCCCGGGCGATCATGTCGAGCATGCCCTTCTTGAGGGTGAACGGTGCATGCAGCAGCTTCTTCATCCGCAACGTCTTGCCCATGCCGATCAACTGGCTGAACAACTTGCCGACGTCTTCACACAAGGCGTCGTCGGACGTCAGCAAGCTGTAGTCGGTGTACAGGCGGGCGTTGGCCGCGTGGTAGTTGCCGGTGCCCAAGTGGGCGTAGCGCACGATCTCGCCGGCCTCGCGCCGCAGGATGAGCATCATCTTGGCGTGGGTCTTGAAGCCCACCACGCCGTAAATCACCACCGCACCGGCCGCTTGCAGACGGCTGGCCAGTTGCAGGTTGGACTCTTCATCGAAGCGCGCGCGCAATTCGATCACCGCCGTGACCTCCTTGCCGTTTCGCGCCGCGTCCACCAGGGCATCGACGATCTCGGAGTTGGCGCCACTGCGGTACAGCGTCTGGCGCACCGCCAGGACATGTGGATCCTTGGCGGCCTGGCGCAGCAAGTCGACCACCGGGGTGAACGACTCGAAGGGGTGCAACAGCAGGATGTCCTGCTTGCTGACGACACTGAAAATGTTTTCGCTGTTTTGCAGCAGTTTCGGGATCTGCGGTGTAAACGGCGAATATTGCAGCTCCGGATGGCTGTCCAGGCCGGTGATGCTGAACAGCCGCGTCAGGTTCACCGGACCATTGACCTGGTACAGCTCGGTCTCATGCAGGTTGAACTGCTTGAGCAGGTAGTCGGACAGGTGTTTCGGACAGGTATCGGCCACTTCCAGGCGCACCGCATCGCCATAGCGACGGGAGAACAACTCGCCGCGCAGGGCGCGGGCCAGGTCTTCTACATCCTCGGTGTCCACCGACAGGTCGGCGTTGCGGGTCAGGCGGAATTGGTAGCAGCCCTTCACCTTCATGCCCTGGAACAGGTCATCGGCGTGGGCATGGATCATCGACGACAGGAACACATAGTTGTCGCCCGGGCCGCCGACGTCTTCCGGCACGCGGATGATCCGCGGCAACAGGCGTGGCGCCGGAATGATCGCCAGGCCGGAATCACGGCCAAAGGCGTCGATGCCTTCCAGCTCGACGATGAAGTTCAGGCTCTTGTTCACCAGCAATGGGAACGGGTGAGTCGGGTCGAGGCCGATCGGGGTGATGATCGGAGCGATTTCGTCACGGAAGTAACGGCGTACCCAGGTCTTGAGCTTGGTGGTCCAGTAGCGGCGACGGATGAAGCGCACCTGGTGCTTTTCCAGCTCCGGCAACAGGATGTCGTTGAGGATCGCGTACTGGCGATCGACATGACCGTGCACCAGTTCGCTGATGCGCGCCAGGGCCTGGTGCGGTTGCAGGCCGTCGGCACCTGCCTGCTCGCGGGCGAAGGTGATCTGCTTTTTCAGCCCGGCGACGCGAATCTCGAAGAACTCGTCCAGGTTGCTGGAGAAGATCAGCAGGAATTTCAGCCGCTCCAGCAGTGGGTAGGACTCATCCAGCGCCTGTTCAAGGACGCGGATGTTGAATTGCAGTTGCGACAGCTCACGATGGATGTACAGACTGCTGTCATCCAGGTTGGGCACCGCAATCGCCGGCGCTGGGGCCGGCTCGGGCGCGGCAGCCGGGGCCGGTTCCAGCTCCGGTGGCGTTTCGGCGACTGGCTCGACCACGGGTTGAGCGTCTTTTACGGCAACTTCTGTGAGTCCTTCGGTATTCATCGCAAGTTCCTGGGAGGCTATTTCTGCTCTCGTAACAATTGGGCGGCGCGCACGGCAAAGTACGTCAGGATGCCATCAGCACCCGCGCGCTTGAAAGCGGTCAGGGATTCGAGAATCACCCCTTCGCTCAGCCAGCCGTTCTGGATCGCCGCCATGTGCATCGCATACTCGCCGCTGACCTGATAAACAAAGGTCGGCACTTTGAATTCATCCTTTACCCGACAGAGAATGTCGAGGTAAGGCATCCCCGGCTTGACCATGACCATGTCTGCCCCTTCTGACAAGTCGGCAGCCACTTCGTGCAAGGCTTCGTGGGCATTGGCCGGGTCCATCTGATAGGAGGCCTTGTTGGCCTTGCCCAGGTTCAGGGCCGAGCCGACCGCGTCGCGGAACGGGCCGTAATAGGCGCTGGCGTACTTGGCCGAGTAGGCCATGATGCGCACATTGACATGCCCGGCCACTTCCAAGGCTTCGCGAATTGCCTGGATCCGGCCGTCCATCATGTCCGACGGCGCCACCACCTGGGCACCGGCCTCGGCGTGGGACAGCGCCTGCCTGACCAGCGCATCGACAGTGATGTCGTTCTGCACATAGCCTTCTTCGTCGAGAATGCCGTCCTGCCCGTGGGTGGTGAACGGGTCCAGCGCCACGTCAGTAATCACCCCCAGCTCCGGGAAACGTGCGCGCAGGGCACGGGTCGCGCGCTGTGCGATGCCCTCGGGGTTCCAGGCTTCGGCGGCATCCAGGGATTTCAGGCCCGGCGGCGTGACTGGAAACAGTGCCAACGCCGGGATACCCAGCTCGACCCACTCGGCCGCCGCTTCCAGCAACAGGTCGATGGTCAGGCGCTCCACGCCTGGCATCGAGGCCACCGCCTCACGGCGATTCTCGCCGTCCAGCACGAACACCGGCAGGATCAGGTCGTCGGTGGTCAGCACGTTTTCGCGCACGAGCCGACGAGAAAACTCATCCCGGCGATTGCGACGCAGGCGAGTGGCGGGAAACAGACGGTTGGCGGGGGTAAAGCTCACGGCAGACTCCTGAGCCCGCAAAAACGGGCGAGCGTGACAGTTATAAGCGGCCATTATGACGAACACATGACAGTTGTGCTAAAGCGTGACCGGTAGTCGCAGTCATTGTCTTCTGTAGGAAATGTTCACGTCGAGACACATTTCGATACTTTCCTGAATGTGCCTGAAGGGTTAGGCTGCGCGTTCATTTCGCCAGCACCCAGACAATGCTCCAACAATTTCTCCACGACTTCGGCTACCTGGCCCTGTTCATCGGCACGTTCTTCGAAGGTGAAACCATCCTCGTGCTCGCAGGTTTCCTGGCGTTCCGTGGCTACATGGACATCAACCTGGTGGTCGTCGTGGCGTTTTGCGGCAGCTACGCCGGTGACCAGCTGTGGTATTTCCTGGGGCGCAAGCACGGTCGCAAGCTGCTGGCGCGCAAACCGCGTTGGCAGTTGATGGGTGATCGGGCGCTGGAGCACATCCGCCGGCATCCGGACATCTGGGTTCTGAGCTTCCGCTTCGTCTATGGCCTGCGCACCGTGATGCCAGTGGCGATCGGCTTGTCAGGCTATCCACCGGGCCGCTATCTGTTGCTCAACGGTATCGGTGCGGCGATCTGGGCCACGGCGCTGGCTGCCGCCGCGTATCACTTTGGCGCGGTGCTCGAAGGCATGCTGGGCAGTATCAAGAAATACGAACTTTGGGTACTCGGCGCCCTGCTGTTGCTGGGCTTGGGCCTGTGGCTGCGCCGTCGCATCAAAAATGCCCGGCTGGCCAGGAAAAATCTCGAGACCGAGCGACAGGAACAAACCAGGGCCAGCGAATCTACGCCAGGCGAGTGAGTCGGTTGCGACAGCAGTAAAGCCCGATGCCACTGACCAGGCTGTAGCTCAACAACCCCACCCAAGCCACTGGGCTCGCTGGCCACAACCCTGCCACCGGCGCCAACCCTACCAGCGGCAGGTTCGCCGCCAGCCGCAGCAACTCCAGCTTCAGCGCCCAAGGGCGATTCTCAAGGGCCACGCCCAAGGCAAACAGCCCCAACGCAATCGCCCCCCAGCCCAATACCAGGGCGGCAACCGGCAGGCTGTTTTCAAGGTTCATCAGATAGCTGCCCAAGGCGATGTAGATACAGAACTGCAGCGCCACATACCACCGCTGGCGTGCGTCCAGCGGCACTTCGAATTTGCGGAATTGGGACAGGTCAGGCTTGTTCAGCGGGTATCTGGCGGCCACATCGGCCGGGCGCCAACCGGTGGGCATGAACCAGATCCGCAGCTTGTCCCACCAACGCTCGGCCCGCCGGGCATCAGCCCAGAGCTGCCCATAGAACTGCACGTTCGCCCACAACGGATTCCAGCTCGCCAGCGGCGTAGTCACGCCAAACACCACCGGCTCATCCTCGTCCTCTTCCTGGAAGGTGCCAAACAGACGGTCCCAAATAATGAACACGCCGCCGTAGTTGCGATCCATGTAGAGAGGGTTCTGCGCATGGTGGGCACGATGATTGGACGGCGTGACGAAGCACCATTCCAGCCAGCCGAGCTTTGGAATGTGTTGGGTGTGGACCCAGAACTGATACAGCAGGTTCAGCGCCGCGACGCTAACGAACACCACCAACGGCACGCCCAGGATCGCCAGCGGCAGATAGAAAATCCAGCTCAGCAGAAAGCCGGTGCTGGTCTGGCGCAAGGCGGTGGAGAGGTTGTAATCCTCGCTCTGGTGATGCACCGAATGAGCGGCCCAGAGGATATTGCGTTCATGGCCCATGCGGTGCAGCCAGTAGTAGCAGAAGTCATAGAAGACGAAGGCAGCCACCCAGGTCCAGGCCTGGTCAGCCGGCAGTTGGAAGATTGCCAGGTGCTCCAGTGCAAAGGCATAGGTGACCAAGCCGACACCTTTGGTCAGCAGCCCGGTGGTGGTCGACAGCACGCCGGTACTCAGGCTGTTGATGGCGTCCGCCAGCCGATAATGGCTCACGCCGCGCCAACGATCGGCGAGCAACTCGACGGCGATCAACACGAAGAAAAACGGCACGGCATACAGAATGAAATTCATGATGCGACCCGGGCAGGCAAGGCAAGGAAGATAGTCGGCAGATTAGGTGTAGCTGCCCGAGGCCCCTATGGCAACGAGTGACAAATTAGTAGACATTTAACGCCATGAATCTGGAGAAAAAGCCCATGAGCAAAAAAGTTGCAGTGATCCTTTCCGGCTGTGGCGTGTACGACGGCGCGGAGATTCACGAAAGCGTGATTACCTTGCTGCGTCTCGACCAGCGTGGCGCACAGGTCCAATGTTTCGCCCCCAACATTGCCCAGCTGCATGTCATCAACCATCTGACTGGCGAGGAAATGCCCGAAAGCCGCAACGTGCTGGTGGAGTCGGCGCGCATCGCCCGAGGCGATGTGAAAGACCTGCGCGAAGCCAAGGCCGAGGACTTTGACGCGCTGATCGTGCCCGGTGGTTTCGGCTCGGCGAAAAACCTGTCCAACTTCGCTGTCGAAGGGGCCGGTTGCGTCGTGCAGCCGGACGTCCTGGCGCTCACCGAGGCTTTCGCCGAAGCGGGGAAACCCGTGGGGCTGATGTGCATCTCACCGGCCCTGGCGGCGAAGATCTACGGCCCCGGCGTGACGTGCACCATCGGCACGGATGCCGATACCGCCGCTGCCGTGACCAAGATGGGCGGCACCCATGAAGAATGCCTGGTCACCGATATCGTCGAGGACACTGCGCGCAAACTCGTCAGCACACCCGCCTATATGCTGGCGAAGAACATCAGCGAGGCGGCTTCGGGGATCAACAAGCTGGTGGACCGGGTGTTGGAATTGACCCACGAGAACGACGCCTGACCCCATTTCCTCTTTCCTGTGGGAGGGGGCCAGCATCAGGACAAACGAGCCAACCGCGTCAATATCCGATCCAGCGCATTGGCGAAACCCTGCTTGTCCCGCTCGCTGTACGCCGCCGGCCCGCCGCCCACATGGCCCTGCTCACGCAAGTCGGTAAACAGGTTGCGCACCGCCAGTCGATCGCCCATGTTCTGCGCGTCGAATTCCTTGCCCCTCGGATCGAGGGCGGCGATGCCCTTCTTGACCAGGCGGTCCGCCAGCGGCACGTCGCTGCAGATGACCAACTCACCCGGGACGGCGTGCTCCACCAGGTAGTCATCCGCCGCATCAGGACCGCTTGGCACCACGATCAGCTTGACCAGGGCCAGGCCCGGCTTGATTTGCGGCTGCCCAGCGACCAGCACCACTTCGAACTGGCGCTTCAAGGCGAACTTGACCACCAGTTCCTTCGCGGCCTTGGGGCAGGCGTCAGCGTCGATCCATACGCGCATAAGTGGTTTCCTCTATCTAAAAAAGCATCGCGAGCAAGCTCGCCCCCACAGAGATAGCCTACATCCTGTGGGAGCGAGCTTGCTCGCGATTATGAGCGCAGCGAATGCGGCCGTTCAGGAAACCTGGACCCGACGCTTCTCCGCCACCCAACTGCGCCCGTACAGTACGACGATCGCCAGGATCGCCACCACCTGGGCGGTCAGCGAATAAGCATCGGCATGAATGCCCAGCCAGTCGAACTCGAAGAATGCCACCGGCCGCGTGCCGAATATCCCGGCTTCCTGCAGCGCCTTCACGCCATGGCCAGCGAACACCACCGACAGCGCACAAAGCAACGCGGCGTTGATGCTGAAGAACAGCGCCAGGGGCAGTTTCGCAGAGCCCCGCAAGATCACCCAGGCCAACCCGACCAGCAACACCAGCGCCGTCGCGCCGCCAGCCAATACGGCGTCATGACCGGCGGGACCGGCCTGCAACCACAGGGTCTCGTAGAACAGGATCACTTCGAACAATTCGCGATAGACCGAGAAAAACGCCAGGATCGCGAATCCGAAACGGCCACCGCCGCCCACCAGGCTGCTTTTGATGTAATCCTGCCAGGCCGCGGCGTGACGCCGGTCGTGCATCCAGACACCCAGCCACAACACCATCACGCTGGCGAACAACGCGGTGGCGCCTTCGAGCAACTCACGCTGGGCGCCGCTGACGTCGATCACATAGGCGGCCAGCCCCCACGTCGCCAGACCGGCGAGCAATGCCAGCCCCCAGCCGATGTTGACGCTGCGAACCGCCGACTGCTGGCCGGTGTTGCGCAAGAATGCCAGGATCGCCGCGAGCACCAGGATCGCTTCCAACCCCTCGCGCAACAGGATCAGCAAGCCAGAGATGTAGCTCAACGACCAGCTCAAGCCATCGCCACCCAACAGGCCGGCGGATTCCTTCAACTTGGCCTTCGCCGCGTCCAGGCGTTGTTGGGCCTGGTCCACTGGCAAGCCATCCTGTAAAGACTGACGGAAAGCCATCAACGCCTTTTCGGTGTCCTTGCGCACATTGGCGTCGACGTTATCGAGCGAACTCTCCACCAGCTCGAAGCCTTCCAGGTAAGCCGCGACCGAAAGGTCGTAGGCCTGGTCATGATCACCGGCGCGATACGCCGCGATGCTTTTGTCCAACGTCGTGGCGGTGTAGTCGAGCAACTGCGCCGGGCCGCGCTGCACTTGCGGCGGCTGGGCACGTTGGGCGCGAAACGTCGCTGCTGCCGCGGGCCCTTGGGCAGCCAGGATTTCGGCCGGAGTCTGGCGGGCCAGATCGGCCAGGTTGTAGGTCAGCTCGCTTTTTGTCGCGGCCGGGTCGGCGCTGAAGCTGGCAATGTAAGTTGCCAGGTCCCAGCGCTGGCGGTCGTCGAGCTGGTCGGCGAAAGCTGGCATGTCCGTGCCCTCGACGCCCATGCCCAGGGTGTTGTAGATCGCGTAGAGGCTCAGGCGATCCAGGCGCTGGCCATCACGCAGGTTCGCCGGTGGCGGCTCCAGGCCGACGCCGGCCGGACCATCGCCAGCACCGGTGTCACCATGGCAAACCGAGCAATTCTGCGCGTACAACGGCGCACCGCGCGCCGGATCCGGGGTAATGATCGGCGCTTGGCTGACTTCGTACGCCACCGCCAGCCTTGCCCCCAACTGCCGAGCCAGGCGGGCGACGTCGTCGCCGTCCCGGCGTTCGGTGATAGCCCCGCGCAACGTGCCGATGCCTTGGGTCAACTCAGCCTTTTCCGGCTTGGCCGGCAGCGCAGCAATCAACCCCTCCAACACTTGGGTGAACTCCAGTTGCTCGCGGTATTCCGAATCGTCGATGACTTTTCCCGCTTCGACAGTCGCTGGGTAATCCGCCCCGATGTAATCAAGCAGGTGCAAGGCCTGGGGAGCGCCTTCAGTGGTATCGGCCAGCAAATCGGCGCTGCACAGCGCCAACAACGGCAGCGCTAGCCAAGCCAGGAAACGAAACGGGGCAGGCATGAATGACTCTCGGTTGGAAATAAGAAGTAACATATTGTTCACTTCCAATGCGCTTGACTCAAGTACCGATGTGTTTTCCACGCACATTTTCATCGGATCTTCATGGTTTGGAAGTGACATCACAAAAACATCATTTGGCGATTAAAAAGCCACTACGCGGTCAATCCTCCTGTTTATAATGCGCCGCCCTCTTATTTGTTGAAGGCATAAGAGCTCCTCTCCCTATGAGGAACCGACGGCGCTCCAGTGCCCCGTTCGTGGATCGCCCCAGCCCGACCCGCACACCTGGCTGATATTCAGGGAAGAAGTGTTCATGGCATCCCGTGCCTGTTTTCCGGTCGCCCTCTGCGCGATCACTCTGCTGTCCGGCTGCTCGGCCTTTCGCAACTACGACAGTGAATTGGCCCAGACCAATCAGCAATTGGCCTCCGGCAATGTCGACGCGGCGCTGGCCCTGCTGGAGAAGAACAACTCCAGCCAAGATAAAGACCTGCTGTATTTCTTCGAGAAGGGCGAATTGCTGCGGGCCAAGGGTGACCTCTCCGGCAGCCAGGCGGCCTGGGGCAGCGCAGACCAGCAGGTTGGCCAATGGGAAGACGCGGTCAAGCTCGACACCGCCAAGTACCTGGCGCAGTTCGGCAGCTTCCTGGTCAACGACAAGGTCCGGCGCTACGAGGGTTATGACTATGAGAAGGTCATGCTCACCACGCAGATGGCCTTGAACCTGCTGGCGGTGAATGACTTCGACGGCGCACGGATGCAGATCAAAAAGACCCACGAGCGCGAAGCGGTGATTGCCGACCTGCGGGACAAGGAATATCTCAAGCGTGAAGAGGACGCCGAAAAGCAAGGAGTCCAGACCGAATACAAGGACCTCAAGGGTTACCCGGTTGCCAGCCTGGACGCACCGGAAGTGGTCAGCCTGAAAAACAGTTACCAGAGCGCGTTCAGCCATTACCTGGCGGGCTTCGTGTACGAGGCGTTGGGCGAAAAAGACCTGGCCGCGCCGGGTTACCGTAAAGCCGCCGAACTGCGCCCCAATACCCCACTGCTGGAGCAGGCGCTGCTCAATCTCGACAAGCCCGCCGCCAAGGACGACGACAGCGATATCCTGATCGTGGTGCAGAGCGGGCTGGCGCCCTCCCGGGATTCGATCCGTATCCCGCTGCCCCTGCCCATCAGCGGCAACGTGGTTATCACGCCGTTGTCATTCCCGCTGATCAAGCCGGACACGTCCACCGCCACCTTCGCCCAGATCGGCGTCGACGGCCGGCAACTGGACCTGACCTCACTCAACAGCACCACGGCCATGTCGCGCCGCGCCCTGCGCGATGACATGCCGGGAATCATCCTGCGTACCACCGTACGCGCGGTGAGCCGTGGCGTGGCGCAAAAGCAGATCAACGAAACCAATCCCCTGGCCGGCCTGGCCGTGGGCATTACCTCGGCCGTGCTTGAAGGGGCCGACACCCGGACCTGGCGCACCCTGCCGGATTACACCCAGGTGGTGCGCCTGCGCCTGAAAAAAGGCGAGCACCAGGTCACCTTGCCAAGCGTGGTCGGCGGCTCGGTGGTGAAGGTCAAGGTCGATCAGCGTTACCAGGTCATCACCCTGCGGGCGGTGGGCAACCAGGTGTTCGCCGGCGGCCTGGCGGCCCAGGTAATCCCGAGCGCCAATCCCACCGCCATCGCCGTCAAGCAACCTTAAGAACGGAGTCTTGTTCACATGCGTTTAAAACTGATCGCCGTCGGCGCCCTGGCCTTGCTGGCCGGCTGCGCCACCCCACCGCCACCGGAGCCGGGCAGCGCCGCCAGCAAGGTCGTGGCAATGGGCAAGACCAAGAACATCGTGGTGGGCGCCATGCGCGTCGCTCGGGAAAACGGCTACATGACCGTCAATGTGCAGCTGAGCAACACCAGCTTCAACAACAAGAACATGTATTACCGCTTCGCCTGGCTGGGACCGGAAGGCTTCCCCATCGCCGAGGAAGAAAGCTGGAAAAGCCTGACGCTGTACGGCGAACAGACCCGCTTCCTGCCGGCCATCGCACCGACACCCAAGGCGGTGGATTTCCGACTGGAAATCAACACCCCGTGAGATGCTGAAACCTGTGGGAACGAGCTTGCTCGCTCCCACACCAGCCCCCGAGTGATGCCTGATCCCTTTATTCAGCTTTGAGAGCAACCCCTATGTTCCTACGCATTTCCTCCCTTGCCCTCGCCGCCCTGCTCGTCAGCGGCTGTGCGAACAACTCACCGGTCCTGGGCAACAAGAACATCAGCTATGGCGACACCAAGGCCGTGGAAACCGTCACCAACGAATTCGGCTCCACCGATCTGCAAATGATCGCCGAATCCATGACCCGCTCCCTCGCCCAGTCCGGCGTGCTGCAGGGTCGCCCAGTGGTCCAGGTCTATGACGTGAAGAACAAGACCAGCGAGTACATCGATACCCGGGAAATCACCACCAGCATCAAGACCCAACTCATGAAGACTGGCGCGGCGCGCTTCGCCAGCGACAACAACGCCATGGACAGCCAGGTCGACCAGCTGAAGTTGCAGAACCAGAGCGGCCTGTACAAAAAGAGCACCGTGGCCAAGACCGGCAACATGATCGCCGCCAAATATCGTATCGAGGGCTCCATCAGCTCGATCGTCAAGCGCAGCGAAGATTACAAGGACGTGTTCTACAAGTTCAGCCTGCAACTGATCGACGTCGAAAGCGGCCTGGCCGAATGGATGGACGAAAAAGAAATCCGCAAGACCACGGAGCGTTAAGCCATGCGTACATGGATCGCAATGATGGCCCTGGCTTGCGCATTCACGGCGCAAGCGGCCCCAAAAGTCGCGGTGACGGATCTGGCGTACCAGGAACGCGTCGAGGAATACATCCACACGGTTTCGGCCCAAAGCAACTTCCAGGCAAGCCCGTACAGCGCCAGCGCGTCGTCGAGCTACGACGAGATGGAGGCCACCAGCAGTTACATCGAGCAGGGTGAGCTGCGCAAGTTCACTGGTGATATCAAGGGCGAGATGCTGCGCAGCGGCATGTTCCAGCTGGTGCAGGGTACGCCGTATACCGCGTCGTCCAAGGGCGACGTATACGACGTGATCAAGCGTATCAAGGCGGGGAACTTCAAGGGGGCCGACTACGTGCTGTTCGGCACTGTGTCGGACATTGACTTCACCCGCGACATCAATGAACTTGGCACTGCCGACAGCTACTCGGCGGTGCTGGCCCTGACGTTGGTGGCGGATTTCAGCCTGATCAACACCAAGACCTTTGAAATCACCTCGGCCTTCACCGCCATGGGCGAAGGCCAGGACACCAAGCTACTGAACCACCGTGACGTGCGCATCAGCCTCAATCGTCCGCGGGTCGTGCGTGAAGTGTCCAAGGCGCTGGGGGAAGATGTGGCACGGCAGTTGAGCGAACAGCTCGGCGGCCCGATCCAGGAGCAAGCCGGCGAACCTGTGCAGCGCAACAATCTGCCGAGGGACACGGCGCCAGTGATCCTGCGCTGATTTTCAGTCAGGTAACTGATTTTGTGGTGAGGGGATGGCTCCCCTCACCCCATTGGTTTACACCGCAGCCTTGCGGATCGTCGCCAGCAAACCCGCCGCGCCAATGAACAATCCGGCAAAGGTCCGGTTCATCCGCCGTTGCTGCTTAGGGGTACGCAACAGGCGCAACACCTTGGACGCCAGTCCGGTGTACCCGGCCATGACAATCAGATCGACGCAAATCATCGTCACGCCAAGGATCAGGTATTGCTTGACCAAAGGTGCATGGGGATCGATGAACTGTGGCAGCACGGCGAGCATGAACACCAGGGCCTTGGGGTTGCTGATGTTGACCAGAAAGCCGCGAAACACCAGCGCCAAGGGCTTGCCGATGGGGCGCACCGCCGCGTCGTCGCTGAGGTCGCCGGGGACGGCCCGCCACTGCTTGACGCCCAGGTAGACCAGGTATGCCACGCCGAACCACTTGATTGCATAGAAGGCGGTTGCCGACGCGGTGAGGATCGCGCCCACGCCTGCCGCGACAATTGCGATTTGCAGCGCCAGGCCCAATTGCAGGCCCAAGGCGTTCCAATAACCGCGCCAGAAGCCGTATTGCAAGCCACTGGACATCGATGCAATGGCACCGGCGCCCGGCGAAAGACTGATGACCCAGCAAGCGGCGAAAAACGCCAGCCACGTTTCCAGCAACATTGCACACCTCGGCTCAGATCCATCGAAACGACTAAGCTAATGCGCTGCCGGGCCGGTGGCCATTCTTTTTTTCAGGGGTCGCCAGGGTAGGTGCCGGGTTATTCGACGAAACCGCCGACCGGAAACGCCTCGCTGCCGCGCCAGCGCCGCACCGACCGTTGGAAAAACAGGCTATTGGGCACCTGAACCATGGAACTGCCGGTGCCGAGTTCCTCGGGTTCGATCAACGTGGTGTAGAGCAGATTGATCGCCACCACCCGCCCCTTGATGCCTGGCTTGTCGGTGGCTTCCACCAGCTCGACTACGTCGCCCAGGCGGAACGGGCCGACGGTGTAGATCAGGATGGCACACAGCAAATTCGACAATACGCTCCAGATGGCAAAGAACGCGACCGCCGCAACGGCAACGAACCCCGACAGCGCGGTCCAGAGCACCGTGGCCGAGACACCGAGGCGCTCCAGCGCCACCAGCACTGCGCTGCCCATGATCAACCAGCGCAGCACGCCGCGCAGAATGATCATCAGCTGGGTCGGCAATGGATAGCGCTCGCCGAGCCCCGTGAGGAAGCGCGCCACGAACCGCTGGGCAACATAACCTACCAACAGGATCAGCAGGATTTGCACACCGAGCCAGATCGGCTCGATCCACAGGACCGGTATGGGCAAGGACAACGCTTCCATCAGGACAACGCCTCCAGCTCCGCTTGCAGGTTTTCCAGCAACTCCAGGGCTTGCATCCACGCCTCCTCAAGTTCCGCTTCCCGAACCTTCAGCTTGGCCTGTTCGGCCAGCAGATCACGCAGCTCGTCCTTGCGTGCCGCCTCGTAGAGACCACTGTCCCCGAGGCTGGTTTCGATTTTTTGCAGCTTTTCATGCAGCTTGCCGAGCTCGCCTTCGAGCTTGTCGGCTTCGCGCTTGTGCGGCGCCAGTTGCTGGCGCAACGCCGCGGCGGCCTGGCGTTGGGCTTTCTTGTCGGTTTTGTCCGGGTTGACCGGCGCGCTGCTGACCGGTGCGTTGCGCTGGCGATAATCCACAAGCCAGCGCGCATAGTCTTCAAGGTCGCCGTCGAACTCTTCGACTTTACCGTCCGCGACCAGATAAAAGTCGTCCGTGGTGCTCTTGAGCAAGTGCCGGTCGTGGGAAACCACCAGCACCGCGCCGCTGAATTCCTGCAAGGCCATGGTCAGGGCCAGGCGCATCTCCAGGTCCAGGTGGTTGGTCGGTTCGTCGAGCAACAGCAGGTTCGGCCGCCCCCAGGCGATCAACGCCAGGGCCAGGCGGGCTTTTTCGCCGCCGGAGAAATTCAGCACCGGCTCGTCGATGCGCGCCCCGCGGAAATCGAAACCACCGAGGAAGTCCCTGAGTGTCTGCTCACGCTCGGTTGGCGCCAGGCGCTGCAAGTGCAGCAGCGGGCTGGCCTTGGCATCGAGGGAATCCAGCTGATGCTGGGCAAAGTAGCCGACCACGGTGTTTTCACCGCGCGTCAGGCGCCCGGCCAGAGGCTGGAGCTCACCGGAAAGGTTTTTGATCAGGGTCGATTTACCGGCGCCGTTAGGCCCCAACAGACCGATCCGCGCGCCGGGGGTCAGTTGCAACTTGACCTTCTCCAGCACGGTTTTTTCGCCATAGCCCAGTCGTGCATCCGACAGGTCAATCAACGGGCTGGAGATCTTCGACGACTCGCGGAAAACAAAATCGAATGGCGAATCGACATGGGCCGCCGACAGCTCTTCCATCCGCTCCAGGGCCTTGATCCGGCTCTGCGCCTGGCGAGCCTTGGTGGCTTGGGCCTTGAAGCGAGCGATGTAGCTTTCCATGTGCGCGCGCTGCGCCTGCTGTTTCTCATACGCTTGCTGTTGCTGGGCCAGGCGCTCGGCGCGGGCACGCTCGAAGGCGCTGTAGCCGCCGCGATACAAGGTGAGCTTGCGCTGATCGACATGGGCCACGTGATCCACCACGGCGTCAAGGAAATCCCGGTCGTGGGAAATCAGCAACAACGTGCCCGGATAGCTCTTGAGCCAGTCTTCGAGCCAGATGATGGCGTCGAGGTCCAAGTGGTTGGTCGGTTCGTCGAGCAACAGCAAGTCCGACGGGCACATCAGGGCTTGCGCCAGGTTCAGGCGCATCCGCCAACCCCCGGAGAAATCACCGACCTGACGGTCCATCTGTTCATTGGTAAAGCCCAGCCCGGCGAGCAATTTACGAGCCCGGGCGTCGGCGGTATAACCGTCGGCGCTGTCGAGCTCCGCGTGCAGGCGAGCTTGGGCGGCGCCGTCATGGGCGGCTTCGGCTGCGGCGAGGTCGCGCTGGACCTGACGCAGGCGCAGGTCGCCATCGAGCACATAATCCACCGCCAGGCGTTCGAGGGTGTCGACCTCCTGACGCATATGGGCGATGCGCCAATCGGCGGGCAGCAAGCAATTGCCGGAGTCCGGGTGCAACTCGCCGCGCAACAAGGCGAACAGGCTCGATTTGCCGGCGCCGTTGGCACCGATGAGGCCGGCTTTGTGGCCGGCGTGCAGGGTCAGCTCGGCGTCTTCTAGCAGACGTTGCGGGCCACGCTGTAAAGTCAGGTTCTGAAGTCGAATCATAATGGCGGCGGAGTCTACCAGCTTCGCCCGCAACTGGCGCGAGTAGCACGATGTCGTCTGATCTGTGGAGCTTTTCGATCAACCTCTACGCCAAGCCTGGTGTGGAATCCGCGTGCCTGGCACTACAGACAGGTGGCGCGAACGTGTGCCTGCTGCTCTGTGGGCTGTGGTTGGAACAACGCGGCGTGAGCTGTGATGAGCAAAAGCTTCAGCAGCTTAAGCATCTGGCCGGACCTTGGGACTCGACCGTCGTGCAACCGTTGCGCAAGTTACGCACCCAATGGAAAAACCTTGCCCTTCAGGATCCAGGGCTGGGTGGCTTGCGCGAACAGGTCAAGAAACTGGAACTGGAAGCCGAACGGCTATTGCTTGAGCGGCTGGAGGCAACGGTCAAGGAATGGCCAACGGGACAATCCTTGGATTCAGCGCAGTGGCTGCAAAGGCTTGCGGCAAATGCCGGCCAAGCCAACCACGACGCGCTGCATCAGCTGCGCGTCGCGGTTTCCGACGTTTAGGAAACGCGGGTTGGAGTGGGGCTTGGGGCGGTGGCTACACTCGGGTTCAGTGCCGGTGCTGGCGTACCAACTGTTGGCGCGGGGGTCGCCGCCGGAGCTGGCGCAGCAGGTTTGGCAGCCGGAGCGGTTGCCGGTTTTGCAGCGGCTGGCTTGGCGGCGGCTGGCTTTTTCACGGCCGGCTTCGCAGCGGGCTTGGCGGCGGCAGGTTTGGCGGCAGGCTTGGCGGCAGCGGCGCTCGCTGGTTTGGCTGCAGCCGGTTTAGCCGCAGGCTTAGCCGCAGCTTTGGCAGGCGCCTTGGCGGCGACTGGCTTGGCCGCGGATTTCGCAGCAGGTTTGGCAGCAGTGGCCTTGGTCGCAGTTGGCTTGGCAGCCGGCTTCGCAGCGGGTTTGGCGACCGCTTTCACAGCCGGTTTGGCAGCGGTGGCTTTCGTTGCCGCAGACTTGGCGGCAGCGGTTTTCGCCGCGGGCTTGGCAGCCACTTTGGCAGCAGGCTTAGCGGCGACAGGTTTGGCAGCGGCTGCTTTTACGGCAGGCTTGGCGGCAGCTTTGGCGGCCGATTTTTTCGCAACGGGTTTCGCCGCGCTGGCAGCAACCGGTTTTTTCACGGCAGGTTTGGCCACTGGTTTGCTGGCTGCCTTTGCCCCTACCTTGGTCACTGGCTTGGCGGCCACTTTTGTTGGAGTTTTTGCCGCGACAGGTTTAGCCGCTGGCTTCTTGGCCGATACAGCGGCAGGCTTGGCCGCGCGAAGCGTCAGCGCCTTGCCTGCGGCTTCCTGGACGCGACCCACGCCTTGGGCCAGCTTCAGGCTCTCCTGGGCGTCACGCTTGAGTTGCAGGATGTAGGCGCGGGTTTCGGATTGACGATCCTTCAGGGCATCGAGCAGGTTCTCGAGTTCCTTCACGGCATCCTTGGCCTTGGCTTGTGCCTTGGCTTTGCCAGCGGTTGCCGCGTCTTGCAGTTTGGTGCGCGACTTGTGAAGTTTTTCCTGCGCCTTGCCGCGTTGTTTTTCCAGCTTGGCGAGTAGTTTTTCAGCATCAGCCAGGGCTTGGGAGCAGGCATTTTCCAGATGCTCGAGCAAGCTGCCCGACAGTTGTTGGAGCAAGTGCAACGGAGTGTTTACAGGCTTCTTAGTGGCCGACATGGTTTACCTCCTGACTGACGTGAGTGCGGCTCATACTAGACCTCTGCTGCAACCGCCGCTAGGGCATGTTGACACTACACAAGGCGTTGCGTTGCACGGCACAAGAAATCTTCTGCGCCGGCGCCTGGGCAATTCACTTTTACTGTTTGCGGCACTGGCATAATCCCTCGAATCGAGGCCGGAGAAAGTACACATGTCGCGTCAACTTTTTTTACTTCTTTGCATGATTTTCCCAGTGGCCCACGCCACAGAAAAACCCAACGCAAACGAAGCCCGGGAGCTGGCCTACAGTCTTGGCGCGAGCCTGGGGGAACGCCTGCGCCAAGACGTACCCGACCTGCAGATACAAGCCTTGGTCGAAGGCCTGCAACAGGCCTATCTTGGCAAGCCGCTGGCGTTGGACGATGAACGCATCGAAAGGATCCTGGCCGAACACCAGGCGCAGTTGACGGCGCAATCGGCGACGCCGCAAGACCAAGTGGCGCTGAAGACCGAGCAAAAGTTTCTCAACGAGGAAAAAGGCCGGCCAGGCGTCCAGCAATTGCCGGACGGCATCCTGTTGACCGAACTCAAGCCAGGCAGTGGCACGAAAGCCGGCCCCCACGGCAAGGTCCAAGTGTTGTATGTCGGTCGTCTGCCGGACGGCACGGTGTTCGATTCCAACCATCAGGCACAGTGGTTCAATCTTGATAGCGTGATCGATGGCTGGCGCAGTGCATTACCGCAGATGCCCGTAGGCGCGAAGTGGCGGTTGGTGATTCCTTCAGCCTTGGCCTATGGCGCCGAAGGTGCCGGAGACGTTATTCCACCTTTCACGCCCCTGGTATTTGAAATTGAACTGCTGGGCGCGACGACTTGACGCCCTGAAAAGAAAAACGGCACGCAATGCGCACCGTTTTCTGTCCCGAAGATGTTCTCAAGCCTGGACCGCAGCTTCTTCCTTGTGGGCGTTGTGCAGCACTTCGATCAGGCAGTCTTCCAGCTCGAAACGCTCGTGCAACAAGCCGCCCAGTTCCTTGAATTTTTCCGCCACGCATTTGCCTTCATCGCACAGGTCGTTGAAGGCCAGCAGCTTCTCGGTGATGACATCGATGCGCGGGTAAATCGTGTCGGCCAGTTCCAGGCCGCGCTTGTCGTTGAAGGCCTTGGCCTCGCCCGTGAGTTGCTCGTAGATCTCGAAATGACCCGCGGACACATAGTCCACCAGCACACCACAGAACTCTTGCAAGGGCTTGCGGCTTTCACTCAGTGCTTCAGGCTTGTCGCCAAGAGCATCATAGGCTCGAACCAGTTCGTGACGCTCCTGCAACCAGCGGTCGATCAGCAGATGCACCCCACCCCAGCGTTCCTGAGCATTCTGACAACTTTCGAGCATGGTGATTTCTTCCCTTCTGAGTCACGCCCCTCGCCGTCTGAAACACCCGCCTGAATGATCAGGAGCAAGCCAGACACAACATGATCGAGTGGCATGATTCCAATGATACGTGCGGGCCAGATTATGCCCGCGCGACAACTGCTTCAAGGTACGCAGGAGAGAAAGTTCATACAAGTGTTTAATCCAGCGCCCGGACCAACTGCGACGTCTCGCCGCCGAGCGGCCGTACCAGGGCATCCCAGACCAGGCGCAACAGCAGGTAAGTCATCGAGACAGCAACGGCGAGGAAGAACAGCAGGCTCCATTCGGGGATGCTCAGGTCGAACAGCGTCCAGGTGACACTCGCACAGTCGGGGGCACCATTGGCGACGCGATGCGCGGCACTCCACCACGAGTCCACCTCCGGCAATTGGGCCACGCAGTCAGGCAGCAGCTCATGTGACTCGCTTTGCACCAGTACATTGCGCCAAGCCAACGCCAACCCTGCCGATGCAAAGGCAGCCCCCATCGCTGCATAGGCGATGCAGCCCTTGCGGGTTGGGCCATGCACGCACGCCACGAGGCAATTCACCAGGAAGAGCATCAGGCACAGCCGCTGCAAGATACACAGGCTGCAAGGGGACAGGCCAACCGCGTATTCCAGATAACTGGCGACGCCCATAGCCAGGGCAGCAGCGATGGAAGCCATGAGAAACAAGAAGCGTGAGCTGGCCAGAGACATGGCGGATCCGTAACAGAAGAGACAAGCTGTAACGGTAGAGGAAAGCCCCTGGGCCTTTCAAGGCAGCCCCGCGCAGACACTTCACCAGAGGTGTAGGGAATTCCCGACAGGCCAAAGAGGATTCAGCTCAGTGTGCTGTAGGACTTCGCTGAGCGCTTGGTCAGACCTCCAAAAACCGGGCCGGGATTCGCCACCGTTTGCCTCAGGATGGGCACGACGCCGTGGCGAGAGAGTGTGCTCTCCCTTCCCTGCGGTTCATACCCACCTCAAAGAGTCTTCGTCCCGCCTCAAGTTGACAGGACTTGAGGCGAAACCGGCAGCGGCGCCGCAAGCAAGCGCTCATCCAGCAACCCCAACCCCTCCTGGAACAGCTGGTTGCTTCGCTCGGCATCCCCCAACTGCGCCAGCAGCCGCGCCAACTCGGCGCAAGCTTCGGGGTTGCGCTGCATGCGCAGGCTGCTTTCCAGATAATCCCTTGCCTTGCCCCACAGGCTGTTCTGCAGGCACAGGCGCCCGAGCGTCAGGAGCAGGCTCGGATCATTCGGATGATCCTTAAGCCAGCCTTCAGCCACCTGCAGTTGCCGGCTCGAATCCGCGCCACGAACCAGGCCATACAGGCGCGCCAGGTGGCTGTCGTAGTTGCGCTTGAGCGCAGCGCGCAGCACCTCTTCCGCCTCTACCTGGGCACCCAGCTGCCGAAGCTGCTCGGCGTAGGCCAATACCAGTGCCGGTTCCTGGCGCTGGGCGGAAGTCAGTTGCTGCCACGCGCGATCAAGCGATTGCAGGCCGACACTGCCATCGGCCTCGCGGTGGGCTGCCAGGGTGAGGTTTTCGCCCCAGGCCCGGCGCTCCAGTTCTGCCAGTTCGGCGGCAGGCAGGACCTTGTCCTTGCGCAACTCGGGCAGCAACCGGATCACCGCCGGCCAATCCCCCCGCTGCTGGTGCAAGCGTTGCAGCTGACGCAAGGCCTGGGTGTTATGGGGGTAGCGTTCGTGCATGGCTTGCAGGGTAGTCAATGCACCGTCTGTGTCGCCACGGTCCATCTGCAACTGGGCGTGAGTCAGCGCGATAGCCAGCTCCGCCTGGGGCTGGCGCTCCAAGGCGCGCTCCAGCAAGCTATCGCTCTGATCGTAAAGGCCCTGCTCGTTGGCAGCGCGAGCGGCGCCGAGGTAATACAGCAACGGCTGCCGCTCGGCTTCGGCGGCACGATGCAAGTGCCGTTGGGCGCTGGCCCAGCGTCCCTCTGCCAGGTCCAACTGTCCGTGCTCGATTGCAACCTGGATTCGACGACTGCGGTTGCGCCGCGACCACGGGTTGACCACGCCGGTCGAGGTGGTCACCAGCCCAATCAGCGCGGTGACACCTCGCCACAGCAACCAAAGCACCGCGATCAATGCCAGCGTGACCCACAACCCGGCCTCGTAGCGGAAGTTCTTGTACGCCACCAACACGTAACCCGAATGCTCGGCAATCGCCACGCCCAGCACAGCGGCAACGGCGATGACCACGAACAGAATCACGTAGAGGCGCTTCATGGCGTGGCCTCCTGCTCACCTGCCTTGGGCAACGGCTTGACCGATTCTTCGGCGCTCACGTTGCGGCGTTCAAGATAGGCCTGGACGGCGCTGAGGGTGCCGGTCAGGTCTGGCGTGACCACCGTCACCGGCATCTTGCCCAGCTCAACGACTCGTTCCAGCATGATTTTGCTTTGCGGGTTGTCCTGGTTGAAATTGTTCTTGAGGACGTCACGGGCTTCGGCCAGTGCCTGGGTGTACACCGGCGCCTGGCCGTTGAGGGCGGCCCATTGCGCCTGCTCCAGGGCCAAGCTCAAGGCCAGGCGCACCTGCATCAGGCTCTGGCCGGCGAGGAGCGGACGGACATTTTCATCGGCATTGAAATCGATGCGGATGTAGCGCGAAATACGATCCCACCACTGCGACCACTGGCTGGCGCCGTCGCCATCGGCGGTCAGCCCCAGTAGCGATTCACCGCGGTCCTTGTATTCGGGAGCGATTTCCGACAACTGCAAGACCTGGTCACGCAGGGCGCCCAACTGGAGGAACAGGCCGGTGCGATCCGGCTGCTCTGTGCTGCGCAACGCAGCGAGGGTCTTGGCCAGCTGTTCGCGGGCAGCGAAGGACCCAGGATCGTTTTGCTCGCGAAGGATTTCATCGGCACCCTGCACAAGGGCCTGGGCACTGTTGATGTCTTGCAGGGCGGAAAGTCGCAGGCTGGCCAGGCGCAACAGGTGCTCGGCTTCGGCCAGGCGCCAGTCCTTGCGGCTGGAACCAAGCACGGTTTCCAGGCGCTGGTTCAGGCGCTGCTGGTCGCCTTGCAACTGGGCGACCTGACGTCGCCGCTCTTCCAGCTCTTGAGCCGCAGGCAACTGCTCCAGGCGTTCGCTCAGCCGCTGCTCGTTGAGCTTGAGGTTCTGGGCCTGGTCGTTGAGTGCCTGGACCTGAGCGGCTTGCTGCTGGGTATTGGCTTGCAGGTGACGCACTTGCCAGATACCCCATCCGCCCACGGCCACGCCGGCAGCGCCCAACAATAACGCGACAATCGCAAGCCCGTTACCGCGACGCGGCGCCACCGGCACCGACGGGTCAATCGGAGCTTCGACCGCTGGCTGATCTTGATCTTTTGGCAAGGCTGTTTCGCTCACGTATCCATCCTTTGCATTAGAAAACGGCACGGATTGTTCCCGTAAAGCCGCCAGCAAAGCCGCGGCACTGGCGCCACGACAATCCACAACTGTCCTGGCCCCGGCGGCACGCGCCATCTCGGCGACCCTGGGGCTTGGAACAAACAAGGGTAGCCGCGCCAGGGCGGGCCACGCGTCACCGGCCAGCCGGTGCAGATGCTCGAAGCTCTGCCCACTGCTGACCACCAGCGCGTTCAAGCGTTCCGCCTCGACCTTCGCTGGCAACTCGCCTTCGCCGTAGTGCGGCAAGCCGCGACGGTACAACTCCAGGTAGTCGACACTAGCACCTTGCTCTCGCAAACGCTCTGCCAGCAAACCGCGCCCACCCTCGCCACGCACGATCAAGACACGTGCGTCAGGCCGGTCGATAGCCTGGCGCAACGCTGCCAGCTCAAGCAGGGCTTCGCTGTCGTCACCGTTTTCGGGGTAAAAAACGCGGAGGCCGGCATCGGCCAGAATTTGCCCGGTCGCGGCGCCTACGCTGAACCAGGGTTGCTCTGGAAGGCGCGGCCAGTATTGACGCAGCAACTCCACGGCCAAGCGTGCCGCAGGCTTGCTGACGACGATCACCGCGCTGTACCGATCCAGAGCCTGGAACTTGTCTCGCTCGGACTCGGACAGGGGGACCGGCGTGATATCCAGCAGCGGCATGGCGCTGCTATGGATGCCCGCCTGCGCCAGAACGGCCGCCAACGCAGACGACTCGTCCGCCGGCCGGGTCAGTAGCAGCCGCCATCCCGTCACGCGTCGCCGGCCTCGCCGTAGACTTTCTTGAGAATATCGTCGGCGCCTTGGCTCAACAGGTCCTCGGCGACGCGCACGCCCAACGCCTCGGCATCGCGACGCGGCGCCCGGGCCTCGGCGGCGAGCAGTTGGCCGCCACTCGGATCGCCCACCAGGCCCCGCAACCAGACCTGCTCACCCTCAAGGACGGCGTAGCAGGCGATTGGCACCTGGCAGCCGCCGTTCAAATGCTTGTTGAGTGCCCGCTCGGCGAAGACTCGGATAGCCGTGTCTTCATGGTGCAGCGGCGCCAGCAGAGCGTGAATCTCGCTGTCGGCGCTGCGGCATTCAATGCCCACCGCCCCCTGCCCACCGGCCGGCAGGCTGTCATCGACGCTGATGGCCGAGGTGATGCGTTCTTCGAAACCCAGACGGATCAGGCCCGCTGCGGCGAGGATGATCGCGTCGTACTCGCCGGCGTCGAGCTTGGCCAGGCGCGTGTTGACGTTGCCCCGCAGGAAGCGGATCTGCAGATCAGGGCGACGGGCCAGCAGCTGTGCCTGGCGGCGCAGGCTCGATGTGCCCACCACACTCGCGGCGGGCAGCGCGTCAAGGCTGGAAAAGTCGTTTGAGACAAATGCGTCGCGCGGATCTTCCCGTTCGCAGATGCAAAAAAGGCCCAGGCCTTCGGGGAAGTCCATGGGCACGTCTTTCATTGAATGCACGGCGATATCGGCTTCATTGTCCAGCAAGGCTGTTTCCAGTTCCTTGACGAACAAGCCCTTGCCACCGATTTTCGAGAGTGGCGAGTCCAGCAGCTTGTCGCCGCGACTGACCATGGGCACCAGCGTCACGACCAGCCCCGGATGGGCCGTTTCGAGGCGGGCTTTGACGTATTCGGCCTGCCAGAGGGCCAAGGCGCTTTTACGGGTGGCGATGCGGATCTCGCGAGGGGACATGGATCAATCCGTACTTAAAAGATACGGCAGATAATAACAGCTCAGCCAAAACCGCTTTGACTTGAATCACGACGTCGCGGCCTCCCTGGCCGCCAATCCTGGAAACGGAACGCTCGAGGACGTCGCGCTAGAGCTGCTGCATCATCTTGCGCACGCCGGCGACATGCCGCCGACTGACGATCAGCGCGTCGCCATTCAATCCCTTCAGGTACAGCTGGAAATGCCCCAGCGGCGTACGCTGCAAGCGCTCGATACGTTCGCGGGCCACCAGGGCGTTGCGGTGGATACGCACGAACCGCTCGCCGAACTCATCCTCGAGAGCCTTGAGCGGCTCGTCCAGCAACACTTCACCGCTTTCGTGACGCAAGGTCACGTACTTGTGGTCGGCGATGAAATAAACCACTTGGTTCAAGGGGATCAATTCGATGCCCTTGCGGGTCCGCGCGCTGATGTGGCTGCGTGGGCCGCTGCCGCTTTCGGCGGCCGGGCGGGTGAGCGCCGCCAACTGCGTGCGGTTCGGCCGCTCGGCCTTGCGCAACGCCTCCTCCAGCGCCTGGATGGACACTGGCTTGAGCAGATAGCCCACGGCACCGGTCTGCAATACCTCGGGAGGAAACTCGTCACGCGTGGTGCAAAACACCACCGCCGGAGGTGACTCGCGCTCGCAGAGCTTCGCCGCGACCTGCAAGCCGTCGAGACCCGGCATGCGAATGTCGAGCAGCACGATATCCGGCTTGTGGCTGTCGATTAGGGCCAATGCCTCTTCGCCATTGGTGGCGCTCGGCTCCAGGACACTGTAACCCTCGAGTTCACGGAGCAATCGGCTCAGGTCCTCGCGGGCCAGTGGTTCGTCGTCAACGATCAGGACATTCATATAGCGCTGGATTCCTGCGTGAGTCTCGCACAAGGATAGCGTAGACAGGGGAAGTGACATCCGTCACCGCGATCCACGCTAAGACTCGTCCGAGGGCCAAAAAGTGCCGCGAGGCGGTTGTCGATCTTTACCAGCGCTTGCCCACCGATGCTCGAGGCCTGTTGTCGCACAGCGTCGCCACAGGGTTTGTTAAGACTCGATCTGACCAATATGAGCACCCCCCTTTAATGGTGCGTCCGATGCGTCCAGGATGAAAAAGCAAAGACCTACCGTCCACTGTAGACGGTTGCCACGACGATATTGCTCAATCGAAAAATATCCTTGTGCAAAAAACCCGTGCAATGGTTGACCCGCACGGTAAAAAACCTGCCGAGCAGTGCCAGCGCCAGCCCCGGCAACCCTGTTATCATCCGGGCCAGCGTTAACCGTTATCTTTTTCCAGCCGATCACGAGCGAATTCATGAGCACTGACAAGACCAATCAGTCCTGGGGCGGCCGCTTCAGTGAACCCGTCGACGCTTTCGTCGCCCGCTTCACCGCCTCCGTCAACTTCGACCAGCGCCTGTATCGCCACGACATCATGGGCTCGATTGCCCACGCCACCATGCTGGCCAAGGTCGGCGTGCTGACCGATGCCGAGCGCGACAGCATCATCGATGGCCTGAAGACCATCCAGGGCGAGATCGAGGCCGGCCAATTCGACTGGCGCGTTGACCTCGAAGACGTGCACATGAACATCGAAGCGCGCCTGACCGATCGCATTGGCGTGACCGGCAAGAAACTGCACACCGGCCGCAGCCGCAACGACCAGGTCGCCACCGATATCCGCTTGTGGCTGCGCGATGAGATCGACCTGATCCTGGCCGAAATCACCCGCTTGCAAAAAGGTCTGCTGGAACAAGCCGAGCGCGAGGCCGAGAGCATCATGCCGGGCTTCACGCACCTGCAGACCGCCCAACCTGTAACGTTTGGGCATCACATGCTGGCCTGGTTCGAAATGCTCAGCCGTGACTACGATCGCCTGGTGGATTGCCGCAAGCGCACCAACCGCATGCCCCTGGGCAGCGCCGCGCTGGCCGGCACCACCTACCCGATCGACCGTGAATACGCCGCCCAGTTGCTGGGCTTCGACACCGTCGGTGGCAATTCGCTGGATAATGTCTCGGACCGCGATTTCGCCATCGAATTCTGCGCCGCCGCGAGCATTGCCATGATGCACTTGTCGCGCTTCTCCGAAGAGCTGGTGCTCTGGACCAGCGCGCAATTCCAGTTCATCGATTTGCCCGACCGTTTCTGCACCGGCAGCTCGATCATGCCGCAAAAGAAAAACCCCGACGTACCGGAACTGGTACGCGGCAAGAGCGGCCGGGTGTTCGGCGCATTGATGGGCCTGCTGACCCTGATGAAAGGCCAACCGCTGGCCTACAACAAGGACAACCAGGAAGACAAGGAGCCGCTGTTCGACGCTGCCGATACCCTGCGTGATTCGCTGCGGGCGTTCGCCGACATGATCCCAGCCATCAAGCCCAAGCATGCGGTCATGCGCGAAGCGGCCCTGCGCGGCTTCTCCACCGCCACCGACCTGGCCGATTACCTGGTGCGCCGTGGCCTGCCGTTCCGGGACTGCCATGAAATCGTCGGCCATGCCGTGAAGTATGGCGTAGACAGCGGCAAGGACCTGGCAGAGATGAGCCTGGACGAACTGCGCCAGTTCAGCGACCAGATCGAGCAAGACGTGTTCGCCGTGCTGACCTTGGAAGGTTCGGTCAATGCACGTGATCACATTGGCGGCACCGCACCGGCGCAGGTCAAGGCCGCCGTGATGCGTGGCCAGGCGCTGATTGCCAGCCGCTAAAAAGCCAAAAGCATCGCGAGCAGGCTCGCTCCCACATTTGATCTGCGCAGGCTCACACAATATGTGTTCACTGAAGATCTAACCGTGGAAGCGAGCCTGTTCGCGATGGCGACCTGCAAGGCGCTAGAACTTCACTTCCTGGCAGCGATCTTCGCCAAAAACGCGGGCATCTCAGCATCCCGATCCGCCGCGATCCGCCGCACGTGCGGATTCTGCTCCAACAACTCCATCAAGTTCCTGGCTGCCGGCATGTCCGCCAACAGATCGATGTCGAAGACTTTCCTGCCCACCTGCAAAACCAACGAAAGGCTGTAGTAGAAATACAGGTCCGCGATGCTGAACGTCTCTCCCGCCACATAAGGCGAAAACTTGCCGTGCCGGCTGAGCGAAGCGAACCCCAACAGCAATTCACCTCTGGCCTTTTCCTTGATCGCATCGGGCACCGACATGCCGAAAAACGCTTCCGGATAACAGGCGCGCCCCGGCAGCTCGATGTACAGCTCGATTTCCCGGCACAAGGCCAATACCTGGGCGCGCCCGAACGGGTCCGTTGGCAGCAAGGCCTTGCCTGGCTGGGTTTGCTCGATGTACTCGAGGATCACGCTGGTCTCGTTGATGAAACCATGCTCGGTCTTCAGCACCGGAACCTTGCCGCGCGGGCTGATGGCCAGCGCTTCCGGAGTCTGGGCGCCAAAGAACTGGACTTCTTCGAAGGGCACTCCCTTCTCCAGGAGAGCCAGCTTGACCATGTTGTAATAATTGCTGACAGAAAAACCATAAAGCTTGAGCATTCCATAGCCTCCAGGCCGTGCGGGGTTGGCAGCCTTGGGTTATAGACCGCCGGCGTGTTTCGCGCCAGGCGCATCACGCCGCTGAATACAGGTAAACTGGCGCCTTTTCCTAAAGGAGGCTGCCATGAGCGAGCCCATCGACAACGGCAACGACATTGACGAAGAAGAGTTCGTCGAGAATACGCTGATCCAGGCCATCGAGAATCAGATCGAAAGCGACAATCCACCAGCGGCCAAGGCCACGTTCAACAAGCTGACCCTGGTGGGTTATGAGCGTGAAGAAATTCTCAACCTGATGGCCCACGTACTGGCGGTGGAAATCGACGCGATCCTCGAAGAAGACCGTCCGTTCAATACCGAGTGGTACGAAGCTGCATTGCGCGCCCTGCCCGAGTTGCCGCCGGAAAAAAACTAAGCTGTTCTTGTGGCGAGGTAGCTGGCTCCCTCGCCATGAAAAAGTTCCCGGACAAAAAACCATGACTCTGACACTGGACAGCTCGCCCAAGTGCGCTCACCTTAGTGACGCTGTCGTCCAAATTCCTAGAAAGTCTGGAGTCCTTATGTCGCTTACCCCTGAGCTGGTTGCCGAACTGGAAATCCTTGCACTCTTCAACCTGGACAGTTCCCAGGAAGGCCTGAAAATTCATCAGACCGCTGCCCCCAAAGCCATCGCCGCTGCCCAACGCCTGTTTGACAAAGAACTCATCACCCAACCCGATGGCGGTTACCTGACCAGCCTGGGCCGTGATGCCGCACAGAATGTGCAAACGGTCCTGACGATTCTTAGCGTCCAAGAAACCGCCTGATTTTCCGCCTCGCCCACGGAAATCCCTCTGCTCGGGATTTCCGCAGGCGCGTGGCGCCTCCGTAAAAATACTTGGCTCGACCGCGTTTTCCAGCTCAAGAATTCCAGGAACCGGGCGCTATCCTGCCATCACCTGTTTTTTTCCCCACGTTCGACGCCGCGATCCGGTTTGAGCTGACATGACCCGCAACCATGAAATACGCCCCGATCTGGACGAGGGAATCGACCGCAAGGTCCTGAGCCAGCTGCGCGCGCGTTTCCTCAAGCTCAACAGCGGCCGAATGGAGCGCGCCCTCGAAGGGCTGTCGACCCGCCAGCAGGGCGTGTTGACGCTGCTTCCGCTGTTTTTTCATGTCAACCATCCCTTATTGCCCGGTTATGTCTCGGGCAGCACACCGGCCGGGCTGTCCAATTACGAACCCGACACCGACGTCCTCGCCGAGGCCCAGCGGCTGACTCGCTCGTTCTCGTACAAACCTCGCCACGGCAGCAACCCACCGCGGCCCATCCTCGGCCTGTTCCTGATGGGCAGTCTCGGCACCTTGGCCCAGGCCGATCAGAGCGACATGGACGTTTGGGTGTGCCATGGCCCGGACCTGAGCGACGACGAACTGGCCGAACTGCGAAAGAAATGCCAGTTGCTGGAAACCTGGGCGGCCACCCAGGGCGCCGAAGCGCACTTCTTCCTCATCGACCCGCAGCGATTCGTCCGCGGCGAACGGGACAATCAGCTCAGCTCCGACGACTGTGGAACCACCCAGCATTATCTGCTGCTGGATGAGTTCTATCGCACCGCGATCTGGCTGGCCGGGCGCACGCCAATCTGGTGGCTGGTGCCGGTCTACGAAGAAGAAAACTACCAGCAGTACACCCATACGCTGATCTCCAAACGCTTCATTCGTGCGGACGAGACTCTGGACTTGGGTCACCTGGCCTACATCCCGCCGGGAGAATTTATCGGCGCCGGGCTCTGGCAGTTATTCAAGGGAATCGAATCGCCCTACAAGTCGGTGCTCAAACTATTGCTGACCGAGGTCTACGCCAGCGAACATCCGGATGTCCGCTGCCTGAGCCTGCGTTTCAAGCAGGCGGTGTTCGCCAATCATCTGGATCTGGATGAGCTGGATCCGTACATGGTCGTTTATCGCCGCCTCGAGGAATACCTGATCGCCCGCGGCGAGCCGGAACGTCTGGAACTGATCCGGCGCGCCCTGTACCTGAAGGTCAATCGCAAGCTCACCGGCCATGCTCGCAGCAGCGGCTGGCAGCGCAACCTGCTGGAGCGCCTGGCCCGGGATTGGGGCTGGGACCAACGTCAACTGGCGCTGCTGGACAGCCGCAGCCAGTGGAAGGTGCGCCAAGTCAGCAACGAGCGGCGGGCCCTGGTCAACGAGCTGACCTACAGCTATCGCTTCCTGACCCAGTTCGCCCGCACCGAGAAAACCGTCAGCCTGATCAACAAGCGCGACCTCAATGTTCTCGGTCGCCGGCTGTACGCGGCCTTCGAGCGCAAGGCCGACAAGGTCGAGTTCATCAATCCCGGGATTGCCCCGGACCTGGCGGAAGACACCCTGACCCTGGTCCAGTCGCCGAACAAGAAAGAGCCCGGGCAAAACCAATGGGGTTTGTACAACGGCAGCCTGAACGCGCTGGAATGGGAAAATTTCGCCCCCATCAAACGCAGCCGCGAGCTGCTCGAATTACTCACCTGGTGTCATCGCAACGGTGTGATCGACAGCAGCACGCGTCTGGCGCTGCACCCCGGCGAAAGCGACCTGAGCGAGTTTGAACTGTTCAACCTGCTGGGCAGTTTGCAGCAGGCCATCGCTTTGCCCCTGGCCACGGTCGACGAAGAACAGTTGCTCCACGCCAGCGTGCCCAGTGAAGTGTTGATTCTGGTAAACGTGGGCGTCGACCCACTCAAGCATCACCGCGACCTGAACATCCTGATGACCACCGAGCGCACCGATTCCCTGAGCTACGCCGGGGTCCGGGAAAACCTGGTGCTGACCCTCGACCAGGTCACGCTCAATAGCTGGAATGAAGTGCTGGTCAACCGCTTCGACGGCGAGCATGCCCTGCTCGATTGCTTGCGCGACTACCTCAACGCCTTGGCTGCGATACAACGCCAGCCGCGCTTGCAGGTCCGGTGCTTCTGTCACAACCGCGCGCAATTCATCGCACGCCGGGTCGAAGAAGTCATCGAGACCACCCAGACCCTGCTATTGAGCAAGCTCAATTACCGTTATCTGCTGCAAGTCCAGCAGCACTACCACGTATTGGAATTGGTGCCGGGCCAGGTCAGCCACGTGGCGCTGGGCAGCCTGTCGGCATTGATGGATTATCTGGGGGAAGAGCTGACGGCCTATAGCCCGCTGCACCTGGATTCAATGGCGCTGGAAGATCACGATGTGGCGCTGATCCTGCCCATGGGCCAACCCGAGTGCATCCAGGTGTTCTACCGGGTCTATGAGGACGAAGCCGAGCTGTACGTGCTCGATGAGCTCAACGCCTTGTGGCAGCAGCGCTTGCCTTATCACGACGAACAGAGCCTGCTGGTACCGCTGCAGCGGTTCCTGCAATCGGTGCTGTACCGCCGCGATGCCTTGCTACCGATGGACGCTGCCCAGCCGGTCACGCTGGAAATGCTCTATTACCAGCTCCTGCCTTCAGGGAACGGGCGGGCCCGGAGGGTCGAATCACGACAGGCGCCGCAGACGCCGGTCAACAAACCGTTCTATGACGTACAAGCAATCATCGGCAAAGCGGCGCACGGACAAGTGCACGTCACCCTGTATTGCGATCAGCGGGAATTTTCGGAACTGGAGCATGGCGACCAATTGTTTCATGTGGTCGCCAGGGAAATTGTCGGGCAGCGCCGCGACGCCGAACGCTATCGTTGCTACATCACCGACCTGGACCTCTCGGGCCTGGTGGGTGACGGCGCCAGCCCAAGTATCCTGTTCCTGCGCTACAAAGCCGACCTGGAACGGGCACTGAACGAGGCGCTGAACCAGGTCTGAGGCGGGCTTCAGAATGCGCAGTCGCCACCGTTGACCGGCTGCGACTCGACCTCCAGCAATGTCAGCTTCAAGGTCTTGCCGCCCGGCGCCGGCCAGTCGATGTGCTGGCCGACTTTCAAGCCCAGCAAGGCGCTGCCCACCGGCGCCAGGATCGAAATCTTGCCCTCGTCGGCGTTGGCATCCTTGGGGTAGACCAGCGTCAGGTGATAATCCTTGCCGCTGCTTTCCTCGCGACAGTGCACCCGCGAGTTCATGGTTACGACATCGGCAGGCACTTCATCGTGACCCACCAGGTTCTCGGCGCGATCCAGTTCGGTTTGCAAGGCGATCACGCCGGGAAGCGTTTCATCCAGGCTGTCGATCAAACGCTCCAGACGCTGCACGTCCAAGCGAGTAAGGGTGATGGAAGGTGCGGTCATGATTCAGGCAGACTCCTTTCTTCTGCACGAAAAAGCAAAACCCCGCCACATAAAGACGGGGTTTTCACGCGCCTCGATGAGTTGAGGCGTTGCTGGACACTACCACAGCTCAAAAAATATACAACCCAAGGGCTCTCGCCACAAAAGCGCTCTCGCCAATCCAGCGATTAAACCAGCGACTTGCGCTTGAGCGCCTCGGCGCAAATCAACCGCCGACGCTCATCATCAGCCGAGCGCCATTCGCGTATATCCTCCACATGCCGGAAACACCCCAGGCAGACCTTGCGTTCATCGAGCTTGCACACACTGGTGCACGGCGACGGCACGGCCGGGCTGACATTGCTGTAGAGCGGCTTGGGCGGCCGCGCCGGGACGGTCTGGCTCACGGAATCACAAACCTTCGAAATCGAATTCGACGCCAGCCTGCTGCTTGACGATGCGCTCGAGCATCTCGCCCAGTTGCTCTTCGCTCTTGTCACACATCCAGCGCTCGCTTTCCTCGTCGTAGTCGAAGTGGAAACCACCGGACACCGCCGCCAGCCACAACTGCCGCAACGGCTCCTGGCGGCTGAAAATCAGCTGGGTGCCATTTTCGAACTTGACGGTCAGTACGCCGGCGGAGATTTCCAGGTCGATGTCCAGGTCGCTCTCGTCGAAGATATCCTCCAGCTTTTCCTGGGTTTCATCGACCAGATCGTGGAAACGGGCTTCAGTCAAACTCATTGCGACAACCTCAAAATGTCTGATCATGCTCAAGCGCCGCAAGATACGGACGCGCCCGGCTGAATGCAAAGGATAACGACCAAGGGCCCGTAGGTGCTGAACATTGTCCGTCGAATGAACGCCCCTGGAGCCCAAGGCCCGCCGGACGGGCGCCCCGTTGCATAGGCAAGCTGTCGGGTGGCCGGTATACTCCGGCGCAATTAACGCATTTTCAAGGATTTCGCCATGAAGCGCCTGATCTCTTCCCTTGCTGCGCTCGTCGCGGTTGCCTGCCTTGTGACAGCCTGTGGTCAAAAAGGTCCGCTGTACCTGCCTGATGACAGCAAGTCCCCTGAAGAGCAGGCCAAGTCGTCGCAATCCAAGTCCCACTCGCACGACACCCAGACCACTTACTAAGGGACCGCCATGGACGCTTTTAACTACCGTGGCGGGGAGCTGTTCGCGGAAGGGGTTGCCCTGTCCGCGATCGCCGAACGTTTCGGCACGCCGACCTACGTCTATTCCCGGGCCCACATCGAAGCCCAGTACCGGACGTTCGCCGATGCCCTCGAAGGCATGCCGCACCTGGTGTGCTTCGCTGTAAAAGCGAACTCGAACCTGGGCGTGCTCAACGTCCTGGCGCGCCTGGGCGCAGGCTTCGACATCGTGTCCGGTGGCGAGCTGGAGCGCGTGCTGGCCGCGGGCGGTAGCGCCGACAAAATCGTGTTCTCCGGCGTCGGCAAGACCCGCGAAGACATGCGTCGCGCCCTGGAAGTCGGCGTGCACTGCTTCAACATCGAATCCACTGACGAACTGGAGCGCCTGCAAGTCGTCGCCGCCGAACTGGGTGTTCGTGCGCCGGTTTCCCTGCGCGTGAACCCGGACGTCGACGCCGGCACCCACCCGTACATTTCCACGGGCCTTAAGGAAAACAAGTTCGGCATCGCCATTGCCGACGCCGAGGACGTGTACGTACGCGCCGCCCAACTGCCGAACCTGGAAGTGCTGGGCGTCGATTGCCACATCGGCTCGCAACTGACCACCCTGGAACCGTTCATTGACGCCCTCGACCGCCTGCTGGCGCTTGTCGATCGCCTCGGCGATTGCGGCATCTACCTGCGTCACATCGACCTGGGCGGCGGTGTCGGCGTGCGCTATCGCGATGAAGAGCCACCGCTGGTGGCCGACTACATCAAGACCGTGCGCGAGCGCCTCGAAGGCCGTGACCTGGCGCTCATGTTCGAGCCCGGCCGCTACATCGTCGCCAACGCCGGCGTGCTGGTGACCCAGGTCGAGTACCTCAAGCACACCGAGCACAAGGATTTCGCCATCGTCGACGCGGCGATGAATGACCTGATCCGCCCGGCGCTGTACCAGGCCTGGATGGACGTCACAGCCGTGCGCCCTCGCGATACCGCGGCCCGCCCCTACGACATCGTCGGGCCGATCTGCGAAACCGGCGACTTCCTTGCCAAGGGCCGGGAGTTGGCGCTGGAAGAAGGCGATCTGCTGGCCGTTCATTCGGCGGGTGCCTACGGGTTTGTCATGAGTTCCAACTACAACACCCGCGGCCGCTGCGCCGAGGTGCTGGTGGACGGTGATCAGGCATTCGAAGTACGCCGCCGCGAGACGGTAGCCGAACTGTTTGCCGGCGAAAGCCTGCTGCCGGAGTAAAACCATGCTGCTGCGTTTTACCAAGATGCACGGCCTGGGCAATGACTTCATGGTCCTCGACCTGGTCAGCCAGCACGCGCATATCCTGCCCAAGCACGCCAAACAATGGGGCGACCGGCACACCGGCATCGGTTTCGACCAATTGCTGATCGTCGAGGCACCAAACAACCCGGACGTGGATTTCCGCTACCGGATCTTCAATGCCGACGGTTCAGAAGTGGAGCAGTGCGGCAACGGCGCGCGCTGTTTCGCCCGTTTCGTGCTGGACAAGCGCCTGACCGCCAAGCGGCAGATTCGCGTCGAGACCAAAAGCGGCATCATCGAACTGGATGTGCGCAGTGACGGCCAGATCGGCGTCAACATGGGCGCCCCGCGCCTGGTGCCGGCGGATATCCCATTCCAAGCGCCAGCCCAAGCCCTGAGCTATACCGTGGACGTCGACGGCACCGCGGTGGAACTGGCGGCGATCTCCATGGGCAACCCCCATGCCGTACTGCGCGTGGACGACATCAACAGCGCTGCCGTACACGACCTGGGACCAAAGATCGAAAACCATCCGCGCTTCCCGGCGCGCGTCAACGTCGGCTTTTTGCAAGTCATCGATCGCCACCGCGCCCAACTGCGTGTATGGGAACGTGGCGCCGGGGAAACCCAGGCATGCGGCACGGGCGCCTGCGCCGCCGCCGTCGCCGCGATCAGCCAGGGGTGGATGGATTCGCCGCTGCTGATCGACCTGCCAGGCGGGCGCCTGTCCATCGAATGGGCAGGCCCAGGCCAACCGGTGATGATGACCGGCCCGGCCGTACGCGTATACGAAGGACAAGTTCGTCTTTGAGTGAGCCAAACCCATGACCGACAAGCCAAAGGTTCCAGCCCCGCAGCCCGACGAATCCTCGAGCCCCTCAGACGCCGCGGCCGTGGCCGCCTACCTGGAGGCGCATCCGGACTTCTTCGTCGAGCATGAAGACCTGCTTGCAACGATGCGGATCCCCCACCGGCGCGGCGATACCGTGTCGCTGGTCGAGCACCAGATGAAGATCCTGCGTGAACGCAACATCGAAATGCGCCATCGCCTCTCGCACCTGATGGACGTCGCCCGGGACAACGACCGGCTCTTCGACAAGACCCGTCGGCTGATCCTCGCGCTGATGGACGCCAGTACTCTTGAAGACCTGGTAATGAGCGTCGAAGACAGCCTGCGCCAGGATTTCCAGGTGCCCTTTGTCAGCCTGATCTTGTTTGGCGACAACGCGATGCCGGTGGGCCGCTGGGTCACCCACGCCGACGCGCAGACGGCCATTGGCGGGCTGCTTACCGAAAACAAAAGCGTCAGTGGCAGCCTGCGCGAACATGAGCTGGATTTCCTGTTTGGCGAAGAACAGCGCAAGCAGATCGGCTCCACCGCCGTTGTCGCCATCGCCCACCAAGGCGTGCATGGCGTGCTGGCCATCGCCAGTCGCGATCCGCAGCACTACAAGAGCTCGGTGGGTACGCTGTTCCTGAGCTATATCGCCGAAGTAACCGGCCGTGTGCTGCCACGGGTTGCCGGTTCGCTGCGTTCGGTACGCTGATGATGGAGCGGCAACTGGACGCCTACTGCGAACACCTGCGCAGTGAGCGCCAGGTGTCCCCTCACACCCTGTCGGCCTACCGTCGTGACCTCGAAAAGGTGCGGGGCTGGTGCCAGAAGCAAAACATCGACAACTGGTCGGCCCTCGATATCCAGCGCCTGCGCAGCCTCGTTGCTCGCCTGCATCAGCAAGGGCAATCCTCCCGCAGCCTGGCGCGACTGTTGTCGGCGGTGCGCGGCCTGTATCAATACCTCAATCGCGAGGGCCTGTGCGATCACGATCCAGCCACAGGCCTGGCACCCCCCAAGGGCGAACGCCGGTTGCCGAAGACCCTCGACACCGACCGTGCCTTGCAATTGCTCGATGGCGCCGTCGAGGATGATTTCATGGCGCGACGGGACCAGGCGATCCTCGAACTCTTCTACTCCTCAGGCCTGCGGCTTTCCGAGCTGACGGGGCTGAACCTGGACCAATTGGACTTGGCCGACGGCCTGGTTCAGGTACTCGGTAAAGGCAGCAAGACCCGCTTGCTGCCTATCGGCCGCAAGGCCCGCGAAGCCCTGGAGCTTTGGTTGCCACTACGAGCGCTGACCAACCCCGTCGATGACGCGGTCTTCGTCAGCCTGCAAGGCCGACGCCTGGGCCCACGTACCATCCAGCTGCGGGTCAAGGCCGCCGGCGAACGGGAGCTCGGTCAGAACCTGCACCCGCATATGCTCCGGCATTCGTTCGCCAGTCATCTGCTGGAATCTTCCCAGGACCTGCGTGCCGTCCAGGAACTGCTTGGCCACTCGGACATCAAGACGACCCAGATCTATACCCACCTGGATTTCCAGCACCTGGCGACGGTCTATGACAGTGCCCACCCCAGGGCCAAACGCATCAAGGGCGACGAATCATGACCATCGAGCTCATCACCTTCGACCTGGACGACACGCTGTGGGACACCGCGCCGGTGATCGCCAGCGCCGAAGCCGTACTACGTCAATGGCTGACCGACAACGCACCCGACCTAGGCGATTTTCCCGTGGAGCGCTTGTGGGCGATCCGCGCCCAAGTGCTCAGCGAAGAACCGAACCTCAAGCACCGCATCAGTGCGTTGCGCAGGCGCGTGCTGTTCCGGGCGCTGCAAGATGCCGGCTACGACCAGTGGCGAGCCTCTGAGTTGGCGGACCAAGGATTCGAAGCATTCCTGCATGCCCGCCATCAACTGGAGATCTTTCCAGACGTACAGCCGACCCTGGAAATCCTCGCCAATCATTTCGCACTTGGCGTCGTCACCAACGGCAACGCCGACGTGCGACGCCTGGGGCTGGCGGATTATTTCAAGTTTGCCCTGTGCGCCGAGGACATTGGCATCGCCAAGCCTGACGCAAGACTGTTCGAGGAAGCCTTGCAGCGCGGCGGTGCCACGGCACAGACCGCCGTGCATGTAGGCGATCACCCGGGCGACGACATCGCCGGCGCCCAGCAGGCCGGTCTGCGTGCGGTGTGGTTCAACCCGATGGGCAAGGCCTGGGATGCCGATCACGCACCGGATGCGGAGATTCGCAGCCTGACCGAACTGCCAGGGTTATTGGCGGCGTGGCATAGCCAACCCTGAACCTTGTGGGAGCGAGCTTGCTCCCACAGGGCCGAGCCTGTCCGTGGAGTTTATCCCGCCCATGAAAAAGCCCGCAGCGACGGCGGGCTTTTTCAGCAAGCAAGAAACAGAGGCTCAGATAGGGCGACTGCCATACTTGTTGTCGGGCTTCTTGGGCGGATCGGCGACCACGTTGGCCTCCACTTCCTGCACCTTTCCGCCCCTGGCCAGGAATTCCTCCATGGCCTTGGCAAGCGCGTCACGCTCCTTGTTCTTGGCCTCTACGCTCGGTAACTCGTCGACTGATACCGCTGCCTTGGCCTTGCCTTTGGCAGTGGGGACCGGAACATCGGCACCTTCGTCGTCGGCAACATCTTCAGCCGCCGCTTCCAGGCCTTCTTCGGTCTCGTCTTCGTCACCTACTTCGAGGTCGTCGTTTTCCAGATCATCGTCGCTCATGTTCTACCTCATGACTTGCGAAAAGCAGATTAGTTATAGCCCAGCTTCGCCATCTGTCGAAGGCTGCCAGAAAAAATTCAAGATCCGCTGACAAGCAGCGGTCATGCCCCTTCACCGTGCAAGGTGGCGAGGACTTTACGAGCACCGCCATGATCTCGGTGCTCGCCCAGATAAACGCCTTGCCAGGTACCCAACGCCAACCGTCCCGCCGTCACCGGAAGGCTGAGCTGACATCCCAGCACACTGGCCTTGAAGTGCGCCGGGAGGTCGTCCAGGCCTTCGTCGTTGTGCTCATAGCCGGCGGTTCCTTGTGGGATCAGCCGATTGAAAAATCGTTCGAAGTCTCGACGTACCGCCGGATCGGCGTTCTCGTTGATGGTCAACGAGGCCGAGGTGTGCTGCAGCCACAGATGCAACAGACCGACACGGCATGCCTTGAGTTCAGGCAGGCCGGCGAGTAGCTCGTCCGTCACCAGATGAAAGCCCCGGGGCCTCGCCCGCAGGGTTATCAGCGTCTGTTGCCACATACAGATCTCCGCACGTTCGGCGCGCATTCTAGCGCGCTCTGGAAAAAAACAAAGGGCCTAATATTCCTGCCTCGATGTAAGTCTTTGGCGGTAGAAAAACCCATGTCGTATACACAACAAAAGGCGTCGGAAAAAACCGGCGAACCTTGTGAGCAATGACAAATTCCAGACAAAAAAATGCCCGGCGAACCGGGCATTTTTTTTGCGCGTTGCTTACAGGTTGTAACCACGCTCGTTGTGCTGGGCCAAGTCCAGGCCCACGGCTTCTTCTTCCTCGGAGACACGCAGGCCCATGACGGCGTCCAGTACCTTGAGAATGATGAAGGTCACGACCGCGGTATAGATCACGGTGAAACCCACGCCTTTGAATTGAATCCACACTTGTGCGCCGATATCGGTCACGGTGCCGAAGCCACCCAGTGCCGGTGCAGCGAATACACCGGTCAGGATCGCCCCGAGGATACCGCCGATGCCATGTACGCCGAAGGCATCCAGGGAGTCGTCATAGCCGAGCTTGCGCTTGAGGGTGGTGGCGCAGAAGAAGCACACCACGCCCGCCGCCAGGCCGATGACCAACGCGCCCATCGGGCCCACGGTGCCGGCAGCCGGGGTGATTGCAACCAGGCCGGCCACCACGCCCGAGGCAATGCCCAGCGCGCTTGGCTTGCCGTGGGTGATCCACTCGGCAAACATCCAGCCCAGTGCCGCGGCAGCCGTGGCGATCTGGGTGACCAGCATCGCCATGCCGGCAGTGCCGTTGGCCGCGACGGCGGAGCCGGCGTTGAAGCCGAACCAGCCTACCCACAGCATGGCCGCGCCCATCAGGGTATAACCCAGGTTATGCGGTGCCATTGGGGTGGTCGGGAAGCCTTTGCGCTTGCCCAATACCAGACAGGCTACGAGACCGGCGATACCGGCGTTGATATGCACCACGGTGCCGCCAGCGAAGTCCAGCACGCCCCAATCCCACATCAGGCCGCCGTTGCCGGACCAGACCATGTGCGCAATCGGCGCATACACCAAGGTGAACCACACGCCCATGAAGATCAGCATGGCGGAGAATTTCATCCGCTCGGCAAAGGCACCGACGATCAGCGCTGGGGTGATGATGGCGAAGGTCATCTGGAAAGTGATGAACACCGCTTCCGGAAACAATGCAGCCGGACCGGTCAGGCTGGCCGGGGTGACGCCCGCCAGGAATGCCTTGCCCAGGCCGCCGATGAAGGAATTGAAGTTGACGACGCCCTGTTCCATGCCAGTGGTGTCGAACGCGATGCTGTAGCCGTAGATGACCCACAGGACGCTGATCAGACCGGTGATGGCGAAGCACTGCATCATCACCGAAAGAATGTTTTTCGACCGAACCATGCCGCCGTAGAACAGCGCAAGGCCAGGGATGGTCATGAACAGGACAAGAATCGTGGCAGTCAGCATCCAGGCAGTGTCGCCGGAGTTGAGGACTGGGGCTGCCGCTTCTTCCGCCATGGCCAGGCCAGGCATTACGAAGGACAACAGGGCTCCTAGCCCTGCGAATTTACGCAGAGTCATATTGTTTTCTCCTGGGGCGTTGGGTTTGACGGCTTAGATAGCGTCGGTATCGGTTTCGCCGGTACGGATGCGAATGGCCTGTTCCAGATTGACCACGAAGATCTTTCCGTCACCAATCTTGCCGGTGTTGGCGGCCTTGGTAATCGCCTCGATGACCCGATCAAGATCCTTGTCGTCGATGGCGACATCGATCTTCACCTTGGGCAGGAAGTCGACCACGTATTCCGCGCCGCGATACAGCTCGGTATGGCCTTTCTGCCGACCGAAGCCTTTGACTTCAGTAACGGTAATGCCCTGCACGCCGATTTCGGACAGCGACTCGCGTACGTCGTCCAGCTTGAACGGCTTGATGATGGCAGTGACTAGCTTCATGAAACTCTCTCCCGAATTGGTGGACTTGCCCCAGGAAAACAAACCCGACTCAAGTCTAAGCGCAGTGCCTGGCTTTGTAACGCGTCGTCGGCCCAAGTTGCCCGACCGGTGCCAGCTGACTACTCCTGACGAAACTCCCCGCTCCGCCTGCTGCACTGCATTCGTCACAGCGACTGCATCAGTGCATGGGTCACCAGCCACTAAGCAGAAAGCTTGCCATCTGTACCCAACCCCCCTGATTTCAACCCTTTACCCGTTGCGCCGGTCTGCGCCGAACCACGAACCGCAGCGATACGCACAACAACGGTGCGGTGATGCCCGGGGCCGTGCGCGAAAAGCGTGCAACCCGAGCCGCGAATTGACTATAGACACTGCGTGATACACTGCCCGCCATTGTTTCCAGGACACCTGACATGCTCGCGCCCAAAGACCTCCTCGACGCCCTGAGCGGCCACGCCTCCCGCCTGTTGAGCGGCGACACGCCACTCCCCAAGAATGAAATCGAAAGCCAGTTCAAGGCCCTGCTGCAAAGCGGGTTCAGCAAGCTGGACCTGGTCAGCCGGGAAGAATTCGACAGCCAGATGGTCGTGCTGGCCCGGACCCGGGCACGGCTGGAGAGCCTGGAAGCCAAGGTGGCCGAGCTGGAGGCGCGACTCGACCCCAAGGACGAGTGAGCACCTCTTGCCAGGGACGCGGCGTTAAGCGCGTGATTTGTCCCAGGCCCACCAGATCATCCAAAGCGCCGGCAGGGGCTCGCCGCCTGTAACGGCAATTGAAAAACAACCGCCTGAATGGCGGTTGTTCATTCATGCCCCCACTTGCGCAACATCCTGCGAAAATTTGCCCCTTCAATTGCCCCGCCCTCTCAGTTTCCCCGGACTAGTCTTCAAGAGCCGCAGGATGCGGCTCTCCATCAGTCAAGGAACGCTTCATGTCGCTCGCCATCGTCCACAGCCGCGCCCAAGTGGGGGTCGAAGCCCCTGCCGTTACCGTTGAGGTTCATCTGGCCAACGGCTTGCCGTCACTGACGATGGTCGGCCTGCCGGAGGCGGCGGTGAAGGAGAGCAAGGACCGGGTGCGCAGCGCGATCATCAATTCAGGGCTCAATTTCCCGGCGCGGCGCATCACCCTGAACCTGGCGCCAGCGGATCTCCCCAAGGACGGAGGCCGGTTCGACCTGGCGATTGCCTTGGGAATCCTGTCGGCCAGCGTGCAGGTGCCGACCTTGATGCTGGACGACGTGGAGTGCCTCGGCGAACTGGCATTGTCCGGCGCCGTGAGACCGGTACGCGGCGTGCTCCCCGCGGCGCTGGCGGCACGCAAGGCTGGACGCATGCTGTTGGTACCCCGGGCCAACGCCGAGGAAGCTTGCCTGGCATCGGGGCTGAAGGTGATCGCCGTGGACCATCTGCTCGAAGCAGTGGCGCATTTCAACGGCCACGCCCCAGTCGAGCCTTTTGTGTCCAACGGGCTGCTCTCGGCCAGCAAACCCTATCCCGACCTCAGCGAAGTACAAGGTCAAGCCGGAGCCAAGCGCGCCTTGCTGATCGCGGCAGCGGGAGCTCACAACCTGTTGTTCAGTGGCCCACCCGGTACGGGCAAGACGCTGCTGGCGAGTCGTTTGCCGGGGTTGCTGCCACCGCTGGCCGAAAGCGAGGCCCTGGAAGTCGCGGCTATACAGTCGGTCGCCAGTTGTGTGCCCTTGAGCCATTGGCCGCAACGGCCGTTCCGCCAGCCACACCATTCGGCGTCCGGCCCTGCCCTGGTGGGTGGAGGCTCCAAGCCGCAACCGGGGGAAATCACCCTCGCCCACCACGGCGTGCTGTTCCTGGACGAGCTTCCAGAGTTTGATCGCAAGGTATTGGAAGTCCTGAGGGAGCCCTTGGAGTCGGGGCATATCGTGGTTTCGCGCGCCCGCGATCGCGTGCGCTTCCCGGCCCGCTTCCAGTTGGTAGCGGCCATGAACCCCTGCCCCTGTGGATACCTTGGCGAGCCCAGCGGCCGCTGCTCGTGCACACCGGACATGGTGCAGCGCTATCGCAACAAGCTGTCCGGCCCCTTGCTCGACCGCATCGACCTGCACCTGACCGTGGCGCGGGAAGCCACGGCGCTCAATCCCAAAGGCGAACCGGGTGACGACACCGCCACCGCGGCCGAGCGGGTGGCCGAAGCCCGGGAACGCCAGCAAACCCGCCAAGGCTGTGCCAACGCATTCCTCGATCTACCGGGGCTGCGCCGCCATTGCAAACTGTCCTCGACCGACGAGGCGTGGCTGGAAACCGCCTGCGAACGACTGTCCCTGTCGCTGCGAGCCGCCCACCGCTTGCTGAAGGTCGCCCGCACGCTGGCCGACCTTCAGCAGTTGGAACGGATCAGCCGCGAGCACCTGGCCGAAGCCCTGCAATACCGGCCCGCAACGCCATGAAACAGGTCACGGCTTGCTCAGGTCCACCAGCGGTGTGTCTCGCACCTCGACCTTTCGATCGCCCTGGATGTCATCAATGCGCTTGAGGGCTTTGTCCACGGCCCCCTTGTCCGCCAGAAGACTGTAGTGGATCTGGAACTGCTTGCGCTCTTTCGGTGCGATGCTGGGCACCAGGCCCAGCGGACGCTGGTAGCGGCGGTTATAGGAAAAACTGGTACCTGGCTCCAAGCCGGTCACGTAGCCCTGGCCTTGGGTATCGGTGTTTTTCCACAGGGAAAACACCGGAAGCGTCCCGGTATTGAAGCCCACGGAAACGCCGAGGCTACCGGCCTTGTTGTGCAGGACGGTCAGCGTATCGCCCTTGGCGTCGGCGTAAGGCACGACGTTGTAAACGGTTTCATCGTAGTCCTTGGTGGGAGCTCGATAGGTGGTCCAATCCTTCAGGTCGCCCTTGGCCTTGTCGTTGAACGGCGAAACCTGTTTGACCGGGGCGGCGAAGCGGGCCCCCTGCTCCAGGAATGGCGTGCTGAAATTGCTGTGATAGAGCGCCTGGTATTCCTTTGGATAATCGCCATTGTTGGTCAGCGTGTCGTTGAGGGAAAAGGTCACGCTGCCGGGCTCGGTGACCAATTCAGTCTGGACCGAGAAGTCAACCTTCTTGAACGCCTGCTCCTTCAACTCGCCTCGCAGGGTGATGGCGTAAGGTGGCTTTTCATCGATGTGCAAGGTGACTTTGTTCGCCGGAATGTTCGCGGCGCGCCCATGCAAGGTCAGCAGTTCACCGTTGTCGATGCCGGGGTGGCCGACCCACTCATAGCCGCAGCGGGTCACCAACTCATTGAAGCCTTCGAGCCAGCCCAGGCCACCTCGGCCGTTGAGTTCGATGAATGCTGGATTGACCACTTCTTTGACCGGCGAATCCCAGCCCATACGCACATCGCCGACCGAGGCTTGAAGCACGTTCATGCCACGGGTCGGGACGACTGACAGCTTCAGAGTGCCGTTGTCGATGTCGACAATGCTCACGCCTTCCTGACGCCCCCCGTGGAGGGTGCGCATCGTCACGGAAAACGGCTTATCGGTTTTCACGCCCAGTTGTTGGCTGGTGATTTGCCAGGGTTGGGCGGCTTTATCGGAGTCGAGCAGTACGTAATCCCACGCCATCGCATGGGAAGCTACGCCCAAGGCGCCGAGGGCAACGAAGAGTCTTAGGGAATTCATGGAGACGGCCTTTTGTTGGAGTTGTGCGGTTTTTATAGACTTGAAGAAACGTTTCAGCAAGCCAAAAAACAGCAACTACCTGAAAAAGTACACGGCTACAGATTGGAGATTTTTTGCGGGAAACGAGCTTGCTCGCCGTGATTTTTTTCCTAGGCAGCCTAGAACCCGTGGCGAGGGAGCTTGCTCCCGCTCGACTGCGCAGCAGTCGCAAGACGCGACGATAAGGTCTGCCTGAAAAGCCACGGGCCTGCTATGCAGGCCCGCGGGAGCAAGCTCCCTTGCAACGGGATTGGGTTGGCTTGCTCGTGAGGGGACGGTTTCAGCGGAACCGATCGACTTCTTTGCGAAGGTCCTGCGCCAGTTTTTCCAGTTCCTTGGCGGTGATCGCCAGGTTCGAAACCACTTCGCGCTGTTCGCTGTTGGCCATGGCAATACTCTGCAGGTTGCTGCTGAGCAGGGTCGCGGTGCTGCTTTGCTCCTGCGTAGCCGTAGTGATCGCGGCGAATTGCTGGCCGGCCGAGCGGCTTTGCTCATCGATACGCGCCAGGGCCGAGGCCACGTTGGCGTTACGCGACAAGCCTTCCTGCATGAGCAGGTTGCCCTTCTCCATGGTGCTGATGGCGTTGCCGGTTTCCTGCTGGATGCTGTTGATCATGCCGGAAATTTCGTCAGTGGCCTGGCGAGTGCGCGAGGCCAGGCTCCGAACCTCGTCAGCTACCACGGCAAAACCACGACCCTGCTCGCCCGCCCGTGCAGCTTCGATGGCGGCGTTCAACGCCAGCAGGTTGGTTTGCTCGGCGATCGAAGTGATCACACCGACAATGCCACCGATCTCCTGGGATCGCTGGCCCAGCGTGTTGATGACCGTTGCAGTGCTGTTCAAGGCGCCCGCGATCTGTTCCAGGGACGATGACGCTTCGTCCATCGAGGTACGGCCGATGCGAGTCTGTTGGGCATTGTCCTGTGCCACGCGCTCGGTATTGCCCATGTTGTCGGCGATGTTCAGGGAGGTGGCGCTGAATTCTTCCACCGCCCCGGCCATGCTGGTGATCTCGCCGGACTGTTGCTCCATCCCTTCATAGGCGCCACTGGACAATCCGGAGAGAGCCTGGGCACGGCTGTTGACCTCTTGGGAGGCTTTGCGAATGTGCTCGACCATGGTCGACAAGGCTTGGCTCATCTGGTTGAACGCACGGGCCAGTTGGCCGATCTCGTCGTGGCTCGACACATTCAGGCGCACGCTCAGGTCGCCGGCGCCCAAGGCTTCGGCCTGACGCACCAAGTCACCGAGGGGAGCCAGTTTGCTGCGCAACAGCCATACCGCCGCACCGACCGCCAGCAACATCGCCAGCAAACTGCCGATCGCCAGTTGCGTACCGACGTTCCAGGTCACTGCGTTGATCTCGGTTTTCGGCATGCTCGCCACGACCGACCAGGGCCCGCCCTCGAACGGCACGGCAACGCTATAGAACTCCTCCGCGGTGTCGTCCCAGAAAGCACCCTTGCCAGGCTTCTTGACCAACGCTGTGATGGCCGCGGTAGCACGGTCCAGTGCCTGCACACCGGCCGGCGGCACCAACCATTTGTTCTGCTCGTCCAATAACGCCAGCGAACCGGTCTGTCCGATTCGGAAGCGCTTGAGGTTTTCGAACTGCGCATTCTGCGCATCGGTGTAATCGAATCCTACGTACAACACGGCAATGATCTTGCCGCTGCCATCACGTACAGGCGTGTACTGCGACATGTAGAAGCGCCCGAACAGCAACGCCCGGCCAATGTAGCTCTGGCCGCTGATCACCGGGCCGTACGCCGGTCCGGCGCGGTCGAGCACAGTACCGATGGCGCGCGTACCGTCCTGTTTGCTGACGGATGTACTGACGCGGACAAAATCGTCGCCGCTGCGCACGAATACCGTGGCCACGCCGGCGGTCATCGTCTTGAAATCATCCACTTCCTTGAAATTGTTGTTCAACACTTCGCTGCCAAGGCTCAAGCCAGGCGTCTGAACGCCCGCCACCGTCACCGGCTGGTCCGGATGCACGCTCAAGCCGGCGCTGAAACGCTTTTCGAACAGACCCGCCAGCCGTTGGGTGCTTTCGCGCAACGTGCTGTGGAACGTGTTGAGCTGATCGGCCATCAGCCGCGCTTCGCTCGCGAGATGCTCTTCACGGGTAGAAAGGTTTGCAGCGTCAAGCGAACGCAAGGCAAAGACAGTACTGCCGGAGATCACGACCGCCAGTATCACGGCAAGGGCAAGGCCTAGCTGTGAGGCGATCCGGGCACGAGGTTGAGACATGACGGCTCCTGGCCGAGAGACTGGATCATCTTGATCACATCGCACGCTCGGCATCTGATTCGATGAGGTAGGTATTGGCCCTTTCTGAACGAAGGTTCTATGTTCACCTTCGGCCGTAACGCCGAATACTTGAGGGCTTTGGAAGGAATAATACCAAGTGGCTAGCACGGCGACTGCAACGTTTCAGCCCAGGCGCTTGACCTCAGGTAGTTGCATGGCCTTCACCTCGCTCTGGAGAAAGTCGCTGAGCCGGCGCAAACGTTCACCCCCGGGCCGGGTTTTCGGCCAGACCAGGTAGTAATGCTCGCCGCTGGCGACAGCGGTTGGCCATGGCAGGCTCAAGCGCCCCTGGGCAACGTCCTCGGCCACCATCAACAAATCGCCCATGGATACGCCGTAGCCGCGCGCGGCCGCGATCATGCCCAGTTCCAGGGTATCGAACACCTGACCGCCCCTGAGCGAGACTTTGTCAGCCAAGCCCATGCGCTGCAGCCAATTGCGCCAGTCGCGGCGATCCGGAGTGGGATGCAATAGCTCGGCCTTGGCCAATCGCGCCACATCCCAGGGTTGGTCATTGAGCAGGTTCGGAGCGCCGACCGGTATCAACTCCTCGGGAAACAGCAGGCTGGCCTCCCAGTCCGCAGGGAAATGCCCATTGCCCAGCAGGACTGCGCAATCGAAGGGCTCGGTATTGAAATCCACCGAGTCGATGTCCATCCAGGCGCTTGTCAGCTGCACTTCGTTGCCCGGTTGCAGATGGCGAAAGCGGCTCAGGCGCGCCAGCAGCCAGCGCATGGTCAGGGTCGATGGCGCCTTCATCCGCAGGATGCCGTCTTCTCCGTGCAATGTGTGGCAAGCCCGCTCCAGCGCCATGAAGCCCTCCCGCACGCCCGGCAGCAGCAGGCGCGCCGACTCGGTCAGTTGCAGGTTGCGCCCGCTGCGCTGGAACAGTCGACAGGCAAAGTGATCTTCCAGTGTGCGGATGTGCCGGCTGACGGCGCTCTGGGTGATCGACAGCTCCTCGGCGGCGCGGGTAAACGAGCTGTAGCGCGCCGCGGCTTCGAATGCCCGTAGCGCATAAAGCGGAGGAAGACGGCGAGACATCGCAAAAGCTCCATGGCGTGGTTTGCAAACTCTACCAGAAACCCATTCAGCATGAGTTTTAATCATGCCAGCAATCTTTTTTATCCTTTTGTGCAATCCGGCGGGAGGGCCGAGAATCTTCGTCTTACTGCCTTGCTGGAACATGGAGTGTGATGATCATGCGGCATCCTGTGCGTACCGAACTCTGGGCCATCCTGCGCCTGGCGGGACCGTTGATTGCTTCGCAGTTGGCGCACATGCTGATGGTGCTGACGGACACCCTGATGATGGCTCGCCTGAGCCCCGAAGCCCTGGCAGGCGGCGGGCTCGGGGCGGCGAGCTATTCATTCGTATCGATTTTCTGCATCGGCGTGATCGCGGCGGTGGGCACCCTGGTAGCGATCCGCCAGGGCGCGGGCGACATCGAAGGCGCCACCCGGCTGACCCAGGCCGGATTATGGCTGGCCTGGTTGATGGCGCTGGTGGCGGGCCTGCTGTTGTGGAATCTCAAGCCGGTGCTGTTGATGTTCGGCCAGACCGAAACCAACGTGCTCTCTGCCGGGCAATTTTTGCTGGCACTGCCGTTCGCCCTGCCCGGTTACCTGAGTTTCATGGCCCTGCGTGGCTTTACCAGCGCCATCGGGCGGGCCACGCCGGTGATGGTGATCAGCCTCGGCGGCACGGTGGCCAACTTCCTTCTCAACTATGCGCTCATCACCGGCATGTTCGGCCTGCCGAAGCTCGGCCTGATGGGGATCGGCCTGGTCACGGCCATCGTCGCCAACTGCATGGCCCTGGCGCTGGCCTGGCACATTCATCGGCACTCGGCCTACCGCGCTTATCCATTGCTTGCCGGCCTGTCGCGACCCAATCGCCAATACCTCAAGGAACTGTGGCGACTGGGCTTGCCGATTGGTGGCACTTACGCGGTGGAAGTCGGCCTGTTCGCATTCGCCGCCCTGTGCATGGGCACCATGGGCAGCACGCCGCTGGCGGCCCACCAGATCGCGCTGCAAATCGTCTCGGTGGCCTTCATGGTTCCGGCGGGCATGTCCTACGCCATCACCATGCGTATCGGCCAGCATTACGGTGCCGGGCAATTGCTCATGGCGCGCCTGGCCGGGAGGGTCGGGATTGGTTTTGGCGCGGCCGCCATGCTGGCGTTCGCCATGGTGTTCTGGCTGCTGCCGAATCAATTGATCGGCCTGTTCCTGGACCATGAGGACCCGGCGTTCCGCGCGGTCATCGACCTGGCGGTGAGCCTGTTGGCCGTGGCGGCGTGGTTCGAGCTGTTCGACGGCACACAAACCATCGCGATGGGTTGCATCCGCGGATTGAAGGACGCCAAGACCACGTTCCTGGTGGGCCTGGGTTGCTATTGGTTGATCGGCGCGCCGGCGGCGTGGTGGATGGCGTTCCATTTGCATTGGGGCCCGACCGGTGTCTGGTGGGGCCTCGCCCTGGGCCTGGCCTGCGCGGCGGTGAGCCTGACGTTGGCGTTCGAGTGGAAGATGAAGCGGATGATTCGCAGCGAGCCGGGACAGCAAGGTTTCGAAGCGATCCAGGCCAAATGAAACAAAGCCCCTTGTGGGAGCTCGCTCCCACCGGGTTTTGGGTTAGCTGATTTCCAGCATCGACTGCTGATCACCCTCGGACATCAGGTATTCAACCAACTCCGCCAGCGGCAACGGCTTGCTGATCAGGAACCCCTGCACCTGGTCGCATCCGAAACCGCGCAGCAACTCCAGTTGCTCGCGGGTCTCGACGCCTTCGGCCACCACCTCGAGGTTGAGGTTATGGGCCAGGTTGATCATCGCGTGGACCAGCTTGCGGTTCTCTTCGCGCTGCTCCATGCCGCCGACGAAGCTCTTGTCGATCTTGAGCAGGGCGATGGGCAGGCTGTTGAGGTGCACGAACGAGGAGAATCCGGTGCCGAAATCATCCAGGGAGAACCGTACCCCCAGGCGACCCAGGGCATCCATGGTCTGTTTGACCAGTTCGCTGCGACGCATCACGGCGGTTTCGGTGAGCTCGAACTCCAGCCATTGGGCCTCGACACCCCGTTCGGCGATCAACCGGCTCAGAGTCGGCAGCAACTGGCTGTCCTGGAACTGCCGGAACGAAAGGTTGATCGCCATGTGCAACGGCGCCTGCCCACGTTCACGCAAGTCCTGCATGTCCCGAAGGGCCCGGGCAATCACCCAGTAACCCAACGGCACGATGAGCCCGCTCTGCTCGGCCAGCGGCACGAACTCACTCGGTGGCAACAAGCCGCGCTCGCCATGGCGCCAGCGCACCAGGGCTTCGAGGCCGACAATCGTGCCATCCGCCAGGTTCAGCCGAGGCTGGTAATGCAATTCCAGCTCATCACGTCGCAACGCCCGCCGCAGCTCGCTTTCCAGGTCGGCGAGGCTGCGGGCATTGCGGTTGATGCGCTCGTTGAAGATATGAAAGGTGCAGCCTTGGGTGCTCTTGGCCTGCTGCATCGCGATATGGGCGTGCCACATCAAGGGGTCCGCACCGGCTTGCGCCCGGGCGTGGGCAATGCCCAGGCTGCAACCGATCAACAGGCTTTCACCGTCGACCCAGTAGGGTTCGGCCATGGCTTCGATGATGCGCTCGGCCATCCACTCCGCTCGCTGGGGCGCCCGGCGGGTGTCGATCAACAAGGCGAACTCGTCGCTCCCCAGCCGTGCCAGCTGATCACCGGCCTCAAGCGCGCCTTTGAGCCGCGAGACAACCTGCAGGATCAGCCGATCGCCGGCCTGGTGGCCGAGCGCGTCATTGGCGTGACGGAAGTTGTCGAGGTCCAGGTGACCCAGGGCCAGGCCACGGCCTTCGTTTTCAGCCAGGCGAGCCGCCAGCAAGGTCTGAAAACCCTGGCGGTTGGCGATGCCTGTCAACGGGTCCTGCTCGGCGAGCCGTTGCAGGGTGTTTTCCAGCATCCCCCGCTCGCGCACGTGACGCAGGCAACGACGCAGGGTCGCCTCATCGAGGGCGTCGCGCACCAGCCAGTCGCTGACGCCATCCGGGGAAACCGAAGGTTCATGCTCGAGCAACAGAACTGTCGGCAAACGACAACGACCCGGTGCCGGCTGCAGGGCGGCAACGGTGAGCAGCACCGCGTTGCGGTTGTCCTCGAACAAGCTGCTGACCGAGTCCCAGTTCGGGGCGCTGATCAACACGACCGAGGGCCCCATGGGCGCCAGGCACTCGCGCAATATCGCTGACCACTCAGGCGTTTCGGCCAACAACAGCAAACGCAAGGGTTCGACAGGCGTGGACAAGCTGACTCCCTAGACTCTGCAAGGTGGTAGGCGCGGGGCATTATGACGCGCCGATGGGCAATCACCAATGCCAATGGTTCTCAGATACCCGCTTTTTGAAGGTTTTTCATCCCAAAAAACGAACGTTGGAACCAATTTCCGTCCGCATCCTGAGGGAAAGTGACGAAAGCGGCAATTGCAATGATGCGCAACGTCACAAGTCGGACAGGGCAGCACAATTCTCAGAGCCTGTTAAAATGCCGGCCCATTTCGCAAACGACTCCCTGAACCCTGTCATGTCCCGACTCAACCCCCGGCAGCAAGAAGCCGTGAACTATGTCGGCGGCCCTCTTTTGGTGCTCGCCGGTGCAGGCTCCGGCAAGACCAGCGTGATCACCCGCAAGATCGCGCACCTGATCCAGAATTGTGGCATCCGCGCCCAGTACATCGTCGCCATGACCTTCACCAATAAGGCCGCCCGGGAAATGAAAGAGCGGGTCGGCGGCCTGCTGCGCGCCGGCGAAGGTCGCGGCCTGACGGTCTGCACCTTCCACAACCTGGGCTTGAACATCATCCGCAAGGAACATGCGCGGCTGGGCTACAAACCGGGCTTCTCGATCTTCGACGAGGCCGACGTCAAGGCCCTGATGACCGACATCATGCAGAAGGAATATTCCGGCGACGACGGCGTAGATGAGATCAAGAACATGATCGGCGCCTGGAAAAACGACCTGATCCTGCCGCCCGAAGCACTGGAAAACGCCCGCAACCCCAAGGAACAGACCGCCGCCATCGTCTACGCCCATTACCAGCGCACGCTCAAGGCGTTCAATGCGGTGGACTTCGACGACCTGATCCTGTTGCCGGTCAAACTGTTCCAGGACCACGCCGACATCCTCGAGAAATGGCAGAACAAGGTCCGCTACCTGCTCGTGGACGAATACCAGGACACCAACGCCAGCCAGTATCTGCTGGTGAAACTGCTGATCGGCAAACGCAACCAGTTCACCGTGGTGGGCGACGATGACCAGTCGATTTACGCCTGGCGCGGCGCGCGGCCGGAAAACCTGATGCTGCTCAAGGAAGACTACCCGTCGCTCAAAGTGGTGATGCTGGAACAGAACTACCGCTCCACCAGCCGGATCCTGCGCTGCGCCAACGTGCTGATTTCCAACAACCCCCATGAGTTCGAAAAACAACTGTGGAGCGAGATGGGCCACGGCGACGAGATCCGCGTGATCCGTTGCCGCAACGAAGACGCCGAAGCCGAGCGCGTGGCCATGGAAATCCTCAGCCTGCACTTGCGCACCGACCGGCCGTACAGCGATTTTGCGATCCTGTACCGCGGCAACTACCAGGCCAAGCTGATCGAGCTGAAACTGCAGCATCACCAGGTTCCCTATCGTCTGTCGGGGGGCAACAGCTTTTTCGGCCGCCAGGAAGTGAAGGACCTGATGGCCTATTTCCGCCTGATCGTGAACCCGGACGACGACAACGCCTTCCTGCGGGTGATCAACGTGCCGCGCCGGGAAATCGGTTCGACCACCCTGGAAAAACTCGGCAACTACGCCACCGAGCGCAAGATCTCCATGTACGCCGCCACCGACGAAATCGGCCTTGGCGAGCATTTGGACAGCCGCTTCACCGATCGCCTGGCGCGCTTCAAGCGTTTCATGGACAAGGTCCGCGAGCAGTGCGCCGGGGAAGATCCGATCTCTGCGCTGCGCAGCATGGTCATGGACATCGACTACGAAAACTGGCTGCGCACCAACAGCTCCAGCGACAAGGCCGCCGACTACCGCATGAGCAACGTCTGGTTCTTGATCGAGGCGTTGAAGAACACCTTGGAAAAAGACGAAGACGGCGACATGACCGTCGAGGACGCCATCGGCAAGCTCGTGCTGCGGGACATGCTCGAACGCCAGCAGGAAGAGGAAGAAGGCGCCGAAGGTGTGCAGATGATGACGCTGCACGCCTCCAAAGGCCTGGAGTTTCCCTACGTGTTCATCATGGGCATGGAAGAAGAAATCCTGCCGCACCGTTCCAGCATCGAGGCCGACACCATCGAAGAAGAACGGCGCCTGGCCTACGTCGGGATTACCCGGGCGCGCCAGACGCTGGCCTTCACTTTCGCCGCCAAGCGCAAGCAATACGGCGAAGTGATCGACTGCGCCCCGAGCCGCTTCCTCGATGAGTTGCCGCCGGACGACCTGGCCTGGGAAGGCAACGACGACACGCCGACAGAGGTCAAAGCCGTTCGCGGTAACAGTGCCCTGGCGGATATACGCGCGATGTTGAAGCGCTAGAATTTTCCACTATTTCAGGCGCTGAACGCGTCCCAGAGGAGGCTTCATGGAAGCCCTGCACCAGAAAATCCGAGAGCTAGGCATCGTGCTGTCCGACCAGGTATTGAAGGTCGATGCGTTTCTCAACCACCAGATCGATCCGCAGTTGATGAAGCTGATCGGTGATGAATTTGCCGCACTGTTCAAGGATTCGGGCATCACCAAGATCGTCACCATCGAAGCCTCGGGCATCGCCCCGGCGATCATGACCGGGCTGAATCTTGGCGTGCCGGTGATCTTCGCCCGCAAGCAACAGTCCCTGACCCTGACGGAGAACCTGCTGTCGGCCACCGTGTATTCCTTCACCAAGAAGACCGAAAGCACCGTCGCCATCAGCCCACGCCACCTGACAAGCAGCGACCGCGTGCTGATCATTGATGATTTCCTGGCCAACGGCAAAGCCTCCCAGGCGCTGATTTCCATCATCAAGCAGGCCGGCGCCACCGTCGCCGGGCTGGGGATCGTGATCGAGAAGTCGTTCCAGGGCGGCCGCGCCGAACTGGATGCCCAGGGCTATCGCGTCGAATCGTTGGCCCGGGTGAAGTCGTTGGCGGGTGGGGTTGTGACCTTCCTCGATTAATACCCATTCCCCTGTGGGAGCGAGCCTGCTCGCCCCCACAGGGGATGGCCGATTTCTAAGGCGCAGTCGCCTTGAGCCCCGCCAGCAACAGCCGCTGATACAGCTCTTCCTTCAGCCCCTCCGGGCTCGTCAGCTGCATTCGCTCCAGATGCCCGGCATATTCCCAGGGCTGCGGCGCATCCAGGGCGGCTTTGCCCAGATCCAGGATCTCGGTGAGCTTGAATTTGCTTTTCAGCCAATTCAGCGCCCGCAATAAGTCCCGCTCGACCTCATCGAAATCACAGCCCAACGGGTACTCCGGAAACAGGTTGGGATGCCGCGCCTGGATCCCCTGCAAACGCTCCGAGGTGTTGTCGGCAAAGCGTGGATCGAGGCGAAAGTCCTTCGGCAGCTTGCCGGCATTTTGCGCTTGCTCGATCAATCCGGGTTGGAAGCGTGAATCGCTGATGTTCAGCAACGCCTCGATCACCGCGGCGTCGGTCTTGCCCCGCAGGTCGGCGATGCCGTACTCGGTTACCACAATGTCACGCAAATGGCGTGGAATCGTGCAGTGACCGTATTCCCAGACAATGTTCGAACTGACCACCCCTCCCGATTCCCGCCAGCTACGCAACAGCAGTATCGAACGCGCCCCTTCCAGCGCGTGGCCCTGGGCGACGAAGTTATACTGCCCACCGACGCCGCTGAGCACCCGCCCGTTTTCCAATTGGTCAGCCACTCCCGCGCCCATCAAAGTCATGGTGAAGACCGTGTTGATGAACCGAGCATCGAGGCGCTGCAAGCGCTTGAGCTGCTCCTGACCGTACAGCTCGTTGATGTAGCTGATACGCGTCATGTTGAATTCAAGCAGACGGCTCTGCGGCAACTCGCGCAAGCGCTCGTAGAAACTGCGCGGGCCGAGGAAGAACCCGCCATGAATGCAGATGCCATCGGGTTGCGCCGCCTCGTCGAGGGTTCCGGCAATGGCCCGCTCCTGGGTCGGCTCGTCGGGGTAGACCTTGCGCCGGATAATTCCTGCTTCCGCCAGCACCAGCAAACCGTTGACGAACATCTCACTGCAACCGTACAACCCCTTGGCGAAAGGCTCGACCCCGCCTTCGCGCTCGATCAATTGCGCCCACTGGCTGAGGTTCAGTTCCGCCAACAGAGCCTGGTAACCGGCGTTATCGGCTTGGCGCGCCAGCAGTGCCGCTGTCAGTGCGTCGCCCATGGAGCCGATGCCGATTTGCAACGTACCGCCATCGCGCACCAGGGTGCTGGCATGCAGGCCGATCAAGTGATCCTGGAACCCCACCGGCATGTTGGGCGTGGAAAACAACGTGTGGCTGTCCTTCTCGTCGATCAACAAGTCGAAGCCATCGATGCCGATTTCCGCGTCACCGGGCATGTACGGCAAGTCGCTGTGGACCTGGCCCACCATGAGAATGGTCTCCCCCGCCTCGCGCCGCTTGGCGATCATCGGCAACAGATCCAGGGTAATGTCCGGATTGCAACTCAGGCTAAGCCGATCCGGGTGGTCCGGGTCGCTCGCCACCAGTTGGGCGATCAGGTTCAAGCCTGCCCCGTTGATGTCCCGGGCCGCGTGGCTGTAGTTACTGCTGACATAGTCCTGCTGGGCCGACGCGCTGTGTAAAAGGCTGCCGGGCTGCATGAAGAATTGTTGGACGCGGATATTGGCCGGCAGGCTGTCGCGCTGCAGGTCGGCCAGGTAATCGAGTTCGGGATAATCGCCAAAGACCCGTTCGACGAAGGGTTCGAGGAAGCGCTTCTGCAACCCATCGCCCAAGGTCGGCCGCCCCAGGCTCAAGGCGGTGTAAATGGTCAGCTGTCGCTCGGGCAGTTGCGCGATGCGCCGGTACAGCGCGTTGGCGAACAGATTGGGTTTGCCCAGCCCAAGGGGCATGCCGAGGTGGATATGCGCGGGCAGGCGCTCGAGCACCTCATCCACCGCCTGTTCGATTGAACACAACTGCACCATCCTACCCTCCGGGACTTTCCATGAATGTGGGTTGGACCGAGCTTGCCGGGTCTTGGTTGCGATGAACAGCGCTGAAAAATCCCAGGCGCAAAAAAGCCGCTCGTAAGCGGCTTTTTTGTGAACAATGCCGGCGTTTTACAGGCCAGACATCTCTTTGATGGCGCCCTTGAGCTCTTCATCCGAGCAATCGGCGCAGGTGCCTTTAGGCGGCATGGCGTTGACGCCCGTGATGGCCTTGGCCAGGATGCCATCGAGACCGCCCTGGTGGTCGGCGCGTTCTTTCCAGGCTGCCTTGTCACCGATTTTCGGCGCGCCCAGCAGACCAGTACCGTGGCAAGCGTTGCAATGTTTGGCAATGACGTCTTTTGGCGCCTTGGCACCGCCGGCACCGCCCGCCGCAGTAGCCACTTCCATCCCCTTGCATTCCTTGCCCTGGACGCAAACCTGGCCGACGGGTTCAAGGCGCTTGGCGATGTCATCGTTGGGCGCCGCTTGAGCGCTCGCAGCCCATAGGGCCAATACGGTTGCTGGTGCAGCCAGCATTTTCATAATTAGGTTCACGCGTACACCCTCAATGGTGGCTAGTCACGCCTGCGGCCACGGTTTGCAGGCGGGCGCAAGTATAGCGGTAAGCCTGTCACTCCGAAACAACCCCAAAGTCGCAAGGGTCTTGTTTGTCATGACAGGCCAACCTTCGGGCGCCTTTGCCCATGCGGGCTCGGCGCCTCTTGGTCTAGAAATTGGCCGGTGTGGCTGCGCTGATCAGTCGCGCCGGCACGTCGAACGGGTTACGGAAGCGGTGGGGCTTGGTGCTTTCGAAATAGTAGCTGTCACCGGCTTCGAGCACGAAGGTTTCGGCGCCCACCACCAATTCCAACCGCCCTTCCACCAGGATCCCGGTTTCTTCGCCTTCGTGGGTGAGCATCTCGTCGCCCGTGTCGGCGCCAGGCGGATAGATTTCGTTCAAAAACGCAATCGCCCGGCTCGGATGCGCCCGGCCCACCAGTTTCATGGTCACGGCGCCATCGGAGATGTCGATCAGTTCGTTGGCTTTGTAGACGATCTGGGTCGGTTTCTCCTGGAGGATTTCTTCGGAGAAAAACTCGACCATGGACATGGGAATCCCGCCAAGGACCTTGCGCAGCGAGCTGATCGAGGGGCTCACGCTGTTTTTCTCGATCATCGAAATGGTGCTGTTGGTGACGCCCGCGCGCTTGGCGAGTTCACGCTGGGAAAGGCCTTTGAGTTTACGAATGGATTGCAGTCGTTCACCGACGTCCAATGCTGGAGCCTCCAGGGAATCAGGTTGTGTGTAAAGTGAACGTTATCATGGCGACAGCGTTCAGTATTTACAACACTTTGGCCCGAATCCTGTGCGGTGAAGCGACTTTCGGTAGATAGCGCTGAGCCTCACCCCTTGGAATAGAGCCTTGGCACCCGCCGCAGGTTGCAGAATATCTGGTAGGGAATCGTGCCGGCAGCCATCGCCACGTCGCTGGCGAGGACATTTTTGCCCCATAGCTCGACCGTGGAGCCGAGCCCGGCCTGGGGGATATGGGTCAAGTCCACGCACAGCATGTCCATCGATACCCGCCCGACAAGTTGGCTACGCTGCCCGTCCACCAGCACCGGCGTGCCGTTGGGCGCCTGGCGCGGGTAGCCGTCGGCGTAACCCATGGCGACCACGCCCACACGGGTCGGTTGCGCCGTGACAAAGCGTGCGCCATAACCCACGGGCTCGCCGACGGGAAGCTCGCGCACGCTGATGATTCTAGACTCCAGCGTCATGACCGGCTGCAGGCGCGAAGCAACGGCATTGGCCTCCTCGAAAGGCGTTGCGCCGTACAGCATGATGCCGGGCCGCACCCAGTCGCTGGGGATCTGCGGCCAACCCAGCACCGCCGGAGAATTGCGCAGGCTGACCTCTGCCATCAGGCCCTGGCGGGCCTGCTCGAATACTGCTAATTGTTGCAGGCTGCTGGGGTCATGCAGTTCATCGGCACGGGCGAAGTGACTCATGAGTACGATCTTCGCCACGTTTCCACTGGCCAGGAGGCGACGATACGCCGGCTGGAACTCGTCCTGATGCAATCCGACCCGATGCATACCCGAATCGAGCTTGAGCCAGACCGTGATCGGCTTGCCCAGCGTCGCGCGCTCGATCGCTTCGAGTTGCCACAACGCATGCACCACGCACCAGAAATCATGTTCGACGATCAAGGCAAGCTCATCGGCCTCGAAAAATCCTTCCAGCAGCAGGATCGGTCCACCAATACCGCCCGCTCGCAGCTCCAGGGCCTCTTCGATACAGGCCACGGCAAACCCGTCGGCCGTTTCCTGCAAGGCTTCGGCGCAGCGCACCGCCCCGTGCCCATAGGCGTCGGCCTTGATCACCGCAAGGGCTTTGGCCCCCGTGACTTCGCGGGCCAATTGATAGTTATGACGCAAGGCTTGGAGGTCGATCAGGGCACGGGCAGGACGCATGGCGGCACGCTTCTAGGCAGTCATGGATAAAAAACCGGCGCAGGCTGACAGCATCAACCACCAACAGCGCCGGGAGAGGGAGAGTTTTGACAGCTGTCAGGGCAGCGCGGCCGAAACACTCAAGCAGTCATTGGTGAGCTGGCGCTGGATTGCCATGTTTTGCGGACTCCTGGGGTTTGCTGCCATAACGGGAAATGTCGAGGCCTTCGGCGCTGATCTGTGGCTTTTTCTTCGCCATCAGGTCCGCCAGCAGGCGACCGGAACCACAGGCCATGGTCCAACCGAGGGTGCCGTGGCCAGTGTTCAGGAACAGATTCTTGAACGGGGTAGCGCCCACGATAGGCGTGCCGTCCGGTGTAGTTGGGCGCAGGCCTGTCCAGAAACTGGCCTGGGCCAGGTCGCCGCCCCGAGGATAAAGGTCGTTGACGATCATCTCCAGGGTTTCGCGCCGACGCGGGTTCAGCGAAAGGTCGAATCCAGCGATTTCGGCCATGCCGCCGACGCGAATACGGTTGTCGAACCGGGTGATCGCGACCTTGTAGGTCTCATCGAGAATGGTCGAGGTCGGCGCCATCGCCGGGTCGGTAATCGGCACGGTCAGGGAATAGCCCTTGAGCGGATACACCGGCGCGCGGATACCGAGGGGCTTGAGCAACTGTGGCGAGTAGCTGCCCAAGGCCAGGACGTAGCGGTCGGCTGTTTCCAGCTTGCCGTCGATCCAGACGCCGTTGATGCGGTCACCGGCGAAATCCAGGCGCTCGATATTCTGGTCGAACCGAAATTGCACGCCGAGCTGGACAGCCATTTCCGCCAGGCGGGTGGTGAACATCTGGCAGTCGCCGGTCTGGTCATTGGGCAGGCGCAGCGCACCGGCGAGGATGTCGGTGACGTTGGCCAACGCCGGCTCGACCCGGGCGATGCCTGCGCGGTCGAGGACTTCGAACGGCACGCCGGACTCCTTCAACACGGCGATGTCCTTGGCCGCGCCATCGAGCTGGGCCTGGGTGCGGAACAGTTGAGTAGTTCCCAGGCTGCGGCCCTCGTAGGCAATGCCGGTCTCGGCGCGCAACTCGTCCAGGCAGTCACGGCTGTACTCGGACAGGCGGACCATGCGCTCCTTGTTGATTGCGTAGCGGCTGGCAGTGCAATTGCGCAGCATCTGCGCCATCCAGAGGTATTGATCGATGTCGGCAGTGGCCTTGATCGCCAACGGCGCGTGACGCTGCAACAGCCACTTGATGGCCTTGAGCGGCACACCGGGCGCGGCCCACGGCGAGGCGTAACCCGGCGACACCTGGCCGGCGTTGGCGAAGCTGGTTTCCATGGCCGGCGCCGGCTGACGGTCGACCACCACCACTTCAAACCCGGCACGGGCCAGATAGTAAGCACTGACGGTACCGATGACGCCGCTACCCAAGACCAGAACGCGCATGTTGAATCCTCATCGCGGATGACCGCTGACGTTTGTTGTACAAAGCTTAGATGGGCGCAGTGTAAAAAAGATCAGCCAGTGCTTTTCACTATATAAATCCCTATATTTGGCGAGAATTCTCGGCAAAAACCCTTTTCATGGAGGCGCATCACCTGTGCGTACCAATACCCAGACCAAGCGCGAGCTGGACAAGATCGACCGCAACATTCTGCGCATCCTCCAGGCGGACGGGCGGATTTCCTTCACCGAACTGGGCGAAAAGGTCGGTCTCTCCACCACGCCATGTACCGAGCGGGTCCGGCGCCTGGAGCGCGAAGGCATCATCATGGGCTACAACGCCCGGCTTAATCCGCAGCACCTGAAGGGCAGCCTGCTGGTGTTTGTCGAGATCAGCCTCGACTACAAGTCCGGCGATACCTTCGAAGAATTCCGACGCGCAGTGCTGAAATTGCCACACGTCCTGGAATGCCACCTGGTATCGGGCGACTTCGATTATCTGGTGAAGGCGCGGATTTCCGAGATGGCCTCGTACCGCAAGCTGCTGGGCGACATCCTGCTCAAGCTGCCCCACGTGCGTGAGTCCAAGAGCTATATCGTGATGGAAGAAGTGAAGGAGAGCCTGAACCTGCCGATCCCGGATTGAGCGGCCTAGACCAACACCTGCCGGGTACTCGCCATGTACTCATGAATCTGCTTCTCGACACGCGGGTGGATCAGCTCCACCGGCCGTCGACCATTGGGACATGGCAAGGTCGCCGTGGTGCCGAACAGACGGCAGATCAACGGCCGCTCGTCGTAGACCGTGCAACCGTTCGGCCCCAGGTGCACGCAATCGAGCGCTTCCATGGCGGCGTCCTGTTCGGCGCGGGTCTTGCGCGGTAGCCGGGACATTTCCTCGGGCGAGGTGGTCACCGGGCCGCAGCAGTCGTGACAGCCCGGCACGCACTCAAACGTAGGGATCTGCTGACGCAGCGTGCGGATTTTTTGGCTGTTGCAGCTCATCGAGGCGAGTACCGGGTCGGGACAGCCTTGGATTCTGCCTCAAAAGGCGCAGGCCAGACAGCGTCAGCCGACCAGAGTTGCCGATGGAGGAAAGCGCGGCTTATGCTCCGTAAAATTTCTCAAACACATCAATCAGGATTACGCACATGAACGCCCGTGTTCAGCAACCTGTCCCGAGCCACGCGCACGCCGCCTCTTATTACGCCGCCAGCAGCCTGCCGCAGCCGGACCATCCGGTGTTGCAAGGCGAGCTGATCGCGGACGTCTGTGTGGTGGGCGGCGGGTTCTCTGGGTTGAACACGGCCATCGAACTGGCCGAGCGCGGGATGAGCGTGGTGTTGCTCGAAGCACATAAAATTGGCTGGGGTGCCAGCGGACGCAACGGCGGCCAGTTGATTCGCGGCGTTGGGCACGGCCTCGACCAGTTTGCTTCGGTCGTCGGTAACGACGGCGTCCGTCAGATGAAACTGATGGGGCTTGAGGCGGTGGAAATCGTCCGACAACGAGTCGAGCGCTTTCAGATTTCTTGCGACCTGACCTGGGGTTATTGTGACCTTGCGAACAAACCCGGCGACCTTCAGGGCTTCGCCGAAGACGCCGAAGAATTGCGCAGCCTGGGCTACCGCTACGAGACCCGACTGCTGCGCGCTGACGAAATGCACAACGTGGTGGGCTCGGATCGTTACGTTGGCGGCTTGGTCGACATGGGTTCGGGTCACCTGCATCCGCTCAACCTGGCGCTGGGAGAAGCCACGGCGGCCCAGCAATTGGGAGTTCGACTGTTCGAACGATCAGCCGTCACCCGCATCGACTATGGCCATCAAGTAAAAGTACATACCGAGCACGGCTCGGTCCGCGCCAATACCCTGGTGCTGGGCTGCAACGCCTACCTCAATGGCTTGAACCAGGAGTTGAGCGGCAAAGTGCTGCCGGCCGGCAGCTACATCATCGCGACCGAGCCGTTGAGCGAAACTCAGGCACATGCGCTATTACCGCAGAACATGGCCGTTTGTGATCAGCGGGTGGCGCTGGATTATTACCGGCTTTCGGCGGATCGCCGCTTGTTGTTCGGCGGGGCTTGTCATTATTCCGGGCGCGATCCGCAGGACATCGGCGCCTATATGCGTCCGAAAATGCTCAAGGTTTTCCCTCAGTTAGCGGACGCGAAAATCGATTATCAATGGGGCGGGATGATCGGCATCGGCGCCAACCGCTTGCCACAGATCGGCCGTCTCAAGGATCAGCCGAACGTGTATTACGCCCAGGCCTACTCGGGCCATGGCGTAAACGCCACGCACCTGGCGGGCAAACTGCTGGCCGAAGCAATCAGTGGGCAACAGGGAGGTGGCTTCGATCTTTTTGCACAGGTGCCGCACATGACATTCCCAGGGGGCAAACATTTGCGCTCACCGCTGCTGGCATTGGGGATGTTGTGGCATAGATTGAAAGAACTGGTGTGACAGGGGCCGAGGGAGCTTGCTCCCTCGCCACAGGTTTCTTATCGATTCAAATCCGCCAGAACGGCTTCAAGCCTTCCGCCCGCGCCTGCTCCCGACTCAGTCCAATATCACGCAACTGTTCGGTCGACATGTCCAACAGGGCTTTGCGTGTATGCAAACGATGCCAGAACAGTCCCCAGCGACTCAGGCCGGCTGGCGCATTGCGCAAAGCCCCGCTGCGCAGCTCCTTTTCCTGCCCAGCCGCCAGTTCCTGACTGTGTAACGTCAGCCGTACATCGCTCAAGCCGTTCATTTTTGATCGCTCCTGTTTACTTGGGTAGCCAGAGCTTTCATGATGCGCGGACGGCCAAAAGCAATACAGATTCAGGCGATGTCTTTTATAAGCATACAGAATCGGCGTTTTCGGCACTGAATCGAACTTTTGCGCCGCAACTGTATTGGTTGTCGCTTTCCCACTTCACTGAGAACGCACCATGACGCTGTACGTGAACCTCGCCGAGCTGCTCGGCACCCGTATCGAACAAGGCTTCTACCGCCCCGGTGACCGGCTGCCGTCGGTGCGCGCCTTGAGCACCGAACACGGGGTCAGCCTGAGCACGGTCCAGCAGGCCTATCGCGTGCTGGAGGACAGCGGGCTGGCAATGCCGAAACCCAAGTCTGGCTATTTCGTGCCGGTCAGCCGGGAACTGCCGGACCTGCCGGCGGTGGGCCGTCCAGCCCAGCGCCCGGTGGACATTTCACAATGGGACCAAGTGCTGGAACTGATACGCGCCGTACCGCGCAAAGACGTGGTGCAGCTGGGTCGCGGGATGCCGGATATCCATTCGCCAACCATGAAGCCATTGCTTCGCAGCCTGGCGCAGATCAGCCGACGACAAGACATGCCCGGCCTGTATTACGACAACATCTATGGCAACCTGGAACTGCGGGAACAGATCGCCCGGCTGTCCTTGGACTCCGGCTGCCAACTGGGCGCCAACGATCTGATTGTCACTACCGGCTGCCACGAAGCGCTGTCAGTGAGTGTCCGCGCCACCTGCGAGCCAGGTGACATCGTCGCGGTGGATTCACCCAGCTTCCATGGCGCCATGCAGACGCTGAAAGGCCTGGGCATGAAAGCCCTGGAAATCCCCACCGACCCACTCACTGGCATCAGCCTGGAAGCTTTGGAACTGGCGTTGGAGCAATGGCCGATCAAGGCCATACAGTTGACCCCGAGCTGCAATAACCCGTTGGGTTACATCATGCCCGAGGCCAACAAACGCGCCCTCCTGACCTTGGCACAGCGCTTTGATGTGGCGATTATCGAAGACGATGTGTATGGCGAACTGGCCTACACCTACCCGCGTCCGCGCACCATAAAGTCTTTCGACGAAGATGGGCGCGTCCTGCTCTGCAGTTCTTTTTCCAAGACCTTGGCGCCGGGCCTGCGAGTGGGTTGGGTTGCCCCCGGTCGCTATCTGGAACGGGTGCTGCACATGAAGTACATCAGCACGGGATCTACTGCGCCGCAGCCCCAGATCGCTATCGCCGAGTTTCTCAAGGCTGGTCATTTCGAGCCGCATTTACGCCGCATGCGCGGGCAATACCAGCGCAATCGCGACGTAATGATGGACTGGGTCAGCCGATATTTCCCCCAGGGCACCCGCGCCAGCCGCCCTCGTGGCAGCTTCATGCTCTGGGTCGAGTTGCCGGAAGGCTTCGATACGCTGAAGCTCAACCGCATGCTTCATGACCAAGGGGTCCAGATCGCGGTCGGCAGTATTTTCTCGGCATCTGGCAAATACCGTAATTGCCTGCGCATGAACTACGCTGCCAAGCCAACGGCGCAAATCGAAGATGCCGTTCGCAAGGTGGGTGCCGCCGCGAGCAAGCTGTTGAGCGATGTCGCCAACGTCCAATGAAGCTCATCGATCACTGAATGATCAGCGGTGCAGGCACGCTCAGCCAACCTGGCAAGCCACCTCAAGACGATCGATAGGCGCTGAGGATGCCGGCATCTGGCGAGTATCGATTTCCAAGCGGCAGATTTGCTCATCGGCAAGCGCTATAGAGAGTTTTGCCACGACAGGGGCATCCTCCAGATATACCAGGCCCGTGTCGACCACCGTCGTCAAGTACTCACCCGCATGGTCGTAAACCCCAAGGCCCTTGGCCATGGGTACCCCCTCTTCGTTGCGCACGTATAGCAACAAGCGACGAACCCTGGCGGCCTGGAAGTCGAGCCGCGGCACAGCGCCGCGCGCTGCCCGCACTTCTTGGTAACCATTTGGCACCTCAATGTTGCGAGGGAGGCTGACCGTGTCGATTTCAACACGGCTCGCCTGGTAAGGCGGCAGTTCAGCCGCCACCGCACGCCCGGCTCCATCGGTCCAGACGGGCCCCTGGGGCGTTCCAATCTTCACTCCGGCGTAGTCGCCGACTTTGAGCAGGCCGAACGTGTCGCGCAGCGGATACGGCGAAGGCGTCACGCCCTCGTCGTGCAAAGCCAACCCGCCGCGTAGCGTCAGGTCATAATGGCGCGCGCCGGCGCTGCTCTGGGAATACCCCAGTTCTGCGCTGGTATAACGGGGCACGGCGTTAAGCCTGGCGTTGAAGTCGTTCCGGTCGTCGGCGAAGCGATCGGCACCGATGCTGTAGCCAAGGCTGTCACTGACCTGCTCCGAATAACGTGCGCCACTGCGCACTCCTCTCGAATCATCGTAACGTACAGAAGTGCTTATTCTTCGGTTGCGTCCCAGGGGAACACCCACGTTGACGAACGCACCTGATCTACCCGCTTGCTCAAACCTGTCGTGTTCAAGGCTCAGCGAAAACGTCGCCCAGTCGAAACCCCGCGACCATGCCGCGCTGACCCTCGAATGAGCTTTTCCACCCCCGCCCTGATACCGAGCCAATGATCCGCTCAGCGCACCCCAAGCCGGATCCGCTCTCCTCAGCGATAGGCTCCAGTGATTGGCCGCGCGGGCAAACGGGTCACCTCCAACGGCATCACGCCCGGCCTCAGACAAGTATCGAAACCCAGAGCTGCGCTGGCCCGCTGTCAAACCGACCGATAGCCCGTCGCCCAGCGTCGTGTTGAGTGTGGCCTGGATCTCTTGGCCGCCTATGCCTCGTGTCGTGCGTGAACCGAGCTGCTGCAGGGTCAGCACGGTCGCTGGGGTCAGCGCTTGAGAAACGCCCCATCCAAAGGATTGGTAACCGTCGGCCCCCATCCACCCTGCGCTCGTCTGCGTCCGAGGGCCCCATCGCCAGTCCCGGCTGGCGGCAAAAAATGATGGGGTGTCATGGTCACGCCCGATCTGCCGGATCCTGCCTGCCGCCAATCCATAACTGGGCAGGGTGCCTAGTCTCGCGGGACGCACTTGCGCGGCAGGCACATGAAAGTCGCGACGCTCACCGCTTTCTTCGAACACGCCGACTTCCAGATCCAACCTATCACTGATCAGCGGCAGGTCGCGCAAGGTGAACGGCCCGGGGGGGACCAGAGTGGTATAGATCACGATGGCACTCTGGCGGACCTCGACTCGGGCCGTCGAATAGGCCAACCCTTGGACCTCGGATCCCGCGCCCAGCCCACCCGCATCCGCGGAAAGCGCCGTTTCCGGGAAGATTTGCACCCCGGTGAACGGGCCCGTGGAAAACAACGAGGAACGCATGTTCAACTGGCCCAACTGCACCTGCGCGCCAAACCGCTCCCAGGTCTTGGATGCTTGGGTGTACAGCGTCTCGAAACGCGTCACGCCCTGGAACGACGTGTAATTCTGGCGGCTGCGCACGACCCAATCTCCGGCATTGAAACCCAGCTCAGTGCCCAAGCTGCGATAGTGGCTGGACTGCCCCGCAGCGGAACCGTCGATGACCAGAGCATCGTAATTCCACACACCCGCCACCCCTCCGGAGTCCCAGCCGCCGGGACGCTGCCCTGGCCTCGCCAGCAAGTCGGCGGGCACCACCAATGAAACCAGGTTCTGTCCCGGATCAAGCTGCACCCGAAAGCCGGCCAACGCTTGTACGGCAGACAGGCACAGCGCCTCATCAACGCCTGGATTCACGTTCGACGGCGCGGCGATTCCCACGTGCTCAAACAAGTTCGCATCGACGCACAACTGCCCTTCGTCATCGAACGTCACGAAGATCTGCCCGGAAGGTACGCCATTGACATTCAGGGAGACGCGGTTGCGTCCTGCGGCAAACCGCGCGGCGCTGCGAAAGTACTCGGCGACATTCGGATCGATCCCTCGCGCTTCGAGCACCGAACGGTCAAATTCATCGGACGCCTGTGCCGAGGCTTCGGTCCAGGCAATCGACATCAGGACCAGGCTGCCGACAGGCCGCCAGAAGACACCCAGGCCCACTACTGCAAGCTCAAGCGTGCGTCGTGGCTACCAGCGGCAAACCCGTAGGTGGTGGCTGGGAACAACCGGACATGTGTGCCCAGGCTCGATGGCGTGGCGAACGCCAGCGTTTCCCCCGGCAGGATATAGGTACGGCCGATATTCAGTGTTGCACCACCGGGAATCAGACTCACCGATCGCGCCAGCCTCACAACATAGGGGCTGGGATTGCTCACGCTTATCTCACCGGTCCTGGCGCTCCAGACCAGCCGTTTCCAAGGCATTCGCTCCGTTGCCAGGCCAGCCGGACGAATAATCACCGGGATGTTCTGGCGCACGCCCATGGAGATTTGTGCGCCACTCGCCGCCGGACGCGCTTTGATGCCCTCGAACACGACGCGCTTGAGCCGCTCCGTCTGCAAGACAGCGGCACTGTGAAGGATAAAACGCACTTGCTGGCTCTGGCCGGGTTCCAGTCGAGCCACGGGCGGGTTGACCAGGAGCAACGGTTCCTTGTCCTCCGGAAGGTCAAGGACAGCGCTATAGAGCAATGCCGGTTGATCGTCCGTATTCCTGACATTCAGGGTCGCCTCCCCTATGCCCTGGTCGACAATCACAACCGGCGTTTCCGGGACCATTCCGGCCGCCTGGGCGCCTAGGCCTATGAATGGCAGGCACAGCGCTGCCATCGCACTCGTCCACAGCGAGCAATTTCGAACAAACATGGGAATCTCCAGAGGCACCGACCGAGACATGCCAGGCACGTCTCGTCGGCATCAAACCTAGCTGCAGGAGCACGGCTCCTCAGGCGAATCGATGGCCCTTCAGACGCGCATTACGCGTCGTCATGCGCCAGGAGTCAGAGATAAAACACATCGAACGTAACCGAACCGTCGAGATCGAAGTCATCGGTGGTAGCCGGTAATTCGGACGTGGCGCGAATGACCGCGGCGACTTTCATCGGGAAGGTGTGAAGACGAGCCGGTGCGGGACCGGCTGCCGGGCTACCCCCCCAGGAGTAAGTCGTTGGCGCATTGGTCACCAAACCATTGGTCGGCACGCTCCAGCCCGGATTGGCCGCCGTTCGTAGCAGCAGTGACTGCAAAGCGCCGTCGGCCCGAGGCTGGCCACTCAACAAACCGAAACCACCGATGCCGACCCCCTGGGTGCTACCCAGGCCGCAATACAGATCATCGCCTCGGCTTCCGTTGAAGGACAGGCCCGGCACTTTGGAAGCACCGCGGTTGTCAGTCACGGCAATTTCCACGGCCGCCGGAGCGGAGCAGGTGATTTGCAGGCTGACGTCCCGCTGAGGAAGATCGTTCTGCCGATCGGGGGCCAGGGTGGACGAAAAAATCCGGCCTAGGTTGACATCGCTACCACCGGCAAATGCCGGAACGCAGGAGGTCGGAATGACCCGGCCAGTTACATTCAAATCAACACTGGCCGCCTGGGCGATCATGGGCGTGGAAGCAGCAGCCAGCATGCTGGCCAGGAATATTTTTTTCATGATTACTTACCTATGGAATGGGAGGGAGTGAAGTCATGCGATGGCTATCAGGGAAGGAAACCAGCCACCGGCAGCAATGCCTGCGTATCGTTGCCTACCAGATGGGATTTTTCTGTAGGAAAAGGCTCCTCGACGCGCCATGTTTTTCAGCAAAACGCGTGGCTCTCTTGGCCTTGGAGGCGGTGTCCCACACCCAAGGGGCACCGCATCTCGCAGGCATGACGGATCAAAAAGTCGTGCCATACTCCTTCGCAACGACCCGGGATGATTCGACTTGAAACCCCACGTTCCCCTGACTTTCGCTCTGTTGCTCGCCACGACTCTCTGCGGCTGCGCGAGCCTGGATATCACTCGCGAGCCCAGCCAGGCGCTAGCGGCGGAGCATTCGACCTTCGGTCGCTCAGTCCAGGCCCAAGCCGCTCTTCACGAGGGCCGCTCGGGCTTTCGTCTACTGTCGGACAGCTCCGAGGCCTTCACCGCCCGTGCCGAATTGATCCGCAACGCTCAAAGCAGCCTGGACTTGCAGTACTACATCGTCCATGACGGGATCAGCACGCGAATGCTGGTGGACGAGTTGCTCAAGGCCGCCGACCGGGGCGTACGCGTGCGCATCTTGCTGGATGACACCACCAGCGACGGGCAAGAGGAGACCATCGCGACGCTCGCTGCCCACCCCAACGTCCAGATCCGCCTGTTCAACCCTTTGCATCTTGGCCGCGCCACCGGCGTGACCCGCGGCCTCGGGCGGCTGTTCAACCTGTCGTTGCAGCATCGAAGGATGCACAACAAGCTTTGGCTGGCGGACAACAGCATGGCGATCGTCGGGGGCCGAAACCTGGGGGATGAGTATTTCGATGCCGAACCCAACCTGAATTTCACCGACATTGACCTGCTCGGTGTCGGGCCGGTGGCCGAGCAGCTGGGACATAGCTTCGACCAGTATTGGAACAGCGCCCTGAGCAAGCCCATCGAGCAGTTCATGTCCCATCGGCCCACTGCCCAGGACTTGGCCGACAGCCGCTTGCGCCTGCAAGCGTCCCTTGATCAGACGCACAAGGAAAACCAGGCGCTGTATCAGCAGCTGACCACCTACAAGACCCAGCCACGCCTGGACACCTGGCGCAGTCAATTGATCTGGGCCTGGAACCAGGCATTGTGGGACGCGCCGAGCAAAGTACTGTCAAGGGATGAGCCTGACCCCCAATTGCTGCTGACAACGCAACTGGGGCCGGAGCTGACCGGAGTGAGCAAGGAATTGATCATGATCTCGGCCTACTTCGTCCCCGGCCAGCCGGGCCTGGTGTACCTGACCAGTCGCGCCGATGCCGGCGTATCGGTGAGCCTGCTGACCAACTCCCTGGAAGCCACTGATGTGCCCGCTGTTCACGGCGGCTACGCGCCGTATCGCAAGGCCCTGTTGCAGCACGGCGTGCGCCTGTTCGAACTGCGACGCCAGCCGGGCGACAATGGCAGCAGCCCACATCTGTTCTATAGCAAGTCCTACGGCGAGTCGGACTCCAGCCTGCACAGCAAGGCGATCATCTTCGACCGGCAGAAGTCCTTCATCGGCTCGTTCAACTTCGACCCGCGTTCGGTCCTGTGGAACACCGAGGTCGGTGTCCTGGTGGACAGCCCGGAGCTTGCCGACCAGGTGCGCGAGCTGGCGTTACAGGGGATGGCGCCGACCCTGAGTTATCAAGCCCGGCTTGAAGAGGGAAGGATGGTATGGACCACCGAAGACAACGGCAAGCTACACGACTTGGACCGCGAGCCAGGCAGTTGGTGGCGCCGGTTCAATGCCTGGTTCGCCACGACGATCGGGCTTGAGAGCATGCTCTGAGGGTTGACTGCTTTTCTGGCAGTCCGCCTTTGTGGCGAGGGAGCAAGCTCCCTCGTCGCCGGCCTCTTCTAACTTCAGGCGGGCTGTGTCGCTCCGAACGCGCCTTGTCGCAACAACAGAATCACCAACCCGAACGCCCCCGCAGCCATGAACAGGGGCAGCGCGTGCCCGCTGATCCATTGGCTGCCCGCCCCCGCCAACAAAGGTCCAACCAGGCATCCAATGCCCCAAAGCTGGGCAATATGAGCGTTGGCCCGGACCAACGCATCGTCGCGATAACGCTCGCCGATCAAAATCAGCGACAAGGTGAACAGCCCTCCCGCGCTGGCACCAAACAGCACCCACAGCGGCCAGATGAAGAGCGTGTCGATCAGCAGCGGCACTGCCAGGCTGGACAACATCAAGACCACCGCGCAGCCAGTGAACAGCGAGCGACGCGAAAGGCGATCGGCCAGGGCACCGATGGGCAATTGCAGCAAGGCATCGCCGACCACCACTGTGCTGACCATCGCCAGCGCGACATCGGCGCTGAAGCCCTGGCGCAAGCAATAGACGGGCAGCAACGTCAGGATCATGGCTTCAAAGGCGGCGAACAACGACACGGCCCAACCAATCGCCGGCAAGCCCCGGCAAAAGCCCCAGAGATCCTTGAAGGTGACACTGCTGGCTTCACTGCTGGGCGCCCCGCTACGGCCAAGCAACAATAAGGGCGAGACCAGCAGCAGGCCGACGCCCACCCAGAAGCCATAGTCGTGGTCGGTCCCAAGGGCGCCGAGCAGCAACGGACCGGACAGTTGGCTCAACGCATAGCTGCTGCCGTACAGCGCGACCAACCGGCCGCGCCATTGTTCGACGACCAATTGGTTGATCCAGCTCTCGCCAAGGATGAATACCAGCGTCAGGACCACGCCGATCAACAGCCGCAGCAGCAACCACACCGGATAACTGGGCAACAGCGCCAGCAACCCGATGGACAGCGCCCCGCCCCAAAGGCACAGGCGCATCAATGCCGCCGTGCCGAAGCGCGCCGCCAGTCGGCTCGATACCTTGGCCCCGACCAGCACCCCAACGGCCGGCATGGCGGCCATAACGCCGATGGCGAACGAACCGTAACCCCAGCCCTCCAGGCGCAGCGACACCAGCGGCATGCTCACGCCCAGGGCCAGGCCGACACTCAGGACAGACGCCAACACGGCGAAATAAGTCGCCCAACGCATTTCCCTGCTCCTGTAGCAATCACTCAAAACCAATGCGGGAGCGAGCTTGCTCGCGATGGCGGCGCGACATTCAACGATGTCGTCGACTGTCATACCGCTGATCGCGAGCAAGCTCGCTCCCACAGGGGACTAGCGCTACTTGAGGGCCCGAACCGGATCCGGAGCCGTCATTTCATCATAGCTTGATCCAGGTCGCCTTCAGCTCTGTGTATTTGTCGAACGCATGCAACGACTTGTCCCGGCCGTTACCCGACTGCTTGAAGCCACCGAACGGCGCGGTCATGTCACCGCCGTCGTACTGGTTGACCCAGACGCTGCCGGCGCGCAGCGCCTTGGCGGTCAGGTGGGCCTTGGAGATGTCCTTGGTCCACACCGCGGCAGCCAAGCCGTATGGCGTGTCGTTGGCGATCTGGATGGCCTCTTCGGCGCTGTCGAAGGCGATGACGGACAATACCGGGCCGAAGATTTCTTCCTGGGCGATCTTCATTGCGTTGCTCACGCCATCGAAGATCGTCGGTTCAACGTAAGTGCCGCCGGTCTCTTCGAGGATCCGCTTGCCGCCCGCCACCAGCGTGGCGCCGTCGCTGTGACCGGCCTCGATGTAGGACAACACGGTATTCATCTGCTGGGTATCGACCAGGGCACCGACATTGGTGGCCGGGTCCAGCGGGTTGCCAGGCTTCCAGCCCTTGAGGGCCTCGATCACCAGCGGCAGGAAGGTGTCCTTGATGGAACGCTCCACCAGCAGGCGCGAGCCGGCGGTGCAGACTTCGCCCTGGTTGAAGGCAATGGCACTGGCGGCGGATTCGGCGGCGGCTTGCAGGTCCGGGGCATCGGCAAACACGATGTTCGGGCTCTTGCCGCCGGCTTCCAGCCAGACGCGCTTCATGTTGGACTCTCCGGAATAGACCATCAGTTGCTTGGCGATCCGGGTCGAGCCGGTGAATACCAGCGTATCGACATCCATGTGCAAGGCCAGCGCCTTGCCAACGGTATGGCCGTAGCCCGGCAGAACGTTCAGCACACCTTTGGGAATACCCGCCTCAATTGCCAGGGCGGCGATACGGATCGCGGTCAGCGGGGATTTTTCCGATGGTTTCAGCACCACGGAGTTACCGGTGGACAACGCAGGGCCGAGCTTCCAGCAAGCCATCATCAGCGGGAAGTTCCACGGCACGATGGCGCCGACCACGCCGACGGGTTCGCGGGTCACCAGGCCTAACTGATCGTGGGGCGTCGCGGCCACTTCGTCGTAGATCTTGTCGATGGCTTCACCGCTCCAGCTCAGCGCCTGGGCGGCCCCGGGCACGTCGATATTCAGCGAATCGCTGATCGGCTTGCCCATGTCCAGGGTTTCCAGCAGGGCCAGCTCCTCGGCGTTCTGCTTGAGCAGCCCGGCGAAGCGAATCATGGCGGCTTTGCGCTTGCTCGGCGCCAGGCGCGACCAGACGCCGGAATCGAACGTGGCACGAGCATTTTCGACGGCGCGTTGGGCATCGGCCACGTCACAGCTGGCGACCTTGCCCAGCAGGCGGCCATCGACCGGGCTGAGGCAATCGAAGGTTTCGCCGGACACCGCATCGGTGTATTCGCCGTTGATGAAAGCGCGGCCTTCGATCTTCAGGTCGCGGGCGCGCTGTTCCCAGTCGGCACGAGTCAGGGTGGTCATGCGAGTGTCCTCCTCTTATTGGGTAGGAACGCCGCGGCACCCGCAGCGCTCAAGAATTCTGCCCGGCCAGCCCGTTTTCGGCGCTGTTATCGGCACGGAACATCCGCCACCCTAAACCAGCCGCTGCTAATGTTTCAATATATTTGACATAACGCTGGCAAACGGCCTTGCGATGTTCGTTTTAATAAACATAGACTCGAGGCCTTCCACGCTATCTCCGGGGATCACTTGCATGAATATTCAGGACATCGTCGATTTCAGCCAGGCCAACACTACCCCCGAACGCTATCGCCCGGACCCCACCAAAATACTCAAGGGTGATCCTGAACAGGCGGTGTTCAATCATTACAACAGCCCATGCGGCCAGATGAATGCCGGGGTCTGGGAAGGTGCGGTCGGCCAGTGGACGGTCAACTATACGGAACACGAATACTGCGAAATCGTTCAGGGCGTATCGGTGCTGCGGGATGCCGAAGGCAATGCCAAGACACTTCGGGCGGGCGATCGCTTCGTGATTCCGGCCGGGTTCAAGGGCACCTGGGAAGTGCTGGAGCCTTGCCGCAAGATTTATGTGGTGTTCGAGCAGAAGGCCTGAGGGTTTTGTGCTGTCTGGGCTTGCTCGCGATGGCGCCCTGACAGACAAGACACCGGTAACAAAAAAGGCCCGTATCTCGCGATACGGGCCCTTTTCGTAAAGAAGAAAAATCAATTACTTGATTTTGCCTTCCTTGTAGATCACGTGCTTGCGAACAACCGGATCATATTTCTTGATCTCGATTTTGTCCGGAGTAGTACGCTTGTTCTTGTCGGTAGTGTAGAAGTGACCAGTACCGGCGCTCGAGATCAAACGAATCAATTCACGCATGATTAGCTCCCTTAAACCTTGCCATCGCGACGAAGTTCGGCCAGCACGACACTGATGCCACGCTTGTCGATGATGCGCATGCCCTTGGCAGATACGCGCAGACGTACAAAACGTTTCTCTTCTTCAACCCAGAAGCGGTGATGCTGCAGGTTCGGCAGGAAACGACGACGGGTTTTGTTGTTTGCGTGGGAAATGTTATTCCCAGTCACCGGACCCTTACCGGTAACTTGACAGACTCTCGACATGCCTCAGCCCTCTAAAACCACATGCCCAACCCGGCATGGGTTGGCCGCTTAATCTCTCAGTCATTTGGCGCCAGGCGCCGCGTTTCTTTAAGGGTCTTACCGGCTACACCTACAGTGAAGGAACCGGGCCCCTAGAAAAGAGCGCTGCTTTATACCAGAAAGACCCCAGCACAACAACAGCCGGTGTGATTTGTCTTCGTTGGAAATCATCAATCGGCAGCCCCGGGCGGCTGGGGCAAGGGCCGGCGATGGCCTTACCGCTCGTCGCGGCGCGCAGGTTTTTTTCAATCGATGCCGGGTTCCAACCCAGGGCACCTCCTGCGAAGCGCAGGAAAGAGTGCCGGAAAATGCAAAATGGGGATAGTCATTTGCAGGCGAGCCCACTAGGGTAGACCTTTTCCAGACTGCACTCGCAGATGGGCCTCCGACCTGCACAGGAAATCAAATCATGCGCCTCGCTGCCCTACCACTGATGCTCGCCCCTCTGCTGATCAGCCCGCTGGCCCAGGCCGCCGCCCTGAGCGTATGTACCGAGGCCAGCCCGGAAGGGTTCGATGTCGTTCAATACAACTCGTTGACCACCACCAATGCTTCGGCCGACGTGCTGATGAACCGCCTGGTGGACTTCGATACGGCCAGCGGGAAAGTGGTCCCGAGCCTGGCCGACAGCTGGGAAGTGTCGCCCGATGGACTGACCTATGTGTTCAAGCTGCGTCCTCGGGTCAAGTTCCACCACACCGACTATTTCACACCGCACCGCGACTTGACCGCCGAAGACGTCAAGTTCAGCTTCGACCGCATGCTGGATCCCGCCAACCCTTGGCATAAAGTGGCGCAGAGTGGCTTCCCACACGCTCAATCCATGCAATTGCCGTCGCTGATCACAAAAATCGACGCCCTGGACCCGCTAACGGTGCGATTCACACTGGACCATGCCGACTCGACCTTCCTGGCGACGCTGAGCATGGGCTTTGCGTCAATCTATTCAGCCGAATACGCAGACCAGTTGCTGAAGGCCGGCAAGCCGGAACAACTCAACAGCCAGCCCATTGGCACCGGCCCGTTCATTTTCAGCCGTTTCCAGAAAGACGCCTCGATCCGCTACAAGGCCAACAGCGAATACTTTGGCGGCAAGCCTCAGGTCGACCCCCTGATTTTCGCCATCACCCCGGACGCCAACGTTCGCCTGCAGAAACTGCGGCGCAATGAATGCCAGATCGCGTTGTCGCCCAAGCCGTTGGACGTACAGGCCGCCAAGCAAGAGCCTACGTTGAAAGTGGAACAGACTGACGCCTTCATGACCGCCTTCCTGGCGATTAATAGCCAGCATCCCCCCTTGGACAAACCTGAAGTCCGTCAGGCTATCAATCTCGCGTTTGACAAGCCCAGCTACCTCAAGACCGTTTTCGAAGGCACCGCCGAAGCGGCCAACGGTCCTTACCCCCCAAACACCTGGAGCTACGCCAAAAACCTGCCCGGCTATGCCCATGATCCGGCCAAAGCTCGGGACCTGCTGGCCAAGGCCGGGTTGAAAGAGGGCTTCAAGACCACCATCTGGACTCGCCCTTCCGGCAGCCTGCTCAACCCCAACCCGAGCCTTGGCGCCCAACTGCTGCAATCGGACCTGGCGGAAATCGGCATCCAGGCGGAAATCCGCGTGATCGAATGGGGCGAGCTGATCCGCCGCGCCAAGGCTGGCGAGCATGACCTGCTGTTCATGGGCTGGGCCGGTGATAACGGCGATCCGGACAATTTCCTCACGCCGCAATTTTCCTGCGCGGCGGTCAAGTCCGGCACCAACTTTGCCCGTTATTGCAACCCGGACCTGGACAAGCTGATCAGTGCTGGCAAGACCACTGGCGAGCAAGGTGTCCGCACCAAGCTCTACGAACAGGCACAGGCTCAGATCCAGCAGCAGGCCCTTTGGTTGCCGTTGGCGCACCCGACCGCCTTCGCATTGACCCGCAAGGATGTGCAGGGGTATGCGGTGAGCCCGTTTGGGCGCCAGGATTACTCCAAGGTCAGCTTCAAGTAACCCCAGCCCCACAGCCCCCCTGTGGGAGCGAGCTTGCTCGCGATAGCCGCGCATCAGACACATCAATGCTGACTGAGCAACCGCTATCGCGAGCAAGCTCGCTCCCACAAAGGGTCTTGTTCGTCAGATCGAACCTACATCCACCCATACTCCGCCATGGACAGTGGCTCCCCATCGCCAACGATGAAATGATCGAGCACCCGCACATCGATCAGCTCCAGCGCCTCCTGAAGCCGCTCGGTGAGCATTCGGTCGGCCTGGCTGGGCTCGGTGTTGCCGGAGGGGTGGTTGTGGCACAGGATCACGGCAGCGCAATTGTGGGCCAGGGCCCGCTTGACCACTTGCCGAGGGTGAACGGTGGCCGTGGCGATCGAGCCGCGAAACAGTGCTTCAAACGCCAGCACTTGGTGCCGTGAATCAAGGAACAGACAACCAAAAACCTCATGAGGCTCGTGGCGCAGCATTGACTTCAGATAGTCACGAACAGCCTGCGGATCCTCAAGCATTGATTTTTGCCGCATCCGCTCTGCCAGATGTCGCCGGCCCATTTCGAGAACTGCCCGTAACTGTGCGAATTTCGCCGGGCCCAGGCCCATCTGACTGCTGAACGTAACCTGGTCCGCTTCAAGCAGCGCGCGCAGGCAGCCAAATTGACTCAATAGGTGTCGCGCCAGATCCACCGCGCTTCTGCCCGCCACTCCCGTGCGCAAGAAAATCGCCAGCAACTCGGCGTCCGAAAGACTCTCCGCTCCCGATGCCAGTAACCTTTCCCGCGGCCGCTCGGCCACGGGCCAATCCCGAATACTCATGGCATCTCCCTGATAGTGGGCGCCGCTGTTCCATAGCGGACGCTGTGATATCTTAGCCCATCTTTTTTGCAGGCGATTTTCACCCAGGCAGCTCACGCCAAGGGTTTCGCTCTGCGCTGACCACTGAAATCGAAAGGCAGGCCTATGCAGCGGCTGTATCGGAAACGCATCGTTCTGGGCGTCGGCGGCGGCATTGCCGCCTATAAGAGCGCCGAGCTGGTTCGCAGGCTTATCGACCAGGGCGCGGAAGTGCGGGTCGTCATGACCCGTGGCGGCAGTGAATTCATCACGCCGCTGACCATGCAGGCCCTGTCCGGCCACCCGGTCCACCTGGATCTGCTCGACCCGGCGGCTGAAGCCGCCATGGGCCATATCGAACTGGCCAAGTGGGCCGACCTGGTGTTGATCGCCCCGGCCACGGCCGACCTCATCGCCCGCCTGGCCCAGGGCATCGCCAATGACCTGTTGACCACCCTGGTGCTCGCCACCGACGCGGTGGTCGCCGTGGCACCGGCCATGAACCAGGCCATGTGGCGCGACCCGGCCACCCAGGCCAATCTGGAACTGCTTGAAAGTCGCAACCTGAAAGTCTTCGGTCCAGCTTCCGGCAGCCAGGCCTGCGGCGATGTCGGGATGGGCCGCATGCTAGAAGCCACCGACCTGGCCCAATGCGCCGCCGACTGCTTCAAGCGCGAAGCCCTGACGGGCAAGCACGTATTGATCACCGCCGGGCCGACCCAGGAAAACATCGACCCGGTGCGCTACATCACCAACCACAGCTCAGGGAAAATGGGCTTCGCCCTGGCCGAAGCCGCCGTAGAGGCTGGCGCCCGGGTGACGCTGATTACCGGCCCCGTGCACCTGCCGACCCCAGACCGGGTTACGCGCATCGACGTCGTCAGCGCCCGGGACATGCTTGCCGCCTGCGAAGCGGCCATCCCGTGCGACCTCTTCATCGCCTCGGCGGCAGTGGCGGACTACCGGCCTGAAGTCGTCGCCCCGCAAAAATTGAAGAAAGACCCTACGAGCGGCGACGGCCTGCTCCTGCAAATGGTGCGCAATCCTGACATTCTGGCCACCATCGCCACCCGCCCCGACCGTCCGTTCAGCGTGGGTTTCGCCGCCGAGACCGAACACCTCCTCGATTACGCCGCGCGCAAGCTCAAGGACAAGAATCTGGACCTGATTGTCGCCAACGACGTCGCCAACCCGAGCATTGGGTTCAACAGCGAGGAAAACGCCTGCAGCGTGATCGACCGCCAGTTGCACGCCACGCTTTTCGCCCAGACCAGCAAGGGCAAGATCGCCCGCCAACTGATCACTTTCATCGCCGAACGGCTGAACCAGGTTTAATTTCAATGCACGCTCTACAAGCCAAGATCCTCGACCCACGCATCGGCAACGAATTTCCATTGCCGCAGTACGCCACACCGGGCTCCGCCGGCCTCGACCTGCGGGCCATGCTCAAGCAAGACACCGTCCTGGAGCCGGGCCAGACCCTGCTGATTCCGACCGGCCTGTCGGTCTATATCGGTGACCCGGGCCTTGCCGCGCTGATCCTGCCACGCTCGGGCCTGGGCCATAAGCACGGCATCGTGCTGGGCAACCTGGTCGGCCTGATCGATTCGGACTACCAGGGCGAACTGATGGTGTCCTGCTGGAACCGTGGCCAGACCGCTTTCAACATCGCAGTGGGCGAACGCATCGCTCAGCTTGTGCTGGTGCCAGTGGTCCAGGCCCACTTCGAACTGGTCCAGGAATTCGATGAAAGCCAACGTGGCGCCGGCGGCTTCGGGCATTCCGGCAGTCATTGATACTGCGTTGCAGCCGGGCACCTTGCCTGGCTGCTTTATTAAGCTTCTGTTTCAGGACGAAAAATGCGCAACGGCTGGCGACAAGGTTTCCCACCGGGAATCAAGGTTTTAGACGGTTCAGACCGGGATACCGCTGTCTCATGGCACGCTCCCACCGCGAACTCTCTGCCAAAAACGCCGTCATACCCTTCAGCTTGAGCCTGCCGACGCCCCTGTCGGCGTGTCCAGTCACTTTCCTGATAGAGCGCCCGCCCATGAACACCCCAGCCGCAATCGCCCCGATCTTTCCTGACAGTATCTTCCGCGCCTACGACATCCGTGGCGTCGTGCCGGAAACCCTGACGGCTGAAACCGCTTACTGGATTGGCCGCGCCATTGGTTCCCAGAGCCTGGCCCAGGGCGAACCGAACGTGAACGTCGGCCGCGATGGTCGTTTGTCCGGCCCGGAACTGGTCGAGCAATTGATCAAGGGCATTGCCGACAGTGGTTGCCATGTCAGCGACGTCGGCCTGGTGCCAACACCGGCGCTGTACTACGCCGCCAACGTGCTGGCTGGTAAATCCGGCGTGATGCTCACCGGCAGCCACAACCCGTCGAACTACAACGGCTTCAAGATCGTCATCGCCGGCGACACCCTCGCCAACGAGCAGATCCAGGCCCTGCACACCCGCCTCAAGACCAATGACTTGAGCAGCGGCCAGGGCAGCGTGACCAAGGTCGACATCCTCCCGCGCTACAACGATGAGATCGTCAAGGACGTGAAGCTCGCTCGCCGCCTGAAAGTGGTGGTCGATTGCGGCAACGGCGCGGCTGGCGTGATCGCCCCTCAACTGATCGAAGCCCTGAACTGCGAAGTTATCCCGCTGTTCTGCGAAGTCGACGGCAACTTCCCGAACCACCACCCGGACCCGGGCAAGCTGGAAAACCTGCAAGACCTGATCGCAAAGGTCAAGGAAACCAATGCCGACCTGGGCCTGGCCTTCGACGGCGACGGCGACCGCGTGGGCGTGGTGACCGAGACCGGTAGCGTCGTGTTCCCGGACCGCCTGCTGATGCTGTTCGCCAAGGACGTCGTGGCACGCAACCCCGATGCGGAAATCATCTTCGACGTGAAGTGCACCCGTCGCCTGGTGCCGCTGATCAAGGAATACGGCGGCCGTCCGCTGATGTGGAAAACCGGCCATTCGTTGATCAAAAAGAAAATGAAACAGAGCGGTGCCCTGCTGGCCGGCGAAATGAGCGGCCACATCTTCTTCAAGGAGCGTTGGTTCGGTTTTGATGACGGCATCTACAGCGCGGCACGCCTGCTGGAGATTCTGAGCAAGGAAAAATCCACTGCGGAAGAACTGTTCGCAACCTTCCCGAACGATATTTCTACGCCGGAAATCAATATCCATGTGACCGAAGAGAGCAAATTCAGCATCATTGATGCACTGCACGATGCCCAGTGGGGCGAAGGCGCCGAACTGACCACCATCGACGGTGTGCGGGTCGACTACCCACAAGGCTGGGGCCTGGTTCGCGCCTCCAACACCACGCCGGTGCTGGTGCTGCGCTTCGAGGCCGACAACGAGGCCGAACTGCAGCGCATCAAGGACGTGTTCCACACCCAACTCAAACGTGTTGCACCCGATCTCCAACTACCGTTCTGATTTTTGAATCACCACCGGAGCCCTGAATGACCCTCGAACGCGAAGCCGCCGCCAACACCGCCAAGGTCCTGTCCGAAGCGTTGCCTTATATCCGACGCTATGTCGGCAAGACCCTGGTGATCAAGTACGGCGGCAACGCGATGGAAAGCGAGGAGCTGAAAACCGGCTTTGCCCGCGACATCGTGCTGATGAAGGCCGTGGGCATCAACCCGGTGGTGGTGCACGGTGGTGGCCCGCAGATCGGCGACCTGCTCAAGCGCCTCTCCATCGAGAGCCATTTCATCGACGGCATGCGCGTCACTGACGCACAGACCATGGATGTAGTGGAAATGGTGCTCGGCGGCCAGGTCAACAAGGACATCGTCAACCTGATCAACCGTCACGGCGGCAGCGCCATCGGCCTGACCGGCAAGGACGCCGAGCTGATCCGCGCGAAGAAGCTCACCGTTACGCGCCAGACCCCGGAGATGACCCAGCCGGAAATCATCGACATCGGCCAGGTGGGCGAAGTGGTCGGCATCAACACCGACCTGCTGAATTTGCTGGTCAAGGGCGACTTCATCCCGGTCATCGCGCCAATCGGCGTGGGCGCCAACGGTGAGTCGTACAACATCAACGCCGACCTGGTGGCCGGTAAGGTCGCCGAGGCGCTGAAGGCCGAGAAGCTGATGCTGCTCACCAACATTGCCGGCCTGATGGACAAGACCGGCAAGGTCCTGACCGGCTTGTCGACCCAGCAAGTCGACGACTTGATCGCCGACGGCACCATCTACGGCGGCATGCTGCCGAAGATTCGTTGCGCGCTGGAAGCGGTACAGGGCGGTGTGGGAAGTTCGTTGATCATCGACGGTCGCGTGCCGAATGCGATCCTGCTGGAGATCTTCACCGATACCGGCGTGGGTACGTTGATCAGCAATCGCAAGCGTCCTTAAGCGATACCTGCAAAAAAAAGACCCCGCTCAACCTGGTTGAGCGGGGTCTTTTTTTACACCACTTTTTCAGATGATGCTTTTGTGGCGAGGGAGCTTGCTCCCGCTCGGTTGCGCAGCGACCGTAAAGATATTAGGGCCGCTGCGCAGCCCAGCGGGAGCAAGCTCCCTCGCCACAAGATCAAAATCATCCGGGCTTCTTAGACGCCGAACTGGGCGCGGTAGGCTTCCACCGCCGGCAGATGCTGCTTGAGCTGCGGATCATCGGCCAAGAATTCCAGCACCTGGTTCAGCGAGACAATGCTGATCACCGGGATGCCGAAGTCGCGCTCAACTTCCTGAATTGCCGAAAGCTCACCATTGCCGCGCTCCTGGCGGTTCAGGGCGATCAGCACGCCGGCGGCCTTGGCGCCTTCTTGCGAGGCGATGATCTGCATCACTTCGCGAATGGCGGTGCCGGCGGTGATGACGTCATCGATGATAAGCACATCGCCGGTCAGCGGCGCGCCGACCAGGCTACCGCCCTCGCCATGGGCCTTGGCTTCCTTGCGGTTGAAGCACCAGGGCAGGTCGCGGCCATGGTGTTCGGCCAGGGCGACGGCGGTGGTGGCGGCCAGCGGGATGCCTTTGTAGGCGGGCCCGAACAATACGTCGAACGGGATGCCGCTCTCGACGATGGCCGCGGCATAGAACCGACCCAACTGCGCCAGGGCGGTGCCGCTGTTGAACAGGCCGGCGTTGAAGAAGTACGGACTGGTGCGCCCGGACTTGAGAGTGAACTCACCGAAGCGCAGAACACCGCGATCGATGGCAAAGCGAATGAAATCGCGCTGATACGCCTGCATGAAAAAAAGCCTCAAATACCGCGGATTTAGCTAAATAGGTACACGGCGTGTATCATACACGCACGTGATTTTTGGGGCCATTTATGCGGATCATCAGTGTGAACGTCAATGGTATTCAGGCTGCAGTGGAGCGTGGTTTGCTCAGTTGGCTGCAAGCACAGAATGCCGACGTCATCTGCCTGCAGGACACCCGCGCCTCCGCCTTTGAACTGGACGATGCAGCCTTCCAACTGGATGGTTACTTCCTTTATGCCTGCGATGCCGAAGTCCCCGCCCAGGGTGGCGTGGCTTTGTACTCGCGGCTGCAACCGAAGGCTGTCATCAACGGTCTCGGTTTCGAGACGGCGGACCGCTACGGGCGCTACCTGCAAGCCGATTTCGACAAGGTCAGCATCGCGACCTTGCTGCTCCCTTCGGGGCAGAACGGCGATGAAGATTTGAATCAGAAATTCAAGTTGATGGACGACTTCGCCCGTTACCTTGATAAACAGCGGCGCAAACGTCGCGAGTACATTTATTGTGGCTCGCTGTACGTGGCGCAACAGAAGCTGGATATCAAGAACTGGCGCGACAGCCAGCAATCTCCTGGTTTCCTGGCGCCGGAACGGGCCTGGATGGACGAGATCATTGGCAACATGGGCTATGTCGACGCCCTGCGTGAAGTCAGCCGCGAAGGCGACCAGTACAGCTGGTGGCCGGACAACGAGCAGGCCGAGATGCTCAATCTCGGCTGGCGTTTCGACTACCAGTTGCTGACGCCTGGGCTGCGCCGCTTCGTACGCAGCGCCCGCCTGCCGCGCCAGCCACGGTTCTCGCAGCACGCGCCGCTGATCGTGGACTACGATTGGACGCTGACGATCTAAGCGTATCGACGAGCTGCTTCAGGCCGACCGGTCATAAAAAATACCCGTATCGCGAGATACGGGTATTTTTTTTGGAGCATGTTTCCGCTTCAGGCTTCAAGCCGCAGCAAATAACGGCAGGGCAAGGTACAGCTTGATGACGATGACGTTGACGATATCGATGAAGAACGCTCCCACCATGGGTACCACCAGAAACGCTATCTGCGAGGGTCCGTAGCGCTGGGTCACCGCCTGCATGTTGGCAATCGCCGTCGGCGTAGCCCCCAGCCCGAAACCGCAATGCCCTGCCGACAGGACCGCGGCGTCGTAGTGGCTACCCATCAGCCTGAACGTCACGAAAATCGCAAACAAAGCCATGATCAACGTCTGGACTGCCAAAATGATGAAGATTGGCAAGGCCAGTGACGCCAGGTCCCACAACTTGAGCGACATGAGTGCGATCGCCAGGAACAGCGACAAGCTGACGTTGCCAAGCACAGACACTTCACGCTCGAAAACCTGATACAAGCCAAGCGCCGAAAGACCGTTGCGCAAGATTACCCCCACGAACAGGACGCAAACGAACGTCGGCAACTCGAATGCAGTACCGTGGAGCTGCCCGTTCAGGAGCGTGCCAGCCAACAGGCTGACAGCGATAAGAGCAAGTGTCTCGATGAACGAGAACGGCGTGATCGAGCGTTCTTCGTTCGGCTGCTCGAACCCCTTGGGCGCGCGAGGGTTTTGCGACTCAAGGCAACCGGGCACTTGGACACGCTTGATGAGCAGGCGAGCAACCGGACCACCGATCAAACCGCCCAACACCAAGCCAAACGTCGCAGAAGCCATCGCGAGTTCGGAAGCGGAAGCCAGGCCGTATTTCTCACTGAACACCGTTCCCCACGCTGCGCCTGTTCCATGGCCGCCCGCCAAGCTAATCGAGCCGGTCAGCAATCCCATCAAGGGGTCGAGCCCCAGCGCTTTTGCCAGCCCGATGCCCATGGCGTTCTGGACCACCAGCAAGCCGGTCACCGCCAACAGGAAAATCCCCACCACGCGCCCGCCTCTTCTCAGGCTGGCGAAATCCGCACTCAGGCCGATCGTGGCGAAAAAAGCCAGCATCAATGGCGTTTGCAACGAAGTATCAAACCGGACTTCAATATCAAGTGCGCGCAAAGCCAAAAGAACCAAAGCCACTACCAGCCCGCCTGCTACAGGCTCGGGGATATTGTAGACACGCAGAAAACCAACACGGCCCACAAGCCCACGTCCCAGTAAAAGTACCAGGGAGGCGGCGACAAGCGTGCCGTAGAAATCGAGCTGAAACATGAATATCCATCTTTTCTGTATCTATTCAAGGGCGGACTTTTTACCTGGACACGCCACTTGAGCAGGTTGAATGCTCAACACTGATTGATCTTTAATTCAAATGCCTTCAATGGCTTGAATATATCGAAATATTTCACGGAGAATATTGCTTGGGGGGACTCTATCAACCGAAGACTATCGATGCCAAGCATATGGGCCACGCGAGCATCGCTCAGTTGTGACTAAAAGTTTAAGAGCGGCAATATACCGACAAGAGACAATGCGCAGCTGGACACGACGGCCGTTGCAATGAACGGTTTTGTGACATCAATCTCTGAGCTCTCAACTTCTTGTTTCGATACTTCCTTCAGTGATGGAATCACATCAAGCAAGAATCCATTTCTACGAAGCGTTATCAGACTTTTCCGATTGTTTTTATAGAAACACCAAGTTTCGCACCCCTAATAAAAATGCCCCGACAACCGGGGCATTTTTATATCGCAGCGCTGTTCGCTATTTAACCAACCGCCAGGTAAAGGGATATCGGTACGGCTGCCCCTCATTGGCTTTCACACCGCCAATAATGGTCAGCACCAGCGCACCGATGGCGACCAGGCCAAACAGGAAGAAACCGATCACCACGATCATCAGCAGCAAGCTGATCGCCGCAGCGATCGCCACAGTGATTTGGAAGTTCAGCGCTTCCTTGCCCTGGGCATCGATGAACGGGTCGGACTCACGCTTGAGCTGCCAGATGACCAGCGGCCCGATCAGCGAACCGAACGGAATGAAAATTCCCAACAGTGCAGACAGGTGACAAAACATTGCCCATTGCCGCGCTTCTTTGCTCGGTTGGGGCAACAGGACTTGCTCATCACTCATGACATTCTCCTTGTCTGAAGCGCACAACAATCAGTCGGCCAACGCGGCCTTTTGCAATTCGAAGATTTCGGTCATGCCTTTCTTCGCCAGCTCCAGCATAGCGTTCAATTCTTGCGGCTGGAACGGCGCGCCTTCGGCAGTGCCCTGGACTTCGATGAAGCCGCCAGCGCTGGTCATGACCACGTTCAGGTCGGTCTCGGCGGCGGAGTCTTCGAGGTAGTCCAGGTCCAGCACCGGCTCGCCCTGGTACATGCCCACCGACACCGCGGCGATCATTTGCTTGAGCGGGTCACCACCCTTGAGGCCACCGCGTTTCTTGATCACTTTCAAGGCGTCGACCAACGCAACCATCGCGCCGGTGATGGAAGCGGTGCGGGTGCCGCCGTCAGCCTGGATCACATCGCAATCGACATACAGCGTCACATCACCAAGCTTGGACATGTCCAGCGCAGCGCGCAGGGAACGGCCGATCAATCGCTGGATTTCCAGGGTCCGGCCGCCCTGCTTGCCACGGCTGGCCTCGCGCTGGTTCCGCTCGCCGGTGGCGCGCGGCAGCATGCCGTATTCGGCGGTCAACCAGCCTTGCCCCTGGCCCTTCAGGAAGCGAGGCACGCCGTTTTCGACGCTGACGGTGCAGATGACCTTGGTATCACCGAATTCGACCAGTACAGATCCCTCGGCGTGTTTGGTGTAGTTGCGGGTAATGCGGATCGAGCGAAGCTGATCGGCAGCGCGACCACTTGGACGTTTCATAGGGAACACCTGTACAGGGGACGGAAAACTGCTGGGCATTATAAAGCCGTGCGCTGCCATAAGGCAGGTCTAAAAATCCAACGCGACGGACGAACGCGCTCAAAGCCCCGGCCGACGGGCTGCAGCGCTTTGTTACCGGAGCTGTTTGGGCGCTTGCGTCGCACTGCGCTACAATCCTGCGCCTTTGCTGTCCTTCAGCATCAACCCACAGACCCCAGGCCCCACGACGACCGATTGTGGCCGGCTTGCATTGCGAGGAATCCCCATGGTGCACAGCATGACCGCCTTCGCCCGAGTCGAAAAGGCCGGCGCCCAAGGCACGCTGAGCTGGGAATTGCGCTCGGTCAACAGCCGCTACCTGGAGCCGCATCTGCGCCTGCCCGAATCCTTCCGCGATCTGGAAGGCAGCGTGCGCGAAGCGCTGCGCCAGGGCTTGTCCCGGGGCAAGTTGGAATGCACCCTGCGCTTCACCGAAGAAAGCAGTGGCAAGACGCTGCAGGTCGATCGCGAACGCGCTGCGCAACTGGTCGCGGCCGCAGAAACCGTCGCAGGCTTGATCAAGAACCCCGCCGCCCTCAATCCGCTGGAAATACTGGCCTGGCCAGGCGTACTGGTCGGCGATGCGAGCGATCCCCAAGCGCTGAATGCCGAGGCGCTGGCACTCTTCACTCAAGGGCTGAAGGAACTCAAGGCGGGTCGCGAGCGTGAAGGCGCGGAGCTGGCCCGTCTGATCAACGAGCGCCTGACTTCTATTGAAGAAGATGTCGTCACCCTGCGCGAACTGGTCCCGCAAATGCTCGCCACCCAACGCCAGAAAGTCCTCGACCGCTTCGCCGACATGCAGGCCGAGCTGGACCCGCAGCGCCTGGAACAGGAAATGGTCATGCTCGCGCAAAAAAGCGACGTGGCCGAAGAACTGGATCGCCTGAGCACCCACATCATCGAAGTTCGCCGGGTGCTCAAGTCCGGCGGCGCGGCCGGTCGCCGCCTCGACTTCCTGATGCAGGAGCTCAACCGCGAAGCCAATACACTGGGCTCCAAAGCCTTCGACCCGCGCAGCACGCAGGCGGCGGTCAACCTCAAGGTGTTGATCGAGCAAATGCGCGAACAAGTGCAGAACATTGAGTAAGGCTAACCCGACATGACCCACAGCACCGGCACTCTCTACATCATTTCCGCGCCCTCGGGCGCTGGCAAGACCAGCCTGGTCAAGGCATTGATCGATGCCGAGCCGCAGATCCGCGTCTCGGTCTCGCACACCACCCGCGCCATGCGCCCGGGCGAAGTGAATGGCGTGAACTATCACTTCGTTGACCGTGAAGAGTTCGTGAGGATGGCCGAGCACGGCGATTTCCTCGAGCGCGCCGAAGTCTTCGGCAACCTCTACGGCACTTCGCAGAGCTACCTCCAGCAAACCCTCGATGAAGGCCACGACCTGATCCTGGAGATCGACTGGCAAGGCGCCGAACAAGTTCGCAAGCTGATGCCCCAGGCCCGCTCCATCTTCATCCTGCCGCCGAGCCAGCAAGCCTTGCGCCAACGCCTGACCAACCGCGGCCAGGACAGCGATGAAATCATCGAAGGCCGGATGCGTGAAGCGGTCAGCGAAATGAGCCATTACGTCGATTACGATTATCTGATCATCAATGACGATTTTGCCCACGCGCTGGACGACCTGAAGGCGATTTTCCGCGCCAGCCAGCTGCAACAGAAGCGCCAGCAGCAACGTTTCGGCAAGCTTTTGGCCGAACTGCTGGGCTGAACAGCCCTTCCCAAAACCGCTGCGACGGCTTTACATTGGTACTCGCAGCGCGCCGAGGGGTTTGATCAAAAAATCAGCGCTTCCCTAAACGCTGGTGTTTTTTTAAACTGTTGAGTCCGCTCGCCCAACCGGGCAGCGCGCATATTGCATTCGCTCCGAGGAATACCATGGCCCGCGTAACCGTTGAAGACTGCCTAGAACACGTGGAAAACCGCTTTGAGCTGGTCATGCTCTCTACCAAGCGTGCCCGTCAACTGGCCACCGGCGGCAAAGAGCCATTGGTCCAGTGGGAAAACGACAAGCCTACCGTGGTAGCGCTGCGTGAAATCGCCGAAGGCCTGATGAGCTACGAGTTCATCGCCAACGCTGAAATCGTTGAAGACGAACCGCTGTTCGCAGCGTTCGAGGACGAGTCCAACGAGGCGGTCTAAGCCTATGCCTGGTCGACGTAGCACGGCGCGGGGTCACAGCAGACGGCAGGAGTCACTATCATGCCGAGCATAGACGCCCTCGCCGATCGCTTATCGGCCTACCTCGGCACGGACCAGGTCAACCTGGTCCGCCGAGCCTATTTCTACGCCGAACAAGCCCACGACGGCCAGCGCCGCCGCAGCGGCGAGGCGTACGTCACGCACCCGCTCGCGGTGGCGAATATTCTTGCCGACATGCACATGGACCATCAGAGCCTGATGGCGGCCATGCTGCACGACGTGATCGAAGACACCGGCATTGCCAAGGAAGCGCTGCAAGCGCAGTTCGGCGAAACCGTGGCCGAACTGGTCGACGGGGTCAGCAAGCTGACCCAGATGAATTTCGAGACCAAGGCCGAGGCCCAGGCCGAAAACTTCCAGAAAATGGCCATGGCCATGGCCCGCGATATCCGCGTGATCCTGGTCAAGCTCGCCGACCGCCTGCACAACATGCGCACGCTGGAAGTGCTGTCCGGCGAGAAACGCCGGCGAATCGCCAAGGAAACCCTCGAAATCTACGCACCCATCGCCAATCGCCTGGGCATGCACGCAATTCGTATCGAGTTCGAGGACCTGGGTTTCAAGGCGATGCACCCGATGCGTTCGGCGCGCATCAACCAGGCCGTCAAGCGCGCCCGGGGCAATCGCAAGGAAATCGTCAACAAGATCGAAGAGTCCCTGAGCCACTGCCTGGCCATCGACGGCATCGAAGGCGAAGTCAGCGGGCGGCAGAAACACCTGTACGGCATCTACAAGAAAATGCGCGGCAAGCGCCGGGCCTTCAACGAAATCATGGACGTCTATGCGTTCCGGATCATCGTCGACAAGGTCGATACCTGCTACCGCGTGCTGGGTGCTGTCCATAATTTGTACAAACCGCTGCCTGGGCGCTTCAAGGATTACATCGCGATTCCCAAGGCCAACGGTTACCAGTCGCTGCACACCACGCTGTTCGGCATGCACGGCGTACCGATCGAAATCCAGATCCGCACCCGTGAAATGGAAGAGATGGCCAACAACGGCATCGCCGCCCATTGGTTGTACAAATCCAGCGGCGACGAGCAACCCAAGAGCACTCACGCCCGCGCGCGGCAGTGGGTCAAGGGCGTGCTGGAAATGCAGCAACGGGCCGGCAATTCCCTGGAATTCATCGAGAGCGTGAAGATCGACCTGTTCCCGGACGAGGTCTACGTCTTCACGCCCAAGGGCCGGATCATGGAGCTGCCCAAAGGCTCCACAGCGGTGGATTTCGCCTACGCCGTGCACACCGACGTCGGCAACAGCTGCATTGCCTGTCGCATCAATCGTCGCCTGGCACCGTTGTCCGAACCGCTGCAAAGCGGCTCCACGGTGGAAATCGTCAGCGCCCCCGGCGCGCGCCCCAACCCGGCGTGGCTCAACTTTGTGGTCACCGGCAAGGCCCGCACGCATATCCGCCATGCGCTGAAGCTGCAACGTCGCTCCGAGTCCATCAGCCTGGGCGAACGCCTGCTGAACAAGGTACTGAACGGCTTCGACAGTTCCCTGGACAAGATCCCGGCCGAGCGCGTACAGGTCATGCTCCACGAATACCGTCTCGAATTGATCGAAGATCTGCTCGAGGACATCGGTTTGGGCAATCGCATGGCCTACGTCGTCGCCCGCCGACTGCTCGGCGAAGGCGAACAATTGCCGAGCCCTGAAGGTCCGCTGGCGATTCGCGGCACCGAAGGCCTGGTCCTCAGTTACGCCAAGTGTTGTACGCCGATTCCTGGCGATCCGATTGTCGGCCATCTGTCCGCCGGCAAAGGGATGGTGGTGCACCTGGACAACTGCCGCAATATCAGCGAAATCCGCCACAACCCGGAAAAATGCATCCAGCTTTCGTGGGCCAAGGATGTCACCGGCGAATTCAATGTCGAACTGCGCGTCGAGCTGGAGCACCAGCGCGGCCTGATCGCACTGCTGGCCAGCAGCGTCAACGCCGCCGACGGCAACATCGAGAAAATCAGCATGGACGAACGCGACGGTCGCATCAGCGTCGTCCAACTGGTGGTCAGCGTGCACGACCGCGTACACCTGGCCCGCGTGATCAAGAAACTGCGCGCCCTGACAGGGGTCATCCGCATCACTCGCATGCGCGCATAGCGTCTCACTCGCCCTCATTACAAGGAGTCATGAATGACCAAGACCGTTATCTCCAGCGACAAGGCCCCGGCCGCCATCGGTACTTATTCCCAGGCGATCAAGGCGGGCAACACCGTTTACATGTCGGGGCAAATCCCGCTGGACCCGAAAACCATGGAGCTGGTCGAGGGCTTCGAAGCCCAGACCGTGCAAGTGTTCGAGAACCTGAAAGCCGTGGCCGAAGCTGCCGGCGGCTCGTTCAAGGACATCGTCAAGCTCAACATCTTCCTCACCGACCTGAGCCACTTCGCCAAGGTCAACGAGATCATGGGCAAGTATTTCGACCAGCCTTACCCTGCCCGCGCTGCCATTGGCGTGGCCGCCTTGCCAAAAGGCGCCCAGGTCGAGATGGATGCCGTCCTGGTCATCGAGTAAAACGCCCGGCGCAGCCTTTCCCGCTGCGCCGTTTTCGTTCTGAAAGGATTCCACCATGCGCAAAGCGCTTGCTTTCTCCCTGCTCGCCCTGCTCCTGGGCGGCTGCGCCAGCGACCCTGCAGACCGTGACATCAGCGGCACCTGGATCAACCAGGCCGCCATCGACGCTGCCGCCAAAGGCGGCCCGCTTCGCGAAGCATTGCAGGCCTATGGCCCGAACCTGGAATGGGACGTCAACACCCGGGCTGGCCAGGCGCGTTACACCAATGGTTTTGAGAATGTCGAAGGCAAGTTGCTGGGCGAAGAAGACGGCGCCTGGAAAGTCGACTTCTACGGCAGCTCGGCCAGCGAACTCAAGCGCGACGGCGACCAGTTGAGCCAGGCCGCCACCGAAAACGAACCACAGCAAGTGTTCGACCGCGCCCAAGTACAGGTACCGGAAGGCGCGCCGATTGGCGCCAGTTTCGAGCGCGCCCTGTATTCGGCTTATCTCGGCGGCATCTGGAACATTGCCGAAGGTCCTGGCCAGGGCGCCACCGTGCAGTTCCAGCCCGATGGTCAAGTCAGCGGCTTGCCGGGCACTGATCGCTACGCCTTGTGCCTGGCTGGCGACTGCGCCTCCATGAGCGGTGGCAACGACAACATCTGGCTGCAACAGAACGGTCAGGGCAACACTTGGATTTTTTCCCGTGACGGCAAGAAACTGGAAATCTTCCAGACCGTGAACGCGGCGCTGGCGGATGAAATGCCGTCGTTCACGCCGGGTGATCGCAAATGGGTGCTTGAAAAGCAGTAACCCGGTGTGCCCCCTGTGGGAACGAGCTTGCTCGCGATGGCGGTGTAACGGTCAACCTTGATGTTGACTGTTAGCGCCTCATCGCGAGCAAGCTCGCTCACACAGTTGGTTTGGGGCTGTCAGGCGAATCAGCAACGACCTTCCAGAATCGCCGCATACCCCTCGCGAAAGCTCGGATAACGCGGCGTCCAGCCCAACGCCTTGGCCCGGGCGTTGCTGCAGCGCTTGCTGCCGGCGCGGCGCACGCTGGCGTCGTCGGCCCATTCGGTAACGCCCATGTAGTCACGCAACCAACCCACCACCTCGGCCAGCGGCGCGGGGGTGTCATCGACGCCGATGTAGCAGTCTTCCAGCGTCTTGCCCTGATGATCAGCTTTCAGCAGAAACGCCAGCAGGCCGGCGGCATCGTCGGCGTGGATGCGGTTGGCATAGAGCGGCGGGTCGATCACCACGCGATAGCCTTGGCGCACCTGGCTCAGCAGCCATTCCCGCCCCGGTCCGTAGATGCCGGTCAGGCGTATGCGACTGGCCGGGATGCCGCTGTCGAGTGCCACCTGCTCGGCTTCCAGCATCACTCGCCCGGAATAACCGCCCGCCTCGGTGGGCGAGCTTTCGTCCACCCACTCCCCGCCCTGCTGTCCATACACGCTGCTGCTGGACACAAAGAGCAATCGTTTGGGCCGCTGGCCATGCTGTTCCAGCCAGCCCAACACATGCTGTAACCCTTCGACATAAGCGGCACGATAGCCCGCCTCGTCATGATCGGTAGCGGCGGCGCTGTACACCAGATAATCCAACGACCCCACAGGCCAGCCGACGGGACACTGCGCACTGAACAGGTCCCCCGCGACGCCGACAACCCCGGCCGGCAGGTTCGAAACCGTACGCCGCAAGCCATGGACCCGCCAATGTTCGGCCACGAGCTGGCTCGCCAGGCGGCCGCCTATATCGCCACAACCGGCGATCAAAACAGAAGGCGCGGACATCAAGAACTCCTCTGGGAAAGCCGCAGACTAGCCTTCGCACTGGACGAGCGGCTAGCCATGAAGCAAAAAAAGTTACTGTATTACTTTTGTTAACAAGAATTACTTGCAATAATGCTCGCCACTTTTGTTCTCGGCCTCACGAGGCCTGGAAGAACATCAACCTTCTTTTATTCTCAGGTCCGGCCAGCATGACACGTTCTTTCTCTTCCGCTTCGCCAACCAACCGACCCCGCGCCTGGGGCGCCGTGGCAGCCTTGCTGCTCAGTCTGATGCTGGCGCCGAGCGCCGCCTTCGCTGATGCGCAGACGCCCGCATCGACCCCCGCCACCACGCCTGCTGCCACCCAGGCACCGGCCGACCCGGCCGCACCTGCTGCAACGCCCGTGGCCGCCGATCCGAGCCAGGCCGTCGAGGCCGAGGCGCCTCAAGTGCTCGAAGCCGACAATACCCTGGGCATGGCCCACGACCTGTCGCCGTGGGGCATGTACAAAAATGCCGACGTGGTCGTCAAAGCCGTGATGATCGGCCTGGCCATCGCCTCGATCATCACTTGGACGATCTGGATCGCCAAGGGCTTTGAACTGCTTGGCGCCAAGCGTCGCCTGCGGGGTGAAATCGCCGCGCTGAAAAAAGCCACCACTCTCAAGGAAGCCAGTGCCACCGCCGGCAAGGAAGGCACACTCGCCAACCTGCTGGTCCACGATGCGCTCGAAGAAATGCGCCTGTCGGCCAACAGCCGCGAGAAGGAGGGCATCAAGGAGCGCGTGAGCTTCCGCCTCGAGCGCCTGGTCGCGGCCTGCGGTCGCAACATGAGCAGCGGCACCGGCGTACTCGCCACCATCGGTTCCACTGCGCCGTTCGTCGGCCTGTTCGGCACCGTGTGGGGGATCATGAACAGCTTCATCGGCATCGCCAAGACCCAGACCACCAACCTTGCCGTCGTTGCCCCCGGTATCGCCGAGGCCTTGCTGGCGACCGCATTGGGCCTGGTCGCGGCCATCCCGGCGGTGGTTATCTACAACGTCTTCGCCCGCTCCATCGCCGGTTACAAGGCCCAGGTTTCCGACGCTTCGGCCGAAGTCCTGTTGCTGGTCAGTCGCGACCTCGATCACCTGCCGCCCGAGCGTGGCTCGCAACCACACATGGTGAAAGTGGGGTAATCGGCCATGGGCCTGCATTTGAAAGAAGGCGCAGACGACGATCTGGCCGAGAACCACGAAATCAACGTCACGCCGTTCATCGACGTGATGCTGGTGCTGTTGATCATCTTCATGGTGGCCGCCCCGCTCGCCACCGTGGACATCAAGGTTGACCTTCCCGCGTCCACGGCCAAGCCGTCGCCACGGCCCGAGAAACCGGTGTTCCTGAGCGTCAAGGCGGACCAGCGCCTGTTCCTGGGCGAAGAGGAAATCAAGGTCGAGAGCCTCGGCCCGACCCTCGATGCCAAGACCCAGGGCAAGAAAGACACGACGATCTTCTTCCAGGCCGACAAAGGCGTGGACTATGGCGACCTGATGAGCGTGATGGACGCCCTGCGCGGCGCCGGTTACTTGAAGGTCGGCCTGGTCGGACTCGAGACGGCGCCGAAGAAATGATCACGACGCGCCAAAAACTGACGCGTTACAGCGGTAGCCTCGCCGTGGTGCTGGGCGTTCACGCGCTTGCCATCGCGCTGGCGCTGAACTGGACGACGCGTCCGCCCCTCGAATTGCCGCCCCAGGCGATGATGGTCGAGCTGGCGCCGGTTCCTGCCCCGCCACCGCCTGCACCGCCGAAAGTCGTCACACCGCCGACGCCTCCGGAGCCGGTGGAAGAGCTGCCATTGCCAAAACTGGCCGAAGCACCGAAGGCGGAAATCGCCGTGCCCAAGCCGGTCAAGCCCAAGCCGAAGCCCCAGCCGCCCAAGCCCAAGCCGGTGGAGAAAAAACCGGAGCCGCCGAAGGAAACGCCGTCGGAGCAAAAGCCCGCCGACACTCAGCCCACCCAGGCGCCGACCGAAAAGTCCGCACAACCGGCCCCAGGCCCGTCGCCCGCGCAAATGGCGGCCAAGGCGAGCTGGCAAGGCACACTGCTGGCGCACCTGGGCAAATACAAGAAGTACCCGGCCAGCGCCCAGGCACGCGGCAAGGAAGGCATGAACCGCCTGCGGTTCGTGGTGGATGCCGAAGGCAACGTGTTGTCCTTCGAACTGGTGGGCAAGTCAGGCAACGCCGATCTGGACCGGGCCACCCTGGACATGATCCGTCGCGCCCAACCGCTGCCCAAGCCACCGGCCGACCTGCTGACCAACGGCACGGTCGAGCTGACAGCGCCGTTCCTGTACTCCATCGACAAGCGCCGCCGCTGACCTCTAATTGCAAGCCCCTGTTTCAGGGGCTTCTTATTTGTGGCGAGGGGATTTATCCCCGCTGGGGCGCGTAGCGGCCCTAAAAAAAAAGCTGACATGCCCCCCGGCTTTCCCGTCGCCAATCCTGTTTTTGGGGCCGCTTCGCAGCCCAACGGGGATAAATCCCCTCGCCACATCAGACATTCGACAGTGTCGCCGCGCGCCTCCAGTCTGATAACGTGCGTCTATCGATTGCAGCCGGTATGCTTGGCTCGCAACTTCACGGACGTTTCGCCATGACCCTCACAGAATTACGCTACATCGTGACCCTCGCCCAAGAGCAGCATTTCGGCCATGCGGCCGAGCGTTGCCATGTCAGCCAGCCGACACTGTCGGTGGGTGTGAAAAAGCTTGAAGACGAACTCGGTGTGCTTATTTTCGAGCGCAGCAAAAGCGCGGTGCGCCTGACCCCGGTCGGTGAAGGCATCGTGGCCCAGGCGCAAAAGGTCCTGGAACAGGCCCAGGGCATTCGCGAGCTGGCCCAGGCCGGCAAGAACCAGCTGACCGCCCCATTGAAAGTCGGCGCGATCTACACCGTCGGCCCGTACCTGTTCCCGCACCTGATTCCACAACTGCACCGGGTCGCCCCGCAGATGCCGTTGTACATCGAAGAAAACTTCACCCACGTGCTGCGCGACAAGCTGCGCAACGGCGAGCTGGACGCAATCATCATCGCCCTGCCGTTCAACGAAGCCGATGTCCTGACCCTGCCGCTCTACGACGAGCCGTTCTACGTCCTGATGCCGGCCCAGCACCCCTGGACCCAGAAAAAAACCATCGACGCCGGTCTGCTCAACGACAAGAGCCTGTTGTTGCTGGGCGAAGGCCACTGCTTCCGCGACCAGGTGCTGGAAGCCTGCCCGACGCTGACCAAGGGCAGCGAAGGTGCCAAGCACACCACGGTGGAATCCAGCTCTCTGGAAACCATTCGCCACATGGTTGCTTCCGGCCTGGGCATTTCCATCCTGCCGCTGTCGGCGGTGGACAGCCACCACTACTCTCCCGGCGTGATCGAAGTCCGCCCATTGACCGCGCCCGTGCCGTTCCGCACCGTTGCCATTGCCTGGCGCGCCAGCTTCCCGCGACCCAAGGCCATCGAGATCCTCGCCGACTCGATCCGCCTGTGTTCCGTGGCCAAGCCGCCCGCCGCCAAGTAAGCCGCTGCCATGACTGAGCTGTCGAAAGTTCCGGTCACGGCACTCAAGGGTGTCGGTGAAGCCATGGCCGAAAAGTTGGCCAAGGTCGGCCTGGAAACCCTCCAGGACGTGCTGTTCCACCTGCCGCTGCGTTATCAGGATCGCACCCGCGTGGTGCCCATCGGCCATTTGCGGCCTGGGCAGGATGCAGTGGTGGAAGGCACCGTCAGCGGCGCCGACGTGGTCATGGGCCGGCGTCGTAGCCTGGTGGTGCGCCTGCAGGACGGCACCGGCGGGCTCAGTCTGCGTTTCTATCATTTCAGCAATGCGCAAAAGGAAGGCCTCAAGCGTGGCACCCGCGTGCGCTGCTACGGCGAGGCGCGGCCCGGAGCCTCGGGGCTGGAGATCTATCATCCGGAATACCGCGCCATCACCGGCGACGAACCGCCGCCCGTCGCGGAAACCCTGACGCCGGTCTACCCGCTCACCGAAGGCCTGACCCAACAGCGCCTGCGCCAACTCTGCCAGCAGACCCTGACAATGCTCGGCCCCACCAGCCTGCCGGATTGGCTGCCCAAGGAGTTGGCCCGGGACTATCAGCTCGCGCCACTGGCCGACGCGATTCGCTATCTGCATCACCCGCCCGCCGATGCAGATGTGGAAGAGCTCGCTCTCGGACATCACTGGGCCCAGCATCGCCTTGCCTTTGAAGAACTGCTGACCCATCAACTGTCCCAGCAACGCCTGCGCGAAAGCCTGCGCTCGCTGCGCGCCCCGGCCATGCCCAAGGCGACGAAGCTGCCGGCCCGTTACCTGGCCAATCTCGGTTTCACCCCCACCGGCGCGCAGCAGCGGGTCGGCAACGAAATCGCCTACGACCTGAGCCAGCCAGAGCCGATGCTGCGGCTGATCCAGGGCGACGTCGGCGCCGGCAAGACCGTGGTCGCCGCCCTCGCCGCGCTGCAAGCGTTGGAAGCCGGTTATCAAGTGGCCTTGATGGCGCCCACGGAGATCCTGGCCGAGCAACATTTCATCACCTTCCAGCGCTGGCTCGAACCTCTGGGCATCGAAGTCGCCTGGCTGGCCGGCAAGCTCAAGGGCAAGAACCGCGCCGCCGCCCTCGCGCAAATCGCCGAGGGCGCGCCGATGGTGGTCGGCACCCACGCTCTGTTCCAGGACGAAGTGCAGTTCAAGAACCTGGCCCTGGTGATCATCGACGAACAACACCGCTTCGGCGTCCAACAGCGCCTGGCCCTGCGGCAGAAAGGCGTAGGCGGGCGCATGTGCCCGCACCAGTTGATCATGACCGCGACGCCGATCCCACGGACCCTGGCGATGAGCGCCTACGCCGACCTCGACACCTCGATCCTCGACGAACTGCCTCCCGGTCGCACGCCGGTCAATACCGTGCTGGTCACCGACACGCGGCGGGTCGAAGTGATCGAGCGCGTACGCAGCGCCTGCGCCGAAGGCCGGCAAGCCTATTGGGTGTGCACCCTGATCGAAGAGTCGGAAGAGCTGACCTGCCAGGCAGCCGAGACTACTTTTGAAGACCTCACCGCCGCCCTCGGCGAGTTGAAAGTCGGGCTGATCCACGGCCGCATGAAGCCTGCCGAAAAAGCGGCGGTCATGGCCGAGTTCAAGGCCGGCGTCCTGCAACTGCTGGTCGCCACCACCGTGATCGAGGTCGGCGTCGATGTTCCCAACGCCAGCTTGATGATCATCGAAAACCCCGAGCGCTTGGGCCTGGCGCAGTTGCACCAGCTGCGCGGCCGGGTCGGCCGGGGCAGTGCCGCCAGCCATTGCGTGCTGCTGTATCACCCGCCGCTGTCACAGATCGGTCGCCAGCGCTTGGGCATCATGCGCGAAACCAACGACGGTTTCGTGATCGCCGAAAAAGACCTCGAACTGCGCGGCCCAGGCGAAATGCTCGGCACGCGCCAGACCGGTCTGCTTCAATTCAAGGTGGCCGACCTGATGCGCGACGCCGACCTGCTCCCGGCGGTTCGCGACGCCGCCCAGGCGCTGCTGGAGCGCTGGCCCGACCATGTGAGCCCGCTGCTGGATCGCTGGCTGCGCCATGGGCAGCAATACGGCCAAGTGTGAGCACGCGCTCAGTTTTCTGGACGCGCCTTCTGGACAAGCTGGTTATACTGACCCACTTGTAGAATACGGACACCGACCATGACCGAAGCTGCCCTCGTCCCCGTAACCCCGCACGCTCCGTCTGTTATTCGGCAATTGCTCGAAAAACTGGGCATCGCCTTCGACGAAATCATCGAGCGACCGGGCCTGAATCCTGCTCGCAAAGTGCAAGCCGTGCTGCTGCACGATGCCGTCGGCGCGCTCATGGTCCTGTTTCCACAAAATCAGTTGCTGGACCTCAACCGTCTGGCCGAACTTACTGGCCGCAAACTCACGGCGGTGCCGACCGAGCGCCTGGAGCGCATGCTGGGCAAGCACAGCCTAAGCCTCCTGCCGGGCCTACCCGCGCTGACCAGCTCGCCATGCCTGTACGAAGAAGGCTTGCTGCGCGAGCCCAAGCTGCTGATCAACTCAGGCGAGCCGGGGCTGCTGCTGGAAGTCACCAGCGAAGCCTTCAAGACCATGCTCACCAAGGCCAGCGCCGCGACGTTTGGCGAACCCTTGGGCAATATCTCCCCGAACCTGGACCGCCCGGATGACGACCGCAAGGAAATCACCCAAGCCGTCCAGGCATTCACCGCCCGGCGTATCCAGCAACGGCTGGAAGAGACCATCGAGATCCCGCCGCTGGCCGAAACCGCGCAAAAAATCATCAAGCTGCGGGTCGACCCTGACGCCACCATCGACGACATCACCGGCGTGGTCGAAACCGACCCCGCACTGGCCGCCCAAGTGGTGAGCTGGGCCGCATCGCCGTATTACGCATCGCCGGGCAAGATTCGCTCGGTGGAAGACGCCATCGTCCGGGTGCTGGGCTTCGACCTGGTGATCAACCTGGCGCTGGGCCTGGCCCTGGGCAAGACCCTGAGCCTGCCCAAGGACCACCCGCAACACACCACGCCGTACTGGCAGCAATCGATCTACACCGCCGCCGTCATCGAAGGCCTGACCCGCGCCATGCCCCGCGCCCAGCGCCCGGAGGGCGGCCTGACCTACCTGTCGGGCTTGTTGCACAACTTTGGCTACCTGCTGCTGGCCCACGTCTTCCCGCCGCATTTCTCCTTGATCTGCCGGCACCTGGAAGTCAACCCGCACCTGTGCCACAGCTATGTGGAGCAACACCTGCTGGGCATCAGCCGCGAGCAGATCGGCGCCTGGCTGATGCGCTACTGGGACATGCCCGACGAACTGGCCACCGCCCTGCGCTTCCAGCACGATCCCCACTACGACGGCGAATACGCCGCCTACCCGAACCTGGTGTGCCTGGCCGTACGCCTGCTGCGCTCACGCAGCATCGGCTCCGGACCGGATGAGGACATCCCCGATGCCCTGCTCGAACGCGTTGGGCTGACTCGGGAAAAGGCCAATGATGTGGTGAGCAAGGTGCTTGAAGCCGAGGTGCTACTGCGGGAATTGGCTTCGCAGTTCAGCCATTGATTGCAGCGGCAGAGGGCTGTTGTGGCGAGGGAGCTTGCTCCCGCTCGGCTGCGCAGCAGTCGTAAAACCTGCCGACGCGGTCTGCCTGGAATATCGCATCAACCTTTTTGGGGCCGCTTCGCAGCCCAGCGGGAGCAAGCTCCCTCGCCACGGGGGTTCTTGACTAAGCCTTCTTGGCCTTCCTCGGCTTCAAGTACTTCATCAACCCCTGAAACCAGATCACCAGCGCCGGATTACCCTTGATCTGGATCGACTTGTCCTGGATCCCGGTCATGAACGCCAGTTGCTTGTTCTTCGCCTGCATCGTGGCGAAGCCATAGCCTGCGTCCTTGAAGGCGATGGCGAAGGCCGGCGTTGCATAAACACCCGACTGGCTGGTGATGCGCTGGTTTTTTACGGTGAAGTGCCGGGCAACCTTGCCGTCGAGAGTTTGCAGCTGGAACACCAGCGCCTTGTCGCCCAGTTGCTGCTGGAAGGCCGGATTGGTGCGGCTGGCCTTGCCCATCAACCACCCCAGCACCCACAGCAAGAAACGAAATTTCATTGGCACAGCCTCGTGAGAAAAAAGAACGGCTGGCGCAGTTTAGCGATTCTCCAGCGGAACGCCATCATCGAATCCGGTTTAAGGAAGATCGGCTATCTTTTGCGCATGATGACTGCCAAGTCATGTTTAGAAGCGGCATTCCATGGCCTTCAGACTCGTCGGAGATTTCCTTCAAAACGCCGGGCTGTTCATGAACTAGGCAGGGCAACCGAGCGCGGCTAACCTCTATTCGTCACCGCAAAAATCGCCGCAGACCTGGCCGACGACATCGACGAATCCCGCCGCTGTGTAGCCCTGGCGATCAGTCGAATGGCTGATGGGGTTCAGTTGTTGGTTGAGCGCGCGCTGGATCATTTGGAGACGAAGGGGGTGGCGGCGTCTGCAGCCAAGGGATAGGACGGACATAGTGGCAAGCTGAACCGACGCCTTCGCGAGCAGGCTCGCTCCCACAAGGGATCGGGGTTGTCGCAAATATTTCAGTCACCACAAAACAAATGTGGGAGCGAGCTTGCTCGCGAAAGCGGTCGATCAGTCGCTATCGATGCAAGCTGAACGGCCGCCTTCGCGAGCAAGCTCGCTCCCACAGGGGAAACGCGGTCCCACCGAGAGCCAGGTCGGCTTCAAGGCCGCCTCGGTTCGGCTTTTGATCTGTCAGGCCCCGTTAACCACGATGGCCGAACGCAGGCATTGTGGAGTGGGCAACCCGGCATGGATGCCGGGTTAGCCGCGCTGGGTCATGGATGACCCTTCGCGGCGGGCCCACGGAGCAATGCCGGAGTGAGGGCATGCCGAGCCTAGGCGAGGCACCGAGTGGTGAGGCCAAGCCTTTTTTGCTCACTTTTTTTGGCGTCTGAAAAAAAAGTGAGTCGCCGTAAGGGCGAAACCCTAAGCAGCCGTTACCGCAGCAACGGATATGCACCCAGAACAACTGTGGGAGCAAGCCTGCTCGCTCCCACAGCTTTGCAGCGGTGATCACTCAAGGGAAGTGATCAGCCGCCATCAATCAAACATTCGGGCAAGGCACCGGAGCCCAGTCGCCCAGGTCCGGGTTTTTGCACATGCTGTTCACCTGCGTAGTACCCGCGCTGGCAACCTGTTTGCTTTCATCCTGCTTGGCCTTGGCGGTCTGCAGGGTCTTCTCGGTAGCGACCGCTTCTTTCGGCACGGCTGGCAGTTCTTTCTTCTTCGCCGGCGTCACTTTCTTCTTGGTCTTGGTGCTGGTCTGCGCCGCCACAACCTGCGTGGTGTCAGCAGTGGCCACGGTCACCACGTCAGTACGCTGCACACCCACTTGCTGCAGGTCCTTCTCGTAGGCCTGGGTGTAGTTGTTCAGGTCTTCGGAAGCCTTGCCGTTCACCGCGACGATCAGGTCATTGGATTCTTTCAGGCCGGCAACGATTTCCGCCAGGCGCTTGCGGCCTTCGGTGTCGTTGACGGTCTTGGCCTTGCGGTCGGCGACCAGTTTGCTGAACGCGTTCTGGTAGCACTGTTGCGACGCCTTGGCGTAGGCGGTGCTGCGGTCGATGTCCGAAGCGCTCTTGCTGACGTCGGCGGCGTAGGAGGCGATGCGCATGTTGTCATCGGCGATCTGCTTCTGGCGCTCGGTGTAGTAACCGGTAGCGCCACCGGCCAAGGCGCCGCCCGCGGCACCGATGGCGGCGTTACGGCCACGGTCTTCCTTGTCGGCGGTCAAGGCGCCCAGCAGCGCACCACCGACGGCACCGACGGCTGCGCCGGTGACGACCGACTTGGTCATGTTCCCTTCGGTGGAGCGCAGGTGCTGTACCGGCTCGTAGCAGTTGGGGTAGTACTCGACCTTGGTGCTCGAAGCGACCTTGGACGTCGGCGACGAAGCGCAGCCAGTCAGTACGGTGCTGAAGCCCACAGCAACCATCAGCAAATGACGCTTGGAAACCGAAGCAAAAGGTTTACGGGAGAAAAGCATAGTTGTGTTCTCGTTTAAGTTTTGACCAGCTCAGCACGGCCCCATCGCCGCCTGAGTCCCTTCCAAGCTCGCTGACAACGAACACTCAAGACCGCTGAGCGCTCGATGCGAGCAATTGCTTCAATATCGCCGCCGGGTCGGCTCGTTTCTGCTGACGATAATCCCCGACATGGCGAACGAATAACGTTGCACGCGCCACCAGGCTCTTGCCCAGTACCGGTTTGCGCTCAAGCTCTTCCTTGATGCGCTGGAATTGCGCCTGGATCACGGCATCGGTGTAGCGCGTGCCGGTCGCCAGGTTGTCGATGTAGATCGCCACCGCGCCGTCCAGCGCACTGCGACCATTTTCAATGGCCGTGGCAAACAGCGTGGCGCTGGCGTCGTCCTTGGCATCCAGGGCCGCCTGCCGACTGTTCTGCAGGTTGGTCAGGCGAATGTTGTAGTTGTTGATGGTCTCGGCCACCAGGGCCGAAGACTGGATCAGGTTGCCCGCCGCTTCCTCGCGCTGTTGGGCGATGAGCGAGACGTTGCGCTTGAGCTCTTCGTTGACCAGGCCCAACTCCGCTTGAAGGCGCGGGTCGGCGCTGGCGGCAATGATGCTGTCCAGACGCTTGGTCGGGTCTTCGGCGTCGTCGATGGCGTCGGTCAGGGACGCGAGCCGGCCCTCTTTCTGCCACTGGGCGAACAGTTCCTTGTAGCGCGAACGCGGCGCCGACAACGCGCCGACAGCCACGCGGAAACCGGTGGTTTCGTTGTTTTGCTCGGTGCCGTCCGCGGCGAACAACGGGTACTCGCGGCGCATGCCGGTGAACAACGTGCCCTCGCCTTCCAGGTAGTTGCCGCCCTTGACCACGAAGCCGCCATAGGCGCCCTGACGGCGACCGGCGTGCACCAGTTGGAATGATTCCTGGACCATTTCGGCGGCGTTGCCCACCACGTCGAACAGGCCGATGGGGTTCGGCAACTTGGTGCCGATGGGCATCAAACGCGCCGCTTGGCCCGTGCCGCCGGCGACTTGGTTGAACACTGCCCAATCGGCCAGCGGCCCGTCGCTTTCACTGCCTTCAAGGCGCCGGGGGAACAAGCGCCCTTCCAGGTCCTGACGGCTCACAGCTTGCCCACCTCGGGCGGCGAATTCCCACTCCACTTCGGTGGGCAGACGCACGAAGCCCAGGCCGCCGTCTTCGGCGGATGCGCCGCGACCGCTCACTGGCAGCAGGTCCTTGTGGTATTTCATCAGCCAGGCGCTGTACACCGCCGCAAAGCGCTCGGCCTCGAATTTCGACAGTTTCACCTTCGGCAAGCGCCCGGCCATACCCTGGGGCAACTCGGCTTGCAAGGCTTCGCAGGCCGGCGCCGGCTCGCCGCTGGCCAGGGATTGCGCCTGGGCCATGACCTGAGCGTACTGGCGAGCGGTGACTTCGTATTTGCCGATGAAGTACAGCATCGGCTTGAGCGGCGTCTTGGCGTCGGTCTTGGGCATCAACGGCGTGATGGTCTTGTTCCAGTCCTTGGGCAAATCCTTGAGGGTGAACTGACCATTGATGAAGTCACGCCGGTAGCCGGAAATGAACGACTGCTGGTAGCCGGCCTCGCCTTCGCTGAATGGGTAGCCGAGGCTGATCTCGCGGTCGTCCAGGGTCCCTTGGGCAAGAATGTAGACGTAGCGAAACACCATTTGCCCTTCACACGGCAGCGGCAGGCTGACGTCGTCGGGCAACGGCTTGGGGTTGTCCAGCTTGTCTGTGCCTTCATCGGCACAGACCAGTCCGGCCAGGCTCAGCGCCACGGCGGCGCCCAATAACTTATACATCGCGAATTCCTTCACATGCCTGGATGCGCGCCACCCGCCAGCCGCCACACGCCGCCGCGACGGCGCTGATGCCGAGCACGGCCACCAGGGCCAAGGTGTAATGACGCACCAGCAGATGACTGGCGTACTCGCCGGGCATCTGCGCAAATAAATAATTGAGCCCCGACTGCGCCAGGCCATACAACCCGGCGCTCAGCAGGGCCGCAAACGTGGCGCTGTAGAGCGCCTGCAACACCACGAACAACAACAGCGCCGCCGTGGACACGCCCAGCAGGCGCAGCACCGACAGCTCCCGACGCTTGCGCTCCACCGCTGCCAGGGCCCCGGCAAAAATCGCTGCGAACGCGCCGGCCAACGCCAACCCGGCGATGATCCAGAACACGATCGACAGGTTGCGGCTCAACGATTGCACCTGTGCGATGGTCTGGGCCTGGGTCGACACCAACAGGTTCTGCCCGGCGAAGTACTGGCGCAGCGGCTCGACATCACCAAGGTTGCGCGCGTACAGGCGGAACGCCGGATAGACCCGCTGCCCAACCTCGCCCACTGCATCGCCCGGCCAGCCGAACGCGGGCACGGCACGGCCGTCGCGGTAATCCTCGGCGGCCTCCAGCAACGCCAGCGGGGCAAACAGGCCGTCCCGGGCGAAGGCTTCCAGTGGCAGCACATGCATCACCTGCACGCGAGTGCGCTGCGCCTCGCTGCGACCGGCCACTTGCCGGCCGAAACCGGCCTGCAACCAATCACCGGCCTTGGCGCCGAGTTTCTCGGCGGCGGTCTGGCTGAGCACCACTTGATCCAAGCCCTGCGGTACCGGCAGGCGATCGAACAAAGGGTCGCCAGCGGCCGTGGGAATCATCTCGACCGTGACGGCGGCAGCCTCGCTGCTCAGATCCGCCGTGGCCGCGATCTGTCGGGTGCGCGGCAAGGCGAAGGCGACGTCGCTGCGCTGTCCCAATTGCTCGACGAAGGCGGCACTGAAACGGCCACCGCCCAACGGGATGATTTCCCGGGTAGCCGGGTCGTTCTGCAAACGTTCGGTCAGGCTGCTGACCAGGCCGAACTTCAGGCCGAACAGCACCAGCAACGGCGCCACCACGGCCACCAACGCCAGCACCGAACACGCCGACAGCCAAGCGTCGTTGCGGTAATCCTGCCAGGCCAGGGAAGCCACCAGCGCGCCGCGCATCAGCAGGCCTCCCCGAGCGTAGCGGTGACGCCGCCGTCGGCATCGCGGCGGCAACTGATGCGTCGCAGTTGCAAGCCGCTGGCGCGGGCCAGCGCCTCGTCATGGGTGGCGACCACACAGCAGACACCCTGCTCGCGGGCCTGGGTGACCAACAACTGCATGACGCGCTCGGCGTTCAGCGGGTCGAGGGCGGCGGTCGGTTCGTCGGCCAGCAGCAGGCGCGGGCCATGGGCCAAGGCGCGGGCGCAACTGACCCGCTGGCGCTGGCCGACGGAAAGATCCGCGGGTTTCTTGTCCAGTTGATCGGCAATGTCCAATTGTCCGGCCAGGCGCTTCACGCTGCCGTCATCCTTCAAGCCCAGCAGTTTGCGCGACAACGCGATGTTGCCGCGTACGTCCAGGAAGCCCAGCAGGCCACCGGTTTGCAGAACATAGCCCAGGTGGCGGCTGCGCAACTCAGCCAAGGTGCCTTGTTGCGACGTGCGCCACAGTTTGGCGATGTCCAGCGGCGCGTTGGCCGGCGTGAAGTCGAACTGCCCCGCCTGATCCGGCGCCAGCACCAGCGCCAGCAAGTCCAGCAAGGTGCTCTTGCCGCAGCCGCTGGGACCGACCACCGCCAGTTGTTCACCGGCGCGCAGTTGCAGCCTTGGAATCACCAGGCTGTAGCGTTGGCCACCGGCGCCCCGGCTCTTGTGCACTGCGCTCAGGTTCAGCATCACGGCAGCGTCGACAACGGAACGCGGTACAAGGCGTCGCCCGGCTCGGCATCGCCGAAGCGCACCCAATTGGCGAGGTCGTTGTGGAAGGTTTCGTAGAGGCGGATCTTTGATTCCAGCTCGTCGATGAAATCCTCCTGCTCGGCCACGCTCAACGACAGCCACAAATCCTGGGTCATGTTCAGCGATTTGCTGCGGTACGGCAGCCCTTCCAGGTACTCGCCGAGAATCCCACCCGTGGCGAGGTTGCCCCCTTTGCGCAGGGCCGATGGGTCGCGGCTCATATAGGCGCTGGCGCTGGCGATTTCCTGGAAGAAATCCTTGGGCGAGCTCTGGGTTTTGCGGGCCGCGTCGACGATGAGTTTCAGCGATTGCTGCAGGTCGTTGAGTTGCAGCTTGGTCAGCATCACGCAGACCTGGAATGCCGGCAGCGCCGGGTTGGTCAGGTCGCGGTCGGCGGTCCAGGCGCTGACCAATTGCGGCGCCTGGCTGGCGGCTTTGCGCCCCAGGAAGTCCATGTGCATCGCGTAGCCGACCGCTGCCGATTTGTCGGCCAGGCTCGGCGCGGCGCTGAGCAGCGGCACGCTTTGCGGCTTGTTGCTGCGCACCTGGTGGACGAGGTCGGCGAACACCGAGCCGATTTCGTCGACCCGATCACCGAACTTACGTACGTCGGCACCCGGCACCGCAATGTACAGGTCACCGATTTGCGGGTTGGCGTCGGCAGTCAGTGTGCGGTATTGGGACTGTGCGCCGGCGTGGGTTTTCTTGCCGGCGTCGCTGAGCAGGTGCAGGGCGTATATCTTGATTTGCTTGCCCAACGCCGCCTGGCGCACTTCGGCCTCGTTCATTTGCGTGGCGGCAAATGGGTCGTTCTTGCGCAGCGCACCGGCGTCGGTGACGAGCAGGATCAGCCGGCCGCCGTAGCCGGACCAGTCCATCCCTTCCACCGCCTCCATGACACCGGCAAACGCATCTTCATTAAACGAATGGCTCGACACGGTAGATGCCTTGACCTGCCGCGCCATCTCCAGGAAGCGTTGCGGGTCGCGGCCCTGTTCCAAGGTGATCAAGGTCTTGGCGGTGTATTCCAGGCCTGGGGTTTTCTTGATGCTGCTGCGAAAACCCACCATGCCGAAACTGACGCTATCAAGCTCGCCACGTTCGCCGATGCGAGTCTGCAATTGATGCACCACGTCACGGACCTGATCGATGTAGGGCTGCATGGACACGGTGGTGTCCACCACCAGCACCACGGCGGTACGGAACGCGTCGGCGTTGGCGGCGGTGACCGGCGTGTTGGTCGCAGCCTTTTGGGCGGTGCCAGGGTCGATGGACGCCACGTTCAGCAACTGCACCGGCTGTCCGTTATCGTCGAAGCTCTCGCGGGAATCGAAGATTGGCAGCAGATAGAACTGATTCTGCGGCACGGCGCTGGCGGCCGGCTCCAGAGCCAGCACTTGCTGATCGTCCTGGGGGTTCTGCTGAGCTTTGAGCAACGCGTTTTTGGCGGCGGCCGGGTTGGCCAGTAGCTTTTCCACTTCGCCGGGCTGACGCAGGAACATCACCGGCGCACGGCCGGAGCGCTCGGTGAACTTGAGCACCAGGCTCTGTTTCCAATCGCTGACCTGAGCGGCGGGCAACCAGCCGTCGCTGCGCCCGTCGGTGGCGGCGCCGACGCGCACCCAGGCGCTGCCGTCCACGTCCTTGCGCTGGTAGACGTACAGCACGGAGAACGCCGGCAACGCCTTGCCCGGCGCAGCGCCAGGCTCGGCGGCCAACTTGGCCCCCGGTTTGCTGAGCACGCGCTGGAACAGGGTCTTCTTGCCAGCCATCAGCAGCGGACGCTGGCCGCCATCGGCATCGGTCGCCACGGGCGGCTTGACCGCAGGTACGTCAGGGGCTTTCGGCGGGGTGACTTCCGGGGGCTTGGCCGAGGTCGTCTTGGCAATCGGCGTTTTCATCTCTTTGCCGTCATTGCCAGACAACCACCAATAACCCGCGCCACCCAGCGCCAACGCCACGGCCACCGCAACAGCCGCGAGGGCAAACACCGGACCCTTGCGTTGCTCCGAAACCGTGGATTGCGCTGTTGGCTTGAGCGGCGGTGGCACAGGCTTGGGTTGTGGCGGCGAGTAAGCCGGGCCGCTGGGAATGTCGATGGACATGGGCGTCAAGCCCGCCAGGTCATCCACCGCAGGCGGCACGAGCGGCAGTTCAAACGACAACGGCCGGATCAGCGTCGCTTCCGACGATTGCTCCGGCAAGTTATCCAGCGCCCGCAGCAGCGCCGCCGCATCCGGGAAACGCTCTGCCGGATCCTTCGCCAGCAACTTGCGCAGCACGTCCTGGTAACGGCCATGGTGCACCGGCAGTTCCGGCAAGGGCTCGGTCAGGTGCGCCAGGGCCGTGGACAGTGCATCGTTGCCGGTGTACGGCAACTTGCCGACGAGGATTTCATAGAGCACCACGCCCAAGGCGTACAGGTCGGCGCGACCGTCGATGTCTTGCCCACGGGCCTGTTCCGGGCTCATGTAGCTCGGTGTGCCAACGGCGAAACCGGCTTGGGTGAACTGGGTGCGGTCGTCCAGGGATTTGGCGATGCCGAAGTCCGACAGCACCGCCGTGCCGTCGGCGCGAAAGAGGATGTTGGCCGGCTTCACGTCGCGGTGGACCAACCCCAAGCCGTGGGCATACCCAAGGGCCGAGGCGATCTGGCGAATGTAGGTCAGGCCCTGCTCCGGCGTCAGGCCCGCGGCGATGCGTTCCTTGAGCGTGCCGTTGGGCAGGTATTCCATCGCCATGTAATACAGCTCACCGACGTTGCCGATGTCATGGATGGTGACCGTGTGCGGGTGGGACAAGCGCGCCAGGGTCTTGCCTTCGCGCAGGAAACGCTCGCAGAACGTCGGGTCGGCGGCCAGGGCTGCCGCCATGACTTTCAATGCCACCTTGCGCTCCAGCGAACGCTGGGTCGCCAGGTACACGCTGGCCATCGCGCCTTCGCCGATCTCGCCGTCGATGTCGTAACCGGGGATGACAAGGTTAAGGGTCAAGCTCATGACGGCACCTTCACGACGACCACGGTGATGTTGTCCGGCGCGCCGCGCATCAGGCCCAGGGACACCAGGCTACTGGCGATCTCGCCGGGCTCGTCGTGGCTCAATACTTCACGGATTTCCTCGTCCTCGACGGTCTTGGTCAGGCCGTCGCTGCACAGTAGGTAGCTGTCGCCGGGCACCAGCAGCAATTCGGCCAGCGCCAGGTTCAGTTGCGCCTCGACGCCGATGGCGCGGGTGACGATGTTGGCGCGTGGATGCACGCGGGCTTCGGCTTCGCTGAGCAGGCCGCTGTCTTGCAAGTCCTGGACGTAGCTGTGGTCCCGGGAAATGCTTTCGAGCACGCCATCGCGCAGGCGATACAACCGGCTGTCACCGGCCCACAGGCACATGCCGCGCAGGTCGCGGGCGGCCAGTACCACCACGGTGCTGCCCATCATGGTCACGCCACGGTTGGCGGTTTCTTCGCGCACGGCGGCGTTCACCCGCAACAGGTCGCTTTGCAGTGCCGCGATGTATTCATCCAGGGAACGGCCCACGGCAATGCTGCGCAGGCTGTCGATGATCAGGCTGCTGACGTAGTCGCCCGCCGCGTGCCCGCCCATGCCATCGGCGACCACCCACAGGCCGTTTTCAGGCATGTCCAGGCAGGCATCTTCGTTGACCTGGCGGACCATGCCGACGTGGCTCTTGCTTGCAGACTTGATTGCTTTTCCGGCACTTGGACGCATCTACACAACACCTTCTTGGCCGAGCAAAAATTGCGCAAAATCAGCCGCCGCCGGTAATCCCTGGCAGCGCATCAAACCGGGCGCGATGCGCTCCGAACCCAGGCCCCACCACAGGCTTGCGCCTTCACAGGCCGACTCGGCCAGGGCGCTCATCCTTCGCTGCGGATCGGTGGCATCGAAACGATGCAGGCTGGCGAAGCGACTGCTCAAGGTGCGCGGCAGGCACATTGGGCTGCCAAGGGTTTCAAGCTCTTCGCTGAACGCTTCGAAACTGGCTTCCACGCTCAATGTGCTCAGCAACAGGTTCTCCACTCGCTCGAACCAGTCGTCCGCGCCACCGACCACCGAGGCTGGGTCCGCCTCCGCGTCCATCAATACCGCGACGGTCAGCGGGAAATAGCGCCCGACCCGGTCGATGCTGGGCATCACCACCCCGACGGCAGCGTCCGGGCCGCACACGCCGGGCGCGACCATGAAGCGCCATAGCGGGCTGACCAGATAGGCGTCCAACCAACGCTCGCCGAGGCTGCTCTGGCTGGCGAGCAAACCCGCCGCCAGCCAGGAGTCCCACGGTTTGATAAAACTCTGGGGCAAGCCTCGGCTGACGAAATCCCCGCGGCTGGCCAACTTTCCATAGAAGCCCGGCGTACTCATAGACGCTCCGGCAGGCTGAAGCCGCTGAGCACGCGGCTCTTGAACGGGTTGAAAGCACTGTTGGCCCGCAGCTCATAAGAGGCGCTTGCGCCATCGACCCGCAGGCGCAGGTTGAAGCGATCCGGCGAATTGCCGGCGGTCAGGTCCGATTGTTCCAGCAGGCGGAACCAGGCCCATGGCCCATCCAGGGTGATACCGGAACGACCGCTGGAGGAAGGTGGCATGATCGAAATCCGCACCACGCCGATGCTGCCGGGGTTCGGCCACTGCAGCGCGGTCGGGCGGCTCGGGCCGTGGTCGTAGCTCAGCTGCTGACCGTCGAGGTCGAGCAGGAACTGGGTGATGGTCGAATCCATCGCCACCGGCTTGAGCTCGAAGCGCACCATCGGCTGGGTGCCGCCGGAGCGGAAAAACGCATCGCGGATGGTCGCCGCGCGCTGGAAGGTCTGCAACACGCCAGGAGAAATCCCGAGCTTCTGCGCCGCGCCCGGCTGCCAGCGCCAGGTTTGCGTCGAGGTATCCACGTACGGTTGCAGGTACTTGCGGAAGTAGTTGTCCATCACCCCGCCGACGCCGAAGAACTGGCCGAAGTCATCAAGGGTGGCGTCCCGCGCACTGCCTGGCGACATCGGGTAACGTCCGGCCAGGGACTGGCGGTAGATGTTCACCACTTCGCTGGTCCAGGCCGCGTTCAGTTGATTGCGCACCCCGCCCATCATGGTGTTGGTGGTGGAATTGACCACTGACTTGACCAAGCCCTGCACAAGTGGCGGCTGGCGTTCGGCGTTGAGGCTCACCCGGGTAGCGGCGGCCGACGCCTGGTTCTTGGCCTCGCCGAGCAAGGCATCGCCGCTGGCACCGACCATGGCGCTGACTTGCACGTACAGCGCGTTCATGTCGGACAACAGGCCGTCGATGGCCGCCGGTTCGCCTTCGTTCTTGTTGACGATGCTGTTGAGCTCGGCGAAATGCGCGGTGATCGGATCATCGCTCGCCGTCGGCGCGTTTGACGTCGCCTGTTCCTGGCCGAGCAGGCTGCCGAGGCGCTCCTTGAGCTTGTCCACGCTGCCCTCCACCGGCGCGCCTTGGGCGGCCAGCAGGCGCTCATCCTGTTGCAGGTCGGTTTCCTTTGCCACTGCCACTAGCAGTTTTTTCAGCGGCGAGGTCGGGCCGGAAATCACCCGCAGCACATCGGCGGCCTGGGCCACGCTGGTGATCGGCACGAAGTCGATGTCGGCCAGCAAGGCGTCCCATTGGCGCACGTAGTCCTGGAAATACAGGCGACGCACATCGGCGGCCAGGCTGGCGACGTTCTGTTGGTCGGCCTCTTCATGGCCCAGCACCCATTGCTCTTCAGCCAAGGTGCCAGTCTGGCTCAGGCTGCTGAGCAAAAAGCCCTGGCGATACCCTTTGACCGTGAAGAGCCCACTCAACGGTTCGCCCAACGGCTTGCCGCTCTTGCGGCTGAACACCAGCGCAGCGTCACGCCCGGCGGCTTCGTTGATGCGGAAGTCCGGAATGCCTTCTGGCAGCTTCTGGCGCTTGATGCGGTCGTAGACGCGCTGGGCCACCGGCAACTGTTGCAACTGGCGGCGCAGGTCTTCGATCAGCCGTGGGTCCAGGCGCGCGGTCGGCGGACGCCGTTCGAACAGTGCCTGCAAATGTCCGGTCAGGGCTTGGCGCTGCTCGGCTGGCAAGTCCCGTGGCAAGCTGCGATCCCAATCCAAAGCGATCCAGGCCTTGATGAAGTCGGCGTCGTAATGCTCGTTATCGGCGAGCATCAGATAGGCCTTCAAGCCTTCGTAGAGGAAGTCCGAATTGCCGCCGCTGTGCAGTTGCTCTTCGATGCGCGTCAGCAGGCGTGGCGCGAACACCGCGATCAACAGCTTGCGGTAGACGCTACCGGACTCGGCTTCCAGCATGTCGCCCTGATAGAGGCCCAAACCTTCAGCCCAATCGGGGGCGTCGTCGGCCAGGTGTTTCACGGCGTTGAGCAGCGGCAACACCGCAAGCACGTCGCGCTGGGCCGGGCTGAGGTTCTGCACGGTCTGGCCCAGCGGCGCGACCTTCTGGTCGACCTGGGCGATGTAGGCCTGGTTGGCGCGATAGCTGACCCACCACAACGTGCTGACCACCAACACCAGCACGACGGTTGACGCGAGCACGCCACGAGCGATCCACTTGCGCCGGCGCTCGACTTTCGGGTCCACCCCCACCAGCCCGCGCTCGGCAAACGCCACGGCGCTGAACAGTTTTTCGATGAAGTAGCTGCGTCCGGTGCCGGTCTGGCGCGCCAGGTGCTGGCGGTCCAGGTTCATGCTCTGGGCCATGGAGCCGATCAAACGATCGATCGGGCTGCCTTCCTGGGTGCCGCTGGTGAAGTACACACCGCGCAGCAATACCCGCTCTTCAAAGGCGTTGGGTTTGAACACGCCGTCAAGGAAGCTTTGCAGGCAATCCTTCAACGCACCGAACTGCTGCGCGAAGCCGTAGATCAGGTCGCGCCGCGCCGGGTCGCGCTCTTGTTGCAAGCGCTCGACCAAGCGGTCGTTCAGGCGCTGTTCCAACAGGGTGAATTCGCTTTGCAGGTGCGCCAACGGACTGTCGTTGCTCTTGCCATCGTCCAGGGCGAAGGTCATGCCCCAGACCTGGGCGCGTTCTTCCTTGCTGAGGCTATCGAAGTACTCCATGAAGCCTGGCACCAGGTCGAGCTTGGTGAGCATGAGGTAGACCGGGAAACGCACGCCCAGTTGGGTGTACAACTCCTGGATCCGCAAGCGAATCGCCGCGGCGTGGGCGGCGCGTTCGGCGTCGCTGCCCAGCAGCAGGTCCGAGAGGCTGATGGCGATGAACGCGCCGTCGATGGGGCGACGTGCCCGTTGTTTTTTCAGCAGGCCGAGGAAGCCCAGCCATGCTGCCTTGTCGACGGCCGCGTCACTGTCCTGGGTGGTGTAGCGGCCAGCGGTGTCGAGCAGCACGGCCTGGTCGGTGAACCACCAGTCGCAATTGCGCGTACCGCCGACGCCGCGCACCGCACCGGCGCCGAGCTGCGCGGCCAACGGGAAATGCAGGCCGGAGTTGACCAGCGCGGTGGTCTTGCCGGAACCGGGCGGGCCGATGATCACGTACCACGGCAGCTCGTAGAGGTTGCGCCTCTCGTCACCGCCGAGCTTGGCTTTCTTGAGCAACGCCAAGGCTTCGTCCATGCGCTGGCGCAGGGTTTCGAGTTCCTCGGCGGTGGCGATGCTGGTGGGGTCCGGCGGCGTCTGCGCGGCCAGGCTGCGCATCACTTCGGCGGCTTGGCGCCGAGCCTGGATAATGCGCAACACCCGGTAGGCGATCCACACTGCGAACACCAGAATGATCAACGCCCAGCGGCGGCCTTCAGGCACCAGCCAATCGAGCAGCGGGCCAACGAACCAGATGATCAGGCTGAGGGCGATCAGGCCCAGCAATGGAATGACCCAGCGGATCATGAAACTGAAAAACGCCTTCACTCGACCCCCTCCGCCAACACTGTGATTTCAACCCGTCGATTGCGCGCGCGCCCCTCGGTCGTGGCGTTGGACGCCAGCGGCTCGGTGTCGCTGCGGCCCTCGGCACTGAAGCGCTCGGGTTGGCCGGTCTTGGCCGAAAGAATGTCCAGCACCGACCGGGCACGCGCCTCGGACAAGGCCCAGTTGGACGGGAATCTCAGGGTGGCGATCGGGCGATTGTCGCTGTGGCCAGTCACCAGCACCTGGCCCTTGACCTTGCGCACCGCGTCAGCGATGCGCAGCATCAGCGGTTGGAAATCGTCTTTGATGCTGGCGCTGCCGGAGGCGAACAGTTCATCGCCACGGATGGTCACCACCGAGCGATCGACGGCGTCTTCCACGGCCACCTTGCCGGAGCGGATTTCATCGGCGAGGAAACCGGCCAGGCGTGGGCGCTCGACCACTTTGGGCTGGACCACGGGACGGTCGATGGTCTGCACCGGGATTTCACCGAGGAAGTGGATGTTCTTGAACACCGGCTCGGCGTCGGAGGCCAGCTTCATGCGCAGGCCGAACAGCAGCGCCAGCAGCAGCGCCGCGCCGATGGCCAGGGCGATCCACGGCGGCATGAATTGCGCCAGGCGATCACGGGCCACGGTGACACCGCGCCAGTGCGGCGACAGCTCGCGCTCGTAGTCGCCACGAGCGCTGCGAATGACGCCCGCGGTACGCTCGCGCAACGCCTCCAATTGACTGCGCCCGTCGTTCATTACCCGATAACGGCCTTCGAACCCGAGGCACATGCACAGGTACAAAAGCTCCAGCAGATACAAGCGCTCGCGCGGGCTTTGCAGGCAGTGCTCCAGCAACTGGAACACCTTCTCGCCGCCCCAGGCTTCGTTATGCACGGTGATCAAAAGGCTTTGCTTGCCCCAATCGCTGGTGCCACCCCATGGGGTGCTCAACACCGCTTCATCCAGGGCGGTACACAAGGCGTAGCGGGCCAGCAACACGTCGTTGCGCACCACGCCGGCGGCCTCGGCGCGCTCTTCGAACTGGCGCAGGTAGGCCAACAGTTGCGCGCGCAAGCTGGCCGGCGCCGGGTGGGCGATGGTGTTGCGCAAGCGCGTCAGCAGGGCCAGCAACGGGCCGGCGGCGCTTTCCAACGGGTTGAGGCCCTGGGCCTTGCCGGTCAGGACCGGCGCGGCCGGCATCGACAACGGCGCGGGCGTCGGCTGTTGGCGTGCCGGGTCCGGACGGAACGGATCCGCGCCGCGGCCACCGGGCGTCGGCATGAACTGGGTACGATCGTCGTTGCTCATCGCGGTTTATCCTCGGATCGCCCAGAACGCCAGGTTCAGCCCCGGGAACTGGCCGGCGATGTGGAACGCAAAGCCGCCGGAGTTGCTCAACTGCTGCCAGTGATCGCTGCCCCGGTCGAGCTCGTAATAGGTGGAACCGGCGTGGTACGGCAGTTGGCGTGGCGCTACCGGCAACGGCAGCAGGCCGATGCCCGGCAATTGCAGGTTGACCAGGTCGCGGATGTGCTCCACCGAGCCGACCTTGCTCTGCTGGCCGAAGCGGCCGCGCAGGGTTTCGGCGGGCACGTCGGCGCGTACCACCAGGATGAAACTGGCGCTGTCGAGCAGGGTTTTGTCGGCCAGCATCGCCACGTGAATGCCGTAGGCTTTTTCAACAATCGGGATCGGCGTGGCCTTGCTGTCGATCAACATCGACAGGGCCTCACGCAAGGCCTGCATCACCGGCGCGTAGCTGAGCGCCAGGTCATCGTGCTGGTACTGCGGATAGGGCTGCGGCCGCCGTGCTGACGCGGTAAAGGTCGAGAATTCTCCCGCCAGGCTGACCAGTTCGCTGTAGAAGCGCTCGGGGTGCAGCGGCGTCAACTGGCTCAGGTGCTGGATCAGCGGCTGGGCGCGGTTGACCAGTTGCAGCAGCATGAAATCAGCGATCTCCGAGGCGCCACCGGCCCCCGAGGCCACCACCCGCCCGGCCAAGGCTTCACCGCGTTGATGCAGCAGGCCCAGCAGTTCGCTGCGAAATGCCGCCAGTGGCTTGGAAGCCGCCACATCCAGCAGCGGTGGAATGTAGCTGTCGTCGAGGACCAGGGCCCGGTCGGCGCGTTTTTCCTTGATGCGCACCACGCCAATCGCGGCGTAGTCGCCGATGCCATCCTGTTCGGTCAACAAGCGCAACGCCCGGGAACCCACGGCCACCGGCGCGCGGTTTTCGAACGGCGCGTTGTCGTCGCGCACTTCACACACCTGGCTGACATAACGCGCAGCACCGAGGTCTTCACCTTCGTCCACGGTGTCGCGGGCACCGGCGCGCTTGAGCGGCAACGCCAGGTACACCACGCCATCGCGCAGGTTGTCGTCGATGTTCAGTGGGGTCGGCGCCAAATCATCCTGGGGAATGTTGAACGGCGTGCCGTCCGGCAGCAGGCCCCGCGCCGAGAGGATGGCCAGCTTGCCCTGGGCCAGCAGGCCCTGGTCGATCAGCAATTCGGAAAAACCCCAGGCACCGGCCGACAAGGGGCGGCTGCGGGCGTCGATGAGGTTTTCCAGGTAACGGTCATGCTGCTGGAAGTGCTGCGTTCCAATGAACATGCCTTCCGACCAGACCACGCGATTGTTCCAGGACATGGGGGCTCCGATTCCTTATTGGGCAGGGCTGGATGGGGGAACGACGAGGGCGCTGCGCACGGCGCGCACGTCGAGGCTGATCTGGTATTCGGTGTATTCGCGCGCCGGTACATTCATCACCGTGCGCCATAGCGACTGGTCCAACTCGCGATAGCCCACCAGTATTCCGATGTGCCGAGTGGCCGGGTCGAGCTCACGTTTCAGGCTCAATTGCTGGTCCGGCGGGATCAGCACTTCGTCCTGGTCGATCAGGTCCGCACCGAGCGTCGCCTGGGCCCGCTCGGCCAAGGCGAAATAATCGGCGCGGCCAAAAGTGGCCGCATTCTTTAGTTCAAAAATACGCACCCGCACCGGCGCTGGCTGGCCGGTGGCTCCGGGGTTGAGCCCGGCGATGGAGTGGAAGTGCAACTCGACGGCGGCGGTGTCGGCCTCAGCTTCTTCGGGCTGGGGTTGGGCCGCATCCTTGGCGCACGCCGTCAGCAGAAGCGCTACGGCGACTGCGAGTAAAAACCTGGGGATCATCCTGCGTCCTCAATGACGTTTGAGCTATCCGTTGTTGTCTTGATCAGTATCGTTAAGGCGGCGCCGCTCAACGGCGTCGCTGTCGTGTGCTGTGCTCTTCGTAAGCGCGGCTGAACTCACGACCGAACAGGTCCTGGAAATCCTCTTGGGCTTCCCGGGAAATATTGCTGTAGAGCTCGGTGAATTGCTGCCAGTACTGGGCCTGTCGCGAGCCGCTGAAAATGCCTGAAAGTCCACCAGGCTTGGCCATGCGTTCTTCCAGTTGCGCCGGCTCGAAGCGCGCCAGCAAATGCTTGATCGCCGCTTCCACGCCGGCCATGACCGCCAACTGGTGGGCGCGCAGATCATCGAAACTGTCACGCACCGCCACGTCCGGGGCCATGAATGCCTGGTTGCCATGGCGCAACAGCAACAGCAGGGCTTCATCGACATTGGGGGCGAACTTCAGCGGGTTGTTTTCCACCGGCTGGATCATCGTCTGCTGGATGCGGAATTCACCCTTGAGGCTGCTGCGGGCGCGCAGTACATCGATCAGCCCTTCGACCATCAAGCGATAACTGCGCCCGATGCTCTCCATCTGCGCCTCGGCGTTGGCCTTGTCCAGGCGCAACTGATCCAGCCCGGCGCCGCGCAGGAAAGCCTGGAGCAGGTCGGGTTGAGAGGTTTGCACCGGGGAGGTCGTCGGTTCGACGCGGCTGACGGGCGCTTCTGGTCGCGGCGTGGATTCAATCGGCGCAACGACCTCAACCACAGGGATTGCCGGTACGGGAACCGGCTCGGGCAGCGGCGCGACGGGAATCGGTGCCACGGGCGCTGGCTTGTCGCTGAACAGATCCCAGTCTGCCGGAATGACCGGGGCCGGCGTTCCCGCCACTGGCTCGAACACCGGCTCAGCCACAGGCGGGGGGTTCGGGCGGGGGATCGGCGTAGGCGCACGGAAATCGTGCTGCTCGGCCGGCACATGATCCGGCTGGGTCGCCGGCGGGACGCTGGGCGGGGTGAGGAAGTCGAACAGGTCCGGCAGTGTGTCCATGGACGATACGCCCTGGAAGTGGGCCGGCATGGCGACGGGCATCGGCGAAGGCGTATTCACGGATGCGCTCTGACGGCCCATCAAGGCTTCGAAACTGCTGGGGGCTTCGGCGAACGGATTGCTGTCGGTCATCGGCAGGTCGAAGTCGACCCGCGCCTGGATCTCATAATCGCCAATGCGGATGATCTCGCCGTCCTGCAACGGCTCGCTATTGCCTTTGCGCAGGCGAATACCGGCCTTGACCAACTCCACACCGTTAGTGCTGTTATCGGTCAAGTAATAACGCCCGTCCTTGTATTGGATAACGCAATGCTTGCCCGAGACCAGGCGTTCCGGATCCGGCAGAACCCAATCATTATCGGAACTACGGCCAATTGCCATCACACCCTGACCCAAGGTCTTTTCAGAACATTGTCCGGGGGTAATCTTGTGATAACTAGTGATAGTCAAACACAGCGGCATCTCGCCTCCTTGCTGAATACTTCTTGTCGCTGGCGATACATAAGAACGGGGCCCCGTCGATGCGACATGGGATCCTTGCCTGCGACCGGAACGGCTTTTTGCCAGCATGATCGCTGATCTTAACCGGCCTGCGTGACAAAAAAACCTGTTCCAGTGCCTGCTTCGACCTACGAGTCGCGCGGGTTGTTAAGCACCTCACAACTGTCACATCGGCGAAATAGCTTACCTTGACAACGGATAAGTACTACACCAAAAATGCACAACTTCTTGAATATACATGATGGCACTTTAAGATCACCTCGCTCTTATAGCGCCATTATCCTCAAGGAACATGTGAAGTTTCATCCGAAACTTGCGTGTGCACTGCCCGACTTCTTCAGCGGGTGATAGGGAGATCGATCCAAGTGGATGTGCCTTTGTTGCTCGCCGCCGTTTCCGTGAATTCGCCTTGCGGTGAAGACCTGGAATATGACGCGGATTTCTTGCGCCTGGAACGTGATTCCCGAGGCCAGCCCGAACGCAGCATGGGCGATTCGATCCTGCCCGCCGAACCCCCTGAATGGCGCAGCATCCAGCAGCAGAGCCTGGACCTGTTGCAGCGCAGCAAAGACCTGCGCATCACTCATTTCCTGTTGCAGAGCTCCCTGGCCCTGGAAGGCATTCCCGGCCTCGCCCGCGCATTGACGCTGATCAGCGAGTTGCTCAAGCAATACTGGGCCGACCTGCACCCGCGCCTGGACGCCGATGACGACAACGACCCCACCGTGCGCATCAATGCCCTCGCCGGCCTGACGTCGGACGTCACCATTCGCCTGTTGCGCGAGAGCATACTGGCCCGCTCGCGAACGTTCGGCGCCGTCAGCCTGCGCGCCGCCGCCAATGCCAGCGGCTTGCAAAGTTTCCCCGATGAAAGTCTCGGCGCCGAACAGCTCGCCGGCGCCCTGCTCGACAGCGACCCCGAGCAGCTGGAAGTCATCCGTACCGCCCTGCTGGAAGCCCGCAGCGCCGCCGAATCCATCGAACAGCAGGTCAGCGACCAGGTCGGTTCCGCCCAAGGCGTGGACCTCGGCCCGTTGAAGCAGCCGCTGAAAATGGCGTTGCAGATACTCGGTCAGTTCGCCCCGCAGAGCGGCGACAGCGACCTTGCCGATCCTGTCGAAACCGACGACACCGCACCCGTCGAATACACCAGCTCACCAGGCGCGCCCCGCAGTACCGTCCCGGGGGAAATCAACAACCGTGACGACGTGCTGCGCAGCCTGGACCGGATCCTGGCGTACTACACCCGCCATGAGCCCTCCAGCCCGCTGCCGGTGCTGTTGAATCGGGCGAAGAATCTGGTGCACGCCGACTTCGCGGCGATCGTGCGCAATCTGATTCCCGACGGCATGAGTCAATTTGAAAACCTGCGCGGCCCGGAAAGCGAATAAAAAGCGAGCGGATCACGCAGTCACGTCATAGGTACCTCCCGATGACGCCAACACCGTCGCTCAAGCGACCAGGAGCAGCAACGTGGCGAAGCAAAGTTCTCAGAAATTCATCGCGCGCAACCGCGCGCCTCGAGTGCAGATCGAGTACGACGTCGAGCTCTACGGCGCCGAGAAAAAGGTCCAGTTGCCCTTCGTCATGGGGGTAATGGCCGACCTCGCCGGCAAGCCCGCCGAGCCTCTGGCACCGGTGGCCGATCGCAAGTTCCTCGAGATCGACGTCGACAATTTCGACTCGCGCCTCAAGGCCATGCAGCCGCGCGTGGCGTTCCATGTGCCTAACGAATTGACCGGCGAAGGCAACCTGAGCCTGGACCTGACCTTCGAAAGCATGGACGACTTCAGCCCGGCAGCCGTGGCGCGCAAGATCGACTCGCTGAACAAGCTGCTCGAAGCGCGTACCCAATTGGCCAACCTGCTGACCTACATGGACGGCAAGACCGGCGCCGAGGAAATCATCATGAAGGCGATCAAGGACCCAGCGCTGTTGCAGGCCCTGGCGAGCGCGCCGAAGCCCGCCGACGCAGAGCCCAAGGCTTAAGGACTAACAATCATGAACGATTTGGTACGCGACAATCAGCCCCAGAACCTGGGCGCCACCGAAGAAACCAGCGAGTTCGCCTCGCTGCTGCTGCAAGAATTCAAACCCAAGACCGAACGTGCCCGCGAAGCCGTCGAGACCGCCGTGCGCACCCTGGCCGAACAGGCCCTGGCGCAGACCGACCTGGTGTCCAACGACGCCATCAAGTCGATCGAGTCGATCATCGCCGCCATCGACGCCAAGCTCACCGCCCAGGTCAACCAGGTCATCCACCACCCGGATTTCCAGCAATTGGAAAGCGCCTGGCGTGGCCTGCACTACCTGGTCAACAACACCGAGACCGATGAGCAGCTCAAGATCCGCGTGCTCAACATCTCCAAGCCTGACCTGCACAAGACCCTGAAGAAATTCAAGGGCACCGCGTGGGACCAGAGCCCGATCTTCAAGAAGATGTACGAAGAAGAATACGGCCAGTTCGGCGGCGAGCCTTACGGCTGCCTGGTGGGCGACTACTACTTCGACCAGTCGCCACCGGACGTGGAACTGCTGGGCGAACTGTCGAAAGTCTGCGCCGCGATGCACGCGCCGTTCATTGCCGCTGCCTCGCCAACCGTGATGGGCATGGGCTCCTGGCAGGAACTGTCGAACCCGCGCGACCTGACCAAGATCTTTACCACGCCGGAATACGCCGGCTGGCGTTCGCTGCGTGAGTCGGAAGACTCGCGCTACATCGGCCTGACCATGCCGCGCTTCCTGGCGCGCTTGCCGTACGGCGCCAAGACCGACCCGGTGGAAGCCTTCGCCTTCGAAGAAAACACCGACGGCGCCGACAGCTCCAAGTACACCTGGGCCAACGCGGCCTACGCGATGGCGGTGAACATCAACCGTTCCTTCAAACACTTCGGCTGGTGCTCGCGCATCCGTGGCGTGGAGTCGGGCGGTGAAGTGGAAAACCTGCCGGCCCACACGTTCCCGACCGACGACGGTGGCGTGGACATGAAGTGCCCGACTGAAATCGCTATCTCGGACCGCCGTGAAGCGGAACTGGCGAAGAACGGTTTCATGCCGCTGCTGCACAAGAAAAACACCGACTTCGCCGCGTTCATCGGCGCCCAGTCCCTGCAGAAACCGGCCGAATACGACGACCCGGACGCCACCGCCAACGCCAACCTGGCCGCGCGCCTGCCGTACCTGTTCGCCACCTGCCGTTTCGCCCACTACCTCAAGTGCATCGTGCGCGACAAGATCGGCTCCTTCAAAGAGAAGGACGAAATGCAGCGCTGGTTGCAGGACTGGATCCTGAACTACGTCGACGGTGATCCGGCGCACTCCACCGAGACCACCAAGGCCCAGCACCCGCTTGCTGCCGCCGAAGTGATCGTCGAAGAAGTCGAAGGCAACCCGGGGTACTACAACTCCAAGTTCTACCTGCGTCCGCACTACCAGCTCGAAGGGCTGACCGTGTCGCTGCGCCTGGTATCGAAACTGCCTTCGGCCAAGGGCGCTTAAAAACCCACTGAACGTACGCAATAGAACATGTGGGAGCGAGCCTGCTCGCGATGGCAGTGGATCAGTCGCCACCTGCGTTGCCTGACCCGCCGCCATCGCGAGCAGGCTCGCTCCCACAAGGGATCTTCAGCAGTTTGGAGATCACCTTAGTTCCGCTCGGCAAAACAGATTTCGCAAGGTCAGCGTCAACCAAACAACGTGGTAGAGACCACACAGGGAGAAAACATGGCTGTTGATATTTTCATCAAGATCGGCGACATCAAGGGCGAGTCCATGGACAAGGTCCACAAGGACGAGATCGACGTCCTGAACTGGAGCTGGGGCATGTCCCAGACCGGTAACATGCACGTGGGCAGTGGCGGTGGCGCGGGCAAGGTGAGCATCCAGGACCTGTCTCTGACCAAGTACGTCGACAAGGCTTCACCGAACCTGATGATGCACTGCGCCAGCGGCAAGCACGTCGACAAGGTCAAGCTGACCGTGCGCAAGGCCGGCGGCGAAAACCAGGTCGAGTACATGATCATCAACCTGGAAGAAGTGCTGATCACTTCCCTGAGCACCGGCGGCTCGGGTGGCGATGATCGCCTGACCGAAAACGTCACCCTGAACTTCGCCAAGGTGCTGGTGGACTACCAGCCGCAGAAAGCCGACGGCACCAAGGAAGGCGGCCCGGTCAAGTTCGGCTGGAACATCCGTCAGAACGTCAAGGTGTAATCGAACACGCCCCTGGCGCCACGCGCCGGGGGTGTTTGGTGCTTGCTCGCATCCCATCCTTTCCTGCCCGGTGTCTGAGTCATGGCCAAGCCTGCGTTTATCAATTTGTGGAAAGCGTATTCCGATTTGCGGATAACCCATCCCGATGCAAAGCCTTGCGACGGTCCGTGGGCCAACCAGTGCGCCATACGCATGAGCGTGACGCTCAATGCCGAGAAGACTATCAAAGTCAATAAATTCACCTACACCGAACCCAAGTGTGCCCATGAACACGCCAGGGGCGCCGAATCGTTGGCGAACTGGTTGTGGAAGCACCATCTGGGGCGTCCTACCATCCTCAGCAATAGCGCCGCCGACCGGCAGAAGTTGATGAGCAAGACCGGGTTGATATTCTTCAAAGACTGTTATCGGCAACAGGGCCAGACCGAGGAAAACCGCACCGGCGATCACATCGATCTATGGAACCGGGGCGTGACTCAAACCGGTGATCTTTTCTACAGGTCCAAGGCTGTCTGGTTCTGGGAGCTGACATGATGAAAAAGCACCTGCTCGCTGCTTGCCTGGCGATGAATCTGGTTTGCCTGAGCGCATGTGCCGAACATACCGAGACGACGGCAACCCGAGCTGTTTTCGTTGGGCAAGCACTTAGCCTGATTGACGATCAAGGCCAGTGCGCACTGCTCAAATCCGACCAGAGCCGCATGCAATTGGATATGGAATGGCCCTGCAGCTTTATGTTGGACAAGCAGCAGCTGCGCGTGGAGAAGTTCAACGAAGTACCGATATTTGCGGTTTGGCGTAGCGAGCACATGCCCGCGCCCAGTCGCGATTGCATCACCAAGATGCAGGCTATCCGTCAGATGCCGCAGGGCTTTGAAGCAGCTCCGGTAAGCATTTATGCATTCTGCGGCCCGGGAGCGGACCAGAAAATGTACGTAGCGCCATTCACGTGGTAACCGAAATCGCCACCCGCGATCGCTTGCAACCGTCCCTGCTGGACCGGCTGACCGACGACGATCCGACCAACCCCAAGGAAAGCGCCGACAAGCGCGTGCTTTCTCTGACGCAATTGAAAGCCTCGGTGCTGCGTGACCTGGCGTGGCTGCTCAACACCACCTCGCTGCTCGACGGCGATGCCACGCTGCACACGCCGGCGGGCACGTCGGTGGTGAATTTCGGCCTGCCGGCGCTGGCGGGCAACAGCGCGTCGAACGTCGACGTCGCCGCCCTGGAAACCTTGATCCATCAGGCCATCGCCACGTTCGAACCGCGCATCCTGCGTCACACGTTGCGCGTGCGAGCCCGGGCGACGGCCGAGATGAACCACAACGCCCTGAGCTTCGAGATCGAAGGCGACCTCTGGGCGCAGCCGGTGCCGCTGCGCCTGATGCTGCAAACCGACCTGGACCTGGAAACCGGCCACGTGCGCGTCGTCAACGCCGACCAGCGGAGACGCCCATGAACCCGCGCCTGCTGGAACTGTACAACCAGGAACTGCACCACGTGCGCGAAAGCGCCGCGGAGTTCGCCAAGGAATACCCCAAGATCGCCAGCCGGCTGACCTTGGCCGGGATGGACTGCGCCGACCCGTATGTCGAGCGCCTGCTGGAAGGCTTCGCCTATCTGACGGCGCGGGTACAACTCAAGCTCGACGCCGAGTACCCGACCTTCACCCACAACCTGCTGGAAATCGTCTACCCGCACTACCTGGCGCCGACGCCGTCGATGACCGTGGTGCAAATGCAGGCCGACCCGGACGAAGGCTCGCTGAGCAGCGGTTTCCCGCTGCCCCGCGATACCGTACTGCGCGCCGCCCTGGGTCGCGAATCCCAGACTTGCTGCGAGTACCGCACCGCTCACCCGGTGACGTTGTGGCCGTTGCAGGTCAGCCAGGCCGAATATTTCGGCAACCCGTCCGCCGTGCTCGGGCGCCTGGCCGCCAGCGAACCGAAAGCCAAGGCCGGCCTGCGCCTGACCCTGCGCACCGGCGCCGAGCTGCCGTTCAACAGCCTGGCCCTGGACAACCTGCCGCTGTACCTCAGCGGCGCCGACGAACAGCCCTTCCGCCTTTACGAACAGCTGCTGGGCAACGCCTGCGCGGTGTTCGCGCGCCAGCCCGGCGGCAATTGGGTCGAACGGTTGCCCCAGGATGCATTGCGTTCTCAAGGCTTCGATGACGCCGAGGCCGCATTGCCGGTGGTGTCGCGGGCGTTCCAGGGCTATCGCCTGTTGCAGGAATACTTCGCCCTGCCCCATCGTTTCCTGTTCGTCGACTTCACCCAGCTCAGCCGTGCGGTCAAGCGTTGCGAAGGCCAGGAGCTGGAATTGATCGTGCTGTTCGACCGTCACGATCCGAGCCTGGAAGGCAGCGTTGGCGCTTCGCAGTTCCTGCCGTTCTGCACCCCGGCGATCAACCTGTTTCCCAAGCGTCTGGACCGCATTCACTTGTCGGACCGCGTCAACGAACATCACGTGATCGCCGACCGCACCCGGCCGATGGATTTCGAAGTGCATTCGCTGACGGGGCTGACCGGCCACGGCACCGGGCCGGAGCAACCGTTCCTGCCGTTCTACGCCGTGCGCGATCCGTCCCGCTATGGCCGCGACAAAGCCTATTACACGGTACGCCGTGAGCCCCGCGTGCTGTCCAGCGACCAGCGCCGCAACGGCCCGCGCTCGACCTACGTCGGCAGCGAGACCTTTGTCAGCCTGGTGGACAGCCAGCAAGCGCCCTATCGCCACGACTTGCGCCAGCTGGGGGTGACCGCGCTGTGCACCAACCGCGATCTGCCGCTGTTCATGAGCGTGGGCAACGGCAAGACCGATTTCACCCTGGCCGACAGTGCGCCGGTGGGCGCGGTGCGTTGCGTGGCAGGTCCCAGTCGCCCACGGGCCAGCCATGCCCATGACGCCAAGGCCTGGCGATTGATCAGCCAGTTGTCCCTGAACTACCTGTCGTTGAGCGAACAGGGCCAAGGCGCCGCCGCCCTGCGTGAGCTGCTGCGACTGTACGGCGACAGCAACGACGCCGCGCTGCAATTGCAGATCGAAGGCTTACGGGAGGTCAGCAGCAAGGCGTGCACCCGCCGCCTGCCGATGCCCGGCCCGATCGTCTTTGGGCGTGGCCTGGAGATCACCCTGGAATTCGATGAAAACGCGTTTCGCGGCACCGGGGTGTTCCTGCTCGGCGCGGTACTGGAGCGCTTCCTGGCACGCTACGTGTCGATCAACAGTTTTACCGAGACGGTGATCCGTACCACCGAACGCGGCGAGATCATGCGATGGAAAGCCAAGCCCGGACGTCGTCCGACCCTTTGAGTACCCTGGAGGCGATGCACCAGGAACCCTGGGAATACGACTTTTTCCAGGCGTTGCGGCGCATCGAATGTGAAACCCCCGAACTGCCGCGCCTGGGCCATTCCCTGCGCCTGGCCGATGACCCGTTGCGCCTCGGGCAACAGGCCGACTGTACCTTCGCCCCGGCGACCCTGGCCTCGGTGCAACCGGGCGTGGACGGCGCGCCGGCGCGCCTGGAGCAGTTCTTTTTCGGTCTCGGCGGCCCTAACGGCCCGATGCCGCTGCACATCACCGAATACGTGCGCGAACGCCAGCGCAACAATGGCGACAGCACCAGCAAGCGCTTCCTCGACGTGTTCCACCATCGCCTGCTCAGCCTGTTCTACCGGGCCTGGGCCGAAGCGCGGCCGACCGTCAGCCACGATCGCCCGGACGATGACTACTGGTCGGCGCGCCTGGCGGCACTCAGCGGCCGGGGCATGCCGAGCCTGCTCAACCAAGGATTGATCCCCGACACGGCGAAGCTGCACTACAGTGGCCACCTCTCGGCGCAAACCCGTTATCCGGACGGCCTGAAGGCGATCCTCAGCGAGTATTTCGGCCTGCCGGTGGAAATCGAAGAATACGTCGGCCAGTGGCTGGAACTGCCGGAGCGCAGCCGCGTCGGTGTCAGCGCCCATCAGTTGGGCGTGGACTTCTGCCTGGGCCGTTTCGTGTGGGACCGCCAGCACAAATTCCGCATTCGCCTGGGCCCGCTCAAGCTCGATGACTACATGGGCATGCTGCCCGGCAGCCAACCGTTCAACGAGCTGGTGGCCTGGGTCGCCGAATACCTGGGACACGAGCTGGACTGGGACCTGAACCTGGTGCTGGAACAGCCCGAAGTGCCCCCACTACAACTCAATGGCCGTTTCCGCCTGGGCTTCAACACCTGGCTGGGACGACCTGAAAAAGATGCCAACGATCTAATACTGGCCCGGCATTACGCCGAACAGGCCAACACCTCACAGACCTCAAGGAGCCATGAGCATGGGTGAAATCAGTCGCGCCGCGTTGTTCGGCAAACTCAACAGCGTGGCCTACAAAGCCATCGAAGCCGCCACCGTGTTCTGCAAATTGCGCGGTAACCCTTATGTGGAGCTGGCCCACTGGTTTCATCAATTGCTGCAACTGCAGGACTCGGACCTGCACCGCATCATCCGCCAGTTCAACATCGAGCCGGCGCGCCTGGCCCGTGACCTGACCGAGGCACTGGATCGTTTGCCACGCGGTTCGACATCGATCACCGACCTGTCCTCCCACGTTGAAGAAGCCGTGGAACGTGGCTGGGTCTACGGCAGCCTGATGTTCGGCGAAAGCCAGGTGCGCACCGGTTATTTGGTGCTGGGCATCCTCAAGACGCCGAGCCTGCGCCACGCGCTGCTGGGCCTGTCGTCGGAGTTCGACAAAGTCAAGGTTGAAGCCTTGAGCGAACGCTTCGATGAATACGTTGGCGACTCGCCGGAAAACGCCCTGGCCGCCAGCGACGGTTTCAACGCCGGCGCGGTGCCGGGCGAGGCCAGCGGCGCGATGGCCCCTAGCGCCATGGGCAAGCAGGAAGCGCTCAAGCGCTTTACCGTCGACCTCACCGAGCAGGCCCGCAGCGGCAAGCTCGACCCCATCGTCGGCCGTGACGAAGAGATCCGCCAACTGGTGGACATCCTCATGCGCCGTCGGCAGAACAACCCGATCCTCACCGGTGAAGCCGGCGTGGGCAAGACCGCCGTGGTCGAAGGCTTTGCCTTGCGCATCGTCGCCGGCGACGTGCCGCCGTCCCTCAAGGACGTGGAGTTGCGCAGCCTCGACGTGGGCCTGTTGCAGGCCGGCGCGAGCATGAAAGGCGAATTCGAACAACGCCTGCGCCAGGTCATCGAAGACGTCCAGGCCTCGCCCAAGCCGATCATCCTGTTCATCGACGAAGCCCACACCCTGGTGGGTGCCGGTGGCGCCGCCGGTACGGGCGACGCGGCCAACCTGCTCAAGCCGGCCCTGGCCCGCGGCACCTTGCGCACCGTAGCCGCCACGACCTGGGCCGAGTACAAGAAGCACATCGAAAAAGATCCCGCCCTGACCCGCCGCTTCCAAGTGGTGCAACTCGCCGAACCGTCTGAAGACAAAGCCCTGCTGATGATGCGGGGCGTGGCCTCGACCATGGAAAAACACCATCAGGTGCAGATCCTCGACGAAGCCCTGGAAGCCTCGGTCAAGTTGTCCCACCGCTACATTCCCGCGCGCCAGTTGCCGGATAAATCCGTGAGCCTGCTGGACACCGCCTGCGCCCGCGTCGCCATCAGCCTGCACGCCGTGCCCGCCGAAGTGGACGACAGCCGCCGCCGTATCGAAGCGCTGGAAACCGAGCTGCAAATCATTGCCCGCGAGCACGCCATCGGCGTGGCCATCGGCAGCCGCCAGACCCAGAGCGAAAGCCTGCTGGGCGCCGAGCGTGAGCGTCTGGCGGAGCTGGAAAGCCGCTGGGCCGAAGAGAAAACCCTGGTGGACCAATTGCTGGAAACCCGCGCCACCCTGCGCGAACGCGTCGGCGCGGTGGACAGCGAAGACCGCAGCGAAGCTTCTGACAACGAAAGCCACGCCCTGCGCGAGAAACTGGTGGACCTGCAACAGCGCCTGACCGCCCTGCAAGGTGAAAACCCATTGATCCTGCCGACCGTGGATTATCAGGCCGTGGCCTCGGTGGTTGCCGATTGGACCGGTATCCCGGTGGGCCGCATGGCCCGCAACGAGCTGGAAACCGTGCTCAACCTCGACCAGCACCTGAAAAAACGCATCATCGGCCAGGACCATGCCTTGCAGATGATCGCCAAGCGCATCCAGACCTCCCGCGCCGGCCTCGACAACCCGAGCAAGCCGATTGGTGTGTTCATGCTCGCTGGCACCTCCGGCGTGGGCAAGACCGAAACCGCCCTGGCCCTGGCCGAAGCCATGTACGGCGGCGAGCAGAACGTCATCACCATCAACATGAGCGAGTTCCAGGAAGCCCACACCGTGTCCACCCTCAAGGGCGCGCCACCGGGCTACATCGGCTACGGCGAAGGCGGCGTGCTGACCGAAGCCGTGCGGCGCAAACCGTACAGCGTGGTGCTGCTGGACGAGGTTGAAAAAGCCCACCCGGACGTACATGAGATCTTTTTCCAGGTATTCGACAAGGGCGTGATGGAAGACGGCGAAGGCCGGGTGATCGACTTCAAGAACACCCTGATCCTGCTGACCACCAACGCCGGCACCGAGCTGATCGCCCAGGTCTGCAAGGACCCGCAGAACGTGCCCGAGCCGGAAGAGATCGCCAAGGCCCTGCGCCAACCGCTGCTGGAGATTTTCCCGCCGGCGCTGCTGGGTCGCCTGGTGACGATCCCGTATTACCCGCTCAGCGACGAGATGCTCAAGGCCATCACCCGCCTGCAACTCAACCGCATCAAGAAGCGCGTGGAGAGCACCCATAAAGTGGCCTTCGACTACGACGACGCGGTGATCGACCTGATCGTCTCGCGTTGCACCGAAACCGAAAGCGGCGGGCGCATGATCGACACCATCCTGACCAACAGCCTGCTGCCGGACATGAGCCGCGAGTTTCTCACCCGCATGCTCGAAGGCAAGGCCATGGCCGGCGTGCGGATCAGCGCGGTGGACAATGAACTGAAGTACGATTTCAGCGATGCGGCCTGACTTCAGGTAACACCGCACGACCCTGTGGGAGCGAGCCTGCTCGCGAATGCAATCTGTCAGTGACATCCTTGTTGACTGACACACCGCTTTCGCGAGCAGGCTCGCTCCCACAAGGGCTATTCGGTTCCGTCAGTTATTACCCTTTACATGAGATCACCGATGCTATTCAACCAAGCCTCACGCCTGGCCAAGATCACCAGCCCGCTGGGGCCCGAGGTGTTGTTGCTCAAGGACATGGGCGGCGGCGAAGAGCTGGGGCGGCTGTTCAACTATGAGTTGCAGCTGCACTCGCTGGACAACGCCATCGACCTCAATCAGGTGCTCGGCAAACCGATGTGCGTGAGCGTTCAGCTGGACGGTGGCGGCGAAAGGCATTTCCACGGCATCGTTGCGCGCTTCAGCCAGAACGTCGACCAGGGCCAGTTCGCCAGTTACCAGGCCACGCTGCGCCCTTGGTTGTGGTTGCTGACACGCACCTCCGACTGCCGGATTTTCCAGAACCTGACCATCCCGCAGATCATCAAGCAGGTGTTTCGCGACCTGGGTTTTTCCGACTTCGAAGACACCCTCAGCCGCCCGTATCGCGAGTGGGAATACTGCGTCCAGTACCGCGAGACCAGCTTCGATTTCGTCAGTCGACTGATGGAACAGGAAGGCATCTATTACTTTTTCCGCCATGAACAGGGCCGTCATGTGCTGGTGCTGGCCGACGCCTACGGCGCCCACACCACGGCGCCCGGCTATGGATCGGTGCCTTACTACCCGAAGAACGAGCAGCAGCGCGAGCGCGACCATATCCACGACTGGCACCTGGCCCAGGAAGTCCAGCCGGGTTCGCTGGAGCTTAACGACTATGATTTCCAGCGCCCCAGCGCGCGCATCGACGTGCGCTCGGCCATGCCCCGCCCGCACGCTGCCGGCGACTATCCGCTGTTCGATTACCCGGGCACCTACGTGCAAAGCGAAGACGGCGAGCACTACGCCCGCACCCGAATCGAAGCCTTGCAGACCCAGCACGAGCAGGTCGAGCTGGCGGGCAACGCCCGGGGCCTGGGGTCGGGGCATCTGTTCAGCCTCACCGGCTTCACCCGACAGGACCAGAACCGCGAATACCTGATCGTCGGCGCGCGCTATTACATCTCCCAGGAAAGCGGCGAGAGCGGCGTCGGCGCGCCTTCGGCACAGTTCGAAAGCAGCCTGACCTGTATCGACGCCCAACAGAGCTTCCGGCCGATGGCGATCACCCACCGGCCCATCGTCAAGGGACCGCAGACCGCGTTGGTGGTCGGCCCCAAGGGCGAGGAAATCTGGACCGATCAGTTCGGCCGGGTGAAGGTGCACTTCTATTGGGACCGGCACGACCAATCCAACGAAAACAGCTCGTGCTGGATTCGCGTGTCGCAGTCCTGGGCCGGCAAGAACTGGGGCTCGATGCAGATTCCGCGCATCGGCCAGGAAGTCATCGTGAGCTTCCTCGAGGGCGACCCTGACCGGCCGATCATCACCGGTCGTGTCTACAACGCCGAGCAGACCGTGCCCTACGACCTGCCTGAAAATGCCACCCAGAGCGGCATGAAGAGCCGTTCGAGCAAAGGCGGCACGCCGGCGAACTTCAACGAAATCCGCATGGAAGACAAGAAAGGCGCCGAGCAGTTGTACATCCACGCCGAGCGCAACCAGGACATCGTGGTCGAGGTGGACGAAAGCCATTCGGTGGGCCACGACCGCAACAAAAGCATTGGCCACAACGAAACCGTGACCATCGGCAACAACCGCCTGCGCATCGTCAAGCAGGAGGACATTTTGTCGGTGGGCCAGCGCAAGACCGACAGCATCAGCCAGAGCTACGTCATCGAAGTGGGCGAGAACCTGCGCCTGGTGTGCGGTGAAAGCATCCTGGAGCTCAACGCCAGCGGCCAGATCAACCTGACCGGCGTGCAAATCAGCTTTTACGCCAGCGGCGATGCCGAATTCAACACCGGCGGCGTGCTGCACCTGAACAATGGCGGCGGCCCCGGCGCCACGCCGGACGGCCAGGGCGTCAAGGCCAGCATCGACGCGAACGTCGCCGCCGCGTTCCCGGCGCCCAAGGGCTAATTCAGAGAACCAAGCACCATGACTTACCGCCTCAACGAATTCCAGCTGCAACTGCCGCCCGCCGAGTTGCTCGACGCCTCGATCAATATCCTCAAGTTCCCTGAACTGGGCACGTCGCTGATCGTCAGCCGCAGCCTGCTGGCCGAGGGTGAAACCTTGCAAAGCAATCTCGACGAGCAGCTCAAGCGCTTGGAGAAACAAGTCCAGGACCTGCGCTGCCAGCCGGGCGCCACCCTGCGCGTGGGTGCGAACCAGGAAGTCGAAGCCATTGAATTACGCAGCCAGTTCAACAAGGGCAACGAGAAGGTCTTCCAGTATCAACTGGCGCTGGTATTGCCGGGCACGCGCAAGATGCTTGCCTTGAGCTATGTAAAAGCCCAGAAGCTGGGCGATGCCGAGGCAGCGCACTGGGCGACGATCAAGGGCTCGTTGACGTTTTGATGCGCAGGCGTGAACCCCTCGCTACAGAGCGGCTTCGTACCTGCGATGTCGGCTTTTTGTCCTGACCAGGCAATGGCCGGCTCAGATATTGGCCGGCACGAAATCCGGCCCGCCCAACTTGTCCCGCACCATCACCGCCGAACGCATCAAGGGCGTCCACATGCCGTCCGGGCTGTTCCACGCCGCACCGGCCCACCGCGTATCGGCCACCAGTTCGGCCTTGTGGTTTTCCAACAGGCGCTTGAGGGCCAAGGCGACGCCGCCCATGTCCACGTCGAACAGATCGCCGTAGGGGCCCAGCGGCTGCTGGCGCTGCTTGTCCTGGCAGAAACGGTAATACCAGACCCAATCGGCAGCGATGTAGATCGCCCGTGTCCGGTCTGGATATGTCGCCAGCATCCGCAACAGGCCCGCCACGAATCGCGCCGGGAAACTCGGGTCATGGGTCTGGAGCCAGTAGGGCATGATCAACCGGTCGAACGCCGCGACTACGTTTTGGGGCTCGTCGTTGTCGTTCTTGGCCTCGAGAAAGTAGAACGGCTCGCCCACCAGGAATTTATCCAATTCATCATTGGCGAGGGCCAACAGCAGCACGTTGTCTTGCGGGTTGTTCATTGGATTCTCACTACGTCTCGGGTCGTCATCAGCGCATTGATGTCGTTGCCGTGGGCGATGGGCACGTTGTCCAGCACGGCTTCGCGCATGCCGCCTGGATGGGTCAGGCCGCCAGGTCGCCATAGGGAGTTCACGCCGCCCTCGTTGCCGGTCGGCATCAGCACCTTGGGCTTGTCCAGGTTCATCATGTAGATGTCCTTGCCCACCAGCGACCCCGGATCGTAACCCAAGGCCGATTCCAGTACCGAAACGTCACCGGTTTTTTTGTACTCGGCGACCACCGCGTTCAGGTCCGACTTCGCCATGACGAACTTGTTCGGGTTGAACGACCCGTATTTGGGGTTGGAAATATCGTCGGCGGTGAAGAGGAAACTGCCGCCCTCATCCTCGAAGGTCTTGAGGTGCTTGTCGATGTATGGGCCTTCGAGATAGTCGCTCGGCGGTGGCCGGCTGCCCTTGGGGATCGCCATGATATCGGCCTCGGTCGTGCCCGGCTTGTAGGCCGCGACACGCGGTTTTGGCCCCGCGCCGAGACGCGCCATTTTCGGCCCCAGCCCCAGCAGCGCCATGCCGGCGATGCCTTGAAGCAGATCGCGATAACCGGGGCCGAGGCGGTCGCCCAGGTCGCCCAGCAGCGCCATGCCGCCCATCATGGCGCCACCGATGACCACGAACCCGGCAAAAGCCGCCGCCCCGGCCATCGCAGCCAACACGGCGGCAGCGCCCATGGCCACCAACCCCAATGCTTCGAGTCCGGTGTGCAGCCAGCCTTCGATGTCGAGAACAAACGCCACCGAGACCGTCGGCCCGCCGATGAACGTATTCGCGCTGCCAGTCTTGATGTGGGCGCCGCAGACCATCTTGCTCTGCAACCGCGCCGCCGGTTTCCCATTGATGTAGACCGTGGCGCTGCCTTCGGCGATCAGCACCGGGAACGGCCAGATCGGATGGTTCATTGGCAGCCCCGTGCAACCGGCCGACATGTCGACGCCAGCGCGCATGGCATTGCGTCGGTTGATGTGCACGTTGAGACTGCCCATGATCAACGCCCCTGTCGTGGGCTCGGGCAAGTTGAAAATGGTGTTCAGGCCCTTGAGGATCTGGAACATCGACAACCCGCCGGCGGCAATCGAACCGGCCATGATTGCCAGCGCCACGCCCCCGGTCGCCACGGTGGCCGCCACAACCGCCGCGCCGATCAATGCCCCGGCCACGGCACCGGCGACCATCGCGGCGACACCAAAACCGTGGGCTATTTCATCGCCAAGGCGCGCAGCAGCCAGCATGTCCATTGCGTTGTCTTCTTCCTGGAATGATCAGGCGGTCGCCGGCAAGACCTTGAAGGAATGCATGGCCGCTTTCCAGGCCGGCTCGTGAAACACGAGATCGTTCGGCGTTGTCGTCAGCGTGGTAATCAGCCCCACGGGCTGGCGGTCGATAAACACCTGGCGCAGCATCAACTCTCGCCCTTCGCGCTGCCAGCTGTAATCAAGCAACACTGCGGCGCGCTCGTGCAGCAAGAAATCCCAACGCTTGATCAGCTTGAAACCCGGTAACTGCTGTTCGGCGCTCGCCAGTTGTTGGTCGACATAGTCGTTGAACGGCGTATCGCCCCGGCTCGGATCGCGGCTGATGACGAAACTGGCTTCCTTGGCACCGCCAACGGCAGGCAGCTTGAAGATATTGATGCTCTGGTCCTGCCAACTGTCAGGGATGTCGAGATCGGCTTCGTGGAGGCGGTAGAGCGTCATGATTCGGGTCGTTTCCAGGCAGAGGGAGGCATCAACGAGCGAGAGATCTTCAAGCAATGAATGGCAACAATCAAGGTGCCTGGAGAGAGCGTTTTCGAGGCCATGACGCCAGTCTCATTTTTAGGTAGCACCCAGAGGGACGGCCCAACGACGCCCTCGGTCCCGTGACGAGCGAGCTTGCTCCCGCTCGGTTGCGCAGCGAACGCAAGATTATTAGGGCCGCTGCGCGGCCCAGCGCGAGCAAGCTCCCTCGCCACGGGCCCTAGGCAAGCTGTCAGGCTTTGTCGATGTCTTGATCACGTTCGCAGGAATGCCCGGTGCAGCTCATCCAACGTCTGGAAGTGGTGCACCGGGTTTTCCGCGCTCAATTCCTCGAAACTGCCAAACCCATACCCCACTGCTGCCGCGTCCAGGCCGTTGCTGCGGGCACCGATCAGGTCGTGTTTGCGATCGCCGATCATCAGGGTGGCGGCCGGGTCCAGGCTTTCTTCGGCCATGAGATGGGCGATGAGCTCGACCTTGTCGGTGCGGGTGCCGTCCAGTTCGCTGCCGTAGATCACTTTGAAGTGCTTGGCGAAGTCGAAATGGCGGGCAATTTCCCGGGCGAAAACCCAGGGCTTGGACGTGGCGATGTACAGCTGCCGATTTTGGTCGGCGAGGGTTTCCAGCAGCGGCAGGACGCCATCGAACACGCGGTTTTCGTACAGGCCGGTGACCTTGAAGCGCTCGCGATAGAAAGACACCGCCTCCCAGGCTTTCGCTTCATCGAAGCCGTAGAACTGCATGAAAGCCTGCAACAGAGGCGGGCCGATGAAGTGTTCGAGGCGGGTCAGGTCGGGTTCGTCGATGCCCAGTTTGCTCAGGGCGAACTGGATCGAACGGGTGATGCCTTCCCTGGGGTCGGTAAGGGTGCCGTCGAGGTCGAAGAGTACAGTCTGGTAGTGCATGAAAATTCCTGGGCAGTGGCGGGACGGTTCAGGGCTGGTCGTAGCCTTCGGCCAGATGCAGGTCCTTGAGCTTTACGTAGTTCGCCGCGCTGTAGGTGAAGAATGCGCGTTCCTTGTCGGTCAGGGGGCGGACCTGTTTCACCGGGCTGCCGACGTACAGGAAGCCGCTCTCCAGGCGCTTGCCCGGCGGCACGAGGCTGCCGGCGCCAATGATGACGTCGTCCTCGACCACCGCGCCGTCCATGACGATGCTGCCCATGCCGATCAGAATTCGACTGCCGACGGCGCAACCATGGAGCATGACTTTGTGGGCGATGGTCACGTCATCGCCGATCAATAACGGAAAGCCATCGGGGTTGAACGGGCCGGCGTGGGTGATGTGCAGCACGCAGCCGTCCTGGACGCTGGTGCGCGCGCCAATACGGATGCGGTGCATGTCGCCGCGGATGACCGTCAGCGGCCAGACGGAGCTGTCTTCGCCGATTTCGACGTCGCCGATCACCACCGCGGTGCTGTCGACAAAAGCCCCACGGGCAAGCCGCGGGCTGTGATTCTGGTACGTGCGAAGGGTCACGATAGGCTCTCTCTTATCGGGTGATAGGCGCTGCTAGCTGCGGTGAACGCCGATTGTAATTAAGATGGGCCGATGTTTCTTCCAGCGAAGGTGTCAACCGTGAGCGTGAACAACCCTCTTTTGCAGCCCTACGACCTGCCGCCATTCTCGGCGATCCGCGCCGAACACGTGCAACCGGCCATCGAGCAGATCCTGGCTGACAACCGTGCCGCCATCGCCGAAATCCTCAAGACCCAAGTCAAGCAGCCTACCTGGGCCGGCCTGGTATTGGCGATGGACGAGCTCAACGATCGCCTCGGCGCGGCCTGGAGCCCGGTGAGCCATCTGAACGCCGTGCGCAACAGCCCCGAACTGCGCGAAGCCTACGAGGCGTGCCTGCCGGCGCTCAGTGCCTACTCCACCGAACTGGGCCAGAACCGCGAGCTGTTCCAGGCCTTCGAGGCCCTGGCGAACAGCCCCGAGGCGGCCGGTTTCGATGTGGCGCAAAAAACCATCCTGGAACATTCCCTGCGCGATTTCCGCCTGTCGGGCATCGACCTGCCGCCCGAGCAGCAGAAGCGCTACGCCGACGTGCAAAGCAAGTTGTCCGAGCTGGGCAGCCGCTTTTCCAACCAATTGCTCGACGCAACCCAGGCCTGGACCAAGCACGTCACGGACGAGGCCGCCCTCGCCGGCCTGACCGACTCGGCCAAGGCGCAAATGGCTGCCGCCGCCCAGGCCAAAGGGCTGGATGGCTGGCTGATCAACCTGGAATTCCCTAGCTATTACGCCGTAATGACCTACGCCGAAGACCGCGCCCTGCGCGAAGAAGTCTACGCGGCCTACTGCACCCGCGCCTCGGACCAGGGCCCGAACGCCGGTCAGAACGACAACGGCCCGGTGATGGAACAGATTCTCGACCTGCGCCAGGAACTGGCCCACCTGCTGGGCTTCGCCAATTTCGCCGAGTTGAGCCTGGCGACCAAGATGGCCGAGTCCAGCGATCAGGTGCTCAGCTTCCTGCGTGACTTGGCCAAGCGCAGCAAACCGTTTGCCGCCCAGGACCTGGAGCAACTGAAAGCGTTCGCCGCCGAACAGGGCTGCCCCGACCTGCAAAGCTGGGACAGCGGCTTCTATGGTGAGAAACTCCGCCAGCAGCGTTACAGCGTCGCCCAGGAAGCCCTGCGCGCCTACTTCCCGATCGATAAGGTGCTGAGCGGCCTGTTCACCATTGTGCAGCGCCTCTATGGGATCGAGATCGCCGAGCTGAAGGGCTTCGACAGCTGGCACCCGGATGTGCGCCTGTTCGAGATCAAGGAAAACGGCCAGCACGTCGGCCGGTTCTTCTTCGACCTCTATGCCCGCGCCAACAAGCGTGGCGGCGCCTGGATGGACGGCGCACGTGATCGCCGCCGCACCGTCGACGGCGTCTTGCAAAGCCCGGTCGCCAACCTGGTGTGCAACTTCACCCCGGCCGACAGCGGCAAGCCGGCGCTGCTGACCCACGACGAAGTCACGACGTTGTTCCACGAGTTCGGCCATGGCCTGCATCACCTGTTGACCCGCGTCGAACATGCCGGCGTGTCCGGCATCAACGGTGTGGCTTGGGACGCCGTGGAGCTGCCTAGCCAGTTCATGGAAAACTGGTGCTGGGAACCCGAAGGCCTGGCGCTGATTTCCGGCCATTATGAAACCGGCGAACCGCTACCCCAGGACCTGCTGGAGAAAATGCTCGCGGCGAAGAATTTCCAGTCCGGCCTGATGATGGTTCGCCAGTTGGAGTTCTCGCTGTTCGACTTCGAGCTGCACGCCACCCACGGCGACGGCCGTAACGTATTGGAAGTGCTCGAAGGCGTGCGCGACGAGGTGTCGGTGATGCGTCCGCCGGCCTACAACCGCTTCCCCAACAGTTTTGCGCACATCTTTGCTGGCGGCTACGCGGCGGGTTACTACAGCTACAAATGGGCGGAAGTGCTGTCGGCCGATGCGTTCTCCAAGTTCGAAGAGGACGGTGTGCTCAACGCCGACACCGGTCGCGCCTTCCGCGAAGCGATCCTGGCGCGCGGCGGCTCCCAGGAGCCAATGGTGCTGTTCGTCGACTTCCGTGGCCGCGAGCCGTCGATTGACGCACTCTTGCGTCATAGCGGCCTGAGCGAGGACGCGGCAGCATGAGCGAGGGGCCTGTGATTACCAAACGACGCTTTATTGCCGGGGCGGTCTGCCCCGCGTGCAGCGAGCCGGACAAGTTGATGATGTGGAACGAAGACGGCGTGCCCCATCGCGAATGCGTGGCCTGCGGTTATTCCGACACGCTCAACGAGCAAGGCCTGTCGGTGCCCAAGGAATTGGGCACCCGGGTCAACACATCGGCGCTCAAGACGCCCGATGCGAAAGTCCAGGCGGTGCAGTTTTTTCCCAACCCGAAATTGAAGAAAAAACCCGACTGACATCTTCGGCATCACCTTCCGGGCCGCTCGGCCCGGAAGCGATACATAGTTACCGCAAGGTTGCCCCCTTTCCTGATCAGACTGACCTGACACGTCCGACTGACAGGAAGCCCCCATGCAACACGCTGATAACCCCCTGCTGCAGCCTTACGACCTGCCGCCCTTTTCGAAGATCCAGGCCGAACACTTCTCCCCGGCCCTTGACCAGATTCTTGCCGAGAGCCGGGCCAAGGTCGCCGAGATCATCGAGACCCAGGCCCCCTTCCCGACCTGGGACGACCTGGTGCTGGCGATGGACGAAATCCACGGGCGACTGAAAGGCTTCGGCTATGTACTGGACCGCATGGCATCCACCAGAAGTGGCGAGGCCTGGGCGCGGGCTTCACTCGACTGCGAGGAGTGCCTGGATGATTTCCAGCGATCGCTGCTGCGCAATACCCAATTGTTTCAACTTTACCAGCGCCTGGCGGACAGTGAGATCGCCGTGCATTTTTCCCCGGTCAGGAAAAGAACGCTGAAAAAAATCCTGCGGCAGTGGCACCGGGACGGGATGGGCTCCGCCGCGCAGGAAACCCTGGAAGATTTGAAGGCGCGTATGGAGGGTGCGCGAAGCCTCTTCTTGGAACACTTGCATGAGGCAAACAAGGCCTGGAGCAAGTCCTTCCAGGATGAAGCAGCACTGGGCGGGCTGCCCGTTGCGTTCAAGCAGCAAATGGCCAGGCAAGCGCGCGAACAGGGCCAGTCCGGTTGGTTGCTGACACTTGACGATGAATCGTTTCGCATCGTCACCCGCTATGCCGACGACTCCAGCCTGCGCAAGCAAATGTACGTCGCCTACAGCACGCGCGCTTCGGATCAAGGACCCCATGCCGGGATTTATGACAACGACGGAGTGCTGCGCCAGTTGCTCAAGGATCGCCATGAATTCGCGACGCTGCTCGGCTATTCGAATTACGCGCAGATGGCGATCGAGCCGGAGCAAGCACAGTCACCAGAGGAGGTCCTGACATTTCTCAACGGGCAGCTCGAACAGCACCAAGCCTCGTTCGACGAGGACAAGAAGCAGCTCGATGCATTCGCCAGGACGCAAGGCTTCAGCAAGGTGGAGCCTTGGGATTATCTCTACCTGGCCCAGCAGCTTCGTCGGCAAACGGCCGGCGTTTCGGAACAGGACGTCAGCGCCTGGTTCCCGTTGGAGCCGACGTTCGCACGGTTGCTTTTGGTCGCCCGGGACCTGTTTGGCGTGGATATCATCGAGCGTGCGGACGTGACGACCTGGCACCCGCAGGTGCGGCTTTACGAGGTCAGCGAGCGAGGCGAAACCGTTGGCTATTTCTATTTCGACCCTTTCGAACACGCGGACCAGAATGGCTTTCCACAAACCAGCACCCTGCGAAACCGCCGCATCACCGCCGAGGGGCGGCCTCGTTATCCTGTGGCAGTGCTGAACGGCTGGTTGCCACAAGGCTTTGCTGCGACCCCGCTGTTGCTGGACCATCGTCAGTTACGAGTGCTTTTTCACGAATTGGGACATTGCCTGCACCATGTGTTGAGCCGGGTCGAATACCGCGACGTGTCGGGCATCATCGAGCTCAGTCGGGACGCCGCCGAATTCGCTGGCGAACTGTTCGAACGGTGGTGCTTCTCCAAACAATTTCTGATCCGAGTATCGAAGCACCACCAGACCGGGGCATCGTTGCCGAACGAAGTCGCCGACCGATTGCTGACGTATCTGAAGACCCAAACCAGTTGGGTCGATGCGGGGCTTTTGCGCGCTGCGGTATTCGACATGGAGCTGCACCGCAGCCACGGCGACGGGCGGACGCCCCAGCAAGTGTTCGATCAGGTCCGCGAGCAAGTCGGCCATTTGCCGGCGTTCGAGAACGAACGCTGGCCCAATGGCCTGGATTACATGGTCACGGGCTATGACGCCGGGATTTATGCCTACGCCTGGTCCCGAACCCTGGCCAAGACCATATTCAAGCGGTTCAAGCGCAACGGGTTGTTTGACCGAAAGACCGGCAAGGCGCTACGCGAAACGATATTGGAACGCGGCGATTCACGGCCACTGTCCGAATCCATCGCCCATTTCTTGCAGGCGACCGATCAACGGGAAGGAACAAGCGTCTGAGGGTCGAGATGATGCGCCGTCGTCGTCGAGTTGACCCAGCTCTTGAGCGAGCACAGGGCAAAAACGCTGGTGCTGCAATCGCCGTTCTTCAATGCCGTGCGCAGTTTCTCCACGTCAACCCGCATGACGTAGCGGACCCCGTCCTTGAAAGAGTGACTGTCACCGAAGCCGCCCTCGGTCATCTCGTCCAGCGCGTCCTCCTTGCTCCAGCCCTGGACGACAATCCTGTACATGGCGGCCACTAAGCCGGTGCGGTCCGAGCCATGCTTGCAATGCATGAGCACCGGGCCATGAGCCTCGGCATCCTCGATGGTTCGAAGGGCCTTTAGAATATCGCTGTCGTCGACGTGATTGGTGCGATAAGGCAATTGAACCCGCTCGATGCCCGGAGCCGCCAGCCAACTGGCATCCGAATCGGGCAAGAAGTTGATGACCGTGCCGATATTAAGTCTTTTTAGCAGGGAGACGGCGCCTTCATCCGGCAACGCGCTGCGGTATAGCGTCGGGGACATCTGGTAGAGGTTGTACTGCTTTCCCACCAGCTGGGCCCATTCGGCAGGCCGCGCCTGCGTCGTCTCCGCAGCCTGGGTTGCGGGGGCGGCGAGCATCAGCAGCAGAACCAGGCAGGACACGGGGTGAAGACGGAACTTGAGCATGGGGCGGCGACCGGAAGACCACGGGGGCTAAGGCGGTCAGTTTCCGGCGGCGTCGGTTAAAAAGCCGTGAGCGGGACGTCAATGTGGCGTGAAGGCTCGATGTTGTTCAAGGAAGCTTGCTCCCGCTCGGTAGCGCAGCGACCGCTGGATTGTGGGGCCGCTTCGCCCGAAGCGTCGGACCGGCCCAGCGGGAGCAAGCCTCCACAAGCGCAATCTGAACGCCGAAGGTCATTTAGTCTTGGCCACTTTCCATGCACCGTCCATCTTGCCGTCGCCAGTCATGTCTCCGGCCTTCTTGTCCATTACGAAGGTGTACAGTGGTTTACCCTTGTAGGCCCACTGCATCGAGTCATCGTCACGCTTGATCACGGTCCAGTCCCCCTTGGATTCATCTCCTTTCTCGGCCATCAGCGGCGGCCAATTAACCGCGCACTGGCCATTGCATGCGGACTTGCCGGCCGAGTCCTTGGCAAAGGTATAAAGGGTCATACCCTTGTGGTCAGTGAACATGCCATCCTCCTCCATTGCAGGCTCGGCAGCCATCGCCAATCCAGGCAGAACCAGGGCAGCAGATATCAGCAGGGCTTTGAGAGAAACATTCACGCGCGTCATGGAAACCTTCCTTTGCAGTTGTCAGGATTCGGACTCAAAGCGTAGTCCAGAATCCCCTTTGCTGCCGCCTCAGGAAATAACTGTCACACGACTGCAATAATTCCGTTATCTAATGCGGCGCAAGACAGTTAAATGACAAGAGGATTAACCCATGGTTGGCAGGAGCATTCTGATCGTCGACGACGAGGCGCCCATTCGCGAGATGATCGCCGTTGCGTTGGAGATGGCCGGCTATGACTGCATGGAAGCAGAGAACTCCCAACAGGCCCACGCCATCATCGTCGACCGCAAGCCGGACCTGATTTTGCTGGACTGGATGCTGCCCGGCACGTCTGGCATCGAATTGGCGCGGCGCCTCAAGCGCGATGAGCTGACCGGCGACATTCCGATCATCATGCTCACCGCCAAGGGCGAAGAGGACAACAAGATCCAGGGCCTGGAAGTCGGCGCCGACGACTACATCACCAAGCCGTTTTCCCCTCGGGAACTGGTGGCGCGCCTCAAGGCCGTGCTGCGTCGTGCCGGGCCGACGGATGGCGAAGCGCCCATCGAAGTCGGCGGCCTGTTGCTCGACCCGATCAGCCACCGGGTGACCATCGACGGCAAGCCCGCCGAGATGGGCCCGACCGAATACCGCCTGCTGCAATTCTTCATGACTCACCAGGAGCGCGCCTACACCCGCGGGCAGCTGCTGGACCAGGTCTGGGGCGGCAACGTGTACGTCGAGGAACGCACCGTGGACGTACACATCCGGCGCCTGCGCAAGGCCCTCGGCGATGCCTACGAGAATCTGGTACAAACCGTGCGCGGCACCGGGTATCGTTTCTCGACAAAGGCCTGATACGAGCCCTTACCGCCCGACAAGCTGACAAGGACGCGCGTTCACGTGAATCAAAACTGGCATGGCACCCTCATCCGCCATATGTTGTTGCTGGTTACCGGATGCCTGTTGATCGGCCTGATCACCGGATATTACGGCTGGAGCCTGGCCGTGGGGCTGGCGCTTTACCTTGCCTGGACCCTCAAGCAATTGCTGCGCCTGCATGAGTGGCTGCGCCTGCACCAACCCGACGAAGCCCCGCCCGATGGCTACGGCCTGTGGGGCGAGGTGTTCGACAGCATCTATCATCTGCAACGGCGCGACCAGCGCGTTCGTGGCCGCCTGCAAGCGGTGATCGACCGCGTCCAGGAATCCACCGCGGCGCTCAAAGACGCGGTGATCATGCTCGACAGCGAAGGCAACCTGGAGTGGTGGAACCGCGCCGCCGAAACCCTGCTGGGCCTCAAGACCCCCCAGGACAGTGGCCAACCGGTGACCAACCTGGTTCGCCATCCGCGGTTCAAGGAATATTTCGAGCAGGACAACTACGCCGAACCGCTGGAAATCCCTTCGCCCACCAACGATCGATTGCGCATCCAGCTCTACATCACCCGCTACGGCAACAACGAGCATTTGATGCTGGTGCGGGACGTGACGCGCATCCATCAGCTGGAACAGATGCGCAAGGATTTCATCGCCAACGTGTCCCACGAGCTGCGTACCCCGCTGACGGTGATCTGCGGTTACCTGGAAACCTTGCTCGACAACGTCGAGGAAGTGAACCCGCGCTGGAGCCGGGCCTTGCAGCAGATGCAGCAACAAGGCGGGCGCATGCAGACCTTGCTCAACGATTTGCTGCTGCTGGCGAAACTGGAAGCCACCGATTACCCGTCGGACAACCAGCCGGTACCCATCGACGAACTTCTGCAGATCATCGTCGAGGATGCACAGGAACTGTCCGGCCCCAAGCAACAGGCCATCACCCTCGAAGCCGACCCGGCCGTCCAGCTCAAAGGCAGCGAGGCGGAACTGCGCAGCGCGTTTTCCAACCTGGTGTTCAACGCGGTCAAGTACACGCCCGAACAAGGACGGATCCACGTCCGCTGGTGGGGCGATGAACAGGGCGCGCACCTGAGCGTGCGCGATTCCGGTATCGGCATCGACAGCAAGCACCTGCCGCGCCTGACCGAACGCTTCTACCGGGTCGACTCCAGCCGCAACTCCAACACCGGCGGCACGGGGCTGGGACTGGCCATCGTCAAACACGTCTTGCTGCGCCACCGTGCACGCATGGAAATCAGCAGCGTGCCCGGTCACGGCAGCACCTTCACCTGCCATTTCGCTCCAGCACAGGTGGTTCGGGCGCGCCTTCCCAACCGCGACGAGTGACGCCGACCAGCCCTTCCCTCTAGGCAATCGCCAAGTCAGCCGCTACATTGGCTGACTTATGCCTGCCTTTTCAGGCACTGATTTCGAACCTTACGCACTTACGGAACCTGCAAAACTCCATCATGGACCCTTCCCCTGGCTTGTCCCTCGTTACGCTCTTCGCCGAATTCGGCATGATTCTCTTTGCTTTGATCCTGGTCCTGCTCAACGGATTTTTCGTTGCGGCGGAGTTCGCCATGGTCAAGCTGCGCTCGACCCGGGTCGAGGCCATCGCCGAGCAGCATGGCTGGCGTGGGCATATCCTGCGCACTGTCCATAGCCAGCTCGACGCCTACCTGTCGGCTTGCCAGCTGGGTATTACCCTCGCCTCCCTGGGCCTGGGCTGGGTCGGTGAGCCGGCGTTCGCCCATATCCTCGAGCCGTTGCTGGGCGCGATCGGCGTCGAGTCGCCGGAAGTGATCAAGGGCGTGTCGTTCTTCACTGCGTTCTTCATCATTTCCTACCTGCACATCGTGGTCGGCGAGCTGGCGCCCAAATCCTGGGCGATTCGCAAACCCGAGCTGCTGTCCTTGTGGACGGCCGCGCCGTTGTACCTGTTCTATTGGGCCATGTACCCGGCGATCTACCTGCTCAATGCCAGCGCCAACGCCATCCTGCGCATCGCCGGCCAAGGCGAGCCCGGGCCTCATCATGAACACCACTACAGCCGCGAAGAGTTGAAGCTGATCCTGCACTCCAGCCGTGGCCAGGACCCAAGCGACCAAGGCATGCGCGTGCTGGCTTCCGCCGTGGAAATGGGCGAGCTGGAAGTGGTGGACTGGGCCAACTCCCGGGAAGACCTGGTGACGCTGGAGTTCAACGCGCCGCTCAAGGAAATCCTGGCGATGTTCCGCCGCCACAAGTTCAGCCGTTATCCGGTGTACGACAGCGAGCGCCAGGAGTTCGTCGGCCTGCTGCACATCAAGGACCTGCTGCTGGAACTGGCGGCCCTGGATCACATTCCCGAATCGTTCAACCTGGCCGAACTGACCCGGCCATTGGAGCGCGTGTCGCGGCACATGCCGTTGTCGCAATTACTGGAACAATTCCGCAAGGGCGGCTCGCACTTCGCCGTGGTCGAAGAGGCCGATGGCAACATCATCGGCTACCTGACCATGGAAGACGTGCTGGAAGTGCTGGTGGGCGACATTCAGGACGAACACCGCAAGGCCGAGCGCGGCATCCTGGCCTACCAGCCGGGCAAGCTGCTGGTGCGCGGCGACACGCCACTGTTCAAGGTCGAACGCCTGTTGGGGATCGACCTGGACCACATCGAGGCCGAGACCCTGGCCGGGCTGGTCTATGAAACCCTCAAGCGCGTGCCGGAAGAGGAAGAAGTGCTGGAAGTCGAAGGCCTGCGGATCATCATCAAGAAGATGAAGGGGCCCAAGATCATCCTGGCGAAGGTGTTGATGCTCGATTGACCGTCCCGGCGGGCCTCCTGTGGCGAGGGAGCTTGCTCCCGCTCGGCCGGTCCGACGCTTCGGGCGCAGCAGTCGTCGCTTTTGGCGCCGCTTCGCGGCCCAGCGGGAGCAAGCTCCCTCGCCACGAAAAGCCCCCGCGAACGTCTACTGCTTACCCACCGCAAAATTGGGCAGGTCGCCCACCGGTTGGTTGAACTGGTAGGGAATCGACACCAGCCCCAACCCGGTATTGCGCTGTACCACGAAATGCAGGTGCGGGCCGGAGCTGTTGCCGGTGTTTCCCGAGAGCGCCAACGGCGTACCGACCGCCACCCGCTGCCCTTCCCGTACGCTCACCGAGCCCTTTTGCAGGTGCAGATAGACGCCCATGGTCCCGTCGTCATGCAGCACGCGCACGAAGTTGCCGGAAGGGTCGGTGCCGCGTCCGGTCTGCGAGTTTTCGGTCTTGACCACCACGCCGCCCCGCGCCGCGATGATCGGCGTGCCCTCGGGCATCGCGATGTCCATGGCGTAGCGGTTCTTGGGACCGTAGTGGCTGTATTGGCCATTGGCACCCTGGCTCAATCGAAACGGCCCGCCGACCCAGGGCAGCGGGTAGCGATACGCCTGCGCGGTGCCTGCCGGGTCGCCCAGGGAATATTCGAACCTTGGGGTGTACACGAGGGGCCTGCCGGGCCGGGTGGCGGTGAGCAGCGCCAGGCGCAGGTTGCTGCGCGCCGGCATCACCCGACGAATCGGCCGGCTCGGCGCCCCGCTGACGTTGCGCAACCCGACGAAACTCAGCTCGATCTCGACGGGCGCATACAGGTCATTGCGCACGTAAACCGCGTCCGCGCCCTTCTGCTTCTTGATATCGAGGAACACCTGCCGCTCCAGGCGTTCGACCATCCGATCACGGAACACGAACACCTGGGCGCCTTTGCTGGGGCGGTCGCTATAGGAAACCACGCCATTGGCATCGGTGGATTTGTAGATGGTCATGGCCAGGGCCGGGGTGGCGGCCAGGACGAGACCACAGGCGAACAACAACGGCACGAGCATGGGCAAGAATTCTGTCGAAATGAAGGCCTGCAAAGCAGCCTAGCAGCTGGGATGGACCAGCGTAGTCGGCAGATGTTTCAAAAATGGATCAGCGGTCGGTGTTGGAGCTGATGGCCTCTTCGCGAGCAGGCTCGCTCCCACAAGGGATCTGCTGCGGACACAAATTTTGTGACAAACACAGATCAGTGTGGGAGCGAGCTTGCTCCGGGCGGCGATCCGACGAAAGCGGACTGAGGGGCGCCGCCGTATCAGGCGCCCGGTACGAAGTGCTTCTGGGCGGTGCCGCGGGCGATCAGGCGGGAGATGTAGTCGAGTTTCTGCGGGTCTTTGTCGACGAAGCGGAAGGTCAGTTGCAACCATTCGCTGTCGGGCGTCTGCTCATGGGCGACGATGGCGTGCAGGTAGCCGTTCAGACGAGCGGTCTCGGCGTTGTCGCCCTGTTCCATATCCAGTACCGAGCTTTCCAGCACTTGCGGCAGCGTATCGGTGCGCTTGACCACCAGCAGCGCTTCCTTGAGGCTCAGGGCCTTGATCACGCATTGCTGGGTGCCGCTGGACAGGCGCAACTGGCCTTGGCCACGGTTGGTCGGCGAAGTGGTGGCGGCCGGTGCCTTGACCGGCGGGCTGTTGAGCAAACCACGGGCTGGAGCAGCTGGGGCGGGCACAGGGGCGGCGGGGGCCGACGCAACAGCCGCCGTCGGGGGCTTGCCACCGGTCAGGGCGCTGAGGGAGTCATTGCCAAACGCCGAGTTCATCTTGGTCGGCGCGCTGTTCATGAGGGTGTCGAGCTTACCGACCTTGTTCAGGGCCTGTTTGACCTTGGTCAGCAGCTGTTCATTGGTGAAAGGCTTGCTGACGTAGCCAGATACGCCGGCCTGGATGGCCTGGACCACGTTCTCCTTGTCGCCACGGCTGGTCACCATCACGAAGGGCATGCCTTTGAGGTTGTCCTGCTGGCGGCACCAGGTCAACAGTTCCAGGCCGGACATCTCCGGCATTTCCCAGTCGCACAGCACCAGGTCGAACGCTTCACGGGCCAGCAGGGCCTGGGCTTTCTTGCCGTTCACCGCATCTTCGATGCGGATACCTGGGAAGTAGTTGCGCAGGCACTTCTTCACCAAGTCACGAATGAACGAAGCATCGTCCACGACCAACACACTGACCTTACTCATCCAGATACACCTCTAAAAAATCCCGGCAAGCATACCGCCTTACTGATGGCATATTGCCAAAAAGCTTCAGTCACGCCGGGACTTTTCGTTCGCGGGGTGCTGCTTTCGACTAAAAAAAGCGCAAAAAAAAGCCCGACCAGAAGGCCGGGCGCTTTTCTTGGCAATCTTACTTATCGTCAGTTTCACCGGGAACATTAGCGGTTTCGGACGGGGTGCCCTCCACTTCTTCCTTCATCCGCTTGAGCCCCATGTGGCGCACATCGGTGCCACGCACCAGGTAGATGACCAATTCGGAGATGTTGCGCGCATGATCGCCGATACGCTCCAGGGAACGCAGCACCCAGATGATGCTCAACACCCGCGAGATAGAGCGTGGGTCTTCCATCATGTAGGTCGCCAGTTCACGAAGGGCGGTCTTGTATTCGCGGTCGATGATCTTGTCGTACTGCGCCACCGACAGCGCCAGGTCGGCGTCGAAACGGGCAAAGGCGTCCAGCGCGTCGCGGACCATGTTGCGCACCTGGTCGCCAATGTGCCGAACCTCGACGTAACCGCGCGGGGCTTCGCCTTCTTCGCACAATTGGATGGCACGACGGGCGATCTTGGTGGCTTCGTCGCCGATCCGCTCAAGGTCGATCACCGACTTGGAGATGCTGATGATCAGGCGCAGGTCGGAAGCGGCCGGCTGGCGACGGGCAAGGATGCGCAGGCACTCTTCGTCGATGTTGCGTTCCATCTGGTTGATCTGGTCATCGATCTCGCGCACCTGCTGGGCCAGGCCGGAATCAGCCTCGATCAGCGCGGTCACCGCGTCGTTGACCTGCTTTTCCACCAGCCCGCCCATCGCCAGCAGGTGGCTGCGCACCTCTTCAAGCTCGGCGTTGAATTGCGCGGAAATGTGATGAGTGAGGCCTTCCTTCGAAATCATGGTTTTGCTCCGCAAAAGCTGTGAGCTGCAAGCTTCAAGCTGCAAGCTGATGTGTGTCGTTACTCGGATCGCTTTTTACTTGCCGCTTGCAGCTTGACGCTTGCGGCTCTAGGGCTAGCCATAGCGACCTGTGATGTAGTCCTCGGTCTGCTTCATGGCCGGATTGGTAAACAAGGTATCGGTGTCACCGAACTCCACCAGCTTGCCCATGTACATGAACGCGGTGTAGTCGGACACACGCGCCGCCTGCTGCATGTTGTGGGTCACGATGACGATGGTGAACTTGGACTTGAGCTCGTAGATCAGCTCCTCGACCTTCAGTGTCGAGATCGGGTCCAGTGCCGAGCAAGGTTCGTCGAGCAGCAGGACTTCCGGCTCCACCGCGATGGTGCGGGCGATGACCAGACGTTGCTGCTGACCGCCGGACAGGCCCAGGGCCGAGTCGTGCAGGCGATCCTTGACCTCGTCCCACAGCGCCGCGCCCTTGAGGGCCCATTCCACGGCTTCGTCGAGGACCCGCTTCTTGTTGATGCCCTGGATGCGCAGGCCGTAGACCACGTTCTCGTAGATGGTTTTCGGGAACGGGTTGGGCTTCTGGAACACCATGCCAACGCGGCGGCGCAGCTCGGCCACGTCTTCGCCCTTGCGGTAGATGTTGTTGCCGTAGAGGTTGATCTCGCCTTCGACGCGGCAACCGTCCACCAGGTCGTTCATGCGGTTGAAGGTGCGCAGCAAGGTCGACTTGCCGCAGCCCGACGGGCCGATGAACGCGGTGACGCGCTGTTTCGGGATGTTCAGGCTGACGTCGTACAACGCCTGCTTCTGGCCGTAGAACAGGTTCAGGCCGGGCACTTCGATGGCGACGGTTTCCTGAGCCAGGTTCAAGCTCTGCTTGTCGCGGCCCAGGGCCGACATGTTGATGCCGTGTGTGTGTGCTTCGTGTTGCATGGGAGGCTCCCTGTGCTAACAAATTCGGTTCGGTTGGCCAATGAGTGGCCAGGCCAATCTGTGTATGGGTGGGAGCGAGCCTGCTCGCGATTCAGGCGACTCGGTCTGATTTTAGAACCGAGGTGATGCCATCGCGAGCAGGCTCGCTCCCACAGGAAATCAACGTGTAATCAACTATCCAGTGCTTTGTACTTTTCGCGCAGGTGGTTACGGATCCACACCGCCGACAGGTTCAGGATCGCGATCACCAGCACCAACAGCAGCGCCGTGGCGTAGACCAGCGGGCGGGCTGCCTCGACGTTCGGGCTCTGGAAGCCGACGTCATAGATATGGAAGCCCAGGTGCATGATCTTCTGGTCCAGGTGCAGGTACGGGTAGTTGCCATCCAGCGGCAGCGACGGCGCCAGTTTCACCACACCCACCAACATCAACGGCGCAACTTCGCCAGCGGCACGGGCCACCGCGAGGATCATGCCGGTCATCATCGCCGGGCTCGCCATCGGCAGGACGATTTTCCACAGGGTCTCGGCCTTGGTCGCGCCGAGGGCCAAAGAGCCTTCGCGCACGGTACGTGGAATCCTTGCAAGACCTTCTTCGGTGGCGACGATTACCACCGGCACCGCCAGCAACGCCAGGGTCAACGATGCCCAGAGCAGGCCTGGGGTACCGAAAGTCGGCGCCGGCAAGGCTTCGGGGAAGAACAGTCGGTCAACCGAACCGCCCAGCACGTAGACGAAGAAGCCCAGGCCGAACACGCCGTAGACGATGGCCGGGACACCGGCGAGGTTGTTCACCGCAATGCGGATCAGACGGGTCATCGTCCCCTGGCGCGCGTATTCACGCAGGTAAACCGCCGCCAGCACGCCGAACGGCGTCACGATCATTGCCATGATGAGGGTCATCATCACGGTGCCGAAAATCGCCGGGAAGATACCGCCTTCGGTGTTGGCTTCACGCGGATCGTCGCTGAGGAATTCCCAGACCTTGCTGAAATAGAAACCCAGCTTGGTGAGCGTGCCCATGCCGTTTGGCTGGTAGGCATGCACCACTTTGCCGATTTCGATTTCCACTTCCTTGCCGTTGGCATCGCGGGCCGTCAGGCTGTCGCGATTGAACTGGCCATGCAGGTCGGCCAGGCGCGCCTCGATGTCCTTGTAGCGAGCGTTGAGTTCGGCGCGTTCGCTTTCCAGATCGGCCTGGGCGGCGGCGTCGAGCTTGCCGTCCAGCTCCAGCTTGCGACCGTGCAGGCGGATGCGCTCCAGGCCAGCGTTGATCGCGCCGATGTCGGTTTTTTCCAGGGTCTTGAGCTCGTCGGCCAGTTGGTTGACCCGCTCGATACGCGCCTGCAACTGCGGCCACGCCGCTTCGCCCTCGGCGATGACCTTGCCTTGTTCCTTGACGTTGACCAGGTAGCCGTAGAAATTGCCCCACTCGCGGCGTTCAAGGGCCATCAGCTCCGGTGGTGTGGTCTGGTTGGTCAGCCAGTCGCCGACGATCCAGGTGAAGTCGGTGCCGTTGAGGTCACGGTTGCCGACCTTGACCAATTCACGGGTCATGAACTCAGGGCCTTCGTCCGGCACCGGCAGGCCAGCACTTTTCAGGCGCTCGCGAGGCACTTCTTCTTTCTGTACGACTTCGCCTACCACCAGGTGCGCAGGCATGCCCGGCACGTTGTAATTGGCGTGGATCAGGTCCGCCGGCCAGAAGTGGCCGAGGCCGCGCACGGCAATCACCGCCAGCAGGCCAATGGTCATGATGACCGCGATGGACACCGCGCCACCGCTGATCCAGACGCCAGGGGCGCCGCTCTTGAACCATCCTTTCAGGGAGTTCTGTTTCACAGACTTCTACCTTTCTTAAAGCGACGAATATTTCTTGCGCAGACGCTGACGGATCAGCTCGGCGAGGGTGTTCATGACGAAGGTGAACAACAGCAGCACCAAGGCCGACAGGAACAGCACGCGGTAATGGCTGCCCCCGACTTCGGACTCAGGCATTTCAACCGCCACGTTGGCCGCCAGGGTGCGCAGGCCTTCGAACAGGTTCATCTCCATGACCGGCGTGTTACCGGTGGCCATCAGCACGATCATGGTCTCGCCCACCGCGCGACCCATGCCGATCATCAGCGCCGAAAAGATGCCCGGGCTGGCGGTGAGGATCACCACGCGAGTCATGGTCTGCCACGGCGTGGCGCCGAGGGCCAGAGAGCCCAGGGTCAGGCCGCGCGGCACGCTGAACACGGCGTCTTCGGCAATCGAGTAGATGTTCGGGATGACAGCGAAGCCCATCGCCAGGCCCACCACCAAGGCGTTGCGCTGGTCGTAGGTGATGCCCAGGTCATGGGAAATCCACATGCGCATGTCGCCGCCGAAGAACCAGGCTTCAAGGTACGGGCTCATGTACAGCGAGAGCCAACCCACGAACAGGATCACAGGGATCAACAGCGCGCTTTCCCAGCCATCCGGCACCCGCAGGCGAATGGATTCCGGCAGGCGGCTGAAGACGAAGCCGGCGACGAGGATGCCGATCGGCAGCAACATCAGCAGGCTGAAGATGCCCGGCAGGTGCCCTTCGACGTACGGCGCCAGAAACAGGCCGGCGAAGAAGCCGAGGATCACCGTCGGCATCGCTTCCATCAGCTCGATCACCGGTTTGACCTTGCGGCGCATGCCCGGCGCCATGAAGTAGGCAGTGTAGATCGCGGCGGCAACCGCCAGCGGCGCGGCCAGCAGCATCGCGTAGAACGCGGCCTTCAAGGTGCCGAAGGTCAGCGGCGAAAGGCTCAGCTTGGGTTCGAAGTCGGTGTTGGCGGCGGTCGATTGCCAGACGTATTTGGGTTCGTCGTAGTTTTCGTACCAGACCTTGCTCCACAACGCACTCCAGGACACTTCCGGGTGTGGGTTATCCAGCATCAACGGTTGCAGCTTGCCGCCCTGCTCCACGATCAGGCGGTTGGCCCGTGGGGACATGCCGAACAGACCTTGGCCGTCGACTACCTGGTCCACCAGCAAGGTGCGGTGGGCGGTGCTGTGGAACACGCCGAGCTTGCCGGCGGTGTCGAGGGCCACGAAACCCTTGCGGCGTTCCTCGGCGCTGATCTCGACGATAGGCGCGCTGCCCATCTGGAAAGTACGAATCTGTTTGAAGCGCGATTCACCGTCCGGATCGCGAGCCATGAACCACTGGGCCAGGCCACCCTTGGAGTCGCCGATGATCAGCGAAATTCCCCCTACCAACTGGGCGGCCGCCGTGACTTGGGCATCGGCGTTCTCCAGCAGCTTGTAGCGACCGTTCAGGCTCTTTTCCCGCAGGCTGAACACGTCGGCCTGGGCGCGACCGTTGACCACGTACAACCACTGCTGGCGCGGGTCGACGAAAATGTTCTTCACCGGCTCGGTCATATGCGGCAGGTCGATACGCGTCTGCTCGCTGGTGATTTCGCCGGTCATCATGTTTTCTTCGCTGGTCAGCGACAGCACATACAGCTGCGCGCCACTGGAGCCGGCCAGCAGCAGCGTCGAATCGGTGGCGTTGAGGCTGACGTGTTCCAAAGCCGCGCCCTGCTCGTTCAGCGCGATCGGCGCCTCGCCGTACGGGTATTCGATCGCGGGCGAAATGGTTTTCTTGCCATCGGGGTAACTGACTTTATAAGTGTGGCGGAACACCAGGGCCTGGCCGTTGGACAGGCCGATCGCCACCAATGGGCTGCCGGGCTGGTCTTCACCAATGGACGTCACACTGACGCCGGCCGGAACCGGCAGGTCGACGCGGCGCAGTTCGGCACCGCTGTCGAGGTTGTAGAACAGCGCCTGGCCCTTGTCGGAGACCCGCATGGCCACTTGGTTCTGCTCTTCGATGGCGATCATCAGCGGCTTGCCGGCGTCTTGCATCCAGGCTGGGGTGATCGAATCCTTGGCGGTCAGGTCCGCGCCCTGGAACAGGGGCAGCACCACGTAGGCGAGGAAAAAGAAAATCAGGGTAATGGCCGCCAGGACGGCGAGGCCGCCCACCAGCACGTACCAGCGGGTCAGGCGATCCTTGAGCGCACGAATGCGGCGCTTGCGTTGCAGCTCAGGCGTATTGAAGTCAATGCGCTTGGGGGGGGAAGTCGTAGTCATTGTGGAGTTGGCCAGATCATTCATGCGCACACCCTAGCGATCCTGTATGACAGAAAGATGACAGTGAAGTGACGCAACAAATCCGCCGCCAGCTAGAAGCGGCAGCGGATGGGAAAATTGGGCGGTGGCAGTGGTCTGCACTCCCACCGCAGCCCGGGCGTTGGCCCGGGCTCAGGTGTTACTGCTTGGCGACGTTGCCGCCTTCCTGCAGGCCCAGGTCAGCCAGTGCCTTGGCGGCAACTTTGGCTGGAACCGGGATGTAGCCGTCCTTGACCACGACTTCCTGGCCTTGCTTGGACAGGATCAGCTTCACGAACTCGGCTTCCAGCGGGGCCAGAGGCTTGTTCGGCGCCTTGTTGACGTAGACGTAGAGGAAACGCGACAACGGGTATTTGCCGTTCAGGGCGTTTTCTTCGGTGTCTTCGATGAATTCGCCGCCTTCTTTCTTGGCCAGGGCAACGGTTTTCACGCTGGCGGTCTTGTAGCCGATACCCGAGTAGCCGATGCCGTTAAGCGAGCTGCTGATCGACTGCACAACCGAAGCCGAACCCGGCTGCTCGTTGACGTTTGGCTTGTAGTCGCCCTTGCACAGGGCTTCTTCCTTGAAGTAGCCGTAGGTGCCGGACACCGAGTTGCGACCGAACAGCTGGACTGGCTTGTTGGCCAGGTCGCCGGTCACGCCCAGGTCGCCCCAGGTCTTGACGTCAGCCTTGGCGCCGCACAGGCGAGTCGAGGAGAAGATCGCATCGACCTGGGCCATGGTCAGGTGCTTGATCGGGTTGTCCTTGTGCACGAACACGGCCAGGGCGTCCACGGCAACCGGGATAGCGGTTGGCTTGTAGCCGTACTTCTGTTCGAAGGCCTGCAGCTCGTTGTCTTTCATCTTGCGGCTCATCGGGCCCAGGTTGGCGGTGCCTTCGGTGAGTGCGGGTGGCGCGGTGGAGGAACCGGCGGCCTGAATCTGGATGTTTACGTTCGGGTATTCTTTCTTGTAGTTCTCGGCCCACAAGGTCATCAGGTTGGCCAGGGTATCGGAGCCGACGCTGGACAGGTTGCCCGACACACCAGTGGTCTTGGTGTAGCTCGGGATCGCAGGGTCAACAGCGGCAACCGCGTTGGCAGTCGCAACGCCAGCAGCGACAAAGGTCATTGCCGCCATCAAACGCTTCAGTTTCATGCCTTACTCCTAGCAGATAGGTGTGTTAAGTCGGCCAAGTATTGGGAAGCCGTGTGAACACTCTATGGCTGAAATATGACAATTGGATGAAAGGCCAGCATTGAGGTTTGCAGGATGTTGTGGCGAAGGGATTCATTCCCTCGCCACAGGGCTGTTCGGCGCCGCTTAGCGGCCTTTCTTCCAAAGATACCCACCGATCACCATCCCGATGCCGCAGATGATCGCGACGTAATACGCCGGCCCCATCGGGCTTTCTTTCAACAGCAGGGTCACGATCATTGGCGTCAAACCGCCGAAGATTGCGTAGGCCAGGTTGTAGGAAAACGATAGCCCACTGAAGCGCACCACGGCCGGGAAGGCATTGACCATGACGTAGGGCACTGCGCCGATGGTGCCCACCAGCAAGCCACTCAAGGCGTAGAGCGGGAACAGCCACTCAGGGTGAGTGAACAGGCTGTGATAGAAGGTCCAGAACGTGATCAACAACAAACCGCTGCCAAACACGAACACCCGGCCGGCACCAAAGCGGTCGGCCAATACACCGGCGCCAATGCAACCGAAACTCAGGAATACGATTGCCAGGCTATTGGCCTGCAACGCCGTGGTCGGGCTGAAGTGGTGCACCGTCTGCAACACCGTCGGGGTCATCAGGATGACTACGATGACGCCGGCCGACAGCAGCCAAGTCAACAGCATGGAAATGACAATGGCTCCACGATGGTCGCGCAGCACGGCGCGCAACGGCACTTCTTCGGCCAAGGCCTTGCGCAATTGCAGTTCGGCAAACACCGGGGTTTCGTGCAGCCAGCGACGCAGGTACACCGAAAACAGGCCGAACACGCCGCCCAGCAGGAACGGGATTCGCCAAGCGTAATCCGCCACTTCCACCGGCGTATAAATGCTATTGATGGCGGTGGCGACCAACGAACCCAACAGAATCCCCGCCGTCAGGCCGCAGGTCAGGGTGCCGCAGGCGTAGCCGATGTGGCGCGCCGGCACGTGCTCGGAAACGAATACCCAGGCCCCCGGTACCTCGCCACCGATCGCCGCCCCCTGGATCACGCGCATCAGCAACAAGAGAATCGGCGCCCACATGCCGATCTGCGCGTAGGTCGGCAACAAACCCATGATCAGGGTCGGCACGGCCATCATGAAAATGCTCAGGGTGAACATTTTCTTGCGCCCCAGCAGGTCGCCGAAGTGAGCCATGATGATCCCGCCCAGCGGCCTGGCCAGATATCCGGCGGCAAAAATGCCAAACGTTTGCATCAGGCGCAGCCATTCGGGCATTTCAGCAGGGAAGAACAGCTTGCCGACCACGGTGGCGAAGAACACGAAAATAATGAAATCGTAGAACTCCAGCGCGCCGCCCAGGGCAGAAAGCGACAGGGTCTTGTAGTCGTTACGGGTCAGCGGACGGGCGGGTTGTGCGGGCGTCGCCGTGCTCGAAGGCGCAGTGGTCATGGCAAGGGTTTCTCTTATAGTCGGTTCTCGGCCCGACAACACTGATGAGAGCCCGGGCAGGTTCGGCACGATAGCAAATTGTTCGAAAAAGCACATAGAGGCGCGTAATTGACAGTCAAAATCAGAACCCAGTGGTCGTCTCGACGTCTATCGCCCGATATACTCGCAACCTTGCGACACTCTGTAAGGGGTTGCTGTGCGAAAACGCCGTTGGTGATGTAGTACAAGATCAGCCGGTTTCGCAGAGTTTCCCTTTGGCGCGCCTTTACGAAAAACGTGACGAACGTGGCAGTTCGGGCTGAATCGTTTTTTACAAAGACGGCTATTCACCTGAAAGACAAGACAGAGTTACGGGTCAGAGGCACCCCCGGCATGATAGAGCTCGAACAAGAAGATCCAATCCCGCAAGGCGACCTGGCCCTGCAAATCACCGCGCTTCCCCGTGATACCAACGGCTTCGGCGACATTTTCGGCGGCTGGCTGGTGTCCCAGATGGACCTGGCGGGCACTGCGATGGCCAGCAAGGTGGCGGGCGGCCGCGTGGCGACCGTTGCGATTGATCGCATGGCGTTCCTGGTACCGGTGGCGGTGGGTGCGCAGTTGTCCTTCTATACCCAGGCGTTAGAGATCGGCCGCAGCTCGATCCAGATGATGGTCGAGGTGTGGAGCGATGATCCGTTGTCCAGCGAATGGCGCAAGGTCACCGAAGCGGTGTTCGTCTTCGTCGCCATCGACGGCAGTGGCCGCACTCGCTCGGTTCCACCACGCGCCCGTTAAACGCGGGGGCCGTTTTGCGGTCCATTGCAGTCCATGTTCCTGAACGAGATGCGTCCCATGCCTACGCCCAATGTCGAAGCCGTCAAACTGGATGAACTGAACGGTTGGCGCATCCGCCACGGTCAGGCCGAGTTGCTGGTGGCCCAGCAAGGCGCGCATATCCTCAGCTATCAGGTGGATGGCCAGCCGCCGCTGATCTGGCTCAATGACCAGGCTACGTTCAAGGCGGGCAAGAGCATCCGCGCCGGTGTGCCGGTGTGCTGGCCCTGGTTCGGCAACCTGACCCGCAACCCCGACAGCATCCAGGCCATGCGCGTCAGCAATGAACCGGCCACGGCCCACGGCCTGGTGCGAGCGATGGATTGGGAATTGAAAGGCATCGAGGCCGTGGGCGAGCGCCTGAACATCGAATTCGTGCTGCCCTACCCGGAAAACGGCCTGCCTGGGTGGCCCCATCAGGTCGACCTGACGCTGACCATCGTGATGGATGAGCAACTGCATATCCGCCTCACCAGCCATAACCGAGGCAGCGAGACCGTCAGCCTCAGCCAGGCGCTGCACAGCTATTTCGCGGTCAGCGATGTGCGCAACGTACAGGTCGACGGGGTCGACGGCCTGGACTACATCGAGACGCTGGACGACTGGAATACACACACCCAGGCGGGCGACCTGCGCTTCGTCGGTGAAACCGACCGTATCTATCTCGATACCCCACCGACACTGAGCATCGTCGACCCCCATTGGAATCGACGCATAGAACTGACCGCTAGCGGATCACGCTCGGCGGTGATCTGGAACCCCTGGACCGAGCGCGCCAAGGCCTTCAGCGACATGGCCGACGATGGCTGGCAGCGCATGCTTTGCATCGAGACGGCCAACGTGATGGATGATGCGGTGACGTTGTTGCCGGACGCCAGCCATACCCTTGGCGTGAGTATTTGCAGCAAGCCGCTCTGACACCGCAAGGCTACTGTGGGAGCGAGCTTGCTCGCGATAGCGGATTGACAGTCAACACCTGCGTCGACTGACGCATCGCCATCGCGAGCAAGCTCGCTCCCACAATTGGAACTGTGTCAGGTCAACCGGCCGGTCACAAATCCGCCTCCTGCACCACCCTCACCTTCTCCGCATCCAGCGCATACGCCGCGCTCGCCAGGTCGTTGTCGACCTTCTCGATCTTCAGGGTGCCGGTGACCCACAGCGGCGTATAGATGTCGTCGAGCTTCACGCCCTTGGGATAGCGCACCAGTACCAATTGATTGGGCGGCGGCGGGGGAACGTGGATGCAGGCGCCCGGGTAAGGCACCAGGAAAAACAACGTGCTGCGGCCTTTGGCGTCGGTCTCCAAAGGAACCGGATAGCCGCCAATGCGCAGGTGCTTGTCATTCATCGACGCCACGGTCTTGGTCGAGTACATCACCGCCGGCAAGCCTTTGCTTTGCTTCAAGCCACCTTTTTCAGTGAAGGTGCCACTGGCTTCGGGGGAGTCGTGATCGATCTCGGGCATCGCCTCGAGGGCTTTCTGGTCCGACTTGGGCATCAGTTCGAGCCAGTCGGTTTCCGGTAGCTCGGCGGCGTGGGCCAGGCCACTGCCCAGCAAAAGAAGGGTCAACACTAGACGGCGCATGAAAGGGCTCGGCAATGAATGGAATGAAACGCCGGGCAGTTTAGCCCTCTCCGTGCGCCGCGCGGAGAGGGCTTCATCAGGTTTGATCAGTTTCTTTTGATCAGGCCGTAGATCACCAGCAACACGATGGCACCCACCAGGGCGCCGATGAAGCCCGCGCCTTCGCCGGCCTGATAGATGCCCAGGGCCTGGCCGCCGTAAGTGGCCGCCAACGAACCGCCGATACCGAGCAGGATAGTCATGATCCAGCCCATGCTGTCATCGCCGGGCTTCAGGAAGCGTGCGAGCAGGCCAACGATCAAGCCGATTAAAATGGTTCCGATGATTCCCATGGCATTTCCCTCTGATTGAACGCTAAGCCAAAACCCTGATCGGGTTTTGGCACTTAGCCATGAGAGAGGTTAGCCGATGAATGGTTCCACCGCCGTTGCAGACTATTGTTCGGCGATCAGCGTTTCGACCTTGATGATCTGCTGGGCCAGCGTGGCACGGTCGGCGCAACGCAGGTTGGCGTGGCCAACCTTGCGCCCCACTTTGAAAGCCTTGCCATAGTGATGCAGGTGGCAGTCGGCGATTGCCAGGACTTTTTCGGTGTCCGGCACTTTGCCGATGAAATTCAGCATCGCGCTTTCACCGACCTTGGCGGTCGACCCCAGCGGCAACCCAGCGACCGCCCGCAGGTGGTTTTCGAACTGGCTGCACTCGGCGCCTTCAGTGGTCCAGTGCCCGGAATTGTGGACACGCGGGGCGATTTCGTTGGCCTTGAGGCCGCCGTCCACTTCGAAGAACTCGAACGCCATTACACCAACGTAGTCAAGCTGCTTGAGCACGCGGCTGGAGTAGTCTTCGGCCAGGGCTTGCAGTGGATGGTCGGTGCTGGCGACGGACAGCTTGAGAATACCGTCCTTGTGGGTGTTGTGCACCAGCGGGTAGAAGCGGATTTCACCGTCGCGGGCACGCACGGCGATGAGCGAGACTTCACCGGTGAACGGCACGAAACCTTCCAGCAGGCAGCCGACGCTGCCCAGCTCGGCAAAGGTGCCGGCGACATCTTCAGGGTTGCGCAGGACTTTCTGGCCCTTGCCGTCGTAACCCAGGGTACGGGTTTTGAGCACGGCCGGCAGGCCGATTGAAGCGACCGCGGCTTCCAGGTCAGCCTGGGACTGGATGTCGGCAAAGGCCGGCGTCGGGATGCCCAGGTCCTTGAACATGTTCTTTTCGAACCAACGGTCGCGGGCGATACGCAGGGCTTCGGCGCTCGGGTAGACCGGGACGAACTGGGACAGGAAGGCCACGGTTTCAGCCGGGACGCTTTCGAACTCGAAGGTCACCAGGTCGACCTCATCGGCCAATTGGCGCAAGTGATCCTGGTCGCCATAATCGGCCCGCAGGTGTTCACCCAAGGCAGCGGCACAGGCGTCCGGCGCCGGGTCCAGGAAAGCGAAGTTCATCCCCAGCGGCGTACCCGCCAGGGCCAACATGCGACCCAACTGGCCGCCACCGATTACACCGATCTTCATTCTTCAACAACCTCAGGCAATGCGTGGGTCCGGATTGTCCAGGACGCTGTCTGTCTGCTCAGCGCGGAATTTTTTCAGCACGGTATGAAATTGGGGATGCTTGGCGCCCAGGATACTCGCCGACAGCAGGGCGGCATTGATCGCGCCGGCCTTGCCGATGGCCAGGGTAGCGACCGGAATGCCGGCCGGCATCTGCACGATCGATAGCAACGAATCGACACCCGAGAGCATCGAGGACTGCACCGGCACGCCCAGTACTGGCAAATGAGTCTTGGCCGCGCACATGCCTGGCAAGTGGGCCGCACCACCGGCGCCGGCGATGATCACTTCGATGCCACGCGCGTCGGCTTCTTCGGCGTACTGGAACAGCAGGTCCGGGGTACGGTGGGCAGACACCACTTTCACCTCGTAAGGGATGCCGAGCTTTTCCAGCATATCGGCGGTGTGGCTAAGGGTGGACCAATCGGACTTGGAGCCCATGATCACGCCAACCAGTGCACTCATCGTCGTGCCTCTTCTCTCTGGGCGCCCTGGGGCGCGTCAAAAAACAACAAGCCACGCAGGAAACCGGCGTGGCTTGTTGTACGAATGATGGCCGGATGAACCGACCGAAGGCCGGGCAGTATACCGAAAACGAAGGATTAAACGCACTTTCGCCGACCATCTGCCTTTTGTGCTGAAGCGGTGGTTTTATTGACTTAGAAGTCAATCTTGCAGCACTGCAAATCCCTGTGTGGGAGCGAGCCTGCTCGCGATAGCGGTGTATCAGTCGAGCAAGTATTGCCTGCAAGTCCGCCATCGCGAGCAGGCTCGCTCCCACAGGGTTTGCAGTGCTATCAAGATCCCGTGACACCCTGCACCACCCCACCCTCGAGCTTGCGCCACAGCAACCGCACATTGGCCTTGCGCACCAGGGCGCAGCGGTACAGGCGGATCTCCAGCGGGACATGCCATTGCGCCCCGCCGCAGATCACCAGCTCGCCCCGGGCCAGTTCGTTGCGCACGCTCAGGTGAGGCACCCAGGCGATGCCCAGCCCTTCCAGGGCCATGCTTTTCAGGCTGTCGGCCATGGCCGTCTCGTACACCGTGGTAAAGCGCAGCGCACGCTGGCGCAGCAATTGGTTCACCGAACGCCCGAGAAATGCCCCCGCGCTGTAGGCCAACAGCGGCACGCTGGCTTCGCCTTCGAGGTCGAACAACGGCCTTGCGTGTGGATCGGCCGCGCACACCGGCAACATCTCGGTCTGGCCCAAGTGCAACGAAGGGAAAATCTCTGGATCCATCTGCATGGCTGAATCGGGGTCATAAAAAGCCAGCATCAAGTCACAACCGCCCTCGCGCAAGGCGTGCACGGCATCGCCGACGTTCGTGGCGACCAGCCGCGTGGCGATGTTCATGCCTTCGTTACGCAGTTGAGCGATCCAACGGGGAAAGAAGCCCAGCGCCAGGGAGTGGGCCGCCGCCACCTGGATGACTTCTCCCTGCCCGCCTTCGAGATGATGCAGATGCCGCAGCACTTCGCCTAACTGCTCGACCACCGTGCGCGCCGTCACCAGAAACAACTGCCCCGCCGCCGTCAATTCGATCGGCGTGCGCGAGCGGTTGACCAGCGTCAGCCCCAGCGCCGCTTCAAGGCTGCGGATCCGTCGGCTGAAGGCCGGTTGCGTCACGAAGCGGCGTTCGGCCGCCTGGGAAAAGCTGCGCGTCGCGGCCAAGGCACTGAAGTCCTCGAGCCATTTGCTTTCTAGATTCATTACCGTCCTCCCGAGGGACGCACCAAAACAGGTCACACGCTCGCCGCACTGTCGGCGTCACACGGGCATTATGCCGAATATGCATAGGCCAGTGTTTAACAGCATTGGCCCAAATTTTTCTGAAAGCCTAGGATTCACAGCGTTCCGGCTCTGACCGGGTCCTTATTGAGATGATTTCCATCATGTCCTCCGCTGCATCATTCCGCACAGAAAAAGACCTGCTTGGCGTACTCGAAGTACCGGCGCAAGCGTATTACGGCATCCAGACCCTACGAGCGATCAACAACTTTCGTCTCTCCGGTGTCCCGATCTCGCATTACCCTAAACTGGTGGTCGGTCTGGCAATGGTCAAGCAAGCCGCCGCTGACGCCAACCGTGAGTTGGGCCAGCTCAGCGAAGCCAAGCACGCCGCGATCAGCGAAGCTTGTGCACGGTTGATCCGCGGAGATTTCCACGAAGAATTCGTGGTGGACATGATCCAGGGCGGCGCCGGCACGTCGACCAACATGAATGCAAACGAAGTCATCGCCAACATCGCGCTGGAGGCCATGGGTCACCAGAAGGGCGAATACCAGTACCTGCACCCCAACAACGACGTGAACATGGCGCAGTCCACCAACGACGCCTACCCGACCGCGATCCGCCTGGGTCTGCTGCTGGGCCACGACGCGTTGCTGGCCAGCCTCGACAGCCTGATCCAGGCGTTTGCCGCCAAGGGCGAGGAATTCAGCCACGTCTTGAAAATGGGCCGCACCCAACTGCAAGACGCCGTGCCGATGACCCTCGGCCAGGAATTCCGTGCCTTCGCCACCACCCTGAGCGAAGACCTGGCGCGCCTGAAGACCCTGGCGCCCGAGTTGCTGACCGAGGTGAACCTGGGCGGCACCGCCATCGGCACCGGCATCAATGCCGACCCACGCTATCAGGCCCTGGCCGTACAGCGCCTGGCAACCATCAGCGGCCAGCCGCTGGTGCCGGCCGCCGACCTGATCGAAGCCACCTCCGACATGGGCGCCTTCGTGCTGTTCTCCGGCATGCTCAAGCGCACCGCGGTCAAGCTCTCGAAGATCTGTAACGACCTGCGCCTGCTGTCCAGCGGTCCACGCACCGGCATCAACGAAATCAACCTGCCGGCCCGCCAGCCAGGCAGCTCGATCATGCCGGGCAAGGTCAATCCGGTGATTCCGGAAGCGGTCAACCAAGTGGCATTCCAGATCATCGGCAACGACCTGGCCCTGACCATGGCGGCCGAAGGCGGCCAACTGCAACTGAACGTGATGGAGCCGCTGATCGCCTTCAAGATCTTCGACTCGATCCGCCTGCTGCAACGGGCCATGGACATGCTGCGCGAGCACTGCATCGTCGGCATCACCGCCAACGAAGCGCGCTGCCGCGAGCTGGTCGAGCACTCGATCGGCCTGGTCACCGCCCTGAACCCGTACATCGGCTATGAAAACGCCACCCGCATCGCCCGTGTTGCCCTGGAAAGCGGCCGCGGCGTGCTGGAGCTGGTGCGCGAAGAAGGCTTGCTCGACGACGCCATGCTCGACGACATCCTGCGCCCGGAAAACATGATTGCTCCGCGTCTGGTCCCGCTCAAGGCTTGATCGACGCCACCACCGCTCACCAGGTCGAGGGACTAGACACCTCTCACCTTTTGAGGGCTTGGGGACTCGTACCCCAAGCCCTTTTTTTTAACCGTCAACTGAGGCGCCAGCGAAATTTGTAGGAACAAGCCTGCTCGCGACAAACAACGACGCGCTGCCGTTGTACCCCGCGTCGCCAGCCATCGCGAACCGGCTTGCTCCTTCAGGAACCTGACCGAAAGGCCAGGAGATAAAAGGGTTCGTTTCGTCGTATGCACCACAACTGTGCAGACGGGCGTCGCACTGATAGGTATAGTGCCGCCCCTCTTCGCATGGGTGGTCGTCGTCAACGAGGCCTCGAAACATGCGAAAACCGAACTAATAACAAACCCGCGAAGTGGACCGGGACGAAACATCGCCCCCTCTGTCGAGCCGCGTGCCGACGGATGTAACACGATGTTTCCAAATGGCCAGCATTTGCTTTTAACAAAAAACAGCGAGGAATACTCATGCTCGAAGTCATCAACGACTTCCTCTCAGGGAAAGTGCTGATCGCGCTCATTGTCGGGCTCGGTGGCTACTTCACGATCCGCTCGCGTTTCGTCCAGTTCCGTCATTTCTTTCATATGTTCGCGGTGTTCCGTGACAGCCTGAAAAGCAGCACCGACCAGCTCAGTTCGTTCCAGGCCTTGATGCTCAGCCTGGCCGGCCGCGTCGGCGCGGGCAACATCGCCGGTGTCGGCATTGCCGTGACCCTCGGTGGTCCGGGTGCGGTGTTCTGGATGTGGGTGACCGCGCTGGTCGGCATGTCCAGCAGCTTCTTCGAATGCTCCCTCGGCCAGCTCTACAAGCGCTGCGACTCCGAAGGCCAGTACCGTGGCGGCCCGTCCTATTACATCCAGCACGGCCTGCAGAAGCGCTGGTTGGGCATGATCATGGCATTCCTGCTGCTGATCACCTTTGGCTTCGCCTTCAACGGCCTGCAAGCCCACGCCGTGACTCACTCGTTGAACAACGCCTTTGGCCTCGACACCACCTACACCGGCCTGGGCCTGGCGGTATTGCTGGGCCTGGTGTTCATCGGCGGGATCAAGCGTATCGCCAAAGTGGCCGACCTGCTGGTACCGGTCAAGACCCTGGCGTATATCGCCGTGACCCTCTACGTGATCGTGCTGCAGTTCGAACACGTGCCGGGCATGCTGGCGACTATCGTCAGGAGCGCCTTTGGCCTGGACCAGGCTTTCGGTGGCCTGATTGGCAGCGCCATTGTCATGGGCGTCAAGCGTGGCGTATTCGCCAACGAAGCCGGCCTGGGCAGCGCGCCTAACGTCGCGGCCGTTGCGTCCGTCGAGCACCCGGTCGCCCAAGGCGTGGTCCAGGCGTTCAGCGTGTTCCTGGATACCTTCGTGATCTGCACCTGCACCGCGCTGCTGATCCTGTTGTCGGGCTTCTACACTCCAGGCTTCGAAGGCGACGGCATTGCCCTGACCCAGAACTCCCTGGCGGCCGTGGTCGGTGACTGGGGTCGGGTCTTCATCTCCGTGGCCCTGTCGTTGTTCGTCTTCACCTCGATCCTCTACAACTACTACCTGGGCGAAAACAACCTGCGCTTCATGCTGGGTGAAAACCGCAAGGCGCTGATGGCGTATCGCACCCTGGTCCTGGCACTGATTTTCTGGGGCGCCATCGAGAACCTGGGCACCGTGTTCGCGTTCGCCGACATCACCATGACCCTGCTGGCGTTCGTGAACCTGATCGCGCTGTTCCTGCTGTTCAAAGTCGGCATGCGCATCCTGCGCGACTACGACGACCAACGCTCGGCCGGCATCAAGGTGCCTGTCTTCGATTCGAGCAAGTTCCCTGACCTGGACCTGGACCGCAAAGCCTGGCCAGCGAGCCCGTCGGCGCCTGCCGCCGATTCCGGCAACGCTCCGGCAAGCCTGGCTGCAGCGCAACGCTGATCAACGGTCTATTGGAAAAAAACCGGGCGCATCCCCTGCGTCCGGCGTGACACAACATAAGGTCGGCGTCATGCTCGACCTTATGTTGCGGCAGCGAGTGAAGCTGCTGTTTTCGTCCTCGGAGAACTTCCCATGAATGCCTCGACCTATCCTGCCGCCCAGCACGTCATGGTGCTCTACACCGGCGGCACCATCGGCATGCAAGCCAGCGCCAACGGCCTCGCCCCGGCATCCGGCTTCGAAGCGCGGATGCGCGACTACCTGCACAGCCAACCCGAACTGGTCGTGCCCCAGTGGCGCTTCCGGGAAATGGCGCCGCTGATCGACAGCGCCAACATGACGCCAGCGTACTGGCAGCAACTGCGCGAAGCGGTGGTCGATGCCGTGGATGTGCAAGGCTGCGACAGCGTGCTGATCCTCCACGGCACCGACACGCTGGCCTACAGCGCCGCCGCGATGAGCTTCCAGTTGCTGGGCCTGCATGCGCGGGTCTGCTTCACCGGTTCGATGCTGCCCGCCGGCGTGACCGACAGCGATGCCTGGGAAAACCTCAGCGGCGCGCTGGTCGCCCTGGGCCAAGGCCTGGCGCCGGGCGTACACCTTTATTTCCACGGTGAACTGCTGGCGCCGACCCGTTGCGCGAAAGTGCGCAGCTTCGGCCGTCATCCGTTCAAGCGTCTGGAACGTCAGGGCGGGGGCATCAAGGCGGCTTCCCTGCCAACCCAGCTGAATTACAACCAGCCCAAACACTTGGCGAATGTCGCGGCGCTGCCGCTGTTTCCCGGCATCGGTGCCGAGATCATCGATGGCCTGCTGGGCAGCGGCATCCAGGGCCTGGTGCTGGAGTGCTACGGCAGCGGCACCGGGCCGAGCGACAACCCGGCGTTCCTCACCAGCCTGGCACGGGCGCGGGACAGCGGCGTGGTGGTCGTGGCGGTGACGCAGTGCCATGAAGGCGGCGTCGAGCTGGACGTGTACGAAGCCGGCAGCCGTTTGCGCGGCGTTGGCGTGCTGTCCGGCGGCGGCATGACCCGCGAGGCGGCGTTCGGCAAGTTGCAGGCATTGATTGGCGCGGGGTTGCCGGTGGATGAGGTTCGCCGGTTGGTTGAGCTGGATCTGTGTGGTGAGTTGATCTGACGCTCTGTTAACCCTGTGGGAGCGAGCTTGCTCGCGATAGCGGCAGCCAGTCGACGTCTGCCTCGACTGACACACCGTCATCGCGAGCAAGCTCGCTCCCACAAGGTTTAGTGGCCGCTTTGCGGTCCTGGGCCGGCATACAACTTGCTCCGTCTCCCGTCTCCCCAGGCTGGAAACGGACCATGTTGCATTCCCACCTCACCACCCTCAACGCCGTCTCTCTGGTACTCGATGCCTTCAAGCACGATGGCCTGCCCAGTGATGCATTGCTGGCCGGCAGCGGCATCAGCACGGCGGACTTGAGCCGGGCCGACACGCGCATCACCACCAACCAAGAGATGCAGGTCTGTGCCAACGCCGTGGCCCTCAAGCGCGACATTGGCTTGGAATTGGGGCGCAACATGCACGTTTCTTCCTACGGCATGCTGGGATACGCCCTGCTCACGAGTGCCACCTTAGGTGACGCTTTGCGCCTGGCGTTGCGCTACCCGGCGCTGTTGGGAACACTCTTCGAGCTGGCCTTGGAGGACGACGGCGAGCACATCTGGCTCAGCGCCGGCGACTACCGGGAGAACCCGGCCCTGGCGGTGTTCAACGCCGAGTTCTGCATGGTGTCGCTGAAGGTGATCTGCAACGACCTGCTCGGTCACCCGCTGCCCTTGCGCGCGGCGCGCTTCGAACACTCCGCGCCGGACTACCAGGCGCGCTATGCCTACCTGTTCGACTGCCCGGTGCGCTTCGACAGCTTCGACAACGCCTTCGCCTTCGATCGCCACTGGCTGGAACAACCCTTGCCGCTGGCCGACCCCATCACCCATCAAGCCATGGCCGAACGTTGCCGGCGGCAAAACACGGAATTCACCGGCCGCCAAGCCTGGCTGGGACGAATCCGCCAACTGCTCGGCGCGCAACTGGACGCCGCCCCGGGCCTGGAAGGCCTGGCCGAGCAAATGAACTGCTCGGCGCGCACCCTGCGCCGGCACCTCAAGGACCTGGGTTGCAGCTATCAAGAACTGCTCGATGAACTGCGCTTCGAGCGGGCCAAGCAGATGCTCTGCGAGGATCAGCTGCCGATCTACCGGATCGCCGAACTGCTTGGCTTTAGTGAAACAGCGAGCTTTCGCCATGCCTTCGTGCGCTGGAGCGGCGTGGCGCCGAGTCGGTTCAGGGCGTGAAAGTTGGCTTCAACACGATCCCCGTGGCGAGGGAGCTTGCTCCCGCTCGGCGGCGTAGCCGTCGCAAACCGGCTGACGCGGATTAACTATAGAAGCGCGTTGGATCGGTTGGGGCGGCTTCGCCCCCCAGCGGGAGCAAGCTCCCTCGCCACGGGTTGTGAAACTGCGAACCCGTCCACGCCCCGAATCGGCTCACACCCGCGCCAACAAGGGGCGATTTACGGTCAAACCTTTTGGCCATTTCGATCCCCTTTTGGCCTCTCCTGCCGTTCTCCGAAACGCTTCGCGCCGCAAGACTGTGTTCCAACGAATCAGCCCTGCGGAGAACAAGAATGCTGACGATCTACTCAGACGATCACCACCTGCACCACGGACGCTGCGAATTACTGGATGGGCAGTTGATGCCCTGTTTCGAAATGCCGTCCCGGGCCGACCATGTGTTGGAGCGGGTCAAGGCTCGGGCGTTGGGGCCGGTGGAGGCGCCGAAGGACTTCGGCCTCGCGCCGATCCAGCGTGTCCACAGCCCGGCGTACCTGGAATTTTTCAAGGGCGCCTGGGAGCGTTGGACCGAGTTCAATCGCGACGGTGACCTGCTGCCCTACACCTGGCCGGCCCGCACCTTGCGCTCGGTGATCCCGACCAGCCTGCACGGCCAGCTCGGCTATTACAGCTTTGATGGAGGAGCGCCGATTACCGCCGGTACCTGGCAAGCGGCGTACAGCGCAGCCCAGGTCGCCCTCACCGCCCAGGCCGACATCCAGCGTGGCGCCCGTAGCGCCTTCGCGTTGTGTCGCCCACCGGGACACCACGCTGCAAGCGACTTGATGGGTGGTTATTGCTACCTCAACAATGCCGCCATCGCAGCACAGGCCTTTCTTGACCAGGGGCACAAAAAGGTTGCGATCCTCGACGTGGACTACCACCACGGCAACGGCACCCAATCGATTTTCTACGAGCGCAGCGACGTGCTGTTCGCGTCGATCCACGGCCACCCGGAGGCCGAGTTCCCATTCTTTCTGGGCTACGAAGATGAGCGCGGCGAAGGTGCCGGCGCGGGCTTTAACTTCAACTACCCTTTGCCGGCGGGCTCGGGTTGGGAAACCTGGAGCGCCGCGCTGGTACAAGCCTGCGGCGAAGTCCATCGCTACGACGCCGACGTCATCGTCGTGTCCCTGGGCGTGGACACGTTCAAGGACGACCCCATCTCGCAATTCAAGCTCGACAGCCCGGACTACCTGGCGATGGGCAAACGCATCGCGGCGCTCGGCAAGCCGACGCTGTTCGTGATGGAAGGCGGCTACGCGGTGGCAGAAATCGGCATCAATGCCGTGAACGTTCTTGAAGGTTTCCAAAGCGCCCAATGAGGAACAACAGCATGAACAGACTCAAGCGATTGATGGCCCCGGCCCTGTGCGCCGCGCTGCTGTGTGGCGCCGCTCAGGCCGAGGAGCGCACGTTGCGCGTCTACAACTGGTTCGACTACATCACGCCCAAGGCCTTGGATGACTTCAAGGCGCAGAACAGCCAGGTCAAGCTGATCTACGACATCTTCGACACCAACGAAGCCCTGGAGGCCAAGCTGCTGACGGGCAACGCTGGCTACGACGTGGTGGTGCCGTCCAACGTGTTCCTGGCCAAGCAGATCGAAGCCGGGGTGTTCCAGCCCTTGGATCGCAGCAAGCTGCCGAATTGGAACCACCTCGATCCCAAGCTGATGAAGCTGATCGAGGCCAACGACCCAGGCAACAAATTCGCCGTGCCTTACATGTACGGCACCATCCTGATCGGCTTCAACCCGGACAAGGTCAAGGCCGCGCTGGGTGAAAACGCGCCGGTGGACAGCTGGGACCTGATCTTCAAGGAAGAAAACATCAGCAAGCTCAAGCAGTGCGGCGTGGCCTTGCTCGATTCGCCGTCGGAAATCCTGCCCCTGGCCTTGCAGCACCTGGGCCTGGACCCCAACAGCAATAAGCCGGCGGACTACGCCAAGGCCCAAGCGCTGCTGTTGAAGATTCGGCCCTACATCACCTATTTCCACTCCTCCAAATACATGGCGGATATCGCCAACGGCGATATCTGCGTGGCCGTCGGTTATTCCGGCAGCTTCTCCCAGGCGGCCAACCGCGCCAAGGAAGCCAAGAACGGCGTGACGGTGGACATGCGCCTGCCCAAGGAGGGCGCGCCGATCTGGTTCGACATGCTCGCCATTCCTAAAGGGGCGAAAAACCCGGACGACGCCTACACCTTCATCAATTACTTGTTGCAACCGCAGGTGATCGCGCCGATCAGTGATTTTGTCGGTTATCCGAACCCGAACAAAGACGCTACCGAAAGCGTCGACCCAGCGATCCGCGGCAACTCCAACCTGTACCCGACCGAAGCGGCCATGGCGACGCTGTATACGCTTCAACCGTTGCCGAGGGATGCCGAGCGCGCACGCACGCGAGCCTGGACGCGAATCAAATCCGGCCAGTAACCACGTCGTATCGGCGCCAAGGTCATACGTCGGCCTATACATAGTTACCACCTGCCCCAGTCCGTGCCTCCCTAGCATGAAAAACCCGAAGCGTTCGGCTTCGGGTTTTCATGTTCAAGGAGGGACACGCAAATGACACTCGACTCGACTGACACAGGCCCTACGTCCGACGCAAGCATCAAGGCAGCATTGCTCAACCAATTGCTTGCAGGCCCCACCTACCCGGAAGTGGCCGCCGGACTCCTGCAAGGTGCGCTCAAGGACCTTTATCCGTCCTTGGACCTGGACCCCTACACAACCGTCCTCGCCGAACCGGCCTGGGACATCGTCGGCGGCGAAATCGTAGCGTTGCCAACCCGTTATGAGTCACTGAGCAACTTACTGGCCGATCAGATCGACCAGGAACATCCGACCTTGTTGATTGAGGGTTTGCACTTCCTGACCCGGCTGCCGATTACCGAACCCGAAGTGCATTTGCCGGTGCGCATCGAGCAGATCGGAAGGTTGATCAATGAGCTGGCGCCCGCGATGTTGAAGGCCAACCAGGAACAACAACTGGCTTACTGGAACATGCCATTCGGTCATTACGGTGCCCGCTGGCATGAGCTGTCCAATACATTGCGCAAATTCTGGGACGTGCGGCAACTCAAGGGCTGGACGGCGGACGAATGTGCCATGGCCAGGCAACTTTACCTGTACCCCGACCCGCAAGACCGTAAGGATAAATTCCAAAGCCACGCGTACCTGGTCGACGTCGATGCAGTCGCTGACACTCAGGTCACTCGCTTGAACGAGAACTCGCTGGTCGTCCTGATCGGTCAGATCGATGACAAGGAGGTCATCCTTACGCACTCGTTGTACAGCGGTTATGAGAAGTTCGAGACACGTGACGCATTGGGCCAGTCCCTTACCGATCATCTGTCGCTCTCTCACCCCACCACCGCGATACGCTGGCGGCTCTATGAACCGCGCGCAAACATTTTCGACAGCAAGGCCTGTGGACTTATTGGTGTGCAAGTCAGGGTGCTCGGAAACCCTCGTGCGGACTCGGACGCTGTCGCTGCTGAGCCCGAAATACCCATCAGTGGAATCGCGGTCGGACCAGGCGAGGCGTGGTTCAAGCAGCAGATACCCGATTGGTTACGCAACGCACCAGTAGCCGACCAGACGTTGTTCGCTCAATACATGAAAAACCTGTCGGCGCTGGGCAGTTCCCACGCCGGCGAAACCTACCTGGACGATATCCCTTCGATCAAGGACTACGCGTCAAATGCCTTGAAAACCCAGATGCAATCCGACCACAGCGATGTTTCGACTCTGAAACCGGAAACAATCGTCATCGAGATAACAAGCCCGGTGGTCTGGGGGACCTTTGTCGTTCCGTTCAAGTTCGACACAACCGAGTTCAACTTAATCGATCTCGCCTTGCAAAACCTGATTGCGCTTCCACAGGGCAACAAAACCGTGAAGTCCGTGGACGGGACCGAGCTCCCCGAATGGGTGACGGTGGACTACCTTGAGCGCCTTATTACCCAGGTCGATATCGGTCGCGTCTATCCAGAGCTGATCAAACGAAAACTACTCGACGATCCAACGCAATCGTCCCGTCGAGAGCGCCTGTTCAGTTCACAGCTACGCATACAACTGCCCCTGCTTGCGCTGGAAAGTAAATTGAAGGGGTTGGGCAATATCGATGATCGCGGCTGTCGTTACGTCGCGGCGCTGATGGAGCCGCTGGAAGCCGACCGCAAGGTTGATGGGCAAGCCATTGTCCTGCGCAAGCTGGCGTTCGTGCCAGAGTTGCAGCTCGGTATTTCCGAGGACATCGTGGCCAATATGTTTGTGATCGGCCCGCAGACACCCAGCGCCGGCCCCTGTCTGCTCTACCGCCCTCTACTCGAACCGCAGCTGTGCCAGTTCCCCTCGTTCAGCAATTTGCTCTATGCCATCAAGCAGTCAGCCACGTTGCGCCAATCGGTACTGGCGTGGCTGCCCGATGGGGTGCGGGACACTTACAGCCGACTGGTCTTCCCGGGCGCCCTGCCTTCGCCCTGGGCCGTTTTGGAGTTCGTGGCGACCCCCATCACATCATTAGCCAACGCGGGGCCCATCACCTTAAGCGACGAATCCTTGGGAGCCGATTTCATGCCGCTGTTGTTCAAGGCCAACGCCAACGCCCTGGTGACACTCGCCGATAAACAATCGGTTTCCAACAGCGAGAGCCGTTGGGAGTCGTTCAAACAGGCGGGGTGGTTGATTTTCAATCTGGCGTTGCCCTATCTCGGCACCACGGCGAACACCGCGACCTGGCTCTGGCAGATACTGGAGGACTTGGAACGGTTAGCGCAGGACGACGGAGAGCGCAAGGACCAGACCAAGTGGGAGGCCGTCGTGGATTTGCTGTTAAACGTGGCGTTAGGCGTGGTCAATATTGCTATCGATCGCTCCAAAGCAGGCAGCCGCGAACGACCAACACAAGCGCCTGAAGTAGCCCCGAAACAAAATGTGCCAGCACCACTTTCCAAACCAAGCATCGAGACACTTTCGCCACTCCTGCAAAAAGAACTGTCACAAGAGCACTACGAGTTCATCCATACCAGTGGCGCCTTGATGGGTAAATCCGGCAGTCACGCCGGGCTTCTCGCTAGCTTCAGCATCGATGCGCCCGATAACCTCGGGCAACCCGAGAGCGAAGGCGTGTTCAAAGGCCTCTACCCGAAAAATGGGAAGTGGTATGCAAAGCTGGCGAGCCAGTGTTTTGAAGTCAGCGTCGAGGGCGAGCAGGTCAGCATCATCAAGGACACATGCTCCGGCCCCCCCTTGCTCCGGGACGAGCGTGACCAGTGGAGAATCGATAGTCGCTTGCGATTAAAGGGCAGCGGATCGAAAGGCGTCAGGCAGAAAGTCGTCGTCGCGGCACAACGCCGCAACATTGAATTGCTTGCCGAACTCAATAAATTTGAAGAAAGCAGAACGTATAACGAATGGGCGCTGAATATCGGTGCTCAAAACATGGAGCGGGCATCGGCCGATACCAGGGACATTTTTGCTGAAGCTTATAGAGTCTCCCTGCAAACGCAGCGGCAAAACTATGAACGGGCATTGAGCGCTTTGATGGAGTGGCCGGTCTTCCAGGCGAGGCCGGATGCTCCGCGCGTGAGCCTTGGTTACCTGAACGCGCAAATAAATTTCACTTTCGCTGACATGGACATATTGCGGGAACAATTTCTGCCCGCCATGGCGCAGGCGAGGGACATGATCACCCCTCGCTTCCAAATGCGCGAGCAACGACACGTCGATGCTGCCAACAGCATGATTCAGCTCGGTGACAACATGATCGAGCGTCTGGAATATATTGAGACACGCTTTTCCAAGCTCAAGAAACTCGGGCTCGGCGGCTTTGAGTTTGTGCGCGAATACCGCAGAAAAATGCCTTCCTACACCAGCGACGATCTACGAATTCTTCAATTGGAAATGTATCGCCACCTCTGCCTGACCCTCGATAGCGTTAAAACAATGCCCGAAGGTTGGCTGGAGATTGACCGACTGATCGACAATGCGATGGTGGCCTTCCAAACCTTGCGCGAGGCGCTCGATGAAACAACCAGGATCCGGCTGGACGAACAAATCGATGCACTCGGCAGCCTGACGGAACAGTTCACGGCCATCCAAGAGCACCTGGACTACATGGGAAACGAATATCAGGACAGCGCTAACACTCAACAACTCAAGCATCTGGGTAATCGAATAACCAAGGCAAAAGAGCGAGCGTTGCGTCATTTGGCCAAGGCCCTCGACGAGCGAAGCAATAAACGACAATCGCTGACTGTGCATGAGGAACGCCCCCGCTCCAGGAGGAAGTTCATCAGAGGCCGCTTCTGGGGAGTCGTCAGCGGCGTGGCTCGCCTGACCAGCTCGTACGAAGAAACGGGTTGGGTCGAGGTGAGGAATCCGTTATCCGGTGAAATGATCGCTTTGTTCCACCGTAAGGAAACCGGTGAATGGGTCCCCCATATCGAGGCCAACGAACCTCCGGCGATCCCCGCTCTGAAAACCAGCGTCAAGAAAGGCAAAGCCCTGATCAAAGGACTCTCTGCCTTCAAAACACAAGTCCAAAATGACCTGCAGCAGCCAGACCGTACACCGTCCGGTATTTCATTGATCATGGGCGCCCATGCGAGCCGGTTCGATACAGTCGCCAATGCAATCGAAAAGGCGCTCGACCGGGCCAGGAACGAAACGGTCGAACTTGCGCCAGAAGAACGGAGTTCCGCCGAATCCTTGCGATTACAGCTCAAGAGCGAAGCGACGGCGCTACGCGCCGAGGAGCACGAGACCGTACTGGGGCTCATCAAACGAAGCCCGCCCAACATGAGCGGCGTCACTTGGCTGAACGAACGAAACCTCATCCACGTGACTAAACGAATCAACCGAAAGCGCATCAAGACCCCGGCGGGAAAGCGATACCTCGACCGGTATGAAATTCAGGACAAGCAAAGCGGCAAGCCGCTATGGTTCGCGGACTTTCACTACTCCACCTTTTGGGGGGTCGACCTCAAGTTTCTTTCGGCACACCTGAGAACCCCTGAGCAGGTCAAGTCAGGCATGGCAGACATCTCCTTGGATGGATTGAACCAACGTCAATTGATTGATCGTTACCGCAGCGAAATCGCCGTGGATCAGGCCATACAGGTGTTCTTTCCAAAGAAACGGCCATGAAGCCGAGCCTGGCCTGCGATTGATGTCCCGGCCGCGGGCCGTCAGACATCCCAGGCCTTAGCCAGGCTCGCCAGCGCCGTGCCGATCGCCGCGGGCGGGACTGCCGCGAACCCCAGCACCAGCCCGGCGCGGACCTGCGCAGGCGTGGTAGGCAACCAATAGCCGCTCAGGCCATTGATCTCCACGCCGACGCTGGCCGCCTTGGCAATCAGCTCCCGTTCACGCTCGATGCTGTCCACAGGTACCGTGACATGCAGCCCGGCGACGACCGTGGGCATGGCGCCAACACCCTCGACAGCCTTGGGCCAACCCGCCAACAACGCATCCCGCCGAGCCAGGGCCGCCCGACGCATGCGCCTGATGTGTCGCTGGAAATGCCCGGCGGACATGAACTCGGCCATCACGGCCTGGGTGCTGACTTCGGAGTGGCGAACATCCACGGCGCGTCGTCGGGCGAAGGCGTCGACCAGGCCCGGCGGCAGCACCAGATAACCCAGGCGCAGGGCCGGGAACGCCACCTTGCCGAAGGTGCCGACGTAAAGTACCCGACCCTGGCGATCCAGCGCGGCCAACGGCGCCAGCGGCGCGCCGCTGTAGCGGTATTCGCCGTCGTAGTCGTCCTCGACGATCCAGCCGTCGTTGCGTTCGGCCCAACCCAGCAGCTCCAGCCGTCGCGCAAGGCTCATGACCACCCCGGTCGGGTATTGATGGGAGGGCGTGACATAGGTCAGCCGACAATGGCTCAACGCCGCGAGCGCCGCGCAATCCAAGCCATCGCTGTCCACCGGCACGCCTCGGACGTCGGCTCCAGCCACCGCAAACGCGTGCCCCGCTGCGCGATAACCTGGGTTTTCCACCGCCACCACGTCACCGGGATCTACCAATAGCTGTGCACAAAGGCTGATGCCCTGCTGCGCGCCGCTGGTGATCACAATTTGTTCAGCCGTGCACTGCAGGCCCCTCGAACTGCGCAGGTAAGCCGCAATCAGGCCACGCAAGCGTTCGTCTCCTTGAGAATCGCCGTAGCACAGCTGTTGAAGATCCGGCTTGCGCCAGAAAGCCCCGTTCAGCTTGGCCCAGACATCAAAAGGGAACTGGTCGAAGGCCGGCACACCCACCCGGAATGCACGCGGTGGTCCCGCCGGCGGCTGGGCCAGATGATGCTTTTCGACACGTAGCAGCGCGTCGCTGTGGATAACTTTACTGGATGGGCCCACAGGTAAATCGCGCCATTCTGTGGATAAACCTGTGGGTAAGCCTGTTGAAAAGCCTGTGGATGCTTTTGTGGATAATTTCTTCAGCGGCAACGCCACTGCGGACAGATTCGCCACATAGGTTCCGTCACCGACGCGTCCTTCGATAAAACCTTCGGCATAGAGCTGGTCGTACGCACGCACCACGCTGTTGCGGGAAATGGACAAGGCCGCCGCCAGGTCGCGGCTAGCTGGCAGACGCGTGCCGCTTGCAAGGCGACCATCCAGGACGCGGGCCCGCAATGCCTGATAAAGCTGCCGGCTGAGCCCGTGGCGGCGATCCAGTTCGATTCCAGCGGGGTTGAACGACAGCGGCGGCACGGGGTTGTTCATCACACAGCCTCAGGAATGGACCTATCAAACTGGCCTGGAGTGGCTCTTACAACAGACCAATAGCCTGCCTAGGATGCTGGCATTCGCCAAGGAAAAACTTTCATGTACAACCCAAAAGCCTTCGCCGTCCAAGACATACCCCAGTTACATCAAATGATGAACGAGTGCCGCTTGGCCGTACTGGTCACCCAGGGTGAACACGGCCTACAGGCCAGCCACTTGCCGCTGCTGCTGGATACGCGACAGGGTCCCCACGGAAGCCTGCGCGGGCACATGGCCCGGGCCAATCCGCAATGGCGCGACCTGGAGGCCGGGGCCGAGGCCCTGGTGATATTTCCCGGCGTCGATGCTTACGTCAGCCCGGGCCTGTACCCCAGCAAGGCCGAACACGGCAAAGTGGTGCCGACCTGGAACTACCTGGCCGTACACGCCTATGGCAAAGCCGAAGTTTTCAGCGACGCCCATCGCCTGCGCGAAGTGGTCGGCGCCCTCACCGAACGTCACGAAACCGGCCGCGCCCAACCCTGGACACTCGATGATGCACCGGCCGAGTACGTCGAAGCGATGCTCAAGGCCATCGTTGGTTTTTCGCTGCCTATCCAGCGCCTGGAAGGCAAACGCAAGCTCAGCCAAAACCGCAGCCCCGAAGATATCGCCGGAGTGCGCAACGGTCTCGCCACGAGCACCGATCCGCAAGATCAGGCGCTGTCACGCCTGATGCCTGATGCATCCACCAAGGAGTGAACATGAGCCACACCGAGATCCGCCTCGTCACTGCTGAAGACCACGCTGCCTGGCTGCCGCTATGGCAGGCTTACCTACGGTTCTACAACACCGAACTGCCGGAAGCGGTGACCCACAGCACCTGGCAGCGCCTGCTCGACGATCGCGAACCAACCCACGGCGCCCTCGCCTGGCACGGCGATACGGCGGTGGGCCTGGTGCATTTCATTTACCACCGCTCGAACTGGAGCATAGAGAACTCCTGCTACTTGCAGGACTTGCTGGTGACCGAGCAAAGTCGGGGCACCGGTGTTGGTCGGCAATTGATCGAATTCGTCTATGCCACGGCCAAGGCCGACGGTTGTGCCAAGGTTCACTGGCTGACCCACGAGACCAACGCGACCGCGATCAAACTCTACGAACGCATCGCCGAACGCCCAGGCTTCATTCAATTTCGCAAAGCCTTGTAAGGAGCACTGCATGTCGACCCCGCTTACCGATTGGAAAGGTGTCTCGGCGCCATCTAAGCGCTTGCTCGAAGGGCGATTCATCCGCCTGGAAAAACTCGACCCGGCGCGTCATGCCGAGGGTCTTTGGCAAGCCCTCGAAGGCCCCGGGGCCGATCCGAAACTCTGGGACTACTTGCCCTACGGTCCCTTCAAGGTTCGTGGCGACTTCGACGCCTGGCTGGACAACCATGCAGCCAACACCGACCCGTATTTTTTCAGCGTGATCGATCGTGCCAGCGGCGAGGTGCAAGGGATCCTCAGCCTGATGTCCATCGTGCCGGCCCACGGCCGCATCGAGATCGGCCACGTCACTTTTGGCGCGCCGATGCAGCGATCGCCGAAAAGCACCGAGGCGGTTTATCTGCTGGCCAAGGAGTCGTTCGCCCTCGGCTACCGTCGCCTCGAATGGAAGTGCAACAACGGCAACGCCCGCTCCAAATATGCCGCCGAGCGGCTGGGCTTCACGTTTGAGGGGGTGTTCCGCCAGCACATGGTCGTCAAGGGCCAGAACCGCGACACGGCGTGGTATTCGATGCTCGACTCGGAGTGGCCGGCGATCGGAGCGGCATTTGAACAATGGTTGAGCGAAGAAAATCAACGCGAAGGCGGACAGGTCCGAAGCTTGGCTGCTTGCCGTTGAGCAAGAGCAGATGGCTATCGCGGGTGGCCTTGCGATAGCCATCGTTGCGTCACTCTTTATATATTTTGTATTGCCATGCCCAGTCCGGTATCCGGTTATAACAACCCACGTATTCGGCAAACATCAAAAGACTGTGTTCCGCTCGATTCGCAGTAAAGTCGAAGCGATAGAGATGATTCAGTACCTGCGCCGAGGTCGTGGGATCGGCAAAGACTCTGTCAATCAGCTGATGCGCGCGTGCCACATCCTGCTGCAGAGCATTGATCAATGCCGATGTGAAATTCGCTTCGGAGTTCAATGGGCGAACCTGCCCAAGCGCGTCGTAAATATTCAAGTCACTGTAGTACGGGCTGATCAACTCTCTCCAAATACTCCTGGCCTCCTCGCGGGTAAAATTATTGGTCAGATTAGCCAACAAGTTAGGGATGTCGAGCAGCATAACGATTCTGGAGTTCGACGGAACGCCATCAGAGCCGCTTAGCAGCTTGGCGATACTCGCCATACCGATATCTCTGGCGCTTGCCGGCTCCAAGAAACGGATAAAAGCCGCCAGAGATCCTGAATGCATTTCGATATTTCTCAGCGTCTTGTCCGTGAACAAGTGGATCCACCGGATATCGATATTGCCGGTATCCAATAGCTCCTGAGCACGGGTGTCGGCATACCTGGCAATAAAATCCAGCTTCGCTGAACCGAGGGACGGATGACTTATCCACCTTGAAAATACAGATACGGGCAAAGCACCGCCAAGATTGGTTGCGATCACGCGAGAAACCAGAACTCGCTCAGCCCTGGCCAATAACCTGCTTCTGTTGCGAAGCGCACCTCGAAGCAAGCCGACGGTTCGTCCGACCATTTTTTTATAACGAAAGAACTCTATCAACTCATTGATCAGGCTTCCCTCGCCCCGATTTACCTTGAGGGTATTGGCGATCTCGGCCAACTGATGTGGGTGTACCAGTTCCCTGCCGTTAAGGAGCCCCCGCACATCCCCGGCAGCCGCCTCGCTGCTCGGAATATATGCTTTCGGGTTCTTGGGATAGAACTTATGCCACTCGTCGATATCGACGCCGTACTCAAGCAAGATATGAATCGAATCCCGGTTCAACTGAAAATAGCCATCCCTGGCCAGAAGATCGATCGTTCTCCCACCCACGCTGCTGACCAGCGTCATATCCAGGAGCTCTTCGACAACGCTTCTTTCGGCGGGCGTGTAGGGGGTGAAAGAGGTTGCCAATCCATACAAAGGCCGGGCCGGAGTCAGTTGCTCGATTTGCCTCCAGAGCTCCGACGAGGAGACACCGACGGCTGTCAAGCCTGCACGCAGCGACAGATGTAGCCGAGGCGATCCAAACAATTTATATGGGTTGCGCGCGCCAGCGATCAGGCTCGTTAAAACTTCCACGGTCTCCCTGCCCAGGAGATTTTCAAGCGCGGCCTCCGTTTTCGCTAACACCTGTTTCGCCTTTGCGACCGCCTCCTCGCTCTGACCAGCCGGTTGCCGCATTGGGCGGGAGGTGTCCTGAAGCTCCAAGTGGCGAAACGATTCGAGGTTTTGGCGAATGTATCCTGCCGACGCCAGGCGCAACTCTGTTGGGGTGAAAACGACCCTCCCCTCAAGTTCGTCCAACCCCTGGGTAACAGCCGAGAAGAAACAGTCACCGGGGCTTCGAATTGTGATGACACGATCTGCCTGGACCAGATCATAGTGGTTGTCGCTCGACCGTCTCACCACGACATCCGTGGCGTAATCCGGACTGCTCGACAAACGTTCCGGGCCTGCCTGGCGCGAGAGCCGCAAGGTGGAAGGGAGCCTCCCGGGCCTGACATCCATGATGACCAAGCCCCTGTTCTGCGGCCAGCCTGGAATATGGGGCACGAGTTCAGGAACGATATCCATCAGGAGAAAATCCCATTGGCCGGGCTGTTCCAGCACAGAGATCATGTCCTCGAGCGTCTGGCCACCCGTTCTCGAACCTGAGGGGCCCTGCCGCGTTGGACGTTCCCCGCCACCTCCGCGGCCGAACCCGACCGCACGCCATTCCCCATCTGGCATGCGTGCCACGGTGCTCCTCATCACACCACTGGAGCGGATACTCGACCCTGAGACTGGATCGACCAAAGTCGCCTCGGCTGCGTTCAGCTTCGTACTGTCGTGCACGCGGAGCACCATTGCCCCCGGTTGTCGCACATACACTGGGCGAGCGGTGACGACGCCTGTCGCTGCATCCCGAACGGTAACGCGGTAAAACCCACCAGCGTCCGGGGTCAGCCCTCGTATAACCGTTGCATCCTTCACCGCGTAGGGGCCGTAGATTGCTTGTTCCAATGGCAACCCAATCGGTTTTTCCTGTTGGTTTAGACGGGCCAATACCTCCCGGGAAAACGATCTATTTCGTGAGGTGCCCATCGCACCGCCGATAGGTCGCGGCGCGATGCCGGAGCGGATCAGATATTTGACGATGTTCAGGTGAAGCGGGATTTGGCCGGTCTTGGCGACCATCAAGTACAGCTGCAACGCGGCGTAAGCGGGTGCCAGAAACGAAACCACGTCCAGGAGCGTTTCGAACGCCATCACGGTCAGGTTGAAAATGGTTTGGTGCAGGATGTTGCGGTTGCTATTGGAACGATGATCGGCATGGGCAATTCGAAATCTCACATGCGCCCCATGGAGCGCTTCAGACAGATCGCCGCCGATCAACGAGCCACGCGCCAACGGTCGACCGCTTCGCGTCCCGAAAATCTGCTTCAGTTCTTGAGGATTGTTGGTGGCGATGCGGGAAGCGAAATAGACCTGCCATTCCTCCCGTTGAAGAAGATCCGCGACACCATCATTGAGATTGGCAAACTCATGCAGATCATCTCCACCGGGACTGTCCGGAAAATAGACGCCAACGGTTCCCTGTATTGTCGGCCCGTCCTGATCTGAAAAAATCAGCACACCGTCGACACTGGTCGCGTTGCCCAAGGTGCCGTGCTGTCCTCCCGCGCCTACGGTCCCGCCCAGCAGCAGACCGTAAACATGTACCTCCCTTCCCTGTACTCTTACGCGATCCTTTGCCTTCGATGATTGGATAACCGCATCCTGCCAGAGAACAACCCGTTTTTCGGTGCGTGCTGGATGGACACTGACATCCGTCACGGTCTCTTTGAGTACATCATCACCTTTGAGGACGGCTTCGTAGCCCTTGAGGGACATATTGGCCAGGTAAGCATCCCACCAGGCCTCCTTGTAGTCCGGCGCATTCATCTTTTCCTTGAGGTACGTCTCGTAACGGTCACCGATATCAAGACTCGTCGCCATCCTGGCAAGCTCAGGCCCCGTTAAAAGAATCAAAAGACGGGTCAGCGGGTGACTGATCGGTTGGCCGTCCTTATCGACAAGATAGACCGGCCGGATTTCCTTCATTGCATTCGGGTACTGCGCAGGGCGCGTATTGTCGATCATCAATTGGGTCAAGCTGGTCAGTCGCGAGTCGTTCAACGTACAGGCGCGACCTTGAAACAAGGTAATCAATGTCCGGTCTGGATCGGGATCAATCTCCTTGTGCAGTTGCTCCCGGAGATAGGCGACGATTTTTTCGCGACTGAATTCCGATATTGTCTGAACGCGTCTTTTGGCAATTTCACTTTCAGCCGTCAGCGCCTGCTCTTCCAAGATGCGATAGATGCGTTTGTGCACAATCGTCGCGGCTCTGTAGGCGTCCGGGCGACTGTTTTTGAGCAAGGTTTCGCTTCGGGCGACCAGCACACCGTCAAGCGCCAGCATCGGAAGCTCCAGCGCTTTCTCAGCATCCAGAGCAAAGCGGGCCAAATCGAACTGCACAAGTTCCGGTGCTTTCAGAACGGCTTGTAACGACGCGTACTGAAGATCAAGCAGGTCTTTGGCTGCCCGCTCGAAAACATGCTCAGGAAGCGCCTGATCAATACTTTTGATTTTGCGCTCCTGCCCTTGATAGACCGGGGTTACCGAATTCACCAACTCCCGGAACTCATCGAACCGCTCTATACCCCTCTCCATGGAGTACAGGAATAAAGCCGGCTGGTCACGTTGCTTTATCACCATCGCGGCCGGCCACTTCTGCGACAAGTCGCCCTCCATTTCAAGCATGACCTTATATACATGGGGAAGATGCTCTTTCCTCATCAAACTTCCCCTGGCCGCCTCTGAAGGGTGGGTCGTGATGATGCTCAGCAGGCGATCCTCGTCATTGCGCAGGTTCCGCTCCCCATGGGTTAGCCGTGCAGTGGGATCTCGATCGGCTTTGTATAAATCCAATAAATACAGGAATCGTTGGGAAAGTCTGAGGACCAGCTCATCTTGCGCGGTGGAGGGGATAACCGGGTCGAGCGCGTCTCTCAGGGTCTCCTTCGTGCGAAATGCGGCCAGGTCATCAAGGAACTGACGCCTCAGGTGGTTATTGGTTGTAGGGTTCTCAATACGGAACGCCGACGTCATGGCCGCCAGGATTCGAGCATCCATCGGGTCGACGAATAGGCTGTCGGTGTCTTGCACCGTGTCCGAGCGAGTGAAAAAACCCACGCTTCCCTGGGCGTATACAGGAGACTCATCAGTGGACAAACAGTCCATCATGACTTCGCTGAAACTCAATGAAGAAACCAATGAGCGCGCCCCAAGTGAATCTGTCGTGAAGTGATTCACATAACAATTGTCCGGGTCGATCGCCTGTCGCGCTGCGCCACGGAATTTGTCCGGCTCGATTTTTTTCCTGATCGAATCGACCAGCAGATTCTTCAACGCCGTGTCGAACGTGGGCAAGCCTGCAAACAAACGATTCAGGTCAGCTTTATGGGTGGCCAGACGTTTCAGCTGTTTATGGCGAGCTTCTTCCTGAGGGGCCAGCGAGGCGTCTTGACTGACGGAGTCGGCCTCAAAAGCGAGCCCAGGCCCCCTGTAGCCCGGAGGCACGCCTGCATGCAACTTCTGCAACAGGTTTCTTGGAAGCACAAAACCGTCGATACGAAGTGCCGAAAAATCCCGCTTCATATGGCTTCTGTGGGGATACTCGATCCAATCCTCGCATCGGTGAAAAGCCGCGAAGGCGGCAATTGGCTCGCTTTGATAGGCCTTGAGAAAACCCTGAGTGACAGCGGCACGCAAGGGAACCGATGCGGTTTTATTTTCAGCAGCCGAATCGACTGCTTCAACTTCCTGGTAAGTCACACGAAGCGGTGTATCGCCCAGCAATCCCAACTCCAGCAACCACTGATCGGCAAACTTGTGCGGCTCGAATGCATTGCCGTCAGGTAATGGATCAATGCGTGCAAGGGTGACGGGCGGCGCCTGGCGCGGCACGCCTGGTTCATCGTTAAGCAAAAGGGTCATGGAGGGTCCGTTGGTTTGATTAAAGAACCCAGACCCTATCCTCCCGCCACCGCCGTGAAGCCATACATATGTATGGCAACCTGAGCCTGCTATATACATATGTGAGCGTAAGTTTCTGTAGCGTTGCGAGGCTGCTGCGCATGAGTAACTGTGACAGACATTCTCGCGAGTCAGCCATGTAATGGCGATTGGATCACTCCGCTTTTGGCGCAAGCCTCTTGGACAGAAATCTAACGAGGGATTCGGGCGTCGCCCCCTCTTTGGCATACTGCCAGGCCCATTCGGGTATTTCACCTCGATGACTCACGTGGCGTGCGAAGCTCAAACGGCTATGCTCGGCCCGATTGCCTGAAAACCCGAAGCGCTGCAGAAATTGCTGGGCTTCCCCTTGGTTCACCGCATAAGCCCCCATAAGCAGTTGGTGGGCACGGGTTTCCTCGCTTATCAGGCTGTCCACCAATGCACCTGCCAAAGCCGGCTCGGACGCTCGGTAAAGGGCTGGGTTTATCGGTTGGTTCGGGGAGCATTGGACTGTCCAAGGGTTGATTGGAAAGTCCGCAAACCTATCGTGCCGGCGAGGCAGCGTTGACATACATATGTATGGCGTCCCTGCCGCGTTGGGTAGGAAATCGTAAGCGCGGGTGAAAAAGCGGTCGGCCAATTCCTCGGCCAACCGCCACGCCTCTCAACTCAATCGTTGGGCCAGGACGGCGATATGTTCCGGCCCGATTCCGCAGCAGCCCCCCAGGTGACTGGCCCCGCGCTTTTGCCAGTCCGTTGCCCACTGAAGATACCCCGGTGGATCAAGGTCGTCGCGCAATGGGTCCAAACCGTCGTTGGCGGTCGCCTCCTTGGGCTGCGGCGGAAACGCGTTGGCGTAGGCACCGATGTGGATTGTCACGCCCAGGCGCTCGAACGTCTGCCGCGCGGCATCGATGGCGCCACCGATCACCTCCGGCTGACTGCAGTTGAACAACAGCGTCTCGACGCCCAGCTGCGCTGCGACGGCCGCGGCATCCGCCACGGGTTCACCGGAACGCAGGCGCGGCACTTCATCCGTGTCCTCGTCTTTCAAGGTGAACGAGAGCCAGAACGGCTTGCCATCCCGTGGGATGCCGGCACGGATGGCTCGTGCCTCGACCGTTGAGCTTTGGGTTTCTGCCAGCCACAGGTCGACGTGGGGCGCCAGTCCCGCCACCAAAGGCGCCAGCAGCTCACTTGCACGGGACGCATCGAACAGATCGGGACGGTAGGAACCGAACAGCGGCGGCAGCGACCCGGCCACTCGTACGGTTTTGCCTGAAGCCTGCACCGCCCGCCGCGCCAGTTCACCGGCCAAAGCCGCCAGTGCCTGACCTTCGGCGGCAAAACGCGCCTCGCCAATATGGAACGGCACCACGGCGTAACTGTTGCTGGTGATCACGTTGGCGCCGCTGGCGATATAAGCGGCATGGACATCTTCCACTGCCTGGGGCGCTTCGCTCAATGCCAGCGCCGACCACTCGGGCTGTCGAAACGGCGCGCCACGGCGTTGCAATTCACGGCCCATGCCACCATCGAGAATGACTGTTGCTACGCCCATATGCGATTCACTCATAAGCTTATGAAAAATACTCACTACCGGAGTAGTTCTTATAACTATTTAATGCGCACTCTTTCGCCAATCACAACCTCTTTTTCAACCAGGGATCGCCCATGAAATTTCAACCGTTGCTGGCCCTGGGCCTGGGTCTGCTGGCTGCGTCTTCCCAAGCGCTCGCAGGTATCACCCTGGATCGTATCGAACAGAAAAAAGAGCTCGTCGGCGTGTTGATGGAAAGCTATCCCCCTTTCTCGTTCCTCAATGACCAGAACCAGCTTGACGGTTTCGACGTGGACGTCGCCAAGGCCGTCGCGCAGAAACTGGGTGTGAAGCTGCGCCTGGAAACGCCGTCCTGGGACGTGATTGCGGCCGGTCGCTGGAGCGGGCGCTACGATATCTGCATCTGCTCCATGACACCGAGCAAGGCCCGCGCCGAGGTGTTCGATTTCCCGGTGCAGTACTACGCCTCGCCAGCGGTCATCGTGGTCAATGCCAAGGACGACAGCATCCATGGCGCCAAGGATCTGAGCGGCAAGAAGGTCGGCCTGACCAGCGCGTCCAGCTATGAGAGCTACTTGAACAAGAACCTGGTCATTGAAGGCGCGGAAGATACCCGGTTGAGCTATCCGTTCGAGAACGTACAGATCGCCCCGTATGACACCGATAACGTGGCGTTCCAGGACCTCGGCCTGGGCGCCGGAGTGCGCCTGGACGCGGTGCTGACCAACCTGGTGACCGCTCAGCCACGCCTGACCGAAGACAAGCGCTTCAAACTCGCTGGCGAAGCGCTGTATGCCGAGCCGAACTCGGTCGCCATCGAAAAGGGTGACGCCGAGTGGAACAGCAAGGTGCAAGAAGTCTTCGCCCAACTGAAACAGGACGGCACCCTGAGCAAGCTCTCGCAAAAATGGATCGGCGCCGACATCAGCCAATGACTTCCATTCCGCCTCCTGACCAGCTACCGCCACCGGTGACTGAGTCGCGCCTGCATAAAATCTTCGGCTTTCGCACACGCTTGTACCTGACGTGGGCGGTCATGTTGGTGCTGTTCGCCAGTTTTTTCCTGAGTTTCGACCTGAAGTTCTCGATCATCCTCGACAAACTGCCGAACCTGCTCGGTTTGCATCTGGCCCCCAACGGCTTCCTGCAGGGCGCGGTGCTGACGTTGTTCCTGTGCCTGTGCTCGATCGTCGCGTCGTCACTCCTGGGCTTCATCACCGCGCTGGCGCGGCTGTCCAGCAGTGCGGTGGCGTTCGGCATCGCCAGCTTCTATGCGTCGTTCTTTCGCGGCACCCCGCTGTTGATCCAGATTTTGCTGATCTACCTGGGCCTGCCCCAGCTGGGCATCGTTCCTGGCGCCATTGCCGCCGGCATCATCGCGTTGTCACTGAACTACGGCGCCTACCTGAGCGAAATCTTCCGCGCCGGCATCCTCGGCGTTCCCCACGGCCAACGCGAAGCCTCCCTCGCCCTGGGCATGGGCGAAACCGTGATCTTCTGGCGCGTCACCCTGCCCCAGGCCATGCGCACCATCATCCCGCCGACCACCAACCAATTCATCTCCATGCTCAAGGACTCCTCCCTGATCTCGGTGATGGGCGTCTGGGAAGTGATGTTCCTGGCGCAATCTTATGGTCGCTCCAGCTATCGCTATATCGAAATGCTGACCACGGCCGCGATTATCTACTGGCTGATGTCCATTGCGCTGGAGCTGATTCAAGCGCGGATGGAGCGGCATTATGGAAAGGCGTATCTAAAGCGCAGCTAATCGATCGTGTATGAACCTGCTGTAGGGTAAAGCTACAGGCTCCGCCAGCCATCGCGACGATGGAGGGAACCGAGCACGACCGGCCTACGCTCTTCATCCGCCAATTCGCCTCTGCGGCGAGAAGATGGCTGGCATCGCCGCTTTCGGTGAATTTTTAAAGTGCGACCTTCTCCACTACAGGTCGCATTCAATGCCTACCCAACACCTATTCCTGCCCCACCATCTTGCCTTGGCAATAACCTTGGCCCTCGGCTGTGCCGAGGTTTCGATGGCCCAGTCAGTTACCGAGGACGCCCGCCCCGTTGAAACAACCGCGAAGATGCAGGCGAGGCTCAAGGCGTTCGCGGCGGCGCCGGATACAAACATCGAACCGGTCATCAAGGCCCAGGAAGCGCCCCTATCGATGAGCGACGGCAATGACCTTGTGATTGTCAGCAAGCAAGGCGAACTTTTCGGGCCCACTGACGGCGGCGGCGGTACCAATGTTCTGCAGTTGGATATCAGCAAGGGAGGCGTAATCGGCCCAACCGGCAACTTCAAGGATCTGTACCTCAAGCAAGGCGAATGGTCGAACGGGGGCGCGCTCACCGGTGCAAGCCTGGTTGACCCAAAGGCAAAGCTGGCCAACACCGGTCAGATAACGGGCGCGGTGCATGTGCTTGGCGTATTCCATAACCCAGGTACCGTGACCGGGCCTGTGTTCGTTGGAAAAAACGGCACGTTCAGCGGCAACGGGACGGTCGACGCGCTGGATGTGGCGGGTTTGATTGAAGTCGGTCCAGTCATGGGTGCCCCCTCGGTTACCCGTGACCTCAAGCTGTCCAAAAGCGCGACGCTGGCTTATGCAGTCGACACGGAGAAAGGCGGCGCCACGATCAAGGTTGGCGGTACCGCGACGTTAGGCAATGCGACGTTGAAGATCACGTCTCTGTCGGGCGAGTCCATCGCTGAGAACAAACACGTCGTGATAAAAGCGCAAAAAGTCGAAGGGAAGTTCGGGAACGTCATCAACGAACTGGCCTTGATGACGGCAACACCTGAGTACGCCACTGGAGAAGTAGGATTGACCCTTGCGCTTAAGGACAAGGTGCCCGACGAGATCGCGCCCACGGTTAATAGCCAAGCGGTTATAAGCAGTATCGTGGAACACCATGCCGAAGCAACGGAGGCTGGCCCCGCCGTCGCTTTACCCGCTGAACAAATATCCGCCACAGAATCGCAAACCCGTCATCCCGCGTCATATCCCAACGAACCCGCGAAAGTGGCAGCCAACCCCAAACCCAACGCCGCCATCAACGCCCTGCTCGGTACCAACATGGCCACCGCCGCCGATGCCATCGACCAACTGGGCGGTTACGACACGGCAGACCTGGGCAGTGCGACTTTAAGCAGCGTCGCACCGATCAGCTCGGGAATGCTCTCCGCCATGGGCCGGAACAACCCGACGGGTGAGCATGGCAATGGCCAGGTCTGGGTCCAGGCCATCGGCAACAACGGCAGCCTCGCCAAGCAATTGGGCAGCTTTGCCCTGAAGCATTCGACCAAAGGTTTGATGCTGGGAACCGACTGGGCGGTCAGCCCCGATTGGCGCCTGGGCGTCATCGGCAGCAAAACCCAGACACGGCTGGACAGCTATCAATTCGACGGCGCGCTCGACAGTTGGCTGGTGGGTGCCTATGCCTTGCGCCAGGACGGGCCAGTGGCCCTGCGCCTGGGTGCCGTTTATGGCAGCCATGACGGAAGCACCAAACGCCATGTTGGGTTCAATGGTTTCAGGGATCACCTCAAGGGTCGCTACGACGCCACAACACAACAGATCTTTGGACAGGTCGGCTACAACCTGGACGTCGGACACTTCGATATGGAGCCCTACATCCAGGTGGGTTACCAACGCTACCAACGCGACGCCTATGCAGAAAAAGGTGGCGATGCTGCATTGCAATACCACGACCAGAGCCAGGAACACTTCAGCAGCGATCTCGGCCTGCGTATCGCCCACCCTTTTGCGTTCGACCAAGGCATGCGGTTGACGCCACGCGTGGATGTCGGCTGGAAACACCTATACGGCGACATCAGGGGCAGCTCCCATCAACGCCTGGCTAACGGTGGCAGCACCTACATCATCCAAGGGGTGGAACTGGACCGGGACAGCCTGCTCTTGCAAGCGGGGTTGGACCTGGCCATGTCGCCACGTCACACCCTGGGGTTGAGCTACAGCGCAGAAACGGGCCAGGACAACCGTAACGGCGCGTTGACCGGGCAATGGCGGATGGCGTTCTAACGGGCAAAAAAAAAGGGGAGCACCTGCTCCCCCGAGGTAAAACGTTATATCGCGGCTGTTCGGATCAGCCTTCGATTTCCACCAGGATTTCGCCCGGATTGACCCGGTCGCCCTTGGCTACATGAATCGCCGTGACCTTGCCTGGGATGGCGGCCTGGACTTCGGTCTCCATTTTCATGGCTTCGGTAATCAGCACTGCTTGGCCGGCCTTCACCACGTCGCCCTCCTTGACCAGCACATCAACGATGTTGCCTGGCATGGTGGTGCTGACGTGGCCCGGCGCGGTGGCTTGCTTGCGCTTGCTGCTGCCGCCGCTGACGAACTCATTGAGCGGTTCGAACACGACCTCTTCCGGCATACCATCGATGGAGAGATAAAAATGCCGCTTGCCCTCGGCCTTGACGCCTACGCCGGTGATGTCGACGCGATAGGTTTCGCCGTGGACATCGATGACGAACTCGGTCGGTACACCTTCGCCGCCAGCGGAGCTCAAGCTGCCCGCCTCTGGGATAGGCAGCAGTACTTCGGGGGTCAAGGTGCCGGCTTCACGCTCCTCGAGGAACTTGCGCCCGATGTCCGGGAACATCGCGTAGGTCAGCACGTCTTCCTCGGATTTGGCCAAGGCACCGATTTCACCACGCAACCGGGTCATTTCCGGCTTGAGCAAGTCGGCCGGACGCACATCGATCACGTCTTCGCTGCCGATGGCCTGGCGACGCAGCTTCTCGTTCACCGCGCCAGGTGCCTTGCCGTATCCGCCTTGCAGGTAGAGCTTCACTTCGTTGGTGATGGTCTTGTAGCGCTCACCGGCCAATACGTTGAAGAACGCCTGGGTGCCGACGATCTGCGAGGTCGGGGTCACCAGCGGCGGGAAGCCGAGGTCTTCGCGTACTCGTGGGATTTCCGCCAGCACTTCGTTCATGCGGTTCAGTGCGCCCTGCTCTTTCAACTGGTTGGCCAGGTTGGAAATCATTCCACCCGGAACCTGGTTGACTTGGACGCGGGTGTCCACCGCGGTGAATTCACTCTCGAACTGATGATATTTTTTGCGAACGGCGTAGAAGTACAGGCCGATTTCCTGCAGCAGTTCCAGGTCCAGGCCGGTGTCGAATTCGCTGCCCTTGAGAGCGGCGACCATCGACTCGGTGCCTGGATGGCTGGTGCCCCAGGCGAAGCTGGAGATCGCGGTATCGATGTGATCGGCGCCGTTTTCGACAGCCTTGAGCTGGCACATCGCGGCGAGGCCGGCGGTGTCGTGGGAATGGATGAAGACCGGCAGCGATTGCTCGGCTTTCAGGGCTTTGACCAATTCGCCAGTGGCGTAGGGGGTCAGCAGCCCGGCCATGTCCTTGATCGCCACCGAGTCGCAACCCATGGCTTCCATCTGCTTGGCCTGGGCCACGAATGCTTCGATGGTGTGCACCGGACTGGTGGTATAGGCGATGGTGCCCTGGGCATGCTTGCCGGCAGCCTTCACCGCTTCGATGGCGACCCGCAGGTTACGCACGTCGTTCATCGCATCGAAGATACGGAACACATCGATGCCGTTGACCGCAGCCTTGGCCACGAACGCCTTGACCACGTCGTCGCTGTAATGGCGGTAGCCCAGCAGGTTCTGGCCGCGCAGGAGCATTTGCAGGCGGGTGTTGGGCAGCGCCGCACGCAGTTGGCGCAGGCGCTCCCACGGGTCTTCCTTCAGAAAGCGCACGCAAGCGTCGAAGGTTGCGCCGCCCCAGACTTCCAGCGACCAATAGCCGACTTTGTCGAGCTTGTCGCAGATCGGCAGCATGTCTTCGGTGCGCATGCGAGTGGCGAGCAGCGATTGGTGGGCGTCGCGCAGGATTGTGTCGGTTACGTGGATCTTCTTGGACATTGTCATGATTCCTTACAGGCCTGCGTGGGCGGCAATGGCGGCGGCGATGGCCAGGGCCAGCTCTTCGGGTTTGCGCTTGATCGAGTAGTTGGTCAGTTCCGGATGGCTTTCAACGAAGCTGGTATTGAACTGGCCGCTGCGGAACTCCGGATTGCGCAGGATTTCCTGGTAATACGCGGCGGTGGTCTTGACCCCTTGCAGGCGCATGTCATCCAGGGCCCGCAAGCCGCGGTCCATCGCTTCTTCCCAGGTCAGCGCCCAGACCACCAGCTTCAGGCACATCGAATCGTAGAACGGCGGAATGGTGTAACCGGTGTAGATCGCCGTGTCGGTGCGCACGCCCGGGCCACCCGGGGCGTAGTAGCGGGTGATCTTGCCGAAGCTGGGCAGGAAGTTGTTTTTCGGGTCCTCGGCGTTGATGCGGAACTGCAACGCAAAGCCGCGGTGCTGGATGTCTTCCTGCTTGACCGACAGCGGCAGCCCGGAGGCGATGCGAATCTGCTCGCGCACCACGTCGATACCGGTGATTTCTTCGGTAATGGTGTGCTCTACCTGGACCCGGGTGTTCATCTCCATGAAGTACACCTCGCCTTCGGCGAGCAGGAACTCAACGGTACCGGCGTTCTCGTAACCGACAGCCTTGGCGGCGCGCACAGACAGGTCGCCGATATAGGCACGCTGTTCGGGGGTCAGTTGCGGGCTGGGGGCGATTTCGATCAGCTTCTGGTTGCGGCGCTGGATCGAGCAGTCCCGTTCGAACAGGTGCACCACATTGCCGAAGCTGTCGCCCAGGATCTGCGCTTCGATGTGCTTGGGATTGACGATGCATTTTTCGAGGAACACTTCCGCCGATCCAAACGCCTTCGTGGCTTCGGAGATGACACGCGGGAAGGCCTGTTCGAGTTCTTCGCGGCTGTTGCAGCGACGGATACCCCGACCGCCGCCGCCGGACGTCGCCTTGAGCATTACCGGGTAACCGATTCGGTCGCCTTCGGCCAGGGCTTCTTCGATGCCCGCGACGTTGCCTTCGGTGCCTGGCGTCACCGGTACGCCCGCCTTGATCATGCTGCGGCGCGCTTCGGTCTTGTCCCCCATCCGCCGGATGACTTCCGCCGACGGACCGATGAATTTTATTCCGCGTTCAGCGCAGATATCTGCCAGCTCGGCGTTTTCCGACAGAAAGCCATAGCCGGGGTGCAAGGCATCGCAGCCTGTTTCCACGGCGAGGTTGACCAATTTGCGCGGGTTGAGGTAACCGGCCAGCGGATCGGCGCCAATGCTGTGGGCCTCGTCCGCACGCTTGACATGCAGCGCATGGCGGTCCGCGTCGGAGTAGACCGCGACCGAGCGAATGCCCATCTCGGCGCAGGCGCGCACGATGCGGACGGCAATCTCACCACGGTTGGCGATCAGGATCTTTGTTATCAATTGGAGGTTCCCTTGAGCCGGTGATACCACGGCCTGGGATCCAGGCCGACGCGTGACCAGATGTAACAATTGGTCGCAGCCCCACACTAGTCCTGGCTGGGGATTAACAAAAATGAATAATTATTGGGTCACGCATAAGCAAACACTTATAGTTGGGTGATCAGTCTCGGACCAGAGTGCTTGAAAAATGCGTAAGTCATTGATGCGTATGACGTTGCGTCAGCTGCAAATCTTCAATGAGGTGTGCGATCTGAGGTCCTACAGCCGTGCGGCGGACGAAATGTCTCTCACGCAACCGGCCGTTAGCCTACAGATTCGATCCCTGGAAGAGCTGATCGGCCAGCCGTTGTTTGAGTATGTCGGCAAAAAACTCTACATGACCGAAGCCGCCGAAGCGCTGCAACGCGCCAGCCGGGATATCTTCGGTCGTTTGGAAAACCTCGATATGCAGCTTTCCGACATGCAGGGCTCGCTGCAAGGCCAGCTGAAGCTTGCGGTGGAGTCCAGCGCCAAGTACTTCGTCCCGCATCTGTTCGCCGCGTTCAAGCGCCAGCATCCGGAGGTCAACCTGAACCTTACGGTGGTCAATCGCGGCCAAGTCATCCGCAGGCTTTCGGATAACCGGGATGACCTGGTGATCATGTCCATGGTGCCGCAGGACATGGGCCTGGAGTTTCTGCCGTTTCTCAATAATCCCATCGTTGCGGTGGCGCCGCCCGATCATCCGCTGTGCCACATGGGCTCATTGCGCTTGCAAGACCTGGAACCCTATACGCAGCTGTTGCGCGAGCCGGGTTCAGGCACGCGGCTGGCCTGTGAGGAATATTTCAAGGAGAAACGGGTGCATTTCACCCAGACGCTGGAGGTGGCGTCTGCCGAAGCCCAGCGTGAATGCGTGGTGGCCGGGCTGGGCGTGGCGCTCTTGACGCGCCACGCCGTGAGCCGGGAATTGTCGTCCGGCGCGCTCATCGAGTTGCCGGTGGAGGAGCTGCCGCTGTATCGCAGCTGGTGCCTTGTACAGGCCCGGGCCAAGCGCCTGTCACCGGTGGCTCATGCGTTTCTGGCATTCGTTCGCGGCGAACGTGCGCAGATCATCGGCTTGGTTGAGCGTTTCGACGGGAAACCGCCGGCGTTGCCTGCCAGTAATTGATTTCCATCAGGTCAGGATATTCGCTTATTTGCGCCAGGAGCTGACGCTGCTCATAGCGGTCTTCGATGGCACGACGGAACGCCATGCGGCGCTGGTCTTCCTGCTGGCGACGGGTTTTGGCGGCGCTGCGTTCTTCGTAGGACTGGGTCATGTCGAGACTCCCAAGACGTATACGGGAGCTTCACGATGACGGTGAGGGATGACGGTTTGGCGGCGCGAGCGTTACAGAACGATGAATTCGGCCAAATGCCCCGTGGTGAGGGAGCTTGCTCCCTCGCCCAGAAGCCCTGACTTCCAAGGCCTCGTTCAGTCGTCCAGCGCCTTCACCGACTTGGGTGACAACCGCAAGCTGCGAAGGCTGCGCTTCACGCTCTTGAGGTGGTTGACCAGGCTTGGGCCACGCGCCATGGCGACGCCCATCGCCAGCACATCGATAACCACCAGGTGGGCAATGCGCGACGTCAATGGCGTATAGATTTCCGTGTCTTCGTGCACGTCGATCGCCAGGTTCACGGTGGAGAGCTCAGCCAGCGGTGTCTGGCTCGGACACAAGGTGATCAGCGAGGCGCCGCTTTCACGCACCAGATTGGCAGTGATCAACAGATCCTTGGAGCGCCCCGACTGGGAAATACAGATCGCCACGTCGGTCGGCTTCAACGTGACGGCCGACATGGCCTGCATGTGCGGGTCGGAATAAGCCGCCGCCGTCAGCAGCAACCGGAAAAACTTGTGCTGGGCGTCGGCCGCCACCGCACCCGAGGCGCCGAACCCGTAGAACTCGACACGTTGGGCCTGGGACATTGCCGTCACGGCTTTCTGCAGCGCGACCGGGTCAAGTTTCTCGCGGACCTCCATCAGGGTGTGCAGCGTCGTGTCGAAAATTTTCAGGCTATAGTCGGCGACCGAATCGTCTTCATGAATAGCGAACTGCCCGAAACTGGCACCGGCCGCCAGGCTTTGCGCCAATTTGAGCTTCAAGTCCTGGAAACCCGAGCAACCGATAGCCCGGCAAAAACGCACGATGGTTGGTTCGCTGATGCCAACGCTGTGGGCCAGATCGGCCATGGAACTGTGCATCACGGCCGCGGGATCAAGCAGTACATGATCGGCGACTTTCAGCTCCGATTTGCGCAGCAAGTGGCGTGACTGGGCAATGTGTTGCAACAGGTTCAAGGGGCTGGACTCTTGTTATGGGCAGGTGCCGGGATGTAGCAGGCTTGTAGTTATACTACAAGAATCGCCTCTTCGCCTGTCCAATACGTAACTGAATTGACCTTGTTGTCCCTTGTTTTGGCGGGCGACGCTCCTTGTAGCCGTCTCGCAGGCTCGGCGCACGCCAAGTCCAATCCTATCCCTGCTCCCGCAGCAGACGGGCGAGGCCTTCGGCTCCAACCGGTCGACTGATGAGATAACCCTGGACTTCGTCGCAGTGCTCATTCTTCAGGAACTCAAGCTGTCCCTCCCGCTCGACACCTTCGGCCACAACCTTGAGCGACAGTCCGTGGGCCATGGCAATGATCGCGCGGGTGATGGCCGCGTCCTCGCCCCCCTCCTCCAGCCCACGAACGAAGGCCTGGTCGATCTTCACGTAATCCACCGGGATGCGCTTGAGGTAGCTCAGGGACGAATAACCGGTGCCAAAGTCATCGATGGCCAGCTTGACTCCCAGATCCCGCAGCTGTTGGAACGTAGCGATGATGTGCTCGACGCTGTCAAGCAACTGGCTCTCCGTGAGTTCCAGCTCCAAATAATGCGGAGCCAGGCCGGTTTCTTCGAGCACTTGGCGCACCAGGCTGACCAACTTGCCCTGGCGCAACTGATGCACCGAAAGGTTGACCGAGACACGAATGGACTCCAGCCCCTGGCGCTGCCATTCACACGCCTGCCAACAAGCCTGGCGCAGCACGAACTCGCCGATCGGACCGATCAGCCCGGTTTCTTCGGCGAGACCGATAAACTCCCCGGGTGGAATCTGGCCCATGCTCGGATGCTCCCAGCGCACCAACGCTTCGGCGGCATTCAGACGCCCCGTCGCCAGGCATAGCTTGGGTTGGTAGAACACTTTCAGTTGTTGTTCTTCCAACGCCTTGCGCAACTGGTTCTCCAACTGCAGACGCTCCAGCGTGCTGGCTTGCAGGCTGTCGGTGTAGAACTGGAAATTATTCCCGCCCAAGTGCTTGGCGTGTTGCATGGCCATGTTGGCCTGGCTGACCAGGGTGGAAATTTCCCGCGCGTTATCCGGCAGCAGGCTGATGCCTATGGAGGCGCTGACCACCAGTTCGTGACCATCGATCGTCACCGGCACGCGAAGCTTGGTGGCCAGTCGGGTCGCCACTCGCGCCAGGCTCGAAAGATTGCCGTAGGCGTCGAACAGTACCGCAAACTCATCGCCGGACAGCCGGGCGATGGTGTCGGCTTCGGGCAATGCGTTGATCAGGCGCCGAGCCATTTTCTGCAAAAGCTGGTCGGCGATGTCATGGCCGAGGCTGTCGTTGAGCAGTTTGAAACGGTCGAGGTTGATGTGCAGCAAGGCCAGGCTACGCCGTCCTCCCTGGCGCACCCGCTGATGGGCTTCGTTCAAGCGCTCACGGAACAGCGAGCGGTTCGCCAGCCCGGTCAGCTCGTCATAATGGGTCAGATAGCGCATCCGCTCTTCGGATTCGCGCCGCGCTGAAAGATCGGCGAAGAAACCGACTATATGGCTGATATTTCCCCGCGAGTCCCGCACGACATTCAACTGGAGCCACTGTGGGTAGAGCTCGCCGTTGGCGCGCGCCTCAACCAGCTCGCCTTGCCAGGTGCCGTGCTGCTTGAGCGCTTGGCGAATCACCGGATAGTGCCGACGCGCGTCGCGACTGCAAGGCAGATCAACCACATTGCGCCCCAGCATGTCCGCGATATCGAAGCCGGTCACTCGTGTAAACGCCTGGTTGGCGGCAAGCAGCGCGTAATTGGGATCCAAAATCACGATACCCTCACTGGCGGCCTCGAACACCGTGGCGGCCAGTTGGCGCTGCTGTTCCAGCTCCTTGCTGACGCTGATGTTGCGGCGCGTACCGACCATGCGCAGTACCCGCCCATTCGCGCTGCGCTCCACGGCCCGGCCGCGGTCTTCGATCCAGACCCAATGGCCGTCGCCGTGGCGCACGCGGTATTCGATCTGGTAATCCTCGCTGCGGCCCTTCAGATGTTCGACAAGGGCACGCTTGAGCGCCGGAAGGTCTTGGGGATGCAGGCGCGGGGTGAGATGACTGAGCATGGCCGTGATGTATTCGGGTTCCAGGCCAAACAGCTCCTTGAGCTGGGTGTGATGAACCTCGTCGGTCTGCAGGTTCCAGTCCCACAACCCCAGCTCACTGGCCTTGAGGGCCAACGCCAGGCGCGCTTCACTCTTGACCAGGGCCTGGCTGGCCGCCTCCAGTTCGAGGCTGCGCTGCGCTACCCGCGCCTCCAGGCCAACCTGCGCCGTGCGCAATTGGGCCTCGGCGGAGCGACGCTGTTCGACCTCCCGGGCCAACGCCTCGTTGAGCTGCGCGCCGCGGCTTTGTGCCTGCTGCAAATGCTCGATCAACGCCTGGTTCTGGAACCGTCGCAACATCCCGTTCTGTATCAGCCGGTTGACCTGCCAGGCCACCACGCTCAGCGAGACCAGCACCACCAGCCCGAGCCAACCCCAGCCACGTTGATGCTCGTCCGGCCCCCAGAAAAGATAAGCGATAGCCGGCAAAAGACAGGGCAAGGTAAAGGACAGGAACGCCGGTAGACTCACGGCGTAAGCGACACTGGCAGAGAGGGTCGCGGCGCCGATCAGGCCGAACACCCAAGCCTGTTGCTGGAAACTGTCCGCCGGCACCAGGGCAATGCCCGCACCGGCCAGCGTCAGGCCGGTCATGGCCGAGCCCAGAAGAAACATGCGCAACCAGACCGGGTGGGCCTGGCGGCTTGGTATCGCCGAATCGAAAGCGGCCACCTGGATCACCCGCAGCGCGACCAGCGACAGTAACCAGACCAGCCACACGCTGACCAGGAAATAGCGCTGAGGCTCCCACAGCAGCGCCGCGCAGACCAGACCGTTGATCAGCATGAACAATGTGGGCAGCAGCGAGCCCTGGTACAACAACCTGGTGCGTTCGACCGCCATTTCCGTGGCGTACTGCTTGCAGATAATCCGCGGCTCTACACGCGGGCCTGCCAGATCGGAATTGAAGGTCATAAATGTTGTTCTTGTTCTTATTCAGGGGAGCATGGTGAGCCCGAAACGATCACCGAGCATACACAAGCCAAAGGCCATCCCACACTGCCCTGGTTCATAAAAATACTGAAAAAACGCGGATCCAATTGCGCGCCTGCCACCGTAACCGAGCCCCGCCGATGCTTACGGGCGCTGACTGACCGGTCGTCCGCAGGCGGTGTTTTGTCGGCCAATGCAAAGCTCGGTTTGCCCGAGGTGGCGCCGCACCCTAGAATGCCTCGATGCGCGATGATCTCTCCCTTTTGCTGAACTCCCTAAACGATGCCCAACGCCAGGCAGTTGCTGCCTCCGTGGGCCGTCAATTGGTCCTGGCCGGTGCCGGCTCCGGCAAGACCCGAGTGCTGGTGCACCGTATCGCCTGGTTGATCCAGGTCGAGAACGCCTCGCCCCATTCGGTCCTGTCGGTCACCTTTACCAACAAGGCTGCCGCCGAGATGCGTCATCGCATCGAACAGTTGATGGGCATCAACCCGGCTGGCATGTGGGTCGGTACGTTCCACGGCCTGGCCCATCGCCTGTTGCGCGCCCATTGGCAGGAAGCCGGCCTGAGCCAGACCTTCCAGATCCTGGACAGCGACGATCAACAACGGTTGGTCAAGCGCGTGATTCGCGAACTTGGGTTGGACGAACAACGCTGGCCCGCCCGCCAGGCTCAGTGGTTCATCAATGGTCAGAAGGACGAAGGCCTGCGCCCGCAGCATATCCAGGCCAGCGGTGACCTGTTCCTGGCAACCATGCGCAGCATCTACGAAGCCTACGAGGCGGCCTGCCAGCGTGCGGGGGTTATCGACTTCTCGGAACTGTTGCTGCGGGCGCTGGACCTGTGGCGTGACCACCCGGGGCTGCTGGAGCATTACCAGAGGCGCTTCCGACATGTCCTGGTGGACGAATTCCAAGACACCAACGCCGTTCAATACGCGTGGTTGCGCCTGCTCGCCAAGGGCGGCGACAGCCTGATGGTCGTGGGCGACGACGACCAGTCGATCTACGGCTGGCGTGGCGCCAAGATCGAGAACATCCACCAGTACTCGGCGGACTTTCCCGACGCCGAGGTGATTCGCCTGGAACAGAACTACCGCTCCACCGCTGGCATCCTCAAGGCCGCCAACGCCCTGATCGCCAACAACACCGGTCGCCTGGGCAAGGAGTTGTGGACCGAGGGCAACGAAGGCGAGGCGATCAATCTCTACGCCGCGTTCAACGAACACGATGAGGCCCGCTATGTTGTGGAAACCATCGAGAGCGCGTTGAAAACCGGCCTGGCCCGCAGCGACATCGCCATCCTTTATCGCTCCAACGCCCAGTCGCGGGTGCTTGAAGAGGCCTTGCTTCGCGAACGGATCCCTTACCGTATCTATGGCGGCCAGCGCTTCTTTGAACGCGCCGAAATCAAGAACGCCATGGCCTACCTGCGCCTGATCGAAGGACGAGGCAACGACGCGGCCCTGGAGCGGGTAATCAATGTGCCGACGCGGGGCATCGGCGAGAAAACCGTCGAGGCGATTCGCGACCATGCCCGTCACAGCCATGTGTCGATGTGGGAAGCCATGCGCCAACTGGTGGACAACAAAGGCGTCACCGGCCGTGCCGCCGGCGCCCTGAAGGCTTTCATGGACCTGATAGAAGACCTGGCCGCCAAATGCGGGGAAATGCCCCTTCACTTGATGACCCAGACCGTCATCGAGCAATCCGGCCTGATTGCCTACCATGAAGCTGAAAAAGGCGAGAAAGGCCAGGCCCGGGTGGAAAACCTTGAGGAACTGGTCAGCGCTGCGCGCAACTTCGAAAACACCGAAGAAGATGAAGACCTGTCGCCGTTGTCGGCCTTCCTCGGCCACGCCTCCCTGGAGGCCGGCGACACCCAGGCGGACGAGCATGAAGACAGCATTCAGCTCATGACCCTGCATAGCGCCAAGGGCCTGGAATTCCCCTACGTCTTCTTGGTGGGCATGGAAGAAGGTCTGTTTCCCCACAAGATGAGCCTGGAAGAGCCCGGACGCCTGGAAGAGGAACGGCGCCTGGCTTATGTCGGCATCACGCGTGCCATGCAGAACCTGGTGATGACCTACGCTGAAACCCGACGTTTGTATGGCAGCGAGACCTACAACAAAGTGTCGCGATTCGTACGTGAAGTGCCGAAGGGTCTGATCCAGGAAGTACGTCTTTCCAACAGTGTCAGTCGACCGTTCGGCGGCAGTCAGCAACAAGGCACCAGCAGCCTGTTTGGCGGCAGCGACATCCCGGAAACCGGCTTCAGCCTGGGCCAGGCCGTCCGACATTCGGTATTCGGCGAAGGCGTGATTCTCAACTTCGAAGGCGCCGGTGCCCAGGCTCGGGTCCAAGTCAACTTCAGCGAAGGCAGCAAATGGCTGATGCTGGGGTATGCCAAGTTGGAAGCGATCTAAAAGCCTCGGTAATCCCCTTTGTGGGAGCGAGCTTGCTCGCTCCCACAATTATTCTGGAAACATTAAATATTTCCGATAGAACTTGTTCACCTTTCCTACAGCCCAAAGCGAACAAGGCTCCTTGCGCGAGCCGAACCTGAACCTTGGCTGTCACGCAAAAGCCCGAAACACTCTGCTGCTAGCCAGCAACAGTTCACCTGTGCAACATGGCGCGCGTGCTATCCACAAATGGGAATGCCTTTATATGAAACGTTTTCTTAGCATCGCCATGGCGTTGTGCATCGGCCTGACGATGGCCATCGACGCCAATGCCGCCAAGCGTTTTGGCGGTGGTAAAAGTTCGGGCGCAGCCCCGACTCATCAGACCAGCCAGATGGCGCCGTCGTCTGCCGCCGGGTCCACTGCCGCCACCGCGGGCGCGGCAGGTGCTGCTGGCGCGGCCACCAAGGCCAGCGGCGCTTCGCGCTGGCTCGGCCCCCTGGCCGGTATCGCGGCCGGTGGTCTGCTCGCTTCCATGTTCATGGGCGACGGCTTCCAGGGCATGCAGATCTTCGACATCCTGATCATGGCGGTCATTGCCTTCCTGGTCTTCCGTTTCATCGCAGCCCGTCGTCGCAAGCAGCAGGAGCAATTCGCTCCAGCCGGCCATGCGCCGATGCAGCGTGAAGTGTTCAACCAACAACCTGCCGGTGGCTCGATCTTCGGTGGCGCGGCTGCTCCAGTGGCGCGCCCGGTGATCAACGCACCTGCCTGGTTCAACGAAGAACGCTTCATCGAAGCGGCACGCAGCCATTTCATGTCCCTGCAGCAGCATTGGGACGCAAACGAAATGGACAAGATCGCCGAGTTCGTCACCCCGCAATTGCTGGAGTTCCTCAAGCGCGAGCGGGCCGAGTTGGGTGATGGCTATCAGTCCACCTACATCGACAACCTCCAGATACAACTCGAAGGCGTCGACGATCGCGCCGACAAGACTATCGCCACCCTGACCTTCGTCGGCGTGTCGAAAGACTCTCGCTTCGACCAAGGTGAAGCGTTCAGCGAAAGCTGGAACATGGAACGTGCCCAAGGCGAAAACCAGCCTTGGCTGGTCGCAGGTATCCGCCAGAACGGTTGAACCTTTGCGCGTTTCGCAGGTTGAAATAAAAGAACCCCGGCACTTGCCGGGGTTTTCTATTTCGCGGTTGCATCTACAGCGGGCTACTGTATAAACCGCCCTGTAAAACCGCGCCATCGAGAAAGAGGATCCCGGACGTGGAAGAAATCATCGAACAATTACGCGAAGCCAACGAACCCGTACCGGTTCCATTGGAATTGCCCGACGAAGACTTGCTGGTGGAAATCGAAGAGCAGCTGTTCATCGATATCCCGTTCGTGTTCCGGGAGTTTTTGCTCACCGTCAGCGATGTCGTCTACGGCAGCCTGGAGCCGGTGACCGTTACCGATCCGCAGTCCCATACCTACCTGCCGGATGTGGCCGCCAATGCCTGGGATGCCGGTGTTGATCGAAGCCTGATTCCGATCTGCCAGGACGGCGATGACTACTACTGTGTCGAAGAAGACGGCACCGTAGTGCTATGGCAGGCAGAAGAGGAGCTGATCGCCGAGGAAACGTGGGAATCGGTATGGCACTGGGCAAGGGATGTCTGGTTGGAAAGTTGATGCTCTAGCGTCCGGCGCTGATCAATGCCCGGACGATCCCTTGTGATTGTCCAGCGTTTCGAGCAAGGCCACCTGCATTCGTGTATGCAGGCGGACAAACCAGCGCCAAAGCAGGGCCGCCAAGGCAATCGCGACCACTGCGATCCATACCAGCAGCTTGTTGGTCGGCAAGATACTGGCTGACAAGGCTGCCAGCAGCAGGAAAATCACCAGCAGCGAAAGGAGCGGAATCACTTCGGCGATCACGCGACGCACGCGCTGGGTGTGGCGGCCGGCCATCTCCGGCTTTACACCCATTTCCGCCAGCAGCATCGATAACGCCTTGAGCTTGCGGTACGCCGCGATCAGGAACGGTAGCGACAGGAACAGCGAGCCGCCCCAGATCAACGCTTTCTGCCAGCTCGGATCGCTGATCCAGTCTTGCAGATAGGCAGACACTCGTTCGGCAAAATACCCCCCCGAGACAAAAATCGCGATCACCAATGCCAGGTTGACACCCACCTGCAGCATGATGCGCCTGATGATGGAAGCCAGCATGGCTCCCTCACCCTGTGGCTGGATGCTGCGCAACCATTCTCCATACATGCCCAGCACGCGCGTCAATCGCTGCGGCATTGCCGACGCCAATCTGACCGACAACGGATCAGCGGCCCGAATCAGATAAGGGGTCGACAATGTCGTGAGCACCGAGACAGCCACAGCGACCGGATAAAGGAAATCGCTGGTCACCTGCAGGGTCATCCCCAACGAAGCGATAATGAAAGAAAATTCGCCAATCTGTGAAAGCCCCATCCCGACTCGTAGAGAGGTGCGTCCATCATTTCCCGCGATAAAGGCGCCGAGACCACAAGAAAATATCTTGCCCAATACCACCGCGCAGGTAATGACCGCGATCGGCCACGCATATTGAAGCACAATGGCCGGATCGAGCATCAGCCCGATAGCCACGAAAAATATTGCGCTGAACAGATCGCGCACAGGCTCCACCAATCGCTCGATCTTCAGCAATTGTCGAGACTCGGCCATGATCGCACCGATCAGGAACGCCCCAAGCACCATGCTGTATTCCAGCTTTACCACCAGCAGGCAGAAGCCGAAACAAAGCCCCAGTACGGTAATCAACAACATCTCGTTGCTGTCGAACTTCGCCACGTACGCCAGCAATCGCGGCACCAGCAGGATGCCGACGACCAACGCTACGATCATGAACAGCGACAACTTACCGACCGTGGAAAACACCTCGCTGGAGCTTACGGTGCCGCTGACAGCGATGCTCGACAGTAAAGCGATGATACCGATGCCGAGGATGTCCTCGACGATCAATACCCCGAAGATCAACTGCGCAAAGCGCTCGTTTTTCATCTTCAGGTCATTCAAGGCTTTGACAATAATCGTGGTTGAGGAAATCGCGAGGATCGCGCCGAGAAACAGCGAGTCCATGGCGCTCCAGTCGAACCAGCGACCAATTTCATAGCCGATCCATATCATCAATACGATCTCTAGGAACGCAGCGATAAACGCCGTGGCTCCCACCTTGAACAGTTTGCGCAGGCTGAACTCCAGGCCCAGGGAGAACATGAGGAAGATCACGCCGAGCTCGGCCAGGGTCTTGATCGTTTCTTCATCGTGAATGAAGCCGAACGGCGGCGTATGCGGGCCGATGATAAAGCCGGCGACAATGTAGCCCAGCACCACCGGTTGCTTGAAACGATGGAACAGTACGGTGACCAACCCGGCCGCCAGCAAGATGATCGCCAGGTCTTGAATGAAACTGATGGCGTGCATTGTGGGGCTCCTTGTCGAAACGACTCCAGGTGAAGTCGGGTACGTCCGTTTCTTTTGTAGGAATACCCGGCATGACGGGTTTTTTGCAGGTTAACACCGGGACTTCTTTCGAAAAGACGGTGCAATATATGGAAACAGATCCACCCAAGCGTGACGGCAAGTCGTGGCGCAGCGTCCCGATATGAGTGGTTTGAACCCGCTAACCACATTCCAGCGCCCGCAGAGGCGCGCCCTCGAAACTGCTGCCTTGAACCGTGAGAACGTTATGGAACCCGGAAACGCCCAGCTGTCGATGACGGTGTTGATGACCCCCGATATGGCCAACTTCTCTGGCAATGTCCATGGCGGCACCTTGCTCAAGTACCTGGATGAGGTGGCCTACGCTTGTGCCAGCCGCTATGCCGGCCGATACGTGGTGACATTGTCGGTAGACCAGGTGATTTTTCGCGAGCCGATTCATGTCGGCGAGTTGGTCACCTTCCTGGCGTCGGTGAACTACACCGGCAATACCTCGATGGAAGTGGGCATCAAAGTCGTGACCGAGAACATTCGTGAGCGCTCGGTTCGCCATACCAATAGCTGCTTCTTCACCATGGTAGCGGTGGATGACCAGCGCAAGCCCGCGCCCGTCCCGCCGCTGCAACCGCAGAACAGCGAAGAGAAGCGCCGCTACGAACAAGCGCAGCAACGTCGCCAGATTCGCCAGGAACTGGAGAGGCGTTATCAGGAAATCAAGGCGGACGGGCCGTAACCCGCCGTCGAAATCAAGGTGGGAGCGAGCTCGCTCCCACAGCGATCAAAGGCTGATCGGCATGGCCTCGAATCGCACGCGAGGATGGGCAATACGGTCCTGGGCGCGGACCAGCTGCAATTCGTAGCTTGCACACGCCTGGGTTTCCAACAGCACCTCATGCACGGCCGCAGCGGTGAATTCAAAGGCTGCCGACAGGCTGTCCCCCAACAGTATCCGCGCCAGGAACAGCCCCGACGTCAGGTCGCCGACTCCGACCGGTTGGCGGGGAAACGCCAGCAATGGACGGCGCAAGTGCCAGCTGCCTTCAGCCGTGACCAACAGCATCTCGAAGCTGTCTTCGGGCTTGCCGGGATAAGCCAGGTGCTTGACCAGCACGACTTTCGGGCCACGGGCCAACAGCGCACGGGCCATCGCCAGGCAGTCGAGTAGTGATTGCGCCTTGCGGCCGGAAAAACTGTCCAGCTCCAGCTGGTTAGGACACATGATGTCAGCCACGGCAGCGGCCTCTTCCAGCAGGAACCTGCCCACCTCGGGCGCGACAATGCAGCCCTTCTCCGCATGCCCCATGACCGGGTCGCACAGATACAACGCCTTGGGATTACAACGCTTGATGCGCGCCACACCCGACAGGATCGCCTGTCCCTGGGCTGCGCTACCCAGATAACCGGACAGCACCGCGTCGCAATTGCCCAGCTCGCCAATGGCCGCGATGCCCTCTACCAACAGCGGTATCTGGTCCGGCGGGAGCACTTCACCGGCCCACTGCCCGTATTGGGTGTGATTGGAAAACTGCACGGTGTTGAGCGGCCACACGTTTACGCCGACCCGCTGCATCGCAAACACGGCGGCGCTGTTGCCGGCATGGCCGAATATCACGTGGGACTGTATGGCAAGCAGATGGGGCGTGCGTTTCATGCGGGAAATGTCCGTAAAACGATTGAAATTCAAGCCGCGCAGTATGCGACTAAACGCAGCCTGTACGACAGACCGGCGACACAGTTAAGCTGACAGCAACTTGTTGGAGCTCTTCGTTCATGCTGACCCTTGGAAACATTTTCGTGCTGATGCTGCTGGCTACCGGCGGCGCCTGGCTGTGGCACAACCATGGCTTGCGCGAACGAGCCTTGGCGAGGGTCATGCAACATTGCGCCAACCTGAAGATCGAGCTGCTGGACGGCAACGTGGCGCTGCGAAAGATCGGATTCGTCAAGGACGCCAACGGACGGCGGCGCCTGGCACGTATCTATAATTTCGAATTCACAGTGACGGGCGAGACCCGTCATACCGGCACCATCACTCAGTTCGGTGCCCACAGCGCGCATATCGAACTGGCTCCCTACCCGATGCCCTTCGAAGAGGCCCCGCCCACGCCAGTTGAGCCGGTGCAGACCCGGCCCAGGGCTGAAGTCATCGAACTGAGCCAGTGGCGTCAGGAGCACAACAAATGGAAGCCTTGAAGCAAAGCTGATTCAGGTGCACCGAGCAATCAACAGACCCGTTTGCAGGCGATCAATGTCTTGCGGCTGGTCGAATATCAGCTCGATCCGCGAGTCTTCGCGCCATTCACTGGCTTGCCATTGCAGTGCCGCCGCTTCCAATGCATTGGCTGAAACCCAACCGTCGGCACTGTGGATAACCATCTTCGCGCGCTTCCAGTGATGATCTTTTAGCCAATGCGTAAGCGCCGCTGCGTCGAATTGCTGGCTGGGGTGCCAGCGCCAGCCGATACTCCAGCCGCCCTCCTGCTGTTGATACAGGCGGATCGGCACCGCCGGGTCGGTCCATATGGCCGCCATTCGACCCAGGCTTTTGGGCAGGCTCAAGTTATCCACAGCCTCGCTGCCCCGAGCCGCCAGGCCAGGCAATTGGTCGATCGGCAACGCTGCGTGCTGCGTCCAGTACAGCGTCCGTCCTGGCAGTTGCATCGCCAGCCGTTCCCGGTCGGCTTGCGTAAGGGTCTCGGATTTGTTCAGCACCAGCAGTCCGGCATCCGTCAGGGTTTGTCGCTGCGCATCGGGCAACGGCTTGCCGTCCGCCATCGCCTGGGCATCCAACACCAGCACGCAGGGCTGCACCGCCAGTACACCAAGCCAGGGTGCTTCGTTCAGCTGCCGCACCAACTGCACCGGATGGCCGAGGCCCGAGGGTTCGATGAACAGCCGATCCGGCCGAGCCTTGCGCAGTAGGCGCCCAAGACCGATCTGAAACGGCGCACCGTTGACGCAGCACAAACAACCGCCGGCCACTTCGCCCAGTGCGATACCATCGCCAGCCTGGGTCAGTAACGCGGCATCCAGGCCGATCTGACCGAACTCGTTGATCAGCACCGCCCAGCGCTCGCTGGCCGGGCGCTGGGCCAGAAGATGCCTGATCAGGCTGGTCTTGCCGGCGCCCAAAGGGCCGGCTATGACATGAGTGGGGATGTGCTGCAACATAATCGACGGCTTTCGATGGAGGTGAACATGCGAATGATCGGCTGGTTGTTACTGGCGCTGACGTCGAACCACGTACTGGCCCAGGCTTGCGTGGTCCACAGCCAGGCGGAGCGGCTCGATGTGAAAGTCTGCCAGCAGAACCGCAATATTCCGCAGAAGCTGTTTGCCGATGGCTTCTGCCAGCCAAACCTGGCCGGCCAGGAGGTCGAGGTGCAATACGTCGATCAGTGCCCCGGCGGCGCGTTCGGCGTTTGCCGCAACGCTCAGGTCGCCAATATGCCTTACCGCCAGGATATTCACTACTACGGCGTGGCGACCGATGCCGCTTACCTGCAGCCATTTTGCGAAGGGCAAAGCCAGGGCACCTGGCTCAAGCCTTAAGCCAACCAGTCCAGCGTGAGAATCAGGCGACGCTCTTGCGGGGCGGGTTCCGGTGAGCGGTGGATCAGGCCAAACCCCTCGTTGCCGTGCCATTTCTCGCCTTTAAGCAAGCCGACATCACCGCAACAGAACTGCTCGATCACTTGTGGATCCACCGGTTCGGCCTCAGGTTGCCCCAGGTGCTGGCGATCCATGACGCCCTCCTTGAGCCACTGGCTGCCGACGCCCCCATAGGTGGTCAGCAGCCGCACCGGTACGTGATCAACGTGAAAGCGCGGGCACATGGCCTTGTCCAACGTGCGAAGACGCAGACCGACCCGTTGCGCCCCCAACAGGCAAGCAAATGCGCAAACCAGCCAAGAGACGTCGGCGATAAAGCCTTCATAGCCGTGCAGGTCGCTGAAGCCTGCAGCCAGGCCTTGCAGCGCTGGCTGGGCGTCATCATCCGGCAAGTCGAGCACCCGTGATTCGGTCAATGGCTGGTCCAACGCAAGTACCAGTGCCGCGAAATCGCCGATGTGCGCGGGAAGCTGACGTTGCCAGACCGCCAGGTTGGTGCCGTCGTCCAGGATCTTCGTGAGTATCTCCGGTGTATCGCCTTGGACCTGCTGTACCTGCAATGCCCTTTTCAGACTCGGCGCCAGCATCACGCTACCGCCTCTTCATGCCATGGGCCGAATGGATCGGACAATAGCCGCCAACTTTCGACACCAAGGGCCAATTCCTCGTCGGTGAGCAGGCAGGCGTCCAATTCGGCGGTGAGTTGACCAAAGTCGATGTCCTGGCCAATAAACACCAGCTCCTGACGGCAATCGCCGGTGGCTACAGACCAGTTCTTCATGATGGCCGCTGTGCTCTCTTGGTCCTGCGGCCATTGGTTTTCTGGTACGAACCGCCACCAGCGCCCGGCAAATCCGTGGCGCATCAGGCCGCCGGCCTGGGACCAGCTCCCCGCCTCCTCAGGTTTGCTGGCCAACCAGAAGAACCCCTTGGAGCGCAGGAGCTTGCCATTTGGCCACGGACGGTCGATGAAGTTGAAGAAACGCTGGGGATGAAACGGCCGACGTGCCCGGTAGGCGGTCGAGGCAATGCCATATTCCTCTGTCTCAGGTACATGCTCGCCACGCAGTTCCTGTAGCCAGCCAGGCGCCTGGGCGGCGCGCTCAAAGTCGAAAAGGCCGGTGTCGAGAATACGGCCCAGCGGTACCTGACCCATGACCATTGGAATGATCTGCGCCTGGGCGTTGAGACGCTGCAGAATCGCGGTCAACTCTTCCCGCTCGTGTTGGCTGATCAGGTCGATCTTGCTGATCAGAATCACGTCGGCAAACTCGATCTGTTCGATCAGCAGGTCGGTGATCGAGCGTTCATCGTCCTCGCCCAGAGTTTCCCCCCGTGACGCCAGGCTTTCCGCGGCCTGATAATCCAGCAGGAAATTCACCCCATCGACCACCGTCACCATGGTGTCGAGCCGCGCCACATCGGCCAGGCTTCGGCCCTCCTCGTCACGAAACGTGAAGGTTTCGGCCACTGGCAACGGCTCGGAGATGCCTGTGGATTCGATCAGCAGATAATCGAAGCGCCCTTCCCGGGCAAGTTGCCCGACTTCTTCAAGCAAGTCCTCACGTAACGTGCAACAAATGCATCCGTTGCTCATTTCCACCAGTTTCTCTTCCGACCGGCTCAAGCTGACGTCTCGCTGGACTTCGCTTCCATCGATGTTGATCTCGCTCATATCGTTGACGATGACGGCAACGCGAAGGTTATCCCGATTGCGCAGGACGTGATTAAGCAGGGTACTTTTTCCGGCACCGAGAAATCCGGAAAGCACGGTCACAGGGAGACGCTTGGTCATCAGAGGATCCTCGTTGGGACGCCGTTATTCACGGGGAGTCTTCAGGCATTGGTTCGATGAAAGGCTGGTCGATATATATGTTATAGTATAACAGTGCAAGCTGACCAAACGATTTCCATGGGCGACACCGTATGCCGAGCTTTTCGAATCTTTTGCCGATAGGGCTGTTATTGCTATTTTCAGTGGGTGCTTCGGCTCACCCTCCCACGCCGGCCAATTGCACGCGCAGCGCCAATCTGCTCGCGTGCGTCGATGCACAAGGCAATGCCTACAGCGTTTTCACGGCAGGAAATACCTTTTATTTACGAGGTTTTGAGGCTACCGGACGGCGCTATTGGTCCCAGACAAATAGCCGTTATGGTCAGCTGACGTTTTTCACCGGGTTTGCTTCTGATGGCGAAGCCTGGGTTGGATATAGCCGGCGCGTGGGTTGGACCACTATCAATCGCTTTTCCAGCTCCGGCGGGGGCGGTGGCCGGTTTGTATGCGGCCGTATGAGCGGGTGCGAGCAACCGAAACGCTGATGTTTCACGTGGAACGCTGCCAATGAAAAAGCATTCATGAAAAAGGCCTCGTCGCACTTACTGTTATACTATAACATTCAAGCGAACCTCTTCTGGACCTTCAAGATGAATGCGTTAACTCTGCCAGACGTCGCGGCACAGGCATCTCGCCAGAACTTGCCGCTAGATTGGGTCGGCATGTGCGGCATTGCTGTACCGCTGTTGATCGACGGTCAACGCTTGAGCGCAACTGCTGACGCGGGCGTCAGCCTCGATGATGGCGAAGCTCGTGGCATCCATATGTCACGCTTGTATCTGGCGCTGGAGCCGCTCGAAAACTCCCCACTTTCGCCGTCTCTTTTACGACAGATTTTACAGAGCTTCCTTGATAGCCATGGGGGATTGTCCCGGCGCGCCTCGCTTAGCCTGAAGACGGATCTCATGTACAAACGCTCCGCCTTGATCAGCCCTCTTGCTGGGTGGAAGCTGTACCCCACCAAGGTGGACGCTCACTTAGACGATTCGATGTTCCACGTGGAACTTGAGATTCAAGTTCCGTATTCATCCACCTGTCCCTGCTCGGCAGCGCTTGCGCGTCAGCTCATTCAGCAACAATTCATCGATGATTTTGCAAACAAAGCGCTCGAGCATGCCGACGTGCTCGCTTGGCTGGGCACATCAAAAGGCATCGTCGCTACCCCTCATAGCCAACGCAGCCTCGCCACCTTGAAAGTGCGGCTGAACACCGATATCCGTGAATTACCATGGCTGGCCCTGATCAACGAGGCCGAGGCTGCCCTGGGCACCGCTGTACAAACCGCCGTGAAGCGTGCGGACGAACAAGCCTTTGCCCTGGCCAACGGCCAGAACCTGATGTTCTGTGAAGACGCCGCGCGTCGATTGAACGTCGCGTTGCAAAAGATGCCCTGGATCTCCTCATTTGACGTGCGGGTGGTTCACGCTGAAAGCCTCCATGCCCACGATGCCGTCGCCCAGAGTCACTGGGTCCGGGAGGCCTCATGATTCGTTGCCAAGCCTTGAGATGGGGTGCGCCGGGTCAACCGCTCACGCCCCCGCTGGACATGGAACGACCTGAAGGCAGCCTGACCGCCATCATCGGCGCCAACGGCTCCGGAAAAAGCAGCCTTATAAAAGTGCTGGCCGGGTTGCAAAAGCCGCTATCGGGAACAGCTTCATTGAACGTGCCTCGGCGCGGCGGTGTTTCATTCCTGCCCCAGCAACAACACTTGGACCGGCATTTCCCGATCAGCCTGCAAGAGCTGGTTGCAGCAGGCTCATGGGGCCTTCGACAAAATCCTGCGACCCGAAACCAGCGACTCAAGGCCGTCCTGGACGATTGGAATCTAAGCGGCCTCGAACATCGCCCACTGATGGCTCTGTCGGGTGGTGAGCTACAGCGTTCCCTGCTCGCCCGGTTGAGCTTGGCCGAGGCACCCGTCCTGCTGCTCGACGAGCCTCATGCTGCGCTCGACGAAATGGGCCAGGCGCTGTTGTGGAAACATATTCACCAATGGCACCGAGAAGGTCGGACCTTAATGGTGGTCTGTCACGACCTCGCTGCGGTACATCGGCATGTTCCCCACACCTTGCTGATCAGTCCTACAGGTTGCGCATTGGGTCGCAGCGTCGACTTGATCGAACGGCCTCAGTACACGAAGGTCGCCTGATGCTCAGCGCAACCCACCTATGGCAGCCCTTCCTGGATTTCCTGTTCATGCGCCGGGCGTTGTTGGGCGGTCTGGTACTGGCGTGCAGCACGGCTCCACTAGGGGTGTTTCTGATTCTGCGGCGGATGAGCCTGATCGGTGATGCCGTGGCTCACGGCATCCTGCCGGGCGCAGCGCTCGGGTTCTGGTTCGCCGGCTTGAGCCTGCCTGCCCTGACCGTCGGAGGCCTGGGGGCCGGCCTGAGCATGGCCGGGCTCGCAGCGTGGATTACCCGCCGCACTGGACTGCGAGAGGACGCCAGCCTGGCGGCGATCTATCCCATATCCCTGGCGGCCGGCGTACTGATTCTCGGCATGGCCGGCAAACGCCTGGACTTGCTGCACCTGTTATTTGGTTCCGCACTGGCAGTAGACAGTCCGACACTCACCGGCATGCTCTGGGTTTGCGCCGCAAGCCTGGGTGCAATGGCGCTGATCTATCGCCCGCTGTTGCTCGATACCCTGGACCCCTTGTTTCTGCGGACAGTCAGTCGTCTGGGTCCGTTGGCCCACGGCGTGTTCCTGACACTTGTGGTGTTGAACCTGGTGATCGGCTTCCAGGCCATCGGAGCGCTGATGGTTGTGGGCCTGATGATGTTGCCTGCCGCGGCTTCGCGGTTCTGGAGCCGCCGCCTGCCGACCCTGATGGCTATGGCCGCACTGTTCGGCTGCCTTTCGGTGTGGCTGGGCCTGCTGCTGTCCTTCTACTTCTCGCTGCCCAGCGGACCGGCCATCGTACTGATGGCGGGCGTGCTCTATTTGCTGTCCGTAGTATTCGGTCCGGTGCATGGCTTGCTGCGCCGCCCGCCTTTGCTCACATCCCAATGAGGTTTTGCCGATGCGCGCCCTGCTCCTGATATTTAGCTTGATGGTGTCCATGTCCTCCCCTGCTGCCGAAAAGCTGCAGGTCGTCACCAGCTTCAGCATTCTTGCCGACATGACCCAACAGGTCGGCGGCGAACACGTACAGATCGTCAACATGGTCGGTCCCGACGCCGACGCACACACCTACGAGCCCACCCCAGACGATGCCAAGGCGCTGCTGAAAGCCAAGGTGATCATCAAGAATGGATTGGGCTTCGAGCCGTGGCTGGATCGCCTGGTCACCAGCACCGAAACCACCGCGCCGGTAATCAGTGCCAGCCGTGGCGTGATTCCACGTTCCTTGGACGAAGACGGGGAGACCATCCCAGACCCGCATGCGTGGCACAACCTTGCCAACGCCGTGCTCTACGTCGGCAACATCACGAAGGCATTGGAAGCAGCCGACCCGGCCAACAAGGCCGATTACGAACGTAACAGCCAGGCGTACCTGAAAAAGATCCATGCCCTACTCGCCGAAGCCAAGGCGAAGTTCACCGCTTTGCCACCCGGCAATCGCAAGATCGTCACTTCTCACGACGCCTTCGGTTACCTGGGCCAAGCCTACGGCATCGATTTCATGGCACCGCAAGGCTTGTCCACTGAACGCGAGCCATCGGCTGCCGAAGTCGCCGCCTTGATCACGCAAATCCGCCAGGCCAAAGTCAAAGCGGTGTTCATGGAAAACATCAAGGACGCACGCCTGCTCAAGCAAATTGCCGATGAAAGCGGCGCGCACATCGGCGGCACCTTGTACTCCGACGCCCTCGCCGCCAGCGGACCCGCGAGCACGTTTACCGGCCTGTTCGAGTACAACCTCAACACCCTGTACGAAGCATTGAGCCAGCCCTGAAATCAAGCCCTTGGCTTGACCGTTCCACAATCCTGCCCCAGCCACACGGCGCGGGTATCCAGGCTACCGTTCTGCTGGATGCCCGTGGCGTTGAACGTGCCATTGACCTTGGTGGTGAATTCGCGATCACTCTGGAAGGTCGCGATGCCGCTGCCCTGGGCTTTCGGACAACTGAAGCGAAACTTCCATTGGTTGCCGGTCCGCTCGGTGATCTGCTGCTTGCACCCTGACTGCGGATCCTGCAGCGGGATATCGTTGGTCTGGACTTGCTCCGGCGTCAGGCATACCCGAATACCTTTACCCCCCATGGTGATGCCTTGCTTTTCCAGCATCGCTCGCTGCTCGGGCGTCATCTGGTTCTGCAACTGGCCGAGGATCAATTGCAGGTCAGGCAGATTCTGGTTATCGACCTTCATGTTGCTTGTCGTCAGTTCCCACAGGCCCGGTTGAAGCATCTGCGCATGAGCCGCTACAGGAACCGAGAAACCAATGGCCAAGGCCAAACCCAGCAGGCGAACTTTCATTGCAAAAACTCCAGAGGACAAGTGGCCGTTAGACGCTGCCCGCAAGCTTCGGTTCAGGCCAGCACAGGTGAATTAATTAGCGACATTCGTTGCGTAACATGGTCTGTTAAGCATTGAAACTTCAGGAGCACGGCTGCCCCATGGACTATTACGGCCCGCATGTTTTCGGTTACCTGATCGCGCTGCTCCACACCCTCGGTTCCATCGCTGCGGTCCATGCGGTACTCACCGTGCGAACCGCCCAAGGCTCGATCGCCTGGGCCCTGTCACTGGTGTTCATCCCTTATCTGACGCTTATTCCCTACCTGGTTTTTGGCCGCAGTACTTTCGACGGTTACATCAAGGCGCGACGACAGGCCAACGAAGAGATGCGCAAGGCGATCTCCGAGCTGAACTGGCGGCCTTGGGTCGAAGAGGCGCTCACAGCCCGCGCGTCCCACGCTTATGCTTCCTTGCGCGCCATGCCGAAGCTCGGACGCGCGCCTTGCCTGGCGAATAACCAGGTGCGGCTGCTGGTGGATGGCCACGCCACGTTCGAGGCGATTTTCCAGGCCATGGAAAGTGCGCGGGAAGCCATTCTGATCCAATTCTTCATCATCCATGACGACCGTCTCGGCCAACGCTTGCACGCGTTACTGTTGAAGAAAGCAGCCGAGGGCGTGGCGGTATACCTGCTTTATGACCGTATCGGCAGTCACTCCCTGCCCCACCGTTACGTCCAGGCACTGCGCGACGGCGGCGTCCATGTGAAAGCCTTTGCCACCCGCAGCGGTTGGTTGAACCGGTTCCAGGTCAACTTCCGCAACCATCGCAAGATCGTGGCCGTGGACGGCGTCCTGGGGTTTGTCGGTGGTCACAACGTGGGCGACGAATACCTGGGCGAAAAGCCTCCGTTGGCCCCATGGCGCGACACCCACGTCGAAGTGCGCGGCCCCGTGGTGGCGAGCATGCAGGAATCCTTTGCGGAAGACTGGTTCTGGGCCGCCCGTGCATTGCCGCCATTGATCCTGCCGGACACTTATCCGGATGGCGGCGTGCTCTGCCAACTGCTGGCCAGCGGTCCGGCGGACGCGCAGGAAACCTGCTCATTGTTTTTCGTCGAAGCGATCCACGCCGCAAACGAGCGAATCTGGATCACCACGCCCTACTTCATCCCTGACGAAGCGGTCTTTGCGGCGCTGCGCCTGGCCGTCTTGCGCGGCGTGGATGTGCGTATCCTGCTACCTTCGCGGCCCGATCACAAAATCGTCTACGCGGCGTCCAGCCTCTATGCATTCGAAGCGGTGCGGGCCGGCGTCCGGGTGTTTCGTTATGAGCCAGGATTCCTGCACCAGAAAGTCGTACTGATCGATCAGGAAATAAGCGCGATCGGCAGTGCGAACCTGGATAACCGTTCGTTTCGATTGAATTTCGAAGTCATGCTGCTGACCGTTGATATCGCGTTTGCCAGCGAAGTGGAGCAAATGCTCGAGAAGGATTTTGCCCAAGCCCACGAAGTGGCCAAACAAGAAAGCCGGGAGACCCACCGCCTGCAAAAAATCGGCATGCGAATCGCCCGGCTCATTTCGCCGATTCTTTAAGGCGTGTAGATGTCGTCGCGAGTCCAAGGCAATTCATGGCTGCCATCGGCATGGGCCTTGACCGCGAGAATCTGGTGCAGGTTTATCCAGCCCTTGGCGAACGCATAGGCGCAGCCCGCCAGATACAGCCGCCAGATTCTCAAGGCCTGCTCCGGCACTTCCCTGGACGCGGCTTCGAGGTTGTCCTCCAAACGCTCGCTCCAGTGATCGAGGGTGCGCGCGTAGTGCATGCGCAGGCTTTCTACATCGACGATTTCCAGCCCGGCTTCGCTGATTTCGGCAGAGATCATCGACAGATGCGGCAACTCACCATTGGGAAACACGTATTTCTCGATGAACTCGCCCGCCCCGCGCCCTACCGGACGGCCATCGGTGTGCTTGGCGGTGATACCGTGATTCATCACCAAGCCGCCTTCACGGACGGCACCGAACAGCGTCTTGCAGTACTGGGCCAGGTTGGCGTGCCCCACGTGTTCGAACATGCCGACGCTGACCACTTTGTCAAAACGTCCGTCCTGGGGCAGGTCCCGATAGTCCAGCAACTGCAGCTCCACCTGATCTTCCAGGCCTTCAGCCTTAACCCGCTCCCGAGCCAGGGCGAGCTGCGCCTTGCTCAGGGTAATGCCAAACACCTTGGCTCCGAATTCCCGCGCCGCGAAACGCGCCAACCCGCCCCAGCCACAGCCAACGTCCAACAGATAGTCTCCGGGTTGCAGGCGCAGCTTGCGGCACAAATGGCGGAATTTCGCTTGTTGCGCTTGTTCGAGGGTTTCGCTGCCGGTCTCGAAATAAGCGCATGAATACACCATGTCGCTGTCGAGCCAGAGCTGATAAAACGCATTGGACAGGTCGTAGTGATAGGAGATCGCCTTGGCGTCGGTTTCCTTGTCGTGGACAGTACGCACCGGCAAGTTGCTGTCGTCTTCGTCCACCAGGGCCTGGCTCAGCTCGTCACATACACGAATGACTTCATTGATAGAGCCTTCAAGCTCGAGTTTGCCTTCGACAAACGCTGCACCCAGTGCATCCAGGCTGGGGTGGGTGAATTGCGCGACCACTTGAGGGTCCTTGACCACAATCGTGACGCTGGGATCGGCACCGAGCGTGAACTCATGGCCATCCCAGAGCCGCAAACGAAGCGGTAGATGCAGATTCTGTAAGGCCGGCGGAAGTTGAGCGAGCATGAAAAATCCCCCCTTGTTTCAGACGTCTGAAATGAGGGTAGACCATGCTAGAAAAATAGCAGGCTATCGAATTTATAGCCTTTTTCTATCGCCCTGTTACCAGCTGTGTTTTAGCAGTGACTGCTGGCGAAGGAGTGTGCCCTCTCGTAAGTGACTGCGGGCGCCGCCAACAGTTCGCTCCAGCTCGCTCGTTAGATTCTCAACAGCGGTTCCTGGAACCGCAGCAGACGCCCAGCGTTTCCCAGCACCAACAAGGTGCTCAAGTTGTGCAGCAACGCGGCGATCATCGCGCCCGCCGCGCCCAGCCAGCCAAATGCGGCGAAGGCAACGATAGCGAGCGTCCAGCCCAGGCCGATGATGACATTGACCTGCAACGTGCGTCGGCACTGCCGGCTCAACCGTACACAGGTTCCAAGGCGCCTCAGATCACTGCCAATCAGGACGATATCCGCCGACGCAAGCGCGATATCCGCCCCGCCGGCACCCATTGCGACCCCCACCACCCCGGCCTTCAGCGCCAGGGAATCATTGATCCCGTCACCCACCACCATCGGCCGGAAGCCGTGACCGATTTCGGCCATGACCCGTTTAAGTTTGTCTTCCGGCAAAGCCTGCGCTTGCAGATCGTTGATACCAACCTGCTGCGCCAACGCAGTCGCCACGCTTTGGCGATCTCCGGTCAACAACAATTGGCGACCCAGGCCAAGCTCGCGCAACTCGGCCATGGCCGCCCGCGCTTCAGGTTTGACGCTGTCGGCCAGCAGCAACCAGGCGAGAAATTGCCCGTCGAGGGCCAAGCCGGCGATTGGGCCGTCATGCTCGGGAATGGCCGGCGTCTCGATTCCCAGCCGGGCGAACAACTCGGGACGACCAAGTGCGGCTTCGCCCCGTCCGGTCATGGCCACCACGCCCAGGCCCTGGCGTTCGTGTACATCGCTAAGCGGCAGATAATGTTGCGCAGCCACCTGCCCTGCCAGCGCGCGGCTGACCGGATGACTGCTGGCCGATCCGAGGCTGGCGGCCAAAGGCAGCAGCTCGGATCGATCCGCCGAGGCGCCTTGTATCGATTGCAGTTGCAATGTGCCGTAGGTCAAGGTTCCGGTCTTGTCGATGACCAGCGAAGTCAGGTCGGCCAGCTCCTCCAAGAAAGCCGAGCTGCGAATCAGGATCCCGTGACGTGCAGCCACCGCAATCCCGGCAATGGCCGTTGCCGGCGCTGACAGCACCAAGGCGCAGGGACACGCCGCCACCAGGACCGCGAGCATCGCCTGGGCATCGTTCGTGACAAACCAGGTCACCGCCGCCAGCAGCAACACCAGCACCAGGTAACGACCGGCGTAGCGTTCGAGCAAGCGGGTAATCGGCGGCTTGGAACGCTCGGCGTTTTGCATCAGGGCAATGACCTTGCCCAGCGTCGACGCTTCGCCAATGCGCGTCACTTCCAGGCGCAGCAAACCGTCGAGGTTGATCGCGCCGCCAAACACATCCATCCCCGCGACCGCCTCCACGGGTACGGACTCGCCCGTGATGGGCGCGGTGTCGAGGCTCGCTTGCCCGGACAAGACTCGCCCGTCGGCAGGCACCCTGTCACCGGCGCGAACCTCCACCACATCGCCTGGTCGTAGCGTGCCGTTATCGACTTCGATGACCGAGCCGTCGGCCTGCACTTTGCGACCTTGGCTGCGGGTCAACTGGCCGAGGGCGTGGATGGCTTCCTGGGAGCCGATCACACTGCGTTCTTCCAGCACGTGACCGAAGATCATGATGATGGGCAACAGCGCGGCCGTCAGCAGATCGCCGGTGGCCCAGGCCCCAAGCATTGCCAAGGCGATGAGTTGATCCGTGATCCCATGCAAGCTCGGATACCGCAAGCTGTACCAGGCGGAACGCATTACCGGCACCGCTACCAGCAACGAGGCAGCACCCAACAACAACTGGCTGACACCGTTTTGCCCTGGCGACCAACCGCGCCATGCCAGGCCCAAGGCGAGCAGCCCGAGTGCGAGCATCGCCAAGGTCAGCTGCCGAGCGGCTGCACGCTGTTCGGCAGAAGACAACATCGGTGAGGCAGTGGCTTGAGCAGTCATTGCCCGGCTCCTTGGATAATCAAGCGGGAATCGTCTTCCGGATCGACCGTGGTCACCGACCCGGCCCGACGCAGGATTTCAGGCATGCGTTCACGGTACAGCCGCCACGGCATCTGCGGATCGCTGCCCTGGGTCTTGGCCAAGCCGAACACCGAAGCGGTGTCGGACGACGCTTTGGCGAGCCGTTCGCCAGCCTGGGCATGGGCCACCTGCAAGGCCCGGTCGGCCTCCTGGCGGGCTGACTGGGTCTGTTTTTCCGCCTCGGTACGGGCGCTGGCGACGGCTTTGTCGGCCTGCTGGCTGGCGGTCAGTACTGCGTTGAAAGCCCCCACGGCAGGCCCGGGCAGGCTCGACTGCACGTCGACTCGCACCACTTCGATTCCCAATCCCTGCCCTGTCGCGGCAAGATCAGCGAGTCGCCGGTTGATACCTTGCACCAGATCGCCACGAAGGCGCTCCCGACGCTCCGCGGCCTGGCTATCGCTACCCAACAATTCGGGGCGCGCCACCAGGATCGTGTCCAGGTCCCGGGCTGCGGCAAGAGCCACGGCACTGCGGGTCGCCAACCGATCCAGGGCCGGCAAGACGTGTTCGCCTTGGAGGACAAACGCGTAAGGGTCGGTGACCTTGTAGAAAACCCGCACGTCCAGCTGCACCACGCCGGCGTCACCGGTCAATAAATAACCAGAACCCGCCAAGGCATCCGTCACTGGCGAAGCGAAGCTGGCCACTCGATCGGCCTGTAGCGCCGCATCCGAGCGGAGCAGGTTTTCTACGCGGCGTTCCAGGACTCGATCCGCCGCCGGCAGTAGGATCACCTGTTCCACGGGACGAGGCCATGCCCATAAAAGTCCCGCGTTCTGGACACGATCCAGCGCGCCAAAGTGTAAAACCATCGCGCGGTCCTGCGGAGCAACCTGCCGCACGTTGGCGAACAACCAGGCCAATGCGGCAAGGACAGTGACCGCGTAAAGCGCAAGGAACGACAGGCGTCCGGCCTGAATCCATGGACTCGACAGCTCGTTTGTTCCACGTGGAACCAAACTCATGGCTGGGTCCCGCCCTTGGGTTCCAGTGAAGGGGGGCCGTCCACCAACACCCGGAATGGCGCCGCGTCTGTGCGCAGAATCAGCTTGGTGCCCGGGCTGACGATGGTCTCCAAGGTGTCCAGCGAGCGGAGCAGATTGTAAAGCTGGGGCGAACCCGCATAGGCCTTTCCATAGATCTGCGCCGCCTCCACGCGAGATTGTGCCTCTATCTCGGCAGCTTTGACGGTGGCGTCGGCTTGCATGATTCGCGCGTCACGTTCAGCCGCCGAACGAATTTGTGCTGCTTCACGCTTACCGATGGCGGTGCGCTCCGTGGCGATGGTTTCTCGTTCGGCACGCATGCGGTCCACGGTTGCGGTAAGCGTTACCGAAGGCAAAGTCAGGCGCTCGATGCCCACTTGCAAGACCCGCACACCATAGGTGGTCAGCAGTTGCTGCTCGATCTGTTGACGCAGTTGGGTTTCAAAATCGACGATGCGCACTTGGCTGGCATCGGTATTGACCAGATTCGCCAAATCGAAACTGGCGGCCGTGGTTTCCAGCGCCGAGCCGACAAACGTGCGTATTTGCCGTGCGGCTTCGTCTGGCTGGTTCTGCACTGCCCGCATGAAACGCTGCACATTTTCCGGGTCCGCTTGCACCTGCCACGTGACATAGGCCTGAACAATGATTCGCAGCCCATCGCGAGTACCGACATCCTGCAATCCGCTGGAGCTGGTACGTAACCGCAAATCCACCGGGACCGCTGCTTCGAATGGCGCCGGCCAGCGCCAGCCCAGACCCGGTTCCAGCAGCACTCGCGCCGGGTTGCCAAAACGGGTGATAACGGTGGCCTCCCCCGAGCGCACTTGCACCAGGCTGGCAGCCGCTATGGCAAACACTACCAACAGCGTTGCCCAGCCCATGCGCCTCCAGGGAAACGGACCAGCCTGCTGCGGGTCGCCGTGGTGATGATGATGCCCGTGGTGATGACCAACATGGCCGTGATCGTGACCACCGTGGTCGTGATGGTCGTGTGACGAAGACTGGCTCAATGGGCAGCTCCTGGCAGGACAGGGTTACGTGGCGACGCAGGGTCCGCCGGCAGCGGGAAAGTGCGCAGATCCAGGGTCGGCGCGTTGCCGCTGCCGCCCACGCGATGATCGAGAATCAGCAGATTGGCCTTGTCAAGGCCATGGCTCAGTTGGCTGAAGTACTGCTCAAGGAGGAAGGCGTGGCCTGCCTTCGCATAGGCTTGGCGTTCGGCATCGAAGCGCAGGCCCGCGGCTTCGGCGGCGACGTTGATTTCCCTCGCCGTGGCTTGGGCCTGGTCATGGGCGATGCTGGCTTGCAGTTGCGCCTGGTTGGTCTGTTCAGCCGCGGCGCCGCGCTCCCGGGCGATCAATGCTTGCGCGCCGATCTGCGCCGCTTGCACACCGTGATAGGCATTCGCCGCGCCAGCCGGAGGGTGGATCGCCTCGACCACTGTCGCAAGAATCTCAACGCCGCTGTCCAACGATTGCAAGTCAGCCTGCACCGCACGGCCGATTTCGTCGGCCAGGCTGACCCGGTCCGCGCCCAGCAAACCGTCCAGCGTGCGCGATGCGAATTCATGCACGAGGATGCGGCTGGCCGTGCTGCGGATCAGCGTTGGCACATCGGCACTGTTGTACGTCGCAGCAAGCGCTGCGGCATCCGTCAGGCCGATGCGATATACAAAGCGCACATCCATGTTGACGATCTCGAAGCTTTGTTTATCGGCACGCCGGCTGGCGATGACTTGGGATTTATCGTTCACATGCGTGGCGTCCCATAACCGATTGGCGTTGACCGGCGCCGGTCCTTCGGCCGGTTCCGCTTGCACAAGCGCGTTGCTATCGCCAACGCTGGTCGCCAATTCATGCACGACACCATTTTCCACTTTGAGCACCCTCCCCCACGGCCAAGGGAGGCCCCCATGCAGGCCTGGGCCAAGGACTTGCACCGGCTCGCCGAATCGCTCGTAGATTCCGCGCTCCTGCAACGCCACTTCATGCACGCCGGTGAGCGACCAGCCCACCAGCGCCACCAGCACCAGCACAGGAAAGAACGCCCGGCGCATATAGCTGAACGCCCAGATCTGACGCAGGTCGATGCCGAAACGGTTGTGTAACTCGTGCTGCAAGACCAGCAACGGTTGCGGCGGCCAGCGCAGCAGATCGGCGACAAAGCTGCGACCCATCAGCGTCGGCTCGAGGGAGTCGCGGCGCGGGCTGAATAAGGAGAGTATGGCGCGCAACAGCAGCTCCACCGCGACCAGCCCTGGCAACACCCCGATCAACACTCCCAGGCGCGTCGGCCAGATCGACGTATCGGCGGCGAACAGCAGGCACAATGCGCCAAGGACAAGCACGGCGATCGCCACCCGCGCGAGCTGTGCCAATGGCAAGGCTTCCGGCCACTCGATTGGCGGTTGCTGGGCCAGTTGGCGTTCAAACACCAGCAAGCTGAACGCCAGCAATAACGAAACCACCGCCCCGACACTCGCCGACACCCCAAGCGATGCAGCAGGCAAATCTAGATTCCAGGCTTGCTCAAGGCTCAGCAACGCCAGGAGCGCCCAACCGGAAAGCCACAACGCGGGCGCCCCGATTTGCTTCAGCAGACCGACCCAGCGGGCGCTGATCCCCTCGAGCATCCGCTCATACCAATCCGAATCTTCAACCGGCTCAGTTATAACAGGTGCGTTGTCCACCGCAGGCGCCAGCGCCTCGCTGCGCCAACGCGTCACCCACCCGGCCGATTGCAGGCCCGCCAACAACACAATAAGGCCGGCGCTTTGGCTGACCAACAGGGCAGGCCACAAGGATTGCGGCGAGAACAATCCGATGAAAAACGCCAGTACCAGGCCCAATCCCGCCAGGCCGGCCAGCGCCAACGCGATCCGCTTCAAGCGGCGTGTCTGGAGCGCAGCACGCTGAAAGCGCGGCCACTCGGCCACCCGTGCCCCTTCGATTTCTAGATCGACTTGCATGTCATCCCAGCGCATGTGGAAAAACCAAATTCAGGGCTGTGGATAAAAACCGCCACCGCTCCGCTACGTTCGTTACTTTATAACCGGTGCTGTGAAATTTCCGTGTTGAATTTTTCACGGCCAGCCCTGGTGACTTTAGCCTTGACCGTAATCTCCGGAAACGCTCATATTACGTGCATAATTTTTTGGACGAGGCGGGAGAACAGTGATGAGCGATTACGACGTGATCATTCTGGGCGGCGGTCCCGGCGGCTATAACGCAGCGATTCGGGCCGGGCAGTTGGGCTTGAAGGCCGCCTGCATCGAAGGCCGCGCAACGCTGGGCGGCACCTGCCTGAACGTCGGTTGCATGCCCTCCAAGGCACTGCTCCACGCGTCTGAGCTGTACGAAGCGGCCAAGGGCGCGGAATTTGCCAATCTGGGCATCAACGTCAGCCCTACCCTCGACCTCGCGCAGATGATGAAGCAAAAGGACGAAAGCGTGGCGGGCCTGACCAAGGGCATCGAGTTTCTGTTTCGCAAAAACAAGGTCGATTGGATCAAGGGTTGGGGCCATATCGATGGGCCCGGCAAGGTGAGCGTCACCGGCGGCGATGGCGGCAAGGTTGAACTCGGCGCCAAGGACATCGTTATCGCCACCGGCTCCGAGCCGACGCCACTGCCCGGAGTAGAGGTCGATAACCGGCGCATCCTCGATTCTACTGGCGCATTGTCCCTCGGCGAAGTGCCCCGTCACCTGGTGGTCATCGGCGCGGGGGTCATTGGTCTGGAACTGGGCTCAGTCTGGCGACGCCTGGGCGCTGAAGTGACCGTGGTGGAATACCTCGATCGCATCTGCCCGGGTGTGGATGCGGACACCGGCAAGACCTTGCAGAGAGCCCTGGCGAAACAGGGCATTCAATTCAAGCTGGGGGCCAAGGTCACTGGCGCCGTGTCCTCGGCCAACGGCGTGCAGTTACAGGTCGAATCCGCAGCAGGCGGCAACGCGCAGACGTTGGACGCCGATTACGTGCTGGTCGCCATTGGCCGCCGGCCTTACACACAAGGGCTGGGGCTGGAAAATGTCGGGTTGACGACCGACCCGCGTGGCCTGCTCGCCAACAAGCGCCACCGCACTGAGGCGCCCGGTGTCTGGGTGATCGGCGATGTCACGTCCGGGCCGATGCTCGCCCACAAGGCCGAAGACGAGGCCATGGCCTGCATCGAGCAGATTGCCGGCAAGGCCGGCGAGGTCAATTACGACCTGATCCCCAACGTGATCTATACCCGGCCGGAACTGGCCAGCGTCGGCAAGACCGAGGAACAGCTCAAGGCTGCGGGCCGCGCCTACAAAGTCGGGAAATTCCCTTTTACGGCCAACAGCCGGGCGAAGATCAATCACGAAACCGAAGGGTTCGCCAAAGTGTTGGCCGATGAGCACACCGACGAGATCCTCGGCGTGCATCTGGTTGGCCCAAGCGTCAGCGAAATGATTGGCGAATACTGCGTAGCGATGGAGTTCGGCGCCTCGGCCGAAGACATCGCCCTGATCTGCCACCCTCACCCGACCCGCTCGGAGGCATTGCGCCAGGCGGCGATGGATGTGGAAGGAATGGCGACGCAGATGTAGCACCGCATTCCTGTTGGAGCGAGCTTGCTCGCGATGGCGTCAGGTCAGTCTCATCCACACCTACTGACTCGGCCTCATCGCAAACAGGCTCGCCTCCACAATCAGCGCGCCGCCAACCGTGCCTTGCGCTGGCGACGGCTGATCAATGCCAGCCCAACGGCTACAACCAGCACTACGCTGCCCACCTGCACCCAGATTTTATAGGGCCGCAACGCCGAGCGAATCGGACTCAGCGCCTGCGTGACATAGCGCTTGTCAGCCTTGTCAAAGTCCGGAAATGGACATAACTCCCCAAAATGCCATCCCCATTCCACGTAAGGCCCTTCCTCTATATACCGCCGGTACAACGCTCCCTGCTCTTCAGGGCTTGAATTGTATCTCCATGCATAACACAGCACCGCTGCGAACGCCTGGCTGGTATGGGGTAGATTGTCCGCCGCCCGACTCGCCAATGCAGTGGCGACAAACCGATAATGATATCGCTGGTCCGGTTCGGCTGCGCTGGCCTGTTGCCTTTGCACCTCGCCTTCAGACAATAAGGGGCCAACCTTCAGTTCCACTGGTTCAAAACTGTAGTTGCCTTCCAGACTGGCGTAATCCGGCGCCATCTCATAAGCGAGCAGCTGCATGCCCATGTCGCGCGCTACCGTGGACGCAAGGAAATACGCCTTGGCGCGTCCGGTCGGCCACCATTTGGACTCGGCATCCTTGCGCATTTGCCCGTAATATTCGGCACTTACCTGCAGCTGAACGCTGTCGAAATACGCCGGTGCTTCGTCGTAGCGCCCCTCGCGCAGCAGACGACGACCCAGCAGGTTACGCAGTTTCGCCGGCACCGACAGTTGTACATAATTGTCCCGCTCTTCCTGGCTCAATGGCGGCGGAGCCGTAACCTGGGCGTCTACGTATTGCTTGAGTTCATCGACCGTCAGCACGCGCTCGGCGACCGTCGCGGCGTCGTACCAATAATTGTTGCCGCCGCGATAAAGCTGATCGAACGCTTGCAGGTAATCACCACGCTGCAACGCTAGGATCGCGCTTTCACCTTCGACCCGGCACTTGGGCTGGACCGTCTCGTAATCCCAGTCCGGCGTGCGTCGATCGCCCCAGGATTCCTCCTTCGGAAATGCCTGGGCGGCCTTGGCATAAGCCGCCGCCGCAGCAACCTTATCTCCGTCGCGCAGGGCGAGTTTGGCGCGCACCCACCAGGCCAGCCCAGTGTCGGCGGCTTTATCCACGAAAGCCTTGGCGCCGGCGTAGTCGCCGTGTTGGTAACTCACCGCAGCCAGGCGATCCGCATCGTCCAGGTTGCCCCGGGCGCTGGCCTGCAGCAACTTGACGAGTTGTTTCTCGCCGGATGGCTCTTCGCCGTCCCACCAGCCGACGCGGCTGAGCAAATACGCCGTCGCCAGGCGCTGGACGCCTTTGGTCTTGAGCAATTCCCTCAGGCGCTCGTCGGATTCGAGCTTCAGGCTACTCGCCAACTGCAACAACGAGCTGTAGCCGACCGGAGAACCCTGCAGGTTCTGGGTCGCGTACAGCCCGATGGCACTGTCCCAGTCATCGGCGGTATAGGCCACCCTGGCCTCCTCACCGAGACTGGCGACGCCCAGTTCCAACGGGTCGCTGAAACCGGCGACGCTCAACTCCCGGGCCTGGCGAAAGGCTTGGCGCGCCTGATCCCGCAAAATAGTGGGGTCGCCGCGACCGGCCTCGGTGCTCATGGCGAACAACGCGCGGCCCAGGGAATAGGCTGCCCAGGTGCTGCGCAGGCGGCGCTCGTCGGCGGGCAGCGCCAGCAATTGTTGGAATGATTCGGCGGCGCGCTGGTGATCGCCCGCGTTGAAAGCCGCCGCGCCCACCGCGTACAAGCGCAGCTCGGCGGGCAGGTTCGCCGCTTCGCTGGCGACCTGCTCAACATCGCCTACTGCTCGCAGCCGCTCTACCACCGCTTGTTGCGGTGGCGTCAGGCCGAGCTGTTCGGCTTTGTTGCGTTGTTCAACGTAGGAGGCCACATCGTCATAATTGTAGTCGGGGTTGCGCGTCGCATCCGTGGTTGGCTTCAGCCCCGCAATGGCCTGACCGAGACGGCTGACCTCGAAACGAAAGCTGCCTTCGGGCAACTCCGCCAAGGATTGGGCCCGGTTATCCAGCAGGCGCATGGGGAACTCCGGTCCACAGGCCAGCGCCTGGCCCATGGGCAGGCTGAGGCTCAGGCACAGCAGGCGACGAGGCCACTTACGGGTAGACATTGAAACCTCCTTGGTCAATTTTTGTGCAGCGCGCCCAGCCGATCGCCCGTTGGGCACCGGCAGCCAGGCGACCTTCCTGAATGCGCGTGAAGGTAAGCACTCCGGGGGTTTGTTGCAATGCATAACCTGACAGGGCATCGACCCCGTCACATGCGCCCACCGCCAGCGTCAGCCGCTGGGGCCAAGGGCTGTCGAGATTGCCCTGGTTCACCAGCCAGATATCGTAGAGGCCGTCCTGCTCGTCAATGCGCACCGCCATACGACTGTGGAGCCTGTCGCCACGGGCCACCGCGCCAAGGGTGGCCAGGCTCCATGCCCGTCGATCTCCCGCCAGCGGTAACCGAAACCAGACGATTCCGGCCAGGTGCCCAGGCGGTTCGGCGCGCAGCTTTGCCGTCAGGTCGGCGACCTGTTGCGGATCGGCCCGCAATTCCCGGCGTTCGCCGCCCCGGTCGATAGGCACTTCGCTTTCCACCACGGGCGCACCGTTTTCCTGGGTCAGCAGCGCGACACCATACGCCGGCAAGGCCAAATAGAACGGCCGCGCGGTGATCTCGCCCCAGCGTTCGGCCCAACGCCTGGCCTGTTGCGCATCGAACAGACCTTGTCGGGGATCGCTGACCGCATGGACCTGCAAGACGCTACTGTCCACGGTCGCCAACAATTCAGGCAACTCGGGGCTATCGAGCCAGGCCGGCAGCGCCGTGATGCTGAGCTGTAGCGTGGTGGGTAAGGTTTGTCGCAACCGGGTGAGAAAGGTCCGGTACGCCGGTAGCCGTGCAGTGCCCGCATCGTGATCGATTTCCACACCCATCGGCACCAGGCCCTGGGCCCGCCACTGGGCCAGCAACTGTTGGATCTGTGCGATCACATCGTCCTGGTCCAGAGATCTGAGCTGGCCGTCCAGACGGATCACCGCAACCAGCGGTCGGCCGTCAGCCTTGAGCAATGCGGGGTCAATGCGCGCACGGCTCCAGCCGGCTCCCGGAAACGCCTGCAACGCCAACACCCGCAAGCTGGAAAAATCGCCGTGGCTTTGGCGCAGCGCGCCTTCGTGGGCCGGCGTCCACTGGCGTTGCCAGACATAGAGCTGTTGATCAAGGACGGCAGGCGCGGGCTGGTCACAGCCGCTCAGGAACAACGCGGCGAAGACCAGCGCCAGCCTGTGGATAAAAGTCATGAAACGCAGCCAACCGAGAAAGGTTGGCAGATTAACCCTTCTAGGTTTCTTCAGAAACCGCTGGCGGAGGCATTGCCCCCGCCATAACCGGCCGGCGCTCAGACTTCTGTCTGCAACCCCGCAGCCGTACGCGGCATCCCGACGAAGCCAGGCAGGGCTTCGATCCGTGCCAGCCATGCGCGCACATGGGGATAGTCTTGCAACGAAACATTACCCTCCGGCGCGTGGGCGATGTAGCTGTAACTGGCGATGTCGGCAATGGTCGGGGCGTCGCCGACCAGATAGGCGCTGTTGGCCAGGGCTTGGTCGATGACTTTGAGCAGGCTGTGGGCACGGGCGATCACCTCTTCGGCATTATGAGAGGCACCGAACACCGTGATCAGCCGCGCCGTGGCCGGTCCGGCATGCAGTGGCCCGGCGGCTACCGACAACCAGCGCTGGACGCGAGCGGCGCCGACCGGGTCCGTTGGCAGCCAACGGCCCTGGCCGTACTTGTTTGCCAGGTACACCAGGATCGCGTTGGAGTCAGCCAGTACCACGCCGTTGTCATCAATGGCCGGCACCTGGCCAAACGGGTTGATCGCAAGGAAATCCGCTTGTTTGTGCGCGCCCTTGGCCAGGTCGACAAAGCTGATCTCCACAGGCAGATCGAGTAACGAGAGCATCAGCTGCACACGGTGGGCGTGGCCCGAGAGTGGAAAGTGATAGAGCTTGATAGGGTTCATGGTCGACTCCGCTCAGAGATGACGCCATCAGCAGAACGGCGTCGATGGCACCATCTTCTGCCCAAGCCCGACGCTGTGGAATCACCTGCAAACGCAATCCATTATTTCTGCTGGCGAAACAATGCGTCAGCCTTTCAAGGCCGGGTGTTCTCGCAACGCGCCGACCATGAAGTCGACAAAGCTGCGCACCCGCGCCGACGCATTGCGCCCGCCCTGATAAACCACGTGGATCGGCAGGGGCGGCAGCTCGAATTCCTCCAAGACGATTTCCAGTTCACCGGCAGCCAGGTTGCCGGCCACTTGGTAAGACAGCACCCGCGTCATCCCCAAGCCTTGGCACGCCGCAGTGATGGCGGCCTGATTGGCCGTCACCACCAGCCGCGGCGCGGGCCGGACGGACAAAGGCTGGCCGGCCTCGACAAAGGTCCAGTTCTTGATCTGGCCGATCGCCGATGAAGACACCACCGGCATCCGCTCGAGGTCTTGAGGGTGCCGCGGACGGTCGTGGCGGGCAAAGAAATCCGGGGAGCCACACACCACCCGCCGCACCTCACCGACACGTACGGCGTGCAGGCTGCTGTCGGGCAGCTCGCCGATGCGCACGGCCACGTCTATGCCCTCCTCCACCATGCTGACGGTGCGATCGAGCAGCAAGGCGTTGACGCAGACCTCGGAGAAGCGACCCAGATAATCCACCAGCAATGGCGTGACAAACAGCTGTCCGAACAGCACGGGTGCCGTGATGGTCAATTGCCCGCGGGGTTGGGCGTGACTGCCCGCGGCGGAATCCTCGGCTTCCTGCAGGTCGCCCAGGATCCGCCGGCTGTCATCGAGAAAGCGCTGGCCGGCTTCACTCAGGTAGACGTTGCGTGTAGTCCGTACCAACAACGGCGTACCGATGCGTTGCTCCAACGCAGCCACTGCGCGCGTCACGCTGGCCGCCGACAAACCCAGGCGTCGCGCAGCCGATGAGAATCCCGACTCCTGGGCCACGGCGACAAACACCTGCATTTCCTGGAACCTGTCCATCCATCCTCCGATGAGAAATCCTGATACAAGTTTTGTACACGCCGAAAAGCCGCGCCGGACGCCATTGTAGGGGGCTTGGCAAGCGAACCGTAGCCAGCCGCGAGGCCATAGGCCAACAATGGCTACTGGGCTTGATACCATCCAGCACACTGTTATGAAAAACTCATGACCATTAGATGAAATCTTGTGGGAGCGAGCCGCTCCCACAAGGTGTGTGTGTGATTGGTTAGACCCGAAGGCCGTTTCCCGTGAATATTGTCCACCGACCCCTGACTCATCCCCTCGCGCGCCTCATCGCCTTGGCGGGATGCGTCCTCCTGGTCCCCATGGGGCTGCGCGTCGCATTGGGCTGGTCCGACCCGCTGGGCTATCTCTCGGATATCGCCATTGGCACCCTGCTGGTCGCCCTGCTCTATCGGCGTCCCTGGTGGCTGGCCTTGCCCGTGTTGCTGGCATGGTGTGTATTGACGCTCACCAGTATCGAGCTGGTCAACGCGGTCGGGCGGATGCCAACGCCTGCGGACATCCACTACCTGACCGACCCACAATTCGTCGAGAACTCCAGCAGCGGCGGCTTCGCGCATCCCTGGCTCGCGGCAGTCATGTTGACAGCCCTGGTGCTTTGCCTGGCCGTCCAGTGGGCCAATCGAAGCCGCCAGGCCCCGCCCTTGCCGCGCCACGCCTGGGCCATGCCGACAATGCTGTTGCTGGCCCATGCCGGCGTTCAAAGCTGGCGCCCCAGCGAGGCGGACCAGTGGAACCTGTTCAACCTGCCCCACCAGCTCATGACCGCCAGCGTCGCCGCCGGGCAAGAACATCTGGAGCAGTGGCTGGCGGGCAACACGCCGGAACCGCTTCCCCCCATGGAAGGGCTGACCCGGCTGGACCTGGAGGGGCAAAAGCTGCTTGCCGCCCCGGGCCGCGCGCGCAATGTGCTGATCATCGCCCTGGAAGGCATTCCGGGTGCCTATCTGGAAACCAACCGCCAGGCTTTGCAAAGCAGCTATCACGCGAATCTGATGCCGCGCCTCAGCGCCTGGTCGGAGCGCGGGATGAACACGCCCGACTATGTGCTGCACAGCCACCAGACCATCCGTGGCCTGTACGCGATGCTGTGCGGGGATTACGACAAACTCGACAACGGCACGCCCAAGGGCGTCGAGATGCTGAACCAGACCCAGCGCAACCAGGCCTGCCTGCCCGCCCAGTTGCGCAAGCACGGATTCTCCACCCACTTTCTGCAAGGTGCCGGGCTGCGGTTCATGGCCAAGGACCGGATCATGCCGCATATCGGCTTCGATACGACCCTGGGCATGGAGTGGTTCACTCGACCGGCTTACCTGGAGTTTCCCTGGGGCAAGGATGACAAGACCTTTTTCGAAGGCGCGCTGGATTACGTCGGGCAACTGCAACAAGCGGACAAGCCGTGGATGCTCACCCTGCTGACGGTAGGCACGCACCAACCCTACTCGGCACCGGACGATTATCTGGAGCGCTACGACACCGCCAAGCAGGCGGCCGTGGGCTATCTGGACGACGCGCTGGACGTCTTCCTGACGAGCCTTGAACACCAGGGAATTCTGGACAACACCCTGGTGGTCATCACCTCGGACGAGTCCCATGGCATCGACGACGTGCGCCTGGCATCGTCCTGGGGTTTCAACCTGACTCTGGCACCAGAGCCCTTGCCGGCAATCAAGCAAGGGGTGCATGGCCATGTCGACCTGACCGCTTCGGTGCTCGATTACTTCGGTTTCGACGTGCCAACGTCCCTGTCCGGCCGCTCGATGTTCAGGCACTACGCGACGGGCCGGGAAATCATGTCGTTCACCAACGGCAAGCTGCGCTATCACGATGGCAAGGGCACCTTCACCGAATGCGATTTCCTGCAACGTTGCCGTGACTACAAGAGCGAGGGTTTCATCGCCGATCGCGCCACTTACGCCAGGCAATACAGCGGCCAGCGCGCCCGGCTGATTGCCGCGCGGGCCACCGCCCTGGACCAAACGCTGCTGGCGACGCCCCTGAACCAGCATTACCAGTTTGGCAGCAACGAAAAAATCCCGCTGCCCGCCCAGGTTTCCAACGATTGGACCGACAACCTGATCGGCGCCCAATACCTGGAAATGCCCAAGGGCACCCGCACACGCGTCAGCCTGACCATTCGCGCGGTGGACACTGACCACGCCGCGTACATTTCACTCAAGGCCAAGGAATTCGAGCAAGACGTGCCGATGGACTTGCCCACCGACGTGGCGGTTACCATGGATCAACCGCTGGTGATGGACATCCATTTCGACAACCCGCAACCGCGCAAGGCGTTCTCTTTCCACTTGCTGGGTCATGGCGTGGGCGCTATCGAAATCAGCGACTTCAGCGTTGTGACCGAGCTGCCCGACCAGACCGACCAACCGGAATATCTGGATGACATGCAGCACGACAGCGAGGCGCAGTCCAGCTGAAAGCAAAAACGCGCAGCCGCTGGGGGGCGGTTGCGCGTCAGGTTCACTCAATGCCTGGTTCGATCAGTCACTGACCAGTTGCATGATCTCGAAGGCATTCAACGCCGCGCCCCGCAGCAACTGATCGCCGCTGATGAACAGGTCCAAGCCGTGTTCGCCGTAGATCAGGTTGTAGCGAATCCGGCCAACCTCGACCGCATGCTTGTAGGTCGATGTCATGGGCATTGGATAAACGCCCTGCTGGGGTTCGTCCACCACTTCGACGCCCGGCGCAGCCGCCAGCAACTCGCGCACCTGGGCCAGCGATTGCACCGGTTTCTTGAAGCGCAGGCTCAGGCTCTCGGCATGGGAGCGCAGGGTCGGCACCCGCACCGCCGTGGTGCTGATGGCCAGCTCCGGTTCGCCCAGGACCTTGCGCAGCTCCCAGACCACTTTCATCTCTTCGCGGGTGTAGCCGTTGTCTTCGAACGAATCGACTTGAGGGATGACGTTGAACGCCAGGTTATGGGCGAAATTCTCGCTACCGTCCCGGTCGCCGTAGTCGCTGAACGCCTTGGCCTTTTCCCGCAGCTCGAGCATGGCCGGCTGCCCCGCGCCGCTGGCGGCCTGGTAGGTGGAAATGATCGCGCTTTCGAGCCCGAAGGTTTCGTGCAACGGCCCCAGCACCATCAGCGCAATGGCCGAGGAACAGTTGGGGTTGGCGATCAGCTTTTCGCCCTTGTAGCGCTGACCATTGATCGGCGGTACCAGTAGCGGAATGTCTGGGTGATAACGAAAAGCCGATGAGTTATCGATGACATAAGAGTTTTCAGCCAGGCGCTCGCCATATTCCAAGGCAAACGATCCGGAAACGCACAGGAAGACGATATCGCACGAAGCGCAGCCTTCGACCGAAAAAGGCTCGATCAGGTGCTCGGTATTGCCAGCCTTCAAGCGCTTGCCGGCCGAACGCTCAGAGGCCATGCAGACCACTTCGTAGTCGGTTTCTTCAAGCAATTGCAGCATGGTCATGCCCACTGCACCGGTGCAACCCACCACGGCGACTTTCTTCATTTCGATTCCCTTATCCTGAAAAACCCGCGCCGCTGTAGACGGCGCAGGCGGGTATGTCATGCCGTACGCATTTGCACGGACAACCTGGCGGCTGCCGCTGCACGCTGGACCCGAATGGAATTCAACGTGAACAATGCAAGCGCCAGCCAGATGAACGAAAACGCCGCCAGTTTCAACGACGAGACCGGTTCACCATAAACGAACGCCGCCAACAGGAAGTTGCAAATTGGCGGGACAAACTGCAAGAAGCCCAGCGTGATCATCGACAACTGCTTGGCCGCCAGACTGTACCACCACAACGGCAGCACCGTGATCAGGCCCGTCGCGATCAGCAACACGTCGCGGGTGCCCGATTGCAGGAACTGATGCCCTACTCCCTGGGCTTGGGCCAGCAGCAGGAACAGCGCCGCGAACGGCAACAGTACGGCAATTTCCAAGGTCTGGATGACCACCGGATCGCCCGGGACCTTTTTCTTGAAAATGCCATAGAAGGAATAGCAGAAGCCGATGACCAATGCGATCCACGGGAAGGAATGCAGGTTCAGGAGTTCGAACGCCATCAGCGTCACGCCAGTGACGGCCAGGAATATCGCCCAGGTCTGCAATGACGTGAGGCGCTCCTTGAAGATGACCCGCGAGACCACCATGCTCATGATCGGGCTGAGGAAATAGCCGAAAGCCACCTCCAGCACGCGCCCAGTCATGATCCCGTAGATGTACATCAGCCACCACAGCCCGAGGACCGCCGACACTGTCAGCACATTTGCCGGACGCACCGTCTTGAGGGTCGAACGCAACGTTCCTACCCGGGCGGTCAACAGTACCAGGGCGAGGAGAAACAACTCGGCGAAGACGACCCGCCAGGACAGCAGATGATAGGCATCGAGCCCGGCCAGCGGCTTGTACCAGAGCGGGTACGAGCCCCAGAGCAGCGTGGCGCCGAGCCCGAAGGCGACGCCTTGTCCGGATTCATTCTTGGCGGTCATTGACGTCCTCCGGCGTTGAGTTTGCGCTCGATACCATCCCAGTACACTTCCATCAGGTGCAGGTACTGTTCAATGCCTTCGGCGAACAGGCGACGCTCTTGCGGTGTTTGCAGGTGCTTTTCCATGACGTTGAACACAGCGTTGGAATGCCCGACTTCGACTTCCATATGCAGCGTCCAGAAGAACCGTCCACGCTCGCTGACGCCTTCCTTGATCAGGCCATCGTTGTACTTGGAAACCATCGAGGCCGACATCGCCTCGTCGGCGAACAATCCGCCCAGGGCCTTTTGCAGGGGCGGCTTGCTGTAGAGCGCGCAAATTCCGTCATTCAAGGCCTGGGTGCTGGGCAAGCACTTGTAGGCTTCGATCTGCTCTTCGCTGATGCCCTTGTCGTGCAGGAACTTGCGATACAGGTCGGAGTGGGAGTGCGTTTCACCCAGTTCGTCGCGGGCATTGAACGCGATCGTGCGCAGCACCGCTTCGTCACGAGTGATGGTGGAAATGCCACACACGTAGAACGGCAGGTACTTGAAGTAATGCAGGGTTTCCAGGTACAGCACCTTGCTTTGCTCCGGCGGTAGGCCGTGCTGGGCGTAGGCATTGAGGAACGGATGTTCGGTCGCTCGATGCTTGAGAATGTAGTCGATCTGCTCATCCATGAACGATTGAAGTTCCAGGTCGACACCTTCGTTGCGCACGACGTAAGCGGTTTCGGACTGAAATGTTTCTTGGGTAATGGACATGGCCTGCTTCCTTGAGCCCCGGGGGCAACGTTGATTTTGAAATATGAACCGGGCGGACACCCATCCGCCCGGCCGGTTGCCGTCAGGCTTCTTCGGTGCTCCGGGCCTTGGTGTCCCAGATCACTTCAATGCTTTCGTGGGCGACGTCGGTTCGCCGGTCATGGGCGCTTGCCCAACAGGTGTTGAGGATGATCCGAGTGGTTTCCTGTTGGATCGGCACGACGTGGTGCAACGTGGTGTCGGACTTGAGGAAATACACATCGCCCTTGAGGTGGTGGTAGGACTTGATCGGGTTGTTGAGGATGTACTGCCAGATCTGCGGGTTCTGCTTGTCCCACTCGCTGTGTGGCACGCATTGCAGCACGCCGCCGATCGCCGGGTCCTCGGGTGCTTCGATGATCCAGATCATGGTGTAGGGGTAATCGCCCCAATGCCAGCCGTGGGTATCGCCCGGGTGGCTCAGCTTGGTGATCAGGTATTGCTCTTGCTCCCAGCAGGACGCCAGGTCATCGCCCGCGATGTTGCCGAGAAAATTGCGCAGCGACTCCGATTGGTAGAGCGCAGGGATGAACGTCCCGCCCTCGGCGATCTCTGGTTGGTTGACGTTGTACATCTTGCGGTAAGTATTACCGGTGGAAGGAACCGTAACATCGCGACGTACCGAATATTCATCCAGCAAGGCATGAACTTCGGTGTGAACGTTTTCCAGGATTCTTTTTGGCAGAAAGGAAAAGTTCTTGAAGTTGAAATAACCGTCGCGGCGAAATTCATTACGAATCTGCTTCATCCGGTTTTCATCTTGCAAAATAGCCTGGAAATGCCTGGCCAGTTGTTGCTCCATGGCTTCAATGACCAAGCTGGATGTTTGTTCGCTCATTTATCGCTCCATTCCATTGTTATCGGTCGGTGTTACAAATCCGTTGGGGGATGACACTCTCGCCATTGACGGAGTGCCGATCGCAACTTTCTTGTTATGCAGATTCATCAGCGGGCCGGTCATCAGCGTGGTGACGATGGTCATCACCACCAGGGCGGTAAACAGCTCGCTGCCGATGATCCCCATGTCCAGGCCGATCTTGAGCACTACCAGCTCCATCAGCCCGCGGGTATTCATCAGGGCCCCGACGGTCAGGGAATCGGACCAGGAGCATCCCACCAGCCGGGCGCCCAGGGCGCTGCCGGCCACTTTGCCGGTGACAGCCACCACCAGGATCACCAGCAGCACCCAGACGCCAAGGCCCGAGAAGGCCGAGGAGGTTGTGCTCAAACCTGCAAGGGCGAAGAAGCACGGCATCAATATGATCAACGACACGTGTTCCAGCCGCTCGATGATCATGTCCAGCAGGCCCTGGTCCCGTGGCAGGCACAGGCCGAACAGGAAAGCCCCGAACACGGCGTGTACTTGCAGCGCGTGGGTCAGGCTGCCGTAGATCATCACTCCGGCCAGCAGCGCCACCAGCACCATGGGTTGCGCGAGTTTTCCTTCAGCGGCGAGCCAGCGCGCCAGCAACGGCTTGAGCACCAGGAACGAAAAGACCACCAGCGACAACAGACAGGCGCCTCGCAAACCCAGGGCCATCCAGTTGTCGTCCTGGCCATTCACCATGGCGACGGCTGCTATCAACATCCACGCCACCACGTCGCTCATGGCGGCAGCCAGCAAGGCAATCGCACCGGTTTGCGTGCCGAGCATGCCTCGCTCCTTGAGGATCCGCGCCAGAACTGGAAAAGCGGTCACGGAGAACACGGTGCCGATGAACAGGACAAAACCCAACCGAGAGGTTCCGGGCGTGGCGAAATGCTCGAACAGCCAAGGGGCTATCGCGGCGCCGAGGGAAAAAGGGATCACTATGCTGAAAGCGCCGATGGCCATGGCCTTGAAGCCGGTCTTGCTTTGCTTGAGCGGGAAGCGAAACTCGGCACCAATGACGAACATGAACAACAAGATGCCCAGTTCACTCAATACTTTGAGTTGGGTAATGGCAGTGCTGTCAAATAACTGCTGATGGAAGGCGGGAAACAACTGACCGAGTACAACAGGCCCCAATACAAAGCCGGCTATCATTTCGCCAACAACCTGAGGTTGCCCCAAGCGATTGAATACCGCGCCCAAAAGTTTTGCCGACAACATCACAAACAGAATCTGGATCAGCAACATAGTCCATTCCCTTACAACGTCCAGGTTAATCCGGTTACAACTGACAACTCCTCGACACCGCCGAAATCCGTTGGCAGCGTCGTTAACAGAACTCAATCAGATGCGCACACTCGCGCAGCTCGCACTTATCGAACTTCTGTAGAAGCAGGAATAAATCTGGAAGTGACAATCCTCTACCGGCGCGATGGGGTGGGGTACCGGTAATGCGACAGTCACCTTTGTGGGGTGCGGCCGTCTTGGTTTTCCTGATTGCCTGGCAGCGATTGTAGGGGCATGGGATCGTCCGCTACAGTGCAGCAGACGACAATAATCGGTGAATTTACGCCAAATGCACGCTCATCCCGGAACAGTGGCAATCCTCGTTTATGAGGGCCTTTGCGTATTCGAGTTCGGTATCGCCCTGGAGATATTCGGGCTGCCACGCCCAGAATTGGACGTCCCTTGGTACACCCATCGCATCGTCGCGGTCGACCAGGGCCCGATGCACGCGCTGGGGGGCTTGCAGATTTCCGTCGATGCCGGCCTGGAAGCGCTTGAAACCGCACAGACCATCATCGTGCCCGGTTGGCGCAGTCGTCTCGAGCCGCCTCCAGAGGCGTTGTTGCAGGCCCTTAGGCGAGCCCACGCCCGCGGGGCACGCTTGCTGTCGATCTGCTCGGGGGTCTTCGTACTCGCCGCCACGGGGCTGCTCGACGGCGAGACCGTGACCACCCATTGGCAATTCTCCCAGGAACTGGCCGAGCGATACCCCAGCATCAAGGTCGACCCCAACGTGCTCTACGTCGATCTGGGGCAACTGATCACCTCAGCCGGCAGCGCCGCCGGGATTGACGCCTGTCTGCATCTGATCGCACGGGATTTCGGCACGCATATCGCCAATTCGGTGGCGCGGCGCCTGGTCATGGCGCCACAACGAACCGGCGGGCAATCGCAATTCATCGTCGCGCCGGTGTGCAAGTCACCGCGCAACGAGCTGACGCGCGTGCTGCAATGGATTCGCGAGAACCTCGATCAACCGCTGAGCGTGGCCGACATGGCGGCTCGCGTGGCGATGAGCGAGCGCACGTTTTTGCGGCGTTTCATTGAGACAACCGGCCTGTCGCCCAAGGTCTGGCTGCAGCAGGAACGGCTGAACCGGGCAAGGGAAATGCTGGAAAGCACGGACCAGAACACCGCCGGCATCGCACACGCCTGTGGCTACCGGTCAGTGGAAAGTTTTCGCGCGGCCTTCCGCAACGCGGTAGGCCTGGCTCCCTCCGCCTATCGCGAAAGGTTCGGCAGCGGCGAGATCAGCAAACAGGCTGCCTGGGTCGCCAACTGCTGAAACCGGCGTCAATCGAGCAACCGATGCAGCTTGGCGTACTGCAACAGCATGATGGTCTTGCCGTCACAGATCTCCCCCGTCTCGATCATGCCCAGGGCCTGGTCGAGCGGCATTTCCAATACTTCGATCTCCTCACCTTCGGCCTCGAGCCCTCCTCCTTCGTGCTGCTTGTCCTCGTCGAAATATTCACCGACGAAAAAATGCACGCGCTCGGTCACCGATCCCGGGCTCATGAATGCCTCGAACACCTTGCGCACGTCCTGGACGATGTACCCGGTTTCCTCCTGGGTTTCCTTGCGGATGCAGGTTTGTGGATCATCGTTATCCAGCAGGCCGGCGCAGGTTTCGATCAGCAAGCCGTCGTGCCCGTTGACGAACGCCGGGAAGCGGAACTGCCGGGTCAACACCACCGTTTGCTTGGCCTTGCTGTAAAGCAGGATGGTGGCGCCGTTGCCGCGATCATAGGTTTCACGCGCCAATTCACGCCATTGGCCGTCGCGGCCAAGGTAGTCGTAGGTCGTCTTGCGCAGGATGTACCAATTGTCCGAGAGAACTTCGACGTGCTTGATGCGCACGCGATCCTTGGTGCTGATGGCCTGTGTCATTCCACCCTCCATGTCCGGTGTCAAACCGGCAGGCTAGCAGAGCCGGGCCCGGTCACTCCAGCCCAGCGGCGAACACTTTGCCTGGGTTCATCAACCCCAGGGGATCCAGCGTGCGCTTGATAGTCCGCATCAGTTCCATTTCCAGCGGGTCCTTGAACTGGGCCGCGGCCCGGGGCTTGGCTTGTCCAAGCCCGTGCTCGGCACTGATGCTGCCGTTGTAGGAGCTGGTCATCCGGTAGATGACGTTCATGATCGCCTGCTCCTGCGACTTGAACGCGGCATCGGCGTGGCCCAGCGGTTTGCTGATGTTGTAGTGCAGGTTGCCGTCGCCCATGTGGCCGTAGGACACAATGCGCACGCCGGGAAACTGGTCTTGCAAGGCCCGGTCGGTATGCTCGATGAATGCCGGGATCTGGCTGACCGGCACACTGATATCGTGCTTGAGGCTGGGCCCCTCATGATTCTGTGCTTCGGAGATACCCTCGCGCAGGGCCCACAACGCAGCGGCCTGGGCATGATTGCTGGCGATGACTGCATCCAGGACCCAAGCCTTTTCGAAAGCATGGCCGAGCCCGGTTTCAAGCAATTGGGCCAGCGGCGCATCGGGCACCGTGTCGCGCAGTTCGATCAACGCATACCACGGGTGTGGCTCCGCCAAGGGATCGCTGCAGCCGGCAACATGTTCCAGGACGAACTCCACGCTCTGGCGCGACATCATCTCGAAGCCTGTCAAACGGTCGGCGCAGAGGCCACGGACATGGCCGATCAAGTCCACCGCCGCCTGCGGCGAGGGCAGTGCGACCCAGGCGGTGGCCTTGCTGTGGGTGGCCGGGAACAACTTGAGTACCGCCGCCGTGATGATGCCCAGCGTACCCTCCGAGCCAATGAACCAATGTTTGAGATCGTAGCCGGTGTTGTCCTTGCGCAAGCCACGCAAGCCGTTCCAGATTCGCCCGTCCGGCAATACCACCTCCAGGCCCAGCGTCAGTTCGCGCATGTTGCCGTAGCGCAGCACCGCTGTACCGCCCGCGTTGGTCGCCAGATTGCCGCCCACCGTACAACTGCCCTCCGCCCCCAGCGACAATGGGAACAGGCGCCCGGCCTCACTGGCGGCTTCCTGCAATTGCCGCAGGATGACCCCCGCCTCGACCGTGACGGTTTCATTGGCCAGGTCGATGTCGCGGATGCGTTTCATCCGGGTCAGGGACAACACCAGCTCGGTGCCGGAAGCATCCGGAATCGAGCCACCGCATAAGCCGGTATTGCCGCCCTGGGGCACCACCGCCACCCTCGCGTCATGGCAAAGCCGCACCACTGCCGCCACTTCCTCGGTGGTGGCGGGCCTGACCACCAACGCGGCCTGGCCTTGATAGGCGTTGCGCCAGTCTGTCAGGTAGCTGGCCATGAGCGCCGGATCCCGTACCACGCCTGCGGCACCCACCACCTGCTCGATGCTGTGGATAAAATCAGGACTCAACGCCATGCCGCGCTCCTCATCGAACTGATCATGGACGCCGCCCGAACTCAACCTGGTCCGCCGTCCATCCCGCCACACGTTCGCTCAACGACAGCCCAAGGCCAGGCCGGGTCGGCACCAGCATTCTTCCGTCGCGGGTTTCCATGCGTTCGTTGAATAACGGCTCCAGCCATTCGAAATGTTCGACCCAAGGCTCGCGACTGTAGGTGGCGGCCAGATGGATATGCAGCTCCATCGCAAAATGTGGCGCGATCATCAGCCCCGCTTGTTCAGCCGCTGCCTGGACTTTCAGATAAGGCGTGATGCCGCCGACACGCGGCGCATCGGGCATGAGGTAATCGGCGGCGCGCAGTTTTATGAATTCCCAGTGCTCGGCCACGCTGGTCAGCATCTCGCCAGTGGCGATCGGCGTGTCGAATTGCTGGGCCAGGGCGGCATGACCTTCGGCGTCATAGCAATCGAGCGGTTCCTCGATCCACACCAGGTTGTATTGTTCCAACTGGCGGCACATCCGTTGCGCGGTGGGCCGGTCCCACTGCTGGTTGGCATCGACCATCAGCGGGAACGCATCACCCAGGTGCTTGCGGATGGTGCTGACACGGTGCAGGTCCAGCGCCTGATCCGGCTGGCCCACCTTGAGCTTGATACCGCCAA